>CAWADH010000018.1:0-201114 GCA_963780795.1 uncultured Gammaproteobacteria bacterium | reverse complement strand
CGGTAAAGGAGGCCACGCCGTGATCAGCGCAGGCGGCATGTACCCGATCGCGGTCGACGTCCTCGACGCGTCCGGTGTCCTGGTCCACGCCGCGTCGATCACCCTGACGATCACCCTGCCCGACGGGACCACCGCCACCCCGGCCATCACCGACACGGTTACCGGGCAGTACCGGCTCGCGTACCAGACGACCATCCCCGGACGGTACACCGCCCACGCCGTCACCACGTCGCCGGTCACGTCCTGGGACGACGAGTTCGACGTCGCCGCCACCCCCTGGCCCGCCATGGTGTCCCTCACCGACGCCAAAAGCCAGCTCAACATGGACGTCACAGACCACAGGTTCGACGACGAACTCCGCGACTTCATCGCCTCCGCCACCGGCGCCGCCGAATCCTACAAACGCGAGGTCATCGTCCGGCGGACCGTCACCGACGAACTCGACTTCTACGGCGTCAGCTACACCGGGTACGGGTACGGGTTCCGGCAGCGGTTCCGGGTCCGGTCCGCCCCGCTGATCTCCCTCACCTCCGTCGTGGCGTGGGACGGCTCGGCCACCTGGGACGTCAGCCAGATGAAAGCGAACCCGTCCGGCACGGTCCGGGTCATGGGCGGCATGCCCGTCACCGGCCTCGTCGAAGTCGCCTACATCGCCGGGTACCAGGTGATCCCCGCCCACTACAAGCGCGGCGCCCTGGTAATACTTGGTCATATTTGGGAGACACAAAGAGGTCCAGGTACCGCCGCGTCCGGCGTGATCGGCACCGAGGAGCACTGGAGACAGCCGGGCGAGTTTTTCTCGGTTCCGGACAAGGCCAAGGAGCTCCTCGGCCCGCCGCGTCCCATGTTGGCCTAGCTGATGGCCGCCTGGTCCTCCAAGGTCCCGCCCGCCATGACCGCGCTGCTGGCCGCATTCCGGGCCGCGCCCGCCCTGGCCGCCGTGGACGTCCGCGACGGGCCCGTCGTCACCGGATCGGCCGCGCTGGAAGCCGTCCTCGTCGGCTGGAACGGGCAGGCCAGCGACACCCTCGCCGCCAGCGCCTCCGTCAATCCGGAAGTGTTCGGCGACGCCGACGACCGGGAGACGTTCACGATCCGGTGCGCCGCCCTGGTCCTGAACGGGCAGAACGACATGCCCGCCGCCCGGGCCCGCGCCTACGCTCTGCTGGCCGCGTGCGGCGCGGTGGTGCGGGGGGACCGCAGCATCGGCGGGACAGTCGGCGACTCCCACATCGGCTCGCACACGCTGCGGCAGACGCAGACACCCGACGGGACCGTCGCCACCGCCGAGTTCACCGTGCAATGCGACACGTACACCGGCAGCTGAGGAGGCCCGCGGGATGCACCTGCCGTGGCGTGACATGCCCGTCGGCGATGACGGGCTGACGGTCTCCACGTCGCTGACCGAAGGGGAGACGGAGGAGCTGGCCCGGCTCGCCGCCGGCCGGGACGTCCTCGAGATCGGGTCGGCATACGGCTACTCGGCGGTAACCATGGCGCTGGCCGGGGCCGTGCACGTCACCGCCGTCGACCCGCACGCCTGGCTCGGCTCGCATGACGCGATGCTGGCGAACCTGGACAAAGCCGGGGTGGCCGACCGGGTGACGATGGTGCGGGCCGCGTCCCCGGGCGCCCTCGACGGGCTCGGCCCGTTCGGGCTGGTGTTCATCGACGGGGACCACGGCGCCGCCGCCGTCATGGCAGACGTCGAAGCCGCCCGGAAACTCCTCGCCCCCGGCGGCGTCCTGGCCTGCCACGACCTGGGGGAAGACTGCTGCTGCCCCGGCGTCCGGCAGGCCCTGACGGCCCTGTTCCCCGCCGGGCCCGACGAGATAGCCGGCACCCTGGCCATCTACCGGAGGCTTGCGTGAAAGTCCTGGTCACCGGGTCGGCCGGGTTCATCGGGCAGCACCTGTGCGCCGAACTGGCCCGCCGCGGCCACGAACCGGTCCCGTTCGACCGGCCGCGCTGCGACATCCGGTCCGGCGCCGATGTGAACCGGGCGCTGCGCGGCACGGGCGCGGTGGTGAACCTGGCCGGGATGCTCGGCACCCCGGAACTTCTCGGCGCCGAACGGGATGCCGCCGAGGTCAACATCATCGGCGCGCTCAACGTCTACGACGCCGCCGCGGCACGGGGAATCCCGGTGGTGCAGATCGGCACCGGGCACAAAGGGCAGCCCAACCCGTACGCCATCACCAAGGCGTGCGCGGAAGACCTCGGCCTGGCCCGCGCCCAGTGGCTCGGCGAGCGTATCGCCGTCGTCCGCGCCTACCACGTCTACGGCCCCGGCCAGCTGCCCGGCCCGCCGCACGGCCCGGCGAAGGTGCATAAGTTCTTCCCGACGTTCGCGTGCCGGGCGCTGCGGGGGCTGCCGCTGGAGTTGTGCGGCGGCGGCGGGCAGCTGATCGACCCCGTGCACGTCTCGGACGTGGCCGCGGTCCTCGCCGACGCGATCGGCGGGCCGTACGGGCAGGTGACCGAGGCGGGATGCGGGAAGCCCGTCAGCGTGGGGCAGGTGGCCGTGGACATCGGCGACGTGACGGGTCGCACGACTGTGCTGGCCGGAGTCGCGGGCCGACCTGGTGAGCCGCAGGACGCCGAAGTGGTCGCCGCGACGCCCGCCTGCCGGAACCCGTGGCCCTACCTGGTCCCCGAGACAACGGAGTGGTACCGGCAGTGGCTGACCCGTTGACAGCACTCTTCGAGGTCACCGCCGCCGACGTGGCCAGCACCTCCGATGACTGGTACACCCCCCGGTGGATCTTCGACGCCGCTGGGCTGCTCTTTGACATGGACGTGGCCGCACCCGTCGATCCGGCGCGGCGCACATGCCCGGCCATGCGCCATCTGAGCCCGGTCGATGACGGCCTGACTCACCTGTGGGAGGGGATCGTCTGGTGCAATCCCCCCTATTCGGCCGTGCGACCGTGGGCCGAGCGGTTTGCGGCCCACCCAGAGGGCTTGCTACTCGTGCCTGGTGTCCGATCGTTTTGGGTCAACCAGGTGCTGAGCACTGTCGATGCCGTGACGCTGCTCGGCGATGTCGAGTTCGGCCGGCCCGACGGTTCCACTTCGACCTTGCGCTCGGTGGTCATCTTGGCCGCTAAGGGATCGTCGGCAGTTGCCGCGCTGCATCGCGTGGCGGCAGCCGACGTCCTGCATGGTGCCGGGACTGTCTTTGTGAGCCGCCGTGATACCCGCAGTTAGCGTCGTCACCCCGGCGTGGGGGCGGCACGGGCTGCTGCTGGGCCGCGCTATCCCGTCGGTGCAGGCGCAGGACTACGCCGGGCCAATGGAGCACGTAGTTGTCTCCGACGGGCCCGATCCGGCGCTGCGGGACAAGCTCGCTGAACTGCGGTTCGGCGAACTGCGGTTCGAGGAGTTGCCCGAGCACGACCCGGAGGCGCAGTGGGGGCACTGCGCCCGGCTCCACGGCACCGAGCTCGCCAAAGGCGAGTACATCGCCTACCTCGACTCCGACAACTCGTGGCGGCCCCAGCACGTCCGGCTCCTCGTCGCCGCGCTCGAGGACACCGGCGCCGGGTTCGCCTACGGCACGATGCACGTCCACGGCCGCGGCGAGTACCTGATCGGCACCGACCCGCCAGCATGCGGCTACATCGACACCAGTGCCATCATCCACCGCCGGGAACTCCTCGACCTCGCAACCTGGCGGTGGCACCCGGGCATCCCCACGATCGACTGGGACCTCGTGCAGCGGTGGATGGCCGCAGGCGCCACCTGGGCCCGCGTGCACGAGGTCACCGCGGACTACTACTTCACTTGACCGCGGCGCCAGGAGATGCCCGCACCCGCGTGATCACGGACTCCCAGAGTTCGTAACCACAGTGTCGGCCTGACGCCGCGTGATGACGACGATACGCCCGGCAACCGGTGGCGTCCAGGCCGCTAGGAAGGTGATGGCGATTCGCTGGCTCATCGGCCACCCCGGACCCCAGTTCTCCGTCCACGACCTGTACGCCGGATGGGCCGAGGCGCTTAAGGCCCTCGGTGAGCAGGTCTACACGTTCAACCTGGACCGGCGCTTGCAGTTTTTCGACGCCGCGCTGATCAATGATGAGGGCCTCACCGACGCCGAAGGCCGCCCCGCCGTCCGCAAGGCGCTCACCCGGCCCGCCGCCATCGAGCTGGCCACCCACGAGATCCTCAAACCCGCGATGCTCGCCTGGCCCGACGTGGTGCTGCTCATCTCCGCGTTCTGGTACGACACGCTCCTCCTCGACGTGATGCGCGGCCGCGGCATGAAAGTCGTCCTGCTGCATACGGAAACGCCTTATCAGACGGACGAGCAGCTGACCCGGGCCGCCCACGCGGACGTCAACCTGGTCAACGACCCGACCGGGATCGAGCTGTACCGCGAGTTCGGTCCCGCCGAGTACATGCCGCACGCCTACCGGCCGGCGGTGCACCATCCGGCTGCGGCGGGGGCGGCGAGGAAATGGGACCTGTCGTTCGTCGGCACCGGGTTCCCGTCCCGGGTGGAGTTCTTCGAGCAGATGGACCTCGGCGGGCTGGACGTCAACCTGGCCGGGCCGTGGCTCGACCTGCCCCCCGACTCGCAGCTGCGCGACTGGACCATGTTCGAGCACGAGGCGTGCGTCGACAACGCCGACACCGCGGAGATCTACCGCCAGTCCCGGACCGGCATCAATTTTTATAGACGCGAGTCGGAACAGGCCCACGAAGGGCAGGGCTGGGCGATGGGACCGAGGGAAGTCGAGCTCGCGGCGTGCGGGACCTGGTTCACCAGGGATCCGCGGCCCGAGTCCGACGGGGTGTTCCCGATGCTCCCCGCCTTCGCTGACCCGGCCGAGGCGTCCGCGCATATCCGGTGGGCGGTCGCGCACCCGGACGCCCGGGACAAAGCCGCCGCGCTGGCCCGCCAGGCCATCGCGGGCAGGACGTTCGAGGCAAACGCCAGGCGGCTGCTCCAGCTGCTGGACAACTAGGAAAGGCAGGCCGCCGTGGCCCGTACGCACGGACGCAACGCAGCTGTATACCTCGGTGCCACGCAGGGCGCGGCAGCCGCGCCGGTCACGTTCCAGGCATCCTGGTCCGTGAGCATGACCGCCGACACCGACGAGGTCACCGCCTTCGGAGACCTGGTGAAGATCTACGTGGCCGGGCTCCCCGACTCGTCCGGCGACTTCTCCGGGTTCTGGGACGACGCCACCTGCCAAACGTACAAGGCCGCCACCGACGGACTTGCCACGAAATATGTATCTATATCCAAACATCACGGCAGACCCGCTCACTTATTTTTTCGGAACGATCATCGCGGACTTCGGGATGGACGGCGCGGTCGGCTCCTCGGTCAACGTGAAATCCAGCTGGAAGGCGGCCAGCGCGGTGCAGCGGTACACCCAGTTCGGCGGGCTGAACAGCTAGTGGCGGCCCTGGCAGGCGCGGCGGCGGAACTGGAGGCGCTCGCGTTCCGGCTCCGCCGCGCCGGCGACACCGACCTGCTCCGGGAAGTCACCCGGGCCATGCGCGACGCCGTCGGGCCGGTGCAGGGCGAGATCCGCGCCGGGCTGGACCCGCACCTGCCCAGGCGGTACGCCGCCGAGCTCGGCGCGGACGTGCGGATCGGCGTCAACGTCCGCACCGGCGTCCGGGACCCCGGCGTCGCCGTCACCGGGCAGACCCAGGGCGGCCGGGGCCGGAAGCTGCGCAACCTCGACGCGGGACGGCTCACCCACCCCGTCTACGGCAACCGGGAGGTCTGGCGCACGCAGGAAGAGCCGTCCGTGCAGCCCGGCTGGTTCACCGGGCCCGCCGAGGCGGCCGGGCCGAGGGTGCGGGCCGGGATCGAGAAGGCGCTGGCAGACGTCGCGGACAGAGCAGTCAAGGGAGCCTGACCTGCGCAATTGCGGTAGACTGTCCGCATTAGGCCCCCGCGACAGCGCTAACTGCCCGGGGGCATGGCCGACCTGATGAAAGCAGGCCGACATGTCTGAGGGTAACGCCGATAGGGCTGCGCGCAAGCGGGAGTACTACCTCAAGAACCGTGACGAGATCCTTGAGCGGCAGCGCCAGTACGAGGCAGAAAACCCGGACAGGAGACGCAGGTGGTACCTGCGCAACCGGGAACTTATTCTTGAGCGCCGCCGCGTCTACCTGGTCGAGAACCGCGATCAGATCAAGGAATACCGGCGTCAGTATTACCTCAAGAACCGCGAGAAGCTGAAGTCCGGGCAGCGCTGGTACCGGCACGGCCTGCGTGACAGCGACTGGGCGGCCATGTGGAACGCCCAGGACGGCCGATGCTATCTCTGCGGCGGCGAGCTAGACGCTGATGAAACTAGCGTCGATCATGATCACTCTTGCTGCGGGCCGGATAAGTCGTGCCCTGTCTGCCGCAGGGGTCTCGCGCACGCACTTTGCAATGTCGCCGTCGGGGCTATCGGCGATGACCCCGGCAAGCTCCGGCTCATGGCTGACGCGCTAGAGCGCGCGAAGGCTGACGTAGCTCAGCGCATGCGGCGGCGAGGTGAGCAAGTAACCCTGTTCTGATACCTGAGAGGCGCGCGCCTTGACCAAAGTGGTAATCGCCGGCGAGACCTACGACTTCGATGGCCAGCGGCAGCCGATGTCGGAAGCCCTCGCCATCGAGCACGTGTACAAGCGCAGGTACGCCGAGTGGCAGGAGGACCTGCAGGCCGGGTCGGCCAAGGCGTTCTGCGTGCTGGCGTGGATCATCTGGCGGCGCGAGGGCCGCGACGTGCCGTTCGCCGACATCATCGACGGCAAGGTCGACTTTGACCTGGTGGAGATGCTGAACTCGATGGCCGAGTCGGCGGAAGCGGAGAAGGCGGAGGCTGAGGCGGACCCTACGACCCCCGGCACGCCCCCGGACCCGGATGGCACTACCCACGACCGGAACAGGTACATCGGCGTGTTCTCGGAACGCCTTCATATCGCGCCCTGGGAAATCGACGAAAAGCTGAGCGTTGGGGACTTCGAGGCACTGATCGACTACATCGAAGATTCAGGCGGCGGCTGACGGCCGCCGCGTCCGCCGCCTGACCCTCATGGGGCTAGCGCCGTCCCGTGCACGCGGGCGGCGATGATCTGCGGGGAAACCGGCCACGCCGGCCGACTGCCGGAGCCGACCGGGGTTACGTACATGTAGAAGTCAGGTCCGACGATAACGACCTGGGAGTCGGAGGAGGCCGCGCCGACCGCTGCGGCTGCCTGCTCGCCCGTCTGGCCGGCGCCGGGGTTTAGCGTGTAAACCGTGACAGCCTCATAATCCCAGGTGTCGTGATATGGCGTGCTGAACGACCCGAGAGCCTCCAGGCCGCTAAGCCACGTTTGCCGTGGACGCGCCGGGACAGGTGTCGCGCCGGCCTGCGGACGATGGTGACCGGGTTCGCTGCCGTGACCGCGGCGGGCGCGCCGGGGCCGAGGACGGCGCTTGCCGGTTTGCCGGCGCGGCAGCGGCAACGCTCGGTGTCCGCACGCCGGCGGGCGCGGACGGTGCCGCCAACGCGGCGTTCCTGTTCTGGTCATGTTTGCGCTCCTTGTGATTCCCGTCTACGGTTCCACGGTGATACCGGAAGAGGGCGGAAGTCGGTCTGGATTCCCGTGGCCGGACAGTCGATCCGCACGTCGGATTAGTCCTGACCTGCGGTAATATGGAGCAAGTGCCCCGGCGACGCGCTAACGTCCCGGGGCTGGCCGAACCTACATGGAGGTCCGACGTGACTGAGGCTAACCCGAACGACGCCGAGCGTAAACGGGAGCGGCGCCGGCAGTACTATCAGGCGAACCGCGCCAGGATCGCCGAGCAGCGACGCGCGTACTACCAGGCGAACCGCCAGAAGAGGCTAGAGGCCGTCAAGGCATACGCGGAAGCTAATCAGGGCAAGATCCGCGAATACCAGCGCCGGTACTACCAGGCCAACGGTGTCCAGGTACGTGAGAAAGTCCGCCAGTACAGAGAGGAAAATCGCGAAGCGGTCAGCGATTCGCTCCGCAGACGTTACGCGGAGAATCCAGGAAAATGGCGGGCATTCGGACTTAAACGCAGGCATGCCATAAGCGATATCGACTGGGCGCAGATGTGGGAACAGCAAGAAGGCCGCTGCTATCTCTGCCGCCGCGAGCTAGACCTCGTGAACACGCGAAAGACGATCGTCGAACACTGGCACGGATGTCATGCTCAGAATGCCTCACCGTATTTCTCGAGCTTCGTTCTGCCGACGCCGCTCACGCCCAGCAGTTCGTCCGGGGTACGGGGGCGCACTTCGATCATCGCGGCGAGCGTCGCGTCGCTGAAGATGACGTACGCCGGAACGTCCTGTGCGTCGGCCAGTTCCTTGCGGCAGGCGCGCAGCGCGTGCCACAGCCCCATGTCCTCCTCGGCAACCGCTTGTGTCGAACGGCGCTTGCGCGATCGCACCGGCGCGGTCGGGTCTTCGCGCAAGCGCAAGCTCACGTCGCCGCGCAACAACGGCCGGCCCGCCTGCGTGAGCACGAGCGCGCCGTATCGCTCCACATCGGCGTGCAGATATCCGCGCACGAGCAGCTGACGGACCACCGAGCGCCATTGTGCATCCGTTAGTTCGCCGCCGATACCGAACGTGCTCAACGTGTCGTGGCCGTGCTTCGCCACCTTGTCGCTGTTCTTGCCGAGCAGCACGTCGATGACGTGGCCGGGGCCGAATCGCTGGCCGGTGCGCAGCACGCACGACAGCAGCTTCTGCGCCGCGACGGTCGCATCCCACGTGACCGGTGGGTTCAGGCAGACGTCGCAGTTGCCGCACTCGGCCGCCGATTCCTCGCCGAAGTATCGGAGCAAGGCATTGCGGCGGCAGTGCGTCACTTCGCACCAGCCGAGCAGCGCATCCAGCTTGTCGCGTTCGGCGCGCTTGAAGCGCTCTTCGCCGTCGGACTGGTCGATCATGCGACCCATCCGCACGACGTCCTGCAGGCCGTACACCATCCACGCCTCGGACGGCTCGCCGTCGCGACCCGCGCGTCCGGTCTCCTGGTAATACGACTCGACGCTCTTCGGCAGATCGAGGTGCGCGACGTATCGCACGTCGGGCTTGTCGATGCCCATGCCGAACGCGATCGTGGCAACCACCACCACGCCGTCGTCGCGCAGGAAGCGGTCCTGGTTGGCCGAGCGCACTTCAGCGGGCAGCCCGGCGTGATACGGGAGCGCGTCGAAGCCCTGGTCGCGCAGCCACGACGCGACGCTGTCGACGCTGCGTCGTGACAGGCAGTACACGATGCCCGCTTCGTCGCGCCGCGTGGAGAGGAATTCGAGCAGCTGCGCGCGCGCGTCGGTCTTCACCGCCACGCTGTAGCGGATGTTCGGCCGGTCGAAACCGCCGACGAAACGCACCGGGTTGGTGAGGTCGAGCCGGTTCACGATCTCGTCGCGTGTGCGTTCGTCGGCGGTGGCCGTCAACGCCATCCGCGGCACGTCCGGAAAGTGCTGGCGCAGCACGTCGAGGCCGAGGTAGTCCTGGCGGAAGTCGTGACCCCATTGCGACACGCAATGCGCTTCGTCGATTGCGATCAGCGAAATCGGCAGCCCGACGAACCGCTCGAGCGTGCGAGGTTGCAGCAACCGTTCCGGCGCCACGTACACGAGGTCGAGCGCCCCCGCTGCCACGTCGTCGAGCACCTGTTCCTGCGCGTGCCAGCTCAACGTCGAATTGAGGTAGGCCGCGCGGATGCCCAGCTGCGTGAGCGCGGTCACCTGGTCGCGCATCAGCGCGATCAACGGCGAAATGACGATGCCGGTGCCGTCGCGCAGCAGACTCGGCAGCTGGTAGCAGAGCGATTTGCCGCCGCCGGTGGGCATCAGAACGAGGCAGTCGCGGCCAGCGAGCGCGGCTTCGATTACGTCGTGTTGCTGGCCTCTGAACGCGGAATAGCCATAGGCCTCCGACAGGAGTTTGCGCGCGCGGTCCATCATGCGGCGATCATAGCGTGAAGCCTTGCTTGGTGTTCTTAGATTCCAGCGCCTATCATCCGAACACACCGGAATTTACCGATCGATCTTACGAGGAGTGCAGACATGGCGGAGAAACCCAGCTACATCGGCCTGTTGAACGCGATCGCCAACGGCGAGCGCATCGGCCACAAGATCTTCCGCAACTGGGCGGCGGTCACCACGTGCGACGACATTCGCGGCACGCTGCAGACGGTCGCGATTCGCGAAGCGGAACACGCGTGGGCGTTCGAGAAGCGCCTGTGCGAACTCGGCTTTGGACTGCGCAAGAAGGAAGTGCCGGAGGCGTCGAAGAAGACGCTGAAGGTCGCCAAGTCCGATATGAGCGACATCGAAAAGTTCGAGCACCTCGGCTACGGCAAGAAGTCGAAAGACGAACAGACCGACGGACTGCTGCGGCTGCTCGAAGACACCACCATCGATCCGCAAACCGGCGCGCTGCTCGGCCGCTTCATCTGCGAAGAGCGCGATACGGTGCGGCGGCTGAAAGCGTGCTACGAAACGATCAAGAACGGCGCCACGGCGAAGCCCGCGATGGACGTCACCCTCGACCAGGTGTGTGCGCAGCTCGCGACGCTGACCGAGAAAGTCGAGGCGATGTCGCGTTTGAAGGCGGTGCGGTAGAGGGTCACGACGCGCGCGGCTCCACGCGGGTGCCGTCTTCGATCCGCTCGCTCGGATTGACGATGACCCGCTCGCCGGGCGCCACGCCGTCGACGACCTCGACCTTCAGTCCCGCCCGGTGACCCATGACGACCGGACGCAGTCGCGCGCGGCCGCCGTCGTCGATGAACAGCGCCCAACCGTCGCCGTGCCGGAACAACGCCGTCAGCGGCACGATGTCGACGGCGTCGCTCTGCCACACGATTACGCGCACGTCGACGCTATAGCCGTGACCGAGTGATTGCCACGCGTCGCGCGCATCGATCAGATTCAGTATGACGTTCACGCGTTGTTCGTCGATGCCCAATGCGGACACCTTGGTGAACCCGGTCGGCTCGACGCGTTGAACGACTGCATTGAGGGGCGCGCCGCCCCAGCCGTCGATGATCGCGCGTTGGCCTGCGCGCAGCGACACCGCTTCGTTCGACAGATAGTCCGCGACGATTTCGATCAGCGCGGGGTCGCCGATCTGCAGCAACGGCGTTCCCGTTTGCACCACGGCCTCGCTCTTCTCTGCGATCGACAGCACCTGGCCGCTGACCGGCGCGTGCAGGTCGACGCATGCACACGCGGCGTCGGTGGCGGGGTCCTTTGTAGGCGTGATCAAGGCAGCGCGCGCACGCGCGAGTTCGTATTCGCGCATCTTGACCGTCGCGTCGCTTGCGTTGACGGCGGCCACCGCGGTGCGGTGTTTGCGTTCGGCTTCGTCGATCGACTGTTCGGAGGCGACGCCCTTCGCGTGCAGCTCGCGCATCCTCCGCACCTCGGCGGCGGCGAAGTCCGCTTCGGCGACCGCGCGCTCGCGGTCTGCGAGCGCGTACCGCGCGGCCGCTTCTGCGGTGCGCACTGCGGCTTCCGCTTCGGCACGCGCGCGCGGGTCGAGCAACGCGGGGTCTGCCGGCTCGATGCGGGCAACGACGGTTTTGCCTGCTTCGACCACGTCGCCGACGTGCAGCGGCGTGCGCTGAACCCGGCCTGCGATCGGCGCAGATACGGTGAAGACATCGTGCACGCGCGTTTCGCCTTCGTCATCGACGGTAACGACGAGTGGTCCGCGCGTAACGGCGACTACGTCGACGGGTTCGGGGTCGGCGCGAAACGCGTAGATCAGTCCCGCGACGAGCAGCGTCGCCGGTACGCTCCAGAACAGCGCTCGTTTGGTCACGACGTGGTTCATTCGAGACATCCGCTCACTCCCGGGTTTTCAGCACGGCGATCAGATCGAGCCGCTGCAGGCGCCGCTGCACCAGCAGCGCCGAGGCGGTCGCCGCGGTCATCGCCACGAGCATCGCCCACGCGTAGGTATCGGTTTTGATCACCACAGGCACGCGGAACAGTTCCGTCGCGAAGCTCGCGGCCATCAGCGACGCGAGCGCCCAACCGAGCAGTGCGCCGGTCGGCAGCGCGAACAACACCAGCAGCGCCGCTTCGCCGAGCAACATGTAGGTGATCTCGCCGGTGCGGAAACCGAGCACGCGCAGCGTCGCGAGTTCGCGGCCGCGCTCCGACAGCGCGATGCGCAGGTTGTTGTACACGACGCCGATCGCGAGCGTGCACGAGAAGAATACGTAGAAGGAAACGTACACCAGCATCGTTTTGCCCATGGTCTCATGGAACATATCCACGGCCGCCGCCTTCACCGTGGCGCCGCCGATGGCCGGAACGAGTTTCAGCTGCGTGAAGAATTCGACGCTCGACGCAGGGTCCAGACGCAGCAGCAGCGTGTTCACGGTGTCGGGCTCGCCGATCGCGCGGGTCAGCGCCGCCAGATTCATGTACGCCGTCGTGCCGATGTACGTGTCGAAAATCGCGGCCACCGGCACCGCGATGTGACGGCGGCGGCCTTCCAACACTTCGATCGTGATCGTGTCGCCGACGCGCGCGTGCAGAACGTCCGCGAGCGCACTCGACAGCAGCAGACCGTCTTCGGGTACGCGCACCTCTGTGCCGTCGGCAGTGCGCAGCGATTCGAGTTCGCCGCCAACCGGCAAGCCGATCACGGCTTCGCGCCGCGAACGCTGTTCATGCGTCAGCCGCGCGGCAACGACGCGGTGCGGTTCCACCGCGAGAACACCCGGCAGTTGCGATGCGGCAGCGACGACGTCGTCGCGGGCGGGTTCGACGAGTCCCAGCGTGACGTCCTGGTGCTGCTGCCGCTGGAAAAAATCTTCGACGAGCAGATTGATCGCATCGACCCACTGCAGCGCGGTGACGAGTACCGCGACCGACGTGGCGGCGCCGAGACTTGTGAGGAACGCGCGCAGCGGGCGGCGCAGGACCTGCCGCAGCACGATGCGCGTGGGTTGATCGAGCCAGCGCGTGAACCACGGCGGCACGAACTCGCGACGACGGAACAGCGGCGGCGACGGCGGCCGCATCGCTTCGGCCGGCGCGAGGCGAGCGGCCCGCCTCGCTGCAGTGATGGCGCCCGCGACCGCGGCACCGAGGCTGACCGCTGCCGAGATCACAAAGGCGCGCGCGCCAGGTTGATAGAGAAGATCCGGAAAGCGGTAGAGCTCGGCGTAGATGCCGGTCATCCAGCGGCCGAGCCCCCAACCCGCCGCCCAGCCGAGCAGCACGCCGAGCCCCGACATCGCGATGACGAGCTTCGTGTAGTGCCAGGCGATGGCGCCGCCGGAATAGCCGAACGCTTTGAGCAGGCCGATTTCGGCGCGCTCGATCGCGACGAGCCGGGTCAACACGACGTTGGTCAGGAACGCGGCGACCGCGAGAAACACGCTCGGCAGGATGCGCGCCATCGTTTCGAGCTGTTTGATCTCGTTCGTCACGAACCAGTGCGAAATCTGATCGCGGCGCGGGTACGCGCCGGTGCCGCCGTAGGGTTCGAGCAGCGCATCGACGGCTTCGATCACCAGCCGCTCGGAGGCGCCGGGCAGCAGCGTCAGCACGACGTCGTCGAACGCACCGTCGAGGTCGTACGCCGCCTCGAGCGTTCGCTGGCTCATCCAGAACACGCCATAGCGTTTCGGGTCCGGCATCAGCGCCCCGGGGCCGATCGTGTAGATGAACTCGGGCGATAGCGCGATGCCGGCGATTTCGACGTTGCGCTGGCGCCCGTTCATCAGCACGCGCAGCCGATCGCCCGGCGCGAGATGGTGCGCGTTGGCAAACGCTTCGCTGACCAGCGCCTCGTCGACGTTCGCCGGATCGACCATGCGCCCCCGCCGCAGCGTCAGCTGATTGAGCAGCGACTCGCCGTTGTCGGGCACCGAAACGAGCGTGGCGATGACCGGCTCGCCGAAACCGTCGACGTCGACCGTGGCCCACCGCACGATCCGCGTCTCGACGATCTGCACGCCGGGTATCGCTGCGATCCGCGCGGCGAGCGATTGCGGTACACGCTTCGCCGATGCGAACACGTCGGCGAAATGCTGTCGCTCGTAGTAGGCAGAGGTGGTCTTGCGCAACGCATCGATCGTTGCCAGCGACATCACCAGCACCGCGACGCCTGACGCGACGATCAGCGCGATTGCGATGGCCTGACCGCGCAGCCGCCACAGATCGCGGACGAGCTTGCGGTCGAGCGGATGCAGCTTCACCACGCGAGCGATCTCGGCGGTACGCGCGCCGCATTGCGCGTCGTTTCGACGATGCGTCCATCGGCGAAGCGCATCACGCGATCGGCCATGCCCGAGATCGCGCGATTGTGCGTGATCAGCGCGGTCGTGGTACCGAGTTCGCGGTTGATCTTCTCGATGGCTTCGAGCACGAGCACGCCGGTTTCGGAGTCGAGCGCGCCGGTCGGTTCGTCGCACAGCAGGATGCCCGGCTGTTTCGCAATCGCGCGGGCAATCGCGACGCGCTGCTGTTCACCGCCCGAGAGCTGTGCCGGAAACGCATCGCAGCGCTCGGCGAGCCCCACCAGCGCAAGCGCATCCTTCGGTGCGAGCGGCGCGCGCGCGATTTCGGTGACGAGCGCAACGTTTTCTTCGGCGGTGAGACTCGCGATCAGGTTGTAGAACTGGAACACGAAGCCGACGTGATCGCGGCGGAAGCGCGTGATCTGCGCGTCGTCACGCGACAGCGGCTCGCCGCGGAACAACACATCGCCGGACGTCGGCAGGTCGAGCCCACCCAGGATGTTGAGCAGCGTCGATTTGCCGCTGCCGGACGGACCGACGAGAACGACGAGCTCGGACTCGAACAGATCGACGTCAACGCCGCGCAGCGCGTGAATTTCGACCTCGCCCGCGCGATAAACCTTCGTCAGCGCGCGGCCGGACAGGGTCGGTGGGCGAATCACCTGAACAGGCATTTCGACGACGTGATCAAGAGTTCGCTCACCCGATGCATTGTTTCGGCGCGCGGCGGCTACCGGCAACCCGTGGAATCCCTTACGGCCGATCGGCTTCGTTGTGTCGGCCGATGCGGTTGGCCAATATAGGCGCCCCACGCCGATCGCACGAGAGACGCATCATCGATCAGGAAACTGCCACGGTCCGCGCCGATGAGGAGATGGACTGGCCGAAGGTTGCCGCGTATCTGGCCTCGCGCGTGGACGGTGCGCGCGAGCCGATGCAGGTGCGCCAGTTTCCCGGCGGCAGCGCCAATCTCACGTATCTGATCTCGTTCGGCGCGCAGGAATACGTGCTGCGACGACCGCCACTCGGTCCCTTGGCGCCCGGTGCGCACGACATGGCGCGCGAACACAAGGTGCTGTCGCGTTTGTACACCGCGTTCGATCGGGCACCGCGCTCGTTTCATCTGTGTACCGACGAATCGGTGATCGGCGCGAAATTCATCGTCGTGGAGCGGCGCACCGGCGTGGTGATCCGCGACCGTTTTCCCGACGCGATGCTGTCGCACCCGCGCCTTGCAGCGCGCGCGAGCTACGCGTTGATCGACGCAATGGCCGATCTGCACAACGTCGACCCGCAGGCGAACGGTCTCGGCGATCTGGGGCGACCTGACGGTTTCGCGAAGCGGCAGGTGGAAGGGTGGGCCGCCCGATGGGAGCTGGCGAAAGACAAAGACGTGCCGTTGTTCTACGAAGTGCACCGCCGTCTCGAGGCGTCGGTACCGGCGCCGCAGCGGGTCAGCATTCTGCACAACGATCTGAAATTCGATAACTGCCAGTTCCAGCCCGCGAATCCCGATCGCGTGACGTCGATCTTCGACTGGGACATGGCCACGCTCGGCGATCCGCTGATCGATCTCGGTACGCTGCGCGGCTATTGGAGCGAGGCCACCGATCCCGCGCCCCGCGGTACCCGACCGATTGGTGCGAGCGATGCGTTTCCGACCCGCGCCGAGATTACCCGCCGATACGCCGACGTCACCGGCCTCGACATTGGCGGCATCAACTGGTACGAAGCGTTTGCGATGTGGAAGACGGCGGTGGTCGTGCAGCAGATCTACATCCGCTACGCGCGGGGGCAGACCAAAGACGAACGGTTCGCGCGCATCGCCGAACGCGCGCCGCTGTTGCTGGAGGCGGCGGCGCGACTGGAATTCTGATCGATCGAGCGAGGGACGCGCGATGCAGATGAACGAACTCGGGTTTTACACGCTGCCTGGTGCACCGCGCTCGCCGCGCGATCTGATCGATGAGGTGCATGCCGCCGAAGCATTGGGTATTGGCGCGTGTTTCATCTCGGAGCGCTTCAACATCAAAGAGGCGGCAACGCTTTCGGGCGCTGTCGGCGCGGTATCGTCGCAGATCGGTATCGCCACCGCCGCGACGAATCAGAACACCCGGCACCCGATGGTCACCGCTGCATACGCCACGACGATGCACTTCCTCACCGGAGGCCGCTTCGCGCTGGGTCTCGGGCGCGGCATCGACATGATGTTCGATGCGTTCGGGTTGCCGCACATCACCACCGCGCAGATGGAGGATTTCGCCAATCTGATGCGCCGCCTGTGGCACGGCGAAACGGTGGTGAATCACGATGGTCCGGCCGGCAAGTGGCCGGTGTTGCGCCTCGACCCGGCTTTCCGCGAAGACATCCCGCTGATGCTCACCGCGTTCGGGCCGAATTCGCTTTCTCTCGGCGGGCGTGCGTTCGACGGCGTGGTTCTGCACACGTTCTTCACCGACGAGACGACGGTGCGTTGCGTGCGCACCATCAAGCAGGCGGCCGAGCGGGCAGGGCGCGATCCGGCGTCGGTGCGGGTTTGGTCGTGCTTCGCGACGATCGGCGATCATCTGCCGTATCCGGTGCGGCTCAAGAAAACCGTTGGACGCATGGCGACCTACCTGCAGGCTTATGGCGACTTGATGGTGCGCACCAACAAGTGGGACCCCGCGGTGCTCAAGCGCTTCCGCGAGAACAAGCTGGTTGCGAACTTCCAGGGTGCAATCGATCAGCGTGCCACCACCGAGGAACTGGAACAGGTCGCCGAGCTGATTCCGGCGGCGTGGCTCGCGCCGGCGGCGAGCGGATCGCCGCAGCAATGCGTCGCCAGCATCAACGGCCAGTTCGCGCTCGGCTGCGACGGCGTGATTCTGCACGGCGCGTCGCCCACCGACCTGGCGCCGATCGTCGAAGCGTATCGCGCGCAACGGCCGAGCGGGCGCTTCGATCACCTGCCGGCGAACCCGGCGGCAGTAGGGCACCGCTAGGCCGCAAACGGATCGTGTTCAATACGCTTCACAGCGGCCTCGCCGGCATGCTGCTGGCGTGCGCGCAAATGGCATCCGGCGCGGCCGGCGATGCGACGATGTTCGGCACCAACGACATCCTCGAGGTGCGCAACGTAATGCCGCTGACGCGCGCCGACGATGCCACGCCGGTCGAGATCGAAGGTCGCCTCGACGACGCGTTCGAGAGTCCGATGTACAACTCGCTGGTGATGAAGATCCGTCATCGATTGGGGACTTGACGTCGCAGGGTCGACGTAAGGTTCGTTACTTCCGCAGCGCCAGCAGGAACGCCCGAATGCGCGCCGCGTTGGCGCCGTTGTCGCCGCGTCCGTCGCGCGACTTGCTGCGCACGTCGACGACCGAACCGCCCGCGCCGTCGTCACGCACGCGGACGACGATGTCGTCGACGAAGCGGAATACCTTCGTGGCGTCGTTGGCGATCAGGATGCCGTTTGCCGCGTCCGTTTTCGTGACCTTCCAGCCTTTTGCACGCGCTGTCGCGTCGGCTTCGCGCAGCACTTCGTCGCTCGGACGGGCGATGTGCATCGACTGAAGATCCTTGTATGCGGGGGTTGCAGCGATCAGTTGCGCGAAAGCAGCCGGAAACGCCATGTCGCGGCCACGCCCCGACGGGTCGTCTGGAAACGCAGGAGGTGTCGCGAGATCGGTGCTGATGTCGTTGATCGGCGGCACCGAAGGGGCGCCCCGTTGCATGAGGGCAACGCCGCCGATCACGATAACGGCGGCTATCAGACCCAAGTAGGCGAGTGAGCGTCCTCCGCGATTGGCCGCCGAACGTGTCGTGTAGAGGGCGCCCAACCCGAGCAGCCCTGCAATCAGTGCGCACAACAGTCCCAGGCCGAACAGCGCGAAACCGGCCAGCGGCGGCACGACTTCGAAATGCGCGAGCGCCGCGCCGATGACCGGAGCGATCAGGCTGAAGGCACCGAGAATGCCGGCGCCGAGTGCGAGCTTCGAGCGTTGCATGTGACTCCAATGAATGCGCTGGTAAGTAGCCGAATGGTAGCACTACCTTTTCGGACCGGTGATCGTCTGGATTACGACCACGTCGTCGGGGGGCATGCGTCAGCACCAACGAGCCGACAGGGGCGCTGTCAATCGCGAATCGCTTCGTGCACCAGACGCTGAAAGTGCGGCAACGCCATGCGCGAACCGAGTCGTTGGCCGGTAGCGAGTTGCGATGCCATCTCCGGTCCGAGCGGCAGCGAATTCTGGATCAGATAGATCAGCACCATGTCGTTCACCGGATCGGCCTGCCACCATGTGCCGAATGCGCCGGGCCAGCCGAACGCGCCTTTGGAGCCGGGTCCCATCCACGCCTGTTTGTCCGGATCGGTGATCACCGACACGCCGAGCCCGAATCCCTGGCCGGCCCAGAACGGAATACCCATGAACGGAATCTGCCGCTGTGCGTCGGTGAGGCGATTGCGCGTCATCGACGCCACCGTTTCGCGCTTCAGCAGTTGCACGCCATCGAGACGACCGCCGTTGAGAAGCAGCCGCGCGAAGTGCAGATAATCGTCGGCGGTCGAGACGAGTCCGCCGCCGCCGGAACAGAACACCGGCGGCGCCGTGTGTTCGCGAAACGGAACCGGCTGCAGCTGACCGGACTCCGCGTCGGGCCGGTATACCACCGCCGCGCGGTCGCGCTTGTCGGCCGGTGTCCAGAAATCGGTGTCGTGCATGTGCAGCGGTTCGAAGATGCGCTTGCGCAGAAAATCGCGAAACGGCATTCCGGCGACGCGCGCGACGAGAAATCCGAGCACGTCGGTGGAATGGCTGTAATGAAAGCGCTCGCCCGGCTGATAGCTGAGCGGAATCGCGCCGAGCGCCGCGAGCCACGCGTCCGGCGTCATCCCGTCCGGCAGTCGTTGTTCCATCGTCTTCGCGATCGGTCCGACCGACGTGAACGCATACGCGAGCCCGCCGCGATGGGTGAACAGATCGTCAACCGTGATGTCGCGAACCGCCGGCACCGTCTCCTCGACGAAGCCGTTGGGATTCTTCAGCACCCGAACGTTGGCGAACTCCGGCATCCAGCGCTTGATCGGATCGTCGAGTTTCAAGCGGCCTTCTTCCATCAGCATCAATGCTGCGACCGATGTGATCGGCTTCGTCATCGAAGCAATGCGGAACAGTGTGTCGCGTTGCATCGGCAGACCTTCGGCCAGGTTGCGCGAACCCAGTACGCTCGCGTGCGCGATCGCGCCGCGACGCCAGATCAGCGTCACCATGCCCGAGAGATCGCCGCTGTCGACATAGCGCTGCATTTCGCCGGGGATGGCTGCGAGGCGGTTGCTGTCGAAGCCGCAACGGTTTGCGTCGAACATCGGTTCAGGCGTTTTCATGGGTTTCGTTCCTGTCGGCGTGTTTCGTCAATGTGCAGCTGATCTGCACGATGCGCGGTCCGTCGAGTTGATCGACGGTGAGGACGCATTCGGGCAGTACGATACGGTCTTTCGGTACCGGAATCCGTTCGAGCCGTTGATAGATGAAGCCGGACAGCGTCGTGTAGTCGCCCGGTGGAATCTGCGCGCCGACCGCTTCGGTGAATTCGTCGATGCGGATGCGGGGATCGATCAACAGATGATCGCCGTGGCGGCGCACGCGCAGCGACTTCGCGCGCGGCGAATACTCGTCTTCGAATTCGCCGACGATTTCTTCCAGCACGTCTTCGAGCGTAACGAGCCCGGCGTTGCCGCCGAATTCATCGATCACCGTCGCCATCTGCTGGCGCTTCGCGCGGAATTCCTTCAGCAGCGTCTTCAGCGTCATCGTCTCCGGAATCTGATAGGCGGGCAGCATCAGATCCTTGATCGGTCGCGGGCCGTCCGCGGCGCCGTGACTCAGATCGATGTGGTTCAGCAGTTCCTTGATGGACAGGATGCCGACCACGCGGTCGATGCTGCCTTCGTACACCGGATAGCGATGGTGGCGGTCGGTGCGGAAGATATCGAGTGCCTGGTCGATGGTCGCTTCCACCGGAATGCCAACGACCAGGTTACGTGGCGTCATGACTTCGCCGGCGGTGTGCTTTTCCAGGTCGAACACGCCGCGGATCATCGCGGTTTCCGCTGCGCCGAGTACGCCGGCCGATTCGCTGGCGACGAGTATCGTGCGCAGCTCTTCTTCGGAGATCGAGAAGTGGCCGCCGCCGGGGCCGGTGAGGTCGCGCTGGCCGAACAGGCGCAGCAGACCGTTCGACATGTGGTTCAGCAGCCAGATGAACCATCTGAACAGCCGGTACAGCAGGTCGATCAGCCGCGCGACCGACAGACTCAGCGCTTCCGGCCTGTGGAACGCATAGACCTTCGGCGCAAGCTCGCCGCCGACGATGTGCAGCATCGACACCAGCATGAAGGCGAGCACCTGGGCAGTGGTGTGCGCGACTCGCTCCGAGTCCATTTCGGGACTGAGAAACGCCAGATGCGATAGCCCGCGCACCACCGGCGGATCGAGTATCTCGGTGAACGTCACGATGCCGATCGCGCCGAGCGCCAGCGACATCAGCGTGATGCCGATCTGCGTCACCGAGTAGAAGCGCTCGGGATTCGCGTGCAGCAGCTGCACGATGCGCGCGCTGCCGTCGCCTTCGGACGCGAGTTGCGCGATGCGGCTGCGCCGCGCGGAGGTCAGCGCGATCTCCGACGCGACGAAAAAGGCGTTGCCGAGAATCAGCAGGAAGATCGCGGCCACTTTGGCCGAAATGAGTACGTCCATCAGTGGGCGACGCGGATCATCCGTTTGCCGCGATTCTCACCGGCGAGCAGACCGACGAGTCCGGCCGGCGCCTGATCGAGCCCGTCGATGATGTCTTCTGCGACCTTCAGTTTGCCTTCGGCCATCCACTTGGCCAGGTCTTTCTCGGCCTGCGGCAACAGCTTCACGTAATCCATCACGATGAAGCCCTGCATCTTGATGCGCTTCGTTACCAACAGTCCCGGTACGCCGCGCGGTCCCGACGCCGGGTTGGCGGTGTCGTATTGCGATACGACGCCGCAGCAGACGATGCGACCGTTGAGATTCATCCGCGACAGTACGGCTTCGAGGATCGGTCCGCCGGTGTTGTCGAAATAGACGTCGACCCCCTTCGGGCATTTCGCCTTCAACGTCGCATAGACGTTGCCTTCGCGGTGGTCGATCGCATCGTCGAGGCCGAGTTCGTCGACCAGCCAGCGGCATTTCTCCGGACCGCCCGCGATTCCGACGACTCGCGCGCCCTTGATCTTCGCGATCTGCGCCGCGATCGAGCCGGTGGCGCCGGCGGCGGCCGACACGACAACGGTTTCACCCGGCTGCGGATTGCCGATGTCGAGCAAGCCGCAATACGCGGTTTTGCCGGTGACGCCGAGCACGCTCATGAGGTTCGACAAGGGTTCGCGGCGTGCGCGTTTCTGCAGCGCTTTCGCCGGCGCGACGAAGTACTGCTGCCAGCCGCCGTCGCCTTCGACGAGATCGCCGGCCTTGAACTTGATGTCGTTCGACGCGACCACTTCGGCGAGCGTGAAACCCGGCATCACCGTGCCGGCGTGCACTTCGCCGCGATAAGTGGCGCCCTGCATCCACGCCCGGTTGGCGGGGTCGAGCGACAGCAGCAGCGTGCGGCACAGCACCTCTCCCGGACCCGGGTCGCTGACCGGGCTCGACTGCGTGCGAAAGCAATCCACCGTCAGTTTCCCATTAGGCTTCCGATCGAGCACGATCTGTTTGTTCAGCGTCATGATTGTTCCCCCGAGTGCCGGCGTCAGAGACCGAGCACGGCCTTCGCGATGATGTTTCTTTGTATTTCGTTGGAGCCGCCGTAGATGGAGGCGGCGCGGTTGTTGAAGTAGAACGGCGTAACGGTGAGCGCGTTTTCCGGTCCGACGAATCCGGACCGTCCGCGACCGTCGATCGCCTCCGGTTGGTAAGGCACACCGTAGTAGGCCGCCGCTTCGACTGCGACTTCGGTGATCTGTTGGGAGAGTTCGGTGCCCTTGATCTTCAGCATCGACGATGCTGCGCCCGGCGAACCGCGCGTTTCCATTTCGGAAAGGCAGCGCAGTTCGGTCATTTCGAGCGCTTGTACTTCGGCTTCGATTGCGTCGAGCCGCGACGTCAGCGCAACCTCGCTGGGCAGCGACGAATCGTCGCCGCGCAACCCACGCACCTTTTCGATCGCCTCTATGAGGCTCGGCGCCGCACTGCCGCCGCCGCGTTCGAATTCGAGCAGGTATTTCGTGACCGACCAGCCCTTGTTCTCTTCGCCCACCACCTGCGTACGCGGCACGCGGACGTTGTCGAAGAACACCTGGCTCTGTTCGTAGTCGCCGGAGAAGAAGCGGATCGGCTTTGTCGTCACGCCGGGCGCGTTCATGTCGAGCAGAAGAAACGTAACGCCCATCTGCGGCCGCTCGAAACGGCCGGTGCGGACGAGGCAGAACATGCGGTTCGCATAGTGCGCGTGCGTCGTCCAGATTTTCGTGCCGTTCACGATGTAGTCGTCGCCGTCGGCTACTGCGGCGGTCTGCAAGCCCGCGAGGTCGGAGCCCGCTTGCGGCTCGGAGTAACCCTGGCACCAGAAGTCGTCGCCGCGCAGCATCCGCGGCAGGTAGTAGTCGCGCTGTTCTCGTGTGCCGCAGCCGAGCAGGGCAGGGCCGAGCATGGCGAGCCCCATCGGCGACACGGGCGGCGGATTCGCGCGCGCGCGTTCGCAGTTGAAGATGTAGCGCTGCGTCAGCGTCCAGTCGGTGCCGCCGTACTCGATCGGCCAGCTCGGCACGAGCCAACCTTTGTCGAGCAGAATCCGTTGCCATTTCATGCCGGTGTCGTAGTCGCAATAGACGCTGGTCATGAAGCGGCGCGCGGCGCGCAGCTCGTCGGTGAGCGCCGTGTCGAAGAATTCGCGCACGTCGTTGCGGAAGCGATCGTGCGCTGCGGTGAAACTCAACTCCATGGAAGTTCCTCGATGCGATGGATCAGGTTGCGCGCGCCCACTGCAGCAGCGTGAACGGCGGATCCGCGTCGTGGTGTTCGAACACGCCGGTGACGCTCGCGCCGATGTCGACCTGCGCGCGCGGATCGCCGAGCAGGTTGCCGACCAGTCGTACCCCGTCGGCCGCGGGCAGTTCCACCAGCACGACGATGTACGGTCCCTGATCTTTCAAGGCCGGATGCACCGGATGCCAGACGCGCTCGTAGCTGTAGATCACGCCGCGCGCCGGCGTCGGCTCGTAGCGCAGATCGAAGCTGAGGCAGCGATGGCAGATCCATTCGGGCCCCCACTGCCAGCGCTTGCACGAGCCGCAGCGCTGCAGCAGCAGTTTCTCTTCGCGCAGACCTTGCCAGAACGCGCTGTCCAATCCGTCCGGAGAGGGAGCGGGGTGCGGCGAGTCCGGCGTTCAGATACGCGCTCATAACGTCGCCTCCCCACCGAAGATGCACGCGCTCACCGGCGTGACCATCGGCCCCGAGATCACCATCGACAACTCCGCGCCTTTCACCTGATTCGTCGATTGTCCCCAGATCTGCCGCACCGCCTCGATGTTGAGCCCGAGGCCGTGCATGTAACACTCCGCGAGATTGCCGCCGCTGGTGTTGAGCGGCAGCGTGCCGTTCGGTGCCAGCAGGTTCTTCGTCTGGAAGAACTCGTTCACCTCGTCCGGCGCGCAGAAACCGTGCTCCACGATGCTCATCAGCACGCCGCCGGTGAAGTTCTCGTAGCTCTGCAGCACGTCGATGTCGGTGGGCGTTACCTGCGCCATCTCGAACAGGCGCGGCGCAAGCGTTTTGAACGTGGACGTCGCGTAATCCGGCGTGTTGTGCACCGGCGCTGCAGCGCGATAGTGGCTGCCCGCGACAGCAGACAACAGGTAGCAAGGGGGGTGGTCGAAGTCCGCCGCGCGTTCTTCCGGCACCAGCACCATCGCCGCCGCGCCGTCGTTCTCCTGACAGCAATCGAACAGATGGAACGGTTCGACGATCCAGCGCGAGGCGTCGTACTTCGCTTCGTCGAGCGGCTGCCCGTACATCACGGCGCGCGGGTTCTTCTGCGCGTGCGCGTAGCTCGCGAGTGAAATCGCACGCAGCGCGCTCTGCTCCACGCCGTGATCGTGCATGAAGCGCTGCACTTTCATCGCGAACATCTGCGCCGGCGACATCAGGCCGTATGGAATCGTGTGCGCGAACTCGCCGGAAATGCGTTGCCCGCGCATGCCCTGGCCGAAACGCCCGAACTGACCCTGCGCGAGCGCGCGGAAAACCACCACGCACTCGGCCTGACCCGTGGCAATCGCCGCTGCCGCGTTCGCGATTGCGCCGGAGCCGCCGCCACCGCCGCCGCCCCATTGCATGCTCGCGTGGCGCAGATCTTTGATACCGAGCGCGGCCGCCAGCCGCGACGCGTCGCTGCGGTCGTTGCTGAACGACGCGAAGCCATCGACGTCTTTCGGGGAAATGCCGGCGTTCGCACATGCGGTGACGATGGCCTGCAAGGCGAGCTTGAATTCGGGATCGGGCGATTGGCCGCGTTTGTAATATGGCGTTTCGCCCACGCCGACGACGGCGACCTTGCCGCGCAGAGTTCGATCGTCCATCACCGTTCTGCGGCGAGCGCGGCGGTGTCGCTGAACTTCAGATAGCGCGCCGGCACGTCGAACTTGAAGACGCGCGCGGCGTTCAAGCCGAGGATCTTCGCGCGCTCTTCGTCATTGAGGCCGCCCATCGTGCGTTCGATCGCTGCGGCCGAATGCGGCCACGTGCCTTCATGGTGCGGGTAGTCGTTCGCCCACATGAAATTATCGACCAGCCCGTGCGTGCGGGCGAGGTCGAGCCCCGGCGGATCTTCGCCGAAGCTCGCGAAACCGCGCGCCTTGAAGTACTCGCTGGGAAGCGCCTGCAGTTTCGGCCGCACCCACATGTGGTGCTTGCGATAGGCCTCGTCCATGGCGGTAAGCGCCCACGGCACCCAGCCGATGCCGGCTTCGATGCTGCCGAATCGCAGTTTCGGAAAGCGTTCGAGCACGCCGGACGCGCAGATGTTGACGATCGGCTCCATGGTGGGCGCAAGCGAATGCACCGCGTAGTTGATGACGGCGCCGCCGTTGCCGCGGGCGGTGCGCGGATCGCGGCCGGTGGAGACGTGGAACGTGAACGGCAGGTCGGCGTCCTGGATCGCGGCCCACAACGGATCGAGGTCCGGCAGGTTGTAGTTCAGGTCTTCGTGATTCGGCGCGCCCCAGACGGGCTTGCACGGCAGCGACAAACCCTTGAAGCCGAGCTTCGCGGTGCGCTGCACTTCGGCGATGGCGCCCTCGATGTCGCCGGTGGCGACGCAGGCCATCGGCGCGAGCCGGTCGTTGTACGGACCGAACACTTCCCAGGCCCACTCGTTGTACGCGCGGCACATCGCCTGGCTGAACTTCGCATCGGGCGTGGCCCACATGGCGAGACCTTTGTTCGGGAACAGCACTTCGCAGTCGACACCGTCGGCGGCGAGGTCCTTCAGGCGTTCCTCCGGTGTCTTTCCGGACTGATTGCGCAACCGATCTTCGCCCTCGAATGGCACGTCGCGGATGCGGATCGGCCGGAACCCTTCGGTCTTCTGAAACTTCTCGCCTTTCGGATCGACGCTGATTCCGGGCAGACGCTGGTGCAGGTCTTTCGGCATGCGCTGCACCCACAGGTCGTTCGGCTCCTGCACGTGGCAGTCGGCCGACACGATGAAGAACTTGTTCGGGTCGTCGGGTCGCGCAGTGCGCTTCCAGCCGGCGATGCCGGGCGAATCGAGACGCCACGCGTTGTGGTCGTCGACGGTCAGATCGGAAGAGGCGTGACTTGCCATGGATTGGAACTCCACGTTGGCTCGGATTGGAGGGATGCTACTTCTATTCCGCCAGCGGCGCATGTCCCTCACCGGTCGGAACAGTAAGTCATCGCCGGTGCCAGGCACCGGAGTGCAATAAGTCACCGCCAGTGCCAGGCACCGGAGTGCGGCCGTCGTTCAATCGCCCTTGAACACCGGCTTGTCGCTGGTTCGATAGGTGGATGCCGCGACGCGGCGATCGTCGGTGCTCTGCGTCAGCAGATTCTGGTCTGCGTCCATGTGCATCATCGAACGGTCGAGCGCGGCTTCGATTGCGTTGACGCTGCGCTTGATCATCTGCACGGCGATCGGCGGCTTTGCCGCATAGTGCTGCGCCATCGCGAACGCGCGGTCGAGCAGGTCGGACCGCGGCACCAGGTCGTCGATCGCGCCCCATTGCAGCAATGTTGGGGCATGGATGCGTTCGCCGCCGGCCACCAGCCGTTTCGCCCGCGATGCCCCGACCAACCGCGTGCACAGCGGGAGGCTCTGCCACATCAGATTCAGGCCGATGTCGATTTCGGGATACTGCATGAAGCAGTCGTCGGCACCGATGCGGAAGTCGAGCGCGGTAGCGATGCACGCGCCGCCGCCCATCGCCGCGCCGTTCCACGCCGCGATGGTGATCTGGTCGATGTCGAGCAGCGCGCGGATGACCCGTTCGCCGATGCGCGTGCGGCGCCGCCGCAACACCATCGGCACGCGGTATTCGTTACCGGGATCGGTCAGGTCGGCGCCCGAAGAGAAGTGCTTTCCGGCACCGGTGAAGACGATGGCACGGGTTTCGGCGTCGTCGCGGAACGCGAGAGCCGCCCGCTCGATCTCCTCGAGATGCGCGTAGTGCAATGCGTTCGCGCGCTCAGGTCGATTGAAAGTGACGATGGCGATCGGCCCGCGCTGTTCGATCGAAAGGTGTTGATAGCTCATCTGCTTGCGTTGTCCCCGAGGTGGTTTTCGGCATCAGGCGCCGGGTTGTATCACTGGTCCGGCACCCGTCTCAAACGAATCCACCGCGCCGCGCCTGCCGCCTACGCTTGCGAACGTTCGCAGGTATACTTGCGCGCTTTCTTCGAAGGGGCCCCCTCGTGTCGAACTGCGCCGTGCCGAATCCCGCTTGCGCGTCGCGCTTTGCATGGTCGCGCCGTCTGTGGCTGGTGCTGGCGAGCGTCGTTCTCGCGAGCTGCGGCGGCAGCAGCTACAACGGCAACAACGGCAACGTCGGCAAACCGATCACGTCCGGTTTCCTGCGCATCGTGAACACGCTGCCGGACAGCCCGACACTGCTGGTAGGGCTCGACGGCGCAACGTTGACGCGGGTGTCGTTCCCGCAAGCGACGCAGTTGCAGCAACTCGCCACCAGCAAGTATGCGATCGACGCGCAGTATCTCGACCCCGCCGGTACCGCGGTCGCGTTGATCAACAAAGAGCAGGTCACCGTCAACGTCGACGAACAGTCGACGGTGTTCATCGTCGGAACATTGGGCGACCACCACACCAAGACCATCGTGAATCCGGTGCCGGCCATCACTGCCGGCAACGCCGAAGTGCAGGTGATGCAGACGGTGGCGAGCCAGTCGTCGCTCGACATCTACCTCACCGATGCGGCGGCCGACATCGCAACGGCACCGAAGCTCACTACCGTCGCGTTCGACGAAGCATCCGAACTCGCGACGGTGCCCTCCGGTACGAACTACCGGTTGCGGGCGACGGCGGCGGGCAGCAGCACGGTGCTCTACGACTCCGGCGTTTTCGCCATCGCCGACATGACGCGCGTGACATTTGTCGTCGTCGATTACTTCGGCCCTGGCGGCTCCGGCTTCCGCGTGGTGCAGCTGACCAACCAGAACGCGACGAACTTCCCCAACGAAGCGTTGCCGGTGGCATTTCGCGTTGCGAACATGATCGCCGACATGCCTTCGGTCGATGTCTATGTCGGTCCGGTCGCCGGAACGCCGGCTTTTTCCGGCGTGGCCTACGGATCGGTGGCGGCATTGCAGCAGTTTCCGGCCGGTACGCTCGACTGCACGGCGACGGTGGCAGGCGATCCGGCCACAGTGCTGTTCACCGGCAGCGTCACGCTGGCGGCCGGCGAAACGCGCACGCTCGTGCTCGCGAAAGGCGTCGGCGGCGCCGCGTCGCGCACCACCATCGACAACACGCGACCGATCAGTTCCGAAGGCCAGCTGCAGGTCATCAATGCCGCGCCGTCCAGCACGCCGACCGACATGTTCCTGATCGCGCCCGGCAAATCGACCACCGATACGACTGCGTTGATCGTGAACCAGCCGTTGCTGTCGATCGCCGGCGCGGTCGCAGCGGCGGGCGACTTCGACGTAGCATTCACCGCAACCGCGACGACCACGCCGATCGCCGGTCCGGATCCCATTACGATCGCCAACGGCGGCATCTACACGATCTACGTAATCGACGCGCCCGGCGGCGGCGCGCCGTATCAGATCGTAATCAGCACCTTCTAACGATTGACTTGAGCCGTGGAGCGTTCGATGACGAACAGGGTTCTTTCGATGGTGCTGCTGAGCATGCTGCTCGGCGGACTTTCGGGTTGCGGCGCGAGTGGCGCGGATGACGGCAATGCGCCGGTCGCCATCCCGCGGCAGGGCAGTATCAGAGTGGTGCATGTGATCCCCGACGCCGGCCGCATGACCTCGTTTCTCAGCAACACGGTTTTTTCGGCGAATCAGTTCGGCGAGGCGACGGTGCTGTCTCAGCAACTGGTCGGCCAGTACGTGATGAACATCCTGCTCACCCCGCCGAACGACCAGACCACGACGCTGGTCGACAACGCCACCGTCGACCTGACCGACCAGGACGAGTTCTCGTTCATCCTGATCGGCCCCACCGCGAGTCCGCAGCTCGTTCGAATCGACAACGTCGAGATCGGCTTCAACGTGGATCCGAGCAAACCCGCGCTGTATCCGCCGCCGGACTACCAGATCGTGCACGGTTCGACCTCGACCGGCGCGGTCGACGTTTATGTCACCGATGCCGCGGCCGATCTCGCCACCGCGACGCCCACCGCGACCGTGAACTTCGGCGACGTGACGCCGCTGGTGCAACAGGACCCGGCGGTTTCGTATCGGGTGCGGGTGACGCCGGTCGGTTCCAAAACGCTGCTGTTCGATTCCGGATCGTTCGCGGTCGCCAAGCTGAAGCGCTCGATCTATCTGCTGCTCGACAACTTCGGACCGACCGGCGAATCGCTGCGGGTCGCGAACGTGACGGTGGCGGCCGCCGAAGATTTTCCGAACCAGACCATGCAGGCCGGATTGCGCGCGGCGAACATGATTCCGGATGCGCCGCTCGTCGACATCTATCTGGGCGCGCCGGCGGGGACGCCGCTGTTCCAGAACGTCGCGTACGGCAGCACCACGCCGTACAACCTCACGGTTGCGAACGGATCGTTCACCGTCAACGTCACGCCGGCCGGTGCGCCGGGCACCATCATCGCAACCGGACCGGTGGCGGTCGTCGGCGGTCAGGCGCGTTCGATCTACCTGTCGGGACTCGACAGCACCGACACCACGACGCTCGGCGCGGTTATCGAGAGCCAACGCAGCATTCTCGGACAGGCGCAGTTCCGTTTCGTGCAGACTGCGCCGAGCGCCGGCACCGTGGACGTGTACCTGGCCGCACCGGGTCAGCCCATTTCCGACGCGTCGCCGATCCTCGCGAACGGTGCGCTACTCTCCAGCAGTTCCGTGAACCTCACGCCCGGTTCGTACGATCTGTTCGTGACACGCTCCGGCACCACCGTTCAGCTGTTCGGCCCGGACCGGATTTCGGTCGACGCTGGTGCCGTGTACAGCGCGGTGCTGCTCGATGCAGCCGGCGGCGGCGGCCCGTTGCAGGTGCAGCTCACGCAGGAGACGCTGCCGTGACCTGCGCGCAGGACTGATCGATGGTTGCGGCGTCGGGCGAAATGAAACGTAAACCGGCACCCACCGCGGCATCGCGCCTCTGGCGTCTCGTTACCTGGCTGATTGCGATCGGCTGCTTCTATCTCGCGTACGGACGCATCGCCGCCGCCGCCGCGCGCGACGGTCTGGCGCCGCTCGACTACCTGGCCGGTTTCTTCAAGGAAGTCGACTGGACTACGTGGCTCGCGCTGATGATTCCGTACTCGGTGCTGTTCTTCGTGATCGACGCGCACGCCACATGGCGCGTGATCCGCTGGTTCAATGCACCGCAGATCGGCTTCCTGAACGTGCTGCCGATCCGCGCCAGCGCCTACATTCTGTCGTTGGTCAACGAACAGGTTGGTAAAGGGGCGATGTCGCTGTACCTGTTGCGGCGTTACCAGGTGCCCGGCTGGGAAGCGATCTCTTCGATGATTCTTCTCGGCGTGATGGAGATCTATCAGCTGCTGATCTTCTCCGCCGTCGGCGTGGCGCTGTACTCGAACCTGGTCGACGCGGCGTCGACCATTCTTCCGCTCAACAGGATTCTGCCGGCGGTGTTCGTGATCGCGGCGCTCTACGTGCCGTTCCACCTGTTGTACTTCTCGGGCAAGTTGTTTCCCGGCTCGAAACTACGAGACCGGCCGCTGTTGCGCGCATTTCGCAAGGCGCGCCCGCATCACTATCTGCTCGTGCTGCTGTTCAAAGCGCCGAACCTGCTGGTCGCGGTGCTCGTTTACAGCGCGTCGTTGCGGCTGTTCCACGTCGACGTCGGTTTCGGCCAGATGCTGGCGTTCCTACCGGTGATCTTCCTCGCCGCCGCGCTCCCGCTGCCGTTCCATGCCGGTGCACTGCTGCTGTGGACGGTGCTGTTCCCGCAGTACCCCGAAGTCGGCGCGTTCAGCCTCGTGATGCACACCTTCTTCGTCAGCCTCAACGCACTGATCGGTGTCGCGTTCCTGCCGTTTGCGAATCGCGAGTTGTTCGTCGAACGTTAGGCCGCGATTTCGGCTGGGTCGGTGCCTGAGACCATCAATAATCGCGGTTTCAATAGTCGCGGTTTCGATCGGGGGCGACGGGTGATCGCTGCTCCGGCGCGGCGTGTGATGCGCCTCCGCAGCGATCACCCGTCACCCCTTCCCACGTCCAACGTCGCGCCTTCGTTCCGGGATGAATAAGTCACTACCGGTGCCAGGCACCGGCGGTGACTTATTCGAAGTGCAAAAGCGGGTGCCTGGCACCGCTTTTGACTTGTTGGTGAAATGAACGCGCGCAAAGCGCGCGTTCACTCATCTCCCACGCACCTCCGCCGCGTTCGAAGCTCCATTCCACCACACCGGCCCGAGCTCCACCGAACTCAACCCCGTCGAATCCGCCACAATGCATACGCGCGATCACCCATCGAGATCACCGTCGAGACGACCATCAGCCAGGCGGCGAGGGCGATCAGGGCCGGCGTGGGCCAGCTGATCCCGAGTGCGTGCTGCAGTGTCGGGACGCCGACGATCACGTAGTAGCCGATGCCGTTCCAACGACCCAGCACGCTCGCGCGCAGCGGGGCGCCGGAGAGCGCCTTCGAGTCCCACACGTATTGCGCGAACGACGTGATGGCAAACGGGGCGAGTAGAGGGGTGACGATGCCGACGAAGGCTAGTGCGGCGAGATTCACGGCGACGAATGCGGCATCGATCGAATGATCGAGCAGTCCGCCCAACGCCGATGCTTCGCCGCGGCGGCGGGCGACGATGCCGTCGGATATGTCGGTGGCCACCGCGATGACGAACAGCACGCCGGCGGTCGTCCACGCGCCGGTCCAGATCGCATACGCGCACGGCAATGCGATCAATGCGCGCAGTGCGCTGAGCGCGTTTGCCCAGGTGACGAGCGTCACAACGGTGGTTTCCTTGTCGTCGATGGCGATCAACGATGGTAGGCTCGCGACGCATGCTACCAGCGTCGCCCCTCAGTCAGAGCATGGATAACAGCCAATCGTGCGCGTATTGATCACCGGCGCGAACGGTCACCTGGGTCGGCGACTGATTGCGCGGCTTGCGCCCGAAGTGCAGATCACGGCGACGGTGCGTTCTGCGGACGCGCGTCGCGTGCTCGAAACGACCGGCGCCGCGATCCGCATCGTCGAACTCGATTACAACGACGGACGCGCGCTCGCCGAAGCCGCGGCCGATTGCGATTGCGCGGTGCACCTCGTCGGCATCCTGAAAGAGACGGCGCGAAACCGCTATCTCGACGCGCACGAACGCGCCACCGACGCGCTGGTGGCCGCGGCGGCCGCGACGCCGTTGCGACGCATCGTGTATCTCAGCATTCTGGGTTCCGATCCGCGCTCGCCGAACGCGGCGCTCGCATCGAAAGGCCGCGCGGAACAAACGTTGCTGAAGGCCGCGATGCCGGCGGTGATTCTGCGCGTGCCGATGGTGATTGGCGAAGACGATTACGCCGCGTACGCGCTCAGCAGAAAGGCGAGCGCTGGAACGGCTTTTCTGTTGCGCGGCGCCAGTCTCGAGCAACCCATCTATGCCGGCGACGTGGTCGACGCCATCGTTGCTGCGCTGAAGTTGCCGGGACTGGACCGCGTAGCGATCGATCTCGCGGGGCCGGAGTCGCTGTCGCGCGAGGCGCTCGTGCAACGCGCCGCTGCGGCGATCGGTCGCCGCGTGCGCTGCATCTCGTTGCCGCTCGCGCCGTTGCTCGGCGTCGCGTGGATCGCACAACACGCGATGGCGAACCCACCGATCACCGGGGCGATGCTCGGCGTGCTCGACCACGACGATTGCATCGATCCGGCGGCGGCCGTCGCGCAATTGGGTATCCGACTCACCGGTCTCGATGAGATGCTACGTCGCTGCGTCCGCGCCGACGCGCATCACCCGGCACATACTCGAAGGGGAACGTCAGCATGACCGACCAGATTCTGAAATTGCTCGGCAACAAGCGCGGTTACGACGTGCTACGCAACCCGCTGCTGAACAAAGGGTCGGCGTTCACGCCTGCCGAGCGGGTGAAACTGGGCCTCGACGGTATTCTGCCGCCGCAGTTCAACGACATGGCGATGCAGGCGCAGCGCAGTTACGAAGGCATCCAGCGCCAGACTGCTCCGATCGACAAATACGTCGCGCTGGCGTCGCTGCAGGATCGCAACGAGCACCTCTTCTATCGCGTCGTGCGCGATCACATCGAAGAGTTCATGCCGATCATCTATACGCCGACGGTCGGGCAGGCGACGCGCGATTTCAGCCATGTCTTCCAACATTCGCGCGGTTTGTGGATCACGCCCGCGTCGCGCGGGCACATCGCGACGGCACTGCGCAACGCGGCGGGGGAGCGACGCATCCGGTTGATGGTGGTAACGGACAACGAATCGATTCTCGGCATCGGCGACCAGGGCGCAGGCGGCATCGGCATTTCCATTGGAAAACTGTCGCTGTACACCGCAGCGGCGGGCGTGCATCCGGCGGAGACACTGCCGATCAGCATCGACGTCGGCACGGACAACACGGCATTGCTCGACGATCCGCTATATCTCGGGCGCCGCCATCCGCGCGTGCGCGGCGCCGAATACGACGCGCTGATCGACGAGTTCGTGCTGTCGGTGAAGGCGGAATTTCCCGGCGCGCTGCTGCAGTGGGAAGACTTCCGCAAAGAAAACGCGCTGACGATCATGAACAAGTACCGCAAGGTGCTGCCGTCGTTCAACGACGACATCCAGGGCACCGGTGCGGTGGCGCTGGCAGGGTTGCTCGGCGCGTGTCGCGTCATCGGCCACAAGCTCAGCGATGAACGCATCGTGGTGTTCGGCGCGGGTGCGGGCGGGCTCGGCATCGCACGACAGATCCGCGCGGGGCTCGTGCAACTCGGCCTCGACGACACCGCGGTCCGCGAGCGCATCGCGGTGCTCGACAGCCGCGGACTCATCGTCAGCGACAACGAAATGCGCGATGCCTACAAGAGCGAACTCGCGTGGTCGCAGGAGCAGGCGACCCGCATCGGTCTCGGCAATGCGGCGCAGCGCAGCCTCGACGATGTGGTCGACCATTTCAAACCCACCGTGCTGATCGGTGCGTCCGGTCAGCCGGGAAGTTTCCCCGAAGCGTTGATCCGGCGCGTGGCGTCGCTCGTCGAGCGGCCGATCATCTTCCCGTTGTCGAACCCCAACGACAACACCGAGGCGCGACCGGAAGACATCGTGCGGTGGACCGATGGTCGCGCCATCGTCGCGGCCGGCAGTCCGTTTCAGCCGGTGGCTTACGGCGGCGAACTGCGCAAGATCGGTCAGGCCAACAACGCTTTCATCTTCCCCGGTTTGGGGCTCGGCGCGCTGCTCGCCGAAGTGCGCGAAGTGACCGACAACATGATCAACGTCGCCGCCGCGTCGCTGGCCGGTTGTCTCACCGAAGCGGAAATCGCCGAGGGATTGCTGTTTCCATCGGTACGACGGCTGCGCGACGTGGCACGCGGCGTTGCCGTTGCCGTCATCAAGCAGGCGGCGATCGACGGCGTGGCCACGAAGACGATCGCGGATCCCGAAGCCGTCGTTGCGGCGAACATGTGGGAGCCGGAGTATCCCGTCTACGCCTGACTGGTCGCGCCGAGGGCGACCGGTCAGGCGCGCGTTCAACGCCCGTTGAATTGCGGCGGACGCTTTTCGACGAACGCTTTCGCGGCGCCTTTGTGGTCGTCGGTCATGAACGTGCGGATCATGTGCATCGCTTCGAGGTCGAGCACGTCTGCGAGCGAACCGCGTTCCGCCGCGTTCAGATTCTTCTTCATGTAGCCAAGCGCGACCGTCGGCAGGTTCGCCAGCTTCCGCGCGAATGCAATGGCATCCGCTTCGAACGAGACGGCCGGGAACACATGACTGACGAGGCCGATCCGCAAAGCTTCTTCGGCCGAGATCACGTCAGCGGTGAAGTACAGTTCGCGCGCCTTCGCCGCGCCGACCAGATGCGGCAGGAAGTACGAACCGCCGTAGTCGCCCGCCAGGCCGATCTTGGAGAACGCCGTGGTGAACTTCGCGGTATCGACCGCCACGCGCAGATCGCACGCGAGCGCGAGCGACAATCCGGCGCCGGCGGCGGGACCGGGTATCACCGCGAGCGTCGGCTTCGGCATTTCGTGCAGCCAGCGCGACAGTTCCATGCCGGTGCGCAGGCCGTGTACGCGCTGCTCCATGTTGAATTCGCCGCCGCCACCCGATGCGCCCGCGGCGAATCCTTTCACGTCGCCGCCCGCGCAGAACGCGCCGCCCGCGCCGGTCAACACGATCGCGCGCACGTTGCGGTCGGCGGCGAGCCGCGGTAACGCGGACTGCATCGCTTCCATCATCGCTCCGCTCATCGCGTTGCGTGCTTCAGGACGATTCATCGTCAGCGTCGCAACGCCGCCGTCGTGGCTTTCGATCAGATGCTCGGACATGGTCATACCTCTGGTAGAAGAAACTGGAGAAGAAACCTCGACAGTCGCGCGATCAGAGCCGGAACAGTACTTCACATCCGGTGCCGTTGAGAATCCCGTCCGTTGCCGCGCGATCCGTGGCCGACAGCGCCGCATGGCGTTCGCGCAGCCACTGCAGACATCGGCCCTGGTACGGGAATGGCTGTTGTACCCAGGGTTTGTCGTCGATCGTCAACCGCACCTCGTCCGCGCCGCGCGCCAGCGCTGCGGCGTTGGCGAGCAGGAATGGCGCATACACGCGACCGACCTCGCCGAGCAGATCGCCGAGCCGGCTCTTGATCGCGGTGCGCGCCAGCCAATCGCCGTCGGCGACTTCGACGCCGGAGAGGTCGTCGACGATGTCTACCCACGCGTATACCCGGGGCGCTTCGGCGAGCGTGAGCGCCATCGGCGTCGGATCGAATTGCGCCAACTGAGTGAGTTGGCCATAGAGGCCGAAGTCCGATGCGCCGGGTCGGCCACCCATCGCGAACGGCTGCTGTTGGAGCACGCGCGTGAAGTGACCGAGGAAGCGCCGGTAGCTGGCCTCGATCACCGGCGCGGTGGTGTCGTTGGAGCCAACCACGTAAAGGCGCTCGATCTGTCGCTGCTGGATGAAACGTTTGGACTTCTGCATCTGCTCCTCGGGCGCGGTCACCGCCGTCCACCGCGGCAGGATCTCGCCCGCGCGCTCGATGTCGGCGGCGTAGTGCCAGCGATAGTGGAACATCGCCTTGGTCAGCCACTCGTCGGCGTAGTCTTCGAGCAGATAGTCGATGAACGCGGCGACCGGGTCGGCCGGCGTTGCGCGGCGTTCGGCGAATTCCGCTTCGAACCGGCGGATCAACGGCGTCGAGTCGACCACCGCCTCGAGCGTGCCGTTTGCATCTGGCAGATAGAACGTCGGCAGCAGCGACACTTTCGGTTGCGGCAGGTCGCGCCTGCCATCGTGGCGCCCGACGATCAGACGATACGGGATCCGGCGATACCGCAGCAGCGCGATCATCTTGCGGGTATAGGGCGATCCGGGGGCGCCGAGCAGCGTCAAAGGGGTTGGAATCGGCATCGGAAATCTCCTATCGTGCTGGGCTTCGAGCGACGGCAGTGTATCCAGACACGGCTCGGATTGACGAAAGGGGGACTCATCAATGGCGGATCTGTCGGCATTTCGCGGCGAAGCGCGCGCTTGGCTCGAGCGGAATTGCCCGGCGGAATTGCGCGGCACCGGTGCGTCGTTCGAGGGCGGCGCGAAGGAACCGATCAATGAAGCCCGACGCAGCTGGTTCGATGCGTGTTACGAGCGCGGCTGGACCGTGCCGAGTTGGCCGAAGGCTTATGGCGGCGCCGGTCTCGACCCTGCGCAACATCGCGCGCTGCGCGCCGAAATGGCCGCCATCGGTGCGCCGGCGCCCCTCACCGGCATGGGCGTCAGCATGATCGGGCCGACGCTGCTGGAATTCGGCAACGAGACGCAGCGCGCCGAGCATTTGCCGAAAGTCGCGAGCGGGCAGGTCCGTTGGTGTCAGGGCTACTCCGAACCCGGCGCCGGTTCGGATCTCGCGTCGCTGAAAACCCGTGCGGAAGATCGCGGCGACTACTACCTCATCAACGGCTCGAAAATCTGGACCACGCTCGCCGACAAGGCCGACTGGATTTTCTGTCTCGTGCGCACCGATCCGACGGCGCCGAAACACGACGGCATCAGCTTCGTGCTGTTCCCGATGGACCAGCCCGGCGTCACCGTGAAACCGATCGACCTCATCGCCGGCAATTCCGATTTCTGCGAGTGCTTCTTCGACAACGTGAAAGCGCTGAAATCGAATCTGGTGGGCCAGCAGAATCGCGGCTGGACCATCGCCAAGCGGCTGCTGCAGTACGAACGGTCGTCGATATCCGGCCCAGGCGGCGGCATCCGCACGCGCGGTTCGCTGCCCGATCTCGCGAAACGCTACGTCGGCGTCGACGACGATCGCATCGCCGACCCGGCAACGCGGGACGAAGTGGCGTCGATCGAAATGGACGCGCGCGCTTTTGCGCTGACGTTGCGGCGCGCGGCCGAAGACAACAGCGCCGGTCGCACCGAAACGTTCGCGACGTCGATGTTCAAGTACTATTCGACAGAACTCGACGCGCGCCGCGCCGAAGCGAACGTGCGCTTCATGGGCACGCAAGGCGTCGGTTGGGAAGGCGAGGCTTTTTCGGCCGAGGAATTGCAGACGACGCGGCTGTGGCTGTTCGGCAAGGCACTGACGATTGCCGGCGGCAGTTCCGAAGTGCAGCTCAACATCGTGGCGAAGCGCGTGCTCGGATTGCCCGACTGATTTTCGATTTCCCCATCCGGCTGCGCCGGACAATTCATCCGGCTTTGCCGGAATTCATCCGGCTTCGCCGGAATCAACGCAAGAAAGGAGAGGCAGATGAGTGCTGATGGTACCTGGAACGTAACGATGAACACGCCGATGGGCGCGCAGAAGGCGAGCCTCGTGCTGAAGACCGATGGCGACAAGCTGACGGGCGAAATGAAAGGCCCACAAGGCGCGCTGGCTCTCAACGACGGCAAAGTCGCGGGCGACACGCTCACCTGGTCGGCCAACATGACGCAACCGATGCCGATCAAGCTCGAGTTCACCGGCAAAGTGGACGGCGACAAGATCGCAGGCTCGGTCAAGCTCGGCGCGTTCGGCAACGCATCGTTCGAAGGCACGCGCGCCTAACGATGTCGTCGGGGTGCGCCGCGCGGGCCGCGCGGCGCCACTCCACTCTCACTCCGCCCCACTCGCATCGCCGGACCCGTCGATATATCGGCGTAGTACGTCGAAGTAGCGCTGCGTATAGATCTCCTTGAGATCCGGTCTGACATGATCGACCGTGTCGCCGAGTTCGACCTCCGGCACACACAGCGGTGTGCCCGCGACGATCGGAAGTCCGGTTGCCGCGATCCCCGATTCAACCTTCGCGACATAGTCCGCCGCCTGGCTGCAGTAACCGTCGTAGATTGGTCCATATGCATAAACGCAAGTGGCGCCGTGGTGGCGGCACAACTCCGCGATCCGCCCGACGTAGTCGAGTTGCGCCTGCGCAACCATGTTGGGCAGCAACGGGTTCATTCCCAGTTCCGCCGCCGGCGAGAAGGCACTGGTCTGGGGTATGTAGTCGTTTACGAAGAGGTTGGACGGTCTCGCGAGCCCGTTCTTCCAGACCTGCTCCACGACGCGCCGGGCCGTCTTGAGGCTGAAGTACAGCTCCAGAATGCGAATTGGCGAAGTCGTCAGCAGCTGTGACGGTTCGGCCGAGAAATAGAACCCTGGGAAGGCTTCCTTTCTGCGCATCACATCGATCGACTGCATGATCACGATGAGGCTGGGCGTGCCGTGTTGCAGCACCTTGTACGCCATGTTGTAGGCACCGCCCGATCCGTAAGAGCCGGTGAGGGCGAGGTTCACGGTCGCGCGCCCGCTCAACGAAGTAAACAGCGTCGCGTCGATGGCGTTGCCGAGCGAACTGTCGCCGACGAAGGCGATGTCGATCGGTCGAGCGGTACCGAGCTTTGCGCGCTGATAGCCGTAGATCTCGTGGTTCGCGACCTCGACGAGGCCGAGGCGATAACCGGTTGCCGTGATCGTCAGCAGCACCGTCACCAGTCCGCCGAGCGTCAGCGCCAACGCTTTCAGATAGCGGCGCAGATCAGAACTGGAAATAGATGAATGGGGAGACGTCATTGAGCTTCACGAAGCAGGTGAATAGGAGCAGCGCGAACACGAGACCCTGGCGTCGATCCGGTTGCCACGCGAACCGTCCGCGCTCGCTGACGGATGTGGCCGGATAACCCGGGGATGCGAGACCGGGATTCGCCGCCCCGAGCCACTCCTGCGTACTGGGCAGCGTCCATACCGCGACCAGCCCCGCCAACCCGAGCGCAGCCGCGAGAAGAGGCTCTTGTATCGCCCATGTCGCCTGCCAGAAGGACGCTCCGTTGTAGCCGAACAAACCTCGATAGATCGACATCATCGTTGCAAGATCGGCGGCGCGAAACGCAACGAAAGCGAGCAGCACGCTGACGAATGTCACGACCGTAGCGATGGCGGGACGCATTGCGTGACGCGCGCCGAAACTCGATTGCTCCCAGATGCGGTGAATGACCAGCATCGCACCGTGCATCGCGCCCCATAGTACGACTGTCCAGGCGGCGCCGTGCCAGAGACCGCCGATCAGCATCGTCGTCATCAGATTGACGTTCTGACGGGTCGTGCCGTGTCGATTGCCGCCCAGCGCGATGTACACATAGTCGCGCAGAAACCGCGATAGCGTGACGTGCCAGCGTTGCCAGTATTCGGCGATCGATTGCGCCTTGTAAGGCGACGCGAAATTGATCGGCAGCCGGATTCCGAACAACCACGCAAGGCCGATCGCCATGTCGGAGTAGCCCGAGAAATCGAAGTAGATCTGCAACGTGTAGCAGAGCATACCGATCCAGGCCTCGAGCATCCCGGGCGAGTACCCGCCGGCAGCGGCGTCGAAGAATGCGCCGGCATGAAGCGCAAACGTGTCGGCGACCAGCACCTTCTTTGCGAGGCCGATCGCGAACACGGTGATGCCGATGGCATATCGGTCGACGGCCGGTGGCGTGGTTCGGCGCGAGAACTGTGGAATGACTTCGCCGAAGTGCACGATCGGACCCGCGATCAACTGCGGGAAGAACATCACGAACAACGCGAAATCGATGAACGTATGCGGTTCGACCTTGTTCCGGTAACTGTCGACGAGAAATGCGACCTTCTGAAACGTGAAGAACGAAATACCCAGAGGAAGTACCACTCGAGCAAGTTCGATATGCAGACCGAATGCCGCGTCGAAGTTGTCGATGAAGAAGTTCGCATACTTGAAATAGCCGAGCAGCGACAGGTTCCAGATCAGTCCGACGATCAACAACGCGCGCGACGACGTGCCGCGCTCGCGCGCAAGCGACTGAAGCCGACGTCCAACGAAAAAGTTGACTACGATCGAAACGAACAGCAGCGCCAGGAACGCGGCGCTCCAGTATGCGTAGAACACGCACGAGGCGGCGATCAGCCAGACCTTCTTTGCGCGCAGGAACCTACGCCGGCGCAACAGCTCGTAGCCCAGCAGCGTGATCGGCAGAAACGCAAAGATGAACGGGAACGAGTTGAACAGCACTCGGCAGGGAGTCCTTGTGGTGGTGCGGGCCAATTGGCCAGCGCGCATTGACTTATCGACGCGGCAATAAGTCAATGCTGGTGCCTGGCACCGGAGATGACTTATGGCGACATCGGCACCGTTTCGAATCTATGGCTCGGAGATGTCGCCCTATTCGGTGAAGGTGCGATCGTATTTCCGCTACAAAGCTCTGCCGCACCGATGGCTGATCCGCAATGCGTCGAACCAGGCGGACTATCAGAAGCACGCGAAGCTGCCGCTCATTCCGCTCGTCATCACGCCCGACGAACAGGGCATTCAGGATTCGACGCCGATCATCGAGCGGATCGAAGCGCTGCATCCGCACCCGAGCGTGCACCCCGAGGACCCGATCACGGCGTTTCTGTCGGCGCTGCTCGAAGAGTTCGGTGACGAGTGGGGCAACAAGTGGATGTTCCACTATCGCTGGGCGCGCGACGTCGATCAGCTGAGCGCAGCCGGACGCATCGCACGCCAGATGCAACCGCGCGCCGACCAGAACCAGCATGCCGAGACCACCGCACAGATCCGTGGGCGCATGGTCGATCGGGTCTGGTTCGTCGGCTCCAACGAGATGACCGCGCCGCAGATCGAAGCGTCGTTCGAACGCGCGATCGATCTGCTCGACGCGCATTTCTCGACGCATCCTTATCTGTTCGGCGCGAGGCCCGCGTTCGGCGACTTCGGCCTGTGGGGACAACTCTACTGCGCCTGGACCGACCCGACGGCCGGCGCGCTGATCGAAGGCCGCGCGCAAGCACTGCTCGCATGGATCCACCGCATGCTGTGGCCGCGCGCCGAAGGCAAATTCGCCGACTGGAAATCGCTATCGCCGACGCTGCAACCGCTGCTGCGCACGATCGTCGGACCGCTGTTCCTGCCATGGAGCATCGCCAACGCACATGCCGTTGCCGTCAACGCCGAATCGTTCACCGTCACCCTCGACGGCCGCACCTGGACGCAGAAACCGCAGAAGTACCACGCGCGTTCACTCACAGCGCTGCGCGAGAAGTACGTGGCGGCACGGACGAGCGATCTCGACGCGGTATTGCAGGACGCTGGTTGTCTCGATTCGTTACTGGGTTAAGCGGTGGTTTCGATCTTGGGGGTGACGGATGATCGGTGGTCTGGGATTCACGGAGTATCGATCGGGTTGGGCGACGGGTGATCGGTGCTCCGGCCCGGCGTGTGATGCGCCTCCGCACCGATCACCCGTCACCCTTCCACATCCAACGTCGCGTCTTCGTTCGGCATGAAATAAGTCACCGCCGGTGCCAGGCACCGGCAGTGACTTATTCGAAGTGCAAAAGCCGGTGCCTGGCACCGTCCGTTGACTTGTTGGTGAGGTGAACGCACGCAAGCGCGCGTTCGAAGCTCCGTTCCACCGCGCCGCGCGCAAAGCTCCGTCCCACCGACCCGAAGCTCACATCTCCCATCGCAACGTCGCCAACGCGACGCTGACGTCGTAGTTCGGATCGAGACCGGTGAGGGCGCGGGCTGTCCGATGACCTTGCGTCCAGAGCTGCTCGACCGAGACCAGCCACTGGCGGTTGAACTGCCATTGGTAGGACGCGGTCCAGGCGTGGCCGGTTTCGCCGTTGGGATCCATCGGCATGATGTCGCGGTCGTCGGTCGCGAACGTGTCGTATCGCACCGTAATGCGCTGGTTGTAGAACGCGCGCGTGAGTTCTACGAACGAGGTGTGGTAGTCCATGTCGGTCACCGCGCCGATGACCGGGATGTCCCACGTCACCGAATCGCCGCGCAACCACTGCACGATGAGGCCGAAGTCGAACGGCAGGTGTGTTTGTGCGGCGAGACTGGTGAATCGCGTGTGCCAGCCCCACTGGCCGCCGTTGCGCGAGTTCGGATCGGTGCGGTTGTCGTAGTACAGCGCGCGAACGCGCACGAGTTGGCCGCGCTCCAGCGTGCCGCCGACGTAGTAGCCGGGGCGACCGTCGGTTTCAATGTACGGTTCGGCGTAGTGTGATTGGTGATCGGCGTAGTCGAGCAGCGGCACGTCGGGCATGTCGAGCCGATCACCCCAGCGCGTCTGGCCGTTCCAGAACGTCCAGCCGACGTACGCGAGCATCATGCCGGCTGGATCGTTGCCGTAGTACGCGGATGCGAAGGCATCCCAATGCCAGCCAGACGGGTTCGCGGCATCGTCGGAGCCGACTTTCACCTCGGTGCCGAGCGCGCCGATCTCTTCGCCGATCCAGCTGTTCAGCGCAGACGCGAGCACGGTGTACTGCGTGGTCCATCCCTCGCTGTCGTGTTCGAACGACACCGGCGGGCGGAATGCGCCGAATTTGACGCGATAGCGCAAACCCGATTCCGGCAGCGGACGATACGTGAGCGTTGCTTCGCTGACGCCGAGCACCGGGCTCAGCTTGTTCGAGCCCGACAGCGTCAGCTTTGCATTCCAGTCGGTACCGATCGGTTGATCGAACTGGACGAAGCCGTCGACAAACGCCGGCCCTTCGTCGTCAGAGCCGTAAGGCGATTTACCGAACCCGCCGTCGAGGAATGTGGTGTCGTCGCCGTTCGCGACGTAGCCGACCGCAACCGAGCCGGAGAACTGCGGTGTTTCGGCGCGCGCGGGGCATGCCTGCCCAGCGCCGAGCGCGATCAGCGCGGCGATCAGTAGTCGTTCCACGACAGCGATGTCTCCTGCGACGTCTGCCATGAACGGTCGAGACGAATCTCGGCGGTGTTGCTGCCGGGGGCGATCTCGACGGTGCGGCTGATCGGGCCGAACTCGACGTCGATGTCCGGGTGCCACGCCGTCACCTTAACCGGACCGTTGGGAAGGTCGTTAAGTACGAGTCGACCGTCGCGACCGGTGAAACCGAAATGCGAACTGTCGACGATCAGCACGTACCCGACCATGTGGTCGTGGATGTTGCAGCCGAGTACCGCGACACCATCGTGATCGAATGTCACCGGCGGGTGTTCGTTGCCGCGGTACAGCGCCAGTTCGAACTGCTTTGCCTGAGAGAACGAATACACGTGGTGCTGCACGCGATCGGTGTTTGGAAACGACACCTCGGTGCCGCGCTGAACGATGGTCACGCGCGGAACGAACTGCTCGCGGCGCTGATCGATGACCGCCTTGGGTGCGACGGCCGGCAGCGGTTCGGACGCCGACGTTTCCACGACTACGCCGACGCCGGCGGCGGTCTTGCCGCGCGCATCGGTGATCTGGATCTCCAGCGAGCTGGCATTGCCGTAGAGGGGCGACAGAGCTGCTGCAAGGGCAACGCTGCACGCAATCCTTCGCAGACGGTTCAGGCTCATCCGTAAGTCCGTTTGCCGTCCTTCGGCACTTCGACGTGAGGGTTACGTTCATACTCTAGATGACTGCGCCCCCGCCGCTGTTAACCACGTATCAAATCGTTCCTGCAGGGTCGCCTAGACTGATCGTTGTCGAACGTGAACCCCATGAAAACGCTGCGAATCAAGCTTCTGGCTGCGGCTCTTGTCCTGGTGCTGGTGTGCCAGGCCGTCACGGTTACGGCGGTGCTTCTGCAGGCACACGGGGACGCGAAGGCGCGCGCGGTGCACAGCCTCGCAGTGACGAGCGGGGTGCTGCGTTCGTACCTCGCTTCGCGCCATCAGCAGCTCGCCACCACGGTCGACATCCTCGCCAGCGACTTCGCGTTTCGAAAAGCGGTGGCCACGCGCGATACCTCCACGCTGCAATCGGCGCTGCGCAACCACGCGTCGCGCGTCGGCGCTGCGTACGCAGTGATCTACGGTCCCGACGGCGAAGTCGTCTCGGCAACCTCGGACTCGGCGCCGCTGCTCGATCAGGCAACGGTGCTCGCGTCGAACGCAGGTGCAAGCAACGCGTTGCTCACCGAACAGGGCGGCGAGATCTACCAGTCGGTGCTCGTGTCGATGCGTGCGCCTCTGCAGATTGGTTGGGCCGGAATGGGTTTCCGCATCGACGATGCACTTGCCATGCAGCTCAAGGGCGTTACCGGCGACGACGTCAGCTTCGTGGTTATGGGCGAAGGTCACTCGCGAGTGGCTGCATCGACGTTGCCGCGGACCGAGCGGGACCAGCTCGTCGGGCATCTCACGTCCGGTCCGATCGGCGACGACGCCATGCCCGACTACGTGCTGCAGTCGGAACTGTTGTCGGCAAGCGGAATGCCGGTGCTCGCCGTACTGTTGCGCCCGCGCGCCGAAGCGATGGCGGTATTCAACGCGCTGGCGAAGTCGATGCTGGTGCTCGGCGCGCTGAGCGCGGCGATTGCGATCGGCACGGCGGTGGTTCTCTCGGGCTCGTTGACCGAACCGCTGGTGGCGCTTGTCAGCGCGGCGCGGCGCATCCGCGACGGGGATTACTCGACGCCGATAGCGGTCGAATCGACCGATGAAATAGGCGACCTCGCGCGCACGGTCGACTCCATGCAGACCGAAATCGCACAGCGCGAACAGGAAGTGCGTTTCCAGGCGACCCACGATGTGTTGACGACTTTACCGAACCGCGCCGCGATCAATGCCGAACTCGAACGGCGAATCGCGCAGGACCAGCCGTTCTGGATCATGGTGGTTGGCTTCGTCGGCATCCACGAGATCAACTCCACCCTGGGTCTCGAAATGGGCGACGCGATCGTGCTCGCCGTTTCGGCGCGCCTGAAGGAGCACGCCGGCGCGCAGCATTACGTCGCGCGGCTGTCGGACACGCGGTTCGCCGTGGTGATCGCAGCCAACGACTCCCAACCGATCCACGTGCATGCGGTCGCGCTGCGGCAGGTTTTCGACGCGAAGGCGCTGCTCGAAAACGTGCAGGTCACGGTGCGTGCGTCGATCGGCATCGCCGGATTCCCCGGTCATGCCCGCGACGCGGAAGGCGTCATCCGCCGCGCGTGGACGGCGTCGATGGACGCGGTGGTGGCGGCAGAACGCGTTTCGAGCTACGACGAGGAGCGCGACGCGCAACACACGCGTCGCTTGCGGCTGATCGAAGATCTGCGCACCGCCGTCGGAACCGAGCAGATCTCGCTGGTGTATCAGCCGCAATACGATCTGCGGTCGGGCCGTATCGAGGGCGCGGAGGCGCTGGCGCGATGGTGCCATCCGGAACTCGGCAACATCTCGCCCGCAGAGTTCATTCCGCTCGCAGAGCAGTCGAACAACATCAAGATGCTGACGCGCTGGGTGTTCGCGCAGGCGTGTTCGCAGGCGCGCGACTGGGGTCGGCGCGACATTTCGATCACCGTGTCGGTGAACGTGTCGGCTAACGATCTCGCCGACATTGCGTTCCCGGGGTTCGTGTTGCGCACACTCGACGAATTCGGTGTGCAGCCGAAGCAGCTCGAGATCGAGATCACCGAAACCGCTTTGTCAGACGACATCGAACGCGCGCTCGAAACGCTGCGCATCCTCAGCGGCCTCGGCTTCCGCATCGCAATCGACGACTTCGGCACCGGCTTTTCGTCGCTCGCCCAATTGAAGCGCTTCCCCATCGACGTGCTGAAGATCGACCGCTCGTTCGTCGGCGAGCTCGATCAGTCACCGGGCGACTCGCTGATCGTGCGTTCGACGATCGATCTGGCGCACGGCATGGGTCTCGCGGTGGTCGCCGAAGGCGTCGAAACGATCGCGGCCGCGCGGCTTCTGGCGGAGTGGGGCGCCGAAACGCTGCAAGGCTACCTGCTGTCGCCGCCGCTGGCGCCGGCAGCGTTCGAAGAATGGCTCGCGCACATCGATCTGCGCGACCTTGCGAGCGTCACCCACGAACGCCGGCGGATGCTGCAACTGGCGCGCTGATCCGGTTAAGCTTCCCGACGACACACACTCGTCCGTTCGGGAGGACTCATGGCTCAGTTGGATCTCAAAGCGTCTGAAAAAGACGCCGACATGTATCACCTGTCGATGTCGGAAGAAGCGATGCCGTTGCTCGCGGCAGTGAAGAAATTCTGCGCCGAGGAAGTGGCGCCGATCGCCGATCAGTTCTACAAACTCGGCGAAGGCCGCAAAGACCGCTGGAGCTGGGCGCCCGGTCAGCTCGAATTGCTCGATAAGGCGAAAGACAAGGCGAAGAAGCAGGGGCTGTGGAATTTCTTCCTGCCCGACGCCGAAACCGGCGAAGGTCTGAAGAACCTCGACTACGCGTACATCGCGGCCGAGCTGGGTCGTCAGCCATTGGCGTCGGAGTGTTTGAACTGCAGCGCGCCGGACACCGGCAACATGGAAGTACTCGAACGGGTCGGCACGCCGGAACAGAAGGAAAAGTGGTTGAAGCCGCTGCTGAACGGCGAAATCCGCTCGTGTTTCGGCATGACGGAGCCGCACCTTGCATCAAGCGACGCGCAAAATATCGGCACGCGCGCAGAACTCGTCGGCGACGAGTGGGTCATCAACGGCGAGAAGTACTACATCTCCGGCGCCGGCGATCCGCGCTGCAAGATCATGATCTGCATGGTCAAGACCAGCCCGAACGCGTCGCGGCACCGGCAGCAGTCGCAGATTCTCGTGCCCATGAATGCGCCGGGTCTGAAGATTCTCGGCCCGATGACCGTGTTCGGTCACGACGATGCGCCGCACGGTCACATGCACATCAAGCTCGACAACGTGCGCGTGCCGAAGGAGAACATCCTGCTCGGCGAGGGCCGTGGCTTCGAAATTTCGCAAGTGCGCCTCGGCCCGGGCCGCATCCACCACTGCATGCGTTCGATCGGTCAGGCAGAGCGCGCGCTCGATCTGATGATCAAGCGCACGATGACGCGGGAAGCGTTCGGCAAGCCGATCATCCAGCTCGGCAAGAACCTCGAGATCGTGTCGCGTGCACGGATCGAGATCGAAGCGATGCGGCTGATGGTGTTGCGCGCGGCGCGTGCGATGGACGTGCTCGGCAATCAGGAAGCGCGCATCTGGGTGCACATGGTCAAAGCGATGGTGCCGGAACGCGTCTGCCAGATCATCGATCAGGCGATCCAGATGCACGGCGCCACCGGCGTGTCGCAGTGGACGCCGCTCGCCGACATGTACACCGGCCAGCGCACACTGCGGATCGCTGACGGTCCGGATGAGGTGCATCACCTGGTGGTCGGCCGCGCCGAACTGAAGAAGTATCAGTAGCGCATCGACCACGGCGCCATGACCGACACGTCAATCCCCACCGGGGAATCGATCACGGCGCCGTGGCTGACCGAGCGATTGCGAGAAGCGGGTCACGCCGGCATCAGCGTCGAGGCTTTCACTCGAACGCAGATCGGCACCGGACAGATCGGCAAATGCATCCGCTTCGGTCTGCAACTGCGCGGCACCGACCCAACGGCGCCGCGCAGTCTCGTCGGCAAGTTCCCCTCCGACGATCCGATGAGCCGCGCCACTGGTGTGGCGCTGAAGAACTACATCAAGGAGGTGTCGTTCTATCGCACGATGCAGCAGCGGTTGTCGATTTCGACACCGCGCTGTTACTACGCGGAGATCGACGGCGAAGGGCCGAACTTCGCGTTGTTGCTGGAGGACCTCAGTCCCGCACGACAGGGCGATCAACTGGCCGGCTGCTCGGCGGATGTTGCGCGCGCGGCGGTGCTGGAACTCGTCGGCCTGCACGCGCCGAGCTGGTGCGAGCATTCGCTGCGCGGGGTCGACTGGCTCGGCCAGCCGGACGCAGTCGGTGCGGAGGTGACGCGCGCGTTGTACCGGCAGCATCTACACAGCTTCCTGGATCGTTACGGCGCGCGACTGGCGCCGGACGAAATCGCGATCATCGAAGCCGTCGGGGCATCGAGCGGCGCGCCGTTCGAGGCGCTGCCGTCGCCGTTCTCGCTGATCCACATCGACTATCGACTCGACAATCTGCTGATCGATGAACGAAAGAGTCCTGCGAAGATCAGCGTCGTCGACTGGCAGAGCATCACCTTAGGCAGCCCGTTGGGCGATGTCGCGTATTTTCTCGGCGCCGGTCTCTTGTCCGAGGAGCGCCGGCGCGTCGAGCGCGACATCGTGCGCGCCTATCACGCAAAGCTCGGTGCCGCGGGCATTCATGGTTATCCATGGACGCAGTGCTGGAACGACTACCGGCGCGGCGCCTTTGCCGGATTCTCCGTAACCGTCATCGCGTCGATGCTCGTGCAGCAGACTGCGCGCGGCGACGAGATGTTCACGACGATGGCGCGTCGGCACAGCCGGCATGCAATCGACGTCGGTGCACGCGAGTTCCTGACCTGACCGCGAGCGATACCCGCCTATGACGGTTCCCGACATTCAGCAGCGACTGCGCGACGGTTACGGCGCGCTGGCGGCCGGGCACCTCGACGCGGCCGCAAACGCCTGCCGCGAAATACTCGCGCGCGACCCGAAGTGCGCACCGGCGCACTTTCTCGTCGGGCTCATCGGCGTGAAGCGCAACGACCCGAAGACCGCGATCAGCGCGTTCGGTTCGGTAACGCGCCTGCAGAGCGATCACGTAGCGGCATGGGCGCAGCTCGCTCACGTGCTGATACAAGCCGGCCAAAGCGGCCCAGCCGAGCAGGCGCTGGCGCGGGCGCTGTCGATCGGAAGCGCCGATCCGGTGGTGCAGGATCTGCTCGGCACCGTGCTGGCGCTGAACGATGATCGCGAGGTCGCCGAAGCATGGCACCGCCGGGCGGTCGAGGCGCGACCGGCCACGGCCGTGTTTCAGATCAATCGCGCGAGCAACCTGATTGCGCTCGGGCGCGAAGCCGAGGCGTCCGCGGCGCTCGAAGCCGCGCTGGTGGCCGAGCCCGACAATGCGCAGGCGCATTGGATGCTCGCGAACGTGCGGCCAACTGCGTCGACGCAACACGTCGCGCAAATGGAGGCGTTGCGGGCCAGGTACGCCGGCCGACCGGAGTCGCTCGCGTTCGTCGAATACGCCATCGGCAAGGAATACGAGGATCTCGAACGGTGGGACGACGCGTTCGCTGCATTCGCACGTGGCGCGGCGGCGAAGCGCAAGACCGTTGCTTACGACGAAGCTGCCGATGTGGCGGCGTTCGACGCGATCGTCGCGACGTTCACGGCGCAGTGGTTCGCGGCAACGCCTGAGGGCTGTGCCGACGCGTCGCCGATCTTCGTGGTCGGCTTGCCGCGCACCGGCACCACGCTGGTGGAGCGCATCATATCGAGCCACTCGCAGGTGCATTCGGCGGGCGAGGTGCAGCAGTTTCCCATCGCGGTGCGTCGCATGGCAGGTGTCGCCGGCGCGCCTCGACATGCAGCTGCGGTGTTCGAAGCAGCCGCCAACGCCGACACTAAGGCGCTGGGAGAGATGTATTTGGGTTCAACCGTGCGCCAGCGTGGAAAAAAGCCGCGGTTTGTCGATAAGTTGCCGCTGAACTACCTCTACGTGGGGCTGATCGCGAAAGCGTTTCCGAACGCACACATCGTCCACGTGACGCGCAACCCGATCGACAGCTGCTTCGCGAACTACAAGCAGTTGTTTGCCGATGCGTATTTCCACTCTTACGACCAGCGCGAGATGGCGCGTTACTACGTACGGTATCGGCGGCTGATGCAACACTGGCGCAGCGTGCTTCCGGGGCGCTTCATCGACGTTGCGTACGAAGACGTAACGGCCGATCTGGAACGCGAGGCGCGCCGGATCGTCGGGTATCTGGCGTTGCCGTGGGAAGAAGCGTGCGTTGCGTTTCACCGAAACAGTGCGGCCGTCGGCACCGCCAGCGCCATTCAGGTGCGCGAACCGGTGTATCGACGTTCGGTCGATCGCTGGCACCGCTACGAATCGCAACTGCGGCCGACCATCGAGGTGTTGAGCGAAGCGCGGCTGATCTGATTCGCTTGCGGCGGTCGCGGCATCCAGTTTAGGTTTACGCCTGTGCGCAAAAAAGACACTCGACACCCGAAGCGCGTGCAAGAGTGAGCGCCGCGACATAAAGAAAAACGTGATTGCCAAAAGGGGTTGCCAGTGAAATTCAAGCTATCGAGGTCCGGTATGCTCGCGCATTCCATCGCCGCCATCACGGCGATGAATGCGGTCGGCGCGCAAGCGGCCGAAGAGGTAGAAGAGATCGTGGTGATGGCGCAGCGGCGCGCCGAGTCGATCCAGGAAGTGCCTCTTGCGGTATCGGCATTCACGAGCTCGTTCGTTCGCGACACGCACCTCGACGACATCAAAGACCTGGTGAAATTCACGCCGGGAATCACCGGCGATTCGAAAGACAGTTTCATCGATACGCTGTCGATCCGCGGCATCGTCACCAACGACTTCGGTGTCGGCGGCGATCCGTCGGTCGGCGTGTTCAAGAACAACATCTATCAGGGGCGCAACGGCGAGGTCGTCACAACGCTGTACGACGTGGAGCGCGCCGAGCTGTTGCGTGGCCCGCAAGGTTTCCTGTTCGGCCGCAACTCGATCGGCGGCGCCATCAGCGTATTCACGAAGCGCCCGGAATTCACTGGTAACGACGGCTACGTCAGCCTCGACCTCGGCGAGCGCGGCCACGGTCTGCTCGAGGGCGGCATCAATCTTCCGGTGAACGACAACCTGGCGTTTCGGGTCGCAGGTTTTCATTCGCAGGAAGACGGCTACGTGAACAATCCGTTCAAGCCGACGCAGAACAACCTGATCGCGCACGACAACAGCGGCGGCCGCATCTCGACGCGCTATCAGCAAGACACGATCGACGTGAACTTCATGGTGGAGTACGAACATCGCGAGCAATCGGGTTCGATGTATCGCGCCACGGAGAAGGGCGAGACCTGGGATACCTGGGTGGCGCTCGTGCCGGGCATCGACATGCCGAAAGACAACCGCAACATCAGCAGCAACATGGGGCTCGGCGAGGAAGACGACTCGAACATCTGGAGCTATGACCTGCAGGTGGACTGGGATCTCGGCTTTGCAACGCTGACGTCGCAGACCGGCTACAAAGACCACGAGTATGTCTACGCGGAAGACTTCGATGCGATGTCGGTTGCGGTGAACGACTATGCGCAGAACCAGAAGGGGACGTATTTCGAAGAGGAGTTGCGGCTCGTCTCGCAAGGCACCGACGCGCTGTCGTGGTACGCGGGTGTGTCGTACTACCAGGAAGAGATCGATGCGCTGTTTTCGCAGCACGCCGCCGAAGACGCGATGTGTCTCTTCTATTACGCCGGCCAGACGTGCGCGCAGGCGTTTCCCGGCTTCACGTATTCGCCGGTTGGCCTGCTGGAGGCGAATCGCGACAAGGGCGAGTACGAAGGATGGGCTGCATACGTCGATCTGAGCTACACGTTCAACGACCAGCTCGATGGAAGCCTCGGCGTGCGCTACACGTACGACAAGAAGCAGTTCAAGTTGAATGCGCTGCCGGTGGAGAGCGAACTCGGCCCGTTCTGGGCGATGGGCTTCACCACCGACGGCTACGTACATGACTCGAAGGACTTCGACGAATTCACGCCGCGCGCCATCCTGCGTTATCACCCGAGCAGCGACTGGATGGCGTTCGCGAGCGTCACGCGCGGCTACAAGTCGGGCGGCTTCGGCAGTTTTGCCATCACGCCTGACCAGCCGTTCGGCACAGTCGACGTTACGCAGGCGGACGCGCGGCCGGATACATTCGATCCCGAAACCGTTTGGTCGTACGAGCTCGGTACCAAAGGCGAGGTTTACGACGGTCGCGTGCGCCTCGCGGCCAACGTGTATTACTACACGTACGAAGACCTGCAGGTGAACGTGCCCGGTACGGGTGGCGGCATCGTGGTCGACAACGTCGGCAAGGTCGACGGCTGGGGTTTCGAAAGCACGCTCGAGTGGATCGCCACCGACAACATCGATCTGTATCTCGCCGGCGCGTACGGCGATACCGAAGCGAAGAAGGCAGAAGCGTTATGCGACGGCGACAGTGCATGTGACGGCAAACCGCTGCCGCAGGTGCCGAAGTATTCGGGCTCGGCCGTCGTCAACCTGCATTTTCCCTCGCGCAACGGCGACATCGTGTTCTCCAGCGAACTCTACGGACAGAGCCGTACGTACGGCGGTCTGCTGCAGTTGAACGAAGCGGTCAACAACGCCTACGTCGACTTGACGCTGCGCGGTGGCTTCCGCGCGACGTCCGGCTGGTCCGTCATCGCGTATTGCGAGAACGTCACCGACGAAGTGTCGTACGACGGCGTGGCGGAGGGCGGCGACATCCTGCCGGCGCACTTCTTCGGCCCGAGCCGTCCGCGCACGGTCGGCCTGCAGATGAGCTGGGATTTCTAACGGGGCGATTCGGCCGCGACCGGCTTGCGGGTGAACACCCGCGTAACGTGCCGGTCGCCGATGCGTTTGCTGCTGAGGTCGATTTCGAGCGTCAGTGTGTTGCCGGCGTCGCTCAGGCTGTACATCTCGTGCACGGTCATCGGTTGGCTCTTTGTGACGATGATGAGCCGGCGCTGGTCGTCCCACCCTGCGTCGACCGTGAAGAGACCGCGCTTCTGCTCGCCCCACTTGACGTCGCGGTACGGTTGATTCGGATAGTCGATGCCCATCGACTGCGGGTCTTGTCCGATGGTCATCTCGGTGGCGGTGACCATTGGCAGCAGCGGCATCGGTCCGCCGAAGTGCGGTGGGCCGGCCTGGCCGCCGTACGAGGTGGAACGATCTTCGTTTTCTTCGGCTTCGGAGCGGCGGTGACCCATCGGCGGCGGCGAATCGCTGCGCCGCGCGTCGAGCACCCAGGTTCCCGACAGATCCACAGTGGCGGGCGCGACCGTGGCGAGATGGCTGCACGCACACACGGCAAGCAACAGCGCTGTGGTACAGAAACGCTTCATGCGGTGGATTCTACAGTCCGGCAGCGAGAGGCACCGGTGTTGCGGTCGCCGCGGCCGCGAGTGCCGGGCTCGTTTGTCGCCCCGCAAAGTCGGTCCAGTGTCGCGCTTCGTAGTCGTACAGCTTGCAGTGCGACACGCAATCGCGGATCAGTCTGAACGAGAACATCTGGACAACCTGCGATGGCTCGTTCAGCGCTCGATGCGCCGCCTCGAGGTTGTACAGCGGAATACGCACGTCGAGATGATGCGCAGGGTGTTCCATGATGTTGTTCAGCACGCGACCGAGCTTGCCGGGGAATTGCACGTGCACCGTGTTGCATCCGGTATCGCGCGCGGCTTCCCACAGATCGATGTCTTCGTACCAGGCGAGCATCGGATGCGTGTGATGAAAGTAGATGACCGCGCCCATGATCCAGTTCCACAGCAGAAACGGCACGACGAACCCGGTGAATAGCAGGACGGTAACGCTCTGCTGCGTTTGCAGCGCGACGGCGATCAACCCACCGATCCAGGCGATGCCGAACGCGAGCACCAGCAACGAATCGCCGACGAACGCGGGGCGCGACGTCGGAATTTCGCTGCGCGATGCGAAGAACAGCTTGCGCCACCACAGCTCCACCAGGTAGTAGGCACCGTGCCCCAAACCCGAGCGATAGAAGCGCTCCGCGTATCGTCGCCATGGCGGCAGCGCATCGAACTCGCGCTTGGTCATCGGCGTCCAGACGTAGTCCATGCCGCGCAGGTTGGTGTACACGTGATGGCCGAGATTGTGGCCGACTTCCCAGAGGCTATATGGCGTCAGCGAAGGCAGGAACACGAGCCGGCCGATCCAGCGATTGACCTGCCGATTCCGGAACAGGCTCTGATGGCACGCATCGTGTCCGAGCACGAACAGCCGCGCGATCTGCAGGCCGAGCGCAAGCGAGATGATCGCCTTCACGAAGATGTTGGGAACCAGCACGACGGCGGCGAGCGCGAGCGCGAACAAGCCGATGTCCAGCACACACAAGGCGGTGGCCTTCACATCGGAGCTTTCGCGGAACGATTTGATGCTCTTGCGTTGGGAAACGCGGCTCATCAGGCGGTGTTCTGTCGGGGATGAAGGAGCACTGAACTCTCGGGTCGATTGTGACGCCTGCTTAGGACGCACTGTGTTGAAGATGCGAACCGGCGCAGAGTATGGGGCTTTTGATTGACAATTGCAGGTGCTTGGTGCACCGTGCGCGCCACATTGAGAACGCGCCACCTGCTTCTTCTGTGAAGCTCGTCATCTCAATCCCTCGTTAATCCCCCGTTTAGTCCAGTTGCGCGTGGATCACGGAAACGCGCGATGTCGCGTGTGTTCGGTAGCGAACATACGCGTAGCGCCTCAAGGAAGATATAAGTGACAGATTCACTCTTTGCCGAGCTCGGCATCATCGAGCCGTTGTGCCGTGCTCTGGCCGCGGTCGACTACCAACAACCCACTCCGATTCAGACTCAAGCGATTCCGCAATTGCTCGCAGGCAAAGACCTGCTCGGCATCGCTCAGACCGGCACCGGCAAGACCGCGGCATTCGCCGTGCCGATGCTGCAACGTCTCTCGCAATCCGGTCCGCCCGCGGGCACCGACACCGTGCGCGCGCTGATTCTCGCGCCGACGCGCGAACTCGCGATCCAGATCGGCGAAGACTTCGAAGCATACGGACGTCATCTCAATCTGCGCGTCGCCACCATCTTCGGCGGTGTCGGACAGAATCCGCAGGCCGCTGCATTGCGACGCGGTATCGACGTACTCGTGGCCACACCGGGGCGTTTGCTCGACCTCGTCGGACAGCGTCTTGCGCGGCTCGACAAAGTCTCGCTGCTCGTGCTCGACGAAGCAGACCGATTGTTGGACATGGGCTTCATTCGCGACGTGCGCCGCATCGTATCGGCGTTGCCGAAAGCGCGCCAATCGCTGCTGTTCTCCGCAACGATGCCGGACGAAGTCGCGGCGCTCGCACGCGAGATTCTGCGCGATCCGGTTCGCATCGACGTGTCGCCGAAGACGGTGACGGTCGATCTGACCGACCAGCACGTGGTCTTCGTCGAAAACGGCGACAAGCGTCACGTGCTCACGAAGCTGCTACGCACGCCGGCGGTTACGCGTGCAATCGTGTTCACGCGTACGAAGCACGGCGCCAATCGCGTGGCCCAGCAACTCGATCGCGACGGCATCGCTGCCGAAGCCATTCACGGCAACAAATCGCAGAACGCGCGGCAACGTGCGCTCGAGAGTTTCAAGAACGGCAAGACGTGGGTGCTCGTTGCCACCGATATTGCCGCGCGCGGTATCGACATCGATGCGGTGAGCCACGTGTTCAACTTCGAGTTGCCGCACGAACCGGAGAGCTACGTGCACCGCATCGGTCGTACCGGCCGCGCGGGTGCGACGGGAATCGCGATGTCGTTGTGCGACAGTTCGGAGCGGCCGCGCTTGCGCGCGATCGAGAAACTGATTCGACGTCCGATCAGCGTGATGCAGGTCGAAATCGACGCGTCAGAACGCAGTGAGGCTCCGGTGCGCGCCGCGCAATCCGCGTCGCCTCGCGCAACGCAACCGATGTCGCGTGGGAGCCGCCCGACCACATCGAGCCGCTCCGGCAATGTCTCCGGCAACGGCAATCGGTCCGCGAACACCGATCGGTCCGCCAACGGTAATCGTTCCGCCAATGGCAATCGTTCCGGGAGCGGCAATCGTTCCGGGAGCGGCAATCGTTCCGGCAGCTCGGCATCGGGTGCGCCGCGGCGGCGCCGCAGCGCGAGTCAGCGCGGCGACGACCGCTCCGAGATCTGGTCCAACCGCTGATCAGGCTTTGGCGCTCGGCCGTGACGACACGGCCGCGTGCCAGCGCCACAGATTCTTCAGTGATGAGTCGGGTTTCAGGTCCACTAACGAGCCTGCGAAGTCGATCGTCACGAGTCCGGTGATGTCGGCGATCGAGTAAGCGTTGTCGGCCATGTATTCGCGGCTGGCCAGCTCGCCGTCGAGACGCTGGTAGAAACTGCGGACCGCCGCGTCGCTCGTTGCCTTCGCCTGCGGGTTCTGTTTGAACCGTCCCGGCGCCATCTGCGCCACGATCGGTCCGTTCACCCACGACACGCCGACCTGGCTCAGCAACTCGAGTTCGAGTTGACGGTTCGCCATTTCGATGCGGCCGAGTTCCTTCGGCGTAGCGCCGAACAGCGACGGCTTCGGGTGCAGCGCTTCGAAGTAGCGGCAGATCGCCACCGACTCCGCGATGCAGGTGCCGTCGTCGAGCTCGAGCACCGGAATCTTGCCGCTCGGATTCTTTTTCAGGAATTCCGGTGCCTTGTGTTCGCCTTTGCGCATGTCGACCTGCACGAATGGCACGGTGATGCCCTTCTCGGCGAGGAAGATACGCACGCGTCGCGGATTCGGAGCGGCGGTCATTTCGTACAGCTTCATTTCGAGTCCTTGTGAGAGGTGACGGGCGAATATACAGGGTTCACTCCGGCTTCACGCCGGTGGCTTCTTCCCAGGCACTGCGAATGACCGAGTTGCGGTTGAGCGAAACCAGCAGCGGAATTTCGGTGGTCTGATATCCGGCGTCTTCGGTGAGCGCCGCCTGGCGCTGCGTATCGGCAAGCGACAGGCCTCTCGCTTTCGCGTCGGCACCAACGGCTGCAAGCTGGCGCATGAAGCGCTGAAACTGCTCGAGGCCGGCGCGGTCCGACAGCGCACCGTGGCCCGGGATGACGCGGGTGAACGGCAGAGCCAGAACGGCATCGAGCGTGCCGGGCCATTCGCGTACGGTGCCGCCGGCCTTGAGGTCGATGCTCGGGTAGACGCGATTCACGAACAGATCGCCGGTGTGCAGCGTACCGTCCTCGACGAATACCACCACGAGATCGCCGTCCGTGTGGCCCAGACCCGGGTGCAGCAGCTGCAGCGTTTTCGAACCGAGGCGGACCTCGAGAGCCTTTTCGAACGTGTGATTCGGCAGCAGCACCGCTGCATCGCCGGTCCAGTACGCCGCGTCGAGCGTGTTCAGGTGTTCGAGCGTGCGGGTGGTCGACAGCACCTGCGTGCCGGGCAGGAATCCCGGATTACCGTGCGTGTGGTCGCCGTGATAGTGGGTGTTGATGACCATCACCACCTGCTCGCCCGTCAGCGATTCCGCGAGGCGACGGATGCGCGTGCCCTGTATCGTGAACGTCATGGTGTCGACGATGACGGCGCCCGCGCCGGTCTTCAGCACCGCGACGTTGCCGCCGAGGCCTTTGATCATGTGCAGATCGTCCGTAACGCGCTCTACATCGAGAGAGCGCAGTTGCACGAAGACGAATGCGACCCCGACGCCGATCACGACCGCGAGCATCACCGCGGTCCATTTCAGAAACTTGATCATGCGCGGCTGCCGATGCAGTGGGTCAAAGCGGAAATTGGGTTGCCTGTCCGGCGACGACGGACCACGTGATGAGCAGTGCGTTGATGAATGCGCCGAGATAGACGCTGCCCGTTGCGCGTTGAAAGATCGCGGCGACGATGCCGGCAACCGTCAGCAGCACGACGAACTGAATCGCGAGGATCGTCAGCAGCGGCTCGCCCAGCGGCAGCGGAATGCCGACCAGCAGCGGGATGTACTGCAGCGCGAGCAGCGCGAGGAAGCCGTTCGTCAGAATCAGCACGCAGCGAATGCACGCGCGCCGCATGCCCACGCCAACGACGAACTGATGCAGCGACGTGCCGAGCACCACGAAGAACAGCGTCATCGGCATCAGATACATGAAGTACGGATGGATGTGCCACGGTGCGAAGCGCTTGAACGCGATCACCCAGAATCGGAAGTCGACCAGAAACGCCGCATCGATGGCCCGCAGCAATCCGTAGGCAACGCCGACGATCGCAAACGCGGCTGCCGCGGCGCCGAGCAACCGGCCCATGTGAAAGCCGCTTGGCCACAATCCGACCGTAGCGAGCGTGGCGGAACCGCGTCCCAGGATGCCGGTAGCCGCCGTCGCGATCACGGTGTTGACGACGACCCACAGCATCAGCCCGTTCGTCAGTTGCTGCGGTGCCAGGTTCGAAACAGGCCAGAACACCTGCGCCGCGTTGAACAGCGGGAAATACGTCAGCACCGGCACCACCGCCGTCAGCGCGGCGCTGATGCCCGGCCGCACCAGCCGGGGATTGGCCGGAAGCGGCACGATCAGGAACTTCGCCGCGCGCCATTGCAGCATCGTCAGGCCCAGCCCGATGATGGTGATGACCATGCCGACGAGCGCGACGAGCGTGGTCAGCTCTTTCCAATACCAGATCTGGTGGTGCGCGGGCTGCGGCGTTCCGCCGTGCAGCGTCAGCGCAAACCAGTCTACGGCTGCGCCGATCGCTGCCGTCGAAAGATGATCGCCTGGGTGCGTCACCGGCGGGACGTGGAGCATCCGCGCCGAGTCGTACTCGAGATATCCGTACAGCTTGCCGGGCACGACGGGCTCGAGCGTGCCGAAGATCTCTTTGAGCTTCGGCGATCGCACCACGTCTGCGCCGGTCGGAACGCCCCACATCAGGTCCGAGAATTCGTCGTACGCGCTGAACACCACGGCCAGATTGCGCGGAAACGTTTGCGTGCCCTGCGGCGCGCCGAAACTTCCGGGCGCCGAGCCTTCGAGCACCATCGCTTTGTAGCCGTCGGGCTGCGCCGCTGCAGCGGCGAGCACGGCCCAACCGCCCATCGAGTGGCCTTCGAGACCGATGTTGTCGGGGTCCACGGTATCGAGCCCGCGCAGATACTTGAGCGCATCGGGGCCGCCGTAACCGTTGGCGAAAGCCGGCGGCCGCGACAGCCCGTGACCGCTCTGATCGAGCGCCAGCACCACATAACCGCGGCGCGCGAATTCGATCGCGAAACCGCTCTGCGTTTCGCGCGAATTGATGTAGCCGTGTACGGCGAGAATGCCGGGCGCCTTGTGTGCGTCGTCCACGCCGTCGGGTGTATAGAGGAGCGCGCTCAGGCGCTTCCCGTCCGCGCTCGGGAAGCGCACGTTTTCGACATGCACGCTGCCGCCGACGGTCTGTATCTCGTGCGCCGTGAAGCCACCGAGCACGATCAGCATCAGGCCGATACCGAGCAACACATTGTGCACGCTGACCCGGGGATGACCCTCGGCGTCGGGCGCCGCCGGTGTACTGCCTTCGCTCATGAAGATCCGCGACTCACTACTACGGTTGGGGATACTACGGTTTGGAAAGCGGTACCTGCGGATTGGGATTGCCGTCGGCGCAGGTGCCGCTGCCGGAGCCGTTGTCCGGATCGGTCGGACACGGATCGCACGCGTCGCCGAAACCATCGCCATCGAGATCGGTCAAGTCGCGGCCGGCCATCTGCGGACAGTTGTCGCACATGTCTTTGATGCCGTCGCCGTCGCTGTCTTTGGTGTCGGGGAATACCTGCAGCGGCGCCGAGTTCAGCACCAGCCCATTGCCGTCGGGACCTTTCTGCGCGTTCGCGTGAAGTCGCGCGTCTCTGTCTGTTGCGGCGTCGGCGGGAATCGTCGCACGCACCGACAGCGCGCCTTGGGCATTCGCTTTCGCGCTGGTGAGCGTGCGCTCGACGTCGCCTTGCGAAAACGTGATCTCTACCGATTCGTTCGGCGCCAGGCCATTGCCGGTGAGAATCACCGTATCGCCGCGCGCGATCGCCGTTTCGCGTGCGCACTCCGTGAATTCGACCGGATTGACCCACAGCTTGCCGCGCAGCCGCGACGGCGGATCCTCTTCAGCAGAGGCAGCGGCTGCGAACAGGCAGAACAGCATGAAACCGAGAGTCGAACGAAACCGAAGGTCAGCGGTGTGCTGGATCACGTTTCCCCCTACGCGACTCGACGCAGCGGCAATCGTAACTCAGGCTCGGCCTCTCCGGTGTGTCGGCCGTATCGGTGCGGTTCAGCGGCTGATCCGAGCTGCCGCTGGATCACGGATTTGCCGCGGACCGGCAGCAACCCATGGCCGGTCAGCACTCGTCCAGTGCGGCTCAGCCCACGGCACGCGCGTAGTGGTCGAGCGCGCGCAGCACTGTAGGCTCGTCAGCAACCGGCAGCCGCATGATGCAACGCGCGGCGCCGGTGTCGCGTGCCTGCTTGAGTACGTCGGCGCTCTGCAGCTTGTCTTCGAGGAAGAACAGCGACACTTCCAGTGCATCCGGGTTGCGACCGAGCGCGCGCATGCGTGCGTGTACGTCGGCGATGCTTGCGCGCGTGGTGGCAACGTCGAACGTCAGCGGCAACCAGCCGTCGCCGTACTTTGCGACCTGCGCGCGACCGAACGGCGTGTCGAGCGTGCCGAGCACGATCGGCGGATGCGGCTGCTGCAGCGGTTTCGGATACTGCCAACACGGATCGAACTGCACGAACCGGCCGCGAAAACCTGGCCGCTCTTCGCGCCATATCGTCTTCAACGCCTCGACGCGCTCCGCGACCTGCTTCCAGCGATCTTCGAACCGAACGCCGTGATCTCCCATCTCGCCGCGATTCCACCCTGCGCCGACGCCGAAGATCACGCGGCCGTTGCTCAACCGGTCGAGTGTCGACACCTGTTTCGCGAGATTGATCGGATGGTGCTGATTGATCAGGCAGATCGAAAGCCCGAGCCGGATGCGTTGCGTGACCGCCGCCGCGGCCGCGAGCGACACGAACGGATCCGACATGTGCCGGTACTCGTGCGGCAGCACGCCGCCGGAGGGGTCGCGCACCGTGTCGCTGCCGTCCGCCGGCACCGGAATGTGCGTGTGTTCGGGCACCCACATCGATTCGAAACCGCGTTCTTCGACGGCGCGCGCGAGCCGGTCTGCCGGCATCGTGTATTCGGTGTTGAACGTGAAGACGCCGATCTGCATGGTTGCACCTCAGGCCAGTAGTTCGTCGAGTCGCCGCGTTGCGGTGTTGTCGGACAGCACGCGGTGATGTTCCGCGATCTGGCCACGCTCTACCGCAACGCGCAGATAACGCAGCATCAGTACCGCAACTTTCAATGCCGCATACACGGTGTGGAAGTCCGCATCGCGGATCTCGCGGCCGGTGCGCGCTGCGTATCGAGCGATCGTCGCGGCATCGGATAGAAACCCCGGCAGCGAGCGCCCGTTGGCGCGCATGCGATTCATCTCGAGAAACCAGAACACATCGAGCTCCGGCGGGCCGAGCGTCGCCAGCTCCCAGTCGAGTAACCCGGCGATTTCGAAATTGCGGACGACTGTGTTGGCCGGGCGCGCATCGCCCCACAGCAGCATCGCGGTTGCGTCGTTCGGCAGATGTTCCAACACCCACGCAAAGGCGCGATCGAGTTGACGCTGTTCCGTGGGGCCCTTGCCCCATTCGTACAGATCCGCGAGCCAGTTTACTTCGCGCGCAAGCGCCGTCTCACCGCGAGTGTTTCGCGTCAACTGCTCGACGAGCGCATCGTCGAGCGGCGCGTCGTGGATCGACGCGATCGAATCGATGCAGCTTTCGAAGAAGTGGCGCTGGTCCTCGACGCCCGCTTCTGCCAGGAATCCCGCCTCGAAGAAAGTGGGCCGGTCGTCCGCCGGGATCTGACCGTCGACGAAATCCATGACGTAGAACGGACGCCCCAACACGATGCCACCGAGATCGTCCGCGAGCACCGCCGGCACGGGACACACGGATCGACCTCGCAGGTGACGCAGACAGCGCACCTGACGCGCGAGATCGTACTCGCGGAACATCGCAGCGCCGACCGGTGCGAGGCGCAGTACGAGCGCGCGCGAATGAATCGATCCGGCGCGGGTCCAACTGGCGTCGAAGACGTGCGTTTCGTTGGACCAGCCGCCGGAGTGCGGCGACGTCACGTTGGCGATCGACAGCGAGTCTGCGCATAACCGCGTGCGCAACCAGCGATGCAGCGCGAGCGAATCGACGACTGAACCGCCTGGCGGCGTGCCGTTCATCAGAACGTCTGCGCCGTCTGCCACACTCCGCGCGCCTCGCGCGAATTCCAGATTTCGACGATCTTGCCGCCGGCAACCCGAAAGATCTCGATGCCGGCGAGTTCGTACGATTTGCCGTCGTTCTGCGTACTGAAGCCGTTCCACGCAACCGCGACTTTGTCGGCGTCGCAGACGACGACGGACGAGTCGAATCGAAGTACGGGGCAGAGATCGAGCGTTTTCTCTAGGCGTGCGATCGACTCCGCGAGTGACAGTTGCTTGACCTCGCCGGGTGCGTGGCGCCACGTCGGGTCGGCGATGAGTTCCGGGATCAGATCGAGCCGACGCTGGTTGTACAGCACGTCGAGATACGTCGAGACGACTTCCTGCGCCGACTTCGTTGACATGTGCTGTTCTCCCGCGAGTCGGCGCATTCTAACAGTCGTTAGATTTATGGCAACGCGCGTGAGATGCTTTGCCGATCTCGGTCAATACGCGGGGGAGCGATGGATCTCGGCATCAAAGGGCGGCGCGCGATCGTCTGCGGCGCCAGTCGCGGTCTCGGATTCGGCTGCGCGAGTGCGCTGGTACGCGAGGGTGCGGACGTCGTGATCGTCGCGCGCACGGAAGACGCAGTCGTGGCGGCGACGAAAGCGCTGAACGAGCAGGGACCGGGACGCGCACGCGGCGTCGTCGCCGACGTCACGAGCGAAGCCGGTCGCGCCGCGCTGCTCGCGGCGTGTCCGGAACCGGACATTCTGATCAACAACGCCGGCGGTCCACCGCCCGGCGATTTCCGCCAGTGGGGTCGCGCCGAATGGATCGCGGCGCTCGACTCGAACATGTTGTCGGCGATCGAGCTGATCAAGGCGACGATCGATCCGATGATCGCGCGCAAGTTCGGACGCATCGTCAACATCACGAGCCACATGGTGAAGGAGCCGACCGCGATGCTCGGCCTTTCGAACGGCGCGCGCGCCGGCCTGACCGGCTTCGTCGGCGGACTCGCGCGCGACGTGGCGCGGCACGGCGTCACCGTCAACAACCTGTTGCCGGGGCAGTTCGATACCGACCGGTTGCGATCGAACCACGAGAAGTTCGCCATGCGCACCGGCGCGAAGCTGGATGAGTTCCGCGAACGCATGCGCAACGAAGTGCCGGCGAAACGCTTCGGCAACGCCGAGGAGTTCGGCGCGGTCTGCGCGTTTCTGTGCAGCCAGCATGCTGGCTACATCACCGGCGCCAACCTGCTGCTCGACGGCGGTCAATACCGCGGGCTGATGTAGAGAAGCCCCGATGAGTACCGAATTGCCCGAGAGGCTAGGCGCGTCGTCGCGATCGGTCGCTCACTCCGAATCTCGCGGAAGAAGCGGTGCGCTGGACCACGCCGATTCATCAATTCACGCGCATCGCTGCGCGTGACTTCGACGTCCATGGCAAACAGGTGCGCAAAGGGGATTGGGTGGTGCTGTCGGTTCTTTCCGGCAATCGCGACGTAGCGGCGTTCGACGAAGCGTTCCAGTTCCGCGTCGACCGGGCGAAGCACACGCACGCATCCACCCGCTCGAGCTGAACGGCACGCCGACGCGCACGGTTACCCACTTCGTCGGTGAAGCGAAGTCGGTGCCGATCCGGCTCAGTGTGTGACGGCGGCGTCCGGTCGCCAGCCCGGTTTGCCCGCGCGCCAGAACATGAAGCTGTACATGTCTGCTGCGAGCGCGTTCGCTTGAGTGGCGGTCGATCCGACGCCGTGACCGCCGTCGGTCTCGATCCGCAATAGCACGGGGTTCGGCGTGCCGCTCGCCTGCAGACGCGCTGCGAATTTCGCCGGTTCCCATGACGACACGCGTGGATCGTTGAGACCCGTGGTGATCAACACTGCGGGGTAACTAACGCCATTCTTCACGTGCTGGTACGAATCCATCGCGTAGAGATTGCGGAATCCGGCCTGCGTCGCAATGCTGCCGAACTCCGGAACGTTCGGCGGCCCGTCCGGAGAGAATTCGTCGCGGGTGGTGTTCGCCGCCGGCACCGCATCGATGGCGCCCGCGAACAGATCGGGACGCTCGGTGAGCGCCATGCCGATGGTGATGCCGCCGGCCGAGCCGCCGAATATGAAGAGCTGTTCTTTCGTCGTCACCCCGCGCGCGACGAGATCCTCGGCGCACGCGATCAGATCGCGCCACGTATTCGGCTTGTTGGCGTCTTTACCGGCGAGCCGCCACGGCTCGCCGAGTTCGCCGCCGCCGCGTACGTGACACGTCGCGGTGGTCGCGCCTTCCTGCATCAGCACGATCGAGCGCGGCGCGAATTCCGGCAGCAGAGAAACACCATATGAGCCGTACGCTTCGAGCAGCGTGATCTGCGGTCCGTGTGCATCGCGCTGCCGGATCAGCGTCATCGGCACCCGCACGCCGTCGGCCGCCGTTGCGTACAGATCGGAGACGGCGAATGCCTTCGACTCGAACGCGGGACGTGTGCCCAGATGCAATGCGGAGAACGCGCCGTTGGTGGAGTCGTAGCGGAACGTCGACGGCGGCACGGTCCAGCTTTCCTCGGTGAGGAGCAGACCGGGCGTTTGCGGATCCGCGAACGCTTCCGAAACGTGCCCTTCGAACGGCAGCGCAACCTCGGTTGCGGCGGTCGAGCCGGTTGGAATGCGCAGCAGATGTGAGTAAACGCCCTCGAGCGTCAACACATACAACGCGTCGGACGCCGCATGCATCGACTCGATCAGACGATTCGGTTGAGGGGCGACGAGCGTGGTTGCGGAGGCGAGCGGTTCGCCGGCGCGCAAGGCGAGAACCTTGAACGTCGGTGCGTCGCGGTGCGACAGCAGGAACGCTTCGTCGCCGCGCAGTTCGACCGACGTGATGCCGTCGTCGCGATTGAAGAACGGTTGCCACGCGACCGCGGGATCTTGCACGCGCAGCGCCGGTGCGAGCCACCCGGTGAACTCGTTCTGAACGCCGTTGACGGCCAGCAACAGCGCCTGCGGCGCGCCCGGAACGATGACCAGCACGGGATTCTCCACCGGATCGAACTGCGGCCCATGGCCCACGTTAGGCCCGCGGCCCACCGTGCGCCCGATGATCGGCACCGGTTCCGATGTGAGGTTCCAGGCCTCGATCGCGGAGTCGAGGTATTTCTCCGTTGGCGGCGCGTCGTCCGTGAGTTCCTTGAGACGGATGAAGTACAGCGTCTTGGCGTCCGCGCTCCACGACGTGGCGCCGGATTCGGCGCGGTCGATCGGCCCTGCGATCTGCGCGCCGCTCGCCGCGTCGTACACGAACAGCGACGCGGCCTCCGAACCGGCGGCCGAGATGCCGACGGCGACCTTCGATCCGTCGGGGGCTGGAAGAAAGTAGTTGATCGCATAAGGCATGCCGCCGTTCTTCGCACGCAACGCGCCAATGTCGACCAGCGTTCGCGTTCCGGTTGCGTCGCGCACCATCAGGTCGAACTCGTCGGCAGCCGGCGCGCGCTCTTCGTAGAACGCACGACCGCCGTGCATGGAAAGACCCTGCACGAAACCAAAACGACCGGCGAAGTCCGAGACGCGCTGCAGCAGCGCGGCGCGCGGCGCGATCGAGTCGAACACGCGGCGTGTGTAGTCGCCTTGCGCGCTCATCCACGCGACCGTGGCCGCACCCATCTGTTCGAAGTAGCGATACGGATCGGTCAGCGTGGTGCCGTACAGCGTTTCTTCGACCGGCTCGGGAGAGGCGAGCGGCGGACTCGGTAATCCGATCGGCGCCAGCGGATCGCGTTCGAGCGATGCCGCGAACGCGAGGATCGTGGCGATCAGCATCGGAACTATCAGCACGCGAACGGTCCCGATCCGCATCGGCGTCACATGCTCCAGCCGCCGTCGACGACATGGATCGCACCGGTGGTGTACGACGATTCGTCGGAGGCGAGGAACACGGCGAGAGACGCGATCTCCTGCGCGGTGCCGAGCCGTCCCATCGGCTGCCGGCGGATGAAATCGGCGCGCGCCGCCACCGGATCGTCGAATGCGTTGATGCGGTCTTCGAGCGACGGCGTGGCCACGGTACCGGGACAGATCGCGTTGCAGCGGATGCCTTTCGCCACGTAGTCGGCCGCCACCGATTTGGTCAGCCCGATCACGCCGGCTTTCGTCACGCCGTAAACGAAGCGGTTCGGCGTGCCACGAATGCTCGATGCAACGGACGACATGTTGACGATGCTGCCGCCGCCGGCCTCGAGCATGCGCGGAAGCAGCGCGCGGATCATGCGGTACATCGAGGTGAGGTTGAGATTCAACGAAAAATCCCATGCGTCGGGCGCGCAATCGAGGATCGTGCCGTGGTGCACGAAGCCGGCGCAGTTGAACAGCACGTCGACCGCGCCGACGTCGCGCGCGAGCGCATCGACAGCCGCGCTGTCGGTTACATCGAGCGGTCGCGTTTCGATCTTCGAGTTCGCGTCGCTCAGTTCACCGAGCGTCTTTGCGTTGATGTCGGTCGCGATCACGCGCGCGCCTTCCGCAGCGAAGGCGAGCGCCGTTGCGCGGCCGATTCCCTGACCCGCTGCCGTAACCAGCGCGCGCCTTCCGTTCAGTCTGTTGCTCATCGTGTGATCCCCTTCGGAATGCGGTTAGCATAAAGCAAGTCGTTACGAATTCGCCGAACGCGACAGGAGTTCAGATGATCAAGATCACAGCCGTCGAAGCGGTCGACGTGCGCTATCCGACGTCGCGCATGCTCGACGGTTCCGACGCGATGAATCCCGATCCGGATTATTCGGCCGCGTATGCCGTGATCCACACGAGCGTCGATGGACTGCGCGGCCACGGCATGACGTTCACCATCGGCCGCGGCAACGAGCTCTGCGTAGCGGCGATCAATGCGCTCGCGCCGCTGGTGATCGGCACCACGCTGGAACAACTGACCGCCGATATGGCCAGCCTGTCGCGGCGTTTGCTGGGCGAAAGCCAGCTGCGCTGGGTCGGACCGGAGAAAGGCGTGATACACCTCGGCGCCGCCGCCATCATCAATGCGGTGTGGGACCTGTGGGGCAAGCACGCGGCCAAACCGGTGTGGCAACTGGTGGCCGACCTCGAACCGGAAGCGCTGCTGTCGACGCTGGATCTGCGACACATCACCGATGCGATCACGCCTGGCGAAGCGCTCGATCTGTTGAAGGACAAGGCGCGCGGCAAAACGGAGCGGCGCGCGCATCTCGAACGCGAAGGCTATCCGGCATACACGACGTCGGCCGGCTGGCTCGGCTATCCCGACGACAAGATTCTCCGGCTCACCGGCGAAGCGCGCGCGGCGGGATGGACGGCGATCAAGATCAAGGTGGGTCGTTCGCTCGACGACGACCTGCGACGCTGTGCGCTGATCCGCGATGCGCTCGGGCCGAACGGCCGCCTGATGGTCGACGCCAACCAGGTCTGGGAAGTGGATCAGGCGATCGAATGGATCAGGGCGCTCGCGCAGTTCGACCTGTGGTGGGTCGAAGAACCAGTGCACCCGGACGACATACTGGGTCACCGCAAGATCATCGAGGCGGTCGGTCCGATTCGCATAGCCACCGGAGAACATTGCCATAACAGATTGATGTTCAAGCAGTTCCTGATGGCAGAAGCGATCGATGTGGTGCAGGCCGACGGTTGTCGCCTGGCGGGACTCAGCGAGGCAATGGCGGTGCTGCTACTGGCGACCAAGTACGACCGGCCGGTGTGTCCACATGCCGGCGGCGTGGGGCTGTGCGAGATCGCGCAGCACATTTCGATGATCGACTATCTGTGCTTCGCAGCGTCGTGGGACGAGCGCATGACCGAGCACGCGGCGCACCTGCACGAACACTTCGTCGATCCGATACGCATCGAAAACGGTCGCTACAGGGTGCCGCGCGCGGCGGGGCTGAACCTGCAGATGCACGAGCGGAGCATCGCGGATTATCAATTCCCCAACGGTCGGGTTTGGGCGCGCTGAATCAGCGGCGCGCTTTCGCGCGCAGTCCGCCCCAGACGAAGCCGACCAGAAGACCGATCGGCCCGGTATAGATCACGCCGAGCAGCGGACCCTGATTCGCATCGGGCGCTACGATCATCGGACCGACGAAGCCCACCAGGAAACAGATCCACGCGACGGCCAGCGTGAAACCGGCCCAGGTTTCGACACGCCACCAGCGGTTTCTGAACGGCCCGTGCCGCACCGCGATCACGATCGACAAAATCGTGATGAACGGCAGCAGCAGCCCCAACAGGACTTCGATCACTCAGGTCGGTCCGGCGTCAGCGCATGTGCCGGAAGCAGGTGCGCACTTCGTCGATGAACGTCGCCGGCTGTTCGAACGCGGCGAAGTGACCGCCTTTGTCCAGGTCGTTCCAGTGCACGAGCTTTTCGAAGCGCTTCTCGGCCCAGCGGCGCGAGCAGCGGAAGATCTCTTTCGGGAAGATGCTGCAGCCGGTCGGGATTTTTACCGGATCGCGGCTGACCTTGTTGAAGCTCTCCCAGTACAGTCGCGCTGACGACGCCGCGGTGTCGGGCAACCAGTAGAGCATCACGTTGTCGAGCAGCTCGTCGCGCGTGGCGATGTTTTCCGGATGACCGTCGCAGTCCATCCACGACCAGAACTTCTCGACGATCCACGCGGCCTGGCCGCTCGGCGAATCGGCGAGACCGTAGCCGAGCGTTTGCGGCCGCGTGCTCTGCTGCTTCGAATAGCCGGAGTCCCAGTCGGCGTAGTGCTGCATGCCGGCGAGTGCGGATTTTTCGCGCTCGGTGAGGTCGTTCATCGTCGCGGGATCGGGTGTGACGATCGGCATGTTGAGATGGATGCCGAGACAATTCGCCGTGTCGTTCAGACCGATTGCAGTGGTCACGATCGCGCCCCAGTCGCCGCCTTGGGCAACGTATTTCTTGTAGCCGAGGCGCGGCATCAGCACGCTCCACGCGCGACCGATCTTCTCGACGTTCCAGCCGGTCGTTGTTGGCTTGTCGGAGAATCCATACCCTGGCAGCGAGGGGCACACCACGTGGAAGGCGTCGGATGCTTTACCACCGTGCTTGGTCGGATCGGTCAGCGGCTCGATCACTTTCTGGAACTCGACGATCGACCCGGGCCAGCCGTGCGTCATCACCAGCGGCAGCGCATCGGCGTGCGGTGAGCGCACGTGAATGAAGTGGATGCCGACGCCGTCGATGGTGGTGCGGAACTGCGGAAATCGGTTGAGCAGCTTTTCACGCGCGCGCCAGTCGTAGTCCTTCTCCCAGTAGCTGCACAGCTCCTTCACGTATGCGAGCGGAATGCCTTGCGACCAGTCGTCCGGCGTTTCCTTGTCGGGCCAGCGCGTCGCGGCGAGACGTCGTTTCAGGTCGACGAGTTGCGCGTCGTCGATGGCGATTTTGAACGGGGTGATTGCTTCCGACATCGTGCATCTCCGCGCAGTACGGCTGGGTGGCACGCATGGTGTGAATGCACGGCGTGTGGTGTCAAGCCGGTGCCTGGCACCAGTGGTGACTTATTGCATCGGACGGCAGGACGGTGCCTGGCACTGGCGGTGACTTATTGGGTCGGCGACGATGCCTCGAACTGGATCCGGTAGCGGCGGATACACTTACCCAGCATCGATGCCTTTCGATCGAACCGCCGTCCGACATCCGTCAGCGACGCGATGCCACGACGATTTGCCTTCCGTGCAACCCAAGCGCGCGCCTTGCTGGCGTTGCGGGATCGTGACGGTCCAGTGAGCACTGAATAGTCGATACCGAAGCGCTCACCGGCTGCCTCGATCAGGTCGCGTAGTAGAAGCAATCTCCGGTTGGGATCGATTGGGGCTGACTCGTGGCGCGCATTTGCTTCGGCGGCGCACGTGAATGCGATCATCCGCGTGCGTGCGCGCGAATGGTCGCGGTCGAACAGACCGAGCACGAGTTCGGTCGTGAGCCATGGTCGTGGATTCGCGTTAGCGTATGCGCGACAACTGCTGCAGCGGTAGGCGGATGGATGATTCACGATCCCGGCCTCCACCGGATTGAGGTGGATGTAGCGGATCAGCTGGAACAGATAGGCGTCGCTGTCGACCGGCGTCGATCCATATCGACCCTGAAACAGGTGACCCGCGTGATTGTTTTTGGCGTTGACGCACCGCGCATATGCGCCTGCCGCGAAGTGGATAGTGCGGTGAATCGGCTCTACCGCGCACTGAAGCAACATGTGCAGATGGCTGGTCATCCAGCAATAAAGGTGAATGCGCGACGCGTAGCGTTGCAGCGCCTCCGCGAGCAGCGATTCCCAGCGTAGGCGATCCTGGACGTCGCCGAAAATTGCTTGCTGCCGGTTGCCGCGCAAGGTCACGTGATAGAGAGCGTCCGGAGCGTGTGGAGGACGTTTGCGCATAGCGGGTCGATGTTCGATGCGTCGATCAGCCTGACGCGCTTCATCGGACGGTTCATGCGATTCCGCAGCAACGTTGTGTAGTCCGCGGCGGGAAATTGAGTAGCTGCCGGTGCCAGGCACCGGCCGGCACTGATCGGATGGAAATAAGTCATCGCCGGTGCCAGGCACCGGCCGCTACTTACGAATCGGCCACGCGATCTCGGTACGGTAGGCCGCCGGTGCCACTCGCCCCGGCCCGACCACGCACCATTCGCGAATGCGTCCGCCGGCATACTGCGCGTTGCGTGCCACCCACGCGCCGAGCGTGCGGTAGGTGTCGGGCATCGCGGTGTACTCGCCGGTATGAACGAGCACCGCGACGCAGGCCTCCGGAAGTTCGCCGACCGCGATCTCCGGATCGCCGCGCGCGCCGGCGATCGATGCGCCGACCGGAATGAAAGCCTCCACGCGTTCGGGTTCGTCGAGCAAGATCTCCGGCTCCCACAACGTGCCGGGTGGCCCGGCAGCGCGTACGCCGACTTCGTCGAGATGCGCCGAGAGGCGGGCGAACGCGCTCGTCAGCCACGCTTCGAACGTGTCCGGCGTGACGTGTCCGATGAGCCTCACGGTGTCGCGCGCGGGTTCGGCGCGAACGTGCACCGGCGTGTGCGTGACTGGCGCCACGCCGCTCTGCAGTTCCTCGATGATGCGCTGCGTATCGGCGAGCCGTTGCTGCATGTGCGTTTCGTGCGTTTCGAGAACCCGCCGCGTCAGCTCCGGATCGCGCGCTTGCAGGATCTCCCGCACCTGCGCGAGCGGCACGTCGAGCGCCCGCAGGCGCGCCACAATCGCCGCGTCAGCGAGTTGGTCGACGGCGTAGATGCGATAGCCGCTGTCGGGATCGACGCGCGCGGGAACCAGAATTCCGGCTTCGTGATACGCGCGCAGCGCCTTGATCGAGATCGAACTCGCGCGCGAGAACATGCCGATCGGCAATGTACCCTTGCTCATGCGGCCGTACGGTCGAGTGTGTGTTTCATCGCTTGGGCGCCTTGTTCCATCATCGCCTCGATGTTACCCGCGATTTCGTCCGGCAAGAGATCGGCCGTCCAGATCACGCGGCTGCCGCGCTCGCCGTCCGGAACGATTTCAGCCGAGGCGTTGTGATGAGTGAACGATCCACCGACCACGCTGTACGCGAGACGGCGGGCTTGCTCATCGATTCCGACGATCACTTCGCGCGCCTCCATTCCGTTTGCGAACGTGACGATGCGCGCATTGCCGTCGAGTCGGGTGTCGACGACGAAACCGGCGACCAGCCGTTCGTGCAGCGCGCCGATGTCGCGCATCGCATCCCACACGGCATCCGGATGGGCACGGGTGCGGATTTCTTTGCGGATGGTGGCCATGGAAGTTTCCTTTTGCGGTTGAGGTAGAGCAACCTTCGGGTCTGCCGTTGGGGGAGAGTCAAGCGCTGCGCGCGTGGCTCCGGATTGTCTGCATCAGGGGGAATTCAAACGTGTCCGAGCGCCTTTCGATCGACGTCTTCTGGTCTTTCCGCAGCCCATGGTCGTATCTCGCGACGCCGCGCCTGGTCGAGTGGTCGCAGAAGTACGACCTCGACGTGGTGTTCCGGCCGGTGTATCCGCTCGCGATCCGCACGCCGGAGTTCTTCGATCGCGTTCACCCGCTGTGGTTTCCGTATTTCATGACCGACGTGCATCGCGTGGCGCAGATGCTCGAGCTGCCGTTCCGCTGGCCGCAGCCCGATCCGGTCGTTCAGGAGTTTCACGACGGACGGCGCGTGACCGGTGCAACGCAGCCGTACATCCATCGCCTCACGCGGCTCGGCGCGGTGGCAGAAGACCTCGGGCGCGGCATGCAGTTTGCGGACGAAGTGTCGCGCGTGATCTGGGGCGGCACCGACAACTGGCATCAAGGCAACCATCTCGCGGATGCCGCGCGTCGCGCCGGTCTCGATCTGGCCAGGATGGATGCGTTGGCCGTCTCCGACGTCGATCGAATCGAAGCGAACATCGCGGCGAATCAGGTGGCGCACGAAGCGGCGGGGCATTGGGGCGTGCCGACGATGGCGTTCCGGGGCGAGCCGTTCTTCGGTCAGGACCGGCTCGACGTGCTGCTGTGGCGGCTGAAGCAGAACGGTCTGCGCGACGCAGAGAGTGCCTCGAAATGAAACGCGTAGTTCACGTTGCATGTCTGCTCGCGATGCTTGCCGCGGTGGGGTGCAGCCCGCGCTCCAGCGAAACTGCGGCACCAGGCCAATCTGGCGGCGCGGTCGATGCCAATGGCCACGTCGAGGCGACACGGTTCACGTCCGACGCGAACGCTGCGGTGACCGCGGCGCTGTCGTTGTCCGACCAGGACGACTTCGACGCCGCCAACAGAGGCTTCGTTGCGAAAGACGATCCGCTCATCGTCAAGACCAAAGAGGGCCGCGTGGTCTGGAATGCGCCGGCTTACGCGTTCGTCGACGGCGAAGCGCCGGCCAGCGTGAATCCGTCGTTGTGGCGACAGGCAAAGCTGAATGGCATCTATGGCCTGTTCAAGGTGACTGACGACATCTATCAGGTGCGCGGTTACGACATCTCGAACATGAGCGTCATCGAGTCTCCGAACGGGCGCATCCTCGTCGATCCGCTCACATCCACCGAGACCGCCGGCGCAGCACTTGCGCTCGTCAATCGCTCGCTCGGCGAGCGACCGATTCTCGCGGTGGTGTTCACGCACAGTCACGTCGACCACTTCGGCGGCATCGCGGCGGTGGTCGACCCGGAAGCGGTGCGCAGCGGCAAGACGCTCGTGATCGCGCCAACCGGTTTCATGAAAGAGGCGCTCAGCGAAAACGTGCTGGCCGGCGCGGTGATGGGACGGCGCGCGCAGTACATGTACGGCAACAACCTGTCGCGCGACGCGCGCGGGCACGTCGACACCGGGCTCGGCAAGGGGCCCGCGGTCGGCGGTCTGTCGATCGTCGCCCCGACGGTCACGATCGACCACACCGGCCAGGAACTCGATGTCGATGGCGTGCACTTCGTCTTCCAGTACGTGCCCGATTCGGAAGCGCCGGCGGAGCTGACGTTCTTCCTCCCGCGGCTGAAAGCCTTATGCGGTGCCGAGATCGTTTCGCACACCATGCACAACCTGTACACGCTGCGCGGCGCAAAAGTACGCGACGCTTCGAAGTGGGCCGGCTACATCGACGAAGCGATCGATCTTTTCGGTACCGACACCGAAGTGGTCTTCAACAGCCATCACTGGCCGGTGTGGGGCAACGCGCAGGTGCTCGATTATCTGAAGAAGCAGCGCGACCTGTATGCGTTCATTCACGACCAGACACTGCATCTCGCGTCCGCCGGTCTGACGCCGCGACAGATCGCCGAAACGATCCGGTTGCCGAATAGCCTCGAGAATACCTTCGCCGATCGCGGCTACTACGGTGCGCTGAAGCACAACGCGAAGGCGGTATATCAGTTCTACTTCGGCTGGTTCGACGGCAATCCGGCGAACCTCGATCCGTTGCCTCCGCCCGAACTCGGCAAGCGCTATGTGGACGCGATCGGCGGCGCTGAGAAAGTGTTGGCGGTCGCGCAGGCCGCGTACGACGCCGGCGACTATCGATGGGCCGCAACGCTGCTCGACAATCTCGTGTTCGCGCAACCACAGGACCGCGCCGCGAAGGAATTGTTGGCGCGCACCTACGATCAGCTCGGCTATCGCGCCGAGGCCGGACCGTGGCGCGACTTCTATCTCACCGGCGCGCAGGAACTGCGGCACGGCGTCGATGCGGCGAGTCCGGGACTGGGCGGGTTGCTCGCCAGCGTGCCGATCGAGTCGATTTTCGCGGCGATGGCCACACAGATCGACGGCGCGGCCGCGGACGAAAAGCACATCACGGTGAACGTCACGTTCACCGATCTGAAGCGCTCGTTCGTTCTGGAGCTCGAGAACTCGGTGCTGCACCACAAGGAAATGCAGCCGGTCGAAGGTGTAGACGTCACGGTGCGGCTGACGAAAGCGTTCTGGCTGAGCTTCCTGTCGAAGCAGGCGTCGGTGAAAGATCTCGTGTTCTCCGACGCGCTCGACATCGACGGCGACCGGCTCGCGCTCGTTTCGTTGCTGAAGCTCGTGCAACCGGCCACGCCGGGATTCCCGATCGTGACGCCTGCGTCGATCGCACAGTGAACGATTCGGACGTCGATGTCCGAGGGCTCACTGAAGCGGACGCGCAGGCGCGCCTGAGTCGCGAAGGTTTCAACGAACTGCCGCAACCCGATCGCCGCACGCCGCTGCGGATCGTCGTAGAGGTGATGCGCGAGCCGATGCTCGCGCTGCTGGTCGGCGGCGGCCTCGTGTATCTCGCGCTTGGCGATCTCGAGGAAGCGTTGATCCTGCTGGTGTTCGCCTCGATGTCGGTCGTGATCACGGTCGTGCAGGAAACGCGCACCGAACGAGTTCTGGAAGCGCTGCGCGATCTGACCAGTCCGCGCGCGCTCGTGATTCGCGACGGAGCGCGTCGCCGAATTGCCGGGCGCGACGTGGTGCGCGGCGATGTCGTCGTGCTGTCGGAAGGCGACCGCGTGCCTGCCGACGCCGTGGTGCTGCGCAGCCAGGATCTGCAGACCGACGAGTCGCTGCTGACCGGCGAGTCGGTGCCGGTGCGAAAAACGGCTGCGACCGACGCAGTGGCGATGCCGCCTCGGCCCGGTGGCGACGACCTCCCGTACGTGTTTTCCGGTTCGCTCGTAGTGAGAGGGTGGGCGCTCAGCGAGGTCGCCGCCACCGGCGTGCGGAGCGAAATCGGCCGGATCGGATTGTCGCTGCGTTCGCTCGAAACCGAGCCGCCGCGCTTACTGGCGCAAACGCGAAGGTTCGTCGGCGTGTTCGCGATCGTGGGCGGAGCGGTCAGCGCCTTAGCAGTACTGTTGTATGGAACCTTGCGCGGCGGTTGGCTCGACGCGCTGCTGGCGGGCATTGCGCTCGGCATGTCGATGCTGCCGGAAGAGTTTCCGATGGTGTTGACGGTGTTCATGGCGATGGGTGCATGGCGCATCTCACGCGCGCGGGTGCTGACCCGCCGTGCCGCCGCGATCGAAACGCTCGGCTCGGCGACGGTACTGTGCACCGATAAGACCGGCACGCTCACACAGAACCGGATGTCGGTCGTGGAATTGCGCTTGCCCAGTGGTGCGACGCTGCGAACGGACGAGGCCGCTTCAGTACCTGAGGCGTTCCGCAACCTGCTCGACATCGGCGTTCTCGCGAGTGCGCCATCGACGCGGGTGGATCCAATGGAGAGAGCCATTGCCGAGCTTGCCGGAAACCTTTCTTCGAAGCGCAGCGATGGTTGGTCGCTCGTGCGTGCATACGGACTCAGACCCGAGCTGCTCGCGATGTCGCATGCGTGGCGCGGCATTGCGGACGGCGCACTCGTCGTCGCCACGAAGGGCGCACCGGAAGCGGTGGCCGAACTATGCCGCCTTGCTGACGCCGACCGCATGGCTCTGCGCGAGGCGGTCGATGCGATGGCGGACGACGGGTTGCGCGTGCTGGGTGTCGGGCGGGCGACGTTCGTCGGAGACGCGCTGCCGGATTCGCAGCGCGGTTTCGGTTTGGAGTTCGTCGGTCTGATCGGGCTTGCGGACCCGTTGCGCCCAAGCGTACCGGCCGCGGTCGCCGAGTGTCGTTCTGCCGGCATCCGCGTGGTGATGATCACCGGCGACTATCCGGCGACGGCGCGTGCGATTGCGCGGCGGGCGGGTCTCGATGCAATGGACGTGGTGGCCGGCGAAGAACTGCGTCGTCTCTCCGACGCCGAACTCGGGCAGCGTGTGCGCAGCGCGACGGTGTTCGCTCGGATCATGCCGGAACAGAAGTTGCGCATTGTCGAGGCGTTGAAGGGCAACGGCGAGATCGTTGCGATGACCGGCGACGGCGTGAACGACGCGCCGTCGTTGAAGGCCGCGCATATCGGTATTGCGATGGGTGGGCGCGGCACCGACGTTGCGCGCGAAGCGGCGTCGATGGTTCTGCTCGATGACGATTTCGGATCGATCGTCATCTCCGTGCGCCTCGGACGGCGCATCTACGACAACCTGCGCAAGGCGATGGGGTTCATCTTCGCAGTACACGTGCCGATCGCCGGTATCGCATTGTTGCCGTTGCTGACGGGTCTCCCGATCGTGCTGGGGCCGATCCACATCGCGTTTCTCGAAATGGTGATCGACCCGGTGTGTTCGCTGGTATTCGAAGCGGAGACGGAGGAGGAAGACGTCATGCGGCGGCCGCCGCGGTCGCCCGATGAACCTCTGTTCTCGAGGGCGTTGATCGGCTGGAGCGTGCTGCAAGGGGTGATCGCGTTCGCGCTGGTTGGCGCGATTTTCCTCATCGCATCGTCACGAGGCATGCCGCCGGCGGAAGTGCGTGCGCTGGCGTTCTTCTCGCTCGTCCTGTCGATCGTCAGCCTGATCTTCGTCAACCGCTCCTTCAGCGCATCGTTGGTGACCGCGGTGACGAGGCCGAATCGTGCGCTCGCATGGGTACTGTTCGCCGTGGTCGCGATCCTGTGCCTCACCCTGCTGTGGCCGCTCGCAAGCGGATTGTTCGGCTTCGGACCGTTGCATACCGACGACATCGCGGTGACCTTGGGCGCCGCTGCGCTGGTACTGATATCACTCGAATGGCTGAAGCCGCACTGGCGCGAGCGACTGCGCGCATAGCGGGCACCGAACTCAATCTTGAATCACGTCTTGGCGGGCACGAGCAGGCCCGCCATCTCATTCAGATGTGCGACGAACGGATCGACGGTGGAATCGCGATGCCACGTGTATTCGGTGCCGATGGCGATCCCTTCCGCGGCTTCGTTGCCGAACAGCCGCGCGATGATCGCCAGCGCCATGTCCATGCCGGCCGAGACGCCTGACGACGTGACCACGTTGCCGTCGTCTACCCAGCGCGCGGCTTCGATCCATTTCACCGCGTCGCTCTGCGCCACGGCGAGACTGAAAACCTGTTTGTTCGACGTGGCGCGGTGGCCGTCGAGCACGCCGGCCTTTGCGAGCAGCGCCGAACCCGAACAGACCGATGCGGTAATCTGCGCGCGGCTCGAGCGATCGCGCAGAAAAGCCATCAGCTTTTCGTTGGCGAGTTCGGGAAACGTACCGATTCCTCCCGGAACGAGCAGCAGGTCGAGCGCCGGCGCATCGTCGAAACCGTAGTCCGCAATCACGCGCGGTCCAATGGCGCCGTCAGCAACGGTGCCGGCGGCGACCGGTCCTGCGCGTTCGGCCACCATGTGCAGCACCAGGCGGTCGCGTCCGACGGCTGCGAACATTTCGAGCGGTCCGAATACATCGAGCAGTTCGAAACCGGGATAGAGGATGACGCCGAGCGTGAGAGGGCGGGGCGTAGCGGTGGTGTCGTTCATTTCGATTTTCTCCAATAAGTGATGGATGGTGCCAGGCACCGGCCGTGACTTATTCGTTCAATTCACTGCGGGTTGCTGGCAAGATCGGGCAGAGAGTCTAACTTCATCGTAAAGTCGCCGATGCACACACCGTATCCGGAATTGAACGCTCGCGCCCAGGGCTGGCTGAAGTTCGTGCATCGTAAGGCGACGACGCCGGACGACTGGTCGTCCACCGGCGCGCCGCGCAGCTGGTGGGACCAGTACTCCACGCCGCCGATGACGAACTTCCCGCGCTTCGATCTGGCCGACTCCGCCTACGCCGTTGCGTTGATGGCGGACAAGACGCCGGCGTGGCGCGAGGTGTACTCGAAGATCCTCGACGAACTGGTGCAGCGCCACACCACGTTCTGGGCCGCCGTCGACTGGCTGACGCAGATCGGCCCCGACCCGAAGCGCAAGATTTATCCCGAAGCGTGGAAAGGAACGCTCATTCCGGAACATCTGTGGGGCAACTACGACTCGCCGGGCTGGACCGCCAACGGCATCGAGCCGTGGGGTCTGCAGCCCGATCCGATCCGCGCGGACGGCATGCTGTTCTTCAAAGGCTTCTTCAATCTGATCATGAGTCTGCACCGCTACGTCAGCGGCGACGATCGATGGAACCGGCCGTTCCCGGTGACGGGACTCGAGAACCGTCAGTTCGAATGGACGCACGAACGTGTCGCCAACCATCTGACGGATCAGTGGCGTCGCAATCCCCAGGGGCCGCATTGCGAGAACACGAAGATCTGGCCGTATTGCCTGTCGGCCGCCGGACTCGGCCTGAAGATGTTCGACCAGGTCGCCGGCCGCCGCACGCACGCGGTGGCGGAAGAGTGGTTCGATTTCGCGCGCAAGCACTACATGAAATTCGAAGATGGCAAGCTGCGCTCGGTGGCGCTGTACTACGACCCCGTGGTGAATCACGTCCATCACGTCGGCACCGCCGGCGGGCTCGCCGCGGCGTGGTATGTGCTGCCGCAGAATCCGCCGCTGGCGGAGGTGATGTATCTGGCCGCCGTCGAGAGCATCGGTTGGCGCAATCCCCGCCTGCCGGTAGCCGTGCCGCCCGATCCGCGCGGGCTTGTGATGGGTGCGATGCTGGCGCGCGAATTCGGCGACGTGGTAACCGAGGCGCGCCTGCACGACACGCTCGAGCGCATTGCCGATCCGCGATTCTTCGGTGTCGGCGAAGGCGAGTTCGGTTTCTGGTTCCACTACGACGAACCGTGGCCGCGCGGCCAGCTGAGCGCGTCGCTGATGGTCACGGAAGTGGCCGATCCCGGCGACTGGCAGCGGCTGTTCAACAAACCGAACACGAGCAAGTTCGTCGAGCCGACGGTGGAAGGCGTCGACTTCCCAACGATCGGACTGAGTCAGGCCTGGAACGATCTCGATCACGGCATGCTGCAACTGCGTACGTACGTTGCATCGCAATCGGAACGCGGTAGACAGACGCATTTCAAAGTGACGCGGATTCCGGACGTCGACGACGTGTTCGTGCGCTGCAACGGCGAGGAGTTTCGCGGCTGGTCGCGCGTCGGCGACCACGCCATCGACATTCAGTCACACGTCGACAGCAGCACGTTCCAGATATTCACCGGCTATCGCGCGGACTCGCAACGCAACACGGTGCGCGACATCGGCGAGTTGGGCGTCGGTGTGTCGCCGGTGTCGCTGTCGCTGAGCACGCCGGTCGAGACGCGTCGTTCGGAAATCCGTCTCAGCCGCAGTTCGATTGCGCGCGTCACGGCGTGTCCGTGTTGTGCCTGATTCGAGGAGTAAAGCGATGAGATCGTTGGTCGACTTGCCCGCGCAGCCGCACGGCATGGCGTGGCCCACGGAATCCTGGTCGCACGCGAAAGCGCAACCGCGCGACGCCGTCGCGTTCGAACGCCACGCCGATGCGCTGTTTTCGTTGTCTGCCGCGCAGGGCGTGACATATGCGTTGCTGATCGTGAAGAGCGGCGAACTCGTTTACGAGCGATACGCCGCCGGCGCGAACAATTTCTACCTGCAGTATTCGTGGTCGATGGCAAAGAGCGTCACGCAGGCGCTCGTCGGCATTCTGGTGCGGCAGGGCCGCATCGACGTAAATGCGCCGGCGGCCGTGCCGGAATGGCAACGCGCGGGCGATCCGCGCCGCCACATCACGCTCGACCAACTGCTGAAGATGCGCAGCGGGCTGCGGTTCGCCGAAGACTACGTGGATGGCATCGTCTCCGATGTAATCCCGATGCTGAACTTCGACGGGCGCTTCGACATGGGCGCGTTCGCCGCCGCGATGCCGCTCGATCACCCGCCCGGTTCGTTCTTCTCGTATTCCAGCGGCACCACCAACATCGTCTGCAGAATTCTGCGCGACATCGTTGGTGGTCCCACGGAGATGCTCGCGTTCATGCGCGACGAACTGTTCGAGCCGATCGGCATGCATACGCCGCTGCCGAAGTTCGACCACTCGGGCACCTTTGTCGGCTCGTCTTATCTGCTTGCAACGCCGCAGGATTTTGCGCGTTTCGGCTATCTGTATCTGCGCAACGGCGTGTGGGACGGGCGTCGAATCCTGCCGGAAGGCTGGGTGGACTACGCGCGCAGGCAGAGCCACGCGACCGACATCGAGGCTTATGGCGCGCACTGGTGGCTGACGCCAGGGACGTCGCGCTTTCAGGCCGCGGGATACGACGGACAACGCATTCAGGTGGTGCCGGAGCAGGACATCGTGCTCGTGCGCTGTGGGCGCACGCCGGTGGCCGAAGCGCCGTTCCTGTGGAAGCAGACCGATTCGTTGCTGGAGCTGTTGTAGATGAAACGATACTGGCCGATTGCACTCGGCATCGCGCTGATCGTGGCCGGGGTGGTGTACGAGCTGCGCGGCGCGATCGCGGTGAAGCTGATGACCGCCGCAGCCGCGCGCGCGATGAGCGCCGACGCAGTGGCAGCACTTCCCGACGGCCTGACGGTGGCGCTATGCGGCGCAGGCAGCCCGTTGCCGGATCCGAAGCGATCAGGGCCGTGCGTGGTGGTCGTGGCCGGCAAACACGTGTATGAGGTGGACGCCGGCGCGAGCGCCGGCCGCAACATGACGCGGCTCGGTTTCGCTCCGGGTCGCATCGAGGCGTTGTTCCTCACGCACTTCCACTCCGATCACATCGACGGCCTCGGCGAAGTGGCCGAACTGCGCTGGGCGGGCGGCGCCCACACCGAGCCGTTGCCGGTGATCGGCCCGACCGGCGTCGAGCAGGTGGTCGACGGGTTCAATACCGCGTACACGCTCGATGCCGGCTATCGCACCGCGCATCACGGTCCGAAGATAACGCCGCCGCAGGGGCGCGGCAGCGTGGCGAAGCCGTTCGATCCGCCGGCACCCGGCGCGGCGCCGGTGGTGTGGACGGCCGATGGTCTCACCGTCACAGCCTTCAGCGTGCACCACGATCCGGTTACGCCGGCGGTCGGCTACAGGTTCGAATACGGCGGCCGCACGGTGGTGATCTCGGGCGACACGGCGAAGTCGGCGAATCTCGAACTGTTCGCGCAGAACGTCGACCTGCTCGTGCACGAAGCGCTGTCGCCGGAGCTGGTCGGCATTCTCGGCAAGGCCGCGGCCGAAGCGGGGCGCGCGAACGTCGCGCAGATCATGGGCGACATCCTCAACTATCACACCGCACCGGTCGAAGTGGCGCAGATCGCCGCGGCCGCCAACGTGCACCATCTGTTGTTCTATCACGTGATCCCGCCGCTGCTCGTGCCGGGTGTCGAAGCGGCGTTTTTGAAAGGCGTTGCCGACGTGTATCGCGGTCCGGTGACGCTCGGACGCGATGGCACGCAGATCGTTCTGCCTCGCGATTCGAAGGAGATCGTCGTTGATCAGCTCTCGTTGTGAAGTGGGTATCGCAGTTGGCGTGGCGTTGTGCGTGACGATGGCGAGCGCTGCGTTGTGCGCCGACGTCGCGCCGCTGAGCGAAGCCGGTCAGGATCAGCCGAAGCTCGAACTGGTGATGAAGATCGTCGTCACGTGTGCGTCGCCCGAAGCGGTCGCACCGACCAGCGCGAGCAAGGATGGCAAGCGCGAGGAGATCTGGCCGATTCTCGGGGGCCGCTTCTTCGGTAGAGACATCCGCGGCACGGTGGTCGCCGGCGGCGGTGATTTTCCGGTCACGCGTCCCGATGGCGTGGAAGTGATCGACGCGCTGTATCGGTTACGCACCGACGACGGCGTGACCATCATCATTCACAACAAAGGCCTCGCGTATCCCGGCGCGAAGCTCGAGGACACGCGATACCGGCTGGTGCCGGAGTTCATCGCGCCGCAGGGCAAGTACGACTGGCTCAACCGATACGTGTTCGTATCGACGCTGGTGGTACCGGTGCCGGCCGACTTGCAGCTCGCGAAGGGACCGAACGAGAACGATCGGGTGATCGAGGTCTATCGCGTGTTCTAGACGTTCAGCGGTCGCTGCAGCTGAAACTCTCCGCTTTGGTCGGATCGCCCTTGCCGTCGTAACGCGCGAACTTGGGGAACTCGCACGCGGGTCTTTCGAGCGCGACCTTGTTCGATTGGTGATCGACCTTTGCAACGTTCAGATGATCGGGCGCCGCACCACGCTCCACCCACGTATCCATCGCGGTGACGAGGTCGATCGCGTCAGGTCCGGGTCCGTTCATTTCGTGACCGACGTGCGGCGAGACGAGAAAGCGTGCGAAGTGCGCAACGTTCTGCACCCCCATGCGTTGTTTCACCGCGTCGAAATACTGCGCCGTGCGGTAAATCGACACGCACGTGTCGGCTGTGCCGTAGAACAGCAGCAACTTGCCGCCGTGATTCGCGAACGCCGATAGGTCCGGATCGGTTGGATCCATCAGGCGGGACAGTGCGAGGTATTGCGCCTGGAACTGCGAGGCATCGTGCGGAAACGCGGCCGCGTGTTCGTTGCGCTCCACCACTTTTGCCGCTTCCGCTGCCGCGATGTAGTTGAACGCGTCGCGCGCCTCGAAGCTCGAGCCGAACAGATACTCGTGCCAGTCCGTGGTCGCGGCGCCGCCTCGACCGAAGCGCGGATAACCGGTGGATCCGTCCGCCAGCATTACCGGAACGTTCTGGTCGGTGTACACCATGCGGATCGTTTCGATCTGACCTGCCGTCAGGCACGCGTCGCTGTCGGCGCCTTTGCACTCGAGATCGGTCGGTATGTACGTGCACGCCGCGATGTTCGCGATGATGCCGTCCTGCAATCCGTCGAGTTCGTCGCACGCGGCGATTTCGGCCTTCGCGAACAATGCGACCTTCGCGTCGTCGAGCCAGTTCTGCGGGCTCGAATAGATGTGCTGCATCGTGGTGGCGCCGAGGTTCACCTGGTGCGCCTGCTGGAACATCGCCGGCTCGATCGCGATGACGCCATCGTAGTCGTTCGGATAGCGTTGGATCGCGACCAGACCCGCGCGCCCGCCGTTGGACTGCCCGAGCATGTAGCGGCGCGCCGGCGGTTTGCCGTAGAACTGCGCGACCACCGCCGTACCCACGTCGAGCGTCAGATGATTCGCTTCGAACGCGTGGTTCTTCAACGCGACGTCGTCGAGCGCCCACGGATAGAACGAGCGCACCTGATGGCCCGAATCTGAACCCATACGGGCATACGGTGCGTGCAGCGGACCCGCCATGATGTGGTAGTAGTCGACGTCGGTCGGCGTGAAGCCGTCGAAGCCGCTGCCGCCGAAAGTCAGCGTCTTGCCGTTCCACAGATCGCGGGCCGGCAATTCGACCGCCCAGGTGATGGTGGACGTTGGCCCGGTGACGATCTTGCCTCTGACGATGCACGCTTCAGGGAACACGCCGCTCGCCGCGCGCACTTCGTTCTTCGTCGTGACGGCGCCGTGCGGCAGATCCTTCGGTGCAAAAGCGGCGCAGGTCTCTTCGAGACGCCCCGTCGACGATGCGTCGGCACCGATCGCGGCGCTCGCCGAAACCGCCATCGTCAGACACACCACTGCCGCCAACGGACTGGAACGCATTCGGGAACCCCCTGAGTGAAGACGAACGTGCTGCCCCGGTCGCGAGTGTGAGCGATGGCGAGTGCGGTTGTCATCGCGTGTATTCTTGGCGTTCTTTCGAACGAACGGAGTCCACCATGATCGATCTGCACTACTGGCCCACGCCGAACGGCAAGAAGGTCACCATCCTGCTCGAAGAGCTCGGCATGCCGTATCGCGTCGTGCCGTGCAACATCGGCCGCGGCGATCAGTTCACGCCAGAATTTCTCAAGATCAATCCGAACAACCGCATGCCGGCGATGGTCGACGACGAGCCGCTCGGCGGCGGCGCGCCGATCACGCTCTTCGAATCCGGCGCGATCATGATGTACATCGCGGAGAAAGCCGGGAAGTTCTATCCGCAGGCGCCGCGCAAACGCTACGACGTGGTGCAGTGGATCATCTGGCAGATGGCGAATCAGGGACCGAAAACTGGCGAATGCGGTCACTTCCGCCGGCTCGGCGAAGGTCAGGGCGACCAGTCGTACGCGATTCGACGCTTCACCGACGAAGTGAACCGGTTGTACGGCGTGCTGAACAACGCGCTGTACGACAAGCGCTATCTCATCGGCGACGAGTACACGATCGCGGACATGATCTGCTATCCGTGGACGATCGGTTGGGAAGGGCAGGGCCAGGACATCAACGAATTCCCGTACTTCAAGCGCTGGTTCGACGAGCTGGGCGCGCGTCCGGCCGTGAAGCGCGGCATGGCAGTGGGCTCCGATTTCACGCAGGACTTCTCGAAGCTGTCCAAGGAAGAGATCGAGAAGCTGCGCAAGATGCTCTACAACCAGCGCGCGCGGCCGGCGCCGGCGGGTGGGCTGTTGAAGGTCTGACGAACCATGACAGGGGCGGCGCGACGTTGTCGCCCCGTTGGGGAACACGGATGAAGGTAGCATTGGCAACCATTGCGCTGGCGTTGTCTGTTGGGACATTTGCGAACGAACCGGTGCCGGCGTCGTATCTCGACAGCTCGGGTCGCGACGACCAGCTCACCGGCGGTGTGCGGATGATCTCGATCGAAACACCGGCCGGGCCGTTTCGCGTGTGGACCAAGCGCGTGGGCAACAATCCGCGCATCAAGGTGCTGTTGCTGCACGGTGGCCCGGGCGCCACCCACGAATACTTCGAAGCATTCGATGGATACCTGCCCGCCGCCGGCATCGAGTACTACTACTACGACCAGCTCGGGTCGGCTTACAGCGACCAACCCGACGCGCCGCAGCTGTGGGACGTGTCGCGTTTCGTCGATGAAGTCGAGCAGGTGCGGAAAGCGCTCGGGCTCGACAAGGACGATTTCTATCTGCTCGGACAATCGTGGGGCGGCATTCTGGCGCTCGAGTACGCACTGAGATACCAGCAGCACCTGAAAGGACTCGTGATCTCCAACATGGTTTCGAGCGCCAAGGTCTACAACGCGTATGCGCACGACGTGTTGATGCCGATGATGGATCCGAAGGCGCTGGCCGAAATCGAGCGCCTCGAAGCGAGCGGCGACACCGAGAATCCCCGCTACATGGAACTGCTGGTACCGCAGTTCTACGTACAGCACATCCTGCGCATGCCGCCGGAACAGTGGCCCGATCCCGTCAACCGCGCGTTCGGGCACATCAACCAGAAGGTCTACGTGCCGATGCAAGGTCCGAGCGAGATGGGTCTGTCCGGCGCCCTCAGCAATTGGGACCGTACCGCGGATCTGCCGAAGATCACGGTGCCGACACTCATGATCGGCGCGCGCTACGACACGATGGACCCGAAAGCGATGGAAAAGATGTCGAAACTCGTTCCGCACGGGCGCTATCTGTTCTGTCCGAACGGCAGTCACCTGGCGATTTACGACGATCAGAGGATCTACATGGAGGGCGTGATCCGGTTTCTGCTCGACGTCGATGCAAAAGCGTTTCCATGAGCCGCAAGATCCTTCTGATTACCACCGACCAGATGCGCCACGACGCGCTCGGCTGTAACGGCGGTGTCGTGGCGCGCACGCCGGTGATCGATTCGCTGGCGCGCAGCGGCATCAACTATTCGCGCGCGCACAACCAGCACGTGGTGTGCATGCCGGCGCGCGCGACCATCATCACAGGCCAGTACGTGGCGACGCACGGCGTGTGGATGAACGGCGTTGCATTGCCCGAGGAAACGCCGACGATCGCGCATTGGCTCTCGCAGCATGGTTATCGGACGGGATTGTTCGGAAAGGCGCACTTCGAACCGTGGCTCGGCGCGCCGGATACGTTCTACGAAAATCGCATGGCACGACTCGGCGAAACCGGCCCGCATCGCGGTTTCGAACGGATGGAACTGGCGAATCACTTCTACATGCGGCATTCGCACTACGACGTGTGGCTCGAACAGAACCATCCGGAGGCGATCGCCGGCTTCTACCCGATGGTCACGCCGCAAGGCATGCAGAACACGGCGGGTGGTGGTGCGACCGGCGCGATTCAGGTGTGGGACAACCCGGCGCCCCGCGCGGTGTATCACACCGAGTGGGTGGCGGACCGGACCATCGCGTGGCTCGACACTCTGCCCGCAGACGCGGACTGGTTCGTGTGGCTCAGCTTTCCCGATCCGCATCATCCGTGGGATCCGCCGGCATCGGAACGCTCGCGCGTCAACTGGCGCGACGTGCCGTTGCCGGACCTCTATCCCGGCGATGCGGCGACGGCGGCGCAATGGCTGGCGAACAAGCCACGCCATTGGCGGGGCTATTTCGACGGTTCGCTGTGGACCAACCTCGAATCGCCGCGAGGTTTCCGCCCGTGCGACCTGACGGCCGATCAGGTGCGCGAGATCAACGCGATGAACCACATCGAGAATGAGCTGATCGACGAAGCGTGCGGCCGCGTGCTCGCGTGCATCGAACGGCGCGGCTGGACGGCCGACACCGACGTGCTGTTCACCACTGATCACGGCGAACTGCAGGGCGACTACGGATTGTTGTTCAAGGGACCGTATCACTGCGATGCGCTGATGCGGTTGCCGTTCATCTGGCGCCCCGCGCCCTCGGCGAACGTGACGCCGGCCACCGTGAGCGCACCGGTGGGACACGTCGACCTGGCGCAGACGTTCTGCCGCATCGCCGGCATCGACGAACCCGACTGGGTGGAAGGAAAGCCGTTGCCAATCTCTGACGACGAAGCTCGGGCGCAGCGCCGCGAGCGCGTCCTTACGGAGTGGGACAGCGAACACGGCGACGTGGACATGCACATCCGCACGGTCTACCGCGACGGATATCTGTGCAGCGCGTACGAAAAAGGCGCGCTGTACGACGGCACCGAAGGCGAACTCTACGACCTCAACGCCGATCCGCGGGCGCTCGTGAACCTGTGGGACGACGCATCGCGACGCACGCTGCGCACCGATCTCGTCGCCGATCTATACGACAGTTTGCCGCCACGACGCTCACCGAGGCTGATTCGCAGCGCGCCGGTGTAGGGACCATCAAGAGCCGCGGTTTCGATCGGGGTGGGTGACGGGTGAACGGTACTCCGGCCCGGCGTGTGATGCGCCTCCGCACCGATCACCCGTCACCCTTCCACGTCCAACGTCGCGCCTTCGTTCGAGGATGAATAAGTCACGGCCGGTGCCAGGCACCGGCCGTGACTTATTCGAAGTGCAAAAGCTGGTGCCTGGCACCGGCTTTTGACTTAGCGATGAAATGAACGCGCGCAAAGCGCGCGTTCACTCCTCTCCCACGTCTGTCGATGGAGACGTCAACCCGAGGCGGAGGTGCGTTTGTGTTGCGGTGGGCCTTCCGCGGCCAGGGATGGCCGCGGCTCGAGCGACCAGGACGCTTGAGCATGCCCGACGCAGAACACACGCACCTCCGCCGCGCTCGAAGCTCCGTTCCACCAACACACACCGGAAGCTCCATCACACCGTCGTCAGCGCGCCATTCCCCAATAGTCAGCAAGCATGCCCTTGAATGCGTTCAGCAACGCATCGATGCGCGCTTCGCGATCGACCGTAATCGCACTCAGCGTCAAAGCGTCCAGCAACAGCCGGATCAGATCCGATGCGACCTGCAATTTTGCTTCCGCTGCCGGCGTGTCGATGTTCAATAGTTTACGTTGCGCGTTCATCGCGTGTTCGTCGAGCGTCTTCTGCGCGCGTTCGACGATTCGGCGCAGCATCGGCTCGCCGCGCGATGCGGCCACCAGTCCGAGCCACGCGATCTGGTCGGGATCGTCGCGCAGGTTCATCAGCTGATCGAACGCTTCTTCGCTGGAACGTCCGGTGCCGCTGTAGAGGTTTTCGAGATACCGGCCCCAGACGCGCGCCAGCAGTGCGTTGGTTGCATCGGAAAGCAGGTGCTCGGTGTTTCGGAAGTAGTACTGCACCCGACTGCGGGTAACGCCGGCGCGTTCGGCGATGTTCGACATGTTCGTTCGGTGGTAGCCGAGTTCGCGCAGGCAATCGACGGCCGCGTTCAGCACGTGCTCGTACGTCTGCTGGCTCTTCGGCGTGCTGAAGCGCTGACCCGGCGAGATCGATGTCTTCATAACAGAGTCGTCACATCTGACTGAATTCGAGCCAGCACGCGTGATCGGATCAGCATTTTACGCGGGCAACGAGCTCGCGCGCTTCAAATGATTTTCATTAGTATTGACTAAAATTCCGCCAACGCGTCGAATACCGCTAGCGTCGCCAACCCGAGAAGGAAGTGCCATGACCGTTCCGTTTCCAAAAGATCCGTTCCTGACCGGCTATTTCGCACCGAGCGGCGTGGAATGCGACGCGCCCGATCTCGTCGTCGAAGGCAAGCTGCCGACAGACCTGACGGGTACCTACTACCGCAATGGTCCCGATCCGCTACACCCGCCGCGCCAGGGCGATACGTATCACTGGTTCGACGGCGACGGCATGATCCAGTGCTTCAGCCTCGAAGGCGGTCGCGTCAGCTGGCGCAACCGCTGGGTGAAATCGGAGAAGTTCAAACGCGAGCTCGCGGCCGGCGAACGCCTGTTCGGCGTGTTCGGCAATCCGATGATGTCCGACCCGTCCGTGATCGGCGCCGAGTACAACACGGCGAACACGCACATCGTCGAACATGCCGGTCGGCTGCTCGCTTTGATGGAGGGCGCGCTGCCGACGCAGATCCGCCAGCGCTCGCTCGAAACGATCGGTACGCACGATTTCGACGGCGTGATTGCGGGCCCGGTGACGGCACATCCGAAGTTCGACATCGACACCGGCGAGATGATCTTCTTCGGCTACTCGGCGCAAGGTCCGGGTTCGAAAACGCTTCGCTACAACGTGGCCGATCGCAACGGCCGCGTCATCCGCAACGAATTCTTCGAAGCGCCGTTCGCCGCGATGGTGCACGACTTCTTCGTCACCGACACGCATGCGATCTTCCCGATTTTTCCGCTGACGATGAGCATCGAGCGCGCGATGAGCGGCGGACCGATGCTGGCGTGGGAGCCGGACAAGGGCACGCACTTCGGCGTCATTCCGCGTGATGGCACAGCGGCCGACGTGAAGTGGTACACGATGGAATCGCGCTTCATGTTCCACATGATGAACGCGTGGACCGACGGCACGAAGCTGCACGCCGACGTGACCGGCGCCAACGCAACGCAGTTCGCGCCCAAGGTGGACGGCTCGATGGCGAAGCCGTCGGATGGCATCGCACCCACGTTCCGTCGTTGGAGCATCGACCTTGCCGACAACTCCGCCACGATCAAGGAGGAGTTGCTCGACGACATCGCATGCGAATTTCCGCGCACCGACGACCGGCTGATGACGAAACCGTACCGCCACGGCTATGCGGTGGGCACCACTGCGCCGGCGATGGCGGCCTTCAACCACATCATCCACTTCGACAAATTGACCGGCGCGCGCCATACCTACACGCCCGGCGACGACTACATGCTCGGCGAAGCGGTGTTCGCGCCGCGCCGCGGCGGTGTCGATGAAGCCGACGGGTACCTCATCGCATTGGCCTTCAATCAGGCCACGCAAAAGAGCGAACTGATGATTCTCGACGCACAAAACGTCGAAGCCGGTCCGATCGCCGTCGCCAGAGTTCCAATGCGGATTCCGGCAGGCTTCCACGGCAGCTGGATCGGAGCGAATTGACGGACGTGATCGTCGGGTGATCGGTTTTCCGGGCGTGTGATGCGCCACCGCGCCGATCCCCCTCACCCTTCCATATCCAAGGTCGCCTTCGTTCGGTTATTGAATAAGTCACTGCCGGTGCCTGGCACCGGCAGTGACTTATTCAAAGTGCAAAAGCGGGTGCCTGGCACCAGCCTTTGACTTGGCGACGAAATGAATGCGCGCAAAGCGCGCGTCACTTTCTCCCCACGTCTGTCGATGGAGACACACACGCACCTCCGCCGCGGCTCGAAGCTCGATTCAGCCAACCTTACGGCGCATCAACTATTTCCACCGCATGACAATCGACGCATTGCCGCACCGGCCCCGCGTCTTTGCCATCCGCGTGTTTCTCCACGTGACAATCGCGGCACAGCGTGTGGAACATCGGTTCGATCTGCAGGCGAACCTCGGGGTTGGTCTTGTGGCAGTCGATGCACAGACCTTGGCCGGTGTCATCTGTGAAGTTGTGGTGACACGTGATGCAGTTGACGGCGCGGTGGTCGAGGTGGGCGAACGTCAGCGGCAGCAGCGGTCGTGTGGCGATCATCGTCTGACGAGCCTGATAAGTCGCGGTGGAGGCTATTGCGATGAGCACGCCGACGACTGCGGCGAAAGCGGTACGACGCGTGGCGCCTTTCACAGCAGATTGCGCAACGCGGAGAAGACAACCGCCATCGCCAATGCGACGGCGCCTATGTAGAGGGTTTCGCGGCGCGCTTCAGCGGGTTCGCGCCGGACGGCTCCAACCGACGGGCGTTGCAGATCCGGTCGCCGGATCAACCACAGCGGAACGCCGATCAGGATCACGACGAACAGCGCTTCCTTGAAGCGCGTGTCGAGATAGAGCGCGCTGCCGGCGATGTGCCAGGCCACCAACGCGGTCAGCAGAATCGAAGCAATGCCGTGAAAGCGGCGGAACTGTGCGGGGTTCGCGAACAACCAGCGTCGCGGCCTTGGATAGCCGCTCGCCACGATGGCGGCCAGCAACAGCAGCGCGCCAATGCCGGCCAGCATGTAGAGCGGTGCGGAGGGCTTCCAGTATTCGATCGTCACCGGGTCGTCGGCGAGCAGCACTAGGACGTGCGCGACGACGAGTATCAGCGCCAGCAGCGCGATGCTGCTGTGCAGTCGCGCGTGAAACGCGGCGACCGGCGCGGGACGATTGCGGGCCGCGCCGGTTTCGATGTGCAGAAAGATCATCAGGGCGGCCGCCGCGAAGCCGATCGCGTTGGCGGCGTCCCAGACCCAGCCGGCGCCGACCCACGCGCCGCCGATCACGCTGACGGCGAGCAGTCCGGTGGCGATCGCGAACAGCAGTCGGCGGTGTTCCATTCGAAGGTGGAGGTGATGAGGCGATCGGCTATTCTAGCCGCGCTCGGTCTGTGCGATCGAAGCGACCGAACGGGGGCATGGCCGTGGCCGACGTATTGAAGTTCTTCGACGACGCGCAGATTCGCGATCCGTATCCGCGGTACGAACAGTGGCGCGCGCGCCATCCGGTCTGGCGCGATCGCGACAGCGGTCGCTGGATCATTTCGCGCCACGAAGACGTGCTCGACATCCTGAAGGATCACCAGCGGTTTTCCTCCGCTGCAATGGGCGCTGCGCTGCCATTGCCAACGCTTACAGACGATCCACCGCGGCACACGCAGATGCGCTCCATCGTCAACAAGGCGTTCACCACGGCGATGCTGAAAAGCATCGAGCCCGACATCGCGACGATCGCCAACGACCTCGTCGGGGCGCTGCCGGCAGATGAGCACATAGACATCGTAGAGCGGCTCACCACACCGCTGCCGGTGACGGTGATCTCGCGGATGATGGGGATCCCGGAGTCGCGCAAAGCGGATTTCAAGCGCTGGTCCGATGCGCTCACCGGCACGCTGGCCGGCGCGTCGCCCGCTGCGCGCCAGGCAGAGCTGATGGAAATGGCCCAGTTCTTCCGCGAGCTGATCCCCGAGCGCAAGAAGAACCCGTCGAGCGACCTCTTCAGCGCAGTGGCGAACGCCGAAGTCGACGGGGTCGGTCTCTCCGAGTGGGAGATCATCGGTTTCAACATCCTGCTGCTGATCGCCGGCAACGAAACCACCACCAATCTGCTCGGCAATCTGCTGAACGTGCTCGCCGACAGACCGGAACTGTGGGAACAGCTGCGGCGCGAACCGGACCTGGTCGATACCGCCATCGAAGAGACGCTGCGCTTCGACAGCCCCGTTCAGTTCCTCATGCGCGAAGCGAAGGAAGACGTCGATCTCCACGGCGAACGCATCGCAGCGCGCGAGAGCGTGATCGTGGTCATGGGTTCTGCCAATCGCGACGCCGCGGTGTTCGATGCGCCGGACGAATATCGGCTCGACCGCACGCGCGGCCGGCACCTGTCGTTCGGCTACGGCATCCACTTCTGTATCGGCGCGCCGCTCGCGCGGATCGAGGCGCGCCTGGCGATGCGCGCGCTGCTTTCGCGATCGCAACACGTGGCGCGCGGCAACGGCCGTACGCAGCGTGTCGGTTCGCACCTGTTGCGCGGGTTCGAAGCGCTGTCGCTGCAATTCAACGATTGACCGAACGAGGTCCGCTCATGCAAATCGACTTGTTGTCTCCGGCCAGTTTCAGCATCGGCCATCCGCACGATCAATACCGCTGGTTGCGCGAGCACGCGCCGGTGTACTGGCACGAGGAGCCGAACGGTCCGGGCTTCTGGGCGGTAACCCGTTTCGAAGACGTGCGCGCAATGGGGCGCGATCCGGAAACGTTTTCGTCCGAACCCACGATCATGATTCCCGATCCGCCGGAAGGCGGCGCGACGGCGTTCGGCGATCACAAGATGATGCTGATGATGGATCCGCCGCAGCACACCGCGTTTCGGCGTCTGATCAGCCGCGAGTTCACGCAGGCGCCTGCGGCCGCGTTGCGCCCGCGCGTGGAAGCGTTGGCGCGCCAGATCGTCGATCTGGTGATCGAGCGCGGCGAGTGTGATTTCGTCGCCGACATCGCCGGCGAGATGCCGTCGTACGTCATCGCGGAGCTGATGGGCATCCCGCTCGACGACGGCCGCAAGCTGTATCAGCTCACCGAAACGATCCACTCGGCGCCGGAGGCGGTGCCGGAAGGCGCGCAGGGTGCCGCGGTGATGGAGATGTTCATGTACGCGCAGCGCGTCATCGCCGAGAAGCGCGCGCGGCCGGCCGACGATCTGTCCAGCAAGCTGCTTGCCGCCGAGGTGGACGGCCGCAAACTCGACGACCTCGATTTCCAGCTGTTCTTCCTGCTGCTGGTCGATGCCGGCGGCGACACCACCCGCAACCTCGTCGCGGCCGGATTGCTCGCGCTGCTGGAGCATCCCAACGAATTCGCCAGGCTGCGGGCGAACACTGACGCGCTGCTGCCCTCGGCGCGCGACGAACTGTTGCGGTGGGTGAGCCCGGTCATCTACATGCGTCGCACCGCGCGTCGCGACACCGAAATCGCCGGCCAGAAGATCCGCAAAGGCGACAAGGTGGTGCGGTACTTCGGCGCGGCGAACTTCGACGAGCGCCAGTTCGCGGCGCCGTATCACCTCGACCTCACGCGCAGCCCGAACATGCACATCGCGTTCGGCGCCGGCGCGCATGTTTGCCTGGGCCAGCACATCGCGCGAGTCGAAATCGATGCGCTGCTGCGGGAAGTGGTAACGCGGATGCACGACATCGAACTGGCACAGCCGCCGGAGTGGCTGGCTTCGAACTTCATCTCCGGTCCGAAGCGGATGCCGGTGCGGTTCCGTGTGGGTGCGCGGATGGGGTGAGCGTCGGTCAATGCGCCTTCGGCAGTTCCTGCTGGAGGTCGTGACACATCACGGCGAGGAAGATCACCAGACCGATATAGAAGAAGCCGTAGTTCGCGCGCGCCTCGAAGCCGACGTTGTAGTACGCGCGTTCTTCGTCGGTTTGCGGGCCGCGCCACGCCTTCATCACCTGCGGCAGCGCGAGCAGCGCCATGATCATCAGCAACGGACTGGGCCGGTACAGGAACATCGCGACCAGAATCGGCGCCCCGATCAGCCACAGTTTCGGTGAGATGACGGCGGTTACGCGACCGCCGTCGAAGGGTGACAGCGGGATCAGATTGATCAGGTTGATGAAGAAGCCCGCGTAACTCAAGGCGAGCAACAGCTGGCTGTCGAAGTGTCGCGCCAGATAGAAGCAGATCAGAGCGCCGAGCGTACCCACCAACGGCCCGGCCAAGCCGACATATGCTTCAACTTCCGCGTCGTGAGGCATTTCTTTCATCTGGATCCACGCGCCGACGAACGGAATGAACGTGGGCGCGCCCACGTCGAGGCCACGCCGGCGCGCGGCGATGTAATGTCCCATCTCGTGCACGAAGATCAGCGCGACGAAACCGATCGCGTACCACCAGCCGAAGATCCACGAATACGCGATCACCGACAGCAGCATGGTGCCGCCGGTGAGAAGGATCTTGCCGAATTTCAGCCCGCCCAGGAGCAGCAGCAGCGCTCTCACACCGGCGTTCCGGAATCCTTGCTGCCGCGGCCGCGGATCCGCGACCAGAGTCCGCCGCCGAGAGCAGCGGCGCCGAGCGCGATCACTTTCGCGAACTTGAGCAGGAATGCGCCGGCAATGGCGAGCAAACCGAGCTTCTTCGCCGCAACACCGGCGACGAGCGCCGCGAGACCATATGCGGCCACTTTGTCGGTGGACGAATCGAAATCGGTGTAGCGTTTGCCGTCGTTGAAGTTGACCGCCGCCAACAGTTCCTGCGCCGACGGTTTGTCGGCGTCGACGGTCGACGAAGTAGTGACCAGGTTGAGCGAGATGTATCCGTCGCGCCCCAGCGCGTAGGTGTTGTAGTTGATGGTCGGGTCCGGGTCTTCCTGGTCCTTCAGCGTGGCTTCCGCGGACCACACCAGGCGATGCGTGCCGCGTTCGTATTCCGGCTCCTCGACCCAGCGGGTCACCTTCAATGCCGGAATGCCCATCTGCGCGCGTTCCTCGTTACCGGCTTCGGTGCCGTCTTTGAGGCTTTGCAACAGCTCATCGGCGTTCCAGTTCTTCGCGTCGTCGTCTTTCACGTAGCCCGAGTCTTCGAATTGGATGCTCACGAACCACGTCTGCGATTCAGAGTCGGGGAAGACCAGGCCAATGAAATCGTCGCCGGTGAGATTGCCCATCGACCGCATCAGGGCGGCCGCCTCCTTCTTCGGTATGAAGCCGTAACCGGACGGCAATGCGAGTTGCGCCTGGTCGCGTAGTTCGATGGTGTTCGGGCCGCGGATCATCGCGGCGCCGGCGGCCTGCCATGCCGCTTTCGCCTGTTGCTGCGCGCTCGACAGTGTCTGATCGGCATCGTCTGCAGCGGCGTAGCCCGCGATCTGCAGCGCGATACTCAAACACAACGTCCACGAGAGCCACGCCCGGTTGGTCTTCCGCACTTTGTTTCTCACCTCGGTTCGCAGATGAAGACCGGGATGTCGCGCGTGGTCCGCTTCTGATACGCCTCGTACGGCGGATAGGCGGCGACACAGCGCGGCCATACCTGCGCTTTCTCTGCCGCCGACGCCACACGGGCGCGCAGCCTCAGCGTGTTCTGCTTCACCTGCACCTCGATGTCCGGATGCGCGACCAGGTTGTAGTACCACACCGGGTTCTTCGGCGCGCCCCCGAGCGATGCCACCAGAATCACGCCGTTGCCGTTCGGCACGTACATCAACGGCACGTCGCGCCACTTGCCCGAACGCGCGCCTTGCATGCGCACCACGCAGATGTCGCTGGCGCCCATCTTTCCCATGATGCGGCCGCCGCTCATCCGGTACACGCTCGCATTCAACGACGCGAAGAGTTTCAGAATCGGATTCGCCATCGCGTCCCCCTAGTCAGGCTTGTTGGCGGATATAGTAGATGTTCCGCATGTGTGTGGTCACCGATGATGCTGAGCCAGCGACAGCGCGACGACTGGACCCGGAACGGCTTCTTCGTGCTGAACGGCTTCGTCGAGCGGGCGGTTGCTGACGAGTTGCTCCAGGCGGCGCAGGAGATGGCCGATCGTTTCGATGCGGGCACCCCGCTCGGCGACGCATACACCGTGCAGGAATCGGCCCTGGCCGCACCCGGCAAACCGTTGTCGCAACGGCTGTCGAAGATCTTTCGCGTGCATCGCACCGAACCGGTGTTCCGGCGCTTTGCAACGAACGCCCGAACGCTCGAACCGATTCGCGCGCTGCTCGGCGACAACGTCGACTGTTTCCTGTCGCAGTTCATCTTCAAACTGCCCGGCGCGCTGGGTCAGCCGTGGCACCAGGATGCGTTCTACTTCCCGCACGAAGGTCCGCCGGCGGTCGGTCTGTGGGTTGCGGTCACGGAAGCGACGATGACCAATGGCCCGCTGTGGGTGCTGCCGGGCTCGCACGTCGAGCCGGTACACCGCGCGCGACGGGATACGCGCGAGCACGCATTAGCGGGCTACGTGGAGATCGTCGATCAGGACTTCGCCGCGGCGGTACCGGTGCTGATGCAGCCGGGCGATGCGCTGGTGTTTCACAGCCATCTGATGCACAAATCGACCGACAATGTTTCGAAGGGGCGGCGGGCGACGATGGTGTATCACTTCGCCGATGCGGCCACCATCGATCGGACGGAGGAGCGGTACGGACGTCCGGCGCCGAACGTCGACTGGATGGCGGTGTTACGCCGGGGACGTCCCGTCGACTAGCGTGGCACCGTCCGGCACCGCGTCGTCGTCTGCCTCGCCTGTTACGCGGTGGCGCTCGTCGAGTTGTCGCCTGATCTCGGCATGCGACTCGCGCGTGATCCTATAGCGCGATATCAACGAGAATGGCAGTAGATACAGCAGCGGCAGTGCGATACCCGCAATGACGCCGAGCATTTTGACGGTGTGTGGATTCACGGCTTCCGGTGATGCGCCGCGCGGAAAGCTCACGACGTAGTCGAGCAACAGCCCGCCCAGCAACACGCCAAGGCCGGAGGTCGCTTTCGCCGAGAACGACAAGGCCGCCGAAAACACGCCTTCCTGACGCCGCCCCGTGGTCAGCTCCTGAGCGTCGAGTGCATCCGCCACCATCGATACGAACATGATGCCGACGACGGTCACGACGCAGATTCGGATGACCTCGTTGCCGATCAATAGCGGGAGCAGGAGCGGCGAACCGTTCGGCGGTAGCACGTCGAGGAACCGCAAGCCGATCATCGCGGCGCCGTTTGCTACGAGAAACAACATGCCGACGATTACGAGGCGCTTCTTGTCGAAGCGTGATTGCATGAACGGCGTGATGGCAAACGCAACCATGAATCCGAGAATCGCCAGTGTGAACCAGCGTAGGTCTTCGCCGCGCAGCTCCCAGAAGTACGTCTGCATATAGATGTTGAGCGCTTCGACGGTTCCAGCGATGGCCGAGGACGTGAGCAGCGTGATGAACAACACCAGAAAATCACGGTTGCGCAACGCGAGCAGGACCTCGGCCAACACGCGCTTCAAAGAAAATGGCAATGGCGACTCGGTTGGCTGCAGCAGGTAGGGGATCTCGCGACGCGTCAGGTGCGTCGTAATCAACGCGGAGGCGGCAACGAGAAAGCCGAGAATCGGCGCAAACAGATGATAGGCGGCCGGATTCAGTTGGCCCTTCGCAAATTCCGGGGTACTGGGGAAGATGAAGCTCCACGTGCAGAACGCAAACACGACACCACCGATCCAGCCGACAAGGAAACGAAACGTCACGATCGCGGTCCGCTCTGCGTAGTCGTCAGAGAATTCTGCGAACAGCGCATTCCAGGGGACCACGTAAAAGGCCATCGAGATCCGCGCTGCCACCGAGAACGTGACGAGCCACGCAAACAGTTCAGCCTCTGACAGACCCGGCGGAGGCGAGAACACCAGATAGAGGAATACTCCGAGCGGTACCGATGCCGCGTACATCAGCGGATGACGTCGACCGAGTCGCGTGCGCAGGTTGTCCGAGAACGAACCGACCATCGGGTCGGTGACCGCGTCGATGGCGAGCGCGACCATGATCGCTGCGGATGCGAGCATGGCGCGCACGCCTAGAACCTGGTTGTAGTAGAAGAGCAGAAACGTGTTGAACGCGAAGTTCTTGTACGTGTCCGGAAGGGCGCCGATGCCCTGATAGATCTTCGTGGAGAACGGAAGCCGTCCGGCGCGCGTCTTTGCGCGGGCGTATTGCGGTGCGTCCAAGGTAATCCTGCTCTCCCTACAACCGGTCCGGATCATACCCGAGATCTTGGTTATCATTGCGCCTTCGCCTCTGGAGCCCAGCATGGTCTCTGCGGACATCGTCATCGGCGCCGAAGACAAACAGCCGGTGCTGCAACTCGGCGCAATGAGCAATCGACACGGACTGGTCGCAGGTGCAACAGGCACCGGCAAAACCGTCACGCTTCAAGTGCTCGCCGAAGGCTTCTCGCGCATGGGCGTGCCGGTGTTCGCGGCCGACGTGAAAGGCGATTTGTCCGGCATCGCGGCGCCAGGCAAGCCGAACAAGGAAACCGATCGGCGCCTCGGACTGATTCCGCGTGAGGGGTATCAGCAGCGCGGTTATCCGGTCGCGTTCTGGGACGTGTACGGGAAGTCGGGTCACCCGGTGCGAACAACGGTCTCCGAAGTGGGTCCGTTGCTGCTCGCGAACCTGCTCGAACTGAACGACACGCAGAGCGGCGTGCTGTATGCAGCGTTCCGCATTGCCGACGAGCAAGGTCTGCTGCTGCTCGATCTCAAAGATCTGAAAGCGCTGCTCGCGTGGATGGTGGAGCAGAGCGCCGAACTGCGCGCTTCGTACGGCAACATCACGGCGGCGTCGGTCGGCGCGATTCAACGCGGCCTGCTCGTGCTGGAAGAGCAGGGCGCCGATCGGCTGTTCGGCGAGCCGGCGCTGTCGCTGTCGGATCTGATGCAGACCGACTTCTCCGGCAACGGCGTGGTGAGCCTGCTCGATGCGACGCAACTCGTGCAGACCGCACCGCGCGTCTACGCGGCATTGCTGCTGTGGTTGATGTCGGAACTGTTCGAAGATCTGCCGGAAACGGGCGACTCCGACCGCCCGAAACTGGTGCTGTTCTTCGACGAAGCGCATCTGTTGTTCAACGGTGCGCCGAAGCCGCTGGTCGACAAGATCGAACAGGTGGTGCGGTTGATCCGTTCGAAAGGCGTCGGCGTGTACTTCGTGTCGCAGAGTCCGCTCGACATTCCCGAGAGCGTGCTCGGCCAACTCGGGCTGAAGGTGGAACACGCATTGCGCGCGTTCACGCCGAAAGACCGGCAGGTGATCAAGTCGGTTGCGCAGGGATTTCGTGCAAAACCCGGTGTCGACGTGGAACGCATCGTCACCGAACTCGAAACCGGCGAAGCGCTCGTCTCTGCGCTCGATGCGAAGGGCGCGCCGCAACCGGTCTCGCGAGCTCTGATCGCGCCGCCCGAATCGCGCATCGGTCCGCTCGATGCCACGGAACGTGCCGACCGCATCGCGCGCTCGCCGTTCAAAGGCAAATACGATCAGGGCGTCGATCGTGAGTCGGCGTTCGAAATGCTGAAGGCCCGGACCGATCGCGCCAGCGCCAGCGCCGCCGCAGAGAAAGCGCGGGCCGCCGCGGAGCGCGAAGCGAAAACCGCCGCGCCGAAGCCAGCCGCAGGTCGTTCTCGACAGTCCGCCGGCGAAGCAATGATCGCCAGCGCGGCGCGCGCCATCGGTAGCTCGTTAGGGCGCCAGTTGATTCGGGGAATTCTCGGGTCGCTGCGGAAGTGACCCTCGACAGATCGACCACGCGTGGCTAGGTATTACTTCTTCTCGCGCAAGCTGGCGAAGCGGTGGCCGGAGTTCAACCGGATCGGCTGGCGCATCGAAGCGTGGGCGATCGGCGCGTTCATCGGCGTGCTGCGGCTGCTGCCGCTCGAGACCGCGATGCGATTCGCGCACTGGACGTTCGCGGCGGCGGGGCCGCGCTCCGGCAAGCGCGTGCGCGTGATGCGCAATCTGCTGGTGGCGTTTCCGGACAGCACCGAGGAAGAGCGCAACCGTCTCGTCAAAGACATCTTCGGCTACGTCGGCGTTGCACTCGCCGAGATCGCGCAGCTCGACAGGATCTGGAACGAGCGCGAGCGGCGCATCGAGTTCGTAAAAGCGCCGCAGATCCGCTTTCTGCAGGAGTCCGGCAAGCCGGCGGTGCTCGTCACCGCCCACATCGGACCCTGGACGTTGACCAACTTCGTCGCGGGCGAATACGGATTCCCGTTGTCGATCGTCTACGCACCCGAATCGAATCCGTATGTGCACGACATGATGCTGCGGCTGCGCAGTGCATTGCCGGTGGAACTGCTCGCGCGCGACAACAGCATGCGGGTGCTGATGGGCGAGTTGTCGCACGGTCGGACGATCGGTCTCGGGTCCGACGTGCGCCTCGACTCGGGCGAAATGATTCCGATGTTCGGCCACGGCATGCCGACCAATACGGTTCCGGCGCGTCTCGCGCTGCGGTTCGACTGCGAGCTGGTGCCGGCACGCGCGGAGCGGCTGCCTGGTGGACGTTATCGGATCACGCTGTATCCGCCGGTGCTGCCCGACGACGGTGTCGAGGGTGCAACGGCACAGGCGTCGAACATGACCGCGAAGCTGAACCTTCTGTTCGAACAGTGGATACGCGAAACGCCGGGCGAGTGGTTGTGTCTCGCCCGCCGCTGGCCGAAGGAAGTCGAGCACGCCGCCGAGCAGGCCGCACAGCGGTTAGCCGATCGGACGCGCGCGTCTTGAATCTCATGTCGCTGATCTCGCGCTCGGACGGGCCGCGATGGCGCGGTTGATCTTCGCGAGCGGGCTCGATCGTCAGGCGAAACGCCATGCGTGGTTGCGCGTAGTGCTGTTTCGGATCGAATCGTTCATCGTGCATCTGTTCTGGTGGTCGTTTCGCGCGCTGTCGCCGAAACGCGCCGCGCGGCTCGGCCGGTTCGTGGTCGGCGCGCTCGGTCCGCGTTCTGCAAAGGCGAGGCTCGTAACAGACAACCTGCGGATCGCATTTCCGGAACTCGATCGATCGGCGGTCGACGATCTGGCGCAGCGGACGTGGCGCAACATCGGTCTCGTGTTCGGCGAATACCCGCACCTCGATCGCATCGCGCGCTCGAAAGACAGGCTGGAGGTGGTGGACCTTTGCAATCTCGACGTGTATCGACGCCGCGAACGCCAGGCGATCTTCTTCGGTGCGCATCTGTCGAACTGGGAGATCATGGCGCTGGCGCTTGCGCGCGAAGGTGTACCGTTACTGGCGCTGCACGCGCCGTTGCAGAATCGCCACCTCGGGAAACTGTTGGATCGCGCGCGCGAACAGCTTGGCTGCAGGATGCTCGGACGAGGCGAGTCGATGCGCGCGCTGATCAATCAGGTGCGCGAAGGGGGCAGCCTCGGTCTGCTGCTCGACCTGTCGATAGACGACGGCGAACCGGTACCGTTCTTCGGGCATCCGATGCGCACATCGTTGACGCCCGCGCGGATGGCCGGGCGCTATGGCTGCGACATCATTCCGATGCGCACCGAGCGGCTCGGCGAAGCGCGTTTCCGCGTCATTGCGTATCCCGCCGTTCCGTTGGATGCGTCCGGCGAAGACGAGCACACGAGAGCGATCGAAGTAACGACCCGGCTCAACGCGATGATGGCGCAATGGATCCGCGAACAGCCGGACGAGTGGATGTGCGCGAACCGACGCTGGGAAAAAGCCGTGCATCGATCGTTGCCGAAGTGATGGGTTAGAATTCTCGGGCCAGGGATGGAAGCAAATTCGATGAACGTTCTGCTAGTCATACTCGGTGTACTCGTCGCGCTCGGCGCGGTCGGTGCGTGGCTGATCCAGCGCTTCGAGAAAATGCCGAGCAAGAAAAAGAAGAAGCTCTTCACCAAGACGATCAACGAGGTGTACACGTGGTTCGAAGACCACGGCCTCATGCGCCGCAATCCGGCGTACATCCGCGATTACCATCGCGAATATCCCGAACTGAAGGTGCTCGAAGACAACCACGTCGTCGTGGAGAAGGAATGCCTCGAGTTGCTGAACATCAAAGAGCGCCTCACCGATGTGCGCGCGCTCGGCGCCGGCTACACCGAAGGCGGCATCCACACCGCGAAGTGGAAGGCGTTCATGTTCAAGTCCGGCGACTTCCTCGAAGAAAACTGCCGCCTCGCGCCGCAGACGGCCGCGCTGATCAAACGCATTCCCGGCGTCTACACGGCCTTCTTCTCGGTGCTCGATCCGCACCAGGAGATCACGCCGCACTGGGGTTATTACAAAGGTTTCCTGCGCTATCACCTCGGCGTGCGGATTCCGTACAACAACGAGAACAAGCAGTGCTGGCTGCGGGTGAACGGCGATCGAGCGCAGAATGCGCTGCAGGACAAAGAGCAGATCGTGAACGGCGAGCGCTACTTCTGGAAGAACGGCGAGGGCATCATTTTCGACGACAACTATCTACACGACGCTGCCAACGAATCCGACGAGGTGCGCGTGGTGCTGTGGCTCGACCTGCGCCGCAAGATGCCGTTCTACATCATGCCGCTGAACCGGCTGTGTCTGTGGCTGGTGTATCGCGACAAGTCGGTGGAGAAGATCCGCCGCGGCGCGCTGATCGGCGCCGAAATGCCGGCTAATCGCGCAGCGTGAATCCGGCCGGCGCGCGGCCGGCATAAGCAGCGGGTCCGCGCGCGGTATCGAACGCAATCGCGAGCTCCGCGTCTCCCTTCAAGACCGTTACCGCATCGGCCAGTCCGAGCGCAGACATCATCGTCAGCAGCGGCGCCGGATCGGGCGCGCTGAGTCTCACTGTGAGCAACCGACCGGCGTTCGGCGACGTGGCTGCCGGATGCGTCGACGCGAACCAGTCGATGAAGAACGGCGCGAGTCCGCCGTAGCGGTGATCCTTCAGTCCAAATAACTCCCACTCGAGTTTCGCCGCGTTCGGCGGCGTGCGCGACATGCGCTGCACGTCGGTCGGCGTCCAACCCACGTCGCGCAGACGCTTTGCCAGCGCCGCCGTGCCGCTGCAGCGAACCGCCCAGTGCATCAACGTCGGTTTCGGCAATTGCGCCATCGGTCGCGACATCGACGTGGCGGGCTGCGCCGGGTCGGGCGCGATGATCTCGAGATAGCTGCCGTCGTCGAACGCCACCAGCGCGTTGTGCGTACCGCGTCCGGCGTGCGCGCCGCCGAATGCCGGACGCACCCCGGTGGCCGCTTCGAAGTCGTCGCAGGCGCGCTGTAGGTCAGGGGCGGCGAGTACGAAGTGGTCCACGTGGCAAACAGCTCCGTCGTTCAAAATGGCACTCCAACGGCGCGGCAGAGGAATTTCATCAACGGCGTCGCGGCTTCGAAGCGGTTGGCAACGCGTGCGGCAAAGTCTTTGCGGAACAGCTCTGAATCATCGAATGAACGGGTCGCGATGAAGTCGGTTCGCTTGATGTCGTCGATCATCGGGTGGTCGACCGGATAGCCGCGCGGCGGCCGCTTCAGCGCGCCGCCGTCGAACGAGTACGTCTTTGCCACTGCGTCGCGCGCAGTCGTCCACGCGGACGTCCGTTCGACGATGGCGCTGCGAATTGCTGCGAGCGAATCGGGATCGGGCCGCCACATGCCAGCGCCGATGAAATGCGCCCCGGGTTCGATGTGCAGGTAGTAGCCGGGCGCGTGCACGTCCTTGCCCTGAGTGTGGCGGAACTGGATGCCGACGTTGGTCTTGTACGGCGTTTTGTCGCGACCGAAGCGCGTATCGCGGAACACGCGCATCAACGAGCCGCCCATCTTCTTCGCGACGGCTTCGAACTGCGGCGCGATCCGGTCGAGCAGCGGGTCCATCGCGACGATGAAGTCGAGCGCCGGCTCGCGCACGAGGCGTTCGTAGCGGTGTTTGTTCTCGGCGAACCAGTCGCGCTCGTTGTTCTGCGCGAGTTGGTCGAGGAAGCCGAGCATGCTCGGATCGAATCCGGTGAAGGCCATCGGGCTGCGTCTCGAACGGCGTAGCGCCAATGTACCACCGGTGACACGATCGCAAGGGACAACGACGGCACCTTCGATGAGCCTTCTTGGCGCCTCTTTTGAAGGATGGGGAATGATCACGACGACCGAGATGCGTCCTGGGACGTTGCGGCACATCGCGACCGGCCTCGACGCCCCGATCGGGACCGGCGTTGTGTCGGGCATCTGGGGTGGGCTGCTGACGGCAAACCTCGCATCGACACCCGCAATGCCGTGGTCGGCGCCGGTGCTGCTACTGGCAGCCTTCGGGCTGGCGCGGGTCGCGTATCGGCATCTCGCCGCGACTCAGCCGCGCCGTCAGCGCATCGACTGAGCGATTACCACGGCAGCTCGATGCGCTGCACCACGACGCGCCCGTCGCGCAGCAGTTTCAGTTCGAGCGACGTTCCGATCTCCTTCGAACCGAGGAACCTGTGCAATGCATCGACGTGCGGCGTCGGTCGGTCGCCGGCCGCCACGATGATGTCGTGTTTGCGCAGACCGGTGCGTGCACCGAGTCCGTCGGCTACCACTTCCTGCACACGCACACCGTACGGTTGCGGCAGCCCGAGCGCGCGGGCGACCGGTTTCGGCAACGGTTCGGTGGAACCGGCGATGCCGAGCGTGACACGCCGTACGCGGCCGTGCGCCAGCAGTTCCGACAGCACCCAGCCCGCGGTATCGCTCGGCACCGCGAAGCCGATGCCTTGCGCCGCGGCGATGATTGCGGTGTTCACGCCGATGACGCGCGCGGCCGAATCGAGCAACGGTCCGCCGGAGTTGCCTGGATTCAGCGGTGCCGTGTGCTGAATGACGTTGTCGATCAGCCGGCCGTTGCGGGCGCGCAGGCCGCGACCGATTGCGCTGATCACGCCGGCGGATACCGTGGACTGGAATCCGAGCGGATTGCCGATCGCGATCGCGAGCTGGCCGGGCCGCAGCGTCTCCGAATTGCCGATCTCGACGAACGGCAGTGCCGAGGCGTTGGCGCGCAACACCGCGAGGTCGGTGGCCGGGTCGCTGCCAACCACCCGCGCCTCGATGCGGCGACCGTCGCTCAGCGTTACGACCGCACGCTTGCCGACGTGCTCCGCGACGTGATCGTTGGTCAGCAGGTAACCATCCGGCGTAACGAAGAAGCCGGACCCTTGTCCGCGCGGCTCGCGGCCGCCGTCGGCTTCCACCGATACCACCGCGAGTTCCACCGCTTCGACCACGCCGACCACCGCCTGCGAGTAGGCATCCAGCAGATCTGCATCGTTGCGTTGGGGATTCCGGGGACCCGATTCGGCGTGGATATCGGGACCGTTCAACCAGCGAATGTTGCTCATCGAGTTTCCTTGCGGTGCGCGACACGAACGCAACCGTGCCGTCCGACATGAGGGCCGTCACGCCGGAATTCAATACGGCCGCAAGCGGGCTGCTCAACGCAGCTTGTAGCGCTGCACTTTTCCGGTCGCCGTCTTCGGCAGGGCATCTACGAACTCGATCCAGCGCGGCCGCTTGTAGTCGGCGAGGCGGCCGCGCACGTGCGCGATCAGTTCGTCGGCGAGCGCCGGCGACGGTGAACGCGCCACCACGATCGCTTTCGGTTTGATCAGCCGGTCGGCGTCTTCCGCGCCGACCACGGCCGCTTCGATCACCGCCGGATGCGCGAGCAACGCGTTCTCCACTTCCATCGGCGACACGTAGATACCGCCGACTTTCAGCAGATCGTCGCGGCGACCGCAGTACACCAGATGTCCGGAAGCGCGCCGCAGATACTTGTCGCCGGTGCGCACCCAACCGTCGCGAAACGTGGCGCTCGATTGTTCCGGCAACTTCCAGTAACCGGCGGCGGCGCTGCCGCCGCGCACCTCGAGGTCGCCGATCGCGTCCGCCACCGTGTCGTTGCCGTGCTCGTCGACGACGCGCACTTCGTAGCCGGGCACCGCGCGGCCGGTCGTTCCCGGAGCCACGTCGCCAGGCCGGTTGCTGATGAAGATGTGCAACATCTCCGTGGTGCCGATGCCGTCGAGGATGTCGAGCCCCACACGGTCGCGCCATCGCTGCAACAACGTCTCCGGCAACGCTTCACCGGCCGAGATGCACATGCGCAACCGATCGCGCGGCGGCAACTCGGCTTCGGCGAGCAGCATCGCGTAAAGCGTCGGCACGCCGCAGAAAAGCGTCGGGCGGTGTTTCGCGAGGATCGCCTTCACCACCGCCGGCGTTGGCCGCGCGGCGGTGAGCACCACGGTGGCGCCGGCCGAGAACGGAAACGTCAACGCGTTGCCGAGCCCGTAGGCGAAGAACAGTTTTGCCGCAGAGAACACGACGTCGTCAGCGGTGATGCCGAGCACCTGCCGCCCGTACGTGTGCGCGGTGAACTCGAGATCGCCGTGACGATGGATCACGCCTTTGGGATTGCCGGTGGTACCGGAGGTGTACAGCCAGAACGCAGGCTCGTCGCGAGAGGTGGGCGCCACCGCGTGGGCATCGGACGCGTTCGCGAGCGCGCCATCGAGGGTGGATCGTCCGGAGACGAGCACGTCGAGGGGCGACGACGGCTCGAGAACGCTTTGCCACGCCGGCATCAATGCCGCGGATACGACGAGCAGCTTCGCCTCGCTGTCCGAAACGATGTACGCGTAGTCCTTGGCAGTAAGCAGCGTGTTCAGCGGTACCGGAACGGCGCCGGCGCGGATCGCGCCGAGGAAACACACCGGAAAATCGACGCCGTCTTCGAGGCAGAGCAATACCCGTTGTCGGTCGACGAGTCCGCGCGCACGCAACAGATTGGCAAAGCGGTTGGCGCGCCGGTCGACATCCGCATACGTGTACGTGCCGGCATCGTCGATGATCGCAACACGCGCGGCGCGTCCGTGCGCGAGATTCGGCAGTAGCAATGCGTCGGCCGCGTTGTAGTTCCCGGCGGGTTGCGCGTCGTTCACGAAGCGCTAAGAAGCGAGGCGGACGTACTCGAAGTCGCCGGGCTTGCCGCCCACGCCGCTGATGGGCGGCGCAATCCACGACGCGAACCTGCCCACCGTATGGCACGGCTGCATCAACGACGACACGTATTCGAGATCCGCTTCCGACGGCAGCCACTCGGTCGCCGAACTCTGCCACTGCGCCGCGTCGACGATGTCGCCGGTCGGGGTGACCGACAGACCCGAGAAGTCGCCGACCTTGCGGTGGAACGCGCGGTGCGGAAGCCGCAGTTCGAATTCGATGCCGGCATCCGAGACGACGCGGTTCCACGCCTTCAGCACCGGTTCGCAATCGACGATGTAATCGTCGCGCAGCCGCGCGTTGATGGCACTCAGCGCGGGCGCATCGATCCAGTCGAAGCGCCCGTCTACGGGCTGCAGCACGCGATACGTCGAGTTCTGCAGCTGATGGTCGTCGTCGATCTGGTCTTCGTGGAAGCGCCCCTTAATGCCGGCGTTGAACGCGTTCGCCGCGTTCGTCGAAATCTCCGAGCCGAACAGGTCGAGCGTTACCGAATAGTGGAAGTTGATCTTCTTTTGAAGCGTCGGCAGATCGATCACGCCGTGACGCCGCACGGCTGCGATGTCGTGAGGGTCTTTGATGCCGTGTGCGTTCATCGCCGCGCAAGTTGCGCGCAGAATCCGCTCCACGCCGCTCTTGCCGACGAACATGTGGTGACCTTCCTCGGTCAGCATGAAGCGGCACGTGCGCGACAGCGGATCGAAGCCCGATTGCGCCAGCGCTTCGAGCTGCATTTTGCCGTCGCGGTCGGTGAAGCTCGTAAACATGAAGAACGACAGCCAATCGGGCGTGCGCTCGTTGAACGCGCCGAGGATGCGCGGCGTGTCGACGTTGCCGGAGCGGCGATTGAGCAGCATCTCCGCTTCCTCGCGGCCGTCGCGGCCGAAGAAGCGCTGCAGCAGATACACCATCGCCCACAGGTGGCGTCCTTCTTCGACGTTCACCTGGAACAGGTTGCGCAGGTCGTACAGCGACGGAGCGGTTTTGCCGAGGTGACGCTGCTGTTCGACCGATGCGGGTTCGGTGTCGCCCTGAATCACCATCAACCGGCGCATCATGGCGCGGTATTCGCCGGGCACGTCCTGCCATACCGGTTCGCCCTTGTGTGCGCCGAAGCCGATCTTGCGATCGGGCACGGCCGGCGCCAGCAGAATGCCCCAGCGATACTGCGGCATCTTCACGAAGCCGAACTTCGCCCATCCCTCGCGGTCGACGCTCACCGCGGTGCGCAGGAATACTTCCGCATCCTGAAAGCCCTCGGGACCCATGCCGCGCCACCAGTCGAGGAATTTCGGATGCCACGCCTCGAGCGCCCGCTGCAATGCGCGGTCGGACGCGAGGTCGACGTTGTTCGGAATCAGCGATGCGTAATCGACGGCGCTCATGGAACTTCCTCGAATGCTCTCGGGCTCAGATGCGTGTCTTGTCGTAGCGGGGACGCTGGCCGGTACCGTAGCGCTTGAGCGCGCCTTCGTCACCTACCGCGTTCGGGCGCTGGAACACCCAGTTCTGCCAGGCCGAAAGCCGCGCGAAGATCTTGGTTTCGAGCGTTTCCGGCCCCGGAAAGCGCAGGTTCGCTTCCATCGCAGTCAATGCGTCGGGCGAAAAGCTCGCGCGCTCCTCCAGCAGCAGTCGGATCTCGTCGCGCCAGTCGATTTCGTCCGGCGTGAACGTGACCAGGCCGGTTGCGCGCGCCGCGGCGGCATCCAGCGGCTTGCCAACGAGCATGTGAAGCCGCTCGACCACAGCGGGGTCGCCGTAGAAGCGCGTGACGAGCCGGCTCAAGCCGTTGCACATTGGCAGGTCGCCGAAATTGGCGGGCGAGAGTGTCAGCGTCGCGGTGGACGTGTTGTCGCCGAGCGCGCCGTCGAGCATGTAGCTGCGGTCGGCGGCGAACAGCACTTCAGCGAGGAAGCCGGCAAAGCAGCTGCCCGGTTCGACCAGTGCAACGAGCGAGCGCGACGTCAGATCGAGACGCTTGAGCGTGCGTCGCGCCAGGAGGCGGATTTCGCGTACCCACCATAGCGACGCGTGTTGCGTGAGCCACGCATCGTGCTGAGCGACGCGTTCGACCGAGCCTTCGCTGCGCAGAACGAGCGTGGCGATCTCGGGGGCGTTGAAACGCAGGTACAGCAGCGCGTCGTCGAGCTCGCGCAGCAGTGCCAGCGCCCATATGTCGGCCCCGAGCGCACGCACCTCGGCGGCATCGTCAGGAAGCGCCGCGTCCGGGCCGTGCATCGTAACGGTTGCAGTGGCGAGTGCCGGGTCGAACACGACGTCGAGATGGCGATACCGCAGACCTGTTTCGTCGACGCTGCGTTCGACGGGCGTCAGCTGGATGCCGGTTTCGCCCGCGGGTCGATCCGAACGAGCGGCCAGTTCCGCCGCGCGAGTCGCCACCGCCTGTTCGAACTTCGAGCGCGGCGCGATTTCGTCGACCAGCCGCCACTCCAGCGCGCGTGCGCCGCGCGCGCCTTCCTCCAGCGTGCAGAACACGTCGGCGATGTCGCGACGGATACGCCGCTTGTCGGTCAGTCGCGTCAGCCCGCCGGTGCCGGGCAGCACCGCGAGCAGCGGCACTTCGGGCAGCGACACCGCCGCGTTGCCGTCGTCGATCAGCAGCAGGTGGTCGGCTGCGAGCGCGAGTTCATAGCCGCCGCCGGCGGCGGTGCCCCCGAGCGCAGCGAGATAGCGTTGGCCGGATTCCGCCGATGCTTCTTCGATTGCGTTGCGCGTCTCGTTGGTGAATTTGCAGAAGTTCACTTTGTGCGAGTGCGTGGCGAGCGCGAGCATGCGGATGTTCGCGCCGGCGCAGAAGATACCCGGCTTGCCGGAGCGCAGCGTCACCGCATGCACCTCCGGATGCTCGAAGCGCAAGCGGGCGATCGCGTCGGCCAGTTCGATGTCCACGCCGATGTCATATGAGTTCTGCTTCAGGTCGTAGCCCGGCGCGGCGCCGCCCGATTCCTGCACGTCGAGGATCAGTTCGGCGAGCGGCGGCGCGATGCGCAGCTTCCAGTGGCGGTAGGCAGACGGTTCGGTGCGGAACTCGAGCGGTGTTTTCATCAAGGCGGCGAAGCGGTTCGTTACGGCGTGGCTGCCGATGGTAATTCAAGCGGCGTCTGCGAATCGGATTATGTGACGGCGTTCTCGCAGAGCGCCGTGCACCGTGGCTTGCGATTGAGAGCTAACTAACTGTTTCGCGGACGCTATCCGTCCAGAATTCCCATTCGATACATGCAAGCCAGGAAAGCGAAGGACCCGCTTACCGATATGTCCCGCGTGCCGACACTTCTGCTCGGAACCGTGCTGCTCTGCGGGGTGGCCTGGATAGCCGTCACGGTAGATCAGATTCCGGCCGCGCTGATCATCAATGCCGGCATCGCCGAACTCCTCGGCGAGAAAGGCTCGACCACCAACTACGCCGATACGCTGTTCGTCGTGCTCTGTGTGCTGCTGGCGGCCGGCGTCGGGGTCGGCATCGGCTGGTCGCTGCGCGGAGTGAATGCGCGCGCCCACGAAGCAGACCTGCAACGCCATCTGAACGAAACGAAAGGCAAGATTCCGCGCCTCGAATCCGGCATGCGCAACAAGGAGATGCACGTCGCGCGCGTCGAGCAGCAGATGAAGGATCTCGAGGCGCAGCTGCCGCCGTTGCGCAAGACCATCGAAGAACGCGACATGACGCTGCGCGACCGCGACCGCGCGGTGTCGTTACTCAAGAGCGAGGTGGCGCTGCTGAAAGGCACGCCGCTCGCATCCGAAGCGGCATCGTCGGCGATGGCCACGCTCGATCTCGACGACGACACGTTCACCACCGGGGCGTCGCAGCGCGTCGAACCGCGCAACGACGCCGCGCGCGAAGCGCTCGAAGAACGCGTGCGCGAACTCGAGACGAAGGTGCGCGAGCGCGAGGCGCGCATTGCGGAGCTGATGTACGAAACCGGTAACCACGCCAGGCAGATTCCGCAACTCGAGTCGGCGCTCGACGGGCAGCGCAAGAAGAACGAAGACTACGACCGGGAACGGCAGCGTCAGGACAAGTGGCTCGACGTTCTGAACGACCAGCTCGCGCGCGCCCGCGAAACCAACGACCGACTCGCGGGAGAACTGCGGGACAGCGCGACGCTGCAGCAGCGCATCGACGAACTGGAAGCCGAAGTAAAACGGCTCGGCGACGAAATCGCCGATCGCGAGCGCCGGCTCGCCACGTCTCGGTTCGAGTGCGCCACCGCGCGCACGACCATCGCGCACCTGCAGGCGCAGATCGAAGGGCAGAAGAGCGCCAGCGCGGGTTCGAAGTAGCCGCCGAACGCAGAATAAGTCATCGACGGTGCCAGACACCGTGCCGTTGACGGGACCGTGTCACTTGCTCGACGCTGTAGCCGCTGCAACCACCTCGACGACGCAATCCCGGATGGCCGCACCCACGCGAACCGCTCGCAACGTCCTGCTGATCACAGCCGATCAATGGCGCGCCGACTGTCTGTCGTCGCGCGGTCATCCGTGCGTGCAGACGCCGCACCTCGACGCACTCGCGCGCGATGGCGTGTCGTTCCTGCGCCATTACTGCCAGGCCGTACCATGCGGCCCGAGTCGCGCGTCGCTGCATACCGGCCTGTATCTGATGAATCATCGCTCCGGCACGAACGGCACGCCGCTCGACCGACGCCACGAGAACTGGGCGCAGATCGTGCGCGGCGCCGGTTACGACCCGGTGCTGTTCGGCTACACCGACACCAGCCCCGATCCGCGCGACTATCCGGCGGATCATCCCGTGCTGACGACTTACGAAGGGGTGCTGCCCGGGTTGCGCGTCGAAACGTTGCTCACGGCCGACATCAGTTCGTGGGTGGAGTGGCTGCGCGAACGCGGCGCGCCGATACCGGCGCGACCTTACGACCTGTATTTCCAGAAAGTCGACCAGATCGAGTTCGAGAACGGCGGACCGTCCCCGGCGCCGTTGCGGTTGCCGAGCCATCTGCACGACACCTTCTTCATGACCGATCAGGTGATCGACTACGTGACTGACCGACCCGAGCCGTGGTGCGTGCACCTGTCGCTGTTGCGGCCGCATCCGCCGTGGATCGCGCCGGCGCCGTATCACGCCCGCTATGCGCCGGATGCGCTGCCGGGATTCGTGCGCGCGGCGTCGCCGGAGCTCGAAGCCGAGCAGCATCCGTGGCTCGCATTCCAGCTGTCCGACAAGAACTATCGCGCACCGGAGTCGGAGAAGAAGCTGCGGCGGCTGAAGGCCTCGTACTACGGTCTGATGAGCGAGGTGGACGACAATCTCGGCCGGCTGTTCGCGCATCTCAAAGCGACCGGTCGATACGACGACACGCTGATCGTGTTCACGTCGGACCATGGCGAGCAGTTCGGCGATCACTGGCTGCTCGGCAAATGCGGTTATTTCGAACAGTCGTATCACATCCCGCTGATCGTGCGGGATCCGCGCGCGGCCGCTGATGCGACGCGCGGCCGCACCGTCGACGCGTTCACCGAGAACGTCGACATCATGCCGACGATGCTCGAGTGGTTGGGCATCCACGCGCCGCACGCGTGCGACGGTCGCTCCCTGATCCCCTTCCTGCGGTCGTCAGCACGCCCGGCGCGCTGGCGCGAAGAAGCGCATTGGGAGTTCGACTTCCGCGATCCTGCGGACGACAGCGCAGAGCGCGCGTTGGGAATACCGCTGCACGCGTGCACGCTCAACGTGATCCGCGGTGAGCGCTACAAATACGTGCACTTCGCGGGTTTACCGCCGTTGTTGTTCGATCTTCACGACGACCCGCACGAGTTTCGCAACCGCGCCGCGGATCCGGCCTATCTGCCGGTGATGCTCGAGTATGCGCAGAAGATGTTGTCGTGGCGGATGCGGCACGACGATCAGACGCTGACGCATCTCGCGGTTACGCCGAAGGGCGTGGTCGCGCGCCCGTCGGCGCGTTGGTGAACCGGTCGATCTGTGGCAGCGGCTGGGAACGCGTTACGCGCGCGTCGGATCCGGGCTGACCGCGACCAGCGTCTTGCCGAAGTTGCGGCCGTCGAGCATGGCGCGAAACGCGGTGGGGGCCTGCTCGAGCCCTTGCCACAGATCTTCCTTGTACTTCACGCGGCCCGACCGGACCCAATCGCCCATCTCCGCGAGAAAACGGTCCTGATGATCGGCGACGAAGTTGCCGACGCGCAGATCGTGAACGGCTACCGAATGGCGCTCGAAGTACGGCTGACCGATAGCCATCCACGCATCGCGTGGATTGCCGCCGACGTTGCCGTACTGCGATATCATGCCGCACAGGCTGATGCGCGAGCGTGTGTTCAGGTGTGGCAACACGGCTTCGAACACTTTGCCGCCGACGTTTTCGAAATAGATGTCGATGCCGTCGGGACACACCGCGGCGAGATCGTCGCCGAGCGTCGCGCTGCGGTGCGAAACGCAGGCGTCGTAACCCAGCTCGTCGACGACGAAGCGGCACTTCTCCCCGGTGCCGGCGATGCCGACCACGCGACACCCAAGAATCTTCGCGATCTGGCCCACCACCTGGCCGACACCGCCGGAAGCGGCCGAGACCACAACCGTCTCCGCGAGCCGCGGTTCGCACTGAATGACGAGACCGGCATAAGCGGTGAGCCCGAGCATGCCCATGACGCCGACCGCGGTCGAAATCGGCGCCACCGACGGGTCGAGCTTGCGCGGGAACATGTAGCCGAACACCGAGACGCCGTCGCCCGTGAGTCCGTGTGTTTGCCAGCCGTTGGTGTTGAACACGAAATCACCCGGCTGGTAACTGTCGACGCGGCTCTCGACCACCTGCGACACGGTTCTGCCGTGACAGACCTCGCCGACCGCTTCGACACCGCCGCGGCGCCGACCCCACTGATAGGGATCTAACGAGAGATAGAGGGTGCGTGTCAGCATCTGGCCGGCTGACGGCTCCGGGATGGCCGTTTCAGACCACGCGAAGTCTTCTGTCACCGGCCAGCCACCGGGCGGTTTGCGCGCGAGCGTCCATCGGCAGTTCCGCATCGTCGCGCCCCTCAGTTCTTCTCGTCGTCCTCGATCTGTTCAATCGTCTTTTCGAGCTGCTGCGGCGTTTCGTCGCGGATCTGCGTGGACGACTTCTCGAGTTGTTGCGTGGAGTCCTCTTTGACGTAGTCCGGATCGTCGGCGTGTTTCCACGTTTCACCTTCCGCATCTCGACACGGTTGCAGCCCGTCGCCTTCACCGCATTCCTCGACGATGCCATCTTCGTCGACGGCCTCTTCCTCGACCACGTCAGCTGCGCGCGCCATGTTGCCGGCGCCGAGCAGCAGCATCGCAACGAAGACCGTAGTGAAAGTGGAGCGCATGGGATACCTCGCTTTCTGATCGGACGGCGATTATGTTGGAAACCCGATCGGCTTGTCGCGCTTCTCAGATGTCTGTGCATCGTCTTTATACCGAACACGCCGCGCTCTACGACGCCGCGTTCGATTGGGACGTGAGTAGTCAGGTTGCATCGATCTCGGCATTGTCCGGGCTCGCGCACGGGCGCGTGCTCGAACCGATGTGCGGCAGTGGTCGATTAGCGCGCGGCTTTGCCGCGGCCGGATTCGCAACCGTCGGTGTCGACACGTCGCGCGAAATGCTCGAGCTCGCAGCGCAGCGCTACGCGCAAGCCGGACTGTCCGGCGAGTGGATCGAAGCGGACGTTACGGATTTCGACCTCGACGAAGGCTGCCATCTCGCGGTCTGTCCGATCAACAGCCTCGCCCACCTGCCGTCCGCCGCCGCGATGCAGTCGCACCTGAACGCCGTCGCACGGAATCTGTACACCGGTTCGAGCTATTGGATTCAGCTCGACCTCAAGCAACCGGATACGCCAGTCGAAGCGGAATCATGGGAGTTCGATTATCGCGGCGAGACGTTGCGCTTCGAATGGGAATGCCTCGGCTACGACGACGGATTCGAAACGCATCGCTCGCGCTGTGTTTTTCCGGACGGTCGCAGCGTAGAGGAAACGCATCGGATGAAAACGTGGTCGTTCGACGGGTGGACCGCGCTGTTGTCGCTCACGCCGTTCGATCTATCGGCTGCTTATGCCAACGACACGTTTGCGAGGCTGCCGGTGTCTCAGGCGCTCGACGGACGGCACGTCTTCTGGCAGCAACTCGTCAAGTCGGGTTGACCAACGCAAACCACAGGGAGACGCGATGAAGCAGACCGCGCGATGGTTTGCGCTGGCAGCGTGTGCATTGTCGGCGTCGCCGGCCGCGCCGGACGACACTGTCTACCAGATCGTTTATGGCGCGACGCTGGACCCCGGCGCACACCGTGCGGAGGTGCGCATCGCCGTGCGCCAACCGCGCGCGCTGTTGCGGCACATCCATTTCGACGCCCCGCGCGATCGTTATCTAAGCGTGCATGGGCAGGGCGACGTTGCGACCACAGCCGACGCGATCGACTGGTCGCCTCCCGCTGACGGCGGTGTGCTGCACTTCGAGTATGCGATCGACCACGCCCGCGACACCGGCGGGCAGGACGCGCGCATCACCGAGAGTTGGGCGTTGCTGAAACTGGATCGGCTGTTCCCACCCGCGAAGGTGCGTGTGCTGAAAGGCGCGAAGTCGGCGGCGACGCTGCGCCTCGGCGCGCCCGCGGGTTGGTCGATCGAGACGCCATATGGTCCGGCCGAGGGCCACTTGCGCGAGGTCGACGATCCGAATGCCAACTTCGATCGCCCCAAAGGCTGGTTGTTGGCGGGCAAGCTCGCGATACGCCGTGATATCGTCGCCGATCGGCGCATCGCCGTTGGCAGCCCCGAAGGTTCCGGTTTCAGAGCGAACGACGTTCTCGCGTTCGTGCGTTGGACGTTGCCGGCGCTGGTGCAGATATTTCCGCAGTTTCCGCAGCGGCTCTTGATCGTCAGCGGGCCGGACGACATGTGGCGCGGCGGTTTGTCGGGCGCCGGTTCGATCTATCTGCACGCGGATCGTCCGCTGATCAGCCAGAACGGCACCAGCACGCCGCTGCACGAGATGGTGCACGTGGCAAGCGGCTTGCACGGCGCAGGCGGCGCCGACTGGATCGTGGAAGGCATCGCCGAGTTCTACAGCCTCGAGGTATTGCGCCGCTCGAACACGATCAGCGAGCAACGCTATGCTGCGAGTTTCGACACGCTCGCCAAGTGGAGCGAAGGGAACAAGTGCATTGCCACGGATCGATCGGAGGGCGCGCAGACCGCACACGCGGTGGGCGTCATGCGGGCGCTCGATCGCGAAATCCGTGCGGCCACGCACGATGCCAAGTCGCTCGACGATCTGGCGCGCTCGCTGGCGCAGGCGCATGCACCGGTCACCAATGCCGGGTTCCGCGAAGCCGCGACGCGGTTGATCGGGGTGGCGCCGAAAGCGCTTGCCGGATGTCCGCAGTAGGCGTGTCAGTGAAAGGTGGCTTCTTCAGGGGATGGGCGACGGGTGATCGTTGCTCCGGCGCGGCGGGTTGGGTGATGCGCCTCCGCAACGATCATCCGTCGCCCTTTCCACCCATCGAAGTCGCGCCTTCGTTCGAGGATGAATAAGTCACCGCCGGTGCCAGGCACCGGCGGTGATTTGTTCGATGTGCAAAAGCTGGTGCCTGGCACCGTCCGTTGACTTGTTGGTGAGATGAACCCGCGCAAAGCGCGCGTTCACACTCCCAAGATCACTGTCGATGGAGACATGACCCGAGGCGGAGGTGCGTGTGTGTTGCGGAGGGCTATCCGGGGGCAGGGATGGCCCCGGCTAAAGCGCCCAAGGAGGGCTTGAGCGTGCCCGACGCAGCACACACGCATCTCCGCCGCGCTCGAAGCTCCATTCCACCGTACATTCAGGACAGATCCTGCTCGTCGAGCTGATGGCCCCACTGGCGCTTGGCATCGAGATACCGGCGGTTGCTGTCGCCCACGCCGAGCACGTGCTTCACCGGCGTGATGTGCGAAAGCCCCATCTGCGCCAGGTCTTGCACCTTCTTCGGATTGTTGGTGAGCAGCCGCATCGGCTTGTCGCCGATGAAGTGGTGCAGCAGCGCGCCGGCGTCGGTGAAATCGCGCGAGTCGTCGGGCAGACCGAGCGAGCGGTTCGCCTGGTAGGTGTTTTCGCCGGCGTCCTGCAGCAGATAGGTGGCGGCTTTCGCCCACAGTCCGATGCCACGCCCTTCGTGTCCGGCCATGTACACGAGCACGCCGCCGCCCGATTCCTGCGTGATGCGTTCGAGCGCGCCGGCGAGTTGCGGTCCGCATTCGCAGCGCTCGGAACCGAACACGTCGCCGGTGAGACAGCTCGAATGCACGCGCACGAGCGGGTTCTGATATTTCGTCGGATCGCCGGCCAGCAATACGCTGTTCACCGCCATCGACGACGCGAGCAGCGAGAACAGTTTGCTGCCGCCTTGCGTGCGCAGCGCGCCGGCCAGCTCCTCCACTTTCGACAGTTCGGTGGAGCGCACGCTCGCATACCACTGCACGTGCGTGTGAACGCGCCCCAGATGAATCGGCAGGGGAATGGGGCCGAGCAGGTTGATCGCGCCTTCGCCTTCCGGCGGCGCCACGTTGGGATCGAGCGCGTTGCCGCGCAGATCGATGCGACGCAGCTTGCCTTGCGCGATCAGCCTGCGCCGGACGGCGGGGTCGAGATAGGTGAACATGTTTTGAATTTACTTCTGCGCCTTGATGAAGCCCGGATGCGCTTCGAGCCGGGCCATGTAGGCGTTCACGTTCGGATAGGTGGTGGGCGTGAGCACCTTGAAGCGCCGCGCCAGGATCAGCGTGTAGCCCATCATGATGTCTGACGCGGTGAATGTGCCGTTGATCAGATAGCGTCCTCCTGGCACGGCCGCTTCGAGCGCGTCCATGCACAGTAGCGAGCGTTTGCGCCCGTCTTCGACCATCGCCGGAATCCGCTCTGCCTCGGGCTTCACGACGGTGTGCTGCGCGATGTCGCCCAACGGCCGGGCAAAGGTGGCTTCGGCGAACCAGCTCCACTGCAGATACTGCGCGGCGTCGGGCGTGCCGGGAGGCGGGCGCAACCGTCCTTTGCCGTAGCGCTCGAGAATGAAGTCGACCATGGCGCCGGATTCGAACATCGACACGCCGTCGTCGGTCATCGCCGGCACTTTGCCGACCGGGTTCAGCCGTCGCCATTCGGGCGTGGCGCGATAGGCCGGAGAGAAGTCGACCGTGACGACCTCGTACGGAATCTGCAGTTCTTCGCAGAGCCAGATGACGCGGATCGAACGGGTGCCGGGTGCGTGATAGATGGTGATCATGGCCGGCAGTATATCGTCGGACCGCGGTCGCGGACCAATGCGCGCGCTTCAGCGCGCAGGTGAGCCGACTTCATCGGCGGATAAGTCATCGCTGGTGCCAGGCACCAAAGTCATCGCCGGTGCCAGGCACCAAAGTGACGAAAGTCAAAAGCGGGTGCCAGGCACCACGAAGTCACGCAATAAGTCACGGCCGGTGCCAGGCACCGGTTTTACTTAGATGTGCAACGCGCGGCCGTATGCGGCGAGCACCGACTCGTGCATCGCCTCGGAGATGGTCGGGTGCGGGAACACGGTGCCGATCAGTTCGGCCTCGGTCGTTTCGGCGCCCATCGCGATCGCGAAGCCGTGGATCAGTTCGGTGACACCGGGGCCGACCATGTGCGCGCCGAGCAGCTCGCCGGTGTGCGCATCGAACAGCGTCTTGATCATGCCGTTCGAATCGCCGATGGCGATTGCCTTGCCATTTCCGATCAACGGGAAACGTCCGATGCGGACCTGACGGCCCGCGGCCGCCGCGGCGCGTTCGGTCAAGCCGATGCTGGCAATCTGCGGATGGCTGTAGGTGCAACCCGGAATGCGGTTTCGGTCGAGCGGATGCGCGTCCAGGCCGGCGATGCGCTCGATGCAGGCGACGGCTTCGTGGCTCGCCTTGTGGGCGAGGCACGGCGGACCGGCGACGTCGCCGATGGCGTAGATGCCGGGCTCCGCGGTCTCGCATGTCTCGTCAGTGAGAATGAAACCGCGCTCGACGACCACACGCGTGCGTTCGAGGCCGAGGTCCTCGACGTTGCCGGTAACGCCCACCGCGAGGATGGCGCGGTCGAATGTCCCTTCGACCGTACCCGTCGCCGATTTCAGCACCGCTTGCAGTTCGTTCGAAGACCGTTCGAGCGATGCGACCGACGTGCCGGTGTGAATCGCGATGCCGGCTTTCTCGAATGCGCGTCGCGCGGCGGTGGCAATCTCCGCGTCTTCGGTCGGAAGGATTTCCGGCAGCACTTCCACCACCGTCACTTCACTGCCGAGCGTGCGGTAGAAGCTCGCGAATTCGATGCCGATCGCGCCGGCGCCGATCACCAGCAGTCGCTTTGGAAGCACGTCCGGCACCATCGCATCGCGCGCAGTCCACACGAGCCGTGCGTCGGGCTCGATTCCAGGGAGTGACTTCGCGCGGGCGCCTGTGGCGATCACGATCGCGTCGGCACCGAGCGTGGCCGCTTGCGCGCCGTCGACCGCGACGCGGCCGGGCTCTGCAATCCGGGCGGTCCCTTTGAATACCTGCACTTTGTTCTTCTTCAGCAGCCCGGTCACCCCTCGATTGAGCTGTTGGGCAACGGCGCGCGAACGCGCGACCACGCGCGTCAGATCGACGCGCGCCGGACCGGTGTCGATTCCAAGCGCGGCGGCACCCTCGATGTCGCGCAGCACGTCGGCCGTGTGCAACAGTGCCTTGGTCGGAATGCAGCCCCAGTTCAGGCACACGCCGCCGATTTCCGCGCGCTCGACCAACGCCGTGGCAAGGCCGAGTTGCGCGGCGCGGATCGCGGCGACGTAGCCGCCCGGACCGCCGCCGATCACGATGACGTCGAGGATCTGCTCGCTCACGGCTACACCAGCAGCCGATACGGCGCTTCGAGCAGATCGCGCACCGCGCCGAGGAACTGCGCGGCCGGCGCGCCGTCGAGCACGCGGTGATCCCACGTCAGCGACAGGCGCATCGTTTTGCGTTTGACCGGCCGGTCGCCGTCCCACGCCACGTCGTCGCGGATCCGGTTCACGCCGAGGATGCCGGACTGCGGCGCGTTCAGGATCGGCGTGAACGAATCGACGCCGTACATGCCGAGCGCCGACACGGTGAACGTGCCGCCGGCCATGTCGTCGAGGCCGAGCTTGCCGTCGCGCGCGAGCGCCGCAAGCCGCGCGCTCTCGATCGCGAGTTCACGCACCTGCAATGCATCGGCGTTGCGCACCACCGGCACCACGAGGCCTGCATCGATCGCAACCGCGACGCCGACGTGAATGTCGGAAAGCAACGAGATCTCTGTTTCGCCGAACGTGCTGTTCATCAGCGGGTGACTGCGCAGCGCTTTCGCCGCCGCCTTGACGACGAGATCGGTATACGTCGGACGGACGTTCTGCGACTCCCACTCGGCGATCAGCTGCGTGCGCAGCTTCACCGTGTCGTCCATGTTCACGTCCATGTCCATCGTCAGCTGCGCCGAGTTGCACAGGCTATCGTGCATCCGCGTGGCGATGGCCTTGCGGATGCCTTTCACGGGAACGCGTTGACCCGCGGCGGGTGTCGATGGAGCGGTTTTGGCCACCGCTGCAACCACGGTCGCTGACGGTTTCGCCGCGGCGCTTGACGCGGTGGCGCTTGACGCGGTGGCGCTTGTCGCGGCGGCGCGTTCCACGTCTTCCTTCGTGATGCGTCCACCAGGTCCGGTGCCGGCCACACGAGCGAGATCGACGCCGAGCTCGGTGGCGAGGCGCTTCGCGAGCGGCGAGGCCGGTCCGGCCGCCGCGGCCGGGGCAGAGGCGGCAAGCGGGTTTGCCGCTGCGGTTCGCACATCGGCTTCGACGATGCGGCCGCCGGGACCGGTGCCGCGTACCGTGCCGAGATCGACGTTCATTTCCCCGGCGAGCCGCCGGGCCGCCGGTGAAGAGAACATGCGACCACCCGCGGCGGCGGCCGCCGGAGCAGTCGCGGCTGCAGGTTTCGATGCGGCGACTGTCGCGACCGGAGTCGCCGTCACGGTCGCTGACGGTGCCGTCGAGGGGATCGCTTCTCCTGGCGCATAGATATGACCGATGACGTCGCCGGGCTGCATCGTCACGCCCACCGCGACGCCGTGTTTGACGGTGCCGCTGGCGTCGGCGTCTACGTCGAGGTTGACCTTCTCGGTCTCCAGTCGATAGAGCAGTTCGCCCTGTTTGACGGTGCCGCCGTCCGGCACGTACCACTCTTCGACCATACCCTCGGTCATGGTCATGCCGACTTTCACCAGATAGATCTCAGTCGCCATCTAGGTCTCCAACGTGAATTCTGAATGCGCCGGACTCGGCGGCCCGCGCCAGCGTTTTGGCTACGTCGATCACCCACGGACCGTCGCGTTGCACCGTCAGTCGCGCGCGCTGGTCCGATTTCAATACGCGTTCGCGTTCGCCGTCGAAGGCCAGCACACCGGGTCCGGTCACCGTGACTTCCTCGCCGAATTCGATCGGGCGCGAAGCGGCAACGCGGACGTTCGCATAGAGTCCGGGCGCGATCGGCGCACGCACGGCCTCGTTGCCGCTGCCGAGGGTGAGCAGCAGACCCTGATCGGCGGCATCGCCGAGCGGCGCCACCAAACCGCCGATCGCTGTGATGCCGACCGCGGCCGGATCGGCGCGCGTCAGCAGCGCGAGCCGCAGCAGATCGGCCTCGAGCAGGGCACGCGCGCCGACGAATCGCTCGCTGGTCAGCACCGCGTCGATCAACGCGAGGTCGTCGCGTTCGCCGTCGATCTGCACGCGGATCGTTTTCGCCTGCCGGGCGACGTCGCGCAGTGCAATTGCGCCGCTCGCGATCAAGCCGGCCGCGGCGCCGGCAACGGTCGCTTCGACGAAACGCGGGAACACGTTGTTGGTGCCGGTGGAAATCGGCAGCAGCGGCGCATCGCGCCAGCCGAGCGCGAAGGCGCGGTTGGTACCGTCGCCGCCGAGCGTCAACACCGCAACGCAGTTGGCGGCGGCGAGAGCGCGCGCACCCCGTATGGTATCGAGCGTGCTGGCGGTCTGTGGCGACTCCACTGCGTAACTGCATACCTCCGAGCCGAACTCCGACAACGCCGATTCCGCGATGCGGTGGCTGTCCGGAACGTACGCGAAGATGTTCGCCCCCGCGCCCAACGCGCCAACGATGGCGCGCCGCACGATGGCGCGCTTTTCCTGGTTGTCGAAAACCGACGCGCGCGCTACCAACCGGCGAACGTCTTTACCGGACGCCGGATTGACGGCGATCCCGATGGTGCCGACGGCCACGGGAACGTCAGACGCCGATCAGGCGGCGCGCTTCCGCGACGATCCGTTCCGCGTTCGGCACGTACAGTTTCTCGAGCGCCGGGCTGAACGGCACCGGCGAGAACGGCGCGCCGACGCGGCCGACCGGCGCGTCGAGATAATCGAACGCGTGTTCCTGGATCTGCGCGGCGATCTCGGCCCCGAAACCGCCGAAGCGGACTGCTTCGTGCACCACCAGCGCACGATGCGTCTTCTTCACCGAGTCGACGACCGTCTTGGTATCGAACGGCTGCACGCTGCGCGCGTCGATCACCTCCGCGTCGATGCCGAGGCCTTTCAGCGTTTCCGCCGCTTTCAGCGCCTCGTGCAACATCCGGCCGAGCGTGACGATGGTGTAGTCCTTGCCCGGCCGCACGATGTTGGCGACGCCAATGGGCACCTCATACGCGCCCTCGGGTACTTCGCCGGTGAGGCCGAGCGACATTTTGTTCATCACCACGAACACCGGATTGTCGTCGCGCGCGGCGGCGATGATGCTGCCTTTCACATCGTACGGCGTCGCCGGCATCACCACTTTCAGCCCGGGCAGATGCGCGATCCACGCTTCGAGACTCTGCGAGTGTTGCGCCGCGAGGTTCGCGCCGGCACCCGACATCGTCAGCACGGTGATCGGCAACGTCGCGCTGCCGCCGAACATGAAGCGCATCTTCGCCATCTGGTTCGCGACTTCGTCCATGCACTCGCCGAGGAAGTCCATGAACATGATGTCGACGATCGGTCGCAGCCCGGTGGCAGCGGCCCCGACGCCGAGACCGATGATGCCCTTCTCCGAGATCGGCGTGTCGATGACGCGGTCGCCGCCGAACTCTTTGAACAACCCACGGTAGTAGCCGTATACGCTGCCGGCCTGGCCCACGTCTTCACCGGCGACGAATGCGGTGTCCTGCTCGAGCAAGACTTCGCGCACGCCTTCGGTGATTGCGCTGACGTACGGCAGTTTGCGCGCGCCGGTGTCCGCTTTTGCTTGTGCTTGTCCCATGGCGATTCCTTACGATCCGGTGGCGTAGACGTCGTCGAGCAGGCTCGCCGCGTCGGGGAACGGACTGTCTTCGGCGAACTTGATGCCGTCCTTCACCTGCTGCTGCACTTCAGCGTGCACGGCGGCGGCTTTCTTCTCGGATAGAACGCCTTGCTCGGCCAAGCGCGCTTCGAACAGCTTGATCGGATCGCGCTGCATCCATTCCCGCACTTCGTCATCGGTGCGATACGTGAGCCCCATGCCGCGGATGCCGACGTGATCGTAGAAGCGGTACGTCTTGCACTCGAGCAGCGTCGGACCCGCCCCTTTACGCGCTCGTTCTACGGCTTCGCCCGCGGCTTCGTAAACGGCGATTGCGTCCATCCCATCCACGACCACGCCGGGCATGCCGTAGCCGGCCGCGCGGTCGGCCACGTCGACGATCGCCTGGTGGTTCGCTTGGGGTGTGAATTCGCCGTAGCCGTTGTTCTCGCACACCAGAATCGCCGGCAGCTTGTACAGCGCCGCCATGTTCGCTGCTTCGTGGAACGAGCCCTCGTTCGATGCACCATCGCCGAAGAACGCGACCGCGACGTTCTTCGTCTTCTTGAATTTCTGCGAGAACGCCGCGCCGATGGCGATCGGCGGACCGCCGCCGACGATGCCGTTCGCGCCGAGCATGCCGAGCTCCATATTGCAGATGTGCATGCTGCCGCCTTTGCCTTTGCAATAGCCGGTGGCGCGGCCGAACAGTTCGGCGAACATCCGATCGAACTCTCCGCCTTTCGCGATGAGATGACCGTGACCACGATGCGTGCTGGTGATCTGGTCGTCGCTGCTGAGGTGCACCATCACGCCGGCCGCGACTGCTTCCTGGCCTACATAAAGGTGCAAGGCGCCGGGAATCTTGCCGGCTTCCATCAGCTTGCCGGCTTCCTCTTCGAAGACGCGGATGCGGACCATGCGGCGGTGAATGTCGAGCAGGATCTTGTTGTTCGGCTGTTTCGCCAAAACCGTCTCCCCTGATTGTTTTGGTTTGGAGCGCAATCTTATGCGGGTTCGTCGGTCGGGCGCCACCGTTACACCGCGCGTGGTCGCGGCGCGTCCACTTCCCTCGTCAGCGGCAGCGGGCTACCCTGCGGCGAAATCGAATTTTGATACAGGCGTATGGCGGCAAGCCCCGTTCAACCGATCCGTCCCGCGGCGAGCGTGATACTTGCGCGCGACACCGATCCGGGTTTTGAGATTCTGATGTTGCGCCGTACGGCGCAGGCGGCGTTTGCCGGCGGCATGTACGTGTTTCCGGGCGGCCGCGTCGACGGCGACGATCACCTGCATGTGTACGACGTACTGCGCCGCGGACCTGACGACGCACAAATGCCGCAACAGCACGCGCTCGGCGCCGAGTGGCGCGGCTTCTGGATCGCCGGCATCCGCGAGAGCTTCGAAGAGGCGGGTGTGCTGCTGGCGTACGATCGCAACGGCGCGCTGCTCGAGTTGCACGACGAGGATCTGCGACAACGCTTCGACGAATATCGGCACGCGCTCCATCGCGGTGAGCTCTCTCTCAACGAGATCTGCGCGCGCGAAGGTCTGATGCTGGCGATCGACCGCATGCACTTCCTGAATCGGTGGATCACACCGGAAGGGCGACCGCGGCGCTTCGATACACGCTTTTTCATCGCCGAAGCACCGGCGAAGCAACACGGCCGGCACGACGAATACGAAACGGTGGACTCGCTGTGGATCAGTCCGCGCGAGGCGCTGACGCGCAACGATCGCGGCGACTTCGGTCTGATGTCGGTCACGCGCCGCCAGCTGGAAACCCTGGCCGAATTCGCAACGATGGGCGCGCTGCACGATCTGATGCGGACGGAACGGCCGTTTCCGACCTATCGGCCGGTGTTGTCCGCGGCGGCGCTGGACAGCGAAGGGTGAGCCGGGCGATGAACCGTTTCGGGGCCACGCCGCACTAAGGATGGTAGGCGTGCAGTTCGATCACGGTGGTGGGTGAAGAGTGAGGAGACGAAACACATGACCAGGCTAACGATGACTCTGGCAGCTGCGTTACTGGCGGCGGCGCCGTTCGCGTTCGGCGCCGGAAGCGGTCCGATGTCCGGCGGCGGCGATACCGGCGGCATGACCTCTGCGCCGCGCATGACGCCGCAGCAGATGTCCGCCCGAAGTTACAACGCCGGGCTCAAACACAAAGAGCGCGCGCAGGACTACGAGGCGAAAGCGGCTGCGGCGAAGGACGACAAAGACCGCGAGAAGCAGCTCGGAAAGGCCAAGGATCAGTACGAGGACGCGATCGACGATTACCGAAAGGCGATCGGCTACGACAATCGCAACTATCAGGCTATGAACGAACTCGGGTTCGCGTTCCGCAAGACCGGCAGCTACGACGAGGCGGTGAAGGCGTACAACACCGCGCTCGTCGTCAAACCGGATTTCGCACCGGCCATCGAATATCGCGGCGAGGCGTATCTCGCTCTGTCGCAGTTCAAGCAGGTGCAGGATGCCTATCTCGCGCTGGTACGCGCCGATCAGGACCAGGCGGCTGCGCTGATGCGCGCGATGGAGGCGTGGCTGAATACGCACCAGGAGAACACGTCGGCCGATGCGAAAGCGTTCAGCGACTGGGTGACCGAGCGCAAAGCGGTTGCGGTGAACACGGTGTCGATGTCGACGAACAACGTTCGTCCCTGGAATTGACCTGCGGATCTTCGGTTCCCGCGCGCTAGTTGGGGCGCTGCTCGCCGGCTGGTTCGCAAGCGTCGCGGCCGACGAATACCGATGGGTTCTACCGACCGGTCTGCGGGCGCCGCCGGTCCCCGCAGACAATCCGATGAGTGCAGCGAAGGTCGCGCTCGGCGAACGCTTGTTCGGCGACGGGCGACTCTCGGTGACTGGTGCATACAGTTGTGCGAGCTGTCACGTGCCGGCGCTCGCGTTCACCGATGGACGCGCGACCGCGATCGGCGCCACCGGCGAACATCACACGCGCAACACTCCGACGCTGATCAACATCGCGTATGCAACGACGTTCGGCTGGTCCGACCCCTCACTGACGTCGTTGGAGACCCAGCATCGCGTACCGATGTTCAATCACACACCGGTGGAACTCGGGCTCGACCAGGTGCTGCCGGAGCGGCTCGCCGAGCTGAGCGCCGACACGGGGCTCGCGCCGCTGCACGAAGCGGCGTTTCCGGAATCCGGCCCGCAGTTCACTCTGGACCAGACGGTGCAGGCGATTGCCACGTACGTACGCACGCTGCTCTCAGCCGACTCCGCCTTCGACCGCTATCTGTACTGGGGCGACGATTCGCTGACGCCGGATGCGAAGCGCGGCATGAAGCTGTTCTTTTCGGACCGCACCAACTGTTCGTTGTGTCACGCGAGCTTCAATCTGTCCGGACCCGTGCGTCAACAGGGTGTGACCGATCCGCCGCCGGTGTTCCACAACACCGGTCTCTACAACCTCGGCGGTACCGGTCGTTACCCCGACCCGGGTCTGGAAATGCACACGCACCGCGACACCGACATGGGCGCGTTCCGTGCCCCGACGCTTCGCAACGTCGCCGTCACCGCGCCGTACATGCACGATGGCAGCATCGCGACGCTGGCGGAAGTGATCGAGTTCTACGCGGCCGGCGGACGCGACATCGAAGGCGGGCCGAACGCGGGCGACGGTCGCGCCAATCCGTTCAAGCGCAAGGAGATCCACGCGCTCGATCTCAGCGTGGAGGAAAAGCTCGATCTCGTGGCGTTTCTCCAGAGCTTGACCGATGCGAAGTACCTCGGGCACTGATCGCAACGCTAGACTCCTGCAGCGAAGCACCACGGAGACTCGAGTGTGAACAGCCCGCTCGACGCACGACAGCAACAACTCGTACAACGGATCGTTGATGCGTTGCGCGGCGAACCCAGCATCGCTGCGATGGCGTTGGGCGGTTCGTTTGCACGCGGCCATGCCGCCGCAGCCTCGGACATCGATCTCGTGCTGTTCTACGACGAGAGGCAACCGCCGGCGCCGGCCCGACTCAACGACATCGTCGCCCCGCTGACGCCCGACGCAACGCCGACCTTCACGCAGATCGGCGAGTGGGGACCGTGGGTGAACGGCGGCGCATGGCTCAGCTTCGCGGGCCAACGCGTCGACGTGCTGTATCGCAGCCTGCAACAATGCCAACGCGTACTCGACGATCTCGCTGAGGGGCGCTGGGAGCTGCATTGGGCCCAGCAACCTCCGTACGGATACTTCAGCCCGACCTTCGTCGAAGAGCTCGCCATCTGCGTACCGCTGTTCGACCGCAGCGAGTCGCTCGAGCATCTGCGCGCGCGGGCAGGCGTTTATCCCGATGCGCTGCGACGCCGCATCGTGCAGGACTTCCTGTGGAGCATCGAGTTCAACCTGAACGCGTTCCTGCCGAAGTACGTCGCAGCGACCGACGCTTATGGATTCGCCGGATGCGCATCACGCATCTGCTTCCAGCTCGTTCAGGTCATCTACGCGCTGAATTCGATGTGGCCGCCGCCTGATCGGCTGGCGCTGAATCGCATCACCACGCTATCGGTACGGCCGGCAGACCTCACGACGCGCGTGCGGAGCGTGCTGGCACACGTCGGCGCGAACGCGGCGAGGCAAACGGAGAGCGCCGCGCAACTACGCGAGTTGTGGAACGAGACCGTGCGGCTGAGCGGCAACCTCTATACACCGAGGATGTTGCCGACCTAGGACGCGAACGCCTGACGGAAACTGCGCACGATTGCTGCGAAGGAGCTGGAGAATCGGGATCGATCTTCAATTCATCGTCCTTCGCGACTCGCCGCGCAATAAGTAATTGCCGGTGCCAGGCACCGGCGTCTACTTAACGCGAACTCTGGTGCCCAGGCACCGGGATTGACGCCCCAATAAGTAATCGCTGGTGCCAGGCACCGGCGATCACTCACCGATCACATTTCACCAGGTATCGACGCAAGGCCGCTTCTTCCCGGTTCGAGCCGGCGGCGGAGGCGACGCCTTGAGACCGGCCACGATCCAGCGCCGCGACTCCATCGGATCGATCACGTCGTCGATTTCGAAATGCGACGCCACGTTCACGCCTTTGCCGCGTTCGTAGCTGCGCGCCACCATCTCTTCGTACGTCTTCTTGCGTTCTTCCGGATCTTCGATCGCCGCAAGCTCGTTGCGATAACCGAGTTTCACAGCGCCTTCGAGTCCCATGCCCCCGAACTCGCCCGTTGGCCACGACACCGCGAAGAACGGCGCTTTGAAACTGCCGCCGGCCATTGCCTGTGCGCCGAGACCGTATGACTTGCGCAGCACGATGGTGAAGAACGGCACCGTCACGGAGGATCCGGTGACGAACATCCGCGACGCGTGGCGCACCAGCGCGGTCTTTTCGATTTCGGGGCCAACCATGATGCCGGGGCAGTCGCACAGGAACAGCAGCGGGATGTCGAATGCGTCGCACAGCTGCATGAAGCGGGCGGCTTTGTCGGCGCCGGGGCTATCGATGGCGCCCGCGAGGTGGGTCGGGTTGTTGGCGATCAGCCCCATCGGCCGGCCCTCGATGCGGATGAACGACGTGACGATGCCGTGGCCGAAGCCACGCCGGATCTCGAGCACGGAGTCTGCGTCGGCGAGCGTCTCGATCACTTTGCGCACGTCGTATACGCGCAGGCGGTTCTCCGGAATCGCCGAGCGCAACAACCGCTGGTCGGCGCACGTCCAGTCTTTAACCGCGCCCTGGAAGTAGCTCAGGTATTTCTTCGCCACGGCAACGGCTTCGGCTTCGTCTTTCACGGCGATGTCGACGACGCCGTTCGGCACCTGCACGCTCATTGGGCCGACCGCTTCGGGCCGGAACACACCGAGACCGCCGCCCTCGATCATCGCCGGCCCCCCGATGCCGATGTTGGAGCCTTCGGTGGCAATCACTACGTCGCAGCAGCCGAGCAGCACGGCGTTGCCGGCAAAACAACGACCCGACGTGATGCCGATCAGCGGCACCAGCCCGGAGAGAGCACCGAAATACTGGAACGCCATCACGTCGAGCCCCGCGACGCCGAGACCGTCGGTGTCGCCGGGACGGCCGCCGCCGCCTTCGGTGAAGAACACGATCGGCAGCCGCGCGTGCTCGGCGATTTCGAACAGACGGTCTTTCTTGCGATGGTTCTGCGCGCCCTGAGTGCCGGCGAGTACGGTGTAGTCGTACGACAGCACCGCGCAGCGCGCACGCGTCTCGTCGAACAGATCGCCGTTCACGCTACCGACCCCGGCCACCATCCCATCGGCAGGGGTCTTCTCGATCAGATCCTGAATCGTCCGACGGCGCCGTTGAGCCGCGACCACCAACGGACCGTATTCGATGAACGAGCCCGGATCGACCAGATCGTCGATGTTCTCTCGGGTGGTGCGGTGTCCGGTTTTGCGCCGCTTGGCGATTGCGTCGGGGCGGCGATCGTCGAGACCGATCGCGTGTCGCTCCAGCGCTTCGGCGAGATCGGGTCGAATGCTGTCGAGGTCGACGGCGCCTGCGTCTTCGTCGGCGTGATCACCGGTCTCGGCAACGGTGAGCAGCGCGAGCACGCGACCCTCGAACACCGCATCGCCGCGTGTGACCGACAACGATTCCACGATGCCGCTCGCCGGCGCCGCGATCACGTGCTCCATCTTCATCGCTTCCATCACCAGCAGTTGCTGGCCTTTGCGCACCGTCGCGCCGGGCTCGACCTCGATCGAAATGATCGTGCCCTGCAGCGGCGCGCGCAGCGCCACGCTGCCCTCGGGTACGAATTCGTCCTGCGCGACAGCTTCGGCCGCCGTGTCCTCCGACTTGCCGTGCGTCAACACGGCGAGAGGGTCGCTGCTGTCGACGCGCGCGCCGGCGAGCCCGGAATTACGCGCGTCGGTTCCGGGCAACGTGTGTTGGCCCGCGGCCGCTGCAGCGCGCGCAAGTTCGCCGGCGTGCTGTTCGATGAAGCGGGTCGAGATGCGATTCGCAACCACGTCGGGGTGCGCGAGCAATGCGCGCAGGAACGCGAGATTCGTCTGCACGCCGCCGATCGCGAACTCGCCGAGCGCACGCCGCGCCCGAGTGAGCACGTCAGCAAACTCGTTCGAGGCGCTGTGCACGATCACTTTCGCCAGCAGCGAGTCGTAGTTCGGGCTGGTCGTGTAGCCGGAATAGCCGAATGTATCGACACGCACGCCAGGGCCGCTCGGCGGCGCGAATGCGGTCAACGTGCCGCCGGCCGGCTTCGCGTCGCCGGCTTCGGTCATCGTTTCCATGTTCACGCGCGCCTGCAGCGCGTAACCGCGCGGCTTCGGCGCTTCGTCGCGCGACAGATGCAGATCGCGCAGCGTGGCGCCGCCGGCGATGCGGATCTGCGCTTTCACCAGATCGACGCCGGTCACCTCTTCGGTAACGGTGTGTTCGACCTGCAGCCGTGGATTCGCCTCGATGAAGACGATGCGCGGCGAACGCCTATCGGCGCCTTCGACCAGGAACTCGAGCGTGCCAAGGCTCCGGTAGTGCGCCGTACCGGCGATGCGCAGTGCGGCGTCGAGGATGGAGGCGCGCGCGGCTTCGTTGAGCGACGGGCTAGGCGCCACCTCGACGATTTTCTGATGGCGCCGTTGCAGCGTGCACTCGCGCTCCCACAGATGGCCCACTTCGGTACCGTCGCCGACGATCTGCACTTCGATGTGACGTGCGTCGCTGAGCAGTTCTTCCGCATACAGGCGCGCATCGCCGAACGACGCCTGCGCTTCCGATGCGCAGCGCTTGAAAGCATCTTGCAGTTCGGAGGCTGCATTGACGACGCGCATGCCGCGCCCGCCGCCGCCGGCCACGGCCTTGATGATCATCGCGCCGCTGCGGCACGACGCGAGAAAGGCTCGTGCGGACTCGAGGTCGATCGCCGCGGGCGTGCCGGTCGGCACCGCCACGCCGCACTGCGCCGCGAATGCGCGCGCCCGCAGTTTGTCGCCGAACAGTTCGAGCGTGGCGGCGTCGGGGCCGATGAACGTGATGCCGGCATCGGCAAGCGCCACGGCAAAGCGCGGATTTTCGGCGAGAAATCCGTAGCCCGGATGCACCGCGTCGCAGTCGTTGGCGCGCGCGGCGGCGACGATCGCGGCGATGTCGAGATACGCCGCGACGCCGCGTCCTGCGAGTGCGTGAGAGCCGTCGGCGCGCGACACGTGCAGCGAGCGCGCGTCGTCGGGCGCATAGACCGCGGTGGTCGCGATGTCGAGCTCGTTGGCGGCGCGGATGATGCGGATGGCGATTTCGCCGCGGTTGGCGACGAGAATGCGGCGTATGGCCCGGCGACTGCCCATGTCTTGGATCCGTGAACGGTTTAGCGTCGGGAATATACAGGAATGGCCGAGACGCGACGCCGCGATACCATCACGCCCATGTTGATGCCGACGAAGCTCCGACTTTCCGAACGCCACCTGACGCTCGTTCTGTTGCTGGTGCTGGCCGGGTGCGCGTCGCATCAGCCGGCGCCGTCGCCGTACGGTGTACAGGCGGCGTCGGTGGCTAAGAGCATGGTCGGCGTGAAGTACCGCTACGGCGGTGAGTCGCCGTCGGGATTCGACTGCAGCGGACTCGCGTTCTACGCGTACCAGCGCGCCGGTCTGACGATCCCGCGCAATTCGACCGCGCAGCAGCGCGCGGCGAGACCGATCGAACTCGCGCAAGCATCGGCGGGCGATCTGTTGTTCTTCGACACCAGCTGGAACCGCCACCACGTCGGTATCTATCTGGGCAACCGCCGTTTCGTGCACGCACCGACGAAAGGCAAGAAGGTGTCGATCGAATCGCTCGACGACGGTTACTTTCTCAAGCGGCTGAAAGGCGTCGGCCGGTTCGACTGAACCGGCACCGGAGGACTAGAGTCGCGCGAAGCAGAAGGAGGCTTCGCATTGGATGGTGAGCAACAGCTGGAGCTGAATGGTCAGACGTTTTCGTGGGTGACCGAACGCGACCGCGTTGCGGTCTGGCACCCCACGCTCGGCAGGCGGACCGCAGAATTCGGCGGATCCCGACAACTCCCCGAGGCTCTTGCGCGCATGCTGGCGCGAGAAATGATGGACAACGCCCGGAACGCGAACCTGGAGGACTAGGTGGCGCCAGCAAGCCCCTGCTCTCTAGGGCCAGCGGCTTGCGCCGCACGCAGGGGCTTGCTGGCCGATGAACCATGCGCGCCATCGCGCGTCGTGTCTGTAGGAATCATCCGACTTCAATGTAACCGGGTTGTCACTGCAGAGGGATAGGGGTGATCGCATCGTGCGCGCTGAGTACTCGCGTCGCGCCATCGCCCCTCGAAGGAGTCGCTGGGGAAGTCTGATCTCGAAACGAATGCGGCGGATAGATCGCTATCCAGACTCTCCAGCAACCATCCACGAGAAGGCGTCGTCGAGCACCGGTTTATCGGGAACGCCTTCACCGACCATCACCACGCCCGGATCGCAATAGCGCAGATACAGCGCAACGCGGGCAGTGTCGGTGCGGTTCGGCAACGAACGATGCAGCAGCAGGCCGCCGAACAGCACCGCGTCCCCCGCCCGCATCGGCAGCGCGATGCCGGGCTCTCCGACCGCCACGCCGCGCAGCGCGCCGATACCAGAGTGCGGCTGCAGCCCACGCCGTTCCGAGTGCGGCAACACCCATAAGCAGCCGTTGTCGAGCGTGCAATCGTCGAGCGCGATCCACACGGTGAGGTCGAGCGGCGGTTCGAGGCGACCGTAGCCGCTGTCCTGATGCCACGGCACGTCCGTTCGCGCCTTCGCATCGGGGTGTTTGATGATGTACTGCTGATGCGTGAAGCAGACGTTCGGCCCGAGCAGCTCGACGGCGAGTTGCACTTGCGGCCCGCGCGTGACGAAGTCGCGCAGCAGCGCGGAGCGATGCACCAGCTGCGTGTCGACAGCGAGACCGCTTTGGCGCGAGGCAAACCGGAACGCTTCGTCGCGCAACCGCGCGCACGTCGCGCCATCGATCATCCCTCGAACGACGAGATATCCATCGGCGGCGTAGTGTGCGCGGTCGAGCATCGAATCAGTTCAGGATCGTATAGCCGCGGTGGCGCAGACAGTTGGCGACGACCTGATGGCGCTCGCCGGCGGTCTGTTCCACGCCACGGGCACCGCCGGTGACCGCGCCGGCGCCGGCGCCGCGCGCGGCACCTTCAGGACCGCCGAAGATGGCGCCGACGGCACCCCCGACCACCGCGCCGCCGGCCGCGTTGCCGCCGACTTTGCCGGTGGTGTCGACCTGCTGCGCGTAGGTCTGACACTCGTTCAGGTCTCTCTGGTAGTCGGCCGGATTCACGCCCTTCATGTCGACGATCACGTTGCCGCCGGGGCCGTTCGACTTACAGCCGCTCAGCGCTAACGCGAGGACGAGAACCGACAGCAGCGACTTCGACATGGCGTCTCCCGGACGTAACACGACGCTACTGTAACGTACGAGGGCCGCCCGGGTTGACGTCACCGGGTTTGAATTCGCCTTCGTTGTGGAACGACACCGAACGGCCGAAGCCACCCATGCTGTCGACGTAGACGTCGCCTTCGAGCACGTACTTGAACGACTGCGTGCCGGACAGCGCGATGATCTGCTTCGCCAGGTCGAACAGCGAGGTGGTGGCGACGATGCTGGTGGTCGCTTCGCCGAGCCGCGGGATGGTGAACGCCGCGTCGCTGACGCCGCGCGCGAGGCGCGCGCCGTTCACGTCGAGACGCATCTGCATGCCGTGCGCGTCGATCGGCTGATCGTTCGGGTTCTGGAAGCGCAGATCGACGCGGATGCGTTGCTCGAGCGCTGATCCTTCGACCGGTTGCAGACCGATCACGAATACGTCGACCGGTTTGTATTGCGCGCAGCCGCCGAGCAGCGACGCGAGCACGAGAACGATTGATGACGCAGTCCGCCGCATGAGCAACCTTGCGATATTCGAACGAGCGGGACTAGTGTACCTGCTCACTCGGAACGGAAGGGGAGAGCCATGCTGAATCTGTCGATACCGGAACACATCGAACCGCTGCGCAACAAGGTGCTGAAGTTCATCGAAGAGCGCATCTATCCGGTGGAAAAGGAGCTGTTCGAAACCGATCGCGATGGCCGTCGCGAGACGATGCAGAAGCTGATGAAGGAAGCGAAAGCGCAAGGTCTCTGGGCGCTCGGCCATCCGGAAGAGATCGGCGGCGGCGGATTGCCGTTCATGGACTACGTGTTCATCAACGAAGTGGTCGGGCGCTCGGCAGCGGCGACGGTGGCGCTCGGCACGCATTCGCTGCAGGACTCGATCATGCTGCATCGCTACGCGAGCGACGAATGGCGCGACAAATATCTGAAGCCGCTCGTCGCCGGGGAGGTGTTCCCGAGCTTCGGCATGACCGAACCCGGCGTTGCGAGCTCCGACCCGACGCAGCTGCAGACGCGCGCCGAGCTGATCGGCGACGAATGGGTGATCAACGGTCGCAAGTGGTTCACGTCCGGAGCGGCGCAGGCGGCATACACCACGGTGATGTGTCGCACCGAAACCGGCGTGCCCGATCACGCCGCATTCAGTCAGATCGTCGTGCCGACCAACACCAAGGGCTACAACATCGTGCGCGACGTGGCGGTGATGGGTGAGTACGAAGGTCACTACGAAGTGGCGTACGACAACGTGCGTGTCCCCAAAGCGAATCTGTTGGGGCCGCGCGGGCAGGGCTTCAAGATCGCCCAGGACCGTCTCGGGCCGGGCCGTATCTTTCACTGCATGCGCTGGCTCGGTCAGGCGCAACGCGCGTTCGACCTGATGTGTCAGCGCGCGAACTCGCGCGTCGCGTTCGGCAAAACGCTGGGCGAGCATCAGCAGATCCAGAAGTTCATCTTCGATTCGGCCGCGGAAATTCAGGCGAGCCGTCTGCTCACGCTGCACGCGGCGCAGAAGATCGACCAGGGCGACGAAGCGCGCGTAGAGATCGGGCTGATCAAGGTGTACGGCGCGTCGATGCTGCACAACGTCATCGACCGTGCGATCCAGGTGTGGGGCGCGAAAGGGGTCACCGAAGACACGCCGCTCGAACGGATGTACAGGCACGCGCGTTTCGCGCGGATCTACGACGGCGCCGACGAGGTGCACGTGCAGACGACGTCGCGGCGGATTCTGAAGTTCTATGGCGGCGGCGGAACGTTCGACTTCGGGTTGCGCTGAAATGATCGAAGGGTCGTGTCATTGCGGCGCGGTGAAGTGGCGGTTCACCGCGGAGCCTGAAGGTGCAACCGCGTGCAACTGCACGATCTGTCGCCGCTACGGCGCGCTGTGGATCTACGATTTCGAGAACGAGGGCGTCAGTGTCTCGGGTGCGACGGCGTTCTACACCCGAGGCAAGGTGATCGAGTTTCACTTCTGTCCCAACTGCGGTTGCGTCACGCACTGGCGATCGCAGATCCCCGAAGGTACTCGCCGCCGGCTGGCAGTAAACGTGCGGCTCTCGGAACCGGAAGCGGTGGCGCAACTCCCGATCGATCATTTCGAGGGGCTGGAACGGTTCGAGGATCTGCCGCGCGACGGCCGCTGCGTGGCCGACTACTGGTTCTGACCGTTTCGCGCATTGGCGTCGTTCGATCACTCGCGCGCCAGCACCTTCGCGCGCTCGGCGCCTTTGATGTCGCGCAGCGCGTACAGCGTGATCACGCTCGACACGTTTTGCCGGCGCAGCGACACCGCGGACTGCATCGTGCCGGCGCGAACGCCGTAACCCAGATAACGCGGATCGGGCTCGTTCGCATCCGCTGCGTACGGCGATCCGCGCCCGGCTGCGACCAGATCCGTAACGATGCGCCGGTGAAGCGAGGTGTCGGGCAATCGGGCGTCTCCGACCGAGAGCCGCCATGCTAACGCAGCGATGTACCGTCGGAATTACTCGGACCGGGCGCGGCGGCGGCTGATCTGCAGTGCCAGCAGCGGAAGAATGTCGCGCTTGTCGCGCGGCGACCCCAGCGACGCTCCGTCGTTGACCCGATGCGAAACGCTGAAGCCGAGCGTCGCAACGGTCAGCAGACGCCGGTGTCGATCGAAGCACCACGCGCACACCGGCACGACTTCGCCGGGCTGCCACCATGCGCCGGCCGGCGACCCGTCGGGCGTATCGGTGTAGTGATGTCGCATGGTGCCGTCTCTTCGACGCTGCAATGGTTACCGAGCATATCGGCGGTTCTGCAAAGCGCCGTTCGACCGTGGTACGCGACTTGTAAAACGTGGCGGCAGGTCTCAATCCGAGCATTTCCCCGCGCGGATGTAAGGCCCGTGTAGGCGTCCACCTACGGTTCGAGGTGAAAATCGAGGGTATGGTTACCAATATTCACGACGATCAGAACGAATGAATCCGAACGGACCTGACGCATCGACCCGTGCGATCTCGCTGCAGTTCTACGACGCGGTTGCGCCGCTCGTGAACGAACTCGGCCGGGCGATGGCAGTGGCGCTCGATCAGGGTCATGCCGCGTTGCTGGTCGTCACCGATTCCACGCGGCGGATGCTCGAGGAACAGCTGATGAAGCGCGGCATCGACGCCGCGGCCAGCCGGCGCCTCGGGCAATACGTCTATCTCGACGGAATACGCACGCTGTCCAAGATCGCGATCGGAGGCGATCCCGATCCGGAACGTTTCCACGAGATCGTCGGAAGGCCCGTCGAGCGGCTCGTGCGTCAGTACCCCGGCCTTTGGATGTACGGCGAACTGGCGGCGATCATGTGGAGCGAAGGCCATGAACGGGGTGCCCTGGAAGTCGACAAGCTCTGGGCGTCGTTCGCGGAAGAACAGCCGGTGGTGTTGTGCGTCGCGTTCCCGGTCGAAGCGATGTCGTGGCCGATCGTCGCCGACTCGTTGCAGCAATCGGTTGCCGATCAGGTTCGAAAGATGGCCAACGGGAGCCCCATCGCACTCGCCACCCACCGCGGCCCGGCAGGCGACGAGTAAATCAATCCGACTCGCGTCAGTGGGCGGCGGGCGGCACGAGCGGGATCGACCGCGCGATCGTAAAGGCCTGCATCGCGTCGAGCTTCTGTTCCGTTTGCATCGCGCGCGCAACGAGCGAAGCCGGCAACACCTTCTCGAACTTCTTCAGGTACTGCTCTTTGAGTTCGAGCCGGCGCTTGTCGATGTCGAGATAAGTGCGCGTCAGTTCCTTCGCGGCGGCATCGGTCATCGAGTCGTATTCCTTCGAATACGTCTTGATGAGTGCGCCGAGGCGTTCGTTCTGCTTCGTCACGTCTTGGCGGTATTTCAGATACACCGGCCAGAACGCTTTGGCCTGCGCTTCGGTCAGCGGCAGGTTCGCGGCTACCGTCGCTTGACGGCTCTGCTCGGTGAGATTGCGAGCGATCTGCACGTCGCGTTCGTACGCGCCGTCGGTCGGCGGCAGTGGCGCCTCTTCGGCGCACGCGAGCGACGCCCACAGAATCAATGTCAGTGCGGACACGGCGGAAATGCGGATCATGTTCGTGAGTCCTCGGCGAAGTGCCGCGATGCTAATCTGCTGCGGAGCCCCGCTCAACCGATGGCCACGATGACGCTGCACGGAACGCTCAATCACGTCTCGATCACGGTGTCGAATCCGGACGAGGCGATGGCTCTTCTTCGGACCATTCCTCGAGTTCTTCGGCTATACCGTGGGCACACCGTCGCCGTATGCCGGCACGCGATTGACGGTAAACGTCAACGAAAGCAACGGCATCGCAATCAACGTCTGGGAAGCGAAGGAACAGCATCCGTTCAAGGTGTACGAACCCGGGCTGCACCATATCGCGATCAACGCCGGCTCCAAGGCGCAGGTCGATGCGGGCTGCAGAGCTCGACCTGCAGTCGCGCTAGTCGCGCGGCCGAACGCTCACCGCGAGCACGCCGATCAGCACCAGACCGACGCCGCCGAGCTGCAGCGGCGTCATCGCTTCTTCCAGTCCGATCCAGCCGAGCGCGATGGTCGACACCGGCCCCAACGCGCCCACGATGGCGACGGTATTCGCGCCGACGCGGCGCAGCGCTTCTGCCGTGAGGAATACCGGTACCACGGTGCTGACGACCGCCATCGTGGCGGCGTAACCGAGTACCTGCACCGGTGCGTTCAACGCGCCGACCGGGCGCAGTACGAAGAACTGCAGCAGACACGCGACGGTCGCGGCGATCATCGCGTACGCGCTGAAGCGCATCGAGCCGACCCGTGCGATCACCTGGCTGCCCGCGACGAGATACACCGCATAGCAGAGCGAACTGGCCATCGCGAGGCCCGCACCCAACAGCACGTCGCGGTTGCCGTCGAAGCTGTGCAGCAACACCAGCGCGAGGCCGGCGTAAGTCAGCACCAGCGCGATCAGTTCACGCACTGTCATAGGACGGGCGAGGAACAGCGCCGACAACAGCACGACGATCGTCGGATACAGAAACAGTACCAGTCGTCCCAGACCCGCGCTGATGTACTGCAGCGCCAGGAAGTCGAGATAGCTTGCGGCGTAGTAGCTCAAGAGGCCGAGCGCAATCACGTATCCCATGTCGCGCGACGAGATCGGATTGGCGGCGCCTTTGTGGCGACTCCACACCGCGACGCCGGCGAAGAATGGCGCGGCGAACGCCATCCGTAACGCGAGTAGCGTGACCGGGTCCTGCGACCACGCGTATGCGAGCTTGATCAGGATCGGACGCAGCGAGAAACACAGCACGCCGCCGATCGCCAGCAGCAGGCCGACGGTCCAGTAGTTGCGCGAATCGTTGTTCACAGTCGGCGACGACCGTCGCTCGATCGAGGGCAGAACATGCGGCTTTACAGGGTCGTTGGGCAGTCGAGCGTAACACCGGCGTCGCGCAACCGCACGACGAGCGTGTCGCCGAGCGCCGTAGCAGGAGTGAGAAATCCGGCGCGGCCGCTGCCACCCGGCAGCTGATCTGCCTGCGTCGCAAGCGCCAGCGCGCTCTCGCAGACGAACGTCACGGTTGCGCGATTGCCCGGGTCGCCAGAGCCGGCGATCCGCGCCCACGCCTTGGTGCCGTCGTCAGCGGTGCCGACGAATCGACACTCGTAGAAACCTTCGTCCATGGTCTCTTCCGAAGGCCCGTCGCCAGGCGCGGGGGCGATGGCTTCGACGAAACGGGCCACGCCGGGCAATCGCATCATCGACTGGAAGAAACCCATGCCGAAGGCCGCGAAGGCAGCACCCGGGTAACCGGCCGCCGCGCCGAGATCCCAGAATTCCTGATAGCGGAACGTGTCGCCGTACGGTCGCTGCCACTGGCTCGACAGCGCGTGGCTGCGCCGCACCACGCGCGTGTTGATCGGCGCCATGAAGAACGGCGCAACCCAGCGTCCGAGGTCGGGGTCGAACTGCGGCGCGCTCGGATCGCGATTCGACATGGCCGCGTCGGAACGACGGTGTTCGTCGGGATTCAGCAGCAGCGGATCGTCGAACGCGTTCCGGTCCGCCGACGCCATCATGTTCGTCATCGACGCGATGGTGCCGCCGTTGATGCCGCCTTTCGCGCGCTGGAACGCGCGCACGCTGCGCGTGGCCTTGCCCTGACCCGCGAAGTGTTCGACCAGGAGCAGCACGCCGAGATCGGACGGCACCGAATCGTAGCCGCAGAACGGCACGATCTTCGCGCCGCTGCCGACGGCTTTCTGTTCATAGCGGTCGATCATGCGGCGCACCCACGGCGTTTCGCCGGTGATGTCCACGTAGTGAACGCCGCGCGTCGCGCAACTGCGCACCAGCGCTTCGCCGTAACGGGCGAACGGACCCGCTGTGCTCAGCACGACGCGGGTCTTCGCCACCATCGCGTCGATCGCGCCGGTGTCGTCGGCGTCGGCCACGAGCACGTCGGGCGCGGTATGAAGGTGCGAACGCAGCTGCGCCAGCTTCTGCGCGTTGCGGCCGGCGATCGCCCATCGCACCTGGTTGCCGACCCGTTCATCGAAGTACTCGGCCGTTTGCGACCCGGTGAAACCGGTCGCGCCATACAGCACGACGTCGTACTGACCGGCACTCGTTGCGGATGAGTCGCTCACGAGGCGGCGCCGCGCGCTACGGCTGCCTGATACAGCGGCATGACCGTCGGCAGCAGCGCCTGGATGGTCTGCACGCGGTTTGCTTCGGCGGGGTGCGTGCTCAGAAATTCCGGCGGCGCGTTGCCGCTGTTGGCCTGCATCATCTTCTTCCACAGCGTGATGCCGGCGCGCGGGTCGTAGCCGGCGCGCGCCGCCAGTTCGAGCCCGATCAGATCGGCCTCGCTCTCGTCAGTGCGGCTGAACTTCGTCGCGATCAGCGACTGGTAACCCTGCGCCGCGAGGTCTGCACCGGCTTCGCCGACGCCGAGGATCGCGGCGCCGACGCCGAGGCCGGTCTGCGCGGCAATCTGCTGCGAAACCTGTTCGCGGGAATGCTCCCGCAGCGCGTGTGCGATCTCGTGTCCCATCACGATCGCGATCTCGTCGTCGGTGAGGTCGAGCTGAGTGATGAGTCCCGAGTAGAACATGATGCGTCCACCCGGCATGCAGAACGCATTCAGTTCCTTGCTCTTGATCACGTTGACCTGCCAAGGCCACGCCGGTGCGTCGGGACGGAACACCTTGGTCTGCGGCTCGATGCGCGCCGCAATTGCGCGCACGCGCTTGGTCATTGCCGGGTCGGAGTTCAGCTCACCCTTTGAGGCCGCTTCGTTCGAGAGCTTGGTGTAGGTCTGCGCCGCCATCTCGTCGAGTTGCTCGGACGAGATCAGCATGAACTGCGATCGGTTCACGCCGACCGCGCCGCTCGACGTCGTCGTCTCGCAACCGCCGACACAGAGCCACAGAAGCCCGAGCGCAATTGCGCCGGCGATGGATCGCCGGAATGAGGGGCGGGTGCGAGCGAAGCGCGTCATGGTCGTTTAGAGGTCCTCACCGTCGTGCCAGGTCAATGGTGCCAGATACACGCCACCTTGGTACCAGCCGCAATGACTGACATACCAACAGCCGTCGTCATCGCGGATCACTTCGGAGGCGTGTCCGTCGAAACGACCGACCAGGTCGCTCAGTTCCCAGTGCAACGGATCGCGGCTGCGGAACACTTCCGTGTCGGCGTAGTAACCCGGAATGTAGTCGTGCCGCATCGACAGGAACAGGTAGTAGAACTCGCCCCGCTGCACCACGAACGGCGACTCCGTCGGTCCGGCACCGGTGCCGTGCTTCGGGTCGACGAACGCGAGCCCGCGTGCGCTCCACGTCGAGAGATCCGTGCTGGTGCGGTACGCCACGACGTGATTGCCGCCTTCCGGCGGATTCGTGGCGGTGTAATACATCACCCAGCGACCGCCGACGCGCAGCACCATCGGGTCGCGCGCTTCGAATCCGTCGACGAACAGCGGATTGTCCGGGTGCCGGGTCCAGCGCTGCATGTCCGGCGACGTGGCGAGGTGCATGCGGAAGTTGCCGTCGCGCTGCACCGAACCGGCAGCGTAGAACATGTAGTAAGAGCCTTCGTGGGCGGTCACGTGCGGAGCCCACAGCACCGCTTCGGTGCGATCGGCCACGAGCGCGAACGGCTGCTTGCGCCACTGCGGAGTCGTTAGCGTTGGCGCGGTCGCGTGCGCGAGCTGCTTCTCCTCGTGGGCATCGAACCACGGCCGACCTTCCCGTTTGGCCTGCGCCGCAGAAGCGCGCAGCTCTTTGTGCAGCCCAGCGACTTCGTCGGCAGAAATCGAACGGTCCGCATTGAAGAACTTCTCCAGCGGCGGGATGTCGATCTGCTCGTGCGTGATGCCGATCAGGTGCCATACGCCGGTGTGGTCGCGCGCGATCGTGTGATCGTTCACGTACCACTTGCGCGCTTCGCCCGCGCTTGGATCGTAGATCCGCTGGAAGCGTCCGACGGTGAAAGGCTGATCGTGCATGTGCGACTTCGTAGCATCGAGAGGCGCCAAGGTTAAGGGGTGAATTCGGGCAACGTCCACGCTAGGCTGCCGATTCCCCCCGTTCCGCGAGACGCGAAGTGGCCCGTTTCGATGCGCTGAAGGTCGGTTGGTTCGACTACCGCCGCAAACGGTTCTGGGCCTGGGTGCTGCTCGCGTTGTACGCGTTCTTCGGTTTTGCGGTGGCGCCGCTGATCGTGCGAAGCGTCGTCGTTTCCGAGGTGCATTCGCTGCTCGGCCTCGACGCCACGCTCGAAGACGTCGACATCAATCCGTTCGCGCTCACCGTGCGGCTCGAAAAGTTCGCGCTGGCCGATGCAAAGAAGGCGCCGCTCATCGCGTTCGACGAACTCGATGTAGACGCGCAACTGTCGAGCATCGTGAATCGGGCGCTGACGCTGCGCGAATTCCGCATCGTGCATCCGTTCATACGCGTAGAGCGCGACGCGCAGAGCCGGATCAATCTGAAGGCGCTGGTGCCGCCGGAAGATCCGAATGCGAAGCCGGGGCCGGAATCGCCGCCACCGCGCCTGATCGTCGCGAGCGCGGTCATCGAAGGTGGTCGGATAGCGGTCAGCGATCGCAGTGGGCGGCAGCCCTATGAAACCGAACTGGGGCCGCTCAATTTGAGCGCATCCGATCTCAACACGCTGCCGAATCATGAAGGCAATCAACAGTTGGTGGTGCAGACGCGCGCCGGCGGTCGCCTCGAGTGGAGTGGCAAGATGACGGTGCGGCCGTTCATTGCCTCCGGACACATCTCGCTGGCCGGCCAGAAGCTGCCGGAGATGTCTGCGTATCTGCCGGAAGATCTGCTCGCGCTCATCAATGACGGCGCGCTCGACGCCGCGTTCGATTACAACGTCGTAGGAAACAACGAAGGCAGAGCAACGGCGGAAATCGCAAACCTGAAACTGGCCGTGAGGAATCTCGGTATCGCACAGCGCAGCGATGCCGGAACTGGCCCGGACCTGTTGCGCCTCGGTGAATTCGTTGTAGAAGGCGGGCACCTGGCGTGGCCGCAGCGCGCGCTGTCGGTGCAGCGCATCGCGCTGCTGAAGCCGCAGCTGAGCCTCAGCCGCGACGCGCAACAGCGGTTCGTGTGGGAGACGTTGTGGAAGACGGGCCCGCCGACTCAATCTGTGGCGGCAGCTGCACCGGCGCCCGCGCCGAACGAGCCGCCGCCCACCCCCGACCCGTCGGCAGCACCGGCATCGAACGAACCGCCGGCATCAGCAGCCAACGAAGCGCCCGCGCCGGCAGCGGTGAAGGCCGCGACCGAGGTGCCGGCGTGGTCGCTCGAGATCGCGAAGATCGAGGTCAACGACGGAGCGCTGTCGTTTGCCGATCAGGGCGTGAGTCCAGCCGCCGACATCGGCATCACAGGTCTCGCGGCATCGCTCGCCTCGGTGTCGCTCGCCGACGGCACCGTCATGCCATTCAACGTCAGCTTCAACGTTGCGAGCGGCGGTTCGATCGCAATGGACGGCACGCTGGCCGCGTTCCCGGAGGTGCGGGTCGACGCAAAGACGAAGATCGACGCGCTGGGCTTGGCCGTCGCGAACCCGTATCTGAATGTCACGACATACCTGCAGCTGAAGTCCGGTGCGCTCGGTGTCGAGGGTCACGTCGTGTCGAATCCGCAGGAGACGTTCGGTTTCGACGGCCAGTTGCAGCTGACCGCGCTCGATGTCGCGCGTGAAGGCGCCGAAGACCACTTCCTCGGTTTGAAGCGTTTCGATGTCAACGGTTTGACCGTGTCGATGGCGCAGCGCCGCGTCGACATCTCGCGCGGCGAACTGGTCGGTGCGTTTGCGCAGATCCACATTTCCAGGGATCGCGTGCTGAATCTCAGCGAGATGACGCGGCCGGCGCCCGAAGCATCGGCAACCGCATCTGCGGTCGCGCCGGTCGCCGCAACGGAACCGACGCCAACGGAACCGCCTTGGGGTTTCAAACTGGCGCGCCTGAAGGTGGTCGATGCCGACGTCGATTTCTCGGACGAAAGCCTGCCGATTCCGTTCGAGCGTTCGATCTCGGCGCTGAGCGGCAACATCGGCCTGTTCGATCTCGCCAGCCGGTCACCGACCAAGATTGCGCTGGAGGGACAGGTGGGCGAATTCGGCCAACTGAAGGTCTCGGGGGCGCTGCGCGCACTCGACCCGACGCAGAACACCGACATCACGGCGCAGTTCGTCAATGTCGACATGCCCGGCGCGAGCCCTTACGTCATTCGCTTTGCCGGACACAAAGTGGCCAGCGGCAAGCTCGACCTGAAACTGCACTACGTGTTGCGCGACGGCATCCTCGATGGCGATCACAAGATCGTGCTGCGCGATTTTGCGCTGGGCGAAAAGGTGCCGTATCCGGATGCACTCGATCTGCCGTATGGCCTGGCGATCTCGCTGCTGAAGGACTCGAGCGGCAACATCGACATCGATCTGCCGGTGGAAGGCGACGTGAACGATCCGACGTTCCGTATCGGCGGCGTGATCATGAAAGCGTTGGCGAATCTGATCACGTCGATCGTGACGTCGCCGTTCCGCCTGCTCGGCCGGCTGGTCGGCCTCGGTGATTCGGAGGACTTCGACCAGATCTACTTCGCGGCCGGCCGCGCCGACCTGGCGCCGCCGGAGCGGGAGAAAGTCGCCAAGATCGCCGATGCGCTGGTGATGCGGCCGAACCTCGCGCTGACCATCCACGGAGTTGCCAATACGGAGGCCGACGGCCACGCGTTGCGTGAGGCAGCATTGCGAGCGCGCCTCGATACGCGTGTTGGCGACCAGGATGCCGCCGGGCGCCTGAAGATCGTTCAATCGATGGCGAAAGAGAGCATTCCCGGGATCGATCTGCCGGCTTTGCGTGCGCAGTTTATGCAGCCTCCGGCGTCGGGTGCCGCGCCGGCATTCGACGAAACCGCGTATCTCAAGGCGCTGTTCGCGAAATTGGTCGACGTAGAGCCGCTGCCGGCAAATGCGGTGGACGCGCTCGCGGCACAACGCCTGGCTGCCGTGCGAGAGGGATTGGCCGCGAATGCGTCGCTCGATGCGGCACGCATTGCCGATGGCGACATTCAGGAGGTCAAGCCGACCAAAGACGACGCGCTGCCGATGAAGCTCGAACTAACGGTGCGCTAGAGGCGCGCTAGGGCCGGCGCGCCGGAAAGTCGTTCAGGGTTTGTGCAACTACACCGGCGATGTCGTTGGCGGTCGCGCCGGGTGAGATCGAACTGGTCATCGTACCGAGCCACACTTCCTTGTCGGCCTTGCGATCGACCACGCGAATCGTCAGGCGCGTTTCCTGAACGCTGCGGCTGCCGCCACCGGTGTTGACGCCGACCCCGCCGCCGACGTTGCCGCCCCAGCTGCCCATTCCGACGCCCACGCTGAACGGACTGGACTTGGTCTTTTCATACGGCGTCACCTCGTAGGCGACGAGCAGATCGGGCTCAGTGGCTGCCTCTGCGTAACCCTTGCGCCCGAGATCGGTGTTGATCGACGAGCGGATGCTCTCGTCGAACTTGCGCTGCGTGACGTCGGTGCTGACGAGGTTGTCCGCGGCCGGCTGCCAACCGAACGTTTTCGCGGCGGGAATGTTGGCCGTTGGATCGATGCGCGACTCGGGCTTCGCCGGTGCCGAGCTCGTGCACCCTGCGAGCAATGCGAACGCGAACAGGAAAACCGGAACCGCGATTCGTGTGTGCATGAGTCTTCTCCCGACAACACCTGGCGGCATCGCGCTTCGCGATGCCGCTCCGTTGCGGCATGCTAACACCCCCGGTCGATTCAGCGCGGCCTGGCGATGCCGTGATACATGTAAGCGGCGAAGCGCGGACCCGGCTGGTAGCCCTCTTCGAGCTGATCGAAGGTGAAGCCGCTGGCGTTCAGCAACGCGTCCGGTTCGCGCGTCAGATGGCAGCCGCCGCCGATGCGCTTCCACACCGGTTCGAGGCCGTTCTGCACGCGCGCCACCCACGGGTCCGGCGCGCGGCCGTGCTCGATGAAGATCAGCTGGCCGTCACTTTTCAGAACGCGCCGCATTTCATTGAGTGCGCGATAGACGTTCGGAATGGAACACAATGTCCACGTGCAGACGATCGTGTCGAAACTCTCCGCGTCCGCGGGAATCGTCTCGCCGGATACGCTGAGCAGTTCGACCACCGCGCCGAGTTTCTTCGCGCGCTGGTGCGCGATCTCGGTCAGCTCGGTGGCCGGATCGAGCCCGGTGACCGAGTCGGTGGCGTCGCCGTAGAACTCGAGGTTGAGACCCGAACCGATGCCGATCTCGAGCACCCGACCTTTCGCGAGCGGCACGTAGCGTTTGCGCAGCGCCATCATCTGCGGCATCGCGCACGCCGAGTTGATCAGCTTCGGGAGAACGTAGCGACTGTAGAGTCCCATTCGTGCGTTCCTGTCGAGAGACTCGGTGGCCGCAGAGTATGGGCCCGGCCGATTCGTGTCACAACGCGCACGCCACAGTAGAATCCCGGGCATTCGCAACGATGGGAGAGATCGATGCTGACGCGGCGTCGCGGCTACATGAACGTTCGGGTGGAGCCTGCACCGGCGGCCAGCCAACAACTGGAGCAGGAGGGCTGGACAGTCGTGCGCGGCGCGCTCGACGCGCAGCAGATCGCCGGCCTTACTCATGAGATCGAGGCGCTGTACGCGGCGTTGCCGGCCGATGGCCGCAACCCGCACCGGCCGACCGAAGAGGACAACGACTTCCGTTACGAGATGCTGAACCGCAGCGCGCTGTGCCAGGAGGTGATCGGCAGCCGCGCAATCCTCGACGCCATCGAACCGCTGCTCGGCGAAGACTGCCACGTGATCGCGAACACGTGCTGGCGCAATCCGCCGCGCGACGTGAATACCCACGGTGGCGGCGCCTGGCACATCGACGCAGGCCCGCACGTTCCGCGTCCGCCGGGCATTCCGTGGGACGACCGCATTCCGTACCCGATCTTCGCGATCGGCGCGCACATCTATCTCAAGGATTGCCCGCTGGAATGCGGCCCGACGGGTGTGATTCCGCGCAGCCACAAATCGGGTCAGCGTCCGCCGGACGATCGCGTGTGGGACGTAGAACTCACCTGCGATGGCCGCGGCGTGGTGCCGCTCCTCGCCCAAGCCGGCGACGTTGCAATGTTCGTATCGGACGTGTGGCACCGGCGGTTGCCGCCGCTGCCGGGCGACACGGGGCGGTTGTTCCTGCAGGCGCACTACGGGCGGCGCGACATTGCGCAACGCATCCGCACGACGAGCCGGGTGAACCACCTGTCCGCCGACGCGCGCAAGCGGGCGAAGACACCGCGCCAGCGCAGCCTCGTTGGGTTGCACCACAACTTTTTCTACGACGGTTGAGTCGACCAAGCCGGCGTTGTGGGACGGTGGCAGCTGAAGCGACACGGCGCCGAATTGGTGTAGCCGATTCGCCCTATCGCGACGCGCCCGCGTTTCGCTATCGTGACGGCCGGTGCCTGGCACCATCGGTGACTTATCGGTGACAGCCGGTGCCTGGCACCATCGGTGACTTATCGGAGAGGGCCGCAGTGGAGGGGAACACATGAACGGACCCAAGGTGAGGTTGAGTTACGGCACGATCCGCGGCAGCACGAGCAACGGCGTGCATTGCTTCAAAGGCATCCCGTACGCGGCGCCACCGGTCGGAGACCTGCGCTGGCGGCCGCCGGCGCCCCCGATTCCGTGGACCGGCGAGCGGCTGATGGTGGAGTTCGGCCGGTCGGCGATGCAGGGCAGCCTCGGCGCAATGGGCGAGATGATCGGCATCGCAGCCGGACCGACCGACGAGAACTGCCTCACCGTGAACGTCTGGACGGGTCACGTTACCGATGAAGAGAGTCCGGTGATGGTGTGGATCCACGGCGGCGGCAACGTGGTCGGTTCGTCGGCGCAGCCGCGCTTCAACGGCGAGTACTTCGTGCAGCGCGGCGGCATCGTGCTGGTCACCATCAACTACCGGCTCGGCGCATTCGGCTTCCTGCATTCGCCGGAACTCGGCGCGAGCGGCAACGAAGCACTGCTCGATCAGATCGCGGCGCTGCGCTGGGTGCGCAAAGAGATCCGCAAGTTCGGCGGCAATCCGAAAGACGTGACCGTGTTCGGCCAGAGCGCCGGCGGCATGGACATCACGCAGCTGATGGGCATGGAAGCAGCCGCCGGCTGTTTCGACCGGGCCATCCCGATGAGCGGCGCGCTGTCGCCGCAGATTCCGCGCGACGAAGCGGCGGCCACGGCAGCGCGATTCGCGGAGAAGTTCGGCGGCTACGACGCGCTGCGATCGGTGCCGGCACAACAGATTCTCGACTACCAGCAGCAGCTGACCGCCGGTCAGCTCGGCGGCGCCGTGCGTTTCGGGCCGGTGCGCGACGGGCAGGTGATCCGCACCGACGCGTCCGTCGCGCTCGGCGAAGGCACCTACACGAAAGGCATGCCGGTGATGATCGGCACCGCGCGCGACGAATGGGGTTTGTGGACCGGCATGGATCCGGCGATGCAGTCGCTCGACGAGCCGGGTCTCGAGAAACTGGCGCGACGGCCGTTCGGCGACCGCGCGCGCGACGGCATCGAGGTGTATCGCAACGCACGGTTGCGGCGCGGCGACGACGTCTCACCGGTTGCGCTATGGCGCGCGATCATGACCGATTCGATGTTCCGCATTCCGGCGATCCGCCTGGCGGAACTGCACTCCCACCACACCCGCGACACCTGGATGTACATATTCGACTACGAGTCGCCGGCGCTCGACGGTCGCCTGGGGGCGTGTCATTCGCTCGACGTGCCGTTCGTGTTCGGCACCACCGGCGTCGGCGAACTGGCGCGGTTTTGTGGTGATACGCACCTGGTGCGGTGCCTGTCGGAGATCATCCACGACACGTACGTGGCGTTCGGCAAATACGGTAACCCTGCCAACGCGATGTTCGACTGGCCGGAGTACGACCGGATCTATCGCCGCACCATGCGGCTCGGCATGAAATCGCACATGGAGGACGCGCCGATGGAGGCGGAACGCACCTTCTGGGAATCGCTAGCGAGCGAGTGATGGCGCGCACCGAGACGCAGTGCATCCTCGTGGGCGGCGGTCCGGCCGGCGTGATGGCCGCGCTGCTGCTGGCGCGCCGGGGCGTCGACGTGACGCTGCTCGAAATGCACAAAGACTTCGATCGGGATTTCCGCGGCGACACGGTGCACGCGTCGACCCTCGAAGTGCTCGATCAGATCGGCCTTGCAGAGCCGTTGCACGCGCTGCCGCACGCGAAGATGCGCAGCATTACGCTGCACACGCCGACGCGGGTGTTGTCGCTGGTCGATTTCGGCCGGCTCAAAACGCGCTTCGCTTACGTGATGATCATGCCGCAGGCCGATTTCCTCGGCTTTCTTACCGAGCGCGCAGCCGCCTATTCCAACTTCCACCTGCGGATGAACGCGCAAGTGGTCGATGTGCTGCGCGACGGCGACCGCACGTTCGGCGTGCGCTTCACGCACGACGGCGAAACACACGAACTGCGCGCGCCGTTGACGGTGGCATGCGACGGCCGCTTCTCCAGGATGCGCAAAATTCTGCAGCTCGAAGCGCCCGCGCAGGCGCCGCCGATGGACGTGGCGTGGTTGCGGCTGCCGCGCCGCGCCGACGACGGATACGAGGAGGGCGTCTTCTACATCGGCAACGGCCGCATGCTGGTGATGTTCAACCGCCCCGACACCTGGCAGATCGGCTACGTGCTGCCGAAGGGCGACTTCAGCGCGGTGAAGGCGTTGGGTATGGAAGCGTTCCGCAAATCGATTACCGACCTTGCGCCGTGGTTGGGCGACCGGCCGTCGGCGATCGAGCAATGGCACGACGTGCATCTGCTGTCGGTGAAATCGGATCGCCTCACGCGTTGGCACTATCCCGGTCTGATGCTGATCGGCGACGCCGCGCACGTGATGTCGCCGGTGTTCGGCGTCGGCATCAACTACGCGATCGCGGATGCGGTCGAGCTCGTGAACACGAGTACCGAGGCGCTGTTGCATGGCGACGTCCCCGAGTCGGCGCTCGCGGAAGTGCAGCGCCGGCGCGAGCGGCCGACGCGCATCATTCAGGCGATGCAGGCCGCCGTGCAGGAACGCATCGTGAAGCGCGCGCTCGACGGCAAAGACTTCGATCTGCCGCCAATCGCGAAACTGGTGTTGCGCACGCCTCTGCTGCGCAACGTGCCGGCGCGGATCGTCGCGTCGGGTGTGTCGCCCGTGCGGCTCGCAGTGGTGTGAGCGGACGACCATTCGTCGTCAATCGGTCGCGCGTGCTCTGGTCTTTTTCGCTGGCCGGCGGCGCAGCGGCGCTGCGCTAGAGGTCGGCGCCCCAACGGTGAGAATTCGCAGTTCGGCAAGCGCCGCGCGCATCTGCGCTGGCAGATCGCGCGGCGGAGCGCCGCTGATCCAACGTTCGAACGCGACCTTGAAGACAGCGAGACCCGCTTCTGCGGCCAGGCTCGCTGCCGGGTCGGCGACGCCGCGCGCGCGCAATGCCTCCGCGACGGCGGAGGAGAGCGAAGCGAGCTTGATCAGCTCGCGTTCCCGCAGTTCCGGGTGTGCCGCAATGAGACGCTGCCTGGCGCGATAGTCGCGGCGCGGCGGAAACACCGCCGCTATGGTCTCTAGACCGCTGACAACTGCATCGAGGGGTGAGGCGGTGGAGGGTGCGCCGGCGATCGCTTCCGCAATACCTTTCTCGAGGTCTCCGGATCGCCCGAACAGCACTTCGCGCTTGTCGGCGAAGTAGCGGAAGAAGGTTCGTTCGGTGAGCCCGGCTCGGGCGGCGATCTCCTCGACCGTCGTACGGCCGTATCCGCGCTCGTGGAAAAGTTCGAGCGCGGCATCGACGAGCCGTTCGCGCGCATTGGGTTCCCATCTGGCCATGCGCCATGCTACCTGATTGCAGTGACTGACATCAGGTGGTATACGGGATGTCAGTGTCTGACATCGTAAGTCACAGCCGGTGCCTGGCACCGGCGATGACTTATCAACATGAGCGAAGGAGTTCGACATGCGCATATTCGTAACCGGAGCGTCTGGATTCATCGGGTCCGCGGTGATCGCGGAGTTGCTGGCGGCGGGGCATCGGGTGGTCGGCCTCGCTCGCTCAGCGCAATCCGCCGGCACAGTCGCGGCTGCCGGAGCCGAGGTGCATCGCGGCAGTCTCGAGGATCTGGATAGCCTGCGCGCCGCTGCGGCGGCAGCGGACGGCGTCATTCACCTCGCTTTCGATCACGATTTTTCCCGTTCGCGCGAACTCGCGGCGCAGGCCGATGCGCGTGCGATCGAGGCGATGGGCGACGTGCTGGCCGGATCGAACCGGCCGATAGCCATCGCATCCGGGCTGGGCATCGCGCCGGGTCGCGTGTCGACCGAGGCGGATCGGGCGCCTCCCGGGTGGCCACGTCGCGCGTCGGAAGAAGTGGTTATCGCGCTCGCCGGAAGGGGCGTGCGTGGCGCGATTGTTCGGTTGCCGCCCACGGTGCACGGCCGCGGCGACAAAGGCTTCGTGCCATGGGTGATCGCCGCCGCGCGCAAGCACGGACATGCGGCCTACGTCGGCGACGGCGCGAACCGCTGGCCGGCCGTGCACCGGTTCGACGCGGCGCGGGTCTTTCGCCTGGCGGTCGAACGCGCGCCGGCGGGTTCGATCCTTCACGCCGTCGCCGACGAGGGCATTGCGGTGCGCGACATCGCGGCTGTCATCGGGCGACACCTGAAGGTCGGCGTCGTCGTGAAATCGCCGGACGAAGCCGATGAACATTTCGGTTTCCTCGCTGCGCTCATCGGGCTCGACATACCGGCGTCGAGCGCGCGAACGCGGCAACAGCTGGACTGGCATCCGGTCGAGCCCGGATTGCTGGACGACCTCGATGAGGGGCATTACTTCGCGACGGCAACAGCGACGCACGCATGACGGCCACGAGGGAGATCTGGATTCTCGGTGCCAATGGACGCTGCGGTAGGGCGGTGGCTTCCGAACTCGCGGCACGGCAACACGCGCTCGTGCTGGTCGGACGCGACGAAACGCGGCTGCGCGACGCGGCGAACGGCATCGGTGGCAACGCGCGGGTGGTCGTCGCCGACTCGATCGACGACATCGCCGGACGTATCGCCCGTAGCGACGCGGCGGTCGTCGTCAACACCATCGGTCCATTTGCGCGGACGGCGCTTCCGATAGCGCGCGCGTGTCCGCGCGGTTGTCACTACGTCGACATTTCGAACGAACTCGACGCGGCGCTCGATCTGCTCGCGCTGCACGACGAAGCCGTTGCTACCGGTCGCTGTTTCGTCACCGGCGCCGGGTTCGGCTTCGTCGCCACCGAGAGCGTGGTTCTGAAAGTATGCGAAGGGCAACCAACGGCGGCGAGCGTTCGCGTTGACGCGCTGCCGTTCGTCGACGGCGGAGGTCTGCTCGGCGATACGCTCGCTGCGACCATCGTCGAAGGTCTGCCGAAAGGCGGCCGACGCTACCGGAACGGCGCACTGGTGCGCGCCCAATTGGGCGCCGATCCCGAGCGCCTCGTATTGCCTGACGGTTCCACGATGGTGACGGCGGCGATGCCGACGGGCGATCTGGAAGCGGCGCGACGCGCCAGCGGCGCGTCGTCAGCGGTGGCGGCGTCGCCCATGGCGCCGGCCACGCCGCTCGCTCGCTTCGCGATGTCGGCGGTTGGGCCGCTGTTCGCATCGCGCATCCTGCGCGACTTCGCCCGGCGCCGGCTCGCGCAAGTGCATGTAACGCCGCCTGTGCAGAAGCGCGACTCGTGGGGACATGCGCGCGTGCAATGGCCGGATGGTCGCGTTGCCGAGGGCTGGCTGCGCGCCGGCGAGGCGATGGCGTTCACCAATGCGGTAATGACGGCGGTGACGTTGCGTCTCGCCGCGAATGAGGGCCGACCGGGAGCTCATACCCCCGGCGCTTTGTTTGGAGCCGATCTCGCCGTGCAGGCGGGCGCACGATTCATCGTCAGTCCCAGCGCCTGAGATGGCTAACGGTACGCGGCTCAGAGCCCGAAGCGGGGGAACAACCGTTCCGCGGCGCCTCGGTCGATCGATGCACGCTGCGCCTCGCTCATCGCATACGCCTCGTACATCGTGGTGAATGCGGCGCCGACCTGCCTCGGCGCATGCGGAAAATCGGTACCGAACAGAATGTGATCGGGTGCGGCCACAGCAAGCAGGCTCGGCAGCGCCGCCGGGCTGCCCGACAACGCGATGTCGTAGTAGAACCGACGCAGCTGAGCGAGGCCGTCAGCGACGTTCGCGTTGGAGGTGGTGATCGCGATGCGATGCGACGCGTACGGCACGAACCCGCCGGCGTGCGACAGAATGACCTTGATGTTCGGGCAGCGCGCCAGCGTTCCGGATGTCATCAGGCGAACGGCGGCGCGCGTCGTATCGAGCAGAAAGTCGACGGCGAACGCGGGCACGCCGGGAACCAGCGGTCCAGGCAGTTGCGCCGGGTGGATGAACACGACCGCGTTGCGACGATTCAGTTCTTCGAACAGCGGCTTCTGCGCGTCGTCGCCGAGATACGTACCGTGCGTGTTTGCGAGCAGCACCACGCCGTCCGCGTGCAGTGTGTCGAGTGCATAGGCGAGTTCGTTCAGCGAGCCCTCGACGTCGGGCAGCGTCAGCGTTGCGAAGAAACCGAATCGGCCGGGGTTTCGTTTCGCCACGTCAGCTGCATATTCGTTGACCGAACGCGCCATTGCGCGCGCTTCGGCGTCATCGCCGAAATGCACGCCCGGCGTCGACACCGAGACGATCGAGGTGCGCACCGATCGTGCTTCCATCGACGCAAGCGCCAGCTCGACACTCCAGTCCGGTATCGGCAGCCCGCCGGCGTCGGCGCTGCGGCGTTTCAGCCATGCGCTGTAGTCGGGCGGCACGATGTGGGTGTGGGTATCGATGCGGTGCGGTGTGGCCATGGTTCTTAGCTCATGTTCGGAAAGTGAAACGATGCCGCGGTCGTAGGATCGCACCACGCGGCCACCGTCTTCTACCACCTGAACGGCCGTCAGCGGTTACCATAGCGGCCATTTCATTTGCCGGAGTCCGGTCTTGGCGCGTTCTTGTGAAACCGTCATTCGCGAAGCCGATCTGATCGACAGCGTTGCGGATGCACTGCAGTTCATCTCGTATTACCACCCGCTCGATTTCATCCGCGCCGTGCACGAGGCGTATCTGCACGAAGAGTCGCCGGCCGCGAAGGACGCGATCGCGCAGATTCTGGTCAACTCGCGGATGTGTGCAGAGGGCCACCGGCCGATCTGTCAGGACACCGGCATCGTCACGGTATTCATGAAAGTCGGCATGGACGTGCGCTTCGAATCCGAGCGTTCCTTGCAGGAGATTGTCGACGACGGCGTGCGCCGCGCCTATCTCAATCCGGACAACGTGCTGCGCGCATCGATCGTCTCCGATCCCGCGGGCGCGCGTAAGAACACGAAGGACAACACGCCGGCGGTGCTGCACGTCGAACTCGTTGCCGGCAACACCGTGGATGTGCAAGTGGCGGCAAAGGGCGGCGGCTCCGAGAACAAATCGAAGATGGCGGTGCTGAATCCGTCCGACTCGATCGTCGACTGGGTGGTGAAGACCGTGCCGACGATGGGCGCCGGCTGGTGTCCGCCCGGCATGCTCGGCATCGGCATCGGCGGCACCGCGGAGAAAGCGGCGGTGATGGCGAAAGAGGCGCTGATGGATCCGATCGACATTCAGGACTCGAAGAAGCGCGGCGCGAAGAACCGCGTCGAAGAACTGCGCCTCGAAATCTACGACGCCGTGAACAAGCTCGGCATCGGCGCGCAGGGCCTTGGCGGACTCACGACCGTCGTCGACGTGAAGATCAAGGATTTTCCCAACCCACGCGGCTTCGTTGCCGGTCTGCATGATTCCGAACTGCGCCGCGACGCGGCACGCGCACTTCGTGCTCGACGGTTCCGGTCCCGCCCTGCAGGAACAACCATCGCTCGACGAATGGCCGAACATCGCTTGGGATGCCGGTCCGTCGGCGCGTCGTGTCAATCTCGACACCGTCACCCGCGAAGACGTGCTCGCGTGGCAGCCGGGCGACACTGTGCTGTTGTCGGGGAAGATGCTCACCGGCCGCGACGCCGCGCACAAACGCATTCAGGACCTCTTTGCGAAAGGCGAAGGCTTGCCGCCCGGCGTCGATCTCAACGGCAAGTTCATCTACTACGTCGGCCCGGTCGATCCGGTGCGCGACGAAGTGGTCGGTCCTGCCGGCCCGACGACGGCGACGCGGATGGACAAGTTCACCGACATGATCCTGGAGAAGACCGGGCTGCTCGGCATGATCGGCAAGTCCGAGCGCGGCCCGACCGGCATCGAAGCGATCAAGAAACACAAAGCGGTGTATCTGATGGCGGTCGGCGGCGCGGCGTATCTCGTGTCGAAGGCGATTACGAAGTCGCGCGTCGTTGCTTTCGCGGATCTCGGGATGGAAGCGATCTACGAGTTCGAAGTGAAGGACATGCCGGTGACCGTAGCGGTCGATGCGCGCGGCAACTCGGTGCACGAGAGCGGACCGGCGGAGTGGAAGGAGCGGATCGCGAAGGCGGTGAAGATCGTGGGGTGATGGTGCCCCAGTTCATCCCGCCGCGGGTTTGAACGGCCGAATAATCCCAGGCATCGGTGCATCATCGGGCCGATGGTGCCCCCACACGCTGCCGGCATCGTACGAACGCACCACCCAGTCGTCATCGTCCACCAACAGTCCGCCCCAGCCGTATTCGATCTCGAAGCCCGAAGGCGTACGTACGTAGAACGACGTCATGCGGTCGTTGGTGTGGTGGCCGAGTCCCATCGCGAGCGGCAGCTTCTTCTCGGTGCAGCGGTCGAGCGCGGTGCCGACGTCGTCGAGCGAATTCACTTCGAGCATCAGATGATGCATGCCGACCGCGCCCGGCACCGGCGCGAACGCGAGCGTGTGATGGCGCGGATTGCAGTGGAAGAAGCGCGCCTTGATGTTCTCGACGCGGTCCGAGAGTCTGAACCCGAGCACGTCGATGACGAACCGTTCGGCGCGCTGAACGTCCGGCACCATCAATACGACGTGACCAAGACCGCCTGCGCCGGTGACGAAGCCGGACATCGGCCGGCTCGGCTTGAACGTGCCCGGCCGCGTCATGAGCCCCCAACTGACTTCGTGACGGAAGCCGAACGGGTCGATGAACCACGCAACGTCGGCGACCGCGCGTTTGCGTGCGAGGTCGGTATCGCCGCGCGTGACTTTGAAGCCGTGCCGCTCGATGTTGCCGACGGTCTCCTCAAGGGGCGCGGGTCCGGCGACGGCCCAGCCGAGATACGCAAGGTCGTTGCGTTCGCCCGGGTGGATGTAGATGCGCGCGACGGCGTCGTCCACGCGAAGGCGAACGGCGCCGTCAGCGCCGGGTTCGGCCACTTCCGCGCCCAGGATCGACGTTGCGAACTCCGGCCACGCAGCCGCGTTCGGCGAAGCAATACCGATGTAGCTCAATGATTGAATCACAGCACCATCTCCAGTTTGTCTGAACCCAGCAATGCACCACCGACGTAGCGGGCGAGCGGATCGGGCACCAGGAAAGCGTGGCCGAGCGCGCCCTGTACGTCCTGGAAGCGCTGCTGCAACGGATGATCGAGGTAGATCGAACGACCGCTCGCCGCGCGCATCAGGCCGACCACCGCATCGGCGACCAGATCGCAGCCGCGGTTCATGTTCCAGCGGATCTGAGCGCGCAGCGCCATCGGGGCCGGCTCGCGTGCCTGCGCCATCTCGGCGAGTTCGATTGCGTCGGCTCGCATGCGCGTCATCGTCGCGTCGACGTACCATGTCGCATCGGCGAGCCGGCGCTGCAGCAGCGCGTCGTCCGCGGCGCGATTCGGCCCGAGCCGGCGCGTCGCGTTCTGTTCGATCCACGCGTCGATGAAGCCGCGCGCGGAGCCGAGCGTCGATGCCGCGAGCGCCATGTTGAAGACCACCGACCACGGCATCCGGTAAAGCACGCCGTCATTGGTCTCGTGCCCAGGCAACGGCTGGTTGAACGCGTAGTCCAGGTGCGACTGCGTTCGATGCGTCGGCACGAACGCGTTCTCTACGACGATGTCTTTGCTGCCGGTGCCGCGCAGTCCGGCGACGTGCCAGTTGTCGTCGATGCGGTATTGATCCGGAAACAGCAGGAACGAGCGGAAGTCCGGCAGCGGCTTGCCGTCGATCTCGCGTTTACCGACGTTCGCGCCGAGGTTGACGCCGCGGCAGTGATCGCAACCGGATGAAAACGACCAACGGCCCGAGACGCGATAACCGCCGTCGACGGCTTCGGCTTTGCCCGTGGGGTTGTACGACGACGAATGCATCGTCGCCGGATCGTCGCCCCACATTTCCCGCTGCGCGCGTTCGTCGAACAGCGCGAGTTGCCACGGATGCACGCCGATGACGCCGGCCACCCAACCGGCCGACGGCGACGCGCGGGAGATTTCGAAGCCGGCGTCGATGAAGTCGACCATCGGCACTTCGCCACCGCCCCAACGAGCCGGCTGGAGCGCGCGCAGGAAGCCGTTGTCGAGCAGGAGTTTCCACGTGTCGTCACTGAGACGCCGCAGTTTGGCGTCTTCCGCCGCGGTGGCGGCGAACGCCGGTGCGAGTTGTTTTGCACGCTCGATGAGATTCACCGTCACTCCTCTTGCTCGTGTAGCGATCGCTACAGTAAGATAAATCTGTAGCCGAGGTCAACAGAGCACAACACATGGCGCGCGAGATCAGGCGCAAACGGGTGAACGGGGAAGAATCGCGCGAGCGGATTCTGGAAGCCGCCTCCGAAGTCGCGAGCGACCGCGGCTACGAGGGCACCAGCATTTCGCTCGTCAGTGAGCGGTCGGGACTACCGGCCAGTTCGATCTACTGGCACTTCGAGGACAAGGATCATCTGATTGCCGCCGTGATCGAACGCAGCTTCGAGCGGTGGCTCGAAGGCATGGGTGCGTGGGTTCCGAAGACTAAAGGTGTGTCGCGCGATCAGCTTTTCATCGCGTCGTTCGCGCAGACGGCGAAAGCACTGCTCGACGCGCCGGTGTTCCTGCGGCTCGGACTGATGCTGGGCCTCGAACGGCGGCCGGAGGAGCCGACCGCCCGCAATCTGTTCCTGCAGGTGCGCGAACAGGCGTTCAACCGGGTGATCGCGCTGTACGCACATCTGTTCGACGGCGAGCTCGACGATGCGGATGTAAAGTCGCTTGCGACGCTCGCGATGGCGGGCACCGACGGACTGTTCATCGCGCGCGAACTCAATCCCGAGCGCGTCGATTTCGATGCGCAGTTCGAATTGCTCGGGGCGTCGCTGCTCGCAGCCGCGAAGCATCTGTCATCCCGTAGTAAGCGTTCCGCTAGGCACGGGTGAGCTCGGCAGGCGCCGCGAGCGGTGGAGAGGCGCTACGTGTTGTGACAGATTGGAGCCGGGCTTGGTTTACAGGGGTGGGTGGTGCGGGTCGGATGGGTAGCGGAGGTCGGAGACAGATGCTTCGATCTGCGTGAGATACGTCCCCTTAATTTGGCCGTTGGGGTTGTGCGCGAATCGCAGTTATGGGATACTGGATACAATTCCAGTAGTTCGGAATCCGCCATGTGCTATCCAAGCAATTCAAGCCGAAATCGTTTCGCTGTGCGCGGACATCCATCGCGCCGAGTATCGCCTTCTTGCGCTGATCGAAGAGTTGGATGCCGCGAAATCGTGGCGTCACGAAGCGATGCAGAGTTGCGCGCATTGGCTGAATGCGCATTGCGGACTCGATCTGGTGACGGCGCGCGAGAAAGTGCGAATCGCGCACGCATTGCCGAGGCTGCCGTTGATCCGCGCGGCGTTTCGAAGCGGCGAACTGAGTTACTCGAAGGTGCGCGCGATCACGCGCGTGGCCGACTGGGAGAATGAAGCCGAACTCGTCGCGATGGCAACCGCGAATACCGCCGCGCATGTCGCACGGATCGTCACCGGCTTGCGACAGGTCGAGCGTCTGAAGGAAGCGAAGGCTGCGTTCGACGCTTACCGGCATCGGTCCTTCATGTGCCGCTTCGACGAGAACGGTTCACTGGTGTTCGAGGGCCGACTGGCGGCCGAGCAAGGCGCGCTGTTGCTGCAGGCGCTCGATCGCGCGATGGACTGGTTGTTCACCGGTCAGCCGCATGGTGGCAGGCAACGACGGGACGAAGCGCGCGTTGAGGATATGCCGCAGGATGTCCGTCGCGCCGACGCGATCGCGATCATCGCCGAACGATTTCTCGCCGAACCGCCGAGTGCCGAAGAAGGCATCAATACCGCCGATCGATATCAGCTCACCGTGCACGCTCCCGCGGGAGCGTTGCTCGAGTACGGCGAACTCGATGCGGACGATGCGCCGCAGATCGAGAATGGTCCGGTGCTTGCGGCCGAGACGGTGCGCCGGATCGCCTGCGACGCGTCGCTGGTGCGAATTCTGGAGGGCGGCAGCGGCGAACCACTCGATATCGGCCGCAAGACGCGAGTGATTCCGCCGGCGATGCATCGCGCACTGAAGCGGCGCGACCGCGGCTGCCGGTTTCCGGGCTGCGTGAACACCGCTTCGTCGATGGGCACCACATCAGACACTGGGCCGACGGTGGCGCGACCAGCCTCGACAATCTCGTGCTGCTGTGCCGGCACCATCATCGGCTGTTGCACGAGGGCGGCTTCTACGTGGTGAAGGACGGGGCGGATTTCATCTTCTGCCGCGGCGACGGCGAATTGATTCCCCCGCGAAACGAAACGCCGCTGGCGGCGTTGATCGCGCGCGCTGAGGACCGTGTCACCGGGTTGATGCCGTGGATCGAACTCGGTCCGTCACCGCAAACGACTCAACGAATTGTCTCGGGCGCGCCTTGACTATACCGTCAGGCAAACCGCCGCACGGCTCGAAATGCCGATGCCTCTGCGCGCCTGCCGGATCACGTTGCGATCATGGCCGCTCGTGCAGTAACCCAGCGAAATGCCGGTCGCGGGATCGCCCCATGCGATCTGGCCGCCGGCGCCGCCGTGGCCGAATGCGAGCGGCGAGTTGGTGTGGCCGAAGCCGCGCGCGTTGCGGTGTTCGTCGCCGGCGACCACCACGCCGAGCGCGCGGTTCACCGGAATGCCCATCAGGTCGGGATAGTTGTTGCGCACCTTCAGCGCCGTATCGAGCGTCGGTTTGCGCCAGATTTCCTTACCGCCGATCGCGCGGCCGTTCAGCAACCCCTGATAGAAGAGCGCGAGCGTCGCGGCCGACATGATGCCGCCGCCGCCCGGCACCGGCACCAGCCGCGTTTCGGTCGTATTGAATGCGGTCAGCGCGTCTTCGGTGACCTCGGTGACCGGCGGCATCGGCACGCCGAGCGCCGCGTAGTCCTTCTCCGTCAATGCCTCGCCGACGTGTGTGACCGGAACGATGCGGTGGTGCTGCTCGCGCGGGCACGGCAGAAACATCTCCGCCAATCCCAGGGGTTTCGAGATCCGTTCGCGCACGAATTCGTCGAATGCGAAGTCGCTGCGGCGCTCCACCAGTTCGGCGATGACGTACATGCTCGACGTCGGGTGATATTCGAAGCGCGAGCCGACCGGCCAGTTCAGCGTCCATTCCGAGAAGCGTTCCATGCGGCGCTTGTGGTCGAACCATTCCGCGGTACGGAATGGCGCATGCGGAAATCCCGCGGTGTGAGTGAACAACTGTTCGACGGTGATCTTGTCCTTACCGTTCGTGCCGAACTCCGGAACGATGTCCGAAACGCGCTCGTCCATTTTCAGCTTGCCGTCCTGCATCACCAGCCATCCCGCCGCGGACGTGATGGCTTTCGTCGACGAGAACACGTTGAACAGCGACTCGTCGGTGGCGCTGCCGAAGCTCGCGATCGCCGCGATCTTGCCGTGCCGCGCGATCGCCACCTGACACGCCGGCAGCAGTCCTTCTTCTACTTCCTTCGCAGCGCGCGCCAGCAACGCGTCGAGCTTTTCGGAATCGATGCCGACGTCTTCGGGCGATGCGGCAAGGAATTGTGATTCGACCATGGTGCTCCCCTCGTAGTGATCGTCCCGGATTGTAGGTTTACGAAGACGGCGTGGATATCCCGGTCACGGCCCAGCCATAGCTCTGTACGCGCCAGCCATCCGGTTGCTTCGTCAGGACGAATGCCCAGCCGCCGGTTTCGACGAACGCAGTGCCGCGATAGCGGCCGGTCCAGGTCGTCGGTAGCGCGAAGAATGCCTGGTCGCCGGTGCGGCTGTAATCCTGCGGCGCACCGAAGGTATGACTCAGATCGGTGGTTGCCTCGCGATGCGCGCGCATGCCGGCGGTCCAGTCGTCGACCGCGCGCGGTCCGTCGAATCGGTACGGCGCGAAGTTCTCGATGATGGTCACGTCGCGGTCGGCGAACACGCCGTCGATGTTGGCCGGGTCGAGCGTTGCGATGAAGCGCGCGACGCGGTCGGCCAGCGCGAGCATTTCCGGATCGGGTCCGTCGGCGCGGGCGGCCGGCGCTATGATCGTGAGACTCAAGGCGATGCTTCCTATCCATGCGGCGAACGAGTTTATGCGGCGAACATTGACACGCCTTGTGCAGCGGGGCCAGACGCAGGCGCGCGTGCTGAAGCAGCACACGCTGGTCGTCTATTTCGCGGCGCGCGATCCGCGCACGCCGTTACCGGTGCGCGCGCTGGCGGTGTGCATCGCGGCGTATGCGCTCAGCCCCATCGACCTCATTCCCGATTTCATTCCGGTGCTCGGCTATCTCGATGACCTGGTGCTGATTCCACTCGGCGTCGCGCTGGTGGTTCGGCTCGTGCCCGCGACAGTGATCGAGTCGGCGCGAGCGCAGGCGGCCGTCGCGGCGGAGCGCCCGATTTCGTATCCGGCCGCGGCGTGCGTCGTCGCGATATGGCTCGCCGTGTCGTTCATGGTCGTTCGGTGGGCTTACGGTGTCGTTCGCGCCTGACGAACCTGACATCGGCATTGCACAAGCGGGCGAGCTTGCTGCTGTGCGCGCGCTCATCGTCGCCGGTCTGACGCAGCGCTGGGGCGACTACGACGCATCGATGAATCCGGACCTGGAAGCGTTCGAAGCGACGTACGGTGCGGCGGCGATCGTGGTCGCGAAGCGCCTCAATGAAATCGTCGGGTGCGGCATTCTGGTTGCGGAAGGATCGCGCGTCGGTCGTATTGTCCGGATGTCCGTCGCGGGCGACCGGCAGCGCCGCGGCATCGGCGGCAGGGTGTTGCACCGCCTGCTCGACGAAGCGCTGCGCCGCGGTTACGCACGTGTCGTGCTCGAGACGTCGGCCGACTGGCACTCCGCGGTCGGCTTCTATGAGCGCCACGGTTTCGTGCGTACCGAGCAACGCGACGGCGACCAGCACTTTTGCTTCGATCTTGCCGGGCACCGGCGTTAGATTAGGCGCAGGGTTTTCTCGGGGGAGACGACCGTGTGGCTGCTGATCAAGAATCTCGCGTTCACCCTTCTCGTGCCCGGAACGGTGGCGGTATTCGTGCCGTTGCTGATGCTGTCGCACCCGCCGGAAGTGCCGACCACCGCGCCGCTGGCGCTGCTGCTGCTGTTCGTCGGCGGTTCGATCTACGCGTGGTGTCTGTGGGATTTCGCGATTACAGGCCGCGGCACGCCCGCGCCGATCGATCCGCCGAAGCATCTCGTCGTGCGCGGCCTGTACCGGTACTCGCGTAATCCGATGTATGTCGGCGTGCTGTGCGTGATCTTCGGCTGGGCCGCGCTTTATGGGTCGACCTCGATCGCGCTTTACGGTCTGTGCGTCTGGGCCGGATTCCAACTGTTCGTGCTGGTGTACGAAGAGCCGCACCTGCGCGAGGTGTTCGGCGATGCCTATACGCGTTACTGTTCCAGCGTTGGACGCTGGCTGACAATTCCCATCAATCGCCTGAACTGACGGAGAGACCGCAGATGCCGACCGTAGAAACCGCCAAAGGTCCTGTCGAAACCCGCAAGCTCGGCAAAGTGCTGATGCACGAACACGTGTTCATCATCTCGACCGAGATCGCGCAGAACTATCCGGAAGAGTGGGGCGACGAAGAGAAGCGCCTCGCCGATGCGGTGGTGCGCCTCAACGAACTGAAGCAGGCCGGCATCGACACGATCCTCGATCCCACTGCGCTCGGGCTCGGCCGTTACATTCCGCGCATCAAGAGCGTGGCCGACCAGATCGGCCTCAACATCATCGTCGCCACCGGTCTCTACACGTTCGACGTGCTGCCGCACTACTTCAACATGCGCGGCGAAGATTTCATGACGCAGATGTTCGTGCGCGACATCGAGGAAGGCATCACCGACACCGGCATCAAGGCCGGCGTCATCAAGTGCGCCACCGACGAGCCGGGTGTAACGCCCGCCGTCGAGCAGGTGTTGCGCTGCTGTGCACGCGCGCATCGCGAAACCGGCGTGCCGATCACCACGCACACGCACGCCGCGACGAAGCGCGGGCTCGAGCAGCAGAAGATCTTCAAAGAGGAGGGCGTCGATCTGTCGCGCGTGGTCATCGGCCACTGCGGCGATTCGGAAGACGTGTCGTATCTCGAAGAGATCATGGCGAACGGCAGCTTCATCGGCATGGACCGGTTCGGCGTCGACGTGCTGCTGTCCACCGAGAAGCGCGTGGCCACCGTCGCGAAGCTGTGCAAGCGTGGCTACGCGGACCGCATGGTGCTGAGCCACGACGCGGCCTGTTATCTCGACTGGATTCCCGGCGAATTGCCGCCGCCGGCGATGAGCCGCTGGAACTATCTGCACATTTCGAAAGACGTGCTGCCGATGCTGCGCGACGAAGGCGTCACAGACGATCAGATCCATCAGATGCTGGTCGACAACCCGCGCCGCTATTTCGAACGGCAGGGGGCGTACTGAGCGAGGCAACTCCGTCGGCGCCGGTCGAAGCGACCGGCACCGATTTCAGCTTCAAGCGGTTGCTGCCGTCGCTGATCTGGGACGTCGCAGCGCCGATCGTCACGTTCAACGTGCTGACCGCCGCGGGCGTGCCCACGCTGTACGCGCTGGTGGCCGGTGGTGTTTTCCCGCTCGTCAGCATCGCGCGCGGCTGGCGCAAAACCGGGCAGATCGAGCCGCTCGGCATCATCGTTGTGAGCTTTCTTGCGATCGGTACGGCCGCCTCGCTGATCTCGGGCAGCGTGTTCTTCGCGCTGGTGAAGGATTCGATGTTGACGGCGACGTTCGGTTTGCTCTGTCTCGGGTCGCTCGCATTCCCCCGGCCGTTGACGTTCGTGTTGATCCGGCAGATGGTCGCCGGCCACGACGCGGCCGAGAACATCCGTTGGAACGGGCTCTACGACGACGTTCCGATATTCCGTCGTTCGCAGCGCCTCATCGCAGTCGTTTGGGGCGTGGCGTACATCGTCGAAGCCGGCGCACGCGTGGCGCTGGCGCTGGTGGTCGCACCGGCGGTGGTCGTCAACGTGTCGCCGTTCATTGCGTTCGGCGTCAGCATCGCGCTGGCGCTGTGGACGCGTCGCACGATGCTCGCGGTGCGCGAACGACGCCTGCGTGAGGCGCAAGCGACGTCGTCTTAGACGTCATTCACGCCGATTGACGGACGCGCGCCTGCTCCAGAAATGCCGCTGCCGCGCGAACTGCGTGCGCGCTGCGCGGCGAATGGAACATGTCGAACGCATGCTGTGCGCCGGTCATTTCCAGGTACGCGACGGATGCGCGTGATTTTTCACGCAACGCGCGGACGAACTCACGCGCTTCTTCGACGAACACGAGCGTGTCGTGCGTGCCTTGAATGACCAGAAACGGCGGCGCCGACTCGCTGACGCGCGTGATCGGGCTCATCGCATCCCACAGCGCCGGATTTTCGTGCGGCGTGGATTTGAACACCTGCTTCGAAAGGAACGGAGTCATCGACGCCGAGCCGCGGATGCGCGCGCGGTCCAGCAGGTCGTACACGCCGTAGAATGGCACCGCCGCGACCACGCTCGTGTCGACGTGCTCGAAGCCGGGTTGAAAGCGCGGCTCGTTCGCCGACAGCGCGGTGAGCGCGGCGAGATGTCCGCCAGCCGAACCGCCGGTGACGCAGACGAAGTCCGGGTCGCCGCCGTACTCGGCGATGTGCGCGCGAATCCACGCCAACGCGCGCTTCACGTCGACGATGTGATCCGGAAACGAGCTTTGCGGCGACAGCCGATAGTTGACCGCGACGCACACCCAGCCGTGTTCGGCCGCCATGTGGGTCATCAGAGGCTGGCCCTGATTGCTCTTGTCGCCGACCATCCACGCGCCGCCGTGAATCTGCAGCAGCACGGGACGTTCGTCGCCGGGCTTGGCCTCCTTCGGGCGGATCACGTCGAGCAGATTGCGGCCGCCTTTGTCGCCGGGCAGCGAGTCGCCGTACGCGATGTTCGTGGCGCGCTCCACTTTGCCGTTCGCGAAGTCGAACGCGCGCGGAAATCCGTGCAGAGACGAAATGTCGTTGCGCGGCGTGAGCCCCAACGGTGCGAGCGCGAGTTGTGCTTCTGCGCCGCCGCCGATGCCGCGCAGATGCGCGCGGCTGAGCAACGCGATGCTGGCGAACGTGAGAACGAGCGCCGCGACCCCTGTTTTCTCGTCGAGCGCGCCTGCAGCGATGAACACGATTGCCAACGCTGCGTGAGCAACGATCGCGTGCGGCGCCAGTTCGCCGGTCAGCCACGCGAACAGCCAGTACGGCGCAACGAACGGGCCGAGCCGTCGCGCCTGCAGATTGGTGCTGAGCGCGACGACGAAGCCGAGCACCGCCAGCACCAGGTAGAGTGTGGAAGCGTTCATGCGGTTCCTTTATCGATTGGGTGCGACGCGATACGCGCGCGTCGCGGCGCCGGAAAACAGATCGGCTTTTTCAGTTGCCGTCGCATTCGCCGCGATGCGCTTGAACGCGTTCCACAACACCGCATACGACAGCCAGTTCTTGTGCACCGGAAAGTTCGATTCGAACATGCAGCGGTGCGCGCCGAAGCGCTCGATGCACGGCTCGATCCACGGCCGCCATGCCGCGGCAACGTCGTCGGAACCCGGCGGTAGCGAGCGCGCTTTGTTGTCGCCGCCGAACTTCGCGGGCAACGCGCCGAGCTTGACGTAAACGTTCTCACGGCGGGCGAGGTCGTTCATCGCCGCGAGCCATTGTCTACGAACCTCGTCGAGCCGGTCGCGATACGGTCCGCCGAGGATCGGCGTGCCGGTGTGATTGAGGATGATCGTGAGATCCGGAAATGCGTCGGCGACTGCAGTCAACTCGGCGATCTGTGGGTGATACAGCCAGCAGTCGAGCGACAACTTCATCCGCTCTAACACACCGATTCCGCTGCGAACCACAGGATCCGCGAGAAAGTGCGCGCGCGGTGCTGCCCGATGCAGCGTGTCGCTCTCATCCCAGCACACGGAAGCGCGGATGCCTCTGAACCGTCCGCCGGACGCAAGCGATAGCGATTCCAGCACCGGCTCGACTGCAGCGCCGAGCGTGAGGTCGACGTTGCCGACGGCAGCGCGGCAGACACCCGGCGAACCGAACGCACCGCTGTCGCTCATCGCCGCGATGCCCGCAATGAACTCCATCTCGCCGACCGACCGCGACTCGACGGGGCCGTCGGTGCGATACATCGAGTGGCATTCGGCGAACACGGTTGCGACCACGTTGTGCCCGCTGCCGAGGTCCGCTGCGAACTCGCGCAGCAGATACGGCACGTCGTTGCGGATCCAGAGGTGATGATGCGCATCGACGATCGGCAGATCCGGCTCGATGATCGTTTCGACCACGCGGTCGAGCCACGCTTCGTGTTCGCCGCCGCGATAGTCGAACCGGTTCGGCATTGTTCAGTCACCCCGCACGGTCAGAGACCCAGCACGGCTTTCGCAATGATGTTGCGTTGCACCTGATGCGAGCCGCCGTAGATCGATGCCGCACGGCTCGTCAGATACGTCGCGGCCGCGAGTTCCGCGTGTGCCGGCCCCACGGCGGGCTCGTTGGAACCGTTCAGCGAAATGCGCGTGTGATTCGGCACGCCGTAGTACGCGGCGGCCTCGAGCTGCAGCGTATCGATGCCCTGCTGCAGATCGGCCGACGCGATCTTGAACTGCGACGACGCGCCCGAGCCCGGATGCGCGCCCGAAACCAGCCGCGCGAGCGTCGACAGCTCCGTGAACTCGAGCGCCTGGAAGCGGATCTCGAGCTCCTGCAGTTTGCGCGCGAACGCGGGCTCGTCGATCAACGGCGCCGCGCCGTCTACCGCGTGCTTTGCCACGCGCTTCAGTTCGTTCAAGTGAATTTTCAATCCCGCGGCGATGCCGCCGCTGCCGCGTTCGTATTCGAGAAGGTGCTTCGCGACGGTCCAGCCCTGGTTCTCTTCGCCGATCCGATTGGCCACCGGCACGCGCACGTCGTCGAAGAACACCTGATTCACTTCGTGATCGCCGGCGAGCGTGATGATCGGCTCGACGCGCACGCCGGGCTGATTCATCTCGAACAGCAGGAACGAAATGCCCTGTTGCGGCCGGACGTCGGTACTCGTGCGCACGAGACAGAAGATGTGATCGGCGAAATGCGCGTGCGTAGTCCAGATCTTCGTGCCGTTGACGACGTAGTCGTCGCCGTCGCGCACGGCGCGCGTCTGCAGGCTTGCGAGGTCCGAACCCGAGCCGGGTTCCGAATAGCCCTGGCACCAGTAGTGTTCGCCGGTGAGCATCTTCGGCAGGTAACGAGCTTTCTGTTCTTCGCTCGCATACGCGAACAGCGCGGGCGCCAGCAGATTTGCGCCCTGATTCAGCACGCTCGGCGCACCGGCGCGTGCGCACTCTTCACGGAAGATGAACAGCTGTGCCGGCGACCAGCCGGTGCCGCCGTACTGCGTGGGCCAATGCACCGCACCCCAACCGCGGCGATTGAGTTTCTGCTGCCAGATACGCGCGATCGGGCGATCGACGAACATGCCGGATGCGTGCCGATTCGCATCGACCAACTCGTCGGTCAACTCGGCTTTCAGGAATGCGCGAATCTCCTCGCGGAGTCGTTCGTCGTCGGGGCTGAAGCGGATGTTGAGGGGCACTGCAGTTCTCGCTGGTGGTTGGGGGCGATCGCGGTCGTCAGATCAGTGGTGATGACCGCCGGCGCCGTGGACGTGACCGTGCTCGAGTTCTTCGTCGCTTGCTTCGCGCACGTCGGTGATCTCGACGGCGAAGTTGAGATGCTGGCCCGCAAGCGGGTGATTGCCGTCCACGCGCACGGACTCGTCTGATACGTGCGTGACCACCACCACCTGCGGGCCGCGAGGCGACTGGGTCTGAAAACGCATGCCCACCTGCAGGTCGACATCGTCCGGGAAGGCGCTGCGCGGCACGGTCTGAGCGAGTGACGGATCGACGTCACCGTAGCCGTCGCCGGGTGCCACGCGTACGTCCAGTTTGTCGCCTGCAACGCGACCGGCGAGTTTCGACTCGAGACCCTGAATCAGATTGCCGCGGCCGTGCAGATACGCCAGCGGGTCGCGGCCAGCGGATGAATCGATCGTTTCACCCGCGTCGTTGGTGAGCGTGTAGTGGATGAGAACGACGCGGTCGTTGGCGATCTGCATACAGTGAGGTCTCCTTGTGGGCAGCGAATGATAGGCGAGGACGCGGCGACGGACGAGTGTGTGGGCTGCGCGCATTGCAGCTGCGCTACCATCCGAACCTCGTGCCATGCGGATGAAGGGGAGCGGCAATTGGCTGATACATCGGTTTCGGATGACAGGAACGTGCTCGACGGCATCAAGGTGCTCGATGTCGCGAGTTTCATTTTCGGTCCCGCGTGCGCCGCGACGATGGCGGATTTCGGCGCCGACGTGATCAAGGTGGAAGCGCCGGGCATCGGCGATCCGTATCGGTACGTGCACAAGTCGCTGCCGTTTCCGCCGAGCGAACTCGACTATCTGTTCCAGCAGGACAACCGGTCCAAACGCGGTGTAGTCGTGAACCTCAACGTCGAGCGCGGGCGTGAAGTGTTCATGCGGCTGGTCGCCTGGGCAGACGTCGTCATCACGAACTTCCCGCCGCGCGTGCTCGCGGCCTTGCGCATCCGTTACGAGGACCTGATCGGCGACCACCCGAACCTGATCTACGCGCAGGTCACCGGTTTCGGCGAAGCGGGCGCCGAGATGGACAACCCCGGCTATGACGCTACCGCCTATTGGGCGCGCACCGGCTTGATGGACGCGGTTCGGCCCAAAGGTGCGGAACCGGCGGTCAGCCTGGGCGGAATGGGTGATCATCCGAGCGCCTTGGCATTGTTGTCAGGCGTAATGCTGGCGCTGTACCGACGCGAACGCACCGGCAAAGGCTGCAAGGTATCGAGCAACCTGATGGCGAACGGTGCGTGGGCCGGGTCCGCAATGATGGCCGGTGCGCTGGCTGGCGCACCGCCGTTCGAGCACATCGATCGCATCGCGCCGCCGAATGCGCTCGTGAACAACTACGTCACGCGCGACGCACGCTGGATTCTGCTTGCGGCGGTGCAACAGGAAAAGGATTTCCCCAGAGTGATGAAGGCGCTCGACCGCGAAGACCTGATCGCCGATGCGCGCTTCGTCGATCGTGCAAGTCGCATGAAGAATGCGGGTGAACTGGCGCAGCTGATGGATGCGGCATTCAAGCGCAGGGATTTTCGCGACATCCGTGCAGCGCTGGATGCGAACCTGGTGATCTATGGCGTGATGAAAACGCTCACCGAAACGGTGGACGATGCGCAGATGCGCGCGGCGGGTCTGTTCGTGCCGGTCGAGGGATTGAACGTCGGGCGGGGAGAACTGGTCGCGAGTCCCATCTGGCTGTCGTGCGTCGAGAAACGCACGGCGCATCGCGCGCCGAAACTCGGCGAGCACACCGATCAGGTGTTGAGCGAACTGGGTTTCGACACGGCGGCCATCGCTGCGCTGCGCGCCGAACGCGCGGTCGAATAAGTGTCAGACGGTGCCTGGCACCGTCTGACACTTATATTCGCGGTTGAGAAGCCGGTGCCTGGCACCGGCGATGACTTATTTCACCGGAGATCGTAGCGATCGAGGTTCATCACCTTGGTCCACGCCGCCACGAAGTCGCGGACGAACACTTCCTGCGAGTCGCTACACGCATACACCTCGGCGAGCGCACGCAGCTGCGAGTTCGAGCCGAACACGAGATCAACCGTCGTGCCGGTCCACTTGAGCTCGCCCGTCGCGCGGTCGTGCCCCTCGAGAACACCGTCAGCAGAGGCGGACTTCTGCCACTTCGTCTTCATGTCGAGCAGATTCACGAAGAAGTCGTTGGTCAGCGTTTCGGGCCGACGGGTGAAGACACCCTGTTTGGAGCGGTCGAAGTTCGCATTCAGGGCGCGCAAGCCGCCGATCAGCACGGTCATCTCCGGAGCGGTGAGCTTCAGCAGGTTCGCCTTGTCCACCAGCAACTCGGCCACGGACCCTTGCTGACCTTTGCGCAGGTAGTTGCGGAACCCGTCCGCGGCCGGCTCCAGCACCGCGAACGAATGCACGTCGGTCTGTTCCTGCGATGCGTCGGTGCGGCCCGGCGAGAACGGAACCTTCACCTCAACGCCTGCCTTCTTCGCCGCGGCTTCGACTGCCGCGCTGCCGGCCAGCACGATCAGGTCCGCCAACGAGACTTTCTTGCCGCCCGTCTGCGCGCCATTGAAGTCCCGCTGGATCGATTCGAGCGTCTTGAGAACCTTCGCGAGTTCCGCTGGCTGATTCACTTCCCAGTCTTTTTGCGGCGCGAGGCGGATGCGAGCGCCGTTTGCGCCGCCGCGCTTGTCGCTGCCGCGGAACGTCGCGGCCGACGCCCAGGCCGTCGTCACCAGCTGCGAGATCGACAAGCCGGAAGCAACGACCATCGCTTTTAGCGCAGCGACGTCCGCGTCGTTGATCAACGGGTGATCGACGGCCGGAACCGGGTCCTGCCACAACAGCTCTTCCGCCGGAACGAGCGGGCCGAGATAGCGCGAAAGCGGTCCCATGTCGCGATGCGTCAGCTTGAACCACGCGCGGGCAAATGCGTCCGCGAACTGATCCGGGTTCTCCATGAAGCGTCGCGAAATCTTCTCGTAGGCCGGGTCCATCTTCAGCGCCAGGTCGGTGGTCAGCATCGAAGGCGCGTGACGCTTCGACTTGTCGTGCGCGTCCGGCACCGTGCCGACGCCTGCGCCGTGCTTCGGTTTCCATTGGTGCGCGCCGGCCGGGCTCTTCGTCAGTTCCCAGTCGTAGCCGAACAGGTTCCAGAAGAAATTGTTGCTCCACTTCGTCGGGGTGGTGGTCCAGATCACTTCGAGGCCGCTCGTGATCGCGTCCGCGCCCATGCCGGTGCCGAAGCTGTTCTTCCAGCCGAAGCCCTGGTCTTCGATGCCGGCGCCTTCGGGTTCCGGGCCCACGTACTTGCCCGCATCGGCGGCGCCGTGGGTTTTGCCGAACGTGTGTCCGCCCGCGATGAGCGCCACCGTCTCTTCGTCGTTCATCGCCATGCGCGCGAACGTTTCGCGGATGTCGCGCGCTGCCGCAAGTGGATCCGGATTGCCGTTGGGTCCTTCAGGATTGACGTAGATGAGACCCATCTGAACGGCGCCGAGCGGATTGGCGAGATCGCGGTCGCCACTGTAGCGCTCGTCGGCCAGCCACTTGCCTTCGGGTCCCCAGTAAATGTCTTCTTCCGGCTCCCAGATGTCCTCACGGCCGCCGGCGAAACCGAAGGTCTTGAATCCCATTGAGTCGAGCGCGACGTTGCCGGCGAGAATCATCAGGTCGGCCCACGAGATCTTGCGGCCGTACTTCTGTTTGACCGGCCAGAGCAGGCGGCGCGCTTTGTCGAGGTTGCCGTTGTCGGGCCAGCTGTTGAGCGGCGCGAATCGCTGCGCGCCGGAGCCGGCGCCGCCGCGACCATCGGCGATTCGATACGTGCCCGCGCTGTGCCACGCCATCCGCACGAAGAACGGCCCGTAGTGGCCGAAGTCCGCCGGCCACCAGGCCTGTGAATCGGTCATCACGGCATGCAGGTCTTCGATCACCGCATTCAAGTCGAGGCTCTTGAACTGCTCGGCGTAGTCGAACTTTTCGCCCATCGGATTCGACAGCGGCGAATGCTGATGCAGCATCTTCAAGTCGAGCTGATCGGGCCACCAGTCCGCGTTGGTGTGTTTGCGCGCGCCGCCCGAAAGCGGGCACTTTGCTTCGTCTGACATGGTTCTCTCCTGTGTGACCGCATCGAGTTCCTCGACCCGGTTTTCGTTCGCCGCCCAGCGCGGCCTTGTCGTGCAAGCTACGTGTGCCCGGATGATTTGTATAATTCAATCTTCAAATGCGATCGATATACTCTGCAAATGCATGAAGAGAGCCAATAGAACATGACGCTGAAGGAACTGCGCTACGTAGTTGCCGTAGCCGCCGAACTGCATTTTGGCCGCGCCGCGGAGAAGTGCTTCGTGAGCCAGCCCGCACTGAGCCTGGCTGTGCAGAAGCTCGAGGAAGAGCTCGACGTGAAAATTTTCGAGCGCCGCCGCAGCGACGTGATGGTTACGCCCATCGGCGCGCGCATCGTGCAGCAGGCGCGGCGCGCGCTGGAGGAGATCGACGCGATCAAGGAGTTCGCGCACGGTGGCAAAGATCAGTTGAGCGGCGTATTCCGGCTCGGCGTCATCAACAGCGTCGGCCCATATCTGCTGCCGGACCTCGTTCCGGCGCTGCACCGCAGCGCGCCGCGCATGCCGCTCGAAATAGAAGAGGGACTCACCGCGAACCTCGAAGCGATGCTGAAGCGTGGCGCGCTCGACGCGATCGTGATCGCGTTGCCGTTCGAGTCGGCCGGCGTCGAAACGCGCGCGTTGTTCGACGAACCGTTCCACCTGCTCGTTCCGAACGATCATCCGCTCGCAAAGCGTAAGGCGATCGGCGCCGACGAACTGAACGGCGAGAAGCTGCTGCTGTTGCGTGCCGGTCATTGCTTCCGCGATCAGGTGCTCGATGCGTGTCCGGGCGTGGTGCGCGACGGCGACGAGTCGCGGCCGTCGCAGGGTTCGTCGCTGGAGACGATCCGCAACATGGTTGCGTCCGGGCTCGGCATCTCTGTGTTCCCTGCGTCGGCCGTGACGCCGCGCTACACGAACCGGCTGTGTCGCGCGATTCCGTTCGAACGGCCGGCGCCGGCACGGCAGATCGCTCTCGCGTGGCGCAACGGGTTCGGCCGGATGGCCGCCATCGACGCGCTGGCCGAAGCGGTGACGGGGCTGAAGAAGCAAACACGCACGGTTGGCAGCCGGGGCACGCGTCGGCGATCCTAGCCGCTTTGCAGTGGAGGAGCGCCCGATGGATCAGCAGGCCGAGATGATGCGGCGGCACTTTCAGAACCCGTACGCGAGCTATCCGATGGCGCGCGCCCAACGTCTGTTCAAAGACGCGCGCGGCATCTGGTATGCGGGTCGGTACGAAGACGTCGATGCGATTCTGAAGAACAGGTGCTTCGGCAAGAAAGCGCTGCCCGGAACCGAGCACCGGCTGCCGATTCAGCAAAGGGAGGAGCAGTCCGACCGCGTCGCGATCCTCAACATCGACCCGCCCGACCATACCCGTATCCGCGCGCTGCTGACGAAAGCGTTCAGCGCGCCGCGGATCGAGGCGATGCGGCCGAAGATCGAAGCGCTGGTAAACGAGATCCTCGACCGCGCGCTCGCGACAACGACCCGACAAGGGCGCGGCACGCTGGAGATCATGCGCGAGTTTTCGTTCCCGATCCCCGCCACGATCATCAGCGACATGCTCGGCATTCCGGTGGCCGATCGTGATCGCTTCGCGGAGCTCTCGAATGCGATCATCGCGTTCGGAACGGGTGTGACGCCGGCCGGGATGGACGAAGCGACGCAGCGCGCGAAGGCGCGCGAGACGACCGCGGCGTTCGATTCGTATCTCAACGGCCTGTTCGACGAGAAGCGTCGCGTTCCGGGCGACGACCTCACCACCGCGCTGATCCGCGCCGAAGACGAACACGGCAAGCTGAGCGAAGAAGAATTGCGCCAGAACATCCGTCTGCTGTTCATGGCCGGGCACGAGACCACCGTGAATCTGATCGGCAACGCGCTGGTCGCGCTGTTCAACCATCCCGACGAACTCGCGAAGCTCAAAGCCGATCCCCAGCTGCTGCCGCAAGCGGTGGAGGAATTTCTGCGATACGACTCGTCGGTGCAGCAGCTGCCGCGCGTGGCCCAGGCCGACGTCGAGATCGCCGGCCAGACGATCCTCGCCGGCGAGATGATCGTGTGCCTGCTCGGGTCCGCGAACCGCGATCCTGACGTGTACGACGAACCGGACCGGCTCGACGTATCGCGTCCGTTCGTCCGCTCGAAGAGCTTCGGCGGCGGTATTCACTTCTGCCTCGGCGCGCAGCTCGCGCGCATCGAAACCGAGATCGCGCTCGGCGTGCTGTTCCGCCGCCTTCCCGGGCTCGAACTGACGAATCTGAGTGATCTCGAATATCCGTTGAACCCTTTCTTCCGCGGTCCGGTAAAACTGTTGGCGCGCTTCGGCTTTTGAGTTCGTCGGGTAAGCGACGTGAATAAGGTCGCGCAGGTCAATCTGTACTTCTGGGTCATGAAGATCTGCGCGACGACGCTGGGCGAAACGGCCGGCGATCTGCTGTCGATGACCTTGAACGTCGGGTACGCGATCAGCTCGATCATCCTGCTCGGGCTGTTTCTGGTTTCGCTCGCCGCGCAACTGATGTCGCGTGCGTTCCACCCGGCGCTGTATTGGCTGGTGATTCTGACGACGAGCACGGCCGGCACCACGATGTCCGATTTCATGGACCGCACGCTCGGCCTCGGCTATGCGCGCGGCTCGCTGATTCTCGTAACGGCTCTGATCGTAGTGCTGGCGGTGTGGCGGTTGACGCAGAAGTCGCTGTCGGTGAGCCACATCGAGACGACGCGCGCGGAGCTGTTCTATTGGATCGCGATTCTCGTTTCGAATACGTTGGGCACCGCGCTGGGCGATTACCTCGCCGACGACTCCGGTCTCGGATTTCTCGGCGGCGCCGCGGTCATCGGCGGACTGATCGCGCTCATCGCGGTTGCGTACTACACGACGCGGATCGACCGGGTGATGCTGTTCTGGATCGCGTTCGTGCTGACGCGGCCATTCGGCGCGACGTTTGGCGACCTGCTGACGAAGTCGACAGACAAGGGCGGGCTCGATTTCGGCACGGTCGGTTCATCGCTGGTGCTGGCGACGATTCTGGTCGTTTTCATCGTGTTCACCAGCGCGCGAGCGAAACGCGCGGCGCCGCAACCGTAGCCCGGGAGGATCGCGATTTGACCTTCAGTGCGACGCCGTTCACGCGCACCGACCTGCCGCAGCTGAACGCATTCATCTCGATGAATGCCGTCGCGCGTGCGCCGGTGCCGATCTATCTGATGACCAGCGACGTGGCGTGGCGGCTGCCGGGCGCCGGTGCCAAAGACAACCTGCGGTTGTGGCGCGACGACGAAGGTCTCGCCGGGTTCGTCTGGTTCGAGCCGACCACCGGCATGGAGTTCGATCTACGCCACGACCTCGGCTACGACTGTGCTGTCGCTTCCGACATGCTGGCGTGGGCCGAAGCGCGGCGTCGCGAATTCGAGCCTGCGTATCCGCGCTTCATCGACTTGAAGTCGATGGACGAGTGGAGCGAGGAACTTCTGCATCCGCGCGCGCCGATGGCGGATGGACGGCGCTGCCTCACGACCACGGCATTCGACGAAGACGTTCGACGCGTGGCATTCCTGCACGCGAATGGGTATCGAGCGACGCAGCACTGCATGCCCGACTACCGGCGCGATCTTCAGATACCGATCCCGCCCGCCAAACTGCCTGGCGGCATGCGGCTGCGTCACGTGACCGAAGCCGATCTCGACGAACGGGTTGCTGTGCATCGCGCCTCGTGGTTGCGCAGCACCTGGAGCAGGGACACTTACCTGAAGATCCGCGCGAGCCCGGTGTACGATCCCGAACTTGACATCGTGCTGGAAGCGCACGACGGTTCGTTCGCGGCATACTGCATCTGTTGGGCCGACCGCATTGCCGGTGTCGGCTCCTACGAGCCGGTTGGCACGCGGCCGGAGTGGCGCGGCAAGGGCGTTGGCCGCGAAGTCATATACGAGGGGCTCCGGCGTTTGAAAACAAAGGGCATGCGCGCCGCGCGTGTGGGTACCGCGGGTTTCAACGCGCCTGCGCAGGCGCTGTACGAATCGTGCGGGTTCCTCCGCGTCGGCACGTGCCGCACCTTCATGAAAGTGATCTGACATGATCGAAACGTACCAGGGTTCGTGCCATTGCGGCCGCGCGCGCTTCGAGGTGGATCTCGATCTCGATCACGTGCGCGTCTGCGATTGCTCGATCTGCCGGCGGCGCGGCGCGCTGATTCATCGCGTGCCGGAAGAGGCGCTGCGCATGCTGACGCCGCTCGACCAGCTGACGTTGTACCAGTGGCATACGTTCACGGCCGAAGACTATTTCTGCCCGACGTGCGGCATTCTGCCGTTCCGGCGCCCGCGCACGCGCACGTCGAAGGAAGCGCAGGACGGCACGCAGGCGTTCGCCGGCTGGAGCATCAATGTGCGCTGTCTCGACGGCGTCGATCTCGAAAGCATTCCGATCAGGCGCGTATTCGGTAGCCGCCTGGATTGAGCGCAGCGCGCGAGGAGTAACGCATGGCACATATCGAAACCAGACTGGCCGAACTTGGCCTCGTCCTCCCGCCGCAGATGGCGCCCCCCAAAGGAGTCGTTCTACCGTTCCGGTTCGTGCACGTGGTGGGCAACCGCGCCGTGATATCGGGCCACGGTCCGCAACGGCCGGACGGGGCGATTGCGACGCCGCTCGGCAAGGTAGGTGCAGATCTGACCGAAGAGCAGGGATACGCCGCGGCGCGGCTCACGGCGTTGTCGATCCTCGGCAGTCTGAAGCGCACGCTCGGCGATCTCGAGCGGATTCGCGCGTGGGTGCGCGTGTTCGGCATGGTCAATTCGGCGCCGGGTTTCATAAGGCAGCCGAGCGTGATCAACGGCTTCTCCGACCTGATCCTCGAACTGTTCGGGCCGGATGTCGGCGCGCATGCGCGCAGCGCGGTCGGTATGGCAGAGTTGCCGTTCGGGATACCGGTCGAGATCGAAGCCGAAGTGGAGATCGAAGTCTGGTAGCTCTTTTACTCAGAAAAGATCAGCCAGAAGAAACCAGCCAGAGGAATCGTCCATGTCGCAGTCATCGAATGCCCTCGAAGGTGGTTGTACCTGCCGCGCCATCCGTTATCGCATGACGAGCGCGCCGCTGTTCGTGCACTGCTGCCATTGCACGTGGTGTCAGCGCGAAACCGGCAGCGCGTTCGCGCTGAACGCGATGATCGAAGCGGATCGCGTGCAGCTGCTGAGCGGCGAGCCCGAAGCGGTGATGACGCCGTCGAACAGCGGCCAGGGCCAGACGATCTCGCGCTGCCCGGTGTGCAAGGTGGCGGTGTGGAGCAACTACGCGGGCGCGGGCGACACGGTGCGCTTCGTCCGCGTGGGCACGCTCGACGAACCGGGCCGGGTGCCGCCCGACATCCACATCTTCACGTCGACGAAACAACCGTGGGTAGTGCTGCCGCGCAGTATTCCGGCGGTGCCGGAGTATTACAAAGCGGCGGACTACTGGCCGAAGGAAAGCCTGGAGCGGCGCGCGGCATTGCGATCGGCCAAGCCGGCGCGATGACGCGCGCGGCCGGACGCGGGCGTTAGTACGCGGAGGTCGCGGTGTTGACCGGTCGGTGTGCGTGCGGCGCGGTCCGGTTCGACGTCGAAGACCGCTTCATCTATGCAGGCTACTGTCATTGCGCGGAGTGTCGCGCCGCTACCGGCTCGGCATTCAGCGCGTTCGGCGGTATCGAACGCACCAAGCTCGTGGTCGTCAGCGGTGCCGATCGCATCCGGACGTACGAAGGGCCGGACCGCGAGCGCGTCAACTTCTGCGCGAACTGCGGCGCCATCGTGTTCTCGTTCGTACGCTACGGAGAATTCGTGCAGGTGCCGCTCGGCGTGCTGCGACAGACGCCGGCCCTGCGCCCCGGCTTTCATATGTGCGTTGCCGCGAAAGCGCCGTGGTACCAGATCGGCGACGCGCTGCCGCAATATCCGGATCAACCCCCCGCGAGTGTGTTCGGCCGCGCAGCCGACGCGGCGGCGCCCGCGGCGCTGTCGCCGCAAGGCAGCCGTTCGGAGTATTCGCGCCGGTTGCAGCGCGTACTCGATCACATCGATCGGCACCTGGACGAAGCGCTCGATCTCGAAGCGGTTGCGGAGGTCGCACACTTTTCGCCGTTCCACTTTCACAGGATCTTCGCGGCGTGGATGGGCGAAACGCCGGCCGACTATCTGCGCGGCCGCAGACTCGACCGGGCGGCCGAGCAACTCGCGACCGATCGCAGCGCGTCGGTGCTCGGCGTTGCGCTCTCGGTGGGGTTCGGTTCCGGCGAATCGCTGGCGCGCGCGTTCAAGACCCGTTTTGGCTGCACGCCGACCGCATGGCGCGCAGAGTCGGCGTCGGGGCGCGCGAAGCGACTCAAGAACGCGCAACGACGGGCGGCACCGCGGGACGGCAATCGCGGACAGTTCCTGCGCAAGCGGGGTCAGGTGCCAGGTGCCGTCGACGCGCAGCATGACCGCTCAGATCAATACTTCGCGGAGATCAACATGCGCGTGAAAGTCGTCGATTTTCCTTCTACCCGCGTTGCGTTCCTGCGCAACGTCGGTCCCCTCGGGGCGACCGTTGGCAAGTTCTGGGGCGACACGGTTTTTCCATGGATGGCGGCGAACGGTTTGGCGGACCGACCGCGTTACGGCATCGGCCTCGATGACCCGATGACGACGGAGCCGGCGAAACTGCGCTACGACGCCTGCATCGAAGTGCCGGACGGATTCGTTGCGAAACCGCCAGCCGGCATCACGGTGCTTCCTGGTGGCCGCTACGCGGTGCGCAGTTTCAAGGGCACGCCAGCGACCATCGGCGCCGCGTGGATGGAAGTGTTCCGCGACTGGCTGCCGTCGAGCGCGATGCAGATGGATTCGCGACCGACCATCGAGTACTACCCCGGCGGTTCCACCGTGGACCCGAAGACCGGCGTGTTCGAATGCGAACTGTGGGTGCCTGTCAAACCGCTCTGACCTCCGGCCGATGCGCTAGCATTGCACCCGAACAAGTACCGGCCGGTGCCAGGCACCGTCCGGTACTTCAATAAGTCATCGCCGGTGCCAGGCACCGGCCGGTACTTAACAAGTCAAAAGCTGGTGCCGGGCACCGGGAGTTGCGGATGCGAGTGGTGCTGTTCGGCGCGACCGGAATGATCGGCTCGGGCGTGCTGCTCGAGTGTCTCGACGATCCGCGCATCGAGTCGGTGATCTCGGTGGTTCGGCATCCGAGCGGCGTGGCGCACGCGAAGTTGCACGAGCTCGTGCACGAGGATTTTCTCGACTACGTGCCGATCTGTGCCGAGTTCGCCGGCGTGGATGCGTGCCTCTTCTGCCTGGGCATCTCATCTGCGGGCATGAGCGAAGCGGACTATCGCCGCGTCACCTACGAATTCACGCTGGCCGCTGCCAAAGAGATTCTCGCCGAGAGTCCGCACGCGACCTTCTGTTATGTGTCCGGCGCCGGCACCGACGGTACCGGCCGCGGTCGCGTGATGTGGGCGCGCGTGAAGGGGCAGACCGAGAACGCGTTGTTCGCGATGGGGTTCCGATCGGCGTTCATGTTCCGGCCGGGCTACATCCAGCCGATGCGAGGCGTTCGATCGAAGACGGCCTTGTACCAGCTGGTTTACACCCTCACCGGACCGCTGTACCCCTTGATGCATCTGTTGGTGCCGAGCTACGTGACGACCACGGTGGATCTTGCGCACGCGATGATCGAAGCAGCGGGACGCGGTTACGAGCGGCAGGTGCTGGAAACGCCCGACATCAACCGGCTCGCGCAGCAATACGACGCGCGCCGGCCCGCAGCATGATGTCGCTCGCCGCGAGAATCAGGCGCTGCGCGAAGCTCACCGGCGAGTTCGTGTTGCGTTCCGGAAAAGTCAGCGACACCTATTTCGACAAGTATCAGTTCGAGGCCGATCCGACTTTGCTGCACGACATTGCCCTGCAGCTGGCGCCGCTGGTACCGACATCGACACAGGCGCTCGCGGGTCTCGAGATGGGCGGCATTCCGGTGGTGACGATGCTGAGCCACGTGACCCGACTACCCGCCGCGTACATCCGCAAACAGGCGAAGCCGTATGGAACGCGCCGGTACGCAGAAGGCGCCGATCTCACCGGCAAGCGCTTCGTGCTGATCGAAGACGTGGTGTCGAGCGGCGGCGCGATCATCGACGCGATGGCGTTGTTGACGCGCGACGGACTGACGCCGGACGCCGCGGTGTGCGTCATCGATCGCAGCACCGGCGGCCGCGAGGCGTTGGCTGAAATCGGTTTGCCGCTGCACGCGTTGTTCACGATGGAGCAGATCGAGAACGGCTGATCCGTGAGCCTGCGCGGCACGCGAAGCGGGTCCAACGATTACGCGCGCCGGCGTTCCTGACTGCACGCGCGGAGTTGAACGCATTCGCTATGATTCGGCTCTCGATCGAGGAGGGCGGCGATGGCGAAGGCACCGAAGAGTTCAGTCGAACAGAGCAAGCCGGATGGGGCGAAAGTGTCGAAGCCCAAAGCCCCGAAGGTGAAGACCTTCAACCTGCACTGGGGCAGCGGCATCGTCGAGGAAGAAGCGATGATCACCACCGAGTATCACCGGCCGTGTCTGCAACTGCTCAAGTTCACAGACGGTGAAGCAAAGGGGCAGTACGAAGTGCGGTTCTGCTTCTACGATCACCGCGGTGGCTTCCAGCGCTCGCCGATGATTCTGGACGAGAAGGAGTTCGACGCGATGCGCCAGGCGCTGAACGGCACACCGAAGCTGAAGAAGATCATTTCGAAGCTCGTCCGCTAGAGCGTGTGCGCCATGGCAGCAACCGCAGCCCGGCGTCGCCGACGGCCGATTCGATGCGTTCGCGCGCGGCCGTCGCGCTCGGCAGCTTGCCTGTGCCGCGCAACGTCCACCACGCCCGCCACGTCGAGAGCCGCTTGGCGTGGCGCCCCGATGGCAGGTGGATCTCCTGCGATTTGACGAGCAGGCGGCTCTCCAGCACCCGACACACGTCGCCGAGTTTCTCGGATTTGGATGTCCACTCGAGCGTGCTGGTGTCCACCGGGCCGTCGTCTGTGCGTTCGAGCAGACTGCGCGCGGCGGCCGACAAACGCTCGAACTGCCAGGATTCGTGCGCCAACGCCATCGCCGCCACGTGTGGCCACAACGTATCCCACAGATGCGTGACTTTGCCCGCGAGCAGCCGCGCCTCGTCCACGCGCGGATGCTCCTCGAGGTCCTTGCACACCCAGTAGATGAGGTTCGACTTCGGGTGAGCCCACCACGAGCCGCTGATGGTTTCGCCGGCCACGATGTTGGCGATGCTCGCGAATTCGCGGCCGGCCTGCAGCAGCAACTCGCGCCGTTCCAGTTCGGCGAGTACGCGCGAGCTTGCCGCTGTGGTTTCGTCGGGACGCGCCATGATTCAATTCACCCTAGCAATCAGGGTAGCCGCATTGAAGCGTCCCATCGTCGCTTTTGCCATCGACGCGCTCGGCGACTGGGCCGCGCTGCTCAGTTGCGGCCATCGCCAGCACGTCCGCCACAAGCCTCCGTTCATGGTGCGCGAGTGGGTAACGACCGCGCAGGGGCGCGACGGCATGCTCGGGTCGCTTCTCGATTGCGTGCGATGCGACCGGTTCGAGCTGCCTGAGGAGTTCGTTCCGTACAAGCGCACGCCTGAGTTCGACCACACCACCGTGCCGGCCGCGCTGCGTCGCGATCATTCGACGAAGCGTGGAGTGTGGGCGAAGATCGTCGTCGTAGACGGCAGATTGAGATACCGCGTGGAGTCGTTGAATACCGACGTCGAGCTGTCGTGCGATCGCACCGGCATCGTGGTACCGGAAGTGCTGCATCACGTCGAACCGGTCGGTGAGGTGCGGTTCTACGTCGAGTTCTATCGGGCGCCGTGAGGAGCGATGGGTAAAGGCAGAATCGAAGCGTTCAGCGACGGTGTGATCGCGATCATCATCACCATCATGGTGCTGGAACTGAAGGTGCCGCATGGCGACGAGTTTCCGGCGCTGCTGCCGCTGATACCGGTGCTGTCGAGCTACGTCCTCAGCTTCATCTACGTCGGCATCTACTGGAACAACCATCACCACATGCTGCATGCCACGCACCACATCAGCGGCGCGGTACTCTGGGCGAACCTGCACCTTCTATTCTGGCTGTCGCTGATTCCGTTCGTGACCGGCTGGATGGGTGAGAACCACTTCGCGGCTGTGCCGATGGCGCTGTACGGCTTCGTGCTGCTGATGGCGGCGATCGCCTACACGATTCTGCAGACCATGATCGTCGTCGCGGAAGGAGACGGGTCGCTGCTGAAAACCGCGGTGGGTCGCGATGTGAAGGGCAAGCTGTCGTTGGCCGGCTATTCGATTGCGATCGCGACCGCGTTCGTGTCGCAGTGGCTATCGGGTCTGCTGTATGTGGCCGTGGCATTGATGTGGCTGATACCCGATCGACGCATCGAACGTACACTTGGAGGTCATCGATGACGAGGCGTCGTGTGCCGTTCGACGTCGCTGCGCTGGCGGCGCGCAGCACGTCCGGTCGCTGTTTCGTGTGTGAGTTCCTGTCGGGCAATCCCGACTACGCACATACGCGGGTGGCGGAAACCAACGAAGCGGTGGCGTTCCTGAACAAGTATCCGACGTTGTTCGGCTATGTGATCGTTGCGCCGAAGCGGCACCTCGAACAGGTGACCGGCGATTTCACCGAGGCGGCGTATCTGGAACTGCAACGGTTCGTCTATCGCGTCGCGGAAGCGATGCGCCGTGTGCTGGCGCCGGAGCGCGTGTACGTGCTGAGCCTGGGCAGCCAGGCGGCGAATGCGCACGTGCATTGGCATGTGGCGCCGCTGCCTCCGGGCGTACCGTTGGAGCAGCAGCAATACCATTCATTGATGCATGAACACGGTGCGATCGACGCCGATCCGGACGAACTGGCAGCGTACGTCCGCGACCTGCGTGTCGCACTCGGACAAGGTTGATCTAACAGGAGCACATCGTGAACGAACTCGGCGCCATCAAGAATTTCGTCCAGCTCACCGACGACGTCGGCACGTCGGGTCAGCCGAAACGGGAACAGTTCGAGCTGATCGCGAAGGAGGGGTATTCGGCGGTGGTGAATCTGGCGCTGCCCACTTCCGATCACGCGATCGCCGACGAGGGCAGTGTGGTGACCGGATTCGGAATGAGCTACTTCCACATTCCGGTCGACTTCGCGAAGCCGACCGTGAACGACCTGCGCACGTTCTTCGGCACCATGCAGGCGCTCGACGGCAGGAAGGTGTGGGTGCACTGCGTGGTGAACGCGCGCGTTTCGGCGTTCATGTATCTGTATCTGAAGCATGTGCGCGGCCTGGACGAAGCGTCGGCGCGTTCGCCGGTGCTGGAGCGCTGGCAGCCGACGATGGACGCGGTATGGTCGTCGTTCATCCAGCTCGACGACGAACAGATCGGCCATGCCAAAACTCTACGATGAACTCGCGGCGTGGTGGCCGCTGCTGTCGCCGCCGTCGGACTATGCCGAAGAGGCGTCGTTCTTGCAGCGGCAACTCGAGCAGGCGGGCGATCTGCCATGCCGCACGCTGCTCGAACTTGGCAGCGGCGGCGGCAACAACGCTTCGCACCTCAAAGCGCATTTCGAACTGACGCTGGTCGATCCGTCGCCCGGCATGCTCGACGTGAGTCGCGCCTTGAACCCGACCTGCCAACACATCGAAGGCGACATGCGAACGATCCGGCTCGGCCGCCAGTTCGATCGCGTGCTGATACACGATGCGATCTGCTACATGACGAGTCTCGCCGATCTGAACAGCGCCATCGAAACGGCGTTCGTGCACTGCCGCGCCGGCGGCGCCGCGTTGTTCGCGCCGGATCACCTGCGCGACAACTTCGCGCCCGATTCGGACCACGGCGGCAGCGACGGCGACGGGCGAGGGCTTCGCTATCTGGAGTGGACGTGGGACCCCGATCCGAACGACACGATGTACACGGTCGACTACGCCTATATGCTGCGCGCTCGCGACGGGTCGGTGCGCGTCGAGCACGACCGTCACGTCGAGGGGCTGTTTACTCGCGTGCAGTGGTTGCAGACAATCGCTGACGTGGGCTTCGAGGCGCGTTCGCTGCTGTTCGATCACTCCGAACTCGAACCGGGGTCCTACGAGTTGTTCATCGGGAGAAAGTCGAATTGAGTCCTCTTGCAATCGCGGCGATCGCGTTCGCCTGCATTGTCGCTGGCGCCGTGTCGGGTCTGCTCATCGGGTCGCGGCTGCCGGAACACCACCTGTCTTCGGAAACGAAAGACGTCGTGCGGCTGTCGATGGCGATGATCGCGACGTTGACCGCGCTGGTGCTCGGCCTCGTCACGGCATCGGCCAAGAGCGCGTTCGACGCCGAAGACAGCGCCATCAAGAGCACGGCTGCAGCGCTGTTGTCGCTCGATCGGATGCTGGCGGACTACGGACCCGAGACGAAAGCGGTGCGCGACCAGTTGCGTAGCACGCTGGCCGCGCGCTTCGCTGCGACCTGGCCCGGCTCGAACGAGACCGTTGCGCGCGAACCGGTCGGTACGCCGCCGAGTGAAGCCATCGCCCGCGAAATTCTCGCGCTCACGCCGCAAACCGACGCGCAGCAATGGTACAAGGCGCGTGCGCTCGATCTGAGCGATGAAATCCTGAAAGCCCGCTGGATCGTGTTTGGTGGCAGCGAATCATCGGTGCCGACGATGTTCCTCATCGTGATCATCTGCTGGCTCACCGTTCTGTTCGGCAGCTTCGGCATGTTCGCACGCTTCAATTCGACGGTAGTTGGAGCGCTGCTGATCTGCAGCCTGTCGGTGGCCGCGTCGATCTTTCTGATCCTCGAGATGAACACGCCGTTTTCCGGCGTGATGAAGATACCGAGTGCGCCGATGGAATATGCCATGGCGCACATCGACCAATGACGCGTTACTCGAAGCGAAGCAGCAGGCGCGTGTAGTAGGTGGTGTCGAGCTTGTCGCGATCCGGCGCCGGGTCGCTGTTGTAGTCGTCGTGCACGCCCATCCGCAGGATCCACTTGCTCGCGCCGACCGGCATTGCGAATGCGGTGTCGTGCGTCAACAGATAGCTGCCGAAGTCGTCGAGCGCCGGTGCGTAGGCGAGGCTGTTGTCGAGCGTCAGCCACGGCTTCAGCACCCAGTGATGGGCCACGCCGCTGTCGAGCGTTGCCGAACTGTCGTCTTCCACGCCGTTGTCGAACGACTCGTGCCGGTATCCGAGGCCGAGCCAGAAGCGCAGCGTCTGGTCGTCGGTGTGAATCGGCCGCCAGGTTGCGCCGGCCGCCGCCGTCGTGCGCAGGTCGATGTCTTCGAACTTGTCCTTCTCGAGTTCGCCGCGCACGTACCAGCCCCAGGGGTCGTACATGTAGGCCGTGTACGAAGCACCGGCGATGGACTCGTCGCTGGTCTCGTCGCCGTCCTGCTCCGCCCGCTCATACGAGCCGTAGAAACGCAGTTCGTCCGCTTTGCTCACTAACCCCATGTCGAACAGCACGTTGGTGGTCATCTCGTCCGAGTTGCCGGATTTGCCCGCCAGGTCGACGCCCGCGTTGTACACCCAGTGGCGCGGATCGAAGAGTGATTCCTTCGGCGGCTCGGCGCTCGGCAGCCAGGACGCCTGCAGTTGTCCGATCGGCGACGACGACGCGACGGTGTCGCTAGTGACCTTCACCTTCTCCTGATCGATCGTCGTCACGCCGGTAACGGTGGAGCTGTCTTTGAACTGTGTGGTCAAAGGCGCGTCGCTCGTTATGGACGTGACTTTCGTCATGTCTACCGTCAACGTGCCCGCGTAGTCGGTTTTGAGTTCGACGATCTTCGGTGTGATCTTGTTGATGCTGCCCGTAAGACGCGCTCCATCGGCGGTGGTTACGACGTCGGCGTGCGCGACCGCCGAGCAGAGTCCTGCACACACCCACAAAACAGCTCGAGCGCGCGCTCGAAGACGCTGCGACTTTTCCATTTCGCCTCTCCTGATCGATCTTTCGTTGTTGTTCCCCTCGTAGGGCGCGCAGGGTAGAAGATCGCGGGTGCGAGGGTCAACGCCGAATTGGGTGAAACGCCGGATCGTTGGCGTACACTATGCGTCGTGACGCGACTGAGTGGAGACGTTAGCCGTGCCGGCAGAAATGCAAACCGATGCGCCGAGAGTCAGGCATCGCCTGATCGTTGCGGATGCGGCCGCGCGCGTGCTGATCGACGCGGGCCGGTTGCCGCAGCTCGTCACCGACGATCGCCACACGGCTGAGGTCGACTACATCAATGCCGGCGTCGCGCAGCGCTTCGGAGCGGCGACGATCGTGCTGCGCAGCCTGGCGCACGGCGAGCCGATCGACGGCGTGGTCGATCGGGTGCACGAGCTCGAACTGATCGGCGACGCGCCGTCATCCAGTGCATTGCGGTGGCAGAGCGCCGAGACGCTGAACGATCCGGCGGATCGCGCGGCGCTTGCGCTCTGGTCCGGCGGCCGCGACGCACCTGTCGCGGACGGACGCGAATGGATGCGGCGCGGCTGGTTCGCGGAAGCATCGGCCTGGATAGAAAAGACGCTGAGTGCAGCAGGCTTCACCGCGCCGTTCGAGATCATGCAGTTGCGCACGTGGGCGACATCGAGCGTGCTGCGGGTTCGCAGCCAACGCGGTGATTGCTACTTCAAAGCGCTGCCGACGAGCGGCCGGGTCGAGGCACTAGTGGTGCGGTTTCTGTCGCGGCACTTCCCCGACGTGGTGCCGCGCATCATCGCGACCGAACCGGATCGTCGATGGTTGCTGATGGCGGCGTGTCGCGGGCGCAAGCTCGAAGACATTGCCGAGGTCGCCGTGTGGGAGCGTGCTGCGGCCCGATACGCCCGTTTGCAGGTCGACTGCATCGGCCGCGTCGAGGCGTTGACGGCGCTCGGGTGTCCGTCGCGCAATCTCGCCCAACTGGCGCGATCGATCGAAGCGCTCGCGGCCGATGCGACGGTGCGCGGAGGATTGAGCCAGGCCGAATACGACCGATTCATCGACATCGCTCCTGATCTTGTTCGGCGTTGCGACGAACTCTCGGCTTGCGGTATTCCCTATTCGCTCGAACACGGCGACCTGTGGCCCGGCAACATCTTCTGCGATGCGACGTCGTGCGCGGTGATCGATTGGGAGGATGCCGTCGTGGCGCATCCGTTCTTCAGCCTCGCGCCGTTGACGGTAGGGCTGATGAATGCCGGGTTGGCGACGCTGGACAACGTTGCGCGCGTCGAGCGCGCTTACACCGCTGCATACGAATCGCTCGCGCCACCGGATCGGCTGAGGCGCGCGATCGAACTCGCGATACCGCTGTGCTTCTTCGACATGGCCGCGCGCTATCGCCGGCAACCCGCGTCGATCGTTCGACTGCATCCGTGGATGCGCGATCTCGTGCCGCAGACGATACGCCTCGCGCTATCGAGGCTGACCTAGAACATCAGTGGATTTCCGCGGCGTCGCCCCAGGCCTTGCGCAGCCGCTTCGCATCGAAGCCGGGTTCCTTCGATGCGTCGATGATCACTTTTTCGCGCCGCGCGATCTGTTCGGCGGCGGCCTGCACCTTGCTCGCCACGTCCCACGGAACGACCACCGCGCCGTGCTGATCGGCGTGGATCAGGTCGCCGTCGCGCACGCGCATGCCGGCGACGTTCACCGGCTTGCCGAAGTCGACCACGTGCACGAACGCATGTGAAGGTCCGACGCGGTTCGCCAGCAACTGGAATCCTTCCGCGCATCCCGGCAGATCGCGAACGCTGCCGTCGGTGATCACGCCGCGACAGCCGAGGCCGCGGTGCACGTGCGTGTTGACCTCACCCCAGAACGCGCCGTATCCGCCGCCGTCGAGATCCTGGATGACGACCACACTCGGCTTCGGGCCGGCGTCGATGTAGTCGTAGTAGGCGTCGTTGAGGTCGCGCGCCGCCGCACCGACGAGATCGGACGGGTGCATCGCGCGAATCGTCGCCGTGCGCGCCACCGCCACGATCGGCGGCAGACCCGGACGTACGCACACCAGCGGCTCGACGGTGAATCCCCAACCGCGCCGTTGCGGCGCCACCACTTCCAGCGCGTTGCAGACGGTGGGCGTGTCGAACGCGCGCAGGCTGTCGATCAGTGTCGGGGATAACTGCGTCACGGCGGCATGTCTCCGGAGGTCGTGGTGGCGCGACATAGTCGCGAAAAGCGGCGCTTCGGGCAATCCGCGCCCCGATTCCGCGACTGCGGACGCGCATCGGAGATCTTCGATTACACTTCGTGCGTGGAAATCATTCTGAACATCGGGGTGCGCCGTTGAGCGATCGCGCACTGCTGCTTCGTTTCACGGTGGCGGTGGTTTTGACGCTGGCGTTGCCGGCGACGTTCGCCATCGTCTATCTCAACGTTGCCAACCTGCCCGCGGGTCACCAGAACTTCGCGCGGGTTCCGTGGTTTGCCATCGGTTACTTCGGCCTGGCGGCTTGGGTACTGGTGCTGCTGCTGAGGCATCGTCTCGTGCAGCAGGTTCGCGCGTTGTCGCATGGGCGGCCCACCGACTTTTCGTGGTTGAAGCGCCTGACCATCGAAGGCGTGCTGGGCATCGTGGTCTATGTCGTCGGCGGGCTCGCGGTAATCGGATTCGAAGGCGGTCGCGCGGACCACGCGCCGTTGCCGTTCGCCGTCGTGTTCGGCATCGCCGCGACGAACATCGTCAACATCCTGATTCCGGGCTTTCTCTATCTACAGGATCTTTTCGGCCGTTACTTCGGGCGGTATACCGAGGGCCGCACGCTCGTGCCGGTGCGATTGCGGATCCTCGCCGTCGGCGTCGGCAATACGTTCGTTGCGTGCACGTCGTTCCTCATCTATCAGGCGACTATGCCCGGCGCGGTGACTAGCGATGCATGGCTGATCTGGACGCTGGTACTGATTTACGCCGGCACGGTCAGTTACGTGGCGTACGCCGGGTTTGCGGTCAGCGTCGCGCCGCTCGAGGACGTGCTCGCCGCGCGCCCCACCGGCGGTCGCGTATTGCAGCCACGTTCGCTCGACGAAGTCGGCGCGCTGATGTTCCGGTTGAAGGAACTGCTCGACGGCAACGCGAACGTGACGCGCGAACTGCGCGCGAGCGAAGCGCGCCTTAGGATGTTTGCCGAGGCGGCGTCCGACTACTTCTTCGAAATGGATGCCGACCTCCGGTTCAGTTTCGTCTCCGAGCGGTTCCGCGCCATCACCGGTATCGATCCGGCCGCGTTGATCGGCCAATCCGCGCTCGATATGCGTGCACAGTACGACGTCGACGAGGCCGATCTCACGAACGATCTGTCGACACATCGCCCATACCGCAACTTCCGGTTTTCCGTGCGCGATCGCAACGGCAAGCCGATGTACATGCAAACCAGCGCCGTGCCGTACTTCGACGAGAAGGGACGGTTCTGCGGCTATCGCGGCACCGGCACCAACATCACCGAAATGGTCGAGGCGCAGAAAGCGCTGCGTGTGAATCAGGCCGAACTGGCGCAGGCGCAGAAGATGGAGGCGGTCGGCCAGTTGACCGGCGGCATCGCGCACGACTTCAACAATCTGCTGACCGTGATTCTCGGCAATCTCGAACTGCTGAACATCCGCGCTGCAGATCAGCCGCAGCTGCTGCGTCACATCGAATCCGCAATGCAGGCGGCGGCGCGGGGCGGTGCGTTGACGCAACGCCTGTTGGCGTTTTCGCGCCGCCAGTCGTTGCATCCGGTGCCTGTGGACGTCGCCGAACGCCTGCGCGGAATGCAGGAGCTGTTGGGCCGCACGTTGGGTGAGGACATACGCATCGAGGTGGTGGCCGAACAAGGACTGTGGAAATGCATGATCGATCCGCACCAGCTGGAAAGTGCGATTCTGAACCTCGCGCTCAACGCGCGTGACGCCATGCCCAACGGCGGTAACCTGTCGATGAATCTGGACAATTGCGCCGCCGTATCGGGGGTGGCGTCCGATCTGGACGGCCCCAACGACTACGTCAGGCTGCGCATCAGCGACACCGGCCGCGGCATCGCGCCGGAGGTGCTGCCGCACGTATTCGAGCCGTTCTTCACGACGAAAGGCCCGGGCGAAGGATCGGGCCTCGGGTTGAGCATGGTCTACGGCTTCATCAACCAGAGCGGCGGCCGCATCGTGCTGACGAGCGCATTAGGACAGGGCACGACGGCCGAAATACTGCTGCCGCGCGCGATCGCGGGTGCCGAAGTCGGCGACGACGAGGCGCATCACGCCACGCCCGAAGGGCAAGGTCAGACGATCATGGTGATCGAAGACGACCCAGGCGTGACCGCGGTGATCACCGAAGGGCTGCATCAGCTCGGCTATCAGGTGATCAATGTGACGAACGGTGAACAGGCGCTGGATTGTCTGGACGAACGCAAGCAGATCGATCTCGTGCTGTCGGACATCGTGCTGCCGGGCGGCTTGTCGGGCCTCGATGTGGAAGAGGCGATGCGCAAGGTGCGGCCCGACGTTCGCTTCATCTTCATGTCCGGATACGCGCAGGACGAGATCGCTCGAAAAGGTCCGCGCCTGGGCAGAGGTCTTCCGGGCGTCGACATTCTGCGCAAGCCGTTTCAGCTCACCGATCTTGCCGACAGGGTAATTGAGGCGCTGGCCGCCGACGCTTGAAAGCCGTATTGTTCTGCCTCAACAGCGCAGGAGAACAGCAGCATGCCCTACAAGAAGATCATCGCGGCGATCGATCTCACCGACGAAGCCGGCCAGGTGCTGAAGCAGGCGAGTGAGACGGCGAAACAGAACGGCGCCGAGCTGTCATTGATCGTCGTCGTCAAACCGATCAATCAGGTGTATTCCGGATTCGACGTGGCGGCGCTGTCGGCCGACGCAGCGATGATCGAAGCCGATGCAGTGAAGCAGGCGCAAACGCGCATCGCAGAGCACGCGAAAGGGCTCGGCATTCCGGCAAACCGCACTTACGTCGGGCGGGGTAATCCGGCGCACGAAATTCGCGAGACCGCCGCCGAACTCGGCGTGGATCTCATCATCCTCGGCACGCACGGCCGCCACGGCCTCGGACTGCTGCTCGGTTCCACCGCAACCGGCGTGTTGCACGGCTGCCCGTGCGACGTGCTGACCGTTCGCATCAAATAGCGGCTTTCCGATGGCGCTGCACGTCCGAGCGGATTTCGCGTCGCCGGCATACGTAGCGGCGCGTGATCACGAGTGGGTGGCGTCTCCGCAGCCCGGTGTGGAGCGCGTGATGCTCGATCGGGTCGGCGACGAAGTGGCGATTGCGACCAGCATCGTGCGTTATGCGCCCGGCTCACATTTCGCCGCACACCGGCACGATCGCGGTGAGGAGTTCATCGTGCTCGAAGGCGTCTTCTCCGACGAGCACGCCGACTATCCCGCCGGAACGTACGTGCGCAATCCACCGGGTACCGCGCATACGCCGCGATCCGATGTGGGCTGCACGATATTCGTCAAGTTGCGGCAGTTTCTGACGGACGACCTGGAGCCCAGAGTCGTCGACATCGCAAAGCTCGATTCGCACGTTGCTGACGGGACTACGAAGGCGCACCTGCTGCATCGGCACGCGGCGGAAGAAGTGTGGATACTCGACGGCGGCGTCGGCGCAGAACACACGTTCGCAGCCGTTGCGCAGCCGCGTGAGTTACTGGTGCTGTATGGCGAGGTAGAAGCGAATGGCCGTCACATGGCGCAACTCGATTGGTTGCGCGTGCCGGCGGATCATCCCATGCAAGTGAAGTTCACAACACATGCGCGCGTGTTCGTAAAGACGCGCGCAGTCGCAGCGTGCGCCGTCACCACGGCCGGATGAATTCGTAGTCGGCGGTTTCGTCGAGGTTGTTCATCTGGAACTCGAGCGCGCTCTTCGTATTGTCGATGCCGCGTTCCTTCGCCAACGCTTGTGCGACGGTGACCAGCAACGCATGCAGGCAGTCGCCGCGCGGCAGGTGTTCCGTTTCGGCTTTACGCAGCGCCGCATCGACGTGTTCGCGCGCGATTGAATAGTTCGACATGGGTAATTCCGATCGGGCTGACACGGCTCATTTTCCACGTCTGACAGACGATTGAATTACGGGCTTCCCACGGTAGCGGCAAAACCGCTGCGCGGACTAAGCTCGAACCCTGATCAGCGCGTTCTGAGGTGGGTGATGGCCGGCTACAGAGAGGTACTGGTGGCGGTGGATCTGTCGGATGATCTGACCGGCGCGCTGAAGGCCGCGGTCGACAAGGCGGCCGCCGGCGCGAACCTGTCGCTCGTGCACGTGCTCGAGCCCGCTTATTACTACTACGGTATGGAGCCGGCGCTCGGTACGCTGCCGCCGAGTTTCGAGGAAGACCTGTTGAAGCGTGCGAAGGACCAACTGGAAGACACTGGACGCCGGTTCGGCGTTCCGGCTGCGCGGCAATATCTCGAGCGCGGTCATGCTCCGACACAGATTCTGCGACTGGCGCAGGACAAAGGCGTGGATCTGATCATCGTCGGCAGCCACGGCCGCCATGGCTGGCGACTGCTGCTCGGCTCTACCGCGAACGCGGTGTTGCACGGCGCGCGGTGCGACGTGCTGGCCGTCCGGGCGGCGGCGCCTGCATGACCGATGCGGCCAGGACGTACGAGCGCGTCTGCGCGCTCGCACTGAAGCTGCCGGGCGTTGAACTCGGAACGTCCTACGGCACGCCCGCGATCAAGGTGAAAGGCAAATTGATGGCGCGATTGCGCAGCGAAGCCGAGGGCGGCCTCGCGATCCGTTGCGATTTCATCGAGCGACAGATGCTGCTGCAGGCGGCGCCGGAAGCGTTCTTCCTCACGCCTCACTACCAGGACTATCCGATGATCCTGATCAAACTCGATGAGGTGCGCGCCGACGCGTTGCCCGATCTGATCGAGCGCGCGTGGCGGATGGTTGCGCCCAAGCGACTCGTCGCCGCTTACGACGCGGAGCATGCGCCCAAGAAGAAGCGTTAGGCAGTTGCGCCGACGCGCTGCCTGAAGAACTCGATCACGCGCTGCTCCGCGCGCTTGGTCGACCCCGTTGGATCGTCGTCGACCAGGTGAAGCGTGAGCACGGAGTGAGGCGCCATTCCAGTGTTCGGCGCCGCGTCCTTTGGGTCGAGTTCGATGGCTTCGAATTTGTCGCCGAACGTCTTCTTCAGCGTGTCGAAGCGTTCGTCCGGCACGAACGAATCGCCGAAGAAGCGCAGCCCGATCATCGACAGGTTCTCGTCCTTGAACCGGCGCTTGGCGCACGCGATCTCGTCGTCGGAGACGCCGATGGCGCCGCGGCGTTTGTCGCTGCCGGGACCCGACGGCAGCGGCAGCGAAGGCTGCGACAACACCGGTGCAACCACCGACGGTTCGGTCATCATCGCGAGCGCGAAGTTGCCGGTGAAGCACATGCCCACTGCACCGACACCGTTGCCGCCGCACTCGGCGTGCATCTTGCGCGCAAGCGCGCGACACCAATCGACGATCGGACTGGAACGGTTCGTCGCCCAGACGTTGAATTCGCGTCGCACACAGATGGCTTTCAACATTACGCCGACGGCATGGCCCATCGTCACTTCGCGTCCCGGCGACCCGAACAGGCTCGGCATGACGGCCGTCATGCCGGCCGCCGCAACGTGATCGGCGAAACGGATCACCAACGGATGCATGCCGGGCATCTCGTGAATGATGATCACTGCCGGACCGGAGCCGCGCCGGTAGACCGGACGCGTCCAACGACCGTCGTTGAACTCGAACTTCTCGTAGCCGTGCAGTGCGTCTGCCGCCGCCATCGTCGATCTCTCCCCAGGTTGTGTTCGGACGTCGCGGGAGTGTAGGGAATCGGTTACGACGAAGCGAGACAGGCGAGCACGCCCGCGAGGGCGATTGAGACCGCGCCGCGGCGCACCTGTTCGCGGTTGCCGGGGAAAACGTGGCGCGCCGTCTGCACCATTTGGATGTCGTTGGGGGTGCGCATGGCCCACGCGAACCACACGGTGCCCACCGGCGTCGCTACGTCGCCACCTGACGGACCCGCCACACCCGTTGCGCTCACAGATATTCCGGCGTCGCAGCGCAGCAGCGCGCCGATCGCCATTTCCTTCGCGGTCGGTTCGCTGACGGCGCCCCAGCGTTGCAACGTCGCATCAGCCACGCCGAGCAGCCGTTGCTTGGCAGTGATGCGATAGGTGACGAACGAACACTCGAACCAGTCGGAGCTTCCGGGAATGGCGGTGCAGGTCGACGCGACGAGGCCGCCGGTGCAGGACTCCGCCGTGACCATCCGCAACCTGGCAGTCAGGAGGGCCGCGCCGCACGCGCGAGCCATCCTACGAAGATCCGCACCGCTGGGCGCGGGCGCTTGCGTCAATGCGAGGTATCCGTGTCGAGGTCGATCTTCATGCGCACGAGCGCAGCGAGCGAGCGTGCACCCATCTTCCGCATCACCTGCGAGCGGTGGATCTCGACGGTGCGTTCGCTGATGCCGAGCTCGGCGGCAACGAACTTGTTCGCCTGACCTGACGCGATGCGCTCGAACACTTCCCGTTCGCGCGGCGACAGCGTCTCGAAATGCGTGCGCGCTTCCGTCTGCGCCTTGCGTTCGTCGCGCACCTCGGTGGCACGCTTCATCGCCTCGTTCACGCGCTGCAGCAGGTCGTCTTCGCCGAACGGTTTGCGCAGGAAGTCGAGCGCACCGCGGCGCATCGCTTCCACCGCCATCGGAATGTCGCCGTGGCCGGTGATGAAGATGATCGGGAGCGTGGAGTGACGCTTGTTCAACACCTCCTGTAGTTCCAGGCCGGTCATGTTCGGCATGCGCACGTCGAGCACGAGACAGCCGCACATCTTCTCGTCGTAAGCGTTCAGGAAATCGGTGGCAGAGGCGTACACGATGTGCTCGATGTTCTCGGTGTCGAACAACATGCTGATGGAATCGCGTACGGCCTCGTCGTCGTCGATGACGTGAACGACGGGTTGATCAGGTTTCATGTGTGGTTCCTTTGGGCAGCTGAAAGTAGAAGGTGGCGCCGTGGTCGGGATTGTTGCGATAGCTGAGCATTCCGCCATGCGCCTCAATGATCGAACGACAGATCGACAGGCCCATTCCCATCCCGTTGGCCTTTGTCGTATTGAAAGGTGTGAACATGCGTTCTGCGAGCCCTTCGGCAACGCCGGTACCGCGATCGGACACCGACACTTCGATGCGGTCGCCGATCGAGCGCGAACTAATAGTGACGTCGCTGCCGTAGCAGCCGTCGACGCTGCGCATCGCATCGATGCCGTTGCGGATCAGATTCAACAACACCTGCTGGATCTGGATCGGGTCGGCGTTCACCGGCACGAGGTTGTGCGCGAGATCGAGCACGATCTGCATGTCGTTGACGCGCGCGTCGCTCTCCGCGAGGCGCAGAACGTCTCCGATGAGGTCGTTGATGCGGACCGTCTCGAATGTGCTTTCCTGCTTGCGGACGAGCCGTTGCACGCGGTCGATCACCGCGCCCGCGCGCAGCGACTGTGCCGAGAGCTTCTCGAGCGCTTCGCGCAGTCGTTCCGGTTTCGGCACGCCGGCGTCGAGCATTCGTATGCCCGATTGCGCATACATCGAAATCGCGGTGAGCGGTTGATTGATTTCGTGGGCGATGCCCGCCGTCATCTCACCGAGCGTGGTGAGGCGCGCCGCGTGCGTGAGCCGGTCCTGGTGTACGCGCTCCGCTTCCTTGGCCGCGCGTTCGGCGGTGAGGTCTTGTACCTGCACGATGACCAAGTCCGGAACGCCGTGCTGGTCGTGCGTGATCGCGTTGTGCGTAACCACGTGTGCAGGCGCGCCTGATTTGCGGATCAGCCTCAGCTGCATCGAGAACTGCTCCAGCCGCCCTGCATGCGCGTCGTCGGTCAGCCGCTTCAGCTCGGCCCGATCGTCTGGATGGGTGAGGGCGCTGAAGTCCATCTGCGCCAGCTCGTCGTTCGTGTAACCGATCATGGTTTCGAACGCGCGGTTGGTGGAGGTGAACGTTTCGCCGAAGTGATACGTGACGATTCCCATCGGCGCGTTTCTGACGGTGACACTGAGGCGCTCGTTCTGGCGACGGATCTCTTCCTTGTCCGCGCGCTCGATGGAGATGTCGCGCATCACGCCAGTGAACATGCGCTTGCCTTGCACGACGGCCTCGCTGACCGACAGATGGATCGGTACCGTGGTGCCGTCTTTGCGCCGCGCATCCAGTTCGCGACCGATGCCGATGATGCGCGGCTCACCGGTGGTGATGTAACGCAGCAGGTACGCATCGTGCTGCGTGTGGTGCGGCTCCGGCATGAGCATGTTCACGTTGCTGCCGATTACTTCGTCCGCGTCGTAGCCGAACATCCGGTAAGCGGCGCGGTTGAACGAGAGAATCGTGCCGGCCGAATCGATGATCGCGATTGCGTCGACCGCGTTCTCGATGGCCGCATGCGTGTGCACGTCGGATCCGATCCGGTTTTCCGCGGAAATCGCGCCGCGCGTTCTCGCGCGACCGCGCTCAAAGAGGGCGAGCGACAAGGCGCCACTCAACAGCGTACCCGCCCAGAGCCCGATCCCCAGATGAAACGAACCGAGGGTCGAGCCTGACGCGAGCACGGCGATCGCCGCTCCCGCGGCCGAGGCGAGCCCCAGTATCCCGATCGCGCGCAGCATTTCGCCGCGCGGGAAGCGCGGGACGGAACTGCTGCTCAAACGTTCGGAATCACTCATCGCGGCCTTGATAGACGTAGCGCAGCGGCGTTGATATCACGATTCTCGCGGCCTACGTCACCCGGGGCTCTTCTGATTGACACCCCTAGGTGAATCAGTAACATACGCGGCTCGCGCTTTTCCGGGTGTTTAGCTCAGTTGGTAGAGCGGCAGCCTTACAAGCTGTAGGTCGCAGGTTCGACCCCTGCAACACCCACCAGGCAGCCTGCCGGATCGCGGCAGGTGCATCGAGTTCGGAGCGGTAGTTCAGTTGGTTAGAATACCGGCCTGTCACGCCGGGGGTCGCGGGTTCGAGCCCCGTCCGCTCCGCCAATTCGCGAAGGGTCGCTAATCGTTTGCGATCGTCGAGATCGCGCCTTATCCCTCCCGTTAGTGACGCTGCATTGAGACAGGCCCTGTCCTCCTTGGAACTGGGATAGTGCTGTTGCATTGGTGATTCTGGAATGGAAAACCACATCACTCCGCGTCGTCATTTCCGACCCGCGTGGACGTCAGCGACTCGGTTCGACTGGTGGTCCTTGAAGCACCTCGGCGCGGATAAGGACGACGGATCGCGCGAGATGGGGACAAAGGTCAATTCAGGCGGACCCAAAACGGACCCAATGCAGGCGCCGGTGTCAGGTGGCTCGACACACGGATTTTTCAGTTGGAATCGACGTTTTAACTCGGCTCAGCTGGCGCGCCGTTCAAATTCGACTTTGAGCGAATAGCCGAGCACACGGGCATACTGCTCCACGGTTGCCAGACGCGGAGAAATTTCGGAATTCACGCTCTCCAGGCGAGAGATGTTTCCCTTCTGCGTTCCGAGGAGGTCTGCCATCTGTTCTTGGGTGAGGCCTGCCTCCTTTCGCATGCTGATCATCTGGCGCTTCATTTCAAAGGCCGAGGACAGCGCGTCGTACTCTGACTTTACCGCTTGTTTCTTCAATGCCTTCTTTTTGAACTGCTTCAGGGTTGGTCGTTTACTCATCGTTCTGAATCTCCTTCATGCGTTGACGTGCCGTGTCCATGCTGCGCTTTGGGATCTTGCTTCCCTTCTTGATCACAGTGATCAGGATGACGACTTCCTCGCGGGCGACCGTGCAGAAGACCGATCGGGCTATCCCCTCGCGCCCCTTGGCGCGAATCTCGAAGAGCCCTTGACCCAATGGAGCGGTGTGAGGCCTTCCCAGGTTCGGTCCAAACTCCTCGATCAGTTCCGTGATACGCAGGAAGTTCGCGAGGATGCTCGGCGGAAGCGCCAGCGTCTCTGCTTCGACCTTCTCGCTGTAGAAAGTGATCGACCATGACATTGGTAATTGTTATCATAAATGATAACTCCAGTCAACCATAGGGAGATAATGCATATGGCTTGGCCGACGGGTCTGCGTGGACCCAAAGCGGACCCAATTTTGTGAGCGGTGTAGCGCGCTGTAGCATTGAGAATGAGTCGAATCAGTGAGTTGCGAGCTACGGCGTGCTACAGCGCGCACACTTCCCGAGTTCGAGCCCCGTCCGCTCCGCCATTTCTACGACGAGTCACTTCTGATTGAGCCGCGGTCATCTGAATCGCGCCTTAGGTCTCTCGTTGGTTCTTACATTGAATCCATTCCCTGTCTTTCCTTCGGGACTGCGATAGTGCCGCGGTAGAGTCCGTACTGGAATGGAAAAACACTTCGCGTGATGTCGTAATTTCTTCCAAGTGCGACGTTGGACGTACCCGTGATCCGGACTTCGCCCAGCTGAAGTCGATTCCTGCGCCGTCAGTAGGCAATGACACCAATTAGAGAGAGGCGCGCTCGGCCAAGGCGATATCTAGAATCTGAAGGGGGCGCCTGGGGTCCTTTCCATCGACCAGAGCGCAGGCAGCAGTGACGCCGGTGTAGGCGATCACGCAGTTGAGGAGCCTTGGTAGCGCGAGGTTGGCCAACGCCGAAACAATGCGAGCGCGACGGCCAAAGCGGCTTGGAGCCTCGGCGCAGTCCCATGGATAGCAGAATTGATTCGCGTAGTCGTAGCCTCTGTCGCCGAACAGGCCCTTGGGGTCGATAGCCAGCCAGCCCCGCTCACTATCCAGAACATTGCCATGATGCATGTCGCCATGCAGGACGACCGGCGGTTCAGGTGTAGCGAAGAGTTCTTCGGCGGCCTTGGCAGCGAGGGCGTAGGGGCCGCCGATCCTAGCAGCGGTCGGGCCGAGCGGGGAGAACCACTCCTCCAGCGGAACAAGCGTATCGGGCAGTGGCGTGGCGCGCGGAACGTGAAGGCGTACCAGGACATCGCAGATCGCTGCAGTCGCAGCGTCGTCTTCGGCGCTGCTGCGCGCCATGGCGGTGAGATCGCGGGAGCCGGTCAGCCGTTCAAGGAGCAGGGCCTCGCCGTCGAGCGCCAAGACCCTCGCCGCACCCTGGCCGTCCCACCACTGCATGATGTGCGCGCCAGCCATCTCCTCAGGAGCAAAGCTGATCTTGAGGATGGCGCGCACGCCACTTCGCGTGACAGGCAGCAGCCAGGCGTTGGGACTGGAGAAGGCTTCTCCGTCTGCCGTCAAAGCCCAGCGGGCGAGCCAGGAAGCGAAATCAGGCGAGGGTAAACTCACATTCTTGACCGAAGACGACCACCAGCGAGGCACAAGTACCAGTCCGCGCGCAAGGCGTCCTGATGCCTAATGATGCAAGACCGTGCACAACCTGTGTCCGTAAAAACTCCCACGAGCGATGATCGCACCTCAGTATGGTCGTTACTCCAATGGCGAGCGCGCTTGGCTTCAGTGAAGTAGCCTCCCTCTCCACCAACGACAGTTCTAGGGTATTCATTTAATTCATCGTAGGAAAGGCAGCGCACCCGCCACAAATCGCTTGTCGCCATGGCGCGCACCGCATAGTGGGTCCTTCACCGAGATCGGGTACTTAGCGTTCGGCGCAAGACCCAGTATGACCCGGCGAACGAAACGGACCGTGGGGCATGATCACGGCGCCTGGCGGCCGATGGTCATCCTGCTTCTGCTGACGCGCTCTCCATGGAGATTGGCCGGCGTTAAATGCATTAGTCGTCGCCAGTGGCCCTTCTACGACGGTGGCGGACCCAAAACGGACCCAATTTCGTGAACGCTGTAGCGCGCTGTAGCACCGTGATTGAGTCGAATCAGTAACTTGCGTGCTACACCGCGCTACAGCGCGCACACCTTCCGAGTTCGAGCCCCGTCCGCTTCGCCATTTCACGAAGAGTCGCAACAGCTAATTGCAACCGCGATCGTCGAGATCGCGCCTTACTCCTCTCGTTGGGTCCCCTACATTTGAGATCACCCTCCCTGTTTCTTGGGATAGTGCTGCTGCGGTGTTCTTACTGGAATGGAAAACCACATCACGCGATGTCGTGATTATTCCGCTGCGACTTTGGACATCAGCGAATCACGGTCTCCGAAGCGCCGTCGGGCGGATGAGCGCAAGGATAGTGGGGCGCGCGACAACCCGAAGACCGGGGCGGCACCATCGACATCTACTTCGATCCCAAGT
>CAWADH010000017.1:0-36253 GCA_963780795.1 uncultured Gammaproteobacteria bacterium | reverse complement strand
CCAGCGCGACCGCGACGATCCAGCGGCCCCATCGCGGAGCGTCGCTGCGACGCGCCGTCGGTTCGCGGTACTGCAGCGTGACGCGGCCGATCCGGATCGAGTCGCCGTTGCCGAGCCTTGCGGTGTGGATTTCGGCGCCGTTGATCCATGTGCCGTTGGTCGAAATGAGGTTCACCAGTTGCGCGCCGTCGGGACGCAGCTCGAGTTCCGCATGACGCAACGACACGCTCGCTTCCGAGAGATGAATGTCGGCATCGGGACCGCGCCCGATCAGATGCCGTCCGAACGCCAGCGGGAATACGCAACCGTCACCGGCGCGCTGCGGCCGATCAGCATCGGTCCAGTCGGAGCCGGGTCCGGATCGATCGGCGTGGCGGTCGGCAGTGCGCCCGCTTCCACCGTGACGTTCGCGATCTCCGCCGTTTCGGCGCGCGCCGGTTCGCCGACGATGCGTTCAGACACTTCGAGCTGATCCGGCGGTTGGCCCAGCGGCCGGATTGGCGTGAGGTCGGGGGCGTCGCCGATCAGCTGATAGCGGATCGTGTCGAAAGAAATCTCATCGCCGTGGAACACCCGCCACGCGCCGGCCACCCGGTCGCCGTTGACGTACGTGCCGTTGGCGGAACGCAGATCTTCGAGCCAGATCGCGCCGCGCTCCGCGCGCAACTGCGCGTGGTGGCGCGACACGTGTCCTTCGACCACTGCAGGTCGCAGTCGGTCGCCCGACCTACGCTGAGTGTCGTTCACGACACGCCGATGCCGTCGCCGACGCGGTGCAGCTTCCAGCCGCAGGCCGGGGTGGAGTTTTCCACCTCCAGACGCAAACGATGCTGGCCCAGCACGAGCGCGGCGCCGGTCGTATCCCGGCGCTTTTCGATCGGATTCGTCCACGTAGGCAGTCGCGCCTTCGAGCACGATGACGCGCGGCCCACGTTCGGTGATCTCGATGCGCACGTGGAAATCGCGCACGTCTTCGCCGGCGATTACGAGGTCGTTATCGAGGTGTCGTCCGACGGTCACGCTGCCCGCCAGCGGAAACCGCTGCCGGGTTCATCGACCAGCACGAGGGCATACCGCGTGTCGGTCATTCGAAGCGGTACTGCACGCTGCAGTGGCGCCGCGGCACCGAAGTTCAGTTCTCCGGCGCCGCGAATCCGCAATACTTCGCGGCGAACGAAGTGCGCGCGCGTTTCATCCGCATGCCGGACGAAACTGCCGTTCGTGCTGTGATCGCGCAGCACGACGATGCCGCGATGCCATTCGAGCGTTGCGTGAAAGCGCGACACGCGCGGATCGTCGATCACCACGTCGCATTGTGGATCGCGCCCAATCGTCAACTCCTGCTCGCGCCCCAGCGCGACGGAGCCGGATTTCGTCTGCAGCATCAGGCGGCGGCGCGTGGATCGCTGGTGCGTTGTACCGACGAATTGAAATGGGTCGCTGTCGCCGGTTCCCAACACAAGTGGTAAATCGCCATCGAGCGCGCGGTGCCGCGCAGCCGGACTTGCTCGAAGCGGCGACAGGCTTTGCGAATCTGATGTCCGAGCGCTTCTGCACGCTGTCGGAAATTACGATTTCGCGCGCGCGAGCAATGGCCGTGAGGCGCGCGGCGATGTTCACCGTGTCGCCGAAGACGTCCCCTCCCTTGCGGATCAACGGGCCGGCATGCGCGCCGATGCGCAACTCGAGCATCGTGTCGACCTGAATGGCCTTCAGCGCCTGACACGCCGCGTCGGCGCTCGGAAACAGCAACAACAGTTCGTCGCCGTTGCGCTTGATGCAACTGCCGCCGCCCTCGATCGCGCACGCGCTGGCGAAGGCCAGTGCTTCTTCGATCCGCGCCTGCGCCACCTCGTCGCCGACGCGCCGATACAATCCGACACTATCGACTACGTCGACGAATGCAACGACGCGGTGCGCGCTCCGCCAGCCGAGTTTGTTCATTGTTTCGCCCCTTTCCCGCTTTCGGCTGCCCAACTATCCCGCAGCGCGCGCCATTCGGGAACATCTGGCGTCACTGTCAACGCCAGTTCCAGGAAATGTTGTGCTTCGGTTTTCAGACCTGCGTCGTATGCTTCGCGCGCGACGCTCGCCAACCGTCCCGCCGCCGCGTTCAGCATGTCGCGCGCCTGGGTGTTGTTCGGATCGAGCCGGCGGACTTCGAGCAATCGGGCCACCGCATTGTGCTCCGGCGGCTCGGTAATGAAGCCGTCGTTCATCAGCTTCTGTGCTTCGTTCAGCAGGCGCGAAACGTTGCCGATCCGTTGTTCCTCCGCTCTGAGCTTCGCCTTCAGTTCGCGGATCGCCGTGTCGGAGAGTCCGATTTCGGAGGCGCGCGCGCTGAGCGCACGAACGCCTTCGATCTGCCCAGTGGACAGCAGCTCGGTGGCGCGCGTGAGCAGTTCCGCGACCACCTCCGACAGCCCCTGGTTCGCGATCGCATTGTTCGGATCGGTGGCGAGCACGCGGTGATAGATCTCGGCCGCATTGCTGCCCGGAGGGTTGATCAGCGCGCCGTTAGCACGATATGCGGAGGCCTGCTGCAGCAGTGTCTGGATTTCCTGATCCGAGGTCGCCGCCCGCTGGACTTTATCGCGCACGGCCGCGACCTCGCCGCTCCCGGCATTGGCGGTAGTCGCGCGCTCCAGGAAGTTCATTGCGCCGGTGATGTCGCCGGCCTCCGAGGCGGTGCCGGCCAGTTGGGCGTAGTGTTCGGCGAGTCGGTTCAGCTCGGCTTTCGCGACGGGATGGCCGGGATTCAGACGCAGCGCTTCCTGATATGCCTGAATCGCGGCTGTTGCGGATGGCTGATCGTCGAGACCGTGGCTGCGCAATAGCGCTTCTGTGCTGGTCACCAACGAGTCTGCCCGCTTGCGATCGGACAGCTTCTCGAACATCGAGGTCAGTTCTTCGTCGTTCGGAAAGACCGCCAACGATTCCGTCAATTTCGCTTCCGCCAGTGCGAGGTCGTCGGCTGCCAGCGCCTGGCCGATGCTCGCTTTCCACTGTGTAGCAAGATCGGAGATCGCGGTGCGCGCCTGCGAATACGACGAGTCGACGTCGAGCACCCTTCTGTAGCCGGCCACGACCGCAGCGAGACTCTGATTCGGATCGCCGCGCAGCGACTCCGCCTGACGCCATGCGTTGAGCAACGCCGGCTTCTCCGTCAGACCCGTCGCGATCATCACCTTCGCAATCGCATTGTCGCGGTTCCACGGATACAGATAGCTCCAGATTCCCGTCAGAACGATGACCACGAGCGTCACCCACGGCCAGACACGTCGACTCTGTCGCAGCTGCTTCGGTCGCTGATCGGGTTCGGCGCGGATCGTGCGGCCGTCGCGCACCACCGGCATCGACACGCTGTCGCCGATCGCGCGGATTTCTGCGGTGTTGACGACCTCGGTCTTGATGACCGTGTTCGGAACCATGCCTGCCGCCCGAACGCCGTCGAGCGCTTCGATGACCTCCGCCCCGGTCTGATAGCGCGCCTCCGGCTTCTTCGCGAGGAATCGGTCGACCACGTTCTGCATCGCGCTGAGGTGGCCGGGCAATCGCGGAACCGGGTCCTGCAGGTGGCGGATGCCGACCGCCACGGCAGAGTCGGCCTTGAACGGCACTTCGCCGGTGAGCATCCGGTAGAAGACGACGCCCAGGCTGTAGATATCGGAGCGTCCGTCGAGCGGCTTCCCGGATGCCTGTTCCGGGCTCATGTACTGCGGCGTGCCAACGACCGTACCATGACGCGTGATGCTGGCGCCGCTGCTGATGACGCGCGCCACGCCGAAATCCGACAGCACCGCCGATCCGTCTTCTCGGAACAGGATGTTCTCGGGCTTGATGTCGCGGTGAACGAAACCTTTCGCGTGGGCGCTGTCGAGTCCGCGCGCGATGTCTTTCACCACCGAGATCGCGGCCTGCATGTGCAACCCGCGCTTCAGGCGTCGGTTCAGGTCTCCGCCGCGCAGATACTCCATCACCAGGTAATAGCACTGGTCGTTCACGCCGGCGTCGTGAACCTGCACGATGTTCGGATGACTCAGCTGCGCGATGATGCGCGCTTCGCGCACGAAGCGTTTGCCGAAGCTCGGATCGGCGGTGTACTCGGGCGATACCACCTTGATGGCCACGAGCCGGCCGAACTTCTTCTGAACCGCAAGATAGACGCGCGCCATCCCGCCCCGACCGATCTCACGCTCGATGCTGTAGCCGGGGATCTCGAGACGCGCTTCAGCCATTGGATCGAAGCGGACGTACTTCGCCTTCCACGAGGTGGCCGAGGACGATGTGCGCCGCAGGCACGTACAGCGTTCCGTCGAGACTCACCGCAGGACCGCGGCCGTGCGCGAGTCCGTTGATGCAGGTGTTGGCCTGGAACATCCAGTCGCGGCCGTCGATCGAAATGCGACAGCTCTTCACCGCAATCAGCGGTTGCGCGAGCACGAGTGTGCCGTCGCGCCATTGCTGGAATTCGGCCGATCCGTCGACGGTTCGTTTGACGCCGAATCCGTGCATCTTGTTGTGCTCGAAGTTGCCTTCGTACACCGTTCCGTCGCGCCAATAGAACGTACCGAGCCCCTCACGCGCGTCGTTGGCGAATGCGCCGACGTAGCGGTTGCCGTTGGGCCACTCGAACGTACCCGTTCCGCTCTTCTTTCCAGCGACGAAACTGCCGTCGTACTTGCGGCCGTCGGGCCAGAAGAACTTGCCCAGTCCCTGCAGCTGGTCGCCTTCGAATTTGCCTTCATAACGTTCGCCGTTATGCCACGTATACGTGCCCTGCCCGGTGCGTTCGCCGCCGACGAAATCGCCTTCGTACTTGTCGGAGTTCGCCCAGACGAACACGCCGTGGCCGGTGATGTGATCCTCGAGGAATTCGCCTTCGTAACGATCGCCGTTGGGCCACCGCAAAAGTCCGTTGCCCTGCCGCAGGTCCTTTTCGAAGCTGCCTTCGTATGTCCTGCCGTCGGGCCAGTAGTAAGTGCCGGTGCCCTGCATCCGGTCGTCCACGTACTGGCCGACATAGCGATTGCCGTCGGCCCACGTATACGTGCCCTGGCCGTTACGCAGGTCGTGCTCGACTTCCCCTTCGTAAACGTCGCCGTTCGGCAGCTCGACGTGGCGGTAGTCCGCCTGGGCAAACGCGGTCAGCGAGGCGACCGCAACGAGCACGAACGCGCGCATCTTCACCGCGACGCCTCGAACAGCGCGCGATACGTATCCCGCAGCAGCTTCTTCTGCACTTTCCCCATGGCGTTGCGCGGCAGCGAATCCACGAAGATCACCCGCTTTGGGACCTTGAATCCGGCGAGTCGTTCACGCAGCGGCCGCAGGACGTCGGCTTCGGTGAGCGTCTCCTCGGACCGGTCGATCACCGCCACCACGCCTTCTCCGAAGTCGGGATGCGGAATGCCGATCACGGCCGACTCCCCGACGCCTGCCAAAGCGTCGATCTGCTCTTCGATTTCCTTCGGGTAAACGTTGAGGCCGCCGCTGATGATCAGGTCGTTCTGACGGCCGACGATCGAGACGACTCCCGCCTCCGACAGCGTTACGACATCGCCCGTAATGAAATAGCCATCGACTGTGAACGATGCCCGCGTCTTATCTTCGTTGCGCCAGTAACCGCCGAAAACGTTGGGACCACTGATCTCGAGCACCCCGGGTTCCCCCGCCGTCGCCAGCGAGCCGTCTTCGCGCCGCACTCTTGCGGTAAGACCCGGCAACGGTTTGCCAACGGTTCCGGCAAGGCGCGGCCCGCGCAGCGGGTTGGACGTGATCATTCCCGCCTCGGTCATTCCGTAGCGTTCCAGAATCGTCGAGCCGGTACGCCGCTGGAATTCCGCGAACGTTTCCGGCAAGAGCGGCGCCGAACCGGAGATCCAAAGCCGAAGGGAGATGCCGGGGCGCGGAAATTCGGCCGCGCCGAGCAGCCTGGTGTAGTATGTGGGCACACCCATGAATGCCGTCGCGCCAGCGAGTGCGTCGAGCGCGCCTCCGATCTCGAAGCGCGGAAGGAAGCGTGTGCTCGCGCCGGACAGCAGTGCGCAGTGAAGGGCGACGAACAGACCGTGCACGTGATAGATCGGCAGCGCATGGACGAGAATGTCGCCCGCTGTGAAGCCCCAGATCTCGACGAGCGTACTGGCGTTCGATGCGAGGTTACCGTGGCTGATCATCGCGCCCTTGGAGCGGCCGGTGGTACCCGAGGTATACAGGATCGCTGCGATGTCGCTGTTCGTCCGCGAAACCGCCGGAACCGCCGCGCTCGTACGACTCTGCGTCTCCAGTTCCGCAAGCGTCGCGACGATTGCGTGGACACCGGCCGTCGATGCCAGCGCCGCAACGGCATCGCGTCGCGACGGCTCGACCATGATCAGGCGCGGTTCCGCATCGGTCACGAAGTACTCGATCTCGGCGTCCGTATAGCCCGAGTTCAACGGCATGTAGATCGCGCCGCTGCGCAGCACGGCGAGATACAGCCAGACGCCTTCGATGCTCTTCTCGAGCTGGACGGTCACGCGGTCGCCGGGACGAACTCCGAACGATGACAGCGCAGCGGAGTAGACAGCGACGTTCGCCAACAGATTTGCAAAGGTGAAGACGCGGCCGTCCATGCAATCGAATGCAATGGCTTCGCGTCGCGCGGAAGCAACGCGTTCTACTTCGTCGAATAGATTTCCCATCAGGTCCCTGTCGTCGGAGCCCGCAATTGCCGGGCTTTTCGATATCTCATAGACTCGCCGTTCCGCGAACGGCCTACTTTACTTGGACAGCCTGCTTTTCACCATTGTTTGCCTGCTGATCGGTGCTGTTGCAGGCCTACTTGGCGGACTGCTGGGCATCGGCGGCGGCGTGATCGTCGCGCCCGCACTGATCCTGTTGTTCGATCACACCGGAATGCTCGGCGATCACGCCGGCGGCGGAAATGGAACGACGCTCGTCGCAATCGGAACTTCGCTTGCGAGCATCATCTTCACCAGCGCGGCTGCCGCACTGACACAGATTCGCGCGCGAATGGTCGACTGGCAGATCGTCCGCCGCTTCACGCCGATGGTGATGCTCGCGAGCTACGGGTCGGGCTTCGTTGCATCGATGCTGCCGCTTGCAACGTTGCGCATGCTAATAGGCGGATTTCTCGGTTTCGTTTCGGTCGTGATGCTGACCAACTGGCGACCGGCGCCGCATCGCGTGCTGCCCGGTCGCCTTGCATCGGCGGGCATCGCCGGTATAGCGGGTCTCGTTTCCGGCATCGCCGGCATCGGTGGCGGCAACGTGGTCGTGCCGACCCTCGTCTACTTCAACGTATCGGTGCACAGAGCCACGGCAACCGCGAGCGTGCTCGGCTTTCCTATCGCCATAGCAGGGTCGTTGGGATACGTAACTCGCGGACTCGGTGTGACGAGCCTTGGAGAAGGATTGCTCGGCTACGTTTACATGCCCGGCCTCGCTGCGATCGTCTGCACGACGATGGTCTGTGCTCCGATCGGCGTGCGGCTCGCGCACGGTCTGCAACCGTTACCGTTGCGTCGTGCGTTCGGCGCGCTGCTGATAGTCGTCTCGATCCGGATGCTGTGGAGCGGACTGTTCCCGTAGCGTGTGGCGCACTATGCCATCGCGTCGGCCGAGCTCCAGAATTCGTGCAAGGCCCGCGGCAGTTCACGGCTCGTCGCCCTGACGGGGTGCCAATGGCGCGGCAGGTACGCGCGATACTCCGGCGCCAGGAATCGGCGGTCGATCAGGCACACCACACCACGGTCGCTTTCACGGCGAATCAACCTTCCCGCTGCTTGCACCACCCGCGTCATCGCGGGTTGTTCATACGCGAGCGCGCGACCATACGGCTCACCGTAGCATTCGGCCATCTCGTTGCGCTCGAGCGTCGGCGGTGGCAGACCGATACCCACCACCACGATGCCGGTCAGCGCGTCGACCGGAAGGTCTATGGATTCGGTGAACAGGCCGCCGAGTACGGCGAATCCGGCGATCTGCCGGTTGCGGCGCCGATACGCTTCGACGAATTGCTCGCGCGCTTCTTCCGCCATACCGCGCGACTGACGTATCACCGCGCGGTGCGGATGCAGTGCTTCGTAGTGGCTCGCCACTCGATCGAGATATTCGAACGACGGCAATGCGACGAGATAGTTGCCGGGCCGCGCGGCGATTACCGCCTCGATGACGTCTGCGAGCGCAGGCAGTGTGGCTTCGCGCTGGCGAAACAGCGTGCCGACGTCGGGCACCACGAACACGCCGAGTCGTTCCTGCGGGAACGGCGACGGCAGGCGCAGCGTGCGCGCGTCGGGCTGTCCGTGCGCGCGTCCGGTCATATCGAATGGCGAAACGGTTGCCGAGAAGCGCACGTGCGCGCGGTATTCGCTCAAGGTCTCCGCGATCGCGGCGCTTGCGTCGAGACAGCGAACGTCGATGTCGATTGCACTGCCGCGACCCCGTAGGAACACTGCAAAGTGATCCGCGTCGTACCACGCCGCCGTGCGCAGCATGCGCAGCAACGCGAACACCAGTTCGACAACGCTGGGGGCGTTGGAACGCGAGTCGATGTCGGTGGTCAGTGCCGCCAGCAACTTCTCTGCGACGCGCAGCAACGACTCCGGGACATCGATGCGGCATTCGAAGGCGTCGCGATCGAGATCGAGCCTACGCGTGGTGTGGCGCCGGAGTTCCAGAATGCGGCGATCCAGTGCGGCGGCGCACCTCGCTGCTTCTCCCGACAATTCGCCAAGGGCGCGCGAAATCGTGCTACGCGCGAACACGCAGGACAACGCATCGCGGACGCGATCGCCGAGCTGGTGCGCTTCGTCGATCAGCAGCGCGATGCGATCTGCGGTGATCCCTGCGAGGCGTTTGAGCCGCACCACCGGGTCGAACACGTAGTTGTAATCGCAGATCACGATGTCGGACCACACCGCGGCATCGAGGGATAGTTCGAACGGACACACCTGATGCGTTCGCGCGACCGTCTCGATGGCCGCGCGGGTCATCGTGCCGATCGCGAGCAGCTCAGCAACCGCGGCCTCGCTGCGATCATAGTAGCCGCGCGCATAACCGCAGATCGCAGGATCGCAAACGGGTTCGGCCATGAAACAGATCTTCGCTTTGGCGGTGACGGTGACGCGACGTACCGCGTCGTCCACGTTCAGCAGTCTGATCGCGGTCTCGGCCGTCGCTTGCCCGGTCGCTTTGGAGCTCAGGAAGACCACTCGGTCGGTGCTGCCCTGCCCCATCGCGATCAGCGACGGGAATAGCGCGCTCAGCGTCTTGCCGCTACCCGTGGGCGCTTCGAACAGCAACGCGCCACCGTCGCGCACGGTGCGATAGATCTCTGCCGAGAGCGCGCGTTGCGCAGGGCGGAACTTTGGAAACGGGAACGCGAGATGCGAAAGGCGATCGTTGCGGAGTTTCCGGTGCGCTTCGAGTTCGCGCAGCCACTTCGCGAGTCGAGCGCAGCATTGCTGCAGGAATGCTTCGAGCGCAGCCGAATCCTGGTCTTCCTCGAACGGCGTGACGTCGCGCGTGTCCGGATCGCAGTACAACAGTCGCAGACGCCACGGCACTTCGCGAACCTGGCTGCGCGCCAGCAGTGCGGCGTAGAGCCGGAGCTGACCGAGATGTGCACTGCCCGCGTGCGCGAAGAGACGCTGCGGCTCCATGCGCGACGTCTTGAACTCCTCCACGATGCCTTCGTGCGGGTCCCATCCGTCGGCGCGTCCGGTCAATTCCAGTTCGACGTCGTCGTCGCGCCACACCGCCTTCACCGACGCTTCGCGTTGGTACGTCGGCGGACGCGTGCGCTGGATGAGCTTCTGTGCTTCGATTCCCTCAATGCCGTCCGTGGATTCGTCGTAGCGGAAGTGGATGTCGCCCGTGCGGCAGGTCAACTGCGCGAGCGTGCGCACCGCAATTCTGAGCCGCGTCGCCAATTACCACTCCACCCAGAGCACGTACGCGGGAACGCCCGCGCGCGCGAAAAACTCGAACCACAATCGCTGTTCGCGCCGCAATTGATCGCCGGGCCCTTTGACTTCGACGAACTGAAAACGCCCCGGTGCGAAGAACAGCGCGAGGTCGGGGAATCCGGTGCGGGTCTGTTCGATGTCGTCGAGCATGTAGTCGAATATCGCCGTCCAGGTCGCGCCGGGCACCGCGGTCGTCGCGCACTCGATGAATTGCGATTCGAATGCGCGCCAATCGACCAACGCGCTGTTCACGCCGCACTTCTTTTGCGCCGTCGCGCGCACCTCGCGCGCCACCGCATCGCCCACGCGCAGCATTTGCATCCGGGCGTCGATCAGCGGCGCCCGGGCGTGACGAAAATCGGACCAGTACAGGTCGGCCGGCCGGTTCTGATACGGATTCACGAATGCCGCTTCGATGGGCGCGAAGATCACATCCCAGAATGCGAGTCCGAGCATGCCGAGCGGTAACCGATTCTCGAGATGCCGACCGGTGCCCTCGTCGCGCGTCAGCGCAGCGAGTGCGGCATTTTCCACCGAGACGCTCGGCGCCTCCGGCAGCCGCAACACCTGTTCCGGAATGCAGCGCGTTCTTCGGCCGCGCCCCTGGCGGAACTGCTGCGCAAAGTACCGCTCGCCGGCACTCAACGGAGCGCACTCGATCAGCTCCAGAACCGCACGCGTTGCGGGCGCGTCGCCCAGTTTGCGCAGAAGACGCGCACGCCGTTCACGCCCCGGCGCGCGCGATGTTCGCGCGTATGCACTCAGCGCGATCTCGTAGTCGCGCGCTCGTTCGGCGCTGCGTCCGAGCCGGTTGACGAGATCGGCGCGCACGCGTTCGAGCAGGCGTCGCCCGCGCCTTCGCCACAACGCTTCCAACACTTCCTGAGCGATCGCCGGATTCCACGACGACTCGAGAACATGCAGCGTGCCGCGCAAAGCGCGCATCGCGACAAAGTCGTCGAGTTCCGCACGCTCACCAAACTGACGATGGCGCGCGTCGAGTGGATATGTCTCGAAGCGCAACATGCCGAGATCCTCGAGCACGAACGTGCTGAGGTCGGTGTGCGAGTCGCCGAAGAACAGAATCTGCGCGGTAGCGACGACGTCGGGATCGCACACCCGGCACACGGGATACCTCGCGCCAACGATTTCACGCGTGCGCAGATCCGGATAACGTGCCGATATCCGAATGACGAGCGCGCCTTTGCGTTCGCCGCGTGCGCGCACGTGCGGGAACAGCTCGGTGAGTTCATTGCGCGTGAGCAGATCGAGAACCTGGTCGGCGGGCGTCGCCGGATTGCATTCGACGAGCGAGCTGCGCGTGAGTTCGGCCAATGCACGGCCGAGATCCGACACTTCGCGGTAGCCGAGCGAATCGATTCGCACGAGCGGACCGCGCCGCGTCAACAATCGTGCGTAGAGTCGTTGCGCATCGACGGACAAACCGAACACGCGGCGCAGGTAGTCGCGTTCTCGGTCCAAAAGGATGTCGCTATACTGCGACGCCACCGCGCTGAGCAGCCTCGACAGGTTGTCGGCGTAGTAATGCGGTGGTGGCGGGACGTTCGGTTGCAGTACAGGCACGTCGGTTCGGCAAATCGAGAGAGCCGCGTCATTATAGGGATAGATATGTATACATTTACAGTATCCGTCCGACCGCAGATCATGTACCTCTATTTACTGAAAGCGACCTCCGACCATCGATGAACGCCTATCCGTACTGCATTGCGGTCAACGTTTCGGCAAAAGCGCTGACCGCAATCCTCGACAACGGCGGTCGTGGCGCGTACCGCGATCATCATCCATGGCTCATGGCCGAAGAACTACTGGAGGCCGCGCAGGACCAGGGCGCGGTGCTCGCATTGATTCTCGCGACAGGATCGCCGCTCGAGCTGGTCCACTGGGCGGCCATACGCGAGATCGACGTTGAGGAGTTCCACAAAGGCAGTTGGGAAAGCCGCGTCCACTTCGATGCGCTGCATCCCGTAAGCCCGATCTTCACCGCGCTCGACAGCCTGCTGCTGAAGCCGGGTGACGACGCGCTACGACGGGAGCAACTTGAAGACGTGCGCCCGTGGCGACACGCCCTCGATGAACGCCACATCCGGCCCTACGCCATCTGCGAAACGCCGGCGTTCATCGACATTGTCTTGCACGAGAAGGGACTGGAAGCGGGCGATTGACGCGCCGGTTCAGCACCGGCGTCTTCGAGTTCTATTCGTTCGTCGCGTGGGAAATCTGGGGCGGTTCGGGGTCGGCGTGTTCGTCTTGAATGCGCAACCACACTTCTTTCCGGTGTACCGCAGCGCGCTTGGGAGCGTCGATGCCCAGATGAACCTGGCTACCCCGAATCTTGAGCACCTTCAGCTCGATGTCATTGTCGATCATGATCGACTCGCCAGCACGCCGGGTTAAAACCAGCATCGCATATCCCTCGTTGAGTGGCCTGGATGTCCGTTCTCGCGACCTGCATTTAACCCCGGACATGCCCGGATGTTCTGTGAAACCCATGTACGTTTTGGTAAGACATGAGTTACAGATCAACGCCTCTACCCGGTGCGCTACGTCCGCGAACCAGAGGTTCTGTGACCGCCGTCTCGTTTTGCGTGCCTGTCTTCCAACGGGTCGTTTAAGGCGCAACGAAAATCCTATGCGCGCACCAATTGTCGCTGCCATGGTCCGATCGAGACTGTTCTTCGCTGGGCCGCGGGTCTAAATTTGGCGCCTGCAGCAACGGAGCCGGCGGTGACCAGAAAGAAGACTCGCATCGAGAAGGACAGCATGGGAGAGATGGAGGTGCCGACGGATGCGCTGTATGCGGCGCAGACCCAGCGTGCAGTCGAGAACTTCCCTATATCCGGCCTGCCGATGCCGGCGCGCTTCATTCACGCGGTGTGTCAGATCAAAGGCGCTGCCGCACGCGTGAACATGGAACTCGGGCTACTAGACCGGCCCATGGCGGAAGCCATCCAGGCGGCGGCGAAAAAGGTCCGCAGCGGCGTTCACGACGACCAGTTTCCGATCGACGTCTTTCAGACCGGGTCCGGCACCAGCACCAATATGAACGCGAACGAAGTGCTGGCCACGCTCGCCTCCCGCACGATAGGCACGGCGGTCGATCCGAACGACCACGTGAACATGAGCCAGAGTTCTAACGACGTCATTCCCACCGCAATCCACTTGTCCGCGGCTCTCGCGGTCTCCGAGTCTCTGCTGCCGGCTCTCAGGCATCTCGCCGAAGCGATCGAAAGGAAAGCCGTCGCGGTGAGCGGCGTTGCGAAGACCGGCCGCACGCATCTCATGGACGCGATGCCGATCACGCTAGGTCAGGAACTCGGCGGCTGGGCTTCGCAGATTCGCAACGGCATCGCCCGCATCCGATCGGTTCAGCCCCGATTGCACGAACTGCCGCAAGGCGGCACTGCTGTCGGTACCGGCATCAATGCGCACCCGGAATTCGCCGCGCGCATTGCGGCGGAGTTGTCGAATGAAACCGGGCTGACGCTGCGCCCGAACGCCGACTTCTTCGAATCGCTGTCGTCGCAGGACACGGCAGTCGAACTGTCGGGTCAGCTCAAAGTGGTCGCAGTCAGCATCATGAAGGTCGCCAACGATCTGCGCTGGATGAACAGCGGTCCGCTGGCGGGTTTGGGCGAAATCGAACTGACGGCGCTGCAACCCGGCAGCAGCATCATGCCGGGCAAAGTGAATCCGGTGATTCCGGAAGCGGCGACGATGGTCGCTGCACAGGTCATCGGCAACGACACCACGATCACGATCGCGGGCCAATCCGGCAACTTCCAGTTGAACGTGATGCTGCCGGTGATCGCGTTGAATCTGCTTCAGAGCATCGAACTACTGGCAAACGTTGCTCGTTTGCTGGCCGACGACGCGATCAGCGGCTTCAACGTGCGACGGGACAACATCGACCGCGCGCTCGCCCGCAACCCGATTCTGGTGACGGCGCTCAATCCGATCATCGGCTACCAGAAGGCGGCCGAAATCGCGAAGCGCGCCTATAAGGAAGGCAGAGCAGTCATCGACGTGGCCGCGGAAATGACCGATCTCGATCGGAAAGATCTCGAGCGCCTGCTCGATCCGCACAAGCTGACGTTGGGCGGCATTCAGGAATAGCGGTCAGGCCTCAGGGTCTTCCGGCAACTCGTCCGGCAGAGTCAGTTCGGCCACCGCATCGAGCGGGTCGAGTTCCGACGCATCTTCCGCGGTATCGAGTAAATCTCTTGGGAACGGTCGACGCACGCTGGCGCCCAACTCGCGGAAGTGCTCGACCTGCCGCACCAGGTTGCCTTTGCCGCTCGCGAGCTTCTGCATCGCGGTCTGATAGCTCTCGTCGGCGGTACGCAGCAACGAGCCGAGTTTCGCCATGTCTTCCATCACCAGCCGCAGCTTGTCGTAGAGCGCGCCGGCGCGGCGGGCGATCTCCTGCGCGTTCTTCGTCTGCTTCTCGTAACGCCACACGTTGTGAATGATCCGCAGCGTCATCAGCAGCGTCGTCGGGCTGACGATGACGATTCGCTTGTTGAACGCTTCGGTGAACAATCCCTGGTCGTAGTCCATCGCCAGCATGAACGCCGATTCGATCGGCACGAACAGCAGCACGAAATCGAGCGAGCGCACTCCGAGCAGGCGGTCGTATTCCTGTTCAGACAGCCGCTTGACCTGTGCCCGCAGATCGTTGACGTGCTGCCGCAGAAAGTTCTCGCGCGCGGTGTCGTCTTCGGCAGCCACCGCGCGCTCGTATGCAGCGAGCGACACTTTCGAGTCGACGATGATGTCTTTGTCGTCGGGCAGATGGATGATGACGTCTGGACGCTTTGCGTCGCCGTCTTCGGTGCGTCGCGTGGCCTGCAGCGTGTACTCGTGGTCTCTGCGCAGGCCCGATTCGTCCAGCACGCGCTCCAGCACCAGTTCGCCCCAGTTACCCTGAAGGCGCTTGTCGCCTTTCAACGCTTTCGCCAGGTTCTCGGCTTCCTGATTGATCTTGTCGCTGGCGCGGTGCAGGTTGCGGACTTCGGTCAGCAGCGACGCCCGGTCCTTGGACTCGGTGTGATACACCTGTTCGACCCGCTGCTTGAACTCGCTGATCTGCTCGCGGAACGGCGTCAGCAGACCGTCGATCTGGGCGCGGTTGCTGCGCGCGAACGACTGCCCCTGCTCCTCGAAGATTCTGTTGGCGAGCAGTTCGAATTCCTGCTTCAACGATGCGCCGGTCTCCTTGAACAGCGCTTCCTTCTCGGCGAAGGCCCGCGTCGTCTCTTCGAGCCGCGCCAGCAGCGCCGCGTTCTCGGCGAGCAGCCGCCGGTTGTCTTCCTCGCTGACCGCGAGCGTTTGCGCGGACGCTTTCAGTGCCTGATCGAGACGGACGGTGTCGCGCCCCTTCGCGTCCAGCCGTTCTTCCAGCAGCTGCTGGTCGGCGTTCGCACGTTCGGCCTGGCGTTGCAGGCCGTCCTGGAACGCGGCGCGGGTTCTGCGTCCGAGCAATACGAAGAAGAACGACGCTGAAAGGACGATCCCGACGAGACCCGCCAGCAGCAGTGCGGTGAGCGGTTCGCTCATCGACGGCGCGACTGTTGCGCAAAATACATAGAAACCTCCGCGACGCACCACTAGTATGAGGCACTTGGGGACCTTCCGTAAGTCACACGCCGGTGCCGAACCGGCTCGGGATCAAATGTCGAGCGCTCAGGTTCTCGTGGTTGACGACGACGCGGGCCATGCCGCAAGCGTGCGCGAACTGCTCACCGCGCACGGATATTCCGTCGATTTCGAACTCGAAGGTGCGCAGGGTCTACGTCGTATCAAAACCGAAGACGTCGACGTGCTCATCCTCGACCTCGACATGCCGAACATGTCCGGCATCGACATGCTGCAGGCGTTGGGGACGGACGTGAACGGGCTGAAGACGATCGTGGTGAGCGGCGAATCACACGTCGAGAAGATCACTCCGATTCTGCGTCTCGGCGCGTACGACTACCTGCCGAAGCCCTACGAACCGGAACAGCTGTTGGCAAGCGTTCGTAACGCGGTCACCCGCACGCGGCTCGAGCGAGAAAACCGCGAGATGCTCGACGAGAAGGAAGCCGCAAACCGTCGCGATGCGTTCCTCATCAACGCGTCGCCCGATCTGATCTACATGCTCGACATCGCGGGACGTTTCACGTTCGTGAACGACCAGTTGCGCGACGTGTTCGGATACGACCGCGAATCGCTCATCGGCCGCGATTGGAACGCGCTGATCACGCCGGACTTGCGGCCGCAGCTGCAACACCACATTGACGAACGTCGCACCGGGCAACGCGCAACACAGCATCTCGAGTTCGAGTATCGCGATCCGCGTGGTCGGCTCCACATCGTCGAACTGTCGGCGATGGGGCTGTACGACGGCACGCGACCAAAAGCGGCCGAGTTCGCGGGAACCTACGGCATTCTGCGCGACGTGACGGAGTCGCGTCGTACCGCGCGTGCGCTGGCGCAGAGCCAACAGAAGTTCTATGCGCTGTTCATGAACAGTCCGGATGCGGTGTTCATCAGCCGGCTGTCGGACGGTCATCTGATCGAGGCGAACGACAACTTCGCGCGGATGATGGACGAGCTCGGTTCCACGCAGAACACGTCCGACCTTTCAGTGTGGGGAGACGCGGACCAGCGCGCATCGTTCGTAGAAGGTTTGACGCATTCGCCGCGCCGACATCAGACGATGCTCGAGCGCGAGTTTCTCGGCACGCGTCGCTACTTCCAGGTAACCGGTCGCACGCTCGACATCGACGGAGAACCGTGCCTGATCGCCAGTCTCGAAGACGTGACCGCGCAGAAGCAGTCCGAACAGGACCGGCTGAATCTCGAAACGCAGTTGCAGCAGGCGAGCAAGATGGAAGCCATCGGTCAACTGGCCGGCGGCATCGCGCACGACTTCAACAACATCCTGGCCAGCATCATCGGCTATACGGAGCTGTCGTTGGCGTCGCCTGCGGGCGCGGATCCAACTCAGGTGAACGGCTACCTGCGTGAAGTCATTTCCGCCGGGCAACGCGCGCGCGATCTGATCTCGCAGATGCTGACGTTCACGCGTGCGCATCGTGGCACGCCGGTGATCGTGAAGGTGAGCGACAGCATCTCCGAAGTGTCGCGCATGCTGCGCGCCGCGATTCCGAAGACCATTCATATGGAAACGACCGCGGCAGAGAACGAACCGGCCGTCGAGATCGATCCGGTGCAGCTGCAGCAGGTGGTGCTGAATCTGCTGATCAATGCGCGCGATGCGATCAGCGGCAACGGCCGCATCGACGTTCGCGTGAGTTGTGTGACCGGACAAGGACGCTGCGCGTCGTGCGATTCGACGCTGAGCGGTGAGTTCGTCGAGATCGCGGTCGCTGACACCGGCCACGGCATCAGCGACGAACTGCTGCCGCGGATATTCGACATGTTCGTTTCCACGCGCGCACCGGGCAGCGGAACCGGCATCGGCCTGTGGCTGATCCACACGCTGGTGCACGAATACGAAGGTCACGTCGCCGTCGAGACCAGTCCGCGAGGCACGACCTTTCGCGTGCTGTTACCGGTGGAGCAGTCGCAACGGAAGATCGGACCGCCGGCCGAACCGCCGCCCGACGGACACATTCTCGTCGTCGACGACGAAGTATCGGTCGGCAACTTCATCGGTGAGGTGCTGCGCAACGCCGGTTATCAAACCCTGGTGTTCAACGACAGCGTCGCGGCCTTCGATCACATCGGCGCACATCACAAGGAGTTGGCGCTCGTCCTCACCGATCAGTCGATGCCGCAGGTATCCGGCTTGGAACTCGCGGAACTCGCGCGTTCGGTGTCCAAGCCACCGCCGGTGGTCATCATCACCGGTTACGCCGACAAGGCCGATAAGGCGCGCATCGGCGACCTCGGTGTAGCGCAAGTGCTCAGCAAACCGTTTCGAATCGAAGATCTTCTCGACGCCGTTCGGCAGAACGTTCGCCGTTCCGCCGCCCCCGCTACGGTTCAGTAACCGGTCTTTTCGAGATCGCGCTTGGCGGTGTCGCGCGCCGCGCGCAGGTCTTCGTTCGCCGCGCGGCCCATGAAGCCGCTGTCGCTGCCGAGCGTGACGAACTGAAATCCCGCCGCCAGATAGCGGCGCGTGTATTCGACACTCGAAGTGTGGATGCCGATCGCAACGCCTGCCTCGGCGCACGCAACCCGGATGCGTTCGACCGCGGCGACGTGCTTCGGATGGTTGTTGTCGCCGATGGCGGGCAAGCCCAGAGCAAGCGCTAGGTCGGACGGACCGACGTACACGCCGTCGACCCCCGGCGTGGTGACGATGTCCTGCAGGTTTTCGAGCGCTTCCGCCGTTTCGATCATCACGATGCACGCGATCTCGGCGTTCGCCTCCAGCGAATAGCCGCGACCGCCGTACAAAGCTGCCCGAATCGGGCCGAACGAACGCAGACCATCCGGGGGATAGCGGCACGCGCTCACCGCGCGTAGCGCCTCTTCGCGGTTGTTAACCATCGGCACGATCACGCCATACGCACCGGCGTCGAGCGCCTTCATGATTTCGTACGGCTCGTTCCACGGCACGCGGACGATCGGCGTCGTCTCGGTGGTGGAGATCGCCGGCAGCATCGCGATCAGATCCGGATAGTCGATGAGGCCGTGCTGCAGATCGACGCACAACCAGTCGAAGCCGAGATTCGCCATCACCTCCGCGGTGTAGGCATTGCCGATCGACAGCCAGCCGCCGACCGTTCCTTTCCGCTCGCGCCACGCCCGCAATGCCTTGTTCGCCCGCATGATGTCCCCGTTGATCGCAAACCGTAGGACGCAGCGTGCCTCGCCACCGCAATAAGTCAACAGACGGTGCCTGGCACCATCTGTGACTTATTGCCGCAATCCGCAGTCGGGTGACGCGTGCGTCCACGCGTGTCAGACTTTTCCCTCTTCAACCGAGGCAGCAGCGATGATCATCGAAGCGATTCGAGCCGCGTCCGCGAAAGTGACCGCGCCGGGCCAGCCGTACGAAGTCGTTCCGCAGAGCGTCGACGGCGTGGCGTTTCGGGTGTTCAAGAACGCGCCGGCGAATCTGCGCGAGCTGTACCGATCGAGCTTGGTGCATGCCGACAAAGACTTCTACGTGTACCAGAACGAGCGCTACACCTTCGGCGAATCGTGGCGGCAGGCGGCGCGCGTTGCGCACAGACTGATCGCCGCCGGCGTCAAACAGGGTGACCGTGTCGGCATCGCGGCTCGCAACTATCCTGAATGGCTGTTCGCGTTCATGGGCATCACGTCGATCGGCGCCGTGGCGGTGACGATGAACGCATGGTGGTCGAGCGAGGAACTCGCCTATGGCGTCGACGACAGTGGCCTCGAACTGTTGTTCGCAGACGCCGAGCGTCTCGAACGGGTGCTGCCGCTCTGCGCAACCCGCAAGCTGCGACTGATCGCCATCCGCGCCGATCACATTGCCGCAGCGAGCGCCGACGTGCAGACGTGGCAGCAGTTCATTGACGGTGCCAGCGAAGAGATGCCCGAGCCGACGGTGGCGCCCGATTCGAACGCGACGATTCTCTATACCTCGGGCTCGACGGCGCACCCGAAAGGCGTACTCGCCACGCATCGCAGCATCATTCATGCAGTGATGGGTTGGGAATGCGGCGCGGCGATCGCCGTCGAGATGAATCCGGCGCTCGCAGAAGAATCGCCGGAATTTCCACCGGCGATGATCCTGACCGTGCCGCTGTTTCACGTCTCCGGACTGAACGTGCAGTTCATGTCGTCGTTCCGTCCGGGTCGCAAGCTCGTCGGCATGTACAAATGGGATCCAGAAGAATCCTTGCGCCTGATCGAAGCCGAGCGCGTCACGTCGTTCAATGGCGTGCCGACGATGTCGTGGGAGATGGTGCAATCGCCGAGCTTTCACAAGTACGACACGCGCTCACTGAAGTCGATGGGCGGCGGCGGCGCGGCGATGGCGCCCGAACACTCCCGTCAGATTGCGAAGGAACTCAAGTCGGGCGTTCCCGGTACCGGCTATGGCATGACCGAGACGAACGGATTGGGCACGAGCATCTCCGGCGCCGACCTGCTCGAACGCGGTCGCAGCTGCGGCCGTCCGATTCCGCCGATGGTCACCATCAAGATCGTCGACCCCAACGGCCGCGAAGTGCCGCGCGGCGAAACCGGCGAGATCTGGATTCACGGCGCGCAGAACTTCCGCGGCTACTGGAACAAACCCGATGCGACGCGCGAAACGCTGAAAGAAGGCTGGGTGTGTTCCGGCGACATCGGCCATATGGACAGTGAAGACTTCGTGTTCATCACCGATCGCGCGAAAGACATGGTGATACGCGGCGGTGAGAACATCGGCTGCCAGGAAGTCGAAGCCGCGATCTACGACCACCCATGTGTGTCCGAATGCGCCGTGTTCGGCGTACCGGACGAACGCCTCGGCGAATCGATCGCGGCCGTGGTGATGGTGAAACCGAACATGCTGCTGTCGCCCGACGAGGTTCGTGCGCACGTGGCGACGCACCTCGCGCGCTTCAAGGTGCCCGAGCACGTGTGGGTGCGCGCGGAGCAATTGCCGCGTATCGCGTCCGGGAAAATCTACAAGCGGGGTTTGCGGGAGGAAGCAATCGCGAGCCTGCAATCCACGGCCCGAAAGGTGTCGGCATGACCCGCAAGAAGGTCGCTATCCAGCTGCCCGCCATCGCAAAGGCAGGCAACATCGCCGAACGCTATGCACTCGAGCTCGAAGCGCTCGACCGGGTCGCGGAACTGGTCGAAGTGCCCGGCGCAACAGCCGCCGAGTTTCTGGCTGGCGCGTCGGATGCAGACGCGCTGATCACGTCGTGGGGCATTCAGATCGACAGCCAGATCATTTCGGGTCTGGAGCGCTGCGTGGTGATCGGCGTCGGCAGCGTCGGCGTAGACATGGTCGACGTCGACGCAGCTACGGCAGCGGGAATCGTCGTGACCAACGTGCCCGACGTGTTCATCGAGGAGGTCGCCGACCACGCCATGATGCTGCTGTTGGCGGCCGGCCGCCGCACCAAACAGATGGATCAGATGGTCGGCTCCGGCGACTGGTTCAATGGTCGGCCGCTGCTGTCGCTGGTGCCGCGCCTGCTGGGACAGACGCTGGGACTCATCGCCTTCGGAAACGTTGCGCGCTGCGTTGCGCGTCGAGCCAAAGCGTTCGGCCTGCACGTCATCGCGCACGATCCATATGTCAGCGAACTGTCGATCGGCGCGGAAGGCGTAGAGCCGGTTTCGCTCAACGAATTGCTCGAGCGGTCGGATTACGTTTCGATGCACGCGCCGTTGAACGAAGAGACGCGACACATGCTGTCCACAGCGGCCTTTGCCGCCATGAAAAACACGGCGGTCGTAGTGAACACCGGGCGCGGACCCACCATCGACGAAGCGGCGCTGATCAAGGCGCTGCGCTCGGGTGAAATCGCGGCGGCCGGCCTCGACGTGCTCGAGCAGGAGCCGCCTTCCGCCGACAATCCGCTGCTGCAGATGCCTAACGTCATCGTTACGCCGCACGTCGCATCGGCCACGTCGCGCATGCGCCCGGAAACGCGTCGGCGCGTCGGCCGGGAGGTGGCCCTGGTGTTGAAGGGCAAATGGCCGATGAGCTGCGTCAATCCGACGGTTCTGCCGCGCACGAAGCTGGAACGATGGCAGCCGTATCCGATGGATCGCGGCCCGAACCGTTGATCGCCTACCTTTCGTCCTCTGGCCGCACGCGGCGGAACTGAACCAGCAGCAGGACGTCGTAGAGCACCTTGAGCGCGCCGCCGATGATCAGCGGCCAACCGAACGACGACAGCGCGAAGAGGTAGCCCGCGAACAACGGACTCACTGCGGCAGCGAGGCTGCGCGGAACGGCCGTTGCGCTTGCCGCGGCCGGCCGCTCTTCCGGCGTGACCACCGCCATGACATATGAGGTACGGGTCGGTACGTCCATCTGTTGCAGCAGACCGCGCGCGAGCAGCAGCGCGATCGCAACCGGAAGGTTCGGCGCAAACGGAAGCGCCATCAGGAAGCAGTTCGCCGGCAGATGCGTGAACACCATCGTGTTGATGAGTCCGAACCGTTTGGAAACCGGCACTGCGATGAGAAACGAAACCGCCGAACAGATGCTCGCCCAGAAGAAGATTGCCGCGGCGGTCGTCACGGACAAGCCGAAGCGCTGATAAAGCCACAGCGCGAGCATCGACTGGACGAAGAAGCCGGAGCCGAACGAGTCGAGCGCGAACAGCATCGTCAGTCGGTAGACGATGCCTTTAGACGGACCCAGTGCCACGGGTGTAGCAGTAGGCGCTTCCACGGCCGGCGAAAGCCGCGAGTAGAAAACCAGGGCAAGGAGCCCGAGCATGCCGTATAGCGCGAACATCAACTGTGTGGCGGCCAGGCGGTTGACGCTCCATGTTTGCGACAGCCACTCCGGCAGCGACGCCAACAGCACACCCATGCCGCCGAACAGCGTGCCGACGAGACTGTAGCGGGCGAACAGCGCGGTTCGATCAGTAGGCGATACCGCCTGAGCAAGCACCGTCTGTTCGAGCGGCAGGAACAGACTCACGTCGCCCGCCGTCGGGTTGATCGTGCCGATGAACGCGACGACGAAGAGCGGCCAGTAGTCGGTCGACAGCGTGAACGCAGCACCGGTGGCGATCATCAGCAGGCATGCATTGCGCAGCATCGAACGTCGCTGATACCGGTGCGCCACGAGCCCGATCCAGAACGTCAGAACGGCCGAACCAAGCAGCGTGCTGGTGATGATCGAACCGATGGCGAATGTGCCGAAGCCGAGCTCGAGCAGATAGACCGGTAGCAGCAGCGAGACGAATCCGTCTGCGAACGCGCGCATCGCACGAGCACCGAGCACCCAACGTGCGTCGACAGTGGCGCCTCGCGGGAGAAGCCAGGCAGCTAGACTGGCGCGCGCGGCGCCTACGCGAGTTCTTCCAGCGTGATCTTGTCGGCGACCTGTTCCAGCACGAACGACAGCGGCAGTTTGGCGATCGACACAAACTTGCCTTCCATGCGGTAACAGCGCACCCGCTGCGTCTCCGGCTGATGCCGGGCTATGACGTAGCGAACCTCCCCGAGCTTGAATACCCGTCCCTGCAGGTCCGGATGCGTCATCTTTCCTTCCCCGAAGTCAGATGCTGTGTCCTTTAGTGACTAAATAACAGTAAGTTACGGAACAATCAACAGAGATGTTCGAGCTTCGTGGGGCAAACGCGTTGCGCGGCGGCTTCAGCCGCACACGCCGATCGCGCCGCAGACGGTGCAGCGATCGCAGCCATCGACGCGGATCAGCGCCGCCGAACCACACTCTTCGCAGCGCCGTCCGCGCAGGAATGTCGGTGCAGCGACTGCATCGGCACCATCGCGCACGGTCGGATCGCTGATCAGCCCCATCGGTGCCGTCGGAAAACCCTCGGCGTTGAGAATGCCGAGCGTTGCGAAGCGATGCAGCACGAGCGTTGCGACGTACGCGATCGTGCTCGGATACACGCGTTGCTTTGCGCCATCCGGTTTCGGATCGGGAATCGGCGCGAAGAAATCGCCTTTCGGTTCCGCGTAGGTCAGCAACTCACGCAGTTTCTTCGCGATCCACGCAGGATCGATCACGCGCATGTCGAGCGACAGTGCCTTGCACAGACCGTCGAGCGCCTTCGGATAGTCGCCCGACAACCAGATTGAGTAAGGGCGGCGTTGCAACGCGCCGCCGTATGCGATCTGCAGTTCCTTCAGCCCCAGAATGAACGCGTCGCCGGTCGCCGGATTCGACACATCGACGGTCCACGACAAGGTACCGTCCACTCCGGTGCGCGGTTCTTCGCGCGTCATCAGCGCGTCGAGCACCGGCGTCGAATCGATTTTCGCGAACGCACCGAGCTGCTCGCAGCGGTAGCGCACCAGCGTAGCCATTGCGGCGACCAGACTCGGAACGCGGCGTAGCTCGCCCGTTGGCGGCATCGGCAGGTCGAACGCTTCGTCGTCTGCGACACATTCGTGCAGCACGTCCAGTTTATGCCGCAACCAGCCTCGGTCGCGCGCGTACATGTCGTAGCTGAGATTGATTGCCAGCGCGTTCAATCCCCGGGGTTGCTCGATGCCGTTCACCCACACTTCGAACGGATGCGCCACGCCGTCTTCCTCGAAGTGGCCGACGAACAGCGCGAACTTCTGACCGTGTGGGTGCTTCACCATGTAGCAGTGCGCGGGATTGCCGTCGGCGAAGACCGGCCTGCGCGGCCAGCGCAAACTGCTGAGCGCTGCAACCGACGGCGCCGCGAGTTCGAAGCGTCGATCCGCCTCGATCGAGTACGGCACTTCGGACGGCGTAGACAGAATCGATCCGGTAACGGCGTTCGGGCGAAACGTCGCGAGTGATTTGGCGCCGAGCTCCCACGCCGTTCGATACAGTTCGCGGAACCGGTCGAAGGGAGAGTCCGCCGGAATGTTCACGGTCTTCGAGATGGCGGAGTCGATGAACGGCTGCACTGCCGCAACCATCTTCGCGTGGTCGAGCGCCGATATCTCCAGTGCCGACACGAAGGCCGCCGGAAGCGCCGCGGTTCCATGCTGTTCCGTGAACAATCGATATGCATGGTCGTCGACTGTGAACGTCTCGAACTCGCCGTCGCGGTTGCGCTTCCGGCGTTCGTACGTCCAGGCATATGCGGGCTCGATGCCGTTGCTCGCGTTGTCGGCGAACGCGAGACTGATCGTGCCCGTTGGCGCGATCGACAGCAGGTGACTGTTGCGGATTCCGCGTTGACCAATATCCCTCCTGATCGCCTCCGGCAGCCGCTGCACGAATTTCGAAGACAGGTAGCGCTGATCGAACAGCGGGAAAGCGCCCTTCTCCGCCGCCAGATCGATCGACGCGCGATACGCCTGATCGCGCATCGCCCCTGCGATTCGTCCCGCGAACGCGCGTCCCTCGTCGGAATCGTAGCGCAGGCCGAGCATGACAAGTGTGTCGCCCAGGCCGAGAAAACCCAGCCCGATACGTCGCTTGGCGCGTGCTTCCTCGTGTTGTTTCGGCAGCGGCCACGGTGTTGCGTCGAGCACGTTGTCGAGCATGCGCACTGCGGTCGCGACGAGCGAAGCAAAACCATCGAAGTCGAACCGCGCACGAGGCACGAATGGCGCTTCGACACAGCGTGTCAGATCGATGCTGCCGAGACAGCAACATCCATAAGAAGGCAGCGGTTGCTCGGCGCACGGATTCGTCGCTTCAATGCGCTCGCAATAATAGAGATTGTTGTCGGCATTGACGCGGTCGATGAACAGAATCCCCGGTTCGCCGTGGTCGTACGTCGATCGCATGATCTCGTCCCACAGCGTGCGTGCGCTGACGCGCTTGTACACCCACAGGCCATCGGCGCGTTGATGGACACCGGGCGACATCAGTCGCGGCGACGGCGGCACGGCATGCACGAGTTCGAAGTCACCGTCAGCGAGCAGCCGCTGCATGAAATCGTCGGTGACTGCAACGCTCATGTTGAAGTTCACCAACTCCCCGCGCTCGCCTTTGGCCCGCACGAACTCGAGCACGTCGGGATGATCGATGCGCAGAATGCCCATCTGCGCGCCGCGCCGCGCACCAGCCGATTCCACTGTCTCGCACGATCGATCGAACACGCGCATGTAAGAGACCGGCCCGCTCGCTTCCGATTGCGTGGTGCGCACGAATGCACCGCGCGGCCGCAAGCGGGAAAAGTCGTAGCCGACGCCGCCGCCGCGCCGCATTGTCTCTGTCGCCTCCTGCAAGGCGACGTAGATGCCGGGTCTCCCTTCTTCGTCGCTGTGCGAAATCGCGTCGGCGATCGGTTGGACGAAGCAATTGATCCACGTCGACTCGCGCGTGGTTCCAGCAGACGAGTTGATCCGGCCGCCCATCACGACGCCGCGAACCTGCGCGTCGAGAAAGACCGGTTCCCATTGCGAAGGCGTCTTCTCGACCGCCGCGAGTGCGCGCGCCACACGACGCTGCACGTCGATGGCTTCCGATTCGCCGGCGACGCAGTACTTCTCCCGCAGCGCTTCGATGCAGATGCGCTGCGGGATCATCACGACGGACGCAGTTTGGGGAAACCGGGATGGCGTAGAGGATCGCCGGGAGAAAGTGCGGCCGCCGCGCGCGCAAATACGCTGGCTTCCGGATCGTCGACAGGACGACGCCTGCCGCTCATGCCTGGTCGCAGTGCGTAAACCGCGTCTTCACCGAAGAACCGCAACGACAGCGTGCGACGGCGCGTGCCGCGATGCGTTGCGGCGCCGCCGTGCAGTACGCCTGGATGGAAGACGAGGACGTCGCCGGGCTCCACCGCCCACGACACGATGTCCCAACGACTGCGCTCTGCCTCGATGTTCGGCAGCCGTGGCAGACTACCATCGCCATAGAGCGGCGCGGTGTCGTCGTTCGGATCGAAGCGCGAACCGTCGTACATGACGCCGCGGTGAGAGCCGCGGACGAATTCGAGCGAGTCGCTCTTTGCCACCGGATCGAACGAAATCCACATCACCGCAATCTGCGATCCATCGATCGGCAGGTACGACGAATCCTGATGCCACGGTGTGCGCCGGCTCTCACCGCCTTCTTTTAGGAATACCTGTTCGTACATGAACCAGACGTCGTCGCGGCCCCAAAGCGCTGCGGCCACGTCTGCGGCTTTCGATCGCTCGAGCAGCTCCCGATATGCCGCCGGCGCTTTCGGATTGGCGAGGTCCTGATAAAAGGTGCCGTCGCCGCCCGCGTACCGGTTCGCAGCCGGGCTCGGGTGCGCGAGACTCCAGTCGAACGCGGCCTGCGCGAGCGCCAGCGATTCCGCGTCGAGTACGTTGCGCACGCACACGACGCCGTCATCGCGCAACGCGCCCGAGAGTGTTCTGATTGCCTCGACGTTCACGTATGGATTGCCTCAGTAACGCAGTTCGGCGGTGTCGCCCACTTGGATTTTAGCTTGTCCGAGGTCCTTCGGCGGCGCGCCGTGCAGCCGCACCGAATAATCGCCAATGGGCAGTTCTATCGCGGCGCCGTTCACGGTTCCGGAGGCAATCGCTTTGCCGTCCTTCAGTACCTCATAGCTCGGATTCAGCGTGGCGCGTACTGCCTGTTTGAGCTGTTCCGCGTTCTGCGCATCGAAGAACGCACCGTTGCCAGCTTGCGCCCATTGCGCAAACGTTTCCTTCAAGGCGATCTCGTCCACCGCGAATCCGACGATGTTCACTCGCACGTCCATGCCGCTCGCTCGCAGTGCTTCGATCGCGGCTCTCGGGTTGCCGTCGCACGTCTCTTCGCCGTCGGTCATCAGAATCACCAGAACGGATCCGTTGGCGCCGGCAAGATCTTCCTTCACCTTCAGCAGCGACGCTGCGATCGGCGTTTTCGCCAGATTCATCGCGGTGATGCCTTTGATCTTCGTGACGGCGGCGGTTTTGTCGACCTTCGGTTGCTTGATTTCGAGATCGGTGCGGCACGAATCCGCTTCCTTGTGGCCGAACACGCGCAATGCGAAGCCGCTGGCGGGCGGCAACGCGTCTGTGAGACCGATCAGCGCGCTTTTCGCCACTTCGATTCGTCGTTCGCCGCCGATGCGTTGAAGCATGCTGCCCGACGCGTCGAGGATGAACTCGACGGCGCCAAACGTATCAGGCCGTGCAGCGTCGCTGACGACATGCAATTTGCCGAGGCCTGCACCCGGCGTTACCCGCAGCGCCAGTTTGCCGAGCGTGCTGTAGCTCTGGCCCGTCAGGTATCGCAATTCGTAGTCACCGATGTCGCGCGGCGCTTCCAGCCGCACCGGATTGCCGCGGCGCGTGTATCCGTTGCTGAGTCCGTACGCCTTCGCGGCGGCGTCGGGCTTCACTACGGTAATGAAGTCGCCTTCGTTGTCGGGACCTTTCCAGCCCACCTCGAATACGGTGCCGACTTTGACCTCATTGGGAGCAGTCAGGCTCGCGGTAACAGGGTCGATGCGGATCGGCACGGAACCCAGGACGCGATAGCTGCTGCTGCCCATGTGATAGCGCATCAGATAGTCGCCCGCCTCGTCCGGTGCGGCGATTTCGACCGGCTCGGCCTGCGCGCCCATTTCCGCGTATGCGTAAGCCCCGTACTGTCTGTCGTCGCTACCGACGGGATCGATGCTGATGAAATCGGCATGGTTGCCGGGTCCGCTCCACTTGATCGAAACCCGACTGCCCGCCGCAGCGTGTTCGGGGCCGGACAGGGTTACCGCTTCGTCGACCACTTTAACCGGCGCGCTGCCGATGACGCGATAACCCTCCGCCATGTGATAGCGCACCACGTAGTCACCCGGTGTATCCGGTGCTTTGATCTTCGCGGGGCTGTCTTGCGTTGCATACGCGTAAGGTCCGTACGCCGTGTCGGGAGAACCGGATTCGTCGATCGAGATGAAGTCGGACGGCTGGTTCGGCCCGGTCCACTCGACCGTGAGATCACCCCCCACTCCAACCGTTGGTGTCGGCTTGAGCGTGGCGGCCACGTCCGTGACCTTCAACGGCGCGCTGGCGATCACCACGTACCCCGCCCCTGCGAGGTGATAACGAACCACGTAGTCGCCGGCGGTGCTGGGAACCTGTATGGCGACCGGATTGTCCTCGGTGGGATAGGCATATGGTCCGTAGTCGACGTCTGGTGCCCCGGGTTTATCGATGCTGATGAAATCGGACGGTGCGCCAGGCCCCTTCCACCCGACCGACAGCTTGGCGCCGGCGGCCACTTCGGCCGGGACCTGAAGGCTCGCGTCGGCCGCGAGCCCGGGCCGGGCTGCCACACATGCAATCAGCAGAACCAGGTAGCCAAACGATGCTCTCGCCACGGTGCCCTCCCGCGTTTGGGCAATCATGATTCAACGGCGGCGACGACGCCAACGGCCGGTTCGCCGTCGGGTAGAAGGCGCTGGAGGCGTCGCGTAGACTGCGCGCGGTTTCGTCGCGAGCGCCGTGAGCCGGAAGCTCCTTGGCTGCTCCGAACGGCGAACACGTCGAGCGCAACGAACGCCGGCGATTCACAAACAGCCCAACAACACCAGAGAGGGGCGGGTCCGTGCCCGATAACAGAAAAGGCGAGCCGCCGGAACGACATTTTCGCAGCGACCGCGTCGTGATGGCACGAGGTCGCTGGTACGTCGTTACGCGCGAGCGCATCGATGTCGGTCCATACGGAACGAAGGAAGCGGCGGAGGCAGCCGCGGAACAACTCGGACAGGCGCTGGACGGGATAGACGACCCCGCGATTGCGCTCGCATTGATCAGCGAATTCGTCCGGCGGCGCAACGCGGGACTCGATTGAACGACGCCGGCAGTCGTAATGATTGAACGACTCGCGCAGGGACCGGACGAAACCGCCGTGGCGGCATTCGTCGCTGACGCACTAGGCCTTCCAGCCACGCGAATCGCGCGTACCCACGCGTTTGCGACCAACGCCGTTTATGAAGTGGACGCGCACGGCCAGCATCTGATGCTGAAAGCGTCGATGAATCGCGACGCGTTGCGCGGAGAGGTCTGGGCATGCGTACGAGCGGGCGCGGTCGGTTTTCCAGCCCCGGAGATCCTCGTCGACGTGCGCGGCATCGGGCCGGATGCACGCATGAGCGCCTATGCGATGAGGCGTATCCCTGGTGATCCGATTACCCGAGCGCACCCGGCGTTTTGCGAGCTGGGAATGCTTCTGCGAAGCCTGCACGCAGTGAAGGTCTCCGGCTTCGGCACGCTCGCGGAAGCGACGTGGAACCCGCGTGATGGATTCACGCTGGCGCAGCGCTCGTGGCCCGCGTTTCTTACGCGCATCTGTACCGACATACGCGGTTTGGCGGACAGCTGTGCGCTGGCAATACCGGTGGCTGACGCGGTCGAAGCAGTAATGGACGCGCATGCCACAGCCCTGGCGGACGTAGAAGGTTGCCTATGCCACGGCGATCTCAAGGCCATTCACATCTTCGTAAAGGGCCAGCGTCTTACAGGTGTGATCGACTGGGGCGACGCCGTCGTAGGCGATCCCTTAGTTGAGATCGCGCGTTACGCGCATCGCGGCGATGCGCAATCGCTCTCGATGCTGTTGAGCGGCTACGACCCCGAAGGATCGATGGCCGATGAAATCGCCTGGCGCATTCCGCTTTACAGTGTCGTTTGGACGCTCGTCGACGCAGTAGTCGATCACCGTCTGGGCAGCGGCGTCGACGGACTGCTCGATGCCGCGATGCGGGAGATCTCACGGGTGAGCTGAACTCGACTCTCAGCTGGTCAGCAGCGACCCTTCTTAGCTTGGCCCGGCGGGCAGAAGTGACCTTGCTGCGGCGCAGGTACGACGACAACTTCGGGCGCGTCTGCATGATGACCGTCGTCGTGTCCATCGTGGTCATCATCGTCGCTGGTGGCGATGGCAGCTCCGGTCGCGGCGCCTACACCGGCTCCGACTATCGCTCCGTTCCTGCCACCCACTTCGGCGCCAACGGCGCCGCCCAATGCGCCACCGATCGCGCCGCCGATGGCGGCATCCTTGACGAGGTCATCGCCCCAGCTTGCTGCCGTAAACGCGCAGCCGACCACGAGCAGTAGTACGAAACCGAGTTGATGCACCATGCGAGCCTCCATTGAACGTAGGGTTGACGCTACGTCGTAGAGAAGCGTGCTGATGGGGTTGTTGTCACAGAATCCATGTCTGGAAATCCGTGCGATCCAGCGCGAAAGCGTCAGCGACCGACGAAGTCGAACGTTCCTGTTTCCTTGATCTCCTGTGCTGCGCTCATGAAGCTCAGCATCGCGGTGCGATACAGCGAGCTGCCGAGGCTGATGCGGCGCACGCCGACGCTCTCGAGATCCGCGATGCTGAACGAACGGCCTTTCAATCCGGCCGTGAAGTTCACCGGCTTCGACACTGCTGCGCACACCGCTCGAACCGAATTCAGATCCGGCAGACCCGGCGCAAACAACACGTCGGCGCCGGCGGCTTCGAACGCCTGCAACCGTCGAATCGTATCGCCGAGGTCTGCGTTACGGCGACGGAAGTTCTCGGCGCGCGCCGTTAGCGTGAACGTGAACGGCAACGCGCGCGCGGCTTCTACGGCCCCGGCGACCCGTTCGGTTGCGTGACCGATGTCGAATAGCGGGCGGGCTCTGTCGCCATTGAGCTTCGCGCCCGGCTCGGATTTCGCGAGGCCCGCACGTGATGGAGAACTACGAGCATGAAGACGGTTGCGGATCAATTCGCAGCGACGCTCGCCGCGACCGGGGTCAAGCGTATCTACGGCATCGTCGGTGACAGCCTGAACGGATTGACCGATTCGATTCTCCGGCAGGGCCAGATCGAATGGGTGCATGTCCCGCACGAGGAAGTCGCCGCGTTCGCCGCGGGTGCCGAAGCACATCTGACGGGCAATCTTGCCGTGTGCGCAGGGAGTTGCGGACCCGGCAACCTGCATCTCATCAACGGACTATTTGATTGCCACCGCTCGCGTGTGCCGGTGCTCGCGATCGCCGCTCAAATTCCATCAGCCGAGGTGGGCGCCGACTACTTCCAGGAAACACACCCGCAGACGTTGTTCCAAGAGTGCAGCCATTATTGCGAGTTCGTCTCCGGCACGAACCAGATGCCGCGCGTGCTGGAGGTTGCCATTCGTGAAGCCGTCGGCAAGCGCGGTGTTTCCGTCGTCGTCATGCCGGGCGACGTAAGATTGCAACGAGCCATGCGCCGAATCGCACCAACCTGCTCCCACCAACGCCGGTGGTGACACCCGCTCTGAAAATGGCCTCGCCACCACCGTCGAGCTTGCGCAAGCACGTCGCCAGATCGCGCAGTCGCAATTCAACGTTGCGCGCGCAGCGGGCGCAGAACGAGGGCCTACGCCGCGCTCGTTGCAAGCATGGGCGTTTCGCCCGTGACGCAAATTCGGGTTGCCGATAGCAGCGAACAGGAGCTCCCGCCGGATCCCGGCGTTTCTGCCGATCAGTTCCTGACGGACGCACTTTCGAACCGACCCGACGTCATCGCTGCGTTCGGCAAGATTCGGGCGGCGCAGGCGACGCTCGAAAAGGAGCAGGCCGAATATCGACCGACGATCCAGCTTGCGGCCCAGCTGTACCAGAACATGGGGTCACTCAGCTCCCAGGGCGATCAATGGGACAACGTCGACAAACCAGGCGGCTCGATCCTGTTGCAGTTCAGTTGGCCGCTGTTCGACGCGGGCCGGCGCCAGCGGCAAATCGACATCGCGCGTGCCGACGTCGACGCCGCGGGGGACACGTTGAATCAGGCCCGCAACATGGCCGTCAAAGAGGTGACGGATGCGTACTACACGTTGAAAACCGCATTGGCGGAATACGCGGCCGCCAAGGCTTTGACCGACGCCGCTCAAACTGCTCACGATGCGGGACTCGACGCCTATCAAAACGGAATCGGTACCTTTACGAGCCTCCAGAACGACGCCAATGCGCTCGTGCAGGCGCAAACGGAATTGGAAGATTCCCACGCGGACGTCCTCACGGCTGCCGCTGCACTGGCATTCGCCACTGGATCGATCACTTCGCGTTAAGGCGCGCGATGCTTCACCTCGTCATTCAAACTCAGCCAAATCGGTGGAACGAATTGGAAGCAAACATCGTAAGCGCTCTCTCCGCCGTACTGGGTTCGTTGGTAGGCGGCACCGCATCGATCGCGTCGTCCTGGGTCACACAACGCACGGCCCGGGCGACGTGAACGCGCTCAACTCCAGATTCAGAGGCGGGAGGCGCTCTACGCGGAATTCATTTCGGAGGCATCGAAACTCTCGATCGATGCGTTGGACCACACGCTCGAAAGGCCCGAGCGGATCGCCGATGTGTATGCGCTACTAAATCGAATTCGGCTCACGTCGTCGATCGTCGTCGTCGATGCGGGCGACGCCGTGATGCATCGCATTCTAGAGCGCTATTTCTCGCCCAAAATGACACAAGAGCAGATGCAGGCGTACGCGCTGTCGCTGCACGACGATCTTCTCAAACCGTTCGCGGCGGCGTGTAGGGAAGAACTGACGCAACTGCACTACTGAAGTGCGGGACTTGGTTTGACCTGCGCGGTGCAAACGACCTACAACTCGCGCAACCCCCGCGAGCTCAAAGAGCAAACCTAGAACCATGTACCGCGGCGAACGGTTCAACAGCATCAGCCATCTCGTCGGCGCGTCACTGGCGCTCGCCGGCGGCGTTGTTCTTGTGACGTTTGCCGCGATCGGCGGCGACTTCAATCGAGTCGCCAGCTACAGCGTCTACGGCGTGACGCTATTCCTGCTCTATCTCGCCTCCACGCTCTATCACAGCCTACGCGGCGCGGCTAAACGAGTGTTCAGGGTACTGGACCACCAGGCGATCTATCTGCTGATCGCCGGCACGTATACGCCATTCATTGTGATGGCACTCAAAGGCGCGCAGGGCTGGTGGATGTTCGGGGTGATCTGGGGGCTGGCGGTGTTTGGCATTGTTCTGGACGCGTTGCCCCGCCGCGGGGTGCGAGTGGTTCCGATCATCATCTATTTGGTAATGGGTTGGCTGTGTGTATTTGCACTCGACCCGATCGTCGCGGCTTTACCCCCTGCGGGCGTTCGTTGGCTGGTCGCGGGCGGCGTTTTTTACACCTCAGGTATCGTCTTCTATATTCTGGACCACTGGTACCCATGGACCCACGGGATCTGGCATCTGTTCGTTCTTGCCGGCAGCGTTAGTCACTACTTCGCGATTCTTCTCTTGTACTGAAAGTAGGTTGAATCATGTTCGTCTGAATTGATTCGTACGACAACGCGCCTGCAGAGCCCGCCTTCGGTCCAACCCAAGACTGAGTTGATCCGTCAGTCAGGTCCTTGGAGAACACTACTAGACGATCCATTCCCGATTCGTCCTGAGTCACGCATCCATGCTTCAAGCTCGTCCTCGATCCACGCGACAGAACGCGGGCCGAGCTTGACGGGTTTAGGCGCGATGCCTTGGTCCATGAGTGCATACCACGTCGACCGCGGCACGCCGGTTTTGATTCGTCGATCTCGTTCCCTGATGAGTCTCATGCCGGTTTCCCGCTGAACAATCGCGGGCATGCTAGGACCGACGCGGCGCTGGATCGATGCAAAACCCCATCATCGTCCAGCACGATCAATTCGCCGCAGTGTTGAACGGCTATCACCCTGCCGAGGTTGTCGATTCGTAACCTCACATTCTTCAAAGAGCCTCGGTTGCGCGGAATATCGACAATGTTGCGCGGGCAGCGCCTACAGGATAATGTATCAACATTGATGATACATCAGGGAAAAGAACATGCGTGTGACCGTCAAGAAGTGGGGCAACAGTGCCTCGGTGCGCATTCCTTCTGCCGTCATGACCGCGGCGCGTTTGAGCCTCGACGAAACGGTGGATGTCCGCGAAGAAGGCGGCCGCATCGTCATCGAGCCGATCCGCCCCCGCGAATATGACCTTGCGCAACTGCTGGCCGGCATTACGCCGGAAAACCGCCACGCCGAAGTCGACTTCGGCGCACCCATGGGCGGCAAAGAAGCCCTCTAAATGGCTCGTCGTCGCTACGTACCCGAAGCCGGCGACATTGTGTGGCTACACTTCGACCCGCAGACCGGACACGAGCAGGCCGGCCACCGGCCGGCACTGGTTGTGAGCGGCTCGGCCTACAACGCCAAGACCGGACTGATGCTCTGTTGCCCCATGACGCCGCAGGTCAAGGGTTATCCCTTTGAGGTGACGATCGGCGGCGCTCGCCCGGGCGCCGCTTTGGCAGATCAGGTCAAGAGCCTGGACTGGGTTGCACGCAAGGCGCGATACAAGGGTAAGGTATCGCCCGCCGAACTGCGCGAGGTCAGGGCCAAGATTGTCGCTCTTGTGGGACCTACAGATGCCAACTAGTTGACTATGGCGCGATGCCTCAACAATTCAACCTTGCCTTCCTGATCGGCCTTGAGGCCGTCGAGGTAGTCGGCCCATGCTTGCATCATATTGCGTCGCTCGGCGAGGCGTTCGGCGCGGTTGTATGCCGACTTCACCTTGTCGCTAGGCACGTGCGCGAGTTGCCGTTCGATGACGTCGGCGTTGTATCCGAGTTCGTTCAATGGCGTGGATGCTGTCGTTCGCAATCCATGCGGCGACGCTTCATCCTTGCTGAAACCCAACCGCCGAAGTGCAGCACCGACCGCCGCATCGGATAAACAACGGTCCGGTGTTCGCAGGCCGGGAAACAAATACTTGCTATAGCCCGTCAGCGATCGAAGGTCGACCAACAACGCGACCACTTGCGTCGCCAATGGCACGATGTGTTGCACCTTCGTTTTCATCTTTGCCGCAGGAATCCGCCAAACCGGCTCCTTTGCCTCGACATCGAACTCGTCCCATTCAGCCGTGCGGAGTTCGCCGGGCCGGACGAACAGCAATGGCGCAAGTCGCAACGCATATGCAACAGCGGGTTGTCCTTCGTATCCGTCGATTGTCCGAAGCAGTTCGCCGACCTTCTTCGGATCGACGATCGCGGCACGGTGTTGCGTCGGAACTGGCGACAACGCACCGCGTAGGTCATGGCTCACGTCACGATCTGCGCGACCGGTTGCAGTCGTGTATCGAAGCACCTGACTGATGCGCTGTCGTGCCCGATGGGCCGTCTCGTGAAACCCCTGTGACTCGACGCTGCGAAGCACACGCAGGACCTCCGATGGCGTCACCTCGCTGATCGGTCGTTGACCAATACTCGGATACACGAACGTCTCGAAGATCCATTTCGCCTTGGCGATGGTCACCTCCGCGAGCTTTTGCTTTTGCATCCACTCGCGCGCGATATCTTCGAAGGAGTTGCCTTTGGCTGCTTTCGCTTCAGTTCGTTTCGCGCTCGGATCGATACCGCGTGCCAGCAACTTGCGTGCTTCGTCACGGTTATCGCGCGCGAGTGCCAGATCTGTGTCGGGATACGTGCCAACCGAAAGCATGTTCTCCCGACCTTGAAAGCGGTATCTGAAGCGCCACAGTTTTGCGCCGTTAGGCTTGATGAGCAGAGTCAGCCCCCCCACCCGTCGGCGAGCTTGTAGGGGGCTTCTCGGGCCTTGGCGTTGCGGATCTTTGTGACTGTAAGCATTGGGACTCGAACCCGTCACTTTGTGGGTACCGGTTCTACGGTAGCGGTCGGTACCCACAAAAGTACCCACTCGAGGTTCGGGGCTGTCAACGGAATGATCTGAACAGCCCAGAACAATGCCTTG
>CAWADH010000016.1:0-264318 GCA_963780795.1 uncultured Gammaproteobacteria bacterium | reverse complement strand
GGTGAGGCATTCCTGCGCGTGATCCGCGGCGCCGACGACGACGCCGAAGCGGCGGCGTGGGCGATCGAAACTGACGAGCCGGCGCAGTGAGCCTCATCTCGCTGAACGACGCGACGCTCGCGTTCGGGCACAAGCTGCTGCTCGATCATGCGAATCTCCAGATCGAGGAACGCGAACGCGTCTGTCTCGTCGGCCGTAACGGCACCGGCAAGTCGACGCTGCTGAACGTCATCCGTGGCGCCGTGCTGCCGGACGAAGGCAGCGTGTGGCGACGCGACACGTTGCGCATCGCTCATCTGGAACAGGACGTGCCGGAAGATCTGTCCGCCACCGTCTATCAGACCGTCGCCGGCGGGCTTCCCGAGCTCGGCCAGGTGCTGGCCGACTATCACGACGCGAGCCACGCCATCGCCGACGGCGACGACGCTGCGTTACAGCGCCTGGCGGGGCTACAGCAGCGTATCGATACGCTCGGCGGCTGGAACCTGTCGCAGCGCGTGGAGGAAGTTCTGAGCCGGCTCGATCTTCCCCCCGACGTGATCGTCAGCGCGTGCTCGGGCGGTACGCGTCGCCGGGTGATGCTGGCGCGGGCACTTGTCTCCGATCCCGACGTTCTGCTGCTGGATGAACCGACCAACCACATGGACATCGACGCGATCACCGCGCTCGAAGAGATGCTGCTCGCCTATCAGGGCGCGACGGTGTTCATCACGCACGACCGCACGCTGATCCGCCGCCTCGCCACCCGCATCGTCGAGCTCGACCGCGGCCAGCTGGTGTCGTTTCCCGGCGACTACGACGACTATCTCGTGCGTAAGCAGCAGATGCTCGAAGTCGAAGCGCGCGAGAACGCCAACTTCGACAAGTTCCTGGCCGAGGAAGAAGTGTGGATCCGTAAGGGCATCGAGGCGCGGCGCACGCGCAACGAAGGACGTGTACGCCGGCTCGAAGCGTTGCGCGCCGAGCGGCAACAGCGCGTGGGTCTTCAAGGTGCCGTGAATTTCGACCTTGACAGCGGCGGACGCTCTGGACAGATCGTCGCCGATCTCGAGCGCGTGACGTTCGGATACGCCGAACGAACGCTGGTACGCGATCTGACGATGACGATCCGCCGCGGCGACCGCATCGGCATCATCGGGCCAAACGGCTGCGGCAAGAGCACGTTGCTGCGGCTGCTGCTCGGCGAACTGGCGCCGCAGAGCGGACACGTCAGGCTCGGCACGCAGTTGAAGACCGCGTATTTCGATCAGCAACGTGCGCAGCTCGACCCGGAAAAGACCGTACGGCAGAACCTCAGCGAAGGCTCCGACCACGTCACCATCGGCGGCCGCAAGAAGCACATCATCGGTTATCTCGGCGACTTCCTGTTCCCGCCGGAGCGCGCCAACTCTCCGGTCGCAAGCCTTTCGGGCGGCGAGCGGAATCGCCTGCTGATGGCGAAGCTGTTCACGCAGCCGGCGAATCTGCTGGTGTTCGACGAACCGACCAACGATCTCGACGCCGAAACGCTGGAACTGCTGGAAGAACTGCTCGCGGAGTTCACCGGCACGCTGCTGCTCGTCAGCCACGACCGAACCTTCATCGACAACGTGGTGACCTGCGTTCTCGCGTTCGAAGGCGACGGCAGGTGGGGTGAATACGTGGGCGGCTATCAGGACTGGCTGCGCCAGACGCGCACTCGCAACGCGAAACCGGCGACGCCCGGCCCGCAGCGCGCCGCGCCATCCAAACGCGAGCGCCGCGAAGAAGCGTCTGAGTTACAAGGAACAGCGCGAGCTCGACGCGATACCGCAGACGATCGACGCGCTGGAGGCCGAACAGAAGGCGCAACAGCAGCGCATCGCCGATCCGGATTTCTACCGCCAGGACAAAACCGCGATCGCTGAAGGCCTCGCGGCGCTCGACCGGATCAACGAAAAGCTCGCGACCGCGTACGCGCGTTGGGAGCAGCTGGACGCGGGATCGTGAAAGCGTTCCATCTCTATCTGCTCGGAACCGGATCGTGGTTCCTCGCGTTCGGCATTCAGTCGGTCATGTTCGCGTGGCTCGTGACGATGGAGCTGCACGAGGTACCGCAGATGGTCGGCATCGCGCAGATGACGATGCTCATACCGACGATGCTGCTGATCCTCATCGGCGGCAGCCTCGCCGACATCATCGGCGGACGCCGGATCGTCATCGTGGCGCAGAGCATCGCCGCGTTGCCGCCGCTGTTCCTGTTCATCGTCGTGCTCAGCGGCAATCTCAGCTACAAAGCGATGATCTACTACGCCATCGTCATGGGCACCGCACAGGCGTTCGTCACGCCGGCACGCGACGGTTTGCTGAATCAGGTGGCCGAAGGCGGCATTCAACCCGCCGTGGTGCGCGCCAGCATGATGCAGTTCGGCGTGCAGCTCGCGGGGCTCGCGATCGCTTCGACCGCGGAACGCTTCGGTCCGCTGCCGATCCTGCTGGCGCAGGCGCTGGTGTTGACCGTCGGCGTTCGCTTCTTCGCCCGTATTCCGGATCGGCCCGCGCTGGTCGCACAGGAACATCACCGCCTGCGCGACATCGGCCGCGCGATCGCGCAAGGCTACCGAACCATCGCCGCGTCGCCGGCGATGCGGATCACCGTGCTGCAGAGCGTGGCGATGGGCATGTGCTTCATGGGTTCCTATATCGTCACGCTGCCGTTGCTGGTGCGCGAGTACTACGCGGGCTCGGCCGGCGATCTCGCGCTGATGAACGCGGCGAACTCGCTTGGACTCGTCACCACCATCTTCATGCTGATCCGCTTCGGCGACATCCGCCGGCAGGGTCGCGCGCTGCTGCTCGCGCAAGGGCTCGGCGCCGTCATGCTCGGCGCGATCGGTATCGGCGTCAGCTTTACGGTGCTGTTGGGGCTGATCTTTCTATGGGGGATGGGCGGCGGCATCGCGATGAGCATGGCCCGCACCATCATGCAGGAGGAGGCGCCGACGAACCAACGCAGCCGTGTGATGAGCTTCTACTCGTTCGCGTTCATGGGTTCGGGTCCGATCGGCGCGTTCGCCAACGGCTACCTCGTGCAGTGGATCGGTCCGCGCGGCGCACTTGCGCTCGCATCGGCGGTGATGTTCACCGTGATCGCGCTGATCGCCGCGAAGTCGCGTTTGTGGCAACTCGATCCGGTGCGTCACGCCGTTCAGGCAAGGAACGCCGCGACCGCTTCGTCCGAGTAAGGTTCCGGCGGCAACGCATCGGGGCCAATGAACGGCGTCAGCGTCGCGAGCGACTCGGGCGCCATCGCACGACGTCGCTCCGCGGCACGCTGACGCCGCTCGCGCGCGGGCGCGTCGAACTCGGCTTCGAGAATGGCGGCAATGCGCGCCGCGATCCGCAACCGTCGCATGCGTTCTTTGCGTTCCGCGCCGTACGGAACGAACGCGTCGGTCGTCCAGTTCGAATCGCCGAGCAGAATGTCGCGCACGATGCGTACGTCGCGATGCGTGATCGACAAGCCCTGACCGGTAATCGGATCGTTGCGGCCGGCCGCATCGCCGATCAGCACGACGCCTTCGGCGAACGGTTCGTCGATCCACGTATCGTTGTTCGGATACACGAGACACGGACCGATGGGGCGACCCGCTGCAATGGCTTCGCTGCCCGGAACCGACTTCAGACGAAACGCCTCGAGAAAGCGTTGCGGTCCTTGCGGACCGGCCAGGCGCGTCTTCTGTTCGAGGCCGAAGCCGATGTACAGCCGGATGCGTCCGCCGCCCTGCGGGAACGCCAGCACGTTCACGTCGCCCTCGACCGAAATGAACTGCGTGTCGTCGCGCCACTGCGGCACGTTGTCGACCAGCATGCCGGAGAAGCGATGGTGTGGTTCGTCCTGCTGCAACTGCGCGCCGATCTGTTCCGCCGTTTTGCCGTGACGCCCATCGGCGCCAACGACCAGACGCGGGCGCAACGTGGTGGTCTTACCGTCGTGATCGAAGGTTACGGTCGGCGGCAAGCCCGGCGTAACCCGCGTGTTGGAAACGCCCCTCAGTATGGTCGCTCCAGCAGCGGTCGCCGCCTCGTTCAGCAGATTGCACATCGACGGGTGGCCGATGCACAGCGGACCGGGATTGTCGGGCAGCAGCGTGGTCAGATCGAACGCGGCTTTCTCGGCGACGCGCGGCGCGACGTCCTCGTCATACGACACATGACGCGTGACGTGGTGTCCGCCGTTGGCGATGTAGATCGGATACACGCCGACCGCTTTCGTTTCCGGAACGCCCCACGGCGCGATCCACTCACCGCGCACTACGTCGGCGTATTCGAGCGTGCGTTCGAGAACCGTGACGGCTACGCCCGCTTCCGCCAGGTTCTTCGCCAGCGCGCCGCCGCCGATTCCCCCGCCGACGATGACGACGTCCGGCGTGGTCACGCTTTATCGAGCACGTTGTTCCACTTGTCGATCTGGTCGGCCACTTTCTCCAGCAGCGCGCTGGTATCGCCGTCGATGGTGATCGTCTCGATGGTGTCGCCTTTCGCGATCTTGTCGACCACGGCCTGGTCGGACTTGTCCTGCACTTCGCCGAAGACAGTGTGCTTTCCGTCGAGCCACGGCGTGGGCACGTGTGTGATGAAGAACTGCGAGCCGTTGGTACCCGGACCTGCATTCGCCATCGACAGTTTGCCCGGCGCGTCGTGCTTCGCTTTCGACGAGCATTCGTCTTTGAATTTGTAGCCCGGTCCACCGGTGCCGGTGCCGAGCGGACATCCGCCCTGAACCATGAAGTCGGGAATGACGCGATGGAACGTCAGTCCGTCGTAGTAGCCGCGTTGCGCGAGGTTGACGAAGTTCGCGACCGTGAGCGGCGCTACGTCTTCCATCAGATTGACGCGGATGTCTCCTTTGCTGGTTTGAAACGTGGCGACGAGCGACGACATGGACGAACCTCCAATTTGGGACATGCGGTGTTGCGCGCAGTTTACAGTTCAACGATGCTGGCGCAACCGAAGTACGAGCTACGCCGCGAAATGTCCCGCGCACAACTCATCGGCATGGCAAAAGACAACATCGCTCACGTCAAGGCCGGTACGATCAACCAGGTCGCCGAAGTCGCGCGCGTGCCGGCGGCGCACTACTACGACCCGCAACGCTGGCGTCTCGAAATGGATCGCGTCTTCAAGCGCATGCCGTTGATGCTCGCGCTCAGCATCGAACTGGCAAAACCCGGTGACTATCGCGCAATCGAAGCCGCCGGCGTGGCGGTGCTGCTGAGCCGACACACCGACGGCAGCGTGCGCGCCTTCGTGAACATGTGCAGCCATCGCGGCTCGCAGATCATGGTGGAAGACGCCGGCAACACGCGTCGTTTCACGTGCCCGTACCACGCGTGGACTTATGACCAGAACGGCGCGCTCGTCGCCGTTTACGCGAGCAAGGATTTCGGCGACATCGACAAATCGTGCAACGGACTCACCCGGCTGCCGGTCGCCGAGCGCGCCGGCATGATCTGGGTAACGCTCGATCCGAACTCTGCGCTTCCGATCGATGCGTTCCTGTCGGGCTACGACCGCCTGCTCGAGAACTTCGGATTCAGAGACTGGTATCTGTTCTCGCGTCGCACGCTCGCCGGCCCGAACTGGAAGATCGCGTACGACGGCTACATGGACCTCTATCACCTGCCGATCCTGCACAAGAACACGTTCGGCGAGAACATGCCGAACCGGGCCATCTATACGGCGTTCGGTCCGCATCAACGCGTCAGTTCGCCCGATCCGTCGCTGCTCGCGCTCGAAGGCACACCGGAAGACGAGTGGCCGATGCGCGCATTGCTCGGCGGCGTCTGGACGATATTCCCGCACGTGTCGATCGCATCGTTCGACGGCGGTGGCGGACGCGGCGTCATGATCTCGCAGCTCTTTCCGAGTGATTCGCCCGGTGCATCGTTCACGGTGCAGTCGTACCTGATGGAGCAGCAACCTTCCGACGAGCAGCGCGTGGCGGCCGAGGCGCAATTCGAACTGCTCGAACACGTGGTGCGCGACGAAGACTATGCCACCGGCCTGCGCCAGCAACGCGCGTTGATGACCGGCGCGAAGAGTCATGTGATGTTCGGCCGCAACGAAGGTGGCGGCCAGCGCTTTCACCGCTGGCTCGAACGATTGATCGACGCCGACGACGACGGTCTTGCCGCGCTGTTCGACGAAACCAAACCGGCTGCACCGACTCTGGTGCGCCGAACCCGAGCCAACTAGGACACACCATGGAAACCGTTCTCATCACAGGTGCCAATCGCGGCATCGGTCTCGAACTCGCTGCCCGCTACGCCGCCGCTGGACACCGCGTGCTGGCGTGTTGCCGGCAACCGGAAAAAGCCGAGAAATTGCAGGCGCTCGCCAAGTCGCGCAAGGGTCTTACGTTGCACGCGGTGCACGTCGCCGACGGCAAATCGATCGCCGCGCTGGCGGCAGAGATCCGCACCGCGCCGATCGACATCCTGATCAACAACGCCGGCATGGCCGGCCCGAGCGGCGAGAAGCAGTCGGTGTCGAACATGGACTTCGACGGCTGGGCGGAAACCTTCGCCGTGAACACGATGGCGCCGCTGCGGATGCTGCAGACGTTCCGCCGCAATCTGAAAGCCGGCAAGAATCCGCGCGCGATCACCATCACGAGCCAGATGGGCGCGCTCGCGCTGAACATGCCGGTGATGTTCGCATACTGCTCGTCGAAAGCCGCCGTGAACAAAGTGATGCGGATGGCCTCGGTAGAACTCGCCAATGACGGCATCGCGGTCGGGCTGATCCATCCCGGCTGGGTGCGCACCGACATGGGCGGGTCCGGTGCGGACATCAGCGTCGAGGAGAGCGCTTCCGGCATCATGTCGGTGATCGCGAACCTGACGCTGGCCGATACCGGCAGCTTCAAGAAGTGGAACGGCGAAACGCATCCCTGGTAGCTATCCGTTCGATCCGGGTGGTATAGATGCGCTGACGTCACCAGCCGGAGTCGACGATGCCGAAGCCCACGCCTCTATCGGGTATTCGCGTGCTCGATTTCTCGCGCGTGCTGGCCGGTCCACACTGCGGCCGCATGCTGGTGGACCTCGGCGCCGAAGTCGTCAAGATCGAGCCGCCTGAAGGCGACATGACGCGGCTGAGCGCGCCGCGGCTGCATTCGATGGCGTTGTATTTTGCCCAGCAGAACTGCGGCAAGCGCAACGTATCGCTTGATGTCACACAGCCCGCCGGCCGCGACATTGCGCGCGCGTTGGCGGCGCATGCCGACGTGGTGCTCGAGAATTTCCGGCCCGGCGTGATGAAGAAGCTCGGATTGAGCTACGCCGATCTCAGTGCCACCAACCCGCGTCTCGTATACGCGTCGATTTCCGGCTACGGCCAGGACGGCAGCTGGTCGCAGCGCGGCGCGTACGCGATGATGGTGCACGCCGAGATGGGATACATCGAAGGCGAATCGCGGTATCACGCCGAGCCGCCGCAACAGGAACCCTATTCGCACGGCGACCTGTACACGTCGCTCGAATGTCTGTCGGCGATTCTGGCCGCGCTGTACCAACGGGAGCACACGGGGGAAGGCCAGCATGTCGACGTGTCGATGGCCGAAACGATGCTGTGCGTGAACGAACACGGCGCCACCAATCTCACCGGGCTCACCGAACCGTTGCCGCTCGCGACCAGCGCATCGCCGTTATTGAAAACCCGCAGTGGCCGCACGGTGTCGGTCGCGTTCGATCCCACCGCGCGTGGGCCGTTCGCGCAATGGCTGCGCGCCATGAATCGGCCCGACCTCGCATCGGATCCGCGTTTCGCGGAAGAACAAACGCGCCGCGCCAACCGCGACCAGCTGACGGGGTTGATTCAGGATTGGGTGATGACGCTTCCGGATCTCAAATCGCTCGAAGCAGCGCTCACGAAAGCGAAACTGGTGATGGGCGTGGTGCGTTCGGTGGCCGAAGCCGGGCAAACCGACTGGGCCAAAGAGCGTGGCGCGGTGGTCGAAGTGAGCGATCGCGGCGGCGGCACGCTGAAGCTGCCGAATTCGCCGTGGCGTTTCTCCAAGGCCGACACCGGCGTGCGTGGGGAACCGGCCTACCGCGGCGAACACAATCGCGAAGTGCTGCGCGACTGGCTGAGCCTCGACGACGCACGCCTCACGGCGCTCGAAGAACAGCAGGTGCTGTCGGCGCGCATGCCGGGATCGGGCTGAGTTCTACGGAAGCGCCCCGGTCGACTCGGGTTCAGCAGACAATCGCGCCGGCGGGTACCACACGCCGACGTACTGACGACGCCACCAAGCCCCGCTCTGCCCCCGTTGCTCCGGCGTGGTGAACTGATAGCGGTAGCGCAGTACACGGATCAGCCGCGGCGGTTTCACCGCAAACACAGAGGTATCCAGCAACGCGTAGACTTCGGGCGCACCAGTCAACAGTCGCACCACGAAGTTGTCGAACCACTGCGCCCCTTCGCGGCTCGTCAACGCGGCGAACCACATCTGCCAGTCGAGACGCGGCTGATACGGCGCCGCCCAGCGCGGCGCAGCATCGAGCCGTTGAGGCTTGAACTTGAACGGCAGCTCCTGCCATTCGACTCCGTCCGCCGAACCCTCGACGACGAGTTCGTCGCGATGCGTCGTCATCACAGCGAACAGGCCGTAACTGTTGGCCAGTTGCAGCGGTTCGACGACGCGCAACACTGCAACCTCCCACTCGCTGATGCCGGAGCGTCCGAGCGTCTGGTGGATCTGCAATACGCCGAGCAGCGCCATCGCCGGCAGCACGATGCGCCACGCAGCGGACGGCGACTTGCGTGACTGGGGGATCGAAGCGACACCGAGCATGCGATCGTCGAACAGTCCGAGACACAACACGATCGTCAGCAGATTGAAGAAGTTGTAGTTGCCGGTGGCCAGGATCAGAAACTCGAGCAGCAGGAAGCCGCCGGCCGCAAAACGTCGAAGATTGCGCGGCGCAAAAATCAGAAATGGGAACAGCAGCTCGACGACGAACGTCGCAGCGGTGCCGAAATGCAATGCCGCCCGCGGCAGGTGATCGGCGTACCACGCGAGTACGGTCGGTAGCGGCTGGCTCTCGAAATGGAACTCCAGGGCGCTGAGGTCGCGCCAGGTCGGATCGCCCGACGCCAGCTTCACGGCGCCGGACAGGAACATGAAGCGAAACACCAGCAGTCGCGTCAGCCAGATGCCGACTCTCGGCTGACGGCCGAGCGCGGCCGCGACGACCAGCGACTCCACCAACAGAATGTCCCACTGATACTCGAGGAACACCCCACCGCCGTACTCGAGCGACAGATAGCAGACGTATGCGGTCAACGCCGCCATCGACGGCCAGGCGCGTAGCACGAGCAGAACGGAGGCAGCGGTTCCCACCGCGCACAAGGCAGTTGTCATCCAATCCGCGGCGGATAGCCAATACAGCGACGGCAGCAACACCCAACCGTTCGCGCCGAGTTGCGCGTGCGCCGCCGCAAAGTAATCGCGCACCGGAAGGATTCCCTGCGATCCGATCAGTCCCGCCGCCTGCCACCACCACGACGTGAACGCGAACAGCGAAGCGACACCGATGCCGCGGATGACAATTCCGGAGGTTCTCGCGTAGTCCGCGGGAAGCAACTGCGTGCCGAACAACGTTTTGGCAACCCGGTAGACGGCGCCCCGATGCCGCGCGGTGAATCGGTACAGCATTTCCGCGACGACCGCGAACAGCGGCACGAAGCGATAGCACCACAACCACCCGCGCAGTCGAGGCGTGAGCGCCAGCACATGGAACGCAGCCGCCGCACCGCTGTATCTCGCCGACGGCGTAAACAATCGAATGGAAGCCTTGAACTCTTCCACCGTGATGTCGGGGTACTGCGCTGCGACCTGCTGATAGGGTTCATATCGAACGCCGCCGGCGGCCTCGACATCGGTCACGGCGCGCGCGTAATCCACGCAGTATCGGCAGAACGCGCAATCGCCGTCGAAGACCAGTATCCAGGGATCGTGGCGGGTCGGTGCGTCGTGCGGCGTCGCCATGGTCGAGCCGTTAGAAGCGGTTCAGCGCGAACGTCGTCATGTCGATTCCGGTCGTCGCGCCGGTGACGATGTCGGCCACCGCCTTGCCGGAACCGCATGCCATCGACCAGCCGAGTGGCCCATGACCGGTGTTGAGGTACAGATTCTCGAGCGGCGAGCGCCCGACGATCGGCATGCCGTCCGGCGTCAGCGGTCGAAGTCCGCACCACGGCTGCACGTCGAGGTCGGCCACCCGCTCGGCGAGCTTCGGATATACGCGGCCGAACAGACCGACGAGGTTGGCGATGCGCTTCGGATTCAGCGACGTGTCGTAACCGGTGAATTCTGCCGTACCTGCCACGCGCAGCACGCCGCCCACCGGCACCAGCGCGGCGTGCAGCGAATCGTCCACCACCGGCACGCGCGGCCGCGGCTCCCACCGATGCATCGGCACCGAGATCGAGTAACCCTTCGCAGGGCGAACCGGAATGTCGAAACCGAGTTGTTTGCCCCAGATCGAACTGAAGCTGCCGGCCGCCAGCACATAGGCATCGGCCGTCAGCATCTCTTTGGCGGTGCGCAAGCCTTCGATCCGTTTTCGTTTACGGACAATCTCGACCACGCTCTCGGCAAAACGGAAACGCACGCCCGATTCGCCGCAGATGCGCCGCATCTCCTCACAGAACATCCGCGCATTGCCGGTCTCGTCACCGGGATAGCCGATGCCGCCGACGATTTCGTGCGCCACCGGCTCGAGATTCGGTTCGATCCTGACGACGCCTGCCGGATCGAGTTGCCGATGCTCGATACCCACCTGCTTCAACCAGTGCGCGATCTTGATGCCGTGATCGAACGACGCCGCATCGCGGAAGATCTTCATGGTGCCGTCGTCGACGTAGTCGAACTTCAAAGGGTGCGTCTGCATCAGATCGCGCATCACCCGCTGTGAGTAATGCACGAGGGCGACGTTGCGCAGGTAGTTGCGTTCGAAGTGCTTGGACGCGGAGTTGCGGAGAAACGAGATGCCCCAACCGAACAGCGACGGGATGGCTCCCGCGCGCAGCAGGATCGCCGAGTCCTCGCGTCCCAACGAGCGCACCAGCGCGCGGAAGACGCCAGGCGAATTCCACGGATCGGCCAGGCTCGGCGTGATCATCGATCCATTCGCAAAACTGGTTTCGCGGCCGGCGCCGGCGGCGCGGTCGACCACCGTGACGTCGCATCCGAGCGCGCGCAGATAGTAGGCAGAGGTGATGCCCGCGAGTCCGCTACCGAGAATCAATACACGCACGATTCACCTTCCGCACGTCTACGCCTTCAGAACCAGCCCTTGCCTACGCCCAACAGCCACGTGCCGGCACTCAGCAACATTCCCCACAACGCAGCGCTTTGCAGCTTACGCCAGCCGCGCGGAGCCGGATCGGCAATGTCGAATTCTGTGACGTAGACCGTCTCGCAGGCGCCGTTGCCGGTGTCTTTTCGGGTCGTGCTGGTGCCGCGATGAAAGCCCGACGCGTTCGAATAGCTGGCGAGGTAGCCCTCGAAATGAATCTGGTCGCCGACCGCGACGTTCTCGATCCGCGCGCGCAGCGCCGGATCGGCAGTCAGCAGATGATTGTTCGAGATCTGATCGAGACGAAACGCGTGCCAGTCCTTCTCGCTGCGCGTTCGGAACGTGCACGTGAACTCACCGTTGGCGAATTCGAACGCGTGCAGATCGACGCGGCCGGCATCATCGCCCCACACCACGCAGATGTCTGCCACGTTGAGGTGATCGTTCCACAACCGGTGCAGCAGGTGATCGGCATCGTGCACCCGGTACGACACCACCATGCCGTCGAGCGCGTAACGGAACGCCGGTTCCACGCGATAGGAGACGCCGCCCATCTCGACGTCGATCGGTGGCTGCTCGATTTCCTGCTGCCGCGGTTCAGCCGCGAGCGCGCGGGAAAACGACAGTACCTTCGGCAGCGTGTCGGTCTTCAGCCACGCCACGGGTAACGCGATCAGACAAACGACGAAGATCGACTGCAGCAGGCGCGCCATGCGATCGAATCGTCAGCCCACTTCCCGGCGCAGTCGATCGTGAAGCGCGCCGAAGCTGTCGACCATCGCCGCAACCGTGCGCGCACCCGACTGGAACAGGTTGGTGCCGTTCAGCGACACCCATCCGAAGCCGAGTTCCGCAATGTCCGCGGCGCGGCGCGCAACGCGATCGGGATCGGCGAAGAAACTCTTGCCTTTGCCGTCGTCGTTCTCGCGCGGTGGCGGCGCGAGCATCGTCTGAAACTGCATTGCATCCGGATCGCGTCCGAAGCGCTGCGCGTGCTCGCGAATGGTCTGCATTTCCTTCGCCACGCGTTCCTTGTTGTTGACGAGCGCGGCCAACCAGCCGTCCGCGTATTGCCCGACGCGGCGCAACGCTGCGGGCGAATGGCCGCCGACCCACAGCGGCAGCGCGGCACCCTGCGGCGGCTTCGGCTCCATTCCCATCGCAGTGATGGTGTAGTGATCGCCAGCGAAGTCGATGCGCTCGTCTCTCCAGCAGGTGCGCAGCAGCTGCAGCGCTTCGTCCATTCGTTTGCCCCGATCGTTGAACGACTCGCCGAGCGCATCGTATTCCGACGATTGCCAGCCAACGCCGACACCGAGGCGCACGCGACCGCCCGACAACGTGTCGAGCGTGCTGATCTGCTTCGCGACGAGTACCGGCTGGCGCTGCGGCAGCACCAGCACTTCGGTGCCGAGACCGATCCGCGACGTCACCGCCGCGCAGAATCCCAGCGTTACGAGCGCCTCCAGAATCGGCATCTTCGCGGGATATTGCAGATCGGTGCGACCCTCGATCGGAAATCCCATGACGACGTGATCGAAGATGTCGAGCTGGTCGTAGCCGATGCGTTCGATCTCGGCGGCCAGTTTCGCGACGGCAGCGGGACCTTCGCGAAATGCGATCGATGGAAAATCGATGGTGAGCTTCACGGCATCTCTCCTTCTCGTGGCGTCGTTAGGTTAACAGTCGTCAGATCAGCAAGGGCACACGCAGCGCCTGCACGCCAGCGAAGCGGTCGCCCTCGGCGCATCCGAGCATGCGCGGTTCGAGCCCGGCGGCATCCGGTGCGAGTCGCGCCAGGTGCCGCCATTCCTTCTGCTCGACGCCGATCCAGAAGCGCGGCTCGAACACGAGCACCGCCAACAGACTATTGGCGAACGAGTCGGCGTAATAGCCGGCAACGGCGTCGAAACTCGCGCCGGCGCCCTGCATGTCGATCGCGACGATGCGCGCGTTCGTCGGTTCAAGCACCGCGCGCCTTACGTCGAGGCTGAGCGGTGCGCCGCTCGGCAGCTGAACTTCGAATTGCAGTTGCGGTGCCACGAGGCCGCTGGTGACGTGCACGTCGAGACCCCAGCGGCACAGCAGCGCCACTGCATGAACCGCACTCCACAAGCGCGGTTCCGGCAACCGCCCATCGCGAACCGCGTCGCCAACGTGCAGGCCGAGCGTCTTCGCGACCGGCCTGTCGCCGATCAGCGCGAACGGCAGTCCGACGTCGAAGATGAACGACAGCTCTCTCAGCCCCAGCCGTTCCGGCCGCCACGCGCTGGCACCGGGTAGCGACAGAAATCCTTCGATCGCCATTTCACCGGCGGGCGCCGGCGGCCTCGGCAGCGCTTCCTGAACACGCCGCCGGAGCAGGCTGATGTTGTAGGTGTTGCGCACGGCTTCAATCCGCGACTAACGGCTGCGTTGAGGCGCTGGCCGCGATTCGGCGCTCTACTCGCGCGCGTATGCGTTTGTGACGGATTTCGGTGATCGGGTAATTCCAGATGATCGCGGCTGCAATCAGCCAGCAGATGATCGGCAACACGATGTAGAGGAACAACAGCGCCGGCTTACCCAATGCGTCGTGCTCGGCCGGGACGAAGCCCATGATGTCGAGCAGATTCAACGCGACCAGCGCGCCGAGCGCCGCAGCGAACTTCGATGCCAACGCCCATAGCGCCATGAACAACGCGCCGCGTTGCTGGCCGCTGCGCAGCGTATCGATGTCGATGACGTCCGCCGACATCGACGAACCGAGGATGCCGCCGTTGGCGATCGACAATCCGGTGAACGACAGGATCAACGCGAACCACAGTTCGTCGCCGGGACCGAGCAGCGTCGCCGGCAGATACGCCACGCACGTGATGATGATGGTCCATGCCCACATCCGGTGTTTGCCGATCAGATTGCCGCCCTTGGTGCACAGCGGCGCGCCGATGACCCCGGCGGTGTAGTAGACCAACAGCAGCCAGCCGGTAGCCGCGAGTCCCGCTTCGAGAATGTAGCGGACGTAGAACACGAACAGCGTGCCGCACACCGTCCAGCCCATTCCGTTGAACACGTTCACCAGGATCAGCCGCTTGAACGGACCGTTGCGCCAGATCACGCGCATGCCCGAAAACCAGTTGACGTGCGACGTGGGCACGCGCACTTCGGGCAACACCCACAGCAGACCGGCGAGCGACACGAACAGCGTGATGACAGTGATGACCGCCACGATGTGCAGCAGCGGCGCCATCGAATCGCCGCGCGTGGCTTCCAGACTCGTGAAGCCGTGAACCGCGAGCCACGGCAGCGCCACCGGCAGCGCCATCACCAATAGCTGGCCGATGATGCCGAGCATTTCGCGCCAGCCGGTGATGAGCGTCCGCTCGCGATAGTCGAGCGACAGTTCCGCCCCCCAGGCCGAGTACGGAATCGTCACGATGGTCCACGCGATGTACAGCAGCGAGATCCAGAAGAAGGTGTAGAAGAAGCCGACCTGACCACTCGGCGAAAACACCATGTAGATCGCGAGCGCCGTGAGCGGAATGCCGCCGATCATCCAAAGCCGTCGACGGCCCCATCGCTCCGGCGTTTTATCGGACAGGATGCCGATGATCGGGTCGGTAACGATGTCGGAGATGCGGGCCAGCATCAGAATCCAGCCGATTGCCGCCAACGACATGCCCAGCTCGGTCGCATAGAAAGACGGTATGTAAATGGCGAGTGGCAGGCCGGCGATCGACAGCGGTACGTTCAGCCAGCCGTAGGCAAACAGATGCCGGCGGCCGAGCTTGAACTCCGCGGGGTCTTTGGACGCGAAAATCATGCCTTGCAGGCTACCATTTGACGGGACCTGCCCGTACGGCATGCCACACACGTCACAAACATTTCCAACACTCTCGCTACAGCGCCCTTCGAGGGGGCGAGGCGAGAATCACCGCCGGCCCCGAAAGAGTGATCCGCAACCCGCGGATCGATGTACTGGAGAGACCGCCAATGAAGACCACGATTACCATCCAAGACGGCGACGTGCGTTTGCAACTGAGCCCCGAAACCGACATCGAGAAGATGACGATGCGGGAACTGGGCGACGAAATCAGCGTTTCGCGCAGCCACGAAAGCATGGTATTGCGCCCGCGCGCGAAGGCGCAGAACGTCCGCAAAATCAGCGACCGGCTCGCTGAGGTAGAAGCTCCTACGGGTTGAAGTCCAACGCGGCGGCGCGCTCGCGCCGCCGCTCTTTTCTCGATTCGTTACCGGGCATCCACGACGAGCGGGAACTTCTCGCCGCCGAAAGGCTGGCCAGGCGTAAGCGACGCATCGAGCAGCAGGTTGAATGAACCGGGCGCGGGCGCATAGACCGCGTCGTCGCCGATCCAGCGAGTGGCGAGTGCGCGCCGCCGTCGTGTCGCAGAGCCATTGCCGGACGAGCCGTGAATGGCCAGCGAGTGATGGACGAGGCAGTCGCCGGGCTCTACATCCCAGCTCAGGAACTCGTATTTCTCGCGCTGTGCGTCGATGTCGGGGATGGTCTCTTCCTGCGAATCGAGCAACCCGAGCTTGCGCCACGTTTCGGTGCCGTTCCCCCATACCTCCGGTCGATAACGGCTTGGCCAGCGGTGCGAACCTCTAATGTATTCGAGCCCGCTCGTCTGCCGGGTCACGTTGTCTAGCGACAGCCAGATCGAACACACCTGCTCCCCGCGTACTGGCCAATACGGCTGGTCGTGGTGCCACGGCGTGGTCTCGCGCGTACGCGGTTCCTTGACGAAAAGGTGGTCGTAGAGGAAACGGCTGGTGCGCGATCGCATCAGCTGACGGGCGATCTCAGCCGCAGGCGACTGAAACACGAAATCGCGGAAATCCGCGTCGAAGCGCCACATGAACGTGGCGTTGTTGAATCGACCGGGCGAATCCGGCGCAGTGAGGTCGCCGCGTTTGCCTCGATCGGTGTGGAGCAGACGCTCCAATGCGTCTCGAATGCGTTCGACCCAGATCTGATCGAACAAACCCCTCAGACAGATGGCGCCGTCGCGCTCGTACTGGCTGATTTCGTCCTGTGTGATCGCTCGAAGCATCGCCGCCCCTCCGACAATGAGGCGAGATTACCACCGCGAGCCGCGCATCCGGTCAAAAACGGTCCGGCCGTTCGTGTTCCCACTCTTCGCGCTTTTCGTAGAGCGCCTGGAGTTCCTGGATCACCTGCGGCAGCTGGGCGGCCGTGAGCAGAACCAGGTCTTCATCGCCTTCGTCACCTGTCTGTTTGATTGCGACGTAGCCTTCTTTTTCGGTCGCATACACTTCCGTCTCGTACGATCGGATCATCCGCAGCGTCATGATTCCCCTCCTCCCGTGCCGATGCGTGTCGGTCACTTCTCGAAACGTACGCTCTTCTTCTAGTTACTCCAAATTCCCGGCTACCAGGGGTGCAGCTCGCCGCGCTCGACGCAGTCGATGTAGTTCTCTGCCCACAACTTTGCCGCCGCCGCGGCTTTCGTCTCGTCGTTGAAGTATTCGAATTCGCGCACCAGCCCACTCGCGCGCTTCACCTGCGCGCCGCAGTGTTTCTGCAGGCTGATGTCGAAGCACCATTGGCCGCCGTCGTCGGGTTGCCAGATGCGCGCCCGATAGACGTAGCCTTTGTATTGGGCCGGCGCCGACTCGCCCATCGCGAACTCCGAATGAATTCCGACTCCGACATGAGAAGTGGCGGGCCGACAGGGTCGGCCCACCGGCGTCACCGCGTCATATGCTCGGTGGCCGCCGTCCGCTCAGGAAGAGCACGATCGCTATTACCAAACCCACTACGAACAGGATCCACGCGATCTGCGTTGCGGTGCCGGCGATTCCCGAGAAGCCGAGAACACCCGCCACGAGCGCAACGACGAGAAAGATGATTGCCCAATTGAACATGACACACCTCAGGTTGTCGTACGCAATCACCTTGACACGAGGGCCGCATCTCGAAACCTCATCGGGCACGTCTGTAACGGTAGGACTTACCCTACCTCGTAGGACTGCGTAGGAACCGTCTTACGCTAGTTTGCTCGCCTGGCTCTCATGCATGCGGTGGTACGGGAGACAGAATGGACACAGCGTGAAATGGGAGTGGGCCATGTCGAATGTCGAGCGAACACTCGAGGAATTCGATGCGTCGTCAGCCGACGGGCAGCGCGTACGCGTGCGCAAATCGCTGGTCGTGCATGTGTTGCACAACCCCGATGATCCAACTCTGCCGCACGTGAGGTTGAATCGAACCGTTTACTGCGGCATCGCACGCGGCGGGCTCGAACGGCCAGCCGAGCCATTGGGCGACGATCGATTCCAGATTGCAGGTACGGTGTTTTCACGCCTTCGCTCGCAAGCAAGCGCGGCACAACCGAGGGAGCAGGCGCTTCACAGCTGATTCGCGGGACCATGGCGAAGTCCGAAGCGCACGGCCTGAGCACCGGAGGACGAACAGCGGACGCACTGCTGCTCGTCGATTTCATGAACCTCTTCGGCTTCGACGGCGCCGACGCACTGGCGCCACGCGCCATTCGCGCAGCACGCAACACGGCCGCCTTGAGGCGCCGGGCCGGTGCCCGGGGGGTGCCATGCATCTTCGCAAACGACAATTTCGGCGAGTGGACGCGGTCGTTCGATCAGCTGGTGCAAGCGTGCATCGGTCGCGGCGGCGCGGCGGAATCGTTGGCGACGCTGCTTCAACCAAGCCCGTCCGACATTTCGATTCTGAAGCCGCGTCACTCGGCGTTTTACGGCACGCCGCTCGACTTTCTGCTCAGCGAACTCGAGGTCACACGCCTTATCATCGCCGGCGTCGCGGCGGACAACTGCGTGTTTGCGACCGCGCAGGACGCGCACGTTCGTAAGTACCGCGTGTGGGTTCCTGCCAATTGCGTCGCAGCAGAGTCGTTGGCAAACGAACGAGCCGCGCTGCAGCACATGGCGCGGATCCTCAAAGCGGACATTCGTCCTTACACGCGCTGAACGTCGGACTGCTCGCGGTGTTCCGCCTCTTCCCCTGTTGTGTTGTCCGGGCTCCCGATCGGCTTGGATTCCGGCGAACCTCTTTCGCGCAGGAAGATGCTCAGTAGCACCATCGCGAGGATCGACACGAACTCGCTCTGCCAGTTCTGGAACGATTCGAACCAGAATCGCGACATGCCGATGTACTCCAGGGCCGTCACCTTCGGACGCATATGCTCCGCGGCGTCCTCGTTGTACGCGCTCGCGCCCCCCATGGCGTGCAAGGTGAAAGCCAGCACAAACAACGAGAACAACGCGAGCGACAGGGAGTGTTCGTAAAGCCATGAATGACGACGCGGGCCCTGCTGTTGCGGGCTGTCCGGGTCGTTCGATTCGGCCGACCCCTTCTGAAACAGAAACACCGTCAGCAGCACGTAGGTAAACATCTGGAGAAACTCGCTCTCCCAGTTCTCCATCGTCGCCTCGACGAAATCGCCGGTTCTCAGATACTCCGCATACCCGACGGCCGACTGACCCTGCTGTTCGCGCGCGTCGTTGAACTCCATGCGTCCGGTCACCACCTGGCCGACGAACGACACCGCGAACAGGAGAAACAACGCGACAGAGAGACCGTTATTGCGAAAGAAGTGGCGCATGGCGCGAGACGTTCAACTTCTGTGCCAGCAGGTGATACCCCAGAAATGGGACGCGGAACCGTTGCACGAGTCCGAGCGTTGGCGCGGCTTACCAAGCAGCATGTATTAATTGCGCGACGCGGAATGGCCGACGACCGTCCGCGTCCATCGGGAACGATTCCGCAGTTGCGGTGTCAAGGTTACGGAAGCATCGAGCGTCTGCTCGCTTGTTCTGGATGCAATCTCATACAAACGTGCCGCCGGAGTCGGGGCAGGCTCGGGGTGTTCGTTAATAACGGTAGTCTGCCAGCGTGAACCCAGCGCTCCCAATCGTTGGCACTCTGTTCGGCGCCCTCTCCGCCGCGGCACTGTTGACCCGCGCTTATCTCACGACCCGAACTGCTCAGCGCCATGAGCCGATCGAAGACCGGACGCGTCTCTCGCGCGCAGACGTCACCGTCGCGTACATCCCGTGGTATCCGACCAATCCCTATCAAGTCCGACTCAGGGATGAACTTGCCGCAATGGGTATTCGCGTGCATCCCGGCAAGCTGAACCTGCGAACGCTTCGCGCTCTCGTGAGAGGACGCGGGCCGGCGATAGCGCACATCCACTGGCCACACGGAACGTACATGGATGACTACGCCCGCTACCCGTTCGTGATCTTCCATCTTCTGCTCTACCGGCTGCTGCGCAACAACGTGATCTGGACCGTCCACGAACTCGAGTTCTACGAGACGCGTTATGCGCTGCTTGATCGTTTCATGGTTCGATTGTTGATGGCCATCTGCCGTCGGCTCATCGTGCACAGTGACTACTCGGCAACTCTCGTGCGTGAACGTTACGGCTTCAAGCGCGAGATCGTCACACTTCGGCATCCCTCATTCATCGAGTGTTATCCCAATGACATCGCGCCGCCCGTTGCGCGGGCGCGCCTTCAACTCGCTGCCACAACCACGGTGTATCTGTTCCTCGGGCACATCAAACCCTACAAGGGCGTGGAGTCGCTGATCGAGGCGTTCAAACGCACCGGCGGGCACACCGTACTGATGATCGTCGGTCAGCCGTTTGACGCCAAAACCGCGGTGCGAATTCGAAGCATGGCGGCGGACGATCCTCGCATACGTTTGGTTCTGGAGTACGTTCCCGACGAGGACGTGCAGATCTACATGCAAGCATCGGACGTCGTGGTTTTCCCATTCCGCAAGATGCACACCAGCGGTTCAGTTCTTCTGGCGATGTCGTTCGGTAAACCGGTGGTGGTGCCCGCCATGGCCGCGATTCCCGAGTATGTCGACGATCGATGTGCGGTTCTGTTCGATCCGAACGACACCGATGGCCTGCGCCAGTCACTCGTCCGCGTCTCCAGTCTGGACCTTCCACGCATGGGGAAGGAATCCTTCATCCGCGCGGCGCAGTACGGCTGGAAAGAGTTCGCTACCCGGCACGCCACCGTCTACGAGTCGTGCGTGTCGATCATGAGGTAAGACGTCCGACGCATTCGGTTACGCAGTCGAGAGAGCAGTCCAATCACTCGGCAGCAATCGATTCGAGATCGCTGCAGGTTGTATGTTCGTCCGGAAAATGGTTCGGCTGGAAAAGGTTGACGTCAAAATGCGCTACTACATCGGTGAGCACGACGGCATCGAGCATCCTTTTGATCACAACACCTTCCGCGCGTACTTCTATTGGCGCGAAGGCAATACCCCACGCGTCCAGTCCTTCTCGGTGGAACAACTGGAGGAACGCATCGCCACCTGTGCAGCCACAGGGGAACCGACCCACAAATTCAAGCTGGCGCTCGCCCGTTTGAGGCGATTCAACGGCTACGCCGTTGAATCGCATAACTCGGCATTCTGAATTCGGGGCATCCATTGCGAATGATCGCGGTGTCCCTCAACGCCTGTGGGCCGTAGGAAATGTCCGGCCCGCCCTCGGCCGGAATGTCCATGTCTGCAAGCAGCGCATCGGGGAAAACTGCAGCGTCGGGCGCAGTAGGATCACGCAGCTTGGTGCCCGACACTCTGCTCTAGGCGGTGCTCGGCTATGATCCACCATCGAGACCCCAGCGATATCACGCGGCACAAGCAACACAACGGCGTCGCCGCGTCGCTCCAGTTTCTGTTGTCCATGCTGCCGATCGTTCCAGAGACCATGGCGGTTCGGCAATTGCTTCAGTAGCAGCGAGTTCGAAATGCAAGCCGATTGGCACGCTGCTCGTCTCTCGCAGCCCGCGAGTTATCGGCGGGACATCGATGGACTGCGTGCCATCGCGATCGTACCGGTTATGCTCTTTCACGCGGGCGTGGACACATTCAGCGGCGGATTTGTCGGCGTCGACGTGTTCTTCGTCGTATCCGGCTTTCTGATCACGGGGCTGATCGCTCCGGAAATCGCCGCCGGACGCTTCAGCTACGTCTCGTTTTGGGAGCGCCGCGCGCGCCGGCTGCTGCCAGCGATGTTCACCGTCGTTGCGGTTACCGCCTTCGTTGCATATTGGATGTTACTGCCGAGCGAACTCGAAGCGTTGGGTCAGACGATCGTGTCGCTCGCGCTGTTCTCGTCGAACTTCTATTTCTGGCTGCATACCGGCTACTTCGAGTCGTCCACGCAGTCAATGCCGCTGCTTCACACGTGGTCGCTCGCGGTGGAGGAGCAGTTCTATCTGCTCTTCCCCGCAATCCTGATGGCGGTGTACCGCTCCCAACGACTCAAGCCGGTCGCGGTCGTCGTCGCGATCGGCGTGGCGTCGCTTGCGCTCAGCCAGTGGTTGCTCTGGAACGGACATACCGGCGCCGCGTACTACCTGTTGCCGTCACGGGCATGGGAGCTGATGCTCGGCGCAGCGCTCGCACTGTCGCAGCCGTCCCGGCGCACGGCGTATTCGCCCATTGTGAACGACGCGCTGCTCGTCGCGGGGCTCTGTCTGATCGCGATTCCAGTGTTCGTTTACGACCGGTTTACCCCATTCCCCGGAATCGCTGCGGTCGTGCCGTGCGCCGGGACGGCGCTGATGATCTGGTTCGGCGCTCAGAGCAACCGGGTGCGGCGACTCTTGGACAACCGACCCATGGTCATGCTGGGGCAGATGTCGTATTCACTGTACCTGTGGCACTGGCCGATCATCGTGTTCGCACTCATGTCGCGGAACCACTGGTTGAGTCCCAACATTTCGCTCGTCCAGACATTTGCGCTGCTGGCTGGTGTGTTCGTGTGCTCGTGGATCACGTTTGTAGCGATCGAGAACCCGATTCGACGGCGAACGTTGTTGTCGTCACGCCGACAGATATTCGCCGCTATGGGCCTCTGCGCAGCGTCGCTCGCGGCCCTCGCGATCGTGGCTATCGTTGCGCGGGGTCTACCCTTCCGCGTACCCGAAGCGGCGTTGCAGATTGCTCAGTCGGCCGTTGGCCCAACAGAAGATTGGCGTCGTTGCGAGAAGGAGCCCCGGGACATTCACCCCGCCACGTTGTGTCGGCTCGGTCCGCCTAACAACCGCACGGCACCGCGCGTTCTGCTGTGGGGGGATAGCCATGCAATGGCTTTGTTTCCTGCGGTCGATACGGCTGCAAAGGAATTGGGCATCGTTGGCTTGCATGCGTACAAGCCGGGGTGTCCACCGGTTCCGGGCATCGACATCGTTTACCCTTGGCGCATCGATTGTTCAGTGTTCAACCGGCACGTGTCCGATCTCATCGACTCGCAACGGTTCGATGCTGTCATCCTCGCCGCGGCCTGGTCTGCCTACCTCCACCTGACACCGGACGGGGTAAAGGTCCCCGACGAGTACGCTGGGGGGACGTCAGGCGAGTTCTTCACATCGCAATTGAGGAGTGTGATAGACGAACTCTCCTCTAAAGGAATCGTGGTGTATGTCGCCGACGAGGTGCCGTATACGAGAAATTTCCGGCCTGAGCAATTTGCTAGAGCGGTTTGGTGGAAGCGCGGTACCGACGAAGCGCGAGTCTCTGTTGCGGACCACGAAGCACGGCTGCAGCCGCTGTGGCGCGCCCTGGCCGGGTCTCGCTACGAGCGCATCTCGTTGGTGGAATACCTCTGCCCCGACGGCTCGACCTGTCCTGCGATCATGGACGGTCGTTCCAACTATTTCGACGACGAGCACCTGACCGTACACGCAGCAACCGGTCTCGCGCCCGCATTCGTCGCCGCACTTACTTCGGCACGTGGGTCGTCGCTCCCACGTGCAAGAGGCTGAGCCGGTCAGGACACGCGCTAGCTCCCATCCGCCGACCGACGCTTGCGCAATCTGAAACGCCCGACCTCGCATCGATTCGGCCAACTCAGGCGTAGTGACGGCGACGCATCTTCACTCGTCCCACCCGCTCATGGGTGAAGGTACGTCCAACTCCCGCGGCGTCTGCCGCAGTACGTCTACGTCATTGGCCCCGAGTAATTCGAACAGGTCTTGATTGACCAGCAGCGATCGGCCTTTCGCTACGCGTCCGATTTGATCGCATTCCTGTTGCGTTGTTCAGCGACTCTGCTGTGCGCCAATTGGCCATTGCCAAACATTGACACGTCGTCGCATGCTCGGCTGGCGCGGTGGCGCCGTTGGGAGTAGAGCGAAAGCCGCGTTCAAGCAATTTGAGGAAGGGGGAACGAAGATGGCTCGATACGCGCGGCTCGCAATGTTTGCCCTGCTGCTGACCTCAACCACGACCTACGCCGCCGACGCAGACGAACAGGCAATCTCGAAAATCGAACACGATTGGAACGAGGCCCTAAAGAATCAGACCAGAGAGTTCTTCGAGAAGAACCTTTCGGGCGACTTCACGTTCGTCGGTGAGAATGGCGATTTCTCGGACGGCCGATCTGCGTACATAGACGGCATGATGAAGATGCCCAAGATTGTCGAGTACACAGTCGGTGACACGAAGATCAGGGTACATGGCTCGACAGCAGTTGCGACGGGTCGTTGGTCTGGAAAACAGGGAACAGAAAGCAGCGTAGTTCGATACACGGATACGTTCGCCAAAGGCGCTGACGGCTGGAAGGCGATCGCGTCACAAGAAACCACCTCCAAATGAGGCCGCGTGTTTGAGCTAGCCGATCTCGAAGCGGTACGGCCAGTTCTTGCTTGGCGCTCCATCATGAAACCGGTTTTGCCGACTTTCGATCATCTCGGCTTCGATGGTTTTCGCCCCCGCTCAGCCGATCGACGTGTCGGAAACGATGCCGCGCGCTCGGTAGGCTGTAGAGGCTTGCGAGTTGACGAGCAGCGACTTGAAGTGTGTTGTCAGATATGACAACGTGTCTGAGTGGAGTGATTCGTGGCGAGGACAACCCGGCCCGTTTCTTGGGTCACTGCCGCACGCAAGGCGTTCGAGTCGTTTCCTGAAGGTGCGCGGTCGATCTGCCTTGCGACTCTCACGATTGCCGCAGAAGGCGGGAAGGCTGACATCGCCAAACCGATGAACGGGCTTGGCTCCGGCGTGTTCGAGATCGCGTTGCCTTACCGCGGCAATGCTTTTCGGGTTGTGTACGCGGTTCAACTCGGGGCCGACATTTGGGTGGTCCACGCGTTCCAGAAGAAGTCGACCCAGGGCATCAAGACCGCGAAACATGACATCGATCTGGTTAAGGATCGACTCAAACGACTGAAGGAGATGTTGTGATGAAAGGCGAACAGTTAGAAGTGCTCCGCGGCAGCGGAAACGTGTATCGCGACCTCGGCCAGGACAACGCAGACGTGAAACAGTTCAAGGCGCTGCTGGCTGCAGAAATCATCAAGACGCTCGATCGCGAAGGCCTGTCGGTGCGCCAAGCGCATGCGCGCACCGGTATCGCCGCCGCCGACTTTTCGCGCATCCGCAACGCGGATCTCGGGCGCTTCACGCTCGATCGACTTGTTGGAATTCTCAACCGCCTCGGTTCGCGAGTCGAAGTAAAAGTGAAGGTTAAGCCAGCGATCCGCATCGCAAGCGCAGGGCGAGCCTAAAGCAAGGCCGGTTGCCGACGATGCGTCGCTGAAAGCGAATCGCTCGACGCTGGTGGGAAGGCAGGCAGATGCCCGAATTGAACGAACGGATCGAAGGTCCTGAGTCTCGACGACAAAACCGATGACCTTGACGGTCATTGCGACATTGCACGTTTCTCGATGTCGCTGGCGCAGTGAATGAGCGTCTGCTTCGCTGTCCGGTTGGCCTGCGCCAGGCTGGATCGACCTGCCACTTCAAACGCAGTGGCGTTTCGCAGCCGTCGCTCCGAAATCCGACTGCGGGACCGCGTAGTTGTTGGCGTGTGGCCGTCGTCACTAAACGGCTGCGCCTCGTATTGCTTCCGGATGGTGCAGCCATCGGTTTTCGCAAACGGCTCTGATCCGCATCGGTTCGGCTTCCTGGCTGTTTCGGCGTTCCACTAACGATTCCGTTCATCACGGCGCGACGACGAGCACGCGAAACGTACCGTTGACCGCGTGCGGTTTGCCGTCGTCGCCGACCACATAGGTCGCCGTCGGCAGGTACAGGCGACCCGTCTTTGGATCTTCGGCGATCGTTCGCGCACCGCGTTGCGTCGGGATACGCTCGGCCACCGTGATGGCCGGCGCTGCGGCGATGTCGAGCACAGTGATCTCACCGTTCTCCACCGCGCTGCCTGCGGTTGCGATGAACACGCGACCACGGTCGGTGTCGACGAGCGCCGAATCGGGATGCGGGCCGATCGGAATGTCCATTACTTCGTGCCCGTCATCCGCGCCGATCACCTTCGCAACCTCGTTACCGCAGGTCGACACCAGCAGTCGACCCGCGGCAATGAAAGCGATGGCCGAAGGCTCTTCGCAACCCTTCAGATCGAAACGCCGCTCCACGGTGCGTATACGCGTATCGATCACGGCAACCTTGGCGGCGTCCTCGATATTGACGAAGAGCAGTCCTTTGCCGTCGACGGCCGCGGCTTCCAGCTTGCCGCCGACTGCGACGCGCGCAGCCTCCTTGCCGAGTTTTGTATCGATCACCGAGATATCGCCGCTGTTTGCATTCATGACGAACACCCGGTCACTGACGGGGTCGTAGATCGCCGCATCCGGATTGGTGCCGACAGGAATCGTCGCCTCGATCGCGCCGGTGGAACCGTTGGCCAGCGTCGTAGTGCCGGTGCTGCCGTTCGTGATCAACACGCGCCCGTTCGGTAAGACGAAGCTCGCGTGCACGCGATCGCCTTCCGCAAGCTGCGCAACTTTGCCGTCGTCGATATCGAGCGTCATGACTCCGTACGACCGGCTAATGAGCACTCGATGGTGACCGGCGTCGAAACTCGCAAAGTCCCAGCCGCCATCGGGTCCTGGGATCTGCTGAATCACCTTGGGACTTTCCAGTGTATCGGCGGCTACATCCGCACATGCGGAGATCGCGATCGTCAGCGCAATCAAATGGATCGTGTTCATGGTGATGTCCTGATCGAAGTGAGTTGAGAGAACCGCCCGAACAGCGCGGGCAGGAGAATGAGCGCCAACGGCGCCTGGACGAGCAATCCTGAGATGATTGCGATCGCGAGCGGCTGCTGCATGCCCGCGCCGCGCCCCAGACCCAACGCCAACGGCAACAGCGCGAGGATCGCCGTCAGCGTCGTCATCAGGATCGGGCGCATCCGGTTCACGCCCGCCTGCACTAGCGCTTCCGTATGCGGCATCCCTTGCGCCGTCAGCTCGTGATACTCCGAGAAGTAGAAAACCGACACCTCGGTAACGATGCCGACGATCATCGTCAGCCCCATCATCGCAGTGATGTTCAGCTCGGTACCGGTGGCCCACAGACCGAGAAAAACCGCGGCAATCGCCAGCAGCGGCATCAACAGAATCGACAGCGCGATGCTGAATCGCTCGTACAGATACAACAGCACCACGAACACCAGCATGACCGCACTGATGAACACCGCCAGCAACCCGCGAAAGGCTTTCTGCTGTTCGGCATAGAGTCCCCCGAGTTCGAAATAGGCATCCTTCGGCAACAGCCCCGGTGTGGCCAACGCGGTGCGCACATCTGCAATCGTCGATCCCAGATCGCGTCCGGATATCCGCGCCGTCACAGGGATCATGGTCTTCAGGTTGTCGCGGGTGATCTGCGGCTGACCGATCTGGGTTTCCACCGTCGCGATGCGCAGCAGTGGTACCCGATGGCCGTCCGACGCGGTGACCCATGCGTCATCAATCGCGCGCTCACCGTCTGCGCATGTGCTGCGGCACCCACAGCCGAATGCCGACGCGCTTGACGTTCTCCAGCAACTCCGTGGTGACCGTACCGGTGAACCACGACGTCAACTGACCGGAGACCACCGCCGGATCGACGTTCTCGAGCGCGGCCTTCGTGCGGTCCACCTGAATCGTCAGCGCGTCGCCCGCGAGATTCACGCCGTCGAACACATCGACGATGCCGTCGATGGTGCCGATCTTCTCCGCGACCTTGGGCGCCGTCTCGATCAGCGCATGTAGATCGTCACCGAACAGCTTGATTTCGATCGGCTGCGGCACCGCCGTCAGATCGCCGATCAGATCCTCCATCAACAGAATCATGTCGATCTCCAGCCGCGGGATCTGCGTTTCGATTTGTGTTCGCACGCGATCCATCACGTCTTCGATTGCCGACCGCGGGAACGGTTTCAGGCGCACGAAGAAATCGCCGGAGTTCGCCTCGGTGAGACCGCCGCCCAATTGCAGACCGGTTCGCCTCGAGTACGTTTCCACGGCCGGATCCGCGCGCAGAATATCTTCGACATTGCGCAACATGCGGTCGGTCTCCGCGAGTGAGGTTCCGGGCGGCGCGATGTAGTCGAGCACGAACCCGCCTTCGTCCATGTGCGGCATGAAGCCGGTGCCGAGGTTGCGGTACGCGACATAGCCGACCACCGCTACCGCAACGACGACGACCACCAGAATCGCCGGTCGCGCCGACAGCGCCGACATGGTCTTCCGATAGCGCGGGTGAACCATGCGCGCCATCCAGTCGTCTGCATCCGAGCGAAGATCGCGCTCGACGACCAGCCGTTCCGCAAGCAGCGGCACCGCGAGCCACGCGATCACGAACGAAATGCTCAGCGCCGACGCCATCGTCAGCGCCAACGCCTGAAAGAAGGCGCCGGTGACGCCGCCGAGGAAGGCCAACGGTACGAATATGATGATCGTCGCGCCCGACGAGCCCGCCAACGGCCGCGCGAATTCGCGCGCCGATCGCCACAACGTCGCGGAGCGCAAGTCGGCGACTCCCGCGCCCGGCTCCCGCAAGCGTCGCATGATGTGCTCGATCATCACGATCGAGTCGTCCGCGATCAGCCCGACCGCCGCCGCCATGCCGCCGAGCGTCATCACGTTGAAGCTCATGCCGAGAACATAGAGAAGCAACACCGTGACCGCCAACGTCGCCGGAACCGTCAAGACCGCGATGACGGTGATTCGGGCACTCCGCAGGAACAGCACGATCACCAGCGAAGCGAGCACCACGCCGATGACGATTGCGTCGCGCACGCTGCTGCCGGACTCCAGGATCAGTTCGCTCTGGTCATACCACTTGCTCAGCACGATGCCGGGCGGCAGTTTTGTCTGGTAGCTCTCCAGCACCAGTTTGACGTTGCGCACGATGTCGACCGTGTTGCCGCCCGGCTGCTGGAAGATCTGCAGCAGCACCGCATCGGCGCCGTCGGCGGTCACTCTCAGCCATTGCGGTTCCGTGGACGCGTACACGCGCCCGATATCGCGCACCTGTACGACGCCGTTGGTGCCGCTGCGCACCACCGTCGAGCCGATGTCGTCGATGCTGTGGAAGCGTGTATCCGACAGCATCAAGTACAGCTTGTAGCGGTCCTCTACGCGACCCGCCGACGTGAGCACGTTCGCGGCCGAAAGCGCGGCGCTGACTGCCGCAAGGTCGAGCCCATATGCAGCGAGGCGATTGGGGTCGACTTCGACGCGATACTCGGAGATCGCACCACCCTGCACTTCCACCGAACCGACGCCGTCGATCGTCGACAGCAACGGCACCAGTTCATACTGCGCGAGGTCACGCAACGTCACGAGCGAACTCGATTTCGACGTCAGGCTGTAACCGGCCACGGGAAACACCGCAGGATCCATGCGCCGCACGTTGAACGTCGTGCCGCTGGGAAGCTGCGCGAGTGCGTGGCCCACCGCCGACTCGACCAACTGCAGCGCCTCCGCCATGTCGGTGCCCCAGCGGAAATTGATCGATAATTCCGCACTGCCGCGCGTCGTGGTCGATCGCACACCGGCCACGCCGCGCACGGCGCGCACCGCCTGTTCGACCGGCTGCGTAATGGCGATGAGCATCTGATCGGCAGGTCGATCACCCGCTTCCAGCGCAACGACGATGCGCGGAAAGTCGACGTGCGGAAACAGCGCCACGGGCAGACTGAACGTGGCGACTGCACCCGCGATCGCGAATGCCGCCAGCAGGAACAGAATCGAACGCCGGTGTACGGCGGCCCAGTGAGGATTATCGGGCGGCACGATCGAGCGCTACCTGCGTGCCGTCGGTGAGTTGATAGGCGCCGGATGCCACCACCGGATCGCCCGCCGTCAATTCACCATGGATCGCAACCTCGCTCGCACGATCGACGAGTATCTCCACACCGACGCGATGCGCACGATCGGAAACCACCGTGAATACATAGTCGCCGGATTCGTCGCGCAGCAGCGCACTCCGCGGAATGACAATCGCGTCGATCTTGTCGAGAGCAATTTTGCCGCGCATCTGGTCGCCGATCGTCAAGGCCGCCGCGTCCGTCTCGCCGATTGCTACGATGACATCGACCAGCCGCGTCGTTGGATTCAGCATGGCGTGCACGCGCTTGGCGGTGCCGGCAAATGATCGAGTCGCGTCGAACACCGGCCCGAGCTTCACCGCCGCTCCTTCCGTCACGCGACGCGCAGCCTCGGACTCCACGCCGAACCGCACGATCAGACCCGCGACCGGCGCGAGATTCAGTGCCGGCGCATCAGCGGACGTGCGGTCACCTGCATTCACGAGCACCTGCGTGACGATGGCGTCGCGCGTCGCACGCAACACCTGCTGCTTCGTATCGGCGCCCACCGCCCTCAACGATTGCTCGGTGGCCCGTGCATCGGAGAGATCGCGCCGCGCCTGCGCAACCTGCTCGTCGGTGGCGAGATGGTTCGCAGCCATACGCTGCAATCGTGCCAGCTGTTCCTCGGCGTATTTCACCGCCGCCAGTGCTTGCGCCCACTGCAGCTTCGGGCCTGGCGCGGTGTCGAGTTCGACGAGCACCTGGCCCATCCGTACGCGCTCGCCCTGACGTACGAGCACGCGCCGGATCACGCCGGCGCGCGGCAGCGCGACCATGTCTGCGGCATCCGGATCCGGCTCGACGATGCCGTAGCTGGTGATCTCGCGCTCGACCTGTTCAGCCACCGCTGGCGCGGTCGTCACCGCGACGAGCGCTTCCGATTCCGCATCGGTCTCGGGCTCGCTGCCGCCCGATCCGCCATCGGCATCATCAGCAGCAGTCTGAACGTCGCTCGCATGCCAACGGCTCACGGCGACGCCCGCGCGAGCAGCGTGTCGAGCGCGATGCGGGTTTCCCATAGCGTCTGCTCCAGATCGATCAGTTCGATTTTGTTGGTGACCAGCGCGGAGTCGAGATTGATCGACACGAGCGCATCGAGCTCCCCAACGGTGTAGCCGAGGCGCGCCTGATCCGCCATGCGCTCGAGTTCCGGCAGACGCGACCGCAGGTCGACCAGACGCGCCTCGGCGATCTGCGACTCCGCTACCAGGCGCGACACGTCCGAGCGCGTCTGCGCCAGACGGTCCAGATACTCGGCATGCAGCTTTTCGCGGGTCGCCTTTTCAACGGCAATTTCTCCGCGCGCGCCGGTGAAGAGCGGCAGATTGAGCGCGGCGCTGAATCCGGTCGTCCAAACCGAACTGGTGTCGCGTGCCCGGTTCCAGGTCACGGTCAGCGCCGGAAACTGATGCCACACGGCCAGCCTCACGCGCGCTTCCTGGCTCTCGTAGCCGGCCCGCAGCGCCAGCAGGTCGGGACGCCTCTGCTCTATGGCCGCAACGTCTATATCCGCCGGCATCTCGGGCGCCGTGACCGCACCGATCAACGGCAGCGCAACGTCCGGTCGCAACCCGAGCAGACCATTTAGTTCGTGGGCGGTATCGCTGTGCTGCAACTCGACCTGATACAGCCGGCTGCCGCCGTCGAGCAACGCGCTCAGATCGCTTCCCGCCACGTCCACCGTGAGATCGCCCTCGCCGAGCGCCTTCATCGAGGCTTCCGCGCGCGCCGCAAATCGATCGCGCGCGGTTCGAAGCACCTCCAGCTTTCTTGCCTGCGTCCGGTATCGCGTCGCGGCAATGCGCGCCTGTTGGGCGACCTGCCATTCCTGCCAGACCACGTCGAGGCGCACCTGTTCGGCAGCGGCGGTAGCGGCGGCTTGCGTCGGATTGCGCGTGAGAATCGCGCCGAGGTCATAGCCGATGCCGAGCGAATACGCGCGAACCTGCGTATCGGTCTGGTTGGTCGGATTGTCGCTGCCGAGCGACACCTGTGGATCGGGAAACAGGCCGGCCGCGAATACCTGTGCATCGGCCACACCTCTACCGGCCCGCAGTGCGCGCAAGCCCGGGTTGTTCACTACCGCGATCACCGCCGCTTCATCGATATCGACGCCGTCGCTCAAATCGAAAGCGAGCGTCTGATGGTCTCCTGCGCGCACCATGGTCAGGTCGTTCAGCAGGGCATCTTCATCCGGCAAGGGTTGCGCGTGATACGCCACGCACCCGCACAATCCGAGACACGAGAGAAACGAGATGCGTAGCAATCGCGGCATCGCTGGGTCGTTTCAGCGCGCTGCGGGCGATTCGCCGAAAACCGTCGCGCCGAAATCGACGACGATCGAGGTACCCCCGCCATCGAGGCGCACTGTCGATACAGAGACGCCAGCCGATGTGCACGCAGACCCGTTGCACGATGCTGAGCCCGAGCCCACCCGGCGCATCGTTTTTGCCGTCGCGGATCGCGCTCGGAATAGGCCCGGCTGATCGCCTCCGCAGTCATGCCGCGACCGTTGTCGCGGAGAACGAATCGGTGGGCTTCCAGACCGTACTTCGATGGTGTCCGCCAGCGAGTGTTGCAACGCATTGCGGATCAGATTTCCCAACACGATGGTCGCAGGACCCGGCGCTACCGCCGCCACTACCGGCTCGCTTGCTGCCACATGGAGTGTTTGATGGCGCGTACCGTGAATGCGCGCTGCGATTCGATCAACTCGGCCAACAGTTCATCCAGGCGACAGCGTTCGTCTTCCGACGCTTCGCGCCTGGGTTCGCGCGCCAGAAACAGCAGCGCTTTGAGGATGTCGTTCATCGAACGCGCCGTCGCGCTGATACGCCGCAACGGCGGCTGACATTCGGGCGGCAAGTTCTCACGTGAATTCAGCACATCGACCGCACCGGATATCACCGCGATCGGCGTGGTCAACTCGTGCGACAACGCATTGACGAATGCCCGTTCGCGTTCGATGAATCCTTGTATCCGATCGAGCAGACCATCGATCGCAGCCGCGATGTCGCTGACCTCTTTCACTCGATACGCTTTCCGCAATTTCGGAATGTGATCCTGCGCGGGCAGCAGACTCACAGCGGATGCCAGATCGAGCACCGAGTCGGCCGCGCGCGCCGCGGCGATGCGCGCGGCGATCCATATCGCTGCGGCGAGCACGACGACGAACAACAGCATTGCGTTCCATGTCGACTGCTCGATGCCTTCGTTAATCGTCGTGTCGTACGTCAGGAAGCGCCGCTTGCCGCCCGCATCGAGGACCAGCACCGCATGCTCGCGATCGTCGAACATGGCGTCGTCGTGATATCCCGGGTCGAGACCGCGCAGCTCGACCGGCACCGTGGCATCAGCGGTAGACCCCAACGACTGGGAGTAGACGCGAAACTCGCCGGTGCGCCGCGCTTCTCTCGCATCGAAGTCGCCTTGCAACTGCATCTGATTCGCCTCCGAACTGAGCACCGCGTGCCAGACGGAACGTTCGAGTCGCTCGTTGACGAACACGCTCACGCCCGCAACGGCCAGCGTGATCACGAGCCCGAACGCGAGCAGCAGTCTCGATACATGCGCACGCAAACTGATCTCACGCATCGCTTCCCTCCGCTATGCGATAGCCGATACCGTGAACCGTATGGATGAGCTTTACGGCGTGGTCGCGATCGACCGCGCGGCGCAGCATCGACACGTGCGAACGGAGCAGGTCGCGGTCCGGAACGTCGTCGCCCCACACTTCATGTTCGAGCCGTTCGCGGCTGACGATGCGCGGCGATTCGCGCAGCAAGAGTTCGAGCAGCCTGCGGCCGATCCGGCCGAGCTGAATCGTTCGCTCGCCGCGCCGGATTTCCTGCGTCTCGGTCTCGTAGCGCAGATCGCCGACGCTGAGTACGCTTGCGCCGCTCACACCCATACGTGCGCGGCGAACGAGCGCCTCGATCCTCGCTTCGAGTTCGCTCATTGCGAACGGCTTGGTCAGGTAGTCGTCGGCGCCGAGTTTGAATCCTTCGAGCTTGTGTTCGAGTTCACCCTTCGCCGTCAGCATCACGATCGGTGTGCTGACGTTCGCGTCGACCCTGAGTCGCTGACACACCGCCGGACCTTCGAGCCCCGGCAGCATCCAGTCGAGGATCACCGCGTCGTATTGCCGCGTCGATGCGAGATGCAGACCGGACACGCCGTCCGGCGCCGCGTCCATCACGTAGCCGCGCGGTTCGAAATACTCGAAAAGATTCGACACGAGCGCTTGGTTGTCTTCGATGACGAGCAGTCGCACCGCCATGCTCCCGAGGCTTCCCGAGAGCATGCCACGCGCGGTGTCGTAAAAGTGTCGGTTCCCCTCGCGAGCTTCAGTGACAACTCACGCGGTCTCCATTTGTGTTCACACCGCTGAAGACGTCGAGCCGCGCATCGTACACGGCACTACACATGCGGAAAGCCCCCATCACGCTGTGGAACACGTTTCGTTGCGAGCTACTGTCACGTCGGGCGAGATCCGAGTCCGACACTCCTCCCCTGGCGATGAATGCGCTCGACATCCAAACAATGAAGGGGATTTGCTTCTGTGCGTCGGGCGCGATCGAGAACGGCGTTCCGTGCAGATACAGGCCGTACTCGCCCAACGACTCACCGTGATCAGATATGTACATCATCACGGCGGACGTGTTCACCAGATTCTCGAGTACGTGAATGAGCTCGCCGAGAACGTAATCCGTATACAGAATCGTATCGTCATATGCGTTCGTCAGTTCCTCATCGCTACATCGATCCAGCTCGACCGATTCACAGACGGGCTTGAACAGTTCGAACCGCTTCGGATATTCGGCGTGGTAAGACGGTCCATGGCTGCCCCTTTGGTGAAGAACTACGAACACGTTCTGGGCTTCTGACGACCGAATACGATCCGACAGCCCGTTCAGCAGCACCTCGTCGTGGTTACAGCCCTCACCGGTACAGCCCTGCCTCAACGCGGGGGCACGCTCGTAGCTCTGAACCTTCATTCGCGGTTCACCCCAATTGTTGGTTCGCCAGATCACGTCTACGCCGTGTCTCTGGAGGTAGCTCGGCAAAGGCTCGTATTCCTCAGCAAGTTCGTAACTGTTGCCGGTGTGCGAAAGGATGCAGCGCAATGAGGCGGTTGTGTACGTGGCACACGCGCTCGAATTCTTCAGCGCAACTGCGCCGGCCGCAGCCAGCATGGGGTTGGTCAGCCTGCGATACCCATAGAGAGAAAAGTTCTGCGCCCTGGCTGATTCATCTATCACCAGGATCACCACCGTCCTTCCGTCCGGCGTGATCGTCGCGGCAGACAGCAGTGTCTGCTCGCGGGAACTACTGAGCTGCATGGTCTGATATCGAGCCATGTTGACGACGTACGACCAAGGCATTGCCATGCCGCGCCTAGTTTCTTCGCGTTCTTGTCGATCCATAGCCAAGTGCTCGACGCCAGATAGATCCAAAACAATCCGGCAACCAGTGTCACCACTGCGAACAGCGTCGCGCGCAGCCTACCGGGACTGCGAATCCGAACTTTCGACAACAGCAAACACGGGAGCGCCCCAAGGGCGAACACATACAAGAGCATCTTTCGGTGTAGGAACGCGCCGGCCTCGGTGAGGTTGGTGTTGGACACGTTCCCCATCATCGACTTGTCCAGCAGCACCTGATAGGTCACGACGAAGTAGAGTGCAATCGAGTTTCCCAACGCGATCGTCATGCAGACGGTTTTGACCAGTCGCGGGACGAGCGCGAGCAGCAGAAATAGCGCCGCTGCGGTGACAACGAAAATCGCCGCGAACAACGTGACGAGAATCAAAGCGCCGTTCGAGGATCGACAGTCCAGGTTCGCGCAAGCAAACGTAAACAGCGGCAGATGGTAGAGCGCCGCATTGCCGAGTGCGGTCGCAGCGACGAATTTGATCGCGCTCGACGAGCGAAGGTTGTTCAACGCCCTACCCTGTATTTCTTCAGAAGCGAAGCGGCGCGATGTGACCGGTCAGCAGCCGCAGCGAAGTGGCCATGCCACTCAGTGAAGCTATCCAGAGCACCTGTCCGTCGAATGAATCATCCAGCGCGCGGCGTCCGAATCCGACGCTCGCCACCAGAGTCACGGCGCCGAGTACGTAACGACCCCAGGTGTCCAGCGGCAATCGCCACCATCGATGGTACCGGCCCGCAAGCTCGGCCCCGCAGAGGCCAGCAATCCAACCAACGGCGGCGCCGGCCAGCAAATCCAACGGCCAGTGTGCTCCGACCGCCACGCGCGACAAGGATATGGTCGCGGCAATCAGCATGGCAGTTGCGAGCGATGACCATTGCCTCCAGCCGCGCGGATCGGGAATCAGTGTGGCGAGAACGCCTGTCGCCGCGCCGAACGCGACGATTGCGTGACCGGAGGGGAAGCTATTGTGCGCACTCAGCGAGTGTCCGATCACCAGATAGTTGTGTTCATCGAGAACTGCACGCGGTCGCGGAATCGATGCCAGGTGCTTGCCCAACGCGGAGAGCGTAACAGCGATCGGTGCGCGACCGAGAATTGCGGCCCACGCTCGCGGGCGCCAGAGGATGAGCGGTGAAAGCAGGAAAAGTAAAACCCAGGCTTCGCCGAGTATCGTCAGGTTCGACCACACGCGCTCGGGCAGCGTCGCCAGTGCGTGATTCAAAGCAATGAAATAGCCGCGCTGACTGGTCCAATAAGTGGTGCGGTCAACATGTCCGTTGCAAAGCCAGGCGACGACCAAAGCCAGCATCGCGACGGCGATGGCGGGCACGATGACCCAGACCAATCCGAGTGCTCGAGGTGCGTTCCAATTTTTCGTATCGGCCTGCGTATCGGTCAGGCGGCGCCCGCAAGATGTCTCGCATCCCCGGGTTTCTCCGCCTACCACTGCGTCAACATACGCGCGGACGAGACGAGGTCGCGCGGCGATTTGGCGTTGCCAAAGCCCCGTGCAGATACTCGATGGAGCAGTAACCGGGCTCGACGCTGAACGGCCCCTCTGGGGAATTCGGGATTTCGATCGAGCCGACGATCACATCGAAGTCGATCGCTTGGATCATCGACATCTCTCCGGGATTAGCGGTCGCCGAGGTAGTCCACGGGCAAGTTCAAGCTCACCAAGCTAGAGGGCCGTCTCTCAAGAAGTCTGTCGAACTTCGTTCTCATCGGCGCCGATGAACAATCGAGCGCCGGACTTGGCGTGAGGGGCGATCCGCTCGGCTTAGAGAAGCGGCGGCATACGCGACTCGCTAAGCAAACGGCGAGTCACTCAGCCGCCGTGTCCCTACGGATGCGTGTATGAGATCAGTTCGTTGCGCGCGTTGTTGGTTAGATCCACCTCGAGCATCAACCCGACACCGGGCAAGTAGTACTTGTGTTCGTCCGCGCCCGGCTCCACTCCGGAAAAGTCTCGGGTCTCGAGACATCGGCTATTGCACGAGAACGCGCCGCTACTGACAGACTCGTTGGCGTTCACGCTCAATACCGACGCGACATCTTCGGCATCGACCCACTTCAGTTCCTGCCGATACGTCTTTCCGACCTTCGGCGAGCCGAGCATTTGTATGCCGGGCTTCGCTTGCTCGATGCCGGTCTTCCACGAGCCTTCGATACCGACGAGTTCGGGGGTTGGCGGTTGGTCACCCTCGTTTTTTTCCTTTTGTTGTGCGATCTCGCCGCAGTACCAAACGTTTCCCTGGGTGTCCTGCGCGTACCAATCCTGCGTGTCCTCGATCGTACCGTCGGATGCGCGGACGATGTCGTCCACAGTCAGGCAGGTGACCCATTCAATCAGCTTGGTGTCACTGGTGACCGTCACGGTGTCACGCTCAGTAATCTTCTCGCCGCTGTCATTGGTATACGTAGTCTTGTACTTCCATTGACTGCCCGGGATCAGTGGAAAATAGGGGTTCGGCAGCACCGAGTGCCCGATCTGCCGCGGGTCAACAAAGTTGTTGGCGAAGGCGGGTCCGAACGGCGGATCGTACGCTGCTTCGCCGATGGCGCCACAGATTTGCTTGCGTGTGTCGAACACGGCAGCGCAGTTCCGCGTGTCATCGTCTCGCGCCGTGCGTGCGTCTTTGAGGCAACTGTCTCGGACCTCGTCGTTCGCGAAGTTTTTGCAGGCAGCAATCGCGACCTGGTAGTTGTCGTTCGTGTCGAAGCCGCATGCGGACTTGAGGGTGGTTGCCGTGTTCGAGCAAACCGTCTCGTTCGCGGCGGATGCTGCTGCCCGCAACTCGCCGGATGCGATCACCAATGCGGCCGCGATGAGCGCGCTCAACTTGGTAAGACTAGCCATCACAGTTCTCCTTTCGTTTGGGTGCCATGCGTCATCAAGACGCGGAGGCATCCAATTAGAGCGAGTCCTATCGAATTTTCTGTCGATCGTGTGTTTGACAACGCACAGATCACGCCGCGATTGAATCAAGAGTTCCTTCGGCGACGACGCCTGGGTTTCGGCGTCGGCACACTGATAGCTCACCGAGTTCGACGGCGGGCAGTCGATGCGATCGAAGCCTCCGACGCGCTACGGCGGCGTGCGCATCTCCTCCAGTTGATCCGTCAGCCAGGCCTTCGATTCGACCGGCTCCGATCCGCTGCATCGAACAAGGTACGGTTTGCCCGACATGCTGCTCTTCGAGGCAAGTCTGTCGATGAATAGCTCGGTGCTGTTCACTGCTCCGGCCGCCTGCAGCTTCTTCCGCAGGTGTGACTTTGCCTCTGTCGCCGAGTACCAGTCGCCGTTTCGGTAAAATTCGCAACCGGACTGTTCGAGTCGCGAAAGCAAGGTGTCGATCTCGACGCGCGCCGAAGTGGATGTGAAATCGGCAAGGACGAAGGGTGACGTCACCAACAGTAGGACTATGGCGCCCAAAGGGCGCATCAGGCGCTCCGCGGTTGCGACATTCTGCGTCCCCGGACTACGTCGGGGATCATCTGTAAAAAAAAAATCCACCTTCACCCAGAGTGACGCACCGGCTTTTGATCCCGAGGCTTCTCGAGAGCATGCCACGCGCGGTGTCGCAGAAATGTCGGTTCCCGAATCAGCGCCTCGTTTCGCTACGCCGACTGGCGACCGTCAATGCGTTACGGCTGAAGTTCGGTGCGCACGCCGGTTTCGAGGTCGACCTCGAGAATCACCCCGATTCCCGGCGCGTAGAACTTGTGCTCTTCGCCGCCGCCGGCATCCAGCGGTGAGAAGTCGCGCGTCTCCAGACACGTGTTGGTGCAGGAAGCGCCAGGCGTCGTCTCAGAAGCGTTGACCGACAGAATCTCGTTCGCGTCCTCCGCATCACCCCACGAGAGTTCCAGTCGACGCGTCTGGCCGACCTTCGGGTCCGCCGCCATGACAATGCCGGCCTTGGCCCCATTGACGCCCGCTTTCCACGACCCCTCAATCGAGACGAGTTCGGGCGTCGCCGGGCTGTCACCATCGAAGCTCGACAGCTGCTGCGAACTCTCTCCGCAGTACCAGACGTTCCCCTGCAGGTCCTGTGCGAACCAGTCCTGGGTGTCTTCGACCCTCGACCCATCCTCGGTGACGACGTCCGTCACTACCAGACACGTAATGCCATCGATCAACTTCGTGTCGTGCGTGGTCGTCACCGTGATCGTCTGCGGACTCGTACCGGAACTGTCCTTGAACACGCGTTGGGTTCCGGGGATCAGCGGGAAGTACTGGTTCGGCAGCACCGCACCGCCGATGTCGAGCGGGTTTACAAAACTGTCGGCAAACTCCGGCCCGAACTTCGGCTCATACGCGGCCTGTCCGAGCGCACTGCATAGAGTCTGCCGCTCGTCATAGACGCTGCCGCATTCGTCGCGTGCGTCAGCCTGATCCTGTCGAGCGGTGGCATAGCAATCCTTCCTGGCCGAGGCATCCGTGATGTTGAGGCACTGCGCGGAGGCCTCGCCGAAGTTGACGGCGAGATCGGCGATGCACGCTTGCCGCAATGTGACCGCGGTATTCGAGCAGGCTCCGCCCTTGCCTTGGCTGCCCTGTTCGCCTTGGTTGTCTTGATTACCTGGACTACCGTGATCTTTTTTGCCATGAGCAACAGCCCCGCCACTGATCAGCAGGATCGCGCTGAACAAACCCAAAACCAGATAACGTGCTCGCATGGCTGCCCCCTGGGTGGTTGTAGGTTCATAGAGAGGCCGTTCGAGAAAAATCTGTCGCTCTACCAACCCAGCGCCCGACCCCGACCCACTCCCCCTCCCCTCTTTTTCTTTTTTCTTTCTTTTTCTTTTCTTCTTTTTTTTTTTCTTTCTCTTTTTTTTCTTTTTTTTTTTTTTTTTTTCTTTTTTTTTTTTCTTTTTTTTTTTTTTTCTTTTATTTTTTTTCTTTTTTTTTTTCTTATTTTTTTTTTTACTTTCTTTTATTTCTTGCATTTCTCATCTATATTCTTCTATCTATTATTTTTATTTCTTCATACTTTTCTATATCTTTACTCCTTTTTCTTCTTTTTTTGTGTCATTACTTGATTCTCTATTTCTTGAGATCGCTTCTTACACCCATATCATTTTGTCTGTGTTCATTGCTCATCATTTACTGATTTCGTCCCTTGCGGCGCTTCATCTTCGTCGCTGTCTTACCGCTCGCTATTGGTGCTCACGCTCTCGCCGGTTGCGTCACTGGTCTCGCGGTGCTGTTGTATTCGCCGCGTTGATTCGTCTTGCTTGCCGAGACTTCGCTCGTCTTGACTCGCCGTTGTTACGTCATCTCTTCACCTCACTTTTCTTTAATCTTTCAATCTTACTCTCCTCTTCTTTCAATCATATAACTCACCCATCTCATTCCCCTCACTATCCCATTTTCTTCTTCTCTATTTTTCCTTCTTCTTATTTCACTACCCTCACCTCTACCCCTCTTAATCGCGCAATCTCTTGCATCGCAATTCTCTCTACTCCACTACTTTAAAACCTCTCATCACCTTTTCTTCTCCTTTCTCCTTTCTCACTTTCAATATCTATCCACCCTTCATTACATGCCCATCTTACTTTTTTTCCACTCTCCGCGCTTGCTAGCATTTCTACCCGCACCTTTGCGCGCATGCACACACACACTTCAAGACGCATACCACAACATCACATCTCATTTTTTTTCTACCATTTCACTTCTCTTCCTCCCTCATTTACTTCACACACTCCACTCCCTTCTTTTATTTATCTCCTCACTCCCTCTCCTCACCATTCCTTCTCTTACACACCTTAAACTACCTCCTCACTCTACCTTCTCTTTCCGTATTTACCCTTCTACACTCACCACAAACTCCCCATATTCACCACTCACCCATCACACCCCACACCTACCCTCTCCCACCCTCCCACTACCTCCCACATCCCTCTCCCACCACTCCTCCCCCCCCCCCCCCCACCCTCACCCACCCCCCCCACCCCCCCCCCCCCCCCCCCCCCTGGGTACGAACTGGGTCGGGGCGATCACGGGGGTCTGCGTCTTCTCCTCCTGGAACAGCGAGCAGCCCGCGCGTCTCATGCGACAGACATTTCCAGAAACCGCGCTCTAGGGGTGTAGTTTCGAGTGCGGCGTGGGTGGTAGGGGGCGGTTAAGCATCGTGGACGCTCCGGACGATCGACAACGGGTCGGTGAACTGCAGATCGCGCGCGATCGAAGGCTGGTCCGTGGGATGTTGAAAGGCGACCAACGCGTGCTGCACGCGTTCTACGACGAGTACTTTCCGAAGCTGTATCGCTACGCGGCGCGACGGATGAAGTCGTCGCGCGACATCGACGAGGTCGTGCAAAGCGCATTGACCATCGCGGCACGGCGCATCGAGACGTATCGCGGCGAAGCGACCTTGTTGGCGTGGTTGATTCAGATCTGCCGCCACGAGGTGTCGAAGCACTACACGCTCACTGCGTCTTACGAATCGGCTATTGCATTCGTCGACGACGATCTGCTGCGCGCCGCCGTGGAGTCGCTGGAAGCACCGTCACACGACGAGCCCGAGTCAGCCGCGCGACGCTCCGAGTTGGTCGCGCGCGTGCAGATGGCTCTGGACGAATTGCCGGGCCGGTATGCCGATGCGCTGCAGCTGAAATACTTTGACGGATTCAGCTCGAAGGAGATCGCCTCGAAACTCGGCATCGGCGACGAAGCCGTACAGTCGCTGCTGGCGCGCGCCCGCCGCGCGTTTCGTGAAATCTGCAGCATCGCGCTGCCGATCGACATCGATCCGGATACACGCACCAGAATTTCGACGGAGGAGCCATGAATCCCCGCGATACGGACGAGCCGGAAGACGACGAGTTGCTGCCACGCTTGTTCCGCGCGCTCGGTCCCGCACCCTCGCTGCCCAACGAGATGCGACACAGATGGGAAGCTGTGTTCGAAACGGAACTCACGCGGCACAACACCGCACGACGCCGCCGGCGCAATCGGATCCTGAGCGGGTGCGTCGGCGTCGCCACGCTGCTCGTGCTCGCCACGTACGCGCTCCGGGAGTCGCGCATCGAGCCCCGCGTCGCCGCGGCCGAGGTTGCTCGCGTAGTGCGGGTGGTCGGACGCGTCGAGTCGACCACTGCGGGTAAAACCCACTCACTGGATGTCGGCGACGAGCTCAGTGCGGGGCAGACGCTGCATGCCGGCCCCGGCGACTTCATTGCGCTCAGCTATCGCGATACCGACGTGCGTCTGAACTCGAACACGGTTGTCACGCTGCTGCCGACGCATCTGCAACTGACACACGGCGACGTGTATGTCGATTCCGGCGCAGAGGTTCACCGCGGACCGTCCGTGATGATCGGGACGCCGCGCGGCATGCTGACGCACGTCGGGACACAGTTCGCGGTATCGGTGGCGGACGACGACGTGCGCGCCACGGTTCGCGAAGGCGCGGTGGCGCTCTCGTCCGACGGCGATCACCGCACCATCAGTGCAGACGATGGTCCCATCGAAATGCGCGTAACTAGCGACGGCGTCACGACGCGGCACGTCGCCGGCACCGGAGAACGGTGGGACTGGACCGTCATCGCTGCACCGGGTTTCCTGATCGACGGGCATACCGCCGACGAGTTCCTCGTCTGGGCCACGCGCCAGACCGGTTCGCAACTTCGATACGCCGACGATGCCGCCCGCTTCCATTCCCGCGCCGTGATCCTGCATGGCAACGTCGGGCCATTGTCGGTCGCACAAGGGCTCGCGGCCGTGAACGCGACCACGGGCCTCGACATCGACGAATCCGATCCCGCAACGCTGCGCGTGAGTCTGCGAACTGCACCGTGAGCGCGCAGCTCGCTTCACTTCGCAACGCTATGGAATGACCCGCTCCCAGCTGAACGGCCCGAACGCGGTATCCGTCGTTGCATTGTTGGCACGCGGATCGATGGTCATGCGCAGGTACTCGAGCGGAAACGAGCTTCCATGCACGACCAATCGGTGGAAGTTCGCGACGTCGTAGCCCTTCGACTCATGGTTTTTCCACGCATCGTCGCTGCACTGATCGACCGCGGCGCCCGACTCGATCACGCACGGTTGTGCCGCCTTGAGTGGGTTGTCAGAGCGATAGTTGTGCGAGTCGCCGTTGATCAGCAGCACCGGCTTGCCGAACGCTTTCGCGTTCGCCGCAATCCTGTCGGTGAATGCCTCGTAGTTGGCAATGTGGGTGGCGGGCTTGCCGTCGAGATCCCACATGTCCGCCTGCTCGATGATGACCACCGCGCGATCCCGGTGCGCAACAGCCTTCGCGAATGCCGCGTCGAGCCAGCGAAGGTCGGCAGCGCTCCGCTGTGCCACTTCCTGAATCTGCGTGCCGGTCTTCGTAGCGCCATACCAGGCGTCGTCGTCGTTGTTCGAACCGCCCGGGATGTTCATCGTCACGAACAGTACCCTCGACTGTTCCCATGCGACGTTCTCGACATACTCCGCATCCGTCGGATGCGCAGGGTCGTACGCCAGCGCCTGCGAACTCACCTGCATCTTTCGCGCACCGAGCGTTTCACCGGGTGTCGAGAAGAACATCGCGCGAACCAGTGCAAGATTCGCTGCGGGATTTCCGTTGGCGTAATCGACGTAGTTGCCGTTCGAGTCGATCACATTTCCGCCTTCGCCCGACTTGTGGCAGTCCGCCCATTCGTTGTCGCCGGGCGTATAGACGAGCGGATCTCTGAATCGTTTCCACAGATTCGAAATCGCGCGGTTGTAGCCGAGCGTGCAGTAGTTGCTGCCCGAGTGGATGTCGCCGGTGTGCAGCACGAGGCGCACCTTCCAGTCGGCGTTGATCGCGCCTATGAACGCCGGTGTTGCCTCGAGCTGACGCGGATCGCCCGGGTTAGGGCCATCCTTCGTATCAGGTGAGAAGCCGGTGGGACACTCCCCTGCTTTACATCCGTAGGGTGCGTCGCCGTAAAGCGCAAGGGTGAACGCCTCGTCTGGATCACGATCGCGATCGGAGGCACCATCGGCGTGTGCGAGTGTCGCCACGCCGAGGCCACACGCCAACACCGCAGCTGAGGTGAGCAGATTTCTCATATCGATTCCTTCCGGTGAATGGGGCCGGTACTTGGTCCGGAGGCGACACTAGGAACTCCATGTTTCAACTCGATGACACCCGCGCGCGACAGAATTGCCGTGTTCACGGCTCTGACGTCGAGCGACCGACAGGCGCGAAGAACCGGACTCCTCCACACGCGGCTCTGAGGGGCGACAGATTTTTCCAACGCATCGCCTCTAACGTTCAGAGTCGGCAGCAACCTTGGGTGACCGATCGTGTCTGCACGCTCGATGCTGGCTGGGATGGCCTTCGCGATGCTCGCCTTCGCTGCACGCCCCGCATTTGCTGGCGATGCTGCGGGCTGGTATGTCGTCCCGAGTTACCACCAGACCGGTTTGAACGACGCAAACAACACGGTGAAGCAGCAGACGGGGAACATTCGTCTGAACAGTTCGTTCGGCGACGACACCGGGCCGGGCTTCGCCGCGGGCTATGCCTTCGATGGTCCTTATCGCGTCGACGTCGAATACCAGAGTCACAGCAACGATCTGAAGTTGCCTGGAACGATCCTGCAGTCGAGCAGCCTCGACGCGACGACGTTCGTCGCAAACGTGTGGCGCGATTTCGGTCTGTGGCACGGCCTGCGTCCCTACGCAGGAGTCGGATTCGGTGGTGGTACGCTGAAACTCAACGATCTCGACGGCAACTTCGCTTTCGTGCAAGGCGGCATCGGCGTCGAGTGGTACTTCACCCGCCGCGCGGCGTTGGACGTCGGCTATCGGTACCAGCAGGCAACGTCGAACCCGGAGTTGAACGGGAACTCGGTGAAGCTGACGACCGAGTATGCGTCACAGTCGGCGCAGATCGGCGTGCGTTTCGATCTCGGTTCGTTTTGAGGTATAGCCGCAACGACACGAGACTCATTGCGGTAGTTCCGTGGAACCGTCAGAACGCAACGATCACGCCGACCGTCGGAATCCAGGGAAACAGCGCTTTGTTGTCGGGTGCCAACAACACGTCGGTAGGCGTCTCGCTGGCGTCGTACTCGACGCCGCCGCGATTCGCGTGATTGAGTGCGTTGACCAAGTCCGCTTGCGCAGTGACCGACGCGCGCCCCATACGCCAGGTCCGACTCGCGCTCAGATCGAGCGAAATGTAGTCGTTCAGGATTCCGTCGTTGTAAATCTGGGCGATCGGAATCTGCGTTCCGATCGGTACCGAGGGCGGCAGTCGGGTCGTCCGCCAACCGGAATGCCACGTCATCGCCAGTCCGGCGGTCGCGACTTCCGTCTCCCACGTGAGCATGCTTTGAACCGTGTACCGCTGCGACCACGCACGCGGCTTCCAGCTCCCCTCTAGGCGATCGTCGGCGTCCATGTAGCCATAGCGTAACGCGCCACTCAGTTGTGAGGTGATGTCGTAACGAATCTGCGCATCGACGCCCTTCGCCATTGCGTGGCTTACCGGAATTGCGACACGGTCGGGCTCGAGTTCGGGCGTGAGCACGAACTGATCGAACAGATTGTCGAATCGCGGCCGCGCCTGCCGATAGTCCTTGTAGTACGCCTCGAGGATCATCCTGGCTCCGACGAGCGGAACCCAATCGAGACTACCGACGATCTGATTCGACTTCTGCGGCGACAGAAAATGGTCGATGCCGTCGGTTGCCTTCATCTCCTGGATGCCTTCGGGCTGACAATACCGCCCCGCGCTGAGGCGCAGCGTCGCGGAATCGGTCGCGTCCCAGCGGATGCCGAGACGCGGAGAGATCTGCGATGCCAGACCATTCGCATAGTAATCCTGGAAATCCCAGCGAACGCCGGGCTGCACCGCGATCCGGTCCGTCAGCCAGAACTCGCCGGACCAGTAGGCACCGCCTGACCAACCCGACGGATCTTTGTGGATATCGAAGGCATCGGTCGGGTTGCCGAGCAGCGCGCCGATGAGGCCGCGATCGATCGATGCGACCGAGTCGTAGTCGGCTCGCGCGTACTCGGCGTCGAAGCCGAATTCCATCAACTGTGATCCCTGCTGCAGACTGAAATCCGTATGCAGCGCGCCTCTCTGCATCTGTTGGCCATAGTCGAGCTGTCCCACGCTCATCTGCGGGTCGCTGCTGCGCTGCACTTTGTTGCGGTCCGAATTGACGTAACTCAACACGGTGGAACTACGCAGCCACTCGTTGTGGATAACGTCGAGACGCGTCCACCAGTAGGAAGATTCGATGTCCGAGCGCGCGACACGGTCGTTATCCGTGATGGAGGTGTCGTCCTGCGAATATATGACCCCCGCGTAGAGCTTGGCATCGTCGTTCAGGCGCCTGCCGACGCGCAGATACGCATCGTCGAACGTTGGCTTGCCCCAGTGCGGATCGATCCAGTCGGCGAGGTATTCGAGGTTGCCGTGTCGCGCCGACGCGAGCCAGTCGGTCTGCTGGTCGTCCGATTCGCCGCGCGTATTGGCGAACGCGGCGAGCACCGACAAGCCAATTTCGATCCGCGGCGCAACATCGGGTGTCTGCGCTGAAATGTCGACGACGCCGCTCATGCGATTGCCGTAGCGGGCCGGAAACGCGCCGGTATACACGTCGATCTGATCGACGATGCGCGAATCGATGCTGCTGAAGATGTTCTGGAAGTCGGCGAGGTGAAAGGGGTCGAGTAGTTCTACTCCGTCGATCACGGTCAGCGTCTCGTCCTGGACTCCGCCACGGACCAGAGGTTTCGCCGACACGCCCACCGACGACATGCCAGGCAGCCGGTTGGTGACACGCATCGAATCGGCGGCCAACGAGGGCGCCCCGCTCATCCCGTCTGCCGTGATCCGCGTGGACGATCCGAGCGCGATGCGTGCGGGCACGAGATGCCGCGAACCCGTCACGATCACGTTTTCGATCTGTTCGATGGGCTGCAGCACGATCGTCCCATCGACCTCACTGAGGGGCAGCGTACGAGGATAGTGATCGCGAGCTCGGATCGTGAGCGCGTCGACCGAATATGCCGGCCACGTCACCACGAACAGCCCGCCCGAACCTTTGACGTAGGTCCGTTCGCCGCTCCGTCCGAACTGGAACTCGGCGGTCGCAATGTTCTCCCCATTGGTCGAGACGATGTGGAGAGTCAGCGACGGCGGTGTGTCCTCATTGCGCACCACCAACCAGATGTCGCCGCGGCGCAAAAGCGTCAATCCGACGCTCGCGAGCGCGATCTGTACGGTGTCGAAATTGACGACATCGACATCGATGCGTTGCGATGTCGTCACAAGATCGTTGCTGTAGACGATCTGATAGCCCTGCTCGCGAAGGCGCGCCAGCACATCGATCAGCGACGTTTCTGTGCCGCCGCATGCGCTAGCAGACCAGGCGATGCCCGCGATCAACACTAGACTGGCCGAGACCGGTCGCCAGATAGCCACGGTATCGGTTCGTTCACGCAGCCGATGAACCTACAGCGTATCTCCCGGACGATCGTCGCGAAAGGTCAGCTGCATCCTTGCACCGAAGGGACATGCCGGGTTCTTCCGCAGCTCTGACGCACGATTTCGAATCCGGCGGAGATGACATGTACCGACGATCGATAACGCCAGCCATTGGTTGCTCGTCCACGGCGCCGGCCCGCCGCCCCAGTTGAGGCGGCGGCGTCTCAGCTCAGCTTACTTTGATCTCGATGCGACGCGGCTGCGCATGCTCTGCCTTCGGAATGCGTAGGCTCAACACGCCATGTTTGAACTCGGCGGACACCTTGTTGGTATCAAGTTCCTTGGACAGCGTGAAGACTCGCCGAAAGCGCGGCACATCGACCTCGGCATAGGTCGCCTGCATACCTTCCGGCGTCGGAATGCTGACCTCGCCCTCGATCGTCAGCGTGCCGGCCTCCACCTGCAGTGCGAGCTTGTCCTTTGGCACGCCAGGCAGATCGGTGCGTAGCGTAATGCCAGTACTGTCTTCGAATACGTCTACCGGCGGCATGAGTGCCGTGTCGTTGCGCTGTGTCGCTTCGTTGCGCATCGCCGTAGCGCTGCGCGAAGTCGGTTCGTTCCTGGTGACTGCGGTCGTATCATTCATATCGATGCTCCTTCGTCATTGGACGGTGATGCGGCGGGGCTGAGCTGATTCGTGACGCTTCGCGTGGATGTGCAGCACACCGTCGCGATAGTCAGCCGACACGCTAGTAGGATCCACGTCGTCGGACAGGCTCACTACTCTGCGAAACCGGCCAGCAAATCGTTCGTTGATGTGCACTGCGGATTTATCGTCCTTCCCGGAAGGCAAGGTCGCAGGCCGCTCGCCTGCGATGGTCAGAATGCCTCTGTCCAGATGCACTTCCATCGAGGCAGGATCGAGCCCCGGAGCGAACGCGTAAATCTCCACGGATGTTGGCGTGGTGCCGACATTCAACGCAGGAAAGCCGCCGCGGCCAATTCCGCGGATGCTGGGAGACAGATCGAACGCCTCCTGCATCTCGCGCTGCAAGCGATCCAATTCGGCGAATACGTCGCGGGCGTATAGGGGTCGGTACATAGCACACTCCTCTCGTGAGGTTGAACCAAGCGCCTCAGGCTTGCGCCGGGCGCCTCCGGTCAGCGATTTATGGACGGTCCGGAAAATTTCAACCGCGCAGCTTTCGCGACCAACGCAAATCTCAGCGGGCCTTGCGCTGCCTAGTTCGATATCGTCAGAGGGCGCGGTGGCAGCGAGTCGGTCTTAGGCAATATCACGGTTAATACACCATCGCGATAAGAGACTTCGGCGTGTTCGGTATCCACGCCGTGCGGCACAGGGATGCTCCGTTTGAAATGCCCGTAGGCCCGTTCCATGAGGTGGTAGTGACGGCCTTCCTGCGCTGAGCCCAGGCGCTTCTCACCACGGATGCGCAGGACGTTTTCGTGGATGTCGATAGCGAGGTCGTCCGCGTTCATACCGGGAATCTCCACGCGAATCACCACCGACAGCGCGGTCTCCCAGGTCTCCGCCGCAAGCAAACTCCATTGTGGAAATTCGGACGGCGGTTCCCTCTTCCGGATGTCCTGGGTGCCGAAATGCGTGAGCGCGCCGCTACCACGAGTCAGCAGCTCCCGCCAGCCCTCCGTGAGTCCTTCCCACGCCCGCTCTATCAGGTTCTTGATCGGTTCCATTGCGTTCTTACCCGCAAAACAGTCGGGGAAATCAGTTGCGGGTTCGCGTACCGCTTTTCAAGAGTTGGAGCGACCACGGGGTCAGCCTCAAGCCGCCAGCCGTTGGGGCCCCAATCGCTACGATCAAACACGACCGTCCAGCTGCCACAGCAAGGAGGTTCCTGATGGACACCCGCCTACGCGCTGGGTTGTCGACACGAGCGCAAATCCGCAAGGAGGAGCTGCACACTGACAATTCCTAACGAGAAAATTGTGGTGCGATGACTGAGGAACTAACCAACGTGCGGGCGGAGCGGCGGAGCGAACAGACCCCCAACTCGGGACACACTCGAAGTAGTAATCCCCCAACACAATCAACCGATTCGCTTACCTACCGTCGCGCCGCTCATCGAAGGTGGTACGTCAGTCGTACCCCGCTGTGTTCCCGACTACTCAGAAAAACGGCCCAAGGAGATAATAATGATGGTCATTACTATCCGGTCGTGCTAAAAAAATCAATATGGCATCGATTTGTGGAGCCGGCATGCCGATCGCGGAAAGGGTTCGATTCAAAGGCGTGCCTGGCTCACCATATACGAGAAAGATGCTCGCATACCTGCGCTATCGCCACATTCGCTACGAGCTGCTGATCGGCAGCCAGGCAGATTCGTTGGGATTGCCGCGACCGAACGTGGATCTGCTGCCGACGTTTTACTTGCGCAACGACAAGAACGAGTTGGAAGCGGTCGTCGACTCGACGCCGCTGATTCGCCGGTTCGAAGGGCAGTTCAGCGGCAGAGCCACGATCCCCGAACACCCGGTGTTCGCTTTTTTGAATTATCTGATCGAAGACTACGCCGACGAATGGCTGACCAAAGCGATGTTCCATTACCGCTGGCGCTATGCTGCAGACATCGCGATGGCGAGCACGATCCTGCCGCGCTGGACTTCACTCAAGACCCCGCAAGTGCAGCTCGAGCGCATGGCTGCCTTCATCTCCGAGCGTCAGATCGCCCGTCTGTACGTCGTCGGATCGAACGACGTCACCGCGCCCGTCATCGAAGACAGCTACCGGCGCTTCCTCGATATCTTCGACTCGCTGATTCAGCGCCAGACGTTCGTGTTCGGTGAGCGGCCCGCCTCAGCCGACTTCGCCATCTACGCGCAACTGACGCAACTGGCGAAGTTCGACCCGACTCCCGCTGCGATCTGTCTCGCACGAACACCTCGCGTGCACGCGTGGACCGATGTCGTCGACGATTTGAGCGGGCATCCCGGAGACGCATCCGATTGGATGCCGAGCGCATCGAGCCATGAGGTGCTGGGCGACCTGCTCGCCGAGATCGGCCGCGTCTATGCGCCAGTGCTACTGGCGAATTCCGAGGCGTTGAAGGCCGGCGACGCGCAGTTCGAAACACGGATCGACGGTCGGCCTTGGGTACAACCGACGTTTCCATATCAGGCCAAGTGCCTGCAGTGGATCAACGACGAATACCAGGCGCTCGGCGCAGACCACCGGGACACGGTCGACACCATGCTGGCGGGGACCGGCTGCGCATCGATCGTTTCGAGCTGAACGCGTCGCGCCGTGAAGACACAGGCCCGCTTGCGCTCGACCGCTGCGCGAACGTTTGCATCCGTCACCTATCTGGAGTTCCTGCGCGACAAAGCGCGCTTGAAACGCAGTCTGCTCCGGCTGCCGCCGACGGTGCACTACTTCCACCAGGTCGATGATCCATATAGCCACCTGGCGGTTCAGAAGCTCGATCAGCTGAAGGCTGCATACCGGCTCCCGTTCCAGGCGCACCTCGTCTCGCAGCCGACAGCCGCCTACCGAGGCAGCAGCGAACTCTTCGACGCTTGGGCGGTGCGTGACGCGCTGAGTGTCGCGGCCAACTACGGTGTCTCACTGCATGTGACGCGTCTGCCCGAGGCACCGGCCGTGGGGGCAGCGAACGACGCGCTTGCCGCGCACCTCGATCGGGACGATTTCGCGCAGGTCGCCACCGAAGCCGGCGCAGCGCTCTGGGCCAGAAGTGCGCCGTGCGGCACGCTCGACCAACGGTCCGGTGAAGGGGCTGTACGCGAAGGCAACGCGCTGCGACGCAAATGGGGCCATTATGCCGGAGCGATGTTCTATTTCGACGGCGAGTGGTTCTGGGGCGTCGATCGCCTGCGAACGCTCGAGCAACGTCTCATCGCAGAAGGCTTCGCCAATCGCGCAGATGGACCGTGTGTGCCGGAGCCGACCCCGGTCGACACCAGCGGATACGCCGCGCATCACATCGTGCTCGAGTATTTTCCGTCCTTGCGCAGCCCCTACACCGCGATCGGCCACCAGCGCGTCGTCGACCTCGCTGCCCGCAGCGGCGTGACGCTGAAGCTGCGCCCCGTCATGCCGATGATGATGCGCGGCATCCCGGCCCCGCCCGCGAAACAGCGCTACATCATCGTCGACTGCGCACGCGAGGCACGCGCGCGGAACGTTCCGTTCGGCCGCATCGTCGATCCGTTCGGCGAACCGGTCAAACGCGCGTTCGCGCTGTTTGCGGGCGCCATGGCGCTCGGCAAAGGACTGCAGTTCGTGACCGCCTACCTCGACGCCGCATGGGCGCGCGGCATCGACATCACGACCGAAGACGGACTGCGGCGGGTCGCTGCCGACGCCGGCATCGAATGGGGCGCTCTGCGGCATGCCGCGGACGGGACCGATTGGCAGGCCGTCCTCAACGACAATCTGAACGCGATGCTCGAATGCGGACTGTGGGGCGTACCCAGCTTCCGGGTCTCCGGCGGTAACGACGCGACCGCGTTCGCCTGTTGGGGCCAGGACCGCATCTGGCGGGTCGCAAACGAAATTGCGCGGCGCGCGTAATGGACAGCCGGCGCGCGCAGGGTGAAGGCACGCGAAGAGCGCTGATGCGTGCAGCGGAGCGGTTGATTGCCGATCGCGGCATCGAAAACGTTTCGATGCGCGACATCGTCAAGGCCGCGGGACAGCGCAACGAATCCGCGCTGCAATATCACTTCGAGAACTATCCGGGTCTCGTCGCCGCGATCCACGCCTCGCGCGATGCCGAAATGCAGGCACAGCGGGCCGCGCTGCTGCAGCAACTGAAGCAGCGTACCGCAAGACCGTCGCTGCGCGACATCTGCGCCTTGATGGTCGAGCCTGCTCTGCTGCTCGCGCGTTCGAAGCCCGATTTCCGCCGCTATGTCAAAGCGTTCGGCCGCGAGATTTCCCTCACCAAGAATTCTGCGATCGCCTTCGTAACGGGTAGCGAAGTCCCCGGTCCGAGCATGCTCGAAACGCGGGCGTTGCTGCTCGCGGCGCTGAGTCACCTCGACGAGGTCGCGCGCGAACGTCGGCTGGACGGCGCGCTGCGCTTCATCTCTGCGTCGATGTATCACGAGGCGAGACAACGAAACGCATTCCGCGGACCGCGCGGCGAGTTGTTCATGAGCAGCCTGATCGACGCGCTGGTCGGACTACTAAGTGCGCCCGAATCGGACGAGACGAAGACCCTCTCGCGCGCGGTCCAGCGGGCACACGGCAAGCGCAATACGCAAATGAATGCATGAACGGAGGGTAGCGACATGCTTCGAGCGATCATCCTGTTGGCACTCGTCGGAATCATCGCCGCGGTGGTCTGGCAACAGCTGCGCTATCTGCACGCGCGACGCGACATCGTGCACGACGCGCAGCCGCTGGTGTATTCCGGCAGCGCGTTTCACGTCGTGACGTTTCTGTACTTCGACGCCGGCGCCACGCCGGGCACCGCAGACGATCGCGCACTGTTCGGCGCGATGCGTGATTTGCGCGCCGCGACGGAGTCGGGCGGCGACGCGCGCGTCGTCTACGCCGGCAAGGTCGCGGTCAACGCGCTCGCGTCGAAGCAACTCGTCGACCGATTCGGCGGCGAGGTGCCGTGGAGCGCCGTACTGCTGACGCAATTCGATTCGCGGGCGGCGGCGGATCGAATCATGTCCGGCGACGAATATCGCCGGGCATTGGCGCGCTTCACCCGCACTTACGCGTGCGGCATGCTGCGCTCGCCGTGGCTCAATCTCGGATTCCCGGTCGTGCTGCTCGGCAAGCGAGTCATGCAGATCGTCACCGGCGCGCCGTCGCACTTTCCATTCGTCCCGGCCGAGCCGAATCCCGCAATCGAGGTACGCGCAACGCAACTGCTCGGCGCGCGGGCGTATGGCGAACACGCGGTCGTCGTCGCCAACCTGCTGCGCGAAGGGACGTCCGCGAACGCGGCCGCCGACCGCCAGTACACGCAGCAGATGTTCGGGCTGATGGCGGAAGGCGTGCACGGACCGATGCACATCGGCGATGCGGTGCCGCTGGAAGCCGGTGACCAATTCGACCGGGTCGCCCTCGTCTACTACCCCGGCGTGCAATATTTCGCCGACATGATGCGCAGCCGCTTCTACCGCGGCATCGTCGACGACAAACAGCTCGGCGATACCCAGGCGTCGATCACCGTGCCGGTGCTCGATCGACTATGACGACGTTGTTTGCCGGTTCTGCTAAACGCCCCCCGACCTGATTGTCAGTCAAACCCGGAGACGCACGTGACGCAATTCATCCGCACACCCGACGAGAACTTCGCCAACTTGAGCAACTTCGACTATGCGCCGCGGTATCACCCGTGGCAGGACCTGAGGATGCACTACGTGGACGTGGGTCCCGCCGACGGACCGGTCATGCTGCTGCTGCACGGCATGCCGACCTGGTCCTATCTCTACCGCGACATCATTCCGGCGCTCGTTTCCGCCGGCTACCGCTGCATCGCACCCGATCACGTCGGCTTCGGCCGCTCCGACAAGCCGACCGACATTCACTGGTACACGATCGCGCGGCACGTCGAAATACTGACGTCGCTGATCACCGCGCTCGATTTGCGCCGCGTCACGCTGGTCTGTCAGGACTGGGGCGGACCGATCGGGCTCGCGCAGGCCGTGATGATGCCCGAGCGGTTCGAGGCGCTGATCATCATGAATACGTGGCTGCATCATCCCGAGTACGAGTACACGGAAGGGATTCGGAACTGGAATAGGAATTGGCACGATGGCGGTATCTTCTGCCGCGATCGACCGGACATCGCGCTGCTGATGGTGTTCAGCGCACGACTGGCCGGACCTGACATCATCTTTCCGGCGTTGACGCAAGGTCGTCGGCCAGAGTTCACGGGGCTCGCCGCGCAGATCTACGAGGGTTTTTCCGCGCCGTTTCGCGATCTGCCCAACGACGCCTACAACGGCCTGCGCCGGTTTCCGCTGTCGATTCCGTTCGACAGTTATGACAACGGCAACGGTGCCGCGCAGACCCACCACTACCGCGCACTCCTCGCGTGGACCAAGCCCGTCAATTTCATCTGGGGTTGCGCCGACGACGTGTTTACCGAAGCCTGGGGCCGGCAATGGGCGAGCCGGATGAACGCAACCTTCGACGCCGTTCAGGACGCGGGGCACTTTCTGCAGAATACCCACGGCACAGTCGTTGCCGGACACATGCTGCGCAGAATGGCGCAGCCCTGATCGCTTGTCAGCGGGAACCCAGCAATTTAAAGAGCGACGAGCCCGTTCGGTCCCGTCGCCGAGCGGCGTTTGATTGAACCCTTCCGAGCAGAGAACACATCAAGTTCTGTGGAGGTTATCTCTGTCATCGCGGCTGCGATCGGCGGACTCCTGATCAACATAAGGACTCAGCGGAAACGCAGCGCCAGTTGCCCAAGCGTGTGAATTCCACACGTGCGTAGTCGCCGGGCTCGATATGAACACCCGCAACTATGGAGCCGGTCATGCAGATCATACCGGCCTCGAGAACCCGTCCGAGTTGACCGAGCTTGTTGGCTATGAACACCACCGCGTTAGGGGGATCGCCGAGGACCTCGACGGCAGTCGCCGATGCGCGCACCTCGCCGTTGATGCTGCGTCTCACGCCCTCTGTTCGCAAATCGAGACCGGCCAGCGACTGAAGCGGCCCACCAAACACCTGTTCGGCGTTCAGCGTGTTGAAGCAGATGAGCTGCTGGATGCTGGGTGCCGATGGAAGGGCGTGCGCAGGTCGCCAATCTCCACGCGAGGCAGCCAGCCGCTGATCGCATGGTTTGGCCGCCCACCCGGTTGAAAACGTTTCTATTCTTTCGCTGCTTTATCTGCAGTCACGGGCTAGGCGGCTGGCGTCACGGATAGCGCGACGGCTTCTGTATACGTCGCCTCGATTTGATCGCCCTCGGCGACGCGCTTGAACTGCTCCGGGTCGCGCACCTTCATGTTGACCGTCCGCTGAGGGCCCTTGACCGTGATGGTCTGCGTCGACGCGTCCACCTCGATGACATCGCCAACGACCGTAACCTGGCGACCCGCTGCGCCCCGACGGTGGCAGTCAGTCCGACCCGACAACACTGCTATACCCGCGTCGTGCTGAGCCCGGGCTGCAACTCGATACCGGGAAGGTCACCGTCCACATGGACGCCGGTATCCCCCTGTACACGCACACCAAGGGCAATCAGCTCATGGCGCCATCGCTGTGGAAGTTGAACGTCGGGTATCACTTTTAGAAGGAGTGGCCAGGGAACGGAATGCAATACTTCGCACAAGCGGCAACCAGCCGCGCGCGTCTAGAGCGACTCGCCCCCATTCGCCGAAAAACCTTGGACCGCCCGATGGGCGGTCCTGCTTCTCTACAAGCTAAATTGCCACTCGCAGCCCCATGACCAACGACGCGCCCGGCAACGGAGCGACGTCCTTCAGGAAGGACGTCGCGCGGCGTCCCTCCTCGTCGAGTACGTTTCGCCCTTGTAGATACAACTCAGCAGTCTCGGCGCCGGACTCGCCCAGAGAGAATCGATAACCGAGATCCACGCTCACCATCGTGTAGCCGTTCGTCGGCGTTTCGAGCGGTCCCAGATTGTCTTGTGACATCGCGTGCACCAGGCTGACGTTCCCGCTGAGGGGTCCGTGCGAGGTGTCGATTCCAAAGCCGTAACGGGCCGGCGGAATGCGCGGCAGGTTGGTGTTCGAAGTAAGCTGGCCGATGACCTTGTCAGCGAATACCTGGCCATTCAACGCGAAGGGCTCGGTGAGAATGACATACGACATCTGCGCCTCGAATCCGTAGAACTCGGCGTTCTTCTGCTGGTAGTCGACCAAGAGCAACTCACCGGCGGGATCGAAAACTCCTTCCGCATCGACGCGGTCGGCGACGCCGTCCGACGCGACGGCGCCACTGCCGTCAGCGTTCTGTCCGGTGTCGACCTCCTGCAGATAGATGTAGTCCTCGATGCGCTCATAGTAGGCATTGAGCTGCCAGTACAGCCGGTCGCCGTGATGATCGAGCCCGATCTCGAAGTTGTTCGCAGTCTCCAGATCGAGGTTGTCGTCACCGCGTTCGAATGTGGCTGTCGCACCGTGCGGCCCAAATGCATAGAGCTCCTCGGCAACCGGCGATCGTTGGGACCGGGTTGCATACACCTTCAAGTGATAGGTCTGTCCCAGGTCGAAGATCGAACCGGCCGAGATGCTGATCGGGGTAAAGTCCTTGCTCGAACCCTGCGTCGGATCGCTTTCGTCCCTTTGAACACGTACGCCGAGTTCGAGCGTGCCGAGACTGTAAGGGCGTTGCTCGACCAGAAACACGCCGAGGCCCTCGGTGATCGACTGGGGAACGAACGCCTCCTCGCCGACGGCACTGAACTTGCGATGATCGTATTGAACACCGAAAGCGCCGCGCCACCCGTCGATGGGCGTATGCACAGCATCGATCCGGACCTGGCTCTGTTTGTTGCTGAATACCGTTCCCGGTACCCCCGGCGCTTCGAACTCGGTGTGGTCGTAGTCGTTGTAGCCACCGCGCACTTTGACCGAATCGAGGAAGGACGTTGGCGCGTTCAGAATGCCCTGCACGTCATAGCGGTCCTGGTTCATGTCGATGAACGCGGTTTCCTCCACAGGAAGTCCATAGCGCGTCTGGAATCTTCCCACCGACGCCGCCACCGATCCGGCGTCCGTGATGTAGCCGTAACGACAGTGCGCCGGTACGCGACCAGACCTCGCTGTTGGCGAGCGTGTGACGGCTGCCGGTGTTGTCGGTGTTCGCCCATCCCGGGATGTCGTAGTTGTCTGCGTTGTGGTCGGAGTATTGCGCCCGGAACATCTGGCTACCGATGCCATATCCCAGCGCAGCCGTACCCGTCGTGCCCGAGCCATTGCTGTTGTATTGACCATCGCCACTGCCGTGCAGCCCGTCGACGACCGCCGTCGGTAAACGTTGGTCGACGATGTTGACGACACCGGCGGAAGCACCGCCGCCGTACAGCAACGTCGCTGGTCCTTTCAGGATCTCGACCTGGTCCGCGTACGCCGGATCAATTGTGACCGCGTGGTCTGTGCTGACGTCCGACGCATCCATCGATGCGATGCCGTTCTCCAGCACCTGGATGCGCGGCCCTCCTTGCCCTCGGATGACCGGACGGCCCGCGCCGGCACCGAAGTCCGTAGTGGATACGCCGGGTTGATTCTCCAGCGTGTCGCCAATCGTGCTGCGACGAACGCGATCGAGCTCTTCTCCACTGACGACCTCGGCGGGGCGCACGAGTTGGTCCGCGGTGCCACCCAGCGGACTCGCGGTTACGATGATCTCCTCGACCTTCTGGTCGTCAGCCAATGCGTCGCAAGACGCGAGCGCACTGGCGATCGCCAATGCACCCATGTAAATCCGTGCCATTTGAATCGTCCTCTAAAAATTGCTTCATGACGGACCGCCCACAGCAATGAGCGGTCGGTACGGTCACAAACCAGAGAGCAATCAGAGGAACGTTGGGGGTGCGCGGGCTGCGTGTGGGGAGAAGGTCGGCTGAACAACTGCAGCAACGACTCGTGCAACCTGCGCAATCACTTCGAATGCGATCGGTGCCGCGGGTACCTTTGCCGTAGCCGGCGGACCTGCGGCATGCCCGATTGCCAGACAGATCTGGCAAGCAGTGCCGTCTACGTGCTTCGACAGATCCGACGTGTGCGCCAGACCGATCGTCTGCGCAATCACAAACGCACAGCACAGCGCGAATGCGCCCTTGTGCCATCGGTCGAGCCGAGTGCGTAGCTGACGGATCATTTTCGAAGACTAGGCCGCGCCCTGCGCGCTGGCAACTCCGGAATGCTCAAGGCGTGAGCCTGTCGCACTTGCGGCGTCGCCTCAGCGTTTCATCATTGCAGCGTCTGAGCTTTGAGTTGCACCTCAAAGCGCTATCGGGAGGCGTTGATGTCGTTGCCAATCATTCCATCCAGGCCGGTCCGTGTCCGTTCAAAAAGGTTGCGACATCCCGCGACTGGTTGTGTGGTTGGTGGTTCAGGTCTCTACGGTGTTCGAACGGTTTGGTTAGTGTTTCTGATCGACTCGGCAGCCGTAGCTGAACGAGTTCCGCCTTCGCGGTAACGATCGTGGGACACCACTCCCTGGCCTGAACAGTGCCGATATCCAGCGACACAGAACCTCTTCGGTAGAAGAGAACATCTGCGCCAGCACCAACAGACCTACACAGTCAGGTCGTATCTCGAACGTGGTTTTCTATGACCTCCTTTGGATGATGCGGCGGAGCCGCTGGGTTGATGATGATCTCGCGATCGCCGTAGCGATCCCTCGATCTCGGTAGGAACGATGGGCGAATGCCCGACTTGAACGATTGGATCGAAGATCCGACTCTCGACGATGAACCGATGACCTTGACGGTCATTGCGACATTGCACGGTTCTCGATGTCGCTGTTGCAGTGATTGAGCGTCTGCTTGGCTGTCCGGTTGGCTCACGCCAGGCTGGATCGACCTGCCACTTTAAACGCAGTGGTCGCGTATAAATCGTCAATGCATGCAGTTTAGGCAGCGACAACTCTAGCGTCACTTCGAAATCCGACCGCGGGACCGCGTGATTACTGGCGTGTGGCCGTCGTCACTACACGGCTACGCCTCGTAGTGACGACGGCACCTTCGGGTCGTGACAGGGATCGCGGCGGGCTTCGCCCTTCACGAGCCCTGCTTCAAGTGCTACCGCGCCTTCGGTTCGCGTTCTCAAGTACAGCTGCGTCGCGTGATCTCCGCCGTGGCGGCTGCGCGCATGTGCGGTGCGCTCCGCCGCCATCGATTCTCGGCTCGCTCCCATCTGACGATTGCACATTGTCGCGGTCTTCGGTGTCGAGTGGGTGAGTGGGCTCAGTGAGCCCACTCATAGCCGCGCTGAAATTCATACCACCCACCGCGACTGGTGTCCGTCCCGTTCGGGCGCGCTCGCGGCATTTCGGTTGCGCGATTGTCCGAGGAGTACTTGGGCTCACTGAGCCCACCGCGTTCATCGAGTTCGAATTTTTCACGTCAGCGAGTGGAGTGATTTCTCTGCGGAACCAGATCCAACGGGCGCGCCACAACCGGTTCCTGCAGCCGCGTCGAACTCGGCGGATGTGCAACGCGACAAGGAAAACACGCCCCTCAGCTAGCTCGTTTGACCCCAAGCGTCACCCGCTGTCCGCCAAACAAGTGGCCATAGCTCGCTCGGCGCTTATGACTGGATCGCCGCGAACGTTGCCAACATTGCCAACTTGCCCAATGGGGAAACGTGTCAATCTTCGGCGATCTTGGCAACCTTGGGTCGCGGGCCGAAGCGAGAACCGCCCTTGCTGACGCCGGTCCGTTGGCGAGGATGTCCAGCAGAAAAGCCGTGGCCTCGTCCTTCGCGCTCGAATCGGGGTCGGGATTGAAGACCTCATCGGGTGTCACGGATACGGATCGATCATCCCACTCAATGAACGCGATGCCGGCGGAGGTGACATCGATCCGATAGGCGAGGCCGGTCTCATCTTCGGCGAGATTGTTCTTGATCGGCATCATCAGCCGGCGTTTCGGATCATCGGGATCTTTCGCAATCAGGTACACAGCTCGCGCGGTTGCAGTGAATGCAATGCTGCCGGTCACCCGATAGTTGGCATGCAGCCCCGTAGTACCCTTGTTGAGGTGGCTGACAGCAACAATCGCGACATCGTGACGCTGGGCCAGTTTGGTCAATGGCGTCAGCAGCGCCCGTACATCGGCATTGCGATGGGTATCTGTTCCACCCAGGTACGCGCTGATCGGATCGACAACGATCAATCGACAGTCCGGCATCAGCGCGAGTTCGCGTTCGAGCAGCTGCACGTCACGTTCGAGCGAGAAGCCGCGATCGAACGGGTTGCCGGAAACCGACGTCTCGCGAACACAATCGAGCAGTTTCACGCGTAACAGATCCGCATCGGCCGCCATCAATCTCGGCACCATTGTGTCGGCCGGATCGTCTTCGGCGCTCAGGATCAAGGCACTGCCCTCTGGAGCTGTAGCGTTCTCCAACGGCCATCGCTTCCCACGGGTCACTCGCGCGACTAGATCGATCGTCACCAGGGACTTGCCCAGACCTGGGTCGCTGGCAAGGAGCGTGATCTTGCGCAGCGCGATGCGTCCGGGCCACAGCCATCGAACTGTTTGCGGCTCGATCGCGTTCGCATCGAGCAGTATCAGCCTCGGCGGTTCATATCGATCAATCGCCTCCGCCGCTCCATCAATGGAGTCAGTCATCGACCACCTCCAACAGCTTCACGAGGCGTGCATGCGCCGCGAGTAGACGGTCGCGGTCTGTCTCGTTGAATGGTTGGCCGTCCAACACGTGTGCTGCAGCGATGGCCGCAACTTGGATTTCCCTGCGCGCCAGTAACAACAGGTCGTGATAGTTCCACCGAACTTTGCCGGCTTCGCCGGAGTCGGCACATTCGGATACAGATCCGCGAGCTCGAGTCGCATAGCGCTCAAGACCTCATCGATCGCGCATCCGGCAAAGCAATGGAGCAGCACCCGACCATCATCGAGCACTTTGATCGATAGACTCGGATTCGTGTCGTCGTGCGCTGGACACCGCGCGAAGAACTGGCCGTAGCCGCGATCGACGATGGCTTCGAGGCGTGCCAACACCCGGCTCGCGGGCTCAGCTCGTTCCACCTTCGGATCACTCTGGGTCCGTCTCATTCCACACCGCCGAATCCGATCCCATTCTGCTCGGCCTCCGCTGTTGCCCTCTCCCTTTCCTCTCGCCAACGCCGCGCTGCAGCGTGTGTGATCAGTACTTTGCGCCCGATCTTCATCCTTTCCGGGCCGATTCCAATCGACCAGAGCTTGTACAGCGTGGGTACGCTGATTCGATGCGGTTGGCAAAACTCCTCAACGGTAAGCGCACCTTCATGCGCAAATTGGTCAGCAGAGTGAGGCATTTGACTATAGTCCGCCGTTTAATGGGATGGTCACCCTAACGGCTGACTAAAGGCGCACTCAAGAAACAATCCCGCCAAGGGGCGGGGGAATTAATTGTCTACCCGGCGACCGACGATTTTTGGACGCGCTCAGCCATCGAATCGAGCCGATCGGCCCAACGCTGGAGGACTCGCCGCGATTCGTTGTCGTAGCTATGGCGATCGTATCGAGCGGTAACGCTTCGATCGCTGTGATTCAGGATTCGTTCGAGCACCACCCGATGACACTGCTCATCGCGTGTCAGATGAGTCGCAACCGTTCGCCGCAGATCGTGCGCAGTGAACGGCTCCAAACCCAGCATCGGCGCCGCGCGGCAGATCGCGTGGCTGAAATTGTGCGGGGAGATCGACCGTGTCCGGTCGCGGGGTGACGGGAACACGCGTGCGCCGTTACGGTGGAGGGAGCGCTTCCGAAGAAGTGCTACGGCCTGGCGGGGCAAGGGTATCTCGTGGGGCTTGGCATTCTTGGTTCGAACACCAGGCAGACGCACACGCCCAGATCTAGATCCAGCTCAGTCCAATATGACCCTATCACCTCGTTTCGCCGCGCCGCGGTCCATAGGCTGAGCATCGCTACATCGGCGTGATCCGCGGACAGCGCTGCGCCAAGACGCGACAAGAAGACCCGTAACTCGGTATCCGAGAGATAACGCTCCCGAGATGCCGCTTGCGTCGTACGAAGTCGGTCGCATGGATTGGACTCGAGCACGCCCCCTCGATGCCGCGATTGAACGCCTTGCGCAGTGCGGCGATCACCAGCGCGGCAACCCTCGGAGCCCGGTTTGCGACCTTTGCATGCAGTTCACGAACTTCGGCTCGCGTGATCGACTCGGCCGGACGCGCCAGCCAAGTTGGCGGAATGTCTCGCTTCAAATTCGCGGCGTCGGCAGCCCACGATCGTTTCTTATCGGCCCCTGAGCGCGACTCCTCGATGTGGTGATCTATCAATGTGCCAAGCGACCATCGCTTCGCCTCGCGTTCAGTCGCGGCTCGTTTCGCATCAACCTCTTTATTCCGCTCGTCCAGCGGGTCAGCGCCCGATTCCCGTAACGTTCGCACGACGAAATAGCGCCGGCGCGCCTCAGCCAGCGAAACGCCGCGGTTATCGTCGCGGTAGACGCCGAGGCTCAGCCTGCGCAATCGACCATCGATGCGGTAGCGATATATCCAGACCTTGCGGCCCGTCGGGTGGACGCGAAGGACAAACCCCGGATTACCTGTCTCTGGCACTTCGTAGGGGCGGGTACCCGCTTGAAATGCCCGAATAGCTTGCGCTGTGAAGCTCATGTTCTCCCCCAATCTGCGATACCGCTAGCGATACTAGCGATACTAGCGATACTGCTAGCGATACCGGCGCCGGAGATCTCCAAAGAACTGCGCATATGCCAGCATACGACTAGGGAGAGTCGTGCCGCGCCAAACTAAGTGCAAGATACCAATGAATTCATTGGTAAAAATGATCACCGAAGAGAGGGAAGGAAGCAAGATCAAGAGGTTGGAGTTGGTCGGGACGGCAGGATTTGAACCTGCGACCACTTGACCCCCAGTCAAGTGCGCTACCAGGCTGCGCTACGCCCCGATCAAAGGTCGCGAATCATACCGAATCGAGGAAGGAGCGCCTACATTGTGGCGCAGAGAATACTCAGGCCTTGAGCACTCTCAAGACATCTTCAAGTTCCGAGATCATCTGCTTGATCAACAAACGGAACTGAGTCTGATCCTCTTTCGCGTCGTCGCCTTCGAGGCGTTGGCGCGCACCGCCGATGGTGAAGCCCTGGTCGTAAAGCAGCGAGCGTATCTGCCGAATCACAATGACGTCCTGTCGTTGGTAATACCGGCGGTTGCCGCGCCGCTTCACGGGTTTCAGCTGCGGAAATTCCTGTTCCCAGTAGCGCAACACGTGCGGTTTGACGTCGCACAGCTGGCTCACTTCACCGATCGTGAAGTAGCGCTTCCCGGGGATCGGGGGGAGTTCGTTATTCTGGCCGGGGTCCAGCATATGCCTCTACTCGCGCCTTCAACTTTTGGCCCGGACGAAACGTCACCACGCGCCGCGCCGTGATCGGAATCTCTTCGCCGGTCTTCGGATTACGGCCGGGGCGCTGACCTTTGTCGCGGAGATCGAAGTTGCCGAATCCCGACAACTTCACCTGCTCGTTGCGCTCCAGCGACGCGCGCACTTCCTCGAAGAACAACTCGACGACTTCCTTGGCCTCGCGCTTGTTGAGGCCCAGTTCCTCGAACAGCCGGTCGGCCATTTGAGCTTTCGTCAGCGCGTTCATAATCGGCGTCTCCTCGAATTTCGTGGCCCGCGTCACGCTCACTAGCGTCGCCGTGCTCCGAGATCCCTTTCCAGAGCGCTGACCCCCGCGTCGATCAATGCGTTGATATCCATGTCGGTCAGCGTGCGGGAATGATCTTGCAACGTCAAGCCTACGGCAACGCTTTTTTTATTAGAATCAAGGCCTTCCCCGTGATACACGTCAAATAGTCTGAAGTCACCCATCGCGCCGCCCAAAGCGCGCTCAAGACAGCTGCGTACCGCGGCTGCCGGCACGCCGACGTCGAGTTCCAGCGACAGGTCGCGCCGCACGCTCGGATAGCGTGAAACCGGCTGATGGGACGGGTGGCGGCGCGCGAGTACGGCTTCGCCATCGAGCTCGAACAGAAACACCGGCGCCTTCAGATCGAGCCGGTGTTCGAGTTCGGGATGCAGCCGTCCCAACCTTCCCAGTTTGGCTTCGCCGCTCCAGACGCTTGCCGACTGCCCCGGATGCAGCACCGGATCGTCCGCGTTCTGGTAACGCAACGACGTGAAGCCGCCATGCTCGAGCACGCGTTCGACATCGCCTTTCAGATCGAAGAAGTCGACCGGCCCACGCTCGTTCGTCCAGTTCTCCGGCGAGCGGTCACCCCACAGAACGCCGCCGAGCATCAATGGTTGCGTCAAGCCCGATGCGTCGTTACGGAAGCAACGGCCGAGTTCGAACAGACGCACGCGCATTTGTTGCCGGCTGGCATTCGCGATCAACGTCTTCACCATTCCAGGCCACAACGTCGTGCGCATCTGCGACATGTCCTGCGACATCGGATTCGTCAGCGACACAGTCGTAGCGCCAGGATCGAGCAGATCCGAGAGCATCGGATCGATGAAGCTGTACGTGATCGCTTCCTGATAGCCGAGGCTCGCGAGCAGCCGCTTCACCGTGGCGCGCGGCGCCCGGTCGAGCGGAAGCCGTCCGAGCTCCAGGCGTGTCAGCGGCATGCGCACCGGAATACGATCGTATCCGCGCACGCGACACACTTCCTCGATGAGATCCACTTCGCGCTCGATGTCGAAGCGATGGCTCGGCACGTCGATGGACCAGACGTCGTCATCGCCGTGTTCGAGTTGCGGCCGGAACTCCAGACGCTCGAACGTGCGAGTTATTTCTTCGGCATCGGTCGGTTCGCCAACGTAGAGATCGAGGCGCGACCGGCGCAGATCGATCGTACGCGGCTCCGGCAGATGTTGCGCAGAGACGGTGTCGACGATCGGGCCGGGCTGTCCACCAACGATCTGAATCAGCAACGCCGTAGCGCGCTCCATCGCCGCGAACTGCAGGCCGTGGTCCACCCCTCGTTCGAACCGTTGGGATGCGTCGGTCTGCAACCCGTAGCGGCGTGCCGTGCCGGCGATCGCACGCGGGGAAAAGAACGCGCACTCCAGAAACACGTCGGATGTAGCAGCTGAAATGCCGCTGCGCTCGCCGCCCATCACACCAGCGATCGCAATCGGCCCATTTGTATCGGTGATCAGCAGGGTTTCGGGATCGAGGGCCACTTCCCTGCCGTCGAGCAACAACAGCGTGTCGCCGCTGCGAGCACGCCGCACGACCACGGCATCCTTGAGTACCGCGAGATCGAACGCATGCATCGGCTGCCCCAGTTCGAGCATCACGTAGTTCGTGACGTCGACCACCGGATCGATCGAGCGCAGTCCCGCGCGACGCAGTCGTTCCTTCATCCACGTCGGCGTCCGCGCGGCGGGATTCACACTGCGAATGACGCGTCCGAGATAACGCGGGCAGCCGGCGCCGTCTTCGAGACGCACCGGAAACGTATCGACCAGCGTCGCTTCGACCGGCGAGCAGTCGACCTGTCCAACGCGCATCTGGAACAACACACCCGTCTCTCGAGCGATGCCGCGAATGCTCAGGCAGTCACCGCGATTCGGGGTCAGTTCGACGTCGATGCTGACGTCGTCGAGGTGGAGCGCTTCACGCAGCGGCGTGCCCGGTCGGTAGTCGCCGTTCAGCTCGATGATGCCGTCTGCCTCGTCGCCGAGGCCGAGTTCACCCGCGCTGCACAGCATGCCGTGCGATTCGACCCCGCGCAGTTTGGAGCGTGCGATTTTCAGGTCCGCAGGCAGCATTGCACCAACGCGTGCCAAGGCCGTCGTCAGCCCGGCGCGCACGTTCGGCGCGCCGCACACCACCTGATGTTCGGCAGCGCCGTCCCACACGACGCACACGGACAGCTTCTCTGCATCGGGGTGCCGCTTCACGTTGCGCACTTCCGCGACCACCACGTCCGAAAATACGCCGGCGACCGGTTCCACCGACTCGATCTTCAGCCCCGCCATCGTGAGCCGCTGCAGGAGTTCATCGCGGCCGACAGACGGATTGGCGAATTCCCGTAGCCAGGCTTCACTGATCTTCATCTGCGCCCCCTAGTTGAACTGTTGCAGGAAACGCAGGTCGTTCTCGAAGAACAACCGCAAATCGTCGACCCGATACAACAGCATCGAGAGGCGGTCGACACCGAAACCGAAGGCGAAGCCGGTGTATCGCTCCGAGTCGATCCCCGACATCTCGAGCACGTTCGGATGCACCATGCCGCAGCCCATCACCTCGAGCCATCCGCTCTGTCCACACGACTTGCAGCCCGAACCGCGGCAGTGCACGCACTCAACGTCCACTTCCGCAGACGGTTCCGTGAAGGGGAAGTACGACGGACGGAAGCGCACGCCCAGCGGCTGTTCGAAGAAGCGCTGCAGGAATTCGATCACCGTGCCCTTGAGGTCCGCGAAGCTGATGCCTTCGTCGATGACTAGCCCTTCGAGCTGATGGAACATCGGACTGTGCGTCGCATCGTAGTCGCGACGGTATACGCGCCCCGGGACGACTACGCGGATCGGAGGCGCTTGTGTTTCCATGACCCGCACCTGCACCGGGGATGTGTGCGTACGCAGCACGAGTCCGTTGTTCAGGTAGAACGTATCGTGCATCGCGCGCGCCGGATGATGCGCCGGAATGTTGAGCGCCTCGAAGTTGTGGTAGTCGTCTTCGATCTCGGGACCGTCTACCACCGCATAGCCCGCGGCTGCAAAGATCTGCTCCGCCCGTTCGAGCGCCTGGCTCACCGGATGCAGTCCACCAGCCGATTGCCGGCGCCCCGGTAACGTGACGTCGACCTTCTCCTTCTCGAGCGCGGCGTTCAGCTGCTCGTGGCGCAGCGCCGATTCACGCGTGTCGAGCCACGCCTGCACCTTCTGCTTTGCGTCGTTGATCGCAGCACCGGCTGCGGGGCGCTCTTCGGCCGGCAGCGCGCCGAGCGACTTCAGTTGCGTCGTGAGCGCGCCCTTCTTGCCGAGGAACCGCACGCGGACCTCTTCGAGCGCGCGCGGATCGCGCGCCTCGTTAATCGCCGTCTCGGCTTCAGCGACGATGTCCGTCAGTTTCATGCGCTTGCTCCCAAAATTCCCAACAAGAGCCCCAAACGAAAAGGGGAAGAGACAGTGGCTGCCCTTCCCCTATGCAAACGTCTCCAGGGAGGGCTCCGTGATGGCCTCCAGAAGACGGACGATGTCGTATCGTTTGGCTGTTAAGCCGCCAGCGCGGTTTTGGCCTGCTCTGCCAACGCACCGAAGGCAACCTTCTGATGCATCGCGAGATCAGCCAGTACGCGCCGGTCTACTTCGATCGCCGCCTTCTTGAGGCCGGCGATAAACAAGCTATAGGACAAACCGTGTTCGCGCGCCGCTGCGTTGATCCGAATGATCCACAGCGCACGGAACTGACGCTTGCGTTGGCGCCGGTCGCGATACGCGTACTGCCCCGCTTTGATGACGGCCTGCTTGGCGGTCTTGTACGACCGGCTGCGCGCACCGTAGTAGCCCTTCGCGAGCTTCAGTACCTTCTTGTGACGGGCGTGCGCCGTTACACCACGTTTGACTCTTGGCATGGCGTTCTCCCGTCAGCGCGCTTTCTTCGGCAACATCCGGTCGAGCAGACCGACGTCCGAAGGTGAACATTGACCCAGGCCGCGAAGCTGACGTTTCCGCTTCGGACCCTTCTTGGTCAGGATGTGATTCTTGTACGCGCGGCGATGCTTATAGCCGTTCGCGGTGCGTCTGAAACGCTTCGCCGCGCCGCGATTGGTTTTCAATTTCGGCATTACAAAAGACTCCGCATTGATGAATTTGCGCTCCGCGCCGTTGCGCGAACCGCATCATGAGTAGTCGAGCTACTTCTTCTTTTTCTTGGGAGCCAGCACCATGGTCACCTGGCGTCCTTCGAAGCGGGCTTGTGCTTCCACACTGCCGTGCTCCTGAAGGTCGCCTTCGATCCGCTGCATCAGCTGCATTCCGATCTCCGGATGCACCATCTCGCGGCCGCGGAATCGAAGTGACACCTTGGCTTTGTCTCCGTCGCCTAAGAAGCGAATCAGGTTGCGTAGTTTGACCTGATAATCGCCTTCCTCTGTTCCGGGACGGAACTTCATCTCCTTGACCTGGATCTGCTTCTGTTTCTTGCGTTGAGCAGACTTCTGCTTCTTCAGCTCGAACAGATGCTTGCCATAGTCCATCACCTTGCACACCGGCGGGTCTGCATCCGGTGCGATCAGCACCAGATCCATCTGCGCCTTGCGCGCTTCGGCGAGCGCTTCATCCCGACTGACGATGCCGATCTGTTCTCCAGCGGCACCCACTAAGCGTACTGGCGAAATACGAATGTCCTCGTTGATCAGAGAACGATCACCGCCTTTAGCTCCAGGTTTCTTAATAGGCAACACTCCAAAGCGATAAAGCCGCTACCGACCCTTCATTCCGAAAGGCCCGTACGGCTCGAACTCGATTGCAATGAAACCGGTCATTCAACCCGGTGACATCGCGGTGGCGGATTCTACAGGCTGCGGGTTCCGCGCTGCAACCGCGATTTGGCCGATAACCCGTTGTCGCAAAACGACTATTCGATCCTGCGCGGCAGGTTTGCAAGTCGCCGACGCCCGATGGTACCTTACGCGACCTTCGGCGGAGCCTCCCGCGAGCGTTTCCGCCGGTCTTCCGCAGGCGCGTAGCTCAGTTGGTTAGAGCACCACCTTGACATGGTGGGGGTCGGTGGTTCGAACCCACTCGCGCCTACCAACCGACCGGTTCGAGCCGTCCGTCGCTTCCCCACCCTCTGGTCCGGGCATCTCAGTGACGGGTTCCCAAACGCCTTCTCTAACAAACACCCTAAGGGGCCGTGCCGGCTGTTAGACATCGCACAGACACGCGGAAGGCGAGCGCGTTACATCGCATACGGCACTTCGAGCATGAGTGCCGCTCCTCGCACTCCGACTCCCCCACCCGATTCGGAGTGCATTGAAGCCGGGCGTCACAGCCCGGCTTTTCTTTGCCCCGATTGAAGATGCTTCGTGCTGGCAGACGCGTTGCCGATCATCCCTTCGGCGGGATCGCGATCACGTAGTAGTCGTGCTTCGGAATGCTGACCATCGGGCGCACGTCGACCTGGCGCACCGCACTCTCGAACGGCTCGATGGTGGCGCGGATCAGGCCGCGCAACGCCTGCATGTCGACTGTCGCCATCGACACCAGAATGTTGAACGGACCCATGATCGTGGCTACATATGCTGCCTCGGGCAGCGCGCAGAAAGCATCGAGTGCCTCCTCCACGCACCCTGGTTCAACCGTCAGTAGAACCGTCGCACCAATCCCGATACCGAGTTTCACCGGGTCGACCACGACGCCCATGCGGATCGCGTTTGCATCTTCGAGCTTCTTCAACCGCTGCCGTACCGTTCCCTCTGACACGTCCAGACGACGCGCCACCTCGCGATTACTGAGCCGTCCGTCTTCGCGCAACAGGCTCATGATCGATTCGTCTACTGCATCAGTTTGCATGGCGTTCTTCCTCTAGCGCGACGTAGCCGGATACGAACTTACGGATGTCGAGTGCAACGTACGAATCCACTCGCGCTATACCTGCCACCTTTGCGACCTCGCCATTGATGAGCCGCGACAGATCCTCACGGTCACGCGCACCGAACGACACTAAGATGTCCGGACTGCCGAGATAGATCGCCGTGGCGAGCACGCCGTCGATGGTTCCGACCTCTGCGGCCACGTCGTTGACACTTCTGCCTTCCACGTAGAGGTCTAGAAATCCCTGGAACTGGTAGCCGAGCGAATAGATGTCGCGCTGCAGCGTCACGCGCATCACATTCCGCTCGGTCATGGCCCGGATGCGGGATGCGATGGTCGTTTCTGAAACGTTCAGAAGCTTGGCAATCGACTTGTTTGGTGTGCGGCCATCCTGGCGCAGCGTGTCGATGATCTGCAGATCGATCCGGTCAGGAACTTTCCCCATGTAGACCCCACCCTTGAATAATTTGGCTTCGGCGCGCTGCTCCCCAGCCTCGCGCGCGACCCCATGATTACCGAGTGGGCCTCGTGCTGCCAACCCCCAAGACCGAACACGCTCGTCAGCGGTCTGGTACCTCCCGTTCCCCGACTCGACTGCAATGCTGGTCGCTCGTCCGGCCGTGCCAAAGGATCGTCATTTTCGCGCGCGCTCGACCAGCTCCTCCGGCGGCCGCGCCGACGCGGTCCAGCCGCCGTCGACGACGATAGAAGCACCGGTGACGAAGCTCGACTCGTCGCTGGCGAGCCACAACGCGGCATGCGCGATGTCGAGCGGCTGACCGGCGCGACGAATCGGCTGCACGTGTGCCAGCTGCGCTTCGACCACTTGCGGGTCTAACGGCTGCGCAAAGGCGGGATTCGCATACACCAGCGGCGTGAGCACGCCGCCTGGAAGAATCGCGTTCACGCGGATGCCGTGTTCGGCGTATTCGATCGCGGCAACGCGGGTGAGCTGGACGACGCCGCCCTTTGCGGCGCCGTATGCACCCTGGTATTTCATGCCGAGCAGCGCCGATACGGACGCCGTGTTCACGATCGCGCCACCGCCGGCCTTCATCATGACCGGCACCGCGTGCTTGATGCCCAGCCACACGGCTTTCAGGTCGACCGCGACGATGCGATCGAAGACGTCTTCCGGCGTTTCATGAATCAACAATTCACCGCCGCCGATGCCGGCATTGTTGAACATCACGTCGAGCCGGCCGAAACGTGAGAGCGCTGTATCGACCAGCGACTTCACGTCGTCCGAGCGGCTCACGTCCACCACGCACGCCACCGCGCGCCCCTCGAGCCCGGCCGCAAGCGCTTCGGCTTTGTCTTTCTGCACGTCGCCGATTACCACCCGCGCGCCTTCGCGCACGAACAGCCGCGTCGCCGCCTCGCCCATGCCCGATGCGCCGCCCGTGATTACCGCCACTTTGCCTTCGAGTCGCCCCATTGCCGTCTCCCGATGAAATTGGTCGTTCTCCCTCGGTGCCTGGCACCGAGCGTTGACTTGCTTAGTCACCTCCGGTGCCTAGTCATCTCCGGTGCCTGGCACCGGCGGTGACTTATTCACCCCACCGGTGTGGATGCACCGGATGGGTCCGAACCATAGCTGTTGTCGATGACGATCATCCCCTCATCGTCAAACGTCAGGAATACGCACGCCTTGCTGCGCGTGTCTCCCCACACCGCATCGGCCTGCACGGCCACCACGTCGCCGCTCGCGACGATGTTGGTGATCTCCATTCGGCGCGTGCCGTCGAACTGCAGCATGGCGTGTTCGATGGCGCGTAGTTCCTCGCGGCCATGCATCGTGTAGCCGGTCATCATGTTCACCACTTCGCAGTTCTGCGCGTAACACTCGTCCACCATCCGGTCGACCGCGTTGTTCCACGTCCAGGACCAGTGCTTGACCCGTTCGATGTTGCGCTTTTCCCGCTCTGTCAGTGCCATTGCCGTTCCTCCCTCAAAAGCTGTCGAGCGAATCCAGATCGACGATCGCCTGCGCGAAGCGCCGGATCATCTCCACCGCCGTCGCTTCCGGCTGCATGTTCCGCGGCGCGAACATCGGCGGCGCATACGTCGGCGTCCAGAACGTCAGCGCACCGAACATCTGCTGCCGGTATCGCAACCACGCTTCGTCGAAATCGATCGTGATGCCAGAGTGCACCGCGAAGAGGTCGACGTACAACGCGATCAGATCGCGCTCCCACGCGCGACGGTCTTCTATCGTCAGCGTCGCACTCAGCGCGTAAGCGAGGTCGCGCGACCAATGGCCGCGCGCCAGACACTGCCAATCGAGCAACCCCATCGTGCCGCCCACGGTGGTGTACCAGTTGCCGAGGTGCACGTCGCAATGAACGAGCGTGTGCGGCAGCGCGTTGTGCAACTCGGCGGAACGGATGATCGCCGGCCACACCTCCTCGCGGCGACGCCGCAGCGTTTCCGGCAGCACCTCCGCGGCTTTGTCGAAGCCGCGACGGTGATACTTCCTCAGGTCCACCGCCCGCACCATGCGTCCGTATTCGTCAGTCCATCGCAGGATATGCGCAAACTCGGTCTCGAGCCGCGGGCTGTCGTAGTAGGTGCCGTGCAACGTCGCGAGCAGGCTGACGATTTCCTCCGCCTGCGTTCGATAGATGCGGTTGTGCAGGCTGCAGAACGTCGCACCCTTCGTTTCGACCAGATCTTCGAGCAGATGAATCGAGCGGCCGCGCCGCAGATCGAACGCCGAGTGATAGCCGATCGGCGCTTCGATGCGCAGTTCCGGACGGATCGACGAATAGAAGTACGCCTCGCCCGTCATGCATTCGGACACGCAGCCCGCGATGCGGGTGATCAGATCGGGCGTGCCTTTCGCGAACACGCTCGCAGGCAGACCGGCGCGTTGCCCCGCCTCGTTGTACTCAATGAGAAGCTGACGCCGGGCCGACGTGCCCATGCTGCCGCGGCCGAGGCGAACCGACGTAACCTCGGCGCCGCGTGTTCCGGCACACAACACCGCGGTGAGCCACTCCGCAGTCACCGATTCGAAGTTGCATGGTATGTCGTCGGCGTGCGCGGCGCGCGGCCGGGTCAGCTTCTCCCACAACAGATTCGACGCCAATCGGGCGGCGAGCGCGCCGCTGCCGAGCGTGTCGCGCAGCGTCGAGCGATCCGGTACAGCGTCTAACGGCATCGCTACTGCGCGAGAAACCGCGACAGCAGCTTCGCGGTGGCTTCTGGCCGTTCTTCGATGAAGAAGTGTCCGCCGTCCACGGCGACCGCTTCGAGCCGTGGAAAATGTCGTGGAAACGCTTCGAACGCCGGATCGCCGCGGGGTATTCCGCGCGCATCGATCGTCGACCCGGAGGCTGCAGCGACGCTCTTCGTGTACAACCACAGCGTCGCGCCCGGGTACATCTTGTGTCGATCTTCGGGCGCGTAGTCGAGATACTGCGCCGGTATCTGCTGGCGGCTCCACATCTGTCCCATTTCCGCCGTCGACACGCGCTCGTAGCGTTCGCCGTGCGGCGCCGTCGCATCCGGAATCACTTTGTGGAAACGCATGCTGCGGTAATACGCGCAACTCACGCCGGCATCGTCGCCGCGCAGATAGGGTTCCGCGTACGCAGCGAGATCCGCTTCCGACGCCCACGGATCCGGCGCGGTCATCGCGAACAGGTCGATCGGAAACGGACTCTCGGGCGGCACAGGAAAACCGTTGGGAAGTCTGCCGCCGATCAGGAAGTCGATGAACGATCGCGAGTGCTTCGCGAAGAACCGCTCGGCGCGATCGCCATCCATGAACCAGTAGTAGTACTGCACGAACACCGGCCAGCCGGTGCAGATCGTGTCCATCATGCACAACCGTTCGACGCGGTGCGGATGATCGAGTGCGAGTTTGCACGCGATGATGCCGCCCCAGTCGTGCGCAATCACCGGACACTTGTCGATGTGCAGCGCGTCCATGAAATGCACGATGTCGAGCGCGAGCTGCGCGCGGTCGTAGCCGGATGGCGGCGCCGCGGTTTTGCCGTGGCCCCGCGTGTCGGGCGCGAGCAAACGGATTCCGTTGCCGAGGTGCGATGCGACACGTACCCATTCATGGCTGGTTTCGGGCCAGCCATGGATCGCGATGACCGGTCGCCCGGACCCGCTTTCGAGGTAGTGCATGCGCAAATCTGCCGCGTCGACGAAACGACTGTCCAAACTACCGCCCCACGATCTCGACCGTTGATCGCAATATTACGCAATCAAATTCCAAATCTGAAACGCATTTATCCACTTTGTAGCGCTACATCGAGGGAATGCGCCGCGATCCTGTTGACGCATCAGGCGCGATCGCCGCATGATCCGGCGGTCGATTCGGGGCTGCATTTCGGGGGGAGAGAAACGATGCGCGATCTGCTGATCAGAAATGGCCGCATTGTCGACGGCACCGGGCGGCCGGCGTACGAATCCGATCTCGCGATCGACGGCGGACGCATCACCGCCATCGAGCGCAACTTGTCGCACCGTGCTCGACGGGTGATCGACGCGAACGGCGCCATCGTCACGCCGGGCTTCGTCGACATCCACACCCACTACGACGGACAAGCCACCTGGGACGACCGACTCGAACCGTCGGCGAGTCACGGCGTCACCACCGTCATTGCCGGCAACTGCGGCGTCGGCTTCGCGCCGGTGCGCCCCGGCGGACAAGCCGAACTCGTCGAATTGATGGAGGGCGTCGAAGACATTCCCGGCATCGCGCTGTACGAAGGCATCGAGTGGAGCTGGGAAACCTTTCCGCAGTATCTCGATCTCCTCGATCAGAAGCGTTGGTCCCTGGATGTCGGAACGCACGTGCCGCACGGTGCGGTGCGCGTTTATGTGATGGGCGAACGCGGCGTGCAGAACGAAGCATCCACCGGCGACGACATCGCGCAGATGGCCGCGATCACGCGCGACGCCATCGCGGCAGGCGCGTTGGGATTCTCCACGTCGCGCATCCTCGGCCATCAATCGATCAAGGGGCTGCCGGTACCGGGCACGTTCGCCGGCGAAGACGAGGTCTTCGCGATCGGCGAAGCGATGGCGGCTTCCGGCACGGTGTTCGAACTGGTGCCGGGCGGATCGGTGGGCCAGGGCGGCATGCGTCTCGGCGCGAACGAGGCACAGCTCGACGACGAGTTGGAGTGGATGGCGCGCCTGTCGAAGAAAACCCGCTTGCCGATCACGTTTCTGATCGTCGAGTTTCAGGAAAACCCCGATGCGTGGAAGCGCGTGCTCGCGTTCGTCGCGAAAGCGAATGCGGACGGTGCGCGGTTGTTTCCGCAAACGGCCGCGCGGCCCGGCGGTTTGTTGCTCGGGCTGCAATCGAATCACCTGTTCCAGCGCCGCCCCACATACCTGAAGATCGCAAAGCTCCCCCTCGCACAACGCGTCGCCGCGTTGCGCACGCCCGAAATCCGCAACGCGATTCTTGCGGAGAAGGATCTGCCGCCGCTATCGGCCTCCATCAACGACGCGATGCATCTGGTGATCGGGCAATCGCTCGAAGACATCTTTCCGCTCGGCTCGCCGATCGACTACGAACCGCCCCTCGACACGGCCGTTGCCGTGCAGGCGCGTCGCGACGGGGTGGATCCGCAGGCGCGCATCTACGATCTGATGCTGCAGGACGACGGACGCGCGATGTTGCTGCTACCCACGCTCAACTTCGCGCGGCGCAATCAGGATGCGTTGTTCGGCATGTTGAGCAACGAACATACCGTGGTCGGGCTCGGCGACGGCGGCGCGCACTGCAGCCTCATCTGCGATGCGTCGAGCACCACCTACATGCTGACGCATTGGGTGCGCGACCGGCGCGGCGACAAGCTGTCGCTGGAACGTGCCATAAAGAAGCAGTGCGGCGATAACGCGGCGCTATACGGATTGTCGGATCGCGGCACGCTGCAGGTTGGCAAGCGCGCCGACATCAACGTCATCGACTTCGACCGTCTGAGCCTCGGCCAGCCGTACATGACGAACGATTTGCCGGCCGGCGGGCAGCGCTTTCTGCAAAGCTGCTCCGGCTACCTCGCAACGCTGGTGAACGGCGAGGTGACGCGCGAGCACGACCAGGATGCCGGCGCGCGTCCTGGCAGACTCATCCGCGGACGGCGCTGACCGCGTGACGAAGGTCATCGTCATAGGCGCCGGTATCGCGGGCCTTGCGAGCGCACTCGCGATGCAGGCAAAAGGCTTCGAGGTCGACGTGCTCGAGCGCGATCCCGCCGCCGCCGCAACAGTTCGACCCCACGGAAGTGTCCGCATGGCGTCGCCGCGGCGCGCCGCAGGTGCCGCATCCGCACTTTCTGATGGGCGGCTTGCGCAATCTGATCTACGCGCACCATCCGAAACTGGTCGACGCGCTGCTCGAAGCAGGCGTGTGGGAACTACGGTTCGAGGAAACACTGCATCCGGTCGCGCGCGCAAACTACCGGGCGCTGCCGGGCGACGCGCAGCTCACCGCGTTCGTCAGCCGCCGCTCCACCCTCGAAACCGTAATGCGCCGATACGTCGACGCGCTCCCGGGCGTGCGGGTGCATTCGAGATGCGAAGCGGAAGCGCTGCTGTTGGCTGCGGAGGTGCGGCCGCTGAAAGCGGTGGGCGTTCGCGTGCGGCGCGACCACGCAGACACGGCAGAACTGAGGGGCGACGTGGTCATCGACGCCTCCGGACGCTCCGGACGGCTCGACAATCAGCTGCGCAAACTCGGCGCCGACATCCGCGACGAACACTTCGAGTCCGGCGACGTCTATTTCACGCGGCAATACCGCTTGCAGCCCGGCCAGACCTACGCGCCGCTCCATGGCCTGCCGGCCATCATCACATCGGACTACACCATCGGCATGCTGCCGGCCGACAACGGCTACTTCACGATCACGATCGCGGTCTGGAAAGACGATCCGGTGCTCTATGAAGCCGTGAAGGATCCGCAGAAGTTCGAAGCGTTCTGCCGTCTCATCCCGCGCGCCGCCGGTTGGATCGATCCAGCATTCGCCAGCCCTGTGAACAACATCGTCTACGGCTTCGGTGCGCTCGACTCGTTCTGGCGCTCGACGGTGATCGACGGCAAAGCGCAGGTGCACGGCCTGTTCTTCATCGGCGACACGGCCGTGCGCACCAACCCGAAGTACGGTCGCGGCTGCACCTGGGGGTTCACGCAAGCGCACATGCTCGCCGACATTCTCGAGCGCGACCCGAACCCGGAAACACGAGTGGTCGAATACGAAAGGGCCTTGCGCAGCGCGTTTCGCGCCAACTGGAGCACCACGCTCACGATGGATCGCGATCGCTACAAGCAGTACCGGGCAAAACTGTTCGGCCAACCGTTGTCGCTGCGCGATCGCGCAGCGGCGGCGCTGGACGAAATCATCATCCAACGCGGCATGCGCGCCGACTCCCATCTGCACCGCGCGATCATGACCGGTTACCACGGGCTCGCCGGGCTCGCCGATTGGGCCACAAGCCCATCAGTGTGGGCGCGCGCCATCAGAATCCTGTTGTCACCTGCAACGAAGACCCTTCCCGATCCGATTCCGGCGCGCGAACGCGTCGTCGCGGCAATCGGTCCCAGCTAAGGAGACATACGATGACGAACACCGAACAACGCAACCTCGAGATGGTCGACCGCTGGGAAGACACCTACAACAACGCCGTGGATCGGATGGTGGACGAGTGCTACGCGGAGAATTGCGAGGTGCACAACATGTTTGCCGGCACCGTCTATCACGGCCGCGGCGGATTGCGCGCGATCGAACACGAGATCCAGAAACACCAGGTGGATCGCAAACTGCGCGTACTGAAGAAATTTGCGAACGGCGACTCGGTTGCGGTCGAGTGCGAAGGCGTGTTCGGGCCGCTCACCTTCAAGGCGTGTGTGATTCTCACGTTCAATGCCGAGGGGCAGATCGTCAGCGATCACACCTACAGCCCCGACCCCACCGGCATCACGTCGCAGTAGCGGTCAGGACCTGCGCTTGGTCGACGGCTTCGCCGGCTCGAGCGTGGGCCGCACAACCACCTCGTGGATATCGTGCTTCACCGTCTGCGCGATGATGCGCACGTCCACCTGGCTCACGCCGCGACAGCTCTCGACCTTCGAATTCACCAGCCGCATCAGCTCGAGCTGGGTCGCCGCGGTAAGCACCAACAGCACGTTGTAGCGGCCCACCACCGCCGCTACGTACTGCACTTCCTTGAGACCCGAGAAAGTCGTTAGCGCGTAGTCGGTGTGTTCGGGAGACACCGCCACGCGCACCCACGCCGAAACCGCGAAGCCCACGCGGTTTGCGTCAGTGACCACGCCGATGCGGATCGCACCCGCATCCTGCAGCTTCTTCAGCCGTTGCCGCACCGTGCCTTCCGACACGTCGAGACGTCGCGCCACCTCCCGGTTACTCAGGCGGCCGTCTTCGCGCAGGATCGCCATGATGCCTTCGTCGACCGAGTCCGTTTTGATGGTGGTGCGCGTCATAGGTGCGCCAGATTGCCGAACCACGATTCGTATTTGCGGATGTCGAGCGCCACGTAGGTTTCGATGCGATCCACGCCTTTCACGCGCGCGAGTTGCTCGTCGATGATCTTCACCACGTCGTTGCGATCGCGCGCATTGAACGCGATGAAGATTTCGGGGCTGCCGAGCGTCAGCGTCACGATCGTGACGTTGGCCAGCGCGGCGAGGTCGCGTGCTACGGCATCCACATGCCGGTCGGCGACGTAAACGTCGCCGAGGCACTGCAGGTCATAGCCCTGGCTGTAGAAGTCGCGTTGCAAGGTCACCAGCATGACCTTGCGTTCGCGCAGCGAGCGGATGCGGATCGCTATCGTCGTTTCCGATACACCCAGTTGCGCCGCCAACAGTTTGTTGGGGGCGCGACCGTCCTCGCGCAACAGTTCGATGATCTTGCGATCGAGATCATCGATTGGCTTTGCAGGCACGGTGCGCCCCGGCAGGTAGTCAGATGGCCGTCAGTGCTGTTCGCCCATCTGCATCGACACCCGGATGCCGAACTGACGCGGCGAGGTGTATTGCGACATTACGGCGCCGGTCGTGCCCACCGCTTGGCTCGAATTCGCGTACAGCTCGTCGGTGATGTTCTGGCAGAACAGCTGACCCGAGTACTTGGCGTCGGTGCTCTCCCACGCGATGTGCGCATTGGTGATCGTGTACGCATCCTGTTCCATCTTGTCCTGGTTCGGCAGCGACGCCTGGAACACGTCGAAGTAGAAGCTGTCCGAGTACGTCATGTCCGCGCGAAAGATGAATCGGCCAAGACCGGTATCCCATTCGTACTGCGCGCCGATATAGGTCTTCCACGGCGGCGATCGCAACGTGTCGTTACCGTCCACGCTGATCGGCGGACCACCCAGGATCGGGTTGCTGAAGCTCGCGCCGCCGCCGTACTCGGTGTTCAAGTACGTTACGCCGCCGTCCACCTCGAAACCGCCGCCCACCAGTGCCACGAATTCGAGTTCGGCTCCGTAGATATCCGCCTCGGCAGCATTGGTGATCGACGACGCGTTGTTGACGAACCGGTTGACCTGAATGTCGTCGTATTTGTAGACGAACGTCGCGGCGTTCAGCTGCAGGCGGTTATCGAACAGCTTGGCCTTCGCGCCGAGTTCATACGCCCAGATCGTTTCGGGGTCGAACGGCCCCTCGCATTCCGAGACGTTGAATCCGCCGGCCTTGAAGCCCTTCGATGCACTCAGATAGGCCATCACGTTTTCGGTGAAATCGTAATTGATGATGCCGGTGCCGGTCGTCTCGTTCCATTCCTGGTTGATGTGCTGGTCGCACGGCGCCCCACCGAGGTTGTTAGACAGCTCGCGGTGCATGTCTTTCGTGTCGTCCGTATAGCGCGCGCCCAACGTCAGGTGCAGGTTGTCGATGATGTCGACGGTGGTCTGTCCGAAGTAAGCCCACGACTTGCTGTTCTGGTTGCCGCGGAAATCGAGGAACGGCGCCGTATCCGTTTGGCCGTGGCTGAGGCGCGTGCCGAAGAACGCGAGACTGCCCGGGGGCAACGGCACACCGCTAGGTCCGAAGATGCCGAACAGCGCCTCATACGTCTGCTGTAGCGCCGGCAGGTCGTAATAGAAGTGCGTGTACCCGTCTTCCTGGAAGTAGAACGCACCAATCATCCACGTAGCCCGGTCGTTCCAGTAGTTGCCGGAGAAGTTCAGTTCCGCAGTGTTCTGGCGGTTCGATTGCTGACCGGCCTGAAACAGCATGGTGATGTCGGTGCCGTCGGTATCCGTGTCGCCCACCCACTTTGCATCCTGCCGCCCGAGAATCAGCTTCGATGTGACGTCGCCGAATTGCATCGACAGCGTCGCGCTACCGCCGTACTGCTTGACGTTGTTCTTCGTTGGGTCGTTGGAATACGAATCGTGATCATCCGGATCGACGACGATTGGCTGGCCCGCCTGCGGGAACGTCAGTCCAAACGCGTCCGCGAGGCTCACGCCGGGACCTGCGAGACCCGGAACGGTCAGAATTCCGCCGAGGTTGTCCGGCGCAATGCCGAGCGCAGTCGGCGAGATCTCGCGCACCATGAACACGCCGGTGTTGCCGTGATTGCGCGTGTAGTTGCCTCGCAACACCAGTTCTGCCGTCTCACTCAGATCGAACTGCAACGCCGCATGGCCGCCCTTCAGGCTGTCGTCGCCTTCCGAATCACCCAACGTTTTGTTGTCGTTGAATCCAGAGTGGCTGTCGGTAACGAAGCTCGCGCGACCGAGAATACCGTCGGCGATCGGACCCGACGCTCCGAGTTCAACCCGGATCCGGTCGTAGTTGCCGCCGGTGAACGAGGCGTTGAATTGCGGCGTGGTGGACGGCATGCGCGTGATGATGTTGATTGCGCCACCGGTGGCGTTCCGGCCGTACAACGTGCCTTGCGGACCACGCAACACTTCGATGCGTTCCAGGTCGAACTGCGGCACCGTTTGCGAGAACGTGGCGCCGCGATACACGCCGTCTTCGTACATCGCAATGGCGGTTTCGTTGGCGAGGTTCGTGAGGTCGGTACCGACGCCGCGGATCGACGCCTGCGAGAAGCCCTGCAATTCCGTGTAACTCATGCTCGGCGTGTGCAGCGCGATGTCGGCGAAATCCTGGATCCGGTTCAACTGGATCTGTTCCTGCGTGATCGCGGTGATGGCGATCGGCGTCTGCTGCAGGTTGGTTTCGCGCTTCTGCGCGGTGACCACGATTTCTTCGATCTCCGTGGACGCCGCGTACGACACCGCGTTCATCCCGACGGACAATCCGAGCACAACGAAACTCGCGCAGACGCGCGCATGGACATGCTTCACGGTGTTCTCCCCTTGAAGGACTCGATCGACCCCTGGTGTAGGACTGGCGTCACCCCGACGGCCATCCCACGGCGTCCCCGCATGCTACAAAACGCGAACATCCTACGCAATATCAGTATCGAGACCGCTTCGATAACGCGATGAGCTAAAAGTCTGGCCATTTTCCGACGAGATATACGATTTGGCTCCGTCCCGTACTTCTCGGTTTGCGTCTGGCACAGCGCAGAGTGCGGGTGTCTAATCGCATCACGCGCTGTGCGCACCACAAAGGGCTTTTGTCATGAAGAGGCACTACTTCATCGGCGATGATCTCAATGTCGTTGCCGCAGTCGAACGCGCATTGATGGCGAAGGGCATCGCGGCGGAACAGATTCACGTGTTGAGCCTCAACGATGCCGATGCCGAGCAACGCAACCTGCACGACGTTCAGTCGCTGATGAAGAAAGACGTCATTCACTCCGCCGAAATCGGCGCGCTGATGGGCCTCGCCGCGTCAATCGTGGCAATCGCGACTGCCCACCTCACCGGGCTTGCCGCGAAATTGGGTTGGGTTCCATTCGTGTTTCTCGCGATCGTGCTGCTCGGGTTCTTCACGTGGGAAGGCGGTCTGATCGGCATCCAGTTGCCGAACTCGCGCTTCCGCCGGTTCGAGAAAGCCCTGCGCGCCGGTGAGCATGTGTTCTTCGTCGACGTCGATTCGGCGCAGGAGCCACACGTGCTGCAGGTTCTGGCAGCACATCCGCAGCTGCGCCCGGCGGGCACCGGCTCGTCGTCGCCGCGATGGCTGGTGGGTCTGCAGCAGAACGCACGTCGCTTTTCGCATTGGGCTCCGTAGTTACGCTCACGCCATAAGGAAATCGTTGGATGATCATCGCTGAAAGAGGCGATTTGCACCGGTATGACCGCGTGGTGCGCGACGCGTACCGGCAAGCTCGCGGTTCACGCTGATGTCATACCGTTTCTCGCTGACCATTCTGATCGGGATGGTCGCCGGCGTATTCGTCGGCTGGATCTGTCACGGGCAACTGACGACCGAGCAGGCCGCGGGCGTGGCGGCGAACCTGAGCATCGTCACCGACGTATTCCTGCGGCTCATCAAGATGATCATTGCGCCGCTGGTGTTCGGCACGCTGGTCGCCGGCATCGCGAACATGGGTGCGGGCGCGCAACTCGGCCGCATCGGCGCGCGCACCATCGCCTGGTTCCTCGGCGCCTCGGTCATCTCGTTGGTGCTCGGCATCATCATCGTCACGGCGCTGCATCCGGGCGCAGGGTTGGATCTGCCGCTGCCGCCGGAAGGTTCGCATAGCGGGGTCGAAGCCGGCGCGCTGACGCTGAAAGACTTCGTTACGCACGTGTTCCCTCGCTCGATCGTCGAAGCGATGGCGAACAACGAGATCCTGCAGATCGTCGTGTTCTCCGTATTCGTCGGCGTCGCGCTCGCCAGCCTCGGCGAACGCGGCGCCAGCATCGTCGTGCTGGCCGAACAGCTGGTCGAAGTGATGTTAAAGATCACCGGCTACGTGATGCTGGTGGCGCCGTTTGCGGTATTTGCCGCCATCGCCGCCACGATCGCGCAGAACGGTCTCGGCATTCTCGTGACGTATTCGAAGTTCATCGCCAGCTTCTACTTCGCGCTGCTCGTGTTGTGGCTGGTCATTGCCGCATTCGGTGGGCTGGTCATCGGCCGGCGCGTGGTGCCGCTGATGGCGTCGATGCGCGATCCCATTCTGGTCGCGTTCTCGACCGCGAGTTCGGAGGCGGCGTTCCCGCGCATCCTCGAGCAGCTCGAGAGGTTCGGCGTGCCGCGACGCATCTCCGGCTTCGTGTTGCCGCTCGGCTATTCGTTCAACCTCGACGGCTCGATGATGTACTGCACCTTTGCGACGCTGTTCATCGCACAGGTATACGGCATCGAGCTCACGCTTGGGCAGCAGGCGACGATGCTGCTGATCCTGTTGATCACGTCGAAAGGCATCGCCGGCGTGCCGCGCGCATCGCTGGTAGTGATCGCCGCCACGCTCGCGTACTTCAACCTGCCGGAAGCGGGTCTCGTGCTGATTCTCGCGGTGGATCACTTCCTCGACATGGGCCGCAGCGCCACCAACGTGGTCGGCAACGCGGTTGCGAGTGCAGTGCAAGCCAAATGGGAAGGTCAGCTTGCGAACGGCGCGGCGGAGTCAACCCGCCAATAAGCTTTTCGCGCGGATCGCGTGAATCTCGTCGCGCAGCTGCGCCGCTTCCTCGAACTCGAGGTCGCGCGCGTGCTGCAGCATCTTGTCTTCCATCGTGCGCAGCAGCTTGCCGAGCGCTTTCGGATCGGCCGGCAGGTCGACGCGCACACGCCTGTTCAAGTCGCCGTCTTTGCGCTTCGGCATCTGTCCCGGCATTGGCGCGCGCGCACCTTCCATGATGTCCGCCACCGATTTCTGAATGCTCTTCGGCGTGATGCCGTGCGCCGCGTTGAATTCGATCTGCTTGTTGCGCCGCCGCTCGGTCTCGCCGATCGCGCGTTCCATCGAACCGGTCATGTGATCGGCATAAAGAATGGCGCGTCCCCGGAGATTTCGCGCAGCGCGCCCGATCGTCTGAATCAACGAACCGCCCGAGCGCAGAAAACCCTCCTTGTCCGCATCGAGCACCGCGACCAGCGATACCTCCGGCATGTCCAATCCTTCACGCAACAGGTTGATGCCTACCAGTACGTCGAACTCGCCGGTGCGCAGATCGCGGATGATCTCCATCCGCTCCACCGTATCGATATCGGAGTGCAGATAGCGCACGCGCACGCCGTGTTCGTCGAGGTATTCGGTGAGATCTTCAGCCATCCGCTTCGTCAACACGGTGACGAGTACGCGATCGCCGATCGCCACGGTTTCCTGAATCTGGTGGAACAGGTCGTCCACCTGCGTGGACGCGGGCTTCACTTCGATCATCGGATCGACGAGACCCGTGGGCCGCACCACCTGCTCGACCACCTGCCCCGCATGACTGGCCTCATACGGCCCCGGCGTGGCCGAAACGAAGATCATCTGCGGCGCGAGCGCTTCCCATTCGTCGAAACGCAGCGGCCGATTGTCGAGCGCCGACGGCAACCGGAAACCGTATTCCACCAGCGTTTCCTTGCGTGACCGGTCGCCTTTGAACATGCCGCCGATCTGCGGAATGGTGACGTGTGATTCATCCACTACGAGCAGCGCGTCCTTCGGCAGATAGTCGAACAGCGTCGGCGGCGCCTCGCCCGCCTTCCTGCCGGATAGATAGCGCGAGTAGTTCTCGATACCGCTGCAGTAGCCGAGTTCGCGGATCATCTCCAGATCGAAGCGCGTGCGTTGTTCGAGCCGTTGCGCCTCAACGAGCTTGTTGTGCGAGTTCAGATACGCCAGCCGATCGGACAACTCGTCTTTGATGTCGTCCAGCACCGCGATGATCCGCTCGCGCGGCGTGACGTAGTGCGTTTTCGGAAAGATCGTGAAGCGCGGCACGCGGTTGATCACTTCGCCGGTGAGCGGATCGAACACCGACAGGTTGTCGATGACGTCGTCGAACAGCTCTATCCGCACCGCTTCCTTTTCGGATTCGGCCGGGAACACGTCGATGACGTCGCCGCGCACGCGATAGCTGCCGCGCTGGAACACCACGTCGTTGCGGATGTATTGCAGCTCCGCGAGCCGCACCAGGATGTAGCGCTGGTCCACCCGGTCGCCGCGGTCGAGGTGCAGCACCATCTTCAGGTAAGAGCCGGGATCGCCGAGACCGTAGATAGCCGACACCGACGCCACGATGATGGTGTCGCGCCGCTCGATGATCGCTTTCGTGGCGGACAGGCGCATCTGTTCGATGTGCGCGTTCACCGACGAGTCCTTCTCTATATAGGTATCGGAGGACGGGACATAGGCCTCGGGCTGGTAGTAGTCGTAATAGGAGACGAAGTACTCGACGGCGTTGTGCGGGAAAAAGTCTTTGAATTCGCCGTAGAGCTGCGCGGCGAGGGTTTTGTTCGGGGCCAGAACGAGTGTCGGCCGATTGACTGATTCGATCACGCGGGCCACTGAAAATGTCTTGCCCGAGCCCGTCACTCCCAGCAGCGTCTGCGACGCAAGACCCGACTCCAAGCCGTCGATCATCTTTGCAATCGCCTCCGGTTGATCGCCAGCCGGCTTGTAGGGTGCGACCACTTGGAACTGATTGATTGCTTGCGGCATGACGGCAACTTCGTGGGCTGGTGTGATTGTACCTCCCGCTACGCGACGTGGACCCGCGTTCGGCGAAACACTACTGACACGCCGAGAACCGCAGCGCGGGAGGCCCGGCACTTGCAAATCGAGGCTCGCCGATTAAACTGACGCGCTCCCGTATTCCGCCTTAGCTCAGTTGGTAGAGCAGCTGACTGTTAATCAGCGGGTCGTTGGTTCGAGTCCAACAGGCGGAGCCAATCAAATCATCGGCTTACCCGTTTTCCCTAGATCCCGCGTTGTCCCAATGTGGGTGTTTTGCGGGCACTACGACCTCGCTATTCGCTTCAACAACACCAAACCGGGGAAAGCCCATCGGCCATCGATGCGGCTCAAGCCGCAGATCCCAGCTCCCGACTGAAGGGTTGCTTGCATCAAACGCCTGCGCACGCGCGCCGGTATCGCTTTCGCCAACTGCTCGTCCGTCAATTCAGGTAGTTCGTTCATCCGAGTCGATCCAAATAGGTCTCATAGAGATCCCGTTCTCGACGAGTGGCCAAGCATTCACGCCGGAGTAGTTCGAGTACCGCCATACGAAACAACTGTGGCGCGATGCTCTTGGCTTCCTCATCGGCCTCGTCCCAAGAAAGTGGGACAGGGAAGTGGCGCCTAACGATGATGTCTCCAAGACGGGCGTGGAGCGTCCAGCGACTCTCGCCACTGATCGCTGCGTCCTCCTCGCACGTCCACTGAATCTCGAAGCCGCGATGCCCGAACTCACCCACCATCGGCGTTTGCATCGTTGGGATCCCCGGAATTTGTCGTCTGTTCCAGGAAATGGGCGTGCAATCCGTAGGCCAACGAAGGCAGCGTCCGGTAGCACCGGCCACAGCCGTTCACGTACACTTGAATGCCGCAATCTTCACTGCGAGCAGTCCAAATGCCCAGTGTTTCGATTGTTTCGGATGACGCACACATCACCGTCATCGGCGGATACGTCGGCGCAGTTGTACGTGCACTCGAAGCCCGCGGCATCGCGACCGATGCCATTCTAGACGCCGCTGGCATTTCCAATGTGCCATCGAACGACCCACTGAATCGGATACCGCTGACATCGGTTCGGCAACTGCTGGCGGCCGCGGTGGAACTCACCAACGACCCTTACTTCGGCTTGTACGCCGCAAACTTCCTGCATGTGGCAAACCTCCACGCGCTTGGTTATGCAATGACTGCAAGCGCAACACTGCGTGAACTGTGCGAACGCATGACTCGCTATTTCCGTCTGCTTTCCGGCACGTCCAGGCCGGAAATGAACATCCGCAATGGCGAAGCGCGGCTCGAGTTTCTGCTCGTCGCGGAATCGCCGCCGCTGACTGACGACGTGTTCGGTTTGTTTCTCATCCGCCTGTTCTCTGAACTCTCCGACGGAAAGATCCGGCCCATTTACATAGAGCAACACCGACCCAATCCTCCTGACAACGGCGTGCGCCACCGCCTCGCGTTCGGGTGCCCCGTCTCTTTCGGCAACAGCCATACATCCCTCGTATTCGACGCTTCTGCACTGGAGGTGCCGCTGACGGGCGCCAGCCGCGAACTTGCCGAGCAGAACGAACGGATCGTCGTTGGCTATCTCGCGAAGCTCGACCGAAGCGACATTCGGGCGCGCGTTCGTGCGTCGCTACTCCAGCAATTTCCGTCCGGAGACGTAACAAAGGAGAGTATCGCGAAGAAGCTCTGCATGAGCCCGCGCACGTTGCAGCTCAAGCTCGCAAAGAGCAACACGACGTTTCACGATGTCGTCAATGAGACGCGTCTGGCGTTGGCTCTCGGATACATCGATAACTCCGCGATGTCGATCACCGAGATTGCCTACCTGCTCGGATTCTCCAACACCAGCAACTTTAGCCGCGCGTTCAGGCACTGGACGGGCCACTCGCCGACTAACGACACAGTACGGTCGCGCCAGTCGGATGTTTCGTAATCCGCGCGGTTCCCACTTCGCGGGATATGGCAGCGGAGAAACACCCTCATACGTCTTACGCACCTTTGTAGAAGTTGCAAGATGGAGCGTTGCAACAGAACAGCCCCGCACCAAGCGGGGCTTTCTGAATTCGCCACCCGAGGAGCGTACGGATCTCGCGCTAGAGTCCTCCCACATTGATCTCGACACGCCGATTCATCGCCATGTTTTCAGGCGTGTCGTTGCTGACGATCGGGTTCTCGGGCCCGTACCAGAACAGCACCAATCGAGAGTCGTCGATTCCAGGTTTTGTCTTCAGGTAGCTCGCGACCATCTCGGCGCGACTACGAGAGAGCGCCTCGTTGTGATCCCTGGCACCGGAGTTGTCGGTATATCCTGCGATGACGGCATATGCCTTGGGATTGGCCTTGAGGAACACCGCGACGTCGTCCAGCTCGGATTTGTCCTTGGCAGAAAGTTCAGTCTCATTGTGGGCGAAGTTGATGTTGTCCACTTTGAGCCCGACGATCTTCTTGTCGGTCGTCGTAACGACGTGCTCGGTAACCCGCACGTCGAACAGCGCACCGGACGTGTAGTCGGGATGGTTGATGAAATCGGCGAGCGGAATCAATCGGGAGCACGCGTTGAGGGACGCGACGTCCTGCTTGAGCGTGGTTTCCTTGTTCGGCGTCGCCGTGCTGATCACGTAGAAGCAGACGTCGTAGGTAGAGGCCAGCCTCTTGGCAACTTCGGCGGGGCTCCCTCCCGTATATTCACCGTCGGAGAACAGGAATACCGCTGTCCTGCCTGTTAGCGGCTTGAGCACATCCTCGAGCTTCTCAAGCCCGTACTTGAGTGGCGTCGGGCCGCTGCCCTTTGCCGGGATCGTATCCAGCGCAGCGGCAATCTTCGCGCGGTCGTAGGGCACCACAGGCGAGATCTGCTGCCACGTTGTATACGTGTAGAGACCCATATTGATCCCAACATCCGGGAAGTAGGAATTCCTCCTCTTGAGCTCGTTCGACACGGCTTGGATCTTGGGTGTTTTCGTACCCTTGAGGTCCTCGTTCATCGAGGACGACGTATCGAGTAAGAAGACGGCGTTGTCCGCAACCCGGACGAGTTGTTCCTTCTTGATGACGCCTTTGACCAGGTCCTCCTGCGTGACGACTTCGACGGCGAGCGAAGGCAGTGCGATTGCGCTACCGACGATTCCGGCCAGTACTGCGTTCCGAACGTTCGACATTGTTTTCATGATTTTCTCCCAATTGCCTACATTGCCGAGCCGCAGTCGGTACGATGTATCGTCACCCGACGGTTGCTGGCACGCCCCTCTTCAGTGCTGTTGTCGCCGACCGGATCTGCCGCTCCGAAACCCTTGGTCGTAAATCGGTCGCCTAACACAACACCCTTCGACTTCAGATATTCCGCCACCGCATCGGCGCGCTCCTTGGACAACTTTTCGTTGTAAGCCGCATCGCCGACGTTGTCGGTATATCCATCGATCTCCCCCGCAACGAAATGCAACTTCGGATTCGTCATCACGGTTGCCAGTCGGTCGAGTTCGGCCTTGTCAGCTGCGTCCACCAGATTCGCCGAATCGTTGGCGAAGTGCGTTTGCAGTGTGTAGTCGCAATTGCAACCCGCGGGTCCGACTCTTGTTTCCGCCTTCGTGTCGGGGCATTGGTCATTCGTATCGCAGACGCCATCCATATCGGTATCAGCGCACTTTGCCGGCGCCGTGGCGACCGGTGGCGGGGGTGCGGGTTTCTTCTCCTCCCCACAGCCTGCCAACAGCGCTAGGGCGAGCACACCTGAGAATACGAATGCATGCTGGGTTCTGTTCATCTGATGGTCCCTCTCCCGTGTTTCAAGTTTTGAGTTTCGTGTAGGTGCCGTCCTTGCGTGCAGAGCGCTCAAGGACGGTACGTTCGATCAGATGCGAGCGCGGAATATTGGGTGAGACCGAGGTCGACGAGCGCCTTCGCGAATAGTCTCGCCTGTAGCGCATCGACGGTTCGAGGGTCGACACGACCCGCCACAAACCGGTGACGATCTTCGACAGACTTCGGTCCCTTTAAGTCAGGTTCCATGTTGGATACCTTCCTGGAGGCGGCCCGCGACATGCCGTCGCGGGCCGGGACGTTTCGGACAGGCCGCTAGTGTGCGGCGCCGCAATCCGTTCGGCGCAAGACGACACGACGGTTCTGGGCACGCCCCTCCGCAGTGTCGTTACTCGCCACGGGATAGGCCTCTCCATAGCCATTGACCGCGAACCGATCACTCAGATTCACGCCCTGTGATTGCACGTACGTCGCAACCGACTGTGCACGCCGCTTCGACAGATCCAGGTTGTACTTCTCTTCCCCGGTGCTGTCCGTATAGCCGTCCACCTCTCCTGCAATGAACGCAACCTTCGGATTCTTCAGAACCGGGATGATCGCATCGATTTTGGCTTTGTCACCCGCACTCAACTCAGCCGAGTTGAAGCCAAATTCCAACGCCAGCACGTAGTCGCAATCGCAGCCGTGCGAGTCGACTTTTGCGCCAGCCGGCGTCGTCGGACATTGGTCGACCGCATCGCACACACCATCGTGATCGCCATCGGGGCATTTGGCAGGAGCCGCCATGGGCTTGGGCGCCGGAGCCGGCGGCGGCGTCGACGCCATGACCGGGGCAGGCTTCTCCTTCTCCTTGAAGAAGGTGTACTGCAGGCTGCCCGTCACCGCATACAGATCGTCGAGCTTGTCGACATCGTACGCTTCGTATTCCGCACGAATCGCCCAGTGGCCGAAGTTGTACATGGCACCGGCGCCGTACGCCATCATGCCGTTGCCTTCACTCGACTTGTCGTGCTGCGTACCGGCCGGTGGAACCGGGCCGGGAAAATGCAGCTTCGTCTCGACATCGATGTTCGCCGCAATGCCGCCCACTTTCGCGAACAGGTCGAAGTTGCCGAGCGGCAGGTACAGCACGCCATACCCCTGCCAGCCGTTGGCCGACACTTCGCCCTCGACCTTGTCGGGGTTCCCCGTCACCGTCACCGGAACACTCTCGCTCTGATTCGCGTTGCCCAACTCGATGTAGCCGCCCTCTATGCCGAACCAGTTCGTGAAGTTGTAACCACCATAAAATTTGTAAGCATTGTCGCTTTCGTCAAGTTTGAGGGTTCGCCCGACGTTGTTGTCAGTCTCCGCCTTCATCGTCGATTGGCCCGCGCCGATACCCAGGAAAAGTCCCTCCTCTGCACCAAACGCATTGCTCACGGCAAATGCCGAGACAAACGCGCCAAGCAGCACTGTCCCTCGAATGTCCATGTCGGTTCTCCACTTGTGTCTTTTTTTGAGATCGCTAAGCCGAAGCGCCTCCCCAGACGGCAAAGCCATCGGTACGCCTACACCCTACTTCACCGGTGACCCCACGCGACTATTCACAATGAGCAATTCGTCAGTCCCGTTCGACTCAATCCGACGGTGACCATGCATGCCTGCAGGTGCTCGCGCACTGCGCAGAATGTCGCCGTGGCTCCATGGTCGTCGGAACGGTTCCTGAAACGAGGCGAGCAGGAACGCGAAGTCCTGCAATCTCTACGCCACGCGGCGCTCCAATCCAACAGATCAACTCGGCCGCAACTCCTCTCACGACTTCGGAATTGATGGCGCTGCCTGCAGAGTCCCGCCATCGGGTTTCGTTGAACGAGCAGAAGCTCTTTCGACGATCGACTCTCGATCAGCCCGTCCTACACCGCCGTGCGCTTCGGTTTCCGGAGTCCGGTGCAGCGCCGACGCAACCCGGTAACCGGAACGGGGATTGGACTTCGGACGGCGCGAGGTGGAAGGTACGGGCCTGTCCCGCCCACGAATTCCGGCAGGCATACGCATGATCACGAAACCCAACATCAGCGAACTCGTCACCGGACTCATCCGCAATGTCGAGCAGATGGCCGGCAAAGCGTCCACGAGCGATCTGACGCTTCTGTTCACGCCAGTGCTCACCGTGCTGGATCGCGTCGGCAACGAATGGGCGAGCTGGCCAGCGCTGTTGTCCGCCGACAATGACGACATGCGCGCCACGCTGGGCCTGCTCGGCGTGAGGCTCGACGCGCCCGAGGCCCGCCGACGAACGCGGAATGGAAACACAGAAGCGCGCCGACCGTGAAATCCGTGCGCTGCTGCGCCGCATGCTCTACCGCGAAGATCAGGTCGACGTCTCACCGGCTCGCGTCGGCCCGACATCCGGCAACCCGGCGGGCGCGACGATGTCCCGCAACCTTCTTTCGGAGGTGCTGACGCGGTTCATTACCGGGCAGCTGCCCGGCGCCGACGGCGTAACACTGGAGACCTGCAACCGCTCGTCGGTGGCGCGTCGCGGGAAGCGTGGATCTTCGACGTGAGATGGCGGCAAGACGGCACGGTGCATTTCGAGGAATGCATCCTCATGCGCGAGCCGCACTCCAGTGTGCTCGTCAGCGACGACGGTCCTACCGCGATCAACGGAACGCGTCGCACGGTTGCCACGGAAATGGCGGTGATCAGAGCCGCGGCCGCCGCGGCGTTACCGGTGCCGCACGTGCTGTGGACGGATACCGAAGGCGTCTGGCTCGAACGGCCGTTTTCGATTTCGCGTCGGCTGCCGGGCACCGCCGACACTGCGCCGCTCGTCGGCACCGCGCTCGGGGCCAAGGTGCTAAAGCAGTTCATCGAGATACTGAGCCGAATGCACAAACTCGATCCGCGCGCGGGCGGCTTCGACATTCTCGGACGACCCACCGCGCAGTCGGCGGCAATCGACCAGGTGCGCCAGTTCGAGCGCAACTTCCACGCGCAACGCCTCGAAGCGTTTCCGGCCACGTCATACATGATTCGTTGGTTGAAGAAGCATCAGCCGATTGCAGCTCGGGTCAGTCTGGTCCATGGCGACTATCGACTCGGCAACTTCCTCTACGACGACCGCGGCATCGTCGCGATCCTGGATTGGGAGCAGGCGCACGTCGGTGATCCGCTGGAAGAAATCGCGTTCATGTACTGGAGCGTCTGGGCGCTCACCCCTATGTGCCCCATCGAAGAGTTCGTCAGCCGGTACGAGGCAGCGATGGACTGCGCGGATCGTCGAACCCTATTCGGGGATTGCTACGACTCCGCGCGATTTCAGATTTCGGGCGCTGACGCCGAATTCCGCATATCGCCTGCACGGCAGCGGCGTGGACCTGTCCATGCATGCTGACGCCGAAGGATGTGCATGCGTGTCATTCGCCGTGCCGGCGCGACTCGACCTCCGACTGGACGTTGCGCATGCGTAAGTACTTCATCATCAGCAGGTGGTGGGACCGCGTCATGGGATGGTCGCTGTGGCTGCGCGGACGACCGCGCTGCGCGCGATCGCCGACCGGTCGACGCAATCGAGCGAGCATCGGATCATTCTCAAAGCCAGCCACGAGTTCACCATCGTGCTGGTCGTGTTCGCACTGCTCGCGCGCCTTCGCCTGCTGTTCGACCGTTTGCCCGGCGCTGCGTGGATCAAGCGCCAGCTTCCGCAAGGGTTGTTCTTCCCTGCCGTCGACATCGCGCGCACCGCGGCCATTGCGCTGATCGCCGGTTCGGACCGTCACGCCGCTTCTAATGCGCTATTGGATCCGCGCCTTCGCGCGCGCGTCAGCAGAATCAACCGATGGGCGCGCTTTCGCTTCCGCGGCGATCCGTATCGACGCGCGCATGCGCCGCTGCGAGCGGCACTCTGCCTGGCCCAATTGCTCGATCGCGCGCAACTCTCGGAATTTCGCACCGACGCAACTTCTCAACTCGCCGGTGTGCCGGAGAGCGAGCCGACGTGGGTTCGGCCGTTGGACGGCATGCTGACGGCGTTCGCGCTGCAGTCGTTGGGAGAAACCGAGAGTGTGGAGCGATGGCGATTGACCTTGCTGACGCGCTTCACGCTCTCTCACGGGCGCAGGCCGGCAGCACTGCACACACCGACGATGCTGAGTATCGGCACGGCGACGTTGTGGGAACATGCGGCAACGACTGCACTCGGCCGTCTTGCGGGCTGGCTCGACGACGCAGACTGGCAGCACCTGCGCGGGCCGTGTCTCGGAAAGGCCGCCAGTGGCGCAAAGGATCAACAGACGCTGCGGCTCGTCGCCGCCGACAAGCTCTGGTCAGCGCTGACGAACGACGTGGAAGCGATCGAGATCCTGCAGCGGCGCAACGTCGGTGCAGATTCGCTGGCTCGCGCGCTTGAAAACTTGGCGAACAGCGTTGGCAACCTGTCCGTCGTGCGCTGAACGCTTATCGACTCGCCGCGCGCAACCAGGCGAGTTGCATTGCGTCACTCACACACCGTTCAGGACGTGGTCACTTCGGTGCGCGCAGCAAACCATCCGGCCTCGTCCGCCAACTACCACCTACCCTGCGGTCACCTCGTCTGCAACGTCTTGAAGCGTTTCTTTGACGCGATCGTATTGCTCACTTGCAACATTCCTGGCCTTCGACGTTATGCGACTGCTCGCTTCTCCGAACAGACGATTCTCGGCTTCGGTGGACGGCAACATCGCGCCGAGCGCAGCGCCGATCGCAAGCCCCAACCCGCCAACCACCAACGGCTGCTCGTCGAGCAGGTTTGCGACGGTCACTCGCGTGTTCAGCGCCGTTTCCTGTACTCGCGCGCGAGCGTTTTGCGTCGTGTCTTTGACTGCATTCGTCATGTCGTGGACACGAGCAGTCGTTGCATCCAAGGCGCCCGTGACCTTGTCTTTCGCCTCTGTCGCGGCCCCGGAGACACGGTCGATCAACCCTGCCTTGTCGTCCAGAGCGGCGCGCGTAGGTACGACACTCGATGCATCGCCATACACATTCTCATTGTCCATGGGCTGTCGAGCGCGGTCGTATCGCATCTTGCTGCTCGCATCTGATGCGGATCCGGACCCGAACATCAGCCACGAAAGACCGATCGCGGTGAGGACCAACGGCATCGGGTTCTGCTTCACCTGATTTGCCAGGTTGCGGCCGAACTCGCCGCCGTTTTCGCGAAGCATGCGCATTCCTTGATCGAGCAACTCGCCCGGCGACAGCCGGTCGCTCAACGCGCCAACGGTTCGCTCCAGCCGCGCACGCGCTTGATCGGCTTCCTGTTCGAGACGTTCCGGACTCTTTCGGTCGTCGGGACGCCCCGCGTCGAGCTTTTCGCTAGGGATTTCTGTTTCGTTCATTGCATTGCCCTCCTGGCGGTTTCAGCGTCCTTTTTCACCGAATCGGCTGCACGCTCGGGAACGAACGCGGCCGGACTCACTTTTTGCTGCGCGGCCTTCACCATCGCATAACCGACTAGCAGCGAGACACCGCCCACGATCAGCGCGGACACCCACAGCGGCAGCGCATTCGCAACCAAGAGCGTGATCGCCAGCAGGACGAATATCACTCCGGCCAGCGCGAGCACCGCGCCGCCCGCCAGCGCGGCAATGGCCTTCTGCGCATCAGACGCGGCCTGCCGGAGCTCCGCTTTTGCGAGCGACAACTCCTTGCTGAGGAGCGTCGACATGTCGTTCGCCAGATTGCGAACGAGGTCAGGGATCGTTTCGTTGCCACGCACGTCGTCGGCGTAGGGGCGCCCGGGTACTTTGGGATTGTTGCTCATGATCTTCTCTCTCGCTGGCTTGCCGATTCGTCGCTGGTCCTCGACTCGACTGCATCAAATTGCACATCGAGTCTGTAGTTCGATTCCGACGTACCGGAATTTTCGTCCTCGAAGCCCGGCTGTGTTCCGCGCGACGCAGGCGCCCGGGCCTTTTCGTCACCTCGCGACGTTTCGTTCGACGAATCGGGGTATGACGACGACGCTTCACCGCCGTTCGGATTCGACGCCTTCAGAAACCGTGACAGACCAAACCCGATTGCCACACTTCCGAACAGGAACATCGAAGGATTGTTGCGCGCGAGCTCGCGTGCGTCGCCGAGTAGTTCGTCGATGCTGCGGTTCTGCAACCCGTCGGCGAGGCCAGCGAGATTGTCACTCAAGGATTGTGCCAGCGAGGCCAGACCTCGCAGGTCACGCTCGCTCAACGTTGCCGCCATGTCCGCTGTCGCGTCCGCGAGATCCTCGGCGTGTTCGCCGGCCTGCCTCTTTCCGGACTCCACTTGCCCGCGTGCCGCGTCTGCGGCCGCGCGTGCTTCTTCTTTGGGTAATGACGCCATGTTCCTCTGTCCTCCGTGAAAGGGAACTTCGCCAATGCAACGATCGCGCCAGGCAGCACATCACCGGGTGAACCCATTCAGCGCGTAGGTTTGATCCAGCGTCGTTCCGGGGTGCGCGCTTCGGACGCGTGGCCATCCGATGCCGGAACTGCAGTACGCAAGTGCAATTGCAGCGACTGAAGGGACCATCGGTGCAAGTGCACCTGCAATATTTTCAAAACCGGGCCGAAGTTGGCCGCCGCATCTGACAACCAGCGCCAACGGTGCGCCCGAGGGGCGGGAGCAGCTCGCTCGCCATGGTTGCGCGTTACCGTCACACGTCAGGCATTCATCCTGGCGGTGCCGGTCGCGCACTCAGATCGAGCCAGTCGAGTTCTTCCTCGACGAGCCGATAAGCGTCATCCCCGATCTCTCCGGTGCCACGAAGTTCGTCGAGCGCTTGCCGCGATTTCGTGAGCACCTGCCGGCGTAACGCGTTGTCGGCGGAGTCGTGCGGATCCTCACCTCGCCGGGTCTGCAACAGTGCTGCTTCGTACTCGCGCTTGAGCCGCTGCGCGGCTGCCGACGTATTGTCCTTGTCCAACTCCCCGATTGCGGCTTTCAGGGCAGCCTTTCTTGCGACATTGATCTCTTCTTCCACCACCGTATCCGCTGGCAGACGCAGGAGTCTGAGAAGCGGCCGCAGCGTCATGCCTTGCAGAACCAACGTTCCCAATACCACGACGAACGCGGTGAGCAGAATGAAGTCGTGATAAGGAAACGTGGGCGGTAGCGCCAAAGCCGCCGCGAGCGTGACGATGCCACGCATGCCGGACCACCCGATCACCACCGCCGCTTTCAATGAGTGTGGTGGTTTCGACGAGGTGGCGACGCGGAATGCGCGTTTCCTCCCCGCCACCGCGTGATAGGCCAGCACCCACATGAAGCGCACGGCGACGACAATGACGAGAATCGCGAGCGCTGCAACGATCTCGTGAACGCGTTCGGTCTGCTCCAGCGATTCGAGGATGGGCCGTGTCTGCAGGCCAATCAAAGTGAACGCGAGCGTATTCAGTACTGCTGTCGCTGCATCCCAGATGGCGAACGACGACACTCTGACACGCGGCGGAATGGAGCTCGACGTGCGGCGCGCGACGGTCAGCCCGAAGACGACGATCGTGACGACGCCGGACAATCCGAGCTCTTCCGCAATCAGCCAGACGCCGAAGGTCATCACGAATTCGAGGATCACGAACGTGGCCGTATCCTCGACGAACCGCATCTGCCAGATCGGAATCCACGCCAGAAGCCAGCCCGCGAACACACTGCCGACGAACACCAGAACGAACGTCGACAAGGCACCGCCGATGCTGAACGCGCCGACGGCCACGGCCGCTACAGCCAGCTTGTAGATCAAAAGCGCGCTGGCGTCGTTCAGTAAGCTCTCTCCTTCCAACACTTTCCGTATGCGATGCGGGGGATTGACGTGACGCAGAACCGCCAGCGCCGCAACTGCATCGGGAGGCGAAAGCAATGCACCCATCGCGATCGCCGCAGCCCAAGGTAAGTCGGCGAAAATCTGTTTTGCAGTGACCGCCACGGCCGCGGTCGTCAATGCCACGGCCACAAGCGCAAGGAATGCGACTGGCCGCCAGGCGTCGCGAAGGTCTCGCAGAGATGCGTCGTGCGCAGCGTCGAGAAGAATGGGCGCCACGAACAGGGCGAGGATCAGTTCCGGTGGCAGGTCGAGCTTCGGCGCGCCAGGAATGAAAGCGATGATCGCTCCGCCCAATGCCAGGAGCGTGGGAGACGGAATGCCAGCACGAGTTGCGACGGCGGATAAAACGGTGGCGCCGAGCAAAAGCGCGAGGACGGTTTCGAATATCAGCACCGAAGCTCCGGCGGGTGTTGCATGCGCGCAACGCCAGCCCCGAGACAAGAACTGCGGCTGGCGCGGTACGTATCAGTCGAGAGGCTATTCGCTGGGGCGTCACTTTCGCAAGTTGTTCGCGAACGAGCAAAGTCCAGTCGCGCGAATGTCAGAAGCGGACGACAGGCTCAGTCTGACGCGGGCAAATCGTCCCTGGCTGCCACCGTCGCCACATCACTGCGATTGCCCATCGTCACGACTGCTCGCACCTTTGCCATCCCGTTAGGACGCGACTGCAGGACCGAACAATCGAAGCCGCGCGATTGTCGAACATCGTGTGTTCGCTGCGAATCGTCGCTGCAATATCTATCCTCCGCTGTGTAAATACGCAAACCGCTGCAATCCTCGTGACGACCCATAGCCACTAGCCATCGGACGTTGCGTGGCCCCTGCGCTGGAATAGATCTTGCTTCGCCGCTAGTCCGTTTCACGGAGGCGAGCAATGGCAAAGAGAGTATCGGCAAAACAGAAGAGTGGCACTGCGACTCCTACGCCCTCTCAATCTCAATCAGTTCCTTCAACAACGTCCCAGTCAACAACCAATGAGCAAAACAGTTCGAATGCGATCGCCCTGCTGAAAGCGGATCACCGCAAGGTCGAAGCGTTGTTCCAGCAATACGCGTCAGCGAGTTCAGCAGAAGACAAATCGCGGATCGCGCATCAGGTGTGCACCGAATTGATCGTGCACACCCGGCTCGAGGAAGAGCTTTTCTATCCTGCGTGCCGCGAACAACAGGTCGACGATGACATGCTGGATGAGGCCCAGGTCGAACACGACGGCGCCAAGATTCTGGTCGCAGAACTCATGACGCAGCCTGCCGAGGGCGACTACTACGACGCCAAGCTGACGGTGCTCAGCGAGTACATCAAACATCATGTCGGCGAAGAGGAAAAAGCGAGCGACGGGATCTTCGCCAAGGCCCAGGCCGCCGGGGTCGACATGAGCGCGCTCGGACAACGCCTTCAGGCGCGCAAGCAGGAGCTGATGCAGAAGGCGCAAACCTCCGGGTTTGGTCCGCCACAACCCCAATCGCTCGCAGTTGAGCTGGACGTTCGACAATCGAGACTCAAAGGAGATGACACCATGGCACGACAATACGATCGAGATCGAGACGAGCAAGGTCGTTTCGTGAGCGACGACGACGACCGCAATTCGTCGAGATCTCGCGGAAGGAACGACGACGACCGCTATTCGACACGGTCACGCAGCCGTTACGACGAGGATGACGACCGATATGGCAATTCGCGATCCCGCTTCAACGAACGCGACCGCGACGACCAGGGGCGCTTCGTGAGCGATGACGACGACAGAGGCAACCGCTCATACAGCCGCGGACGCGACGACGACTACAGATCGAGTCGCGGTCGCGGCGAAGGCGGCTGGTCGGGCGACTCCGAAGCTTCGCGACGCGGCTGGGACGAGCGTGACTCCGATCGGGATCGCAGCTACAGCCAGGGGCGCGACAACTCCCGGTCCGGTCGAGGGCGGGACGACGACGATTATCGGTCTTCGTCGCGCGACGGCGGTCGCGGTCACGGCGGCTGGTTCGGCGATCCGGAAGGCCACGCCCGCGCCGCCGAGCAGGGCTGGGACGACCGGCGGCCATCGCGTTCATCCCGCGGTCGCGATGACGACGACGATGACGATCGTCGCGGACCGCAACGTGGCCAAAGCCACGGCGGCTGGTTCGGCGATTCGAGGGGACATGCCGAAGCGTCGCGTCGCGGCTGGCAGAATCGCCGGTGACCGCACCGGCACGGCCGTCGAACCTCGGGAGTTGCTAGCTCTCGAGGTTCTTCCTTTTTCGCAACGAGGATCGCGCGCATGCCTTTCGATCTTCCGGCGTTCGACGAATCCGGCGACCTGAATGTCGTCGTCGAAGCGCCGCGCGGCTCGCGCATCAAGTTCGTCTACAAACCGGACTCGAGCGTGTTCCTGGCGGAGCGCCTGCTTCCAATCGGGCTCGCATACCCCTACGACTGGGGTTTCATCTGTGGCACCTGCGCGGACGACGGCGATCCTGTCGACGCACTGGTGATCGCCGATGTCGCGACGTATCCGGGGACGCTCGTCAAATGCCGGCCGCTGGCCTTGCTGGAAATGACTCAAATCGTTGAGGGGCACGAGGAGGCGAACCCGCGCGTCATCGCAATGCCATCGTGGAACGAAACCGCAGCTGGGATGCTCACCGATAGCGTCAAGGCGCAGCTCGAACGCTTCTTTCTGGAAGCGGTCTCGCTGACAGGAAAGCAGGTATCCGTAAAAGGCTGGGCATCGGCCGGCGATGCGACGAAGCACATTCGGGCTCGGGTCACTTGATGTAGGAATTTTCCTATTCTCTGTGCCGCGCCACCGCTGGAACAATTTGCGCCGCATTTGGCAGAAAAGATGGCAACGGAAACCAAAGTGGCGAGACAACCACTCCACGAGCACGAACTGGGCGCACCCTGGAGCGATGACGAACTCGAGTCGTTGCTCAAGACACTGAGCGAGCGAAGCGAGCTCGACGCAATCGACGCTATCGTCTGGCTGCGCTTCGAACTAGCCCAGGAGCGATCCCAGCATCTCAAGAGACTGTTGCGAGCCTCGAAATCGCGCAAGCCGAACTGACGGATCTGTTCAGTCGCAGCCCACTTTGTGTCCTGTGTTCGTAAACACACCGACGAAAACTCGTCGAGCGCGCAGGCTGTATCTGGGAAATGTCTGCTACGGAGAAGCGACGATGACCTTGGGAACAATTCTGTTGATCGTTCTGGTGCTGCTGCTGATTGGAGCCATTCCGGCCTGGCCGCATAGCAGAAGCTGGGGTTACGCACCCAGCGGTGGACTGGGCCTGATACTGATCATCGTGCTCGTACTGCTTGTGATGGGGCGGATCTAACGCGCATCACTGTTCGGTATTCGCTCGATGGAGGTTGTGCAGCAGCGTCTGCAATACGGCATAGCCCACCGGCTTGAGTAGATGATCGTCGAAGCCGGCCTCCGCGGTTCGGCGTCGATCCTCGCGTTGTCCGAGCCCGGTGAGCGCCACGATCATGATGTCCTTCGCCCAGGCGCGCGCACGCAAGCGCCGACACGTTTCCAGCCCGTCGATTTTCGGCATCCCGAGGTCCAACAAGACCAGTTCGGGACGGAACCGCTCCGCCACTTCCAGCGCCTCTTCTCCGTCAAATGCCAGTTCGACGTCGTGCCCGGACATGCGCAGCAGCACCGCCAGGGTCTCGGCATTGTCGCGACTGTCGTCGACGATCAGCACGCGACGCGAAGGCGTCGCCATCGAGTCGCCGCCGTTCGATTGAACGGAATCGGCCTCGTTCGATGCAAGCGGCAGCGATACGATGAACTCGGCGCCCTTTCCGTTGCCCTCGCTGCGCGCTTCGATCGAACCGTCGTGCAACTTCACCACGCTGCGCGCGAGCGCCAATCCCACGCCCAGCCCGGACGGCATTCCCTCCACTGCGTGAGACTGCGCGAACAGCTCGAAGATGCGAGGCAGCGACGCTGCAGAGATACCCACGCCCGTGTCTTTGATGGAAACCGCGACGCGATCCTGGTGCCGAGTCGCGCTCACTCGAATCGACCCGCCCGGCTGCATGAACTTGGCGGCGTTGTTGAGCAGATTCGAGAAAACCTGCGCCAGACGCGTTGGATCGGCCTTCAGATAGATCGGCTCGTCGGGCAGGACGACGCTCAACGTGTGCTTGCCGCGTTCGATCAACGGGGCGCTCGTTTCCGTGGCGGAGTCGAGCACCGTCGCCAGAGTGGTCTGCTCCTTCCGCAGTTCCAGCCGATTGCGGGTAATCCGCGAGACGTCCAGCAGGTCGTCGATGAGACGAGCCATGATCCCGCTCTGTCGATCGATGACGTCGCGACTCGATGCCGATCGCGCTTCGAGGCGGCCATCGAGCTTCAACTGTTCGACGGCGTTTCGAATCGGCGCCAACGGATTGCGCAGCTCGTGGGCCAGAGTGGCGAGAAAGTTGTCCTTGCCGCGGTCGGCCTCGATTAAGGCACGCTCCGCGGCCTTGAGAGCGGTGATATCGCGCGCAACCTTCGACGCGCCAACGACCTTACCTTGCCGGTCGAGGATCGGCGAAATGGTCAGCGAGACAGGGAAGGTGCTGCCATCCTTGCGCACGCGGATCGACTCGAAGTGTTCCACTCGAATGCCGCGCTTGATGCGATCGAGGATCTCCGTCTCTTCGTCGGCGTGCTCAGGCGGTATCAGGATCGTGATGGAGCGGCCGATCATCTCGTCGGCGGTATAGCCGAACATGCGCTCCGCGGCCTTGTTCCAGCTCGTTACGATGCTATGCAGATCCTTCGCCACGATCGCGTCCTCCGAAGATTCCACAATGGCGGCAAGGCGTTGGCTTGCGAGCTCGTTCTGTCGTTGTGCGGTAACGTCGGTGATGAAACAGCGGCTATGCACGAACTTGCCACGCTCGTCCCGCTGCGCGTTCGCGTTGATCAGCACGTCGCGCACCGAACCGTCTTTGCAGCGCATCTGCGCTTCGTGGGCGACGAGTGTTTCGCCCGAAGCGAGACGCTTCAGAACATCTCGAATGAGATCTTTATCTACGTGGAACTCGACGATGCTGCGACCCACATACTCGCCGGCTGCATAACCGAGCATCTCCAGTTCGGTGCGATTCGCGCGCAGGATCGTTCCCGTAGGGCCGACCCAGTGCAAACCCACTGATGCGTTCTCGAAGAAGTCCGTGAGTTCCCTTTCATTCTGGCTCAGGCGCTTCTCGGCGAGACGCCGCTCGGTGTTGTCTCGAAACACCAGAATGACGCCCTGGATCTTCCCGTCTGCATCTCTGATCGGTGCGGCACTGTCGTCGATCACCCGGTCGCGTCCGATGCGATCGATCAGCACGGTGTGGTTTGCGAGACCAACGGCCTTGCCGCTTTTCAAGACCGCATCGACCGGCGCTTCGACGGGCTCGCGCGTCATTTCGTTGATGATGTTGAAAACGGTCTTCAGCGGCTGACCCGTTGCGTCGGCGCGGGTCCAACCCGTGAGTTCCTCCGCAACCGGATTCAGAAAGGTGACGGTTCCCTGAACGTTCGTGGTGATGACCCCGTCGCCGATACTCGCCAGCGTCGTGCGCAGAAACTCGAGCCCGGCGCGTGCCTGTCTACGCCCACGGTACAGCGCGTGGCCGAATGCGATGATCACGCCAGCCGACAGCAGGAAGGCAACGAATCCAATCACCGACTCCGTGCTGCCGGACGCGACATGCAAACGTGGTTCGATGAAGAGCCAGGTGCACCCCATCCAACCCGATAATGCCGAAAAGACCGCGGGACCGTAGCCGCCGAACCAGACGCTGAGCGCGACCGCACCAAACAACGTAACGAAGGGAAGGCTGTCGCCGAGCCAAGGGTCGAAGAGCCAACGCATTGCGATGGCCGCCAGCGTCGCCAGCAGCGCGATGACGTACGCTCGAATGGTGTCTGTTCCGATCGTCATCACTCCCCGACTCGACACATCACGACTCAACACACGACGACAGCGTAGAGCACGCAACCATTGCGGTCACCAGATCCAGCTTCAGCTTCGATGTTTCCCCGCAATCAGCGGATACGCGAACCATGCGCCGCCGAAGACCAGCGCGGCGCTAGACGCGAGTGCGAGGCCAAGCGCCTGATTGCGCGTCGCACCCACTGCAACCACGTAGATCTCGAGGCAGAGACCGACCGCCAACGGAACCATGGCAGATGCAATGAAAGCGGACGCGAGCCGGCAGAACGAGCGCGACAGCCATCCTCGTTCCGCAACGCGATGATAGGCGGCTGGCGTCATGATCAACGCGATCGAAAGCGCGACGAGCACCAGCGAACAGACGTGTATGTCTATGCAGAACGCAGGGAGTTCACCAAACCCATTGCTGAATACGGCAATCAGCTGGAATCCGAACAGCGTCTGTACGCCTGGAAGCACCATGCGTGCTTCCTCGATCGTGCCGCGAAACTCCTCTTCCAGCGATTCCCGTCTGGACTCTTCGCCCTCCGAAAGTCCCCTCTTCGCACTCGTGGGGCGCGCCGAGTTCACTGCTGCATTGGATTGGTGTCCCTCGGACCAGCGTCCGCAGTCGCGTTCGTATTGCCAGCACCCGCGTCCGCCGAGCCTGTGGCCGGCGCACCCTTAACAGCCTCGCCACTCGCCTGCGCCTGTGCGTCGGCACGCTGCATCTCGCCGTTGCTCGCAAGCGTAGCGGCGCGCGCCGCCAACGCGGCTGCCTCCATTGCATGAACTCGAGACGCGTCCGCGTTGCCCTGATGTCGCGCGTCGTCGGCGAGCTTGTATGCTGCTTTGGCCTGCTGCAGGTCCGTCATTGCATAGCGCTGCGCGCCCGCCTTTTCCGCGTTCTCGATCGCGCTCTGCGCGCGCTTCATTTCCGAGGTCGGAAGATTGGGATCGGGTGAGCAGCCGGATAACAGTACAACGGCCACCGTCGTCGAAAGCGCCACTCCGATTCGAGCCGAAGCTTTTCTTAGGGACATCATCGTTTGTTCCACCGTGGTCGAATGTTCGCGAACTATCGGACATCTGCCTCGCGCGGCGATGCGGCCCCGCTCCGAAATGTCCGTAGGACACGGCCGTCGGCGAAAAACGAGCGCGCACGCATACTCGCCGTTGAACCACAATTGCCCCGATCGAACTTGCAGCTGTATCCAGCCAGGAGGACCCGGCGATGAAACCCTTCTTGAATCTCGACGATGTCGAGTTCGACGATGTCGAAGACAACGGCATTTACACGTCGAAACGCGGATCGATCGGACGCCTGATCGGCGCGCGGAAACTGGGCTACAACCTCACCGTCGTGCCGCCCGGAAAGGTGCAGTGCCCCTTCCATTGCCATCACGGCGAGGAAGAGATGTTTCTAATCCTGGAAGGCGAAGGCGAGCTGCGTTTCGGCGATCAGCGCTACCCCATCCGCAAGCACGACGTGATTGCGTGTCCGCAGGGCGGCGCCGAGGTGGCGCATCAGATCATCAACACCGGAACCACGACGATGCGTTATCTGGCGCTTTCGACACTGGCCGAGCTCGATGCGTCCGAATACCCCGACTCGCAGAAGATCGCGATCATGGGCAGCATCTCCGGCACAGGCGGCTTTCGCAAGATGTTCCGCGCCGAGACCACGGTCGACTACTACGATCGCGAAAAGCGCTGACGCAACGTTTCTGTAAGAACGCACGTTCGCCTTGTAGTTTTTATCCGCCGGTGTGCGCTCGACAACAGCGCGCACGTTCGCCAACGGTGCTATTGGGTCGCGATGCGCTTCCTGGCATGAAACATGCCTGACGCTGTTAGTCGCACGATTCTGCGGGAGTGATCATGGCAACGAAGAAGAGAGCAACAAAGAAGAAATACGGAAAGAAGGCGTCTCAGAAAGTCGAGCGCGCCGTGCGCGAAATGAAGCAGGGCGAACTGCACAGCGGTCGATCCGGAAAAAAGGTGACCAGTCGCAAGCAGGCGATCGCGATCGGCCTGTCGGAAGCGCGCCGCGCGGGCGGCAAGGTTCCGGCCAAGTCCAAGCGCGCGGCGTCGAAGAAGAAGTAGCCATGAAAGGCACTCCAGCGGTCGAGCGCCGACGCCGCACCGCGCGCAAACAGCGCGCCTTGCAGGAACAGACCGCAACGTTCGACCAGCAGACCGATGAGAAGCCGCAGGGCGCCATGCAGGCAGGCGCCCGCCGCTATCCCGAGCCGCCGATGCCGAAGCAGCATCAGGCGAAGCCCGGAGAGGAAACGCTGCTCGATCCGGCGCCGATGTACGACGCGCCGTACTACAAAGGCTCCGAAAAGCTGCTCGACAAAGTGGCGCTGATTACGGGCGGCGATTCCGGGATCGGCCGCGCGGTAGCGGTGTTGTTCGCCCGCGAGGGCGCCGACGTGGCGATCGTATATCTCGAGGAACACCGCGACGCGAACGTTACGAAGCACGCAGTAGAGCGCGAGGGTCGCCGCTGCATCACAATCGCGGGCGACGTCACCGAGACCCGCTTCTGCCGCCGCGCGGTGAAGCGGACCGTCGAAGAATTCGGTGGCCTGAACATCCTCGTGAACAACTCGGCATTCCAACTGCACGCCACGCGCTTCGAAGACCTCACGGACGAACACTTCGATCAAACGCTGAAGACGAACCTGTACGGCTACTTCAACATGACGCGCGCCGCGATGCCGCATCTCACCGGCGGCGTGATCCTGAACACGGGCTCCGTTACCGGCATCAACGGCAGCAAGCATCTGCTCGACTACTCGATGACGAAAGGCGGCATCCACGCGTTCACGCGATCGCTGGCGGGACTGCTGATGGCGCGAGGAATCCGCGTCAATGCCGTAGCACCCGGTCCGGTATGGACGCCGTTCAATCCGGCCGACGCCGACGCCGATCACATCGCACATTTCGGCGAAACCGCCTGCATGAAACGTCCGGCCCAACCGGAAGAAATCGCGCCCGCGTATGTGTTTCTCGCGTCGTCACACTGCGCCAGCTACATCACCGGCGAAATTCTGCCGGTGATAGGAGGCTACTAGTATCGCGACCGTGGACAGCCTTCGCACGTATCGAAAGAAGCGCGACTTCAAGAAGACGGCCGAGCCGCGCGGCGGCGATATCCGGAAGAACCGACGCGCGTCGTCGACGCAGGGTGCCTACGTGATACAGAAGCACGCCGCGCGCGCGCTGCACTTCGATCTGCGTCTCGAACTCGACGGCGTGTTCAAGAGTTGGGCCGTACCGAAAGGTGCGGGCCTCGTGCCAGGAGAGAAACACCTCGCCGTACGCGTCGAAGATCACCCGCTCGAATACGGCGATTTCGAAGGCGTGATCCCAAAGGGCGAGTATGGCGGCGGCACCGTCATGCTCTGGGACCGCGGTACCTGGCGATCCGATGAGCGCGTGGATCTCGACAGCGGCAAACTCGATTTCGTGCTCGACGGCGACAAGCTGAAAGGCGCCTGGACGCTGGTGCGGATGGGCGGCCGGAAAAATGCCGCCGGCAAGAACTGGCTGCTCATCAAACGGCACGATCAGGGCGAGAAGATCGCGCCGCCGTCGGATCTGAGCGTGACCACCGGCCGTTCGATGAACGAGATCGCGCGCGCGCGCGATCGCACGTGGACGCGAGACGGCGAAGCACCGCCGAAGCGCGCCGCGCGCCGTACGCGTCGCGTGAAAGCGCCGCTTGCTGCGCGGATCGCGGGGGCCGCAAAACAAACTGCGGTTCCCGCGTTCGTCGCACCGCAACTCGCCACGCTCGTCAGCGAGCCCGCGGACGGCAACAAGTGGATTCACGAAATCAAATTCGACGGATACCGCATCGTCGCGAGGATCGACCGCGGCAAGGTGCGTCTCTTCAGCCGCAACGAAAAAGACTGGACGAAGCGGTTTCCGGAAATCGCCGCCTCGCTGACCGACTTGCCGGTGACCAAAGCAGTGCTGGATGGAGAGGTGGTGGCGCTTGCCTCGAACGGCGCCTCCAGCTTCAGGTTGCTGCAGGAAGCACTGTCGTCGCAACACACGGCGCCGCTCGTCTATCAGGTGTTCGACGTGCTGCATCTCGATGGCTACGACCTCACCGGCGTGGCACAACTCAAGCGCAAACGCACCCTCAAGAGTCTGTTGGAAGCCGCTCGGCTCGACGCCGACGCGCCGATCAGATATACCGACCACATCGAAGGAAAAGGCGCCGTGTTCTTCCGGCAGGCGTGTGCAACGGGTCTCGAAGGCATCGTCTCGAAGATCGCCGATGCGCCGTATCACTCGGGCCGCGGTCGCGGCTGGCTGAAGACCAAGTGCATGCAGCACGAAGAGCTCGTCATCGGCGGATACACGGATCCCGGCGGTTCGCGCACCGGCTTCGGCGCGTTGCTGCTCGGTGCGTTCGACGACGACGGCAAGCTCACGTACATGGGACGCGTCGGCACCGGCTTCGACGCGCGCCAGCTGCGCGAGCTCGGTGCGCGTCTCGAAAAGCTGTCCACTACCAAGAGTCCATTCGGCACCCCGCCGCCGGCGCGCGGCGTGCACTGGGTAAGGCCGGTTTTGATCGCGGAAGTGAGTTTTACCGAGCGAACGCGGGAAGGCATGTTGCGGCACCCGTCGTTCCGCGGACTGCGCGACGACAAGGACGCGAATGAAATCGGAGTGGCCGCGGTGGCGAACACTGCTACACCGCCCGCTCGTTCTCGCGCCGCAACACAGAAAACGCGCGTGGCTCGCAATCCGGGCGACGCAGCAGCGACCATCGCCGGCGTGAAGCTGACCCATCCGGATCGCGTGCTGTGGCCGGAACGCGGCATTACGAAGCTGCAACTCGCGCGCTACTACGAATCGATCGAACAGTGGCTGATGCCGGCACTGGCGAACCGGCCGCTGGCGCTGCTGCGCTGTCCCGACGGCAGAACCGGCGACTGCTTTTTCCAGAAGCACCCGGGCAAGACGATGAGCACCGATATTCCGCGGGTACCGATCCGCGAGAAGGACCAGGTCGCGTCGTACATGTACGTGCAGAAGCTGTCCGACGTGATCCATCTGGTTCAGATGGGCGTGCTCGAACTGCACGTGTGGGGAAGCCACGTCGATGATCTCGAGCGACCCGACCTGATGGTGTTCGACCTCGATCCGGATCCGGAGCTCGCCTGGGCAGACGTGATTCGCGGCGCGAAGGCGTTGCGCGTGCAGCTCGAGGCGCTGGGGTTGACGTCGTTTCCCCGCGTCACCGGCGGCAAAGGCATGCACGTGGTGGTGCCGCTGAAGCCGTCCGCCGATTGGGACACCGTGAAAGCCTTCAGCCTCGCCGTTGCCGAGAGTCTCGCGCGCGAACATCCCGATCGCTTCACGACCAACATGGCCAAATCCAAACGCGACGGCCGGATCTTCGTCGACTATCTGCGCAACGGCCGCGGCGCCACCGCCATTGCCTCCTACTCGACACGGGCGCGCGAAGGGGCGCCGGTGTGTGTGCCGGTCGGCTGGAACGAACTGCGCGCCGGAGCGCCGCCGAACGGCTACGACATGGCCGCCGTTCAACGCCGATTGAAGACGCTGCGCGCCGATCCGTGGCGCGAGTTCGACGCGGCACGGCGGCCGCTCGCGAAAGGCGCGCGCAAATCTCGCGCGAAGACTGCCGATCGCAAAGCGAGGAAACGGGCATGACCGTGCGGGCAATGTGGAAAGGTGTTCTTCGCATCGGCGACGCGCGCGTGCCGGTGAAGCTCTACGCGGCGGTGCAGGACCACGACATCCACTTCCGTCTGCTCGATCGCAAAGATATGACACCGGTCACCCAGGTGCTGGTCGACCCGGATACCGAAAAGGTCGTTCCATACAAGGAAGCGCAACGCGGCTATCTCACCGCCGAACGCGAGCTGGTGATGCTGCACCCGGCCGAACTGGAGCCGCTCGCGCCGAAAGAATCGCGCGACATCGAACTCAGGCGCTTCGTACCGGCCGGAGCGATCGATTCGCAATGGTACGACCGGCCGTATTACCTCGGCCCGGATCAGTCCTCCGCGCCCTACTCCGCCCTAACGACGGCGCTCCAGCGCAGCGGATCGGAAGGAATCGCGAGCTGGGTCATGCGCAAGAAAGCGTACTTCGGCGCGCTGCGGGTCCACGGCGGCAAGCTCGTGCTGATCTCGCTCCGGCGCGCGGGCGAAGTCGTTACGGTCGATTCTCTCGACCTGCCCGAAGGCGCTCCGCTCGATTCGAAGGAGCTCCAGATGGCCAAGCAGCTGATGCAGATGCTCGAAGACTCGTTCGATCCGGAAGCGTATCGAGACGAATATCGCGATCAGGTGATGGCGCTGATCGAATCGAAAAAACACGGCAAACGCCCGAAACTGAAAGTGGTCCGGTCGAAACCCCGTACGGACGATCTCACCGCGGCGCTGGCTGCGAGCTTGCGCGGTCGCAAACCCAAGGAGAAAACCCGTGCCTCGGCGTAAGCGAAGCCCGCAACGCGAGAAGGGCGCGCCGACCGGCGACGCATCCGCAGAAGCCAGCGCGGTGCGCGGCCACTGGTCCGGCAATCTCTCGTTCGGGCTGGTCAGCATTCCCGTTACGCTGGTTACCGCCCAACGAGCCAATAGAGTGGCGCTGAAGATGCTCTCCGCCGAGGGAACGCCGTTGCGGCGTCGGTTCTATTCTTCGACCGGCGAACGTCCGTTGGAGAACGACGACATCGTGCGCGGCTACGAAGTGGAACCGGACCGGTTCGTCACCATCACCGACGACGAGCTCGAGGCGATCGCACCGAAGCTGTCGCAGGAAATCGATCTGCGCCGCTTCGTACCGCTCGCCGACGTCGATCCGATGTACTTCGAGCGCGGCTACTTCCTTGTGCCGGGAAAACGATCAGGCAAGGCCTATCGGCTGCTCGCGCACATCATGGAAGAACGGCAACGCGCAGGCATCGCAACGTTCGTGATGCGCGAGAAGCAATATCTGGTGGCCATCACCGCGCGCGACGGTCTGCTTCGAGCCGAAACGATGCGTTTCTCGGACGAGCTGCGCGAGGCGGCGGATCTGGGGCTGCCGCATCTGGCGGAGCCGGACGAAAAGCAGGTGCGGGCGTTCGAACTGCAGATCGACAAACTGAAAACGAAAACGTTCGATGCCGAAGATCTCGAAGACACTCAGACGCAGGAACTGCAGCGTCTCATCGAGAAGAAGCGCAAGGCCGGGAAAGACGTGATCGCGGCGCCCGCAGAGGTCGAAACGGAAGACGGCGGTTCCGCGGAGATCGTCGACCTGATGAAATATCTGAAAGCGAGCGTGACCGGCGAAGGCTCCGCATCTCGCGAGCGCAAGCAACCGATGGCCGCGAAGCGCAAGCCGACCACAAAGGCGAAAGCCTCCAAGCGCAAGAAATCGGCAAACCGCAAATCGTAGGAAACATCTGGCGCGTGTTCGGGTGAAAAATCGCCTGTTCACTGTTGTCTGCCAACGCGATAGTGGAAGCGCGTGTTGGGGTCCCCATAAAGCAAAGGGGGCAGAAGCGTCTCCGTTGCTTTAGGACCCCACACGTCTTCAGCGTCCATCACGGACCACTTTTTGCGTCCCACCACGGAAGGGAAGCCATGAAGAATCAATCCCCCAAAATGTGCGCCCACGAAGACTGCGAGTGCCGCGTTACCGCAGCATCGGTCAGCCAGGACGGAAAACGTTATTGCAGCCAAGGCTGCGCAGATGGCAAAGGCTGCAGTCATCTCGAATGCGGTTGCCGTTCGGAATCGCAGATGGAAACCGACGAGCGTCCGGAAGAACGAGTCGGCAAATGGTGATCGGGCGCCGGCATGCGGTTCGTCATCGCTGAACACGACGGCGAGGAGTACGACAGGGACCGAAATCGGTACCGAGCGTTCTTCTATTGGCGGGAAGGCGGAGTCGAACGAAGACGGTCCTATTCGTTGGAACAGCTCGCGGACCAGATCCGCCATTGCCAGGAACGCGGCGAGCCGACCGCGCAGCTCGAGAAAGCACTAAAGCGACTGCGCTCTGCGAACAGCCAGTCCGCATAGGTTTACGGCACCGGTCTCATCTAACGGCTTTATTACGTCGCGATCATGAACAGCACGGGCACGCCGGTAATTTGTACAAATCCCTGTAACCGTGCCGGTATTCCGAGCACGCAACGCGCTCTCATCCACTCCGCGCCACCCGTACCGTGGGACTTTCGCGGATGGCATAGAACTTGTTTACCCAACCAGACCGGCCGGCATGCCGGCCACTGAAGGAGTATTGATCATGAAGAAAGCACCTTGGGCAGTAGTCGGATTCGGCCTTCTGATCGGCACGAGCGCCGCGTTCGCCGCCGATCCGAGTTCGACGTCGAGCTCGACGTCGTCGACGATGACGCAAGACAAGGCCGTGTTCAGCGCCGCGGACACGAACCACGACGGCTACATCAGCAAGAGCGAAGCCCAGCAAGCCGGAGTGTCGGACTACAGCATGGCCGACAAGAACGGCGACGGACGCCTGGATGCAAACGAGTTTGCAACGGCGAACGTCGACACGAGCCGTTCGTCGCACAGCTCCAGCTCGTCGTCGACGAGCAGGTCGTCGCAGTCCTCCGGCTCGAGCTCGATGAGCGGGTCCTCGCGCCCCTCCGACTCGAGTTCGATGAGTCAGCAACACTACTAGCAGCGCGAGCGCGTCTGGCACTTCGCGTGCCAGACGTCGCGCAATCGACCGTCGACTTCCCGGAGGCGATAGCATGCCCCTCGACAACGGCACGCGCCGGGCATTCCTGGGACAGCTGGCGATCAGCGGCGGCGTACTCGCGATCGGTCCGTATCTGTTCGAGCCCGCTTGGGCAGCCACCGCGCAAGCACAGCTGCCAAGCCCCAATCCCGTGAGCGGTGACGTGCGCCTGACGATCAACGGCAAAACCGAACTGCTGTCACAGCTGGATCCTCGCGTTACGTTGCTCGATGCGCTGCGCGAGCGGCTGCATCTCACCGGCTCCAAGAAAGGGTGTGATCACGGGCAATGCGGCGCGTGCACGGTACTTATCAACGGCCGTCGCATGAACGCGTGCCTGACGCTTGCGGTGATGCACGAAGGCGATGCGATTACCACTGTTGAAGGGCTCGCTCGCGGCGATCAACTGCATCCGGTGCAGGCGGCGTTTCTCGAACACGATGGATTCCAGTGCGGATATTGCACGCCTGGCCAGATCTGTTCGGCGGTGGCGTGCATCGACGAAGGCCACACGAACAGCGACGCCGAAATCCGCGAGTGGATGAGCGGCAATCTGTGTCGATGCGGCGCGTATCCGAACATCGTCGCCGCGGTGAAAGCGGCTGCATCGAACGCACCCGTATGAAACCGTTTACCTATCTGCGCGCAGACGATCCGCAACAGGCACTCGCTCAGCTGACGCTGGAGAGCGACACGAAATTCCTGGCCGGCGGCACCAATCTGATCGACCTGATGAAGCTGGGCGTGGAAACGCCTGCGCGGCTGATCGACATCAACCGGTTGCCGCTGGGGGCCATCGAGGAACTGCCGGCCGGCAGAGGCATTCGCATCGGCGCGCTCGCGCGCAACTCGGACGTCGCAGAGCATCCGCTCGTGCGCGACCGTTATCCGGTGCTGAGCCAGGCGCTTCTGGACGGCGCGAGCCCGCAACTGCGCAACGCTGCAACCGTTGGCGGCAACCTGATGCAACGTACGCGCTGCTACTACTTCACCGATCCCGCCTTCACTCAATGCAACAAGCGCGATCCCGGAAGCGGCTGCGGCGCGCTCAACGGCTTCAACCGCATTCACGCGATCCTGGGTCAGAGCGATCGGTGCATCGCGACGAATCCAAGCGACATGAACGTCGCGCTGGCGGCGCTCGACGCAGTGATTCGGGTGCGAGGGCCGCGCGGCGAGCGCGAAATTCCGATGGCGGATTTCCATCGGCTTCCGGGCAACACGCCGAACGTGGACACCAATCTTCAGCGCGACGAATTGATTACTGCAGTGGACCTACCTGCGCTGCGATTCGCGCGACGCTCTACTTATCTCAAGATGCGCGATCGCGCGACGTACGCGTTTGCGCTGGTCAGCGTCGCGGCAGTTCTCGATGTCGGTGCAAACGACACGATTCGCGAGGCGCGCATCGCGCTCGGCGGCGTCGCGCACAAGCCGTGGCGCGCGCTCGATGCCGAGAGGCAACTGAGTGGAAAACCGGCGAACGAATCCTCGTTCAAGGCCGCCGCCGAAACGGCGCTCGCGAATGCTAAAGGCTATCCGTACAACACGTTCAAAATCGAGCTCGCCAAACGCAGCATCGTGCGCGCGTTGGCAACCACCGCAACGCTCGGATGAATACCGCAACGATCGGACCCGCCCGTAACCGCGTCGACGGTCGCCTCAAAGTGACCGGTGGCGCGACGTATGCCGTGGAATTCGACGTGCCGAACTGCGCCTACGCGTGGCCGGTCGACAGCACGATCGCGAAAGGCAGCATTTCTGCGATCGATACCGAGGCCGCTCGCGCGGTTCCCGGCGTGCTTGCTGTGTTGACGCACCAGAACGCACCGAAGCTGTCGAGCCCACCGAAAGACAAAGATCAGGAACAACAGACCGGAATCCGCAACGAGGAACGGTTGCCGCTCAGCGACGCCACCGTGCACTACGCCGGTCAGTACGTTGCGCTCGTGGTCGCGCAGTCCATCGAACAGGCGCGTTATGCCGCGTCGCTCGTACAGGTGACATACGCCGCGCAGAAAGCCGCGCTCACGATGGACGACGCGCGCGCAAACGCCGAGCGTCCGGAGGAGAACAACGGCGATCCGGTGCAGATCGAAAAAGGCGACATCGAAGCAACGCTGCGCGATCCGCAACTCGTCAGAATCGAGCAGACCTACGTCACGCCGCCGGAGACGCACAACCCGATCGAGATGTCCGGCACGATCGCCGTGTGGAGCGGCGATACGCTGACCATCTACGACGCGACGCAATTCGTGAAAGGCGTGCAGCATATCGTCGCAGCGTCCTTCGGTATCGCTGCAGACAAAGTGCACGTGATCTGTCCGTTCGTCGGCGGTGCCTTTGGTTGCAAAGGCGCGGTGTGGCCGCACGTGTTGTTGGCCGCGATGGCGGCAAAGAGCGCCGGCGTTCCAGTAAAGCTGCACATCTCGAGACAGGACATGTTCACCGGCACCGGCCATCGCACACCGACACGACAACGCATCGCGCTGGCCGCCACGCCCGAGGGCAAACTGCGCGCGATGCGGCACGTCACCGAAACCTGCACTTCTACCGTCGGGCAGTACGTGGAGTCGTGCGGCGCGCGTTCCACCGCGATGCTGTACGACAGCCCCGTCATTCGCGTCGAGGAGACGGTGTATCCGGTGAACGTCGCAACGCCGACGTTCATGCGCGCGCCCGGCGAATGTCCCGGCACGTACGCGCTCGAATGCGCGATGGACGAATTGGCCCATGCGTTGAAAATCGACCCGGTAGAGTTGCGCGTGCTGAATCACGCCGACAATCATCCGACCAAGAACGTACCGTTCAGCGCGAAGTATCTGAAGGATTGCTACGCGCTCGGCGCGGAGCGGTTCGGTTGGGCGAAACGCAATCCCAATCCGGGCTCTATGCGCGATGGCGATCTTCTGGTCGGTTGGGGAATGGCGACGGCTACGTATCCGGCCTACAAGATGAAGGCGGCGGTGAAGGTGCAGTTGCGCGCCGACAACACAGCCACGGTGCAGTGCGCGACGCACGACCTCGGCACCGGCGCGTACACGGCGTTCACGCAGATCTCGTCCGAGCAGCTCGGCGTGCCGTTCGAGAACGTCACGTTCGAACTCGGCAAGTCCGATCTTCCGTTCGGCCCCGTTGCGGGCGGTTCGAATTCGACCGGCACGGTGGGCACCGCGATTCACGAAGCCGCGCAACAGCTGCACAAGGCGCTCGCTGAACTGGCGACGAACGATTCCAGATCGCCGTTGCATAGGATGAGCGTCGAACGGATCCGTATGGTGGCGGAAGGACGCATCGGCATCACGCCGGAGAAATCCGAGGCGTACACCGAAATTCTGCGGCGTGCCGGGCGCGCCTCCATCGATGTAGAGACGCAGGCGGAAGAGCCGGACGAAGACAAGACGCACGCGTTCCAGTCGTTCGGCGCGCACTTCGTCGAAGTGAAGATCGATCCGCTTCTGCCGCGCGTCCGCGTCTCGCGCGTGGTCAGCGTGATGAACACCGGCCGCGTCGTCACCGCCAAGCCGGCGCGCAGCCAGATCATCGGCGGCGTAACGATGGGCATCGGTATGGCGTTGACCGAAGAGACCGTCTACGACCCGGCAACCGGCCTGCCGGTGACGCGCAACCTCGCCGACTACCACGTGCCGACGAATGCCGACGTTCCCGACATCGACGTGCAGTTCGTCGGCGAGCCGGACTACGCGTTCAATCCGATCGGCGCGCGCGGGATGGGCGAGATCGGCATCACCGGCGTGGCGGCCGCGATCGCCAACGCGGTGTTCCACGCGACGGGAAAACGCGTGCGCGATCTGCCTATCACGCCGGACAAACTGCTCACCGCGGTGTGAGTCGAGCCGCCGCTCAGTCTTCCCACATGCCGAGAAGACGTTTCGCCGCGTCGATGCGCACGTTGCCGGCCACCTGCGGCCCGATCGGCTGGTCGCGTTCCGTCGGCCACACGCGCGCTTCGAACGCCTCCAGTACCGGCTCGGTGAGAAAGCGGCTGCGCGTGCCATAAACGTGCTTGTCGCCCCAACGACTCTGTTGAGTGACGTAGAACCGCAGCGGCGCCACCAGATGCAGGTCGCGCTTTGCGCGCGTCATCGCCACGTACAGCACGCGGCGCTCTTCTTCGATCAGCGCGGGTTTGCCGGCGGCGAATTCGTTGGGGAAACTGCCGTCGTTGACGTTCAGCACGAACACCGAGTCCCATTCCTGCCCTTTCGCTGAGTGCACAGTCGATAGAATCAGATAGTCCTCGTCCTGCAACGGCGGCCCGGATTCGTCGCCGCTGGCCTGCGGCGGATCGAGCGTCAGCTCGGTAACGAAGCGCTCGCGCGAGGCAGACTGCATGGCGATCAGCTCGAGCTGTTCCAGATCGGCCTGCCGCACGTGAGCGGCTTCGTACAAGCGCTGCAGATGCGGTTCGTACCACTGCCGCACGCGCGTCATCTGTCCGGCCCACTCCTGTGCACTGTGCAACTCGTGCAACAGCTGAACCAGCGTCGGCCAGTCGTGCTCGCTCGCCGCCGGCACATGAAAGCCCGCAAGCGACTGCAGCGCGAAGCCGGCGACCTCCAGCGCGTTCAGGCACCTATCCGCGATCGCGGGGCCGATGCCCGGCAGCAGCTGCAGCGTTCGAAACCCCGCGAGCCGATTGCGCGGGTTGTCGATCCAGCGCAGCAGTGCCAGCACGTCTTTGACGTGCGCGGCTTCGAGGAACTTGAGGCCGCCGTATTTCACGTAAGGAATGTTGCGGCGGACCAGTTCCACTTCCAGCACGTCGCTGTGATGCGCACTGCGCATCAGCACCGCCTGCTGCTTCAACGGCGTGCCCTGCTCTCTCTTTTCGAGCACCTGCTCGACCACATAGAGGCTCTGGTTGCGATCGTCTTCGACGGTGACGTACCACGGCTTCTGCGCCGACGGTTGCTCCGAGTGCAATCGCTTCTGGTACTGACGCGTTCCTTCGCTCATCAACGCGTTGGCGGCGTCGAGGATCGGTTGCAACGACCGATAATTGCGATCGAGCGTGATGATCTGCGCGGGCGGCGAGAAGCGCGTCGGGAACTCGAGGATGTTCTCCACCGCCGCCGCGCGGAACGAATAGATCGCCTGCGCGTCGTCGCCCACCACACAGAGACCTGCCCCGTCCGGTTTCATGGCCAGCAGGATCTCTGCCTGCAACGTGTTGGTGTCCTGGTATTCGTCAACCAGCACGTGTTCGAAGCGCGCTCCCAGATGCGCCGCCACCGACGGCTCTTGCGCCAGCAGGTGCCAGTAGAGCAGCAGGTCGTCGTAGTCGAGCAGTTGCTGTTCCTGCTTGGCCTGCACGTAAGCCCGGAACAACTGCGTGAGTTCGTCGCCCCACTCCGCGCACCACGGATAGTTTTCTGCCAACGACTGCGCAAGGGTGCAGCGGGTGTTGACGCGGTGCGAGTAGATGGCGATGCACGTGTCTTTCTTCGGAAAGCGCTTTGCTTTCTTCGTGAACCCGAGTTCATGCCGCTTCAGGTCGATCAGATCTGCGGAGTCACTGCGGTCGATGACCGAGAACGAGGCATCGAGGCCGAGCACGTGTGCGTATTCGCGCAGCAATCGATTGCCGATCGAGTGGAACGTACCCGACCACATCATGCGCGTGGCGTTCGGATGGAACGCCGACCGCGGCGATTCGCGCAGCGCTGCGTGCGCGATGCGTTCCGCGCGCTGGAGCATTTCGCGCGCGGCGCGGCGCGTGAACGTCAGCAGCGCGATGCGCTCCGGCGCAACCCGCTGCAGCAGCAGGAAGGCAACGCGGTGGGCCAGCGTGTTGGTCTTGCCGGTGCCGGCGCCGGCGACGATCAGCAACGGACCGGCGGCGGCACCGGGCGCGTCGCCATCACCGTTTTGCCGACAAAACGTTGCCGCCTGCAGTTGCGCAGGATTCAGACCATGACCGAAAGCCGCGGATTCGGCAGGGGCAATGACGCTCATGCGCGCGATCATGCCGCATAGCTGTATGCAAATACAGTATCCGTAAAAAGCAATGGATCTACTGTTCTGGATCGGCCCGGCCGATCGGCACTCGCTAAGTCGCACTGCCGCCATCTTCGGGCGCGGCCAGTTCGACCTCTTTTCGGCCTGCGCTGCTGATCGAGCGCGCTTCTATATAGATGCGGGAGATCTTCGGATAGCGCACCCGAATCTCCGTTTCGATCTTCGCGATGGCGCGGGCGATCTGGTCCGCCGAGGAGTCCCGCTGAAACTCGACGTCGAGCGTCAGCAGGATTTCCTCCGGCCCGAGATACATCGAAAGCGGGCGGCCCACTCCTCGTACGCGCGGATCCTCCAGTACAAGTGCTCGAATGGCCGATGCGGTCTCCGGTTGCACGCCTTCGCCAATCAGCAGTCCACGCGACTCACGGATCAGCAGCAGCGCGACACCGCCGAGCAGAGCTCCGACGACAACCGACGCCGCGCCATCGATGGTCGGCATCCGCAATCGATGACTGAGATATACGCCCAACGCGGCGACGGTCAGGCCCGCGAGCGCTGCAGCGTCTTCGGCCAGCACAGTGATGGTGATCGGATCCTTGCTGCGCCTCAGCGATTGCCAGAATGGCGCGGTCCCTTTGGTACTCCAGAACTGGCGCAGGGCAATCGCGAAGCTCGTGCCTTCGAACAGTCCGGCGGCACACAACACCCCATAGTTCCAGGTCGGGTCGTGCAGCGGCGCCGGATGCAGGATGTGCAGCACGCCACCGTACGCAGAGATGCCACCGCCCAGCCCGAAGATGAGGACGGCGACCATCAGGCTCCAGAAATAGAGTTCCTTGCCGTGGCCGAACGGGTGCTCAGACGTAGGCTCGCGTTGGCTCAGCTTCATGCCGACCAGCAGCATTGCGCCATTGCCGGTATCGACGATCGAATGAATGCCTTCTGAAAGCATCACCGAGCTTCCGGTGACGCCGGCCGCTGCGAACTTCGTCAGCGCGATGGCAGCGTTAGCGGCGATCGCGCCGAAAACGGCTACTCTCGATTCCGACAACGACGCGCCTCGCGCCCTGATTGGCTCGTTAGTCCGCCTCGACAGTCGAGGACAGCTTCGACGACTCGTCCCATGCGGGCTTCGACGGCGTATCCGTCTGGCTCGACGACGGATTGCGCGAAACATCCTGCGACAGGTCGGTAAGCGTGTCGTGGTCACCGGTCACGACGGGCTGACCCGTGACGACGGCAGCAGCCATCACGAACATCCGCACCATGCGGCTATGCGGAGCGTCCCAATATTCGGCAGCGTTCGGTAGCACTTTCAGCAATGCGAGATCCGGCGATGACGGGCCGTCGGGGAACCAGGGCCTGGCGTCGGGAGTCCACATCCGATTCATGCGCGCGCGATCGAGATCGATCTCGCCGCGGCCCGAGATGGACACGTAGGTTCCAGCGCCTTCGTCGGAAAAACTCAGGTTGACCGCGTTCAGGTGCTTCTCGCTGGTCGTTGTCGCGTCGACGAAAAACCACACCACGCCATCGGCATCCATCTCGAGGGGCGACATGGGTCGGCTGACGAGCGCGCCGTCTTTGTGGATATTCGTGAGCATCCCCACCGACATGTTTTCGATCAGCTCACCGAGCTGGGTCAGTTCGGCGCTGCGTTGCTTTTCGATTTTCATGTGCTGCGCTCCCGCTCTTCGAGCAGCACTTCTTTGCGTGCAGCAATCCTGGCGCCGAGCTCTTTCATATCGAGGTCGGTCGCCTTCGCCTTCGGAAACATCTCGGTCTGTTCCTCTTTTACGTGGTGCTTCACGTACTCACCGAGCACTTTGATCTTCGCGTCGAACATCTCGCCATCCGGCTCAACGCCCTCGACCTCAGAGATCAGCCACTTCAGCGATGCGTGTTCGACGCTCGCCTCCGGCACCAACTCATGATCGTGCAGCGCTTCCTTTACCGCGGGGTAGAAGATCTCTTCTTCCACCTGCGCGTGCACCGACAGTTCGGTGCAGATCTGGTCAACGAGGTGCTTCTTCTTGGAGGTCGATTGCGTCTTCTCGTACTGGGCGAACAATCCGCTGACCAGTTTGTGATCCGCCCGCAACATGGCCGTCGCGTCCTGTGTCTTAGTGGTTTTCCTGACTGCTTTCTTTGCCGCAATGTTCATGGGGACGTCCTTGTCGGAGATTCGGGTTCGAGCTGATCTACCACACCCTGACCCGATCCGTGGGCCATAGAAGCCAGACAGGCGAACCGGGCGGCGTGGGCTTTCTCCTACGCCTGCGATTCGAGTGCTGAATTCCCAGTATGGCGAGGTCGAACTGATCTGCCGCTTGCGCGTCGACCACCTGCTGCTTCGCGTTTCAGCCTTCGACCGATTGCGACGGATCCGTCCCTTCCGCCGCAGCGCGTGCCTTCTCGAGTTCGAGCCTCAAGCGCCGGATTTCGATGTCGAGCATCGGCAATGACTTCGATAGCGTCAGCGCCGCTTCGATCTCTCTTTCAGTCGGCAAGCGGGTTTCCGTCAGCTGTTTCAGTCGACGCTCCGACTCTTCATGCGTTTCCTCGAGCCGCCGTAGTTCCAGCTCGATGTCTTCCGGCGCGCTGGTCACAGCCGCCCCCACACCCTGTTCCGGGCCCGAGTGTAGGCGTCGCACCGCGCCGGGTCTTTTCTCCGGTTGTAAGCGCGCAACTGTAGGAAGGCACCGATAACGCAAACCGCCATCTCGACCTGACGGCCGCAGCGCTCGATCAATACGCTGCATTGGAGTCACTTCCACTGGAGAGTTGATCGTGCGGAATAGAGAGTTCAAGAGTATCTGGGTAGCGGCGCTGCTGGTGATGGCCGGATGCGCTTCCACCAAAACCCAACAGGCGCCGGGCGAATACGTCGACGATTCGACGGTCACGGCGAAGGTGAAAGCGGCGCTGATCGCCGACTCCAAGGCCGAGGCGCACCACATCGACGTCGAGACGTTCCGCGGCGTCGTGCAGCTCAGCGGCTTCGTCGAGTCCGATGCCGAGCGAACGGCTGCAGTCGCCGATGCCAAGAAAGTGGCCGGCGTAAAGTCCGTTCGCGACAACCTGCAGGTTCGTAACGAGCAGTCGACCGGTACAGCGGTAGACGATTCGATGCTGACCGCGAAGGTGAAGTCGGCGCTGTTTGCGAACCCGGTCACCAAGGCGCGACAGATCAACGTCGCAACCGCCGAAGGTGTCGTTCAGCTGTCGGGCTTCGTCGATTCGGCCAACGAGAAGAGCACCGCAACGGAAGTCGCGCGCAGCGTAGCCGGCGTGCGCTCCGTCAAGAACGAACTGGAAACGAAACCGGCTCCGTAGGAGTCCCGGGCGGCGGCAGCAGGAGCTGCCGCTTGCCGCTTCCGCCTTTCGTCTCTCGCATATCTCGCCGCTGTTCATATCCCGCGACGGTGCTACATTTGCTTTCGGTGCAACCGGAGACGCGAATGAGCAAGAACGACCGCATATCGGCAGGCGACGATTTCATGGAGTTCGTCGCCGCGCTGGCCAGAACGCGCAGACAGTTCCTCTCATCCGCAGATCCCCAGTTTTCCCTCCGCAGCTCACCCAAACGCGCACCGCGCCACGACACGAGAGATTCGCGCCGCGTCGATTCGCGCGACGACAAATCCTAGAGTTCGTTTGCCAACGCTTCCATTGAGGCGCGCGGCATAGGACGCTTCCTACTTCGCGTCGCGCCGCAACCCACTTCTATGCCCGCGATCGGGCTGAGATTCTCCATGTCGTGCATCGATCGATGCATCACACAGGAGAATCTAAAATGTCCCATCTTCAGATCGAAGAATTCGCAAGAACCCCAGACGAGCTGGAAGCAATCGGCACGGATGTCGCCGAAGCCGACGAAACGAACGGCAGATCGCAACGCAGCGCGTTGTACGAAGCACTGCGGCAACGCGATGCGTGGCTGCGCAAAGCATGGGGCGGCACCAGCCCGGTCGTCGTCGAATTTCAATGAACCCGGAGCGCCCAGCCATGTCCGATCATACGTACAAAACCATCGAAATCACCGGATCGTCGGCCAAGTCGATCGAGGCGGCGGTGGAATCGGCGCTCACGCGCACCGGTGAAACCGTGCAAAACTTGCGCTGGTTCGAAGTCGGCAGCATCCGCGGCCATCTCGTCGACGGTCGCATCGATCATTGGCAGGTCACGATGAAGATCGGCTTCGCGATCAATCAGAAGTAAAAGCATCGCGCGAGGCACACTCATGGCGGTCATCCGGGTTACCCGCAGTCATGGCCTCCCGCGCGCTGATTTGCGCGCGCAGATCGAGAGCCTAGCGGACGAGATTCAGGAGAAGCTGCACGCGCGGTGTCGTTGGGACGGCGACACCGCGCACTTCTCGCGCACCGGTGCCAGCGGCTTCATCAAGCTCGACGACGAACGCATCGCCATCGAGATCACGCTGGGCCTGGCGCTGACACCGCTCAAGTCGCGCGTGGAGAAGACCGTGAACGAACGGCTGGACCAGATGCTCGCCTGACGGCTTGCGGTCAGCTGCCGGACTTGTTCGGCGCCCGCCACGCGCGTTCGAACGGCAACCGCCACGCGCGCGGCGCAATGAGTTGATGGATCGCCGTCGGTCCCCACGAACCCGGCGCATATGAGCGCACCGGCGGCGGCGCTTCGAGCAGCGGCGCCGACACCTGCCACAGCCGTTCGATGCCGTCGGCCGTGGTGAACAGCGTGTGGTCGCCGCGCATCGCATCGAGAATCAGTCGCTCGTACGCCTCGAGCACGTCGCCGATCAGTCCGGTGTCGTGCATGGCGAATTGCATGCTCAGCTTGTCGAGCCGCATGCCCGGACCCGGTCGCTTGCCGTAGAACGACAACGACACCTTCGATGCATCGGCCAGATCGAACGTCAGGTGGTCGGGGCCGTGTGCGCCCACGCCGGAACCGGCCGGGAACATGCTCTTCGGCGGTTCGCGAAACGCGATCGAGATGATCCGCTGCCCTTCTGCCAGCCGCTTGCCGGTGCGCAGGAAGAACGGCACGCCGGCCCAGCGCCAGTTGTCGATCGAGCACTTCAGCGCGATGAACGTCTCCGTCTCCGACTCCGGATCCACACCCGGTTCGGCGCGATAGCCGCCGTATTGGGCGCGCACGACATTGGCCGGCTCAATCGGCAGCATGCTGCGGAACACTTTGTTCTTCTCTTCCGTGATCGACGCCGGTTCCAGCGCGGTGGGCGGCTCCATCGCGGTGAACGCCAGAATCTGGAACAGGTGCGTAACCACCATGTCGCGATACGCGCCGATCGTTTCGTAAAACGCGGCGCGGCGATCGAGGCCCAGCATTTCCGGCACGTCGATCTGAATGTGATCGATGAAGTTGCGATTCCAGATCGGCTCGAACAATCCGTTGGCGAAACGGAATGCCAGAATGTTCTGCGCCGGCTCTTTTCCGAGGAAGTGATCGATGCGGAAGATCTGCTGTTCCTGGAACACCTCGTGCAGCTTCGCGTTCAGCGATACCGCGCTGGCGAGATCGGTACCGAACGGCTTCTCCATCACGATGCGCGATCGCTCGACCAGACCCGCATCGCCCAACATCCGTACCGCCGATAGCGCCGCCGCCGGCGGCACGCTCAGGTAGTGCAGCCGCTGGCTCTCGCTGTTGAACGTCCGCTCCGCCGCCTCCACCGCCGACCGCAGCGCCACCGCACCGGCGTTCAACGGCACGTAGTCGAGCGCGGCGGCGAAACAGTCCCAGTCCGCCTGCGCGACGGTGCGCGTCGAGAACTCGTCGAGCGCCGCGCGCGCACACGCGCGGAAGCCGTCGACGTCGAGTTCGTCGAGCGAAACGCCGATGATCCGGCAGCTCGGGATGAAACCCGCGGTCAGCAAATGGAACAGACCGGGCAGCAGCTTGCGTCGGGCGAGATCGCCGGTGGCGCCAACGAGCACGATCACTTGTGGATGCCGCGGACCGACGCCAGGCGCTACCCTTGCCATCGCTCATCACCTCCGCGGGGTTGTCGGCATGCATCGGCGAAGCAAGAGACAGGCCAGCACGCGATTGCCCAGATCCGCAGCGCGGCGTCACACACGTGCCACTTGCCGGTGCACGCCGGTGCGCCGATCGGCGGCGCGCGTCCAAAACGATGCGACGCGCGCCGCGTGACCGACTTCTCCGATCGCTCACCCGTCATGTTTCGGGATCCACTACCGGCTTCCGTGGACGTGGTGGTGATCGGCGCCGGCGTCATCGGCATTTCGACTGCGTGGTTTCTCCGCCAGGCCGGTGCATCGGTGCTGGTTTGCGACAAAGGCCGCGTGGCCGGTGAACAGTCGAGCCGCAACTGGGGCTGGATTCGCCAACAAGGCCGCGATGCCGCGGAGGTGCCCATCGCGATGGACAGCGTGAATCTCTGGGAATCCATCTCACGCGAGATCGGTGAAGACATCGGCTTCACGCGTTGCGGCATCCTGTATACGGCGCGCAACGAGCGCGAACTCGCCCGCCTCGAGCGCTGGCTGCGGATTGCCGAACCACACCAGCTCGACACTCGGATGCTCACGGGCGCCGAAGTGGACGCGCTGGTGAACGACACACCGGGCCAATGGGCCGGCGGCATGTACACCGCCAGCGACAGCCGCGCCGAACCGTTCAAAGCGGTTCCAACTATCGCGCGCGCACTGCAGGAACGCGGCGCGGCGATCCGCGAGAACTGCGCGGTGCGCGCGCTCGACATATCCGCCGGGCGCGTTGCCGGCGTAATCACCGAGCACGGCCGCGTGCGGGCGAGCGCGGTCGTCTGCGCGGCGGGCGCATGGTCAACGCGTTTTCTCGGCAATCTCGACATCGCGCTGCCGCAGCTGAGCGCGCGAGCGACCGTGGCGCGCACCGCGCCGGCGCCGAACTTCTACGACGGCGGCGCGATACTCGGCGAAGTGGCAATCAGGCGCCGGCAGGACGGCGGCTACACCGTGGCCGCAAGCAGCACCAACGAGCATTTCGTCGGAGCCGACACGCTACGCTATGTCTCGGAGTTCCTGCCGGCTTTGCGCTCGAGCACCCGTTTCCTCGACGTGCGTTTCGGCGGCGACCTGCTGTCGCGTCTGTTCGCCACCCGTCACTGGCACGCCGACGCCGTCACGCCGTTCGAGAAAGTGCGCGTGTTGAACCCGCAACCGTCGCCCGATGCGCTGCGCGAGATGCGCGCCGGTCTGATCAAGCGCGCGCCGAAACTGGCCGACGTGCCGTTCGAAGAGGCCTGGGCCGGCATGATCGACGTGACGCCGGACGTGGTGCCGGTGATGGACGAGATCGCGAAGGTTCCCGGCCTGTATCTGGCAACGGGGTTCAGCGGCCACGGCTTTGGCATCGGTCCGGGCGCCGGTCGCGTGGTGGCGGAGATGGTGCTCGGCAAGCCGGCGCGGCACGACCTCGCGCGGTTCCGCTTCGCGCGTTTCGCCGACGGCAGCAAGGCCGAGGTGGGGCCGGGCTTGTAACCACGATCGAGTGGTGCGGCCCTGCGTTGGCTGGCATATGATCGAGCGCGCTGTATCGGTCCGATCTCGAACGTTCCAGGTTCAACCGATGTTGTGGCTGTCGCATTACGCGTTAGTCCGATCAATCACGAGGTCAATCATGCATACAGTTCCTGCCTCCCGTTTCGCGATTGCCACCGCCGCTCTGTTGTTCTTCGCCTGCAGCGCTGCGTCCGCGGCACCGATCAAAGCCGAACTGACCGGCGCTCAGGAAGTGCCGCCGGTGGAGACCAAGGCATCGGGATCCGCACAGTTTCAGCTGCGAGCCGACAGGTCCATTAGCGGCAGCGTCAAGACGAAGGACATCGATGGTGTGGCTGCACACATTCACGATGGCGCGCCGGGCGTGAACGGTGCCGTCGTGGTGCCGCTGAACAAGAAGAGCGACCACGAGTGGACCGTTCCGGTGGGCGCGAAGCTCACGGCCGAGCAGGTCGAGTCGCTCAAGGCGGGCAATCTCTACGTCAATGTGCACACCGACGCGCACAAAGGCGGCGAGATCCGCGGCCAGCTGAAACAGTAAGCTCTGCAAAATGCCCGCTAGCGGATGACGTCGAGCCGCATTCACTCGCCCCTCATCGTAGCGGTTAGTGGGCTCGCGGCACTCGCCGTCGCGATGGGCATCGGCCGGTTCGCGTTCACGCCGATCCTTCCGATGATGCAGACGGACCACGACGTGTCGGTTGCCCAAGGCGGCTGGCTCGCATCCGCGAACTATTTCGGTTACCTCGTCGGCAGCCTGTTCGCGATGCATCCGGCCATCCGGGCCCGCAGCGCGATCCGTCTCGGCCTCCTGCTGATCTCGGTCAGCACGCTCGCGATGGGCGCGGAGCATCACTTTGCTGCATGGCTGGTGCTGCGCGCCGTTGCCGGCATCGCGAGCGCGCTCGTCATGATCGTGGTGTCTGCGTGGATACTGGCGCAGCTCGCCCATGCCGCGCGGGAAGATCTGAGCGGAACGGTTTATGCCGGCGTCGGCGCGGGTATCGCGTTTGCCGGCATCGCATGCGGGGTGTTGTTGCGGATGGATGCGTCGTCGGATACGGCGTGGGTGACTCTGGGCACCGCCGCCGCGATCGTTACGGTGGCGATCTGGCGCGTGATCGGCGCCGACGACGCCAGCCCGGCACAGCACGCGCCGGCCGACGGATCGCACAGCGCCATGGCGAACGCCCGCCTGGTGTTCTGCTATGGCGCGTACGGGCTCGGTTACATCATTCCGGCCACGTTCCTGCCGGTGATGGCGAAGCAGGTGATCAGCGACCCAAGCTGGTTCGCGTGGGCCTGGCCGTGCTTCGGCATCGCCGCAGCCGCTTCGACGATCGTCACCGCACCCCTCGCGCGCCGCTTCGGCAACCGCGCCGTCTGGATCGCTGGCAATCTCGCCATGGCGATCGGCGTGCTGGTTCCGATCGCGTTGCCGAGCCTCGCCGGCATGGTCATCGCGGCGGTATGCGTCGGCGGCACGGTGATGGTGAACACGATGACGGGCATTCAGGAAGCGCGACGGATCGCAGGTGCACACGCGCGCCCGCTGATCGGTGCAATGACCGCAGCGTTCGCGATCGGACAGATCGTCGGACCGCTGCTCGTGGCTGGCCTCGTGCACGTGCCCGGCGGCTTTTCGTGGGCGCTCGCGATTTCGGCGCTGCCGTTGCTCGTCGCGGCGTTCGTGCTTCACACGTTGCAGGACGAATCGGCCGAGCGCGCAACCGCTTAGGACACCGCCGATTTCACGCGATGCCGTGTTCCGCCTTGAAACGTGATTCTCAGCGCGATTCCTGCCACGGATAACCCATGGCGTGCGGCGGTACGCGCCAGTTCCGGGCCGGCGCGCTCTCGGTGAGGCCGAAGGCGACGGCCACGCCATTCTCTTGGCTGATTTCGCCTAACAGTTCCACTTCGCGGCGGGATTCTGCCCTCTGGCTTGAAGCGGAACCCGAAGTGCGGTCAGCCCAGCTCCACCGGCACGAAGATCCGCGATTCACCGCGCTGCACCAGCAACGCCACCTGCTTGTCGCGCGAATGGGTCCTGTCGCGCAACTGCTGCACGCTGTTCACCGGCGCGCCGTCCACCGACAGCACCACGTCGCCGGGTTGAATACCGGCATCCGCCGCGGGACCGCTTGCGTCCTCGACGAGCAGTCCGCCGGGTACGCCCGCCTGATCGCGCTCCTGCGGCGTGAGTGGACGCACGGCCAGCCCCAGGCGGCCGTGATCGCCGTTCTCATCGGTGTCGGCGCTCGCCAGGTCCACCTCGGCGTTGCCGAGTTTCGCCTTGATCGTGAGCGGCTTGCCATCGCGCCAGACGTCGAGCGTGGCGGTGTCGCCGGGATGCGCCATGCCGACTTTGGCCGACAGGTCGCCCGCGCTGCTCAGCGCCTCGCCGTTGAACTTCAGGATCACGTCGCCGGTGCGGATGCCGGCCTGCTGGGCGGCGCTGTCCGGTTCGACTTTCGCGACCAGCGCGCCGGACGGGTTGTCGAGCTTGAACGAACTCGCCAGTCCCTGACTCAACGGCTGCACCTGCACGCCGAGCCGCGCGTGCTCCACTTTGCCGTGCGAGACGATCTCGTCCTGCACGCGCAAGGCGACGTTGATCGGAATCGCGAACGACACGCCTTCGTAACCGCCGGTGTTGCTGTAGATCTGCGAATTGATGCCGACCACGGCGCCGCTCGCATCGAACAGCGGGCCGCCCGAGTTGCCGGGATTCACCGCCACGTCGGTCTGTATGAACGGTACCGAGGTGTCGCCCGGCAGCGAGCGGCGCGTCGCGCTGACGATGCCGGCGCTGGCGCTTTCTTCGAATCCGTACGGCTGACCGATGGCGAGCACGTAGTCGCCTACTTCGAGCTGATCCGCATCGCCGATGCGGACGGTAGGCAGATCCTTGGCGTCGAGTTTCAGCACGGCAATGTCGGTGACTGTATCGACACCCAGCACTTTGGCGTCGAACTCGCGGCGATCCGCCAGCTTCACGGTGACGCGTTTCGCGTCGCGCACGACGTGTGCGTTGGTCAACACCACGCCATCGGCACCGATGATGAAACCCGAGCCGAGCGAACGCTGTTGCATGTCGCCGTGCGGAATCGGCAGCTGACGGAAGAATTGGGAAAACGGATCGTCACCGCCGAACGGACTACCGCCGAACCCACGGGTGAACCGCCGGTCCGCCTTCACCTCGCTTTCGGTGGTGATGCCGACTACCGCCGGCCCGCTCTGCTTCACGATGGCGCGGTAGTTCGGCGCGGTGCCGAGCGGAATGGGACCGTCGGGAACGGATGCCTGGACGGTCGCTGCCGGGGATGCTGCACCGCCTTCCGACTGCCACAACGAATGCGCGGACAGTCCGCTCGCAGCACCGCCCGCAAACAGGATTGCCGCTGCCGCGGCGGTGGTCGTCCTTCTGAGTCGCATGTGAGCCTCCTGAGTGCTCCAACTTGCGCCCAGCTTCGACCACTACGCTTAAGGCAACCTTAAGCGCCCGCGGCGGGAAATAGCAGCGTGACGCGCAAGCCGCCGAGCGGCGCTTCGCCGAGCGCTACCGTGGCGCCGTGGCGTCCCGCGATCGCCTTCACGATCGCCAACCCGAGTCCGCTGCCACCCTCCGACGAACCGTCGCGCCGATAGAAGCGATCGAACGCGCGTTCACGCTCGGCCGGCGGAATGCCCGGCCCGGTGTCGTCCACTGCGAGCTTCGCTGCACCTGCGGAATCGGCGGACACGCGCACCGTAACGGAACCGTTAGGTGGTGAGTGGCGGATGGCGTTGTCCACGAGGTTGCGTACCAGCACGCGCAGCGCGTTGTCGTCACCGAGAACGGTCACGCGATGGGGCGCATCGAGGCTCAAGTCGGTGCCGCGTGCAATCGCGAGCGCATGTGCATCGGCCATACCCGCGCGCGCCACCTCGTCGAGCGCCAGCGGCCGAAGCGGCACGCGCGACGCTTCGGATTCGCTGCGCGCCAGCATCAGCAGCTGCTCCACCAGATACATCGACCGCCCGATCGCGGCGCCGAGTTTGCCGCGCGCGTCGTCGCGCGTCGCGTCGTCCGGCGCGCGGGCCAGCAATTGCAGCTGCAGCTTCAGTGCGGTCAACGGCGAGCGTAACTCGTGCGCGGCATCGGCTACGAACGCGCGCTGCGCATCGAAGGCCTCGGCCAGTCGCGCCAACAATCGGTTCAGCTCCGCGACCAGCGGCGCCACTTCCTGCGGCAGGTCCGCCGCCGCAATCGGCGCCAGGCTGTGCACGTCGCGCTGCTGCACCTCCGCGGTGACGCGCCTCAGCGGCCGCAAGCTGCGGCTGACGATCCATGCAACCGCCGCCGCCATCAATGGCAGCAACAGCAGCAGCGGCACCGCGACGCGCAAAGCCGCCTCGCCGGCGAGTTGCTCGCGCACGCGCCACGGCTGCCCGACCTGGATCACGCCGTCGATCGTCTGCAGGCTGAATACGCGCCAGCGCGCGCCCTGCAGCGTCACGTCGTCGTAACCGAGCGTAGCCCGATTGATCAACGGCAAGCCCGGCCGCGACAGATACACGCGCGCACCGAACGGATCCCAGATCTGAATGACGAAGTCGCTGTCGCCCTGATCAGGCGGCAGCTCCACGCGCGGTGCGATGGAGATCTGATTGCGCAGCGACAGCGCCATCTGTCGCAGCTGGTAATCGAACAGCGTGGATGTTTCGTCGAGCACGCGCCGGTACGAAACCGCTCCCGCGAGCAGCGATACCGCCATGACCAACGCCAGCAGTCCCACCAGCAAGCGGACGCGCAGCGACGTCATGCGCGCGGCACGAAGTAACCGACGCCGCGCAGCGTGCGAATCGCATCCGCACCGAGCTTGCGGCGCAGCGCGTGCACGTACACCTCGATCGCATTGCTGCCGATCGTGTCGCCCCAGCCATAGAGGCGGTCCTCCAGTTTCGCGCGCGACAGTACCGCACCGGGTCGCTGCAGCAGCGCCTCGAGCACGGCGAACTCTTTCCCTGACAGTTGCACTGGAGCGCCATCCTTGGACACCGCGTGCGTGACCGGATCGAGGCGGATGCCGTTGTGTTCGATGCAGGGCTCGCCGCGGCCGGCAGCACGGCGCAACACCGAGCGCATGCGCGCGGCAACTTCATCGAGATCGAACGGTTTCACGATGTAGTCGTCCGCGCCGGCGTCGAGCGCCGCCACGCGGTCGCGCACGTCGTCGCGCGCGGTGAGCACGATCACCGGCGTCTGATCGTGACGTGCGCGCAGTTCACGCAGCACCGCCAGACCATCGCGACGCGGCAGGCCGAGGTCGAGCAGCACGAGGTCGAAGCGGGACGCAGTCAGCGCGTCGGACGCGGCAACGCCGTCGCCGACCCAGTCCACGCCATAGCCGTCCTGCCGCAGCGCGGTTTGCACGCCGTCGGCGATCATCGGGTCGTCTTCAACCAGGAGTACGCGCATCGCAATCGTGTCTGCTCGTGGAACGCATGCTCAGCTGCCAAGCCGCGGGTGTGTGGAGCGCCAGTAAGGCGGCGACGCGCAGTCCGCGACACCGCAACACCCTGTAAGCCGCCGTCGCGCATTGGATGCCGCAGTAGACCAAATTCGACAGCCATTGCGCGCGACGTATCGTCGACACGCGCAGTTTCGCGCGTTAGTCGTCACCGAGGTAGGCGGCGAACAGATACGCAATGGCGCATAGCGCGGCCATACGAGGAATGCCCCACGTCGGTGGCAAAGCGGATGACTACGCGCGCACCGCCAGGTCGCGACCGGTCTGTGTCAGCATGTCTGCGCCGTTCGGTGTGACGACGACGGTGTCGGACAGGAACGAATCGCCATGTTCGCAGCGCAGCAGCCACGACATCAGGTGAAAAACCATGCCGGCGCTCAGCCGCATCTGCGACCCCGCGCGCAGTCCGACCGGCACGCCGCCGCCCGACCAACTCGGCGGATAGCCGATGCCGGTGGTGTAACCGCAGTGGTGACGCGTGTAATTCGACAGGCCATGGCGGTTCAGCACACCCTGCCACGCTTCGTACACGTCACCGGCCTGAACACCCGGGCGCATCGTCTCGAATGCCGCGGTCTGCGCCTCGAGGCAGATGTCGAGCGCGCGGCCCGCCTTCGGCGGCACATCGTCGATGAACACGAGTCGACCGATCGGCGCGTGATAACGACGCACGCAACCGGACATTTCCAGAAACAGCAGTTCCCCGGGCGCAAGGTCGGTGTCGTCCCATGTGCCGTGCTCGTGGGTGAGATTCACGGTGGAGCGCACCAGCGGTACGAAACCCGGGTAGGTGCCGCCACGCCGGAACAACGCGTCGTAGATCGCGGCCATCACTTCGCGTTCGTTGACGCCGATCCCCGCCGTCGCCATCGCGGCGCGCATCATCGCGTCCGATACCACCGCAGCCCGACGCGTCTGCGCCAGTTCGAGTTCGGACTGCACCACGCGCGACCCGTCGATCAAGCCGGTGGCGTCTTCCCAGCGCGCGTCCGGCATGCCGCGCTTGATGCCGTCGGCGATCCGGTACGTGAGGAAGCTGCCGCCTTCTTCCAACCCGAGCACCGCGCGGGTCAGGCCGAGATCGGCCAGCGCCCTGCAGGTTTCCTCTACAGGTGCAACGTGACCTGCCGCGCGCGACGTGCGGCGGATCGCGGGCTCCACCACCACGCTGCCGGCAAACGGTCCCTCGAGATCGACGCGCGAAGGGTCGGCCCCGGACGCGTCGGGCAACGGCCGGCTGCCGTCGGCGTAGCCGTAGTGAGTCAGCAGCGGTACCTGATCGCGTACCGTGGCGGCTTCCATTGCACGCGTCACCAGCACCGGCGTGCCGCGCAGCGGCAGGATCAGCATCTGGTACGCGAAGTAACCCATGTGGTCGAGACCGGTGAGGTAGTACAGATTTTCCGGCGTCGACACGAGCAGCGCGTCCAACCCGTCGGCGGACATGGTCTGGCGAACCGCGCTTACACGGCGTTCGAATTCTTCGGTTGGGAACGTGGCGGTGGCCGGCATGCATCCTCCGTGATGATCGCGTTGCCGCATTCTGCCCGCATCGACGGGCTGCACGTAACCCGCAGCAGCCAATCGCGGGGCTTGCGGTAGAGCGGCTCCGCGCGTTCGTGTCATGATGAATCACGGCGTTTTCCCATATCCCCGCAATGACGACGGTGACCAGTTCCGGTAGCGCGATTCAAACAGGCGATGCCGAGCGGCATCTGCTCGCGTGCATCGCCGCCGACGTCGTGGCCGACTTCTCGACGCGACCGCCGGCACAGCGGCGACTCAGTGCCGCGTTCCTCGAAGCGCTGATCTCGCGCACCGACGAAGGCCGCGCAGCGATACGTGGCGCGCTGCGCATCCGCGGTGCCGAGATTGCCGGTTGCCTGCGTCCGTTGCGCGAGCGTGGCGACGGCATCGCCGTGCTGCTGTTCTGGTCCTGTCAATTCGACAGCCCTGTCGATTTGAGCGGCGGCGATTTCCTGTCCTTGCGGTTCGTAGACTGCACGTTGCCGGCTTTCGTCGGCGCGAGCCTGACCACGAAAGCCGATCTCGATCTCTCCGGCTCGCGCTTCACCGGCGTCGACGACTACGAGTGCGAGCTGGCAGATGTCGGCACCTGCTCCATTCACCTCAGCAACGCGCGCATCGGGGGGCGACTGGCCTTCAGCTCCACCGCGCAGGCGCGCTCCACGATGCACGGAATCGTCCGCCTGGACGGCGTTCGCGTGGATGGCGACGTGTGCCTCGACGGCGCGCTCATCGATGGCCGCGGCGATGTCGCCCTCAACGCGCGCTCGATGAACGTCGGCGGCAATGTCGACCTCTCGTGCGTAGCCGGACACCGGTTCGAGGCGATCGGCGAAGTGTCGCTCGCTGCGTCGCGCATCATCGGCGATCTGTTTCTGAGCGGCGCCAAACTCGCCAACGTCACCGGCCGCGCGCTGCACTGCGAAGATCTTCGCGTCGAGTCGGTGTTCCTCGGGGGCGACGGCGACGCGCCGTTCGAGGCCGCAGGACGGCTAAATTTCCTCTCGGCCACCATCGGCGGCAGCTTCTTCATGACCAGCGCGCGACTCGCGCCCGGTCCGGACATGAACTTCCTCCGCCGCGGCGGACCCGTCGCGATGAACCTGCAGCAGCTGCGCGTTTCCAACACGCTGGTCATGACGAACATCGGCGCGCTCGACCCGGACGGGCCGCCGCCGTCGCGCTCCGCGCCTGCGAAGCCAGTCGAAGGCTGGTTCCTGCTGAACGGCGCCCAGCTCAACGGCATCATCGACAATCCTGAAACCGGCTGGCCGGCGCATGGTTACCTCGACCTCGAAGGCGCCACGTACGAGCGCCTTGGTAGCGCCGTTGGGCGAGAACTCGTCGCCAGCCGCGTGGCGTGGCTGAGCCGCCAGTTTCCGAATGGACGGCCCACCGCCGACTCGTTCAGGCCGCAGCCTTACGAAGAACTGAGCCGCGTGTTGCGCCGCCACGGGCAAGCGCAGGAAGCGGACGCGATCGCCGTGGAGAAGATCCGCATGCGGCTGGCCGCACGCATCGATCGGCCGTGGGCGCGCGTCATGCCGAACCTGTTGATGATGGTGAGCAACCACGGCTATTCCAGCGGCCGGGCGATGCTGTCGTTCGTGGTGTTCGTGCTGCTCGGCGCGCTGATGTACTCGGTCGCCGTGTGGGGATTCGGGCAACCGTTCGTGCCGTTCGAGACGTCTCCCGAACCGGTGGAGTATGCATTGCCGTTCGATCTCGCCCGCGTGAGCACGGACCAGGGATGCCCGGGATTGAACGTGTTCGAGTACGCGCTCGACGTGGCGTTGCCGCTCATCAACCTCGGCCAGGACACCTATTGCCGCTTCGCACCCGTTGGCCCGTGGCGCTGGGTGTGGTCGCTGCTGCACAGCATCTACGTGCTGGTGGGCACGGCGCTATCGGCCGTGGTGGTGCTCACCCTGACGGGCGTGCTTAGGCGCGACTGACCATCTTCCAATCGCGCCAGCCAGCCGGAGCCACTCGATGATCAAACTGAGCGACGACCTCAAGCACCGGTTCGTCAACGCGCTGACCGACGGCGTGGCGATGGTGGTCGGCTATGTGGATCGCAACGGCGATCCGCACGTTTCACCGTACGGCAGCCTGCACGCGAGCGGCGACGACCAACTCGCGCTGTGGGTGCGCAATCCGCAAGGCGATCTGATCGAAGGGATCGCCCGAAACCCGAACGTGGCGATACTCTACGCGCAGCTTTCCTCGCGCACGTTCGTTCGGATGCGCGGCCGCGCGCGCGTCGCCGGAACGGCGGATGAGCGCACCAGAGTATTCGAGGGAATGCACTCGTTCGAACAGCGCGGCGATCCGGAACGGAAAGGGGTGGCGATTCTGATCGATCTCGACAGCGCCGCCGGCCGCGCGGCCGACGGCACGATGTTCAATACCCTTCAACATGACGCGGTAGCGCCCTCAGCGGCGCGGATAGATGCTCACCTGCGGTTCGATGTCCCGGCGCGGCACCGCCACAGCCAGCGCATAACCGCAGTCGACGCAGCTCACGAGCACCGAGTAATCGTTCGCGTCGAAGCTGCCGAAATCGCCACGAAACGTGCGCATGCCGTTGCAGCTTGGGCAGTGTTTTCGATGTTCGAGCATGTCGGCTCCATTGAACGCCTGTCGATATAGATGGGGCGTTCGGAGCGACATTCAAGCAAATCGGCCTCGCAAAACCGTTCGCAGCCAGCCTTCAAGCAGGGCGTTGAATCCAGACCTTGCACCAACCCGCTGCGGGCACCGAGTGGTGGGGGAATATCGTGCAACCGGCCGTCGCGTCGGTGGGCTTACCCTGATACTGCATGCAGGTGGCGCAGCGCTGACCCGGTTTGAAGTTGGGGTTGGCCGCGGCATCGACCTTCGACGCGTCGGCGACGAATGCCAGCGCCTTTGCGGTAGGGTCGTTCGGATCGAGCGGCGTCAGGTCCGCGGCAATGGATTGTCTTGCGATCAGTCCAACCGCGGGGGCGAGTGCGGTTGCAAGAAGCGCGTTCCTGATCAGGTGGCGACGCGAGATGTCGTTTGGCATCGGTTCCTCCTCCGCTGTCCATTTGCGAGTGTCGACCCGTGCCCATCACATCAGATCGCGCAAGGCGCGCCTATTGCACGATGGTATCGGGTTCGGTTGTCAGACGTTCTTGATCCGCCGACGATCGCTCCGCCACTCTTCGTTGGGCGAGTATCGCCGTGTTGCGTTCATGGTCTTCACGTGTGAGGTTGTACTGGGTGAAGAACGCGATGGACGCCAGGTTGAACAACACCACGAGTGCGAGTGCGTCGAGGATCCCCGGCGCCACGGTGCCCGGCACAGCCTGAGTCGGGAACGCCACCAGCGAGAGCACCCCGCCGATGCCGAACGCGATCGATCCGAAGCCGTAGCTGACCTGCATGCCCCTCGATAAGGGTGGCGGGGCGCTCGATACAGGCGAAGTTGGGTGCGCCTCGATGTTCAGTGGTGCACTCCGCCATCCACCACGAATTCCTGACCGGTGCAGTACGCCGACTCGTCGCTGGCAAGGAACAACGCCATGTACGCGATATCGATCGCCTGCCCCACGCGCCCGAGCGGAATGGTGCGTTCGGTTCGCGCCCGAACATCGGCGTCAGTGAACGCGCGCAGGCCCGCCGTCATCGGCGTCTCGATGATGCCCGGATGGATGGAATTCACCCGAATGCCGCGGTCGCCCCACTCGTTCGCGCCGACTTTCGTCATGCCGCGCACCGCCCACTTCGTGCTGCCGTAAGCGCCGCGACCCTTCACGCCTTCCATGCCGGCCACCGACGAGATGTTGACGATAGAGCCGCCTCTCTTTGCCGCGATCATCTCGCGCGCGACCGTGCGCATGCCGAGGAACACGCCGGTTTGATTGATGGCGACCACGCGGTTCCAGTCTTCGAGCGTGGTCAATTCGAAGCGTTTCGCCAAATCGATGCCGGCGTTGTTGATCAGCACGTCGACGCGGCCGTGGCGCGCGACGACCGCGCCGATGGTCGCCTCCCACTCCTGTTCGGACCGCACGTCCAGGTGCATGTACTGCGCGCGTTCCAGCGCGGTCGCGGTGAGTTTGCCTTCGTCGTCGAGCACGTCGGTGAGAATCACCGTGGCGCCCTCCGCCGTGAACAAGCGTCCTTCCTCGGCGCCCTGTCCGCGCGCGCCGCCCGTGATCACGACTACCTTGCCGTCGAGCCTACCCATCTGCGTTCTCCCCTCGCGTTGTTGTCCCCTGACCCAGACAGAACCTTAACAAGTGCGCGCTTCGATGCACATGCGTCTGATTGGGATGCAGTTTCTGCGGCCGCTGTTCCCGGACGCTCCCAAACGTCGAGAAGAAGTCCATACCGCCGACTGTATTGAGGGGCGGCAAACCAGGGAGCGTCGCGTTCACTCCCTCGCGACGGCGAGGACGTCCGTCGAGATCCGCCGTGCATTCCTGTGCGGTAACGCACCGCCGAGCTTTATCTTCCTCGCAAAGGGGTTCATGTTGCGGAACATGACTCCTCGCCAACCCGACCGCGAACTCGAACCGGGCTCGTTCGATGCCGATGCCATACGGCTCGTCACTCAAACCTATGTCGAACCCGACTGTTCGTTGGCGAGTGCGTCGGGGCCGGTCACCGCCGCTCTGACGCCGCGCATGGATGAGCTGCTCAGCCTTCCGGGCGCGGGCCGACACTACCTGTTGCTCGGTGATGCCGGCATCGGCAAGACGTCGTTCCTGCTCCACTACTTCGACCGCAACCGGAAACGCCGCACCGGCAAGCGGATGCCGATCGTGCTGGCGTCGCTCCACCGTCCCGATGCGCTGAAACACTTGGAGAGGGTGCAATCGAAGAGCGAAGCCGTAGCGTTTCTCGACGCGTTCGACGAAGACACGCGCGCGATAGAGAACCGCGAACGGCGGTTGCAGGAACTCATGGCCGCTTGTTCTGACTTCAAATGCGTGGTTATCGCGTGCACGCCGCAGTTCGTTGCAAACAGCGAAGCACCGTTCGGCAGGTACGCGTTCGAGACGATTCAGTTGTCGCCGTTCTCGGAGCGCCAGATCGACGAGTACCTGAGGCGTAGCATTCCCTGGTACCGAAGGAAGCATCGGCGCCAGGCGAAATCTCTCGTTGCATCGATGGGCGATCTCGCGACGCGTCCGCTGTTGCTTGCGCTCGTACCTGAGCTGGTGACGGCCGGAAGGTCGATCAACGAACTGTTCGAACTCTACGAATTCATGGTGGAGAGTTGGCTCGAACGCGAACGGGATCGGATTGCCCCCGACACGCTACGCGCCATAGCAGAGAAGTTGGCGGTAGAGATCTATCTTCGCTCACCTGGCGGTGGCACCAGTCGCATCGATACCAGTGACCTGGCAAAAATTGTCGACGCCGATATGGCGACATTCAGCCAGTGGCAGCCCAGTGTCCGATCCCTCCTCCAGCGAGACACCTCGGGGCACTTGACGTTCCCCCATCCCGCGACGCTCGCGTACCTATATATAGGTGCATGTCTGCGCGGGGAGCCCCGCTGCCTGGGCGCGCCCTGGACCGGCTTCATGCGGCGCCTGTTCGTCAGTGGAACCAACGTCATGCGCGACAGGCATGGCGAAGCCGCCCTGCGCGGTGTGCTGGAACAGAACTTCGCTGCGACCGGCTTGTTTCCACTATCGGAGCCTCACCCCGTTCCCAAGCGCCTTCAGCCGGCCGAGATTCTCAACACCGCCGCCGTGCCAACGTCGACGGCGATCAACGACGGACCGCTGTGGGACCCGACGTTGTACGTGCTGGAGCAGCACGTCGATGACTCGCTGTACCTGTGTGATCGCTCGAGCGACACGGTCTTCTTCGTACCGACCGACTGGCGGCGCGTGGTGTCCGGCGTTGTCGATCACGAATCGGCGCGGCTCTTCCTGGTGGCGCGAGGCGAAGCCGACGGCCTGATCTCGAAGGTGAACGATGTTCGACGCGACAACCGTTCGAACTGGCGGCTTCCTACGCTCGAAGAGATCGACCTGATGTTCCTGCTGAATCACCAGCGGGCATTTCTTTCACCGGAACAGTACGTATGGAGCGGTGATCAGACGATGGATGGCGAGCGGCTCGTGGTTCGAATGCACAGCTCGGAAAAGGACCTGGATGCGCGCCTCAACCCGATTGGCGTACGGAAGGTTGTCGCTTCGAATGGGGTAACTGGCGGGTATTTTGTTTCATCGATGCCGCCGCTCGGCATCCGGGATCGTAGGGGAAACTTCGATGCTTCGTTTCCGGCGCTGCTGATACGGGTTTCTCAGGGGGCGGCGGAATCGTTCTCCGCGGCGCTCAACGTCTGACGGAAAGGCGGCCGATCCCAGAACACCCCGTCGCTACAAAGAAACCGGATGGCATTATGGTCCCTTCTACCGGTTCGGAGCTGACTCCATGCCCAACGATAGTCTCGCAGATCTAACTGCCCAGGTACGCGACTTCGCCAGCGCACGCGACTGGCAGCAATTTCATTCGCCGAAGAATCTTGCCGCAGCGATGACGGTGGAAGCCGGTGAGGTGCTCGAACATTTCCAGTGGCTGACTGAAGCGGAGAGCGGATCGCTCAGTGTGGAGAAGCGCAGCGAAGTCGAACTCGAACTGGCCGACGTGTTGATTTACCTGATGCGATTGGCAGATCGGTTGGGTGTGGATCTGATTGCTGCAGCGGCGCGGAAGATCGCGATCAACGCAGAGAAGTATCCGGTTGATCTATCCAAGGGGAGCAACAAGAAATATACCGAGCGCCAACCATGACACTCGAACGGTACGCCGCCGCATTGCGCGGGCGAGTCACTTCGCCGCCTTACTTCCGCTCTATCTGATCCGGCCTCCTGACGATGATCTGCGCGATGCCACGATACGTCGTGATCTCGCCCGTAACGCAGATAGACTCGCCTTGCAGGCTCTCCGGCGCGTAATCGAACCGCTTCCGGTCGGCGCCCCATATCACGGCCGTGAACACGTCGTTGGGGTATCGCTTCGCAAGGTTCAGGAAGGTGGGTTGGTTGTCGACGAATTTGGCGAACTCCGCCGTCACCACGAAACCGCACACAGCAGCGTGTTCGCCGACGTGATTGATCGCTTCATCGGTGCCGTATTGTTTCTCGACCGCTTGCGCGGCGGGAACAGAACAGCCAAGGGCCAATGCAATTGCGAGGAGGATCGATCTCATGGGCCTGGGAAACGGTCGACCGAGTCAGCGCGAACTCAGCCGCAGCGATGATTCATCCCGCCCGGTTCGCCTTCTGCGGGCCGCGCGTTTCGATGTGCCGAATGCAGCGCGCAGTGCCTGCGCGCGTTGCGCCATCTACACGGAAGTCGATGTCGTAGTAGTGCTTGCCTTCCACGGCGCTGGCGCTGCGCACGACGCCCGTCAGCTCGCCAACACGGAGATCGTCGACGCTGACATCCATCACCACCGGTTGCCCCACTCGGAACTGCGCAATGGTCTCTACCTGAATTCTGGAGGCCGAAAAGTGCAGGCAGTCGGCAGCGATGCGGCTGCGGAAGGTTCCGAGCATGCCGGTTCGATGTAGCCGTACGTCGAGCGTTTCGCTTGCCACGATTCTGAACTGCCCCGTGTTCGCCATATCCCTTCCCTGGATCGCTGCTGCTAAACAGATTCTGAGGTTATGCGCGTAACTAACTGTATGCAAGGATAAATTCATGGTCCCATGTCCGCGGGGCCTCCGGCTGTTCCGGAGCAGGCCTAACGCATCCAACGCACCCGCCCCTGTCTGAAACTCGCCGCGCAGATGGTCCGAAGGGCCGAAGACATCCGCCGTAAAGGCCCGCGGCTCGCAGCGAGAGAGAAGTGTCTTCGTCGGGCGAGCGCGTGTAAGTCTGCGTCGCCACAGCTTCGACGGCGCTGGATTCTGCGGGCCGGGCGCCTGAGTGGGGTCGTTAGCGGTCCGCTGCACCGCGCCGCAAAACGCCCGATTGAAGATCCGGGCCCGCGAACGCTGACGAGCTTACGAGGACAGCGTCATCCATCCCCCTCCCAGAGCCGGCGTGGCCGAACCGCTGGAGGAACTCGCATGCCGGCGCATCATCGAAGGCCATGACGGTAAGGTGGATTACGCACTCGGCGACCCCACGCGGTCATAATCAGCGACCAGTCGTGAAGTCGTATGACACGCGATCCACGGATGCAGCGTACGAAGGTAGTCCCGCTCGCTTGAACCGGAGATGCTGGCCACTCCGCTCGCGATGCGATGAAATTCTCCCGCCGAACATCGGCTGGAGCTGAGCATTGAAGATTCATCATCCTCATCAAGGAGCCACGATGGCCAGCAGTTCCGCCACCCCGAATGTCAAGCCCGCGCCGGCGCTGAAGATCGCTGAACCGGTGCTCGTCAACTGCGTCGCCTACCAGGACGGCGCCAAGCTGGCCGACATCGAAATCGAAGCCATCAGCGAGTATCTGCAGTTGCCCGGTTGCTTCGTCTGGGTGGCGCTGCACGACGCGGATCCTGCCGACCTTGCGCTGATGCAGGACGAATTCGGTCTGCATGAACTGGCGGTCGAAGACGCTCGTCAGGGACACCAGCGGCCGAAGATCGAAGAGTATGGGAAGAGTCTGTTCGTGGTGATGAAAATCGTCGAACTGGTCGACGGCGTATTGAACGTCGGTGAACTCGACGTGTTCGTCGGCCCGAACTACGTGCTATCCGTGCGCAAGAACAGCGAGCACGGTTTCATGGGCGTGCGGCAGCGCTGCGAATCCGAGCCCGAACTGTTGAAGCAGGGATCGGGCTTCGTGCTGTACGCGTTGATGGACGGGGTGGTCGACCGCTACTTTCCGATCATCGACACGCTCGAATCGGAACTCGAAGCGATCGAGGCGAAGATCTTCTCGCAAGCGCGCGGCGTGGCGCGCGCAAACATCGAAGCGTTGTATCAACTGAAGAGCAAAGTGACGGAGCTGAAGCACGCCGTGGCGCCGCTCTTCGACGCGAGCAGTCGCCTGTACGGCGGTCGCACGCCGGGCGTGTGCGCCAACACGCAGGAGTATTTCCGCGACGTCAGCGATCATCTGGCGCGCGTCAACTCATCGATCGACACGATGCGCGACACAATCAGCACCGCCATGGCGGTGAATCTGTCGATGGTGACCATCGAAGAGAACGAGGTGACGAAGCGCCTTGCTGCATGGGCCGGGATCTTCGCGGTAGTCACTGCCTTCGCCGGCATCTGGGGCATGAACTTCGAGTTCATGCCGGAGCTTAAGTGGCCGTGGGGTTACCCGGTGGCGCTCGGTTTGATCGCCGTCTCGAGCGGAATCATGTACTGGCGGTTCCGCAAGTCGGGCTGGTTGTAGCGACGACCTCGGGGGGCGGTCAGTCCCCAGGCACAGACGCCGTGCGGTTCGGCGAGTCGACCGCGGCGGATCGTTGGGCCGGGTTCAGAGGTTGCGGTGTCGCAATCGACGACACGTTCATTGGCTGCGCGATCTGTCTGGCGGCACTGGGCGCCTTCTTCTCGACGTTCATGTCGGCCGCGAGGCCTACCGAACCCACCGCCACCGCCGTCAACGCCAATACCAAACGCTTCCTGTTCGGGTAATCCATTCCCCACTTCCCTCCTATCACCATCCTTGTGCGCGCCTCATTGAACCTGTGAGGCGCGGCCGACGCTTCGAAGAATGCGACAGGCCGGCGACGATCTCAATAGCATTTTGCGTCCTCTACCTCCTCGGCCCGTTTCGTTAAGATCTCCAACCGATCTCCACATGCGCACAATCAAGGACGTCCAATGCTCGACCTCACCCGCGAAGGCCCCGTCTTCACCCTCACGCTGAACGACGGCGAAAACCGTTGGAACACCACCTTCGTGCGCGCCGTCGCCAAGGCCATCGACGAAGTGGAAGCGTCCAGCGGTCCCGCCGCGCTCGTCACGACGTCCTCGAACGAGAAGTTCTTCTCCAACGGACTCGACCTGGCATGGATCCAGTCCACCGGCGAGCAGCGCGGCGGCGATCGAACGGTATTCGCCGACGAGTTCATGAAGCTGATGGGCCGGCTGATCACGCTACCGATTCCGAGCATCTGCGCAATCAATGGTCATGCGTTCGGCGCCGGCTTCATGTTCGCGCTGTGCCACGACGTGCGCGTCATGCGCGAAGACCGCGGCTTCGCGTGCGCCAACGAGATGCAGCTCGGCATGGCCATTCCGCGGCCGGAACTGATGCTGTTCCGCCACAAGATTCCAATGCACGCTTTCCACGAAACCGTGCAGCTCGCGCGTCGCTGGGCCGGCCCTGATGCGAAGGCCGCCGGAATCGTTCAGCAGACTGCGAGTGCCGAGAACCTGCTCGGCGTCGCGATGCAGCGCGCGATCGAACTCGCGCCGCTCGGCGCCAACCGCAAGGTGTTCGGCGATCAGAAGGAAACGCTCTACGGCGAGAACGCGGTGCTCAACGGTCCGCATGGGGCGGCGTACATGCTGAAGCACCTGTCCGAGTATCAGCACTGACGCCATGCCGCGGTCTTCCGCGCCAGCCGTGAATCGGCCCAGAGCCAAGCGCCTGGCGCCCGAAGCGCGGCGCCAGTCGATCGTCGCGGCGGCCGTCGAACTCATTCTCGAAACGGGCCACTCCGGCTGCACGCTCGAGCAGGTCGCCGCCAAAGCCGGCATCAGCAAGGCGCTGATCTACAAACACTTCGCGCGCCGCGAAGAACTGCTCGAGGAAATACTGCAACGCGAGTTCAAGGCGCTGAGCGGACGCGGCCTCGACAGCATTCCGGAGAACGTGCCGATCGAGCGGGTGGTTCGCGGCACCGTCGAACGCGCGCTGCGCTACTACCACGACCATGGGCCGATTCTGCGACTTCTCGCATCGGACGCAGGCATGGCGGAACGCGCGCGCGCCGGCAACCGTTCGTCGCGGTCCAGCACCACCACCTACTTCGTGAACAAATTCAGGAAGCGCTATCGCGTGCCGAAAGACGTCGCGCTGATCGCCGTGACGATGGTAGTGAACGCGCCGATTCATTCGATGGCGTACTTGCGACGCCAGCAGGTGGACATCGATCGGACGATCGACGTGTGGACCGAGTTCATCATCGGCGGCTGGCAGGCGCTGCAGAAGCGCTACGGCGCAGCGCGGAAGGACTAGCGTCCCTCGCATCGGGCAATTGCAAATGCACAGCCCATCGTTATTATAAATTCGGTCTACTAACGAAACGAGGCATCCAGATGAGCTACGCCGCCGGTCGCGTCATTTACGACGCCGACAGTCACGTGATGGAAACGCGTGAATGGATGGATCCGTTCATGGACGCCGATCTGAAAGCGAAGCTTCGGCCGATCTACGGACACAAACCGAACCGCATCGACAAACTGCTCGATCAGGCAAAGGCTCGCAAAGGCAATCCGGAAGCCGAAGCGAAAGCACTCGAGAACCCGATCGAAGGTCCCAAAGGCTGGCTCGCCGCCGGAGCATTCGATCCCAACGAGCGCACTCGGGTGCTCGACCAGTTCGGTTTCTCCGGTCAGCTCGTGTTCGGCACCTTTGCTCTGGCGCCTGTTCGGGCAGCCGACGATGAGGGTGTTCTGTATGCCGGCGCGCGTGCGCATAACGCGGCGATGGCCGCATTCTGCAAACAGGATCCCCGGTTGTACGGCGTTGCCTATGCGCCGCTCGAAAATCCGCAGCGCGCGCTCGAGGAAGTGAACGCGGCCATCGCCGCCGGCAATCGCGCCATACTGGTATCGGCAGGGTCGGCCGGCGACAAGTCGCCGGGACATCCGGATTTCGACCCGATGTGGGCTCGGCTCAGCGAAACGAAAACGCCGTTCATGCTGCACATCGGCCCCGGTACCAAGACACAACCGAAGGCATTCCAGAACAATGGTCGTGCGCGTTCGCCGGACCTCCACGGCGGCGGCGAGAACCTGCGCTTCTGCGACTACATCATGCTGTCGTTCGCGCCGCAGGTGTGGCTCACAGCGATGGTGTACGACGGCGTGTTCGAACGCTTCCCGGACCTGCGCGGCGGCGCCATCGAATCCGGCGCGGGTTGGGCGCCGGAATTCCTGCGTGAACTGGACCTCGGCTACAAGAGCTTCGGCCGCACGGATCCGTATCTGCAGGCCATGCCGATGAAACCGTCCGAGTACATCCGCCGCGCCGTCAAGTTCACGCCGTTCCCCGGCGAAGACGTCGGCCGGATGATCCGCGACGGCGGCGCCGATCTGTTCATGTTCTCCAGCGACTATCCCCATCCGGAGGGCACCAACGATCCCAAAGGTCGCTTCGAACGCACGCTGGGCGAGTTCGACGAGCCGGTGCTCGACAAGTTCTATCGTCGCAATTTCGAAGAAATGATGTCGATCGCCTGAGTGCGGCCGTTGGCGCGTTCGATTCAGCGCGCCAGTCCCAACGCTCGCACTGAAGCCGCCACGCCTTCGTAGCGCGGACCCATGTCCTCTGCCAGATGCGGCTGCGTCGGAATATAGAACAGGCCGAGGTCCATACCTTTCAGCGCCACCTCGGCGCAGCGTTCCGGCATGATCAGGTCGAGCGCTTTAGGCGCCAGCTTCGGATCGGGCAGCGCGCGCGCCACCAGCGGCGTGTACACCGCGCCCGGCATCAGCGCGTGCACCGCGAACGGATCGCCCTGCGTTTCGTCGCGCAACCATTCCGCGGCGATCAGCAGCGCATGCTTCGTCGCGGCGTACATCGCCATGCGCGCGCCTTTCACCGCGCTCGGCACGCTGAGCGAATTCTCGGAACACGTCAGCAGCAAACGTCCCTGTGTACCGCTGCTGCGCAGCGCCTTCGCATACGCCTGCGCGATGCGCATGCCGGCAAACAGATTGACGTTGAATAGTCGCGCCAACGCTTCATCGTCGAAGTTCTCGTCGAGCACGCGTTTGCCGCGGCCGATGCCGGCATTGGAGCAGACGAGATCGAGACGCCCATCGACGGCGAATGCCGACTCGATGAGTTGCGCCGGTGCATCGGCTGCAGCGAGATCGGTGACGATACTCTTCACCGCGCCGAGTTCTTTACTGCTGGTTGCGAGCAGTTCCGCGTTCACGTCGGCGACCATCACCCGCGCGCCGCGCGCGATCAGCGCTGCAGCGAGCGCCTTGCCGATGCCCGATGCGCCGCCGGTAACGAGTGCTGTGGTGCCGTGATAGTCGATCATGCCGCATCTCCCGGGTTAGATTTGCACTCGACCTCGGCGCCTCCGAGATCGGTGGCGATTTCATACCTTCGGCTCCGCCTGCTTCAGAACGCTTCGCAACGTACCGCTCGCACTATCGTCATTCAAGTGTCCCGGCACAGTGACGCGACCACGCTTGTGCGGAGGCTGTGACACGGGTCAGGCCGCAAGCCTTCGACGAATTCGACGCGCCAGATCAAACTGTTGGTAATCCGGTGTAAGACATCGTCGAGCTCGATTGAATCGCCCCACCGATTCCCCTAGCCTCGTTCAATCTGCGGGGAGAACTTCGATGTCCAATCAACCCGACGTGCTCGTCGTCGGCGCCGGCTTCGCCGGCATGTATGCGGTGCATCGGTTCCACGAACTCGGGCTCACCGTGAAGGTGCTCGAAGCCGGCTCGAACGTCGGCGGCACGTGGTACTGGAATCGCTACCCCGGCGCGCGCTGCGACGTGCCGAGCCTCGAGTATTCGTACAGCTTCTCGCCCGAGCTCGAACAGGAGTGGGACTGGCCCGAAGTGTTCTCGGCGCAGGACGATATTCTGCGATACGCCAACCACGTTGCTGACAAGTTCGATCTGCGGCGCGACATGCAGTTCGACACGCGCATCATCGCTGTGGAATGGCAAGACGATGGGCAGCGCTGGCGCCTCACGAGCGAAGCCGGCGAAACGTTCGAAGCGCCGTTCTGCGTGATGGCTACCGGCTGTCTGTCGGTGCCGATCGAGCCGAAAATTCCCGGCGCAGAGCGATTCCGCGGCGAGGTCTATCACACCGGCCGCTGGCCGCACGAACCTGTCGATCTGAGCGGCAAACGCGTTGGCGTGATCGGCACCGGTTCATCCGGCGTGCAGGCGATTCCGGAACTCGCGCGCCAGTCCGCGCACCTCACAGTATTCCAGCGCACGCCGGTGTACACCGTGCCGGCGAACCGCAAACGCATGCGCGACGCCGTACAGCAGGAATTCCGCGACAACTATCGGCTGATCCGCGAGATGCAGCAGAAGAACGCCGGCGGCGTGTCGAACTTCCGGCCGCGCAAGAGCGTGCAGCGCGGCGACAGCATGCCGGCCGACGTCACGCGGCCGAGCGACATCACCATGCCGAGCGAAGCCGGCGTACCGAACCGTCTGCTCGATCTCACACCGGAACAACGCGAGCAGGTGATGGACCGCTTCGGACTCGGCGCCTTGCTCGCCTTCCGCGACGTGTACACGAACACCGAGGCCAACGAGATCGCCAACGCGCTCTATCGCGATGCCGTGCGCGGCATGGTTCGCGATCCCGACACCGCCGAACACCTGTTGCCGAAAACGTACGGGCTAGGCTGCAAACGCCAGGTGCTCGATCGCGACTACTACGACACGTTCAATCGCGACAACGTGACGCTGGTGGATCTGAGCGCGACGCCAATCGAGACGATCAACGAATCCGGCATTCGAACGAGTGCCGCTCAGCACGATCTCGACGTGCTGATCTACGCCACCGGATTCGACGCGATGACCGGCGCGCTGTTGCGCGCGAACATCCGCGGCCGCGGCGGCCGGCGTCTCAACGACCAATGGTGCGACGGGCCGGTGACGTATCTCGGCCTGCAGATGGCGGGCTTCCCGAACCTGTTCACGGTGACCGGTCCCGGTAGTCCGTCGGTGCTGTGCAATATGCTGGTTGCCATCGAGCAGCACGTGAACTGGATCGGCGACTGCATTCGCTATCTGCGCGAACGCGGCCTTGCCACCATCGAGCCGCGGCCGGAATCGGAGCAACAGTGGATCGCGCACGTGAACGCAGTAGCCGAGGGCACGATGTACACAACGCCGAGCTGTAACTCGTGGTACCTCGGCGCCAACATTCCCGGTAAGCCGCGCATCTTCATGCCGTACGTCGGCGGTTATCCGCGATACCGGGAGCGCTGCGAGCAGGAAGCGGCCGCCGGTTATCCCGGCTTCCGCGTGGAATCAGCGTGAACTAACGGCGAACTGCGCTACTTCAACGCCGTCCGCCGCCCCTCGATGTAGTCGTCTATCAGTTCGTGATAGCGGCGGATGCGCTTCTCCTGATTCGACAGATACACGCCCTTGTAGCCACGCGAGCGGAAGCCGGTCTGCTGGGTGAGGAACACGCGCAGGTCGTCTTCGATGGCCGGGCCGATCGACTCGGTGACATGGTCGATCATCGTCACCTCCGCCTCCGGACCTTCCTCGAGCTGCGTTCCCAGCACCCATTCCCGATGCGCGATTGCCGCGGGGCTCGAATACCACCAGTTGTCGAACAGGCACTGCTCCGGATCGCTGTGGTGCGGGCGCGCGCGCAGGAAGTGGAAGCCGTCTGCCCATACGGAGACGGCGAAGTTGGGGAACAGCGTGTAGTGGAAAGCATCGGTCAACTGTTCGTTCGGAACGTTGGAGTAGTGTTTGTAGCCGCGCGAAGGGCCGAGCTTTCGCTTCGCGTCCTGCAGCGCCGCGCGCGTCGCTTCCGGCCGACCTTTGAACGCTTCGGGATCGATGCCCCACTCGCGCAGCGTGCTCGCCAATGGTTCTCTGACGTTGCCTTCCTTGTCCGTTTGGCCCGAGCCGTAGCCCCCCTGCATCACCATGCGGTTGTGGCCCTCGTTCGAGAGATCGAAGCGCGTTTCCTTGTAGTAGGTGTTGATGTTGCTGGTGATCTTCTTGCGATCGGTATCCGGCGTGGCGGCCATGTGTACGGTGGGCACGTGGTACGACTCGTTGAAGTTGTCGAGCACCACTTTCCAGTTGCACGGCACCCAGGCCGATCTCGCTGAGGTGCGCTTCCAGGTTTCGAGCTCGAGCTGGCTCCATGCGTCCCAGATCGGCCCGAGGTATTCCTTGAGGCTCATGCAGTCCTTTTCCATGTTCACCCACACGAACCCGGCGAACGTTTCGCAGGCGAGCTCCTCGAGGCGCACGTGTTTGCACGGGTCACCCTCGGGGAAGTCTTCTTTGTCCGGCGCGAAATTGAGCGTGCCGTCCGGCAGATAAGCCCAGCTGTGGTAGCGGCAGACGAATCGCTTAACGCTGCCCTTTGCATCGTCTACCAGCGGATTGCCGCGATGCTGGCACACGTTGTAGAACGCCTTGATGGTGCCGTCCTTCTGCCGAACCATCAGGATCGATTCGGGGCCGACTTTCTCCATCTGCCAATCGCCGGGATTCGGCAGTTGCGACGCGCGGCCGAGAAGCAGCCAGACCTTAGTCCACATGTGCTCCCATTCTTTCGCGAAGAATTCGCGCGACGTGTAGCGATAGCCCTCGATCTTGTGGCCGCGCGTTACCTGCTCCGGCCATGAATCGAGTTCTCTGAGCGTGCGTACGTCCGACATGGTCCGCTTCCCACAAAACAGTCAGGCTTGCATCTTATATCGGCTGAACGTGATTGTGGCCACCGCCACTCCAACGCGTGGCCGCTTGCCCGCCTGAGCGGCGTCGGGATAATGCCCGGGGCATTTCGCTCGAGACGGCAACGGAAAGGGGGCTCGATTGGAGTTCGAAGAAGTGGTGATGGGGCGACGCAGCATCCGCGGCTACAAACAGCAGCCGGTGCCGCGGGACGTTCTGGAAGAAGTGATTGCGATGGCGATCCGCTCGCCGTCGTCGATGAATACCCAACCGTGGCACCTTTATGTGCTGACGGGCGATGCACTGGACAAGGTCCGGCGCGGCAACACCGAGCGCAATCTGGCCGGCGTTGCGCCGTCGCGCGAGATCCGTTCGCACGGCGCTTATCAGGGCGAGCACCGGCAACGTCAGATCGACATCGCGGTGCAGCTGTTCCAGGCGATGGGCATCGAGCGGCACGATGCCGAGAAACGGCAGGACTGGGTGATGCGCGGCTTTCGGCAATTCGACGCGCCGGTGTCCGTCGTGGTCACCTACGACAAGGAACTGCAGGGCGGCGACATCGCGCAGTTCGACTGCGGTGCGCTCGTGAATGGTCTCGTGACTGCCGCGTGGTCGAGGGGCCTCGGCGCGGTGGTGAACAGCCAGGGCATCATGCAGTCGCCGGTGGTTCGCGAGCACGCCGGCATTCCGGACGATCAGGTGATCATGATCTGCGTCGCGATGGGATATCCGGACGAGAGCTTTCCGGCGAATGCGGTGGTGTCGCAGCGCCGACGCGTCGACGAGGTGGCGTCGTTCGTGGGTTTTGATTGATCGAGGTTCGACTGGCCGGCGACTAGGCGTGAGCGCGCGTACGCAGATTCGCGCGAAGGTATTCTGGCGCCAGGTCGAAACCGTTTCCCCAGACAACCGTATCGTGCTCGACGCGGATTCGTGCGAACGCACCGGGATCGCGGAGCGATGCAACAATCGGCCGTTGATCGGTCATCACCAAGTCGCGCAGGTCGACCTCACCTTCGACTCCGTCGTCGAAGCGTAACCATAGGCGATGGTCTGGAAGCACCTGCGCATTCGTTACCCAGTTCACAATCGCCGTACTCCTATTCAAGCGGCGCAATGCGCGCAAACGTACCCCTCGTCGCCAGGCTCGTCCAGTTTTGATAAAGCTCATCGCGATGGATGTCCGCCCATCGGGCGACCAGCGACGCAACGCGTTGCGGAAGCTCGCCATCGATGGTGGCCGCGTCCACTACTCGAACTTTTGCACGGTAACGTTCATAGCGCACATGGAAATGCGCAGGGTTGTGATCATTGAAGTACATGGTGACCACGATGCCAAAGAACCGACTGATCTCGGGCATCTCCACCCCACGCGATCCAGCGCTCCGGCCGTCCACTTCACTACTCCGCCGCGACAACACACAGCGACGACGGCTGCAGCGCAGCTGCGACTTCACCGCCGCGAAACTGCAGCACGGATTTCCGCGAAGATGTCATCATGGGTGCGAGCGACGGCGAGGGCGAACCATGAACGATGTTGCACTGGTGCTCGGCGGCGGCGGCGTAGCCGGCGTGGCGTGGATCACCGGCGTGATCGCCGGTCTGGCCGACGAAGGCATCGATCTGCGCGATGCGCAGCGGATTCTCGGTACGTCCGCCGGCGCCACGGTGGGCGCGCAATTGTGGAGCGGCGCATCGATCGACGAGCTGTTTGCGCGCCAGGCCGATCCGGCGCGGCAGTCGCCTGAACTGTCGCCGCCCTTTTCTGCATTACGCACGTTGTTCACCACGGTTCAGGACCTGGCAAAGGTGGGTGATCCGGACGAACGCGTACGCAAGGTCGCGCGCATGGCGCTCGTCAGCGAAACGGTCAGCGAGGCCGAGCGCCGCGCGATCATCGCCGCCCGGTTGCCGTCGCATACGTGGCCTTCGAAACACTTCGCCACCACCGCGCTCGACGCCGAAACCGGCGCGCTGCGCCTGTTCGATGCAGCGTCCGGCGTGAGCCTGGTCGACGCAGTCGCTGCGAGCTGCGCCGTGCCGATGATCTGGCCGGCGACGACCATCGAGGGCCGACGCTACGTCGATGGTGGTATGCGCTCCGCCGAGAATGCGGACCTCGTCGAAGGCGCCGGCACCGTGGTCATCCTGTCGCCGAGCGGCCTGAACACTCCATCGCTGCGCGGCGTTGGCTTGCGCAAAGAGATCGAGATGCTCGAACAGAACGGCGCGCGCGTCGCGGTCATCGAACCGGACGCCGCCGCCAGAGCGGCGATCGGAATCAACCCGCTCGATCCCGCCACGCGCACGCCCTGCGCCAATGCCGGCCGCGAGCAGGGCCGGAGCGAGGTATCCCGTATCAGCGCTTTCCTACGCTAACTGTCGGAGCGTCCAACAGTTTAGTAGAGGTGCGCGCACTCACGCCGATCGGTGTGTTTCCACACATAGCAGCCGACTTTTTTCGAACGGATCGGCGCTTGTGTGATCTCGTGCAATTTTTCGGGCGCGGATCGGGCTTAGTCTGTCTCCACGATGAAGACTCTGCCGAAACTCGAACCGATGGCGTTGATCGACCACGCGGCGCCGTTCGATGACCCGAACTGGCTGTTCGAGGTGAAGTACGACGGCATCCGCGCGATCGCATACATCAGCGGCGACGACTGCAGACTGGTTGTAGACGGGCTGGAGACCCCTGTCCCCCGTTTCCGCGAGCTGGCGCACGTGCTGCCGGGCGATCTCAACGTGAAGAACGCCATCCTCGACGGCGAACTGGTGGTGCTCGACCAGGTAGGGAAGGCGCAGTTCGCCGATCTGCTGAACGGTCGGGGTCTCGTGCTGTTCGCGGCGTTCGACCTGATGTGGTTGAACGGCAAGGATCTGCGCGAGCAGCCTCTGGTGGAGCGAAAGGAACTGCTGCGGTTCCGCGTGCGGCATCCGTCCGATCGGGTGATGTTCGTCGACTACAAGGAAGGCACCGGCACCGCGCTGTACGCCCGGATGTGCGAGCGCGACATGGAGGGAATCGTCGGCAAACCGCGCTACAGTCCGTACCTCGGTAGCGCCGGCGTCACGACGTGGATCAAGGTGAAGAACCCGAACTACTCGAAAGCCGAAGGCCGCGCCGAGTTGCTCGAGCAACGACTGTCCTGATTCGCCGCTTCGCGGCCGCACTGTGCGTCGCGCTGCAGTTCACGCTCCCCACTACCGCACTGGCCAACGCTTGCGATGCGCGCCAATCGGCCGGCTATCGCGTGCTGGCGCTGGAGAGCGGCCGCAAAGTGGCCGTCTGGTATCCGGCGGCCTCTGCCGAAGAACCGTTTGCCTATTCGCACTCCAACCACGGCTTCATGGGCAGCGTGGCGGCGGATTCGCTGCCGAACGCCACGTGCCCGCGCGTACCGCTGGTGTTGTTCTCTCACGGTCTCGGCGGATGCGCGCTGCAGTCGCTGTTCATCACCGAAGAACTGGCGCGCCACGGCTATGTGGTGGCAGCGCCGGATCACACCGATGCGGCGTGCGCCATTGGTAGCGACGACGTGAAACTCGACAACATCCGCACCGACAGCTCGTTCCTCACGCCTCGGCAATGGACCGACCAGAGCGAGATCGATCGCATGCACGACCTGCGCGCGGTGATCCGGTTGATTGCTGACGACCCGCAACTGGCGCGCATCGTCGACGCATCGCACATCGGCGCCGTCGGTCATTCGCTCGGTGGCTACACGGTGGTCGGCATGGCAGGCGGATGGCCTGCGTGGAAGACGCCCGCGATCAAAGCGGTGCTGGCGCTGTCACCGTACGTCGAGCCGTTCGTCGCGCACGCGACGCTTGCAGGTGTGAACGTGCCGGTGATGTACCAGGGCGCGCAGTTCGACTGGGGCATCACACCGAGCCTCGAAGGCGAAAACGGCGCTTACGCGGTGTCGAAATCGCCGAAGTACTTCGCGAAACTGAACGGCGGCACGCACTTCGAATGGACCAACCTGCTCTGCTGGGGCGAATCGAACGTGGCGGCGTGCCTTGCAGATCGACCAAACGCGCGTGTGATCGACCTCTACGGCATCGCCTTCCTCGATCGTTACCTCAAGGACAAAGCCGCACCCGAACTGGACTCCAAAGGGGCGGAGTTGAACCGCTACCGACGCGACCCGTAGGTCGCGTCATGCGCCCACTCGGCACCGGTGAAGCGCCAGCGCGTCGCAAGCCTCAGATCGCGGCTCGAGAAACCGACGCTCAACCGATAGGTGCACGCTTCGAGCCGCCAGTCGTCGATGGCTTCGTCGAAGCAGCGCAGGTCGTCGTCGGCCACATCGATCTCGAGCACCGCTGATTCGCCTGTGTCGAGTTCCACGCGGCCGAAACCTTTCAGTTCGTTCTTTGCGCGCGGCACGCGCGATCCTTCGCAGCCCACGTACAGCTGCACCACCGTGGCACCGGCGCGTGGCCCGGTGTTTTCGACCTGCACGCTGATGCGGAACAGCGGTCCGGCGCGCCGCACGTCGAGGTTCGACAACGCGAACGTCGTGTAGCCGAGCCCGAAACCGAACGGAAACGCAGGCTCGTGGCCGTGATGGTCGAGATAGCGGTAGCCGTGCAGCAGGTCGTGCTCCACGGACAGCGACGCAACGTCCCAAGGCATCAGCTGATCCATCGAGCGCGGGAACGAGACGGGGAGCCTGCCGGACGGATTCACCGAGCCGAACAGCACGTTCGCGATCGCATGCCCGCCCTCGCGACCCGGGTACCAGACCATCAGCAGCGCATCCACCGCGTCGATCCACTCGTCGACGAGGATCGCGCTGCCGCCTTCCAGCACCACCACCGTTTTCGTGGAGGCGCGCGCCGCCCGCAGGATCAACTCGCGTTCGCGTGCCGGCAACGCGAGGTCGGCCCGATCGCCGCCGCGCGCAAGTTCGCCGCCTTCGGCCTCCTGCTGCGCGGTCGGAATGAACTCGCCCTCGTCTTTGTAGGTGAGCCCGGCAACGACGATGGTGACGTCGAAGTCGCGCAACGCGCTGAAGTCCGCATCGGTCTTGAAATGCACCAGCGTGGTCTGCTCGGCGTGCGCGCGCAGACCGGCGAGCGGCGTCGTTACCGCTGACGAGGTCACGAAGCTGCTGCCGCGATCGCCGAGATTCACCACGTCGGCGAGATCGCCGACCACCGCGATGCGCAAGCCGGAGCGGTTCGACAGCGGCAGCAGACCGTCTGCATTCTTCAACAGCACGATCGATTCTTCCGCCACCCGGCGCGCGAGTTCGACGTGTGCCGCGCACTCGACCACGTTTGCGTCCGGAATGTTCTGGTCGGCGAGGCACCAGGCGATCTTCTGATACACGGCGTTGCGCGCGTTGCGATCGATGACCGTTTCGTTCAGCTCGCCGGAGGCCAGCGCCTCCTCGATTTTCTCGTCGGTGAAGCGGTACGGACCGGGCATCTCGATGTCGAGCCCGGCCTTGAGCGCCGGCGCGGTGGAACGCGTGCCGAGGAACCAGTCCGACTCGACGAAACCTTTGAAGCCCCACTGCCCGCGCAGAATGTCGGTGAGCAGTTGGCGGTGTTCGCCGCAGTACACGCCGTTCACCTTGTTGTACGCGCTCATCACCGAGGCCGCGGCCGCTTCGATGACGCAGCGCCTGAAGTGCGGCAGATACAGCTCGTGCAGCGCGCGCCCGCCCACCTGTGCGCTCATCTCGAAGCGCGTGTTCTCGAGGTTGTTCAGTGCAAAGTGCTTCGGGCTGGTGAGCACGTGATTCTGCGCGCCGCTGATGAATGCCACCGCCATCGCGCCCATGTGATGCGGATCTTCGGAGTAGGTCTCCTGCGCCCTTCCCCACCCGGGGTGGCGCAACAGATTGATGGTCGGCGCGAGCAGCACGTTGCCGCCTTTGGCCGCCACTTCGAGGCCGATCGCGAGACCGACGCGCCGTTCGAGTTCGACGTCGAACGTCGCCGCCCGAGCGATCGCCACCGGAAACGCGGTGGCGGTGCCGGCGCGCGCGCCGCGCGGACCGTCCACCATCTTGTACGGCGGCAGGCCGAGCGTTTCGTCGCCGCCGGCGTAATACAGCCCCTCGATCGGACGCGGCTCGCGGCCGCGCAATTCGTTGATCTTCTGCGCCGTTGTCATCTGCGCCAGCAGCGCATCGACGTCGCGCGCGACCGCGACGTGATCGATGTCGAGCCCCTTGTTGCCGCGATGAATCGCGGCGGCATCGAAAGCGAGAATGCGTTTCATGTCGAACCCCTGTTGGCGCTGCGGGTTTCGGAGGCTCAGAGAATCGTTCGCCCGGGTTCGCCTGGCAAGCGAAGTAGATTATGTTACGCAGTCTTCCAACGGTTCATGGTGAGCCGTTACGAAAACCAGGCCGAAGGCCAGGGTCAAAACCTTAGGGGGAGTATCGATCGATGAGTGATTTCAAAGACAGAGTGGTCGTCATCACCGGCGCAGGCGGCGGCCTCGGCAAGGCGCACGCGCTCGAATTCGCCAAGCGCGGCGCTAAGGTGGTCGTGAACGACCTCGGCGGCCGCGGCGACGGCACCGGCGCGGGCGATGCGGCCGACCTGGTGGTGAAAGAGATCAAAGCGGCCGGCGGCACGGCAATCGCCAACAAGGCGTCGGTGGCGACGAAAGAGGGCGCGAAGTCGATCATCGACGACGCCGTGAAGGCATTCGGCACCGTGCACATTCTGGTGAACAACGCCGGCATCCTGCGCGACAAGAGCTTCAAGAAGATGCCGCTCGAAGACTGGGACATCGTGCTGGCCGTGCACCTCGACGGTACCGCGTACGTCACGCACGCCGCGTGGCCGTACATGATGGACCAGAACTATGGCCGGGTCGTGCTGACGAGTTCGGTGTCGGGCATCTACGGCAACTTCGGCCAGGCCAACTATGGCGCGGCGAAGATGGGCATGCTCGGGCTGATGAACGTGCTCGAGAAGGAAGGCGCGCCGAAGAACGTGCGCGTGAACGTCCTCGCGCCCGCTGCGGAAACGCGCCTCATCGGCACGATTCCCGGCATGAAAGTGAACCCGGACGATCCGGATCCGATGCGGCATCCGAAGCTCGTGACGCCGGCGGTGCTGCTGATGTGCGCCGAAGACGCGCCAAACGGCAAGGTGATCCACGCCGGCAACGGCCGCTTCTCGTGCTCGGCGATCTTCACGAACGACGACATCACCTTCAAGAATCCGGATCTTTCGTACGAAGATCTGCTGGCCAAGAAAGACCAGCTGCTCGACATGAGCAAGGCGAAAGAAGGCTCGTTGCGGATGCGTCGCGCCCCCGGAACGGCGCCTCAATAGCCTCGCAGACGCGGCGGCCGACGTTCGCACCCGAACGTTGCCGCCGCCCACATGCACCCCAGCAACGCCGTTAGGTGACGACGCTCGCACCGAACGGTTTTGCTGCGCGCATCGTGCTCGCAATCCTCGGCGCCGTCGGGATTCTCTACGCGAACTTCGGCCCGCTGATCGTATCCGGACTGGCGCACCGCGATTTCACCAGCGCCAGCGCTGGCTATCTCTTCTCGATCAACCTGTACGGCACCGCGTTGGGCGGCTTGTTGATCATCTTTGTGATCCGACGCGCGCCGTGGCGCGCAACTGCAATCGCTCTGTTGCTCGCAGTACTCGCGGCCGACCTCTGTTCGGTGTGGATCGCCGACGGCGTTGCACATCGCGCGGTTCCTGCACGGCGTCGCAGGCGGAGCGTCGCTTGGCGTGTTCGGTTCGGTGATCGCGCGCACGACCAGCCCCGAGCGAACGTTTGCCCTCACCGTGGTCATTCAGTTCGTGCTCGGCGGCATCGGCACCGCGGCGCTGGCGCCGGTCGTCGCGACATCCGGCGTTACGCCGATCTGGATTTCGCTGGTCGCGTTCACAGTGGTTGGTCTGATCCTGTTGCCGTTGCTCGATCGCTATCCGCTACCAGCGAACGGCGCAGACGACACCACTGGCGCGACACGTCGCGGACCCTGGTTCGCCATCGTGCTCGGCTGCGCGGCGTTGTTCGTGTATCAGGCGGGGCAGATGGCGATCTTCTCGTATGTGATCGAACTCGGTGCGCAACACAAGCTAACTGCGACATTCGTCGGCAACAGCGTGGCCGCGGGGCTGTGGATCGGCGGGCCTGCCGGTCTTTTGGTCGCGTGGTGGTCGACGCGCAGCGGCCGATTGCTGCCGAGCGCGCTCGGCGCGCTGCTCACTGCCACCTCGGTCACGTTGTTCTTCGTACCCGGCGACTCGGCGTACCTCGGCGCCAATCTCGGCCTCAGCATCTGCTTCAGCCTGACCATTCCGTATCTGCTCGGCGTGGTCGCCGAGATGGACAACTCGGGACAGATCGCCGCGCTCGGCGGTTTCGTGAACAGCTTCGGTCTCGCCACGGGCCCGGCGATTGCCGCGACGATCCTCGGCGACGACCAGTACGACCGGGTCGTGTGGTTCGCGCTGGTCGCGCTCACGTGCTCGGCGCTCATCGTGGCGACTCCTGCACGGCTGCGCGATCGGCGCGCCCGGCACGGTCGCGTGGTGTGGTAGCGCCAGATCATCTTGACCCTCGTGCTATCGTCCCGTCGCTGCAGAACCATCGCGACGCGACACGGAGAAATCGTGAACACCCAGACGCTATCGCTCGACGGCACCACCCTGACGCGCGTCGGTTACACGGACGTGGCGATTCCGCGTGAGTACGTCGGGCTCGGCGCGGATGCTTTCGCGCGGGCGCCGTGGCGCTCGCCGTTGTGGACCGACGGGGAGAATGTCCGCATCGGTGCTGCCGTGTGGTTCGCAGACGTCGGCGATCGCCGCATCGCATTCGATCCGTTTCAGGCGGCCGACAGCGTGTTGCGCGCGGATCTCGCCGCGGAAGAACTGCATCAGACGGCGATCGCTCGGGTGCTCGGCGAGGCCGGTTTCGCGCGCGAATCCGTAGATGTTCTGGTGATGACGCACATCGACGGTGCCGGCATGGCGGCCTGGCGCAACGCCGACGGCAGCTGGGCGCCGTTCTTTCCGAACGCGCGGATTTTGATCAGCGACATGGAGATGCGCCAGTTCCTGGCTGCGCCGAAGAGCAACGACGTTCAGTCCGAGGCCTGGAACGCGCTGATCGATCTCGGCGTGGTGGGCACCTATGCGGATGAAGAGCAGATCGTCCCCGGCATGTTCGCGGACGTGCGCGGAGCGCATGGTCCAGGTCATTCACTGCTGCACTTCGGCGCCGCCGATGTACCCATCGCGAGCTTCCTGGGGCACCTTGCCGTTTCCCCGCTGCACCTGGTCAGCGGCGAGTGCTCCGTGCTCCACGAAGATCCGTCCGCCGCGTGGTCGCTGCTGCAGAGAACCGTCGAAGACGCACGCCTGCTGATTGGTCCGCTGTGGCCCACGCCCGGATACGGTCGTTGGGAGAACGGTGCGTTCGCGGTAGGCAGTTCGCGCGCGAACAAGTAGCAGATGCGCATGCGCGATTGCGCCGCAAGCTCCCCTCGATGGGACCGTTAGGCCCCGAAACCGTCGCGCACGTAGTTGGCGAGGTTCGTGAGCCGTCTGGCTTCCTCGCGCCTGCCGTATTCGGCGGCCCGCTGCGCATCGAGGAACAGCATGCCGGCGCTCTTCGCGCGCATGTCTTCTATTAGAGGATTGGTGGGGTCGATGCGGGTTGCGGACTCCAACCGGGAGATCGCATTGTCGTTGCCAACCGTGGCGATCAGCCCCTGCTGAATGAGCGCGTCGGCTTCGACGAGAAGACTCGAGACCGCAAGCGCCCGCCAGGCTTGGGCATCCAGAAAGGGAGGCCGGTCCCTTACGTTGCCGTTCGACAGTACCGGAACTCCGTCGTCTGCCAACTGCGCCAGCAGCGATCCCGCGGCATTGAACTGATGATTGGCAATGAGCGTGGCGATACGCCCGTTGAGTGAACCGATCACCAGATCCAGATGTCGGCGAGCGCCCTGATGGGTTGGGTCGAGCCTCAACGCTTCGACCAGAACACTCACGACATTGCGCTGCGCAGGAGCAAACACCGCGCCCTGTGACTGCAGCCGACGCGCCTCCTGCGCGAGCGCGTCCGCAGGCGACACCTTGTCCTGGCTCGGACGTGGGGCAGATTCGGTCGTAGCGGCCGCGGTGCCTTCCGCTTGGCTGGGCTGCGACCGCATCAACGCGGCCATTCCCAAGTGACGTGTTGCCGCAGCGTGGTCTCCGCGCGCCTGGGCGCTGGAAGCGAGCGCTGCATAGAAATCTCCAAGCTCGTTGAGATGCGCGATTGCGGTCGCATCGCCGGCTGCGGCGTTGCGTTGCAGTTCGATGATGTCCGCTGTCGGCTGTGGCGCTTTGCCGTTCGCCATCGGATCGGAGGCTGATGCCGGAACCCCGGCCAGCGCCGGTGTGGCTGCGGCCGATGCGCTTTCGGACGCCGTTGCAGTGCTGCTCGCGATTGCGACACGCCATCGATCGACGATTGCCGTCTGGACTGCTCTCGCAGTTGCAAGCGCGCGGTCGCGCGCATCCGCAAACGTCCAGCCTTCGAATGCCCGACCGGCCAGACCATCGTAGGCCGAAGGTCGCATGGCAACCGCCCATGCAAGCGTCAGCGCCACCAGCAAGCCCGCCACCCGCCACAGCGACGTACGCCGAGTCGTCGGCTCGTCAGCTCGCGGCCGCGCCGGTCGTCCAGTCGACACGCGCGGTTCGACCCCCACTGACAGGACCCGGCGTTCCGGGACGACCGGCCGTCGCGATACCTGCGGCGGCGGGGCGGGCTGCGGGATGGGCTCGGGGACCACACGCGGCGTCTCGGGCTCGACGAGTTCGAAGTGGATCTCCGCAACAGGCATCTCGAGAGAGTCGAACTCCCATGCTGGCTCCGGTTTGTCTGCAGCCGGCGTCTTTGCCACCGGCTTTTTCCTCGCCACTGGCGCGACTGAAACCGGCACCTTCGGCACGGGCGTCTGCGCCGCCGAAACCCGCGCTTCAGCCACCGGCGCGTCCGCCACCGGCATCGCTGGACGGGGCGCCTCGGCCTTCGCCTCCGCGGTCGTCGGAATATCCCGCGCCGCCGGAACTTCACTGCGCAACGAGTCCAAGTCGGGCGCTGCGGGGGTCACCGACGCAGCTGCGACCGGCTCGACAGCCGTCCGTGGCTGTCGAGCGGCACGAAACCGGTGTGGGCCAATCCGAATCCTGTCTTCGGGCTCGAGCCGGCACGCGCCGCGGACGGGATCATCGTTGACGAACGTCGCTCCGTCGGAGAAATCGCGAAGCCACAGCGCACCGTCGCGCAGCACGAGCTGCGCATGGTGTCCCGCGATGCCGCCTTCCGGTAGACGAATTCCGCAGTCTGCCTCGCTTCCAATGATTGCGTCGCTCGAGACCTGCACGCTCGCAACGTCGTCGTCCAAGATCAGCTGCCATCTCGCGGCGGTGCCCGCGCTTCGTTCCGCGCGCGCGCCCTGGACCGACACCGTTACCTCGTAGTCGCCGATCGACAACACGTCGCCGGCTATCAACCCAGCGCTGCCGCGTATCTCCATTCCATTGATCGACGCCGCGCCATCACTGCAAACGAATACCGGCGCGATGGGTCCCGGGAAGAATCGTGCATGGAATGCACCGACTCCTTCGCCGTCGATGACGATGTGATTTGCCGGGTCGGCGCCGATGCGCAGCGACCGGTCGAGTGCAAAGGTCTTTTTCCGGAGCGCATCGGACCCGGCGCCGGCCGCCACAGCCAGCGTGAGTTCGAAGACGACCGACGTCTCCGCGCGTGTCTGCACCGGGTTGGCGTTGGAACCCATGGCGGTGCACCGTCCTCCTCTTGTTTTCAGAGCCGCTTCGCCGGCGGCGCATGTCGCTTTCCGGTCCGCATGCTACCAATCCAGGCGCCCGGGAGGCGACGATCGCGCTCGACGAATTCCCTCGCGACGAGGCGATCCGCTTGCGCACGAGGCGCTGCGCCGACCTCCGCGGTCATCGTGCTCTGACCGGTCGGTGGTACCGTAGTTCCAAAGCGAACCCCGCGCACCGAGACACTCTCGAATGCGACCCTGGACCATCGACGCCGACGACATTCAGATCGCCGACGATTTCGACGCAGCGCTGCTGCACAAGACCGTCTGGATCGAGAACTTCCTCGACGCGAACCGCGACGACAAGTTCATCGTCGTCGGCACCAAAGGCTTCGGTAAAACGCTGCTTCTGAAAGCGAAGCGCATCCGCTGCCAGGAGCTCGGCTACCTGTGCCTACCGCACGATGCGCTGCTCGACAAACCGGTGGGCAACAAGATCTTCAGCCGCGAGCTGCTCGGCGTATATGAAGCGGACATCGAACCGTGGAGCCGCGTCTGGATCACGTCGATCGCGTGCGCGGTGCTGAAGAATTCGGGCTTGCCGGATGTGCTCGACGTGTCGCCACGCTTCGCCCGGTTGCTGCGCAACACGCAACTGCGCAGCGTGTTCGATCACTTCGTGGTGCTGCTCGATTACTCGCCGCGCGACGTGCACCGTTGCGCGCAGGAGACGAACACGGTGTTGATTCCGCTGCTGCGCGCGCTGAAGCGACCGGTGGCGGTGTTCATCGACAGCGTCGACGAGTATTTCAACAAACACATCCACACGCCGGCGTGGCGCGCGAGCTTCTCCGGTGAACTGTCGCCCGACATCTGGTTCCTGTCGCAGATGTCGCTGGTGGAGGTCGCTTATCAGCTGCGGCGCATCACCAAGCATCTGAAGGTGTTTGCGTCGGTACGCAAAGAGGCTTTCAACCGCCTCGCCGCGTCGAGCCCGATGGTGCAGCAGTACCGCGGCAGCGCGATCGATGCGTCGTACAGCAACGCGAGCCTCAAACAGATCTTCGCCAACAACGTGCAGCGCGAACGCAAGACCAACCTGGCGCACCCCGAGAAGGTCGGCGACGACCCGATCGCCGCGTTCCTCGGTCGCACATCGACCACGCATACGTTCACCGGCCTCGACGAAAACGCGTTCGACTACATCGAACGCCATACGCTGCTGCGGCCGCGCGATCTGATGACGGTCGGCCAGAAGCTCGCGGCCATCGAACCGGAAGAGCGCGCGAACGAATGGGACTTCAAGCGCGCCGTCAACGAAGCCGCGTCGGAGATCGTGCAGGAGTATCTGAACGAAGTGGCGCCGCACCTCGGCGATGTCGACCTGGCCGGAATGCTCGCAATGATTCCGGCGAACGTGCTGACGCGTGAAGTCGTCGAAATGCTCGCCGCCCGCTACGACGAAGTGCCGGGACATCAGGGCGGCGCGACGGGGCTCGAAGCGTTCGCGGCGCTGTTCGAAACGGGCTTGCTCGGGCTGGTGCAGACGGACCCGCTGTCCGGCGATCAGGTGCAACGCTTTCTGACGCCCGGCGAATATGCGTTCGGCACGGTCAGGGCGTTACCGTCGTCGCACCACTATCTGGTCCGTTCGGTGCTGTCGGGCTACATCTCCGCGCTCAATGCCGGTTACGCGGACCGCACTGACCGCGCCAACGTCATCGGTAACGGTCGCGCGTGGCGCGATCCGGAACTGGGTCAGGCGCATCACGACCGTCCGTCCGCTTATGTCGGCAACGGTCCTTACGTTCACGTCTGCTATGCGCACGACGATTCCGCCACCGTGCTCGCCGACATCGCGTGGCTGACGCGCCAGGGCATCAACGTCTGGTACGACGAGGGCATTCCAGCCGGGTCGCGATGGAGCGACGAACTGGCGCGGCGGATCCGTCGCGCGTCGGTTTTCCTGTTCTTCGTATCGCCGCGTTCTGTGCACTCGAATCACTGCATCAACGAAGTGAACTTCGTTTCCGACCTCGACAAACCGTTCGTCACAGTGCAGATCGAGGACACGGCGCTGCCGGACGGCATGAAGCTGATGATCGGCGCGAAACAGACGATCCGCGCATTCGGTTCGGCCGCGACCACCTATCGCATGCAGATGCGCAACGTCCTGCAGAGTCACCTCGCGCGATAGTTGCGCTACGATGCGCTCCTCGAGGGAGGTGCACATGAGCCAGGTCGAATCGTTCCGGATCACGCCGCTCGACGCCACATTCGGCGCCGTCGTAACGGATCTTTCGCTCGCCACCATCGACGACGCCACGTTCTCGCGGCTGTACCGCACGTGGCTTCAGTACGGATTGCTGATCTTTCCTGCGCAGCATCTCTCCAACGACGACCAGGTGGCGTTCGCGAAGCGCTTCGGCGCGCTCGAATTCGGCCTCGCGCCGCTCAGCAACGTGCGCGCGGACGGCAGCGTGCGGGCCGACGAATCCGACGAGGTCGTTAAGGTGCTGAAAGGCAACATGGGCTGGCACTGCGACAGCACGTACATGCCGGTACAGGCGAAAGGTGCGGTGTTCACCGCGCACGTCGTGCCGCCTGCTGGCGGCGAGACCGGTTGGGCCGACATGTGCGCGGCCTACGACGCGCTCTCGCCACAGATGCAAGCGCGCATCGAAAACCTGCGCGCCTTCCATTCAGTGAGTTTCAGCCAGGCGAAGGCAGGGCTCGCGTCCAAAGATGGTCGCGACTACGCCGGCTACGGTTCCACCGTGAAGGAACCGCCATTGCGGCCGCTGGTGAAGGTGCATCCGGAAACGGGACGGCGTGCGCTGATGGTCGGCCGCCACGCGTTCGGCATTCCGGGTTTGGCTGCCGACGAATCCGAACGGCTGCTCGACGAGCTCGCGGACTTCGCGTGCCAGCCGCCGCGCGTGTATCACCACAAATGGTCACCTGGCGATGCCGTGGTGTGGGACAACCGCTCGCTGATGCATCGGGCGTGTCCATGGGACATGCGCCAACCGCGCGTGATGTACCACGCGCGCATCGCCGGCGATCCGGCATCGGAGTTCGCCGCGCACGCCTGAACGGAACAAGCGGCCAACGATCGCATCCTGCCGCTACACCCCGTCGAGTGCCTGCGCGAAATCCGCCACCAGGTCAGCCGCGCTTTCGATGCCGATCGAGACGCGCACCAGATTGTCGGTGATACCGAGTTGCTTGCGCCGCGACACAGGCACGCTCAAGTGCGTCATCGACGCCGGATGCGACGCAAGGCTCTCTGTGCCGCCCAGGCTCACCGCCAGCTTCACCAGTTGCAGCGCGTCGAGCATGCGGAACGCCTCCGCTTCGCCGCCTTTGACGAGCACCGAGAAGGTCGAGCCGGCGCCGGAACAATGGCTTGCGAAGATGCGACCCTGCCGACTTGCGGGATCGAGGAAACCGAGATAGCCGACGCGTTCGATCTTGGGATGCGCGCGCAGGAACTCGCACACCTGGCGCGCGTTCGACTCGGCCCGCTCCATCCGCAATGCCACGGTTTCGAGCGAACGCAGCAGCATCCACGACGTGTGCGGATCGGTGATGGTGCCGATGGTGTTGCGCAACGCCATGATCGGCGCCAGCGCAGCCTTGTTGCCGACGATGCCGCCCGCCACGAGGTCGCTGTGCCCCCCAACGTATTTGGTGAGTGAGTACAGCGATACGTCGGCACCGTGCCGTATGGGATGCTGGAATACCGGTCCCAGGAACGTGTTGTCCACCATGATGAGTGGGCGGCTCGCCGGATCGGCGGCATACAGCTCGTCGCGAAGCCGCACGATGCCGGCGATGTCGACCAGTTCGTTGGTGGGATTGGCAGGGCTCTCGAGATAGATGACGGCGATGCGCCGTTTCGATCGCGATTGCTCGATCAGCGCTCGCACCTCCTCGAGCGGCGCACCCGCGGCGAAGTTCGCGAACGATACGTCGAGGCGGCCGAATACCGAATCGATCAGCTTTTCGGTGGCGGCATACAATGGTCCGGAATGCAGGATCATCTCGCCGGCGCGCACGTGCGCCATCAGCGCGGTGGTGATCGCCGACATGCCTGTGGAGAACACCGCCGCTTCTTCCGCACCCTCCCACAAAGCGAGACGGTCCTCGAGAATCTCCTGGTCCGGACCGTTGAAGCGACCGTACACGAGACCCTCCGGACCGCCGGTGCGTTTGCCGGTGATGCCTTCGAAGAAGCGCTTGCCGTCGGCGCAGCTCTCGAACACGAACGTGGAAGTGAGGAAGATCGGCGGCTTCAGCGAACCCTCGGACAGCTTCGGGTTGTAGCCATAACCCATCATCAGAGACTGCGGCGACAGCTGATGCTCGCCGAGCTTCGTCGTGCGTTGGTCTTTCATCGGGATCTCCCGGACGTTGGACGACCTCAGTCTACCGGCGCGATCATCACTGCGGCGGTCTCCGGTGAATAAGTACGAGCCGGTGCCAGGCACCGTCGTGTACTTATTCCGAGTCGAAAGGCGGTGCCAGGCACCGTCTTTTGACTTCCAGTCGCGGATTCGAATTTCGGCAAGCACGGTGAACAACATGCCTCCACGCCCCGACTTCATCGGCCATTGGACCCAGCTCGAAGACGCCGAACCCACCCGCTATCGCGGCGACGACGAACCGATGGGATTCGATGCGTCAGTCGGGGAAAAGCTCGGGCTCACGCGGATCGGCATTCATCACGTGCGCGTACCGCCGCACCGGCGCATCAGCTACCCGCACGCCGAAAGCGCGGAAGAGGAATTCGTGTACGTGATCGAGGGCCGACCAGACGCGTGGATCGACGGCGCGCTGCATCGCCTGGCACCCGGCGACAGCGTCGCATTCCCGGCGGGCACCGGCATCTGCCACACGTTTCTGAACAATACGTCGGACGAAGTGCGGCTGCTCGTCGTCGGCGAGAAGCCAAAACCGGACAACCTGATTCGCTACCCGCTGAATCCGGCGCACGAAGCCACGCGGCAGGATCGCTGGCTGAATGCTCCGTACAGAACGATGGGACCGCACAACGGCCGTGTAGACCCGGGGTAGGTATCAGGCCGTTCGCGAATAGACCAGCGTATTGGTGCTGCCGGCTGCCAGCGCGCCTTCCGGCAGGTTGTCGAGGAACGCTTCCAGGTTGCGCACCTTAGCGTAGTTGTTGGCCTTGCCGACGCGCATGTTCTCCGGGTGATATGCGATCACCATCGCTTCCCGCATGGCATCCGACATGTTCGGCCGCGCACCGTGCACGCACCAGCCGTGATGGAACGTGGCGTCGCCCGCGTGCATCGGCACCGCTTCGACGATTTCGCCGTGATGTTCCTCGATCCACCGCTCGTACACCGCCTGCGATTCGTCGGAGATGTGGTGATCGCCGAGGTAGCCGTGCTTGTGGCTGCCCTTGACGAACCGCATGTTGCCCATCTGCGCGGTGATGTCCTGCAACGGCATCCACATGCCGCACACCGTGCCTTCGTTGAACGGCCAGTAATAGAGGTCCTGATGCCACGGCGTGATGTTCGACACGCCGCGCCCCGGCTCCTTGAACAGCGACTGGTCGTGGTAGATCCGCACACCGCTCACACCGAGCAGCTCGGCCGCGATCCTGCCGAAGCGGCGCGCCGTGACGAACGCCATCACGGCAGGATCGTGGTAACGGATCTGCATCGTCTGCAGCGCGAGCTTGCGGAACGCATCGCGTTCGGCGAGCGGACGTTTCTCGTCGTTGTGCGCGTAGGTCGCGCTCTCGATCGCGCGCCGGTAGTACGCCACTTCCTCGGCCGAGCAGACGTTCGGCAGATAGACGAAACCGTTGTCGCGGAACGAATCGACCTGCGCTTGCGTCAGTGGATAATCGCTATCGAGCGGCGGCATCGTCGATTGGGCTTCGGGCATTTCGATCACCGGCTGCGAGACGCGGTGCACGCATGATCGCGGGGAAAAGCCCCGCTCCGCAACGGGGGCGTGCGACTAGAGAATTTCCAGCCGTTCGAGCCAAAGCAGTTCGCACGCGCTGGCGCCGGTGTCGGTGCGCGACAGCGAACTGCGCCAATGCCAGCCGTCGTCGGCGCGCACCTCGACGAGCTTGCCGGCGATCCTGACGTGGTCGTGCGGCTTCACGCGCGCGAGTGCGGTCGCCGCGTCCGTAGACGCCGCGATGATGTGCACGTTGGCGCTGTGCTGCTCGATCTCGCGCGCCGGTATCGGCAGTTTCGCCGCACGCCAGAAATACCAGCGATGGTTCTGCGACACGTCGATGCTCGCGAGCACGGCTTCGTCTGCCATCGGTCCCCAACCAAGCGCGAGATCGGTGGGCGCGAGCGTTGCTTCGCGATCGTCACGGTAGTCGTGCCGCGACAGCACGCGCGCGTCCATCTCGTAGTCGTCGAGCGCGGTGATGTGATAGCCGGGATATTCGAGTCCACCGTCGGCCAATGTTGTCGCAACGACGCCGCCACGCGCGTGCGACCAGAGCCACACCGCGACCGCGAGACCGATGAAGGTCAGCCATCGTTTCATGCGCGCAATTGTCGGACCTGGCGACCAGGCAGTCCGTGCGGAGGCTCTCAGCGCGAGCTGAAGGACACGTCATCGGCCTACGCACAGCGGCGTGACATCCACTGCCAGACGCTCGCCAACGCAGTTGCAATGGTGCGATGGCTCTGTGCTTTGCGGTAACGCGTGAAGGTTCGCGAGGTGATACGAACAGTCGAAGCAGATGCTTGGGTGCTCGTCCGGACGCGCGGCAGCCATCGTCAATTCCGACATCCCACGAAACGCGCGGGTTGGGCGCCCATGTTCCCGACCTGCCGGGCTGTGTAGCGGTTGCAGAAACCAAGCCGAAGGTCATCGAGTTGATCAAAGAAGCGGTCGATCTGCATGTCGAGAGCTTGAGACATTCCGGAGACGAGGTCCCTCGCCCGTCCTCGGAGAGTCTGTTCGTAGAGACTTCCGCTGCGTGACTCGGCCGAACCTGCCGACCCGACGCTGCATCACCTAGTCGATCGGCCAGGGCATGGCCTTGGGTAGCTCCGTTGCGAGTCGGCACCACCGGTTCGGGCGCACGCGGACTTACATCGCCCCGCTTCTCCACGCCGCGCCACCACGGCGTGACGCTTTCGACGTGCGCCGGTTCCACCGCTTCGCCGAGCCGCGGCATCACCAGCTGCGCGCCGGTCTTCGGTCCCAACGCCAGCAGTGTTTCGGCTGGTTGATCCCACGCGTGCATGGCCAGGCAGAACGTGCCCCAGTGCACCGGCAGAAATGCGCCGCCGCCCAGCATCGCCAGCGCTTTCAGCGCATTTTCGGGCCCGAGGTGAATGTCGCCCCATGCCGGATGGAATGCGCCCACTTCGAGCATCACGAGGTCGAACGGCGCGAGCCGCTCGCGCACCACTTCAAACTCGTTGGTGAGGCCGCCGTCGCCGCCGAAGAACACCGAGTGCCGCTCGGTGCGGATCACCATCGACGACCACAGCGTCGAATTGCGATCTTTCATGCCGCGTCCGGAGAAGTGTTGCGACGGCGCCGCCGTTACCGTCAGCCCGGCATTCGGCAACCGGTGCGACTCCCACCAGTCGAGTTCGACGATGCGTTCCGGCCGAACGCCCCACGCTTCCAGATGCGCGCCGACGCCAAGCGACGTCACGAACGGCACGTCGCGTTTCACGAGTTCTCGGATGGTCGGATAGTCGAGGTGGTCGTAGTGGTCATGCGACACGATCACCAGATCGATCGGCGGCAGCGCTCGCAGCGGCACCGGCACCGGCTGGAAGCGCTTCGGCCCGGCGAATCGCGACGGCGACGCGCGCGGTCCCCATACCGGATCCGTTAGCACGCGCAAGCCGTCGATTTCTATGAGCACCGTAGAGTGACCGAGCCACGTTGCGCGCAAACCGGTATCGGAGCGTCTGCCCCACGCCTCGAGCGGGCTCGTCGACGGCAGCGGCGCGCGCGGTACGCGACGCTCTCCTCCGTAGAGAAATTCGGTGAACGTCGGCATCGCTGCGTTCGGGTCGCGTAAGCCCGGGATGACCGGGAACACGTTGCCGAAGCGCTCACCCAACCACAGCGGCGATGCTTTCATGCGCTCGAGGCGCGCGCCTTGCGGTTTCCTGCCCAGTGATTTCATGCCGATCCGCGGAAGCAAAAGACGTTGCGTCACGGTGCAGGCTTCCGGCGGTGAATGCAAATCACCGGCTGCTCGCCATGTGGGTAACGACTCGCTAGTCAAAAGACGGTGCCTGGCACCGTCTTTTGACTAATCACCGCGACGCGTTGCAGCTAACGCGATTTACAGTGTCAGCGGCTTCCGACCCGCGCGCGGGAATTCGGTCCCGCGATCCGCCGCCGCCTTCTGATGCATGCTTTAGCTCACGACGAAGGAGCGCGGTGATGAAGAAATTCCTTTACCTCTACTCGGGCGGCACGCCGCCGACCACCGCCGAAGCCGGCAGGAATATGATGGAAGACTGGAAAACGTACTTCGCAAAGTTGAGCGGCAAGCTCGACAGCGGCGGGCCGTTGGGGCCGCACAAGTCGGTCGGCGCCAACGGTGGTGTGCAGCCGAACGGTTTCTCGATCCTCGCCGCAAAGGACATGGACGAGGCAGTTGCGTTGACCAAAGGCCACCCGCACCTGGCGAACAAAGGCACCATCGATATCTGCGAAATCCAACCGATACCGCGATAAGCGATAACGCGATGAGCAATACCGCAATCGCGATTCCGCAGTAACGGTCTCAACCGAGACCGATGCGCTTCGCGCCCTTGCGGTACAGATCCGCGTCGTCCGGGCTCAGTTGGAACGTGTCCAGAAAATCGGCGACGGTATAGCGCGGCAGCGTCTTGCGAGTGGCCGCCGCATAGTTGCGCGCTTCGTCGAGTGAACCGGCCAGCGCCAGACACAGCGCCGCCAGTCCGAGCACGTGCGGATGCGCGTTCACCCGCGCGGCGCCTTTCACCGCCCACGTGGCGGCTTCCTCGAACTGGCCGAGACGCACCAGCGACATCGCGCGCGTGCTGAACATGCCGAACAGCAACGGATCGAACGGGCTCAACGCACGCGCGTTGTCGGACGAGGCGATGGCGATGTTCGGATCGCCGGCCTGTGCGTGCACGAACGACAGCGAATAGTGACCCATCGCGAAATTCGGGCTCAGGTCGATGGTGCGCTCATGCTCGCTGACCGATTGCGCAACGCGGCCGCGCAACCACAACGCCCGGCCCATCGCCCAATGTGCCGCCGGATCGCGATCGTCCACCATCAGGCTCTTTCCGGCGGCGTCGTAAGCAAGATCGCTCGCCTGCTCGCGGTCCACCCAGCGCTGAAAAGCATTCTGGAACTGCGCGAGCGACAGTCCCGCGTACGCGCGCGCGAACGTCGGATCGAGTTGCACGGCCATTTCGAAGAAGTGCACCGCGCGCTCGTTGTCGGGTTTGGTGAAGCGGTACATGTGCCACAGCCCGCGATGGTGCGCTTCCCATGCGTCGAGCGAATTGGGCGGCTTCAGAATCGCGCGATTGCGCTCCATCGTTTCGATTTCACTCGCGATCGACGCGACGATGCGGTTGCCGATTTCGTCGAGCACCGTGAACGCGTCGTCCGGTTCGTGACGGAATTCTTCCGCCCAGACGATCCGCGCCGTGCGCGTTTCGGCCAGTTCCACCGACACGACGAGCCGCGCGGCTTCGCGTCGCACCGAGCCGCTCACCACGTAGTCGACGTTCAGCATGCGGCCGGCTTCTTCCGGACCGATGCGCCGGTCGTGCAGTGCGAACACGGTGCCTTGCGCGATCACGAACAGGCTTCGCAACTGCGCGAGGCGTGTGATCACGTCGTGCGCCAGCGCGCTGCCGTGCGCGTGCGAGATCACCACGGTGTCGTCGACGAACGGCATCACCGCGATGGACGCGCGACGCGGACCCGGCGCGACGATCAGCTCGTTGCTCACCGGTCGCACCACCGCCATCGGTTCCGCTGTGATGGCCGATTGCGATCGCGCCATACGCCACGCTTCCCGTATCGGCGCAACGTCGAGTCCTTCGTTCTCGAATGCCTGTGTCGCCGTGGCGAGATGGGTTTCCGCTTCGCGAATGCGATTGCAGCGCACCAGCGCGCTCAACAGCCGTTCGTGAACGCGGCGGTCGAACGGCGCGAGTTGCAGCCACTTGTCGAGATATTCGAGCGCTTGCGCGTCGGGTACGCGGTCGACGAGGTGCCCTAGCAGCGCAACGTGGCAGTCGCGGAAGCGCCGCCGTTCGGCTGTAAGCCAGCCGTTGAATGCCGGCGCGCGTTCGATGTCGAGCCCCTCGAGAAATTCGCCGTCGAACAGCAGCGACAACGCGCGCATCCGTTCCAGCGGCAGTTTCTCGATGCCTGCTTCGGAGGCGCGCAGCACTTCGAGCGCATCGACGAAACAATCGCCGAGATCGAACTGCACCGCGTCGCCCGGCGTCGCCACGCGCCGGCGTTCCGGCTGATCGACGATGCGGCGGATTTTGCTGAGGCACCAGCGCAACGCACCGCGCGGATCGTTCGGAACGTCCCACAGCAGTTCGCACAGTTGCGAGCGCGCCACCGCGCGCGGCGCCAGCGTCAGGTAGGCGAACAACGCGAGCAGCTTGCGCGACGCAGGCAGTTCGAGCTCGGCGCCGTCGCGACTGATCGACATCCGTCCGAGCATGCGAACGTGAATCGACGGTGCAGCAGCTGCGATGCTTCCTTCCAAAGCGGTGGGATGATCCGGAAAACGGGATGCGGAACGTAAAACACGCGCCGGATCAGCGCAACCTCTGCCGACGTTCGATCAGACAAGCTCAATAGCCCATCGCGGCGCCGTCTTTGCGCATTTCGCTCGCGCCCCAGTACACGCCGGTTTGCGGGTCGCGCATGATCGCCTGGTAGCCGCCGTATGCGCCGTCGCCGGCGCTGATCTTGTGGCCACGCCGCGTCAGTTCGTCGCGCACGCTCTGCGCGATGCCGGTTTCGAGCTCCAGCGTGCCGACGCCTTCGGAATCGGTGCGCGACCAGTTTTCCGAACCCGCGTGATGAAAACGCGCGGCGTCGCCCGCCTCCTGCACGTTCAAACCGAAGTCGACGATGTCGACTACGATCTGCACGTGGCCTTGTGGCTGCATGTCGCCGCCCATCACGCCGAAGCTCATGAACGGCTTGCCGTCTTTCATCATGAACGCAGGAATGATCGTCTGAAACGGACGCTTGCCGGGCGCGTAGACATTCGGGTGCGCAGGGTCGAGCGCGTACAGCTCGCCGCGATCCTGGAACATGAAGCCGAGACCGTCGGCGACGAGACCCGATCCCATGCCGCGGTAGTTCGACTGGATCAGCGACACCATCATGCCGTCCTTGTCGGCGGTGGTGAGGTAGGTCGTATCGCCCTGCTTCAGCTTGACGTCACCCGGCGCCACGTTCGGATTCGCGCGGGTCATGTCGATGAGCGCGCGCCGCCGCGCCGCGTACGAGTCCGAAACGAGCTGCGCAATCGGCGCGTCGTACGTGGCCGGATCGGCGTAGAACTTGGCGAGATCCTCGAACGCGAGGCGCTTCGCTTCCACCATCACGTGCAGCGCGTCGGCAGAACCGCGACCCATCTTCTTCAGGTCGAATCCTTCGAGCATCTTCAGCATCTGCAGCGCCGCCACACCCTGCGTGTTCGGCGGCAGTTCGTACACATCGTAACCGCGATAGTTCACGCCGACCGGATCGACCCAGTTGCCGGTGTGCGCCGCGAAGTCGGCATAGCGCAGATCGCCGCCTATGCGTTTGAAGTAACGGTCGATGGTCTGCGCGATCGCGCCTTTGTAGTACGCATCGCGGCCGCCTTTCGCGAGCTGCTCGTACGTTCGCGCGAGGTCGGGATTGGTGAAGATCTGGCCCTGCAGCGGCGCGCGGCCGTCGATCAGATACGTGTGCTTCGCGTTGTCGAATTCCTCGAGCGTAGCGCGGCGCTTTTCGAAGCCTTTGAAGTTGTTGGCCCAGTAATCAGCGATGAGCTGGGTGACCGGAAAACCTTCACGCGCGTATTCGATAGCGGGCGCAAGTAACTGATCAACAGGCAATTTACCGAACCGGTCGTGCAGCGCGAACCAGCCGTCGACCGCCCCGGGCACCGTTACCGCCAACGATCCCAACGGCGGGATCGCGCCGCGCGTACCGAGCTTTGCTTTCAGGTCGGCGAGGCTGCGACCCTGCGGCGACCGACCCGATCCGTTGTAGCCGTAGAGCTTCTGCGTCTTCGGATCCCAGACGATGGCGAAGAGGTCGCCGCCAATGCCGCAACTCACCGGTTCCATCAATCCGAGCGCGGCATTCGCGGCAATGGCCGCGTCCACCGCACTGCCGCCCCGTTTCAGGATGTCGACCGCGATCATGGTAGCGAGCGGTTGCGCCGTGGCCGCCATGCCATGCCGCGCGAGCACCGGGGCACGCGTGGCAAACCCAGGTCCACTGTAACGATCGCCGCCGCCCGGCGCCGCGGTGAGCGCATCGTCGGCAAACGCCTCGCAGGTGAACAGAACGCACGCGATCGTTACAGCAAGCCGCATTGCCCGATTCCAGCGGAGCGATCAGCCGACCGTAAAGCAGGCGCTGGAGCGGTGCAAGCGGCCGCCAACGACCCGATCAGGGTGCGCGAGACGCGCTGGACCCACTGTCGCGAACGACCGTCCCGCAGATCAAGTCAACGAACGGTGCCTGGCACCGGCCGTTGACCTAAACGAACGAACGGTGCCTGGCACCGGCCGTTGACCTAAACGCGTTCCGCCCCACCGTCGCGACCGGCGGTGCCGCGGAACAAGTCACGGACGGTGCCTGGCACCGTCCGTGACTTGTTCGCATTCGCGAGCCGGGCGAGATGGCCGGCCAGGTGCGCCACCACGTCGCGCGCGTCGTCTTCGGCGCCGTGGATGAAGCTCGATTTGCGCCGCCGCATGAACGGCAGTCCCATCGCGTACATGCCGGGGGCGTCGACCACCACGCCGCCGTCGTGCCGGATGCGACCCTTTGCGTCGAGCACCGGTACGTCGAGCCAGCTGTAATCGGGCCGGAAGCCGGTGGCCCATACCACGGTGCGAATCGCCGCCAGATCCAGACTCAGGCGCGGCGATGCGTCGACGCGTGTCGCGGACGGACGCGCAGCTTCGCACCCAGCGCCTTCGGAATGCGCGACGTGCGCGTCGATGCGCTCGAGCAGGCGCGTCATTTTCAGATCCGCCATCGCGCAATGATTGCGCAGCGAGCCGGAGAACTGCGCCTTGGCGCCGGCGATACCGACGAGACGTCCGACCAGCTGCACGCCGCGATCGCGCAATGCGTTCAGATCGAGGCTCGCCATATCCTTCGTGCCGACGAGTTGCGGCGACGGCACGCGGCGCGCTCGCGCGATGTCGTCGACCGCGTCGTAACGATCGTCGAGCACGCCGAGCACGTGCATCCAGCGCTGGATGTCGAGACCGCGATAGGTGCGCGGCAAACGGATGTGCTCGCCGACCGCGAGCCACACGTCGCGGCCCGTGCGGCGGATTTCATCGGCGAGCTGCACGCCGCTCGCGGATGCGCCGACGACCAACACGCCGCCCGGATCCAGCTGATCCGGATTGCGATAGCTCATCGGTGAAACCGACGCGACGGACGCCGGCAATTCGCTGCGCAGCGCCGGCATGGCCGGCCGGTTGGCGGCGCCGCTCGCGAGCACGATGGCCGCACACCACCACTCACCCCGATCGGTGCTCACGCAGTATCCGCCGCGCCTCGGCGCGAACAGAACTCACGTTGACGTGACGCTGCACCGGCATCTGGAACTTGCGCGCGTACCGGTCGATGAAGCCGACCACCTCCGACATCGTCATGAAGCCGTCGGGATTCGTTCCACCGTAGCGATATCCCGGCAACCGGCTCTGCCAGTTCGGCGTGAGCAGGCGCAATGAATCCCAGCGTTCGTGACGCCACGCGTTCGCCACCTCGCCGCGTTCGAGCACGACGTGCTCGATGGCGCGCTCGGTGAGGCAACGGCTGACGGCGAGTCCGGAGTGACCGGCGCCGACGACGATGACGTCGACGGCGCGGACCCCGGACGGGCGGTGACTGCGGATCACACCACCTCCACGGCGACGTTGGTCGGGTTGGTAACGATGTCGAACACCGCCGAGCGCTTCTGCGATTGCGCCACCAGCGCTTCGATGTCTTCGCGCGACGCGTCCGCATCGATCTTGAACCGCACCGTCACGCCGTCGAAGCCGTTGCGCACGTCGCCGTCGATGCCGAGGATGCCGGCCAGATCCATGGCGCCTTCGAGCGTCGCCTGGACCGAGCGCAGCTGGATGTTGCGGTTCTGCGCGACGCTCGCGATGCCGGCGGTGAGACAGCCGGCCAAGCCGACCAGCACGTACTCCACCGGCGTGGCGCCGTGGTCCTCCGACGCGAACACCGCCGGATGGTCGGCGTCGAAACTGAACGTGGTCTTGTGGCGCTGCTCGCCGCCGAGTCCGAAGAACCCGTCCACGTTCGACCGGCTGTGCGTGCCGTTCACCCAGTCGCACGTGGCGCGCCAGCGGAACTTGGCCGCTTCGGGCGCGGCGGTGAGTGCTTCCCGTGCCGCGAGCAGCGCATCCACGTTCACGCCGTTGCTCGCCCTGCTTGCTTTCGTATTCATTCGATCTCTCCGTTGTGTGAAGTTCGCCGGTTCGGCGAACCAGCCGGTGCAGATTCGCGCGGCGACGTTGGACGCGGCGTGTGACCGCGCGTGTTATCTGCGGACCGCCGAAGAACCAAAAACCACGCTCGTTCAAACGCCTGCTACCTCGCCGCGCCGGCACGCTGTGCCGGCATTGCAAACAACGCCTTCCGAAAGGAGATCCGGCATGGCCCGCTACGAAAACATCCTGGCCACCATCGGCAACACGCCGATCGTGAAACTGCAGAAGCTCGCGCCTCCGGGCGTGAACGTGTACGTGAAAGTCGAGTCGTTCAATCCGATGGGTTCGGTGAAAGACCGGATGGCGCGCGCCGTCATCGAACGCGCCGAAGCGAACGGCGACCTGCGCCCCGGACAGACCGTCATCGAAGCCACCAGCGGCAACACCGGCATCGGCCTCGCCATGGTGTGCGCCCAGAAGGGCTATCCGCTGGTCGTCACGATGGCGGAGAACTTCAGCGTGGAGCGCCGCAAGCTGCTGCGCTTCCTCGGCGCCCGGGTGGTGCTGACGCCGGCATCGGAGAAGGGCACCGGCATGCTGAACAAGGCGATCGAACTCGCCGAGCGGCACGGCTATTACTTGTGCCGGCAGTTCGAGAACGAAGCGAACGCCGATGCCCACTCCGCCACCACGGCGCAGGAGATCCTGCGCGATTTCGAAGGCGACCGGCTCGACTACTTCGTCACCACATTCGGCACCGGCGGAACGCTGAAGGGCGTTTCGCGCGCACTGAAAGCCGCGCGCTCCGATACGAAAGTCGTCGCCGCCGAACCCGACAACGCGCAGGTTCTGGGGAGCGGCATACAGCAACCGACTGACGAGAACGGTAAGGCGCGAGGCAGTCACCCGAATTTCAGACCGCATGCGATCCAGGGCACGAGTCCCGATTTCGTCGCGAAATTGACGGGCGACGCGCTGGCGGCCGGATACGTCGACGAAGTCGTTCCGGTCGACGGCGCCGACGCGCTGCGGCTGGCGCGCGAACTCGCCACGCGCGAGGGGATACTGGTCGGCATTTCGAGCGGCGCGACACTGGCCGCGGCGATCGCGGTGGCGCGGCGCTCTCCACCCGGCACCAATATCGTCTGCATGCTGCCCGACACCGGCGAACGCTATCAGTCGACGGTGCTGTTCGAACACGTCGGCGAGCACATGGATGCCGAAGAGCTCGCGCTGTCGAACTCGACGCCGGGCTGCCGCTTCCACAGCGCGCCGACGCCGGTGGTGCAGGCGAGAGTTGCGGCTGCACCCGCGCCCGTCGCGGCGCTCGATGCGGACGCGGCGCGTTTCGTCGACGAAACCGTGGCGGCCGAACCGGTCGTCATGTTCGCGCTGCAGTGGTGCGAGTTCTGCTGGGCGGTGCGCAAGTTCTTCGACGCCATCGGCGTGCCGTACGCCAGCATCGATCTCGACTCGGTCGAATATCAGCGCGGCGAACGCGGCGCGAAGATCCGCGCCGTGCTCGCGCAACGCACCGGCGAGCCGACCATTCCGCAGATCTTCATCGGCGGTCGGCTCATCGGCGGATGCAACGCCTTGTTCGAGTCGTACGCCAACGGCAACGCGCGCGCGCTGTTCGAAGACATCGGCGTGGCCGGCGCGTTGCCGAAAATCGATCCGTACGGGTACCTTCCGAAGTGGCAGCAACCGCGCCAGGCCGCCAACGGTGAACGACGATGAACGCCGAGGGCATTCCGATCGTCGATCTCGCGCAGAGCAACGCCGAACGTACGCGTGCGGAAGTCGACGACGCCTGCCGCAACTGGGGCTTCTTTCAGGTGCTCGGGCACGGCATCGACGCGTCGCTGTTCGACGCGTTGCATCGACAGATGCGTGCGTTCTTCGCGCAGCCGGAAGACGCCAAGCGCGCGCTGGCGCGATCGGAGTGCAACCCGTGGGGCTACTACGACAAGGAGCTGACGAAAAACACGCGCGACTGGAAAGAGATCTTCGACTTCGCCGCGGCGAGCTGCGGCAGGTCGGTGCCTCGCTGGCCGGCGGATCTCCCGGGCTTCAAGGACACCCTGATCGACTACTACCGCGGCTGCGAAGCCGTGGCGATGCGCCTTCTTCGAATCGTCAGCGAAAATCTCGGACTGGCGCCGCGCGCACTCGAAGGACATTTCGCACGCGGGCATTCGAGCTGGGCGCGGCTGAACCACTATCCCGTCTGTTCGAGCCCCGAAAACCCGGACGGCGTGACGACGCCGACGCGCGGCCATCTCGGCGTGAACCATCACACCGATCCGGGGGTTCTTACGGTGTTGCTGCAGGATCGGCAGCCCGGGCTGGAAGTATTCCGGAGCGGACGCTGGTGGCCGGTGGAGCCGATCGACGGCGCGTTGGTGATCAATCTCGGCGACATCGTGCAGGTGTGGTCGAACGACCGCTATCAGGCGCCGCTGCATCGCGTGCTCGCAAACGCCGCGGCGGAACGCTTCAGCGCGCCGTTCTTCTTCTGTCCGCCGTATGAGCTGGACTATGCACCGCTGGCGCCGACGGTCGATGCGCAACGTCCAGCGCACTATCGCAGCATCAACTGGGGACACTTCTACGCGATGCGTACGCTCGGCGACTACGCCGACTACGGCGAAGAAATCCAGATCACGCAGTTTCGAGTGTAAGGAGCACCGATGGCGTTCATCGACACGACCGATGCGGACGACGCGACCGGAGAGGTGCGCGCGATGTACGAGCGGCAGCAGAAGAGCTGGGGCTACGTGCCGAACTACGCGAAGTTATTCGGCCATCGGCCACAGGTGCTCACTGCGTGGGCCGACCTGATCGCGGCAATCCGCGCGCCGGTGGACGCGCGCACGTTCGAACTCGTCACGTTCGCCGCCGCCCGCGCGCTCGGCAGTTCGTCCTGTTCGCTCGCGCACGGCAAGAAACTGCTCGAGCGGCACCTGTCGGCGGCCGAGGTCGCCGCACTCGCATCGGAACGCGAAGCGGACACGACGATGAGCGCGGCCGAGATCGCGATGGTGCGCTTCGCCCGCAAGCTGGTCCGGCATTCTTCCGGCGTGGCGCAATGCGACGTCGATGCGATGCGCGCGAACGGCGTCGACGACGCGCGCGTCTTCGACGTTGCATGCATCGCCGCCGGGCGCGCCTTCTTCGCCAATCTCGTAGAGGGGCTCGGCTCGTTGCCCGATCCGGCATTGGCCGATCTGCCGGCCGACCTGGTGGTGTGTCTAGCCGCCGGGCGCGCGGTCGATCCGGAAGCGCCGCAACGCATCACGTTCGCAAATCAGACGGTGCCATAGCCATGCGTCATCGATTCTTCTGGTCCATTTCGGCCGCCGGTTTGCTGGTTCGCATCGGCGTACTCGTCTGCGCGCTGATACTCGTGCGGCTTTACGATTGGCCGATGTGAGGCGCTATCGTGCGTCGCCGTCGCGCGGTTTGTAGAACACGAACTCACCGATTTCGACCGTCTTGAGATACTGGGGTGCCCATTTCGGATTGACGTTGCGATGATGGAAGTACAACGCGCCCGCCGTTTCATCCGTTAGCTGCAGGTTGAGCGCCCGCCGCGCGATTTCCTTCGAGATCTTGTACGGGGCTTCCTCGAACGCGGAATCCGAACGGCCGTCGCACCACCAGGAAAACTGGCACTGACCCTGCTCGTGGCCCTGTTTGACCACGCCGCAGACCGTGTCGGGAAAGCCGTTGTGGCCAAGCCGGTTCATAACCACGTTCGCGATCGCTTCCATGCTGGTCTCGCTGTCTCCCCTCGCCTCCCAATACACGGTACGGGCGAGACAGGTGAGCGCGTCGTCGAGCGGTTCTTTGCCGGTCGGATCGAGCGCCTGTGCTTCAGGCCGCTTGATGACTTCCGCTGGCGACACCGTCTTGTTACCGGCCGCCGCGTTCTGCTCCAGCGCCTCGGCTTTCTTCTCGACGATCTCGGGCGGCGCGGCGGCGACCGGCGCCATCGCCACGTGCTGCTCGACGTCGGCTTTCCGGCAGCCCGCGAGCATCAGCAGGACGACGCCGATGACGAACGCTGTGCGGTGGGGCATCGAGTCGAACCTCCGGTGAGGGCGAAGACGGAACCAGACAGCTACTGTACCGCCTTGCGCCCCGGTCGCCGCTGCGGCAAGTTGCCCAGACGCTTCGAGTCAGAACGACACACAGGGAGACTTCGATGAAACTGCCGGGCAAAGTGGCACTCGTGACCGGCGGCTCCGGCGACATCGGTGGCACCATCGCGCGGCACCTCGCCGCCGCGGGCGCGAACGTGGTCATCACCTACGTCGGCGCGGAGGATGCCGCGGCCGCGACGATACGCGACATCGTCGGCGCCGGCGGTCGCGCCAGCACGCTGCAACTCGACCAGCGTTCGCCGGCCGCCATCGATGCATGCATCGCGCGCGTCGGCGAAACCTGCGGCCGGCTCGACATCCTGGTGAACAACGCCGCATGGAACATCGGCATTCCGTTCCCCGATCTCGACGCCCTTACGAGCGACATCTGGGACCGCGTGCTCGAAACCAATCTGCGCGCGCCGTTCCTCTTGGCGCGCGCCGCCGCGAAACTGCTCAAGGCCGACGGCGGCGGACACATCGTCAACATTTCGTCCGCCGGCGGCATCAGCCCGGGCAGCAGCAGCATCGCGTATTCGTCGAGCAAAGCCGGCCTCAACCATCTGACGCGCTGCCTCGCCGTCGCGATGGCGCCACACGTCGCGGTCAATTGCGTTGCGCCGGGCCTGGTCGAGAACACGCGGATGGCAAAGCGGCTGCCTGACGCCGTGGCGAAGGGGGCGCGCGCGCAGGCGGTGCTGGGGCGCGTCGGGCAGGCCGACGACATCGCAGCGCAGGTGCTCACGTTCGTCACGTCGCGATCCATCACCGGGCAGACCGTGGTGATCGACGGCGGCATGCCGGGCGCGATGCGCTGAACAACCGATACCGGAAGCACTCGCTGCCATGAGCAAACTGACGATCTGGACCTACGACTGGGTTCCCGAAGGCCCTCGCGGTTTCGTGCGCGACCTGCGGCTGAGATGGGCGTGTGAGGAAGCAGGTCTCGCCTACGCAGTCCGTACGATTCCATTCGACGGTCGCGAGACCAATCATCTGGCGCATCAGCCGTTCGGCCAGGTCCCGTTCCTGACGGACGAAGACCTGGAGATATTCGAGAGCGGTGCCGGACTGCTGCATCTGGCAAGGAAAAGCGAAAAGCTGATGCCGCGCGATCCCGTTGGAGAAGCGCAAACACTGCAGTGGACGATCGCCGCGCTCAACTCGATCGAGATGGTGACCGTGCCGTGGTGGTTTCTGAAGATAACCGGCGCCGAGAACGATGGTCTGACTCGATGGATGGGTACACGCCTCGACCAGCTGGAAAGAGTACTGAGCGAGCGGGAGTGGCTCGCCGCCGGGCGCTTCACCATCGCTGATCTGTTGATGGCGGATGTGCTGCGCGTTTCAGAGGTCCGCTCTTTCGGCGACCGACCGGCGACCGAAGCCTATGTAGCCCGCGCAACCGATCGCGCCTCGTTCAAGAAGGCGCGCGCCGACCAGATCGGTCAATTCGAGGCGGCCGACCGGAAGAGAGCAGAAGAAGAATCAACGTAACGACCGGCCTGCCTCGTCCCGTTTCCACGGCGCTCCGCCTTGGTTAACGTATGACTCTACGGCAAGTTGCACCCAGCGCTCTTACGTCGGAGAAATAGATGTCACTGCAAACGCTCGAACCGAACGCCTCCCGCGAACTGATTCTCTCCACCCTGGATCGCGACGGCGCGTGCATCATCGCCGACGTGGCGGATGCAGCGACCGTGCGCCGCATGGTCGACGAGGTGACGCCGTTCATCGAGCGCACGCCGTTCGGCGGCGACGATTTCACCGGGCGCAACACGCAACGCACCGGCGCGCTGGTCGCGCGCACGCCGACGTGCCGGAAGCTGGTGCTCGACCCGACGATTCTCGGCGCGGGGCGCGAGTTCCTGAAGCCGTGGGCCGACCGCATCATCCTGCACCTCACCCAGACCATCTACATTCATCCAGGTCAGGGCGCGCAGGTGCTGCACCGCGACCGGCTCGCGTGGGGAACGTATCTGCCGCTGTCGATCGAGCCGCAGTTCAACACCATCTGGGCGCTCACCGATTTCACCGCTGCTAACGGCGCAACACGGGTGGTGCCGGGCAGCCAGAGGTGGCCGTGGGAACAGAAAGCCACGCCCGATCAGGTGGTACAGGCGGAGATGAGCGCGGGCTCGGTGCTGTTGTACACCGGCACGGTGCTGCATTCGGGCGGGAAGAACCAGTCGAACGTGTCGCGGCTCGGCCTCAACATCACGTACTGCCTCGGCTGGTTGCGGCAGGAAGAGAATCAGTATCTGTCGTGTCCGCCGCACATCGCGCGCACGCTCGAACCGGAGCTGCAGGAACTGCTCGGTTACACGCAGGGCAACTATGCGCTCGGTTACTACTCCGACCCGGAATCGACCGCGCCGGGCCGCGACATCATCCCGCCCGAGTTCGCGCTGGGCCGCAAACCGCGCGAGGGGCTGGGCTTTTCGTTGTCCGAAGCCACCGATTCGGGCGTCACCTTCGAAATGATGCGCGACAAGGTGCCCCTCGGCGAAGACGTCTAGCGCGCAGCCGCCCTTGTTCGGCGGTACTGCAACACGCCGTCCACGCTCGAAACCGCGAGCGGAGCGAAATCGACGGCGACAGGTACTGAAAGAAGCTCAGCATCGTCAGGCGCAAGCGCACCGCCGCGCCGGAAAAGCACATCAGCGTACGAACGGCAGCAGCACCAGCGTCTCGATCGGCATCCGCACGGATTGATGAAGTAACCGAGGCTCGCCTAAACCAGTTGCGAGGTGCTCACGGCGTGCACGAACACGAACCCGTTCGCCGTGATCAACGAAGCCGTAACGATCAGCACGCGCAGCTTGCGCCGATCGCGCAGCACCGGCGCAACCTGCGGCCAGCGCCGCATCAGCGTCACCGCCACGGCCCGCATCGGCACCGACCACAACACGCGATGCAGCACGATCTCGAGCGCCGATGCTGCACCGACCCAACGGAAATACAAGGGCGCGAGTCCCCAGACAAGACCGGCGATCAGAGCCAGCACCACGCCGCGTTGGCTTTCGGTCATGGCGCGGCAGGCGGCAACAACGCTTCGTAGCGCTGGTCGGTGAGCGCGCGAAGAAAAGCGGTCAACGCCTCGATGCGCGCGTCGTCGAGCGGCAGTCCGGTGCCCAGGCGGTCGCGGTCGATCGTCTCCGCTACTTCCGGCGCGCCCCACGGGCGTCCGGTCTCCGGATTGGTCAGATTCTGCTCGTTGATCGCGAGGTACTGGTTGTAGAAGAGCAGCACGGTGCCGAGGTCGCGGAACACGCCGTTGTGCATGTACGGCCCGGTTACGGCGACGTTGCGCAACGTCGGCGCGCGGAACCTGCCGGCCGTCGCGTCGTCGCTGATCTGTGGATTGTCGCGCAACCCGCGATCGATACCGGTGTGTCCGTTGATCGCCCGCACTGCGGCGTTCGCCGGAACGCCGATGTTGAAATACTGAAAGCTGGTGAACGGCTCGCGCGGATCGGTGGCCGCCTTGTCGAGCACGTGACAGTTCGAACAGTTCGTCAACGACGAGAAGAACAGCATGCGACCGAGTTCTTCTTCGCGCGTGAGCGACAGTTCGCCGCGCAGCGCCCGGTCGTAGCGCGAATCGTAGGTCGAGAAGAACGCCGTCTGCTCGAATGCGGCGAGCGCCGCGCGCATCGCGGCGAAGGTCGCATCTGTGCCCGTTATGCCGAGTTCGTGCAGCGCCGCTGCATACGCCGGGTTTCCGGCAACGCGCGCCGCCACCGTAGCCGCGTCGGGCATCATCATTTCGAGCGGGTTCAGCATCGGCTGGCCGGCCTGGTCGGCGAGATCGCGCGCGCGCCCGTCGTGGAACAGACCGCCTTCGTACGTGCCGTCGGCGTTTTTCCGCAACGGCGGCGTCAACGCCGCATAAGTCAGGCTCGGCGCGTTTCGATCGCCGAGCGAGCGACCGTCGCCGCCCAGCGACACCGCTCCGCCGACGCCATTGTCGCGGGTGTCGACGAACGCGTGCGCGGGATCGTGGCACGTTGCGCAGGACTGCGTGCGGTTCAACGACAGGTTCGGGTCGAAGAACAATGCACGTCCAAAGTCGACCAGTGTCGCATCGGCATGCATCCGCATGCGCGCGCTCGAACGCGCCGGACAACAGCATCGACGCGACGAACAGTACCTTCGCCGTGCAATTACGACGCATCGTGATCGATACCAACGAATCCTTCCGGGGGCGTTACGCCTTCTCCAGCCCGCACCATTCCGCGAGGAACAGCGCGGTGCTCTGCGTGATGCGGCGCACCGATTCCAGTTCCACGCATTCGTCGAAGCCGTGGATGTCTTTCGACTTCGGGCCGTACACGAGTGCCGGAATACCGGCGTACAAACCGAAGAAGCGGTTGTCGGCGGTCGCAGTTGAGCGTTCGTCCACGAGCGGTTTGCCGAATACCCTGCGGTGCGCGGCGTCGAGCACCGCGCGCACCTTCTCGTGACCGGACAGCACGAACGGCTCCGCCTGAAACCCTTCCCACAACAGCGCGGGCGGCGAGTTGCCGAGGTATGGATCGCGCGCCGCGGCGTTGCGCACGCAGTCTTCCACTTCGCGCCGCGCCTGTTGCAGCGACATCGACGGCAACACGCCGACGCGCATGTCGAACGTGCACCACGCCGGCACCGAACTCGCCCAGTCGCCACCATGGATCTTGCCGACGTTGAAATTCGCCGGGTGATGATGATCGTGGAAGTGCGGATCTTCCGCCTTGCGCGCGTTCCAGTTCTTCTCGAGTTCGCGCAGCGCCTGGATCAGCCGGAATGCCGACTCGATGGCGTTGGAACCCGCATCCGCCTGATACACGTGCACGGGATGGCCGGTCACTTTCACCTGGAACCACATCACGCCGACCTGCGCCACCGTCAGCGCGTGCGAACTCGGCTCCGGAATCAGCGCTGCGTCGGCGCGATAGCCACGCTGCAGACACGCGAGCGCGCCATTGCCGGTGCACTCTTCCTCGACCACCGATTGCAGATACACCTCGGCCGCTGGGCGATATCCGCAGCGGCGCAATGCGAGCAGCGCGTAATCATTCAGGACGAGTCCCGCTTTCATGTCCGCCGCGCCGCGCCCGTACATCCAGCCGTCGCGCACTTCGGGCGCAAACGGCGGACGCTGCCACATGTCGAGCGGACCTTCCGGCACCACGTCGATGTGTCCGTTGAGAATGACCGAGCGTCCCTGCGGATTCGTCTTGGACGCCATGCGCCGACGACGTTCCACGCGTTCTCGTAGTCCTGCTGTATCGGCGAATAACCAGGCAGATGGCGGATGTCGTCCAGACGGATCTGCCAGCGGTCCACCGACAATTCCTGTTCGCGATACAGGCGCGCCATGAAGTCCTGCGCCGGCGCTTCGTGGTAGCGCGTCGATGGAATGCGCACGAGGTCGGCGGTGACGCCGATCTGCTCGTCGAACTGCGCGTCGACCGCGTCCATGATTTTCGTGGCGACATCTACTGCGAGGCTCATCGATTCCATCCATCCGCGTGACCGGATGCCATCGTGCCCGATCTGACGTCGCAACGGGAGTCGGGTTGTGCCGTCGCCGTTCAGAACCTACCCTTGCCGCCCGTTCGCCGATACCGCCTGGAGGAACCGCCGTGAGCTACACCTGTTTCGACGTCACGATCGAAAACCGCATCGCGCACGTCGTGCTGAACCGTCCGGACAAGCGCAACAGTATGATTCCGGCGTTCTGGGACGAGCTGCCGCAGGATCATCCGCGACATCGACGACAACGCGAAGGCGCGCGTGATCGTGATTTCGTCCACCGGACCGCACTTCTCCGGCGGGCTCGACGTGAGCGCGTTCGCCGGCGGCGGCGCCGCGCGGAGCGAGTCGGAGGCGCTGCGCCGCAAACGCCAGCGCGGCGCGCAGTTCTACGACAACGTGCTGCACATGCAGCAGTCGTTCAGCGTGCTGGAAGAGTGCCGCGTGCCGGTGCTCGCGGCCATTCAGGGCGGCTGTATCGGCGGCGGCGTCGATCTCGTCACCGCCTGCGACATCCGCTACGCCACGCAGGATGCCTTCATCACCATCTTCGAGACCAACATCGGCATGACCGCAGACGTCGGCACATTCCCCCGCCTCGTCAAACTGATTCCCGAAGGCATCGTGCGCGAACTCGCGTACACCGGTCGCAGGATGCCGGCGCAGGAAGCACAGCAGTGCGGATTGGTGAACCGGGTGTTCGCCGATCAGCCGACGATGCTCGCAGCGGTAATGCAGACCGCAGCGGAGATCGCCGCCAAGGCACCGCTCGCCGTCTACGGCTGCAAGCGCATGATCAACTATGCGCGCGATCACTCCACCGCCGACGGCCTCGACTACATCGGTATCTGGAACGCCAGCATGCTGCAGGACGACGAGATCCGCGAAGCGATGCGCGCAAATGCCGAACGACGCGCCGGTGAGTTCGTCGAATTGCCGACGCGGCGGCGGAGCAAGTAAGCCGCGATCAGCGGATGCGCGAGAAATCCGGCTCGCGCTTTTCGCGGAATGCGGCGATCGCTTCCATGTTCGCCGGCCCGCCGCGCAGCGCCGCAAGTGTCTCGTTCTCTGCGCGGAACGTCGCGAGCAGCGCCGAACGGCGCGGCGCCAGCATCAGCCGTTTCGTCTCGCGCAGCGACGCCGCCGGCAGCGCGGCGAGCTGCGCGGCACGCCCGAGTGCGGTCGTCAGCAGTTGGTCCGGCGGACACAGTGCATAAGCGAGCCCGAGCCTTTCGCAGTCGTGCGCGCTCAACCACTCCGAACTCATCAGCATCCAGTTCGCGGCCTGGCGGCCCATCAGTTCGGGGAACAGCATGGTGCTTCCCGCCTCCGGCACCAACCCCAGGCGCGAGAACGGACAGCGCAAGCGCGCTTCGGTGGACATGAACACCAGATCGGCGAGGCCGCACAACGTCGCGCCGATGCCGACGCCGAGACCGTTGATGGCGAGGATCAGCGGCTTCGAGAAATCGACGGTGTGCTCGAGAAAACCAGCAAAGCCGTGCGTGGTGGGAGCAGCGCCGTTGTCCGCGAGGTCGGCGCCGGCCGAGAATGCGCGCCCGGCGCCGGTGAGCACGACCACTCCGACGCCGTCGTTCGCATCCGCGGCGATCAACGCGTCGGTCAACGCGTCGAACAGCGCGCCGTTGAACGCATTCAACGCGTCCGGACGGTTCAACGTCAGCAGGCGCACGCGGCCGATGTCTTCGCTCAGTACCATGGGGTGGTCTCCTCGTCGTTACGGCTTCGCGAGCGCCCGGGCAAGGGCCGGGCGCGCATAACAGGCGTCGGCCCAGCGCTGCACGTTGCCATGTTCGGCGTAGCCGAAGTCGATCATCTTCATCAGGTGCATCACCGCGGCGACGTTCAGATCTGCCACGGAGAAGCGGTTGCCGATCAACCAGTCGCGACCCGCGAGCGCCGCATCGAGCACCTTGAGCGGGCGCTGCAGGCCCCTCGTCGCGCCTTCGACCACCTTCGGATTGCGTTTGTCTTCCGGAGTGAACAGCTTCTGCACGACGATCTGCATCTGCAGCGGTTCAATCTCGCTGATCGCCCACACGCTCCACTGCCACGCCTTTGCTTCGTCGTTGGCATCGACGGGGTAAAGCGCGCCTCCGTAGGTTTTGGCGAGGTACAGATTGATCGCCATCGATTCGAAAAGGCGCAGGTCGCCGTCGATCAGCGCCGGGATGCGGCCGTTCGGATTCACCGAAAGATACTCGGCGCCTTTGGAATCGGCGCCGAACGTGACCGGGAAGTGGTCGTAGTCGATGCCAACCTCCTCGATGCCCCAGATGGCGCGCAGCGCGCGTGATCCGGACATGCCGAACAGCTTGGGTTTGCTCATTGCGTAACTCCTCGGTCTGAAGTGAAAGTTCCGGATGCAGTATTGATGCGTTGGTCCGTCACACCAGTGTCTTGCGCAGCACTTCGAACAGAAGGTCGTCGCGCTGCGGCAAGCCGAAGCGCTCGTCGCCGTACGGAAACGGTTTGAACTCGCCGGTGCGCGCGTAGCCGCGGCGTTCGTACCACGCGATCAGCTCGCAGCGCTGCACGATCACCGTCATGTACACCGATCGCGCGCCCCAATGGTCGGCGGCCCAGCGCTCGGCCGCGTCGAGCAGCTGCCGCCCGCACCCGCCCCCTTGCAGGGTCGGCAGGATGGTCAGCATGCCGAGGTAACAGTCCGCTTCGCCGGTGCGTTCGAGCTGTACGCACGCAATCGGCTTGCCATCCTCCGCGTCCAGCAGCACCACGGTACCGGGCGCCGCAAGTGTCTGGGTAAGTGCCTCGACGTCGATGCGCTGCCCGCCGAGCAAGTCCGCTTCGGTGGTCCACCCGGCCCGGCTGCTGTCGCCGCGATAGGCCGAGTTCACCAACGCGACCAGCGCCGGCACGTCCGCGACGGTCGCCACGCGCAACGTCAGCGGGCGTTCCGCCAGTGTGCCGTTTGCGGCGCGCGTCATTGCACGTCGAACTCGATGACGCCCAACTGCGAAAACTCGGCCGTGTATCGCCCCGGCGCAGCAGGATGCGCCGGGCCCAACGAGCCGGTCATCAGCAAGTGTCCGGCGTCGATCACGTAGCCGACTTCGAGCACCCGATTCACCAGCCACTTCAATGCTTCCCACTGATCGCCCATCAGGTCGGCGCTGCGCGCTTCGTGCAGCGGTTCGCCGTCGCGCTTGAACGACACGTGTACGGCGTTGACATCGAACCCACCGACGCCTACGGCGCGCCCGCGGATGAATCCGGCTGATGCCGAATTCGCTGCGATGAGGTCGGTGCCGATCATGCGCGCGCGGCCGAAGCCCGGGTCCGCGAGTTCGATCATCGGCGTGCACGTGGTGGTTGCGGCGCGCAGTTCCGGAATGCTCTTCAGCGGCGTATCGATGCGGCGCGCGGCGCGGAAACCGAGCTCGGTTTCGACCAGTAGCGTGCGGTAGTCGGTGCGACGGATGGCGCTGCCGGCCGCGCGCTCGCCCGTCGCAAACAACGCGCCGGTGATCGGGCCGGGAAGGCCCAGGGCCGTCTGCAGCGGCTGCGCATTTACGGCGGATTTGAAACCCATCGGCTTTTCCGTGCGCAGCGAGTTGAACGCGCGCTGCACGGCATGGGCTTCGTCGACGCTCAGCGCACGTGTCACAGACGGCGCTTCGTACGGCACGTTGTCGCGCAGTGCGCTCGAGAGCTTTCTCGCGATGGCGTCGATGTCGTTCATGCGGTACGTCTCCGGGCAGGCGCGGTTCGAGCTATCCGCGCAGCGCGGTCGCCAACCATTCCTCGATGTCGCGATTCGCGCGCCGCGCAATCGCCGTTCCCGGCGCCAGACCATCGAACCCGTGCGGCGCGCCCGGATACACGTGCAGTTCGGTGGGCACGCCCGCATGGCGCAGGCGCACCGCATAGTCGATGTCTTCGTCGGCGAAGCCGTCGAGCGCGCCAACCGACACGAACGTGCGCGGCAGCTTCGTCAGATCGTGGGCGCGCGCGGCGGCGGCGTAATACGGCACCGCTTCACCGGACAGTTCGCCGAGATAGCTGCGCCAGCCGAAGCGGTTTGCGGCAGGCGGCCACACCGGGTCGTCCCATGCGCTCGACGCGGTGATCATGCGGTCGTCGATCATCGGGTAGATCAGGGCCTGAAACGCGAGCGCAATCTCGCCGCGATCGCGCGCAAGAAGCCCGAGCCCCGCAGCGAGACCGGCGCCGGCGCTTGCACCGCCGATACCGATGCGACCCGCGTCAACGCCCAACGAGCCGGCGTTGTCGCGCACCCAGCGCAACCCGGCATAACAATCTTCCAGCGGTCCGGGATAGCGCGATTCCGGTGCGAGGCCGTATTCCACCGACACGCCGACGCAGTTGAGCCGCTGACACCAGCGGTCGAAGCGCAGGTCGTCGCCTTTGTTGGTGCCGAGCACGAGGCCGCCGCCGTGCATCCAGTAGACGCACGGCAACGCGCCGGTTGCGTTCTTCGGCCGGTGCACGCGCACGGTTACGCCGCGGCGCGACGTCACGTCGTGATCGCTGCGCGCCACCGCATCGGACAGCGGCATCGGCGGAGCCGCCGCCATGGCCTGACGGATCATCGGCAACGTGTCGAGCGACAGCGTGCCGAGCGCGAGCGGGAAAGCGGCCAGCGCGGCGGCCACTTCGGGGTCGAGCAGCGCGCGTACGTCGACAGGATTCGGCATCGTTCGATACTCCCTGTGTCAGAAGATGGGTCAGAAAGCGTTGTTGCGTATCAGGTGTCGACCGGCAGCGTGAGATACGTGCGGTAGACGAAGTCGCGATGCTCGAGCAGCGCCGGATCGATCGCGGCGCGGATGTGCTCGGGCGAACCGGAGTACGCCTGCCGCAGTCCGTCGGGCATCGGGCAGGCTTCGTGCGGCAACGGCGCGACGATCACCACCATGGTGGCCCAGTACAGATCGACCGCCGACAGCGCATCGCCGACGAGATAACGCTTGCCGAGCGCGCGCTGATCGCGCCACTGCTGCGCGAACAGCGCGAGCACGTCGAGCACCCGCTGCGGCGCGCGCTTCGCGTCTTCCGGTGTATACCCATAGTCGCGGCCGCGCAGTTTCGCGAACCCGCTGTTCGGGTCCATCTGATCGAACATCATCAAACGCCGGCACCACACCAGGCCGTCTTCGCTCATCAGTTCGTTCGCGAGTCCGAACATCAGCACGCGGTCGCGTGCCGACTGCGGAATCAGCCGCGGCGTCGGCGCCAGGCGTTCGGCCAGATGCAGAATCTCGAGCCAACCCGGCCGTGCGCGTTCGTCGTCGTACATCGCGACCGGCGCATTCGCGTGGCCGGTCCAGGCGCGCAGCGCCGCGTCGGTCACGCCCGGACGCTGCGCGACGCGCACGAACGGAATCTTCTTCACTTCGAACACGGCTTTGGCTGCTTCGGTCCACGGCGCGCCCGGCAGACCCGCGGTGAGCACGAGGCGCAGACCGCGCATCTGCTTCGCGTCTTCGATGTCGACATACTCGGCCATATCTCCCCCACTCCGTAACGTATGGTTACTGAAAGCCGCCCCTCAACCCGAACGTTGGGACGGCTTCGCGTCAGCCGCGGCGGAACTCGCGGATCACCGTACCGGGACGTTGTCCGGTGTGGTAGCCGTTCTCCACCACCACGCGCCCCGCGACGATCGTCGCGTCGTAGCCCTGACTCTTCACGATGAAGCGCGCGCCGTTGTGCGGAAAATCGTGCACCAGCTCGGGCTGGCGTGTTTCGAGATTGTCGTAGTCGATGACGTTCAGGTCGGCATGCCAGCCGACTCGGATTTCGCCGCGCTGTTTCAGCCCGAGCACCTGCGCGGATTTGCCGGTGATGCGATGCACGGCTTCCGGCAGCGTGTACACGCCGCGTTTACGAGTGAGGTCGCTGAGCAGAAACGTCGGCGAGTCGGCATCGATCAGCAAGCCGACGTGCGCGCCGGTGTCGGCCAGCATCGGAATGCAGTTGTCGATCTGCATGTAGCGCCACTGGTTCTCGAGATTGCCGCCGAACGCCCACAGATTGAACAGTTCGCGGCCTTCGGACTCGATCAGTCGCTCCACATAGATGTCGACCGGATCGCGGCCCGACTCTTCCGCCAGCTGCGCGAGGCTGTGCCGGCGGTCGAGATCGTAGTCGGGCAACGCGGCATGGCCGAGCGGATGCAACATCGCAGGCGGCACACGGAATCCAGACTTCTTCGCTTCCGCGACAAGCGTTGCGCGCCGCGCCGGATTGCGCAGTTCGCTCACGCGATCGACGATCGACGGCAGATTCATCAGCGCTTTCCACGCCGGCGTGCTGAACGGCGACGCTTTCGCGAGACCGAACAGCGCGCCGCTCGGCCGCGTGTGACAGATGCTGGTGATGCGCCGGCCGGCCTGGTTGTTGCGATCGAGGAATTCCTGCATCCGCGCCACGCCGCCGTCTTTGCTGTTGCCGGCGCCAGCCGAGTAGATCACCTGGCAACCCGCCTCGGCGCCCTGCTCGAACATGCGCAGTTCGGTATCGAAGCGGCCGGAAAAATCCGGCGCCGCCTGATAGAGACCGCCGCTGCCGCCGCCTTCGACCACCGCGCGCTGAATCGCCTGCGTTTCGTTCAGATCGGCAAAGGTGCCGGGCGTGAGACGACCATCGGGGACTTTGTGGCCCAGGAAACGCGACGTCGAAAATCCGGCGGCGCCTTCGGCGACCGATTCGCGCACGAGACGCACGATCTTCTCCAGTTCTTCAGGCGTCGCCTGCACGCCCTGGTCCATCGACTTGTCGCCCATCGCCTCGAAGCGGATCGACGAGTGGCCGACGAGCCCGACCACGTTGAGCGCCGGCCGCAACGACTGCAGCGCGTCGAGATAACCGCCGTAGCTGGTCCAGTTCCACGGCAGCCCGTCCATGATCGCGTCGGCCGAGATATCTTCCACCGCTTCCATCAGCTTCGCGAGGTGCGCACGGTTGTGCACCGCGACCGGCGCGAACGTGACGCCGCAATTGCCGATCAGCGCCGTGGTGACGCCGTGATACGAACTCGAACGCAGCTGCGGATCCCAACCGATCTGCGCGTCGAGGTGCGTATGCAGATCGACGAAGCCCGGCGTCACCAGCTTGCCGGTCGCATCGATGGTCTTCGCTGCCGCGACGCCGCCGAGATCGCCGACTCGGCTGATGCGGCCGGCATCCACCGCGACGTCGGCGCGCACGGCCGGCGCGCCGCTGCCGTCGATGACGCTGCCGCCGGAAATGATCAGGTCGTGGCTCATGATGGTCCTTCGTTCGAATGGGTGATGAACGGCAATCTGACGCAGCCGCCCGCGCCGTTCAAGCGCGAATGACGAATCGGTGCGACTTTGCGCTGCCCGCGCGCGGTCGCGATACTCCGCCACGCTGGGCCTTCCCAGTTTGCCGCCACCGACGAGTTGCCCAGCACGATGCCGTTTGCTCTCTCCAAAACCCGCGTGCCGCGCGACGTCGCGCAAGCCGCCGTCGACGCGCATTTCGGCACGCGGCACCCGATCAACGAATACACCGAACTCACCGACGGCATGTACAACGCGGCGTATCTGATCGAGCTGGACGGCGGCCTGAGGACGGTGCTGAAAGTGGCGCCGTCCGACGCGGTCAACGTGCTGCGCTACGAGAAAGGCATCATGAGCGCCGAGGTCGAGGTGCTGCGGCTGCTGCGCGCGCGCACCGACGTGCCGGTGCCGGACGTGTTCGCCTACGACTCGTCGCGGCGTCTGCTCGACAACGACTATTACCTGATGTCGTATGTACCCGGCGTCAGCCTGTTCAAACTACGCCGCTCGCTGTCTGCGGAAGAGCGGCACGCCGTCGATCTGCGTACCGGCCAATATCTGCGACAGATCAATTCCATTGAGGGGCGCGCGTTCGGTTGCTTCGCGCAAGAAGAGTATCAGCGCACAACATGGCGCGACGCGTTCGCAACGATGCTCGCTCACGTGCTGCAGGACGGCCGCGATGCCGGCATCGAACTGCCGTTGCCGTACGCAGAAATCGACGCGCGCCTCGCCGCCCACTACGAGTGCCTGGAGCACGTCGCCAGCCCTGCGCTGGTGCATTGGGATTTGTGGGACGGCAACATTTTCGTCGACCCCGAAACGAAAACGATCACCGGCATACTCGATTGTGAACGCGCCCTGTGGGGCGACCCGCTGATGGAAATCAACTTCGGCGCATTCGGCGTGAATCCGGCCGTGCGCGAAGGTTACGGCATCGATCTGCTGGCCGCGCCCGCTGCGCGCACCCGACGTGCGCTCTACAACGCATATCTGTGGCTGATCATGATCGTCGAGTGCACGTACCGCGGGTACGACAACCGCGAGCAGGAAGGTCGGGCGCGCGCAAAGCTCGTCGAAGAGATCGACATGCTGGGGGCGTGACGGATGCCGTAGTATCCGCACCACGGGTAAGGGGACACCAGATGAAGCATCCGCGCGACGCGTACCAGCCGTATCGGAAAAAGGCCGCCGAATACGTCGGCGCCACCTATCGCAGCCGGCGGCGGCGGCGCGATCCGGTCGACCCGACGATCGATCCGTACGCGATCCCGCTCGACGAACTGAACGTCGCAAATCCCGAGCTGTTCAAGGCCGATCTCGTCGGCCCGTACTTCGAGCGGTTGCGCGCGGAAGCGCCGGTGCATTTCTGCCGGGACAGCCAGTACGGTGCTTACTGGTCGATCACGCGCTTCAACGACATCCTGGCGGTGGACGCCGACCACAAGCGTTTCTCGTCGGACGCAGCATCCGGCGGCATCACGATTTTCGGCACGCCGAGTACCGCCGAATACCTGCCGATGTTCATCCAGATGGATCCGCCGCGGCACGATGAGCAGCGCATGACGGTGGCGCCGCGGTTCACGCCGCGCGGTCTGTCGGAACTCGAGTCGGTGATCCGCGAGCGCGCCGGCCTCATCCTCGACGAACTGCCGCGCGGCGAGACGTTCGACTGGGTGGAACACGTCTCGAAAGACCTGACCGGGCAGATGCTCGCGACGCTGCTCGGCGTGCCGATCGAAGAACGCAAACAACTGATCCGCTGGTCCGACATTCTCGGCAGTTCCGACAATCCCGAACTCGTGCCGTCGCCCGACGTGTTCTACACCACGCTCGCCGACGTCGGCGAATACTTCAGCGAACTCTGGAACGCGCGCATCGACGACGCGACGCCGGGCTTCGATCTGATCTCGATGCTCGCGCACGGCGAGGGCACGCGCGACATGGGTCCGCGCGAGTTCGTCGGCAATCTGGCGCTGCTGATCACCGGCGGCAACGACACCACGCGCAATTCGATCAGCGGCGGCCTGCTGGCGATGGACCGCTATCCCAACGAGCTGGCAAAGCTGCGCGCGAATCCCGGTCTCGTGACCAACATGGTGCCGGAAATCATCCGCTGGCAAACGCCGCTGGCGCATATGGCGCGCACCGCGACGGAAGACGTCGCGATGCACGGGCAGACGATCCGCGCCGGCGATCGAGTGGTGATCTGGTATCTGTCCGGCAATCGCGACCCCGAAGTGATCGACGATCCGGAGTCGTTCCGCATCGATCGCGCGAACGCGCGTCATCATCTGTCGTTCGGCTTCGGCATCCACCGCTGTCTCGGCAATCGCCTCGCCGAAATGCAGTTGCGGATCGTCTGGGAAGAAATCCTGAAACGCTTCGAGAAGATCGAACTCGACGGCGAACCGGAACGCGTCAGTTCGTGCATGTTCCACGGCTTCTCGACGATGCCGGTGCGCATTCCGAACTGAACCGCATGCGCGCATAGGAGCACACCGACGCGCAACGGAGACATCGACTGCTATTCACGGCGCGCCCGGTACCGCAAGCTGCTGTCGCGTGTGAGGCAGACGTCGGAGATCGAAACAGGATGTACGATCTAATCGTCTCCTCACACGCTCCCCCTACTCTCACCCCTCGTCGGCCCCGTCAGCTTGCGCGTTTGGCCGCCTTCGGATGGGTGCCTCCGTCGTACCCGCTGGTCGTGGATGCTGGTTCTCAACTTCATCGTCGTTTCCCGACCTACGTCACATTTCAACTTTCATCTGACATATTTACGCGGCCCGTTTGGCAGAGTGGCGAGCCATGTCTGTCGTCGAATTCATCCGGCAACGTCGCTCTCAATCAGGCGCCAACACCGCGTCGTGGCAGCCGTCGCCATGGCGCTTTCGCATCGGAATCGGCACGACGCTGACCATCGCATTTCTGGCCGTCGCAACGCTCGCCGGCGTGGCGAACCTGATCTCCGAGCGCGGCCTCGACGTCGTCGATCCGGCTGCACTACCGGTTGCCGAACCGATCACCCTCGCGGCACCCGAACCCCTGGTCGAAACGCCACCCGCGTCAGTCGAGCAGTCCCCCGTCGGCAGCCAAGGACACTTCCTGTTGGCGCTCGATCGCTACGACGTCGCAACGCAAACCAGGGCCGCATCGCCCGGCGCGGCTCAGGACCGCGAATTTCGCAGCGCCGCGCAGAAGCTGCAGGGCGAACGCACGCTCCTTCTGGATCAACTGAACCGGGCCGACCCGACGGAACGCAACCGGTTCAACCGGACGTTCGAGTCGCACACGGCATTGGCGAAGGACCTGATTCGCAGCAGCGATGCCGCAAGGGACCGGGTGGAGGCCTATGCCGTCCGATTCGAAACCCTGCGCACGCGCGCGCGCACTGCGATCGACCACGCATGGAAGATCTTCGGTCGCATCGTCGCCCGGCAATCGCTGATCACGTTGAATCGTCAGATCGAAGAGTTGGGCACCGCTGCTGCAGCCCTCCGCGCGAGTCGGACCGATCTCTCCATCGACGCGGACGCCCTGGCGATCGGTGAAGCCGCGATCGGCGTGACGCTGGCCACGAATCAACGAGGCTTGGCGAACTCTCAAGGCGCAGAGTGGCTCGCAGCCACTCAGGACGATCTCGCGTTCCTGTCGTCGACCCGCGTTGCGCTCGTCAAACAGAACGAGCATCGACAGAACGCATCGACCCGGTTCGCGCGCACACGCTCGCAACTGGACGTGCCCGCGGTCATCGACCGCGCCAGCGAGCCGGTTAAGGCGGCGCCGCAGGTCGTAGCACCGGCGCCGCTCTCGCTGCAGCAGCCGATGGCATCGCGTCCGATCGTGTCCGCGCCGAATACCTACCAGCGCAGTGCGATCATCGCCTGGGTCAGCGGTGGTGTGCTGCTGCTGCTGATCGTGACTTCGGTCGTCACGGTACGCAGCATCGTCGGCCCAGTGCGCAGTCTCGTGAATGCAACCGTCAGACTCGCACAGGGCGAGCTGGATGTACGCGTTCGACCCGGCGGCATCAAGGAACTGGATACGCTCGCCGGCGCATTCAACTCGATGGCTGAGCGCCTTTCGCGCGCCGAACGCGCCAAACGCGAGTATCAGCAGCAGCTCGAAGCGAAGGTTCAAGAACGCACCGAGCAGCTGAAGCACCTGGCAAGCAACGACCCGCTGACCGCACTGCCCAACCATCGGCAACTCTTCACGCTGCTGAATCAGGCGCTCAGCCGCGCACAAGCGATCGGCTCGATCGTGGGTGTCTACTTCCTGGACATCGACAACTTCAAGAACATCAACGACGGCATGGGACATGCGTACGGAGATTCGGTGCTGAAGGCGATGGCAGAACGGCTTCGAAACGTCGCCAACGAGTTCGGCTTCGCCGCACGACTGGGCGGCGACGAATTCACCGTCGTCATCGATACCGCAACGACGCTCGAGGAAATCCGCGAAGCAGGCGAACGACTGGTACGCGTGTTCCAAACGCCACTCACGATCGACGGCCGCGATCTCGCAGTCAGCATCAGCGTCGGGGCGAGCGTCTTTCCGGACCACGGCCACACGTCCGAAACGCTATTGCAGGCGGCAGACGCGGCCTTGTTTCGCGCCAAGGCACTGGGACGCAGTCAGCTGGTGATGTACTCGCCGGACCTGCTGGCGGCGGCGTCGGCCAAGTTCGCCGTTGAGCAGGGTCTGCGCAAAGCGCTCGAGAAGGCAGAGTTCGAACTCGTCTATCAGCCGGAATTCGGCATCGATGGCCGTGGTGTCGAACTGGTGGAAGCGCTGCTGCGTTGGCGGCAGCCCGATGGACGTTTGGCGTCTCCGGGTGAGTTCCTGGCGGTCGCCGAAGAGTCCGGACTGATCATGGACATGAGCGATTGGGTGTTGCGCACCGCGGTGGCGACGGCGGCGCGCTGGCATCACGGCGCCTGGCCGCAAGCACGGGTCGCCGTGAACGTTTCGTCGCGGCAGTTGATCGATTCGTATTTCGTGGAACGCGTGAAGGCGCTACTCGCCGAGTATCGCCTGCCGCCGCGCTGCATCGAGATCGAACTGACCGAGACGGTACTGCAGACCGGTCCCGCTACACTGGAGGCCCTGCGACAACTGCGCGCGCACGGCATTGCCATCGCGCTCGACGATTTCGGAACCGGCTACTCCTCGCTCGCGTCGTTGCAGCAATTGCCGCTGACGCGGATCAAGCTCGATCGCAGTCTGGTCAACGACATCGATACGAGCCCGCGCGCGCTCGCGATCGCGCGCAGCATCATCGGTCTGGCGCGGAGTCTGGACCTCGAAATCACCGCCGAAGGCATCGAACGGCAGGAACAGCTCGCACTACTGACGAGAGAAGGTCCGATGGTCGTCCAGGGCTTTCTGTTCTCACGCCCCTTGTCGGAGACGGATCTGCTCGGGATGCTCACGCAACTGACGCTGCGAAGCCGTCAGCTGCTGGCACAGCGATCCAACGGGATACGCGAAGAGGTCACCCACCTCCGCGGCCGGGTGGTGCCGTTATCGGCACGCAATCACGCCACGACGCCCGCGCCATCCGCGTTCTTCGAAACGCCGATTCCGTTCCGTCCGCCGCTCAACCCGCGTCCCGGAGCGGTGGAATAGCCGCGACCACCTGCTTCGGCCGCCGCGCCGCGTCGAACAATCCCCAATGCGCCTCCTCCGGGTGATAGCCCGGTACCGGATGGCTGTCGGCGACGCGCCACGGCGCATCGAACGCGGAGAAATAGGCGAACGCGCGCGCGGCCGTCGGCGGAAATCGCCCACGCAGTTCCCGATAGAAGCCCGCCTGTCGCGCCTCTGAATAGCCCGCTCCTGCCGGCGCAGTCGGCACACCGGTCTCTTTGACGAGAATCGGTCCGCAGTACGCGGCCGCCAGAAGATCGACGACGTTGATCACGAACTGCGCAGCCGTTTCATCCGATGCGCTCGCGAACCACGGTTGAAACACCGGGTGAACGTTGGCGAGCATGAAATCGACCTTCTGCAGCGTCGGCGTCGCGGCCTCGGTGAGGAATAGATGGAACGGCTCGGTGGTCGACAGCGCGAGACCCGGCGCCTTCGTCCGTATACGGTCGATCGCGCGGCCGAGCGATTCGAAGTCGAAACGCTTTCCGAACACCGCTTCGTTGCCGAGCGAGATGCCGACGACGAGCTGCGGATGACGTCGCCACGCCGCGATCGCATTGCCGACCTCCTCGTCGCTCGACGGATCCCACACACCGACGATCACCGCCTTGTATCCGAGCGCAGCCGCCACGTCGGGCACGCGCTCTGCACCGCTCGAAGCACCATACGTGATCAGACCGTCGAAGCGGCTGCGCAGCACGGTCAGGTCGTCGGCGATGCTCGCCTCGTCCGCGTGCGTCGCTTTGCCGTCGACGATCTGCAGCGCCGTCGGCTGATACGAAACGAAGCGCGCATGCGCAAGCGCCTCGCGAACCGACTCGATCTGCAGGTTCTGCCGGCATACCGGCGCCGCATTCGCCACCGCACACGTCATTAGGAGCAGGATGCCGACAAGGCTATCCTGTCGCACGCCGAGGGAGAACGTCGCCTTGGATCCCATCGCCGACCTCCACCGTGAAACGACCGAACGCGCGCTGCCGCTCGCGGAGCGTCTGAGCGTCGGCATCGGTCTGCTCGTCATCTTTGCGATTCTATTTCTCGGCGTGAACCAGTGGAGCGCCCAACGCGTGAGCGAGGGTGCGCGGGCGTTCGACCCCGAAACCGCTGCCGACACCCATATCCCGTTCGTGCCAAACCTCGTGTTCGGCTACGCACTGTACTACGTGTGGATCTTCCTGCCGGTGCTGCTGCTTCGAGCGCGAGCGCACTTCTATCAGGTGATGATCGGCTTCAATCTGATCCAGCTGCCCGCAATACTGATCTTCCTGCTCTATCCGTCGCAGATGACGCGGCCGACCGTCGTCGGCGACGACATCGCCTCTCAGCTCGTGCGGTTCCTCTATCGCATGGACCCGGGCTTCAATCTCCTGCCGAGCCTGCACGTGGGTCACTCGGTGCTCGTGGCGCTGTTCTTCTATACGTTCCGGCCCAAGGCGTTTCCGTGGGTTGCGCTCGGAACGCTGCTGATCGTGCTGTCCACCGTTCTGATCAAACAGCACGTCGTGCTCGACGTGCTGGCGGGCGCCGCGCTCGCCGTGTTCGCGCGCATCGGCGCGCCACTGATCTACCAACGGCTGACCTGATGACGGTCAGCTCTGCACCAGCGAGCGATCGACGCGCAGCAGCTGATATTCGTGCGTTTTGAGATAGGCCCTCGCGATCAACGCGCTCGCCACCGCGAACAGACCGAGCGCCGTCACTTCCTTCGCTGAAGCGGGCGTGATCGGAAACAGCAGAAGCAACATCACGAAGGTGCAGAAGAACAGGCTCTCGCCGGCTCGCGTGTCGCCCGACGGCCAGAAATCGTGGCCGCGGAATGCTTCCGCTACGGCATCGACGTCGTGCTTGTTGCCGCTTGCGAGCAGCGCATCGTATCGGCTGCCCTCTGCGACGATCTCGCGCAGGAACGCAACGCGGCCGTCGCGCGCGTTGACGTAGCCGAACGGCAGCAGTTTCACGCTGGCCGCGCGCATCGCCGAATACACGAGCGCCGACCAGATCAATACCGAGAGGACCTGTGCGACGTTCGGGTACAGGAATCCGATCAGCGCCCAGATCCGTTCCAGGTAGCCCGTGGTCTGCGGGAAGTCCTTCACCATCGCAATGACGGTGTCGATCAGCTGATTGATCGCGTTTTCATCGACGTTGGCGTAGCGGCTCACCAGCAACAGCGCGCCGAGGCAGCCCACGGCGACGAGTTGCGTGTTGAAGATGCTCGACAGCCGGCCGAGCCCGAGACGCCGGTCAGGATCGTCGAGGTCGAGCGCGAAACCCGGCGCAGACCGGCTGCGGATGTAGATCGATCGCAGGTACGCGCGGTTGAATCGGATAAGGTTGATCAACAGCACGATGGGGAGCGTGATGATCACGAACTGTTCGAACGTGGTGACGAGATGCATGACGATCGCGCTGGGCCAGTGCAAGTCGTCGAATACGGTCGCGTACCAGCTCCAGTCGAAGCTGGTGGGGCAAGCCTTGCTGCCACGCACGATCTGCAGCGCGTCGGGGTACTTGTCGATGAGCGTCACGAGCAGCGTGACCAGCATCGCGACGCCAAGGGAGCGTCCGTCCGAAGCGAGCGCCTGCACGCGTTCCCTGATGAGCGCGTAGGCCGGGTTGTGCGAGAGCGGCGAGGCCTTGGACTCGCCATACATCATCCGTAGCGTCGAACGCACCACCAGCAGCGCAAGCGGCAGCATCAGCGGATACGCGGTCCAGTTCGGCCGCTCGAAGAAACCGCGCATGATGACGGCGTCGGTCGGCGCGACACGACCGGCGTCGATGCACGCGCGTAACGTTTCGGCAGGCAACGGCCGGTCGAATCCATAGCCAAGCACATAGGCGAGCGCAATCGGGATCACACCCAGCAACGCGAAACCGACGTACGCCGCGACGGAATGACCGATGATCAAACGGCGATGGATCTCCCCTAGCGTCAACGGCGCTCCCCCCGGTTCGCTCGTTACCGCAAGATGGTACACCCCCACGGCACCGCGCGGTTTGAACCACCCGAGCCTCGTGTGTACCGTGTCCGACGCAGACCGCAACCCGAAGGAACGACCATGACCGCAACGACGCTCACGGCATCGGTGCTTCGACTCACCGGTGGGCGCGAACTGTCTTACTGCGAATTTGGCGATCGCGCGGGCATTCCGGTGTTCGGATTCCACGGTACACCGGGTTCCCGGCTGCAGGTGGCGCCGACCGCGGTCACGCCACTGCCGCCCGGCATTCGCCTGATCCTGCCGGACCGACCCGGCTACGGACACTCCACGTTCTATCCGGAACGGCGCCTGACCGATTGGCCCGGCGATGTTGCAGCGATCGCCGACTTTCTCGGCATCGATCGCTTCGCGGCGTTCGGCATTTCGGGCGGCGGCCCGCACGTGCTCGCGTGCGCGCACGCCCTCGCGCCGCGCCTCATCGGAGTCGGTTGCGTGAGCGGCGTCGGGCCGTTGTGGGACCCGGCTGCCGCGCAAGGCATGCTGCCGTTGAACCGTTGGCTCACCGCACTCGCGCGACACGCCCGCCCACTGTTGAGAGCGCTGATGAAATTCCAGGTTTCGATCATGAAACGAAACCCTGAACGCGGCTTCGACATGCTGTCGCGGCAACTGCCCGAACCCGATCGGGTCATTCTGGCCAATCCTGCGTTCCGTGCGATGCTGATCGACGAAACCCGCAACAACTCCGCCACGGCCGGGCTCGCGGCCGCGCAGGACTTCGAGTTGTTCGCGGCGCCATGGGGATTCTCACTCGGCGACATCCGCACGCGCGTGCACTTCTGGCAGGGCGGGCTCGATCGCAACGTGCCGGCGCCGCACGCCGAACTGATGGCGTCTCAAGTGAAAGACGCGGTGCTGCACCGCTATCCGGACGAAGGTCACTTCCTCGTCGTGCCGCGGTTCGCCGAAGTATTCGCGGCAATCACTGCATAACGTTTAGCGACACTACGAAACAGTTGGGAGATCGAGGCAATGCAACCGCGACAGCGTCGATTGGTCACGCCAGCCGGAATGGAAATCGCCGCGTGGGACTGGGGCGGCGATCGACCCATCGCGCTGCTGCACCACGCAAACGGCATGTGCGGCGCAACGTGGACGCTGGTTGCAGAACGGCTTGCGAACATCTATCGCGTCGTTGCGATCGATGCGCGCGGCCATGGCGATTCGTCGGCGCCGCCGGCGCCGGACGGATACCCGATGCATGGCTTCGTCGACGATCTGGCGGCGGTGGCCGACGCGCTGCTGTCTGAAACCGGACACGCGCGCATCGCGTACGGCATCGGCAGTTCGTTCGGCGGCATCGTCACTGCGATGACGGAAGCGCGCCGGAGCGGACTGTTCGAACGCATCGCGATGCTCGATCCACCGATTCATCCGGACGACGCGCTGCGCGCGCAACTGGATCCGGGCGGCGGCATCGTCGACCCGCGCCCGCAGATTGCAGCGCAGGCGCGCAAGCGCAATGCCGTGTGGCCATCGCGCGACAGTGCGCGCGCCGCGTGGCAGGACAAACCGATGTTCAAGGCGTGGCAGCCGCGCGCGTTCGATCTGTATCTGGCAGAAGGATTTCGCGACCGATCCGACGGCCAGGTCGAACTGAAATGCCGGCCGGACGTAGAAGCGACGATCTTTGCGACGAGCGGCGATCTCGACATCTTTACGGCTGCGGCACACGTCTCCGCACCGGTGCTGCTGGTGCGGGCCGGACGCGGCACGCTGCCGGCGCAGGCATTCGAACATCTGCGCCGTTTGCTGCCCCGGTGCACGATGCGCGTTCCCGACGTGGGACATCTGCTGCCGCTCGAGGCGCCGGATCTAACGGTGCAACTGTTGCGCGAGTTCGCCGCTACGCCGGCCGGCGCTTCAGCACCTGCAGATGGTGGTCGTGCTTCGAACGCGTGATGCGGTAGAAACACATCGAGCCGAGCGCCAGCAGATAGAACACCATCAGCATCGGCCCGTAGATCAACCCCAGATTGAACACCGCTTCATGCGGCACGGTACCCGGCGCGTCGCCGCGTGGGAAATGGATCAGATCGAGCGCCACACCCGCCATCAAAGTGCCGATACCCGAGGTCGCCTTCGCGGCGAACGTTCGTGCTGCGAAGAACAGCCCTTCCTCGCGCCGGCCCGTCTTCAGTTCGCTCTCCTCGACGATGTCGGCCAGCATCGAGCTCTGCACGATGCCGAACATGATGATCAGCGTCACCGCGATCACGGTATGCACGACCATGATCGGAAACAGCCACGGCGAGTGATTGGGCGGAAACCACTCGAGCAGTCGCAGCACTACGGGGGCGGTGCTCCAGACGATCGACACCGCGTAGATGCCGATGGCGGTGGCTTTCTTGTCGAACCGCTGCGTCACCTGCGTGGAGAAGCCGGCGGCCAGCGCCGCAGAGATGAACAGCGACAGCACGATCCAGCTCACCTGCTCCGGCGTGAACTCCCAGAAGTAGTTGTTGATGTAGGTGTCGAAGTTGGTCGCTACACCGGCACCGACCGCTGCGAACAGTCCGGCCATGAACAGCGACAGGAAATTGCGGTTCGACAGCGTTACGCCCACCTGGCTGACGATCTGACCGAGGCGGAACCGTTGCCGCGGCGGCGGCTGATGCAGATGCGGAATCTGCCGGTGCAGTCCGCCAGCGGAAAGCAGGATTGCGGATACCATCGCCAACGACCCGACTAAGCCGTAGGTCTCGAACGTGAGGTGTCCCGTGACGCCGTACTTCACCATGAAGTAGTGCCACATCAGGAATGCCATCGCAAGACCGCCGACCCAGCCGAACATGTAGCGCAGCGACAGCAGCCGCGTGCGTTCGTCGTAGTCTTCGGTGAGCTCCGCGACGATCGCCGTGCTGGGCGTTTCGTACATCGAAACGAACAGCCGTACCAGCACCGACAGCACCGTCAGATACATGAACAGCGCAAACTCGGATAGAACGGGTGGGTGCCAGATGAAGAAGTACGCCACCGCCACCGGAACGGCCGCTGCGTACATGAACGGATGGCGTCGTCCGAGCCGGGAACGCGTGTTGTCGGACCAGAAACCGATGATCGGATCGCACGCGGCGTCGATCATCATCGCGATGAAGATCGCCATGCCAGCGAGCGATCCGGGAAGCCCGAGCACCTGGTTGTAATAGAACATCAGGAAGTAGGAAAAACCGTTGTCCTTCACACCGAAGGCCACCGCGCCGAATCCGTACAACCAACGCGTGCTTGGGGTCATTCGCTTGTCGATGTTCGGACTTCCTTTGAACGTGAAAATTGTGCCTGGACCGAGCGTGCGACGTTATCACGCCTCGCATCGATCGTTCGCGCAAATTGCTTGGGCGGGGCGACCCATGGATGATGCGGCATCTGCTGAACGAGCCTGCACGTGACACGAGAGCTGCGCGCCTATCTGCTCGCCAACATCGGGTTTCTGGTGCCGAGCGGCCTGTTCACGATCATCTTCCCGTGGCTCGTGGTCGTCGCGCTGCACGAATCGGCCGAGCGCGTCGGCATCGCTCAGATGATCACGCAGCTGCCCGCGCTCGCGCTGCTGCTGGTGGCCGGGTTCGTCGCCGACCGCTACGAGCAGCGCAAGATTCTGGTCGTTACTCACCTGCTGGTCGCGCTGTCGCAACTGGCTATGGCATGGCTGATCGGCGCCGGCGCCATGACGTTCAATACGTTGCTCGCGCTCGCGCTACTCGGCGGCATCGCCGGAACGTTCTCCGGTCCGCCGCGCGACGCGATGCTGTCGCGCGTGGCCGGCGCCCGCATTCAGCACACTGTCATCCTCGTCATCGGTCTGCAGTTCGGCGCGCAGATGATCGGCTTCGCGCTCGCGAGCGTCACCGACCGCATCGGCGCGCCGACACTGCTGGTGCTCTCTGCGGTCATGTTCGCGCTCGGCGCAATTCCGTGTGCGCAGCTCCCCAGAAGCCAGCCCGGCACCGCCATGACCCGCCATCCGCTGCGCGAGATCGGCGTCGGTCTCGCGATCGCGATGCGTTCGGACCGCATCCGTCCGGCGCTGATTCTGACGTTCGCGCTCGGTCTGTTCTTCGTCGGTACGTTCTTCGTCCTGCTGCCGCTCATCATTCGCGACGTGTACCACGGCGCGGCCGCCGATCTGTCGCTCGCATTCGGCCTGAACATGGCCGGCACGATCGTCGTGATCGCGTTCCTGATGCGGCGCGGCGGCGTGCAGCGTCTGGGCCGCGCATTCATGCTGTCGCTGTTGTTCGGCAGCATCATGTTGTCGCTGCTGTATCTCAGGCTGCCGTACTGGGCGTTCTTCGTGCTGTGCTTCGTGTGGGGACTGGGAGGCGGTCTAACGATGACGATGGGGCGCAGCATCGTGCAGGAGTCGGCCCCGCCGGAACTGAGCGCGCGCCTGCTGTCGATCTATGCGTTTGCGATGAGCGCCGGAATGCCGATCGGCTCGCTCGCGATCGGTTACGCGGCGCAGTCGTGGGGTACTCTCAATGCAGCATTGCTGCCCGCATTCGGGATGGCCGCCACGGTGCTGTTCGTGCAACTCACGTCGGGCTTCTGGCACATCGGTCCGGTCGCGCAGACATCCCACGACGCACAGGTCGCCGCTCCCGTCGCAGCGGGCTGACCGCACACCGCGTCGGCTTGTTGGCGCCATTGCGTGCGTGGCAGAATCCGGTGCGATTTTTCGGGCACGACGTCATCGGCTCCCCAACAGCGAACCATCGTCCACCCATGCGAGCGCCGCCAGCGCAAGTTGGTGCACCGCAAAGGCGACTCATTCGGTTGGTCCTGTTGCTGATCGTCGTACTTCCCGCGACGCTGACGCTCGCGGCGACGCCCGGGGAAGTAAGAGTCGGCGGGCGTCTTCCGGACGCACCAATGCAGGGGCTAAACGGCCCGTCGAAGCGGCTGTCCGACTTTCGCGGCAAGCCGCTGATCATCAACGTCTGGGCTAGCTGGTGCGGACCATGCCGCGCCGAAATGGCGTCATTGGAGCGCCTAGCGTGGCGTGACGGATCCGGCTACTTCAACGTCATCGGCATCTCTACCGACGACGATCCCCAACGCGCGAAAGCGGCTCTCGTCGCGCTGCATGCGACGATCAACCACTTCATCGATTCCAAACTGCAGCTCGAGAATTTGCTGGGTGCATCGCGCGTGCCCCTTACCGTGCTCGTCGATGCCGACGGTCGCGTGATCATGAAGGTTTATGGCGCCAGAGACTGGGGCAGCGCAGATATTTCGAAGCTGATCACCAAGGCATTTGGCCATCCAGTCGCGCAGCAATGAATCACTTGCCGGTGAACTTGGCCGCTCGCTTCTCCTGAAATGCGAGCACCGCCTCGCGATGATCGGCGGTGTGCATCGTCTGCATCTCCGCCGACAGACACATCGGCATGATCATGCTCGACACCGAACGCAGATAGGCGTTCACGGCCATCTTCGACGCGGCGATCGCTTTCGGTGCCCCGGCGGCGAGCCGTTCGGCGATCTCCAGCGCTTTCGGCATCAACTGGGCCTGGTCTTCGACGTAGAAATTCGCGAGGCCGAGGTCGAACGCTTCCTTGCCTTTCACGCGGTCGCCGGTCATCAGGTAGTACTTCGCTTTATTCACGCCGATCAGGAACGGCCAGATCAACTGACCGCCGTCGCCGGCGCCGATGCCCATGTTGACGTGGGTATCGGCGAACACCGCGTTCGGGCCGGCTACGACGACGTCGCATAGCAACGCCACGTTGGCGCCAAGCCCCATCGCAAAACCGTTCACCGCGCTGATGATCGGCTTCTCGCATTCGAGAATGTGATCGACGATCTGCCGCCCCTCTGTCCACATGTCAGGTCCGTTCGGATCGGAACCGATCGGGTCGCCCGGGCCGAAGTCGCCGCCGGCACAGAACGCCCTGCCCATGCCCGTGAGCACGAGTACGCGCAGCTCGCGATCGTTGGCGAAATCGCGGCTGAAGCGCGCCAGTTCCGCGTGCATGCGCCCGTTTACGGCGTTCAGCCGTTCGGGGCGGTTCAGCGTGACGATCGCGATACCGTGATCGCGCCGTTCGATCTGCATCGTTTCGTAGTTCTGCTGCAGCAGCATCGCAAACCTCCTTCGAATCAGACCACCTCGACGCCTTTCAGGCTTCCTTCGTCGCGCCACTCGCGGATGATCCGGAAAAACTCTTCCGGTCCGCCACCGTACTGCGCGTCGAGGAGGCCGGTGCCCGCGCCGGGTCTTCCTTCGTTGTTGTAGTAACCGGGCGTGCACTCCATCAGGAACTTCAGGTTGTTCGCTTTCAGCCGTTGCATCGTGGCTACCCAGTCTGCCTCGGCTTCGGCAGTAGCCTCCACCGTACGAGCCTGGCGCGCCATCGCCTGTTTGACGATGTAGGCGATGTGCAGACTCTGCTCGTTCAGCATGTGCGGGAAGTTCGCGGTGAAGCCGCCTTGCGTGATACCCATGAAGAAGCAGTTCGGGAAACCGCGCGTCTGGAAACCGTGCAGCGTTGACGGCCCCTTGTCCCATTTCTGCGTCAGCGTCTGCGCGTTGCGGCCGATCACCTCGTAACCGGCGCGGCGCGTGTAGCTTGTTCCTACCTCGAAGCCGGTCGCATAGATGATGCAATCCACTTCGTACGCCTTGCCGTCGACGACCACAGCGTTCTCGGTGATGCGATCGACGCCGCGCCCTTGCGTGTCGATCAGCTTCACGTTCGGGCGGTTGAACGTGTCGAGATACTCGTCGTGGAAACACGGCCGTTTGCAGAACTGCCGGTAGTAAGGCTTCAGCGCCGCGGCGGTGTTCGGATCGCGCACCACCTGATCGACGCGCGAACGCACCTGCTCCATCTTCTGGAAGTCGGCCAGCTCCACCATCGCCGCCATTTCTTCCGGCGACTGGCTGCCGCTCGGAGCGCGCGCCGCCAGTCCGCCGAGATTGCGGATGATGTCGGTCCAGCCGTCGGCCACCAGGTCTTCGTCCTGGAAACCGCCGGTCACGAGCACATTGAAGTTCGTCATGCGCTTCTGATGCCAGCCCGGCTCGAGCGACTGTGCCCACTGCAGATCGGTGGGACGGTTGTTGCGCACGTCGATCGACGAGGGCGTGCGCTGGAACACGTAGAGCGCCTTCGCGGCCGCACCGAGATGCGGCACGCACTGCACGGCCGTTGCGCCGGTGCCGATCACCGCGATGCGTTTGTCGTGCAGCTTCGACAGATTGCCGGTGGCATCGCCGCCGGTGTAGTCGTAATCCCAGCGACTGGTGTGGAACGTGTGTCCCTTGAAGGTCTCCACGCCCGGTATCGCAGGCAACTTCGGCCGGTTGAGCGGTCCGTTCGACATCGCGACATAGCGCGCGCGCATCGTGTCGCCGCGGTTCGTCGCAACGATCCAGCGCGCAGCCGCGTCGTCCCAGCGCATTTCGGTCACTTCGGTCTGGAAGCAGGCGTTGCGGTAGAGGTCGTAGTGCTCGCCGATGGCGCGGCTGTGCGCGAGAATTTCCGGCGCGTGCGAGTACTTTTCCTTCGGGATGTAGTTCAGTTCTTCGAGCAGCGGCAGATAGATGTACGCCTCGATGTCGCACTGCGCGCCCGGATAGCGGTTCCAATACCAGGTGCCGCCGAAATCGCCGCCCTTCTCGATGATGCGGATGTCTTCGATGCCGGCTTCACGCAATCGGGCGGCAGCGAGCAGTCCACCGAATCCGCCGCCGATCACGATCACTTCCACTTCGTCGTTCAGCGGCGCGCGCTTGAAACCCGGAGCCACGTACGGGTCGTCGAGATAGCGCGCGAAATCGCCCTTCACCTCGCGATACTGCTCGTTGCCGTCGGCGCGCACGCGTTTGTCGCGCTCCTGGCGGTACTTCTCGCGCAGAGCATCGGGATCGAATCCAAGCGCGCTTCTGTTCTCGAACGTCATCAGTCGTACTCCTGTTGGGTGACCCTAAGGCCGGGCTGCGACCGCCGATACTAAACCGATCGGCGGCAGCGCAACCACAGTCCGTCGTTACACGTCAGTGCGTAGGTTTACGGCGAATCCCATACGCGCCGGTCGCACCTTTACGCGACTGTCAGGAAGCGACTGTCCGCCGTCGACTGTCAGACTTCCGGCTCGCCGGGAGTCGTCTCGCCGGGCGGGTTCGGCGCTTTCCTTGACGCGCGGTATTCCGACGGCGTCGATCCGGTCCAGCGACGGAACGACCGGGCGAAGTTCGACTGGTCGGAGAATCCGAGCAGATAGGCTACGTCGGTGACGGCGTGACGCAGTTCTTCCATGTATCCGAGCCCGAGTTCCTTGCGCACGCCGTCCAACAGACTGCGAAACGACAGACCGCGATCGCGCAGGCGCCGCGCCAGCGTCCGCTCGCTCATGTGCAATCGCTCTGCGAGCGCTTTTCGCGACGGTTCGCCGTTGCTCAGCATTTCCATCATCGCGAGCTTCGATCGGCTCAAGACATCGGCGCGATCCATCTGCGCGATGTAGCGCAACGCGACCTCGTCGTTGGCGCGCGCGAGCGCCGGGTTCTGCCGCGGCAGGAACTTCTCGGCCTGATCGCGGCGGAACACGATGCTCGTGCGCGCCGCGCCGTAGCGCATCGGGCACAGGAAATACTTCGCGAGCTGCTTTGCGCACACGGGCTGCGGACGTGTCATCTCGATGCGCAGCGGTCTGAAGTCTTCGTACGTGATCTCGCGGCACATCGCGACGATGCCTGCGGTGATGGCATCCACGCCCTCCTGCGGCCAACCTTTGGACGGCTCGATCACGAGCGCGAGTTCCGCATCTGTTTCTTCCAACCGCACTTCCATCGCGGTGGACAACAGGCGGTGATAACGCACCAGTCGCTCCAACGCTTCGCGCACGTTGCGGCTCGCGAGCCAGGCGTATCCGACCGCGTGCAGGTTGCCGGGGTGCGTCGCCATGCCCACTTCGAATGCGAAGCACGGGTTGTTCGTCAGCTTCGTGCACTGGTCCCACAGTTTGCGGATCGCGGGTGCGCGCAGGCGGCTATCGGGGTCTCGATATGGCTCGGGATTGATGCCAGCGGCCTGGAACACCTGCGTCGGGTCGACCTGATACTTCTTCAGCACGCGCGACGTCGCTTCGTGTCCCAGCGCCAGCGTAGTCATGTATTCGATCATGGCGCGCGAGTCTAACGCGTCCGTCCCGAATGGCCGAGGCCGACGAGCAATTGGCCCGGGCAGACCAGCGCAATACCCCACGACCTCTAGAATGCGCGCCGCTCGACGACCGCCGACACGCCACGTTGGCTCAACCATCGCGACCAGTCAGACATGAACAAAGCTAAAGCCGCGGCGCTCATACAGGAGCAGTTCGATCGGCAGGCTCGCGAATCGTTCGGCGGCGGCGTCGTGTCCCAAAAGACGGCGCTCGATCTCGTAGTCGCCACGTGGCGAACCGCCGGCGCGATCTTCACGCGTCGTCACGGATCTCCGCCGCAGCCGCTCACGCTCGCCGCAATGGCGTTGATGCATGGCGCGGTCACGCCGGAATTCTCGATCAGTCCCAGCGTGCAGGCCTACTTCATCCGTGCGCTGTTCCAGATGACGCGCAATCTCGACGAGTTGAAGTTGTCGAAATGGGATCGTGAACTGATCGACGCCACGCTGGATGCCGCCAGCGATCTGGCGCCGCAATGGTTCCCCCGAAAGAAGTAAGATTCGCACCCTGAGTCGACGGCGACGAGAGGAAGCGATGGCTTACTGGTTGATGAAGTCCGAACCGTCCGTGTTCGGTATCGACGATCTGAAGGCGAAGCCACAGCGCACGTCGTTCTGGGACGGCGTGCGCAACTATCAGGCGCGCAACTTCATGCGCGACGGCATGAAGAAAGGCGACAAGGTCTTCTTCTATCACTCGAGTTGCCCTGAGCCCGGCATCGTCGGCATCGCCACGGTGGCGCGCGAGGCCTATCCGGATGCGACCGCATTCGATCGAAAAAGTCCGTACTACGACGCGAAGAGCGATCCCGAGAAGCCGATCTGGATGGGCGTGGACGTGAAATTCGTCCGTCAGTTCAAACGCGTCATCAGCCTCGAAGAACTGAAGCAGGAACCGCGCCTCGACGGCTTCACGCTGCTACGGCGCGGCAATCGCCTCTCGGTGATGCCTGTGAGCGAAGAACACTGGAACGTGGTGCTCGGGCTGGAGTAGCAGCGCAATCATCGACGGCATCACGCTGCGCGAAGCCTGCACCACCACGCCACGGGTGTCGAAAGACGCGTGGCGCGCATCAGGTGCGGTGGTCCGTTGGCTGATCGCGTCGCGCGCACCCGTGCTCGTCATGACGTTCTGCTCCGCTGCGCTCGGCGGCCTGCTGGCGCTGCTGCACGGACCGATCGACGCCCTCGCATGGTTCGGATGTCTCGGTGGCTTGTTGCTCGCGCATGCTGCGAACAACCAGCTGAACGACTTCACCGACTCCGCGCTCGGGATCGACAAAGGCGACTATTTCCGCAATCGCTACGGCGCCCACGTGCTCGAAGACGAACTGCTGACGCACCAGCAGCTTCTCGTCAGCATCGCGATCACCGCGTTCGCGGCGCTGCTGATCGGTCTCTGGCTCACGCTGCGTATCGGGAGCGACGTGTTGTGGCCGTTGACCGGCGGCGCGCTGCTGCTGCTGTTCTACACGTATCCGTTGAAGAAGCTCGGGCTCGGCGAGATTGCGGTGCTGCTGGTCTGGGGACCGTTGATGACCGGCGGCAGCTACCTCGTCGCGTCTGGCGTGTGGAGTCCGTGGGTTGCAGCAATCGGCGCGATCTACGCGCTCGCGCCCACCACCGTCATCTTCGGCAAGCACATCGACAAGCGTGCGTTCGACGAGGCCAAGCACGTTCGCACGCTGCCGGTGCGGCTCGGCAGCGCGCGGGCGCGCCACGTCGCCGTCGTGATGCTGGTGTTGCCGTACGTTGCCATACTGATGCTGGTGGCGCTCGAACGGCTGCCGTGGCCGAGTCTGCTGGCACTGTTCGCGCTGCCCGACGCGATACGCGCGACCGGCGTGTTCCGGCGCGCGCCGCCGGACGCGTGCCCACCGGACTATCCGGCCGCCGCGTGGCCGCTCTGGTATTCCGCGTTCGCGTTCGTGCACGCGCGCAACTTCGGCCTCTACCTGCTTGCCGGCCTGGCCGCGGCCTGGCTCGTCGGCGCGCCTTTCAGCGCTCGTTAGGCCGAGCGCAGTTTCGCCGATCCGTAAGCCACCTTGCCGCGAATCGCGCGCGCCTGGAGCTTCGGCATCACCGTCTCGCTGAACAGCCGCAGGTTGCGCTCGGCTTCGTCCCACGGCATTCCCGCATAGCTGAAGACGCCGACGTACGTTTCGGCGCCGATGCGCTTTGCGTTCTCGACGATCCGCTCCACGCACATCTCCGGCGTGCCCCACGTCTGGATGTTCAGGAAGAACTCGATCGCCGCGTCAGGACCGTTCTTCTGAATGTTGTCGGCAAAACGGCCGTAGTACTCGTAGCCCTTCTGGCCTTTCAGGTGATCGCCGCCGAACTGGTAATGATCGAGCACGGTCTGCCAGTAGCCGCCGATGTAGCGTTTCGCATATTCGTAGGCGCGATCGCGATCGGAGTCGACGAACGTCCAGCCGGCGAGAATCGGCGCCGGCGGATCTTCGCCGTTGTGCTGCTTGTACAGCACGTTGTACTGCGCGATCTCGGCCTCCACCGCTTCCCACGGCTTCTGCGGAACCACCAGGATGCCGACGCCCAGTTTCGCCATGATCGGCAACGATTCCGGTGACACTGCCGCTGCATACGTGCGACCGCGGAAGGTCAGGTACGGCGTGGGGCGGATGTCGGTGCGCGGCTGCTGCACGAAGTCGCCGTGATACTCGCAGTAGCCCTGCTCGAGACCCTGCAACACGCACTCCGCGCTCTCGACGAAGCGCGGCCGCGAGTCGCCCATGTCCTGGCGGAAGCCGTCGAACTCGACACGGCCGGCGCCGCGGCCGAGACCGAGAATCAGCCGCCCGCCGGAGAGGTGATCGAGCATGCTGATCTGCTCGGCGACGCGCATCGGATCGTGCCACGGCAACACCACCACCATCGAACCGAGTTGCACGCGGGTGGTGCGGCCGGCCATGTATGTCAGGAACTGCAACGGATCCGGACACATCGTGTAGTCGGTGAAGTGGTGCTCGACGGTCCACACCGAATCGAAGCCGAGCGGTTCGGCGAGACACGCGAGCCGCAGGTCCTGTTCGTACACTTCGCGATCCGTCGTGTGTTTGCCCGGGTTCTGGAATATCGACGCCATACCTACGTTCATGTGCGTATTCCTCTCTCGGTCGGTTCGTGTTTCGTTTGCGTTCAGTAGCCTGGCGGCGGCACGAAACCCTGCCACTCGCGCTCGAGCAATTGGGCGAAGCGCAGCGTGGTGCGATCCTCCAGATAGGGTCCGATCGCCTGCAGGCCGAGCGGCAAGCCGGCCCGGTTGAGCCCGGCAGGAAACGCAGTCGAGGGCTGGCCCGCGAAGATCGCCCACATCGGATATACCAGGTTCAGCGCGTACGGCACGGTTTCGTTGTCGATGCGCAGCGTGCGTTCGTTGAACGGACCGGTCTGGTGTTCGAACGCCGCGTCAAGCGTCATCGGCCCGATCAGCACGTCCCAGTCTTTGAAGAAGGCACGCCATGCGGCCCGCGCCGATTCGCGGCGATGCACCAGCGCGAGGAAACCGGCTGCATCGAGCACGAATCCGTCCGCCTGCGCGGAGAGCATGCTGGAGCCGCGGAGCGCCGCCGCGGTGGCTTCGCGTTCCGCGCGACTCTGGCCTTGCGACGTAATCACCGTCAGCAGACACAGGTAATCGCGAAAGTACTGTTCGAAATCGACCTTCGGCATCGCCTGCGCGACTTTAGTGCCTCGTTGGGAGAGGAAGCGCGCGAGGTCGTCGACCTTGCCCTGCATCTCCGACGCGGGCTTTACCCACGGCATCGACGGCATCACGGCAACGCGGAAGTCCTTCAGCTGCGCGCCGCGCGACTCGGGCAACGCGAGCTTCCAGCCGGCGTCTTCGCCGATGCACGGCCCTGCGATCACGTCGAACAGCAGTTCGAGATCGATGGCGCTGCGCGCGAGCGGTCCCTGCACGCCCATCAACCCCGCGGGGTTCGGCAAATCCGCCATCGGAAACGATCCTTCGCGCGGAATCGCCGTTTCGGACGGCCGGTGTCCGTAGACGCCGCAGTAAGCGCCCGGAACCCGGATCGATCCGCCGATGTCGCTGCCGATTTCGAGCGGCGTCATGCCTGCGGCCAGCGCCGCGCCGCCGCCACCGGTACTGCCGCCAGGCGTGCGCTTCAGATCCCACGGATTGTTCGTGCGTCCGTAGATCGGGCTGTCGGCCTGCCAGTCGGCGAGCGCGACCGGAATGTTGGTCTTGCCGAGCAGACACGCACCTGCTTCGAACACCGCTTTCGCGAGCGTTCCGTCCACCGCCGGCTTGTGATCCTTGAACGGCGGCATGCCTGCGCTCTGCGGCAGACCCGCGGTCTGCGTGGACTCCTTCAGCGTCATCGGCAAACCGAGCAGCGCGGCACGCTGGCCGCGCGCGAGCGCCGCGTCCGCAACCCGCGCCGCTTCGCGCGCCCGATCTGCTGTGCGCACCGGAATCGCGTTCAGCGCACCGTCGCACTGTTCGATGCGCTGCAGGTGCAGTTCGACGAGTTCCAGCGACGAGATCTTGCGGGCGCGCAGCGCGCCGAGCATCTCCGTTGCGGTGCTATAGGGTCCGATCGGTTGTGCCATAGACGCTCTCCTCGTGTCGGACTCGAAGGGTACGCGACAATCAGCGTTTGATTAAAGCCGCGCAAGCCGATTGAATCGCCCCTCATCCCGCGAATACCAGGAGACGCTCATGGCTCAACCGAACGGACTGCAACTGCGCTCGACCGTGAAGAAAGAAGGCACGCTCGAGCTGACGCTCGTGAATACGCCGACGCCCGATCCGAAACCCGACGAAGTGGTAGTGCGCGTCGATGCGTCGCCGATCAACCCGTCCGACCTCGGACTCTTGCTCGGCGCGGCCGACATGAGCACCGCGAAGGCATCGGGTACGGCGGCGAATCCCGTGGTCACCGCGAGCATCGCGCCGAACGTGATGCGGATGATGGCCGGCCGCGTCGATCAGTCGCTGCCGGTCGGCAACGAAGGCGCGGGCGTGGTGGTGGCTGCCGGTACTTCGGATGCAGCGCAGAAGCTCGTCGGCAAAACGGTCGCGATACTCGGCGGCGCGATGTATTCGCAATACCGCGTCATCAAAGCGGCGCAGTGTCTGCTGTTGCCGCCCGGCACGACGCCCGCGGAAGGCGCCTCGTGTTTCGTCAATCCGCTGACTGCCATCGGCATGGTCGAAACGATGAAGCTCGAAGGCCACAAAGCGCTAGTGCACACCGCCGCTGCGTCGAACCTCGGCCAGATGCTGAGCAAGCTGTGCAACAAAGACAGCATCGGGCTCGTCAACATCGTGCGTAAGCCCGAGCAGGTGAAGCTGCTGAAGTCGATCGGCGCGGTGCACGTGGTCGATTCGAGCCAGCCCTCGTTCATGGACGATCTGACGAACGCGCTCGTGGCCACCGGCGCGACGCTCGCGTTCGACGCCACCGGCGGCGGCAAACTGGCGGGACAGATCCTCACCTGCATGGAAGTGGCGGCCAACAAGACCGCGAAGGAATACAGCCGCTACGGTTCGACCACGCACAAGCAGGTGTACATCTACGGCGGCCTCGACCGCAGCCCGACCGAGTTCAACCGCAACTTCGGCATGGCGTGGGGCATCGGCGGCTGGCTGCTGACGCCGTTCCTGCAGAAGATCGGTCCGGCGGAGGCGCAGAAGCTGCGCGAGCGCGTCGCATCTGAAATCAAGACGACGTTCGCGAGCAAATACACCAAGGTGGTTTCGCTGCCCGAAGCGCTGGCGTTGTCGGAGATTGCCGTTTACGGCAAACAGGCCACCGGCGAGAAGTATCTGATCGACCCGAACAAGGGTCTGCGCTGACACATTGACCGAGGGGCGCGGAGTTCGAACGTGCGCAGGTGCCGCGCGGCGCTAGAAGCCGTTGCGCTGCCGTTTCTCTTATGCGGCTAGGGCGTCTCCGCGGGATCGATGAGCCCGTGACGGCGCCAGCCGGTTTGCAAGAGCCAGGTTCGTGCGGGTGCTACTTCTCGAACGTCGGTGGAGTTCGGCGGAGCGGTGGCGCTGCGCCAGCCGTCGAACCAACGCCCCGAACTGGCAGGATCAGGTGCAGCCGGTACGTCGTGAAGGGATGAGTTGCGCCGGCACGCGCCGTGGTGGCGATGATTGAGCAATACGTAACGCAATGCCCGGCGGACTTCGAGCGGCGTGCGCAGCGGCCGCAGGTGATAGCGACCGTCGAGCACCTTGCCACTGCGTCCAAAGAGCCGGTTCGCGAGCTTGCCGATCCGTGCACCGACGCTCTTCATGCCGCACGCAATCGAGCGGTTGCTACGCGCTTCGACCAGCAGATGCAGGTGGTCGCGCTGGATCGAATAGTGCACCACACGGAAACCGTGCCGCACGCAGGCCTGAGCCAGGGAGGTCCGGAACCTTCGCACGAACCGCGGTTGCCGCAACGTGGGTATGCCGCGTCGCAACCGGATCGTCACATGCACCGGCACGCGGGCGACGATAGGCTCGCGCGATCGGTGCATGACGCGTGGCCGAATGCCGCGCGGCCGACCCGCACCGTGGCGCGGCCCACCACGACCCGAGTTGTGGCGAGCCGCATCGAGCGTGAGCTGTTCGACAGGTGTAGTCCGGTTTGCCATGGCTCAAAGAATAGGGCCATGGTCCAGACGCGGCTGCCGGGCAACATCCCGGTTCTCAGTGCGAGATCACGCACACCGCCGTCGCCCATCGCACCTCAGCGCACCTGTTCAGCGAAACCGTTTGATTTGGGCCATGTTCGGTCGGCAAGGCGAAGGTGCTCGAACTCATCACCATCACCCAATCTCCAGCACGATCTTCCCTTATCAAACCGGCCTCGCTCGGCCGAATCTCACGCGCCCGATCCCCGCGTTCTTAGCGAGACCCGTCCGACGACGCGGCGCGAACGATTCAGGCGACAGTCCCCTGTCGCGCAGATCGCCGCACGATCAACCGCCACGTCCGTCCACATCGCTGATGCGCTCGACAAGATGAACGCGTTGATCACACGCAAACAAGCAGCACCCTTTCTTCATCAAACCCATCCCCACGCTCATTCAATCTCGCACGCCCGATTCCTGACCCCATCCTCCTCGTCAACCCAATCTCGCGCGCTATCTCCTGGCCCAATTGATTAGGGCGATGTTTGCGCCCCAACGAACTCCGCAACGGCCTGCTCGGCGGTTACGAATACCGCGCCGCGCGCCGTCAGTTCGACGATGAGCTTTTCCAGGATCTTCATGCGGTGGCCGCGGCCGATTACGAACGGGTGGAACGTGTACGTCACAACGCCCCACGTTAATTCGTCGTTCAGATAGTCGAAGTCGGCGAGCCAGTTCTCGAGCACGTCGCTTGCCGCGCGCAGCCCGCCGCCGCGGATGTATTCGAAATGCGGGAAGTCGTCGAGCGACCAGCTGACGGGCAATTCGATCAGCCGGGTCGGCGTGCCGAAGCGGACCGGCCGCCCCGCTTCGATCGAGTCGCCGGTGCGGGCGCGATACGGCAGATAGTCGTGGCCCATCATGCTCGAGTCGTAAACAAAGCCGCGCTCGTTCAGCAGATCGACCGAATTCGGGCTGAGATCCCATCCGGGCGACCGATAGCCGCGCGGACGGCGACCGGTGAGCCGTTCGATCGCCGCGCTGCCGCGATCGAGCTGATCGGCTTCGTCGGTGCGCGACAGCTGCCGCGGCGCCACGTGGTCATAACCGTGATGCGCGATCTCGTGCCCGGCGTCGGCGATCTGCCGGCAGGCATCGGGGTAGGTGTCGATCGTGAGCCCCGGAACGAACCACGTCGTCGCAATGGCGTGCCGCCGAAACAGATCGACCAGCCGCGCCGCCGCGACAACGCCGAACTCGCCGCGCGAGATCGGTGTGGGCGTGGTCTGGCCTTGTGCGATCCAATACGCGACGGTATCGAAGTCGAACGTGAAGCAGACCAGCGCGCGCGCCATGGCTGCCTCGTTGGGTCAGAGTTCCGAGACGCGACCGTCGGCCACGTGAATCAGCTTGTGCGGGCCGCCGGTGGCTTTCCGGAACTCCTCCATCCACGGCATGCTGACGGGTACGCTCCGTCGCACCGGCGTGATCTGGAATTCCATCGGGAACGCGAGCCGCGGCGTTTTCGTGGTGTTCGGCGCCGTGTAATGCAGCGTTTCGGAGTGATGGAAAGTGGCGCCGCCCATCTTCAGCGGACAAGCCACGGCCTTGCTGACGTCGAACGGCTCGTCCACTTCCAGCACGTTGAACTGCGGCTTGTCGCCGTGGTGGTGGCGCAACAGTCCGCGCTTGTGTGATCCCGGAATGAACTGCATCGCGCCCATTTCGGTGCTCACGTCGTGCATCGGCAGCCATACGCCCAGCGCGTAGTAATCGAGTTCCGGCTGCCAATAGGCGTGATCCTGGTGCCACAGCGCGGGGCGTCCGCCCGGGGGCTTGCGGATCATGTGGCCCCAGCTCGACAGGCTCGTTTCCGGCACGTCGAGCAACGCGGCCGCGTAGCGCCTCGCGTTGCGCCAGTGATTCGTCGTCAGCAACTCCGGAAACTCGATTTCGGGATGGAACGCCTGCGACAACTTGCTCTCTTCACCCGGCTCCAGCGTGCCCGACCGGTCGACCGGCGATTGCGGACCTCTGGCGTGCTCCTTCGAAAAAATGAATTCGAAGATCTGCCGGATCCACGCGATCTCTTCGTCGGTTGTCAAACGGTCCACCACCAGGTAGCCGTTGTCCTCGAAGAACTTCACTTCCTTCGCGGTCGGATGCACCTCGAATTTGGTCGACGGCGGCGGTCCGAACTTCAGATTGAGCTTGGTCATGCAACGGCCTCCAGCTTGTTGGCCCAACGCGTGCGGAATCGGCCGGTCATCCACAGGCACACGTCCCAGATGTCGGCCAGCGGCTTGTCGTCGGGATCCACCGGTTGATACGGCGGCGGCCCGAACTCCGGATTGATCGTCAGGAACGGTTTGTTCTCTTTGAGCCGGGCTTCGATGATGCGGTCCCACCAGCGCTCGAACAGACCGGTCCACTTCAGCCCCATGCCGACGCGCGGGTCGGCCACCTGCGGCGAATGCGCGGAACCGACGCGGGCGTGAATGTGGTCGGCGCGATCGATCGCGAGATCCATCATCCGCGCGTACGGCTCCGCCTTCAGGTTGTTCTCCGCGACGTTCGTGAAATGACTGAAGTCGGCGGTGATGCGGAGCCACGGCAGTGCATTCAGAATCCGCTCGGTCTGCCACGCCGAGTACAAACAGCGCGTGCGGTGCGTTTCGAACACCATCGGCGCGTCGATCTCAGTGGCCATCTCCCTGACGTTGTTGAAGAACGCGACGCTGCGGTCGAGATCGAAGTAGTCGCGGCCGGGGTGGCAGTTCACCAGGATCGGGCGCGTCTTCTTCACCGCCTCGAGCTGGGTCTTGAACGCGGCCTCGTCGTCGCAGAACATCATCGCCACGTAGTCGAGACCGAGTTCGGCCGTCAGGTCGCCGAACTCGGAAGGGTCCATGCCGATGTTGGCGCACTCGACGCCGTCGTAGCCGGCAGCGGCGAACGCGCGCAGACGGTCGGGCATCTCGCCGAGATGTTCCATTCCCCAGTCACACTTCAGCAGCTTCAGTTTCATGATCGCCCCCAAATCATGGCACGGCCTGAAATCGATTTCAATTTCGACCCAAAAAACGACCTCACGGCCGTCGCATCGAACTCTCCCGCACGATCAGCCGCGGCGACAGCACGATGGTACGCGCCGACCGATCGCCAGCCGTCGACAGCAACTCCGCTGCCACGCGGCCGATCTCGTACGCCGGCTGCGATACCACCGAGAGCTGTGGGCTGGTCAGCGTCGTCCACGGCGAATCGTCGAATGCGACGAGCGCCACGTCCTTCGGAACGGCGAGCCCCAGTTCGCGAATGGCCCGCAGCGCGCCAGCCGCCATCGGGTTGTTCGCGATGAAGAGCGCGTCCGGAGGCTTTCGCCCGGTCAGCAGCGACAGCGCCGCCTGGTGGCCGCCGGACTCTTTGAAGTCGGCCCGCTGAATCAGCGATTCGTCGACGGTGAGACCTGCCGCGATGACCGCGCGCCGATACCCCTCGAGGCGTTCGTTGGCGGTGTTCACGCGGGCGGGTCCGGTGATGCATCCGACGCGGCGGCTGCCGTGATCGATCAGATGGCGCGTGGCCTCTTCCGCGCCCAATCGGTTATCGACCACGACCGCATCGACGTCGCGGCCGGCCGACCGGTCTATGGCCACCACCGGCACGTGCCGCGCGATCAACGGCTCGACGCTCGATTCCTTACCCGACGCTACCGCGATGACGACGCCGGCCATGCGTTCTGCAATCGCGACGTCGATGTAGTCGGCTTCCCGCTCGAGATCCTCATCGGAGTTGCACAGCACCAGCCGGTGATGTTCTTGCCGGGCGACGTCCTCGATGCCGCGCACCACGGCGGTGAAAAACGGGTTCTCGATGTCGGAGACGATGGCCGCCCAGACACTGGCGTGCTGACGCCGCAGCGCGCGCGCCGAACCGTCCGGCACATAGCCGAGCGAGGCCGCGGCCTTAAGCACCCGCGCCTTCAGTTCCGGACTGACCCCGCCCGTTCCGTTCAGCACCCGTGACACGGTCGCGGGCGACGTGCCGGCGGCCCGTGCGACGTCGGTGATCTTCGTGACCCGCGCCTTCATGTTCATGGCGGTTACCCGGGATATCGCATTGAAATCGTTTTCGAGAATGGGGTAGTGTATTTCTCCTCGCGAACACCCCACAAGGAGACGGTGTGCCGTACCCGAAAGCTACCGAGGAAGATGTCGCCTCCTTCTGGGAACACGGATTCATCGTGGTGCCCGACGCGATCGACCCGGTCGACCTCGACACGTTGATTGTGCACTGCGATGAGATCCTCGAAAAGAAAGAGACGATGGCGTTCGACTGGGCCTGGGAGAAAGGCACCCCGCGCGAACAGCGCGAGTTCAAGATCGTGCAGGCAAGTCCCACGCGCTATTGGCCGGAGATCGGTCAGTCGAAGTTCAGGCTGTGGGCGATCGAGTACGCAAGCGCATTGATGCGCCAGCCGCTCGAATTCTGGTACGACCAGTTCCTGGCGAAACCACCGGGCAAGAGCGCACCCACGCTGTGGCACCAGGACGAAGGTTATTGGGGCCGCAACCTCGACGAGCGCGGCATCACCTGCTGGATGCCGTTCCACGACGTAAACGTTGCCAACGGCTGCATGCACTTCATCGACGGCGGGCACAGGCTCGGCGTGCTATCGCACCGTCAGCCCGACAACATGCAGAGCGACCTGCTCACCTGCGATCCGCCCGACGAAACCAAGACGGTGGCCTGCCCCATCAAGCTCGGCAGCGTGACGTTCCACCACGGCAAGACGCCGCACATGACGCCCGCCAACGCGACCGCTCAGTGGCGCCGCATCCTGACGCAGCATCTGCGCGTGGTCGGCACTGAAGGCGAAGGCGATCACTATCCGTGGAAGGTCTACGTCAACCAGTTCACCGGCGAACGCTTCACGCCGAAGTCGCGATAGCGTCGAACAGAAGACTATAACGGCGTAACTGAGGGGGGTGTGATGGCGCGCGTTACCATGTTTCTGCCGGGCGACTATCGTCCGGTGCCGAATTCGCTGGCCGAACCGAACGTGCGTGCGTTCGTTGCCGCGATGACGAAAGCGGTGGCGCATCTCGGCCACCAGACGCGGTTGATCGATAAATTTCTGTCGACACCGGGCGATGCGATCGAGGCACTGTCGGGTATCGACGATCCGCTGATCGGCGTGTACTCGCACTGGGTGTATGGCCCGCACACCACCGACGGCGTCGTCGGCTCCGACAATCCGCTGCTGCTCGCATCGAACTTCGACGGCACCTGGCCGGGTCTGGTCGGCCTGCTCAATACCGGCGCGTGTCTGACGAGTCTCGGCCGCAAACACAGCCGTCTGTGGTCGGAAAAGGCTGATCTGACCACCGACGACGCGTTCATGGCGCGACTCGATACCTGGGTGCGCACTGGTTCGATCGAATACGACGACGGCTGCATCCGCCGCGCGCCGCGCGCACGACAGTCGGAGATCGTCGACAAAATCGTTGCCGACATGCGGAAGAAGCGGCCGCTGGTGATGATGCTCGGCGACACGTCGATGGGCATGATCAACGGCTACTTCGGTCCGCAGCGCCTGGCGAAGGTCGGCTTCTCCGAACACAAGGTCGATCAGGCCTGGATCATCGAGCAGGGCAAGCAGGTCAAGGAAGAGCGTATCCGCGACGCGCTCACCTTCGTCAAAGACAAAGGAGTCGAGTTCCACTACGGCGGCGACTTCACGGAGGAAGCCACGCGCGGGCAACTGCGCGGCTACTGCGCCGTGCTGGATTTTCTCAAGGAATTCCGCGCCGACTGCATCGGTTGGCAGTATCAGCTCGGACTCATCCGGTCGCTGCCGCCGTCGGATTTCGCGGAAGGTCTGCTCAACTCGTCGTGCCGTCCCGAGAGCAACGGCAGCACTGTCGTGTGTTCCACCGAAGCCGACCAGGGCAACGCGTTGCCGATGGAGATGCTGAAGCGGCTGCTGCTGGCGCACGGTCTGCACGAATCGGTCGCGTTCCACGACGTGCGTTGGGGCGACGACCACGACGGCCGCTTCATCTGGCTGCTGCTGAACTCCGGATCCGCTGGCGCATACGCGTTCAACCACGATCCGAACACGCTGAAAGGCGTGCATTCGTATCGGCAGCCCCCCGCCTATTTCCCGATTCCCGGTGGTACGTTCGCCGGCGAAAGCCTGCCCGGCAAGATCACGTGGGCGCGCGCCTGGCTCGACGGCGACGAACTCGTGATGGACGTCGGCCGCGGTGAAGTGGTCAAACTGCCGCCGCCGGTGCGCGACAAGTGGTGGAACGGGACCACGCGCGAATGGCCGTTCATGGCCGCGGACCTTGGCATCACGCGCGACGATCTGATGGCGCACTACCAGAGCAACCACGTCGCGGTCGCGTACGGCGACGTGTTCAACGACATGGTCGAACTGTCGCGCCGTCTCGGCTTCCGAGTGCGCGTACTGCAGCGCACGTGAGCGAGGCGCTGCATTGAGCGAGGCGCTGCATTGAGCGAGGCGCTGCTATGAGCGAGGCACTGCTGCTCGGCGTCGACGTCGGCACCGGCAGCGCCCGCGCCGGCGTCTTCACGACGGACGGCCGTCAGGTGGGCCGCGCCGAACAGCGCATCCAAACGTGGCAGACCACACCCGAGCACGTCGAGCAGTCCACCGACGACATCTGGCGCGCAGTGAGTAGCGCGGTGCGTGAGGCGTGCCGCGAAGCGGGCGCGCGGCCGGACTCGATCGTTGGCATCGGTTTCGACGCAACCTGCTCTCTCGCGGCGCTCGATGCCGGCGGCCGCCCCGTCAGCGTGTCGGTCGATGGCGGCGACGAGCGCAACGTCATCGTCTGGATGGATCATCGCGCCGTCGGCGACGCGGCCGCCATCAATGCAACCGCACATCGCGTGCTCGACTACGTCGGCGGAGTGATCTCCCCCGAGATGCAGACGCCGAAACTGCGCTGGCTGAAGCGCGAACTTCCACAGACGTGGCAGCGCACCGCGCGCTGGTTCGATCTGCCGGACTACCTCACGTGGCGCGCCACCGGCAGCGACGACCGATCGTTGTGCAGCACCGTGTGCAAGTGGACTTACCTCGGCCACGAACGCCGCTGGGATCCAACGTATTTCGACGCAATCGGTCTAAATGACCTGACGGCAGATTCGTTCCGCAAGATCGGTTCGCGCGTGCGCGTGCCCGGCGAGCGGCTGGGCGCGCTGACGAGCGCCGCCGCGGCCGAATTCGGTCTCGCGCCGGGCATTGCCGTGGCCGCGTCGATGATCGATGCGCACGCGGGCGCGCTCGGCACGCTCGGCGCATCGGGGCATGCCGCGCCGATCGCGCGACGCATGGCCGTCATCGCGGGAACGTCGGCGTGTCATCTCGCCACGGCGCCGGCCGGAACGTCGGTGCACGGCGTCTGGGGCCCCTACTACGAAGCGCTGTTGCCGAACGAGTGGCTGCTCGAAGCCGGCATCTCGGCCTCTGGCGCGTTTCTCGATCACGTACTGCGATCGCATCCGGCGTTCGACGCCGCCACGCACACGTTCGCGGCGCTCGAGAAGCGCCTAACGGATCTGCTCGGGCGCGGCGCGACGGCGCAGGAGCTCACCCAGGACCTGCACCTGCAACCGAACGTGCTCGGCAACCGCGCGCCATTGGCCGACCCTACGCTGCGCGGCGGCATATCGGGCTGGACGCTGCGCGAAGACGAGGACGACCTGGCGCGCTGGTATCTGGCGGCGCTGCAGGCGCTCGCTTATGCGACGCGGCACATCGTCGACGCATTCGCCGAACGCGGCCGCGCGGTCGATCTGCTGATCGCGTCCGGCGGCAGCGCATTGAATCCGCGCTGGTGTCAGACGCACGCCGATGCGCTCGGCATACCGATCGCGGTGCCGCGCGAGGCAGACGGCGTTCTGCTCGGTTCGGCGATTCTCGGCGCCACCGCAGCCGGCGTGCACGCCACGCTCGACGTTGCAATGCGCGCGATGACGCGACTCGGCAGCATCGTGCAGCCCGATGCATCCACGGCGGACTTTCACGATCGCAAGTATCGCGTCTATCGCCGCATGATCGACGATCAACGTGCATATCAGTCGCTGATGCAGGGCACCGTCCGTTAGCGCACCTGCCCCGATCCGTTACAGCGTGAAGCCGACACGCAGCCCGTACATCCGCGGCGGTGCCGCGTAATACAGCGCAGCGTTGTTCTGAATCCCGCCTACGTATTCCTCGTCGGTCGCGTTCGTACACCAGAGGTTCGCAAACCATTTCGCCGATTCGAGACGCAGCTGCACGTTCGTCAGCTTGCGATCTTCCAGCGTGATGAGCGACGAGTTCCACAATCCGGCCTGCGTCGAGTCGATGTACGAGTAGTCGACGCGCGGAATCAGACGCATATCGCCTGGCAGATTCAGCGTGTACGACACACCGACGTTGCCGGTCCACTTCGGCGAAAACGGCGACTTCGCACCCGACAGATCGACAACGTTGTCGGGGGGCGCGAGGAACGGGTTGATCACGTTCTTGAACGTTCCGAGTTCGCTGTCGAGGTAGCCGGCGCCGAAGTCGAACGACAGATTTCCGAATACCGCCTGCGCGCTCAACTCGAATCCCCAGATCGTGCTCTCCCCTTGCGCGTTGCGGAACACCGCGAGTTGTGACGTCGCGGCCGGTCCGAGTTCGCCGAACTGAGCCTGATAGTCGTCGAACGTCTCATAGTAGCCGTCGAACTGCGTATGCAACTGGTTGTCGAACCAGTTCGCTTTCCAGCCGAGTTCGTAGTTGATCACCGTCATGTCGCTCCACGGGATCATCGGCGGCAGCAGGTTGATGCCGCCCACCACGTGCCCGCGCGATACCAGACCGTAGACGAAGTGATCATCGTTCAACGTCCAGTTCAGGCTGGCCTTCCAGTCGGTGTCGGTTTCGCTCATCTCCTGCGAATTCACGCCCGGACCGGTACCCGGGAACGGAAACGTCGGCGGCGCCGAACCAGGACCCCACACGATCGCAAGATGCTGCTGCAACTGGTAGTAGCTGTAGCGCGCACCGAGGTCGAGTGCCAATGCATCGGTGATCTTGAAGCTGACCTGCCCGAACACGGCCAGGTCGTCGGTATCCTGTTCGACCGGGCTCGCGAACCAGGGAAATTCCAGTCCGGCGGGCGCACCGAAGAAAAACGGCGCGAACGCCTGCAGCTGCGTAAAGGTAAAACCGCCGGCGTCCCAGTTCGGAATGTCGAGGCGCTGCTTCTGTCCAAACAGCCCAACGACCCAGGTAAGGCGCTGATTCTCCGCCGACAGCAGGTTGAATTCCTGCGACCAGATGCTGACGTCGCCTTGACTGTCGAATATCGAGATGTCGGGTTGCGTCGCATTTGCGTCGAGGTTGTTGAACGTCTTGAGGTCCTGGTAGCCGGTCAGCGAAGTGACGGACATGCCATTGTCGAATCGATAGTCGGCGTTCAACACGGTGCGCACAGACCGGTCGGAGTACTTGAAGTTCGCGTTCTGCTCGATGTTGTTGAACAGTGAATGGCCGGGCGACGTCGTCACGTTGCCGCCGAAGTCGAGATCCGAGATGTCGGTTTTCAACGTGACGTCGAGCTGTTCCATCGGCTGCCAGCGCACGCCGATGCGCACGCTATCGAGATCCTGATCGCCGGGGTGACCGCTGTAGTTGCCCGACAGGTTGCCGTAGTAATCGTCGCGATCGAACTTGTGATACGCCACGCGCACGGCCACGGTGTCGCCGATCGGTGCATTCACCACGCCGGTGAATTCCCGCTGGTCGAAGTTGCCCGCGCCGAGTTCGAAGTTCGAAGTGGATTTGCCGAGTTCCGGGCTGGCCGTGCGGATGAACAGCGCGCCGCCCGCCGCGCTCTTTCCGGAGAACGTGCCTTGCGGTCCGCGCAGCACTTCGATGCCCGCCATGTCGAAATACGGCTCGTTCTGGAAGTAGCCGGCGAGCGTCGGTGCACCGTCCTGGTAGATGACGACGCCCGAGGGCAATTCCACGTCGACCTGGCTGCGGCCGATGCCGCGGATATTGAAGACGTTTGCGGAACCGTAGTCGGTGATCGTTACCGACGGTGCCGCGTACTGCACGGCGGTGAGGCCGTACACGCTCTTGTCTTTCAGGTCGGCGCCGGTCAGCACGGTTGCGGCGACCGCCGTGGTCTGCAGATCTTCGGTGCGCCGCTGCGCGGTGATGACGAGTTCTTCCACGCCTTTCGGCGCGGTACCGGACGCCGCGGGCGCGGCTTCCTCTGCTGCGGCCATGCGAGGCAATCCCAGCATCGGCACACAGAGCACGGCAAAAACACGAAGCACGGACAGAGAACGACCGGACATGGTCTGCATGGAAGGCTCCCCAATTACCCCGGCCGAAGCTTCGCACGAGATGAAATCGATTTCAATACGACGCGTTCGAGCCGCTCGACGCGCCGCTGTCCGCACGTGAGCGGCGGCTCGATCAACGGTTGCGCGATGCGCGGAAAGCTTCGAGCTGCGTGCGTCGCCCGGCCGGCTGATAGCTGTACAGCAGCGCGCGGCGCTGCTGATCGGACAGGTTCTGCGCCGACTGATGTACCAGCATCGGACCGAAGAACACCACCGTACCGGCCGGCACCTCGAGCGGAACCGGCTTTTCGTTCGGGTACGCCGACGCGTCGACCTCGTTCGCCGCGAAGCGGTCGCCGTCGGTGCGCGTCTTCCACATACCGGCGCGGTGACTGCCGGGAATCACGAACAGGCAGCCGTTGCCGATGTTCGAGTCGTCGAGGAACAGCATTGCCGTGGCAACTTCCTCCGCGTTCTCTGCAGGATGAATCCAGTACGGATAATCCTGGTGCAGCGGATTCACGCCACCGTGGCGCGGCCGCTTCAGATTGAGTTTCTCCGTGAACAATTCCAGTTGTTCGTGGCCGATGATGTCTTTCATCGGTTCGACTAAGCGCGCGTCGTAACCCCACGCCTTCAGCGCCGGAGAGAGATGCGCGAACGGTTCGATGCCGTGCACGATGTCGGTATCGCCTTCCCATTTGATGACGACGCCATTCGCGTAGTCGGAATCGAACACGTAGTTGCTCACCTTCACGCGCAGGCCTTGCCGGTCGCGCACGAGACGGTCGACCAGTTCCTCGCTCGCAGCGATGATGCGGGCGCACTCGACGGCATCGAACGCCGCTTCGCGCACGACGTACCCGTTCGACGCGTACTGCGCGCGCTCCGCGGCGCTCAACCTGCCGAGCTCTTGGGCCTGTGCTGACATGCCGGTTCCCCTGAAAACGATTTCACCAATATGGTAGGTTACGAACTTCCGGTTTGAGGAGCAACGCAGGAGGCCTGATGGCGAACGCAACGTTCGATCCGTCGTCCGTGATCGCCCGAGAACGGCTCGACGCGATCGACGCCGGATATGCGCTGCCGACGCAGTGGTACCGCGACCCCGCGATCTTCGCGCTGGAACTCGAACGCATTCATCGCCGCGCGTGGCATTTCGCGACACACGTCGGCGATCTTGCGCGGCGGGGCGACGTCTATCTGCGCAACGTCGCTGGTGTGCCCGTCGTGCTGGTGCGCGACGACGCAGGCGTCGTGCGTGGCTTCCTCAACGTGTGCCGGCACCGCAGCCACCCTGTCGTGATCGAAGTCGGCAACCGCAAGGTGCTGCAGTGTCACTACCACGGCTGGAAATACCGGCTCGACGGCAGCCTGCTGAATGCACCGCACAGCGAAGACGATGCGCGCTTCGATCCGGCGGAACTCGGTCTGGTGCCGGTCGCTATGCACGTCTGGGGGCCGATGATATGGATCAACCTCGATCGCAACGCGCCGGCGTTCGACGAATGGATCCGCGGCATGCCGGAACTGATGAAGCAGCGCGGCCTCGACGTCGATCAGCACGTGTTCGGCTTCGACAACACCTGGGAGATGGACGCGAACTGGAAGGTGTTCCAGGACAACACCATCGAGTGTTATCACTGCCCGACCACGCATCCGGAACTCGCGCGCGTGCTGGAGATGAAGCAGGCGAAGCAGGAATTCCACATCGGCAACCGCTACTGGATTCACCACCGCATCCCGTTCCGCGACGGCATCACGTCCGGCATCACGTTCAAGAAAACGCCCGGCGAGCAGCTGAACTATTTCTACTACTGGGTGTTCCCGACGACCTATCTGCAGCATGCCGGGCGCGGCTTCGACATCGGTTCGGTAGACGTGATCGGCGTGGACAAGATCCGCTTCCGCCACATCTGCTTCCTGCCGGCTGACACGCCGCCAGAAATTCTCGCGAAAGGTAAGCGGCAACTCGATGCGGACGCGACCATCGCGCAGGACGTCGAGATCTGCAACCGCGTCCAATCGGGACACAACACCGGTCTCGCACCGACCGGCCGCTTCGTGGCGGCGCCGGAGTTCATGCTCGCGCACTTCCATCGGCTGGTGGTCGAAATGGTATGCGGAGAGAGCGCGGCCTGACCAGCTCGTTAGGAGAGCGTCACCCGCGGCATCACGAAGCAGTACACGCAATACGCGAGTTCGGTCCACGCCGTCGGCTGCGGAGCTCGCCCCGGCAATAGTGGCGGATTGCGCGGCGCAAACTCGACGCGTACGGCTATCTCCGACCGGCCCTGCGTGAGGCGCAACGGCAGCAGGAACTCTTCGTCGCGGAAACGCCGATTCGACGTGATGACGCGCGGACTGCTGGCGCCGAGTTCGCCGGCGAAATACGGGAACGAGTGATAGACGGTGTTCGAACCGGCGGTGTACCAGATGCCGGCCTCGACCCAGCCGTCGTCGGTGCCCACCGAAACCAGCGCGCGCTGGTTCGCCCATTGGTAGTCGAGCGTCCGGCGCAGCATCACGCCGTGATTGTCCGGACGGATCCGCACCGCGAACTCCGACGCACCGAGCGTTCTGCGCCCCTTCAGCGTTTCGGCAGGGAAGATCTCGATGGTAGCAGGGCTTTCACGCAGAACCAGCACCTTGCCGTCAGGTGCACGCGCATCCTCACGTCGTTCGAACGCCCCGGCCTGCGTCGCCGCATCAGGCGTCAGCACGATGTCGTCGGCGGTCGCTTCGAAATCGGGCATCGGGCGCGTCGTGCGGTCCCTGCTCAACAGAATCCGCGCGATGGCCGCCTGGCCGATGCGCGGTTGAACGCGCAGGCGTTGCGTGCCGTCACGCGCGAACTCGACCACCGATACCGGCGCCGTCGCGGTTTGAAATCGATAAGCGCCCGACGCGCGACCCACGTTCAGGAACCCGCCGAGTCCGGTGTATTCCTCCCGCGGCCGGCCGCTGCCGATGTCGTCGTTGATTTCCACCCACACCGCCGCGTCGAACAGCCCGTCGCCCGCGCGCAGTTCCACCCACAGGTGATAACGGCCGCGCACCGCCTCGAATCGGTACTCCACGAAATGATCCGGCGCGCCCTGCGGCCGCGCCATGGCCGCCGACAGGTGATCGGGGCCGAGTTCGTAGCGCGACGTTATCTCGTACGGCGCGGTCGCGTCCGGCGAACGATAACGGTGCTCACGTTCGCTCTCCGGATCGCCGACCTGCAACCAATCGGTGAGCACCAGACTCGCGCTTGGTAATCCGTACCAGTGCGTGACCGACCGATAATGCTCCACGGACTCGTTCTCGCCGCCGTGTTCGAAGCAGATCTGCGCGCGCTGTCCGAACGGCATCAGATCGCCGAGCAGGAACCGATAAGCCGAGTGGATCAGATCGAGCGGACTTTTCGCCTGCTTCGCGTCCACCACACCCACCGGATGGCCCACTAACGGCAGCGTCATGGTGCGACCGCCCCAGTAGTCGCCGCCGCCGCCCCACTCTTCCGTGCCGGTACCCTGCACCTGCGGGGTCCGGCTGTCGTCGAAGTAGAAACGCGGATCGCCTTCCAGTGTGGTCAGCACGTTGCGATCGGTGAAAACGAACGACGTTCCGACGAGACTGCCGGACCAATCCGTCGAACCTTCGAGATCGCGCGTGTCGAGGAATACGAGGTCCTCGCCGAACGCCGGCTCTCCGTGATCCCGATACGTCGCGTGAAAATATCCGACGTGGTTCCACGGTCCGGCGTATGGCCCGTACCGCACCATCCACCGTACGTCGTCGATCGGCGCAATCGCGTCTGCGCCGATCCACTCGATCTTCGCGGCGCGAAAGAACGGCATTGGAAACTGGCAACTCAGCACCACCCGGTCCGCGACGAACCGGGTCGCCATCGGCAGTGCTTTCACCAGCCATTCGCGGCCGTCGGGGTTGTGCAGCGTGCCGGCGCCGAACAGCAGATTAAGCGGCGCGTCGACCGACGCGTCTGCGCGGTCATCCCAGGTGATCCGCAATCGCACGGCTCCGAAGTCGACCGCGCGCGCGGCCGGTGCCGAAAACTCGAGGTAGTTGACGACCGCCGGACCGTCGCGCAGCTCGCAGATCGTCCGCGCCGCTGCGCGTACCGACGCCGTACCGCCGCGCTTCGCGCCTCCGCCCGCCTGATCGGACCCGGCATTCGCCAACAGGTCGAGTACGTCGCGATCCGGTACGTCGTGCGGGCTCCACGACGCGAGCGGACGACTCAACGCGAGTCCCGGCACGAACTGGTGATAGATGTAGTAACCGGTGCCGTAGAAGGTTCGCGAGTACGCAAGGCGCAGTCGATCGAGGAAGGCCATCGGCACCCAGTTCAGATCCGCGCCGTGCGTCGTGGCGTAGGTATACGTCAGCGGCGTCGGAAACGGTGCTTCGGGCAGGAACACAGCGCGTTCGAGCTTGTGCGTCGGATCGCGCGTCGTCGATTCTTGTACGACGTGATCGACGCCGTCGATCTCGTAGTGCCACGGGCTTCCGTGCCAGTGATTGGTGCGCACGAAGTACAGCACGCCACCGCCTTCGACGTCGAACGTGACGTTGAAGTCTTCTGCCAGCTGATACAGATAGTGCGACGCGTCCGCCGTGTTGTTGTGGCCCGTGCGGTCGAACGTCGAACGCATGTAGGCGCGCACGCCGATGCGCTGCTGCGCCCACTGCTGCCATTGCCGGTACGCGTCGAGCGCTACCGGCACGGTCGGCGGTGTGTCCGCGTTCATTCGCTCCTGCTCGCTCATTCAGCCAGGCACTTCGTCGCTGCGAGCACCCAGCGTTGCTGCGTCGCCTGCGCCTGCAGCACGCACTCGCCGCCGTGCTTCAACAGCACGAACTGCATCGGCGCGCGTACTTCGCGCCCCATCACGCGGTTGTTCTGCGCATCGCGGTACACGGCGGGCTCGATGATCAGGCGGCTGCTGTGCGTGAGGGCGTCGTCTGCGAGCGTCACGTCGGCACCGTTCATCGCCGCCGCCACCGCACGATGCAACGCCGCACGACTCGCGGCGTCAGGGTCGACGATGCGCGCCGGCCGATCGTCGGACCTGCACGAACTCAACAGCAGCGCGACCGCGACGGCGCCAACGACTTCAATCAGCCGCAAAAGTCACCGCCGCATGATCCGGTTCTGCAGCCACAGGGGCTTGTGAATGACGCCGTCGCCAGTCTCGCCGGAGGACAGCGCGGCTGTTCCAGGGGGCGCAAAACCGGACGGCGTTGGGCACGCCGGCGTTTGCCGATACGCGAGCGCGGTTGCGAAACGGCTTTCCAGCGGATCGCCCAAGGCGTGCGTGTAGTCGTCGCTCACGGAACATCCGTCGACGACGACGCCTGGTGTGCTCGCCGTGTTTTGCGGTGAAAACCCGTCGGGGTAGTCGCCGAAGCCGGCGTTGTTCTCACCCTTGAACTCGATCGTGAAGTACGTGGTGCCGCAGTTGTCCTGCGGATAGAAGCCGTACGGCTTGCCGCACGTGGTCGATCCGATCTGGATGATGTTTACACCAACCCCGCGCAGGGAATTGATGATCGACTCGCTCGCCGAGCAAGTGCCTGATCCGGTCAGCACGAACAGGCGCGCGAGATCCAGAGTGGGCAATGCGGTTCCAGCCGGCGCGGAGAAGCTGCCATCGGCAGTGGAATGGAACGGCACCGGCGTGAGCGGCTGGTTCGTTACCGGATCGGTGGTCGGGTGCTTGCTGTTGAACACCGTCATTTCGAACGTCTTGCCGCTGGTGCGCGCACTGCCGGCGATCATGTATGCGAGTTCGCTCGCGATGTCGAGAAAGCCGCCGCCGTTGTAGCGGATGTCGAGCACGAGATCGACGACTCCGTCGGCCCTCAGCTGGTTCACCGCACTGATCAGCTCCTGTTCGGCCGTTGCGATGTGATCGTTGAAGAGCAGATAGCCGACCTTGCCCGACGGCGTCATCTCCGAGTGGACGTTCTGCACCGGCGTAGACGTGACGTCGACCGACGTCATCGTGACGGAACGCGTCGATGCCGAGCCCGGATCCTGCACCAGGAACGTGTGGCTCTCGCCGGCGGCTGCCGGGAACAGGCCGGCATTCAGCGCATCGACCCCCGCCGATGTACCGTCGTTCACGGCGTCGATGCCGTCCACTTGCAGCACCGTTGCACCGCGCACGAGGTTCACCGAAGCGTCGACCGCCGGCGTGCCGGGATCGGTGTACGCCACCACGATCTGGCGCGGCGGCCGCGATGCGATGAGCGACCACGTGGCGCCGTAGCCCGCGGTGACGCCGGACTGCGCGAAGTCTTCGAAGTCGCTGGTCAGCATCGTGAAGTGGAACTGATCCTTCGGCTTGCCCGACGGAGTCGTTGCAGTGGTCTTGAGCAGATCGAAATAGTTCGGCGTCGTGTATAGCGACGGATCGCGATCGACGATTTCGTTGTACCAGAGGTACAGATCGTTGCTCCACGAGCGTAACCAGTTGTTCTCCGTGACCGCGGTTCCGCGCTTGTCGGGAAACGGTTGCCCCGAAATCGGATCGTTGCCGCTGCGCGGGTTGGCGCACTGCGCCTCGAAGCTGGCCGCCGGACTGAACACACCGGCCGTCCAACCGCTCGACGCTGGCGCGCCGCCGCTGCCCCCTCCGCCACCGCATGCCGTCAGTCCGAATGTGATACCGACGCCGATCAACACATACAGTGGTAAGGGCTTCATGCGCCAACTTCGATCCTTCGATTCGGTAGACAAGAATTCACCTTACGCTGACGCTTGTCGATAGCATCGATTTCGGAATACCGTGATTCCGCCTAACGACCCCACTCTGTCATGGCCGAACACTCCTCCAATCTGACAACCTCAATCTGGAGCGTGCTCGAGGGCAATCGCGCTGCACTCGCAGGGCTGCGCTTCCACGGCGACGGCAATCTGCCCTCGGCATTTCGCGTGACCGATCTCGCCAGCGCATCGATTGCGGCTGCATCGCTCGCAATCGCAGAACTCTGCAGTTTGCGTAGCGGCGCGATGCCGCACGTCGACATCGATCGTCGTCTTGCGTCGTTCTGGTTCGGATCGTCGATCCGGCCGCTCGGCTGGGCGCTGGCCGCACCGTGGGATCCGATCGCAGGTGACTATGCGACGAGCGACGGCTGGATCCGCCTGCACACGAACGCGCCTCATCACCGTGCGGCGGCAGAACGCGTGCTGGGAAAACAGGCTGACCGCGAAGGCATGTCGGTCGCGGTGAAACGCTGGACGAAAACCGCGCTCGAGTCCGCCATCGTCGAAGCCGGTGGTTGCGCGGCAGAGATGCGGTCCGTCGCCGAATGGCAGGCGCATCCGCAAGGCATCGCGTTGGCGGACGAACCGCTGGCGCGGCTCGGAACAACGGAAGGCGGCCCACAGGTGACATGGAAGGGGGACTGCGCTCGACCGCTGGCGGGCATCCGCGTGCTCGACCTGACACGCGTTCTGGCGGGCCCCGTCGCGAGCCGCTTTCTCGCCGGCTACGGCGCGAACGTTCTGCGCATCGATCCACCCGGTTGGAACGAACCGGGCGTCGCTCCCGAAGTGACGTTGGGGAAACGCTGCGCGCGCCTTGACCTGCGAAATGCTAACGACCGCACTCGGTTTCAGGCGCTGCTCGATTCGGCCGACGTGCTGCTGCATGGCTATCGCGCCGATGCACTGGAACGGCTCGGTTACGATGCCGCATCGCGAGCCCGCGCGAATCCCGGCCTCGTCGACGTGAGCCTGAACGCGTATGGCTGGTCCGGACCGTGGCGGAACCGCCGGGGTTTCGACAGTCTGGTGCAGATGAGTGCCGGTATCGCCGACGTGGGCATGCGCAAAGCCGGCGCCGAACGGCCGACGCCATTACCGGTGCAGGCGCTCGATCACGCCACTGGCTATCTGATGGCTACAGCGGCAGTGCGCGGCATCACGCGCCGCATCACCGACGGACGCGGCACGCGCGCGCAGTTCGCGCTGGCCCGTACCGCGCGGCTCTTGATCGAACAAGGCGGTCAACCGAGTTCGTCCTCGGTGGCCCGCGAGACCGAGGACGATCTCGCTGTCGGCGTCGAACGCACGTCATGGGGCGACGCGCGTCGTTTGTCGCCGCCCGTCTCGATCGACGGCACACCGATGCGCTGGGAGTTGCCTGCAGCCGAGCTCGGGTCGTCCGCACCTTTCTGGCGTTGAGCTTCGGCGCGGAACGCGTCGACGTCGTCGAGGATGTCGGCCAGGTACTGGTAGCGCAGTTCGCGCACGCGTACCCAGCGCCGATACCAGTCGCGCATTTCACGTATCGCAGTGTGGTCCTGCGCGGTTCGAGTCCACTTGTCGCGGAGCGATGCCACCATTGAATCCATCATCCTTCTCCAGTGTCCTTCCATCCCGATTTCCTTCGTGCGGGTGCCATCGTATGACGTCTCTCCTGACAGCGATGTGACAGTAGCCGCCACGCTCGGGCCTGAAATTACGATCTCTCCTGACAACGGTATGTCAGTAGGCCACTGGGCGATGGCGGTTGCGGTGGTAGCATCGCTGCCATGAGACCCGCCGACCGTCTGTTCCAGATCGTGTTGCTTCTCGGCCGCGGCCGCGTGCTGACCGCGAAGATCCTCGCCGACCGGCTCGAGGTGTCGGAACGCACCATCTACCGCGACATTCAGGACCTGATGGTTTCGGGCGTGCCGATCGAAGGCGAAGCCGGCGTCGGCTACTGCTTACGGCGCGGCTACCAGATTCCGCCGCTGATGTTCGACGAGCAGGAACTGCAGGCGCTGGTGTTCGGCGCAGACGTGGCGAAGTCGTGGGGTGACGTGCGCATGGCCGAGGCCGCCGACCGGATTCTCGCGAAGGTCGACGCGGTGCTGCCGGAGCGACTGCGACCGCAGCTGCATTCGCAACGGCTGGTGGTGCCCGACGTGAGAATGTCCGAGTCGACCACCAAGATGCTCGGCGAGGTGCGCGACGCCATCAACAGCCGCATGCGGGTGTTCGTCGAATATCACGACGTCAGCGACGAAACCACCGAACGCATCGTCTGGCCGTTGACGCTCTCCTATTGGGGCATGAGCTGGACGCTGGGCGCATGGTGCGAATTGCGGCAGGATTTCCGTAACTTCCGCGTCGACCGCATTTCGTCCGCGCGCGGTTTGCGCTCTACCTATCCCGACGAGCCCGGTAAGCGGCTCGAAGACTACTTCGCTTCGTCTGCCTGCGGTGGCCGCACCAACGGCGCGGCCCAAGAAATCCGTCAGTGAGTTCGCCGTCGCGGCGCGACAGCCGCGCGTCCGCCGCCATGCTGATGGCCGGCGTGATGGCCACACTGCTCGTCGGCAATCTGCTCAGCAGCCTTTCACCGATGTACATTGGCTCGCTGATGGAAACCCTGCATCTCACGGAATCGGATGCCGGGCTCGTCATGACGGTGGAACTGATCGCGGCGGCCGCGTCGCTGACGTTGTTCTCGCGCAGGCTGGTCGTCTTCCCACCGTTCCGGCTCGCTGCGGCGGGAACGGCAGTGGTGATCACCGCGCAGCTGGCCTCCGCGTTCGCAACCGATCTACCCGCTCTGCTGTGCGTGCGCGCGCTCTCCGGCATCGGCGCTTCGTTCGCCCTGCTCGCCGCCAGCATGCTGATTTCGCGCCGACCCGATCCCGATCGCTACATCGCGATCGCGATGGTCGGCACGACGCTCGTATTCACCGCGATCATGGGTATCTGCGGCATCGCCATCGCACGTTACGGTCTACTCGGGTTTTACCTGGTCGCGGCGGGTACCGCAGTTCTGATGCTGCCGCTGTTCATCGCGATCCGCACCGGGGAGAGCGCTTCCGACTCACCTGCCGCGCATTCCACTCCGCTTCCCCCAACGATGCTGTCCGGCCGCGGTGCGACGATCGTCGCGTTCGTGGTCGCGATCATCGGCCTCACGTTCATCGGCCAGGCGGCCTGGAGCTTCGCACAACGCAGCGGCACCAACGCCGGAATCGAAGGATCGGAGATCGCCGGCTGGCTCGCCGGATCGAACCTGCTCACGGTGCTGGGCGCGATGGTTGCAGTGTGGGTGTCGAGCCGTGTCACCAGCATCGTGCCGCTGCTCGTCGGCGTGCTCGCCACCGGGCTGACGTGCGCGATGCAGATCGGCGCCGAGTCCAGCCTGGCATTCGAATTGCCGGTGCTGCTGAACGGCTTCGCATTCGGGTTCTCGACCCCCTTCGTCTTCGGCACCGGCGCACGCATCGATCGCAGCGGCACGGTGGTCGCCTATCTCAACAGCGCAGTCCTCTTCACCCAGGCTGCCACCCCGCTGTTCGCCGGCGAACTGATCGAATACGGCTCGTATCAATCGCTCGGCATCGCACTCGGCGTCGGGACGGTGCTGGCGACGGCGTTGATCGTGCCGGCGTGTTTGACGGCGAGGGCATGAGCTTCACTGTCGATGGGATGGAGCTTCACTTCGGTGTGCTGGAACGGAGCTTCGAACGCGGCGGAGGTGCGTGTCTCCATCGACAGTGACGTTGGAGTTTGAACGCGCGCTTTGCGCGCGTTCATTCCGTCGCTGGGTCAAAAGCTGGTGCCAAACTCAGGCACCAGCTTTTGCAGGCATCCGCCTTGCACTTCGAATAAGTCACTGCCGGTGCCAGGCACCGGCAGTGACTTATTCGATCCCGAACGAAGGCGCGACGTTGGACGTGGAAAGGGGTGACGGCGATCGGTGCGGAGACGCATCACACGCCCGGAACACCGATCACCCGTCACCCCCGCGATCGAAACCGCGACTATCGATGGTCCCGGCTGGGATGGCTCGAGCGGCGCGGAACACCGATCGCCCGACCGCGACATCTCTGCCGCGGATAGGCAGACTGTGCCGCACCGAATTTAGGAGCTCTCGATGCGAACCCGACTCATCATGAATTTCGTCGCACTCTCGCTGCTGTTGTGCACAGGCGTCGCGTCTGCCGAGGGCACGGATCTGAAGGATCCGAAGCAGAAGCTGAGCTACGCGATCGGTACCGAAATCGGCGCCAACCTGAAGAAGCAGGGTGTCGACATCGATCCGAAGGCGTTCTCGGCGGGTCTCGCCGACGCGCTGGCCGGCAAGCTGCAGATGACCGACGCGGAGATCAAAGAAGCGATGAATGCCGCGCGCACGCAGTTGATCGCGAAGCAGCAGGCGAAGCAGCAGGCCGATGCCGCGGTGAATGCGAAAGCAGGCGACACATTCCTCGCGGCGAATGCGAAGAAGGAAGGCGTGAAAACGACCGCCTCGGGGCTGCAATATAAGGTGCTGAAAACCGGCGCCGGCAAAACGCCGGGTCCGAAAGACACCGTGAAGGTGCATTACCAGGGCACGCTGCCGGACGGCACGGTGTTCGACAGTTCCATCGCGCGCGGCGAACCGGTGACATTCCAGGTGGACGGTGTGATTCCGGGATGGACCGAGGCGTTGCAGCTGATGAAAGAAGGCGACAAGTATCAGCTCGTCATTCCGCCGAAGCTCGCGTATGGAGCAGCCGGCGCCGGCGACAAGATCGGTCCGAATCAGGTGCTGATTTTCGAAGTCGAGCTGATCGACATCGAGAAATGACAGCGACCTAAACGCGCCAGTGTAGGAATCTCTTCGCCCAATCCGGCGCGACGCCCACGCGCAGGATATCGATTTCGCACACGCAACCCCGACTGACGTTGATCGCAGAGGTCGCGCGCGGACGAGAGAAGTCGCCACGCAAACGATCTCCTTTCGCAACCGAACCGGACAGTTCGATCGCGATCAGCCGGTCGTCGAGCCGCACGATCGCGCGGCCGGACTCGCATGCGATGACTGTTGCCGAGCTGAGCATTTGACGAGAATGCGACCGGGTTGCGCGATCCGTCAACGAGGTGGCTCGTTGGTGCGTCGACTCCCACGCGCAGGCGTTTGCGTCATCAACATCATTACAAGAAGTTGCACCGAACATTTCACGCGGCACTCGAACAAGCCGCGATGCGTCTGTGCGACGGTCTGCGCATTGTGGCATCCTCAGCCGGCACTTCGTGTTCAGATCTCCCTCAATGGCACGCGCAAGCTTTCATTCTGTCTCGATCGTCTCAAGGAATGGTTCGTGCTGTCTTGCCTGCGAGCTGATGGGGGGCGTGCGATTTCTCTCTGATGACGCACCACGACTGCCGCTCTCTTCTTGCGATCGATCCGCTGCTTGCCGATGCGTCTACAGGCATCATCAGGATCGTCGCCAGGACACCCGACGCGATGCGGATGTCGGATTGCCGGGTCAGCCCTACTTTGCGTCAGAACGGCGCCAAACCTCAGGACGTCGAACAATCGATTCGCGTCGAGCAGGCACGTAACCAGTCAGCGACGAACGCCACGTCGTACATGCTGCGCACTCACCCGCCACTATTCGGGGGCCAGACTGAAGCTCAGACGCTACACCGTCAAAGGCAGATCGTCTCCGACCATCAGAAGCATCGACTCATCGTCTAAGTCGACGGCTCGCGATCGTCAACACGGAGCGAGGCTCGGCATCGCGTTCCGCTCTCACCGGCTGCCTCCGAGTCCGCGCGTAGAGAGTGTGTCCTGAAGTGCGCGCAGGCTCTGCTCGCACGTACTCGTCACCTTGCCCTTCTCGTTCAAGGTCAACATCAGCGAGCGCACGTTGGTGTTGCGCCGCGAGAGGTCGACGATCTGCGCGTTCACTGACATGAACCGGTCGAATGTCGTTCGTGCCTCCGCAACCCTGGGTTGCGTCGACGATGGGGCAAGCCGGCCCAGCGCGTCGAGCGAGGTCCGCACGGTCGTCTCGGATGCCTTCATCTGCTGCTCGATGCGTGTCATCACTGCATCGTCGGCTTCTGCAATGTGCGGTCCCTGCGCGACCTGAATGGCACGGAGATCCGCGATCGCGCCAGCGACGAGCGCCTTGACTCTCCAGGTGTCGGCGGCGGGAACCGCTGGCGCGATCGTGTTGAGCACTTGCGCGAAGGTGTCGGCGGCCTGCTGAGACTCACCGAACGAGAGTCGCTGCGCCTTGAGGTTCGTGTTTTCGACCGCGAGTTCGAGAATGCGGCGGTCCAGGTCGCGATACTCCTCGAACGCCTCTACGAACTTCTCGAGCAGCCGGATCTCATCCGCGTAGTTGAGATCGTGAAGCAACGGTCGCAACGCATCGATGTCCGCCTGCACCTGCTTCTTCGTCTCGTCAGCCTGTTTGGCGAAGGCGATCGACGCCTCGTCCGTGTCGGCCATCACCGCTTGATTCGCGGCATTGCTCGCGTGCTCGAATTGGATGAGGAGGTCTGCCGACAACCGCCTTGCTTCGCTCAGCCGCTCGAGTGCGGACCCGTTGCTGCATCCGGTGAGCAGGGCCAAGGCGATCGCGATCACGCCGATCCCAATCGACATGAACCCCCAGCGACCACAACAAAATGCCGCTCTCGGGATTGCCGCCACCAGACGCCTTCCGACCGGAGATTCGCGCCCGACGAATGGTGAGCGGCACCACATGCTGAATCGGATGCGTGGACCCAACTAGAGGCTCTTCGAAATCGACAACACGGCCGTTGCGGCGCAAAGATCCTTGTCGCCGTAGCAATCCTGATCGTCGTCCAGGTCGGTATCGACGTAAGCCAGCGCCCAGGTCACGCCCAGCCATTTCGTGGAAGCCTGGATCTTCCAATCCTGGTAATAGTCTTCGCCGTTCAGGCCTGCCTGTTTCTCGTCGAACCCGTTATAGGCGTAATGAAAACTCAAGGTCAGGTTCTCGATCGGATCGAAGGCGTACTCGATGTACGGGTAGTAGAACTTTCCGCTCTCGGCGAAGTAATCGTCAGAGTAGTTCAGTCCGACCTTGAAGTTCTTGAACGTGACGCTGCCGTACACCTCTGTGTAGGGGAGGTTGATGTTGTTGCCGGGGCCGCCATTGTCATGCGGATAGCCGTAGTACAGCACGCCAATGTCGAAGGCGACGTCCTCGTCGAACTTTCCTCTGAAGCCGCCGTACACGTCGGTCTCGATCGCGCCGCCGGAGAAATTCACGTTGGACGCCCAGGTGCCGATGTAGAAGCCCGCGTCGGTCGCAAAGTCGAAACCACCCTGGATCGCGGGCGAGAACTGGCCCTTCAACTGGGAAACGCCGCGGAACCGATAGTCGCTTGCCAACGTCACGTTACCGGCGATGTCGGCAGCACTCGCCGCACACGCGCTGCCCAGCAGAGCCGCGCCAAAAAGCAGTCTCATCACTTTGTTCATTCGATATCCCTATTTGCGCGCAATTGCGTCCAGTTGCAGATTCAGCCGCAGCACGTTGACGCGCGGCTCGCCCAGAAATCCCACTTGTCGCCCTCGGTGAACTCGTTTACCAACGCCTGAACCTGCACGGAATCCAGGTTGCGCGCTCTTGCAGTGCGTGCGTTCTCTAACTGCCTGTTTCTGTTATCCGATCCAACGCGAGGTTGAGCTCCAGCACGTTCACAAGCCGATCAGGTGTAAGGAAGCCGCCCGGCGAGAACGCCTCAGCGCTGATCAGCGCAGCGACCTTCGCTTCCGGGAGTCCGCGCGCCTTTGCGACGCGGGGCGCCTGATAGAGCGCAGCATGTGCACTGATGTTCGGGTCCAGTCCGCCGCCAGAGGCGGCGGCCAATTCGGGGGGAAGCGGATTGGCCGTCGTCGCGCCATATTGAGCAATGATCGTCTTGGCACGGTCGGTCAGATCGGGGCTGGTGGGTGACTTGTTGCTGCCGGCCGCACTGGTGGCGTCGTATCCATCCTTGCCAGCCGCGGAAGGCCGCGGCCAGAAATAACGCGGCTCCGTGAAATTCTGAGCTATCAACCTGCTTCCGATGATTGTTCCATCGGCGCGCGTGATCAGCGAGCCTTGCGCCGTCGCCGGCGTAAAGCCCTGCGCGACGCCCCAGATCACGGCCGCATATCCGGCAACGCAAATCACCCAGGTAGCTACCAGGATGCGAATGCTAGCGAAGAGATTTTGCATGGCTGAGTTCCTGCGCCGTTCAATGCGTCATGTAGATGAAGTGTTCGGCAACCGGACCGAGCGTGGCCGCCGGAAAGAACGTCAAGGCGCCGACGACGATGATCGTGACGGCCAGCATTCCCGCGAAGGTGCCGTCCTCCACGCCAAGCGATCCGGCCGTTTCGGCGACCCGGCGCTTGGTCATCAACGATCCCACGATTGCCAAAGGCAGGATGATCGGGATGAAACGGGCCAACAGCATCACTGTGCCAGTGGCGACATTCCATGGGACTGTATTGTCGCCCAACCCTTCGAAACCGGAGCCGTTGTTGGCGCTGGCTGAACTGAATTCGTAAAGAATTTCGCTGAATCCGTGCGGACCGATGTTGTTCAACGTCGCGGCACCCCAGGGTGTCGCCGCGAAGACGGCCGTACCCACAAGGATGAAGAAACCGTGCGCCAGCAGCGCCAGGATCGCGAGCTTCACTTCGCGGGCCTCGACACGCCAGCCCAGATACTCAGGCGTTCGGCCGATCATCATGCCGGCAATGAACACGCCGACGACAATGTAGAGGAACATGTTGATCATGCCGACACCGACGCCACCGAAGGTTGCGTTGAGCCACATGCCGACCATGGGGAACAATCCCGTCATCGGGTTGAGGCTGTCGTGCATGGCACCCACCGAGCCGTTGCTCGTTGAGGTCGTGATCACGCCCCAGGTAGGACCGGAGGTCGCACCGAAGCGCAGTTCCTTGCCTTCGAGGTTGCCCACGTCCTGCTCGATCGGAAGGTTCTGGAACGCCTGTGTTGGCGCCTGCTCGAAGTAGACAGCGCCGCTGATCTTGACGAGGAGCAGCGCCATCATGACAGCGAACACCACGGCAGCATGGCGCATCCGGCCGATGATCCGGCCGAACATCCAGACGCACGCCATCGGGATCAACAGGATGGCATACATCTCGACCGCGTTCGTCCAAAAGGACGGGTTCTCGAACGGATGGGTGCTGTTGGGACCGAAGAAGCCGCCGCCATTCGTACCGAGCTGCTTGATCGCCAAGAATGCCGCCACTGGCCCGCGGGCGATCGTTTGCTCAATGCCTTCCAGCGTCCGGGCGACTGCGTGCCCATCGAACGTCATCGGCATACCGCCGATCACCACCAGCGTCGCAACCACGAGCGCGACCGGCAGGAAAACCAGGAACGTCGCCCGCTGGAGATCAATGAAGAAATTGCCGAAATCCTTGCGGCCGGCCAGACCACGGGCGAGAGCCGTCAAGGCCGCGACTCCCGTCGCCGCCGAAACGAATTGCAGCCACATCAGCGCGCCGAGTTGCGAGAGATAGCTGAATGTAGATTCGCCCGAATAGTGCTGAAGATTCGTATTGGAGGTGAACGAGGCCGCCGTGTTGAAAATCAGGTCGCCCTTGACCTCTCCCATTCCATCCGGGTTGAACGGAAGATATTGCTGCAGCGCCATCAGCGAGAACGTAAAGACAAACATGATCAGATTGAAGACAAGCATCGAGATCATGTACGCCTTCCAATGCTGAGGCGTTCCGGAAAACCCTCCGCCAAAGGCTTGAAAGACTCGTGTGAACCCGCCGGCGCGGCCGGCGTCCGGCGCATCGGGATCCATGGCCCACTTCATGTAGCGGCCAAGTGGCCACGACAGCAGCGCCAAGCCACCGACAATGAAGAGCACGAACAGAATGTGATAGGCCAGCATGGCTAAACTCCAGATTGCCTGTCAGGTGCGGTCGATTGCATTGGTCATCCAGAACAGGAGACCGAAGACGACAACCCCCAGAAGTAGATATATCAGTGTCATTGGTTCATTCCTCCGGCTAGGCCAGATGCAGAGCGGTTACGAGAACGTCGATCACTTTGATGCCGATAAAGGGTGCGATCAGCCCGCCCAGTCCATAGACCAGGAGGTTTCGGCGAAGGACGGCGGACGCGCCGATGGGGCGATAGGCAACGCCCTTAAGCGCAAGTGGAATCAGCGCAATGATGATCAATGCATTGAAGATGATTGCCGACAGGATTGCGCTTTGGGGCGAATGCAGATCCATGACGTTGAGGGCTTGCAGCTGCGGATAGAAGGCGATGAACATCGCTGGAATGATCGCGAAATACTTCGCGACATCGTTGGCGATGGAAAACGTGGTGAGTGCGCCGCGCGTCATCAGAAGCTGCTTGCCGATCTCCACGATCTCGATGAGCTTCGTTGGATCGCTATCGAGGTCTACCATGTTGCCCGCTTCGCGCGCCGCCTGCGTGCCGGTGTTCATGGCGACGCCGACATCGGCCTGCGCCAGGGCGGGGGCATCGTTGGTGCCGTCGCCGCACATGGCGACGAGCTTGCCCTTGGCCTGCTCCTCGCGGATCAGCTTGAGCTTGGCTTCCGGTGTCGCCTGTGCCAGAAAATTGTCCACCCCAGACTCGGCGGCGATCGCCGCTGCGGTGAGCGGGTTGTCGCCGGTGATCATGATGGTGCGGATCCCCATCTGGCGCAGAGCCGCGAAACGCTCACGAATCCCACCTTTCACAATGTCCTTCAGATGGATCACGCCGAGTAACTTGCCATCCTTGGCCACCGCCAGAGGCGTGCCGCCGGTCTTTGCGATCCGATCGCCCAAGGCGTTGATGGCGGCGGCGTGATCGTTATCGGAATCCCCGACCCACGCCAGAACGGCATCGACGGCCCCCTTGCGAATGGAGGTACCTTCCATATCGATGCCGCTGACCCGTGTCTGTGCAGTAAAAGGAATGAACTTGGCGTGAAGCCCCGCCATGTCGCGGCCGCGAATGCCATACTTTTCCTTCGCCAGCACCACAATGGAACGCCCCTCCGGCGTCTCGTCGGAAAGGGAGGCGAGCTGGGCGGCATCGGCCAGGTCGCGCGCGTCCACGCCGGGAAGGGTCAGGAATTCCGCCGCTTGGCGATTGCCAAGCGTGATCGTGCCCGTTTTATCGAGCAGAAGCGTATCCACATCGCCGGCGGCCTCGACCGCCCGGCCCGACATGGCAAGGACGTTGAAGCGCACCAACCTGTCCATGCCGGCAATTCCGATCGCGGACAACAGCGCGCCAATCGTGGTCGGAATCAGTGCAACAAACAGCGCCACCAACGCCACGATGGCGATGTTGCCGCCGGCGTAGCTCGCGAAACTCGGGATCGTCGCCACGGCAAACACGAAGATGAGCGTCATCCCTGCGAGAAGCACGTTCAACGCAATCTCGTTCGGAGTCTTCTGACGCTCCGCCCCTTCAACGAGCGCGATCATGCGATCGAGGAACGTCGAACCCGGCGCGGCGGTGATTCGCACCTTGATCCAGTCCGAGATGACTTGGGTACCGCCGGTGACGGCCGAGCGGTCGCCGCCGGATTCGCGGATCACCGGCGCGGACTCGCCCGTGATCGCCGCCTCGGTGACCGAGGCTACGCCTTCGATCACGTCTCCATCGCTGGGGATCAAGTCGCCGGCTTCGACCAGGACAACCTGTCCCTCCTTGAGGCTCGTGGCAGACACCGACCGCCAATTCGAGGAACCATTCTCCAACAGCTTGGCGGAAGCATCCGTCCTGCTCTTGCGCAGGGAAGCGGCTTGTGCCTTGCCGCGCCCTTCGGCGACGGCTTCGGCGAAATTCGCGAATAGAACCGTGAACCAGAGCCACAGATTGATCTGGAAGGAAAAGCCAAGATCGCCCGCACCAACAACGACATCCCTGATGAAGAGAACGGTGGTGAGCGTGGCGACAATCTCCACCACGAACATCACCGGACTCTTGACCAGCAATCGCGGGTCGAGCTTCCGGAATGCCCCGCCGATGGCCGGGAACAGAATGCTGGTGTCGGTCAGCGTGGCAACCGGCATCCGCTTGCGTAGCCTCTCCACACCCGAAGCGCTCGAAGTCATCGTATCCATGTAAGAAACCTCTGAGGGTGCCGGTCAGAACCGTTCGGGCTTCAGCAGCACGTAGACGAGATACCCGAGAATGCCGAGTGTCACCAGCGCGGCCAGTACATAGTCCAAGATCATCGTGGTTTTCTCCCGAGCAGATTCTGCGTGTGCGAAATGGTGGGGCTCGCGGTGCAACCGCGTCGAAAAAACTGCGGGGCGCCGGATAAAGAACGCGTAAGGATGAACGCAATGGCTGGCATTCATCTCACGTCGACGGCGCGCCACACATAGGGGATTCCCCCTACCGAGCGCGGTGCTCAGCCGCGACGCGCCTGCTTGTGCTCGAAGAATCTCACCAACGCGCGGAAGCTCACCCACCCGGCCACGATCATTCCAACGGCCAACACCGAATAGGACATTCGCCAGTCGATGCCGTACGTCATCATCGTGAACTCGGACATACCGCCGATGCTCGCGATGAGATTCAGCGGCAGAAAGATGACGGTGATCAGCGTCAGATTCTTCAGCAGTAGGCTGACATTGTTGTTGATGATCGTGCCGCGCGCGTCCATCAACCCCGACAGAACGCTGCTATAAATCTGCGCCTGACGGCTGCATTGCTGGTTGTCCAGCATCAGGTCCGCCAGCGACTCGAGTTGCGTAGCACTGAAACCGAGCCGATCCGCGTTCGCGCGCAGTTTCGCGAGCGCTGCACCGTTCGCGTCGATCGCATTGATGTAGTAGATGAGGCTCTCGCCGAGGGCGAACATCTGCAGGAAGTACCGGTTCTCCATCGACGAGCTCAGCTTGTCGCCGAGCTCGACCGTGATCTGCTTGATGGCCTTCAAGTGTCCGAGGTAGTGATGCACCGTATGCCGTAACAAACGCAGCAGCGCATCGACCGGGGAATGGATTCCCTGGAACGCTCTGCCGGCGAGCGACAGCGACGGATCGTCCGTAACGACCACGAGCTTTTTCTGGTGCAGAAACAGACCCATCGACGCGACGTCGAAACGCAGCTGCTCTTCTATGGTTACGTTCTTCGGCCGCTTCCAGATCAGCGAGATCATGTCCGGGGAAAACTCGACTCGCGAAATCTCATCGGGATCCAGCGCCGACTCGAGATCGTGGGCATCGAGACCGAGGTCTTTCGTGAGTTCCCGTTTTTCCTGATCGTCAGGTGCGACGAACACGACGATGCTCGAGTGCGCCGCATCCGCAACGACCGCGGCCCCGTTCTCCAACGCATAAAAGCTCTTCATGACGGGTAGGATCTCCAGCCCGGCTTGGTGCGTCCTTCTTTGAAACGGACACGGCGAGCCTGTCGCGCGGAGCGTCAAAGTGCCGTCAAGATCGACAATCGCACCATCAAAAAGCCGTAAACAAGACCGAACAAAACTGCAATGCCGCAGAAATAATTGTAGGGTGCCTGGCAGCAAGCCCAGCCAGCATCGTCCGCATCGATGACCGATCAACGCCCTGACCCAGACAAACTGCTGGAAAAAGTCCAGCGCGCCGAAGCGCGCGTCGGAACCGGCCGGCTGAAGATCTTCTTCGGCGCGTGCGCAGGCGTGGGCAAAACGTATGCGATGCTGACCGAAGCCCGCGAAGTGCTGGCCGAAGGCGTCGACGTGGTAGTCGGTGTGGTAGAAACCCACCGGCGCGCCGATACCGAAGCGCTGGTGGACGGTCTTCCAACGATTCCGCAACGGCGCGTCGAGTATCGCGACGCGGTGCTGCATGAGCTCGACATCGATGCGGTGCTCGCGCGGAAACCCGAACTGGTGCTCGTCGATGAACTGGCGCACAACAACGCGCCGGGCTCGCGCCACCCGAAACGCTGGCAAGACATCAAAGAGTTGCTGGCCGTCGGCATCGACGTGTACACCACCGTCAACGTGCAGCACCTCGAGAGCCTCAACGACGTCGTTGGACAGATCACGAACATCCGGATCGCGGAAACGGTGCCCGACCGCGTGTTCGACGAAGCCGACGAAGTGGAACTGGTGGATCTGCCCTCGGACGATCTGATCCAGCGGCTCAAAACGGGCAAGGTGTACATGCCCGAGCAGGCTGCACACGCGATCAGCAACTTCTTCCGCAAGGGCAACCTGATCGCGTTGCGCGAACTCGCGCTGCGCCGCACCGCCGATCGCGTCGACGCACAAGCGCGCGAGTATCGCGACGACGAAGCGATCAAGCGCGTGTGGCAGCTGAAGGAGCGCCTCGTGGTCGCCGTCGGGCCGGGCGCGCATTCGGAACAGGTGGTTCGCGCCGGACGCCGGCTGGCGGGCAGCCTGCGCGCGGAATGGATCGCCGTCTACGTCGAGACACCCGCGCTGCAACGGCTGCCTGAAGCCGAGCGCGCCAGGATTCTGCGCGCGTTGCGGCTCGCGCAGGAACTCGGCGCCGAAACCGCGACGGTACCCGGCCAAGACGTGGCTGCCGCGCTGCTCGCCTTCGCAAGCGAACGGAACGCGGGCAAAGTCGTGTTGGGGCGATCGAGTGCCCCTGCGTGGCGCCGTTGGCTCGGTCGATCCACATACGACGCTCTGTTCCAGCGTGCCGGTGCGGTGGATCTGTTGGTGGTCGGCGGCGAAGTGACGGAGCAACCGGCACCTGCCGTTTCGCTCGACGAACCCCATCGGCGAGATTCTGCCTCGCAGTGGCAGGCCTACGCCGAAGCCATGGGCGCCGTGGTGGTCGTCAGCGTGGTCGCGCTGTTTCTTCGCGATCGCATCGATCTCACCAACATCGCGATGTTGTATCTGGTCGTGGTGGTGTGGGTGTCGGCCCGTACCGGCCGAGGTCCAGCCGTGGCGACATCGGTCGTCGGTGTCGCGCTGTTCGATTTCATCTGCGTACCGCCGTACTTCACATTCGCGGTATCGGATACCGAATATCTGTTGACGTTCGCAGTCATGCTGGTCGTCGCCCTGACGATCACCGAACTCACCGCCGGCATGCGTTATCAGGCGCGCATCGCTGCGCACCGCGAGCGTCGCGCAGCCGCGCTCGCCGCAATGAGCCGCGAGCTTTCGGGCGCGTTGACCGCAGAGCAGATCGCCGAGATCGCCGTGCAGCACGTGCGCGGCGTGTTCGAGGCGCCATCGACGCTGTTGCTGCCCGATCGCGCGGAAAGATTGCACATCGCACCGGCCGGGCAACCGAACGCGCTGCCGAACGTCGATCTGTCGGTGGCGCAGTGGGTCCACGACCGCTGGCAGCCGGCCGGACTCGGTACCGACACGCTCGCGGGCACCTCCATTCACTACGTTCCGTTGCGCGCACCGGTGCGCAATCGCGGCGTGCTGGCGCTGGCGCCGCGCAACGAGCGGCTGATCTTCGTACCCGAGCAACGCCGCCTGCTGGATACGTTCGCGGCACAGATCGCGCTGGCCCTCGAGCGCGTCCACTTCGTCGAAGTCGCACAGGAAGCCGAAATAGGCATGGCGTCCGAACAGCTGCGCAACTCGTTGCTGGCGTCGATCTCGCACGACCTGCGCACGCCGCTCGCGGTCATCACCGGCGCGGCCGACAGCCTCGTCGAACAGGGCACCAGTCTGTCGGCAGACGCGCGGCGCGAGTTGACCGCAACCATCCACGAGCAGGCCGTAAGCATGAGCGAATTGACCGCCAACGTGCTCGATATGGCGCGATTCGAGACGGGGACGGTGCAACTGAACCGCCAATGGCATCCGTTCGAGGAAGTGGTCGGCGTGGTGCTCGACCGTCTACGCACACGGCTCGAAGGTCGTCACATCGACATCGACCTGAATCGAATCTCCGCCGCTGGTCTGGCTCGACGCCGTGCTGATCGGCCAGGTGCTGACCAATCTGCTCGACAACGCGGTCAAGTACACGCCGCCACTCACGCCGATCGAAGTGCGCGCCGCAGCGGTCGACGATGGCGTGGAGGTGACGGTGGCCGATCAAGGTGTGGGGCTGCTTCCGGGCGAAGAGCAGCGGGTATTCGACAAGTTCTATCGTGCGCGTCCGGAAGGCGCGACCGGCGGAGCCGGACTCGGTCTCGCGATCTGTCGCGCCATCGTCGAAGCCCACCGGGGGCGCATCTGGGCGGAAAATCGCCCGCAAGGCGGGGCTCGTTTCAGCTTTGTGCTGCCGCAGCCGAGTCAGCCCGTTGGTCCGTTGCCGGAAATCGAAGCGACGCCGGGCAGCGATGAGTGATCCGCATCCGATCGTCGTGCTGATCGAGGACGAACCGCAGATCCGTCGCCTGCTGCGCACGGTGCTGCCGGCGCATGACATCGAACTGTTCGAAGCGGAAACCGGCTCGAAGGGCCTCGTCGAAGTCGGTACGCGACGTCCGGACGTGGTGATTCTCGATCTCGGATTGCCGGACATCGGCGGCGTGGAAGTTGTGAAGCGCCTGCGCGAATGGAGCGAAGTGCCGATCATCATCCTGTCGGCCCGCAGCGACGAAGCGGACAAGATCGCGGCGCTCGACGCCGGCGCGGACGACTATCTGACGAAGCCGTTCGGCGTCGGCGAACTGCTCGCGCGCTTGCGCGTCGCGATGCGCCGTTCCGCGCGAACGCAGGATGGCACGCAGGTCGTTAGCGTCGGTCCGATTACCGTCGACCTGAATGCGCGCCGCGTCGAACGCGAAGGCACCGCCGTGCACCTGACGCCGCTCGAGTACCGCCTGCTCGCACTGCTGGTGAAGCACGCCGGCAAGGTGCTCACGCACCGGCACCTGCTGAAAGAAGTGTGGGGACCGTCGCACGTCGACGACGCACATTACCTGCGCATCTACATGGCGCAACTGCGGCGCAAGCTCGAAGCAGACGCGACGCAACCACGCTATCTGATCACCGAACCGGGGGTCGGCTATAGGCTGACGCTGACATGAATTCGGCGTCGCCTTCGGACGCGTGCGATGCGAAGATAACCACGATCAGCAACGGAGCGATGCCGTGCGTTTGGGCGGAAGACGCAGTGACAACGTCGAAGACCGGCGCGGCATGGGCGGCGGTACCGTGGTCGGCGGCGGGCTCGGCACGGTGGTGTTGCTGCTGCTCGCCTGGTATTTCGGCATCGATCCGACGCCGCTGCTGCAGCAGATGCAGGTCGACGGCGCGCCCGAGCAACAACAAGGGACCGCGCCCGATCTGAAGAACGACCCGATGGCCGATTTCGTGTCCGGCGTGCTCGCCGACACCGAAGACACCTGGCAGGCGATCTTCGCGGAGAACAACGGCCACTACGTCGATCCGACGCTGGTGCTGTTCACCGACAGCGTGTCGTCCGCCTGCGGTTACGCCCAAGCGGCCATGGGGCCGTTCTACTGCTCGCAGGATCAGAAGGTGTACATCGACCTCGGCTTCTACAAGGAACTGCGCGACCGTTTCAACGCACCGGGCGATTTCGCCGAGGCCTATGTGATTGCGCACGAGGTGGGACACCACGTGCAGAACCTGCTCGGCATTTCCGAACAGGTTCAGCAACGCCAGCAGACCGCCTCGAAAACCGATGCAAATCGCCTCTCCGTCCGGCTCGAGCTGCAGGCCGACTGTTTCGCCGGCGTGTGGGCGAATCGCGCCGATCGCGCGCGGCAGATTCTAGAGGCCGGCGACGTCGACGAAGCGCTGAATGCCGCCACCGCCATCGGCGACGACCGCCTGCAACGCGAAACGCAAGGCCGTGTAACGCCCGACTCGTTCACGCACGGCACTTCGGCGCAGCGCGTGCGCTGGTTCAAACAAGGCCTCGACTCGGGTTCGATCGACCACTGCGACACGTTCAACACCACGCAGCTGTGAGCGCTCGCGCGCTCGTGTTCCTCGCGCTCGTTCCGTGCTTCGCGCCGGCATCGTTCGCCGGCGCGCCGATTCCGGTACGCGATTTCGCGCGTCAATCCGAGTTCGAAGAAGCCAAGCTGTCGCCCACGGGGCAATACCTCGCGGTGGCGATGCGGCGCGACGGCGTGAAGATCCTGGTGGTGCTGCAACACGATACGCTCGACGTCGCGAGCGTCCTGAAGTTCAACGCGCCGAACGAGGTGGACCGATTCTATTGGGCGAACGACGAGCGGCTGCTTGTTTCGCTCGCGATCACGTTCGGCCCTTACGAGTTCCCGATGTCCACCGGCGAACTGCATGCGGTGGATGCCAACGGCAAGAACGGACGCATGGTGTTCGGGCAACGCGTCGAAGACCGCGAGGAGCCGCGCCTCGGCGGGCCGAAGGATTTCGTCGGCGGCCACAGCGTGCTGCACCTGCTGCCGGACGATCCGCGCCACGTGCTGATCGCGACCTATCGCAGCAATAAAGGCCGCGAACAGATCAGCGAAGCGGCGCTGCTCGACGTCTACAACGCGCAGCTTCGTACCGTCGCGTACGCGCCGCTGCGCGACGCGTTGATGCTGGCCGACAACAACGGCGTGGTGCGCTTCGCGCTCGGGCGCAACAAAGACTTCGCGTACGAAGTTCACTACCGGCGCGATGCGAAAGCGCCATGGCAGCGCGTTGCCACGACGTCGATCGGAGAAGGTCAGTTGTTGCCGGTCGCCTTCGCCGGCGCGAACAAGGTCTACGTCATCGACAACCGCACCACTGACACCAATGCGTTGGCGCTGCTCGACCTCGACAGCGGCGCCGTGCAACCGCTGTTTCACGATCCGCGGGTGGATCTCGACCGCGCGGCGTTGACTGAACCGGATCGGGTTCTCTACGCAGCGCGCTACGTGCCGGGAACGATCGACTATTACGTGATAGACGATGCGAAGCCGTATTCCGAGATTCTACGAGCCGCGCTCGCGCAGTTTCCAAACTCGAGCGTGGACATCACGAGTTCAACCCGCGATCGCTCTCGCGCCCTCGTGCACGTCGTTAGCGATCGCAATCCGGGTGCGTTCTACGAGTACGACGCGAACGATGCTTCGTTCAAGCGCCTGCTCACCGCGCGCCGCTGGCTCGACCCCGAGCGGCTCGCACCGGTCGCGCCGGTGTCGATCACCGCGCGTGACGGACAGCCGTTGCAGGGCTACGTGACCCGTTCCGCCGGCACACACGGCGCCGGTCCGATGATCGTGATCCCGCACGGCGGACCGTTCGGCGTGAGTGACGTACCGGTGTTCGACGAGGTGGCACAGCTGTTCGCGCAATACGGATACGCCGTGCTGAGCGTCAACTACCGCGGATCCAGCGGCTACGGCCGCGCGTTCTTCGCGGCCGGGTTCGGACAATGGGGCGGACTCATCCAGCGCGACATCGCCGACGCCACCCGCTGGGCCATCGCAAACGGCATCGCCGATCCCCAGCGCATCGCGATCTTCGGCATCAGCTTCGGCGCTTACTCCGCCGTGATGAACGCGATGCTGGAGCCCGAGCTGTATCGGTGCGCGGTCGGCGTCTCCGGCGTTTACGACCTGCCTCTGATGCTCGAATCGGGCGACGTCCGCCGGCGCGCCGCCGGCCGCGCGTTCCTGCAGCAGGCGATCGGCGACGATCCGGCCGCGCTCGAACGCAACTCGCCGGTGCAGAACGCCGCGCGCATCGCAGTGCCGCTGTTCATCGCGCACGGAACCCTCGACGTGCGCGCGCCGGTTGCGCACGCACGCGAGCTGCGCGATGCAATGGCGGCGCAGGGTCGACCGGTGGAATATCTCGAGAACGCGCACGAGGGCCACGGCTTTTACGACGTGGACAACCGCACCCAACTCTACGAGCGCGTGCTCGCGTTCGTCGGTCGCCATCTCGCCGTGGCACCTCCGGCAACCTCATCGCCATAGGCATGATCTACGTGTCGTTTCGCTTGCCGAACGTGCGGCGATGGGCATAGCCTCTCCTCTCGCGTCCTCGATCGTGGTGACGTCAGATGGCAACGCGCGATTCACTGCACAACGATTCGGTGCACAAGAGCGCCGTTCGCGTCGTGCTGGCAGCGCTGGTGCTGCTGTACGTCGGCACCCTCGGCGCCTCCACCAACACCTATTCGTTCGACGCAACCGACCAGTACCTCACGCAAGCCAACGACTATCCGCGCTGGGCCGCGCTCGTCACGCGTCATGCCGCGCAAATGGTGGAAATCGACGCGTGCATCGACGATGCAGCGAAGTGTCCGAAAGCGTTGAAGGGTTATCGCGAAATCGTTCTCTTGGGTCGCGATCTATCGCCCGAGCGCAAGATCAAGCTCGCGAACCGATTCATCAATGCGCGGCATTGGACCATCGAGCCGCGCCGCGACGACGACTGGCGCACGCTGGAAGACTTCCTCCAGTTCGGCGGCGACTGCGAGGACTACGCGATCGCAAAGTACTTCGCACTGCGACAACTCGGTTTCCCGATCGACGACCTGCGCATTGCGATCACCTGGGATGCGCGCGTTCGCGACTACCACGCCGTCACCATGGTCCACTTCGACGATTCGGTACTCGTGCTCGACGTCGACGGGCCGCCGCGGCGTCAGCTCACCGATTACCGGTTCCTGTTCTCGATCAACGAAAGCGGCATCTGGGATCACAAGGCCGGCCAGCACCGGCACAACGATCCGTCCGATGTCATCCACAGGGGAGCACAGCAGCTATGAAGAGAACGATACTGGCCGCAGCAGCGATGTCGCTGGCATCGATGGCCGTCGCAGAACAACCCTCGTCGCAGAGTGACGTCGAAGCCCGCCTCGACGCCTTGGAGCGGATCAACGTGACCGCATACAAGGCGCCGCAGGCGGAGGACACGAGCGATGCGACGATAGAGGCGATTCTGCAGAACGCGGATCAGGCCGAGCACGCCGACACCGACGCAACGCAGTAACACCCCGAGCGCTCGCGAACGCACGACGCGCCCTGACGCGTCGTGTGTTTCTCCAATTTTTCAGCAAGTAAAGGAGCACCGACGATGCCGGCTTATGCCGACCTCGAGTCTCGTCTCAAGCGCTCGATCCGTCGCCATCAGGTGCCGGGTGCATCGATCGCCGTGCTGAAAGGCAGCCGCGTCGTCGCGACTGCCGCAGCCGGCGTCACCAACCTCGATACGCAGGTACCGGTCACACCGGATGCGGTATTCCAGATCGGCTCCATCACGAAGGTGTTCACCGCGACGCTGATCATGCAGCTCGTCGACGATGGTCTACTGTCGCTCGACACGCCAATCGTCGAATACCTGCCGGAGTTTCAGATTGCCGACCCGGTTACGCGCCGTGGCGTGACGGCACGCCATCTGTTGACCCACACGTCGGGCATCGACGGCGATTTCTTCGTCGACTCGGGTCGCGGCGACGACGCAATCGAGCGGCTAATGCCGATGATGACGCTGCTGCCGAGCCTGTTCCCGCTCGGCACCAAGATGTCGTACTGCAACGTCGGCTTCGCGCTGCTCGGCCGCATCGTGGAGGTGTTGCGGCGCGAAACGTACGACCACGCCATGCGCCATCGCATCTTCAAACCGCTCGGCATGAAGCAGGCGATGACGCTGGCCGAAGACGCGTTGCGCCATCGCTGCGCCGTTGGGCACATCGCAGACCCGAAAGACCCGAAGCGGTTGCGCGTCGCTTTCTTCACCCACCTTTCACATGGAATGAAGGCCGCCGGGTCCACGCCCGCGATGAGCGCGCCGGACCTCCTCAAATTCGTCGCGATGCACCTCGCGCACGGCCGCGTCGGAAGGAACGGCCGCGTCGTCTCGGCTGCCTCGGCGATCGCGATGCAACGGCGGCACATTCGCCTGCAGAAACAGGCGCCGCCCACGACCACGGGTTGGGGTCTCGGCTGGGCCTTGATGGACTTCGACGGACACAAGGTGATCGGCCACGACGGCGGCACGATCGGCCAATACTCGTTTCTGCGCGTGTCGCCGGAGAAACGCGTTGCGGTCGCGCTGCTGACCAACGGCGGCGATGCCATCGCGGTGTACCGCGAGATCGTGTCCGAGTTGTTCGGCGCAGCCATTCGCCGACGCGAACCCGTGCTGCCGCCGCCGAACGAAGATCTACGCGTCGAGCCACAGCGTTACATCGGGCGGTACGAGAACATTCAGACCGCGTACGTGGTCGACCCGCATCGCGACGCGTTGCGATTTTCAACGGTACCCAAAAACGAATTGGGTATGCGGCTGTCCGAGCTGCCGATGGCATTCGTCGATCACGAGACCGCCGTGCTGCGCACGGGTAACCCGCAACTCGACCGGATGTCGGCGCTGTTCTCCGATCTCGTCGATGGACGCTATCGCTACATGCAGGTCGGCTTGCGGCAATTGCGCCGCGTCGACTAAGAGGGGGTTGGCTAGGCTACGAGGAAGGCCTTGATAGCAAGTATCGCCAACGCGGCCAACGCGGAAGGCACGAGGATCTGCCGCGTCTCCCTGCGTTCGGTGATCATGAGTTCGACGGCATATAGAAGAATCAGCAACGCAACGATGAACCTCGCGGGCTGCTGAAATATCGGTCCCGCCGCCACCGCGATCACCAACACCGCAAGCCAGATGAGGTAGTCCATTCCGGTGGTCCGGAACTCCGCCTGCCGTCTCACGGGGCTGTATCGGACAGCCATTACTACAGCCAGACCCAACACAGCGAAGTAAGTTCGCTCGAGAGTCTGGAGCCAGCCTTCGCTCGGGGCACCGTGTCCCAGGCTCAAGTAAGCGACCAGCGCAACCACGCCGAAGATGGCACCCCGCCGTAGCATGCCCTGCGTATCGCCCAGGCGTAGACCCAGGGCTGCAAACAGACAAAGCAAGCCAATTGCCGTCAGACCGGCGGCGTGCGGCACCTCGTGAACCTGAAGACTGGTCACGACGAGGTACGCGGGGACAGCAAGTTCCAGGAGGCGACGCGGCAGTTCGACCAGTACGAACTTGCGCCGTGTACCCCGACCCAGCCACCGCCACATCCCACGCTCGTCGCCACGCCGCGGCGCGTACCACTCGAACCTTTCAGCGAGATACAAGCCGCCGAAAACGACGGTGCAGCCACCGAGGTAAATGCCCGCCAGCAGCCAATCGCTCGCGTGGCGCAACACGACGCCGCTCACTACGAAGAAGATCTGGATGCCGTAGATGATGACCACGGCCTCCGGATGCGTGAAACGGCGCTCCATGAGACGGTGATGGACGTGGTTTTTGGTTGCCCGGAACCAGTTACCGTGCTGGCGGATCCTGCGGTAGAGGACATACAGGATGTCGGCGACGGGCAAACCCAACAGCAGTACCGCCACGGCCGGGCTGAGCGATTCGTCCACACGCTCGACCAGCAGCACGGCGAGCACGCCCAACGAGAAGCCAATGACCTGACTGCCGCTGTCGCCCATGAAGACGACGGCCGGATGAGTGTTGTACCTCAAGAACCCGAACACGGCGCCTATGACCGCGACTGCGATCAGCACTGCGAGTCCCCCGCCCGCCTGGTGCGCGAGAAAGCCGATCGCTACGAGACTCAGGATCGCCTCGCCTCCTGCCAGGCCATCAAGGCCATCGGAGTGATTGATAGCGTTCGTCATCCCTATGAGCGCAAACACTGAAAACGCCATCGCGACGCCCGTGGGAACGCTGGCATCGTCGATGAACGGAAAGCGCGTGACGTAGAGACCGGCCAGCACCACGATCGGTAGCACCGCCAGGGCCTGGCCGGCAAATTTTACGTAGTGGCCAAGTTCGCGCCGGTCATCCCATGCTCCGAACACGAAGAGCACCAGGATGCTCCAGACGTATACGGAAACAATCGGGTCGGCGGGGGCCCAAACGAGAATGGCTGAAACAACACCTGCGGCAATGCCCCACCCGCCTACCCTGGGGATCGGATAGCTGTGCACTTTTCGCGCGGCCGGCTGATCGACCATGCCCAATCTCGGAGCAAGCCGGATCATCAGCGGAACGATGGCGAGGCTCGCCAAGCCTGCGGTGAACAATGCAAAAGCTGTTTCCAAGCTCGACTCCGCCTTTTACAGCATTCGATTTCTATTCGGCACCGCGCTTGTACGCAGCACGCATCGTGCCAACGAGCCGGCACCGGGTCCCCGTTTGCGAACTGAGTATTCCACAGCCAGTCGGTCAGCGATTGTCTGACTTTGTGAATTGCGTGGAATCGACAACTGCATGGAGTGCAATCGGGCCCCGCTCGCTCGTCCGAAATTTGGCGCGGTGCTGAGGCGCCGACCTCGCGCGAGATCGGGCGCACTGGGCCTTGTTATGCGCGAACGCTACTCACGCCCGATGCTTCGGGATCATATGCGAACGGACCATTGAGGTCGCCGGCGATGTCCTCAAATGTCCTGAGCGCTTCGCCGGTCAGTTCCGTTCTCCAGCGCAGATCCAGCTCGATGCCAAGCCCGAGCCGCTCGTAGTGGTCGCTTGCGTAAAAGCGGTCGCCCTCGTTCACGCGACTTCGGTGGTCCGGCGGACTGCGGCCGAACCGCTCACGCTGTCGAATGACCAATGAGTGCGTCCCGGCGTTTCCCGAAATAGGGTGATGGTCGTGAATCCAATAGGTCAGCATCGCAGGCTCGAACCCCACGCCCAGGAATTCGCAAAGGCGGCGAACTTCGGCCTCGGTAGACGTGGCGAGATCTTCGTACCTGACTCGAGTCTTATTCGGAAAGGGATAGGCCTCGTAGAAGCGATTCATCGATACCGTACTCCGCTTCCACCGTTCGCTCGCCGACGCGATCCCTCGGTCCGGGTACTTACGAAAGTACGAGTTGGCGACGGCACGTCCATCTCGAGCGAGATATATCAGGTACGGACTGATGTTGCGCCAGGTGTGCCGATACCGGATCTGACGCGCGAACCACCGTGCGCTCTTGCTCGAATCTATGAGGACCGATTTGCCGGTGGCGGCAAACATTGGTGCGTACGGATTGCGGAACGCGCGAACGGCGCGGCCCAGGACCTTGTGCCCGATACTCTTCTGCGAATAGAACGGCGCAAGCGAAGGCAGTGGCGCCTTGCCGTTCCAGAATTCGCACGTGTCACCGCAGATCGCGCAAATGGCCTGCCGGGCTCCCTCCGGATCATCGATGAACTTGGAAACAACGTGGAACTCGGCCAACGAAAATGCCTGTGAATGGCTGCCGAGGATGAGATCGAGCAACGTCGATCCGCAATGCCCCGCGCCCATGATGAACACGACCTTGCGCTCGGACATTCAGCTCTCCGAGAACCTATGCGCAGTCGCGAAAGGACATGGAACAACCACCGACTAAAGCAAAAGCGTCACACAAGAGGATGGAGCCCTGAAGGCGGCCTAACCGCGTTCCGAGCCGCCACGCGACATTCGTCGAAAAAGACGTGCGACCCAGCGCCACGCGAGGCATCAGCGTGCCCAGCGCAATCCACTCTCGAACCGCCGGACCATTCGGTATTTTCTGCATGCCCAGGCGCCGATACTTTTTGTAGACCATTACCTGACTGGCTGCCCATAGTCGCGCCTGGCGCAACCGTTCGGCCGAATTGTGCCGATGCTGAACGTGCACGACAGCTTCCGATGCCCAGCCGAGCTTCACGCCCGAGAGCTGAATCTTCCAACAATAGTCCGTGTCCTCGTGGAACCGAATATGCTCGTCGAATCCCCCCACAGAATCGTGAATGTTGCGGCGAATTGCTAGGCCGCAACCACCTGCCCTCGGTAGGAAGTCGAACGTCGGGTCTCGGATGAGCCCCGACGCCTGGGGGTGCACGTATCGCAAGCCAGGATTGAGTTTCGTCAGGTCGAACCGGCTGGCGACGAATTCGTTGTCGAGCAACCCTTTCTGGAGTCCGGCGATCCACCCGGGCGCAACCTCGTCGTCCGCGTCGCAAAACGCAAGTACATCGCCGGTTGACCCATCCGCGCCCGCATTTCGGGCATGCGAGAGCGCCCCGTCGACCGCGATGCGTCGACCAACTTGAATCGCGGAAGAAACGCAGCATAGCGGCGCGCGACATCGACCGAATCGTCCGTTGATCCGTTGTCGGCCACGATCACTTCCCACGGTTCGACCGTTTGCCGCGCCAGCGCCCCAAGCTGACGCGCTAGCGTTTCCGCCGCGTTGTAACAGGGGACGATGACACTGATCTTCACGTCGCGCTCGCTAATACAAACGGGTAGCCAAATTGTGCGGAGAGCCGGCGCGCGCGTCTGTATGGTGAAAGTAACGCGCCCTGTAAACTACTCCGAAACAACGAGAAGGGAATCCCCGGCAATGAGCGACCCTCGCGTCAGCGTGGTGATAACCGCGTACAACTTGGGCTGGTGCATCGAAGACACGCTCCGCAGCGTTTTCAACCAAACCTACTCCAACCTCGAAATCATCGTCGTGGACGACGCTTCGACCGACGATACCGCGACTCGCCTCGCCGCTTACGCGCACCGGATCAAATACATCCGTCACGCGACCAACCAAGGACTGCTGAACGGTGCCGAGGCTGGCCCGGCACGCAACTCCGGCGTCGCCGCCGCGACCGGCGACTACGTCGCCCTTCTCGATGGCGACGACCTGTGGGAACCGGACAAGATCGCGATTCAGGTCGAGGCGGCGCAACGCTTCCCGAACGCGGGGCTCATCGTCACCGACGGTGTCTCGTTCTCGCACGACGATGGGCGAACACTGCGGTCGACACTGCTGTTCGACGCGACTGACCGCTTCTTCGCCAAGTTGCCCGACGATGCGGTGGTTTCCGCGGATCTTTACCGTCGATTCCTGCACGACTGTCTGATCGACACACCCTCGCAGGTCATGATTGCCAGGCGTGTTTTCGACGCCATCGGCGTGTTCTCCGAATGCCGCTGCGATGACTACGAGTTTTACGTGCGCGCCACCGCTGAATTCGACGTTGCGGTGGTGAAGGCGCCGCTCGTCAGGTACCGCCAACACGATGCCAATCTGTCCGGCGCCTCCGCGCTCCAGTTCTTTCGCTTCGTGCAGCCGAACCTCGACATCTGGAGGCACCATTTGCGGACCTGCCGCGCGGATGTGCGGCCTTTGGTTAACCAAAGGATCAAGCGTGCATTGAGGGTCGCGGCAGATCGCGCAACTGCGGAAGGCCGCAAGACCGACCGGGCATGGGCCGCAGGCTTTTTAATGGGCCTGATCCGCCGAAACGTCGGATCCACCGCGGTTGCGTACGTTGCCTATAGACTGGTGTTGCTCTACCTCCCTGCGAAGGCGAGATCGCTGATCCGTCAAACGGTCGGTTGGATGCGCCTTCAATTGCCCACTATGGTGCTGGCGGCGGACGCGTCGTTCAGTATCTGAAGCCGAGATCATCATAGCTGGCCAGATCACGCAGCCAGCCGCCTTCAGTCTCTTTTAGCCAGAACCGACGTTGTGGTCGTCCCAGCAAAAGCAGTTCCGGGACGGTCACGAAGTCGAACCGCCCCTGCGCCATCAAGCGCTCGAGCGCGAGCAGCATGGGTTCGCGCGATGGTTCGTCGGCGGTCGAATATGCGAAGAGATGGTCGTGCATCAAAACGATGCTCCCGGGCTTCAGCTGGCGCTCGACCGCGTCGACAATCTGCGATGCGTCGCCGCGGCGCCAGTCCGAAGAGCTCACGCTCCATCCGATGACAGCGTAGCCTTTGGCAATCAGTGGCGGGTACGTCTTCCAATCGAGGTCGCCGAACGGCGGCCGAAACAGCTTCTGCTGCCTCACCGGAATGACCACGGCGCATCGCGCGACCTGAGCCGACCGCTCCGAGAACGTTACCGCCGGAAACGAGGGGTGATTCCAGGAGTGGTTGCCGATCGCGTGACCCGCAGCTGCGACGCGCGCGACGAGATCGGGATACCGGGCCGCCATCTCGCCCACCATGAAGAAAGTCGCTTTGGCGTGATGTCGCGCCAGCAGATCAAGCAGACGCGGCGTCCACTGCGGATGCGGGCCATCGTCGAACGTCAACGCAACCGCCGATACCTCGGTATTGACATGCGTGATCACCCCCAGCCGCCGCTCGATCGGGCCGAGCGACCGCTTGAGTACGCGAGCGATCTTCCGCGTGAGGCGGCGCCGAAGCGTCGGCGCTTCTGGATTGGGACCATTCGGGAGCATTACTTCGCAACACCCTGTTCAACCTGACAATTGTCGCCCACCACGATGCCGTTCGAAAGCGCTAAGCAGCCCGTCGCGGTTCAGGTTTCATGCGTCCGCCGCGCCGCCCGCCCCTCATATGCCGTTGCTCCCACAACGCGAGACTCAGTAGCGGCCAAAGACCCCAAGCAAAGTCGTGGCTACCGTTCAGGTGGAGCTCGAAAGAGCTGGCGCAGCGACTTTCGATCGATCGCGAGTCCCATGATGTCGTCTCGCGACAGCACGGTTTCTTCGAACAGGCGCGCAGCGAGGTCCGCAACCATTGGCCCATGGGCACTTCGAATCCGCGCTTCGCGCTGGTCTGGTGGCTCACCGCACGCGCCAGGGCGCGACGCAAGGGCAATTTGCCGAGTCGTTTGTCCATGTCGAGACACGCACGCCAGTCCACCTGCAACGCAGTCTCGATCACCTCGCGGTCGAGCAATGGCACGCGAACCTCGAGCGAATGAAACATGCTTGCCCGATCCACCTTCAGCAGCACCATCGTGAGATGGCAAACGAATTCGTTCCAACGCAGCCACTGCGCCGCGGCGTCCGGGTCCGATCCGCTAAAGTCGAACGCATGATAGCTGTTGGGAAACGCGGGTAACCTCGGGAATACCTGCTTCAACCAGGTACCCGGCAGGTGAGTGTGCTTCGCGACCTGCATATGACCAAGCGACGGCCAGCGCAGGTAGTCGGGTATGCCCCCTGCGCCGAATAGGCGGCGCGCCGGCCTCTGGGGTGCACGAAGCGCGTATGGCACGTCAAAGTCCGGAGCAGATTGAATCATCGGTACCATGCGGCGGACGTAGCCCCAGAACAGCTCGTCACCGCCGTCACCCGACAGCACCACTTTGAAGTCGCGGGCGGCCAGCCGAGACACGAGCAGCGTTGGAATGACGGAATAGTCGCCGAAGGGCTCGCCACACGCATCGATCGCATCGTTCACTAGCGCTCGGGCCCGGTCCTCGGTCACCGTTTCGATGGTATGTGCCACTCCCAACTCACGCGCATAGGCCTCGGCGTCGAACGTCTCATCGCTGCGCGGATCGTTGGTACCGATCGTGAAAGCGCGAACGCGCTCAGACGCAACCCCGCACATCTTCGAAACCACGAGCGGAGAGTCGATTCCGCCCGAGAGGAATGCACCAACTGGCACGTCACTGACGAGTTGACGGCGCACTGCCGAATCGACGGCCGAATCGACGGCGTCGACCGCATCCTCGCCGCGAAGTGACGGCACGACCCACTTCGGCAGTCGGAAGTGGCGGCCTTGTCGCGCATTACCGTTCGCCTCGAACTCGAGCCATGTGCCCGGTTCGAGCATCTGGGTATTTTCGAGCACGCCGAAAGGCGCGGGGATGAAAGCAAAGCGCAGGTACAGCCCTAGCGCGTCTTGCGAGACCCGCTGGTCATCGGCCCAGGGGTGCGCGAGCAGCTGGTCGTACTGAGACGCGAACATGATCCCGCCGCGCGCGCGTAGCACGTACAACGGCTTAATGCCCGCGTGGTCTCGCGCCAGCAGGAGGCGCCGAGTGTTGGAATCGTAAAATGCGAGCGCGAAGATACCGTTGAACCGGCTCAGGGCATCCGCGCCCCATGCGATCAATGCCTGCAGCACGACCTCGGAATCACCCGTCGACTTGAACCGAACGCCGCTCTGTTCGAGTTCCCTGCGCAGGGCACGGAAATTGTAGATCTCCCCATTGAAGACGAGCGCATATCGGCCGCATTCGGTGACCATCGGCTGTTCTCCCGCCGCCGAAAGGTCGATGATCGCAAGCCGTCTGAAGACGAATGAGCAGCGGCCGTCGTTAGAGAACCAAGCGCCCTGCCCATCCGGACCGCGTCGTCTCATCAGTTGGCTGATGTGCGACCAGTCCGCAAAAGACGGAGCCTCTGAAAACAACAGCTCTCCAGCTATTCCACACACGCACCCGCTCCATCACTCGTCGCGTCAGTTAGCACAAAGATTGAACATCGATCTCCGCCATTCAACCCGAGGTCGGCCAACTCCCTGTCCGAACTTTGTCGGAGCCTTGCATCGACAATCAGTTGCTGAAGCGCCGCGTGTTATTGTTAGACACCATCATTCTCGCGCGGCTGGACGAGGTAGTTAGCAATTGGACAGCGGAACCACGTGAAAAATCCAACCCACACATCGCTGCCACTCGTTACGATTGCCATTCCAACGTATAACCGAGCAGAGAAGACGCTCCCGGCTACACTGCGCAGTGCGATTGCTCAGACATACCCGAACCTCGAAATCATCGTGTCGGACAACTGCTCGACCGACGCCACTGCAAGCGTCGTGCGGAGTATCGGTGGCGCGCGTGTGGTGTACGTTCGTCAATCGGAAAACCTCGGGCTGAACGGCAATCTCAATCAATGCCTCGAGCGCGCCGGTGGCGCCTATGTGCTGCTGCTGCACGACGACGACCTGGTCGACCCGGACTTCGTGGAATCGTGCATGCAGGCCGTTGGTGGTGACCCTTCGGTCGGTCTGATCAGAACGGCATTCGCATCATCCGCGCGGATGGATCCGTCATTTTCGAACGGCCGAATCGGGCTACCGCGTCTGCATCGATGGCCGATCTCATGTTTGCCTGGTTCCGGAACGACACCATGCAGTACTGCTGCAACACGCTGTACAACACCCAGGCACTTCGCGAGATCGGTGGCTTACATTTGCGTCACAATCTGTTTCAGGATGCGCTGGCGCAGGTCAAAGTCGCGGCGCTGTATGGTCATGC
>CAWADH010000015.1:0-11357 GCA_963780795.1 uncultured Gammaproteobacteria bacterium | reverse complement strand
GAAGCGCGGCGGTCAACGCCGCCCGCCTTGAAGGGCTTCCCGCGCGAGCATGCGCTCTCCCCGACGCAGACACCAGGTGCAGACATTGGCGGCATCGATCCTTTGTTTTCATTTCACTGCGATCTGCGATAATGAACAGTACAAGACCAGAAGGAATTGTGGGGTGGAAATGAAAAGGGCTCTAATAACCGGCATCACGGGTCAGGATGGCGCCTACCTTGCCGAACTGCTTCTGGCCAAGGGGTATGTCGTCCACGGCGTCCGACGGCGCGCGTCGAGCTTCAATAGCGAGCGCATCGACCATCTCTACCAGGATCCGCACGAGCCTGGCACGCGGTTCTTCCTGCACTACGGCGACATGACGGACGGCATGTCGCTCGTTCGGATCGTCGACCAAGTTAAGCCGGATGAAGTCTACAACCTCGCCGCGCAAAGTCATGTGTCGGTGTCGTTTGTCCAACCGGAGTACACGGCGAACGCGGACGCTCTGGGGGCGCTTCGGCTGCTCGAGGCCATTCGGATCACGGGGCTCGGCGAAAAGACGCGCTATTACCAGGCGTCGACGTCCGAACTCTACGGACGCGTGAGCGAATCGCCCCAGAACGAAGGCACCGCATTCTACCCGCGATCGCCGTACGGCGTGGCAAAACTGTTCGCGCACTGGATAACGATCAATTACCGAGAAGCGTACGGTCTCTTCGCATGCAACGGCATCCTGTTCAATCACGAGAGCCCGATCCGCGGCGAAACGTTCGTGACGCGCAAGATCACGCGCGCGCTCTGCCGGATCAAGCTCGGGCTGCAGTCGTGCCTGTATCTGGGAAATCTCGATGCCAGGCGTGACTGGGGCCACGCCCGCGATTACGTCGAAGCGCAGTGGCTGATGCTACAGCAGCCTGCGCCCAGCGACTTCGTGATCGCCACCGGCCACCAGTATTCGGTCCGTGACTTTATCGATCGGGCCGCGGAGGAGCTTCGGATGCCGATTTGCTGGGACGGGCGCGGTGCGCAGACGGTTGGTCGCGCTGACGATGGCCGCGTCGTCGTCCGCGTCGACAAGGCCTACTTGCGACCGGCGGAGGTCGACGCACTGCTCGGTGACGCCGCGAAGGCGCGCGCCGTCCTCGGGTGGAAGCCGCGGATCTCGTTTGACGAGCTTGTAAGAGAAATGGTCACTGCCGATCTTGCCGCAGCCGAGCGCGACCACCTTGTTTCCCGCCATGGCTACCGTGCCAGGGCCGGACATGATTGAGCGGCGGCTGCCGGTTTATCGGCCGCAACTCGGAGAACGCGAACGCCGCTACCTGCTCGAGGCATTCGACAGCGGCTGGATTTCGTCGCGCGGCGAATTCGTCCAGCGCTTCGAGCAGGCTTTCGCCGATTTTGTCGGCGCGCGCCGGGCCGTCAGCGTCTGCAACGGGACCGCCGCCTTGCACGTCGCATTGGCCGCGCTCGATATTGGCCCCCTCGACGAGGTCATCGTACCGACGTTTACCTATGTCGCGCCAGTCAACATGGTTCGTCTTATCGGTGCCACGCCGGTGTTTGTCGACGCGGATCCGGGGAATTGGCAGCTCGACCCGGCCGACATCGAACGACGGGTTACGTCCAGGACGCGGGCGATCATCGCCGTTCATCTGTACGGGCAGGCGTGCGACATGGAACGCATCGAATCGATTGCGCGCCGGCATGGCCTGCGGGTGATCGAAGACTGTGCCGAGGCATTCGGCACGAGGATCGGCGTACGCCACGTGGGAACCTTCGGAGACGTCGCGACGTTCAGCTTCTTCGGCAACAAGACGATCACGACCGGTGAGGGCGGGATGGTTGTGGCGCGAGACCGCCAAGTGTCCGAGCGGGTCGCGCTGCTGAAGAACCAGGGCGTGTCTAGCGAGCGGGAATACTGGCACGTCGAGCTCGGCTTCAACTACCGCATGACCAATCTCGCCGCCGCGCTCGGGCTCGCGCAACTCGAGCAGGCGGGCGCGTTTCTCGCGCGCAAGCGGACGATTGCGCAAGGGTACCGACGCGGCCTCGCGGGCTTACCGCTGGAGCTGCACGAAGAGCGAGGCGGCACGACGCACTCGTTCTGGATGGTGTCGGTGCTCGTCGAAAACGACCAGATCCGTACGCAGCTACGCAACGCGCTGAGCGAGTACGGCGTCGAAACGCGACCGACGTTCGTTCCGGCACATCGGCTTCCGATGTACGCGGCCAACGGCGAATCCCGGTATCCGGTTGCGGAGGCGCTCGGCGCGCGCGGCATCAACCTGCCGAGCTGGCCCGGGTTGAGCGACGACGACGTGGCTTACGTCGCCGCCTGTATTCGGAATTTCTACAAAGATGGCTGAAGCGCCCGTCGACTCTGAAGCAAGAACACATCGCGCGCCACCAGCGGAAGGTCTACGCACGGCCGCCGGCGTCGGCGCCACGATGAAGAATGGATCAATGGCCGACGCGGCGAGCTACATTCGCAAGATCTGGGAAGCGCGTTACTTCTGGACCCATCTGGCGCTGTCGGATTTGCGCACACGTTGGCGGCGCTCGTTTCTGGGCGCACTATGGTCGGTGATCCAACCGCTCGCGATGACGGCGCTGCTCACCATCGTATTCAGCCGCATTTTCCATGCGGACGTCAGCCGCTACGCGCCGTACATCTTCACCGGCATGATCACCTGGGAATTCGTAGGTGGCACGGTGTCGGGTGGTGCGCTCGCCTTCGTTCAGGCAGACGCGTATATCAAGCAGACGAGGCATCCGCTCGCCATCTACACGTTACGCACGGCGCTGACCAATATCTTCGTGTTTGCGTTCGCAAGCGTTGGTCTGGTTGTTTGGGTGCTGCTGGTGATGCCGGAAAACCTTGGCTGGTCGTGGCTTGCCGCATTGGCAATCTTTCCATTGCTGCTGATGATCGGATGGTCTGTGGCGACATTCCTCGCCTATTTTGCTACGCGGTTCCGGGACGTCCCGCATGCGCTCGGGCTGGTCCTCCAGGCACTCTGGTTCATCTCCCCCGTCTATTTCGAAGCCGATGTGTTTCGCAAAGCCGGACTCGGCTCGCTCGTGGACGACAATCCAATCTATCATTTGCTTCAGATCGTGCGCGCGCCGCTGCTCGCCGGCGAGTGGCCCACAACGACGAACTTTACCTTTGCTTTTGCGATCCCCGTAATATTCGGCCTTCTCGCCTGTTTGGCAGGGCGAAGGCTGGAGCGGCGAGTGATCTTCTACCTGTGAACGCGGCATCGATTCAACTCGAGGGCGTCAACCTCCACTACGCATCGGTCGCGTTCGCCGAGCGATCGTTGAAGGCGCTGCTTGCGCGCGCCTTGCACTCCGAGCGCCGGAATGGTGGAATTGTCGACGTGCACGCACTGCGCGACGTGTCGTTGGCGATCAGCGCGGGCGAGCGCATCGGCCTCGTTGGGCACAACGGTGCAGGCAAAAGCACGCTGCTGCGGGCGATCGCGAATCTCTATCCGATCTCGAGTGGCCGACTTGATGTGCGAGGAAAGGTCCGGGGACTCTTTGAGCTGGGTCTGGGCTTTGAGCCCGACGCGACGGGCCGAGAAAACATTCTTTATCGCGGCTTGTTGCTAGGACAGACGCCGCATCAGATGTCGGCGCTCGAGTCGGAGATCGTATCGTTCGCCGATCTCGACGAGTTCATCGACTACCCACTGCGCACCTATTCCGCAGGCATGCTCGTTCGCTTGGCGTTTGCGATCTCGACCGCGGTCGGCGGCGACATTCTCCTGATCGATGAGGTGATCGGAGCTGGCGACGCGACGTTCATGGCAAAGGCGCGCAATCGTCTCAACGGCCTGATCGACGGTGCCCAGATTGTCGTTATCGCGTCGCACGACGTAAACGCCTTGAAGTCCCTGTGCACGCGTGGGATCGTGCTCGACCACGGACGCCTCGCGTTCGACGGTCCGGTAGGCGACGCTATCGCACGGTATGGCGCCATGGTGAAGGCGCGGTCATGAAAAGCGACCTGTCGGTCCCGCGCGTGATGTGGCTCCTCAACCACGGCACGCTGCGCGATTTTGAGATGCGCCAGCTGCAGGCACTGGGCATCCGGGAGGTCTTCTTGCCCAAGACTTTCCCGTACGACGAAGGTAACCTGAGTGCGAGCATCGACGATTCGTACGATGCGTCGCTGTCGCTGTCGAAGGACGAGTTGTCGGTGCTAAACGCGGCCGATTGGTATCGCTCGCCTTCGCCGCACGCGTGGGAAATCGCGAATCGGAATTTCGATCTGCTGTTTTTCGCCTTCTTCCCGCGGCAGATCGAGAGCGTCACCCGGCATTTCAAGGGCGACGCGATTCTGCGCGTCTTTGGACACGCGCGCGAGCACACGTACAGCGGCCTGCTGTACCAGTATCTCGGCGTGCCCGGGGTCGAGCGCATTCGCCGCATGGGCGACCGCTTCTGGTTCGGCGAGGCGTACGCCCACTTGCACGAGATCGAGGACGATTTCATCCGCAGGCGCGCTTGTTACTTGCCGCTGGGATTGCGTGACGCCACGATTGACGATCGTTGGCGCGGCGACGACGCACGACTCTATTTCGTCTGTCCCCGGATTGGCTCGTCGGGCCATTTCCGAATGGTCTACGAGACGTTCAAACGCGAGTTCGAGGGCGTCGACTACGCCATCGGTGGCGCGCAACCGATCGCGGTGAAGGATCCGCGCGTGCTGGGCTACGTTCCCTCCGCGGTACACCGGCAGAACATGCAGCAGTTCCGCGTGATGTACTACCACAGTACGGAGCCCAATCACGTTCACTATCATCCGTTCGAAGCGATACGCGTGGGCATGCCGGTCGTCTATCGTTCCGGCGGCATGCTGGATCGATTGGCCTGCGAGCGGCTGCCTGGCTGCTCCGACAGCGTGCGCGAGGCACGGAGCAAGGTCGAGCGGATTCTGGCGGGCGACGCGAAGCTGATCGCGGAGATACGCCGCACGCAGGTGCGATTGTTGGACCCGTTGCGCCCCGAACGATGCGAGCCTCTGTGGCGCGAGGGCTTCGGCCGCTTGCTCGCCCGTCGCGCGTGGCGCGCAACCGGTCCTAGATCCGTCGAGCGGAAGACACGGCGTATCGCCGTGCTCGTGCCTTCGTTCGCTCGTCCCGCCGACTTGACCTACGCGTGGCGGACGACGATGGCGTTGCGGGACGGAGCATGCGCAGCCGGCGAGCGAGCGCACATCGTGCTCGCGGTAAACGCTGATCTGAACGAGAATCTGTCGCAGGTGTTAGGCCCGTTGCCGCCCGGCGTGTCCGTGCGGACGTTCCGCTGGAAGCGTCTGCGGAAGGAAACCGCTGAAATCGCTCTGCGCTTCGCGGGCCATCAAGCCGAGTTGCCCTGGCCTGAGTACCTCGTTGCGGACGATGGAATTAACAATTTGCTCGACTGTGATTTGTGGATTTTGACAAGCGACGAGGTGACATTGCCGATTCTCTCGCTTAGGCCGTATTGCGTGGCGGTATTCGGTTACGCACAAAGGTACCATCCCGGTCTCGCTTCGCACGCCGATGCCTCATACAGGGAAATTGCCAGGCGCGCGGCGGGCGTATGGACGCCGTCCGACGCCGTCGCCGAGGACGCAGCGCAATTTGGCGGAATTGCACGCGAGCGCATACGCGTGCTGCCTCCGGCACCGCCTTTCAACGAGTCGTCAGATGAATCCTTGCCGCGCCCGACGTCTGCAATCGCGGTGATCCTGGACGGTATACCAGAATCCCGACAGCTGCTCGCGATCGAAGCTTTGCAGGCCTACTACACTCGTAGCAAAGGTACGCTACCTTGCATTGCAGTCGGACGCGGTCCTGCACGTATCGGACAAGACGGATACACCCTTGCGCCGGGAGTCGTGACTGCACTGGAATCCGATCGCCGGCTCCGCTCGCGGGTGACCTGGGATCCGCTGGCCCTTCGTGAGCGTAAGGCCGCGTACGCGAATGTCGTTGCGGCTGTCTTCACCGGACACGGCGACGGCCCTGCGTGCTACGTTGCGGATGCATTGCGCGCGGGGGTCCCGGTGCTCACCTGCGAATCCCCGGTATCGCGCGAGTGGTCGCGTGGACGTTTTGCACCGATCGACTTCTGCGACGACGATGCTCTTGCATTCGCGCGTCGGATGAAGGCTCGCGAAGAAGGTGCCAAGGGTCGCGTGGGTCACATGGAACCGGCAGCGATCGAGGCCGACGAATATATGCGCCTCGCGACGCGATACTGGGACGCCGCGCGCGAGGCGTTATGAGGAAATACGGGATATTTCTGGCGTATCCGCCAACGACCGAACTGCGAGGTGAGGGGCTGGGCCGCCATCTCGCCTATCTGCTCAAAGGCGCGGCCGAGAGCGATGGCATCCGGCTGGTCGTCGCCTGTCCCACCTGGACGATCGAGGGGTTGCAGGCACTATGCGAGGAGGAACAGGTCTCGGCCGATAGTTTCGAACTTCTCACCATGCGTTCGCTGCCGATCTCTTTGCGAGTGCAGGCCGCGGCGAGCTCGGTCATCGCCGCGTACGTGCGAGCGCGCAACCGCGGTCGTGGCCGCAAGCGCCAGCGCATGCGCTTACGCTCCGCGCAAGCTTGGATGCCGATCGAGCGTTTTTTCGTCTCGACGCGAAATTTGTTGGCATTTCTCCTAGCCGGGGCCGCGCTCACTCCGCTGCTGTTGATAGGTGCAGCTTTGGCGGCCACGGTTGGCGCTGGTACTTCGCGTTTGCAGTCCGTGGCCGAGGGGCTTCTTGTGCGGGCGCGGTCCAAGGTGCCGGGCGGCTCGCTTCGGCGACGGCTCGCAACGCTAGTTCGCGACCCGGGCGCTGAACCGTGGGGGCGCCGGCTATATCGGAGTCTAGAAACGGCGGAAGCAGACGCGCTCGTGGATCTAATCAATCGCCGCGACGATGTCATAGCGTGGTATTGCCCCACGGCCTTCTGGCCCCAGTTCAATCGAATAAGACGCCCGCGCCTCTTATGCATACCCGATGTCGTTCTGTCGAGACTGCCCATAAGCTTCGCGGAGACGACGGGAAAGCTGGGCCTCGAGGTATATCAGCGCATCGCCGCGGTGATACGCGACGCTCGCCACCTAGTCACCTATAGCGACGACGTGAAATGGCAGACGCTTGTGCGCGAGTTCGATCGCCACCCGGCCTCGGTCCACGTGATCCGGCATGGCAACAACGATCTCGGCCCGCAGATCAGGATCAGCGGCACGCCCGACCCGGAAGCCGCGACACTCGAGTTCTGCCGGGTATTGCTAGCCGATTCGCTGATGCGTTCGACGAATCTCGAATATGCATCGTCCTTCCAGAACCGCGAAATGCGCTTCATCTTCTCCCCGAATCAGGCGCGCCCCAACAAGAACATGCTGATCCTGGTTCAAGCGTATGACGAGTTGCTGCGACGGAGGGGATATGCGCATAAGTTGATCCTGACCGGTGACGCCACCGGGATCCCGTCTGTCGGCGAGTACATTGCGCAGCGAGGCCTCGCGAACGATGTGCTGTGTCTGCGCGGGCTTAGCGTGCAGCAGCTTGCCGCGTGCTATCGGCTCGCTGCCGTAGCGGTGAACCCCAGCTTGTTCGAAGGCGGCTGTCCGTTCACGCTGACGGAGGCCCTCTCCGTGGGCACGCCGGTGGTGATGGCTCGCATCGCCGTTACCGAGGAGGTGATCGTTGATCCGGCGCTGCGTGACGCGATGCTGTTCGACCCCTACGATTGGCGCGACGTGGCCGATCGCATCGCCTGGGCCATCGAGCACCGCCAAGAACTCTACGAGATGCAGCGTCTGTCGTGCGCGTCAGTGATCGGACGCAGCTGGGCGACGGTTTCCGAGGAGTATCTCGCTCTCCTCGAAAAGGTGGCCCTCTCAGATGGCGAGGAGGTTGGCGCCGGGCAACGCGAAGACCATCGCGTGGGTTCGGGTGCGCTGCTTACCGGGGTGCGCGAGAGGCCGGAGTGACGTATCGCGGATTGCTGTTCCTGGGATGCGGCGGGCATGCGCGTAGCGTCGCGGACATCGCCCTTGATTGCGGTATCCCGGAATTAATGTTTGTCGATGCGCGCGCGCGCGACGACGAGCTCATCGCCGGATTCCGGGTGGTGCGCGAGTGGCCTGGAGCGATTGGCGAAGGCTGGGCGGCATTCCCGGCGGTAGGCACCGTAAGCGGCCGAAAAGAGGCTGTCGATACGATACGGAGACGAGGTATGACGCTAGCGACGCTGATATCACGGCGGGCTTACGTCGGCCATGGCGCTGTCGTTGGTGCGGGAACGCTGGTCGCGCACGGCGCACACGTGGGGCCGTTCGCCCTAGTCGGAGAGGGTGCGATCATCAATACGTCGGCGCTCGTCGACCACGAGTCGATCGTCGGCGACTACGCGCACGTCGCCATCAATGCGACGATCGCGGGACGTTGCCGCATCGGTCGACAGTCTTTCGTCGGCGCCGGCGCGGTCCTTGTCGACAATGTCGGCATTGCGGATGACGTCACGATCGGTGCCGGCGCGGTCGTAATCGACAATGTCGACATCGCAGGCGTCTACGTCGGCGTGCCGGCGCGACTCGTTCGGGCCGCGCCCTGACAGCGACGTGCAGGCGAGAGAACGGTTGTATAACAATACGTGAGCGACGCAATCTCGCTGCTCTTGTCTACGCCGGACGCGATCTGGCATTTCGATGGTGACACCGAACGCCTGCGCCGCGTGCACGCGTCGCAGCCTGAGTATTACGGCATCAGCTGGAACGAGTACGGCGTCGTGCTCTCGCACAGCCTCGATGACAACCTGGCCGCGTGGGGTCACGAGGACTTCCGGACCGAGCGCCGGTTCGGCGTCTGTACCCACTATGCACGGGATGGCGGCCGGACCACATCGCCGCGATCGTTGCTGCATCCACACCAGGTGGAATGCATCGGTAAGCGAGTGATCGCGGCGAATACGGGCCGCAACGCCATCGCCCTCTGGGATCCCGAGAGCGGCTCATTCGGCGACGTAAACCTGGTGGCTTCACGGTGGGATGGATTGCTGCCTGGAACCATCAGCCTCCATCTCAACTCGGTTCACGTGCAGGACGACCTCCTGTATTCGATTGCACACAACGGCAATCTGCTATCGAGCGTTTGGGTTCACCGGTGGCCGAGCATGGAGCTTCACGCCGTCTTTTCGACGACCGCCCGGTGGGCACACAACGCGTGGCACAGCGCCGAATTGGCCGGCTTGCTGGTCTGCGATTCCAAAGGCGGGAATCTTCTCAGCGTCGACTACAATCAAACCGTCTGGTCGACGTCCACGCCTGCGACGATGACGCGCGGACTTGCCGCGACGGAGGACCATCTCATTGTGGGCCTTTCCGAGTTCACGCCGCGCGCGGAGCGAAATACGTCGAAAGGCGGCTTTGCGCTGATCGATCGCGCATCGTTGCGAACCGCCGCCGAGTACTGGTTTGAGGGGATTGGCAACGTTCACGAGGTCCGCGTTGTTTCCGAGCCCGATGCGTGTCATGCCGCGCCGATGTCGAAGACCGCGGTGTTCGGCTGGATCGAGGCGGGTGTGGCCGCTCAGGGCTACAGCGTGGTGCCCATGGTCAAGACCATTCGGTCGATTCCGAGGCGTGTCGACGACGCGTTGGCCCTGCCGCCGCTGCTGGAGTACGGCGAGGGCGCGGGATTGATTTTCGAGCCGAGAGGTCGAGGTGTTGCCCGCGTCCGCACGCAACGAATCGGCGACTCCAACGTGCTGATCGGATCCGTTCTGCCCAAAGATTTGCACTCGGGCGACCTGCTTCGGGCGCGCGGGTGGTGCACAGTCGAGGAAGTCGGCGGCGAATCGTACGGGATGGTCCGCATTTGCTACCGCGACCATGAAGGGCGGTTCCTGCCGGAGCTCGAGGTTCGATCGGATCCGGTCGGCTTCGCGGAGAGTCCCAGGCTTTGGTTCGACGTGGTGAGCGTGGTGCCCGACGACCCGCGCGTTACCCGCGCCGACTTTCTGTGGCTACAGAGCGGCGCGGCGCAAATTCAGCTAAAGGACTGCGAGCTTTCGATAGCAAGCCTGCCGGGTGCATTGTGTAAAGCTAAGTTGATCGCGCCGGCGTTCTAGTCCCTTCGACCTTTGACACCCCTGCTACCTCGCTCGCCGAGCGCTTGGGCGCCTCGTCGGCGCTCGCCTTCAATGCGGCAAACGCGCTTGTCGCGGCAGCGCTCGCGGTGCGTCGGCGCCACACCGATCCATCCGGGGACAAGGTCGTGAGACTTCACAGCTAGCGATCCGGCTCGCGGCGGCTAGCACGGATCCAAACCCGGTCGACCTGCTGCTTGAGTCGACGCAGGGGCGCGGTAAGCCTCCAGCTGCGCGAGTTCGTGAGCCGCGCCACTTCGGCGTCGGCTATCGCGCTGACGGCTCGGCAGCGGGAAAGCTCGCGTTCGAGTTCGATCGTCTTCCACAGCAGCGCGGGATCGGCGTTGCGCAGGGCAAAATACACGATCGCGACGTCGTTGCGAACGTAGAACGAATTCACGAAGGAGGTCGTGTCGAATGTGTACCCGAGAGCCTCGAGCATCGGCTTCAGCGCGTCGACACCGAGATGACCGTGCTCGATGCAGACGATCGCGGGCAGCAACGCAGGCGGCGTATTCCGCATTCCTTCCAGCACGTCGCGCTCGTGGCCTTCGACATCGAGGACGAACAGGTCGACCGACGCAGGCTGCTGCGCGGCGACGAGCTCTGCGTAGGTGGTCGTCGTCACGCGATATTGCCGATACGTGCAGCCGATCCGGTCGAGAAGACTCGCAGATGCTGGTCCGTGTGGCATAGGGATCCGTTGTTGCAATCGACGCCGAACACGGGGTGAATCACTGCCGTGAATTCGGCGGTCCCCGCGGTATTCGACAGCGCCACGTTGAGATTGGTCGCGCGAGGCCTGTTCGCGACGAGCTTGTCGAACGCCGGCGGATAGGGCTCGACGTTGATGCACCTCCAGCCGAGGGATTCCTCGAAGACCTTGCAGGTGCATTCGGTAACGCCGTCGAACGCGCCGCATTCGATCGCCACGCCCGGACCTTGGCGACCGGCAAAGTAGCGCTCATAGATGAAGCGATCCACCGGAGGATCGAACTGTCCGTAAAAGTTCACGGTCTAGCCCGTATGTTCGGGTCATGCAATATGTCCGATCATGCCAGTCTTAACCGTCTGGGGCAATTGATTGGTGTCGCCCCAGCCAACCGCTTATCCTCAGGCGAAGTAGAGTACCTTTGCCCATGTTCGATCCGTTTTCATCCAGCACCCACAAGTAATATTCTTATATGCCCGACCTGCTTTCAGGCCTTGCAGATAACTCCG
>CAWADH010000014.1:0-415096 GCA_963780795.1 uncultured Gammaproteobacteria bacterium | reverse complement strand
GTACATGGTGCGCTGCGCCGACGGCAGCGTTTACACCGGCATCAGCACCGATGTGCAGCGCCGCTGGAAGGAGCATCAACGCGGCGGCGCGCGCGCCGCGCGTTACCTGCGTACCCGCAAACCGGTGGATCTGATCTTCAGCGCGGTGATCGGCGAGCGTGGTGCGGCACTACGTGCCGAGCATGCGATCAAGCAGCTCGAAAAAACGCAGAAGGAAGCGCTCGTGAAGGGTGCGCTGGCATTGAGTTCGGTGCTCGACGACTACGACCACCGACGCGCGCTGTCGTCATAATGCGACGGTGCGGACAACCCCGTTGTCCCGTCGAAAGGCTCGCTCACAGCGCGACCGTGCGGACAACCCGGTTGGCCCCTCGAAAGGCTCGCTCACAGCGCGACCGTGCGGACAACCCGGTTGTCCCAGCAGACCGGTCTCCTCATAGCGCCACGGTGCGGACAACCCGGTTGTCCCCTCGAAAGGCTCGCTCAGAGCGAGACGGTGCGGACAACCCGGTTGGCCCTGCAGACCGGTCTCCTCATGGCGTCACGGTGCGGACAACCCGGTTGGCCCCTCGAAAGGCTCGCTCAGAGCGAGATGGTGCGGACAACCCGGTTGTCCGCGAGCAGCACCATCGAGTTCGGCTTGAACGCGGTCCAGCCGGGATCTTCCGACAGCGGCTCAGAGCTGACGATGACCGATCCCGCGTGCACCGTGTCGACCATCCTGCACACGCCGTCTTCGCAGACGTAGCGCTGTCCCTGATTGATGTGCAGCGACGAACCTTCGTCGGGGTCGTCGGTGGTATAGCGAACCGCGACCGCTTCGTTGCCATTGGTGAGCACGGCGTTGATGTAGAGGTGTTCGTCCGGCGCCTGCGCGGCGACCAGCGCCTGAACGCGATCGAGCCCGCGCTGGAACGCGCGGCCGATCGCTTCGGCCTCCGGGTCGCTGCCTTCCGACGACAGTTCGTCGAGCAGAACGGCGAAGAAGTGTTCCGAGTCGGTGCTGCCGTGGATCGCGTCGAAACGCGCATCGGACAGCTGCGACAGCAGCGCGCGGCGGATCTTCCCGAAACCGCCGATGTCGCCGTTGTGCATGAACGACCAGCGCCCGACCACGAACGGATGGCAATTCAATTCCGAAACGGCGAGTTGCTGCGTGGCCGCACGTACGTGCGCCATCACGCAGCGGCTCGTCACCACCCGTGCGATCTCGTGCAGATTGGCGTTGTTCCAGGCCGGCGAGACGCCGCGAAATCGACCGGGCGCATCGGTTAGTTCGGGCACGTACCAGACCACGCCGAAGCCGTCGCCGTTCAGCGGTTCTTCGCCTTCGCGTGAATCGAAACTCTGATTGATCAGCGAATGCGCGGGTTCCGTCACCAACGCGCTCAGCCGGATCGGCTCGCCCTGATAGAAGGTGAACCTGCACATCTCATCTGTCCTGTGGCTTCGATCGACGGCCCGGGTGGCCGCGAGGCATCAACGTCAGTCTAGGCGAGATCTCGGAGGCGGAGCTTTTCCATATAGAGAGTCAGTGGAACACGTCGCCGTCGGGACGGTTCATCGTCGGGCGATCGCCGTCGCCTTCCTGGATGTGCTCGTTCGGGTCGACGCCGGCGCGCTCGAACGCGATCTGCACCGATTCGGAGATACAGGCCGGACACATGCCTTCGGCGATCAGCCCTTCCAGCACCATGCCGATGACGTCGTACACCGACAGCGTTTCTTCGTGTTCTTCGTTGTATCGCCACAGCGCGTCTTCGACGTTGCGCACCACCGTCTGGCTGCGCACGTCGTCGCGCATACGCCGCTGTTCTTCGTCATTCATCGGTGAACTTATTTTGCCCGAAGGGGGACGCAGGAATACGCGAACGCCGGTGGAAGATCAAGCGCCACCGCGGTCAAGCGCTACCGCGCTCGCCCGCATCCGAAGTTACGCCGCTATTCGTCGATTCCCATAACGGGCTCGAGGCTTTCATGAAGCGCAGCATCATCAGCATGCTCGCGACGTCGGTCCCCTCAACGGGGTCGGTGAGCGTCGACTCGTACCAGAAGAACTCCGTCTTCGGCGTTTCGCTGATCGCGAGCACGCGGCCGCGCGCGAGATAGTCGGTTTCGACGAACAGCGGACCGTTCAGATGCTGCACTTCGATGGCGCCGAACAGCCCGACCACCGGACCGCTGCGCGCCAGCAGAGCCGGTTCCACCGCGCGCATCGCCCGCACCATCAGGCTCGGCGGCAACGCAGGCCTGCTCCAGGGACTGCCGGTCGTGTATGCATCGAGCGGTTCGGTGATGACCGACAGACGCTCGTCGAGTGCGCTTTGCGAGATGCGCGCGGGCACGCCGTCGCAACACGCGCCGGCCGACAGCTGCGAGAGGATCCGCAATTCACCGGGTTCCGGAATCAGCTGAATGCGTTGGCGCAGCGCGGACCCGAGGTCGGGACAACCGACGGACGCGGTACCGTCAGCGATCCGCTCCGAACCGCCGCCACCGGATTTCGGATGCTCCATCCATACTTCGATGCGGACGTCTTCGGTCGGCGGTCGCATCGGCGCCACCGCGTGACACTGAGCGGCTTCGAGGTCGGTGGTTGCGTAACGGAAGTACAGCGAGAGGCCGCCGCACTCCCACCAGCGCGGCCCGAACATGTGCAGGAGAAGCGGCGGGAACTGCTCCATGTGCAGTGAGGCCGCCACGGTTCCGCCCCTGAAGCCGAGCTTCTGTGCAACCGCGTCGTCGTGAATGCTGCCTTTCTCGTTCGCGGCGGAATTGCGCGGCTTGCGCACCGGCCCGACCCAGACGCCGCCCCCGAGCGGCCACGCGTTGAACTGCGTCATCGAAACGGCCTCCCTCTCGACCGTGAGCGACCGACCGAGTGTATACCGCCCGCTCGCGAGTCGTCAGTCGGACGACGCGTCGCCGCGCATTTCTTCCAGCACGCGCCGCACCTCGGCGACAGACCCGAGAACGTGCGTCGCGCCGTCGAAGTCGTGTGCCGTTCCGAAAAACGGATTGTGGACGATCAGACACGCGAGTCCGGCGCCGCGGGCCGCATCGAGCCCCTGCTTCGAATCTTCGATCACGACCGCTTCGTCCGCCGTCGCGCCGAATCGTTCGAGCGCCGCCAGGTAGCCGGCCGGATGCGGTTTGTGCGGCTGGTAGTCGTCGCCGGTCAGCACGAATTCCATGTGACGGACGATGCGGCGCTCGCGATGAATGAGCTCGAAGTCGCTCCGTTTCGCGGTCGTGACGACCGCCATTCGATAGCTAGCCGCCATCGCCGCGATCTCGTCGTGCACGCCTTCGATTTCGAGGTTTCGGGAGCGGATGAACTGCTGGTAGTAGTCATTGCGCAGACTCCGTTGCCGGTCGATCGTGCGGGCATCGATTCCCGCCGCTTCGGCCAGGGTCCACGAAGTAACGCCTTGCGCACGCAGACGATGATAGTGCGCCAGGTCGAGCTCGATGCCGATCTCTCCGAGCGCGCGTCTGGTAGCGAGGTAGTAGCCCTCCTCCGTGTCCACCAGTACGCCGTCGTTGTCCCACAGAACGAACCGTATCGTCATAGCGCGCCTCAGTTCACTTGTCGGGCACATCCAGACGACGCCGCCACGTCGGCAAGCGCCGCGAGTATGGTGGCGGTGCGGCGACCGGCCAGCGCAATCTGACGAACCGCCGTTGCGTGCATCGCGGCGAGATAGGCATCGCCGATCGACACGCTCGGCTGTCGGGAGTTGCCAGACGCCACGGCCGCGCGCACCTCCGGCGTGTACACATCGCTCGCAGCCAGCGCTCGGCTCTGTTTAGCCCACGACTGGAATCTATGCAGGAAATCGCCGTTGTCGTCGTTCTTCGAGGCATCGGGTGCCTGCCGTCCGTAATCACGCGCAAGCGCCTCGAGCTGCCGGTATTTCGATTCGTAGCCGAGCGCGCCGTCCCAGAGCGCATGCATATTATCGGCACGCAACTGCGTCGCTCCGCTGACCAGAATGTCGTTGCCGCCGCGGTCGCCCCGCTCGAACGCGGGATCCGCGTACAGCGTCGTCGCGTGCAACGGCTGATGGAGGTCGGCGATCAGGTGCGTGATCCACGACAGCGCGAGCGCGCGTTCGCCATCGGATGCGCTGCACCAGCTTCGCGTCAGCCTGTCGAGCGCCTGCACGACGTTCATGCGCGCTTCATCGACTCCGGCCGCGCTCATCGACGGCATCGGCGCGCCGATGCGTCGCCGATCCGACGCCTCCGCATACGTCGGGAGGTTGATGTAGTGCCACGTGGAATGGTTGTAGTGGGCGACCAGTGCATCGCGTGCCGAAGCGCCGCGCACGTTGTCGAAACGGCGCGCTGCATCGGGCCACGTCGACGCAAACGCGAAATACCAACGGTCCTGCTCGGCCGCGGCCGCGTTGCGCAGTGCTTTCGGCAGGCGCGGAACGAAATCCTCCTGAAAGCGCGGATGCGCGCGGACCAACCGGGCCATCGGTTCGCGCACCGACGACGGCATCCGGTCGTATGCGATCAGCGCCGCAATCATGTGTCCGGCGTCGTTCCAGGCCGATGCCGCCGGCGCCACGACCAGAAGCATCAGCAGGCTCCACCGGGTACGCCGCGTCATCCGCCCTCCAGGCGCCTTCTAATTGATGGGTCTTCTTCATATCATCCACGCCTTTCGGCATCAGGCAGACGAAGACATGAACCGCGATCAAACCGTGCCCGTGCTGGTCGGCATCAGCCAGCTCGAGCAGCGCGTAGCCGACCCTGCACAGGCAAAGGAACCCTTGGCGTTGATGATCGATGCGGTCCGCGCGGCCGCCGCCGACTCAGGCTCCAACAACTTGCTGAACCACGCGACCTCGGTGCGCGTGATCCGCGGAATCTGGCCGTACAAGGATCCGGCGCGCATCGTCGCACAAGCGGTGGGCGTTCCCAACGCCGAAACCGCGCTGACGCCTTACGGCGGCAACTACGTGCAATCGACGGTGAACCAGAGCGCACTCGACATTCAGGCGCAGCGCCATGAAGTGATCGTTATCACCGGAGCGGAATGCGGCTACACCCAGGCGCGCGCGCGCAAGCAAGGCGTCGATCTCAAATGGCAGGAAGCGCCCGGTACACCGGCCCGGCTGATCGGCGAAGACAAGAACATGCGCCACGATGCCGAGAAAGCAGTCGGCCTCGGTCAACCGATTCAGCTGTATCCGCTGTTCGAGAATGCGCTGCGGCACGCGCGCCACGAGAGCATTCCGGCGCATCTGAAGCGCATCTCCGAGTTGTGGGCGCGCTTCAGCGATGTCGCAAGCTCCAATCCACACGCGTGGATTCAGGAGCGCCACACCGCGGAAGAAATCCGCACGCCGTCCGCATCGAACCGACCGGTGTCGTTTCCATATCCGAAGCTGATGAACTCGAACAACAACGTCGATCAGGCAGCAGCGCTGATCCTGTGCTCGGTCGCCGCGGCGAAGCGCTTCGGCATTTCGGAAGACCGCTGGATCTATCCGTGGGCCGGCACCGATGCGCACGACCATTACTTCGTCTCCAACCGCGACAACCTGCACTCGTCGCCGGCAATCCGCTTTGCCGGCGGTCGCTGTCTCGAACTGGCCGGCGTCACCGCAAAGAACGTCGAGCACGTCGACGTGTACAGCTGCTTTCCGGTCGCGGTCGAGGTCGCCGCGGCGGAACTCGGGCTCGACGAACGCCGCCCGCTGACGGTAACGGGCGGCCTCACGTTCGGCGGCGGACCGTTGAACAACTACGTCATGCACTCGATCGCACGGATGGCAGAAGTGCTGCGCGGCGATCGCAACGCGCGCGGACTCGTCACGGCGAACGGCGGGTATCTGACCAAACACGCGTTCGGCGTGTACTCCTCCCAAGCGCCGACGCGGGCATTCCGCCACGAAGACCTGCAGGCGAAGGTCGACGAAACGCCGTGGCGCGAGGTCGCCATGGCGCATCGCGGTGCGGTCGACGTCGAAAGCTACACGGTGATGTACGGCGCCGACGGTCCGTCCATCGCGCACGTCGCCTGCCGCCTCCCCGACGGTCGGCGGGCGTGGGGCAACTGCAGCGACGCCGGCGTGCTCGATGCGATGACGCATCAGGAATTCTGCGGCCGCCCCGCGCAGCTCGATGGGGCTGGAGTCGTTTCGTTCGGGTAGCTCGTGTTATCAATGAGTTAAGGTCGCTTATTAATCTCGTTGATTAATAAAACTCGCTAACCTATATTCGGTCGAGCCGACAGGAAGTCGGCATGCCACATAGGGGAGATCGAGATGGCAACACCGCAAGCGCAGATGTCACCCGACCAGCAGGCCGCCAGCGCCGCCGCCGTGCGGATGCTGCGGGAGATCGTCGACTATCAGCGGCGTCTGCGGCGGCTGTCGGTGCACGAGGCGAGCGGCGAACAGAGTTACCTGATCGAGGCGTATCGCCGCGCCATCCGTCTGCGCCAGCAGTTGATCGAAGACCTGCCGAAACCTCGCGAAGCGGCGCCGGATCCGTGGCGACGCGATTGATGCCGCTCGAGTTCCCCGTTCGCACGCGCGCGCGCGCTTTCGTCATCTGACCGACCGAGCGGTGCCCGACGCCCTACTACCTCGTCCGGCCGGTCTGCTGCGTCGTCTCGGAGCCATGACCTATGACGCCATGCTCGTGCTCGCAATCTGGCTGGTGACGCTGTTCATCGGCGTGGCGATACATAACGGTCCGGTACTCGGGCCGCTCGTGAAGACGATTCTGTTCGTCGAGCTGTTCGGCTTCTTCGCCTACTTCTGGGTGTGGCGCGGTCAGACGGCCGGCATGCTGGCCTGGAGCCTGCGCATCGAGACCGACGACGGCACACCGATGCGGTTGGGGCAGGCGCTGCTGCGATTCATCGGCGCGGGGCTTTCGTTCGCCGCGCTCGGCCTCGGCTATCTGTGGATCTACATCGATCCGGACCGCCGCGCGTGGTCCGACATGCTGTCGCGCACGCACGTCGTGCACCGCCCCACCCGCTGACGTCTACTGCGAACGGCGCACCAATAGCATCGCGGCGAGCCAGCACACCGCAATCGGCAACGCGATCGCCACGGCCGCCGGTATGTGGAACACCATGCTCATCGGCCCGAGAATGTCCTCGAGGTATTTGAATGCGAGTCCCGTCAGCGTTCCGACGGCCAGCCGTGTGCCCATGCTCACTTCACGCAGCGGCCCGATGATGAAACACAGCGCCAGCAACGCGAGACCGAGAATCGCCAGCGGCTGCAGCACCTTGCCCCAGTACGCCAGCTTGTAGCGGCTCGCATCCAACCCTTCGCGCTCCATGTACGCGATCTGCGTGGCGAGCCCACGGATCGACAGCGTCGACGGTCCCAACAACACCCTTATGCCGAGCAGTTCAGGCGTTGCATCCGACGGCCAGCGTACTTCGTCCAGATGTCGCGCGCGGGTTCCGCTGTCGTCGAGCAGCGTCTCGCTGACGTCGCTCAGCATCCACGCGCCTTCATCCTTCAGATAACGCGCGGTCGCCGCGTGGCGCGCGATTCGAAGGTGGCGGGCGTCGTCGAGGAAGAATTGCCGCACGCCGACCAGGTGTCCGCTCGCGTCCATGGCCGCGACGTCCATGAACAAGCCGCCTTCGCGATACCAGTGGCCGCCCCAGAATCGAATCGTTGTCGATTCCTGCCGCGCTCGCGCCTTGTACCCCTCAGCCGCTTCCTCTCCCCACGGCGCGAGATATTCGCCGAGCAGCAACGCAATCAGCAGCGCGCCGGTGGCCGGAAACGCGGCCGACGTGAACAGGCGGCGCACCGACACACCGGCCGCGCGCAACACCGTCAGTTCGTTCTGTCCCGCCAGCTGCCCGAGGCCAACTAACGTGCCGAGAAAGGCGACGTACGGAATCAGTTCGTAGATGCGCCGCGGCAACGTCAGCAGCACGTAGACGACCGCCTGCCAGAATCCGTAGCCGACGTACTTCTCGCGCAGTTCGTCGACGAGCTGAAACACGACGTTGAGCCCGACGAATGCGATCAACACGACCAGCATCGCCTTGAAGACGGTGCTGCTGATGTAACGGTCGATGCGGAGTATCAACGGGTCAGTCCGCGTGCGGCTGGTTCAATCGCTGCAGCAGCACGACGCCCACCGCCGCGAACACCGCGTGAGTGGGCCACATGCCGATCGCGTTCGATATATGGCCCACCGCGAGCGCATTGCGATTCACCAGCAGCACGAAGTAGTACGCCAGGAACGCGAGCACTGCCGGAACGATCCGCGCGAACCGCCCCTCGCGCGGCCGCACTCTGGCGAGCGCGAAACCGATCGGCACGGCAACCAACGTCATGAGCGGCAGCGCATACCGCCAATGCCGCTCGGCCGACGACCGCGGGTCGTCGCGCGCGAGCAGGCTCGTCGGCTGCGCGTCGATCTCGATGTCGGCGAGCGCGGGATCGCGCTGCTCGATGCGCTGGCTCAACGTCTCGAACTTCACCACGCGATACGGCGTTTGTCCGATCTCGCCTTCGTAGCGTCGTCCGGCGCCCAGCCGCATGAAGCGGCTGCCGGTGATCGCGTCGATGTATTGACTGCCCCGCTGCGCCCAGATGGTGATGCTGTGGCCCTGCACCTGCGCCGCGATGAAGACGCGCGACAGTTCGCGCTTGTCCGGCGACGTCGATTCCGAGTACGTCACGCGCGCGCCGTCGTTGAAGCTGTGGAAAACGCCGGGTGTCATCGTTTCGAACTCGCGCTCGACGCGCTCTGCCGAGAGAAACCGTTCGAGTACTCCGAGCGCATGCGGCGTGACCTGCACGGAGAGATACACCACACCTGTCGCGACGACGATCGCGCTGACGCCGATCCACGCCAGCACCTGCGACGGCGAACTGCCGCTGGTGACCAGCACGGTCATTTCCTGGTCCGCGTACAACCGCGCTGCAGTGAGCACCAGCGCGATGTAAAACGAAAACGGCAACGTCAGCTGCAGAAACTCGGGAACGCGCAGGCCGATGATCGTGAGCAGCGCATCGGCAGAGTGTTTGCCGACGGCGGCATCCTGCAGATAACCCATGAACCGTCCGCCGAGCGCGATCGCCAACAACACCAGAGCGGTGACGAAGAACACCGCCAACAACTCGCGGGAAACGTATCGGAACGCGATGCCCATCTACTGTGTCCGTCAGCCGTTCCCGCTTCCGTTTGAGTGTCGTGTGTCGCGGCTTTTCAATTAGACTTGTTCGAAGCAAACGCGCGACAAGACTGGAGATTATGAAGTATTCGACGAAGTCCGGAAAACTCGAGGATCTACGCACCGATTGTCTGATCGTCACGATGCACGCGGCGCGTTCGGTCGCTCGCGCGCTCGAGCTCGACGACTACCTCGCTGCATCGAGCCACGACTTCCTCGACAAGCCCGGGCGCGCGCAGTTGATCACGCTGCCGAAGGCAACTTCGATCCGCCGCCTGCTGTTGGTAGGCGTCGGCGACGAGGCCGAACTGAGTCCGGCCGACTACCGTAAGGCAATCGGAGCGGCCGCCACTGCATTGAAGTCGGCACCGGTGCGCGATTCGGTGCTCGCGATCGACGCGTTCAAGGTTGCCGGCTACGACGGCTATCAGAAGGCGCGTGTCGCGTTGGCGTCGCTCACATCTCAGCTGTATCGGTTCGCCGCATCGAAACAGCAGCAGGACGAGACGCCGCCTGCGCAGATCGCTCAGCTTGCCGTGCACAGCACCGCGCGCGGTCACAACGCGACCAGCAGCGCAGTGCGGCATGCGCAGGCGCTCGACGCCGGAATGGCGTTTGCGCGCGACCTGGGAAATCAGCCGCCGAACGTCTGCAACCCGACCTACCTCGCCGCCGAGGCCCGGAAACTAGCGCGCAACGCGGCGCCGAAAAATCGCGTGAAGGTCAAAGTGGTCGACGAGCGCGAAATCGAAAGGCTCGGCATGGGCGCGTTCATGTCGGTGACGCAAGGCAGCGCGACGCCGGGCAAGCTGATCATCGTGGAGTACCGTGGTGCGGCCGCGAAAATGCCGCCGATCGCACTGATTGGCAAGGGCATCACCTTCGATACCGGCGGCATCAGTCTGAAGCCGCCCGCGGCGATGGACGAAATGAAGTTCGACATGTGCGGAGCCGCCGCCGTGTTGGGCACCACCAAGGCGGTCATCGACGCGAAGCTGCCGATCAACCTCGTCACGCTGGTGGCGGCCGCCGAGAACATGCCGAGCGGACGGGCCAGCCGTCCCGGCGACGTCGTCAAAACGCTGTCGGGCCAGACCGTGGAGATCCTGAACACCGACGCCGAGGGGCGACTGGTGCTATGCGACACGTTGACCTATGCCGAACGTTATCGGCCGAAAGCGGTGATCGACGTGGCAACGCTGACCGGCGCATGCGTGGTGGCGCTCGGCGCCCACGCCAGCGGTCTGTTCGCCAACGACGACGAACTGGCGGCGAGTCTGTTGAACGCCGGCGAATACATCTGGGACCGCGCCTGGCAGATGCCGGTGTGGGATGACTATCAGCAGAATCTGAAGAGCAACTTCGCCGACATGGCGAATGTCGGAGGTCGCGACGCGGGCGCCGTGGTGGCCGCATGTTTCCTGTCGCGCTTCGCCAAACAGTTCGCGTGGGCGCACCTCGACGTGGCCGGCAGCGCCTATGCGAGCGGCGCCGCGAAAGGCGCAACCGGCCGGCCGGTGCCGATGCTGTTCCAGTACCTTCTAAATCAGGTCTGACGGGATTTGACGCGCGTCGACTTCTACATCCTGCCCGACGTCGATCTGGAGGCGCGCCGCAGATTTGCGTGCCGGCTCGCGTACAAGGCGGTCACCGCCGGTCAGCGCGTGCACGTGCACGTCGCGGATGTCGACGCGAGTCGCGATCTCGATGCCCTGATGTGGGAGTACCCGGATCATCGCTTTCTGCCGCACGGCATCAACGGCGAGCCTGCGAGCGTGAACGCGCCGGTCGTGATCGATCATCGCGAGCCGGAATCCGGTGCGGATCAGCTGCTGATCAACCTCGCAGCGTCCATTCCGGCGTTCTTCGGACGCTTCGAACGGGTGGCGGAAATCGTCGTGCAGTCGTCGCGCGAAGACGGACGCGATCGCTACAAATACTATCGCGACAGAGGCTATCCTCTGTTTCATCACGAGATCGATCCTTCCGAAGACCGCTGATGAAGAAGCCGAAGCCATCGACGCGAGAGAGCGAAGCGCAGAATTCGCTTCTCGGCGATCTCGAATCGATCCGCGCGCTGCTCGACCGGCCCGAGCCGGCACCCGAATCGGACGACAGCGACGACGTACCCGTGCTCGAGGACATGGTCGAGGGTGCGTTCACAGTCAACGAATCGGTGTTCACCAGTCGCGCATCGTTCGACGACGGCGCGGCCGAAGGTGTGGGCGCGTCCGGGCTCGCCGACGACACGATCAAGGCGTTGCTCGGCGACGAGTGGCGCGCGCAGGCGCGCAAGATCATCGCCGATGCCCGATCCACCGCGGAAGGCTCCAACACGGGCTGGTCAGCCGAGCAGATGAACGAGCTGAACGAATCGCTGAAGGTGCGCATCGATCGCACCCTGGACGACTGGTTGGTCGAAATGATGAACAGCCGCATCGACGATTTGCGCACGCGGCTGCTGGCGATTCTGGAAAACGAACTGACACGATTCACCCGCGCACTCACTGACGAAGAGCAAGATGGAAAGTAGTTTCGACCCGCACGCCCTCGAACAATCGTTGTATCGCGAGTGGGAACAGGCCGGCTATTTCGAACCGAGCGGCAACGGCAAGCCGTACTGCATCATGATTCCGCCGCCGAACGTGACCGGCTCGCTGCACATGGGCCACGCGTTCCAGCACACCATCATGGACACGCTGATCCGCTATCGGCGCATGAAAGGCGATCGAACGCTGTGGCAGATGGGTACCGACCATGCCGGTATCTCGACGCAGATGCTGGTCGAGCGACAACTCAACGCGCGAGGAGTCAGCAAAGCGGAGATCGGCCGCGAAGCGTTCGTCGAGAAAGTCTGGGAATGGAAAGCCGCCTCTGGCGGACGCATCTCGGAGCAGATGCGCCGTATGGGGTCGTCGCTCGACTGGGGTCGCGAGCGCTTTACGATGGACGAAGGATACGCCCGCGCCGTTCGCGAAGCGTTCGTACGGCTGTACGACGAAGGTCTGATCTATCGCGGGCGGCGCCTGGTCAATTGGGACCCGGAACTGAAGACGGCTATTTCGGACCTCGAGGTCGAAAGCACGGAGGAACAGGGCAGCCTTTGGCACTTCAGATATCCGTTGTGCGACGGCGCCCGAACGTCGGACGGCCGCGACTTCGTAGTCGTCGCAACGACGCGGCCGGAAACGATGCTCGGCGACACGGCCGTGGCAGTGCACCCCGACGACGAACGCTACAAAGCACTCGTCGGCAAACGCGTGCGTCTGCCGCTGACCGATCGCGAAATCCCGATCATCGCCGACACGCTACGTCGATCCGACATTCGGCAGCGGCTGCGTGAAGATCACGCCGGCGCACGACTTCAACGACTACGAGGTCGGGCAGCGCCACGACCTGCCGATGATCAACATCTTCACCGTCGATGCGCACCTCAACGACGCCGTTCCAGCTGCGTATCGCGGCCTCGATCGCACCGTTGCGAGGAAACGCATCGTCGACGATCTGACCGCCGCCGGACTCATCGACAAGATCGAGCCCCACAAACTGATGGTGCCGCGCGGCGATCGCTCCGACGCCGTCATCGAACCGTTGCTGACCGACCAGTGGTTCGTCGCGATCGATTCGCTCGCCAAGCCCGCGATCGAAGCGGTGCAACGCGGCGACATCGAGTTCGTGCCGAAACAATACGAAAACCTGTACTTCGCGTGGATGCGCGAGATCCGCGACTGGACGCATCAGCCGGCAACAATGGTGGGGACACCGGATTCCGGCCTGGTACGACGCAAACGGCGCGATCTACGTCGCGCGCGACGAAGCCGAAGTGCGGCACAAATACAAACTCTCCGGCGATGTCGCGCTGACGGCTGAGCAAGACGTTCTGGAAACGTGGTTCTCGTCCGCGATGTGGACGTTCGGCACCCTCGGCTGGCCGGACCATACGCGTGAGTTGGAGATGTATCACCCGACCGACGTGCTGGTCACAGGGCACGACATCATTTTCTTCTGGGTCGCCCGGATGATCATGATGACGTTGCACTTCATGGGAGAAGTACCGTTTCGAAAAGTGCACATCACCGGCCTCGTGCGCGACGCCGAAGGCCAGAAGATGTCGAAGACGCGCGGCAACGGCCTCGACCCACTCGACGTCGTCGACGGAATTTCGCTCGCCGACCTGATCACCAAGCGAACAGAGGGGTTGATGCAGCCGCAGATGGCTAAGGCCATCGAGAAAGCAACGCGGCGCGACTTCCCGGACGGCATTCCATCGTATGGCACGGACGCACTGCGCTTCGCGTTCTGCGCGCTCGCCTCCACCGGCCGCGACGTTCGCTTCGACCTGAAGCGGATCGAGGGTTACCGCAATTTCTGCAACAAGCTGTGGAACGCGACGAAGTTCGTGCTGATGAACACGGAGAGCGCCGCGCTCGCGGGTCCGTCCGAGGAAACGCTTGCCGACCGCTGGATCGGATCGCGCCTGAAACGAATGCTCACCGATGCCGAGCGCGCGATCGACACGTACCGGTTCGATCTGCTGGCGAACATCATCTACGACTTCGCATGGCACGAGTACTGCGACTGGTATCTTGAACTGACCAAGCCGCTGCTGTGGGACGAAGGCGCGAGCGCAGAGGTGCAACGCGGCACGCGGCGGTCGTTGCTGAAGGTGCTCGAACTGCTGCTGCGCGCAGCCCATCCGATCATCCCGTTCATCACCGACGCGCTATGGCGCCGGGTCGCGCCCCTCACCGGAATCGCTGGCAAGACCATCATGGTGGCGCCCTATCCCGAGGCCGAAGACCTCACCGACGATCCGTTCGCGGAAGCGGCGATCGAATGGCTGAAGGGCGTCGTGCTCGCGGTGCGGACGATCCGTGGGGAGATGAACATCAAACCGGGCCAGACGATGACGCTGCTGCTGCAGGGCGGCGGCAGCGCCGACCGCGAGCGACTGGCGGCCACCGAGACGCTGCTGAAGCGCATGGCGAAGCTCGATCGCGTCGAGTGGCTCGCCGACGGTACTGAACCGCCGCCCGCGGCGATGCAACTGGTCGGCGATCTGAAACTCATGGTGCCGCTGGCTGGGCTGATCGACGTGGTGGCAGAACGCGCGCGGCTCGACAAGGAAATCGCGCGGCGGCGTCAGGAACTGATGCGCATCGAGGGCAAGCTCGGCAACGCGGGTTTCGTCGAGAAAGCGCCCGCGGACGTCGTCGCGAAAGAACGGGAACGCGCCGCGGAGATGCAGAACGCCATCGACACACTCGCGACCCAGCGCGGCGCGCTCGAGGCGCTCGCGTAACCGCGGAGCGATCAGCTGATCGACAAGCCGGTCGATCTCAGATCGACAGTACCACTTTGCCGAACGTCTGATCGGCCGCGACGAGCGCGTGCGCGCGGTCGGCTTCCTCGATCGGAATCACCGCGTCGACGATCGGCTTGATCGAGCCGTTCTCGATCTGCGGCCACACGACGCGCTCGAGATCGGCCATCAGCGCCGTTTTCGCGGCGACCGATCGTGCGCGCAACGTCGAGCCGATCACGCGCAGACGCTTCATCATCATGAGCCCGAGTTCCAGTTCGGCCACGGCGCCGCCCATCAACCCGATGATCACGAGGCGGCCGTCGGTGCGCAGCGCGCGCAGGTTCGTTTTCAGATAGCCGGCGCCTACTGGATCGAGAATCACGTCGAAGCCCTGCCCATTGGTCCATCCTGCGACGAGATCGCCGAACGCACCGGCATGTCGATTGACGCCGCCATCCGCGCCGAGTTCGACGCACCGCGCCACCTTGTCGTCGCTGCCCACGGTGACGAAGCACGGGCTGCGATTCATTCTGCACAGCTGAATGCCGGCCGTGCCGACGCCGCTCGCGCCCGCGTGCAATAGCACGCGTTCGCCCACTGCAAGGCGCGCCTCGATGAACAGGTTGAGATACGCCGTGGCAAACACTTCCGGCAGCGCCGCGGCTTGTTCGAACGTGAGTCCTTTCGGAATGCGCAGCGCCTGTCCGGCCGGAACGTTCACGCGTTCGGCGTAGCCACCGCCGGCGAGCAATGCGCACACGCGATCGCCGACGCGATGCGACGTCACGCCTTCGCCGATGGCCAATACTTCACCGGCGCACTCGAGGCCGAGGATCGAACTCGCGCCGGGCGGCGGCGGATACGCGCCCGCCCGCTGTGCGAGGTCCGCGCGATTGATCGCGGTCGCACGATTGCGGATCAGAATCTCGCCGGCGCCGGCTACCGGATCGGCTGTGTCGCGCCAGCGCAGCGCGTTGTCTTCGACGGAGATCGCTTTCATCGCTGCCTCTTCACCAGTTCATCCGCATTTTGATGTCACGCCCATGCAGGTAGGTTTTCAGCTCGCTGATGCGATAGTCGCCGTAATGCACCATCGATGCGACCAGCGCCGCATCGGCCTTCCCCTTCGTCAGAACGTCGTACAGGTGCTCCGGCTTGCCGGCGCCGCCTGACGCGATCACAGGAATGCGCACCGCTTCCGAGAGCAACCGAGTCAGCACGATTTCGTATCCCTCGCGCGTGCCGTCTGCGTCGATCGAGTTGACGACGAGTTCACCGGCGCCGAGCCGCTCGCCTTCGAGCGCCCATGCCAGCGCGTCTTTCCCCGTGCGGGTGCGGCCGCCATGCGTGACGATCTCATAGCCGGACGGGCAGCGCGCCCGATCATCCACCGCCTTGATGTCCATCGACAGCACGATGTTCTGGTTGCCGATCGCCTCGGCGCACTCGGCGATCAGCGCCGGTCGCTCCACCGCCGCGGTGTTGACGTTGATCTTTTCGGCGCCCGCGAGACGCAGGTCCGTCGCATCGGCCAGCGTTCGCACTCCGCCACCCACAGACAGCGGAATGAACACCTGTTCCGCCACCGCTTCGACGACGTCGAGCATGATGCGGCGCTTGTCGCTCGACGCGGTGATGTCGTAGAAGACCAGTTCGTCGAGACCGTCTTCGTAGTATTCGCGCGCCTTCTGCACCGGATCGCCGATGTCTTTCGTATCGACGAACCGGACGCTCTTCGCCAGCTTCCCATTGCGCACGTCGAGACAGGCGATGATCCGTTTGCTCAGCACGGCCGCCCGTCCCAGGTGGCGAAGCAACCCAGCACTTCGAGCCCTACCCTGCCGCTCTTCTCCGGATGGAACTGCGTGGCGAAATAGTTGGCGCGCCCCAACGCGCACGCAAAGGTGCGCTCGTATTCGGTGGTGGCGTACACCTCGGAACGCTGTTTCGGTTCCGGATAGTAGGCGTGGACGAAATAGAACTCGTCGCCGGGTGAAACCTTGCGTAACAACGGGTGCGGCTTCACGACCGTGACTTCGTTCCAGCCCATGTGCGGGATTTTCAGCGCCGGATCGTCGAGCCGGAAACGCACCACGCGCCCCTCGATCAAGCCGAGCGTGGGCGTATCGCCCTCCTCCGAATAGTCGAGCGAGATCTGCAATCCGAGGCAGATGCCGAGTACCGGCGTTCCGGCCTCGAGGGCATGCCGCAGTGCCACGTCGAGTCCCGACGACTTGATGCTCTTCATCGCGGCGCCGGCCGCGCCGACGCCTGGGAAAATCACGCGATCGGCGTGCGCGACCATTCTCGCATCGTTGGTGATGCGCGCCGTCAGTCCGACCTCGGCGCACGCGCGCTGCACACTGCGCAGATTGCCGGCGTCGTAGTCGATGATGACCGTCATCGCTCATGACTTTGCAAAAGAGCGCGGATACTATCCCATCGCTTTGCATCAACCAAGGATAGGGCGTGCGGCAACGCGGCATTCTGCTCGTCAATCTCGGATCTCCTGCCAGTACCACCGTCACCGACGTGCGCCGCTATCTGAACGAGTTTCTGATGGACCCGTTCGTGATCGATTCGCCGTGGCTGGTGCGCAAGATCGTCGTCTCGGGATTCATCCTGCCGTTTCGGCCAAAGCGAACGGCGCTCGCCTATCAGCGCATCTGGGAATCCGGCGGCTCGCCGCTGCTGCGCCATTCGCGAGCGTTCCGCGACGCACTGGCAGAACGTCTGCCGGTGCCGGTCGAACTCGCCATGCGCTATGGCGCACCGACGATTCGCGACGGCATTGAAAAGCTGATCGCGACCGGTGCGAACGAGGTGCTGCTGATCCCGATGTATCCGCATCATGCCGACTCGACGCGAACCACTTCGATCAAAGCCGTTGAGCGTGAACTCGCGCGCCTCGATTCGCGCGTCAGCGTTACGACGTTGCCGCCATTCTACGACGATCCGCACTACGTCGACGCGCTCGCGCGATCGATCGCGCGCGCGACACCGCCCGACTCGCAATTGCTACTGTTCAGCTATCACGGTCTTCCCGAGCGGCACATCACGCAGGCCGACCCGACGGGGAATCACTGTCTGAAGTCCGCGGACTGTTGCGAACGTCCATCGCCGGCCCACGCAACCTGTTATCGGCATCAGGTATTCGCCACATCGCGCGCGGTTGCCCTTCGCCTGAAGTTAACGAGCGAACAATGGCGCGTCAGCTTTCAATCGCGCCTCGGTAGATTGCCGTGGCTGCGTCCCTACACGGATGAGATGCTGCGAACCTTACCGGTCGAGGGAATCACCCGGCTGACGGTGGTCTGTCCCGCTTTCGTCGCGGACAACCTCGAGACGCTGGAGGAGATCGGCATCACCGGCCGCGAACACTTTCTCGCGGCCGGCGGCGAGTCGCTGACGCTGGTCCCGTGTCTCAACGACGATCCGGGTTGGGTCGATGCCGTCGCAGCCTGGTGCAGCGCCGAGTACCCCAACGCATCCGTCCATGTCCGCTGAAACGCGCGTGCAGTTGCGCGACGGTATCGTCGCCGGCACGGTGCACGGCGCGGTCAGGAAATTTCTCGGCCTTCGATTTGCCGCGCCCGCTGTCGGAGCGTCGCGTTTCCTGCGACCGCAGCCGCCGCTTCCATGGAATGGTGTCGTCGCGGCGTCCAGTGCCGGTCCGGCGCCACAGCAGGCCAGAACCGTCGGCGTGGGTTTGCGCGGCGCAACGCGCGTGGACGAGGACTGTCTTTATCTGAACGTGTTCGCACCCGCGCAAACGCTGGAACTGCTGCCGGTGTTCGTCTGGATCTACGGCGGCGGATTCATCCACGGCGACGGCGCCGATCCGTTGTTCGATGGTTCCAACCTCGCGAGCGCCGGCGGCATGGTCGTCGTCACGCTCAACTATCGCCTCGGCGTCTGGGGATTCGTGCCGCTTCACGACCGCAACGTCGGCGTCCGGGATCAGATCGCCGCGCTGAGCTGGATACGAGACAACATCGCCGCATTCGGCGGAAATCCGGCGAACGTAACCCTCGCGGGCGAATCGGCCGGCGCGATGAGCGTCTGCAACCTGCTTGCTGCGCCCGCTGCGCGCGGCCTGTTCCATCGCGCGATCGCGCAGAGTGGTGCGGCGGACAACGTTGCAACGCGCGCGCAGGCCGACGAGACGGCCGCCGTTCTGCGCGAGGAACTTGCGACCGATCCAGACGACGTAAGCGCAACCGAGCTGCTCGCCGCACAGCACGCTGTGATGCGCCGCTTGAGGCCGGTGCACCATGCAAGTCCGATACGGCCTCACCTCGACAGCGACGTGCTGCCGCAGAATCCGCTGACGGCTGCACGAAGCGGCGCCGATGTGCCGCTGATCATCGGAATCAATCGCGACGAGTACCGGTTGTACGTCCGTTCGAGCCTCAAACTCGACGACGCGGCTCTGACGAGCCACATGGAACGCAGGCTGAAGGAACGCGGGATATTCGACGCTTCGGCTACTGCATCGAGAGTATTGGCGCACTATCGCGGCCTGGCGCCGAACTCGCGCAACCCGAACGCGGCGATACTGGCCGACGTCGAGACTGAGTTGCGCTTTCGCGACCCGATGCTTCGATATGCGCTCGCGCGCGGCGCGAACACCTGGATGTATCAGTTCGACTGGCCGTCGCCGGCGCTGCGCGGCTGGCTGGGCGCCACGCACGCGATCGAAATTCCGTTCGTGTTCGGCAACTTCGATCTGCCGTCGATCGCCAAGTTCGCTGGAGCCGGATCCGACGCGACCGCCTTGTCACAACGGATGATGTCGATGTGGGCGCAGTTTGCGCGTCATGGCGAGCCGCCCGCCGATTGGTTGCAGTTCACCGGGGGCGCGCGAATGCAGATGCATCTCGACCGGCAGATCGAATGTCGCGCGTCAGACGACGATGTGTCGGTGCGGCTGTGGAACGCAATACTTGGCCGTTGATTCAGCCCACCGTCGAAATCGGCCGCTCACGTAAGCGCAGAATCCATCGACCGTTTTCGCGCAGCGCCGCATCGCCCAATTCGCGCAGTATGCGCCGCCGCTCAGTCGTGCTGGTCGCGCTTCGAAGCTGTCGCTGCGCATTCGAAAGAATGCGCTCCATGAACTGATACTCGTTAATCGACTCTCCCTCTGCTGTTCGCAGCGCATACTGCTGGCGCAGCGTCGCAATGACGGGCAGGAAACCCATCAGTGCGATCAACGAGTTCGTCGGTTGGCGTTCGAAAAGCAGCTGCGCGAACGCGAGCCAACCCGCCAGCAGCAGCCCGGCCGTGAAGGACGTGCGATCCAGTGCCTCTGTAAAGCGATGCCACTTCAGCAAGCGCGGCCAGCGCGTTCCGTAGTAGTTCAACTCGTACTCGACCCAATCGCGGGCCGCGATCTCGATACCCCGATCGGACGGTATTTCTTCGGTCGCATCGTCCCTTTGCCCGGCAACACGCAGCATGTTCCTGATCCAGCCGAGCTCGAGATCCTGGCGCTTCAGAAACGCATCGTGTCCGAAGCGACTGACGGCCGGTCGCTCGACACCGGCGATCGCCCAGTAGAACTGAACGCGCAGCGCCTCGGCCAACACCCGGTAGTCGTGATAGCGGCGCTGCCAGCCACCGCGGCTCACGAAGAGATAAGCCCCGATGCTCGTCGCCATGAAGACCCAATATGGATAGATCATCACGTTCCAGCCCGGCAGCTCGCTGTACACAATGAAACAGAAGCCGGCGAGCCCGGCGAACACGTACAGGCCGCCTAGCGCATTGCGCGTGCGATTCTGATAACGCTTCGCCAGAACATCGGCAGTTCTGAACGACTCCGCTATGGCGCGCGAACCCTGGTCGATGACGGGATCGATGTCGCCTGCTAGAAGCTCGTTTGGTTCGCTCTCGATCAGCTGCCGATGTAGTGTCGCGTCACGACTGAACTCGACCATTCGCTGTAGTACCACCCCGTACCTTGCTGGCATGTCAGCGGTACGCGGTGTCTTGTGGTCACGCGACAGCCACCAAGCCTCCCCCGCTCGCAACGGCGACGATGGCGTCCCGTCGGGGCGATCGCGCGAACAAACAATGTGATGCACGAGATCACTCTCGTCGTCGGTATCGTCCAGCCGCGAGCTTGGTTCGCCGGCCGTTAGACCCGGCATGTAGTCGTCTTGGTGAAAGCGGATGATCTGCGCGGTTCCACCGGAGGCGCCGTTCTCGTTGCCATCCCAGAGCGCCAGCAGAATGTGACAGTGCGCCGCGATGAATGCGCCGAGCTGCGCGTACTGCAGGTCCCGTTTCGGTCCCGGATGAGTGACATCGTCCGCTGTGCTGTCGCCAACGAGCGGAAGCGTTAGCACGTTGCCAGTACCGAGAACTTCCCGATACTCGTCGAGCGACGTCACTCCGAAGTCGCGTTCGTACAGATCACTCGGCATCGGCAATACGTACGTTATCGGCAGATTCAACGCTCGCGCGACGTCGGCAACGAGTCGGTCTGCACCGTCGGCGAGCGAAGTGAGCACTGTCACGCGCAAATCGGGATACTTGCGCTGCAAAGTATCCAGGAACGTTCGAACTCGCTCCCCGAGCAGCGCCGTTTCTCCAGGCACGAGATCGCGATGCCCGATGGCGCCGATGACCAACGGCACTCGAACATCGGTACTGGCGTTCGCACCTGTCATCGCGTTAGCGCGAAGCCCTGCCGCGGAAAGTGCACGACGATTTCGCCGGCGGCCGGATCGCGCCGGCGCAACGCGTATTCGTGCGCGGAACAGATCACCAGTTCGCCGCTTACCGGAAACGCCATGCCGTAATCAGTCGGCGCAACGGATGCCTGCTGACCGAGCACAAAGCCTTCCGGCAGTCGGCTCGCCGTTTTCGGGATCGGCATCGGCGTCGCTTTCGTGCCGATCGCGAGCGCCTCTTCGGCGGTTATTTCGGTGACCTTGCCGTGACCGAACGCGGCCATCCGGGCGCGCCAGGCGGTGACGTTCGGATACGGCTCGAGCAGCTGCGCCATCGTAGGATTGTTGGCGACCAGCCAGAGGCAGTGATACACCGAAAAATCCGCGATCTGCGGCTTGTTTCCGAACAGGAACGGCGCCTTGAATGCGCCGTCGAGTTCACCGAGGTACAGCGCGAGATGCGCTTCCGCCACCTCCGGCGGCATCGTTACGATCGGCGCGCCTTTAGTCAGCTCCGCGCGGTCTTTCATGAACGCTTCGATCTGAGTAGACGACAGCGTGCTCATCGCCGCGCCGGCGGCGCGCGGCTGGAACGTCACTGCCACCACGACTCGGAACAGATGGCTGTCGGCCCACTCCGCCACACGATCCGACACGAAGCCGCTGTGCAGAGAGGTGTCGCCGGCTATGTCGGCCAACCGTTCGCGCGATGATCTTGCTGTCGCACCACACGTCGGCGCCCTGCTGCATGTTCGGTGTGCGGCGGTAGCCGCCCGTCAGCGGCATGAGCAGCGGCCGCGGCATGATCGGCGCCGTCACGACTGATTTCCAAGGCAACTTCAGGTAGCCGAGAAGCAGCCGGATCTTCTCCGAGAACAGTGAGCCCGCGTAGTGGTGCAGGATGATGTCGCTCATCTTCGAATGATCTCCCCATAGAAGAGGCCGACACTACCTGCCGCGGCGACGCGAGCGCAAGGAGACCGTCAGAAGGACCGGGCCTGGTTCAGCATCGACTGATAGAAGCTCTGCACCAGCGGACGCGAGAACATCGACTTGCGCGCGACGAACCGCACCGGACGGTTGAGACCGCTGTCGCCGAGCGGTATCACTTTCTCGTCCGGCACGCCGAGCGTTCGCGCAACGCCCTGTGGAATCAGGCCGTGACCGAAGCCTGCCAGCGCCATCTGGGCCACCGTGAAGAACGACTCGAGTGACGTGGAACGGTGCAGCCGCAGACGGCGCATGTCGTCTTCGATCGATTGCCACGCGCCCGAACGCGATTCGATGGTGATCACCGACAGTTCGTCGCCGACGCGATAGTCGATGCTCGTCAACGCCGACGGCACGATCACCATCGGCTCCAGCCGCAGCACTTCGCTCTGCAGGTCGGTCTCCGAATCGGCAGAGCCGGTGCAGATGCCGACCATGTATTCGCCGGAGCGGATCCGGTCGAGCACGATCGGCGAGCGCTGCGCATGAAACGTGAACTCCACCTCCGGAAGTTCCTGCTGCACCGTAGCGAACACGCGTGGCCCCCAGCTCGCGAGAATCGCTTCCGACACGCCGATGATGATCTTGCCCTTCTGCAGCGCGTTGTCCTCGAGGAACACGCTGCGCAGCTCCGAGATCAGCGGCGTCACCTTCTCGACCAGCCGCGTGCCGTGATGGGTGAGTACCACTCGCCGACCGTGACGCTCGATCAGTGCGCGGTCGTAGTAGCGCTCGAGCGCCGCGATGCGTTTGCTGACGGCCGACTGCGAGATCTTCAGCACCGTGCTGGTTTCCATCATCGTGCCGGTCTTCGACAGTGTGACCAACGTTTCCAGGTTCTCGATCATCGCGGCATACATTCCGGGTGAGTAAGCATCATATTCCGGGCATTCGCTTTTTTCATCGATCTAACTCGGTGACACTGCCGCGCGCCAGTTCGAGGCGAGACAGAGAATGTTGATCGAAATCGTCATCGTAGTTGCCGTCGTGCTGACCAGCATGTTGTCGGGCGTGCTCGGAATGGCCGGCGGCATTCTGCTGATGGCGCTGCTCGTGTCGCTCAAATCCGTCGCCGCCGCGATGATCATCCACGGCGTCGTTCAGGGAACCGCCAACGGTTCTCGCGCCTGGCTGCTGCGACGGCATCTCGCGTGGAAAATCCTGCCGCCGTACCTGGCCGGCGCCGCGATCTCGTTTGCTGCGTTCGCGAGCATCGCGTTTCTGCCGAACGTGCACTGGGTGATGATCGCGATCGGCTCGCTGCCGTGGGTTGCGCTCGTGGTGCCGAAGTTGAACGGTCTCGACGTGACGCATCCAACGACCGCGGTCGTCTGCGGTACTTCGGTGACTGCAGCGCAGCTGTTCGCCGGCGCGTCCGGTCCGCTGCTCGACTTCTTCTATCTGCACGCCAGGCTCGACCGCTATCAGGTAGTCGCGAACAAGGCGTTGACGCAGACGATCGGCCACATGCTGAAGTTGGTCTACTACGGCGGTGTGGTGGGCGTGAGCGGCGACGGAGTCGATCCGCTGTTCCTCGCCCTGTCGGTCGGCGCCGCCGTGTTGGGAACACGCCTCGGCACGCGACTGCTCGATCGCTTCGGCGACGACCGCCAGTTCCGCCGCGTCAGCCGCTGGGTGATCCTCGGGATCGGCGCCTACTGCGTCGGCGACGGCGCGTACGCGCTCCTGGTCGCGATCTAACCTGCGACCGGTTTCACCACGAACAGCAGATCGCCGACGTTCACCTGCTGACCGCTGGTGTTGTTGATGCGCGTCACTTCGTAGCGCTGCGCCGATGGATACAACTCCTCGTCGCCGTTGTTGAAGTCTTTCAACGCGAGCGGCGTGAAGATCTTCATCGCTTCGAGCTGACACAACGTGTCGTTCACGCGGATGCGGTCGCCAACCGCGACGAACTCGGGTTCGGTCGGCGTCGGCGTGATGTAGAAGATACCGGTCGACGGCGACAGCACTTTCAGTTCGTCGCTGCCGTCGATCTTGATCGCGTTGCGGTCGATGCCCGCGCTCGATTTGCCGGCCGCATCGTCGATCTGACGGATCAACGCGTTCGCGTCGATGCGCGCGAGGAATTGCGGCAGGAAGTTCGTGTCGTAAACGCCGTCGCGGAATACCGCGTCCGAGAGAATCATCTTCAGCAGCGAGATGTTCGTGCAGATACCGGAAATGCGCACGCGACCGAGATAGTTGAGCAGCTTGTCGATCGTATCGAGCCGGTTGCTGCCGTGCGCGATCACCTGCGCCACCATGCTGTCGTAATACGGCGAAACGAACTTGCCGGGGCCGGCGGTGGCAATGATTTCGATGCCTTCTTCCTGCGGCAGATCGCACTGCTGGATCTGGCCCGGATCGGGACGGAACTGCAGCTTGCCGCCCGCGCCGATCACGATGCGTTCCGCATTGATGCGCGCTTCGATCGCGTAACCGTGGTGTCCGATTTCCAGCTTCGCAATGCTGTCACCGGACGCAATGCGGAACTGTTCGCCGACGATGTCGACGCCGGAGACCAGTTCGGTTACCGGGTGCTCCACCTGCAGCCGCGTATTCATCTCCATGAAGTACACGGCGTTCGATTTCAGATCGAAGATGAACTCGACGGTGCCAGCGCCGACGTAGCCGACTTCGTCGGCGATCGCCGCGGTGTACTGCAGCACCGCCTGGCGCAGGTTGTCGGGCAGCATAGTCGAATCGGATTCTTCGAAGATCTTCTGTTTGTCGCGCTGCACGCTGCAGTCGCGCAAACCGAGCACCTTGCTGTTGCCGTGAACGTCGCGCAGCAATTGCGCCTCGATGTGGCGCAGCGACGTGACGTATTTTTCGAGGTATACGTCGCCGTTGCCGAAGGCGGCGCGCGCTTCCACCGTCACGCGATGGAACGTCTCATGAAAGTCGTCAGGCGTATCCACGACCTGGATGCCTTTACCGCCGCCGCCGTGCACCGCCTTGATCAGCACCGGATAACCGATCTGATTGGCAACCTCTGCGGCGCGTTCGACGTTCGTCAGAATGCCGTGGCTTCCCGGTACAACGGGCACGTCGAGCCGCAATGCGGTGTTGATCGCGTTCGACTTGTTACCCATCGCCTCCATGCTCGCAACCGGCGGTCCGATGAAGTTGATGCCGTGGCTGCGGCACAACTCGGCGAAGCTCGAGTTCTCCGATAGAAAGCCGATACCGGGGTGCAGCGAGTCGACGCGTTCGTGTTCGGCCACGCGCAGGACGCTCATCGCGTTCAGATAGCTCTCATCCGGCGTGTTGCCGCCAATGCAGACGACGCGGTCGCGCTCGGTGAGCATGTCGACCGACGCCGAATCCATGTCGGGGTCGGACTGAACCAGCACCACTTCGATGCCGTTGCGTTGCGCGACGCGGATCAGTTTCACCGCCGTGCAACCGCGTGCGTGGATCAGCACGCGCTGCACCGGGCGGACCAGATCGCGATCGCGGAATTTCGGCCGCCGCCCGCCGAGCTGCGGCCGCTCCATCGACAGCGAGCCGAGCATCACGCGATGCACCACTTCGACCGCTGTCTCAGTCGGCAGCGGAATTTCCGGGTCGATCTTGCGCAACCGGTCGTCGAGATCGTCGAAGAACGGGTGTCGCACCAGACCCTGCATCGCACCGGGCACCACCGACAGATAATTCGACAACGTCGACGTCGAGGGGAGGTTCGACTGCACCACGATCTGTCCGGCGAACGGCATGTTGGTGCCGCTGAAGTAGTACGTCTGCGCGAGCGGATGCGTGACGAAGCTCGCCTGCGCGCCACCGGTGCAGTCGCCGAAACCGAACATGATCACCGGCAGTTCGGAGTCGCGCACGAAGCGGGTGATGCGATCGTTCACCGCCGCCATCGAGAACAGTGCGCCCGCCCCTTCTTTCGTCTGCATACCGCCCGACGAGATGAAACCGATCACCGGCAGTTGCCGTTCCGCACAGTCGACGAGCAACTTGCAGAATTTCTCCGCGCTCGCCATGTCGAACGCGCCGGCCTGGAAATCGATGTTCGAGATCACCGCGCCGACGCGAATCCCACCCGCGCCGTCATTGAACGTGCCGATGCCGGTGACGATGCCGCACGGAGGAATCTTGGCTTTGAGCGCGCTTTCGATGGAGATTCGAAAGCCGGGGAATTCGCAGGGATCGGAGCTGAGGAGGTCGCTGTAAAGTTCTTCGAAGTCGGTGAAGAAGGTGTCGATCAACGCGCGGTAGCCGGTGGCTTTTCGTCCTTTGTATTCCTCGACCACTTCCTGAATGCGCAGATCGCGATACGCGATGGTCAGGCGGTTCCAGAAGTCTTTGCGACGACCGATCGCCCGCGGCGAGATGCGGCCGTCGTATCGACGGCGGTCTTTCTCCGACTGCAGATGCATGCCGAGCAGGCGCTCGAACAGGAACGTCACGACGACGAACAGCGTATCCGATAGGTGCGGGAAGCTGGTCTTCTTCCACTCCTCCACCGCGCGGAAAAAGTCGGTGCTGCGCGGCGTATCGGCCACGCGCAGGAACCAGCGGAAGAACTGACCGCGCAAGCGCTCGACGATAGCCTCGCCCGACGCTGTTCCGGCGTTGCCGTTCACCGCCGCGCGCGCGGCTTGCGCGAGCGTCGTGTCCAGCAACTTCGTGATGGTGCGCTTCGACAATGCACGGGTGGATTCGGCTTCCTCGGCGATTGTGTCGAGGTGCTCGATGATCTGGTCGTACACCGAATCGAACAGCAACAGGTTCTCGCACTCGGTGACGAAGTCTTCGCGCAGCGCGTCGTCGACCAGCACGTCGAGCACGGTGACGTCGCGCGGCTGCGCATTGGACGGCACCACCTCCTGCCCGCCCAGATGCGACGAGTAGCGGTCGTCGAGAATCTGCCGGTTGATCGCGACGTCGCTGCGGCGTTCCGCCAGCATCGTCTTCACGCGCGTCGACAGCAGCGTGTCGTCGATGAGGTCGGATAAACGCTCGTCGGTGAGCGCGAGGTTGATCTCGGCCGTCAGCTGGTGCCGCAGGTAGCTGTCGGATTTGTCGCGCAGGCCGCGGATGTTCAGCAGCTTCTTGCCTTCGTGGCTGAAGCGCTCGCGGAACAGCGGCCCCAGCACGCGGTCGGCCGCCAACGCTTCGGCAAAGGTTCGCGGCTCTTTAATCTCGCTGATGCGCAGCAGCTGGCGCGAGTCGGCGTGATCGCGCAGGAACTGGATCAGCGCCTTGAGGTTGCCCTGCGCCTCGCTTTTCCAGCGGTTGTACAGATACATACTCACGCTGGTGAGCAGGTTGGCGCGGGCGTCTTCGTAGTTCTTGCGCGGTTCGCCGAACAGCAGCTGCGCGATGCGGCCCCGTTCGTCGTCCATCGCCTGTTTCTTTTCGTTGTAGCTGCGCCACGCCTTCGCCAGCGCGTCGTCGTAGATCACTTTTTCGGGATCCTGCAGCCACTTCAGGAAGGTTTGCCGTCGCTCGCGATCGGAGCGTTCGGACAGTTCGCCCTTGGGTAATTCCTGCGCCGACAGGCGACCGTACTGTTTGGTGGTGGTCGCCTTGATGCGCTTGCGGGTGCCGAGGTAACGCAGGTAGCGGTAAGCCACGCCGAACACGTTCGTGTATTCGGTGGGCGTCTTCGACAGTCGCAGCAAGGCGCGCGATTCCATCGCCACCAGCCGCTTCGACGGCTTCAGATACCGCTCCAGATTGTGCCGGTAGTGATCGAGGATGTACGGGTTCTCGGCGACGAACTGCTTGGTGCTGTCCTCGATCGAGTCGATGCCGGTGACGATCGCGAGGCGCAGGTTCTCGAGCTTGTCGTCGCCCTCGCCCGGCGCGTAGTCGATGACGCCGTCGATATTGCCCTGCGCGTACAGCTCGTATGGCGACAGACCAACGTACTTGGCGCACTCCTGCCACGACAGGTTCAGGCGGCGCGCGATGTTGGCGAGACCTTTCGGCTGGATCGTGCTGAACACGCCGTCGCGCACCGACAGGATCAGATTGCTGGCGGCGAGCGGGATCGCACCGCCCGAGTAGCCGAGCCCGAACACGATGCCGATGTTCGGCACGTCGACGTTGCACATCTCGGCAATCAACCGCGAGATGCTGTGCGCCTGATTCGCCTTGTTGGCGGCTTCCTCCGCATCGGCGCCGGGGGTGTCCATCAGGCTGACGATCGCGATGTTGCGCTTCGAACACTCGCCGACCAGTTCGGCGGCCATGAGGTGATGCTGCGGCATCCACACGCCGTTCTTCACCGAACGGTCCTGCGCGATGAAGGCGATGGTGCGGCTCTCGCCGTCGAAGTCCATGTCGAGCATCGCCGAATAGAACGGTCCGTCGATGCGCTCGTCGTGAAGCTTCGAACCCAGTTGCCGTATGACGCTCGGCGCGTCGACGCGACCCGGGTCTTCCGCCTTCGCTACTACCGACTCGATGTACGAATCGATGTCGAGGTTGTTCAGCAGTTCGAGCTGACGCGCGATCTGCGCGCGCGACAACAGACCCCGAACGTGATGTTCGATGCCGGTCGAACCGCTGGACGGAAACAGTGAGAAATCCTGCGCCAGGCTCTCAGCAATGAGAAACAGCCGATCACCTTCGGCAAGCTGGTTATCCATCAGAGAGAGATTTGTCCCCGGCGCAAAAGCCGTTGAAATGTATGTAGAATTTGGCCGCGTACTCTAATGTAAGTGAAGTGTGTTCCGCAAACATGCCGAGCATCCCATGACCGCATCCAAAACGCCCGCTTCCGCTGTGCATTCCTTGAACTGCGCCGTGCTCACCGTTTCGGACACGCGCACGTTGGCGCAGGACACGTCCGGCGCGCTGTTGATCGAGATGCTTACGGCCGACGGTCATCGACTCGCCGATCGCGCGCTGGTGAAAGACGATCGCTTCCAGATCCGCGCGGTCGTCTCGCACTGGATCGCGGAGCCGAACGTCGACGTCATTCTCACCACCGGCGGCACCGGCTTCACCGGCCGCGACAGCACGCCGGAAGCGATCGCGCCGCTGCTCGAAAAAACCATCGAAGGTTTCGGCGAACTGTTCCGGCAGGTGTCGTTCGAAGAAATCGGCTCATCGACCATCCAGTCGCGCGCGCTCGGCGGTTTGAGCAACGGTACGCTGGTGTTCTGCATGCCCGGCTCGAAGAACGCGTGCCAGACCGCGTGGAAGCGCATCCTGCACAATCAGCTCGACGTGAACTTCAAACCGTGCAACTTCGTCGAGCTGATTCCGCGCTTCAACGAACGGTGAAGTTCAGTGGAACACCGTCGGTGCTCGGTGGAAATGGAGACTTGTCGCGCCGGACCTCCGCCGCTCCAACCGTTCAGTCGAAGTCGCGCACGAACGAACCTCAGCTGTATATGAGACGCATCAAGAACTCGGCCACACACGCGGGTTTGCTGCCACCTTCGATCTCGATCGTGATCTGTTGCTTCAGCTGGATCGTGTTCGGTGCCTTGAGGTCGGCTTCGAGCAACGTGCGCTCCGCACGCAACTTCGAGTTGACCGGTACCGGTGCCGGGAAGCGTACCTTGTCGAGACCGTAGTTCACGCCCATCACGAGGCCGTCGTAGGCACGCGCGTCGCGCGGCGCAATGCTGCCCGTCAGGTGCGGAATCAGCGACAGTGTCAGGAAGCCGTGCGCGATCGTGACTTTGTACGGCGACAGCTTGGCCGAGCGTTCGGGATCGATGTGGATGAACTGGTGATCGAGCGTCGCGTCGGCGAACAGGTTGATTCGCTTCTGGTCGACCTCGATCCATTCGCTGAAGCCGTCGGACGTGCCGACGTGCTTGTTGAAAATCGCGACCGCGGTCTTTGCCTTCTCCGACATGGGAACTCTCCGAGCTGATATCGGCGCGCAGTGTACTGCAGTTAGAATCGCGCCTTTCAACAGTTCGGCGCGCGCTATGGTTGCCACACAGGTTTTCGTCGTCAGCGGAGTTCGTACACCGATCGGCAGCTTTCAGGGCGAACTGAAATCGCTCAGCGCACCGGCGCTCGGCGCGCACGCATTGCGCGCGGCGGTGGAACGGGCCGCCATCGATGCCGCCGCGGTGGACGAAGTCATCGTCGGAAACGTCGTCAGCGCCGGCGTCAAACAGGCGCCGGCACGACAGGCGGCACGCCTCGGCGGCTTACCGGATTCGTGCGGCGCCACCACCGTGAACAAGGTGTGCGGCTCCGGCATGAAGGCGACCATGCTGGCCACCGATCTGTTGCGCGCCGGCAGCGCTCAGGTGGTGATTGCGGGCGGCATGGAGAGCATGACCAACGCGCCTTACCTGCTCACCAAAGCGCGACAGGGGTTGCGGATGGGTCACGACCAGATCAAGGACGCGATGTTCCTCGACGGCCTCGAAGACGCCGAGACCGGCCGTTCGATGGGAACGTTCGCTCAGGACACCGCCGATCGCTATCAGATCACCCGCGAAGAGATGGACGCGTTCGCCACCCGCTCGGTCGAACGCGCCCGGGCCGCGATGAGCAGTGGCGAACTCGTACGCGAAATCGCGCCGATGACGATCGGCGACACGACCATCGGTGAGGACGAACAACCTCGCCGCGCGCGGATCGAGCGGATTCCGACGCTGAAACCGGCGTTCCGCGACGGCGGCACCATCACTGCGGCGAACTCGAGTTCGATTTCGGACGGCGCGTCTGCCCTGCTGCTCGCGAGCGAGACGGCGGTGCGCGATCACAGACTCACGCCGCTGGCGCGGGTCGTCGGTCACGCCACCCACTCGCGGCATCCCTCCGAGTTCACCGTGGCGCCGGTTGGTGCGATCTCGGCGCTGCTCGCGAAGCTGAACTGGAAAGCCGAGGACGTCGATCTGTTCGAGATCAACGAGGCGTTCGCGATGGTGACGATGATCGCGATGCGCGAACTCGCTCTGCCCGACGATCGCGTCAACGTCTTCGGCGGCGCCTGCGCGCAGGGGCACCCGATCGGATCGACCGGTAGTCGGTTGATCGTCACGCTCGCGCATGCGATGAAGCTGCGCGGTGCCCGGCGGGGCATCGCGTCGTTGTGCATCGGCGGCGGCGAAGCGACCGCGATCGCGCTGGAGGCGATGTAGGGTCACGGCCGGCGCAGAGGTGAGTATTGGTCGGACTTTCCCTACAATCCCGCGGTCTGCCTTGCCGAGTGAACATACGACGTGTCCAGACTCCCCGTAATCGTCGGGTTAGGTGGCATTAACGCCGCCGGCCGGTTGTCGTTACATCACGCCTACCGTCGCATGGTCATCGACGCGCTGCCCGGTGCGGTCGCGGCATCCACCTACCGCAGCCTCGCGGGGCTGATGCACATCCACAAGTACACCGACGACGCGGCGACGCGCGACTACATCAACGCGCACACGCTGGTGCGGAAAATCGAGTGCTTCGACACGGCTGCCATTCCGTGGCAACGCAACGTCACGCTGAGCCCTACCGGCGATTCACTGGCGTTCAAGATGCAGCGCCGGCAATTGCCCGACCGCGTACCGAGCGAGTGGCAGATCACCGCCGACGGCGAGAAAGACGTTCTGGTCACGGTGCCCGGCAAGCTGCACGCATTGATGGAAGACATGCGTGGCTCCCGCGTGACATCCGCCGGCCAGGTGCCCACGGGTTTCGACCCCAACCGCCTCTATCAGTCGCGCAACCATCCGCGCGGACTCGCGCTGACGATCTTCGGCGCCTCCGATGCGGTGCGCTCGTTGGGCATCGAATGGGACGTGTTGCGGCAGACGGTGCAGCCCGACCAGTTCGCCGTGTATTCCGGCAGCGCGATGGGTCAGCTCGATTTCGACGGCACCGGCGGCATGATGCAGTCCGCGTTGATGGGCAAGCGCGTCACGTCGAAGCAGCTGCCGCTAGGCCTCTGCGAAATGCCGGCCGATTTCATCAACGCATACGTGCTCGGCAGCCTGGGCGCGACCGGCGCCACCATCGGCGCGTGCGCGACGTTCCTGTACAACCTGCGGCAGGGTGTGGAAGACATTCAAAGCGGGCGGCGCCGCGTGGTGATGGTCGGCAACTCCGAGGCACCGATCACGCCCGAGATCATCGAAGGCTACCGGACGATGGGCGCGCTCGCGGAAGACGAAGCGCTGATGCAGCTCGATGGCCGCACCGACGCCGCCGACAACCGCCGCGCCTGCCGCCCGTTCTCGGACAACTGCGGCTTCACGCTGTCGGAAGCCGCGGTATACACCGTGCTGATGGACGACGCGCTGGCGCTCGAACTGGGTCTCACGATCCACGGCTCGGTCGCCAACGTCTACGTCAACTCGGACGGCTACAAGAAGTCCATTCCCGGACCCGGCGTGGGCAACTACGTGACGGTCGCCAAAGCCATGTCGTTGGCGCGCCGCCTGATCGGCGACGAAGGGCTACAGCGCCGGACGTACTTCCAGGCACACGGCACCAGCACGCCGCAGAACCGCGTCACCGAGTCGCACATCATGAGCGCGCTCGCCGGCGTGTTCGGCATCGAAGACTGGCTGGTCGGCGCCGTCAAAGCGTACGTCGGGCATTCGCTGGCCCCGGCGGGCGGCGACCAGCTGGCGGCGATCATCGGCGCCTGGCAGCACGGCTGGATTCCGGGCATCACGACCATCGACCACATCGCCGACGACGTGCACCGCGACCATCTGCGCTTTTCGATGAAGCACGTCGAGTTCGAACCGACAGCGATGGACGGCGCGTTCATCAACTCGAAGGGGTTCGGTGGCAACAACGCAACCGCGTTGATCCTCTCGCCTGCCGTCACGCGACGGATGCTCGAGCAGAAGCACGGGGCCGCCGCCCTGACCGCACGCGATCGCAAGCACGAAGCGGTGCGTCGGCAGATCGAAGACTACGACGTCAGGATGAGCCGCGGCGAAGTCGCACCGATCTACCAGTTTGGTGAAGGGGTGCTCGAAGCGACGGATCTGACGATCACCGACACGCGCATCCAGGTTCCCGGATACGCCCACCCGATCGAACTCGACGTAGACGACCCGTATCCCGAAATGCGCGGCTAGTGGATCGTCGAGGGCGGCTGACCGGCGAGCCGCTTCAGACGTTTGTCGATCTCGGATTCCCAGCGCGTTCCGACGAGCTCGCGCCGCGCTTCCTCCAGCACCGATACCGCCGCGGCCGCGTCGCCCAGGCGGAACCACAACTCGGCGCGCTCGATGTGTAACGGCCCCGTGTCGCCGACCAACGCCATCTGGATGTCGATCAGCGCCAGTGCATCCACGAAGTCGCCGCGCGCGGCGTAAATCGCCTTCACGTTGTTGAACATGCGCACCGCCATGTCGTCCGGCGAGGCCGGCGCCAGGGCATTCTTCCCGAGGTGGGTCAGATTCGCGTCGGTCAGCCAGCGCTCGACGTCGGCACCGCTCAGCAGATCCGCAGTCAGCGGGTCGATCAGCACGCCGTTCGCGCTCAACAGGAAGTGACCGGGGAAGTTGATGCCCTGCGTCGTCATCCCCAATGCACGTCCGACCATCAGATACGGGATGCTGAGCGTGATCGGGATGCCACGGTGCGAACTGAGCACTTTGTCGATGCGGCTCGCATCGAGGCTTTGCAGGTTGTCACTGGCCTTGAATCCTTCGTCGCGAAGAAAGGCGGCCAGCGACTGAGGTGCGGATTCCGCCGACAAACGCGTGGCGCAACGATCGCCCAACTCGACGACCGCACCGCGCACCTCGCCTTCGCTCACGCTCGGTTCGAGCGTTCTTGCGACCAACAGGGCAGCGGCCAGTTCGTCGCGATCGCTATCTGCGAGATAGCGTTCGACCAATGTGAGATCGCTGGCCGTCAGGACTCCGCCTCTGACAGCAGGTTGCTGACCAGCGAGATCAACTCGCTGCGCGCAAACGGTTTGGCCAGTGTCGCGGCTGCGCCGATGTAGCGGGCCGTTTCTAGATAGTCCGTGGGACCGATACGGCCGCCGCCGGACATCGCGATGACGGGCACATTGCTTCGGAGCGTCTTCATTTCGGCGATCGTCTCGAGACCCTCCTTCTCCGGCATGATCAGGTCGGTGATGACCAGATCGAACGCGACGCTACGGAATTTGGCGACCGCCTCGCGGCCGTCGGCGGCGGTCGCGACATCATAGCCTTCGAGGCGCAGCATCTCACCGACCACCTCCAGCACCTGCGGGTCGTCGTCCACCACCAGAATCGCGCTCATTTCTGCAATCTCTGCCGATATAGTCTTGATTCTAGTTCAATTTCGCCGGCCGCCACGGCCAGGCGCCTCCTGGTGGCTCAGTGTTCCCGGGGGCGCACGGTCAGTGCTCCCGCGTCGCGACGAAGCGCAGGTCGGGCCATCGCTCCACCGTCAGCGTCAGATTCGCCCGCGACGACGCGAGGTAGGCAAGATAACCGCCGCCATCGATCGCCAGGTTGTCGGCCTGCTTGCGGCGGAACTCCTCGAGCTTGCGTTCGTCCTCGCCGTAGACCCAGCGCGCGGTGTACACGTTCGCATCGTCATAAATGCAGTCCGCTTTGTATTCGTCGTTCAGCCGGAACGCGACGAGATCGAACTGCAGCGCGCCGACCGCGCCGACGATCATCTCGTTGCGGGTCAGCGGCTTGAACACCTGCGTGGCGCCCTCCTCCGACAGCTGGGTCAACCCCTTCTCGAGCTGCTTGGTCTTCAGCGGATCGCGCACGCGCACGCGGCGGAACAGTTCCGGCGCGAAATTCGGCACGCCCATGAAGCGCAGGTTCTCACCCTCGGTGAAGGTGTCGCCGATCTGCACTGCGCCGTGGTTGTGAAGGCCGATGATGTCGCCCGCAAACGCTTCTTCGGCGTGCATGCGTTCGCCCGCCATGAAGGTGACAGCATCGGACACTTTGATTTCTTTGCCGATACGTACATGGCGCATCCGCATACCTTGTCGGTACCGCCCGGAACAGATGCGCAGGAACGCGATGCGGTCGCGATGCTTCGGATCCATGTTCGCCTGGATCTTGAAGACGAAGCCGGTGAACGCCTCTTCGTCCGGATCTACGACCCGCTCGTGTGTTTCTCGCGGTTGCGGACCCGGCGCGTTCTCGACGAAGCAGTCGAGCATGTGCGCCACACCGAAGTTGCCGAGCGCCGTTCCGAAGAACACCGGCGTGACCTCGCCTTTCAGATAGCGCGCGCGATCGAACGTGTGTCCGGCAATGCGCACCAGTTCGATCTGCTCCAGCAGCGACTGGTAATCGCTGCCGAGGAACTCTCGTGCCGCCGGGCTCTCGAGCCCGTCGATCGTCTCGAACGCGTGCAGATGATGGCCGTGCCCGGTCGCGTAGCAGTGGATGCGATCGCGGGCGAACTCGTACACGCCGCGGAAGTACCGGCCGGAACCGATCGGCCACGTCATCGGCGCGCATTCGATACCGAGCACATTTTCGATCTCGTCGAGCAGCGTGATCGGCTCGCGGATCTCGCGATCGAGCTTGTTGATGAACGTGACGATTGGCGTGTCGCGCAGCCGGCACACCTCCATCAGCTTGATCGTGCGCGGCTCCACGCCTTTCGCAGCGTCGATCACCATCAGCGCGGAGTCGACCGCGGTCAGCGTGCGATACGTGTCTTCCGAGAAATCCTCGTGACCGGGTGTGTCGAGCAGATTGACCACGCGGTCGGCATACTCGAACTGCATCACCGACGTGGTCACCGAGATGCCACGCTCGCGTTCCATCGCCATCCAGTCGGAGGTCGCGTGTCGGTCCGACTTGCGCGATTTCACCGTGCCGGCCAGCTGAATGGCGTTGCCGAGCAGCAGCAGCTTCTCGGTCACGGTGGTTTTGCCGGCGTCCGGGTGCGAGATGATCGCGAACGTCCGGCGCGCGGCCATGGGCTGTTTCACGGGGAACCAAACCTTCGAAAAAACGCGCGATTATACGGCGTTCATGCTGTAACGCGACGCACACCGGTCGTCAGCGGAATGATGGCGGGCCGAGAGACAGCGCCAGCACGCGCGCGTCCTCGTTGCCGAGTTCGGCCGGGTAGTAGTCCTTGCGCAGGCCGATCTCGCGGAAGCCGAGCGACGCGTACAGCGTACCGGCGACCCGATTCGACGGCCGCACTTCGAGATAGATCACGGTGGCACCGCGTCGTTCGGCGCGATCGATCATGTGCACGACGATCTGCCGACCCAGTCCATTGCCCTGCTGGTCGCGGCGTACGCACACGTTCAGCAGATGCGCCTCGTTGGCGCCGATCGACAAGATGCCGTGGCCGAGGAGATCGTTGTCGCGCATCGCCACCCAGCATTCGTGGCGCGACTTCAGACAGTCGCTGAACACGCCGCGGGTCCACGGAAACGCATAGCTGCGCGTCTCGTTCTCGATAACGCGATCGAGATCGTCGGGCGCCATCGGCCGGAACGTCAACCGGGGATGCGGGGAGATACGCTGAGCCACAGCCGCTTCTTCTCGTTGGGGTCGGCGCGCAGCGCGCGCAGATCCGGTAAACGCAGCGTCTCGGGTCCGAGCTGCGCGTCGTGATCGACCAATCCGGTCGCAGTCGGGCCGAGCAACAACACCCAACGCGCCGTCGCCCGCTCGATCTGCCCGCGCAAAAATCCGCGGAAGGCGTTGCGCGCGGCGGCCTCAGTCGCGTCGCCGGTTTGCGTCTGCGGCCAGCGGAACTGCGACTTCTGCGGTTGTGCGCTTGGAGGCGCGAGCGCGAGCGCGATGTCTTTCGCGAGCTGACGGTCGGGCGGGCTGCCGCACTCGCCCACCACGACGACACCGCCACACGCGATGCAATCGAGCGTGATCCGCAGTTCGTTCGCGGCAGCGACCGCCGGTGCAGGCGCCGGGCTGGTGCGCTCCGGCGCGCGCACCGTCTGGTCGCGCTTCTGCTCGCGCTTCATCTCGACTGCAGTCGCGAGCGGCGGCGTCACGAGGACGTCGACCACCGGCGCAGCTTCGCGGCGCACCCACACGTCGATACCCATGCCCGCCAGGGCGCGGCGTTGCCGATCCGTCAGTCCGATGGAGGCGCTGCTCATGACCGCATTCTACCGAAGCAGACCGCCAATCCTAGGACGCGATCCACGTTCGCCGCTCGCCGTTGCGTCCTTCACCCGACTTGGCATTCCCGGTATCGTTACCGCCCTTTTCGCGCACGGTTCCTGGATGAAGTATCACACCGACGACGTCCGGATCACCGGCATGGAGGAAGTGCTTCCACCCGAAGCACTGCTCGCCGATCTGCCGATCTCCGATGTCGCATCGCAGTTCGTCTATACGGAGCGCCGCGAGTTGAGCGACATCATTCACGGCCGCGACCCGCGGTTGATGGTGGTGATCGGACCGTGCTCCATCCACGACCCGGCGGCCGCGCTCGAATACGCAGGACGACTGTCCGAGCAGATCGCGCGGTATCGCGACACGTTGAAGATCGTCATGCGCGTCTACTTCGAGAAGCCGCGCACCACCGTCGGATGGAAAGGCCTGATCAACGACCCGCACCTCAACAATTCGTTCGACATCAACCTCGGACTTCGCACTGCGCGCAGCCTGCTGCGGTCGCTGATCGAGCAAGGCGTCGCGACCGGCACCGAGTACCTCGACCCGATCTCGCCGCAGTACTTCGGCGACCTCGTCTGCTGGGGCGCCATCGGCGCGCGAACGACAGAGAGTCAGATCCATCGACAGCTCGCTTCGGGGCTGTCGTGTCCGATCGGCTTCAAGAACAGTACCGACGGATCGGTGCAGGTCGCGGTCGATGCGGTCAAGTCGGCGCACCATTCGCACATCTTCCTTTCCGTTACGAAACAAGGACGTTCGGCGATCTTCTCGACCTCCGGCAACGAAGACTGCCACATCATCCTGCGTGGGGGCGGCGGCAAGCCGAACTACGACTCGGAGTCGGTACTGCGTGCCACATTGGCGCTCGAAGCGGCCGGTCTCCCACCGAAGCTGATGGTCGATATGAGTCACGCGAACAGCAGCAAACAGTTCCGCGAGCAGCTCAACGTTGCCGCCGACATCGGCCGGCAACTCGAAAGCGGCCAGCCCCGCATCATGGGCGTGATGATCGAGAGCAACCTCATCGAAGGGCGGCAGGACATCGGCACGGGGCGCGCGCTGACGTATGGGCAAAGCGTCACCGACGCGTGCATCGGCTGGGACGATTCGCGGGCGTGCCTCGATCAACTCGCCAACGCCGTCGCCAAACGCAACGGCCCAGCGGCTCGGCGCGCGCCGCTCGACGAAAACGATCAGGACATCGTGTTGGGCTGACTGCGGTCCGTTTGGGCCGCCATGACGAAGTCGTTCCGATGCAGACCGCCGACGACGTGCGTCCACCAGCCGATCGTGACGCGACCCCACTCGATGAGCATCGCTGGATGGTGATCTTCGGTTTCGGCGAGCGCGCCGATGCGATTGCTGAAGTCGAGCGCGCTTGCGAAGTCGGCGAAACCGAACACCCGCTCCAGCCGTTCGATGCCGTCGCGCGTGACGACGCGCCAGTCAGGCACCTGAGTCAGCAGGAGGTCGCGTTCGGAATCGGTGACGCGCTTCGACGCGCGCGTGACGCGAACGCAGTGCTCGTCAGCCAGCGTGCTCGCCGCCACCGTCGTCACCCGGGTCGTTCTTCATCGATCGAACCAGCCATTGCACCGGACCGCTCAGCGCATACAACGCGCTGAGTCCCAGCAAGACGCGGGGTGGGTCCGCGAGCACGATGGCGAAGCCCAGCACCACCGCGACCAGTGCGATGAACGGCACGCGACCGCGCATGGTCAACATCTTCGGGGAGAAGTAGCGGAAATTGCTGACCATGAGCATCGCCACGACGGTGGTGACCACTGCGATGAGCCATGCCTGCAGAGGTCCGACCAGTTCGCCGGCGCTACGGCTGTCTTCGAGCACCCAGATGGTGGTCACCACCACGCATGCCGCGGCGGGGCTTGCCAGACCGGTGAACGACGCGACCTCGCCGCCCTGGGTATTGAAGCGCGCCAGCCGCAACGCCGTGCATGCCATATATATGAACGTGACAACCCAGCCGAGCTGGCCGAGCTGCGATAACGCCCAGGTGAACGCAACCAGCGCCGGCGCCACGCCGAACGCGACCATGTCGGAAAGGCTGTCGTATTCGGCGCCGAACGCGCTCTGGGTTCGGGTCATTCGTGCAACGCGGCCGTCTGCCGTATCGAGGGCCACCGCTGCATACGTCGCGATCGCCGCCGGGATTACGTTGCCATTCATCGCCGCGACGATCGAATAGAAGCCGGCGAACAGCGCGCCGGTGGTGATCAGGTTCGGCAACAAATAGATACCGCGCCGCGTCGGCGCGATCCCCTCATCCAGATCGTCAACCCGCCGCGGTGTTATCGAGCGCAGCGGACTCTTTCGTTCCGGCTCCCTGGAGGGATCGGTCAAAGCGTTACCTCACTCAGTTCCTCTCGCGGTCTACCAGCCGTTTCGCGTGAATCCACGGCATCATCGCGCGCAGCCGTTCACCCACCTGCTCGATCTGGTGCGCCTGGCTGATGCGCCGCATCGCCTTGATCGACGGAGCACCTGCCTGATTCTCCAATACGAATTCGCGCGCGAACTTGCCGGTCTGAATCTCATCGAGAATACGCTTCATCTCGGCCTTGGTCTCGGCGTTGACGATGCGAGACCCGCGGGTCAGGCCGCCGTATTCGGCGGTGTTCGACACCGTGTACCACATGTTCGTGATGCCGCCTTCATAGAAGAAGTCGACGATCAACTTCAGTTCATGCAGACATTCGAAGTACGCCATCTCGGGTGCATAGCCTGCCTCGACCAGCGTTTCGAATCCGGCTTGAACCAATGCGGCCGCGCCGCCGCACAGCACCGCCTGTTCGCCGAACAGGTCGGTTTCGGTCTCTTCGCGAAACGACGTTTCGATCACGCCGGCGCGACCTGCGCCGTTGGCCGACGCATACGACAGCGCGGTCTCCTTCGCGGATCCGCTGGAGTCCTGCGCGATCGCGATCAGGCTCGGCACGCCGCCGCCTTCGACGTACGTCGAGCGGACGGTATGCCCCGGCCCTTTCGGCGCGATCATGATCACGTCGAGATCCTTGCGCGGTTCGATCAACTGAAAGTGGATGTTGAAGCCGTGGCCGAACGCGATCGTCGCGCCCTCTTTCAGGTTCGGTTCGATCTGGTCGCGATACAGCGCCGGCTGCAGCTCGTCCGGCGTCAGGATCATCACGACGTCGGCGTCTTTCACGGCGGCCGGAACCTCGGCGACCTTCAAGCCCGCCTTCTCGGCTTTGCGCCAGGAGCCGGAGCCTTTGCGCAGGCCCACCACGAGATTCTTCACTCCGGAGTCGCGCAGGTTGTTGGCATGCGCGTGCCCTTGCGAGCCGTAGCCCACGATGACGACCTTCATGCCCTGAATGATCGAAAGATCTGCGTCCTTGTCGTAATAGACCTGCATGACTGCTTCCCCTTAACTGATACGTTAGAGACCTAGAATCTTCTCGCCGCGGCCGATGCCGGAAACGCCGCTGCGGACGACTTCGAGCACCACCGCCTTGCCGATGGCGCCGATGAAGCCGTCGAGCTTGCCGGACGGACCGGTGAGCTGCACGGTATAGGTGGTGTCGGTTACGTCGATGATCTGACCGCGAAAGATGTCCGTCGTACGTTTGATCTCGGCGCGCGTCGTGCCTTCGGCACGCAGCTTGATCAGCATGAGCTCGCGCTCCACGTGATCGCCGTCCGTCAGATCCATCACCTTGACCACTTCGATCAGCTTGTTCAGCTGCTTAGTGATCTGTTCGATCTTCGACGCGTCGCCCGACGTCGTCACGGTGAGTCGCGACAGCGTTTCGTCTTCTGTCGGCGCGACCGTGAGCGTCTCGATGTTGTAGTTGCGCTGCGCGAACAAGCCGACGACGCGCGACAGCGCACCGGCCTCGTTCTCGAGCAGAACCGCGATGATCCGCCGCATCAGTTCGTCTCCGAACGGGACAGGAACATGTCGCGCATCGAACCGCCCTTTATCGCCATCGGATAGACGTGCTCTTCCGGATCGACGTGAACATCGAGGAAGACCAGCCGCTTCTTGTATTTGTCGCTGAACGCTTCGGTCATCGCCGGCACCAGTTCACCGAGCCGCTCGATGCGCATGCCGACGTGGCCGAACGATTCGGCGAGCTTGACGAAATTCGGCAGCGCGTCGCGATACGTGCTGTGCGAGTGGCGGCCGCCGTACTGCATGTCCTGCCACTGCTTCACCATACCGAGCGCCGCGTTGTTCAGGTTGATCACCTTGATCGGCAAGCCGTACTGCAGGCAGGTGGACAGTTCCTGCATGTTCATCATGAAGCTGCCTTCGCCAGTGACGCACGCGACCGTCGCGTGCGGAAACGCGAACTGCACGCCCATCGCCGCCGGCAAACCGAAGCCCATCGTGCCGAGACCGCCGGAATTGATCCAACGCCGGGGCGCGTTGAAGGCGTAGTACTGCGCGGCGAACATCTGATGCTGACCGACGTCGCTCGTGACGTACGCGTCGCCGCCCGTCGCCTTGAGCAACGCCTGCACCGCCTGTTGCGGCAGGATCTTCGCGTCCGGATCGGTGCGGTCGAGCATGTGGTGATTCAGGCCGTGCGCCTCACGCCATCCGTCGATCTGCTTCCACCATTCCTGCAATGCCGCGGTGTCGGGCAGACCGTGCTTGGTCAACTCTTGCTCGAGCATCGGCTCCATCTCTTCGAGCACCGCGAGCGCGGGACCGACGATCGGAATGTCGGCGGGGATGATCTTCGAAATCGACGCGGGGTCGACGTCGATGTGGACGATGGTGGCCTGTGGACAGAACTTCTTCGGATTGTTGGTAACGCGGTCGTCGAAGCGCGCACCGATTGCCAGAATCAGATCGGCCGCGTGCATGGCGTTGTTCGCTTCGAACGTGCCGTGCATGCCCAGCATGCCGAGGCTCTGCCGATCGGATGCCGGGAACGCACCCAATCCCATCAGCGTGGTGGTGACCGGGAAGTTCAATCGCTTCGCGACGCGCGTCAGCAGTTCGCCGGCATTGCCCTGCACGACACCACCGCCCGCGTAGATCACCGGACGCTTCGCACGCGCGAGCGCTTCGACCGCACGACGAATCTGGCCGGTGTGGCCGCGCAGCGCGGGGTTATACGAACGCAGCGACACCGACTTCGGATACTTGTACGGCGCGGTGATCGCGGGATCGGTCGTATCTTTCGGCACGTCGATCACGACGGGACCCGGACGGCCCGACGTCGCGATGTAGAACGCCTTCTTCACCACCATCGGAATGTCGGCCGCGCTCCTGACGAGGAAGCTGTGCTTCACGACCGGTCGCGACACACCGACCATGTCGGTTTCCTGAAACGCGTCGGTGCCGATGAGGTCGGTCGGAACCTGTCCCGAAATGACCACCATCGGAATGGAATCCATATAGGCGGTCGCGATGCCGGTGATCGCGTTGGTGGCTCCGGGACCCGACGTCACGAGCACCACACCCGGACGACCGGTCGCGCGCGCATAGCCGTCGGCCATGTGCGTGGCAGCCTGCTCGTGGCGCACCAGAATGTGCTCCACGCGCTGCTGGCGAAAGATCGCATCGTAGATGTGCAGTGCCGCGCCGCCGGGATAGCCGAATATGTAGTCGACGCCCTCGTCCTGCAGGGCGCGGATCAACATATCGCCGCCGGATAGATGCTCCGTCATGGGGTCCTCGAAGAGATCACCGTCAAACCACCGAACCGAACCTCGCAAAAACAACAACAGCGCGTGACGTCGTCGACGCGCTGTTTTCGCTCCGGCGAAATAGCCGCGTATTTTTGTGCGACGCACGATCCATGTCAATTTGATCCTCTGTGCTGATCGGCCGCTCGGGAGTGTGCGCCAAGCCACGAAACGCGCCGTGGGACGCCATAGTCGCTGTGTTATCCTTCGGCCCAGCTTTGCGAAAGGATTTGGCCGCCGATGAGCGTCCGATTGATCGTTCTCGCGGTATCGCTGCCCTTCCTGATGGGCTCGGAAATTTACCGGTACGTGGACGCCAACGGCGTCGTCACCTACGCGCAGCAACTGCCTTATGGCGTCAAAGGCGAGCAGATCCGCACGATGGCCGGCGCGCCGAGCGTCGCGATGCCGGCGGTCGCACCGAAAACCGAAACGCCCGAGCAACCTCCATTGAGCCCGCAACAGCAGGCGATGCTCGACAATCTCAAGAAGACCGAAACGGCACGCAAGGAAGAGATCGCGCGAATTCGCGAAGCGAACTGCACGCGGTCGAAGGACGTGCTCGAACGCCTGTCCTCGGCCGGCCGCATCCGCGTGAAGGGACCGGATGGACAGGAAGTGAAGATGCCCGAAGAAGAGCGCGTGTCGCGTATCGAAGAAGCGCAGCGCGGCATCGTCGCCAACTGCAATCCATCCCAAGCCGACGACGACACCACACAACCCGCTGTCGCAAACGCCGGCGGCTGATTTCAGCTTGCTTCGTCTTCCAGCCAGATCAGCGTAGCCATTCGGCCGGTCACGCCGTCGCGGCGATACGAATAGAACCGCGCATCGTCGTACGTACAGAACCCTCCGCCGTACACTGCCGCAACGCCGAGCGCATTGAGTTGCGAGCGCGCGATTTCGTATAGATCGGCAAGCCATTTGCCGCGCGACGGAGTCAGCGCCCTCTCGACGACTGCAGCCGGCAGGCTGTGCAGCAGCGCATCGCGAACGTCCTGACCGACCTCATAACGCGCCGGCCCGATACCCGGCCCCAACCACGCGATCAGATTTCCGGCATCGGTTGGCATGCGCAGCGCCAATTCGGCGAGTACGCCCTGCGCCAGGCCTCGCCATCCGCAATGTGCGGCTCCTACCATCGTCTCCTCTCGATCGCAGAACAGCACCGGCACGCAATCGGCGGTGAGAATCGCGCAAGCACGACGCGGTGTTTGCGAGAGCGCTGCGTCCGCAGAGGGAGGCGTCGCGTAGTCGCGGTCGGCATCGGCCACGTTCGTGCCGTGCATCTGACTCAGCCAGCACACGACCGGCGGCGCGCCGAACTGCGTCGCCAGCAGCGCGCGGTTCTCGGCGACTCGCGCGATCTCGTCGCCGCAGTGCGCGGCCAGATTGAAGGACGCGTAGACGCCGCTGCTGACGCCTCCGTGCCGCGTGGTGGTAAACGCACGAACGCGCGTGGAAACCGGCCAGTCCGGCACGATTGTATCTGCAGTGGTCAACGCAGCGACTCTTCAGCGTCCGCGCGATCGCGGGAGAGCACATCGATCAGCAGCACCAGATCCTCCGGCAGCGGCGATGCGAAACTCAACGGCTCGCCGCTGATCGGATGCGCGAATTCGAGTTCGGCTGCGTGCAGCGCCTGGCGATGGAATCCACGGATCGCTTCCAGCAATTCCATTGAGGGGCGAGGGGGCAACCGGCCGCGCGCGCCGTAACGGTGGTCGCCGACGAGAGGATGACCGATGGACGACAGGTGCACTCTGATCTGGTGCGTGCGGCCCGTCTCGAGTTCTGCAGTGATCAGACAATGAGCGCGGTAGCGTTCCACCAGCTGTACGCGCGTCAGCGCCGGTCGTCCGATCGCGGCGACCCGCTGCCGCAGACGATTGCCTTGATCACGCGCGATCGGTGCGTCGATCGTTCGTCCGCCGGTCATCACGCCTTCCACAATCGCGCGATAGCGCCGCGTCACGTCGTGGCGTGCAAGCGCGCGCGTCAGCTGCCGCAACGCCACGGCGGATTTGGCGACCACGAGCAGTCCGCTCGTCTCTTTGTCGAGGCGATGCACGATGCCCGCGCGCGGAAGCGCGGCCTGCGCAGGAAGAACCTGCAGCAATCCATTCACCAGCGTGTGATCCGGATTGCCCGCGCCCGGATGCACGACTACACCCGCCGGTTTGTCCACGACGAGCACCGCATCGTCTTCGAACACGCGACGAAACGGCACGAACTGCGGCACGTCCCATCGGGGTTGCGTTGGCGTCACAGCGTTCAATACCAGCGCTTCACCGCCGAATACGCGCTGCTTGGCCGGCACTACGCGCCCGTCCAGCGTCAGGCTGCCGTCTCTCACCCACTCGACCAGTTGGGTCCGCGAGAACTCGGGCAGCAACGTCGCGGCCGCTTTGTCGATGCGTTCGCCGGCGAGGTTTGCGTCGATGCGCACGGCGCGGCTGATGTTCGTGTCGGATGCCAAGTGAGCCCCTGATTTCCAGAATGAGCCAGACTTTCAGGAAAGTCCGGGTAAACTACGCCGATTTTACCGTTCGGCTTCGAAGAGATGACACGCATCGTTGTTCTGGCCGCTTTGCTCAGCCTGCTTGGCGGTTGTTCGCTGTGGCCCTTCGGCAATCACGACAAGGAACATGACGAAGACCAGAAATCGTCCGAGCAGATGTTGTATCGCAGCGCTCAGTCGAGCCTTCGGTCCGGCAACTATCGCGACGCGATTACGAAACTGCAGAAGCTCGAAGCCCGCTTTCCATTCGGCCGCTATGCCGAACAGGCCCAGCTCGAGCTGATCTACGCCAACTTCATGTCGTATCAACCGGAAGCCGCGCGAAGCGCGGCCGACCGATTCATACGCCTGCACCCGCAGCACCCGAACGTCGACTACGCCTACTACATAAAGGGGCTCGCCGAGTTCACCAAGGATCGTGGTCTGCTCGACCGTTTCGCCGCAACCGATATCAGCAAACGCGATCCGACGTCCTCCAAGCAGGCATTCGACGATTTCTCGGAATTTCTTCAGCGCCACCCCGACAGCGAATATGCGGCGGACGCGCGACAGCGCATGGTGTTTCTCGTCAACGTGCTGGCGAAGTACGAGATCAACGTGGCCCAGTTCTACATGCGCCGCGGCGCATACGTGGCGGCAGCGAACCGCGCCCGCAACGTGGTCGAGCACTACTCCCAGTCGCAGTCGGTGGACGATGCGCTGGCCATTCTGACCGAAGCGAACTGGCGGTTGGGATTGCCTGAGGCCGCGAACGACGCCGTGCGCATACTCGCGATCAACGATCCGCGTTATCCCGCGTTCGACGACAAAGGTCACTTCGTGTTCCGCCAGCAGACATTCGATCGCGATCGCTCCTGGCTCAACATGGTGACGTTCGGCCTGATCGATCGGCCGAAAGTGCCGCCGCCGATCACGATCGACGCGCCCTTGGGGGTCGACATTCCGGCGCGTCCTGCCGATCCCGTTCCACCTGCCAAATCGAACAAGCCCTGGTGGCGCCTGTTCGGCTGACCCGGCGCATGAACTCGCTCGCAGACGACATCGTTGCCGAGATCGAGCAACGGCGCTTCCAGCTCAACGTCAATCTGCTGAAGGTCTATAACTACTATCGCGTGTTCGTGGGCGTCGCGCTGCTCGCGATGTTTCTGCAGCACTACACCGAAACGCGCCTGGGTCGCCTGCGGCCGGAAACGTTCCTGTGGGTCGCGCTGTTCTACACCGGCATCAATCTGCTCAGCGCGATGAGCACGCAGGCGTTACCGGCGCGACTGTTCCGGCGGCAAGTCGCGGCGGTCATGTTCGTGCTGTTCGACATTTCCACGCTCGCGTGGCTGATGTATCTGTCGGGCGGCGTCGGCAGCGGACTCGGCGTGGTGATTCTCGTTGCGGTCGCGGCCGGCTCGGTGCTGGTCACCGGACGCGTCAGCGCGTTCATCGCCGCCGTCGCCAGCATCGGGGTGCTCTACGAGGAGTTCTACGTCTCGTTGATGCCGCCCGACTATCGCAGCGACTATTTTCAGGCCGGAATCCTCGGTGCGATCTATTTCGCGACGTCGATTGCCATCCAGACACTTTCGAGCAGGCTACGTCGCACCGAGATCACGTCGTTGTCGCGCGCGGCCGAAGTGGCCGATCTCGAACGCGTCAACCGCTCGATCATTCAACGGATGCGCACCGGGATCATCGTCGTAGACAACAACGATCGGCCACGCGTGCTGAATCAATCGGCGCGGTCGCTGCTCGGCCTCGCTGCAGATGACGCATCGTCCCCTGCCCTGCCGCGCCCGCTGCTCGAACGACTGCGCGTGTGGCGCGCTGACACGCGCGTGCGCACCGGACCGTTCGAGATCGCGCCGACGACGCCGGAGATCCGCGCGAACTTCAGCGCGGTTCGGCCGGAGCGACCCGACGCGGACGTGATCGTTTTCCTCGAAGATACCGTCGAGATCCAGCAGCAGGCCCAGCAATTGAAACTCGCGGCGTTGGGCCGCTTGTCCGCGAGCATCGCGCACGAAATCCGCAATCCGCTCGGCGCGATCAGTCACGCCGGTCAACTGCTCAGCGAATCCCGCAATCTCGACAAGGGCGATACCCGTCTGACCGACATCATCAACATGCAGTCGCGCCGGATGAACGGGGTCATCGAGAATGTGCTCGAGCTGTCACGGCGCAAGCCGCCGTCGCCGATTAGACTCAACCTCAAGAACTGGCTGACCGAGTTCGTGACGGAGTTCCGACAGTCGATGCCCGACGCGGTGGACATTCGCATCAACGTGTACCCCGCCACGACCGAGGTGCGTGTAGACCCGGGGCAACTCGGCCAGGCGCTCACCAATCTTGCCGTGAACGGCCTGCGCTACAGCAAGGAGAAGACCGGCCGCGCCACGCTCGCGATCGACGGCGGCATCGATCCGGCGACCGACCGGCCGTATCTGAACGTGATCGACGATGGTCCGGGCGTACCTGAAGATCGAGTCGACAACCTGTTCGAGCCGTTCTTCACGACCGAGCGCACCGGAACCGGGCTCGGACTCTACATCACGCGCGAAATGTGCGAAGCGAATCAGGCCCGGGTTACATACACTCGCGATCAACGCCGCGGCAGCTGTTTTCGCGTCACCTTCGCGCATCCGGATCGAATCACCGCGTAGCTTTTGAGGACAACGATGAGCAAGCGCGCATTGATCGTTGACGACGAGCCGGACATCCGCGAGTTGCTGGAAATCACGCTCGGACGGATGGACATCGAGACGAAGGCCGCAAAAGACGTACGCACCGCGGTCGAGCTGCTCGCGTCGCACGAATTCGATCTTTGCCTCACCGACATGCACCTTCCCGACGGCGACGGCATCGAGCTCGTACGGCGAATCAACGCCGACCATCCGGGGCTGCCCGTAGCGGTGATCACCGCATACGGCAACATGGACACGGCGATCGCGGCATTGAAGGCCGGCGCATTCGATTTCGTGCAGAAGCCGGTGGACCTCGATCAGCTGCGCGCGCTGGTCGACACGGCGCTGAAACTGTCCGGACTCGATGCTCCGGCCGAATCCAGCATTCGGCTCACCGGACGGTCGAATGCGATGCAACGTCTGCGCGATCAGATCAAGAAACTCGCGCGCAGCCAGGCGCCGATCTATGTCAGCGGCGAGTCCGGCAGCGGTAAGGAACTCGCCGCGCGACTGATTCACGAGCAGGGACCGCGTGCCGACGCGCCGTTCGTCCCGGTGAACTGCGGCGCAATTCCATCCGAGCTCATGGAGAGCGAGTTCTTCGGGCACAAGAAAGGCAGTTTCACGGGCGCGGTTGCCGACAAGGAAGGACTGTTCCAGGCAGCGAGCGGCGGTACGCTGTTTCTCGACGAGGTGGCGGATCTTCCGCTGCCGATGCAGGTAAAACTGCTGCGCGCCATACAGGAAAAGGCGGTTCGGCCGGTCGGCAGCCAGCAGGAATCGACGATCGACGTGCGCATCCTCAGCGCCACCCACAAGAATCTGGCAGGCGAAGTGGACGCGGGTCGGTTCCGACAGGACCTCTATTATCGTCTCAACGTCATCGAGTTGCCGGTTCCGAGCCTGCGCGAGCGGACCGACGACATACCGATGCTGGCAAACGAGATTCTGGCGCGGCTGGCCGAGGAGTACGGCACTGCGGCGCCACAGATCGCCGACGACGCCATTGAGGCGCTGAAGACGTATGCGTTCCCAGGCAACGTGCGCGAACTCGAAAACGTGCTCGAACGGGCTTTCACGCTGTGCGAGAACAATCGCATCCGCGCCGCAGATCTGAACCTGTCGGCCGTGCGCCACACCACGACGACGCCGGTGCTCCCGCAGCCTGCGCTTCAGACACCTGTCGCCCATGACGCGGACGCCGTGCAACTTCCACCCGGGCAGTCGCTCGAGGACTTTCTCGAGAAGATCGAGCGCCGCGTCATAACGGAGGCGCTCGAAGCCACGCGCTGGAACAAGACAGCAGCGGCGAAAAATCTGGGGATCACTTTCCGCGCGCTCCGCTATCGCCTCAAGAAACTCGGACTGGAATAGTTCGTCCGTCGCGAACGGCCGTTCGCGCACACGCTGATTCGGCAATTCCGGCTGCACGCCACGGCAGCATTGCGGCGCAATACGCGCCATGCGGCGTTCGTTGGGAGTCACCATTCCCGAAATGCTCATCGCGCTGGCGATCGTCGGCGTGATGACCGGATTTGCGCTCCCGGCATTTCAAGGATTCGTCCAACAGAACCGCGCAGCCGCGGCTCTCAATCAGCTGCTCGGCGCGCTGCAGAGTGCGCGTCATTCGGCGATCACACTGAGAACGGCAGTCACGCTGTGTCCGAGCGCGGTCGATACGTCCTGCGGTGCCCGCGATTCGTGGCACCAGGGCACTCTCATGTTCGCCGACCGCAACGCCAACGGCACACGCGACGCCAACGAGCAGGTACTGCGTTGGCTACCGGGTTTCGAGGGCGGCGCGCGAATCTACTGGCGGTCGTTCCGCAACCGCAGCTATCTGCAGATCAGGCCGAGCGGAATGACCGATTGGCAGAACGGCAATCTGCTCTACTGTCCCGCAGATCGCGACCCGCACCATGCGCGAGAGGTGATCCTCAACGCGCAGGCGCGACCCAGAACGGCACCGGACACCAATCACGACGGGATTGCGGAAGACGCCGACGGGCAACCGTTGCGCTGCCCATAGGCAAACCCCGCGCTAGTACTGCTGCGGAACCACGCCCGGAGCGAGTTCCTTCAGTTCGATGATCTGGCGTTGGCCCGATTCGATGTAGCGTTGGATCAGAATCGAAACATTCATGCCGGGCGTGATCATCGTGAACGCGCCGTAGCTGCCTCCGAGCTGGACGCTCGCGTCAGCAGCGACGTCGTAAGACACACCACCGACCACGATCTTATTCGACGGATAGTCGACCGACTCCACGGGACCTTGCTTCGACTCGATCCGGAAGTCGTCGGCGCTGGCGAACGGGGCGACGAGAATCGCCCCTGTCAGTACCAGACCCCGCACGAGTCGTTTGCCGAACTGCATCGATACGCTGTTCATGAATACCTCCTCAGTTCGCGTTCTCGAGTTCCCGCCACGACAGGCGACCGGTCTTCGCATCTTCCGGACCCGCAACCCGGATGGTGATCTGCTCGTCACCGCCGGAGAGGAACAGGAAGTCGGCGTCGCCCGTGCCCAGCAGCAGCGACGGGTCGACCAGCTGGCCGTTGAGATCGTCGGTGCTGAACAGGATACCCGCCGCATACTGCACGCCGCCCACCGTCACCATGTCCGCGCTGTCGATCACGCCGTCGTTGTTGAGATCGAGAATCGGCCGCGTCGGATTGCCGCCGGTCAGCGCATCGATCGGGAACGTCGAGCCCGGCGGAGACCGCAGGCACGTGTTCGCATCGCGCGGAATCACCGTCGTAACGAGCAGCGAATTGCCGCGCGGAACGAAGCGGCGGATCGCACGTTCACCCGGGAACTGCACGGCAGGAGGCGCCGCGCCATCGGTGTCGCCGTTCGGATTTCCTTGCAGCGTCAGCAACGGCCGCGTCATCACGAAGTCGAAGTACCAGCCGTAGGTACCCGGAACGACGCCGGCGTCGGGCGTGTAAACCACCGGATTCGCCGAAACGATCCGCAGCTTTTCGAAAGCAGTGCCCGTTTCGTTGACGACGTTCGTCACCGTCTGCCGGACGAGTCGCGTCGCCTTCGCGTTGCTGTTGGCGGTCGCCGGCGAAATCTCGCCGCGGTCCCAGATGCCGTACACGGATTGAATTTCCGTCGAAACACCGTCCGTCTCGGTGACGTAGCTTCCGGTGCCGATGACGATGATGAAGCCAGGCAGCGTCGGATGCTTGAACACGTACGGCTGCGTCGTAATCGGCTGCCGCGTCGTGACCGCGCCCACCGTATACGTTGCCTGGAACAACTTCGTCGCCCTCCAGTTCGCCGGGTTCGCGTTCGAGATGTCGAACCGGTACAGATTGCCGAACAGGTCGCCGGCGTACGCAGTGTCGGCGGTTCCGTTCAGGTCCTTGTCGATCAGCGTCGGCGTGCCGAGGCCGTTAGGCAAGCCGGCCAGCGTATCCGGCGGCAGCTTCACGCCTTCACCCGTATCGACCTTGGTGACGTCGCCGGCCTGCCAACCGTCGAGACCGTTCTCGAGCGGAACCACGAACAACTTCGCGATGCCGGCCGTGCTGTTGTAGCCGTTGCCGAAGATGGCGGCCCACTTCTTCTGCGCGGGCGTGCCGCCGTCGCTGACGTTGGTCATGACGAGCTGCGCAGGACTATAGGTATAACCCAAGTCCTTGATCGGTTGCCCGCCCAGATCCACGATCGCGCCAACAGCGCCACCGAGGGGCACGCCGAGCGAGTCGACCGGATACGTGTCGTCCTGGTCGGTGAACTCCCAGAGTACCGTGCTCGTCGCATTCGCTTCCGACGTGTAGTCCGTCGCCGGTGAGGACACGTTGAGAGCGTAGTAGCCTTTGCCGCCCTGCCCGAGTCCCCCGACGAGAACCGTCGTCCAGTCCTTCGTAACCGAACCCTTGGTGGGCGGCATGAACACATCTTCCACCGAAGGCGTGATGTCGACGAAGAACTTGTGCGAGTACGTCAGCGACGTCAGCTGGTCGAGATCGTTCTTGAACCGCTGCGATCCATCTATCAACTTGTTCGGCACATAGCCGATCCGCTCGTTGCCGGTGAGCGCGTTGAAACCGTGCACCATGCCGTCGTTCGCCGCCACATATACCAGCGGTTCACGCGATGCTTGGGCGTCCTTGAACGCAGAATACAACCGCGTCGTCGGATACGGCGATTGGTCGCGACGGATGGCACGCGGACCGCCCACGAACTGCGGCGCCGAGTGCACGATGTCGCCCAGCATGCCTTCGAACTGCGGACGCGCGCGGAACGTGCCCGCCGGTTCCTCGCGGCTGCGATCACCGCGGATCCAGTCCAGTTCGTTCTGATCGAGAATCAACTTCTGATTCGCGTTGAGACTACCGAAGCGGAACGGACGCCCGGCGTCGGCGACGCGATCGTACGTCACGATGACGCGATTGTTTGCCGTCTGCGAGTCGAGCTGGGTCGCGGCGCGCCAGATCGGATTTGCGTCGTCCACCACGCCGGTTGACGCGTCGACATCCAACGCACGCAGGTCGCCAGTGTTGTACTTCAGGTTGAAGAAGCCGCGGAACTCCACGGTTTGCTCGCGCAACGCGGTCGAGTTGAACGCCACGGCACTCACCGACACCGAGCCGTTAGAAAATTCCTGGAACGCGCTCTGCAACGCTTGCGACAACATCACCGGGTCGTTCGCCTTGAGGAACTGACCGCGACCGTTGACGGCGGCGTGCAACATGTCGTCGATCTTCGCGAGACCGTCGTTGAACGGATCGCCCCACGCAAAGGGCTGCGTGTAGTCGACCGGAATGTTGGCCTGATTGATCAGTCCTTCGAGACCGATCGCAACCGTGAAGGTCTTCATGTGCTGATGCATCAGTTCGGCATTGCTGGTGAACGCCGCCGCAGGCGCACCCAACGTATCCCGTGAAGTCGTCGGGACGCCGTTCGCGAGAGAAGGTTGCAGATCCCGCTCGTAGTAGTACATCGCGACGTCCGCCAGCGTACCAGCGATGGTGTCGGCGTACTTACCGCCGTCGAACTGCGTGTTATGGTCGCCGTCGTTGTTCCGGGCGGCGTTGCCGTTGGAACCGGTGCTGAACGACTCGTTCCACGTGCCGTCCGAGAACAGCAGCGCGAAGTTGTTCTGACACTGACCTTCCGGCGAAGGCAGCACGGGACACCGCGAATTGCCAGGCGCGCTGTTCGAGGTGCTGCCGAACGAGTCGCCAGACCGACACTCGAAGTGACGTCCGGCCTTGTCGAGCGCGACGCGCAACGGCGTACCGTTGTTCGAATCGATCTTGTAGATCTGATTCATCATCGTCTTCTTGTTGCCGACCCGGTACGACGCGTTCATCGACGCGATCGGCAACCGCTCGTTCGAGTCGTTCAGCACGACGTAACCAAGGCGGATGTTCGTCACGTCGGAAACCGTTCGACCCAACGCCGCCTTCGCCGTGTATTCGCGGCTGCGGTAGTAGGTGAACCAGTTCGCGAAGTTTTGAATCTCCTCGGCGTAGGTACACTGCAGCGGATTCGCACAGTCGGTCCGCGCGAGGCCGCCGGGGTATGTCATGGCCGGGTTGCGGGCAGCGCCGTCCATGTCGGTGAGCCGCGTATCGCTGATCTCGATCAGCGTATGCGGTGCGTTCCAGGCCGGGCGCCCTGTGACCGTCGTCGTGTAGTAGTGCGGCAAGTACACGTTGTTGTTGGTCAGGTTCTTCCTCGATCCGGTAGTACCCTTCACGATCGGTACGTTGTTCGACACATACGTGATCGGCGTCGTCAGGTTGATCGTCTGAATGACGGCATCGTACGGATCGAGCGGCGCCGCGGTCGGCGGTGCGTTCGGAAAGTCGACGTTGTTCCGGTTCAATCCGACCCAGGGAACATAGCGGACCTGCGGGTTGTAGTAGACGGTGTTGTACTGCGCATTTCGACCGCGCCACACACCGTAGTTGTTGGTATTGAAGGCGGCATCGCCCGATAACGCGCGTTCCGTCGGCAGAACCGTCGAGTTGCCATATACGTTCGTGGGCAACGGCGTCAGGTACTGATAAGCCGTCGTCGCGGTGCCGACGCGGTTGTCCTTGATACCTGCGTTCGTCAACCAGAACTCGCCTTCTGCACCGTCTGTCATGACCGCCCAGTCCATGCTTCCGGAGTCGTCCATGATGACGAGCACGTTCGCTTCGGAGCTGATCGCATCTTCGAGCGGAACCTTGGCGAGGTTGAAGTTGAACTCCACTTCACCGGCCGGCGGCGGCGGTGGCGGCGGCGGCGCTGCGGTGACGTTCACGATCACGTTGATCGGACCCGACGTGGTGACGCCGTCAAAGAGGCGAATGACGAACGAGTCGGTGCCGACAAACGTGACGTCGGGTGTGTAGAGGAATGCGCCATCCGGTTGTACGCCGAGCGTCGTTCCCGGGTAGCCCATGCCGATCGAATCCGGCGCAGTGTCCTGAATCACGCTGATCGTGTCGCTGTCTGCGTCGAAGCCATGGCTCGCGATACCTCCCGCGGCGAGGATGTCGAGGAAGCTGCCCTGCACCACCGTGTAGCTGACCGTGCTCGACTGCACCGGCGCGTCGTTGACCGAATTGACGACGACCGTGACGGTTGCCGTCGACGTCTGACCGTCCGCGTCCTGAATCGTGTAGCTGAAATGGTCGGTGCCGTTGAAATCCTGCTTCGGCGTGTACTCGATATTGTTGCCGTTGATCACCAGCGAACCATTCGGCAGCGTCACGTTGGTACCCGTAGCGTCGAGCACGGTGGTCGGCGTGGACTCGGAGCTGTTCGGATACGGCACGCCGCCGATCGTTACGGTGGTGCCCGCGCTTATGATGGTCGTCGGATCGTCACCGTGCGTGTCGTTGGCAAGGACGTCGATGCTGAGCGTGCCGGCATCTTCGTTCATTGTCGCTGCGTCATCGGCAGCAATTGGCGTGTCATTGACGGAGTCGACGGTGACCATGAAGGTGTCGTCGACCGATGCCCCGGCCAGATCCTGCGCATGAACAGTGATGTGCGCCACCCCATTCTTGTTGGGCGGGAACGTCAGCGTGAGGTTCTGACCCGCAATGGCAGTATTCACGATCGTAGGGTTGTCGTTCGCCGTGACCGAATACGTAAGCGAGTCGCCGTTCGTCGCCGCGTCCACGTCACCAAAATACGAGTTCAACGGAAACACGATCGGCGGCGAGTCTTCCGGGGGATTCTGGTCGGGGATCGACGTCGTGACAGTCGGTGCGTCGTTGACGGGAGTGACGGTCAGCGCAACGTTTGCCAATACGCTCAGACCGCCTGCGTCCTGAGCCGCGACCGTTACCGTCGTCGCCCCGTTCTGATCCGGCGCGAGGGGCATCGTCAACGTGGTGCCACTGACCGACGGAGCCGGCGTAAACAACGAACCATTGGATACGCCTGACACGGATAGCGTCAGTGGGTCGCCGTCAGGATCGTTGAACATTCCGGCGAGGTTCGCCGTTAACGTGCCCGAATCTTCCGCCGCGGTGATCGGCGCGGGCACCGCCACGACGACCGGCGCATCGTTGACCGGCGTAACATCGATCGACACGAGCGCTGCGCTATTGAGCGAACCATCGCTGACCGTATAGGTAAAACTGTCAGTGCCATTGAAGTCCGCATTGGGTGTGTACGTCATGTTGGCGCCGGATCCGGTCAACGTGCCGCTGGACGGAGTGGACGTCGAAAAGGACAGTGCATCACCGTCCGGATCGCTACCCGAGAGGGTGATCGACAACGGCGTGTCTTCGGCTGTCGTGAGCGCCTGGGCCGTCGCAATCGGTGCGTCGTTCGCTGCGTTCACGGTGATCGACACGGTCGCAGCGGCGCTGGTCACCGTTCCGTCCTTCACGACGAACGTGAAGCTATCGGATCCGTTGAAATTGGGTGCAGGTGTATACGTGAGGTTCGGAGCGGTGCCGGTCAACGTGCCGTTGGATGGGGCGCCTTCGATGAAGGTAAGCGTATCGCCGTCCGGATCATTGGCCGTCAGCGCAATAGCCACCGCCGAATCTTCGCCCACCGCAACCGCTTGCGAATCCGGCACCGGCGGATCGTTCACCGGCGTCACGGTGACAGTGAACGAATACGAAACCGAATCAGGCGTGGTATCGGTCGCAGTCAGCGTGATTGTCGCGGAGCCATTGGCATTTGGCGGATATGTCAGCGTGAGTTCGCGTCCGCCGTTTGTGAGGTTCGTCGCGTCGACGATTGCGGAATCGGACGAAGCAACCGTGTATGTGAGGCTGCCGATACCATCACGAAACGACTGCTGCAGGTCGAACACCTCGGGTGCGGAGTCTTCGGCTCTGGAGAAGTCGGCAATCGTATTGTCGAGTGCCGGCGGGCCCGCCGCAAACGCAGGCTGTCCAAAGCCCAGGCAGGCGAACAGCACCAGCGCTGCGCCCATCATGTCCTGACCAACTCTGCTAAGGCGATACATCACAAACAGACCTCCTGGTGCGACTGCCGTCAGTCGCATCGGTTCACTCTAGAAAATCAGGCCGAAGGTGCTTTGCAGCAGCACCCGAGCATTCGTGGTACCACCGATGCCGCGCGCGGTGATCCGGAAAATCTGGATTTGGTCGTCGCCGGTGTTTGCGGCGGTACCCAGCAGATACGGGTTCTCGGCGCGCTGCACCGTCGCAACGAACTCGATGATGTAGCGGGGTTGCTCCGCAACACCCGCGATCGTATTGGCAGGAACGACCACGCTGTTCGCGCCAGTCCAGATGTTCGCCTGCTCCCACCGCTCCGCTTGCCCGTAGTTGGATGCCTTCCACAGGCCATTGTTGCCCCCTGGCGGAAACAGCGCCGTCGTGTTGACGTTGTTGCGCAGGAACGTTTCGCCGCTGCGCAGAGCGACTTCGGCGGCTTCGAACGCCAGCACGCTGTCGTGCGTGTTGCGCGCCATGCGCTCTTCCATGCTCGTGGTCTGCACCGCCGAAACCCCGATGATCGTCAGCACGAGCAGCAGCACCAGGCTGATGAAGAGGGCGACCCCTCGCTGATTTTTCATGGTGCGATCACCTAGTTCCGGAAACTGATGGTCTGGCTGAACGTGCGCGTCAGCGGCGTGCCCGTTTCGTTGACGACGTCGACGCTGTTCGCGGTGACCGATAGGCGCAACGCCCGGATGACGTCGCCGCCGACCTGATCGAAGGTCACGTAACGGTTCGCCGACGCGATGTTGTCGGCGGGGAACTTGTCCACACCGAATCGAACCCGCAGGTTCTCGATGCCCTGTATCAGCTCGACCGGTGCGTCTTCGCTCGTCTTGCGCCACAGCGACCACGGCGTCTGATTGCGATTGTTCGTGCCGGTGCCCTGGGCAACGTAGTAGATGTCGGTCATGACTCGGCCGACGCTGGCACCTTGCGCGTCGTTCGCCGCACCGTATGGAATCCCCATCGCCGAGAGTGTCGAAAGTGGCGCGTTCTGATACAGGCCCAGTCCTACCGCTGGCGCGGCATTCCGGGCCAGCGTAACGGTTGCTCCCGGAGTCGTGGCAGGCCCGGCGATTGCCGCGATTCTGAACACGGTGGCCTGTTCGCAGTTGTTGAGCGCAACGAAATTGCCTGCCGCGAAATCCAGACTGCCAGTGCTGGGTACCTCGACTGCAGGGTTCATTTCGTCGGACTGAACGATCGCAGCCACGCGTGCGCCTGGAACCTGAACATGACGCAACACGAGTATGTCGCTCTGAGGCCGAAGGCGCGCCACATCGACACCGTTGGCGGCAATGTATCCCACCACCGAGCCGACCCGCGGCAGCGTCGTCAGCGACGGCGTCCAGTCATTGATGCTGTTGCCGTTGTTGATACCGTGAAACGCCTGAATCGGCGTGGTGACGTCGAACTCGAAAATCTGGTTCCACGCACCGTTGAGCGTCTTGTAGATCTTTCCCTGCTCCGGGTCGCAACCAAAATACCCGGCCGCACGTGCAGAACGGGTGATGAAGTCGACCGCGAATCGCGCGTTCTCCTGCATGCGCGACTGCCCGTTCAGCAGGGTGTACGTCTGGTTGTTACCAACGAACAACGTGACGATTCCGGCGGTGACGACGACGCCCAGCGCCAGCGCCAGCATCAGTTCGATCAACGAGAAGCCCTGTGCACGTTTCATGTTCGCGTCATCCCTGGCTGTCGATGGAGATCGACGTCGGATTGGGCTGATTGGCTTCCTGCCATTGCACTGTGATGGTGACGATGCCGGTTCCGGCATTCACCCTGATCTGACCGTCGCCGCTGGGCAGACCTGGCTGATTCGCAGCCAGCGGAAGGATGACTCCGTCGCGCAGGGCCACGCAGTTGGCGTTCGTGTTCCACAAACCCAGCGAGCACTTCCACACGGCCTGATCGAACGTGACCATTTGCGCCTGCGTGCAGTCGGCAGCATGGCAATTCGTCGCAACGGCCGGTGGAGTGGTCAGGTTCAGGGGACCATAGTTCGCACCGGGGTTCGCGCGGACCCGATCGAGCATGTCGTACGCGAGCTGCACGGCTTCGGCGCGTACCAGCGCGCCACGGTTGTTCTGCAGGCTCACCATTTGCAGACCGGTTATGCCCAATACGCCGATACCCATCACGAGTACCGCCACCAGCAGCTCGATCATCGAGAATCCGCGCGCGCTTCTCATGTTCGTCATGGGTTGCAGTCCAAAGTAGCTACAGGAGGTTCACGCGAAGAAACGCGGCCGATCACGCTGATCGATATCTCTCGACCGACGTGCTCTCGCGGATTGCAGAGATTGAACGTGCCGGCAACTGCGGGTGGTAGCAACAATCCCCGCGAGTTGAACGCCAGCGTGCCGACGCCATCGAGGCCGCCGGCACCATCAAGCGTGTTGGCACCCAACGCCGTGAAGGTGCGCAGCTCGGTGCCATCGTTGGGACACGCGCCGGGCGTGCCGACGACGACGCACCAACCCGGACCCCATTCGTTCGTCGCGGCGGCCGAGTCGATCGCCTGCACGGATACCGTAGCGCCGCGTCGGCCGGCTTCGCTGCGCGCGTACTGCACACTCACCAGGAAATCGTTCACCTGCGCGGTCAGCGTGCGTTGCGCGACGAATGCGTTGAACGCCGGTACCGCCAGGCCGATCAGCACCGCCGCAATGGCGAGCGTGACCATGATCTCGATGATCGTGATACCGCGTTGGCGCGGTTGCGAATCGAATGATTCAGCGGTTCGTTTCATATCCTCGTCACTCACCCGATGGTCGGTTCAGAACCGGCATCGCTACTGCCCATGACGGGTCGCGAGCCAGTCTATGGAAGCGTCGGCGCGATAAAAGCGAACGCCGATGAATGGAAGGTTCCTGACGGATGAGCGGTGTAAATCGAATGTAGCGTCGACCGGGTCCCGCCGGCCGAACGTCCCCAGATCAGTGCGCCCACCCCGTTTCGTTCGCGTCACCAAAGTCCCCATCGTTGTTTCGGTCCCACCGCTGCGCCCCACTCGCATCGACTTCGAGGATGCCGTTCCCCATGACCGGTCCCGATGTGGGTGTGGCGCGAATCGTGAACGTGTTCGCATCCGCGGCCGTCACCACGATCGAATACATAGTCGTGGTCGGTATGCAGATGTTCGCGGTAACCGCCCCGGTGTCAGCGCCGCCGACATGTCCGGCGTACGTAAACGTCGCGCTGGCCAGCCGTTCGAGGCTCTGTGCACACAGCATCAGGTCCTTCTCGGCGTTCGTCCGTTGGGTCCGAACGCTGTATTCACGATATATAGGCACGGCAACCGCCGAAATGATCGCCATGATGGCGAGCGCCACGAGCAACTCGATCAGAGTGAATCCGCGGGTACGCATACTTCTGCCTTCACCTGCCCTACGGTTATTGGCCCTGCCGGACTGTATCGGCGGTCTTTCCACGGCCCAACCGGCCCCCGCCGAACGGTCGGAATCGACCGATGAGTGGAAACCGCGCGGCAGGTAGACATCAATGGGGGATCGGCTCGACCTTCAGGATCGAGACATCGAAGATCAGGTTCTTACCGGCCAACGGATGGTTGAAGTCGACCACCACGAGGTCGCCTTCGACCGACCGAACCACCCCCGGCAAGTCGCCTCCCGGCCCGGCAAACGACACCACGAGGCCGGGTTCGGGCACCACCTCCGCCGAAAACTGTGCGATCGGCATGAAGCGCAGGTTTTCTTCGCGCTGCTCTCCGAAGGCATCCGCGGCCGCGATGTGCAACTGCTCGTCGGCACCCGCCGACAGCCCGAACAACGCGCGCTCGAATCCCGGCAGCAGATTTCCGTCGCCTACCGTGAACGTCGCCGGTCGCGACCTTCGGGTCGAGTCGACCTCCTCGCCGCTCTCGAGCAGGATGGAAAAGTGCAGCGTAACGCGGGTATCCGGGCCAACAGCGGTCATTGGCGGATCAAGTCGTGCGCGCCGCTCGCTCGCGGCGAGAGTCACGCAACATCGACGCAATCCACAGCACGGCGCCGATCGAAATCGCCGAGTCGGCAACGTTGAACGCCGGGAAGTAATGCTCGCCGTAGTGGGCCAACGCAAAGTCGACCACGTATCCGTGCACCGCTCGATCCCACAGGTTGCCGAGCGCACCGCCCAACACAAAGCCATAAGCACATCCCAACAGCCTGTCGGCGGCGGGCATGCGGCGAAGCTCGATCAACAGATAGATCGAAAACGCGACCGCAAGAGCGACCAGCAGCCACCGCTGCCAGCCGCTCTGAGTCGCGAGAAAACTGAATGCTGCGCCCTCGTTGTGCAGGCGCACCCAGCTGAAGATCGGCAACACCGACACTTCCTGCCCCAGGGCCAACGAGGTATTGACGATGATCTTCGTGAGCCGGTCGAGTATCCAAACGACACCGGCCAATGCAAGCCACTTAGCCATTCGCTCTCCTGAACCACGCCCGCGCCTCTGTAATGTCGGCAGCAATCTGCGTCTTCAGAGCATCGAGCGACGCGAACTGGCGTTCGTCGCGCAACTTGCGCCTGAAGTTCACTGTTAGCAGATGTCCATATATGTCGCCGACGAAGTCGAACAGGTGCACTTCGAGCAACGGTTCCTTTCCGCCGATCGTCGGTCGAATGCCGACGTTCGCAATGCCTTCGTAGGTTCGATCGAGCCCACTCACCGTCACGGCGAACACGCCGTCGAGCGGCGCGCGATAGCGGTTGAGCCGGATGTTCGCGGTTGGCACGCCGAGCTGCCGGCCGAGCTGTCGACCATAGATCACGTGACCCATGATGAAGAAACGGTGCCCGAGCAACTTCTCGGCGAGCGTGATGTCGCCGGCCGCGAGCGCTTCGCGAATGCGCGAACTCGAGACCCGTTCGTGATCGAACGTCAGCGTGCCGATGTGGCTCACGTCGAATCCAAGGCGATCGCCGCCTCGTTTCAACATCGCATAGTCGCCCTCGCGGCCGCGGCCGAAACGGAAGTCGTCGCCGACGACGACGTAGCGCACGCCGAGTTGGCCGACCAGGAAATCCTCGATGACCGACGTCGCGGTGATTTGCGACACCTGCTCGTTGAACGGCAGACAGATCATCCGATCGATGCCGGTGCGCATCAGCAGCGTCACTTTCTCTCGAAATCTCGTGAGCCGGCCCGGCTTCACGCCACCGCCGAAGTACTCGCGCGGCAGCGGCTCGAACGTGATCAGCACGCTGGGCGCGGCAAGCTCGTCGCGCTTCGCATTCAAGTGCGCGAGCAGCAGCTGGTGACCGTGATGCACGCCGTCGAAGTTGCCGATCGTCGCGACGCATCCCCGGTGTTCAGGACGGATGTTGTGTAAGCCGCGAATGATCTCCATCGATGACCCGAAGTAGCGGAGTGTGAGCAGGCGCGCGGTCGCATTATACGCACGGCCGCGCGATCAGACGTGATAGCGCAGGTCTCTCGGCCGGAAACCGGCAAGCAACAGAACGGCAAAGTAGGTGAACCCGCCCAACGCACACACGCCGGCCATCCAGAACATTCGTTCCTGCGCAGAAAGATGCAGCCAGCCCGCGGATGTCGGTGACACCAGCAGGAGCACCGCCACCATCGCCGCAGTAGCCAGCACGACCTTTGCCAGGAACACCGCGAACGCGCGACCTGGCCGATAGAGGCCTCGCCGGATCGTGCCGCGCAACAACAGATACGACTGCACGATCGCGGCGGTGGCGGTGGCAAACGCTACACCGACGTGGCCCATCACGCGAAACAGCGCGAGGCTCAGAAGGATGTTCAACGCAACCGTCACGATGGCGATCCGAAACGGCGTGCGTGTATCTTCACGCGCGAAATACGCAGGTGCCGCCACCTTCACGAGACAGAATCCGAGCAAACCCACGGCAAATGCCTGCAGCGACAAGGACGCCATTCTCACGTCGAATACGGTCATCGCACCGTGGAAAAACACGGTCGCCATCAACGGCAGGGACAACACGTGCAATGCCGCAGCTGCCGGCAGGCCGAACAGCAGGCACGTGCGCACGCCCCAGTCGACGGTCCGGTCGAACGCAGCCAGGTCGCCGCGCGAGCTGAGCCGCGACAGGTTCGGCAGCAGCACCGTCGCGATGGTCACTGCGACGAGACCGACCGGCAGTTCCATCAACCGGTCGGAGTAGTACAACCAGGAAATGCTGCCCGACGCCAGCAGCGATGCGATCATCGAGTCGACCAGCGCGTTGATCTGGCTGACCGATCCGGCAAAGATCGCGGGCACCATCAGTCGTCCGACCCGCCTCACCCCCGGATGGCTCAACTCGATGCGAGGCCGTATCAGCATGTGTATGCCGCGCAGCGCCGGAAGCTGGAACAGCAACTGGATCAATCCGGCGGCGAACACGCCCCACGCCAGCGCCATCACCGGTGTTTCGAACGTCGGCGCAACGAACACCGCGGCGACGATCATGGTGACGTTCAACCAAACCGGCGTGAACGCCGGAATCGCGTAGCGATGGAAGCTGTTCAGCAACGCTCCGGCAAATGCCGTGAGCGAAATGAAGCCGAGATACGGGAACGTGATCCGCAACATCTCCGTGGTGATGCCGAGCCGCACCGGATCGTCGCGGAATCCCGGCGCAAAGATGAACACGAACAACGGCGCAGCCACGACGCCGAACAGACTCATCGCCGTCATCACCGCGATGAAGTTGCCGCCCATCACGGCGACGAACTCGCGCATCTGCTCCATCGGCCCCTTGTTGCGATAACTCGCGAGCACCGGAACGAACGCCTGCGAGAACGCGCCTTCCGCGAACAGACGACGGAAGAAATTCGGAATCCGGAACGCTACGAAGAAGGCGTCTGCTGTCGGCGTCGCGCCGAGGACGTACGACAGCAGCATGTCGCGTACCAATCCGGAAATGCGCGATAGGAACGTCATGCCGGCAACTACGCTGCCGTGGCGCCCGAGGTTTTGCGTTTCTGCTGCCGGCGGCCCCTCGTCTATCGCCGCTGAAGCCGACCGGCCGTCGCGCGCGTCGTCATTGTCACCGCCGTTGGTTGACACTTACCTGCCCCGACGGCATATTGTCGCGCTTCATTTTCCGCCCAAATCCCTCGAGGAGATCAGCTTGGCCAACAGCGCATCCGCTCGCAAACGCGCGCGACAAAGCGAAAAACGCCGCCGTCAGAACGCGAGTCAGCGCTCGATGGTACGGACGTCCATCAAACGCACTCAGGCAGCCATTGCGAGTGGCAACAAGGCCGACGCGCAAGCGGCGCTCACGGCCGCGATTCCGGTGATCGACGGCATGGTCACGAAGGGAATCATCCACCGCCACAAAGCGGCTCGCCACAAAGCTCGGATGAATGCGCAAGTCAAAGCCCTGCAGGGCTGAAAAGATCAAAGCAACACCAGGTTGTCCCGATGCATCAGCTCGGGCTCCCGCACATAGCCGAGGCGCCCCTCAATGTCGCGGGTAGAACAACCGAGGATCTTCTGGGTCTCATCGCTCGAGTAGTTGACGAGACCCTTGGCCACCGCGCCACCTTCGGGGTCCAAACACAACACCACTTCGCCGCGCGCGAACTTGCCGTGTGTGGCGGTGACGCCGACCGGCAACAGGCTCTTTCCGCCGTGCCGCAACACCCGCACCGCGCCGGCATCGAGCACGAGTTCGCCTTTCGTCTTCAGTTGCCCGGCGATCCACCGCTTGCGCGCGAGAAGCACTTCTACGTCAGGTGCCAGCAGCGTGCCGACCGACTCGCCCGCGCGCAGCTTCACTAACACATCCACAGTGGCGCCGTTGGCGATCATGGTATGCGCGCCAGAGCGCGCGGCAACGCGTGCGGCGCCGACTTTGGTTGCCATACCGCCGACACCGACCGCGCCGGCGGCGTTGCCGGCCATCTTCACCAGTCGAGTGTCGTTTGCGCGTGCAAACTGCACCAGCGCCGCGTTCGGGTTCGCGTCAGGATCGGATTCGTACAGCCCATCGCGATCGGTGAGCAGCACGAGCACGTGCGCCTCGACGAGGTTGGTGACCAGCGCGCCGAGCGTGTCGTTGTCGCCGAAGCGGATCTCGTCGGTGGCCACCGTATCGTTCTCGTTGATGACCGGCACGACGCCGAGTTCCAGCAACGTACGCAGAGTCGTTCTCGCATTCAGATAGCGTTGTCTGTTCGACAGGTCGTCGTGGGTCAGGAGCACGAGGGCAGTGCGCAATCCGTGTCGCTGAAACGCGCCCTCGTAGGCTTCGATGAGACCCATCTGCCCGACCGCGGCCGCGGCCTGCAGTTCGTGAATCGCCGTTGGCCGCTCGCGAAAGCCGAGTCGACTGCATCCTTCCGCGATCGCACCCGATGTGACGAGCACCACCTCGCATCCTTCGGCAACGAGCCGCGCGATCTCCCCGGCCCAACGTTGAATCGAGATGCGATCGATGCCCTGCCCTTCGGCGGTCAGCAGGGAGCTGCCGATCTTCACCACCCATCGGCCATGATCGCGGAGACGCCGCCGTTCCTCGAGTTCTTCGCTCACGCTGTCAATCCGCGCGATAGATCACTGCGACGTCGGAGTCGTCATCCGCGTCGGGATCCTGCTCGGTCTCGGACGGGCGCTGCGGCCGCCGGGCAAGCGACTGGCGCAAAACGTCACCCGCGATCTCGGCGTCGAGCGCGGCCTCCGCAGCGGCCAGTTCGATGTCTTCGGACAGCGACGCGCGATTCGTGTCGATGTGCCGCATCAACTCGCTCGTCAGCGCATCGATGCCGGCGCCGCTGACCGCAGAGATCGCGAATACCGGGCGATCCGGAAACGCTTGGCGCATCGAAACGAGTACGCGTTCGACCTCTTCGTCGGATGCAACGTCCGTTTTGGTCATCACCAACCAGCGCGGTCGACGCATCAGCGTGGGACTGTAGCTTTCCACCTCGGCTTCGATCGCGCGTGCATTCGCGACCGGGTCGCTGCCATCCAACGGTGCGACCTCAACGAGATGCAGCAGCACGCGGCAGCGCGCGAGATGCCGCAGAAACTGCGTGCCGAGTCCGGCACCCATTGCCGCACCTTCTATGAGACCCGGAATGTCGGCCATGACGAAGCTGCGCTCTTCACCCAGGCGCACGACACCCAGGTTCGGCGTCAGCGTGGTGAACGGGTAGTCGGCAATTTTCGGGCGCGACGCCGAGACGCGTGCAAGCAGCGTCGATTTGCCGGCATTCGGCATGCCGAGGAGACCTACGTCGGCGAGTACTTTCAGTTGCAGCCGCAGCCGTCGGATCTCGCCGGGGAATCCGGGCGTCGTCTTGCGCGGCGCGCGATTGGTAGAGGATTTGTAGTGTGTGTTGCCGAAACCATGACTGCCACCGCGAGCCACCACGAGGCGGCTGCCGGGCGTCGCCATGTCGCCGAGGATCTCCAACGTATCTTCATCGACGACAGTCGTGCCGCTCGGCACGCGGATCACCAGATCCTTGCCGCAACGACCGGTCATGTCCTTCGGATGTCCTGCCGCGCCGTGTTCGGCCCGATAGCGCGACTGATAACGGAAATCGATCAGAGTGTTGAGTGCAGCGTCGGCCTCGAGCAGTACGTCGCCGCCGTCACCGCCATCGCCGCCGTCGGGGCCGCCCATCGCGATGTATTTTTCGCGCCGGAACGAGCATGCGCCCTTACCGCCCCGGCCGGCTTCAACCTGGATCGTGGCTTCGTCGACGAACTGCATGGAACGCCTTGCCGCTGTGCGCGGCGGAGTTTACGCCTCGGCAGCAACCACGCTGACGAGCCGACGCTTGCGGCGGCCTTTTTCTTCGAACTTCACCTGACCGTCTGCGGTAGCGAACAGCGTGTGGTCGCGACCACAGGCGACGTTCGCGCCGGGATGGAACTGCGTGCCGCGTTGACGAACGATGATGTTGCCGGCGACGACCACTTCACCTCCGAACTTCTTCAGGCCCAATCGCTTCGAATGTGAGTCGCGGCCGTTGCGTGTACTTCCGCCTGCTTTCTTGTGTGCCATGAACGACTCCTAGCCCTTGATTCCGGTGATGCGGACGTCGGTGTACCACTGACGATGTCCAGCGCGGCGCATGTAGTGCTTGCGGCGACGGAATTTGATGATGCGAATCTTGTCGTGACGATCGTGTCCGACAACCTCCGCCGTCACCGCTCCACCGGCTACATACGGCGCACCAACGGTGACGTTGTCGCCTTCTGCAACCAGCAGGACTTCATCGAACGTGAGCGATGAACCCGGCTCTGCGTCGATCAGCTCGAGGCGCACGACCTCGCCCTCGCTGACGCGGTGCTGCTTGCCACCACTCTTGAATACCGCAAACATACCAATCTCCTGGCGACGATCCTTAGGGAAGTCTGTATTACAATGCCCCGACCCCTAGGGCGCCCGCAAAAGGCGCGTAATTCTACGGGCAAAGAATGCCCAATACAACGAGCGACACGCCGGAAATGGCACGCCACATGCCCACGACGATAGCCGGCGCAACCTCTGCAGCCGAGACGACGCCACCACCCGACATCAAAGCGGTCTACCGGCTCGTCGCGGACGATTTCAATGCGGTGAACGCGCTGATTCCGCGACAGCTGACGTCTGACGTGGATCTCGTCGAAGAAATCGGCCGGCACATCATCGACAGCGGCGGCAAACGGCTACGGCCTTTGCTCGTGCTGCTCAGTGCGCGATGCCTCGGCTACAACGGCACCGATCATGTGAAGTTGGCGGCGATCATCGAGTTCCTGCACACGGCGACGCTGTTGCACGACGACGTGGTCGACCGATCCGATCTACGCAGAGGACGCGCCACCGCGAATCACTTGTGGGGTAATGCACCGAGCGTGCTGGTGGGCGATTTTCTGTACTCGCGCGCGTTTCAGCTGATGGTGGAACTCGGCCGCATCGACATCATCTCGATTCTGTCCGATGCCACCAACATCATTGCGGAAGGCGAAGTGCAGCAACTCGCCAATATCGGTAAAGCGGGAATCAGCGAGACGGACTACTTCAGCGTCATCCGCGCGAAAACGGCCATGCTGTTTCAAGCCGCGTCGCAAACGGCCGCCGTACTCGCGAGCCGCGACCAAGCTCAGATCGCGGCGTTGCGCGACTACGGTCTCACGTTGGGTCTCGCGTATCAGCTCGTCGACGACTGGCTCGACTACGCGGGCGATCCGGCGGTGATGGGCAAGAACGCCGGCGACGATCTGGCCGAAGGCAAGATGACGCTGCCGCTGATCCACACGTTGGGCCACGGTTCGAACAGCGATCGCGAAATCGTGCGCAAAGCCATCGAAACGCGATCGAGTGCGGCTCTGCCTGACGTCATCGTGGCCGTGAAGCGCTGCGGCGCGCTCGACCGCACCCGACGCGATGCGGAAGTACAGGCACAGCGCGCGATCGAACTGTTGGGCGTGCTTCCGCACGGCAAATACCGCGACGCGCTCGCCGAACTCGCTCGCTTCTGCGTCTCGCGCCTCAACTGATCGAGTCAGATACGCGTCGATCTGCGTGTTTGCGGTTGGATTCGGCGGGGGGCCACATTAGAATACGCGGCCTTTGCGCCCGGGGCATCGGAGTGTAGCTCAGCTTGGTAGAGCACCACGTTCGGGACGTGGGGGCCGGAGGTTCAAATCCTCTCACTCCGACCATCTATGATGGAGGCACCAGTCATGCGACCCAGACTTGCATCAAGTCTCTCAATGCTCGCAGTCGCTTTCGTCATTTACTGTGTGCCTGCGCTTGCGCAAGAAGACACTCCCCCGCCCACCACGCCACCTGCGGTTGCATTGCCTCCATGGATGACCATCGAGATCGTCAAGGCGGCAGTCGACATCCACATGAGCGACGCGCAGCAGCATCAATTCAACGACGCCGTCGGCGAATTCGTCAGCGCCCATTTCGCGATGATCCAGAAAGAGCTGAAAAAGGAAGCGCCCGATCTCGAGCAGCGGGTCAAGAGTCGCGACGGTGCGCTGGTGCATCAGATGGATGCGCGGATGCAGCCCGTCCTGACGACCGAACAATGGCCCGCATACGAAAATTACAAGAAAGCGCTGCGCACGCAATTGAAGGAAATGCCGTTGCCGCAAGGTTCCGCAAGCACTCGCACACCTCACGGCGTGGGCGGGGGAAGGGGCTGATCAGCCCGTAACCGATTCGACGCTGACGCCCACCGACACGGTGTGCGCGCCGCCGCCGACGATGATGCCGGTGGTGGGGCTCACGTCGCCGTAGTCACGTCCCCAGGCCAACGCGATGTGCTCGTCCGACGGCATCAGGTTGTTGGTCGGATCGAACTCCACCCAACCGAAATCCGGACACCATACGGCGATCCACGCGTGCGACGCATCCGCGCCGACGAGCCGTTCCTTCCCCTCAGGCGGATGGGTGAGCAGATAGCCGCTCATGTATCGCGCCGGCAGGCCGAGACTCCGTAGTGCCGCAATCTCGAGATGCGCGAAGTCCTGACACACGCCGCGGCGTTTCGACAGCACTTCGCTCACTGGCGTCCACACATCCGTGACGCCGCCTTCGTAGACGAACTCGCGATAGATCTTCGCCGTCAGCTCCATCACCGCCGTAAGAAACGGTTGGCGCGGTTTGAATGCCTCGCGTGCAAACACAAACACCTCGTCGTCGACATCGATGTACGGCGAAGCAAACGCGAACTGACTCGCGTCGAGCGCGCCTTTGCTCTTTGGTGGATCGAGCGCAGCGGCGACGTCCTCCCACGATGGTCCCATGTTCAGCAACGCTGCATCGACCGGTTGCACCTCGACGCGCGAGGCGCTACGAATCGCCAGCCGGGCGTGCGGCACTTGTACCGTCAAATACGTGATTTCGTTGCCGAAGAAGTCGCTGCGGGTGGTGCGCATTACCGGCGCAGGCTCGACGATCAGACGCGTGAATAACGGCTTCTGGCGTGGCGACTCTCGCGGCGCCAACCGCAACAGCTGGTGCGACACGCTGACCGGCTGCGCGTAGTCGAACGTGGTGTCGTGGTTGATGTCGTAGATCACGTCGGAGAACCGAGGCGCCCGGAACCGGAGATCTGTCGTTCCAGTGAGTGACTGAAGTACGTGCCTTCTATGACGTCCGACAGCTCGTCGGCGCCCGACTCAAGGCGAGTCAGCACGCGGTCGAGATGGGTGCGCTTTCCGGATCGGCTGCGCACGACAGACAGTCTCTTTACGTCGCATAGCCGCAGCTCGGCCAGTAGGCTGATCACGATCTTTTGTGCGGCGCTGATCGGTCCCGACTCCTGCTCCAGCGGCATCACTTCGAGGTGCTCTTCGATTTCGCTGATCTGGAAGATCAGCGACCGTGGATTGGTTTCGTCGGCCATCACCAGATCGAGCACCGCCGGCAGCTGCGGGATCGCCTTGTAGCGCGAGCGATACGTCATCGTGCTGTCGACCAGTTCGAGCAACAGGTTGAGCACGCCGCTCTCGGCCGGTTCGCCGTGAGTCGTGATGCCGCGCATCAAACGCGCGAGATAACGCGTTCGTTCGATTCGCCGTCCCATGTCCAGCAAACGCCAGCCGTAACCGCGCGTCATGTTCTCCTGAATCATGCCGGTGATCGCCGACAAGTTCTGGATCATCGTATTCAACAGTTTCACTGCGTCGCCGATCGCGTGCGCGCGCCACGGCACTTCCGGTGTACGCGTCAGACTCTCGAGAATGCGCCACGCATCGGCGGAGAGGCGTTCTCGCACGAGTTCGGCCGTTCGGCCGACGTTGCCTAGCACCTTTGCCAACCCGTCAGGCGACTCCGGATCGAACAGTACCTGCCATAGCTCCTGCTCTACGGCGCGCGCGCCGTCTACCGTTGCACGACGCGCTCTTCGCGCAGTCAACCGCTCCTGCGAGACGAGCAGGCGCGCAAGTGTATCGAGCGTCGCCGGGTCATTGCCCGCGCTCTCGCCAGACAGATAGCTGAACAGACTGCGATAGAGCCGCACCGCACCTTCGGCGCGCTCCAGATAGCGGCCGAGCCAATAGAGATTGTCGGCCGCGCGACTCGGCAGATCGCGGTCCGATCGCCGCAGTGCCGTCGCCTGCAGCGAACGGCCGAGCAGGCTGAACGTATCCACCGATTGATCCGACAGCACCCATACATCTTTGCTGTAGTCCGACGTCGGACGTTGCCCGCGCATGTCGCCGTCGCGGGTGAGCAGCGCGAGCCCGCCCGGCATCACCCGATAGCCGTCCTTGGTCGCCGCGACGAACACGCGCAGCGTGAGCGGCTCGGCGCGAACCAGCCCCTCGCCCGACCAGAACGGCGCCGTCGACAGCTGGATGCCTTCCTGCCCTACGAACTGATGCGGTCGCCGTTCGATCATCTCTTTCACGATACGCGGCGACAGATCGCCGAACTCGGAAGTGAGCGTTCCGCGGCTGCCGCTGGCGATCAGCGAACGCGATGCGAACGATTTGCGTACAACGAGATCGTCGAGGTGCTCAAGCACGTGCGCGCGATCCGCCGGATTACCGCACCACCACGTCGGCACGCTCGCAATCTTGAGGTCTTCGCCCAACACCTGCCGCGAAAGGCTGGGCAGGAAACTCATGATCGCTTCGTTCTCTACCACACCGCTGCCGATGGAATTGGCGACGACCACTTCGTTTTCACGCGCCGCCTGCAGCAGACCGGCGACTCCGACGCTGGAATCCACTCGCAACTCCAGCGGATCGCACTGGTTCGATTCGACGCGGCGCAGTATCAGCTCTACCGGCTTCAGCCCTTCGAGCGTTTTCAGATAGACGCGTCCGGCCCGCACCGTCAGGTCCGCTCCTTCCACGACCGAGTAGCCGAGATAGCGGCCCAGGAACGCGTGTTCGAAGTAGCTGCGACCCGGTCCCGGCGAAAGGACGACCGCAAGGTGGTCGTTGCGTCCACCCAGGTTGAGCAGGTTTTCGCTGAAGCCGCCGAAGAATGAAGCGAGGCGATGCACGTTGCACGCTTCGAACATGTCCGGCAGACAGCGCGACGTGATGATCCGATTCTCGAGCGCATAACCGGCGCCGGCCGGCGATTGAGTGCGGTTGCTCAGCACCCACCATTGGCCGTCCGGTGAACGACCCAGGTCGAACGCCAACAGATGCAGAAAGGTGCCCTCCCGCGCCGCCACACCGTGACAGGGCAACAGGAATTCCGGATTGCCGAAGACCAGCGCCGGCGGAATCGAGCGCGACTTCAACAGCTGCTGCGGGCCGTAAAGATCCGCGACGATCATGTTCAGCAGGCGCGCGCGCTGAATCAGCCCGACCTCGAGCGCGTGCCATTCCGCGGGGGCCATGATCAACGGCACCATGTCGAGTCGCCATTGCCGCGCGGTGTCCCCTTCAGTGCCGTGGGCAATGTACGTCACGTCGTTTTCGTGCAGCATCCGCGCGGCCGTTTCCGCCGCATGCAGGCGACCCTCGTCGCCCATCGCCGAGAGCCCGTCAATGAACGAGCGCCAATGCGGGCGCAGCGTTCCGTCCGCCGCCATCATCTCGTCGTAAACGCCGGACGGGGGGCGATATCCCGAAACCATCGGATCTACGCTTCGATCGTCGGCGGCGTCGATCAAATCAGCTCCAGCGCAGGTCGAGCGTATGAGGAAACTCGGGGCGCACGACCGAACGCGGCTCCCCGTGCGGCCCGGCGGTGTGACCAAACGCGAAGAAGCGCGAAAGGCGGCGGCTCTCCGCCTCGTTGCCGTTCACCGGGAAATGCTCAAAGTTGCGTCCTCCGGGATGCGCGACGTGATACGTGCAGCCGGCCACTGCGCGTCGAGTCCAGCGATCGTACACATCGAACACCAGCGGTGCGTCGACGTCGATCGTCGGATGCAGACTCGCGGCCGGCCGCCACGCGCGGAAGCGCACACCACCGACGTACTCCTCGTTCACACCGGTCGCGCGCATCGGCACAGCGCAGCCGTTGCACGCAACGACGAATCGCTCCGCGGTGTAGCCGGTCACCTTCACTTGCAGGCGTTCCAGCGACGAGTCGACGTAACGCACGGTTCCGGCAGGCGCGCCTTCCTCGCCCATGACGTGCCAGGGCTCCAGCGCCTGCCGCAACTCCAGCACCATGTCGCCGTAGCGGATCTCTCCATAGCGCGGAAAACGGAACTCGAAGTGCGGTGCGAACCAATCGAGCTCGAGCGGATAACCGGCGCGGTTCATGTCGTAGATCAGCTCGGAAAGGTCGTGCCAGACGAAGTGCGGGAGCATGAAACGATCGTGCAGTTGCGTTCCCCACCGCACGAGGTCGCGCTTGTACGGGGTTTTCCAGAAGCGCGCCACCAGCGCCAGCAACAGCTGCTGTTGCGCGAGACTCATCTGCGCGTGCGGCGGCATCTCGAATGCGCGGAATTCGACGAGACCGAGCCGCCCTGTTGGCCCGTCAGGCGAATACAGCTTGTCGATGCAGATTTCCGAGCGATGAGTGTTGCCCGTTACGTCGATCAGCAGATTGCGGAAAATCCGGTCGACGAGCCACGGCGCCGGAACGCCGTCGTTCCGGTCGGGCACTTCGGTGAATGCGAGTTCGAGCTCGTGCAGTCCGTCGTGGCGCGCTTCGTCCACGCGCGGCGCCTGGCTGGTCGGTCCGATGAACATGCCCGAGAACAGGTACGACAGGGCAGGATGATGCTGCCAATAGGTGATCAGGCTACGCAGCAAATCGGGCCGGCGCAGGAATGGACTATCTCCGGCCGTAGGCCCGCCGAGCACCACGTGGTTGCCGCCGCCGGTGCCGGTGTGGCGGCCGTCCAGCATGAATTTCTCCGTGCCCAGACGCGTCAACCGGGCTTCCTCGTAGATGGCGTTGGTGGTCGCAACCATCTCGTCCCAACCGTACGACGGGTGGATGTTCACTTCGATCACACCGGGGTCCGGTGTCACCTTGATCACGTTCACCCGCGGATCCGCCGGCGGTCCGTAACCCTCCAGATGCACCGGCGTCATCAGTTCAGCTGCGGTGTCTTCCACTGCGGCTACGAGATCGAGATAGTCCTCGACGGTATTCACCGGCGGCATGAATACGTTCAGCCGTCCGCCGCGCGGCTCTACCACCAACGCAGTGCGCACCGGTACCGCCCCTTCGAGATCCCGTTGGTTTGCGATCGTGCGGGCTCGTTCGCGATCGTGTTCGCGCGTCCAGCCCCCAGTGAGGAACGGCTGCCGATGCGGATCCGGCTCAGCGAGTTCCTCACGTGGCTCGAACGGGTCCGGCGGAATGATGCGCGGATACTCGGACGGCGCCAGATGCGGCAACGACGGCAGCGGCAGCCGATAACCAACCGGCGATTCGCCAGGCAGCAGGAACAGACGCTTCGACCGCGTCGACCACGATTCCGTCAACCAGCGTCGGCGATCGTGCGCCGCTTGCCAGCGTTGCACCGGCAGAACAAATCCCACCGGCGTGCCGAGTCCGCGTTCGAACACGCGGGCAAGACGCTCGCGCGCCATCGGATCGTCGAGTTTGTTGTCGAGCGGATCGAGGTTCTCCGGCAGTCGCCGCTCCTGCGACGCGAAATACCAGGGGTCTTCATAGGCGGCTACCGGCGCCTGCACCGGAAGGTCGAGGCGCCGCGCAACTCCCTCGATGAATGCGCGCGCCTGCGCGGTCGTTGGCGCGTAGTCCACCGCTTCGTCCGCAACGTATGCCTGATCGCGCCACAGCGGCTTGCCGTCGCCACGCCAATACAACGAGAAAGCCCAGCGCGGGAGCTGTTCGCCCGGATACCACTTGCCTTGGCCGAAATGCAGTAGACCCTCCGGCGCGAAGCGCAGGCGCAGCCGCTCGATGAGCTGCGCCGCCAGCACGCGTTTCGTCGGTCCGGTAGCCGTCGTGTTCCATTCTTCGCCGTCGGGATGATCGATCGATACGAAGGTCGGTTCGCCGCCGATGGTCAGGCGTACGTCGGCTTCCTTCAGTTCGGCATCGAGGCGATGGCCGAGCGCATCGATGCGCTGCCATTGCTCTGTCGTGTAGGGCTTGGTGACGCGTGGCGTCTCGGCAATTCTGTCGACCGCCATTTTGAAGTCGAAGTCGATCTCGCACGGTTCGAGCAAACCGGAGATCGGCGCCGCTGACGGCGCTTGTGGGGCGCACGCGAGCGGAATGTGCCCCTCACCGGCCAGCAAACCGGAGGTCGGGTCCAGACCAACCCAGCCTGCTCCCGGCAGATAAACCTCCGTCCATGCGTGCAGGTCGGTGAAGTCGTGGCTGGTACCGGACGGACCGTCCAACGACTTCACGTCGGCGGTCAACTGGATCAGATAGCCGCTGACGAATCGCGCCGCCAGTCCGAGATGGCGGAGGATCTGCACCAACAACCAGCTCGAGTCGCGACACGAGCCGCGCTTCAGCGTTAGCGTTTCCTGCGGCGTCTGGATGCCCGGCTCCATCCTCACCACGTACTCGATCTCGCGCGACAGCCGCTGATTCAGTTCGACCAGAAAATCCGCGGTCGGCTGGGCCTTGGGGCGCGGGAACGCGTCCAGCCAGGCGCGCAGCGCCGGTTCGGGCGCCGCCGCATCGAGGAACGGCTCGAGTTCGCGCCGCAGCGAAGCTTCGTACTCGAACGGATATTTCTCTGCGTCCGGCTCCAGAAAGAAATCGAACGGGTTGTAGACGGCCATATCGGCCACCAGGTCGACCTTCACTTGGAACGATTCGACCGGTTCCGGAAACACCACGCGCGCGAGGAAGTTGCCGTAGGGATCCTGCTGCCAGTTCAGGAAATGTCCCCTCGGTTCAACCGCCAGCGAGTAACTCAGGATGTTCGTGCGACTGTGCGCGGCCGGCCGCAACCGAATGGTCTGCGGACCGAGCTCAACCGGGCGATCGTAGTGGTAACGCGTCTCATGCGTCAGCGCCACGTGAATGGTCATGAAGCGTTCCTGAATCGGGGACAACGGGCGACTCTATGGGTCGACATGCACAATAGCAAACCGAGCGCGGCTCGTTACGAAAGCGAGTTGTATTGCGCCGCGATTTCGCGCCAATAGTGACATGCGACCGCACCAATCGAGGGCGCTTCGGTGCCCCCGTCGATGTTGTCAACAACGCGTTCGAGCATCGGCACGCGCGTCGCGCAATCCGGTCGCGCGTGTGGACACCGCGGATGAAACCGACAGCCGCTCGGTGGTTCGATCGGCGACGGCACGTCTCCTCGCAGCACGATCCTCGAATTGCGCCTCGCTTCGCGATTGACCGGGTCGGGAATCGGAATCGCGGACAGCAGCGCCCGCGTGTAAGGATGACGTGGTTGCTCGTAGATCTGTCCCGCGCTGGCGCATTCGACGATCTGTCCGAGATACATCACCGCCACGTCGTCCGACATGTGTTTTACCACCGACAGGTCATGTGCGATGAAGATCAGCGCGAGGTTCATTTCGCGTTGCAGGTCGAGCAGCAGATTGAGCACCTGCGACTGGATCGATACGTCGAGCGCCGAGACTGCTTCGTCGCAGACGATCAGCTTGGGGCGCAACGCGATGGCGCGAGCAATACCGATGCGTTGGCGCTGGCCGCCGGAGAACTCGTGCGGGTATCGATGGCTGGCGTCGCTCGAAAGGCCCACCCGTTCCAGAAGCTCGGCCACCCAACGACTACGCTCTGCCGCAGAGCCGAGCCGGTGAACGATGAACGGCTCTTCCAGGATGCGACCCACGGAGTGGCGCGCATTCAGAGACTCGAATGGGTCCTGAAAAACGATCTGAATTTCGCGACGCAACGCGCGCAGCTCCGGCCCGCCCAGCCGGGTAATGTCCTTGCCTTCGAAAAAGATGGCGCCGGCCGATGGTTCTAGCAGGCGCAACAGGGTTTTGCCGACGGTGCTCTTGCCGCAACCCGATTCCCCCACCAGCCCGAGCGTCTCGCCGCGAGCGAGGCTGAATGAGACGTCGTCCACCGCATGCACCGAACCGACACGACGCAGCAGCACGCCGCTACGCACCGGGAAATGTTTGGTGAGCCCGCGCACCTCTAGTAGCGGTGCGGTCATTGCAGGGTCTTCCAGTGATGACACGCGACCGCATGCTCCGTGCCCGCTTGTTCCAGTCCCGGTTCGCTGGTGCATACGGCCGTCGCATGGGCACATCGATTCGAGAATCGGCAACCTGGCGGCAGCGCCGTCAGCGCGGGCACCATCCCCGCGATCGTCGGCAGTCTGGACTTCGGCTGGTGCTGCAACTGTGGCATCGACGCGAGCAGCCCACGCGTATAAGGGTGCAGCGGCTGCGCGAAGAGTTCGGTGACCGACGCTTTTTCGACGATGCGCCCGGCGTACATGACAACCACCTGGTCGGCGATTTCGGCAATCACACCCAGGTCGTGGGTAATGAAGATCACCGACATGCCACGCTGCCGTCGCAGCTGTTCGATCAGTTCCAGGATCTGCGCCTGAATCGTGACATCGAGGGCGGTGGTCGGCTCGTCGGCGATCAGCACGTCGGGACGACACGCCAGCGCGATTGCGATCAACACGCGCTGGCGCATGCCGCCGGAAAGCTGATGCGGATAGTCGTCGAGCCGAAGGTCGGGCGCTGGGATACCCACTTCCGCAAGCAGATCGATGGCGCGTCGGCGCAGCGCGGCCTGGTCGCTAACATTTTCGTGTAGTCGCATCACTTCCATCAACTGTCGTCCGACGCGTTGCACGGGGTTCAGCGCAGTCATAGGCTCCTGGAAGATCATCGAAATGCGACGACCCCGAATCTCCCGCATCGCGCCCGCGGGCAGACGCAGCAGGTCCGAGCCGTGCAGCAGAATGCGACCTTCCACCACTCGACCGGCCGGCTTCGGCAGCAGACCCATGATCGACAGTGCCGTCACGCTCTTGCCGCAACCGGACTCTCCGACGACTCCGAGCGTGGTGCCGGCAACGAGATCGAAACTGACGCCGTCGACCACGCGAACCGTCGCTTCGTCGCCCACGAACTCGGTCGCGAGCGATTCGACTCGCAATACGACGTCACTCAAGATCGCGACGCCTGTACGTCTCGTCTTTCCTGAGAACCGGCGCGAACTTCTCGCCCGCAGACATGGCCGCCCGAATACGCCGCTTCTCGTCGACGTCGATCCAGAACAGACCTCCGGCGGAGTAAACGCCCGCCGAGAGTTCGAGAGGATCGAACAACTGATCGGTAGTCCGCGTTCCGAGCCACGTCGGCAACTTCACCCAGTTCCACGCCGCTTCGCGCGTATAAGGCACTTTGAAGCTGGAGATGACCGATCCGGATTCGAATACCATCTGCTCGAGCCGGCGCGCGAGTTCGACGCGCTCGCCCTTAGAGGACGATGCACGATACGCGTCGATCAGTTTGTCCATCGCCGGATCGTCGTGGTTCATCAGGTTGTTCGTCTGAGGGATGTGCGCATTCACGGAGTGAAAGAACTGCCAGTATTCCGGTGAGAGTCCTTGTGAGGCCCAGGTCATCCACGCGATCTGGTGCTTTTTCTCCTGCATCTGCTTGAAGGCGCTCGCCGAATCGAGAAGCGCGAGTTCGAGTTCGATGCCCGCCTTCTTCGCTTCCTCGCGCAGCACGACCAGCCGATCCGTGTGATACGGCGCACCGTACGTCACACGCAGCGAAAGCCGCTTTCCGTCCTTCACCAGAATCCCGTCTGGACCCCGATCGTGCCAACCCGCCGCCTCGAGGTATTCCCGCGCCTTCGCAAGATCGAATTCCCGCGCGTGGATTGCCAGGTTGTCGTAGTCGCCGAAGCCCTCGTTGAACGTCTGCATCCGCGCGTAGTCGTTGCGTAGCACGGTGCGAATCACCTTGTCGAAGTTCATCGCATACGCCAGCGCGATTCGGACGTTGCGATCCTTCAGGATCGGATCGTCTTCGTTCAGGAACATTCCCGACGACGGCTGAGGCAGATCGTTGTAGAACCAGTAACGGCTGACGTATCCGTTGTCGAAAACCGGTCCTTTGGCCTTGTCGTGCCAGAACTGCGGGTTGACCAGGCCGAACGTATCGGTCTCCCCTTTGATGAAATGTTGGAAGTCGACGTTCAGGTCGCGCACCACCTTGATCCGGATCTTGTCGGGATTGAACCGATGCTGGTAGTACTTGCGATCGTTGGCCCACCAGTTCGGATCGCGCGTGAGCTCGATATACCGCCCCTTGCGAACGTCGGTGATCTGATACGGACCGGTGTTCGGTTCGATCTTCCAGTTGTAGTCGGCGACCCAGTTGTCGGTCAGCTGATGGAAGTGTTTCGGCACGACGCCCACGCTGTATTCGTACATCAACTCTTCCGGCGGCCTCGGCGCGGCGCCTTCTACGCCGACGACGCTGTCGCCGTAGGCTCGGATGTCGACCACTTGCGTCGTGTAGTAGTCGTTGTACCAGGGCGCGACGATGGCCTGCGAACGCATGAAGTCCCGCGTGAATTCGAAGTCCGCCGCGGTCACGGGCACGCCGTCGGACCAGCGCGCATCCTTGTCGATGCGGTAGTAGACGGTCTTGCCGTCCGCGTCGAACGCCCAATGCGAAGCCAACGACGGAATCGGGCGGCGCGTGTTCGGATGCCACGCCACCAGGCTCATCTGGTTGTACCGCAGATACTGTGCGAACCCGCCGTTCGAATCCGGACCCACGCGACGAAGCGTCAGCGGAAACGACTGCATCGACGTCCGGAACGTACCGCCGCGCTTGGCCTCGGGCGCCGCGAATGTCGGGTCCTGGTCGTTCGTGATCCACACGAGGTTGTCGGGCAAACGATCGGGAAGCGCCACGGCGATGCCCGGCACCAGAAGCATCGCGATCAACAGAACATGGCGCAGCCCCATGAGCGCTTCACTCATAGAAGGTGAACCGTTTTGGATCGAATGCTTCGCGGATCGCTTCACCGATGTACGTGACCATCAGCAGAATGACGATCATCGCCGTCACCACCGAAGTCACGATCCACGGCGAATCGAGGTTCTCGGTGCCTTGCGACAGCAGGTCGCCCCAGCTGGGCGTCGGTGGGAGCAGGCCGAATCCCAGATAGTCGAGCGCGGTAAGCGCGGTGATGCCGCTCGCAATCGAGAACGGAATGAACGTGACGATGACCGACACCGTGTTCGGCAGAATGTGGCGCGCCACGATGCGCGTGCTCGAGGCACCCAGCGCCCGTGCAGCCATCACGTAATCCCGCGTTTTTTCCTTGTAGGTGGACGTCCGCATGTACCAGGTCATCGACATCCAGCCGAATAGCACCATCACGAAGGTCAACGTCCAGAACGTCGGCACCATGATCGACGCAACGATCATGATCACGTACAGGAACGGCACGTTGGACCACACTTCGATGACTCGCTGAAAGAACAGGTCGAACGCGCCCCCCCAGAATCCCATCGCGCAGCCGACCGCGATCCCGATGAGATAGTTGCAGACCAACAGCATCAGCGAGAATCCGATCGCGATGCGAAATCCATAGACGAGGCGCGCAACGATGTCGCGACCGGTGGTATCCGTGCCGAGGAAATGCCGCGTCGCGAACGACGGCGGATACGGCGGATACGTCATCTCGCGCAGATCGTTCTCGAAGGCGTTGTACGGAACGGGCGGCATCAGCACCCAACCGTCGCCACTCTCCTCAAATCTGGTGCGCAGCTCGCGATAGTTCGTTTCGTAGTCGTAGCCGAGTCCGAACGTCGATCCGGGAAGGAATGCGCCATATGTCGGGAAATACAGCTTGCCCTGATAGCTGACGATCAACGCGCGATTGTTCACCAGCATTTCCGCGGCGCACGACATGGCCAACAGGCCAGCCAGCGCGAGCGCGGCAAAGTAGCCGCGTTTGATCGACTTGAATCGATGCCATTGTTTCAGAGCGAGCGGACTGAGCCTCATCCGGCTTCACCGCTGCCGAACTTGACCCGTGGATCGACGATCGCGACGCACAGATCGGAGAGGATGTTGCCGAGCATGAACAACAGCGACGAGATCACCAGGATGCCCATCACCACCGGATAGTCGCGCTCGACCAGCGACTCGAAGCCGAGCAGGCCGAATCCGTCGATGTCGAAAATCTTCTCGATCAGGAACGATCCCGTGAGTATCAGCGAGATGTTGCTGCCGAACGACGTCGCGATCGGCACCAGACTGTTGCGGAACGCGTGGCGGAACACCGCGCGGTGGAACGTCATGCCTTTGGCGATCGCAGTACGCACGTAGTCCGCGGCGAGGTTGTCCATCAACGAATTCTTCATCAGCAGCGTGGTGACGGCGAAGCTGCCCGCCACGTACGACAACACGGGCAGCACGGCGTGTCGTATGACGTCTCGCACCTGCTCTTCCGAAGACAGATCGCCGAAGTCGTCGCTGACGAACCCACCGAGGGGAAACCAATCCATCTTCCACGCAAACGCCGAGAGCAGCCCGATGCCGACCACGTAGCCCGGAATCGCATAGCCGACGAACACCAGCGCCGAGCTGACGCTGTCGAACAGCGTACGGTGACGGATCGCCTTCACGATGCCGAGCGGAATGCACACACCGTAAGTCAGTATCAACGTGACGACGCCGTAGAAGATGGAGATCGGAAAGCGGCTCTGAATGATGTCCCAGACCGGTTCGGAGTAACGCGTGGACGTGCCGAGGTCGAGCCGCACCACTCTGGATAACCAGCTGAAGTAGCTGACGATGATGGGCTTGTCGAAGCCGTAATACGCCTCGAGTTGCGCGAGTTGCTCCTTCGACAACACGCTGCCGCCCTTCCCACCTGTGTTCACGACGTGAGTTCCGGGCTGTGCCGCCATCGCGGCCTCGTTCAGCATCCGTTCGATCGGACCCCCCGGGACCAGACGCGTGAGCGTGAAGACGAGCAGCGAGACTCCGAGGAACGTCGGAATGATCAGTAGCAAGCGGCGTATGAAGTAGCTGGTCACGTCGCAATCACGCGGGTCGACTACCCTCGAAACGAAAGTTCGACATGGTACTCGCCCGAACGCACCGGCTCCAACGCACCGGTGCTCGCGTGATAGATTCGCGCACTTTGAAATGACCCTTGGCGATAGCATGACGAATCAAGAAGCAACCGGCTCTTCCCAACGACCCGCCTGGTTCGAACGCGCGGTGACGGAACGAGGCGACGAAGGACGCGTCGTGGTGGACGACGTATCGATCTCGTATCGCGTGTGGGGGCAACGGGGAAAACCCGGCATCGCGCTCGTTCACGGCAGCAACGCGCATCTCGAATGGTGGCGATTCGTCGCGCCGTTTCTCGCGGACCAGTTCCGGGTCGTCGCGCTCGATCTTTCCGGTAACGGTGACAGCGGCTGGCGCGATCGCTACACAGGGCGCAACTTTGCCGATGAAGTATGGGCGGTGTGTCAGGCAGCGGAACTCGGCCCTCGTCCGTTCGTCGTCGGCCACAGCTTCGGCGGTTTCGTGGTGCTCGAGACAGGCCACTACTATGGCGACCGGCTCGGCGGAATCATCCTCGCCGACTTCACCGTGAGTCCGCCCGAGGCGTACACCGAATGGGGCGGACGCGCCGAGCGCGAAGGCAAAGCACCGCGTGCGACGCGCGTGTATGGCGACATCGAGACTGCGCTGGGCCGCTTCCGACTGATTCCGGAACAGCCGTGCCAGCATCCATACGTGGTGGACTACATCGCGCGACAGTCGCTTCGCCCGGTCGAAGGCGGTTGGACGTGGAAGTTCGATCCCGCATTGTTCGACCACCTCGAGATGGGCGCGGACCAGTGCGACAAGTTCGTCACACTGAAGTGCCGTTCTGCGTTGGTTCTCGGCGAACACAGCGAAGATTCCGGCGCTCAAAGCGCCGACTACATGGCGTCGATCACCGCTGGCGTTCTGCCGATCGTGACGATTCCGGAAACGTTCCATCACATGATGTTCGACGAGCCATTGGCGACGGCGATGACGATCAAGGCATTCGCGCTCGACTGGATCCGCGACGATCGTCGTGACGAAATGGCGGAAGCGCTCAGCCGATTTCGCTAACGCGTTTGCGTGCGTCGATCTGCAGCGTATGCTCCGGGAACGCAACCGGCGGAGTGAATCGTGCGAAAGACCTGGGTTGTCGTTGCAGATCGATCGCGTGCCCGTCTCTTTTCCGTTGCCACTCCGAAAGGTCCGCTCGAAGAACTGGAGGACCTCGTGCACCCCGAAGCGCGCTCGCACGAGCGCGACCTGACCAGCGATCGGCCCGGCCGCTCGAACGATCAGCACGTGCTCGGCACCGAACACGGCGCTCGCGATCAGCAGGCACACGAGTTCGCGCGCGAAATCGCACTGCGATTGGAATCCGGTCGGGTCGAACACCAACTGGAGCAATTGATCGTCGTTGCGGCGCCGGACGTGCTGGGCATGTTGCGCAAGACGATGAGCGGCAACGTCGCAAAGCTGGTCGTTCTCGAGATCGACAAGAATGTGACGCAGCGCAAGCCGGCCGATATCCGCAAGCTGCTGCCGAAGTTTCTCTAGCATGAGCGCGCCGGTCGTTATCGAAGCCGCATTGAACGGCGGAACCCCCCGACGCCTCAGCCCGCGCGTTCCGGTGACCATCGAGGAAATCGCTGCGGACGGCATAGCGTGCATCGACGCCGGCGCGTCGATCGTTCACAACCACAACACGGAACCCGTCTTGGGCGGCGACGGTAACCACAGCGCGGCGCCTTATGCGGCTATTTGGCAGCGAATACGTACGCGACATCCTCGAGCAATCTTCTATCCGACGATGGGCAGCGGCGGGAACGGCATTCCGATCGAACGTCGTTATGCGCACATCGAATCGCTGGCGGAAACCGGTCTGCTCGATCTCGGTCTGGTCGATCCGGGGACCACCAACATCGGTCGATTTCACGCCGACGGCACACCGCGCGCCGATTCGCTCGTGTATCAGAATACCGTCGCCGATGCGGTGTACATGATCGAAACCTGCCGAAAGCTCCACCTCGGCATGAGCATCTCGATCTTCGAGCCCGGCTTCGTTCGGGTCATCGCCGGATATCTGCGCGCCGCGAAGTTGCCGCCGGGAGCACTCGTGAAATTCTATTTCGGCGGCGAGAAAGCCGGCTTCGGATTGCCGCCGACGCGAACCGCGCTCGATGCATATCTCGAAATGCTGGAACGCTGGTCGCTACCGTGGCTGGTATCGATTCAGGGCGGCGATCTCATCGCCAATCGCAGTTTTGCCCGCTACGTGATCGAACGCGGCGGCCACCTTCAGGTCGGCCTCGAACCGAATCCGCATGCGCACAAGAGCAACGTCGATCTCGTTGCCGAAGCGGCGGCGCTGTGCGGCGAACTCGGCACGCGTCCGGCAAGTTGCGATGAAACGCGTGAACTGCTCGGCCTCGAGCGATCGGCTACTTCCGCGGCGTGATCCGATAAGCGCATCGACGCCCGCCGTCGAGAATGTACTCGGCGCGTTCTACGTCTACCTCCGTACCGAGCAGTTCGCGAAACAGTTCCAGCTCATGCCGGCAGAATCCCTGACAACTTCGCGCTGCCGCACAGATCGGACAGTGGTTCTCCGAGAGCAGCCAGCCTTGACTCGGCAGGCGCTCCACCTCTGCCATGTAGCCCTCGGCGGTGCGCAGCTCCGCCAGTCGGGTGAGACGCGCCTTCAACGTCTTGGCGCCGGCGAGACCTTCGCGGTAACGCGCGCGCGAAGCGGTTTCCCGCTCCGCAATCACCGCCTCCAACGCGGCGTCTCCCAGACTGCGCCGGATGGACTCGATCAACGTCACCGTCAGCTCCGCGTGCGTGTCCGGAAACCGCTCGAGCGCGCGCTCCGTCAGCGACCAGTTGAGCGCTGGCCGTCCGACCCCTCCTGAACTCGGCGTCGATTCGACCATCCCGTCGGTCTCGAGCCTGCTGAGCTGCTGCTGCACGCCGGGCACCGAGATCTCGAGGGCGCGCGCCAGCGACCTGGTCGTTTGCGCCCCCCGTGTTTTGAGGATCATCAGCAATCGGTCTGCCGTTCGCTCGGCGGCTATCAACGCGGCCACTGGTGCTCCACGAATTGTCTGAGCCGGCATTTTATAAGCTATTTGTTTCAAAAGTCACTCGACGATCGGCCTTAAAACAAGCACTCTATTGCAAAACTACAGGAAGCCACGATGCACTCACCACGGTTATCGGAGCGGCTGGACGCCCTGGTGCGCGAACATGGAGCAACGTTCGATCCCCACTACCCTCCAAGCGACAACTCCGACCACGGTCCGATGGCGTATCTCGCGATGCACGGGCTCGGGATCGGATACGACGATATTGCGACGTTCGCTCAAGCGTACCGGTCGAAGCTCGTATCGATCCCGCCCCAGAAGGAGTCCGTCAGCACGTCGGCATGGCGAGACCACATGGGCCGCCGCGAGTCGTATGCCGCACTGCTCGCGTATTTCGAACGTGAGATCGATGCGGCCGGCTGGCAAGCCACGCTGACGAAGTATCTGCCACTGCTGATTTCGGGCTGGGTCAAGGACGCATTCCATCCGTTGATACGCGTCGGATACGGCGTGGAGTTCGAGTCGACATCGGAAATTGCGGCTGGCTTGGCTTACATGACCATCACCGGCGACGACCCGGCGCTCGCGAGCATGGCAATGCGGGTCGCGTCGCAGGAGAAAGGTCGCAGCTACGTCCAGTCGATCCGATCGATGCACGATTCGCGGTATTCGAGAGGGCCGTTCAATGTCCGCTACCAACGGATCACCGATGGCGCGAAACAGCTTCTCCCTGCGGGAGGGTCCGACGACACGTTCGAAGACATCAGCCTTGCCTGTCTCGAAGTCTTCCACGCCACACACGATTTCTTTGCGCTGCATCTCGTCACCAGCAGCCATGCGTTCCGGGTGTGTGCACCTTATGCCGGCTCCGGTCTGGCCTCGCTCTTCAGCACCGGTATCGCAATTGCGTATCTGGCGATCGGCGCTCCTCATTTCGAGCCGCTCGCCGCCGCCGCAGCTTCATTGCCGACAGATCGGTTGGCCAAAGCGACAGACGAACACGACGTGAAACTCGCGTACTCCTGCCTCGCGCAGTCGCGAACATTCGAAGACCCCACGTACCGTTGGGTTGCGGCGGAGTATCTGAAACCGCGGCTGCCTGTGGCGTGGTGATCGTGTAGCGTTGCCGGACCTGATCGAGGGGGTCAAATGGCAACGAATTCCGAGGCGCCGCCGTTCCAGGGCCTGAAGGTCATCGACGTCGCGAGCTGGATCGCGGGGCCTGTGGCGGCAACGATCCTCGCGGACTACGGCGCCGACGTGATCAAAGTGGAGATGCCGGGCGTCGGCGACGGGTATCGCGCGCTGGCCGCTGCGCCCGGCATGCCGGTGTCCGAGATCAACTACATGTGGATGATGGACGCGCGCAATAAACGCTCGGTCACGCTGAACCTCAAGGATCCGCGAGGTAAGGCGATCCTGCTGCGCCTGGTCGAAAGCTGCGACGTCTATGTGACCAATCAGCCGATGCCGATGCGCCGCGCGCTCGGCCTGACGTTCGCCGATCTGCAGAAGATCAACTCGAAGATGATCTACGCGTCGTTGACCGCGTACGGCGAGGAAGGACCGGAGCGCGACCGCGAAGGCTTCGACCTGGTCGCGTACTGGGCCCGCACAGGCTTGATGGATCAGGTTCGGACGGGCGACGTCGAGCCCGCGCAATCATTGCCCGGCATGGGCGATCACCCGAGCGCCGTCGCGTTGTACGCATCGATCGTCACCGCGCTCTATCGACGGGAACGAACCGGGCTCGGCGCCGAAGTGCACACGTCGTTGCTGGCGAACGGACTCTGGGCTGCCGGATGTGTCGCACAAGCGAAGCTCGCGGGCGCAGATTTTTCCGGGTGGCGCAGCGCGACACGCATAGCAATGACGCGCCCCATGTATCGCGCCGCCGACGCACGCTGGCTGCAGTTCACGATGGTTCGAACACCCACCGAAATCGAATCGCTGCTGCGGTGCGTCGGTCTCGGCGAACTCTTGGCGGATGGCAGATTCTCGACACCCGAAGCGCGTCTCGAACACGGTGTGGAATTGGTAGAGCGGATGCGCGACGCGATCGCACGCGAGTCCAGTGCGCATTGGCTTGCGCAGTTTCGCGAAGCCAAGGTTCCGGGCGCCCTCATGGGGACGCTCGACGACCTGCTAACCGACCGGCAGCTGCCGCTCAACGGCATGACCGTGATGACAAAAACCAAAGTGTCCGACGCGACGCCGGTCATCAACCATCCGGTGAATGTGCGCGGTACGGCGCGCCAGCCGATCGGTCCCGCCCCGGATCTCGGCGAACACACCGAAGAGGTGCTCTCCGAACTCGGCATCAGCGACGCCGCCATACGCGGACTGAGAACCGAAGGCGTCATCTAGGCCCGTGGTTACAGCGCAGCGACAATCGGCTGACACGTGGGCCATACAGGTCTTGCTATGGTGCGCGCTCATGTCGCAGAAGCGCCAACGAAATGAAATCTGTCCTGATGAGCCCTCGCGCCAACGAACGGCAACACCTCATCGACGAAATCGACCACTTGCGACGCGAACTCGCGGCACGCCAATCGCTCCAACGACCGACCCCGGGTAGCGTCGTCTACGCGTACCACGAACTGCTCGAACGACATTATCTCCGCCTCGATCGCCTCTCGCTGGAGTGATCAGGAGGTCCATTAACGTTCCATAATGCTTGCAGTTTTGCCACGTACGATGCCTGTCGACGATGGTTGTTCAGATTGCTATGGAACGATTGACCCGAAGTGAAACCTGGCTGCTGTGTGCGTCGCTCACGACGCTCGTAGCGGTCATCGGCTCGTTCATCCTGGTATAGGGACAACTTCTCGTTTACCCCAACCTTCGATAGACCACACACACTCCTGGTCTTGGCCTCGGCGCACACCCCTGATGCTCCGGGGCTTTTTCTTTTTTGCCGCCGAAAAGTCAAACTCGCTGATCAACTAAGTTGAGGGGAACACATGAAATACCTGCACACGATGGTTCGCGTCAGCAATCTCGACGCGTCACTGGCGTTCTACTGCGACAAGCTCGGGCTGGAGGAAATCGGGCGCAGCGAAAATGCGAATGGCCGATTCACGCTGGTCTTCCTGGCAGCCCCGGGTGATCACTCGGCTCAGGTCGAACTCACCTACAACTGGGATCCAGAGCAACTGCGCGGCGGTCGAAACTTCGGACACCTTGCCTATGCAGTCGACGACATCTATGCGACGTGCCAGCGACTGGCCGATGCGGGTGTGACGATCAATCGACCGCCACGCGATGGACGAATGGCGTTCGTGCGATCGCCCGACAATGTGTCGATCGAACTGCTGCAGCGCGGCACACCACTGCCGCCGAAGTCGCCCTGGAAGGAAATGTCGAACACCGGCGAGTGGTAGCGCTCGCGCGCGGTTCGCTACAATACCGGCCGACACCATCACGCTGAGAAGGGGCACATCACAATGAAACTCATCAATTCGATCGGTCCGAACCCGCAAGTCGTTCGTACGTTCGCTGCCGAAAAGGGCATCACTCTTCAAACCGAAACGATTGACATCATGAAGGGAGAGAATCGCCAGGAACCGTATCTGAAGAAGAATCCCGCGGGCGGTTCGCCATGTCTCGAGCTCGACAACGGCGCCTATATCAGCGAGATCACCGCGATCTGCGAATACCTCGAGGACAAATTTCCGGCGAAGCCGCTGATCGGCAGCACTCCGGAAGAGAAAGCGGAAACGCGCATGTGGACGCGGCGCATCGACCTCAACATCTGTGAGCCGCTGGCAAACGGCTTTCGCTACAGCGAAGGTCTGCCGATGTTCAAAACGCGGATGACGACGCTGCCGAACGCCGCCGAAGGTCTCAAGGCGTTGGCCCAGGAGAAGATCACCTGGCTCGACGGACTGATCGCCGGCCGCGAGTTCATCTGTGGAAAGCGCCTGACGCTCGCAGACATCCTGCTCTTTGCGTTCCTGAGCTTCGGCACGCAGGTGGGCCAGCCGCTCAACGACAAGAACAAGAACATCAAAGCCTGGTACGACCGGATGGCGGCGCGACCCAGCGTCAAAGCCTGATCCACAGGTGGTCGACGACCCGGGTGCGCTGTGGCGCACGGCTCATCCGGGCGATCGCACTTCAATGGGGCGCGTGACTCAGCCACTGCTTCCATGTTACTTTTCGTAGCGTTTGTCTGACCGCCCGACTCACTGCTGGTAATCGTTGTGCGCCGCACCTATGTCATCGCCCTGGCGATCACCGGATTGATTGCGCTGTGGCTCGTGTCGGGACAGTTCGGCCATTCCGCGCCGAAGCCGCAGGTCACCCTGGCCGAGTTGAACAACGAAGTCACCGCGAGCGGCGAAGACAAGCCGATGACGCGTGTACGTGCTCGCGTCATCCACGCCGAACCGCAAACCGACAGCGTGCCGCTGCGCGGTCGCACCGAAAACAAGCGCACGGTCGTAGTGAAAGCCGAAACCGGTGGCACTGTGGTGGCCCGCGCCGTGGAACGCGGTCAGCGAGTCGAAACCGGCCAGGTGCTGTGTCGGATCTCTACCGAAGATCGCGAAGCGAAACTCGAAGAAGGCCGGCAGGCGTTGAACCAGACCCGAATCGAATACGAGGGAAGCCTCAAGCTCGCGAAGCAGGGTCTCATCTCCGAGACGATGATTGCGACCACGAAGGCGCGGATGGCCACCGCCGAAGCGCAAGTCCAGCACGCGACGATCGAACTCGCACATACGCAGGTCAGGGCGCCGTTTGCGGGTCTCGTAGAAGAAACGCAGGTGGAGATCGGCGACTTCGTTCAGCCGGGCAGCGCCTGTGCAACCATCATCGATCTCGATCCGATGCTGCTCGTCGGCCGCGTTGCGGAACGCGACGTGCACAAGCTGAAGCTTGGCACCACTGCGATGGGCACGTTGATCGATGGCACTCAGGTATCCGGAACGCTGACGTTCATCGGGCAGCAGAGCGACACTGCCACTCGTACCTATCCCGTGGAGATCCAGGTTCCGAATCCGTCCTACAACTTGCGTAGCGGCGTGACCACTCAGATCTCCATTCCCATCGACACCGTGATGGCGCATCGCATCAGTCCCGCGTTGCTGGCACTCGATGACGAAGGCCGCGTCGGTGTGCGCACGCTCGATGGCGACAACCGCGTCGTGTTCAACCTCGTGAAGATTCTCAACGACGATGGCGGCTCCGTCTGGATATCAGGCTTGCCCGAGACAGCAACGCTGATCACGGTGGGTCAGGAACTCGTAGTGCCGCGCCAGCAGGTCGACGCAGTGTTCGAGACGTCCCCTGAAGTGCCGGCCGCCGCACCGGCGACGTCGAGCGATCGCGAAGTTGCCGGCGGACCGCGCGTCGGATCGCGAACGATCGCAGCGCCGACCGTTGCGTCGACGAACGCAACATAGCGGGCGCAGCACGCGGCTGAACGTCCTCGTCTGAGCGGCCGACGCTCACTCGTCACACCGCTGCACCAATAACAAGCGCAGATTCGGCGCGTCGGTATAATCTCCGCCTTCTTTGGAAGGAACCGATGCACGACCCCATGCCCTGCCGCATCCGCTCGGTCGAACGTCTGACCTCATCCAGGATCCAATGAGCCACATCGTTCGACTCAACGAGGCCGCCAAGCGCGGCGTCGATCAGGTCGGCGGTAAGGCGGCGACCCTTGGCGACCTTGCCCATCGGCACAACGTGCCGGACGGGTTCGTCATCGTCACGCAAGCGTTCAAGGACCATTTCGAACGTCACGGTCTCGATCTCGGCGATCCCGCCACCGGTGAGTCGGGTCAAGTTCCCAACAGCGAGACTCTGGCGCACCTGCGAACGCTTGCGCTCGATGGCGATCTCGCCCGCGAAGTGCAGGAAGCGTTCGCGGCATTGCCAACCGTCGAAGGACGCGCACCGACGTGCGTCGTCCGCAGCTCGGCGGTCGGCGAGGACGACCAGGCCAGCAGTTTTGCCGGACAGCACGCGACCTACTACTACGTGGAACGCGCCGATCTGGAGCAACGGATCGTCGATTGCTGGCTATCGGCCTGGAGCGATGCGGTTCTAAGCTACCGCAGCCGGATCGGCGCGAACGAACCGGTGCGGATGGCGGTGATCGTGCAGTTGATGATTCCTTCTGAAATTTCCGGCGTCACCTTCACGAGAGATCCGACCGGGCGTCAACGCGATGCGATCGTGATCGAATCGTGCTGGGGGCTCGGTGCCGCGCTCGTCGACGGTCGGGTAACCCCCGACTGTTACGTGCTGCGTCGCGGGTCGCTGGAACTCGTCGAGCGCCGCCTCGGCAGCAAGCGATTCAAAGTGGCCGAAGATCTGCTCGACCCTGTTGGTACGCGACTGCAGCCGGTGCCGCGGCACCTGCAACGCAGCGCTACCCTCAACGATGCCCAGATGCGCGCTGTCGCAGAGCTGGCAGCGGCGTGCGAGGCAGAACGCGGCGCGCCGCAGGACGTTGAGTGGGCCATAGCAAACGGATCGCTGTTCCTGCTGCAGTCGCGGCCCATCAGCACCGATACGCGCGAGCCGAAGCTGCCGGACGGACGCTGGGTCGCGTTCAAGCCGATTCTGGAGAATTTCACCGACGCACTCACGCCACTGACGGTCGACATCACGCGGCGCGTGCTGCCGCGGTTCGGACAATTCATCGACGGTCGCTACTACCTGAACTTCGACAGCCTTCGACGCTGGGTGCCTCTCCGTGTGTCGGACGGTGAACTCGTCGAACTGGCGCTTCTGAAGAGCGACCGCAGCGACTACGGCCTCAACTGGGCGCGACTCAGTGCGATCGTTGGGTTTCTCGCGATTTCGTATGTGTCGACCGGGCTACTATGGGTTAGAAGCCGGCACCTGCCGTTCGTCACGCTCGCGGATTTCCGCAGCCGTTGCGACGCGATGCTCGCCAACTCGAAGGTCGACGCCGTGGCGACACTGCGCCAACTCCTGCTCGGTCCACAGCCGTTTGCCGCGGCTTCGCAATTCCCGTTTCAGGTGAACGTGTCGTCGACGCGCTACTTCTTCCTGCTCGCCGCACTGCGCTGGTATCTGCGGCGCTTCGCACCGACGTTCGATCTGGCCCAGATCGCGCCGCTTTGTGCCGGTACGCGCGACATGCTGTCGACACGGCTCATCGACGACCTGCGTCGGACGGCGCTGGTCGCCGCATCCACGCCGGCGATCCGGCAGTTGCTGCAGTCCGATCGCCTCGAAGAACTGCCGAACCAGTTGGCCGTGCACCCGGCGGCCGCACCGTTCGTGGCGTCGTTCGAATCGTTCATCGCCGATTATGGACACCGCGGCACACGCGAGGTCGAACTGGCTGCGCCGCGCTGGCGTGAGGATCCGACACCGCTGTTCGTCATGATCCGCAACCTGCTGAGAGAAGGTTTCACCGAGCCACTATCGGTACAGGCCGAAATCCGCAACCAGCAGGCCGAAGCGGCGCTCGATGCGGCGCTCAGGAATCGCGCGAAACGATACGTTGCAAGCTGGCTCGTCCGTCGCATCCGCTATTACGCGGCGCTGCGCGAGAACACGCGACACTACACGATGCTCGCGTTCGCCACCGTGCGAACGAAGGTGCTCGAGCTCGAGCAACAGCTGCTGCAGCAAGGTCTGCTGAAGTGCGCGGACGATATCTTCTACCTCACGTGGGACGAGATCGCGGAGTTGCAGCGCGATCCGGATTACGCGCGATTGCAGGGGCACATCAGGCGTCGCCGCCTCGCGCACATGCGGCGCAATCGCACGCAGCCGCCGCTCACCATCAACCTCGACTATCGTCCGCCGCGCCGCGACGCGGGTGTTCTCGTGGGGCAATGCGCGAGCCCCGGAATTGCCGAGGGCACGGTGCGTCTTGTGCTCGACCCGGCAACCGACGGTGAAATCAAAAGCGGCGAGATTCTCGTGGCGCCCTACACCGATCCCGCGTGGACGCCGCTGTTCCTCGGCGCGGCTGCAGTCGTCGTGGAGACGGGTAGTTATCTTTCGCACGCAGGAACCATCGCGCGCGAACTCGGTATTCCCTGCTTGGTCGACGTTGCGGGCGTCATGACGTCGCTTCGCAACGGTCAGCGGTTGTGCGTCGACGCGACACAGGGCAAGGCATTCCTGTTGGCGGAAATGGACAGCGGAGACACTCGGCCATGAACGCAATAATCGCCTTCGTCATTGCCGTACCGCTGACAGTCGAACTGTTCGGCGCGCTATATGCGGTGTTTGATGCCTGGCGCGACCGCGACTCGAGATCCGCCGCGCTCGAGCGCCTCGCCATTCCCATGGCGGCGTGGGGACTGCTGTGGTGGTGGGTCGGCGCGGCCGGCTGGCAGGTTCTCGCCGCGGCGTTCGCGACGATCCTCGTTTGCCATATAGCCGTCTTTTACGTGGGGAGCTGGCTGATTCGACGGTCCGGCATCCAGACCCTCGCAATCGACACGGACGGTAGCGACGACTCCGTCTGAATCAAAGAGCCCCGGCGACAATGGGGATTGGGAAGAGGGAGAAGATCGCGTCGCCGGGGCATGGAACCAGTGCTGTGGGCGTTCGACACTTCGGCATATGCGCCGAAGTCCCCACAGTCATTTGGTTAGTCCACGTCCGCCGGCGGAAGTTCCCTTCCATCAGTTCCGCAGCCACGCGACGATGTCGGGATAGGCGGTGCGGTCCTGAATCAGAAACAGATGGCCGCCCTCATAAGCGCGCAATTCCGACGAGGTGACGCGTTGCGCCATCGCTCGCATGTTTCCGAGCGGCGCGATGCCATCGTACTTGCCGGCGCACAGCAGCACGGGCATGCGCAGTTCCGGCAGCCGATCCCACGTGTCGTGACGGCGTCGAGCATCCAGTTGCAGCGCGGCCCCTGTGCGACGCGACGCATCGTCGGCATCGAGTTCTGTGGCCGCGCGCGCCATCGCCAACGCCCGTTCGACGGCCTGGGGATGCGCGCGTTGCCATTCGGCGTCCTGTCGCGTGTCGCTGATCGACATCTGAAGCGGTACGCGGTCCTCCATCGGCATGTCTGCGATCTTGTGCAACGGATAGCTGGCGCCGCCCTCTCCTCCTGAACTCGTGCATGCGAGCACCAGCTTCGAGATACGGCGAGGGTGTCGCAGCGCGAACTCCTGCGCGACCATGCCGCCGAACGACACACCCACCACCAGCGCATCCTGCCAATCGAGCGCGTCGAGCAGCTTAGCGGCGTCGTCAGCGTAGTCCTGCATCGAGTAAGGCCCCGCAGGTTTTTCTGTCTGGCCGAGACCACGCTGATCGTAGCCGAGCAAGTCGAAGCCGCGAGCAAGCGGCGATTCGAACACGTTTGGCTTCACACGCAGGTCGCCGCCGCTGCCGCTGATGAACAACAGGCGCGGACCGTTACCCGCGCGTTCGTAGTAAGCCTTCAGGCGATCCAGCTGAACGAACGGCATGTGTCCACCTAACCCTTGAGCGCAACGCGATCGTAAATGCCGGTGACCTGATCGAACTTGAGGATCAGCGTGTGCGACACGCGCTTGTCCTGATCGTGCAGGTGATACTTGAACCGCGCCTGCTTCGTTCCCTGCAGGAAAGCGTCGTAGTCCTTGGTCAGTTCTCGAACGTCGCTCGTAATTTCGCGGCTCCACGTCGCCCGAAACGGCCCGAGTATCGCGCCGCCGGCGAGACAGATGGTGATCTCGTGATTCGTCAGTCCGTGGTCGTCCTGCTTGTTCGGCATGGCTGGTTTTCCCATCTAAGCGGCGAATGACGATAGCACAGCACAGAACTAACCAAGCAGTACGCTGCCGCGCTGGTGCAGCGACCCCGCGGCGCCACGAATCCATACCTCGATACGGTCGCCGTCAGACTTCCCGCACGCTTCGATGCGCTGCCCGTCGAACACCGGCGCAACGGCGCGAAACTCGAATCGTCGCAGCGGACGGTGCGGGTGATGCGCGCGCACCAGCTCGAGCATCAGCGTCGCCAGCAGCGGTCCGTGCACGACGAGCCCCTGATAGCCCTCTACCTGCGTCGCATATGCGCGGTCGTAGTGAATGCGATGGCTGTTGAAGGTGAGCGCGGAGTATCGGAACAGACGCGGCGCGTCGAACGACCACTCGCGCTGCCATTTCGCATCGTCCGGCGCGGCTTGCGCGGGTGGCGCGCCGCCGGTCGACGCTTCCCGATACACGATGTCCTGCTGCTCGCGAATGGCCACGCCCGACTGCCCGTGTATCTCGTGTTCGACCGTGACGAAGCACAAGCCCCCGGACCGTCCGCTCTTCTCTTCCACCGCCAGAATGCGCGACACGCGCCGGGCCGACTCACCCAATACCAGCGGCGCGAGAAACTCGAGACGGCTACCGGCCCACATGCGGCGCGGCAGCTGCACCGGCGGCATGAAACCGCCGCGGCGCGGATGCCCGTCCGGGCCGAGTTCGCTCGATGCTGCGGTCTCCAGAAAATAGGTCCACTGCCAGCCGGGCGCCAATGCATCGCCCGCCTCCGGAACCGGATCCGTCGAATCGAGAGTCGCATGCATCGCCTGGGCACGCCACGGGTCCATCCAACAGCTCGACTCAGTCGCGCGACCGACCCAGTCCGTCAGATTGCTCATTTCACGCCCCCGAATTCGACGCGAATCGACGTGGATTGCGCGCCCAGGTCGGGAACAGCACCGTATTCGGGCCAGCCCTCGGCGCGCATCGGATGAGCCGGCATCCGGATTGGCCCGCAGCCGCTCTCGATCTGTACGCGACGCAGCTGCGGATGCGCCGACAAACCGCCAACGTCGTTCACGGTGCCGAAAGCGATCTGCGCATCGAGCAACGCCGCAACGATGGCCGTGCGCTGCATCGACCCGAACCAGTCCTGGATCCGTGCGTCAAGCTGCGGTCGATTCAGCACGCGGTCGCCGTTCGTGGCAAAACGCTCGTCGACCGCAAGTGCCTCATCGCCCAGCACGCGGCTCGCAAAACTGCGCCACTCGCGGTCGTTCTGAATGGATATGAGCAACGTGTATCCGTCTGCGCTGACGAATGCGCCGTACGGCGCGACGGTGGGATGCGCCATGCCGACGTTCGCCGGCGCCACGCCAAGATAGTCGTGATGCAGCAGCGGCACCGTCATCCATTCCGCGATCACGTCGAACAGCGACACGCGCACGCCTTCGCCGCGGCCCGTCCGTTCGCGGCGCCACAGCGCTTCGTGTATCGCCAGCGCAGCGCTCACACCGGTCGCGATGTCGCAGACCGATACACCGATTCGCGCGGGTTTATCCGACGGGCCGGAGACCACCGCGAGCCCGCTTTCCGCTTGTACCAACAGGTCGTACGCTTTCATCTGCGCATACGGTCCCTCCTCGCCGTAGCCCGAGATGTCGCACGTGACGAGTCGCGGATATCGCGCGCGAAGGCTCTCGGAACCGAACCCGGCGCGTTCCGCCGCGCCGGCGGCGAGGTTCTGAATGAACACGTCCGCGCGCGCGAGGATTCGATGCAGCAGCGCCGCGTCGTCCGGCGCCTTGATGTCGAGCACCAGCGATTCCTTGCCGCGATTGAGCCAGGCGAAATACGACGACGCACCGTTCGCGGCGCGGTCGTATCCGCGCGCGAAGTCGCCTTCGGGCCGCTCGATCTTGATGACGCGCGCACCGGCGTCCGCCAGGCGACACGACGCCATCGGCGCCGCCACCGCCTGCTCCAACGCCACCACCAGCAGTCCGGCTAACGGCGCTGCACTGTCGCGCGGCACTTCAGAACGACCGCGGCAGCCCGAGCACGTGCTCGGCAACGAAGCTGAGAATCAGATTCGTCGAGATCGGCGCGATCTGATACAGCCGCGTCTCGCGGAACTTGCGCTCGATGTGATATTCACGCGCGAACGCGAATCCGCCATGTGTCTGCATGGCCACATCGCCGGCGCGCCACGATGCCTCCGAGGCGAGCATCTTGGCCATGTTCGCTTCGGCGCCGCAGTCGAGCCCCGCATCGAACAACCGCGCCGCCTTCTCCACCATCAGTGCCGCCGCTTCGATGTCGGCGTAGCAGCGCGCGATCGGAAACTGCACGCCCTGGTTCTGGCCGATCGGCCGTCCGAACACGATCCGTTCGTTGGCGTACGCCACCGCTTTGTCGATGAAGTAGCGACCATCTCCGACGCACTCCGACGCAATCAGAATGCGCTCGGCATTCATGCCGTCGAGAATCACCCGGAAACCGCGCCCTTCCTCGCCGAGCAGATTTTCCGCCGGCACTTTCAGATCGGTGAAGAACAGTTCGCACGAGTGATGATTGATCATCGCGCTGATCGGCCGGACGTCGAGCCCGTGTCCGATCGCTTCGCGCAGATCGACGATGAATGCCGACAATCCTTCTGTTTTGCGCGCTACCTTGTCGCGCGGCGTCGTGCGCGCGAGCACCAGCATCAGATCGGAATGCTGCACGCGGCTGATCCATACCTTCTGACCGTTTATCAGATACTGATCGCCGACGCGCGTCGCCGTGGTTTTCAGACTGGTCGTGTCGGTGCCGGTGGTCGGTTCGGTTACACCGAAGCTCTGCAATCGCAATTCACCGGAAGCGATCTTCGGCAGATACATCTGCTTCTGGGCTTCCGACCCGTGCCGCAGAATCGAGCCCATCACATACATCTGCGCGTGACACGCTCCCGCGTGCGCGCCGGCCCGGCTGATTTCCTCCATGATGGCCGCCGCTTCCAATACACCCAGGCCGGCGCCGCCGTACGTCTCGGGAATCAACGCCGTCAGAAATCCCGCCTGCGTCAGTTCGCGGACGAACTCGGTCGGATAGTCGTGCGTCGCGTCGAGCTTCAGCCAGTAGTCTTCGCCATAACGCGCGCACAGCGCCTTCACGGATGCACGAATCTCTTTGATCTGCGCATCGCGCGCTGCGGTATCGACGCTCATTTCTTCTCCCACTGGCTCATTGGTTCTCTCATCGAAAGGGGCGGAGTATTCTGCGCCGTCCGGCAATTCAACCACGATCGCCTCGATTCACAACCCTCAAAAGCAGTAGGCACCGATATGACACTGTCGTTGGGCGCCCACGTCGGGCAGCAGAACATGACGATGGACGAAATGCGCGCGCTGTGGCGCAAGCTCGACGACGCGCGCTTCGACTGGATCTCCGCATGGGATCACTTCTACGAAGCACCGCCCGCGGGCGGCACGCAACCGCATTTCGAAGCGCTCGCAACGCTTGGCGCACTCGCGGCGGAAACCCGGCACGCGCGTCTCGGATGCCTGGTTTTCTACGTCGGCTATCGCAATCCCGCGCTGCTTGCGAAAGCGGCGACCACGCTCGATCACATCAGCGGCGGCCGCTTCGAACTCGGCATCGGCGCCGGTTGGCACTTCTGGGAAGCGAAAGCCTATGGCTACGAATTTCCGGAACTGAAGTCGCGCCTCGACATGCTCGACGAAGCCGCGACGATCATTCGCGGCATGCTGACGAATGAACGCACAACGTTTCACGGCAAGCACTTCAACGTGCAAGACGCGTCGTGTCTGCCGCGGCCCGTGCAGAAGCGTTTGCCGATCTGGATTGGCGGCGTCGGTGAAAAACGCACGTTGCGGCTCGTCGCAAAGCATGCCGACGGATGGAACGCGGCATATGTGGCGCCGCAGGAATTCGCGCGCCTGAGCGGCGTGCTCGACGGCTGGTGCGAGCGCGCGGCGCGCGACCCGAAGGAAGTCCGGCGCGCCGTCAATCTGACGTTCAACCTCGCAACCGACGCGAAAGGCGTAGCCGCGGAGTCGGAGCGTTTGAAGAACGACTGGGGCGCCGCCGCCACGCGCATCGCCGGCGGCGCGCTGCTCGGTACGCCTGCGCAGGCGGTCGAACGCATCCTCGAATACGTGAATGCCGGCGCCACCGAAGTAAACATCGCGCTGCGCGCGCCATGGAACGCCGAAGCGCTCGATGCATACATAAAGGACGTGGTGCCGCGCGTGCGTGCGGCGACGAAGTAGCGTCAGCCTCTCGAAGAGAGCGCGTCGGCAAACGCCAGCACCCGCTCGGCTTCCGCCGCGTGCAGATTTTCCACCAGGCGGCCGTTCAGAACCGCCACGCCTTTGCCGGCTCGTTGGGCATCCGCCCAGGCGGCCACGATCTGGCGCGCCTGATCGATCTCGTCCGCGCTCGGGCCGAACGTCGCGTTGGCCAGCTCGACCTGCGAAGGGTGGATCAGCGTCTTGCCGTCGAAGCCGAGGTCGCGGCCTTGCTTGCACGCGCGGCCGAAACTCTCGGTGTCGCGAAAATCGAGATGTACGCCGTCGAGCGCCACGCAATCGTACGCGCGCGCGACGAGCACGCAACGCGCGAGCGACGGCAGCAGCGCAAGCCGATCGTCGGTATGCCGCGCGCGCAATTCTTTGACCAGGTCGCTGGTCCCCATGACCACTACTTCGATGCGCGGGTTGCCGGCGAGAATCTGTTCGATGCCGAGCACGCCCCGTGGCGTTTCGATCATCACCCACAACGGCAGCGTGGCTGCTCTGCCGACCAATCCCTGCTCGTATGCGCAGACCTGCTCGAGCGATTCCACCTTCGGCAGCAGCACCGCGTCGAGAGCAAGCTCAGATGCGGCAGTCAGATCTCCGGCTGCCCACGGCGTGTCGACGCCGTTCACGCGCAGCACGAGTTCCCGATGTCCATAGCCGCCGCCGCGCACCGCGGCCGCAACCTGCTGTCGCGCCGCTTCCTTCGCGTCCGGCGCGACCGCATCCTCCAGGTCGAAGATGATGGTGTCGCAATCGAGCTCGCGCGCCTTCTCCATCGCACGCGTGTTGGCGCCTGGCATGTACAACACGGATCGGCGCGGCCTGAAGCGTTTCGGCGTTCGATCGTTCATTAGTCGTCGTGCTTGTCCTGATAGAGGCCCGGGGTACCGCGTTCCTTCATTCGATCGAGCGCCTGTGAACGCTGTTGCGGCGACAACTCGCGGAAGCGCTCGCGCAGATGACGCTGCTGTTCCGGCGACAGCCTACGGAAATTCTGCATCCGCATCCGCAACTTCTGCTGCTGTTCGGGCGAGAGGCTCTTGAACTGTTCGAAGCGTCGCGTCAGTTCGGCGCGCCGTTCCGGCGACAACGACTGCCAGCGGGTGAAGCGCTTCTGCATCGTCGCGCGCGATTCCGGATCCATGCTCGACCAACGCTGCGCGCCGGCGGCGAGACGCTGCTGTTGGTCGCTCGAAAGGCCGGACCATTGCGAGCGGTATTTCGACAGTACCTCGCGCTGCGAATCGGACAACTCGTCCCACGAAACGGCGAACGCCTCGGCGCTGAACAGCACCGAGACGAACGCAACTACCGTGATCCAGCGTCTGATCATGATCCGCTCACTCGTCACCTTCGTCTGCGTCGTCTTCCCGAACGATCGGCGCACTTTGCTCGTCCGCCGCCGCCTTCATGTCGTCAGGCCCGACCAATCGGCCCTGCTCCTCCACCAGCCCGCCGAGATACTCGAGCAACTCGATGTCCGGCTCCGGCTCGGCGGCGCGTTCGGCGGCCGATGCCTGCCCTGCGAGCAACATGCCGATGCCGAGGCAGACGGCGCCGGCGCTAGCCCGCATCGAGATTGTCTGTATCCAGCCACGCGACGAACTCCAGATCCATCAGCAGATCCATGTCCTCCACGGTCGCGATCTGCACGTCGTCGTCGAGCGGCGGCGCGCCGCCGTTGTCGATCGCCACCGTCAATCCCACCGTCAGCAGTGTCGTGGCCAGCGCACCCACCGGTACCCACGACGGCGGCGCCCGAAGCAACGGCACGTCTACCGACGCAACCGCACGGCGTCTTGCCGCGGCGAGCCGTTCCGTCAGATCCGGCGCAAGCGTATGCGCGTCGAGCATGGCTCGCGCCTGGTCGACGAATTCGCCGTCACTGCGCGTGTCGCCGCGGCTCATGGCCAGTCATCTCCCAATCGTTCGCGCAACGTGTGCACGGCACGCGAGTAATGCGTCTTGACGCTTCCTTCGGAGCATCTCATAGCCTGCGCGGTCGCTGCCACATCGAGTCCTTCCCACGCGCGCAGCAGGAACGCTTCCCGCTGCCGAGTCGGCAATGCCGCAACCGCGCCTTCGAGCCGCTGCGCAGCCGCATCGAGCTGCGTGCGGAACTCGGGCTCCGCAGCGCGACTGTCGCTGACGAGATCGATCGGATTGGTGTCGTCGTCGCGGTCGCGCGGCATGAACATCGAGAAGATGCCGCGCTGAACCGTTCTGCGGCGATGGAAGTCGGTAATGCGGTTGCGCAGGATGCGAAAGAACAGCGGCGGCCATTCTGCCTCGGGTTTCGTCGCGTATTTGCGCGCCAACGTCAGCATCGCGTCCTGCACGATATCCATCGCTTCGTCCACGTCCGATACCGCGTAGCGCGCCATCCGAAAGGCGCGCTGTTCCACTCCGGCGAGATATCGGTTCAATGCCGCGGCATTGCTCATCGAGGAAACCCGTTTGCGTCGCGACCGCCGTGAGGCGGACCACGACGTCCCTTCGTCCGATCATGGCGTTGTGAACTCGAAGCTGGCGCGAGGCGTCGTCAACTCCAGCGCGGTCGCATTGTAGCGCCCGATCGCATTGATCTGGACGAGGCGATTGCCCGCCGCGAGCTGATCGGACAACTGCGGCGTCAGGCCGGCGAAATCACGGAACAGATGCACCTCGTTTGCACCGCGCACGGTCACCATGTAGACGCCGCGCACGTCGGTCGGTCCCGACAACGCAATATGGTCGTTGTCGCCCAACGAATCGCCGGGAATACCGAGCAGGTTGAGCGAATGGCGGGCGTCGGTCAGGTCGACGTCCACGCGGTCCTGCCCGACGGTAGCGAACGGATCCGCCGAGCCGCCGTTCTGCCGCCAGCTCGCCCAGAACCACGCACCGATGGAGTCGGTATCGACGTCGGTCACCGTACGTGCGTCGAATGCTGGCGGTGCCGCGCCAAACGCGTGCACGAATCCGCGCACCTTGATCAAGTCGTTGGAATCTATACCGGTAAGGGATAGCGTTGACGTGTCGATGAGGTAGTGGGTTGGGTCCGCGTTGGAGGAAGCGCTCGACCCGGTGCCGGCGAAGTCGAACGCACCCGAGCGGAGTCCGCCGAGCTCGACCAGACTCACCGCGAGCGGATCGAGCTGCACGACGTTGCCGGTGAGCCGCGTGACCACCAACCGGACGCGGCCCGCGGTGACGTCGAGCGTCGAGGCGTCGGTCATCTGGCCGAACGCGATGATGCGGCTACCCACCGAGATCGAATCCTTGGTGCGCGCCATCGTGTCGGCATCGAGCGACGTCACGCGGGTGTCGTCGCCGACCAGCACGGTGAACGCGCCGCGAAAACCGTGGCTGCCGTCGGCGAAATCGAAGTCGGCGCCTTTCACGGTCAACGAGTCGCCGTTCCGCGCAGTCACCACGCCGTTCACCACGTCGCCGTTCGCCCACGGCACGCTGCTGCCGGCGAGCACCGTCGATGCCGTAAGGGTCCGACTCGAAACGGTGCCGTTCGCAACCACCGGCGTGCCCTGTGCGAGCGCCGCCATCGCGGCGAGCCCATCTGCACCGACCAGTGCTGCGCCGTTCACCTCGAAGTGCGTCTGATCGTCAGTGGTGAACGTCACGTTACCGAACGGGCCCTGCCGAAGGTGGAACGGTCGGACGTTCAGCGTCACGGTACTCGCCGAAGAATCGACCGCTGCGAGCACGCCGCGGACGCGATGGTCGCGGTCCTCCTCGAGCTGCGGAATCACCGACAGGAACGGCTGCACCGTTACCTTTGCCGGGTTGGTGGTGAGATCGACCGTGTTCGACGCATCGAGGTCGAAGTCGAGCGTTATCGCGGCCGGGATGCCGGCGGCGATGCGCACCGGTTCGATGTCGGGCAGCTCGATCGCCACCGTCAGCGTCGTCAGCGCGCTTGCCGCTCGCGTCGACGGCAACGGCCGGCAACTCGGCGCCGGTATCGCTCTGCACGACGATCTGCGAGTGCGTGAAATCGAGGTTCATCACGACCCGCGTATAAATTCCCGATGGGATCGTCGCGACGGTGAAGAACTCGGTGAGCTCGGCCACTTCGGAGAAATCGATGCGGGTCGTCAGCGGCACGGTCTCGACGGCGTCGCCGTTCGCGCGCTCGAGGCGCAGCGACGTCACGTCCACCGTATAGCTGAGGAAATCGCCGGCTGCGTCGCGCATCGCAACGGTCAGCTCGCCGTTGCCGGAGCCCGCTACCGGACCTGCGGCGGAGCCGCCTCCTCCGCCGCCGCAGCCTTGCAACGCCGCCGCTGCGCCGAACAGCGCCAGCCCGAACCAGGTGCGGAAACGCCGGAAGGATCCGGAACGGATTTCGCGCGTCATAGCCGCTCTCCACGAGTCGTTGGACAACCGCCTTTCAACGCGCGAACGCCCGAAGCGTTGACTCGTGCAGAGGGAAAATCCGGCCGGTTCAGCCGATCCGTGCCGATTGCCCGCCGTCTACGGGCAGACAGACCCCGCTGATGAAGCGCGCCTCGTCGCTGGCCAGGAACAGCGCGGCATTCGCCACGTCCCAGCCGGTGCCCATGGTCTTACCGAGCGGCACCTGCGAATCGCGCTGCGCGATCAGTTCCTCGCGGTTGCGTCCGGCCGCGACGTAACCCTCGATCGCCATCGGCGTGTTCATCAGCCCCGGCATGATCACGTTGGCGCGGATGTTGAATTCGCCGTTGCCGATCGCCAACGACTGTGTGAAGGCGTTCACTGCCGCCTTCGAAGTCTTATAAGCGACGATGCCGACGGAACACACCGCGGCGATCGACGAGATGTTGATGATCACGCCGCTGTGCTGCGCGCGCATCACCGGCAAGACGTGCTTGCACGTGAACATCACGCTCTTCAGGTTGGTCGTGTGGATGCGGTCCCATACTTCTTCCGTCATGCTGGTCGGGCCGCGATCGCCCGCACCGATGCCGACGTTGTTGTGCAGGATGTCGATGCGCCCCAACAGTTTCATGCAGGCGTCGACCATGCCCGCGCACGCCGCTTCCGACGTGACGTCCGCTTCGTGCGCCACGCCATTGCCGCCGCCTTCTATCACCATCGCGAGCGTTTCTTCCGCCGACTTCAGACGCCGATCGACCAGGAATACCGTCGCGCCTTCCTGCGCAAAGCGCAGCGCCGTGGCGCGCCCGTTGCCGATGGTGGCGCCCGGGGTTTGTCCCGCGCCGACGATCAACGCGACTTTGCCTTCGAGACGTCCGGCCATGGTCGCCTCCTCAGATGTCGAAGCCGGGCAGCCCCGGATCGGCCTGCACGCCGAAACTGTTCAACGCCATCGACACCAGGTTGTACTGGCCGATCGTGAACACGATGTCCATCAGCTGCTGCGTGTTGAAGTGCTTCGCGAGACCTTTCCACGTGGCATCGCTGACGTGCGCGTCCGAATGCAGCTCGTCGGTCGCTTTCAGCAGCAGCCGATCCGCTTCGCTCCAGCCTTTGGCGTCAGGCCCGACCTTGATGTTGCGGATCTCGTCGTCGGTGATCTTGGCGCGCCGCGCGATCAGCACGTGCTGGCCCCACTCGTAACCGGACCGGCACAGATAGCCGATGCGCAGAATCACCAGCTCGCGTTCGCGCACGGGCAACGTCGACTTGCCGAGGATGTGGTTCGCGAACACCATCCAGCGCTTCATCAGCTCCGAGTGGTTCGCCATCGTCTTGAAGATGTTGAACGGCTCGCCCTCGAAGCGACCCATCAGCTCCTTCGCGGTGGCGTCCCATTTGTCGGCGGGCAACGGTGCGACGCGAGGCTCGGATACGCGCATGGAGGTTCTCCGTTCGGCTCTGGTGGGGTTCGGTACTATATCCCGAGTTCCACCACTCCCGCTGCGCTCACAAGGAGCATCGCCATGACCGTTCGATTCGAAACCGACGCGCGCTGCGCGATCATCACCATCGACCGACCTGAGGTACGCAACGCGGTGGACGGACCCACGTCGCGACTTCTCGCCGACGCGTTCCGCCGCTTCGACGCAGACGACGAACTCGACGTTGCGATCCTCACCGGCGCGGCCAACACGTTCTGCGCCGGCGCCGATCTCAAAGCCGTGTCGACTGGCGGTGGCAACCGCGTGGGGCTCGACGGCGATGGGCCGATGGGACCGACGCGCATGCTGCTCGGCAAGCCGGTCATCGCCGCGGTGGAAGGTCACGCCGTCGCCGGCGGACTCGAACTCGCGCTCTGGTGCGACCTGCGCGTGGCCGCGCGCGACGCCGTGTTCGGCGTTTACTGCCGCCGCTGGGGCGTACCGTTGATCGACGGCGGCACCATCCGTCTGCCGCGTCTGATCGGCCACAGCCACGCACTCGACCTGATATTGACCGGGCGCGGTGTATCGGGCGACGAAGCGAAATCGATGGGGCTCGCGAACCGGCTCACCGAACCCGGCGAGGCCCTCGCCGGCGCGATGGAACTCGCGCATGGTCTCAGCCGTTTCCCGCAGCGCTGCCTGCGCAGCGATCGCACCTCGTCGTACCTGCAGTGGCCGCTCGGTCTAGACGCAGCGCTTCGGGAAGAGACCTGGCTCGGCCGCGAAGTCATCCGTTCCGGAGAAACGCAGGCTGGGGCGAGCCGGTTCGCGGCCGGCGCGGGTCGGCACGGCGATTTTTCGAAGATCTAGACCTGACGGCATGGAAGAGGCGCGACAGGGTATTTGTCGAACTCGACGTATCTCGCTCGTCTTCCAGGTAGATGGAGCCATCGCACGGAGAACAGCATGAAGTACGCGCTACTGATCTACGAAACACCCGAAGCGTTCGCCAACCGGAAAAGCCCGAACGAGAACGAACCGATACTCGCCGCCTGGCGCCTGTATTACCGCTCGCTGGTCGACGCGGGAATCTACGTCGGCGGAGATCCGCTGCACGCTCCGGAAATGGGTACCACCGTGCGGGTGACGGGCGGCAAGCGCGCCATCCAGGACGGTCCCTATGCCGATACGAAAGAGCAACTCGCCGGGTTCATCATTCTCGAACTGCCGTCGCTGGACTCGGCCATCGAGTGGGCATCCCGCTGTCCAGCGACTTCTGTCGGGGCGGTCGAGGTCCGTCCGCTTGCACCGGATGTAAAGGCACGCATCGAGGTATGACCGATCCGCGCGGCGATGTGCACCGCGCGATCGAAGCGGTCGCGCGGCATTCGTATGGACGTCTCGTCGCGTATCTCGCGTCGCGCACGAATGACGTCGCCGGCGCCGAGGACGCACTCAGCGATGCGTTGGTCGCGGCCTTGACGAAGTGGCCGAGCGACGGCGTACCGAAATCGCCGGAAGCGTGGTTGCTGACCACCGCGCGGAACCGGTTGATCGATCGCAGCCGGCACCATCGCGTTCGCGAACGCGTGCGCGAGCGGGTGCACAACGAGGACGCTCTCGAACTGCTGACGCAGGGCGTAGAGGAACCCCCGCAATCGGATCCGTTTCCTGACCACCGTTTGAAGCTGCTGTTCGTGTGCGCGCACCCGGCGATCGATCCCGCCATGCACACGCCGTTGATGCTGCAGGCGGTGCTTGGACTCGACGCCGCGGCGATCGCGCGCGCTTTCGTCGTTGCGCCCGCAACGATGAGCCAGCGCCTCGTGCGCGCGAAAGCGAAGATCCGCGAGACCGGCATCGCGTTCGAAGTGCCCGAAGCCGATCAGCTCGGCGAGCGGCTCGATGCCGTGCTCAATGCGGTGTACGCGGCGTTCGGTAGCGGCTGGGACGCTGCGCCCGGTATCGACCCGGTCGCCGGCGGTCTCACCGACGAAGCGATCTGGCTCGCGCGCGTGCTCACCGAACGGCTGCCCGACGAACCGGAGGTGCGCGGCCTGCTTGCACTGATGTTGCACAGCGGAGCGCGACGCGCGGCGCGGCGCGGTCCGGACGGTCGCTTCATTCCGTTGTCCGAACAGAATCCCGCCCTGTGGGACGCGTCTGCCATCGCCGAAGCGGAGCGTCAGCTGACACTCGCCGGCGCCGCGCGTCGACCCGGGCGCTTTCAATTGGAAGCCGCAATCCAGTCGGTGCATGCCGAACGCGCACGCACCGGCGCGACCGATTGGAACGCCGTCACGACACTGTACGAAGGTCTGGTGCGGATGGCGCCGACACTGGGCGCGCAAGTCGGCCGCGCCGCGGCGGTTGCCGAAGTGCATGGTGCCGCGGCAGCACTGCAGTTGCTCGACGACGTCGACGCGCAAGCAGCGAACTATCAACCGTACTGGGCCGTCCGCGCGCACCTCTTGCAACGCCTCTCGCGCAACGACGAAGCCGCGCCGGCATTCGACCGCGCGGTGGAACTGGCAACCGATCCGGCCGTGCGGAGCTTTCTACAACGCAGTCGCAACGCCCGCCCGCACTGACGATCCGAATGTCGAAACACGCGGTGACGGCTCGTCTATTCGATGAGCATCGTGAATTGGAGAAGGGTATGTGTCCCGCCTGTCTCACTACCGCCGCAGTCGCTATTGCCGCCACGTCGTCGGCCGGCGGCATGGCCGCGTTCATCGCCAAGCTGCGCCGGACGCGGATCCGGGCACCCGTTCGCGAGGTATCGACTCAGCGACCTTCGGATCGCTAACGGGCGAGTAGCGGCGCAATCGCTGCATGCGACATCGCGGCGTCGTCGAGCAGTGCCGCGGCGACGGCACGTTCGCGGCCGCGATCCGATCGGGTCAGCGGACCGCGTGGATGGAAGCGATGATCGAGCACGAGGCGTGCCCAGAGCACGCGCCGCGCGTCACCACGCCGCCGCGCCGTTTCGCAACCTTCGAACGCGAGCAGTATCGCGGAACTCGCGTGATACAGCGCGGTGACGGCCTGCCGCACCCACACCTCGTCCTGCTCGTCGGCCGCTTCCGCAAACGCGATCGCATCGCGCAGCGCGACGCGCAACTCGTCGACGAAGTGCAGCGGTAATGCCGAGCACCGATCGAGCCGGTCCAGTAGCGCCGCTCGATAGGCGCCCTGGCACCCGTTGCGGCCGATTGCACGCCGCACGGCGTCGATGCCAACGATGCTCGACGTGCCTTCCCAGATCGAACCCAGGTGCGCGTCGCGCAGCAGCCGCGGGTTCACGAAGTCTTCGACGTAACCGCAGCCGCCGCGGATCTCCATCGCGTCGCCCGTTACGCGGCGTGCGTCACGCGTCGCGCGCATCTTCAGCACCGGCGTTGCCAGCCGCAGCACAGCGCGCGCGTCGTTGGCGCCGGAAATCTCCGACGCATCGAGCGCTTGCGCGGTGAAGAAGCCCATGCTCAGCGCCTGCTCGCTCGGCAGCTGCAGTTTCAGCAATTGTCGCTGGGCCAGCGGCAGATCGAGCAACCGCGAACCGAACACACGTCGATGCCGATACACCTGCCACGCATCGTGCACCGCGCGGCGCATCAGCGCCGCGGATTTGACTCCGTTCGAGAGGCGTGACCAGTTGATCATTTCGGCCATCTGCTTGAGGCCGGCGTCGAGGTGCCCCAACGGATACGCAAGGGCGCCCTCCAGGCTGATCTCACCGCTGGCCATCGACCGTGTTCCCAGCTTGTCCTTCAAGCGAACGATCCGATAGCGGTTCGGCGTGCCGTCCGCGAGCACACGCGGCATCACGAACAGACCGAGCCCGCGCGAGCCCGCCTGAGCGCCTTCCGGCCGCGCCAGCAGCGTCGCTACGTCCGCGTCCGCATTCGAGCAGAACCATTTCTCGCCGTGTATCCGCCAACCGTCGGCGGTCTTCACCGCGGTGCTCGCGATGTCGCCGACGTCGGATCCGCCGGACTTCTCGGTCATGAACTGCGCCCCCTGCCACAGCTCTTCCATGTTCTGGCTGAGCATCCGCGGCAGGAAGCGCGCCTTGATCGACTCGTCTCCATAGAGGCGGATCAGGTGCGCGGCCGAATCGGTGACGTTGATCGGACAGCCGAGCCCGAACTCCGCCTCGTTGAACAGCAGCGTGAATGCGTGCTTCGCAACCGCCGGCAGTGCCGTCGGCCAGCCGAGAACCGGTCGGTGACTCATGGCGTGAATGGCGAATTCACCGTAGGCAACCGCCTCGAGTCGCCGATAAGCCGGGTGATACTCGATCCACTGCCGGTCGCGGCCGAAACGGTCGCGATGATGCAGTTGCGGCGGATGTTTGTCCGCCAGCGCCGCGCATTCGTCGAGTTCCCCGGCGGCCAATGCACCGAGACGATCGAGATGCGGCTCGAGGTGCACGCGCAGATCGTCCGGCAGATAGATCGCGAGCAGATCGCGCAGTGATGCGTCCGCCCGATAGAAGTTCATGCCACGGGTGTCCGGTGCGATCGCCGACGCATCGAGGTCGCGTTGCAGCGTCGTTTCAGCCATTGCCGTCTCCATCGTCGAGTCGCGCGTCGAGACCGCGGTCTTTAAGCGCCTTCACCATCTGGTCTTCCTGCTCCTCGCCGCGCATCTGCAGCGTCAGATCCACCACCGCAGCGCGCACTGACGACCCACCGAAGGTGCGTTGGTGGGCGATGTCGATGATGTTGCTGTCGAGTTCGCCGAGCAGCTGCGTCAGCTTGCCGAGCGCGCCGGGCACGTCTTCGATCTCCACGCGAAGCCGTACCAGCCGATGGCTGCGCACCAGCCCGCGCTGCAGCAGCGACGACAGAATCATCATGTCGATGTTGCCGCCGCACAGCGGCAGGCCGACGCGACGGTTGCGGAACCGGTCCGGGTAACGCAGCACTGCGGCGAGCCCTGCCGCGCCCGCGCCTTCGACCACCGTCTTTTCGATCTCGAGCAGATTGAAGATCGCGCGCTCGATGAACTCTTCGTTCACGAGCACGACGTCGTCGACGTACCGGTTGATCAGCTCCATCGTCAGCGCACCCGGCGATTTGACCGCGATGCCCTCCGCCACCGTGCCGCCGCCGGGCACTTCGACTCTCATGTGATGGAACGCGTGATGCGCGGCCGGATACCGTTCGGTCTGCACGCCGACGATCTCGATGTTCGGATTGATCGACTTCGCGCCGATCGCCACGCCCGAGATCAGTCCGCCGCCGCCAATCGGCACCACCAGCACGTCGAGGGTCGGCGCCTGCTCCAGCATCTCGAGCCCCAACGTGCCCTGCCCTGCAATCACCGCCGGATCGTCGAACGGATGCACCAGCGTGAGCCGGCGGCGCTTTCCTTCCTCGAGCGCGAACGCGCGCGCCTCGTCGAACTGCGCGCCGTGCAGAATCACTTCCGCATCGAACACGCGCGTCTGCTCCACTTTCGCGTTCGGTGTGGTGCGCGGCATGACGATGCAGGTCGGAATGCCGAGCCGGCGCCCGTGATACGCAACCGCTTGCGCGTGATTACCTGCCGACATCGCGATGACGCCGCGGCGGCGTTCTTCCGGCGTGAGATCGAGCAAACGGTTCAGCGCACCGCGCTCCTTGAACGACGCCGTGAACTGATGGTTCTCGAACTTGAGGTAGGTCTGTGCGCCGGTCAGCGCCGACAGCGTTTTCGAGTGTTCGAGCGGAGTCAGTACGATTTCGGACGCGATCCGCTGCTGCGCTCTTCTGACATCGCCTACATTGACGGACATGTCATCGGCCATCGCGTGGGAATCGCTGCTCCGAACGGTGCGCCAGTATACTCGGCGCGATGCAGCGGAACCTCCTGATCGTCTATCACAGCCAGTCCGGCCATACGGAAACGATGGCACGCGCGGTGCGAGACGGGGCCAGCGATCCGCTGGTCGAACACGTCGAATTGCGAATGCTGCGCGCGGCCGATGCCGATCCCGACGACCTTCTATGGGCGCACGGACTGTTGATAGGGACGCCGGAAAACTTCGGCTATATGTCTGGCGCGATGAAAGACTTCTTCGACCGCACGTTCTATCCGGTAGAAGGCCGCATTCAGTCGCTGCCGTACGCGATGTTCGTCAGCGCCGGCAACGACGGCACCGGCGCGATCCGCGCCATCCGCAGAATCGCCAACGGCTATCCGCTACGGGAAGTACAGGAACCGATCATCTCGCGCGGAGATGTTACGCCGGACGTTCTCGAACGCTGTCGTGAACTCGGCCTCACGCTCGCCGCCGGTCTCGAGGCCGGCATCTACTAGCGAATCCATACAAACGTCAGATGCTCGCGCTGTTGCGAACGGAGCAGGTGTGATCGGGCTAGTGGCGCGCCGGAGTTAGTGATCGAAGCCACCTCAGCGTCTACGTCCCTTCAATCCAGTCCTCGCTGAGGAATCGAAAACATGGCCCCAATCAATGTCCAGCGCGGATTTGAAGGGGACGGTGTCACGAGTCGGATCCAATACGATCGATTTGTTCAAGCGAGCAGGTTTGCTGGTGAGAGGATGGTGGTGCGACGAGCGAGGCATCGCATGAGGCGTCGAGTCCGTTGGACCGTTTCCAGCGGTAGCAGTTGGGACCATCGCCCCGATCAATGCTGGTCAGCCGACTACGCGATCGGTGCCGTAACCGCACCAACTATCTGGATCGCCACACCCGTTGGCACCATCGCACTAATCAATGCGCTCTCGCGGCAAAGTGGTCCGGCCGGTAATCGCACCAACCGATCCGGGTCGCCTCACGGCCTCAACTCGATCTCGTCAACCCGACAACCTGCGTTGATTAGGGCGATGGTCGAATTCCGCCTACTAACCAACAGCCCAACCGACGCGACGCCTCATGCGATGCCTACGCTCATCGCACCACCAAGTTGATGCGGTGCGCGCGACTCAGATCGCGTGGTTGGCTCAGTGCGCTTAGGTAGCCGAGTTCCTTTGTCGGCCGAGCGCATTGATTGGGGCGATGGTCCAAGGCCACGGCCGCCGATACAGCCCAGCCCGCGAGACCTTGCCGGGAACGCGAGTGCTGATTGCATCACCCACCGGCTGGCGTCGGCATGGGCTCATCCATCCCGCTGACGTTCCCAAGTGCGCAGCGCTTCCCTCTACAGCTTGCCGTCAGCAAAGAACTGCTAAAGAGCAGTAGCGTGTCCTTCGGCAACCGGCGTCAGCGACGCACGCGCGCTCTGCAGCATGCGCATCACCCACAGATAGCTCGCCCCTGCCACCACCACGTTCGCAACCGCGTTCGCGCCGAAGATGCCGGCGTAGCCGAACAGGCGGTCGCCGAGTATTGCGAGTGGCACGTAGATCAGCACCATGCGGGTGATCGTCAGCATCAACGACGGCAGCGGCTTGCCGAGCGCAACGAAGCAACTGCCCGAAACCATCGACACGCCCATCGTCGAATACGTCAACGGCACGATGAGCAGATAGTGATATGTCGCTTCGATCACCGCGGGGTCGCTGTTGATCAGTCCGACGATGGCGCGGCCGAACGTGGCGAGCACGGCGAAGATGAACACGCCCCACGCGAAGGAGAAGCGGTAGCCGAACCGCAGTGCATCGTCGATCCGCGCCTGCTGACCGGCGCCCCAGTTCTGTCCGACCATCGGCGAAATGCTCGACGACATCGCCATCAGAATCATCACAGCGAGCGATTCGATCCGTATCGCAACGCCAAAACCGGCCACCACTGCGTGTCCATATTTTGCCAGCAGTCCGAACACGACACCCATCGACACCGGACCGACCAGGTTGGTCATGATCGACGGCACGCCGATCCGCAACACCTCGCCCCAGGAGTGCAGCACCTCGTGCAACTCCCCCAACGGTCGAATCATGCCGCGGCGCATCAGCACGTAGGCCGTCGCAAGCAGCGTCAGGAACCGCGACGTGACGAATGCCCAAGCCGAGCCGGTGTAGCCGATGCCGTCGTGAATGCCAGGCAGGCCGAATATCAGCGCCGGCGCCAGCATCACCTGCACTGCTGCGCCCGCGGTCATCAGCGCGCCGGGTATCCGCGCATTGCCGAGCGCGCGCAGCATCGACATCGCGACCATCGGCAACGCGAACAGCGGCAGCCCGATGAACCAGATGTTCATGTACTCGGTCACCATCGGCAGGATGACTGCGTCCGCGCCCATGACGCGGAACAGATGTGCACCGAACACGCGCCCGAATACGGCCAGCGAGACAACGAGAATCAGCACCAGCAGCAGCGTATGCGTGCCGAGCACGTACGCGCGCACCCGATCGCCGCGGCCGAGCGTGCGCGACATGATCGACGTCGCACCGATGCCGAGCCCCATCGACACCGACGACAATCCCATCACCATCGGAAACGAGAAGCTGACCGCGGCGAGCTGCTGCGTGCCGATCCAGCCGATGTAGATCGTGTCGATCATCGACGCGAGGATCATCGACGAGATGCCGAGGAACATCGGCACGGTCAACCGGATCAGGTGACGGCCGACCGGACCGCTGGTGAGATCTTCGGATCTACGCAACTTCGAAATTCCGTCGCCCGGCAAATCGGGTATTCTAACCAGCCTCACCAGCCTTGATAGCGCCGTGACGTCAGACGCGCCCCGCACGGCCAGAGTCGTGCATTCCATCGATGAGATTCCCGCGCAGGTCTGGAATGCATGCGCGAATCCGGGCGCACCGATCCCCGACAATCCGTTCCTCGAATACGGCTTTCTGCACGCGCTCGAGAAGAGCGGCAGCGCCACCGCGCGCACGGGCTGGCAGCCGTTTCACGTCGTGCTCGAACATGCCGGCGCAGGCGTTGTCGGCGTGGTGCCGATGTACATGAAGAGCCATTCGCGCGGCGAATACGTGTTCGATCACGCATGGGCCGATGCGTGGCACCGCGCCGGCGGCAAGTACTACCCGAAGCTGCAGGTCAGCGTGCCGTTCACGCCTGCAACCGGTCGACGTCTGCTCGCGCGCCCCGATGCCGGCGCGGACGAGGTCGAGCGTCAACTCACCGCCGCGTGCGTGCAGATCGCGAAGCAGAGCGGCGTGTCGTCGCTACACGTGACGTTCCTGCCGGAATCGCAATGGCGCACGCTCGGCGAGATGGGTCTTCTACAACGCGTAGACCAGCAGTTTCACTGGCAGAACCACGGCTATTCGTCGTTCGACGGATTTCTGGGCGAACTCGCGTCGAAGAAGCGCAAGAACCTGAAGCGCGAACGCCGCGAGGTGGTCGAAGCCGGCATCGACATCGAGTGGGTCACCGGTTCCGACATCAAAGAACATCACTGGGACGCATTCTTCGATTTCTACACCGACACCGGCAGCCGCAAGTGGGGCAGCCCGTATCTCACGCGACGTTTCTTCAGCCTCGTCACGCAGGCGATGGCGGACCGCATTCTGCTCGTGATGTGCAAACGCAATGGCCGCTACATCGCCGGCGCGCTGAACTTCATCGGCGGCGATGCGCTATACGGTCGCAACTGGGGATGCGTCGAAGACCACCGCTTCCTGCACTTCGAAGCGTGCTATTACCAGGCGATCGATTTCGCGATCAGCCGCGGTCTGCAACGCGTGGAAGCCGGTGCACAAGGGCCGCACAAAGTGGCCCGCGGTTACGTTCCGCAGGCGACCTACAGCGCGCACTGGATCGCCGACGCCGGTTTGCGCGATGCGATCGCGCGCTATCTGAAGGAAGAACGCCAGTACGTACAGCAGGACATCGACTATCTGAACGAACACACGCCGTTCCGTTCGGACCTCCAGATCGATCCGGCTATCGCTGCTTCAACAGATCACGAATCTCCGTAAGCAGCACTTCCTGCGGCGGTGCTTTCTGCTCTTCCGGCGGTTTCGCTTCTTCTTTCTTCTTCACCGTGTTCATCGCCTTGATCAGCATGAAGATCGCGAACGCGATGATCACGAAGTCGACGATCGACTGGATGAACTTGCCGTAGTTCCACGTTACCGCGGGATGCGCGGCGTCCAGCGCAGGTTTCAGCGTGACGACGAGGTCGGAAAAGTCGACGCCCCCGAGCAACAGCCCGAGCGGCGGCATCAACACGTCGCCGACGAACGACGACACGATCTTGCCGAACGCGCCGCCGATGACGATCCCCACCGCCATGTCGACGACGTTGCCGCGCATGGCAAACTCTTTGAATTCAGAAGCCAGAGACATGAACTACCCTCCCGTTTGAGACACGAACTTCCGACGTCGGGTCAGAGAAAGCCCTTCACCTGCGTCAGATAACTTTTTATGCGTGCCAGATTCTGCGGTCCCATCCGAAGCAGTTGCTTCTGCAACGGCTTCAGCGATTCGAGATTCGGATCGGCGAACTGGTAGTACACCTTGGGCTGCACCACCTCGATGTCGCCTTCGAGATCGGGTGTCGCAAGCACCTGCTCGATGCCTTCACGAATCGCGATCGTGGGGTCCGGATCCTTCGCCCCGAGTTCCTTCAACGCTTCGACCAACAGCGGCGACAAGGTGCGCATCAGTGCGACCGCGCGTTGCGGATCGATGCTGATCGCGGTATCGACGAAACTATCGAAGCGGTGATAGCCGTCGGGATCGAGCAGCATGCGATCGCCGTCCTGGCGCACCGGGAACTTGGCGGTCGGCGTTAGAAACACGATCTGACGACGCGGGTAATCGCCGACACGGGCATTGTCGATGACCACCGCGAAGCGCCGTACCAGATCGTCCTGCTTCAGCCACTCAGTCATTCCCGGCGACAACAGCGACACCTGGTCACGCACGTATTCGTCACTGGATTCGAGCGAGGGCAACACCGGGCGCTGCACATCGGGCGTCGACGGCACGTCGGCGTCTTCGGCAGGTTTGCCGGGCGTTTCCGCCGGCGTCGATACCGGCGCCGGTGCGACCGGCGCTTGCGAACTCTTCCACCACCACAAGCCACCGCCGATCAACACGACGATCGCGCCGGCAATTGCCATGATGATGCGCGTCTGCATCGAACCTCCGAATCCGTTTCAAGGGTGCGCCTGCGGTTCGTGGCGCGCGGCGCCTGCGCATCGTGCCATGAAATCCATTATCATTTCCTGCTTTTTGAAGGACATCATGACGCGCACCGACATACGCGATGTGTTGAGTCGACAGATCCCTGACGGCGACGATGTCGTCGTCGCGGGCTGGTTGCGCAGCGTGCGCACGTCGAAGGGCGGCTTCGCGTTTCTGTCGGTGAACGACGGGTCGAGTTTCGATGGGCTGCAGGTGGTGGCCGGCGCTGCGCTCGCGAACTACGAATCCGAAATCGTGAAGCTCACGACGGGCTGCGCGGTGGAAGTCGAAGGCACCGTTGTTGCGTCGCAGGGCAAAGATCAGGAACGCGAGATTCAGGCGAAGCGCGTCACGCTGATCGGCGCGGTCGACGATCCGGAAACGTATCCGATCGCGAAGAAGCGGCACACGTTCGAGTATCTGCGCACGGTTGCGCACCTGCGGCCGCGTACGAACACGTTCGGCGCCATCGCGCGGTTGCGCAACTCGATCGCGCAGGCGGTGCACGGCTACTTTCACCGCAACGGCTTCGTTTGGGTCAATACCCCAATCATCACCGCTAGCGATTGCGAAGGCGCGGGCCAGCTGTTTCGCGTCAGCACGCTTGACGCGCTGAATCCGCCGCGCGCCGGCAACACCGTAGACTTCGAACAGGACTTCTTCGGCCAGCAGACCTATCTCACGGTGTCCGGCCAGTTGAACGTCGAGAGCTACTGCCTCGCGCTGTCGAAGGTGTACACCTTCGGCCCGACGTTCCGCGCGGAGAACTCGAACACCAGCCGTCACCTCGCCGAATTCTGGATGATCGAGCCCGAGGTCGCGTTCGCCGATCTGTCGGCCAACGCCGATCTGGCGGAGGATTTCCTCAAAACCGTGTTCAGGCAGGTGCTCGAAGAGCGGCCCGACGACATGGCGTTCTTCGCCGACCGCATCGACAAACAGGCGATCGCGCGGCTCGAACACCTCATCAAGACGCCGTTCGTGCGGATGGATTACACGGAAGCGGTCGCCATCCTGAAGAAGTGCGGCGAGCGGTTCGAGTTTCCGGTCGACTGGGGGCTCGATCTGCAATCGGAACACGAACGTTATCTGACGGAGAAGCACGTCGGCGGGCCGGTGGTCGTCGTGAATTACCCGAAGGAGATCAAGGCGTTCTACATGCGCCAGAACGACGACGGGCGGACGGTCGCCGCGATGGACGTTCTGGTGCCTGGCGTCGGCGAGATCATCGGCGGCAGCCAGCGCGAAGAGCGCCTTTCGATGCTCGACGCGCGAATGGCGGAGCACGGCCTCGGCGAAGAGCTGTGGTGGTATCGCGACCTGCGTCGATACGGCTCGGTGCCGCACGCGGGCTTCGGCCTCGGCCTCGAACGGCTGGTGCTGTACATGACAGGAATGGAGAACATACGCGACGTCATTCCGTTCCCTCGGGTGCCGCACAACGCGAGCTTCTAACGAGGGTATTCGGGCGCGGCGCCCATCGAGAGGAGAAACGATCCGCCAATGTTCCGTTCGCTGTTGCGGCTCAAGTCGTTTCTCGTGCCCTACCGCGGACTGCTCGCGCTCGGAATCTCGGCATTTCTGCTCGCCCGGATCTTCGAAGCCGCGGTACCGCTGTTCCTGAAGAAAGGCATCGATACAATCGCCGCCGGTTCCGGCGACGTCCTGCTTCCTGTGCTCGGCATCGCCGCCTCGGTCGTCGCCCGGTTCCTCGTCGTCACCCGGGCGCGCATCCTCGTGCGTCGCGTCGGTCTCAACGTCGCATTCGATCTGCGCGCGCAGCTGTACGCCCAACTCCAGCGTCAAGGGGCGAAGTTCTTCTCGCAGTTCACCATCGGCGACATGATGACGCGCGCCATCGCCGACATCAGCCTGGTGCAGCGGCTCATCTCGATGGGCAGCATCCTGCTCGTGGTGCTGGTATTCGCCACGGTGGTCGGCTTCAGCTTCATGCTGTATCTGTCGCCGGCGCTCACTGCGCTGATCCTGCCGCCGTTGCCCTTCGTATTTTTCTACGCGTGGTACGTGTCGCGCGAGATGGGCGTTTCGTCGCGCGACGTGCAGGACCGCATGTCCGATCTCGGCACTCACGTGCAGGAAAATCTGTCCGGCATTCGGACGATTCAGGCGATGGTGCAGGAAGAGAACGAGATCCGCCGCTTCGCGGTGACGAATCAGCGCTACTCGGAATCGTTCTACCGGCAGGCGCAGATCAACTCGCTGATGGCGGCGTGGATGCCGTCGCTCGCCGCGGTCTGTTCGATCGTCATCCTTGGCTACGGCGGCAGTCTCGTGCTGTCGGGCGCCATCACTGTCGGTACGTTCACGGCGTTCTTCATGTACGTGAACATGGTCGTGCAGCCGTTCCGCGTCGCAGGTTTCATCGTCAACCTGTTCCAGCGCGCGGCGGTGGCATCCGACCGGCTGTTCGAGGTGTTCGACCTCGCACCCGAAATCGACGACCGTCCCTCGGGCGATACGCCGGCGCAGATCGGCGGCGCCATCGAATTCAGACATCTGAGTTTCGCTTACGACAGGAAGCGCGAACCGGCCCTGAACGACGTGTCGCTGACGGTGCGACCGGGTGAATCGATCACCATCATGGGCCGTGTCGGCGCGGGCAAGACGACGCTGCTGAAGCTGCTGATCCGTCTGCTCGATCCGCCGCCGAACACCGTCTTCGTCGACGGCCACGACGTGCGCGACTATCCGTTGTCGCAGCTGCGCTCGCAGATCGCGTTCGTGCCGCAGGATCCGTTCCTGTTCGGCGAACCGCTACGCGACAACCTCACCTATGACGACCCGGTGCGTGCGCTCGACCTGATCTGGGAAGCGGCGGCGTCGGCAGACTTCAAAGACACTGTCGAAGGATTCGCGGAGCAGCTCGATACGATCGTTGGCGAACGCGGCGTCACACTCTCCGGCGGACAGAAGCAGCGCGCCACACTCGCACGCGGATTGATCCGTCACGCACCGGTGCTGGTGCTCGACGACTGCTTCTCGAGCGTGGACACCGAAACGGAGGAGCACATCCTCTCGGAACTGAAGCGCCTGCGGCGTGGGCAGACCACGCTGCTGATTTCGCATCGCGTATCGACCGCGCGCCACTCCGATCGCATCGTCGTGCTCGAAGACGGTCGCATCGTCGAGGAAGGCACGCACACCGAGCTGCTGGCACGCGGCGGCGTGTACGCGGAACTCGAACGCATCCAGCGCGAAGGCGCCGATGCCTCCGACTACGCAACGTCGGAGGAACACGCATGAGCACGGCCTTCAAATGAGCGAGCTTGCACTCGGCAGCACGCGGCCGGATCCGCCGCGCCGCGACCACGCGATGTTCGACGCCGAGCTGTCCGGGCAGGCGCTGAATCTGAAACTGCTGCGGCGCCTGCTGCACTGGATCCGTCCGTATCGCGCCACGGTGGCGGTGAGTTCGCTGCTGATTCTCGTCTCGTCCGCGTTGCAGGTGATGCTGCCTGTCGTCATCAGCGTGGTCGTCGTCGATCACGTGATTATGGGATCGACCCAGCACGTGACTCCGGACATGGGGATGATCGACGTGACGGAATGGATCCAGCGAACGCTTGGCCTTTCGCCGCTCGCAGCGGCGTGCACGCTGTTCGCAGTGTTGCAGCTCGGCTGGGCAATCACCGGCCACTACCATCGGCTGACACTGATCCGCTCGGTGATCAACGGTCTGCGCGATCTGCGGCTCGACCTGTTCCGCCACCTCGAAACGCGCCCCTCCTCCTTCTACGACCGCGTCGCAGTCGGCCGCATCATGACCCGCGTCACCAACGACGTCGAAGCACTCTACGAACTGCTGCGCGGCATCGGCACGCTGATCGGAGAGTTCGTGCCGTTCTTCGTGGCGCTGGTGATCATGCTCGCCGTCGACGTGAAGCTGACGGTGATCATGCTGCTGGTGATGCCGGTCATGGGCGCCGTCACGTACACATTCCAGCGCATCACCCGCCAGTTGTTCCGGCTCGTGCGCCAATCGGTATCGGCGTTGAATCAGAACCTGCAGGAGAACCTCGCCGGCCTGCAGGTGGTGCAGCTGTCGCAGCGGCAGGAGTACAACGAGGAGCGCTATGGCGCGATCAACGCGCGCAATCGCGACGTGGAGATGCGCTCGATGCGCATCGAAACGCTGTATGGCGCGTTCACGGACAGCGTCTCGTCGATCGCGCTCGCACTGGTGGTCTGGTACGGCGCCGGCGCGGTGCTGCAGGAACACGTCTCGCTCGGCGGCGTCATCCTGTTCACGCGCTTCATCGACATGCTGTTCCACCCGATCGTGGTGCTCGGCGAACAGACCAACATCCTGTTCCGCGCGATGGCGAGCGGCGAACGCATCTTCCAGGCGCTCGACTGGGACGAGAAGATCCACGAGCCGGCCACTCCGACACCGTTGCCGCCGCGGCTGCGCGGCGAAGTCGAGTTCCGCCACGTCGACTTCGGCTACGACCCGAACACGCCCGTGCTGCGCGACGTCTCGTTCGACATCCGCCCGGGCGAGAAGCTGGCGATCGTCGGCCCTACGGGCTCAGGCAAGAGCACCTTGATCCGCCTGTTGGGACGCTTCTACGATTTCGCGGACGGGCAGATCTTCCTCGACGGCATTGATCTGAATCACATCCACACGCGCGATCTGCGCCGCCGCGTCGGCGTGGTGCTGCAGGACTTCCACATCTTCTCCGGCACGATCTACGACAACATCGCGCTGGGCGACCCGGCGATCTCGCGCGAGCGCGCCATGGCGGCAGCGCGCACGGTCAACGCAGACGCGTTCATACGCTCGCTGCCCGACGGCTACGACACCGTGCTGTCCGAACGCGGCCAGAACCTGTCGCAAGGCCAGCGCCAGCTGCTCGCCTTCGCGCGTGTGCTCGCGGCCGATCCGGAAATCCTGGTGCTCGACGAAGCAACCGCGAGCATCGATACCGAAACGGAACTGTTGATTCAGGACGCGCTGCGGAAGCTCACGGCCGGCCGCACGTCGATTCTCATCGCGCACCGTCTGCAGACGATCCAGGAAGCCGACCGCGTACTGGTGCTGCACCACGGCCGCGTCGAAGAACTCGGCACGCACGAAGAACTGCTCGCGCGCCGCGGCCTTTACTACACGCTGCACACCCTGCAGTTCCAGGCCGTGACCGACGCCGAAATCGACGAAGTGATTCAGCACGAAGCGGACGCGCGCTAACGGTTGCCTTCGATCCCCCGTCGAAGTGCGCTACCCACTTCACGTGAACTGATTCGCCGATCTCTGGCGTAACGCCCTGTTGTGGATGAATAAGTCACCGCCGGTGCCTGGCACCGGCGGTGACTTATTCATCCTCGAACGAAGGCGCGACGTTGAAACGTGCAATGGGCGACGGGTGATCGATGCGGAGGCGCATCACACGCCCGGAGCACCGATCACCCGTCGCCCATCCCGATCGCGATGCCGTGGGACACCTCCGAGCGTGTCCGCCGCACCGAACCTCCGCCGCTCCAACCGCCAATCGAAGTCGCGGTAAGGACGTCGCGCCGGGCTGAAGCGGCTAGAATGCACGCATGAGCGACCAACCGAAGAGCGGCGAGAAATTCCGGACCCCGCTCGGCTTCACCGCCATCAAGAACGGCATCAAGCGCGATCCGGCCGCGACGCGCGTGAGCGAGCGCAAGCCGCCGTGGCTGCGCGCGCGCATCGGCAGCGGCAGGAACTACGACGCAGTGCGGCGCACCGTCCGCGACAACCGCCTCAGCACCGTCTGCGAAGAGTCGCACTGTCCGAACATCGGCGAGTGCTGGGACAACGGCACCGCCACGATCATGTTGATGGGCTCGGTGTGCACCCGCGCGTGCCGCTTCTGTTCGGTCGACACCGGCAATCCGAACGGCTGGCTCGATGCCGACGAACCCGCGCATGCCGCCGAAGCGGTGCGACTGATGAATCTACGCTACATCGTGCTGACGTCGGTCGACCGCGACGATCTGCCGGACGGCGGCGCAGCGCACTACGCCGCCTGTGTGCGCGCGATCAGATCGGTGAACCCGACGACCGCAGTCGAAGCATTGACGCCGGACTTCAACGGCGATCGGGCCGCCATCGAGGTCGTCGTCGATTCCGGCCTGCAGGTGTTCGCGCAAAACATCGAGACGGTCGAACGCCTCACGCATCCGGTACGCGATCCGCGCGCGGGTTACCAACGCACGCTTTGCGTGCTGCAGCACGCAAAGCGCCATCGGAGTGACGTGCTGACGAAGTCGAGCCTGATGCTCGGCCTCGGCGAAACCGACGCCGAGATCTGCACGACGATGGACGATCTGCGCGCACACGGCGTCGACATCCTGACGCTCGGTCAATATCTGCGGCCGACGCTGAACCATCTCGCCGTGGAACGTTGGGTGCATCCCGACGAATTCGCGCGCTATCGCGAATGGGGACTCGAACGCGGCTTCACCGAAGTGGCGTCGGGACCGCTCGTGCGCTCGAGTTATCGCGCCGATCGCATACTCGAGAAGAACAACCTCGGCCTCGCGCCGAATCCCTCAATCATCCCGATCAAGACGCTTTGACCATGGCCCGTTTCGCCGACACTGCCTTGTGCGTCGCCGACGCATCGAATCCCACACAGTTGCACATCGTCCGCGCGGCCGATTACGCGGCGTGGGTCGCGGAGCAATCCGAGCACGTGCGCCAGTGGCTCGCCTCCACCCACCATCGCGGTGACGCGGGGACGATCGCGTGGCTGCCGGCCGACGGATCGAACCCTGCGGTGCTCGCAGTGGTCGCCAACGACGCGCTGTACGCCGCCGGCGATCTGCCGTTCCGTTTGCCGCCCGGCGACTACCGCGCAGCCACGCTCACCGAATCGACAGCCGATCTCACCCTGCTCGGCTGGGGGCTGGGTGCGTATCGCTATACACGCTACAAAGCCGCCGATCGCGCGCCGGCGCGACTGCTCGTTCCGCAATCGTGCAACGCCGAACTGTTGCGCGGTCAACTCGAAGCAACCGTGCTGGTGCGCGATCTGATCAACACGCCCGCCTCCGACATGCTGCCGGAGCAACTGGCCGACGCAGCAACCACGCTCGCGAAGGAGTTCGGCGCGAGCTGCAACGTGACCGTCGGCGACGATCTGCTGGCGAAGAACTTCCCGGTGATTCACGCGGTCGGTCGCGCCAGCGCAAACGCGCCGCGGCTGATCGACGTTAATTGGGGTAAAGACACCGATCCGCGCGTCACGCTGATCGGCAAAGGCGTCTGCTTCGATTCCGGCGGGCTCGACATCAAGCCGTCCACCGGCATGCGTCTGATGAAGAAAGACATGGGCGGCGCCGCGCACGTGCTCGGCATCGCGCGATTGGTGATGTCGCAGAAGCTGCCGGTGCGCCTGCGCGTGCTCGTGCCGGCCGTCGAGAACGCGATCTCCAGCAACGCTTTCCGTCCTGGCGACGTCGTGCGGTCGCGCAAAGGCACTACCATCGAAATCGACAACACCGACGCTGAGGGGCGGCTGGTGCTGTGCGACGCGCTCGCGCTCGCCTGCGAAACTGACCCCGGCATCATCATCGACTTCGCCACACTCACCGGCGCCGCGCGCACCGCGCTCGGCACCGATCTGCCGGCGTTGTTCAGCAACGACGACACGCTCGCCGACGGCATCGTCGCAGCAGGTCGTCGCGTGAGCGATCCGGTCTGGCGGATGCCGCTGCATCAACCGTATCGCAAGATGCTCGAAAGCAAGGTGGCCGACATCGCGAACAGTTCCAGTTCGCCGTACGCGGGCGCGATCACCGCCGCGCTGTTCCTCGAAGGATTCGTCACGGCCGGCACGCCGTGGGCACACTTCGATCTGATGGCGTGGAATCTGTCGACCAGCGCGGGGCGTCCGGAAGGCGGCGAAGCGATGGCGTTGCGCGCGGTGTATGCTCACCTCGCCGACCGGTTCGGCCGCTAATCGTTCAGGAGCAGACGATGTTCATCGCGATGAATCGCTTCCGGATTGCGTTGGGCCACGAAGCCGACTTCGAGGAAGTGTGGCGCAATCGGGAGAGTTTTCTCGACGGCGTGCCCGGTTTCGAAACGTTCCATCTGTTGAAAGGCCCGACCACCGACGCGCACACGCTCTATGCCTCGCACTCCGTATGGAAGTCGCGCGAGGCGTTCGTCGCGTGGACTCAATCCGAGGCATTCCGGAAAGCGCACGGCCAGGCGAATCCGCGCAAGGGCACTTACCTCGGTCACCCGGAACTCGAAACGTTCGAGTCGGTTCTGTAGCGCGATGTCCGCGCCGTTGTTCAAGCGCCTCGAGCGAGCGCCGGCGGGCGAGTCTGTCGGCTTGAATGACGTGCTCGACGCGCTGCAGTTCAACGACGACGGACTGATCCCCGCCATCGCGCAGCGCCGCGACACCGGCGAAGTGGTGATGGTCGGCTACATGAATCGCGCCACGCTGGAAGAAACGCTGAACACCGGTCGCGTCTGCTACTACTCGCGCAGCCGCAAACGCGTCTGGCGTAAAGGCGAAGAGTCCGGAAACGTCCAGCGGCTGCGCGAACTGCGCATCGACTGCGACGGCGACGCGTTGCTGCTGATCGTCGACCAGACCGGACCCGCCTGCCACACCGGCCAACGCCGCTGCTTCTACCTGAAGGTCGACGGCGATCGCGTCTCGGTGACCGACACACCGGAACGCAACCCCGAACAGATGTACCGCTCGGCGGAGTGAACCTATAATGCCGCGCATGTTCACGCAGCCCCCAGCCAATCCCACCCCGCCGCGACGCTGTTGTTGTTGCTGATTCCGTTCGGCTCCACGAAACGTCCGCGTCGCGCACTCACTGGGAAGCTCTCCGCATGAACATCGCGCTCAAGCTCACTCTCCACAACACCCTCACCGGGCGCAAAGAGCCGTTCGAACCGCTCGATCCGAACTGCGTGACCATGTATGTCTGCGGTCCGACCGTCTACAACCTGGTGCATATCGGCAACGGCCGCCCGGCGGTGGTGTTCGACGTGCTGTATCGGCTGTTGTCCGCCGTGTATCCGAAGGTGCGATACGCCAGCAACATCACCGACATCGACGACAAGATCAACAAAGCCGCGCTCGAAGCGGGCGAATCGATCGCCGACTTCGCCGAGCGCTTCACGATCGCGTACAACGAGGACGTTCGGGCGCTCGGCAATCTGCTACCCACCGTCGAGCCGCGCGCCACGCACCACATTCACGAAATCATCGCGATGATCGAACGGTTGATCGAGCGCGGTCACGCCTACGCGGCACAGGGCCACGTACTGTTCAACGTACCATCGGACCCGAGCTACGGCATGCTGTCGCACCGCTCGCTCGAAGACATGCTCGACGGCGCGCGCGTGGAAGTGGCGCCGTACAAACGCGATCCGAAGGATTTCGTGCTGTGGAAACCGTCCACCCCCGAGTTGCCCGGTTGGGACAGCCCATGGGGCCGTGGCCGGCCGGGCTGGCACATCGAATGCTCGGCGATGATCCGCAAGCATCTCGGGCACACCATCGACATTCACGGCGGCGGCTCAGACCTCACGTTCCCGCACCATGAAAACGAGCTCGCGCAGGGGCGCTGCGTTGACGACGGCGAAGCCTATGTCCGCTACTGGCTGCACAACGGCATGCTGACGCTCGGCGACGAAAAGATGTCGAAATCGGTCGGCAACATCATCACGTTGCGCGACCTGCTGGCGCGTCACGGCGGCGAGGTGCTGCGGTACGCGCTGTTGTCCGGCAACTATCGCTCGCCGCTGGCATGGTCCGACGATCTGCTGAAGCAGGCACAGGCGAGCCTCGACCGGATGTATCAGGCGCTGCTCGACGTCCCGCCGGGCAACGCCACGAGCCCGGAACAGTTTCGCCACGCGCCGGTCGAAGCGTTTCCGGCGGCCGTCATCGAAGCGCTCGCCGACGATCTGAACACCACCGAAGCACTCGCCGCGATGCACGGCATCGTCAGCGACATGCACCGCGCCAACGACCCGACTCGAGCGCGCGTGCTGCGCGATCAGTTGGTTGCAGGCGCCTGGTTGCTCGGCTTGCTGACCGATACACCCGAATCCCACTTCAAGGCGGGCAGCCGCCTCGACGCAGCGCACATCGAGGAGCGCATCGCCGCGCGAAACGCCGCGCGGGCATCGCGCGATTTCAAGCTCGCCGATTCGATCCGCGACGAACTGCTCGCGCAAGGCATCGAACTGGAAGACACGCGCGACGGCACGCGGTGGCGCACGCGGTCATGAGCCGCCTTTGCCCGCTCATTCTTCGTAGTTGAGCAGGCTGCCGATGCTGCGGAACCCCAGCCGCGCATAGACCGAACGCGCCTGTTCGTCCGCCGCGTTGAGCCAGCCGATGTCACGCCCGCTCGCGAAGAGACCGCGCAGCAGCACGGTGACGACCGTCGCCGCCGCGCCACGCCTGCGGAACGTCGGCACCGTCACGATCGACGTGATCTCGCCGAGACGGTCGCCTTGCGCGATGCAGCGTCCGACCGCGGCGGGTCGATCGTCGATCGTCGCGATCACGCACGTTTCCTCGCCCGCGACCAGCGTCTCGCGCAGCACCGCCATTGCCTTGTCGGATACCGGGCGCGATCCGTCGGCGGGGCGTTGGTCGGCGATGTGCAGATACGTCGCCAGGTCGGAACGCGGCGCGTCGGGGCCGAGCGCGCGCACTGCTACACCCGGTGCGTCGAACGGCACGAACTCGCGCTTCATGCAGGCCATCAACGGTTCGCGCGCCTGAAGCGTCAGCCCCGAGCGCTGGAGTGCATCGGCGAGACCCGGCCAGAGTTCTTCTACGAATTCGACACGCATCTTGCGTTGCCGCAATGCGAACAGTTCGCGCAATCCATCCACGGCTGCATCGAAGTCCGCCGTCGCGGTCGGCACGACGGGCATCGCGTAGTTGAGTTGCGGATTGTCCGTCAGCGACGTGAACCACGCGCGGAACGAGCCGCAGTCCACCGCTTCGCTGCCGGTTCCGGACGGCGCCGGCGCAAGGCTGACACTCTGCTCCAACCGGCGTGCGAGTTCGATCGCATCCGACGCGTCAACCACCGCGCCGCCACTTCGAATGGATCGGATAGGTGTTCGGCTGCCGTGGGTGCACCCACGTGGTATGCAGCGCGCGATCGATGCGCAGTTCGAACAGCACCTCGTCGTCGCGCACGTTGTGTTTCGCCTTTGCGGCGACAGCCCCTCGCACCGCAGGATCGTTCACTTCGAACGCGGAACCCGCACAGAAGAACTCGTCGTCGTTCTGCTCCGGCGGAAACGAGTGCAGCGCGTAGCGTCCGTCGCGCACCAGGTCATATCGCTTCGGCGATGCACCGGTCACGAAAACGTACAACCGACCCTGGTCGATCAGCGGACAACACGGATGCAGACGCGGACCGCCGTCCTTGCGCGTCGTCGCGATGAAGGCGAGGCCGATTCCGAACTGATGCAGCAACTGCGTCCCCGCCTCGGCGATCGGGCCGGCTTCGTTCGCAAACTCACTCCAGCTCGAGTCAGTCTTCATGATGGTTCCCCCGCGCGAACCGTCACTGTCACTCTCGCGGCGCGTGAGCGCAACTCATCGCGTACCTTCACACCGTTCATTGTCGGCGCGAGCACACTGCTGGTTATACTGCCGCGGCGTTCAGGTGCCGAAGCGCGTCGATCATCGAGATCGGACGCGCTTCGGATAATCGGGAAATCGGTGCGCGCCGTCCGGCGCAATTCCGATGCTGCCCCCGCAACGGTAAGTCCGCGACGAAGCTCGAAACCACTGTCGGCAACGATGGGAAGGCGACCTTCATGCGATCTGCGCAAACAGACCGCCGCGACGAGCCCGGAGACCGGCCCGAACGGGGCGCGAGCGTCAGCGACGTTCGCGGAATCGACAGCGTCGCTCGGGGCGTAGCGGCAGATCGAGGGTTTCGTCATGTCCATTTCCTTTAGCCTGCGGACGATCGTCGTCGCAGGTTTCCTGTTCGTCGTCCACAACGCACGCGCCGAAGACGCGCCGCCGGCCGCGCCGGAAAAAATTACCGTGCTCGCCACGCGCACCGCAACGCCCGTAGACATCGCGCCGGCGCCGGTGGAGATCGTCGACGAGACCGCTATCGATGCGCGGCAGTCCGGCGTGCCAGCGGACCTGTTGAGGGGCGCGCCCGGTTTTGCGGTGAGCCAGTCCGGCGGCATCGGCAGCGTCACCGAGGTGCGCTTCCACGGCGCGGAAGCGAATCATCTACTGGTAATGGTCGATGGAATCGCCGTCAACGATCCGGCGCTGGGTTCGTCGGTCGATTTCGCTAACCTCGATCTGATCGGCGCGACGCGCATCGAAATTCTGCCCGGCGCGCAAAGCGCGCTGTGGGGCAGCGACGCGCTGGCCGGCGTGATGAACTTCGAAACGACGCCGGCGCCTGGAGCTTCCCAGCGCAACGTCTGGCTCGAAGGCGGTTCGAACGATACGTCGCGCGAGTCGATCCAGCTCGCGCAGCGCAACGACACCCTGTACTACGCGCTGAACGCGCGTCATACGGAAACGGCCGGCACCAACATCGCCGAACACGGCGGCGAAGACGACGGTTATCGCAACACCACGGTGCATCTCAACACGGGCTACACCGGCGAACGCGGCGGCGTTGCATTGGTCGCCCGTCAGGTCACGGCACAAAGCGAATACGACCCCACGCCGTTTCCGGGTTTCGTTCCGGTGGACGGCAACCTCGAATTGAACGTGCGACAACGGTTGTTCGGTCTCACCGCCACGCTGGACGCGGCGCCGGGGTGGAATCATCGCGTATCGGTCAAACGCTATGAATCGCGCAACGACAATCTGACCGACGGCGTGCAGGACAGTTCGTCCGACGGCGACAAAGTGCAAGCCGGCTATCAGGGCGACTACGCATTCGATCTCGGTGCCACGCGCAACCTGGTCACGTGGGCCTACGAGTACGTCATCGAAGGCTTCAATCAGCGTGGTGCGGCGGGTCCGTTCGGCGATCCGAATCAGGACCAGCACATGGACACGAAGAGCGTCATCGGCGAGTACGTGATCGACTGGGGCTGGGCCAGCGCCTCTCTCTCCGCGCGACACGACGACAACAGCGACTTCGACGATTCGAACGACTATCGCGCCGCGTTGCGTATCCCGATCGTGAATCCGGACACCACGCTGTACGTCAGCGCCGGCACCGGCACGAAAGATCCGACCTTCGTCGAGCGCTTCGGCTTTACGCCAGACACGTTCATCGGCAATCCGAACCTGCGCCCCGAGCGATCGCGCAGCGTGTCGGTAACGCTCTCGCATTCGTTCGGCGATGCGGTGCACCTGCGAGTCACCGGATTCCGCGACCGTCTCGACGACGAGATCAACGGTTTCTTCTTCGACGCCAACGCCGGCGGCTTCACTGCCGTCAACACCAACGGCGAGAGCCGCCGCGACGGCGGCGAACTGTCGCTGGAGGCGCAGCTCAACGAGGCGCTGCAGCTGCAGATCGACTACACGCATCTCGATGCCACCCAACCCGGCAACGGCAAACACGAAGACGAATTGCGCAGACCCCGCAACAGCGGACGCATCCTGGTCGACTATGCGGCACTGCCGGAGCGGCTGTCGTTGCAGATCGGCGCGGCGTTTGTCGGCGATCACGACGACGACGACTTCGGCGTGTTTCCCGCGCGGCGCGTCAGCCTCGACGGATACACGCTGCTACACTGCACGGCGCGCTATCGCATCACCCGAATGTTCGAAATCACCGGCCGCATCGAGAATGCCGCAGACGAACATTATGAAGACGTGTTCGGCTACGCGACGCCGGGACGCAGCGCGTATCTCGGGATCAACGTGAGGTTGTGATGAAATCGTTCGAAGGCATGATCCGACAGATGTGGGACGACAGCATCGTTCCGACGCTGTGCCGCTACATCGAGATTCCGAACAAGTCGCCGATGTTCGACGCAGACTGGCACGCGCACGGCTACATGCGCGACGCGGTGAAACTGTTGGAAGATTGGTGTCGGCGCAGCCCGGCGAAGGGGCTCGAACTCGAAGTCGCCGAGTTGCCCGGCCGCACGCCGGTGCTGTTCGGCGAAATCGCGGGAACCTCTCCCGAAGCACCCACTGTCCTGCTGTACGGTCACTACGACAAGCAACCCGAATTCACCGGCTGGCACGACGGACTCGGTCCGTGGACGCCGGTGATCCGCGACGGTCGTCTGTTCGGCCGCGGCGGCGCCGACGACGGCTACGCCACGTTCGCGAGCCTCGCGGCGATCGCGACACTACAGCACGACGGGCTGCCGCTGCCGCGCTGCGTGCTGCTGATCGAAGGATGCGAAGAGAGCGGCAGCTTCGACCTGCCCGCGTATCTCGATCACCTCGCACCGCGCATCGGCACGCCGTCGCTGGTCGTGTGTCTCGACGCGGAGTGCGGCGACTACGACCACCTGTGGCTGTCGTCGTCGTTACGCGGGCTGCTGCTCGGCACGCTGGAAGTGTCGGTGCTCACTGAAGGCGTACATTCGGGCGCCGCGAGCGGCATCGTGCCGTCGAGTTTCCGCATTCTGCGTTCGTTGCTCGACCGCATCGAAGACGCGACGTCCGGCCGAATGATCGACGCGCTGCATGTGCCGATCGACGCGCAGACGCGGGCCGACGCGCGCTCGGTGGTGGAATCGCTGGGCGACGTGATCACCGAACGCTATCCGTGGCAGCCCGGCATGTCGCCAATGGCGCAGGACAGGGTCGAACTCGTGCTGAACAACACCTGGCGTCCCACGCTCAGCGTCACCGGATTGTCCGGTGCACCGCCCGTAACCGCCGCAGGCAACACGTTGCGCCCCTCCACCTCGGCAAAGCTGTCGATCCGGCTGCCGCCGACGCTCGACGCGAAGCGCGCCAGCGACACGGTGAAGACCGTGCTCGAAGCGAATCCGCCGTACGGCGCGCACGTGCGCTTCGACTCCGACGGCGGCCAACCGGGTTGGGCGGCGCCGAAGGTCGACGCGTTGCTCACCAAGGCCTTCGCCGAGGCGTCCGAAAACTACTTCCGAACGCCCGTGCGCTACATGGGCATGGGCGGCACCATCCCCTTCCTGAAAATGTTGGGTGACCGGTTCCCCGAAGCGCAGTTCATGGTGACGGGCGTGTTGGGCCCGCACTCGAACGCGCATGGGCCCAACGAATTCCTCGACATCGAAACCGGCAAACGCGTGACCGCGTGCGTGGCGCACGTACTGGCGAAGTACGCGGGCGGAGGCTAGGCGACGAGCAGACGGCTATCGGCGCCGAATTGCGCCTTCAGGAAGTCCATCTGATCGCCGAGGATGCGGCCGCTGTTGATCAGGGCCAGATACTCGGCAAAGTTCGGCACGTACGGCAACGCGAGCAATTCCATGTGCCGCTCGTGCAGCAGCCGATCGCCTTTGCGATGGTTGCAGCGCCGGCACGCGGCCACCACGTTCTCCCAGTCGTCGCTGCCGCCGCGCGAGCGCGGCACCACGTGATCGCGCGTGAGTTCGCGATCGAGGTGTTCGTCGCCGCAGTACAGACACATGTTGCGGTCGCGCCGGAACAGCGCCTGATTGGTGAGCGGCGGGATGTGCCGCACCGGGGGCACCACCCTGCCCTCGCACGCGATGATGCTGTGGATGTCCATGTGCGATTGCGTGCCGTCGAAACGCGATTGACCGCCGCGGATTTCGAGCACCGCGTCGCCGAGCGTCCAGACCACCAGTTCCCGCGCGTACAGGCAGACCGCGTCCTGCCAGCTCAACCACTCGACCGGTTGACCGGCTACGTTCAGCCGTAAGATGCGCGGCGCTCGTTCGAAGTCTGCCAGTGTCGCGAGCACGAACTACCTCTGCGTTTGACGTTGAGTGGCGGGTCCACCACCACGAACCAATCGGGGCGGCTAATCATGAACAAAGTATGGAGGCGACGCAAACACGCCGTACGAGTCCACGCGGCTTGCCCGCGTGTAGTGTGCGCGAACGCAAATCGCGACGCCGTCGAAACGTCAGAGGACGGTCAGACGAGGGCCAGTCGCCAACGAGCGGCCGAAGCCGCCCGTCGGCGTTGCTTCTTCAACCGGCCGCGGCCGACTCCACGTCGTTCTGCAGCACCGGCAGCACCTTCGCGGCGAAGAGACGCAGGTTCCGTTCGGCTTCGTCGTACGGCATGCCGGCGTAACTGAACACCGTGGTGAACGCGTTCGACCGCGTTTTCTCGCAGGTCTGACGGATGCGGTCGATGCACATCTTCGGCGTGCCCCACACCTGCAGGTCGAGATACATCTCGGTCATCTGGTTCGCGCTGGCGCGCTGTGCTTCCGACATCGCGGCATAGAACTCGTAACCCTTCGTCTTCGCGAAGTGTTCGCCGCCGAATTCGTAGTGCTTGCGTGCCGTCTCCCAGTAGCCGCCGATCCAGCGCACCGCTTTCTCGCGCGCGGTCTTCTCGTCTTCGTCGCAGAAACACCAGCCGGCGATGATCGGCGCGGGCGCCGGCGCGTTGTTCACTTTCTGATACACGTCGCGATAGTCCGCCAGTTCCTTATCGACCATCGGCCACGGCTTCTGCGGAATCACCAGAATGCCGATGCCGAGCCGCGCCATGATCTCCACCGATTCGGGCGAAACCGCCGCCGCGTACGTGCGACCTTTGAACGTCTTCTCAGGCTTCGGCCGGATGTCGGCGCGCGGCTGCTTGTAGTACTTGCCGTTGAACTCGCAATAGCCCTGCTCGAGGCCGGCGAGAACCATCTGCGCGGCTTCGACGAAACGCTCGCGCGACTCGTCCATCGGAACGCGGAACCCTTCGAACTCGACGCGACCGGCACCGCGTCCCATCCCGAGAATCAGTCGGCCTTCCGAGATGTGATCCAGCATCGACACTTCTTCGGCAACGCGCATCGGGTCGTGCCACGGCAGCACCACCACCATCGAGCCGAGCTTGATGTGTTTTGTGCGGCCGGCCATGTACGTCAGGAACTGCATCACGTCGGGACACATCGTGTAGTCGGTGAAGTGGTGCTCCACGCCCCAGATCGAATCGAAGCCCAGCGGCTCCGCCAGGTTCGCGAGGCGCAACTCGTTGCGATACACCTCGCCGTCGCTGATCTGGTTCTCCGGATTCTGAAAGATCGTCGCCATGCCTACTTGCATTTTCCCTTCCTCGTCGTGGTGTGAATGTCATTCGGTGAGGTTCTTCGGAACGTCCGCCGGCGTCAATGACCACTTCGGCGCGCGTTTCTCGACGAAGGACAGAACGCCTTCGCGCGCGTCGGGCTGATTGCCGAACCAGGCGAACGCCGGGTTCTCGCGCTTCATCATTTCGGGCACGGACAGACCGACGCTGTCCCACAGGAATTTCTTCGTGACCGCAACCGACGCCGGCGCCGCGTTCGCGGCGATGTCGCGCGCCATTTCGAGCGCGGCCGGCAGCACCTCGGCTTGCGGCAATGCGCGGCTCGCGAGCCCCATCGCGGCCGCTTCGGTACCGCTGATGGTCTTGCCGGAGAGCAGCAGTTCCGCCGCACGCGACTGGCCGATCACGCGCGACAACGTCACGTGCGATGCGAGTTCCGGCAGCACGCCGCGGCGCACGAACGCGAACGCGATCTTCGCGTTCTCGGCCACGATGCGGATGTCTGCCAGCATCGGATAGGTGATGCCCACGCCGATCGCGTGGCCGTTCAACGCCGCGATGACGGGCTTCGATATCTCGTACGGATACAACGTCTTCAACGCCGGCTTGCGCGGCTCCGGCCGGTCGCGTCCGCTGAACGCGCCGCCGCCGCGGCCGAGATCGGCGCCGGCACAGAACGCGCGATCGCCGGCGCCCGTGAGCACGACGGCGCGGATCGCATTGTCGTCGTTGCAGCGGTGCATCGCGTCGCTGAGCTCTTCCGCCATGATCGCGGTCCAGGTGTTCATCGCCGAGGGGCGGTTCAGCGTAATCTGCGCCACGCCGTCTTTCACGTCGAACAACAGTTGCTGGTAACTCATGCTCGCACTCCCGAAATCAACGCTCGTCGATCAGCGGCTGCAGCTTCGCGCGCCGCGCTTGTGCCGCGGCCATGTGCCGCTGCATTTCGTCTAACGCACTCTCGTCGGGTTCCCAACCGGCGCGCGCGTCGCGAATGCCGCCGTCCATCAGCACGTACGCGCCGCTCATGAACGCGCCATCGGTGCCGGCCATGAAGCTGACGAGCCCGGCGATGTCGGAAGGCCGGCCGACGCGACCGACCGGCGTACGCGCTTCGAGCCGAGTGCGGATCACGCCGCCCGGATCGCCGGCGAGTCCTTGCGCGAGCGGCGTCTCGATCACGCCCGGCCCGATGGCATTCACGGTGATGCCGTGTGGGCCGAGGTCCTGCGACCAGCCGCGCACCATGATCCGCACGCCGGCTTTTGTCGCCGAATACGCGAACATCGGACCGCTGGTGTTCTCCGCCGCGAGTGACGAGATGCAGACGATGCGGCCGCCGTTGCCGAGCTTCACCATCTGCTGCGCTGCGGCCTGCACCGTCAGGAACACGCCGGTGAGGTTGATGTCCAGCTGATCGTTCCAGTCCTTCAGGTCCATCTCGAGCACCGATCCGCCGCGGCCGATGCCCGCATTCGCCACCGCGATGTCGAGCCGTCCGAACTCCGCGACGCATTGCGCTGCTGCAGCCTGCATCTGCGCCTTAGCAGCGACGTTGGCCTTCGTGACCACCGCGCGCCGGCCCAGCTGCGTCACCAGATTGGCCGTCATTTCCGCGCCGTCGGTGTCGATGTCGGCGATGAATATGTCGGCGCCGTCGCGCGCCAGACGTTCCGCGATGCCGCGCCCGATACCGGACCCCGCGCCCGTTATGAATGCCACCTTGCCCTTCAGATCGCTCATGCCCTTGCTCCGCGTACGTTTAGGTTCATCAGGCCGGTCTGCGGCGTTACGCGCAGGTGGCTCAGCGTTTTGTCGGTGTGCCGCATGCGCCACGACAGCAGACGGCGCGAGTAGTCGGCCATCCGCACCTGTTCGCGGTCGTCCTGCGACAGATCCACCAGCTCACCGGGGTCGTTGCGCAGATCGAACAGCAGCGGCGGCAGCTCGGCGAAGTGAACGTATTTGGTATCGCGACCCCGCACCACGTTCAACGTGCACGTTTCGAGCGTAAGACCTAGCGCGTCTGCGAATCCGGAATCGCGGAAGTCGTACTCCCAATGCGCCTCGGTGCGCCAGTCGGCCGGCGTCGCGCGGCCGCGCAGGAAGCTCTGTAGCCCGCGACCGTCGCATTGTCGCGGCACGTCGAGGTCGAGCCATTCGAGAATCGTCGGCATCACGTCCACGTGCTCGGTGAATGCACCGACCCGCCCCTGCTTCACGCCGTCAGGATCTCTGATGATCATCGGAACGTGATACGACTGATCGAAGAAACCCGCCTTGCCGTATTGCCAATGATCACCCATCTGCTCGCCGTGGTCCGATGTGAACACGATCAGCGTGTCGTCCCACTGACCCAGCGCTTTGAGGTGCGCGAACAGACGGCCCATGTTGTCGTCCACTTCGGACATCAGTCCGTAGTAGCTCGCCTGGAGCATGCGATGCCGCAGGTCGTCGGTATGCGACGCATTGCGCTCCGCATGCAGTTGCGCCGCGAGCCACGGGTGCAGTTCGCTCTCGGCTTCGATGTCGTCGCGTCGCACCGCAGCGGGTAGCGCGCGCAGTGGATAGCACGCGTTGTAAGGCGCCGCCGCGACCCACGGCGGATGCGGGGCGCGCACCGACAGGTGCACCGCCCAGCCCGGCTCGCTCTGCGAGCCCGGTTCGCCACGCGCGCGATTTACCGCATGAGTCGCGATGTAGTCCATCGCGCTCTGCACGAGAAAGCGTGTGTCGGTGTGATCGGCGGAATAAAGCGACGGTCGCGGCACCGCCGCGTCAGCGTGTTCCGATGCGCGCTGGCCATACGTCGCGCCGTGGTCGTTCGGCAGCCGATAACCGAATTGCGTCAACCATTCGCGCCACGGACCGCAATGCGTCGCCATGTCGACCACCGGCGTAATGCCGGGAAGAATGCCTTCGTCGGTGCCGAGCCGCGGATCGTCCGGTGCCATGTAGCGCGGATCCGGCGCCGTGTGCGTGTAGCCGAACAGCGCGGGATCGTAACCAGCGCGGCGCAACTCGAGTGCCCAGTTCGTGAAGCGCCGATCGAGCGGCGTGCCATTCGTTCCGGAGCGGTGATTGTGCAGATACATGCCGGTGTGCAGACACGCGCGGCTCGGCCCGCACGGAACGGCGTTGGCAAAGTGCCGCTCGAACAGCACGCCTTCGGCCGCAAATGCATCGAGGTGCGGCGAACGCACCACCGGATGGCCGACCGCGGACAAACAGTCGCCGCGCCATTGATCGGCCGTTATCAACAGTACGTTGCGCCTTGCCTTCTTCTGCTGAGTCATTGCAGCGTCCGCGCGAGATACGCCTTCAGGCGCTGCCACGCATCGAGCGCCGGCGCCGAGTTCGCCTTGGGATCGCGATCGACGTACAACCAGAAGCCATGGTTCACGTCGTCGTAGATGTGCACGTCGTTCTTGATTCCGGCGCCGCGCAGCGCGTCGACGAAATGCCGCACGTCGTCGGGTTTGATGTTCTGGTCGAGTCCGGCGAACGTGCCATACAACTCGTGGTGAAGGTGTTTGAGTTTCTCCGGATCGTCGACGAGCTTGCCGTAGAACATCGCGGTGCCGTCGTGATTGACGCCGTCGAGTCCGAAGCTCAGCGCAATGCCGCCGCCGTAGCACCAGCCGATCGCCGCGACTTTTCCGGACACGTCTTTGCGCGCTTTCAGGAATTTCACCGCCGCATCGAGATTCGCGATGATCTGTTTCGGATCGGCAAGCGTCTCTTTGACGAGCGCCATGTTCTGCTCGGGACTCCCGCCGGTGCGGCCCGAATAGAGATCGGCCGCGAGCGCCACGTAACCTTCCGCGGCAAATGCGTCGGCCACCTGCCGCACGCGGTCGCCGAGTCCGTCCCACTCGTGAATCAGAATCACCGCGCCGTGTTTGTGGCTTCCGGCCGGAATCGTCAGATAGCCCTGCGTTCTTGGATTGGCCGGGAAATAGCCCACCGACGTTCCAGCCGGCTTGCCGCCTTTGCCGAGAATGGCAGCGGGTACCGCGTCCGCAGCCGTCGGTGCATACGGCACCGATTCAGCAAACGCGCTCCACGCCATCAACATCGCACAGACCAGGATCACGCCGCGCATCGTCCCTCCAGTTTGCAAATGCCGAGTGCCTGCGACAGGTACGGCCTCACTCGAGCGGAATGAACAGACAGGTTCGCGCCTCTCCGGCCACGGCCTGGCTCTTGTGACCGCGACCGGTCGTGTCTTCTGCGAGCAGAATGCTTCCGGGACCCAGCCGCCGACGCGTGCCGTCGCCCACCTCGAGGTCCACCGACCCGGTGAGATTGACGACGTACTGGCGCCGCGGTGCGTTGTGGAAATCGAGGTCGTAGTCGCCGTCGACTTCGCGGAACAGCACGCCGCGTGCCGCCACCATTTTCGAGATACGGCCGAACGCGCCGCTCTGGTCGAACTCCACATCGATGTCTTCGAAATGCGATTCGCCGTCGGCCCCGGTATAAACACGCACGATCTGCATGGCAGTGCCCTTCGAACGTTCTCCCCCCGGAAGGCGTTACCATACCACCGCGTCTGCTCCTTTCTGCAACCTCCCGACGCACCGACAACCTCCGGCAAGGCATGACCTCGACACGACACATCGCGGCGCGCTGGTACGCGTTCGGCTATCTGCGCGAAGTCGTTCTGATGTACCCGGTATACGCCATCATGATGGGCGCCAACGGTATCGCGCCGCTCGAACTGTCGGTGCTGTTCATCGTGTGGTCGGGGAGCGCGCTGGTGTTCGAGGTGCCGTCGGGTGTGCTCGCGGACGGTTACTCGCGCAAACGCCTGCTCGCCGCGTCCGGGCTCATCAAAGGATGCGTGTTCGTCGTCTGGTGGTTCGCGCCGAATTTCTGGGGGTATCTCACCGGCTTCGTGGTGTGGGGTTTCGGATCGAGTCTCGTCTCCGGCACGTCGGAGTCGTTCCTGTTCGACACGCTGAAGCAGCGCGGCCAGACCGATGCGTTCGCGCGCATCTACGGACGCGGTTTGATGGCAAACAGCCTCGGCGTAGCGACCGCGCTCGCCGGCGGCGGATACGCGTCGCAGGCGGGCTACGCACTGCCGCTCGTCGAATCCGCGCTGATGCCAATGGCGGCGTCGCTGATCGTGGCGCTCACGTTCGTCGAACCGCCGCGCTCCGCCGCGGTTTCGCACGCGCGTTTCACCGGCACGTTGATGGCGGGTCTGAAGGAAGTGCGCGGGAATCGCACGATGCTGCGGATCGTCGCGATGTTCGCCACGCTGGTAACGGCATACGGCGTGCTCGACGAATACGTCGGCCCGTTTCTCACCGAAACGCGCGAGTTCTCGCTGGGCGCAATCGGCGTGATCTACGCGTCGTTGTACGCGATGCGCACGATCGGCATGGAAGCCGCACATCGGCTGCCGGCGCGCTCGTTGCGCGCCACCGCAGCGGTGCTCGCGGTGGGCACGCTGGGACTCGCAGCCAGCACGCTCCTGAACGGCTTCGCAATTGCCGTCGCGATCGGCGCGTACTTCGCGCTGAGCGCGGCGTCGGAAGTGCTGCTGCAGACACAGCTGCAGCACGAGATCGAGGGTTCTGCCCGCGCCACGGTAACGTCGCTCGCGAAGATGGCGCAACACGCGTGCGAGCCCGCGTATCTGCTCTACATCGGCGCAATCGCGCAGGTCTGGTCGTTCAGCGCGGCGTTTGCCGCGGTGGCGGCGCTGACGTTCGCGCTGGCGATCGTCTTCGCGACGATCGCCCCTGCGCAAGGTAGTTAGGAAGGCTCGATCAGCGGATCGCCCGCGCTTTCTGTGCCGCCGGCCGCGCAGCGCACTTGCCGAGCCATGCTTCCACCTTCGGCCACTCCGCGAGGCTGAAGCGTCCGGCGGTCGCCCAGTTCAGCACGCACGCAACGTTCAGATCCGCCACGGTGAAGCGGTTGCCGAGGATCCATTCGTTCTTCGCGAGATGGCCGTTCAGCACGTCGAGCGGTTTGCGGATTTCGTCGAAGTATTTCGTCGCCACCGCTTCGTCTTTCGTCATGCCCATCATGCCGGTGCGCGCGAACAGTGCGTTCAGCAGCGGCTTCTCGATCTCGGTCATCACCCAGAAGCTCCACTGCGTGGCGTGCGCTTCTTCCGCGAGGTTCTTCGGCGCCAGATCGCCGCCGTATTTCTTCGCGAGGTACAGGTTGATCGCCATCGACTCCCACACGATCACGCCGTCGTCGTCGATGGCCGGTATGCGCTGGTTCGGGTTGATCGCTTTGTAGGCATCCGACTTCGTGTCGGTGCCGAAGCTCGTCGCAACGCGCTCGTACGGCACGCCGCATTCCTCGACCATCCAGAGCGTTCGCGCGGCGCGGCTCTGCGGAACGCCATAAACCTTGAGTTTGCTCATCTACGGTCTCTGCTGTGGTTGCTGTCGGCGCGGGATCATACAATCGCCGCTTCGTCCGGGTAAGCCGCCGCCATGAATCCGATCCTGCGCGACATCATCGATCTGCTCGACGTGGAGCGCATCGAGGAAAATCTCTATCGCGGCCGCAACGCCGCGGAGTCGGAACACGTCTTCGGCGGTCAGGTGCTCGCGCAAGCGATCGCGGCCGCGTATCGAACCATCGACGAGCAACGGCAACTGCATTCGATCCACGCGTACTTTCTGCGCCCGGGCGACTGGAACGCGCCGATCCTCTACGAGGTCGACCGGATCCGCGATGGCAAGAGCTTCACCACGCGCCGCATCGCAGCGATCCAGCACGGCCGCGCGATCTTCAGCATGTCGTCGTCGTGGCAACGCGACGAACCCGGGCTGGAGCATTCCGTGCCGATGCCCGACGTGCCGTCGCCCGAATCGCTGCGTTCGGACAAAGAGGCGTATGCGCAGATCGCCAAGATTCGCCCCGAGGTGAAACGGTTCGCGTACCGCTTCGACGCGATCGACAGCCGTCAGGTCGAGAACATCCTGATGGGCAACAGCAATCAGGTGCATCCGCCGTACAAGCACACCTGGCTGAAGACGCGCGATCCGCTGCCGGACAACCCGGAGGTACACCTGTGCATGCTGGCGTACATGTCCGATCTCGACTTCATGAGCACCTCGATGCTGCCGCACGGCCGCAGCCCGGGCGGCGGCGACCGCAACTTCCAGGGCGCGAGCCTCGACCACGCAGTGTGGTTTCACCGGCCGTTCCGTGCAGACGAGTGGCTGCTGTTCGCGAAGTCGAGTCCGAGTGCGTCGGGCGCGCGCGGCTTCGTGCGAGGTCAGTTCTTCAACGCGCGCGGCGAACTGGTCGCGACGGCCGCGCAGGAATGTCTGATCCGGATTCGCGAATAAGTCACGGATGGTGCCAGGCACCGTCCGTCACTCATTTCGTCAAAAGACGGTGCCTGGCACCGTCTTTTGACTTGTGGGCGACGAAGGTGGGTCTGGCCTAGAGCGCCTTCATGATCGCTTCGGCGCTCGACACTTCGAACTTCCCGGGCGCTTCCACGTTCAGTTTCTTCACCACGCCGTTCTCGACGATCATCGCGTAGCGCTGCGAGCGCTTGCCGAGACCGAAGCCGCTGCCGTCCATTTCGAGACCCACGGCTTTCGTGAAGTCGCCGTTGCCGTCGCCGACCATCAGCAGATTCTCGGCGTTCTTGTCCTTGCCCCAGGCGTCCATCACGAACGCATCGTTCACTGACAGACAGATGATGCTGTCGACGCCTTTCGCTTTGATCTTGTCGGCGTTGACGACGAAACCCGGCAGGTGCGCCATCGAACACGTCGGCGTGAATGCGCCCGGCACCGCGAACACGACCACTTTCTTGCCTGCAAACAGTTCGTCGGTGGTCACCGCCGCGGGCTTACCGTCCTTCATCATGTTGAATTTCGCGGCCGGTAATTTGTCACCTTCTTTGATCGGCATGATCACTCCCTGGCTTGGTGTTTAGAGGACCGCAGAGTGTGGTGAAAGGTCCGCCGAGCGTCAATCACGCGCCACTCGCGATTGGACGTTCGCAGCATGGAGGTTCCGCGCTACGCCCGTTTCGCCAAGTACGCGTCGCACAGTTCGACCAGGCGCGCACGGCCGAAACTCGGCTCGTGCCCGCCGTGAACGACATCGACCCGCAGATCGCGCAAGCGCTTCATGGTGGCGACGTAGTCCGGAATATCGGAGCCGGGTAATTCATCGAGCAGCGGTCCGTCGTAGATCGCGTCGCCCGAAAACAACACGCGTTCTCGGGCATCCCACAATCCGATGCTGCCGGGTGAATGTCCCGGTAGATGCAGCACCTCGAAGCTGCGGTTGCCGAGATCGACGACGTCGCCGCCCGAGAGGCGCCGGGTCGGCGGCGCCGGCACCGGTTGGTGCGCGCGCGGATCGTATCCGCCATACGGAATTGCGGTAAGGATGCCACCAGCGATTTCGTATCCGGTGGCGGCAAACATCGCGAGCGTTTCGGCGTCGTAGTCGCGCAGGTCGAGCGGAATGCGATGGCTGCCGCGCACCAGCACGTTCGCCTCCCGTTCATGCACCCAGCGTTCTTCGAATTCATGCATACCGCCGGTGTGGTCCATGTGCGTATGCGTTGCGACGGCGGCGAGCGGTCTTTCGAACAGATCCCGCGCTGCGTCACGCAGGCTTGCGACGCCGAGACCCGTATCGATCACGAGATCGCGATCGCGACCGCGCACATGCCAGATGTTGCAGCGCAGGAACGGATCGACGTGCGGCTCTGTCAGCAGCGTCAGGCCCGGGCTTACCGAGCGACGTTCGAACCAACGGTCGGCAATCGGCAACATCGATGAGTCTCGTGAGTAATCAGTCTCGCCGCCAGTGCAAAACCGTCAGCGGACCTGGCGATGTGCTGCATACTGTCGCGACCGTCGAATGAATAACAGAGGGCGTTTCATGGCAGACCTGGAACTGTGTGGCCTCAGCGTGGCACGCGCATCCAAAGCAATTCAGCAACGCGAGATATCACCGCTCGAGCTCACCGACGCATACCTTCGCCGGATCGAACGACTGAATCCGCGCATCAACGCGTACATCACCGTCACCGCCGAACGCGCGCGCACCGACGCACGCCGCGCCACCGAGGAACTCGCCGCCGGCCGGTCGCGCGGTCCGCTGCACGGCGTTCCGATCGCGTTGAAAGATCTGTACGAAACGGCAGGCATCCGCACCACCGGCGGCGGAAAGATCCATTCGGACCACGTCCCGGCCGCCGACTGCACTGCGGCGCGCAAGCTCCGCGATGTTGGCACCATCCTGCTCGGCAAACTCAACACGCACGAATATGCATACGGCGTGACCACGAACAACCCGCACTACGGTCCCACGCGCAATCCATGGAACCTCGAGCGCATTCCAGGCGGGTCGAGCGGCGGTTCCGGCGCCGCGATCGCGGCCGCTCTCGCGACCGCGACGATGGGCACCGACACCGGCGGCAGCATCCGCATGCCGGCGTCCGTGTGCGGTGTGGTCGGGCTGAAGCCGACGTATGGGCGGGTGAGCAAGGCCGGCGTACTGCCGTTGTCGTATCTGTTCGATCACGCCGGGCCGCTCACGCGCACGGTCGAAGACGCCGCGCTGCTGCTGAACGCCGTCGCCGGATACGATCCGCTCGATCCGACGACAGTGCGCACACCGACCGAGGACTATACCGCCGCGCTGCACGGCGGCGATCTCCGCGGATTGCGCATCGGCATTCCGCGCGCCTACTTCTACGACCACCTCGAAGACGGCATTGCCGGCCCGGTCGAGGCAGCGATCGCGGCGCTGCGACGCCTCGGCGCCGACGTGCGCGACGTGACGATTGCCGGTGTCGCCGCAGGCGTCGGCGCATTGTTCGCGCTGGTGCTCGCAGAGGCGCAGGAGATTCACGCCGACGCGATGCGCACGCGACCCGCAGATTTCGGCGCCGACGTGCGCGCGCTGCTGTCGAATCCGCCGCCCGACGGCGCTGCATTGATGCGCGGGTTGCGCGCACGCGACGCGCTGTGCGTATCGGTACGCAATGCACTGGAGTCGGTCGACCTGCTGGTAACGCCGACCACCCCGATCGTCGCCGCGCGCATCGGCCAGGACACGATCCGTTACGGCGGAATCGAGGAATCGATCCTCTCGGCGATGATCCGCTGCACCGCCCCGTTCAACGCCACCGGTCTCCCCGCGCTCTCGCTGCCGTGCGGCTTCACCGGCGGCGGATTGCCGGTCGGGCTGCAGATCGTCGGGCGCTCGTTCGACGAAGCCACGGTGCTGCGCGCCGGTCACGCGTACGAACAGGCAACCGACTGGCACCTGCGCAATCCGGCTCTCTGAAGGCGGCCGCCCCTCGACCGTTCCGTTGGCGACTCAGCCGCGGAACTCGAGCCCCTCGAACTCGCCCGAGTTGCGCCACTCGCCGATGTATTTGAAGTACGCCATGGCACCGCCGGGATGCCCGACGGCGAGACGCGCGCCGGGTCCGGGCGTCTGTCCTTCGTTGTTGTAGTAACCGGGCGTGCAATCGGGCGAACCGATCATGCGGCCTGCGCCGGTCAGCAGCAGTTCGATCCACGCGTTCTCGGCGGCCTTCGTCACCTCGACTTCGTTCGCACCGGAGTCGAGCGCGTGACGGATCACCATCGCGATGGTCTTGCCCGCCTCGGTGAGGTTGTGCGGCACATTCGAGATCAGGTTCGCGCCCTGCGTCGGCTGCACGATGAACGCGTTCGGAAAGCCGTGCACGTGAATGCCGTGTTTCGTGCGCATTCCCTCGGCCCAGTATTGCGATAACTTGAGACCGCCGCGTCCGGTCACGTCGAAACCGGCGCGCCGCGTGTACGGCGTGCCCACCTCGAAGCCCGATGCATAGATGATGCAGTCAACCTCGTACTCGACACCGGCCACCACTACGCCGCGCTCGGTGATCCGCTCCACGCCTTTGCCGTCGGTATCCACCAGCCGAGTGCCCGGTGCGTTGAACGCGTCGAGATACGCGTCGTGGAAGCACGGCCGCTTGCACAGCTGGCGATACCACGCCTTCAGTCGCTGCGCCGTTTCGCCGTCGCTGACGACCGCGTCGACCCGCGAGCGGATCTCGTCCATCTTTTCGTAGTCGGAGTCTTCATAGGCCGCCAGCATGTTCTGCGGCGTCATCTTGTCGCGCGGCAGCTGCATGATCTTGCTGCGGATGCGCCGCGACAGGTCGGTCCAGCCGTCCTGCACCAGATCCACTTCGGCGGCACCAAAGCCCGCCTGATTCGCGGTGAAGTTCTCGAGCCAGCGCTGTTGCCAGCCCGGCGTCGCAATCTGCGAGAACCACTCCGGATCGATCGGCACGTTGGCGCGCACGTCCACCGACGACGGCGTGCGCTGAAATACCAACAGTTGCCTGCAGGCGCGCGCGAGATGCGGCACGCACTGCACCGCCGTGGCGCCGGTACCGATGATCGCCACGCGTTTGTCGGCGAGCTTGTCGAGCGGTGCGCCGGTCGGATCGCCGCCGGTGTACGCGTAATCCCAGCGGCTCGTGTGGAACGAATGTCCTTTGAACGATTCGATGCCGGGAATACCGGGCAACTTCGGCACGTGCAGCGGCCCCGTACCCATGCCGATGAACTGAGCGGTGAACGAATCGCCTCGATTCGTGCGGATGCGCCAGCGTGAGTGCTGGGCTTCCCACACCAGATCGGTGACTTCGGTGTGGAACAGCGCGTTGTCGTAGAGGCCGAACTGCGTTCCGATGCGTCGGCACTGCTCGAGGATCTCCGGCGCGTGCGCGTATTTTTCAGTCGGGCGATGACCCGTCTCTTCGAGCAGCGGCATGTACACCATCGACGCGGTGTCGCACTGCGCGCCGGGATAGCGGTTCCAGTACCAGGTGCCGCCGAAGTCGCCGCCCTTCTCGACGATCCGCACGTCGGTAATGCCCGCCTCGACCAGCCGCGCGCCGGTGACGAGCCCGGCGAAGCCACCGCCGACGAACGCGAACGTGACGTGATCGGTCTTCGGCGCGCGTTCGACGAACGGCGTGTACGGATCCTCGAGGTAGTGCGCGAGCCGTCCGGCGATGCGCAGATACTGTTCGTTGCCGTCGGGCCGTAATCGCTTGTCGCGCTCCTCGAGGTATTTGCGACGCAGCGCGTCCTTATCAATGGAACGGTCGATGGATCGCGTGGTGGCTCCGGGTGTCGTCATGTAGTTCTCTCGGATTTTCTGCGTGACCAGACTAACGGATTCTTCGGGCCGCTTGCGAGTTCGCCGGGCGGCCGGCCCGCAAGCCAGTACTTATGATCGCCGCGCTGGAAGTCGGTCGGCTGCGCCACGCGCACGCCGTCGGCGAAATAGATGATCGTCATTACGCTGCGCATGGTGGCAGACGGATTGCCGGCCGCGCCATGGATCGTCCAACCCGCGTGGAATGTCGCGTCGCCGGCGCGAAGCGCGCCGTGGGTATTCACGGCAAAACCGCGTTCTGCGATCAACGCGTCGTAGAAGCGCTGCGAATCGTCGCCGATGCCTTCGAAACCGAGGTTACCAAACGCGTGCGAGCCGGATGCGAAGCGCATCGACCCGACCTCGGACGGGATGTCCAGCAGTGGCATCCACATCGTGATGGTGTGCGTGGTGTCTAACGGCCAGTACGTCTGATCCTGGTGCCACGGCGTGAAGCCACCGCCGGGTTCCTTGTACAACGCCTGATCGTGATACAGCCGCACGCCGTCCACGCCCATCAGCTCGGCGGCAACGCGCGCGAAACGGCGCGCCAGCGTGAAGCCCGCGATCGGCGACTCGCGCCGCCACAGATTCGGCGATTGCACGAACGCCTTGCCGTAGGTATCGCGTTCTTCGAGCGGACGCCTGTCGTAACGGTGCGCCATCGTCGCCGCGTCGATCAGCGGGCGATACGCGGCCACTTCCACGGCGCTCGCAAGGCCGCGCACGCAGGCGTGACCGTCGCGCCGGAACGCATCGATCGTGTCGCGCGTGAGCTCATGCGCGGCGTCGAGACTCGGCAACATCGTCAGCGCCACGCGAAGTACGGTTGTTCGTAGTGGTGCACGCGCGTGGCCCGGCCGGCAATGCAGACTTCGCGGAACTGGAACAGCATTGCCGCCGTCGGCGCGGCGATCCAGCTGTCGCCCACCGGCATCCGCAGCACCGGCCGGTCGCTCTCCGGAATGTCTTCGAGCACCGGTGCGTCCGCGCGCATGAACTCGTCGATCGGAATGCGGTGGATCGATTCGACCTCCGCGGGATTGCGCTGCAATTCGCGATGCGGGCCGGCCCACACCACCACCGGCGTGATCGCGTAGCCGGATCGCGTGACGAAATCGTCGAGCCGCCCTATTACGGAATCGGCGTCGAGACGCAGCCCCACTTCTTCCGACATCTCGCGCAGCGCCGTCTGCTCCGGCGTTTCGCCTTCGTCGATGCGGCCGCCGGGCAATGCCCATTGCCCGGCGTGATCGCGCAGTTGCGACGAGCGGCGCGTCAGAATCAGCGCCGCGCGCGACTGCCAATCGGCGTGCATGGGCAACCCCGAAAGATCGGCGCCGTAGCCTTCGTCACCCACCGTGATGGCGACCGCGGCCGAGCGATGTCGGTGGTCACCGCGCTCTTCCACGACGAATCGCGCAAGGTTGTCGCGGATCCGCTGCTTGAGCCGTTCGTCACACTCCACGATGATCTGCCCTCTCCGTAACGCGCCAGCATGCCAAAGACATCATGACGGCTCAAACGTTCTACTCACCGCATCAGACCGCGCGCCGGAGACTCTGATCAATCCACGGGAATACGACGAACGCCGCGCCGTTCTCTACGGCATCGGCGCCGTGCTGTTGTGGTCCACCGTTGCGACCGGTTTCAAGCTCGGACTGCGGGAACTCGCGCCTCTCGAACTGCTATGGCTCGGCGCCGCGTGGTCATTCGCGTTATTCGCGGTAGCGAGCCTCGTGTCGGGCCGCTGGCCGGTAATCGCGCGTTTGACCGGCCGCGACTGGCTGCGCCTCGGCGCGCTGGGTCTGCTGAATCCGTTCCTCTATTACCTGATCCTGTTCGAGGCCTATTCGCGTCTGCCGGCGCAGATCGCCCAGCCGCTCAACTACACCTGGGCGATCACGCTCGCGCTGCTCGCGATTCCGATCCTCGGCCAGCGCATGTCGTGGCGCATGGGCGCCGGCATGCTCGTCAGCTATTGCGGCGTGGTGGTGCTGCTGTCGCAAGGTCGAGCCGACGGATTTGCCGCTGTGGATTCCGTGGGCGTAGCGCTGGCCCTCGGCAGCACACTGGTGTGGGCCGCTTACTGGCTCGCCACCGTTCGCGCCAGCGACGATCCGTTGGTGATGATGACGGCGAGCTTCGCCGTGGGCGCAGCGGCGATCGGCCTCGCGTGCGCGTTCACGCTCGGCTTGCCCGCGCTCAGCGCACGGCGGCTCGGCTTCGGCGCGTGGGTGGGTCTCGTCGAGATGGGCGTGACGTTTCTGCTGTGGCAGCAGGCGCTGCGTCGAACCGCGCACGCCGGTCGCGTGGCACAGTTGATCTTCCTGTCGCCGTTCATCTCGCTGCTGCTGATCGATCGCGTGCTCGGCGAGCAGGTGCAGGTGAGTTCTCTTCTCGGGCTTCTCGGAATCGTGGCCGGATTGCTGATCGCGGGTAGGCCGCGAGGATAGTTTTGACTCTCTGCACTGCACGGAACAGGTGTTTGAGTTGAGGGGATCGAAGCTCAGAGCAACCGCTCGATCGCGGGTGGGATGAAAAGCGCCGGCGCGCGGATCGGCAAGCTGGTGAACCGGCTCTTTCAACGGAGTGGCAAAGTCCTCGACGGTCGCTACCACCTGCGGCCGCTGCGCACACCACTCGAGGTGCACCGGGCGTTGCGTTATGTGTTGCTCAACCACCGCCACCATGCCACACGGCACCACCCCTCATCGATCCATGTACACCGGATCCGGCGAGTTCGGGGCGCTGGTTCGACGGTTGGCGCAGTGTTACCGCGCCTCCGTGCGCTGCCGATGTCCGCGAAGTGGCCGTCGCACGAACCTGGTTATTGGGAACGGGCTGGCGGCGGCATGGGCTCATCGATCCCGCGGATGTTGCTTAGACACGTTACTTCGGCCCATCGGAGTCGCTGCGTACCGATAGCAGGCGCCGCCAAGCACATTAGCCCGCGATCTCCGCGAGCCAACTCGAAATTGCGTCCGCAATTTCGTCAGGTGAATCCTCCTGCAGGAAGTGATTGCCCTTCACCGTGACTTCGCGCTGATTCGGAAAACTCCGGCAGAAATCCCGTTGCGCGCCGATCAGAATCGCGCCTGGTTCGGCGTTGACGAACAGCTTCGGTACCCGACTCTTCGCCAGCCAGTCGGCGTAACTCTGCACCACTGCAACGACGTTGGCCGGTTCCCCGCCGAGCGGAATCTGGCGCGGCCACGTCAGCGTCGGGCGCCGGCTTTCGCCAGGCTCCGCGAACGGGCGGCGATACACGGCCATTTCTTCGTCACTGAGTTTGCGCAGGATCGATCCGGGCAGCACGCGTTCGACGAACACGTTCTTCGTCAGCGCCATGTCTTCGCCGGCCGGCGAGCGGAATCCCTTGAACACTGGCGTAGCGGCCGCGGGCCACTGCGACCACTCCATCGGACACACGATCGCTTCCATGTAGCAGATGCCTTTCAGCGCGCCCGCATGACGGCGCGCCCAGTCGAAGCCGAGCGACGACCCCCAGTCGTGCAGCACCAGAGTGACGTTGTTGGCAACGCCGAGTGCGTCCATTGCAGCGTCGAAGAAGCGCTGATGTTCGGCGAGCGTGTAACGATCGGGGCCGGGGGGCGTCAGCTTGTCGGAATCGCCCATGCCGATCAGATCGAGCGCGATGCAGCGCCCCTGCTTGGCGAGCGCCGGCATGATGTTCCGCCACAGATACGACGATGTCGGATTGCCGTGCTGGAACACGATCGGATCGCCGCTGCCCATCTCGACGTACGCCATGCTCTGGCCCAGCACGCTGACATGCTTCTTTGGGTGTTCCTTCGCCGACAACATGATCGATTCCCCCGAGTGTCAGGTATTCATCGTGCGCGCCGCGTGCGCGAAGCGTTTGCCGTCGTGGCCGCGAAAGCTGCTCTTGCCGAACGGATCGTCCTGGCCCATCAGCGTGGAGAACGCCGGCGGATTGCGCGCATACATCGTCTCGTCGACGGCGCGAAAGTCATCGAGCTGGCGCACGAACACGCGGTTGTATGTCACGTGAATCGCCACTCGCGCACCGGGCGCGCTGCGATCGCCCTGCCAGTGCCATACGCCGTTCGCCCACAATGCGACCGAGCCTTTCGGCATTTCGATCGGCACCGCGCCTTCGCGCGAATCGCTACGCTTCGGCGCGCGGCGTCGCAGGTGGCTGCCCGGAATCACCCAGGTGGGGCCCGCATCGACGGTCCAGTCCTCGAGCGCCCAGCACGCGACGCAGATGAGGCCGAACTCCGGATACGGCTCGCGCACCAGCGGATAGTCGGCGTGGATGTCGATCGCACCGGGGCCGGCCTCCTTGTATGTACCGGACATCGCGCCGAGCACCATACCGCGGCCGACTGCACTCTCGGCGACGGTGCAGACGAGCGGATGCAGCGCCACTTCCTCGAACATCCGGTGCCGCAGCATCAATCCGTTAGTGGTGAATGGGTGATGCTTGCGCACTTCGTCCGCCACGCGCTCGCGCAACTCGTCTGCGAATGCTTCGGTCACCGCGCGTTCGATCACGGTGTAGCCGCGCTCGCGCAGTTCGACGAGCTGACGCGCGAGACCGAGTCGTTCGACGCGGTGTGCGTAGTCGGGATTCTCGATGGTGACCGATGCCATGTAGTCGTGCAGTTCGTTGATCATCTGCAGCAACCCGGGAGCCGTGGGCATCGGGCCGGTGATGCGCAACGCATCGCGGCCGGCGCGGTGCCTGAATTCGCGGCGCGCCCGACGTTGCGCTTCTTCACCGGCGGCGTTCACGCCTTGCGCCATGCTCAGCACGTGCTGGTAATCGCCGCGGATGTTCAGAACCGCGTCGGCGATTTCGCCGGCACCGACGTCGAGCACGCCGTTACGCAGTCGCCAGTACCACGCCGCGCGACGATTCGGCGCGTCGAATGCCGGCGGCGCGTCGTCGAACGCTTCGCACATCGAATAACTCTCACTGAGCAGCTCAGGGTGTTGGGCGACGAACTGCGTCAAAAACGCGCGTGCAGAGACGATCCAGCCAGGCGAAACGAACTCGAATCGTTTGTCGACGGGAGCAGGCAGCATGGCGCGTTTCCTTCGGCTGATCGGACCGCAGCGTAGGCAAAACGTCCGACCGTATCAAACCGAGCTAGTAGACCCATGTCCTTCTCACGTCCGTCTCGAAGAAATGCAGGCCGCAGGAACCAGACGCGCAGCGTTCGACGACGTCGTAATACGCGCCAGCGGCGAATTTCAATCCGCCCGTCGCAGCAACGGAGTACCCCTGCGTCTGTGCAGACCATGCACCGCCATCCGTCACCGCGTTGTGCGAGATGCTGGCGACGTGGGCGCCTGTTACACGACTCATGACCAGCACGCGCAATTCGATCGCGAGCGCCAATGGAATGGCTGGCGCCAGCGTGAACATCTCGCCATCTGAACGAGTAGCTTGGCCAATCGCTTCGCAACGTTCCAATTCGTGATCAGCGGCTTCGACCAGGCATCGAACCTCGACTCCCTTCTTCCAGTCTTCGAACCGTTCCAGCGTCGCGTATCGGACGACCCGGACGCGCTCGACATCATCGACACATTCCACGATCCTAGCCGGCGCCGCTTCAATCAGGTTGCGAGCGAGCCTCTCTACCTTTCGATAGGCCTCTTCTGTTGAGGGTACGTTCCGGCAGCCTTCCTTCTGACCGATCTCTACTCCGGAGAAGTCGGGCTCGAACCATTGAGCCCAGCGGCATCCGGCCGCGTCGCACTGCCGGACCAGCGTCACAACCGAGCCGCCCCAATCGGATGGCTCTGCGTACGTCACCTCGTAACCGAAGCGCTCCTCGCTCCAACGCGTGCCGTCGCCGACGGCGGTGAATGCGACCGACCGCACCTGCGCGGTCGGCTCTATCGACCCAATCGCGCCAACGAGTTCCCTAAGTCGCGCCAGAGACACGCCGTGTGGAATCGCGATGAACAGATCGTCGTCGCCAGTGGTGACGTGTACGCCGGAAGAACAGGACAGCACATAGTCCGTGTAGCAATGGGCGTAACCGTACGCCCGCCAGTATCCGTCGACCTCGTCCACGCCCCAGAAGAAGCGCCACATATGCGCGCTTCCGTGCATGCACTCGTTGGCAACCAACGGAGGTTCACGATCGCCGACCGCGGCGCGAAGCAACGCCGCGTCGACGTTTGCGAGCGGGACGACGGTGCAATCAGGCGAGTGCGCGCGGGCGGCCATGCTCGCGAACAACATGCTCGCGAACAAAGAGACCCATGCAACACCGAAGACGAATGCACGCACCGACATCACCCGTCGATCGCGAAAAGCCGTCCCGGAGTCTAGCCGCCCGTCGCGCCGCCGCGCACCGCGTTCCACGCCGCGTCGGCAAACACGTTCTTCATCTTCGCAGGCGATTCCTTCACCTGCCCCGCCAGCCAGTAGCGCGTGTAGTCCTGGATCGGCCCGGAGATGATCGGCACATACGTCTCGACCGGCAGCGCCTTCATGTCGCCCTCGCGCACGAACGGACCAAACCAGCGGAACACCTCGGTGATGTACACGCGATGGATCTCGCGCAGTTGTTCCTTCGTGTCCGGTGGGAACGCAATATCCCGTGAATTCAATAGATAACGTGCGATGTCTCGATGCGCTGTCACCCAATCGGAATACTGCGTGACCACCGTTCTCACGCTCTGCTCGGCGCTCTTGCAGCGCTTCAGCTTGCGCAGCAGATCAGCGTTCAGTCGCTGAATGCCGTCGATGAAGAGACCGGCCGCGATGCCTTCTTTGTTGCCGAAATGGTGGTACAGGCTGCCGATGCTGCTGCCCGACGCGCGGCGGATGTCGTCGATGGTGGTCGCCTCGACGCCCTGTCCGATGAAGCAGTCGAGCGCCGCCTTCAGGATCGATGCGCGACGCGCCGGCGTTGTCGCTCTTGGCTTCGGTTGCTTGGTCATCGAGAAGAATCCTAATCTAGAATCATGTTCTAGTAAAAGGACAAGCGATTCGTTAGAGTTGGGCGATTCTCATCTCATCGGAATGGAGCCAATCGATGGACATCGACCTCTCCGCAAACGACCTCGCGTTCCGCGACGAAGTACGCGAGTTCCTTCGCACCAACGCCTACAAGCCAGGCGCCGATTACGCCGCGTGGCGCGACGGCTGGTTCGCGAAAGCCGAGGCGAAAGGCGGCTGGGACGTGCCGAAGTGGCCGAAGCAGTTCGGCGGCCCCGGTTGGACGCCGACGCAGCACTACATCTGGGAACAGGAAACCGCCACGGCGATGCTGCCGTTCGACATGCCGTTCGGCGTCGGCATGCTCGCGCCGATCCTGATGGGCTACGGCTCGAAGGAACAGCAGGAGCGTTTCCTGCCCGACATTCGCGCGCGCAAAGTCAACTGGTGCCAGGGTTACTCCGAACCGGGCGCAGGCTCCGACCTCGCCGCGCTGAAGACGAAAGCGGAACTCTCTGCCGACGGCAAGACGTACACCGTCAATGGCACGAAGATCTGGACGACCGCGGCGCACATGGCCGACTGGATCTTCTGTCTCACCCGCACGCAGGACACCGGCAAGCGCCAGGAAGGCATCACGTTCCTGCTGTTTCCGATGAAGCAGCCCGGCATCGAAGTGAAACCGATCATCACGCTCGGCGGCAGCCACACCGTGAACATGGTGCACATCAACGACGTGAAGGTGCCCGTAGAGAACCGCATCGGCGAAGAAGGCAAAGGCTGGACGTACGCGAAAGGTCTTCTGCAGCACGAACGCACCGGTCTGGCTGGTGTGTCGCGCTCGATCGTCGCGCTGGAAAAGCTGAAGGAGCAGGCACGCGGTGTGAAGCGCGGCAACGGTTCGCTGATGGACGAGCCGGCGTTCCGCGCGAAAGTCGCTGCGCTCGAAGTGGATCTGATGGCGCTCGAGTTCACCGAACTGCGCAGCCTTGCGGCGGCGTCAGCGGGCGGTGCGCTCGGACCCGAGTCGTCGATCATGAAACTGAAAGGCACCGAGATTCAGCAGCGCATCGCGAAGCTGACAGTCGAAGCCGGCGGCATCTACTCGGCCGGTTGGGGTCATCCGGTGGGTCCGAAGTTCGCGCGCAACGGCATGGCGAGCTATCTCAGCAGCCGCGCGTACACGATCTACGGCGGCGCGAGCGAAGTGCAGAAAGACGTCATCGCGAAGAACGTGCTCGGCATCAAGAGCGGCAAGAAGTAAGCGCGCGTAACAGACAGAGAGACGACACATGAATTTCGATTTGAGTTCCGAGCAGCAATTGCTGAAAGACAGCGTCGACCGCTTCGTGGCCGACAACTATTCGCTGGAGGCGCGCGTGAAGGTCACCGACGCGGAACCCGGCTTCTCCAAAGCAAATTGGAAATCGTTCGCCGATCTCGGCTGGCTGGCGTTGCCGTTTGCAGAAGCGGACGGCGGATTCGGCGGCGGTCCGATCGAGACGATGCTGCTGATGGAAGCGTTCGGTAAAGGTCTGGTAGTCGAGCCGTACCTCGCAAGCATTGTGCTCGGCGGCGGCGCGCTACGACGCGGCGCGTCGAAAGCGGTAAAGGACGCGATCCTTGGCGGCGTCATGGATGGCACGAAGCAACTCGCATTCGGCTATGCGGAAGAACAGGCGCGCTTCGACCTCGAAGACGTCGTCACCACCGCGCGCGCCGAAGCCAATGGGTTCGTTCTCAACGGCACCAAGTCGGTGGTGCAGAACGCAGCAACCGCGGACTTCATCGTCGTATCCGCTCGCAGCTCCGGCGGACAGGTCGACCGCAGCGGCATTTCGCTGTTCCTGGTCGATGCGAAAGCCGCCGGCGTGGAACGCGACAACTACCCCACCGTGGACGGTTTGCGCGCATCGGAAGTGAAACTGACGAACGTGCGCGTGGACAGCGATCGACTGATCGGCGAAGTCGGTAAGGGTTACGCAATTCTCGAAGCAGTCGCCAACGATGCCATTCTGGCGCTGTCGGCCGAAGCGGTCGGCGCGATGGAAGTGCTGTACAAAGACACCGTCGAATACACCGAACAGCGCCAGCAGTTCGGACACCCGCTGTCGGAGTTCCAGGTGCTGCAGCACCGCATGGTCGAGATGTTCATGGAATACGAACAGTGCAAATCGCTGCTGTTCCGCGCAACGCTGGAGTTGGCACAAGGCTTGCCGACCGCGCAACGCACGATTCACGCGTTGAAGCACCTCGTCGGCAAGGCCGGCATCTTCATCGGCGAGAACGCGGTGCAGCTGCACGGCGGCATGGGCATGACCGAAGAGCTGCGCATCGGGCACTACTTCAAGCGCCTGCTTGTGATCGACGCGCAGTTCGGCAACTCGGACCATCACCTGCAGAAGTTCGCGGCCTGATCGCCTGCCGCTGAAGGTGAACAAGTGAACGACGGTGCCTGGCACCGTCGATGACTTGTTCGTCAGTGGTTTCGCACGGCGCGGATCGCGATCGACGTCGGCATCAGGCCATCCAGCGGCGTCGACGCACCCGTCCAGTGGTCTTCGTACAGCGCGGTGAGTTGAAAACCGGCGGCCAGCAGGTCGCCGATCTGCGCCTGCAGACTATGGCCGAACACCAGTGCATCGCCGTTGGCAATCTGCTCGCGCCGTGAATCCGACAACGGCGACGCCGATGCACCCGCCTCGCTGTATGGCAATCGATGCTGCGCCACCAGCATTCCGCTGCGTTCCGCTTCGTCGTGATCGAAGAGGAAGTAGGCGGGATTCATGAAGCCTGCGAGCAGCGCACCGCCCGGCCGTAGCACGCGATGGCACTCGCGCCAAACCGGCTGCAGATCCGGCACGAACACGTTCGATACGGGGTGGAAGATCAGATCGAACGCCGCGTCGCGAAACGCCGAGAGATCGGCCATGTCGCCGCGCACGTAGCGCAGCGCGAGACCGTCGCGCATCGCCACCTCCATGTCGCGCGCGAGCTGTTCCTCGGACAGGTCGAAGCTCACGACATTGGCGCCCGCGGCCGCGAGAATCGGTGCCTGTTGACCGCCGGACGACGCGAGACACAACACCTGCGCGCCGCTCAGCGCGCCGAACCAGTCGGCGGGCACGGACTTGTCCGGCGTGAGGATCACCTGCCAATCGCCGCGCCGGGCGCTCTCGATCACATCCTCGGTCACTGGCACCGACCAGCGTTCGCCGGCGATGGAATCGCGATTCCACGCGCGTCGATTGTGTTCCAGATGGTCCATCGTGCTCCTTTCAGGTGACGTGAAAATCGGCGCCGATCAGTTTCATGCCGAGCCGCCGCGCCACTGCTTGCGACGCAATGTTGTCCCACGAGGTGCTGTACAACGCGATCGCGTCGAGCTCGTCGACGGCCCTCGCCCATTCCGCTACCACTTGCAACGCCATAGCCTCTGCGCCGCGCCGCGGGAAGCGTTTCGACGCCGGCCGCGTGCGCCGCCGGCGTGATGCGAACGCTCGAGCACAACGCAACCGCCGCGCCGTTCTCCACCGACACGACGAACGGCTGCCGTTCGTCCACCTCGTCGATCCAGTCCGGAAACGTGCGCAGCAGGTCGGCGTTCGAGCGCGTCACACGCACCGCCAGCGGCGCCGGCGGTAACGCATCGATGTCGACGCAATACGCCGGACCGGACCAGATGCGCTGCACGGGCGCGTCGTTCGCCAACAACGACACGATGGCGTCGCCACAGTGCGGTCGTTGGGCGAGCGCCAGCGCGCGCGGCTCAAGCTCGATCAGTTTCCGCAACGATGCCACCGTCGCATCCGGCACGTCGGTCCGCCACCGCAACTCGTGACCTGCCGCCGTGCGTCCGAGAAACGCGCGCGGCGCACGCAGTCCGCGTGGCTCGTTCACATGCGACATCCGCCCGTTCGCGTCGTAGGTGTACAGCGCATCGAGGTGGATACGCATCAACTCCAGAGCGGATGACTCAGCCAATGAGTTGCAGGAACTCCGAACGGGTCGGCGCGTTGTCGCGGAAACTGCCGAGCATCACCGACGTCTTCATGACCGAGTTCTGCTTTTCGACGCCGCGCATCGCCATGCACAGGTGACGCGCTTCGATGATCACACCAACGCCGCGGGCACCGGCGCTGTTCATGATCGCTTCGGCGATCTGCTGCGTGAGCTGCTCCTGAATCTGCAGCCGGCGCGCGAACATGTCGACGATGCGCGCCACTTTCGATAGCCCCAGAACGCGGCCGTTCGGCAGATAGCCGACGTGGCAGCGGCCGATGAACGGCAGCAGATGGTGCTCGCACAACGAGTACATCTCGATGTCTTTCACCATCACGATCTCGTCGATCTTCGATTCGAACAGCGCGCCGTTCACGATGTCTTCGAGGCTCTGCGCATAGCCGCGCGTCAGAAACTGCATCGCTTTCGCCGCGCGCTCCGGCGTATCGCGCAGGCCCTCGCGGTCGGGATCCTCACCGAAGCCCTTGATCAGCGCGCGATAGTGCGCGGCCAGTGCATGTATATCGGCCACATCACCGTTGACGTCTTTGTTCATGGCGACCACGTCTTCGAGAAAAGCCCTCTACTCTGCATTTCGGGGCTCGAATCGGCAAGTCGAACCTACCGCCTCACAATAGCGCCGACTTGATCACCATCATCTTGTCGATCTGCATGTCGTCGATCGTGTGCGGAATACCACCGACCCCGAGCCCGGATTCTCGCAGTCCCGCGAACGGCATGCCGTCGACGCGAAACGCGGTGTGATCGTTGACCATCACCGCCGACGCATCGAGTTGTTTGAAGCCGCGCAACGCGGTATCGAGGTCGCGCGTGAAAATCGCCGCCTGAAACGAGAACGGCAGATCGTTCGCCTGCGCGAACGCCTGCTCGATGTCGTCGTAGCCGTAAACGCACACCACCGGCCCGAAGATCTCTTTGCGACTGACGTCTGCGTCGAGCGGCGGATCGAGCAGCACGGTGGCCGGATAGGTGCTGGGGCTCAGGGGATCGCCGCCGCACAGCCGCTCCGCACCAGCGTCCACCGCGGCCGTCACCCATTCGTGGATGCGTTTCGTCTCGCTGTGCTGAATCAGCGGACCGACTTCGGTGGCCGCATCGGTGGGGTCGCCGATCTTCAATCGCTTCGCACGGTCTGCCAACGCCTGCGCCCAGCCGCGCGCCTTTGCGCGTGGCAGGTAGACGCGCTGCACCGACACGCACACCTGACCGGCGTGATAGAAGCCTCCCTTCAGCACCGCGTTCAGCGACAGCTCTTCGTCCGCATCCGGCCCGATGATGACCGGCGCGACGCCGCCGTGTTCGAGCGCGCAACGCGTGCCCGGCGCGAGCTTAGACCGCAGCGACCAGCCCACTTCGCCGCTGCCGATGAAGCTGAAGAACGCCACGCGACGGTCCTTGACGAGTTGTTCGGCGACGGCCCGCCCGCTCACCGCGACCTGACACCAGCCATTCGGCAAGCCGGCGTCGCGCAGCAGGGCGACGAGACGCAAACACGACAGCGGCGTAGTGCTGGCCGGTTTGACGATCACCGGACAACCCGCCGCAACGCCGGCGAGCACCTGGTGAACGATCAGGTTGAGGGGATGGTTGAACGCGCTCACCGCCACGACGACGCCGATCGGCTCCTTCTGGGTGAAGGCGACGCGACCGGCGGCCGCAGCCGTGGTGCCCATCGGAATTACGTCGCCGGTATGGCCGCGGATGTGTTCGATGCACAACCGCACACCGTCGATGGCGCGCGTGATTTCGACGCGTGAATCGACGAGCGGCTTGCCGCCTTCGCGCGCAGCCTCCAGCGCGAGCACGTCCTGGTGTTCGGTCATCAGAACGGCGAGCCGTTCGAGTATCGCGACGCGCTGGTGCAACCGCAGCCAACCGGCCCGGTTGCGATACAGCGCGTAGGCCGTCGCCAACGCATCTTCGGCTTGGATCGGCCCGGCCGCATCTACCGTTGCTATGTGGGCGCCATCGTACGGCGCGACCACATCCAGCATCGCAGCAGCCGGTGCTGCGCTCTCGAGCATCAATGCCCAATGCGCAGCGGTCAGCATCAGTTCTTGCATGTGATTTCTCCGAGCTTCTTGGTCAGCAGTTGATTTTCCCGGTAGTCGATCGGAATCACTACTAGGCTCGGTCCTTCCTCGGCGAAAGCTGCTTCCAGTGTGCCTCTCAGGTCGCGGCTCTTCCTGCAGATGTGGCCGTGCCAACCGAACGCACTTGCCAATTGCAACCAGTCCGGATTGCCAAAGGCCAGATTGGTGTGGCGGCCGAACTCGTTCGATTGTTTCCATTGAATCAGCCCATACCCACCGTCCTCCCACACCATTGCCACCAGGCGGCTGTTCAGTCGCTTCGCGGTTTCCATTTCCTGAACGTTCATCAGAAACCCGCCGTCGCCGGCGATAGCGAGGATACGGCGATCCGGAAAGACCAGCGACGCGGCGATGGCGCCCGGCAACGCGCCGCCCATCGAACAAAACCCATTGGGAATGAGACACGTGTTCGGCTCGTGACAGGCATAGAGGCGCGCAATCCACATCTTGTGCGCACCCACGTCGGACAGCAGCACGTCACTCGGCCCCATCGCCTGGCGTACGTCCCACAACGCCTTTTGCGGCCGGATCAATCCGTCAGTGTCGTCGGCGGCGTACTCGATGATGTCGTGCCACATCTCGCGCCGCGTTTCGCGCTGCCGGCCCAGGTCGAACGAAAAAGCACCGTGCGCGTCTACGCGTTGGTTCAGCATCCACAGTGAGTGGGCCAGGTCGCCGACGAGTTCGACGCGAGGCATGTAGCGATCGTCGATTTCAGCCGGCAGGAAATCCGCGTGGATAACCCGTTTGTCGCCCGCCTGGATTCCATAACCGCGGATGGTACTCGACCATGTCGAGCCCGAGCGTGATGACGAGGTCTGCATCGTCGATGACCAGATTCATGCGGTCTCGGGTACCAAGACCTACGGTAAACAGACAATACTCGGCGTCCATGTCGACACAGCCCTTCGCCATGAAGGTGCTGACTACGCCGATGCCGGTCTTCTCGCACAGCAACCGCAACTGTTTGCTGGCGCGGCGGCGGATGCAGCCGTTGCCGGCAATGATCACGGGACGCTTGGCGTTGCGCAGCAGGTCGAACGCGCGATCGACGATCTTGTCGTCCGCGACCGCGCGGCGGAATCGAGTTACGGGCAGCGGCTTGCCGTCGGTCTCGAGCTTCGCGAGATCCTCAGGCAGTTCGATCAGCACGGCGCCCGGTTTTTCTGTCCGCGCGACACGGACCGCCTTACGCACCATCTCCGGGATGTTGTCGGGATGGCGAACGCTGGCCGCCCATTTCGTAACGGGCGCGAACATGCCGACGACGTCCATTACCTGATGCGACTCCTTGTGCAGGCGCCGCGTCGACCCTTGCCCGGTGAGCACCAGCATCGGCGCATGATCCATGTCGGCATCGGCCACGCCGGTGATCAGGTTGGTTGCGCCAGGACCGAGGGTGCCGAGACACCCGGCTGGATTTCCGGTGAGCCTCCCATATGCCTCGGCCATGAAGGCCGCACCCTGTTCATGACGCGTGAGGACGAATTGAATCTTGGTCGATTGCTCCAGCGACATCATGAAGTCGGCATTCTCCTCACCGGGAACGCCGAAGATGTATTGCACGCCCTCTTCCTCGAGACACTGGACGAATAGGTCGGACGCTTTCATCGAGCTACCTTCTATGTGCCGCAGTGCGCCTCATCCTATCAGTGCGGTACACCTTTCGCGTTAAGCACGGGTCCGCCACTGGGTAGAATGTCGGCAACACCGAGTCCGGAGCACGCCATGTCATACCGCCACCTCGTCCTCGATCTCGACCGCACCCGCCACATCGCAACGATTACGCTGAACAAGCCGGAGCGCCTGAACGCGATCGACCAGCGCGACAAGGTCGATCTGCTCGATGCGATCGCGCGCATCCAGGCGGACGACGACATCTGGGTGGCCATATGGACCGGCGCCGGGCGCGGCTTCTGCAGCGGTGCGGACCTGCAGGGTCCGCCGCCCGATGACGGCGACAAGCCGCTGAACGAGCTGCTCGATGAAGAGTCGTGGATCAGCAAACAGGGCAAGGCGCTCTACGGCGTGGACAAACCGATGATCGCGGCGGTCAACGGCGTGGCCGCCGGTGCCGGCTTTTCGCTCGCGCTGGCCTGCGACATGCGCGTCGGATGTCCCGACAGCCGCTTCGTCACGGTGTTTCAGGAACGTTCGCTGCCGCCGGAAGGCGGCATGTCGTTTCTGCTGGCACGCATCGTCGGTTTGAGCCGCGCGATGGACCTGTCGCTGACCAGCCGCCGCGTAGAGGCCGACGAGGCGTATCGCATCGGCCTGCTCGACCGCCTGGTGCCGAGCGATCAGCTGCTGAGCACCGCGAAAGAACTCGCGGAACGGATCTGTTACCTGCCGCCGGCTGCGGTGCGCGTGACGAAACGCGCGATTCAGGCAGGCCTCGAAGCGAGTTTCGCCGAAGCGTCGGCAAACGAGACGCGATATGGCGGCATCGCCCGGCGCGCGAAAGCGGATGCGGAAGAATCGGCGCGTGCGTTTGCGGAGCGGCGAAAGCCCAAGTATCGGGGTCGATAGCCTCTGCAGCCTGCAGCAGATTTTCACAGCGTCGAAATCCGCTTGGATGGCAAGGTCCTCAACTCGATTGTTAGGCGGTAGCGCCGTGCGCATCGACAGATTCGTCGGCGTCACTGTCCTTCTGCTCTGCATCGGCACCGCGGCCTATGCAGGTGACGGAGTGGTCATGAAGGTTGCGGTAACGAAGACAGGCGAGATATTTGCTGATGGGACGCGGATGGAGCTGCCGGAGCTCAAGGTCGCATTCGCGAAGCTGAGCGCCGAGCATGGATCTGTCATCTACTATCGCGAGAACCCGACTGGAGCGGAACCGCATCTCAACGCGATGGCGGTGGTCCAGGCCATCGTGGAAGCCAAACTATCCGTCTCGCTATCGACGAAGCCGGACTTCTCTACGGTTCTGATGCCGGATGGCACAATCAAGAAACGGGAATAGGCGTACTGCTCGAACGTCAGGGAGGTAGCCATGCATCTGAAGGGCTCGTGCCATTGCGGCAAGATCAAGTTCACAGTCGAGTCGGCCGAGCCGGTTCCATTCATGCGGTGCTACTGCTCGATATGCCGGAAGACTGCGGGCACGGGCGGGTATGCAATCAATCTCGGTGCCGTCGCTCAGACTTTGAAGGTGACTGGTAAACGATTCCTCGGCACCTACCGCGCGCGTCTGCCTGGCAAGACACGCAGCGGCACGCGTCTCAGCAGTGCGCGGCGACACTTCTGCACGCACTGCGGAACCGCGTTATGGATCTGGGACCCGACGTGGCCCGAACTCGTACACCCCCATGCTGGCGCGATCGACACGCCGCTACCCATTCCACCCGAGAACGTGCATTGCCTGATCGACTCCAAGGCACCGTGGGTAAAGATCGAGGGTGGCACCAAGGATCGACGCTTCAAACACTATCCAAGCATGTCGCTCGCACAGTGGCACCAGAGGAAAGGCCTCGCCTCTCCGGTACAGACTGCTCCACCCAAGTAGTTCGGTCGCGGGCGGTGCGCGAGCGATGTTCGCGTTATATGGTCAGTTCTCAAGTGTCGTTGACCCTGCTCCGTCCGATTGGCAATTTCAGCACCTGGTTTTCTGCCAACCAGCGTTCTTTCGGAGGCGTTCCATGAACCGGGCCCAAACGCATGATGTAACTGCGCGAATTCACACGACATCCCCCTACGTGCCGCCCTTCCAGCTCACCAAGGGGCAACCGCCACCGGTTGCTGCACATGGCGGCGTTTCCTACCTGGCCTTCGAACGCGACGGCGATGCCGGTACCACTCTGGCTACCGAGGATGCGCTGCGCCTGATCGCGACGGGCACGGGCCAGAAAGTGATCGAGATGATCGAGAATGCGCCACCGGGACCGATCGAGACTCAGTGGGGATTGGGTTTCCGCAGTCATGCGGAGTGTGTCGAATACATCCGCGCCAACGGAATCGTGGCGCCGGAAGGGGGCGTGGCACTGCCGCTGCGCTACACGGTGCACGAGGAGCCTTCCTATTCGATCGTTTCGTCCAACGCGCTGTGGCGTGATCCGTCGCGCGAGGCCGATCAGAAGATATTGCGCAAGGAGGAGCGCGAAATCGGCCGGCGCGCGCTCTACTTTCCGCAGGTGCTGCGCGACGCGCGGCGCATCGGCGAGTACTACCCGGGACTCTCGCCGAGCAGCCCCGAGTGCATGGACAAACTCGGCGTTGCGCTGGCGCATTGCGAATCGAAGTGCACGAATTTCTACGACGCGCACGAAGTGGAGCGCGTGTTCTATCCGGAGATGGAGAAGCTCCTGCTCGACTTCTACCCGGACGCGACCGACGCGCTCGTCTACAACCACGACGTTTTCGACAAAGACTACAAAGGCGATCGCACCGAAGACCAGGCGAACAAAAACCCGGGCGTGAACGCCAACTATGCGTACCTCGTGCACAACGACTTGAACGACAACAGCGGCCGCGTGCGTTGCCGCGAGCTGCTGACGAAGAACCTGCGCAACTTCGGCCGCGAGCAGCGTTACACCGAGGCCGAGGCCGACGCGAGGATGTCGCGACGCTTTCTGTCGATCAACCTGGCGAAGCCGATGGAAACAGTGCGGCAGAACCCGTTCGTGCTCTGCGCATGGCCGTCGTTCGCCGATCAGCCTTACATCACCAACTACCGCATCTACGACGACCGCGTGGGCGAGACGACACGTTTCACCTACCGACAGGGCCACGAGTGGTACTGGTTCCCGCACCAGCGGCCCAACGAGGTGTCGATGCTGAAGTGCTACGACTCGATCACCGACGGTTCGGTCTCGCGCTGGTCGTTCCATTCCGCGTGCGTCGACCCGACTGCGCCCGAGGACGCGCCGTGTCGCAGGAACGTAGTCGTCAGATCGTTCGTGTTCTTCTGATACGGCGGTCCAACGAGTCAGCCGAGGGGCGCAGCGCTGCTCAATCGTCGATGAAGATCGTCGCAGGGTGTTCAAGCCGCTCCTTCAGCGCCTGGATCAGCGCCGCGGCGTCGTAACCGTCGACGAAGCGGTGATCGAACGACGACGATAGATTCATCATCAGCCGGATGGCCACCGCGCCGCCCACTACCATCGGCCGCTGCACCGCTTTGTTGACGCCGATGATGCCGACCTCGGGCGCGTTGATGATCGGCGTAGACGCGATGCCGCCGAGCCGGCCGAGGCTCGTGATCGTGATCGTCGAGCCGCTCAACTCGTCCTTAGTTGCCTTGTTATTTCGCGCCGCATCGCTGACGCGGCGGATCTCGCCCGCCAGATTCCACAGCGACAGCTCCTGCGCGTTGTGCACCACGGGCACCTTCAATCCGTCGGGCGTCTGCGTGGCAACGCCCAGGTGCACGCGCCGGTGCCGCTGCAGCACGCCGCGCTCGGCGTCGTAGTGCGCGTTGCATTGCGGAAACTCCGGCAGCGCACGGACCAGCGCCAGCGCCAGGAACGGCAGATACGTCAGGTTCGCGTCGCGCTGCTCGTTCAGGTGGGCACGCAGCGATTCGAGTTCGGTCACGTCCACTTCTTCGACGTACGCGAAGTGCGGAATGTTGCGCTTCGCCTCGCTCAGCCGCTGCGCGATCACGCGGCGCACACCGATCACCTTGATCTCTTCGACGTCGCCGGTCGTGACGGGAATCGCCTGCTTGACTGCTTTACCGCGCGGCTTCGCAGCGTGCGCGTCGAAATCGGCTTGCGTGATGCGCCCGTCGGGGCCGGACCCGTGAATCTCGTTCAGATCGACGCCCGCTTCGCGCGCGCGCCGGCGGATCGACGGCGACGTCAGCACGGCGTGCGTAGTTGTCATGGCCGGCGCGGCCGCTCTCTCTGCCGCGGGCTTGGGAGACTTCGCAGGTTTCGTCGCGCGCGCAGGTGACGCCATCACTGCAGGTGCCGCTGCCGCCTCTGCAACAACAGCGGGCTTCACCACCGCCGGCTTCGCGCCGGTTGCCACTTCGAACACGATCAGCGTCGAGCCAACCGGCACCAGATCGCCCGGCTCGCCGGTGGTCTCGACGACGGTGCCGGTGACCGGCGACGGCACTTCGATGTTCGCCTTGTCGGTCATCACATCGACGATCACGTCGTCTTCCTTCACCTGATCGCCTGCTTTCACTTTCCACTCGACGATCTCGGCATCGACGGTTCCTTCACCCAGGTCCGGCAGTTTGAATTCGAACCGGCTCATGCAGAGGCCTCCAATCGGTTCATACCGATGCTTCCATCACCGCGTTGAACGCCGCGACGATCCGCGCCTGTCCGGGAAAGTAATCCCACTCGAACACGTGCGGATACGGCGTATCCCAACCGGTAACGCGCTCGATCGGCGCCAGCAACGACCAGAAGCATTGCTCCTGAATGGTGGCCGACAGTTCAGCGCCGAATCCGCTGAAACCGGTCGCTTCGTGCGCCACCACGCAGCGGCCCGTCTTCTTCACCGACGTGCAGATCGTGTCTACGTCGAGCGGCACCATCGTGCGGACGTCGATGATCTCCGCATCGATCTGGGCTTTCTGCGCCGCCGCTTCCGCCACGTGCACCAGCGTGCCGTAGGTCAGCACCGTCACGTCGGCGCCTTTGCGCACGATCTCCGCCTTGCCGATCGGCACGGTGTAGTAACCGTCGGGCACTTCGCCTTTGGGACGCGTGCTCCACGGCACAGCGGGCTTGTTGGGATCGCCATCGAACGGTCCGTTGTAAAGCCGTTTCGGTTCGAAGAACACCACCGGGTCGTCGTCTTCGATCGAACTGATCAACAGTCCTTTTGCGTCGTACGGGTTCGACGGCATCACCACCTTGATGCCGCACACGTGCGTGAAGATGCCCTCGGGGCTCTGCGAGTGCGTCTGGCCGCCGCGAATGCCGCCGCCGCAGGGTGTGCGGATCGTCACCGGCGACCAGAAGTCGCCGCCGCTGCGGTACCGTATGCGCGCCAGCGTGCTCGTCAGCTGGTCGAACGCCGGATAGATGTAGTCGGCGAACTGGATCTCCACGACGGGCCGCAAACCGTTGAGTCCCATGCCGATCGCCGCGCCGAGAATGCCGCCTTCGGCGATCGGCGTGTCGAGCACGCGATGATCGCCATATTTCCGTTGCAGGCCTTCCGTGCAACGGAACACGCCGCCGAAGTAGCCGATGTCTTCGCCCATCAGCACGACATCGGGGTCGCGGTTCAACATGATGTCCATCGCCGAATTGATCGCCTGCACCATGTTCATCTGTGCCATCAGCGTCTCTCCTCTTTCGGCAGCAGCGCCTTCATCTGCTCGCGCTGCTTCTTGAGGTGCGGCGGCACTTCCTTGAACACGTCTTCGAACATGAGGTCGCGATCGAGCCTCGGCGCTTCCGTCATCGTTCCGTATGTGATCGCTTCCTGCCAAGACGCGTTCACGAGATCGGTCAGCTCCGATTCCATCGCGCGTTGCCGCGCTTCCGACCATTCGCCGATCGCGATCAGGTGATTCTTCAACCGGTCCACCGGATCGCCCAACGGCCACTGCGCGGCGTCTTCCTTCGGCCGATATCGCGACGGATCGTCGCTGGTGGAATGCGCCGCGGCGCGATACGTGACGAGTTCGATCAACGTCGGTCCCGCTCCCTGACGAGCGCGCTCGGCCGCCCAATCGGTAACCGCGTGAACTGCGAGGTAGTCGTTGCCATCGACGCGGATGCCGGGAACGCCGTAGCCCGGACCGCGTGCGGCAAATGTTCCGCGTTCGCCGCCTGCGAATCCCTGAAACGTCGAAATCGCCCACTGGTTGTTGACGACGTTCAGAATCACCGGCGCCTGATAGACGGACGCAAACGTCAACGCGTGGTGAAAGTCCGGTTCTGCGCTGGAGCCTTCGCCGATCCAGGCGGCTGCTATGTGGTCTTCGCCTTTGATCGCCGCCGCCATTGCCCAACCGACCGCCTGCGGAAACTGCGTGGTGAGGTTGCCTCCCACCGAGAAGATGTTGCCCGAGCCCCAGTGATACATCACCGGCATCTGCCGGCCTTTGCACATGTCGCGCGTGTTCGACAGGCACTGGCACATGAGATCGACGAGGCTGCGGCCGCGCGCGATCTGCAGACCTTGCACCCTATATGAGGGAAACAACATGTCGGCCGGACGCATCGCCATGCACTGCGCCACGGCCACCGCTTCTTCGCCGGTGCATTTCATGTAGAACGAGATCTTGCCCTGCCGCTGAATCCGCAACATGCGGTCGTCGAAGATCCGCGTCAGCACCATGTGCCGCAGGCCGATCTGCAGATCGGGCGCGTCGAGGTGCGGATTCCACGGACCGACCGCGGTGTGCTGTTCGTCGAGCACACGCACCATCTCGGTGGACAGGAATTCGATGTCGCGCGTATTCGCGTTGACGTCGGGACGCTTGACCGCGCCGGCGGGGGAAGTCGCGAGATAGCTGAAGTCCGGCTTCGCGCCGGGGCGCGCCGGTGGACGCGGGATGTGCAGGCGGGATTCACGGCTCATGGGCTCTCCAGGTCGACGACGCGTTCTCGGGGTAGAGGATAGGTCGCGGCCGGCACTTTCGCACCCTGCCGCGACACCGGAGAATCCCATCGACCCGTCGGGACCGTCCCTCGAAACCGGGCAGCTCAGACCGGTCTTGCGCAATTGAGCAGGCGGCCCGCGCCCGCCCCTTAACGAAGTCGCGAGCGCGTCACGTCTTCGTCAGTCGTTGTCGTGCTTGTTCACTTCGTGACCGATCACGCCACCCACTGCCGCACCGCCGAGCGTACCTGCCGTACTACCGTGCGTGAGGACCGCGCCGCCGACTGCCCCGGCACCCGCGCCGATCGCAGTGTTTTTGTCCTGCCGCGACATGCTGTCGCACCCGCCGATACTCAGGAGCATCGACAACGCGAACGCCCCTGCGAACAATTTCTGATTGGAGTTCATCGTCATACCCTTCCTGCTGACCATTCGAAATCACCGTAGCGTGCACGGCGTCCGACCTCTGTACGGGAGGGCGACGAATGCCGGTCAGGGAACGACTACAACGGTTGCCGATCAGCCGAATACGCGTGCGTAAGCGGCGCGATCGGCGCCGTAACACGCGCAGGCTGCGGCCTTGAGGCCGCGTCGATCGAGTACGGTGATCTTGCCTCGGCTGTATTGAATCAACCCGAGTTTCTGCAGCGATCCGGCGGCGCGCGTGACGCCCACCCGGCGCACGCCCAGCATCAACGCGAGGAATTCTTGAGTGACGTGAAACACCCGCGCGTGTGCGCGGTCCTGAGTCATGAGCAGCCAGCGAGCAAGCCGCGCTTCTACCACGTGGTACCGCGTGCACCCGGCCGTCTGCGCGAGTTCACACAACCGAAGGTATGCGTATCGGTCGACGATGTTATGCAATGACTCGTTGCGCTGAATCTCGACACGGAACGGCGCGGCCTCCATCCGCAGCGCCGTACCGCTGCCTTGCACCACTGCCCGTAACGAGGACACGTCCACGCCGAGCACCAGCGGAACTCCGAACATTCCTTCGTTTCCGATGAGCCCCACTTCGAGCCCGGCCGATCCCTGTATCGGCACGATCAATGAGATGAGCGCCTGCAGCGGAAAGTAGACGTGGCTCAGCACGTCGCCGGGCACGTACAGCGGTTCGGCAAACACCAGATCGACGGTCTCGCTGCAGGCGAACACGCGCTTCCGCTCATTTGCGGGCAACGCATTCAGTAAACGATTCGTCTGGTTCGGTTTGGGCTGCGCCATCAAACAACGGTAGGGCGGCGCACGTCCGTGGTCTAGGCGCTAGCGAACATAGCGTCGTCCGTGCGACGCGCCTACGCCGGAACGTAAGGCAGCAGCCGATCGAACTCGGTCTTCACCACCTGGTAGCACTCACACGAGCGCGCTTCGAGGCCCGCACGATCGAGCACCTTGATGCGGCCCCTCGTGTACTGAATGAGCGCCGCTTCCTGCAGCTTGCCCGCCGCCTCGGTTACGCCTTCGCGACGTACGCCGAGCATGTTGGCGATCAATTCCTGCGTCATAGTGAGTTCGTTGGATGCCAGCCGATCGAGACTCAGCAGCAACCAACGGCAGAGCTGCTGATCGACGGAATGATGTCGATTGCACACCGCCGTCTGTGCCATCTGCGTGATCAGCGCCTGCGTATAGCGCAGCAACAGGTGCATCGTGGAACCAAACCGCTCGAACTCGCTCTTCAACAACTCGGCTTTCAACCGAAAACCGTGACCGGCGCTCTGCACCACCGCGCGGCTCGGTGTCGTGTCACCGCCCATGAACAACGAAATCCCGAGAATGCCTTCGTTGCCGACGATTGCGATCTCCGCCGAGGCGCCGTTCTCCATCACGTACAACAGCGAAACGATCGACGTCGTCGGGAAGTAAACGTATCGCAGCTTAATGCCCGGCTCGTAGAGAACGTCTCCGAGCTCCATTGGAATCAGCTCGAGGTGCGGCAGCAGCCGCGCGAAGTCGTCAGGCGGAAGCACATCGAGCAGGTGATTCTGGCGCGGAGAATGAATTGCGCTGGAAACAGCCGGCGAGCCGCGGTTGGCCCGCGACTGTTTGATGCATTTCGTCGACCCGCCTGGCGTGTCGCTCGAACCGCCGTCCGCCACGCTGCCCCCTCGAGAGCGAAAGCTTGCATGGCTCGCAGCATAAGCGCTATGTCCTACAGCGCACCAACGGTTTCCGCAGTTCGATCAATCTTTCTTCACTTCATGGCCGATTACGCCACCCACTACTGCACCCGCAGCCGTACCCACGGCACTTCCGCCGGTGAGCACCGCTCCGCCGACTGCGCCGGCACCCGCGCCAATCGCGGTGTTCTTGTCCTGCCGGGACATGTTCGAGCACGCGCCGAGCGCGAGCAGCAGGGTAGTGGCGATCACGCCGACTGTGGTCCTTTGGAAGATTTTCATATCCTCAACCTCTGATTTTTTGCTCGTTCGTGAGCAACCCTGCATACTGCGCCCCCGCAATCATCGCGGTCCGTACGCCAGCGCGCACAGCGCATCCCCTCAGTGATCTCGTCAGGTGGTTCGCGCTCGCCGCGCCGGCCTGATGGTCGATTCCACATGACTCCGCGCGCGCGAAAGCGCACAGTGCGAATGTCAGTTCACAATGACCATGCCACATGCAAATTCGCGTCGGTTTCGAAATCGTGTACGACTGCCCGCAACCCACGCCGATGATTCTCAATCTGAACGTGCACTTCACACGCGTCTCCGATCTCGTCGGGCGGGACGATCTGCTGTTCGAGCCGGGCGTTCCGATGGCGGCGTATCGCGACAGTTTCGGCAACTGGTGCACGCGAATCGTCGCGCCAACGGGCCGCATGCGTATCACCGCAAACGCGGTGGTCAACGACACCGGGCTGGTCGATGCGTACGCACCCACCGCGCAACAGATCGCCGTGCAGGACCTGCCGGAGGAGACACTGCTGTTCCTGCTGGGGAGTCGCTATTGCGAAACGGATCGACTGTCGGAAACGGCGTGGAGCCTATTCGGCAGCGGACCGACCGGATGGGCACGCGTGCAGGCCATCTGCGATTACGTGCATCGCCACATCACGTTCGGGTACGAGCACGCGCGCATGACGCGCACAGCGCTGGAAGCGTACTTCGACAGGACCGGCGTTTGTCGCGACTACGCGCACCTGGCCGTCGCCTTCTGCCGGTGCATGAACATTCCGGCACGCTACTGCACCGGCTATCTCGGCGACATCGGCGTTCCGAAGTCGGACGCGCCGATGGATTTTGCCGCGTGGTTCGAGGCGTACCTGGACGGCCACTGGTACACGTTCGATGCGCGCAACAACACACCCCGCATCGGCCGCGTACTGATCGCGCGCGGTCGCGACGCGGCGGATGTGGCCCTCAGCAATGCGTTCGGCGTGAACACGCTCGTCAGCTTCAAGGTGTGGACCGACGAGCTACCCACCGGGCAGTGAATCAGACCCGCCGACCCTGTATCAGGCGGATCGCGATCACCACGACCGCCAGCACCAGCAGAATGTGAATGAATCCGCCGAGGGTGTACGACGACACCAACCCCAGCGCCCAAAGGACGATCAGCAAGACCGCAACGGTTTCCAGCATGGTGCTCTCCAGACGTTCGATGTAAACGACAACCCGAATACACTGCGCGCGTCCGACATTCCGATCTGTTCGGCAGCGAACACAGGCAACGCTTAGCCACAGGCGTGGAAGCCCGGACGGGAGGCGACGAAAGAGCGCAAGAGGCTTTCGAGTTCGATCGCGCCCGCGTGGTTGTGTTCGGCGCGCATCAGCGGCACCAGTTCAGCGAACATCAGGACGCGGCCGTGCTGCTCGGCGGCTCGATCCATGGCAGCCCCGACCCATTCAGCGAAACGGATCACGTCGGGGTGGCCGTCTACGATGATCGACGACAATACTGCGGGCGCGTGCAGGGATGCATAGGCGCCCGCTGCCGCCGCCTTGCCGAGGTCGATACCGTGAACAACCAGTTGCTCTTCGAGCAACGAGCGGTGCGTACCCGTGGAAATCGATACGACGGCGATTCCCTGGTCCAGCGCCACGCACATGCTTTTACCGACCTCGGAGATTGATACTGAATCGTCGCGGAACGGTGCGGCGGGGGCTTCTTGCATCTGACCCACTCTCTTTCGGATTTCGACGGCGGGTTCGACCCATGCGTCCAGATCGACACATTGGGCTTGCCTGAAGTGGAGCGTCCGTTCGGTAGGACACCTTCCCGCCAAGGACGCCGGATAGACGAAAAGAAAGGACCGCATGATGCGGTCCTTCCGTGTCTCAGCAGCAGGCGTTCCGCTGATCAAATCAGATCGTCAGACCCGCCGACTCGACGCTCGCAACACCACGCACGTTCCTCGCGAGTTCGATCGCCAGTGCGCGCTCGGCACCGCTGTCGAGCTTCCCGCTCAAGGTAACGACGCCTTGCTTCGTGGTCACATCGATGTCGGAGCCGTCGACGTTGCTCGAGTACATCAGCGTGGATTTCACTTTCGTGGTGATCCAGCTGTCCGAGACCACGTGCTCTTCCTCGGGTGCGGGGCTCTTCGCGGCATCGACTACTGCAGCCTTGCCGGGTTTGACCGTGAGCCGGTTGTCCACGGCGACGACGCCCCGGGTGTTGCCCGCGAGACGGCCCGCAAGCTCCTTCGCTGCGGCGCTGTCGGCGGCACCTGTCAGCGTGACGTGTCCGAGCCTGGTATCGACTTCGGTTCCGAGACCGTCCGTATACGTGCTCCACATCAGCTTCGACTTCACCGCCGCAGTGATGGTGGCGTCGTCGATCTCTTCTCCGTAGCTCCGCTCTGACGATCTAGTTGGGGGGACGTAGTCGGCTTGCACCACGATTTTGTTGTCGACGTTCTTGATTCCAGGAACTCCCAGCGCGATCTGCTTGGCGAGATCCTTGTCCACGCCCTCTTCCACTTTGCCACTCAGCGTTGCCTTGCCGTCGTGCACCGACACCTTGAGGTCGTTGGCGCGCAGATAGGGGCTGAGCGCGTAGGTCGTCCAGATCTGCGTCTCTTGCCGTGCGTCGGTCACGTCCTGCGAATCGACCGCGGCCGAGGCAGCGGTGTTCATCGCGGCGATCGCGATGGCGATGCTCGATGCAAGCAACAGTTTGCGGGAATGCGGAAACATAATGTTTCTCCGATCGGAACATGCAATTTGGAATGTACGCGTCATAGCGTGTTCGCTTTGAAGAACGCTTTGACCTGCCTGTCCGCTTCGTCGCGCGAGACGGCGTAGCGCTCCTGAATCAGGCCCGTGAGTCGGTCCTCGTGACCTTCGAGTTTCAGCAATTCGTCGTCGGTCAACTTGCCCCAGGCGATCTTGGCGGCGCCGACCTGCTGTTTCCATTTGCCCTTCATCTCGTCGACGCTGGGCATGACTGGTTTGTCCATGTGAACCTCTGAATGAATCCCGCAACGCGCGAATGTGCGACGTGGCCAGGATGTTGGAACCGCTGCACGATAGCCGCTTAGTTGCAGGAGGTCGGTTCGCTGCCGCGCTTAGGCCTTAGCGGAATGGCCTGTGGGTGTGCTCCCGTACAGAAAAATATCGAACGCACGTCGTAGGTTGTGGGGAATTGAACACCAGGGAACTCGAGATGAAGACTTCGCATGCACAGCACTTTTTCGCCAACGGTCGAATCGGGGTGCTCGCAGGTTTGGCCGTGCTTACGGCATCGGCGTGCGCACCCTACTCCACTTCGCCCAGACAGATCGAGGCGAGCAATCCTACAGTCACCTACAAGTACCGCAGCGACGACGAGCTGATTAAGACCAATCAACTCGCTGCGACATTCTGCGATCGTTATCAGAGCGTGGCGCAGCCGGTGAGCTTCAGCAGCGACGCATCGGGCGAACGCGTGGTGATCTTCGAATGCACCGCCACGTCGGCGCCCGGATCGCCGTATTCCCGTTCGCGCTCGGACCTCACCTACACCTACCGCACCGACCGGGAGCTGATGGACATCTCCCGCAACGCGCAGGCTTACTGCCTGAACAGCGGTTCGTCGCAGGTGGTCTCGAACATCGTCTCGAACGGCAACGGCACGAAGACCGTCACGTTCCAGTGCCGTGCAACCTGACCTAGAACAAAGCGCACCTTCGACGCTCCGAACTCCACTTCGACCGGCACCCTGTTACCGCACCTGACGGCCCACGCCGCCGGTGCGGTAACATGCACGGCTTCGGATTCAGCCAATCGAAACAGGAGTTCCGCGATGCAAGACGTCTACATCATCGAAGCCGTGCGCAGCCCCATCGGCAAACGCGGCAAAGGTCTCGCCGGATTGATGCCGGCCGACCTGCTCGGCGCCGTTCAACTGGCGGCGCTGAAGCGCGCCGGTCTCGACGGCAACCAGATCGGCCAGGTGATCGGCGGCTGCGTTTCGCAGGTGGGTGAGCAATCGTTCAACATCGCGCGCGTCGCATGGCTGTCCGCCGGTCTGCCGCTGGAAGTGGCCTCCACCACCGTCGATTCGCAATGCGGGTCGAGCCAGCAGGCGACGTCGTTCGGCGCCGCGATGGTCGGCGCAGGACTCGAAGACGTGGTGATGAGCTGCGGCGTCGAGATGATGACCCGCGTGCCGCTCGGTTCGAACATGAAAGGCGGCGTACCGATGGGCGCGAGCTACATGTCGCACTATCAGCCGACGAGCCAGTTCATGGGGGCGGCGATGATCGCCGAGGAGTACCAGATCACCCGCGCGGATACCGACGCGTTCGGACTGCGCAGTCAGCAACGCGCCATCGCCGCGTGGGAAGCCGGCCACTTCGACCGTGAAGTCACGCCGATCACCGCACCGGTGGTGGACAAAGAAGGCAAACCGACCGGCGCATCGCAGACGGTGACGCGCGACGAAGGTCTGCGCGCGACTACGATGGAAGCCTTGCGCGCACTCGAGCCGATTCCCGGCCAGACCATTCACACAGCCGGCAGCAGTTCGCAGGTGTCCGACGGCGCCGCGGCAGTGATTCTCGCCTCGGAAAAAGCCGTCAAATCGCTGGGGCTGAAGCCGCGCGCGCGCATCGTCGCGACCACGCTCGTTGGCGTCGACCCGGTGACGATGCTGAAAGGCCCGATTCCCGCCACAGCGAAAGTGTTGGCGCAGGCTGGCCTCAAGATCGGCGACATCGACACGTTCGAAGTGAACGAAGCGTTCGCCTCGGTCGTGCTCGCATGGCAGCGCGTGCACAAACCCGATCCCGACCGCGTCAATCCGAACGGCGGCGCAATCGCGATCGGCCACCCGACGGGTTCCACCGGCGCGCGGCTGATCACCACGGCGCTGCACACGCTGGAGCGCACAAACGGCCGCTACGGGCTGATCTCGATGTGCTGCGGCGGCGGCCTCGGCACCGGCACCATCATCGAACGGCTGTAATCATGCCGGCCGTACGCGACGAACTGATCGAACTGCGCGGGCTGCGCTTCTACTACCGCGACTGGGCGTCGGTGAAACCGAACGCGCAGACGCTGGTGCTGCTGCATGGCTACACAGGCCATGCGCGATCGTGGGACGCATTCGCGCAGGCGATGACGTCGCGCTATCGCGTGCTCGCGCTCGACCAGCGCGGGCACGGTCAAACGGATTGGGCGCCGCCCACTGCGTACGACACCAGCGAGATGGTCGACGACGTCAGCGCCTTCGTAAAAGTGTTGGGTCTGTCGAACTTCGCGCTGCTCGGATTGTCGATGGGCGGGCTCGTGTCGATCGGCTTCGCCGGAAGGCGGCCTGCCGCACTCGCGAAACTGGTGATCGTCGACATCGCCCCGGAGATCGACGTCGACGGTCTTAAGAGGATTCAGGCCGGCGTCGTTCGCAGCGACGTGTTCGAGTCGGTGGATGAGGCCTACGCGCGGGCGCGCGCCGACAATCCGATTCCGCCCGACGATCAGCTGCGCCACCGCGTCGAGTATTCGATGATGCGGCGCGACGACGGCAAGTTCACGTATCGCTACGACCGTGCGCTGCGCGATCCGGCGAATCCGCGCAAAGGCATTCCGGCGGAAGAAGGCTGGCGCCTGGTCGCGAACATCGCGGTGCCCACGCTGCTGGTTCGCGGGGAACTGAGCGACATTCTGTCGAGGCCGGTCGCGGCGAAGATGGCAAAGGCGATTCCGAATTGCCGGCTGGTCGAAGTGGCGGGCTCGGGGCACCCGGTGCCGCTCGACAAACCCGATGCGTTCCTCGACGCGGTGGCGACGTTCCTCTGACCGAGCGAACGACCACATCGAGGCGCAGGTCTGCGGCTCAGAACCAGCGTCTGCGCGCATAGGCGCCGAATCTCGCCGCGAACACCGACGGAATCGACAGGATGGCGAACACGATCACGCCGAGCGGCAGCAGATTGCCGATGCCTTGCGTAACGAGCATCGTCGCAAACTGACCCGCCAACGGCGCAACGCCCCAACGCCATGCTCGTCGCGGTTCGGCTGCCCCGAGCAGCATCGACACCACGCACACGGTCGGCATGCCGAACGAAAAGTACGCGGCGGAGTCCCACGCCTCGCGCTTACCGCTGGCATGCGCAACGGCCAACCAGGTGCCGATGCCCACCGCGAGTGCAACCGCGAAAAGCCACACGTCTCTCTTCACGATGCGGACTCCGGTTCGCGCAGCACCCCCGCGCTCACCAGCGCATCGATGCGCGCGTCCGGATAGCCGAGCCCGCGCAGAATCTCCCTTCCATGCTCGCCGAGTTCCGGCGCGCGTCCGGGCGGGCGCTTTTCGGCGCCGTCGAGGTGCAGCGGACTATCCACCGTCCGCAGACCTGGAGAACCTTCCACCGCGCGGAACACACCGTTCGCATTCAACTGCGGATCGTCCGGCAGTTCGTCGATCTGCGCGATGACGCCGAACGTCACGGTGTGGCGGTCCAGCTCGCCGCGCCAATAAGCCAGCGGCTTGGTCGCGAACACCGCGTCGAGGATGCTCACCAACGACGGCGCATGGGCGCGACGCGACGGCAGATCCTCGAAACGCGGATCGCTGCGCAGTTCCGCGCGACCGATCGCGTCGGTGAAGCGGTCCCACTCCACGGCTTCCTGCACCATCGCGAGATAAAGACCCCGACCGTCGGCGCACACGTATGGACACACGAGCGCGTTCAGCGAATGCGTGCGCGGCGGCACCGAGTACGACGAACCGCCGCACAGCGCCGCCTGCAGCAGGATCGAGTTCGCCCACGCCCCGTTCGCGAGCAGTGACGAACGCACGCGCCTGCCCTTACCCGTTCGCTCGCGATCGAACAGCGCGAGCGCGATTGCACCGAACAGCGCGATCGAACTCGGATGATCGCCCATCGCAGCGGTCGCAAGCGGGAAGTCGGCGCCGTGTGGCCGGATCGCGTCCATCAATCCGGAACGCGCCCACCACGCCGTGGCGTCGTAACCCGGCTTCTCCGCTTCGGCGCCTTGATCGCCATAGCCAGTTGCGTGCGCGTAGATCAGTCGCGGGTTGAGCACTGCGACGTCTTCGTAGCGCATGCCGAGCTTCTCGAGCACCGACGGATGCAGATTCGTGATGAACACGTCTGCGCGCCGCACCAGTTCCAACGCCACGTCGTGTCCTTCCTCGCTGCGAACGTCGAGCGCGATCGACTTCTTGCCGCGCGCCGTGAGAATCCAACAGTAGTTGTCCGCACATTCCGGCAACGGCCGCAGTTGCGGCAGATAGCGATAGGCATCGCCGATCTGCGGATGTTCGATGTGCACGACGTCGGCGCCGAAATCGCCCAGGATCGTGCCTGCAGCCGGCCCGAATACGAACGTTGCGAGTTCAACCACGCGGATACCGTCGAGCAGATACTGGTCGGTCATCGGGATTCCTTCGTGAGGGTCATCGAGACAGCGAATGTAGAGACAAGCGATTCGGCTTTCCATCCTTCGCAGGGTGTTCGTCACACTCGTCGCTAGGTGGAATCGGCGAGTTCCGGTACCTTTGCCGCGCCGCTGCCAGCCAAGGTGTGCAAACCGCAGATGTCGAACACCCAACGATTCCATTCCGTCGCTGCCTTGCTTGTCGCGTTCCTCTGCGGCGCGGCCGCCGCCGATCCGCTCGAATCGTGGAACGACGGTGCCGCGAAGAAGGCCATCGTCGCATTCGTCGAGAAAACCACCGACAAGTCGAGCCCCGACTTCGTTCCACCGGAAGAGCGCATCGCGACGTTCGACCAGGATGGCACGCTTTGGGTGGAGCAGCCGATGTACGTGCAGGTGATGTATTGCATCGACCGCGTGCCCGCATTGGTGAAGGCGAGACCCTCGCTCGCGGAAGACGAACCGTTCAAAACGGTCATGTCCGGCGGACGCGCAGCCGTTGCGAAGTTACGCGAATACGATCTGATCAAGATCATGGAGTCGACGCTGACCGGCATGTCGGTCGATGCGTTTCGCGCCGACGTCGCCAAATGGATTGCGCAGGCGAAGAATCCGAGCTGGAAGCGGCCCTATACCGATCTCACGTACCGACCGATGCAGGAGGCGCTGAGGTACCTTCGCGAAAACGGCTACAAAACCTACATCGTCACCGGCGGCGGCCAGGACTTCGTCCGCGCCTATTCGCAGCAGACATACGGCATTCCCCCCGAACAGGTCGTTGGCACTGCCGCCGGCACGGTGTTCGGCTACGACAAGAACGGCAAACCATTTCTCACGAAGGAACCGCGTCTGCTGCTGAACGACGACGATGCCGGTAAACCCGAAGGCATCCATTTGGTGATCGGACAACGGCCGCACATCGCGTTCGGCAACTCGATCGGCGATCGGCAGATGCTCGAATACACGAAGGCCGGCGGCGGCGTGCGTCTCGCGCTGTTGGTGCTGCATGACGACGCGAGGCGCGAGTACGCGTACGGGCCGGCGCAAGGATTGCCAGACACCAAGGTGGGCGCGTTCCCGCAAGCGTTGTACGACGAAGCGCAGAAGAAGGGCTGGATCCTGATCAGCATGCAGAACGACTGGAAACGGGTATTTGCGTTCGACTAACGACTGTTCAGGCTTGACACATCCGTAAGTATTGACTTACGGTAAGCCATGGCTGACCGACACCTCGCATTCAAAGCACTCGCCGACGCCACGCGTCGCGACGTATTCGAACGACTCGCTGCGGGACCGAAAGCGGTCGGCGAATTGGCCGAGGAATTGCCGGTATCCCGACCCGCCGTCTCGCAGCATCTCAAAGCGTTGAAGGAGGCCGGACTCGTCACCGAACAGCGCGACGGCACGCGCCGCGTGTATCAGATCGACCCCGCAGGGCTCGGCCAGATGCGCGCCTGGCTCGACCGGTTCTGGGACACGGCGCTGGAATCGTTTCAGGCCGAAGTGATTCGCACCGCCAAACACGAACGAAGGAGCAAGAAGAAGTGAGCCGCACCATTCAGCCCGCCCCCGTCCGCAAAGTGCTCACCGTGCCGGCCACACCGCAGCGTGCATTCGAAGTGTTCACGGCCGGGTTCGACCGTTGGTGGCCGCGCTCGCACACCATCGGCAAATCGGCGCTGAAGGAAGCCGTGCTGGAGCCGCGCGCCGGCGGGCGCTGGTACGGCATCGATGATGACGGCACCGAAACCGAATGGGGCGACGTGCTGGTATGGGAACCGCCGGGCCGGCTCGTGCTGGCGTGGCGCATCGGCGCCGATTGGCGATATCACCCCGACCTTCTCACCGAAGTCGAGGTGAGGTTCACGGCGCAGAGCGGCGGCGTGACGCGCGTCGACTTCGAACACCGGTTGCTCGAGCACATGGGCGATCAGGCCGCGACGATGCGCGAGTCCGTCGACGGTCCCGGCGGCTGGACCGCGATTCTGCAACGCTATGCCGACGTCGTGCGCGCCGGCTGATTCCACCGATTCCACGATCGATCCCACAAAGAAGGAGAGAAGCACATGTCACCAATCATCGTTCACGGCGTTCCCGGCAGCCCCTACGTTCGGATGCCGCTGCTGGCGTGCGAGGAGAAAGGTGCGCCCTATCGGCTGGCGGCGATGCCCTTCGGCACAACCAAAACCCCCGAGCACCTCGCGCGTCATCCGTTCGGCCGCATTCCAGTCATCGAACACGACGGATTCTGGCTTTATGAATCGGACGCGATCATCCGCTACATCGACCAGGTTTCCCCCGGACCCTCGTTGACCCCGACCGACCCGAAAGTACAGGCGCGGATGAACCAGGTGATGGGTATCGTCGACTGCTACGTCGCCCCTCCGGTGCTCGGCATCGGCTTCAACCGCATCGTCGCGCCGATGTTCGGTCTGCCGGTCGACGAAGCGACGGTCGCGAAGAGCATCGAACCGGCCACCGTGTGCGTTCGCGCCCTGGAGAAACTGTTGGGCAATCAGAAGTACATGACGGGCGACTCGGTGTCTCTCGCCGACCTGATGCTGATCGCGATGCTAGACATGTTTCCGTCCGCTCCGGAAGGCGCCGCCATCCTGAAGGGCTCGTCATTGCTCGGCTGGATCGACCGGATGCGCGCGCGCAAGAGCGTACAGGCGACCGACATGCAGAAGCTGATGGCGGCTGCCGCCCGTTAGTCAGGCCGTCGCGAAGCGATCGGTGGCCGCCACGATCGCTTCAGTCAGACGTGCGTCGCTCGCCGAATGTCCCACATCGTCGATGACAACGAGGTCAGAGCCGGGCCAGCGGCGGTTCAGTTCCCATGCGGTGGCGAGCGGCGCCTGCAGATCGTAGCGGCCGTTGATCAGCACGCTCGGCACCGTCGCGAGCCGATTGATCTCGCGCATTACCGCGCCGTCACCGAGCCACGCGTCGTGACGGACGTAGTGCGTGACGATGCGCGCGAACGCAAGCGCATAGCGAGGATCGCGAAATCGCGGGGCCAGTCCTGTATGCGGCGGCCAATCCGGCGTCGCCGATTCCCACAAACACCACGCGTGCGCGGCGCTCGCTCGCACATGCTCATCGGGATGGTGCAGCAACCGCGAATAGGTTTCGACGATGTCGCCTGACCGCTCGCCGGACGGAATCGCGTCGCGACGCCGTTGCCACTCTTCCGGGAACAGCGGCGCGAGTCCGTCGCGAAACAGCCAGCTGAATTCTTCGCGGCGGCCGGTGGTGACGCCGAACAACACCACTTCGGATACGCGATGAACGAACCGCTCGGCGTACGCGAGCGCCAGCGCACTGCCCCAGGAGCCACCCAGCAACAGCCAGCGTTGCACGCCCAGATGCAGGCGCAACGCCTCGATGTCGGCGATGAGGTTGTCGGTGGTGTTCGCCGACAGGTCGACGTGCGGTGCGCCGGCGTGCGGAACGCTGCGGCCGCAGTTGCGCTGGTCGAACAGGACGATGCGGTAGCGCGCCGGATCGAACAGGCGACGGTGCCACGCCGTGCAGCCGGAGCCCGGCCCGCCATGCAGCACCAAGGCCGTTTTGCCGGCCCGATTGCCGCACATTTCCCAGTAGATCTGGTTTCCGCCGCTTACGCCTAGCATGCCTTGCGAGAACGGCTCTATCGCGCGATACAGTTGCGCCACTGCACGCCCGTTAGGTGACGTCGGCCTGGATCAGATAGGGTCCGTCGCATTCCAGGCCGCGCTGCAACGCAAGCACGAAGGCGTCGCACGTAGCGGCGCGCGATCCGGGCACTCCAAGACTCGCCGCGAGACCCACCCAATCGATGTCCGGCTTCGACAGATCGAACAGACTCGCGGCCGTTTTGCCGATGTCGTTGATGCCGAGCCGCCGGTATTCGACTTCGAGAATGTTGTAGGCGCGGTTCGAGAAGATCACGGTAACGACCTTCGTGCGCTCGCGCGCCTGCGTCCACAAATACTGGATGGTGTACATCGCACCGCCGTCGCCGAGCAACGCGAGCACCTGCCGGTCCGGACACGCCACCGCGGCGCCGGTCGCCACCGGCCCGCCCTGGCCGATCGCACCGCCGGTGATGTTCAGCCAGCTGTTGCGCACCGCGCGTTGCATGACCGGATACGCGGCACCACCGCCGCCCGAATCGGTGGCGACGATGCAGTTCTCCGGCGACATCGCCGCGAGAATGCGCGCGACGTTGGCGGTGCTGAGCGCGCCTTGCGGCAGGCTCGGGCGCGCCGCTTCGTGGCTGTTGGCGCCGCTCGGCGCATCGAGCGCGTCGGCCACGCCTTCCAACGCCGCCACGATGTCGTCGTGCCGGTGCGCGAGACACGCCACCTGGCATCCTTCGGGCACGAGGCTGCTCGGCAGATTGCGGTATGCGAAGAAGCTCACCGGCGCCTCGGCACCCGCGAGCATCAGCAGCGACACGTCTTTCAGCGTTTCGAGAACCTGTTCGGGGAAGTACGGCATGCGCGCGACCGGCGGCAAACCCGGGCCTGATTCGACGCGCGCCGGAAACGTGCTCGAGAACAACCGGCATCCGGTGACGGCCGCGATGCGACCGGCCGCGCGCACACCGGCTTCGCTCAATCCGATCCCGTCGAGCAACAGCACGCTTTGCGCGTTCAGGCGCCCCGCCATCGCGTCGACCACGTCGTCCGGCACGCGCGGCCGTGCTCCGGCGCTGATCGCGCCTTGCGCGGAGCAAATCGACCCTCGCCCCAGGCGCAATCGGCCGGCACGATCAGCGTCGCGACATTGCCGATCGGATTGGGGCTCGCTGCCATCGCGGCACGCACGGCGGCGCGACCTTTCTCGGCCAGCATCGTCGACGACGTTGCGGTGCGGATCCACGCCGACACCGGCTTCGCAACGCCCTCGATGTCCGACGTCAGCGGCGCATCGTAGGCAACGTGGTGAATCGCGTGATCCCCAACCACGTTGATGAGGGGCGTACTGGCGCGGCGGGCGTTGTGCAGGTTGGCGATGGCATTGCCGAGGCCGGCGCCGAGGTGCAGCAGCGTCAGCGCCGGCACGCCGCGCATCCGCCCGTATCCATCTGCAGCACCGCTGCAGACGCCTTCGAACAATGCGAGCACGGCGCGCATCTGCGGCACCGCGTCGATCGCCTGCACCAGATGCATCTCGGACGTGCCGGGATTCGCGAAGCAGCACGTCACACCGGCATCGACGAACGATCTGATCAACGATTCGGCGCCGTTCATGGCGGTTCTCCTGATGCAATGGACGGCATCGTAGCAGGGCCGGCGACCAGTTCGCGCAACTCGGCTGGCGATGCGAACGAATAGCGCGGCCGCGCCTGGGCGAGTTCAGCGGCGCTGCCGTAACCCCAAAGAACGCCGGCCGCGTGAAGACCGTTGTGACGCGCTGCGTCCACGTCGACCGCGCGATCGCCGACCATCAGGCTGCTTTGGCTCACCTTCCCCGCGGCGCGCAATGCCTCGATCTGCCGCCACTTCGGCGTGCCGAGCTCACCGCCGTCGACGAATTCGAAATGCTCGCGCAATCCGAACATGTCGAGGATCTGTTCGGCGAAATCGCGCCGCTTCGACGTGCACACGCCGAGTGAAATACCCGCGCGTCGCAGCGCGACCACCGCTTCCGGGATGCCCGGGTACAGGACGTTCTCGGCGTAGCCGACTTCGCCGTATCGCTCGCGGTATTTCGCCACCAGCGCAGCCAGGTCGGCCTTCGCGGTCACTCCGGTGATGAGGGCGAACGATTCGTCGAGGGGCGGACCGATGTAGGGCGCGAGTGCATTCAATTCGTGCGTCGGATAGCCGAAGTGCGCGAGCGCGTGATTGATGGAACGGCCGATGCCGACCAGCGGATCGCTGAGCGTGCCGTCGAGATCGAACAGGATGAAATCGTGGCGGCTCATTCCGCCGGGCCGTCGAGCAGGAACGTGATCATCACGTGATCGCTCGGCGTCTGCGCACCGCCAATCGAGGCGTACGTGCGCATCGCCGCCGTGTTGTCGCGTTCGGTGAGCACCCACGCTTGCGCACAACCGAGTACCCGCCCGGCATCGAGCAGACAGTCGAGCACGGCTTTGCCGATGCCCCGACGACGGTGCGTCGAGGCAACGCCGAGTTCGTTTACCCACAGTTCCGGCACGGGTTTGTCTGGATGCAGGTAGTGCACGCCCGAGGCGAAACCGACGACAACGCCGTCGTCAACCGCCACCGCGATGTGATGGCGCGGATCGCCCAGGAACTCGCGCGCGCCGGCCGCATCGATCGCCTCGTCGAACACGTCGTCGCCGATGCGGTCCAACACCCGCTCGTCACCGGCGCCCAGCAATCTGATTTCGAACCGGTCGGGCAACGTCATCCCCTCATGTGTGTCGTTGGTTCTGAAATCGTTCGAGTCCCAGGAATCCGATCGGCAGTTCCGTTCGACCTTCGAGCGCGAGGTCCGCCAGTGCTTCGCCGATGACCGACGCAAACTTGAAGCCGTGGCCGCTGAATCCGCATGCGACGGTCACGCGCTCGCTATCGGGATAACGGTCCACCACGAAATGGCCATCGGTCGTGGAGGTGTACATGCAGGCTTTCGTCGCGACGACCGGTCCCAGGTCGTCGACAAAGATCTCTCTCAGTGCTTCGCGCACGGACGCGAACTCGGCAACGTCGACCGGCCACGCTGCGCCGGGTTCCACCAGTTGCCCTTTCGCGTGATGGGCGATCTTGAACCCGAGCTGCCCGCCCATGGCCAGCCGGCAGAATCGGAAAGCCATAGAAGAGTCCCTCGTGTCCGTCGAGTTGTGCCGCCCAACAGGGAAACGCGTCCAGTTCGAACGACGTGGTCTGCGCCGGCCAGACCCAGAACAGCGCCTGTCGCGTGACTTCGAGCGGCGTGTGAAGCCTAGGCAGGAACGCGCCTGCCCAACTGCCAACGGTAACGATGAGGTGCGCGGCGCGATACGTTGCTGCGGCTGTAACCACTTCGATGCCGGACGCGGTCTCGCGCCATTCGAGCACTGCTTCCGCCGCCCGCACGTGCGCACCGCGCCGCAATGCGCACTCGCAGTGCAGGCGGATCGATTTGCCTGCCAGCACGAAGCCGCCGTCCACTTCATGCAGCGCCTCATGGCCATCCGGCACGCGTAATCCGGACCAGCGTCGCGTTACCTCTTCGCCGCTCAGCCGGTCGCACGGCAGCGAATGCCGCTGCGCGGATGCAATCGAACCCGCGATCAGCTCGGAGTCGGGGCGGCCGATGTACACCGCGCCGGTGCGATACAGCACGCGTTCGCCGGTGCGCGCGCCGAGGTCGTCCCAGTTCGTAAAGGCCCGGTGCAACAGCGGCACATAGTCCGGATGTTCGAAGTACGCCTTGCGGATCAGGCGCGTGTCGCCGCCGCTCGAACCGTGTTCGTGCGGAATGCCGAACTGTTCGAGGCCGAGCACGTTTGCGCCGCGGCGCGCGAGTTGGTCGAGCGCCGCCGATCCCATCGCGCCGAGCCCGATCACGATGACGTCGTAGAGGGGCGCAACCGGCATCGACGGGTTCCTCGCGCTCGACATGATGCTGACCTGAAAAGTAGCGCGCATTCGAACCCGGGGCATGCAATCCGGTCAATGTATAGTTCGGATGCAATCTCTCGAGGAGTACGCGATGACACGGGAAACGCAATCCGCGGCGCTGACCGGCAGCTGTCTGTGCGGTGGCGTCGCCTTCGAAGTCGACGGCCCCATCGCCGGCATCGGCCAATGTCATTGCTCGCTGTGCCGCAAGGTGTCCGGTACCGCGAGCAACGCGGTGTTCATCGTCGGCACGCGCCGCTTCAGATGGACGCGCGGCGAAACGTCGACGCAGCGATTCGTGCTGCGCAACGACTGGGGAACCACCCGCTGCGCGACCTGCGGCAGTCCGCTACCGGTGAGCCACGACGGCAAGCGCGTCTGGGTTCCAGCCGGCCTGATGGACGTGCCGCTGCACACCAGCGTGCAGATGCACATCCACGTTGCGTCGAAAGCGGACTGGGAAACGATCCACGGCGATGCGCCGCGTCACGACGCTTTCCCCGACGGCTGACGCCGCAGTCGGCCCGTTATCACGCACACCGGGACGATCAGCGCGAGGAACGTCGCGTGACCGTCCACACGGCATAGCCGATGATCACCGCGAGCGTCGCGCGCGCCATCATTGAACCGCAGGTATGAACAGGAAGATCGGCGTCACGGCGCTGTCTCCGGGCGCTTCGGTTTCGGCGCCAGCTCCGGCAGCTTCGAGTTGATCCAGGGCTTTGCCAGGTATTCGAACGCCACCCATCCGGCGCCCAACGCAAGCAACCCCCATCCGCCGAGATAATCGAGCACGAACACCGGCCAGCCGAACGCGATGAAGCCGTTGATGAAGGACTGGGCCGCAAACCGGAAGACGAACTGCAGCACTTCCTGCACGATCATCGTCGCGATGTCGCCGTCGCCTTCGAAGTTGTCGATGAACGCGCGCACCTCGAGCACGACGAACGCGACCACGTACCCGAAGCCGTAGAACCCGCCGCCGCGCACGCGCCAGATCTTCAGCAGCGCTTCGCGGATCTGCGCCGGCACTTTTCGAGGCTCCGCCACCACGCCGCGCACGGTCTTCACCGACTTCTTGATGCGGCGCCGCAGCCATGGACGGCGTTTCGCCCGCTTGCGCCGGCTGCGTCTCCTGATCGGTTCGACCGGTTCGGAAATCGGTTCCGGTTCGGGGGTCGGGTCGCTCATCTCGTTCACGAGGCGTGCGCCGGCCGACCGTTACGCGCGGCGCGGGCGGCCGAACAGATCGCCCATCGGCGCGAGAGCGTTCATGTCGATGTCGAGCAGCACCGGCCCCGCGTTCGCAACCGCGCGCTCGAATGCGTCCTCGAACTCCGCCGCGCTGTGCACCGCTTCGGCGTGCACGCCCATGCCTTGCGCCACCTGCACGAAGTCGGGCGTCTTGATGTCTACGCCGGCCGTGCGTCCGTCGAAGCGCATGCGCTGAATCGCGCGCAGCACGCCGTATCCGCGATCGTTGAACACGCACACGATCACCGGCAACTGATACTGCGCGGCGGTCGCGAGTTCGCCGATGTGCAGCATGAAGCCGCCGTCGCCCTGGATCACGACCGTCTTCTCGCCCGTTGCCACCGCGGCACCGATTGCGAGCGGCAGGCCCGGACCGATTGCAGCGGACGTCGTACTGAGCGACGTGCGCGGCGTGAGCACCGGCAGCAGCCGGTTGCCCCAGATGTATGCCGGCACCGTCGCGTCTCTAACGATGTTGCCCTGCCGCGGCAGGTTCCGGCGGATTGCTTCCATGATGCGCTGATGGTCCGGACCCATCTGCGCGCGGATCGCGGTTCGAGCCTCGTCGCGCCGCTTCTGTGCGTCGCGCAGAAAATCGGGATCGCCGGGTTGCGCGTTCAGCGCCGCGAGCAACGCCGACAACGCCGCCTCGGCGTCGCCGATCAGCGCGACATCGGCCGGATAGTTGCGATTGACGACGCTCGCGTCCGCATCGATGTGAATGAGCTTCGGCAGCTTCAACGTCCAGTTGCCGGTTGCGCCGCCTTGAAAGCGGGCGCCGACGGCAATGACCAGTTCCGCGCCGCTGAGCGTTTCGCGCAGTTCCGGTTGCGCCGTCAACGGACCCATCGCGAGCGCGTGGTCTTCCGGAATCGAACCGCGGCCGTTGCCGGACGTGAACACCGGCGCGTCGAGCGCCTCGGCCAGTCGCTGTAACAGCGCCGCCGCGTTGCCGCTGATCACGCCGCCGCCCGCCCAGATCACGCGTCGCGACGTTTCGCCGATCAACCGCGCCGCATCCGCGATGAATGCCGCCCCCGGCGCCGACACGCGCCGCGGCGGCACCACGGCCGTCAAACCGTCGAGCTGCTGATACTGGAGATCGATCGGAATTTCGACAGCGCCCGGTTGCGGCCGCCCCGATTGCGCATCCATCGCAACCCGAATCAGCACCTCGGCGATCTCGGAGGCCCCGCGCACCTGCTCGGCGCGACGCGTCACCGTTCGCAGCATTTCGAGCTGGCGTTCGGCTTCGTGCAGGAAGCCTTTGCCTTTGCCGAGGTACGGTGTGTCGATCTGACCGGTGACCATCAAAACCGGAGACGACGCGAAGCCGGCTTCGAACAAACCGGGCACCGCGTTGCACGCACCGGGCCCGGTGCTGGTGATCGCGACGCCGAGCTTGCCACCGCTGCGCGCGTAACCGTCGGCCGCGTGCACGGCCGCCTGCTCGTGGCGCATGTCGATCGGTGTGATGCCGCCGTGGCGCAGAATCGCATCGTAAATCGGAATGTTGTGCACGCTGACGATGCCGAACACGTGCTCCACGTCGAGCGCGCGCAGTGCGCGATAAGCGAGATCGGCGCCGGTGTTGGTCGTGACGTTGCTCATGCGACTGCGTCCGCTCGTTGGCGCCGTACGTCGTCGAGCGCCGCCTGGATCTGTTCGTGCCGCTCACGCGTCAGGTGATAGTGGCCATAGCACCACACGCAGACCACGCAGAACGCGGCGACGATCGGCCCGGACAGAATACCGAGCAGGTTGACGGTGTGGGCCGGAATGTCGGCCGCGCTCTGAATGTGCGCGCCACGCGGCCAGTGGATCACGTCGAGCGCGACACCGGCGAGGATGTTGCCCAGCCCCACCGTCGATTTGTTGGCGAACGACACCGCCGCGAAGAAGATGCCTTCCTGCCGCTTGCCGGTGGCGAGTTCGTTCTCGTCGGCGATGTCGGCGACCATTGAATTGAAACTGACGAGCGCCTGCGCGACGCCTGCGCCTTGCAGGAACTTGATGGCGACGAGCGTCCAGACCAGTTCGCGCGTACCGTTGGCGGGAAACATATCGGCAAACCGCAGCACCACCGGCACCAGCTGGCACACCGCCCAGAACGACGTACCCCACACCACGGACGGCAGCTTGTCGAAGCGGCGGTTCAGCCTGCGCGTGAACAGCGCGCCGAACATGATTCCGATCGGCGCGGCCGCCTGGAAGAAGGTCAGGTCGGTGGAACGCAGTTCCCAGAAGAACGTATTCATGTACAGCGACAGCGCCGCGTCCGCGCCGACCATCAGGAACACGACCAGCACCCCGAAGAACAACCAACGGAACGACGCGTTTTTCAGCGCGCCGCGCGTTTCGCGCCACATCCGCGCGATGACCCGCCATACATTGCCGATGGCGGCCTGATCCGGTTGCCGCAACCGGGCGATCTGGCTACGGGTACCCAACGAACACGCGAGCATCGCAACCGCCATCAGTACCGCGAGCGTGAGTGCGTACGGCGAATACGCCGCCACGTTGAACTGTCCCTGCGCGTGCTCGGGCGTGCTCCTGAAGTACACGCCGAAGCCGATGCCGATCGCGAGCAGTCCGCCGAACGTCGCGAGGAACTGACGCACGCCGACGATCGAGGTGCGTTCTTCGAAATCGTCCGAAAGCTCCGCGCCGAGCGCGATGTGCGGCACGTGAAACAGCGCCATACCGCCGCGTGTCAGCGTTGCGAACGTGAACAGCCAACCAAATAGCGCCCAGTCGCCATGCACAGGCGGCGAGAACAACAGATAGAAACCGATCGCCATCGGCAGGATGGCCGCGTACATGAACGGATGGCGGCGACCGTACTTCGAGCGGAAGTTGTCGGAGATGGAACCGACCAGCGGATCGAAGAACGCATCGAACACGAGCGAGATGCCGAGCGCGAGTCCTGCAAGCGTGCCGGGCAGTCCGAGCACCTGGTTGTAATAGAACAGCAGGAACAACCCGAACGCGGTGTTCTTCAGGCCCTCGGCGGCCTGGCCCAGTCCGTAGACGAGCTTGGTCGACGCGGGAATTCGACCGCTGCCGCGCCCCGCGGTCGAAACTCCGTCCACGCGTGATTTCTGCACTACCGTTCCCCGCCCCCGTGTGTCTGCAGCCGATCGATCATGCCGGACGGAGGCCAGGCGTCGCAATGCGTCGTTCGCCTACGTAAGCCCGCATCGCTACCATCGCAGCACTTTCGTCATGGAACATCCTCGATGGCAACACCGTACCTGTGCGCGCCGCGCCGCGTCGAGCGCGCCTGGATCGACTACAACGGCCACATGAACATGGCGTACTACAACGTGGTGTTCGATCAGGCGCTCGATCAGGTGTTCGACGAGCTCGGCATCGGCGCGGCCTACGTGCGCGACGGCGGCGGCTCTTGTTTCACCGTCGAGATCCACGTGACCTACGTGCAGGAACTGAAACTCGACGATCCGCTGCACGTGACGTTCCAGCTACTCGACTGGGACGAGAAGCGGTTGCACTTCTACGGCGAGATGTACCACGCGGACGAAGGCTATCTCGCGGCCACTTCGGAACAGATGTCGCTGCACGTCGACATGGCGTCGCGCAAAGCCGGGCCGCTGCCGGCGCAGGCTCAGCGGCGCATCGACGCATTGATGCGCCAGCACCGCGGTCTCGCGATACCGGAGCGCGTCGGACACGTCATGAAGATTCCCGCGGAGCGGTCGAAGCGTTGAAGAGTTCACGCCGGTGCCTGGCACCGGCGGTGACTTATTCGCATCGATAAGTGTCGGACGGTGCCTGGCACCATCCGACACTTATTGCGCCGCTTCGAACGTGGCGATCAGTAGCCTTCGAGTTCGCCGTAGCGGTTGCGGTGGTAGTTGGCGTCGCCGAAGGTCTGTTCGGCCACCGCGGAACGCTTGATGAAGAAGCCGATGTCGAATTCGTCGGTCATGCCGATGCCGCCGTGCATCTGGATGCCTTCGCGAGAAACGCGCGTGAACGTTTCGCCGACTTTCGTCTTCGCTAGGCTCGCGAGCTTCGCGATCTCGGTCGGATCGCGACCTTCGTCGAGCGCGCTGAGTGCTTCGAGCACCACCGACTTGGACAGCTCCACTTCACAGAACATGTCTGCAGCGCGATGTTTCAGCGCCTGGAACGAACCGATCGGCACGCCGAACTGCTCGCGCTCTTTCAGATACTTGATCGTGCGGTCGAAACACTCTTCGGTGGAACCGAGCATCTCGGCGGCGAGACCGATGCGCGCCACGTCGAGCGTGCGCTCGAGAATGTCGGCCGCCCCGCCGATCGGGCCGAGGATCTGATCGCGTGTCGCGCTGACGCCGCGGAACTGGATGTTCGCCGCATTGCGGCTGTCGGCCATCTTCGTGCGCGTGACCTTCACGCCTTTGGTCTTTCGGTCGATCAGGAACAGCGTGAGTCCGTCGCGACTGTCTTTCTTGCCCGACGTGCGCGTCACCACGATCAGCTTGTCGGCCACGTGGCCGTCGAGCACGAACGTCTTCTTGCCGCTGATTTTGTAGACGCCCTCTTTCTCGCGCGCCTTGGATACGACGTGATACGGATCGTGGCGGTGCGATTCTTCCAGCGCCAGCGCGACGATGAGATCGCCGCTCGCGATGCGCCCGAGCAGTTCCTGCTTCTGATCCTGCGAACCCGCGAGGTTGATCGCGGTGCCGCACGCCCACACGGTGCTGATCAGCGGGCTTGCCGCCAGCGTGCGGCCGGTTTCTTCGGTGACCACGCCGAGTCCTTTGTAGCCGAATGCGAGGCCGCCGTACTCTTCGGGCCACGGTATGCCGGACCAGCCCAGTTCCACCATCTTCGACCACGTGCCGCGATCGAAACCGTCTGCACTGTCTTCGTCGCGCAACTTCCGCAACTGCGAGATCGGCGCGTTCGTGCCGCAGAACGCCTTCGCAGTGTCCTTGAGCATGTTCTGCTCTTCATTGAGAATCATCGGCATCTGTCTCCCCTTACCTCATTCGTTGGAAACTGCGGGGGCAAGCAGCGACTGGACCGGGCTCAAAGGCCCCGAGTCGTCCGGCCAAACGTTTGGATCCCCCGTCGAAGGCGTCGATGAAAACAGACTCAATTCCGCTTGTCGAGCAGGGTGTCGAGCCTGCGGTTCGTTCGCTCACCGCCGCGCTCAACGTCACGCTGCCGATGGGGCGCATCGAGGTGCAGCCGCTGCCCGGTTGCCCGAACCTCGTTCTCGGCCTGATCAATGCCGACTTTCCCACCGGACCGTTGCCGCCGGAAGTGATGCACGAGGTGATCCGCGCGCCGGCGTACTGGTCGCTGTGCTGGGGCAGCGGACTGGGGCTCGCGCAGCTGCTTTATCGCAATCCGCACTGGGTGCGCGGCCGCCGGGTGCTCGACTTCGGCGCCGGTTCCGGCGTGGTCGGCATCGCCGCGATGCGCAACGGCGCCGCTTCGGTGACGGCGTGCGACAACGATGCCGACGCGCGCACGGCCACACTGGCGAACGCGCGATTGAACGGTGTCGACATCGAAGTGTGCGCCGAGTTGGCAGACGCCGGTGAATTCGACCTCGTGTTGATGGCCGACGTGCTGTACGACCGTTCCAATCTGCCGCTGCTCGATGCTCTGCAACGCCTCGCTCCGACGATCATGGTCGCCGACTCGCGCGTTGCCGACATACCGGCCGCCGGTTTCCGGCTCATCGCACACGTGGAAGCGCTGACGATTCCGAACCTGAACGAGTTCGACGAGTTTCGAACCGTTCGCGTGTTCGCCTGCGGTTCAGTCTGAAACGGATTCCGTCTGAGCGGATCCGGTCTCCGGCGACTCGGCTGCCGGTTCTGCGTCCGGTTGCGAAGCGGGCTGCGCCTCGGCCGGCGACTCAACCGGCGACGCAACCGGCATCGCGTCGGGATCGACGCGCGTGAGCGAAGCAACGACTACGTCGCGCCGGAACAGACGCCGCTGCAGCGTCTGCAACGTTTCGCGCTGTGCATCGCGCGCCCACTCGTCGCGGTGCGCGGCGTCGGTAAAACCGTACACCAGCATCGCGCCGAAGCGCTGCTCCGGCTCGGCCACCAACGGATTCAATCTGGCGCGCCATATCAGTTTGCCAGAGTGGCGCTCGAGCAATTTGTCGTCTTCCGCCAGCCATTTCGTGTCGTACGCGTCGATCGAATCGTCGTGCGCGCCGACGAAAAAACGCACCGCCTGCGCTTCGGTGCCCTGCAGATCGAAATCGAGCGCGGGCGTGGCGGACAGTACCGCGTCGCGTTTCAACGCATCGCGGCGCGCGTCGAGCAATGCGCGATAGTCGCTGCTGGTTACCAGTTCGATGAACGTCGAACGCGACGGATAAAGGACCAGTTGCAGCGACGACCATCCATCGAGCACGCCGCCGTGGATCACGTCGCTCGCGCTCGCCTGCCAGAGTTCTTTGCCGCCCAGTGCGGAAATCAGCGCGGCGGCCGGACGTTCGAACTGCGTGCGATACGCATCGGCATGCTCGGCGTCGGCAAAGTCGAGCAGATTGACGATCACCACCGGTTCGGTGCGCCGCTCGGCATGAAAGACGAACGCCAGCACGTTCGGCCCGAGCAGATACGCCACCACTCCAAAGCCGAGCACGAGTACCGTGAGAAACGCGAGAAAACCGATCAGGCCACGACTCATCCGGATGTCTAACCCCAAAAGACCGCGGCGATGTTACAGAAAAACGCTCCGACGAAAATCGCTGTCGATCGCACGGCTCGCCTGCCACTCTGGAATTGGCTACGCTGCGGACCGACCTTCCCGGGAGAGAACTTATGTATCAGCACATTCTGTATTCGGTCGACGCACCGGTTGCGACGATCACGATGAACCGCCCCGACAACCTGAACGCCTTCACCAACCGCATGCTGGCGGAGATCCGTCATGCACTCGCGCAGGCGGAACGCGACGAGAAAGTGGTGGGCATCGTACTGACCGGTGCGGGTCGCGGTTTCTGTGCCGGCATGGACATGAACGCGCTGAACAGCATGTCGGAGGGCTCCGGCCGCGCCGAAGACGATCTCAGTTCGCTCGAGGCAACCCCCGGCGATCCGTCGATGGGTGACGATTTCCAGGTGACGTACGCCTACCTGCTGTCGATCCGCAAGCCGCTGATCGCCGCCATCAACGGCGCGTGCGCCGGTCTCGGCTTCTGCTTCGCACTGTTGTGCGACATGCGCTTCGTCGAGAAGACGGCGAAGTTCACGACCGCGTTCTCGCAGCGCGGCCTGGTGGCCGAGCACGGCGTGAGCTGGATGCTGCCGCGCCTCATCGGACCCGGCCGCGCGCTCGATCTGTTGTGGAGCGCGCGCAAGTTCGACGGGGTCGAAGCGCAACAGCTCGGCCTTGCGGAGCGGCTATGCGAAACCGGCGCCGCAGCTGCAGAAGCGGCCGGCTACATCAAGCAACTCGCGGCCAGCGCGGCGCCGATGTCGCTGATGGTGATGAAGCAGCAGGTGTACCGGCATCTGAACATGCCGCTCGGCGAGTCGATGCGCGACACCAACAAGCTGATGGCGGAAAGCCTGAAGCGCGACGACTTCCGCGAAGGCGTGCGTTCGTTCATGGAGCGCCGGCCGCCGCAGTTCAAGCCGCTGAAGGTCAGTCGCTGACGGCTCGCCAACGCCGTAGCACGAGGCGAACCGCAAAAGCCCGACCGGTGACCGATCCCGTCCGCCACACCGTCCGCTCGTCGGGCGTCAACCTAAACGTGTTGACGCTCGGCGATCCGGTCAACCCGCCGCTCGTCTTCGTCCACGGCATCCGCGACGTGGCGGCCAGTCTGCTTGTGATCGCGGAGCCGCTGGCCGATCGCTGGTACATCGTGATGCCGGAACTGCGCGGCCACGGCGACAGCGACAACTCGAACTACTACGCGATCTGGCAGTTCATCTACGACCTGCATCGGGTGATCGAGGCGCTCGAACTCGGGAAACCCGTCGTAGTCGGCCACAGCCTCGGCGGTCAGATCGCCGCGCATCACGCCGCGATGTTCCCGGAGGAGGTGCGCGCGCTCGTCATTGTGGAAGGCCTCGGGCCGCCGGAACGTCAGCGCGACTCGGACCCCGATGCGCGGCTGCTCGCGCAGCGCCAGCAACTGCTCGCAACGATGGAACTGCCGGAGCATTCGCGCCCGCTGCCGAGCGTCGAGTTCGCCGCGCAGCGACTGCGGGCGAACAATCCGCGGCTCAGCGAAGAGCGCGCGCAGTGGCTGGCCGATCACGGCACGGCGATCACCGCAGACGGCCACCGATACTGGAAGTTCGATCAGCGCGTGACGCAGATCTGGCTGTCCACCGACCCAACGCTCAATCGTCAGCGCTGGCGGCAGGTGCAATGCGCAACGCTGATCGTCACCGCCGACCTCGCACACGAATACTGGACCGCGCAGATGCCGATCGACGGATGGGATGGACGCTTCACCGAAGGCGATCTCGCCGAACGCCTGCGCAGCTTCCGCAACGCCGCGCATGTGCGCATCGCCAACGCCGGACACATGGTGCATTTCGACGCGCCGGAACTGCTGGTGGATGCGATCGAGCGTTTCCTGCAACGCGTCGTCGGTCCTTCGCGAGCCCAACGGCCTTAGTTCGCTGGCGCGCGAGCGCTGCGCTGCGCTAAGGTCGCGACTCACCTCATGCGGAGCGCACCATGGTCACATCAGTCATTGCTACCGATCAGACGAACTTCGCGTGGAGCGATCTCGTCGACGACCTCAACCGCCTGTTGCGATTGCGCACCACGCCGATCGGCATGAAGTTGTTCGAGCGCCGCGCCGACATGGAAGCGATTCCGAAAATCCGCCGCCCCACGGCGATCCACACCACCGACCAGATCGTCGGGCAGGCCGCGCGTAACGGCTGGACCGTCGGTATCACTGCAGAGGATCTGGTCGGCGCGCAGTGCTCCACGGTGATCGGTCTGCATCCGCGCAGCGACGAATGGCTCGAGGGCAAGAACATGGCGGGTGTGTGGTTTTCGAATCGGGAAGAGTCGAGCGCACACCAGCACGCGATGGACGTGGTGCCGTTCGGCCGCTACGAGGCGATGGCGGTAAGCCCGCTCGCGGCGGGGCGGTTGAACCCGCCGGACATCTGTCTGATCTACGCGACGCCGGCGCAGATGATCCTGTTTATCAATGGCTTACAGTGGACTGGTTACAAGAAACTGAACTGGGGATGCGTCGGCGAATCGGCCTGTGCGGACTCGTGGGGTCGGGCGCTCGCCAGCGGCGAGCCGAGCCTCTCGATTCCGTGTTTCGCCGAGCGGCGCTACGGCGGCGTGATGGAAGACGAGTTGCTGATGGCATTGCCGCCTGCGTTCCTGCCGAAAGTAGTTGCGGGGCTCGACGCGCTCTCGCGCAACGGTCTCAGGTATCCGATTGCGCCGTACGGCGTGAACAGCGACGCACGCGCTGGCATGGGCGTGAGCTATCCCGATCGCAAGCCGGCTTCCGCGTAGCGCGACTGAGCGAGACCGTTGGGCGATGGCTGCGTGTCTCAGCGCGTTGCAAGCCGACATCACCACGCTGGCGGTCGATGCCATCGTCAATGCAGCGAACGCATCATTGCTCGGCGGAGGCGGCGTAGATGGCGCGATTCATCGCGCCGCTGGACCGGAGTTGGGGCAGGAATGCAGGCTGCTAGGCGGCTGCCGAACCGGCGACGCAAAGCTCACCCAGGGCTATCGCCTGCCGGCGAAGTACGTCATCCACACGGTGGGACCGGTATGGCGCGGCGGCACGCAGGGCGAAGCGGACCTGTTGGCGTCGTGTTATCAGCGCTCACTCGAACTCGCTGCGGCGCTCGGCCTCGCTTCCATCGCATTGCCGAGCATCAGCACCGGCATCTACGGGTATCCGATCGATCGCGCGGCCGGCATCGCAGTGTCAACGGTTCGACGTTCGACCCGGCAACCGACGTCCGTCGCCGAGGTGATCTTCTGCTGTTTTTCCGCGGCCGATCTGGAGGTGTACCGACGGCTGCTCGCGGTGTGAACCGCCGCGGCCGAGTGCATCGGTTAGCCCGCGGCGGCCACCGCCGGATTCAGGTCCGAAATGGCGTCGAATTCGCGCAGAATCCGCTCGCCCTGCGGGTGATTCAGAATCCGCGCCTTGATCAGCTCGTACTGCTGCATCGCCGCCAACCGCGGCTGTTCGATCGTGGCCCAGTTGATCAACCCGCTCCAGAACCGGTCGATCACCGCCGCGCCACGCACCTCGCCGCCGTCGACCGTCTTGAACGTCACCGTGCGGAGTTCGCCGAGGTACAAGCGCAGCGAGCGCACGTGGATCTCTTCGTCGGTGCGGATGCGCTCGATGATTTCGGCCGCCTCTTCCGCCGCTACGCGCCGATCGGTGAACAGATCGGCGGTGCGGAACACTTTCTGTGTGATCGCGAAGCCGATCTCGGCGCGGAACTCGATCAGCAGCAGGTTCATCAGGAACGACAACATGCCTTCGTATTCCGGCGGCAGTTCCGGCATCCAGCGCCGACCCGCTTCGGGACGGCTGATGCTCGCCGGTGGTTCGATGTCGGGGAACGCATCCTTCTCGAACACCAGATCGCGCGCGACGAACCACATCACGTCGTGTCCGCCGATCGACTTCTCCGGCTCGCCGCCTTCGTCGAGACCGTGGGCGGTCAGCAGACCTTTGTTCAGATGCCCGATCGACATCTGCGAGATGTCTTCTTTGATGATCTTCTGCAGATCCGGGAACTTGATGTCGGCGATCGCGCGGCCGCGCCCCTCGATCTTCCCGGTGGTGGTGAGGCCGTTCCAGAACGTTTGCGGCAAGCCGCTGCGAACGAGCAGGCGTTGTTGCTCGACGTTCGGCATCCGCGCACCGGTGAGCAGCGAAGCATCGGCGCCGAACAGATCGCCGCCGCGCTCGCGCAACGCCGCCGTCCACGCATCGAGCGCTTCGTTGCGCAACCTGGCGCGCGGCGGAATGTAGGTGCCCTTCGCATCGAAGCCGCCGTGCATGCGGCGCCCGTCGATCACGTGCGGCTTCGCGAAGTCGTGATTGCTCATCAATTCGGCTTCGGTGTAGACGAGTTTCACTGGACTCACCTCGATGTGTAATGCGACCGATTCTTGGAGCGGCACTCCTTCAAGTCAATTGGGTTCAAGTCAAATCAATCGCCGGCGAGCCGTTCGGCGAGCCAGTCGACGCCGGTGAGGCCATCGAGACTCTGCGCGTTGGTGTTGCGCTGATATTCGACGACCCCGTCCGGCCCTTTTTTGTCCGCCCACAGGGTCAGCGCCTCACGCTCGGCGACGAAGTCCAGTCGCGGCACCGCGTAGCCGCACGAATCGCTCATCCGGATCAGCGCCACCTTGATCACGCTGCGCACGCCGAGCTGCGGCGGAAACTTCGCGACCAGCGCATCGAATTCCACGTCGCCCGGATGTACCACAGTGCCGCGGCCGTGCAGGCGGACGATGCGCGGCGGCCCGTCGAACGCGCACAGCATGACGATGATGCGGCCGTTCTCTTTGAGGTGCGCGATCGTTTCGACGCCGCTGCCGGTGAGGTCGAGATACGCGATGGTCCGATCGTCGAGCACCCGCAACGAGTCGAGACCTTTCGGCGAACAGTTGATGAGCCCGTCGTCGTCGCGCGGCGCGGTGGCCACGAAGAAGACGTGCTGGCGCTCGATCCAGCTACGCAGCTGCGTGTCGATGCGTTCGAATGTATCGGCCATTGAACCCTTCCTTCGTCGCCGTTCGGATTGCCGGACAGCATGCCAGCCCGTATAACGATCGGGACGCACGATATCGTAAATCCGGGGGAGAGACGGACTTGACGAATCCCGCCGCGCGCACCGCACCCGCGCTGTCTACGAGCACCATCTGGATTTACGGTTCGCTCGGCTTTCCGCTCGCCCTGCTCGGTTATCCGCTCGGCATCTGGCTGCCACGCGCCTATGCCACCTACATCGGCATCGCCACCGAGAACGTCGGCACGATCATGATCCTCGCGTCGATCTTCGACGCGATCACCGATCCGGCGATGGGTTTCGCATCGGACCGGTTCCGCACCCGCTGGGGACGCCGGCGCGTGTGGGTGTTCATCGGCGCGCCGTTTCTGCTGGCGGCGCTCGTGTATCTGCTCAACCCGTCGGTGGGCGACGGCGTCTTCTACCTCGGCGGCTGGTTCGTGTTCCTGCGCATCGGCACTACCATGGTCGGTACGCCGTACGGCGCGTGGGGCGCCGAAATGTCCGGCGAATACCACACGCGCACCCGCATCGTCTCGGTGCGCGAAGTGTTCGTTCTGCTCGGTCTGATCGGCGCGGCACTCGTCCCGGCGCTCGTCGAGTTCGTTCACGGCGCCGACACCACCGCGGTGCAGGTACTGAACGCGTACACCTGGCCGGTGGTCATTCTGTTGCCGCTGCTGACGATTCTAGTGGTGACGCGCGTGCCGGAACCGCCGCCGAGCGCCCGCGAAGGTCGCGTGCCCTTTGCGGCGTCGTTGGCGCTGATGTATCGCAACAAGCTGTTCATGCGACTGATCGCGATCGAGCTGTGCATCGCCGGCGGCGAAGCGTTCCGCAACGCACTGTCGCTGTTCTTCATGCAGGACTACATCGGCGTGCCGCGCGCCGGACAGCTGTATCTCGTGTATTTCGGCATGGGACTGATCGCGATTCCGTTCTGGAGCTACCTCGCCCGCAAGTTCGGCAAGCACCGGTCGCTGGCTGGTGCGATCGTCTTCGTCAGCGCCGTCAGCATCGCGATTTTCAATCTGCAGCACGGCCAGCTCACCGCGTTTTATGTGCTCTTCGCGCTGAAAGGATTCTGCTTCGGCTCGTTCGCGTATCTGCCGCGCGCGATGATGGCCGACGTCATCGATCTCGATACGTTGAAGTCCGGCGACGCGCGCACCGGCGGCTACTTCGCGATCCTCGGCTTCATGAGCAAGCTGGCGTTATCGGTGGGCGGCGTCGCGCTGATCGCGCTGTCGTGGGTCGGCTACGACACCGGCAAGGGCGCCGTGCACGATGCGACTGCACTCCATTGGCTCGCGATCCTGTACGCCATCGTCCCAACGATCGCGTTCATGTTCGGCTTGTACCTGTGCTGGACCTGGCCGCTCACCCGATCGAAACACCAGAAACTGCAGCGGCTGCTGGAAACGAGACAGAATCGCCTGAAGCGCGGGGCCGCCGTGTCGGTATAATCGCGCCTTCGTCGCTGTTCCGAATATCATGCCCCGCCTGACTGCCCCCGAACGGGCCGCTTTTCTCGCCGAGCCCGGCGTGCTGATGCGCATCGCCGTCGTGCGCGCCGACGGCCGCCCGCTGGTGACGCCGTTGTGGTTCATCCACGAAGACGACGGCATCTATTTCACGCCGCGCGCCCACTCGGAGTGGTACGCCTGTCTCAAGCGCGATCCGCGCGTGGCGTTGTGTATCGACGAACAGCCGCTGCCGTATCGGAAAGTCACGGTGGAAGGCGAAGCCGAACTGATCCACGACCTCGGTGCCGACGATCTCTGGCGCGACCGCTACCGTCGCATCGCCCGCCGCTACGTGTCGGCCGACGCCGCCGAGGCGTACATCCATACCACCATCGACCAACCGCGCGCGTTGTTCCGGGTGACGTTCGCGCGCGCAACCGTGCGCGGCTGGCGCATGCCGTTAGGCGACGAACCCGGCGATGGTATCTGGCATCAACGTTATTACGTCGAAGGGAGTCGACTGAAACACAAATGAAGACCTCAGATCTCGATCTGCGCGACCGGGCTGCGTTGTTTGCCGAACTCGGTGCCGTGGACTTCGACGTCGCAGTGATCGGCGGCGGCATCACCGGCGCCGGCATCGCGCGCGACGCTGCGATGCGCGGTCTGTCCGTTGCGCTCGTCGAAGCGCGCGATTTCGCAGCGGGCACATCGAGCCGTTCGTCGAAGCTCGTGCACGGCGGCATCCGTTACCTGGCGCAGGGCGACATGGCGCTGGTGCGCGAAGCGGCGCTCGAGCGCAAGACGGTGCGCAACATCGCGCCGCATCTCGCGCGGCGCACGCTGTTCATCGTGCCGGCGCGCAATCGCGCCGCCGTCGCGACGTTCCGCACCGGTTTGTGGACATACGAAAAACTCGGCAGCGTCGAAGCCGACGACCGCCATCAACTGTGGAATACGGAGCGGCTCGCGCAGGAAGAACCGTCGCTGATTACCGACGAACTGTCCGGCGCGATCGTGTATCCGGAGTACGTGACCGACGACGGCCGTCTGACGCTCGGCAACGTCCGCAGCGCATCGCGCCACGGCGCGGTCGTTGCGAACTACGCCGAGGTGACGGCAATCGAATGTGCCAACGGCGTTGCCAAGGCGCTGACGGTCACTGACCAGCTTGGACAGGGACACACCGCGCACGTTCGGGCGAAAGTGATCGTGAACGCCGCCGGTCCGTGGGCCGATCACATCCGCAAGCTCGAACGCGCCGACGCCGGCGACCGCCTCGCACTCAGCAAAGGCGTGCATCTCGTGGTGTCGCGCGAGCGCTTGCCGATCAACCACACGGTGACGATGACAGCGGCCGACAAGCGCGGCGTGTTCGTGGTGCCGCGCGGCACGGTCGCCTATCTCGGCACCACGGACACGTTCTATGCCGACAGCGAATACTGGCCGGCCATCACCCCTGCCGACGTCGACTATCTGCTGGCCGCAGCGAATCGCGTGTTCCGCACGCCGCCGCTGCAACGCAACGACGTGATCGCGCTGTGGTCCGGAATCCGTCCGCTGATCGCAGAGCCGGGCAAGAAGTCGCCGTCAGAGATTTCGCGCCGCGACGAAGTGATGGAAAGCCCGGCCGGCGTCATCACCATCGCGGGCGGCAAGCTGACCGCCTATCGACGCATGGCCGAACGGATCGTCGACCTGTGCGTGAAGCGGCTCGGCCGCAACGGCCCGGTGAGCAACACGGCGGAAGAAGCTCTGCCCGGGGGCGCACTCACCTGCGCCCCGGCGGTTTTGACGCAGCAACTCATCGAGGCCGGCATCAAGAGGCCCGAGGCCGAACGGTTGACGATGCTGTACGGCACCGAATCGGTGGCGCTGGTGAATGGCGGCATCCCCGCCGAAGCACGCCATGCAGTATTGAAAGAAGGCGCAATGACGCTCGAAGACTACTGGGTGCGGCGCAGCGCGCGTGCTCGCTTCGATCTCGACAGCGGCCTCGCATCGCTGCGTCCCGCCGCCGACGCCATGGCGACGCTGCTCGGCTGGTCGAAGGCGGAAGCCGAGCGGCAGATCGACGCCTGCAAGGCGCTCAGGCTGATGGAACGCACGGCGCTCGGAGGCGTCGCAATGAGCGACGGTAGCGCCGCTTGACGGATGCCTTCGTAGACTCGCTGGCACGACAACTCGGCAATGCCAAGGTGCTCACCGATGCTGCGACGCTCGACGAACGCCGCCACGACTATTGGGTGCTGAGCCATCTCGACGATTTGCAGGGACGCGCCGCACCGCGGCCGCGCTGCGTGGTGCGTCCGCACACAGTCGACGATGTTGTCGCAACGGTGAATTCCTGCCGCGACGCCGGCGTCGCGATCGTGCCGTTCGGCCTCGGCAGCGGCGTATGCGGTGGCGTGATCGCGCATCCGCAGCGCGTGTTGCTCGATCTGTCGTCGATGCATCAGACCCGCCGCATCGACTCAGTAAATCTGTTGGCCAGCTTCGACGCGGGCAAGCGCGGCAGTACGGCCGAGGAGGAAGTGGCCGCGCGCGGGCTCACGATCGGCCATTGGCCGCAGTCCGTCGCCGTAAGCAGCGTCGGCGGTTGGGTTGCCACGCGCGCGTCGGGTCAGTTCAGCACCGCCAACGGCAACATCGAGGACATCGTCTATTCGATTGAAGCCGTGCTCGCAAACGGCAGCGTGATTCACGCGGGCAAAGCACCGCGCGCGTCGGCCGGTCCCGATCTGCGCCATCTTCTGCTCGGCAGCGAAGGCACGCTCGGCGTGATCACCGGCGTTACGTTGAGCCTGCGGCGCAAAGCCGAAGCGCAGGACTACAGCGCGTTTCTCACCACGTCGATGCAGCAGGGCTTCGATTTCCAGCGCGAGCTGATTCAACGCGGCTGGCAGCCGCCGGTGATCCGTCAGTACGACGCGATCGAGGCACAACGTTCGTTCGCCGAGACCGCGCGGCCCGATCACGGCCTGCTGATCATGGTGCACGAAGGTCCGGGCGAACGCGTTGCGGCGGAGGTGGACGCGAGCGATCAACTCGCCCGCTCCATGGGACTGCACGAAGTGCCGGCCACCGCGACCACCGGATGGCTCGATCACCGCAACACCGTGCCGCATTGGCGCGACTTCCTGGCGAAACGCATCGTCGTCGACACGGTAGAAGTGTCGGCGCCGTGGGACCGCATCGAAGCCATCTACACCGGCGTCCTCGCTGCACTGTCGGAGGTGCCCGACGTCCTGAACGCGTCTGCGCACAGCTCGCACGCGTATCGTTCTGGCTTGAACCTCTACTTCTCGTTCGCGGTGCGCCCCGCAGATCCGGGCGCGATGGCGGAGCGTTACCGCACGTGCTGGCAGCGGATCATCGAGACAACGGCCGCACTGGGCGGCGGCATCGCACACCATCACGGCATCGGTCGCGTGCGTGCGCCTTACCTGAACTACGATCTCGGCGACGTCGGCATCGCCGCTTTGCGTGCGGTGAAAGCCGCGCTCGATCCGACCAACATCATGAACCCCGGCGTGCTGCTACCGGATACCGACGGCGCGTCCGTCTGACATGGCCGGACCCGTTCTCGCCATCGACGCGGGTTCGACCAGCGTACGTGCACTCGTGGTCGATGCAGACCTCGACGTACTGGGCCGCGCGCAGGTGCGCGCCGACGTCCACTACCCTGCTCCCGGCCGCGTCGAACAGGACGTCGCGCAGATCTGGCTGGCCGTTGAAACCGTCATCGGCCAGGCGCTGACGAACGCCGGCGTGGCGCGCAACGCGGTTGCCGCCATCGGCATCACGTCGCAACGCGGCAACGTCGTGGTGTGGGACGCGAAAACAGGCCATCCGGTCGCCCCTCTGGTGAGTTGGCAGGACACACGCGGCGCGGCGCGCGCGGCCGAGCTGATTGCGCAGGGATTTCTCATCAGTCATCAGATGGCCGCCGCCAAAATCGAAACGGTACTCGGCGCGATCGAACGCGGCCGCGAACGAATCGCTTCCGGCGCGCTGCTCTGGGGCAACGTCGACACCTACCTCGCGTGGCGGCTCTCCGGCGGCGCGATCTACGCGATGGACCACGGCCAGGCGTGTGCGACCGGCTACTACGACTATCTCACGGGCGCATGGAACGGGGCGCTGCTCGATGCGCAACACTTCGGCGCGGCGATGCTGCCCGCGCTAAGCGAAACGACGACCCACTTCGGCAACACGTCCGCTGTGTTCGGCGCGACATGCCCGATCACCGCGCTGGTCGCCGACCAGCAGAGCGCCTCCATCGCCGAAGGCTGCCTTTCTGCCGGCGAAGCGAAAGCGACGTTCGGCACCGCTGCGGCACTCGAGGTGAGCACCGGCACCGAACTCAAGATCGCGAATGGCACTTACCCGATGGTGTTGTGGATGCGCGACGGTGTCCGGTCGTTCTGCATCGAAGGCATGGTGAACACCGCCGGCGCGATGATCGACTGGGCGGTGGTCGAACTCGGCATCGCGTCTTCGGCTCGAGAGTTGTCGCAGCTCGCCGCGTCGGTGCCGGATTGCGCCGGCGCCTACGTTCTGCCGGCGCTGCAAGGACTCGGTGCGCCGCACGGCGAGGCGTCGCGGCGTGCCGTGATCGGCGGTCTCTCGCGCGCGACCAGCCGCGCCCACATTGCGCGCGCGGTGTTCGAAGGCATCGCGTTCCGTTTGCGCGAAGTGCGCGATGCAGCTGCCATGGCGATGCCGCAGGTCGGCGCGCTGCGCGCCGACGGCGGCGCCTCGCGCAGCGATCCGTTGATGCAGATTCAGGCCGATGTGCTCGGTGCTCCGGTCGAGCGGCTCGCCGTCGCGGAAGCTACCGCGCTCGGCGCCGCCATCGGCGCCGGAACTGGAGCGGGACTCTGGTCAGCCGATCACGGCGCCATGCTGCGGCGCGTCGATCGCACGTTCGAACCCTGCCTCTCGACCGACGAAACAGAGGGGCGCTTCGCTCAATGGCGGCAGAATTGCGGAGTGAACCGCTGATGGAGTCGACGACGGCGTCAGGATTTCCGCATCAAACGCGACCGGTGATGTAGCCTTCCAGCTGCTCGATGACGAACTGCTTCTGCGTGAGCATCGCGTTGACGCAGTCACCGATCGAAACGATGCCGACCACGCGGGTGCCGTCGACGACCGGCAGGTGGCGGACGCGCTTGTTCGTCATCAGCGCCATGCAGTCGTCGACCGTCGCATCCGGGGGCACGGTAGCCACGTCGCGTGTCATGATCTCGGTGACGGCCGTCTCGCGTTCGGTCTTGGTCTCGAGCACGACATTCCGCGCGACGTCGCGCTCCGACAGGATGCCGACGAGTTCCGCCCCATTCATCACCAGCACCGCACCGATGTTGTGTTCGATGAATTGACGAACCGCGTCGAAGACACTGCAGTTGGCGCGCACGCTATTCACGACGCTGCCCTTACGCTTCAACAGATCTTGTACTGTGGTCTGCACATTCCCGCCCCCCGCGTGAAGTCGACCCGAGTCTGACACTCGAACATGCCTGCCTCAAGTCGCAATTTCGGTCAGCGGCCGCTTCGCTTCGGATCGAAGATCTGGGGCTCGCGAGGTGTGCGGTCCGTAACGTCACCGTCGCCTTCGGGACACTTCGCAGGGTTGCCCCCACAGACCGCGCAGGATGCATCACCGCCCGCCATCGCGCTCATGCCGCCACAGGATCCCTTGATCGGCTGCCGACCGAACAGGATTCCAATCGACATCGCACCGAAGACCAGCAGCGCGACCAACACGCTCAGCAATATCGTTGCCATAGGACCTCCAGACTCATTTCGCGACGAGGTGCGGCGCGAACGCCGCATTGTAGCGCTCGCGCAAGGCACCGTTCGGATCACGCAGGATCATGTACACCGCAAGCCCTCTCGCCTCTGCCCACGCCATCCCGCGATCCGGGCCGAGGACCATCAGCGTCGTGGCATAACCATCCGCTTCCAGACCCGATGGTGCAATCACCGTGACAGACGCCAGATCGTGATCGACGGGGCGTCCGGTCGCCGGGTCGATCGTATGCGAGTAGCGCTTGCCGCCGATTTCGACGAACGCCCGGTAGTCTCCCGACGTCGCGAGCGCGCAGTTGCTGACCACTACCACCTCCTCGAGATTGCCCCTTTCGATCATCGGACGTTCGATGCCGACCCGCCACTCGCTGCCATCGGGCCGATGACCATCGGCTCGCAGTTCTCCGCCGATGTCGACCAGGTGATCGGGAAGCCCACGCGCCGACAGCCACGACCCGATCACGTCCGCGGCGTAGCCCGGCGCGATCGCATCGACGTCGACCGAGACGTCGGCCAGCCTTCTGATACGCGCGCCGTCTTCGGATATCTCGAGCCGGTCGCTGCCCAAGCGTTCGCGCGCAGCGGCAATCTCGCCATCGCCGGGCAGTTCAGTGCGCGGCTGTGCGGCGCCGAAGCCCCAAAGATTGACCAGCGGTTTTACGGTCATGTCGAACGCACCTGCCGTATCGTCGTGCAGACGCTGTCCGAACCGGATGACCGCGCCGAGATGCTCGGGCAGCGGTCGCCATTCGCCGACCGGCGCACGATTGAGCTGCGACAGATCGGCAACGTCGCGATAGCCGCTGAGCTGCCGATCGAGTTCACCCAATTCGGTCTCGATGCCGGCGCGGAGCTCGACCACGTTGAGCGCCGGCGGCCCCACCACGCGAGCGCTCCAGGTGGAGCCCATCGTGAAGCCACCGACGTCGTGGAGCTGCGGCGCTGCGCCGCGGCGCCACAGTTCGAACGCGGCGCCACCGAGCAGCAGCAACGCGATGACGAAGCGAATCGCGTTGCGGGTCGTCAGCCCCAAAAACAAAGGGCCGGATGACCGGCCCTTTGTTTGCCCATCGTCACTATCCACCGAAATCGTCGAAGAGGATGTTATCGCGCTCTACGCCGAGGTCGGCCAGCATCTTCAGCACCGCGGAGTTCATCATCGGTGGACCGCACAAGTAGTACTCGCAATCCTCCGGTGCCGGATGATTCTTCAGGTAGTTCTCGAAAACCACGTTGTGAATGAAGCCGGTGTAGCCGGTCCAATTGTCTTCGGGCTGCGGCTCGGACAACGCGAGATACCATTTGAAATTCGGATTCTCGGCTTGCAGTCGATCGTACTCGTCGTCGTAGAACGACTCCCGCATCGAGCGGGCGCCATACCAGAACGAGATCTTTCGATCCGACTTGATGCGCTTCAGCTGATCGAAGATGTGCGATCGCATCGGCGCCATGCCGGCGCCGCCGCCGATGAACACCATCTCAGCCTTCGTATCTTTGGCGAAGAACTCGCCGAACGGGCCGTACACCGTCACCTTGTCGCCGGGTTTGAGACTGAACGTCCAGCTCGACATTTTTCCCGGCGGCAGTCCCTCCGTCCGGGGCGGTGGGGTCGCGACGCGAATGTTGAACTTGAGGATGCCCAGCTCATCGGGATAGTTCGCCATCGAGTACGCCCGCGTCACCATTTCGTCCGATGTGGAGCGCAGCTTGAAGAAGCCGAACCGCTCCCAGTCGCCGCGATACTCGGCGTCAATGTCGAAGTCGGCGTAGTTGACGTCGTGCGGAGGACACTCGAGCTGCACGAAACCGCCGGCGCGAAAATTCACCACCTCCCCTTCGGGCAACGCCACTACCAGTTCCTTGATGAACGTCGCGACGTTGTTGTTCGAAACGACGGTACACTCCCAGCGTTTGACGCCGAGGAACTCCTGCGGCACTTCGATCTTCAGATCCTGCTTGACGGCCACCTGGCATCCCAGGCGCCAGCCTTCCCGGACCTGACGCTTGTTCAGATGATTCATCTCGGTCGGCAGTACGTCCCCGCCGCCGGAGAAGATCTTCACCTTGCATTGGCCGCACGTACCACCGCCGCCGCATGCCGACGACAGAAATACGCCCCGCTGCGCCAGCGTGAACAGCAGTTTGCCGCCGGCGCTACAGTCGAGCGCGCGCTCGGCATCGTTGTTGATGTCGATGTGCACGTTGCCCCCGCTAACGAGGCTCGCGCGCGCTGTGAGGATGATGGCGATCAGCGCGAGCACGATCGCGGTGAACATGCCGACGCCGGCATAGATGATTGTCATGTCGATCCCAGCCATCGTGCGGAGTCTCCCCTCTTTGAAACCGCTAGAGCTGCACGCCGGCGAACGACATGAAGCCCATCGCCATCAGACCCACGATGATGAAGGTGCTTCCCAACCCGCGCAGGCCAGGTGGAATGTCGCTGTATTTGAGCTTCTCTCTGACGCCGGCAAGGAACACGATCGCGATCGCCCACGATATTCCGGAGCCGAAACCGTACACGACGCTTTCGGGGAACGTGTAGTCGCGCTGATCCATGAACAGGGATCCGGCCATGATCACGCAATTGACGGTGATCAGCGGCAGAAAAATGCCGAGTGCGTTGTAAAGCGGCGGGAAATACTTGTCGAGGCTCATCTCGAGAATCTGCACGATCGCCGCAATCACGCCGATGTAGGTGAGAAAGCTCAGGAAAGTGAGATCGATGTCACCGAGCCCGGCCCACGACAGCGCACCCGCTTTCAGCAGATGGTTCAGCACCAGATTGTTCGCCGGAACGGTGATCGCCTGCACGACCACGACCGCAATCCCGAGGCCGACCGCCGTTTCGATCTTTTTCGACAGCGCGATGAAGGAGCACATACCGAGAAAGAACGCGAGCGCCATGTTCTCGATGAACACGCTGCGGATGAAGAGGCTCAGGTACAGTTCCATACGTCAGATCCCTGCAAGAAGACCCGGTATCAATGTGCCGCCGCGCTACGACTTGCCGGAGCGATCACGAACTCCGGTTTCTCCTGCTGATTCGTCTTCCACGATCGCAACGCCCAGATCAGCAGGCCGATCAGAAAGAACGCCGATGGCGGCAGTAACAGCAATCCGTTCGGAACGTACCAACCGCCGTCTTTTGCGAGCGGCAGCACTTCGAAGCCAAGCAGTTTTCCCGAACCGAAGAGTTCGCGGAACGTCGCAAGCGTCAACAGCAGCGCGCTGTAACCGAGTCCGTTGCCGATACCATCGAAGAAACTGATGACCGGCGGATTCTTCATCGCGAACGCTTCGGCCCGCCCCATCACGATGCAGTTGGTGATGATCAGACCGACGAACACCGACAGTTGCTTACTGATTGCGAACGCGTACGCGCGCAGCAACTGGTCGACGAATATGACCAGCGTGGAGATGATCACCATCTGCACGATCATGCGAATGCTCGATGGCGTGACGTTTCGCACCATCGAGATGAACAGGTTCGAAAACCCGGTTACGAGCGTCAGCGCGATGGCCATCGCGATCGCCGTTTCCAGCTTCCCCGTCACCGCCAGCGCCGAGCAGATGCCGAGGATTTGAAACATCACCGGGTTGTTGTTGAAGACCGGTTCGAAGAGCGCTTCCTTCGCGGTCAGTGTGTTTGCCATTGCTACGCCTTCTCCGCTTTCAGTTTCTTGAGGAACGGGCCGAAACCATCGTCGCCGAGCCAGTACTTGATGAGGCGATTCACGCCGTTGCTCGTGAGCGTGGCACCGGCGAGCGCGTCTACCAAATGCGCTTTGTCGAATTCGTTGTTCGGGTCCGCGCCGCCCTTCTTCAGACCCGCCACAACCTTGCCGTTCGCATCATAGATCTGCTTGCCCGGCCATTGCGCTTTCCATTTCGGATTGTCGACCTCGCCGCCGAGCCCGGGTGTTTCGCCGTGATCGGTGAAAGTAATCCCAACCACGGTATCGAGATCGTCGCCAAGCACGATGTAGCCGTAAAGGGTCGACCACAGTCCATAGCCGGAGATCGGCAGCACCACCTTCTCCTGCGAACTTCCCGGCTCTTTGATGAGGTAGATCTTCGCGTAGTAGGCCTTGCGCTTGAGCCCGGCGATGTCGGTGTCGTGCTCGATCGGTGCGCTGCGCTTCGGATCCTTGGTCGCGACGCGCTGATCGTACGCAACCACGTCGGAAATGCCGGCCGCTGCCGGGTCCGCAAACTCGCCGGTACGAAGGTCCACCAGCTTGACTTCGATGCGCTGATCGAAGACTTCGGCGACGTTCATCTTCGGCTGATAGAGCCCCGCGGCAATGAGGATGTTGCGTTGCGTGTCGAGGTTCTTGTTCGCGGCCTGCGCCGGCCGCAACGCAACCACCGAGCCTGCCACGAAGATCGAACAGACCAGGCATACGGCGATCGCGACGATCAGCACGCGTTGTATCGAATCCGGATTGGACGTGGCTTCAGACGACATGTTCGCGCGCCAGCCTCCTGCGGATGTTGGCCTGCAGGACACAGTAATCGATGACTGGTGCCGAAAGATTGCCGAACAGGATCGCGAGCATCATTCCTTCCGGATACGCCGGATTCACCACGCGGATCATCGTGACCATGAATCCGATCAGAATTCCATAGATCCACTTTCCCGTATCGGTCATCGCTGCGGAGACGGGGTCGGTTGCCATGTAGACAACGCCAAAGGCAAATCCACCCATCGTCAGATGCCAATACCACGGCAGCGCGAACATGGGATTCGTATCGCTGCCGATCGTGTTGAACAACAGGACAGACGCGACCATGCCGACGACCACCGCCGCCATGATTCGCCACGACGCCACCTTGAAGAAAAGCAGCGCGCCGCCGCCGATCGCGATCATCAGCGTCGAGGTTTCACCGATCGACCCGGGGATCGTGCCGAACAACGTGTCCTTCCAGTGGAAGCCGGCCTGCTCGAGCGCGGCAACGCTGCCGACCGCGAGATCCGCGCCCTTCGCGGTCGCAAGGGCCGTGGCGCCGGTGTAGTTGTCCACGGCGGTCCAAACCGTATCGCCGGTCATGTACGCAGGGTAGGCGAAGAACAGGAACACGCGGCCGACCAGGGCGGGGTTCAGGAAGTTCTTGCCGGTGCCGCCGAATACTTCCTTGCCGATCACTACACCGAACGTGATGCCGAGGAAGACGAGCCATAGTGGAATCGTTGGCGGTAGCGTCAGCGAGAACAGTATCCCGGTGACGAAGAACCCTTCGTTGATTTCATGGCCACGCTTCCACGCGAACAAGCCTTCCCACAGGAAACCGCCGAGGTACGTCACGATCACGATCGGCAGGTAGTACACCAGACCGTGTAGAAAATTTGCCGAGAAGCTGCCCGGATCGAATCCGGTGAGCGCCGCGACGACGTCCGCGCGCCAGCCCGGAATCGCTTCCGCACCGCCACCGGCGGCAATCAGAGTGTTTGCCTGCAGGCCGACGTTCCAGATGCCGAACAGCATCGCCGGCCACGCGCAGAACCACACCGTCATCATGATGCGCTTCAGATCGACGGCGTCCCGGACGTGCGTCTCGCCGTGCGTGACGCTCGCGGGGCTGTACAGCATCGTGTCGAACATTTCGTAGAACGTGAAGAACCGCTCGTAACGGCCGCCCTTGTGAAAGTGCGGCGCGATCTTCGTGTCGATGTATTGGCGCAACGGCATGCTCAACCCTCGACTTCGATTCGGCTGAGCACATCGCGCAGGATCGGTCCGTACTCGTACTTGCCCGGACACACGTAAGTACACAGCGCGAGATCTTCCTCGCCGAGTTCCAGCGCACCGAGCTGTACCGCGCGGTCGGTATCGCCAACGATCAGGTAACGCAGCAGGAACGTCGGCTGAATGTCGAGCGGCATCACCTCTTCGTAGGTCCCGATCGGCACCATCGCGCGTGCACTTCCGTTCGTAGTAGTGGTGAACCGAAACCGATGCCCGGCGCGGAACTTGCCCGTCACGAGATTCGTGACGCTGTACATCTCCCGCCCGGGTTGAACGTATCGCAGGAGATGACGCTCGCGGCCTTCGCGCAACACCGTCATTTGCAGCGAGTAGCGGCCAAGGTATGCAATGCTGCCCTCGCAAACCGCGCCATGCAGCGCGGATCCTGAAACGACACGGTTTTCGCCATCCAGCATCTCGCCGCGCGTGAGGTCGTCGCTGGCAGCGCCGAGATACGTGCGAATCAGCCGCGGCGAACGAATCTGCGGCCCGGCGAGCGAGATCACCCGTGTCGAATCCAGTTTGCCCGTTGCGAACAGTTCACCTATCGCAATCGCGTCTTGGTAGTTGAGGTGCCATACGGTCTTGTTGGCTCCCACCGGATCAAGCAGATGGATGTGCGTGCCCACCAGTCCAGACGGATGCGGGCCGTCGAATTCCTGCTCGGATGCCCGGTCGATGTCTGTGATGCGCGGCGCCGCGCTACCTCGTGCGCGACAGATGTAGACCAGGCCGTCAGTCAATCGCATCAGCGCGATCACGCCGTTCCTGAACGCATGCTCGCGACCCGCCATCACGACGTCGGGATTCGCGGCGAGCGGATTGGTGTCCATCGCGTTCACGAAGATCGCATGCGGAGTCGTCTTGGGATCTGGAATCTTGTCGTACGGCCGCGCGCGTAGCGCGGTCCACAACCCGGATTCGAGCAGATTCGCCGATACCTGCTCGCGTGAAAGCGCCGCGAGCTGCGCCGGTTCGTACGCCCGAAAAGTAACCTCGTCTGCCGCACCCGGGTCGACGGCGATCTCCAGTGAGATGAATGACCGCCTGTCACCACGATTGATGGCAACGACGCGCCCGGACACGGGTGCCGTGTAGTGGACAGCTTCGTTTTTCTTGTCGGAGAAGAGCGCCTGCCCGCGCTTGACATGCTCACCTTCCGCGACGAGCAGTGTGGGTTTCAGTCCGGGGTAATCCGCGCCAAGCAGTGCAACCCTTTCAGGTTGCTTCAGTTCGCCGATCTGCTGGATGGGCTCGCCCTCGATGGGCAAATCGAGCCCACGCCTGATACGGAACATCCCTCGCCTCTCCCGTCGAGTTGTTCGTGCGGGGTGAACTCTATCTCATGCCACGGTCCATCCGCTACGCATCTCTCGCGCCGTCATTTCACCAGCGTGACAGGTACGTTCGAGAGGTGTAGCGCCTTCTGTGCAACCGATCCGAGCAACAGGTTCTGGATTGCGCCCGCACCTCGCGTGCCGAGAACGATCAGCGCGCACTGCGAGGCGCTCGCCACATTCACCAGCACTTCGGCCGGATCACCGAAGTGCCACTCGAACTTGCATGCAACGCCTGCATTCCCTGCCTGCGCGGTGGCCGCCGAGCTCGCTGCGAGGGCCAGAGTTTCTCGGTGCTTTTGGATCGCATCGCGCGCGAGACCGTGAGTCTGCGACTCTTCCACGGATTCCTGGACGTTGACGAGCTGCAGTTCCGCGCCGTCGATGCGCTTTGCGAGGTTGATCGCAAATTGCGCAGCTCGATCGGCATGTTCCGAGCCATCGACCCCAACGAGGATGCGAAACATGGCGGATCTCCAACGAAGGAGCCGGCAGTCTAACCCAGTGACGCGTTCCAGCGAAATCGTTGGCTGGTGCGGCGCGGACGAAAGCATGCCTATAATCCGCCGGTCCGCAATCGGACGCCTGGGGAGGCAAGCATGTCCAACTCTGTGGTGCGGGTTCTGTCCCGCGAACGCGGCCTCTTCGTGCTCGCAGCAATGGTCGCGATCGGCGCAGTCAAATTCGGCGCGCCGGTCGAATTCGCGCTATTCGCCATGACGCTCGCAGGGGTCGCATTGTTCCACCACCAGACGCTCTATGTCGCGCTCACCGGTCTGGCGGTGGTGACGCTCTACAAACTCGTCTTCACGGGATTCAAGACAGGCACCGGCCTCGTCGGCCTCGTTCACCACCTCGAACACGAGTGGGTGATCCTGACGAACCTGTTCGGTCTGTTGATGGGGTTCGCGCTGCTTTCCAAACACTTTGAAGAATCGAAAATTCCGGCCGAATTGCCTCGTTTCTTACCCAGTGAATGGAAGGGAGGATTCGCGCTGCTGGTCATCGTGTTCGTGTTGTCGTCGTTCCTCGACAACATCGCCGCCGCACTGATCGGCGGCACCATGGCGAGCGTCGTCTTTCGCGGCAAGGTGCACATCGGCTATCTGGCCGGAATCGTCGCCGCATCGAACGCGGGCGGCTCGGGCAGCGTGGTAGGCGACACGACGACGACGATGATGTGGATCGACGGCGTGAGTCCGCTCAGCGTGGTCCACGCGTATGTCGCCGCCGGCATCGCGCTGATCATCAGCGGTATCCCCGCAGCCATTCAGCAGCACCGCTACTCGCCGATCAGCACCGAACCGACGCATGGGGCGTCGGTCGACTGGGCCCGCGTCGCCATCGTGGTCATCATCCTCGCCGCGGCGATCACCGCAAATGTCGTCGCGAACGTCGAGTTTCCCGACGTGCTCGAACACTTCCCGCTGATCGGCGCGGCGGTATGGGTCGCGCTTCTTGCCACCGCGCCGCTGCGCAAACCGGACTGGTCGCTGCTACCCGAGACGTTCAAAGGAACGATCTTTCTGCTGTCTCTGGTCACCATCGCATCGATGATGCCGGTCGAAAAGCTGCCGCCCGCTTCATGGCATAGCGCGATGGGGCTCGGCTTCATTTCTGCGGTATTCGACAACATCCCGCTTACGGCGCTCGCGCTGAAGCAAGGCGGTTACGACTGGGGCATGCTCGCGTATACGGTGGGCTTCGGCGGCTCGATGATCTGGTTCGGCTCGAGTGCAGGGGTCGCGTTGTCGAACCTGTTTCCGGAGGCCAAATCGGTCGGCCGCTGGGTGTCGGGCGGCTGGCACGTGACCTTGGCATACATAGTCGGATTCTTCGTGCTGCTCGCAGTGATGGGTTGGGAGCCCTCGCCGAACCACCACGTCTGAGGCGCGTAACCTCCAGCGAAGCCGATCACTAACGCAGCGACGCGCCGAGAATGTCTCTCGCGATGATGTGTCGCTGCACTTCGCTCGGACCTTCACCGATACGCCGGATGCGCATCTCGCGATACCAGCGTTCGAACGGAAAATCCTTCGTCACACCGTAACCGCCGTAGATCTGCATGCACCGGTCGACCACGCGGCTCGCGCCTTCGGTGGCCACGAGTTTGGCCATCGCCGCCTGTTTGCGGAAGTCTTCGCCGCGCTCTGCGCGATCGGCGGCCGCCAACGTCAACCAGCGCGCGTTCTCGATGTCGATTTCGTTGTCGACCAGCATCCACTGGATCGCCTGACGGGTGGCCAGTGGCGCGCCGAACGTTTCGCGTTGCCCCGCGTATTCCACCGCCATCTCGTGCGCGAGCACGGCCACGCCGATGCAGCCCGCGGCGTACGGAATGCGCTGGCGTGACAGACGATCGTTCGCGATCGCGAAGCCGCCGTTCAACTTGCCGAGTACGTTCGCATTCGGCACGCGCATGTCGACGAACGACAGCTCCGTTGCATAGCGCGCGGCACGCAACGTGTGGACCACGCGCCGCACGTGGAAGCCGGGCGTATCGGTATCCACGATGAAGCACGTCACGCCGCCCCGCCCCTTCTCCGGATCGGTGCGCGCGAAGACCAGGCCGAAGTGCGCGCGATCGGCGCCCGAAATGAAGATCTTCGAGCCGTTGATGACCCAGTCGTCGCCGTCGCGTACCGCTCGGGTGCGGATGGCGCGCGCGGGGTCGCTGCCCCCCGATGGTTCCGTCAGGCCGAAGAAACCGCGTTTTTCACCGCGCAGCATCGGCTGCAGGTAGCGGACTTTCTGGTCATCGTTCGCCTCGAACAATTGCGCCAGACCGGCGCCGCCGAACACTCCGTAGCACGGCGCATAGAGCCCCGCGCGATGCTGCGACATTTCGATTGCGATCAGCGTGCGTGTCGGCAGATCGATCTCAGGGCCGCCGTATTCCGGCGGAATGTCGAGCCCGTAGAGTCCCATCTCCTTCACTTTCGCGATGAGCCGCGTCCGATCGGCCGCCGGCAGTTCGTCGGCGTCGGGATCGAGCCCGAGTTCGAGCGGCACGATTTCCTCGCGAACGAACCGTCGCACCATCGATACGATCAGGTCCTGCTCCGCGGTCAACGTCAGATCCATGATTCGGTCCTCTTCATCGCCTCAACCGGGAGACAGTCTGCCGAGACTCGGCATCGGTTCGTTGTACTTCGGCAGCGCCGTGTGATCCGCCTGATGCACCATCAGCAATTCGAGATGCCGCGTGTGATACGCGGTGGTCACCTCGTAGCGGAACAGCATCGCTTCGGGGATCGCATGGGCGTGCCGGGCCACTTCGCTGCGCAGCCCGAACAGGCTGCGCGCGTCGGCGCGGCCGATGAAGATCACACAGCTCGACGCGTCGGCGAGTTCGAAAATGCCGAGCTGCCCCGGAAGCTCTTCGAGCGCCGCGGCATCGATCGGCAACCACGGTTTGGTACAGCGAATTTGCATGCCCCCTCCCTTCGATTGACTATAAGTCAGCAGCGGGGTCGGCGATACGCGTCCGTATCGGCCGTCCATGTGTGCGCTCAATCGCGGTAACGGGCTGGCGGACCAGGTCAAATGGGACGAGAACGATCGATCCGTCGAACGACATGGAACACCGAGACAGGCTGACCAACCTCGAGCAGTGGCGGGATCTCGCGCTGGCGCATCCGTGGCCGGTGGGTCTCGCGCTGCTCAGCGTACTGTGGCTGCTGATCCTCATTCCGTGGCCGCACACGACCGACTCACAGATCGATCTCGTTGGCGAACACATCGCCGAAGGGGCGGCCGATGAACGCGTGCTCGATGCCTCGAAGCACGATGAGTTGCCCACCGATGGTGTGGTTACGGCCAAGCGCATCCGCGTGGTGGGCCATGTACTGCTGACGAGCCCCGCGGTTCTGGTGGCGAACGAAATCGTATTCGCGCCCGACAGCCGGATCTGGGTGCCGTCTGGCGAACTCGTCATCATCGCGCCGCACATCACCAACGGTCTGATCGACGTATCGGGCCCCGATGGTCGCGACGGACGTGCACCCGGCGGCGCCGGTAAGGACGGCGGTAACGGCGGCTCGGTATATGTCGCCGCCGGCGAATTCACCGATGTGACGATCGCGGCTAACGGCGGAGCAGGCGGCGACGGCCAACGGGGTTACGCTGGCGCAGCAGGGCGGAACGGCTTTTGCGGACCCCGCGGATTCGGACTCGCGGAGCGCGGTAAAAGCGGCGGCAACGGCGGTGACGCGGGTCATGGCGGGTCAGCCGGACTGGTTACCGTCTGGTACAGCGCGGCCGCCTCTCACGTCGCTGCCGATCCCGGTACGCCAGGTACGGCGGGGCGTGGCGGTCCAGGCGGACGCGGCGGCGCAGGCTGCAAGGGCGTGCGCGGTTCGCAGAACGCACAATCCGCCGGCAACGAGGGCGCGGCCGGGCAGCCCGGCTCGAAAGGTCAACCCGGCACCATTAGTACGCGTCACGTGAAGTTCTCGGCGGTGGTCGATGCATACGAGAACTGGCTATCGGAGCGGGCAGCTCCCGAAGTACTGCGCGAACACCTCGGCGCGTTGCCGATCGTCGACGACTGAGGCCGCTTCGCACCCGCCTTCCGTTCCGGCTTCCATTATAGGATAAGCTCCGCCGTCGCCTGATCGCTCCCCATTTCGGGTGTAGTCGATCGTTGAGGATGTAACGATTGAGCAGTGATGTTTCCCGCGCCGCGCCATCTATCGACGAAACACTGAACTTCAGATCACCAACGAGGCGACACTGGCGCGCAGTCGTGGCGGTCGTCGCGGCTGCGATCGTGGGCGGCGCAGTCTGGATCGTAATCGCATCGAAGAAATCCGACGAGCCTGTCTACCATACTGCGCAGGTCGAACGCGGCGACGTCGTCGTCACCGTCACCGCCACGGGCGTGTTGCACCCGGTAACGCAGGTCGACGTGGGCAGCGAAGTGTCCGGCGTGATCAGAACCGTCGAAGTGGACTTCAACGACCGCGTCGTGCGCGGCCAGGTGCTCGCGCGACTCGATACGGATCAGCTGCAGGCGCGCGTTTCGCAGGCGAGTGCGTCTTTGGAATCCGCACAAGCGGCGCGTCGGCAGGCCGCAGCCACCGTTCACGAAACCGACCTGAGCTTCCACCGCTGCGAGCGGCTGGCGCAAACGAAGATGTGTTCGCAGCAGGATCTCGACCAACTCGAGGCGACGTGGCTACGCGCGCAGGCGGCCGAATCGATCACCCTTGCGCAGGTTTCACAGGCGAAAGCGAACCTGCAGGCCGACCAGACTGCGCTCAGCAAGGCGGTGATCGTGTCGCCGATCGACGGCATCGTGCTGAGCCGCCTCGTCGAACCCGGCCAGACCGTGGCTGCGACGTTTCAGACGCCGTTGCTGTTCACGTTGGCGGAAGATCTGTCGCAGATGCAGTTGAAGGTCGACGTCGACGAAGCGGATATCGGCCAGGTGCGTGAGGGACAGGCCGCGACATTTTCGGTCGATGCGTATCCGAACACGCGCTTCGATGCCCGTGTAGCGTCGGTCCGTTTCGCGCCGAAAACCGTTCAGGGCGTCGTCACCTTCGAAGCCGTGCTCGACTTCGACAACACCGCGCTGTTGCTGCGCCCCGGCATGACCGCGACGGCCGACATCGTGACGAAAACACTGACAGGCGTGCTGCGAATACCGAATGCCGCACTGCGCTTCAAACCGTCCGAAATGACCGACGCCGCTGCGCCGGCCGACGATCCGTCGGCGCGTACGATATGGGTACTCGGCGAAGGGAACACGACCCCAGCGGCCGCGCACGTCCGCATCGGAGATTCCGACGGCCACAACACCGAGCTGCCGGGCACCTCGCTCCCGGCCGGCACGGCCGTCGTGATCGATATCGTCGCGCCCGAGGCGAGCGCGGCGGGGACCGGCGTGTTCTCCCGGCCTCCGCATTGATCCGATGCACGATATGACGCCGCGCGCGCCGCTGATGGAGTTGCGCGACGCAACGAAAGTGTATGGGCGCGGCGCGTCCGAGGTGCGTGCACTCGACGGTGTCGACCTGACGATCGTTGCCGGAGAATTCGTCGCCGTAATGGGTCCGAGCGGTTCGGGCAAATCGACCTGCATGAACGTGCTCGGTTGCCTGGACACCCTCACGAGCGGAACGCACCTTTTTCGCGGCGTCGACGTGAGTACGCTCGATCAGGATCAGCGCGCGCTGCTGCGCCGCCATCACCTGGGATTCGTGTTTCAAGGATTCCACCTCCTCAGTCGAACCTCCGCCTTGGAGAACGTCGAGCTGCCGTTGGTGTATCAACGACTCCCGGCGGCACAACGGCGCGCGAAGGCGGCCGAGGCATTGCGAGTCGTGGGTCTGTCCGGGCGCGAACATCACGCGCCGTCGGAGCTCTCCGGTGGTCAGCAGCAGCGCGTCGCCATCGCGCGCGCGATCGTCAGTGAGCCGCAGGTGCTGCTCGCCGACGAGCCGACCGGCAATCTCGATTCTGCCCGCGGGCAGGAAATCATGGAGTTGCTGACGCGCTTCAACGTCGAAATGGGCATTACCGTAATCATGGTCACGCATGAAGCCGACATCGCCGGATACGCGCGGCGCCGCATCCGCTTCTTCGACGGGCGCATCGTCTCCGACGAAATCACGCGGGCGCGCGGCTGATGTGGTGGAGCACACTGGTAATCGCAATCCGCGAGATCCGCCGTAACGCACTGCGATCTGTGCTGACGATTCTCGGCGTCGTGATCGGCGTTGCGGCGGTGATCACGATGGTCACATTGGGCGCCGGCGCCAGTTCGAAGATCACCGCGGAAATCTCGAGCCTGGGCGAAAACCTGTTGATCATCTCGCCGGGGCGCGTGCAGCGCGGCCCCGGCGGAACGTCGTCTCTCGGTGCGCCGTTCACGCTAGCCGACGTCGACGCGATCAAGCGCGAGGTCGGCGACGTGCGCGCAGTCGCGCCGTACGCGAACAAGAACGTAGTGGCGGTCAATGGCAGCGCGAACCGTTCGACATGGCTGACCGGAACCGAGAACGGTTACTTCGTTGCAGCCAACTGGACCATCGCCCGCGGTCGCACGTTCACCGATGGCGAGCAACGTGGCGGCAAATCCGTGTGCATCGTCGGCGCAACCGTCGCCGACGATCTGTTCGGGTCTTCGGATTCTGTCGGGCAGAACATCCGGATCGGAACAATGACCTGCAACGTCGTCGCACTGCTCGCGAGCAAGGGACGATCGATGGGTGGCAACGATCAGGACGACCTGATCGTGATACCGCTGAAAACCTTCCAGCGTCGGATCGCAGGTAACTCCGACGTCGACACCCTGTTCGTGTCGGCGCGCGACAGTTCAGTCACCGAGAAGGTGCGCGCCAGCATCGAGTCGCTGCTGCGGCAGCGGCGCCATTCGGTTGGAGCGAAGGACGACTTCCAGGTGACCGACCTCAAGGAGATCGCAGCCACGGTGGCGCGCACGACCGGCGTGCTGACGGCAATGCTCGCGGCCGTCGCCGGCATCAGTCTGCTGGTCGGCGGCATCGGCATCATGAACATCATGCTGGTGTCGGTCACCGAAAGAACCCGCGAGATCGGTATCCGGCTCGCGGTCGGTGCCCGCAGTGTCGAAGTGATGCTGCAGTTCCTGGTCGAAGCCGCGGTTCTGTCGTGCTTCGGCGGACTCGTCGGCATCGCACTCGGCCTCGGCGGATCCGTGCTTGCCGCGTACTTCCTGGACATCCCCTTCACGCCGGACGTTGGGGTGGTCGTGGTGGCATTCGTGTTCTCCGCCGCCGTCGGCGTCGCGTTCGGCTTTTTCCCGGCGCGCAAAGCAGCCGCGCTCGATCCGATCGAGGCGTTGCGACACGAGTAGTTACGGCGCCGTACCGTGTTCAATTCCCCGCAGCGGCCGATTATGCTCTCGCACCGCCATTCCGGAGGCCGAGGCGACATGAGCAGCGTACTGAACCAGGAACTCGTCGAGCGAGTGCTCGAACGACTCGGGTTGTCGTCGCGGCCGGAAGTGTCGATTGCCGGTTTGTCGGATCTCTACGGCGCATGGTGCCGCCGGGTCCCATTCGACAACATCCGAAAACTGATTCATGTACGCGCAGGTAACCCGGCAACGCTTCCCGGGGATACGCCCAACGAGTTCTTCGAGGCGTGGCTCGCGCACGGCACCGGTGCGACGTGCTGGGCCGCCAATGGCGCGCTGTGCGATCTGCTCTCCTCACTCGGCTTCGATGCTCGTCGTGCCGCCGCAACCATGATGGTCGCGCCGGGTATTCCGCCAAATCACGGCTCTGTCGTCGTGCATTTCTGCGACGCCCGTTACATCGCCGATGCATCGATGCTGTTCGTCGAACCGCTACCGATCGAAGACGCAGCACGCGTTGCGCATCCGGCCTGGGGTGTACGGGCGCGCTTCGTCGACGGTTTCTTCACCGTGCGCTGGAACGCGCTGCAGCGCCCCGATCTGCTCGACTGCCGCTACAACCTCTACGACGTTTCAGCGGCAGACTTCAGCACGTTCCACGAAGCCACGCGAGCGTGGAGCCCGTTCAATTTCAATCTGAATCTGAACCTTGTCCGCGATAGCGGCCGCATCGGCGCGGGCCTGGGTAACAGGATCGTCGTCGACGCAGACGGCAAGGTCGCCGCCTCACCGATCGCAGGCGAGTCGCGAAAGCGCTTCCTGGTCGACGAAATCGGCATCAGCGAAGAAATGGCCGACCTGCTGCCCGAGGATGTGCCGATGCCTCCGCCGCCGGGATCACGAACGGCCGCCGGCGCCTGACCCGGCATGGATACCACCACACTCGTCGGCGTGATCGTGATCGCGGTGTTCTCGATCACGAGTCATGAAGCCGCGCACGGATTCGCGGCCGACCGGTTGGGTGACCCGACCGCGCGCGAACACGGTCGCCTGACGCTGAACCCGATTCCGCACATCGATCTGTTCTTCACCATTCTGCTGCCGCTCACACTGCTGTTGACCGGTGCGCCGTTCATCTTCGGCGGTGCGAAGCCGGTGCCGATCGACACGCGGCGGCTGCGTCAGCCGCGCCGCGATGCCGCGCTGGTCGGTGCGGCGGGGCCTGGCGCCAACGTCGCGATCGCGCTCGGACTGATGGCGATCTTCGCGATCACCAAAGGTACCGGCACACCGGCTGCGTCGGGATGGCTGCAGATGCTCGCGAGCGGCATCTTCATCAACGCGCTGCTCGCCGTGTTCAATCTGATTCCGATTCCGCCGCTCGACGGATCGCGCGTGGTCCAGTATTTCCTTCCGCCCGGCGCGCTCGCGGTTTATCGGCGCCTCGAACAGTTCGGCCTGCTGATCATCGTCGCGTTGCTGCTGTTCGCGCCGCAGGTCCAACGACCGCTCATGGCCGCGGTCACCGGTCTGATTTCGTGGATGGCGTCGCTATTCGGCGTGCAGGCACAACTCGGATCGCTGCTCGGAAACACGCTCAACTGACCGCGATCACAGATTGCCCTTGTGCTGCACGCCATCGACGGAGAGCGTGACGCCCGAGATCCACGACGCACGCCTCGACGCGAGGAACACCACAGCGGCGGCCACCTCTTCTGCGGTACCCAGGCGACCGAACGGGATGCTGTCGCGGATCCGCTCGTACATCGCCGGCATGCCCTGTTTGATCTGCTGCCACATGCCGCCCGGAAATTCGATCGAACCCGGCGCCACGCAATTGACGCGGATGCCTTGCGGTGCAAGCGCAGCCGCCAGCGTTTTCGAGTGACTGATCAGCGCGGCTTTCGCGGCGGCATAGGACGGCGGGGACCCGGCTTCGAGCCCTGACGTGGACGCGATGTGGATCACCACGCCGCTGCCCTGCGCCACCATCCACGGCACCACCTGCCACGTTGCGCGCACGCTCGCCATCACGTCCACGTCGTAGCTCATGCGCCAACCCGCTTCGTCGTCGGAGGTGCCGAAGCCGGACGAGTTGTTGACCAGCACGTCCACCGCGCCCAGCCGCTCGCGGCTCTGATCGAGAAAGTCGGTCAACGCCTTCGGATCGGCGACGTCGCATACCTGCGCGTGCGTTTTCACTTTCAGCGCATCGAGCTCGGCGCGCGTCGCGTCGAGCGCTTCCTTGCCGCGCGCGCAGATCGCCACGTTGGCGCCCTCCGCAGCGAACTCGAGCGCGATAGCGCGCCCGATGCCGCGACTCGCGCCAGTGACGACGACGCCCTTCCCTTTCAATCCGAGATCCATGCGTGTACTCCAGTTTTTTTTGCGCCGAACGTCAGCGCGGCAGAATGCTGCCTTTCATCGGCTCGAGCGCGAGCATGTCGAGTTCGAGCATATAAGGCCCGTTGGTTGCGAGCGCTTCACGATAGCCCACGTCGAAGTCCGCAACCGATCGTACGACGCGCCCCGGTACCCCCATGCTCTTCGCCATCGCGACGAAATCGACCACACCGAGGTCGGTCTCGTTGATGCGCCCCTCGAACCGGTTGGCCTGCAGACCACGCAACACGCCGTAGCCGCGATCGTTGAACACGCAGACGATCACCGGCACGCGATACTGCGCGGCGGTGGCGAGTTCGGTGGCATGGAACATGAAGCCGCCGTCGCCGTGGATCACCAGCGTCCGGCGGCCGCTGCCGATCGCCGCGCCAATTGCCAGCGGCAGACCGGGACCGATCGCGCCGGACGTGGGGCTCATCGAGGTTCGCGCCGCCAGAATCGGCAGCAGCTGATTGCCGAAGTTGTAGGCCGGCACCGTGGTATCGCGCACCACATTGCCGTCGTCGGGAAGTCCGGCGCGCATCAGATCCATGATCGCCGCGTAATCGGCGCCGATGCGGCCTCGGAGCGACGCGCGCACACCGTCGCGCACCTCGAACACCGCCGCGTTGAACTGCGCGTCGTTGGGCGACGCATCGTGCAGACGGTCGTTCAACGCCGCGATCGCAAGACCGGCGTCGCCGACGACCGACACCGTCGCCGGATGCGCGCGACCGATCGTGCCGGGATCGACGTCGATGTGAATCAGCTGTCCCGGCGGCTTCAGCCGATGATTGGCGCCGTCCACGCCGGCTTGGAACCGCGTGCCGATCGCGAGCGTTACGTCGGCCTGTTCGAGTGCGCCGGCCATCGCGCGGCTTTGATACAGATTGCCCACCGCGAGCGGATGCCGCTCCTGCACCGCGCCGCGACCGTTCACCGTACTGACGATCGGTGCGCCGAGCCGCTCCGCCAGTTCGACGAGCGCGGCCCCCGCTTCCGCCGCGATCACGCCGCCGCCGGCAATGATCACGCGCCGTCGCGCCTGCTTCAGCAGCTCGACGGCGGCCGTCAACGCCGTCGCGTCCGGGATGCTTCGCTTGCTGGTCGGTAACGCAAACGTCTGGTCGCCGACGTCCGCATACTGCAGATCGATCGGAATCTCGATCGCACCCGGTTGGCCCCGACCGTTCGACATCTGCGAAACGACGTGCGCCAACAGTGGTGCGATGTCGCGCGGCTGGCGTGGGCTCTCTACTGCGCTGACGACGCTGCGAAGCATCGCCATCTGCTTGTCGGCTTCGTGCACGTAACCAAGACCACGCCCGTAGAAGCCGGTTTCCGCCTGACCGGTGATCACCAGCACGCGGCTCGATGCGTACGCGGCTTCGTACAAACCGGTCACGGTGTTCGTCGTGCCCGGGCCGGTGCTCGCGATCATCACACCAATTTCGCCGGTGGCCCGCGCATAGCCGTCGGCGGCGTGCGTGCCGGCCTGTTCGTGGCGGACGTCGATCAGTTTCGTGAAGCCGAGCCTGTTGATTGCATCCAGGATCGGCATGTTGTGGATGCTGACGATCGCGAACGCATGTCGAACGCCGAGCGCTTTCAGCGCGCTCGCGACGAGATCGGCGCCGGTGCGGCTCATGCCGCGGCTTTCAGCGACGACAGATCGATGTGATAGAGGTCGGCGACGTTGTCGCACAGGATCGCGCGGCGTTGTTCGTCCGTTAGATGCTTCGATTGCTCAGCCAGCATCTCCTGCGACCAGGGCCACGTCGAATCGCTGTGCGGGAAGTCGTTCGCCCACATCAGCCGGTGCCAGTTCATCTGGTCGGCGCTGCGGAATGCCACCCAGTCGTCCTGGAACGTGGTGTAGATGTGTTCCCGGAAATACTCCGACGGCGCTTTCGACAGGTTCACGCCTTTACCGAGCCAGTTGCGGTGCCGGTTGTACGCGTGGTCCATCCGGTACATGTAGTGCGGCACCCAACCGGCGTCCGCCTCGACGCAGACGATCTTCAGCTGCGGATGGCGTTCGAACACGCCGCCGAAAATCATCGTGCCGAGAATGTCCTGGTTGCCGCGGATGATCGACAGGAAGCTGTTGATGCGCGGACCGCGGTGTTTACTGGTGCCGCGCGTCGTCAGGATGTGGAACGACAGCGGCAGGCCGAGGTCGACGGCCGTCTCCCAGACCGGATCGTAGATCGGGCTATCGTAGTCTTCGAGCGCCGGATCGCCGGTCATCATCACGCCGCGCAGGCCGAGCGCCTTGATGTTCTTGATGTCCTGAACGCCCTCTTCGGGGGTGCGCATCGCGGTCTGGCCACAGCCGAGCAGGCGTTTCGGCTGCGACCCGCAGTATTCGGCGATCCAGCGGTTGTACGCGTCGAAACAGGCGTGCTTGAAATCGAAGTCCGGGTGGTTGCACAGCATCATGCCCACGGTCGGATAGATGATCTCGGCAGACACACCGTCGCGATCCTGGTCGGCCAGCCGCGCCACCGGATCCCAACCGCCACGGTGCAGTTCCTCGAACTTCACACCGGCTTCGGTGATCTCTTCCGGTTTCTTTCCCGCGGCCGCGACGAGACCGAGCGCGATCGGCCGGTCCATGCCGTCGATCACGAACACGTCGCCGCGGTCGGACGTCGAAACGATGTGCGGTGCGCGGTCGCGGAACGCGCGGTCGATGTGGGCGGTGTAGGTATCGGGATGTTCGGTGATGTGCGAATCGGCGGAAATGACGGGGTAGCTCATGGCGCTCCTCTCATGCTCTTCTCTGGTGGTTGTTCGCTGCGCGGATCACCGACTATTCAGCAGCGACCGAAGCGGAGTCAAGCTGCATCAGCTCGCGGCCCTACAGGCCCGTTGCTTTAGCAAAAGGATCGTCCCAAGCTCGCCCGGCAGCGGAATCGGAGTGCGACGATGGAAATGCGGCGGCTCGGTCGCAACGGACTCGAAGTACCGGCGTTGTGCCTCGGCACCATGACCTTCGGCTTTCAGGTGGACGAACCGCGCAGCGTCGAAATTCTCGACGCTGCGTTCGAGCGCGGTCTGACGTTCCTCGACACCGCGGACGCGTATCCGCTCGGCGGTTCGCTCGACACCGTCGGCGCCACCGAATCGATCATCGGCCGCTGGATGAAGGCGCGCGGCAATCGCAATCGCATCATTCTGGCAACCAAGTGCTTTGCGCCGATGCGGCGCGGCCCCAACGCGTCCGGTCTGTCGCGGCAACACATCGTCGAATCGATCGACGCGAGCCTGAAGCGTTTGCAGACCGACTACGTCGATCTGTATCAGGCACACGCGTTCGACCCGCGCGTGCCTGTCGAAGAGTCGCTGCGCGCCTTCGACGATCTGGTGAGGGCCGGCAAGGTTCGCTACATCGGCTGTTCGAATTATCCGGCGTGGCGTCTCGGCCAGGCACTTGCCGCCGCCGACCGCCTCGGCGTGTCGCGCTACGCATCGCTGCAGCCGCGCTACAACCTGCTGTACCGCGAAATCGAAACCGAAGTGCTTCCGCTGGTGCGCGCCGAGGGTCTTGGGGTGCTGACGTACAACCCGCTCGCCGGCGGCATGTTGTCGGGCAAATACCGCGGCGACACGAATCTGCAGCCGCAAACGCGCTTCACGCTCGGTTCGGCCGCGAACACGTATCAGAACCGCTATTGGCAGGACCCGTACTTCGCGGCGGTCGAGGCGCTCGGCGCCTTGTTGCGCGACCGCAATCTGCCGATGGTCGGCGTCGCCGTGAGCTGGGTGATCCGCCAGCCGGGCATCACGTCGGCGATCATCGGCGTGAGCCGCGCCGATCAACTCGACGCAAACATTGCCGCGCTCGAAGTGGCGTGGGACGACGAACTGGCAAAGGGCTGCGACGCATTGTGGTGGCAGCTGCCGCGCCGGCCCGTCACCGAAGGCTATCGCTGAGAAGCGCGGTTACATCGACGCACCATTCACCGAACAGAGGAGTTACTTGTGGCAATCGAAGAAGGCAAAGCGGCACCGGCGTTCAGCCTGCAGGACGCTAACGGCAAACCTGTGGCGCTGAAGGACTTCAAGGGAAAGAACGTGGTCGTGTACTTCTATCCGAAAGACGACACGCCCGGCTGCACGAAGGAAGCGTGCGGCTTTCGCGATCTGTGGAAGGACATTCAGAAAACCGGCACCGTCGTGCTCGGTGTTTCGGCAGACAACGGCGAGTCGCACAAGAAATTCGCCGCGAAATACAAACTGCCGTTCACGCTGTTGTCGGATCCGGATCGCAGCGTGATGACCGCATACGACGCGTACGGCGAGAAGATGATGTACGGCAAGAAGACGATCGGCGTGATCCGTTCCACCGTGCTGATCGGACCCGACGGCAAGGTGCGCAAACACTGGAAGCGCGTGCCGAAAGCCGAAGACCATCCGGCGAAGGTGCTCGAAGAACTGGCCTGACGGATATGACCGATTCCGCGTCAAGCAGCCACCGCGTCAAGCGCCACCGCGTCAAGCGCCACGTTCTACACCGATCACTGGAAGGTGATCGAAGCAGAACGCCTGGCGCGCTACGAGCAGATGTTCGTTTGGCGGCCCGAGCAGGCGCGGCTGCTCGAGCCCGCCGGCATCGCGCCGGGACACCGCGTGCTCGATCTCGGCTGCGGACCCGGATTCTTCAGCCTTGCGCTGGCGGATATGGTCGGCCGCGACGGTGCGGTTCACGGTGCGGACATCAATGCACGGTTCGTCGCCGACGCGCGCGCCCGCGCCGTCCAGCGTGGTTTGTCACACGTGCAGTTCCACCACCTCGACGGTGCGACGCTTCCACTCGGCGACGCCAGCATCGACCGGGTGATCGCGAAGAACGTGCTCGAATACGTCCCCGATCTGCACGCGACGCTGAGCGAAGCCGTGCGGGTGCTTGCACCCGGCGGCAAATTGCACGCGATCGACAGCGACTGGGGCTTCGTGATCGTCGAGCCATGGGGCAAGGCGACGGTCGACCGCTTCTTCACCGCCGCGGCGCCCGCATTCCGCGAACCGCACATCGGCCGCAAGCTGCCCGCCGCGATGCACGCCGTCGGCTTACACGACATCGACGTGCGCATCGTGCCGATGGTCGACCGCACCGGTGCGCTGCTGTCGGTGCTGCGCAACATGCGCAGTTACATCCGCACGTTCGGCACGCTGCCCGACGACGAAGTCGACGCGCTGCTCGCGGCCGCGGAGCGCGGCATCGACAACGGAACCTACATGGCCTGCCTGCCGCAGTTTCTGGTCACCGGCACGAAATAAGTCATCGCCGGTGCCAGGCACCGGCCGTGACTCATCCTCACCCACCGCACCGAGGAGACACACCGTGAGCTACGAAGACATCAAACTGGACACCCGCAACGAAACCAGCTGGATCACGCTGTCGCGACCGGAAGCGATGAACGCGGTGCGGCCGCAGACCTACGTCGAGCTGGCCGACGCGTTCGAAGAGGCCGATGCCGATCGCGCCACGCGCTTCATCGTGCTCACAGGAGCGGGTCGCGGGTTCTGCGCCGGCGACGATTTCAACGAGATCTTCCTGTCGGAGAAGAATCATCCGAGCAAGCGCAGCGACGGCATGCTGGCGCGCTATCGTTCGAGCCTCGGCGCGGCGACGCCGATCGTCAGTTCCATCCTCGACTGCACCAAGCCGACCATCGCGGCGATCAACGGCGCGGCGGTCGGCATGGGGATGGACCTCGCGCTGCTGTGCGACATGCGCATCGCCTCCGATCACGCGAAGCTCGGCTCCTACTTCGTGCGACGCGGCGTGATCGGCAGCGTCGGCGGCACCTATCTGCTGCCGCGGATCATCGGCGTGTCGCGCGCGATGGAATTGCTGTTGTCCGGCGAACTGGTCAGCGCCGAAGAAGCGCTGCGGCTCGGCATCGTGTCGCGCGTAGTTCCGCACGAGACGCTCGGCAAAGCCGTAGACGAACTGATCGAGAAGCTGTCGTGGGGCGCACCGCTCGCGCAGCGCGCGATCAAACGCACGGTGCAGAAAGGTCTCGCGATGCACTGGCAGGAACTCGAAGAGTACGGCCGCATGCTGTCCGATGAATTGTGGCGGACGGAAGACCACCGCGAAGGCGTCGCCTCGCACGTCGAAAAGCGCAAGCCGAAGTTCCGCGAACGCTAGGTTCGCGCGAGATCGAGCTTCAACAGCTGTTCGAACGCGAGACCCCACGGGGGTCGCAGGAATCCCAGCGCGCGCACGTCTTCGGCCCACTGGCCGAACGGCGCGTCGCGCGCGTAGCTCGCGCCGCCGAGCACTCTTCCGAGGTCGGCGAGACACCGTTCGGCAAGCGTCGCGATGGTGGCTTTCGCGCGTGACGCCGCGAGAAGCCCGCCGGATCCGTTCTCGATCGCGCGCAGCGCCCCTTCGTAAGCCTGTTCTGCAAGCCACGCCGCGTTGGTGACTTCGACCCAGGTGACCTGCTCGTATGCCTTCAGTCCGGCAGCACGGGTGCGCACTCGTTCGCGCGCCATATCGATCGCATTGCGCAGAATGCCGATGACGACCGCGGCAAACAGCATCGGCGTGAGTTGCGATACCGTCGGCACCGCGCTTGCGAACGCCTCGTGCGAGGCGGCCCGTTCGGCGCGACACCGGCTCAGCGAGAACGCGTGACTCTGCGTGGCGATCATGCCGTGGCCGTTCCACGGTGCGAGCAGCTTGATGCCGGCACCGCCGTCCCATTGCCGGCCGCGCATGTCCACCACGAACAGGTCCGGCGACGCATCACCCACCCGCGCCGTCGTGATCATGAACGACGTGATGCCGGAACCCGACGCGAAGTGTTTGTCGCCGCTCAGCGCAAAACCCGCACCGTCGGGCTCCGCTTTCGCGCGCGTCTGCAGGATGTCGCCGCCGCTGCCCGGTTCCGAGATCATCGTGCCCCACCAATGGCCACTCTTGGCCGTCTCGACGAACCGCTGCCGTTGCGCGCACCAACTTTCCGGGGCGGTCTGCGGATCGGCCGCCGAAAGCCAGAACGACAGCACCGACGGATGCATCGCAGCGACGAGCGCCACGCATGCGTCGCCTTCGGCCAGCAGCCGCACGAGTTCGGTGTAGTCGCGGACCGACTCGGGGAGCCCGCGCCACAACCCACCTTGTTGCGCCGGGACGCCGGTCAGCAGGAAGCCTGCGCGCTCGAGTCGCGCGAAATCCTCCGGTTCCAGCGATCTGCGGCCGAGCCGTTCTGTACGCTGCGCGGCAAAGTCGCGGGCGATGTCGGCGACTGCGGCGCGCACCTCGACAAAACGGTTGTACGGCATCGTTCCCTCCTCCGGCTTTTGCGTGAGTGGCGCTTCGATCCGGCCATGGCACAATGCCATCCCCTCTCCGAGGATGCATCATGCCTACGGTCAAGACAGCCGACGCAGAGATCTACTACGAGGCAACCGGCGCAGGTCCGGCCGTGCTGTTTGCGCACGGCGCCGGCGGCAACGCGGCTAGCTGGTGGCAGCAGGTGCCCGAGTTCAGCCGCGATCACCGCGTCATCACCTTCGATCACAGGGGCTTCGGTCGCTCCAAATGCGCTCCAACCGCATTTGCCGCAACCGCCTTCGACGCCGATGCGCTCGCCATTCTCGACGCGGAGAAGATCGATCGCGCGGCAGTCGTCTGCCAGTCCATGGGCGGATGGACCGGCGTGCGACTTGCCGTCAATCATCCGAAGCGCGTCCGCGCGCTGGTGCTCGGCAATACTCCCGGCGCGATCTACAGCGATGCTTTACGCGATCAGATGCGCACGCTGGTCGCGCGTCCGCCGACCAACGACCTCACTGCGATGACGCTGGGCGCGCCGTTTCGCGAGGCGGACCCGGCCGGTGCCTATCTGTACACGGCCATCACTGCCTTCAATACCACGCCGATGCCGATCGCCGCGCTGATGGCGCGCGAAGCGTTCGTGAACCCGGAACGCCTGCGACCATTCCCGGTGCCGGTGCACGTGATCGCGAGCGACCTCGACGTAACGTTCCCGCCGGCGTTGCTGCAGGCCACGGCGGCGGCGATCGGCGCAACGATCAGCATGGTCGCCGGTGCCGGTCACTCCACCTACTTCGAGAAGCCGGCCGAATTCAACGCGATCGTGCGCGACTTCCTGGCGCGGAATCGTTGAGCAGCAAAGTGGCGTGTCGGCTCGTCGGCCTGTGGTTCGCACTGCTGCCGCTCACTGCTGCGAGTGCCGACCAACCGGCGCCCGTCGCGCCGCCCCCCGAGGATGTCGTCAGGTGGTCGATCGACGCAACGCAGCGGCTGTCGGAAATCAAAGAACGCCTCTCCGGCGCGTCGGAACTCGAGAAGCTCGAGAAGTCGCTCGACGGGCTCGAAGCCCGATTCGGGTCCAACCTCGCCGAGGTAGCGAACCCGAATGCTGCTCGCGCGCTCACGGAGGCGGCCATTCGCGACGCGACGTCCGAGCTCGATGCAATGTCCGCGGGCACCACCCGCATCAGCGAGGTGCTCACGCAGCGGTCGGCCGGGCTCGAGGCGCTGAGCGGCGAAATCGGCGCCACGATCAAACGCGCAGAGGGCCTGCGCAACGCGCACGACACGCCGCTTCCGGAGGCAATCCGGTCGCGGCTCGATTCGATCGTCGATGATGGCAGACGGCTGCTGATCGCAGCGCAGCGATCGCTCGATCGCGCCGCGCAACTGCAGAACCGGATCCTGGCTCTGGACGATCGCGCGCGCGCCGCCCGCGCCGATCTCGCGCTGGTCGGCACCGAACGTTTACGCGCGCTCATCCAGGTACAGCAACCGCCGCTGTGGCGTCTGAGCTTCGACGAAATCGCGGCGTCGAGTTCCGGATCCACGCGCGTTCTCGGGCAAGCGCTCCCGCGCGGCCTGCAATTCGCCGCGGACAACGTCACGCGCGTCATCCTGCATGTCGCGATCTTCGTCGCGGGGTTCGCACTCGTGCGGTATTTGCGACGGCGCTTCGGATCGGAGCCGCGCGATGGACGGACCTCGCGTGCCGCGACGCGCCCGATCTCTGCGGCCTTCCTGCTCGCGCTGCTGGTCGCACCGCTCCTATATCCGGACGCACCGTCCGGCGTGCTTCAGCTCTTCGCTCTGCTCACCGTCATTCCGATGCTGCGGATCCTGCTGCTGTACCTCGATCCGGAATTGCGGCCGGCACTCTATGCGCTTGCCGGCACATTCATACTCGAACGAATCACGACCGCATTCGCGCGCGACATCGTGTTGCAGCGGCTGTTGCTGCTGCTGTTGAGCGTGGTCGCCATCGCGTTATTCAGCTGGCTGCGTTCACTGAGCCTCGATACGCGCCTCGGGCTCGGCCGATATCTGTCTCCGATGACGCATCGCTTGATCGCGGCCGCGATCGGCGTCTCTGCTCTGAGCCTGCTGTTCGAGGTGCTCGGCAACGTCGACCTCGGTTTGATGCTGCAGACTACGATCGTGCGCGGCGCAATACTCGCGGCGGCGGAATACGCAGCCGTACTGGTGCTCGACGAAATTGCGCATTTGGTCGTGCACTCGCTGAAGGCTCGCGGTATACGCTCGGTAGCTACGTACGAGTTCACGATCATGAGTCATGCGCGCCGGCTGGCGGTGATTGGTGCGGTCGTGCTGTGGTTCCTCTACATGCTCAAATCGTTGCGGGCGCTCGCACCCCTCAGCGACGCAATCGACACCCTGCTCGCCGCACACTGGACCATCGGTCAAGTCACCATTTCGCTGGGCCGCACACTCGGGTTCGCGCTTTCAGTGTGGATCGCGATCCTTGCGTCGCGCCTCACGCAGGTGCTGTTGCGCGACGATGTGCTGCCCCGCTTCGCGCTGCCGCGCGGCGTTCCGAATGCGATCTCGACGGTCGCAAACTATCTGATGGTGCTCGTTGGTCTGCTGATCGGCGCAGGCATCCTGGGTATCGAGCTGTCGAATTTGACCCTGATCGTCAGCGCGCTCGGGGTGGGCATCGGCTTCGGCCTGCAGAATGTCGTCAACAATCTCGTCTCTGGCTTCATTCTGATCTTCGAACGTTCGATCCAGATCGGCGACATCATCCAGTTGGCCGATCTGCAGGGAACGGTGACGCAGATCGGCTTGCGTGCCAGCCGACTGCGCACGTTCAACGGATCAGAAGTGGTGGTTCCGAACGGCGAACTGATCTCGAACCGCCTGATCAATTGGACGTTGTCCGACCGGCGTCGCCGGCTCGAGGCGACGGTTGGCGTTGCATACGGCAGTGATCTCGATCAGGTACATGCAATCCTGCACGGCGTGCTGGAGGCCGATACGGAGGTGATGAGCGATCCGGCACCACTCGTTATCTTCGAAGCGTTCGGCGACAGCGCGCTGAACTTCCGGATGCTGTTCTGGATTCAGAACCTGGACATCGGCCTGACGACGACGGATCGCATCAACACGGCCATCGCTCATGCGCTCGAGGCGGGCGGCATCGAAGTGCCGTTCCCGCAACGCGACGTACACATCCGCACCGTGTCGAGCGAACCGCAGAGCTGACCAGCGATGGACCAAAAAAAAGCCCGCTGTTGAGGCGGGCTTTCGTCCAGCTGCCTGGACCCTAGAGATCTACTGGCAGCGATTAGACCTACAAAAATGGAGGAAATCAAGAGACTAGCTGAACCAATTCAGGAATTTGGTCAATCGCCGCCGAAAATGCCGACTGCCGCACCATTTTCAGCCGCCCGGACCCGCCGTTTGCAGTTTCGGAAACCGGGTGCCACCATCCCCTCCTATTCGTTTTGCGTGGTCATCGGGGGAGAGAGCGCATGAAATTCGGCATTTTCTATGAACATCAGCTACCCAGGAACTGGGACAAGGACAGCGAACATCGGCTGTTCAAGCAGGCGCTCGACCAGGTCGAACTCGCCGATAAACTCGGCTTCGACTACGCCTGGGAAGTGGAGCACCACTTCTTAGAAGAGTATTCGCACTCGTCCGCGCCGGAAGTGTTCCTCGCGGCCGCGAGCCAGCGCACGAAGAACATTCGCCTGGGCCACGGCATCATTCAGCTCACCACGAATCACCCAGCGCGCGTCGCCGAGAAAGTGGCGACGCTCGATCTCGTTTCCGACGGTCGCGTCGAGCTCGGCCTCGGCGAGGGTGCCTCGGTGACCGAACTGCATCCGTTCAACCTGCGCTTCCGGGACAAACGCGACGTCTGGGAAGACGGCGTGCGCTGCGTGCTGCCGATGTTCTGGAATCACGGCTGGGAATACGACGGCGAGTACTTCAAGTTTCCGATGCGCGCGGTCGTGCCGAAGCCGTTGCAGAAACCGCATCCGCCGCTGTGGGTGGCGTGTTCGCAGCTCGACACGATCCGCTACGCCGCGCACCGCGGCATGGGCTCGCTGTGCTTCAAGTTCGCCGATCTCAAAGCTGCGCAGGCGTGGGTCAATGCGTACTACAACACCTACCTGCGCGATCTCGAAAAGCTCTGCGACTATCAGACCAATCCGAACATCGCGGTGGTATCGGGCTTCATGTGCGCGGCCACCGACGAAGAAGCGTGGCAGAAAGCCGACGGCTGGACGTTCTTCCAGTTCGCACTGCAGCTGTACAACAAGGAAGGTCCGTTCGAACCCGGCAGCGTCAACATCTGGGAGCGCTACCAGGAATGGAAACAGACGCCCGCGGGACAGAAGCGCACCGGCAGCGAACTGATCGGCTCGCCGGAAACCATTCGCACACGGCTGCTCGAACTCGAAGCAGCGAATGTCGATCAGGTCATCCTGCTGAACCAGGCCGGCAAGAACACGCATGCCGACATCTGCAGCAGTCTGGAACTGTTCGCGCGCGAAGTAATGCCCGAATTCCATGCGCGAGAACCGCAGCACCAGCAATGGAAAGCGGCGGTGCTCGCGGGCGAAATCGAGCTCGAAGACATCGACACCGAGCCGTACAACTTCGCCGCGCGCGGCAAGCCGACGCAGGTGTCGACGAAGCAGATACGCAACATGGTGGCGGGTACCGTCGGCAGACCGAGCGCCGAATCGCTCGGCTGATTCGCCGCGCTGTCGTGGAGGTCGTGCCCTCTGCGAGGGACGGGTGATGGGTGCTCCGGGCGTCTGATGCGCCTCCGCACCCGTCACCCTGCCACATCCAACGTCGCGCCTTGGTTAATAAGTCACTGCCGGTGCCTGGCACCGGCAGTGACTTATTTCGAAGTGCAAAAGCGGGTGCCTGGCACACGTTCGTTGACTTGCGGGTGCGATGAACGCGCGCAAAGCGCGCGTTCACTCTGCTACCGCGTCTGTCGATGGAGACATGACCCCAGGCGGAGGTGCGTGTGTGTTGCGGAGGGCCTTCCGCGGCCAGGGATGGCCGCGGCTCGAGCGACCGCCTATCCGACGACCACCCGATTGCGCAGCACGCCGATCGGTTTCACTTCCACTTCGATGATGTCGCCCGCCTTCATGAACAGCGGCGGATTGCGCGCAGCGCCGACGCCGCCCGGCGTGCCTGTGACGATCACGTCGCCCGGCTCGAGATCGGTGAACGTCGAACAGTACGCGATGATATCTTCGAAGCCGAAAATCAGCAGCGACGCCGTCGCGTTCTGCATCACCTCGCCGTTCAGCCGCGTCGTCAGTTCCATCGCGCCGAGGTCGCCGCATTCGTCCTTCGTCATCAGCCACGGGCCGAAGCCGCCGGTGCCGGTGAAGTTCTTGCCCGGTGTGAACTGCGTGGTGTGCCGCTGATAGTCGCGCACGCTGCCGTCGTTGTAGCAGCTGAAGCCCGCCACGTAATCGAGCGCCTTCGCCTTCGGAATGCGCCGACCGCGCTTGCCGATCACCAGTGCGATTTCACCTTCGAAATCGAGCCGGTCCGATTCTTCGGGACGGATCATCGGTTGATCGTGGCCGATCTGCGCGGCGGCGAACCGCACGAAGATGGTCGGATGGCTGGTGGGATCGCGGCCGGTCTCTTCCTGGTGTGCCTTGTAGTTGATGCCGACGCACAGGATTTTGTCGGGGTTGGTGATCACCGGCAGATACTTCACGTCGGCGAGCGCGTGATCCGCTTTCTGTTTCGCCGCTTCCGCGCCGACCTTTTCGAGATCGCCGCTCGCCAACAGATCCTTCAGGGTGCGGTCGTTTGGACGCCGTGCGCCGACATCGACGATGCCGTTGCCCACCACCACGCCATACGACGCACGCTCTGCTTGCTCGAAAGATATCCAGCGCACTTAACGGCCTCGCTCAGTTGAACATGATGACACTGCGCGCGACCTCGCCGGTCCCGAGTGCCTTGAATGCGTCGTTGACGTCCGGAAGCCGGATGCGCCGCGAGATCATGTCGTCGAGATGCAGCTTGCCCTGCAGATAGAAATCGACGAAGCGCGGCATGTCGACGCGGAAGCGGTTCGAACCCATGAACGACCCTTGAAGTTTTTTCTCGGTCAGCAGATCCGCGCCGTGCACTTCGACCATCTGACCCGGCGGGATCATGCCGATGACCGTCGCGGTGCCGCCGCGGCGCAGCATCTTGAACGCTTGTTCCGCAGTGGCCTTCAGGCCAATGGCTTCGAACGTGTAATGCGCGCCGCCGCCAGTGAGCTCCTTCACCGCCTCGACGGGGTCGGTCTGCTTCGCGTTGACGACGTCGGTGGCGCCGAACTTCAGTGCGAGGTCGAGCTTCGCCGGCACCGTGTCCACCGCGATGATGCGGCCCGCGCCGGCGATCGCCGCGCCGTTGATGCACGACAGCCCGATGCCGCCACACCCGATGACGACGACCGTCGCACCCGGTTCGACTTTCGCCGTGTGAATCACTGCGCCGACGCCGGTCGTAACGCCACAGCCGATCAACGCCGCGCGATCAAGCGGCATCTCTGGGCGGATCTTCACGACCGCGTGTTCGTGCACCAGCATGTATTCGGCGAACGAGCCGAGGTTGGCGAACTGATTCAACTTCGAACCGCCTTTCGACAGACGCGGCTCTTCGTTCGGCCCGCGCCGCAGCGCCGGCTCCTGACACAGCGACATGTGTCCGGTGAGGCAGTACTCGCACGTACCGCAGAATACCGACAGACAGGTGATCACGTGATCGCCGGGCTTCACGTAGTTCACCGCCGAACCGACCTGTTCGACCACGCCGGCCGCTTCGTGGCCGAGGATGATCGGTAACTGGCCGGGATAGGTGCCGTTGAAAAAGTGCAGGTCGGAGTGACAGACGCCGACCGCGTGCGAGCGCACCAGCACTTCGCGCGGACCGGGTTTGGAGATCTGCACCTCCTCCACTTCCATCGGCTTGTTCACTTCACGGAATACGGCCGCTTTCATATCTATTCTCCCCTCGCAAGCAATAAGTCATCGATGGTGCCAGGCACCGGCGTCAGAATCCATCGCCGCCCAGGTGACCATCGGCGAGCGTCACTGCGGCGCGAATCGCGGCAACGAGACTCGTGTGATCGGCGACGCCGCGACCGGCAATGTCGAACGCGGTGCCGTGATCGACCGACGTGCGGATGAACGGAATGCCGAGCGTCGCGGTGACGCTCTCCGCGAAGTTGTGCACCTTGATCGCGATGTGGCCCTGGTCGTGATACATCGCGAGCACCAGATCGAATTCACCGGCGATCGCACGGTTGAACACCGAGTCGGCCGGGATCGGTCCGCGCACGTCGATGCCGTCTCTTTGCGCCTGCTGCACCGCCGGCGCGATCTCTTCGATCTCCTCGCGGCCGAGCAGACCGCCCTCGCCGCCGTGCGGATTGAGTGCCGCCACCGCGATGCGAGGATTGGTCATGCCCCAGCGCGCCAGCGTGTCGCGCGTCAGGTGCAGCTTCTCGACGATCGTCGCTTTGGTGACGAAGTGCGCCGCTTCGATCAGCGACTTGTGCGTCGACAGATGCACCACTCTCAAACCGGGTGTCATCAACATCGTTGCGGTCCACTTCGAACCAGTGAGGCGCGCCAGAATTTCCTGATGGCCGATGTCGGCAACGAAGCCCGCCGCGTGCACCGCTTCTTTGTTGATCGGACACGTGACCATCGCCGCCGCTTCGCCGCGCGCGGTGATGCCGGCCGCAACTTCAACTGCACGGACCGCGACCGTACCGCATGCGGCGGAGACCTCGCCGAACCGGAACGCCGCCGGTCGCGGCACGTCGACATCGACGAACTGCAACTTCGGAAGCGCAACCCGCGCCGCCTCTGCACCCGCATCGAGCGCCCAGCGCGCGCCGACGATCAGCGGCCGGCACAGCCCTTCGAGCGCGCCGCTCGCCAGCGTTTTCGCGAGCACTTCCGCGCCGATGCCCGCCGGATCACCGGCGCTGATCGCGATCACCGGAACGTCAACACTCATCGCCCGCTCCGCCCGATCTCTGTATATTCATACAGTATGGTGACATTGGCCGACCTCGTAGCGCGATTCGAACTGCATGCCGTGTGCATTCATTGCCAACGCATGGAGCGGATCGATCTGACCGAACTGATGCATCGCTCTCCGGAAATCCACACGGTAGAGGAAGTGCGCGACCGTGTCCGCTGTCGCGGCTGCCGCCGCCGAACGCGCGACATCCGCATCGTCTACGTCGGCACCGACGGCAACGCGCGCGGTTTCCACTACCGCGCTCACCAGTATGACAAAGGCGCGGAGTTCGAAGACGCCCCGCCCTCTCAGTCGCCGAGCAGCTCGGTGCCTTCGAGCGTGAGTCCGAATCCCGACACGCCGACATAGTCGACCTCGCGACCCGCGATGATCCGAATCCGACCGACGCCGAGATCGCGGAGAATCTGCGCACCCACACCGATCTCGAGCCACTCCGCACGTCGCGCGTCCGCACGGCTCGGCGCGGCAGGATTGGTCAGCGTATCGAGCGGCACGCCGACGAAGCCGCTGCGCAGATAGATGAACACGCCGCCGCCGAGATCGTGGATGCGCTGCAACGCCACCTCGAGAATGCGCGACGGATGATCGTCCTGCGGTCCGAAGATGTCCTCGATCAGCTTTTCGCGGTGAATGCGTACCGCGGCAACACGATCGCCATCGACGCGGCCGAACACCAGCGCGAGATGCTCGGCGTCTTCGAACTTCGTCTTGTATGCAAACGCCCGGGCAACGCCGATCGAGGTTTTCACCGAGAACTCGCGCACCCGTTCCACCAGATGCTCACGGCGCTGCCGATAGGTGATGAGGTCCGCGATCGACGTGATCTTGAGTTTGTGAAGCGCTGCGAATTCGAGCAGCTGCGGCAACCGCTTCACGGTGCCGTCGTCGTTGACGATTTCGGCGAGCAGTCCCACCGGCGCGAGGCCCGCGAGCTTCGACAGATCGACACCGGCTTCGGTGTGACCGGAGCGCACCAGCACGCCGCCGGTGCGCGCGACGAGCGGAAAGATGTGACCCGGTCGCACGAAGTCGCCCGCGCCGACGTTGCCGTTCGCGAGCGCCTGAATGGTATTCGCGCGCTCTTCCGCCGATATGCCGGTGGTCAAACCGTGCCGGTAGTCGATCGACACGGTGAACGCCGTGCTCATCGGTGCGTCGTTGCGCGCCACCATCGGGTCGAGGTGCAGCCGCTTTGCGTCTTCTTCGAGAATCGGCGTGCACAGAATGCCGCTGGTGTGGCGGATCATGAACGCCACTTTCTCGGGCGTCGCGCGCGACGCCGCCATGATCAGGTCCCCTTCGTTCTCCCGATCGTCGTCATCGACCACGATGACGATTTCGCCGGCGGCAATTCCGGCAATGACGTCTTCGATGGGATCGAACTGCGTGGACATGAAAGGCTCCGTCGAAAAAGGGCGCTAGAGTAGCACGCCACTCACATCGTCAGACAAAGCGCTGCTCATCGTGCGAATGCACGCCGCTCATGTTGACTCAGATCGCGTCGGCGGCGCGCAACTGCGCGACTTCGTTAGGAGACAGGCCGAGCAGCTCACCGTAAACCGCTTCGTTGTCGGCCCCGAGTGCACGACTCATCCGCAACGGCGGCGGCACGATGCCTTCGAAACGCAGCGGCGTACTCGGCAACACCGCTTCGCCGAGCATCGGGTGCGTCTGCTTCGACAGCATGCCGCGCGCGAGCAGATGCGGATCGTCCAGCACGTCGATCAGATCCTGAACCGGCGCGCAGATGATGTCGTGCGCCTGCGCGATGCGGAACACCTCGGCCTTGGGCAGCGTGCTGGTCCACGCTTCCACCACTTCGTCAACGAGTTCCATGTGCTTCGCGCGCGAGGTCATGTCGGCCAACCGCGGGTCGTTCAACAGTTCCGGGCGCTGCATCGCGTTCACCAGATTGCGCCAGTGCCCTTCGCGGATGCAGATGATCGCGACATAGCCGTCGCGCGCGCGGTAGACGTTGTACGGCGCGAGGCTCAACGCGGCGTGCCGGTTGCCGTTGCGCGTCGGGTGCTTGCCGAGAAAATGCAGCGCGCCGATCTGCGAAGCGAGCGTCGGAAAGACCGCATCCTGCATCGCAACGTCCACTACCAGACCCGCCCCCGTGCGTTCCCGTTGGAACAGCGCCGTCACGATTGCGCCATACAGATGGATGCCGCCGAGGAAATCGCACAATGCGGGGCCCGCTTTCAGCGGCGGACCTTCGCCGTCGCCGGTGATCGACATCACGCCGGTCATGGCCTGCACGGTGATGTCCATCGCGAGGTAGTCGCGGTGAATGCCGGTGCGGCCGAAGCCGGTCGCCGCCGCGTAGATCAGCCGCGGGTTGATCGCCTGCAGCACACCGCTGCCGACACCGTGGCGATCCATGGTGCCCGGAGAGAAATTCTCGAGCAGCACGTCGGCTTTACGAACCAGTCCACGCAACAGCTCGCGACCGCGTTCCGACTTGAGATTCAACGTGACCGCTTCCTTGTTCGAATTCAGCATCGCGAACGGATAGCTCGCCGAACTCGTCTCGCTGCGTCCGCGCAGGCTCTCGCCTTGCGGCGACTCGATCTTGATCACGCGCGCACCGGCCATTGCCAGCAGGAAGCCGCAGTACGGACCGTTGTAGATCTGTCCGAAGTCGAGCACGGTGATGCCGGCGAGCGGTTGCTGCGTCATGCCTTGTTGCGTCCGGACGGAAGGTGTTTGAGAAGCTGATCGAACGCCGCGCGCATCTCGTCGCGCGCGCGGTCGTGCGGGTATTCGCCAACCCACTCGCGATGCTCACGCGACATCATCCCCCGCAGGATCTCCGCGTTGTCCGAAGCGCGGCGGATCTCGAGCGTGATGCGCGCGTCGAACTTGCGCGGGCCGCCCACGGACAGAGGGTCCGAGAAACCGTCGTTGGCGAATGGCCGTTCGGAATCGGGGAAGTACGCGCTGTAAGCCATCGTCACGAGCGCGTCGGGGTTCTTGTCGACCTGCTGCAGACCTTTAGCAGCCAATGCCGCGACGAGCTGAGTGCGCAGCGGCGCCAGCAGGAATCCCGGAACGGTCGGTGCAGACAGCGTGTAGGTCGACAGCTGCGCGTCTTTGGGACCGCAGCAGAACTCGACGCGTTCCGACATGTCCGACGCACACGCGGCAGTCATCAACAGCATCAACGCCGCACTCAACCGTCGCATCGCGCCATTCCACCTGAATCACGTTGAGTCGCCGGGTCCGACCGGTTGCGTGAGCGCCGCAACCACCTGATCGACGATCTGATCTGCGAGCAGACGCATCTCCGCGTCCGTTCTGTCCTGTATCGGATGCTGCACGAAGCAGCACCGCGCCTCGAGCCCGAGCGCCTTGCCTTGCACGGCGGCGGCTTCCTCGAACTCGGACGAAACGATCGCCACGGACGGAATGCCGTGGATCTCGAAGTGCACCGTGTCATGCAAACTGCACGTGGTACACGAACCTCAGTCGGCGAGCGCCTCGACGACGAAGTTGCTGTTGGACCTGATCTCCTGACGCAACGCATCGGGCGCGGGTTTGGTGAACGTCGGTTTGGCGTAGCGGCGGATGTTTACGCCGGGCGCGCGCACCTTCATTTGCTCCTCGAGCCGGTCGAGCAGCACGTCGCCGCGCGGCTTCGAGATGTCGAGAAACGCCACGGTTCCGGAGATCACACCGGAGCGCGGCGTCAGCTGCCGCGCGATCGGCGTTTTCTCGTTGGTGGGATCGAGAATGGTCGTCATCGAGTTCTCCTAATTCGGATCGATCAGACGCGACACCGGCATCGAGCCGATTTCGCCGCCGACCCAGCCATGAAACATGCCGGAGAATTTTCCGGCTTCCGATCCAGCCACGACGATGTGGATCATATCCTCTGACAGGAACTTCGGCATTGTCCTGTCGAGCGCTTCCTTCGACAGGGTCTTTGCCTTGTCGGCGTTCATACCTACGCCCGACCGCTGATCGCTAACGAGTTCACGCAGGGGACGACTGGTCACTTTCTGGATCTCGCGCCGCAGATCCGCCTTCGAGTACGCGCCGCCGGCCTGCAGCGTATCGACGTGCTCGGGACTCACCACTACTAGCGTGTCAAACATCATGTGCGCTTTCGGGTGGTGGATCGATTCGAGACACATGCCGAAACTGCCCGCGAGTTGCGTCGCGCTGCGCGACGTCTGGTCGACGATCAACGACGGGCCACCGGACATCGCGTATGCGGTGACCACCGAGTCGGTCGGCTTGAAACCACGTTCGACGTGCAGCGGCGTCCACGGGCTGCGCTCTTCCCACTCCGCAAAACACATGGTGATCTTCATCGGATTGCCGAGCGTCGAGCGCTCGGTGCCGCCCGGCTTCGCGCCGCCGATGTTGCGGATCGCGAGCCGCACCGCCCGTCCGATGGACGCGTTCGCGCGATTGCCCTGGCCCAACGCGCCGATCTTCATGTTCATGCCGATGCGTTCGCGGATCGGTCCGTTCACTACGAGCACCGGACTCGCGCCCATCGTGGTGGCCATTACGCCGTGCACGTTGAACGCATCGGTGCACACCGCTTCGAGCGCCGCGATCACCACCGGCAGATACTCGGGCTTGCATCCCGCCATCACCGCGTTGATCGCGACCTTCTCCACCGTCGCCTCGCCCATGTTCGGCGGCACCACCGCAACGAGCGACTGCGGATCGCGACGCGTGCCCGACAACATGCGGATCACGCGCTCGGGCGTCGGCGGCACCACCGGCAACCCGTCGGTGAATCCCTGGTCGAACATGAATTCGAATTCGTCGTCGGCCGGCGCGATCTCGATCTTGCGCGCGCGCAGCGGGCTGTTCTCCGCTTCCGCGCGCAACCGGTCGGCGAAACGCGGATCGACGGAGAGCGATCCGCACCCGGGGCGCCAGGCCGGCAATGCCGGCCAGTCGATGCGAGCGGCAGTCACGTCGGCCATCGCCGCGAGCTCCGCATCGAGCGCGTGCCACTCCTGCCTATCGAAACCCTGTATCCGCTGCACCTCGTGCCCACCGGCGTCGGCGACGAACGCCGACGGCACCATGTCGATGTCGTACGCGAACGATACCTTCAACCGGGAATCGTCGAGCACCGGGCACGTCAGACCGTGGCGATCGATCAACGTCGCATTGCCGTCCTGCGTCTGACCGACCACGAGAATGTCGATCGCATCGCCGTAAGCGCGATGAAACGTCTCGAGCAGGGGCATTACCACGCCGCACGTCGGACAGTCTTCTTTGACGATCGCAATGAGTGCTGGACGCCCGGACGGATACGAGCGGTCGGCGCCGGACTGGTCGCGCAGGGAAAACGCCGGCAGCAGCGATTTCATCTTCTTCGGCCACCTTCGACTATCGAGATGCTGATGATGACAACCTCCACGCCGAAGGGACACCCCGTGAAATCGATTGTCGAAAACAATGAGGGCGGAGTGTGGAGAGATGTCGATGCACGGCTACCAGGTTACGTTCTTCACCCAGCAGAATCGCCGTCACAGGCACATGCCGTTGGCCGAGTGGCTAATGGTTACCGCGCGCGACCTCGGCGTCAGCGGCGCAACGATAGTTGCGGCCAGCGAAGGTTTCGGCGCCCATCGACGGATTCACTCGACGCACTTCTTCGATCTGGCGGACCAGCCGCAGGAGGTCGTCATGGCATTGACCGAAGACGAGGCGGCACGGCTGTTCGACCATCTGATCGCGGAAGGCGTCCACGTCTTCTACGTCAAGACGGCGGTCGAGTTCGGTGTGCTGGGCGAACCGGATCGGTAACATGCAATTCCTCAGCAACGGTCGAAGGTGTGCGGATGTCTGGTTACGCGTGGCACGATCTGGTCGGCAACGTCGGCGTGGCCATGATTCTCGGCACCTACTTCGCGCTGCAGGTCGGTCGGCTCGATTCCAGATCGGTCGCGTATTCCGCGCTGAATGCGCTCGGCGCCGGTTCGATCACCGTATCGCTGCTGTTCGACTTCAATCTATCCGCGTTCGTGGTCGAAGCGGCGTGGGTAGCCGTGAGCCTCTACGGTCTTACCCGCGCATTCCGACGCGACGCGGCTTGAATCGATCTGCCTGGCCGTCACGCAACATCCTGCATCCGATTCGCGAAGTCACGACCCGACGTTGCCGGCGGTAGTGGCTTTCCCTGCGAGCGATACAGTTCGATCGCCTCTTCGACGATCGCACAGAGCTCGTCGAAGACGAGCCGCTCGTCCGTTCCGTGACAACCGCCGAGGATCAGGCCGGGCGCGCTGCCGACGTAGCACCGGTCTTCGTCAGACCATTCGACGATCTTTGCGTATCTGGCACTCTTTTTCATTTCGAGGCCTCTTCGATTGCCGACCGAACCGCGCTGACCTGATAACGCTTCGCATCATCGCCAAGTCTGCCCGACACTGTCACGGGCTTTCGAACATTAGGCATGCACGAAGTTCCTGTGGCTGCCGCGACCTCCGCGACTTTCGAATCCGGCACGAACCAGCTCGTCGACGAGGTCCCTGACCGTTGGCGGCACTTCATTGATGCATATCGCTCCGATGCTGCACTGTCGACCGAAGCGCGGTCGAAGCGGTGAACGCGCAAATTCGCGTCAGCCTTCCTCCCACCGCATGAACAGATTCTTCAATCGCGACTCCTCCCGCAGCGGTTCGAACTCGCCCGTCAGCACGAAACCGCGCGATCGATAGAGCGCAATCGCGGCCGCGTTCGTCTCGGTCACTGACAGTTCAATCGTGGCGCAGCCGAGGTTGCGCAGATGCGCGACCACCGTGTCGAACAGCCGCGCGCCGACACCTTGCCCGCGCAACACCGGATCGACCCACATCGCACCGATGTGGCCTACACCGTCGTCGGCGCGGTGCGCCGACGCGAGCCCCAGGCCATCGCCGTTGCGCCGCACGATGAACATCTCGAAGTTCGTCGCCTCTGCCGAGCGCTGCGCGCCGCGGCGCCAGTAGTCGTCGTCGTGCGCGCGGGCCGACTCAGCCGTTGGCGAAAACGAATCGGGTGATTCCGTCAGCGCCGCGATCCGCAACCGCTTCAGATCCGGCCACTCGTCGGCCTCGAGCGGAACGATCTCGACTTCATCGCCAGGCCGGCTCACAGCGTGAACCGGGTAACCCACATGCACTGCATCGGTCGCGCGTCCTTCGTGTACTCGTGATACGCGGCGACGATGGTGCCGTTGTCCAGTTGCGCGACGCTCGGATAGCCGATGTGCCAGTACTGCCGCACCGACGGATCGGCTGCGCCGCCTTCGCGAATGACGAACTCGTTCGCGAGCGACCACGTGACGCCGTCGTCGGAGACGCAGCCGCGCACGCCCCACGGGTCGCGACGGTAGCCGTACACCGCCAGCACGCGGCCGTCTTGCAGCTCGATGACATCGGCCGGATAACCCCACAACGGCGTGCGTATCGGACGGCTCCAGCTCGCGCCGTCGTCGTCGGAATAGCAGAACCACATGTTGTCGAAGCGCAACGGCCGCGCTTGGGTGCGCAGCAGGCAGATCAGCCGTCCCGACGACAGCCGCGTCATGCCGGCTTCCGCCCATTCGAGTATGTGCGCGGGGTCGTACGCCACCGTCGCCCAGTATTCCCAGTTGTTGCCGCCGTCGTCGGAACGCAGCACGAAGACGCGCGGCGTTTCCCCGCTCTGCGCGAACCATTCGCGCGTGAACGTGCCGTGCAACGGCATCAGCAGGCCGCCGTCGGCGAGCTCGATGATGTGGCCGGCGCCGGAACCGCCGACGATGTACGGGCCGAGCCCGGAGTCGGCGACCGGCGACGTATTCACCGGAATCGGCGCCGACCACGTTGCACCGTTGTCTTTCGAACGGCACAACGCGTAACCGGTCTGCCGCTTCAGCCGTTCGCGCCGGCCCGGCGGCGGCCCGCCCATGATCTGATCGGCGCCCCCCTTCAGGGCCGTTGGGGCCATGAAGCTGCACACGCGCGTGTGCATCAGAATCTCACCGGTGGAAATCTGCGCGAACGCGCAGTCCCAGTTGCCGACGTGCTCGCTCCACGGCCACACGGTGCGGCGCGTGGCGGCGTCCCAGGTTTTGCCGCCGTCCATCGATTTGATGAGGCACGACTGCCCGCTGTCGGCGTGCACGCGGCCGCGTTCCTGGTTGTAGCCGAGCAGCAGTTCGCCGTTGGCAAGCTTGATGAGGCTGCCCTGATTGCACGCGTGATCGGGGTCGTGATAGGCGAGTACGTGCTGCATGTCCATCGTCGCGCGCGGCCTGTGACCGGAGGAGCGGTAGCCTAGCCCGGAGTCTTTGGGAGCGTCCATTCCATCCTGTACCATCGGCGTCCCTTCACGCACCGACACGAGCGATCGAACGGATGACGCGCCATCGCACCGAGACACTGCACGCGTGAGCAGCGGTTCGCCGGCAGTTCTGGGGGCGCTGAAGCACCGCAACTTCACGTTGTATCTCGTCGCGCGCTTCATCGCGACGCTCGCGATACAGATGCAGAGCGTCGCCGTCGGCTGGCAGGTGTACGCGATCACGAACGATCCGCTCGACCTCGGCTTGGTCGGCCTCGCCCAGTTCCTGCCGTTCATCGTGCTGGTGTTGCCGGCTGGACAGATCGCGGACCGCTACGATCGAAAAGCCATTCTCGCAACGTGCTATGTAGTGGACGTGGTCTGCGCTGCGCTGCTGCTCACCTTCACGATGGTTGGATTGAGCACGGTGTGGCCGGTGTTCCTGGTACTGACGCTGTTCGGCGCTGCGCGCGCGTTCGCGATGCCCACCTCGCAGGCGATCACGCCGAATCTGGTGCCGCGAGAGATTTTCGGCAACGCGGTCGCGCTGAATTCGTCCACCTTCCACGTCGCGACCATCGTCGGTCCGTCGCTCGGCGGACTGATGTACGTGGCCGGCCCGTCCACCGTCTATACCGTGGTGACGGCGCTGTTGATCGTCTCGGTCGCATTCATGCTGGCAGTGCGGATGCCGGCGACGATCCGCAGTATCGAGCCCGCAAGTTGGCACACGGTGCTCGAAGGACTGCGCTTCGTCCGTTCGCGTCCGGTGGTGCTGGGCGCAATCTCGCTCGATCTGTTCGCAGTGCTGTTCGGCGGCGCTACCGCGATGCTGCCGGTGTTCGCGAAAGACATCCTGGCGACCGGGCCGGAAGGGCTCGGGCTGTTGCGCACCGCGCCGGCGATCGGCGCCGCGGCCACTGCCGCCCTGCTCGCGGTGTTTCCGATCACGCGGTCGGTGGGACGTTGGATGTTTGCCGGCGTTGCGCTATTCGGCATCGCAATCATCGTGTTCGGGCTTTCCAACAGTTTCGCGCTGTCGCTGGCGGCGCTCGTATCGCTCGGCGCCGGCGACATGGTCAGCGTCTACATCCGTCACATTCTGATTCAGCTCGAAACGCCGGACGAGATCCGCGGCCGCGTCAGTGCCGTCAACGCCGTGTTCATCGGCGCGTCGAACGAGCTCGGCGAGTTCGAATCGGGGGTAGCCGCGGCGTGGTTCGGCCTGGTGAGGTCGGTGGTAATCGGCGGCGCGGCCACCATCGCGATAACGGGTTTGTGGATGCGGCTGTTTCCAACGCTCCGCACGATGGACCGGTTTCCCGGAGCGGACAAGTCCACCGCGGTTTAGCGCGCCTCAATCGGGCTGTTTATTGATCACACGTCCACTTCGCCGTCGGCCCACGCTTTGATCAGATGGTGCGCGATCGCGATGGCGCCGGGCACACGCAATTCAGGGTTTTCGTTGGCGAGCGCAGCGCGCACGGCGTCGCGCGGGAACCAGCGCACGTCCGCCATCTCGGTGGGATCGATCGTGATCTTCGTGGTCAACGCGCGGCCGTGACAGCCGATCATCAACGACGATGGAAACGGCCACGGCTGCGACGAGTGATAGCGCACGGCGCCAACCAGCACGCCGGCCTCTTCGCGGATCTCGCGCCGCACCGCTTCCTCGATCGACTCGCCCTGGTCGATGAAACCTGCCAGCGCCGAATACATGCCGGTGCTCGCGAGCCGACCCTGCGACTGGCCGAGCAGACAGCGGTCGCCGTCGAGAATCAGCATGATCGCCACCGGATCGGTTCGGGGGAAATGCTCGGTCTTGCACACGCCGCAAATGCGCACGTGCCCGCCCCGCGACGAATCCGTTGGGGCGCCGCACGCACTGCAGTGACGGTGACTGCGGTGCCAGCCGATCTGTGCCCGCGCCTGCGCCAGAATGCCGGTGTCTTCGACCGCCAGCCGCATCGCCGCGGCGCGCGCGTCTTCGAAACGCCACGCGTCGTCGAGATTGAGTTCGTGCACCGGATCGCCGAGTTCCGAAACGTCGATCGCGAAGTGTGCGACGCCGTCGAGCAGACCGAGAAAGACCGGTGCAACGGCGATGTCGAGGCGCGCGACGTCGGCGCGGCTCAACCAGCCGAGCCGGAGACCATCGGCGTCGTGCACCAGTACGTTCAATCGTGCCAGCGGCAGGTAGCGGCTGCCGGCGTTGCGCACGGCGGCGTCGAGCCACACCGGATCGCGCCGTTGCGCGTCGCCACGGTCGAACGGATTGCCGGCAAAAATGTGTGTGTGTTCCAACGCGACGTCCTGCGGATCGGGATGGAGCATTCTCGCAGAGAATTGCCGCGTCGCGTTCGCGCCGGTTATGGTTGAGCGAAATCCCCGGGGAGATCACAAATGCCGTCGTTGAACGTCAATGGTTGTCCGATCAACTACATCGTCGAGGGCACGGGTAAACCAGTCATGCTGATTCACGGCTTCGCCAGCAGCCTCCAGGGCAACTGGCGCGCGCCGGGAATCGTCGATGCCGTCGTGAATGCGGGTCGTCAGGTGATCGCCATCGACTGCCGCGGCCACGGCCGCAGCGGCAAGCCGCACGATCCCGCGGCGTATTCCGGCACCGCGATGGCAGACGACGCGGTCGCCGTGCTCGACCATCTCGGCATCGAGAAAGCCGATCTCGCCGGCTACTCGATGGGCGGCTTTCTCTCGACCACGTTGCTCGTCAATCGCCCCGAACGCTGGCGCAGCGTGATCATTTCCGGCATGGGCGACGTGCTCCTGAAAGGCAACCTGCCGTCGCAACAGTTCGACACGCTGGTGGCTGCGATGGAGGCGCCGGACGCGGCGTCGATCAAAGACGCACGCGGCCGCGCGTTCCGCCAGTTCGCCGAAGCGAGTGGCAACGATCTGGGCGCGCTGGCCGCCATGCACAAGACGCGTCGCACCGGCTTCGATCCCGCCAAGCTCGCCGCAGTGACGATTCCGGTGCTGGTGCTGATCGGCGACAAAGACGATCCGGCCAGCGCAAAGCGACTCGCCGACGCGATTCCCGGCGCATCGTTCGTCGAAGTGCCCGGCGATCACCTCGGCGCGGTCGCAACGCCGCAATTCACCCGCGCGATCGTCGAGTGGCTGACGCGCTGACTGCGAAACACTGGGACGGACCGCCGCTCGACGCGTGGCGCGCGTGGCGTCCGGAACAGGCCGCGGCGCAACTGGCGGGGGTCGGCATCGACTGGTGCGTGGTCGGCGGTTGGGCCATCGACCTGTGGCTCGGCCGCGAAACGCGAGCCCACGAAGACCTCGAGGTTGCGATCCTGCGCGACGATTTTCCCGCGATCCGGGCGCACCTGAGTGCGTTCGATCTGCACAGCGTCGGCGATGGCGAAGTGCGCAGACTGGCGCCGCACGATGCACCGCCGCCGGACAAGCATCAGAACTGGGTGCTCGATACGGCCGCTAACGCCTGGCGGATGGACATCATGATGGAAGCCGGCGACGCACAAACGTGGGTGTTCCGGCGCGATCCATCGATCCGCGCGTCACGAAGCAGAATGATCGGAATGCGCGCCGGCGTGCGGTTTCTGAAGCCGGAAGGGGTATTGCTGTACAAGGCGAAGGCGTTGCGACCCAAGGACGAAGCCGATTTCGCCGCGTGCCTGCCGAATCTCGACGACGCAGCACGGGAATGGCTCGCCGACGCATTGATGCACGCTCACCCGGACCACGCGTGGATCGCGGCGCTATCGGGCCGTTAGCGGTCGGACGGATTCTTCGGCGGCGTGCGCTTCGGCTCGTCGTCGGCCGGTTTCTCGGTAGCGGACGGACTTTTCGGCGACGAGATGATTCTCGCCGCGCTGACGGTAGAGGTCTGTCGCGGTGTCGGCGGAACCGATCGCGATGGACTGATGACGGACCCCTGCTTCGCCTGAATCGTGCGCGGCGCGCTAACGGTCGAGGTGGGGGGCGCCGACGGCGAAGTGGCCACCTTCTGCGGCGGTGGCGGCGCTGCAACCACGGCCGGCGCGAATACGTCCACACTCAGGTCGAAGGTGCGCAGGTCGTTGCCGGACATCGATCCGATACCGACCATCTGGCGCGCCACTTCCTCGCCTTTCTGATTGCGGATCGTGATCACGACCGAATACTCCCACGGCGTGTTGCCCGCGGGATGTCGGATCGTGCCTTCGACGTGAAGCGCGGAAAAGCGCTCGCCCGCCTGTTCGGCCGCCAGACCGTGTTTCAGGTGATGACGGCAGACAGGACAGATGCTCGCGCTTTCGAGGATCTCGGAACGACAGTGAGGACATCTACGACTCTTGCCCGGCGAAACCGAGCGAGTCGTGCTCATGCCGCAGTGCCTTCCTTCCCGGACTTCGGACTGGGTGCACCGGTGGGATCCCAACCGAATTCGACCCGGCCGCGCATGCGCGAACCGGCGGATACGGTCAGCGTTCCGGCTTTGAGGTCGCCGTTCATGACGCCGGTCGATGCGAGTTCGACGGACGAAGCAGCATCTATGTTGCCTTCGAGTTCGCCGCCGACGGTGACGGTCTTCGCCTTCACGCCGCCGGTCAGCTTCGCACCCGGTTCGATCGTCAGGTTGCCTTCGACGTGCACGTCGCCTTTGAAGTTACCGGCGATGCGGACGTGGCCCGCGCCCTCGATCTTGCCTTCGATCGCGAGCCCGGCCGCGATGACCGATTCTTTCTGCTCCATTCGGGGTGCTCTCACCGTAGTGTCGGCGACGGGACGTGCCGGAGGTGGGGGTGGTGGTTGACGTTCCGGCTCCCTGGCGGTCGGAGTCGGTATGTTCGGAACCGGCGCCGCGCCGGGTTTATCGGTTTCTTTCCAGAGTGCCATTCGCGTCGGCTCCTTTCGACTTGGAGGGAGCAGCGAGTGTATCAACATCGCGCGCGCTGCAAAGCACTCGCGCCTTGTGTAACGCGACGTTCGCCGGGCAGAAGCTGGATCTGTGACCCGTGCCTCACTCCCTCGCAGAATGATCGCAGCCGGTTTCGAAGCGCTTCTTCAGGTTCGTCAGCATCTTGGTCGGCGTGCCGACGATCCGTTGCCGCGCGAGCCAGTTCGGCACACCGCCACCCGGTTCGATGTGCATGTCGAGGTTGATCTGGGTGCGGCCGCCGGCCTGAACGAAGCTCCAGCGACCGCTGACCCCTCTCATCCGCACCGCGCGGGGGTCGACCGGCAGATAGTCCGGCATTCCTTCTATACCGACCGAGATCTTCGCGATCACCGGCGAGTCTGCGGTCTCGGACAACCGATAGATCATGTCGCGATCTTTCACCGGCCAAGGCATCGACGTGCGGATGTAGTAGATCTGCGTGCGCGGTGTCGGGCGCTCGAGCAGACGCGCCTCGGCGGTGTCCGGAATCCATTGCTCGAACGCCGCCACGTCTTCGACGAATGCGACGAGTTGCGGCAACGTCGCGCAGACGTCGCCGCTCGCCCGCACTTCCGGAAACGTCGAGCCGCGGAACGGACGGGTGTACACGGCGATTCCATTCGACTTGTCGAGTTCGGTCCAACCCTCCGCCGCGTTGGTTGCCGGCGCTGCAGCAGCGAACGTCACGCCGATCGAGCAGCAGACGAAAAGGGTGCAACCGCACGTCGCGATGGCGAGCCGGTGTGCCGCAGAACTACGCGTGGTACGCACCTTGTGCCTCACCTTTGAACGCGATTATCGTTGCCCGCTTCCACTCACCGACGCATGACAACGGAACGGCGCATGAAGATCAACGCAATACGCATCGCCCAGCAAGGCGGTGTAGAACAAATGAAGCTCGAGTCGATCGAACTGGCACCGCCGAAACCGGGCGAAGCGCGCGTGCATCACGAATCGATCGGCGTCAACTACATCGACACGTATCACCGCTCCGGTCTGTACAAATTGCCGATGCCGAGCGGCATCGGCGTGGAAGCAGCCGGCGTGGTGGACGAACTCGGCGAGGGCGTTACCACACTCGCAGTCGGCGATCGCGTTGGCTATTGCGGCGGACCGATCGGCGCATACGCGCAGGCGGCCAACGTGCCGGCGACGCGGCTCATCAAGCTTCCGGCCGGCGTCAGTTGCGATGCAGCGGCCGCGATGCTGTTGAAGGGTCTCACTGTTCAATACCTGTTCCGCCAGACGTACAAACTGAGCCGCGGCGAAACAATTCTGTTCCATGCAGCGGCCGGCGGCGTCGGACTGATTGCATGCCAATGGGCGCGCCACCTCGGTGTCACCATGATCGGCACCGTGAGCTCCGCCGAGAAGGCCAAGCTCGCAAAGGCGCGCGGCTGCGACCACATCATCGACTACACCACCGAAGACGTTGCGGCGCGCGTTGCCGCGTTGACCGGCGGAAAGAAAGTCCCGGTGGTTTACGACGGCGTGGGGAAAGACACGTTCATGGGATCGCTCGACAGCCTCGCGCCGCGCGGACTGCTGGTGTCGTTCGGCAACGCATCCGGCCCTGTCACCGGTGTCGATCTCGGCATTCTGTCGGCCAAGGGTTCGCTGTACGTCACCCGCCCCACCCTCGCTACATACACGGCCACCACTGAAATGCTGCAGTCCGCGGCGGCGGAACTGTTCGACCTCGTCGCGAAAGGCGCGATCACGCCGGACATCACGCGACACTACAAACTCGGTGAGGCACAGGAAGCGCATCGCGCGTTGCAGCAGCGCGGCACGGTCGGCTCGATCCTGCTTACGCCCTGACCGCATGGAACTCACGCAATACACCGAGGCCGTCGCGGCGCTCACGTGCATCGGACTGATGGCCGGAATGATGCTCACATTCACGCTCAGCCGCTGCGCCGGACTACGAGCATGCCGAGCAACTCGAGGGCCTGATCTGGAGGCACGCGGTCGATGCGGTATCACGCGCTACCCTGGCCAACGCCGCGACGATACTGCTGCCGGCGATCAACAACGTGTTCGATGTCGCCACCGACAGAAAGATGGCGTTGCAGCCCCATCCTCCACTCGCCATCCATGTTCTGCTGATCGCTCTCGCGCTGATCTGCGCGAGCCTGGCCGGACACCATTCATCGCCCAGCGCGAAGCACCCACTGGTGATGCCGTTGATGTTCGCAGGCATCTCGTCGCTCGCGATCTTCGTCATACTCGACCTCGAATACCCGCGCGCCGGTTTCATTCGCATCGAGCAGGCCGACGCATTGCTGCAAGCGTTGCGTGCGCGGATGGCATGATCATTCACGGTCACACACATCAGGTGTTTTATGGCTGAACCTCTTCGAATTGCCGTGTTGAGCCGCTGGCACGTACATGCTGACGAGTATGCAAAGGCGGTGAACGATCATCCGGACGCGATAGTGGCCGCGGTGTGGGACGAGAACCCCGAGCGCGGCCGCAAATGGGCCGGGCAACTCGGCGTCGACTTCGTCGCCGACTACGCGACGTTGCTCGCGCGAAGCGACATCGATGCCGTGGTGGTGACATCGCCCACCGACCGGCATCGCGAGTTGATCGTCGGCGCCGCAAAAGCCGGCAAGCACGTATTCACCGAGAAGGTGCTCGCGACGCGCCTCGACGACGCTTACGCGATCGCCGCCGCGGTGCGCGCGTCGCCCATCCGCTTCACCATCTCCTTTCCGCGGCGGACCATCGGGCCGCTGGTGCACGCCAAAGCGATGCTCGACTCGGGCGCGCTCGGCGATATCACGCTGGTGCGCATCCGCATTTCGCACGACGGGGCCTTGCGCAACTGGCTGCCGGAGCACTTCTTCGACCCCGTGGCGTGCGGCGGCGGCGCCATGATCGATCTCGGCGCGCACGGCATGTATCTGGCGCGCTGGCTGCTCGGCGCACCGCGCCGCTGCACCTCGATCTTCAATTCCGTAACCGGTCGCGCGGTGGAAGACAACGCCGTCAGCATCGTCGAATTCCAGAACAATGCCGTCGCGATCAACGAAACGTCGTTCGTCAGCTGGGGCGGCGCGTACAGCGTGGAAATCGACGGCACGCGTGGCGGCTTCCAGATGTCGAGCCCGCGCAACGTGCGCACGCGCAGCGGCGAAGACAAGGCGTGGCGCCCGGCCGAACTGCCGCAGGACGAGATGATGCCGATTCCGCGCTGGATCGCGAGCATCCGCGGCGATGGTCCAGCCGACTTCGGAATGGGCATAGAAGAAGCGGTACAGCTTTCCGAAATGATGCACGCTGCGTATCGCTCGCACGGGGAACGACGCACCGTCGATTTTGACAACCTGCAGGCCTAGGGGGATTTCATGGCGCTTTCCACGACACAGCGACCCAAGCGCGGCGACAAGAAACTGCGCTACGGCTTCATCGGCGCCGGCGGCATCGCCGGCGAACACCTGACTCACCTCGCCGACCGGCGCGACGTCGAGATCGTTGCGCTGGCCGATCCCAACGACCAGATGATGGCGCGGCACGCGGCCAAGTTCGGCGTCAAACAGACGTTCAGCGACTGGAAGGAAATGCTATCGCAGGTTCAGCTCGACGCAGTGAGCATCTGCACCCCGAACAAGCTGCACGCCGAATGCGCGATTGGCGCGATGGAATCCGGTTGCGCCGTGCTGTGCGAAAAACCGCTGGCCGGCAGCGCGGAAGAAGGCGAACAGATGATCGCCGCGGCCGAACGGCTCGGGCGCAAACTCGTCATCGGCTTCCAGTACCGGTTCAACTCGCGCACGCAGTTCCTCAAAAGCGCGGCGGACGGCGGTCAGTTCGGCCGCATCCTGTATGCGCGCGTACAGGCGCTGCGGCGGCGCGGCATCCCGAACTGGGGTGTGTTCGGCCGCAAAGAACTGCAAGGCGGCGGTCCGCTGATCGACATCGGCGTGCACGTGCTCGAGATGTGTCATTACACGCTGGGCTCGCCCACGCCCGTGAGCGCCAGCGCCGACATGTTCACCTATATAGGTAACAAGCCGTCCGACCGCATACAGTCGCAATGGAAAGGCTGGGACTACGAGACGTACAACGTCGAAGACCTCGCCGTCGGACGCGTGCGTTTCGCGAACGGCACCGTAATGCACATCGAGACCTGTTTCGCCGCCCACATCGAGAAGGACTTCTGGAGCTTCCAGCTGATGGGCGAAAACGGCGGCGCAACCTGGGATCCGCCGCGCATCTTCCGCGACGAAGACGGCCACATGGTCGACAAATCGCCGGCGTGGCACGCCGACGAGCGCACCGACAGGATGTTTCGGCGCAAGATGAACAACTTCGTCGATCACGTTCTGTACGACACGCCAACGCTCGCACCCGGCCGCGACGGATTGACGATTCAGAAGATGATCGACGCGCTGTATCGGTCGGCGGATCAGGGCGGAATTGAGGTCAAGATCTAGCGGGGACGGGCGACGTCGCGCCTTCGTTCGAGGATGAACAAGTCACCGCCGGTGCCAGACACCGGCGGTGACTTATCGATCCACAACAGAGCGTTACGACAGAGATCAGCGAATCAGTTCATGTGAACAGGGATGGCTCGGGCGCGTCCTGCACGACACCACCACCTCCGCCGGGACTCGAAGCTGCCGGTGTCAGCCTTTCAAGTCTTTGAGCGACATGCCGCGATTCGTCGCGATCGTCTCGGCGTCCCACAGGTCGGCGAACTGAAACGAGCGGGGACAGTGGAAGTACGCTTCGTCGATGTCGAGCAGAAGACCCTGGACCACTCCGGAATTGCCGTCGGGGTTGTTCACCTGCGGCACGATTCCGCGCGCCTTCAGGTCGTCGCTTTCCACTACGCGCACGCGACCGTTCACGCGTACGGTGACGTCCATGCCGGGAATCAGGAACAGAAAGCCGGCTTTCGGGTTCGACTCGAAGTTCTGGTAGCTCTGGAACAGGCGATTGCCGCCGACATCCGGAATCAGCAGCGTTCGATCGTCGAGCACCTTGACGAAACCGGGCTCGCCGCCTTTCGGCGAGGCGTCGCAGTCGCCATGGGCATTGCTGCTCGACATCACCGCGAACGGACTACGCTCGATGAACGCCCGCACGTATGGCTCGAGGAAGTTTTTGACCTTCTTCGCTGCGACCGGGTGGGCGCCGCCGAGTTCCACCCTCAACGCGTCGATGCGGCTCATCGCTCAATCGCTCTTTTGCAAGGAGGACCGCGATCATACGCGACCGACTCGGGGCACGACATGATCACCACCGGTGTTGTGCAACGAAAAAGCCCCGCATCGGCGGGGCTTCTTTTTTCATCCGATCCGATCGATCGGTGCTACGCGGCGACTTTTCTGCGCCGAATCAGCCCGATCGCGATCAGTCCCGCACCCAGCAGCGCGAGCGAACCCGGCTCTGGAACGCTCTGCGCCGTGGCGGTACCGTTCTGCGCCGAGATGCTCAGCGAATAACGTCCACCGGCCGTGACACCCGGATTCGATCCGGACACCGCCTCTGATTCGGTCGTATTGAACGCACCAATGGCGGCGATGTAGTGACCGATACTCAGCGTACGATCGATCAACGAATTCAGGTTCGAGGGGAAGCTGATGTCGTCGTTCGACTCGATCAGATTCGCCAAAGACACCGAGCCGCCGAACAGGAACAACTCGGTATCGAAGGAACCTGTCAACGTCAGCGTGAAGAAACCGGAGTTGGTCACGTCGAACGCGAAGTAGTCGATGTCACCGGCTGCGAGATTCCCACCAGTGGTAATCAGATTCGCGCTGGCGAGCGCCGGCGTGATTACCAGCAGCAAAGCGAGCACCGATTGTTTGAACTGCTTTTGCACTTTAATTCTCCAACTGTTGAACTGCCGACAGTCGAACAGCAGGAACCATGCCACGGAACGCGCGATATCTCTCAAGCAACTGTTTTATATACAAAATCAAACGAACTCGAACCCATTCACTCTGCGTCCGCATGCGCGATGTGTAAAGCCATCTGACAGTCTGGCCGGACCGCATCCGGAACTCCCGCCATTCTGCTGGGCGTCCGATCGCCATGGGGGAGCCACGCCGGGTCAGCCGAAGCAAGCCACCGCCTCGTTCGCCGAGATGGCCGCGCGCTCTTCGGCGTGCCGCCGTACCAGGATCGTCCGCAACGCCGCGGTCGCGTCGTCCACCGACGTATCGGTATCGAATCGCACCGGCGCAAACACGTCGACCCCCGCCGAGCCCGCTTTCGCGTGCAGCGCGCCCTTCGGCCGCATCTCGCGCAAGCCGGACAGATACACCGGCACCACCGGCACGCCGAGTTCCAGCGCAAGGAGCGCAACGCCCGGCTTGAAACGGCCGAGTTCATCTTTGGTGGTGCGCGTGCCTTCCGGGAAGATGCATACGTTGCAGCCCTGCTGCAGCAGCCACCGCGCGTGTCCCAACGCTTTCGCTCCGCCGCCGCGCACGATCGGGAAGTTGCCCAACACCATCGACTGGTACCACGGCTGCAGCACCAGCTTCTTCTTGCCTTTGACGAACCAGCGGTCGGCCGCAGCCCCGAAATAGAGATCGCGCTTCACGTGTTCGGGCATTGCCTCGAACAGCACCAGCGTGTCCATGTGGCTCTGATGGTTCGCGACGAAGATCGCCGGCCCCGCGAGATCGCGCAGGTGTTCGACGCCGCGCACGGCGAGCGGGTCGCAGTAGCGATCGACCCAGCGCGTGTATGCATAACGGCGCATCAGGCGCCGCACGAGCCGAGCGGGCGAGTTGATCTGCCATCGATGCGGGCCTGCGTAGTCAGGACCGGTAGAGGATGCGGCGACGGGATGTGCGGTGGCATAGGTGGGCATGATCGTTCCTTGGCGATGGTGCTCTTCGATCCATTTACTGAAGAGCCTGACCGCTCGATGCATGGAACGGGCCAACTGAAGATGGCCGCGGCCCCGCGCGCCTGACGGCATGACTAAGCCGCGGGGATCGCAACCGGCACTCCGCTGGTGCAACGCATCGGCCGGTGGAACGCTAAGGGTGCACGCTCGATGTCATGTTGGTACCGTTGGCGGGCCTCAGCGGACCCTCTGCATCGAATGAAGCTTCTCGCCAGAGTGCTGCGCTACCTCGTCGCTGTCGTGGTGCTGCTCGCGATCGTCGGCGCCGCATACCAGTGGCTCGCATCGGCGCACGACGCGAAGCGCTTCCCGATGCCGGGCGAACGCATCGACATCGGTGGTCGGTCGCTGCACCTGTATTGTTCGGGGCAAGGACCGGTCACCGTGCTGCTCGAGAACGGACTCGGCGGCAACTACGCGGCGTGGCGGCTGGTGCAGAACGACGTTTCCAGTTTCGCCCGCGTGTGCAACTACGACCGCGCGTGGATGGGCTGGAGCGATGCGTCCGACCGGCCGACGCAGGCCGAATTCGTGTCGGAAGATCTGCACGCGCTGGTGAAGGCCGCGGGATTGAAGCCGCCGTTCGTGCTGGTCGGCTGGTCCGCCGGCGGCATCTTCGTGCGCCGCTACTACCGCGACCATCCCGACGGCGTCATCGGCATGGTGTTCGTCGACTCGTCGCACGAGCAGCAGCGGCATCGTCTCGAGGAGCCGGGCAATACCGAAAAGCACCGACGCGAAGTCGAGGCGCAGCTCGCCGCCTGTCGCGCATTCGCGTGGAGCGGCGTGGTTCGCGCATCGGGCGTGATGAAGCAGCTGGCCGCGCCGTTGCACATGCCGGCCGACCTCGAAGCCGAGATGGTCGCGATGGAGAATCGCGCGGACTACTGCAGCGGCATCGCGCACGAGATGCAGGGCTTCGAAGCAGATGTCTCGCAGACCGATCCACCGGCGTCGCTGGGCGATCTGCCTCTGGTGGTGCTGACGCGCGGCCGGGCGAGCTCGGCGAAGGATTTCCCGACGCCGGTGTCGCAGGCTGAACTCGATCAGGTCGATCAGCGCTGGAGCACGCTGCAGAACGAGCTGGCCGCGCTGTCGACGCGTTCGTCGCATCGCGTCGTGAAGGAAAGCGGGCACGCGATCCCGATCCAGGCGCCCGAGGCCGTGGTCGCTGCGGTGCGCGACATCGTCGAACAGCGGATCTGACCGCAAGCGAGGAACAGGCATGCCCACGCTGCACCTGGTAGACGAAATCTCGCGCACGCGATCGAGGTTGGCCGCCTGGAAGTTCGGGCAGCTCGCGGTGTTCTTCCTGCTGCTGCTGTTCCTGCTGCCGTTGCTGCACCACAGCCTGCTCGTGAAAGCCATCTCGACGCTGTTCGTGCTGAACTCGATGCTCGTTGCAGATTCGAGCAATCCGAATGCACACGGGCTGCTGCGCCTCGGCTGGTCGCTGTGGGGCATCGCGTTGGCGAGCAACGTCATCGAAGAGTTTCACGTGAGCGAAGCGCTCACGTTTGCGATGAAATACCTCGCCATCGGCTCACATGCGCTGCTGTTGCTAGTCTGCGCGGTGAGCATCCTCAACGTGGTGTTTCGTGCGAGCCGCATCACGCTCGATGGGATCATCGCGTCCATCGTCGCTTACGAACTGATCGGGCTGCTGTTCGCGCAGATCTATACGCTTGCGTACGTGGCCGATTCGACCAGCCTCCAACTGCCCGGCAATGCGACGCCCAGCACCGAGAACTTCCAGGTGGAGTTGATCTACTACAGCTTCGTCACCCTCGCCACCCTCGGCTATGGCGACATCGTGCCGGTGACGAACGTAACCCGCAGCGTTGCGATCGTCGAAGCGGTGATCGGTCAGTTTTACGTAGCGGTGATCGTTGCGGTGCTGGTCAGTGCATTCGTGTCGCAGCGAATACAGGATCAGGCAGAATCGTCGGGGGAATCCAGCTAGCTCTGCCGGGAACACATCATGGCCGCCATTGCACAGGTCCGGTTCGACACATCCCCTGACGACATCGTCGGCATACTGAAACGCGACGGCGCCGTCGTGGTAACGGATGTCTTCGACCGCGCGAAACGCGATGCGATCGAAGCCGAGTTGAAGCCGTACCTTGCGCGGCCCGAAGCGATGCATACGCCGAACGAGATGTATGCCGCGCTCGAACTCGACGAAGCGTTTCTGGCCGCGAATACCAAGCGCGCGGTCGGCCTCGTCGCGAAGTCGCCGACGTTTCGCGAACAGGTCATGCACCCGATCACGCTCGCGGCGTGCGACGCGATCCTGAAACCGAACTGTTCGAAGTACCAGCTGCAGGCGACGGCGGCGTTCGTCATCGGACCCGGCGCCAAACGCCAGGTACTGCATCGGGAAGAAGACGGCTATCCGTTCTTCGAGGTGCCGCGGCCCGACATGGTCGTCGCTTCAATGCTCGCGATCACCGACTTCACGTTCGCTAACGGTGCAACCCGGCTGGTGCCGGGCAGCCATCGCTGGCCAAAGGACCGCACGCCCACGCCCGACGAGATCACTGCCGGCGAAATGCCCGCCGGATCGCTGCTGCTGTGGATGGGCGGCACGCTGCACGGCGCCGGTCCGAACACGACCAACGACTGGCGCTTCGGCACGTTCGCGTCGTACTCGCTCGGCTGGCTGCGGCAGGAAGAGAACCACTATCTGAACGTGCCGCCCGACATCGCGCGCACGCTGGCGCCGGAATTGCGCCGCATCGTCGGCTATCAGATCGTCGATCCGTCGCTTGGCTTCGCCGACACGAACACCGACCTGCTGTCGTAGTCACACGCTCGGCGGGGGATCGGTCGCGATCACTTGAGCTTCTTCGTGGCCGAGCCACGCCGCCACCGCGGAATAGCCGAGCACCAGCACGATCGCGCCGACGAACAGTCCGATCACGCCCATCGACAGGAGTCCGCCGATCGCGCCAATGACCACCACGAGCATCGGCACGTCGACACCGCGCCCCAGCAGAATAGGTTTCACGACGTTGTCGATCAGCATCACGAACACGCACCAGATCGCGAACATCACCGCAATGGTGGTGCTGCCGGTCGAGAACACGTAGATCACCGCCGGAATCAGTACCAGCGCGGGCCCGATCTGCACGATGCACAACATCAACGTGATCACCGCCAGCAGCCCTGCGCCTTGAATCCCGACGAAGAGAAAGCCGAGACCCGCGAGCGTCGCCTGAATCAGCGCCACGCCGAGAACCCCGCGCGCGACACTGCGCGTGGTCGCAACGGCCAGCGCCGCGAAGCGGTGACCGTTAGGGCCAACGACGCGTTTGACGACCCGCTCGCCGATCTCGCTGCTCGCCTTCGCGGTAGCCAGCAGAAATCCGCTCAGCACGACCGCGGCGACGAACTGCAACAGCCCTAGACCGGTCGATGCAGCCTGGTGCAGCAGCCAGCGGCCGACGTCGGCGATCTCTTCGCGGAATTGCACCGTCAACGCGTCCAGATTCGTTGCCGCCAGGGTCCAGAAATCCGCCACGCGCTCGCCTATGACCGGCCAGTCTCTGACCGACGCGGACGGCATCGGAATCGAGATCGCACCGCTCTGCAGGTTCGTTGCGAGCGTTCGCACGCCGGTAACCAGCGTCTCGGACAACACCACCGCCGGCACGATGAACACGAGCAGGAAAGCCACGGTCATGAGCGCGGCCGCGGACTTCGTGCGTCCGCCCAGCAGCGTCCGCAATCGATCGAAGGTCGGATACATCGCCACGGACATCACGATCGCCCAGCCGATCATGCCGATGAACGGCTGCACGATGACGAAGCACCAGCCCACCAGCAACAGTAGCAATCCGATGCGGATCACGAGTTCCGCGCCGCGTCCGGTCAACGTCGTCTGTTCCGCCATGGCACACCGTCGCATGCAGATCGATTCCGTGCGCGCATGCTACTCGCGCGAACTCGCAGGGTCACCTCAGCGCGCCTGTTAACATGCGCGCCACAGAAGGAGACTCCGATGCCGTGGCGACGAACACGCTCTCGTTTGACCGGCTGCGCAGCGATGTTGCTTCTCGCCGTCGCCACCGCGCATGCCGCCGACCCGCTGTCGCAAAAGGTCGTGGATGCTGCGCTCGGCGCCGCGTACGCAAAATACGCGCACCTGCAGGAAGGCAAGAACGCCGACTACATTCCGGCGCTCGCGAAGGTGGACCCGAACATCTACGGCATTGCGCTGGTGACGACGAACGGAAAGGTCTACGCAGCAGGCGACACCACATCGGAGGTGTCGATCCAGTCGATCTCCAAAGTGTTCACGATGGCGAAAGTGATCGAGGAATCGGGCCCCGAATCGCTCGTCGAGAACGTCGGCGTCGACGCAACCGGTCAAGCGTTCAATTCCATCGTGGCGATCGAACAACACAAAGGCGCCGAGATGAACCCGCTCGTCAACGCCGGCGCCATCACGGCAACCAGCATGATCAAAGGCGCCACTTACGACGAAGTCTGGAACACCATCATCGGTTACTACAGTCAGTTCGCCGGACGGACGTTGTCGGTCAATCAGGAGGTATACGAATCGGAAGCGGCGACGAACCAGCGCAACCTCGCGATCGCCGAACTGATGTTTGCCTATGGCCACATCAAATCGAATCCGTCGCAAGCCACCGACCTTTATACGAAGCAATGCGCCGTGAGCGTGAATGCGAAAGACCTTGCCGTGATGGCGGCGACGCTTGCAGACGGCGGACGCAATCCGTTGACGAAGAAACAGGTCATGCACACCGATCACGTACCGCAGGTTCTCGCAGTCATGGCGACCGCGGGGCTTTACGACGAATCGGGCAAGTGGCTGTACACGACCGGTTTGCCCGCGAAGAGCGGCGTCGGTGGCGGCATCATCGCGGTGTCGCCCGGCAAGTTCGGAATCGCCGTGATCTCGCCTCCGCTCGATGCGGCCGGCAACAGCCTGCGCGCACAGAAGTCGATCGCGGACATCTCCAACACGCTCGGCGGCAACCCGTACGCGGTGGCCCCGCACCGTGCCCGCGCGCAATAGGTAATCGCACCTACTTTCGATTGCAGCATCATTCCCGCAGACTGCTCGTACTACTTGGGACGAAACTCCATGCGTTGGTTCGTACTCGGCTGCATATCAGCCGTACTACTCGTTGCTTGCGGCAAGAAACCGGCGGGTCCGGAAGCGGCCCCGCCGATAGAAGTATCGGTCGTCACAGTGACGCGACACGACGCGCCCGTCAGTTACGAATTCGTCGGCCAGACACAGAGTTCTGCGCAGGTACAGATCGTCGCGCGCGTCGCCGGATTTCTCGACCAGCAGGTCTACACCGAAGGCAGCCTCGTCAAAGCGGGCGACGTGCTGTTCCGGCAGGATCCGAAGCCGTTCCAGGCCACGCTCGCATCTGCAAGAGGCGCACTGTCGGCGCAACAAGCGCGCTGGCAGGTGGCCAAGGACAACCTGGCGCGCGTCCAGCCGCTCGTCGCGCTGAACGCGCTCGCGCAGAAGGACCTAGACGACGCGGTCGGTCAGGAGAAGGCCGCGGCCGCGGCGGTGGAAATGGCGAAGGCCGACGTCGAACAGGCGGAACTGAATCTCGGTTACACGACGATTCGGACGCCGGTGGCCGGTGCGTCGAGTTACGCGCGCGTCAACGTCGGTTCGTACGTCGACGTGCAGAACAGTCTGCTCACGGAAGTCTCTCCGCTCGATCCGATCTACGTGAACTTCAGCATCTCCGAGAACGACATGCTGCGGCGCCAGGTGCAACAGACCACGGGCGAGTTGCGCTTACCACCGAAGGACGAATACGACGTCGAACTGATCCTCGCCGACGGCAGCATCTACGGTCGCCACGGCCGCATCACGTTCGCCAACGCAGACTTCAATCAGCAGACCGGCACGTTTCTCGTGCGCGCGACGCTTCCCAATCCGGACGGCCTGCTGCGACCCGGCCAGTTCGTACGGGTGCGCGTGCTCGGCGCGGTGCGGCCGAATGCGATCCAGGTGCCGCAGCAGGCCGTGCTGCAAGGCGCGCAGGGACACTTCGTGGTGCTGGTCGACAAGGACAGCAAGGCGCTGATGCGGCCCGTCGAAGTGGGTCCGTGGAACGGCGACGACTGGTTCATCACGCGCGGACTCGAAACCGGCGACCGGGTCGTGATCGACGGCGTGGCGCGCCTGACGCCCGGCGCGCCGGTCAAGGTCGTGCCGGGTTCGGCCCCGCCTGCAGCCGCCGCGCAGTAACGGTCCGACGCCACAGCAATGCTGTCCCACTTCTTCATCGACCGGCCGATCTTCTCGATCGTCATCGCGCTGACCATCTGCATCGCCGGCGGTGTCGCGATGTTCGCGCTGCCGATCGCGCAGTATCCGCAGATCACGCCGGTACAGATCCAGGTTTCCGCGAACTATCCCGGTGCTAACGGCACTCTCGTGGCGCAGAACGTCGGTGCGCCGATCGAACAGCAGGTCAACGGCGCGAACAACATGCTGTACATGTCGTCGACCAGTTCGTCGACCGGCAACTACACGCTGACCGTGTACTTCAGCATCGACACGGATCCGGCGCTTGCGCAGGTCGACGTGCAGAACCGCGTCAATCAGGCGATGGCGTTGTTGCCGCAGTCAGTGCAGGCGCAGGGTGTCTCGGTCGAACAGAAGACCTCGACCTTCCTGATGGTGATCGCGTTCCTCTCCCCCGATGGCCGGTACGACCCGGACTACGTCGCGAACTACACGAACGTGCAGGTGCTCGGCACGATCGCGCGCATTCCGGGTGCGAACCAGGCCTCCATTTTCGGCGTGCCCGACTATGCGATGCGGATCTGGCTGAAGCCCGATCGCATGGCGCAGTTGAAGATCTCGACGGCCGAGATCGCCAATGCGATCTCGCAGCAGAACCAGCAGTTCGCCGTCGGCCGCATCGGCGCCGCGCCGACGCCCTATCCGGTGCAGCAGACGTTTCCCGTCACCACGACGACGATCACGGAGCCGTCGCAGTTCGACAACATGATTCTGCGCGCGCAGAACCAGGACGCGGCGCTGGTGCGCGTCAAGGACGTCGGTTACGCCGATCTCGGCCTGCAGAGCTATTCGCTGCGCACGAGCTACGAAGGTAAGCCCGCGACGCTGATCGCGGTGTATCAGCAGCCCGGCGCGAACGCGATCCAGGTGTCGAAGGACGTCAGGGCGACCCTCGCCGAGTTGTCGAAAACGTTCCCCGCGGGCCTCGAATACGACATCGCGCTCGACACCACGCTGTTCGTGCAGGCGTCGATCGACGAAGTGATCAAGACCTTCTACGAGGCCGTGGTGCTGGTCATCCTCGTCGTGTTCGTGTTCCTGCACAGCCTGCGGCTGACCATCATCCCGACGCTTGCGGTGCCGGTGTCGATCCTCGGCGCGATGATCGGCATGCTCGCGTTCGGCTTCTCGATCAACATGCTGACGCTGTTCGGCATGATTCTGGCGATCGGTCTGGTCGTCGACGACGCGATCGTCGTCGTCGAGAACACCGAGCGGAACATGGTGCAGTTCAAGCTGTCGGCGAAGGACGCCGCGAAGAAAGCGATGGACGAAGTGAGCGGGCCGGTCATCGCGATCGTGCTCGTGCTGAATGCCGTGTTCGTTCCGGTCGCATTCCTCGGCGGCATCACCGGCGCGCTGTACAAACAGTTCGCGGTGACGATCGCGGTGTCGGTGGTCTTCTCGGGCATCGTCGCGTTGACGCTCTCGCCCGCACTCGCGGCGATCCTGATCCAGGAGAAACACGGCGAAAAGAACCGGTTCTTCCGGTGGTTCGATACAACCTTCGACCGCGTGACGAATTCCTATGTTCACGGCGTCGAGTGGATCATGCAGCGCTGGCTCGCCAGCCTCGGCGCGTTCGCGCTGGTCGTGATCGGCTGCGTATTGATGTTCCGGATTCTTCCGACCGCGTTCGTACCGCAGGAGGATCAGGGCTATCTGTTCGCCGCGTATTTTCTGCCTGATTCCGCCAGCCTCGATCGCACGAGTGCGGTAGGCCGCCAGGCCGTCGATGTCATCGGCAAGAATCCCGCGGTCGCGAACGTGACGCAGGTCGACGGTTACAGCCTGATCGATTCGCAGATGAAGACGAACTTCGGCCTGCTGTTCGTCGCGCTGAAGAACTACGAGGAGCGCGCCTCGGCGGCACTGTCGGCGGACGCGGTCATCCAGGAGTCGCGTCGCGAATTCGCGGCCATTCGCGGCGGATTGGTCGCGGTGGTGAACCCTCCCGCCATCCCCGGTCTGGGTGTGACATCGGGTTTTCAGATCTGGATCGAACAGAAAGGCGCCGGCAACTATGGGCAACTCGCCGAGATCGTCGACAGGATCATCGCGAAAGCGCGCACGAGATACCGAGATCTCCAACGTGGCGACCACAATCCGCGCAAACGGACAGCAACTCCTCGCCGACGTCGATCGTGAGAAGGCGGAAGTGCTGGGTGTACCGGTGCAGGACGCCTACAGCACGCTGCAGACCATGTTCGGCTCACTGTACGTCGGTCAGTTTCCGAAAGACTCGCGCCTCTATCAGGTCGTTCTGCAGGCGGAACCGCGCTACCGGATGACACCCGACGACATCGGCCGCTACTACGTCAAGAGTAAAGAAGGCGAAATGATTCCGCTGTCGGCGCTCGTCACGACGAGATACGTGGTCGGCCCGGACCTCGTCACGCGGTTCAACAACTATCCGGCGATCTCGATCACCGGCGCGCCGGCTGCCGGCATCAGTTCGGGTCAGGCGCTCGCGGCGATGCGCGAGGTCGTCGAGGAGACGCTGCCGTCGAGTTACGGCTACGACTGGTCCGGCGAAGCGCGCGAGGAAGTCAGCTCAGGCTCCACGTCCGCCCTCGCCTTCGTGTTCGGCCTGATCTTCGTGTTCCTGATCCTGGCCGCGCAGTACGAGAGCTGGTCGCTGCCGGTGGGCGTGATGATGGCCGTGCCGTTCGCGATTCTCGGCGCGCTGGTTGCGATCGCCTTGCGCGGCATCGACAACGATCTGTACTTCCAGATCGGCCTGCTGACCTTGGTCGGATTGGCAGCGAAGAACGCGATCCTGATCGTCGAGTTCGCGGTGGAACTGCACGAAAAAGAAGGCAAGTCTTATTTCGACGCCGCCGTCGAAGCGGCCCGGCTGCGGCTGCGGCCGATCGTCATGACGTCGTTCGCGTTCGTCCTCGGCACCGTGCCGCTCGCGATCGCCACCGGCGCGTCGGCGAACAGCCGCCACTCCATCGGCACCGGCGTGATCGGCGGCACGCTCGCCGCCACCGTGATCGCGATCTTCTTCATCCCGATGTTCTACTGGGCGTTCGCGACCTGGAGCGCGAAGCTGTTCGGTACGAAACGCGACGGCGAACCGTCTGCCGCACTCGAAGCGCCCGCCGAAGTGCCGGAGCAACATTGAGATGCGCCGTCGCGTCACCTTCATCGGGTTGTTCGCCGGATTGCTCGCCGGCTGCGCGGTCGGCCCCGACTATCGGCGTCCGGACGTGCCGATTCCGGAGAGGTACCTGTATCAGACCGACGACGTCGCCGAGACGGCAAACACGCAATGGTGGAAGCAGTTCGACGACCCGGTGCTCGATCAGCTGATCGTCGATGCGCTGGCCGGCAACAAGAACGTCATGATCGCGGCCGCCAACGTCGAACAGGCCGCGGGCGTGTTCACCAGCGTGCGGTCGCCGCTGTTTCCGCAGATCGGCTATCAGGGCGACGGCGTACGGCAACGCCTGCCCGATCAGCTCGTAACCCCCGGAATGCAGAACCCCGACAGCTCGTATCAGGCGTTCGCGACGGCGAGCTGGGAAATCGACCTGTGGGGCCGCATCCGCCGCCAGACCGAGTCGGCGCGCGCGAACCTCCTCGCCACGCAGGAAGCGCGGCGCGGCATACTGCTTTCGTTGGTGTCGTCGGTTGCAACCACCTATCTGAACCTGCGCGCATTCGACGAGCAGCTTCTGATCGCGCAGAGCACGCGCGATGCGTACGGCGAATCGGTGAAGCTGTTCGAGCTGCAGTTCAAATACGGCGTCGTTTCGGAGATGACCGTCGACCAGGCGCGTTCGCAGTACGAAACCGCCGTCGCGAGAATCGCCCAGATCGAGCAGCAGATCGTGGTGACCGAGAACGCGTTATCGATTCTGCTGGGGCACAATCCCGGACCGATTCCGCGCGGCAAACCGATCGCCGAAGTCGTCGCGCCGTCGATTCCGGCCGGACTTCCGTCGCAGTTGCTCGAACGCCGCCCGGATATCGCGGAGGCCGAACAGAATCTGATCGGCGCCAATGCACAGATCGGCGCGGCGAAAGCCCTATACTTCCCGACGATCTCACTAACGGGTCTGTTCGGCGGCGCCAGCACCGACCTGAGTGACCTGTTCGACAGTTCGTCGAAAACATGGAACTACGCCGGTTCGATCACCGGACCGATCTTCACCGGTGGCGGGATTTCCGGGCAGGTGGCACAGGCGCGCGCATCGCAGAAGGCCGCGCTGTACAACTACGAGGCGGCCATCCAGGGCGCGTTTGCCGACGTCGACAATGCGCTGTCTGCACGTCAGAAGCTCAGCGACGAACTCGCTGCGGGAGAACGACTGGTGGCGGCACTTCAAGGCTACGCGCGCCTGGCGCTGCTGCAGTACAACGGCGGTTACACGTCGTATCTGACGGTGCTCGACGCCGAGCAGCAACTGTTCCCGGCGGAACTGGAACTCGCGCGCGTGCGCGCGGCGTTGCTGAACTCGGTGACCGATATCTACAAGGCGACCGGCGGCGGCTGGATCGACGAAGCGAGCCGGCTCGCGCCGCAACCGGAGGATGGCGGCTGGCTGTCGCCGTCGGTGTCTGACGAGCCTGCAACGCCGCAGTAATTGCCCGTCAGGTCAGAACACCTCTTTCACGTATTTGTACGAATACTCGGGGTCGACGTAGTCACCCGCTTTCTGCCGCTTTGGCAATTCGATCTTCTCGCGTGGCAACTCTTCGTACGGAACCTTGCTCAACAGGTGCGTGATGATGTTCAGACGTCCGCGCTTCTTGTCGTCGGTCTTGGCCACGTACCACGGTGCGAAGCCGGTGTCCGTCGCGACGAACATGTCGTCGCGCGCCCGCGAATAGTCGTACCAGCGGCTGTACGACTTCAGGTCCATCGGCGAGAGCTTCCAGATCTTGCGACCGTCGTCGATGCGCGACTCGAGCCGCTTTGTCTGCTCTTCCTCGCTGACCTCGAGCCAGTACTTCAGAAGGATGATCCCGGAATCCACCATCACCTTCTCGAACGCCGGCACCATCTGCAGAAATTTCTTCACCAGCGCTTCGTCGGTGAAACCCATTACCCGCTCGACGCCGGCTCGGTTGTACCAGCTGCGATCGAAGATCACGACCTCACCCGCCGCCGGCATGTGCGGCAGATAGCGCTGGACGTACATCTGACTCTTCTCGCGTTCGGTCGGCGCGGGCAACGCGACCACGCGGAATATCCGCGGACTCACGCGTTCGGTGATCGCCTTGATCGTGCCGCCCTTGCCGGCGCCGTCGCGTCCTTCGAAAACGATGCACACCTTCAGACCCTTCGCGACCACCCACTGCTGCAGCTTCACCAGTTCGCCGTGCAGCCGCTCGAGCTCCTTCGCGTACGCCTTCCCCTTCATCGGCTCGCCAGGATCTCCGGCTTCGTCATGCGCCTTGTCGTCCTTATGCTTGTCTCGCTTTTCGTGTTTGTCGTGCTTGCTCACATTTTGGCCCTCGAGTTGTCTCTGCGGCTCGCCAGATATCTGGCCACCGCTACTTCCACGTTGAATAGCATGCGCTCGTTTCCAAGCGCCTCACCGAGCGGTGCGCGGCGCACCATCGCGAACACGTCGGGCGTGAGGCCCGTCAACCACAACGCAACGCCGCGGTCGCGAAGACGCTGTTCCGCCGCGGTCAGCGCTTTCAGTGCGGTGTACTCCAGGTCGAATACCGCGCTCAGGTCCAGCACGACCACCTCGGGACTCGCTTCCGTGACGAGCGGTCGCATCTTGTCCATTACCCGCTCCATGTTGACGAAGAACAGCCGCCCTTCCGGACGCAGCACCAGCAGTCCCGGGAACGACTCGTCGTCGTGCTCGTCGGAACGGGGTCGAAACACGTTCGTTCCGCGCTTGCGGACGAGCACGTGCACCGGTGGATTCGCGGCCTGATGCATGAGCGCTACCAGCGACACGATGATCGAAACGAGAATACCTTTTAGCGTGCCGAGCAGCATGACGCCGACGAACGCGGCAATGGCCCACACGAACTCGGTGCGTCGAATCTGCAGAATGGTCCGAAAGTCGGTCGGCTGGATCAGCCCTACCGAGTAGACGATCACGACTGCGGCCAGTGTCGCCTGCGGCATCAGGCCGATCAGCGGCGAGAGGAACAGCATCGTCAGCAACGCCATCAGCGCTGTGACGCTGCCCGCGATCTGCGTCTTCGCGCCGGTCGTGCGGTTCACCGCGGTCTGCGATGTGCCGCCGCCGCCCGGCATCGCACCGAAGAGTGCGCCGGCCACGTTCGCTGCTCCAGTCGCCAACAGTTCGACATTGGGGCGCGGTGACGGTTCGTCGCCGGCAACGAATGCGCGCCCCGCCGCGATCGTCTCGGTGAAACTCATCAACGCGATGCCGACCGCACCCGGCCACAGCTGTTCGGCGAGGCTGAGATCGGGCAGCGTGAATGGCGGCAGTCCCGCCGGAATCGCACCGACCAGTTCGATGCCGTGGCTCTGCCACGCGAACAATCCCGCGCCGGCGATCGCGCCTCCCACGGCGACCAGCGGCGCCGGCCAGCGCGGCCGGAACTGCTCGAGCCCGGTGAGCACGACGATCGTCCCGATGCCCACCGCCAGCGTCGCAATGGAGAGATGCGGCAGCCCCAGCCCGATATTCGTCACGTTGTGAACGAACGTACTCTTCGCGAAGTGAATGCCGAGGATCTTTGGAATCTGGTCGACGATGATCACCACCGCGATGCCGGCCTTGAAGCCCACCAGGACCGGCTCCGAAATGAAGTTCGCGACGAAGCCGAGCCGCAACGCGGACGCCAGAAGCAGCACGCCCCCCACCATCGCGGTCAGCAATGCGGTGGCTTGCAGCAGCGCCGCCGGATCGCCGTTCGGCACGACCTGACCGAGCTGCGCAGCGGTGAGGATCGCGAGCGTGGTGCTGGTGCTCACGCTCAAGGGCCGCGATGTGCCGAGCACTGCGTACACCAGCATCGGAATGAAAGCCGTATAGAGCCCGACCTGAATCGGCAGACCCGCAACGGTTGCATACGCCATCGATTTCGGAATGACCACCGCAGCGGTGGTCAGGCCGGCGACCACGTCGGCGCGCAGCCAGTCGCGGCGATAACCCGGCAGCCAGTCGAGCAGTGGAATCAACTACGGCCTCTGCGCTCGCACGCTACTTTCCTTTCTCGTTCTCGAGCGCCTTGCGCGTGATTTCGTCATACAACCCGACGATCTGCTTGGCCAGCGCCTGATCCTCGGGATGGCGCGCCGCTACACCCTGAGCGCCTTGCGCATCCCCGAACGCCTGCTTCAGAAACTGGATGTCGTTGTCGCTCAACGTCTCACCCTTGTCCACCCGCGCCTTGATGGCCAGCGCGCGCGGCAGCCGGAACTTCTCGAGACGCTCGAGTATCGCCTGGAGCGTTCCCGCGTCGGCGTCTGGTTCTTTCGTCATTACAGGTTCACCATTTTTCTCATCACTAAAACGGACCACAACGCAACCGACATACGTGGTACCCACATTCACGTCGGCCCGCGAACCGATGCTACGATTCCGCGCCATGAACGTCTTGTCCGTACGAGAACAAGCTTTGGCTTTATATACCGTCCCGGCGGCCGGCAGCATCACCGTGGTCGGCGGTTACGTGGCTGCGATCATCCACGCGCTCGAGGCGCGCGGCATCTCAACCGACACCATTCTAAGCGCCGCCGGCATTCCGCAGGTGCCGTCGAACGATCCGTTGGCGCGGGTGCCCTTGACGTCGGTCCGGCAATTGCTCGCAGCGGCGGTCGACCTCACCGACGACCCTTATATCGGCCTGTACGCCGCCAATTTCCTGCACGCGGCCAATCTTCATGCGCTGGGTTACGCGCTGCTCGCCAGCGCCAGTTTGCGCGAGTTCTGCGAGCGGTTGGCGCGCTACTTCCGTCTGTTGTCCGGCACCTCGCGACCCCGGCTGACCGTCAGCGCGGACGAGGCCCGGATGGAATTTCCATTGGTCGCGGAATCGCCGCCCCTCACCGATGACGTGTTCGGGTTGTTCCTCGTCCACCTCATCGCGGAACTGTCGGACGGCCTGATCCGTCCGATTCGAGTCGAACAGCACCGGCCGACTCCGCCTGACGACGGCGTGCGCCATCGCCGTGCCTTCGGCTGCCCGGTGTCGTTCCGCGCGCCGCATACGACACTGATATTCCGCGCCGATGCACTCGACATGCCGCTGACCGGCGCCAGCCGCGAACTCGCCGAACAGAACGAACGCATCGTGGTCGGATATCTCGCGAAGCTCGATCGCGGCGACATTCAAACGCGCGTCCGCGCGATTCTGCTGCAGCAGTTGCCGTCGGGCACCGTCACCAAAGAAGACGTGGCGCAGAAGATGTGCATGAGCCCGCGCACGCTGCAGGTCAAGCTGTCGAAGAGCGGCACCACGTTTCAGGACGTCGTCAACGAAACGCGGCAGGCGTTGGCGTGCGGATACATGGACAACTCCGGGCTGTCGATCACCGAGATCGCATACCTGCTCGGATTTTCCGACACCAGCAACTTCAGCCGCGCCTTCCGGCGCTGGACGGGGCACTCACCGCGCGCTTACCTCGCGCGATCATAGCCGAGGCTCCTACCCGCCCCTGCTCTCCCAACGGCGTACTGTTCGAGCATGGTTTCGCGCCCGCATCTCTCGCCGCATCGCACAACGTTCGAGGCCACCGGTGCAGTGAAATATCCTTTCCTTTTCTCGTCCTCATTGAGCCACCAATCCACTCACCCCAGTGCAGCGCGTCGCTGCTGCCAAACGAACACGGGAATTCCACAGATCAACAACATCAAGCCATACAGCACCGCGGTCGCGCCGCAGCCGTACAGCGTGAATACCGAAAACAGAAATGCGATGCCTTCAATCACGGTCACACGGCGGATCGGACCGCCACCGGCGGCGCGCGCCGCCACCAGACCGCCGGCCAGCGCGCAGAAGGCGTACGGAATGACCGCCGCCATCGTGCTGAGGTCGACGATCATGCTGTAGATCGCGGCGAAGCCGGGCCGCCCCGATACCTGCACCAGAACCAACACCGTCGCGAGTGTCGCCGAAACCACGATGCCCACCGACGGCACACCGCGCGCCGACAGGCGGCCGAACACGGCGGGAAACAATCCGTCGCGCGCCGCTGCCATCGGCACCTGACCCATCATCAGTGTCCAGCCGTTCAACGCGCCGATGGACGACAGGATCACACCGATCGAAATCGCATACGCCGCCCACGAACCCCACATGAGCCGCGCCGCGTCCTGGAACGGCGCGACCGAGCCGATGAGCTGTTCGCGCGGAACCACACCCATCACCACCACCGTACCAAGCACATACAGCAGCGCGGCGATGCCGATTCCGAGAATGGTCGAACGCGCGATCGTCCGCTGCGGATCGCGCACGTCGCCGGCCGGCACCGTAGCAGATTCGAGGCCGAGATACGCGAACATGGTCAACGGCGCGAGCGCTGCAAACGACGCGAACAGCGGCTCCCCGCTCGGGTTGAGCTGCGACAGCGTGAAATTGTCAGGCGAGATGAAGAACAACCCGACTACTGCAATCGCAAGGAACGGTACCAGCTTCGAGTACGTCGTGATTTCCGCGAACGCACCCGCAGTTCTGACGCCGCGCAGGTTCACGAGCACCACGAACCAGATCGCGCCAAGCGTCAGTGCGATCGCCGCCGTGCGGTTGTGCAGCGTCGGCAGGATGTTGGCGAGTGATCCAGCGAACGCGACGGCCATCACCGGCAGCGATGCCCAGATCGAAATCCAGTAACCCCACGCGATCAGAAATCCGGCGAAGTCGCCGTAGGCGATGCGCGTGTACGCATAGGGTCCGCCCGTGGCCGGTGTCGATCGTGCGAGCCGGGCGAACGTCAGTCCAAGACAGACGGCACCGATACCCATCACGACCCAGGCGACGATCGCGAGCATTCCGTACGGCGCTACGGCGGCAGGCGACAGGTAGAAACCCGATCCCACCATGTTGCCGACCACGATCGCGGTACAGGCCGCGACGCCGAGGCTCTTGCGAGTCTCCGGCGTCTGTTCCATCAGGGCGCGTACACGGTCGGCCCCTTCGGCACGATCGTGGTGCCGGCCTCGCCTGCAATGATTGCCTTCAGATCTGCCAGCGCGCCGATCGCCGCTCGGTTGCCGGTGGCCGTCGCGAATCGACACGCCGCCTGCACCTTCGGACCCATCGATCCCGCCGCGAACTCGACACCCGCCAACGACTCTGATGAGCTGCGACGGATCGCTTTCTGCGTCGGCTTGGCCCAGTCGATGTAGACCGCGTCGGCATCGGTCAGCATGACGAAGAGATCAGCGTTCAGCTCCCGCGCCAGCAACTCCGAGCACAGATCCTTGTCGATCACTGCTTCGACGCCGATGAGTTTGCGGTTCTCGCCTTTCTTGTACATCGTCGGAATGCCGCCGCCACCGGCGCAGATCACGATGGTGCCGTGGTCGATCAGCCAGCGGATCGGCCGAATCTCGAAGATGCGCTGTGGCAACGGCGACGCCACCACGCGGCGCCACTTCTTGCCGTCCTCTTTGAATATCCAGCCTTTTTCCTTCGCAATCCGGTCGGCTTCCGGCTTCTCGTACACCGGTCCGACGAACTTGGTCGGATTCTTGAAGCCCGGATCGTCGGCATCGACCTCGACCATCGTCAGCAACGTTGCAAACGGCACTTCGAAGGGGAGCAGATTGCCGAGCTCCTGTTCGATCATGTAGCCGATCATGCCTTCGGTCTCGGCGCCGAGCACGTCGAGCGGATACGCCTCGTCGGGCTTGTAAGCCGCACCCTGCAGCGCGAGCAGACCCACCTGCGGACCGTTGCCGTGACTGATCACAAGCTGGTGTTCCTTCGCGATGGGCGCCAGCGCTTCCGCCGCGACGCGGATGTTCGCCCGCTGCACTTCCGACGTCATCGGTTCACCGCGTTTCAGCAACGCGTTTCCACCCAGTGCGACGACCACGCGCATGATCAGTCTCCAAGCGTTGCGACGAGCAGCGCCTTGATGGAGTGCAAGCGGTTTTCTGCCTGCTCGAACGCGACGTTCGCCTCAGACTCGAACACGTCGTTGGTGACTTCCACGCCGTTGGTCAGCCCATAGTCCTCGCCGATCTGTTTGCCGATCGTCGTCTCCATGTCGTGGTACGCCGGCAGGCAATGCATGAACTTGACCTGCGGATTTCCGCTGGCCTTCATCAGCTTCTCATTGACCTGATAGGGCGTGAGCAGGTCGATGCGCTGCTTCCATACTTCTTTGGGCTCGCCCATCGAAACCCACACGTCGGTGTGGATGAAGTCGACACCTTTTACCGCAGCCTTCACGTCGTCGGTGATCGTCAGCGTAGCGCCGTACTTCTTCTCGAGATCGCGTGCGATCTTGGTGTACTCGTCCGACGGCCACAGCGACTTCGGTCCGCAGATTCGCACGTCCATGCCCATCAGGCATCCGACGATCATCAGCGAGTGGCCCATGTTCGAGCGCGTGTCGCCCACGTACGCGTACTTGATGTCGGTGATCGGCTTGTCGCAGTGTTCGCGCATCGTCATCACGTCGGCCAGCATCTGCGTCGGGTGATATTCGTCGGTCAGGCCGTTGTACACCGGCACGCCCGCATACTTGGCCAGCGTTTCGACGCCGGTTTGCGATGCACCGCGATACTCGAGTGCGTCGAACATGCGGCCCAGTACGCGCGCGGTGTCTTTGAACGATTCCTTGTGACCGATCTGCGACCCCGCCGGGTCTAGATACGTCACGTTGGCGCCCTGGTCATAGCACGCCACTTCGAACGCACAGCGCGTGCGCGTGGAGGTCTTCTCGAATATCAGACAGATCTCTTTGCCGTCGAGATGCTTCTGTTCGGTGCGCGCGTACTTTGCGCGCTTCAGGTCGCGCGCGAGGTCGAGCAGGTAACGGAATTCCCGTTGGGTGTAGTCCTGAACGGTCAACAAATTGCGGTTGCGTAGGTTAAAGCTCATGGTGTGCTCTCCTGGAGAACGAAACCTGTGAATGTCAGTACGCGGGATCGCGCGAAATCGGACAGGTCATGCAATGACCGCCGCCGCGACCGCGGCCGAGTTCCGAGCCGCGCACCGTGATCACCTCGATCCCGGCTTTGCGCAACAACGTATTGGTGTGGGTGTTGCGGTCGTACGCAACGACGACGCCGGGTTCGAGCGCGACGACGTTGTTACCGTCGTCCCACTGCTCGCGCTCGGCCTCGAAGCTGTTGCCGCCGGTCTCGACGACGCGCAGTTCACTGATCCCGAGTGCTTCCTTCACTACCGACAGCAACGGCTTGTCGTCGCGACGCACCTCGGTGTCACCTTGGTCTCCCTTCGGATAGATGCTGTAGCAGCGGATCTGGTCGACCACTTCGCGGAACAACGTCACCACGTCGCGATCGCAGAACGTGAACACCGTGTCGATGTGCATCGCTGCGCGGCTCTTCGGCATCAGGCACGCGACCACGCGCGTTGCGGCCTGGTTCTTGAACAGCGCCGAGGCAACCTGCAGTACCGCCTGCCGGGTGGTGCGTTCGCCCATACCGATCAGAACGGTACCTTTGCCGATCGGCATCACGTCGCCGCCCTCGACGGACGCGCTGCCGAAGTTCTCGTCGGAATCACCCCACCAGATCTTGGTACCGGCGAACATCGGATGGAACTTGTACACCGCGCGCTGCAGCAGCGTTTCCGGCTGGCGCGCCGGCCAGAACATCGGATTGACGGTGACACCGCCGTATATCCAGCACGACGGATCGCGCTGAAACAGCGTGTTCGGAATCGGCGGCAACACGAACTCGACGCCCCCGAACGCTTCCATCAGAAACTCGCTGACTTCACCGGCCGGAAGGTCGCCGATTGAAATACCGCCGATGAGGTGATCGGCCAGCGTCTTTGCGGGCATCTCGTCGAGCCACGGCCGGATCGCCTTCGCGGTGCCGACGCCGACGGAGTTTCCTACCACGCGGCGGTCGAGAATGAACTTGCGCGCCTCTTTGTTCGCCAGCGTTTGCGCGAGCATGTCGTGCAGTTCCAGCACCTCGACGCCGCGCTCCTGCATCTTCAGCACGAAGTCGTAGTGGTCCTTCTGCGCCTCGTGCACCCACAGCACGTCGTCGAACAGCAGTTCCTTGCAGTTCCCCGGCGTCAGCCGCTGATGCGCGAGCCCGGGACGGCACACCATCACCGTGCGCAGTTTGCCGACTTCCGAATGAACGCCTATTTTGGTCACAATATTTCCTCGCTCGCTCCATCAGTTCAAAGGGTGAATGCCACCGAGATCATCGCGTATTTCCAGTCCTTGTCGCCGCCCGTCAGCTGCTCCGCTGCGCTGTCGGGATTCAACTGCGCAAGCACGCCGCTCACAAAGACCCTGTCCGTTGCCTGCCAGTCGACCATCAGATCGACTTCGTCGCCGTAGTCTTCACTCGTCACTCCGAACGCCTGCGGGTTGTCGAACGTGAACTTGTAGTAGAAGAGATTCACCGTGACCTTGTCGTGCGGCGTGACCTTCACGCGGAACATGTTGGATTCCAGGTTCGTGTTCGACAGCGGGTAGTTGCCGGCGATCTCGCCCTGGAACCAGAAGCCCCAGTCGGTGAAGCCGTACGCGAGCCCGTTGAATTCGTCGTTGAACTTCGCATAGCGGTACGACAACGTCGGCTTCCACGCGACGTCGCTGAATTCGTACAGCGCTTGCGCGTAGTAGCCCTCACCGCTGATGTCGTCGCCGTCCTCTTTTGCGTATTCGCCCGAGAACGTGAGGCCAGGCAGCGCAGTCCACGACGCGCGGCCGTCGTAGACGTCGGCCTCCGCATTGCTGCCCTGCGGATAGACGCGCATGTAACTGCCGCCGAGCGTCACCGAACCCTCTTCCCCGAACGTGTAGTCGAGGTTCGCGCCGCGCGCTTCCCCTTGCGCTCCTCCACGCCGCGGATTGTTTTTGATACGGAATATCTCCGCCTTCAAGTTCTTGCTGTCGAGACTCACGATGGCAGCGTTCTGGAACGCCTTGCGCAGACCGAGATACCAGCCGCCGCGCTCGCCGCCGTCGCTACCGCCGTCGACGATCAACATTCCAGTGCCGATCAAATAATCGAACCGGCCGAGCTTGACCGTCAGCGTGCTTTCTTCGAGCCCGGTAAACGTATCGTCCGTCTTCCAGCCGATGTGGCCCTGCTCGAGTGTCGTCTCGCTTTCCTCGGAGAGGCCGGTCGTGACGCCGGACGCATCGTCCCCGGACGTGTGCGTGTACACACCGCTCGCTTCGGCAAAGAACGTGCCGTTCCAGAGTTTCGTTTCGCCTTTCGCGCCGAACTCGGTGCCGAACTCAGTCCAGTGGGCTGCGCTCACGTTCAACAAACTGTGCGATTCGCCGAACCACGACTGGTCCTGACCAAACTGATTGCCGATGACCATCAACTGCAGGTCGAGCTTCGTATCGTCTTTGTTGTACAGCTCATAGTCGGCAAATGCCGCCGTAGCCATCGAAATAGCCGCCGCGAACAGGCCAATGCGCATCATCCAGGTTGCGTGTGTGAACATCCCTGCCTTCTCCCCATTGAGGTACCTGATCCCCGGGTACAACCCGAACATTGTCGACCCCCGCAGCGCCGCCTCACCATGCCGCGAGAGCAAACCGCCGGTCACAACGAACCCACGTTGCGCCATCATCGACTCGCGCTCTGCGCCAAGGCGGCGTCTACGCCGAAATCGCCGCCGAGCGCGAGATACAGATTCACGCGCTGCACGCGCCGTTCCGACTGCACACGCAACAGCGCGGTGCGCGCGACATAAGTCTGCATCTGCTGCTGCAGCACAGGTCGCATGTCCGACGAACCGACCTTGTAGCGCACGCGTTCGAGTTCAAGCGCGCGCTCAGCCAGATCGACCTGCGTTGCGAGAATCGGCTCGCGATCGCGCAATGACGTCTCGGTAGACAGTGCCTGCTCGACTTCGCTGAATGCTCTGAGACCGGTTTGCGCCCACAGCGCAACGGCGTAGTGCTGTTGTGCCGTGCGCGCCTCGACCTGCGCGGTCAATTGATCGCCGTTGAAGATCGGTAGATACACCGTTCCACCGATGCTCTTCACGATATCGTCACGATTGTCGAGCACGAACAGATCGCTCGATATGTGCGACAGTCCGCCGGTCAGCGTAATTGTCGGCAATTTGGCCGCGCGCGCTTCCTCGACCTGAGAGAAGGCGGCCGCGATCCGATGTTCGGCGGCGCGCACATCCAGCCGTCTTTCGAGCAACTCGCTCGGCAATCCCGACGGCACCTGATCCGTAAGCGCGGCGAGCGTCTCGGCCGCTTCGAGCTGCGCACCCGGGTAACGCCCCGTCAGCGTTTCTACGGCGCGAACGGCCTCGCGATAGGCAAGATCGAGTTGACTGACGGAGTCGCGCGCGGTCTGCAGCGTCTGTTGCGCCAGCGTCACGTCGAGTTCGTTGCCGATGCCGATGCGCTGCCGGTGCTGCGCCAAGTCGACCGCCTGCTGTGCATCGGCGACCATCTGCCGCGCGATGTCGCGCTGCAGTCGGCTCTCGATCGCGATGAACCACGCCTTTGCCAGCGTACCCGCGAGCGACTGTCGTGCAGCGGCGAGGTCGGTCTCAGCCGATACGTAAGCTTCCTCGGATGCACGCCGCCCGTATCGCAGCCGACCCCACACGTCCATTTCCCACGTCGCACGCAGCAGAACTCCCGACGTGCCGGTGAAGTCGCCGCCGAGTTTGCCGCCGCCTTTTCCAAAGGCATCGACGATCGGTCCCAGGCGGCCACCCGCTGCGGTCACGTTCGCAGCGGCTTCTTCCATCCGTGCTGCCGCGAGTTTGAGATCGGGGTTGTAGGCCAACGCCTCGCCAACGAGCTGCTCGAGGTGCGGATCGCCGAACGTGCCGAGCCACGGTTCGGCGACGGTGCCCGCACCGGCAACACCCTGCCATGCGTCGGGTATCACCACGCCGGGCAGTGCCTGTTGTCCGATCTCTTCGCGGGCCGGCGGATCTTTCAGCGCACAGGCCTGGAGCGCCAAAGACGTCACGATCGCGAGCCAGAGTCCACTGCAATGGACGGCGCGCATCAGTGCAGCTTCAGCACGAGGTAGTCGAGCTTCGCGCCGACGCGAAGGATGACCTTGCGCACGATGTGGATCATTTCCCCACTTTGCGTGTAGACCGCGCCGTTGCCGACGGCACCCGCGGCAAGGAACAGGTCGCGAAACTTCGGTTCGACATCGAGTTTCACCGGGAAGCGGTTAGGCGGAATCGGCGCCATGCCCGTCTGCGGCAGCGTGCCGCTGATCACGCTCTGTCCTTGTCCCTGCGCCCAAATGATCGAGTCGACCTTGGCTTTGATGATCTTCCCCGGATACGTCAACAGCGTGAACTCCGCTTCGTCCCCTGGTTCGATCAAACGCAGTTCGTTCTGCCCGAATAGGGCGATGACCTGATATTCGGCTTCGACAAACGTCATCACTGGCGTGACCGGAAACGAGGCAGTCATCGTTCCCGGGCGGATCTGCACGTTGATCGCGTAGCCGTCTGCAGGTGCATACAGCGTCGTTTGATCGAGTTCCCACTGCGCCTGCGCCAACTGGGCGCGTACTTGAGCAACCTCTGCCTGATCGTCGCCGATCTTTGCGTCGAGCCGGGCACGGATCGCCGCTTCGTTGGCCTGTGAGGACGCGAGGTCCGCTTCCAGACGTTTGACGTCGGTCTGAGCGGACTCGAGCGCGAATCGGTCGCCGGCGCCCTGCTGGACCAGTTCCGCGTTCTGACCGACGCGCGTTTTCGCGAGCGCGAGGCTGACGTTGACGCTGCGCGTCTTCGCGACGGCTGCGTCGAGATCTTCGCGCGTCTTCTGCGCGTTGCCCTTCGCATTCGCAAGCGATGCCTCGAGCGTCTGTATCTGGATCTGATACGGCGTCGGATCGATCTTGAACAGCACCTCGCCCTTCTTGACCAGACGATTCGGTTCGACCGGCACATCGATAATCCGCCCGCGCACCTGCGGCACGATATTGATCACGTACTTCAACACCCGCACGTCCGGGGTGGACGGTGCAACGACGTTGAGCGTCAGAATCAGCGCGGTGATGCCGATGATCGGCAGCGTAATGACGATGACCTGCGACGTGGCGTTCCACGGCAGCCACTTGAACTTGAAGAAGATCAGCCAGACGAAGAACGAGTAGATTGCGAGGAGAAGCGCTTCCACGTCAGATCGTCCCCTCGACAGCGGCGTTAGCGTGGCGTTCTTCGGCGCGCTTGAGGCGGTCGCGGACCGCGCGCAACGGCGGCGTCAACAATCCACGCGTCTCCAGCCCGTCGAGTTCCTGCCGCACCGCACTGATGCGTTCGAGCGGAATTTCGCCCGCTTCGGCCTGCTCGGCGTGCTCGGCGAAATAGTCCTCGTGCTTCTCGGTGCCGGTCGACATCGCCACAATCGAAGGACGCGTGTAGGCCCACAACCATGCGAACGGCCACAGCAATCCGCCGAAGAAGAGTGACAGCAGGCAGAGCACGTGTATCGCCTCTTTCTGCGGATGGTGGCGCTTCTCCGCTGCCTTCTGCGGCAGCACATGCACCATCCAGAACAATCCGATGGCAGCCGGCGGCATCACGATCAGGATGAACCACGACAGTCCATTGGCGAAGCTGTCGAGCGCATCGCCGGACAGGAATGACGCCTCCGCGGTGTTCGCCCAGAACAAACCACTGGAGGCGACGATCGCGCTCGCCCCTCGAATCGCAGATTTCATTGCACTACTCTCGCGTCAACCAACTGCTCCGACGTGCGACTCTGGAACTGTCCGCGACACACTACTTCGGAATGACCACCGACCGGAAGAACGCGACCGTATCCGCATCCGGTGCTCCAAACGTCGCCGAATACAACGCGCCGAATTGCGGATCCAGGTAGATATCGGTCAATGCGCGATCAACCGCGAGGCGGAAGTCGTCGTCGTTTCGCGGCAGCGCGAGCGCCGACGCCGCAAACTCGAAGCGCCGCGACAGCACCCGCAGGTCCTTCGCATCCGGATTGCGCTGCACGCCCCCAAGCAGTTGCGCCCGGTCGCCGAACAGCACATCCGAACGACGCTGCAGGACCGCCGCGACGCCGGCATCGTAGCTGTCGACCGATGCGACGCTCGCCGTCAGGTGCATGCTCGCTTGGCGCTCCTTAAGCACGTCGAGCGTCGCGGAGCCGCCGAGTGCAGAATACGTGCGATGCTCCAGCGTTGGCGGAGCTGTGCCGCGCCAGAGTGGCTGATACGGCGCCGGGCGCTCCTCGAGCACGCGCTGAAACTCCACCGACGCATCCTTGCGGACGAGCGCGGAGATCCCGCCCGGAAACACCGGAATCGAGAATGATGCCGCGTAACGGTGCGCCAGCGTGACCTCGTCATCAGCGCAAACCAGATCGACGGCGTGCTGTTGGACGTCGACGTAACCGGTGGTGACCGCGACCCACCGCACGTCGAGCGACGGCAGCGAGAGCTCTGCTTTGAGTGCTTCGGCGACTCTTGTACACAGCTGCACGGAATAGCCCGAAGGCTTGCCCGCTCCATCGCGATACGACATCGGCGGCGCATCGGGCCGATAGCCCAGCGTGAGTTTTCCGGTGCTGCGGATCCGTTCGATCGTCGTCGCCGGGGCGGGTGGGCTGGCGACCGGTGCGGGCTCGCTGGTGGGTGCAGCCATCGCGGGCGCGGGCGTCGGTTTCGACGCGGCGTCGACCGACACGGCAACCGTCACCGTGACAAGCGCGCACCCAGTTGCCAATGCCATCGCGAAGGTGCGCATCGCGCTCAACAGGTCGCGCCGTTGATTCCGGGTCAATGCCGACTTGAGCATGTTCATCCTCCTTCAGGCCGCACGCGGTGTGGTCGTGGCCACGGCCGCTCGGGTCATGAACCTTGGCGCCATGAACAGCCAGATGAGCCAGCCCAGTCCCATCACGAGCATGCCGCCCATGACCGCACTGGTGCCCGCCGCGTAGAGCGCGTACACGCTGTAGATGAGTCCAACGACCGTGATGGTGATCGTCCGGGTATACCCTCCGCCTCCGACGCCCGCGGTTTGCAGGATCACGGTCAGCGCCGACAGCGCGAGGATGTACGGCACCACGTTCGTGACGACAGCCAAATTGACCAGCGCGCCGAACTGCGCGGACAGGTCCGGCGAAATCGTCATCAGTGCGAGCAGCGACTGCACCACGCCCATGATGATCATGCCGATGATCGGCGCACCCATCGCATTGGCTTTCCCGAACACGCTCGGGAACATCTGGGAATCTGCCGCGTCCTTGGCAACCGACGCGATCGTGAACTGCCAGCCGAGCAGCGAGCCGACGCACGCCATCGCGGCGAGACCCATGACGATGGAACCGATCGTCGGATTGAACATCTGCGCGAACGCGGTTCCGAACGAGCCGGTCGATGCGGCGAGATCGGCGTTTGGCACGATCCCCTGGATCGCGGTCGTCGACAGAATGTAGATCACTGCAGCGCCGAGCGTGCCGAACAGACACGCGATCGGCACGTCGCGCTTCGGATTCTCGACCGCGGATGCGTTCTGAGACGCCGATTCGAGGCCGAGGAATGCCCACAGCGTCAGCGAGATGCTCGAGCCCATGCCCGCGAGCGGGCTCAGTCCATTCGGATTCCACGCAGCGGCGAACGTCTCGCCGCTGAACCAGAACCAGCCGAAGAGCGACATGAAGCCGACCGGCAGGATGACGCCCCACACGGTGACCGAACCGATGCGTCCGGTCAGCTTCGGACCGCCGAAGTTTGCAACGGTAGTCAGCCACAACAGCCCGATCACGCCGATGCACGTCGCGATCGGCGTCTGCCGTCAGCATTGGAAAGAATGCGTGCGAGATAGCCGAGCGCCGAAATCGCGACCGCGACGTTCGCGATCGCGAGCGACACGAAGTAGAGGAAGAACGTCTGGAAGTAGCCGGCCTTGCCGTAGCCGTCCTCCGCATATGCGGCCAATCCTCCGGGACGCTGGTTGTAGATGCCCGCCTGTGCGAACCCATAGGCCATCGCCATCGAGCCGAGCGCCGTCACGATCCATGACAGAAGCGATATCGCACCGACCTTCGCCATGTTGGTCGGCAGCATGATGATGCCGGAGCCCATCATGTTGACCGTGACGATGAACGTCAGCTGCACCACGTTCATCTTCTTCTGCGTGTTCAGCCATCGAGCCCCCTCCTAGTTGCCGCGCCATTGCGAATGCGTTGGCGCTCCAGCCCTCTCATTCCCGAACGACGTACGTGTAGAACCGGATGCGACCGTCTTCTCGCTCCTGATACACGCCCTGCACCTCGTAGTTGAAGCCCGGAAAGCGATTGAACGCTTCCTGGAACGCGAGGAAGTACTCGAGCATCGGCTGCGCGCGCGCGTCCCAGCGCTCGCCCGGCAGCACGATGCCGATGCCGGGCGGATAAATCAATGCGAGCGTGGCGGAGATGCGCCCCTCGATCTGGTCGAGCGGAACGTAGTCGACGTCGCCCGCGACGAGCGCTTCGTACGCATCCTTCGGCAACATCGCCAGTCTCCGGAAAGCTCGATCGCGCGGAAGCTCTGCCGCTGCAGATTCCTTGACGTTCGCCTGCCGGTAGAACGCATGCATTTCGTTGCAGATCTTCTTCAGCGTGTAACCGGCATATCGCTCGTCGTGCGCGGCGTACAATGTCGGCAACGCCTCGTCCGAGCGGCGCGTCCCGGTCCCACAGGTTCTTGAACTTGACCAGCCTCGCGATCAGCGTATTGAGCTTGCTCTCGTCTTCGGCCGGCGTCATCAGGAACAGGATGCTGTTGAGGTCGCACTTCTCCGGCACGACGCGCTGTTCGCGCAGGTAGTTGGCGACGACCGTTGCCGGTACGCCGTAGTCGAGATAGTCACCGGTCTTTCGATCGATGCCCGGCGTCACCAGCATCAGCTTGTTGGGGTCGACCATCGCATAGTCGTCGGAATACCCCGCGTAACCGTGCCAGCGGCTCTTCCGGATGGAAGTTCCAGCACTGCTGTTCGCGCTTCAGCACATCCGTTGGCAGATCCTCCCACGGCACGTTCGTCGCATCCGCCGTGAAACGTCGAGCCGCGGATCGTAACGACATCGGGTACGAACGGATCGAAGAACCATTTCTCGTCGGCGCTCTTACCGTTCTCAGCGTAGTGGCGGCCGAACTCGCGGAATTTCTTGCGTGCTTCGATGGAGAGACCGATGCAGCGATCCCACAGCATCTCGCCCGCCTTTCCCTCGTGGATCTTCGCGTTCACGTCGAGCGATGCGAACAGCGGATAGAACGGCGAGGTCGATGCGTTGATCATGAAAGCTTCGTTGAAGCGTTTGTGTTCGACGTAGCGGCGCTGCCCGCGGATGTGTTCGTCGCGCTTGTGGATCTGCGACGCCTGCGAAAAGCCTGCGAGCTGCTTGTGTACCGATTGGGTCGAGAAGAGCCCCGCAGACTCCGGCGAGAGGTCCGTCAGGCGCATCGGACTGTGGTTGTCGAACAACGGATGGAAGGCGTTGTAGCCGATCCACGCTTCATCCCACAGCACGTAGTCGCACAGGTGGCCGATCCGCTCGAGCACCTTCTTGACGTTGTAGACGGTGCCGTCGTATGTCGCGAGCTGGATGCACGCGAGGCGGAACGGGCGCTCGGCGTCGGCGCGCTTCTTGTCGGTCACGAGCGGGTTGTTCCGGATCTGCTCGCGCAGATATTTCTCGTCCCACGCATCCCAGTCGACCGCGCCGATCATGCCGAACGGGTTGCGCGCCGTCGGCAGGAAAACCGGAATCGCGCCGGCCTGAACGAGCGCACCCTGGTGCAGCGACTTGTGGTTGTTGCGGTCGAACAGCACCAGATCGCCGCGCTTCAGCACGGCGCCGGTGACGACCTTGTTCGATGTGCTGGTGCCGTTCAGGACGAAGTACGTGCGGTCGGCGCCGAACACACGCGCTGCATGTTTCTGCGCCTCGGCAGCCGCGCCTTCGTGAATCAGCAGATCGCCGAGATCGACGTCGGCGTTACACAGGTCGTTGCGGAAGATGGCCTCGCCGAAGTGCTTGAAGAACAGCTGGCCGGCTGGCGACTTCTTGTAGAACTGTCCACCCTGATGGCCGGGACAGTCGAATGCGATCGTTGCATTCGCGTCGTATGCCATCATCCCACCGAAGAACGGCGGCAACAGACCGAGACCGTATTTGACGAGGCTCGCAACTACCTGCTTCGCATAGAACGCCGGCGTTTGCTGGCCGAGATAGATGTAGCCGTCGACCTCACCCAGGCCGCCGACGACCGCGAGATCGGAGATCTGATGCGAATCCGCGAGCGCCCAGAGCGGCGTTTCGAATCCGAGCGCACGCACTTCCGACGCCAGCCGCTTCGCGCCTTCACGCCGGTCGCCGTCGACCGCGGCGATGTATGCCCCGACCGACGCGTCTTCGTGGACGTCGCGTTCGAGGCGGTCGGTCACCTCGACCTCGATAGTTCTCCGCTCGAATGAGTTCGATGCAGTTCCTTCGCCTGCACATTCGCCGGATCGACGATCGCAACGATCTTGAGCAGCCGGTGGAACGGTATCGGAATCGTGGGTGCTTTCACTGAGCGCGGAATCATCGTCACCCCCGTTTGCGCGCAGACTTCGGTGCGGCATCCTTCTTCAGAACCTGCATGTACAGTTTGCCGTCACGGTTCTCTACGCCGTGCGTGTCGTGGCCGAAACCGGGGAACCGCGCATCCCATCCCTGCAGCGCGCGCAGATAACTCAGATACGGCCCGTCGTCGGCACCCGTGCTCTCTCCCGGCATCAGCATCGGAATGCCGGGCGGATACGGCACGACGCTGGTGGCGAGCACGCGATCGGCGAGCTTCTCGAGCGGCACGTGTTCGATGTTGTCGAGCACCAGTTCACGGTAGGCGTCCGCGGGCGTCATGCGCGCTTCCGGCAACGTGGAGAACGCTTCCGAAAGCCACTTCGTCTGCTTCGCCACCTTCAACTGATCGAACATCTCGTCGGCGAGATCTTTCAGACCCATCGCGCCATAGCGTTCCGGGTGCGATGCAGTAAGCCGCGGAATCGCCTGTTCGAGCGGAACGTTCGCGTCGTAATCGCGCTTGAAGTCGAGCAGCGCGGTGACGAGCGTGCCCCACTTGCCTTTCGTGATGCCGAACGAGAACAGGAACAGCACGGTGAAGTCGGTGGTCTTTTCCACCTGGATGCCCTGCCGATCGAGATACGCCGTGACGAGCGTCGCCGGAATGCCGGACTTCTCGAGCTCGCCGGTTTTGCCGACCCCCGGCGTCACGATCGACACCTTGATCGGATCGAGCATGCAGTAGTCGTCGGGCAGCGTGTCGAAGCCGTGCCAGTCGTCGCCCGGATGCATCACCCAGGCATCGGGATCGGTGGTCAGCACGTCGGCGGGCGCTTCGTGGAACGGCACGCGTTGTTTGCGATCCCGGCACCTTCACCGACGCAGCATTCCACGTGTTGAAGAACCAGTCGCGGGCTTTGCCGAAATGCGCATGCAGGCGGCCCATCGTCTGCCGGAACGCCACCGCCTCCTCAATGGACTCGTTGGTGAGCGTCTGACCGCCGAGACCGTCCATCATCGCCGACGTGATGTCGTTCGACGCGATGATCGTATACAGCGGCGACGTCGACGCGTGCATCATGAACGACTCGTTGAAGCGCGTGTGCGGGATCGCGCCGCGCCCGTCGCGGATGTGCAGATAGGAAGCCTGCGATAGCGCTGCAAGCAGCTTGTGCGTGGAGTGCGTCGCGAACACCGTCGGCCCGGTGTGATCCTTCGGATCGCCGCGCATAGCGTAGCCGATTGCGGTAGATCGGGTTGAAGCGCGCATAGCCGTACCACGCTTCGTCCCAGTGCACGCGGTCGACGGTACCGTCGAGCAGCTTCTCGACCGCGACCGGCGTTGTAGCACAGCCCGTCGTAGGTCGAGTTCGTGACGACGCTGTACACCGGCGTGCGGTCGACGCCGTCGTGTACGCAGCGGATTCGACGCGATCGCCTCGTCGATGGACGCCTTCTTGAACTGGTCGGGATGGATCGGGCCGATGATTCCCCAACGGTTTCGCAGAGGCACGTAGTAGGTCGGGATCGCGCCGGTGAGCGTCAGCCCGTGCTCGATCGACTTGTGGCAGTTGCGGTCGCACAGCGCGATCTGGTCGCGCGTGACCGCTGCCGTGAAGATCAGCCGGTTCGACGTGGACGTGCCGTTGGTGACGCAGTACGTGCGGTGCGCGCCGAACACGCGCGCAGCGTATTTCTCGCGATTCGCCGATCGGCCCGGTGTGATCGAGCAGCGAGCCGAGCTCGCCGACGCTGATCGACAGATCCGAGCGCAGCACGTTCTCGCCGAAGTAGTCGTAGAACACGCGGCCGACCGGCGATTTGAGGAACGCCGTTCCGCCGGTGTGGCCCGGCGTGTGCCACGAATACTCGTGCACGCGCGCGAAACGGCCGAGCGCCGCGGCAAAAGGCGGCAGCATCGCCTCGACGTAACGCCGCGCCGCCGCTTCGACGCGGCCGCTGACGAACGACGCGGTGTCTTCGAGCGTCCAGATGAATTCGTCGACGATCTGCATCACTTCGACCGGCAGCTGCGACGAGTCTCTGCGCTCCGCCATCAGAAAAATCGGAATGCGATCGTTGCGGCTGCGGATGTAGCTGAGCAGCCCGCGCGCTTTCTCGTGCGTCTTCGCGTCGTCGTCGTCGAGCGACCAATCCATCAGCACGGCGTGGATGGCGGCGTCCGACGTGACGACCGCCATGCCGTCGGTGGCGGAGATGGCTTGAATGACTTCGAGGTTGCGCGCCTCGAGGTCGGTGACCAGCAGCCGCGCGGCGCGGCCTTCGGCAGTGGCGTGCGTCAGTTCGTCATCGACGACCAGCACCCGCAACCGCAACGGTGCGAACTTTCCTTCGAGCATCGCAACCCCCTAACCAACTGCTAAAAAATACGCCTTCAACCTGACTCTCCGGTCAGCGCGGCGCCTATCATAGTCCGCATCTACCGAGTATCACGCCTGTCCGAACGAACCCGACCTCCTGTCTTAACTAGCACCCGAGCGGAATGGCGATGAGCACCAGTATCACGCCCAGCACCGTCAGTCCGAGACCGAAGCGCAGCCGCCCGCAGACTCGCGAAGAACACCAGAGCGAACCCCGCGAACGCGGCACGCGTCGCCCCCTGTAACGCGCGGTTGACGCCGCGCCGACCCGAACATACCCGACGACGTCGCGGTAAAACGCCGCTGGGCGTCCGACGAGATCGGCACCAGCGTGTCCCTTCTGCCGTGCCAACCATCACGCCGGCACCGAGCGTGAAAGTCGGCGTCATGATGAGGCCGAACAGCGTTTCGGCGAGGCGCTCGCCCGGTGCCAGATGCTGGGTGAAGAACCTCCATCCATGCGCGCGGTCCAACGGTGGCAAAAAGGGGCAGCCGAACCGATCTTACCGGCACTACACTGCGCCGGCGCTACTGCGGGAATCCCCTAGTGACGTTTCGCACCCGCGACTCACAATGCAAACGGATGCAGCAGGCGAGGACGACATGACGACTGGCTCGATTCATTCCGCTCTTCGCCCCCAACTAGTTCGCATTCTGGCCGCGCTCGACGCGCCGGGCGCGGAACCGAACGAACGGATCCTCGCGCAGGCTGCTCAGCTGACGAAGAAGCTCGGCGGCGAACTGCACGTCGTCGGCACCTACGCCGCGTTTGGAGACGCGCGCGCGTATCAGGTCGAACGTTACCTGCCGGCGCTCCGCGTGAAGGCGCGCGATCGACGACGCTGCGCGATCCGAGAGATATTGCGTAGGTTCCACATCGACGCAGCCATTCACGTCGAAGAGGGCACGTTGGCAAATGCAATCGACGCGGTAGCATCGAGGCTCAACGCGGCCGTCGTAATCGGTGCGACGGCGCCGTCGCTACCCGTTGCGATCTCCGCGACGGTGCCGACCGTCACGACGCCCGCGGTGCGTCCGGCGTTGCCGACCGAATTCGCGGCCTGAGCCGCAGCATTAGAATTCGAGTTCACGCATGTCACTCGCCCATCTGTTCAAGCGCGTCGGTTCCGCCCTGTTCGGCGCGTCGAACGAGACCGACAATGTCGATGCAGCGCTGCTGAATGACTGCGTGGACGCCATCGCCGAAGCCGTAGACCCTCGGCTTCGGTTGATGCCGCGCTATCGCGAGCGCCTGGCGCCGGCGACAATCAGCAGCATCCGCTTCTTGCGCTCGTTGGCGCCGCGCGTGCCGGAGCCCATCGAACTGTCGCGCGGGGCCTGGAGCGCCGACCCGTACGTCAATGCATTCTTCGCGACACCCAGGGACGTGCAGGAGTGCCTCGACCGCAACGTCGAACTGAATGCGTTCTTCCGCGATCCCTCGAACGTGCGGTTCGACGCCGCTTACGGCGTACTCGGCATGCGTCGCGAGGAGCGCAACGTTCTGGCGAGCGCGCTGGTCGAAGGTGAAGTACGCCGCGACGTGGCACAGACGACGGTGGGGTTCACCACGCACACGCTGCTCGGCATGGCCGGCGACATCGCCACGACGCGCGGTCTGTTGGGCGAAGCGATTCTCGAACGCGTCGCGGGGCTCGCGCTCGAACGCATCGTCGCCGTGCGCGACCGCGCGGCGGAGCTGGAAACGCGCAAGAGCATGCTGGCCACGCGGTTGCGGATGCTCACGCTGCGGCGCGGCAACCTGCAATCGCTCGCATCCGGCGAGCAGGATGCGTCGGCGGAGATCGCCACGCTGCAACGCGAACTCGAAACCACCGCCGAAGACCACCTCGAATTGAAGACGGACCTCGCGACGCTCGATCATAGTTTTGCTCAGATCGAAGCCGTGCTCGGCGAGCCGGCGCGACATTTCGGAATGAACACCATCGAATTGCGCGTGAGCCACACCGGCTACAAGGTCGACGCGGCCTCGCACGAATCGGCTGCGGCACTGCGCCTCAACGAACTCTGGATCGGATCGAACCTGCATGCCGTGATCGTGCCGGTGCGCGTGCCGCGCTCCGCGTTGTCGACGGCAGCTCCGGCTGAAGCGTCTCAGCGCAGGTAGTAGTTCAACGCATTCGGAGTGAACTCGCGCGAGTCTGCCGTATCGGTGAACCGATACGGTCCGCGACCGTTGTCGAGACCCTCGACCAGGTAACGGTGCTTGTGCAGGTCGTAGTACGCAAATAACGTGGACCACAGCACCGGCACCTGGTAGTAGTTCACTGCGTGCGCTTCGGCCGTGCGCCAGAGCGAACCTGTCAGGTCCCAACTGTCGCTCACCGCCACCTGCCAGCTGTCCTCGTCGAGATAGAAGCGCCGGCGTCCGTAGATGTGCTTCGCGCCGGGCTTCAACACGGCTTCCACGACCCACACGCGATGCAGTTCGTAGCGCAACAGATCCGGAGCGAGATGATTGCGGCCGACGATTTGCTCCACTGCCACGTCGTCGCCATGCACGCGATACGCGTTGTACGGAATGTACATCTCGCGCTTGCCGAGCAGCGTCCATTCGAACCGGTCGGTCGGCCCCGTGAACAACTCGTACTGATCGACCGTGCGCAGGGCGTCGGTGTTCGGCGTCGGCAGGTCGTAGCCGTAGTTCGCCTGCAGCACGAGTTGGCGCAATGCAGGCGTGTAGAGCCAGACCTTGCGCGGATCGCGCGTCTCGTCAATGGGTTCCAGCACCAGCGTGCCCCGTCCGGTCAGCGGCGCGGGCGCGAGCGTTTTCGATTTCGCCGCGAAGAGAACATTTGAAAACTTCCACCCTGCCTTATCGCCAGGCACGTCGTACGGAAACGCGAGCTGCTGAATCGACAGCACCAGCGTGTACCGCCCTTTCGGCGTCACCGCCGCGCTGCCTTCCGAACGCTCCACACGCAAGCCGCGCCAGCGCAGGTTGTGGTTCCAGATGGCTTCGAGTCCATTCTTCGGCTGCCGAAACGGCGAGCCGACGCGCGCGCCGCTCACGCCTCCCTTTCCGTCCAGCACCTTGGCCGTAGCCTCGTTGCGCAGCACCGCGTCGTAAACGAAATCGGGATACGAGGCACTGCGCCGCGTCGGGTACACGCGCATGCGCCAGGTATCCGGGTACGCAGCGAGCAGCGCGCGCTGTCCGTCGCTGAGCTTGTCGGCATACGCCTGCGCGTTGCTCGCATCAATCGTGAACAGCACCTCGTCGCCCGGATAGGGGTCGACGCAGTGCTTCAGCGGATCGTAATTCGGCGGCGGCTGCGTGATCCCGCCCTCCCATGCTGGAATCGATCCGTCCGCGTTGCCCACCCGCTCGGCCCCGATCGGCGTCAGCGCCGCTTCGTCTGCTGCAACCGTCGCCATCCACAGCGCAATTGCAACGACCACGACGCCAAAGGTTGCGCCTCTCCTGGGCTGTTGGCGTTCGACGCGCATCATCTGAAGAAATACGTGAAGCGCGCCTGGGCGTAATCGCGATCGCGCAACTGGTTTGCGCCGCCTCCGCCCGAAAACAGCGTTAGCGCGAGATCGACCTCGACGCGCTCGAGATAGCTGAACCCCGCGCCGAGTTGCGTCAGTCTGCGCCCGTCGACGAACGTTGCCGTCGGCGCCGGCGTGGTACCGCTGACATCGCGACCGAAGACCAGCCGCGGCGTCATGTTCACGCCGCCGAACAGGCTGCTGTACTCCGCCGCAACCGCCACCCGATAGCCCCACGAGTTCGCCGTGGCATCAGTTCTCTGTAGCGGCACGTCGCCGTTGTTAGGCAAATGGTGCACGTGTACCCACGCGAGGTCGAAGTCGATCAGCACCTGCGTCGCCCGTGCCTGCGGCCCCAGCAGTTGCCGGATACCCAGCGCCGCCTGCGTGCGATCGGAACGACGATAACCGCGAATCACCGTGTCGGCACCGAACTCGCCGAGCGGCGTCGCGCCGACGTTGGGATCGAATTGCACCGGCGACAGCACTGCACCCAACACGGTGTCGATCGACAATTGGAAGGGATAATCGAACTGTCGCGAGTATTCGCCCGATACCAGCGTGCCGGTGCCGAGCGACGAGAAACTGAACGACATACCGAGTTCGTCGACGTGTTCCGGGAATTCGACGACGTAGCCCGCCTGGTTCATGTACTGGCTCAGCGTCAGCGCCGCCGCGGTATTCGCCGCCGTCGTCGCCGCGGTGGTCGCATCGAGCCCCTCGCCGACGTAGATCGGCACCAGCGGCGCAGCAGCCGCCGCCACCGACGCGGCCGATGTCGCAGCGATGGAAGCCGCATTTCCGGTGAGCCCCGAGACGATCGGCAGCCGGCTGTTGTAGCGCAGGTAGTGAACGCCGAGCTTCGTGGCGAAGCCGTCGAGAAAGCGCGCGAACACGCTGATGCCGTAGCCACCGTCTGACGGCCGCTCCACGGCGCGGCCGGGAATGCGATCAAACTGCGGATCGAAACCGAGCGTGCCTGTTGGCAGATCGAAATGCTGATCGAGATTCGTGCCGAGATCGGAGATCTGTCCGTTGCCGAAGAACGCGCCGTGACCGTGCACACCGTCGCCTCCGTACAGATCGAATGCGCTGAACATCGCGCCAACCGGCGGCAGCACGACCGGCTTCCAGTCGTACTGGTAGAAACCCTCCACCGCGATGACGTCGGTGAGGCTCGACGCAACCCACACCATGCCGACCGGATCGCGGTTGTCCACGGATCGGGCGGCGCTCTGCAGCGACGTGGCAAAGCTGTATGGGCTGATGACGTCGAGCCCGTCGCGAACGTACGACGTGCCCTGCCACGTCAGAATCTGATCGCCGACGCGAAAATACACTGGCGTTCCGGCGACGCCGACCGAGCCCGCAATGTAGTGCTCGAGCAGATTCACGTCGGACCCGACCAGATCGCGGCCGGCCGCCGTCAGTCTGGTGCGCGACAGATTTCCGTCTGCCTCCCAGTCGTCGAACGCCGCCGCGCGCGCATACACGCCGAAATTCTCGAACGCGAGGATCAGTTCACCGGTGCCGCGCACCATCTGCGACACGAGTCCGTGTTTCTGGTTCAGCTCGCCGTCGTCCTGATTGACGCTCGCCTCCGTGCCGCCGTTGGCAATGCCGACGAGGCCGCTGTCGGGTTCGTCCAGGCGGTAGGCCACGCCGTATGAAATGTCGAGATTCAGGATGCCCTGAACGCGGTCACGCTCGAACTGCAGCGCGGTTGCAGGCGCAGCGAGAAGGCTACAGAGACAGAACAGGAACAGCCTCTCGCGACCGGTGCGTCTGACAGGCACCTTGCGCACTCCATCTATGCCAGCAATGCGAACAGCGTTCTAACGAGTTCTTCGAGCGGCATCATGGTAAGCAGCAGCGGCACGACCGGCGCGAGCGTGGCAATGACCAGCCCCATTACCGATTCTCTCGTCACAGGCACGATCCGCATCGTCCGCACCACCTCGAAACTGTTGGCCATATCGGCGAGCGACTGCACGTCCGCGCTGCCCAGCAACGGCTCGTCGGTGGCAACGCCGCTACGCAGCCACTTGGCGTCGAACTCGCGCACGTACCGCTGCGCCAGCGTCCCATATTCGCGAAGGCCGAGCCGCTTCGCCTGCGCGAGCTGCGGCGCAAACATCAGCAACGGGCCGAGCACTATGCACAGCATGAACACGACCATCACAGCGACCTCGACTTTGTACTGCGGCAAAGCAGCGCCGGCAAAGAATATGCGATTGGCGAGCGGCCCCGCGAGCAACGCGCCGTGCGCGACCGCAAGCACCGCGAACGCGTGCACCGTGTTGGAGAGAAAGCCGAGGCCGCCAACTCTGTCCGGATGCGTAGGGACCAGCTTCAACGGGATGCGCGACACCTGCCAGAGGAAGCGCGTCCACATGAACAACCTGAAATACCAGCGCACCAGAAGGAACTGGAAGATCGGCAGGCTGACGTAGCCGTACCAGATACCGGCAATGGAGAGTCTGGTTCCATCCTTAGAGGGCGTTGCGTACCACGTGGCGGTATCGAGCGCCATGTAGTGACGCCACACGACTAGGATGCCGACGGCATACACGAAGGCGATCAACCACACCTCTGCGCGCACCGAATTGCGCAGCCGGAACGCCGACTCGATGGCGCCCTCGAACCGCGGCAGGTCGCTTTCGGCGATCAGGCTCCGCTGCAGAAATTGCTGCAGCAGCGGACGCATCCGATGGTGCACGACCAGTTCCGCAACGATCAGTAACGGCATCGCCACGAGGAAGCGGACGTGAACTTCCACATCCTGCAGGAACGCCATGCCGGCATCGCCGCCGAGGAGGTGTCCCTCCAGCGCGGACAACGCCAGCAGCGGCAACCACGTCACGAGGGCGATGACGATGACGCGCCGCTGCATCATCAGCAGCGCATCGTCCGACAGATGGGCGCGGCGCAGAAGCTGGAACAACGGTCCGCCCAGCACCAGCGAAAACTCCGGTGGGTTCCCGAGCAGATCCCAGTCGTGTGTGGGCGCCGGCGCGACGGTACTCATTCCGAAGCAGACCTTGGGCGGCTCAAGCGTCCTCGCCCGCTGAGGTTGGGACCACCGAGGCTAGCACGCCCGCCGCGCGGCGCCGCTACGTGGTATCGCGTAGCGGCTCCAACCCCTCTCTGCGTTTGTTGGCGTCAATACCCGAGGGGTTCAATCGCGATTAACAGCGTTACTCGGCCGCCTTCGGTTGCAGTTGCGACTGCGGCGTGACCAGCGGAATGGTTTTCGCCAAGCCCGCATCCACCATCGAATCGAGTTTCGTCTCGATCTGCAGCACGCGCGCCGTCTTGATCGGAGACAGCACCTTGTCGAACTTGCCAACGTACTTCGACTTGAGATCGACCCGCTGCTTCTGCACATCGAGGTAGCCGGTGGTATACGACTTGGCTTTCTGGTCGGTCATCGCTTCGTAGTTCTCGGAATAGTCCTTGATCAGCGCGACGAGTTTGTCGTTGATCTTGGAGACGTCGTTGCGATAGTCGCGATACAACGGCCAGAACTTCGTCGCCTCGTCCTCGGTCAGCACGACGTTCGCAGCCATCGTCGCCTGGCGCTGTGCTTCCGTCAGCGAACGGATCATCTGCACCTGCTGGTCGATAGTCGGCTCTTCGGTGGCTGCTGCTGCAACCGGCAGCGACGCTAACGCGGCCAATAATGCAACCGCAACCCCACATGCCGTTCCGATGCTCGTTCGAATCATGTCTTGCCTCCGTTGAAAGGCGCGGATGTTAGACGCAGCGACAGTGCGCGGTAAAGCCATGGCGCAGGCGTCGATGTTGCGTTGGTCGATTGGAGGGTTTGACGTATGCTAGCCGCCCGCGACGCGGTCGCGGATCGAACAAGAACTCGAAGGGGAAGGCATGAAAGTCGCAGGCGTATTCAAACCGCTGCTGTTCGCCGCGTTCGTCTGCGCGTTCGCGACCGGCTGCGAATCGATCAGCACCAAAACCGACTACGACTCGAACTTCAGTTTCAGCGGCTATCACACGTTTTCGTGGATCTCGAAGTCGCCGCTCGTCAGCAAATCACCTGAAGTCAGTCCGCTCACTGAGGGGCGCATCGAGAACGCCGTGATGACCGTGCTCAGTCAAAAAGGTTTTCGTTTCGTCGACGACCCTGCGAAGGCCGACTTCGTGCTTGCATTCACCGTAGGCGCGCGCCAACAGGTGCGCGTGACGAGCAACCCCTATGCTGCGGGCTATGGCATGGGACCGTACATGTGGGGCGGCCCGTATTACCAGAACATCGATGTGCGCGAATTCACCGAAGGTCGCCTCGCGATCGACATTTTCGACGTGAAGCAGAAGCAACCGGTGTGGCACGGCCACGCCACCAAGAGCATTTCGAGCTCCGATCAGAAGAACCGCGACGAACTCATCAACAAAGCAGTAGCGGCGATCCTGAAGAGCTTCCCGCCGGGGTAACGGAAGACCGCTCGGCTTTCCACAGTTGACCGCGATACCGGCGCGGGCGTTTGATGAGCGGCGCGACATAACACCAACGAACCTGCATTCATTCGACTAGAGGCACACACATGAAATCGATCGTCCGTCCATTCACACTGTTCCTGCTTCTGCTGATTCCGGCCGCTGCAACCTGGGCCGACAACAAGAACGAAGTCGCCGATACCATTGCGGTATTCAAAGGCGCCGGCGAGAGCAGCAAGTTCTTCAAGAGCGCATACGGCTACGCCGTGTTTCCATCGATCGGCAAAGGCGGCATCGGCGTAGGCGCAGCCCACGGCGACGGCAAGGTATTCGTCGGCGGCAAAGCGGTCGGTAAGAGTTCGATGACGCAACTCAGCGTCGGTCTGCAGCTCGGCGGGCAGGTGTTCAGCCAGATCATCTTCTTCGAAGACAAGCGCGCGTTCGACGAATTCACCAGCGGCAACTTCGAATTCGGCGCTGAAGCGAGCGCGGTGGCGATCACTGCGAGCGCATCGGCATCCGCGACGACCGAAGGCAATACGGCCACGGCGAGCGGCGGCCAGCACGACGCCACAACCGTGGGCGAGTACAAGAAGGGTTATGCGGTGTTCACCGTAGCGAAAGGCGGCCTGATGTACGCCGCAACGCTGGGCGGACAGAAATACTCGTACAAGCCTCTGTAAAATCGGTTCAGCAGATCCGTCGAAGCCCATAGCGGCCTCGGCGGATCTATCCTTGCGCGCGCACGGCGCTCAGGGCGTCGTATCTGAACACCCAGTCCATCGGATTGCCCTTCGCCCTGCTCAGCGCGCGATTGCGCACCCACGCATACGGCGGACGCAGATGAAACAGCTTCGCATTGCTGCGCGATCCGAGCTGGATTCTCGCGGTTCGCGACCGGCGTAACGACTCGTATCGCAGCAGCGCCTCTGTAACGTCGTCAGAGTCCGTTATGCAACCGACCAGCACCGCGGCGTCTTCGATCGCCATCGCTGCACCCTGCGCCATGAACGGCAGCGTCGGGTGACAGGCGTCGCCGAGCAGCGTCACGCGGCCTTCGCCCCATGTGCGCATCGGGTTGCGATCGAACAGCGCCCACCGATAACAGGCTTCGTCGTCCATGTTGCGGATCAGTTCCTGCACGGTGTCGTGCCAGCCGACGAAGTCGCGCTTCAGGTCGGCGAGTTCGCCGCGCTCGGTCCACGATTCCACTTCCCAGCCGCGCCGCTCGACGACGCACACGCAGTTCACCAGCCGGCCCGAGCGCACGTAGTAATGCACGAAGTGTTTGCCCGGTCCCATCCAGATCGTCGCGACCGGATTGATCAGCCCTCGCGGCAACCGTTCCACCGGCACCATGCCGCGCCACGCCACGTTGCCGGTGAAGCGCGGCGATTCGGCGCCGAAGAGCCCGGTGCGCACCGACGAGTGAATGCCGTCGGCGCCGATCAGCAGCGCACCGGACACCCATTCGCGTCCGATCCTCACCTCTACGCCGTCGCGCGTCTGTTCGAACGCGTCGCAGCGCGCTTTGGGATGCAGGTGGATACTCGGCAGCTCGCGCGCGCGCGCGACCAGCGCGTCCATCAGGTCGGCGCGATGCACGTGAAAATACGGAAAGCCGTACTTTTCCACCGCCGTCGTCCCGAGCGCCGTGGTGGAGATGACGTTGCCGTTCTTCCAGTCGCGCATCTCCGTGCCTTGCGGCACGAACGCAACGTTGCGCAGACGCTGTTCGAGCCCGAGTTCGAACAGCACGCGGACGCAATTCGGACTCAACTGGATGCCGGCGCCGATTTCGCCGAAATGCCCGGCCTGCTCGAACAGATGCACGTCGAGCCCGCGCTGCCCGAACGCGAGCGCGGTGGTCAGCCCGCCAATACCGCCGCCAACGACCAGAACCGGTCGATCACGCGCTCCAACGGTCATGTCGAAACGTTCGGGAGACTAGGCACCGAGCGTGAGCGGCAAACTGCGCAATCTCGATCCGGTCGCGGCGAACACGGCGTTCGCGACGGCCGGCGCAATCGGCGGCGTGCCGGGTTCGCCGATGCCAGTGGGACTGTTCGTGCTCGGCACGATGTGCACTTCCACCACGGGTACTTCGTTCATGCGCAGCAACGGATAGTCGTGGAAGTTCGATTGCTCCACGGCACCGTCCTTGATGGTGATCTTGCCCCTTAACGCCGCCGTTAGGCCGAATATCACCGCGCTCTCTACCTGCGCGTGCACCTGATCGGGGTTCACAACCAGTCCGCAGTCGGCGGCACAGACCACGCGCTGCACCTTGATGTCGTTGTTGTCGACCCGAACCTCCACCACTTCGGCGACCACGCTGCCGAACGACTCGTGCACGGCGATGCCCTGATAGGTGCCAGGCGTCGGGGTGCCCCAGTTCGCTTTCTCCGCCGCGAGATCGAGCACGGCGAGATGGCGAGGGTTGTTCGCGAGCAGCCGGCGCCGGAACTTGTACGGATCTTCGCCCGCCTTGTGCGCCAGCTCGTCGACGAAGCTCTCGACCACGAACGCGTTCTGCGAATGGCCGACGCTGCGCCAGGGACCCAGCGGTACGCCGGGGTCGTAGAAGACATGCTCAATGTCGACGTTCGCAATCGCATAAGGTTGTTCGACCGCGCCCTCGTGTGACGACGGATCGCGCGTTTTAGCGAGTGAGCCGCCCACCGACGTCAGCGAGTTCATCACCCAGTCCGGTATCCACTCCGGCGCGACATTGCCGACCAGCGGCAACAATGATCGCAGCATGCTCGGCGCGACAATCTTGTGCGACCAGCTCTGAACTTGTCCCTGCTCGTTCAGCGCCGCCTTCATCACGTTGTAGGTAGCCGGCCGATAGAAGTCGTGGCGCATATCGTCTTCGCGCGACCAGATCAGCTTCACCGGCCTCTTTACCTGACGCGACACCAGCGCCGCTTCCGCCACGAAGTCGGCAAGGGCGCGTCGTCCGAAACCACCGCCCATCAACGTCGTGTGTACCGTTACCTTGTCGCGCGGAATGCCAAGCGCATCGGCCGCCAGTGCCCGCGCAACGTCGGGCGCCTGGTTCGGCGACCAGATCTCGCACGCGCCGTCACGATAAGACGCGGTGGTGTTCTGCGGTTCCATCGTCGCGTGCGCGAGGTACGGCACTTCGTACACCGCGTCGTGCACCGATGCGGCTTTGCCGAGTGCGGCTCTGGTATCGCCGTCGTCGCGAATGGTGCGGCCGTCTTCCTTCGCCACCTCGACCCACGCAGCTCGAATGCCGGCGCTGTCGAGCGCGCCGAGCGGACCTTTGTCCCAGCTGACGTTGACCGCGCGCGCGGCTTTTGTCGCATGCCAGTACGTGTCCGCAACCACGGCGATCGCGCCGTTCAGGTCGAAGATTTCGATCACACCCGGTGCGTTGCGCGCAGCCACGGCATCGAACGACTGCAACGAGCCGCCGAAATGCGGGTTGCGGATGAGTATCGCGACGGCCGCGTCGGGCACGTCGACGTCCATGCCGTAAATGGCCGTGCCGTTGCTCTTTTCGGGGCCGTCGAGCCGTCGCAGCGACTTGCCGACGTACTTGAACTCCGCGGGTTGCTTCAATACGGGCTTCTTCGGCACGGGCAGCTTGGCTGCGTCGTTGGCAAGTTCGCCATAGCTGAACGATTCAGCAGTCCCTACGCGCAACACGCGACCGTTGTCGGCTTTGCATTGTGCCGGCGTCACCGCCCAACGAGCGGCCGCTGCCGCAACGAGCATTTCGCGCGCCTGCGCTCCGGTCGTACGCAGGATATCCCATCGTGACGCTACCGACGAAGATCCACCGGTGACCTGAACCGGGTTCTGAAACGCGTCGTTGATCGGTGCAAGTTCGACCAGAATACGCCGCGGATCGATCTCCAGTTCCTCGGCGAGAATGGTCGGCAGCGCGGTCATCACGCCTTGCCCCATCTCGGTTTTGTCGAGTTGAAAGATCACCTCATCCGCCGGCGTGATCTGCAACCAAGCGTTCGCCTGAAACGATCCGGCGCGCGCATTCGGCATCGCCGCAACGCGCTGCGCGGGCGCAATACCCAGCACGAGGCCACCCGCGACCACTGCGCTGCCGGTCAGAAACGCACGTCGATTGATGTTGAAGCCGCTCATGAAACGCTCCCGGCCAGCAGCGCGTTCGGATCGAACATGCGCACCGCCACTTTCGAGTTCTGCGCGTCGCTCAGTTCCGCGGCGCGGTGAATCGCTGCGCGGATGCGGTTGTAGCAACCGCAGCGGCACAGGTTACCGTTCATCGCGGCGGTGATTTCGTCGTCGGTCGGGTGCGGTGTTTGTGCCAGCAGCGCCGACGCCGCCATGATCTGGCCGCTCTGGCAGTAACCGCACTGCGGCACGTTGCCTTCCACCCACGCCTGCTGCACCGGCGTGAGACCTTTCGCGCCGATGCCTTCGATCGTAGTAATCGCCTGACCCTGCACGCTGCCGACGGTGGTCTGGCACGAGCGCACCGCGACGCCCGCGAGATGCACGGTGCACGCGCCGCACAACCCCATGCCGCAGCCGAACTTGGTGCCGGTCAGGTTCAGGTTTTCGCGCAGCACCCAAAGCAGCGGCGTGTCGCCTTCGACGTCGACGCGGATGCTCTCGCCGTTCAGAAGGAATTCGATCATCGGAAGTCCGTCGTTCGTGAGATGAAGCGCAGTGGACCGTAGCCCGGCGCGTCCGTCAACTGCCCGGCCGTTGCCCGCGCCAGGTCCAGTCCTTGATTTCGGGCATGTCGTCGCCGACGCGTTCGATGTACTCGCGGTGATCGATCAGTTTGTCGCGCACGACCTGCTTGATGTGCGGCGCCCGGTGCGCGAATCGCGGCACCCGATCCACCGCATCGAACATCAGGTCGAAGCGGTCGATCTGATTGCGCACCGCCATGTCGAACGGCGTCGTGGTGGTACCTTCTTCCTTGTAGCCGCGCACGTGCAGATTGGGATGGTTGGTGCGGCGGTACGCCAGGCGGTGGATCAGCCATGGGTAGCCGTGATACGCGAAGATGATCGGACGGTCCATCGTGAACAACCGGTCGAAGTCGTGGCTCGACAGACCGTGCGGATGTTCTTCGTTCGGCTGCAACGTCATCAGGTCGATGACGTTGACGACCCGAATCCGCATCTCGGGCACGTGCTCCCACAACAGCTGCACCGCCGCGAGCGTTTCGAGCGTCGGCACGTCGCCAGCGCACGCCATCACCACGTCGGGTTCGACGCCCGCGTCGTTGCTCGCCCATTCCCAGATGCCGATGCCGGCAGGACACTGCTTGCGCGCTTCGTCCATCGTCAGCCACTGCAGCTCGGGCTGCTTGCCCGCGACGATGACGTTCACGCGGTTGCGGCTGCGCAGACATTCGTCGATCACCCACAACAGCGTGTTCGCATCGGGCGGCAGGTACACGCTGACGACTTTCGCACTCTTGTTCGCGACGTGATCGATGAAGCCCGGATCCTGATGCGAGAAGCCGTTGTGGTCCTGCCGCCACACGTGTGACGTGAGCAGATAGTTCAGCGACGCGATCGGCCGCCGCCACGGAATCCCCGCGCTCACCTTCAACCATTTCGCGTGCTGGTTGAACATCGAATCGACGATGTGGATGAACGCTTCGTAGCACGAAAAGAGACCGTGTCGGCCCGTTAGCAGGTAACCCTCGAGCCAGCCTTCGCAGGTGTGTTCGCTGAGGATCTCCATCACTCGGCCGTACCGCGCGAGATTCGTGTCCGTCGGCAGGATCTCGTCCATCCACACGCGCGAGGTCACCTCGAACACATCGTCCAATCGGTTCGACGCAGTCTCGTCGGGTCCGACGATGCGGAAGTTGCGCGCTTCCGCGTTCAGGTTCAGCACGTCGCGCAGGTAACGCCCCATCGCGCGCGTCGATTCGGCGACGAGAACGCCCGGCTTCTCGATCGACACCGCATGGTCGCGAATGTCCGGCAAATGCAGATCGCGCAGCAGCAGCCCGCCGTTCGCGTGCGGCGTTGCACCGAGGCGGCTCGCGCCGTGCGGCGCGAGCTGCGCCAGTTTCGTTCGCAGTGCACCGTGTTCATCGAACAGTTCTTCGGGGCGATAGCTCTTCAGCCAGTGCTCGAGCTGCGCCAGATGCGCAGGACTCTCGGCGAGCTTCGACAACGGCACCTGATGCGAACGCCAGTGGCCTTCGGTCTTCTTTCCATCTACTTCCTGCGGGCCGGTCCATCCTTTCGGTGTGCGCAACACGATCATCGGCCAGCGCGGACGGCCCTCGCCGTGGCCCGCGCGCGCGTCGTGCTGAATGCGGTGAATCTCGTCGAGCACGTCGCCGAGAATTGCCGCCATCCGACGGTGCATCGTGGTCGGATCCGAACCCTCCACGTAATACGGCACATGGCCGTAGCCTCTGAGCAGCTGATCGAGTTCTTCCGCCGGCATGCGCGCAAGCAGCGTCGGATTCGCGATCTTGTAGCCGTTCAGATGCAGGATCGGCAGTACCGCGCCGTCGCCGCGCGGATTGAGAAATTCGTTGGAGTGCCACGACGCGGCGAGCGGCCCCGTTTCCGCTTCGCCGTCGCCAATCACGCACGCGACCACGAGACCCGGATTGTCGAACGCCGCGCCGTACGCATGCGACAGCGAGTAACCGAGTTCGCCGCCTTCGTGGATCGACCCGGGCGTTTCCGCCGCAACGTGACTCGGGATACCGCCCGGAAACGAGAACTGTTTGAACAGCTTCTGCATCCCCTCGGCATCGCGCGTGATCGACGGATATACCTCGCTGTATGTCCCCTCTAGATACGCATTCGCGACGATGCCCGGCCCGCCGTGACCGGGCCCGGTGATCAGAATCATCGACAGGTCGCGTTGCCTGATCGCGCGGTTCAGGTGCGCGTACACGAAGTTGAGACCGGGCGTGGTGCCCCAATGTCCGAGCAGGCGCGGCTTTACGTGTTCGATGGCGAGCGGTTGTCTCAGCAACGGATTGGCGAGCAGGTAGATCTGACCCACGCTGAGGTAGTTGGCGGCGCGCCAGTACGCATCGATCGCGCCGATCTCGTCGCCGTCCATCTCTTCACTCATCGTTCGTTCCAGATATAAGCCGCGCCGTGTGCGCCGCGATGACGGCTTCTTCGTCCGTCGGGATGTTCCACAAACCGACTGCGCTGCGCGCGCCGTCGAACCGCGTCTTGCCGCTCTCGTTGAGGGCTGCATCGGCCTGGACACCGAGCCAGGCGAGCGCGTCGCAGATCCGCGCTCTGATCTGCGGCTGGTGCGTGCCGATGCCGCCGGTGAACACGATGGCATCTACGCCGCCGAGCGCCGCGACCATCGCGCCGGTCTCCACGACGATCCTGTGAACGAACAGGTCCACCGCGAATTGCGCGGCGGCCTCGCGGCTTTCGAGCAGCGTGCGCATGTCGCCGCTCACGCCGGACACACCGAGAAGTCCCGACTCCAGATTCAACAGATGCTCCACGGCATCGACGTTCATCCCGTGTTCACGCACCAGAAACAGCACCGCACCGGGGTCCAACGCGCCGCTGCGGGTTGCCATCATCAGACCATCGGTGGGCGTGAAGCTCATGGTGGTGGCGACGCTGCGGCCGCCGCGCATCGCACACAAACTCGCACCGCTCCCAAGATGCGCAACCACCATCCGCCGTGTCGGTTCGATAACGCCCATTCGATCGATACTCGCCGCGATGAACTCGTAGGACAGTCCATGGAACCCGAAACGGCGCACGCCGCGGTCAAACCACACCTGCGGCAGCGCGAAATGCTGCGCCACCCTCGGCGTCGAAGCATGGAACGCGGTATCGAATGCTGCGACGTGCGGCACGCGGGGTCGCTCCGCGCGCGCGGCCGCAACTACCGCGAGCCCGAGCGCCTGGTGCAGCGGCGCCAATGGCTGCAGCGCCCGCAGTTCGGCAACGACGCCGTCGTCGATCAACGCGGGCGCGACGAATTTCGCGCCGCCGTGCACGATGCGGTGTCCGACTGCGCCGATTGCAAACGCGTCGAGCCGGTGCGCGATCTCCTGCAATGCGCCGCGCACCGCCTGCTCTCCGCCGCCGGCCGCGAGTTCCACCTGCCCGCGCAACAGGCACGCCCCCGACGAACCTTCGCGGACCGGCCCATACACCGCGTACTTCAGCGTCGCGGAGCCGGCGTTCAATACCAGAATGTTTTCGGCGCGCATCGCCGCTAGTAGACCATGTCAGAAAAGTTCATGCCGGCATTGAACTAATCGCGGACCTGAGATACCAACGCATTGGGGATCGTGTCGAAGAAGGAGCCACGTTCATGAAATCCCGCAAGACGATTGTCGAAATGCCGAAGCCGCGTGACGAAACGATGACCGAGGAAGCGCGTCGCGAAGCGATCGCCAAAGCGGCCTATTATCTGGCGGAGCAGCGCGGCTTCGAACCGGGACACGAAGTCGAAGACTGGATCGACGCCGAAGCGCGGGTGAACGCCGCACCAAAAGAGCGGTAGTCCGCTCACACCACATCGCGCCTTCGCGCCCCCGTTGGGCGCGATGCATCACCTCGTCTTCGCCGCCACCAGTTGCGTCAACTCCACCATGCGGTGGGCAAAACCCATTTCGTTGTCGTACCAGGCCATCACCTTCGCCAGGGTCGCACCGATCACCTGCGTCAGCGTCGCGTCGTAGATCGACGAACGCGGATCACCGAGGTAGTCGGTGGATACCAGCGGTTCGTCGCTGAAACCGAGAATGCCGCGCAGCGCACCTTCGCTGGCGAGTTTCATCGCCGCATCGATTGTGCCTTTGGTAACCGGCCGCTCCGTTTGAACGGTGAGGTCGACCAGGCTCACGTCCATGGTCGGCACGCGCACCGCCTGCCCGTCGATCTTGCCCTTGAGCCGCGGCAGAACGTCGCCGATCGCCTTCGCTGCGCCGGTGGACGTCGGAACCATGTTCATCGCCGCGGCACGCGCGCGCCGCAGATCGCCTTTGCGGTGCGGTATGTCGAGCACCGGCTGGTCGTTCGTATAAGCATGAATCGTCGTCATCAAGCCGAATCGGATGCCGAAGCTCTCGTCGAGCACCTTCGCCACGGGCGCCAGCGCGTTCGTCGTACACGACCCGCACGAAACGATGTGGTGATTCGCCGGATCGTAGTCGGCCTCGTTCACGCCGATCACGATCATCGCTTCGTGATCCTTCGCGGGCGCGGACAGCACCACCTTGCGGGCGCCTGCGTCGAAGTGCGGCTGCAGCTTCGTCCGGTCCGTGAACACGCCCGTGCATTCCAGCACGATGTCGACGCCGAGTTCGCGCCACGGCAGTTCCTCCGGATCTTTCGCCGCGAACGTCTTGATGATGTGGCCGGCGATGTCCAACACGCGGTCGCCGGCAGCGGCGCGCACTGTGGCGCGACCATGCACCGTGTCATAGTTGTACAGGTGCGCCAGTGTCCGTGCGTCCGCCAGATCGTTGATGGCAACGAGCTCAATGTCGTCGCGCGGCACTTCGCTGAGCGTGCGCAGGATGCAGCGACCGACGCGGCCGAATCCGTTGATGGCAATCTTCGTCGTCATAGTGTTTCTCGTGTGGTGTTGGTCGCGCGTATTGGTTTGATGTTACTGCACAGTTCGAATTCCACCTGCACGATACGGAATGATCATGCATGCAATGGTTCTCAATCGCTTCGGCGCGCCGCTCGAGTGGACCGAACTACCGGATCGCGAGCCGGGGCCGGGCGAAATACGCGTCAAGGTCGCGGCGTGCGGCGTGTGTCGCACCGACCTGCACGTGGTGGATCGCGAACTGGCGGCTCCGCGCGTGCCGATCATTCCCGGACACGAGATCGTCGGCCGCATCGACGCAATCGGCGCCGGCGTCGAGGCCTTGCGCCTCGGTGAACGCGTTGGCGTGCCGTGGCTCGGATATACCTGCGGCACCTGCGGCTACTGCACGTCGGGAAGCGAAAACCTGTGCGATTCGCCCGGCTTTACCGGCTACACACGCGACGGCGGTTATGCGACCTCGACGATCGCCGACGCGCGCTACGCATTTCCGCTCGGCGACGACGGCGACGACGTGGCGCTCGCTCCGCTGTTGTGTGCCGGACTCATCGGATGGCGCGCGCTGGTGATCGCCGGCGCCGGAAAGCGCATCGGACTCTACGGTTTCGGCGCGGCCGCACACATCCTCGCGCAGGTGGCCGCGTGGCAAGGACGCGCGGTGCACGCGTTCACGCGCCCCGGCGACACCGCGGCGCAGGCGTTCGCGCGGCGGCTCGGTGCGGTGTGGGCCGGAGATTCGACCGAACCGCCGCCGCAACCGCTCGATGCGGCCATCATCTTCGCCGCGGTCGGCGAACTCGTTCCGATTGCGCTACGCGCCGTGCGCAAAGGCGGCCGCGTGGTGTGCGCCGGCATCCACATGAGCGACATACCCGCATTTGCATACAGCCTGCTGTGGGAAGAGCGCCAACTCGTTTCGGTGGCGAATCTCACGCGGCGCGACGCCACCGAGTTTCTGCAGATCGCACCGCGCGCCGGCGTCGTGACGCAAACGACGCCGTATCCGCTGACGCGCGCGAATCAGGCGCTGGACGATTTGCGCAACGGTCGCTTCGAAGGCGCTGCGGTGTTGGTGGCGTAGATCACTCGGGCGCGCTGCGCACAAGCAACACCGGCGCCGGCGACGAACGCAGCACGTGTTCGGCGTCGCTGCCGAGTGCGAGGCGCCGGATACCGCGGCGACCGTGCGTACCCATCACGATCAGATCGGCCGGCCACTCCTGCGCCTGCGCGATGATCAGCCGCGACGACGGTCCACCGATCGCCTCCAGCAATACGGCCTCCGGCTTCAGGCCGCTCTTGCGCACCTGCGCTTCGGCGTTCTCGAGGATTTTCTTACCGCCTTCGCGCAACCCGTCGATGATGTCGCCCGTGTAGTAGTAGTTGGTGCCGCCGATGCCGGAGTAGTCGACGACGAGTTCATCCACCACGTGCACGACGCGCAGCGAACTGCCCAGCGCCTTCGCGAGCTTGATCGCTTCCTGCAGCCCTTTGTCGGAGGTCGGACTGCCATCGACGGGAACGAGGATCTTGCCGTATATCTGCGCCATCGCGTTTTCGCTCGGTTGATGCAACCGATCCACTATATATCGCGATCGGTCGCGGCGCTGCACGTCAGCACGCTTCTCAACGCAGATACGCCTCGGTCGCGTAGCGGCGCATCATCCGATGGCTGTTGAAGTACGACGCATTCTTGCTGATCGCGCCCTTCATCACGCGCAGCCAACCGCTGCGATCATCGAACAACGGCAACACCGTGTGTTCGAGCTTGTCATACAGCGACTGCGCGTGACCGTCAGCGGCACTCGCGTCGCCGACTGCCCATCCGGTGACGCCTTCGATGCAGCCTTCCGCCCACCAACCGTCGAGCACGGAGAGGTTCGGAACGCCATTGAACGCGGCCTTCATCCCGCTGGTACCGGACGCCTCCATCGGCGGCATCGGCGTGTTCAGCCAGACGTCGCAACCCGCCACCATGAGGCGCGCGAGATTCATGTCGTAGTTCGCCAGATACGCTACCGGAATGGCATCGGAAAGCGCCTTCGCGTGAGCATGCAGCAGCTCGATGAGGCGCTTGCCGCCTTCGTCGCGCGGGTGTGCCTTGCCGGCGAACACCACCTGAAACGGTCGTACTCGCGCGATCGCGCGCAACCGTTCGAGATCGGTGAACAGCAGATCGGGCCGTTTGTACGCGGTCATGCGTCGCGCAAATCCGAGAATCGGCAGATCGGGATTCAGCGCGACGCCATTGGCCGCGCGAACGCGGTCGATCAAGGCCTGCTTCGCCAGCACGTGCGCGGCCCAGATCGCCGCATCCGGAATGCTCCCGTCGACGCGCACCAATAGTTCGGGTTCGTGGCACCAGCTCGGCACGTACTGGTCGAACAGCTTGCGAAAGCTCTCGACAACCCACGTGAACGGATGCACGCCGTTGGTGATCGCGTGAACCTGATATCCGGGAAACATCCGTCTGGACACTTCGGCGTGCGTTTCGGCAACGCCATTGACGTATTCGCTGAGATTCAGCGCGAGCCGCGTCATGTTGAGGTTCGCGTCGCCGGCGAGGTGCTTCAACGTATCGAGATCGATGAAGCCGCTGTGCTCCGAACCGTTCAAGACGCGCGCAACGAGCGAATAGTCGAAACGATCGTGACCAGCCTCCACCGGTGTGTGCGTCGTGAACCGGCACAACTCGCGCACGCGCGGAACGTCGAAGCGGGACTCACCCGGCTGCAGATCTTCCGACGGATATGCGTATTGCCGTAACAGCTCGAGACCGAGCAGCGCCGAGTGGCCTTCGTTCATGTGGTACTGACGCAGCGTGAACCCGAGCGCGCGCAGCAGCCGCACACCGCCGATGCCGAGCACGATCTCCTGCTTCAGACGATTGGCGTCGTCACCGCCGTAGAGCTCGCGCGTGATGACCCTGTCGGCCGGCGCATTCTCGGGAAAGTCGGTGTCGAGCAGCAATACCGGCTGGCGTCCGCCGAGGTGGCTCTGCAAGACATACAACCAACCGCCCACCCACACCACGTGGCCTTCGATCGGCACCGCCACCTTTGCATCGAGCAACGTCGCGAACCGCGACGGATCCCATGCAGCGGGTTGTTCGACTTGTCGGCCCTGCGTGTCGATCTGCTGCGAGAAATAGCCGTCGCGGCTGACGAGCGTCACGGCGACGAGCGGCAGGCCGAGGTCGGCCGCAGAGCGCACCGTATCGCCCGCGAGGATGCCGAGCCCGCCGGCATACGTCGGTATGTCGCTCTCGAGCGCAATCTCCATCGAGAAATACGCGATCCGCGGCTCGTGAATGAACTCGTCGCTCACTCGACCACCGTCACGCGCGTGTAACCCGGCTTCTGCTGCATCGGTGTTGCCTTTCCAACTGACGGCCGCATTATGAGGCGCGAGATGTCGTTCGGAGAGCCTTCATGATTCGTACTTGTGCCGATTGCGGAACGAAGAACCGCATTCCGCCGCGGCACCTCGCCGACCGCGGCCGCTGCGGAGCATGCAAGCAACCGCTGCCGCCGCTGAGCGAACCGGTCGACGTCGATGCCGCAGCTTTCGACGAAATCACCCGCGACGCGACAGTGCCGGTGCTGGTGGATTTCTGGGCGGCGTGGTGCGGGCCGTGCAAGATGGCGGCGCCCGAAGTGGCAAAAGCAGCGGCCAATCTTGCCGGCCGCGCAATCGTGCTGAAAGTCGACACCGAAGCACATGGCGCGCTCGCGCAGCGCTACAACGTGCGCAGCATTCCGAACTTCGCGCTGTTCCGCGACGGCAAGCTCGCATTGCAGCAGCCCGGTCTGCTCAATCATCGTCAGCTCGAGCAGCTCGTGCTGCGCGGGACCTGACCGGCTCTCGACGCTCGGCACGCCGCCGCCCGGTCAAGTCGTCGGCAGCGGTCCAAAGAACATCCGCACGAACTTCTGTTTGCCGATCGCGCGCGCGAGTTCGTCGATGGTGCAGTACATCACGATCAGCACGAGCAGCAGAATCTGGATCGCCCAGAAACGCGGCCAGCTCATTTCGGCAAGCAGTTTGTCGTTGCCCGCGATCAGGCCACCCGTTTCGCGCACGAAATCGACAAGGTGCTCCGCGTAGTGAATCAGGCCTGCCACGATCATGTAGATCAGCGTCTTCCACGCCACGTTGTAGATCAGCGGCCTCTGCGGAAAACGGTTGATCATCGGCAACATGTCGGCCAGCAGCACTGATTTGCCCAGCACGAGCGCGGCGATTGCAACGGATGCGGTCGTCGACAACGGTATTCCGCTGGCTTTGACCATCAGCGAGCGGATCAGCGCGACGATGTGCAGTGCGACGAAGAAGAACAGCGTCGGCGGGATCATCTCGTAGAACTCTTTCTTGATGAGGTCGGTCGTCTTGCTCATCGCGTTACTCCTTTAAGGGTCCACTCGCGGTGACGGAAGTTTCGCCGGCGGGCGTGCTCCGCGCCAGCAACGCGCCCGCAATCGTCGGGAAAAGCAGGATCGACAACAGCGCCGCACCGACCAGCGCAGCGGCGACGTCCGGGTTCATCGCACCGACGGCCGTTCCGATTCCAGTAATGACGACGGTGATCGAGAGCGAAGGAACCGCCGACGACAGCGCGAACGGCAGCAGCTGCGCCTTCGTGATGTCGTTTCTATAGAGGAACACCGGCACACCGCGAACGATCAGGAACAGCACCACGAATGTCGGCACCAGCAGCATCGTAGGAAGATCCCTGCCGAGCGCGGTGATGTCGAACTTGATCCCGGTGCCGACGAAGAAGAACGGATAGAACCAGCCGAATGCGACGGCATCGATCTTTTCGCGCAGCGGCTTCCCATCGTTGCCGCGGGTGACCTGCCCCACCACCATGCCGGCCGCGAACGCGCCGAAGATGCTCTCGAAGCCGAACTCTTCCGCCAGCACGAACAACGACGCGAGCACCAACAATGAAATGCGCACCGGCAGCTGACTGCTCGAGTGCATCGTGCGACTCAGCAAGTCGAGCACTCTAGGCGGTCGCGCGCCCATACCGACAGCGGCCGCGATTCCCACCACCGCGAGAAACACGACCAGGAATCCGATCTCCTGCAACGTGCTGTACCGCTGTGACAGGAGCAGTGACATTGCCACGATCGGCCCGACCTCACCGAGCGTACCGGCCGCCAGAAACAGGCGTCCGAACGGCGTACCGAGTTGTCCGCCGTCGCGGAACACAGGAATCAACGTGCCGAGTCCGGTGGTGCAGAGCGCGAGCGCGACCATCATCGGTGCGTGCACCGCTGGGATGACATGAAGCAGCCCTACCACGGTGATTCCAGCCAGTACCGACACCGACCAACCGGCGGCGCCGAGCACGAGCGGCCGTCCCTTGATGTGCCCGAAGTCGAGTTCCATACCCGCCATGAACAGCGTCAGCGCCATGCCGTAGGTTCGGGCTGCAGACGACGCGCGAGTGCGATCGTCGATCGAATGTCCTGATTCGCGATGACGCCGGTTGCATTCGTGGGCAACTCGTCCTGCGTGACGGCTTCGCCCGGAAAGCCCTGATATACCACTCGAGCTTGTGGCCAAAGCGTCGCGCCATGCCGCTTGAAGAACTCCAACGCCGCGCGCGAAACCGCGACCACCACATCGATGTGCAGTGCGCTGTACTTCTTCCTCAGCAGTGCCAGGTACTCGGGTTCGAGCGCCTCGATCGAAAAACGCTGCGCGTCCAGCGCTTCGGAGAAAAACACGATTCGTCGCGTGCCGTCTTCGTGCAGGCTCGCGCGCATCGCTTCGTCGATGGCCAGATATGCGGGGAGGTACGGGTCTACGCCGTTGAGAATCAGCACGCGCGCTTCGTCGCGCGGCTCGTCAGCTGACGCACCGCTCACGCACAGCGCGAGCACTATCCCGGCAACGGATACTGAGATTCGAATACAGGCAATCAACGGAAGCTCCGCGATTTGGCCCCAACGCTACAACCGAGGGCTCGTTTCAGCCTTCCCAACCTGCGCCAGAGGTTGCGCGGCCACGGCCGCACCCGGCAATAGGGACTTCCCGATGAGTACGGCGGCGCCTACAACGACGACAGATCTTGCGCGAGTTGCTCGGGCGCGGAGAAGAACGGCGAGTGATCGGTGTGCATCGTGATCACCCTTTCGCACGGCAGCCGTTGCACCATCGCGCGCTGCGATGCGATCGTCACCGCGCGGTCCTTCGTGCATTCGATGTACACGCGGGGAATGCGGCCCCAGCGCTGCGCTGTGACGTGCATCTGCGCGCCGAGGGCGGCGCTCGATTCGGGACCCAGCGTCAGCTGCGCGAGTGCCACGTCTTGATCGGAACAATCGCCGTAGAAGATCTCTTTGAGCCGACCCGGCGCCACCGTCAGCGACGCGCCGTCGGCAGATGGAACGAGCCCCGACGACACCGTTGAGCCGCTATCGCGCGCGGCGGCGTCTCCGAACGTCTGCCCGTCGTCGAGCAGAAACGCGGCGATGTACACCAGCTTCGCAACCGTCTGCGGCTGCTGTTCGGCCGCGGCGGAGATCACGAACCCGCCCATGCTGTGCCCGACCAGAATCACCGGTTCGTTCGCAGTGCGCATCACGTCGGCGACGCGCTGCGCATAGCTCTGCATCGACACTTCGTTGATCGGCGTCTGATCGCGCCCATGCCCCGGAAGATCCGGCGCGATCACCGTGTGGCCTTTCTGCCGCAGCAACGCAACCACCTTGTACCAGCACCAGCCGCCGTGCCACGCACCGTGAACCAGAACGAACGTGCTCATGCATTGCTCTCCGTCATGCCAGCGCCTCGTATACCGCCTTGATCAACCGATTGCCACGCGTGTCGGTTTCGATGCCGGGCTGCATCTGATTCATCGCGTAGCCGATACCGAGTTTCAGCGAAGGGTCGGCGAAGCCGACGCTGCCGCCGGCACCGGAATGGCCGTACGCATCGCGATTCGGACCGTACATCCCCTGCGTGTTCAGTATCACGCCGCGGCCGCGGCGCAACGGCCGCCCCAGCACGAGGTCGTCCTGCTCACCCACTTCTTCGTGACACATTGCCGCGATCGTGTCTTCGTTCAGTGCGCGCACGCCGTCGAGTTCGCCGCCGCGGGCGAGCGCACCGTAGATGCGCGCGATGCCGCGCGCGTTCGCCTGCGCGTTCGCCGCCGCGATCTCAGCGACGCGCCACGGCGCGCTGCACGCATCCTGCCACGGTCTGATCGACGGATTCTGCAACGCGTACCGATACAGCGGCGGCATCTTCATCGCGAGCAGCGCGGAGAGGTCGGGCTGAATGCGAGCGTGATTGGGGCCGACGAGATCGGCAACGCGACCGTGCTCGGCCGTCGGCAGTCCGAGATGCACCTCCGCTTCGAGCGGACGCGCGATTCGCTCCGCGAGAATCGTTCCCAACGTTTTCCCGCTGGTGCGCAGCGCGAGTTCTCCCGGCAGATAACCCCACAGCACCGCGTGATAGCCGGCCGCCGTGCCCGGTTCCCAGAACGGCTCCTCGGCCGCCATCCGCGTCACCATCGCGGACCAGTCGTAGAGATCCGTCACCGCGACTTTCTCGCGCAATCCGCACACGCCGGATTGATGCGACAGCAGTTGGCCCACCGTCAATCCGTTGCGCGCGGCGCGAAACTCCGGCCAATACGCGGCTACCGGCGCGGCGTAATCGATCAGCCCGTCTTCGACCAACGCGGCGAACGCGATCGACGCAACGCCCTTGGTAGTCGAATACACGTTCACCAGCGTGTCTTGGTTCCATGCCCGAGTGCACGCGCGATCCTGATAACCGCCCCACAGGTCGACCACCGTCTGGCCGTCGACGATCGCGCAAAAACTCGCGCCCACTTCGATGTCGTCGGTGAAGTTGCGTTCGAACACCGAGCGGACGGCCTCGAAACCTGGCGCAACCGTGCCGTGCACCGGGAAGTCAGTCACGATGTGTACCTATATATGTATGTGAACCGGAATTGAGCGGCGGCTACGACTACGTCCGCTACAACTGCAGCGGCTTCACCTGTGCGACGCGTTGCGGCTCGGTGCGCCACACCTGCGACGCATCGACGTACACCTCGACGCCGTTGCCGTCGGGATCCTGGAAATACAGCGATTTGCTCACTTCGTGATCGATCGGCGTCGAAGCAATACCGGCTGCTTCCAGCGCGGCACGTGCCTCGCGCAGTTCGTCCATCGAAGTGCCGATGTTGAACGCCACGTGATCGAGACCGGCGCCGCGACGCGGCTGCGCGTCGCCGTCGTCCTTCACTTCCATCACTGCGAAATCATGATGGTTGCCGAGCGAGAAGAACGCCATCTTCATGCCGCCCTGATCGAGCCGCGCGCAGATCGGCAGCCCGAGCACGCCGTTGTAGAAACGTTCGGCCCGATCACGATCGGTCACCCGCAATACCACGTGGCCCAGCGCTTTGATCTTCATGCTTCGCTCCGGTATCGGTTTCGGCCAAATATGCACCGAGGGTTATCGGAAAGCGAATGCCCTTACACTGCCATTGGCAACTTCAATGCGGTGTTCAAATGAAAAAACCCACCACCGTAAAGGCGCTGGAGGAACTCGGACGCGTACGTCTCTCGCCGAGCTTCTTCATGCGCGATTTTCTGCACAGCGAGATCGCGAATCTGTACGGCATGCCGAACGTCCCCGACGATCCGGATCTCGCGATCGACGTCGGTACGCATTTGTGTAGCGAGATCCTCGAGCCGTTGCAACGGCAGTTCGGCCGCGTCGCAATCCGGTCGGCGTTCCGCTCGTGCACCGTGAATCAATTCGGCAACGAGCACGGCTACAGCTGCGCGCGCAACGAAACCAACTACGGTGCGCACATCTGGGACCGACGCGACGCAGCCGGCCACAAAGGTGCGATGGCGTGCGTCGCGCTTCCGAGCTTCGCCGACTTTCTGGCCGGCGGCGGCGACTGGCGCGCGATGGCGTGGTGGATTCACGACCACGTGCCGTATTCGGTGGCGGAGTTCTATCCGAAGCTCGGCGCGTTCAACATCAGCTGGCACGAGCGGCCGCAACGGCGCATCGACAGCTACATCGCACCGAAAGGCACGTTGACGAAATCGGGGATGGCGAATCACGCAGGGCGGCACGACTCCGACTACGCACCGCTGATGAAGGCGACGGCGACGGTCCGGCAGTTGCTGCCGTAACCGCGCCGTCGGAAAGGCCGATTACTTGACGTCGAAGTACAGCCGCAAGCCGACGCCGTAAGCGGTTGCGTTGTCGCCGACCGAGACGTTGCCGGTTACCGCGAACATGTCGGTGAAGCTGTACACGGCACCGACGTACAGCGCCGTATCGTCGTCCGACACGTCGACGTAGCTGCCGCCGCCGTTCAGTTCGAATTGCGGCGTCAGCATCGCGCGGATACCGGCGCGAATGGCGTAGCCATCGTCGTCCTGCGAGTTGAAGTCGTCTTGCATCCACCTCGGCCCACACGTACGACGCGTCGGCGGTGAAGTCGACTTTCGGGTTCAGCGGGAAGTGCAGACCGACGCCCGCCTCGGCCTGCTTCAGATCGATGTCGAATCCATTCCCGTCGATGCTGCCGTCGGAGTACGAGGCGATCAGGTAGATCTGATCCGAAACCGCCAGCGAACCGTTCGCGCCGAACACATCCGCGTCTTCGTTGAAGTTGTCGAAGTCGACGCGCGCGTAACCGAGTTCGCCGTACGTATAGCGAGGACCCTCGCTCGCGGCAGCCGATCCGGCGAACAGCATCGCCGCAACGAGTCCCGCGGGACGTATCCATCTCTTGGATTTCTGATCCATTCTCCACTCCAGGCTATTGAGCGGACTCACCATAACGTCGGCGGATCGCATCCACAACCCGCCGATGCACCAAGATGAGGCGCGGCTCGCAGATTGGCCGCGGCCGGCGTCCCGTTCAGCGCTGATCGAGCAGTCGTGGCCCCGCTCCGTCGCGAGCCAGCACGTCGAGCGGATTGCGCAGCGGGCATACCTTCAGCGACATGCAGCCGCAGCCGATGCATCCACCCAGCTGGTCGCGCAGTTCCGTCAGGCGGGCAATGCGGTCGTTCAGCTCCGCTTTCCAGCGCGCAGACAGCCGGTTCCAGTCGGCCGCCGTGGGCACCCGGTCTTTCGGTAGTGCGGCAAGCGCTTCCCGGATCGTCGCGAGCGGCACGCCGGTGCGCTGCGCCACGCGAATGACTGCGACGCGCCGCAACACGCTGCGCGGATAACGGCGCTGATTGCCGCCGGTGCGGTGACTCGCGATCAAGCCTTTCGCTTCGTAGAAATGCAACGCAGACACCGCTACGCCGCTGCGTTGCGACACCTCGCCCACCGTCAACTCTCTACGCTGCCGTTTCGTCGCCGTTCGATCGACCACGCTTCGCTCCAACCTCGACTAATGTCGAGGTTGTGCGCTCAGTGCGTCGATTGCAACCGCGCCGCCGCAATGCGCGCTTGCCTACGCCGGCGCCGGAGCGGTTAATCTCCGCACGTCGATCCATGACAACCCGTCAACGAGCAGTCCCATGAGCAACGACATCGCCCTCTGGTCAGCCACGCGACAAGCCGAGGCGATCCGTCGCCGCGAGATCAGCAGCCGCGGTCTGCTCGAACACACCATCATGCGGATCGAACGGATCAACCCGATATTGAAGGCGGTGGTCACGACCGACTTCGTGGCCGCGCGCTCCGCCGCCGATCTGGCCGATTCCGCGCTGGCGCGCGGCGATGCGGTCGGGCCACTGCACGGCGTGCCGATCACCATCAAAGACGCGCTGGAGACGAAAGGCATCCGATCCACCGGCGGCGCAATCGAACTGCACAACAACGTTCCGACGCGCGATGCGCCGGTGGTGCGTGCGGTGAAAGCCGCCGGCGCGATCGTCATCGGCAAAACCAATCTGCCGCGCTGGTCCGGCGACGTGCAGACATTCAACGAGATGTTCGGTACCACCGTGAATCCGTGGAATGTCGAGCGCGTTCCAGGCGGCTCGTCAGGCGGCGCCGGCGCGGCGGTTGCCGCCGGCCTCACCTCGTTCGAAATCGGCACCGACATCGGCGGGTCGATCCGTATCCCCGCGGCGTTCAACGGTGTGTTCGGGCACAAACCGAGCTGGGGCATCGTGCCGAGCACCGGCTATCTCGATCACCTCGCCGGCGGCACCACCGAAGCCGACATCAACGTGCTCGGACCGCTCGCGAGATCGGCGGACGATCTGGAACTGCTGCTCGGCATCCTGCTGCGCAAGGATCGGCCGTTGGTCGCCGACCTCGCGTCGCCGCCGGACGACGTCCGTTCGCTGCGCGTCGCCGCATGGCTCGACGATTCGTTCTGTCCCGTAGATGGCGAAGTGCTCGACGTCGTCTCTGCGGCGGCGGATCGGCTTGAAGCCTCCGGCGTTTCGGTGGACCGTAAAGCGCGGCCGGACATCGATCCGGATGCAGCGTCGAATCTCGGCCTGTGGCTGGTTTTCGAGGCAATGGCACAGTCAACGCCCAACACGTCGTCTGAGGGGCGGCCGGCAAACAGCCATCGCGCGTGGCTCGATGCGCACATGGCGCGCGAAGCGATACGGGCGAAGTGGGCCGAGTTCTTCACGCGCTACGACGCGGTGCTGATGCCGGTGTGTTTCGTTCCGCCGTTCCCACACCTTCAGAAAGGCGAACTCGCGCAGCGGACGCTGACGTGCAACGGCCGCCAGCGCATGTACATCGACCTGGTGCGATGGACCATTCTCACCGGCATGGCGTACCTGCCGGCAACCGTGCCGCCGATCGGCCTCGGCACATCGAAGCTTCCGATCGGGATGCAGGTGGTCGGACCCTACGGCGGCGATTTCAGAACCATCCGCCTCGCCGCGCACATCGCGGCCCAATGCGGCGGTTATCAGGCGCCGCCGATCGCGTGATGCGGCCGACTCTTAGAGAGACTCAGCTAGTGCTCCAGCGCCGCCAGCTGCTGCGACTTGTTCGCCAGCTCCTGACGCATCCGCGGTAGTTCGGCATTGATGCGACCCTGCTCTTCGGCGAGACGTTCCGTCATCGCCAACAGATCCACGCGGGCAGCCGGCGTCAGCGTCGGATCGAACTGCTGCGTCGCGCTCGATATGAGCTCCGCCTTGATCGCATCGAGCCGATATTCGCGCTCGCTGATGGCCTGCTCGAGGTTGCTCACGTCGCTGCGCGCCAGATACAGCTCGCGTCCGGTGTGATACGCGGCGAGGAACGCGTCGCGCTGATCGTCGGGGCAGACGTTGCCATAACCTTCGCCGCGTTCGCCCACGTCGTAGCCGTTGTTCGCTTCGCAGTATTCACGTACGCCTTTCTCCCAACCGGCCATGTACGTGGCCCGGTCCGGAATTACGCCGTGTTTGACGCACGCGTTCTGATGTTCGAGCAGCTGTGTACTGCGATAACCGTTGGCGCCGTCGCGATAGCCGATGGTCTGCCAGTCGCCGGCGAGACACTGACTCTCGCTCACCGAATTGCTCGAGCATCCGGCGAGCGCCAACAACAGCGCTACGGCGCTCGAAGACATCCACAGGTGGTGCCGCATCGGATTCTCCTGCATCCGTTCAGACCACCTGAAATGGTAGACGCCGCGCTCGCGCGCGAACGCGCCGCCATTCACAGTCCCGGTGCGGCGCAACGCAGGTTGTGGCCGACGATCTCGCCTAAGCGGGCATTGGCGAGGCGGCGCTGAAGCGTTTGAACGCGGGCCGGTCAGTGCAGCGCGCCGAATAACGTTCGAACGCCGGCCGCGCTTCGAGCGCCTTCGTTCCCATGCCCCAGCCGATCTGCGAAGCGAGATACACGTCGACCGCGCTGAAACGATCGCCGAGCACGAACGGACCGGGCGTCACCGCTTTCTCGAGCGCATTGAGCGTCGCGTCGTAGCTGCCGTAGCCGAGCGCCATCGGTCGCGACGAATCCGGACGCTGGAGCATCCGGTCGATGATGGCGGGCTCCACGCATCCTGCACCGAAGAACATCCACCGCAGATAGGTGCCGCGCGCGGGATCGTCGAGCGCCGGCGCGAGCCCCGCTTTCGGAAACGCATCGGCCAGATACGCGCAGATCGCGGCCGCTTCGGTCACGACCACACCGCGGTGCACGATCGCCGGGACCTTGCCCATCGGATTGATCGCGAGATACGCAGGAGATTTGTGTTCGTTCTTGTCGAAGCTGAGCAGTTCCGTCCGGTAAGGAACGCCGACTTCCTCGAGCATCCAGTGCACGATGCGCCCGCGCGACATCGGGTTGGTGTAGAAAACGATGTTGTCCGCCATGCTGGTCACTCCCAAACGATCGGTGGGGCAGATACTGCGCCCCGCGCGATCGAGTGGGAATGCGGCGGCCGAATCACTCCTGCCAGGTGATGGCAGGAATCACGCCGCGCGAATGCGCACCGGCAATTCCGCGATGCCGCGGATGAAGTTGTTCGGATGCCGTTTCACTTCGCCGACCACTTCGATGGTGTGGAAGCGTTTCATGATCTCTTCCCACAGCACGCGCAGCTGCATCTCGGCCAAGCGGTTGCCCATGCAACGGTGCACGCCGAAACCGAACGACACGTGCGCACGCGCATTCGGACGGTCGATGATCAGTTTGTCGGGATTCTCGAACACCGATTCGTCGCGATTGCCCGAGAGGTACCACATGATCACCTTCTCGCCCTCGCGGATCTTCTTGCCGTTCAGTTCGGTGTCACGCAGTGCGGTGCGGCGCATGTGGATCACCGACGTCTGCCAGCGCACCATCTCGGCGACCATGTTCGGAATCAGCGTGAGGTTCTCGCGCAGCGTCTGATACTGATCGGGCGATTCGTTCAGCGCCAGCACGCCGCCGCTGATCGTGTTGCGCGTGGTGTCGTTGCCGCCGACGATCAGCAGCAGGATGTTGCCGAGGAATTCCTGCGGCCGCGACATCATGTCGCGCGTCGACTCGCCGTGCGCGAGCATCGAGATCAGGTCGTTGCCCGGCGCGCGGTTGCCGCGCTCGATCCAAAGTTGTGCAAACGTATTCGCGCAATCCTGCAGGTCGCGCCGGCGTACGTCGCCGGTGATGCCGGCATCGCCCATCAGCTGCGGCGACGCGGTGGTGATGTCGGACCAGTACACGAGCTTGTGCCGGTCTTCGTACGGGAAGTCGAACAGCACGGCGAGCATCCGCGCGGTGAGTTCGACGGACACTTCTTCGACCCAGTTGAACGTTTCGCCGACCGGCAGCTTGTCGAGGATGTCGATCACGCGTTCGCGGATCATCGGCTCGAGCTTCATCAGATTGCTCGGCGCGACTGACGGCGCAACGGTTTTGCGCTGGATGCTGTGGCGCGGTTCGTCCATGGCGATGAAGTTGTCGAGCGGCACGTCTTCGGTCGACTCCTCGCCGATGGTGATGCCGCCTTTCTCGGACGAGTAGATCAGGTGATTCGTATCCACTTCCTTGATGTCGGCGTGGCGCGTAACCGACCAGTACGGACCGTTGAGACTGTCGCGGCAGTAATGCACCGGATCTTCCTGCCGCAGCCGCGCGAAGTACGGTCGCCAGCTGTCGTCGCCGTAGTATTCGGAACGGCTCACGTCGATGTCGGCGAGCGGCGTCGACCAGGCATCGGACGCGGGTGTGTCGGCAATGGCTTGACTCATGGGATACCTCGACTGCGGGAACTTCGATGAGGGTCGGACTGTTGCACAGAATGACGGCGGAGTCATCCGAGCGACCGCGCCCGCTCACTCGATGGCACAATCGCCTGGACTGTTCGCTGGAGAGATCGATGAGCCGCACGCAGGTCGACATCAGAACCGCCGATGGCGTCTGTCCAACCTCGGTGTTCACGCCGAATCGGACCGGTTCGTTTCCGGGCGTCGTCTTCTACATGGATGGACCCGGCATCCGTCCGCTGCTGTTCGAGATGGGCGAGCGGCTTGCGTCTGCCGGATACGTCGTGCTGCTGCCCGACCTGTTCTATCGCGCCGGCCCGTACGCGCCGGTCAACCCGGCCGAGATGTTCGCCGATCCCGAGAAACGCGCGGCACACGGCAAGTTCTTCACGAGCACCAGCAACGCGAAAGCGGCGGCGGACACCCGCGCGTTTCTCGACTACCTCGACACCCGATCAGACGTCGCGGGCAAACGCGTCGGCGTCACCGGCTACTGCATGGGCGGCGGCATGGTGTTGACTGCCGCGGCGACGTATCCCGATCGCATCGCGGCCGCGGCCAGTTTCCACGGCGGCCGTCTCGCCACCGAATCGGAAAACAGTCCGCATCGGCTCGCGCCGAAGATCGAGGCGCGCGTGCTGGTGATCGGCGCCGATCAGGACGCCGGATTTCCACCCGAACAGGCCGATCTGCTGCGCGAAGCGCTCACCGCCGCAAAAGTGAATCATCGGGTGGAAATCTGGCCGGGTGCCGCGCACGGCTGGACGATGAAAGACATACCGGTCTACAACGAGGCCGCGGCCGAGCGGCATTGGCAGGAACTGCTGGCGCTGTTCGAGGCGACGCTCCACGAGCGCCAGGATTGACGGCCGGACCGATGTAGAACCTTTGAACAACATCTCGAAACTTTGCCGCGAACAGGCACAATCTGCGGCTTGGTCATTCGCCGAATCGGTGCTCTCTATGTTGCGACACACCCTGAAGCGCGTACTGGTGGTGGTCGGTCTCGGACTGGCGGCGATGGATGCGCTCGCCGCGTCCGGTCCTGCGAAAGCGAGCGGCTGGCTGGGCCACTCGGTGATCACGCGCGACGGCAAAGAACTCGGCACGGTGCGCGATCTGGCGATCGACGAACAATCCGGTCGCGTCGTCTATCTGGTCGTCTCGGTGGGCAGTTTCCTGATCGAGAACAACCTCATCGCCGTTGCACCGGACGCGCTGGTTCCGGCAGGCACCGACGACGGCACGTTCCTGCTGCTCGCCGACCCGGCCGGGCTCAAGGACGCGAAGCGTTTCGCGAGTGACGCGCAATGGCCGAAGAAAGCCGACGTCATCCGCAGCGAGTCGCCGACGACGCTCGCCACCACCACCGCAGCGCCAGAACCGGCGACCGCGGGTGCACCCGCCGCTGCGACGACCGGCACCGCGACGATCGAGAGCCGCTCCAAAACCGCGAAGCTTTCCGCGAACGAACGCGTCATCACCGAAACACCGATGGCCGCTGCGCCGGCGAAGCCGGCTACCGCCACAAAACCGACCACGGCGACAAGCCCCACGGCCGCGTCGCGTCCGCCGCCGCTGACGCAGTTCGATCATCTCGACAAAGACGGCGACGGCGTACTGAACCGTTCCGAGTTCGCGCAGGTGATCTCGCCGAAAGACAGTTACTCGAAGATCGACACCAACGCCAACGGCGTGATCGAGCCGCAGGAGTTCGACGCGTATCAGGAAGCACACCGGCCACCGAACTGAGCCAGGACGATCGATCCCACAGGCGATGTGATTCCCGAATACGTCCGGCGTGAGCGCGCCGGACCGCTTCCGTTCTCGACCAAACTGTATCAGGCGATCGGCTCGATACCGGACACGGTCAAGAACTGGACGTTCAATACCTTCATCCTGCTGTACTACAACCAGATCCTGGGCGTAGAGCCGACGCGCGTGTCCATCGCGCTCGCGATCGCCATCGTCTTCGACGCCGTGACCGACCCGCTGGTGGCATCGTTCTCCGACAATCTGCAGACGCGCTGGGGTCGGCGCCATCCGTTGATGCTGATCGGCGCACTGCCGCTCGGCTTCGCGTTCTACTTCGTGTTCGTGCCGCCGGCGGGTCTCGGCGACCTGGGTCTGTTCCTCTGGTTGACCGGCTTCGTGATGCTGACGCGCGGCCTGATGTCGTTGTTCTTCGTGCCGTGGGCGGCAATCGCGGCCGAGCTCACGGACGACTACGCCGAGCGCACCAGCGTGATGTCGTTCAGGTTCGCCGTTGGCTGGCTGATCGGCATCTCGTTCCCGCTGTTCGTGCTCACGGTGCTGATGCCGAGCACGCCGGCGCATCCGGTGGGTCAGCTCGACCCGACGCATTATCCAACGATGGCGATGTGTGGCGGCTTCCTGCTGTCAGGCGCCGCACTCGCGACCACATTGCTGACGTGGCGGGAGATTCCGTATCTGCGCCAGCACGCGACCGCGCCGGCCGGATTCAGCTTCACCGGCGCGGCGAAGGAACTATGGCGCGCGCTGCAGAACCGCCAGTTCGCGCTCGTGTTCGTGATCGTGCTGCTGTCGTCCGCGATCAGTGGCACTACGGCGAACATCGGCATCTACATGGCGACCTACTTCTGGGGCTTCACCACCGAGGATCTGCGCTGGTTCGCGCTGGCGTCCGTAGGCGCGCTGATCGCGTTTCCGCTGGTCGCGGCAACGCAGCGTCGTTGGGACAAGAAACACGTGATGCTGGTGTGCTCCACCATCAGCCTGTTCGACGGCATCATCCTGGTGGGCCTGCGCTTCCTCGACGTGTTACCAGAGAACGGCGACCCGATGCTGCTCGTGATACTCGTCGCCATGGGCATCTTCGGCGCGTCGATCCTGGTGATTCAGGGCATCATCGGCGCGTCGGTCATCGCCGACGTGCTCGACGATCACGAACTGCGCACGCACTACCGGCAGGAAGCAATGTTCAACGCTGCGCTGTCGTTCTCCGGCAAGGCAATATCGAGCATCGGCATCGTGCTGGGCGGCCTCATTCTCGGCCTCATCGATCTGCCGCGCGGCGTAGCGCCAGCCGACGTACCGCCGGAAACGATCATGCGCCTCGGTCTGGTCGTTGGGATCTGCATTCCGTTGCTGCATCTGATTCCGCTCAGCCTCATCACGCGCTACAGGATCACGCGCCAGGCGCACGCCGAAATCCGTCGCGCCCTCGATGCGCGGCGCACGGCAGCGACGACCAACGGTGTCTCAACGGTAGATCGCTGACCGGCCGTGTCGGACTTCGAGCGCCGCGCGCTCGGCCTTCCTGAGTCGCTTCACCACCAGACCATAGGACCGGTCCACCATCCGCTCGATTTCGCCGCGCGGAATCGACCCGTCCAGAATCACCGTGTTCCAGTGCATCTTGTTCATGTGATAGCCGGGTATCACCGCAGCGAAGGTATCGCGCAGGAACAGCGCTTCGTCCGGATCGCACTTGAGGTTCATGCGGGCGCCGTCGTCGTTCTCTACCAGCAACGCGAACATCCTGCCGCAGATCTTGTACACGTAGGCGTCGGGACCGAACGGAAAATCCTCGACGGCCTCGGGCTGCTGCAGCAGGTACGCACGCGCGCGATCGAAGTCCATTCAGCCCTCCATATCCGCGCCGTATTCGACGAGCAGTTCGCGCAGCACCGAGCGATGGCAACGCGCCTCGTCGGCGCAATAGCAGCCGACCGAGAAGTTCGAGTGGTGCGACAACGCCGCCAGCGTTGCGAGCAGCGCGCGAACGTCCGGCGTCTTCATTTCGGCGCGGTACTTGCGCACGAAAGTCTTCCACGCGCGTTGGTCGTCGGTGGCGGCGGAACGCGCCGCCTTCAACAGCGCTTCGCTCGGCGCGAGGTTCGGCAGCCACACGTCGTAGAAGTTGCGTTTCGAGTACTCGCTCTTCGGCACCCCGCGCGGCGGACGCCGCACCGTACCGATCCGCACGCCCTCCTCCGGGTTGCGCTCGCTACCGAGACGAACGATACGGACGGTCATCGATCGAAAACACGCTCCGGGTCCAAGCAACAAGTCAAAAGACGGTGCCTGGCACCAGTTGTTGATCAAGCAACAAGTCATCGACGGTGCCAGGCACCGTCGATGACTTATGCACCGTACCGCGACTGCAGATGTTCGATGATCGCGCCGGACTCGCCCATTTCCACGCCGCAGTTCGGATCGACGAGGTACGGCACCGTGATGCGGCCGGCGCGCTTGAGCAGCACTTGCCGGTTGAGCGTCTGCGGCGTGGCTTCGATACGGAACGCATCGCGAACGCCCGGCGGCAACCAGTCGGTCGCAGTGCTGCGGCCCACCGAGCGCAGCACATACGGCAGTTCGAGTTCGCACAGGCGCTCTCTCACCAACCTTGCGAAGGGGCTGGCCTCGAAGCTGTAGAGCTCCAGCGGCTGCGCGGGCGCCTTCGATGGGCGCGCATCGCGGCCGGCACCGAACCGCCACATGCCGGCGAGCGCCGAAAACAGCTGCTGCAACCCGGCGGCCTGCCAGCGCAGCGGCACTTTGCCGTCGCCGTAGGTCTCGAACAGGTAGGCGACGATGTCGGCCGACTCGTACATCGCCGTGCCGGTGTTCGGATCGACCAAATATGGGAACTGCGCTTTGCCGCCGATCTCCATCAGCTTCGGCCTGAAGCGCGTGCCGCCTTTCGGACACGGCCGCACCATCGCATCGAGATCGAGCTCCGTCAGCGCTTCGCGAACGATGCGGCAGAACGGGCAGCCCTCGAACTCGTAGAGCTCGAACAGCAGCTTCGGACGCGCATCGCGCGGTTGCGCCGACACGCCGGCGCCGAAGCGCAACGCGGTGGTGACGAGCGAGCCGACGAACGCGACGGGATCGAGCGACGCAGACGGTTCGGACATGACGACGGAATTCCTTCAGGCAGCGGAACGCGAACGTACCTTGGCCCGCCCGCGTTCGTCCAGCGTTCGCCTCGTGCCGCGTCGAACCGCGCTGTCATCTTCCTGTATTGTTGGCCTATCCCTCATCCGCTCGAGGAAAGAGCCATGACCGAACAACTCGCGCCGATCGCGACGAAGCTCGTGTTCGAAGACGACTACGTCAGAGTGTGGCAACAGGTCGTGCCGGCCGGCGGTACGATCGAGAAGCACGCGCACACGCTGGACTATTTCTTACTGAACGTCGCCGGTGAGGGGCCGTTCGACATCACGTTCCACGACGGCACCGGCGGCAAGTTCGGCGAGCACGCGTCGTTCACGCCGAAACCGGGCACCGCCGACTACGTGCGCAAGGGCCACATCGAAACCGCGCACAATCGCGGTGAAGAATATCGGGCTGTGCTGGTGGAGTTGAAGCGGCGCTGAAGCAGCGCGCGATCAGACGCGGCCGCCGAGCGTCAGCACCCACATCACCTGATCGAACTCGAGTTTGCCGGCGTCGCCGAAGTCGAACTCGTCGTCCGCATAACGCGCGCTGACGCCGAACGTGAAGCCGTTGTCGAGTTCGAACTCGATGCCGGCGCGCGCATACGGCACCACCGACACGTCGCTCTTGGTGTCGTCGAGATTCAGCGTGACGGTGTTGCCGGGCGAGCTGACCTGCTCGTTGTTGTCGTCGTCGAACAGCCACGCCCAGGTGATCGACGGACCCGCCGCGACGTACAGACGCACCGGATGGAACGGCCGTACGCTGAGCACGCCGCCCATGAATACGCCGACGGCGCCGAACGTGTTGTCGATTCTCACGAGCACCGCATTGCTGTTGCCGCGGAACTCGGTGCGGCCGTTCTTCCACGTGACGAGGCCGCCACCCTCGTAACCGATCTGCCACGCGCCGCCGCCCCACAGTTGCTGGCCCGCGCCGCCGCCGTACGGCAGCGTGCCGAGATCGCCGAGCGCCTCTTCTCCGCTCTGCGGGTCGGCCACCTTCCAGGAATCCGAATCGGTGTCGAGTGCACCGACCCAGGCCTGCAGATAGATCGGCGTCGGCGCGTTCGCCTCGCTTGCAACGACCGGCAGTGCAACCAGAAGAAGACTCAGCGCGGCGAATGCGGTTTTCATCGGATCCCTTCCTCGATTGACGCTCACTCTCGCACACAATCGCCGCGCAGCTGAAACTGCGGCGCGCCAAAGCGTGATGGACATCATCCGGACGATCGGATTCCATGACGCCGATGGCTGTTGGAGGATTCGCGATGACCGCCTCTGCGCTGGCACACCATTTCTTCACGCAGGCGTGCAACAACGCGTGGTCGAACCACCGCCTGCTCACTGCGTGCGAGCAACTGTCGCGGGCCGACTTCGTTGCGACGCGCACCAGTTTCTTTCCGTCGATCCAGTCGACGCTCAATCACAATCTCAAAGTGGACTGGTACTACGTCGATGCGATCGAGCACGGTCTGCGCGGCGAGCCGGCGACGCGCGACGTTGCCCGCTTCTTCACACCGGAGGAGCCGTTCGACGCGTGCGTCGAACTCGCCGCCGAACAGCGCGCGGTGGACAAGCGCCTCGTGCAGGCATGCAGTTCGCTGACGGCAGCCGACCTCACGCGGCCGATCGGCGTGATGCGCCGCACTGGCGTCGAGAACGAATCGCTCACGCGCCTGCTTGCGCATCTGTTCCAGCATCAGATCCACCACCGCGGACAGGCGCATGCAATGCTGTCGGGCACGCCGGTGGCGCCGCCGCAGCTCGACGAGTTCTTCTGCGCCAACGAAGCGCACCTGCGCGCGGCGGAACTCGCGCAGATCGGTTTGTCCGAAACCGCGATCTGGAACAGATAGACCACGTTCACCGGGAGAACCCACCATGGCCAGCCGACTGAAAGCAAAACCGTTCGCCGAACTCACACCCGCGCAGCAGGAACAGTACGAGCGCATCAAACGCGCACGACCGCCGCGCGCCGACGGTCAGTTCGGCGGCCCGTTCGATCCGTGGATACGCAGCCCCGAAGTGGCGCAACGGGCGATGAGCCTCGGCAACTACATCTGGGAACGCACCTCGGTCGGCCGCCGTATCGTCGAGCTCGCGATCATCGTCACCGGCCGCCACTGGCGCAGCAACGTCGAGTGGGTGGCGCACGCCCGCATGGCAAAGGAACAAGGCGTCTCCGACGACACCATCCAGGCGGTGTTCGAACAGCGCGTGCCGCAACACGCTCCGGCCGACGAGAAGCTGACGATCGAAGTATGTCGCGCGCTGCACGAAACGCAGGAGCTGCCGAAGCCGCTCTACGATCGCGCCGTCGCAACCTGGGGCGAACAGGGACTGATGGACATCATCCAGACGATCGGCTTCTACACGTTCGTTTCGATGACGTTGAACGCATTCAACATACCCACAGGCGAAAACGACCCGACGCCGTTTCCGCGTTCAGAGTAATATCGGCGCCGCCAATCACAGGGGATCTCCATGCAACGTTTCATCGTGCTCTTCGTCTGCGCAATCGTCTGGTCCACGAGCGTATTCGCGGCGTCGCCCAACGACGAGGTCACGGCGCAAGTGACCAGGTTCATCGACAGCTTCAACAAGGGCGACGTGAAAGCCGCCGAAGCGACCCACACGGAGAAAGGCGTGGTGATCATCGACGAGGTGGCCCCTTACCTGTGGCAAGGACACGACTCGTTCAAGAACTGGCTCGGCGACCTCGACAAGCACGACAAGGCGCGCGGCATTACCGACGGCAAGGTGACGCTCGGGCCGGTCACCCGCGTCGAAGTCGAAGGCGATCGCGCCTACGTGGTGTTCCCCTCCGCGTATACGTTCAAGCAGAAGGGCGTCGCGATGAAGGAAGCCGCGCAGATGACCTTTGCGCTGCGCAAAGCAGGCGCCGGCTGGAAGATCAACGGCTGGACGTTCACCGGGCCGACGCCGATTCCGGGAACCTGAGACCCGTAGGCGTCAGGCGCCGATGACGTTCAGCAGGGCCTGACGCCGTTCCATCCGCATCGCATGCAGCGCGCGCTGCAGCGCGGGCGCCAGTTCGGCCCGCGTCGCAACGCGTTCGCCGAATCCGCCGGATGCCTCGATGTATTTCTCGAGCGCCGGCATCGGCGCGAGATCCGACAGCGACGGTCCGCGCTGCTCGCGCCAGCGTCCGCTGGGATAGACGGACTGTGTCGCGCCGTCGACCGCCCCCCAGCGTGCGTTGTTGTAGACCACCGTCAGCAGCGGCAGCTCGTAGCGCGCCGCCACGTGGTGACAGGCGGCGGGATTCGCGAACAGATACGCGCCGTCGCCGATCATCGCGACCACCGTGCGTTCCGGCGCCGCGAGTTGCGCGCCGAGCGCCGCCGGTAACGCCCAGCCGAGCCCGCCCGCCGACGACAGATAGAAGTAGCTCTGCGGTCGCGTGCGCGCGAGTTGGGCCGGTGGCGCCCAGTATTCGTTGAAGAACACCGCCTCCTCTCCCAACTCCTCGGCCACGGTCTTTGCGACGAAATCGCGTGTGATCGGTGCGTTCGTGTCGGCGGCAGCGCTCCCGCCCCTCAGTCTAGTCGCCAGCGCAGAAACGCGGCGGCCGCGAACCGGATCGATGGCGGCGATGCGCTTCGCCAGCGCTTCGTCCAGCGCCGCGATGAATGCACCGGCTGCCGAGGTGATCGAAAGGTCGGCGCGGTGGCCGCGGATCGGGTAACGCGCGAACGCCGGATCGACACCGGCGTGCGCAACGAACGCATCGTCGCGCGGCGTGGCTCCGCCAGGCAGCCATGGCACGTCGCACTCGAGAAAACACAACGCGTCCGCTTCCGCAAACACCGGCGCCAGCTGATAGCCGAGATGCAGCGCATGCCCCGCCGGGAAGTTCAGATACCGCGCCTGTTCCTCGACGTAACCAATCCCATAGCGCTCGCACAACGCAACCAACGGCGCCACAGTGGCGCAGTCCGCCCCGCTCGCGGTGGTGACGATCACCGGCAACGCCGCCGCGGCGAATCGATCGGCGAGCACCTCCACAGCCGCGCGATCGGGCGCCGGCCGCGATGGTTGCGATAACGGTTTCGGCGCGGCCGGCACCGATGGCGACGCAAGCACCTCACGCGGCAACGTGAGGTAGATCGGCCCTTTCGGTTCCGTCGTCGCGATTCCAACGGCCCGATCGACCACGTCGTCGAGCTGTCGCGCATCGCGCAGTTCGTAGTCCCACTTCACCAGTTCGCGCACCATGCCGGCCTGGTCGAACATCTCCTGCCCCCAGTGGATGCGCAGATCGCGCGCACCGAGCGCATCGGACTCGAGTATCGGCGAGCGCCCCGCCGTCAGCAGGATCGGAATGCGGTCGCGCGCCGCGTTCATCAGACCGCAGACGGCGTTCGCAGTACCGACGCTGACGTGCACCATCACCGCCTGCGGCCGTCCGGTGACGAGGTACGCGCCGTGCGCCATGCCGATGGCGAGGTTCTCGTGCGTCGCGAGGATCGGTTGCGGAAACGGCGGCGCGTTCGACGCGTCACCGCGCGCGTAGGCTTCGACCAGCGGCGCGAAGTCGGTGCCGGCGTTGAAGAACAACCGCTCTATGCCACGCGCGCGCAGCGCCGACAGGTAGTGTTCGGCAACGGTCTCGTCACTCGCGCTCATCGCGCACTCCTCGATGGACACTCGGCGCAGGTTGGCGGCGGCGCATCGTGCCGTCAACGCTCGTCGGCATTTGGCGCAGGGTGCCTGGCAAGCTAGAGTCGACGCTCAGCCATCGACGGGACGCGCGACACGTGACCATGCAGCAAGCCACCGGCGCCGAATCGGTCCGCTGGGACCTGAGCGACCTCTACAAAGACATCGACGACCCCGCGCTCGACGCGGATCTCGCGCGTCTTCTCGCGCTCGCGAAACGCTTCTTCGATACGCACGCAGGCAAGCTCACCGATACGCTGGGTGCGGCGCTCGACGCGCAGGCCGAGATTACTTCGCTCGCCGACCAGCTGTTCGTCTACCTGTATCTGCGTCGCAGCACCGACGCGACCAACGAACGCATCCAGCAGCGCCTCGGCGCGGTGCAGGAAGCGTGGAGCCGCGCCAGCGCCGACTATCAGACGTTCTTCGAACACGAACTGGTGGCGATCGACGACGCGACGTATGCGGCGCTTCTCGCGCGCGACCCGGTTGCGGCGCGGCATCGCCCGCTGCTCGATCACATCCGCGCCAACCGCCGTTTCCTGCTGACCGAACCGGTGGAGCGCGCGCTGACGCTGCGTTCGCCGTTCGGACCGTCCGAGTGGTCCGACTACATCGACGAGATGGAAGCGGAACTGCGCTTCGACTTCGATCATCGTCCGCTGACGCTGCCGGAAATCCTGCACGTGGTCTCGAACGACCGCGACGCCGAGCGGCGCGCCGCTGCGCTGGCCGCATTCAGCGGCGGGCTCACCACGCAGCGCTTCGACCGCATGATGGCGCGCGCGTTGAACGTGACGCTCGGCGCGAAGTACGTCGAAGACCGCGAGCGCGGTTACGCGAACCCGATGAGCTACGCGAACATCTCCAACCGCGTCGATGACGACACCGTAGAGGCGCTGCACGCGGCCGTTGCCGAACACGGCGCGGTGCAGGGGCAGCGCTACTACAGACTGCTCGCCGCACACCTCGGCAAGAACACGCTCAAGTGGTCGGACCGCAACGCGCCGTTGCCGTATGCATCGGAGCGCGTCGTGCCGTGGGACGACTGCGTCGACACCGTGCTCTCCGCCTACGAATCGTTCAGCCCGACGCTGCGCGACCTCGTGGCGCGGATGCTGGAACGCAAATGGGTGGATGCACCGCCGTACGCCGGCAAAACCGGCGGCGCGTACAACTACGCGGTGCTGCTGCCGAACGGCGAAGCGCGCGCCTACAACTTTCTGAACTACCTCGGCTCGCCGCGCGACATCATGACCGTGGCGCACGAAGCCGGGCACGGCGTGCACGGCATGCTCGCCGCCAAGAAACAGGGCGCGCTGATGTTCCGAGCGCCGATGGCGTATGCGGAGACCGCGTCGATCTTCGGCGAGATGACGACCTTCCGTTATCTGCTGCAGCACACCGCCAGCGACCAGGACAAGCTGACGCTGCTGATGGAGAAATCCGCCGACCACATCAACACGGTCGTTAGACAGATCTCGTTCTCGAATTTCGAACGCAAGGTGCACGAGGCGCGACGCAGCGCGAAACTCACGGTGGCCGACTTCAACACCGCATGGATGGACGTCACGCACGCGTTCTACGGCGAACCCGGCGCACTGTTCACCTACGAGAACGTCGACAACCTGTGGAGCTACGTCGGCCACTTCCTGCGGCCGTTCTACGTGTACGCATACGCATTCGGCGAACTGTTCACGCAGTCGCTGTTCGCACGGCGCGACGACTTCGGCAAAGACTTCGAACCGCTCTATCTCGACCTGCTGCGCGCCGGCGGCAGCCAGAGCGCAGTCGAACTGATGGCGCCGTTCGGCCTCGATCCGCGCGACCCGGCGTTCTGGCGCCGCGGCATCGAAGCGAGCGTGGCGAACTGGCTCGATCAGGCGGAAGCGATCTCGGCGCGGATGGGTGTCGTCGTCAAAGCCTGAGCGACGACCGCTAAGTCGCGGGATTGGATGGCGCAGTGCCCTGTGTCGCAGGCGACTGCGGATGACCCTCACCGCCGTGTGTCCGCGCACGCTCCTTCATCTTGTCCTGGCAGGCCGGCGTGAAATCGGTGAAATGCTCGCGCATGCACTGCCCCATCTTGTCGCGATCGCCGCGCGCGTCGGCGCAATACTTGTCGATGTCGGCTTTGCACGGTCGGTCAGTAGGTGCAGCCCAGGCCGAGCCGCACACCAGCGCGCAACACAACGCGGGAACAATCGTTCGAGCCATGGCGGAATTCTCTCGTCGGAAGTTCAACACTTAGACGCGTGACGCGTGCATTTCCGTCGCTCATTTTCGCCGCTGGTCGAACAACCAGCCGATGATCGATTCCGACGCATAGGTCGGCGTCCACGAATCGTGGTCGGTGCCGGGAATCTCGGTGTAGCGCACGTTCGCATCGACCGCGCGCAACGCGTCGTTCATCAATCGCGACTCGCTCACCGGCACCGCCGGATCGGCTTCGCCGTGCACGATCCAGATCGGCAGCTTCTTCACGCGCGCGGCCATCCGTTGCTGCGGCGTGCCGTCGCCTGCGAGGCACCGTCGATGCGCGATTCGGCCGATCGCCGACGAAACCGCAGATGACGATCGCAGCCGCGAAGCGGTCGGTGTGGCGATACGCCAGCATCCAGCTGCCGTGGCCGCCCATCGACAACCCGGTGAGGTAGATGCGGCGCGCGTCGGTGTTGAACGCCTTGCACGTCAGGTCCAGTGCGGCCATCGCCGCGTCGCCGGGCGGACCGCCCCAGAAGCTGTCGATCGGCGCCTGCGGCATCACGACGATCGCCGGATAGCGCTGCGGGTAACGCCGGATCGCCGTGCCGATGCCGAGTTCGGTCTGCAACAGACCGTCGCTGCCGCGCTCGCCGGCGCCGTGCAGGAACAGCACCACCGGCCACGCGCGCGTAGCGTCGTAGTTCGACGGTACGTACACCTGATACGGATAGCGCGTTCCGTCGTGTTCGATGCTGCGGTCGAGGAAGCCTGTCTGCATGACGATCTCCGTACGAAGTTCGCCGGCAGTTTACTGAGGCGTGTGTCGCTGCGCTCGGCCGCGTAAGATCGCGCGCTACCCACCACCGGAGAGTCGCGCGTCATGCATCTCGAGAAAGCCGCCGTCGAAGAACTCCGCGCCCGCTTGCGCGGTGACCTGCTGCAACCGGGCGACGCCGCGTACGACACCACGCGCAAGGTGTGGAACGAAATGGTCGACAAGCGGCCTGCCCTGATCGTGCGCTGCAAAGGAGTGGCCGACGTCATCGCCGGCGTGCGCTTCGCGCGGCAGCACGACCTCGTGCTGGCCGTGCGCGGCGGCGGGCACAACGTCGCCGGCAACGCGGTGTGCGACGGCGGCCTCATGCTCGACTGCAACGGCATGAAGAGCGTGCACGTGGATCCGGTGCAACGAATCGCGCGCGCGGAACCCGGCGTGACGTGGGCCGAAATCAATCACGAAACCCAGGCGTTCGGCCTTGCCACCACCGGTGGCGTCGTGTCGCATACCGGCATCGCCGGACTGACGTTGGGCGGCGGGCTCGGCTGGTTGGCGGCGAAGCACGGCTACACGTGCGACAACCTGATCGCCGCCGACGTGGTGACGGCCGACGGCGAACTGGTACGCGCGAGCGCCGCGCAGAACGCCGATCTGTTGTGGGCACTGCGCGGCGGCGGCGGCAACTTCGGCGTGGTCACGTCGTTCGAGTTCCAGCTGCATCCGGTTGCGCCGATCGTGTACGGCGGCATGGTGGCGTGGCCGTTCGAAGCCGCCCGCGACGTGCTGAAGTTCTATGCCGGGATCTGCCGCGACTGCCCGGACGATCTCGCGATCAACGCCGGCATCATCTACACACCCGACGGGCACCACGTCGTCGCGTTGATCGCAGCATGGCTCGGCGACATGGCTGAAGCGGAGGCGCGGCTCGCGCCGATCCGCAACTTCGCGGCGCCGGTCGCCGACATGATGGGGCCGATTCCGTACACCGTATTGAACACGCTGTTCGACGGCGGCAACCCGTTCGGTGTGCACCGTTACTGGAAATCCGGCTACTTCGCCGAACTCGGCGACGAACTGATCGATCGCGTCATCGAACACGCGCGCGAAACCACGTCGCCGATGAGCGCGATCCTGCTGTTCCGCGTAGACGGCGAATGCACCCGGAAGGATCCGTCAGCGACCGCGTTCAGTCTGCGCGAAGCGTGCTGGGATTTCGACGTGATCGCGCAGTGGACCGACCCGGCCGGCGCCGACGGTCACATCGCGTGGGCACGCAAGCTCTGGAACGCGGTGGAACCGTTCAGCCGCGGCGTGTACGTCAACCACCTCGACGCAGACGATCCGCGCGCGCGCATCCGCTCGGCATACGGACCGAACTACGAGCGGCTCGCGAAGCTCAAGACGAAGTACGACCCGACCAACTTCTTCCGCATGAACAACAACATTCCGCCGGGCTGACGCTCACGGCCGGCCCGCGTGCGGCGACGGCGCGAGGGTCGACAGCAGCACGCCGGTGCGTGAGCCGTCGGTCATGTGTTCGAAGCCGCGCCACTGCGCAGCCGTGATGAACAACGTTCTGCCGTCTTCGCCGCCGAGCATGCACGCGAAGCAGCCGCGGTCGACGTCGACGCTCTGCAGCACTTCGCCGCCTTCGCGCACCCGCACGCAGCGCCTGTTCGGCACGTCCGCGTACCAGATCGCGCCTTCGGCGTCGAAACAGATGCCGTCCGGCGCGCCGTTGCCGAGATCGGCCCAGACACGCCGGTTCGAGAGACCGCCATCGGCGTCGATGTCGAATGCGGTGAGGCGTCTCGCGAACGATTCGGCGATCACCAGTGTGGAGTCGTCAGACGCGATGGCCATGCCGTTCGGAAAGTGCACGTCGTCGGCCACCTGCCGGACCACGCCGTTCGGCGTGACCATCGCAATGATGCCGGGCGCGAACGGATCGCCGGCGCGAGCGTCGAAGCCGCTGCCGTTGATGTAGGCGTTGCCGCGACCGTCGACGACGATTTCGTTCCAACCGGTTCGGGAGAGGCGCGACGTATCCGCGTACGCGTTCCACGTGCCATCGAGTTCCTGCACCAGCAACGGCCGCTCGCTGATCGAGCACATCAGGAGACGACCGTCGGGCAGCCAGTCGATCGAGAATGGAAACGACTCGAACGGCACGCGCGCCATCACTTCGCTGCGGCCGCCCGGATCTACCGCGATGATCTGCTGCCCGACCCAGTTCGAGAACCAGACGCGGCCGTCGTGCCAGCGCGGCGACTCGCCGAATGCGAGTCCGGTCATCAACGTCTTCACCTGGGTCATCGGATCGTCTCCTCCTCTGTGACATGCGCTGATGACGCACGAGCGCAGCTCGCACAGACAGCTTCGGATATTCTCTACGCACGCTACACCAACGAGGACGATGCGATGCAAGGCCCTACCCGTTCGATGACGCTCGACGAACTGCAAACCTACGTCGGCAAGGAAGTCGGCGTATCCGAATGGTTCACGCTGGACCAGGACCGCATCAACCGGTTTGCCGACGTCACGGAAGATCACATGTTCCTGCACGTGAATCCCGAAGCCGCCAAGGCGACGCCGTTCGGCGGCACCATCGCGCACGGACTCTTGACGCTGTCGATGGTGCCGGTGATGGCATACCAGGCGATGCCCGGCGTGTCCGGAACGAAGATGGGCGTGAACTACGGCTACAACAAGGTGCGTTTCATGGCGCCTGTGAAGAGCGGCAAGCGCATCCGCGGCCGCTTCGTCGTCAAGGCGCTCGAACCGCAGAGCGGCGGCCGGATGCAGATTCTCCAGGACGTGACGGTCGAGATCGAAGGCGAACCGAAGCCGGCGCTGATCGCCGAGTGGGTGACGATGGTCTGGATGTGAGTCCCGACCCTGCGTCGGGCGACTGAGGTAGACTCGCGCGCTTCGCCTTGCGGAACCCGCTGATGGATTCCTTTTCGCCGACCCAGGCGCGACGCACACTGCTGTTCTCGCTCGTCTGTATCGGCATGGGCTTCACGGTGCTGTTCCCGGTGCTCGCACCGCTCGGTCGTGAAATCGGCCTCACCGAAATCCAGATCACCAGCATCATCGCGGCGTCGTCGCTGACCGTGTTTCTGTCGAGTCCCCTCTGGGGCCGCGTCAGCGACGTGTGGGGCCGCAAACGCGTCATCATGGTCGGCCTGTTCGGATTCAGCGCCGGCACGCTGCTGTTCAACTCGGTGTTGTATGCGGGACTGTCGCGCGTGCTCACCGGCACGCTGCTGTTCGGCGCGCTCATCGTGGCGCGCATGATGCACGCGAGCGTGATGTCGGCGTCGATGCCGGCCGCGAACGCGTACATGGCCGACATCACCGACCCAACGACGCGCACTAAGGGGATGGGTGCGGCCGGCGCCGCCAACAACGTCGGCTCGATTCTTGGCCCGGCCGTGGCGAGCCTGGCGATGTTCTCGCTGTTGACGCCGTTGTGGGTCATGGCGGCGGTCGCGTTCCTGAACGGCCTGTTCGTGTGGCGGTTTCTGCCGGAACCGCCGCGCCATCATTCCGGCACCCGCCCCGCGCGGATGAAGTACACCGACCCGCGCATCCTGCCGTTCGTCATCGTCGGCGTGCTGATGTTCACCGGCACGGCGCTGGTGCAGCAGACCATGGGTTTCAGGTTTCAGGACATGCTCGGACTTTCGGCGCGCGAGACCGCGCAGAAGTTCGGCTTTGCGATGATGCTGTCGGCCGCGTGTTCGCTCATCGCGCAGTTCGCCATCGTGCAGCGCATCAGCGTGTCGCCGTTCACGCTGCTGCGGCTCGCGATGCCGCTGCTCATCGTCGCGTTCTCGATCATGGCGCTCGCCGATTCGCAACTGATGCTGTCCATCGCGATGATGATCCTCGGTCTCGGGATGGGTATGGCCGGTCCAGGATTCATGGCCGGCGCATCGTTGTCGGTGTCGCCGCAGGAACAGGGTTCGGTCGCAGGCGTGGCAGGCTCATGCGGGCCGCTCGGTTTCACACTGGGTCCGCTGTTGGGCGGCGCGTTGTATCAGATCAACAGCGCGCTGCCCTACGCGGTGGCCGCCGTGATGTATCTGCTGTTGTTCATATCGATGCACTGGATCGGCAAGCGCGTGGCGGTGCACGGCGCCGACGGCTGACGCGCCCGTTGTGTACGGCGACGTACGGACCGTTGCGAGCGTTGCGCAGATTCTCTTGGCTGCTCATCCCGATCGCGCAGCGTGAAGACACAGCAGGTCGACACCGATCCGATGATGGCGGCGCTGGCACGCCACAAGGACCCCACAGCAACCGGATTCGATACGGCCTGGGTCGGCATGGAGCCCACGTTTCAAAGCCGCAAGTCCGTCGCCAAGTGGCAGAAGATGGCTGCGAAGCCCGGCGGCGAAGACGCGTATTTCCTCGACCGCTACATGCTCGAAACGCAACAGCGGGTCGCCAACGAGATCAAGCGCAAATACCGAAAGCACCGCGCGGCCGGACACCCGCATTGCATGTTCGCCCGCGTCGAGCGCAACGCCGATCTCGACCAGTGGCAGGTGCGTCGCCAGAACCTCGTGTTCCATTGGCCCGATGCCAATGCAGAACCGTTCGAGGCGCGCGTTTCGCTCGATCCGGAAACGTTCGAATACAGCATCAAGCCGGTGCCGCTCGCCTGGTTCTACGACGAACGGTTCGTTGCGTTCCTGCATCACTTCATCTGGAAGGTTCCGCAGAAGCTCGGCCTGTCGTGTTCGATCGCGCACGGCGGCGGACAATTTTCGCTGTCGGCAAAAACGTTCCTCACGGGCAGCCTTCTGGCAGACGACATCGCATACAAGGCGAGCCACCCCGAGCTCGCGACGTGGATCATGGACTGGCCGAATCCGGACGATCGCGCGTTCCGCGCAACGCAGCGGCGCCTGGCTGCGTTCAATAGGGTCATCGCTGCTTACTGGGAAGGCCGGTTTCATCCGCGACTGAACGGTGTCCTGACCGCCGAGAATGCCTATCTCGATCGCGGCTTCGGTCCCGCGCGAGGCTCGGATACGTCGCTGATGGATGCACGCAGCGGTCCTACCGGAACCGCGCGCGAGGTGTTCCAGACGAACTTCGCGTTCGGCAGAACCGTGCGGCTCGCGGCGCAGAACATCGACCCCGGCTACTGGCAATCGCCCCCCGACGAAGATGGTTACAAGCCCGATCAGGTGATGCGTTATAGCGAAGGCAATCTGAATCGGCTGCAGATCGCCGGCGAACTGCACGTGAAGAGCGGCAAGGTGCTCGAAGCGGAACGCATTCCGGATCTCGACTGTCCGCTCGATGTTGCACATCTGACCACCGAAGCGAGCTGGGAGAACCGCGCGCAGATGTGCCGTACGAGCGCGCGCGACTTCGTCGAAGCACTGCTGCTCGACGTCCACCACGCGCGATATCTCCAGGCGCATCCGCGCCTGCGCATCGCCACTTCGTTACATCAGGACCAGCTTCATGGCGAAGCGGAAGCGACCCTGAAACGGTACGGGGCCAGCGCGGTGCTCGACCGCCTGCACGAGCAGGCGCGGGCAGCGAATCTGGAAGCCTCAGCCGGACGGATCCGATCCGATCGCATCGAACCGGAACCGCTGTTCTGGGCGGCATGGCACGCACTGCCGCCGCGTGAACAGTACGCAATCGCGCGGGAAGCGGTAGGCGGCTTCATCGAGCGCGTGCACGACGCGGCGTCGATGGACCCGCGGCCGGACGCGCAGTCCGATCCGATGGAATGGCACCGCCACCGGATCCATCCGCTTCTGTGGAAAGCGTTGGAGGAACCGCACATCGATCCGAACGATGCCGTTCAGCGCGAACGCAGCTGCTGGATCGAACGGCAACGACACTATCGCGGCCGGCGGCCGGTCTGGTCGCAACTGAAGCATGCGCGCGCCCCGTGGCACGCCCGTCAGGAAGAATAAGTTCCCCGGTGCACGTGGTTCATCGCCAGCGCAGTGACCAGCGTGGTGATGGCGATCGTGGTCGATATCTCGTGCTCTACCAGATAGACCAGATTCAGCGCCTGAGCGCGCTCCGCGAGATGCTTCAACAGCCGTCGAGTCCGGTCGGGAAAATGCCCGGTCCAGCGGAACACGTTTGCGACCAGATCGGCCTCCATCAAGAGGATCAGTCCGTGTGCGGGCAGTCGCATCATCGAAGTCGCCGCGGCGACGGCCGCGTCCTCGAAGATCGACCGCAGCGCGCCGTCGAGTCCCGGCGGCAACGGCTCGATCTCCGGTTCCTCTTCGTAGTGCGCAGCCAGCGAATCCTGCAGTTGACCGACGTCGTCGTCGCGCTCGGTTGCAACGACGATCGGGTCGCGCGAGCGCAACGCCTCCATCGTTCTCGCACAGAACTCGAGCTTGCCGAGCGCAACGGGAAAAGCCGCGTAGTCGGCGCGCCAGTCGTGTCCGGGCGTGAGCCACACCGCGAACGTCTCGGCCCAATCCTCGTCGGGATGTTTCTGCGCGTACCAGCCGGGTAGGTGCCGCACGAACCGGTGACTGAACGGTTCCGGGTGGTATTCCTCCAGATACGGTTGCGTCATCGCACCGAACTGCGCCACCCAGTCGGGTTGTTCGTACAGTCGATATGCGTAGTTGACGACGTGTCCCATCTCGTGACGCAGGTAGCGCAGAAAATCGGCGGGGCCGACGCCTTCGAGATGTCCGGCGCGCTCCGCATGCAACGCAGTGAGGTCCGCACGTGCGAGATAGAACGGAATGCCGATCGAGATCGTTTCGAACGGAACGCCCCATTCGTCCGATAGATAGAAGCGCGGTTTCACGCGCTCGATGCCGGCGCGTTCGAGTTCTTCCTCGAAGGCGCTGATCAACGACTCGAGGTCGGTTCCTTCGATGGTGAGCCCGAGGTCGCGGATCGAGGTACCGAGCAGACGCTTCGCTTCGAAGTGGGTTTCAGACGACATCGGCCGACCCCCTGAACGGTGAGCCGATCATAGGACCGCGGCCGCGCCGAATGCGGGCCGACACGAACGGATGCCGATCCGCCTACACGTAGCCAAGCAACAGTCCGACCGTCAGCGCGAGGAGCAGCCACGGAATCGCCCGCGTGACGACGCGCAGCACGCGGATCTGCCGGAGCATCGAAGCGCGGTCGTTCACGTTCGGAAACGGCGTGTCCGGTACCGGCACGCCGAGGAAGCGGCACAACGGCGGCCACCCGTCGCGCACGTCGTACACGAGCAGTTTCTCCGCTGGAACCGTGTCGCGTACCCGCGCCGTATGTTCGTCGAAGATTTCCTGCGCGCGCTGCGCATCTTCGAAGCGCCCCTCGAACACGCCGTTCCAGACGATCCGCTCCGTCATTTCGAGCAACCCGCCGATCAGACTGCTCGCGCGCCGCAGCCAGGACGGAAACACCGTGCGCGACTGAAAGATCGTCTCGTAGCTGCTGCGATACCAATCCGCCTTGCTTCGCACCGAGTGCACGACCTTCGCGTTCGGAAACTCGCGCAGCAGATCGGCGTAGTAGACGCACGCGGGAAAGTCGACGGTCGCTTCGAAGTTGCGAAACAGCTCGCGCCAGTCCGGCCGCTCGCCGCGCGCGATCCGCAGCCATGTCTGCGGATGACCGCGATGTTTGATCACCTCGACCATGTGATAGCACGGCCCGAACCCGAGCTGCTGCAGCGCGGCCTGCAACGACAGCGTACCGGTTCGTCCGAAGCCTGAGCCGATCACCTTCATCCAAGTGCTGCTGTCGTGCGGTCGACGTAGGCTACCCTTGCGCCGCACCGGCGTTCCACCGTTAACTGCGCGCTGGCTTCCCGTCGGGCTCGCAGTGAAATCCGCGCTCCTCACCCGCTATCCGGCGCTCGGGTATCCGCTCTATCGCCGTTACTGGTTCGCGTCGTTCGCGTCGGTGGGCGGCACACAACTGGTCACGCTCGCGCAGGGCTGGCTGGTGTTCAAACTCACGGGATCGGCGCTCGACCTCGGACTGCTCGGCGCCGCCGCGGCTTTACCGAACATTCTGATGTCGCTGTTCGGCGGCGTCGTCGCGGACCGGTTCGACAAGCGCAAGATCATCCTCATCACTTCGACGCTTACGGCCATGCTGTTGTTCTCGCTCGCAGTACTCGACGCCACCGGACAGGTGCGCGTGTGGCACGTCATGACGATCGCGGCGCTCACGTCGCTCATCTCGGGCATCGAATGGCCCACGCGTCAGGCGTTGTTTCCACACCTGATCGAACGCCCGGGTCTGATGTCGGCGGTAGCGCTCAATTCGGTGCTGTGGCAATCGACGCGGATGATCATGCCGGCGCTCGGCGGCGTGCTCATCGCCGCAACGAGCACGGCGTTTCTGTTCGCGCTCTCGGGTCTCGGGTTCGTGGTGATGTTCTTCGTGATGCTGGCGATTCCGCTCGCACTTCCCGGCACGCGCGGCGGCTCGACGCTGTATCAGATCCAGCAGGGGCTCGACTTCATCGCCGGGCACGAGTTGTTCCGCTGGCTGATTCTGCTGTCGTACGCCGGCATGTTCTTCGTCAGCGCATACATGCAGCTGATGCCGGCGTTCGCCCTGCATCTCGAGGCGAGCGAAACGGGTTACGGCTTCCTGCTGTCGGCGACCGGCGTCGGTTCGGTGGTGGGCACGCTCGCAGTCGGCGGCATGCAGCACTCGCGCTCGCTCGGTTTCGTGCTGCTGGCAGGTGCGCTGCTGTCCAGCGTCTCGCTGTACGGCTTCGCCGTTGCGGTGCAATACGGCTGGTACGGTTTCGCGCTGTTCACGGCGTTCGCGTCGTCCGTCTGCGCGTCGGTGTTCATGATCTGCTCGATGAGCGTGATGCAGCTCGAAGTGCCCGATGCGCTGCGCGGTCGCGTCATGGGCGTACACTCGATCACCTACAGCCTGATGCCGCTCGGTGGACTGCTGCTCGGCGCGATCGCGCACGAGACCACGCTGGTGGCCGCGGTCGCGTTCGGCGCCAGCGCATTTTTATTGGTCACGCTGCTCGTCGGCGTCACGCGACCGGCGATTCGCGAGATCGACGGCAAAGCACTGGTCGCGCGTTGAAGGTTGCGGGCTCGAAGCACTACGGGAGATAACGATGAAGATCGGAGTGTTCGCAACGTTCATGTCGCCGCAATGCACGCCGCAGTTCATTGCCGATTTCGGACGTCGCGCGGAGTCGGCGGGACTCGACTCGATCTGGATGGGCGAACACGTCGTGTTGTTCGACCGCACCGAGTTTCCGTATCCCGGTTCGCGGGACGGCAAACTGCCCGTTCCGGAAGGCGCCGGCATGCTCGACACAGTGGCAACGTTCGGCTTTCTCGCCTCCGTCACGAAGACGATTCGCTTCGGCACCGGCATCGCGCTGATCTCGCAGCGCAATCCGCTCTATACCGCAAAGGAATTCACCACGCTCGACTGGCTGTCGGGCGGGCGTATCGACTTCGGCATCGGCGTCGGCTGGTGCAAAGAGGAAGTGCTGGCGAGCGGCTACAGCTGGGAAGACCGCGGCGCGCGCAGCGACGAATTTCTCGAGATGGTCACGCGCCTGTGGACGCAACCGGTCGCCAACTACCAGGGCAAACACTTTCAGCTCGCCGATTGCCGGCTCGATCCGAAGCCGGTGCAGAAACCACACCCGCCGATTCTCGTTGGCGGGCACAGCGCAGCGGCGCTGCGTCGCGCCGCGCGTTACGGAGCGGGCTGGTACGGCTTTGCGATCGGCCCGGAGCAGACCGCGCCCGTGCTGCAGCAGCTCGACAAGGCACTTGCCGCGGAAGGCAGGTCGCGCGACGGCTTTCAGATCGTGGTCACACCGCCGTATCGCGTGAGCGACGACATGCTGCGCGGCTTCGCCGATCTCGGCGTGGACCGGGTCGTTGCGCAGCTCGGATCTCAAAAGCCGGACGCCGTGACGGACAAACTGAAGGAACTGGAACGTTTCGTTCGCGTCGCCGCGTGAGCGCGTTGCGTTCTATTGGGTGTCCGCCACCCAGCATCCTCGTTGGTGATCGTCGACGCGTCCTGAAGCCTGCATAAAGGCGTAACAGATCGTCGTGCCGATGAACTTGAAGCCTTTCTTCTTCAGATCTTTGCTCATCGCATCGCTCTGCGGCGTAGACACCGGAAACTCGGCCAGCGAACGGAACCGGTTGCGGATGACCTTTCCGTTCGTGAACTGCCACAGGTAATCGTCGAACGTGTTCCCGGTGTCGAGCAGATCGAGATACGCGCGCGCGTTGCTTACGAACGCGTCCACTTTCAACCGATTGCGCACGATCCCCGGGTTCGTGAGCAGGCGCGCCTTCTTCGCGTCGTTGTATCGCGCCATCTTCTTCGGATCGAAACCGTCGAACGCTTTCCGGTAGTGCTCGCGCTTGTGCAGGATCGTGCGCCACGACAGGCCGGCCTGGGCGCCCTCCAGACACAGCAGCTCGAACAGCCGCTGGTCGTCGTGCAGCGGCCGGCCCCACTCCTCGTCGTGATACGCGACCATCAACGGGTCGCCTTCGCACCACGCGCAGCGCGTGCGTCCGTCGGGGTGTTCCTCGGCTTTGCGCGGCTTGCGCTGCGGCGCCTCCGTCATTTCGCGAGATCCTTCAGAAAGTCGAGCATCAACGCATTCACTTCGGGCGCGCGCTCCTGCTGCGTCCAGTGCGCGCAGTTGCGGATGTTTTCCATCCGGATGCCCGGAATGAGCTGCGGCATGTGCGCCGCCATCTCGGGACGCAGGATCAGATCGTTCTCGGCGGTGATCATCATGCTCGTGATGCTCAGACCCGGACCGGTCGGCGCGCCGACCTCGTCCGCATTCAGGTCGGCGGCGCGATACCAGTTGAAGCCGCCGGTGAAGCCGGTGCGCGAGAACTCGGTGGCGTACACGTCGAGTTCCGCATCGGTGAGGAACGTATTTCCCGGCGGCACACGCGTCAGCACTCCGCTGCCGTCGCCGCCGACCGTGGCGAACGTCCACAGATCTTCGGCGCGCGTGTAAGGCATGAACACTTTCGCGAGGTTGCCGCGCACGTCGGCTTCGAACTCGGCTTCGGCAACGCCGGGCTTCTGGAAGTAGCGCATGTAGAACGTCGCGTCGGTCAGACCGAACGCATCGCGCATGGCGATCGTCGGGCGCGCTCCCGGTATCGGCGGACCATACGGCGTGTTCAAGCCGATCAGACGCTCGACCCGCCGCGGATAACGCAACCCCATCTGCCACAACACCGCCCCACCCCAGTCGTGGCCGACGAATACCGCCTTCTCGATGTCGAGCGCGTCGAGCAGACCGAGCATGTCGGCGCAGAGGATCTTCATGGTGTATTGCGCCGGATCGCGCGGCGCGTCGGTGCGACCGTAGCCGCGCATGTCCGGGGCGATCGCGCGGAAACCGTTGTCGCCGAGCGCATGCAGCTGGTGGCGCCACGAGTACCAGAGCTCGGGCCAGCCGTGACACATCACGACCGGGAATCCCGTGCCGGCTTCCGCGACGTGCATCGAGATGCCGTTGGTCGAGATCGTGCGGTGCCGAATGTCTGCCATGCCGGGGTCCTGTCGTTGAGCGAGAGCGGCGATCATAGCCCGTCGGCGCGGTTTACACGCCCGATGGTGGCCCGGCCAGAACCGTCGCTAGTCTTTACACTATCTATTGGTAATGCACGGCAAGTAGTTGTTATCGCAGGAAATGATTTCGTGGCACGGAAGTTGATTGACTGTTGCTCGGGTAGCCAGGCGCTCCAATCTTGCGCTCCAACACGGATGCGCTGCGCTCCGCCCGTTAGTGTCACCTAATCAAAACAAAGATGGATGGCGAAGGGATGGCCAGTACACAACGCGTCGAGTTCTATCCGGCGGCAGATGCAGAGTTCCGTCGCTTCCTGAAGTGGCAGACCGAGTGTCACGCGCAATCTCAGCGACTCGAACAGATGGATGACGGGGCTATTCCCAGTCATTTCTCCGAGCATGTCAGCCACTACCGCTATGCGCGCGCCTGCGCGGTGATGGATCGCCATGGAAATCCAGAAAGCGCCGGGATCGAAGCGGTGCGCCAATGGCTGCACGACAGCCACTCATCTGCCAGCCGCGACTGAGCCAAATCACCGCGCGCAAAATGGCGCGCGGTGAAGACCGTGACAGCCCACGACCACAGGTATCGCGAACTGCCGCGGTAGTCACCGCGCTCGATCAGCCTGCAACGAATGGGCCGCCGCGTACATCGGACGATTCCACCATTGCCGTAAGCGCCGCCCTACGAAACCGTTAGCCCCAATACGGCGGCTGCTGGTAATAGTCGAACACCTTGCCGCGCCATGCGGTGTCGTTGTCGTTCAGTTCGTCCCGGTCGTAAGCCGGTGCTTTGCGCAACTGCTCTTTGTTCAAGTCTACGACATAACCATCCTTCGTCGTGTCGTAGTGCAGCACTTGCCAGGGCAACGGATGGAACTTCTCGCCGATACCGAGGAAACCGCCGAACGACATGATGGCGTAGACCACCTCGCCGCTCGGCTTGTCGATCATGATGTCCTCGATCTCGCCGAGATGTTCGCCGGACGTGTTGTATACCTCCGTTCCGTTCACGCGTTTCGCGGGAATCGCACTGGTACTCACGGTTGATGTCTTCATGAATCCTCCTTGTCGTTTACACCGCGTCTTCAATGACGCGAAAGGGATGGGTGCAAGTAGCGTGCCGCCGCCGTAACGCCCGCGAGCGGGGACTTTGCTCGAGAGCGATGCGTGGAAGTTTGAAAAATTGCACGCGCGCGGCGCACATTTTACGGATCGAGTCGCGCCGCGTTTCAACGCGCTGGCTTACGATGATCGCGCTTCTCCTCGGGATCATTTTCTCGGGCGCGACTTGCGGCATCGGCCTCCGCTTCGCGCAGATCCTCGTCCTCTTCCCCGCCTTGCGTGTTCCCACTCGAGCGGATCGCCGTACGACCCCGCTCCGATTCGACGAACGCCCGTTCCGCCTCGTTGAAGCGGCGGGCCGATTCGCGATCGCCCTCGCCCTGATTCCGGTTGGGTTTCGTCGGCTTACTCGATTGCGGAGTCTTCTTGCTGCGTGCCATGTGCGTGTCCTTGCGATGGGGTGGACGTCAGTCTTGCGAACCGCGCGACCGAATGGAGTGGTCCGTTTCCGACAAGCGACGTAGGAGACGTCCGTAGGAGCTATTGAAGCGGTGGAACCTGTAGTCATCCGCCTACGATCAGACGGCCGTGCCGGGGATGCCAACGAAGTGACCGTTCGGGAATTCTCAACCGACTTTAAACGAGGGAGAACGACATGAACTTCCTGGCATGGATCATTGTGGGCGGTGTACTCGGCTGGCTCGCCAGCATCGTGATGAAAACGAACGCACAACAAGGCATCTTCCTGAACATCATCGTTGGGATCGTCGGTGCGTTCATTGCCGGACTGGTCATTGCACCGTTGATGGGAACCGGCACCATCAACGCTAACGACTTCAGTATGGCGAGCCTGCTGGTGTCGTTCCTGGGAGCGTTGGTTCTGTTGGCGATCGTCAATCTGTTCCGGCGCAGAAGCGTTCGATAACCGCTGCAGCATGCTTCGACGAAAAAAGGGCGTCTTCAAAGGGCGGTCCGGCGCAGTTGGTGTACGGGACCTGTTCCACGGCGTCGCCATCGAGACACCGCGCGGCGACCGGATGTGTCGCGCGGCGGCGGCGATCGTCGGCCAGCGATTCCTGTCCGAGGACGCGCCTCTGCTGCCGCTGCCCGATTGCGACATGCCGCGCGAATGCAGGTGCGTCTATCAGCATTTCACCGATCGGCGAACCGAACGCCGCCGCGAGAGCGACATTGGATTACCGAGCCGCTACGTCGCGCTGGATCGACGCGCGCTGAAGCGCCGCGTGACAGACCAGCGCTGACATCGGTGCGAAGCCGCACCGACCTCACGTGCACGCGGGACTACGTTGATCGAGGGTCGAGCCGAGTACCAACAGGAGAGAGAACATGAAACCGATCTTCAGAACATGCGCGCTGACCATCGTGGTTGCGTCGGCTGCGTCGTTCGCCATGAGCGCCTTTGCGGCCGGTGTCAGCGCCAAGCTCGCCGGTGATCAGGAAGTGCCGCCGGTGAAGACCATGGCGAGCGGCAGCGCGCACTTCACCGTGAAAGACGACATGTCGATCAGCGGCAGTGTGAAAACCGAAGGCATCAAGGGCATCGCGGCACACATCCACGATGGCGCGCCGGGTCAGAACGGCGGCGTCGTGGTGCCGTTGACCGCCACCGGTGCCAACGAATGGTCGGTGCCGAAGGACGCCAAGCTGACGAAGGCGCAGATGGACAAGCTCGCTGCCGGCGACTTGTACGTCAACGTGCACAGCGACGCGCACAAGGACGGAGAGATCCGCGGTCAACTGAAAGAGTGACCGCGGCGCTCACTCGGATGCGATGAACGTCGCGCGGTGGTCGTTCTGTAACACTGATAAGATCGACTGCTCGCGCGAACAATCGTACGCCTCGCAGATGCCGTAGCAGTCGCCCACGCATCGCGCGGGCGACCAAGGAGCATTCGATGAGGCGTAGCCGGGCCGTACTCGGCTTGCTGGTCGCGGTTCTGTGCGGCGGATGCGGCAGCGGCGACGAACCGTCGATACCTGCGATTCCCGCGCCGCCCGACGGCGCAGTCGGGTCGCCGTACAACGTCGGCGACTCGACGACGTGCGCGCCTTCAGGATCCGCCTGTCTGCCATGCTTCGTCGGCGGCTCCATCCGGGCATGTCCGGCAAACTGGCGCTATCAGAACAGTTTCGCGTTCACGTCGACGGCAGGCCTCGCGCCGTTCTTCTGGACGGCATCGTCGCTGCCGCCCGGCATCACGCTCGCTTCCAACGGTTCAATCAGCGGAACGCCGACTACGGCTGGAACGTTCGACGCGAGGATCACGGTCACCGACTCGTCGTTCCCGGCGAAGAGCACGACGGAGACCAAGACCATCGTCATCGATCCGCCGTTGCCGCCGACGATCGCGACGTTGCCGGCGCCGGCAATTGGCGCGCTCGATCGGCCCTATAGCAACGTGTTCGTCGCAACCGACGGCATCGCGCCGCTGACGTGGAGCGAAAGCGGCGACTTGCCTGCAGGTCTGGCCTTCGCAGCGGATGGAACGCTGACCGGCACGCCGACCGGCGTCGGTGCGTTCCCCATCACCCTCTCGGTCGAAGACGGCGGCGGACAAGCCGCAACACCGCAGGACACGACGATCGACGTGCTCGAGCACGGTTTCGTGCTGACCGGGTCGATGACTTCGCTGCGCACGCTGCACACCGCCACGCTGCTCGATAGCGGAAACGTGCTCGTGGCGGGCGGCTCCAACGGAACGACCGGTTCGAGTTCGGCCGAACTCTACGATCCGGCGAGCGCGACGTTTGGCGTCACGGGCAGCATGACCGGCGCTCGCTTCGATCACAGCGCGACGCTGCTGCGCAACGGCACGGTGCTGGTAGTCGGTGGATTGTCCGATCCCGCGGCCGCACCCATCGCCACTGCAGAGCTGTTCTCGCCACCGAACAGCCGCTTCACCAACACGGGCGGCCTGGTCGTCGCGCGTCATGCACACGCCGCGACGCGGCTGAACGATGGCACGGTGCTGGTCACCGGCGGCAGCGGCAGCACCGGCGCGCCGCTCGCGAGCGCCGAACTCTACGATCCCGCGACGGGCCGCTTCGTCACCGTTGGTTCGATGACCGCCGCGCGTTCCGGCCACACCGCAACGCTGCTCGCCAGCGGCGCCGTGCTGATCGCCGGCGGCACCACCGATGCACAGGGAACGACCGTCGCGACGGCAGAGGTGTACAACCCTTCCACGCGCCGCTTCAGCTCCACCGGCAGCATGTCGGCGGCGCGCGCGCATCAGGCCGCGGTGCTGTTGTCGAACGGCGAAGTGCTGATCGCCGGCGGCATCGCCGACGACGCCCTGGCATCGGCAGAGGTGTACAACGAATCGACCGGGGCATTCACACCGACCGGCGACATGCGCACCGCGCACTCGGCTCCGACCGGAACGCTGTTGTCGGACGGCACGGTGCTCGTCACCGGCGGCGGCGACGCCAAATCGCACCTGATTTCCGTCGCCGAACTGTACGACCCAACGAGCGGCGACTTCAGCGCGACCGGCAGCATGACCAGCGCACGCGACGGGCATACCGCGACGCTGCTGCCGGCACAGGTGCTCGTCGTCGGCGGATCGAACGGACCGGCTCTATCGAGCGCCGAGCTGTATCAGTAGAACGCGCGCGACGCTGCACCAGCGCGGGATCGTTGGGAAATTCCGGATTGACTTTCGCGACATGACGCCTCCGCGCGCCATTGCGCGAAGACGCGCATCCAAACGCCGCCGTTGACGCTTTGCATCCGTCGCCGGACAATCGCCCAGCTTCCGCGTCGGCCGAGCGATATCGACGCGACCCGCCCTCCAAGAAGAACACGGAGCCAATCCATGAAGACGAACCGCACCGGACTCGCCGGTTTGACGATCGTTGCCGCAAGTCTGACCTGTGCACTCGCCACCGCTGCCGACAATCCGAAACCCAATCCCGAACGCGACGCCTACTTCGGCGAAACACACATCCATACCAGCTGGTCGGTCGATGCATGGGTCATCGGCAATCGCCTGACCGGTCCGGACGACGCGTACAAATACGCGCAAGGCGAGACGATCAAGCATCCGCTCGGTTACGACATCCACATCGACACCCCACTCGACTGGATGGGTGTCACCGACCACTCCGAGTACGTCGGTGTAACGAAAGAGGCGAACACACCGGGTTCGACGCTGAGCAAACTGCCTGAAGCGCAAGGACTCATTCTCAAAGACCCGAAGAATCCGGAAGACGTGCAGCGCGTGTTTCTTTATCTGCTGTCGCTGACCAGCAAGCCGCCGATCAAGGCTTTCATGAGTCCCGAGGTGGCCGGCTCGATCTGGAGCGAGAACGTCAAGATCGCCGACGCGAACAACCATCCCGGCAAGTTCACGGCGTTCTGCTCGTACGAGTACACGTCGCAGTTCAACAACCGCAACCTGCATCGCAACATCTTCTTCCGCGACTGCGCGAAAGTGCCGGTCATGCCGTTCTCGATGCTCGATTCGTGGCATCCGGAGGACTTGTGGGGCTGGATGGATACGCAACGCAAAGCCGGCAACGAACTGCTCGCGATCTCGCACAACGCGAACCTCTCCGACGGCTGGATGTACCCGACCGACGTCGACAGTCTCGGCCGGCCGATCGACGCCGCGTGGGCCGCGTCGCGCGAACGCAACGAACGGCTGGTGGAAATCAAACAGATCAAAGGTCAGTCCGAGACGCATCCGCTGCTGTCGCCGAACGACGAATTCTCGAACTACGAAATCATGAGCATCCTGCTTGGATTGCCTGAAGATTCCGGCCGCATTCCGCACATCGTCGGCAGTTACGCCCGGCAGGCATTGAAGGACGGTCTCACCCTGCAGGACGTGCGCGGTTTCAACCCGTACAAGTTCGGCTTCGGCGCCGCGTCGGACTCGCACAACACCGGCAGCCCGTATCGGCAGGACAATTTCTTCGGCGGTCATGCCGCAACGGACGGCACGATTCAGCAACGCATGTCGGGGCACATCTTCAATGGCATCGATACGCGCGTCGAGAACCCGGCCGGCCTGACCGGCGCGTGGGCGGAACAGAACACGCGCGCGTCGATCTGGGACGCGATGTATCGCAAGGAGACGTTCGGCACGAGCGGACCCCGGATCAAGGTGCGCTTCTTCGGCGGCTGGGGTTTCGACACAGCGTCGATCGATGGCCGCGACTGGATCAAAGGCGCCTACAAGACAGGTGTGCCGATGGGCAGCGATCTGCCGCCGATGAAGGGCACAGCGCCGACGTTCGCCGTGTGGGCCATGAAAGACCCGACGTCCGGCAATCTCGACCGCATCCAGATCGTGAAAGGCTGGTCGAAGAACGGCCAGAGCTTCGAAAAGATCTACGACGTGGTCTGGTCCGGCGACCGTAAAGCAGACAAATGGACTCACCAGATTCCGCCGATCGCCAGCACCGTCGACATCGACAATGGCACGTACACGAACTCGGCGGGTTCGCCGGAACTGAAGACCACCTGGACCGACCCCGATTTCGACGCGTCGCTGCACGCGTTCTATTACGCACGGGTTCTCGAGATTCCGACGCCGCGCTGGACGACGATTCAGGCGCACGAGATGGGCATTGCGCCGCCGGATACCGTTCCTGCCACGGTGCAGGAGCGCGCGTGGGCTTCGCCGATCTGGTACACGCCCGCCGCCTCGGCACGCAAAGCGGCGCCCGCCGGTACGACGGTCGCGAATCTCACCGCCAACGGCGCTATCGCACTGACGGACGCAGAGTTGAAGACGTTGCTGGTCGGCAAGGCGATGTGGATCCGCAATACCGTGACCAACGGTGTAACGAAGGTGCGCTACGACGAAACCGGCAACGCGGTAGCGCTGTACGTCGGCGACCGCGCATTGCTGCCGAGCGAATCCGGCGACCTGGCGGCAACCTCGTATCACACGGTGCCGGCGCCGTACTCGATCGCCAACGGCAAGGTCGTCACGATGTTCGGCAACACGCCGCTCGAAATGACACTCTACAAAGCCGACGGCAAGTACATCGGCGCGCGCAGCAACGAGTTCGGCTACGCGAACTACGAATACACGGTGCAAGGTCCCGCCGATCTGTTCGATCTCGGCAAAGCCGCCGCGAACATTCCGAAGGATCAGGCATCCGATCTGCATGCGAAGGAGTGAACCGGCGGTTCCGGAGCAGAACGAACCGCCTGCGCGATCTGAACGACGCAATCACGCCGCGACCGGTCACCGCGGTCGGCCGCGGCGCGGATCGTCAGGCGCATTGCGTCCGAACCGCTGGTTCATTTCCTGCTGATCGGGGTCGTGCTGTTCGCGGCGAACGCGTACCTGCAGGGCAACGACGAGGCCGGGTCCGGTTCGCCGAAGCAGATTCAGTTGACGCTCGATGAACTGCGGCAGCTGGAGATGGTGTTCGAAGCGCAATGGCGTCGGCAGCCGACGCAACAGGAATTCGACGCGCTGATCGAAGACAGGATCAAGCAGGAAATCCTCTACCGCGAAGCCCTCGCAATGGGGCTCGACAAAGACGACGAGATCGTCAAGCGCCGGATGGCGCAGAAGATGCAGTTCGTCTCCGAAGACGTCGCGGCCCAGTACGAGCCGAGCACCACCGAACTGCGCAACTGGTTCGGCGCGAACGCAGCGACGTTCGCGCTGCCCGGTCGGATCGCGTTCCGGCAGCTGTATTTCTCGCCTGACTCACGCGGCGGGCGGGCGCGCGACGAGGCAGCCGCCGCGCTGCTCCGGCTCCAGGGACAACCGATCGGATCGAGCCGCGCGAGCGGCGATCCGACGATGCTGCAGGAGTACTACGCCGACCGCGCGCCGGACCAGCTGGCGAAGGACTTCGGCCCGGCGTTCGCACAGGCGCTGTTCAAGCTTCCCGCCGGATCGTGGCAAGGACCGATCGAATCCGGTTTCGGCTGGCATCTCGTGTTCGTCGATTCGATGGTGCCGGGGCGCACACCCGCTTTCGAAGAGATCGAGCCGGACATCAAAACCGCGTGGCTCGGCGAACAGAAAGCCATGGCGTGGAAGAAGGCCTACGACGCGATGCGCGCAAAGTACATCGTGCTGCTGCCGATTCCACCCGACGGTGCGAAACCGTGAGCCGACTGGCATCCGTGCTGATCGCACTGTTGGTTTGCGGACCAGCGTTCGCCCACGAAGCACGTCCCGCTTATCTCGAGATCAGGCAGACCGGCGACAACCGCTACGAAGTGTTGTGGCGCACGCCCGTGTCGGCGGGCATGCCGCTGCCGGTCGTACTGAAACTGCCGCATGAGATGGTCACGGTGACCGGACCGCTGGTGCAGCAACTGGCGGACTCCAGGCTGGAACGTCGCACGATCAGCGCCGAAGGCGGCGGAATTGCCGGAAAACGCATCGAGTTTCCGGGCTTGCAGCTGACGATCACCGACGTGCTGATTCGGGTGGAGACGTCCGACGGACAGACCCGCACGTCGATCGCCCGCCCGGGTCAACCCTGGCTCGACATCGCCCCTTCGCAGACTTGGTGGGAACGCTCGCTCGCTTACGCGGGCGAAGGCATCCGCCACATCCTGTTCGGCGCTGACCACCTGCTGTTCGTGCTGGGGCTGCTGCTGATCGTTTCCGGACGATGGATGCTGATCAAGACGATCACCGCGTTCACGGTGGCGCACAGCATCACGCTCGCGATCGCCACGCTCGGTTATGCCAGCCTGCCGGCGCTGCCGCTGAACGCCGGCATCGCGCTGAGCATTCTGTTTCTCGGCCCGGAAATCGTCCGCGTGTGGCGCGGCCAGTCGAGCTTCACCATCCGGCATCCGTGGGTCGTGGCGTTCGCGTTCGGCCTGCTGCACGGATTCGGCTTCGCCTCCGCATTGACCGGTGCGGGTCTGCCGCAGCAGGCGCTGCCGGCGGCACTGGTCAGCTTCAACGTCGGCGTGGAAATCGGCCAACTCGGTTTCATTGCGCTGTTGCTCGCGCTGCACCGCTCGTTCGCGATTCTGCAGATCGACTGGCCGCGCTGGGTGCGGCGGCTGCCCGGATACGCGGTCGGCGTGCTCGGTGCGTTCTGGACGATTCAACGCGTGGCGTTGCTGCTCGGCCTCGCTGCTCTTCGATGAGCCGTTCAATGCGCCGTTCAATGGGCGATACGATAACCGGCCTGCGCCGCTGCGCGTCGCGCATCGCGATCCTGCTGATCGCGCTGGCGCTCGCGCCGGATGCCGTCGCGCACATACAACGCAACGAGGCCGCCGGCTTCCTGTCCGGCTTCCTGCATCCGATCTCCGGCTTCGATCACGTGCTCGCGATGGTGGCGGTCGGGTTATGGGGTGCGCAGCTCGGCGCGCCCGCGTTGTGGGTGCTGCCGGTCGCGTTCCCGCTGGTGATGGCGATCGGCGGTTTCCTCGGCTTCGTCGGCGTCCATCTGCCCGGCGTCGAAATCGGCATCGCCGCGTCGGCGATTCTGCTCGGCGCGGCGGTGCTGTTCGCGTGGCGACCGCCGCTCGTCATCGCCGCTGCGCTGGTGGGCGCGTTCGCGATCTTTCACGGCCACGCGCACGGCACCGAATTGCCGAACGGTGAGAACGCGCTGCTGTACAGCATGGGTTTCGTGATTGCCACCGGTTGCCTGCACGCACTCGGCATCGCGATCGGAACCGTGCACCGTTGGCCGTGGGGCAACGGTGTGTTGCGCGCGCTCGGTCTCGGCATCGCCGCCGGCGGTGCCTTCTTCATGTGGCAGGCACTCGCGTGAAGAACGTCGGCAGATGGGCACTGGTCGTCGCCGTAGCCCCGTCGGTAGCGCAAGCGCATCTCTCATCGAGTGGACTTGGTCCCTTCTACGACGGGCTGCTGCATCTGCTGACCAGCCCCGAAGATCTGGCGGCCGCCATCGCGCTCGCACTGCTGTGTGGACTGCGCGGCGCCGACCACGGCAAGCGCGCATTCTTCGTCGTCCCCTTAGCGTGGCTGTTGGGCAGCTTCGTAGGACTGGTCGCGCTGACGCCGCAAAGCAGCGACATCGTGTCGGCGTCGTGGCTGCTCGTATTGGGCGCTCTGATCGCGCTCGACGCCAAGCTTCCGCTTGCGGCCACGACCGCGCTCGGCGCGCTGCTCGGTTTGATGCACGGCTACTCGAACGGCTCCGGCATGAACCTCACGCTCGCGGTGGTCCTCGCACTGCTCGGTCTCACGACCGCGGTTGCAACGATGACGGCGCTGCCGGCCGCCGCCGGCGTTCGCTTCGGCGGAGGTTGGACGCGCGTCGCGATACGCGTTGCCGGAAGTTGGATCGCCGCGAGCGGCCTGCTGCTGCTCGGGTGGTCCATTCGGAGTGCTTGACGTCGAACCAGCCTGCTGACGGCACGAACTCGTCCAAACGCACGCAGAGCGTCCGCCAGTCTGAAGCGCAAGCGGCGTAAAGGACTACACGCCGTACGGGAAGCGGCAACTAGTATGGCGCCTGACGATGACGGCGGAGCACGATCGTGAATGCGAGACTTCGAAGCGAAAGCCGTTGGCTGTTCTACTGGTACGGGTTGATCTCCGGCGTTGCGCTATCGACGCTGGTCATCACCTGCGTGTATCTGTTCGCTCCGACGAGCTGATCGGAACGTCGAATCGTTCGCAACCGATTGGGACTTGTCCCGTTCCTCTCGATTCGAGTCGCCCGACTCGCGCCGCCTCGATCCGAATCGCTGCGCATACAGCCAGGTGAATTCTGCGCCGAGCAGGAAGATCTGCGCAGAGTAGTAGACCCACACGAAGATGATCGCGATCGATCCCGCCGCGCCGAACCCCGACGCGATCCCGCTCTTGCCGATGTAAAGGCCGATCAGAAACTGACCGGCATTGAACAGCAGCGACGTGATCGCGGCGCCCCACCAGACGTCGCGCCACCGCACGTCGACGCGCGGCATGATCTTGTAGATCATCGCAAACAACACGGTCGTGAACGCGAAGCCGAACGCCGCATTCACGATCTGCAACAGCGCTTCCCAGCTGCCGAACGCACCGCTCCACCATTTGCCGAGCGCTGAAATCCCGGCGCTGACGACGAGCGACACCATCAGCAGAAACGCAATTCCGAGCACCATGCCGAACGACAACAGGCGCGATCGCACCAGCCTCCACCATCCGCCGGTGCGGTCGCGTTCGGGCGCGCGCCAGATGCGGTCGAGCGCGTCCTGCAGTTCTCCGAAGACGGACGTAGCGCCGATCAGCAGCATCACTCCGCCGAGCGCTGCCGATGCGAACCCGTTCGTCGGCTTGCTCATGCTCGCGAGCGCGGCATCGATGGCCCGTGCCGGCGCTTCTCCCATCAGACCTCGCAACCCACCGAGCACTTCGCCGCGTGCAACGTCTTCTCCGAAGATGAGGCCGGCGATCGAGATCACGATGAGCAGCAACGGCGCCATCGAGAACACGCTGTAGTACGACAGTGCAGCACCCATGCTCGGCGCATAGTCGGCGGACCACGCAGTGGCCGAGTCTTTGATCAGACTCCACCAGTTCGCGAGCGCGAGGTGGGGCCGGCGTTTCATCGGGCGGCCTGCGCAGAAGAAGTCCGGAGCACGGCGTCCGTCAGTCGCGCGCAGTCCACGTCCTTGCCCGGGCCGGTCTCAATGAGCGGAACGAAAGCCGCGGCCGGCGTGAGAAGACCCAATGCGATCGCACCGCCCGCGCGCAACGCCAGTCCCTTCTTGTCGAGTTCGTAACCGGGATGGCGGAACGTGCCGCGCAACCGCACCGGTGTGCGGAGCGACAGGATGCCCGCGTGCTTCGGTTGCGGCGCGATGGTGAGATCGAACCGCTCGTTTCCGAAGTCGAACGTTCCACCGCCGTCGATGCGAGTCTGTTCGGTATCGACGACGAATACCTCCGACTTCCCTTCGCCATCGTCGACGCTGAATACGGCGGCGCCGCAGCGCACTGGAATGTTCCTGTCGCCGCCCAACAGTAACTGGAGAACTTTGCCGCCATTGAGACCGGCCGCCGCGTCGACCAGATTCGAGATCTGCGCGTGCGCGAGCGCGAGGTCGATGTGCCCATCCGCGTTCGCCGCCGCGTCAGCGACCGAGTTGCCCGTGCCGTTCAGCGCGAGTTCGCCATCGAGCAGACCCTGCGATTCCACGACGAGCGACGAACGCGGCAGCAACTGCGCCAGTTGCAGCTGCTGAAAACCGACGTTCATCCTCGCTGCGAGCATCGGCTCGCGCGCGTCGACTTCGATGACAGCGACGATGCGGCCGCCCGCGAGTTCGAAGTCGAACGGCGTCAGCGTGATGACGCCGTCCCGCAAGTGCACTCTCACATGAACGTTGCCCGCGGCCAGCTGATCCGGCGCGACGATGCGTTTCGCGCGCAGTTCGGCGTCCGCGTCGATCGCGCGCAACCGCCCACCTTCGAACTCGCCCGACGGTAGCAGTCCGGCGCCATCGGGCGAGCCGACAGGCAGTATGCGATCGCCGGTCGCCTCACGTTCCTGCGACTTCGCGGTTTCACGCGTTAGGGTCTGCGTCTGCGTCGGCGGTGCGGTGGTCTGCGCGGCCTTTGTGGTGACGCCGATCAACGGACCCAGGTCCGCCGCGTTCAGCAGGTCGCTGTGCAGCGTGACCTGCAGCAACGGTCTCGGCTGACGATCCAGATATGCCGCGGTTCCGGCGACATCGGTCGAACCGATCAACCCCTGAATGTCATGCAGATCGAATCGCGACTCGCTGTGGACGAGGCGGCCTTCGATGCGATATGGCGGCGACGCCGGCAGCGGCAGGCGCAGAAACGGATACAGGTTCGCCAGCGTTTCGCCGGTGATTCGCAGCTTCAGATCCGCAGCGCCGGTTTTCGCAATGTCGGCGATCGAGCCGTCGACGCGCAGCGTGGTGGTACCCGCGACGAGCTGCCCCTTCATCGGAAGCTTCGCGGCAGGATCCTGAAAACTCGCCGCGCTGCCAGTCAGCAGATCGCCATGGAACGCCGCATCACGGTAGTGCCCGTGAAAGCGATAGCGCGTCGTGTACGGACTCGACTCGTTGGAGGCGTCGACGTCGTTCGCAATCGCCGCAAGCGCAAGAGAAAGACCGTGGTCGACGTACTCGATCGCGCAGCGCGACATCGACAAGCTGCCGATCCGCACGCGACTCGGCGACGTGTCTTCTGCCGGCGCGAGGATCCAGTTCTTTCGCCCATCGGCCAGGTGTTCGAATCGGAGGTCGGCATCCGAGAGTCTCGCGTTGGGAACGACGATCCTTCCGCGGAACAGCTCCGCCACCGATACCGAGAAGTCGGCCTGCGCGACTCTCGCCATCGGTTCGTCGCCGGCCCATGGCGCGTTCGCGAACACGACGTCGCGCAAATGGATGTTTGGAGTCCATCCGAGTTCCACCGACAGCTCGGAGATCGTGAATTCACGATGGGTTTTGTGAGTGACGTAGGCTTCGAGCGGACGTCGCAACCAGTTCCAGTCGAAGGCGACGATCAGCCCCAATAGCGCAGCGGCGGCCACACCGACGAATACCCACCGATCTCGTTGAGGGGCGGACGTGCCGTTGCGGCTTCCGGGCGATCGGACCACGCTCGATTCCGGTTGGCGTTCGTCGCGGTGAAGGGTCCACATGCTGAGGCCAGTGGTGCGATTCCTTCCCAGAGCCTATTCGCCTGAGCATCCCGACTCCGACAGCGGCGGGCCGACACTGCGGTAGGACGTATCTTTCGACTGACATTGACGCACGCATGCGACGAGCAGCTGGGTAGAACCGGCACCCGCTACGCGCGCGCGCTCCGCGCAGGGACGTAAGAAGGCCCTGGCGCTCTACATCGCCGACCGAATGAAACGGCGGCTCACAAACCTATTCGACTGACCCGACAGAGTAGGATGTGTCTTTCTTTCTCCGCACCCAAAAGAAAAACCCGCCACGTGGGCGGGTTTTCTGCGACTGAACATAAATCGCTTAGCTGACGCGACGGCGACGCATGAGCGTGAGTCCGATGAGACCCGCTGCCACCAGAGAGAGAGTGCCGGGTTCGGGAACCGCCGTGACGAAGGCGTCGTCGTAGGAAACGACCAGGCCAAGTTGGCTTCCCTGGAGATTCAAGTTCAGCAACCCCGCGCTAGTGGGAGCGCCCGTGTAGTTGAAGGTGCCGGTTAGCGTCACCCAATCGCTGAATGAAATGCCGCCCAGGTTCACGAAGGTGTCGCGCAGCGCGTTCGGATCAATACCTGCGCTTGCGAACCCAACCCCATTGACGCCGAAGGACACTTGCGCCTGCGAGAAGAGGCCTTGAGGATTTATGGCCGGGTCGAGCCCGAATCGTGCCTTGACACCAAATTGGTAGACCCCCGGCCCTTCCAGCGATACGGGTGTCTGGATAACCGTGCCATTGGTATTGATCACCGCCGCCAATGAACCAGACGCAACTGCCGGCGCAAAACCGGTTATGAATGCGTTCGAGCCGAAGGACCAGCCGGTTGTTCCATCCTCGAACCCCGGATTGAGAATCGGAAGCGCAAATGCAGGGCACACGAAGAAGACGCCTGTGGCGATGAGCAGAACTTGAAGTTTCTTCACCCTTACCCCCTCTCGTGGATTGTTCCACTCTCCAACCGAGCAACCCCCGTGCCATCTAGAAATATCACAACAAATCAAAAGGATAGAAATCGGACCCCAGAGCAGGTGTTAAACAGACCGACATTTCGGCGGTGTGGCAATGCCGAGGATGTAAGGCACATCGACAGATTGGCGGCCTCGCCTGGCGGCCCCTGGACGGGCTCGAACTAACGGCCACCTTCACTTCTAGGCCGCGTCATCGCCCTTCGGAAAGCGCTCGCGCCGCCACTCTCCGAGAACACGGCACGCATCGCTCGTGGTAAAGATTCCCGCCAGTCGCCCATGACCGGTCACCAACGCTGCGCCAATGTGCCGCTTCGCCATCTCGAGGACGACATCGCTGAGCGGCGCATTGATGTCGATCACGTACGGGTCAGCAACAAACGCGTCTTCGACTTTCAGTTCGCGCGGGTCGGGGTAGTCCATCTCGTCAGGTCCCAACAACAGCTTGGTGTCACGATCTGTGATGAGGCCTCTCAGCTGGTGATCCTGCGTGACGGGTAAAGCGGCTGCGGTATTGATTGCCGGTGCACGGGAACAGAACGCGACTCATGGACGAGCAACCCACCAGATGGCGGCGCCCAGCACCACTCCCCCTGCATCCAGCGCAACATCCGAGATTCGCGCGAATCGACCGGGCCGAAACGTCTGCAATGCCTGCACGAGAGCGGCGAATGCGATCGAGCCAATCAGGATCAACGGCAGCGCGATTCGCAGCTCCATGCCGACCGATGACTGTGTGGTCAACAGGCTGATCGCGAGCGCCGCGTAGAACCCGATATGCAGCAGCTTCTGCAGCGGTCTGGGTGTGATGCGCACGATCCACGCCTCTCCGCGAAGCAGCGACAGCACTGCGATCGCAACCGTCAAGGTCACGCTAATGGCAAACGACATCAAAGAAGCCTCTGCGCTGAAGTGTGCGCGGCAATGTCCGCAGCGTCCTCGATGCGCGCGGCGCCGTCTACGTGTTCGACATCGTGGATGCGATCGAGCGCCGTTTCCTCCGGCAAACGATGCCGTGGCGTCGAGTTGCATCTCGAGCATTTCGACGAAGTCGATCTCTAGGGCGCGACCTCCAGCCTGTGACCTTCGAGACCCAGGTCTCTCCACGGCTCGAAATTCGGATCCGCGCTCAGAACGTAACTACCGTCGCTCATCCGCCATGCGTTGTCGTACGAGTGCGACAACTCGACCGTTCCGCCTGGCGCGTCCTGATCCTTGTACGTCTCGACCCCGCGCATCAGTTCGCCGAATTCCCGCGCCCGATGATCGGCACTCTCCTGTGAGGCAGTCCATGCCTCCTCCCGAATGCGCGCAATCTCCGCGTTCGATCGCATGATCATCTCGGATCGCTTGCGGCTCTCTTCGAGCGCAACGCGACCGATCGCGAGATTGTGGCCCGCGATACGTCGCTCCCATTGCGGATTGGTTTTGATCGTTCGCCGCAACGCTTCGAAGAACGTCAGATCGAGGTCGGCGCTCGGCGCCGTGACCGCGTAGCCCGGATACGCCATTGCCGTCAGCGCGTCCATTGCTGCTACGCCGGCAAGCGCATTCGTATGCATCAACGAGAACACGACCGAGGCGGCGACGGTGCCGCGCATGTCGCGACCGCGCTCGCTGTACGCAAACATCACCTCGCCGGACTCAACCCAGGTGCGCATTTCACCCATCGCGGTCGGCGTCGACGAATTGACGTTCGCGAACTGCTGTTCGAGGTCGGCGCGCCGACGAAAATCGACGATGCGCGCCGCCGGTCGGCTGCGCTGTACGACGCCCTGCAGATAGGCCTGCACATTCGTGTACGGAGCCGTCGAGCAACCGGGCGTCGATACACCGCCGCCATAGTTGTTCAACTCCCACTTCTGCTGCGGAAGAATCGCAATGCTCGTCGATCCGTCCGGCGACGTCGCCGACCAGCTGAAGTTGTATCCATTGGTACACATGTATTCGCTTCCCCAGAGCACGCCCCCCTGCGTAGCCCAACCGTGAGGAATGAACATCGTCAACGCAGCGAGCGGCTGTTCGAAGCCCGTAGCGTCGACGACGATCGCGCGATCGAGGCGGAGCGACTTTGGCGGTGGATTGTTCCCTTGCTCGGCCGCAAACGATGTGCTCTGCAAAATCGCGAACAATGCGGCGATCACAGCGCCGCTGAGTAGTCGTTTTGTCATGCCACTCACCCCCCAACGGCTAGTACATTGCGCAGAGGAACTGAGCTCGAACCGCCGACCACCTGGTTCGAAGTCACACTGCACGGGCCGGAAACCGCATGTTTCGTGGCATTAGATGCACGGTAACAGGTCACCGGGTTGCAGGAATGGTCGGAGAGCTACGATCGGCGAATCTCGGATATCTTCGAGGTGCCGAACGAGATCTTCACCGCGATTGCCGGACGTCTGGTAGGCACGCTGACGCCGGGAGCACTTTTGTGCGCCGCGCCGACCGGGGTTATCGAGGCGGCGTATACGCTGTTCCTGCGTGCGAACCATCTGATGCGCCAGCGCGGAGCTGCAAAGCTGACGCGCGCGATCGATTTGTTTTCAGCAGGTGATTGCGCGGGATCCGAACTTCGGTCGTGCATATGCCGGCCTCGCCGAAGCATTACGCGCTGCAGCCGAGCTACGCTGGCGGTTCTGAGAAAGCAGCCCATCCGCTGGCGCTCGCGGCGCGGAACGCGTTGAATCGCTCGGAGAAGGTACCGGATACACAAAAGAACCACCCAGTGCCCACTCAGGTGCGTGATCGCCAGCCGACACCACCTTCGACTCAATCCTGGCACGTCGCGCGCTCTTGATCGGACGCGATACTGCGGCGCGCGCGCCACTTCCGCACGCGCGAGGGGCGCATGCTGGTCGACAGTCGGGACTTGTACCTATAGGAAATGCTCAAACCCGGGCGCATAGGTATACGCCTGCTCGGAGGAGGAGATAATTTTCATGCGTATCAGGGCTGCCGCCGCTGGCACATTGATTTTTAGTTTGGCTATCGCGTGTGTGGCTGACGTTCACGCCGATGACAAACTGAACGGAGACGCGCCCATCCAGAAGGATGACCAACGGGATCATAAGGGGGCGCACGTTCCCGTTTATCGGATCAAGAGCCTGTGTCCGTTGGGTTACGGCTGCGTTCCGGTGGGAATGAACGCCCGGGGCGAGGCTTCAGGGCACGTGTGGCGCTGGTTCGAGGACGGCAGTGAGAGCCCCGTGCTTGCCTTTGTCTGGCATCCCACCACGGACACGATAGAAAAAATCGAGAATACGCTCGGCGGTTCGACGAGTGTCGGCGGCCCGCTAAACAAGCAAGGGCAAATGGCCGGTATCGCGGATTTGTCTGATGGTATCTCCCATGGCTTCTTCTGGGATCCCGCTACCGATCAGATGGAAGACATCGGCGCATTGGTTCAGGGACTTCGGAGCATTCCGACCGCCATAAACGACGCGGGGGAAATTGTGGGGGTTGCCGAGGTGGCACCCTTTGATGAGGCCTTCGGAGCGTGGAACTCGCATGCCTTCTTTTGGAACCCGAGGGCGAACGTTCTTCAGGATCTGGGTTCCGGAACTCGGTCCAGCTTTGCTGACGACATCAACAACAAAGGTGTCGTGACGGGGGGCCTGGGTGGCGAGCCGGGGGAGATCGGCCGCGACGCTCGATTCGTTGCGTTCGTGTGGGAGTCGCACAGGCAGCAGATGCAGTTGCTTCCGATACGTCGGCTCAATGCTAAGAACGCGGGCGGCCACAAGATCAATGAGCACGGGCAAGTTATGGGATGGATCGCAAGCGATGATAGTCGGTACCAAACCGTATTCCGATGGGATCCGCATAGGCGATCAACCAAATATCTCGATATCGACGGTGGAGAATTTCCCATCGGACAAGACATGAACGAGAGCGGCCAAATCGTAGGGTGGTATCACCGTATTGGAGGCAACCTTCGTGCATTCGTTTGGAATCCTGACGCGGAGACAATCCGGGATCTGGGCGCATTCGGGTCCTCCTCGGTGGCGAACGCCATCAGTAATTCTGGATGGGTGACGGGAAGTTCGGAGATTGCGGGCCCAGATCATTCGCATGCATTTCTCTGGAACGACGGCGCGCTTTTGGATCTGAATGCGCTCGTTGCGCCAGACGATCCATTGCGCCGCTACGTGACGCTCATTTCCGGTATCGCGATCAATGACGCCGGTCGCATTCTAGCCACCGGCACAGATAGCCGCGAAGTAGGATTCGGTTATCACGCATATGTTCTATCGCCTCGGTAAGAGGGGACGGCGCGAGCCTTGCCCACGAATTGCTCGCAGCCATCGAAACGGCGCTGGAGCACGCTCGCTACGTGTCGTCCGCATCGCGCTCACGAGTCTTGGATCGGGTCGCGCGCTACCGCAAGCAGCTTCCTACACGCGCACCCCTCAGCTGGTCCGTTTGCGATGATTCAACCCTTGCCACGAAACTTGCGCAATAACGTGCTTGGACCATCACTCAGTCCGTCGTGGACGCCTATCCTATTGGTTTGATTGGTGCGCCCGGACGGGCTCGAACCGCCGGCCACCTGGTTCGAAGCCAGGTGCTCTATCCAACTGAGCTACGGGCGCTTGGAAACTCTCTAACGGATTGACACAGGTGCGATGTCAACGCACCAACCGGCCCGGCAATGCATCGGTGGGCTCGCCGTTCTGGTACGTCACTTCGCCGCTGACGATCGTCGCGAGATAGCCGTCGGCGCGCTGCTCCAGCCGCGATCCACCGGCCGGCAGATCTTTGATCATCTCCGGTGCACGAACGCGCAGGTTGTCGAAGTCGATGATGTTGAGATCGGCCTTCATGCCGGCCGCGATCACGCCGCGATCGAGCAGGTTCACCGCGCGCGCGGTGTCGCGCGTCTGACGCTTCACCAGCGTCGACAGATCGATGCGTTCGCCGCGCGTACGGTCGCGGCCCCAATGCGCGAGCAGATACGTCGAGAAGCTCGCGTCACAGATCGTGCCGACGTGCGCGCCGCCATCGCCGAGTCCCATCACGCAGTCGTCGCTCAGGATCATTTCGCGGCAGCAGTCGAGATTGAACTCGGCGTAGTTCGCGAACGGCGTGAACAGTAACTGGCGACCGTCGCGTTGCAGCAGCAGGTCGTAGGCGTATTCGAGCGGCGCGCGGCCGAGCGCGCGGGCGCGCGGACCGATGGCGTCTTCCGGCGCCGGTTCGTAGTCCGGCGGATCGTTCATCAGCCAGATGCGGTCGAAATCGGCGACCAGCCGCTTCATCCGTTCGAACGCGGGCGCGGGTTCTTCCGCGAGGATCTTCGCCTTGACCGCCGGGTCCTTGAGCTTCGCCAAGCGTTCAGCAAGCGGCAGCTTCGCAATCGCCGAATACGACGGGCGCATCAGCAGCGGGTTCAGCGTGGTCGAAAGTCCGAGCACGATGCCGATCGGACGCGGCGCCACCTGGCCGCGCATCACGCGTCCTGCGCCGACGTTGTTCTGGATCCGGCCCAGGATCTTCTTCCAGCCGTTCGGCGACAGACCCTGCGCCAACGAGATGGAGATGGGGCGGCCGCTCGCGCTCGACATGCGTTCGACGATGCCGAACTCTTCTTCGAGGTCGCCGAAATCGGAGATCAGTTCGAGCACGCCGTGGCCGGCGTCTTTGAGGCCCATCGCGATGCCGACCAGTTCGTCCACTTCGGCCGTCAGCGACGGCGTCGGCGCGCCTTTGCTGCTGCGGTGATTCAGCGTGCGCGACGTGGAGAAACCGATCGCGCCGGCGGCGGCCGCTTCGCGCGCGAGCACGCGCATCTGTGAGATGTCTTCCGCCGTGGCGGGTTCGCGATTCGCGCCGCGTTCGCCCATCACGTATACACGCAACGCCGCATGCGGCAACTGCGCGGCAATGTCCATGTCGAACCGGCGCTTCGACAGATAGTCGAGATACTGCGGAAACGTCTCCCAGTCCCACGACAACCCTTCGTGCAGCGCGGCGCCGGGAATGTCTTCCACGCCTTCCATCAACTCGATCAGCAGGTCGTGGTCAGTGCGCTTCACCGGCGCGAAGCCGACGCCGCAGTTGCCCATCACCACCGTGGTCACACCGTGGTGATTCGACGGCGACATGCGCGATGCCCACGTCGCCTGTCCGTCGTAGTGTGTGTGGATGTCGACGAAGCCGGGTGTGACGATCGCACCCGCGGCCGAAATCTCGCGCCGACCGGAACCGGATACCGCACCCACCGCGACGATCTTGCCGTTGTCTACCGCCACATCGGCATTGCGCGCCGGCGCGCCGGTGCCGTCGATCACGCGTCCGCCTCGAATCACCAGATCATGCGTCATGTTTCCTCCAACGCCGCCGCTATTGCGCGAGCGGACCGCGAATCAATCGTCCCGGCAACGCGCCGGTGTGTTCGTTGTTCGATAGCAGCACCTGGCCGCCGACCACCGTGGCCAGCATGCCGTCGGCCGTTTGCTTCAGACGCTTCGCGCCGCCGGGCAGGTCGTGCACGACGTCGGGCATGCGCGGCGCAACGGTTTCAGGGTCGAACACCGCGAAGTCTGCTGCAAGGCCGACGCGCAGCAGACCGCGGTCGTGCAGACCCCACTGCGTTGCCGTGTCGTACGTGATCAGGCGCACCGCTTCTTCCAGCGTGAACGCCTGTTTCTCGCGCACCCAGTGCGACAGCAGATGCGTCTGCAGCGAGCTGTCCATGATCTGCGAAACGTGCGCGCCCGAATCGGAGAACGTCACCAGCGACCGCGGGTGCTTCATCATCTCGAGCACGTGGTCCTGATTCTCGTTGGCGATCGGCTGCCGGAAGAACACCTTGAAGTCGTGCTCCAACGCGATGTCGATCATCGCTTCCACCGGATGCACGCCGCGTTCGCGCGCAACATCCGACATCCGCTTCGGGTCGTTCGACATCGTATCCATCAGGTACACCCAGTCCCAATCCGGCGGACGCGCCTCGGCGCCGACGATGCGCGGACCTTTGTACGGCGCCTTCGCAACATCGACGAGCGCGCGCTTGATCGCCGGATCGCGCATTTTTGCTTTCTGCTGCGCCAGCGGAAGATTGCGGATGTCTTTCCACACGTCCCACTTGTCGAATGGCGTGTTGCCCTCGAACGACAACAGTACGTTCAAGGCGCGCGAGTGCGCCTGGATGGCCATGCGGCCACCTGCCGCCGCGGTTTCGTCGGCGAGGTCGTAGTATGGCCGCCATAGTTCCGGCGCGACGCGCACCGAGAACATGCCGAACGTGATCGGCACGCGCGACTCGACCGCGAGATTCTTCAACCGGTCGAAGTACTCGCGCACGCGCTCCGGATCGCGCCCCACCGTTTCGCCGGCAATCTCGAAGATACCGGCGTTGAGTTCGCCCATGGCATTGACGATGGCGCGCACTTCGCGCCAATCGGCGACGCGGCTCGCAACGGGCCGTTCGTCAGCGGTGATGTGATTGTGCGTGCGCGAGGTGGAGAAGCCGATGGCGCCGGCTTTCAGCGCGTCTTTCGTCAGCGCGCACATCTTCTTCAGATCGTCGTCGCTCGCCGTTTCAGTGAATGCGCGCTCGCCCATCACGTAGGTGCGCAACGCCGAGTGACCCATGTAGCCGGCGTAGTTGATGCCTTTGGGCAAGCCGTCCACGGTGTCGAGAAATTGCGGGAACGACTCCCAGCTCCACTTGATGCCGGTGAGCATCGACTCGCGCGAGATGTCTTCGGCGCGTTCGAGGTTGCGGAACACGAAATCGGCGTCTTCCGATTTGCACGGCGCCAGCGTGAAGCCGCAGTTGCCCATCACCGCGGTGGTTACGCCGTGATAGCACGAGCACGAACCGATCGGGTCCCAGAACACCTGGGCGTCCATGTGGGTGTGGCCGTCGACGAATCCGGGTGTCACGACGTGACCCTCGGCGTCGATGCGTCTGCTTCGCTTTGCCGTCCACGCGACCGATCGCGGCGATGCGGCCATCGGCCACCGCGACGTCGGCGCGATAGCGCGGCGCGCCGGATCCGTCGATGACGGTGCCGTTCTTGATGACGAGGTCGTAGCTCATGTTTCCCCTCCGCAGCCGGTCCGCCGGAGTCTACCACCCTTCCCGTTCCGCAATAGACTAGAGGCCTTTCAGTGGACGAGTCCGACGATGTTTCGTGCCATTTGCCTGGCCGCCGTGCTCTCGATGAGCATTCACGCGTACGCAGCCGGAGAAGCGTCGAGCGATCCTGCAGCCGCGAAAGCGGAATTTGCCGAGGCCTACAAAACCTTCAAGCGACTGAGCGACGAAGGCAAAAGCGAGGAGGCACTGCCGTATGCAGAGCGTGCCTATCAGCTGGGTTTGCAGATCTACGGCGAGGGTCACACCAACACTGCCGCGCTCGCGCTGAACCTCGGCGAAACGTACGACAAGACGGGGCACCGCAAAGAAGCGGTCAAGACGCTCGACAAGGCCATCGAGCTGTATCGGCGCGTGTACGGGCAGGATGCGCGCGAAGTGATCGATCCGCTGATGGCGCGCGCCGACGCAACCGGCGCCTGGGACGGCAAAGCGCGGAACGCGTTCTACGACCAGGCGCTCGACCTCGCACGCAAGTACGTGAAGCCTGACGACCTTCTGCTGGCGCACCTGAATCTCGAGGCCGGAATCCATCTGCTGCGCGACGGCAACGTTGCAGAGTCCGAGCCCTATCTCGACGCCGCGTATTCGCAGTATGGCAAGCAGATCCCTGCGAACGATCCGCGACTGCTGATCGCCGCGTTGTGGATGGGCAAATATCAGATGGCCATCGCGAAACCGCGTGCCGCTGAGCCATACCTCAATCAGGTTCTCACCGCGCTCGGCGACACCGCAGCGAATCCGCTGGTGCTCGCATCGCACGTGCTGCTCGTCAGCGTGTACGAACAGCTCGGCGATCCCGATAAAGCAACGCCCCATTGCGTTGCCGTCGGCAAACTCGATCCGTGGAAAGACGCCACACCGCCCGCGCCGTTGTATCGAGCCGACCCGCAGTATCCGGAGGAAGCCAAAGGGCGCGAAGGTTCGGCGTCGGTCGAGTTCACGATCGACGCATCGGGCTTCGTACGCGACGCGAAATTGCTCGAAACGCAAGGCAGCGACGCGTTCGGCCAGCCAGGGCTCGACGCGGTGAAAGGCTGGCGCTACGCGCCGCGGTATGTCAACGACAAACCGGTGGATACCGCTGGAGCCACGGCGAAGGTCGACTTCAAACTGACGCCGTAACCACCCGGGGCGAATCAGATCGCGACGAAGCGATTGGTCGCGCGATCCTTGCGCACTTTCGCGGCATCGAACACCTGGCCGTTCATCGCGATGTAGACGCCGGCCGGTAACGTCTGCACCGCCGCGAACGCCATCCCCACGTTGAACGCCGCGTCGGTATTCGCAAAGCGCGCGGGCGACAACGCGCCGGTCAGCACGATCGTCTTGTCGGCGATCGAGTGCAGCACGCGCGCGGTCTTCGTCATCGTGTCGGTGCCATGCGTGACGACGATGCGCGCGTTCGGCGCCGCCGCGATCGCGCGGCGGATCGCTTCGCGATCGTCGTCGGTGAGATCGAGGCTGTCTTTACGCGTCACTTCGAGCGTTTCGAACGGCGCATGCACGTGCGCTTCGCGCAGCAGATCGCCCACCGTCGATCGGCCCACTTCGAATTCGCTCTGCGCATCGAAGTAGACCTTGTCGATGGTGCCGCCGGTGGTCACCACGAGAATCATGTCCATACCGTCCCCGCTCATGTCTGCGCGCTGCGCTGCAGCCACTTCTCGACCGATGGTGCGCGATACGCCGCGAATCGGTCGAGCAACCGGCGCGGAGAATCGTCCACCAGCAGCATCGCCCGGTGCACATCGCGCACGAACGCCTCGCGCACCGAGTGGTCGAGAAACGCGAGCAACGCGTCGAAGTAACCACCGATGTTGAGCAGCCCACACGGATGTCCGTGCAGACCGAGCTGCGCCCACGTCAGAATCTCGAATGTTTCCTCGAGCGTGCCGAAGCCGCCGGGCAACGCGATGAAGCCGTCGGACAACTCCGCCATCGTCGCTTTGCGTTCGTGCATCGAGTCGACCACGCGAAGCTCGGTGAGCCCGCGATGCCCGACTTCGCGCACCATCAGCGTGTGCGGAATGACGCCGATGACGCGGCCGCCGCGCGCCAGCGCCGCGTCGGCCAGCGCGCCCATCAGCCCCACGCAGCCGCCGCCATAGACCAGCTCGATGTCGCGTTCGGCCAATGCTTCGCCGAGATCGACGGCGGCTTTCCGGTAAGCATCGCTGGCGCCGGGACTGGAACCGGCAAACACACAGATGCGCTTCACGCGCGCTTCATCGCGGCTAAGGCTTCGCCACGCCGGATTCCACCCGCGCCGCGTGTGCGAATGCCGCGACCGCCTCGCGCAGATCGGTGCGGCGTTGCGCGCCGACGCTTTCGCTGAAGCAGAACGACAGCCGCAGCTGATCGAGCCCCGCGCGCGGATTGCGGCGGCGCGCGTCGACCGGATAGAAGTCGTACATCGGAATCGCGACGACGCCGTATTCCGACACGAGCCGCGAGATGAACGCATCGTCGGTGGTCACATTCGGATTCAGGAACGTGAACACCGTGAAGAACCCCGCTTCCGGATGCGTCCAGCGGAACGATTCCGGGTAAGCGCCGAGCTCGTTCTGCAAGCCTTCGAGCACGATGCGGCGGTTCTCGCGATAGATCGCGAGCTTCTCGTTGGCGACGCCCCACAGTGAATCGCGCAGTTGCATTGCGTCGTCGTGCAGCAGCGCGCCGAAGCCGTGCAGCGCTTCGGGATTCTGAAACAACAGATCCGCGCTCGCCTCGGTGAGCAGCAGGTCGGTGATCGGCACCTGCTTGCCGCCTTCGATCTCGAGCATCGCATCGGAAATGATGAAACCGACGCGCGGCCCCGGGAATCCGATCTTCGATCCGGTGAACAGATGGATCGTGCGGTCGGGTGCGTGCGTGACGAACGGTTTCGGACGCGCCTCAGCAGCCGCGTAGTTGATATAGAGGTATGGCGCGTCTTCGAGAATCAAAATGCCCTCTTCTTCCGCCACTTCGAGCAGCGCGCGCCGGCGCGCGTCGCTGAACGAGAAGCCGGCCGGATTGTGGCCGTCGGGAATCGAGTAGTAGAACGGCACGAAATAGCCGGCGGCGCGCGCGGCGCGGATCTGTTCGCGAACGCGCGCAACGATCGGACCTTCGCGGTCCATCTCCACGCTGAACACCGCCGCATGCCGGTTCAACATCGCGCGGGCCAGAAAGCCGGCGTAGGTCGGTGCGTCGGTGATGTACGCGACGGGTTTGCCCGGACGCTCGAACAACGAGCACACCAGGCTGATGCCGCCGGTCGCCCCAACGGTTGGAATGAGGCGCGCCGGATCGATGTCGAGATTCCAGTCGGCGCCATAAACCTGCGCGAACGCCTCGCGCGGTTTGCGCGGCCCGAGCGTGTCGGTGTACGCATACGATTCGCGCAGATACTCGGGCAGTGCATCCGGATCGTTCAGCCCTTCCCGCACGCGAAGATGTTCGTAGTAGGCGGCCTTGTGCGCGAGGAACGCGCGCGGGTCGGTCGCCTCCGGATGCGGATAGCCGGCGCCGAGGTGATGGATCTTCAACCCGTGAGACTCGGCGATCGCGCGCAGGTTCGGCAGCGATGCCGCCATCTGCCGCGTTACCGAAACCGGCTGACGACGGATGTCCGGGGCAGACAATGTCGTGCGCGGAGCCTTGGCCATGCGCGTGTTCATCGTAATTTGCGGATTCGGCACACTGCTCTAGGATGGCGATCCCGTCAAGAAGCGAGCGGCGCCTCGAACAATGCAGCAACTGCACGTCGAAACACACGGCAACGGCGGACCGCATCTGTTGCTCGTACACGGCTTTCTGATGTCGCGCGCGCAGTGGCTGCCGAATCTGCAGGCGCTGTCGGAAGTGTGTCGGCCGGTGGTGGTCGAGCTGCTGGGCCATGGTCGGTCGAGCGCGCCGTCCGATCCCGCCTCGTATCATCCGGACGCTTACGTCGCCGCGTTCGACGACATCCGCCGCGCGCTCGGCGTCGAACGCTGGTGGTTGTGCGGCTATTCGCTGGGCGCGGGGCTGACGATCCGCTACGCGCTGACGCATCCCGATCGCGTGTTCGGCCACGCATTCACGAACTCGACGTCGGCGTTTGCCGATGCGGAACAGACGACGGCGTGGAAGAACGGCGCCGCCGACGCCGCGGCGAAGGTCGAAGCGGCCGGCATCGACGCCATCGAGCGGATGCCGATACATCCGCGTCATGCGAAGCGTCTTCCAAAAGATCTCTACGATGCGTTGATGGTCGATGCTGCGCGGCTCAGCCCACTCGGCATCGCAAACACGCTGCGTCACACCAACCCCAACGCCACCATCAGGGCGCGCGTCGCCGAGAACACGGCGCCGGCATTGCTGGTGTGCGGACACGAGGAAACCCGCTTCGCGCCGCACCGGGAATTCGCTCGAACACGGATGCCGAACCTCACCATCGTCGATCTGCCGGCGGGCCACGGCGTCAATATGGAAGATCCGCACGGATTCAATCAGGCGCTCGTCGACTTCGTCAGCGGTCGAGCTCGCTGACTTCCCACGGCGTCACCGCCTTACGCTCGTCGCCGCAGCTCGTCAGCACTTGCCTCACCGCACCCGGCTTCACCGCAACGGCGTGCGTTCCGAACGAAACGCGAAACCCGCCGCCGTTCAGCGCCTGTCGGTTCGGTGCCACCGACGTATCGATGCCGCGGGCGGCGAGCGCCGCTTCGGCCGCCTGCACGTCCGGCGAGTGTCTGCTATTGCCGCGCAACCACCTGGCGGCGACCCGATTGCGTTCCACAGCGTCGACGAATGCGTCCACGTCGCCCGGCTGCACCCGGCCGTACAGCGCCGCTTGCGGCAGTGTGAGAACGTTAGGCGCGAATCGGTGCCCGCCGACGTGAGTGGTCTGCCAGGCGCGGCCGGCCACTCGTTCGCGCAACGCCGCGTAAGTCGGCAGGCCGAATCGGGCGCAGCACACGTCGCGCTGGCCGTTGGTGCAGACGAAATACTGAGGCGCGGTTTCGACCGGTAACCTTTCGATCGCGTCGAATCGCAATGCGCCCAAAGCGTCGTAGTCGGGCACTTCCACGCGATGCAACCCGCGCGGCGTACCGAGCATCAGGGTTACACCGGTCCGGTCGATCTCCGGGCGACGAATCAGCTGCAGACGCGGCTTCAGTCCACGCGTTGTCACGTCGTCCGACATTTGCCTGAGCCACGCTTTCGTCGGCGCGGCCAAAGCGTTGTCGCTGGTCGCTTTCGCGGTCCAGGCCGGCAGGTACTCGAGCATGATCCACACGTCGACCACGTCGGCGGTGCCCGCCATCGGTTCGTCTTCGGCTTGCGCCACTTCGGCGCAATACTCGCGCTGCATCGCTTTCCCAACTCGAAGAAACGAAAGACGCGGCAGCGTAGCGTCTTCGCGCCGCGCGGAACAGGCGGGCGGCATCGGCGAGCGCGCGGCGTTACCATGCGACCCTCAGTCGATAGGCAAGGAAGCATCCCATGACAACGCACGATCACGACGAAGTACGGCCGTACGCGTCACCGGTGTGCTACGCACACGAGTTCGAAACCAACCCGCTGCAAACCGCCGAGGTGGTTGCATTTCTGAACGGCCTGCTGGAAGGCGAACGCGCCGGCGCGCAGGGTCTCATCGACATGTCGAAGTCCTGCAACGACGCCGCGCTGAAACAACTGCTGCTCGACGTGGCGCGCGACGAAGGGCGTTACTGCGTGATGTTGCGCTCGCACGTGCAGCGGCTCGGTGGATCGCCCACCGACGTCACCGGCGTGTTCTACGAGAAGCTGATGGCGCGCGAAGGACTCGCCGCGCAACTGAAGTTGCTCGACCGCGGCCAGTCGGCCGTCGTGAAGATGATCGACGAAACGATGCCGCGCATCGCCGACGCCGCACTGCGCGACGACCTCACCGAGATGCGCGAAGTGCACGTCCGCAACATCGCCCGATGCGCGGCGGTGCCGCTGTAAGGGGAACGCACCTTAACGCGCGTAACGCGTGGCGCGACGCGCTCTGCGCGGCTGATCTGATCCTGGATGGACGGCAGCACCGCTTCGATTTCGGCGGCATGACGCTGCCACTTCTGCGGATGCGGCGCCGAAACCGTGTAGCGGGACAACGGCAGGTCGCGGCCGAGCGGCCGATCCCAGCCGAGCGACATCGCTTCGCAGATCCGGCGGATCTCCGCTTCCGGGTCGGCCGAAAGCGCGTCGTATCGAACGACGGCCCAGCGTTCCTTCGGTAGCTGCTCGAGATCGTCGAGCAGCAGCTTCGTGGTGATGCGCCATTGCTCCGCCACGACGCGATGGAGCGGTTGGCCGATGAGGTCCTGCCAGCGCGGCACCAGCAGCAGCGACCACGGCAGGCCGGTCCAACCCGGCAGGTTCGGATAGGTCCGGAAGCGTGCGGACATCCAGGCTTCCATCATGCTCGACAGCACCTGCCGCGGATCGCGATGCAGATAAAGGAAGCGCGCCTCCGGGAACACCGCTGCGAGGAACGGCACGCGCAGCGCGTTCTTCGGGGTTTTCTCCAGCATGCGGACGCGCGCATTCGGCGGCGGCGGAGACTGATCGCGGTCGCGCAGCGCGGCGAAAAAGCGCGCGCGCAACTCGGCCACGATCTGCGGCGTCGCGTCCTGCGACAGCAGCCGGTTGGACGCGAACCCGCGCGATTCCGGGGCAAGTCCCGGCACCGCTTCGATCAACTGATGGCTCTCGTCGCCGATCGTGTAGATCGCCGGGCCGTTTGCCAGCGTCTCGAACAGGAACGTCGAGCCCGAGCGCGGTGGGCTGACCACGAAGATCGGCCGATCGAACACCGGATCTCCCGTCTCCTGCACGACGGACGGCGCCTTCTGCGGCTGTGCAACCGGATTTCTGCGGACCTCCGGGTCGGCGGAGTCGCGCCGGTCGGCAAGCGCCGCGAGGAAAATCCACGCATCGAGCGCTTCGATCACCCGCACGCCGTTGCGCAGGGCGATCTCGTTGCCGCCGCGCGCAACGATGTCGGGGCGTACCGCGTCGAGCAGCGCGCGAAAGCGCGGCCAGCCGTTTCGATCCTCGCCGTAGCACGACCACAGCGCATGCCATTCCCGGACGAACGTCGCCAGCACGTCGATGACGCCCTGCATTTTCGGGTGCGCCACCGCCTCCGACTGCATGAACGCGATGTGCGAACGGATCTCCCACGGCGTCATCACGGCCGGCAGGTTCTGCGATTCGAAGTCGAGTCGCGGCGGCGCGCCGCCGGGGCCGATCGGCCGCGGCGACCACCCCGGCAGTTCGCGGCCGTTCGGTCGCGCGTTGCGCACGTGCTCCCAGAAGGCCGTGCCACCAACGGTATCGGCCACCAGGTGGATGCGCGGCAGCACGTGGTCGTTCACCACGTGATGCATGCGCCACGTATCGAAGATCCAGCACTCGCCCTCGGCCATGTTGACCTGCTCGCCGCCGCAGACGAATCGCACCGTCGGCTGGGTAACGATCGGCACATGCACGCGGATCCGCTCGCGCCAGTAGTAATTCACGTCGACGTGCGGCATCACCTCGGCGTGGCCCGAGAGCCGCATGAGACGGGTACGCCCCCAGGTTCCGCCGATGCTCGACAGAACCCGCATCAGATAGGGGCTTCGCAGCAGGTATTCGGTGGGTCGCATCGCGCCGTACGCCGCGTCGCTGGCCGGGTCGCCGTCGGTCGTGATCAGGGTCAGCGCGTCATTACCGGCATAGCCCTGCGGATGCGGTCGCCACGCCGATGGCGCGATCGCGTCGACCTCCGCGCGCAGCGCCGCGGCGTCGAACGCGAGCGGCAGCTGCATGAACGGCACTTGCATTTTCATCGCGGCAAACTCACAGGGGGGCCGAAAAGTGCAAACGTGAGCGGCAGTCTAGGTCCGAGGATCCTGAGAGGGAAAGCGACGCCGACACCATCGTAACGGGAATAACGGCAAGCGTTGCAATTCGGAAACATTTTGCAACGAATTGTTGAGGGATTGCCGGGTTGGCTCGTCATACATGCGTAGGCTTCCGCCGTTCACGCGCGGACACCAAAACAACTCAGGGGACCATCATGTTTCAGAAGAGACCTTTAACGGCCGCGGTGCATGCCGCGATCGTCTTTGCCGCCGCCCAATCGGCGATGGCTGCCGAGCAGGCGGCCAGCACCGATCAAGGGGCCGGCGTCGAAGAAATCGTCGTGACCGGTTCGCGCATTCAACGCGCGAACGAAGTGTCGTCCAGTCCGGTCGTGCAATTGGACGCTGAGCAGTTCCAGTTCACCGGCTCGCCGCGCGCCGAAGACACCGTGCGGTCGCTGCCGCAGGTGTACATGGACCAGGACTCCGGCCAGTCGATCGAGGCCGACGGTACGGCCACCCTGCAACTGCGCAACCTCGGCGACATCCGCACGCTGGTGCTGATCGACGGCAAGCGACTGCCGACCAACTTCAACGGCGGCGCCTCCGTGCAAACCGGCCCCGACCTGAACACCATCCCGGTCGCGCTGGTCGACCGCGTCGAAGTACTCACCGGCGGTGCGTCGGCCACGTACGGTTCGGACGCCGTCGCCGGGGTCGTCAACTTCACCATGAAGGACGACTTCGAAGGCATCAACTTCGACGTCCAGCGCAGCAGCTATCGCCACGACAACAACGGCAACGTCACGTCGAACACGATGCGTGACGCCGGCCTGCAACCTCCGAACGGCGACATCACCGACGGCGACATCGAGAACATGTCGCTCATCATCGGCGGAAACCTCGCGGAGGGCCGCGGCAACATCACCGCGTACGCAACCTACATCAACATCAAGGGCGTAACGCAATCCGAGCGCGATTACAGCGCTTGCGCACTCAGCGGCGGCCGGACGGCGTGCGGCGGCTCGGCCACCAACGCCACCGGTACGTTCTATCTAAGCGGTCCGACCGGTTTCTACTTCAACATGGTCGACGACCAGTTCGTGCCGGCCGACGCAGCGAATCTGTACAACTTCGCGACCCCCAGCTACTTCCAGCGTCCCGACAAGCGCTACACCCTCGGCGCATTTGCTCACTACGACATATCGGATCAGGTCACCGCGTATACCCAGCTGATGTTCATGAACGACCAGACGGACGCGCAGTTCGCGCCGGCCGGCCTGTTCTTCGACTTCGCAGTCGACATCCACTGCGACAACCCGCTGCTCACCCCGCAGGAGGTGACCGCGATGGGATGTACGGGACCCGGCGACGTCTTCTCGCCCTACATCGGCCGCCGCAACGTAGAAGGTGGTCCGCGTACCGCCGACATCAAGCACGACAACTACCGCGGCGTGTTCGGGTTCAAGGGCAACATCAGCTCCGCGTGGCGTTACGACGTGTCGTATCAGTACGCCGAGGTCGACAACAACATCCGCAACAAGAACTATACGAACACCGCAAACATCGCCAATGCGCTCGACGTCGTGAACGACCCGACGCTCGGCATCGTGTGCCAGTCGGTGGTCGACGGCAGCGACCCGTCGTGCGTGCCCTGGAACATCTTCCAGACCGGCGGTGTCACCCCGGCTGCGACGAAGTACATCGGCGCGTCGTACTACGAGACCAGCTCCACCGACCAGACCGTGGTCACCGGTTACGTGCAGGGCGACCTCGGCGAATACGGCGTGAAGTCGCCCTGGGCCGAAGCGGGTATCGACATCGTTATCGGCGCGGAGCGGCGTCAGGAGAATCTCGACTACAACCCCGACGACGCTTCGCAGAGGGGCGAAATCGGCGGTCTCGCCGCCGCACTCGTGCCGGTCAGCGGCGGCTATACGGTGAAGGAAGGCTTCGCCGAAGCCAGCATTCCGATCATTCAAGGCATGCGGTTCGTCCAGGACCTGACGTTGGACCTCGGCTATCGCTATTCCGACTACACCACCGACGTCGAAACCGACACGTACAAGTACGCGGGATCCTGGGCGATCGACAATCAGTTGAAGCTTCGCGCCAGCTACCAGCGCGCGGTGCGCGCGCCGAACATCGTCGAACTGTTCGGCCCGGTCACCGGCAACCTGTTCGCGATGGGGAACGATCCCGTGCCACAAGAACGCCGCGGCCGACGCTCTCAGCGAGAACGGTTACACCTTCGCCCAGTGCGCGCGCACCGGGGTCACTCAGGCGGTCTGGGACCAGGGTGGTCCGGGCAACTCTCCGGCGGATCAGTACAACACGATCATCGGCGGCAACCTCAACCTCGATCCCGAGTCGTCCGATACCTATTCGTACGGCTTCATCCTGAATCCGAACTTCCTGGAGAACGTCACGCTGACCGTCGACTACTACGACATCAAGGTCGAAAAGGCGATTACCTCGGTGAACGGCGAAACCACGTTGACGGCGTGCATCGAAGGCAACGACGCTGCCTGCGCGGGTGTTCACCGCAACGCTGCCGCGAACGACTCGCTCTGGCTCGGCAACGCAGGGCCGACGAACGGTGTCGACGCGCTCTACATCAACAGCGGCTTCTTCCAGGTGAAAGGCATCGATACCGAAATCCACTCCACGTGGGATCTCGGCAATCGTTGGGGCAGCCTCGGCATCAGCAACCAACTCGCCTATGTGAGTTCGTGGAAGCAACAGGAGTTGCCTGGCACCGCGGTGGAGAGCTGCGAGGGTCGTTACGGCGAATCGTGCGAAACGCCACTGCCGAAGTATCGCAACCGCTTCTCCACGACCTGGACGACGCCGTGGAACGTGCTCCTGAACCTGTCGTGGCGCTACAGCGACGGCGTCAAGTTCGTCAAGAACGGGGCCGATCCGGTGAACATCGATTCGGTCAGCTACTTCGACCTCGCTGCGATCTGGAACGTGACCGACTACGCGACCGTACGCGCTGGTGTGAACAACCTGCTCGACACGGCTCCGCCGATTACGGACAACGGCATCACGGCCCGCAACAACGGCAACGTCTATCCCGGCGGTTACGACGCGCTGGGCCAGTACTGGTTCCTCGCGGCGACGTTCCACATGTGACGATCGCTGGAAACGGCTGTCGTTTCGTTTTGGGAAAGGCCGGCATTCGCCGGCCTTTTTCATGCATCATTCGGTCGATCCGGATTCGACCGCCACCATTGATCGAAGTACGAGCATGAACGGTCAGGCGCTGCTGCAGCGGGCAGCCGATCTCATCCAGGCCGGAAACGTTGGCGATGGCGCAGCGTTGTGCCGCCAGCTGCTCGCGTCGCAACCCGGGCAGCCGGACGCGCTGCACCTGCTTGCCATGGCGACCCGCGCAAGCGACCCGCAAGACGCAGAACGGCTGTTCAGAGAAAGTCTGGTGCGTGCGCCTCGACAACCGGCGGTGCGCGTCAACTTCGCCAACTTCCTGCGCGCGTCGAATCGGACGGCAGAAGCAGAAATGTTGTTGCGCGAAACCACCGAAACGGCGCCGCAGTTCGTTGCGGGCTGGTACAACCTCGGCATTCTGCTGCGTCAGGCCGGACGACTGGAGGAAGCCGAGCACTGTGCGAGCCAGACCAATGCGCTTTCGCCTGCCTACGCGGCGGGCTGGGAACTGCGCGCGGCGATCGAGCAGCAGCGCGGCGATCTCGCCGCCGCGATCTCGGCGTGCCGAACCGGCCTGCGCCACGCGCCCGCCGCCGCGCGGCTGCACTACTCGCTCGGTCAGCTGCTGCGCGAGGATTGCCGCTTCGCCGAAGCAGCACAGGCGTACGAGGCCGCACTCGCATGCGGATTCGACACGCCGGAGCTCTACCGGAACCGCGGCGAAGCGCACCTCGAGGCAGGCGATAGCGCGACCGCATTGACGGTGCTCGATGCCGGTGTCACGCGCTATCCGGACAACGCGTTGCTGCACCGGTTACGCGCGGGTCTGCACTGGGAAACCAGCACGCCCGGAGATCCCGTTGCGCGTCTATGGGACGCGGCGCGCGGCAATCCCAGCGACCCGACGATGTGGCACACGTTGGTGGCGCTGCTGAAGAGACTCGACCGCGTCGACGAGGCCGATGCGGCACTGGAGGAGGGTTATCGCGCCGGCTGTCCGCGCACGGCAGAGCTCGCGGTGATGGAAGCGTTGCGGCATGCCCGCGATGGCGACATTGCGAACGCGACGCGATTGTTCGAAGGCGTGGTCGCGGAGCAACCCTCCCACACCGGCTTCCGGCTCGCGTTCGTCGAGCATCTGCTGTCGACGGGCGATCCAGCGCGCGCGGCGCAGGTGTGCGCCGAAATCCTCGCGGCAGATCCGTCCGAACAACTCGCCTGGGCGTACGTCGGTACGGCGTGGCAGCTGCTCGGCGACCCGCGCAGCGGTTGGCTGCTCGACTACGAGCGGATGGTGATTCCGGTCGCGGTGCAGCCGCCTGCAGGTTACGTCAGCCGCGCAGCGTTCTTCGCCGATGTAACCGCGCTGCTCGAAACGCTGCATCGCACGCGCGCGCGTCCAATCGATCAGACGGTGCGTGGCGGCACGCAGACCAGCGGATACCTGTTCCGCTTGAAACAGCCGATCCTGCTGATGCTCGAACAGCAGATACGCGCCGCCGTGCGCTCGGCGCTCGCGACCGCACCCAACGATTCGCGCCACCCGTTCTGGGGACGCCGACCCGATCGACCCATTGGCGACGCGTTCCGATTCGCAGGTTGCTGGTCCGTGCGCCTGACCAATCAGGGCTTCCACACCAACCACGTGCATCGCTCGGGCTGGATCAGTTCGGCGCTGTACGTCGCGTTGCCGGACGAAATGCGGAATGCCGCTGACCGCGCGGGCCACATTCAGTTCGGCGTGCCACCGGTCGAGACGGGTCTCGACCTCGCCCCGCAGCGCACGGTCGAACCGCGCGTCGGCGAGCTGCTGCTGTTCCCGTCCTATATGTGGCACGGCACCGTGCCATTCACAGCGACACGACCGCGCGTTACCGTAGCGTTCGATCTCGTTCCCAACGGCTGAACAATGGCGTCGTCGTTACAGGCTTTGCTCGACACCGGATCGCAGCTGCTGCGGGGCCAGCGGTTTGCCGAGGCGCAAACGGTCGCCGCGACGATGCTGCAGGAATATCCGCGCCATCCGCTGGCATTGCTTTTTGCCGCCGACACAGCCGACGCGCTGGGCGACCCGATGGCTGCGCTTCGGCACATCGAGTCGGTGCCGCCGGAGGCACCGCGGCAAGGTCAGGTCGCGCTGCGCAAAGCACAGCTGCTGTTTGCCTTGCGCCGTCGCGGTGAAGCGCGGGCCGCAGCGCTGAGCGCGGCGAGCCGGCTCGATCCGGATCCGCTGCAGTTCCGCGCCCTCGCGCAGGTGTTGAGCGACTGCCAGGATCCCGAGAGCGCACGCGTCTGGCTGCTCAAAGCGCTCGAACGGTTTCCGGAGAATCCGCAGCTTCTCGCAGACGTCGCGCGCGCCGAATTCCACGTGAACCGCATCGACGACGCCGAGGAACATCTGGCAACGCTGCTGCGCATCGAGCCGTTTCATCCCGGCGCGCTGCACCTGCGATCGATTCTGCGCACCCAGAGCATCGAGCGGAATCACGTTGCCGATCTCGAACAGCGGCTGCAACGCGAACCCGGTCGACTCAATCTCGTGGTGGCCGCCTCTTTCGCGCTCGCCAAAGAGTACGAAGATCTTCAGCAGTACGAGCATGCGTTCGCTGCGCTGAGTCGCGGCGCCAGAGCCTACCGCAGCACGCTGCGGTACGACTCGGCGAGCGAGTTGGCGGCGCACGCAGCGATACGGGAGAAGTTCACGGCGCAGGCGTTCGCGTCGCTCGGCGCGGGGTACGCCGACGAAGGTCCGATATTCATCATCGGCATGCCCAGAACGGGCACGACGCTCGTCGAGCGCATCCTGACGAGTCACAGCGACGTGTCTGCCGTCGGCGAACTCACCGACTTTCCGCTGCTGATGACCGAAATGGTTCAGCAGCGACTTGCAATCGCGCCGGGCGAAAGCGACATCGACGCATCGCTGCGGATCGATTTTCGGGAACTCGGCCGTCGTTACACCGAATCTGCGCGCCAGCTTTCCGAAGGCACGCCGTACTTCGTCGACAAGCTGCCGTACAACTTCCTTTACTGCGGCTACATTCTCGCGGCGTTGCCGCGCGCGAAAATCATCCACTTGCGTCGCGATCCGCTCGATACCTGCTACGCGGTGTACAAGACGCTGTTCTTCAACGCCTACTCCTTCTCCTACGATCTGCAGGAGCTCGCGGACTACTACGTCGGCTATCGCGCGCACATGGATCATTGGCATCGCGTGTTGCCGGGTCGGATCCTCGACGTTGCATACGAAGAGTTCGTGCGTGATCCGGAGTCGCAGGCGCGTCGTGTTCTCGACTGGTGCGATCTACCTTGGCAACCCTCCGTGATGGAGTTCCACGCGCAGGAGCGGCCTGCGATGACCGCGAGCGCGATGCAGGTGCGAAAGCCGATCCATACCCACTCGATCGGCGCGTGGCGACGCAGCGAGTCTGCCCTTGCGCCACTGCGCCAACGACTCGAGCGGGCAGGTCTGATCACGCCGCCGCAGGCGCCGACCGCTAACTGACGGGGGGGTCGTACCAGCTGTTACGCGCCAGCATCATCGCGGAGATCAGTTCGCGTTCGGCGACGCTCAGCAACGGATTCCAGATGTCGAATATCAGGATCACCCGGGTCTCGTCGCCGTCGTTCCAGGCCTCGTGCTCGATCGTATCGTCGAATACCCACGCCTCGCCGATGCGCCATTGCCGCGTCTCGTTGCCGACTCGGAACCCGGCAGGTCCCGGCAATACGAGCGGCAGATGCACCAGCAGACGGGCGTTGGTCGATCCGCTGTGCGGCGGAATGCGCGTGCGCGGCGCGAGCGCCGAAAACACGACCGTCGGCGCGAATCCGGGTTGATCCGCGAGCGGCAGCGTCGCGAGCAGCGCCGCGGTCTGAGGACATCGCGCGATTGCTTCTTCCTGGCGCACACCGTCGCGCCACAGCCATAGCGAACTCCACAAGCGCGAGTGGTTCAGGTCGGCGAACTGATTGACCGGCGTACCGGGCGGATAAGCGATGTACGGCGCGAAGCCGGGCATTCCCTGTTCGAGCAATGCCATCAGCTCGGCGCGAATCATCGACGTCGCCGATTCCAGCTGCGGCAGCCACGGGAACTGATCCCGCTCGAAGAACGGAATCGCCGGCAGGCGCGGCACGTGCATTTGCACCGGACGCGCTTCATACACGCGCCTGGTCCCGGCATAAATGTCGAGGCACTCGTCGAAACGCTGCAGCGACTCGCCGGCGTGAGACGAACGCACGGGATCGACCGAGTCGCGCAGATACGCGGCGAGCGCGCGCGAATCTTCTTCCACCAATCGTCGGGCGTGATCGAGCGCCGCTTCGAGTGGCGCCGGCACGTCGGCGGACGGCGCGATCTTCAACGCGTCTCGAAACACCAGCGCCGCCCGGCGCGGATTGCCGAGGCGTTCGAGCACCGCGCCCTTCGACATCAGCGCGAGAAAGAAGTACGGGTCGATGGCCAGCGTTTCATCGAGCGCTCGCAGTGCTTCCGGCAGCCGCCCCAACACCCTCAGCGCGAGCCCGCGATGCAACATCAGGTCGACGTTGCCGGGCTGTTCGCGGCACGCGTGCTCGACCTGGTCCAGAGCCTGTGCTGCCTGGCCGCGCTGCAGCAGATCGAGCACTTCGCCGATCGTGCGCCGCGCGCGGTCGGATGCGTCAACGCTCATCGGCCCGCTCCAGCCCCAACACTTCTACAACGTCGCGAAGGTGGTTGCGATAGTGCCGCCAACGACCGACGGACCGCGCATGCACCGGCTCGCGCACCTGCCACACGCTCGCGGTCCGCACGCGGCTATGCTGTGAGGCGAAGTCGAGCATGCGTGGATCCCACGCGAGATCGAGAAATGCGCAAACCTCTTTCAATGTCTGCTCGGGTTCACCGACCAGATCCTCGTATTGCACGTCGACGATCCGGTTCGGAAGCAGCGCTCTCCAGTGATCCACCAGCTGCCGACAACTGTGCAGATGATGCGCAATGTCGCCGAGATCGGTCGAATGAGGCAGCTGCTCCGCATCGAGCTGCTGGAAGTAGATCGACAGACACGTATCGAGCGGGTCGCGGTGCATCACGATGAACTTCGCTTCGGGGAACAGACCGTGCAGCAAACCCATGTAACGCCACGTGTCGGGTCGCTTGTCGATCACGCGGCGACCCGGGAAACGCCGCTCGAGTAGCGCCAGATAACCTTGCCCGGCAGCGCGCAACGTCGTCGGATCCACAGCACCGGAACCAATCGACTCGTTCAGAAATCCCGCGCCGAAGTATGAGATCTCGCCGCCCGGCGCAAGCTCGGGATGACTGCCGAGCATGCGTTCGAGCAGCGTAGTTCCGCTGCGCCACATGCCGCATACGAATACGAGCGGAGCGGTCGATACCGGCTTCGCGGCCGACAGCCACGATGCGCCGAACAGCGCTGCCAGCGTCGCGTGTTCGCGCTCGTTCGCCGCGCGATCGTACGGTGGCGCACGGCCGCGCGAGATCGTGTTCCCCGCTGCGTACGCAGCGAATGCGTCGTCGTAGCGGCCGCACGCATCGAGCGCGCTGCCGAGCGCGAACGAAAGGACTTCCCGCGCGACCGGAGATGCCGCCTGGTTCAGGCGCGACCGGACACGCGCAGCGATGGCGTCGTCGTCACCCTGTCCGAGGTTCGCGTGAACGATCCGCGCGAACGCGTCGTGATGCTCGGGGTCCAGCGCCAGCACATGCTCGAACTGCTCCAGCGCGGCTTCACGTTCGCCGAACTCTTCGTGCAATAAGCCGAGGTTGTAGCGTGCGGGAACCCACTGCGGATCGAGCGCGAGCGCCTGGATGAACGCTGCGCGCGCCTCGGCATGGCGCTCCAGGTCGCCCAGCACGACGCCGAGATTGCTCCATGCATCCGCGGCGCCGTCGATACCGAGATCGATCGCGGCGCGATACGCACTGACGGCTTCGTCGAGGCGACCGACACGGCGCAGATACACGGCGCGATTGAAGTGCGCGGCCGCGAGATCGGGCCGCACGACGCACAGGCGCGCGTACACATCGACGATTTCGGGCAGCCGTCCGAGTGGTTCGAGCGCTTCGGCCAGCGCGAAGTACGCCTGCGAGCGCGCCGGGTCCGCTTCGATACAGCGCGTCAGCGCGCGGGCCGCCGCTTCGGGCCGCTGAATCTGTTCGTAGAAATCCGCCAGCAACTCGAGCAGGTCGGCATTGCCCGGGTCTTGCGAAAGCGCGCCCAACAGAAGCTGTTCTGCATCCTGAACGCGGCGTTGCGCGAGCAGATCGCGCGTCTGCTCGATCAACGCCTGTTGCGCGAGGCGCGCCTGCTTCATTGCAGGCGCTTCACGCCGATGGACTTGTCCGTTTCCACCACTTTCAGCACCCAGAAACCCAGCAGGTTCTTGTGCAACTCCACTTCAGGGGAATCGGCGCGGTAGTGCCAGCGTCCTTCGAGCCGTTGCTTCCACACCTGACCGTTCTGCAGCCGGAACACCGTGTCGCCGTCCCAGCCCTCGAACGCGCCGGCGATACGGGTCTTGATGCCTTCGTCGTCGGCCTTCGCCGCTTCCGCCTTCACCACTTCGTCCTGACGGCGCACCTCGGGCGCTTCGTGCGCCGTGTAGCGAACGACCCAGCGATTCAATGCTTCGATCTGCTGCGGCGTCAGCTTGTCGAGACCGGCCGCCTGGAACTCTTCGGGTGTCATCAGCTTGCGGATGTCGGGTCCGTCCGCCCGAACGACGCCGCAGAGTGTCAGCGATGCCAACGCGAGACGAACGACGAATCCGACGACTTTGGAGTGCATGCAGCTTAGCTTCGCGTACCGGACAGCCCCCGGCAAGCCGAGTCGGCGTCTTGCGATCAGCCGCTCTTCAACCCCAGCACCGCGAGCTTGTCGGCGTAGCGCTTCTTGTCGGTGTCTTCGGTGCTGACCCGCTCTGCAATGGCGAGCGCCGACCGCGCACCGGCGACGTCGCCCTGTCTGTAGTGAACGAGGCCTTCGAGGAAGTAGAAACGATGATCGTCGCGTTTCAGCGAGATCGCCTTTTCGATTTCTCCGAGCGCCGTTTCGTAGTTCCCGGCCTTGTACGCCGAGTCGGCGAGCGCGTAGTGGTAGTACGGATTCATCCGTTCGTACGCGCGTACGCGACTGCGGTACGTCTCGGCGATTTCGGTGTTGCCCATCTCGTCGTTCAATCGTGCGAGATTGGTCAACGCAGACTTTTCGTTCGGATTGATCCGCAGCGCCTGCTCGTACGCCGCCTGCGCCGACTCGTAATGACGCTGCCGCGAATACAGCGCACCGAGGTTCACCCACGTACCGGGCACCAGGGAGCTTTTCGAGATCGACAGCTTGAAGTTCGCAAACGCCAATCGTAGATCGCCGGCGCGCATCGCCTCGACCGCGCGATTGTTGTAGTACAGCGCGAACGCAACCCGGTCGGACACGACGTGGCGCGGCCAGTCGCCGTCGTACTCGGGCGTGTTGAAGTCCACGATGTAGTCGCGGCTCACCGCAGACCCCAGGCGCACGCCTCGTATCACGACGTTGATGTGGCTGTTCAGCATCACCCACCCGTCGGCGGAGTCCCAGATCGGCGGCACGTCGATGATCTGATACCGCGCGTCCAGGCGCGCCTCACGCGCCAGTGCTACGAACAGGTTGGTGAACGACAGACAGTTACCAGCGCGACCCCGGAACGTTTCCGCTGCCGTGAACGTCTGCCCGGCTTCGTATTGCAGGTCGAGATACCCGGCATGGCCCATGCCGCTGATCAACCGCTTCATGCGCAACCAATCGACCGCCAGCGCGCCGCCATTGGCCGTGACGAATTCCGCCATCTCCGGCGACACGCCCAGGATGTCGACCTCTTGCGCGGCCGGAATGGTCTCGCCGAACAGTTCCTGACCATCCAGCAAAGGGGTTGCGACGCGCACCTCGTGCGGAGTGGGCACGGTCGAACACGCGACCAGCGCCGACAGGAGCAGAACCAGCGGGGCGGACTTCGACATGGGGCTGATCGTCCTCCACGGCGCGCCAAATTGGAACCCGCGCCGGTGGGGCATGTGAACAGATTTTACGGTCCCGCAGACGGCGAGCCGATCCCGTAGCGCCGGCCCTCTCCCCGGTGCCTTTCCCCGGCTGTTGAATTGGTTTAGCGTTCGGCCGTTACCGGGGAGACACCAGATGAACGCCGCCACGGGCCTGACCCAGGCCCTTGCAGAACGTATTTCCGCCACGCGATGGGACGATCTCCCGGCTGCCGCGCAAACCGTGGCGAAGCAGTGTCTGCTCGACTTCGTCGGCGTCGCGCTCGCCGGTGCACGCGAGCCGCTCGCGCAGATCCTCAACGCCGATGCCGACGATCTCGGCGGCCATCCGCAGGCAGCGCTCATAGGCCGCGGGCGCCGCGGCAACGTCGAGCAAGCCGCGCTGATCAACGGTGCGGCGGGGCACGCGCACGACTACGACGACGTTCACATGGCGATGAACGGACACCCCACGGTGCCGGTTGCGCCCGCAGCGCTCGCGCTTGCTGAACATCACCACAAAGGGGCGAAGGCGTTGCTCGCGGCATTCGCGGCCGGGGTGGACGCCGAGTGCATCATCGGACGCTATCTGGGCTCTTCGCATTACGCCGAGGGGTGGCACGCGACCGGAACGCTGGGCAGCTTCGGCGCCGCGGCGGCCGCGTCGAACCTGCTCGGTCTCGATGCCGATGCCACGGCGCGGGCGCTCGGCATCGCGGGCACGCAAGCAGCCGGACTCAAATCGCAGTTCGGCACGATGTGCAAACCGCTGCACGCGGGCCACGCCGCCGCGGTCGGCGTTCAGGCCGCGCGATTGGCGGCGCGCGGCTTCACCAGCCGCACCGACATTCTCGAAACCGCGCAGGGTTTCGCCGCAACTCAGGGCCACGGCGCATCGGCTGAGCGATTCAATCGCGCGTTGATCGAAGACAGTTACCTGCCCGGCGTCTGCTTCAAATACCACGCCGCGTGCTACATGACGCACTCTTCCATCGAAGCGATCCGCGAGCTGGTCGAGAAACACCAGATCGCCGCGGATGACGTTCGCGACGTCGAGATCACGGTCAACGAAGGTCACTTCGGCGTCTGCAACATACAAGCGCCCACCACCGGCCTCGAAACGAAGTTCAGCCTGCGCCTGACCGCTGCGATGGCGTTGAGCGGCCGTGATACCTCCGGCATCGATACCTACACCGACGCGTTGCCGCGCGATCCGCAACTCGTCGCGCTGCGGGATCGTGTGCGCGTGGTCGCGTGGCCGGAAGCGCGTGCCGAAACCCGCGTGCGCATCGGCGTCGGCGATCGCACGTTCGAGACCGAGACCAACGTCGGCATCCCGCTCACCGATCTCGACGCGCAATGGACCAGGCTGATCCGCAAGTTTCATGCGTTGGTAGATCCGGTGCTCGGCGGCAACAGCGCGGCGCAACTCGTCGAGACGTGCCGGAACCTGGAACGCGAGGACGACCTCGATGCCTTCTGGAAGCTGATACGGGGCGCAGCATGAGCGAAGCCGATTTCCGCAGCAGAGCCACGCTTGCCGCAAAGGGCAATCGCTACGAGGACATGACCGAGGGCCGTGTCTTCGAGCACCACTGGGGCCGCACCATCACGTCCGGCGACAACGCGGCGTTCACCACGTCGACGCTGTCGTTCTGCCCGCTGTATTTCAACGAACCGTACGCGCAGGCGCTCGGTCATCCACGCACCGTCGTCAATCCGCTGCTCGTGTTCAACACCGTGTTCGGGTTGAGCGTGGAGGATCTGTCGGAGGGCGGCGGACCGTTCCTCGGCGTCGACCAATGCAACTTCATCAAACCGGTTTACGTCGGCGACACGCTCATCGCGCGCAGCGTCGTGGTGAACGCGCGTGAATCGAAAGGCCAGCAGGGTTACGGCATCGTCACCTGGCACACCACCGGATCGAACCAGCGCGGCGAAAGCGTCGTCGAATTCAATCGGACCAACCTCGTGCGCCGACGCAGCAGTACGACATGAGAGCATCCACATGAGCCTCACCGGATCGCACAACTACTTCGAGGATTTCGTTCCGGGCGCGGTCATACGCCACGCGCGCGGTAAAACGATGTGCGAACAGGACAACGTCGGCATCACGCTGATGGTGCTGAACACCGCCGAAGGACACTTCAACGAAGACGTGATGCAGCGTTCCGGCATGGGCGGCCGCGGCTGGACGCGACGGCTGCAGTTCGGCGGCGTGACGATCGCCATGGTCATCGGCATGTCGATGCAGGACACCGGCGAGAACGCGCTCGCGGAACTGTCGCTCGACAAGATCCGTCTCAAGTCTCCGGTATTTCACGGCGACACGCTGTACGCCTTCACGGAAGTGTTGGCGAAGAGCGATGCCGAGCAACCCGACGCCGGCATCGTCACGTTCAAACACTGGGGCGTGAACCAGAAAGACGAGGTGGTGTTCGAAGGCGAGCGGCGGGTGCTGATCAAGCGCCGCAGCCACTTCGCCCGTTGACCGCGATGCCGGAACTCCACTGACATGCCCGGCGCACTGGAAGGCCTCAAGGTCATAGACCTCACGATGATGCTGGCCGGTCCGTTCTGCACGATGCTGCTCGCCGATCAGGGTGCCGACGTGATCAAGGTGGAACCCGTTGCCGGCGACGGCACGCGCCGGATGGGACCGTACCCGACAGAGTCCGGTCGACACACGCCATACGGCGCGTACTTCCAGAGCATCAACCGCGGCAAGCGATCGATCGGCGTCGATCTGAAGAGCGCAGCAGGAAAGGACACCATCCGTAGAATGGTGCGCGGCGCCGACGTACTGGTGGAAAACTATCGCGCCGGCGTCATGGACAAACTCGGGCTCGGTTACGAATCGCTGCGCGAGATCAATCCGAAACTGGTCTATGCCGCGATCCGCGGTTTCGGCGACCCGCGCACCGGCGAGAGCCCATACGTCGACTGGCCCGCGTACGACGTCATCGCGCAGGCGATGGGCGGCATGATGGGCATTACCGGGCCGAAAGGTTCGCCGACCAAGATCGGACCCGGCGTGGGCGACACGCTGCCCGCTGCACTCACCGCGTTCGGGCTGATGGCCGCGGTGTATCGCGCCAACAAGACCGGTGAGGGGCAATTCGTGGATGTCGCGATGTACGACGCCATACTGGCGTTCTGCGAACGCATCATCTATCAGTACTCGTACACCCATCAGATTCCCGGCCCCGAAGGCAACGGCCACCCTCTCCTCTGCCCGTTCGGGCTGTTTCCGGTGCGCGACGGACTCGTCGCGATCGCGTGCCCGATGGACCAGTTCTGGGCGCCGCTCGCGCGCGCGATGGGACGCGACGACCTGGTCGATCATCCGGAATATCGGACCAACGAAGCCCGGGTTGCGCACAACGCCGAGGTGGTCGCGTTGATTTCAGCGTGGACGTCGACGCAGACGAAGGCGCAGCTGAAGCAGAGCCTGGGCGGCCAGGCGCCGTTCGGGCCGGTGCACGACGTGGCCGACATCTTCGCCGACCCGCACGTTCGGGCGCGCGGCATGCTCGCGTCGATAGATCACCCCGGACTCGACCGCGCCGTCACCATCGCCGGCACGCCAATCAAGATGACGGTGACGCCGGGCGGCGTGCGCACCCGAGCGCCGCTGTTGGGCGAGCACTCGTCGCAGATCCTCTCGGACCTCGGATATTCCGCGTCCGAAATCGAATCGATGAAACGCAATGGAGCCATTTCATGACCTCTCGATCCAATCCCCATGCAAAGACCGGCATCCGCCGCGCTCGCCGCTGCCAGCTGTCGGTGCCCGGCAGCAGCCGAAAGATGATGGAGAAAGCCGCTGCGCTCGATCTGGACCACGTGTTCCTCGATCTCGAAGACGCCGTGGCGCCGAGCGCGAAGCCCGACGCGCGCGGCATGATCGTCGACGCCATCAACTCGCTCGACTGGAAGCCGCGCACGCTGTGCGTACGGATCAACGACGTGGAAACGCAGTGGTGCCACGACGACATCATCGAAGTGGTGACTGGCGCCGGCGCGAAGATCGACACGATCATGCTGACGAAAGCCAAGAGCGCGCACGACGTGCTGTTCGTGCACCTGCTGCTCGACCAGCTCGAACGCAAGCTCGGGCTGCCGCGGCGTATCGGCATCGAATGCCTCATCGAAGAAGTCGAAGGCATGATGAACGTCGACGAAATCGCCGCGTGTTCCGACCGGCTCGAATGCCTGATCTTCGGCATGGGCGATTACTCCGCGAGCCAGCAGATGCAGGTGATGTCGGTCGGCGAATCCGGCCCCTACCCCGGCGATGTCTGGCACTACCCGCGTTACAAGATGACGATCGCCTGCCGCGCGAACGGCATCGACCCGGTCGACGGTCCGTACGCCAACTTCCGCAATCCGGAAAGCTACCGCCGCGAGGCAGAGCGCGCACACGCGCTCGGCATGGTCGGCAAGTGGGCGATTCATCCGAGCCAGGTCGAGATCGCCCAACAGGTGTTCTCGCCCGCGGCCGACGCGATCGCCTCGGCGCGCAAACAGAAAGCGGCGTATGCCGACGCGCTGAAACAAGGGCTCGGTGCGATCAACGTCGACGGCGTGATGGTGGACGCCGCGTCGATCCGCATCGTGCAGAACCTGCTCGATCGCGCCGACCTTTACGGGATGTAATCAAGCGGTGCCTGGCACCATGCTTTGACTTGTTTGTAAACAACCGGTGCCTGGCACCAAGTGTTGCGTCGCGAACCGGAGACCACATGACCGAACCCTACCTGACCGAGGAACGCCTGATGATTCAGGCCGCCGCGCGCGAGTTCACGATGAACGAAGTGCTGCCGGTCGCTAACGAACTCGACCCGGTGCAGGGTGAGATTCCGATGGAGCTGCGCCGCAAGATGGGCGAGCTCGGCTACTTCGGCATTCGCACGCCGGAAGAATACGGCGGGCTCGGCCTCGGCGTGTTCGAGTACTGTCTGATCGCAGAAGAACTGGCGCGCGGCTGGATGAGCGTGGCCAGCATCATCGCGCGCGCGGGCGGTGTGATGGGCGTGCGCGGCTGGCCGCTCGAGAAGCGCCTCGAACTGACGAAGAAAGCCGCACGCGGCGAGTATCTGGCGGCCGTGTCGCTGTCGGAACCGAACGTCGGCTCCGATCTCGCCGCCGTCAGTTGTCGCGCCGTGCTCGACGGCGACGAGTGGGTGATTACCGGCAACAAATACTGGTGCACGTTCGCCGACGGCGCCGATTACATCCAGCTGCTGGCACGCGTCGAGGCGCCGGGCGAAAGCGCGCGATACACGGGGCTGCGCAGTTTCATCATCGAGAAGAAGCGCGGCGAACTGCCGAAGGGCTGCGCCGGGTCGGCCATTCCGAAGATCGGCTACTTCGGCTGGAAAACGTTCGAACTCGCATTCGACGGTTGCCGCATTCCGAAAGACAACATCATCACCGGCGGCGACTCGGAAGGTTTCAAGAACACCGTTTCGTTCCTGAATGCGGCGCGCGCACACACCGCTGCGCGTTCCATTGGGCTCGCGCGCGGCGCGCTCGAAGACGCGATGGCCTACGCGCACGAGCGCGTGCAGTTCGGCGTGCCGATCGCAGATTTCCAGGAAACGCGCTTCAAGATCGCGCGGATGGCGAGTGAAATCGAAGCCGCGCGTCAGCTCATGTATCACGTCGCAACGGAGATGGACAACGGTAAAGCGGCGGACAAGGAAGCGGCGATGGTGAAGTGGTACGCCAGCGAGATGGCCGAACGCGTGACCTCGGATGCCTTGCAGATCTTCGGCGGCGCCGGCTACACCAAGCTGCACGCGGTGGAGCGCTACTGGCGCGACGCACGCCTCACCAAGATCTTCGAGGGGACGAGCGAGATCCAGCTGCGCATCATCTCCGACCGCCTGCTCGGCAAACCCACCCAGCGCGCGAACGCGTAACGCTCTCACCAAAGGACCGAACATGGCGTACCCGACCGTCTACGAAGCGATGAGCACGCTGCGCGCCGTGCGCCGGCTGAAACCCGATCCGATCCCAACGGACGTACTCGGCCGCGTGCTGCAGGCGGCCGCATGGGCGCCTACCGGCGGTAACGCCCAGCCGTGGCGCATCGTGCTCGTCACCGATCCGGAACCTAAGCAGAAGCTCGGCGCGCTATACGCGGGCTCGTGGAAGAACTTCGCGAAAGGTTACGAGGCGCGGCTCGCCGGCTTGTCGGAAGTCGACCGCGCGCGTGAAGCGCGAACGCTCGCCGCCGCCAATCATCTCGGCGACCACTTCGGCGAAGCACCGGCGATCGCGATTTTCTGTTTCAACCCGAAGTTCATGGCGATCACCGACGCGAAGCTCGACCGCGTGTCGGTGGTCGGCGGCGGCTCGGTGTACACCGCGGTGCAGAACCTCATGCTGGCGTGTCGCGCCGAGGGTCTCGGTTGCGTGCTGACGACGCTGCTGTGCGAGCACGAAGAAAAAGTCAGGGAAATACTGGCGATTCCGCAACCGTGGGGCACCGCCGCCGCGATCCCGATGGGTTATCCGGTCGCGAAAGGTCACGGCCCGATCCGCCGCCAGAGTCCGTCGCAGCTCGTTTATGCGAATCGATGGGGGACCGCGCTCGAATGAGCGCGCGATTGTATGCCGAAGCGAATTTCCAGCTATGTTCTCACCCCGCACGCTGCATACGAAATGGCACGGCGCGACATTCCCGAGGAAATTCTACGCGAGACCATCAGACATCCAGAGCAACGAATACCTGGGAAGGGTCGGGATGTTCTGCAATCGCGCGTTGAGATCTCCGGCAAACAGTATCTCGTCCGCGTGTTCGTAGATGTGGATCGGCAGCCGCCGGAGGTCGTCACAGTCTACCGAACGAGTAAGATCGACAAGTACTGGAGGTTCGATCTATGAAAGTCACCTACGACCAAAAGACCGACACATTGACTGTCATTCTCAAGGAAGGCGCGAAGATTGCTGAGAGCGACGAGGACAAACCCGGGTTGATCATGGACTACGACGGTGTCGGGAATCTGGTGTCTCTCGAGATCCTCGACGCCTCGACGCGTGTCACCGAAACTCGCAAGATGGAATTCCAGACAACGGAATGACCTGCGCGTCAGCCACTCTGAATCGGTCAGCGAATCTACGATGGCCGATCTAATCGCCGCCGCGCAGCGCCTCGCGCCGACGGTTGCCGCGCGCGCGGCAGAGATCGAGCACGCGCGCCGCGTTCCTCACGACCTCTCGAAGCAGATGGCGACCGCCGGCTTCTACCGGATGTTCGTGCCGGAAGCGTATGGCGGCCTCGAAGTGTCGCCGGCCGAAGCATCGCGCGTATTCGAAACGCTCGCGCGCGCCGATGCATCGTGCGGTTGGGTGGCATTCATCGGCGCCACCAGCGGTTCCGTGCTGGCGCGACTTCCAGCGGATGCGGCTCGCGAGATCTTCAGCAATTCCGAGACATTGCTGTGCGGCGTATTCGCGCCGTCAGGCAACGCGGTGATATGCGACGGCGGCTTTCGCGTGAACGGCCGCTGGCAATGGGGTTCCGGCACGCAGAACGCGCAATGGATTCTCGGCGGCTGCACGTTCAGCCGCGACGGCGAAGTGTTGCGAACGAGCAGCGGTGCGCCGCGCAATCACATGCTGGTGTTCGCGCCGGACCAGGTGCATTTCCACGACACGTGGCACGTCAGCGGTCTGCGCGGATCGGGCAGCCTCGACTTCGAAGTGCGCGACGCGTTCGTGCCGGAATCGCGCGCGGTCGGATATCTCGTTCAGGAGAATCCATCGCGACCGCTGTATCAGTTCCCGCAATTCGCGCTGCTCGCGCTCGGCATCGCAGCGGTGGCGCTCGGCGCCGCTCGCGGCGCGATCGACGATCTCGTCGCGCTTGCATCGGGCAAAGTCCGTGCGGGCTAGCACTGCGTCGCTCGCGTCGCGCGTGCATGCGCAGATGGACGTGGCAACCGCCGAAGCAACGCTGCGTTCGGCGCGCGCGTTCTACTACGAAGCGATCGACGCAGCGTGGCAGAAAGCACAGCGCGGCGATCCGATTCCGGTCGAAGAGCGCCGCGACATACGCCTCGCCACGACGCACGCCGTGCAGGCGTCGGTGCGCGTGGTCGACGCGATGTACACGCTGGCCGGCGGCAGTTCGGTATACGACACGAGCGATCTGCAGCGCCGGTTCCGCGACGTACACGTCGCCACGCAGCACATCATGGTGGCGCCGACCACGCTCGAAACGGTCGGCCGTCTGTTGCTTGGAATTCCGACCAACACGCAGATGTTGTAGTCCTGGATCCGTCGTCACCCCGGCGTCGCGAATCCCGATATACTCGGGCCAACTGCGACCGAAGAGGATCTACGCCGTTGGCCGAACGACCCGCAACCCTAGGAAAACTGAAGTCTTCCGGCTATCGAGTGCTACCGGTCAAGGCGGAGCTTCGCAAGAACCTGATCGCCAAAGCTGCGCGAAGGTGAACAGCTGTTTCCCGGCATCGTCGGTTACGACGATACGGTGCTGCCGCAACTGCAGAACGCATTGCTGTCCGGGCAGGACCTCATCCTGCTCGGCGAGCGCGGCCAGGCGAAATCACGCATTCTGCGCTCGCTGGTGTCGCTGCTCGACGAGTGGACGCCGGTGCTCGAAGGCGTGGAAATTCCGGAGAACCCGTTCGACCCGATCTCGGCGCAGGGCAAGCAGCTCGTCGCCTCCAAAGGCGACGCCACGCCGATACGCTGGATGCATCGCGACGAGCGCTACGGCGAGAAACTCGCAACGCCCGACATCACCATCGCCGACCTGATCGGCGAAGTGGATCCGATCAAAGTCGCAGAAGGCCGGTATCTGTCGGACGAACTGACAATTCACTACGGCCTGCTGCCGCGGGTGAACCGCGGCATTTTCGCCGTGAACGAACTGCCTGACCTCGCCGAGCGTATTCAGGTGGGCCTGCTGAACGTGCTCGAGGAACGCGACATCCAGATCCGCGGCCACCGCGTGCGCCTGCCGCTCGACGTATTCCTGGTCGCCACCGCGAACCCGGAGGACTACACGAACCGCGGCCGCATCATCACGCCGCTGAAGGATCGCTACGGCGCGCAGATCCGCACGCACTATCCCGAAGATCTCCATCAGGAGATCGAGATCATGGAGCAGGAAGCGCTGCACCTCGACATGGGCGACTACCGGGTCACCGTGCCGGAGTTCATGAAGGAAGTGGTCGCCGAGATCACCCATCTCGCACGGCAGTCGCCCGACGTGAATCAGCGTTCAGGCGTTTCGGTGCGCGCGAGCGTCGCGAATTACGAGGCGTTGCTGGCGAATGCGTTCCGTCGCGCGCTGCGCGTAGGCGAAACCGAAGTGGTGCCGCGCGTCTCCGATCTGCCGTTCATCGTGCCGTCGCTGCAGGGCAAGGTGGAGTTCGAGGCGATGGAAGACGGTCAGGAAGCCCGCATCATGGACCGGCTGATTCAAGGCGCGGTGAAGTCGGTGTTCGATCGCAAGTTCGACATCAACGACGTCGAAGACATCGCCGCCGTATTCAACAACGGTCTATCGGTCGAAGTCGGTGAAGGCGTTGCGTCGCGCGACTACGCCGACATTCTTAGCAAGGTGGATGGTCTGGCCGAAGTCATCGGCGCGCTCGCCGGCGAAAGCGAAGCCGCGCGCGCCACCGCAATCGAATTCGTGCTCGAAGGTCTGCACCTGCACAAGCTGCTGAACAAATACAGCGTGGACGGCCGCGCTTCCTACATGGGTTGATCGCATGCGCAAACCGGCTCTTCGCCATCGTTTCTCGTTCTGGGACGGCAGCCAGCGGTTGCCGATCGATCCGGACGAAGTGCTCGCCGCCATCGCGGATGACCTGATGGAATACGGCGACCTGCGTTGGGCGATGCGCAACCTCATGTCGCGCGGCATGAAGATGCCGCAGGGCGGCTATCGGCAGGGGCTGCGCGACATGCTGAAAAAGCTGCGCGAACAGAAGAAGCAGCGCCTCGACCGATACGACCTGTCGAGCGTCATGAAGGACATCAAGAAACAGCTCGAAGAAATTCTCGCCATGGAACGCGAGCGCATCGACGAGTGGCTGAACAAGAAGGACGCCGACGATTCCGGCGCCGAGAAACAACCGAGTTTCTCCGACGATCTCATGAAGGGGATCGCGAAGCGCGCCAAGGAAGCGCTCGACAAGCTGCCGCCCGACCCTGCCGGCCAGGTGAAGGCGCTCGAGAAGCACGAGTTCATCAATCCCGACGCGCAGCGCAAGTTTCTCGAACTGCTGAATCAGTTGCGCCGCGCGATGACGCAGTCGTTCTTCAACGACATCGAACGCATGGTGAAGGAGATGTCGGCCGGCGACATCGAGCGCATGAAAGAGATGCTGAAGGCGCTGAACGACATGCTGGTGAAGAAGATCGCGGGCGAAGATCCCGGCTTCGAAGAATTCATGGACAAGTTCGGCGACATGTTCGGCGACGACCCGCCGCAGTCGCTCGACGACCTGCTCGAACGCATGCGCCAGCAGATGGCGGCCACGCAATCGCTGCTGTCGTCGTTGAGCGCGGAACAGCGCGCGCAGTTGCAATCGCTGATGAGCGACAAGTTCGGCGACCCGGAACTCGAATCGGAACTGCGCAAGCTCGCCAAAGAGATGGATTTCCTGAATCCCGACGGCACGCGCTACAAGTTCGGCGGCAACGAAGAGCTCGACCTCGAAGCGGCGATGAAGCTGATGAACGAAATGCATCAGCTCGACGACATGATCGATCAGGTGCAGGACGCGGAACGCCACGGCGACCTCGATTCGATCGATTCGAGCCAGCTCGAAAAGCTGCTCGGCGAAGACGCGAAGGACTCGCTCGACGATCTGAAGAAGCTGCTCGACGCGCTCGAGAACGCCGGCTACATCCGCCCGAACGGCGACAGCTACGAGCTGACGCCGCGCGGCTCACGCATGATCGGACAGAAAGCGCTCGGCGAAATCTACGCGCGGCTGCGCCGCCAGAGCCTCGGCAATCACGCGATTCCGGAGGAAGGCCGCTTCGGCGAGCGCCTCGAACAGACGAAGCCCTACGAATTCGGCGACCCGTTCCATCTGCACATGCCGCGTACGATCCGCAATGCGATGGATCGCGAAGGTCCCGGCACGCCGGTGAAACTGAAACCGGAAGACTTCGAGATCTATCGTTCCGAACTGATCACGTCGAGCGCCACTGCGATGCTGGTGGACCTGTCGTGGTCGATGGCGTTGCGCGGCTCGTTCCAGGCGGCGAAGAAAGTCGCACTGGCGCTGCACAACCTGATCACGTCGCAGTACCCGAAGGATTCGTTCTACATCATCGGCTTCGCCGCTTACGCGAAGGAACTGAAACCGGTCGACCTGCCGTTTCTGCAATGGGACGAGTACGTGCTCGGCACGAACATGCAGCACGCGCTGCTGCTCGCCGAGAAACTACTGGCGAAACACAACTCCGGCACGAAGCAGATCATCATGATCTCCGACGGCGAACCGACCGCGCACCTCGAGAACGGCCACGCGCAGTTCGCCTATCCGCCGACGCAGGAAACGATCCGCGCAACGATGCGCGCGGTGCGGCTGTGCACGCAGAAGAACATCGCGATCAACACGTTCATGTTGGATGCCAACTATTACCTGAAGGCGTTCATGGACCAGATCGCGAAGATCAACGGCGGGCGGGTGTTCTATACGAGTCCGGAGAAGTTGGGGGAGTACATTCTCGTGGACTACGTGCAGCACAAGCGGAAGCGGTTGGCGCGTCGGGCCTCGACGACCGCGTACTGCGGCATCAGAACAACGTGTGATGGAACGGCGCTACAGCGATCCTTTCTTTGAACGGACCTTCTCGTACGCACACGGCCGTTCGCAACGTCATTCAATGCGACGCCGCGCGCGAGCACGATTTTCTTCGCCGGTTCCCGATGAGAGCGTGCGCGCCAACCGCAACGCTTTTTCCTCGGTGACCCCACCTGAATCGCGCGGCCAAATCCATTTCGCGTTGCGTCAATCGGATGCAGTATGTTGAAGTTCTGCATGTCCAGGCGGAACGTGCCGTCCTCCTTTCAGCGATTCACGATTTCGGGATTACATCGACATACTTCGGATTGCCGTATGGCGCGAGCCCCATGAGCTTTGAATTCGCCGGAATTCACTTTGAAGCCGCAGTGTAGTCAACGTCGCTTTCAGCTATAGCTTCTTCTTTGAGCCATATCGGCATCGCCGCGCGAAACACGATGTTCTCGACGTCGGTCAACGAGAACTTGCCTTCGGAGAGGCAATACTCGATCGCGCATCGCAGTTTCTTGCGTGTGAATCGTTCTTCCTGCGCCATCGCAACAATGTCCCGTCGCGCAGCAGCGAAGCTGCGCTGTCGTGGTAGTAGGCGGAGATGCCGGGATGTGGACTGCTTCATCGGATGCGGACGTCAGTTGTCTCGGTAGACTCAGTAGTCCCAGCACGTGCTCCGAAACGTAGTTCATGATCATTTCCTGAGAGATCGGCGCGATGCGCATCAGCCGCGCTTCCCGCCAGTACCGTTCGACGTGGTATTCGCGTGCGTAACCGAATCCCCCATGCGTCTGCACCGCCTGATCCGCCGCCTGAAACGCGGCATCCGCGGCGAGCCACTTGGCCATGTTCGCCTCCGGCCCGCAGGGTTCGTCCTGCGTCGAGCTTCCACGCGGCCTTGCGCACCATCAGTTCGGCCGCGTCCAGGCGCGTGCGCGCCTCCGCCAACGGAAACGCCACGCCCTGGTTCTGACCGATCGGTCGCCCGAAGACGACCCGTTCGCCCGCATAGGCGACCGCGCGACGCAACGCGGCGCGGCCGATGCCGATCGCTTCCGACGCCACCAGAATGCGTTCCGCGTTGAGCCCATCCAGCAGGTAGCGGAATCCCTTGCCCTCCTCGCCCACCCGATCGGAGACTGCCACCGGCAAGTCGTCATACACGACCTCGCACGTCGCCACCGCGTTGCGACCGAGTTTGTCGATCGGCGAGATCTTCACCTCCGGGTCGCTGCAGTTCGGCCAACAACAACGTCATGCCGTCGGTGCGCCGCGCGCAGCTGTTCGAGCGGCGTGGTGCGAACGAGCAACAGCACGCGCTCGGAATCCAGCGCCTTCGTGGTCCACACCTTGCGCCCGCTTTACGATGTAGTGATCGCCCTCGTCTGCGCGCGAACGTCTTGATCGATGTCGTATCGGTACCGGCGTCGGGTTCCGTGACGCCGAAGGCGACGTGCAGATCGCCCCTCGCGACTCTCGGCAGATACGCCTGCTTCATTGCCTCGCTGCCGTGGCGCACGACCGGATGCATACCGAAGATCGACAGGTGAATTGCGCTAGCGCCGTTCATCGCGGCGCCGGACGCTGCGACTTCCTCGAGCACGATCGACGCTTCCGCGATGCCGCGGCCACTGCCGCCATACGCTTCCGGAATCGCAACGCCGATCCAACCCGGCTCTCGCCATCGCGTTATAGAATTCCCAGGGAAACTCGTGCTCCTGGTCGAGCCTCGACCAGTACTGCGTCCGGGAAATCCGCGCAGACCTTCCGCACCGCATCGCGAATCAACGCGTGCTCTTCGGTTTCGGCGAAGTCCATCGGTACCTCCGGTGGCATTACCTCGCGTCGTTGGCAATCGCTACAGCCTCAGCTTAAAGTCTGCGCATCCCTGTCAGATCTAGCACCGCAGATGGCCGGCAAAGTATTTCGAAGAACTCGAGGAAGGTGCGACGCTTCACGCATCAACCCTCGCGGACCGTCACGGAGACCGACAATCTGCTGTTCACCGCGCTGACGCTGAATCCGCAGCCGCTGCATCTCGACGCCGAGTTCGCGCGCGGCACGCAGCACGGCCAGATCCTGGTCAACAGCATCTTCACGCTGGGCCTGGTCGTCGGTCTATCCGTCGGTGACACGACTCTGGGCACCACGCTCGGCAATCTCGGCTTCGACAAGACCACGTTTCCCGAATCCGGTCTTCATCGGCGACACGATCACGTCGCACACCAAGGTCGTCAGCAAGCGCGAATCCGCCTCGAAGGCCGATCGTGGCGTCGTTACGTTCGAGCACCAGGGCATCAACCAGCGCGGCGAAGTCGTTTGCTCGTGTACTCGCGGCGCGATGATGATGAGGCTACCAAAGCGTGGCTGAAACTCGCTTACGTCGATCCGTGCATTTCGTGCCGGGCGCCAACGAGAAGATGCTGATGAAGTCGCTCAGCATTGCCGCAGACTCGCTGGTGCTGGATCTCGAAGACGCGGTTACACCGGATCGCAAAGACGATGCACGTCGCGTCGTAGCGGGTTGGTTACGCGACGTCGACTTCGCCGGCAAGGAACGCATCGTGAGAATGAACCCTCTCGACACGCCTTGGGGTCTGGAGGATCTGCGATTGACGATGCAGTCGCCGCCAGATGCGTATCTCGTTCCCAAGGTGCGTTCGCTGGCAGACATCCAGCGTATCGATGCGACCCTGGCAGGGCTCGAAGCCGCGTATCGACACGCCCACGGACGCGTCAAACTGATTCTGGTCTCGACAGAAACACCGCAAGGTGTGCTCAATCTTCCCACCTTTACCCAGTGCTCCAGGGTGACCGCACTGTCGTGGGGAGCCGAAGATCTATCCGCTGCGATCGGCGCACGACGCAATCGCGACGAGAACGGAAATTACCTCGATGTCTTCAAGTTCTGTCGCGTTCAAACGCTGTTGTGCGCGACCGCCGGTGACGTTCAACCGCTCGATACCGTCTACGTCGATATCAAGAACGTCGAGGGATTGAAGCGCGACTGCCAGGAAGGCGCTTGGATGGGCTACACCGGAAAAATCACTATTCATCCGGATCAAGTACCTATCGTCAATGCGATGTTCACTCCGTCTGCTGACGAAGTCGAAGAGGCGCGCGAACTCGTCGCAGCATTCGAACGCGCGGAACGCGAAGGTCGCATGGCGTTTGCCTTTCGAGGCCAGATGGTAGACGTTCCGCACCTCAATCGCGCCCGGACGATCATCGCGCGTGCGCGCGATGCCGCGGCGAACGCCACGTGATCACGCGTTAGAACCGCCCCTCCTTCTCGACGTAGTCTGTGAATCCCTTGAGATCGCAGGACAGCGTTCGCGCATCCAGCAAGAACTCCCGAATCGCTGAAATGGCCATGGCGGGGCTCGCCGCACTCTTCAACATGTTCTTCAGAATGCTCGCCTCGACCTGAGCTTCGAATTCCGAACGAAACGGCCCGACATCGATACCTTCTCGAGTGTGGAAATACCACATTTCATCGGACCGGAAGATCCGATGTGAGCGGAACCGCGTTCTGACCTCTTCGTTCCGCCGATACTCCATCGCAACACTCTTTTTCTTCTTGCCGGGCGCTGATTCTGTTGGCCGCTCACGACAGTGGGTCTATGCGCGAGTTGTGATGCCTGTAAGAACTGGTCATCGGGAACCTGCGCCTGGCATGCTCATGGCGACGTCATTCGAGTTCCCAACACCTCGGGTAAGACGCGATTCCGCGTCGACTTCGGCTGACAGATCCCTCCTGCTAGCGAGAGCAAACATCCCTCCACTGACGGTCAGCGTTGGCCACGTCCTCACAAACGGCTCGCATCCGACGAGCCCGAACGTGACGCGCACGGTGTAACCTAGCGCCGATCTGATCTACCGCGCGGGATCGACAGTCCGACGAAATCGCTGCGATCCCAAGGCGCGTCGAAGGACGCGACGATGCGGTCGCTCATTGCTTGGTTCGTCTGCGCTTTGAAGGTCAAGATCAACGGAACGACACTCATCAGATTCGGCGGAGGCTCCCGATGGCCACAGCACTTCAACCGTTGACTACGTCCGCGACCTGCCGGTTCTGTAATGCGGCGCTGTCGCATACGTTCGCGGATCTGGGTATGTCGCCGTTGGCGAACTCCTATGTGCCAGTAGAGCTGGCGAATCGGATGGAGGCGTTCTACCCGTTGCACGCGTATGTCTGCACACAGTGTTGGCTCGTGCAACTCGAGGTGTTCGAATCTGCAGCGAACATCTTCGACGAATACGCGTACTTCTCTTCCTTTTCTGATTCATGGCTTGCCCATGCGAAGACGTTATGTGGAGCACATGGTCGCGAGGTTCCAATTCGGAGCCACTTCGCGAGTGGTGGAAATCGCGAGCAATGATGGGTATCTACTGCAGTACTTCAGAGCAGTGGGCGTGCCGGTGCTGGGAGTCGAACCGTCACGCACAGTCGCGGCGGCGGCGATTGAGAAGGGCATTCCAACGCGAATCGAATTCTTCGGCCTGATGACCGCGCAGAAGATGGCTGCGGCAGGCGAACGCGCGGATCTGATCGTCGGCAACAACGTGCTCGCACATGTACCCGATATCAACGATTTCGTCGCGGGGATGAAAGTGCTCCTGAATCCCAATGGTGTGATCACCATGGAATTTCCCCATTTGAAGCAGCTAGTGGACCATTGCCAGTTCGATACGATTTACCACGAGCATTTCTCATATCTGTCGTTGTCTACCGTGCGACGCGTATTCGCGCGCCATGGCTTGGCGTTGTTCGACGTAGAGGCGCTGTCGACTCACGGCGGGTCGCTCCGCATATTCGCACACCATGCGGATGAGACTACACACCCAACATCCTCGCGCGTTGGGGAGCTCGAAGCGCTCGAGCGAAAGGAAGGCTATGAGAGTCTCGCGTTGTACGAATCCTTTTCGGAACGCATTCGCGCGACGAAGCGCAGCTTTCTCGAGTTCATGATCTCCGCGAAGAACGCGGGAAAGTCAGTAGTCGGGTACGGCGCCGCGGCGAAAGGCAACACGCTGCTCAATTACTGTGGCGTGCGCAGCGACATGATCGACTACACCGTCGATCGAAGCCCTTACAAGCAGAATCGGCTTCTTCCTGGCACCCGTATCCCGATCTTCGCGCCCGAGAGGATCCGCGAAACGCGACCCGACTACCTGCTGATTCTGCCTTGGAACCTGCGCGATGAAATCATGGAGCAGATGAACGACATCAGGCAGTGGGGCGGTCGCTTCGTCGTGCCGATTCCTGAGACAAAAGTGTTCTGACGCGCGGGTGGCCCAGTTACATTCGCCAGCGCATTCCTGACGCTCAGTTCAAGTAACATTTGTCGATCGAAACCAGGGTCACAGAGAAGCGTTATGTATGGTTTGACGAATCTTAAAATCCGGAGATCGCGATGCGTGTGTTCCTGACCGGGTCGGCAGGTTACATCGGTTGCGTGCTCGGACCGTTATTGATGCGCGATGGGCACGAAGTCGTGTCCCTCGACACGGGTTTCTATCGTGAGGGCTGGCTATTCACGGATCCAACTGTGCGCGCCGAGCCTCCACTCGTGTCGCGCGACCTACGAACGATAACGCGAGAAGACCTCGTCGGATTCGATGCTGTCGTTCACCTGGCCGAGCTCTCGAATGACCCTCTCGGCGCACATAATCCGGAAGTCACTCATGAGATCAACCATCACGGTTCTGTTCGGCTCGCGCAGCTCGCGAAGGAAGCGGGCGTTCGAAGATTCGTCTACACCTCGTCTTGTGCGGTGTACGGAATTGCCGACGGTCTCGTAGACGAGACATCTCCGACATCACCTCAGACGGCGTATGCTCGTTGCAAAGTTCTGGTCGAACGCGACGTCGGCGCACTCGCCGACGACCAATTCACGCCGACGTTCTTGAGAAACGCCACGGCGTATGGCGCTTCACCACGGATGCGATTCGACATCGTTCTCAACAATCTCGCGGGGCATGCTTGGACCAGCGGCAAAATCGCCATGACGAGCGACGGCGCTCCGTGGCGTCCGCTGGTTCACGTTCGCGACATCTGCCAGGCGATACAGTGCGTCCTGGCGGCTCCGAAGGAAACGGTCCACAACGATACGTTCAATGTCGGGGACAACGATGCGAACTTCCAGATTCGCGAGGTCGCGGAGATCGTTCAAAAGGAATTTCCGAATTGCGAATTGAGCTTCGGTCCTACGGATCGCGACAATCGCAGCTATCGAGTCAACTTCGAGAAGATCCACGCACAGCTTCCCAACTTCAAATGCGAGTGGGGACTACGCAGACGGTGCCCGCGAGCTTCGGCAACTGTTCCAACGAATCGCGATGACCCGCGAAGTCTTCGAGTCACGCGCGTTCACACGCGTGAAGTGTCTGTCGCACCTCACCAAAACTGGACAGCTCGATAGTCGCTTCTTCTGGACGGAACAATGATCAAGTTCGACCCTACGCCGCTCGCTTCGGCGTACGTCGTATCGACGGAGCTACTAGGCGATTCGCGGGGGATCTTCACGCGCCTTCACTGCGAGACCGAGTTTGAGGCGCAAGGAATCATGCCGCGGATGGTTCAGACGAATCTGTCGCGGACCCCATTCCGCGGCACCATCAGAGGGCTCCACTTTCAAGCCGCCCCGTCGCGGGAAGGCAAGCTCGTCCGATGTATGAGGGGTCAGTATCTACGATGTCATTGTGGATCTGCGCCCGAATTCCTCGAGCTACCTGCAACATTTCTCGATCGAGTTGGATGACAACGAACTGAAGGGCGTTTACGTCCCGCCGGGATTCGCGCACGGGTTCCAGACGTTGACTCCAGACGTGGCCGTTCTTTATCAAATGACTGACTTCCATGCGGAGCGTTGTCCCGCGGCATTCGGTGGAACGACCCGACGTTTGGGGTGAATTGGCCCCTGAAGGACGCATTTCTAACGAGCGCGACGCACGCTATCCAGGACTTTGTGCCGAGCCTCGTTGCGCGGGTTCGGAAAGCGTCGCACATCCAGACGTTCCACTCGGCGCGTCGCGACGGATGTCCAAACGATGCGCTGACGTCTATCATCAATTTGCTCGAAATAAGGTCATATAGTTGGGGTAACAATGCATCGCAAGTCGATATTTTGGATAGCGAGTGCAGTCAATGTGTTGGCCATCGTGGCCTGTGCCACCAAAACTGCGCCCCCGCCCGCGGACGATTCGGGACCCGCTTTCGTAGCCGAATACCGGATCGGCATCGGCGACAATCTCAAGGTCGACGTTTACCGAAATGCTGACCTGTCTGTCTCGGTGACGGTGCGACCAGACGGTAAGATCACGGTACCGGTAGCCGGAGATGTTGTCGTCGGCGGCCACACGCCGGAAGAGGTCAGCAAATTGATTGCGGCGGCACTCTCCGAATACATCCGCGATCCCATCGTCACGACCACCGTCGTCGGAATGGGCACCAACGAATACCTGACGCGCGTCAGAGTGACCGGCGCAGTCCAGAAGCCAAGCTCAATGCCGTACCGAAATGGAATGACGGTACTCGATGTTGTGCTGGAGTCAGGAGGAGTCAACGAATTCGCAAATCCGGGAGGCACGGTTCTATATCGCGCCTCAGGCGAGCGCTTGAAGATTCGCTTGGATCGTCTACTGGCCGGTGCGGATATGAGTACGAATTTCGCAGTCAGGCCGGGCGACGTGATTACGGTGCCCGAGCGATTGTTTTGATCCCGCCGACGGAGACCACCACGATGACGGGGAACACTGTTCCGCCTCGGCGAATTGCAATGCGCTTCGGCGCTGTTGTTGGCCGCTGCATGTATTTCGGCACAAGCGGTCGAACTGAACATCCAAGCTGGCTACGGCGCCGAGTACACCGACAACGTGGGACTGACCGCCAACGACGAACAAAGCGGATGGATCCAAACGCCGCAGATCTTGGTGAATGCTACGCACGAAGGGCCGACTGTGTCGGCATCCGCAGACTACAGCGTGATGCGGGAAATCTATCAGGACGATGCATTCGGCGATCAGACCGTAGCCGAAGGTACTGCTCTATTGACGTGGCGAGCGATCGCGCGACGACTGACATTCAACTTCGAAAATGCCAGCACCCAGACAACGATCGACGCTCGTACTCAAGACGTGCCGACGAACCAGCAGGTCACTAACACGGCGACCGCAGGCACCACGCTGACGCTCGACGGTCCGAGCGATCACACCATCGACCTTCACTATGACTATGCAGTTGTCACTGCGCAGCGCACCGATACCGACAGCAAAGAGCAGATTGGCAGCGTGGCCTATATCGTTCCGATCAGCCCGGAGCGTCACATACAGCTCAACGCTTCGTACGGTGACGTCAACTACGACAGCTCGCAATCGATCGACTACGTTTCGAAGTCCGCGGATCTGCAATATGTCAGCACTGGCGACTTGATCGAGTTGGACTCCAGTATCGGCTACACGGTGTTCGACCAATCGCAACACGCCGACGATGTCAGCGGCACCACCGGCGGAATCAACCTCACCTGGCACTCCAGCGTAACGACCACTTTCAACGCATCCTACTCGCGATCCATTGAGTCCCAATCCGCCAAACGCCACGGCCGGCATTCCAAGCCTCGGCGAATCATTCAATAACGACAACTCCGGCGTCACTACCCCTTATACCCTCGAAGCCACGACGTCGGGATATCCACTCAACTGGGCCACAACACGATCGATCTCACCGGGTACCTCAGCGATCAGAACTACGACGATAGCGGTCAGACCGACCCGGCGAACACCACACAGGTCGATCAGAATACGAAAGGCGTGACGCTGGGTATCGGGCGCGCGCTCGACCCACACTCAGAGCTCGAGTGTATGCGAACTACTGGACCGTCGATTTCAAAGATGACGACACGCAGGACAACTACGGTACCGGGTTACGTCTTGACTGGACCCGTTGGCGAGATCTGTCTATTTCGATCGGCACAGACTATACAAAGAGGACGAGCAACGTGCCGACAGAGGAATACACCGAATGGTCCGGGTTGATGACGGTGCTCTATTCACTGGTCGGACAGCGAAGAGCGCGGTGACCCAACAAGCGGATTGAGGCGCTGGGTCGTCATAGCGCGTCTCCCCGCCAGTCACTGACTCGTAGCGAAATAGATGAGGGATCGTATAGCGCTATGCCTGGGCGGCCGCCGGTCGGATGAGCACTATTCGTTACCTGGAGCAGCGTCACTCCGTTCACCTTCAACGTGATCTGGTTGCCGACCGCGGAGCACGAAAGCGTACCCCCGGCAGCGAGCGGCGTGCCGGGGATCGATGCGAGTTGATTCCAAGCTGACGTGCCGTTCATCTCGAATATGACCGCGTTACCACCCTGCATCTGATTGCACATGTACCCCATGCGCGTAGTGGTAGCTCGTACAAAAGCACCCACTTCGTCGTTGGTCGCGATGGCGCCAACGGTAACGGTGCTGGATTGGTTCGCCGGCCACGTCGTGTTGCGGATCATGCCGCAATCGACATCCGGAGTGCCGCACTGCACGTTGCCATTGCTGACCGTCAACGCCGTAATTGTGTTGATAGCGCTCCACGAAGAGCCAATCGTCGTAAATGTGTCGAGCTCCTGTGCAGGCGGCGCGGTCCCCGCGCCACCGAGCGTAATCGTTAGTGAGGTCGGTGCGCTCCCGTTATTGACGGGAGGAGACGTGGTAGTGCCTGTGGAGGTATACGTTACCGGGTTCGAAACAGCGCTCTCGTTTCCCACCGCGCAGCGTCCATGCGCTGACCAGGCTCCGCCGTTGGCCGGCGGCGCGCCGCAGTAACCGCAGGCTGAAGCCGTAACGACATCGCCGCTGTTCAGTGTCGCGGCATAGCTGGTTCCTTGGACCAGCGATACGAACGCGCCATTGACCAGGATGTTGACGCCTAAATGGGTGTAGGCCCCTGAGCCGGCGGTGCATGCGGTCGGGTTAGTCCATTGCACGGAGACCGGGTCTGCAAAAGCAGGTGGCGCGAGCGCAAGCACCAACAATATCCAAATGAAGCGACGTGTCATTCGTTCAACCTCTTCCCCAGTTTTGGCGTGCAAGCGCGCAACGACATGGCAAATCCCCTGCGCGCGCGTCTCCCGAGAATAAACAGGGACGGCGATATGCACCGTGCGATCGCATACACATGCTCTTCGCGCCACGCGGCTCGGCCCTTTCGGGCAATTGCGCTATGGGTCACAAACGCGGGATTTGCGACAACATTCAGGGGGTTGGGTCACAAGGCGCGAACACGGGCGTACGCTTGACCCGATTACAATCTCGCACCGTTCAAATCGCTGATGTCGATCGCCCATGAAGGTAGTGCTATTTTGCGGCGGCCTGGGCACCCGGCTACGGGAATACTCAGACACGATCCCGAAGCCGCTGGTACCCGTCGGCGATCGACCGATCATCTGGCACCTGATGAAGTACTACGCGCACTACGGTCACAAGGAGTTCATCCTCTGTTTGGGATTCAAAGGCAACGCGCTCCGAGACTTTTTCGTCAACTACAACCCCAATATTTCCAGGACCTTCACCATGGAACCGGGCGGCGCAATCCGGCCGGCCGACAGTGATATTTCCGATTGGCGCATTACGTTTGTCGACACCGGCAACGACAGCAACATTGGTCAGCGCTTGCTTCGAGTGAAGCCTTACCTTGATGGCGACGAGACGTTCCTCGCCAACTACAGTGACCAGCTTTCAGACCTGCCGTTGCCCCAATACCTCGAAACGTTTCGCGCGAGTGGCGCCGTGGGTAGCTTTGTAGCGGTCAAGGCGTCACAGAGCTTCCATACGGTGTCGATCGACCCGGATGGCCAGGTCTCAGCCATCCGGCCGGTGAACGAATCCGACCTCTGGGTGAATGGCGGCTATTTCGCGTTTCGTCGAAGCATCTTCGACTACATCAACGAGGGAGAAGAACTGGTCGAGCAACCGTTCACGCGACTGATCGCTGCGAAAAAACTACGCGCCTACCAACACGAAGGATTCTGGAGGTCCATGGACACGCTGAAGGACAAGCTCGGACTGGATGCGATGTACGACAACAACGAACGACCGTGGCAGGTCTGGAACGGCTACCACCCGAAGGCGCGAGCGTGCGACGCGAACAACAGCGTCGGACGCGCTAGTCGATCGTCCGATTGAGCTTCCGAGCAGCTCGAATTTGATCACCCTCTCGCCAGCCTTCGATCCACATCGGCCGACGCGCGTCCTGGTGCTGGGTGCACACAGCGACGACATCGAGATCGGCTGCGGCGCGACACTGCTGCGACTCACAACCGAACTAGGTCATTCGGAGATTCTGTGGGTGGTCTTTGGCGCTACCGGCGTTCGTGCAGACGAAGCAAATAGTAGCGCCAAGGCATTCCTGTCAGACGCTGACAGCTCGTCCGTTAGGATCTTCGACCATCAAGACGGTCACTTCCCGGCGCAATTCAGCGACATTAAGCAGCGGTTCGAGGCGCTCAAGACGGAGTTTTCGCCGGACGTAATCTTCACGCATCATCTCGAGGATCGTCATCAGGACCATCGAGTAGTGGGCGAACTGACGTGGAACACGTTCCGGAACCATCTCATCCTCGAATACGAAATCCCGAAATTTGATGGCGGACTCGGTGACCCCAACGTCTTTGTTCCCGTCTCGAAGGAACAGCGGGACAAAAAAGTCGCACTTCTGTTGAAGCACTTTCGGATCGCAATCGAGCAAGTCATGGTTCGATCCCGAACTGTTCAATGCGCTGATGCGCTTGCGCGGCCTCGAAGGTGCAGCGCCCGACGGCTATGCCGAGGCATTCCATTGTCGAAAATTGAGCTTCGGATTCACGGGCATCTAGCGGCCCCTGGGCCGACCAACAGGTATGGTTATTACAACAATGCATCCACTTCCGAACGGGCGGCCCTAACGCTTCGTCTATCATTTCAACCGGCATTGCGCCTCGCATATTCACGGAATCACGACATGCAATTTGCTCGCGAAAGGGTCTTCCACGGAAAACGCGTCTTTCTGACGGGTCATACCGGTTTTAAGGGCACCTGGATGACGATGTGGCTGCACCACCTCGGCGCGCACGTCACCGGCTACGCGCTTCCGCCCCCGAGCAAACCGAGCCATTTCGCTATCGCGAATGTCGAGTCTTGCCTAGTTGCGCACCATGAAGGCGATATTCGCGACAGTGCCCGCCTGGAAGCAGCGATGCGAGAGGCCGACCCCGATCTCGTCATTCACCTGGCAGCACAGAGTGTGGTGCGCACGAGCTACGAGATTCCGCGAGAGACCTTCGACATCAATGTCATGGGAACGATCAGCGTACTGGATGCGATCAGGAAGCTTGGCAAGCCCGTGGCCGCGCTGATGATCACGAGCGACAAGTGCTACGAGAACGTCGAACAGGTTTGGGGGTACCGGGAAGACGACGCAATGGGTGAACACGACCCCTACGGCGGAAGCAAAGGCGCCGCCGAACTGGCAATTCGAAGCTACCGTCACTCGTTCTTCCCAACCCATAAGCTGAGTACCCACGGCGTTCGGCTCGCGACGGCTCGAGCAGGAAACGTCATCGGTGGCGGCGATTGGACCAAGGACGCACTCATTGTCGACGTCGTCAAATCGCTCGAAGCAAACAGCCCCATTCGCATCCGCAGCCCCAATGCACTGCGGCCGTGGCAACACGTCCTGCAATGCCTGAGCGGCTATCTGACGATTGGGGCCAAGCTGCTCGGCAACGACGCGCACAACTATTGCTCGAGTTGGAACATCGGTCCTCTTCCGGGGAACGAACTCCCTGTGTACAAGGTGGTGGAGCATTTCATCGCATGTTGGGGTCGCGGTGAGTACGTTGACGCATCCGACAAGAGCCAGCCGCCCGAAGCCAACGTCCTTAGGCTCTGCATAGACAAGGCAATCTGGAAACTCGGCTGGCGGCCTTGTTGGAATGTTTTTGAGTCGCTGGAGAAGGTAGCGGACTGGTATCGCTCATACGCTTCGGACCCGACGAATATTCGCGCCTTCAGCGTCGCTCAGATCGAAGAGTACGAGTGCCGATTGGCGGAGGCGTCGAAGTGATGCGTCCGACGCGGAGCATCGGATCCTTCGACTGCAGCGCGGAACTCACAGCATGAAGTTCGAGCAATGCAGCGTTGCTGGTGCATGGGTGGTGAGCCCTACCCCGCACGCCGATGCGCGCGGGCAACTTGCACGCGCCTGGTGCTCACGCGATTTTGCTGCGCATGGCATTGACTTTGTGCCGCTCCAGGCAAACAGCGTTTTCAGCCGACATCGCGGAACGCTGCGTGGCCTCCATTACCAAGTGTCGCCCGCGTTGGAAGCGAAGCTGGTACGGTGTACGCGCGGATCGCTGTTTGACGTAGTGGTCGACCTGCGTCCGGAGTCGCCTACGTTTCTTCAATGGTACGGAACGTGTCTGAGCGCAGAGAACGGGAAGATGCTGTACATCCCCGAGCGATGTGCGCATGGTTGTTTGACACTCGAAGACGATACTGACATCTATTATCTGACATCCGCGTTTTATGCGCCCGATTGCGCGCGAGGCGCCCCATACAACGACCCAGCGTTAGACATTGCCTGGCCGACGTCGGTTTCGATAGTTTCCGAACAGGACCGAAGTTGGCCACGCATCGAAACGACGAGGAGAGCCGACCATGCGAAATGAACTCTTGATAAACCCCAACGAGAACATGGCTGTCTACAGCGTGCTGCGAAAACTCGAAGGACAAGCTCGCCAGATACGAGTCGGTGTTGTTGGGGCGGGCGCCACCGGGCGCGCAATTGCATTGCAGCTCGGCACGCCGGTACCGGGTATTCGACTCGTTGCGATGTCGAATCGAACCATTGCACACGCCGAACGCGCATACGTCGAGGCTGGCATCAACGAATGGGCCGCTGTGGAGACCGTTCGCGATGCCGATGCCAAGATCGCGCGCGGAGTACCTGTCCTTACTGACGATTTCACTGTGTTGACCCGCTGCGAGTCGATCGACCTGATCGTCGAGGTGACAGGGACCGTGGATTTCGCCGCAAGTGTCGCGCTCGATGCATTCAAGCACCGCAAGCACGTCGTATTGGTGAACGCAGAGCTCGATTCCTTGATCGGACCGATACTCAAAACCAAGGCGGACGAAGCTGGCGTGGTGTTGACGCATACCGACGGCGACGAGCCCGGCGTCGCGATGACCTTGTTCCGTTACGTTCAGGCCGTCGGGCTGCGCCCCGTCGCGGCCGGCAACATCAAAGGTATGGTGGATTACTACCGCACGCCGGAAACGCAACGCGAGTTCGCGGCGAAGCACGACCAGGATGTGAAGAAGGTGACGTCGTTTGCCGACGCCACCAAGCTGTCGATGGAGACGGCCGTGCTCGCGAATGCAACCGGCTTCGGTGTCGCTCGCCGCGGCATGTACGGCCCCAATTGCGGGTACGTCAGAGAATTGGCAAAGCTGCTGCCAGCAGAAGCGATGCTCGACGGCGGAATCGTCGACTACTCGGTTGGCGCATCACCTCACACCGGCGCCTTTGTCGTTGTTCACGAAGAGAATCCTCACAAGAAGACGCAGCTCGCGTATTACAAGCTGGGCGACGGTCCGTTCTACGTGTTTTACACGCCGTTCCATCTGCCGCACATCCAACTGCCTTCAACGATCGCGCGCGCTGTGATTCACGCCGACCCGACCGTGGCGCCCATTTCGGGACCATCGTGCGAAGTGGTCACCGTCGCGAAACAAGATTTGAAAGCCGGAACGCGCCTCGATGGGGTTGGTGGCTTTTGCGCATATGGATTGATCGACAATCACGCAACCGCGCGCGCCACCAACGCGCTGCCCATCGCGCTGTCTGAAGACTGCGTTTTGATTCGCGATATCCGCAAAGATGCTGTCGTCGGGTTCGACGACGTCAAACTGCCGGCAACGCGCCTCAGCGACGAGTTGTGGATGGAGCAACAACAGCGCTGGCCGACGGCCACGCGTGATTCGGCGCACGAACGCCAATTGCGGCGCCTCGCGAGTATGGAATAACCGTTCGCTTTGTGACGCCGGCGTCGGCGACCAGCGAGTGACCGGCCTAAGCTCAGACAGAGATCGCACCTGGAGAATCCAAGTTGGCAGAAATAGTGGTACTCGGTAGCGGCATGGCCGGATTTGGCGCTGCCAGTCACCTCAACGCAGAGACCGGACTCCGGCCCGTCGTCTACGAACAGAGCGCCTACTTTGGCGGGCACACAGCATCGTTCCGAGACGAGAACGGCTTTCTGTTCGACCTCGGACCACACATCTCCTTCACGAAGGATCCCCGCATCCAGGACTTGTTGGCAAAGAACGTCGACCAGAAATACGAATCGGTTCAGATCAATCTCAACAACTACTGGCGCGGCCACTGGGTGACGCACCCCGTGCAACTGCATCTGAACGCACTTCCGCGCGATCTGATCGTCGAGATCATCAAGGACTTCGTCGCAGAGCAGAACGCACCGGAACGACCGATCGCGAACTACGAGGATTGGCTGATCGCGAGCTACGGACGCAAGTTCGCCGAGTTGTTTCCGATGCAGTACACGCGCAAATACCATCTGACGACCGCGAGCAACATGAGTACCGACTGGCTCGGACCGCGCATGTATCGTCCGAGCCTGGACGAGTTGCTGAAGGGCGCGCTCGCACCGTGGAAACCGGAGACGCACTACATCTCGAACTTCCGCTACCCGACGCAGGATGGTTTTCTTTCGTATCTGCGTGAATTTCCGGAGCTCGCGGATCTGAAGCTCAACCACAAGTTGGTGGCGATCGATCCGAAGCAGAAGACACTGCGATTTGCCAACGGCATCGACGACAGAATATTCAGGCGCTCGTATCGTCGATCGCACTGCCCGATCTCGTGCCGATGATCAAAGGCGCGCCGCAAGACGTCGTCGATGCGTCGCAACGACTCGCCTGTTCGACCTGCGTGCTGGTCAACGTCGGCATCGACCGCGACGATCTATCAGAGTCGCAAATGACGTACTTCTACGACGAGGACATCAGCTTCACGCGTCTGAGCTTCCCGCACATGTTGTCCGCGACGAACGTGCCTCGCGGCTGCGGCAGCATTCAGGCGGAGGTGTATTACTCGAAGAAGTATCGTCCGCTCGACCATGCGCCCGAGAGCTCTGCATCGATCGCGTGATCGCCGATCTGAAGAAGTGCGGACTGCTGCGTGAGACCGATCGAATCCTGACGCGGCACGCTCGGGTCATCGAGTATGCAAACGTGATCTTCGATCTGGATCGTGCTGACGCCATTGCCAGAGGTGCATGGATATCTTGAGGACATCGGCATTGCGTACTGCGGTCGGTATGGCGACTGGGGCTACATGTGGACGGACGAGAGTTTCATCAGCGGCGAGCGCGCGGCTGAGAAAGCCTTGGCCTGTCGTGTGTAACTGAATGGCTGCTGACCGCTCCCTCGGAATCATCGCATTGGTACCGGATGACTGGGGCGGCATCGTGACGGTCCGGCATCACGTACTGGAACGTCTGGCGAAGTACTATCCGGTGGTATGGGTAGAGCCGCCTCGCAACTGGCGCGAGTTTTTCAAGCCGTCCGGGCAGAGCTTCCTCGCCACCGATCGGTGGTCGAAGCTAGCCCTTCGATGGACGTCTTGACCACCGGCTGGCGACATCCAAATTTTCATCGCCCCGGTTGGTTCAGCGCTCTCAGTCTAAAGTCGAGACTCTCCCTGGCACGAAAGCGCCTTGTTGCCCGGGGAGCCACGCGGATCGCACTCTATATCTGGCGCGACGAATTCGCAGATGCGCTCGACCTCGTTCCGCACGATTTCAGTTGCTACCACATCGACGACGAATACAGCTTCTCCGACGACGACCAGCCCAACTCGGTGCGCGAGACAAATCTGCTGCGCCGAGTCGATCAGGTCATCGTCCATTCGCACGCCTTGCTGAAGAAGAAGGGTGGCGTCAATCAACGGACCGCGCTCGTGCCTAACGGCGTGGACTTTCGACTCTTCTCGACGCCGGTCGAAGAGCCGCCAGACATGGCGTCAATCCCGCATCCGCGTATCGGTTATGCAGGCGTGATCAAGAAGCAGCTCG
>CAWADH010000013.1:0-494452 GCA_963780795.1 uncultured Gammaproteobacteria bacterium | reverse complement strand
GCGCTTTGCGCGGCACGCTGCATGTTCTCGAGTCGTCGTGGAATCCGGCGACCGCTCAGGAAGTGTTGGAAGCGTTGTGGCGAAGGCGCGGGCGACGCCTGCTCGAACGCGTGCGCGCCGATCTCGTCAACCGGCTCGGACGCAGCGCCGAACGAGCGCGCGACTACGAGATCGCGCTGAGTGCATACGCGCGAACATCGCGCGCGCCGGGGCGTGAACGGCGTGCGCGTCTTCTGCGCAAACTGGGCGACGCGCCCGCAACGCGTGCGGTTCTGGAGCTGATCGAGTGCGCTCCGTTGAGTGCCGGCGAGCGGTACTTTGCGCAGCAGTTCCGCCAGGGGCGCGGCCGAAGAACGCGCTGCATTCCGGAACAGGTGTTGCGGCTGCCGGAGGCGCCGAGCGTCTCGGTGGAAAATGCCGCACTTGCTGCGCTGACGCGCGACGAGGGCACCGGTCGGCATCTCGAGAATCGGTTACCGCTCGGCATGCTCGGACTCGCATTCTGGGATGTGATCTTCGCGCCCATCGAAGCGGCATTCGTGAATCCGTATCAGAACCGGCCGGCCGACCTGTACTGGTCCGATTTTCGTCACGCCCGGGCGCCGCTGATCGACGCCCGGATGCAAATGCTGCGCGTGGGCGATGCGGTGGCGCGCGAGGTGCGCGCGACGGCGCAAAAGAAGTGCGGCGTGAACAGCGCGTTGGTCGATTGGCGCGCATTCGAATCGCAATTCATCGAGTGCGCGACGACCGCGGTGCCCGGCGCGACCTGGACGGCGATATTCGACTACATGCTCGACGACATCGAACAGACCCGCACCGGATTCCCCGACCTCGCGCTGTTCTTCGCACCGGGGCGTTTTCAGTTCGTCGAAGTCAAAGGGCCCGGCGATCAATTGCGGCGCGAACAGCGATTGTGGTTCGAGTTTTTCGCGCGCGCGGGCGTTCCCGCGTACGTGCTCTGGGTGGAGTGGTAATTGGCGACGCGGCTCAGAATTGCGGTGCGCACGCTCGCGCAGTTGACCTGCCGCACGGGCGACATCCACTTCCGCTACGACGAATCCACGGACGGCATTGAGGGAATCGAAGCACAGAAGCTCATCCAGCGCACGCGTCCGCCGACGTACCAACGCGAAGCGTCGGTGAAGGCGGTGTGGCGCGACGACGACGTCGAACTGGAATTGACCGGACGCGCCGACGGATGGGACCCGCACGAAGGCATCGTGGAGGAGTTCAAGACGTCGCGCATGGAGCCGCAGCGTCTCTTCGCGCACGCGGGCAGTGCACATCTCGGTCAGCTCCGGCTCTACGCCGCACTGCTGGCGCGCAGCCAGGTTCGCGAAGTGCCGTGGCGTCTGCGACTGTTGTACTGCGATCCGGACACGCGCGACGTCACGCCGTTCGAGGAAGACCAGGATTCGGCTGCGCTCGAAGCATTCCTGCAGCAATGCTGCGCTCGACTCGCGAAGTGGCTGCGCGAACTCGAAGCGCACCGGAAACTCCGCAACGATCGCCTTTCGCATCTCGCGTTCCCGTTTCCAAAGTTCCGCCCTGCGCAACGCGCGCTCTCGGCAGAGATCTATCGCACCGTGCGCGACGGTGGCGCGTTGCTGTTCGAAGCACCCACGGGTAGCGGCAAGACGCTGAGCGCGCTATTCCCGTCGCTGATCGCGATGGGGCAGGGCAGCACCGACCGAGTGGTGTTCCTGAGCTCCAAAGCGACCGGGCAAGCGACGGCCGAGACCGCGATCAGACTGCTGAACGTGGACGACGCGGTACGTCGCGTCACCGTCACCGCCAAAGCGAAGATCTGTTTCATGGCCGAACCCGTTTGCGATCCTGCGATCTGCGGTTATGCGCGCGGCTACTATGATCGCAGCGAGGCCGCGGTTGCTGAGCTGCTCGCGATCGGCACGATGACGCGCGCGGCCATCGAGACGGTCGCGCGAACGCATCAGGTGTGTCCGTTCGAACTATCCCTCGATGCCGCGGTGTGGTCCGACATCGTGATCTGCGATTACAACTACGTGTTCGACCCGGTGGTGCGGCTCAAACGCCTCGCAGGGATCACCGCAGATCGCATCGCGCTGCTGATCGACGAAGCGCACCAGCTCGGCGATCGCGTCCGCGATGCGTTGTCCTGCGTGTTCGCGCGTAGCACGATTTCGCGCGCCCTTGGCGAATTGTCGGGAGAAGCAGCGAGGTGCGCCGCCGCACTGGATCGCCGCATTCTGGAACTCCGGCGCCACACCACGCGTAGGCTCGATCTCGATCGCGACGCCTTCGAATGCCGCATCGATGTCCCGGAGTCGTTGCTGCGCGTCGCAGAGAAGTTGCTGGCGGCACTGACCACTGACATCGACTCGCGTTCCAACGCCCCCAGCGTTGTCGAACTGGTGTTCGCGTTGCTGCGCATGCTGCGCACGGCGGCGTGGTACGACGCGGATCACTTTGCAGTGTTCCTACGGGGTCGCGGCAGTGCAATCGACATCGACGTTCGCTGTCTCGACGCAAGCGCCGCGATCGCGGAGACCTTGAGCGAATACCGCGCGCACGTGCGCTTCTCGGCAACCGTTTCGCCATTCGATATGACCGGACGCGCGCACGGACAGCCCGACGCGCGCACGCTGCGCCTGCCGTCGCCGTTCCCGCAGGAACGACTCGGCGTGTTCGTGGTGCCCGACGTCGGCACGCTGTTTCGCCAGCGCGAAGCCACACTGCCTGCGCTCGCAGACGTCATCGAGGCGGTAATCGCGGCGCGGCCCGGCAACTATCTCGTCGCATTGCCGTCGTTCGAATATCTCGATCGAGTGGCGAGCCACTACGAAGCACTGCATCCGCACCGCGCGGTGATACGTCAGTCGCGCGGTATGGCGGAAGAAGCGCGCGAGCAATTCGTCGAAGCGTATCGGCGCCGCAACCGGCAGATCGCGGGATTCGCCGTACTCGGCGGCCTGTTCACCGAATCCATAGACCTTCCGGTCGACGCGCTGACCGGCATCGTGGTGGTGGGTATCGGTCTGCCACCGCCGACGCTCGAGCGCAACGAGATGGCCGAATGCTACGGTGAGCCGTATGGTCGCGCGCTCGCGTATGAACAACCCGCGATGACGCGGGTGGTGCAAGCAGCGGGAAGGTTGATTCGCCGTGAAAGCGACCGTGGTGTGGTGTGCCTGATCGACCGTCGATTCCTGGCGCCGGAGTATCGCGCGTACCTGCCGCGCCATTGGCATCCCGTCAGGGCGACGAGCCGGGAACTGCCGCGGGCCCTGCACGAATTCTGGAGCTCGGCCGACGCGATGGCATAGGTGCGGCACACGCTACGGGAACAGTCCGCTCCACAGCATCCGGATCGAGACGACTATCAGCAGCGCGCCGAACGCACGACGCAACGGTAACGGTTGCAGACCGTGCGCGAGCCGCACGCCGATCGGAGCACAGACCATCGTCGTGCAGACGATCGCAGCGAGGCCGGGCATGTAAACGTAGCCGAGCAATCCTTCTCCAAGGCTCGTCACACCGAGTCCGCGAGTTACGTATCCCAACGACCCCGCTATGGCGATGGGAAAGCCGAGCACGCTCGCGGTTGCCGTGGCTCTGTGCACCGATACGTTGAAGTAGACGAGGGTCGGCACGACCACGTTGCCGCCACCGATACCGGCGATGCCGGAAACGAGACCCGCTATCCCGGCGATGCCCGCCGATGCAAGGCGACCGGGCAGCACGCGATGCGGCGCCGGTCGCCAGTTGGTCAGCATCACGATCGAAACGAAACCGAGAAATCCGCCTATTAGCATGCGCAACGTTGCAAGCGGCAGCATCGATGCAACGAAGCCCGACCCGTAGCTCGCGAGCATCACCATCGGCGTGAAGCGGCGGACGATCTGCCAGTCGACCATTCGCGCGCGAATCTGTGTCAGTGCGGCAGCCGCGCTGGTGAAGATGATGCTCGCAAGCGAAGTTCCGATTGCGACGAGCGTCGTTCCATTTCCGCCGCCGGCGTGATCGCCGAGCATTCCGGTGTGATCGAACAACAGGATCAGTGCGGGCGCGACGATCACGCCGCCGCCGATGCCCAGCAGTCCGCCAAGTAGGCCTGCAACAGCACCGATCAGCAGGCAAACAATGGTGAAAAGCAGGCTGTCCAAGTAAAGTAGGCCGTTCGCGGAACGGCGAGTCTATGAGATATCGAAAAGCCCGGCAATTGCGGGCTCCGACGACAGGGACCTGATGGGAAATCTATTCGACGAAGTAGAACGCGTTGCTTCCGCGCGACGCGAAGCCATTGCATTCGATTGCATGGACGGCCGCGTTTTCACCTTTGCAAATCTGTTGGCGAACGTCGCTGTTTACTCCGCTGCGCTGTCATCGTTCGGAGTTCGTCCCGGCGACCGCGTGACCGTCCAGCTCGAGAAGAGCATCGAAGGCGTCTGGCTGTATCTCGCCGTGCTGCGCAGCGGCGCGATCTACATGCCGTTGAACTCGGGCTATACGGACGCCGAGATCGAGTACTTCGTGACCGATGCGGAACCGCGCCTGATCGTGGTCGAGCCGTCGCGACGCGATGCCGTTGCGGCGCTGGCATCGACGGCCGGTGTCCACGCAATCGTCGCGACGCTTGCGGAACTGGAGACGCAGAGTCGTACGAGCGCGGCGGTTCCGGCGGTTTCGCGGACGAACAGCGACATCGCAGCGATCCTGTATACCTCGGGTACCACCGGCCGCTCCAAGGGCGCGATGATCAGCCACGGTAACCTCGCATCGAACGCCAGTACGCTCGTCGAGATCTGGGGCTTCACAGCGGGCGACATTCTCGTCCATGCGCTGCCGATCTATCACGTGCACGGCCTGTTCGTCGCCCTTCACTGCGCACTGCTGTCCGGCGCGAGCACACGCTTCCTTCCGCGCTTCGAGATCGGAGGCGCGCTCGACGCACTCGCCGGCGCGACCGCATTCATGGGTGTGCCCACGTACTACACCAGGCTGCTCGGCGTGGCCGAATTTCCGCGCCCCGGCATCTCCCTTCGGCTTTGGATCTCCGGTTCGGCGCCGCTCTTGGCGGAAACGTTCGCGGAATTCCAGCGGCGTACCGGCTCGACGATTCTGGAACGCTACGGAATGACCGAGGCGGGAATGATCACGTCCAACCCGCTGCGCGGCCCGCGCCTTGCCGGAACCGTTGGCAAACCGTTGCCGGGTGTTACCGCAAGAGTGCGGCGCGAAGACGGCTCGCTGGCGACGGCGGGGGAACCCGGGGTGCTCGAGATCAGTGGTCCCAACGTTTTCGGCGGTTACTGGCGCAACGAAGATAAGACGCGGACATCGTTCACAGTCGATGGCTATTTCATTACGGGCGATGTCGTAACGCTGTCGGAGGCGGGAGTCGTCTCGATCGTCGGCCGTCAGAACGACCTGATCATCAGCGGCGGCCTCAACGTTTACCCGAAGGAAATCGAAGAGCAGATCGACGCTTTGGCAGGCGTCGGGGAGTCGGCCGTGATCGGCATACCGCATCCCGACTTCGGAGAAGGCGTGGTGGCGGTGATCGATCGGTCCGAGGAGACGCTCACCGAAGCCGACGTCCTGCGGCCGCTGCGTGAACGACTCGCCGGATTCAAGGTCCCAAAGCGGGTGATCTTCGTGGATTCGCTGCCGCGCAACGCCATGGGGAAAGTGCAGAAGAAGCTGCTGCGGGATACGTATCGCGCGCTGTTCGAGGCGTCGCGGTGAAGATGCGCGCGTTCGTGCTCGTTGCGGTCGCCTCGCTGACCGCGTTTGCCCAGGCGGACTACCGCCACGTCGAGCTGCCGAACGGCGACGTTTACGAAGGGGAAGTCGAGCACGACCTGCGTAACGGCCAGGGCACGTATACGTGGGCCGACGGCAATCGCTATGTCGGCCAGTACGTGGACGACCGGATGCAGGGCACCGGCACTTACTACTGGCCCGACGGCAGGACATACGAAGGCAGCTTCGAAAAGGACCTGCGGCAGGGCAACGGACTTTTGCGGTGGCCCAACGGCGATCGTTACGAAGGCGAATTCCTCGAGGATCACATCACCGGCCACGGCGTGTTCGTCTGGGCGAACTCCGACAAGTACGAAGGCGATTTCGTCGGCGGCGAACGCACCGGGCAGGGCACGTATACGTGGCACAACGGCGAACGTTATGAAGGCAAATTCGAAGGCGACCAGCTGCAGGGACTGGGCAAGTTCTTCTGGCCCGACGGCCGCAAGTACGACGGCAGTTTCGTCGCTGGAAAGAAGAGCGGAACGGGTACGTTCGAGTGGCCCAACGGCAACCGCTACGTCGGCGCATTCGCCAACGACGCGCGTGAGGGGCTCGGTACGTTCTATTGGCGCGACGGAACGGTGTACGAAGGCAACTTCGAGCACAACAAGATGCACGGATTCGGCGTCAAACGAACCGTCGACGGCTCGGCCGAATTCCAGCAATGGCGCGACGGCACACTCGTGCTCGCGCAACCGCTGATTGCGGTGAAGAGCTGTCGCATTTCGATCGACGGCCGCGACTGGATGTTCCAGGCCAACACCTGCATCAACGGACTCGCGCACGGCCGCGGTCCTGCGGTGAGTCTCGACGGAACGCTGTACGTGCCTGCGGCGCACATCGTCCTCGGCCACCTCGTGGAAGGCGAAGTACGTCCGCTTCGATCCAATGGCTGAAGCGCGTCTCGAGATCCCCGGCTACAGCATCGAGCGTGAGATCGGTCGGGGCGGGATGGCGCGCGTCTACCTTGCGGTTCAGAAGAAGTTCGGCCGGCTCGTGGCCATCAAGGTGGTATCGCCCGAGTACACGGCTGATCCGAGCTTCGGCAAACGCTTCGTGCGCGAAGCGCGCATCATCGCGCAGCTGAGTCATCCGAACATCGTGCAGGTTCACGACGCCGGCGTGAACGACCAATGCTATTACCTGGTGATGGAGTATCTGCGCGGCGGAGACCTGAACCGACGCCTGAAGCGCGGGTTGCACATGCAGGCCGCGATCTCGGTGGTGAAAGACATCGCGCGCGGACTCGACAGCGCCCACGCGAAAGGTTTCGTTCACCGCGACATCAAGCCCGAGAACATCCTGTTCCGAGAAGACGGATCGGCGGTGCTGTCGGATTTCGGCGTGGCGCGCGTCATCAGCAGCGGCGCCAGCATCACGCGTCATGGTACGGTCGTTGGCACGCCGCAGTACATGAGCCCGGAACAAGCATCCGGGAAGCCGCTCGACGGACGCTCCGACATCTACAGCCTGGGCGTCGTCTTCTACCGGATGCTCACCGGCGAAGTGCCGTTCAAGGCCGACTCTGCCGTGGCGGTCGGCATCCGCCACCTGCAGGACCCGGTTCCGCGATTGCCCGGCCACCTCAGCGCGATGCAGAACGTGGTCGACCGATTCCTCGCGAAGAAGCCGGAGGCGCGCTATCAGACCGGGGCGGAGGTCATCGAAGCGCTCGACGGCGTTCGGGCGGCAGGCATGGTTCCGAACACGGTCATCAAGACCGAGGTCGTCAACACCGCAGAAATCCGCGCGATCGGCGACAGCGTGTCGATGCCGGTGGTGCGCGACGGCCGCACGATCCGCGCCGAACCCGATCAGCGACCGAAGCAGCTGCGACAGAGTCGACGTGTCTGGCCGTGGGTGACGCTCGTGGTCATCGTTCTGACGGGAATCTGGAGCTATCTGTATCCGTGGAACCGCGACAATGCGATTGCGAAGGTGATGATCGCGACGGGTCTGACGGAGAAGCCGGCGTTGCTCAACGCATGGCGTCAGGCGGAGTCGCTGCGCGGCGATCCGAATCAGAGTCTCGCTGCGGTCGTGGCCGGCTACAGAAGGGTGCTCGACGTCGACTCGTCGTATTCGCAGGCGCGCACCGCGATCTCCGATCTTGCTACACAGTGGAAAGCGAGCATCGGCCAGGCGCTGGCAGCCGACGACCTCGCACTGGCGGAAGCGAAATTGACGGAATCGTTGGCGGTCTTTCCGAACGACGAAGAACTGACCTCGATGTTCGAGAAGCTGTCCGATCGCAAGCGGGCAGACTCGTTGGTGACCAGCACAGAAGCGCTATTGCGCAGCCACGGTCTCGACGATCAGCCATCCGCAACAGCCGCGATTCAGGCATATCAGGAAGCGCTGCGTCTGAATCCCGGCCATCCCGTCGCGAAAGCCGAGCTGAACCGACTCGCCGAACACTACGCCCAACTGGCCGGCACCGCCTCGGAGGCCGGCGACATCACCGGCGCAATGAACTTCCTGGAGCGCGCGACTACCGCCAATGCCGGGAGCGGCGAGGTCGCGGCCGTGCGCGATAAAGTCCAGCGGGCGGCGACCTCGGATCAGGAAATCCAGACACTGCTGCAGCAGGCCTCCGCATATCGTGCTAACGGCGCGCTGATCAACCCTCCGGGCAGCAATGCGGCCGAGATCTATCACCGCGTGCTCGCCACCGATCCGAACAATGCGATCGCGAACCAGGGGCTGTCGGAGGTGGTCGCGGAGCTGCTCACGCGCGCCACCGAGCTGCTGTCCACTGGGCAGATCGAAGGCGTTCGTGCGCTCAGCGCGCGCGCCTCCGAAATCGGACTCTCCGACACGGCGATCCGCGAGCTGAAGGCGAAGCTCAGAGCGGAGGAACAACGGATCGGCAGCGTTTCGCGCCTGCTGAACGAAGCACAGAAGCTGATGAACGACGGCTTCATTACCGAGCCGCCGGACCAGAATGCCGTGGCCCGATTGCTCGAAGTGCGCCGTCTCGATCCGAACAACGTGCAGGCGCGCGACATGCTGAACGCGGCGGCGGGACGGTTGGCGAGCGTCGCGCGCGAAGCATACGACGCAGGTCTGAAAACCGACGCACAGCATTTCCTCGAGCTGGCGTTGACAGTTACCCCAGATGTTCCCGAATGGCGCGCGCTGCGGGATAGTTGGGCAGCCGAAAGCGGGAAAGGGACGAAACAATGAACAAACTCGGCTGGCGGAGCGCGCACCGCGTCGTTGCCTTCGTCGACGTAGTCGATAGTGTCGGATTGTACCGGCGCGTCGGCGACGAGGTGGCGCAGGCGCGGATCGAAGAAGCACTGGCCTTCGCCAGCGCGTGCGCGATCGAGGGCGGCGGCAGTTGCATCAAGCGCAACGGCGACGAACTGTTGTTGCTGTTTCCGAGCGCCGACGCGACGTGTCAGGCGCTGAAGGCCATTCAGGTCGACACGATGCTCGAGTTGCGCATCGGCGCGCATGCCGGCCCGTTGATCCGCAAGGGAGGGGACGTCTTCGGCGACACGGTGAACATCGCCGCGCGCCTCACGGCCATTGCTCGCGCGCGCGAAATCGTAATATCCGACAGCGTGCACGAAGCGCTCGGACATCAGATACGCAAAGCCTGTCGCCGCTTCGAGCAAGTGCGGCTACGCGGCACCGCGCGCTCGATGGCGATTTACCACTTGTGTTGGGAACCGGCGACAGCGACCCATTTCAATTCGTCGGTACAACGCACCAGCGATGCCACGCGGCGCCGCCTGATGCTGCAGACGAAATCCGGCTCCGTCGCGCTGGGGCGCGAGCAGGAGTTGACGATTGGGCGCGATCCACAATGCGACGTGGTGATCGACGATCCGCGCGTGTCGCGCTTTCACGCAACGCTCGAATGGCATCGCGGCATCGTCGTGCTGCGCGACCACAGCACCAACGGCAGCTTCGTCCGTTCAGCCGATGAAACGCGGCCGCACTTCGTTCGCCGCGAAGTATTGCCGATCCGCGGCGCCGGCGAACTCAACTTCGGTGCCGATGGCGCCACGTGCCGCGTTCAGTACTGCTTCGAATGACGGACGCGCGCTACGCTCTGGTACTGCTCGATGAGCCTGATTCGCGATTTCCGCTGGCTGGCAGCGTCACCGTCGGACGTCATCTCGATAACGACCTCGTAATCGCCGGCGAAGACGTGCGCGACTTCCACGTTCGCATCGAGACCACCGAACGTGGACCGCGCGTGATCGTGCTCGAAGGTGCGACGGCGCACGTGGACGACAATCCGATCGACGGAAGCGCCGGGTTACGACCGGGCGCCGCGCTCGTGCTGGGTCAGCATCGGTTGCGTCTCGATGTCGAAACGACCACGCCGGCTTGCGGCTGGAAGCTGCACCGCGTCGGCGACGGCATCGGTGTGCCGATTGCACCGACACTGAACATCGGTCGGGCGACCGACTGCGATCTGCAACTGGTCGAAGGACACGTGTCGCGCCATCACGCGCAGTTGCGCGCGGAGCGCGGCGCGATCTGGCTCGAAGATCTGCGTTCCGCCAACGGCACGTACGTCAACGGCGACCGGGTGGCCGGCGCGTGGCGGGTGTTCCACGGCGATGAGATTTCTTTCGACACGATCCGCTATCAGCTGATCGGCGACGCCCCCGACCTCACGCCAATCCGGCCGCTGGGCCAACCGCCGGATCAGCTCGAAGTGTCTGAACGCATCGTCGGCGAACCGGCGCGCGCCGAAACGGCGGAGATCGCGAACGTCACGGTGGAAGCGGGCGCACTGCCGACCGCCACGCCGATCGATCCGGACCCGGCTCCGACTGGACCGATGCTGATCGGCCGCAGCGCGCCGGTGACCGGTCGCGTATTCCCGCTGGCGTTCGGACGGCATCTGATCGGGCGCGGTCCCGATGCCGACATTCATCTCTCGGAAGCGAGCGTGTCGTTGCGTCATGCGGAACTCGAGCTGCGTCCCGACGGCGCGCAACTGGTGAACCTCATTTCGACCAACGGCACATGGATCAACGGCGCCGAAATCCACACCGCAAGGCTCGGCAACGGCGACTCGATCCGGATCGGCCGCGTCACGCTGCAGTACCGCGAACCGACGGCGCGTCGCAGCGACGCTCCGCGATGGGGCCGCTGGATCGTCGCGGTCGCGCTGGTCGCCGCAATCGCGATGGCAGCGTGGTACACGATGCTCTGATCCGACCCGCGGTGCCGCGCGTCGCGTTGCCTTTCGCAGTGCAGCAAACTATGCTTCGGCGCCTCTGGGGCGGCGGATTTCGCGATGGGCGTGAAGATCCCTTTTCGGCGTGAACTCGAGTTCGAATACGGCGCGGTGACCGAACTGTCGCCGCTGATCCGCCGGGTGATCGCGAAGAATCCCAGTCCCTTCACACTGCACGGCACCGGCACCTACATCCTGGGCCATGGCGACGTCGCGGTCATCGATCCTGGCCCGGCCGATCCCGACCACATCAACGCCATTCTCGCCGCAACCAAGGGCGAACGGATCAGCCACATGCTGGTCACGCACACGCACACCGATCACTCCCCCGGATGCGCACTGCTGCGTGAACGCTGCGACGCGCTGTCGTATGCATTCGGTCCGCACGGCTCGGGCATCGAAGATCCCACCGTGAAGCTCGAGGAAGGCGCCGACATGGCGTTCCGTCCCGACGTTCAGGTACGGCACGGCGAGGTCATTGCGGCCGACGGTTGGTCGGTGGAGTGCGTGTACACACCGGGCCATACGTCGAATCACATGTGCTACGCGCTGCGAGAAGAACGCACGCTGTTCACCGGCGATCACGTGATGGGGTGGTCCACCAGCATCATCTCGCCGCCCGACGGCGACATGCGCCGCTATATGGAGAGCCTCGCGTTGCTGCTCGACCGCGACGACGCGCTGTACTGGCCCACGCACGGCCCCTCCGTGCTCGATCCGAAGCACCACGTCGAGGCGTTCATCGCGCATCGGCGCGAGCGGGAAGAACAGATCCTGACGTGCATTGAGCGCGGGCAGCACAAAATCGAAGACATGGTCCCCACCATGTACGCCGACGTACCCGAATTCATGTATCGCGCCGCCGCCCGCAGCGTGCTGTCGGCCGTTGTCTACATGGTTCAGCGCGGCGAATTGCGTTGCGACGGACCGGTCACCCTGCAGGCAGAGTACTTCCGCGCCTGACGCTCAGCCGTTCGTGGTCGCCGCGGCTTCCCCATTCGTGCGCGCCGGCGTGGCCGCCACGTTCGCGAGCGGCAGCTGCACGATCACCACCACACCGGACCCGTCGGGCAGATTCATGCCGCGCACGCTGCCGCCATGGTGTTCGGCGATCACGCGCACGACATAGAGTCCGAGACCGAAATGCAGGCGGTTGCGCGCCTCGGCGCCGCGATGGCTCACCATCGAATCGAACAGCGTCTCTTCGGCTGCCGGCGGCAACGTCGGCCCGCGGTTCGCAACGGTGATGCGAAGGAAGTCTTTCAACTGATCGAGTTGCACCTTGATAGGACTGTTGGGGCGATGAAAGTCGATCGCATTGTCGATGATCTTGTCCAGCAGCTGCTCGATGCGATAGTCCGAAACCCGCGCGTAAACCGGGTGTCCGGCACCGCGGAACGCGAACTCGCAATCCTTGTGCACGACGCGGCAGTTCGCCACGTAGTTTTCGATCAGCTGTTCGAGATCGACGATCTCGAGCTCTTCTGCCTCTAATGATTCCTCCAGATTCGCGGCGTCGGCGAGGTTCTGCACGATGGCGCCGATCCGCATCACGCCGCGTTTGGCGCTGTCGAGATACTTGCTGTCGCGCACTGCCGGATTCTCGTCGGCGAGGTTCTGCAGCGACGTGCTCAGCGTGTTCAGCGGATTGTTGATCTCGTGCCGCAGCGTGCGCGGCATGTTTTCGAGGAACTGGTTGTGCTGCTGCAGCTTCGCCAGCATGCCGGAAACACTGCGCGCCAGATCGCCGATCTCGTCGCCGGCGTTCATGGCACTCTGCAACGCGTTTGCGCGGAGTCGCCCGCGCGGGTCGATGGCCGCGCTCGCTTCGCGCCGCAGCTGCCGGATCCGCCACGCCAGACGACCGGCGAAAGCGACCAGCACTACGAACACCACCAGCAGACTCACCAACGACAGCACGATCACCTGCTCGAGCGCCGCGCGCTGGAACGCCAGAATGTCGGCGATGTTCTGCTCGACCACGACGCCGCCGAGCACTGCATCACGCGATACGATCGGGTGCGCCGCCATGATGATTTCCTGATCGTTCACCCGACAGCGCAGCGCGATCGGATTGCCGCGCAGCGACGACTCGATCACCTTGTTGACGACGGTTGCGGAATCCTCAGTGAGATCGTCGTCGTCCCAGCGCTGCCACATCACCAGCCGGTGCACCACCGGCCGGATCACGTCGAACCAGCGCCGCGCGGTGGACGCCCAGCCAGGGTCCGCCACTTCGCGGTCTTCGCTCATGGTGAAGCTGCCGGTCTCCGCGCGGACGCGATTTTGCGCGTCGATCACGAGGATGCGGGCGCCGGAGTAGCCGAGCCCCTGGATGATGTTCAGCACTTCCGGAGAACGCAGCACCACCAGGTTGAAGCTCGATTTGCCGGCGCTCGGCAGCGTTTGCGTAATGGCGCGAATCGCGCGCGATTCGCCGTCGTCGACATCGACATAAGACAATCCGAAGAATTTGCGCGAGCCGAGCATGCTGAGGGGCATCCGGAACTCGACGTCGATGCCGCCGGGCGTGCGCTCCATGTGACCCTGCACCTGGTTTTCGGGAACGCCTGTTACCGCGAGTTTCCAATCAGGCCCGACGCGATACGCGGTGGTCACACCGGGACCGGTGAACGTGATGGCCACGCGCCCGTCTTCGCCGTCGTCCTGAATGAAGTTCAGACGCACGGTGTCGGCGTTGTCGAGCCGCAGATATTCGGGATTGCGATACACGAGCGCATCGTCCTTGATGCGCATGAACGCGTAGAGCTGGCCACCGCGCTCACCGAGCAGAATCTTGAACCCGCCGTCCGTCAGGTTGTTCTCGGCATCGGCGCCGAACTTGATGAACTTGTCGGTATCCGGCTCCCAGTCGGAGTCCTTACCGTCGATGCGAATCGGATTCTGCAGCGGGCGCGCATACAGCGATTCGTAATCTTCGATGCGGACCGGAAGATCGTTGAACAGATCTTCGCGGCCGTTGAACAGCGTCGAGATGCCTTCGGCGGTGAGCAGCTGCGCTTGCGATTGGCCTTGAATCAGCAGGCGTTCCATTCCGATCAGCTGCCGATAGCTGATCCACGGCACGATGAGCAGCACAAGCCCCCACAGCATCAGCTTCGTACCGAGCCGCGGGCCGCGTATGCGGTTGCCGATCTTCATGGTGTCCGCTTCATGGACGTGTCATTGAACCGACCAGCGATAGCCGTATCCGTACTCGCTCTTGATGCACGCGAAGTCCGCGTCGACTTTCTCGAACTTCTTGCGGATGTTGCGCATGTGCGTGTTGATGGTGTTGTTGGTCACGAGACTCTGCATCGTCGCGTTCATCAGCGTCTCGTAGCTGACGGCATGACCCGGTACGCGAACGAGTTTCGCGAGCATCCGGAACTCGGTGCCGGAGAGGTTGATCGGCTGGTTCTTCCACGACACCAGCAGCGCTTCCTGGTCGAGCGACAGGTCTCCCACGCGCCGCGCAGTGGTGCTTTCCTTCGTGCTGGTCGCGTTACGCACTTCGTTGATGCGCAGCAACGACGAGATCCGTTCCGCGAGATAGTCGAGCGAGATCGGCTTCGGCAGGTAATCCCACGCACCGAGGCGCAGTCCGGAGATCTTGTCGATCTCGCCGATCCGCTCGGTGAGGAAGATCACCGGAAGCGTAGGGGCGCGCACCAGAAGATCGCGGCACAGCTGGAAGCCGGCATCCACTTCGTCGCCGAGAATGATGTCGAGAATGGCGAGATCGGGCATCTGACGTTCGATGCCGATCAGCGCCTCCTCGCGACTCGCGTAGGCCGCCACGTCGTAGCCCTTCTTCGTGATCGCGTCACGATAGTTGGCGCGCTGATCCGGATCGTCTTCGACGATCGCGATGCGTTTTGCCATAGTGCGTCCGTTGTGCGAATAGGCCGGGTATTTTACCGGCAAATGGCACCCCTCGGCGCGTGCGTCGTGCTGCGGCGCCTTGCAATGCCTGCTAGCGCACGGCAGGCTTCGCCGCCGAATCACGAAGTGCGTGTGTGGAATACCTCACTGTCGATTACTGGGCGCAGAACTGGCTCGAAGTGACGGGCCTGATCTCCGGCCTGCTGTGCGTGCTGCTGTTGATCCGGCAGAACATCTGGAACTGGCCAATTGGTCTGTTGTATTCGCTCATCTCGATCGTCGTATTCCTTCAAGCGCGCCTTTATGCGGACCTCGCGCTGCACGTCTTCTATGTCGTGATGAACGCGTACGGCTGGTACTACTGGGCATTCGCCGATCGGCCTGTCGAACCTTCCGGCGGGTCGTCCGACGTTCCGGTGACCAACACGCCGCTGCGTGCAGTCGTCGGGCTTACCGGGCTCGTCGTTGCGGCAACCGCAACGCTCGGCTGGTTCCTCGCCAACCACACCGACGCCGCAGTGCCGTACTGGGATAGCGCAACGACGACGATGAGTTTTGCGGCGATGTGGCTGCAGGCACGCAAACACATCGAAAACTGGATTGTCTGGTTGGTGGTCGACATCGTCGCGACCGGTATCTACTTGTTCAAAGGTCTCGAGATGTACGCGCTGCTTTACTGCGTCTACATCGGTATGGCATTCGCAGGGTGGTGGGCGTGGCGGCAGTCGATGCTTCGAACCGCGCCGGTCTGACCGTCGCCGTCGTCGGCGCGGAATGCGCCGGAAAAACGACGCTGGCGCAGCAGCTCGCGCAGCGATTCGCCGTTCCATGGGTGCCCGAGTTCTCGCGGACCTACCTGGCGGGTAAGCCTTCGTACGATGAAAGCGACGTACTCGCCGTTGCGAAGGGCCAACACGCCGCCGAGGTGGCGGCGACCGACGAAGAGCCGCTGCTGATCGCCGACACCGATCTCGTCGTCATCAGAATCTGGTGGAACGTCCGTTACGGCGGCAGTCATCCGTGGATCGACGCGACGCTGTCGCAACAACTGACGGGACCGCGACGGCGCGGCTACCTGCTGCCCACGCCCGACATCCCCTGGACGCCCGATCCACTGCGCGAGCATCCGCACGAGCGGCCGGCGCTGCACGCGCGTTATCGGGCGCTGCTCGATTCCCTGGGTGTGCCGTACCTCGAGGTGAGCGGATCACCGGAACAGCGGCTCGAACGGGCTGCAACCGCGATCAACGGCTGGCTCAGCCGCTGATCTCTTTCAACGCTTCGGCGCTGCGCGCTAGCTGCGCTTCGATCTCCTGCCGGCGATTGCCCGACGCGAGCTGTGCCAGCGCCCACGCGTACTCGCGCAGAAAGTACGCTTTGCGAATGGTGCGGCGTTGCGGTGTCGTTGGGGCGCGCGGCGACTCGATCAACTCCAGATATTCATCCATAAGCTGATCGGTTTCGTCGAGCGACCAGCCGAGACCTTCGCTGAGGCAGATGAGGTCGAACAACGGATCGTTGTCACCGGCGATCTCCCAGTCGAGCGTGCACCAGCGCGCGGGGTCCGACGCGCTCACGATCACGTTCCACGGATTCAGGTCGTTGTGACACGGACGGATCTGCAGCGCCGCGCGCGTAAGCGACTCGTGTTCCTTCGCGAACCACGCAGGCGCCGCTTCGCCGAGTTGCGCCGCCACGCGTAGATCGCGGCCGATGGTCTGAACGAGATCGTAACGGCGCCCGAGCGGCGGAATGCGCAGATGCAGGCGCGCGAGATATTGCGCGAGCGCGGCGCGGGTAGGGCGCGTATCCACGAGCAACGGCCCCGCGACACGCCGGGTCAACATGTGTCCTTCCGGCACCACGTATGCGACCAGCGGCGCCGTCAGCAGCGCGATGGGTCCCGACAGCAGACGCTTCTCGAACGCCCGATCGATGGCGAGCGGCGAACGCCGCGCGAGCCGCAACACGTATTCCGCGTCGCGATACGTCAACGCGAAGTTGTCGTTGGTGTAGCCGCCTACGAGCAGTTCGACGTTGCTGACACCGTCGATCCGCCATTGCGGCCGCAACCGCTTCAGCGCCTGCGCCGCGTCCGCCGGGAGTTCAACGATCTGATTCATAGGTGACCCGTGCAACGCCGTCGGCGTCCAACAATCGCAGTGTAAATGGAATGCCGTCCGCTTCCATCGCGAGCGCGAGCCGGCGCAGCACGTGGTCGGGATCGAAGCTCGCATCGTCGATCGTACCGACCAGTGCGACGCCATCGGTGCGGCACGACGTCGCATCGAGCGAAAGGCCGGCCTCGACCGATCGCAGCCCGCCGCCGGCGATCTCGAAGCTGAATCCCGTCAGATCGAATGCGGTCGCCAGCTCCGGCAACGGCCGTTGCGACCTCAGGTTTCCGTCGAACGCATGAATCACCGCCGTCACCGTTGCTTGCGGTAGCTGGTGGGCGAGCGCTGCGTCCATCGCAGAAAGGCGCGACGGAAGTTCGTTGCCTCGCTGAAGCCGAGCAACTCGGCGATCTCCTGCGTCGACAGGTGCGTGCTGACGAGGTAGTCAGTGGCGATGTGGCAACGCACCTCGTCGAGAATGGCCTGGAACGTGGTGCCTTCGTCGGCGAGCCTGCGCCGCAACGTGCGTTCACCCAGACGCATCTTCGAAGCTGCCGTTGCCGCGTCCGGCAGATTGCCGGGCGACGACAGCAACAGCTGGCGCAGCTCGTTGGCGAGGCTCTCGTGCCGTTCGATCTCGTTCAGCAGTTCGCGACACGATCGTTCGAACATCACCGCCGAATCCGCGTCTGCCTGCACCAGCGGCAGCGCGAGCGAGGCGATGTCGAGCACGAATCGGCTGCGCGGCGCGTCGAACACGACCGGACACTGGAACGCCGCGGCATACAGATGCTGGTGCGGCGGTGCGGGATAACCGAGAGCGACCTCGACCGGAGCAATCGGCTTCCCAACGAGCAATTCGAGGAGCAGCGGGAACGTGCTGAACAGGTCCTCCGTCACCAGCGTCAGTAACGGGCAATCGAGATCGAATACGTTGTCCGTGCTGATTACCAGACCGATCGAGTCGAGCTCGAACGTCAGTTCGAACAAAGGACCGCCCGTGCGGTAGTACTTCAGCGCGATTTCAATGGCCTGCTGCAGAGTCGCGCAGGACATCATCGCGTAGCCGAGCATGCCGTACGACGCGATCGAGAACGGTCTGCGGGCAAAACCGTAGTCGGCCGGCAGCGGCTGCGCCAGCACGTTGCGGCGCATCTGCAGGTAAGCCCGGTAAGTGATTCGCGCAGCCGGCACCCGGATGCCGTCTTCGCACAGGCCGGTATTGGCCAGCACCACCTCAGCCGGAATGCCGATCCGGCGTGCGCCCTCGAGCGTCGCCTTTGCGGCGCGCGCGGGCACGGCGGGCAGGTCGAGACTCGGGCGGGCGCGAAACGGCATCGGATTCGGCGGGCGTGACGACCGGCAGACTGTCCGGAAATGATCATTCAAAGTCAAGAATGAACCTTTCCAGCATCGTTACCGTCCGTAACATTGCGCGATCTCTCCAGGAGGTATCCCGCATGACCATCACGTATCTGGACGCCGCACCCCGCAAAGTCCGCTTCTTCGACGCGGAAACGCAACCTGCAGCCGCCGACGAAATGGCCGAAGGCACGATGACCGAGGGCACATTGGCCGAGGGCACGCTGACCGAAGCGCAGGTCAATCACGTCGCGGAAATCTTCAACACGCCACTGACCGGCACCTATAACTGGGACTACCGCGTCGCCGACGACCGCATCAACAAACTGTACGAACTCGGCAAGCAGTTGAACTGGAACGCGAGCCTCGACGTGCATTGGGATCGCACGCCGGACTGGCACGCCGCGCCGCCGCTGCCCGAAGCGCGCCGTCGCGAAATCATCGAGTCGTCGCCGTGGATCGGCTATGCGCCGTGGGATTCGATGACCGACGATCGCAAGCTCGAGTTTGCCCGCCACGACCAGGCCTGGTCGCTGTCGCAATTCCTGCACGGAGAGCAGGGAGCATTACTGGTCGCCTCGCAACTCGTCTCGTGCGCGCCGAGCTTCAACGCCAAGATGTACGCCGCGTCGCAGACGTTCGACGAGGCGCGCCACGTAGAAGTGTTCAACCGCTATCTGCAGCGCAAGATGGGTTTGAGCTATCCGGTGAACCGCGGCCTGAAGGATCTGCTCGACAAGATCCTCACCGACCCGCGCTGGGACCTGAAGTTCATCGGCATGCAGATCATCCTCGAGGGTCTGGCGCTCGCCGCGTTCCACTCGGCCAAAGACGACACGCAGGATCCGGTGCTGAAGGAACTGCTGTACCTGGTCATCCGCGACGAAGCCCGCCACGTCACCTTCGGCGTCAACTATCTCGAAGAGTTCGTGAAGACGTTGTCGCAGGAAGAGCGCGAGGATCGCGCGCAGTTCGCGTACGAAGCGTGCATCGTGAGCCGCGACCGCCTCATCGGCACCGACGTGTTCCGCTACTTTGGTTGGGATGTGGACCAGTCGCGCAAGGTTCTCGTCGAACGCGGACTCAACGCCGACTTTCTCAATCTCTTGTACGCCCGCATCATCCCGAACCTGAAGCGGATTGGTCTGCTCACCGACCGCATCCGGCCGAAGTTCGAAGAGATGGGTGTGATGGACTTCGAGAACCTCGCGACCGACGGCGACATCGACTGGCGCGAACTCGAAAAACCGTTGGAATACGACCAGACCGCGTAGCGACATTCGCGGTGCAAAGCGGGGCGGTCATGGCTGCCCCGTTTTTTGTTTTGGCCCGTTCCCGAACGGGCGCCCCTATAATCCCCCGCCATGGACGTCACCCTCGCTCGATTCGTTGCTGCGCTGCGCCGGGCGGAACTCCGCGTTTCGCCGGCGGAAACGCTCGATGCGTTGGCGGTGGTGAACTGCATCGGGCTCGCCGACCCGACGCTGCTGCGCGACGCGCTCGAGTTGACGCTGGCCAAAACGCGCGAAGAGAAGGCGCGATTTGCCGAGTGCTTCGCGCGGTTCTTCGAACAACTCGCATTCCGCACGCCCGCCAAAGAGAGTTTCTTCCGCGGCATCGACCGCGAAGCCGCGTTGCATCAGGTGGGTCCGCATCTGACGCAAGCGACGCGCGAAGTCGTCGGCGGAATCATGCACAACGATCGCGCGGCGCTCGCGCTCGCAGTGGAGCGCGCGGCGCACGACGCGGATATCGGCTCGATGCAGTCGTTGCGCGACAAGGCGACGCTCGTCGGCCGCATCGCCGACGCGCTCGGCGGCCGCGAGCTCGAACACCTGCTGACGTCGCCGCCAGACGAACTCGATGGCGCGGTGGTCAGCGTGCTGCGTTATCTGCGGCAATACATCAGGCAGGAAGTGCAGCAATACGTAGACACGCAATACCGCCTGACGGTCGATGCATCGGGCAAGCGCGCCATACTCGAAGCCGCGCTCGCCGCGAACCTGACGCAGATTCCCAACGAATATCGCGGTGAACTGCGCCGGGTCATCGAGAAGCTGGCCGAACAACTGGCCCGCGACCATCGTCGGAAGCGACGCAGGGCGCGGCGCGGTCAACTCGACATCAAACAGACGCTGCGCGCGAACATCGCGTTCGACGAAGCGTTGTTCCGACTCAAATGGCGGCGACAGCGCCGCGAGAAAGCGACCGTGTTCGCGTTGTGCGACGTCAGCGGGTCGGTCAGCCGCGTCGCGCGCTTCCTTTTGTATCTCCTGTACGGACTCAGCGACGTTCTGCCGAGCGTGCGCACGTTCGCGTTTTCGAATCGCCTCGGCGAGGTCAGCGATCAGTTTCGTGACAAGCCGATCGAGACGGCGATCGAGGAAGCATTGTTCGACTGGGGAAAAGGCAACACCGATTACGGTCGCGCGTTCCTCGATTTCCGCGAACTCGCGCTGAACGACGTCGATCACCGCTCGACGGTGATCATCCTCGGCGATGCGCGCAACAACTACTACGAGCCGCACGTCGATCGGCTCAAGGCGATCTCGCAACGCGCCAAACGCGTGCTGTGGCTGAATCCGGAGCCGCGCGAGAACTGGGGTGAGGGCGATTCCGAGATGCCGCGCTTCGCGCCGTATTGCTTTCGCGTGTCGCGCTGCAATTCGCTATCGGACCTCGAGCGCTTTGCCGAAGCGCTGGTCGCGTCGCAGCGGTAGCAATCTCGACGGTCAGTTGATGCCGACGGCGAAGCTCAGGGTTGGTCCGATCTCGCGATGCACGACGAGGTCCGCAATCGGGTCCAGCGGAGTGGGTTCCCGATTGATGATCACGAGTCTGGCACCCAGCTCCTTTGCCAGCTCGGGGAAACCGGCAGCCGGATAGACCACCAGGGACGAGCCGACCACGACGAACAGATCGCACTGCACGGTCTGTTCCTGTGCCCAGCGCATCTCCCGTTCCGGCATCGACTGTCCGAACGAAATCACCGCTGTCTTGACGATGCCACCGCACTCAGCGCACGGCGCCACACGGCCGTTATCCGCAAACTGCAGTTCCAGCTGGTCCAACTCGTATCGCACGTCGCAGTCGAGACATTTCGCGTATGTCGCATTGCCGTGCAGCTCGATGATTTGGCGCGGCTCGATGCCCGATTTGTGGTGCAGGTTGTCGACGTTCTGCGTGATCACCGACGTCGCTTTGCCGTCGCGGATCAGCTGGGCGATCGCTTCGTGACCCTTGTTCGGCTTCGCCTTCGCGATGGCGCGCTCACCAGTGAAGAGCCGACGCCACGACTCCTGACGGACCGACTCGGACGCGATGAAGTCCTGAAACATGATCGGCTTCATCTTCGTCCAGAGTCCGGTACCGGGACTGCGAAAATCCGGAATGCCGGATTCGGTGCTGATGCCGGCGCCTGTGAAGAACACGATCCGCCGCGCGGCGTCGAGCATGCGGCGCAGCCGGTCGAGGTCGTCAGCGTCTGCGTTCATCGGAGCGGAAGCAACAGCTCAGTTGTGCAGCTTCGCGATCGCCGCCAGCACGGCATCGGTCTGCTCGTACGGCACCATGTGTCCTGCGGCGCCGATCGTGGTCAGCTTCGCGCCGGCAATGCCGTCGACGAAATGCTGCGCATAACCCGGTGGAATCAGTCGGTCCGACTCGCCCCAGATGATCTGCGTGCGAGCACGGATGCGGTACAAACGCTCTGACAAGCCGCGATCTGGGATCGGGAACAGGATCTTGCTGGCCGTTCCCATGCGGCGCGCGTTCCCAACCAGGAAGTCGGTGAGGAACTCCGGATCGTTGAAGTCGCCGCCGGCCGACAGCAGCGCCGTGTACTTCTCCGGCTCGTGAAACAACAGTTGCGGCAATTCGAACGGCAGCTTCGAAAAGAGATCCGGTATCGGATCGTCGTCGAGCCATAGGCCCGCGGGGCAGATCAGCGCGAGCTGCTGCACCGTCGTGTTCGACAGCGCGGCCATTTCCGCCGCGATCATCCCGCCCATCGAGTGACCCACGACGATGGGATCCTTCAGCTTGAGCGTTTCCCAGACGTCGAGCCCGAACAAGGTGAAGTCGAGCATCGTGCGCAATTGCTCGGTGCTGTCGGAGTCTTCATAGCCCGGCAGCAACGGTGCAGTGACGCTGTACTTCTGTTCCAGGCGCGCCAGAAACGGATCGTTGGCGAGCAGGCCGCCGGCGCCGTGCATGAACAACAGCTGCGGACCGCGACCACCTTCGTACACTCTTATTTTGTGGCGACCCGCCACATCGATCAGGCGCGACTTCATTCAACCCGCTCCAACCGCTTGCGCGGCAGCTCGATCGGCGTGCTTGCTCAGCGGATGTATCCAGAAACGGTCGTCGGTCGCGTATTCGGGCCACATGTCGCGCAGCTGCGGCATCACTTCCTCGGCGAACAACTTGCTCGAGCGCATGCACTTGTCTTTTGGCATGTTGCCGACGTGGATCAGACAGAAGATGTTGCCGACGCGCAGTCCGGTGATCAGCTCCTTCATCTGCGCGGCCACGGTGTCGGGACTGCCGGCGATGACGTAGCCGTCGTGGACGAGCTGGTCCCAGCTCATGCTGCTGACGTCGCCGAGCGCCTGCTGCGTCATCTGGGTAGTGACGTTCGCTTTCAGCGTCTTGATCGTGCGATAGCCGGGCGCATCCGCGAATCCTGGATACACGTGCAGGCAGCGGTTGTAGAAATAATCGATGTGTTCGCGATAATCGCGTTCGGCTTCGGCATCGGATTCCGCAACGACGATGGTCTGCGCGAATCCGGCGCGATACGGCGACAGGTCTTTGCCGCGCTCCTTCACGCGTTGCCAGTAGCCGTCCATCAGCTGCTTGGCGCGCTTGTAGCCGCCGAAGCTCAGGTAGCAATACACGTAGTCGAAGTCGAGGCAGAAGTCGTAGGTCTCGAGCGAACCACCGCCGGGAATGAAGATTGGCGGCGGTGACTGGATCGGCTTCGGCCAGCAGTTCGCGTAGCGCAGCTTGGTGTAGCGGCCGTTGAACGCGAATGGCTCCGACTCGCGCCACGCGCGCATGATCAGCTCGTGCGCTTCGGCATAGCGTTCGCGCGTCAGCGCAGGGATGTCGCCGTACACATAGTTCGTGTCCATCGACGTTCCAACCGGAAATCCCGCCAGCAGCCGGCCCCCCGAGATGACGTCGAGCATCGCGAACTCTTCCGCCACGCGAATCGGCGGGTTGTACAGAGCGATCGAGTTGCCGAGGACGACCAGCGCGGCCTTCGACGTTCGCCGCGCCAGCGCCGCGGCCATGATGTTCGGCGACGGCATCATTCCATAGGCATTCGCGTGATGTTCGTTCACGCCGATGCCGTCGTAGCCGAGCTGTTCGGCGTATTCGAGTTCGTCGAGGTAGACGTTGTACAACTCGTGCCCCTTCACGGGGTCGTACAGGGAACTCGGAATGTCGACCCAGACCGATCGATATTTTTCGCGGAAGTCGTCGGGAAGATGCGGCCACGGCATCAGGTTGAACCAGGTGAACTTCATTTGATCCCCCGACGATGCAAAGGAAGGCATGTCACCCGCTTTGCGAACGCCTGTCAACAATTTAAGCTGATTGCTTTACTCACTCGCGGATCGCGCCATGCACACGCTCGAATTTTTCTTCGACTGTTCGAGCCCGTGGACGTACCTCGCGTTCGAGAGCGTGCAGAAACTGAAGGCGCGCATGGATTTCAACATCGTGTGGCGGCCGATCCTCGTCGGCGGCGTCTTCAATCAGGTCAATCCCAGCGTTTACGAGAATCGCGCGAAACCGGTGCCCGCGAAGGCGCGCTATTACCAGAAAGATCTGCAGGATTGGGCGCACTACGTCGGCGTCACGATCGGCCAGCCGCCAGTGTTTCCGGTCAACAGCGTGAAGGCGATGCGCGGCGCGTTCGTCGCGCTCGAGCACGGTTGCCTCGAAGCGTACGCGCGCCGCGTGTTCCACCGATACTGGGGTGACCTCGCCGACATTTCACAGGACAACGTCTTGTCTGGAATCGTTTCGGCGTGCGGCCTTCCGGTAGACGGATTCTTCGACAAGATCGGAACCGCCACCTACAAGGATCGTCTGCGCATCAACACCGAAGAGCTGATCAACCGCGGCGGCTTCGGTTCGCCAACGATGTTTCTCGACGGCGACGACATGTTCTTCGGCAACGATCGGCTGCAACTGATCGAAGCCAGGCTCGCTCAGTAGCAAACGACGGTCGCCTCCGGCAGACTCCCCAGCCTCGATACTGAAGACAGGGGATTGCATGAAGACGAACCTGATGCTGGCCGCGATGGTACTGGTAGCGGCCGGATGTAAAGGGCCGAACGTTCAGGCCGTTCAACAGCAGGAAGCGGCGCCGGTCAATTGCGCTACCGCGGAGGGCGACCTGAAGACGCTGCAGTCCGAGAAGGTCAGCACGGCGAAGCAGATCGAAGACGGCGTTACTGCGATCACGCCGATCGGACTGGTCGCCGGCGCAGCAACCGGCACCGAGAAGGGCAAGCTGCAGATCGCATCGGGCGATTACAACCAGATGATCGACCAGAAGATCGTGCAGATTAAGTCGACCTGCGGCATCCAGTGACTCTGCACACCGGCGCTACCACCAGCGCTTCTTCGTTTCCGCCTTGCGGTCAGCTTCCGCGACTGCAGCGACGCACGGATCTTTCTGCCGCGTAACCCGATCCCACAGCGTGGTCGCGAGTATCGACAAGCCGCCGGTCGCGAACGCCGCGCCACCGTTAACGAGCGTGCCCTTCGGGTCGACTGTCAAGTACGGTTTCGATAGCGTCCCCGAAACCTTGACGTACGAATTGAACAGCTCGCCCGCACTGAACCCGAGTCCGCCGCGCGCCGCGGTCTTGAAGTTGAAATCGATCTTCTCATTGCTCAGGTCCACGGAGCCGGTGCTGACGATGTCGAGCTCCTTGGTGCGAATGACGATCGCCGGATCTGTTCGCAACGCCCCGCGCTCGACCTCGAAGAGGTACGCCTGACATACGACGTCGGTGTATTCCTGGCGCTTCGACAACGGATTCAGCGTGCGCGCCAGTTCGCCGAGGAAGTCCGATGTCAGTGCCTGATTCATGCGGGAGTTCGGTACCCGCCCGCCCGTGCCTTCGAGGCGAATGCGGCCATCGAGCGTCGCCGCGAGGCCGCGAAGGTTGCGACCCGTCGCCGCGACATCGATCTGCACCTTATACAGGCTGGCGGCGGCAGTTGTATTCATGCCCGGCACAACCGCGAGGCGGATCTGGTCACCGTTCGCGAACAGCCGGACGTTCGGAGTGCTCAGATTGGTGCCAATTGCGATCCGCGCGTTGAGGTTGCCATTGGCACTCCCGAACGCGAGCGGATCCACCGCGAGCTGCCCGTCCTTCAGCGTACCGTTCAGGTGCAGACGATCGTAAATCTGGCCGAAGAAGCTGGTCGTCGTCGACTGTATCGAGGCGACGGCGTTCACGCGATTGAGCAAGTCCAGCGGCAGCTCAATATCCGGAATCGATTTCGAATCGAGCGGAACAGCCGTCGTCGGCATCTGATTGCCAACGACATCGGTGAGCGGTGTAAGGTCCAGAAAGTTCGACGTCAATCGAATGTCGAGATCCGGTTTCGACGTCAGGTCCAGACCGACACTGCCAGCGAAATCTGTCTTGCCGAAGTGGCCGCTCAATCCGTCCATACGGAACGCGGTCGGCGTGCCCGTTATCACTGCCGTGACGTCGAGCGGCTGCGCCGGCAGGCTCAGGCCAAACAGACGACCCGTTGTTTCGAGGTCGGCCGTCCGCCCCTTTACCGTCAGCGCGGTTGCCGAAAAATCCGGTGCGCGATCGAGGCGCCCCTGCAGGCTCAGGAAGCCACCAGGCGACTCGAAGTGCAGCGTGTCGAAGGTCCATTTGTCGAACAGCCAGGAACCGTCGATCTTCAAGTCGAACTTCTGGCGAATGATGTTCGAGTCAGGGATGTCCGGCACTAGCAGCCGCAGATCGGGTCCGTTCGCACGCACGTCGAATCGGTTCGGCTGATTCCCAACGGTCGCACCGAGGGGCAGCGCAAAGTCGGCGGTGATCTGTGCTTCGCTGCCGGCTGCTGTGACGCCGACGTTCTGCAGGCGTACGCGCCCGTCACCGTACTGAATGATGCCGCGCGCCCGAAACGGCCCGACCGGCAGTGCGTAACCTCGGCCCAGCGCCCTGAACGGCGAGAGACTGGTTCCACTGAACGTGAAATTCAGCGAGGTACCGCGCCAACCCGGTGGCGAACCGATTGCACCGCCCACCTGCAGGCGGGCGCCCGCGGCATTCACGTCCACCCCGTCGAGGCGTGTCCGTCCGTTCTGGACGACGAGGTGTCCCGCGGCCTTGTACGGCTGCGCCGGAAAATCCGCCCAACCGACGTAAGCCGCAACGTCGGACAGTCGCTTCCCTTGCAGGCCGAAGCGGAGATCGCTGCTGGAGCCTTTTGAAGTGCCGATGACGCCGTCGAGGTTCAGCGTGTCGTCGCCGGTGGTCAGCGTGGCGGCGCGCAATTCGACGCCGGCGTGCGACCATTCGGCCTGACCTTGGGTGGAAAAAGCAGCGCGCGGCGCAGTCACGCCCAACGTCTGTGCCCACGGCCTGATGTCGGCGCCGCGTGCGGTGAATCGAACTCGCGTGCCGTAGTACCCCGGATAGTCACCCAACGGTCCGCTGGCCGTCAGGTCGAGGATTGCGGTCTTCGACGTCAGGTCCAGCAAGTCCTGACCTGTGTCGGATGTATGCAATCTGATGTTGACGTCGAACGGTCCGGTCGCCAGCCCGGGAATGTGCAGCAGCTTGCGGAACTTCTCGACCTTGGCGCCGACGAGATGAACCGTCAGGTCGTTCCCGGAGAGATTGTCGATCCGTTTGACGGAACCCTGCACGCTGAAAGCGCTGTCGGGCAAATCAAGGTTCGCCTGGTCGATCTCGAGCAGCGTTCCGGTCCGCCGGATCGTCGCGGCCAAGCGAAACTGTTCGGGAGGCAACTCGAAACCAACCATGCCGGCAAGCAGGCTCACGTCCGGTCCGGAGATCTGGGTTCGCAGCGTCAGCTTGCCGACATCGGTCGGCTCCGAAAGGTCACCGTCGCCGGAAATGTCGAACTGACCTATTCGGCCGACTACGCTGCCGCGTACGCCCTGACCGTCGGGCGCCGGCGACACCGACAAGGTGAAATTGAACGGACCGTCGCCGAGATTGCGTACGCCGAACGTCGTCGCAATGTAGGCGGCATCGGGTCCGGTTACTTCCAGATCCGCTTCGCTGTCGACCGGATGCTCGAGGTCGTCGATGCGGGCCCGAAGGGCGAGATTCAGCTGCCCGAGATGTCCATCAATCGACGCGCTGATCGCCTTCCCGGCGACGAGGTTGGCGAACGGACCGATCTGCCCCTTGATGCTCAGATCAGCATCGTTGGCGCGGCCCGACGCCGCGAACTCGAGCATGTCGCCCGCGCCGCGCTGCTGCGTGATCTGCTCGAAGTTCACGTCAAGCGGCCGGTCGAGACGGGGACCGACGAACCGAACGCGGGCACCCGGCAGCGACACGCGATCGACGAAGACGGGTAACGCGGGCAGCCACGGCGTAGCGGACGTCGCTGCCGGTCGAGAAAACGACCAGTTGTTCACGCCGTCGTCGTTGCGCTCGAGCAACAGGTCGAGCCCATCGATGTCCACTTCGTCGACGATCACCGCGGGCGAACGCGACAGCAGCGACATGCTGTCGATGCGAAAGGAGACTCGATCGGCGACGAGCATGTCGGCGCGACTTCCCCACTCGACGTTCGCGACGTGGACCTTCGTTGCATCGATTACGATTTCGCGACCTAACTGCAGCGTCAGGACACCATCGACACTCGCGGTGCGGCCCAGTCGTTCGGTAGCCCAGGAGTTGAACGCGTTCTGCACCGCGCGCTGGCCCGGAGCCGATACCAGCGCCAAAACCGCGACAACGGCGAGAAGGAGCAGCAGCGCAAGTGCAGCCAGTGCAACGCGGATGACGCGCATGAAATTCAGTGTTCCGAAGTATCGATCGAAAGTAGCACGACCGATCGCGGCAGCGATGGTAGCGTTGGCTCCGGAACCTAGATAGTACGAACGAGAGATTTTCCGATGCGACGCGTCCTCACCTTCGTCTGGAAGTCGGCGATCGTCGTCGTATTGCTCATCGCGAGCGCGGTCATCGGGTGGGCATTTCAGTCGCGCACGATGCTGCCGCTCGAACCCTGGCATACCGTGGCGCTCGATGGCGAGTTCACCGCCGGCGACGCCGCATCGCACGCGCCGTTGCAGGACTACCTCGCACGCGAGGATGCACTTTTCCAAGAGGTCAGGCAGCAGATCGACAGCCGCGTCGAAGCCACCGACGCGACGTTGTACAGCCGGTACCGCGCGCGAGGCACGCAGGATCCGGAAGCCCAACAACCGGACTGGAATCGAACCTTCGAACTGGTGCCGGAGCACGTTCGCGGCGGCGTGCTGCTGCTTCACGGACTGACGGATTCGCCCTACAGCCTGCGGCGCGTTGGTCAACTGTTCCAGGCGAATGGCTTCTACGTGCTCGGGCTCAGGCTACCCGGACACGGAACCACCCCCGGTGCATTGGCGCGCGTCAGCTGGACGGATTGGGTTGCCGCCACTCACGTCGGCGCCCGCCACGTGCGCGAACGCATTGGTGCGAACCTGCCGTTTCTCATGGCGGGATACTCGAACGGCGGCGGCTTGTCGGTGAAATACGCGCTCGACGCGCTGTCCGATGCGGATCTCCCCCTTCCCGACTCGTTGGTACTGTTCTCGCCGGAGATCGGCATCGCACAAGCCGCAGCCATCTCCAACATCGGGAAAGTGCTGACCGGACTTCCATACTTCGCGCAGTTCCGCTGGCTGTCGATCGAGCCCGAATACGACCCCTACAAGTACAACTCGTTTCCGAAGAACGCAGCGGATCAGGCCTGGAATGTGACGCAGGCGGTGCAGAAGGGCCTGACGCGGGCGCGTTCACAGGGGCAGATGAACCGGTTTCCGCGCGTGCTGACGTTTCTTTCGTGGACCGACTCGACCGTGGACACGACGGCCACCGTGCAACATCTGTTCGATCAGCTCGACGACCCGCGCAGCGAGCTCGTGATCTTCGACGTCAACCGCGTCGACGCGTTCGCCGGCTTCATGCCGGCGACGGTCGACAAGCCGCTCGACCAGCTGGAACGCAGCACCAATCTGAATTACAGGCTCACCGTGATCAGCAACGTCGCGTCGGATTCGAGGTCCGTCGCCGCGAATTCCCGCGCCGCTCATTCGGCGCAAACCGAAACCACGCCGCTGAATCTCGAGTGGCCGCAGAACGTGTACTCGCTGTCGCACGTTGCCATTCCATTCGCGCCGGACGATCCCATTTATGGCGACGGCAGCGGTAAGTCTGCAACCTACAGCGGCCTGCGCCTCGGCGCGTTGCAGCCTCGCGGCGAAACCAGCGTGCTGACGGTTTCGCTCAGTCAGGCGATGCGGTTGCGCCACAATCCGTTCTTCGCGTACGAAGAAGAACGCATTCGCGCGCTGATCGACGATGCAGTTGCGGGAGGTGGCGGGGGAGAGTGAACCGCTACCGGTTCTCGATCCGGCTGTAGTCGAGCACGCCTTTGTTCGCGTAGTCGAGCGCATCGACCTGGCTGTAGATCAGGTCGCTGTGAGACCAGAACGCCGGATCGGTGCGCCGCACGCCCCAACGACTCATCAACGCCGCGTAGTCTGCTTCGCTCGCGAGATGCGCCACGGCATCGGTAAAGGCAGGCAGATCCCCCGGCTTCAATTTGAAGAACGCGTTCGGATACGCCCCGAGGAACCCCGGCACAACGGTCAAGGTGTCTTCTTCCGGCACGCGGCGCGCCTTCTCGTTGAACATCGTCGCGACGTTCGTGTGCCCGTCGTTGTGTACCAGCGTGACCGTCGCCGCGCCTGCGCCGGTGTCGATCGTCATCATCGACAACTCGGGCATCCACGACAGCGGCACGCCTTTCGTCGCGGCGAGCCGGGCCAGATCCGTTTGCACCTCGATCGGCAACGACGACGCCTTCAACTCGTAAGACCTCGACAGCACCGCGCCGAGGCGAGTCTTCAGGTGCGCATAGAGCTCGGCCTTCGGATCGTCTCCGACATAGCCGATGCCGGTGTCTTGCACGAACAGCTGCTGATACTCCGCGAGATAGGTCGCGATGTTGCTTTCGGCGCCGCGATACCAGTTGTCGAGCGCGGCGGTTCTTGCATCCGGCGGCAGGAAGTACAGAAAGTTGAACTCACCGCCGATCCGCAGGAAATCCATGTAGAGGCGCGAGAACAACTGAAGCCCCGCGTTGCCGTAAACGTCGTAACCCGCCACCAACAGGTAGTGAATGCGCTCGAGCAGCGGATAGTCGATTACCCAGGCGGTCTTCGGATCGTCGCCCACCAGACCTTTCACGACGGTCGCGCTGTCGAAATGGCGGAACACCGTCAGTGCCGCGTTCTGATTTACGCCGTCGCCGTCCCAGATCATGTCGAGCGTCAGGAGACGACCGTTCGGATAGGTTTCCAAATCGTGGGCCGCTTTCGCCGCCAGGAACTCCTTTTCCAACTTCGAGTAGTGCGTCCAGTGCAACAGCCGCAGATTGTCGCTGCCCTCGGAGGCGGGCAGCTGCAGTTCCTTCAGATGCGTCGCCAGGAACTCGCCATCGTGCGTTGCCGCTTCGACTTCAGGGTCGATGAACCACACCCAGAACTGGTCTTCGATGACGTCGAGCGCGATCTGCCCTCGGCAAACCGGCCCCTTGATGAATCCCATGATCGTGTACTGCGCTTCGTCGATCATGAACTGATACCGGCTCTTTACCGGAATCGCCTTGAACGTCAGAAACGGATTGGACGCGTCGGCCGCCTTGTAGTCCGGCAGCTGATCGACGGCGTACTCGGGCGCCAGGAACAAAGTCTCCCAACGGCCCATGCGCTTCGCGTTCAGCGCATACGCCATGTGCGTTTTCGATACCAGCGTCTCGCTGTTGCGCTGCAGCCGGTAATACGGGTGCGCCACACCCGGGTCGTCGTAAGGGCGCCGCGTGGCGATGATGTCGATCGGCTGTCCCGGCGGCGTCGTCGAACGCACCATGCGGAAGTGTTCGTCCGTTCCGATCTCGTCGAAATAGAGATCGGCGAGGAACAGATGCTCGTACATGTAACGGCTCATCAACTGCGTCTTCAGCGACGGGCCGTTGAAGAACGCTTCCCACTGATCGACGCCGTGTTGATAGGGTTCCGACAACGGCGTTGGTGCGCTCGTCTTCGATCCGGCCGACAACCATTCAGTGATACTGCGCATCTCCACGGACGTCAGTGCCGGGAGCCCGAACGGCATGCCCCATTGCGGATGCTGCTTTTCGAACGCCGGCATCTCGTCGAGCGTGGGGCACGACTGCGCGCGTCCTGCGGAGAAGTCGAACAGGTCCGCCGGCAGCACGCCGCGCGGCAGCGGATTGCGTTCCTTGAGCGCGAGCATGTTGTAGAGCACGCTCGCGTCGAGATCGTTCTTTGGCGTCTGGTCGCGTTCGTTCAGCACTGCGTGGAATCCTTTCTCGCGCCACTGCTGGGTCGTTTGCGCATCGATGCCGAGGCGGGTCAACGGCGCTTCCAGCAGACGGGCACTGTCGTAGACCGGGGCGAGCGTGGCACCGCGATCGAGACCGGCGAAATTCTGCATCTTGAGCTGACACGGCGCGTCGTAGCAGGCGTGGCAGACGAGACACCGCCGGTTGAAGATCGGTGCGACGGTGTGCTCGAAATCGGGCGTGCCGGCGGTGGACGCAACCCGGTCACGCACCGCTTCGGGTCCATACAATTTGTCGGCGTTGCGCACGGCGACCGCCGCGCACCCGGCAACGACGACGATCAGCAAAACAGACAGAACGCGGTTCGACATTTGGTATTCCCGTGGCTGCCGGGCCACATCAGAGGGTTGTTTGGGGAGTTATTCGCTGCAGACGCCGCTTCGTCTTGCGCCGCGCGATGGTGCGTGAGCACATGAGGGGGCGTCAACACAACTACGTGAAAACCGCTACCCCTACGACCAAAGTTCAGGTGTGCTGAAACGCATCTGTGCGGGTATCATCGCGTGCGCTGGATTCGTCATGGATCGTACGAGTGCGCAACCAGCCGAGATTCCAAACACAAAAACCGCTCATGGAGAAGATCGTGAAGCTTCACTCGATTGCAGCAAGCCTCTTCGTCGCTGCGTGCCTATGTGCCAACGTCCATGCCGACGAAACCCGAACCGAAGGTCTGAATTTTGAACTGACGCCGTATTTCTGGGCGGCCGGAGTCGAGGGCAAGGTGTCCGCCAACGGCCAATCGATCGACTTCGATCGGAGCTTCCAAGACGTCATCAACAACACCGATGCGGCATTCATGGGACTCGCGGTGATCAGCTACGATCGTTTCGTGCTTTACGCCGACTACGACTTCATCGGGCTCAGCGACGACGCCAAGACCGAGAGGGGCCTGCTTGTGCCGACCGGTACCAACGTGAAAGGCGAACTCGACCTGAACGTAGGGTCGTACGCAGGCGGCTACCGGTTCAACACGTTCGGCAAGAACACAATCGACGTGCTGGTCGGCGCACAGCTCACAGACCTCGAGCCGAAGGTCAAAATTCTTGGACAGCACTTCGATAGCAAGAGCAACGTAACCGATACCGTCATGATGCTCAGGCCATCCTTCCAGTTTGCCGAGCGATGGCGCTTCAATCCGACGTTTACCTACGGTGTCTCTGGCGATTCCGATAAGACCTATACCCTGATGCCGCAGCTGCAATACCAGTTTTCGGACTCGTTCGCCGCGCGCTTCGGCTACAAGAAGATTCACTACGAATTCGACGACGACAATTCGAAGACGCGCATCGACATCTCCGGCGCGTTCATCGGCGTGGGCTGGACGTTCCCGACCCGTTCGGAACGCGTCGTCGCAGCGCCGCCACCACCGGCGCCTGCGCCGGTCGCAGCGGCTCCGAAGGACTCCGACGGAGACGGCGTGATCGATCCGGACGACCGATGCCCCAACACACCTCGAGGCACCAAGGTCGATGCGAGCGGATGCCCGCTTCCTGTCGCAGCGCCGGTGTCGTTCGATCTGACCGTGGAATTCGCGTTCAACTCGGCCGAGATCAACGATCTGTCATTCCGTGAGCTGCGCAAGGCCATGACCTTCATGCGCGAGCATCCAACGACCAAAGCGCTGGTAGAAGGCAACACCGATAGCATCGGAGGAGAGGCCTACAACCTGAAACTGTCGGAGCGTCGTGCAATCGCGGTCAAGGACGTACTCGTGAAATCCGACATCGATGCCGACCGGATAACGACGGTGGGTTACGGAGAAACCAAGCCCGTTGCCTCCAACGATACCGAGGAGGGGCGTGCGAAGAATCGGCGAGTGTCGATCGTCGTTTCGGAGAAGTAAACGTATCGGTCGTGAACGCTTCGTCGGACAAGGTCTCGGCGAAGGCGGACCATCCGAGGCAAGACTGGAAGGAAGGCCCGCGGCAACGCGCCGCGGGCCTTTTTTCTTTTGCGAGTACCGAAGGTCGGCGCTTTTCCGAAGTAGCGAGGCTCAGCCCGGCTTTTTTACCTCGATGTAGCTGTGCACAGCCTTGACGCCCTTGACCGACTTCGCCATGTCGACGGCATCCTCGGCGACGGCTTGTGAGTCGACTGTGCCGCTCAGCCAGACTTCTCCGCGCCGGTCGGTGTCGACGTCAACGCCGTTCATCTTGTCCGCCGTGAGTTTCTCCTTCACTTTCGTCGTGATGGGCGAATCCTTCACGAACGCGCCCGAATCGGCTTCCGCCATCGCAAACGGTGCGAGCAACGCACTCAATATCAGCAAGCCAGCAATACGCATTTTCATCGAGTAACTCCTTGATCAGCGAAACCGACCGCATTCTCTAGCGCGCGCCGTCAGGTAGAAGTCGCATTCGACCGTGTGGATGCGTGGGATTCGTCCTAGTCCCGGTGCCCTCGACCCTGTTCTGTTGGGCGGCGTACAGCCGGTTAACACCGCCTCGCGTTAGCGTGGTTGCGAACCTTTGGAACAGGCGACTGCCGATTGTCGAACGCAGCGAGGTGTTCGATGCCGATCAAGAGCAAAGCGCAGCGTCGCAAATTTGCCGAGCTGCTGGTGGAGGGCAACATCTCCGCGGAGACCTTCGAGGAATGGAATCGCGCGGCGGGTAAAGCCGAGCTACCGGAAAAGCATGACACGCGGTCGCGACAAAAGTCGGGCTGACGCATTCCCGCACTTCGGGGCGCCATGAAACGGCGAGTTGCTATCAGTCTGCTAGCGGTCATCGGGGCCATTGTCGCGTATTCGAGCTGGCCCACCGCAACTCTGCCGACCGACGTGCACATCGATCATCTCGTCGTACGCAAGGCCGACCGCGCGCTGGATCTGTACCGCGGCAAGCAGCTCGTGAAGTCATATCGCATTGCGCTCGGTGCCGAGGCGATCGGACCGAAGGAGTGGTTGGGCGACGGGCGTACTCCCGAAGGAAACTACGTCATCGACTACCACAAACCCGACAGCAGTTTTCATCGCGCTTTGCACATTTCATATCCCTCGCCTTCGGATACCTCCAAAGCTCACGCCCGCGGCTTCGAACCCGGCGGCCTCATCATGATTCACGGGTTGAAGAACGGACGCGGTTATCTCGGCCGGCTGCACAGACTCGTCGACTGGACCGACGGTTGTATTGCAGTCACCAATTCGGAGATCGATCAGATCTCGCGAGTGGTCGCCGATGGCACGCCGATCCGGATCGAACCTTAGTCGGGCCGCACGCGTTCAGTACCACCGCGATCCTCCTCAGCCTCAGGGCTTTGTGGAACTCATGCTGGGATCGGTGGACGGCATCGCACGCATTTCGTCCGTATCAGGCTCCGTCGAAGTCGAACTCTGCGATGACTTCGAGATAGTCGACGTCGTGCTGCTGCGCTGAGCGAACTCGCTCGGGTCCAGGTAACCGTCACCGTTCCGATCCGCGGCGCTGTAGTCGGCCATTCCATTGTTTCGGGCTTCCGCCGCACTAATCTGGCCGTCGTGGTTTGCATCCATCTTTTCGAACGCAGCGGTGGCATCGGTAGTGGTGGTGGACGTCGTAGTCGTTGTCATCGCCTCAGTTGATGTCTCGGCCGCGGCGAAACCGCCTGCCGTCAACAGCAACGCGCCTGCTATCAGTTTTGCTTTCATTTTGCTGTTCCTGGTTTGGGGAAATGAAAATGCTCAGTGAAATCGAAGGAGAGTGCTCGTGAGGATGACGAACTCCAACGCCGATCTCATGGTAGGTCGAGTCATGTTCTTGAATGGCTGGACTGCGCGGTAGGAGCCAAACGGCCGATCGATCGTGGGAGCCGTCCTATGTCCGGGGGAAACCGTCGTGTTCGACGCGAACAACTCTACTCAGGATGCACGAACGGGGTTCGCCTGTTGGGCCAGATGCGCTCGAGGGTTGGAGAACGTTTCACGGCGAGAATCGCGCGATAAGCGCTGCGATCAACATGATCGCAACTGCCACGAGGACGATCATCGCGTTGATCTTCGCCAATCTTCGCGGTGCTCGCGTCACGTCCTGTACTTCGCTAAACCATGGCGCGGCGCGTGCGCCGAGCCAGTGGGAGCATCGCGACAGTCCGTGCTAGGCAAACCTGTCGCTGGTCACCGCGACCACTCCCTAAAAGACTGAACCAACCCATCAGGACCTGGTGACGCACCGGCGCGCGGACAATCGAAGCTGCGGTTCTAACGACCGTCGTCCGAAAGGCCGCGTAGCACGCTGGCGCCGGTCTGCCCGAACATCATCTTCCGTTGTTCTTCAGTCATCTCACCGGTCGGTCTGCGCAGCGCTTTTCCGACATCCATGCCCCTCTGTACAGCCGGTCGGGACTTGATCGCATCGAACCAGCGACGCACGTTCGGGTAGGCGTCCATCGACTGTTCGAAGCGCTTGTACGGCACCACCCACGGCCACGATGCCATGTCGGCGATCGAGTAATCGCCGGCGAGAAACTCGCGCTGCGACAAACTCCGTTCCATCACGGCGAACAAGCGGTCGTACTCGTTCGCATAGCGCGTGTGCGAGTAGCCGTGTCGAGCGGGGCCGCCCGGTGCGTAATTCACGAAGTGCGACAGTTGACCACCCATCGGACCGAGACCGCCGACCTGCCAGAACAGCCACTGCAGCACGTCGAAGCGCCGGTGCAGTTCACGCGGCATAAAGCGACCGGCTTTCTCCGCGAGGTGCACGAGAATCGCGCCGGATTCGAAGATCGACAGCGGACCGTCCGGCGCGTCGTGATCGACGATCGCCGGCATGCGATTGTTCGGGCTGATCTTCAGGAAGTCGGGCTTGAACTGATCGCCGTTGCCGAGGTTCACCGGCTTCACTGCATATTCGAGCCCACACTCCTCGAGCATGATGGTGATCTTCCAGCCGTTCGGCGTCGGCGCGAAGTACAGATCCAACATGTGCGCGTTCTCGAAGGAGGGCAATCGACTGTATCGAACGCGCCGTGCGAATCCTAGCTCGCCGCGGCGCGCAGCCGGTCGAACGCGTCTTTCGGCTCATCGGCGTTCAGGCGGACGATGATCGTTTCGGCGCACTGCCGCGGCGAGGCGATGCCGGTATCGACTTCGATGTCGTAGACGCAATGCGCGTGAACGCGATCGAAATGAGACGTTGCCGTTCCGGGAAAACGGCCCGGTCGCTTCGCTTCGCGCGCGTTCACCACGTCGATGGGACAGCGCACGCCGACGAACAGAACGTCGAACCCCGCCAGCGCTTCGACGTAGTCGAACAGGAACGCGCGTTCGAACATCAGATCGTCGATGATCACGTTGTTGCCTTCGGCCGCAAACGCTGCGATGGCGCGTCGCATGCCCCGCAACACCTGTTTTCCGAGATCACCGAACCGCACCTCGGTGACGCGTTCGTTGCCGCGCGCAACGGGCACCACGTTCAGACCTCGAGCGCCCGGTGTGCCGTCAGGAGAGTTCAAGCCGCGGTAGCGACCGCCCATGCCGTCTCGAAACTGATCGAGCGCGATGTGATGCCACGGATCGGGGAGCAGTTGCTGCAGCGTGATCGCAAGCGTCGTCTTTCCGGCGCTCGACGATCCGTTCAACAGAATGATTCGACCCGCTGCCATGTTCGGCCCTTCCGTTCGGCCGCGGCATAGTATCGGCTTGCAGCGCAGCGCTCAAACCCCGGTACACTAACGCGTTTTTTCAGAGTGCCGCGGCATGCAAGGACTGTTGGGAATCGTGGTTCTGCTCGGTCTCGCATGGCTCGTCAGCGAAGACCGCCGCAACGTCAGCGTGCGCGCAGTCGCCGCCGGACTCGCGATGCAGTTCGTGCTTGCGCTCGCGCTGCTGCGTTTCGAACCGGTACGCGAAACGCTGCTGCTGGCAAACCACGTGGTCTATGCAATCGAGGCGGCCACGCGCGCGGGCACCACGTTCGTGTTCGGCTTTCTCGGCGGCGGTGATCCGCCGTTCGATGTCAGGAACGGCGGTGCGTTGTTCATATTTGGATTCCGGATCCTGCCGCAGATTGTCCTATTCAGCGTGCTCGTTGCGCTGACGTGGTATTGGCGAATCCTACCGCTCGTAATCAAGGGCTTCGCGTGGATTCTGCGCCGCACGCTCGGCGTGGGCGGAGCGGTGGGCGTGGGCGCGGGATCGAGCATGTTCCTCGGCATGGTCGAGGCGCCGCTGGTGATTCGCGCTTATCTGAAGAACCTGTCGCGCTCGGAATTTTTCATCGTGTTGACGGCTGGCATGTCGACCGTGGCCGGCTCGATCATGGTCTTGTACGCGAACGTGTTGCGCGACGTCATCGACGGCGCGTTGGGCCACATCCTGATTGCTTCGGTCATCAACGTCATCGGCGCGATCGTGATCGCGCGCGTGATGATTCCGTCTTCTGAAGCGACCGAAGGCGGCGACGAAGCCGATACGCTGAAGTACGGCAGTGTGATGGACGCGATATCGCGCGGCACCACCGACGGGCTGCGACTGGCCGTAAACGTTGGTGCGATGCTGATCGTGCTGGTCAGTCTGATCGCGCTCGTCAACGCGATGATCGGCGTATTCGCGGTCGGCGGCGAAGCGCTGACGCTGCAGCGGATCATGGGTTGGCTGTTTGCGCCCATCGCTTGGCTGATCGGCATTCCGTGGGCGGAAGCGACTCAGGCCGGCGCGCTGCTCGGTACCAAGCTGGTGCTCAACGAACTGGTGGCGTACATCCAGCTCGCGGCGGTTCCGGTAACTGATCTCTCGGCACACAGCCGCACGATCCTGACGTATGCGTTATGCGGGTTCGCGAACTTCGGCAGCCTCGGCATCACGCTGGGCGGCGTCGGCGCGCTGGTGCCGGAACGCAGAGCCGAACTGTTCCAACTGGCGCCGAAGACGCTGATCTCGGGAACGATCGTCAATTGCATCACTGGCGCGATCGTGGGCGTGGTCTACCCAGCCGCCGGTTGAAACGTGCGTGCGGCGTCGACGATGTGCTGCAGACCTTCGTCGTCGACATCGAGGTGAATGACCCAGCGCGGTCCACGGATGCGGATCTGCTGCTTCTCGAAATGCTTCGTCAACGCGACGAGGTCTCTCGACGCGAGCTCGACGAATACCATGTTCGTGGCGCAGCGTACTTTCCCGGCGAAGACGCCGACGTCGTCGAGTGCTGCAGTGAGCCGCGCAGCCCGCGCGTGGTCGTGTTCGAGTCGCTCGACGTGATGATTCAGCGCGTGGATTCCGGCCGCTGCCAGCACGCCGGACTGTCGCATGCCGCCGCCCAGCATCTTGCGCCAGCGTCGCGCGTTACGGACGAACTCGACCGAACCGCACAGCACCGAACCCGCCGGCGCGCCGAGTCCTTTCGACAAACACACCGATACGCTGTCGAATCCGGCCGTCAGCGTCGTGACCGGCACGCGTTGCGACACGGCCGCATTGAAAACGCGCGCGCCGTCGAGATGCAGCGCCAGCTTGCGACGGTCGCACAGCGCGCGAGCACGCGGGACGTAGTCGAGCGGCAACGCCACGCCGGCGAGCGTGTTCTCGAGGCACAGCAAGCGGGTCTTCGCGAAATGGAAGTCGTCCGGCTTGATTGCCGCCTCGACGGCATCGAGATCTATCGTGCCATCTATTTGAAATGGAAGGGGTTGTGGTTGGATTCCGCCGAAGACGGCGCCGCCGCCGCCTTCATATTTGTAGGTGTGTGCCTGCTGGCCGGCGATGTACTCGTCGCCGCGACCGCAATGCGTCAGCAGAGCGAGCAGGTTCGACATGGTGCCGCTCGGAACGAACAGCGATGCAGCGAAACCGATGCGCTGCGCGGCAAGTGCTTCGAGTGCGTTGACCGTAGGGTCTTCGCCGTAGACGTCGTCGCCGACGTCGGCAGTCGCCATCGCATCGCGCATCGCCGCGGTTGGACGCGTGACGGTATCGGAACGCAGGTCGACCCAGTTCATCGCCGGATCACAACGCCCCGAGGAATTGCGTCACCGCCGCATTGAACTCGCGCGGACGATCGATGTTCGACGCATGTCCGGCGCCGTCGATTACTACGCGCGTCGCGCCGGGGATTTTGCCCGCCATGTAGTCAGTGGCGGCAAGGAACGGCTGATCGAGCGCGCCGACCAACACTAACGTAGGCACGTGAATCCCGGGCAGGCTCGCCATAACGCGGCCGTCAGTTTGCGCAAGCATGCCGCGCGCCGCGTGTGCGAGGCCCTGCGCCGACCGGTGCCTGCTCACGGCGACTTCACCGCTGGCCGATAGCGCGGCAAGTCCTTTCGTTTCGAGTTCTTTCGCGCGTGCCGACGCAATGCGGTTCCAGCCCGCGCGACCGTCGTCGCTGCGATATCCAGGCCCGGTATCGAACAGCATCAGCGCCCGTACGCGATGCGGGAATGCCACGTTGAACGACAACGACATGTAGCCGCCGAGCGACAACCCGCCGATCACCGCGGTGGGCGCATCCGCGGCGTCGAGTAACGCCGCCATGTCGCCGGTCGTCAGCGCTTCCGAGTATTCGGCAGGATTCGCCGGACTGTCGCTGTTGCCATGTCCGCGCATGTCCCAAATGATCAGTTTGTGCGAGGTGCTGAGCGGACCGATCTGACCGGTCCACATCGCAGACGTCGCACTGTAACCGTGGCTCAGCAGCACCGCGGGACCGGTCCCGTGCACCTCGTAGTAGATCCGTACGCCGTCGCGATCGAGATAGGCCATGTCGCAGTCCTCGTTGTTGATCTATCGGTTCAGGAAGTTGAGCGGCAGCCCCGGTCCTTCCCAATCCATCGCCAGCAGATCGCCGACCGATGAGGCGGTGATGTACGCGGTGCGCAAATCCGCGCCGCCGAAGCAGATGTTCGTCGTCAGCGGGTCCGGCACGGACACGAATCGCGGCGGGGCACCGCCGGGCGAGAGGATCGAAATGCCGCCATTGATGAGCGTGGCCACGCAGACGTTTCCAGCGGCGTCCACAGCCAGCGAGTCGTACATGTAGAAGCCGGTGATTCCCTGAAGCAGGCGTCGCTCCGGCGCAACCTGACCCGGCGCGTTTATTTTGTAGGCCCACAACCGGCCGGGAACCGTCTCTGCGACATAGAGTTCGTCTTCATCGCGCGACAGTCCGATTCCGTTAGGCCCCTCGAGAGGGAAGATGGCTTCGGTGATCCGACTGCCGTCTGCGCGAGCGTAGAACACGCCCGTTCGGTCGCGATCGCGCGGGCGCGTCTTGCCGTGGTCGGTGAACCAGAAGCCGCCGCTCCGATCGAACACGATGTCGTTCGGCCCACACAGCTTGCGGCCGTCGCACGAGTCGTACATGGTCTCGAACCTGCCGCTAATCAGATCCACCCGCTGAATGCTGCCGCCGCGATAGTCGTCGGGCTGTTCGCTCGGATAAAGGCGGCCGCTTCGCTCGATCCATTTGAACCCGCCGTTGTTGCAGACATAGCACTTGCCGTCCGGTCCGATCGCCGCGCCGTTCGGGCCACCGCCCAATTCCGCAATCACCTCAACAACACCGTTAGCGCCAACACGCGAAAGCGTTCCGCGACCGATCTCGACCAGCACCACGGATCCGTCGGCCATGGCGATGGGACCTTCGGGAAATCGCAGACCTCTGGCGATGGTACGGAAAGTCATTGCGGCTCCTGGCTGCGCGCCATAGCGGATGTTATGGTCGAAATCGATGTTAACCCGGATCAACACCATGCGCAGCGTCGCGCTCGCGGCAGCAATTCTGCTGACCGCGTGTTCCAGCAACTCCGTCGACACGCAGGACCGCGCGATCAAGCTCGCGCACGACGCCGTCATCGTAGATACCCACATCGACGTGCCGATACGCGTCGAGATGAGCGGCGAAGACGTCACGCAGGCGACCGAAGCAGGCAATTTCGACTACCCGCGAGCGCGCGCGGGCGGCCTCGACGTGCCGTTCATGTCGATCTTCATTCCGGCAAGCGTGGATGAAGCGGGCGGTGCGCGCGCACTCGCGGACAAGCTGATCGACCAGGTCGAAGGCATGGCGAAGCGCGCGCCGACGGAGTTCGCGATGGCAACGTGCGTTGCGGACGTGCGACGCAACGTCGCCGCCGGTCTCATCTCGTTGCCCATGGGAATGGAAAACGGCGGCCCGATGGCGAGCGGCGACGATGCGCCGGCGCACTTCTTCGAGCGCGGCATCCGCTATGTGACGCTGGCACACGCCAAATCCAATGCATTCTCTGATTCGTCGTATGACCACGACGAACGCTGGCAGGGATTATCCGAGGCAGGTCGCGCGCTCGTCGTGCGCCTCAACGATCTCGGCATCATGGTCGACGTATCGCACATCTCGGAGCGCGCGTTCTGGCAGGTGATGGAGGTGTCGAAGGCGCCGGTGATCGCTTCGCATTCGTCGGCGCGGTTCTTCACGCCGGGCTTCGAGCGCAACATGAGCGACGACATGATCAAAGCGTTGGCGTCGCGCGGCGGCGTGATGCAGGTGAACTTCGGAAGCTCGTTCGATACCGCTGCCGCACGTGCCTGGGCTGAGACATTCGACGCTGCCGCAAAGGTCTACCAGGCGGAGCAACACGTCGCGCCGTTCTCGGAAGAGAGCCGCGCGTTTGCGAAGGCATACGCAGTGGATCATCCGTTTCCGTTCGCGAGCATCGACGACGTAGTCGACCACATCGATCACATCACCAGACTCGTTGGCGTGAAGCACGTGGGAATCGGTTCGGATTTCGACGGCGTCGGCGACACGCTGCCGGTCGCGCTCAAGGACGTGTCGATGTATCCGAACCTGATCGCACGCCTGCTCGAACGGGGCTACAGCACGGCGCAGATCCGGCTGATCCTCGGAGAAAACCTGCTGCGCGTGTGGTCGCAGGTCGAGAAATTCGCGCAGCACCAGGGTGGCCAGATTCGTTGCGTCGGCGGTTGAAACGCGCTGCACCGTTTCGTTTCACCAGCCGCCTTATGCACAGGACGCTTGATTCGGCGCTGGGGTTACAGCAACTCAGGCCGAGTCTAGATACGATCTTTAATTAACTGAAAAACAATGACTAATTCGAAGAGATTAATCACTTTGCGATGACACGCCGGCAGATTGTGCCGGCCGCCGGAATTTAATCCCCAGACTTATCCACAACGTGGGGACCGCCAACCCACCATTTCGGCGGCAGAAAACGCTGGTACAAATCGGCTTCCGGCGTTCCCGGCTCGGGATGAAAGTCGTATTGCCAGGCCGCGAGCGGAGGTAACGAGGCGAGTACCGACTCGACGCGGCGTCCGGACTGCAAGCCGTATTTCGTGCCTCGATCGATCGCCAGGTTGAATTCCGCGTATCGACCGCGCCGATACAGCTGGAAGCGCCGCTCGCGTTCCCCATTGGGGTGGTGCACGCGGCGCTCGAGAATCGGCATGTACGCCGGCAGAAAGTGATCTCCCACCGACTGTACGAACGCAAAGCTCTGCGCGAATCCGCCGCGGGTCCAGTCGTCGAAGAAGATTCCGCCGATGCCGCGTGGCTCGTTGCGATGCGGCAGAAAGAAGTAACTGTCGCAGGCTGCCTTCAGCTCCGGGTACAGCGACGCGCCGAACGGCGCGCAGGCAGCGAGCGCCTGCCGATGCCAGTGAACGCAATCGTCTTCGTATCCGTAGTAGGGCGTCAGATCGAATCCGCCGCCGAAGTACCACACCGGTTCGCGCGCCTCGACCATGAAGAAACGCAGGTTCATGTGCGTGGTCGGCGCGTGCGGATTGCGTGGATGCACGATCAGCGAAATCGCGACTGCCTGAAATCCGTGGCCTGCGAGGTGTGGATTGCGTTCGGTGGCCGCGGGCGGCAGCGAGGTGCCCGAGCTGTGCGTGAACTGGACCGCCGCTTTTTCGATGTGTGCGCCGCCCTCGATCACGCGCGGCCTCGCGATACCGCCGCCGGGCGATGCGACTTCGTCGCCGCGAAACCGCTGCGCGCCGTCGAGTTTCTCGAGCCGCGCACAGATCGTTCGCTGCAAGGCGCTGAAGTAGTCGTGCACCTGCTGGATGTTCGGCGCGTCGCTCATATCACGCGCTCGGATCGGAATCGGGCGATCGCCGCGTCGTCATAGCCGAGCTCCTTCAGGATCGAGTCGGTGTGCTCGCCGAGTAGCGGCGCCCGATGGCGAATGGTCGGCGGCGTTTTCGACATGCGGATCGGCGTGACCGCGACCGGCGCCGGTTTGCTCAGTCCGGGGAAATCCACGCTCGCAAGCAGTTGTGCAGCGCGAACGTGTTCGTTGTCGAGCGCTTCCTGCGGCGAGAGCACCTCGCCGCACGGCAGCCGCGCCGTTTCGAGCGCCGCGATGGCTTGTGCCGTGGTCCGTTCGGCGCACCACCGCGCCATGCGCTCGCTGATCACTTCACCGTGATCGCCGCGACCTTCGTCCGTTGCGAAGCGCGCGTCGCTGAGCCAGTGCGGTTCCTCCATCAACCGAGCCCAGCGTTCGAACAGCGGATTGCCGACGACGGATACGAGCAACCAGCCGTCGCGCGTGCGGAATGTATCGGACGGCGCCGCGGTCTGACCTCGATTGCCGGTGGCGACGCGATCCTTTGCCAGCAGCGCCTGTTCGATCAGCGTGCCGTTCATGATCGTCAGCGCCGAACGCAGCAGGCTCGCTTCGACGTGTTGGCCTTCACCGGTCGCGCGGCGATGCAGCAGCGCGGCGAGCGTGCCGAACGCGGAAAATCCGGCGGTGCTGTAGTCGACGTACGGAGAGAAATTCTTCGTCGGACTACCGGCCTCGCCGGTGAGGTACATGTTGCCCGACAGCGCCTGCGCGACGCCGTCGAAACCGACCCGCTCCGCGTAAGGACCCGGTCCGCCGAATGCAGTAGCAGTGGTCAGGATGATGTCGGGCTTCACGGCGACGAGCGACGCGTAGTCGAGACCCATCTCCACCAGCGTTGCCGGTGGCAGGTTCGCGATCACGACGTCCGCGGTCGCGACGAGCCGTTTGAGAATCTCCGCGCCGTCGCGGCTGCGTGGATTCAGCGTCATGCCGCGTTTGTTGCGGCCCCATTGCATGAAGCCCGCGCCATCGCCGCCATCCGCAACAGGCGTAGTCCAGCGGTCCTCGCCGCCGTCGACTTTTTCGATGCGAATGACGTCTGCACCGAGATCCGACAGCAGCGTCGCGCAGAACGGCCCTGCGATGTAGCGACCGAAATCGAGAACACGAACGCCTTCGAGTACGGCAGCCATGATCAATCCAGCGCGCGAAAGATGGGGGGCATTATGCCCGATCGGCGCCGCGTGCCGACTCGGCACGCCCGCGTAGATCGTTGCGTTGTCGCCTGCGCGGCGTTGTCGCTCGAGTGCTTCGTGGCTACTATCGGCCGCCTGTCACGAACGTCGATGCATCGCCGGAGGGCACGTGGTCGGAATCACAGCTTTTGGCGGCTACGTGCCGCGCCTGCGCCTCGCGCGCAAAGCGATCGTCGCCGCTCACGTGTGGGCCGACCCAGGACTAAAGGGCAAGGCCCGCGGCGAACGTTCGATGTGCAACTGGGACGAAGACGCGGTGACCATGGGCGTGGAAGCCGCGCGAAATTGTCTGGCTTCGACGTCGGTCTCTCCCGACGCGATTCTATTCGCCAGCACCAGCGCGCCTTTCGCAGACCGTCAGAACGCGGGCATCATCAGTACCGCACTGTCGCTCGGCGAGAACATCGCCTCCGTCGACATCGGCTGCTCGCAACGCGCCGGGATTACCGCACTGATTCAAGGCATGGCGGCCGTGCAGAGCGGGATCTACGACAACGCACTCGTGATCGCCGCCGACAAACGCAGAACGAAGGCGGCAAGCCCCGGCGAGCTCGCATTCGGCGATGGCGCTGCGGCGGTGACGATCGGCAACGACGAACCGCTGCTCGAATTCGTGGCCGCACACTCGGCGACGGTCGATTTCGTCGATCACTTCCGCGCGGCCGGCGAAGACTTCGACTACACGTGGGAAGAGCGGTGGATCCGCGACGAAGGTCTCGCCAAGATCGTTCCGCCAGTCATCGCGAGAGCGCTACAGAAAGCGGGCGTCAGCGCCTCCAAGGTTTCGCATTTCATCATGCCGAGCACGATCGGCCGCGCCGTGGCCGGAATCGCCAAACAGGCCGGGGTACCCGCTGATGCCGTGCGCGACAATCTCGATGCAGTATGCGGCGAAACTGGCGCGGCGCATCCGTTGGTGATGCTGCTGCACGCCGTGGAGACTGCCGTCAAGCCGGGCGATACGTTGCTCGTCGTCGGGTTCGGGCAGGGCTGCGACGCCGTCGTGCTGCGCGCAACGCAGGCATTGGCGTCGTTCAAGCCAGCCGGCGGCATCGTTGCGGCATTGGCAAACCGTCAGGAAGAGAGCAACTACCAGAAGTACCTCGCATTCAACGATCTGATCGCCCTGGAAAAGGGCATGCGCGCCGAGCGCGACGACTACAAAACCGCCATGACGGTGACTTATCGCAAGCGCGACATGCTGCTCGGCCTGGTCGGCGGACGCTGCACGCAATGCGGCACGCTGCAGTTTCCGCGCACCGACATATGCGTGAACCCGCAATGCAAGGCGATGCATACGCAGGAGCCCTACAGTTTCCGCGACGAGCGCGCGTCGGTGCTGACGTGGTCCGCGGACTATCTGACCTACACCGCCGATCCGCCGTCGCACTATGGAATGATCACATTCGACAACGGCGGGCGCTTCATGACCGACTTCACCGATGTCAATGTCGGCGAGGTGGAAGTGGGCGTCACCGTGCGCATGATGTTTCGAATCAAATCGTTCGACCATCTGCGCGGGTTCGTCCGCTATTTCTGGAAAGCCGTGCCGGTGCGCGCGGCAGCGGCCAAGAGCGAAGCCGCGTAGCAACGCGAATTCACAGAACCTTCAGGAGAGACCGACATGGCGCGAGGCATCAAGGACAAGGTTGCGATACTCGGGATGGGCTGTTCCCAGTTCGGCGAGCGCTGGGAGGCGGGTGCCGAAGAACTGATGGTGGAGGCGTTCGCCGAGGCGATGGCGGATGCCGGCATCGACCAGAGCCAGATCGACGCCGCCTGGTTCTCGACTCACTACGAAGAGATCAACGTCGGCAAAGGCGGTTTGCCGTTGTCGATCGCATTGCGGCTGCCGAACATCGCGGTGACGCGGGTCGAGAATTTCTGCGCGTCGGGGTCGGAAGCGTTCCGAGGCGCAGTGTATGCGGTGGCTTCCGGCGCATGCGACATCGCACTGGCGTTAGGCGTCGAGAAGCTGAAAGACACCGGCTACGGTGGACTGCCGGGTAACCTTGGCGGAACGTTGGCGCCGCAGTGGTCGGCGAATGGTTCGGCACCGGGCAACTTCGCGCAGCTCGCGAGCGCCTACCGCGCGAAGCACAGGGTCAATCGAGACGATCTCAAGCGCGCCATTGCGCACGTGTCGGTGAAGAGCCACGCCAATGGCGCGAAGAATCCGAAGGCGCACCTTCGCAAGCCCATTACCGAGGACGAAGCGCTCAACGCACCGATGATCGCGGAGCCGCTCGGCCTGTTCGATTGCTGCGGCGTTTCCGACGGCGCCGCGTGCGCGATCCTGACGACGCCCGAAATTGCGAAGCGCCTCGGCAAGCATCACATCGTCTCGGTCAAGGCACTTCAGCTCGCCCTGTCCAACGGCTCGGAGTCCGGTCACAACAGCTGGGATGGAAGCTACTTCCACACCACCCGCATTGCTGCGACCAAGGCATACAAGGAAGCGGGCATCGATAGCCCGCGTGACCAGGTGAGCATGTTCGAGTGTCACGACTGCTTCTCGATCACGGAACTCGTGACGATGGAGGACCTGCAGCTGTCGCCGGAGGGCGGCGCGATCAAAGACGTGATGAACGGCTTCTACGATGCAGATGGTCAGATTCCGTGTCAGATCGACGGCGGACTGAAATGCTTCGGTCATCCGATCGGTGCGTCGGGCATCCGGATGCTGTACGAGATGTATCTGCAGCTGCAGGGCCGCGCCGCCGAACGCCAGCTCGCCAACCCTTCGATCGGCATGACGCACAACCTCGGCGGCTCGCCGATGTCGAACGTCGCGGCCGTGTGCATCATAGGCGCATACGACTGACCTCCACCGACGTCACCACAGCGGCCCGCCTGCTCGACGTCGCGGATGGTCTGCTGCGCAGCGCGGCGGCGTATGTTCGCGCGCGTTTCGGAAACGCAGCGATCGACGACGCGCAGCTACAACTCTACGACCTCGCGCTGTCGCGCGCAGAGCTGGCGGCGAGCGGCGCGATGGTCACACTCGCGCTGCGTGCGGATTCGACCGACATCGAGCGGCGCGTTGCGTGCGCGTTCAGCGCCGAAACGCTCTCGAACTTCCGTCATCGTCTGTCGGTTCGTCCTGCCGACTACGGCATGACCTCCGCAGATCTTCGGCCGATGGACGATCCCTTCGTGGCGTCGCATCTGGCTGCGGATGCGCTTACCGCGCTCGGGCGCGATCTGCTCGACGCATCGGGTGTGCTGCCGGACCGGCTCGACGACGAGAAGCGCCTGATGCGCGATACGTTCCGACGGTTCGCAGACGAAGTGGTGCGTCCACGCGCGGCGTCCGTCCATCGAACCGACTCGATGATCCCCGACGAGATCATCGAGGGGTTGAAACGCCTCGGCTGCTTCGGGCTGTCGGTTCCGGAACGCTTCGGCGGACTCAAGCCGGACCATAGCGAAGACAGCCTCGGCATGGTGCTGGCGACCGAAGAGCTGTCCCGGGGCTCACTCGGCGCGGCCGGAAGCCTCATCACCCGCCCGGAAATCGTTGCGCGAGCGCTGCTGGAAGGCGGGACCGCGGCACAGCAGGCGCGTTGGTTACCGGCGCTCGCCGCCGGCGATCCGTTCTGCGCGGTCTCCGTTACGGAACCCGGCACAGGCTCCGACGTTGCGGCGGTGTCGTTGCGTGCCAAGCGTGTCGAGGGCGGCTGGCGTCTGAACGGCGGCAAGACCTGGTGCACGTTCGCAGGCAAGGCCGGCGTCATCCTCGTGCTGGCACGCACCGACCCGAATGCGCGGCCGTTGCACAAGGGACTGTCGCTGTTCCTGGTGGAGAAGCCGAGCACCGACGCCGGGGAGTTCGTTCACCAATCGAACGGCGGCAGCGTCACCGGTCGCGCGATCGCGACGATCGGCTATCGCGGCATGCACTCGTTCGAGATGTTCTACGACGATTTCTTCGTGCCGGACACACACCTGGTCGGCGAGCGGGAAGGCGAGGGAAAGGGCTTCTACTTCACGATGCGCGGCTTCTCAGGCGGCCGCCTGCAAACGGCGGCGCGTGCGTGCGGCCTCATGCAGGCAGCCTTCGACAGCGCGATCGCATACGCGCGGAGCCGCACGGTGTTCGACCGCAAGGTCGCCGACTACCCGCTTACGCAGGCGAAGTTCGCGCGTATGGGAATGTACATCGCCGCCTGTCGCTGCTTCTCGCATTCGGTCGCGCACGAGATGGACAAAGGCGCAGGTCAGGTCGAAGCAAGTCTCGTCAAACTCCTGGCATGCCGCATGGCCGAGTGGGTGTGCCGCGAAGCAATGCAGATTCACGGCGGCATCGGGTATGCCGAGGAAACCGACGTGAGCCGCTTCTACGTCGACGCGCGCGTGCTGTCGATCTTCGAAGGCGCCGAGGAAACGCTTGCGCTGAGGGTGATCGGCAAGTCGCTGCTGGAAACCAACTAACGAAATCGAGGAGGGGTGATGTCCATCCATGGAACGGTATCTAAGGGGTTCGAGCGGGTTCGCGATGCGTTCGAAGCGAACTTTCGCGAAGGCGGCGAAGTGGGCGCCGCGTTCTGTCTGCACGTGAAGAGCCGCAAGGTCGTCGATCTGTGGGGCGGGCTCACAGACGTGAAGGGCAAAACGTGGAAAGAGAACACGCCCGCGCTGGTGTTCTCCACGACGAAAGGCGCCACCGCGATTTGCGCAATGATGCTGGTCGACCAGAAGCGCCTCGATATCGATGCGCCGGTAGCACAGTACTGGCCCGAGTTTGCCGCAGGCGGTAAGGCCGACATTCCAGTGCGGATGCTGTTGAACCACCAGGCGGGCCTGCCGGTGGTGGACGCGCCGCTCACGCGCGCACAGGTGCTCGAGGTCACGCCGATCGTCGATGCACTTGCAGCCCAGACGCCGGTCTGGCCGCCGGGAAGTCGCCACGGTTACCACGCGCTCACCTACGGCTGGCTCGTCGGGGAACTGGTACGACGAATCACCGGTAAGTCGATCGGGCGCTTTTTCAAGGACGAAGTCGCGGAACCGCTGGGATTGGAGTTCTGGATCGGACTTCCAGCGGACGTCGAACCTCGCGTCGCACGACTCGTCAGCGCGCCGCCGCCTACGGATCCCGCAATCCTTGCACAGATGGCCGCCCTATTCGGGCCAGACTCGCTTGCTGGACGCGCGCTTTCCCTCAACGGCGCAATGGCCGGGCCGCCGGGCGACTCGATTTTCAATCTTCCCGAAGTGCACCGCAGCGAAATTCCGGCCGCCAACGGAATCACCACGGCGCGATCGTTGTCGCGTCTTTACGCCGCGTGTATCGGCACCGTGAAGGGAACGCGGCTCTTCGGTAAGCGCACGTTGGACAAGGCGTTGAAGATTCAAAGCGATGCGCCCGATGCCGTGCTGGGGTTACGCACGACGTTTGGCCTCGGATTCATGCGCACTGGACCTGAAATTCAGATGCTCGGGCCGAACTCGTTCGGTCACGCAGGCGCCGGCGGGTCTCTCGGTTTCGGTGACTTCGATAGCGGCGTCGGGTTCGGCTACGTGATGAACCAGATGGGCAGCGGGTTATTGATCGATCCGCGCGCGGCGCGACTGATCGGCGCCGTCAAGGAATGCGTGTGACATCAACGGCAGTCGCATCGGGTTAGAATCCGCGGCTTTGCATTGACGGGGTAAGCGCGTGGACATGTCATTCAGCGAGGCCGATCGCAGGTTTCAGCAGGAAGTGCGTGCGTGGCTCGCCGACGCGTGGCCGGAGGAGATTCGCAAACGTCAGGCGCGGAGCGCGCTCGGTCGCCTGTCCAAAGAGGACCACGTTCGCTGGCAGAAAGCGCTGGCGGCAAAGGGCTGGGCCGCAGTCGACTGGCCGAAAGAGCACGGCGGCGCCGCGTTCACACCGACGCAGAACTACATCTTCGACCTCGAACGCGCACGTGTCGGTGCACCGGCCGTGATGCCGTTCGGCATGACGATGGTCGCCCCTGTGATCATGAAGTTCGGAACGGACGAGCAGAAGCGCCGATTCCTGCCCGACATTCTCAACACCAACGTGTGGTGGTGTCAGGGCTATTCCGAACCGGGGTCGGGCTCCGATCTCGCGTCGCTGCGCACGAAGGCGGAGGACAAGGGCGACCACTTCCTCGTCAATGGTGTTAAGACCTGGACGACGCTGGCGCAATACGCCGACTGGATTTTCTGTCTGGTGCGCACGAGCCAGGAAGCGAAGCAGCAGATGGGCATCAGTTTTCTGCTGATCGACATGCACTCACCCGGCGTGACGGTGAACCCGATCGTTACGCTGGATCAGCCCCCAGTCGGTCACCAGGAAATCAACATGGTGTATTTCGAAAACGTAGTGGTGCCGAAAGAGAATCTCATCGGCGAAGTAGGGAAGGGGTGGACCTGCGCCAAGTATCTGCTCGAATTCGAACGCGGCAATGCCTACTCGCCGACGCTGAAAGGCGTTCTTGCGCAGATACGCGCCATGGCTGCAGCCGAAACGAACGGCTACGGCGCACCGCTCGTCGCCGACGCGGCATTCAAGGCGCGCATCGACGACATCGAAGTGCAGGTGCTCGCCATGGAGTTCACGGAGTTACGCATCCTCGGTGCGCTCGCCGCGGGGCAGAATGTCGGGCCGGAGTCTTCGCTGCTGAAGACGCGCGGGACGGAGCTGCAGCAGGCCATCACCGAACTCGCGCTCGAAGCGTCGGGCTACTATGCGGGTCCGTTCGATGCATCGACGCCGGCCGAACGCGACAACTTTCAGCCGGTAGGGCCGGCGCACGCAAACGGCGTCGCCCAGGATTATTTCAACACCCGCAAAGTGTCGATCTACGCGGGATCGAACGAAATCCAGCGCAACATCATGTCGAAGCTCGTGCTGGGACTCGGCTGAGGCGTCAGCGAAGTTTCAGCAGCAGCATCAGCAGCAGCGGTGTTCCGACCGCCTGCAACAGCATGAAGCGCACCAGCACCTGGGTGTTCGACCAGCCGAGGTTCTTCCGCATGTGGTCGTGCAGCGGATAGCGAACGCTGCGGAAGATCGGGATGCGGAAGAACCGCAGGAGCGCGACCTTCAACAGACCCGTTCCGCCGTTGACGAGCACCACCGTCGCAACGACGAACACCAGGAACGGATTTCCACAAGCGAGCACCAAGACCCCCAACAGCAGTCCGATGGGGCGGGAGCCTGCATCCCCCATCAGAACCACGCTCGGGTTGCAGTTGTACCAGAGGTAGCTCGCCAGACACCCGATCATCGAAAACGCCAGCATCGCCCACGCAGGACCGTTGGCGTAGTGGGGCAGCAGCAGATAGGCCGAAACATCCTTGTGGCCCAGCACGCCGTAGAGGATCGCGCCCAGGAACACCAGCGCCATTGCGGACAGGCTTCCGGAAAGCCCATCCACGCCATCGGTCGCATTGGTCGAATTGATCGTTACCCAGATCAGGATCGACCCGCCCGCGATGAACAACCACGCGTCGAGGTGCAGCGGCGACTTCAGGAACGGCAGCCAGAGGTCGAAGCCGGACATTCGGCACACCGCAGTGGCCGCGATGATACTGACCACGAGATCACACGCTCCGAGCGCATACTCGCTCCAGCCGCCGCGCGTCTTGTCGTCCAGGAAGCCGACGTACATCGCGACCAGCATGCAACCGATCACCGTCAGATACGGCCACTGTAGCGGAGCCACCAACAACGCCACGAAGGCGAAGATCGGCACGAAGATGGCGCCGGCGCCCATCGGCTTGCCGATGCTCATCTCGGCGTTCACGGCGTGCGCCCGCCCTTGGTCTTTCGGCAGCAGATGCCAGAGGCGGGGCAACAGCAGGAAGGTCAGAACAACCGAGAGACCGTTTGCGATACCTGCGAGGAAGAGATAGCTGCTGAACAGCCGCAGCGGCCCGAACAAATGTCCGAAGTGTTCGGCAATGGCTTGAAGGATGGTCCGATCTCCGTGCGTTGAAGCCGGCGAAGTATACGTGAGCGGAGCGCTCTGATCAGGCGGTGGCTTCTGCCAGCGGATAGTCCGCTACGACTTGCGCCATCGAGGCGAAGCTGAAGTCGCGTAGCAATGCACGGAGTTTCGCCTCGCAGCGATCGAGGTTGGTGTAGTGACGAAAGCGCGACTTCACTGAGGCGCGAATGCGCGGCTGGCCGGGATCGACTTCCCACGGATGCATGTAGAACACGAACGGCTCATTGTCGCGATTCACGGCATTGAGCAGAAAGGCGGTGAGGCGATAGGGGTAGAGGCGGAAGTAGCCGCCGCCCGAGACCGGCACCGTCATCCCCATGAACGAGCGGGTGGTCATCGGAAATTCGATCAGCGTCTTGCCTTCGGGCGCAACGATTCGATGCGGACCCGCAGCTTCCACGGCCGTTCCGTAAAGATCGTGGCGCACCGGATACATGCTGGAGTCGTATTCGAACCCACAGTCGGCGAGCACGTCGAGCGCCCAACGGGATGCATCCGTGATCGAGAAGCTGGCCGCGCGATAGCCACGAACGGGCTTCTGTACCTGTGCCTCGAGCACGTCTTTTGCGCGCCGCGTTTCCTCCGTGAAAACCGCTTTCGATTGGCCGTAGATCAACTGATGGCTGAAGCCGTGGCAGGCGATCTCGTGACCGCGCGACGCGATGTCGCGCACCAACTGCGGATGGCGTTCGGCGATCCATCCCAGGACGAAGAAGGTCGCAGTAGCGCCGCCTTCGTCGAACACGTCGAGCACACGATGCGTGTTCGCGACGACGCGAGACTCGAAATGCGGCCAGTCGTCGGGGGACACCTGTTCGCGAAACGCAGAGACCTGGAAATAATCTTCTACGTCGACGGTGAGCGCATTGGTGATCACGGCAGAACTCTCAACGCGCACCGTCGCCGACGAGCACGACGTCTACGGTTTGAATGAGGATGATCAGATCGAGCAGGATGCTGTGGTTCTTCAGGTAATACAGATCGTATTGCAGCTTCTCGCGGGCATCGTCGAGCGAGGCGCCATACGGGTAACACAGCTGCGCCCAGCCGGTTAGACCGGGTTTGATGCGGTGACGATGCGCGTAGTACGGAATCTTCGCTTGCAGATCGCCGACGAACTCCGGCCGTTCCGGTCGCGGACCGACGAAGCTCATCTCGCCCTTGAGCACGTTGAATATCTGCGGCAGTTCGTCGATGCGGCTGCGGCGCAGGATGCCACCGACGCGCGTGATGCGCGGATCGTCCACGCTCGCCCACACCGCCTCGCCGCCTTTCTCTGCATCGGTGCGCATGCTTCGAAACTTGGTTACGGCGAAATAGCTTCCATCGAGACCGACGCGTTGCTGGCGATACAGAATCGGCCCTTTGAAGCCGCTCTCGAGCCAGATCGCGAACGCCGCAAGCAACATGAACGGCCACGCAAACAGCAACAGTCCGAGACTGGCAGCGACGTCGAACATGCGCTTGGTGGCGGTGCGCCACGTGCCGCGAATGAAGCCGTCCGAAAACACCATCCAGGACGGTTGCAGCAGTTCGATGTCGAGCTTGCCGGCCTCGCGTTCGATGAACGCCTGCACGTCACACACGTCGATACCCGAGAGCCTGCACTCGAGCAGCTCTTCGAGCGGAAGGCCCGCGCTGTTTTCGCGATTCCGTCGGCGCTCGTCGAGCGCCACTACGATCTCGTCGATGCCTTCGCGCTTGCAAATCTCGTTGAGCGGTTCGTCGAGCGTCAAAATTCTTCCGCCGTGCGACGACACACGATCAGCTGTTCGTTCGAATGGGATGTAGCCGTGAATGAGAAAACCGCGCTGGTCGTAACGCCTGCGCATGCGCGATGCGATTTTCTCGGCGCGCGCGCCGGTGCCGAGAACCAGAACGCGTCGTTTGAGGTTGTCCTGATCGAGCACGCTGAGCGCGATCCATCGGAACATGGCGATCAATACGAACGTTGCGATCGCCGAAATCGCGAGGGTGCCGCGCCACAGCGCGAGGTCCCGGAAAAAATAGAATACGATGCCCGAACCCATACTCGCGATCAGGAAGACCGCAACGGCTGTGCGCAACATCATGCCGACGTAGCCTTCGCGCACATGCGAGCCATACACACCCATGGCAACCATCGCGAGCAGCACGATGAGCGAATACGTGAGTGCGGTGAAAAAGTGGGCCGTACTCCAGAGGAGGGAATCCTGGGCCCGTATCCAGAAACCGACGAAAACACCGCCAATGATCAACAGTGCTTCGCAGCCCGCGATGATCAGGTACGGAGTGTGGATGTAGTGCCGCAGTATGCGGATATGGGGCACCAGTTCCGTCCTTGGGTTCGGTTCAGGATTTTTCGATCGAGTGGGCCATTGTGTTGATACGGTCTGGGTTGTCTACGCAAACGATGTAATTGAAACGCGGTGGGAACGTAGAGTCGGACCCATCGCAATGTGCGCATAATATATATTATGTTAAATATCATAGTTGGTCCGAAGTCTGACCCACTCGAAGTTGCTACCCTCATCACGGTTGTCAGTCAGGCCAATCTCCAGTGAACGTCGCGCAACTCACGCTAACGATTCTGCTCATGGGCTCCGGCACACTCGCTGCGGCCGCGAACCGGCCCAGCGACGCGTACCGCGTTAACGGGCTCGAGCAACCGGCCGAGATACTGATCGACGAATGGGGAGTTCCCCACATCTACGCGAAGACGCACTACGACGCGTTCTTCGTGCAGGGATTCAACGCAGCGCGCGATCGACTTTGGCAGATCGATTCGTGGCGCCGCCGCGGTCTCGGTGAACTGTCCGAGGTTCTAGGCCCGGCGTATGCGGTACAGGACCGCGCGGCGCGGCTGTTTCTTTACCGCGGCGACATGTACCGCGAATGGCTCGCGTACGGGTCTGACGCCAAGCGCATCGCAGAAGCATTTGTCGCAGGCATCAACGCGTTCGTCGATCTCGCGGGGGCGCAACCGGTGCTGATGCCTCCGGAATTCGGTGTGCTCGGCTACAAGCCGGCGCATTGGACCGCGTCCGACGTGGTGCGGATTCGAAGCAACGGCTTGTGGCGGAATCTCACCAACGAGGTCGAGCGGGCGCGGATACTCTGCGCGTTTCCCGAGTCGGTCGATTCGCTTCACAAGAAGCTGGAGCCCCCCTGGAATGCAGTCATTCCGCAGGGCCTCGATCTTTGCAGCGTCCCGGCGAACGTGCTCGACGTCTATCTGCTCGCGAAAGCGCCGGTTTCGTTCACGAACCCTTCCAACGCGCTCGCGCGGGCGCGCGATATCGAACACCTCACCGGCATCGGCAGCAACAACTGGGTCGTGTCGCCGCAGCGCACCGATACGGGCCGGCCGATTCTCGCGAATGACCCACATCGCGGACACGCCGTTCCATCGCTGCGATACGCGGCTCATCTGGTGGCCCCCGGCCTGGACGTCGTCGGCGCGGGCGAACCGGCGCTGCCCGGCATCTCCATCGGCCATAACGAGCGCATCGCATTCGGGCTGACGATCTTTCCGATCGATCAGGAAGACCTCTACGTTTACGAGACACGGCCTGACGCACCGAACGAGTATCGGTACCGCGATCGTTGGGAGCCAATGACGGTGATCGAAGAGTCGATTGCCGTCCGCGACGCAGCACCGAAGAAGATCGAGCTCAAATTCACGAGACATGGTCCGGTCATTCTCGAAGATCGGAAGAATCACCGCGCATACGCCGCCCGCGTTGGCTGGCTGGATGCGGGCATGTCGCCCTATTTCGGCAGCATCGAGTACATGCGCGCGAAGGACTGGCGCGAGTTCGCGGCTGCTTTGAATCGTTGGGGTGCGCCATCCGAGAATCAGGTTTACGCAGACATCGACGGCAACATCGGATACAAACCGGCGGGCGTGTTCCCGAAACGCACGAACTGGGATGGTCTTCTTCCCGTGCCGGGAGACGGGCGCTACGAGTGGGACGGCTACTTCGACATGGACGCGCTCCCGCAAGAGTTCAATCCGCAGCGAGGCTTCGTCGCTACCGCGAACGCCATGAATCTGCCGTCGAACTATCCGATTGCGGATCGACGCATCGGCTTCGAATGGTCCGCACCGTGGCGCGCGCGCCGGCTCGAAGAGGTGCTTGCGGGACAACCGCATCACAGCTTTGCAGATTCGATTGCCTTACAACGCGACTACACGTCGTTGTTGGCGCGGGAACTCGTGAGACGGCTGCCGACGACTGAAGACTCGCCCGCACTGTCGATGCTACGAGCGTGGGACGGTGTGCTGTCACCCGACTCCCCCGCCGCTGCTTTCTACGTGATCTGGTACTACCGTGTTCTGAATCCTGCATTGGCGGCTTGGGCTGCGCCTCCCGCCGCGGTTCCGTTGATTCAGCCAATCGACTCCTTGTCGGTACTCGATCTGCTCGACGCCCATCGGGACGAACTCGCAGGCTTGCTCGATACGACGTTGACGCAAGCCTGGCAGCAGACGCAGCAGCTACTCGGCGACGATCCGACACTGTGGAAATGGGGAACTCTGCATCAAACGGACTTCCGGCATCCGTTGCTGGGCCGGTTCGGAAAGGACCTCGCCGCCAAGGTTGCGATGAAGGCCTATCCGCGCGGTGGCGACGGCAATTCGCCGAACAACACGTCGTTCGATGGAAAGGACTTTGCGGTGACCTCCGGCGCATCGTGGCGGATGGTTCTGGACGTCGGCAGATGGGATCAGGCTCGGATGACCAACGCGCCCGGTCAATCGGGCGATCCGCGCAGCCCGTTCTATTCGAACCTGCTGGAGGGATGGGCCACCGATCGCAGTTTTCCGCTGTTGTATTCGCGGGCTGCGATCGAACCGCACGTCGTCAAGGTGATCCGGCTTTCGCCCGAGTGACTTCGATGCGCCAGGTGGGGCCCGACGCAACATGGTACGTGGCGGCAAAGTCCTTCTGATTGATTGCCACTGCGAGCATGCCGACGCTGTTCGCGTAAAGCAGCGGTTGGCCGACCGGAACGTCGCCGAAGGTATGCACGTATTTGGCCGTCAGGGATACCTTCGGCGCGCCCCCTTCCGTGATCGTCAGCGATACGCCGTCCCCGGGATGGATATTCAATGCATCCAGGAACGACGCAGGAACATTCGTCCAGACGTTGCCGTACTGGGGATCCAGAACCGGGATCCCGCCGTAGATGTGCTCAGAATCGTGCCTCGCCTTTTCGTACGCAATCGAGACGACGCCGTTCTGTAGTGGTCCGACGTCGTCGAATTTCAGCTTGCCGCTGGCTAACAGCGCACCGACGTATGCGTAGACGTCGCGACCATGAAACGTGTACGAGCCTTCCGATCCGGGCAAACGATGCCTGCTTTCGTCGATCTCACGCACGGCTGCCACACCCACGCGTTCCGCTACGAGCGTGAGCGTGCCATTGTCGGGAGTGACGATCGTTTCGCCGTTCTTCAGACGCGCCACGACCGATTTCCGCGACGTGCCCACTCCGGGATCGACCACCGACACGAACACCGTTCTCGCCGGCCAGTAGTCGATTACCGCGTTCAATCGATAGGCGGCTTCCCAGATGTTGTAAGACGGGATCTCGTGCGTGAGATCGTCCACAGTGAGCCCGGGGTCGACCGTTCGAATGACGCCTCGCATCGCCGCAACGGCCTGATCCTTCAGCCCGAAGTCCGTTTGTAGCACGACGATTCCGTCAGGGTCGGCCGCGCGCGCGAACGGACTCGCGATCGCGACGGCGAGCAGGAGAACAGCGGCTGAGAGCGTCACTTTGTTCGACATGCGCGCGACGATACCGGATGGATTTCGCGATTGCGAGGCGCAGAGCGGAAACCTAGACTCGATCGCCATGAGCGACGAGGAACCAAATTCACCGCAACCACATCACGATGCACGCATGCGTCTGGTGTGGGAACTCCTGGTGTTCCATCTGAAGCTCGCGACGGAAGGCATTCGCGACATCATCCTGAGCCCGGTTTCGATCATCGCGGTGATCGTCGGCCTCGTAGCGGGTGGCGACAAACCCGATCTGTACTTCCGTCGCGTGCAGCGGTTCGGTCGCAAGTCGGATCTTTGGATCAACGTCTTCGGCGCGCGCCATCGCGGCCCCAGCGCAGACGAGATGGTTCGGCCTATCGAAGAGTCGCTACTCGCGCAAACACGCCCTGGCGGGCGCTTCGAGCGAGGCGCCGGACACGTGAATCAACTGCTGGATGCGGTTAACCGGAAGAACAGCGGTCCTCGCGACGAACACCGCTGACGACTGTCGGCGCTATGCGCCGGACGCGATCCCCATCTCGTCAGCGGTTTCGTAGCCCTCGCTGTGCAGACGCAGATTGCAGTGACCGTAGATACTGCCCAATCCATCGAGCACGAAACGGCTGAACAGGTCCTGCACGATCTCGATTGACGCATGATCGAGTTTCAGACTGCGACACGACACTACGAAGGCGCGCGCCACGCGGCGCGGCGCGATCGGCACATCCTGGCCCCCCTTGAACGCGCGTCCTGTCGCGATCTCCGCGCGTTCGGCAATGCATGTCAGAACGCCGGAAAAATGTGAGCTGCTCTTTTCAGCCATGCGCATGATCAGTTGATCCAGTTCCTGACCGGTTGCGCTATCCGCCTCGAGCGACTCGTCCTGGTCGAACCACAGCCCGCGATATCGATCCATCGAACGCGCAAAGGCTTTGACGAGGCCGGTGCGGCGAAACCGCAGTTCACGCATCAGATCGAAGCAGCGGCGACGCTGTCCTTCGTCGCCGGTTCTGTACGCCAACTCGAAGAGTCCATCTTCGATGTTGCTATAGAACCCGTCGATCAGCCGCAGCAGTTCGCCTGTCACGTTGTGATGCAACGCGTTCAGCACCGCTTCGGGGTCTCTCCTCTGTTCCTGTCCTGCTGCCACCAATGACCCTCCCATTCGGACTTGGCGACTCGATCTGCGGAGAGTTTATGGCGATGAGCGGTAACGTAGGTTGACCCAGTGATCAGACGGCGCGAGACCCAGTTCCCGAAGCGACAACATGCCCTCCAAGTCGCGACAAATGATCGATTCGATGTCTTAGGAAGCACTCATAACTAATTGTTTATATTAGAGTCACGCGGGCATTGACCATGCCCGGCGCGGTCTGGGCATCCACCGAGATCTGTTTCACGGAGACGTGATCGGTCTGCTCGAGGTCCGCGATCCACGCGATCAGTGCATCGAACGACTGATTCTGCAGCACGACCGATATGCCGCCGGCCTCGGGCTGGTATCGCAACAGCTGCAGACCTGCGTGTGCTGCTGAGTTCGCGACCACCGTGGGCAGTGAACCCGCTTCGCGCGTCACGTCGGAGCGTTGTCCTGCCGCTTTCAGTTCGTTCTCGTGCAACCGCGTCCAGTCGAGCACCGCGAGCTGACGTTGATACAAGGCGTCGGCCCGACTGCTCCATTCGTGCAGCGGGCTCCACACGCTCGTGTACAGCACGACCACGATCAGAAACGCCACGAGCGCAGTCACCATTGTTCGCTCGTTGGGCTGCAACCCGAAAAACCAGCGTCCGGCGCTGGAGCCACGAAATGCCGTATCGAATCGGTTCCACATGTCGTCAGCCGCCCTTCAACCGAATTCGCGCGTGCACTTGCTGATCCTGTTGTTCCGCGGAAGTGACGTCGACAGAGACCCCCTCCTTCGCCCATGCCGCCTTCAGGGTTTCGAGCGCGTCGAAGCCGGCGACCGCCACTTCGGCACCCAACTCGGCGCGACCGTCGTTGAACGTGATGCTGCGCAACTGGGCATTGGGGTTGGCGGCGAGACCGTTCGCCAGGTGGCCGAGCAACGCCAGGAAGTTCGACTCCGACGTGCCACGGCCGCCGATGTGAGCGTTCATCTGTGCGTACGCGTCTTTACCGGGAATGCGTCGATCGTTCGGAAAATATGTTTTGTAGCGCGCCTCGATCTGCTCGGTGAGCGCCGCCGCGCGGTGCGATGCCCAGACGCCTCGAACCGCCTCGCTCGCGACGAAGACCAGCATCCACACGCCGACCAATGCGGCTGCGGTGCGCCACCGCGACCATGCGCCGCTCGCCTGCTTCGGCGGAGCCAACGCGCCTTGTAGCAGGTTGATCGCCGGCGGTCTGCCTGGAAAGGACGCGGCGAGATGCGCCAGCACGGTCACGTCGCTTTCGGTGTCGATCCATTCGACGGGATGCTCCGTCGCTTGCGCGATTTCCGCGCGCATCAGTTCCGGCACGCGTCCGTTTACCGCGACGAAACGAATTCCGCGTGCTTCTGCTTTCGCCGCTAGAGATTCGAGCACGAGCTTGAGTGCGTCGGCCTCGATGGCGGCAACCTGATCGGCCGACCTGACGAGCACGCGGGCGCCGTCGAACAGCAGTGTCGCTTCACCTTGTACAGAAGGAAGCAACGCCGCATCTGCGGCGGCGTAGCCCGCGACGAGCCCGTGCGACGCGAGCGCATCGAGCCAGCTCTGCAGCACCGCTCGCTCGATCAATACCACGTCGACCGGTTCGTTGCGTCGCACCGGCCCGGCTGCAATGTGCATTGCATCGATGTCGCCCGCGACGAACTCCTCGACGACATACGGCAACGCACGGCGCATCTGACCGACCGTTTTTCCGGGCACGGTGCAGCGCATCGACAGACAGTGTTCGGTCGGCAGCAGCAGCACCACGTCGGCGGGATCCTGCAACGACTTCAAGTCGACCAGACGTTCCAGCATGTTCAAATCGCCAGAACCCTGGCTGACGAGTTCGCCGGAATGGTCGAGCAGCAACCACGCCATCGAATCGAGCGCGTGCGGATCGGCACCTTTGGAAGCAGCAATGCGGATGAACAATCGCATCAGTTCTTCTTCGCGCCCTTGTCGCTCTTGTCGCCAGTCTTGTCGTTCGCTGCGTCAGCGGTTTCCTGCGCCTCTACGATCGACGGCAACCGCTTGCCGAAGTCGCGCGACAGCAACGTGATGCGCCCGCTCGTCGGATCGCGATAGACCTCACTGGTCAACTCGGTGCGGTATCCGTCGATTTCGGCGCGCGCGTGTATTTCGAAATAGCTGCTGACGACCGCCATCGCATCGACACTGTCACTGAGCTCTGGAACTTCGGCTAGCAGCACGCTGACGTCTTCGTAGTGGCGATCGGATTGTACCAGCGTTTCGATTTGGCTCGGCGAGACGCGGGACGACAATGCCTCCAGCGACGGAGCATTCGCCGTGTTGACGTTGATCTTCAGCGTGGTGGTCGGCAATGCCGTGACGTATGGAAGGAGGCGCGCGAGCTGATCCGCATCGAGCAGGCTCAGCAGCGCCAACTCGGAGGTACTGCCGGCCGGTTGATTTGCGGTTCGAAACGGCGGCGTCGCAACGAGATATGCGCCGTCTTCGGCGCCGAATCCTGCCGCTTCGCCGTCCGCGTCGACCCAATCGCGCCATGCATCGGCAACCACGGGATCCATACCAAGAGAACCGAGCAGCGTCTTGAAGCGCGTCAGGTTCTTCGAACTGCCCTCGCCGGCCAGCGCGTTGAGATTGAAGCGCCGGTCGAGGTCTTCGATCGACAGTTCGAGGGTTCCGGCTTCGATCTCGAACGGCACCGACGGTACTGCCCACGGTTCGCTCAACGTGTCGAGCAAGCGGCTTTCGGGGCGGTTCCAGTCATCGAACAGTAGCTGTCGCGCATATGCTTCCGCACCCAACGCATAGGCCAGCGATTGATCGGCGCGGATCACTTGCCGCGTTTGCGCCACCACGAACGACTGTTGGGTCATCAGGTGGTACATCAACGCGGTAACGAGCGCGACAACCAGCAGGATGCTGATCAACGCCACGCCGTGCTGGTTGCGCGCCGTCATGATGCCGGAACCCCCGCAGCCGATGGCACGGTGAACGGCGGCGGCACATCCCATAAACGGGTGATTTCACCAAACGGCGCAACCGTGAACCGGATCTGTATTGCCGCGAGTTTCGCGGCTGGATCGGAGTCGAGATCGCCGCCCAGCGGCCAGAATGCGTGTTCGTTACCGCTGACATCGACCGCGCGAACCTCGACGCTGCTGACGTCGTGCAGCAACTCCTGAATGACCGGCTTCGTATCCTCTGCACGGTCGAGCACGTTCCAGTAATAGCGATACAGCGTGTCGTCGCGCGCGACGTATGCCACGCGTTGCATTTCACTGCGGCGCTGCCCCAGCGGATTCCGCCAACCGTTGCGCGTCAATTCCAATGCGATGTCCGTACCGATTCGCAGCGCCGGAATCGCATCGCCCATTTCGTCGCGCACGGATCGCGGCGCGATTTCCAGCACGTCGCGCTGCATCAACTGCATCGCGCGTTGCAATTCACCTAGGCGTTCACCGCGTGCGGTCGCAACCTTGTGAACGTCGAGCACACGCGAAACCATCTGGCTCGACATCAGCCCGAGCACCGCGAACACGGCGAGTGCGACAAGCATCTCGAGCAGCGTGAAGCCGAGTGCGCGCGCCATCCCGTCAGTACCGACCGATGAAACCAGTAAGCGTTTCGAGCGACGCTTCCGGCGTTTCGGCGTGATACACGCCGATATCCGCGCGCCGCAACCACGGATTGACGGTGTCGCTGACGCGAATCTCCACGCGCCAGTCGCGGCCGCCCATCGTCACCTGGCGGTCGGTCGTCCCGGTGGGCATCGGCGTGTCGCTGTTGGCTCGCGCAATTCGCAACGTTGCCAGCTCGTTCTCGGCCACCCACAAGGCCAGCGTCCGTTCCTCCAACGCACCGAGTTGCCGAATCGAATCGCCGCTGCGCGTGTACACAGTCAGCGCGACGACCGCGAAGATCGCGACGGCGATCAGCAGTTCGATCAGCGTGAAACCGCGCTCGTTCACGCGCTGCGTTGCGCGCTCGTGCGGGAAAGGCCGTCCGAGTTGACTCGCCACGGATCCGACTTCCATTGTGGGGTGATCTCGATTTCGAATGGCGTCTGCTCGCCGCTCGAGAACATGATGATGTTCGGTGCGCTTTCGTTCGCATTCTCCCCAGGCATCGTCAGCTGATCGACTTTGACGGACAGCGTCATGTCGGCGGTTTTCCTCGGGTGAAATGGCCCGTTCTTCTGTTCGATCCAGGTGTGATTGAGCGGATTGAAAACGAGAAACTGATAGCCGGTTGCGTTGATCGAAACGCCCCATTCCTCATTGCGCTGGACGGCTTCCGAGCGCGCCATCTCGATCAGCGCGGCGAGTCGTTCCGCTTCGGTACGCAGATTCTGTTCGCGATCAGAACCGACGAAGCCGAGCACGACGGTGCTCGCGAGGATTCCGATGATCACCACCACCACGAGCATCTCGATCAGCGTGAAGCCGTGGTGGTGGCGGTTCATAGCAGCTCGTAGTGGATGTCGGCGTTCTTGCCTTCGCCCCCTTCGACACCATCCGCGCCGAGCGAATACAGCTCGAACGCATCGCCGGTGTTGACGTAGACGATCGGCATTCCCCAAGGATCGGTCGGCACCTTCTTGAGGTAGCCGTTCGGATTGAAGTTCTTTGCCTCGGGGAAACCGCTCGGCTTCGTGACGAGCGCCTGCAGACCTTGATCGGTGGACGGATAGTGGAAGTTGTCGAGCTTGTACATCTCGAGCGCATTCGCCACTGCGCGCAGGTCGTTCTTCACCGCGGTGGCGCGCGCCTGATCGTCGCGACCTACCACGTTCGGAATGATCAGTGCGCCGAGGATTCCGATGATGACCACAACCACCATGATCTCGATCAGCGTGAAACCCGACGCACGCTTTCGATACGTTCTTTGATACATCGCTAAGTCACCAGTTTGTTCATGCTCAGGATCGGGAGAAGGATCGCGAGAACGATCAGCATCACGAGGCCGCCCATCAACAGCAGCATCGCCGGTTCGAACAGGCGCACCATCGTCGTTACGATGCGCTCCAGTTCCTGCTGTTGATAGTCGGCGACCTTGGCGAGCATCTGGTCGAGTTCACCGCTGGCTTCGCCGCTGGCCACCATATGCAGCATCATCGGCGGAAAGTTACCCGCGGATTCCAACGCGACGCGCAAGCTTGACCCTTCGCTGACGCGCCTCGTCGCTTCCGTCAGGCGCTTCTTCAACCACGTATTGCCGACCACTTCGGCTGCGATCGTCATGGCTTCGACGAGCGGCACACCGGACAAGGTGAGAATGCTGAGAGTGCTCGCGTATCTGCTGGAATTGTTAGCGCGCGTGATCCGACGGACCAGCGGCACCTCGAACTTGCGACGATCCCATTCCAGCCGAAAGTCGGGCTGCTGCGACAGCCAGCGCGCGAAGAAGAATGCGGCTACTCCGAGGAGCGCAAGCAGCCAGCCATAACCGCGCACGAACTCGGAAAGGCCGATCAGCGCGGCAGTCAGCCACGGCAGTTTCTGCCCGGTGTTCTCGAACACGTGGACGATGTCGGGAACGACATACACCAGCAGTGCACCGACGATGCCGATCGCCAATAGGAACAAAATGGCGGGATAGAACATCGCCATTTCCACGTTACGGGACGAATCGTATCGACGCTCGGTATAGCTCGCGAGATTCTCGAGCACCGAGTCGAGATGCCCGGACTGCTCGCCGGCCATCACGGTGGAACGATAAAGGTGGGAGAACGCGCTCGGAAACTCGGCGAGACTCGATGCCAGCGAGTGGCCCTCCAGCACCCGGCTGCGTATGCCCATCACCATGGTGCTGACGTGGGCTTTTTCCGTCTGCTGCGCAACGGCGCGTAATGCTTCCTCGACAGGAAGCGATGCCGCAAGCAATGTGGACATCTGGCGGGTGAACAGCGCGAGGTCCAGAGCCGAAATTCCGCGCCGCCATCGCCAACGACGACCCGAAGGCGCACCTGCTCGCTCCGAGCGCTCCGACGCGGTATCCACCGACAACGGCACGAGTCCCTGGTCGCGCAGCATCTGGCGGATCTGGCGACTGCTGTCGGCCTCGATCACACCTTTCTTCTGGCGTCCGCCCGCGTCGAGGGCGATGTACTCGTATGCGGCCATGGCCGATCAATCTTCCAGCGTGACGCGGAGGATTTCCTGGACTGTGGTCACGCCGCTCAGAATTTTGTCGCGGCCGTCTTCGCGAATACCGGGGCAGGTCTTGCGCACGTGTCGCGTCAACTCCTGGTCGGAGACGCGATCATGGATGAGTTCGCGCAAGGCGTCGTCGACAACGACCAGCTCGTAGATCCCGATGCGGCCGCGGAACCCGCTATGGCCGCACAGTTCGCAACCGGCGCTGCGATAGATCGTCGGCGCGCGCGCGTAATCGATACCGAGAAACTGACATTCGAAGCTGTCAGCACGCACCTGTTCGCGGCAATCAGGACACAAGACACGCACGAGCCGTTGCGCGAGCATGCCGACGAGGCTCGTCGCCACCAGATAGGGTTCGACGCCCAAGTCGATGAGTCGCATCACGGCACCCACGGCCGTGTTCGTGTGCACCGTCGACATCACGAGGTGTCCGGTGAGGCTCGCCTGGACCGCGGTCTCTGCGGTTTCGAAGTCGCGTATCTCGCCGACCATCACGACATCCGGGTCCTGCCGGAGTATCGCTCTCAGACCGCGCGCGAACGTCATGTCCGCCTTGTTGTTCACCTGCGTCTGACCGATACCGGGCAGGTTGTACTCGATCGGGTCTTCGACCGTCAGGATGTTGATCGTCGCGCTCTCGAGTTCGGCAAGGCTCGAATAGAGTGTCGTCGTCTTACCTTCGCCGGTGGGTCCGGTGACCAGAAAGATTCCGTGCGGCTTATGGATGACTTCCCGCAGCCGCGTCAGCGTCTTCTCGGACATCCCGAGATTGTTCAGGTTCAGGCGCCCGGCCTGTTTGTCGAGCAACCGGAGCACGACGCGCTCGCCGTTGCTTGCCGGCATCGTCGACACGCGCACGTCGACCTCGCGTCCCCCGATCCGCAACGAGATTCGACCGTCCTGCGGAACCCGCTTCTCGGCAATGTCGAGTTTCGCCATGACCTTGATCCGCGACACGAGCAGCGGCGCCAGCGCGCGTTTCGGCTGAACGATTTCGCGCATCACGCCGTCGACGCGAAAGCGCACGATGAGTTGCTTCTCGAACGTCTCGATGTGGATGTCCGACGCGTTCTCCCGAATCGCCTCGGCGAGCAGCGCATTGATCAGTCGAATGATCGGAGCGTCGTCTTCCTGATCGAGCAGGTCCTCCGTTTCGGGGACGGAATCGGCGAGACTCGCGAGATCGAGCTCGTCGCCCATGTCTTCGACCATCTGCCGCGCCTGCGAGGAATCGCGCGAGTAGGTCGTCGACAGGATCGTCTCGAATTCCTCGTCGGACACCTGACGCAACGCGATCGGTGCGCCGGCAAATCGCCGCAGCTCCGCCAGAACGGTCAGGTCCGGCTGCTTCCGGTACGCGACGTCGACCGGTTGGGCGCCGTTAGTAGTAGTGATCGCTACGCCGAACCGCCGCGCGAACGTGAACGGCAACAGGCTCGGGCGCGTTTCGGCATCAGACTCGAGAACTTGACTCATATAGATAGGCCAGGCAGATCGTGCATCCGGCACGAAAGCCGCGAAATCATAGCAGCGCCCGCCACTGGGGCCTATGACAGCGTCGGATTTCCGGACGCGTGCACCGGAATCGTGCGGTAGATCACATACGTGAGGTCGACAAAGGCTGGCTCTGGTATCATCGCGCGCACTTCCGTTAACCGCCGACCCTGCTTGAAATCCAATCCAGAGTTTTTGCTGGAGCTGTTTCAGGAGCAATCGACGCCGTTGCTCAAGTTCCTTACGTCCCGCTTGCGAGATCGCGAAGACGCGGCTGAGATTGCTCAGGAAGCGTGGCTGAGGATGCATCGCCTCGAACATCCGCAGCAGCTCTCGAATCCGAAAGCGTATCTGTTCCAGATGGCATCGAATCTCGGCATCGACCGGGCTCGTCGGCTCGCGCTCGAACAACGGGTGAATCGCGAGGAGATGCGCGACCGGACCGAAGGACTACCGTCTGCCGAGCGATCGGTGGCCGCCGAAGAGTCGATCGAGAGGGTCCGCCTCGCGTTGCAGGACCTGCCGACGGATTGTCGTCAGGCCTTTGTCCTGCATCGGGGTCGCGACATGTCCTATCCCGACATCGCCATGCAGTTGGGCGTATCCACCAGCATGGTCGAGAAGTACATCGCGCGTGCCCTGCGGCACCTTCGCGACAGCCTGAGCGCCTGACGCGACGAAGCGAGGGAGTTTGTAACTCGCCGCTGAGGGAAGTCGCCGCACAATCGTCATACTAAGCAGGCAGCCTGAATGTCCGGCGTCTTGCGAAGCGACATGACGAACTCCGCGCTACAACGAACACAGGAACAGACCAACGAAGCGACCGAGTGGTTCGCGCGGTTGCGCGCGCACGACGTCAGCGAACGCGATCGCGTTCGCTTCGTCGAATGGTTTGCCGATGCCAGGAACCGAACCGCGTTCGACGAAGTCTTGTCGCTATGGGCGCGACTACAATGCGTCGCTGCGCTCGACGCCGCTACGGATGCGCGCTCGTATCAATAAGGCTTGAGAACTCAGCGCCAGTTCATTACCGTTCCGCAGATTTTTCGATCGGGGGCGCGCGTTGGACTTCGTCGGACGTCATGTGTTGTCGGTCGACCAGTTCGATCGCGAAGCGATCGACCGCGTGTTTTCGATCGCCGACGAAATGGAGCCCTACGCGCAGCGCAAGCGCATCACGCGGGTCCTCGAAGGCGCGATCCTCGGCAACATGTTCTTCGAACCCAGCACGCGAACGCGGATATCGTTCGGCTGTGCGTTCAACCTGCTTGGCGGCGACGTTCGCGAAACGACCGAAGTCAAAGCGTCGTCGCTCGCGAAAGGCGAATCGCTGTTCGATACCGCGCGCGTGCTGTCGGGATACAGCGACATCATCGTGATGCGCCATCCGGAGGCAGGATCCGTGGCGGAGTTCGCGACTGCGAGCCGCGTTCCGGTGGTGAACGCTGGCGACGGCCCCAATGAGCATCCGAGCCAGGCGCTGCTCGACCTCTACACGATCAGAAAAGAGATGGCGGGCAGGCAGCGCGGCATCGACCGGTTACGCATCGCGATGGTCGGCGACCTGAGATACGGACGCGCGGTGCATTCGTTGTGCAAACTGCTGGCGAAGTTCGACGCCATCCAGTTCAACCTCGTGTCGCCGCCCGGACTCGAAGCGCCCGACGATGTCATCGACGTGCTGCGCTCTCGAGGCCACCAGGTCACGCTGCTCAACGAGTTGACCACCGGCATCCATCACGTCGACATCCTGTACGTGACGCGCACACAGGAAGAGCGCTTTACCAGTCAGGAAGAAGCCGATCGCTATCGCGGGCTGTTCCGGTTGAACCAGACCGTGTACACCGAAAACTGCGAGCCGAACACCGTAATCATGCATCCGCTGCCGCGCGACTCGCGCTCGCAAGCGAACGAGCTCGATGCGGACCTCGACGAGAATCCGAACCTCGCGATCTTCCGTCAGACCGACAACGGCGTGCTGTTGCGAATGGCGTTGTTCGCGCTGATCCTCGACGTGGCCGACGAAGTGCACAACCACGCGCGCCCGGTCACGTGGTACACCGCCAAGCGAATCCCGCGCCGATAATCGTCTCTCGCACAAAAGAAAAAGCCCGGCGCGCCGGGCTTTTTTTGAAACAACGTTCTGGTCAGAGCAGTCGCTCGAACTCCGGCAGCGCCTGGAACAGGTCGGCTACCAGTCCGTAGTCGGCAACCTGGAAGATCGGTGCGTCCTCATCCTTGTTGATCGCGACGATCACCTTGCTGTCCTTCATACCGGCCAGGTGCTGGATCGCGCCGGAGATGCCGACCGCGATGTACAGATCAGGCGCGACGATCTTGCCGGTCTGCCCGACCTGCATGTCGTTCGGAACGAATCCGGCATCGACCGCGGCGCGCGACGCGCCCACTGCGGCGCCGAGTTTGTCGGCAATGCCATCGAGCAGTTTGAAGTTCTCGCCGTTCTGCATGCCGCGCCCGCCGGAGATGACCACTTTCGCGGCCGTCAGTTCGGGGCGTTCGCTCTTCACGATCTGCTCGCTGACGAAACTCGACAGTCCCGCATCGTGGACGCTCGCAACGTTTTCGATCGCCGCCGATCCGCCGGTCGCAGCGGCTGGATCAAATGCGGTGCCGCGCACCGAGAGCACTTTGATCGCATCGTTCGATTTGATGGTCGCTATACCGTTGCCGGCATAGATCGGACGCTTGAACGTGTCCTGGCCTTCGACCGCGATGATGTCGGAAATCTGTGCGACGTTGAGCAGGGCAGCAACGCGCGGCAGGAAATTCTTGCCGGCGGTCGTATGGCCCGTCAGCACGTGCGAATAGTTCTTGCCGATTTCGGCGACGAGCAGCGCAACGTTCTCCGCGAGCTGATGTCCGTAAGCCGCGTTGTCGGCGAGCAGTACTTTCTTTACCCCACCGATGGCGGCTGCCTGCTCGGCAACGGATTTACATCCGGCGCCGGCAACGAGCACATCGAGGTCGCCGCCGAGGTTCTTTGCGGCAGCAATCACGTTCAGGGTGACGGGTTTGAGCGCGGTGTTGTCGTGTTCCGCAACGACGAGAATGCTCATGAAATCACCTTCGCTTCGTTCCGCAATTTATCCACGAGTTCCTCGACCGTCTTCACTTTGATACCAGCCTTGCGCGGCGGCGGCGGTTCGACCGACAGCACTGCAAACGTCGGCGCAACGTCGACACCGAGGTCCGCAGGCGTTACGACTTCCATCGGCTTTTTCTTCGCCTTCATGATGTTCGGCAACGACGCGTAACGCGGTTCGTTGAGACGCAGGTCGGTCGTCACGACCGCAGGCAGACTCATCGAAACCGTCTGCAGCCCGCCGTCGATTTCGCGCGTGACCGACATCTTGCCGTCGGCAACGCTCACCTTCGACGCGAACGTACCCTGACCGAGCCCGGCGAGTGCTGCGAACATCTGTCCGGTCTGACTGTTGTCGCCATCGATGCTCTGCTTGCCGAACAGCACGATCTGCGGACGCTCTTTGTCGTAGATCGCCTTGATGATCTTTGCGATTCCGAGCGGCTGAACTTCCACGTCGGTTTGCACCAGAATCGCGCGGTCGGCGCCGAGTGCGAGACACGTACGCAGTTGTTCCTGGCAGTTCGCCGCGCCGACCGAAACCGCGATGATTTCCGTCGCGACGCCGGCTTCCTTCAAACGAACGGCCTCTTCGATTGCGATTTCGCAGAACGGATTGACCGCCATTTTGACGTTGGCGAGATCGATGCCGGTCTTGTCCGGTTTGACGCGCACTTTCACATTCGCGTCGACGACGCGTTTAACTGGAACCAGTACCTTCATCTGATCCTCGACTCGTAGCGGATTGTTTGCAGGACGATTGACTTTGGGCGGAATCGGACCGGGTCCGAGGGCGCGGTATTCTCCCTGCCCCCGTCGGCGAGGTCAAGGCAAGCGCAGCCTCTACGAGTGGGTGATTGCCGACGTCCCGCCTCAATAGAGTTCGAACAGGCCGTTCTCTATAATCCCGGCCCTCCGCGCCCGCTATCCAATACAGAACAGGAGAGTCCTTTTGGCACGCGAATCCATGGAATTCGATGTGGTGATCGTCGGCGGCGGTCCGGCTGGACTGGCCGCGGCGTGTCGCCTGATGCAGCGCTCTCAGAAGGCCGGGCACGAGATCAGCGTATGCGTCATCGAAAAAGGTTCCGAGATCGGCGCGCACATACTCTCCGGCGCGGTTCTCGAGCCACGTGCGCTGACCGAACTGTTTCCCGACTGGCGCGAGCGCGGCGCGCCCCTCAACACGCCCGTTACCGAGGACGACGTCTACTATCTGGTGAACGATACGAACGGCATCAAGGTGCCGAGCTGGCTCGTTCCCAACGCCACGCACAACCACGGCAACTATGCATTGAGTCTTGGCAATCTCTGCCGCTGGCTGGGCGAGCAGGCCGAAGCCCTTGGGGTTAACCTGTTCCCTGGATTCGCCGGATCGGAAATTCTCTATAACGACGACGGCAGCGTGCGCGGCGTTGCCACCGGCGACATGGGCGTCGCCGCCGACGGCTCGCACAAGCCCACGTATCAGCCGGGTTATGAACTGATCGGCAAGTACACGATTTTTGCTGAGGGCTGTCGCGGCAACCTCGGCAAGCAGCTCATCAGGAAGTTCCAGCTCGCCGACGAGTCCGCCACGCAGCACTACGCAATCGGACTCAAGGAACTGTGGGATCTCGATCCAGAGAAACACGTACCCGGCAAAGTGATCCACGCGATGGGCTGGCCGTGCAATCACCTGCCCGGCGGGTTCTCCGGAGGATTCCTGTACCACCTCGAGAACGGGCAAGCGGTCGTTGGACTCATCGTCGACCTCGGCTACAGGAATCCGCACCTGAGCCCGTTCGACGAGTTCCAGCGATTCAAGCACCACCCCGTGATCGCCAAATATCTCACCGGAGGCAAACGCGTCTCCTATGGCGCGCGCGCGATCATCAAAGGCGGCCTTCCCGCGCTTCCGAAACTTGTCGTACCCGGTGGTCTGCTGGTTGGAGACGACGCAGGGTTCCTGAACATGCTGAAGATCAAAGGCAGTCACACGGCGATGAAATCGGGAATGCTCGCAGCAGATGCGGTGTTCAGCGCGCTCGCATCGGATGCACAAGGCAGCACGGTGCTCGACTCGTATCCAGAGATGTTCAAGAACTCGTGGTTGTACGACGAGCTTCATGAGGCGCGCAACGCGGCACCGGCCATTCACAAATTCGGCACGCTGTTCGGGTCGGCTTTCACCTGGTTCGACCAGACGTTCATGCGTGGTCGTGCGCCGTTCACGCTTTCCGATCCGACGCCCGACTACGCGACGCTGGCGAAGGCATCGGAAGCCAAGCCGATCGACTATCCGAAGCCGGACAACGTGCTGTCTTTCGACAAGCTGTCGTCGGTGTTCCTGTCGAACACGAACCACGAAGAGGACCAGCCCTGCCACCTGGTTCTGAAAGATCCCACGATACCCATCGCGAAGAATCTTCCCGAGTACGACGAACCGGCGCAGCGTTACTGTCCGGCAGGCGTCTACGAGGTCGTCGAGGAAGGCGGTAAACCGCGCTTTCAGATCAATGCGCAGAACTGCGTGCACTGCAAGACGTGCGACATCAAGGATCCCGCGCAGAACATCAACTGGGTGGTTCCGGAGGGAACCGGCGGACCGAACTATCCGAACATGTAGTCAGTCGGCCTCGAGTTCGAAGAAGACGCCGTTGCTCCAGACGCCGGCCCTGCCCGTAGGTCCCGGCACGGTCAATTCCGCGAGGCGATAGTAAACGGGGCGGGCAATCAACGACTCGAGCCGGTCTCTGACGATCACGTAAGGGCGCGTCCGAACGCCCTTCCCTCTTAGAAGGATTCGGTGATCGGCATCGGCTTCGACGAAGTCATCGACGTTCGTTCGGAATGCGATTCGAGCGGCCGCTCCCTGCCCGCTCGTTTCCATCTCCACTGCCACGAATGGCGCGTCGTCGATTTCGATGGACAGTTTTTCCGCCGGTGTGACGAGGAAGTGCTCATCGCCGTCTCGACGCAGGATGGTGGAGAAGAGCTTCACCATTTCCAGGCGACGGATTTCTGAACCCTGGTAGTACCAGCGTCCTTCCGAATCGATCCGCATTGCGCTGTTCCCCACGCGCTCGGGATGCCACTTGGAAACCGGCGGCCGCTTTCGTTCACGATCGGCAGCGAGTTGCGCGAACAGCGAGTCTGGATCCGTCACGGCGGTGCGACCACGCGCTATCGGCTCGGTCGCAGTTGCGCGGCGTAGTCGTAGAACAGTTGCGCCACCTGTGCAGGGTCGTTGGCCGAACCCCACCAGCTCGGCTGCAGCGACAATATCGCGCGGTCGATGACGCCGCCGGTTCGCACGTCGACGAGCGCGATCGGGAATCGGGTGGTTCCGGACGCGGCGGCAGGAATGTCGATGTGCATCAGCACCTCGACCGGTTGTTCGCCGACGCCGACAGGCCCGTTGAGACCCACCGGAGTCGGATCGAGCACCGTCTGCGGGTACGCGCGGTTCACGCCGGCAAATGCGGCATTCAGCAGCGCGACCTGAGCCTGATCCGCGGGGTCGTATTCGGCAACGATGGTCAGGTAACCCGGGTCGTCTACGCGCCAGCGCGAACTGCGCTCGATCGACCGCAGATCGGTCATCCGCGTCACGCCGAGCGCCTGTTCCGAATCCTGCTGAATTCGTTCGATGGTGCAACCGACCGCCAGATTCCCGAGGGCCGCCAGGAGAAGGATTCGATGCATGTGCGTTGCGCCGCGGAGATACAGCGCAAGTATAGAAGGAGACTGCGTCTCAGCCGCCGATGAACTTCATGACGGTGACCTCGCCGCGGAACGACACAGGCTGTTTGTCTGCTAGAGCTTTCACGAGCAACCCCTGCAACCGTGCGAGGGCGAGGTGTTCAGGCCAATCCAGAAGGTCGCCGATGTAGTGGCGATGCGTACTCGACAGGCAGCCGTACAGGAACCCGTTCGACGAAAGGCGCAACCGCGTGCAGGCGCTGCAGAACGGTTCGGATTCGTTCGCAATGATGCCGAACACGCCGCTGCCCGGAATCTCGTAACGGACCGACGTCGAATCGTATGCCGCGTCGGTGCGAGCGAAGGTATGTCGCGTTCCGATCATCTCCAGCAGTTCGCCCTGCCCGACGAATTGCCGCGTGTACTCGGGGCTGCGCTTCAGATGGCCCATGTTCATCAGTTCGATGAAGCGAAGCTCGATACCCCGCTCCAGGCAGAATTCGAGCAGCGGAAGTACCTGGTCGAGGTTCGCGTGGCGCATCGGAACCATGTTGATCTTCAGCTTCACGCCGGCTGCAAGCATGGTCTCGACGCCGCGCAGAACAGTGGCGAGATCCCCGCCGCGCGCGATCTTCGAGAACGCGAGCGGATTCAGCGTGTCGAGGCTGACGTTGAGACGCCGGATGCCGGAATCGAGAATCACCTGCGACTTTCTCTCGAGCAACTGTCCGTTCGTGGTGATCGACACGTCGCGCAGCGGCTGGCGCATGACCGCCGGCAGAAACTGGTCGAACTTCGGCGACACGAGCGGCTCGCCGCCTGTGATGCGCAGCTTCTCGATGCCCGCAGCGGCGACGAGCAGCTCGACCGCCCGGATCATCTGTGCGGCCGACAGCTCGTCTTCGGCTGCGACGAGACGCTTGCCGTTGGGCACGCAGTACTCACAGGCATAGTTGCACGCCGCGGTGAGACTCACCCGCAGATTGCGGAAGCGTCTGCCTTGTGCGTCAACGATCATGATCGGTGCTTTGCCTCGGTGACAAATGCGCGGACTCGCCGTCGAGCCGTCGCGGAAGCGTCAATACTACAGTATCGGTCCTTTCCGGGTGCGCGATGAATCTGCGACGGTGGCTGTCGGCCGCCCCGCTCCTGCGCTGGCTCAGCCGGCGCCGCGCGCCGCGTGATTTTCCGTTGTCGGACTTCGAACGCATCACAGACGCGTTGCGTCGATGCGACGTCATTCTCGTGGAAGTTCGCAGCCGGGCCAGCGACGTCATCAAGCTGGTGACACAAAGCCTTGATCGCACGCCGCGCTCTATCTCGGACGCGCGCGCGACATCGAAGGTTCCGCGCTGCGTGACTGGACCGCCGAACACGTGGACCCGACGAGCGACGAACAGCTCGCAATCGAGAGGGAGTTGGGTTTGGGCACGGTGATCCTGCCGATTTCCGTGTATCGCGAAGAGCATCTGCGCATCTGCAGGCCGAAGGGGCTGAACCGGCACGATGCCCGACAGGTACTCGCATTTGCGCTCCGTCGCGTCGGCACGCCGTACGACGTGCGCCAGATTCTCGATCTCGCCCGATTCCTGTTTCTTTCTACGGCCGAGCTGGCGAAACTGGAACCAGTTCACTGGCGCGTCACTGAAATTCCGCTTTACTTCGCCTGTCGTCACCGTGTCTCCCCCAACGACCCCTGGTGACGACAGGAGTGGCCGACTATCCCCAGGACGACCACTCCGGTATGTGTGACTCCTAAAGATTGGCCCGGCGCAAAACGCCGGGCTTTTTTTAGTTCTTTCAGTTAGTTAATCAGCAAATCCAAAATGCAGATCAGATGTTGGCTTACCTCCTGCCTTACTACGCCAGCCACAACAGACGTTTGTCATTAAGCCCCGGCGTGTTCAACCCGACGTGGGAAGACTATGCGGATGGTGTGATCACGGCGCGCACCCGCAAGACAAACGGTGCCCGGATCAACAAGGTGCGACGCGTACCCGTTCCTGCGTCGGGTTGTGGGAACCTGCAGGCATGGCGAGACCAACTGCAGACCGACACGGGGCTGATGTTCCCGGCGGCGGAAGGATGGCAAGTATCGCGAAGAGCGGGAAGAAATATCACCGCCTCCTGCACCGGAAGCGAAATCCCGACTTTCGGCTGGCCTCAGCACCCCGCTCATGGCCACGCACATTTCTTCATCGACCCGCAACATTTCGTCATCAGGTCGAAATTCCCTAGCACTATGGTGCCCGTACCATTCAGGTCGGCTCAAAAACACAGGAGTGGCGCCGTCATGGGTGGACATACTCACAAACTAGGTGACCCATGGACCAACGATCAGCTCGAGCAAGCGATTCAGGGGCTATTCGAGCGCGAGGAGTTAGACGCCGCGGACGCGATCATCTGGCTCCGCTTCGAACTCGCTCGAAAGATCTACATGGGGGGAGACACTGTTTCCAGGGCGTCGACTGCTGACGCACGGTCAGGGATCCGCCCGCTGGTGGATTGAACCCAAACTCGCGGGCGATCCACAGACCCGCGGATGGTCGCCGGATATCGTCTGCATTCCCGCCGTCTGGCCCCGCGACAACGGGGAGCCCGTGTTCCGACGCGCCAAATTGCCATGCGTTGACAAGAAAACGCATGCTGCGTGTCTCGTCTGGTTGCGCTCCGCGCACAACCTTTGAATGAATGGGGAGTTGAGACGCTTCGATACGCCTTGGTCTCAGCGTTGGTGTTGCTCGCGGCAGCAGGCACAGGCACTTACGCGACGGAGCTCATGAGCGCGGATGAACTGGCAATCTCGAAGATTGAGGAAGTGTGGAACGAAGCAATAAAGGACAGAAGCAAGGCGTTCTGCGAAAAATACTTCGCGGATGATTTCACGTACATCGACGACAAGGCCGAGTTCGTCGAGCTGCTTTCATGGATCACACCATGAATGTGCTTCGCTCCGACGAGGTCACAACATCGAACGCAAAGCGGCGTTAGTGACGGCCGTCAGCATGGTCGCAAGATCGAACGGTGCTGCCAGCGCACGCATGACCGAAAGAATCGTCTGCATATCGTCAGGCGAAAGTGCCTGCGATGTGTTCCTCGGTTGCATCAGCGCTTGCTCAAGGTCGAAGGGATTTTGAGACCGTCGCGATGCTCGCACAGGCCGATGTTATCGCAAAGGGTTACGGCCTCAGGTGGCGGGACGCTGCCAGAGTTCGATTCAATTGATCGGCCCATTTAGATCTCACTCGTGGTGGAGCGGTGTAACAAGCGTTAGCGGCTTTGCACGCGATCAGCATTCGTGGACGATCTTCCATGGTTTCTCGATGGAGCCTCGGGATTCTCGATGCGTCATCGTTTTCGTGCGTGTATCAATGCGGCGAGTGCCAGCAACCCGGCTCCGACCAAACACATGAAAAAAGGATCCATCGCCGTTCTTGTCCGTCCTGCCTCGGACATTCGGCCAGAAATATGCGACAAGCCGATGACGGAGGCTCACGGAGCCGCTCAGCGCCTGAAGCGACGCCACACTAAAACGCCTGCCGTAGTAGTGAGAGCGCAGATGAATAGGACGATGACCCAGAACCCATGCGGGCTTGCGCCGTAAGGAATGCCGCCGACGTTCATCCCGAACAGTCCGCCGACGACGTTGAATGGCAGCAGCAGCACCGTGACGAATGTCAGCACAAAAAGACTGCGGTTCGTCTGCTCCGTCGCCATCGCGGCAAGTTCTTCCTGAATCAGCTTCGCTCGCTCAACTAGCGCGGTGCAGTCCGCCACCACCGCTGTGAACTCCTCGGCGGACTGACGCAGCGCGGTTACATCCGCTTCCGATATCCATGCGGGTGGCCTGTTCAACAAACGAAACAGCGCGGCCGGCTCGGGAGCGAGCAATCGCTCCAATCTGACGAGCATGCGGCGCAACCCAGATAGTTCGGAGCGATGTCCCGCGATGCGATTGACGAGCACGCTGTCTTCGATCTCATCGACCTGATCACCCGATCTGCGGACAATGTCGACCAGCACGTCGGCCTGGTTCTGCAACAGGCGCGCAAGGAGCCCGACCGGCGAACCGCACGTCAGCCCCGTCTTGACCGATTCGCGCAATTGGTCGATCGAGCGCAGCGGTTTCAAGCGCGCGCTGATCATCACGCCCGCACGCACCCCCAGCGTCGTCGTCGACACATCCGATCTTTCATGGTTGAAATCGAACAAGACGTCGTTGATGACCGCAACCAATGCGTCGCCATCCTGCTCCACTCGCGTTGCGCTGCTCGGCGCACGTAGTCCGCTGTAGAACGCATTGGGCATACCGCCGTGGTGTCTCAGCCAGCGCTCGGTGGAAGAATTCGCCAGAGAGAAGTGCAGCCAGAAGAACGTCCCGTCGGCACGCGCGGTGCCGAGTTCGTTGGCCACTTCGTCGGAAGTGATCGGCGTCGCTCGCTCGCCGGGTCTAAACGCATAGCCGCAGATCATTCCATTACGGTCGGAGCCGTATTCGATCGACGAGTGTTTCTCGGATTGATCCACGATCGGCCAACTGCCTCAATTGACTCAGACGATATTATGCTCTCTGAGTCGATGCGGGGAGCGCCTCGCCGTACGGGCGTAAGACGCGCGAAGTCGCTGACCATGTCGATAGAGGGGCGAAAGAGGTGGACGGTAGCGCCGGGTTCACGAAATCGCGCTAGGATGTGTGCATGGTGTTTCGAATCGCGCAAGTGTCCGACACCCATCTGAGCGCCACGAAGCCGTTCTTCGTGTCGAACTTCCGTCGCATCAGCGACGCGATCGCGTGCGCTGCTGTGGACCTCGTCGTGAATACCGGCGACATTTCACTGAACGGTGCGGACGTGGACGCGGATCTCGCCGAAGCGCGACGCCTGCACGCAGTGTTCTCAGCACCTGTGCGGTTCATTCCGGGCAACCACGACATCGGCGACAACCAGGACGTTCCCGGCGCCCACGGCGGCGCAATCACCGCCGAGCGTCGCGACCGGTACGTGAACCACTTCGGCACCGACTGGTGGCGGATGGACATACCGGGCTGGCGGATCATCGGCGTGAATGCGCAACTGTTCGGTGCCGATCTCCACGCGGCGGACGAACAGGAGCGTTTTCTGGAAAACGCCGCCTCGAGTAGCGGCGCCTTATCGGTCGCACTCTTCGTCCACAAGCCGCTATTCGACGTTCGCGAAGACGAAGACGCAGTCGGCGGGCGCTTTCTCAATCCGAAGCCGCGCCATCGGCTGCTGAGTTCGCTCGATCCCGTGCGTCCTGCGCTCGTCGCGTGCGGACACGTGCATCAATACCGAAGGACCACTACAGGGAATGCGTGGCACGTGTGGGCGCCGTCGAGCGCGTATTTCATACCTGACAGCCGCCAAACCCGGTATGGCGTGAAAGAGGTCGGCTACGTGATCCACGAGTTGCACGAAGGCGGCACGCATCACAGCCGTTTCGCGAAGGCCCCAGGGACCGAGGACTTGTGCATCGCAGATTTTCCGGAAGCCTACGGACCGATCGACTGAACACGTGAACGACAACGACTTTGACGACTAACGCGCGGCGTCCGCTCAATAGCGTTCCGGCACCATGATTTCGTTGGGAACTGGTTTGCGACTGTAGTCATCGTGCCGCTCGCGTTCCGGCAACGACACCGGCGGATGGTCGACGGCCGTGTACGGAATCTGATCCAGCAGATGCGCGATGCAGTTGAGGCGCGCCAGTTTTTTGTCGACGGCCTGTACCACCCACCACGGCGACTCGGGAATGTGCGTGCGCTCGAGCATGATTTCCTTCGCTTTCGTGTACTCTTCCCAACGACGCCGCGATTCGAGATCCATCGGGCTCAACTTCCACTGCTTCAACGGGTCGTAGATGCGCGCCAGGAACCGCGAGTGCTGTTCATCATCGGTGATCGAAAACCAGTACTTGATGACCTGGATGCCCGAGCGAACCAGCATCTTCTCGAACTCGGGCACGGAGCGGAAAAATTCTTCGTACTGCGCATCGGTGCAGAACCCCATGACGCGTTCCACACCGGCGCGGTTGTACCAGCTGCGATCGAACAGCACCATCTCGCCAGCGGCGGGCAAGTGCGCCGCATACCGCTGAAAGTACCATTGCGTGCGTTCCCGATCGTTCGGCGCGGGCAACGCCGCGACCCGACATACGCGCGGATTGAGGCGCTGCGTGATGCGTTTGATGACACCACCTTTTCCGGCCGCATCGCGCCCTTCGAACAGAATGACGACCTTGTGCCGGCTACGCATGATCCAGTCCTGCAACTTGACCAGTTCGCCCTGCAGCCGGAACAGCTCGCGAAAGTACGCGCTGCGGCGCTCCCGCTCGTCCTGATCACCACCGTCCGCGCGGGTAGCGGCATCGCCGTACGCGCGGTCCTCGATTTCCATCTCGAACTCTTCGTCGAAGCTGTCCAGAAGATCGCGACGGATGCGCTCCATCAGTTCGCTTGTTTCGCGTGCTTGTGCCATGAGAAAAGTCTGTTGCCGGACCAGTTCGCGAACATGCGCGACGAATGTGACGGTAGGGTGACGGTTGCCATCGATCCGATTCGAACCGGGAGATAGCCATGTTCCACGCCGCCGACAGAGCAGGCCTCGACTTCCTCGCCGATGCTCTCAATCCCGCGCGTCGAGCCGAGCTGCGCGACCTGCTGACGGAACGTGGTGTCGTCTGCCTGCGGTTTGACCGGCGGCTCACCAGCGACGAGTTCGAATCGATCGCGAACATGATTGCGCCGATCAAAGATCCTATCGGTCGCGCACGTGACGGACGCGAGCTGCGCTACGACGATCGGCGGCAGGTCATCGACGCCGGTTACGTGCTTCCAGAGGAGGCGCGCCTCAGCGGCATCGGCAGTTCGGCCGGTGGCGATGCCGTACGGCCGGGGTTGTTCGAGTTCTTTCACACGGATGATTCGTTCGTCGAGGATCCCGCCGCGGCGACAATCCTGCACGCCCGCAGGTTGCCGCCGAGCGGCGGTGGCGATACGCGCTTCATCGATATGCGCAGCGCGTTCGAGTTGCTCGAGCCCGTGCTACGAGCGCGGCTGATCGACTTGCGGGCCGTACACGCTTACGACAATCGCGGCGCATTTCCGCCGCGTGCTTCGGCCACCGGACCGCTGGCGGAACTCGTAAACGTCGCGCATCCGATCGTCCGCGCACATCCGCTGAATGGAACTCCTGCGCTCTACTTCGACCTTGATCGCGCGACGCACATCGAGGGGATGAACGAGACTGACGGTCGCAGGGTGCTGCAGGAGCTGCAGGATCACGCCGAACGCAGCGGAGCGCGATACGACCACCGCTGGCAAGCCAACGACGTGCTGATCTGGGACAACGCGTCGGTACAGCACAAGGCGAGCGGAGATTTTCCGATCGGAGAGCCGCGACGGTTCTGGCGCCATCTGATATCGGGTAACGAACCAGCCGCATTCTCCGACTGAGTACCGCGGGCAAATCCTCCTCAAAGGGCCGTTCGCACACCAGAGGCCGTGGTGGTCATCAGGCTGTAACGAACTCGGGACACGCTTAACGCTTGCTCGAACGAACGCCCTGTGGCTTCGCGGGCGGACCGTCACCCTTGGAGATACCCATGCGCCAGGCTCTTGTCATTGGATCGATCGTCGCCGCCCTGCTCACCGGGACGGGCCTCGCCAACGCGGCAGACATCAAACTCAACGGTTCTGGGGCCAGCTTCCCGTTTCCGCTCTACTCCAAATGGTTCAAGGATTTCAGCGCGGCGAACAAGGACATCCGCGTTGACTATCAATCCAAAGGATCGGGCGCAGGAATTCAGGACCTGATCAACGGCACGGTCGACTTCGCTGCGTCGGACGCGGCCATGAGCGACGAGGAAATGGCCAAGGTCAAACAGGGTGTCGTCCTGTTGCCGATGACCGCCGGAGAGATCGTGGTGATCTACAACCTGAAAGGCGTGACCGGCCTCAAGCTGTCGCGCGAGGCGTATGCCGGAATCTTCAGCGGGACGATCACCAAGTGGAACGATCCGCTAATCGCGAAAACCAATCCGGGCGTATCGCTGGCGGACAAGGGCATCACCGTAGTGACGCGCTCCGACTCATCCGGCACCTCGTTCGCATTCACCGGTCACCTCAGCGCGATCAGCCCTGCATTCAAGACCGCGGTCGGGCAAAGCAAGTCGCCACAATGGCCCAGCTCCGGCCGGTTCATCGCGGCACCCAAGAACGACGGTGTGACCGCGCAGGTTCAGCAGAACGACGGTGCGATCGGCTACGTCGAGTACGGCTACGCGAAGCTGACTGGCTGGAAGCAGGTCGCCGCGCTCGAGAACAAAGCCGGCAAATACATCGCGCCGGACGCAGCCAGCGGCGCTGCGGCATTGGCCGCCGCGGAGTTCCCCAAAGGCACGCTTCCCCGCGGTGACGTACCCAACCTGATCGCGTGGGTATGGGACCCGGCCGGCGAGAAGTCGTATCCGATCGTGACCTTCACGTGGATGCTGTTCTACAAGGATCAGGACGAGACGAAGGCAGCGGCGCTTCGAAAGATAGTGGAGTACGGCGCGACCGAAGGTCAGAAGATGGCCGATTCGATGGGTTACATCCCGCTGCCGGACAACGTTCAGAAATCGGTGTTGGCCGCGTCGAAATTCATCAAGTAAGCGTATGACCAAGGCGACCGCTGTCGCGCGCTTCGGCGGCACCACGCGAAGGGAAAGCAGTGGCCAGACTGTTTGAGGCCGCCAACTCCGCATCCGCCGTCTCCGGACCGCCGTCGACCGGCGAGTATCTGGGCGACCGGATCTTCCGCAGCGTCGCGTGGCTCAGCGCCTCGCTGATCATCGTCCTCACCGCATACATCCTGTGGGAGATCGGCGGCGAAGCCGCACCAGCGATCGCCAAGTACCAGCTCGGTTTCCTGACCGGCGGCGAATGGAACGCAAACGACGAATCCTTCGGGATCCTGCCGGAAATCTGGGGCACGCTGTACAGCTCTCTGCTCGCGCTGATGATGGGCGGCGTCTTCGGCATCGGCATGGCGATCTTCCTGACGCAGGATTTCATCCATCACCGTCTCGCAACGGTTTTTCGCACCATCGTAGAAATGTTGGCGGCCATCCCCTCGGTCGTGTTCGGGCTATGGGGCATCTACGTGCTGATCCCGCTCCTCAAACCCGGTGCAGAATGGCTGCACGAGCACCTCGGCTGGTTTCCGTTGTTCAGCACCGATCTGGCCGGGCCGGGCATGGCACCGGCCGCGTTGGTATTGGCGATCATGATCCTGCCGACGGTCGCCGCGATCTCGGTAGATGCATTCCGGCGCATCCCGTACAAGGTCAAAGAAGCTGCGTACGGTCTCGGCACTACGCGCTGGGAGGCCATTCTCAAAGTGATGCTGCCGACCGCCTCGTCCGGCATTCTCGCCGCGTTGGTTCTGGGTTTCGGCCGGGCACTAGGCGAAACGATGGCGCTCGCCATGCTGATCGGCAACTCCGAGCAGATCAGTCTGTCGCTCTTCTCCCCCGCCAACACGCTCGCGTCGCTGCTGGCATCCAACTTCCCTGAAGCCGGCGAAGTTCAAGTGCAGGCGTTGATGTACGCCGCTTTGGTGCTGTTGCTCATTACGTTCGTCGTCAACGTCATCGGCTTGACCGTGCAGCAGTACACGATCCGCAAGTTCGAGGGTAAGAAATGAGCGAGCTCAGCGCGGACATTCTGATCAGCGCCAACGCGCCTCAACTGGGACGTCAGCCGTTCGAGGCGAGGGCGCTGAAGAGCCGTTTCCTCACGTGGCTCACCTGGCTGCTCGCAATTCTCGCAGCGGTGCCGTTGTTCTCGATCATCTACTTGTTGCTGGTCCGCGGCGGGACTCGCTTGTTCAGCAGCGACTTCACCGAGATCATCACGGGGGTGCCGCCGGCCGGCTTCGAGCAGGGCGGCGGAATCGGACCAGCCATCGTTGGTACGTTGGCAATGGTCGGCATCGGCGCAATCATCAGCATTCCGGTCGGGATCCTCGCGGCGATCTATCTCGGCGTGCTGGAGCCGAACGGCAGGCTCGCTACCACCTCTCGCTTCCTTGCCAAAGTGCTGACGGGCTTCCCGTCGATCATGGCCGGCGTTTTCGTGTACTCGGTGATCGTCAAGTACTGGGGCTATTCGGCTTGGGCCGGCGGCATCGCACTGGCCGTGTTGATGTTGCGTACAGTGGTCCTCGCGGCTGAAGAGGCGATCGCCCAGGTGCCGCAGCGAATGAAGGACGCCGCGTACGGCATGGGTTGTACGCGCACGCAGGTGATCTTTAGCGTCGTTCTGCCCACTGGGCTGCCCGGCATTCTCACCGGCGTGTTGCTCGCAATAGCGGGCGCCGCCGGGGAATCTGCGCCCCTACTGTTCACCGCGTTGTTCAGCAACTACTACATTTCGCAGATCTCGGAACCGACGGCCTCGCTGTCGATTCTGATCTACAACTTCTCCGGCATGCCGTTCCCCAACCAGATCGAGCTCGCGTGGACAGCGTCGCTGGTGCTGGTGCTCATCGTGCTGGTGTTCAACATTCTGGCGCGCATCGCCGGCCAACCGAAGGTCTGAATTCATTCGAGTCGAGAGGAATCCGAATCATGAGCGCTACAGCAAAGGCAATGTTCGTCGCAGAGCCGTTCCAAGCCGTTGGTGACGTCGTCATCGACTGCAACGTCGATAAAATCTACTACGGAGACTTTCTGGCTGTTCGTGACAGCAAGGTCCCAATCGAGAAAAAGAAGATCACCGGCTTCATTGGTCCTTCCGGCTGCGGCAAGTCCACCGTGCTCCGCAGTCTGAACCGGATGAACGACCTGATCTCGACGTTCCGGTTCGTCGGCACCGTCGTGTATCACAATCAGGACGTGTACGCGAAGGTCGTAGATCCGGTGGTCGTGCGCCGCTATATCGGCATGGTATTCCAACAACCGAACCCGTTCTCGATGAGCATCTACGACAACGTCGCCTTCGGCCTGAAGCTGAATCGATTCAAAGGCGATATCGAAGAGAAGGTGCAGAAGGCACTGGAACGCTCGGCCTTGTGGAAAGAGGTCAAGGACAAACTGAAGAACAGCGGCCTTTCGCTGTCCGGCGGACAGCAGCAGCGCCTTTGCATCGCTCGCGCGATTGCAACCGACCCCGACGTGCTACTGATGGATGAACCCTGTTCGGCGCTGGACCCCATCGCTACCCGGCAAGTCGAAGAACTCATGCTTGAACTCAAGCAGCGCTACACCGTCGCGCTGGTGACCCACAACATGCAGCAGGCGACCCGCGTGGCGGACACGACCGCATTCTTCTCGGTCGACATTTCCGCGGGCGGTCGCACGGGGTACCTCGTCGAGATGGGACCGACCCGACAGATCTTCGAGAACCCCAGGGAGCAGTTGACGAAGGACTACATCTCCGGCCACTTCAGCTGACCGGCGATGAACGCGCGAGCTGGATTCTTAGGCGCAGTCCTGACCTTGCTGTCGGCGGTGAGTCTGGCTGCCGGAAGCGAGTCGGGGCAGACGCGCGTTGCTGGCGCCGGCGCGACATTTCCTGCGCCGCTCTACCAGGAGTGGATCAAGGAGTACGGCAAGACGCACCCGGACGTGAGCCTCAGCTACGACGCGGTCGGCAGCGGCGAGGGTGTGCGCCGATTTCTCGACGGGTCCGCGGATTTCGGGTCGAGTGATTCGGCGCTGTCCGATGCCGACCTCGGCAAAGTAAACCCGCAGCGCGGCGCCCTCATGATTCCGACGACCGCGGGCATGATCGTGCTCGCATACCACATACCCGGAGTCGGCGAGGGACTGACGCTCACGCGCGATGTCTACGTGGACATCTTCGCGGGCCGCATCAATGCGTGGAACGATCCCCGTATCGCCGCGACGAATCCGGACCTGCGTCTACCCAACAAACAGATCTTCACTGTAGTCCGCCGCGACTCCAGCGGAACGACGTTTGCGATGACCAATCACCTGAGCGCCGTGAGCCCGTGGTGGAAAGATCAAGGTCCGGGCGTCGGCAAACTGGTTCGGTGGCCAGGGCGCGCGATGACCGCTGCTGGCAACGAAGGTGTCGCCCAGCGCGTAAAGATCACTGACGGCGCGATCGGCTACATGGGCTACGAGTTCGCCCATCGCATCGGTCTGCCGATGGCGACGCTGTACAACAAGGCCGGTAACGCGATCGCGCCGAGTCCATCTGCAGGCCAGGCCGCGTTGGCGTCGGTTGCCGAAATACCCGCCGATCTGCGAGTGTTCCTGCCGGACCCGGGCGGCGCCGCCTCGTATCCAATCGTGACGTATACGTGGTTGCTTCTGAACGAGCGGTACGAGAACGAAGACAAAGCCCGCGCGCTCAAGGAGGCGCTGGTCTGGGATCTCGGCGCGGGCCAGAGCATTGCGCAGCGGATGGGATTCATCCCGCTGCCGCAGGAGATGGTCGCGAAAGCCACCGAAACGGTGGCGCGGGTCCATTGATGTCGGCCGGGCGGCACGAGTGAGTCGTCCCGCGAGACGAGGTGCCATTTGAATTCCGGGTCCGAAGTCGATGCCGCTCTCGTGAGCGTCGAATCGCGCGGCGAGCGAAGGCCGCGCATTCTGCGCGCGGGCCGGCTCGACCTGGCCGCGATCGACGCATCGCTACGCGCGGTCCAACGGCGCTTCGACGCAATCAATGCCTCACTCGAAATGCCGCGCGATCCGATGGCCGACACGGTCGTGACCAACCTGTTGGCCGGCTATGCGTACATCGACTCGCTGCTCGCCGCAGACATCGACCCACTCGAGCGCGGCAACTCCAGGTTGCTGCTCGAACTCAACCGTCTCGTGCTGTGGGGCCGCCGCAATCTCGGTGCCGACACCGATAAAGATCAGTTCGACGAAACAGAGAGGCAGTTCTACGATGACCGCCGCACGGGCGGCGCACGGTCTCTGATGAACTACCTCGCAGACCACGACAGCGACGGCATCTGGAAACGCGCGGCCGGAACCTACATTCACATCCTGTCTGCACCGCAGCTTTTCATCGAAGGGAACCACCGCACCGGCGCGCTCATCATGAGCCATATTCTGGCGCGAGCAGGGAAACCCCCGTTCGTTCTGACGCCGACCAACGCCAAGGCGTATTTCGATCCGTCGTCGCTACTGAAGGGTTACCGCAAGCGCTCGCTGCGCGGCATGCTGGAGATCCCCAGAATACGCAAGCGTTTTGCCGGGTTGATTCGCGACGAGATGGATCCGCGCTTCCTGCTGCCTCAGGCAGACTTCGCGCACAGCGCCCGCTGATGTGGCGTTAGACGCTTTGTCTCAGATTCGAAACGGCCCCGCCTGCGGTGCGAATAGATCTCCGCCCCCGCGCCAATCCGTCAGTCGAGGTCCCAATTGGCGTAGTACGTGACCGTTCCGGGCCTATCGGAAACGTTTCGCTGAGCTTCGGACGTGGATTGGCCATAGGAGTACCCCCAAGGTTGAGCCGAACCCACGACGCGGATGATCGGTGGATCGCTCGAACCTGCCTTCGTTGGTTGCTGAATGTGGTACGTCGTCGAACCCGCGCCGTCGCAACGTCATCGACTTGTCATACGCAGCCGATCAAATCGCCCAAAAGGGTGTCAGTCTGAATGCAATCCTTCGATCTGATTGTTCTGGGCAGCGGGCCGGCGGGTCAGCGCGCGGCCATCCAGGCCGCGAAGTTACGTAAACGCGTGGCGATCATCGAGAAAGGTCGGAACCTCGGCGGCGTGTGCATCAACACCGGCACGGTCCCCAGCAAAACGTTTCGTGAAGCCGTGCTCGACCTCTCTGGGCTGCGACATCGAACGATGTACGGCGGTGCGTACCGCGCGAAGTACGAAATCACCGCGCAGGATCTGCTATTCCGCTGCGAACACGTGATCCGCCGTGAGCGCGACGTCATCAAAGCGCAACTCCACCGCAATGGGGTGGCCGTTTTCGACGGGTTTGCGCGTTTTCTCGATCCGCACGTGGTCGACGTCGACAACGGCAACACTGCGTCGCAACTCGAAGCCCCGTTCATCGTCGTCGCTGTGGGCACGGTCGCCGGCTTGCCACCCGGTGTCACGGTCGATCACGAGGTCGTGTTGAGCAGCGACGACATCCTGGCGTTACCGCGAGTGCCGCGAACGCTGACGGTGATCGGGGCCGGTGTGATCGGGCTCGAGTACGCGACGATGTTCGCAGCGCTAGGAGTGGAGGTAACGCTCGTCGAACAGCGCGCCACGATTCTCGACATGGTCGATCGCGAACTGGTCGACGCGTTGAGTTACCTGTCGCGGGAGCGCGGCATGACGCTGCGTCTCGGAGAAGCGGTGCAATCCGTCGAGGTCAGCTCGAACGGCAACGGGATCGTAACCATGAGGAGCGGCAAACGATTCGCGACAGAGATGATCCTCGTGTCGGCGGGACGGCAAGGCGCCACCGAAACAATCGGACTCGAACAGGCCGGTGTGGTTGCAGACGAGCGCGGACGGCTGCGTGTGAACGACGCGTACCAGACGATGGTGCCCCATATCTATGCCGTTGGCGATGTGATCGGCTTTCCGTCACTGGCTTCGACGAGCGCGGAGCAGGGACGCCTCGCTGCTTGCCACATCTTCGGCGAGACCGCGTCGAAACTCCCCGGCCTGTTCCCCTACGGTATCTATGCGATTCCGGAAATCGGCTGGGTGGGCGCGCACGAAGGAGAACTGACGGCCAACGCTATTCCTTATGAAACCGGCGTTGCGCGATACAAAGAAATCGCGCGCGGACAGATTCTGGGCGACGCCGAAGGACTGCTGAAGCTGCTGTTTCACCTGGAGACCGGCAAGATTCTTGGTGTGTGGGTGCTCGGTTCTCAGGCGACCGAACTCGTGCACATCGGGCAGGCAGTGATGGCTTTCGGCGGAACGCTCGATTACTTCGTGAACAGTGTCTTCAACTACCCGACGCTCGCCGAATGCTACAAGGTGGCCGCTCTCGACGGCATGAACAAAATGCGGGGGCTGCTCGCCGATACGAACGCCGACGTGCCGCAGCCGATTTCGCGAACGTCATGCACGTAGAAGCTGCTCTGATCAAGGGAATCAGCTGACGCCTCCCACCGCGTCGCGCAATGGTCACGGTGTGATCGCGACCTTGAGCACGCCGTCGCGCTGGTGCGCGAAGAGTTCGTACGCGTCGACGATGTCGTCGAGTGCAAAGCGATGGGTGACGAGCGCCTTGAGATCCGCACGCTTCGCGGCGATCACGTTCATCAGCCGTCGCATCCGCTCCTTCCCGCCAGGACACAGCGTCGTCACGATCTTATGATCTCCCAGGCCGGCGGCAAACGACTTGAGCGGAATGCGCAGGTCCGTCGCGTATACGCCAAGGCTCGAAAGCGTCCCGCCGGGCCGCAACACGGCCAGACACGCCTCGAACGTCGCCTGAGTTCCGAGAGCCTCGATGGCGACGTCCACGCCGCGCCCACCGGTCAACTCCATAATCCGAGCGACCGGATCGGTCGCTCGGAAGTCCACGACGTGATCTGCGCCTAGGCGCTTAGCCACTTCCTTGCGCGCGAGAACGCTTTCGACGCCGATGATCGTCGATGCCCCCATCAGTTTCGCACCGAGCGTCGCGCACAGGCCGATCGGGCCCTGCGCGAACACCGCGACGGTATCGCCAATGCGAATGGCACCGCTTTCCGCACCGCCGAAGCCGGTGGACATGATGTCGGGACACATCAGCACGTCCTCGTCGGTCAAACCGGCAGGTATGTGCGCCAGATTCGCCATCGCGTCCGGAATACGGACGTATTCGGCCTGGCAACCGTCGATCGTGTTGCCGAACTTCCATCCGCCGATCGGCTTCCAACCGTGTGGAACTCCGGCACCGTCCTGTGAAAATGACCCGGCGAGACACGCCTCGCTGTGACCGCTCGGCGTAATCGCGCCCGCGATCACGCGGTCGCCTTCGCGGTAGCCTGTGACCGCCGCGCCGAGCTTCTCGATGATCCCGACGGGCTCGTGGCCGACCACAAGACCCGGTCGAACCGCATATTCGCCTTTGAGAATGTGAACGTCGGTGCCACAGATCGTCGTCGTCGTGACGCGCAACAACGCATCCGTTGGACCGATGTCGGGTATCGGACGCTCAGCAAGCTCGATACGGCCGGGTTCGACGAATATGGCCGCCTTCATTGTCTTCGACATGTGATTGCTCCTTAGAAATCCGGTCGGCTGGCCACGTCGAGGCACCGTGCGCCGTAGCCAACCTCGTTGTCGTACCAGACGAGAACCCGTGCGAGGCGCCCGACGACCGCGGTGGCACTCGCATGCACGATCCCCGATAGCGGCTCGCCGACGATGTCGACCGAAACGAGTTCCTCTTCGTTGTAGCCGAGGATCCCCTTCATCGCCCCGTTGGCGGCGTCGCGCAATGCGGCGTTCACGGCCTCGCGCGTTGCGTCTCGTTCGAGTTGAGCCGTGAAGTCGGTGACCGACCCGTCCGGCACCGGAACGCGAATCGCAGCTACGCGGATCCTGTTCGCTAACGCCGGCAGTACCTGTACCGTTGCTGCATCGGCACCCGTCGAGGTCGGGATCATCGAGAGCGAGGCTGCACGGCCGCGGTGCATCTTCTTCGCGGGCTTGTCGACGACGGCTTGCGAGGCCGTGTATGCGTGGACCGTCGTTGCCGTCACGGCCGCGACGCCGAACCGATCCAACAGCACCTTGAGCGGCGGCGCGAGCGAGTTCGTCGTGCACGACGCGTTCGACACGACGAAGTGCTGGCGCGCATCGAACGCGTGGTCATTGACGCCAGGCACGAGCGTTACGTCCGCATCCGGCGACGGCGCGCTGATCAGCACGCGGCGCGCGCCGGCTTCGAGGTGTCGCGCTGCGCCTGCCCGGTCGGTGAATTGTCCCGTACTCTCGATGACGACCTCCACACCGAGATCGCGCCACGGCAGCGCGCGCGGATCCGTTTCGTGCAACAGGCGTACGGATCGATCGCCGATCCACAGCTCTCCATCCACGGCTCGCACGGATGCATCGAGGCGGCCGTGCACCGAGTCGTACTTCAGCAGGTATGCGACGTCATCGGGCGCCGCAACGTCGTTCACCGCAACGACCTCGAGGTCGGGTGCTGCGCCGGCCAAGACCCGGCGCAACATCAGTCGTCCCGTACGTCCCATACCGTTGATCGCGATCTTCTTCATGTAGCTCCCCTTGGTGCCTTTGTTTGCGCCGCGCCGGACGGTGTTCTCTCTACAACATCTCAACCGAGGGGTGAGCTCACGCGGCCCGACGATCGACTGGCCACCACTCATCCATGAACATCACTCCAAGGCGTGTTTCGTCACGATGTATCACCAAGCCGCGGAGTCGAGTCGGCCAGTCGCGCGTTGCGAACTCGATCTCGATGCACCCGCAAGAGATCGACGGTGAATCCCGAAACTCCATCAACGTGCCATGTCGACTCGTGTTTCGAATGCGAGCAGGTCCAATACATCGGCCAAGTTGATAGATCACGACCCGCTCGTTCGACTCGCGTCGGATCGACAGCCGATGCTCCATTCTCGATGCCACTGAATTCGCCCCCGCGTTCGTCACCAACCAGATTGCGCCAACCAGTCGGTGAGTCCCATCCGTCAATGTACTCATGCGGACCGTCATGAGGTCTTAACAAACACCCGAAGGCGGAGACGCTCGCCATCTTTTCGTGCGCCTACGACGACGCGCTATCGCAGCATTCAATTGTGACGGCGCGATTATGATCAGCGACGTCCTGATCTCGGCCGGCACGAGGAAGGCTCCATGAACAATCACTCGAGCGGTCATGCGCATTCCCGCACGAGACGTTGGGGTAGTTGATGCGTTTCGTGAATGCTGCTTGACCACCGACGGCGGCTGAGAGCTGCAAAGATTCGTCACGCACCGTTCACGCGTCGAGGCTAGACTCGCCTCTGCAATCGAACCACGGCAACTCCCATGCAATCTGGCGCGAACCATAGGATTCGATCGACGAAGCGAATCGTCGGCGCGCAGAACTTCCGAGAGGTGGCCGGTCATCGCACGCGCGACGGTCGTCGAGTTCGGGCAGGTCATGTCTTTCGCTCAGCACGACTTGATCAATTGACCGATCAGGATTGCGCAAGAATCGTCGATCTCGGCATCGGTGTGATCGCAGATCTACGCCAGCCATCCGAACGCCTGCGATGGCCGACGCATCCCCGCCTTCTCGATCAAGTGCGGTCGCTCTGCTGGGATGCGCCCGATGCGGCGAATAGCCGTCGGCACACGCTCCAGGATCTGGCGCCAGTCGCAGACGACGCCGCGCGGGCCGTGCGCGCCCTGATGCAGATGTATGCACAAATCCCCGAGATTCACGCGGCGCATTTCGGCGAATTGTTCCAAACGATCGCCGATGACCACACGCCCATTCTGATTCACTGCTCGGCGGGTAAGGACCGAACCGGTGTTGCGGTCGCGCTGCTATTGGATCTGTTGGGTGTGGAGCGCTCGCTCATCCTCGACGACTACGCGCTCAGCGAACAACTACTCGACTGGTCGCGACTGGACGTCGCGGCAACGCTCGGTATCGATACAAGCGCTTCTCATCGAGAACTCCCAGCGGTCTTGCTCGACCGGATGCTTCGATCGGACCCGCGTTATCTGCAGGCTACATTCGACCATCTCGAGCAACGCTACGGTTCGACCGAGCGCTTCATATCGATGGCCGGTGTATCGTTGTCCACCGTGTCGCAGATCCGTCGACGGTTGCTCGATGAGCTGCCGCGACCGCCCGGATGCCATTTCGATTCAGACCGCCTCGGTCCAGACCAGTATCCAGACTTGTCACAAGCATCTGCTGATTCCACCAGCGATCTGTCGATATCGCGGCAACCTCGTATGGCCGCGTCCTGCCCGGCCGCGCAGACTGCAACTGTTGATGATGGAGGTCCCCATGTTTAAGTCGCCAAAAAAGCCTGATGATCATAAACGCATCATCGAACTTCTCGCCCGGCAGTCCGGCGCGTCGATCGATGAAGTGGCTCTGCTGTACGAACACGAACGGGAAGCGCTCGAGACGCATTCGCGTGTCAAGGCGTTCGTTCCCGTGCTCGTAGCCCGACACGTCCGTGACTTGCTGAGCCAAAACGCCAGTAACAATACGGGTGAAATTCTCAACGCAGCGTGAGGTGTGAGGTCGAGGCTCTCCAGCGAGCCGATCACCGCTAGGTCCAACGCGATTTCGTTTCTCACGCGCGTGGTCCCGGCGTTGGCCAAGTCACTAGAGCGCGGTGGCTGTCTCGGCTGAATGTCTCCGGGTCATCGAGAACGGACGGCGCCATCTTAGGCTCACTCCTCCGCACACATTAAGAAGGGCCCGCTGAAGACGGCAGACTATCGCAATGAATTCGACCGATATCGACAAGCTCATCGACCAAATCGCCACGCTGCGAACGAGCATCCTGGCCGAGACCGCGCCGGCCGACAGTCGGCTGGAGTCCGTCCATCCGAACTTTCACGACAGCGCCCGTAATCTGCTGCACTACCTCGCGCTGCGTAGGCATGACCTGCGACCGTTGCAGTTGCGATTGGCCGCGCTCGGTCTGTCCTCGCTGGGCCGCTCGGAATCGCACGTGCTCGCGACGCTGGAATCCGTGCTAGCGGCGCTACACGGGCTCGCCGGGCGCACCCGCCAGCAACTCGACTCGGAACCTGCCGTCGTCGATCTCGCAATCGGTCAGCGATTGCTCATGCAACACACGGAGACGCTCTTCGGCGACTGCAACCTGCGACGCGACGTCCGTATCATGGTCACGATGCCGTCGGAGGCCGCCGACGACTACCTGCTCGTGCACGACCTGCTCGCGCGCGGAATGGACTGCATCCGAATCAACTGCGCCCATGACGATCCACTGATCTGGCGGCGAATGATCGATCATCTTGATCGTGCGCGGCGCGCGCTCGGCCGAAGCTGTCGCATTGCCATGGACCTCGGCGGACCCAAACTGCGGACCGGTCCGCTCGAACTTGGACCTTCCGTCGTACGGATTCGTCCACGACGCAACGCGTTCGGTCGCGTGACCGCACCGGCACGCGTCTGGCTCACTGATGAAGCCAACCCCAAGTCGCCTCCCTCGCCGGCTGATGCGTCTCTGCCGGTCACTGGCGCATGGTTGTCCACGCTGCGCGTCGGCGAGACGCTCGATTTCGTCGACGCGCGGGATGCCAGGCGCACGCTGAATATCGTCGACATCGGCGAGCGCGGTTGCTGGGCGGAAACGCGAAAGACCGCCTATGTCATGCCCGGGATCGCGTTGCAGCGGGGGCGTCGCATCGCGGCCGACTTGCGCCGCACACCGATCGGCGCATTGCCGCCCACCGAATGCGCGATTCGATTGCGAGCCGACGATCTTCTGATCGTCACCCGAGGACTCGACCCGGGTCGTGCTGCGACCTACGACAGCGCTAGTCGCATGCTCACACCGGCGCGCATCGGATGCACGATTCCGGAGATCTTCGACGACGTCAAAGTCGGCGAACACATTTGGTTCGACGACGGCAAGATCGGCGGCATCATCGAGAAGACCGAGCCGCAGCGATGGTTTGTTCGCATCAAGCAAGTCCGAGCCAGGGGCGCCAAGCTGTGCGGCGACAAGGGGATCAACTTGCCCGACAGCCAGCTGCGGTTGCCGGCATTGACGGCCAAGGACATCGAGGACCTCGCTTTCGTCGCCGAGCATGCAGACATCGTTGAGCTCTCGTTCGCGAATTCCGCGCGTGATGTCGAGCAGCTGCAGCGAGAACTTGCGTCGCGCGGCGCGCAGCCGGCGATTGTGCTGAAGATCGAGACACGGCGCGGCTTCGAGAACCTGCCAGAAATGTTGCTCACCGCGATGCAGTCACCGTGCTGCGGGGTGATGATCGCGCGCGGGGACCTCGCGGTCGAAAGCGGGTTTGAACGCCTCGCCGAGGTCCAAGAGGAAACGCTGTGGATCTGCGAAGCCGCGCACGTCCCTGTCATTTGGGCGACGCAGGTCTTGGAGACGCTCGCTAAAGAGGGGATGCCGTCACGCGCGGAAATCACCGATGCGGCGATGGGCGACCGCGCAGAGTGCGTCATGCTCAACAAAGGCGCGTACATGGTTACGGCTGTCGAAGTTCTCGACGACATCCTGGTACGCATGCAGGCGCATCAAGCCAAAAAGCGAGCGATGCTGCGCAAGCTGCATTTGGCGCACGTATCGCCTGGAGGAGAGCTCGCTGCCGACGAATCCGCGCGACTGCACGAATCCGTTGGGAGCCGAGTGGCGCATGAAACCACCGTGTCTCACCTACGTTAAGATGCGCCCGACTGTAGGATCGCGACCTCTCTGTTCACGCTGTGTTCACGAAGCCGCGCTCTCCTGCGCACATAATCTTCGAGGAATTAGCATGGGCATCGATGATCGCGCTCATCGGGCAGTGTTGCTCGACTTGTGCATCAAGATGCGCTCGCGCGACCAGCGATGACGCCGAGCACAAGAGACCATGGAATATTCGTTAGCGGCTATCACTGCCTTCGATGCCACGCCTACTGCGTCGGATTCGAGATCGAGGACGCAGGGGAGCGAGCATGGGTCGATTGGATTCTCGCCGGTCCAGAACACGCGAATAGACTGCGATGTCTGTGGCTCGGAGGTGCCGCGCGGAGGCTGGATCCAGAATCGGGCTCGCAGCGAATCCTTCGTGACGGCGTAGACCTCGAGACGACCATTGGGATGTGGCATCGAGCTATTGATACAACAGCGGCGAAAATGTTGCCATTCGCCTATCGAACCCGACCCGACTTCGGTTCACCGCCCCCAAACGAAATCGTTCAGCGCCCTCCGACGAGAACGGCATCAAATTGCATTTCTGCCTTGATCCAGTCGTCGAGCTCGTGACCTGGTTCGAAACCGCGCTGCTCCGACAGAAAGTACGCGGCCAATGCGATGGCTTCGTGTCGTGGCATCGCTTCCGCGTTGTCGCTAACGACCTTCGAGGCCGCCTTGCGCGCCGCCTTTGACTTGGTGGGCGATCGGGGTGCGTCCTTCCGTACCGGCATGATCAAGGCCTCCGTGGGCTCCCTGCCAACTTTCTAGTGGGCCCCGGCAGCGAACCCGCATGCCCGACGACCCTCACCATGCGTATGCGTCGATCATGACACGACTCATCGCAGATACGCCTCGGTTGCATAGCGGCGCATCATCCGATGGCTGTTGAAGTAAGACGCATTCTTGCTGATCGCGCCTTTCATCACGGCGACCCAACCGCTGCGGTCGCCTCGAACGCCGTCAAGTAACGGCAATACGGTGTTTTCCAGTTTGTCGTAAAGTGACGCCGCGTCACCATCGGCGGCACTCGTTCCGCCGATCGACCAACCTGTAACGCCCTCGATGCAGCCTTCGATCCACCAGCCGTCGAGCACCGATAGATTCGGCACACCATTGAACGCGGCCTTCATGCCGCTGGTGCCGGACGCTTCGAGCGGCGGCATCGGCGTGTTCAGCCAAACATCCGAACCCGACACCATCAGGCGGGCGAGATTCATGTCGTAGTTCGGCAGGTAGATGATCGGAATCGCAAGCGCGAGATCGCGGGCGTGCATGTGCAGCAGTTCGATGAGACGTTTGCCGCCTTCGTCGTGCGGATGCGCCTTACCGGCGAGCACGATTTGAAACGGCCGTGTGTGCGCGATCGATCTCAGGCGATCCAGATCGGTGAACAGCAGGTCGGGGCGTTTGTACGCGGTCATTCGCCTTGCGAATCCGAGAATCGGCATCGAGGGGTCCAATGACACACCGACGAGCGCGCCGATCGCATCTACAAGTGCTTGCTTGGCCTGCTGATGCGCGTTCCAGAGTGCATCGTCGGGAACGCTGCCGTCGACGCGGACCAACAGCTCGGGCTCGTGGCACCAACTCGGAACGTAGTGGTTGAACAGCGCGCGAAAACTGTCCGTGACCCAGGTGAATGGGTGTACGCCGTTTGTGATCGCGTGAATGTGATATCCAGGAAATATTTTCCGGGAGATTTCGGCGTGCCGATTTGCCACGCCATTCACGTACTCGCTGAGATTCAGAGCGAGGCGCGTCATGTTCAGACTGTCCGCACCGGCCAGGCGCTTCACAATATCGAGGTCCACCCCAGTGGTGTGTTGCGGGCCGTCAAAGACCCGTGCGACGAGGTCATAAGAAAATCGGTCGTGCCCAGCCTCCAGCGGCGTATGGGTCGTGAAACAACATAGTTCGCGCACGCGCGGAAGATCGTACGGGGACTCACCCGGCCGCAGATCTCCCTGCGGATAAGCGTAGCGCCGCAGCAACTCGAGGCCGAGCAGCGCGGAGTGTCCTTCATTCATGTGATATTGGCGGATCTCGAACCCGAGCGCCTGCAGGAGTCGCGCACCGCCGATTCCGAGCACGATCTCCTGCTTGAGACGATACGTCTCGTCCCCTCCGTATAGATGGTGCGTGATTTCGCGATCGCTCGGCTCGTTCTCAGCGAAGTCGGTATCGAGTAGCAGCACTGGCTGGCGCGCGCCTAATTCACTCTGGTGGACATAGAGCCAGGCGCCGACCCAAACGGCGCGGCCGTCGATCGGTACCGCGATCTTCGCGTCGAGCAGGCGTGCCGCGAGCGATGGCTCCCACGGTGCCTCGCGCTCAAGCTGATGCCCCTGAGGATCGAAGACCTGAACGAAATGACCCCGTCGGCTGACCAGACTCACCGCAACGAATGGCAGACCGAGGTCAGCCGCTGAACGTACCGTGTCGCCAGCGAGAATGCCGAGCCCGCCGGAATACGTCGGAATATCGCTGCGCAACGCAATCTCCATCGAGAAATACGCGATGCGCGGCTCGTGGATGAATTCGTCAGTCATCTGAATCGCCGCGGCGCGAAGCGGCACATGAGTGATCGCGCTTGCCCGGGCGGGACTCACTCGGCAGCGGCGCCGCGTCCCGACCCTCCCGAATTCCGGCTCGAAAAAAAAGATCCCGTCGGACGCGTTGACTTCACGCATGCGCACCCAAAGCCAACAATCAGCTGCCGATTCGGTAGAGGGTATTCTCGCTAGAGTGCGGGTTCGAGTCCGCGTCCCTCCGAGCAGAAGCAGTTGAGAGAACCAGGTCGGGCATACTGCGAAGTATCGCGCGCCTTCTTGACGATCGGATGACGACCAGGTCCGCGTGGTCTGATTTGTCGTACCCTCTGCCATGCGCACTAGCGGGCAGTCCGTTGAGGGCCGCGCGCCTCGCTGCTAAGGAACTCGACGGTGATGCTTCGATCGCCTGCCCATTCGACAAACGAGCTGAAGTCGTGGCGCTCGGGCATGTCGCCAGCCAGTAGAGAAATAACGATATGCCGCTTCGCTGGATACGTTGCGCAACTGTAGTGCCCACGGTAGCGGTCGGCGAACTCCGTTAGAATCGCTTCAAAGTCTGCCGTGTCCTTTCTTTGCATGTGCATTCCTCTGCGTGGCCCTCTACTCGTCCGCTGATGTTATGGAAGGCGAAGCTAAATTGTGATGACAATCGATTTCCAACCGGTGTAGCGCACATCGCACCGACGGCCAACAACAACCTCCTACGCCAGCAGGCACCTCTGCGGCATCGTTAGATGTTGGCCGCATGAGTGAGAGATTTATGTTGCTCGCGCTTCGGCAGTTCATGTGTCAGATGGCTTCGAATAGGCTCCGCACGAGGATGACTTCACCGCCTGAGGCGACGAACATCCAGGGTCCTAGTGCCTAGTTGCTAGTTGCGTTCGGAGCTTCGCGAGGGCGTTCGCGTACTGTCTACCGGCCTTCGCGTCTGCACGAAGTCCACGCGATAGGCACCACTTCGGGAATACCTTCGGATCAATGTGGACCTTGATCGTCCGGTATCCCTTCTTCTCGGTTTGATCGACGACGTTCTCGGCGGCTCTGAGCCAAACACCGTAGCTAACCGGCAGTGCTCGTGCGTCGCTGAGCACGCTACGCAACTCTTCCCAGTCCTCGCGGCGGTACCAAGGGATACCGACAACTAGAAGCTCCATCTGCCCGCCCTCTCTACTAACGCAACGGTTGGAACGCTAGCAATGCCGCTTGACGGGAAAATGACGACGGAACGATGTCATCTCGCTGTCATTTTATCGGGCCTGAATGGCGTAAGCGCTCTTCCGGGAGGTTCGCGCAAATGGAAGCAACGCACGGAAACGACCCGTGTACGCCAGTCGAGGACGTGAGCCGCCGCGCCATGGCCGCTGGCTACCTTGCCCTACCACGTCAACTTGCACTCGGTGACCAACATCGACTGGCAAAGCAACTGGATGGCGCCTATGCGGCAGTGGTCCAAACTCTCTGTCAGGCCGGCCCCTACTACTTCGGACGCATCGATTCCAACCGGCTTCTGGCGTGCGCGCTACACGCACGCCTATCAAACCAGCCGCTCAGTGCGGTCGACCTGGAATGTCCCGCGGTCAACGCGTACCTGGCATTCGCGCAGCTTGCTAGCTACTACTAGATCGGCGATCGCGAACCATGACCCCCGAAGAGCAGGCTGCGCGAATCAAGCAGCTGGAGGAGTGACTCGTAGCTCAGAGCAAGGCGCTGAGCGCCGTGCTCGCGGAGATCGACGAGAAGAACGAAGCCGAGATCAAGCAGGCCATCCACGCCCTTCTGGACCAGCATCCGACAGCGCCAGATAGTTAGAAGGGAGCCCGACGACATCGAGCACGCGTGTGGACGCAAACAGCCACCAGCGGCGAGCTCCTATCGCTAATGCCCCGCAACTGCCGGCGGCTTCTTTACCCTCAGTGCTTTTCTCTTCTTCTTCGGCCGCTTCTTCGTCCCGACGATTGCGACGGTGTAGTGGCACGGCTTGTCGTCGTAGTCCATTCCGACCTCAGATCCAACGTGTAACAGTCTGTACGTGTGCCTGTGCAGGTAGTGATTCACGGCCTTCGCAAAGTCAGTGGATCCCTCAAAGAACCGTGAGCATTCCTTGCACGCTGCGCCATCGCTAGAACTGATCCGGACGACAAATCCGATCGATTTCGCCATTGCCCCATCTCCGAGCGCGCTTGGTCGATGCCGGCGCGGTAGAGCGCAGCTTACTGGTTTCGGCGCGCCGCGGACTGTCATACAAAGAACTGCGCGCCACCTATTACGACTTTGAAGATGCTTCGCTCGATTGTTCGCGTCAGTGCTGCTCGTGCTCCGGCTCGTCCCCAGCGTCCAATGAGTCGGCACTATTCACTTTGAGCCGGTGACGCAGACGCTCGATCTGTGTGTCGAGTGCAGCCAGCGTATCGGCCAGATCCAACGCCTCGCTGATTTCCGCCTCTGTTGCGAGCCGGTTGTCGATCGTGAGTTGGTGCAGGCGTCGCTCGGACTCGATCCGCGTTTGCTCCAGACGGGAGAGCAGATCTTGAACGTTTTGTTTTTCTTGATCGTCCATGCGTTACAACTATGGCAAAGGCGCGACGATATCGCCAACAAGCCTTGTCTCGTGGCTCGATCCGACTGCGGGGTTATGTCTCGACACTTCCCTACGCAGCGATCGTCGACAGTCACATCAGCGTAACGTCCTGCGCGCAGGCTGAGCCGATGACTCCGACGAGCAAACCTAGATGATCAAAGAGCCGGACGACATCCAGCTTGCGTGCGTTCGAGACCTCTGCCGAGAACTCGGCATCATCCGACATCGAGTTGTGAACGGGCGAGTAGATGTCGTGCGCGATCAGCTCGGTTGGGAATGCCTTGGCACTGTCGACGAGCTACTTGAGGCGCTCCGGCGGCGCCGAGTCCGGCATAGGTACAGATTTCTCCAAGCAGCTTCACAAAGGGGCGTTGAGCCGATCGCCACTTTCGCGGCTGACTCAGGAGTGACCCGAGTCTGTTGACTTCGGTGCCTTCCTTTTCTTCGGTGCCTTGTCGCTGCCGACAATCGCGACTGTTACCTGACAAGCTTCGCCGTTGTAGTCGGTTCCTGGCTCGGAGCCTACGTGAAGGAGCTTGTACTTGTGGTCCTCTAGATAGTGGTTCACTGCACCCGCAAAATCGGAGGTGCCGTTGACGGGCGCGCCGCATTCCTTGCAGGCGATTCCGACGTCGGAAGTCACGCGAACCACAAACCTGATTGACTTAGGCATCTGATGGCTCCGGTACAACGTCGCTGCTGAGGGGCCGCGGGAGCGCGTCGCCACTGGCCGGCAGCATCAGTGTGATGATCCAACAGGTGATCAGCATGACGGCCGACCCGATCAGCGGGCACATCAAGCCACCCCACTGATAGAGCAGACCCGAGAACAGGGTACCTAGAAAACGCCCGAGTGCATTCGCGGCGTAGTAGAAGCCAACGTCCTCGGCGGCCTTCTCCGAGCCGGCATAGGCCAAGATCAGGTAGGAATGCACCGATGAATTCACCGCGAAGGCAAAACCGAATATCCCCAGACCAGCGACCACCACCCACTCCAGGTTCGGCACCTGGATAGCAACGAGAATCGCCAGCGCGATCGGCACCAGAGCCAGCATCGCCGACCATAAGCGCGCGGCGGACACCTCCGTGCTCAGACCGTCGTCGCTGCGGTGTACCAGCACCGGCGCGATCGCCTGCACCGCGCCGTAGCCGATGGTCCACAGGGCGAGAAATGCGCCGACCATCGTGAAGGTCCAGCCCGAAGCGTAGAGAAACACCGGCACACCGACGACGAACCAGACGTCTCGTGCGCCAAAGAGCACGACGCGCGCGGCAGCGAGCAGATTGATGCCTCGGTTCTTGGCGAACAGTTCCTTCGCGGACTTGGAGGCGGCGCTTTTGCCCATCAACGGTGGGACGAAAATGACCACGCCGACGAATACGAGAGCCAGCAGCCCGGCCATTGTCCACAGCGCGAGCTGGAAGCCCAACGCCTGCAGCAACACGCCGCCGAGGAAGAAGCCGATTCCTTTCATCGCGTTTTTGCTGCCGGTAAAGAACGCCACCCACTTGAAGAGCCGTCCCGACGCGTCCCCCGCGGTCAACTTGATCGCCGATTTGCTTGCGGTCTTCGTGAGGTCCTTGGCCACGCCGCAGATGCCCTGCGCCACGACGACCCAGGCCACCGACATCGCCGCGGTCCAGGCCGGTGACAGTGCCGAGAGCAGCAGAAAGCCTGCGATCTGGGTCGCGAGTCCTACGGCCAGCATGCGCGCGATGCCATAACGGGTCGCGAGCCAGCCGCCGATCAGATTGGCCACCACGCCCATGGCCTCATAGAGCAAGAACAGGAAGGCCAGCGTGAAAGGCGAGTAGCCCAGCCGATAGAAATGCAGCAGCACCAGCATGCGCAGCGCACCGTCGCTGAGCGTGAAGCCCCAGTAGGCGGCGGTAACGATGGCGTAGTTGCGGGCGCCTGTGTTCATTGTCTAGCCGTCACACGCCGCGCGCCCGCATGTAGCAGGCGAGATCGACCATACGACAGGCATAGGCGACCTCGTTGTCGTACCAGGCGTAGACCTTCAGCAACGTATCATCGGTAACCATCGTTGATAGGGCGTCGATGATGGCGCTGCGTGTATCGCGAGCGTAGTCGACGCTCACGAGCGGACGCTCCTCGTAGCCGAGGATGCCTGCCAACGGCCCCTGCGCCGCTTCGGCAAAGAGGCGGTTCACCTCTGCGACCGCGGTTGCGCGCTTCAGCTCGAAGACGCAGTCAGTCAGTGACGCGTTCAGCACCGGGGCGCGAACTGCGTGACCGTTGAGCTTGCCTTTCAGCTCGGGGTAGATCAACGCAATCGCAGTAGCGCTGCCGGTGGTGGTCGGTGCGAGACTCAACATCGCGCTGCGCGCTCGGCGCAGGTCCTTGTGCGGTGCATCGACCATCAGGTTGGTATTGGTAGGGTCGTGAATCGTGGTGATCTGACCGTGGCGGATGCCGATGCCCTCATGCACCACCTTCACCACCGGAGCCAGGCAGTTGGTTGTGCAGGACGCCGCGGTCACGATGCGGTGCTTGTCGGGGTCGTACAGATCGTGGTTGATGCCGAACACGATGTTCAGCACGTCGCCGACCTTCACCGGTGCAGCCACAATGACGCGCTTCGCGCCACGGTCGAGGTGCCCCGTCAGGGTCTCGGGTGTAAGGAATTTGCCAGTGCATTCGAGCACCACATCCACGCCGACGTCGGCCCACGGAATCTCGCCTGAGGTCGCGTACGACGAAAACGACAGCCGGTGTTCCTTGATGCGGATAGCGTCGTCGTCAGTGGCTTCGATGCTCACTTTCCAGCGGCCCTGGACGCTGTCGAACTCCAACAGGTGCGCTGTAGCCGCCACACCGCCTTTCAGTTCATTGAGGTGCACCACCTCCAGGCGGTTACCGGCTAGGGGATCGTCTGACGGTCGTTCTGTGGCACCCATTGCAGCGCGCAAGGCCAGTCGCCCGATGCGGCCCATTCCGTTGATGCCAACTCTCATTTTTGCCTCCGCTCCGTGAATGCCTGCGAATGCAATCATTCCTCTCGAATCATCGAAAGACGAGGTTACGGTTTCATGACGCCCCTTGGGGCGGCGCACGCCGCATTAGGCACGTCGCATCGGTGGCTCTACCAACTCGCCAATTGGGTGATGCCCCGCCGGATCCGGCGAATCGCCACTACTAGCCGGCGAGCCACTCGATCATTCGCACCTGGTTGATACTGGCATCGTGGTTAGGTGCAACCGAAACCGAGGGAAGAAAACCGCAAGGCGATCCCAACGACATCGATGGGTTGGTGATGCTGTTCGCGACATAATGTTTCTCACTGTTTGCGCCGCGATTTCCGAGGTCACCGTTGAGCATGCCCCCTGCCAACTACATCGAAGCGCAGCATTGGAGAATCGCTGGCCAATCAGGTCGTCTATTCAGGATCCATCTGCTCGCGTTGCCTCTCGCGGCGCTGTTTGGCCTGGGATTCGTCTTGCTCGCCCGGCACCTGAGTACTCCCAAGTTTGAGTTTGGCGCTCGCGACGGTGTGGCCTTCCTCGTCGGTGTCGTCGTCACACTGGCCCTCCATGAAGGCGTGCATGGCGCTGTCATGCAGATGTTTGGCGCCAGACCCAGGTACGGGTTTTATGCCGGGGGCGGGATGTTCTATGCCAAGGCACCGGGGCATGCATTCACCCGTCGACAATACTTAGTCATCGTGCTCGGACCCCTTGTAGGACTCAGCGTGTTGGCGTTTGCAGCGATGGCATTGCTGAAGGGCACATTCATGGTCTGGTACGTCGCGCTTTGGGCCATTGTGAACGCGAGCGCCGCCAATGCCGATGTATGGATTGCAGCTGTGATACTTCGACACCCGAGCTCGGCCTATGTGATGGATGAAGCAGATGGTCTACGCGTGCTGGTACCCCCCACCGACCGCGGGTCGCGTGAGCAAAATGAACATCGTCTTAGATGTCGGTAACCTCTTCGTCCGCTGGTCGCCGCGCGAAATCATGCGTCGTGCGCTCACGGACGAATCCGCGCGAAGATCGGGTAAAGAGAACGGCACTGGTCGCGGATGGGCAAGTGCCGTGGACCTCAGGGCAATTCGATGACACGTGAAGTCGCCAGAATTATTGCAGGGCGGCATGGACCTTAGGTAAAGAGACAGTGTTCGGTCGCAGATCCTGCCGCGTCCTCCAGTTCGATTTTCCCTACCGTCTTCGCTGATACGTCAATGCGAAAAGCGCCAGCAGGCCAGTACCGATCAACGCTAAAAGAATTGGGACGTCCACAGAGCTATCCTTGCGGCGGTTCAGATGTCCAATCTGACCTGAAGATTGCGACCGAACGATGACGCCGTCATCTGAACGTAACGTCTCGGGGCGAAGGTCGAGGTGTATCCATTTTCGGGAATCAGAGATGACGCCTGAGCAACAAACCGCACGACTAGAGGAACTTGAAGAACTGTTCGCTGCGCAGAGGAAGGCGTTGGTAGCATTGCTCGCAGTTGTTGATGAGCAAAGCTTGGACGAGACCAAACACGCGATCCACGAGTTGCTCCACTACCCCGGTCATCCTCGACACTCGGACTCCGCCGATTAAAGTTGTGGTCTGTTACCGTTCGTGACAGTAGGATTGTCGCGGGGGCAAACGGACGGTGAACTATGTCATCAAAAAAATCGGTGGCGAACACCGCTATCAATCAATGGCGGTGGTCATTCGAACGGGATCGGACAGAGTTTGAGCGCTTTCACGGACGACCACCCGCGTCCTTATACGAGCTGGCCAGATGGTTGATTACGCGGCCGATCGCGACGGAACCGCGCTAACGGGCGTGCTGAGGGCGTTCAGGCGTTCGCCATCGGAGTCCAGAAGGTCCGCTTGGTCTGATCCCGCCCGCTGGAAACACATCGACGTTCGTACCAGCGTTCGCTGAAAGCAACGCGTTTGTTTTGGGGTTCATCTATCTTCGAACGAATCCATTGGCACGCAAGCCCCCATAGTTCAATGACACCATCGCCGACGGGCGGCCCAATGCAGCCGTCTTGAATCGCGCCACCGATGAATCGTTGGTCAACAGCTACCTTTCGGCAACGATGAACGCGATCCAGGCAGGATCCGCTTGGCCACTTTCATTTGGGGTGAACTCGCCATCGGCTTCGGCGTCCTCGTCCTCACCTTCCCAATAGACGGTCGCACTGCGGAATCCGGCCTCCAGCAGGATTTCCCGCAACTCCGGAGACGACCACAGCCGCCACTCGTACGTAAACGCCTTCTTGATCTTTGAGCCGTCAGGAAAGCTGAAATGTATGTGACAGCGAATGTGATTGGTGACGGGATGAAACTTGGCCTGATCCCAGATGTAGGTGAAGCCCTTGTGCTTCGTCTTTTCCTTCATCTTTTCCTGCGCCTGAGCGCCACCAAACAGATCGATGAAGAACATGCCGTCATCGACCAACGCGGCATGGGCTTGCGTGAAGTACTGGCGCAGCGTCTCGCGCGTGTCGAAGATGAAATAGCTGAAATTGAAGGCAACCAAGATATCAACGGGTGGCGTGGCTACCGTCATAACGTCGGATTCGAGTAGTTGTACGCGCGCCCGGTCGACTACGGGCAACTGACTGACTCGATTGCGACGCCCCCAGTCGAGCACCGACGGATCTATATCCACACCGATTGCCTGAAAGCGCTCACCTTGACGCACCCACTGGCACGAGGTGCTGGCGGTGCCGCAGAAATCCTCGCGAAGGCGATACGCCTTACGCCCGCGAATACGCTCGAAAGTCGCCTGCGTAAACTCCACCTCCTGCTCGACGTTTTGCACAGCCCGTTCGTACAGGTCGTGAACATCGGCTTGCTCGGCCAGGGTAGGTTTGCGGGCCATCGCGTGCTTGGCGTTCATCGTATTTGGCGTCTCTTGAGGTTGGTGATGTCGCTGCGAGCTCCTTGTACCAGGAATTAAGCTCCGTTAGGACTTTTCCAGCAGGTCACGAACGGTTCACCAAACTTCTGCCTGACTGCTCGCGGCGCTATGTCACCTCCAACGGCGCGGGCACAGAATTGCGTGGGCCAGACGTATCGCGTACACGAGATTCCAGTTCCGCAGCAGTTCCGCCGCAACCCTAGTCCAGTTGATGGGTGTGATCCCGTGATCCTTCATTCTGGCAACAGCGTTCCCTCAAATTGACACCTCAAGCGCGCCGGAAGCATCGACAACCCCGTAAACGTTGTAGGTCGGCTACCCGCAAGGAGGCGCCGACATAAGTATCGGTTACCCGCGTGACCGCGTCTCATCGGCCAAGCTCCGCGCTCTCACACGCCATCTTCGCCTGGCGTTTGGAACGACACACGCTTCCCGTATCAATACCAAAGGATAATTTCGGCGAAGAAACGCCGCGCGCAAGCTCCCTTGTGATTGGAGGTCCTCTGATGTGTAGAGCATTGCTGGTTCTACTGATGACGTCCGCTGCGGTCTGTTCTGCGCGAGCGGCCGGCGCGGAATTCGAGATGTCGGCAGACGGACTGTATCGCCGCGAAAGCAGCGTGTTCAACGAACTGTGGGTGCGAAAATTCTTCGACGTGCGCAGCTACCACAAGGTGATGTTCGCACCGTCGTTCATCGCGTATCGGCCATTGACGCAAGCGGCGCAAACCCATGCAAACGCGCCGACAGCGTCACCGCTGACGCCGCGCCAGATGGAGTCACTGCGGGACATTGTCGACACCACGTTTCGCGAGGAACTCGCCAAAAGCCGGTACTTCACGCTGACCACCGTACCCGGTCCCGATGTGCTGACGGTCCAAGGCAATCTGGTCGACATCGTGTCGTACCTACCCGAGAACGCGCGCGGGAAAGACGACCTGTTGACGGTGCCGGACGTGGGCGAAGCGATTCTGGTGCTCGAGCTGCGTGACTCGACAACGACTGCAATCATGGTGCGCGCAAGCGATCACGTCGTGGCAAAGCACGAATCCAACACGATGACGGCTGAACAGGCGGTGCGGGCCAGCGTGCAGGCGTGGGCGAGTATCCTGCGCGAGCGTCTCGACGCAGCGGCCAGCATTCCGCCTGACCAGGAATAGCTCCCACCGGTAGCGGAGGTCCGGCGAACTAGCTCGCTTCAGCATCATTCGAGCTGGCAACGCCGTGCTCATGCCTCATCGATGATCGAACCGAGCCCCGCCGTCAGACTGCGCCAGGTCTCCAACGTTTGCGGCTTTACGAACAGAACTGAAATGTCGGGGTGTGCGTGCCTGCTCGCCGCTTCGATTCGATTCACGCAGGCCTCGATTTCCGTAGTCGTCAATGCATCCTCGAACTCGACGCTGAGCATCGCCACGATCTGGTTAGGACCGATTTGGACGGTGAACACGCCATTTGCTGACGTGTTCCGGCATCGTTTCCGGCAATACCCAACAGCGATTCACGCACGGCGAGCACCGCCGGTTCACCGATCAGAATGCCTTCGTCTGCGCGCCAACAGCAGCGACGACGCGGCGAGCACCGCACCGATACCCAGCGACGCCACGGCGTCGAGCCGCGGCATGTGCAGCAGCTGCGCACCCGCGATTCCCGCCAACGCAATCAGCAAGCCGATCAACGCGGTGCTGTCTTCGAACAGCACCGTAAACGTGATCGCATCCTTGCTGCGACGAAACGCCCGAAATAACCAAGCTTGCCTTTGGCCGCACGAAACGTCGTCAACGCGATCCACCAGGAAGCCGCTTCGAAGGCAAACGAGATTGCGATTACGACGTAGTTGATTAACGGCCGCTCGATTGGCGTCGGCTCAATCAGACGCAGACACCTTCGTAAAACGAAATCCCGGCTCCTACGAAACACCAGCAGCGCGACGATGAAGCTCCAGATACAGTTCGCGGCCGTGGCCGAACGGACGCCTCGCGTCCCGCGGGTGCGCGCCCGCTTCATCCCATAGAGAACAGCAGTTCGTTGAGCGTATCGACCAGGTACGGACGCCTTCGCTCAGCATCGCCGCAGTCCCGGTCAGGCCGGACGCGCAGAACTTGGTGATGGCAACCGCGAGATTGCCTGCCAACGCGGCAAGAACAACTCGGGTCTGGGTGTCCAGTGGCCTCGCGCCGCACTAGTCATTGACCGGTTCCGCCAACGGTTTTCCAGTGGCGACGATCCAGGTCGATAGGGCCATACCGCCGTCCGTCCCGGGCGCCGCCACAAGGCTGTGTACCAGGCCTGCCGGATCGAAGAAGTAGTCACCTGCCTTCAACTCGCGGTCGGGCTGCCCTTTTACCTTGAGGACGAGGTGGCCTTTGAGAACGTAGCCGGATTCATCGCCGTAGTGGGTGTGCCAGCCGATCACCGCGCCAGCCGGCAATTCGGCGGTTCCGAGGATGACCTCTTTGCCTTCGACGCCGCTCTGGGGGTGCCGCTCCAGAATCGTTCGCTTCGCCTCGGCCGTCGGCGAGTCGGCATGCGTCGCCGACATCATCAAAGCCATGAGTATCGCCGCGATGCCCGCATTCATGGATGCGGTGTCGGCAGTGAGGTGAAGTAAGCGGCGATCGCTGCGAACTCCTGCGCGTCGAGTCGGGCCGCGACCACGGCCATGATCTCGCCGCCGTCGTTCTTGCGCGTGCCATCTTTCCATGCCGCGATCGCCTTCGTGAGATAGATGGCCAGCTGCCCGTCAAGATACGGCGCCGCGAACTTTTCGCCGCGTCCATCCGGACCACGGCAGTTGCCGCACGCCTGTAACTGTTTCGATTCGTCTCCGGTTCGCGACAGCAGGTGACCGCGCGCGAGCAGCGTCGCATCACCGTTGGGCGAAGATTGGGGCGGCGGCGGCAGCGACGCGACATACGCGGCGACGTCGATGCGCTGCTGTTCGGTGAGGGTCTTCGCCATCGGGCTCATGATCGGGTCGTTGCGAAGCCCCGATGCATAGTCGCGCAACTGTTTGTCGAGATAGTACGAATCCTGCGCGGCGAGACGCGGTGAGTTCGTCGCCACCATGCCTTCGCCTTTTGTGCCGTGGCATGCCTGACATGGCGCCGCGACCGTCGCACCGCGAGCGGCGTCGCCGGCTGCGCTCGGCGCCGCGGCCATTGCGATCGAAGCGAGCACCGACAGCGCCGCAATGCCAACGGCCTTCGAGGGCGCGCATGTTCATGCGGACACCAGCGGCCGCGGGCTCCTTCAGGTACTGGTCCTTCATCGCGTCGATCGCCCAATACGTCAGCGCGCCCATCGTCCCGGTCGGATTCCAATTCGGGTTCTGCGGAAACGCCGAGGCACCGACGACGAACACGTTCGGCACGTCCCAGCACTGCAGATAGCGGTTCACGACGCTGGTCTGCCGGTCGTCGCCCATCACGGTGCCGCCGGTGTTGTGCGTGGTCTGGTACTGCGTGACCGTATATGGACCCTTGCGCGGATTCCTGGCCACCTGCTTCGCGCCCATCGCCTTGCCGATCTCGACCGCTTTGCCGGTGACGTAGTCGGCCATTCGCAGGTCGTTCTTCGGGAAGTCGAACGTCATGCGCAGCAGCGGCAGCCCCCACGCGTCCTTGTATGTGGGATCGAGGTCGAGATAGTTCTGCCGTTGCGACATCGAGCTGCCGTGAATGCTGAACATCACGGTGTGGTTGTAGTGCTTCGCCACCGCCTGCTTCCAACCCTTACCCCAGTTCGGTGTGCCGGGCGGAACCGGGTGATACTGAATCGGCCGGCCGTTCGTGTTGACGGCACCGACGTACGCGCCGCCGATGAAGCCGAGCTTCGAGTGATCGAAATTCTCGGCGCCGAAGTCGTTGATCAACGTGCCGGATGCGCCCGATGCCATGAACGGATTGATGATCACGTCCTCGTCGAAGAACGACGCGACGGTGCTCATCGTCTGATAGGCATAGTTGCGGCCCACGGTGCCTTTGCCCGTCGCTGGATCGTATGGCTTACCGATACCCGACAGGAGCAGCAGCCGCACGTTGTTGAGCGCGTAGGCCGTAGTGATGACCAACGACGCCGGTTGCTCGAATTCACGGCCGGCCGCATCGACATACGTCACGCCGGTCGCCTTCTTCTTGGTCGAGTCGAGCGTGATCTGAAGCACCTGGCAGCCGGTGCGCAGCTCGAAGTTCGGGTTCTTCAGCAGGACCGGCAAGACGACCGTTTGCGGCACCGACTCCGCGTAGTGCTCACAAGCGTAGCGTTCGCAGAAGCCGCAGAACACGCACGCGTTGAGCTTGAGGCCCTCGGGGTTCGTGTACGGTTGGCTCAAGTTCGACGAGGGTTGCGGGAACGGGTGATAGCCGAGGCCGAGCGCGGCCTTACGGAACATCGCGCCCTGATAATGCTCCTTCATCGCTGGCGTCGGATATTCCCGCGAGCGTGGCGATTCGAACGGGTCGCCGCCTGGCTGAATTGCGCCGTTCACATTACCGGCTTTACCGGATGTGCCCAACAGATACTCGAAGCGGTCGTAGTGCCTCTCGAGATCGCCGTACGTCACGCCCCAGTCTTGAATCGTTAGCTCCGGGTCGATGAATTTGGCGCCATAGCGCTCGCGCACCTTCGTCGCTATCTCGAAATCGGTCGCGTGGAATCGGTACGTCTGGCCGTTCCAGTGCACCATCGAGCCGCCCAGGCCGGTTCCAGGCAGGAACGATTCCCAGCGGCGAATCGGTAACGCGGTCTGGTTCGGCGCGTTTCGAACGTCATCGCTTCGCGCGTATTGTCTTGCATCAACGCTTTGCGGACGTCGAAGCGCAGCTCGTCATGCACCCACGGGCCTTGGAAATCGGGAACCGTGAACTGCGGCCGGCCGCGTTCCAGACCCACCACGCCATATCCAGCGGCAGCAAGTTCCTTTGCGATGATGCTTCCGGTCATGCCGACACCGATCATCACGATGTCGGTCTCTTTGAGCTTCTGTGCCATGTGCAGGATCCGCTAGAGACTGGCAGGGATGTTCGGATTGACGTGGATGTGGCCGTTCCCGTCCGACGCGAGACTCATTGGTTCGCGCTCGAACTTGACGCCGTGTCGGTCGATCGCGTCGTAGTAACTCGCATACGCCCCCGGGAAGCCGATCATCTTCCACGCAACCATGTCCTTGTTGCCGCCGTACACCGGATCACTGAAATAACCCTCGACGGTCATCTTCAGCAGAATGCTGAAGAATTCCTTCGCCGGAACGCCGTCCAGATCGTCGTCGCTGGACTCGAGCGATTTCAAATACGCGTCCTGTTCGTCGGCCGAAAGATCCGGGAATGTTATGCCCGCTTCTGAAACGACGTGTTGATGGCGCGAATGGCCGTGTGGAAGAGCTCTGCGGGCGTGAACGGCAGTTGATAGCCCTGCGTCGGGGTGCCCTGCTGCCATGGTCCACTGCGATACAAGCGTTCGCCGGCGCCCCACGCGCCACCGAGTTGCTTGTCGAGATAGTTGTTGACGCCGGCTTGCAGCGCGCCGGGGCCGACTTCGTCGGCCGGGATCAGTCGTTCAACCGCTGCCTCGATGAAATCGGCTTCATAGGCGTTGAAGAACACGTAGAGTGGACGTTCAAACGTGTTCGATGCTGTCGGTTCCGTCGCCGGCGCACTGCTGCAGGCGAGTTCGCGAGGCCCACTGGCACCAAGGCCGCGGCACCGATCGACTTCACGAATATGCGCCTCGACAGATCCGTCATCGCACTGATCCTTCGAATTGGCCTTTTGAGAATTCGGCTACCCTAGGCGAATACTCGCTCGATGAACGTGCCAACGCTTGTGTCTAGCTGCTCTGAATTGAATCGAAATGCTCTTATTCGCTGCTCGCCAAATTCAAACGAGCGGAGCACTTCGAACACACTGTAGATCGGTCGGCCAGGACAGCGTTGCTGCCGCCGTCGGTTGCGTCGCTGGAGGCTCGGACTCCCTCGAAGGAGGTAGACGGTTCCCACGCGGTTGCTGCGCAGCACCTCAGGCAGCGCATCGATCGGATCGTGCGACACGGCACGACCAGCGAAATCGCGCCGACGATGTGCGAGGGAACCGACGTGCTCTACCGGAAAGAAGCCAAATGTCCCCGTTTATGACTTCAGAAAGGCGAGCAGATCTTCGTTGACCTGGTCCTTCAGCGTCGTGCACAGCCCGTGCGGCGCCCCTGTACACCCTGAACGTCGCCCCTTTGACGATCTTCGACGACAGCAACGCCGAGTCGGCGATCGGCACGATCTGGTCGTCGTCGCCGTGGAGGATCAACGTCGGCACGTCGAACCTCTTCAGATCCTCCGTCAGGTCCGTCTCCGAAAACGCCTTGATGCAGAAGTACGACGCCGGGAAACCGGCCATCATTCCCTGCAGCCAGAACGATCGCGCACGCCTTCCGAGACCTTCGCGCCGGGACGATTGTAGCCGTAGAACGGCAGCGTCAGGTCCTTGAAGAACTGCGACGGTCAGCGGCACCCCGGCCCGAATCTCATCGAACACTTCGATCGGCAGCCCGCCGGGATTCGCCCTGTCTTCAACATCAGCGGCGGAATGGCGCCGATCAGCACGGCCTTGCGCACGCGCTTCGTGCCATGACGGCCGATATAGCGCGCGACTTCACCGCCGCCGGTCGAATGACCGACGTGGATCGCGTCCTTCAGATCGAGCTTCTGCGACCAGTTCGGCGAGATCGTCGGCGTAGGTATCCAGGTCGTTGCCGTTCCACGGCTGGCTCGAGCGGCCGTGTCCCCGCCGATCGTGCGCGATGCAGCGATAGCCGCGCGGGCGAGAAACAACATCTGGTCTTCGAAGGCATCCGCGGTCAGCGGCCAACCGTGGCTGAAGACGATGGGCTGTCCGTTGCCCCAGTCCTTGTAGTAGATCTCGTGCCGTCTTTGGTCGTGATCGTGTTCATGCGCTTCCTCGCAAATGGTCGGGTGATGGCGCAGGTTGCACGAACCCACCGCGATCGGGATTGGACTTGATGACGCGATTGAAACGCGCGTGATGTTTCCTTCACGGGCGACTGATGCAACGGCCGAGCGCTGATGGCAGGCGGAACGTTCACGCCGAACCTGACCGGCGCGATCGAGGCGGGTCAGCGAACAAGCCGCAAAGTTCGTTCGCGAGGTTGGCGGACACAACACGGCAATGGCGATCCAGAACGGCGCGCACCGGCTTTACCTGCCCGGCGCCCCGCCGACCACGCTGATGACCGGCACTACGACGCAGATCATGATCGATTTGTCGACATCGCGCGCGCCGACCATACGAACGCCTCGACAGAGGCGCATACACGTCTGCGTCGCATGATCGAGGCGGTGGCGGCCTTCGCGCTCGGCTGCGCTGCTGCAGCGACCCTTTACTTGGTGGACGAGGTCTGTTCGTTCCTCGTACCGCCGTTGCTCGGGGTATGCGTGTTGTATTACTCACGCAAACGTCGAACCGGAAGGGTGAATCCGCATCATTCACCGAGCTCGACAAAGCGCAATGCACCTTTCGTCGCAGCTATTGGTCATCCGACTCCGAGTGAGTAGGCTAAAGCACTTCGCCAACGTCGGTCTCGGCTGCGACCTTGGGAACCGCGAATGGAGGCAGCGCACAATCATCCCGTTGAGCATGACGATGCTGAACGGATCCATCGTTATATCTATTATCTGACCAGGCTCATCGATTTACCCGGAATCGGCCGTGGGACCGATCCGATGCAGATCGTAGAGACGCTGCTGGATGCGCTCGTCGAACTGTTGCATCTGGATTTCATCTACGTGCGTCCGGAATGGACCGCGCGGGCTCGGCGCCACTTGAACCCCTGCGTCTCTCAAAGACATTTGAAACGATCGCGTCAGCAGCACAGATCGATGAAGCCGTTAGACAGTTTCTTTTCGGAAACCACTGGAGATCGGCCGTCTGCAATCACCGTTCGGTTCGGTAGCGACGACTTCCAGGTGGTCCCGTAAGGCTCGGTCTTGGCGGTGAGGTGGGAGAAGTCATCGCAGGATCTCGGCGCGCCAGTTTTCCAGACAGAGCTGAGCGTGTTGCGCTGAGCGTCGTTGCGAATCAGATTGCGATCGCAGTCCAGGGAACAATTCTCGCTCGGCGAGCGGAAACGGATCGCGGACGCCCATTTGGTCATCGACGTAATCCCGCCCTGGTTTTCGTCGCGTCATCCTCGGCACACATCGAGCGCGTCAATCAGCAAGCGCACGGGTAGTTTGGCACGGTGATCGAAGGAATCACCGCCTGGCCCAGCCGCGGCCTCATCCACCCACACGATTTCGACCGCACCTTGCAAGTTTTCGCAGACTCGATGACATCGGGTGACCTGTGCGAAATCGAACACCGGCTGCGGCGCCACGATGGCGCATCACGCTGGTTTCAGACAAGGGCGCTTCCCGTAAGAGATACAGACGGCGGAGTCGCCCATTGGTACGTTCTGTCATCCGACATCGATGCGCGAAAGCAGGCCGAGGATCAGTTGCGCGCGCGCGAGCTCAGCGTTCGCCTGATGGTTGAAAGCATGGAGAGCATCCCGGCTTTCGCGATTGTCGCGAACGAGGCCGGTGAGATCGTATTCGCGAATCGTCAGGTACTCGGGTACTACGGCAGAACGCTCGAAGAGGTGAGAGCGTGGCCAATGAGCGCCCACATCGTTCACCCGGATGACCTCGAGCATGCAAATCAGGTGGTCGCGGATTCGCTCCGCACCGGGGTTCGATATGACGACGAATACCGGCTGCAGCGTCACGACGGCGTGTACCGTTGGTTCGAAGGTCGCGGCATGCCCGTCAGGGACCCGGGTGGACGCGTCATCAACTGGTACGTCCTGCTCATCGACATCGACGACAGAAAACGAGCTGAGAGTCTGCTGGCCGCCGAGAATCGCATGCTCAAGATGGTTGCGTCGGGCGCCGCACTTCCCGTCGTTCTCGATGCACTATGCCGTCTTTTCGAAGATCTCGAGGTCGGCTCGCGTTGCAGCATTCGATTGATCGGTTCCGGCGGCGCGATGTTTCAGCTAAGTATCGCGCCGGGCCTCCCGCCAGGGTACAACGAGGCCGCAGAGGGGACACCCGTGCACCCCGACGCAGGTCCCTGCGGCATGGCCGCGTATCTGGGAATGCAGGTCATTGCGGCCGACATAAGCACAGAGAACCGATGGGGTGACGGGTGGCGCGAAATGACGTTGTCGAATGACCTGCGATCGGTCTGGTCGACGCCGATTCGGTCGCGAAGCCAGAACGTGCTCGGCACATTTGCCATCTACATGACGCAACCGGGCGGACCGACGGTGCTACAGCGCAGTCTCATTGATCAGGTCACGCACATCGCAAGCGTAGCGATTGAACGAACGAGCAGCGATGCCGCACTGAAGCGCAGCGAGGCTTTTCTCGTCGAAGCTCAGCGCCTCAGCTCGACGGGCGGCTTCTCTTGGGACCTGACCACTGACGAATTGACCTGGTCCGAGGAGGTCTATCGCATACTCGAGGTCGACCCTGCGGTGCCCGCCACGTTGGAGTTGACGCTCACTCGACTGCACCCTGAAGACATTCCGGCATTTCACGAAATGCGCATGCGGCAGTTGCGCGACCGCAACGATTTCGAACACGACTACCGATTGCTGATGCCCGATCAGTCTGTGAAGTACCTGCACGTCGTGGCGCACGCGACGCGCGACGAGAACGGACACGACGTATACAACGCCGCCGTCCAGGACGTCACACAGCGCAAGATCTCTGAAGCAGCGCTCGGCGAACTCCGATCGGAACTTGCCCACGTGGCGCGTGTAACGTCGCTAAACGCGCTCACAGCCTCTATTGCACATGAGGTCAACCAGCCGCTATCGGGCATCATCATGAATGCTGGTACGTCGCTTCGGATGCTGGGTGCCGATCCGCCTAATATCGAAGGCGCGCGCGAAACGGCGCGGCGTACGATACGAGACGCCAATCGGGCGTCCGATGTCATCAATCGTCTGCGCGCACTCTTCACCAAGAAAGAGACGTTTGCCGAGCTTGTAGACATCAACGACGCCACGCAGGACGTGATTGCTTTGTCGCAGCACGAGCTCGACCGGAACCGCGTATTTCTCCGCACCGAATTCGCTGACTCTTTGCCCGCAGTGCGTGCCGATCGAGTTCAGATCCAACAGGTGGTTCTGAACCTGCTGTTGAACGCCGGCGATGCGATGAACGCGATCGCGGATCGCACCCGACAAATCGTCGTCAGCACCGAACTCGATACAAAGGGACATGTGCGTCTGACCGTGGCCGATAACGGGCCGGGAATCGACCCGCTGATCGCGGATCGCCTGTTCGAGCCGTTCTTCTCGACCAAGACGACCGGTATGGGCATCGGACTTTCAATCAGCCGTTCGATCATCGAGCAGCACGGCGGACACCTTTGGCTGGAACGCAAAGAAGGACCGGGGGCTTCTTTTGCCCTTTCAATTCCACCCAGCCCAGCCTCGTTGTGAACGTCGCCTCAGTTGGCAGCAGTCCAATCACCCTGCAACCTGGCGCTCATTCTCACCAGGTCGGCAAGCGAGTTCGCGTTCATTTTTCGCATCACTTGGCCGCGATGTGCCTTCACCGTGATCTCGGTGATATCGAGTTCTCCGGCGATCTGCTTGTTCAACAGGCCGGTGACCACCAAGGCCATGACTTCCCGTTCGCGACGGCTGAGCGAAGCGTGACGCGTCCGAAGCGCGCGCAAATCGGATTGATCGGTCAGCGTCGCCCGACTACGCGCGACCGCCTCCCGTATCGCGTTCAACAGCGCGTGGTCTGCAAAAGGTTTGGTCAAGAATTCGACGGCGCCCGCCTTCATTGCTTGCACTGTCATCGGGACGTCGCCGTATCCGGTGATGAAGACGATCGGCATCTCGGCTCGATCCGAGATACGTTTCTGGACGTCGAGCCCGTTCAGATCCGGCAGACCGACGTCGAGCACCAGGCAACTCGGGACATCGGCACGCGGTCGCGAAAGAAACGCCTCCGCCGTTGCAAATGTCTCCACTTGCCAGCCCTCGAACCGGATCAGCGAGTCGAGCGAATCCCGCACCGAAACATCGTCGTCGACGATGAAAACGATCGGCGTGCCTTGCGACATGGGTAGCGACCTCGCAAGAGTGTGGCGCATCGCTCAACTCACTCCGAACGCCGAATCCAGCGCTGCAACCAACGCCTTCTCCCCGAACGGCTTGAACAGGCATTCGACCGCGCCCTGGTCGATGAGTCGCAGACGCATCGCCTCGTCCCGTCGCGCGGTGATGAAGACAATAGGGATCCCGTACCCGCGCCGTGTCAACTCCTGTTGCAGTTCCGGCCCGCACATATCCGGCATCGCGACATCGAGGATCAGGCACTCGGTCTGGGTGACGCAATCCGACGCGAGAAATTCCGCCGCAGAAGAAAAAGCGCGCGCATCATAACCAAGCTCATGCAGCAAGTCGGGCAGCGATTCCCGTACCGACTCGTCGTCGTCAACTACCGATACAAGCGCGCGTAGACTCCTCACACCGTTCTCGCATCCCGACGGGTTGGCTTCCACATTCGCTTTCTCCGTTACTCCCCAACACCCGCCACATGCCGAGGATGCACGGCGATCCAGCGAACCTCCATCAGACCTTAGTGTTGGTTTTCGCCCGCGATCAGCGCGAATGGCCTGTTAGGTGTCCTTTGTCGTTTAGGCGGGGCGCGCCTGCGTGCCGACCGGCAGCTTGCGGATCCGCTTGCCACTCGCGGCGAAGATCGCGTTGGTCAACGCCGGCATCACGCACGACGTTCCCGGCTCGCCGATGCCGCCGGGTGCCTCCAGGCTCTTCGACGATGTGCACGTCGATCAGCGGTGTCTCGTTGATGCGCAGCACGCGGTAGTCACCGAAGTTGGTCTGCTCGACCCGCCCATCCTTGATCGTGATCTCGCCGTACAGCGCGCCCGACAGGCCGAACACGATTCCGCCTTCCATCTGCGCGCGAATGGTGTCGGGATTGACGACGATGCCGCAATCGACGACGCACCAGACGTGCGTCGGCGTGACGGCGCCTCCTTGTCGACGCTGACCTGGACGACCTGCGCGATGAAGCTGCCGAAGCCGATGCAAAGCGCGATGCCTCGGCCCTGCCCGGCCGGCAGCGGCGGCCCCAGCCCGACTCGTCCGCGGCGAGCTGCAGCACGGCCTTCGCGCGCGGGCTCTTGTCGAGCAGCGCGACGCGATAGCGAGCGGATCCTGCTTTGCATGCGCCGCGAGCTCATCGACGAAGCTCTCGACCGCGAACGTGCCGCGGGTCACGCCGACGCCGCGCCAGAACGCCGTCGGATCCCGGCCGGCGGCTCCTGCGCGACCCAGTCGACGTGGATGTCGCTCGATCCCGTAGGGCTGATCCGCGGAGCCCTCGACCGCGTCGGGATCGACGCCGTCCTTGATCCACGACGGCGCATAGCGCGCGATGATCGACGAGCCGGCGATGCGATGCGACCAGGCCACCGCCTTGCCGTGCGCATCGACGCCTGCGCTCAGCCGGTCGTAGTAGTAGGGCCGGTACATGTCGTGCTGGATGTCCTCCTCGCGGGTCCAGATCACCTGCACCGGCCCCTCGACGTGCTGCGCGATCTGCACGGCGCGCACCGTGCCGTCGAATTCGAGGCGGCGCCCGAATCCGCCGCCCAGCAGATGGTTGTGCAGGCGGACCTGTTCTCGGCTTCAGCCCGGTCTCCTTCATGACGGCCGCCTGCGTCAGGCCCGGCACCTGGGTGCCGACCCAGACGTCGCAGCCGTCCCTGGTCACCTGCACGGTGCAGTTCATCGGCTCCATCGTCGCGTGCGCGAGAAATGGCTGCTCGTAGACCGCATCGACCCTTCGCGCGGCGCGCGCGATGGCAGCTGCGGCGTCGCCGTCGTGCCGCGCCACTGCGCCCGGCTTTTCCGACGCGCGGCGCGAGCTGGGCGACGATATCGGCCGTCGAGAGCTTCGCGTTCGGCCCGGGCTCCCACTGCGGCTCGGCGGCGGCGAGACCCTGCTTGGCCGCCCAGGTGTGACTGCGACCATGGCCACCGCGTCGTCCAGGCGCACGACCTGGCTCACGCCGGGAACCGCCTTGCGCCTTCGCTTCGTCGACCGAGACCAGCTTGCCGCCGAAAGTCGGCGAGCTCGCCAGGACCGCGAACCGCATCCCCGGCAAGCCGGGTGTCGATGCCGAACATCGCGCTGCCGTTCACCTTTCCGCCGCTGTCGAGCCGCCGGTGCGGCGTTCCGATCAGCTTGAAGTCGCGCGGCTCCTTCAGGGCGACGTTCTCGGGCACCGGCGAGCTTCGCTGCGTCGTCGACGAGCGCGCCGTAGCCAAGCCGCTTCCGCTCGCCGCGTGCACGACCGCGCCGCGTTCGGCACGAACAGGCCGACGCATCGACGCTCCAGCGCTCGCCGCCGCGGCGACGAGCAAGACGCGCGCCGTCGCGCCGGCGCGGCGCAGCGGCACGTACATGCCGCGGATCGCGGTCGACCCGCCGGTCATCTGCACGCCGACGAGCGGATTGATGTAGATCTTGTCGTCCGGAGGCGCGTGCTCGATCGCGACCTTGTCGACGTCGACCTCGAGCTCCTCGGCAATCAGCATCGGCACCGAGGTGTACGTCCCCTGCCCCATCTCGATGACGGGCATCACGAACGTGACCTTGCCGGCGCGATCGATGCGCAGGAACGCATTGGGCGCGACGGTGCGTCCTGTCGTCAGGCTGTCGCGCACCTGGCCACGCGCGGGTGCGCCGAAGCCGAGCAGGAGCCGCCGCCGACGCACCGCAGTCACAGCTCACCGCGAGGAAGTCGCGCGCGTGGGATGTGCACGATCGGCCTCCTGCGTCTCGATCCTGGCGTTTCACGTCACGTCTCCGCGTTCGCGTGCGACGTCGCGAGTCGGCGACGCGTTCACCGGCGGCCGCTTGATCGCCGCACGGATGCGACGGTACGTGCCGCAACGGCAGATGTTCCCTGCCATCGCCTGGATCGATGTCCGCATCGCTCGGCCGGGATTGGCGGCGAGCAGCGCGCTCGCCGACATGATCTGGCCGGACTGGCAATAGCCGCACTGCGGCACCTCGAGCGCGAGCCACGCGGCCTGGATGCGCTTTGCCCGAGGCAGTGGCCGTCGATCGCCTCGATCGTGGTGATCTTCTTGCCGGCCGCAGACGGCCGGGGTCAGGCACGAGCGGGTCGGACGGCCGTCGACATGGATCGTGCATGCGCCGCACAATCCCGCGCCGCATCCGAACTTCGTTCCCGTCAAGTTCAACACGTCGCGCAGCGTCCAGAGCAGCGGCATGTCGTCCGGCACATCCACGTCGTGGCCCTTTCCGTTCACGTTCAGCGCAACCATTGCGATCCCTCCGGCGCAGCAGGCCTGTAGGAGAATGTTCATCACACCAAAAGCAGGCATGCATCGCCATTAGACGATGGTATCGGTCGCTCGACGTGGCCATTCAATACAGTCTGATCGGCGTCACCCCCTTCGTGGCATCGTCAGGGATCACAATCCGACGAGGCCGACCAATACCTTCGTCCAATGGTGTTGGGTCGGATCGGCTGGTGTCATTACGGCCCCGGACACGGAACGGCAACGACCGACTACAGGAATTGACGGAAATGAAAGGCATGATCGTTTGCAAGACCACGATACTCTTCGTCGCCCTCTTCTCGTTCAGCGCGCTTTCGAACGCTGCCAGCGCGCAAGACGGCAAGCCCACAGTGGTGCTCGTTCACGGTGCGTTCGCGGAGTCCGCAAGCTGGAACGGCGTACTGACTCTGCTGATCGCGAAGGGTTATCCCGTGGTGGCCGTGGCCAACCCGCTGCGCGGCGGAAAAAGCGACGCGGCCTACGTCAGCGCCGTGCTCGCGAGCATCCAGGCGCCTGTCGTGCTGGTGGGTCACTCCTACGGCGGCTCGGTGATTACGAACGCCGTCGGCTCCAACAAGAACGTCAAGGCGCTGGTCTATGTCGCGGCGTTCGCGCCCGATACCGGCGAAACTCCGTCAGCGCTTTCCGGTCGTTTTCCCGGAAGCACGCTGGGACCCACGCTTGCACCGCCGGTCGCTCTCCCCGATGGCAGCAAGGACCTGTACATCCAGCAGGACAAATTTCGCGCGCAGTTTGCGGCCGATGTGCCGGAAGCCGAAGCGAAGCTCATGGCAGCCACCCAACGTCCGATCACCGAGGGCGCGCTGAACGACGCATCCGGCGCACCGGCATGGAAGACCATTCCGTCCTGGTTCATCTATGGTGAGCGTGATTTGAACATTCCACCGGCGGCTCAGGCGTTTATGGCCACGCGCGCGGGGTCGAAGGAAACGATCGTAGTAAAAGGCGCATCGCACGTCGTGATGGTGTCGCACCCGGACGCCGTCGCGAAGCTCATCGAGCACGCCGCCGGGGCGAACTAGCAACGGCACGATCGATCGACCGTGATCAATCACAGAGGGGTTCAGGCAATGAAGCGTGTAACGGCTTTAGCAATTGGCGTTGTGACCTTGTCGCTGTCGAGTCTGGGCGCAACTGGAGAAGGGAACGACAAGTACGCGCTCAAGGTCCCGGGAGGGCTTGCGTTCTCGGAGTTCAAGGGATACGAAACCTGGCAGACCATCTCCGTGAGTCGGAACGACCACGTGATGGCGGTGATCGTCGGCAATCCAGCGATGATCGAGGCGTACCAGTCGGGAATTCCCGGCAACGGCAGGCCGTTTCCCGACGGCGCCAGGATGGCGAAGGTGCATTGGACGCAGAAGATCAGCGAGTATCCGGGAAGCCCGTCGGTGCCCGCCGCGCAACACGACGTCGACTTCATGGTGAAAGACAGCAAGAGGTTCGCGGACAGCGGCGGATGGGGGTATGCCGAGTTCGAGTATGACCCTGCGTCCAAGACCTTCAGACCTGGCACCACGGACGATAATCCGCCGCAAGGCAACGATGCCAAGTGCGGATTTGCGTGCCATACGATCGTGAAGTCGCGTGACTATGTCTTTACCGACTACGCGCCGCGATAGTCGCCGATGGCCTCTACTCCGTCGTACTACCTCGAAGACTTCACGCCGGGACAGCGGTTTGTCGGCGCGACGCGATATCGGCTGGACCACGCGCGCGCCATCGAATTCGCGTCCGAATTCGATCCACAAGTGTTCCACGTCGACGAACGCGCCGCCGCGGAGACGGTGTTTCGAGGCTTGGTCGTCAGCGGTTGGCATACGGCTGCGATCACGATGCGTCTGCTGGTAGACAGCGACCTCAAACCGGCCGGCGGCCTCCTGGGTGCGGGAATAGACGAACTGCGATGGCTGCGACCGGTGCGTCCTGACGACGAGCTGCGCGTGGAATCTGAAGTGCTCGATACCGCCGCGCCCCAATCGGATCGTCATCATGGGACGCTCCGGGTTCGAGCCACGACATTCAACCAGCGCAATGAGCCGGTGATGTCGTCCGTTGCTTCGCTCCGCGTCCTCGCGCGTGCGAAGTCCGCTGCACCTTGACTGGCAGGCCGGACGCGAACGACTCATGCCACCATCGAGATCAGTCCGAAAATCACCACCACCACGAATAGCACTGCAACGACCGCAGCCACGTGCTTGAGCGTAAATCCATCCTCGAGGCTGAACGTATCGCCAAAGAGCCGGGTGAACCGGCGACCGGAACTCGAATGTTCGACTAGCGTCGCCTTGGGATCCGTCTCAGGTACGTCGGGACCCTCGCGCTGTTCTGAAGTCATCATGAAGCCTCGCTCGAATGTTCTGACCCAGGCACTTGGAACCTTCGTGGTTTGCTGCTGAACGACAAATACGCGCGATTGGATTCTCACAGGGCGGCGCGAGCCGGGTCGATTGGACGATGGTATTGCCCGATACCCCCAGCGTTTTCACCAATACCTTCGTCTAATCGCCGCAGCGCTCCTTCTTTGCTTTGATCCGGACAGACCGACCACTTCACACAGTCATGGCGCAACCGCAATCGAATCACCAGGGTCCCCGCAACCGGGTCGTCGTATCTCTAGATTCTCGCAGACGTAGTATCTCGATTGATCACGCTATGTTGCCCGCGCCAGACGCAGGCAGGCGTCCGACGACCGACGTACTGCTCACAGTCATAGCCAAGCTGCTGGACGATGCAGGCGTCGCGCTCGAGCGCGATCGGCATACCGCACGAGCCTGTATCGCTCGCGCTGCTGCGCTGGTTCGCGCCGAGCACGACCGCGACGCGTTCGCGCGTCCCAGGTGCGCGCTGGCGGCGTGGCAAGTCAAACGCTTGACCGCGTTCGTCGACGCAAACCTGGGCGGCAACATCGTGGCCGAGGATCTGACGAGGCTGGTGCAGATGAGCACCGGTCATTTTTTCCGCTCGTTCAAACGTAGCTTCGGCGAAACGCCGTTCTCCTTCATCGCGCGGCGCCGCATGCTGCGCGCTCAGGAATTGATGCTGACTACCGACGAACCGTTGTGTCAGATCGCGCTCGTGTGCGGCCTCTGCGACCAATCCCACTTCACGAGAGTGTTCCGGCGCATCTTCGGCGAGACTCCGAACGCGTGGCGGCGCCGTGTCGCCGTGGCGCAACCGTGACAACGCCATTTGCTGCGCGCCCCTGCGGGTGCGTCAGTCGACACTGCCCGTCGCATCCGTCCAAATATGATGCCGCTTCCGAGCCTCCACCCACCGCTTCGTGAGGCCTTTGCAGTGGCCGCCGTACTGGGCGGTTCGACCGGCTGTGCTGGGGCGCCGGCGCACGACATCCTCGGCTCGTACTTCCCATCGTGGATGATCTGCGCGTTGCTCGGACTCATCTTCGCGATCGCCGTGCGGCGCATCCTCGTCGCGACGAACGTGGACGAATTCGTGCCGGCGCCGGTGCTTGTCTACCTCGTCATGGCGGTCGCATTTGCCTTCGCGCTCTGGCTGTTGTGGCTCAGTTAGCGGGACTACGATGAAGATGCCGCCCGCGCTCATCGGTCGTGGCGTGGCGATTGTCAGCGTTGTTGCGGCACTCGCGCTTGCTGCTTTCGCACTGGCACGATTGGACAGTCGCCCGCGCACGACCAACGGCTTCATCTTCGCGGACTCCGCCGCGATTGCGCCCGACGTCAGCGGGCGAATCGTCATGTTCAACATACACGACAATCAGCGCGTCAAAGCGGGTGATGCGTTGCTCGAGATCGATCGCGAACCGTTCCAGCTTCGCGTGAACCAGGCACGCGCGCAGGTCGAAGCGCTGCGCGGTCAGATCGAACTCACCACACGCCAGATCTCGTCGCAAGGATCGGCCGCAGAGGCGGCCGCAACCCAGGTTCGCCGCGCGAGTGCGCAATTGGCACTCGCGAAAGACACGCGCAAACGACTCGAGCCGTTGCTCGCCAAAGGCTATGTCACCGAACAGCAGGTCGACGAGGCGCGCACCAACGAACGCAGTGCCGAAGCCTCGTTCGCGGCAGCTGCCCAGCAGGCCACTCAGGCGCGCCAGGCCATCGCCGACACCGAAAGCCTGTTGGCGCAACTCACTGGCGCGGAAGCGGCGACGGCGCTGGCAGAACGAGATCTGCGCAACACGACGTTGACGGCGCCGTTCGACGGCTTGGTCGTAGGCTTGGAAATCGCCGCAGGCGAATACGCGGTGACCGGACACCCCCTGTTCACGATGATCAGGACCGATCGATGGTATGCCGTGGGCGATTTTCGCGAGACTGAGCTTTCGCAGATTCACGTCGGCGATCCGGCCACGGTTTGGATGATGGCGGATACCGGACGACCGTTGCACGGCCGGGTCGAGAGCATCGGCTGGGGCGTTCGACCACAGAACGTCGGCGCGCCCAGCCTGCCGAACGTCGAACGCTCCTTGAGCTGGGTGATCGTCGCACAGCGTTTTCCGGTGCGGGTCCTGCTCGACGACCCACCGCCCGACGCGATGCGAATCGGCGCCACCGTCTCTGTTCTGGTGAAACACGATGCCACCCCCTGACGTGGTCGTTGGCGCGCGCTCGCCGTTCATCGACTTCCTGCGAATGGAGCTCGCGTCACGGCCAGGACGCTTGGCGACCGTCATGCGCATCACCGTTTGCTGCACCCTCATCGTCGTCATTTGGATGGTCTTCCAGATTCCGGTACCGGCTTTTGCGGCTTACATCGTGTTTCTGCTGAATCGCGGTGAGGCGTCCGGAACATTGATGGTTGCGGCCGCAGGCGCCATTGCCGCGACGCTGGCGGTGGCGTTCTCGCTGTTGCTGTACACCCTCGACGCCGGCGAGCCGGCGCTGCGGATTCCGTTGATGGCGCTGTCGACGTTCATCGGCATGTATTTGACGCGCGCGATCTCGGTCGGACAGATCGCATTCCTGGCCGGGTTCGTCCTGGTGATTACTCAAACGCTCATCGACGACGTCACGAATATGGAGGCATTGACGCGCTTCGTCCTGTGGCTCTGGGTTGTCATCGTGGCGCCGGCGGTAGTGACTGCATTGGTCGATCTCGTCGCCGCCCAGCGTCCCCGCGACCTCGTGCGCACGTCGATGGCGGCGTTGTTCGACGCTGCGACGTCGCGATTGCGGGATGCGACGTCGCCCGTCGTCGCATTACAAACCGCGGCTCCCGAGTTCGCGGCACTGCGTGAGCGCATAACGGTGCTCGATCGCCGACTGGCGGCGCGAACGCAAACTGACGTGGAATTAATCGCGTGCATCGACGAGTTGATGCGGATCGCGACGTTGCTGTCACCCGATGTACCCGACGCCGTGCGCGCTGCACTCGTATCGCGCTGCGACGCATGTCGCACCGCGGCGGTTTCGGATACACCGTTTCCTGACGCCGAGCCGATCCCGCGCGCGCTGGTCGACGACCTCGACGCTCAGTCGCATCCGGTCGTCGTGGCCATCGAAAACCTGCTTGATCGAGTCGGCCGAGTACTCCGGCAATCGGTCCGGCACGCCAAACCGTTACCGGCAGCCTCCTTCTTCGTGACGGACGCGTTCACGAACCCCGAGCACGTGCGCTTCGCGCTGAAGGCGACTTTGGCGACGATGGCAACGTACATCATCTATCGCGGGCTCGATTGGCCCGGCATCCGCACATGCGTTGTCACGTGTTTCTTTGTCGCGCTCGGCACCACCGGCGAGACGATGCACAAGTTGACGCTACGCATCACCGGCGCACTGGCTGGTGGACTGCTCGGCGCGCTGTGCATCGTCTACGTGTTGCCGCACATGACGGACATCGGTGATCTCTGTCTCCTCATCGCCATGGCGACCGCGATGTGTGCATGGGTGGCGACGAGTAGCGAACTACTCGCCTACGCCGGCGTGCAGATGGCATTGGCGTTCTACATCGGCGTGTTGCAGGGATACGGTCCCGGAACCGAGCTCGCGGAGCTGCGCGACCGAGTGGCTGGAATTCTGCTCGGCAACGTCGCGATGTCGATCGTTTTCAGCACCGTGTGGCCGGTCAGCGCGCGGACCAGCGCACGCAGGGCACTTGCAGGTGCGCTGCGCGGGCTCGTTGAACTGCTGCGTACGCAGCGCGATCGTGCGTCCGCGGAATCACTGCTCGCCATTTCACGACTGCTCGATCAGGCGCGGCGGCTCGTAGCGCTGAGTACGTTCGAAGCGCCCCTGCTACCGCACGTGAGGCACTCTGCACCGGAGGAACAGACACTCGATGCCGTGGAGCGGATTGCCGGTGCCGTATTCGTGCTGAGCAATCAGGCGCCGCACCGCGATGCGGGGTCTTTACCACGTAGCGAGCGGGCCGCGACCTGGCTTTCGTCGTTTGCCGCGTATCTCGCCGACGGCGCACCCGAACCGGCGCCCCTCAGCGACATTGGTGATGGCGCGACAAACAGGCCGCCAACGGCCCAAAACGTCCTGGACCGTTCGACGTTCGAAGCGCAATCGCTACTGATGACATCCATCGATAAGGCGAACAGCAGCCATGCGGCCTAAACGACCGCTTCGCGCGCGCTGGATCTGGTTGATGTCATTGCTGCCGATGACGTCACTTGCGCGCGACTGGACCGAGCTCGCTCCCCAGACGCCGGACGCGCCGTGGACCATACCCGACGACTCGGCTGGAACGCGACCGTATGTCGCGGCCCCAAACGGCAGCGTCGACGTCGATCCGACCCGGGTCTATGCGTTGGCCGAACTCATCGACCTCGCGCAGCGCAGCAACCCGCAGACTCGCGAGGCGTGGGAACGCGCTCGCCAAGCCGCGCTCGCGGTGGGTCTGGTCGAAAGCACGTATGCGCCGCAACTGTCTGCCGAAGCGATTGCCGGCTATCAGCGCACGCCGCTGCCGATTCCGTCGACGTTGATCGACAAGGGTTACTTCACTTCGGACTCTCGCGAATTGATCCCATCGCTCGCAGTCAAATGGCTGCTGTTCGACTTCGGCCGCCGCGCCGGCGCCGAGCAGGCCGCGCGCGAGAACTCGTTCGTCGCGAACGTGGCGTTCACCGGCGCCCATCAGAAGCTGATCTTTGCGGTGAGCAGTGACTACTATTCGCTCAACGCGGTGCGCGGCCGACAACGCGCCGCAGAGCGAGCGCTGCAGACGGCCGAAATCGACGGCGATGCCGTCGACGCGCGCCGCGCCAACGGATTGGCAACGACCGTCGAGCTCGCGCAAGCGCGCCGCCAGATCGCACAAACGCGCTTCCAGGTCGCTCGCGCAGCGGGCGCAGAACGAAGGGCCTACGCCGCGCTCATCGCAAGCGTGGGCATATCACCTGTGCCACAAATTCAGGTGGCGGACAGCAGCGAACAGGAGCTTCCATCGGACCCAGGCGCGTCCGTCGACGCGTTTCTGACAGACGCGTTGTCGAATCACCCCGACGTCATCGCTGCGATCGGCAAGATTCGGGCCGCTCAGGCGACGGCCAAGCGGGAGGAGCTCAGTACCGACCGACCATCGCGCTGGCGGCGCAGCTGTATCAGAACATGGGGTCACTCAGCTCACAGGGCGATCAATGGGACAACGTCGACAAGCCCGGCGGTTCGATCCTGTTGCAGTTCAGTTGGCCAGTTTTTCGACGCGGGTCGCCGCCAACGGCAAATCGACATCGCACGTTCGGGAGTAGACGCCGCGGGCGACGCGTTGATCCAGACACGCAACATGGCGGTCAAAGAGGTGACCGACGCGTACTACACGTTGAAAACGGTATTGGCGGAATACGCTGCCGCCAGAGCTCTGACCGACGCTGCGCAAACCGCACACGATGCCGGACTCGACGCCTACCAACACGGCGTCGGCACCTATACCAGCCTCCAGAACGACGCCAACGAGCTCGTTCAGGCGCAAACGGACTTGGAGGATTCGCACGCGAATGTCCTTACCGCCGCTGCCGCGCTTGCGTTTGCCACCGGATCGATCACGTCTATCAATGGGTCGCCGTAGATGCGTTTCAACGAGTACTTCAACCCAGCCGAACCGGTGGAATGAAATGGAAGCAAACGTCGTAAGCGCTCTGTCCGCGGTGTTGGGCTCGCTGGTGGGTGGCACCGCATCGATCGTTTCTTCGTGGGTCACACAACGGACCGCCGGGCGGCGTGAGCGTGCGCAGCTCCAGATTCAGAGGCGGGAAGCCCTCTACGCGGAATTCATCTCGGAAGCGTCGAAGCTCTCGATCGATGCGCTGGACCACACGCTCGAAAAGCCCAAGCGGCTCGCCGACGTGTACGCGCTGCTGAATCGGATTCGGCTCACGTCATCGAGCGTCGTCATCGACGCGGGCGACGCGGTGATGCATCGCATTCTGCACCGCTATTTCTCGCCCAAAATGACGCGAGAAGAGCTGCACGAATACGCGCTGTCGCTGCAAGACGACCTTCTCAAACCGTTCGCGGCGGCGTGCAGGGAGGAACTGACGCAACTCAATTACTGACCCACGTGAATCACACCTCCGCAGGTAGCGAAAACGAGAACGTGGCACCTGGTCCGTCGTTGGTCGTCGCCCACAGGCGTCCTTCGTGGCTCTCGATAATCGAGCGGCTGATGGACAGACCAACGCCCATTCCATTGCTCTTGGTGGTATAGAACGCGTCAAAGAGCTTCTCAACGGTCAGCGGATTGATGCCGAGCCGGAGTCGATACCGACAATCTGACACGGTCTCCATCCTCGCGAGTGGTAGTCACCAGCAGATCGCGCGGGCGATCGTCGATCGACTTCATCGCGTCGGCCGCGTTGAGGATCAGGTTCAGGATCACCTCTGCAGCTGCACGCGATCGCCGCGAACGGCAGGCACGTTATCGAATGCGGTTCGCACGACGAGTCCTCCGGCACGAAGCTCGCTCGACGACAGCGCGAGCACCTCGCTCGCGGCGTCATTGAGATCGACGGGTCCGTTGGTAGGTTCCCTATTTGCAAAGAGGCTCCGCAAATGCTGGATCACCTCGGCCGCCCGGTTTCCGTCACGCAGCAAACGCTGGGTGGTCACGCGCGCGCCGTCCAGATTGGGTGGATCCGCCGTAAGCATGCGCAGGCACGTGCTGGCGTTGGTGACCATGCCGGAGAGCGGCTGATTCACCTCGTGCGCGATGGAGGCCGCCAGCGCGCCGAGACTCGTCACGCGCGTCACGTGCGCGAGCTCCGATCGCACCTTGCTGAGCGCCTGCTCCGACAACCGTCGCGCCGTCACGTCCTGAGCGGCACCGACATACTCGAGCCGGCCATGCTGATCGCGCGTGGCATGAGAAATCGCGTGCAAATACTTCACCGATCCGTCGGGCAGCAACACCCGATGCTCGTACTCGAAGTCGCGGCCTGACTGCGCCTGATCCGCCAGGTCCGCAACCAACAGCCGATCCTCGGGGTGAACGCGCGAGGCCATCAGTTCGAACGTGACGGTGGTGCCCGGGTCGACACCGAAGATTCGATAAAGCTGGTCGGACCATTTGATTTCGTTTGCCCCCACGCGCCAAAGGAAGCTGCCGGTTTCGCTGACGGCTTCGCCCTGGTGCAGGAAGGCTGCTCTTCGCGACAGCTCTGTCTCCGCTTGCTTCAGGTCTTCGATGTCGATGTTGACGCCATACCACTTCACAATGCTTCCGTTCTCGTCGCGCAGCGGGCTTGCCCGCAACAGACCACCGGTATTCGCCATCGTACGACGCAGTCGCGCCTCTGCTTGTCCCGCACTTCCGGTCGTCCGAATCAGATTCCAGAGCGTTGTGAGCGCGCCCTGATCATCGGGATGAATGGCGACCGCCCATCCGTTTTCCTTGAGCTGCTCAAAGGAAAAGCCCACATAGTCCTCGAAGTGCCGGTTCACCGAATGGGTCAAGCCGTCTGAAGCGCCGACCAGATCAGCGCCGGCGTCGTATCCATGATGAGCTGCAGATTGCGTTCGCGGGCGCGTAATGCAACATCGGCTCGGCGCCGATCGTCGACGTCTTCTTGAAGCAGATACCAAAGTACGATGCGTCCATCCGGATCGCGCAGCGGAAAGCCGCGTGTGTGAACCCAGCGATGGACGCCGTCGGCGCCCGCGAGGCGCGCTTCGTGGTCGTACGGCTCGCCGGTTTCGGCCGAATGCTTCCATCGTCGGTCGACGTCCGATCGATCGTCAGGGTGATAGCGCTCCGTGATCGTACGCGTCGTCAGCTCATCGAGCGATACGCCGAGAAAGTTCGTGACGTGCTGATTGCCATACGCGAGTGACCGTCCGGCATCGTCAGCGTGACACCGACCGGCAGTCCCTCGAGAATCGAACGAAAGCGGTGCTCGCTCGTGCGTGCAGCCTCGTCGGCGCGCTTGAGATCTTCGATGTCGGTATTGATGCCGCACCACTTGGCGATTCGACCGGACGTGTCGGTCAACGGACAGAAGCGGAAGCTGAACCAGCGATACTCGCCGTCGTGGCGTCTGAGGCGCGCCTCCAGTTCACCCGATTGGCCACGCTCCAATTGGTCGCGCCAACGCGCAAGCACGGTGATTCTGTCATCCGGGTGGAGCGCGGCTTGCCAACCGGCGCCCATGGCGTCCTCCGCGCTGAGGCCCGTGTATTCGAGCCAACGCTGATTCAGGAAATCCGCATATCCGTCCGAGTTCGCAGTCCAAATCAGGCCAGGAAGTGCATCGATGACGCCGCGGAACTCGCTGTCCATGTGGTCTATTCCAAAGCATGGGTGGCGGTGGCCATATTAGACGCGACCGCGGATGACGTCATCGCGATGTGCTTTGGGACTGCCGCATGGGCACGGAGGGTCCGTTCGTCACTCGGTCGAGCAAGGTGGGATGCGGCTGAGCCGCGGGGTTGATGAATGATCTCGCGATCGCCAAAGCGATGACTCGATCGCGGTAGGAAAGATAGGCGAAATGCTCGATTTCGCGAAGGGATCGAACGATCCTCAGTCTCGGCGACGAACCGATGACCTTGACGGTCATTGCGACATTGCACGGTTCTTGATGTCGCTGTTGCAGCGATCGAGCGTCTGCTTCGCTGTCACGATCCCTGCTTCGAGACATAACTTCGTCTTGTGACGTGCGCTTCACCGCATCGGAAGCAGTAAGACACCATAGAACATTGGGTCTTGTCAGATCAGAGTGGTCTCAATCGACAACGCGAAACAAGACGAAACGCTGAGTAATCCAGAAAGCCAAATAAACCCTAATGGAATTCGCCCGCGAATCCGCCGGGATTTTTTTTGCGACACCTAATGGGCCAGTTCGATGGAGGTCGCGTCGAAGTGTCTCAGCGTGCGCTTCAACAACCCTGGATTCTCCCGACACAACAGAACGCATTTGGTAAGCGCGTCGGCAATCGCCGCGGTGGGCGCGACGACAGCCGCGGCGTCGACGTTCGGCAGTTCCGGCGTGACGCGGTTGTAGTAGCCGCGATGCTCCGAAGGTCGATCGCGCGCCACAGGATCGCTCACCGCGCACGCTGCATTGCGCATGACGACGCGGCGCGCTTCGCGCGACGTGCGCAGCCAGATGGGAGCGCCCCGAAGACCGAACACGCGCAGGTCGCCACCCGCGTTCACCGTTCCGCTACTGCACCCTGCGGCGACTATGCGGTCCACCGCGCGATCGATCGCAAAACCCTTGGCAATTCCTCCGAAGTCGAGCGCGACCGGCCGATGAAGTACCACGATTCCGGGCTCGGGCAGCTCGACGTCGGACATGCATCCGTCCATATCGGGCAGACACGGATCGAACCGCCCCTCTGAAACATCGTTAACTTCGGTGGACAGAACGAGGATGTCCCACACCCAGCGCTGCACGCGAATCGCCCGTCCCCGCGCCGCGCTTCTGAGAACGATCAGGTCGGGAGCCGACGCCGGGTGCATGAAGCGCTGCACGGCTTCGAAACACGCAAACGCCGACGCGACGGCCCGCTCCGCACGGTCGGTGTCGCTCGCAACGCAGTGAACCGATACGAAGGTTCCGAGCGCGGGTCGCAAACGCCGGCATTCCACCCCGCCTACAGGGGGCTCAGCCACTTCTCCAAATCCTCTGAAACACCCGCGCACACTATGAAATGCAACTGATAATTATTATCATTCCCATTCACACCGGCTTTCTTGGACTCTCAACTGTCATGTCAGTCGTTGCTCGGTCGCCTCGAGTCGTCACTCTACTGCTGCTTCGCCCTATTGCAGATCTCCGGATGCGGCGGCGGCTCGGGCGGTGGAACCGTCGGCGGCTCGGTGACCGGATCGGCGATGTCCCCGCTCGCCCAGCTCGGCGAGAAGATCTTCAGCGATCGGTCGCTATCCGTCAGCGGCACAGTCTCGTGCGCCACCTGCCACGATCCGGATCATGCCCTCGCGTCCGTGGTGAACGAACCCGTCCCCTTCGGCGGTGCGAACCTCGACGTGCCGGGCTTTCGCAATGCGCCGTCGCTGCGCTACGTCGCGAAGACGCCCACCTTCGGGTTCGACGATGGCGCACCGGTCGGCGGGTTCGATCGCGACGGCCGCGCCGCCTCACTGGCCGAACAGGCGCAGCGTCCATTCCTCGCTCCACATGAGATGGCTAACGACGCCGCGTTCGATGTCAGCGACAAGCTGAGCCAGGCAACCTACGCAGCAGACTTCAAAGCCATGTTCGGCAGCGACGTATTCGATCAACCGGAGGTGGCGTTCGAGCGCGCGCTCACCGCGATCGAACGCTATGAAAACGAAGACCCGGACTTCGCGCCGTTCACCAGCAAGTACGACGCGTTCCTGGCCGGCAAAGCGCAACTGAGCGCCGTTGAACAACGCGGTCTCGCATTGTTCAACGATCCGCTTAAAGGCAATTGCGCGGCGTGTCATCCGAGCGGACGCGGCGCGAACGGCGAACCGCCGCTGTTCACCGACTTCAGTTACGACAACCTCGGCGTGCCGCGCAACGCCGCGATTCCGGCCAACGACGACCCCGCGTACTTCGATCTTGGGTTGTGCGGGCCATTCCGCGATGATCTCGCCACGGCGCGCGATCTGTGCGGTGCATTCAAAGTGCCGTCGCTGCGCAACGTTGCCGTCACCGCGCCGTACTTTCATAACGGGCGCTTTGCGACGCTCGCGCAAGCGTTGGCGTTCTACGTCCGCCGCGATACCAATCCCGAGGAATGGTATTCGGTCGACGTCGGCGGAACCGTCCACAAGTTCGACGACCTGCCGCCGCAATACGTCGCGAACGTCAACATCACCGAAGTGCCGTACAACCGGAAGGTGGGCGATCAACCCGCCCTTTCTCCTGCCGAAATCGACGACGTCGTTGCGTTCCTGCAGACGCTCACCGACGGCTATCAACCCTAGTTCGCGTTTCTACGTCAGAGGTCACCCATGCAATCGAGATCCACCCGAATGCCATCGCTTCCCCCCATCGCGCTGACTGTCGCGATCGGCGTGTTCGCCTCTCTTCCCGCAGCGGCCGCTACGCAGCAGGAGCTCGAAGCGCAGCTCGCGGCGCTCGCCGGAGAAGTCGCCTCGTTGAAGTCAGAACTCGCAAGAGTGTCGCAAGAGCAGAAGAATACGACGACCGCGCTTGCCGCCGTGCCGGTGCAGGTGATCGGACAAAGCTCTGAGACGGCGACCGTCGCAAAGGCGGACTCGGGTCTCGATTTCTTCGGATACGGTCAGGTCGATTACGGTCGCCCCAAAGACGAACCGTCAGATACGACGGAAACGGTCAGCCGTTTCGTCATCGGGATGACAAATCAGTTCGACGAGAAAACGCGAATGGTCAGCGAACTCGAGATCGAGAATGCCGTGAGTTCGGCCGACGACCCGGGGGAAGTGGAGGTCGAGCAGCTCTACATCGAGCGCACCTTCGACGATCGCCTGTTCGGAAAGGTTGGTCTGTTTCTGATTCCGAGCGGCCTGCTCAACGAGAACCACGAACCGACCCGCTTCTACGGCGTGTTCCGGAACCGAGTGGAGACCGCGATCATTCCGACGACGTGGCGTGAAGGCGGCGTTCTTCTGCAAGGCGATACCGAATTCGGTTTGCGCTGGGACGCCGGCCTGACCACGGGATTCGATCTGTCCAAGTGGGACCCGACGTCGCCCGAAGGCAAGGAATCTCCGTTGGGTTCGATCCACCAGGAACTCGCGCTCGCGAAAGCGAGCGACATGTCCGGCGTGCTCGCGCTGAACTACACCGGCATTCCCGGATTGCGGCTTGGCGCTTCGATATTCAGCGGCGATGCAGCCCAAGGGCAGCCCGGCTTCGACGACAACGTCGTGACGCTGTGGGAAGCGCACGGTACCTGGACGCCCGGGCGATTCGAGTTTGCAGCGTTGTACGCGAACGGCCACATCTCGAATACGTCGAAGGTGAACATCACGTTCATCGGCAACCCGACGCTGATTCCCGAGAGCTTCTACGGCTGGTATGGCCAGGCGGCTTACGATCTCCTCGACTGGGACGGCAATTCGTTGCGGCCGTTCGTACGCTTCGAACGCCTCAACACTGCGTCGAACTATTCCGACATTGCGCCGGGTCTTACGCCTGAGAACGGGCCGGATCAGGATATCATCACCAGCGGGTTCAGCTTCCTGTTCGCGCAGGGCGTCGTTCTCAAAGCCGACTATCAACATTTCCACGGCGTCGGCGGGAGCGATCTCATCAACTTCGGTATGGGGTATCAATTCTGATGGCAGAAGCCGATCGCGGCGTGTTCGGCCTCATCGGCGCAGCGGCGCTGATCATGCCGGCTTCGGTGGTCGTAGCCGCGGACTATCTCAGCATCGACGCCGCGCAGAAAGCCATCTTCCCCTCAGCAGACTCGTTTGAGCCGCTCGTACTCGCGCTTACCGCCGAACAAAAGGCGGCGATTGCAGCGCTCGCCGGACCGCAACCGCCTCACGGTACTCTGCGTGTATGGAAAGCCGCGCAGACAGACACGGAACTGGGCTACGTTCTGCTCGATGAAGTGCTTGGCCGTTCCGACCTGATCACCTATGCGATCGGCATCGGATCGGACGGACGCTTGAGCGAGGTGGAGGTTCTGTCCTACCGCGAGAGTCACGGTGCGGAGATTCGGAACGCAGCATGGCGCCGGCAGTTCGCGAACCGGAGCGACTTGTCTGAACTGGAGTTTCGCACCGACATCAAGAACATCTCCGGCGCGACGTTGTCATCGGAGCACGTCACTCAAGGCGTGCGCTGGTTGCGTGCGTTGTGGGAAACCGTGCTGCAGCAATCGTCACACTCTTGAGCACGCGCGCAGACACCGCCACGCGGGTGCGCTTGATGCCCGATCTGCTCAGGTACTGCATCTATCTGGGGTTCGGTGGCGTCTGGCTGACGGGCGTTGTGTGGCTCGTTCTGCATCTGTTCTTCGAGACGCCGGACGAGTTCGGAAGCGCCCGGCATCCGCTCGAACCCACCTTCTTGTGGGTTCACGGCGTCTTGAGCATCGCCATCGCATACCTCTTCGGCTGGATTCTGGCGCGCCACGCATCCGAAGCATGGCGCCAGCGGAAACGCAGGGTCAGCGGAGGCCTGCTGACAGGCGTTCTGGCAGCGTTATCGGTATCGGGATTCGCGCTGTTCTTTCTGACCGACGCGTCCTGGCAGGCGCAAACGGCGCGCCTTCACGAGATCTTCGGAGTGGCCGTCACGTTATTCGGTGTCGAGCACTGGCGCGTGATGAGCGGCGCGGCCGAGCCAGAGAGGGCGATCTAGCGAATCTGTTAGCGCGAGGTCCAGCCAGCCGCGACTGCTTCTGTCAGACGCTGCACGAACTTGTCGTACCAGAACACCCGGTTCGATCCCTTGACCAGGACGACGTCGCCCGGCGTCAGCGCGGCGACGATCTGTTGCAAAGGAACTTCCGCCGCGCGCTCGGCTTGAAGGAACCGTTGGGACGCAGGCAACTCGTTCCACAGCGCGGTCATTCCCTGTCCGACGCAAACGATATGATCGATGCCGGTGCAGTGGTCGATCAGCTGCCGGTGATATTCGAAACTGCCGTCGCCGAGTTCCCGCATCTCACCGAGAATCGCCATCTTCCGACGGCCGGGCTCGGCCGCGAGCCCTTGCAGCGCTGCCGCCATGCTGGTCGGATTCGCGTTGTAGCTATCGTCGATTATTTCGACCCCGCCAACCGCGATGCGTGAACCCCGTCCTTCGGGCACGATCGAGTCCGGCAGATCGAGCGCCGCCTCGAGCGACTGTTCTGCTGCTGCGAGACAGGCGAGCACCGCGGCTAAGGAGGTTGCGCGATGCAGACCGCCGCCCGGCACTCGCGCAGCGCATGTACGACCGTCGACGCGGAACGTAGCCACGCGCGACTCTGCGTCGTAGTGGCGAAGCGAAACGTCTGCGTCGACGCCGGAACCAAAACTCCTGGTGCGGAGGCCAGCCGGCAAACGCGGCATCGGAAGGTCGTCCGGATGCACGGCGACGCCTCCGTTGGCGAGGCCATTGAAGATGCTCGCTTTCTCGGCCCTCAACGCTTCGATTGATCCGAAGTACTGCAGGTGGGCCGGCCGCACGTTGAGTACGAGCGCAACGGTCGGGCTGACGAGTTTGGCCAACGGCTCGATCTCTCCTGGATGATTCGTGCCGATCTCGAGCACCGCCGCGGGCGCGCCGCGCGGCGTTCTCGCGAGCGAGAGCGGCACGCCCCAGAAATTGTTCAGGCTACCTGTGGCCTGCGGACAATGGAGCGCCGCATTCAGAAACGAGCGCACGGTGGTTTTACCGCTGCTGCCGGTCACAGCGAATACGGGTCCTGTGAAACGCGCGCGCGCTGCACGTCCGAGCGCCCACAGTCCATCGAGCGTGTCGGTCACACGCAATTCCGGCAGTCGGGTTCCGCTCGCACGATGGGTCAATGCACCGACTGCGCCGCGGCGCTGCGCTTCGTCAATGAACGCATGGCCGTCGCGGTCGCTGCGGCTGTCGGTGTTGAAGCGCGGACCCGGATCACCGAGCAACGCAACGAACAGATCGCCGGCGACCAACGTGCGCGTATCGATGCTGACTCCGCGTATGTCGGGTCCGTCCACCGGCGGCGCTCCGACCGCGACGCACGCGTCACGCCAACGCCAAACGACTTCACTGAGTTCCCGGTTCACTGCCTCTGCACCACATCTCCGCAATCACCTAAGGATAGCGCGCACAGCGCCGCGTCGCGCGATGACGCGCGCCGCGTTTTGCGACACTCGCACTTTCATTTTGCCGTCGTAGTCGGGACAATCGCGGCCTTCTCGTGTCGGTAAAGCAGATGGCTGAGGACAGCTCGATTCGACGTTTGTTCCGCGGTATCGGCCGCGGCATCACAACCACTCGCGTCTTCGTGACGAACCTGCTGTTCGTCGTGTTGGTCCTCATCGTGCTCGCAGTGGTGATATCGGGCGGAGCAAAGCTGACCGTTCCGGACAAAGGCGCGCTCGTCATCGCGCCGGAAGGCACCGTCGTGGAGCAGACAACTCAGTCCGCACCGTTCGAGGCGCTGCTCGGCGGCAACGACATCGCTGCCGAAACGCGCTACCAGGATCTGATCGACGCCCTCGACGCCGCGAAGAAAGACGCGCGCATCGCCGTGATCGTCCTCGACCTGGAACACCTGACGGGCATCAGTCCCGCGCACCTTAGCGGACTCGGCGATGCGTTGTCGGCGGCCAAGGTGGCCGGCAAAGAGATCGTTTCGGTAGGCGACTACTATACGCAGGGCCAGTACTACCTCGCGTCGTTCGCCGACAGCATTTACATGCATTCGATGGGGCAAGTGCTGCTGACGGGTTTTGGCTCGTATCAGAGCTACTACAAGGACCTGCTCGACAAGCTGAAGGTGAAGGTCCACGTTTTCAGGGTGGGTGCGTACAAGGCCGCCGTCGAACCGTACACGCGCACTGACATGTCACCTGAGGCGCGCGAAGCGAATCGCGCGATGATCGACGAGTTGTGGCAGGACTACATCGCCAAAGTCGCCGCCAACCGCAAGCTAACGCTGGATCAGGTGAACGACTACGTGCTGCACTATGAAGATCTGCTCAAGGCGGCAGACGGCGACATGGCCCGCGTTGCGCTGGAGCACGGCTTGGTCGACGCGTTGATGTCGCGCGACGAGATGCGCGAGCGGCTCATCGCAAAGGTCGGCGAATCGGAAGGCACGTTCCGTCAGATCGCATCGACCGACTACCTGCGGGCGACGCGACCGGTGCAAACGCCGACAGACAACGAAGTCGGCGTGGTAGTCGCGAGCGGCATGATCCTGCCGGGCGAGCAACCGCGCGGTTCGATCGGCGCCGACAGCCTCACCGAATTGATTCGCAACGCCCGACTCGACCAGCGCGTGAAGGCGGTGGTGCTGCGCGTCGACTCTCCAGGCGGAGCCGCGATCTCGTCCGAAGTGATCCGTCAGGAGCTGGAGCAACTGCAGACGTCGGGAAAACCGCTGGTCATTTCGATGGCCGGAGTCGCCGCGTCCGGCGGCTACTGGATTTCGGCCACGGCCGATGAAATCTGGGCGGCGCCGACGACGGTTACAGGGTCGATCGGCATCTTCGGCATGGTGCCGACGTTCGAGGATAGCCTCGCCGCGATCGGTGTAACGCGCGACGGCGTTGCTTCGGCGCCGCTCGCCGGCGGACTCGATCCATTCGGCGGCATCTCCGAACCGATGGGACACATCCTTCAGGCGAACGTCGAAGCGGGCTACAAGCGCTTCCTCGATCTCGTGTCGCGCGGCCGTGACATGCTGCCGGAGCAAGTCGACAAGATCGGACAAGGACGCGTGTGGACCGGCCGCAAGGCCAAAGAGCTGGGTCTCGTCGACGGATTGGGCCAGCTTCCCGATGCCGTCGCGGCCGCCGCCAAGCGCGCCGGCATGACCGACTACCACGTACGCTTCATCGAGAAACCGCTGTCCGCTCGCGAGCAGCTGCTGCAGCAGATCGCCGGCAGCATGGGTTTCGCGTCGACGACGCGATGGACACAGTGGGCGCGTGAACTGACCGAACTCGCGAGGCTCGACGATCCGTTGCACACCTATGCGCTGTGCGATGTCTGTGCAGTCGTGTTCTGACCGAAAACGCTCGGCTACCAGCCGTACGCGCTCTTCATGATGAAGTAGATCTGGTTCTGCTCGATTACGCCGTGAACGCGCTCCGAACCGGGGCCCCTCGCGTAAACCGGAACATCCTCGCCACCGTGCGTTTCACTCGACATCGGAATCGCCGCTTCCTGCATGTAATCGGGGGCGGTGGTATCGACGTTCGTCAGATCCGGTCGAGCCACCGCGGCCGAGTCGAATTGTTTGGCAAGGTGCGGAAAGTGCTTGGCGCCGGCGGGCTGGGAATTCGACGCCTCCAGCGCGCCAGGACCGTTCGCATAGCTCAGCGTCGTGTACGGTTTGCCGCTGGCGTCGAGTTCGAGACTGCCGTCCGGCGCCTTTGCCTTTCCAAGAATCGGATTGCCGCGCGCCGGGTACCCGGTAATTTCGAGCGTGTGGCTATGATCCGCAGTGACGATGATCAGCGTGTCTTTCGCGTTCGTCAGTTTGTCGGCCGCCGCAACCGCATCGGCGAATGCGATCGCGTCGGTGAGTGCGCGATATGCATTGCCGGCATGGTGGCCGTGGTCGATGCGTCCGCCTTCGACCATCAGGAAGTAACCTTTCGGTCCTTTCGACAGAACCTCGATCGCTTTCGTAGCCATCGCGGCAAGCGACGGTTCGCCCGGTGCCTCGCTCGCACGATCCACGTCGAAATGCATGTGGTCCGGCGCGAACAAACCCATCACCTGCGAACCGCGACTCACGGATACCTGTGCCAGTTGCGCTGCGTTCCATACGAACGTGCCGCGCGGATGCCCGGTTTTCCATTGCTCGATCAGATTACGGCCGTCGGTACGCACTCCATGCTGCTCGGGGTTCGCGGGATCCGCGGTGTCGCGCGGCAGGAACAGCGCACGACCGCCGCCGAAGATCACGTCGATACCGGCACCGTGAGAGAACTCGACCAGCTGTCGCGCGATGTCGCGGCAGCCCTGCGCCTGTGCCTCTGCGGGCGTCGACGCGTCGGATTCCCAATCGCGGCTCGGTGTGTGCGCGTAGGTGCCGCCCGGGGTCGCATGCGTGATGCGCGTCGTCGTCACCACGCCCGTTGACAGTCCTCGATCGGCCGCCTGCTCGAGCAGCGTCGCGATGCTTGCCGCGGCGGCGCCTTCGCACTTGTCGGGTGTCACCGACGGTCCTTCTCCCAACACCGCGCTGTGCGTCTTCTGCCCGCTCATCATGGCGGTGATCGTGCCGGCCGATTCGCCGACCTGGTAGTCGAGCGTATAAGTCTTCGAGAACGCGGTGTTTGGAAACTGCTCGAACGACAACACGTTCTCTTCGCCGGACCCTCCGCGCCGCTGTCCATCGAGGATGCGCGTGGCGGTTACCGTGGCAATGCCCATGCCGTCGCCAACGAACAGAATGACGTTGCGCGCCTTCGTCGCCGCGTTGGCAGAGACGCATCCGAGAACCAGCGTAAGGCCCACTACGCAACCGAAACACCGTCTGATCATCGGACAGGCTCACGCATCGTCACGAATTCCTCTGCTGCCGTAGGGTGAATCCCGATGGTCGAGTCGAATTGGGCTTTAGTGGCCCCCGCCTTCAGCGCAACTCCAAGGCCCTGAATGATCTCGCCGGCGTCCGGCCCGACCATGTGCGCACCGACGACCCGGTCTGTGTCTGCGTCGACAACCAACTTCATCATGGTGCGTTCGTTGCGGCCCGACATCGTGTGTTTCATCGGGCGAAACGTCGACTCGAAGATCTGCAACTTAGTGTGTCTCTGCCGCGCCTGAGCCTCGGTCAATCCGACGGTGCCGATGTTCGGCTGGCAGAACACCGCGGTTGGAACTCCTGCGTAGTCGAGCGTTCGGTCTCTACCGTTGAACAGATTGTCGGCGACCACCATGCCTTCCGCGATTGCGACCGGCGTCAACTGAACACGATCGATCACGTCGCCGATCGCATAGATGTTGTCCGCGCTGGTGCGATATCGATCGTCCACGGCGATGGACCCACTTGCCGTCAACGCAACGCCGGCCCCCTCCAAGCCGATGCCGTGCACGGTCGGAGACCGACCCGTCGCGAACAGCACGAGGTCGGTATCGAGCACTTGTCCGCCGGTCAATACGACGCGCCGCGCGCCACTCTTCGTCAACTCGACTCGCTCGACCATCGAATCGAACCTCAGATCGATGTGCTTCTCGCGAAGCTGGTCGGCCACGAACGATCGCACGCCGTCGTCGAAGCCGCGCAGGAACAGCGGGCCTCTGTACGCCAGCGTTGTAGCGGCGCCGAGACCGGCGAAGATGCCGGCAAATTCCACCGCGATGTACCCGCCGCCGACGACGACCACGCGTTCGGGAAACGCATCGAGGTAGAACGCTTCGTTCGAGGTGATGACGTGTTCCCGGCCTGGAAATTCCGGCACGTGCGGCCAACCGCCGGTGGCGATCAGGATGCGTTCGGCGGTGACGGTGGTTCGGCTGTCGATCTCGACGGTATGACGATCTCGCAGTTTCGCGAAACCTTGGATGATCTCCACGCCCGCGCCCTCGAGCAGGCTGCGATAAGCACCGTTCAGGCGCTCGATCTCATGCGTTTTGTTGTCGCGCAGTGTCGGCCAATCGAAACGGTATGGACCGACGTTCCACCCATACGCCGCCGCATCCTCGAAGTCTTCCGCGAAGTGCGAGCCGTACACGAACAGCTTCTTCGGCACGCAGCCGACGTTGACGCACGTGCCGCCGAGATAACGTCCTTCGACGACGGCTACCTTCGCACCGTAACGAGCCGACATCCGGCTCGCGCGCACGCCGCCCGACCCGGCACCGATGACTAACAGATCGTAGTCCCACTTGGACACGAATAACCCCGCAGCGACGGAGCGGCGAGCCTAATCGATCGAACCCGGAATGCAAAGACGCGGCGCCTCGTTGGGAATCGCGATGTCGCTGCCGTACACTGCCGCGACGTCGGTAGGAGTCGCGAATGAACGGTGCGGAAAGTCTGCTGCAAACGCTTGTTGGATGCGGAGTCGAAGTGTGTTTCACGAATCCCGGTACGTCCGAGATGCACTTCGTCGCAGCGCTCGACAAGCAGGATGGTATGCGCAGCGTGTTGGGTCTGTTCGAAGGCGTCGTCACCGGCGCTGCAGATGGGTATGCACGGATGACCGGAAAGCCGGCGTGCACGCTGCTGCACCTCGGCCCGGGACTGGCCAACGGTCTCGCCAACCTGCACAACGCGCGGCGCGCGCGGGTGCCCCTCGTCAATGTCGTTGGCGATCATGCCACCTATCATCGCCACCTCGATGCGCCGCTGACCTCGAACATCGCGGGCTTTGCCGATCCGGTCTCCGGATGGATCAAAGCCTCGGCTTCGTCGCAGGAAGTCGCGGCCGACGGCGCAGCTGCTGTCGCGGCCGCAATGACGCCGCCTGGCCAAATCGCAACGTTGATCCTGCCGGCCGATACCGCGTGGGGTCCCGCGAATGGACCGGCGAAACCGGTGCCGGCACCGCGCCGTGCCGCTCCGGGTTCAGCGGCGATCGACGCGGCGGCAGCCGCTTTACGATCGGGCGAGCGCTGCGCGCTGCTGATGAACGGCCCGGCGCTGAGTGAGCGCGGCCTTGAACTCGCCGGTCGCATCGCGCAGCACACCGGCGCACAACTCTTCGCCGACACGTTCGTGACGCGAATTGCGCGCGGAGTCGGACGAGTCGACGTTCAACGCGTGCCTTATTTCGGCGAGCAAGCCGCAGAAGTGCTGGCGCCCTACCGCCACCTCATCTTCGTCGCCACCAAAGCGCCGGTCACCTTCTTTGCTTATCCGGGCAAACCCAGCGAACTCACGCCGAAGGGTTGCACGGGACATACGCTCGCAACGCCCGAGCAGGACGCGCTTCAGGCGCTCGAAGCGCTCTGCGAGGCCGTAGGCGCTTCGAAGTCGACACCAGTAACCGCAGCGCGGCAGCAGCTGACGCTGCCGCGCGGGTCCCTCACTCCGCAGAGCGCTGCGCAGGCGCTCGGTTGCCTGCTTCCGGAAGGCGCAATCGTCGTCAACGAAGCGGCCACATCCGGCTTTGCGATTCCGACGTTGACCGCCGGCGCCCCTCAACACGACTGGTTGGACCTCACCGGCGGCGCAATCGGCCAGGGTTTGCCGAGTGCGGTCGGTGCGGCAGTAGCGTGTCCGGGTCGTCGCGTGCTGGCGCTCGAAGGTGACGGAAGCGGTATGTACACGGTGCAGGCGCTATGGACGATGGCGCGCGAAGGTCTCGACGTCACCACCGTCATCTTTTCGAATCGCAAGTACGCGATTCTGCAGGTCGAACTGCTGCGCGTCGGAGCCGGCAATCCCGGCCGCAAAGCCGAAGACATGCTGTCGTTGAATCGTCCCGACCTCGACTGGGTCGCGCTGGCGAGCGGCATGGGTGTGGCTGCGACGCGCGCGACCACGGCCGAGGAGTTCAACAATCAGCTCGCACGTTCGCTTGCCGCTCCAGGACCGGGATTGATCGAGGTCGTGCTTTAGGAGCACGTTCGGGTTACATCTTTCATCGAACCCTCCAACCAAATCTTGCTAGGCTTGCCGCCATTTTTGGGATTGCAGGTGGGCATCGTTGAACATCACGCTGTTCGGAACCGGATACGTCGGCTTGGTCACGGGCACCTGCTTCGCCGAGATGGGCAACCAGGTGCTCTGCATCGACATCGACGCCGACAAGATCGCGGCACTCAATCGGGGTGAGATTCCGATTCACGAGCCGGGACTCGAATCGATGGTTCGCAGCAACGCAGCTGCAGGACGCCTGAGGTTCTCCACTGATGCCAGGGCCGGCGTCGACCACGGTGAAGTTCAGTTCATCGCGGTAGGCACACCCACCGCAAATGACGGTTCCGCCGACCTGCGCTACGTACTCGAAGTCGCGCGAACCATCGCTCGTCACATGAACTCACCGAAAATCGTGGTAGACAAATCTACTGTTCCGGTTGGTACGGCCGATGAGGTGCGTCGCACCATAGCAGCGACGTTGGCGGCGCGCGGCGCATCAGTCGAATTCGACGTGATATCGAATCCGGAGTTCTTGAAAGAAGGTGCCGCGATCAACGACTTCATGAAGCCCGATCGCATCGTTATCGGTTCCACCAACGAAAGCAGCGCGAGGGTGCTGGAACAGCTCTATGCGCCATTCAATCGCAATCACGATCGAATCCTGCACATGGACGTTCGTTCGGCGGAGCTGACCAAATACGCGGCAAACGTCATGCTCGCCACCCGAATCAGCCTGATGAATGAATTTGCGAATCTGGCAGATCGCCTCGGCGCCGACATCGAAGCCGTTAGGCGCGGGATCGGTTCAGACCCGCGGATTGGCTTCAACTTCATCTATCCGGGGGCCGGCTATGGTGGATCGTGCTTTCCAAAAGATGTACGGGCACTTCTGCACACCGCCATGGCCAACGGGTACGACGCGCAGATCGTTCGCGGTGTGGAGCGGGTGAATGAGCGTCAGAAACACGTGCTGCTAGAGAAGATCCTGCACTACTTCGACGGATCGGTTGCGGATCGTACGTTTGCAGTGTGGGGGCTCGCCTTCAAACCGAATACCGACGACATGCGCGAAGCGCCGAGCCGGACTTTGATGGAGGGTCTGTTGGAGCGAGGCGCACTCGTTCGCGCATACGACCCCGCAGCCGGGGCGGAAGCGAATCGCCTCTATGCAAAACAACCCAATCTCACGGTGTGTGAGCGTCGTGACGCAACGCTTGATGGCGCAGATGCGCTTGTCGTGATGACGGAGTGGAACGAGTTCCGAAGTCCTGATTTCAGCGCGTTGAAGGCACACCTGCGTCAGCCGGTCATTTTTGATGGTCGGAATCTGTTCGACCCCGACTACCTCGGCCAGTTGGGTTTCAGCTATTACGGCATCGGGCGGGGACTCAGCCATCAAGGATCTACCAAAATCGCTTGATACTGGATATCCGTACAGGTAATTTGGTCAGCCCTGTATGAAAGTACAGCATTCATGGCAGACCTTTCCGCTCCTGAACGTCCCGTTTCCAGCGAAACGCTACTCGCCCATCCTGACCTATGGCGAGCCGGGCGGATCGAACCCCGCGCTCGAGCCGTAAGCACCGGTTATCCCACGCTCGATGGACTGCTGGCCGATCGTGGCTGGCCGAAAGCCGGTCTGATGGAGTTGTTGTCGTCTCGGGTCGGCATCGGCGAACTGCGCCTGCTCGGTCCGGCGCTGGCGGCATTGAGTGCGCAGGAGCAACGCTGGATCACGTGGATCAATCCGCCCCACATTCCTTATGCGCCTGCGCTGGCCGAAATCGGCATCGACATCGGCAAAGTGCTGCTGGTTCATCCGCGCACGCACGAAGATGCATTGTGGTCGCTCGAGCAAGCAGTCAAATCCGGCAGCTGCAGCGCGGCGCTCGCCTGGCTCGATGAGTCGAAGCTCACGACCAAAGACGTACGGCGATTCAAGCTCGCGGCACGGCGTGGCGAAACACTGACCGTACTGTTCCGCCCCGCCACGGCTGCTCAACGCCAATCGATGGCCGAATTGCGCGTACTGCTGCAACCGGCGCCGGCAACGGATCGATTGAGCATCGAGATACTGAAGCGGCGCGGCGGTTGGCCGGTCGAACGGCTGGCGCTCGAACTCGCTTATCGCACCACGCAGGTGACGCGCGGTGATCTGCGCCAGCAGCTGACGCTGTGGCGAACGAGGAGTCTGCGTTCCATTGCACCGTCCACACGCAACGCGGCTTCTGCACGATCCGCATCCGGTACATGTCGGTGGTCCGTGAACATGCTGTGGTTCTGCGTAGAACTGCCGGCATTGGGTCTCGAGGTTTGCGCCCGTCGGATGCTGGACGAAAGTCGCCCCGCGGTACTGGTAGAAGACAATCGCGTAGTAGCGCGCAATGCGGCTGCACTCGATAGCGGCGTTGCCATCGGCAGCAGTCTCGCAACGGCTCATAGCCTCTGTCATCGGCTCGAACATTTCAGCCGCGACATCGCCGCCGAGCACGAGCGTCTGAGATTCCTCGCTGATGCGGCTTATCGCTTCAGCGCGAGCATCAGCATTCACGAACCATCTGCGTTTCTGCTCGAAATCAGCGGCAGCCTGAGATTGTTCGGCGGGCTCTACGGACTGAAGCGCGGTTTGATCGGTCTGTTGGGGGAGCTCGGGCACAGAGCTGTTATCGGCATCGCTCATACGCCGCTCGCGGCGCTCGCGCTGGCCCGTGCACAGGAAAATTGCGAACTGCCGCGCTGGCCCGAAACGAACGAAGTGAAGTTGCAAAGCCTCAAATCGTTGCGACGAATCTCGTTGCACCATACGGAATGCGACAGTGACACCATCGAGCGTTTATCTAACATGGGCATCGATGCCCTGGGTCAGTTGTTCGCATTGCCAACGACCGAACTCGGACGCCGCTTCGGACCTCGACTGCTCGATTATCTCGACCGGCTGACCGGACAACGGCCTGATCCGAGAATCTGCATCACGCCAACGGCCAGATTTGCAACCGAACTGACCTTCCTGCAAAGCATCTCGAGCAAAGAAGCTCTGGCATTCCCGATGCAACGGCTTGCCCAGGAGTTCTGTAACTGGCTCATCGGCCGGCAGCTCGGGGCGATACGTATCGCCTGGCGTTTCGCACCGTTCAATTCGGATGCAGCCGAGATGGAGATCGAGTTCGCACGGCCGCAGCAGAGCAAGCAGGCCCTGTTGTCGATCAGCCGGCTGAAGCTCGACGTATTGGATCTGCCGGAAGAGGTACTTTCGCTGCGCCTGTCATCGATCCGACTCGCGCCGTGGCAACCGGAGAGCAGTTCGTTGCTCGCTCGCACCGAGCTCGCTTCTCACTCCCCTACCGAACTGATCGATCAATTCAAGGCGCGGTTGGGCGACGAAATCTGCTCTGGCATCGCGGAGAACGACGATCACAGTCCCGAGCTCGGATGGAGACCAACTGCGCCTCGGCTGCAGGCTACCAACGCTCGAACTAAGGGGCCGGCGATGTTGGCGACGTTGCGACGCCCGCTTTGGCTGTTCGATAGACCAAAACCCGTACTACGCCGTCACCTCACACTGTTGCGCGGACCGGAACGGATCGACGTCGGCTGGTGGACTACGCCGAACGTGTATGAACCGGCACATCGGGATTACTTCGTTGCGCGCCACACCGATGGCAGCCAATGCTGGACTTTCATCGACCGGAAGGGGGAATGGTTCATCCATGGCTACTTCTCCTGATGCCTTCGCGGAACTGCACTGCAAGAGCAACTTCAGCTTCTTGTATGGCGCTTCCCATCCCGAGGAGCTGGTCGCGCAAGCCGCAGAACTCGGTTATCGGGGCATTGCGATCACCGATGAATGTTCGCTTGCGGGTGTCGTCAAGGCACACATGGAAGCGAAGAAACGCGGCATCCACCTCGTCATCGGCGCCGAATTTCTGCTGACCGAAGGCATCAAGATCGTGATGCTGGCCCCGCATCGCAGTGCCTACGGTCAGCTATCGACACTGATCAGTCGCGCGCGGAAAAACAGCGAAAAAGGAACCTATCGGCTTTCAGTCGAGGACCTGAGTTGGGGTGTGGGCGAGTGCTTCGCGCTGTGGGTTCCGATGACCACCACGATGAGCGTGCTGCTCGATCAGGGGCGTCGTCTGCGCAGCCTGTTGCCGCAGCTATGGATTGCGCTCGAGCTGTTGCAGAACGGCGACGATCTCGACCTTGCCGCAACCGCACTCACGTTGTCGATGAAGCTCGATTTACCGGTGGTCGCGAGCAACGACGTACACATGCACGTGGCGCAACGCAAACCGCTGCAGGACGTTCTGACGGCGATCCGTTTGAAAACGTCGGTGAAGGAACTGGGCACATCACTGCAAGCGAATCGCGAACGCCATCTGCGATCGATCGCGCGGCTGCGCATGCTGTATCCGGCCGAAATGCTGCAGGAATCGGTGACGATCCTCGAACGCTGCCGGTTCTCGCTCGACGAGTTGCGGTACGAGTATCCCGAGGAACTCGTGCCGGCACATCTGACGCCGGGTCAGTTCTTACGGCAGATCACGCTCGCCGGCGCTGCCAAACGCTGGCCCGCCGGTGTGCCCGCAGATGTGAAGGAGCTGGTCGAGACAGAGCTCGATCTCATCGAAAAGCTGCATTACGAGTATTTCTTTCTCACGGTGTACGACATCGTTCAGTTCGCGCGTGGCGAAAATATCCTCTGTCAGGGCCGCGGATCGGCTGCGAATTCGGCGGTCTGCTACTGCCTCAACATCACCGAAGTCGATCCGTCGCGACTGCATCTTCTGTTCGAGCGATTCGTATCGAAAGAGCGCAACGAGCCGCCTGACATCGATGTCGATTTCGAGCATGAACGCCGCGAAGAAGTCATTCAGTACATCTACAAGAAGTATGGTCGCGACCGCGCGGCAATCGCTGCAACGCTCATCACGTATCGTCCGCGCAGTGCGGTTCGCGACGTTGGAAAAGCGTTGGGGCTGAGCCTCGACCTCGTGGACCTGTTGGCGAAATCGCTCGCCTGGTGGGATCAGCAGGATGTACTGAAGGCGCGGTGTGCGACGGCTGGTGTCGACCCGAACAGTTCGACGGTGCAACAGTTTCTGGTTCTGGTGCAGGAGATACTCGGCTTCCCACGACATCTATCGCAGCACGTCGGCGGATTCGTCATCTCACGCGGCCCACTCGCGCAGTTGGTGCCGATCGAAAACGCCGCGATGAAAGACCGCACGGTGATTCAGTGGGACAAAGACGATCTCGAAGCGCTTGGGTTATTGAAGGTCGACGTGCTGGGTCTCGGCATGCTCACGGCGATTCGAAAAACCATCGATCTGCTGAATGATTTCCACGGCCTGGAACTCACGGTCAAAGACATTCCGCCCGAAGATCCACTGACGTACGAGATGTTGCAACGCGGCGACAGCGTCGGTGTATTTCAGGTGGAATCGCGCGCGCAGATGAGCATGCTGCCGCGCCTCAAACCTCGCACCTTTTACGACCTGGTCATCGAGGTCGCCATCGTTCGCCCCGGTCCGATCCAGGGCAACATGGTGCATCCGTATCTGCGGCGCAGGCAGGGAATGGAGCCGATCACCTATTCGAGCGAGGCTGTTCGCAGCGTTCTCGAACGCACACTCGGCATCCCGATCTTCCAGGAACAAGTCATCGAACTCGCGATGGTTGCGGCGGGATTCAGCGCCGGCGAAGCAGATCAGCTGCGGCGCGCGATGGCGGCGTGGAAACGTCGTGGTGGTCTCGAACATTTCGAAGCGAAGCTCGTCGATGGCATGATGGCGCGCGGCCACGATCGAGACTTCGCGAAGCGCGTGTTCGAACAGATCAAGGGATTCGGCGACTACGGATTTCCCGAATCACACGCCGCGAGCTTCGCTCTGCTCGTATATGTCTCGGCATGGTTGAAACGGCACGAACCTGCCGCCTTCTACTGCGGCCTGCTCAACAGCCTACCGATGGGATTCTATTCGCCGTCTCAACTCATCCAGGACGCACTTCGCCACGGCATCGAATCGCGTCCCGTAGACGTGCAATGCAGCGGTTGGAATCATCGACTGGAAACTCAAACCGGTACGATCGCCGGAAAATACGATGACATTCGCGATCAAGGCGCGATCCGTCTCGGTCTGCGGCTCATCAAAGGTTTGAGCGAAGCGGCGGCAGTGCGCATCGAAAAACGTCAACCGTTCCGTGACGGCAACGATCTTGCAATGCGAGCCGAATTGTCGGTGACCGAACTCGGATGTCTCGCCCGCGCAGGTGCGCTCGCAAGCGTATCGGGACATCGCTATCAAGCGCATTGGGACGTAGCGGGCATCCAGCCACCCGCGGCGTTATGGAAGGTTGCCGATCGCAAGGACGGGTACCAGACCGACGTTCAACTGCCGGCACCCACGGTCGGCCAGGATCTACTGGCGGACTACAGCTATCTGACGCTGACGTTGGGCCCCCATCCGTTGCAGCTGCTGCGCGATCACGCCGCGTTGAGCGGTTGTCGCAGTGCGCGGCAATTGAACGATTCTCGGCACGGCCAGCCGATTCGCGTGGCCGGCCTCGTCACCTGCAGGCAACGGCCGAGTTCAGCATCCGGCGTGGTGTTCCTGACGCTCGAAGACGAAACCGGCAACATCAACGTACTCGTGTGGACTTCGGTGCTGGAGCGTTATCGATCCGAGCTGCTGCAAGGGCAGCTACTGCAGATCAATGGCACGGTGGAACGCGAAGGCGAAGTCATTCATGTGATGGCCGGTCATGTGGTCGACCATACCGGCTTGCTTGGGACGCTTGGAGACGTGAACGAAGACGCGCGACGCTTTGCTTCGCGCGACTTTCACTAACCGATCGATTCAAATTTCGACGTCAGGCCCTTCTTCGCTTGGTAAGTTCACTCACCTTCGCGCGTTGCGCCTTCACCTCTCTTACTAGCTCGATCAACAGCGAACGAATCTCGGACAGTTCGTCCTTGAGACCATGACCCAGCGCATCGACAGCGCGTTCCAAGGAAGCAAGGCGCTGCTGCACATTGGCCTTGTCGAACATCATTCGTGCCATGCTTTCGAGCGGCTGTGCCGGTGCCTCCATCAAAGGCGCAGCTGCCTTGGGCTTGTCGAGCTCGCCGCCGATGAACTCGTTGCCGATTTCGTCGGCGACCTGTAAGACGACTTCGTCATCAATCTCATGGAGCTCCTCGAGAAATGCATAGAGTAGAGTGCGGTCGCACAGATTGTTGATACGCCGAGGAACGCCTTGAGTGAACCCGAAGATGCGTTCGAATGCGGCATCGGTGAACGTCGGGTCGGACTTCCATCCGACCAGGCGAAGACGATGCTCGACGTACGTCCGCGTTTCTTCGGCATCCAGCGGATTCAGGTGATACGTCGCAATGACGCGTTGGCGCAGTTGTTCGAAACCATCAGACAATAGCGTGGCTCGAAATTCCTCCTGCCCCAGAAGGAACACCTGGACAAGTGGCCGACCCTGAAATTGAAAGTTCGACAACATGCGGAGCTCTTCCACCGACTGCGGCGGCAGATTCTGAGCCTCGTCGACAATCAGCAGAACACGCTTGTGCTCCCTGGTCCGATGCAGGAAGAACTGCTCGAGGTCACGCAACAAGACCGCTTTGCTCGCGCCGTTCGGACGCAGGCCGAATTGGAAACCGACAAGGGTCAGCAGATCGTCGCCTTGAAGTTGCGTCGTAACGATGTTTGCGACAACAGTGACCTTCGGATCGAGTTCGGCAAGTAATGTTTGAACAAGCGTGGTCTTGCCGGTCCCGATGTCCCCCGTAATGATGATGAAGCCGTCGCCTTGCCCCAACCCATACTGCAAGAACGAAAGCGCGCGTTTGTGTTCCTTACTCGGAAAGAAAAACCTGGCATCAGGTGAAAGCTGAAAGGGCTTTCCGGTCAGCGCGAAGAAATCCTTGTACATCCGCCTCTAACTCCCCTGAGTCCCGTAGCCGTAGCCATATCCGTATGCAACGTGATCGGACGACCGCCGCCGTGCCTTGTTCAGAACCATGCTCACCGATTCGCAGCCTTTGAGTTGGTGAAGCGCGTCGGCTACCGACGCCTGGGGTGTCTTGTCGGCTTCGACCAACACCACAACGTGTCCCACCATACGCGCCAGTACGCCCGCTTCGGTGCCCGCATGAAGTGGCGGCGCATCGACAATGACGATGCGGTCAGCATCCTGCTCCGCCAAATCGCGAATCAGTCTCGCCATTCTGTCGCTGGCAAATAGTTCGTCGACATTGGGCAATCTCGGACCGGACGGAAGGAACGACAGCGATTCGACGTTAGTTCGAAGTACCGCGTCCTCACTGTGCAGATTCTCTCGCTCCAACAGGTCAGTAAGACCCGTTTCGTAGCTGACTCCCAACACCCTGGCAACGTCGTTCTTGGCCACGTCGGCATCCACCAGCAGCACAGTCTTGTCGAGTTCAGCGGCGATGCTCAGCGCGAGGTTGATCGAAACGAATGTCTTTCCTTCACCAGGCAATGCGCTGGTGATCAGCACGAGATTTGGCGGGAGTGCGCGAGTACCCAAGGCTGTCGACTTCTTGATCGCCATGAGCAGAGGACGTTTGATTCGACGCAGATCAGCCGCGATCTCGACGTTGGCGTTCTGCGAGGTCGCAAACCCAGCCGCCGTTAATGCCTCGAGATTCAGTTCGCAGTAGCCTCCCCCGATCTGTGCCTGGAATGCAGGAAGCCTCGAGTCGAACCGCGGAACGGGCTCCAAATCGTTGGAGGCTTCGAGAGACGGCGCATTGACCAGTGCCGTATCTCGAAGCTCGGGCTCTGTTCGGACCTTTCCGATCGCGCCTAGTCGAGCTGCAGCTCGTTCGATCGTGCTCATGAACATACTCACGGAGAAGGCGGACGATTCTACCGACCGATTCGAAGAGCGCCTGTAAGGCGTTGTAACGCGACGCAGGCCATGGCCGGTTTACTTCAGACTACAAGCTGATCACAGTTGCTCGCGGAGTAATCGCGATAATACACCTAAACAAAGGATGGCTTAGACATGCTGATCACAGAACTGGGCGACGCACGCCCTGCGATCGTTGGTTTGGGGTACGTCGGATTGCCGCTCGCGGTCGAGTTTGGTCGGCGCTATCCGACGATCGGATTCGATATCAATGTCGGCCGGATCGACGAACTTCGCCGGCGACGGGATTCGACGTTGGAAGTGAGCGCTGAAGAGCTCGCAGCGGCTACCCAACTCACGTACTCCTCGCAACTACGCGACCTCGCCAACTGCAATGTCTACATCGTCACAGTTCCGACACCAATCGATGCCTATAAGCGACCCGACATGGCTGCGCTACGGTCCGCCAGCAAATCCATCGGTGAAGTGATCAAACGCGGCGACGTCGTAATCTACGAGTCGACTGTCTATCCGGGGGCTACCGAGGAGGTCTGCCTGCCTATCATCGAAAAGACGTCCGGCTTGCGTTTCAACGTCGATTTCTTCGCCGGCTATAGCCCGGAACGAATCAATCCGGGCGACAAGCTGCATCGCCTCACTACGATCAAAAAAGTGACCTCGGGCTCCACACCCGCTGCCGCCGATTTCATTGATCGCTTTTACGCCTCGATCGTAACCGCGGGTACGCATCGCGCATCCAGCATTCGGGTCGCGGAGGCGGCGAAGGTCATCGAAAACACGCAACGTGATCTAAACATCGCGCTCATGAACGAGCTGACCTTGATTTTCGAGCGAATGGGTATCGATACCGAGGAAGTACTTCAGGCCGCGGGCACGAAATGGAACTTCATGCCGTTTAGACCCGGACTCGTCGGTGGCCATTGCATCGGCGTCGATCCCTACTACCTGACATTCAAGGCACAGGAGATTGGTTACCATCCCGAGATCATTCTGGCCGGCCGCCGCATCAACGACTCCATGGGGGAGCATGTGGTGGATCGGGTCGTCCGCCTGATGACGCAGCGCAAAATCCACGTAGTCGATTCGAAAGTTCTGATCCTTGGGCTGTCGTTCAAAGAGAACTGTCCCGACATCCGCAATACCCGCGTCGTCGATCTCGTGCGCGAACTGAAGCGTTATCACGCGGAAATCGATGTTCACGATCCCTGGGTGCACGCTAGCGAGGCTGCCGAAGAGTATGGATTGGCAATGGTCGATTCGCTCCCGGCGAATCACTACGACGCGATCATCATTGCGGTGGCACACGATCAGTTTCGCGAAATGGGAATCGAGGCGATCCGTCGGCTCGGAAAACCGGAGTGCGTGGTATTCGACGTGAAGCACCTGTTCCCGAAGCAGTGCACTACGGCGCGACTCTGAGCGCATTGGCGTGAAGGTGCTCGTTACGGGAAGCGCCGGATTCATCGGCTCTCACGTCGCCATCAAACTGCTGGCTCGCGGCGACAGCGTCGTCGGCGTCGACAATCTGAACGACTACTACGACGTATCGCTCAAGCACGCGCGACTCGCGCGAATACAGGGCCAACGAGGATTTGCAAACGAGACGATCGATGTAGCGGACCAGCGCGCGCTGCGAACTGTCTACGAGCGTGAGCGCCCGGACCGCGTGGTGCATCTGGCAGCCCAAGCCGGCGTGCGTTATTCGTTAGAGAACCCGCAGGCCTACATCGACTCGAACGTGACTGGATTCCTCAACGTCCTCGAGTGTGCGCGTCACGTGGGGACAGAACATCTCGTATACGCCTCGTCGAGTTCGGTCTACGGCGCCAACGAACACATGCCATTTTCGGTCGACCACAACGTCGACCATCCGGTCAGCCTATATGCCGTAACGAAGAAGACGAATGAACTGATGGCTCACACGTATAGCCATCTCTTTCAGATACCGACCACGGGACTGCGTTTCTTCACCGTATACGGACCATGGGGACGGCCCGACATGGCGCTGTTCCACTTCACCAAATGCATACTGGCGGGCCAGCCGATCGACGTATTCAATCACGGACATCACCGCCGCGACTTCACGTACGTAGACGACATCGTAGAGGGGATCGTTCGGCTGCTCGATCGAGTGCCAGTCGCAGATCCAAACGCAGGCAACTCATCGCCCGCGACATCGGCGTCGGCACCATATCGTTTGTACAACATCGGCAGCAACAATCCGATCGAGTTGCTGCGATACATCGAGGTGCTCGAGGATGCACTCGGGCGCAAAGCAGAGAAACGATTGCTACCGATACAGCCGGGCGATGTTGCCGAGACGTTTGCCGACGTTTCCGCGCTGGCGCGCGACGTAGGCTATAAGCCATCGACACCGATTGAAGTCGGCATTCGCCGATTCGTCGACTGGTATCGCGACTTCTACGGTGTCGATCACGGCGACTGAGTTTCCCATGCTCGAAACGGTGGCAGTTTTCGGACTCGTCACAGGTCTCCTGGCCTACGTCGGCCTCGTGGTCTTTTTCGTTTACGGCTGGTTCAAACGCATCACGGGACGCGCCGCACTGCTCGCATCCGCCACGACCGCTGTCTGGTTCGCTTCGTTCCTTACTCTCGGCCAACGGCCTACCACCGACATCCTGGAGATAACGGCGTACGCTTGTTGGATCATCTTGTTGATGCGGATTCTCGGTGTCGGCTTCGAACGCCTGTTCGATCCGATCTATCGTAGCCAGACCGCGATCGCGGTTCTCACCTCGGTTGCATATGCCGCGGCCCTGATCGCGACAGCGTTTCCAGGTCTGATCGACACGTCGTGGCCAACTCTGCTGAAGCTCTTCTTCTGTCTCGCCGGCGTCGTGTCGTTGGAACAGGTGGCACGCAACACACGACGCGATCACGAATGGAACGTGAAATTCCTGGTCATCGGACTCGGCGCCATGTTCACCTATGGCTTCGTTCTATACTCCAACGCCCTTCTGTTCCATGACTTGAGCTTCAAGCTGCTCGCGCCGCAAGGTTACGTCTACGCTATGGCAACACCGCTGATTGCGATTGCCTCGCTGCGCAATCAAACGCACAGGATGAACGTAAACCTGTCGCGGCGATTCGTGTTCCGCACCGGAACGCTACTGTTGGCGGGCGGATACCTTCTCATCATGGGTACCGCCGGATACTACGTGCGCTTCTTCGGCGGTGAATGGGGAGAGGTCTTCCAGGTCTTCCTTTTCAGTGCAGGTCTCATCGGACTGGCCGTAGTCAGCGTGTCGACACAGGTTCGAAACGCTCTGCGAATGGCTATCGAACGGAACTTGTACGAATACAAGTACGACTACCGCGATGAGTGGCTGCGCGTTACGCGCGAATTGACGCAGGCGAATCCCGACGAAGGGCTAGGCTTGCGCGCAATTCACGCACTGATCGATCTGCTGCACGCGACATCCGGCGCCTGCTGGCGACTTTCGAACGAAGGCGTGTTGCTGCCGATGGCACAATTGGGCGGGCCAACGAACAGACCGATATCGCCGGCCGGTTCGCAATCGCTGGTGCGCTTTTTCGAACGTTTCGACTGGATCATCGATCTGGACGAATATCGCCGAACGCCGTCTGCATACGACGGACTCGACCTCAATCTCGATCTCGATCTGCTCCGGGCGGCTCGCTTCCTGGTTCCGCTACCGATCGAGGATCGCATGTTCGGCATTGTCGCGATCGGACATCCGTTGACGCCGATGAACCTGATCTGGGAGGACTACGACATCCTCAAGATCATCGCGCGACAGAGCGCAGGGTTTCTCGCACTTCACCACGCGGATAGAGTGTTGTCTGCGTCCAAACAGCTGCGAGCGATGGATCAACTGTCCGCCTTCGTCGTCCACGATCTCAAGACCGTCAGCGCGCAGCTCGGGCTACTGCTTCGAAATGCGGAGCGGCACAAAACCAATCCGGCATTCATCGATGACATGTTGAAGACGACCGAGAACGCCGTCGGGCGGATGAACAAGCTCGTGGATCAATTGCGCTCCCGGGACCAGGAGTCGGAAAAGCACGAACTCGATCTCGTCTCCGTGATCGACCAAGTGGTGAAAGACCGCGCCGCCCAAGCGCCGGTACCGCAGCTGGAAACGTTCATCTCCGCCGTGTCGGTGCGCGGAGACGCAGAACGACTCGGATCGGTGATCGCGCACGTGATCCAGAACGCACAAGACGCTACCGATGCGAACGGCACAGTTCGAGTTCGCATCGATACGACGCCCGTCTGGGCGGTCGTGACCGTTGCCGATACGGGGCACGGAATGTCGTCTGAATTCCTCGACAACGAGTTGTTCGCGCCATTCGCGACAACCAAAGGTGTCGCCGGAATCGGCGTGGGCGCGTACCAATGCCGGGAATACATTCGCTCGTTGGGCGGCGACGTCTCGGTGCGTAGCCAGATCGGTGTGGGGACGGAGTTCACGCTCCGACTGCCCCTTCTGTTTGTAGACTCCACGGAAGCCGTCGCGTGAACCAACGACACTTGCTCATCATCGAAGATGACCCCGGGCTGCAAAGTCAGATGCGCTGGTGCTTTGCCGACGACCAGATGCAGATTGCGGTGGCGGCCAACGAGTCCGAAGCAATCGCTGCAGTTCGGCGCAATCCCCCGCAGGTAGTGACTTTGGACCTCGGTCTGCCGCCCGACCCCGGTGGCAGCAAGATCGGATTCGGTATTCTGAAGTCGATCCGTTCGCTGTTGCCCGACTGCAAGATCATCGTCGTGACGGGTCGCGAGGAGCGCGAGCACGCCGTGCGTGCGGTGGCAGAAGGCGCATACGACTTCTATCAGAAACCAATCGATGCAGACACGCTCCGGTTCGTGGTCGAACGCGCATACCGTCTGGCCGACCTTGAAGAGGAAAACCGGCGCCTAGTGGCCGCGCAGGAGCCCGCATCGCTGGCAGGCATCATCTCCGGCAGCAAGAGCATGCGGGATCTCTGTCGTCTCGTGGAGCGAGTCGCGCCAACCGATGCGAGTGTTCTGGTGCTAGGCGAAACCGGTACCGGCAAAGAACTCGTTGCGCGCGCCATCCACGATCTCAGCACGCGCCGCGAGCAGCCGTTCGTGGCCATTAACTGTGCAGCCATTCCCGAGAACCTGCTCGAAAGCGAGTTGTTCGGTTACGAGAAAGGCGCCTTCACGGGCGCCGTCGCGCGCAAACTCGGCCGCATCGAGATGGCAAACGGCGGCACGCTGTTCCTCGACGAAATCGGCGACATGCCACTCCCACTGCAATCCAAGATCCTGCGATTCCTGCAGGAACGCTCATTGGAGCGCGTTGGCGGTCATACACTCATCGACGTCGACGTACGGGTGGTATGCGCCACCCATCGCCCCATTGACGAAATGTTGGCAACCAAGACTTTCCGAGAAGATCTCTACTTCCGGCTTGCGGAAATCAGCGTCAATGTTCCGCCTCTGCGCGATCGCGAGGGAGACGCAGTGTTGCTTGCACACGTGTTTCTTCAGCGTTTTGCGCCGGACAGAAAGCTGCGCATCTCTGACGATGCGCTATCGGCGCTCAATACCTGGAACTGGCCCGGCAATGTTCGCGAACTCGAGAATCGCGTGAAACGCGCAAGCATCATGGCCGACGCGCAACAGATCTCAGCACGCGATCTCGATCTCACTACCGGCGCAGAGGCAGACGATACCTTTCCGCTCAACCTCAAGCAGGTACGCGACGAAGCGGAGTTGAAAACGGTTACGCGCGCGCTGGCCCGAGCTGATAACAATCTGGCCCAGGCATCGCGGCTGCTCGGAATTTCGCGACCCACGCTGTACAGCCTGCTGGAAAAGTTCCGCATCGACCATCATGGCGAGTGACCACCCTCACCTTCTCGTGACTGGAGGCGCCGGCTTCGTCGGCAGCCACACGTGCATCGAATTGTTGAATAGCGGGCATTCGATCGTGGTGCTCGACAATCTATCCAACAGCAGCACGAAGTCGCTCGACGCGGTTCGCCGGATCACGAATCGTCCGGTGGAGTTCGTCGAAGGCGATCTACGCGATGCGAGTTGCCTCGACCGGCTGTTTACGGCAAATCGCTTCGATGCAGTCATCCACTTCGGCGGACTTAAGGCCGTGGGCGAGTCGGTTGCGAAGCCGTTGCTGTACTACGAAAACAATGTCATGGGAACCGTGCACCTGATCAACGCCATGAAGGCGCACGGGGTCAAGACACTGGTGTTCAGTTCTTCCGCAACGGTATACGGCAACCCGGCGAAGATTCCGGCAACCGAAGATCTACCAACTTCTGCGACCAACCCTTATGGGCGTTCGAAGCTGGTGATCGAAGAGATGTTGCGCGACGTGTATGCGTCCGACCCCGAGTGGCGAATCTCCCTGCTGCGGTATTTCAATCCCGTAGGCGCGCATGCAAGCGGAGAACTCGGCGAAGATCCGCGCGGCACACCGAACAACCTGCTGCCGTACATTGCTCAGGTCGCGGTTGGGCATCACCCGTACTTGCGCGTGTTTGGAAACGATTATGCGACGCGTGACGGTACCGGCGTGCGCGACTACATTCACGTTGTCGACCTGGCTCGCGGCCATCTCGCAGCGTTGAAATTCCTCGCCGATCGACCAAAGTTGGCCGTGCACAACCTTGGTACGGGCCAGGGTACATCGGTGCTCGAGGCGCTGCGCGCCTTCGAAGAAGCGTCAGGGCGGACGATTCCGTATCGAGTCGTGGAGCGGCGACCCGGCGACATCGCCGAGTGCTATGCCGATACGGCGAAAGCGCATCGGGAACTCGGTTGGATCGCAGAATTCGATCTGAACGACATGTGCCGCGACGCCTGGAAGTGGCAATCTCGCCACCCGAATGGATTTGGCTGACCTGATTCCCGCCGCTCCCCTATAATCGCCGCCTCACCGGAGGGGTGGCAGAGCGGTTGAATGCACTGGTCTTGAAAATCAGCGGGCGGCAACGCCCCGAGGGTTCGAATCCCTCCCCCTCCGCCACCAACGTCATGATTTCATTTAGCTTTTCGAAATCCTGCTACACGTTCGACTGCCCCGTGGCCGCGCCCGTCGTGCAAAAGTAGTGCAAATCGAATTCTGACTCCGCCAAACGAACCCGGCTTTCGACAGCGACAACACTGAGTCACCGAGACCGCTATGTAATGTCGCGAAAGCGTCCTCAGCAAACAAGGAGAAATCCCATCAACTCCGGGCGGGATTTCTGACGACCTCGATCAGAGCGGAGTAACGCCCGTCCTGAACTGCTTGATGGCCCTCTATACCGTGTCAGCGCCGCCACTATTTGCGCTTACTGAACGACCAACACGCGCCATTCATCGGACACCCCCTTCAACTCTTTCATGCCGCGATCGGCGAACTGAAGACCGGAACCGGCGACCAGATCCTTGACCGTACTCGAAACGAGTATCTCGCCAGCAGCCGCCGTCGATGAGATCCCTGTCGCGATGCTTAGCGCGATGCCTCCGAGGCGATCGCCGAAGCACCTCACACTCGCCCGTGTGGAGCCCCACCTGAAGCTGAATTCCAAGTGGCCGCAATCTGTCGCGCAGCGAGCACGCACAGCGGATCGCTCGCGCGGGGCCGTCGAACGACGCAAGAATGCCGTCATCTGCTCCCGCGTCCACCTCGCGACCTCGGCAAGCTGCCAACTCGGTGCGGGCCGCCGAGAAGAAGCTCTCGCGCTGATCGAGCCAGCGTTGGTCACCCAGTTCGGCAGCTGGATCAGGAGACCTCACGATATTCGCGAACATCAACGTCGTGAGCACCCGGTCCGGTTCCGGACGATGGTGAGCGCCGGTGACGAAGTCCTCGATCTCGTCGAGCATGAAGTCCAGCACGTCCTGATCGAGAGCCTGCAGCATATGGTCGATACCTGGCAGCTCGACGTACTTCGCGCCCGGGATGTGCTCGGCCAGATAGCGCCCCTGTTCGACCCGGACTGTGGAATCGCCCACGCGATGTAGGATCAGGGTCGGTACGTGGATCGAGGGCAGCAGGTGACTGACGTCGTTGCCATAGTTTGCCCGATACAAAGCTACCAAGGCACCTGGACTCGCCGCGGCCCGCTCGAACCTCGCAAACCACTGCACGAAGGCTACATCGTTTACCCGGCTTGGTGCATTGTGCGCGACGGAGACTCCTTCGCCCCAATGCGAAGCGTAGTCTTTCAGGAATCTCTCAGTGTCGTCCGTCGCGCGCGCGGCTTTGCGCGAAGCATCCGAACAGCACGAGAGCGACGGTTCGTTCAGGATAGATGGCCGAAAAGGTCACGCACATCTGGCCGCCTTCGGACCACCCATAGATGGTTGCCTGTTTGGAGCCGACCGCATCCATGACCGCACGCAGGTCGCCCGTGCGCTCCTCGAGTGTCATGTCGGCGACTCGATCGGAGAGGCCCTGGCCACGTTTGTCGAAGACGATCACGCGGGCGAACGAAGCTAACCTCTTCAACATGTAGGCGTTGATGGGCAACTCCCAATAAATTTCGACGTGAGAGATCGTGCCGGGCACGAGCACGATGTCATGCGGACCTTCGCCGAAGACTCGGTACGCGAGATGCACGTCCCCACTCTTCGCGTACTTAACGGGCGCTTCGAACAGCGTTCCGCCGTCGTTCGACGCTGCATCTGTGGGTAGGGATGTTGGCTTTGCCGCTATGGACTCCAACAACCGCGATCGAAGCTCGTTGGTAGACAACCGATACGCATATAGTGCCTGCACGCGATGAAGTGCGACGCTGAAACTCGGTGTCAGCTCCACTTCGTCTAAAAACACTGGGATCACGATCTTCGAATGATCGAGCGCGTACTGCACCTCCGAGTCGCAATGATCCGAGCTCAGCGACGAGGAAGACACGAAGAACAACAGGTGTGTGGCTCGATTGAGGGCTTCAGCAACCTCGCGCCGCCATACCGCCCCACCGCGGATGCTGGCGTCGAACCAGGTCTGCACGCCGCTCTGCCGCAACCATTGCACGACCGGAAGCACGCGACCTTCATCGGCGTGCGAGTAGCATACGAACAGATGGGGGCGTGTTTGCGCGTTGACGTGACTCACAGCCGTAGCCCCCATTTGCCACACCTCGGCTTACGATACGCCCTGAGTCCTGGTGTTGCACCGGCAACCGTTAACCGCATCACGCTAGATCACGAAATCATTTCCCTGGATATTCGAACTGACCTGCAAACGGAATTCCGCGACCGTCCCTCGTCGACGAAAAAAAACAGATCTAGCGTGGCAGCACTTAAATAAATGACGAACGAGGACTCTTCCTCAGACGTGCCACCTTACCGGCCTCGCTGCGACGCCATGCGGAGACACTCGGATTTGAAATCGTACGGCACCTGACAGGCGCAATCCGGCCAACGATCTGTCTCCACCCAATAGTCGCATAGCCTGAGCTTCGCGCAGAGTCCGAGAAAGCGGACGTCGCACTTCATGACTTCGTTCTCACGACCAAAAATGACGCCCGAACTAACCGTCGAGTTCGCCATCAGTAATCTGTCTTCGAAGGTCGACTGGTCGATCAATTCAAAAGCTTCGTCCGCAAAACCTAGCTGTGAGATAGCGGTCAAATAATGCAGTGGCAGCGTTCCATTGCGCGCTTGCATCCCCCTTGCAGACTGAAGGAGTCGCTCTGCATATCGAGGGTCAGCAGCACGCACGTTTCGGTAAAACCGAACACGACTTCGAAAGTCCCTACTATTGAACCGACGCTCATCCGCGGCATCGACCAACTCCTCAAAGTAGCTCCAGTCCGCACTTCTAGCAGCCGCCGCAATCGCATTGTTCGCGATATATCCCGCGTCCGGCCAACGCGCCCAGATCTCCGCGACCATTTTCGAAGCTTCATCGAACCTGCCCAACAAGTGCAGCGTTCCTGCATACCAATGAGCCGTTCGTAGCCGCATCGGGTCAAGGTCCAGTGCGCCCTTCGCGAATTCCGATCCCTCTTGCAAGCGGCCGCACTCCGTCAGATGAAGACTCATCGCCGCTAGAACATCGGGATCGTTAGATGCAACGCTGAGCGCCGCTCGATGCAACGCTTCACGTTCCAGATGCTGCTCCCATGGCACCAAGTCGCTGAGAGCCAAATACGCCGTTCCCGCACCCGAATCGAGTTCCAGCGCGTTCTGTGCGGCGCATGACACTGTCGCACGCGTCAGGCTGGGAAAGCGATCGCGGTCAAAGCGACAAATGCATTGAGCACGCTGACGGGCAAGTTCCGCCCAGCCCCCAGAGAACTCGGGCACGGCAGCAACGACTCGCTCAAACATCTCCAACCGCGCCCGAGCGCGGTGAACGCGGTCCTCGATGTCCGAGGTCTTCGGGGACAACGCACGTGCCCGCAAGTACAGGTCATAGATTGACGGATCGATATCGCGAGTTGCGCTCCCCGAACGCCGAGGAGCCAATGCAACCATAAGTGCGGTTGCTACCGCGCCGGCAATTCTGTCCTGCACGGCGAATAGGTGAAGTCTTAGATTTGCTGTAAATGAAGGACGGGATGCATCCTTCGGTTTGAACGTTTGGCGGCGTTCGAATCGAGCAACAAAAGGAGCATCCCGTGAAGAAGAGAGTACCGGCATCGACGATGACGCGAAAGCGGATCGAAGATCTGATCTCAGGAGTCGAGGGTAAAGCAGAGCGCAGTGATCTGGTGAAGTTGGCGGCGCAGTTGATCATTGAAGAAGCACTCGAAGGCGAAGTGCAGGAGCAGCTCGGCCGCGAGTATTACGCGCGTGGCGAAGCGGTGGGTCATCGCAACGGCTATCGAACCGGCAAGCTCGATACGGCGGAAGGTCGCATTGACTATGCGGTACCGCAGGTGCGTGGATTAGAAGGCTGGCGAAGTGCGGTGCGGTCGGCATTGTCCGGTCGCAGCGAAGAACTCGAGCGGCTCGCGATCGAGATGTACTCGCGTGGTTTGTCGGTGCGCGACATCGAGGCAGCGTTCGTCGACCAAGCCGGCCGCTGTGTACTGTCGAAGAGCGCAGTGTCGATCGTGACGGAACGACTGTGGGAGGACTATCAGATCTTCGCCAGCCGGGATTTGTCTGAGTACGACGTGGTGTACCTGTTCATCGACGGCATCGCCGAACGACTGCATCTGGGACAACCGCGTGAGGCAGTGTTGGCGGCCTGGGGCATCACGAGCCAGGGCAACAAGGTATTGCTCGGCCTGCTGCCGGGGACGAAGGAAGATACGGTGTCGTGCAAAGAGTTCCTGCACGATCTGAAGTCGAGAGGCTTACACGATCCGGTGCTCGCCGTCACGGACGGTGCACCGGGACTGATCCGCGCGGTCGAAGAAGTGTTCCCCAGGAGTCTGCGACAACGTTGCCTTGCGCACCGTATTCGTAACCTCGAAACGAAGGTACCCGCCGAACTCTGGCCCGAGGTGAAGGGCCGGGCACATGCCGCGTATCGTGCCTCGTCGCCGGCGCTGGCTCGATTGACGCGCGATGAGTTCGTCAAACGCTTCGAGGTTGAACTACCGTCGGCCACGCGGTGCTTCCTCGACGACTTCGAAGCGTGCATTGCACATTTGCGTTTGCCGATTGCGCATCGGCGGGCGATCCGGACCACGAACCTGTTGGAGCGCTTGTTCGGCGAAGAGCGTCGTCGCACCAAGGTCATCCCGCATGCGTTCGGCGAACGCGCTGTTCTAAAACTCATGTACGCATCGCTGATCCGAGCCAGTCAGACGTGGCAACGGGTCTCAATCAACGAGTTCGAACGGCGTCAGATCGCCGACCTGAGAAACGAACTCGACGAGACATTCAAGGAACAAACGGCATCCAATCTAACAACCGCATCCCGTCGCAGATTTTCCAGCAAAAATGAGACTTGACCCGGCGAATATGTCCGAGAGTTCGAAATCAAACCGTTCGAACCAAACTGCTGTAGCCGACACACACTCGACCAGCTCGGCTGAAATGCGGACCCGCTTCCCGCTTCGTCGCACTGACCCATCTAGCACATGGGTAGCATTGAGTCGGTCAGCTACGTTCGCGGCTGCCTTGTCCACACCGCGGAACTGAAAGCTCGACGCCCGACCGACGACCTTCAAACCAGTTCGCGCAACCTTGTCGCGGATCTCCTGCGACACTCCGTCGACTGATCTTCCCCCGTTTTCCCGGACACGCGGTTAAGGACGTTTCTGTTCGAACAGCATGGGGATCTGATGTCCGATCGCAGAATGCTTGCGTTGCCGGTTGTAGTACACCTCGATGTATTCAAAGATCTTGGCTGTCGCCGAACGTCTCGAGGCATAGCGTTCCCGATGTACCAGTTCGACTTTCAGCGTATGGAAGAAACTCTCCATCGCAGCATTGTCGTAACAGGTCGCCCGGCGACCCATGCTGCAACGTAAGCCATTGCGCTTGATGAGCTGCTGGTAACGCGTTGCACAGTACTGGCTGCCGCGATCCGAGTGAATGATCGTGCCCTTCGGGAAGGCTCGCCGGAACAGCGCCATCGTCAACGCGTCAGCGATCAGCTGCTGGGTCATCCGCCGGTTCATCGACCAACCAACGACCGCACGAGAATACAGATCCATCACCACGGCCAGATGGTGATCTGGGGCTCCGATCGCAGTTCGTCTACCTATGCTCCAGAGAGCCTCCAGGGCTCGTCGATCTGCGTGTCGGGTATGATCGAGCTGTATCGTGATCGTGCCGAAATCATCGTGAGCGATCCAGAACAGATCACGAAGCAATGAACTTGGGCCGCTGCCCCTCTCTTTTTTCACAACCTAGTCGCCGAGCGGAGGACTGGGTCACATGCAATGGCCTATGCCAGTCGTACGATTGTGAAAGGACGTTGGGAGTTAGGGACAACATGCGGCATCCAGCTCTGTCGGAACTCGGCGACGACATACTCATCCTGGAATGCCAGCAGAGCTTCAGGCGTCTCTCGAGTCTCGACGAGTCAGTACCCGATTGGGTGCGCGAGATCCGCTTGGCCTACCACGACTGTCTCAACGAGGAGTTGGAGGCGAGAGGCCTACCTTCACCCGGCAGAGAAAGAACTCACACCATCGAGGCCCTAGCGCTCCGTGTGCGGTGGAACTTACTCCAAGACTTGCGTATAGAACGCGCGGAATAGTCACACCAGACCCCTCGCTCTTTTTCGACCTGGTCAGTCCTTCCAAAAGCCCTTGAACCGTTGTCGCGCAATCGCCATGTAGATCACTGCGCTGGCGATGCTTGAGTGCACCATCAACGCATGAATCGATTCGCGTATCGGCGCCCTGGTTGGCCACTTGAATCCACAGCCATGCCTGAGCATGTGCGGTTGGATGGCATCCCGAGCCCCTCACCCGCACCGGTGAGCATCTTAGGGGTTAATGTCTCATTTGCGATCGAAGCAGTAGCGGTGATTCCTACATACTCCAGGGTTGGGCTTTCATGTAAGCGTCATCCGAAAGGTGGCCTGCGTGTTGCTCCAAAGCCCTGTCGATCTGCCCCTTCAGTTCAACGATCTCAATCGCCGTCATTCGGAATCTGATCGAACTGCAAACTGCTTTAAGCACGAATGGCTCCGCGTCCCTGTTGCCATTCCTCGGGCCGTAGTCAACGAACATTGATGTCATTTTGCGATCCTTGAGTTTGCCGTTCGCCGTGTTTGTGCTGCACGGTGCGGCGAAGGGTTCAACAAGAAAAAGATTCCTCGGGTCTTGAACCGACTGGTGATCATGCCGCACTAAACGCAGCAAATTGGTCCACCGCACCTGCAGACCGTCACTGCGGCGACGGGAATTCGGACTTTATGAATATCGTCGACTAGCACCAGGCGGCCGACTCCTGCCGGTGTCTCCTTCAGCTAGGGAGGGCGAATGGATTGGCTTGCTGGCGTGGTGTTTGCCCTATTCGTCCTTGCACGCGAGACTGCCACGCGAGACACCGCGCGCACCTCACCGGGATATGCTGACCTTACGAGTTGGTACCGAGCATGGTCCGGTGACAGTTCACATCACCCCGCCACAGCGCTCGAACTTCATCAGATGCTCGAGGCGTACAGGCGTGATCGCCGCGCAGCCTGGTCGAGTAGTCTGACGGAGACGAAGCCAATGATTCTCGATGAGCGTCAAACGGACACTGCTCACGACCACAGACCCGTTTGCGAAGCGTTGACCCAACGTCGCATTCTTCGCGGTAGGCACTGGTCTAGGAGCCGGTCTCGATTGTGAGACAAAAATCCAAGAAACACGCCCGCTCGCGATCGGCACGAGCTTTCACCCTCGGCCGGGCAACTTCATCCTCTGCCGAGAAGACGAACCGCAGGTATTCACCGCGCTATTTGTCGGAGAAACGTCCGATCTATCTCGACGATTCCCGAGCATTGACGGGGCGACTCACGTTCACACGCACACGGGTCGAGCAGACGCGAGAATTCGACAGGAAGAAGTTCGTGACATCGCTGCGCGGTGGTGTCCAGTCGCTTGAACGCACTATTCTCGGCATCCCAATACGCTCGGGGAGCGTTGCATGAAGCGGAGGAATACGACCAACAGAAAGCCTCTGTCACCCACAAGACTAGTGAATACCGGACACAAAGTTACGATGTGGCAGCATCGCGACTTTGCTAGATCGTGGTACATGGATGCCCAGCGCGAAGTCTTCGAAAGTAACGAGCTGGACTCGAAGCGCAAAGAGATCATCTTCGCAATGTGCTTCGTGGAATCGTACTTCTATGAGTGGGTAAAATCTAGTTCGTCATGTCGCGGAGGATAAAGTAGATACCTATATTCCCCCACGTGGTCGCGCACGCAGCTTCATTCAGAAGGTGAACGATGCGCTTAATGATCTTCATCGCGACGCCCACCTGCCGGCCCGCATAAAACTTCCTGATAAAGACGGCCCATTCAGGTGCCCAATCTATCCACTCAATATTTCTTCAACTGATGTCCACCATCCACATACTGCTGCATCATCTCGATGCAACGCGCATCAGTGGCAATGAGGTTGGCGAACATGTCGCCTTCTTCATCCACGCCTTCGCTGGTCGGGCGTCCGTGGCTGTTGCGCAGAACCTGCTTGATGTATGCGAGTGCCGCCGAGGGCTTGTCGAGGAACTCGCGGGCCATCTCTTTTGCAGCGGCGAGGACGTCGCCTTCGACATAGTGATGCACGAGGCCTTCGCGGGCGGCTTCTTCCGGGTAAAAGGTGCGGCCGCGCAGGACCCATTCGAGCGCCTTGCTAGTGCCGACGACTCTGGCAAGCCGAGTGGTGCCGCCTGCACCGGGGAGGAGGCCGACGAGGATTTCCATCTGTCCGATGGTGTAATTGCCGGGACCTGCAAGCCGGATGTCGCAGCAAAGCGTGAGTTCGCAGCCGCCGCCTCCGCAAAAGCCATTGATGGCAGCGATCGTGGGCTTCTGGCAGTTATCCACCTGCTCCCATACCAGACGCAGCGGCGTGCGGGCGAAGCGGACATCGGGCAGGCCCTGGGCGCGGCGGGCTTTCACGGAATCGGCCATGCCAAGGATTTCTTCCACGGAGAAATGCCTGATAAACACATCGGGCAGGCCACCGGTGAAGATGATCACGCGCACCGCCGGATCGTTCTCCAGCGCAGTCATGATGGCACCAAGCTGGACCACCATTTCGGCGATGAAAAAGCCTTTCGGCGGATTGGTGAAGGTGACGGTCGCGATGCCGCCCTCGATGACGTAGTCCACTTTGCCCATGACCGCTCCCCGTATGCGATGTGTTGTTTGATTCGTGCGCGCGTTCACCCGAGTTGAGCGCAACTTGCGTGCCATGCAGCTTGACGCGACAGGCGTGTTCCCGACAATGCGGAGAGTCCTTCTTTTTCACCGGTGCCCACTCAGGTGCCCAATCTATCGTCACACGCCGTAACTCACCGTGATCTACGGTGGTAAGAATCAAACCTAATTCGTTCTGTTGGGTTATCTAGCGTTACGCTGGATCACGAAATCAGCTCACTGAAAATCCGAGGCTGACCTGCGGATCGAATTTCCGCGTGTCACCTCTGGCTCAATGAGTTGCTAAATAGCGGGTGCTGGCGACGCCGTCTCGTTCGCAGACGGTAGCGTAGGCCAAGAGGCGACCTTCTGGCACTCGGCCTTGAAGTCGCAAAAAGGGCGCGACCTCGTCGACGAACGCGGCCTCGATGTCTCCGACCAACAACGCTGGCGCACATCTGAATCACCAGGCGCGCGCGAAGCTGGCGATCAAGTGTCAGGCAACCGTGCCGCGAATCGAACTCACGCGGGTGTTCGCAATCGATCCGGAATCCTATTGCCGCGTTGCTCGACAACCGGTACCGCCGGAATCTTGCGCCGACGGAAACACCAATACCGATAGCCCAGCAGGAAGGTCACGATCGCTAGGTAAATCAGCGGCTCGGTCACGTCCTTTTTGACGAGCCAGTAAAAGTGCCACACGCCCAACACCGCGATGATGTAGATCAGGCGATGCAGTTTTTTCCAGTGCCTCCCGAGACGGCGCATCATCCGATTCGTCGAAGTGATCGCAAGCGGGATCAGCAGCAAAAGCGCAGCAAAGCCAATCGTGATGAATGGGCGCTTGCCAATATCCGTAAGAATGCCCTGCCAGTACAGGCCTTGATCGATTACGAGCCACGCAATGAAATGCATCAGCACGTAGGCGAAACTATATAAGCCTAGGATGCGTCGGAAACTGACCAACCACGGTTTGCCGAGCATGAGTCGCAGCGGCGTGATGGCCAATGTAGCAACCAGGAAACGCAGTCCCCATTGACCAAGCTCATGCAACACCTTGGCAATGGGGTCGGCTCCCAACGACACGCCTGCGAAACCGGCGGAGCCTGCGATGAGATGTAGCAGCGGCAGCAAACAGAAAACGTGAAGTATGGGTTTGAAAACCCAGCGTCTGATTTGCGTGGAGTGCATCGGCTGAGTCGCTCAAAAATACTTTCTTAGGTCCATGCCTTCGTATAGACCGGCTACTTGCTCTTGATAGCCGTTGAACATCAATGTGGGCTGACGCGAATTGAACAGACCGCCACTTGAACCAATGCGCCGTTCACGCGCCTGGCTCCAGCGTGGATGATCTACGTTCGGATTGACGTTGGCATAGAAGCCGTATTCGCGTGGCGCCGCATTGTTCCATGTGGAGGATGGCTGCTTCTCGACGAATTTGATCTCAACAATCGATTTGATGCTCTTGAAGCCATATTTCCATGGTGTGACCAGACGCAGCGGCGCGCCGTTCTGATTGGGTAGCGTGCGGCCATACAAACCGACCGCCACCAGCGAGAGGGGGTGCATCGCCTCATCGATGCGTAGACCTTCGACATAGGGCCAATCCAGAATCGCGCGGCGCTGGCCCGGCATTTCGCTCGGCCGCACGATGGTTTTGAACGCGACATACTTGGCATTGGCGGTGGGCTTGAAGCGCGCAAGCAGATCCTTGAGCGGAAAGCCGACCCACGGAATGACCATCGACCAGGCTTCCACGCACCGGAATCGATAGATGCGCTCTTCGAGCGGATGCGGCTTGAGAAGGTCTTCGAGCGTGAAAGTGCCCTTCACTTCGCACTCGCCACTCACCGTCACAGTCCAGGGTAACGGTTTGAAAGCAGCGGAATTCTGCGATGGATCTTCCTTGCCCGTACCAAACTCGTAAAAGTTGTTGTAGGTCGTGATGTCCTGGTACGTGTTCGGCGCCTCGTCTACGCTGAAATGCGCTTCCCGCGCGTAGTTGAGGCCTTGCGACGCCGCGAGCGCAGCGTCCGGCAACCCGAGTTTGACGACGAGACCCGCTGCCACGGCGGCCTTGAGCAAGTCGCGCCGATTCAGGTACACCGATTCCGGCGTGATTTCCGAGGGCCGAATGCCGGCGCCGTCTTCTGGTTTGCTGCGACGAATCAACATAGCGGCACCTCTTGGCAATGCGTTCTGTCTTGATATTCGTAGGACGAGCGCAGCGGGTTACAGCTCGAACGCACGACGAAGCGAAAGGGAGGTTCACGAACCTGAAGCGACGACAATAGTGCCGGTCATCGCCGGGTGAGTTGAACAGACGTAGCGGTAGGCTGCGCTGAACCGATCGCGCGCGTCGTCCAGCACATAGGCATGCCTGTCTGATCTACAAATTCCGTGACGCCAACATAAATTGGTGCCCACTCAGGTGCCCAATCTATCGTCACTCAGCATCACTCAACATGATCTACCGTGTTAAGAAACCGCTGCTAAACGTTTGTTTCGATCACGTTGGGTTACGCTGGATCACGAAATCAGTTCACTGAAAATCCGAGCCGACCTGCGGACGGAATTTCCGCGTGTCACCATCTGTGGTTCAACGAGTTGCTAAACAGCGGGTGCTGGCGACGCAGTCTGGTTCGCAGGCGTTAGCGGCGGTCCAGCTGCGACCCTCTCGCATTCGGCTTTGAAGTCGTAATACGGTGCGACTTCGTCGACGCAGTCGGGCCAGTGCTGAGTCGTCAGCCAGTAGTCGACGAGTCCGCAGCGCGCGCAAAGTTTCACGAAACGCGGATCGCGGCGGAATTCGGGAAACATGCTGTTGAAGACGTAGGGTCTGGCTTCGGAGTTCATGCCTGAGGTAGCCGCAAACCGGGCGCGTAGCGCGATCGCGTAGGCTTCGTCTGAGGCGCCTAACTGCGCCGCCACTTGAAGCACAAAGAAGTTTGCAGTGCCAAACGTCTCGAACTGTCTGCGCGCCGCTTCGATCGCTCGGCCACGAGACTCCGGCGTTCGATCGCGCATGACCGATGGGTACCAGCGAAACCCTCGTTCTCGATCCCCGAACGGAAACTTCGCCAGCAGCGCGTCAATGGTCGCCCAATCCTGCGTATGCACGCAGAGCTCCACCAAACTGGATGCAGCGAATCGATGGTCCGGCCAGCGTGAGAGAACATCCTCGAGGCACCTTCGCGCCTCCGCGTAGCGGCCTCCCTTGAAGAGCGCCCGCGCGCGGTCGTGCAATACATATGGATCGAGGGGATCGATCTCATAAGCCCGTTGCTCGACTTCGATCGCCGCGCGCATGCGGCCGACCCAGCCCAGGTGGTAAGCGCAGCGCGTGAGCACATCTATATTCGCAGGAGCGATCTTTTCCATTCGATCGACCAGTGCTTTTTCGGCGATCAGCGGTCCGAATGTTGGCAACAAATAGAATCGCGCCCCCAGTGCGGCGATGTTGTCCGGATCCAGCGCAAGTGCGCGTTCCGCCTCGACCCCAGCAGCCGCGGCGTCTTCATTGCGCTCTGCAATCGTGCGACCCGAGTGCCCCAATACGCGCGCCTTCGCCAGTTCACCCCACGCATCAGAGTAGTCTGGTGCCAGGCGCGTCGCCGCTTCCAGCAGCGCGATGCGAGCACGCTTTTCCTCATCGGCAAACGCTGGGCGCGTCCCTCGCAGGTACAGATCGTAGGCCTCTACATTGGTCGTACCCCGCCGTTCCAGGCTCGCCTTCTCTCGCGGAAGCAACTTCAACTTGAGCGCGCTCACGATCGCTGACGAGATCTCGTCCTGCACTGCAAAGATGTCGTTGAGATCTCGGTCGTAACGTTCCGCCCACACGTGCCCACCCGTCGCGCCGTCGATCAACTGCGCCGTGATGCGGACTCGACCCCCCGCCTTGCGCACGCTGCCTTCCAGTACGTGGCTGATGTCGAGCTGACGCGCCACTTGCGTGACATCGACACTTTTGGCTTTGAACGTGAACGCGGTGTTGCGCGCAATCACGAAGAGCGCGGAGACCTTGCTCAGGTCAGTGATGATGTCTTCGCTGATACCGTCGCTGAAATACTCCTGCTCGGCATCACCGCTCATATTGACGAACGGCAGCACGCAAATAGAATTCTTGCGTCCGGGCCGCTGCGCGCTGTGGACCATCGGGACGCGGGGATGTCCTGCCAGAGCTGCAAAGCGGTCAACGAAATGCCGCGCTGAATCGACCAAATCGGTGAAGGCTCCCGCTTTCGGATCACCGCCCCAATCGCTGAAATCCAATGACTGTGCCTGGCGGAATCCGAGCGGCGGATGAATGCCATCGAGACGGAGCGGTATCAGCTTTTTCTCGTCGAGCGCCTGTTGCGCCTCGTCGCACACCCACTCCGAATCGCGTGAGGCGGCGGACCACAACACCAAGACGACTTTTGCCGCACCGAGTTGGCGATCGATTTCTTTCCTAAAACGTACGCCGCCTTGGATGTGGCGATCCCACCAGACAGATAGGCCAGCACCTTCGAGACCGCGTGAGATCTTCTCCGCAATGGCGCGGTCTTCGTTGGCGTAGGACACGAACACATCGGCCACGGATGGCTCCCGATGCAAGCTCTGTCGCCAGCGGTCGTCCTGGCGCACTGCAAACTAAAATAGCATGGCGCCGGGCAGGCCATTGAAGCGACCTGATCTGACGCTGGTGGCGGAATCGGATACCGCCTTCCTGATTCGCGAACAGCAGTTCGCTTGGTGCCCATTCAGGTGCCCAACCTATCGTCACTTACCGTAACCCAGGATGATCTACGGTGGTAAGAATCGAATCTAAATCGTTCTGTTGAGTTGCGCTGCGTCACGCTGGATCACGAATCCAGTTCAACTGAAAATCCGCGTGTCGGCAGTTCAGTCGTGCGCCTATCTACCCGAAAATGCCGGATCGGACCGTTCCCCACAAAAAAAGCAGATCTCTATCCGCACTAATTACCTAGAGTTCATTCGCCGACCACACGAGACTCGTTCGCCCCTTCACGTCCCTGTTGTAGGAACTCGACCCTTGATGATGTCCGCTCGACCACATCAAATTCGAGCAGCTCCAGAAACCAGCGATCCAGTCGTGCAAAAGTAGTGCACCTCTCTGCACACAACCCACATTTACACCCCTTCCCCACGCACCGGATTTTAGTGTTTACAATGGGTTACGGTGGTGAGTTGAGTTGGTTTCCGCACTTGAAAATCAGCAGGTGGCAACGCCTCGAGGGTTCGAATCCCTCCCCCTCCGCCACTAACGAGATGATTTTATTTAGCTTTTCTAGATCTTGCAGCCTTAGTTGAACTGGGACCTCCGCGACGTCGTCTGCAAAAGTAGTGCAAATCAAATCCTGACTAGGCAGAACCGACCCGGTGACGACACTGATTCATCGAGACGCCATGCAGCGTCGCGAATGGCTCGTCGGCCATCACGTGGAAATCCCATCAACCGCGTAAGGGATTTCCTTCAACCCCGATATGGCGCGATTGCGACGCATCGTCGACTAATTTTGCACCCGCGCCAACGATGAGGTGCCCACTCAGGTGCTCAATCTATCGTCACCAAGCGTCACTTAACATGATCTACGGTGTTAAGAATCCGCAGCTAACTGTTTGCTTGGATCACGGTGAGTCACGCTGAATCACGAAATCAGTTCACTGAAAATCTGAGCTGAGCTGCGAAGCGAGTTTCGAGTTCCAATGCGCGAAGCTCTGCGATTCTTCGCAGTCGCTTGATGCTGACAGGTGCGTATGGGTGCGCGGGACCGTCTACAGATTCTCGTGGAGGAATAGCTTGATTCGTCGCCACGAGTCGACGCTAGCGCGCGCGTTCGACTCAGGATTGCCACCAAAGGAATAGAGAACATCATCGACCGGATGGCGCGCCTCGATCATGGTTTGCGGCCAGTACGGCGTGCCGATCCCATGGCCCGCACCGGGATAGCTGAGGTGCTCGTAGGGATGCGCGAAGTTGTGCTCACGCAAGCGCGCCATGCTGATCTCCGCCATAGCCGTGCTCGGCCACATCTGATCGTCTTCACCTGAGATCAAAAGAACGGCTCCGTTGACGCGCTCGACCGGAATCGTCGCGTTGTCGAACGCGATCCGGATATCGGTTCATCTGCGCGAGAAAACCCGGCGTGTGGGGAATACCTTCGCCCCGGCGGTAGTAGCTAACGGTATAGCGGTAGTCGTCGGGGTGGATGTCGCCGTTCATGAACGGCACTGGCTCTCCGTTCAAGAGCCAGGCAGGTTGGACACCGTCTTCGCGGGCCCCACCGAATCCTCCCCACACCAAGCCGCTCGGCACCCACGCGACGACCGCTTTGAATTGCGAGAACACCGAACCCAGCAGTAACGACAATTCGCCGCCTCGCGATGTGCCGGCGATGGCGAGTCGATTCCCGTCGATCATGGGGTGCGCCCGCAAGAATTCGATACCGGTCTCGAAGTACTCGAGTGGAATGTTGATCAGTGCCTTCGGCAGCGCCTCGTAGTTGAAATACGCCAACGCGAACCCGGCAATCCCATGCGCGGCAAACAATGACGCGAGTCCCTCGTCGAGCCCGCCTCCCGAACCGCTGACGAGCATCACCGCCGGATGTGGACCGTCGTTTGGCGGCACAAACAACGTGCCGAACAGGCCATGCTCGCGTACCACCTCTCGCCGCACTCCGACTGGAACTTGCTCGCGCACCACACTGGCACTCGCAAGCACGTTGCCGCCTGACATGGCATCGAACGTGATCGCAAGTGGCTCAACGTTTGCCCACAGGCTGGCGAGAGACTCCGGCGACGCCTGAAGAGACGCAGACCAGATCAAGCCCATGGCGTCGACGGTCGAGTAGCTGCCCGAAACGGGCGCTTGCTCCTCCAGGTCAATGGTGCCATCGGCGCCGACCGCAAACGACGCTTCGGCTGTCCAAATGCCGTCTGCGATGCTCGAGCGCAAGGTCACAACGTCACCCGGCTGCATGCCGGTCAGACGAATCTCAAGAGGGGCATCGACCATGGCCGAAAGCGGCGAGATCTCGAAGCGCGGCACGCTCACAAAGAAAACCTCAATCGTCAGACGACCTCAGCTTAGCTGGATCATACTCGGTCAAAGACGCAGGTTCCATTGGGACGTCATTCAGCGGCTATGGAAACGCTACATGCAGTCGGCATCTAATTGACGCAGACTTGGAGTAGCTCGCCCCTTCGCGTCCCTGTTATCGGAACTCGATGATGCATGACACTGCACGATCAAATCGGAATTCGAGCTAGGCCAGAAACCAGCGATTCAGTCGGCAAAAGTAGTGCACCTCTCTGCACGCAACCCCACTCTTCCGCCTCTTTTTCGCTCATGAGAATTTAGCGTTAACAGTGGGTTACGGTGGGGAGTTGAGTCAGGTTCCGCACTTTAAAATCAGCGGTCGGCAACGCTCCGAGGGTTCGAATCCCCCCCCTCCGCCACCATCTTCATGATTTGCTTTAGCTTTTCATCCTCCCGCCACGCATTCGACTAAGCCCCGCGCGCTGCGGTCGTGCAAAAATAGTGCGAATCGAATTCTGACTACGCCGCTGCAACCAAGCGAACACGGGAACTTGGCTCAGCCATCGATTAGATCTGTTTGGGTTCATGCTATGTACTCGAGGTGCCTGCTCACGCCACGCATCGAGTTCAGACGCCCCGCTGGTAGCGGCTTCGACAGGCACTGACATAGAGGCCGCAACCCAGCCAGACGAGGACGCTCAGAACGTGAACCGTCAGCACCGAGTTACAGATCATTTCGGAAGCGCCTGCCCCCTTTGAGGTCTAAGTTCGTACACTTCCGTCGATGAAGGCGCCAAGCCGCATTGCTGCGATTGACGCCTCAACGCCATCGTCAGACGAACATGGGTGGGGGCAGTGGGCAGTCACGTTGGTCATCAGCGTTTTTTTCGGCGTGCTTGGACAGACACCTGCGGCGTCTGATGCGCCGTCAGTGTACGCGTCGAGCTGGAACAACCTTGTGCGTTGACCGCAAGTGCGATGTCCATGCGATCGGCTTGGCGTTCAAAGTCCCTCTGGGTATCCAAGCCGCAGCGAGCCTCGTTCGAGCCAGTCGAGCATCATTGGATCGTAGCGTTGGCGGGTCAGATTCTGATACAGGGTCAAACTGTCGTCAGAGAGCGCGCCGCGCCATTGGTCGTTGGTGCCTTTATTAAAGAACCGACCATTGTCAAGCCACATGCCGAGATGTGAAGCCGGCGCGATGGAGTCGGCATTCGACTTCATCGCGTCAAATGACGCCGCCTGGATCAGCGCGGGCCAGGTCGTTTCGGGAACCTCAATACGAAGTTCGCTCGCCAGTCTGCGCATTTGACCGTCCAGATCGGTCTTCAGGTCAGCATAGTGAACGAAGTGGATGTTCGGCAGAGACCGATAATTCCAATACGTCTCGGAGTGATGAAACGTAGACCAGAATGGGGCGCCGTCGTGCTCCCACGGCATCATCGGTACGGTCAGCCACATTCTGAAGCGCTCGTTCACGTCGTCCGGCAACGCCGGAGGCGGATCGATAAACACTCCTGATGCGGCCATGATCTGCATGATGCGTGTGAAGTCCATGTTCGCAAAGTGATTCAGCGAAGACATGAACACGTCTCGCGGATCGCGCGCACAGATCACGTAGTCCACGTCGTCACGGAATGGCAGGCCGTCTAGCGGGGTGTGTGTTTTGATCACGCGTCGATACGACTGCGCATCGTAGTTGGCGATGACGTCGTCGATCAGTTCCAGTACGTTGTCGACCCAGACTGACAACTCGGTCAACGGTTTCGGCAGCATCGGACTTCGATGCACCAGCAGCGCGCAGATCATTTGCGTCCAAGTGGTCCCCGACTTGTACGATGTAGACACCACGATGTCGCCAGGTCGATACGTGAAGCGACCCCAGCGCGTGCTGTCGAAACCGGGATGGTTGTAGTCGTGTTCCAGTGTGGGTCGGATCGTCATCGTGTGCTCCTCAACCCGCCCCAGCGCAAGCTTTCGGCAATCGGTGTGTCGTGTCGGTGCCGGTGCTCCGGGTAGTCGTCGTCATCTTTAGAATTCCCCGCCTGGCCGGATCTCGTGTGTTCTTTGAGTATCGGCCGACTACCGCGCGAAGAGGAAGCGGGTATTGGACGAAGGACGAAGAAAGAATCGCCCATTCCGCTCGGGACTGAACATGATGTGCAGTGGTAAAAGACGGCGGCTAAATGTTCTGTTTCGATTACGTTGGGTAGCGCTCGATCACGGCATCGGAGCACTGGGAATCGGCGTATCAGCCGCTCAAAAAACGGGTGTGCGGCCGGAAGCAACCAGGACGGTCTGTGCGACAAACAACGCATACCACGCGATGAGCAGTGTGCCATGTACGTGCAGATAGAGTGGTAGCGCCGGTGTACCGAAGAACACCTTGAGATGGAACGTGGGTGCGAAGCCGACCAGCACGATCGTGAGGAGCAGCACGGCCATCGCTAGGAAGTAGCGCCGAGCAACGGTCTGACGGAGCGTGGCGAGGAGACTGACGGACGCATTGGTGGTATCCGACATGCTCACCCTCCCGTGCCGTAGCGTCCGCTACACGGCGACCGCGTGCCGGCCGTGTTCGATCCACCGCGCCGCATCCGCGGACAGCGTTTCCACCACGCGACGCTGGTACGCGGCGAGGTCGTCTGCGTTTAGCACGTCGCGCCACCGGCCGTTCGTGCCCTTGAAGATGAAACCTTTGGTGCCGCCCTCGAAGGCCATACTCATCGGGTCCGGCCCATCGCCGATGTTGCGCATCGACTCGAAACTGCAACGGTCGATCACCGCGGGCCATTTCGACTCGGCAATCTCGATGTCGAGAAATGCGGCGACCCGACGCATCTCGGAGCCGAGATCCGCCTTCATGTCGTTGTAGTGGACGAACAGCAGGTTTGGCTCGTTGCGGCGTGCCCAATAGCTCGCGACCACGTCGAAGTAATCGAGCTCCTCGAGCCAGATTTTGAAGTAGCCGTGGTAGTCGCCGTCAAATTTCTTCATCAGCGGCAAACCTTCCTGTGCCGCCTGCGCGTTCAGCATGTCGATCATCTTGAGGCGCTGCGCGTGATTGACAAACGACATGAACGCATCGCGGCCGTCGCGCGCGACGGTTATGTATTTCGCTTGCGGGAACCACGGAATCGCATTCGCCGGGGAATGGCTCTTCATCACGCGGCGGTGCGTCTGTGCCTTCAACATCGCATGCATCGCATCCGCCGGCATGAACTTCGCTTCGATCCACGGTGATATTCCGTTGGCGATTTGTCCCGGCACGTCCCCATCGGGCCACAACAGATTCGCAACGATCGTCTGCATCCAGGTAGTGCCGCACTTTGGTGGAGTGCAGACAAAAATGTCATCCGGCCGCGGCTCGAAACCCGTCCAGCGGGCGTTGTCCGCCACTGCATTGCGATACTCACGCATTTCCCCTCCTCGATTTCACATGGCGCGGATCGCCGGGATCACCCGTTGTCCGAGCGAGCGGTCAAGCATGATCGCCGGTGACATGCCGCACCAGCACTTCGTCGAACCCATCTCGCGGTACCTTCCCGCTCGTGCGGCTCATCAGGTGCTTGCCCCGCGGCCAAGCGCCTCCTTTTGTCAGGGCAGACCGGCCGCCCGCAACGTCGCGAGATATTGATCGAGATCCGGGCGTCTCCCAACGAGCTTGTGACGGCGCAACGCGTCGGCCGTGAGCACGGGATTCACTTGCAGCGCTTCCTGAATCAATGCGTGCGCCTCCTCCCGCCGGTCGGTCGTTTGGTAGTGGGCGGCGAGCAGGAGCCGCGACGCGATCGAGTCCGGATTCTCCGCGCGTACCTGTTCGGCGATCCGGACGGCTTCGTCGTGACGGCCGATGATGCTGTACACGATGCTCATCGTGTTCATGTAGAGCGAGTCGGACGTCGTGTGGGGGTTCAGGCGCAACGCCTGCTGCAGCGACTCCGTCGCGCGTAGGGGTTCGCGCCCCATCGCGTGCACGACGGCGCTCACCAGGCGCGGCCGCCACTCGTTCGGACCGAGCGCGATTGCCCTGTCGAGTAAGCGGTGTGCCTGCTCGGGTCGATGGTAGGTGAGTTCAATGATGGCTTCAGCGAAATACGGCAACCACAGGTTCGGGTCGAGTTCCATCGCGTGCTTTTGGTATGCGTCATCGCGCGCGAGCTCGGATTCGTCGAGATTCCACAGATCGGTATACGGGAAAGTGTAGGTCATGCCGAGTTGGGAGACGGCCGCCGCGTAGTCGGGATCCAACTCGACCGCGCGTTCGAACCAGCGCCTTGCTTCGGCCATGTCACGCACACGAAACCGCCCGTATAGGGAGAGCCCCTTCGTGTACGCGTCGTACGCGGTGAAGCTGTCCGTAGCCTTGAGGCGGATTCGTTCGAGTTCGGCCCCCATGATCGGTGCGCCGGTCGCGACGAAGACCTGCTCGGCGATCTCGGACTGAACCGCAAGCACGTCATCGAGGCTGCGATCGTATTGCTCGCTCCAGACGTGGAAACCGTTCGACGCTTCGATCAGTTGCGCGGTGATGCGGACGCGATCACCTGCGCGGCGTACGCTTCCCTCAAGCACGTAGCGCACCCCCAGTTCGCGCCCGACATCTTCGATCTTCGCCGCTCGGCCCTTGTAGGTGAACGCCGAATTGCGCGCGATGACGAACAGCGACGACGACTGCGCGAGGTCGGTCGTCAGCTCCTCGGTGATTCCGTCGGCGAAATATTCTTGTTCGGGATCACCACTCATGTTGGTGAACGGGAGCACGGCGATCGATGGCTTGTCTGGAAGCGTCGGATGCTTGCCGGGGATTATGCCCGCAGCGTCGAAAGCGACGCCCAGCAGATGCGGCCATGTCATCCACACACCGATCCCTGCGAGCGTGATTCCGAACGCAATGACCAATGCGATCGTGCGTGTCCGACTCGATTTCGAGGTACGCCCCCGTTGCGCCGGAGACGCGGTACCGGGCGCACGCAACTGGTAAGCGTGGACAGGATTCGAAATGTTCTTGAGCGTCTGCTCGCCCAGATCCTCACAGTCGAGATCGAGCTTGGTGCGCACCTGTTCGTACATCGCGGCGGACAGGCAGATCCCGCCCGGCTCGGCCAGCGTTTGCAACCGCGCGGCGATGTTGACGCCGTCGCCGAAGAGTCGCTCGCCTTCGGTGCGCACATCGCCCAGATGCGCGCCGATGCGAAGCTCCATCCGCCGCTCGGGCAAAAGGCCGGCATTGCGCGCGTACAGCACGCGCTGGACCTCTCGTGCGCATGCGATCGCGTCGCGGGCAGCCGGAAATTCGGCCAGGAAATTGTCCCCGCTGAAATCGGCCAGGCGGCCGCGATACTCGGTGATCAGCGCTCCGATCTGTTCGCGCCATGCGCGCAGCGTACGCACCGTGGCGTCTTCGTCGTCCTCCATGAGCCGGCTATAACCGAAGACGTCACCGCACAGAATCGCTGCGAGTTTCCGGTCGGCTGCGGAATTCATCGCCGCAGTAGACGGGCAATCGGAGCTACGGTCAAACGGTTTGCGTGACGCAGGACGTTCTGCCGCCCTTACGTTCCGCGGTCGAACGTCTTCGTATCAGCACGACTCGAGCGGCGCGGCAGGACGACCGCCAACAAGCCGTCGTACTCCTCGCGCATACACCCGAGCAGGTGCTTCGCGAGAACGACGTTGCCGTCGGTAAGTCGAGCCGTCACATCCAGGCACGTCGGTTTCGGCGAACGCGGCGGCGACGTCCTCCGCCACGACGTTGTGGCTCCTGCTTAGGACACGCTCGGGTCTTTGGATGATGCCCACTAAGGTGCCCAATCTATCGTCACCCAGCGTCACTCAACGTGATCTGCGGTGGTAAGAATCCGCACCTAAACGTTTGTCTCGATCACGTTGGGTCACGCTAGATCACGAAATCAGTTCACTGAAAATCCGCATGTCGGCAGTTCGATTCTGCGTTCCCGCGGACACGCGGCAGAATGATTGATTTCTTGATCAAAATCGAAGCTGATCTCGATCCGCATTCCTTGACGATACCGAATCGAGCTCGCTCCGCCGCGGCGCCGGACCTAAATACGATGGTCCTCTCGCCCCTTCGAGTCCCTGTTGTACCGACTCGATCATCCATGACGTCTGAACGACCGTGTCGCATCGGAGAGCCGCTAGAAACCAGCGATCCAGTCGTGCAAAAGTAGTGCACCTCTCTGCACGCAACCCCACTCTTCCGCCTCTTTTTAGCTCATAAGAATTTAGTGTTAACAATGGGTTACGGTGGGGAGTTGAGTTGGATTCCGCACTTGAAAATCAGCAGGCGGCAACGCCTCGAGGGTTCGAATCCCTCCCCCTCCGCCACCAACGTCATGATTTCACTTAGCTTTCATAATTCTGCTCCCCGTTAGGCTGATGTGTGTGCGACACCGTCGTGCAAAAGTAGTGCAAATCGAATTCTGACTACGCCGCGCAAACAGACAAACCCAGATTTTCAAACAGTGACAAACCACTATGTAAGGTCGCGAAAGGGTCCTCGGCAAACAAGGAGAAATCCCCTCAACTTCGGGAGGGATTTCTGACGATCTCGCTTCGACCTGAGTAGTGGCCCGCCATGAAATGCTTGATGGCGCTCTACGCGATCGAGCCGATCCTCTCCACCGCAGTTGCCGCGGTGAAGATCTCAATGCTCTGAAACCTAGCGAGATCGAGCAGATGTGCGTCACCCAATACGACCAGGTCGGCCTATCCTAGGAGCGTCGCCGGTCCTGGACGCCCCATGGAAATGCCCGGAGGCCCATTGGCTGTGCCCACGTGGACAATCGCGGGCTTCTGGATCTACTCGAATTAAGTAGTGAGCTAACGTCCCCGCCCTGCCGCGGGCTTCGACAGCAATAGGCGGCGGACGATTCACCTCGCGCGGGCTCCCCACACGAAATGCGCCGCCATGCAGGTAAAGCAATCGCCGCGTCGTAGCAACTCGACGGAGTCCCGCATTCCCTTAAACACACCACTGGTCGTGAAAGCTTGAACCGCGGATTCGGTGCCGAATGCATCGAGTATGCCCACCGCATCCATAGCCATGTCACCGAGCGTGTTCGGCAGCGACCAAGTCAAATCAACTCGATTGTCCGGTGTCACGATGGTCGTACCGAATGACGAGTCGCCCACCCTCAACAAGTCGGTGGCAGAAGCTCTCATTGCTAACAATACTGGATTGGTGCGCCTGACGAACCCATTCAGGCGCGTGCGGGCCACAGCGGCCGAAGTGATCGATCTGTGGCTACAGCAGACTGATCCCCCGAAACATGTCGCGTTGTTGCCACGACGGTATCGATAGTCAGCGCTGGAAACAAACGAAGCACTTCGTCTATCGCGGCGAGAGCCTCGTCATGGCGGTCTAGCTGGAGGAGATACAGCGCTAACAGAATCCAGGCCCACGGAAACAGCGGCTGTACTCGAATGGAATCGCGGAGTCGGGCAACGGCGGATTCGTGGTCGCGTTGCTCCGCGTACGCGAGGCCCTGCAAAAATAGACATCCCGATCGCACCCGAGCAAACGGGTCGCGACGCATGATCTCGTTCGCGAGTTCCATACCGCGTTTGACGTCTTTACGAGACGTGATCAAAGCATAAGCCAAGTCGAACGCGGCCAGAGTGGAGTTCGGATCGATCCGCAGCGCGCGTTCGAGAACCGGAATCCCTTCTGCGTAGTTGCTGCAATAGACAAGGGCAAACCCCGCCAGGGTCCGCACTTCATTGTCTTCCGGCGCCATGCCTAGGGCCGCGCTCGCCAATGCACACGCCTCCTGAGTCACCTGGTCCCGGTTCTCCACAACGAAGTTCGAAGTTTGTGCGGCCATGACTGCTGCTTTGTGCGCGATCAGCAGCGCAACGTTGGGCGCGGACGCCATCTCGGCGTCGATATCAGCGAGGGCATTGCGGAACGCGACTACGTTCGGCTCTCCTTGACGCAGGTTTGCCGTTCGGAGTCGTTGGTCCATCCGCCAGAGAGCGATACTCGAACGTTCCGAAGGTCGAGCGGGACGCGCAACTTCGCGACCGAGAATCTTCGCGTTCGTGGCGGACCCGACGTGCGTGATCAACTCGTCCTGCATTTCGAACAGACTTTCCGCAGGCCGGTCGAACCTGTCCGCCCACAAGCTGGTCCCGGTTTCGGTTTCGATCAGCTGCGCGCTGACGCGCAGCATTTCTCCCTTGAACTGCCTGACGCTTCCCTCGAGAACGTAGGAGACACCGAGTTCGCGTCCCACTTGGCGCACGTCGATCGCGCGAGACTTGTACGTGAAGCTCGAATGACGCGCGATAACGAACATGTCGTAGGTGTTCGCGAGCGCGGTGATGAGGTCTTCGGTCAACCCGTCCGCGATGAAATCGCCATCCGGATCGGACAACATGCTCGTGAACGGCAACACCGCGATCGACGGTCGATCCCGTACGGGCTCGGGGTTGGTCCGCGGTGACGCACCGACGTAGGCTGCGACACTGCGGATCAGCGCCGCGTACTGCGCGGGTTCGTGGTAACCGGGCCAGCCGAGTAGATCCGACGTCTGCACGCGCCTGAACGCGATCGGCAGACGAACGTCATCCAATCGAACCGGTATGAGGACCTTGCGCTCCATCGCGTCGAGCGCTTCGTTGCGAACCCAGTCGGAACTGACCGAGCGCTGCGTCCAGGCGACCACAACGCAGCGCGCCGATTCGAGCTCGTGCTCGATCACTTCATCAAATTTCTGACCCGCGTTGATACCGCGATCCCACCAGACGCTCCATCCCTGGCGTTCGAGCGCTTCAACAAGCGGCGCGACGCGCGCGCGGTCTTCCGATGCGTAGGATATGAAGACGTCGGCCATCTAAATTGCCTAGGCGTAGCGCGCGGAGTTTACACTGCCCGATGAACACCGGGCCTGGCCACACAAGCAACACCGCCTGTCATGTCCGAATGTGTGCATTCACGATCGCCTTGACCCTAGTGATGGTTTCGGCGACGATCAGGCAAGTTGAGAAGATCCGCCAACACGTAGCTGCACGAATCGATTTGTGCGCGCAACGTATCGCTCACTCTTCGAGCGGCCCCATCGGCCTAGCGGCGGCGAGGTCGTAGATCTCCGCACGGGTCCCAAGCTCCCACCCACTGATGCCGAAGCGAATCATTCGCTTGCCCAGTCTCGGAAATTCCGAGACATCTAATTCCACGCGTTCGCCACCCATCAGGTAGACAAGATCCGTGTCGAATGGATTGCGCATGTGGTGACCGACCGACGACGTCGGAAATCCCATGAAGTCGCCGGGACCGACTTCGAACTCGTCGTCGCCGATCTCGGCGATGCCGCGACCGGACAAAACGTAGATCCACTCTTCTTCACCATGGTGCAGGTGATAGCCGCCCGATTCTTTGCCCGGTAGAACGCGCGCCAGGTTCACAGCGCATCGCTTCAGGTTGACCGCGCGACTGAGCGGCACCCACACAAACGCCGAGTTCGGGGTCCACGGGTGCGAAAACACAAGCGCATCGGACTGCAGCATCAGCTGCGCCCCTGATGCGCGTACGAGGTGAGTTGTCCAATCCGCGGTCTCTTCCATGGCGATGTTCCTCGTTGACTAGTGAATAAAAGCGACCTGTTAGTGGATCGAGCGGAGTATCACGCGACTACCCGGCGAAGCGGAAGCCGCTATTGAAATCGTCCGAGATGTGGCATCAGCGGAACAACTGACCTGGAGAAACCGATCGTTAGCTCGCCCCTTCGCGTCCTTGTTGTAGGAACTCGAACACCCGTGACGTCCGCACGACTCGGTCGAAGCGGTAGGACCAGAACCAGTCATCCAGTCGTGCAAAAGTAGTGCACCTCTCTGCACACAACCCCACATTTACACCCCTTCCCCACTCACCCGAATTTAGTGATTACAATGGGTTACGGTGGTGAGTTGAGTTGGTTTCCGCACTTGAAAATCAGCAGGTGGCAACGCCTCGAGGGTTCGAATCCCTCCCCCTCCGCCACCAACTAAATGATTTTATTTAGCTTTTCGAAATCCTCTTACCAGTTCGACTGCCCCGTGACCGCGTCGTCGTGCAAAAGTAGTGCAAATCGAATTCTGATTGCGCCGCGCAAACAAACGAACCAGGGGTTTCGACGGTCACAACACGCAGTCACCCAGACCGCTGTGTAGTGTTGCGAACGCTTCCCCAGCGAACAAGAAGAAATCCCATCAACTCCGAGAGGGATTTCCGACGAACTCGACGATCTCGCATTTCAGGTTCGCCAGCGCGTACCCCACGAGTGCGTCCGCAGTCAAGCGACTGAATGAGCCTTTGCGCAGATTGCCGACAACCGATTTTGGATGCTCATTTTATTCACCCCGAGACGCGCAGTACGATTTTCCCCCGAGGCCTCGGCAGCCGCCCCTCGAGCATCTCGTGTGCTTGCCGTGCCTGCGCAAGCGGCAGCACCGCGCCGACACTCGTAACAACATCTCCTGCATCGATCATCGCTGCGATACGCGTCAACGATTGGCTGTTCACGTCGACAATGAACATGACCGCGCGCACGCCGCGTATCCGCGCCCTCTCGGCATCAGGTTGCGACACGGAAGACACGAGTACGCCATCCGGCCTGATGACCACGAACGATCTCGTCTGCGCATCACCACCGATCGTGTCGATCACGGCGTCAACCGGTGCGAGCGCGTTCTCGAACGCTGCTGCATCGGAATCGATGACCTCTTCTGCGCCAATGCTGCGCACGAACTCCACGTCGCCATGCTTCGACGTTGCGACGACCCGGGCGCCTGCGAGTCGGGCGAACTGCACGGCGTACGCACCCACATTGCCGGCCGCGCCGTGCACCAACACGCGTTGGCCCGACTTCACCCCTGCGTGCTCGTGGACCATTTGCCACGCGGTGACCGCAACGACCGGCACCGACGCCGCCTCGATGTCGGTGAGTCGGCGCGGCTTGGAGGCGACCATCTGCGCGGCGGCGATCGCGAATTCCGCGTAGCCGCCGGTAAAGCGCGCGTTGGTAACACCATAGACGGCTTCACCGGATTCGAAGCCGCTCACGCCTGGACCAATCGCCTCCACGACACCGGAGATGTCCGAACCCAACGTCAGCGGCAGCGGCTGCGGCAGCAAGCTCTTTCCGGCGCGAACCCACGCATCCCATGGGCCGACCCCTGCCGCCCTCACCCGAACCAACAGCTCACCCGCGCCAGGCGTCGGCCGGTCGATGTCCTCGAAAACGATCGCGTCTGGTGGACCAAATCGATTGACGCGCTGCGCCTTCACGTCGAACCCCCTGGCACCGTCAGCTCGGCACCGTCATCGGCGACGAAGATCGCGAGCAATCGCGCGGGTTCGGTCGCACTGGCGTTCTCGCTGACGAGATGAACGCTGCCAGCAGGTTCGAAGAAGGTCTCGCCCGCTGCGTAGTCACGCACCGGCCCCGTGGCGGAATTTTCCGATCGGATCGTCCCTGAAAGCACATACGCGAACACGCTGCCGGCATGATGATGTTTTGGGGATTTTCCGCCGGGTGCATAGTCGACAACGATCGCTGTGATTCGTTTGCCGGGCGCGTTCGGCAGCAGAGCCGAAAACAGCGGCTTCTCGTGCCCGGCGGCCGTTTCGCCATGTGCCGGGAGATCGGCCCCAATCAACGCAGCCCCGACAATCAGCACCAATAGTGCAAAGGGGCGAGTCAGATTCTTCACAGTGGGTTTCACGTCGTGTCTTCCTCTGGTTGGATCGAGTTACCCAGGCAATGTGCAGGCAAATACCGCGATCCGATTGCACAAACCCGCGTTACTTGGACGGTCCATGCTGATCGGCGCCCCTGCATGCATTCGGCCGAAGTGGCACGCACAGACCATTTTTTCCGCATCGATGTCGCAATGCGGCCATCCGAATTACGGTATGGCTTTCACAATCGGGTCACAACCTTTGAGAGCTTGATCCGCAGGTGAGAAACACCACACTTGTTGCCCACACATGTCCGTTGATCGCCGCGGGCATCGCCTCGACGCTGCGTCAACAGACCGATTTCGACGTCATCGATTGCCGCGAAATCCGCCAGCACCCACTTTGGGTCGCACACAGCGCTCGGGTCCAACTCGTCATCGGGGACCCCGACGTCTGGATCCGATCGTTCGAGGACGCGATGCCGCGCGCGCTCTACGACGCGGCTTCACCCCCCAAAGTGCTGGCCGTCACGACGCATGCCGAGGAATGCGAGCATCCGACTGCGTTTGGCGTTCGCGCCGACGGATCTGTTTCGGTGCAGTGCGAAGTCGACGAGCTCCTCGCAGCCGTACGCCGTCTTCTCGCGCCGCCCGACACACCGCAACCGAGCGTTGCTGATCAGACTCAGCCCCCCTTGGAAGTACCATTCAGCGACGCTCGTCGACGCGCAGCGTCAATGCGCGCCAGTAGGCGGCCGCGTGGAGGGCTTGCACCGGCCGCACTGCGCCGCGTTCGTGAACACATCAGCAAACACCTGCACCAGACACTCGGATTGAGTCAATTGGCAGACATCGCAGAATTGTCAGTGCACCACTTTTCGCGCGCGTTCAGGCAAAGCCTCGGCATGCCGCCGCATCGTTACATTTTGAGCCACCGCATCTCCAGGGCGAGCCAATTGATGAACGACTCCGATCTGCCGCTCTCGGAGATCGCACTCGCTGTCGGTTTTTCCGATCAGAGTCACTTTACGAGGATATTCAGTCGCGCCACCGGCGAAACCCCTGCCTTGTTTCGACGCAGGCGCCGATAGCTGTCGCCTACACGGTCTCGCGCGCAACACAGATGCAGGCGATTGACCCCACGCGGCGACAGTGTGGTCCCGCTTATTCGATCAAACGTTGGGGAACTACTGACGCGCCGAAAACGAGATCGGATAAGTCGCGCTGCGCACCGCGATCATCGGGTCGGCAGGCTCGATGCCAGCGGTGACGTTGGCCGGCAGGAACATCAGCGTTTTGTCGGTCGCCGACTGATTTGCAACCAGCTGGGTCAATGTGACTGTGCCCAGCTTCACGAGTCTGCGGCTCTCCGGCCATGCCACCGACGGGTCTGCAATGGCATCGCCCGGTCCGGACACTTGCGCATACCAAACGAACTTCGCGGGATTCCCCGCCACTCGGCTGCCGATCTCGTCGATCAGATAGTCGGGTGACTCTTTCGCAATGGCCTCTGCGTCGAGAAATTGTTCGCCGACGACAGGTACGAAACGGTAGCGCACGAACGCACGCTTACCGCCGGCGTTGATGAACGCAAACGAATTCACACCGAAGTAACTGAGCGTCGCGTAACTCACAGGAGCGGGTTTCTGCGAAGTCAGAAATTGCTTGGCGATTGGATTGCTCGCGAGAAACGTGTCGAGTGAGGTCGGCTTCGGCGCATCGGGTCCGCTGGCGCCTATCGCGCGCATCAGCTCACCAAACCGCGCCGCCGTCGCTACCGGAAATCCGTTGAAGCTATGCGTCACGACATCCGACGTACTTCCATCCCCCAACTTGAACTTGATCGCCAGTCCGCGCGGATTGGCCTGAGGCGAAGCATCAGGAATGTCAGGCAGACCGGTGAAGTCCGAAAACCGCGCGACGACATCTACCGGACCGTCGGCAAATAGCGGCGATATGCTCAGCGAGCGCGCTGCCTCATCCGGCTGGAAAATTCCCTCGAGTAGCACGCCCTTCGCGTGGACGGCGCGGGCGTGATGCGCTCCAAAGGCCTGGTGCAGCGAGTCAATCAGTTCTGCGGGGGTAGCATCGTCAGCCGCCGCCGCAGCGCCGCAGATGGCAACCGTTAGAACAGTCGAGAGCGCGAGCCGATGTGACGCACGTCTTGGCATAATGCGATTCTCCTGGTTGGAATAAACGCATGATGGCAATCCAATTTGTCGAAGTGCTTGAACAAAGCCGGCTCGCCTTGAAGAAAGCTGCTGCGGCAAGCGGCACGCATCGGACGAAAAATCCTCTTACGGATCACGAACCATCTCGTGTCTTGCGGATCCGGGAAGGCGTGTTTCCCGTTTTGCGGCGCATCACTCTTACGAAATGCGAAGCATCGGTGAATCCAGCTCGGCGCCCGATCTCGGCGATGGTCAACCGGTCAAACCCGCGCGACAGCAGCATTTTCAGCGCGGTCCGGCTTCGAATATCGAGCAGAACGGAACCGAACGTGCGCCCGATACCGCCCAACGCGCGGTGAAGAGTGCGAACGGAGATGTTGACAGACGCAGCGACATGCACAGCGGTCAGATGAGGTTCCCCAAACCGTTGCATGATGCATTCACAAATGCGATCTGAAAGCGAAGTCTCCAAGTGATCAAACGGCGTCGAATTGCTGCTGCGTTCATTAGCCACCAACGCAAGCAGCGCTCCCAACTGGTCGAGAAGCAGCGACTGCGGCAGGGGCGCATCGACGATGAAATCGGGCAGCAGTTGCGTCACATAACCCGAGAGCGCTCTCCCCCACCCGGTGCCGCAGGGAATTCGACGTCCAACGAGTGCGTCGAGATTCGCGCCCCAGTTTGCCAGCCACGTCGGAGTCATTTGTATATTGATGAGATCGTAGCGGGTCGCAATGTTTAGATCGTGGGTGTATCGCGTGTCGACCAGACACACATCACCCGGCCGCAACAATTCACTTCCGCGATGCTTCAGGGTCCAGGAGCATCTGCGACCCACGAGAAGATGCAGACTGCGTTGATCGCTTCGCGCAACGTCGTGTGTGTCGCGAATGACGCCCTGCGCAGACCCGGTCATGTGAAGTACTTCGATCGGTCCGAACCCGGTAGCGTCAATCCGTGCATCGAACTGTTCGCCCGCGTGATCGCTTCGGACCGACATCGGAACAACCTGGGACGACAGGACCGACGCCCAAAAATCCATGCGCTCCGGCGTTTGAACGCCGCTGGTGGACCAAACCGAAATCTTAGGACTGCGCGACATGAGGAATAGCGTGTCACACAATGAGGTTCCAGGTCAGCGCCATTCGATTTTTTATGCCTCACGCCTTAGCGACGGCTGGCCCGGCTCGCACGGAATCGAAAACGAAAACGTCGCGCCCGGGCCGTCGTTCGCCGTCGCCCAGAGACGACCGTTGTGACTCTCGATGATCGAACGGCTGATGGACAGGCCGACACCCATGCCATGGCTCTTGGTCGTATAGAACGCGTCGAACACCTTCGCCAGGTTCTGGGGGTCGATTCCGACCCCGGAATCACGCACCGACAAGCGGACCAGACTCGCGTCCTCGCGGCTCGTCTCGAGCAGTAGATCGCGCCGCCGATCGTCGACCGTTTTCATCGCGTCGGCCGCGTTCAGGATCAGATTGAGGATCACCTGTTGAAGCTGCACTCGATCACCGCTGACTGACGGCAGGGTCTCGTCGAGGTCGGTGCGCAGAATCACCCCATGGTCTTGCAGCTCGCTCGAAGACAGGGTGAGCACCTCGCGCGATGCTTCGTTCAGGTCGACCGGTTCGGTCGCGGGCTGTTGCCGCGCGAAAAGGCCGCGCAGCCGCTGCACCACTTCGGCCGCCCGGTTTCCGTCTCGCAACGTTCGCTGTACGGCCGCGCGGACGCCATCGAGGTTGGGCGGGCTCGCGGCCAGCATTCGCAAACAGGTACTCGAGTTTGTGATGACGCCCGAGAGGGGTTGACTCACCTCATGGGCGATCGAAGCGGTCAATGCGCCGATCGTCATCGCACGCGCAACGTGCGCAAGTTCCGCTCGCGCCCGGGTCAGAGCGTCCTCGGCCACCTTGCGCGCCGTCACGTCCTGAACGGCGCCGGTGAACATCGGCCGATCGTTGATCTGTTCGACGCGGTGGGCAACCGCGTGCAGATGCTTCACGGTATTGCGACCGCCGACGATGCGGAACACGAAGTCGAAGCCGCTGCCGTCGAAGCCGCTCGCGAGCGCCGCCTCGTAGCTCGGCATGTCCTCGGGGTGCACGATCTCGCGAACGCGTTCGAAGGTCGTCCTGCTTCCGACATCGAATTCGCAGATGCGATAGAGCTCATCGGACCACGTGTGTTCGTCCATCAGGAGGTCGCTGGTGAAACTGCCCGTCTTGCTCAGCCGTTGTGCTTCGCTGAGATGAGTGTGGGCCTGGCGAAGTTCTGCTTCGCTCGCCTTCAAAGCGGCGTCGGCCTGCGCACGCTCGATGGTGATGCCCGCGATATAAGCGAACCGCTCGATCAACTCCTGTTCGTCGGCGGTCGGGCTCTCAGGCTCGCGCCGGTAGATGGCGAAAATGCCAAGGACCTGCTGACGGCCAGACACGATCGGTGTAGACCAGCACGACCCCAGCCCGAACTCAGTCATCCGCTGCGACCAGGACGACGAAGCCCACCTCGGATCCTTGGCGACGTGGGCTGAAATGATCGGCGCTTTCGAGGCGATGGCGAGCGACCAGGGATCCTCGTTGGCGTCGATCGTCCTGCCATCGAGAAAACCGATGTAGCTCTGCGGAAGGCTCGGACCTGCGCCAGCCCGAAACGTCCTGCCAATCGGGTCGATCAGCAGGACGCTGACGTAACAGCTGGGCGCCAGCGCTTCGACCAGGCGGCACAACTCCTCGAGCATCGCCGGCAGTGGCACGCCCTGCGCGACGCGTTCCAGCAACTGTTTCTCGGCGGCGAGCTTCGATTCGGCGCGCTTGGTGTCGTCGATGTCCGTGGAATGGCCATACCAGAGCTCGATGTCGCCCGCGGCGTTGTGCAGCGGGAATACCCGCGTCCGATGCCAGCGATAGACGCCGTCTGCACGGCACAGCCTCGCCTCGCGATCGAATGGCCTGCCGGACCGAACCGATGCAGCCCACAGCGCGAGTACTTCGTCGCGATCATCGGGATGGAAGTTGTAGGCCGACGTCTTCGCCCGCACCTGTTCCATCGTCTCATCCAGGTACTCCAGCATCCGACGATTGCAGAACATGATCCTGCCGTTGGGAGTGAACAGCGCAACGATCGCCGGCAGGCCATCCACGATCTGCGCGAAGGCCCACTGACGCTGTCGCGCGGCGGCGTCGGATCGAACGCGATCTTCGATGTCGGTATTGATGCCGTACCACTTGACGATACGACCGGAGTCGTCGGCAATCGGTGAGACACTGAAGTGGAAACGGCGATATTGGCCGTCGTGACGCCTCAAACGCGCTTCGACCTCACCGGGCTGCCCGGACACCAGGCAACTCCGCCAACGCTCGAGCACCAGCGCAAGATCGTTAGGATGAACCGCCGATTGCCAGCCATGGCCCATCGCCTGACTCACCCCAAGGCCTGTGTATGCGCACCAGCGCTGATTGAGAATTTCGGCGCGACCATCGGCAAGCGCGATCCACACCAGTGCGGGATGTGCATTGACCAGGTGACTGAGTTCAAGCGCCATGTCGATTCTTTTTCTTGGCCACCCCAGGCGACGTCAGCGCTGTGTGTGGACGGCACAAAAGCGAACCACACAAACAATACCCACCAGTCGCGATTCCTGAATGGCGCACACGCCTCAACGCTTCTGATACGGGTGGAAGATATAGTCCTTTGCCTTCACCGCCACATGGCATGACTGTCCGCAGTCCGCGGGGCTGGGATCGGCCGTGAATTCGTCGGATGCCGCTTCGTAGTTGAACACCGCGTACCCCCAGCCACCGGTCTTCGGAAATCTTTTGCTGTCCTTTTCCATAAGAAAAGCCTGCGCGAAGACGTCCGGCACATCGACGACGAAGGGTGCCTCCGTGCTCTTTTTCGGCTTCCACTGCAGCTTCGCGATCTTGGAACCTTCCGGAAACGGTTGACCGTTACCCGGAACGCCGGCCTTGTAAGCATTGATCATGGTTGGATTGGCAACGATCACCTTGAGTACCTCGTCGGTCCGGGCGGAAGAGACCACTGCCCAGTCCTCGTATCCCCTGAAGTCGGAGAACGCGATTCCGCTCGACGTTTTCAAAGCGTACTTGTCCTGAACGGCTGCGTCGCCGAGGGACGCCAGAATCACTGTGGCGATTGCAACGGCATGTATACCTTTGCGCTTCATGGTGGATCCTTTCTGAACTCTTATTGGTTGTTTCTCGGTCGGAACGTAGAACGCGCCACGAATGTAGCCAGACCCAATGCGGACGTTCTATTGGACTAAGGTATTGGTCTGCACCCGCGCTTTTGCGTCTAAATCGTCTGCGCGCGGATCAACTAGCACCCTCAGCCAAACGAGAGCACGAGCGTTCAATCCATACGAGTGCTGCGAACGCACAGTGCAATTGATTGTGAATGCATCGGGTAGCCGCAGATGTATCGCCGTGTCCAGAGCCAGCCGCTATTCGAACCGGCCGCCGCAGCGCTGACACTTCGATATCACGAAGTGCGTTCGCACAGCCTCGCGCTGGCGGCGCCGCTGTCGGCCGAGGATCAATGCATCCAGTCGATGCCGGACGCGAGCCCGACCAAATGGCATCTGGCGCACACGACATGGTTTTTCGAGACGCTGCTGCTGCAGCCTCATGCCAAGCGATACGACCCGTACGACGCGCGTTTTCATTACCTGTTCAACTCGTACTACGAAGCGCTTGGCCCGCGCCATCCGCGACCCCAGCGCGGTCTGCTGACACGCCCGTCGCTCGATGAGATACACGCGTATCGCCACCATGTCGACGAAGGGGTGGCAACACTGCTGGACTCGGCAGATTCAGACACGCTGTCCCGCATCGAACCGATCCTCGCGCTCGGGCTCAACCACGAACAACAACATCAGGAACTGATCCTCAGCGACATCCTGCACGCGTTGTCGTGCAACCCGATGTTGCCCGCGTATCGAGCGATCGATCGACACGATTCCTTACCCGTCGCAGCAAAAACCACGCAGTGGTTGGCGCAACCTTCCGGCGTCCATCACGTCGGTCACGCGGGAGACGGATTTTCGTTCGACAACGAAACGCCGCGGCACACCACGCTGATCCGCGCATTTGCAATGGCCGATCGCCTCGTGACGTGCGGCGAATACGCCGCGTTCGTCGCCGACGGCGGCTATCGCCGGCCCGAGTTCTGGTTGTCCGACGGCTGGAGCGCGGCGCAAACGCACGGCTGGTCTGCACCGGCGTACTGGCTCGCGCCCGACGATCCGCGTTTGCGTGACCGCGGCGCGGTCGACGGCTGGCACGTGTTCGGTCTGCATGGCGTGACGCCGCTGGATGCGAACGCGCCGGTCGCCCACATCAGCTTCTACGAGGCCTGCGCCTATGCCGAATGGGCCGGCGCGCGGTTGCCGACCGAGTTCGAATGGGAAGTCGCGAGCGCATCGCGCGGCATCGAGCAGATCACCGGCCACGTCTGGCAATGGACGCGCTCCGCCTACGATCCGTATCCCGGCTTCAGACCGTTGCCGGGCATCGCCGCGGAATACAACGGCAAGTTCATGGTCGGCCAGCTGGTGCTGCGCGGCGGCAGCAGCGCGACACCCGCCGGTCATACGCGGCCGACGTACCGCAACTTTTTTCCACCCAGCGCCCGCTGGCAGTTTTCGGGAGTACGCCTTGCACGCGACATCGATCCATGACGACGACGCAGCTCGCGCCGCCGCGAAACTCGACGACGACGCCATCCTCATCCACGGCGCCCAATCCGACTTCGCGCGCGATCTGCTGCGCGGCTTCGAACGTCGCCCGCGCAGCATTGCGCCGAAATATTTCTACGACGCTGCCGGCTCCGCGTTGTTCGACCGCATCTGCGCGTTGCCCGAGTACTACCAGACCCGCACCGAACTGCTCATTCTGGAAAACAACGCCGCGGCGATCGCCCGGCAGATCGGTCCGCACGCCGAGATCGTCGAGTTCGGCGCCGGGTCGCTGACGAAGATTCGCCTGCTGCTCGATGCGTTCGGCCGCGCGCAGGCGCCCAGACGTTACCTGCCGATCGACATTTCGGCAGCGCATCTGCACGGCGCGGTCGAACGGTTGCGCAGCGACTATCCACACGTCGACGTGCAGCCGGTGATCGGCGACTACACGCTGCCGCTGGAACTGCCCGCGCCGATCGCCCCCCAGCTGAACCGTGTCGGGTTCTTTCCCGGTTCGACGATCGGCAATTTCGACCCCGACGAGGCGCTGGCATTCCTGCAGCTTGCCTCGCGCATGGTGCGCGGCGGCGGCCTGTTGATCGGCGTGGACCTGGTCAAGGATCCCGCGCGGCTGCACGCCGCGTACAACGACGCCGAGGGCGTCACCGCGGCGTTCAATCTCAACGTGCTGCACCGCGCGAACCGCGAACTCGGCGCCGACTTCGACGTCGACGCGTTCAGCCACTACGCGTTCTACGACCCTTCGCTGCGACGCATCGAAATGCATCTCGTCAGCCGCCGCGAACACACCGTGCGGATCGGCGAAACGCAGTTCGACTTCGCCGAAGGCGACACGATCCACACCGAAAACTCGTACAAATTCACCGTGGAAGATTTTCGCGCGCTCGCTTCCCGCGCAGGTTTCCGTCCCGGCCCGGTCTGGATCGACGACGAACATCTGTTCAGCGTGCACTGGCTGCATGCGCGGGAGCGGGTCAAATGAAACGCTGCGAACCGGACAATCGACAGGGTGATGTTCAGTACGAGAATGCGGCGAACGTTCTTGTCGAGCACTCCGTCACCGGCGTACGGCGATTCAGCCGAACCAATAGCGCAAGCTTCAGCGCAGAAGACCGGGTAACCCTGAAGCGCGTAGCGGTGATTCTCGCGGTGCTGGTTGTGGTCGCGTCAACGCTTGGATCGATCTGTGCCCTAGCTGGCGGCTAACGATGGTCGATCTTTCGCTGCAGAGCGCGATCATGGCTGCGGCGACGACAACCCGGAAAAGTACGCCGAGATTGCGGCGATGTCCTGATCATCGAGCCGTGCAGCCACGCTTGCCATAATCTCGCCGCCGTCGTTCTTGCGGGTACCGGCCTTCCACGCCGCGATCGACTTCGCCAAATAGCCCCCCAGTTGACCGTCCAGATAGGGCGCCGCGAACTTTTCGCCACGGCCATCCGGACCGTGGCAGTTGCCACATGCTTGCAGCTGCTTCGACTCATCGCCGGTGCGCGACAACAGGCGGCCGCGGTTGAGCAGCTTTGCGTCGCCGTTGGCAACTGGTCCCGCCGCCGGCGGCGACAACGACGCCAAGTACACAGCGACGTCGACGCGCTGTTGATCAGAAAGGGTTTTCGCCATCGGGCTCATCACCGGATCCGTCCTCAGGCCGGTCGCGTAGTCGCGCAACTGTTTGTCGAGATAGTACGCATCCTGCCCTGCGAGACGCGGCGAGCCCGTAGCAGTGGACCCTTCTCCCTTCAACCCGTGGCACGCCTGGCACGGAACCGCCGCTTTGGCGCCACGCGCGGCATCTCCAGCACCGTTCGGCGCCGCTGCCATTGCGATCGACGGAAGCACCGACAGCGCCGCAATCGCCAACGGCCTTCTATGGGTGCGCATGATCATGCCGACACCAGCGGTCGGGGCTTCTTCAGGTACTGGTCCTTCAGCGCGTCGATCGCCCAATACGTCAACGCGCCCAGGGTACCCGTCGGATTCCAATTCGGATTCTGCGGAAAAACGGAGGCACCGACGACGAACACGTTCGGAACGTCCCAGCACTGCAGATATCGGTTGACGACACTGGTCTGCCGGTCGTCGCCCATCACCGAACCGCCGGTGTTATGCGTGGTCTGATATTGCGTGACCGTATATGGACCCTTGCGCGGATTGCCTGCCACTTGCTTCGCGCCCATCGCCTTGCCGATCTCGACCGCTTTGCCGGTGACGTAGTCGGCCATGCGCAGGTCGTTCTTCGGAAAGTCGAACGTGATGCGCAGCAGCGGCAGCCCCCACGCGTCCTTGTATGTGGGATCGAGGTCGAGATAGTTCTGCCGTTGCGACATCGAGCTGCCGTGAATGCTGAACATCACGGTGTGGTTGTAGTGCTTCGCCACCGCCTGCTTCCAACCCTTACCCCAGTTCGGTGTGCCGGGCGGAACCGGGTGATACTGAATCGGCCGGCCGTTCGTGTTGACGGCACCGACGTACGCGCCGCCGATGAACCCGAGCTTCGAATGATCGAAGTTCTCGGCGCCGAAATCGTTGATCAACGTGCCGGATGCGCCCGATGCCATGAACGGATTGATGATCACGTCCTCGTCGAAGAACGACGCGACGGTGCTCATCGTCTGATAGGCATAGTTGCGGCCCACGGTGCCTTTGCCCGTCGCTGGATCGTATGGCTTACCGATACCCGACAGGAGCAGCAGCCGCACGTTGTTGAGCGCGTAGGCCGTAGTGATGACCAACGACGCCGGTTGCTCGAATTCACGGCCGGCCGCATCGACATACGTCACGCCGGTCGCCTTCTTCTTGGTCGAGTCGAGCGTGATCTGAAGCACCTGGCAGCCGGTGCGCAGCTCGAAGTTCGGGTTCTTCAGCAGCACCGGCAAGATGACCGTTTGCGGCACCGACTTCGCGTAGTGCTCACAAGCGTAGCGTTCGCAGAAGCCGCAGAACACGCACGCGTTGAGCTTGAGGCCCTCGGGGTTCGTGTACGGTTGGCTCAAGTTCGACGAGGGTTGCGGGAACGGATGATAGCCGAGACCGAGCAGCGGCTTTACGGAACATCGCACCCTGATAATGCTCCTTCATCGGCGGCGTCGGATACTCCCGCGAGCGCGGTGATTCGAACGGGTCGCCGCCCGGCTGAATCGTGCCGTTCACATTGCCGGCTTTACCCGATGTGCCCAACAGATACTCGAAGCGGTCGTAGTGCTTCTCGAGATCGGCGTACGTCACGCCCCAGTCTTGAATCGTTAGCTCCGGGTCGATGAATTTGGCGCCATAGCGCTCGCGCACCTTCGTCGCTATCTCGAAATCGGTCGCGTGGAATCGGTACGTCTGGCCGTTCCAGTGCACCATCGAGCCGCCCAGGCCGGTTCCAGGCAGGAACGATTCCCAGCGGCGAATCGGTAACGCGGTCTGGTTCGGCGCGTTTCGAAACGTCATCGCTTCGCGCGTATTGTCTTGCATCAACGCTTTGCGGACGTCGAAGCGCAGCTCGTCATGCACCCACGGGCCTTGGAAATCGGGCACGGTAAAACGCGGTTGACCACGTTCCAATCCCACCACCCGATAGCCCGCGGCTGCGAGTTCCTTTGCGATGATGCTGCCGGCCATCCCCACGCCAATCACGACGATGTCGGTTTCTTTCAGTTTTGTAGTCATCCTTTCACCTCGAAGTATTCCGGCCTGCGCCATTGCTAGCCGTCAGAGACTCGCCGGTATGTTTGGGTTGACGTGGATATGCCCGTTCCGATCGGACGCGATGCTCATCGGTTCGCGCTCGAATTTGACGCCGTGCCGGTCGATCGCGTCGTAGTAGCTCGCGTACGCGCCCGGAAAGCCGATCATCTTCCACGCGACCATGTCCTTGTTGCCGCCGTATACCGGATCGCTGAAATAACCCTCGATCGTCATCTTCAGCAGCATGCTGAAGAACTCCTTCGACGGGACACCATCGAGATCGTCGTTGCCCGATTCCAGCGACTTCAGATAGGCGTCCTGTTCGTCGGCCGACAGATCCTTGAAAACCCTTCCTTGCTTCTCCAACGACGCGTTGATGGCGCGAATGGCCGTGTGGAAGAGCTCCGCCGGCGTGAACGGCAACTGGTAGCCTTGCGTCGGCGAACCTTGTTGCCACGGTCCGCTGCGATACAAGCGTTCGCCGGCGCCCCACGCGCCACCGAGTTGCTTGTCGAGATAGTTGTTGACGCCGGCCTGCAACGCGCCCGGACCCACCTCATCGGGCGGTATCAGGCGTTCGACGGCCGCTTCGATGAAGTCCGCTTCGTACGCATTGAAAAACGCGTATAGCGGACGTTCGAACAGTGGCGGTAGTTCGCTCGACGGGACGGGGACTGCGGCGGCCACGGTCGTCGTACCCGCCAACGTTGCAGGTACCAGCGCCACAGCGCTGATCGATTTCACAAATACGCGTCTCGATAAATCCGTCATGCCGCCAGGTCCTTCGATGTCGATTTTCCACGTTGCGTGAATCGTCTCTCGACGGCAGTGGCAGGGCTTGTATCTACATGACCGGATTGATTCGAGATGCTTTTGTTTCAGACTCGCCACTCGAATCCTCTGGCGATCGACCCATCGGAAGACCGTTTACGCCCGAAGCGCCAACGATCCCGGTAGGCCGCGGCGCCGCATCACCAACGGTGAATCACGTTGGCACAGTCGAGTTCTTAGAACGATGCGACGAGATCGATCTGCCAGGTATCGACATCGGAACCGGCCTGCGTACTGGCGGTGTTCGACTCGGTCTGAAAGTACGACGTCCAGAGCGTGAAGTTCTGCGCAATCGGGTAGCTCAGCTGATATTTCGAACCGCGCGAACCCGTGTAGCCACTGGCGAAGTCTCCATCGAAGAACGCACCGACCACCGCGTTGCGTTGCACGTTGCGGTAGTTGTAGTTCACGCCAATCCGCCAGATCGTGGTTTTGACGCCGAGCAGCCAGCCCACGTCTTCATCGCTCTGCGGACCATTGGCGTTCGGGTTCTTGACGTACTGCCCGTAAAACGCAAGCGGCAACGGCATATCGGCTACCTGGACCCCGCTGACATCGAGCTGACCGAAGCCCTCGTACAGCTGGAACTGCGACGTCGTATTGCCGTTCGCAGAAAGCCGCAACGTTCCCGCCGGGTTCGGCGGTACCAGCGGCGCCTCTCCGTCGAGGTGGTAGTGATACAAGCTTCCGCCCAGCGTGACCTTGAAGTTGTCGGCCACCGTGAAACGCGTGCCCAGCTGCGCCGATATCAAACGCAAATCGTCAGTGAACTGATTGCCGTTGCCATTGACGTTGTTTTTGAGCGTGAAGGCGCCTGTCGAGCCGAACAACTCCACACCGTCGATGCTGCGGCTGTACAGCGTTGCAATGCCCTCAGGGTTGACATCGTCGTCCCAAATCAACTGGTCTTCGCTCACCCACGGTTGCGCCATCTTGCCGGCAATCACCTTGAGCCCGGGTACCTCTTTCGGATGCCAGTTGACGTATGCGCGGTCGAGCCACAGATCCTTTTTGACGAAGTAGTTGTCGAGATCCTGATTCGTCGAGCGGGCATCACTGCTGTTGCCCGACGCAATGCGCACGCCCGCCTCGACTTCATCAGTGACCTGCGAGACGAATCCCACACGCGCGCGCACGCGTTGCCGGTCCTGTTGGCGTTGCGGGTCGAGGTTGTCGACACTGATGGTCTCCTGGCGCACCCGAACGTCGCCGCTCACCACCGTGTTCGTAGCCCACGCGACCTTCTTCTCGAAATCCTCCAGGTCTTTTTTCGAAGCCGCGCCGGATTCAGCGACCACGGCGGGGCTGGCTTGTTGTTCCTTCGCCAGATCGGCGCTCAACTCCTCGTATTGCACCCGCGTGATCGAGCCATTCGCCTGGAGCATCGCCAACAGCTTCGCGTCGACACCCGCCGCCGACGCCCCCGAACTGATTGCAGCCAGCAACAATGCGCCGCATACACAGACGGTGACCTTTCTTACGACTATTCGGACAATTGGTTTCGTGTGCACGCTGCGATTCTCTCTGCTGTCTGGTTGACGCAAGAGCTTGCATGCACTGCAGCCGTTGGAATTGGACGCGACGATAGCTTTGGAACGCCCGTGACGTTCGATTGGCTATTCGCGTCGCCACCCGCACACGAGATCGATCTCGTTGAAGATTTTCGCAGGAGACCGATGACGCAGAGCTACGATCTCATCGGTGCCCGCGTTTACGCTATCGATGGTCTTTCCACAACGCGCCTTAGCGTACTCGTTCGCATGATCGCCGATCAATCGCTCACTGCGGCTCACTGTTCGCGAGATGCTCGTTCACGAACCAGCACTGCAGTTCATTCGTTCGCACAACGTCGCTCACCAACAAGTCGTTGGTGCCGTCGTCGCCCCGCTCTGCGGCCTCGCGGGCCAGGGCCCTGGCTTCAATCAGGATCATTTCATGCGCCGCACACAGACCGTCGAGTTCCGCATGCACGCTCTCGCGACCACGCGGCACGTGACCTACACGGCTCTCCGTCGCCGTATCGGTGGCAAGCGCCATGGTCACGCCACCGAGCGTCTGCACACGCTCCGCGATCGCATCGGCCAGGTCGGCCTGCTCCGCATAATGTTTGTCGAACAGCAAGTGCAGTTGATAGAACGTCGCGCCAGAGGTCTGCCAGTGATTCTTCTTGTACAGATCTCGAAGGCTGAGCGTGTGCGCCAGCATACGATTCAAAGCGGCAACGCTTTTGTAGCGAATCTCTGCCGAAAGGCCGATCCGAGTCGGCGCCAATGTTCCAAAGCCTTGTGTCGGGATTTCTTTTGCCACTGCCCTTCTCCGTAGTCGATACCGTTCGGTGTTGAGCGCGAGAGGGTGCCACTGAGTCGGGTCATCCGAATTGTACGTGGATGCGCAAATTGGTCCGTTCGTTGCAGCGCTCCCAAGCGAAAGAGTTTCTCGACCGATACCAATGTCCAATCGATGCGGCTCTTTTTCTTTGTTTTGATCTAGACCGTGCCGGTAAGTCCTGTGATTCGTAGTTCACCGTCTCGTCGAACCGGCTCGATCAAGCAACAACAACTGCCTAACGACGGACATCATGGCGCAAGCACAATTGACGAATACAACAGCGCTCTGCGAGAACGTGGTGGTCGCTGACTTTCACCATCGCACGAACTCGAGTGAGCGAGCCATTCTGCCACTGACCAGTGCGTCCGGGCCTCCGACTGCCGATGGATTGCTCACAATCGTCGCCAAGTTGCTGGACGACGCGCGCATCGCGCTCGAACGCGACCGACCAACAGCCCGGACCTGCATCTCCCGCGCGGCGGCGCTGGTAGACGCCGAACGCGATCGCAACGCATCCGTTCACACCAGGTGCGCGATGCCCGCCTGGCAAGCCAAACGCCTGACGGCATACATAGATATCAACCTCGGCGGCAACATCGCGACCGAAGATCTAACGGAGCTCGTACGGATGAGCACCGGGCACTTCTTCCGGTCCTTCAAGCGCACTTTCGGCGAAACGCCGTTTTCATTTATCGCGCGGCGCCGCATGTTGCGCGCCCAGGAATTGATGTTGACCACCGACGAACCACTGTGTCAGATCGCGCTCACGTGCGGCCTGTGCGATCAATCGCACTTCACCCGCGTATTCCGCCGCGTCATTGGCGAGAGTCCGAATGCGTGGAGGCGCCGCGTCAGCGCGGCGCGACCCTGACCTTCAGATTCGGGTCACGCAGGTCTACACCGCCCGGCAGGCACGGATTTCAGACAATCGGGGCTGTGTTGCTTTTTCGAACAGGCAGCGTCCAGTGCGGCCGGGCGAAATGGCACGTGTAGCCTTCGGGATCTCGCAGAAGATAGTCCTGATGTTCTGGTTCGGCCTCCCAGAATTCACCTGCCGGCACAACTTCCGTGACGACCTTGCCGGGCCACAGACCCGACGCCTCGACGTCGGCAATCGTGTCTTGTGCAATCCGGCGCTGCGCTTCGCTGGTGTAGAAGATGGCCGATCGATAACTGGCACCGACGTCGTTTCCTTGGCGATTGCGCGTCGTCGGATCATGAATCTGGAAGAAGAATTCGAGGATCTTCCGAAAGCTGATCCGCGCAGGATCAAACAGGATCTCGACTGCTTCGGCGTGCGCGCCATGGTTGCGGTAAGTGGCATTGGGCGTATTGCCACCGCTGTAACCGACGCGTGTGGAAACCACACCTTCGTAGCGGCGCAATAGATCCTGTACGCCCCAGAAGCAGCCACCTGCAAGCACCGCCCGTTCCTCACTCATCGCCCGTCCTCCACTTCGTCAGGAATCGCCAGACAATCGGCTGCTCATTTTGACCAGTTCAGCCAGCGACTTCGCTTTCATTTTACGCATCACCTGGCCGCGGTGCGCTTTAACCGTGATTTCGCTGATGTTGAGCTCTCCCGCGATCTGTTTGTTCAACAAACCGGTGACCACGAGGGCCATCACTTCACGCTCGCGACGGCTGAGCGACGCGTGACGCTCCCGCAGAACACGCAGATTCGACTCGTCAGCTAGAGCGGCTTCACTGCGCGCAATGGCCCCGCGAATTGCGTTCAACAGCACGTCGTCCGCGAACGGTTTCGTCAGAAACTCGACCGCGCCGGCCTTCATCGCCTGCACCGTCATCGGCACATCGCCATATCCGGTGATGAAAATGATCGGCATGTCGATCCGATCGGACAGGCGCTTCTGCAAATCGAGCCCATTGAGATCCGGCAGACCGACGTCGAGCACAAGACAACTTGGCGCATCGACGCGCGGTCGCGAAAGGAACGCCTCCGCGGTGGCAAATGTCTCTGCGTGCCAGCCCTCTGACCGGATCAGCGAGTCGAGCGACTCCCGCACCGAAACGTCGTCGTCGACAATGAAAACGGTCTCGACCGGTCTGGTTTGCGGCATGCGCAGCGACCTCGCAACGGTATGGCGCATCAACTCACTTCCCGAACGCCGCATTCAGCGCCACAACCACGGCTTTGTCACTGAACGGCTTGAACAAGCACTCGACGGCACCCTGTTTGATGAGTCGCAGACGCACGCCCTCGTCCCGTCGCGCGGTGATGAAGATGATGGGCATCGCCTGTCCGCGCCGTTCCAGTTCCTGCTGCAACTCGGGTCCAGACATGCCTGGCATGGTTATATCGAGCATCAGGCATGCGGTCTTCGATACACAATCGGACTCGAGAAAATCCTCAGCCGAAGAAAATGCACGCGCGTCGTAGCCCAGTTCCTTCAGCAAATCGGGCAGCGATTCGCGCACGGACTCGTCGTCATCGACTACCGACACGAGCAAACGCGAGCCCATTACGCTGCGCTCGGGCACCGACAATCTCGCTTTTGCATTGCCTTTCTCCGGACCATCCGCCTCAACCCGAGCATGCACCGCAATCGCGCAGACCTCTATTACACCTTAGTGTCGTTTTCCGGCGTGGCGGAAGACGCCGCATGCTTGCGCGGATCGTCGCCCGGGTTCAGATACTCGAGACCCAGCGGACCCAGCGCCACAACCTGGGTGATGTACTCACCCGATTTTGCCCAATGGAAGTGCCACGTATCGCCCGGCAGCACGATCGCGCTGCCCGGCGGGAATGCCTCGACGCTGTTGCCGTCGAATCGATCGCCCAAGCCGATGTAAAAGACGCCGGACATGACCGTGTAAATTCTGTCCTCGGGGTGTCGGTGTGGCATCAGCTTCACGTCGCCGGGCACCTTCACTCTGATCGCATACAGACCCGGCTCGGACGGGTGACCAACGACGACGGCGAGCCGCACTGACGGGGGGAACGCCGGAAACGGTTTCCACTCGATGTCTTCAGGCAACATCGACTGCAATGCAACTCGTCCAGTTCGCTTCATAACAGCCTCTACGTGGTACGCGCCTGTTGGCCGACCGGCAGCTTTCGAATCCGCTTTCCGCTGGCCGCGTAGATCGCATTCGTCAGCGCCGGCATCACGCACGATGTGCCGGGTTCGCCGATTCCGCCGGGGGCTTCCAGATTTTTCACGAGGAAAACCTCGATCTGCGGCACCTCGCTGATTCGCAGCACGCGATAGTCGCCGAAGTTCGTCTGTTCGACGCGGCCGTCCTTGATCGTGATCTCGCCGAACAGCGCCGCCGACAGCCCGAACACGATGCCGCTCTCCATCTGCGCACGAATGGTATCGGGATTCACCATGACGCCGCAGTCAACCACGCACCACACGCGCGTCGGCGTGACCTCGCCCGATTTGTCCACCTTCACCTGCACGACCTGCGCGATGAAGCTACCGAAGCCGGTGCACACCGCAATGCCGCGGCCTTGCCCTGCCGGCAGCGGTTCACCCCACCCGGATTTTTCGGCCGCAATCTGCAGCACCGCCTTCGCGCGAGGATTCTTATCGAGCAGTGCAACGCGATACGCCACCGGATCTCGTTGGGCGTTCACCGCGAGTTCGTCGATGAAGCTCTCCACCACGAACGTGCCGCGCGTGACCCCGACGCCGCGCCAGAACGCGGTTTGAATCGTCGGCGGCTCCTGCGCGACCCATTCGACATGCACGTTCTGGAACGCGTACGGGTGATTGGCAGAGCCGTCGATCGCGTCGGGATCGATGCCGTCTTTGATCCACGATGGCGAGTAGCGCGCGATGATCGACGAGCCGGTTATGCGGTGCGACCATGCAATGGCATTGCCACTGGCATCGACTCCAGCGCTCAAGCGGTCGTAGTAGTACGGACGATACATGTCGTGCTGGATGTCTTCCTCGCGCGTCCAGATCACCTGCACCGGTCCTGCTACCTGCTGCGCGATCTGCACCGCGCGCACCGTACCGTCATATTCGAGGCGGCGCCCGAAGCCACCGCCGAGCAGATGGTTGTGCAGACGTACCTGCTCACGTTTGAGGCCAGTGACCTTCATTACCGCCGCCTGCGTGAGGCCCGGCACCTGAGTGCCCAGCCAGACGTCGCAGCCATCGTTGCTGAACTGCACGGTGCAGTTCATCGGCTCCATGGTCGCGTGCGCCAGAAACGGCTGCTCATAGACGGCGTCGATTCGGCGCGCCGCCTTCACGATGGCGGCGGCCGCATCACCGTCGTGGCGCGCGACCAGACCCGGCTTTTCCGACGCGTCCGCCAACTGCGCGACGATGTCTGCGGTGGTGAGCTTCGCATTCGGTCCCGCGTCCCACTGCGGCGCAGCAGCGGCGAGACCCTGTTTCGCCGCCCAGGTATGCGCCGCGACGATTGCGACGGCGTCGACGAGACGTACCACCTGGCTCACGCCCGCAACCGCTTTTGCTTTTGCTTCATCCACCGACACGAGCGTTCCGCCGAATGTCGGCGAAATTGCAACGACCGCGAACTTCATGTTCGGCAGCCGCGTGTCGATACCGAACTTCGCGCTGCCGTCGACTTTCACCGCCGCATCGAGACGTCGATGCGACGTGCCGATCAGTTTGAATTGCGCAGGTTCTTTCAGCGCAACGTTCTCCGGAACCGGCAACATCGCGGCAGCATCCACCAGATCGCCGTAGCCGAGTGAGCGGCCGCTCGGCTTGTGTGTCACCACGCCGTTGTGCGCGTCACACGAGGACGGCTTCACTCCCCAGCGCAGCGCCGCCGCGGTGACGAGCATTGCGCGCGCGGTGGCACCGGCGCGACGCAGCGGAATATACGTTCCACGAATCGCGGTGGAACCGCCCGTCATCTGCACGCCGATCAACGGATTCACGTAGATTTTGTCGTCAGGCGGCGAGTGCTCGATTGCGACCTTGTCGACGTCGACCTCGAGCTCTTCAGCGATGAGCATCGGCACCGAGGTATACGTCCCCTGCCCCATCTCGATCACCGGCATCACGAATGTGACCTTGCCGGTGCGATCAATGCGTAGAAATGCATTTGGCGCGAATGGCGCGTTGCCGGTGAGCGTGTCACGGATCTCGCCGCGCACCGGCAGCCCGAGGCCGAGCATCAAACCGCCACCGATTGCCGCGGTGACGCTGAGTTGGAGAAAGTGGCGGCGCGATGAAACTGCGACGTCGCACGATTCGTCCGGGAAGTCCCTCACCTCATACCTCCGAGTGCGCGACGGTAGCCGTATCACCGGCCGAGGCAACGTCAGCTGCTTGCTTGATGGCCGCGCGAATGCGCAGATAGGTCCCGCAGCGGCAGATGTTGCCGGCCATCGCCCTGTCGATGTCCGCGTCGGTCGGATTGGGATTGCCTGCAAGCAGCGCGCTCGCCGACATGATCTGGCCCGATTGGCAGTAGCCGCATTGCGGCACGTCCAGCGCGAGCCACGCGCTCTGGATCCGCTTGCCCGCTGCCGTCCCGTCAATTGCTTCAATGGTCGTGATCCGCTTCCCCACCGCAACGGCAATCGGCGTAAGACAGGAGCGCACCGGCTGGCCGTCGATCTGAATCGTACACGCGCCGCACAGACCCACGCCGCACCCGAACTTCGTGCCCGTCATGTTCAGCACGTCGCGCAACGTCCACAACAGCGGCATCTCTTCCGGCACGTCCACCGTGCAGGCTTTTCCGTTGACGTCGAGCCTGATCATTGGACTTCCTCCTTACCCGTAATCCGCGCAACGCATGGAATCAGACCAGAAGCGCGGCAATGCGCGTATTGGACGATGGTATTGGTCGAACAGCGTCCCTTACGGAAGGTCAAACCGCGCCCCTTCAAAGCACTGTTGGCACAGGTAGAGCCGCTCCACCGATACCATCGTCTAATGGACCGGGCGCGACCTTCTCGACAGATTCGCCGGGACCGAAGTCTTCGGCCACAACGGGCAAACCGGGAACGCATGAACAAGACGGAGATCACGACATGAAGACGCACATTCCCCGACGCGCGACGCGTCTGCTTTTCACCGCACTGCTTTGCATCGGCGTCATGGCCACCAGCGCCAGCGCTCAGGATGCGAAGCCGACGATCGTATTGGTACACGGCGCATTCGCGGAATCAGCCAGCTGGAACAGTGTGCTCAGCCGGCTGATCGCGAAGGGTTACCCCGTAGTGGCCGTGGCAAATCCACTGCGAGGCGTGAAGAACGACGCTGTGTACGTCTCCAGCGTGATCGACAGCACTCCGGGGCCAGTGGTGCTGGTCGGCCACTCGTACGGCGGCCTGGTCATCACCAACGCGGTTGCAGCAAAGGAGAACGTGAAGTCGCTGGTATTTGTCGCAGCGTTTGCGCCTGACACCGGCGAAACGGCCAGCGAACTCTCGAACCGCTTCCCTGGAAGCACGTTAGGTCCGACGCTCGCGCCGCCGGTTGCGCTACCCCATGGCGGCAAAGATCTGTACATCCAGCAGGACAGGTTTCGTGCACAGTTCGCTGCAGATGTTCCGGTAAACGATGCGCGGCTGATGGCTGCAACGCAGCGGCCGATCACGGAAGCAGCGCTGAATGAGGCATCCGCAACGGCAACATGGAAGACCATCCCGTCCTGGTTCATCTATGGCGACCGCGACCTGAACATTCCGCCCGCTGCGCAAGCATTCATGGCAAAGCGCGCGGCTTCGAAGGAGACCATCGTAGTGGCGGGCGCCTCCCACGTCGTGATGGTGTCGCACCCCGATGCAGTAGCCGCGATCATCGAACGCGCTGCAGCTGCGAAATAGCAACGGTTCTGTCGACCCTTCGACATCCCCCCCGTATGCCTGTTATCGGCGAGCCATACCTTCGTCCAATGGATTCATCCCACAGGTTGGCGCAGCTTGCAGCGGTGCCAATCAGGAGGACCGAGAAATGCACACCAACACGAACAAGCAGATTCTGGTAACGCACCGATCGCCAGCGTACTGGCGCGTCACGTTCAATCATCCGCCGCTCAACATCTTCGGCCCGGAGACGCTGCCGGAACTGAATGATGTCGTCACCGCAGTGGAACGGGACGAAGCTCTGAAGGTTGTCGTATTCGACAGCGCCGTCGAAGGATCCTTCCTGACGCATTACAACTTCCGTGCACCCCTCGAGGACTCCACACGGCTTCCGCCCGGGCCGACCGGCCTGCAGCAGCTGCCCGACATGTTCGTGCGGTTGAGCCGCGCACCGGTCGTATCGATTGCCAGCATTCGCGGACGCGCCACGGGCGTGGGCAGTGAACTGGCGCTCGCCAGCGACATGCGCTTCGCAAGCCGCGAAAAATCAATCCTCTCGCAATGGGAAGTCGGTGCCGGACTCGTGCCGGGCGGCGGTCCCATTGCGCGATTGCCGCGCCTGATCGGGCGCGGCCGTGCGCTGGAAGTTCTGCTTGGTGGCGACGACATCAACGGCGAACTCGCCGAACTCTACGGTTACGTCAACCGCGCACTACCCGACGCCGAACTGGACTCGTTCGTGGACTCGTTCGCGGCAAGACTGTCGTCCTTCGACAAACAAGTGATGGCAGAGATCAAACACCTGGTAAATCTGAGCAGCCTGCCCGCTGACGCGGACATCGCACCCGAGTGGGATGCGTTCCTCACGTCGCTGCAGCGACCTACGGCGCAAAGGCGCATCCGAACGCTCTTCGAGCGCGGCTTCCACGAACCGGGAGACGTGGAACGCCGGCTCGGCTACCACGTGGGTGCACTCGGTAACGGATGACGCCAGACCGTACGCATTCGCCCCTCGCCATCGCGGTTAGCGTTCTAGCGACACTGGCGATAGCAATGGGAATCGGCCGATTCGCGTTCACACCGATCCTGCCGATGATGCAAACAGACCACCACATCTCAGTGGCGCAGGGTGGTTGGCTGGCATCGGCGAACTACTTCGGATACTCCGTCGGAAGTTTGCTTGCCATACATCCAGGCATCACGGCTCGCAGCGCAATTCGCGGCGGGCTGGTCGTGATCGTAGTTTGCACGCCGGCCATGGGCATCGCGCATCACGTTGCCGTGTGGTTGACGCTGCGCTGGATCGCCGGCGTCGCGAGCGCGTTGGTCATGGTTGTGGTATCGGCGTGGATTCTGCCGCGGTTGGCGCGTGTCGCCGTGGATGCGCTGCGTGGCATGTTGACGGTCACATCCAGGCGGCGAATCGTCTTGCCGACGCGCTCCGGCGTACCGAGATCGCTCCAGCCGCACGCGCCGACCGCGACGAGTTTCAGATGTTGCGTCGACCGCTCGACGATCTGCCGCGAAAAATCGATCTCGGTGAGTTGTTCGTAGAGGCGCGCGAGGGTTTCGTTGCCGCCGTTGTGACGATCGGCACGCAGCGCGCTACGCATGTGCGCGACGTCGTGCGGATAGAGCGCCTCGAACAGCGACAGCAGGTAGCTGCCCTGCGCCGCGAAGATGAAGCTGTTCCAGTAGCAGCGCGCTTCGAGTAATTCATGCGCCATGTCGCGCTCGGGCTTTTCGACGAAGCGGGCCACGTCGAAGACGCCGGCGGAAGCGCGTTGACCCGGCACAATGTAACCAAGTTCGGGGTCCGCGGATTCGGGTGTGATGCCGATCATGACGATTTCGCCGTCATACTGGCCCACGAGGTCGAGTGCACTGTGCGTTGCCGCCGCCAGAATGAATTCGTTAGTGACATAGTGATCGGACGGCAGGAAGACGATCCGTGCGTCGGGGTCCTTTTCGAGAATGGTGAGCACCGACAGCAGGATGCCGTGGCCGGTCCCGCGATTACTCGGCTGTACAATGACGTTGTCGCGCGGCATACCGGACAACGACTCACGCCACCATTGCTCGTGTTGCTGGGCGACGATGGCAGTGATCGAGCGGCGCGCTACCAGCTGCTCAGCACGGCGTATCGCGAGTTCGAGCAGCGACGGACCACCGTTCAATGAACAGTACTGTTTCGGCACCGAAACGCCGCGTGCGTCGGTCGTGAGATGCCGCAGACGGTTGCCGCTACCTCCTGCGAGCACGACCGCCCATGGCGTGCTCGTTGCATTCATCTGTTGCACCGTGGCCACTTGCATCCCTCCCGTCTTAGCATCAACGACCTGTGATGCATGAGACCAGAAGCGTGGCCATAAGTTTAGTGGACGATGGTATCGGTCGGCCTCATCGATAGGACCCAGCGCCCCTCCTTGATACCGTTGGCGCTTCGCGCCATGTCGCGCAAGCGCCGCCTAATCACGGCAGTTGTCAGGATCAGCCGATCTCGCAGCGAATCGAAAACGCAAACGTGGCGCCGGGCCCGTCGTTCGACACCGCCCACAGACGGCCGCGATGGCTCTCGATGATCGATCGGCTGACGGCGAGACCAATTCCCATGCCATGACTTTTGGTGGTGTAGAAGGCTTCGAACAACTTATCCGCTCCGCCCGGCTCGAGCCCCACACCGGAATCCCGCACGCTCAGACGCACGCAACCGTCATCGTCGCGTTCCGTTTTGACGATCACTTGCCTCGGACGATCCTCGATGCCACTCATGGCGTCGGATGCATTCAATAGCAGGTTCAGTACGACCTGCTGCAGTTGGACACGATCGCCCGACACGGGAGATAGGCCGTCAGTTAGTTCCAATCGCAGAACCACCGCGGCTCTGTTCAGTTCGTCGCGCGATAGCGCAATGACTTCTCGCACTGCCTCGTTCAGGTCGACCGACTCCATCGCGCTGACCTTCTTGGCGAAGAGCGCGCGCAAACGCGTGACTACATCGGAAGCGCGGTTGCCATCGCGAATCGTCCGCCGCGCGGTTTCGCGCGCGCCGTCAACATTGGGCGGATCGGAAGCCAGCATCCGCAAACAGGTGCCGGCGTTGGTAATGATGCCGGAAAGCGGTTGATTCACTTCGTGTGCAATCGACGCCGTCAACGCGCCAAGCGTCGTCACTCTGGACACATAGGCAAGTTCCGATCGGGCCTTATCGAGCGCATCCTCCGAAAGACGGCGCTGCGTCACGTCCCGAACCGCGCCGACGTACTCCAGTCCACCACCCCGATCCGATGTCGCGTGGGCGACCAGATGTACGAATTTCACCGATCGGTCCGGCATCAGCAAGCGATGCTCGTATTCGAAGCTGCTACTGCTGCTGCGGGCACGGTCAATCATGTCGAACAACAACGGCACGTCTTCCGGATGAACGCGAGTCGCAATCCGTTCGAGCGTGACAGGCGAACCCTGCTCGAACTCGAAGATTTGATAGACCTGTTCCGACCAGACGATCTCATCCGACGGCAAACGCCACGACAGACTGCCGGTCTGGCTGATCTGCTGAGTTTCCGCCAAGAACGCCTCGCTACGCCGCAACTTGTCCTCCGTTTGCCGGCGCTCGGCAATTTCCCGCTTCAGCTGCTCGTTGGCGGCCGCGAGTTCCTTGGTGCGCTGTTCGATCCGGCGATCGAGTTCGCTGGCGATGCGTTGCTGTTCGCTGAGCAGGTGCACCTCGTGAAGCCCAATCGCCGCCTGATTTGCGGCCACGTTGAGCAGCACGCGTTCGCTTGCTAACGGAAAGTCTGCTCGCCGTGACCCCGCCGCGATCAGCCCGATATCACCACGCAGACCCAGCCGAAACGGCACGATCGTCATGTTCCCATCGCCAACAGGATCGCTCACCCGCGCCGTCGGGTTGAGCGGATTGTGGTCCAGCCGGCGGCCAAGTATTTGGCCGACTTCGTGCGGTGCGGGCGCCGCGTACGATTCGGCCGCTCGCACTATCTCCACTGGCGTATCACCGGAACCCAGTCGCACATACATGAGATCGAGGTGAAGCATTCCGAACAACGCGTCGACCAAGGTCTGGGCGATCTGAGATGGACTACCGCCGCTCCAGACCGCTTGAAGTGCGAGCAGCCCGACGAGGTCGTTTATGCAACGTCGAAGCAGCTTGATCTCGTCAGAGCCCGGCTCGGGTTGCACCGTCAGCTTGCCGTCCATCGTGACGTGGCGCGTCGGTCGCGCAGTTCGAGCAGAAACTTCTCCGGCGGCACGAAGAACGGATTCAGCTGGAGGATGCCGCCGATGAGCACCATCGGGTGCGTGCGCATGATGTCCATCACCGTGTCGCCACCGAATTTCGCCAGGTCGTACACACAGACAACAACGTCGTCGTGCCGACGCCACACCTCGTTCACGCGCGATTCGAACTCGACGAGCGCATCGAGGTGCGATCGGCCTTCAGCCGCCCAATCCATCTGACAGACGATCCGGCTCAGCCGGAATCCGTCCTTTACGCTGCCGCCTGCCATCCGGCTGAAAATCTCGAGCATTCGATCTGGATCGAAGCGTCCGTCGCGTAGATACGTTTCGGTATTGGTATGCAGTTCGAATTGACCGCTCTGCTGCAAGGCGGTCGAATCGATCCCCATCTCTGACAACCGATGCACATGGTCACGGCATTGGTCGGCTGAAACGATGTGAACCGCCTTATCGCCGCAGTCGAACCCGTCCTGAATGAACGGAAGCAACACGCGGTATTGTTCGTCGTAGCTGTGAAAGAACGCGCACACATGGCGTGCGTCGCTGAGCTGGGAGCCCGCAAACGGAACTGCAGCGACTGGTTTCATCGTGTATTGCCCCATATGGATCTTCTACCACGCGGGTATTACACATCGGTGATCACTTCGCGCCAATGCACGTGGCGGCGCACAATGCCACCCTCTATTGAGGACCGTCTATCATACTTTGGTGTTAGCCCGCGGCCCTGCTACGGGAGTTCGATCCGAAAACGCTGGCAGAGTTCATGAAACTTCAACCAGGCCGCCTTTGAGCCCTACACCCGACTCGCGCGCGCCAATCGCGGCAACCCTCTAGTCGAGCCGAATTCAACCTTCAATACCAAAGTGCAATCGATTCCGTTGCCCGCCTCTGCTGGAATTTGATCAAGGGCATGTCAGAACATCGGAGCCAACATGAGTACTCGGGCGCACAGCGAATCCGTAATCGGAAGACGGAGATTACCGACGGTGGAACTGAAGCTGGAGGTCGTCGTCATTCCCGTTGCGGACGTGGAACGCGCCAAACGTTTCTACGGCGGCTTGGGCTGGAGGCTCGACGCCGACTTCGTTGTCGGCGCGCAGTTCAGGGTCGTACAGTTCACGCCTCCCGGCTCTTCCTGCTCGATTCATTTCGGAACTGGCGTCACCGATGCCATGCCCGGATCCGCGCGAAATCTTTATCTAGTCGCAAGCGACATCGAGGCGGCACGCGTCGAACTCGTCCGGCGCGACGTCGATGTTAGCGACGTATTCCACCGCGACGGTCCAGGCAAACCGCCTGCCAGCGGGCCAGATCCGCAGCGGCGCAGCTACGCCTCGTTCGCCAAGTTTAATGATCCCGACGGAAACACCTGGCTGATTCAGGAGGTTACGGCGCGATTGCCCGGACGCGTGGACGCCAATTGAACGTTCCGACGTCGAAAGCAAGTTGATCGACTACCACCGGGCGAGGGGCATCCCAGCTCTCCCCCCTTTGGCCCCTCGCCCCGGTGGACCCAACCGAATGCGAAATGTCAGAGTAAAACAAAAGCTTGAACGCAACGCCCTAGAACCGCCGCACGACCCTGGAGGCGAGCCATCGCTTCGTTGAGCGCCACCCTTTGAATTCGTTGGAGGCATTCGTCATGAAACGCGTATTCCGCTTGTCATTTCGCGCAGCACCGCGGGTCGGAAAGGCACTGCCGCAATGAACAACCGCTACGACGTCATCATAATCGGCGGCGGTTCGCCGGGTGAGCATTGCGCCGGCGCGCTTGCCGAGGGTGGATTGCGAATCGCAGTGGTCGAACGCGAATTAGTTGGCGGCGAATGTTCGTATTGGGCCTGCATTCCCTCGAAGACCCTGCTGCGCCCGGGCGAGGCAGCGCACGGTGCAAACGACGCGGCGGCGACTGCGCGAATCAATGTCGAAGCAGCCCTCGCGTGGCGCGACTTCATGGTGTCGAACTATTCTGACGCAGGTCAGCAGCGTTGGCTCGCAGACAGGCACATCGACCTGATCCGCGGCCGTGGGCGACTGTTGGGGACGGGCGTCGTCGATGTCGATGGGGTTCGCTACACGGCCGAACACGTGATAATTGCCACGGGTTCCGCACCGATCATCCCGCCGGTGCCGGGACTACGCGGACTCGAAGGCGTCTGGACCAACCGCGAAGTGACCGGCATGAAAGCTGTGCCGCGTCGGCTGCTCGTGCTAGGAGGTGGACCGGTCGGCGTCGAGATGGCACAGGCGGTTTGCCGATTGGGTGGAGAGGTGGCGCTCGTGGAGGGCTCCAAACACATCCTCCCACGCGAACCGCAACCGCTTGGGGACGCGCTCGCTGAGGTATTAGGTCGCGACGGGGTCGAGCTCGCGCTCGGCGCGCACGCGACGGCAGCGCGGCATGACGGTGAGCAATACGTTCTGGATCTCGACGATGGCAGGACGCTACGCGGCGATCGACTGCTGGTCGCCACCGGCCGTCGGCCACGCGTGGAGGGACTTGGACTCGAGAGCGTCGGGGTCGAAGCAACCAAGCGTGGAATCCCCGTCGATGCGCGCCTGCGCGCGGGGGAACGTCTGTGGGCGATCGGCGACGTCAACGGCATCTGGCAGCTGACCCACGTCGGAAAGTATCAGGCACGGATCGTCGCTGCCAACATTCTTGGTGAGGCGCGCGAAGCCAACTACGAGGCCGTGCCGCGAGCGGTCTTCACCGATCCGCAGGCAGCATCGGTTGGAGCGGCCGAGGCAGCCTTCAGCGCGACTGCCCGCGTATCCGAGGTGGCCAAGACCGCGACCTACACACGCGCGTACCGCCAATCGAACGGATTCATCACATTGCTCAGCGATGGCGAGCGATTGACCGGCGCGTATGCACTCGGCCCCGAGGCCGGTGAGTGGCTGCAACAGGCAACGCTGGCGATCCGCGCGCGCCTGCCCTTGGAAGTGCTGAGCGACACGATCCAGCCGTTTCCCACGTTCTCCGAGATCTATGTCGACGCGCTGAAAGCACTGCATCGCCAGATCAGGGCGGCGCTTCGCGGCAGCTGAAGAAGGGTTCATTCGCGGTTGTCTCGGGCGTCCGCAGCGCGCGCGGTCAGCGCTTTTTTGCGTGTTGCGGCGGTCACTGTGGATACATAGGGCGAATCACGGTCGAAAAAGCGCCACGGCTTGTGCGCCCACGATCCCGCGTAATTCACTCCGATACGAGACGCGCGGACGACTCTGCTTCGTTTGGCGGCGGCCGGCACTTCGATCCATAACGAGCCACCGCAAAGATCGGCGCCCGTGAGCCTTCTATCTATGTGCATGGCCTTGCAAAGCAGACCCGGACCCCAGGTTTTGCCTCGAATGTCGGCCAGCGGTTCGACGGCGCGTATCAGTACCGCGTGTGGGACGCCGTCTTCGCGAGTCACTACGTTCAGGCAATTCCACATGCCATAAATCAAATAGACGTAGGCGTGACCCGGCGGACCGTACATGACGGCGTTGCGTTGCGTCCGCCCCGGCGCCGAGTGTGCCGCCAAATCTTGTGGACCTTGATACGCCTCGGTCTCGACGATGCGAGCTATGAGCCGCTTGCCACGATGCAACCGAACGAGATGCATGCCGATGAGTTCACGCGCCACCGCCAACGTACGGCGCGCATAGAAATCGCGAGCTAGCTTCTTCAGAGGTCGATCACCACGTCGCCCTGCGGTCGGGAACAGCAGATCAGGAGATTGCCTTGTGCCGGCAAATCCAGGGGTTCAGGCTGATACGAAACAGCGCCGGAGATCAACCCGCTTTCGCAGCTGTGACAGACACCGCTCCGGCAGGACCACCTGACGGGCACGCCACAGGCCTCCGCCAGTTCGAGAAGGCTCTGGTCGACCGGTCGCCAGCGCGTCGTGAGACCGCTGCGCGCGAAGGAAATCAGCGGCCCCGCGCCTGCTGCTCCCGGCGGCTGATGAGGCGTGCGCGATGGCGCGGAAACCACACCAGGCAATCGCGACGGAACACCGGCAAAGAGTTCGGAATGGATACGCTCTGCCGCGACACCCCACGCGCTCAGACTCTCGCTCAGCTCCGCTAGGAACGTCGATGGTCCACACATGTAGAAATCGCCATCACGCGGCACGCCCAGTTCTTCGAGAGCCGCCAGTTTCACGCGACCCCGTGCATCGTAGTCATCGCCTTGTCGATCATCCTCAGCCGGGTGGCTGTACCAGATCTGACTTCGGCAGTGAATAAGCCGGCCGAGAAGCTGTCGTGTCTCGGCCGCGAACGAATGCGATTCCCCGTTGCGCGAGCCGTGCAACCACCAGACTTCGCGCGCTGTCGCCTCGGCAGCCAACGCGTGAAGCATCGCGAGCACCGGCGTTGCGCCGATTCCCGCACTCAGCAGTACTACCGCCCCCTGCCCGGACTGCAACGTGAAGTTGCCTCTTGGTTCGCTCACATCGAGAACATCGTCCAACCGGACATTGCCGATCAGAAAGGTTGCGGCAGCGCCATCGCGCTCCAGCTTGATGCTGATGCGATATTGCTCAGCGGAAAGTGGACCGGAAAGCGAGTAGCTCCGGAAAAGAACCGGGCCTTCCGGGCGAGGGCGCATTCGCAGAACCACGAATTGGCCCGCGACCGGAACCGTGAGCGGCTTCCCATCCGTCGGCCGTAGCACAAGCGAAACGACTTCTGCGCTTTCCCCAATTCGCTGAGCGACTCTGAGCGCGCGAAAACCGGGCGCCGCAGTCCGAGCCGCCGCGGCCGGCGTCAAGCCCGCATTGCCCGTCGCGCCGGGGTGAGTTTCCTGACTTCGCGCGAGCGCCTCGAACGACCCTCGCCAACCCGGCGACAGCGCCGGAATGTTCAGCACGCGTTCGAGCAGATCCCGCGGGTGAAGCTTGGAATAGAGCAGGCCGTTCACTACAGCAACAGTCATGCGCTGCGGCCCACTGCTGACGAGGACGATGCTGTCACCCGCGGCGACCTCGCCTTCCTCCAGGACACGCAAGTAAAAGCCGGGCCGCCCGCTGGAAGTAAGCAGAGCCGCCATTCGTGGTTCGTCCATCCGGATTCCCACCCGATAGCACGTAGTACGCGGTTGCGTCACTTCGAACAAGGCGCCACCAATTCGGTAGCGGTCGCCGATACAGACTTCGTCGTCCGGCAATCCGTCGACCGTAAAGTTTTCGCCGAACTGCCCGTGGGCAAAAGGCCCACGTCCCAGACGCTCCTGCCAGTAGCGGTACGAATCGACCTGATACACCAACACGGCCCGATGTTCACCGCCATGGCCGTGAAGGTCGCCTTGCCCGTCGCCCTCCAGGTTGAGCTTTGTCACGCGGCAGCGTCCTTGTACGGGCGCTTTCCAGATGCCGGTGCGCACGGTCTTTTCGCGCCATTCAATAACGCGCGGCAATCCGACGTTGACCGAGAGCAGTCGCGTCATCGTATTCCCGTTAGTTACGCCTCGAATCAGCCAAGCTGCTAGCGAAAATCAAACACAAAAACACATCAGAGCAAAGATGCGGGTTCGGATCGATTGTACGAAGGTATCGGCTCCGGATCTGACACGATCGAGCCAAAACCAATACGTTCGTGCAATCCAAGCGCTCATACGCTTCTGTTGAAATGGTGCTCGGGCCATGAGGCCCTTTGAGTCTGTCATTCACACACGACGTACATTTCATGTCCGACGATGATGCCAACCAGACGCGCGACGGTGGATCGGACGACGCCGTCGGAGAGAACAACGGTGCGACGGTACCAACGGTCCGGACCGCCGGGCGTCGACTGGTGATTTCGCTCGTCGTGATCGCCGTCATCACGGGTGCCGCTGTATTTGGCTACAGGTACTGGACTGTCGGTCGGTTCATGGAGAGCACCGACGATGCATACCTCAAAGCCGACTACAGCACCATTGCACCGAAGGTATCGGGTTACGTCGCAGAGGTAGCGGTGAACGACAACGAACACGTCGCCGCCGGTCAGCTGCTGATCCGCATCGACGATCGCGACTTTCGCGCGGCGCTCGAACGCGCCAAAGCCGAAGTCGACGCGGCCGGTGCGGCCATCTCCAACCTCGACGCCCAGCGGACACTCCAGCAATCGATCATCCGCCAGAAGCAGGCGTCAATCGAAGCCCAACTCGCGGCTCTACAGCTCGCACGGGACGACGACGCACGGTATCGCCAACTGATCAACGCGGGGGCGGTAGCGGCGCAACAAGCGCAACAGGCGGCCACTGTGCTTAAGCAGAGCCAGGCGAATTTGCAGGAGGACGAAGCCGCATTGGTTGCCGCGCGTAAGCAGATCGACGTATTGAACACCGCGCGAACGCAGGCCGATGCACGGCACGCGAGTGCGCAGGCCGCATTGCGGCAGGCAGAGCTGAACCTGTCCTATACGCGCGTGGTCGCACCGCTCGACGGCACGGTTGGCGCGCGTTCTGTCCGAATCGGGCAGTTCGTTCAGGCCGGCACACAGCTGATGGCGGTAGTGCCTCTCGAGGGTGTCTACGTCGTGGCCAATTTCAAAGAGACGCAGCTGGACCGCGTACGCGCGGGACAACCGGTGACAATCACGGTGGACGCATTTCCGAACGCGGAGCTGTCGGGTCGGGTCGACAGCCTGTCACCGGCCAGCGGGCTCGAGTTTTCTCTGCTGCCGCCAGACAACGCGACCGGAAACTTCACGAAGATCGTCCAGCGTATTCCAGTGAAGATCGTCTTCGACTCGAATACGTCCACCGCGTTGTTGCGCTCCGGCATGTCCGTGGAACCAACGATCGATACGCGCATCGCGCCGGCAGCGGCATCGTTCGATCGAGTGGCGTCGAGCGACGGCGCGCGGGTCGACTGAATCGTATAACGGACGGGTGTGATGGCGACGGCACTGAACGCGATATCGGGCGCCCTTCCATCCCCCGCATTGGCCGACGCGGCAACCGCCGTGATTCCCATGAGGACCTGGCTGGCTGTTATCGGCTCGACGCTGGGTGCGTTCATGGCTGTGTTGAACATCCAGATCGTCAACGCGTCGCTCGCCGACATTCAGGGAGCGATCGGCGCGGGCATCGACGAAGGCGGCTGGATCTCGACCGCGTATCTAATCGCCGAAATCGTCGTCATTCCGCTGACGGCCTGGCTGGCGCAGGTCTTCTCGGTGCGCCGCTACCTGCTGATCAACGCGTCTTTGTTTCTCGCGTTCTCGGCCGCGTGCGCGTTCGCCCGCGACCTGCCGCAGATGATCGTATTGCGGGCATTCCAGGGTTTCACCGGCGGTGTGCTGATTCCGATGGCATTCACCATCACGCTGACGATGCTGCCGAAGGCAAAGCAGCCGATCGGCCTCGCATTGTTTGCGCTATCGGCCACGTTCGCGCCGGCGATCGGTCCGACGATCGGCGGTTACCTCACGGAAAACTGGGGTTGGCAGTACATCTTCTACGTGAACCTCGTGCCCGGCGCGCTGATGCTCGCGATGCTGTGGGCTTCGCTGGAACGCTCACCGATGCAGTTGTTTCGATTGCGCGACGGCGACTGGACCGGGATCGTCACGATGGCAATCGGGCTGGGATGCCTGCAGACGGTTCTCGAGGAAGGCAACCGCGACGACTGGTTTGGTTCTACGTTCATCGTGCGTCTATCGATCATCGCATCGGTCAGCCTGACGCTATTCCTCTGGATCGAATGGCATGGACGCCGCCCACTATTGAACCTGCGGCTTTTGCTGCGGCGAAACTTCGGCCTCGGTGTCGTGGCCAACTTCCTGCTCGGAATGGCGCTGTATGGATCGGTCTACATTCTGCCGGTCTACCTGGTGCGCACTCAGGGCTACAACGCCGAGCAGATCGGCGCGGTGCTGGCGTGGACCGGGTTGCCGCAGCTGGTTTTAATTCCGCTGGTACCAAGACTGATGCAGCGCTTCGATACGCGATGGCTGATCGCGGTGGGTTTTGCGCTGTTCGCCGCAAGCAACTTCATGAATCTGGCGATCAGCAACGACTACGCCGCGGATCAGCTGTTTTTGCCGAACGTCGTTCGCGCCGTCGGCCAGGCGCTGGTGTTTGCACCTTTGTCCGCGGTCGCGACAGCGGGAATCGAAGCCGAAAATGCCGGCTCCGCATCGGCGCTCTTCAACATGATGCGCAATCTCGGCGGCGCCGTCGGCATCGCCTCGCTCGAAACGTTCCTGACGCGCCGCGAACAGTTTCATTCCAACATTCTGACGCAGGCGATTTCGCCGTTTTTCGAGGCGACCCGTGCACGTGTGAACGAACTGACCGGCTACTTCGTCGCCCACGGCGCAATCGATCCGACGCAAGCCAAACATATTGCGATCGTCGCGCTCGGACGCATCGTCCGAAAGCAAGCGTATCTGTTGGCATTCAGCGATGCCTTCTGTCTTCTTGGAGTTGCGTTGCTGATTGCCCTCGTGGCGACGCTGTTGCTCAAACGAGCAGAACAATCGAACGCATGAAGACCAACATCAGTCCGGCACGGTTCAGTCAGCGCTCGAGCTTTTCGTTCCCAACATTTCCTCTCGGTTGCGCGCTCGGGCGCGAGAACAATACCTTGGTGTAATCCAATCGCATACGCGTTTCTGTTGTGATAGCCATCGACTGATGAAGTCGTTTGACCATCCCTCTAATTCGACACCAAGGAATTCTTTATGCACGCCTCTGTGAAATACGTTAGCGCGTTGGGCAGCTGCGCGGTTCTGGCCGTCTGCGTTGCCTTCGTTGCCGATTCTGAAGCGCAGACTGCGCCAGACAAGTACGCCGCTGAAGGTGCCGGGTGGGCTCGCGTTTTCTGACTTCAAGGGATACGAAAGCTGGGAGGTCATCTCGCTGAGCCATAGCGAAAAGCTGGTCGCCGTGATTGTGGGCAACGCCGTGATGATTGCCGCCTACAAGTCCGGTATTCCCGAAAACGGCAAGCCATTCCCTGACGGTTCCAAGATGGCGAAAATCCACTGGGAACCAAAGCAAAGTGCGCTCGCCCCGGGTCCTACGACAGTGCCGGGCACGTTGCATGACGTCGACTTCATGGACAAGGACAGCAAGCGGTTCGCAGACAGCGGCGGATGGGGATATGCCTCGTTCAAGTACAGCGCCGCATCCGAAACGTTCAGACCGGGTGACACGAATGACACACCGCCGCAGGGAAACGACGCGAAGTGCGGCGCCGCATGCCATACGATCGCAAAAACGCGGGACTATGTATTTACGGAGTATGCGAAGCGTTGAACCGATGACGGCGCCCGCAGTGTCGATCGAGTGTTCTGCGGAGCGTCAGACGATTGCGCTGTCTACTGCCGCGGCGGCACCGTGTAACGTGTTGGTGCCGCCGGCGGCGGTCTTCTTATGGCAGCAGGCGGAGGCTTAGTATCTGGAGCCGAGCCCGTCCGACATCAGAAGTAGCGTGGGATCTTGCCGTTGTGCGGTGTCATTCGATCGGACAGATCGAACGAGACTTCATCGATGTAGCACCAGCCCCAGCCTTCCGGGGGATCGTAACCTTCGATGATCGGATGGCCGCTCGTACGAAAGTGCCTGGTCGCATGCCGGTGCGGCGACGAGTCGCAACAGCCGACGTGCCCGCACGTGCGGCAGACGCGCAAATGCACCCACTGCGCATGCATCTTCAAGCACTCTTCACAACCCAGCGCACTCGGCGTGACGTTGCGAACGGTACTGACGTGTTTGCACGTCTCAGCCATTTGTCCTCTCCATGGTGCGACCCTCTATCGGTCTGGACAGAGACTGTTGTCGGTATAGAGACAAGCGCGCGGCTTGATAGTCGCGCTCCATGGAAAAAAACTCCTCGATGCACTCATCCGCGCGCGGGAGACGGGCTGAAAGCGGGGACCACTCGAGGAAGGGGCTCAAAACAGGTATCTCGTGATCAGCGTCGCTGCAGCGCTGCTTCAGTCGCATCGAATAGCAAGCGCAGGCCGAACGACACGTCCTGCCGCTTGCCGTTGACGAAAAATCCCGGTGTTGCGCGTACGCCGCTCTTGCGGCCGCTATCGATGTCACTGCGAACGCGCGCGAGATGGGTGTGCTCGGTCATCCCCCGTGTGTATCGCTGCATGTCGAGCCCGAGTCGCTGCGCGTAACCGTGCAACTGATCAAGTTCGAGCGCGTGTTGGTTTTCGAATAGCAGCTGATACATCTCCCAGAAGTGGCCCTGAGCCCCCGCGCACTCGGCCGCTTCGGCCGCCTGAACCGCATGCCGGTGGACTTCTTCCAACGGATAATGCCGATAGACGAATCGCACCTGACCTTCGAATCGCTGCAACAGCATTTCAACCGCCGGCGCGGCCTGCTTGCAGTTTGGACATTCGAAATCGCCGTATTCGACTACGACCAGTCGCGCGCCAGCCGGTCCGAGTTGATGATCTTCGGTGTTCACGCCTTCGATCAGGTCCACGACGAGATCCTCATGCTTTCAGGTCGGCTAACTCTTCCCGACACGTCTGACCGATCACGTCTGGCAATTTCTCCATGGTAGAGAACGCGATCGACCATATGTTTCTTCTCACAGACACTGGACTATGAGACTGAGCCAACGCACAGGGAATGTGATTGGATCAGCTTGCTGCGATTGGCATCCGTGTGCCTTCTCGCGGACTGCGTCGACGACACGGATCGCCAGAGGGGCGTTCGTCTCGCGGAGGGAGTCGCAGGCTCGGCCGGTGTTACCTACGACCTGCAGTCGCGGCAGGCAGACTCAAGTGGAACGTTGCGCCGCGCCCAGAGGAACTTACAGCCCACAGGCGCCCGCCATGCGACTCAATGATCGACCGGCTGATGCGCAGCCCCATGCCCGTACCGTGCGGTTTGGTCGTAATGAACGGATCGAAAATCTGTTCCGCGAGCTGCGGCGGAAGCCCTACGCCCGTATCACTGAAGGAGACCAGAATCTGCTCGTTTTCAGCCCGCTGCGACTTGATCACCATCTCTCGATTTCCATCAACGTTCTTCATCGCTTCGATGCCGTTGACGATTAGATTCATTGCGACCTGCTGCAATTGCACGCGGTCGCCGACGATCTCAGGAAGATCGGCTGCCAGTTCCGTCCGGACCGATATGTTGTATCGCACCGCCTCGTCGCGCAGGAGGGCAACGGTCTCGCGACTGATCTCATTTACGTCGAGAACTTCTCGATCCAGGGCGCCCCTCTCGAATTGCGAGCGGATCCTGCCGATGATCTCAGCGGCACGTTGCGCATCTCTTCCAATTCTGGTGACTGCCGCGCGTACCTCATCGAGATCGGGTTTATCGTGTCCGAGCTTTCGCAGGCAGACGTTCATGTTGGTGATAGCACCACTGATCGGTTGACTGATTTCATGAGCCAGGGACGCGGCCAACTCGCCCATGGTTGTCACCCGATTGATACGTGCGAGATCGCCCTGCGCTTGGCGCAAAGCCTCTTCGGCACGTTTCTGGTCGTCAATGTCGGTGGTCGTACCGACGAATTTGAGGACTTCTCCTCCTGCATCGCGCATGACCACCGCTTGCTGGAGATGCCAGCGATAGGTCCGGTCCTGCGCGCGGAGAGATCGTGTTTCGATCGTAAAACCCTGTCCCGAGCGTACGCCGTCCCAAAAGGTCCTCGATGCCGCTTCGCGATCATCAGGGTGGATCGCGGTCATCCAGGCCTCGGGATGCGACCGGACGAAATCGAGAGTCTGACCGGCGAACTCAAGCCAAACATCGTTCACGAAATCCGGCGTTCCATCAGGCTCGAGCGTCCAGGCGGACACGGGAAACTGTTGCAGCAGCCCAACCTGGAGTTGCAGATCGGTATAGAGAGCGGCATTTTCCAATGCGATTGCCGCTTGCGAAGCCAGCAACTGCAGTACCGTCACGCGGTCCGGCGTGAAGACGCGCGGCGTCAGGTTGTTCTCGAGATAGAGCGCGCCGACAAGCTTTTTCTGTTTGACGATTGGCAGGAACAGAACGGACTTGGTGCGCTTGTGTACTACATACTCATCCTTGGAATACACGTTGTCAGTCGAAGCATCATCCAGAAGCACGCTCGCCCGTGTCCGGGTCACATAGTGCAGGGCAGATTGAGGTAGATCGGACGGCGTGATGGCCGCGCGCCGAACCGCAACCTCGATCCTGCCCGGGCCGGTGGTGGCTTCAGCTTCGATCAGTGGCCCACCATCTCGAACCAGGATCAACAAGCCCCGCTCTGCGCCGGCATGCTCAATTGCCGTTCGCATGAGTGTATCGATCAGTTTTTCATGCTCGATCTCACCCGATACTGCCTCCGACAGGCGAATCACCGTCGCCAGGTCAAGTCGCTCGACGGAGGCGAGAATGGTGCCGTTATCTGATGAAGTCCGCTCTGGCTTGATCTCTGGATACCGCTCCTCGAGCTGTCGGACCTTCGCTTGCGCGCCCCAGCGCAGATAACAGCCTCGGCCATCTCGCAAATAGACGTGCGCGATTTTTTCGAGACCTCGTGCTGAATAGAACTGCGCCGCACACTCGTAGGCGACCGCCTCACAATGCGTCAAACCGTTGTCGCTCGCCGAACGGATCGCCCCTTCGTACAGATGTTCAGCGTCGAGCATCCGGCCCTCAATGCGCGCGATTTCGGCGCTGACCAGCGCCGTTCTGGTTTCGAAGTTTTCAGGACAATGCATCGCCCATACTTCGAGCTGGCGGTGGTGGTCGTTCAGAGCGACAAGATGATTCTGCCTGTCTTCAAAAGAAGCTGTGTTCCAGGCGGCAGCATGCGCCAGAGCGGCATAGAAGCGGAAGTCGCCCGTTTCCACCTGCGATGCCGCCGGCCAAAGCAACCGATGGGCTTTGCGGGACGCCTCGACAGCCGACGTGTAGTCTCCGGCAAAAAATCTGGCCTGCAGCTTTCGAGTCCAATAAAAGAACTCGGATAGAACCAGCAACGGATTACTCGCAAGACGATGTTCGGTATCCGTTTCGTTGTAGTCGTGAGAGTCGAAGCATCCAAATGTCGGCGTCAGGCCGCGAAGTGTACGTATGAGAGCCAATTGCGCCTTAGTGTTCTCAACCACCAGCCCAAACCCGGCTTTCGTAACGAAGTTGAGGCCCTTCTCCGCCTCGGATTGGACCTCCGAAAGAGGATCACCGACGGCCAGATAATTGGTGATCAACGAATGCCAGCTATAGGCGGAGAACGTGAGGTCCCCTGTTCGATATGCGACATCGAATGCGCGCCGGAGCAATTCACGTCCGTTCAAGGCGTGCTTCGCCCAAGGCGTAAGCGTGGCAAACGAGGTGTAGGTTCGCGCCTGGTAGCGCGTCAGGTTGCGCTTTTCGACGAGGTCGTAGCCCAGCTGGCCAAAGCGGAATCCATCCGTGTAGTTGTTGAAGCGCGGCCCAGCGAACATCCCAAACCAGATAAAGCCGAAGCACGATGCATCGCAGTTACCGTGCTCGAGGCAAAGACTCACCATGCGGAAAACCACCAGTGAGGATAGGTTCTCATCGAAGAACATGGCGGGATGGACGATTTCAGTGAACACATCGAGCATGTCGAGGACATCGGGATCATCGAGCTGCGGCAAATCGACAAGGTCCTCGATCTGACGGTCACCGACCAGCGACCAGATCCGCTCGTACTCCCGAAGGACATCTTCGCGCGACGGATGACTCGACCAATCCGTGCCGTTGCGGCGAAGGTAATCGAGAAATACTTCGATGGCGCGGTCGCTGCGATCCAAGGTCGTATAAAGGGTGACCTGCAATCGCGTCACAACCGCAGAATCGTGGCGGCTCCTGGCATGCTGCGCCAACATCCTCAGCCGGCCTTCGGCTGCCGCCATATCTGCGGTAAGCAGTTCGCACTCGGCGATGAGCGACTCAATTGAGAAGATCAGGTCGTAGTGATGACCCCATGCCTCCTCACTCAGTAGTGAGCGTCCGGCATGAAGGTATTTCAACGCCGAGGCGTACGCTGTAGATGCCTTCGCCCGTTTGCCTGCGATCAGATTGAGATCAGCTGCCCGCTCGCGCTCACCCACATCGGTGATCAGCCGTAAGCCGCGGTTGAGTTGATTGACTATGTCGAAGATCGCTTCTTCCAATCGCTCTTGCGGGGTGCTCTGCGTGAGAATTCTGCCGATGCGCAAATGGGTCTGAGCGCGCTGTTGCTCCGGAATCAGCAGGTAGGCCGCTTCCTGGACCCGGTCGTGAAGGAAGCGATAGGAATTCTCGGAGCGAAAAACGAGGCCCGCGCGAACTGCTTCCCAGAGTTGATCATGCATTTCATCTTTTGAATCCTCATACACCGTTCCCAGCAGTTCGAACTCAGCGCTGTTTCCCAAGCAGGCGAGATGTTTCAACGACTCCTGGGTCGCCTCTGAAAATCGATTCAGCTTTCCGACCATCAGGTCCACCACGTTGGCCGTGTAGCCTTTTGCGTGAATGCGATCAATGTCCCACCGCCACGTCGCAGCGCTCGGCTCGAACCTCAGTAAGCCCTCTTCCTCCAGTTCCGTGATGAACTGGATGGTGAAGAAAGGATTGCCTGCTGCCTTCTCATGGACCAGTTGCGCCAGAAGATCGGCAGCCTCGCAGCGCAGCGAATCGCAGACCAATCGGCCCACGTCGTCGGGTCCGAGTGACGTCAACACGATATCCTGCGTCTTCGCTCCAGCGTCGCGGATAGCGGCCAGCGTGCGCATGAGCGGATGAGACGAACTCACTTCGTTGTCGCGGTACGCTCCGATCAGCAGCACATGCCGCACGTCCGGATCGGTAACCAGTCGCTCCAGCAACTCCAGAGTTGCCGCGTCCAGCCATTGCAGATCGTCGAGGAACAACGCCAGCGGATGCTCCGCAGTCGCGAAGGCGCCCAGGAAACGCCTGAAAACCAACTGGAATCGGCTCCGCGCTTCCTGCGGTGGCAGGTCCGCAACGGGGAGTTGTTTGCCGATGACAAACTCGACTTCGGGTATCAGGTTGACGATCAGTTGGCCATTCGGCCCCAACGCCTCCAGAAGGGCGCGCCGCCAACGGTTCACCTCTGCTTCGCTCGTGACCAGGATCTGACGCACCAGCCTCTGGAACGCCTCTGCCAACGTTGCGTACGGTATGTCGCGTTTGTATTGGTCGAACTTGCCTGCGGCGAACAGCCCGCGCGGTGGAACCAGCACTTTGTGTAGCTCGTTGACGACCGAAGACTTGCCGACCCCGGAATACCCGGAGACCAGCACGAGTTCGGCCGCACCCTGCTCCGCCACCCGGTCGAACGCCGCAACCAGTGCGTCGACCTCGCGCTCCCTGCCGTACAGTTTCTCCGGTATGAGCAATCGGTCCGAGGCATCATCCGTGCCCAGAGGGAATGCCACGATACGATCATGTGATTGCCACTGCGTCAGGCAGCGCCGAAGGTCGGCTTCGAGGCCTGTGGCGGTCTGGTAGCGCTCCTCTGCATTCTTGGCGAGGAGCCTCATGACAATGGCAGACAGCGGATCTGGGACGGCGCAGCGTTCGACCGGCGCAATAGGCTGACGCGCGATGTGGCAGTGGACCCATTCCAGAGGATCGACGGCGGCGAATGGCAGCGCGCCAGTCAGCATTTGATACAGGGTGACGCCCAGAGAGTAGAGATCGCTCCGGGAATCAATCGAGCGATTCATGCGCCCGGTCTGTTCGGGCGACATGTAGGCAAGTGTGCCGGCAATGACCTCGGGGGGCGCGGGCGTCAGGCGCTCACGGAAAAGCCGGGACGCGATGCCGAAGCCGGTGAGCCACACACGTCCGGAGTCGTCGACAAGTACGTTCGCGGGTTTGACGTCCTTATGAATGAGACCTTGCCGGTGGGTTCCGCCAAGTGCGGCCGCCAGACCGATGGCAATGCGCAGGAACCGAGTGAGATCGATGGGTCGGCCCTTGTGCTGTTCGATTACGCGATCCAGGGGTTCACCACCTGGATCCTTAAGAATGAGGACAGGTCGCCCTCGGTAACGCGTCAGCGCGAGCGGCTGAGCGGCCCATGCCGCATCGAGTTCGGTCGCTAGCAGATATTCGTGTTCGAGGCGCTGGAGACTCTCAGCCGACGGCTGTTCCGCAGCAACCGCCACCGCCAGGATCGACATCCGGTTGCCGCGCTCTTTGCCTTGGTAGAGCGTGAAATCCGCTCCCTCTCGAACCGGCTCCAAGATGTACTCGGAATGCTCAAACATTGAGAACACTCTTGCTGTCACGACCAACCGGCCCAGGATCATTCAATCGGGCCAAAGATCTTCAAACGGACTTGGACTCGGGAGCCTAGCGACGAAGACTGTACCGACTCGCAATACCGTATGCATCCCGATCAGTACCACAGTTCTCATGTTGTCGAACAGGACGACTCGGCCACACCGGCAAACGCTTTGAAACTCGACACAGGTGGGCCGACACCGTCGCAGATTCGCATCGCGCACGAAGTGGATGCACGTCATCCGGCGGCAGCCAAGGTCCGCGACTAACGCCAACAGTCGATCCCGGCCGCACGGCATAACGATGAAGTCCACCTGCTGGGCTTCAGTCGCCAGCTGCCGTGGTACCGCAGGCAACAAATCCGATGGATGCCGTTGCGCCGAATTTTCGAACTGATACCAAAGTATCGGCGATACCTTCGTCTAATCGTTCGTTCTCCGTTCTCCTGCTTTGATAGCGCTGTTCGAGACTCAGTTGGGATTTGTAGCTCTAAAGGAAGGAGGCAAACATGAAAATCCTGATGGTACTTACGTCGCACGAGAAACTAGGGAATACCGGGCGAAAGACGGGATTCTGGCTTGAAGAATTCGCGGCGCCCTACTTTGTGTTCAGGGACGCTGGTGTCGATATTACGCTGGCGTCTCCGGCAGGCGGGCAGCCGCCTGTCGATCCCAAGAGCGACCTACCCGAAAATCAAACAGAAGCGATGGCGCGGTTCAAGACGGACCGAGTCGCACAAAAGGCGCTCTCGCAGACGGCCAGACTTGCCGACATGAAGGCGGTGGATTTCGACACCGTATTTTACGTCGGCGGCCACGGGCCCTTGTGGGACCTCGCCGAAAGTCGCGACTCGATTGCCTTGTTAGAGTCCTTCTACAACTCCGGAAAGCCGATCGCGTTAGTGTGCCACTCACCCGGAGTCCTGCGTCATGTCACCTACAACGGAGCGCCGCTCGTAAAAGGCAAGCGTCTGACAGGCTTCACGAATGGAGAGGAAGAAGAAGTCCAATTGACAGATGTGGTGCCGTTTTTGGTTGAGGATGAACTGCTACGACTAGGAGCCATCTTTGAAAAGCTTGCCAACTGGCAGCCTTTTTCTGTCGTGGACGACCGTCTGATCACGGGGCAGAACCCTGCGTCATCGACGTCCGCGGCTCGCGACCTTTTGAAGTACTTCGAAGAGCGAGTCACTCAGGCTTCTGCATGAGTTGGATTGTTCCGATTCGTCGAGGAAAGAAGTGAGCGCAATCAACCCGTTTGCGAACCTACAAATGCGCAGGAGAATCCCATGGCAAGTTTGAATGCAGCTTCGAATCCCGCACAGGTTCGGGTGACCCGACGCTCGCCAGCCTATTGGCGTGTCACGATCGACAATCCGCCGGTCAACGTGATGGGTCCAGAAATGGTCCAGCAGTTTCAGGACGTCATCAACGCGCTCGAGGCCGACGCGCAAGTGAAGGTTGTGGTCTTCGACAGCGCGGTCGACGAGTACTTCCTGAATCACTCCGATTTTCTGGGCAGGCTCGAAGACTTGACCGCGATGCCAGCTGGTCCCACAGGACTGCCGCCATGGCCGGATTTTCTCGTGCGTCTGACGCGCGCGCCCGTCGCCTCCGTTGCGCTGATCCGCGGACGGGCGACGGGCAACGGCAGCGAACTCACCCTCGCCTGCGACATGAGTTTCGCGAGCCGCGAAAAAGCAATTCTTTCGCAATGGGAGGTGGGCGTGGGAATGGTCGCAGGCGGAGGCCCGATGGCTCGGCTACCCAATCTCATCGGCCGAAACCGCGCGCTCGAGGTGCTGCTGAGTTCGGAAGACCTCAGCGGAGGCCAGGCCGAGGCCTACGGTTACGTCAATCGCGCGCTACCCGACGCCGATCTGGATGCGTACGTAGAAGCCCTCGCCACCCGGATCGCCGGATTCGACAAGTGGGCGATTGGCAACACCAAGCGCCTCGTCAACGCGTCCCTGCCGCCAGATGTGGAGATTGGCGCCGGCTGGGATACATGTATCGCCTCGATTGGCCGACCCGCGGTCCAGGCGCGAATCAAAACGCTGACGGCGACGGGCTTTCACAAACCGGGAGATGTCGAAAGTCGACTCGGCTACCACCTGGGCCAACTCGCGCGCTAGGGCGGCGCCGACGCATACGTCAACTCCGTCAGGCGGAGCCTCATACCTGTACTCGCTGCAATCGAGGTGGCGATCGAAACGCTGACTGATGTTCACCAACACATTGGCAATATGTCGGGGGACCAATGAATGAATGGAGCGAGCTTCGTTACACAAAACTCGCAATGAACAACCGGAGAGACATTCCCGCCCTTGGATTTGGCACGTTGATCCCTGATCTACGCGATACCCAACGTGCAACTAGAACTGCGTTGGAAGTCGGCTTTCGCCAATTCGATTGCTCGGAACGATATCGAAACGAAGAGGCCGTGGGAGAAGCGCTACTAGCGGCGCTAGGGCAAAAAAGGGTCCAACGTGGCGATCTCTTCATTGCCACAAAGCTCTGGAATAACAATCACCGGCCCGAGCGCGTGGAAGCGGCTTTCGAGAGGAGTCTCGCCAGGCTCGGGCTCAAGTATCTGGATCTCTATCTCATTCATACGCCGTTTGCGTTTCAACCCGGGGACGAGCAGGACCCACGAGATCAAAACGGCAATCTCGTGTACGACCACGACGTGACTTTGCTCGACACCTGGCGAGCGATGGAAAGTCTCGTGGATCGTGGCAAGTGCCGCGCCATCGGACTTTCAGACATCGCTCTGGGCGAGTTTAAGCCGCTCTATGACTCAGCGAGAATCAAGCCGTCGGTGGTCCAAGTAGAGGCACATCCGTATCTACCGGAAACGGAGCTACTGGAGTTCTGCAAGGAGAAGGGCGTTGTGTTTTTGGCGTTCGCACCGCTGGGTCACGGGATAAGGTCGGGGCCGCTCGAAGACCCGGTCATTTCGGCGATCGCGGAACGAGTTGAAAAGACGCCGGCGCAGGTTCTGCTGGCTTGGGCCGTGCAGCGAGGCACGGCACTGCTTACCACGCCAACGAGTGAGGCTCATGCAAAAGAGAATTTCGACATCTCTCCCCTTCCGGAAGAGGCGCTCGCGGATATCGATCGAATTCAGACCAGACAGAGGCTGAATGAAGTGGTCAAAACTGGTATTCCGGGCTTTATTCCGCAAGGTAGATGAACATGAAAAAGAATCTGAAGTTGAAGCAGTCCATGCGAGAGGAACAAATTCGTTTTAGGCGCTCAATGCGCTGCCACGCGTCGGCAGTGCGATGATGGGACAGGATTTGTCGGGCCAATTCGCAAATCATTGAGGCTCAAGCTCCCGGTGGCACAAGGACAGCACGGCCCTCCTAAGAGGACGGTTTGGGAATCACCATTTTCCGTACGTAGAGGCATCTTCACCTTTACCAACAGCGCACGACGCCTGGACCCTGAAGCCGTTGCTAAGTTGGGCGTGGGCCACACCGACATCTTCGATCACGCAACCGCGGACAGCGAGATCGTCTCTTACACTGGCGCGCTTCCTAGATGGAGCTGGCTTCGTTACTTATCCCTGAGGCCACCCGGACAGTCAGTAGGTGAGTGACAGATCAGTCGCGCTCCGCGAGCGCCGGAAAAACCACGCTCCCCTCAACGTTTCTGTTGTAGAAGGCTCGATCATCCATAGCGCCGCAAAACAAGGTTGAGGTCCAAAGGCACGAACCGGTGATCCAGTCGTGCAAAAGTAGTGCACCTTTCTGCACACAACCCCACCTTTACACCTCTTTTTCACTCAAGCGAATCGAGTGTTTACAATGGGTTACGGTGGCGAGTTGAGTTGGCCTCTGCACTTGAAAATCAGCGGGCGGCAACGCCTCGAGGGTTCGAATCCCTCCCCCTCCGCCACCAACTCCATGATTTCATTTAGATTTTCTTGAATCTCGCTACCAGTTCGACTCCCCTGTGGCCGCACTCATCGTGCAAAAGTAGTGCAATCGAATTCTGACTACCCCGCGCAAACATAGCGCGCCCGGATATCGACAGTTAAAACACTGAATCACTGTCGCGAATACGTTCTCGACGAACTAGGAGAAATCCCATCAACTCCGAGAGGGGTTTCTCACTACCTCGATCAGACCGGAGTAACGGCCTCCCCCTGAACAACTTGATGGCTCTCTACGGCAATCGACGCGGATTCGCTCCACCGCAGTTGCCGCGGTCACGAACTAGTGTCGTGTCCCGGAAGTAAGTGAACAAAGTCGTTGGCGGCAGAAAGCGTCGTCAGCGAGGAGGATCTCTGCGCATATGCGAACGCCCTCGAGCGCAATGGGTTCTTCGGCCCGAACTCTTGGTACATGAACGATGCCGCCAACGCGGCGTACGCGGCCGAGGCCGTGAACGGCGGCTGTCTCGACATGCCAGTGCTGTTTCGGGGCGCGCGGTACGACTATGCGCTCGAGTGCGTCACGTCGAAGATCGCCGAACCCATGCGACGCGACTGCAGACAACTCGACGAAGCGGTGCTCGCGTGCGGTCACTGGATGGCACAGGAGCGTCCGCTGGAGGTCAACGCGTTGCTCGCGCGCCGGCTCGCGACAAAGGTTGCCGACAGTTGGCCCACGGCGACGGTTAATCATCGCTGAGCCGCTCGGTGGCATTCGCGTCCGGAACATTGGCGCGATGCATCGCCTCGTGGTGTACGCAAGAGGAATCCAACCTTCAAGAAGAGCACGCGGGTCGCGCGCACGGTCAAGATGAGCAGGGAGTTCGATTCCACCTTGAGCTGGCGCCGACGAGGGGTGCATTCCGAGATGAAGCCCGAATCGCGGCGCATCGACAGAAAAAGGGGGAAACCCGTCGAGCACCGCGACCGAGATGAATCGTCAGGCGTTAGGTGAGCACCCACCGTCCCACTACAAGATCGGTCGTCGCGTACTTCAAAGACCATCGACACTTGGTTAGCTTTCCGCCCTTACATCGTCGCCACAGACTCGTACCGCGAGCGCGAGCGTACGATTCTGGTAGGGACGTTCGCCGAGACAAGGACTGCTCCTCACGATTCCGGAGGGGGGATGCCGAGTCGAAGACGCGGCGACCGCAAAGGCCCGCTTCGACGCTCAGACGACGCGTCAAACGCTCGACTCCAGTACGTCGCCTTGGCCGTTCTGTTTATCGTTGGCGTGGCGTTGCTCTGGCTATTGAACTAGACGCTACTGCTCGTTCCTAACGATCCCCAATCTTCCCGATAGAAAGACTCCGCCTTGATCACCAGTTCGTCCGGCAGCTCGTGCCACACGACGTATGCTCGTTTGTTGAGATCGTCGCAGTATGGTCGTACGCCGATCTCCGCGAGCTTCACGTGCAGCGACTCATGATCCGAACCGCCGAATGTCGGGGCGTGGTTGTCGACCTTCGCGTCGTGGTCGATGTCGGATCGGGGCGTGAGCGAGGCGCGACGGATCGGCGGGAACAGCGGACGGATGCTCCCTCTGCTGCGATGGATGCAGGGCAGCGACCCGCTCTGCCTCAGCCAGTTCCTTCGCGCTTGGGTCTGGTCCGGTGTCTCGCCGACGTACCATGCCACCCGCCTAACAACGCACTTAAGGTGCCCCGCGCGGCGCCTGCCAGCTTACTCGCGAAGCCCTCACGCGGCACCGGAAGTACCCGCAAATTTTGAGTACGTCTGGTTTGCCGCCAGTATCGTATGGGCTTCGACGCCGTTTTCTCGGTCGATATTGATCTGCGCGTACTCCGTCGAGGTCATCATCTCGAGGAACGCGGCGCGAGACGGGTACCGAGCCAATACCACCCAATCCCAACGCCCATCGGCCAGTTCGCCAAACGCAACGCCTTCGACGCGTCCCGCCCATAGAACCGTGCCCCCAACCTTCTTCAGAAACGGCATGTCCCTTGCTGTAACGACTGTACGCGTCCTAGCCAGAGCCGTTTCCATTAAGCGAACGTTCTCTGAAACACACCAGATTCGTTGTCCGGCAGGCTACCCAGCAAATCCTTTCTTAGAGGTCTTGCTCGCTGATCACGTACATATTCCTTTAACGTGGATCTCGCCGATTCGTAGTGACGTATCCGATGGGTTCGATTTTCCATGGCCACATGCGCGCTACCCGTAAATCCTCACGTCTCCTCACCCGAAGACTCTGCCACAGCGTATTCATAGGCGCTACAGAGAATCGGCACGATCACCAGCGCGAGTATGAATTCGGGATGCAGCATGAAGTAGAGCCACAAGCCGAGAAAGGAAATGAAGAACACAGCCTGGAATGCCAGACGGAATCTGTGCGCTTCCTGGATGAGGCGTTTTCGATGCTCGAAAAGGATAAATGCCAAAAGCGCCGAGGACAGAATGCCACCGACCCAGGAGAGTCGGAAAAAAACACAATCAGGAGTACGACAAACGCTGCTCCCAGCATGTGACCGAACGCCATCAGATTAACGTATAGGTGGTAATCTTTTTCCAACGGTACGACCGCCCCTGCTGCTCCTAACAGCCAGTATCAGCCGCGGACCAGGCGGCTGCCAAATTCGCGTACGCACATTCAGCGCGAGCTTGCCGGGCCGCTGCATGGTGGGCTCTATCGGCGGCAGGTCGTTTGCGTTCAGGCACGGGCGCGCGCTTGTTCGTTCACGATAGCGGGCATGTCCAGAACGACTCCCGGCTTGGTCCTACCCGGCGCGCTGAGCGGTTCGACGATCGGGCGCACGCCGAAACGCTGGCGAACGGCTTCGAGTGGGAGCGCCATGTCCTTCCAGAAGTCCCAGTCGTTACCGAGATCCGCCGTCACCTCGCCACCCCGTTGGAGCGCCGCGAACACGTCGGCCGCGATACTGCCGTCGCCGATGCGCCCGGGACGCAGTTGGATGGGAAAGGGCAACAGCTTGACGCCCGTCGTATGCAGCACGATCGAAAAAAGCCACGTGAAGAAGTCGTGCTCACCCCATGTGAACCCGGCCTGAAAGGCGGCCGCCTGCATTTCCCCTTCGGGCGACGTATCAAAACCGGCAAGCACGTGCGCAAGATCGTGATAGATGCTGCCTTCGGGCAAACCGCCATGCTCACCGGGGAAAGGCAGCGCGGCGTTGGTGAGGTGACGAAAGAACTGGTGACCCAGAGAGCCTTCCGGTAACGCCTGCAGCGACCGATAGCGCGACACCAACACCGAGTCCTGCGGGATCACGCCGCGAAAAATGAGAACTGCCCTCACGACCTGCAGGACGCTTCCGCCGGACATCCGATACGTGTTTCGAAAATAGTTACGAAGATGCGAACGACGCATAAAGGCAACGCGAAACCGCCACAGCCGGCCCTGTGCGAGGTGACTGATGACGCGCGCAGAGGGTTCGACGATGCCGAGGGCTTCGGCGTACGCCCTGACGAGCGAAATCTGTCGCGAAGTGGGTGACCCGTTGACGAGGCACGTGACCACCATGAAGCGAACGAGTTGCAACGCTTGCGCACGATCATCGAGATGATCTGCGAGCGCTTGCGGTGCGATGGGTTGCAGCGTGTCGAGATTCACGACCGATTGGACCGTAAATTGTTGCGCCGCATTGAGGAAGGCAATCTGCGGTCGGCCCATACCGTCGCGCGCTGCACGGCCCACTGCCGCAAGCGCTCGCATTGCATACGCGGCAGTGTCTTCGTCGAACTTCAGCAACTGCATCTTTTCCGCCTCCACTCGATAGCTATGCTGGCGTTTCAAACATATGTTATTCAACTGAATAACAATGGTGAAAATACGCCTCTTGATTTACTTATTCAACTGAATAACAGTGGCGACATGAGCAAACGCGACGATCAGCGAGAAGAGACCCGCGCGGGTATCCTGGATGCTGCGCTGCGCGTCTTTTCAGACCGCGGCTTCGCCGCGGCGGGAACACGTGAAATCGCATCTCAAGCGGGTGTGAATCAAGGCTTGATCACCTATCACTTCAAGAGCAAAGAGAACTTGTGGAGACAGGCCGCGAACAGAATATTCGCGGAGGCGCGTGCAAATGTTCTCGAAGAACTCTCGCGTAGCGCCGACGTCGCAGAGCGCACCCTTCACAGGAATCTCGTCAAAGCGTACGTCCGCTTTGTGGCCAGGCGCCCCGAACTCATTCGCTTCATGGTCGAGGAAGGCAAGCAGGCCAGCGAGCGCGTCCGATGGCTGGTCGACACGCATCTGAAGCCGATGTACCAGCTGTTCCCGCTGGCGCGGGGCAATGAGACTCTAAAGCCGCATTTGTTTTACGCCATGACCGGAGGTGCTGCGCTCATGTTTGCCGTGCGTCCTGTGTGCAGACGACTCACGGGGCTCGATCCCAAAAGCCCCGACGCGATCGATGCGCATGCGGAGTTCATCGCGGATCTGCTCGTTCCGTAGACACCAGGTCAGTTGACGCCACGGTTGCGGCCGTGGCGCCGGTTACGGTCTGCCACGCGAGCCTCGAGGCCGGTCAAAGAATCATCGATTCGGCCGAGCACTCCGTCATAGCCGAAGTGGACTGTCCATTGCTAAAACCCTAGCGCATCTCCGTGACCGGAGCACTCCTCGTCTTGGTCTGCGGATCGAAGTTAGCGCGCGTGGTACACAAGTGGTACACGCATCGACTAATCTGCGCGCTGACGACCAGCGTCGCGGACCCAGAATCAAGCACTTGGCTAACCGGTGGCACGAGGGGTTCAAGTCCTCTCCTCGGCACCAACCTTCGTAGCATCAAGCGCCCAGATTCTCGGTCGGCCTCGCTGGTGCACAAGTGTTCCACGTACGAGGCGTTTCATGGCCCGGATCTATCGGGCGGCATCCTACCTACAGAGGCGCGGCGCGTCTTGGTATTTCCGGTATCGGCTACCCGCTGAGATCCAGTCGGTGGCCCGTCGCGCTGAGCTACGCCTAGGTTTGTATACCGGCGAACAGGCCGTCGCGCGGAATCGTCTCGGCCAGTTCCTCCCGTTTGTGATCGCCCTCAAGCGCTTGAGCCAGCACATGCCAGAACTCAGGCCAGGCATTCGCCAAGCAGGTTTTGGACGAAGCATTACAGCGCGCCGATTCGAGTTCGTGCCCACAACCGGCCGCGCAAGCAATGCCTCATGTCATGTCCGACTGCGTGCTTCACGCTCGTCTCAATCAGAAGCGGACGTACCACCCTCCCCCAGGCGCATCGGAACGAACTCGGTCCCCACACCCGGCGCGACCACAAAAGGTGGAGCCGCCTGCACCGGGGGAAAGAATCGGTCCCGATATCGATACATTTCGGGAACGCCATGCACACGCCAACCGACAATTTGAGCAGTTCCGCCCTCACCTTCGTGTGATCCACCGTCCCACACGGCTACCAATTCGTGACAGCGCTGTGCGACGTACGCGCCAGCGAGTGCGTACTGCCGCGCGCGGCGCGCGGCGCCCGCTTCGGTCGCCTGCGCGAGCTCCACACGCGTTCCGAATTCGAGTGGCAACTCAAAGTAGCGATCTGCGCGGCCAAGCAGCTCATAGAATTCGATGACCGACGCTTCGCGATCGAAAGCCGATGAATGGCCAAAATCATCCACATACACCTCGAACGGTAGCGGCAGCGGTACATACAAACGGGCCTCGAGACGTCGCATCGCCGCACGCGCGATCAGTCGATCGGCGCCCTCCGCGAGCGACGACATCACCGAAAACGTGGCTGCGGGATGCAGGTCACGAATATGATCGAGCGTGAGGTCGACGGCACGAGCAAAGGCGCTGCCAGGATTCGGCAGCCGGTGTAGCCGATGTCCCGTCACGCCTACTATGATTTCGCGCTTGATCGTACGACGCAGCCGCTTCGCGAGCATGACCGGTAGGTCCCGCGCAGTATTCATGTCATAAGCGCGGTCGTTTGCGTCGCACTCTTCCCACGGCTTAAGGCTATCGTCGATACGCGCGAAGTCGCTGCGGATCGGGCCGGACGTCCATCCGGTGCTGAATCGCACAGCAACGAAGCGATTCCGGTCCATGTGTGCGATGCGCTCGAGTTCTTGCGGCTCGAACTTGAACGGCTCGTCTCCTTCTTCTTCGCGACATCCCACTGCCCGCAGCTTGATCTCAACATGATCTGCTTCGAGCCGACTCGCGTTGCGATACATCTCTGCGAGCGCCGGCCACGGTACTTGCGACGGCTTTCGTTGTGCCGAATCGACTCGTGCCGTAACCGTCTCGAGGTAATTTTCGTGGAACGCCTGCGCGAGTTTATCCAGGCGCTCATCGACGATCGTTTCGGCGCTCACAACTTCGTTCAACATGCCGAACGGATACAAACCGTCCGGAATCTCTGGTGTGCCCTGCACCGATTCCAGCAGTCGCGCCAGACCAGTTGATCGCTCCATAGCGACCATGACCGGCGCATTCAAGCCGCGCCCGAGCAACGTCGCGCGCCGCAGCGCCAGCGCGAGACTCAAGCCCGCCGACTCGTCTTCCAGGCAGACGACGTACGTCGTCGCGTCGTGGATTGGAATGGGGGCGTCACCGGCCTCGAATGCATCAGGCGCCAACGGCATTTCGACGAACGCCAGCCGCGCCGCCGCGGGCAAGCCCGGATAGAGGCGCTCGATGCGTGATCGATACCTATCGATTTGTTCAGCGCACATTGAAATGCGTGGAGGTTCGAAGCTTGCGTAATGCGCTGTACGCGCGACCTGCAACAACACCTGCTCGGCAAGCTGACCGGTTCCGAGCACGGCAATGTGCAAGTCGTCGCACCGTAATACATCTGCATAGACTTCGAGCGGATGGCGTTGCAGCAACATACGCGCCGCCAACCCACTGACATTGAAAAATCCGATTTCAGCCAGGTGGGCATCGAGAAAAAACTTCGGATACTGCTCCAGGCGAGTGGCGAACTGCACATCGCTGAGATGGCAACGTACGCGCAACGCTCTTCTGCGCGAGCCGCGAGCGATATTGAGGGCCTTCACGCGTAGGGTCAGTTCGACGTTGGTCCCATCGTCGCGCACGAACGTGACGAGATCGGACGCCGTCAGCACGCCGGCCCGCACGAGCGCCTGCGAAGTCAACGCATCGCCGATGATCACAGGCGCGCCAATCGATCGGGCGCGGTCCACATAGGGATTGGAGGCGTCGCGCTCGATCACGACGATACCCAGACGCGCGTTGCGGCACGAACGCACGAAGTGCCAACCCATCAGGTTCAGCCCTACCAGAACCACATGGTCGCGCTTGAATCTCGCACGCACGCTCGTGATGCCGATCCACGCACCCTCGGCGAACACCAGCACGAGACCGGCGATCGACACCAGCGGTGCCAAGAAGCGCGCAAGCTGCCACTCGAGGGTGATCGGCACGTTGGGCGGCCAGTCGCCGTCCAGCGTGAATAACCGCAAACCCTGGTAAACGCATTCCAATGGATCTGCGAGGAAGGCCTGCGGATCGTGAACATACTGCCCACGTAGCGCCAGCGCGAGCACCGCAAGAAAGATCAGCATCAAGAAGATGAGCTGCCTCATTCGCGGAGCCTATCGATGCCTTCAGCCACGCTCAAGCGGGACTGCATAGGCCCGCAACCCGCTGGAGCAGCTCAAGACGTACGTGCCAGTGTCTCGCGCAGCGTCAGAATTGTTGTGCACCTCGGCGTCCAGTGCGCAACTTGTTTGAACCTCTGCGCCGGTCGCGCCCGCCTCCCTCCATCATTAGCACAGGTCGACGGTGGGACGGTGCGCGAACATTGGCTGCGACCATCATCGACGAGGCAGTGCTCGCGTACTGCGTCCGCCGCAAGGTCAACGCGTTGCTCGCGCGCTGGCTCGCGACCAAGGTCGCTGACAGTTGGCCTACGCCGCATGCGATGGCTAGTCAGCGTTGCGGCGCTCGGTGGCACTCGCGTCGCGGAGATGGGGCGCAATGCGTCGACTCCTACTGAACTCGACGCCTGGATCGCAGAACCCAGCGATTTCATGCTTCGACGCGGTCCGACGAGCGCGGATCGGGAGAATACGACCGAGCGCAGCGCAGTTTCGCTCGACCACTCGGACGTTGAGGAACAATATCCAGCGGCTGGGAAGTTCGTTTTCGCTTGGTCTTTGAAGAAGTCTGCCTGATGAAAAGACCCTTTGCCGCATACCAGGGCGACGAACCATACGTCTTCGTGTGTTACGCGCACGAAGATGCTGAACAGGTCTATCCCGAAATCCAACGCCTCCACGAAGGGGGCGTGCGGATCTGGTACGACGAAGGCGTCTCGCCCGGAACGCGCTGGACCGATGAGCTGGCGAGCAAATTGACGGAAGCATCCGTCGTGCTGTTCTTCTGCACACCTCAGTCGGTGAAGAGGAAGCACTGTCAGAACGAATTGAACTTCGCCATCGACAAAGACCGTCCACTGTTGGTGATCCAGGACGGCGCAGTCGATCTGCCGCCTGGAATGCAATTGCAGCTGGGGGCCCATCAATCGATCCTGAAACACGATCTGAGCGCTGAGCAATTCGAGGCCAAGCTAACGGCTGCGATTAGTCAGCACCTGGTGCGCGGACCCGCGCCCGCGCCGGCAGCTCCAAAGTCAGCCAGATCGAGAACGCGCCGTCCGTTACTCTACGTCGCTGGAGTTGCGCTCCGTTGCTCTGATAGCACTGCTATGGCGCATGTGGCCTTTTCCAACATCAGAGTCGGGAGCCGTCGCCACGCCATCGGGATCAACCAACGTGGAATACACGGTCGCAGTGCTGCCGTTCCGGGCTTTGAGCAGCGAACCCGCGACAGTGACATTCGCGCAGGGGTTGAGTGACGAACTCGTCAACGTGCTATCGGGCCCCATGCCGGTCAAGGTGCGACAGATGTTTCCGCCGTTGTTGTACGAGCTGCGCGTCGTCCCGGCGAGGTCGACACTGCGCTACCGCGACACCAGCGAAGACCTCGCAACAATCGGCCAATCGCTCGACGCGGGCTATCTGGTCGAAGGCGGCGTACGTTCAGCCGGTGATCAGGTTCGGGTAACCGTGCAGCTCATTCATGCCGCCGACAACGAAACGGTCTGGTCGCACAGCTACGACGTGTCCGCGACGGACACGTTGCAGGCGCAAAGCTACATTGCCGGCCATGCCGCGCGACGCATCGCGTGGTTCGTCCCCGACATGTTCCGGATGGCCAGAGCGCAATTTACTTCTGCCGCTGCGTACGAGATCTATGCCAGAGGGAATCGCGAGCAGATGGATATGCTCACTGGAGGCGACGTCGACTCCCCTCTAATGCTCGCGAACCTAGAGAAATCCCTCGAACTGGAACCTACAGTTCCCTGGATCTACGAAAACGTATCCCTTGCCTATCTGTTGATGATGGAAGGCTCGATGGAGCCTGTGCCGACGGTTGCATCGATTGAGACATTGCTGACGCGCGGGACCGCCTTGATACATTCGGGTGCCTTGGCGCCGGGCCTTGATCAATTCCACTTCGACGCTGAAAGGGCGCATTACAGTTTGCTGAAGCTCGACTACCCCAAAGCAAGTCGATTTGTTCGTGAAGTTTTGAGCGCAAAGCCCGGCAACACCTACGCGCTCGACCTGCAATCAGGCCTCTTTGTGCACCAAGAGCGGCTGGATGAAGCACTTGCCTCGATCCGGAGTTCCGTCGATAGCGTCGGAACCAATCCCAGGACGCAGCTTGTCCTCGCGCAGTTGCTACGCGCCCGCGGGCAATCGTCAGCAGCCGCGAATGCAATCGATCGCGCGCTCGAGTTCCTTCCGGGCGAACTTGGCAAAGCGCTACTTCTGATCGAGCAAGCCAACGCCTACTCAACGCTGGGCGAGTCCGAGCATGCCGCGATGCTGGTCGATCAGGCTTGGGGGCTGGCTGGCACCAATCATCCGGACCTGTTTCCAGCGGCGTTGGCCGCAACGGGACGCGCTGATCGCGCGCGCGCCATCTTGAGCGACCTCGAAGCCGCGGCACCGACGCGCAGATTCAATCCGCTCGACATGATCGAAGGCTACATTGCACTGGGCGATCTCGATGCCGCATTCCGCTGGATCGATCGCGCTGTCGATGCGCGCTTCGAACCGGTGGTGCGTTGGATGCATCTGGTCACTGTCTCCGTCGCCGGCGTGTGGCCGACAACGCTTACCGACGACCCGCGCTGGCAGCAGGCCTATGCGAAGTTACCGAAGGTCGAGGCCATCTGATGCAGAGGCCTTTTGCCGCGTATCAGGGTGCCGAGCCCTTCATCTTCGTCTGCTACGCGCACGAAGATGCCGAAAGAGTCTATCCAGAGATCCGACGGCTGCACGAAGGCGGCATACGGATCTGGTACGACGAGGGCATCTCGCCGGGAATGCGTTGGTCGGATGAACTGGCGCGGGCGCTCACGAAGGCCTCACTCGTGTTGTTCTTCTGCACCCCACAATCGGTCAACTCGAAGCACTGCCAGGACGAGGTGAACTTCGCGCTCGACGAAGATCGACCGCTGCTGGTGATCCAAGACGGCGAGGTCGATCTGCCTGGGGGTCTGCGCCTCAGGTTGGGGGCGCACCAATCGATCCTGAAACACGATCTGAGCACTCAGCAGTTCGCTGACAAGCTGACGACTGCGATTAGTCGCTACCTGGTTCGTGGACCCTCGCTCGCGCCGGCAACTCCGAAGTCAGCCAGATCGAGAACGCACAGTCCGTTGCGCTACGTCGCCGTCGCAGGCATCGCCATCGTTCTAACAGCGCTGCTCTGGCGCATGTGGCCGCTGGTTACCTCGGAGCCGAAGGCGCTCGCTTCCGCGGCAGCGTCGACCGACATGGAATATACGGTCGCGGTACTGCCGTTTCGGGCATTGAGCAGCGACGCCGCGACAGTGACATTCGCGCAGGGGTTGACGGATGAGCTCATCAACGAACTGACTGGCCCCATGCCGGCACAGGTTCGCCGTTTGATCGCTCCCTATACGCAGCCGCTGCGAGTCGCCTCGGCACAGTCGACGTTGCGCTACCGCGACACGACCGACGATCTCGCGACGATCAGCCGAGCGCTCGGTGCCGCGTATCTGGTAGAAGGCAGCGTTCAGTCCGCCGGTGGCCAGATCCGGTTAGTGGTGCGGCTCGTTCACGCGGCGGACGACGACTCGGTTTGGTCACACACTTACGACGAGACGACCGTCGACCCGCTGCGCGCGCAGAGCAGCATTGCGCGTGACGCGGCGCGGCGAATCGCGGTATCGGTTCCTGACATGTACCGCATGGGTCCTGAGTCGGGCCGAGGCCTATTTGCCAATGCGGAGGCGTATCAGTACTACGTGCGGGCGAATCGGGAATACATGTCGTCATTCACTGGCGCTGATGTCGACTGGGACGCAACGGTCGCGAACTTCGAAAAGTCGCTGGCACTTGATCCTACCTACGCGTGGACGTACCAAAACCTGCTCGACATCTACCTGTACCTGATGCCGCCGTCGCTGCAGCCCGTAACGACGATCGCGCCAATCGACGATCTCTTCGCCCAGTTGACCGAACTGCTTCGCCCCGGCCCGGCTCCGTTTGGTCTGTCGATGGATTTCTTGCTCTCCGCGAGGGCGAACTACAGTTTGTCGAAGCTCGACTACGTCAATGTGAACCACTATCTCGCTCAGTCATTGAAGGCTAGGCCAAATGACCTCGGTGGGCTCCGATTGCAAGCAGTCCTGTTTCTGCATCAGGAGCAGCCAGAGGCAGCGCTCGCCGCTTTCGGGCGCTCTATCGATGCCGGCGGCGGTCCCCTTATCGAATCGCCGCTCGATCTCGCGCGGTTGTTGCGCGGCCGTGGTCAATCGGCGGCTGCCGTGAAAGTGATCGACAACGCGCTCGCGTTCTTCCCCGGCGATCTCGGCAAGACTCGCCTGTTGATCGAGCAAGCCACCGACTATGTGGCACTCGGCGACGGCGATCGGGCTGCGACGCTGGTCGATCAAGCCTGGGACCTGTGCGGATTGAAGCATCCGGACCTGTTTCCCGCGGCGCTGGCCGAAACGGGACGCGCTGATCGCGCGCGGGAGATCTTGAGCGATCTCGAGGCCGCGGCGCCCGGGCGCAGATTCAATCCGCTGGACATGATCGATGGCTACGTTGCGCTCGGTGATCTCGATGCCGCATTCCGGTGGATCGATCGCGCTGTCGATGCGCGCTTCGAACCGGTGGTGCGCTGGATGCACCTGGTGACTGTGTCCGTTCCGGACGTACCGCCGACAGCATTGACGGCCGATCCGCGCTGGCAACAAGCGTATGCCAAATTGCCAAAGGTCCTGGGAGTCTGACGACGTACACATGTCGGTGGTACACATCTGGTACACGTATCGACTATTCTGAGCGTCGGCCGCCAGCATCGCGGACCCGGAATCAAGCACTTAGCTAACCGGTGGGACGAGGGGTTCAAATCAGGTACTTGGGTTCATCGCCAACGGCTGTACTACGGCGCGGTGCCCAAATGGTGTCCGATTCGTTAACCATCATGGCGACCGAAGATAGCGTAGCGAGTGCGGCCCCCCCACTACTCTGCGACCTCTAGCACCAAATGCTCCCGAATGTACTTCGCGACCGCGGGATCGAGGTTCTGCCACGCCGCTCGATTGTTCGTCGAATCGACAACAATCAGGCGATCGTTGTGTCCATCGACTTCCATACGTGATCCGTCGCGGTTGAGGCGTCATACTTCGACTTCACATACCACAATGAGTAGTGGACCTTCGCCCATTCACCGAGCTGTTTGATGGCTTTGGTGCGGCATCGTAGTTCTTGCCAATCCGCGTATCACTGCCAATAGACTCTTCGAACCGCACTAGCGCGGCCCGACGCTCACGCGAGGCCGGGCAGCAAGGCCTTGAGGCCTTCGGCAAGCATGCCCATTGCGATCGCCGCGAGAATCAGGCCCATCACCCGGGTCACGACGCCCATACCGGAGTCGCCGAGCCGGTTCGAAATAGGCCCCGCGAACCAGAACAGAATGCCGGTCACGGCCGCGAGGGCGACGCTCACGGCCGAAATCACGAGCTTGCTCAGGAGTGAGTGATATTGCTCGACGGCGACGAGCACGGTCGCCATCGTGCCCGGCCCGGCGACGATCGGGATCGCGAGCGGTACGACGGCGATCGATTGCCGGTGAGCCGCGTCTTCGAGTTCGTCGGACGTCTGCTTGTGGTCCGATTTATTGAATAGCATGTGCAACCCAATGATCAACACGACGATGCCGCCGGCCGCGCGCAACGTATCGACCGTTACGCCGAAGAGCTGCAGCAGAAAGGGTCCACCCCACGTCACCACAAGCAAGGTGATGGCGACCGCCACTGCGCACGTTCGAGCCGTCTGCCTCGACTCCGCGATCGACCGACCTTTCGTCATGCCGGCGAAGATGCCGGTGTTCCCGATCGGGTTCATCATGGAAAAGAGCGCGGCGATGAAACTCGCCACTGCGGCTTCTGGAGTCATGGGTCTGGCCCTTCGTGAGTCGTCGCGTGAGTAAGTCGACATCTAGTACGTTCAGACTAACTGTTCGGCCTGGTCATGTGTGCGGCCTGTTCCGCTATGGCTAGCCCGTCTGTAGTCACGATAGAAACGATCGAAGGCAACGCCGTCTACCAGTACGAGGGGGAACGTTACCAACTCTAAGCGCTCATCAAACGGCTTCGCACGTCGATGGGTTCCGAACCCCTGGTGCCAAGTGCCGTCGTCGTTAACGCCAAAGACATCGAAATCTCGGAGCTGATCAACCTGCGCATCTACTCCGGAATGAACCTGTGTTGGGCGCATCGTATGACGTCCTGGCGAGATCGGATGGGGTTATGGCGATGCGATCCGCCGCACCTCTTCTTTGAAATCGTAGTGGGGTGCAACCTCCGCGACGCAATCGGGCCAGCAGTCTGACTGCTGCCAGTAGTCGCAAAGCCCGAGCCTTGCACACAATCGCACGAAACGAGGATCCATTCGCAGGGGCCGCTGCGGCAGCATGAATAGCCAGAACGAGCCAAAGTCGCCCGGCATGCCCCGATCTGTTGGAAGCTCCAATCGGGGAATCACACCACCACGCTCGAACAGATGATCGAACGAGGCGCGTTCAACCAGATCGTAGACTGCATCGGTCAGTCCCTCCTGGCAGGCCCGACCCAGTTGCAGGCTGATGGTGCCGGTGGTGGCCAACTGGAGACGCAACTTACCCAGCAGGTCCGCAGAATCCTCGGGCGTCCAGGCCCGCTGCGCCTCCATGCGTTCGATCATTCGCGACAGGCGCTGCGTGTATGCACCCGAGTTGCGAATCGCGTGAACGAGCATGGCAAATCGATCCCAATCCTCTTGGACATTGGCATTCCCAAGTGCCGCCAGCGCCAGGTGCTCGTTATCGGGGGAGCGCGATCGCGCAGCATCGAAGATGAGCGCCGATGCGCGCGCTTGCCCGGTTTGGCCAAGCAGCACCGCATACGCCCGGGTGCCCTGCGCGTACAGCGGATCGACGAGATGTGCGTGTGCAGCGAAGTCGACCGCTTCCTTGAGTCGGCCTGTTGCTCGACGTGCGCGGCTCGCCCAGAACAACACTGACGAATCGTCCGGCGAAATGGCTAATGCTTTGTCGAGCAGCGCATCACGTTGCGAAAAGTAGCCGCAGTACGGTTCGAGAATGCTCAAGGCGACGTACGCAAGATCCGACCCGGGGTCGAGCACGAGCGCGGTGTTCGCCGCGGCCAGCGCACGGGCCTGCAGCACTTCGAAGGTCGATCCGTCCTGCGGTCGCAGCACTTCATTGGCAGCGTCAAGCGCATCGATGGCACAGCTCATCGCGAGCGACGCCCAGCCTTTCGCAAAAGTCGGTGCGCGCGTCACCGCCGCTTCAAGCAGCGGCCGGTCATACGAGCCCAGGTAGTGGGAAATTCGCGCCCTGGCGCGCAGAAACAGATCGTACGCATGCGGATCGATCGGGCCGATGTGTAACGACGGCGCGAAGGTGACATTTAGCGCATTCGCGATGGCAGCGGCAATTTCATCCTGCAACACAAATACATCGGTTAGCTCCCGATCAATGCGCTGCGACCACAGTGTGGTTTGGCTGACACAGTCGATCAGCTGCACTGAAACGCGTACGCGGCCGCCGCTGCGGCGCACAGAGCCATCGAGCACGTGCGTGGCATTGAGCTGGGCCATCACATTAGGCACCGCTTTGTTGGCGCCGCGAAACTGAAAGCTCGAAGATCGACCGATGGTGCGTAACTGCGTCGTCTGCGCGACGGTCTGCAGAATCTCCTCGGATACGCCATCCGAGAAATACACCAGGTCGGGCTCGTTAGACAGATTGTCGAATGGAAGGACGGCCAACAGCGGTGCACGCGACACGCCACCAGAGGCAACCCGCGGTGACCTGGCGCCCGCCAACTCAGCGATGCTCTCGATGATCTGGCGCCAGCCCGGTGCTCGCGGATTGCCTGTCCAGCCGTTGAGGTCAGCGCATTGGATCTGGTCGAAGGGCATGGGCAGCTTCGAGCCATCGATGGACAGCTGCACCAGCTTGTGCGCCTCCCGCGCGGCGTTGGCCTCGGAACGCACCCACTCAGAGCGTGTGGCGTCTGCGGACCAGATCACCACAACCGCTTTCGCAGCTGCGAGCCGCTCCTCTATCACGTCGCCATAGGCGCGATGTGCTGGCAGCGCGTCGTCGCGCCAAACCTGATACCCAAGCGCGCGCAGTGCCTCAGTCACCCGCTCGGCGAATTGCACCGTAGAACGCGCGTAAGAAAGAAAAACGTCGGACATGCCGCTACGCCGCGGTTCGATTGCGGCTCACACTATCCAACGCATCAACGCTGGCTGGCAACCATCCGAGCATAGGGAGCATAAGCCACCTGTTGTCAATCAAGCTGAGTATCACGCGACCGAGCGAAACGGAACGCGTGTTGAATTCTGAGATGTGGCATCAGGCGAACGGCTTGACGGACATCGTGCCGGAACGTGCATACGCCGTGGCTAATCTGGAAGGCGCTGCACGATAGGTGCCCACGCAGGTATCCAATCCATCGTCATCTAGGGTGACTCAACGTGATCTACGGTGTAGAGAATCCACGGCTAAGCGTTTGTTTCGTCACGTTAGGTGACGCTGGATCACAAAATCAGTTCACTGAAATCCGCGTGTCGGCAGTTCAATTCTGCCCCTGGCCACCATCCAACTCAGACACTTGCGGAAATCCCCAACAGATCGACTAGGGCGCGATGCCGTTTGGGCGAGAGTTGTTCCCTTGGCAACGTCGATCAATTGGCGAGAACGCGCAACGTTCATTCTTCTAAACTAACTCCGCGCCGGACTTCGTGACGCGTCCCGGGCGGCGATCCTGGGGATCCCCCCGAAGGTGCTCAACGCCATTCGCCTCAGCCTAGGGTGGTGACCGCGGCTCCTGCTCTTATCAGGCGATAGCACATATGCCCGATAGCCACCGTTGCTGTCAGGACTATCGGTACCAGTGGCTAAGATCCGTCCCTCGTCATTGATCGCGACACCGGAGTTAAGGGTCACATGCCTGAATCGAGCTCCCAGGCCCAAGTCCGACTCGCATGTGCGCAGACGGCGGCAATCCGGATCCGACCACCACTCACGGTAAAAATGCTCTCAAGGCGAAAGCACTCGAACTGGCGGGTTGGCCTTCTCCGAAGCATCTCTCCGGACGCGCTTACGCATTGGTAGTGCAATGGTGACCTAACGGGCGTGTTGGAGGGACGTCGAGCGTCGTCCGACTGGCTGGATTGGATGGGACTGATCGACGCCGGTGTTGACTCTCAATTGGATCGATACATCGGTTACTACGAACCCTATGCGACCAGCCATTGCGCGCTCGATCGCGACGGAGCCATGCAGGAAGAAGTGCGCAACACTGCGCGCTCGTTGGCGCGCGCAATCGACGAGCTGCGTCAGGGCAATCTCTTGCCTCCTGATAGAGACCTGGACAAACCGCGTCCGAAGTAACTCGTGTGTGCGCGTGAGGATGACGGTCAGACCGCTTTCCCGTACCAGCCTCCGATGTCGGCCTCACGGCACAGGGTTATCCCCTCCAAGGCGTTTACGGAAGTGCAGCAGTTACACGCGCCGAGTGGGCGTGGGAGTCGTCCTATACCATGCTGTTATTGATTTGCCGCAGACGTTTCAGCGCCGCTTCGAGCATCTCGGTTGGCGCTCCCTTTGCCTTGCATTCCGTAATGTGCGCTTCCAGTTCGTCGATCGAAAAAGATCGCTCGATTTCCGAATCGTTTTCCTTCCAGTAGAAGTACGCTCGGAAGTCGGCGCGATCCATCGGAAATTCGTCGCCGTTCCTCGCGCTGATCACATATCGCGGATTCTTGTCCATTGCTCGTCCGTTGCACGGTTTCCTTTCTGACGGCGTAACTATGGCGCTGGAACAGGTCGCGGCCAATGAAATTGGCCCGCAATGTGTTGTAGGAATGCGCCTCCCATGTGCCGGTACTACTCAGACAGGCATTAAACAGACTTCAATCTGTGCGCCAACGCGCCGACAAAGGCGCACAGCCGTCGCATCGCCGCGGCCATTCCCGGTCTGTCGCCTTCGCGAAGGCTCCAGAGCGTCTCTTGGAGCCGCATCGGCTACAAAGTTTCGACCGCTCTGCTGCATTCGCCCGCTCGGCACTCAGACGCTCCACTTCGTCGGGTGCTTTGGCGAGGCCATGGTGCGGTGGCTCTACTATTGCCCCATGGGCAAACGAAAAGGCGACACCTCGAAGACCTACTTGCGCGCCGGCGGCCGCTCGCTGCTGGCCGATGGGAACTGGTATTTCGCGACCCGCGAGAGGATCGACGTGGGGCCTTACCCGACGCGCGAGGCCGCGGAGGCAGGTTCGGTGCGTTTCGCCAAGATGCTGCGCGGCGTCAACGACCCGCTGGCGGTGCAGAAGATCATCCGCGAATTCATGTTCCTGATGAGCAAGACCCACATTCGGATGCCTTGATCCAGGAGGCCGGTGGTCGAGTATCCTTTGCGACACACGCCAGTTGGGCCTCATCGATGACCACCTTGTACGAGCTCGAAGCCACCACCATCGACGGCGGCGCGCAGCCATTGTCGGCGTTCGAAGGCAAGACGCTGCTGGTGGTCAACGTTGCATCGAAATGCGGCTTCACACCGCAATATACCGGGCTTGAAGCGATGTACCGGAAGTACAAGGACAAAGGTCTCGTCGTGCTTGGATTTCCATGCGATCAGTTCGCTCACCAGGAACCCGGGAACGAGCAGGAGATCAAGAGCTTCTGCTCCCTCAAGTACGACGTGAGCTTTCCGATGTTCTCGAAGATTGACGTTAACGGCACCCATACCTCGCCGGTCTTCAGATATCTGAAGCGCGAAGCGAAGGGCCTTCTTGGTACTGAGGCCGTGAAATGGAACTTCACGAAGTTCCTGATAGACAAACGCGGTAAGGTCGTTCGCCGTTATGGGCCGGCCGATACGCCGGAATCGATCGAGAAAGATGTTGCCAAGATCCTCTGACACCGAATAACCACACCAACGAGATGCCATGAACAAGCCCGCCCCGACGAACGCTCGATCCACATACGACCTCACATCTCCGAGCCCCAGTGAGCGCAACGCACTCGAGGCCGGCATCACGCAGGAAGAAGCCGACGTGCTGCTGCGTCACGGAACCGAAGCGCCGTTCTGCGGTGGTCTGCTCGACAACAAAGAAGACGGCGTGTACTGCTGCCGTCTGTGTGGCTTACCGCTGTTCCGCGCGAAGACCAAGTTCGAAAGCGGTACGGGTTGGCCGAGCTTCTTCGCGCCGATCGCCGAATCGCACGTCGTCGCGGTTCGCGATGTCAGCTACGGGATGGTTCGCATCGAAACCCGGTGCGCGCGCTGCGACAGTCATCAGGGCCATGTCTTTCCCGACGGCCCACCTCCGACGCACCTGCGCTATTGCATCAACTCGATCTCAATGGAGTTCGTCAAAGACGGCGCGCCGTTGCGGGATCCATTGAAGCGCGGCGACAACGCGCATCCCCGCTAGCGGAGTTGGGCACCGGCGGGCGTAGGAATGATCTGACGCGGCGAAGGGCCATCGTCCCACCTTCACCCGAGTATCCCGTCGCTACAGTGCGCCTCTGGGAGCGCGCGATGGAGAGTGGTGTGTCTGTGTCCTTGCGGAACTCCCGGTACTACGACCGAACAAGACCGAACTGGTGCGCGTCCGGGCTGATCATAAGCGGTGGTGTGATTCAGCTTCTTGCCATCGCCGCACTCGCTTGATTCCCATGCACTGTGCCGGCCATCGAGTCGCGGGATGACGTCGTCGCGCATCACGAACCCATGGCAGGCGATCAAGCGACTCGTCGCCCATTCACCCCGCCTGACGAAATACCACGAAGCGCGACGCATGCTGGCCCGCGATGCGGTGGTCGACCTGAGCGACGACCTCATTGCGGCCGTTGACGACACCTTCCGATACATCTATTTCAACGAAGCATATCGGGGCGAATTCAAGTCGCTGTGGGGCGCAGACCTCACGCTCGGCGCCAGCACGATCGACCTGCTGAAACCGTGGCCCGATGACTTCCAGAACGCAAAAGACCTATGGTCGCGCGCCCTCGGCGGAGAGTCGTTCACCGAAACCGTCCGGTTCGGGCCATCGGACATTTCCAAGGTTTACGAACTCCGCTTCCACCCGCTTTACGACGCATCCGGCCAGCGTCTCGGCGCCGCACACATCGTGCGCAACGTGACCGACCGGTTCGAGAAGGAGCAACGCCTGCGCGTGCGCGAACGCCGCGCCGATCTGCTCGCACGCTTGAGCGATGCCACCCGCACGCTGACCGACGCGCACGAAATCTGCCGCGCCGCCATGCACCTGTTGCGCGAATCCCTTGACGCAGATCGATGCGTCTGGGCCGACGTCGAAGCAGACGAGGATCACTTCACGTTCATCGGCGTCGAAGCACGGCCGGGCGTACCAACGGTAACGGGACGCTTCCCCGTATCGGCGATGGGCACCGAAGCGCTTGCAAAGTTGCGGGCCGGACAACCGTTCGTCTGCACCGATGCGTACACGGATCTTCCGGAAGGGGCGGACCGCGCCGCCTATGTTTCGACTGGAGTGCGCGCGCTGATCTCAACACCGCTGCACAAGGCGGGACACTTTGTCGCGGGCACCGGCGTTCACATGCTGACGCCGCGGCAGTGGACACCCGAGGAGATCGAACTGGCGCGGGCGGTGGCAGAACGATGTTGGGAATCGATCGACCGCGCTCGTGCGGAAGTGGCCCTGCGCGAAGCAGATCGACGCAAGGACGAGTTCCTCGCAACGCTGGCGCACGAACTACGCGGGCCACTTGCACCGCTCAGCAACGGCCTCGCTGCACTGGAGATCACCACGGACCAGCAGGCGCGCAGTGACATACACGCGATCATGGATCGGCAGCTGAAACGCTTCGCCACGCTGTTGGACGACCTCGTCGACGTCAGTCAGATCACGCGCGGTCAGATCAAACTGGAGCGCTCCAGAATCGCGCTTGCCACCGTGGCGCAACAAGCGGTCGAGCGGTGCAGATCCGCACAAGGCGAGCGGCAACTGACCGTGAACCTGCCACAGCGTCCTGTCTATCTCTATGCCGACGCATCGCGCCTCACGCAGGTGTTCGCAATACTGCTCGATACCGCGTACGGCGCCACCACGCCCACCGGTCGGGTCTGGTTGAGCGTCGAGTTGGACGGAACGAGTGCCACCGTGCGCGTCCGCGACGACGGTGCCGGCATCGCAGCCGAGGACATCGGGCACATTTTCGAGTTGTTCTCACAGGTCGCCAGCAGCAATACACAGGGGCACCGCGGCCTCGGCATCGGACTGACGCAGGCGCGCAAACTGGTGGAACTGCACGGCGGCACGGTCAACGCACACAGTGATGGCATCGGGCGCGGCAGTGAATTCGTGGTTCGCCTCCGCGCTGCATCCGACCAGTCCGACCCGATTGGCGCGCACTCCGATGTTTCGTCGAATCCCGCGACGACACCGCGTTTACGCGTGCTCGTGGTGGACGACAATCGCGACGCGGCATGGAGCGCGGCGACGCTGCTGGCGCTTTGGGGTCACGACGTCGAACTCGCGTTCGATGGCCGCGATGCGATCGAAAAAGCGCGCCAGCAGGATACCGAGCTGATGCTGCTGGATCTCGGGATGCCCGAGGTGGACGGATATGAAGTGTGTCGTGCCCTGCGCGCCGAACGGTGGGCCGATAGCATGTCGATCGTCGCTCTGACCGGTTGGGGGCAATCGGAGGACCGGATACGCACGCACGATGCCGGCTTCGATGCACACGTGGTCAAACCGATCAACGAAGCGGTGCTGAACGCGCTTTTGGCGCGACCGGGACCGATCTGGTCCCGAATTGCGCGACGTCCGCCAAAGCAGTCATCGGGTAGTCAGCGCCTCGGCACCGGCGCGAAGCGCTAACGGCTACGCTCGCCCGCAGCGGCGCTCCGCGGCTGCCCGCTCGACACGAACAGCCGCGTTGATAAGGGTCTCGAGAGAATCAATAACCCGGCCCGCTGGAACCCATTCACGAATCCGTGTCGTTCTGCGACATCGACGAGGTGGAACTGCCGGAATCGCTCGAGCTCTCCGCGCCCGTCGGGTATTCGTTCTGGTCGAGCTTGCCGTCGCCGTTCAGATCCGCGGCGATAGTCCGGAATCCCGCTTTGGTGCGCTTCCGGCTACGCAATATAACCATCGTGATTCGTGTCGAGCGCATCGAGCACGGCCTTGTCGCGAGACATCGTCGTAGAAGACGTCGCGCTCGTGTCGTTCTCCATTGGTGTGGTGGAGGACGTCGCGGTGATATCGCTCTCCATTTCTGTCGCCATCGCCGCGCCCGCGCTCAGCATCACTACCCAGCTCGTCAGCCGTATCCATCTCATCGCCATGCCTTCTGCATTGGTTCCACGAACGTAACCCGGTCCGCCACGTTGAACGACTCAACCCATTTCTGCGCCATGAAGATCAGGCGGAGCTCAGGGCAAACGGAAGATGTAGGGGGCGTGACTTATGCGGCGAGTTACGCGGCAAGGCCTACGAAAGTGCACATGGGAAAGGCTATGGCACCCCGGAGGGGCCGTGACGAACCGCGAGCGCGAGCGGGCTGTCCTTTGCGAGAATTCGAATCTGATCTGCAACCACCTGGTGGATCGCCTCGGCGACTGCCGGATAGGACAGCACCGCCAACGGAAACGCGACTGTCAGACACACGGGATGGGTATCGGCGAACGACGCCCACATCTTCTCGAGCGCGACCGCGCCGGTGCGGTTGCCGCCCATCCACATGAGCCCCGCCAACTCGCCGTACATCCAGACGCGCGGATAGGTGCTCGCGAGGCGGTCCACCACAACACCTACGGTGGTGTCGAAGCGGCTCGCGTTGGGACCCTCCCCTTCCGGCGCAATCAGATCGAGCGCTTCCGCTGCATCGAGATGCACGTATTGCCCGCGGCGGCGCATGTCATCCACATCGATGCCACGCTCCCGCAGATGGCCTTCGAGCAGATCGCGGGTTGCCGGCGTCACCACGCACACCGCCGCATGTCCCTGGTCCAGCGCCACACACATCGTCCGCCCGATTTCGTGTACGAGGCGTGCGAGGTCGTCGAAGAACTTCAGCGAATGGCTATCGCTGTTCGACCCGGACGATTCTTTTGCATGCATTCGGTGCTCCTTTGCTACAGGCGGAACGCCTAGACGAACGCAGGAATGCGCTTACGCGAGTCGCAATCAGCAATCCGCGTGCCACCGCGCAAGCCCCGGAAAACACAGGGTGATTCGAAACGGTGGTCGCTGCGCCGACGCAAATTCTGCACTGGGTGTAAAGGCTACAAGGCGCGCGTCGGACGCGTGGGGTCTCGTTACTTTTTCCCTGGTTCAGCCGCGTATTCGTTCAGCCGGTTGTAGAGCGTCTTCAACGACACGCCCAGCATCGTGGCGGCAGCGCGTTTGTCGCCGCGGCAGTGGTCGAGCGTGACCTGAATCAGGTCTCTCTCGACGTCGCGGATCGAGCGACCCACCTGAAGACCGTCCGGCTGGCGTTCGGACCACGGTGCGTCGAACTGGTCGGGCGCGAGCACAACGCCGTCGGGCTGGTCGGTGATGACGTATGCGTGGTGGACCGCATGCTTGAGCTCGCGCACGTTTCCGGGCCACGCGTAACGCGCGAATCGTTCGAGCGTCGCGTGGTCGAAACGCTTGCGCGTTCCGTGACGTTCGTTCAGATCGTCGAGAAACGCCTGGGCCAGCAACCGCACGTCGTCGCCACGCGCGCGCAGCGGCGGCATCTCGATCGGCACGACGCGCAAACGGAAGAACAGGTCCTCGCGTAGTTTCTGCGCGCGCACCGCCTCCATTGGGTCCCTGTTGGTGGCAGCGATCACGCGCACGTCCACTTCGATTTCCTGCTCGGCGCCCACGCGCATGATCTTTCCGCTTTCGAGCACCCGTAGAAAGTACGGCTGCATCTCGATCGGCATTTCGGTGATTTCGTCGAGAAACAAGGTGCCGCGATGCGCGCGTTCGAACATGCCCGCGTGACGTCGGTTAGCGCCGGTGAAGCTACCTCGTTCGTGGCCGAACAGTTCGCTCGACAACAAGTCCTTCGAGAAACCGCCGCAGTTCACCACCACGTACGGACCTGTGCGCCCGCTCGCCACGTGGATCGCTTCGGCGAGCAACTCCTTGCCCGTGCCGCTCTCGCCCTGAATCAGCACCGCTGTATCCATGGCAGCCACCTGGCGAACCCGCGTGTACACCTTGTGCATTTGCGGCGATTCGCCGAGCAGGAGGCCATAGTGGCGCGGGTCGTCCGAGGCGGCATCCGTCGCGGATCCCCCTTCCATCGAGCGCAGAATCGCCGCAATTTCTTTCGGCTCGACCGGCTTCGTGAGAAACGTCACGCCGGTCCCTACAAGCCCCTGAATGAACGACTTCACGCCGGGATGCCCCGTATTGATGACGATGCGCTGCGGCGGCGACTCCTTCACTTCGCTCAGGAGTTCGAGTCCGCTGCCGTCCGGCAGCATGAGATCGAGTAGCAGCAAAGCCGGACGACGGGCACTCAACGCATCGCGCGCTTTGGCCAGCGTATCGACGCACGTGACGGAGTGTCCGAGATGGCGCAGAAACTCGGCCATGCCGGTGCTGAATCCCAGCTCATCGTCGACGATCAATACCGATGCCACAGAAACCCACCCGCTGCGAGCACACCGGGAGAATACTCGAATTGCGGGGCCGGACCAGCAACCCCATGGTGTAATGCGCCGGGGACGCTTGCCGAACACATGGACAAACCCGTGTCGGGATACCTGATTGCCGCAGCCGATTCGCCGGATTACATCGTGGTCGATGCAGACGGGGCAGCGGCTGATCTGCTCGATGTTCCGCTCGAGACGGTACGCGGCGCGAGTCTGCTCACGGTGATCGCAAGCAATGCCACGCTCCGGCCGCTGCGGGCGTCGCTTCAAGCGGCGGTGCGCACGTCCGCCGCATGCAACGCGCTGATTCGCTTCGTCGCAGACGAACGTCTCGTCGAACGTCGGATCTGCGTCGTCCCGCCGCCGAATGGTGAAGCGTCACAGCTGCGGATGACTTTTTCCGCCGTAACGCCGGCACGAAGCGCGGACGAGCCCGCGCAGCTCGACGCGATCGTCGACGTCATCAGTCATGCGTTGCGCTCGCCTCTCAACACGACGCTGACATGGGCGAGTCTCCTCGAACTCGATCCGTCGCCTGCCACGGTCGAGAAGGCAGGCGCCGTCATCCGCGAGAACGTCAAGACTCAAGCGCGGCTGATCGACGATCTGGTCGATGTGTCGCGCGCCGATACCCGTATCTCCGCGAGCGATGCTGCATCGATCGATGTCGGCGAATTGTTGCGCCGAACGGTGGCCGACGCGCGCGCGTTTCTTCCGCCGAACGTGATCGTCGATACAGCTGTCGATCGCCGCGATCATCGCGTACCGGGCGATCCAGACCGGCTCGGGCGTGTCATTCATCATCTGCTTCGCAATGCGGCAAATGCATTGCCCGATGGCGGAACGGTCGTCGCAACCCTGGTGACGGACACGGATTGCCTGACCGTCGACGTCGCAGATCACGGCATCGGCATGAGCGCCGCCGAGATCAGTCAGACGTTTCGTCCGTTCTGGCGGGCAGATCGTCGTCGCAGCGGTGCCGGTCTTGGCTTGGGTGTGGTGCGTACGATCGTCGCCCAGCACGGCGGATGCGTTTGCGCCCGGAGCACCGGCATCGGCTTCGGCTCGACGTTCACTTTCACGCTGCCGATTCGACGCGACTGAGGGAATCCGTTGGTGCGTTCAGCGGGCCGGACATGGGTAGCCGGATGCTCACCGTACCGTTCTCGCCGGGCCCGACAGTGCCGCCATGCAGCTGTACGAGGTCCTTTACCAGCGCCAGGCCGATGCCGGCCCCGTCGGAGAACCGTAGACCGTTCTGATATTGCGCGAGCGTGTCGGCCGCGGACCGTTGCAACTCCGGTAAGGCCGCCACGCCGTTGTCCGTAACCGTCACTTCCAGGTCACCCGCCACGCACCGCGCATTTAGCTCGATGCGGCCACCTGGCACGGGATAGGTGGCGCTGTTGATCACGAGACTGCTGATGACCTGCACCAGGCGTTCCGCGTCGCCGGTGAACGACACCGGCTCTTCGGGCAACCGGATGACCAGCTCGTGCCTGTATTTGTCGAGATGCGGGAGCGCCGTTTCGATTGCGGCGTCGATCAACCCGCTGAGGTCGACCTGCGTGAGCCGCAATGCGAGTTTGTGCTGCGCGATGCGGCCGAGGTCGAGCATGTCGCTGATGAGCCGCACCAGGTTCTCGACCTGCCGGCTGATCACGTCGTACGCGTCGCGATGCTGCGTGGTGGCGAGACCCGAAGCGTGCATGAGGTGCAGGCTGTTGCGGATCGGCACCAGCGGATTGCGCAGTTCGTGGGCCAGCATCGCCAGGAGCTGATCGTTGCGCCGGTCGGCTTCGCGCAGCTGCTGCTCGGCCTCTTTCATCTGACCGATGTCGAGATTGATGCCGACCCAGCGCTCTACCTCACCGGCGTCGTTTCGCACCGGAACGCCGCGCGCGAGCACGAAGTGATAGCCACCGTCGAGGCCTTTCACGCGATGCTCGCTGCTCCAGAATGTGCCGCTCGTCAGGCACGCCTGCCACGTTCGCAAGCTTCTCTCGGCATCGTCCGGATGCAGCACGCTGCCCCAGTCGTCGTCGGAGCATTGCTGCTGCGTCATGCCGGTCAACTCGAGGAACGAGTCGCTCGTGAAAATGTTGCGTCCACTGGCGTCGCACACCCACACGCCGTAATTGATCGAATCGCCGATCGCGCGATACTTCTTCTCGATTCGGCGCAACGCATCCTCTGTCTGTTTTCGTTGCGTGATGTCGACGGCCACACCGTAGAGTCCCAGCATTCCGCCGTCAGCATTCCGCCACGGAAACTTAATCAGCAGAAACGTGCGATCACCGAACCGTTCTTCGAGCTGTTTCGCGTCGGCATCCGCCATGACCTGCTGGTCCTGTTCCCAGAGGCGCGCCGCCGTTTCCGCGGGCAGAACGTCGGTGTCTTTCAAGCCGATCACTGCATCGATCAGCAACATGCTGCGCGCCAGCGGATTTGCGAAAACGTAACGCCCCTCAACGTCCTTGATGAAGATCGCGGTCGGCGCGGTGTCCGCCAGCGTCTGAAACGTCGACCGGTTGTGGGCGAGAATCGCGTGCGCCACGCAGGCGGAGATCTGACTGCCAAGAATTGACAGAAACTGCGGCGTTTCCGGCTCGAACACGGCGACTGCGTCGAACCCGACGATGAGCAGACCATCTGCTTCCCCGCGCGCCAGTGGGATCGCGAACGCGGCTGCCGGCCGCGCCCCTGCGAGCCCGCGCAACGACGTCAGTCCGCTCGTCGCGGTAAAGCGCGTCATCCGGACCGGCGCGCGGGTACGGAACACTTCCTCAATTGGCCAGACCTCGGTTCCGTCGACCGGCATCGACGACGGCGCGGCCGGATGCCCCGCCTCGATGCCGACGCTGCCGACCAATGCGAGCCGCGGGCGTGTCGGATCGAGGCTGTACAGCAACGCGAATGAAATTCCACACGGATTCGCCTCGATCGACTGCGTCAGTGCACGCCCTACATCGGCCCATGTTCGCGCCGAGGCGCCGCCTCGCTGAACCTGTTCCAGCAAAGCCAACCGCCGCCGCGTGATCATTGCCCGAACGTCGACGTCACAACTGAATTCGCACACCGCGCCGGTGGTTCGGCCAGACGAATCCAACAACCCCACTCGGGTGCACCGATACTCGATCGGTTCGCCGCACCGATCGACCTGGATCGAAACGAGCGACGTCGCGTTGGAGGACTCGGCACCGTCGAGACGCAGCTCGCTCCAGTGCGGATGCCAAACGTCCGGCGCCGCTGCGCCGAGCGCTTCCGGGTGCTTGCTGCCCAGCAGCGGCATAGCCGCGTCGTTGTAAAAGGTGACGTGATCTGGCCCCCACCAGAGCGTCATCGGCTGCGATGAGGCCAACAACAGCCTCAACGCCGTCTTGAGTTCGGGGGCCCAATGGCGCTGATGGCGTATGGGTCTGCGGGTCCAGTCGATGTTACGGATCCACTCTCCCACTTCCCCGCCGCCGCCGAAAAACCAGTTCGCTTCCGCCGCATCGGTCGCGTCGCACATCTGATATCAGCCTCCGATATCAACCACAGGGAACACCACCTCGCGTTTGCGCCGCTTCGGTCGGTTCCACCGGCAATTCGTCTCACGCAACTCGGATCAGCAATCCGTGTGCCAGACACAACAAGATGTTTCGGCTCACCGCGCGCGACTGCGATACGGAATTGCCGCGTCTGCGTTGAACCTCTCCGTCGACGACGGCCTCGCGTTCAACTGCCTTCGCCAGAGATCGCGGATCCAGCTTCGGGCATGATAGAGATGCTCGTCCTCCTCACCTTCCATCTGTTCACACGCCAGCTTCAATGCAGCGTAGGGTCCGCGAAATTTGCTTCGCGCCTTTGCGTCCAGCAATCCCCAGTTCAGATGGTCCTTCGACTCGACCAGCATGACGCATTCGCAGGCAACCAACTGCGCGGCGTCGGCATCGCCATCCGCCTTCGCCTGTTCGATCGACGCGACCAACGCGGCACCGATGGCGCGAACGGCCCTTCGTCCGACCGTGTCTCTTTCAGCGTCGACACGAAACGCCTCGCAAAGCTCAGCCAACACATCGATATGGCTGCGCGTCTCGGCAAGATACTGTTCCCATTCCTCGCGCAGCGCTTCGTCGACGACGCAGCGCAACGCGGCCTGATACACCGCAACCGCGCCGCGTTCGTGTTCGAGCGACTGCAGCAACAAGTGCTCGAGTCCCTGCATATTCATTGTTCTCTCCGCGAATTTCTGCAGTCGCGCTGCGTGTCAATCGCCCTCGCCGCCGGGGTACTCGACGGAACCCCCTTGTTCGGCATCCGCTGTTGCAGCGGCATACTCGGTCGTATCCAGACGACCATTGCCGTCAGCGTCTGCCGTGCCGAAATCGGCGACAGCCCCCTTCGCCTCCACTACGTCGAGCGTCCCGTCGTGATTGCGATCGAACTGCACGAACGACGCATCGGACTCCGAGTCGTCTGCAGGTACCGCCGGGTCGCCCGTCACGCCGGCTTGCGCCACGCGTGGCCAAGGCGGGTCGTCCGACTGTGCCGGAGATGCCGACAGGCAGCATGCAGCGACAATTGTTCCTATGCGTAGCAGGGTCATCCGGATTCTGCCGATCGTTGCGTTGCCGACGACGCAACAAACTCCGTGCCATGTTCCGCAGGCGTGAGATACCGCCGTCGCGGGGGCTCGAAGCGGACATCGCACCCGCCGCGCATGCACGACTTACAAACCGTTGTAGGTATTGCCCGACATGTTTTCCGACAACGCGCGCACGCAGGGGCGGCGGTCCCGCGATCGCATGTCGCGCGTGCTACGATCCGTCCGAATCGGTTAGCGGCACAAATCGCAGTTCCACGACGGACGCAGTTCCATGACGGACGCATTTCCGGACAAGCCGGATCCCCATACAAAGCGTGAATGGCCGGAGGATCTCGGTTCGACCGAGATCGGCCGCGTTGCGGTCGTCGGTGTCGGTGCGTCGGCTGGGGGTCTCGAGGCACTCCGGCAACTGCTCGGCGCGTTGCCGAGCGACACCGGCAAGGCATTCGTGTTGGTGTCGCACCTCGCACCGGAACATGAGAGTGCAATGGCGACCATTCTGCAACGCGCGACCGCGATGCCCGTCGTCGAGGTTACCGACGGAGTCGCGGTCGAGCCCAATCGCGTTTATGTGATCCCCCCCGGCAGACTTTTGTCGATTTCGGGCGGTACGCTGGAACTCGCGTCGCGCGACAGCGCCGCGCATCCACGGGTCGTCGATCAGTTCTTCGAATCGCTTGCCGACGACCTGCAAAGCAGTGCAATCGGTGTCGTCCTTTCGGGCACCGCAAACGATGGCACGCAGGGGCTCGAGTCGATCAAGGCAGTCGGCGGTATCACCTTCGCACAGGACGATAGCGCGCAGTTCGATGGCATGCCGCGCAATGCAATCGAATCCGGCTGTGTCGACTTCGTGTTGCCGCCCGATCTCATCGCCCGCGAGATCGCCCGGCTGTCGTTACGCGACCAGATCGACCCCGACGACCCGTCCACCGCGAACGCCGACGATGCGACCTACCTGAACGAAATACTGGAGCTGCTGCTGCGCATCAGCGGTATCGACTTCACAGGCTACAAATCCAGCACGCTGCTGCGGCGCGTGCAGCGGCGGATGCGGCTCGAGCAGACCAACACGCTTGCCGAATACGTCGTTCAGCTGCGACGACAGCCGGCGCAGGTTACGGCGCTGCACGACGACATACTGATCGGGGTCACCAGTTTCTTCCGCAATCCGCCGGCGTTCGCTGCGATTGCGGACCAGGTACTACCGGCCCTGTTCGAAGGACGCGATCCACGCGATCCGGTTCGGCTATGGGTGGTGGGATGCTCGACCGGACAGGAGGCCTATTCGCTGGCGATCCTGCTGACCGAATTCACGGAACGCCACAATGCGCCGACTCGAATCCAGATATTCGCGACCGACCTGAACGCGAACGCGATCGAGCACGCACGACGCGGCGTGTACTCGAAGGACATCGCGGAAGACGTTTCGGCCGAACGTCTGCAGAGATTTTTCGTCGAGAGCGAAGGCGGCTATCGAATTGCCAAGTCGATTCGGGAAGCATGTGTCTTCTCGCGTCACAATCTGCTCACCGATCCGCCGTTCTCGCGCATCGACCTGCTCAGTTGCCGCAATCTGCTGATCTATCTCGAGCCGTCGTTGCAGCGTCGGGTGATGCCGATTCTGCATTACGCGCTGCGTCCGAATGGTTTCTTGTGGCTCGGCGGCGCGGAGGCGCTCGGCGCATACCGTACGCTGTTCGATACGCTGAATTCGAAGCACAAGATCTACACGAAGCACGGTGGCAGCGGTCGGCCCCTCGCGCGTGCGTCGCGCCGCGCCGAACCGCCCGCCTCCGTCCTCGTCCCCATCATCCCGCGCAATCCGGACGCTCACGGCGGTCTCTACCGCGAAGCAGAGCGAATCCTGCTGACGCGGTTCGCGCCGCCGGCGGTGGTCGTTTCGAACGATCTGGAAATCCGCCAGTATCGCGGTGATACCAGCGACTACCTGGCCCCCGCGCCGGGACAGGCAAGTCTGAATCTGCTGAAGATGCTGCGCGAAGGGCTCCTCGTGCCCGTCCACTCGGCGATCATTTCCGCAGGTAAGTCACAGGCCGCCGTACGCGCGGAAGAACTGAGCGTAAAGACACGCAGCGGATACGAGGCAGTCTCCGTCGAGGTGGTGCCCATACGCGAAGGTGCGGCGGCGACCCCAGGCGGTTTCCTGATCCTGTTCGAAAGTGCGCAAGCGCGAGCGAACGAGATACCGCCCGCGATCGCGAGCATCGACACTGCGGAGCAGACGGCCGCCGATCGGGAGCGAGCCGACCTCGTCAGGGAACTTAGCGCCACGCGCGAATACCTGCAGCGCGTGATCGAACAACAGGAGGCGGCCAACGAGCAACTGCAATCCGCAAGCGAGGAAGTGCAGTCGGCCAATGAAGAGCTTCAGAGCACCAACGAAGAACTGGAAACGTCGAAGGAAGAAATTCAGTCGAGCAACGAGGAGCTGTCGATCTATAACGACGAGCTCAACAGCCGCAACGCCGAGTTGCTGCGGCTCAACAGCGATCTCCACGTCGTGCTCGACAGCGTGAACATGGCCATCGTCATCCTCGGTCCCGATCTGGACGTGAGACGCTTCACGCCGATGGCCGAACGGCCATTCGCGCTCTCGGGTCAGCAGCGGAGTCAGCGCTTCGATCCCGGCGCCGTCACCTTCGACATGCCCGACCTCGCCGACCAGCTCGATCGAGTCAGGAAAACCGGCGTCCCGCTGGAACGGGAAGTGCGCGACCGCGGCGATGGCCATTGGTATTCGCTGCGGCTGCGCCCGTATGCGACGGAGAATCAAATCGACGGCGCCATTGCGGTTCTGGTGGACGTGGAGGCGATCAAACGCGCGGAGCGGTATCAGGAAAGCATCATCGCCACCGTGCGCGAACCGTTGCTCGTGCTCGACGCCGACCTGCGGGTGCGCACGGCGAATGCCGCATTTCTCGACGCGTTCCAGATGGTGCGCGAGGAAACCGAAGATCGGCTGCTGTACGAGGTCGGCGAGCGCGAATGGGACGTACCGGAGTTGCGCGATCTGTTGCTTCACGTACTGCCCGAAGACAAGGCCGTCACCGAATTCAGGATCGATCGCGACTTCGCCCGCAGCGGACGCAAGTCGTTGCACATCAGAGCCGGTCGCCTGGCGCAATCAACCGCCGAAACGCCGCTCATCCTGCTGTCGATTCAGGACGTCACGGAAGTGGAAGCGATCCTTCGCGACAGCGAGGAGCGCTTCAAAACGATGGCCGACAACATTTCGCAGTTCGCCTGGATGGCGGATGCGGAAGGCTGGATCTTCTGGTTCAACCGGCGCTGGTTCGATTACACGGGCACGGTGCTGAGCGACGTTCAAGGCGACGGCTGGCGACGCTTTCAGCATCCGGATCACCAGCAGCGCATTCAGGAAGGCCTCAAACGCGCGCGCGAAACACGCGAACCCTGGGAAGACACGTTCCCGATCCTCGGCAAACACGGCGGCTACCGCTGGTTCCTGTCGCGCATGAACCCGGCGTTCGATTCCGCCGGAAACGTGGTGCGCTGGTTCGGCACGCACACCGACGTCACCGAACAGCGCGAGCATGCCGCGAGCCTGTTGGAAGCCGACAGACGCAAGGACGAGTTCATCGCGATGCTGGCGCACGAACTGCGCAATCCGTTGGCACCGATCGTCAACGCACTGAAGACGATCCGCAGCGGCGATGGCGACCCGGCCCAGATTCAGATCGCTTCGCAGGTCATGCAACGCCAGGTCGACCACCTCGTTCGACTGGTCGACGACCTGCTCGACGTCGGACGCGTGACGAGTGGACGCATCCGGCTGCGCAAAGCGCCGATCGAGCTCAACTCGATTTTCACCACCGTGATCGAGGCCGCCCGTCCCTCGTGCGTGAAGAAAGATCAGGCTCTCACCGTCAAGCTGCCCGCGACCTCGGCGCGCGTCGATGGCGATGCGATTCGGCTCGCGCAGGTCGTTGAGAACCTGTTGAACAACGCCAGCAAGTTCACCCCGCAAGGGGGCCGCATAGACCTCACGGTGGACAATGAAGCGGACCAGGCGGTCATTCGCGTGCGCGATTCCGGCATCGGCATCGAGCAGAATCACCTGGCGCGCATCTTCGACATGTTCACGCAGGTGGACACGTCATTGGAGCGGTCGACGAGCGGGCTGGGCATCGGCTTGACCCTATGCAAAACCATCGTCGAGCTGCACGGTGGCACCATCGCCGCGCAGAGCGAAGGCCTCGGCAAAGGGTGCGAATTCACCGTTCGTCTGCCGACATTGAGCGGAACGGTCGCAGTTTCGCAGCCAAGTGGCGTTCCGTCCGCATCACTGGTTCCACACCGGATTCTGGTCGTGGACGACAATCGCGACGGCGCAGAGTCGTTGGCAAGAGTACTGGAGCTGTCGGGACAGGACACACGCGTCTCAGCCGATGGAATCGCGGCACTCGCGGAAGCGGAAACGTTCAGGCCCGATGTCGTCCTGCTCGACATCGGGCTGCCAAAACTGAACGGCTTCGAGGTGGCACGGAGAATCCGTCAGGCACCGTGGGGACGGTCGATGATATTGATCGCGGTCACCGGCTGGGGACAGGAGGAGCACCGCCGCGAATCGAGCGACGCGGGCTTCGACGCGCACCTCGTGAAGCCCGTCGACCCGATCAAACTGGTTCGGCTGCTCGCGTCGCTGACCAGTGACGACTGAACGCCGCCGTAACGGCGCGGCAAATCGACTGCGTTCACACTGTAAGAACCACCTCTGCTTTGTAGTTTTTATCCGCGCGGTCGTGCTCCACTTCGCACAATGCGTGCGGTTGACGTGTGCGCATCCGTCGGCACATTGTTTGCAGCCGACCGTCCCCGTTGTGATCAGGACCGAACAGCCTTGACCGCCCCCAGCCCCTCTCCAGATCACCGACCGCTACCGCTGCGCTACGAAGCGGTGCGTCGGAGCACGCTCGAGTTATGCGCGCCGTTGCAGATCGAAGACTACGGCGTGCAGCCGATGGCCGAGGCAAGCCCTCCCAAGTGGCACCTCGCGCACACCACCTGGTTCTTCGAGCAATTTGTGCTCAAACCGTACGTTCCGGGGTACACGGAGTTCCATCCGATGTACGAACGCCTGTTCAACTCCTACTACAACGCGGTGGGCGAGCCATTCCCGCGCGCCAACCGCGGACATCTCTCGCGACCGACGGTAAACGACACGCTCGCCTATCGTGCGCATGTCGATTGCGCGATGAGCGCGTTGTTCGAACGCGTCGACGAATCCTCGGCGCTCGAGACCATCGTATTGGGCATTCACCATGAACAGCAGCATCAGGAACTGCTGCTCACCGACATCAAGTGCATTCTCGGCTCCAATCCGCTGGCACCCCCGTATTGCTCGTCGGCTGTTCCGGCCATCAAGACCGCGACCCACGACGCCTACTCGTTCTGCGACATAAGAGGCGGCACGGTCGAAATCGGGCGTGCCGACAACGACGGTTTCGCGTTCGACAACGAGCAACCGACCCACCGGGTATTACTGCAGCCCTACCGTCTCGGGACGCGACTCGTCACGAACGCCGAATTCCTCGAGTTCATGTTGGACGACGGCTACCGGCGACCCGAATTCTGGCTGGCGGACGGTTGGGACCGCAGCAAGCGCGGGGCACTGGGTCCCGCCCCTCTGTATTGGTGTCAGCAAGAGGGACGTTGGTTCGAGTACCGGCTCGACGGAAACCAGCCGCTACGACCCGATACACCGGTCGTTCATGTCAGCTTCTTCGAGGCCGACGCTTACGCGCGATGGAAAGGCGTGCGTTTGCCTACCGAGTTCGAGTGGGAGAACGCGGCTTCGACGTTCGAGCGGAACCAGCCGGGAAATTTCGTCGAGTCCGGCGTGCTGCACCCTGCCGCCGCGCAGTGCGACACGGGCGTTCGCCAGCTCATGGGCGATGTCTGGGAATGGACGGCCAGCGCGTACCACCCGTATCCGGGATTCCGCGCGCGCGCCGGCGCGCTGGGTGAATACAACGGCAAGTTCATGTCGAACCAGATGGTGTTGCGCGGTGGCAGCTGCGCCACGCCGCAAAGTCACATTCGCCCGACATACCGGAATTTCTTCTATCCACATGACCGCTGGCAGTTCAGCGGCATCCGACTTGCGCAGGACACTTGAAGAGGACCTATGACATGCACTCCAGCCCGCTGATCGACCTCAAACCGCCAGCGTCGGAAACGAACCTCGAGATACTGGCCGGCCTGATGCGAACGCCGAAGTCCATTTCGTCAAAGTACCTCTACGATCGACAGGGTTCGCGACTCTTTGAGTTGATCACGCAACTGCCGGAGTACTACCTCACTCGTACGGAGATGGCGATCCTCCGGGAGAACGCGCCGGACATTGCGCGCCAGGTCGGCGCCGGTCGTCTTCTGATCGAGTTCGGGAGTGGCAGCAGCGCAAAGACGCGACTGCTGCTCGATCCGATGCGGCCGACCGGATACGTTCCGGTCGACATCTCGCGACAACGGCTTGCCGCATCGGTCGCATCGCTGCACGACGAGTTCGAATGGTTGCAGATCGTTCCGGTCTGTGCGGACTACAGCCGGCCATTCGTGCTCCCCGCCGGTGTCGCAGGAGCGCCGCGCACGGCGTTCTTCCCGGGATCGAGCATCGGCAATTTCGACGAGAACGACGCGGTCGACTTCCTGCAGGTGGTACGAGAAGTGGTGGGCGCTGATGGTCAACTGTTGATCGGGATAGATCTCGAGAAAGACCGCGCCACGATCGAGCGGGCCTACAACGACGCGCAGGGCGTGACGGCGGCATTCACGTTGAACGTACTGCATCATCTGAACCGGATCGCGGACGCCGACTTCGACGTGGACGCATTCGCGCATCGCGCCCGTTACAACTCCGATCGCGGTCGCGTGGAGGTGCACCTCGTCAGCAGCCGAGACCAGACCGTCGACGTCTGCCGTCGTCGCATCCGCATCCGCGCCGGAGAGACGATTCACGTCGAGAATTGCTACAAGTACGACCTCGCGCAGTTCGACGCGCTCGCCGCGCGCGGGGGATTCGTGAGGCGTACCGTCTGGCGCGACTCGAAGCGCTGGTTTGCGGTTCTACTCTACGAATCCGCGTAACCGCGCAGAACGCCGGCAGCTTGCGACCTGCCTCTCTCCGCGATCGGTATCGGCGACGTGCGCCCGGCGTGCACGTTTGCCGACAAGTCGTCAGGGCTCGCTGGGACACTGAGGCCAAGCGTCAACACAGCGATGCCTTGAGCCCGCAACTGCAGCGACAGCGAATCGCCGAATCGAAGAAATTCCGCCGGCGCCAGCATGACAGTGTTGACGCCAACGGCGCCGCTTTCGAGATACGGCAACGCGGCGCGTGTCAGCCTCGTGTAACCCGTCTGTGCCAGTGGCCGTCGCCTTCGTCGGCCTGTCAGGCCCACCGGACGTCGGTCACCGCAATGGCAGTCGCGAGAAGATCCGACCGGAAGCGTGCTCCGGCTGAGCGAACTGCTCTTCGAGCTTCGGAGCACGGTGGCTGAGCGCAAGCCAGCTGTCGTTGTGCAGCGCCCGACAGTGCTCCGAGCAGATGCGAAGAAACATCGCACGGTCTTTATCGGACGCGAACACGCGTGACGGATAGGCACAGTGCAGGAATACCGGACGAGACTGGATGAACGATGTCCAAAGCTGCTCCAGTTTCAGCGCGCCTGACGGGTTACCGCTGTCGCACATCAAGGCGACCAGTTCGCCGAATATCCATACGCGCTCGAACGATGCGGCCAGCCGATCGACGATCGAACCGACGGCTTCCGCAAAACGCACGATGTCGGGAGAACCGTCCATCGTGATGTGCGCAAGCGTAGCAGCCGCATCGAAGCAAACGAGTTTTCCATCGCGGCGCGAAGCGGCGACGTCGATCCCGCGCGCGGTCAGATGCTGCTCAAATGCCTGCTGGTGCTCGGGTGTCGCCAGACACAAAGCGGCGTGCCCCTGCTCGAGGGCGACATACATGGCCCGAGCGACCTCGGTGATGAGTTCCCTGTCGTCGTCATAGAACTGGACGACGTGCTCTGCGTTCGCCAACGATCTTGCCATGCTGTCTCCACTTTCTCCGCATCATTACCGAATGCGCGTCGAGGCATCTGTCGGAAGAATCTGACAGGTCGACATCAAGGCGGGTGGCGGCCCCCTCAATTCGGTGCCGACTCCGTCTTGCGCATGCCGCGAACGTTGAATGCGGCCAGCACCGCCTGCAGGATCAGCAGCGCAGGCGCCGACGCATGCAGCGCCCAGGCGGACCACAAACCGTTGCTGGCCAGAAACAGGCAGAAGCCGGTGGTTCGTTTGCGCGCATGCGTTGAGCCGACGAGCCAGGTCGCCACAATCGTCAAGGCCATCGCCGGCCATTGAAGAACCTCCACCGGGTCCACTGAGCGCTCTTCTTGCGTACTAACGATTTCGATAGTGCGAACGTTTCATCGAGTACCGCGTAGGCAACGAGTGCCACTAGGCGTAGATGCGCGCCTAGGATTACGCCACCGGTCGTCCTACGACGTTGCGCGACCGCCGCGACTCGGAACCGCCGCCGCACGCGCAGAACATGCATGACGAGTCCCCCACGAGTGTCAACTCATGTCTACAGCCACACGGAGTAAACCCAGACACGAGCTGCGCTTTCGATCGCTGTACGATCCGAACCGCGCACTCGCGTTCCCTTGCGACAGCAGCGGCTGCGTCGATGTCCGCGCGCTCAGCGCACGCGCCTGCGCCAACTATCTGCTCGCACGGGCTTCGATCGGCAAGGAGTATTCGACGCCGTTCGTCCTGCCGCGGGTGGCGGCCGCTCACATCGACTTTGCGGAATAGACCTGGCCCAGCATCGACGGCGTCACCAGCGTGACGCCGGCTGGCGTGACGTGAAACCGCGCCCGATCTGCTTCGACGTCTTCGCCGATCATCGTGCCTTCGCGAATCACGCAACCCTTGTCGATGACGACGCGGCGTATCCTGCAGCCGGGTCCGATCAATACATCCGGCAGGATCACCGCCTCGTCGATGACGCTGAAGTTCTCGACCTTCACGTTGCAGAACAGCAGTGAGCGCGACACCGCTGCACCCGAAATGACGCATCCGTTCGCAATCAGGGAGTTGACCGCTACCCCTCGCCGATCGTAATCGTCGAACACGAACTTTGCCGGCGGCAGCTGCTCCTGATAGGTCCATATCGGCCAATCGCGGTCGTACAGATCGAGCGGTGGCACCACGTACGCGAGTTCGAGGTTTGCCTCCCAGAACGCATCGATCGTCCCGACGTCGCGCCAGTAACCTTCTCCGCCTGCATCCTCGAACGGATACGCATATACCCGGCATTCCGCAATCAGGCGCGGAATCACGTTCTTACCGAAATCGTGGTCCGACTCGGGGTCTTGCGCGTCTTTCGCGAGTTCAGCTACCAGAAAGTCACGGTTGAACACATAGATTCCCATCGAAGCCAGCGCCTTCGTAGGGTCGTTGGGCAGCCGCACGGGGTCGGCGGGTTTCTCTTCGAACGCTTTCACTCGTCCGCTGGAGTCCACGCTCATCACACCGAACTCGCCGGCGCGTTCGGCCGGCACGACCACGCAGCCCACCGTGAGGTCGGCGCCATTCTCCATGTGCCGGGCGATCATCGGACCGTAGTCCATCTTGTAAATGTGATCGCCGGCGAGAACGAGAACGAACTCGGGTGCATGGCGCTTCACGATGTCGAGGTTCTGAAAGACCGCGTCGGCCGTGCCCGCGTACCAGCGCTCGCCGAGCCACTGCTGCGGTGGCAGCAGCTCGACGAACTCGCCGAACTCTCCGCGCAGAAATCCCCAGCCGCGCTGCACGTGACGAATCAACGAATACGCTTTGTACTGCGTGAGCACGCCGATGCGGCGAATGCCCGAGTTGATGCAGTTCGACAGCGTGAAGTCGATGATGCGGAAGTTGCCGCCGAACGGCACGGCCGGCTTCGCCCGCCACTCGGTCAATGCACCCAAACGCGCACCTTTTCCGCCGGCCATCACGAGTGCGAGCGTGCGATGCGTCAACCTGCTGACATACCGCTGAGTGGGATCGAGTTTCATGGCGAGCCCGGACTGCTTTGGTTCAAACGATTCGATCGACGCGATGACAGTATAACCACGCATCGGTAGAATTCAGGCCACATGAGTGGCACCCGATTTCCTCTCGAAGTTCGTCCGCAGATTCCCGCGGAACTCCCTCGCCTGCCGGAACTGGCCAGCAATCTGATCTACACCTGGGACCGGGACCTGCGTCATCTGTTCCGCCAGTTGAACAACCCGTTGTATGAAGCGTGCAGCGGCAACCTGGGCGTGTTTCTCCGCCGACTGGCACAGTCGGATCTCGATGCAGCGGCGCACAATCCTGCTTATCGCGACGGCTATCAGCGGGTGATCGCCTCGTACGACGCGTATCACGCCCGGCAGATGCCCGCCGATCTGTGCGCACACCTCGACCCGAAACAGGATCTGGTCGCGTACTTCTGTTTCGAGTTCGGATTTCACGAGAGCCTGCCGCTCTACAGCGGCGGCCTCGGCATTCTGGCGGCCGACCATTGCAAGGCCTCGTCCGATCTCGCCGTACCGCTCGTTGCCGTCGGCCTGCTCTATCACCAGGGCTTCTTCGAGCAGCACGTCGATGCGCGCGGCCGGCAGGTCGAGCAATACAAGACGACGCAACTGGAAGATCTGCCGCTGCAGATCGCCCAGGACGCCAGCGGCGGTGAAATCACCGTTTCGGTGCCGATCGGCACCGATAACGTGCGTCTGCGCATCTGGCGCGGCAAGGCCGGTCACACCACGTTGTATCTGCTCGACAGCGATCTGCCCGACAACCGCGATGTGCATCGCTCGATCACGTATCGACTTTACGGCGGTGACGAGTCCACGCGGGTGATGCAGGAGATCGTGCTCGGCATCGGCGGAGTGAGAGCGCTGAATGCACTCGGCATCAAGCCGACCGTATGGCACCTGAACGAAGGGCACGCGGCGTTCCAGATCATCGAACGCTGTCACGAGAAGGAATCCGAGGGGTTGCCGTTCGCGGCCGCGCTCGAGCAGGTGGCCGCCGCTACCGTGTTCACGACGCATACCCCGGTCGCCGCGGGGCACGACGTGTTCTCATGGGCCGTCATCGAGCAGCATCTGGGGCACTACCTGCACTCGATTGCCTTCGAAGTGGGCAGGCTGCTGCAACTGGCGAACAACGGTCAGCCCGATCGCGTCAACATGACGTCGTTGGCCCTTCGCGGCTCGCGCCATCACAACGGCGTCAGCAAGGTACACGGCCGCGTCGCTTCCGCGAACGAGCGTTACATCTGGCCGGAGATCCCGCCGGACGAGAATCCGATCGAATCGGTCACCAACGGCGTGCACCTGCAGACCTTCCTCGCACTGGAATGGGTCAATCTGTTCGACATCCGGTTCGCCGACTGGCGCGCCAATCTGTCGGTGCCGGAATACTGGTCGCGCATCGAAACCATTCCCGATCACCAATTCTGGAGCATCCGTCAGGAATTGACCGCGGAACTGTTTGCCGACGTCGACAAGCGCCTGCGCAAGCAACATCAGGCCAACGGCATCGCGCATTCGACCACCGAGCGCGCGACGCGGCTGCTGCGCCACCCCGCCCGCGACGTGCTGGTGATCGGATTCGCCCGGCGGTTCGCCACCTACAAGCGCGCCACGCTGATCTTCTCCGAGCGCGAACGGCTGGCACGGCTGTTGAACGACCCGCAACGACCGGTGGTGTTGATCGTGGCCGGCAAAGCGCATCCGCACGACGAGCCCGGCAAGCGGTTGATCGAACAGGTGTACGAACTGTCGATGAAGCCGGAATTCATCGGCAGGGTGCTGTTGGTAGAGAACTACGATCTGGCGCTTGCGCGCAAGCTGGTGGCGGGTGTGGACGTATGGCTCAACAACCCCGAGTACCCGCTCGAGGCGAGCGGCACGTCGGGCATGAAGGCCGCCATCAACGGCGCGATCAATCTCTCCGTGCTCGACGGCTGGTGGGCCGAAGGATTCGACGGCACCAACGGCTGGGGCATCAATCCGCACGACGTTTCATGGGACAGCGACTATCGCTTCCGCGAAGAAGGCCGCGACCTGATCGACCTGCTCGAGAATCAGGTGATCCCGTCGTACTTCGAGGCCGACACCGGCGCGTGGATTCGCATGGCTAAAGCGTCGATGCGAACGATCATTCCCCGTTTCAACGCCGAACGCATGGTGCGCGAATACGTCGAAAAGCTGTACTGCCCGGCCGCCCGCCAGAACCGCGCATTGGCGGTGAACCACGCGGCGGAGCGCCTCGCGGAGTGGAAGACAGCGCATCGGCGAACAGTGGCACGCAGTGAGGCTCGCGCGCGTCGACACGCCGAAGTCGCAAACCACCCATGGCGAGCATGTGGTGATCGAACTGAAAGCGCAGCTCGCCGGTCTGCTGCCGCAGGACGTACGCGTCGAGTGCGTTGTGGATCAGAACGACGGTGCTTCGACGACGTTCCGCGCCAGCGAGGTACCGTCGTCGGACTCCGCGTCGGAGGTTGCGTTCAGAATCGAGTTCGTGCCGCCGTTCCCGGGGCTGCAGACGTACCAGGTGCGGATGTATCCGTATCACGAGCTGCTGTCGCATCCGTTCGAAATGGGTCGCATGCTCTGGATTTGAGCCTCTTTGGTTCCGTTGGATCTGCCGCAGCGAGCGTGTAACGGAGAAAGACCTGAACCGCGCGAGTGTTCTCTTTGCCGCCAGCGAAATGGCTCCGCTCGTCAAAACCGGCGGGCTCGCCGACGTGGCCGGAAGTCTGACGTATGCGCTCGGTGGACTCGGGTGCGACGTGCGCGTCGTCATGCCGTTCTACGGCGATCTCGCGCGTGACGTCGACACCGTCCAGTCGATCGCCCGAGTTCATATCAACGAGCGCGACGTCGAGATATTCGAAGCCAGCGCGCCACAGGGCCAACGATTGTGGCTGGTCGCGTGTCCGCCTCTGTTCGGCCGCAGCGGCAATCCGTACATCGGCGGCGACGGAGTGGACTGGCCCGACAACGCAGAACGCTTTGCGGTGTTTTCCCGCGCCGTCGCGTGGCTCGCGACACATCCGGCGGAAACGCACTTTCGTCCCGATGTCGTTCACCTCAACGACTGGCAGACCGCGCTCGCCGCGCCGCTGCTGCAACGGGAACCGAACCGGCCGTCGATCGTCTTCACGATTCACAACCTCGCGTATCAAGGCATCTACGATCGCGCGACGTTCGATGCGCTCGAACTGCCGCCCGATCTGTGGTCGATCGACGCGTTGGAGTTCCACGGCTCGATGGCGTTCATCAAAGGCGGCATCGCGTTCGCGGACCGCATCACCACAGTAAGCCCGAGTTATGCGGCAGAGATTCAGACGCCCGAGTACGGCCACGGTCTCCACGGCTTGATACGTCATCGCGTCTCCGCGCTGCGCGGCATCATCAACGGCATCGACACGTCGGTGTGGAATCCGACGACCGATCCGCTGCTGCGCGCTCGCTATACGGCGACCAACCTGGAGCGGAAGCTCGTCAACAAACGCGCTGTACAGGCCCAGCTCGGACTCGACCCGGCCGATGCTCCCCTTCTTGGAATTGTCAGCAGGCTCGCGCACCAGAAAGGCATCGATCTCGTCATTTCGCTGGTCGATGCGCTGGTATCGCTGCCGACGCAACTCGCCGTATTGGGCAGGGGCGACGCCGAACTCGAACGATCGCTGCGTAACGCAGCGACGCAGTATCCGGGTCGGATCGCATACCATTCCGGCCACGACGAAGCGATGGCGCATCTGATCGAAGCCGGCGCCGACATCTTCCTGATGCCGTCGCGGTTCGAGCCATGCGGGCTGAACCAGATGTACAGTCAGGCCTACGGAACCGTACCGGTGGTACGGCGCACCGGAGGATTGATCGACACGGTACGGCCGGTCTCCGGTCGATCTGGCACCGGCTTCACGTTCGGACCGGCCACGCCCGAAGCGCTGCTCGAAGCCGTCAAGAACGCGGTCGCGGTCTCCCGGAATCGGCACACCTGGCGCGCCATTCAGCGCAACGGCATGGCCATGGACTTCTCGTGGCGCAACAGCGCAGCTGCAATACGTCGATCTTTACGACCAAGTCATCGCGGCCGCGGCGCGGTCGAAATGATCGGCCATCCCGACCCGCAGCGAATCGAGCGCCTGATCGCGTGCCGGGAATACGCGCCGTCCGATCTGCTCGGGCTCAAGACCGACGGCGATCGCGCCGAGCTGACGGTATTCCTGCCATCGGCGACGTCGGTTTCCGTCGCGAACGGCCCTGCCCTATCGAGCACGCGATGGGCAGGCGTCTTTCGATGGCGAGGCAATTCTGCGGACGTCCCTCGCTACTACCGGCTGCAATGGATCGATCGCGGCGGCCGCCTGCACGACGAACCCGATGCATTCGCGTTTCGGGTAGCGCTCGACCCGCAGGACCTGTATCTGTTCAATGAAGGTCGCCACCGACGCGCATTCGATCTGCTCGGCGCACAGCCGTTCAGCGTCGATGGACACGACGGCGTGCGCTTCGCCGTTTGGGCGCCGAATGCGGAGCGCGTCAGTGTCGTCGGCGACTTCAATGCCTGGGACGGCCGCCGCCACCAGATGAACGCACAGGGCGAGAGCGGCATCTGGTGTCTGTTCGTGCCGGAGCTGGCGGCTGGTACTCGCTACAAATTCGAGATCCGCAACCGCCGCAGCGGCGAAACCGTTCTGAAGGCAGATCCGTACGGTCGACAGTTCGAACATCGACCCGACACCGCATCGATCGTCTGCGCGCCTTCGTCGCACCGTTGGGACGACGCGGGATGGATGCAGCACCGGCGTGACTTCCAGCCGTCGCGCGATCCGATCTCGATCTACGAGGTACATCTCGGTTCCTGGCAGCGCAGCGACGACGGCGGATTTCTCGACTATGCGACGCTCGCCGACCGGCTGGCGTCGCACGTCACACACCTCGGCTTCACTCACGTCGAGCTGCTGCCGATTACCGAACATCCGTTCGACGGATCGTGGGGCTACCAGACGCTCGGCTACTTCGCTCCGACGAGCCGTTTCGGTACGCCGGACGATTTCCGAGGCTTCGTCGACCACCTGCACCAGCGGGGAGTCGGCGTGCTGCTCGACTGGGTGCCGGCTCACTTCCCGCGCGACGCGCACGGGCTCGCGCGATTCGACGGCACGGCGCTGTACGAGCACGCCGACCCACGACTGGGCGAACACCGCGACTGGAACACGCTGATCTTCAACTACGGCCGCAACGAGGTGCGCAATTTCCTGACGAGCAGCGCGTTGTTCTGGTTGAGCGAGTTCCACATCGACGGACTGCGCGTCGATGCGGTCGCTTCGATGCTCTACCTCGACTATTCGCGTCAGCCCGGTGACTGGTTGCCCAACCGATTCGGTGGACGGGAGAACCTCGAGGCGATCGAGTGGATGAAAGAACTGAACGAGGTCACGCACGGCGAGTCGCCCGGCACGATGATCATCGCCGAGGAATCGACGGCATGGCCGCAGGTGACGCGTCCTACTTATGCCGGCGGTCTCGGATTCACGTTGAAGTGGAACATGGGATGGATGAACGACACGCTCGCTTACCTGCACTTCGACCCCGTGCATCGCAAATACCATCACCGCCATCTGACGTTCGGCATGTTGTACGCGTTCAGCGAACACTTCCTGCTGCCGCTCTCGCACGACGAGGTGGTGCACGGCAAATCGTCGTTGCTCGGCAAGATGCCCGGCGACGACTGGCAACGGTTCGCCAATCTGAGGCTGCTGTTCACGTACCAGTTCCTGATGCCCGGCAAGAAACTGCTGTTCATGGGCGGCGAGTTCGCGCAGCGCAGCGAATGGAACCACGACCGTCCGCTCGAGTGGCAGCTGCTCGATTACGCGCCGCATAGAGGCGTGTTCGAACTGGTGCGCGCGCTGAACGCGCTGTATCGGAGCGAACCCGCGCTCGGGCTCGACTCGGATCCTGCAGGATTTCAGTGGATCGACTGCGACGACGCCAGCCAATCGGTCATCAGCTTTCAGCGGCGGGTCGGCGGCGAGTTCGTGATCGTGGTTCTCAACTTCACCCCGGTGCCGCGCCAGAGTTATCGCGTTGGGGCAGCTCAACCAGGTGCATATCGCGAGGTATTCAATTCCGATTCGACGTACTACGGCGGATCGAACCTGGGCAACGCCGGACGCTGCACCACGGAGAAGATCCGCAGCATGGGTTGCGCGCAGTCGCTCGCGCTGACGTTGCCGCCGCTGGCCGGCATCGTGCTCAAACCCGACCGGTCTTAGCGAGCAAAGAACCAATCCGGTCCGCGAGTTGCGGCGTGAGCTGCGACGAATCGAAACGCCAGCGCCAGTTGCCTTCGGTTTCGCCGGGCGTATTCATCCGATGCGCGCCGTCGAGCGAGAGGAAATCCTGCAACGGAACGACCGCGAGATTCGCCACCGACCCCAGCACCACGTCGATCAGCGCCCAGGGCATGCCGTTGGTTACTCCGGTCAGGCGTCCGACCTCCGCTCGCGTGCCGTCGTCGAGGCTCGTGTACCAGCCAAGCGTCGTGTCATTGTCGTGGGTACCCGTGTACGCGACGGTGTTCGCGACGTAGTTGCGTGGCAGATGCGGGTTGCTCGCGTCGCCGCTGAAGGCGAACTGCGCAACCCGCATTCCGGGCAAATCGAACGATTCCCGTAGCGCGTCGACCTGCGGCGTGATGACGCCGAGGTCCTCCGCGACGACTGGTAGTGGCCCGAATCGATCGCGCAGTGCGCTCAACAGCGCATGTCCGGGCGCCGGGCGCCACGCGCCGGCCACGGCGCTCGTCGCATCGGGTGGTATCGCCCAGAAAGCCTCCAGACCTCTGAAATGATCAATACGTACGATGTCGAAAAGCTGCAACTGCGCCTTCACTCGTTCGATCCACCAGCTGAATCCGGTTTCGACCAGGCGATCCCAGTCGTAAACGGGATTTCCCCACAACTGACCTGTTTCGGAGAAATAGTCCGGCGGCACACCCGCGACACAGCTCGGTCGTTGGCGCGTGTCGAGCAGGAACACTTCTTGATGCGACCACACATCGGCGCTCTCGAAAGCCGGATATAGCGGCATGTCACCGAAAAGGCGGATGTTGCGTGCGGTCGCTTCGGCTCGAAGCTGCGCGAAGCCATGGGCAATTGCGAACTGGGAGAAACGTACGGCTTCGAGCGCTGCGACGTACGCGCGGTCGAAGTCGGCCAGGGTATCTGCGTCGCGCTTTCGCAACGCCGGCGGCCACGCGGTCCAGTCGACGCCGTGCAGCGCCCGGGCCACGCTGAATCTGCAGAAGTCGTCCAGCCAGTACTTTTGGCCGGCTTCGAATCGTTCAAAGGCGTCCAGATGCGTCTGAACGTAGCGTCGCAATGCAGCCGGTTCGTTCAGACCAAGCGCAGGATCGATCAATGCCGCATTCAGCGCGAACAGCGACTCGCTGTGATACGGCGATCCGTATTCGTCCGGCGGATTCAACGGCAGCACCTGCCAGACCGACAATCCGGCGCGTTGCATGAAGTCCAGAAACCGCAATGCAGTGTCGCCGAGCGTGCCGCTCTTCGCGGCGCCCGGCAGCGACGTCAGGTGACACAGCACCCCGCCGTGCCGCGTCGACAGCACACCGCCTGCCATTGAAACTCCCTGCTACTTACGGGATTGCGGTCCGGCGCCCGCGACACTGTCGCGATCGGGATTGCGCCAGCCGCCGAACGGTTCGACCATTGCTTTTGCCTGCGGCGGCCCCCAGCTGTCGATAGCGTAGCCATGAACGTCGCTGCCCGACGACAATATCGGATCGACGATACGCCACGCGGCTTCCACCTCGTCCTGACGGGCAAACAATGTCGCATCGCCGACCATTGCGTCGCCTATCAGCCGCTCGTACGCATCCATTTCGTCGCGATGCTGATTGCAGACGAACAGTTCGACATTCTCACCGGTCATGCCTTCTCCGGGCAGTTTCGCGCGCGCGCCCAGCGCGATCGCCACATCGGGACCGAGACGGAACCGCACATAGTTGTTGCTGATCTGGCCGCCCATCTCGCCGAACACCGGTGACGGCGGACGTTTCAACTCCACGACCACTTCGGTGGCGGTCACCGGCAGACACTTACCCGCGCGAATGAAGAACGGCACGCCGTTCCAGCGCCACGAGTCGATGTGCAACTGCATCGCGGCAAAGGTTTCCACGCGCGAGTCGGGCGCGACGCCTGGTTGATCGCGATATCCCTCGAACTGGCCGCGGACGAGGCTGTTGCCGCTCAGCGGACGCATCGAGCGGAATACCTTCACCTTCTCGTCGCGCATCGATTCCCGGTCGCCGCTGACCGGCGGCTCCATCGCGAGGAAGCCGACGACCTGCAGCAGGTGATTCTGCACGACGTCGCGAATCGCGCCGGCTTCCTCGTAGAACCGCCCGCGGCCGGCCACGCCGAACCGTTCTGCCATCGTGATCTGGACACTCTCGACGAAATTGCGATTCCACACCGGTTCGAGGAACGAGTTCGCGAAACGGAAATACAGCAGGTTCTGCACCGGTTCCTTGCCGAGGTAGTGGTCGATGCGAAAGATGTCCGACTCGTCGAAGTACTCCCGCAGCACCCGATTCAGCGAACGCGCCGATTCGAGGTCGCGGCCGAACGGCTTTTCGACCACGACGCGCGCGCCCGTCGAGCATCCGGACTCGCCGAGACCTTTCAACACCGTTGGGAACATGCTCGGCGGAATGGCAAGGTAGAAGAGCGGATGCTTCGCGCCATCGAGCGCCTTGCACAGACCGGAGAACGTCGCAGAGTTGTTGTAGTCGCCGTCGACGTACCGAAGCATGCCGGCAAGACGCTCGACCGCGGCAGGGTCCACTTCCTTCACGAAGTCGGAAACGCCTTCGCGTGCGCGCTGCTGGAGCTTCTGCACGTCCCAACCGGCCCGCGCCACGCCGATCACCGGAACCTCGAGGCGGTGCCGCGCCGTCAGCTTGTACAAGGCCGGGAAGATCTTCCGGTAGGCGAGATCGCCGGTTACTCCCAGAACGACCAGCGCGTCGGAGCGCGGTGCCTGTGTCATCGGAATCGAGCTCGGTGCGGAACCATCGCTTCGGTCTCTCCTTCAACGCTCGCCACGGGACGTTCGAGGCATGTTAACGCAATGCGCGGGCGACCGACTGTCGGCTCGCTCGCCAGGCCCCAGTCTGCCGCATATCATTCGGCCCGATATCAGCCGCCGTCCTACACTCATGAACTTTGCAATCGCGATTCACGGCGACGCGGCGACCAGCGAGTCGCCGCGTCTCGCGTTGCGGTTCGCCCGGGCGGCCGTCGCAAAGGGGCACGGCATCCATCGGGTGTTCTTCTACCACGCGGGTGTGAACGTCGCGAACTCGCTCGTCGTGCAACCTCAAGGCGAAGCCGATACCGCGGCGGAATGGGCCGCGTTCGCGAGCGAGCACGAGGTCGAGCTCGCGGTCTGCGTCGCGGCGGCGTTGCGGCGCGGCGTGTTGGGCGAGGACGATGCGACCCGCTACGAGCGCGCCGTCGCAAACGTGAACCCGGCGTTCCAGATCGTCGGTCTCGGTCAGATGATCGAAGCGGCAATCTCGGCGGATCGATTCGTCACGTTCTGCGCATGACGCCGCGACGCATCCTGTTCGTGATTTCGCACGCGCCCCAACGCGGTGCGTTGGCGCTCGAAATGCTCGACGAATTGCTGGTTGGCGCGGTATTCGAGCAGCACGTCTCCGCGCTCTTCGTCGACGAGGGCGTGTTCCAGCTGATCGACAGCGGAGAAACGCAAGGCAACGTCGCGCGCGGCTATCGAGCGCTGCCCACCTATGACGTGAGCGATGTGTTCGTCGACGCAGACTCATTGAAGCAGCGCGGACTGGCGGTGGATTCGCTCGCCATTCCGGTGCGCGCTCTAACGCGCGGCGGCGTTCGCAGGCTCGTCGCCGGCCAGGACGTCGTGGTACCCGACTGATGGCGGCGCTACACATCGTGAGTTCGTCGTCGGAGCGGCGCGCGGCGCTCGACAACTGCCTGCGCGCGGCATCGCCCGGCGACACGGTGCTGCTGATCGGCAACGGCGTGTACTGGGCAGTAGCGCCGATGTTCGCCCGAATCGCGAAGCGCGCGTCGCACACCGTGTGGTGTGCGCTGGCGCCCGACGTGAAGTCGCGCGGCATCGGTAATCTGCTTTCGACGCAGGTACAACAGATCGACGATGGCGCATTCGTCGATCTGGTCGCATCGCACCATCCCATCGTCAGTTGGAGTTGACGTGCACCTCGACAGAGAAGGGTTTCTCGTCGACCTCGCCGACTGGAACGATGCGGCGGCGCTGGAACTCGCGCGGCGCGAGCACATCGAGCTGACCGACGAGCATTGGGCGGTGATAGCGGCGCTGAGGGATTTCTACCGGACGACGGGCGTATCGCCGGCGATGCGTCCGCTGGTGAAGCTGATCGGACAACGGCTGGGAGCCGAGAAGGGTACGAGCATCTATCTGCTGTCGTTGTTTCCAGGAAGCCCGGCAAAACTCGCCGCGAAAATCGCCGGACTGCCGCGCCCCACCAATTGTCTCTAGCGGCTCTCAGGCCGATTGAGACGACTCCGCAATGCGACGACGCGCCCGATGATTACGATCGTCGGTCCGTGCACTTCGGCACCGGCTACCGTCGCGGCAAGCGACCCCAACGGCGCCTCGATCACCTGCTGACCGGGCAATGTGCCGCGGCCGATCAACGCAGCGGGCGTGTCAGGATTCATGCCGTGCGCGACGAGTTCCGCGCAGATCTCCGGCAATCCGCGCAGCCCCATGTACACCACCAGCGTCTGATCGGCTTTGGCCAGATCAGGCCAGTCGAGGTTAACGCGGTCACCGCTGAGGTTGCCGGTGACGAAACGAACCGAGTGCGCCCAATCGCGATGGGTCAGCGGAATGTTCGCGTAGCTGGCGCAACCGAGCGCCGCAGTGATTCCGGGCACCACTTCGAACGCGATGCCCCGCTCTGCCAGCGTTTCGATCTCTTCGCCGCCGCGGCCGAACACGAATGGATCGCCGCCTTTCAGCCGAACCACACGATCACCCGCGCGCGCCGCGTCGATCAGCATCTGGTTGATCGACTCCTGGCGAACCGAATGGAATTCACGGCGCTTGCCTACATACACGCGCCTCGCGTCGCGGCGCGCCATAGCGACCACGTCAGGCGAAACGAGATTGTCGTAGAACACGACGTCGGCCCGCTCGAGACACTGCAGCGCCTTCAACGTCAGCAAGCCCGGATCGCCCGGCCCGGCACCAACCAGCGAAACGAAACCCGGCGCCTGCTGGTCCCACTGTCGAACGCGCTCTTCGATCAGCAGGTCAGTCAGGTCGACGTTGCCTTCGTACATCGCCTGCGCGGCGGGACCGTCGAGTACGTCGTCCCAGAAGCGGCGTCGCGACGCCACGTCGGGGATCGCGTCACTGACGCGACGTCGCCAACGACCCAGCGCGTCCGCGGCTCTTCCGAGCCCGACCGGAAGACGCGCTTCGATCAGCGATCTGACCCGACGCGCCAACGTCGGCGACCGCCCTCCGGTGGACACGGCGACGATGACCGGATCGCGATGGATGATCGACGGAAAGATCACCGACGACAGCGACGCATCGTCGACGGTGTTCACGAGCACGTCCTGCGCCTTCGCTGCGTCGTGCACGGCGCGATTGACCGCCATGTCATCGGTTGCCGCGATCACGAGCAACATTCCGATTACGTCGGCCGGTTCGAATGGCCGCGCTCGAATCTCGCCGCGGCCCGCGCACAACGCCCGCACTTCTTCGCCGATGTCCGGCGCCACGACGACGACGTGCGCCCCTGCACCGAGCAACCAGTTCAGCCTGCGTTGCGCGACTTCACCGGCACCGACCAACAGGCAGCGGCGGTTGGCGACATCGACGAACAGCGGGAGGTAGTCCATGCATCAGTCGCGCAGATCCAGCGTCGTCGCGCCTCCCATATAGCTTCGAAGCGCATCGGGCACGTGGACGCGGCCTTCGCCGTCCTGATAGTTCTCCATGACGGCGACCAGCGTCCGACCCACCGCCAATCCGGATCCGTTGAGCGTGTGCACGAACTCCGGCTTGCGCGTGGCGGGGTTTCGATATCGCGCCTGCATGCGACGTGCCTGGAAATCGCGATAGTTACTGCACGACGAAATCTCGCGATAGCGCTGCTGACCTGGCAGCCAAACCTCGAGATCGATTGTCTTCGCCGCCGCGAATCCCATATCGCCCGCGCACAACACCATCGCGCGGTACGGCAACTCGAGGCGCTTCAACACCGCTTCGGCATGGGAAGTGAGTTCGTCGTGCGCCTGCGAGCTTTGCTCCGGCGCGACGATCTGCACGATCTCCACCTTTTCGAACTGATGCTGACGGATCATTCCGCGCGTATCGCGACCATAGCTGCCGGCCTCGCTGCGGAAACACGGCGTGTGGCATACGTGGCGGATCGGCAACTGTTCGGCCTCGAGAATCCGTTCGCGATACAGATTCGTCACCGGTACTTCGGCAGTGGGAATCAGATACAGATCGTGATCGCCGGCGATCCGGAACTGATCTTCGGCGAATTTCGGCAGCTGCCCTGTTCCGACCAGCGCATCGCTGTTGACCAGATAGGGTACGTACACCTCGGTGTAGCCATGCTCGGCGACGTGCAGATCGAGCATGAACTGCGTCAACGCGCGCTGCAGCCGCGCCAGCGCGCCGCGGATGACGACGAAGCGCGCGCCGCTGATGCGCGCAGCAGACTCGAAGTCGAGTGCTCCGTGCGCGCCGAGATCGACGTGATCCTGCGGCGGAAAATTCAGTTTCACCGGCTCGCTCCAGGTGCGCAGTTCTACGTTCGCCGCTTCGTTCAGGCCATCAGGCACGCTCGAGTCGGGGAGGTTCGGGATCGACAGGAACAGCGCATCGATTTCGGTCTGCACCGCATCGAACGCGGCTTTTGCGCCATCGAGCCTCGCACCGAGGTCGGCCACCTCGTCCAACAAGGGTTGAATGTCGCGACCGGACGCCTTGGCCTGTCCGATCGATTTCGATTTCGTGTTGCGCTCGTTCTGCAGCCGTTCCGAGTCGAGCTGTAGTGTTTTTCGTCGCGCCTCGAGCGCCAGGAACTGATCGACGTCGAAACGATAGCCGCGCCGCGCGAGCGCGACGCCAACCGCTTCGGGGTCCTGTCGTATGGTCTTCGGGTCGAGCATGTTCGGTCTCGAATGGGCACGCGCCCCAGTCAGCGGCGCGACATACTAGGTGAGCGGCGTTCCGGTCTCAACCAACCGGGGATGTCAGTTCTTCAGCAGCGCGATCGTGCCGACACCCAGCAGCGTCATCAGAATCGACCCGACCACGTGTCCGCCGATCAGAATGCCCGCCCAGGCGTACTCCTGACGCATCAACAGCGCGGTGCTCTCGGCGGAGAACGTCGAGAACGTGGTGAGTCCGCCGAGAAACCCCGTGGTGATCAGCAGACGCAACTCCGGCGAAAGCGTCTGAAAGTGCTCGATGTAGCCGAGCACGAGTCCGATGAGATATCCGCCAACGAGGTTTGAGACGAGCGTGCCGAGTGGCAGCATCGGCACAATCGGGTTCAACGCATTGCTCAACCACCAGCGCAGCCAGGCGCCGACCGCCGCGCCAACACCCACACTGACGAATCCGTAAACGGGCATGGCAGTACCTCAACGCTTCACGTCGGGATCGTTCTCGGACCGCAAACGCTTGAGATGTTCGGCGATGCGCTGCTCGAGCCCACGCGGAGCGGGGTTGTAGTACACCGACGGCGGCATCTCGTCCGGAAAATAGTTTTCGCCCGCCGCGAATGCGTCCGCTTCGTCGTGCGCATAGCGGTAACCGGCAGCGTAACCCAGTTCCTTCATCAAGCGCGTCGGCGCATTCCGAAATCGAAGCGGCACGTCGTACGAAGGACCCGACGCGACCTCGGCACTGGCGGCGCTGAACGCGGTATACACCGCATTGCTCTTCGGCACGCAGGCAAGATAGAGCACCGCCTGCGCGATCGCCAACTCGCCTTCCGGCGAACCGAGGCGCAGATACGCATCCCACGCGGCGAGCGCGATCTGCAGTCCACGCGGATCTGCATTGCCGATGTCTTCGCTCGCCATCCGCGCGACGCGCCGCGCGATGTACACCGGATCGCATCCGCCGTCGAGCATGCGGCAGAGCCAATACAACGCGGCATCGGGCGCAGTGCCTCTAACGGCTTTGTGCAGCGCCGAGATCTGGTCGTAGAACACGTCGCCCTGTTTGTCGAATCGCCGCTGCTTCGCGCCGATCACGTCGGCGACGCTGCTCGCGGTGATCCGTTTGTCGTCGCCGATCAGCTGTGACGCGATCTCGAGCACATTCAGCATCCGCCGCGCGTCGCCGTCGGCGCTCGCCAACAACAACGCTCGGGCGTCGTCCGCAATCGAAACGCCGGCAACGTCGAGTCCGCGCTCTCGATCCGCGAGTGCGCGATCCAGCACCTGACTGAGGCTCGATTCGTCGAGCCGCTTCAGCACGTACACGCGCACGCGCGACAGCAATGCACCGATCACTTCGAACGACGGGTTCTCGGTCGTGGCGCCGATGAACACGACGGTGCCCGCTTCGACGTGCGGCAGGAACGCATCCTGCTGCGCCTTGTTGAAGCGGTGGACTTCGTCGACAAAGAGAACCGTGGTGCGACCGCGCGTGAGCGCCTGCCGCGCGGTTTCGATCGCAGTGCGGATTTCCTTCACGCCCGAAAGGACCGCAGAAATGCTGATCCACTCCGCACCAGCGCGGTCCGCCAACAAGCGAGCAAGGGTGGTCTTGCCGGTACCCGGCGGCCCCCACAACAACATCGAATGAATCCGTCCGCGCGCGGCGAGTTCGGCTAAAGGCCGACCGGGACCGAGCAGGTGTTCCTGACCGACGAACTCCGCGAGGCTCAACGGCCGCATGCGTGCGGCGAGCGGCTCGCTAGGAGGGCTTGGGTGCAGCATCGCCTATCAGGTCTGCTTCGGGCGGAACGGTGAACTGGAATTCGTCGGGCGAAATCGGCTGATTCACTTCGAGGTTGTGGAAGTTCACGTCGGTCAACTGACCCAGCGAGTCCACGATCTCAATCCGGACAAGGCGCTTTTCGCTGAAGGTCATGCGGATTTCGGTATACACCGCAGCGGGATCCTTCGGCGTGAGGCCGAACAGTTCCTGACCGTTCGCCTCCTCGCGCTTCACGTCGAACTGCGCTTCGATTTCAGCCGCGGTGCCCAACAGCACGAGGGCTGGCGTGCCTGCCAAGGCATCGGCCAGCGGTTTCACCTGAACCTGCTGCAGATCCGGATCGTAGACATAGAGGCGATCGCCGACCGTGACGATCGTTTGCGGATATGGAGCGGACAACACCCATTTGAACTGCTGCGGCCGGGCGATCCGCAGATAGCCTTCGGACGACTGCAGCAACTCCCGGCGCGCGCCGAGCACCGTTTGCGTGAATTCGGCCTTCAGGTGTTGCACCGGCACGAGCAGCGCCGCCAGTTGTTGCGCCGCGTTTGTGGCACTTAATGCCGCCGCCGGCATCATCAAGGCGATCACGATCGCCCACAGCAGAGCCAATCTGTTAGTCACGATTGGGTACGAGGACTTCACGCGAGCCGTTTGTGTTCATGCTGCTGACCACGCCGGCGGCTTCCATCGACTCGACGAGACGCGCCGCTCGGTTGTAGCCGATGCGGAGCTTGCGTTGCACCGCCGAGATCGAGGCGCGCCGCGTTTCGAGCACGAACGCCACGGCTTCGTCGTACAACGAGTCATCCTGTTCCGCGGAACCTTCTTCGCCGCCATGCTCGCTACCGAACTCGCCGAAGTCGCCGCTCCCTTCCGTCAGCACCTCGGAGAGATAGTCCGGACCGCCGCGCCCTTTTAGATCCTTCACGATGCGATGGACCTCCTCGTCGGATACGAACGCACCATGCACTCGCGTTGGCAGCGCGGTTCCCGGCGGTAGATACAGCATGTCGCCGTGTCCCAACAATTGTTCTGCGCCGCCCTGGTCCATGATCGTGCGCGAGTCGATCTTCGACGAGACCTGATAGCCGATGCGGGCGGGGATGTTCGCCTTGATCAGACCGGTGATCACGTCGACCGACGGGCGCTGCGTTGCAAGCACCAGGTGGATTCCGGCGGCACGGGCTTTCTGGGCGATTCGGGCGATTAACTGCTCCACCTTCTTGCCGACGATCATCATCATGTCGGCGAACTCGTCGATCACGACGACGATGTACGGCAGGTGCATCAGATCGGGCGCTTCGTCGCCGGAATCGGCGGGCCACAACGGATCCTTCACGTCGCCGCCTTCGACACGCCGGTTGTATCCCGCCAGATTGCGCACGCCGAGTGCAGACATCAGACGATAGCGCCGGTCCATCTCGGCGACACACCAACGCAGCGCCTGCGCCGCTTCCTTCATGTCGGTGACAACCGGCGTCAGCAGATGCGGAATGCCCTCGTACACCGACAATTCGAGCATCTTCGGATCAACGAGGATCAGGCGTACCTGCTCGGGCGTGGCCTTATACAGAATGCTGAGCAGCATCGCGTTCACGCCGACCGACTTACCCGAGCCGGTCGTACCGGCCACCAGCAGGTGCGGCATCTTCGTGATGTCGGCGATGACGGGCTCGCCCGCGATGTCTTTGCCCAGCGCCAGCGTCAACGGCGACTTCGAAGACTGGTAAATCTCCGAGGTAACGAGTTCCTTCAGGCGCACGATACTGCGCTGCTCGTTCGGAATCTCGATACCGACCACCGATTTGCCGGGAATCACTTCGACGATCCGCACGCTGATGACGGCCAGCGAGCGAGCGAGGTCTTTCACGAGGCCGCTGATCCGACTGACCTTGAGGCCCGGTGCAGGCTGAATTTCGAATCGGGTCACCACAGGGCCTGGCAACACCGAGACAACTTCGGCCTCGATACCGAAGTCCTTCAATTTCAATTCGAGCAGACGCGACATGCCTTCGAGCGATTCGCCGGAGAACTCCGCGCTATGCGGCTCCTCGGCATCGTCCAGCAGCGAGAAGTCGGGCAGTTCTGCGGAGCTGTTGATCTCGAACAGCGGCTGCTGCCGCGGCTTTGCCGGCGGACGTTCGCGCTCGGCAACCGCCACCTTGATCTCAGGGGCCTTCTTCTCCGCGCGCTTGCGCTGATGCGTTTCGAGCGCAACCTCGCGATGCACGCTCAGTTCGCGCGTGGCGGCGAGACGCTGGCGACGCTCGGTGAAACGGTCGCGCCAGTAGTCGATGAATCGCATCAGCTGACCCGAGAGGCTTCGAATCCATCCACCGGTGCGTTCGGCGAGTTCGAGCCAGGAGAATCCGATCGCGGTCTGCGCCCCGATGAACAGTCCGACGAGCGCGGCGAGGGTGAGGCCGACCCAGTTCAGCAGCGGCATGCCGACGTGGACGAGCCAGCTTCCGACCATTCCTCCGGGACCCGCCGGTAGTCCCAACGACGAAGCAATGTGGAGCCGCGCCAGAACCGCTCCGCACAGGAGCCCGACCATCCATCCGGCCAGACGCAGCGATGCGCGCGGCCAATCCCACGCAACCAGGCGCATGGTGCGCAGGCCGCCGTATACCAGCGCGACCGGAACGAGGTACGCCATCACGCCGAACAACGAGAACAGGACGTCTGAAAACCACGCTCCGCTGCGGCCGACCAGATTGTTGACCGCCAACCCCGTGCCGCGCAGCGACCACGCCGGGTCCATCGGCGAATACGAGAACAGCGCCAGCATCGCGAACAACGCCAGCGCGAGCAACGCAATCAAACCAACTTCTCTAAGGGGCGCCGCAGGAGATATCGATCGGACTGTACTCACGATTCACACCGCTATGACCGTCCGCGGAGTCTACCCCTAACGCCGAACTGGTACAAATTTCTCATTCATTTCAGAACGTTACTCCCACTTCTTAGAACCGCTTGAGAAGGCCGTGTTGGCACGGTGACCCCATCGCGTATGATAGGCGCCTTTTTGGTTTGGCTGAGCGATGCGACCGGACAAGAAGATCATCACCGACGAGGTGTGGGACGACGAGCGCGTTCGGAGCTTTCTTGCGCCCAAAACGCCGCAAGGCGGCGACGCACCGGACTTCTCGCTGCTGCTGACCGCGTACCGCGCCATGCGGATCGACGACTTCGCACGATTCATACGCTTCTTCATCGATGACGGTCACGACCTGAACGCGACGAACGAGCTTGGTCAGACGTTCGTAGAGGTCATTGCGACGCATCGTCACGGCAAACCGTTCGCAGAGGTGATGTCGGCTGCCGGCGCGCGCGCAGCGCGAGCGAACGGAACATGACGGAAGCCGCGCATCATCGGCTCGTGATTCTCGGCTCCGGCCCGGCTGGCTACACCGCCGCACTTTATGCCGCCCGGGCGAATCTCGACCCGCTGATGATCACCGGCATCGAGATCGGCGGCCAACTGACGACGACGACCGACGTCGACAACTGGCCCGGCGATGCCGATGGCGTGCAGGGGCCGGAACTGATGGACCGCATGCGCCGTCATGTCGAACGGTTTCAGGTGCGCACGGTGCACGATCACGTTCACACGGTGCGCTTGAGCACGCGGCCGATCGAACTGGTTGGCGACACCGGAACCTATTCGTGCGACGCGCTGATCATTGCAACGGGCGCCACCGCGAAATACCTCGGACTGCCATCGGAACAGACCTTCATGGGCAAAGGCGTTTCGGCGTGCGCCACCTGCGACGGCTTTTTCTACCGGGGCCAGGAAGTCGCAGTGATCGGCGGCGGCAACACGGCGGTCGAAGAGGCGCTGTATCTCGCGAACATCGCGAGGCGCGTGGTGCTCGTGCATCGGCGCGACGCGCTGCGCGCCGAGAAGATCATGCAGGATCGTATCTTCGAGAAAGCCAACGAGGGCAAGATCGAACTGGTGTGGAACCACCAGCTCGACGAAGTGCTGGGCAACGAAGGCGGCGTAACCGGAATCCGACTCGCCCACACGAACGGACGCGAACACCGCGAAATTCCTCTGTCGGGCGTGTTCATCGCGATCGGCCACACGCCAAACACCGGCATCTTCGAAGGACAACTCGACATGCAGGGCGGCTATATCCAGGTCGCAACCGGACTAGACGGAAATGCCACGGCGACGAGCGTGCCGGGCGTGTTCGCTGCCGGAGATGTGGCCGACCACGTCTATCGCCAGGCCATCACGTCCGCCGGCTTCGGCTGTATGGCCGCACTCGATGCCGAGCGCTATCTCGACGCACTGGCGAAGCGGAGACCCGCGACGCCGGCGTGACCGAATGCGACGCCCGATCGTACTGCGTCCGACCGATCCGTCATTCCCCGATGCAGAACTGGCGCTGACAGAGCCGAACGGTCTGCTCGCAATCGGCGGCGATCTGTCGCCCACACGACTGTTGAATGCCTACCTCCACGGCGTGTTCCCGTGGTTCAGCGACGATTCCGGCCCGATCATGTGGTGGTCGCCCGATCCGCGCGCGGTGATTTTTCCCGACCGCATCAAGATATCGCGCAGCCTGCGGCGAACGCTCGCGCGCGGCCTATTCGACGTGAGGCTCGACACGGCGTTCGACGCAGTGATGCGCGGATGCGCTGCGCCGCGCGATGGTGATCCGCGAACGTGGATCACGCCGGCAATCCGCACCGCGTACGGCGAACTGCATCGGCTGGGCTACGCGCACTCCGTCGAGACGTGGGCCGAAGGTGAACTGGTCGGCGGGCTCTACGGCATGTCGATCGGTCGGATGTTCTTCGGTGAGTCGATGTTCGCGCGCAGAACCGACGCCTCGAAGGTGGCTCTGGTTCGTCTCACCGAACAGTTGGTTCGATGGCACTTCGAATTGATCGACTGCCAGGTGATGAATCCGCATCTGCAGTCGCTCGGCGCCGTCGAAATGCCGCGCCGAGAATTCCTCGCGCGGCTGCGCAATAATCCCCAGCACGTCACGCGTCGCGGTCCCTGGCGGTTCGATGAACGATGAGTTGAGCGACAAGCAGTTCTTTCTGACTCCGCCGCATCCGTGCAGCTATCTGGAGAATCGCACGGCGCGCACGTTGTTTCTCGATCCGCGCGAAGTGGTGAACTCATCGATCTACGGGCGCTTGACCCACGCGGGCTTCCGCCGCAGCGGCGGTCACCTGTACCGGCCGTATTGCGATGGTTGCGGTGCCTGCGTTCCGTCGCGCGTGCCCGTGGCGGATTTCCGCTGGTCGCGCCGGTTTCGGCGCATCCGGCGCGCGAACGAAGGCGTCACCGCGACAATGAAGGACGCCGTTTTCTCCGACCGCTACTACGATCTGTATGCCCGCTACATCAATGCCCGGCATTCCGACGGCGACATGCACCCGCCGAACGTGGATCAGTTCCGATCGTTTCTGCTCAGCAGCTGGAGCAACTCGGCGTTTCTGGTGCTCGAAGAGGCCGGGCGTCTCATCGGAGTAGCCGTTACCGATCGGGTCCCCGACGGTCTGTCCGCCATCTATACGTTCTTCGAACCGACCTTGAGCAAACGCAGCATCGGCGTGCTCGCCGTGCTGGCTCAGATCGAGTACTGCGTCAGCAACTCGATTCCCTATCTTTACCTTGGCTACTGGGTTCGAGACAGTCCGAAGATGCGATACAAGACCGACTATCGCCCCATCGAACTATTGGTCAGGAAGCGCTGGGTGCGCCTCACCTGATTTCAGCCTGTCGTTTTGCCTTTCCGTATCGCTTGCGGCAGAATGCGCGACGCTTTTGCAACGCTGCGGAGAGTATGGCGAAGGAAGAACAGATCGAAATGGAAGGCACCATCGTGGACACGCTTCCAAACACGATGTTCCGCGTGGAACTGGACAACGGCCACGTTGTTACCGCGCACATCTCCGGAAAGATGCGCAAGAACTACATCCGATTGATCACCGGCGACCGTGTGAAGGTAGAGCTGACGCCCTACGACCTCACGAAGGGCCGCATCACGTTTCGCGCGCGGTAGCCGCCTTCGCCGACTCGATACGCAACGCCAGATCGCCATTCTCGACCGTCACATAGACGGTACCACCCGCACCGGATAGCTCGCCGAACAGGATGTCTTCGGCCAGTTGCCGTTTGATCTTCTCCTGAATGAGCCGCTGCATCGGACGCGCGCCCATCTTCTCGTCGTAGCCTTCGCGAGCGAGCCAATCGCGCGCCGCGTCGTCGATTTCGAGTTGCACGCGCTTCTCGTCGAGTTGCGCCTGCAACTCGGTGAGGAACTTGTCGACGACCGTCTTGATGATCTCGCCATCGAGCGGCTTGAACTGAACGATCGCATCGAGCCGGTTGCGGAACTCCGGCGTGAACATCCGGCGGATCACTTCCATCGCATCGCTCGCGTGGTTCTGATGCGTGAAGCCGATCGACGCCCTGCTCGCTTCCTGCGCACCGGCGTTCGTCGTCATCACCAGCACGACGTTGCGGAAATCCGCCTTGCGACCGTTGTTGTCGGTCAGCGTGCCGTGATCCATCACCTGCAACAGCAGGTTGAACACTTCGGGATGGGCCTTTTCGACTTCGTCGAGCAGTACCACGCTGTGCGGATGTTTCGTCACCGCTTCGGTGAGCAATCCGCCCTGGTCGAATCCGACATAACCGGGCGGCGCGCCGATCAGCCGCGATACCGTGTGGCGTTCCATGTACTCCGACATGTCGAAGCGCAGCAACTCCACGCCCATGATGATCGCGAGCTGACGACAGACCTCTGTCTTGCCCACGCCGGTCGGACCGGCGAACAGGAACGAACCGGTCGGCTTTTCACCCGACTTCAACCCGGCGCGCGACAGCTTGATGGACGCCGCCAGCAGGTCGATCGCTTCGTCCTGGCCGAACACGACCATCTTCAGTTTCTTGTCGAGGTCGCGCAGCGCTTCCTTGTCTGACGACGTCACTTGGGCGGACGGAATACGGGCAATCTTCGCGACCACCTGCTCGACATCGGTCGCGCCGATCGTTTTCTTGCGGCGACTCGGAGGCAGCAACTTCTGCGCCGCGCCGGCTTCATCGATGACGTCGATCGCCTTGTCGGGAAGGAAACGGTCGGTGATGTAGCGCTCTGACAGTTCCGCTGCGGCGCGCAGCGCCTTGTCGGTGTAGCGGATGTGATAGTGATCTTCGAAGCGCGACTTCAGACCTTTCAGAATCTGATACGTGTCGTCGACGTTTGGCTCGGTGATGTCGATCTTCTGGAAACGACGCGACAGCGCGCGATCTTTCTCGAAGATCCCGCGATATTCCTGATACGTGGTCGAACCCATGCAGCGCAACTCACCCGACGTCAGGATCGGTTTGAGCAGGTTCGATGCATCCATCACTCCGCCGGAAGCCGCGCCCGCCCCGATGATGGTGTGGATCTCGTCGATGAAGAGGATCGCGTGCGGCTTCTTCTTGAGATCGGCAAGCAGCATCTTGAAGCGCTTCTCGAAGTCGCCGCGGTATTTGGTACCGGCCAGCAACGCGCCCAGATCCAATGCGTAAACCGTGCCGTCCGCAACGACATCCGGAACCTGTTTGTCGACGATGCGCTTCGCCAGACCTTCGGCAATCGCGGTCTTGCCCACGCCCGATTCACCCACCAGCAGCGGATTGTTCTTTCGGCGGCGGCACAGCACCTGGATGACGCGCTCGAGTTCGGCATCGCGGCCGACCAGCGGATCGATGCGACCTTTACGCGCCTGTTCGTTGAGGTTGGTGGCAAACGACTCCAGCGCACTCGGTTGACCAGCCTCGCCGCTCGCTGCCGCATCCTCGTCCTGTTCGGACGATTCGCCGGCACCTTCGTCGCCGGCGACTTTCGATATGCCGTGCGCGATGTAGTTGACGATGTCGATGCGCGCGACGTTCTGCTGCTTCAGGAAATAGACCGCCTGGCTCTCCTGTTCGCTGAAGATCGCGACCAGCACTTGAGCGCCCGTGACTTCTTTGCGGCCCGACGACTGGACGTGAAAAACCGCCCGCTGCAGCACGCGCTGGAAGCCGAGCGTCGGCTGCGTCTCTCTTTCGGAATCGCCGGCCGGAATCAGCGGCGTGGTCGACTCGATGAACTCGTGCAGTTCCTTCCGCAGCCGATCGATGTCGGCACCCACGGCCTTCAGCACGTCGACCGCGACAGTGTTGTCGAGCAGCGCGAGCAGAAGATGCTCGACGGTCATCCATTCATGGCGCTTGGACCGTGCTTCCTTGAAAGCAAGGTTCAACGTGACTTCCAGATCTTTGCTCAGCATAGGGTTACCTAGTCCGTCATCTCAATCTTGGACATCAGTGGATGATGATTCTCCTGGGAGTACTGATTGACCTGTTCCGACTTGGTCTCAGCAATGTCCCTCGGGAATATACCCACTACCGCACTACCGCTGGTATGAATGGTGAGCATTATTTGTGTGGCTTTCTCACGATTCATACCGAAAAACCGTTCCAATACATGTACCACGAATTCCATCGGCGTGTAGTCATCATTGAGGATGATGACCTTGTACATCGGCGGACGCCTGAGCTTGGGTTTTGTGGTCGCAGTCGCGAGACCCGAGTCGCGATCTTGGTCTGGGTCACCCGATCCACCACCACTCGACAAGCTTAGTTGAAGATCGGATCGATGAATCACACGCGCAGTCACGAAATCCGAGGCTCATCTGGTTCGGCTTCATCATAACACGTGAAAAACGGTCCTTTGCGCCACGCGACGTCGCACGTCCGACTTAGCTCGCGACCTTGACTCACTGTTCATTTAGGGGGAGAGTCGAAAAGGGGGCGGAGTTTGCTTGGGTGTCAGGTGCGTGATGAACGCAGTTGGCAAGCTTCGAAGGGGAGGAAGAGTCGCTATGGCGACAGGCAAGGTGAAATGGTTCAACAACGCCAAGGGTTACGGTTTCGTAATCGCTGAGGCGGGTGGCGAAGATCTCTTCGTCCACTACTCGTCGATTCAGATGGACGGATACAAGACGCTGAAGGCCGGGCAGGATGTCGAGTTCGACATCGAGCAAGGTCCCAAAGGTCTGCACGCCGTGAACATCCGATCGTTCGAATCAGAAGCACTCCCAGCGGCGCCGATCGCGCCCAGTGAGCGCAAATCCAGCGACGACGAGCGTCCGGCCAAGGCCTTCAGTACGCCGCCGCGGGAGTACGCGGAGTCTCGCTAGTCACATCTTCGCGATCATCGCGCGCCCGAACTCCGAACACTTGAGCAGCTTCGCGCCGGTCATCAGTCGTTCGAAGTCGTACGTCACGGTTTTCTGCGCGATCGCGCCTTCCATGCCTTTGATGATCAGATCAGCCGCTTCCCGCCAACCCATGTGGCGCAACATCATTTCAGCCGAGAGAATCAGCGAACCCGGGTTCACTTTGTCCTGACCGGCGTACTTCGGCGCGGTGCCGTGCGTCGCCTCGAACAGCGCAACCGGATCGCCGATGTTCGCGCCCGGCGCGATTCCGATACCACCGACCTGCGCGGCAAGCGCATCCGATAGATAGTCACCGTTCAGGTTCATCGTCGCGATCACGCTGTACTCGTCGGGGCGCGTGAGGATTTGTTGCAGCATCGCGTCGGCGATCATGTCCTTGAATACGATCTGCCGGCCCGTTTTCGGATTCTTCAGTTGATGCCACGGACCGCCGTCGAGCGGCGTCGCTCCGAACTCTTCGCGCGCGAGTTCGTACCCCCAGTCTTTGAAGGCACCCTCGGTGAACTTCATGATGTTGCCTTTGTGCACGAACGTCAGCGACGGCCGATCTTCGTCAATCGTGTACTGGATCGCCTTGCGCACCAGCCGCTTCGTGCCCTCTTCGGAGATCGGCTTGATGCCGAGACCGCAATGCTCGGGGAAGCGGATCTTCGTCACGCCCATTTCATTGCGAAGGAACTTCATCAGCTTGATTGCCGCGGCGCTGTCGGCCTCCCATTCGACGCCGGCATAGATGTCTTCCGTGTTCTCGCGGAAGATGACCATGTCGGTTTTCTCGGGATGCACCACCGGGCTCGGCACGCCGGTGAACCACCGAACCGGTCGCTGACACACGTACAGGTCGAGTTCCTGCCGCAGCGCGACGTTCAGCGAACGGATACCGCCCCCCACCGGCGTCGTCATGGGTCCTTTGATGCCGACCACGAACTCTTTCATCGCGGTCAGCGTTTCCTTCGGCAGCCACTGGTCTTCGCCATAGATCTCCAGCGACTTCTCACCCGCGTAGATTTCCATCCACTTGATCGCTCGCGAACCGCCATACGCTTTGGCAACCGCAGCGTCGACCACGTCCTTCATCACCGGCGTGATGTCGACTCCGATGCCATCGCCCTCGATGAACGGGATGATCGGGTTGCTCGGAACAGTCAGCGATCCGTCGGCAGCTGCTTTGATCTTCTCCCCGTCGGACGGGACGCGGATGTGTTGATAACCCATGGGGCACTCCCTTGTTTGGCCGGTCTTACAAAGCCGCGCATTATAGAGCAAATTCGAGAAACGCCGTGGCCAAGTTGATCCGCTTCTTCAAGCCGTTTCGCGTTCTGTCGCAGTTCACCGATGTGGAAGGACGACGCACGCTCGCCGACTTCATCCACGTTCCCGGCGTCTACACCGCCGGTCGACTCGACTACGACTCCGAAGGACTGCTGCTGCTGACGGACGACGGCGCGCTGCAAGCGCGTATCGCGCACCCCAAACACAAACTCGAAAAGGTCTACGCGGTGCAGGTGGAAGGCATCCCGTCACAAACCACGCTCGACCGGTTGATGCAGGGCGTGATGCTCCGCGACGGTGTCAGTCGGGCGATCGGCGCGAAGCAAACGACCGAGCCCCCTTCGCTGCCACCGCGCGACCCACCCATTCCGCGGCGCCATCGCGAATCGAGCAGCTGGGTCAGCATCGTTCTGGGTACGGGCAAGAATCGGCAGGTGCGCCGGATGCTCGCGGCGGTGGGCCATCCGGTTCTGCGTTTGATACGAATCCGAATCGGACCCTGGACCCTCGACGATCTGGCGCCTGGAGAATGGAAAGAGGAAGCAGTGCACCTGCCGCGCTGACGCGCGTCTACTCGCGCCAATGCATCGAACGCTGATGATCGACGTTCGTCGATTCGATCCATCTCGCGCCGGAGGGCAGCACTTCCCGCTTCCAGAAAACCGCTTCCGTCTTCAGCAGGTCGATGACGAACGTGCAGGCATCGAGCGCCGCTTGCCGGTGGCTCGACGTTGCAAGCACCAGAACGATCTGCTCGCGCGGCGCCAGCGCACCGACGCGATGGATCACGACGACCGCATCGAGCGGCCAGCGCTCACCGGCCCGATCGAGGATCGAATCGATGCTCTTCTCGGTCATACCGGGATAGTGTTCGAGTTCGAGTTTGGAAACCGTACTTTCCTCGTACTGATCGCGCACCAGTCCGCAGAACGCCGCCATCGCACCGACGCGTCCCTCCAGGGCCGCTCTCAGTTCCGACCATTCGCGTCCAATATCGAAGTCGTCGCGTTGAATCGAGATTTTTCTGTGCATCGTCAACCGCCCGTGATCGGCGGCATGAAGGCGACCTCGTCGCCGTCTCGAACCGCGCAATCGCCCGTTACGAATTCTCTGTTGATCGCCACGCGCACGTTCGGAGCTGTCAAGTCGGCCACGACGCGTTCGCCAAGCTGCTCGCGGATGTTCGCCAACAACCCTGCAATGTCGCCGGACTTCGGACTACGGACCTCGACGACGTCGCGCCCGATCTGCTCGCGCAGCGCTGCGAAGAACCGCACCTTGATCATTCAATCCGACTCGGGCCGATTCCAGTTGCCACTCTTGCCACCGCTCTTGTGCGTCAGCCGTACGCTCTCGATCGTCATGCCGCGATCCGCGGATTTGCACATGTCGTATACCGTGAGCGCGGCTACGGATGCCGCCGTCAGCGCTTCCATTTCTACGCCGGTCTGACCCGTCACTTTGCACTCGGCAGAAATCTGCAAAACGTCGTCAGCGAGCCGCGCAAAATCGACCGTGACCTTCGTCAATGCAAGCGGATGACACAGCGGGATCAGATCCGCAGTGCGCTTGGCGCCTTGAATACCGGCCACACGAGCAACGGCGAGTACGTCACCCTTGGAGACGCCGCCGCCGAAGATGGCCTCGAGCGTTTGCGGTTGCATTCGAACCGACGCAACCGCCCGGGCTACGCGCTCGGAAGCCGACTTCGCCGAGATGTCGACCATGCGCGCCTCACCCGCCGCGTTGAGATGCGAAAACTGCGACACGCGCGTGCTCCGGCAAAGTCCAACAGGTCGGGATTAGAGCGAATCACCTGATTCGGCGCAACCGACTCCGGTAAACTGGCCTCTACCATCATCCATGCTCGCGAATCCGTGACCGATACGAGGCAGAACAAGATCATCGTTGGCATGTCCGGCGGCGTCGACTCGTCCGTCGCAGCGTTGTTGCTTCTCGAACGGGGCGCTTCGGTGGAAGGCCTGTTCATGAAGAACTGGGACGAGGACGACGGCACCGAATACTGCACGGCCAAGGTCGACTACGAAGACGCGGCAGAAGTTGCGCATCGACTCGGCATCAAGCTACACACCGCCAACTTCGCCGCAGAGTATTGGGACAACGTGTTCGAGAATTTCCTCGCCGAATATCGCGCCGGGCGGACGCCCAACCCCGACGTGTTGTGCAATCGGGAGATCAAGTTCAACGTCTTCATCGACTATGCCAGCTCGCTCGGTGCACCTCGCATTGCCACGGGACACTACGCGCGCACGCGCGTCGGTGCGAGCGGCTTCGAACTGCACAAGGCGCTCGATGCGGAGAAGGATCAGACCTATTTTCTGAACGCCGTGCCGCTCGGCCAGCTCTCGGCATGTGAATTTCCACTCGGCGATCTGAAGAAGCCCGATGTACGCGCCATCGCGAGGCGCGCTGGGTTGCACAATCATCAACGCAAGGACAGCACCGGGATCTGTTTCATCGGTGAACGGCGGTTCCGCGATTTCCTCGCGCGTTATGTTTCGTCCACGCCCGGTCCGATCGTCGGCGTCGATGGCTGCGTCTACGGCGAACACGTCGGATTGCACCACTACACGATCGGTCAGCGCGAAGGGCTCGGCATCGGCGGCCGCGCGCGCAGACGAGAGGCGCCATGGTACGTCGTCTCGAAAGACACCAAGTCGAACGCCCTCGTCGTGTCGCAGGCGCCCGGCGATCTCGACAGCCACTGGCTGACCACCTCGTCGATCAACTGGTTGGTCGAGCGGCCGGCATCACCGCTGCGATGCAGCGCAAAGGTCAGGTACCGCCAAGCCGATCAACCCTGCACGCTGCACCGCCGCGCCGACGGCGGGTATTGGATCGATTTCGCGTCGCCCCAACGAGCGGTAACCGAAGGCCAGTACGTGTGTCTCTATCTCGAGACGCAGTGTCTCGGCGGCGGAATCATCGAGTCGCACGGCAAATTCGCCGGTCGTTCGAGCCGCGCCGCGTGACCACGAGTCTGCGTGATCAGTGCATCGCTCTCGCCGGCATTTGCCAGTCGGCCGCACTGGTGCATCGGACCGCGCACGGCCTCGCAACGAGTTCGCGAGAGATCGAGCCGCTCGTTGCCAGCATCTTCGCAACCGATCCGCGGACGATCGAAGACGTTTACGGATCGGTGAACAACCTGCGTAGCGGCATCGCGGCGGCGTCGGAGATGCTCTCGAAGCCGAGTCCGGATCTCGTTCCGGCGCTCAAATACGTCATGGCGTTGCTCGACATCGAGGCGCGCCTGCGCCCCCGCGCCGAACTGGCCCAGATATTACGTAGCGGGATAGACGAACTGCGCACCGGATCGGCCGATCGCGACGAGTCGATATTCGCGCCTCTTTCGGCGCTGTATCAACGCACGATCAGTACGCTCGACCGGCGCGTACACGTCAGCGGTTCGCCTGAATTTCTCCAACGCAATGAAGTGGCGGCGAAGATCCGCACGTTATTGCTCGCGGGCGTGCGCAGCGCCTGGCTGTGGCATCAGTCGGGAGGGCGTCGCTGGCACCTGATATTGCGCCGGTCTACCATCCGCAACATGCTGACCACGCTGGCTCGTCCGAGCGAAATCCACTGAGATGCAACTGCAACCACTGACTGCCATATCGCCGCTGGACGGTCGATATCGCAACCGGCTGACGAAACTCGCCGAACTCGTTAGCGAACTCGGGTTGCAGCGTTATCGTGTGCGCATCGAGCTGCGCTGGTTCCAGCACCTTGCCGGCGAGAGCAGGATTCCCGAGCTGCCACCGCTGAGCGCGGCAGTGCTCAAGTCCATCGGAGCCATAGACGCGAACTTCGGCGTTGCGCAAGGCGCGCGCATCAAAGAGATCGAGCGCACGACCAACCACGACGTGAAGGCGGTCGAGTATTTCGTGAAGGAGAAGTTCGCGGAAGTACCCGAACTCTCGCCGCACATCGAATTCGTGCACTTCGCGTGTACATCCGAAGACATCAACAACCTCGCCCACGCGCTCACGCTGAAGGAAGCCCGCGACACGATAGTCGTGCCGCAGATGCAGTTGCTGATCGACGCGATTGCTGCTTCACGCGACAGCCTTCGCCGATGTCGCGATGCTGAGCCGCACGCACGGTCAAGCCGCCTCACCCACGACCATGGGGAAAGAACTGGCCAACGTCGTGAAGCGACTCGAACGCCAGCGCGATGCGCTTCTCGCCGTGGAGATCCTCGGCAAATTCAACGGCGCGGTTGGCAACTTCAATGCGCACGTCGCGGCGTATCCGGAAGTCGACTGGCCCGCGGTTTCGCACACCTTCGTCGAGTCGTTGGGTCTCGGCTACAACCTGTACACGACGCAGATCGAACCGCACGACTACATGGCGGAGTACTTCCACGCGCTCTCCCGCTTCAACCAGGTGCTGCTCGACTTCAATCGCGACGTCTGGGGCTACATCTCGATCGGCTACTTCGGGCAGCGACGTGTCGAAGGCGAAACCGGCTCGTCGACAATGCCGCACAAGGTCAATCCGATCGACTTCGAGAATTCGGAGGGCAACCTCGGATTGGCCAACGCGGTGCTGCTGCATCTCGCGGAGAAGCTGCCGGTATCGCGCTGGCAACGCGATCTCTCGGATTCCACCGTGCTGCGCAATCTAGGCGTGGCACTCGGCTATTGCGTGGTTGCATACGATTCAGCGCTCCGAGGCATCGGGAAGCTGGAACTGAATCCGGGCGCCATCCAGCAGGATCTCGAGACGAGCTGGGAAGTACTCGCCGAAGCGGTGCAAACGGTGATGCGCAAGCACGGGTTGGCGGAACCCTATGAACAGCTGAAGCGCGCGACCCGCGGGCAACAGCTCGATCGAGCGACGTTTGCGACGTTGCTGAAGTCGCTGCCGCTGCCGGAGAGTGCCCGCAACTCTCTCGCGTTGCTCACACCCGAACAGTACATCGGTCTGGCAGCCGCGCTGGCGAAGCGAATCGACTGATGCCAGTGCACGCGGTCAAGGTCGAGTGGTCGACGCACAAGGAGAAGCTGCGCGCCATTCGCGAACGGGTCTTCATCGAAGAGCAGAGCGTTCCGAGAGACGTCGAATGGGACGGGCTCGACGAAACCGCCACACACTTTCTCGCGTTGAACGAAATGGGTCTGGCGCTCGGCACTGCGCGGCTGGTCACCAGCAGCGGTCAGATCGGTCGAATGGCCGTGCTCAAGGAACAACGCGGTCGCGATATCGGGCGCCAGCTGCTCGAGGCTGCAATCGGTCACGCCATCGCCGTGGGTTTGGAGCGGGTGTTTCTGCACGCGCAAACGCACGCGGAGGGGTTCTATCGCAAATCCGGTTTCCTGCCGATCGGCGGCGAATTCCTGGAAGCCGGGATTCCTCATGTCGAGATGGCGCTTACGCTACCGATTCCGTTCAAGGCTTCCGATCAGGACCGCAGACTGCCGCTGGTCAACCCAAGCGCGAGTCCGCCATCAGATCGCCCCAATGCGATCCGAACGTTTCAATCCGAATCCGACTGCCGCGATGGTGTCGTCGAATTGATCTCCCAAGCGCGCCGGAAAGTGCTGATCCTGAGCCCGAATCTCGATGCCGCCCTCTTCGCCCATCCACCCGTGCTTTCTGCTGTTTCCGAATTCGTTCGACGCAGTCGGCATGCATCGGCGCGCGTTCTGGTCGAAGACGCAAAAGCGATCGCCGAGACCGCGCACCCGCTGCTGGAACTCGTTCGTCGCATGCCGAGCAAAATCGAAATGCGACGGCTGCCCGACGACAACGTTCCGAGCCGCAGCTTCATCGTCGTCGACGATGCCGCGATCTGGGTTCAACCGGACGTTCAGGCCTACGTCGGCTGGCTCAACCTAAACGACCGCGTCGAGGCGCGAAGACTGACGGACGAGTTCACGCTCTTTTACGATCGCAGCAGCGACGATCCTGAACTTCGGCTGCTCAGCCTTTGAACCTTCGTCGAACGTGCGCCTTCCTCGCAACGTGGTCGGCAACGGTTCTCGGCGCGGCCGCTTTCGGCGCGCATTACGGCACATCCCCCGCGTCGGCCCCAACAACATCGGCAACGCTCAGCGTTTCCGACCAGCCGTCGCTGTGTCCGTCGACCAGCCAGAATTGCGTCGAAACGACCGGCGCAGTACGCGCGTACCCGGTCGCCGACGGCGATCGCATCACGTTGAACTGGTCGAACGACCCTGACCAGGCAGACGGCGTCATTCACCTCGGCAAGCTGTACCTTCCGCTGGGTGGCGATACATGGAACTCGACTTCGCCGGTAACGCTCGAACTGGTATTGCCGACCGGCGCCGCTCCAGCGGCCATCGTGGATTACGCGGGTACGCGCCATCACGTTCCGTTAACGCCGGGTACGTGGCAACCCGTCACGATCTACAATCCCGATGAGCGCAGCATCTATCTCCGGCTCGAGCTTCCTCGGCATACAGCGCCAAATTGACACCTTCGCGAACCCGGGGGCATCATTGCGCCCCCCTTTTTCAAGCAGCCATTGCAATGTCACTGACCGCAGAGCCCCAGACGATCGGCGGGCTCGAGGTTCGCGGCCGCGTCACCGCCGAGTACCGAGAAATCCTGACCGAAGAAGCGATGTCGTTCGTTGCCGATCTGGTGCAACGCTTTCAGCCGCAACTCGCTGCGTTACTGGAAAAGCGCGTCGCGTTCCAGGCACGGATGGACGCCGGCGAGTTGCCGGACTTCCTTCCCGAAACGAAAGCGATTCGCGACGGCGACTGGAAGATTGCCGGCATTCCGCAAGACCTGCTCGATCGCAGAGTCGAGATCACCGGACCCGTCGATCGCAAGATGATCATCAATGCGCTCAATGCCAACGTTCGCGTGTTCATGGCCGACTTCGAAGACTCGTTGGCACCGACCTGGGAGAACGTCGTCGAGGGTCAGATCAACCTGCGCGACGCGAATCGACGCACCATCGAGTTCACCAATCCGGATGGCCGCAAATACACGCTCAAGGCGCAGCCGGCTGTTCTCATCGCACGGGTTCGCGGTCTGCACCTCAGCGAAAAGCACGTGGGCTGGACCGGCGGTGAACGCATTCCGGGATGTCTATTCGACTTCGGTCTGTACTTCTTTCACAACTATCAGACGCGCCGCGCCGCCGGCGCCGGCGTGTACTACTACATGCCGAAGATCCAGAGCCACGAAGAGGCGGCCTGGTGGGACTCGGTGTTCGCCTACACCGAACAGCGCTTCAAGGTGCCGGTCGGAACGATCAAGGCGACGTTCCTGATCGAGACGCTGCCCGCTGCATTCCAGATGGACGAGATCCTCTATGCGTTGCGCGACCATGCGGTGGCGCTGAACTGCGGACGATGGGACTACATCTTCAGCTACATCAAGACGCTGCGAAAGCACGCAGATCGCGTGCTGCCGGACCGGCAGGCGTTGACGATGGACAAGCCGTTCCTAAGCGCCTACTCGCGATTGCTGATTCGCACCTGCCATCGTCGCGGCGCGCTTGCGATGGGCGGTATGGCAGCGTTCATTCCGAGCAAGGATCCGCAGCAGAACGAAGTCGTTGCCGCGAAAGTGCTTGCCGACAAGACGCTCGAAGCAACCAACGGCCACGATGGAACGTGGGTTGCGCATCCGGGTCTCGCCGATCTCGCGATGCAGGTGTTCGACCGACACATCCCGCAAGGTCACCCCAACCAGCTGGACGTTTCGCGCAGTCAAGATGCCGCCATCAAGGCCGCCGATCTGCTCGCGGTGCCGGTCGGCGAACGCACCGAAGCCGGCATGCGCACGAACATCCGAGTGTCGATTCAGTACATCGAGGCGTGGATCTCGGGCACGGGATGCGTACCGGTTTACGGACTCATGGAAGACGCGGCAACGGTCGAGATTTCGCGCGCCTCGATCTGGCAGTGGATACAGAACGGCAAACAACTCTCGAACGGCAAGACCGTCACGAAGGCACTGTTTCGCGAAATGCTGAACGAGGAGTTGCAGGTGGTTCGCGACGAAATTGGTGAGGCGCGCTATCAGGATGGACGCTTCCGCGAAGCCGCCGAGATGATGGACCGGCTCACCACCGGCGATGAACTCGCCGACTTCCTGACCTTGCCGGCCTACGAGGTCCTATAGCGTCGACACATTCCAACCTGGCAAGTGTTAATTTTCATCCTTTCACTTTTCTTTCTATTCGCGCTCACTAAAATTCGCCGCCTCCAACGGTAAAACTCAGAGGGAACCCCATGGCGCTTCATTTCGTTCCACGCAAACCGCGCGCAGAGCAGATCAAAGAACTCGAAGCGGAATGGAAAAAGAACCCTCGCTGGAAGGGTGTGAAACGCGGCTATCAGGCGAAAGACGTCGTGAAGCTTCGCGGCACGATTCCACACCGCAGCGCGCTCGCTGCCCACGGCGCGGACAAGCTGTGGGATCTGATGACCAAAGAGTCGTACGTGAACGCACTCGGCGCCGTCACGGGCGGTCAGGCGGTGCAGCAGGTGAAAGCCGGCATCCGGGCCATCTATTGCTCCGGTTGGCAGGTCGCCGCAGACAACAACACGTCGGAGACGATGTACCCGGACCAGTCTTTGTACGCGGTCAACTCGGTGCCCACCCTGGTGAACCGCATCAACAACGCGTTCCGTCGCGCCGACGAGATCCAGTGGTCGAAAGGCGTGGACGACGGCATCGACTTCTATGCACCGATCGTAGCCGACGCTGAAGCCGGCTTCGGTGGCGTTCTGAATGCCTTCGAACTGATGAAAGCGATGATCGGCGCCGGCGCAGCCGGTGTTCACTTCGAAGATCAGCTCGCATCGGTGAAGAAGTGCGGCCACATGGGTGGCAAGGTGCTGGTACCGACGTCGGAGGCCGTTCAGAAACTGATCGCGGCGCGGCTGGCCGCAGACGTCTGTGATGTCCCAACGATTCTGATGGCCCGCACCGACGCCAATGCAGCCGACATGGTCACCACCGACATCGACGAGTGGGATAGACCCTTCATCACGGGCGAGCGCACGTCGGAAGGGTTCTACAAAACGCGCGCAGGTCTCGATCAGGCGATCTCACGCGGCCTCGCGTACGCGCCGTACGCGGATCTGATCTGGTGTGAGACGGCGGTGCCGTCGCTCGACGAAGCCAAGCGATTCGCCGAAGCGATCAAGAAGGAACACCCGGACCAGATGCTTTCGTACAACTGTTCGCCGTCGTTCAACTGGCGCAAAAACCTCGACGACAAGACGATTGCGAAATTCCAGCGCGAACTCGCGGCGATGGGCTACAAGTTCCAGTTCATCACCTTAGCCGGCATCCACTCCATGTGGTACAACATGTTCACGCTGACGAAAGGCTACGTTGAGCGGCAGATGTCGGCATACGTCGAACTCCAGGAAGCGGAATTCGCTGCAGCAAAAGACGGCTACACGTTTGTCAGCCACCAGCAGGAAGTCGGCACCGGTTATTTCGACGATGTCGCGCAGGTGATTCAGGGCGGACAATCGTCGGTGACGGCGCTGACCGGCTCCACCGAAGAGGCGCAATTCCACAAAGCCCACCGATAGCGCGAACGAAAAAGAAAGGGCGGCACCAGCCGCCCTTTTTCTTTTGCGAACGCGTTGGGTCAGATCACCAGCAGATCCATGAACTCGTTCACTGGCATCGATTCCAGCCGCTTCTGATCTTTCGCCAGTTCGAAGACCTGCGCGGTACGACGCGACGGGAAGCGCGTCAGCAGATTGCGCCGGAACTTCTCTTCGAGAATCGGAATGCCTTCCTTGCGTCGACGACGATGTCCGATCGGGTACTCGACGACGACCTTCTCGGTCTTCGTACCGTCCTTGAAGAACACCTGGATCGCGTTGGCGATCGAACGCTTGTCGGGTTCGTGGTATTCGCGGCTGTAGCGGGCATCTTCCTCGATCACCATCAGATCGCGGACCTTGTCGACGCGCGGATCGGAGGCGACGTCGTCTTCGTAGTCCTCGGCAACGAGATTGCCTTTCAACAGACCGATCGCGGCCATGTATTGCAGACAGTGATCGCGGTCCGCCGGATTGTTCAGCGTTCCGGTCTTGCTGATGATGCGGATCGCGGATTCGTGCGTGGTCATCACGATCTTGTCGATCTCGTCCAATCGCCCGGCAACTTTCGGATGCAGCGTCACCGCTGCCTCTACTGCCGTTTGCGCATGGAACTCCGCGGGGAACGAGATCTTGAACAGCACGTTCTCCATCACGTACGAGCCGTAGTCGCGCTGGAACTTGAACGGCTGCCCCTTGAATGAAACGTCGTAGAAGCCCCACTTCGGCGCGGTGAGCGCGCTCGGATAACCGATCTCACCTTTCAACACGAGCATCGCGAGGCGAACCGCGCGACTGGTGGCGTCGCCTGCCGCCCACGATTTGCGCGGACCGGCATTGGGTGCGTGGCGATACGTACGCAGCGACGAACCGTCGATCCATGCGTGCGACAATGCATCAATGATCTGATCACGCGTGCCGCCGAGCAGTTGCGTCACCACCGCCGTCGATGCGACGCGAACGAGCAACACGTGATCGAGCCCGACGCGATTGAAGCTGTTCTCGAGCGCGAGGCAACCCTGAATCTCGTGCGCTTTGATCATCGCGGTGAGCACGTCGCGCATCACGAGCGGCTTCTTTCCGACTGCCACGTTGGTGCGGCTGACGTAATCCGCAACCGCGAGGATGCCGCCGAGGTTGTCGGATGGATGTCCCCATTCGGCGGCGAGCCACGTGTCGTTGAAGTCGAGCCACCGGATCATGCAGCCGATGTCCCACGCCGCTTTCACCGGGTCGAGCTCGAACTGCGTGCCCGGAACCCGCGCTCCATTCAGTACCGTCGTTCCGCTAACGATCGGGCCGAGGTGCTTGCTGCACTCCGGAAACCGCTGCGCGAGAAATCCACATCCCAACGTATCGATCAGACAATTGCGTGCCGTGTCATAGGCTTCGCTGCTCTTGACCTGGAAGCCGGTCACATAGTCGGCGATGGCGACCAGTTCCTTGTCCGGGTCGGGCCGTACGTTGAGGTCTACGTTTGCACTCATGTCGCTCGTTTTCTCCTGTTATCGATCTGACATTTTAACGAAGGGGCGCGGCGCCGGACCTACATAGTCCGCGCTCGGCCGGATGATGCGATTGTTGGAACGCTGTTCCATGATGTGAGCCGTCCAACCCGAAACCCGCGAGCAGACGAATATCGGCGTAAAGAGCTTCGTCGGAATGCCCATGAAGTGATAAGCGGACGCGTGGTAGAAGTCGGCGTTCGCGAATAGCTTCTTCTCGTCCCACATCGTCTTTTCCACGGCGGCGGAAATGGGGAACAGAACCTCGTCGCCCACTGACTTCGCCAGCTTCTCCGACCACGCCTTGATGATCGCGTTGCGCGGATCGGACGTGGCGTAGATTGCGTGGCCGAATCCCATGATCTTGTCTTTGCGCTCGAGCATGCCCTTGATGCCGGCAGCCGCATCGCTGGCCGAACTGAATTTCTCGATCATTTCCATCGCTGCTTCGTTCGCGCCGCCGTGAAGCGGTCCGCGCAGCGATCCGATCGCGCCGGTTACGCAGGAGTGCATGTCGGAGAGCGTCGACGCACAAACCCGCGCAGTGAAGGTCGACGCGTTGAACTCGTGCTCGGCGTACAGAATCAACGACACATCCATCACGCGCTGATGCAACTCGCTCGGACTCCTGTCGTGCAGCAGATGCAGGAAATGACCCGCCAGCGAATCCTCATTGGTTTCCGTCTCGACGCGCACACCGTCGTGGCTGAAGCGGTACCAGTAGTTGATGATCCCCGGCAGCGTCGACAACAGACGATCAGCTACGTCCTGCTGCTGACTGAAGTCCATTTCGGGCTCGACGTTGCCGAGAAACGAACAACCGGTTCGCATCACGTCCATCGGATGCGTGGTCTTCGGAATTCGCTCGAGCACGTCCTTCACCGACTTGGGCAGAACCCGCAGCTTCTTCAGCTTCGCCTTGTACGCGTCGAGCTGCTTCTTGTCCGGCAGCTCGCCGTACAGGATGAGGTACGCGACCTCCTCGAACGTGGCGCCTTCCGCGAGCTCGGAGATGTCGTAGCCGCGATACGTGAGACCCGTGCCGGTCTTTCCGACCGTGCACAACGCGGTCTGGCCAGCGCTCTGTCCGCGCAAGCCCGCTCCAGTCAGTTTTTTTCCCTCCGCCATTACCGTGCCTCCCTCGACTCTTCGTTTTTGAACAGCTCATCGAGCTTGCGCTCGTAGTCGTGATACCCGAGAAAATCGTACAGATCCGTGCGCGTCTGCATCGTGGCGACCACGTTCTTCTGCGTGCCTTCAGTGCGAATTGCGCGATAGACGTTCACCGCTGCCTGACTCGCCGCGCGGAACGCCGACAACGGATACAGCGCCATCGCAATGCCAGCGCTGCCGAGTTCCTGAGTCGTGAACAACGGCGTCTGGCCGAACTCGGTGATGTTGGCGAGCACCGGAACGTTCACCGCAGCGACAACGCGCTTATACATCGACAGATCGGTCATCGCTTCGGCAAAGATCGCGTCCGCACCGGCGTCGACGAACGCAGAGACGCGTTCCAGCACCGCATCGAACCCGTCGACCGCCAATGCGTCGGTGCGCGCCATGACGATGAAGTCAGGGTCAATCTTCGCATCGACCGCCGCCTTGATCCGATCGGTCATCTCGCTGATCGGAACGATCGCCTTATTCGGTCGGTGCCCGCACCGCTTCTGCGCAACCTGGTCTTCAATGTGAACCGCGGCCGCACCCGCGCGCGTCATCGCCTTGATGGTTCTCGCGATGTTGAACGCACCGCCCCAACCGGTATCGATATCGACGAGCAACGGCAGGCTCGACGCACCGGTGATACGACGTACGTCTTCCAGAACGTCGTCGAGGGAGGTCATTCCGAGATCGGGCAACCCGAACGACGCGTTGGCCACGCCGGCGCCCGACAGGTAGAGCGCCTTGTACCCGGCGCGCTCGGCGAGCATTGCGAAGTACGCGTTGATAGCACCCACTACTTGAAGGGGGCGTTCTGCCGCAATCGCATCGCGCAGTCGGCGTCCCGCGCTCGCTTGAATCGTCATGCCTCTAATTCTCCGTACTGATTGCCGTGCGCACCTCGTGTACGTGTCGGGGCGCAAGTGGGGTAACGCAATGAAGGCTCCGCCGGATTCTCCGACCCTGTCGGAAGCCTTGCCCATGATACGCTAACTGCAAATCGTGTTTGCGAGCGGAACAGCGACCGCTTTGCCGATCGACCCAGAGCAGTTCCGCGCAGATGAATCGAATCCCGCCCCGCTACCACGCCGACCCGTTGTCGCCGTTCGAGCGGCTGCGCAGCGTCTCTCAACACGTACCTTCACAGCAGTGATCGAACGTCCGCGGCCGGTCACTACGACGTGATGGCAGCAGACCCGATTCACTCGGTCGTTCATCACGACGGGGTCCGGTTCCGTTCGGCGCGTACCCGTCGACGCCTGACGGAGACGTTGTGTGTCTGTCGCCCGAACGCTTCGTCAGAAGGGTCGGCGCGGCAATCGAAACATCACCGATCAAAGAAACGGCGCCATGCCATCACGATGTCATCCGAGACGACGTTTCGCGAGCAACCTTGCGACGCAGCGAAAAAGGACCGCGCGGGAAAACCCGATGATCGTCGACCTGTTGCGCAACGACCTCGGCCGCATCTGTCGGTGAGATCATCGATGGCCTTGATGCAGGCACATGCTGGAAGCGGTGTTTGCCGGCGGCTAAATCGCCGCCGCGCCGAAGACTCGCGCGATGCAATTCATCTACGCACTCGAACCGGTGGCGCGCTCGGTCTACTGCGGCAGCCTTGGGCGGATCGATCGAAGCGGCGCGCTCGACACGAACATTGCGATTCGCACGCTCGCCTTCGCTTCCGCAGGTGTTCACGTTGGGCGGTGGGGCATCGTAGCGGACTCGATCGCTGCCACGGAGATGGCGGAGATCGACCACACGATCGGACGCCTGCTTCAGGCGACGGCTGAGTTCGGGGCCAGCAGTTCCTGCAATGCGCCGTAGCTTTCGGCGCGCGGGAACTGTGGATACTCGGAAGCGACCGTAGGTGGGCAACGATAAAAAAAACCCGCGTCGGCCTGATCCAGCATTGGAATGTCATTGTAGGAATCGCCGGCCGCCAGCACCCGATAACGCAACGACTGAAAGGCCTTGACGGACTGCCGCTTCGGATCGGGCTGGCGAATCCGGTAGCCTTCGATCCGACCGCGAACAACTTCGAGCCGATGGCACAACAACATGGGCCACCCGAGTTTTGCCATCATCGGCTGCGCGAATTCGTAGAACGTATCGGACACGATGGCGACCTGGAAACGCGCGCGGGCCCATTGCAGAAACCCCATTGCGCCGGGCAGCGGCTCGAGCGTGTCGATAACCGAATGGATCGTGGCCAGATCGATCCGCTGCTCGTCGAGTATCCCGAGGCGCAGTCGCATCAACTCGTCATAGACGGGGATATCGCGTGTGGTCTTGCGAAGCGCTTCAATGCCCGTTTTCTCGGCGACGCCAACCCAGATTTCGGGGATCAGCACCCCCTCGAGATCGAGACACAGTACGTCCATGACCACTCCGCACGTTTCACGGGAAACCCATCCCGCACTGCAAACCGAGCGGCGATGTTAGATGACGGGTCCACTGTTGTAAGCATAGAAGTACAAAGTATTTTTGGCGCTCCAAGGAGGTTGTTAGGCTCCCTCGCAATCTCCAACAATCGAGTTCGACATGGCCAGCCGGTCGATCGAAACAAAGACGCTGGAAAGCATCGAAGAGCGCAGCGCGGAAGCGGTACTCGCCGACGCGTTCGAGCGGTTCTCGACCGATCAGATCGCGATTTCGTTCAGTGGCGCGGAAGATGTCGTGCTGATCGACATTGCAGCGAAGATCCGCCCGGACCTGCAGGTCTTCTCGCTGGATACCGGCCGCCTGCATCCGGAAACGTACCGCTTCATCGAACGCGTTCGCGATCACTACGACATCCGCATCGATCTGTTGATGCCCGACGCGCAGGATGTGCAGGATCTAGTGAGCCGCAAAGGTCTGTTCAGCTTTTATCGCGATGGACACCAGGAATGCTGCTCGATCCGCAAGATCAAGCCGCTACGCCGCCATCTGGCAGGACTCGATGCGTGGATCACCGGTCAACGTCGCGACCAGAGCATCACGCGCACCGAAGTGCCGCTAGAGCAGGACGATGCGGCGTTTTCGACGATTGATCACCGGGTCGTCAAATTCAATCCTCTGGCAGGCTGGACTTCGACCGACGTGTGGGCCTACATCCGCGCCAACGACGTGCCGTATAACCCGCTGCACGACGCCGGCTTCATGAGCATCGGTTGCGAGCCCTGCACGCGTCCGGTAGGTCCGCACGAGCACGAACGCAACGGCCGTTGGTGGTGGGAAGAGGCAGCCGGCAAAGAATGCGGCTTGCATGCGCAGAATGTCCGCGCAGTGAAATTCGTCGGCCATAGCGGACGCTGAGCTCACGCTCATGGCCGGCCGCTCGATCACCTTCGTCAAAAAGATCCTGGTTACGGGCGAGCCGTGCGGGAAGTGCCGCGACGTCGAGGAACGACTGACCGCTGGCAACCATTGGGAAGCGATCGATCACGTCGTCGTGGCGGATGAGCGAGACCCGAACTCAGAAGGTATGCGACTTGCCGCCCAGCTCGGGGTCGAACGCGCGCCCTTTTTCGTGGTTCAAACCGGAGCGAAAACAGTTACCTACACGGTCTTTCTGAAGTTCGTGAAGGAAGTCCTCGGGGCCGCCAGCGAAACCGACAGCGCCCAATTGCTGCTCGCTGAGAACCCGGGCCTCGACCTGATCTGACCCGGTCACCGGGTCGGCAGCTTGAGCCCCTGAAACATCGCTTCCCGCTCTGCCCTGTTCGTGCACGCAAGCGCACGTTCGACGACGTCGCGGGTCAGATGCGGCGCGAACAACTCGATGAAATCGAACATGAAGCGCCGCATGAACGCACCCTTGCGACATGCGATGTACGTCACACTCGGGCGGAACAGATGGCTCGCATCCAGTGCGACCAGATCCGCATCCTGCTCCGGGTGGTACGACATCGCGGCCACGATGCCGACTCCGAGTCCGAGGCGGACATATGTCTTGATGACGTCGGTATCGGTTGCCGTGAATACCACGTGCGGCGACAGCCCGCGTTCGACGAAGGCATCGTCGAGCTTCGATCGGCCGGTGAAGCCGAACACGTACGTTACGATCGGTTCTGCCGCCACGGCCTCCAGCGTGAGCGGCTTCACGTCGATCAGCGGATGGCCCTTCGGCACCACCACCGACCGATTCCACTCATAACACGGCATCATCACGAGGTCGCCGAACAGGTCGCTTCCCTCGGTGGCGATCCCGAAGTCGACGCTTCCATCGGCCGCCATCTCCGCAATCTGCAGCGGCGTGCCCTGGTTCATGTGCAGAATCACTTCCGGGTATTCGGTGCGGAAGTTCTGGATGACCGCCGGCAACGCGTACCGCGCCTGCGTGTGGGTGGTCGCGATCGCCAGGGTACCCTTGCGTTCATTGCTGAACTCCTGGGCCGCCTGCTTGACGCTCTCGACCTGGCGAAGGATTTCGCCGGCGATCCGGATGATCACCTCACCGGCAGGCGTCACACGCGTGAGATGTTTGCCGCTGCGGGAGAACACTTCGACCCCCAGTTCGTCCTCGAGCAACCGGATCTGCTTCGAGATGCCAGGTTGCGACGTATAGAGGCTCTGTGCGGTCGCAGACACGTTCAGGTCGTGGTGCGCGACCTCCCAGATGTAGCGGAGTTGCTGAAGCTTCATATCGCCTGAATCCCGTACTTATAACGCGACGGTCTTTTAGGCAATGTTTCCTACTTCATCGAGAGATAGCAAGAGCGCGAGCGGCTCAGGCGGTCGCACGCGGCACGTGACCGGACGCAACGTGACCCAGCGCGCGCTCGCAGTTCTGGGCCTGGTCGTCGAAGAACACATCGGCGCCAAACGCACGCAGGAATTGGGTTTTGTCGGCACCGCCGAGGAAGAGACACTCATCGAGCCGAACGTCCCACGCACGCAGTGTTCGAATGACTCGCTCGTGTGCGGGCGCGGCGCGAGCCGTCACCAGCGCGGTCCGGATGGGACACGATCGCCCGACGAACTCCGATTGCAGGCGATGCAGGCCCGCCAGAAAGTTCTTGAACGGTCCGCCGGCCAGCGGACGGTCCGCGGACGCCTGTTCATTCGCGGCAAAGGCGTCCAGACCGTCGCGCCGGAACACCTGATCGGCTTCGTCTGAGAACAACACCGAATCGCCGTCGAAGGCGATTCGCAGTTCTTCCGATGGATTGCCCGGCGACTTCGATGCCAGCAGCGTTGCCGCCGCCACCTGGTGATCCAGCGCGTGCACGACGTCGTCGGAATCGGTGGAGAGAAACAGGTCGCATTTGAACGCCTGCACGTAACGATAAGGACGCTCGCCGCCGCAGAAAGCTGCGCGCGTGATGTTCAGTCCATGGGCCTTAATGGAGTTGAATATGCGCAGGCCGGTGTCCGCCGAGTTGCGCGACAGCAGAATCACCTCGACGCGGGTGCGATCCAGCAGCGTATTGATGTCGAGCAGCTTTCTGACGAACGGGAAGCCCTCACCCGGCCGCAACGGCTCGTCCTCGTGCGCGATCTGATACTTCCGGTAGGCCTCGAGACCCTGCTCGACATACACGCGATTGGAGTCTTCGAGGTCGAACAACGCGCGCGACGAGATCGCCACGGTTAGAAGTCGGTCGTCGAGGTCCGACACCATCGTCACGCGTCCAGGTTCGGAATGAGTTCGCTCTCGAGCTTGGTGATCATGTCCTTCAGCCGCAGCTTCCTCTTCTTGAGCCGCTGGATCCGCATCGAGTCGGAGTGTCTGGTCTCGATCATGTATTTGATCACCTCGTCGAGATCGCGATGCTCGATGCGGAGCTCTTCCAACCACCTCGCGATTTCCGCAGGTTCCATCGCGAATTCCAGCGTTGCACAACCGTGGCATGATAAGAGGGTTCCCATTGTCCATAAAGGGACGTCCCTCCTATGAGCACCCGGCGGCCGGACGAACGCTCGCTGCAATCGCGACCCGATCCGTCCGGCAAGGCATCGGTCGATCGCTTCCTCACCGAAGCCTCCAAGGCGCAGACACCGAGTGTGCGTTCGACATATCGGCTGCTCTTCGGCATCGACGCAACCGCGAGCCGCCAGCCGACATGGGATCTCGCTTGCGAGCTGCATGCCGAGCTGTTTGCCGAAGCAGCGCGCGCCGGCAACCTTGCAATTCAGTTGTGCTACTACCGCGGGCTGAACGAGTTCGTCGCGTCGCGATGGGCGACGACGCCGAGTCAATTGCGCGAACAGATGATCTCAGTGTCGTGTCGCGGCGGCCGCACGCAATTGCGTCGACTACTCGAACACGCATTGAGCGAGGCCTCGAGATATCCAGTGCGTGCGCTCGTGTTCATCGGCGACTGCTTCGAAGAGGACGAAGCCGACGTGCTGCGCTTCGTTGGTCAACTCGCAATCCGCGCGTTGCCGGTGTTCATCTTTCAGGAAGGCGCCGACAGAACCGCGACGAGGGTCTTCAAGTCGATCGCGCGTTTGACCAACGGCGCGCACATTCCTTTCGATTCTTCGAGCCCCGAGCAGTTGCGACGCCTTCTCGGCGCCATGGCGCAGTATGCGACCGGCGGCCGATCCGCGCTGGAAGAGTATGCACGCCGCATCGGCGGTTCCGAGGCGCGCGCGCTGCTGAGCCAGCTGAAAGCGACATGATCGTCGTCGCGCTGGGCGGGCTCGTCGCAGCGTTCGTGCTCGCGGTTTTGCTTCGATCGCTGTGGATTCGGTCGGGTCTGAACGTGCGCCAGACGTTGCTCACGCTGGGCCTAGCGGCGCTCATCATCGTCATCGTGGGGTTGACGATCACCGGGCGCCTCAACTGGATCGTCGCGGCTCTGGCGGCAACCGTTCCCCTCGTGCGTCGAATCGGTACCCTCGTGCGTTTCGCTCCCTGGCTCGCGACGCTGTTTCCCAGATTCCGATCGGCGTTCAAGGGCGCGTCACCTTCCCAGACGAACAATGACGCCGGGAGCACGACCACCGAAAGCACGTTTTTCCGGATGACCCTGCATCACGCGTCCGGTCACATGGACGGCGAGATCAAACAAGGCATGCACAAGGGTCATTTCCTGAGCGAGCTGGACGTGCCGAAACTGGTCGGCCTGCTGGGTGAAATACGAGACTACGATTCGCAACGCCTGCTCGAAGCCTACCTCGACCACCATCACCCGGAGTGGCGCAGCAACGGCAAACGCGAACCTGCCGCTGCGGGGCAGAACATGACGCGAAGCGAAGCGTTGTCTGCGCTGGGACTCGACGAAAACGCCACGCACGACGACATCGTCACCGCCCATCGCCGCCTGATCCAGAAGCTCCACCCCGATCGCGGCGGTTCGACCTATCTCGCCGCCCTACTGAACCGGGCAAAGGACACGCTGACCAAAGACCGTTGATCTGTGGTGATCGTCACAGCCTCGCAGAAGGGTGTGCCATAGGATTTCCGGCCATGGTCAGATGTCCCGAACGCCGTATTTCAGAACGCCTTCCTGTGACCAACATGAAGGCGGTTATTGCCGTTCGATACCGCTTCGGCACGCATCAAGGCGACGTCGTGGACTTCAACCGTTTCGGCGTCACCGTGGCGCTGCGACGTCCGCTGCCAGTCAACAAGCCGTTGTTCGTTTCGCTGAAGTACTCGGGGGCGCGACTCGATGAAGTCGTTGGGGCGGCGCATCATTGCCGCTTTTCGCCGGACGGGACCTTTCGCTGCGGCATCCGTTTCCGCACGAACTCGCCGATTCAACTCGACCGGGACGAAACCGAGCATCTGCTCGAGACTCTGGAACGGAAAATTGCGGAGTCGCTCGGCGCGACCGCTACATGAAGCTGCGCGCTTCTTCCTCTAGCGCAACCAAACGACGGACCCAGTTGTCCATCAACTGAAACTCGGCATCGGGTAGTCCGAAAGCGCGGCCGACTTCTTTGAGGAGACACTCCTCCTCGATCTCGAACGCACCGTCGACGTAAGACAACCGCAACAGGTTCAGCAACGCGATGGCGCGCGAGCGTCGGGTATCGAATACCCGATCTACGCCCTTCAGCTCCAGATACTGCGACTCCGTTTTGGGGTTGAGGTCCATCTCGCGCTTGAACTCATCGAGCATGCCCTCTTCATTCGGATCGAGCAGGCCGTCTGACACGACCACGTTGTGCGCCAGCCCCAGCAAGGCTTCGCGCTGCTGTCGCGTCAACGATGACAGCCACATCGGCGATCAGCCCCGCAGCAACGGTGCGACGACGGACGCGAGCATCAGCACGATCGATAGCCATCCCCACGCAACGAACAGCTTGACGATCCAACTCTGCTCGAAGAAATCCTCAATCAGATACCACATGCCTGAACTTCCTTTTCGTTCCGTCCAAGAATACCAAAGAATCAATCAACGGCGACCGTTCCGAAGAGATCGTGCGTGTCGGCTTCGACTACGGTCACGTCGATGAGATCGCCGGGGCTGCAGTCCGTCGTATCGACATAGACGCAGCCATCGATCTCCGGCGCATCGCCGCGCGACCGACCGACCGCGCCGTCGTCGTCGACCGAGTCGATCAACACCTGCAGGCGCCGTCCGACCTTCGCTGCGAGCCGCCTCGTGCTGATCTCCTCCTGATGGAGCATCAACCGCTCGAGGCGTTCCTGCTTCACGCTCTCCGGAACAGGGTTCGGCAGTTCGTTGGCGGCAGCGCCATCGACATCGGAGTATGCAAAACAACCGACGCGATCGAGTTCGGCATCAGTCAGAAACTGCAACAGCGCCTCGAATTCGTCGTCGGTCTCTCCGGGAAAGCCGACGATGAACGTCGAACGAATCGTGAGGTCAGGACAGATCTCCCGCCACTTCGTGATCCGCTCGAGCGTCCGATCGGATGCGGCGGGCCGTCGCATCAGTTTCAGAATCCGCGGCACGCCGTGCTGGATCGGCACGTCGAGGTACGGCAGTACGAGTCCATCGGCCATCAGCGGCAGCAGGTCATCGACATGCGGGTACGGATAGACATAGTGCAGACGCACCCACGGAACGAGCCGCCCCAGTTCCTTGCACAGGGCGATCATGTCCGTACGAAGCGGACGGCCGCCCCAGAAATCCGTTCGATACTTCAGGTCGAGCCCGTAGGCGCTTGTATCCTGAGAAATGACGAGCAGTTCTTTCACGCCGGAGCGGGCGAGACCTTGCGCCTCGTTCAGAACCTCACCGACCTTGCGCGAACGAAGTTTGCCCCGCAGCGACGGAATGATGCAGAACGAACACTTGTGATTGCATCCTTCCGAGATCTTCAGATACGCGTAGTGTCGCGGCGTGAGTTTCACGCCGGTTGCCGGCACCAGATCCACGAACGGGTTGCTCGCGGACTGAGGAACGACCTCGTGCACCGCTTCGACGACCGCTTCGTAGGCCGCCGGACCGGTGATGGAAAGCACCTCGGGGAACTGTTCGCGGATCAGGTTCGCGCGCGCGCCGAGGCATCCGGTGACGATGACGCGGCCGTTCTCGGCCATGGCTTCGCCGATCGCCTCCAGCGACTCTTCCACCGCACTGTCGATGAATCCGCAGGTGTTGACGACCACGACGTCGGCATCGGCATAGCTGCCCGAGGTCTCGTAACCCTCGATCCTCAACTGGGTAAGTATCCGTTCGGAATCGACGAGCGCTTTCGGACACCCGAGGCTGACGAAACCGACTCGTCCGGGACGTGCAACAGGAACGGCGGTCGACTTGGTCATGGTTTGAAGACGGTCGTCAAAGGAAGGTAAAAGCGAGGGCGGCGCATTGTAGCCGATCTGTCCGGGCGTTTGGCACGCGCGCCCGCGCCTCCTACAATCGCGTGTTTTCCCGGCAGCCCAAGGTGCAATCGAAGCCGTTGATCACGCTCGACGCCGTCCTGCTGCGATATTGCAACCGGGACCGGATCGTAACGGCCAACGAGCGACTGGCGAAGGCGCTGATCCAGGCATTCGCGCTGCACCATCGCAGCACTGGCGGCATTGAGCCTGTGTCCGCCCGTATCTCGACGCTGGCCGACTACCTGCGCGAACGCTACACCGCCATCGCACCGAGCGACTCTCACGCGCTGCTGAATGCCGACGCTCAGCGTCTGGTCTGGCTGGAGCATACCCCTGATGTTCCGGAGATTGACTTCGTCGGGCTCTACCCGCGAATTGCCGACGCGTGGCGCGTGATGCACGACTGGGCGCTTCTTCCCGCGCTCGAGCAGTTCGACGACAACGAGAATCACCGGTTGTTTCGCGACTGGTCGCAACGCTTCATGCGAACGGCCAGATCGAGGGGCTGGGTGACGGAGGCCGAGATTCCCGCAATGGTCGAGCTCGCGGTGCGACAGCGCCGATTGCATGCGGAGACGCTCTTGCTGCTCGGGTTCGACGTCCTGCCGCCGAGCCTCGATCGCATGTTCGATGCATACCGCTCGGCGGGCGAAACGGCGCACCGTTACGAACCCGAGCGCGCGATCGAGGCGCGTGTCGCGGCGGTGTCGTGCAACGATCCGGACGAAGAGCTCAGAGCCGCAATCTATTGGGCGCGCACCGTGCAGCGCGAGGCATCCGAACCGCAGGCGCTGTGCATCGTGGTTCCTGATCTCGTCGCGTCGCACGATCGCGTCGTTCGACAGCTCGATGCGATTCTGCGCGCGAACGACGACGAGCCTGTGGCAGCGACGAGCCCTTACAACGTATCCGGCGGTGTATCGCTGAGTTCGGTGCCGGTCGTAGCCGACGCGCTCGACCTTCTCGAATGGCTCTTCGAGCCGTATCACCACACGCGCATCGATTCGCTGCTGCGCTCGCCCTTTCTCCGCTGGTCCGAAGCTTCGACCGATCGCGATCAGCAACGACTCGAGTGGTGCGATGCCGCGAGGTATGTAGCTACCGCCGCCGTCTCGCCCCTTCGCGAAGTAGTTAGTCTTGCTTCGAGAATGGGCCTGCTCGATCTGGAGGCTGCAGTTGCGGGCGCAAGACAGCTGCTGCTTCTGGCCGGGTGGCCGAATGCCGCGCACCTGTCGAGCGAGAGCTTCCAGGCTTACCGCTCATTCGAAGGCATGCTCGACGAGCTCGCAGCCGGTTCGAACTTCATACAGCCGCGGCATTTTTCGACGACGCTGCGCCAGCTGCGTCTGGCGGCCGATCGACGACTGTTTGCGCCGGAGCGCCCGCAGGCTTCGATTCAGGTTCTCGGCTATCTGGAAACCATCGGGCTCGAGTTCACGGGTCTGTGGGTAACCGGGCTGTCCCAGCTCGATTGGCCGGGATCGCCGACGCCGACTCCCTTCATTCCGGCGAGGCACCTCAAGGCCGCTGGGGTCGCACGCAGCGACGTCGACGGAGAAGTGGCGTTCGCGCGACGCCTCATGCGGCATTGGCGCGCGTCGTCCGCATCGGTGGTGTTCAGCCACGCGATCGTGCGCGACGACGCGCCGAGTCGGCGCAGCGCGCTCGTGGACGAGGTGGCGCCGAGCGCCGACCTGCACCTCGACGCACCGGCGCTGGCCTTGAGTCATCCTGATTACGCACCATTGCCGCTCCGTGCGCTGAAGGCGTTCGACCACGTGGACGTCGGAAGCGCCGATCTCCACCAGCTGCGCGGCCACGGTACCGGAATTCTCCGCGATCAGTCGGCCTGCCCGTTCCGCGCGTTCGCGCGCCATCGGCTACGCGCGCCGCAACGTACCGCGCCACATTCGTTTCCGGACGCGACCGACCGTGGTGTGGTGACGCACGCCGCTTTGCGTCGCTTGTTCGATCGGTTCCTCGGCACGGAACTCGCGGACATCGACGTCGCGACGCTCGCCAAAGCGGCGTCGCAGTCCGCGGCCACGGCGATCGCAAGCCTTCCCCTGCCCGCCTTGTTCCGCGCCTCGGAGCAGCAACGATTGACGGCACTGCTGCTCGAGTGGCTCGAACTCGAGCGCCTGCGCCCCCCTCATCGAGTCGTTGCTAATGAAGTCGTAGCCGAACTCGTCCTCGACTGCATCGAGTTCAACCTGCGCATCGATCGGATCGACCAAGTTCCCGATGGAACTCTGCTCGTCGTCGACTACAAAACCGGACCCACGAGTCCCAACGTGGTCATCGGGGCGCGCCCGGAAGAACCGCAACTGCCGATGTACGCCCTGAGTACGCCGGGCGTCGCGGCTGTCGCGTTTGCGCTGATCAAACGCGACGAGTGCCGAATGATCGGCTGGTCCAGCCGAACGTACTCGATAACGCAGGGCGCCGCGCGGGTTCGCTTCAATCAGGTAGGCACCGACGACGCAGACTGGAACGTACAGCTCGCCGACTGGCGCGAGTCGCTCACCGCCCTGGCGGCGGAATTTCGCAACGGCGTTTCGGATGTTCGGCCGCGCGACGCGTTCGCCTGCAATGAGTGCAACCTGCACGCGTTGTGCCGCATACGCGAGATTCGGCGCGTTGAAGCCGGTTAGCGCACCACCTGACATCGACGCGCGTCTGACCGCGGTCGACGTCGGGCGATCGGTCATCGTGCAGGCGCCGGCCGGCTCCGGCAAGACGACGCTGTTGGTCGAGCGATTCCTGAATCTTCTCGCCGTCGTTGAAAGACCGGAGGAGATTCTCGCGATCACGTTCACGCGAAAGGCGGCCGCGGAAATGCTCGAACGACTCGTTGCCGCCCTTCTGGACGACAGCGAACGTTCCCGCACGATCCGCGCGCGGAGCATTGCGCTCGGCTGGCATCTGGAGACGCAACCCGGCCGACTGCGTGTCCAGACGATCGACGCATTCTGCGCGGGCCTGGTGCAGCGACTGCCGATATCGAGCGGCCTAGGTGACCGCTTCCGCGTCGTCGAAGACGCAGAGACGTTCTATCGAGAGGCCATCGACAAGACGTTCGAGCGGCTCAATCACGACTACGAGCTGAACCATGAACTCGCCGGTCTGCTGACGTTGTTCGACAACGATTTCGAAAAGGCCCGCACTTCGCTGAGCGCCATGCTTGGCAAACGCGACCAATGGCTGGAGGTGGTCGCACTCACACTCGGGGCCGGCCAGGCGGCTTCATCCGACGAACGACGCGACGCGTCACGCAGACGCGCGATCACCACCGCTGTCGAAGCCGGAATTCGAACTCTACACATGAACGCGATCTCGGATCTGACGTCCGACCTGGGTGAACGACTATGCGACGAACTCGCCGCGGTCGCAGCAGAGGCTGCATTGCGCATGCGGGTCGATTGGCCATCCGACGGTCTTCCGACCATTCCCTCGCAGTGGCATTTCATTGCCGAGCTGATCACGACCCGCGACGGCCGGCCGCGCGTACGTCTGGGAGCCGCTCAGGGGTTCGGTGACACCGGAACCGCCAACCGATCCTCGAAGGCGCGCTTGCGCGCGCTGATCGACGATCTGACCCGGCATGACATGATCGTTCGGCTGGCTTCGCTTCGTCTGTTGCCGGCTCCAACCCTGGAGACCACGGAGGTAGACGCCATCGTCAATGCGGCGACCGGACTGGCGCTCGCCGCGGCAGAGCTCGACGGCATCTTTCGTCGCAATGCGGTGATCGATTTTGCCGAACTGACCTTCGCGGCGCAGCGCGTGCTCGGTGACGCCGATGCGCCCACAGATCTCGCACTGGCGCTCGATTACCGGATCAAGCATCTGTTGATCGACGAGTTCCAGGACACCTCGGCGAGCCAGTATCGTCTCGTTGAGCGCCTGACTCAGGAATGGCCGAACGACACAACGCGATCACTGTTCATCGTGGGTGATCCGATGCAGTCGATCTACCGATTCCGCGATGCGGATGTCGCTCTCTTCCAGCGCGCGCGTCGCAACGGCATCTCGACGTTGCGCCCCGCGGCAATCCGGATCGGCGCGAATTTCCGCTCGTCGGCTCCGCTCGTCGAATGGTGCAACGCGTTGTTCGAAGCATCGCTCGGCGACGTCGAAGATCCGGTGATTGGACGGGTCGCCTTCGTGAGGTCGATACCGATTCACGACGCGCGACCGGGCGACGGATGCAACGTCTACGGCATCGTGTCGGTCGATGCCGATCGAGCGGAAGCAGCCGCAGTGGCGCAGGCCGTCGAGTCGATCCGAAACCAGCACCCGGACGAGTCGGTCGCGATACTGGTACGAAACCGGGCGCACCTGACGCACCTGTTGCCGGGCTTGAACGTGCGCGCCATTCCGTGGACCGGCGCGGACATTCACGCGCTCGCAGAACAGCCGGTGATCGACGATCTGATGACGCTTTTGAAGGCGATGTCGTCACCGACCGATCGCATCGCGTGGCTAGCGTTGTTGCGAACACCGTTCGTCGGCATGTCGTTGCGCGACATCGAAACGCTCGCGCAGTTCGACGAGACGATTGCCTCGTCGATACGCGACGCGGCGCACGATGAGGCACTCACCGATGACGGGCGCGCTCGCGTGCAACGAATACGCCCGCCCCTTCTCAAAGCCGAGCGAGGCCGCAGACAGATTCCGCTACGACAATGGCTGGAGAACGCATTCATCCGACTCGGCGGCGCGGATGCATACGACGGTGCCGCGATCGAGCATGCCCAACGGCTTCTCGCGCTAATCGAGGATACGCAGGGGCGCTCGCTCGACATCACGGCGCTGGAACGCTCGGTGCAACGACTCTTTGCCGATACCACACCGAGTGAAGAGTCGGTAGCGATCATGACGATTCACCGCGCCAAAGGGCTGGAGTTCGATCATGTACTGGTCCCGGGGCTGCATCGCGTCAACAGAATCGAAGATCCGCCGCCGATTCTGTGGCGACCCGAAGGCGATCGACTGCTTCTGGGCGTGCGCGGCAGCACAGTAGGCGACGGCGTACACCGGTGGCTGAGTCACGAAGAACGACACCGCGACGCCAACGAGCGCATACGTCTGCTCTACGTCGCGGCCACGCGCGCGCGCCGGTCGCTGCGATTGTTCGGCGTTTTGGAAGAGGAAGATGACGAACCGCACCCGCCACCGGCGCGTTCGCTCTTTGCGTCGATCTGGCGGTTCGCGCGCGATCGGATCGAGATCGTCCGGGACGTCGACGAATCTGCGGGCGATACCACGTCCACCTTCTCGCCGAAACGGCGCGTCGTGTCGGCGGACTACGTGTGGCAGCCACGCGCGGATCCGACGCGCATCGATCCAGTGTGACCCGTCCAACGACCGCGCAATGGCGATCTTGATTTTTCGGAAGGGCACGCGGACAATCCGGCGCCATGAATCACGCAACTACGCATCGACCGTCACTGGCACACGAGCGAGCATCCCTGGCGATCGCCGTCGCGGCGTATTGGTTTGGCTACGCATTTACGAGTTAGCGTGGCCTGACCCGTGAATGGGAGGGCGACGCAAGTTGCCCTCCGGGAAAACCCCGATCGGCAACGGCCTCTCGGGGTTTTTTGTTTTGGAGGTGAAGCATGGAGCAACTCGAGAATCTCAACGTCGTAGCGCAGGAGCTGCTCGTCACGCCTGCGCAACTGAAGACGGAGTTACCGGTTTCCGACCAGGTGCGACACAAAGTGCACGAAGCGCGCGAGCAGGTGCGCAACATCCTCGACGGCAGAGATCACCGATTGCTGATCGTCGTCGGCCCCTGCTCGATCCACGACGTCGTCGCAGCGGAAGACTATGCACGTCGTCTGAAGGCGCTCGCGGACGAACTGTCGCCGCACCTGCTGATCGTGATGCGCGCGTATTTCGAGAAACCGCGCACCACCGTCGGCTGGAAAGGCCTCGTCAACGATCCCTTCCTGAACGACACGTTCCACATCGAAGAAGGCATCCGCATCGCGCGTCGCCTGCTGCTTCGCATCGCAGAGATCGGCCTGCCGCTGAGCACGGAAGCGCTCGATCCGATTTCTCCGCAGTATCTGCAGGAGTTGATCGCGTGGTCTGCCATCGGTGCGCGCACCACCGAGTCGCAGACGCATCGCGAAATGGCGTCGGGTCTGTCATCGGCCGTCGGCTTCAAGAACGGTACCGACGGCAGTCTCGACGTCGCGATCAACGCGTTGCAGTCGGTGTCGAAGCCGCACCGGTTTCTCGGCATCAATCAGTCGGGGCAAGTGTCGATCATTCATACGCGCGGCAACCGTGCCGCGCACGTCGTTCTGCGCGGTGGGCACAACGGTCCGAATTACGATCACAACAGCGTCGCCGAATGTGAGCGCGCGCTGGCCGCGGCCGGACTCACCTCGAACATCATGATCGACTGCAGCCACGCCAACTCCGGGAAAGACCCGCTCCGACAAATGGTCGTAGCGCGCGACGCAGCCGCGCAGATTCAGGACGGAAACCGCTCCATCATGGGACTGATGATCGAGAGCAACATCAACGCAGGTAACCAGAAGTTGACTCGTGATCCGCGTCAGCTGGCATACGGAGTGTCGGTCACCGATCCGTGTCTCGACTGGTCCACCACTGCTTCGTTGTTGCGCGAGCTGGCCAGCGGATTGCGCGACACGCTGCCCCAACGAGCACGTTCGGTGGCCGATGCGGCTTAGCCCGCCAGTTGGCGTCTACTGATAGTAGGCGTGCTCGCGCACGCTGTGGTCGGTGCTGTCGCGGATCGCGACCAGCTCCGGAATCTGCGCGAGCAGTGAACGCTCCACACCCTGCTTCAGCGTGATATCGACGGCGGAGCAGCCTTGGCATCCGCCGCCGAACTGCAACACCGCGGTGTTGCCGTCGACCACTTCGAGCAACGTGACCTGACCGCCGTGCGAGGCCAGGCCCGGATTGATCTCGTTGTAGAGCACGTAGTTGATGCGGTCTTCGATCGGCGCATCGGGACCCACGCTCGGGACCCGTGCGTTCGGCGCCTTGATGGTCAGTTGGCCGCCCATCCGGTCGTCCTGGAAGTCGACCACACCGCCTTCCAGGTACGGTTCGCTGCGCTTTTCGATCCAGGCGGTGAAGCCGTCGTACGCCACGGGAATGTCGTCGGTCTGTTCCTCTCCGGGACGACAGTAAGCGATGCAGGTCTCCGCCTGGGCGGTTCCCGGTTGACTGACGAATACCCGGATACCGACGTCCGGGTGGTCCTGCTTCGCGAGCAGGTCGCGCAGGTAACCTTGGGCGGTTTTGGAGATTTCGATCATCGGCGGTCATACCCGACTAAAACGCTCGGGTATGCTACGCAATTGCGATGCGACTGGCCAGGCATAACGCTGGGCGGCCGAGGCACGCTCGTGAGCGGCGCTCATGTTGATCGCCGGCGCCTTCCATTGCCTTCATGTTGGGTCCCGGTAGCATCACGCCTCAATTTCGCATCCGGAAGACCCGACCGTGCCTTCAACCGCGCTCGCTGACGCCCTCGAACGACGCATCCTCGTGATCGACGGGGCGATGGGCACCATGGTGCAGCGTCACCGCCTGGCGGAGGCGGATTATCGGGGCGACCGCTTCGTCGACCATATTTACCCGCTTGGAGGCAATCACGACCTGCTGACGTTGACCCGTCCGAAGATCATTGCCGACATCCATCGCGCATATCTCGGCGCCGGCGCCGACATCATCGAAACGAATACGTTCAGCTCCACCCGGATCGCCCAGGCCGACTATGGCCTCGAAGCGGTGTGCGAGGAATTGAATCGGGACGCCGCGCGCCTGGCACGCGCGTGCGCAGACGACTACGCGACTCCCGATCGACCGCGCTTCGTCGCCGGGGTGCTCGGTCCCACCAACCGGACCGCCAGCCTGTCGCCCGACGTGAACGATCCGGGCGGCCGCAACATCACGTTCGTCGCGCTGGTAGACGCCTACCGGGAAGCGTTGCGCGGCCTCCTCGCCGGTGGCGTCGACCTGATCATGGTCGAAACCGTATTCGACACGCTCAATGCAAAGGCCGCGATCTACGCGATCGAATCGGAGTTCCAGCGCACCGGCGTGCGTCTTCCGGTGATGGTCTCCGGAACCATCACGGATGCGAGCGGCCGCACGCTGTCGGGCCAGACGCCCGAAGCATTCTGGATCTCGATCGCGCATGCTCAGCCGCTCATCGCCGGGCTCAATTGCGCACTCGGCGCCGAGCAGTTGCGTCCGCACGTCGAATCGCTCGCGCACTCGGCGAGTTGTTACGTCAGCGTGCATCCCAACGCGGGCCTGCCGAACGAGTTCGGCGGATACGACCAGTCGCCCTCGCACATGGCGCGGCTGATCGCCGAGTTCGCCGAATCAGGGTTCGTGAACCTGGTCGGCGGTTGCTGCGGTACCACGCCGGAACACATCGAAGCGATCGCCGCCGCAGTGGCCGATGCGCGGCCTCGCGTATTGCCGAACCTGCCGCGCAAGTTGCGCCTCTCCGGACTCGAACCGCTCGAAGTGGACGAGTCGTCGCTGTTCGTCAACGTCGGAGAACGCACCAACGTCACCGGCTCTGCACGGTTCAAGAAACTGATTCGCGACGGGGCGCTCGAAACGGCGCTCGACGTCGCGCGCGATCAGGTCGACAACGGTGCGCAGATCATCGACGTCAACATGGACGAAGGCATGCTCGACGGCGCTGCGTTAATGACGCGCTTTCTCAACCTGGTCGCGACAGAACCCGACATCGCGCGTGTGCCGGTGATGGTCGACTCGAGCAAATGGGAGGTCATCGAAGCCGGTCTGCGCTGCATTCAAGGCAAGCCGGTCGTCAATTCGATCAGCCTGAAAGAAGGCGAAGCGGAGTTCATCGAGAAGGCGCACCGCTGTCGCATGTACGGTGCAGCGGTCGTCGTCATGGCGTTCGACGAACAAGGTCAGGCGGATACGCTGAAGCGGAAGGTCGACATCTGCAAACGGTCGTACGACATCCTCGTACAGCAGGTCGGCTTTCCAGCCGAAGACATCATCTTCGATCCGAACATCTTCGCGATCGCGACGGGCATCGAAGAGCACAACAACTACGCCATGGACTTCATCCAGGCCTGCGCCTGGATCAAGCAGCATCTGCCGTATGCGCACAGTTCGGGCGGCGTCAGCAACGTGTCGTTCTCCTTCAGAGGCAACGACACCGTTCGCGAAGCGATCAACGCGGTGTTCCTCTACCACGCAATTCGCGCAGGCCTTTCGATGGGCATCGTCAACGCGGGTCAGCTCGGCATCTACGACGAGATTCCGCCGGCGTTGCGCGATCGCGTGGAGGACGTCGTGCTGAATCGTCGGCCCGACGCCACCGACCAACTACTGGCAATCGCCGGCGAATACGCGGCGCGCACCGACAAAGCCGTGGTCGACGATCCGGAGTGGCGCAGCGCGCCGGTGGAGGAGCGTCTGCGGCACGCACTGGTGAAAGGCATCAACGCGTTCGTCGTGGCCGATACCGAGGAAGCGCGCCTCGGCGCGAACCGGCCGCTCGACGTCATCGAGGGCCCGCTGATGGCCGCCATGAACGTGGTCGGCGACCTGTTCGGCTCCGGCAAGATGTTCCTGCCGCAGGTGGTCAAGAGCGCGCGCGTCATGAAGCAGGCGGTTGCGCATCTGATTCCGTTCATCGAAGCGGAGAAGAGCGAAGGCGCGAAGGCGAAGGGCAAGATCGTCATGGCGACGGTCAAGGGCGACGTGCACGACATCGGCAAGAACATCGTCGGCGTCGTGCTCCAGTGCAACAACTACGAGGTGATCGACCTCGGCGTAATGGTGCCGTGCGACCGGATCCTCGAGACGGCCCGCGCCGAGAACGCCGACATCATCGGACTGTCGGGACTCATCACACCATCGCTCGACGAGATGGTGCATGTCGCATCCGAAATGGAGCGCTTGGGATTCGACGTGCCGCTGTTGATCGGCGGCGCGACCACGTCGCGCGCGCACACGGCAGTGAAGATCGAGCCGGCGTATCAGCGCGGCCCTACCGTGTACGTAACCGACGCTTCGCGCGGCGTCGGCGTGGCATCGGCGCTGCTGTCGGACGAACAACGCGGCGCCTTCGTCAGCGACGTCCGAAACGAATACGAAGCGATCCGGGTGCGCTCGAACGCGCGCGCGGACAAGACCGTGCTGTTGCCTTACCGCGCGGCAGTCGCGGAAGCCCCGGCCATCGACTGGTCGAAGTTCCAGGGCACCACGCCGCACTTCCTCGGCACGCGCGTGCTCAACGACTACCCGCTCGAAGAACTAGCGCGGTACATCGACTGGTCGCCGTTCTTCATGACGTGGGAACTCGCCGGCAAATTCCCGAAGATTCTGAATGACCCCATCGTCGGCGAGGCGGCGCGTGCCGTGTACGCAGACGCGCAAGCGATGCTGCGCAGGATCATCGACGAAAGGTGGATCAGCGCGAACGGCGTGTTCGGGTTCTGGCGCGCGCAGCGTTCGGGCAGCGACGACATCGACCTGTTCGACGTCGGCGAATCGCGCACGCCGATCGCAACATTGCACCACCTGCGCCAACAATCAAAAAAAGGCGCAGCGGGTCCACATTTCTCACTCGCCGACTTCGTCGCCCCCGCGCCGCACATCGATTACATCGGCGCGTTCGCAGTGAACTCGGGCACGGGCATTGAAAAGGTGGTGGCGAAGTTCGAAGCCGCCAATGACGACTACAACGCGATCATGCTGAAGGCGCTGGCCGACCGGCTCGCCGAGGCATTCGCCGAGCGCCTTCACGAGCGCGTACGCAAGGAGTTCTGGGGCTACAGCCGCGACGAAGCGATGACCACCGACGACCTGATCGCCGAGAGCTATCGCGGCATTCGCCCTGCGCCGGGCTATCCGGCCTGCCCCGATCACACGGAGAAGGCCACACTGTTCTCGCTGCTCGAACCGGAACGCGCCAGCATGTCGCTGACGGAGCATTTCGCGATGCTGCCGGCAGCTGCGGTCGCAGGATGGTACTTCTCGCACCCCGACGCCCGATACTTCGGGGTCGGCAAAATCGGACGCGACCAGGTCGAGGACTATGCGCGCCGGAAAGGTGTAGCGATCGAAGAGGTGGAACGCTGGCTCAGGCCGAATCTGGCGTACTGAGGCGCAGGATCAGACCTGGTTCGAGATGAAATGCACCGCCGCGAGAATGAGCGCGACGAAGATGGTCAGCACCGCAACGACATCGGCTTTTTCATCGCTCCAGTGCTTGGATTCCGGGTTGGACACGCTGGCCTCGGTGTTCAGATTGACGAAACGCGCGCGAGTTTAGACCAGCCTCCTACGCGACTCAATCCGTTCTATCCATAGAGACATTGGTTAGTTCTTTCGATTCCGCCATCTTGGTAACGTTCGCGCCCATCTGCAGTTCCGCGCACTGAATACCCCATGTACCGGTACGACGAATTCGACCAGCACTTTGTCGACGAACGGGTCGCGCAATTTCGCGACCAGACACAGCGCTACATCGACGGCACGCTGTCGCACGCCGATTTCCTGCATCTGCGTTTGCGCAACGGCCTGTACATTCAGCGGCTGGCACCGATGCTTCGAATCGCGGTGCCGTATGGAACGCTGGCGTCGAGACAGCTGCGCATGCTCGCGCACATCGCGCGCTATTACGACAAGGGCTACGGGCACCTGAGCACCCGGCAGAACATGCAGTTCAACTGGCCGGACCTCGCCGAAGTTCCGGATATCCTCGCCGATCTCGCAACCGTGCAGATGCACGCGATTCAGACCAGCGGCAACTGCATTCGCAACGTCACCGCCGATCAGTTCGCCGGTGTCGCGGCCGATGAGGCGGTCGATGGGCGTCCCTATTGCGAACTGATCCGGCAATGGTCGACCGCGCATCCGGAATTCAATTGGTTGCCGCGCAAGTTCAAGATCGCGATCAACGGATCTGCAAGCGACCGCGCGGCGATTGATGTCCACGACATCGGCCTCGAAGTGCGGCGCGACGCGAACGGGGCCATCGTATTCGACGTCAAGGTCGGCGGCGGTCTGGGACGCACGCCGGTCATCGGCAGTCTCATTCGAGAGTCTCTGCCGGACGTACACCTGCTCACCTACCTCGAAGCGATTCTGCGGGTCTACAACCGATACGGCCGTCGCGACAACAAGCACAAGGCCCGCATCAAAATACTGGTGCGCGCGATGTCACCCGAAGTGTTCCGTCAGCACGTCGAGGCCGAATGGTTGCATTCGAAGGACGGCCCGACGACGCTCACGCGCGAAGAAATTGACCGCACCGTTGCGGCGTTCGCCCCACCGCCGTATCTGCAGCTCGAAAGCGATTCTTCGCTCGCCGCGGCACGGCTCGCCGAGCCGGAGTTCAGTCGTTGGGTGCACACCAACGTCGCGCCACACAAGCAACCGGGATACGCCATCGTGACGCTGTCGACGAAAGTGACCGGCGTTCCTCCGGGCGACGTAACCGATGTGCAGATGGACGCGGTCGCCGACTGGGCGGACAAGTTCGGTTTCGGCGAGATCCGTATCAGCCACGAACAGAACTTCGTTCTGCCCGACGTTCGCGAGCGGGATCTCCTCGAACTATGGAAGCTCGCGCGCGGCCAGCGGCTGGCGTCGGCGAACCTCGGTAAGCTGACCGACATCATCTGCTGCCCCGGCGGCGACTATTGTTCGCTCGCCAATGCCAAGTCGATTCCAATTGCAGAGGCGATTCAGCAGCGCTTCGACGACGTCGACTATCTCTACGATCTCGGAGACATCAGCCTGAACATTTCGGGATGCATGAACGCGTGCGGACATCACCACGTCGGCCACATCGGCATCCTCGGCGTCGATAAGAAAGGCGAAGAGTGGTACCAGATCTCGCTGGGCGGCAATGCCGGTCGAGACTCGTCGCTGGCCGAGATCGTCGGACCTTCGTTCTCACGCGGTGCGGTGCCCGACGTCATCGACCAGATCCTCGAGGTTTACGTCGCGCATCGAGAAGAAGACGAGCGCTTTCTCGACTGCTATCGCCGCATCGGCATCGACCCGTTCAAGGAGCGCATCTATGCCGACGCTCATTAAGGGCGGCCGCGTAGTCTCCGACGACTGGACGCTGCGGGAAGAGATCGCCGACGGCGCCATTACGCCGCACACGATCGTACCTGCGAGCTATGCGCTGGCGCACGCCGAGCTGTTCGGGGAGGCTCGCGACGTCGGCATCTGGTTGCCCGGCGATGGCGAGCCGAACGAGATCGCGCCATTGCTGCCCAAGGTTGCGCTGGTCGCAATCCGTTTCCCAACGATGAACGATGGTCGCGGTCTGTCGCTCGCCGTCCTGCTTCGCACGCGATTTGGCTTTACCGGTGAATTGCGCGCGATCGGCGAGGTGCACGAAGACGTGCTGAACTACATGCACCGATGCGGGATCGACTCCTATCAACTGCCGGATGGCCACGATCCCGAGATCGCGCTCGCCGCAATGAACTCTCTCACCGACTTCTATCAGGGATCCGTGGTCGATCCGCAACCCGCGTTCAGACGGATCGCGCGCGGCCAGCAATAGTTTCCGCCTGTCTAGTACGCCGGACCTCCTGTCATAATTCCCGCACCTCTATGCGGCTGGCTACGCATGCACGCCGGTATCGTCGAATCGTTCTTCCTGATATTCGCCGGCGCCGCGGTGCTTGCCGCAGCGGCGCTATACACGCGCCAACCGCTGCTCGTCGCCTACATCGCGGTCGGTGGTATCACGGGCCCGCACGGGCTCGGGTGGGTCAACGACGCGTCGATGGTGTCCGAGGTCTCGGAGTTCGGAATCATCTTTCTGCTGTTCCTCGTCGGCCTCGATCTTCAGCCGTCCAAGCTGCGCAACATGGTCGGCTCCGCCGTCGTCACGGCAGTCGTGAGTTCGCTGATCTTCTTCGCGGTTTCGGTCTGCGTGATGCGCGCATTCGGCTTCTCATGGGTCGACGCCACGGTTGCAGGCACAGCCTGCATGTTCTCGAGCACCATCGTCGGACTGAAGCTGCTGCCGACCACGGTGTTGCATCACCGCCACATCGGCGAGCTGGTGGTCAGCCTGCTGTTGATCCAGGACCTAATCGCGATTCTCGCGCTGATCATTCTTTCCGGGCGCGGCACGTCGGTGACGGACGCCCTGGGTAGCGTCATCGAGGTGTTCGTAGCATTGCCGTCGCTTGTGATCGTCGCATTCGTGATCGTGCGATTCCTCGTGCTGCCGCTGATCCACAAGTTCGACGCGTTCCACGAGTTCATCTTTCTGGCCGCGATCGGCTGGTGCCTGGCCGTAGCGAGCGGCGCCAAAGCCATCGGCCTGTCGCTCGAAATCGGCGCATTCGTGGCCGGCGTGTCGATGGCGACGAGCCCTATCGCACAGTACATCGCGGAGAACCTACGCCCGCTGCGCGACTTCTTCCTCGTCATGTTCTTCTTCTCGGTCGGCGCGGCGATCCACTTCGATCTGTTGCTGCAGGTCGCGCTGCCGACGCTGGTGCTGGCTGTGCTGCTGATCGGCTTGAAGCCAGTGGTGTTCCGCTGGTTGATCGCCCTGCAGGGTGACTCGACCAAGGTCGCGTGGGAAGCCGGAGTGCGGCTCGGTCAGACGAGCGAGTTCTCGCTTTTGGTCGCCTATCTCGCAACGAGCATCGCGTTGATGAGCGACGCGGCATCACACGTCGTACAGGGCGCGACCGTGCTGACGTTCGTCATCTCGACCTACATCGTGATCTTCAGATACCCGAGCCCGATCGCAGTGTCGGATCGGTTGCGGCGCAGCTGATTCCAACAACTTCGCTCAGGCGCGAAGGTCCAATACGCCCCGACCCACCATTTCCCCTGCCAGAATCCGGTCGATTCCGGAGGAGATGGTAGCCAGCGTGAAACCCACTTTCAGATCGGCGAGCCGATCCAACCGCCACTGAGCGGCGAGCTTGTTCCAGATACGCGCCTTCTCTGCCAGCGGCAGTTGCACCGAATCGATACCGAGAAGATTGACGTGACGCAGGATGAAGGGCAGTACCGTTGCCGCGAACTGCGGCGACGCGACGAGCCCACATGCGGCAAGGCTGCACCCGTACTTCAGCGACTTCACCGCGTTGAACAGGATGTCGCCGCCGACGGTATCGACCACCCCGCCCCAACGCTCTTTCAGCATCGGTCGATTCGCGCCTTCGAGTAGCGCCTCGCGACCGAGTATTTCCTTCGCGCCGAGCTTCTTCAGAAATTCGTGCTGAGCGGCTTTGCCGGTCACCGCTGCGACTTCGTAGCCGAGATGCGCCAGCAGCATCACCGCTACGGATCCGACGCCCCCGGTCGCGCCCGTCACCAGCACCGGTCCGCCGTTCGGCCGCATGCCCGATGCTTCAAGCTTGTCGACCGCGAGTGCGGCCGTGAATCCTGCGGTGCCGAGAATCATGCTCTGTTCCAGCGGCAGCCCCGCTGGCCGGGGTACGACCCATCCCGCTGGCACGCGAATACGTTGACCGAATCCGCCCGGCGTGTTCATGCCGAGGTCGAAGCCGATGACGATGATCTCGTCGCCCGGTTTGAACTGGGTCGAGGCGCTCTCGATCACGGTGCCGGCCGCATCGATGCCCGGCGTGTGCGGGAAGTTGCGCGTAACGCCCGGGTTGCCCGTCGCCGACAGACCATCCTTGTAGTTGAGCGACGAGTAACGCACGTCGACGAGTACGTCGCCCGCCGGAAGCGCGTCGGTCGAACGCTCCAACACGCGTCGCGTAAACTTCTCGTCAGCGGTTTTCTCTACGACCAGCGCACTGAACTTCGACATTGTTCTTCCCCTTGTTGATCAGACCCAACCGAGACGCGCGAGCGTGCCGCGCGCGGCATTGGCAAATTGCGCCAGCAGGCGTTCGATCGGTTTCTTGTGTTCGACCCATCGCACCTCGTAGACGTCGGCGTCGTTGCACGCATTCGTCAGATACGCATCGCTCGTCGACAATTCGTCGATCAGGCGGCGCTCGAGCGCGCGCCTTCCGTACCAGGCTTCACCGGTCGCAATCTCATCGAGCGACACCTGCGGTCTGTTCGCTTGAACGAACTCCTGAAACAACGCATGTACGTCTTCGAGTTCTTCGACGAACTTCGCACGTCCCTGCTCCGTGTTCTCTCCGAATATCGTCAGCGTGCGTTTGTATTTGCCTGCGGTGAGCACCTCGACATCGACGTCGTGCTTCTTCAGCAGCCGATGCACGTTTGGTATCTGCGCGACGACGCCGATCGAACCGACCAGCGCGAACGGTGCTGCAATGATGTGATCGGACACCGAAGCCATCAGATACCCGCCGCTCGCGGCAACTTTGTCTACCGCAGTCACGAGCCGAATCTTGTTTTGTCGCACGCGTTCCAGTTGCGAAGCCGCAAGTCCGTAGCCATGCACCATGCCACCGGGGCTCTCGATTCTGACCAGCACTTCGTCCTGCGCCCGAGCGCTCGTGAGCACCGCGGTGATCTCGTGCCGCAGGTGATCCACTTTCGACGCAAGCAGGTCGCCGTCGAAATCGAGCACGTACACGCGTCGTCTGTCCTCGTCTTCCTTCGACGCTTTCTTGCGCGCGCGATCCTCCTGTTTGATCGACTTCTTGAACGCCGGCGCCGCGAGGAACGCGTGCCGCAACGTACGGTTCATATCGTCGAGCCGGTCGTTGAACTTGCGCACCTCGAGGTGGCCGCCCTCGCTCGATGCACGACGCAGCCCCAGCGAGGTGGCAGCGACGACCACCGCGACGATCGCGACGACGATGGTGGCCGCCTTCGCGAGGAACTCGAGATAGTCGTACAGATGCTCCATCGTGTCGGCCGTACCGGGAAAGGCGCGTACTCTACTTCGTCGGCGCGGCGAGCGTCCACGGCAGTGCGGCTTGACGCTCGTGCCACGGCATGCCTCAATCGCGCCCGATGACGCTAAAAGATCTCGCTCGTGAACTGCGCGCACGCTTTCGACCTGAAGCGGCCGTCGGCGTCGACATGATCGTGCGCCTCGACGTGTCCGAGCAACAGCATCTCGTCTTGAGAATCGCGGATTGCGCGCTGACCGTGACGCAGGACGATGCGACACCCGACGTCACGTTCCATTTCGCGGATCTGCCGTCGACGTTTGCAATCATTCGCGGCCAGGCGAATGCGATCGAAGAATTCATGCACGACCGCTTTCGTTCAGACGGCTATCTGATGATGGCGTTCCGGTTGATGGAACTGTTCGGCAGCCGCAGCCTGCCGCCTACGCCGAACGATTAGTCATCTCATCGATGAAGTGATCGATCAACCAGCGCGAGATCGCGGTCGCCGGCGGAACGCCGGGCAGATCCGAATATCTGAACCATCGCGCGTCGGCAATTTCCCCTTCCTGACACACGATGTCTCCACTCGCGTAATCGGCGTGAAAACCCAGCATCAGCGAGTTCGGGAACGGCCAGGACTGGCTGCCCAGATAGCGGACGTTCTTGACGCGCAATCCGACTTCCTCGAACACCTCCCTGTGCACGGTCTGTTCGATCGACTCGCCCGGTTCGACGAAGCCCGCCAGCGTCGAGTACATCCCCTGCGGCCAGTTCGCATTGCGTGCCAGCAGCATCTCTTCGCCTTTGCGGATCAGCACGATGATGCTCGGCGACAACCGCGGATAGTTCATCAGACCGCAATCCGGGCAGTGCTTGGCGCGGTCGACGGCATGACTCTGCATCTCGCTGCCGCATCGGCCGCAGAATGCGTGGTCGCGCTCCCAATCCGCCAACTGTTGTGCTCTGCCCGCGAGATAGAACATCGATGGCGCGACGCGACCGAGCCACGCCCGCAGCCCGAGCAACGCATATCCCTGCTGCGGCCGCCCGGACGCGACCACTGCAAAACACGACCTGCCCTGAAATCGCCCGAGGTAAATTTCGGCATGCCGTTCGAGTTCGAGCCAGCGCATTTCGTCGGCCAGAATCGGACGCGGTGATCCGTTCTCCGATACGCACAGAATCTCCTGACCGATGAACACGAAATACCAGGCGTCGTCGTGCGACTGGTCTGCCGGCGGCTGTGTCATGGATTCGAAATCGTCGGGATCGTAAGGCCACATGAAATGTCACCCGGGAAGAACGAATGGATTGCGAAACCTTAACACGACGCGCGATCGGTTCAGGAGTGGCAATGAACGCGCATCACTCGGCGAGCGCCAACGCCTGCGATCGCCACACGCTACCCTGCCGAGCGCGACGATCGATGTCGTCGAGCATGGCGCAATGTCGATCGAGTTCCCCTTCGGTGGCAACAACCACTCGCAGCCGAGGCCGATCTGCCGGCAGTCGCACCACGACGTAAACGTCGGAACCTGACGACGCCGTCTCGACCTCGTCCGCGACGAACAGCGCCGTCTGGCCACCGGTCATCATCAGATAGACGTCGGCGAGAATCTCCGCGTCGAGCAATGCGCCATGCAGTTGCCGTTGGGAATTATCCACGTCGTAGCGGCGGCACAATGCGTCGAGGCTGTTCTTCTGCCCTGGGTGCTTATGGCGCGCCATCGCCAACGTATCCACTACGGCGCACGCCTCTTCAATGCGGCGGCGCGACTGCTCGAGGCGGCTTAGCTCATAGTCGATGAACGCAACGTCGAACGGCGCGTTGTGAATGATCAGTTCGGCGCCGTCGATGAATGCCAGAAATTCGTCGGCGACCTCGCCGAACGGCGGCTTGTCGGCGAGAAAGTCGTTGGTGATTCCGTGTACCGCGAGTGCGCCGTCGTCGATATCGCGCTGCGGATTCAGATAACGATGAAAGTGGCGGCCGGTCAGCTTGCGATCGATCAGTTCGACTGCGCCGATCTCGATGATGCGGTGGCCGTGTTCAGGTTCGAGACCGGTGGTCTCAGTATCGAGCACGATCTGCCGGCTCATCGACGACCCGCCGCAGATCGTCCGGCCAGCAACGCGTCGATCGCTTCGTTCGCCGCGGCATCTACCAACTCGTTCTCGGCGTGTCCGCTATGACCTTTCACCCAGCACCACTCGATCTGATGTGCGCCGACCATCGAGTCGAGCAGCTCCCACAGATCTTTGTTCTTCACGGGTTGCTTCGCCGCCGTGCGCCAACCGTTCGACTTCCAGCGCTTCATCCAGCTGGTGATGCCCTGGCGCAGATACTCGGAATCGGTGGTGATCCGGATGCGACTGGGCTGCGCGATCGATCGGAGCGCTTCGATCGCGGCCATCACTTCCATGCGGTTGTTCGTCGTAGCCGGCTCCGCCCCGCTCAGCACCTTCTCGGAACCACCCTGACGTATCAGCGCGGCCCAACCGCCGGGTCCTGGGTTGCCTCGACAGGCGCCGTCGGTGAAGACCTCCAGCAACGGCGTCGCCAGTGCGGAAAGCGTCACCGCGGATTGCGCAGCGTGGGGTGAGGAACGACCACCGACGTGATGTTGGCATGTCGCAGCGACGCCGTGCCGCGCAGGCGCGTCATGCCGACAGCGCTCTTGCGACCGAGCACGTAATACGCGCCGCCGAGTGGGATCCGTGCCCGCTCGAGTGCAGCGCGCATGCGCACCCACAATTTACGTTCGAAGGAACCGATGCCGAGCGGAGGTCGATACATCAGGTACTGGACGCCTTCATCGGCCTCGATACCAAGCACCGCCATCCAGTCGAGAAGCCGCCATGGATTCACGAAGCGCGCGTCGCTGAACGCATCGTCGAACAATCGCGCTGCGAGTCTGCGTACCCCCCACAGGCTGATCGGGTTGAAGCCGCAGATGAGCAACCGCCCGCCCGGCCGCAGCACTTTGCACACCTCGCGCATCGCCGTGCGCGGGTCGGCGCAGCAGTCGAGCGCGTGGTGCATCACCACCGCATCGAGCGAAGACGGCGGGAATGGGAGCGCTTCGATGTTGCCTATGTAAGTACCTGCGTTCGACGCGTCGCCGGGACGCGCGTGAAACCCAGGCGTCGCTCCGTAGAAGCGATTGCGAACCATGCATCGGTCGAGTTCGACGCCGGGCATCGGAATCGGCCCGAGCCACAACATCGAATCGCCGTGAAATCGTCGTACGCCCTGAACGAGGAGAGGTGTCTCTTTCTGCAAGAGAGTGGCGCCCAAGGGGCTTTCAAACCAGGTCGCGAGACCGTGTATCTCGTCAGTCGTCACGCTCGTCCGGCTACGGTTGAATCAACGGCAGGGATCAAACAATGTCGATCGGCATTGTGCAGACAGCACGGAGATTGCGCAACAATGCCGACGCCGCGCTGGTGGCTCATTCTTTGGGCCATCTCAGTGGCGGGCTGCGAGAGTGCTTCTCGCTTGCCCGACCACCCAGTCGCTCCAGTCGACAATCCAGTGTCGGTCACCCAACTCGCCCCTCCGGCCGAAGAACGTGAACCCGTTCCATCCGATGTGTGGACGGTGTTGCGCGACGGCTTTGCGCTGAATCACCAAACGCACGAACCGTCGGTTGCCCGCGCCGTCGACATGTATCTCGCAACGCCGACGCTCGACATCGAAGAGCAGGCACGACGTTACCTCGCGTACGTGGTCGAGGAAGTCCGACAACGACAACTGCCGATGGAACTCGCGCTGCTGCCGATCATCGAGAGCACGCTGAATCCGTACGCGTATTCTCAAAGCGGTGCAGCAGGACTGTGGCAGCTGATTCCGAATACCGCGAAGCACTATGGCGTGACGATCGACTGGTGGTACGACGGTCGCAGAGATCCGATCGACTCGACCACCGCTGCGCTTGATTACCTCACCTATCTGCACGACGAGTTCGGCGACTGGCTGCTCGCGATCGCGGCCTACAATGGCGGCGAGGGGCGCGTCAGACGCGCGCTGTCGGACTCGCCCGACGCGGATTTCTTCAATCTCGATCTGCCGATCGAAACGAAACGATATGTCCCGCGACTGCTGGCGCTCGCGCATCTGATCGCACAGAACGATGCGTGGACACTGCCACCGATCGATCCGTCGCCCGCTTTCTTCACTGCGACACTCGACGACCAGGTGGACCTCGCCGTGCTCGCGAACCTCGGTTCGTTCTCCGTGGACGAGATGTTCCGCTACAACCCGGGGCTCAACAGGCGCGCGACGCCGCCTGACGGACCGTATCGGCTACTGATACCCGAATCCTATCGCGACGCATTTGAAGACGCGTTGAGCCAATACCCGAAGGAACGCGTGCAATGGAAACATCACGTGGTGAAGCACGGCGAGACGCTGGGCAAGATCGCGCGTCAGTACCGCACCAGCGTTGCGGCGCTTAGAGAGACAAACGGGCTCGCCAGCAACACCATTCATCCCAGTCAGTCGCTTGTAATAGCGGTTGCCGTGATCGAGCCGTCGGCATTACCCGCGAACCCCATGGTGGCGATTCCGCGGTCGAAGGCGACGCGTCGCCTAACATATACAGTGAGGCGCGGCGACTCGCTCGCGCGAATCGCCGACCGATTCAACGTTTCGGTATCCGCGATTGCGGATTGGAACGACGTGGATCCCTCGGACGTTCTCAGACCCGGACGCCGACTGGTGCTGCACGTACCGAGCCGCCGCGGCGTTTCCTGAATCGGCTACATCCGTTCGACGGAGGCGGAATCTCGCAACGTCAGGAACAACGCCGTGAACTCCTGATTTCCGACCTGCTTCTCCAACTGGGACCGGAGCGCGGTGCGGTCGGTTTCCGTGAGTGCGGAAAAGTCGCCGTCGTTCACCGCACTGACCGTGACCACCGCCACTCGACCGTTCCCGAGTTCCGCGGACGTGACCGGGCGCGCGCCCGCGCTGGGTCGCGGCAGTTCGAAGGCTGCTTTGACGACCTCGCGATCGAGGCCCGGCATGCCTCGCGTCGCTGCGGTAGCCAGCTGCCATTGCATCCCGTACGCGATCGCGATCACTGAACTCGGATCACCGTTGGTGACGCGCGCCATCGCTTCAGCCGATGCCTCGCGTGCACGGTCCGAGGCCTTTTCTCGAACGATTCGTTTGCGGATCCCGTCCGATACGTCGGCCAGCGGCCGTTGCGCGGGCGGACGGTGTTCCTTCACGCGCACCACGTATGCGTTCTTGTCCACCTCGATGACGCGGCTGTTGAGGCCGCGCGCGATTACGTCGTCGGCGAACGCCGCCGTTCGCAGTGTCGCAGAATCGAACGGCGCCGAACCGGCCTCCTGGGTTACACCGGTGACGTGTTGAATTGCCAAACCGCTCGTCTCTGCGAGATGCGTGAGGTCATCCGGCGACTCGAATGCCAACTCGTCCAGTTCACTGATCTTGGTCCGGTACTTCTCGTCGGCCGCCTGTTCGCGTAACCGCGACACGATCTGCGGACGCATGTCGGCAAGCGGCGCGTATTGATCGCTCTGAATCGACAGCACTTTGATCAGGTGCATTCCGAACTCCGTACGCACCGGATCGGACACCTGGTTCGCCTCCAAGGACCACGCAGCAGCTTCGAACTCCGGAACCATGGCGCCTTTAGAGATCACGCCGAGATCGCCGCCGCTCTTCGCCGAACCCGGGTCCTCGGATACCTTGCGTGCAATGTCGTCGAATCGCTCGCCGTGCGACAAGCGGTCCTTTATCGCAGCGAGTTCCGCGCGCGCGGCGTCCTCGGTACGCGAATCGTTGATCTGCAGCAGGATGTGCGCCACCTGACGGCGTTCGTTCGGCTTGAACGCTTTTGCGTCGGCCTCGTACTGTCCGGCGATCTGCTCTTCCGTGGGTGCGAACGAGTCGTCCTTCGCAAGATCTGCGAGAGACAACTGCACGAAGTCGACGTCCACGGTGTCCGCCGTCATGAACTCCGACACGTGGCTCTGGTAGTACGAGTCCACCTCTTCGTCGCCTACCGTAACCGTCTTCTCGAACTGTTCGGGCGTGAACATCAGAAATGCGATGTCTCTCGTCTGGGCCGCCAGACGGGCAACGTTGCGCACCTCTTCGTCGGTCACGAACGGGCTTTCACTCACGGCGCTCGTGAGCTGCCGCAGGGTGAAGTCGTTAGTCAGCTGCGCCTTGAACGTCACCGGCGTGTGTCCTACGTTCGCAAGCAGGCGCGTATACAAGTCGCGATCGAACTTGTTACCGGACATGAATTGCGGATTCTCAACGATCACGCGGTCGACCTCCGCTTCCGATACCCGCAACCCCATGTCCTTGGCCGAGTCCATGAGAATCGTTTGATTGATGAGACGGTCGAGAACCGATTTCGAAAGCCGCGCTTCGTCGATCAGATCGGGGTTCGCTTTTTCGCCCATCTGCGCCAGGATCTGCTGCTTCTGCCGCTGCGTCTCGATCGCCAGTTCCGCACGCGTGATGTTGGTTCCATTCACCTTGGCCGCAGGAGGGTCCGTTTTGATGAACGCTTCGAATGCACCGAAGCCGAACATCGTGAACACGATGATGAGCAGGCCGAGAAGGATCTTCGTCGCCGTGCTCTGAGAATGTTCTCGCATCTTCTGCAGCATGAAAAATCAACTCCAACAAACGAAAAAAGGCGCAGAAACTGCGCCTTCGGTGGTGTGCGTCGTGCACCCGATCATCGATCGGGACCGCGACTGATCAGTTCAGCGCGTCCTTCAATGCTTTGCCGGGTTTGAAGCCGGGAACACGCGCTGCCTTGATTGAAATCGGTTCGCCGGTTTGCGGATTGCGACCGGTGCGTGCAGCACGTTCCTTGACGGCGAACGTGCCGAAGCCGACCAGCACGACAGGGTCGGCGTCTTTCAATGCAGAAGTGATCGCATCGAGCATCGACTCCAACGCTCTCGCAGCCGACGCCTTCGAAATGTCGGAGGATTCCGCGATCTTATCTATGAGTTCTGTTTTGTTCACTCTGCGCCCTCGGGATGAAGTATGGGATGTCGCAATGACATGTGGGTGACATCGGGAAGTGGGCGAGGTTTATACCAACTCCGGAAAATCACTGTCAAGGAAGACGACCGCGTAACGCACGCAGTGATGCGCTACGACACGTATCAGTGTGCGCTGATCGAAACGGTCGGAGCAGGCACGCTCACCGACTGAGTCGCGTTCTCGACGATCGGTTCGGCGACGGATTCTGCAATCGGCTCCGGCATTCGCTCGAGCGCGATCTTCATCACGTCGTCCATCCACTTCACCGGACGAATGTCCAGATCGCGTTTGATGTTGTCGGGTATTTCCTTCAAGTCGCGCGCGTTCTCATCCGGGATGATCACGATGCTGATTCCGCCGCGATGTGCCGCGAGCAACTTCTCTTTCAGTCCACCGATCGGGAGCACCTGTCCGCGCAGTGTGATCTCACCTGTCATCGCAACATCTGCGCGCACCGGAATGCCTGTGAGCACCGAGATGATCGCAGTACACATGCCGATGCCCGCGCTCGGGCCGTCTTTCGGTGTCGCGCCTTCAGGCACATGCACGTGAATGTCGTTCGTCTCGTGGAAGTTGCGCGGGATGCCCAACATGCGTGAACGGCTTCTCACGAACGTCAACGCAGCCTGAATCGATTCCTGCATCACGTCGCCGAGCGAACCGGTCTTGGTCTGTTTGCCCTTACCCGGAACGGCCACTGCCTCGATGTTCAGCAACTCACCACCGACTTGCGTCCACGCGAGCCCGGTGACCATGCCGACCTGATTGGTCTGCTCCGCGCGTCCGAACGTGTGTTTGCGCACGCCGTTGTAGTGCTCGACGAGCTCGGTCGTGATGTCGATCGACTTCGTGAACTTTCCGAGTGCCTGCTCTTTGACCAGTTTGCGGCACAGCTTGGCAATTTCGCGTTCCAGACCGCGCACGCCCGCTTCGCGCGTGTAATAGCGGATCAGGTGCAGAATCGCTTCGTCGCCGATCTCGAGATCGTCGATTGCGAGACCGTTCAATCGACGCTGTTTCGGCACGAGATAGCGCTTCGCAATATTCAACTTTTCGTCTTCGGTGTAGCCCGGCAGACGAATCACTTCCATCCGGTCGAGCAACGCGGGCGGAATGTTCATCGAGTTGGACGTGCAGATGAAGAACACATCGGAGAGGTCGTAGTCCACTTCGAGATAGTGGTCGTTGAACGTGTTGTTCTGTTCCGGATCGAGCACTTCAAGCAACGCCGACGCAGGGTCGCCGCGCATGTCCATGCCCATCTTGTCGACTTCGTCGAACAGGAACAAAGGATTACGCACCCCGCCCTTCGCCATTTTCTGCAACACTTTGCCCGGCAGCGAACCGATGTAGGTACGGCGATGCCCGCGAATCTCGGCTTCGTCGCGAACGCCTCCGAGCGCCATTCGAACGAACTTGCGATTGGTGGCGCGTGCGATCGACTCGCCGAGTGAGGTCTTGCCGACCCCCGGCGGTCCTACCAGACACAGCACCGGTCCTTTGATGCGTTGCACGCGACCCTGCACCGCAAGGTATTCGAGGATCCGCTCCTTCACTTCCTCGAGCCCGTAGTGATCCTCGTTGAGGATCCGTTCTGCTTGCGCGAGATCACGCCGCACCCGGCTGCGACGCTTCCACGGAACGCTCAGCATCCAGTCGAGATAACTGCGCACCACCGTCGCCTCGGCAGACATCGGCGACATCATCTTGAGCTTGTTCAGTTCGGTCAGCGCTTTCTCGTGCGCTTCCTTTGACATACCGGCGTCGTCGACGCGCTGCTTCAGATCGTCGGTTTCGTTCGGCACGTCGTCGAGGTCGCCCAGCTCCTTCTGGATCGCCTTCATCTGTTCGTTCAGGTAGTACTCGCGCTGGCTCTTCTCCATCTGCTTCTTGACGCGTCCGCGGATGCGTTTCTCGACCTGGAACAGATCGATTTCGGCGCCCATCAGCGCAAGAATCCGCTCGATGCGCGGCTCGATGTCGACAGTCTCGAGAATGCCCTGGCGATCGTCCACCTTCAGTGACATCTGTGCAGCGATCGTGTCGACGAGGCGGCCCGGCTCGTCGATTCCGGACAGTGATGACAGCACTTCTTCCGGCACTTTCTTCGACAGCTGCACGTACTGCTCGAACTGGCTCATCAGCGAGCGCAGCAACGCGTCGGCCGCCGGTGGCGGAGTGGGCTCGGCGAGCGCCTGCACATCGGCCGCCATGTAGTCGCCGGCATCGTCGAAGTCGAGGATGCGGGCACGGAACCCGCCTTCGACCAGCACCTTAACGGTGCCGTCGGGCAGTTTCAGCAACTGCAGCAGCGTCGACACCGTTCCGACGTCGAACAGGTCTTCGCGCGCCGGACGCTCGATGTCAGCATCGCGCTTCGCGACCAACAACACCTGTTTGTCGGTGGCCATCGCCGCTTCGAGCGCGCGGATCGAGCTTTCGGTACCGACGAACAGCGGGTGCACACCGTGCGGATACACGACCATATCCCGCAGTGGCAGTACCGGAATCTCCGTCACGACTTCGCCCGTGGCTTGCTTCATGGTCACCTGCTTCAACTGGAACCTCTCGAGAGCTTACGGGCCGTCCGATCTGCCCGCGTGGGGGATGTTGTGCCTCGATTGTAACCCTGCCCAAATGCTGAAGGGGCCGTAGCGGCCCCTTCGTATCGCATTGTTCGCGAATCAGTCTTCAGGTGCGACCTTGGCTTTGTCGACGTTTTCGTAGATCAACATCGGCGGACTCTCGCCGCGGATCACGCTCGCGTCGATGACCACCTTCGTCACGTTCTTCGTCGATGGGAGGCTGTACATCGTGTCGAGTAACACCGATTCGAGAATCGAACGCAGGCCGCGCGCTCCCGTTTTCCGCTCCATCGCCTTCTCGGCCACGGACTGCAGCGCATCTTCGCGAAAGTCGACTTCGACGCCTTCCATCTCGAACAGTTTCGCGTACTGCTTCGTCAGCGAGTTCTTCGGTTCGGTCAGGATCTGCATCAGCGCATCGACGTCCAGTTCCTCGAGCGTCGCGACGACAGGCAGCCGTCCTACAAACTCCGGAATCAGGCCGTACTTGATCAGGTCCTCCGGTTCGACCTGCCGCAGTGTATCGCCGATGCTCTGCTTGTCCGCTTCGCCTTTGACCACGGCATTGAAGCCGATGCCGCTCTTGTCGGATCGATCGATGATCACCTTGTCGAGGCCGGCAAATGCGCCGCCGCAGATGAACAGGATGTTGGTCGTATCGACCTGCAGAAACTCCTGCTGCGGATGCTTGCGTCCGCCTTGCGGCGGGACCGACGCGATCGTTCCTTCGATCAGTTTCAGCAGGGCCTGCTGCACACCTTCGCCTGACACGTCGCGCGTGATCGAAGGGTTGTCGGATTTACGCGAGATCTTGTCGATTTCGTCGATGTAGACGATGCCGACCTGCGCGCGCTCGACGTCGTACTCACATTTCTGCAGCAGCTTCTGAATGATGTTCTCGACGTCCTCACCGACATAGCCCGCCTCGGTGAGCGTCGTTGCATCGGCAATGGTGAAAGGCACGTCGAGCAGTCGCGCCAGCGTTTCCGCCAGCAGCGTCTTGCCGCAGCCGGTCGGGCCGATCAGCAGGATGTTCGATTTCGAGAGTTCGACATCGTCCTTTTTGCCGTTGTAGTTCAACCGCTTGTAGTGGTTGTGTACGGCCACGGACAGAACCTTCTTCGCATGGTCCTGGCCGACCACGTATTGGTCGAGGATCGCGCGGATTTCCTTCGGCACAGGCAGTTTGCTGCGGTCGGTGCCGCTGCCGGTCTCCTGCACCTCTTCGCGGATGATGTCATTGCACAGCTCGACGCATTCATCGCAGATGAATACCGACGGTCCGGCGATCAGCTTCCGGACTTCGTGCTGGCTCTTGCCACAGAAGGAGCAATACAGAAGTTTGCTCGAATCGTCGCTCCTGCCGCTATGATCGTCCGCCATTCAGTTACCCCGGATGCCCAAAGGTCTGGACACCTTGCTTGGAAACCACTGATTTTTCAAGCCTTGCTTCGTCGCGCTGAAGTTACTGCCCGACCACTTTCGCGAGCGGCTTGCGCGGACGCTGCACCGAGTCGACCAGACCGTAGCCAACGGCTTCATCGGGGCTCATCCAGAAGTCGCGATCGGAATCCTGCGTGATCCGCTCCTGCGATTGTCCGGTGTGCTCCGCCAACAGTGCATTCAAGCGGCCCCGCATCAACAGGATTTCGCGCGCCTGAATTTCGATGTCAGCGGCTACACCTCGTGACCCACCGGCCGGTTGATGCAGCATCATGCGCGAATTCGGCAGCGCAAAACGCTTGCCGCGCGCACCCGCCGCGAGCAGGAAAGCGCCCATGCTGGCCGCTTGTCCGATGCACATCGTGCTGACGTTGCAGCGCACGAACTGCATCGTGTCGTAGATCGACATTCCTGCAGTCACCGATCCGCCCGGTGAGTTGATATAGAGGTGGATGTCTTTGTCGGGATTCTCGGATTCGAGATAAAGCATCTGCGCCACGACGAGATTTGCGACCTGATCTTCGACTGGTCCCACAAGGAAGACGATCCGCTCTTTCAGCAATCGCGAATAAATGTCGAACGCACGTTCGCCGCGCGCCGACTGCTCGACAACCATCGGCACGAGGCCGAGGTTCGTCATCTGCTCCGTTCTGTCATACGACATCGCTGTTCTCCTGAACGCGGTTGGCTATGCCCCACTCGTTTCCGTCGACGTGGATGATTCGGAAGGTTGCGGGATCGCGCGACCACCGATGACGTCTTCGTAGTTGCTGTCGATTTCACTGACAGACGCATTTTCGAGAATATGGTCGACCACTTGATCCTCCAACACGGCCATCTCGATCTGCGACAATTGGGCCTCGTTACTATAGTACCAATTGATGACCTGCTCCGGCTGAACATACGTACTCGCGATGTCTTCCACGCGCTGACGAACGCGCGTCGGATCGGCCTTCAATCCATGCGAGTTGATGAGTTCGTTCACCACCAGCCCCACCTTCACGCGACGCTCCGCTTCGCCGCGGAACAAATCGTCCGGCAATTCCGGCACGCGCGGTCGACGCGCCTCATGGTGATCATGCGCGAGGTCATGGTCGTCGTCATGGTCATGGTCATGGTCATGGTCATGGTCATGGTCATGATCGTGGCCGGCATCGCTGTTCTGCGTGTAGTTCTGCATCTGCTGCGCCATCTGTTGCTTCAGCGCGCCGATTTCACGCTTCACCATCGCTTGCGGCAATTGCACTTCATGCAGCCGTTTCAGCTCGTCCATCACCTGGCGCTTCACCTGGTTGCGGACCGCCACGTCGAGTTCCCGCTGCATGTTCTTCAGCACTTCGGCGCGAAACTCGTCCATTCCACCATCGGCAATTCCGAATGCCTTGAAGAAAGTCTCGTCGAGTTCGGGGACGTGCGCTTGCGCCACTTCCTTCACCGTGACGTCGAATCGCGCCGACTTGCCGGCCAGTGTTTCGACCCGATAGTCGGCCGGAAACGCCGCATCGAAGCTCACCTGATCACCGGCCTTCGCGCCGCGAACGCCGCGATCGAAGTCGTCGATCATCTGCTTCGCACCCAGCACGAACGCAACGTTCTCGCCGGTGCCACCTTCGAACAACACGTCGTCGATGCTGCCTTTGAAATCGACCGTCACGCGATCGCCGTCTGCCGCGGCACGTTCGACGGCATGCCAGTGCTTGCGCTGCTCTCTCAGGCTATCGATCATTTTGTCGACATCGGCGTCGACGATCTGCGCGCGCGGACGCTTCACGTCGATGCGCGCGAGCGGCGCGAGATCCACCGGCGGATACACTTCGAACGTCGCGGCGAACTCAAAGTCTTCACCCGGCTCCATGCGCAGCACGTCGAGGCTCGGCGAACCGGCAGGTGACATGCTTTCTCGCTCGATCGCTTCGAAGAACGTGCTCTGCATCAACTCGCCGGCCACTTCCTGACGGACCGATTTTCCGAACCGTCTGCGAATTTCTTTCACCGGCACTTTGCCCGGGCGGAATCCGGCCAACCGCGCACGCTGCGCAGTTGCCTTCAGCCGTTCGCTGATCTGTTGTTCGAACGTTTCCGACGGCACCACGATGGTCATTCGGCGTTCGAGACCGCTCGTGGTTTCAATGGAGACCTGCATGTCTTGCTGCTACCTCTTTTTATTTCTGCTGCGCGTACGTCGCGCATCGAAGATGGGGTGGACGACGGGGCTCGAACCCGCGACCGCCGGAATCACAATCCGGAGCTCTACCAGCTGAGCTACGTCCACCAGAGTCTATGAAAACGACCACGGCCGTAACCGTTACCTGGTACGCCCGGAAGGAATCGAACCTTCAACCCTCGGCTTAGAAGGCCGATGCTCTATCCGGTTGAGCTACGGGCGCTCGTGACCGCACCCCAACGGAGTTGATTGGTCGGGGTAGAGAGATTCGAACCCCCGACATCCTGCTCCCAAAGCAGGCGCGCTACCAGACTGCGCTATACCCCGATCGATACCAACGATAGGCAGCTCGATGATCGCCTGCCGAGTGGCGCGGCCGCATCATACTCACGGGTATTTTTAGCGTCAAACCACTTACGCTGCGCACGACGTCAAGACGTGCAGTGTAGAATTTCGCGCACATTTCCTTCCAAACTCGCCGAAATCACCCGATGACAGCTCAGATTCTCGACGGCAACTCGATTGCCGCTCGGTCTCGTAAAGACGTTGCTTCACAGGTCGCGACGCGTGTCGCGAACGGACTTCGGCGGCCCGGACTCGCCGTCATTCTCGTCGGTGACGACGGACCCTCCGAGATTTACGTCCGGGCGAAGCAGCGAGACTGCGTCGAGGTCGGCTTCAAGTCGGACGTACGGCATCTGCCTGCAGACACGCCGCACGCCGAACTGGTACGCCATATCGACGAGCTGAACGGCGATCCGACCATCGACGGCTTGCTCGTTCAGCTACCGCTGCCGCCGCAGATCGACAGCACCGACGTGCTGGAGCGGATTCTGCCGCACAAGGACGTCGACGGATTCCACCCATACAACATCGGCCGGCTGGCGCTCCGTCAACCGGTCCTGCGATCGTGCACGCCGAAAGGCATCATGCAGCTGCTCGAACACACGGGCATCGGTATACGCGGTCTCGATGCGACGATCGTCGGGGCATCGAACCAGGTGGGTCGCCCCATGGGACTCGAGCTGTTGCTGGCCGGTTGCACCGTTACGGTCGCGCACAAGTTCACGCGCGACGTGGAGCGACATGTCCGTTCGGCCGACATTCTCGTTTCAGCGACCGGCAAGCAGGGACTCATCCGCGGCGACTGGATCAAACCTGGCGCGGTCGTCATCGACGTCGGCATTACCCGCGATTCGGACGGGCGCCTCCACGGCGACGTCGAGTTCACCGAAGCTCGCAAGCGCGCCAGCTGGATCACCCCGGTGCCGGGTGGCGTAGGCCCGATGACGCGGGTGGCGATCCTGCAGAACACGCTTTACGCCGCCGAGCACTTCCATCCGTGACGCGCGTGCGGTGCAGCTTCATCTCCGACCTTCACCTCGACACCGCCACACCGGATCGCCTGGAGGCGTTCAGTCGCGTGCTGCGACGCGAGTCGGCACAGAGCGACGAACTCTACGTTCTCGGTGATCTGACGGAAGTGTGGATCGGCGACGACGACGACTCGACGTTCGCTGCGACGCTGAAATCGGAACTGCTCGACGCATCGACGCGCTGCAGCATCCGTCTCATGCACGGCAATCGCGACTTCCTGATTGGCGAAGATTTTGCGCGAACGTGCCGCCTCGATTTGATCGACGATCCGACCCTGATAGAGCGCAATGGCAAACGGCTGCTGCTGTGTCATGGCGACGCGTTGTGCACCGACGACAGCGCCTACCAGCGGACTCGCGCGATTCTTCGCTCTCCGGAATGGCAGAACGAGATGAAAGCAAAGTCGCTGTCCGAGCGCCGCTCCCTCGCAAGCGCGATGCGCGCGCAAAGCCGCGCCGCAAACGCCAACAAGCCGAACAACATCATGGACGTTGCCCAAAGCGCGGTTGCCGAAACCATCTTGCGCGAGCGGGCCGACGTTCTGATACATGGACACACGCATCGTCCGGGCATTCACGCGGCCGGCAGCGGCACCACGCGTTATGTCCTCGGCGACTGGAACCGTTGCGGTTGGCTGCTCCGGTTCGACGGCGCCTTCACGCTGCTGCAGTTCCCGCTGGCGGGCCGCTGTGAAATCTGAACTGCGAGTCAGGCGCCAGGATCAGCTCAGCGTCTCGCCCAACAAAAGTACTAAGGCGCGATTCGAATAAATCGTCGTCGTTATCGTAGCGCCGTGCGAGATCGAAATACACGCCGGCGTGACGCGCTTCCGACTCCAGCAGTCGTTCGTAGAACGCGGCCAGGCGGCCTTCGAATCGCACTGCGAGCCCGGCGAATCGCTCGCACGAACGCGCCTCCACAACTGCGCCCACGAGCAGCGTATCGACCAGACGCCCCGGTTCCGACGTGCGGATCAGCTCTCGCATCGCACCCGCGTATCGACCGGGGGTGAGATGTCCGTATTCGAGACCCATCGCATCCATCGTCGACAGCACCTGTTCGTAGTGCCGCAGTTCTTCGCGCGCCAGTCGCGACATCCGTCGCAGCAATACCGGCTTGTCGACATAGCGATAGAGCAGGCTCAGCGCCGTTCCCGCCGCCTTCTTCTCGCAGTTGGCATGATCGATCAACAGCGTGCGCAGATCGCCCGACGCCGCCGCGTACCAGCGCTCCGGCGTTGCGCACCCGAGCAGCGCTCGCGCGTCGAATGCACTCGCCACTATGAATCGACCGGTATGTGGAAGCTGTGCTCGAAGTAAGCCACCGATCGCACGTGAAATTCGAAATCGATCGCGTCGCGTACGGCAATCGGATCGACGCGATTACCGTCCGTCGCAACGAGTCCGATGTCACGGAGCGAGCGCAGATCGCGCGCTTTCCGCCGCAGCAGTTCGTAACCCAACGTCAGCAGAGACGCGCCAGCGCGCAATTCGATTCGCGCTGTCCGAGCCGCCTCGCGCAGCACCTGCTCGTCGAGCACGGTGACGAACACTCCGGCGGCCTGATCGCGCAGCGCGTGCAACCGCGCCCAGACGCGTTCGCGCTGGTCCTCCGTGTAAACGTTCCAGGCGACGATCTCGTGCGAAAAGCGCTTGCAGCCACGGCAAACGAGGTCGCCGTACGTGGTCGAACAAATGCCGACGCACGGCGTTGATCGCATGGGTCTCGACATGATTAACCAACCGCGTTAGGACCGCGCGCGCAGCGCCACGTCGACTTGCAGTCGACGCAACCCGCTGCGCAGCGTGCGCAACGCTTCGTTGCTGCAGACGACGTCGGGATTGTAGAGCAGCGAGTCGAGATGATCGATCAACGGTGCGATGTCAGTCGGCGCGCGATTGCGTGCGGCATTGACGCGCGCGAGAAAGTGCGCCGGTGTTTCCTGCGGCGCACGCGTCAGGCCGCTGCGAACGAGCCGTTCGGCAAATCGCCTGAAGATGCGCTGTGCCGGATGATCCGGCGTCGGGCGCCGACGCCAGAACAGACTCACCACAACCAGTGCGAGGCTGACGCCGCCACCGAGCAGCATGGCGAGACCCACGCGCGTCGGTGTCACTTCGCCCAACAGGTCGGCGAGGTAGCGTGCCTGCATTTCGGTGTCGTATCCGACCACCCAGAGATTCCAGCGGTGCTGCATCGATTCGAACAGATAAGCCACGTCACGCAGACCCGGGATGCCTTCGAATCGGGCACCGGTCACCGACGACAGCACTTCGCGGTCCGCTTCCGAGAGCGCCGCATTCAGCCCGGACTCGATGCGCGCCGGCGCGACCGCGGCGGTCGGGTCGAAGCGCACCCAACCCCGGCCGTCCAGCCACACTTCCGTCCACGCGTGTGCATCGAACTGACGAACGACGAGATGACCGGTGAGCGGGTTGATCTCCCCGCCCTGGTATCCGCCGACCATTCGAGCCGGAATGCCGACCGCGCGCGCCATATAAACGAAGGCACCGGCAAAGTGACTGCAGAATCCGCGACGCGAATCGAACCAGAACGCATCGACGCTGCCCGCGTTGCCGAGCTGCGGCGGATTCAGCGTGTAGAAGAACGGTTCCGTGCGGATGTATCGAAGTACGTTGTCGAGAAATGCCTCGTCGCCTGCGCTGCGCGCGGCGAGGTCTTTGGCAAACGCGATGATGCGCGGGTTGTCGTCATCGGGCAGACGCGTTTCGCGGAAGCGCAACCAATCCGGCAGCTGCAGATCCATCGGCGCATCCGGATACGCCACGCCGCGATAGCGGATCATGGTATGAACCGGTTCAGCCGCGATGAGCCTGAAGTCGCGCGTCAGCGACGTGCCGTGCGAGACGGGAATCGCGACATCGAGCGCGAACAGCCACGATGCCTGCGTCGGCTCCAGCAGTATCTGGTACGACAGCGGCCGAATCGCAGACACATCGGGCAAGAATTCGGCCCTCATGCCCGGACCCGCCGGCTGGCTCTCCGGCACATTCGGCACGCCGCCGACCGACCATGTGCCTTGCGAGAAATTCGAATACACGAGACCGCGCCAGTACAGATCGCGCGTGGGCGGTACGGCTCCGTCGAACACGGCCCGGAACGCGATCTCGTCGGAACGCGTCAGTGCCGCGATGTCACCGGGCGCCACATGATCGCTCATGCCTGTTCGCGTGCCGCCCGGCAACGGCACCGACCACAGCGGCGCAACGCGTGGAAAGAACAGGAACAGCACGAGCATCAGCGGCATCGCCTGCATCACGAGCACCGTCGCCGTGCGCAGCGACGTCGAGACGCGCACGCGGGTCTGCAGTTGATGCAAGCCGACGAGCGCGGCCGTAACGATCACCATCGACAGCACACCGTAAAAGGCAACGCCGATCGACTGGTCGAACAGAAACTCGGCGGCGACGATGAAATAGCAGAGGTGAATGACGAGATACGCATCGCGGCGGCTCTTCATTTCGACGAGCTTCAGTGCGAACGCGACGATCAACAGGCCCGTGGCCGTTTCGAGGCTGAACACGCTCTTGCCGCTCGCGCCGACGCCGATCGCCGACGCAACCACGAGCAAAACCTTGATCCAGCGTTGCGGATAGTCCCAACGCCCCTGAAACACCATCCAGCGCCAGTACCCGCAAATCAGACCAACCGCGATGATCCACGGCGTGATGTGCGCGGCATGCGGGATCACGACCACGGCCTGAGCGATCATCAACAAGGCAAGGCTGGTGCGCGGGATCTGATATCCGATCCCGAGCGCCTCAGTGCTGTCGTTACGCTTGAGGAAGGCCATACAACGCCAGCGCCCGCAGTATCGAATCGCGATGCGGGTCGCCGATTCCGGGGCGGATCTTCGTACCAGGCAACACGAGGCCGAACTCGCGACCGGAACGCGCCGCGTTCAGCGCCATCCCCGTCAGGCGCGACAAGCGCTCCTCGGTTCCGCCGGACACCCGTTCGAAGTCGAGCATCAACCTCGGGTCCAGATAGCTCGTGTATTCCTTTACGACGAGTTGGTCGGTGCGCGCGTACGCACGCCAGATGACGTGACGCACCGGATCGCCCGGACGATACGCGCGCATGTCGCTGAAGTCGTCGCTGCCTTGAGGGTCCATCAACTCGCCCTCCTCGCCGCGACGGGCGACCTGCTCCGGCTGATCGATGAACAGCGGCTGCGGATATACCAGCGCGCGGGCGCCGAGGTCGACCCACGTCCAGGCGCGCAATAGGCCGAGCGGATACTGCGTCTCGATCAGCAGGCGTCCCGGATCGAGCCAACCGCGCGTCTTTGCGGGTACGAACAGTCGAACCGTGCAGGCTTCGGTGTCGTAAAGCTCCGCCCACTGGGCGATCGCGCCGAGCCAGCCCAGCTGTATACCTTCGCGTCCCTTCCCTTTCGGCCGCGATATGCGCACCTGAAATTCGACGTCTTCGCCGACGAAGCCCGTGCTCGCCGCAATCAACTCGATCGTCAGCCCCGACAGATTCCTGAAGGTGTACAGAATCGTGACGAGAAACAAGCTGCCCAACGTGAACGCCACGCCATACACCAGGCTGTTCTGGTAGTTGATCGCCCCGAGAATCAGCAACACGATCAGGCCGCCGAAGAGGAAGCCGGTAACCGTCGGAAAGATGAAGATGGACTGCTGACTGAGCGTGAGGCTGCGAGAAGGCGGTATCCGCCGGTCGAGCCAACGACTGAATCGAGGGGAACGTTCGAATGCGGACAGTTCCACCGCCATCGGTCAGTCACTCGACTCGGAAGCTGAAACGATCAGCCGACCACATCGACGCCGGACAGCAGCTTCTGCGCCAGCGCGCCGCCGCCATGGCCCGAGAAGTCCGCGGCCGAGCGCAAGCGGTGTTCGACTACACTCGGTAGCACCGCCTGTACGTCTTCGGGCACCACGTGGCTGCGACGGTGCAAAAGCGCCCATGCGCGAGCGCTTCGCAGAAGCGCCAGCGCGCCGCGCGGCGAGAGTCCGAAGGCGAACTCCTGCTCGTGCCGGCTGAAGTGAACGAGACGTTGCACGTAATCGATCAGCGGGTCGGCGGCTTTGACGCCGTCGACCTCCGCCTGGATCTGCATCAGCCGCTTCCGATCGACGATCGCCGGTAAATGCTCCAGCATCTCGCGCCGGTCGCCTCTCTTGAGTAGTTCGCGCTCTGCGTCCGGCTCGGGATAACCGATTTCGATGCGCATGAGGAACCGGTCGAGTTGCGACTCCGGCAGCGGAAACGTCCCGGTCTGCGTGCTCGGGTTCTGCGTCGCAATGACGAAGAACGGATCAGGCAATGCACGTGTCTGACCGTCGACGGTCACCTGCTTTTCTTCCATCGCCTCGAGCAGCGCACTTTGCGTCTTGGGCGTTGCGCGGTTCACCTCGTCGGCGAGAACGACCTGCGCAAACACCGGACCCGGAACGAAACGAAATGCGTTCTGCTCGCGATCGAAGACCGACACGCCGACGATGTCGCCCGGCAACACGTCGCTCGTGAACTGAATGCGGTTGAACGAGAGTCCCAACACACGCGCGAGTGCGTGCGACAACATCGTCTTGCCCATGCCGGGCAAGTCTTCGATCAGCAGATGACCTCGGGCGAACATGCACGCCAGCGCGAGCTTGATCTGGCGCTCCTTTCCGAGCAGCACCGATCCGAGCCGCTCGACTACCTCTGCGATGACGTCGTGCGTCGAACCGTCAAGCGTGGTTGTGTAGTTCGATGAAGGAGTGATCACCGCTGTATTCGGCTTCACGGCGTTGTTTCATTTGGTCGTTGCGGTTGAACGATAGTCGTTCGAGGTACGCATCGTCTATGTCTCCCGTCACGTAATCGCCGTCGAAGATCGAGCACTCATACCGCGTGATGCGCGGATTCCCCTCTACCGCACAGGCGACGAGGTCGTCGGTGTTCTGATAAATGAGCCAGTCCGCGCCGATCACACGCGCCACTTCCTCGTCGGTTCTGTTGTAGGCGACGAACTCTCCCGCCGATGGCATGTCGATGCCGTAAACGTTGGGAAATCTCACCGCTGGCGCGGCAGACGCCATGTAAACCTTGCGCGCGCCCGCCGCTCGCGCCATCGCGATGATCTGGCTGATCGTGGTACCGCGCACGATCGAGTCATCGACGAGCAGCACATTCTTACCTTTGAACTCCAACTCGATGACGTTCAGCTTCTGGCGCACCGACTTTCTGCGTTGTTGCTGGCCCGGCATGATGAACGTTCTGCCGATGTACCGGTTCTTGACGAAACCCTCGCGGTATTTCACATCGAGCCGATGCGCCAACGGGAGTGCTGCGGTGCGCCCGGTGTCCGGAATCGGAATCACCACGTCGATGTCGTGATCGTGGCGCGAGTACATCGAAACGATTCGATCGGCGAGTTTCTCGCCCATCCGCAGCCGCGATTTGTAGACCGAAACCTGATCGATGATCGAATCGGGACGGGCGAGATAGACCTGCTCGAAGATGCAGGGCGTATGCACGGGACTCTCGGCGCACACGCGCGTTGCCAGTTCGCCCTGCGCGCTGATGTACACGGCCTCGCCGGGCGCGACGTCGCGGATGAGCTGGAAGCCGAGAATGTCGAGCGCTACGCTCTCCGACGCGATCATGTAGTCGGTTCCCGACTCCGTTTCGCGCTTGCCGAACACCAGCGGGCGAATGCCGAATTTGTCGCGGAAACCGACGATGCCGCCGCCGATCACCATCGCAACGACCGCATACGCGCCGCGACATCGTTGATGCACGCCGGCGACCGCCTCGAAGATGTGGTCCGGCTCCGGACGGTGGCCGCCGACGCGCTGCAGCTCATGGGCAAACACGTTCAGCAGCACTTCCGAATCGGACCCCGTGTTCACGTGGCGCAGATCTTCACGATAGACGTCGCGCTTCAGCTGTTCCGAATTCGTGAGGTTACCGTTGTGCGCGAGCGTGATGCCGTACGGCGAGTTGACGTACATCGGTTGGGCCTCGGCCGAATTCGAGCTGCCCGCCGTCGGGTAACGGACGTGGCCAATACCCATGTTGCCCACCAGTCGCTGCATGTGCTGCTGCTGGAACACATCGCTGACAAGGCCGTTGCCCTTGCGCAGATAGAGAATTCCGGAATCGCACGTGACGATGCCGGCGGCATCCTGACCGCGGTGTTGCAGAACCGTCAGCGCGTCGTAGAGCTGCTGATTGACCGCGCTTCCGCTCACCATTCCGACTACGCCGCACATACTCGCTCCTTCATCGCTTCTCTCGAAGCCGGTTGACCATCGCGCCCGCTGACGAAAACACGTGCATCACGTCCGATTCGAAGGCGCTCAGCATTGGAATTCCATGCGAGGCGCGCCACCACGGTTGTTCATTGGCAAACGGCCGCAGCGCAATCACCGCGACGATGCATACCACTGCGCCGCGCAGCCCGCCGAAGAGCAGGCCGAGCAAGCGGTCGGTGCCGGACAAACCGGTCGTCTGCACCAGGCGAGAGACGATCCACTGCGTCAACGCACCGATCACCAGTGCGCCGACGAATACCAGAGTAAACGCGGTGACGTAACGTAGCGAATCGCCCTCGAGCCGTTTCGGCAGCAATGCCGCGATGTCTGCTGCAAAACCGACTGCGAGAATCACCGCTACACCCCAGATCGCAAGTGACAGCACCTCGCGGACAAATCCGCGGGCAAGTCCGATGACCGCGGAGATTGCGACGATGCCGACGATGACATAGTCAGCAACGGCCAAGACGTCGCCGCTTCATTGGCCGAACACCACGACGATGACGTCCATCCCATACCTCTTTTCGAGTTCGCGCTCGAGTTTGGTTGCGTCTTCCCGATCAACCATCGGGCCAATGGAGACGCGCGTCGACGTACCCGTAAGACCTTTCACTTCGGTTAGCACCGACTGGTACCCATCGGCGCGCAGCTGATCGCGCAATGCCACGGCTTTGGCGCGATCGGCGAAGCTGCCGAGTTGCACGCCCCACGCAGGCGGCAGCGTGGTCGACAGACGCCGGTCCGCGGGTGCAACGACGGGATCGCCTACCTTCGTGGAGGTGGATTGATCGAAGCCTTCGTTGTCGATGCGTTTGCGCAGCGCCTCGGCGTTGGCCAGCTTCGCGGGGTCCATTGCGGGAACTGGTCCGGTGTCGGTCGCTTGTGTCTGCGGCAGGCTTGGCGGTGCCGGCGACTCGACGCCGGCACCGTCGAACAGCATCGGTAACACGATGATCGCGAGGGCCGCGAGGAACACCCCGCCCATGACGCGATCCCGCGTGCGGTCAGTCACGGCGTACTGCCTCTCGCAGAAGAATCGAACGCGCCCGTTGCGCGAGATCGAAGCAACCGATCACGATCAGCCGATCGCGTGTGGCCATCCGTCGAACCCAACCGTCGAGAACGTCGACCAGATCACCCTCCGAAACCGCCGCCCCGACCAGGCCGGTCTTTTCCGTCGACAGCGCCACTGACTGGCCGCGGGGTCCCCGCGTCGGAACGAGCGTCCATTCGTCCACCACCGGCGCGAGCGCGGCTACGATGCCCGCTGCGTCCTTGTCTTGCAAGAATCCGGCAACGGCAATCGTTCGACCGCCCTGCGCCGTGGCGAGTAGTTGGTCCGCCAGAAACGCGGCAGCGTGAGGATTGTGCGCGACATCGACGATCACGGACGCGCCGCGATAGGTGAAGTGCTCGAACCGTCCCGGTAGGCACGCGGCGGACGCTTCCTGCACCAGCTGGTCGATCGGTCCGGACGCACCGAGCAAAAGAAGCGCCTGCAGCGCCGTGGCTGCGTTGCATAGAGCGACGGACGGTCGCGCGAGTTCCGCGACGCGGATCCGCGAAGAGGCGCAGATGCCCTCGAAGGTCCAACCCTTGTCCGACGGTGTCGCGGAGAAGTCGGTGCCGTACCGAATCAGCGGTGCCCCCAGCGTCTGCGCCGCGACGAGGATGCTCGATGGAATCGACGCCTCGCCGTAAACGCACGGCACGCCGCGACGCACGATGCCGGCTTTCTCGCGGCCGATCGACTCGCGATCGGCGCCGAGGTAGCCAACGTGGTCGATTCCGATGCTGGTGATGACGGATACCGTCGCATCCACGATGTTCACCGCATCGAGCCGCCCGCCGAGCCCGACCTCGAGCACGGTCGTGTCAACGCGCGCGCGTCGAAACACGAGCAGCGCCGCAAGCACGCCGAATTCGAAGTACGTGAGCGTCGTTTCACGGCGCGCTTCTTCGATGGTGGCGAACGCATCGCACAAGGTCGCGTCGTCGACGGGCACGCCGTTCACACGCACGCGTTCGTTGAACCGGCTCAGGTGCGGGGACAACGTCGTACCTACGCTACGGCCGTCCGCGAGCAACAGGGCCTCGAGGTAAACGGACGTCGATCCTTTGCCGTTGGTTCCGGCCACCACGACGTTCTGTGCCGCGGGCGGCAGCAGATCGAGCCTTTCGGCGACACGCCGGACGCGAACCAGACCCATGTCGATTCCGACCGGGTGCACGCGCTCGGCATGCGCCAACCAGTCATCCAGTGAGCGCACCGTCATACGTTGTCGATCGCCGTTCGAATCTCCTGAAGTTGCTCGCGCAGCGCAGCAGCGATCCGCTGCGGTTCACGCTGATGGCGCTCCATCGTCGTGACGAGCGATGTACCGACCACCACGCCGTCCGCGAGCGGCGCCACCATGCGCGCCGACGTTCCGTCCTTGATGCCAAAGCCGATCATGATTGGAAGGTCGGTGTGTGAACGAATGCGAGCGATCTGTTCCGCAATACCGTCGGTGCGCAGATGCGTAGCGCCGGTCACGCCCTTGAGCGCGACATAGTAGATGAAGCCTCCAGCATGTCCCGCGATCAGACCGATGCGCTCCGGTGTGGTCGTTGGGGCCACCAGGAAGATCAGTTCGAGACCGCGCGCGCGCATCAATTCGAGCAGCTCGCTCGCTTCTTCAGGCGGTAGATTGACGATGATCATTCCATCGACACCCGCGGCCGACGCGCGATTGACGAACTCGCGATACCCCATCCGCTCTACCGAATTGAGATAACCCATCAGCAACACCGGCGTCGTTGCATCTTCCGACCGGAACTCCTTGACGACATCGAGAATGTCGATGAGCCGCGTTCCGGCCGCCAGTGCGCGTTCCGAACTCTTCTGAATCGCGGGACCCTCTGCTTCGGGGTCGGAAAACGGCACGCCCACCTCGATGACGTCGGCGCCGCCCGCCACCAGTGCATGCAGCGCGGGCGCCGTAGTTGCCTTGTTGGGATCGCCGCCGGTGATGAACGTTACCAGCGCCTTACGACCCGATCTTCGCAGGGAACTCAATCTGGTTTGAATGCGGCTCACAATGCGATCTCGTCGATTGCCGCCACCGTCATGATGTCTTTGTCGCCGCGTCCGGAGAGATTGACGATGACGATCTCGTCGCGCGGCGCGCGCGGCGCGTATTCGCGAACCCATGCGAGCGCGTGGCTCGACTCGAGGGCAGGCATGATGCCCTCGACCTGTGTCACAAAACGAAATGCCGAGAGCGCGGCGGTGTCGGTGACCGACACGTAGTCGGCCCGGCCGATGTCTTTGAAGAAAGCATGCTCGGGGCCGACGCCCGGATAGTCGAGGCCGGCAGAAATCGAATGCGTTTCGATGATCTGACCATCGGCATCGGACAACAGATACGTGCGGTTCCCGTGCAGGACGCCAGGCGTTCCAGCCGACAGCGACGCGGCATGCTTCCCGGTCTCGACGCCCAGCCCTCCCGCTTCCACGCCAACGAAGCGAACGGACGAATCGTCGACGAACGGATAGAACAGACCGATGGCATTCGACCCGCCGCCCACGCACGCGACCAGCGTGTCGGGCAACCGGCCGGTCTGCTGAAGACACTGGGCGCGCGCTTCCTGACCGATCACCGACTGAAAGTCGCGCACCATCATCGGATATGGATGCGGACCGGCCACAGTGCCGATGATGTAGTGGGTGTCGTCCACGTTGGTCACCCAGTCACGCATCGCTTCGTTCATCGCGTCCTTGAGCGTGCGCGAACCCGACGTGACCGGCACCACCTCCGCCCCCAACAGCTTCATCCGGTAGACGTTGAGACTCTGGCGTTTGATGTCCTCCGAGCCCATGTAGACCTGGCACTTGAGCCCGAGCCTCGCCGCTACGGTTGCGGTTGCCACACCGTGCTGACCGGCGCCGGTCTCCGCGATGATGCGCCGCTTGCCGATGCGCTTCGCCAACAACGCCTGGCCGACGGTGTTGTTGATCTTGTGCGCGCCGGTGTGATTCAGGTCTTCGCGCTTGAGAAATATCTGCGCGCCCCCGAGTTCCCGCGTCAGGCGTTCCGCTGCGTACAGCGGCGTCGGCCGGCCGACGTACTGCGACAGATCCTGCGCGAGTTCTCGCCGGAAGTCCGGATCTTCCTTCAGTTCCTGGTAGAGGGCGTCAAGCTGGTCGAGCGCGTGAAACAGTGTTTCCGCGACGAATCTCCCGCCATATCTTCCGAAGTGACCGTCGCGGGTCGGCGCCTCATACAAGTCGTTAGTTCCCTCGCGCACGCTGCACCTCGGTCATGAATTGTTGGATCTTCTGCACGTCTTTCTCACCCTTCTTCGAACCCTCGACGCCGCTGGCGACATCCACCGCATATGGGCGCGTCCGCCGAATCCCCTCGGCGACGTTGTCAGGCGTAAGTCCGCCTGCGAGGATCAACGGCACCGGACTGGAGCCGGGCCACCACGACCAGTCGAAGGTCATACCCGTTCCGCCCGGTGTTGTTGGAGTGCCGGAGTCGAAAAGCAGCGCGCTCGCGCGCGGGTAACGTCTCGCCAGCGCGGCTGCATCGATCGGCCCCGTTACCCGTATGACCTTTATGAAGGGATAGCCGGCCGCCGCACAATCCGCATCCGTTTCGTCGCCATGGAATTGCAGCAGACCGACGCCCGCTGTTTCGGCGTTGCGACGCACATCGTCAGCGTTCGCGTCGACGAACAGGCCGACACACGACACGAACGGCGGCACCGCTTCGATGATGGCTCTCGCTTTGGCAGGCGATATGTAGCGTGGGCTTGGCCCATGGAAGTTGAACCCGAGCGCATCGCATCCGGCCGCGATCGCGGCCTGTGCGTCCGCCAGACGCGTAATGCCGCAGATTTTCGCTCTAACGCGCATTCGCCAGGGTCCGAAAAAGCGCGGTAGTCTACCAGACGTCGCCCAGGGCTCGGAGCACCAGTGGTGGTTGGGCGCGCGGCAGTTCGAGCGCTCCGTACTGGACGTCGACCAGATACAGCCCTGTCGGCGGTGCGGTGGCACCTACCAGATTCCTGTTCCGCGCCATCAGCACATCTGCGAGCCAGGCCACCGCGCGCTCACCACGTCCCACCTGCAACAGCGCCCCGGCGATGTTGCGCACCATGTGCTGCAGGAACGCGTTGGCGGTGATGTCGAGAACAACGAAGTCTTCGAACCGCCGCACCGCCACCGCGAATACGCATCGAAACGGCGATTTGGCCTGACATGAAGCGCTGCGAAACGAGCTGAAGTCGTGTTCGCCGATCAACTGCTGCGCGGCCGCGTGCATCGCCGCATCATCGAGGCGTGCCACCGACCAGGTGACGTAGTGTCTCCCGATCGAGGGCGCGCGCTCGGTCTCGAGGAAGACGTACTGGTAGCGGCGCCCGGTTGCGCTATAGCGGGCGTGAAAATCGACCGGCACCGGCAACGCCCAGCGCACGCTCATTTCATCGGACAGCAGGCTGTTCGTGCCGCGAATCCACGCGCTATTCGGGCGCTCTGCCTGTGTGGTGAAGGCGGCAACCTGTTGCGTCGCGTGCACACCGGCGTCGGTGCGACCCGCCGCGGTCAACTTGACCGGTTGGTCGGCGATCTTCGACAACGCCTCCTCGAGCGCTTGCTGCACCGAGCGGTGACCCGGCTGACGCTGCCACCCATGAAAGGCGTGACCGTCGTATTCGACGCCTAACGCGATGTGATGCACGACCGGCCGCTTCGCGCAGCGAATCGATACGGCTAGCCGAGCTTGGCCAGAAGTTCGTTCGCCGTCTGCTGTTGCTCGTGGCTGCCTTCCTGGAGAACCTCCGTCAGGATCTCGCGCGCGCCGTCTTCATCGCCCATGTCGATGTAGGCCCTCGCGAGATCGAGCTTGGTGGTGGCTGCGTCCTCTTCGTTGAGGAATTCGAACGCATCGTCGGTTTCTTCGCCGGCGGTCGCTCCCGGCTTCGCGTCATTGCGCGCAGTGGGTTCGAACTCCAGATCCTCGAGGTCGAAATCGTCGCCTTCGTCTGCAGCCACGGCCACGTCGCCGAGTTCCTGCTTCACGCGCGCGGACGATGAGTGCGTGCGGACCACGGTCGGCTCATCGTCCGGCTTGAAGTCGATTCCGAGGTCTCCACCCAGATCGTCCGAAGCGCGTTCCAAACGCTCGCCGGATGCGCTCGTTCGTGCGCTCGGTGCGCCGTCGTCCTCGTCCGCTTCGTCTGCATCGAGGTCGAGCTGGAAATCATCGAGGTTGCCCGAAACCGCATCGTCATCCGTTGCCACACTGGCCGCCGCTACCGGACCGTCTTCACGCAGCTTCGTTTCCAGCTCGCGCGCCTCGAGCAGCAGCTCGTTGTCATCGCAACGCGTCAGCAACTCGTTCATGTGCGTCTCGAAACCCGCCTCGTCCTTCGTCTCGGCGTACACCTCCAGCAGCTTGACCCGAACGTCCGAGCGATTGGGGTCGTCGTCGAGCGCCCCGAGCAACAGGCTGACCGCTTGCGGATAACGGCCGTAGGCAATGTAGATGTCGGCCTCTCCGATCACGTCGCTCGTTTGCGCGCCTTCGTGGTGCGGCGGCGCTTCGTGTTCCTCTTCCTGTCGCAGCGTCGGTGCTTCGGGCTCGATATCGTCGTCGACGATCTCTTCGACGCGAGGGCGTGTTCTGGACACCGCGGACGGAGTCGGCTCCGCCTCTTCGAACACAGGCATTGCTTCGTCGTCGCGACGCCGGCTTCGCGCGCGCATCATTCCCGCGACGACAATCAGCACCAGCACGATCGCGGCGCCGGCCAGCACCAGCGGCGACGCCAGAAGCGCGGCGATTCCGCCACCCGCCTCTTTTTTGGCGGGTGTCGGCGCCGCGGCGGCAGCACTCTTCGCCGCCTTCAATTGTTCCTGCATCTGCGCGATCTGCTGATCGCGCACTTCGATCTGTCGTTGAGTCTGTTCAGCTTGCGACGTCACTTTGTCGAGACGTGCGACGGCGTCGTCGCGTTCGAGCGCGATTCGATCTGCTTCTTCTTTCGCGGCTGCGAGTTGGCTTTCGAGCGCGGCCGTGTCCGCGTTGCCGCCACCCGATCCGGTGCCACGATCCGATGCATCACCAGCAACGATGCGCAGCTCGCCATCGGGGCCTTGCGGTGCCGCGGCTACGGACTTCTTCGTAGTGGCGTCGACCTGCCCCGCCAGCGCTTGGCTCTCGTCGGTTGCAGGCGCCGATGTGGGCGCAACGCTCGCGAGACCTTCGCCGCGTCGGTACGCCTGCCACGCCTGATTCTGAGACGCGACCTCACTCACCGCTTCTGCCTTCGAGATCGCCGTTACATCGGCTTCCTTCGGAAGACGCAACGTATAGCCGGCTTTCAGCAGGTTGACGTTGCCGCCGATGAACGCTTCCGGATTCATGCGCGCGATCGCCAGCATGCTCTGCTGCACCGTCACGTTCTCGGACGGACGCGCGCGTTGAGCGATCTTCCACAACGTGTCGTCCCGATCGGTGACGCCATAGCTGTCGCCGGTGAGTCGATCTGAGGGAGGTCGGGGTTGGGTCGCGGGCTGGGTCGAACGGGGTGCACTACTGAGGGAAACCTGGGAATCGGGTCTCGTCGGTGTCCGTTCGACGCGACCGGCGGGTCCTCCGCCTTTGTCGCTTCGGCCTGGACTCGCGACCGCCGGCGCGGGCTGCTCCTTATATGTGGGTGGGTCGAGCAGAACCGTGTACTCCTTCAGCAGCCGGCCATTCGGCCAGATGACCTGCACGAGGAAGTTCAGATACGGCTCGGTCATAGGCTGCGCACTGCTGACCCGGAGCACCGCGCGACCTTCGCGCAGTTCCACGTGGAATTGCAGGCTGGTCAGAAAGAAGAAACGCTCGATGCCGACGCGCTTGAAATCGTCCGATGACGCGAGTTGCGCAACGATCTCCGACTCGCTCATACCGCGCGTCTCGAGCAACTCGATTTCTGCGTCGAGCTTCTGGTTCAGCGCCGAGTGAACCGTGATGTCACCGAGCCCCAGCGCAAAGGCCTGGGCGCACCAGAGGGTCGCCGTGAGGGCGTAACCGAGTGCCAACCTGCGAGCCATATTCGTGTCCTTCGATTTATCGAGCCGATCCGAGGTCCGATACCGTCCATTGATCGCGAACGCCGGAACGTACACAGGCCGCACCAAACCAGAGACCTGTGACATCACCTTGCATAGCGATTCGGCGCCCGAAGGCGCCGACGCAATGCCGAACAAAAGATAACTTAGAAGAGGCGTTCAAAGAGTGCAGTAAGTAACACTTATTGCTGTTCTTTTAGCAAAAGCTCCGCGATTTGTACACTGTTCAGAGCCGCCCCTTTACGGACATTGTCGGAAACGATCCAGAGATCGAGTCCGCGTGGATGCGAGATGTCTTCGCGTATACGTCCGACCCACACCGGATCCTTTCCGGCGGCATCGACGACGGCAGTCGGATAGCCACCGTTCTTGCGTTCGTCGAGCACTCGAACGCCCGGTGCCTTCGACAGCAGCGCGCGTGCATCGACCGCGCTCAGCTTGTTGCGCGTCTCGATGTGCACCGCCTCCGAATGACCATAGAAAACCGGGACACGCACGCATGTCGGATTCACGAGGATGTCTGGCACTTCGAGAATCTTGCGCGTCTCCCACACCATCTTCATTTCTTCCTTCGTGTAGCCGTTCTCCTGGAAGACGTCGATGTGCGGAATGACGTTGAACGCAATCTGGCGCGAAAACGCCTTTGGTTCGATCGGCTTCGCGTTCAACAGGTCTGCCGTCTGACCTGCGAGCTCGCGAATGCCTTTCGCGCCGGCGCCCGATACCGATTGATACGTCGCAACATTGATGCGCTCGATGCCGACCGCGTCGAATATCGGCTTCAGGGCAACCACCATCTGAATCGTGGAGCAGTTCGGATTCGCAATGATGCCACGCGGGTGACGCTTTGCGACCGCGTGCGGATTCACTTCCGGGACCACCAACGGGATGGCGTCGTCGTAGCGGAACTGTGACGTATTGTCGATGACGATACAGCCCGCCTCGGCCGCCTTTGGGGCGAAGTCGGCCGAGATCGAAGCGCCGGCCGAGAACAGGGCAATGTCCACGCCGGCAAAATCGAACTGGTCGAGCCGCCTCACCCGAATGGAACGACCGCCGAACCTGATCACCTTGCCTTCCGAGCGCTCGCTTGCCAGCAAGTACAACTCCTTCACCGGAAAGTTACGCTCTTCCAGAATCTCGACCATCGCCTCGCCAACCGCACCGGTTGCGCCGACCACCGCGACATTGACCTGCCGCATCATCTGTCTCCCCGTGCAAATGCATCCAGAACTGCTTGCCCCATCTCTTCTGTGCCGACGCGCTGCAGACCGGTCGTTTCCTCCGGCAGGATGTCCGGCGTGCGCAAGCCGCGCTCGAGCACCTGCTGTACGGCGCGATCGATCCGCGCGGCCGCCTCGATCGCGCCGAACGTGTATCGGAACATCATTCCGACCGAGAGAATGGTCGCTAACGGATTGGAAATGCCGCGGCCGACGATGTCCGGCGCAGATCCGTGCACCGGTTCGTAGAGCCCGCGCCCGTCCGACCCGAGCGACGCCGAGGGCAGCATGCCGAGCGAACCGGTGAGCATCGCCGCCACATCGGAGAGGATGTCGCCGAACATGTTGCCGGTAACGATCACGTCGAACTGCTTCGGCCGGCGGACGAGTTGCATGCCCGCGTTGTCCACATACATGTGGCTCAGTTCGACGTCGGGATAGTCGGCTGCAACCTCCTTCATGACCTCTCGCCACAGCTGTGTGACTTCGAGCACGTTTGCTTTGTCCACCGAGCACACACGTCGATTGCGCTTGCGCGCCAGATCGAACGCGACGCGACCGATGCGGGCGATCTCCGTCTCGTCATAGACATCGGTGTTGAAGCCGCGCCGCAGGTTGTCGACCAGTTCGATGCCGCGAGGCTTGCCGAAGTAGATGCCGCCGGTGAGTTCGCGAACGATGAGGATGTCGAGATCTTCGACCAGTTCACGCTTCAGCGACGACGCATCAGCGAGTGGGCGGAACAGCAGTGCCGGTCGGAGATTCGCGAACAGTTCGAGACCCGCGCGCAAATCGAGCAGACCGCGTTCGGGACGCTGCTGCATCGGCAGCGAATCCCACTTCGGGCCACCGACCGCGCCGAGCAGCACCGCGTCCGATGCTTTCGCGGCGGCAAGCGTTTCCTTCGGCAGCGGCGAACCGTTCTCCTCGATGGCGCGGCCGCCCAACAGCGCTTCGTCCAGTTGGAGTTCGAAGCCGGCCATCGGGGCAGCTGCCAACATGACCCGCACAGCTTGAGACACCACTTCCGGACCGATTCCATCGCCGGGAAGTATCAGTACTTTCTTTTTCATAATCTTATAGTTGCATCTTCTTTCTAAGAACTTGATTTAAACAGCCATGGCCGCAATGCCCGGTGTTTCGCCTCGAACGCGCGAATTTCGGCTTCGGCTTGCAGCGTCAGGCCGATGTCGTCGAGGCCATGCACGAGACAGTGCTTGCGGTGAGGTTCCACGTGAAAGCTCGTCCGCGCTCCATCGGGACCGACGATCGTCTGATTCGGCAAGTCTATGGTCAGCCCATAGCCTGGCGTTGTCGCGATTTTTTTGAAAAGTTCGTCAATCACTTCTTCTTCTAAAACAATGGGTAATACGCCATTCTTGAAGCAATTATTGAAAAAGATGTCGGCGAAGCTCGGTGCGAGAACGCAACGAATGCCGTACTCCTCCAGCGCCCAGACCGCGTGCTCGCGACTCGACCCGCAGCCGAAGTTCGCGCGCGCGATCAGGATCGACGCGCCTTGGTAGCGCGACTGATTCAAAACGAACTCACGGTTGATCCGCCGTTCGTTGGGTGTCTGACCCATGGCACCTTCGTCGAGAAATCGCCAGGCATCGAACAGGTTCTCGCCGAAGCCGATGCGGCGGATCGATTTCAGAAACTGTTTCGGGATGATCTGGTCGGTATCGACATTGGCGCGGTCGAGCGGAACAACGGTTCCGGCCAGCGTAGTAAAAGGCTTCATGTCCGTGCACCGAGCAGTTCGCGCACATCGGTGAAATGACCGACAACGGCGGCGGCCGCCGCCATCGCAGGGCTGACCAGATGAGTGCGGCCACCGTGTCCTTGCCGCCCTTCGAAGTTCCGGTTCGACGTCGCAGCACACCGCTCGCCCGGTTCGAGCCGGTCGGCGTTCATGGCGAGGCACATCGAACATCCGGGACTGCGCCACTCGAAACCGGCGTCGAGGAACACGCGCGCGAGTCCCTCCTTCTCAGCCTGGCGCTTCACGAGACCGGAGCCCGGAACCACCATCGCCTGCCGGATCCGAGATGACACTGTTCTCCCACGAACCACCGCGGCGGCTGCACGCAAGTCTTCGATGCGCGCATTAGTGCAAGACCCGATGAACACGCGATCGAGTTCGATATCGGTCAGCGCGCGGCCCGGTTCCAGTCCCATATAGACCAGCGCGCGTTCGACCGACTCTTTGCGCGCCGGCTCCACATACGAATTCGGGTCCGGCACCCGGCCCGAAATGCTGGTGACGAGTTCAGGCGAGGTACCCCAGGTGACCTGCGGTTCCAGCGCCGCGGCGTCGATCGTGACCGATCGGTCAAACACGGCGTCGGAATCCGTGTTCAGCGTCCGCCAATACTCGACCGCGGCGTCCCACATCTCGTCCTTGGGTGCGAACGGTCGCCCCTTCAAGTAATCGAACGTCACGTCGTCCACCGCGATCAATCCGGCGCGTGCACCGCCCTCGATCGCCATGTTGCAGACCGTCATGCGGCCTTCCATCGTCAGCGCTTCGATTGCCGGACCGCGAAACTCGAGCGTCTGCCCGGTGCCGCCGGCCGTACCGATGCGGCCGATGATCGCGAGCACGAGATCTTTGGCGAAAAGTCCGTGTCCGAGCGTGCCGACCGCGCGGATCTCCATATTGCCGGTTTTGCGTTGAACCAGGCATTGCGTTGCAAGCACGTGCTCCACTTCGGACGTCCCGATGCCTTGCGCCAGCGCACCGAACGCACCGTGGGTAGACGTGTGCGAGTCACCGCAGACGATGGTCATTCCCGGCAAGGTCGCGCCCTGTTCCGGGCCCACCACGTGAACGATGCCCTGCCGCACGTCGCGGATGTCGAACTGTGGAATGCCGAAGTCGCGACAGTTGTCATCGAGCGTGACCACCTGGATCCGCGACGTTTCGTCGGTGATCCCGTCGATACCGAGTTCGCGGTCGGTGGTCGGCACGTTATGGTCCGGCGTGGCCAGGTTGGCATCGATCCGCCACGGCCGCCGCCCGGCCAACTTGAGTCCGTCGAACGCCTGCGGGGACGTCACCTCGTGCAATAGATGGCGATCGATATAGATCAGCCCGGTGCCATCCTCGCGCTCGGTCACTAAGTGATCGCGCCAGATCTTGTCGTATAGGGTTTCAGCCACGGCAAACCGCCTTCCGTCAAAGGGTCGCCATGGTAGGATCGCTGTTTGGATAAGACAAATTCATTATTTTCATAACTTCGATCATGGAATGGAATGAACTTCGAGCCTTCATCGCGGTAGCCGACAACGCCTCTTTCTCTCGCGCGGCGGAGCAACTCCATCTCACCCAGCCTGCGATCACCAAGCGCATTCAGGCGCTCGAGGCCAGCGTCGGCGTGTCGCTATTCGACCGCGTCGGAAAGCGCGTTTACCTGACCGAAGCGGGCGCGCTGCTGAAGCCAAAAGCGATCGAGCTGCTGAGCGGACTGGCCGACACCGAAGTGATGTTGCGCAACCTGCACCGGCGCATCGACGGTCGCCTGGCGCTGGCGACCAGCCATCACGTCGGGTTACACCGACTCGCGCCGGTGCTGAAAGCGTTCTCTCAACGCTTCACCGATGTCGAACTCGACATTGAATTCGTCGACTCCGAGGCCGCTCACGAACTGGTGCGCAGCGGCCGCACGGAACTGGCTGTCGTCACGCTGGCGCCGCAGCCCGAACCGAAGCTGAAGAGCGAACGGCTGTGGCACGATCCGCTCGCGTTCACCGTCGCCGCCGATCACCCGCTCGCCACCCAGCGGCGGATCGCACTCGATCGACTGTCGACATTTCCTGCCATTCTTCCCGGCCTCGGCACTTACACCGGCCGCATCGTTGCCGAACGCTTTGCGCGCGCTGGACTACCGTTGCGCACGGCGATGGCTACTAACTATCTCGAGACGATCGGCATGCTCGTCGGCATCGGACTTGGTTGGAGCGTGCTGCCTGCGACGATGGTTCGTGCGCCGCTGATTCGCCTCGACGTCGACTGCGAGTTGCTCGGCCGCGATCTCGGTGCCATCACCAATCCCGCACGCACGCTGTCGAATCCCGCAAACGCGTTTCTAGAGGTGCTTCGAAACTTCGCCGACTAACAAGCACGCAATGGTGCGATCAGGCGCGGTCGAGCCAGTTGGGATTCTGCGCCCGCTGGCGCATAAGATGGTCCATCAACACGAGCGCCATCATCGCCTCTGCGATCGGCGTGGCGCGAATGCCCACGCAGGGGTCGTGCCGGCCGGTGGTCATCACCTCCACTTCCTCGCCCTGCTCGTTGAGGCTGCGTCCCGGCAACCGCAGACTCGATGTCGGCTTCAGCGCGATGCTCGCAACGATGTCCTGGCCAGTAGAAATTCCGCCGAGCACGCCGCCTGCGTTGTTGCTGAGGAATCCGGCAGACGTCATTTCGTCGCGATGTTCGGTGCCGCGCTGCTGCACGACGTCGAAGCCTGCGCCGAGTTCCACGCCTTTTACCGCATTGATGCTCATCAACGCCCGCGCGATGTCGGCGTCGAGCTTGTCGAAAACCGGTTCGCCCAATCCAACCGGCACGCCGCTGGCGACGACGGTCACGCGGGCGCCGATCGAATCGCCATCCTTGCGCAACCTGTCGATGAACTCGGCGATCTGCGGAACGATAGACGCGTCGGGGCAGAAGAACGGGTTCCTGTCGACTTCGTCCCAATCGATCGCTTGCGGCCGGATGGTACCGATCTGCGCGAGGTAGCCGCGCACGGATGCGCCGAACTGTTGCGCCAGGTATTTCTTCGCAATGGCGCCCGCCGCCACGCGCATTGCGGTCTCGCGCGCCGAGGAGCGTCCGCCGCCGCGATAGTCGCGAATGCCGTACTTCTTCTGGTACGTGTAATCCGCGTGCGCTGGACGGAAAACGTCCTGGATCTTGCTGTAGTCGCGGCTGCGCTGGTCGGTGTTGTCGATGACCAGCCCGATCGGCGTGCCCGTCGTAACGCCTTCGAATACACCCGAGAGAATGCGTACTTCGTCGGCTTCGTCGCGCTGTGTCGTGTATTTCGATTGCCCCGGTCGGCGGCGATCGAGGTCACCCTGCAGATCGGATTCGTTGAGGGGCAAGCCGGGCGGACAACCGTCCACGATCGCGCCGATCGACGGCCCGTGACTCTCGCCGAAAGTCGTAACCGTGAATGTTCTTCCGAACGTATTGCCTGCCATGAGCGAGTCCGAAGCGGGTCGTTGACCGAAGCAAAATCACTGTCCAAAGCGCCGCGCGCAGTATCGGCGCTCACCCAGATCAAGACAACCCGGCTGCCTCCAGAACGAACACGCCGTGTCCGCCGTGTTGCAGCTCGGGCCAGACGAACGGCAGATCGGGAAACGCCGCGAGTAGGTTGTCGGCGCTGCTGCCGACTTCGCCGACCAACACGCCGTCCTCGGCGAGCCAGCGCCGTGCGCCCGACAGAATCCGTCGGATGACATCGAGGCCATCCTCACCGGCAGCAAGCGCCCGCGTCGGCTCGTGCCGATACTCGGCAGGCAGCGCTGCCAGATCGGGCGCGTCGACGTACGGAGGATTCGTCACGATCAGGTCGAAGGTCGATGCATCGAGCCCGTCGAACACGTCTGCACGAGCCACCGAGACCCGATCGTCGAGCTGATGCAGCGATACGTTTCTGGCGGCTAACGCCAACGCGCCTTCGTCGATATCCGACAAGACGACCTCGGCATACGGAAACGCATGCGCGCACGCGATGCCGATGCAACCGGAGCCGGTGCAGAGATCGAGGATTCGATCGGGAAAACGACCCAACCAGGGCGCGAACTCGGAGACAATCAGCTCCGCAATCGGCGAGCGCGGAATCAGCACACCCGGCTCGATCAGATAGCGACGAGCGGCAAACCACGCCTCACCGACCAGATACGGAACCGGCACGTGGTGCACGATGCGGCGCTCCAGCAAGCGAACGAGTTCGCGCCGCTCTGCGCCCATCAGTTTCGCGCCGAGTACGAACTCGACCTTATCCGGTGCGATGCCGAGACGCCCACACAGCAGCGCAAGCGCTTCATCCCATGCGTTGTCGGTGCCATGGCCGTAATGAACGTCTGCACGCGACAGCTTCGTGGCCATCCAGCGCAGATAGTCCGCTACGGTTTCCAGTTCGTCCCATGGATTCAATGGCTGATCCGTCAACCGTTGCCGCCGAGCAACTCCAGCAACAGTGCATTCAGTCTCGTCACATACGCGGCGGGATCGCTCAACTGGCCGCCATCGGCCAACGCGGCCTGATCGAACAGGACGAGCGCCAGTTCGCGAAATCGGTTTTCATCGGGCTCGGCGTCGAGCCTTCCGACGAGCGGGTGCGATGCGTTGATCTCGAAGTTCGGCTTCGCATCCGGAACGCGCTGTCCGGCCGCTTCCATGATCCGACGCATCTGCGTGCCCATCGCGTGCTCGTCGAGCACCAGGCACGCCGGCGATGTCGTCAGTCGCTTCGATAGCCGCACCTCTGCAACCTTGTCGGCGAGCACGGTCTTTAGCCGCTTCAACAGCTCGTCGCCTACGTTTTCGACCGCTTCTTCCTTCGCGTCGTCGCCCCCACCAGGAAGGTCGAGTTCGCCGCGCGCGACGTCTCTGAAACGCTTTCCGTCGAACTCGCCGAGCGTCGACATCAGCCAATCGTCGAGACGCTCGTGCAACAGCAGCGCTTCGACGCCGCGCTTACGCAGCAGCTCCAGTTGCGGGGAACTCTTCGCGGTCGCGAAATTGTCGGCGCAGATGTAGAAGACTTCCTTCTGCCCTTCCTTCATTCGCGAGACGTAATCTTCGAGCGTTACGGTTGGTTCTTCGTCGTCCGTGTGCGTCGACGAGAAGCGCAGCAGCTTGGCAATCGCCTCGCGATTGGTGAAGTCCTCCGCAGGACCTTCCTTCAACACTTCGCCGAAGTCCTTGTAGAAGCTGCGATAGGCATCGGGCTCGGACGTCGCGAGTTTCGACAGCATGTCGAGCACGCGTTTGGTCAGGGCGCTCTTGATGCTCTGAACGCGTTCGTCTTCCTGCAGCAACTCGCGCGAAACGTTCAACGGCAGATCGTTCGAGTCGAGCACGCCTTTGATGAAGCGCAGATAGAGCGGCAGGAACTGCTCGGCCTGGTCGAGGATGTAGACCCGCTGCACGTATAGCTTGAGGCCGCGTGGCGCATCACGGTTCCACAGGTCGAACGGCGCGTGCTTCGGCAGGTACAGCAGGCTCGTGTATTCGAGCTTGCCTTCCACTTTGTTGTGACTCCACGTCTGCGGATCGTCGAAGTCGTGCGAGACGTGCTTGTAGAATTCTTTGTATTCGTCGTCGGAGATCTCGGTGCGCGGGCGCGTCCACAGCGCCTTTGCGGAATTGACCGGTTCCCACTCGACTGCCTGCTTCTCCTTGTTCTTCTTCGAAGACTTCTCGTCGTCCTCGGCTTCGATGGATTGTTTCACCATCTCCACCGCCACGCCGATATGATCGCTGTACTTGCGCACGATGCTGCGCAATCGATAGCCGTCTGCGAAATCCTTCGCATCGTCCTTCAGATGCAGCGTCACGTCGGTGCCGCGAGTCGGCTTCGTTTCGGTCGCAACCGTAAAATCCGACTCACCGCTCGAGCGCCATCGCGTTGCCGAGTCTTCCGGCTCGTCGGCGCGGCGCGTCAGCACGTCTACGCTGTCGGCCACGATGAACGCGCTGTAAAAGCCGACACCGAACTGACCGATCAGCGCGGCGTCTTTCTTCCGATCGCCGGACAGCTTCGAGAGAAACTCGGCGGTACCCGATTTCGCGATCGTACCGAGATTCGCGATCGCCTCTTCGCGCGACATGCCGATACCGTTGTCGGAGATGGTGATCGTCTTCGCTTCTTCGTCCACGGAGATGCGGATGCGCAGCTCACCGTCTTCGTCGAGGAGCGCGGGACGTTCGAGCGCTTCGAAGCGGAGCTTGTCCACCGCATCGGAGGCATTCGAGATCAGCTCCCGAAGAAAGATCTCCCTGTTCGAATACAAGGAGTGGATCATCAACTGCAGGAGTTGCTTCGCCTCCGCCTGGAATCCGAGGGTTTGTTCGGCCTGTTTCACCTCTTCCATCACATCGCTCCGCGCACTGCCAAAACAGCCGCTTTTATGGGGACCACGCGAAGCAATTCAAGCCGGATCACTTCCACCCGGTAACCTTCGCGAGCGCGCTGCCTATGTCGGCAAGACTGCGCACCGTCTTCACGCCGGCGGCCTTCAGCGCGGCGAACTTCTCATCGGCGGTACCTTTGCCGCCCGCAATGATGGCACCCGCATGGCCCATCCGTTTGCCGGGCGGCGCGGTCACACCGGCGATGTACGACACCACCGGCTTGCTGACGTTTTCCTTGATGAACGCCGCCGCTTCCTCCTCCGCTGTGCCGCCGATCTCGCCGACCATCACGATCGCTTCGGTGGCCGGGTCCTTCTCGAAGAGCGCGAGGATGTCGATGAAGTGACTGCCGGGAATCGGATCGCCGCCGATGCCGACGCAACTGCTCTGGCCAAAACCGCGGTCGGTCGTCTGCTTGACGGCCTCGTACGTCAGCGTACCCGAACGCGACACGATGCCCACGCGTCCCGGCAAATGAATGTCTCCCGGCATGATGCCGATCTTGCACTCGCCCGGTGTGATGACGCCCGGGCAGTTCGGGCCGATGAGGCGGGTCTGGCTCGTCGCCAGCCGCGCTTTGATCGTGAGCATGTCGAGTGTGGGGATGCCTTCCGTAATGCACACGACGAGCTTCAAGCCCGCGGCGATCGCTTCAAGGATCGAGTCTTTGCAGAACGGCGCCGGAACGTAGATCACCGACGCGGTCGCACCGGTTTCCGCCACGGCGTCGTGCACCGTATCGAACACCGGCAGGCCGAGATGTTTTGTGCCGCCTTTACCCGGCGTAACCCCGCCTACGAGTTTGGTGCCGTAGGCCAACGCCTGTTCGCTGTGCAATGTGCCTTGCGCGCCGGTGAATCCCTGGCAGATCACCTTGGTCCGCTTGTTGATCAGAATGCTCATGCTTTGCCCCCGGCTGCCTTCACTACTTTTTTGGCCGCATCCACCAGACTCTTCGCGGCAATGATGTTGAGCCCGCTTTCGGCCAACCGGGCCGACCCCTTGACGGAATTGTTTCCCTCGAAGCGAACGACGACCGGAACGTTCACGCCCACTTCTTTTACGGCCGCGATGATGCCGTCGGCAATCGTCACGCAGCTGACGATGCCGCCGAAGATGTTGATCAGCACCGCTTTGACGTTCTTGTCGGACAGAATGATCTTGAATGCCTCGCCGACCGACTCTTTGCTGGCGCTGCCGCCGACGTCGAGAAAGTTGGCGGGTTGCCCGCCGTGCGTCTTCACGAGGTCCATCGTGCCCATCGCGAGCCCCGCGCCGTTCACCATGCAACCGATGTTGCCGTCGAGCGCGACGTAGTTGAGGTTGAACTTCGCAGCCAGTCCTTCGCGCTCGTCTTCCTGACTCGCGTCGTGCATCGCAGCGAGACGCTTCTGGCGGAACAGTGCGTTGCCGTCGATGTTCACTTTCGCGTCGAGGCAATGGATGTTGCCGGCTGTCGTAACGACCAGCGGGTTCACTTCGAGCAGCGAGCAGTCGCACTCGTGGAACAACCGCGACAGGTTCACGAACAGACTCGCGAATTGATTGACCTGCGCACCTTTCAGACCCAGCGCGAACGCGATCTCGCGACCCTGATACGGTTGTGCGCCGACGATCGGGTCGATGGTGGTGCGGATGATCTTCTCCGGCGTCTCTTCCGCCACCTTTTCGATTTCCACGCCGCCCTCGGTCGAGGACATGAATACGACCCGACGCGTTGCGCGGTCGATCACGGCGCCGAGATAGAGTTCGCGCTCGATGTCGGTACAGCTCTCGACGTAGATCTTGCTGACGGGTTGGCCGTGTTCGTCGGTCTGTATCGTCACCAGACGCTTGCCCAGCCATTTTTTTGCGAACGCTTCCACTTCGGCCGTGGTGTCGGCCAGTTTCACGCCGCCGGCCTTACCGCGGCCGCCTGCGTGCACCTGGACCTTGACCACCCATCTGCTACCGCCGATTTTCTTCGCCGCTTCGACCGCGGCTTGCGGCGTGTCCACTGCGTAGCCCGTCGAAACGGGCAGACCATATTCGGCAAAAAGCTGTTTTGCTTGGTATTCGTGCAAATTCATGTATGTGCTTCCGTTACGTTTTCTTTTTTCGATTGATCGTGTGGATCGCGTGACCGGCCACCCCCAACGCAGCCTCGTGCACCGCCTCCGACAGCGTCGGATGCGCGAACATCGTCAACGCCAGATCTTCCGCGCTCGCCGAGAACTCCATTGCAATCACCGCTTGTGCGATCAACTCCGATGCTTGCGGACCCAGGATGTGAACGCCGACGATCCGGTCGGACTCCGCGTCGGCGATGACTTTCACGAGGCCTTCCGAGTCGGCCGCCGCCAGCGCGCGACCGTTGGCGGAGAAATTGAAACTCCCTACGTTGTACGCTTCGCCGCTCGCCTTCACTTCCTGTTCCGTCTTACCTACCCACGCGATCTCCGGGTGCGTGTAAATCACCGACGGTATGCAGTCGTAGTTCACCATCGGCTTCTTGCCGGCAATGCGCTCCGCCACCATCACACCTTCTTCCATGCCTTTGTGCGCGAGCATCGGACCGCGAACGCCGTCGCCCACCGCATATACCTGCGGTGCATCGGTCGCGCATACGTCGTTCACGAACAGGAAGCCGCGCTCGTCGAGATTCACGCCGCAATCCGGTGCGAGCAGCCCCTTCGTGTACGGACGGCGACCCACCGAAACGATCAGCTTGTCGAACGTCAGCTGTTGTTCGCCCGACTTGTCCTGGTAGGTCACCGTGACCGATTGGCCTTTCACCGACGAACCGATGACGCGTGCGCCGAGGCGCACATTCAAACCCTGCGCCTCGAAAAGCTTCTTCGCGTCGCGAGCGATGCGCGCGTCCGTCATCGGCAGGAAGTCTTCGAGCGCTTCGAGAATCACCACGTCAGCGCCGAGGCGGCTCCAGACGCTGCCCAGTTCGAGTCCGATCACGCCGGCGCCGATGACGCCGAGCTTCTTCGGAACCGCATCGAACTCGAGCGCGCCGGTCGAATCGACGACCACACCGTCGCTCAAAGGCGTTGGCTTGATGTCGACCGGCACCGAGCCGGGCGCGAGTACCACGTGCTGTGCGTCGAGCACCTGCGACGCGCCGTCGTGCGGCTGGTATTCCACCTTTCGTCCGGCCAGCAGTTTGCCGGTGCCAGGCAACCACGCAACACCGTTGCCCTGATACAGCGTCGCCACGCCGCCGGTCAGCTTCGCAACGACGGCGGTCTTGTGCGCCATCATCTGCGTGAGATCCAATTCGACCTTCGCCGGCTTGATGCCCATCGCCGGTAGATGGTCGCGCGCCTCGACGTACTTGTGAGACGCGTCGAGCAATGCTTTCGACGGGATGCATCCCCAGTTGAGACATGTGCCGCCGAGCACCGGTTTTCCTGCGGAATCGAGCGACTTGTCGATGCACGCGGTCTTCATTCCCAGTTGCGCCGCGCGAATCGCAGCGTGATATCCGGCTGGACCGGCGCCAATGACGATTACGTCGTATCCGGTGGTCATCGCAAATGCTCCGAGGGCGTGGGCGTCACAGATCGAGCAGGATCCGCGCCGGATCCTCTAACAGTTCCTTGATGGTGACCAGGAACCTGACGGCTTCCTGGCCGTCGATCAGCCGGTGATCGTACGACAGTGCGAGGTACATCATCGGACGCGCCACGATCTCGCCGTCGAGCACCACCGGACGCTCCTGGATCTTGTGCATGCCGAGCACCGCCGTTTGCGGCGCGTTGAGAATCGGCGTCGACATCAGCGATCCGAACACACCGCCGTTCGAAATCGTGAAGGTACCGCCCGACATGTCTTCGATGGTCAGTTTGCCGTCGCGCGCTTTCGTCCCGTAAACGCGTATCTGTTCCTCGATCTGCGCGAGTCCGAGCGCGTCGGCATCGCGAATGACCGGCACCACGAGCCCGCGATCGGTGCTGACCGCTACGCCGATGTCGTAGTAGCCGTGGTAGACGATGTCGGTGTCGTCGATCGACGCATTCACCGCGGGAAAACGCTTCAACGCTTCCACTGAGGCGCGCACGAAGAACGACATGAAACCGAGCCGAATGCCGTTGTGCCGCTTCTCGAACTCGTCCTTGTGCCGACTGCGCAGCGTCATCACCGCCTGCATGTCGACCTCGTTGAAAGTCGTCAGCATCGCCGCGGTGTGCTGTGCTTCGACGAGCCGGCGCGCGATGCTCGCGCGCAATCGCGTCATCGGCACCCGGCGCTCTGCCCTTACGTCGGATGCAGCGGCGGGGCTCGGCGGTGTGATAGTCGCGACCGGCGGTCCCGGCGTACGCGCCGGCTTCTGCGCGGCCGCGCGCAGAACGTCTTCTTTGGTCACGCGTCCGTCTTTGCCGGTGCCGTCCACGCGACCGAGCGCAACGCCCTGCTCCGCGGCCAGTTTGCGCGCGGCGGGACTGACGCTCGCGTCACGTTCAACCGCCGTTTTCGTTGTAGGCTCCGCAGCGGGCTTCGCCGTAGCCGCGGCGGCTCTCGCCGGCTGCTGGCGCTGCGGCAGCCGTCGCGCCCTCCGCAAACAGCCCCACCACCTCTTCGGACAACACCACGTCGCCGACCGCCTTCACGATCTGCTGCAGCGTTCCATCGGACGGCGCGACGATCTCGAGCACGACTTTGTCGGTTTCGATCTCAACGAGCACTTCGTCCCGCTTCGCCGCTTCGCCCGGTTGCTTGTGCCAGGCCGCGACGGTGCCGTCCGCGATCGATTCCGGGAACGTCGGAGCCTTTATTTCTAGCGTCACGCGATCATCCTTCTTCGTGTTCTTCGATCGTCGCACGACCCGTCAAGGGTCAACCGTATAGCGCGTCTTCGACGAGGCGCCCCTGCTGCTGGACGTGCAATTGCATGTAGCCGGCCGCCGGCGCCGCCGATGCTTCGCGCCCCGCGTACGACAGATACAACTCCTCGCCGTGGGCGAGGATGACGCGCCGCATGTGGTGCTGGCTCGCATACCACGCGCCCTGATTCATCGGCTCTTCCTGACACCACACGACGTCTTTCAGGTTCTTGTACGGCGCAATCGACTGCGCAAGTTCCTGCTCCGGGAACGGGTACAGCTGTTCGAGCCGGACGATCGCAACGTCTTCGACATGGTCGTCGCGACGACGCTCGAGCAGATCGTAGTACACCTTGCCGCTGCACAGCACGACGCGCGAAACGCGCGCGGAGTCGATCGGATCGATCTCGGCCATCACCGGCTGGAACGTGCCGTCCGCCAGATCTTCCAGCGTGGAGATCGCAAGCTTGTGGCGCAGCAGACTCTTCGGCGTAAACGCGATCAGCGGTTTACGCAACGGCCGGATCACCTGACGGCGCAGCATGTGGAACATCTGCGCAGGCGTGGTCGGCACGCACACCTGGATGTTGTGCTGCGCCGACATCTGCAGATACCGCTCGACGCGAGCGGACGAATGCTCGGGACCGGCGCCTTCGTAACCATGCGGCAGCAGTACAACGAGTCCACAAAGGCGCTGCCACTTGTGCTCGCCGCTGGTGATGAACTGGTCGATCACCACCTGCGCGCCGTTGGCGAAATCGCCGAACTGGGCTTCCCATAGCACGAGCGCGTTCGGCATCGTCGTCGAGTAGCCGTATTCGAACGCGAGCACACCTGCTTCCGACAACAACGAATCGTAGATGTCGAAGCGCGTCTTCTCGGAGATGTGATTCAGCGGAATGTAGCGCCGGCCGTCTCTCTGGTTGAACAGCATGGCGTGGCGGTGCGAGAAGGTTCCGCGCCCGACATCCTGTCCGGTGAGGCGGATCGGATGGCCTTCGTCTAGCAACGTAGCGTAAGCGAGATTCTCCGCGTAGCCCCAATTCAACGGCAACGCGCCCGCCGACATCTTGTGACGGTCTTCGATCAGCCGCTGCACCTGCGGATGCAGCACGAACCCATCGGGCAACTGTTCCATCTGCGCAGCAAGCCGGCGCAAGCCTGCGATCGGAAAGCGCGTGTCGGCCGGCGTGGTCCAGTGATGGCCGAGATACGGCGTCCAGTCGACGTAGAGCTGGGTATTCGGTTTCGAGACCAGGCTGAGCGCGACGTGCTCGCCCGATTCGAGCGCCTGCCGATAGGTCTCCACCATCTGGTCCGCGTCTTCCTGCGTGACGGTGCCGTCGGCAACGAGCTTTTCCGCGTAGATCGTCCGCGTGGTGGGCAGCTTGCGGATCTTCTGATACATCAGCGGCTGCGTCGTCATCGGCTCTTCCGCTTCGTTGTGGCCGCGGCGGCGATAGCCGACGAGATCGATCACGACGTCTTTGCGGAACTGCATCCGGTAATCGACCGCAACCTGCGTAACGAACAGTACCTCCTCAGGATCGTCGCCGTTCACGTGGAAGATCGGCGCCTGCACCATGCGCGCGACTTCGGTGCAGTATTCGGTCGATCGCGCGTCGTCCTGTCGACTGGTGGTGAAGCCGATCTGGTTGTTGATGATCAGATGAATCGTGCCGCCGGTTCTGAATCCGCGCGTCTGCGACATCTGGAACGTCTCCATCACGACGCCCTGGCCCGAAAACGCGGCGTCGCCATGGATGATGACCGGCACGACGAGATTGCCGGTGTAATCGAGTCGCCGATCCTGCCGCGCCCGAACCGAGCCTTCGGCAACGGGACCGACAATCTCGAGATGCGATGGATTGAACGCGAGCGCCAGGTGCATTTCGCCACCCGGCGTCATCACGTTCGAGGAAAATCCCTGGTGATACTTCACGTCGCCGGATGTCTGCGCGACCGGCAGTTTGCCTTCGAACTCGTCGAACAGTTCGCGCGGATGCTTGCCGAGGATATTGACGAGCACGTTGAGGCGCCCGCGGTGCGCCATTGCGATGACGGTTTCGACGATGCCGTGCGAACCGGCGCGCTGGATCGCTTCGTGCAGCATCGGTATCAGGCTTTCGCCGCCTTCCAGGCCGAATCGTTTCGTGCCGGGAAACTTGTTCTGCAGATAACGCTCCAGCCCTTCGGCGGCTGTCAGGCGCTCCAGGATCATGCGCTTCACGTCGTCGCCGTACTCCGGATGGCACCGCACGCTCTCGAGCCGTTGCTGTACCCATAGCTGTTCGGCGGCATCGACGATGTGCATGTACTCGGCGCCGACGCTGCCGCAATACGTGTGCTCCAGCGCCGCGACGATGTCGCGCAGGGTCGCTTTCTCCGCGCCGTAGAAGAACGTGCCCGTCTGGAAAACCGTATCGAGATCGGCAGCGGACAGGTGGTGGTAAGCGAGATCCAGTACCGGTGTAGCCGGCCGCTCCATCATCCCCAACGGATCGATCGTGGCGCGCTTGTGGCCTCGATGACGATAGGCGTATATGAGTTCGGTTACGCGGATCTGTTTACGTTCGTGTTCGTTGGCTACTTCAGTGGCGACCGACTGAGGTCGGGCTCGCAGGCGGTTCCGCCCGATCAGTTCGAAGTGACGGATCACCGTGCTGTGCGGAACGTCGGAGGCGATTACACCGTCGACGCGCGGCAGCTTCTCGAAGTAGGTCCGCCACTCGGGTGGAACGTTGTTCGGATTCTCGAGATAGGTTTCGTACAGCGATTCGATGTACGCGACGTTGCCCCCCGCGAGGTGCGAGGTCTTCTGCATCTGTTCTAAGAAGGATTCCGACATCCGTATCGCCGTGCCTTTATTCGCCAAGGCAAAGTCTAGCAGTTTGCGCCTCGACGGGTTTGTGCGGCGATGCTCGGGTGAGCCGTAACGCTAGCGGATCAGGTGCCTTGCTGCAGCAGCATCGACCGGATCTTGCCGATCGCCCGCGTGGGGTTGAGCCCCTTCGGACAGACGCTGACGCAGTTCATGATGCCGCGACAGCGGAACACGCTGAACGGATCGTCGAGCGCAGCCAGTCGCTCCGCGGTCGCCGTGTCGCGGCTGTCGGCAAGGAACCGGTACGCCTGCAACAAGCCGGCCGGACCGATGAACTTGTCGGGGTTCCACCAGAACGACGGGCACGCGGTGGAGCAGCACGCGCACAGGATGCACTCGTACAGTCCGTCGAGCTTGGCGCGATCTTCCGGCGACTGCAGCCGCTCCTGCGCCGGCGGTGGCTGGTCGTTGATCACGTACGGCCGGATCTTTTCGTACTGCCGGTAGAACTGGCTCATGTCGATGACGAGATCGCGGATGACCGGCAGTCCCGGCAGCGGCCGCAACACCAGCTTGTCTTTCTTCGCGACTTCCGATACCGGCGTGATGCACGCGAGGCCGTTCTTGCCGTTCATGTTCACGCCGTCGGAGCCGCACACGCCTTCGCGGCACGAACGCCGGTACGTCAGCGATGGGTCTTGCGCTTTCAGCAACTCCATCACGTCGAGAACCATCAGGTCTTTCCCGGCAGGCAGATCGACCGAGTAGTCCTGCATCCGCGGAACTTCGTCGTTCTCCGGGTTGTATCGGTACACGCTGACTTTCATGACGTACGGTTCTCTCTGTTTACGAACACCTAGTACGAACGGACGGTCGGCTGCATCGCTTCGACCGATTTGGGCGCGAAGTTCACTGCGCGTTTGCTGACGCGCTTGTCCTTCGGCAGATACAGGGAATGGCAGAGCCAGTTCGCATCGTCGCGATCCTGATAATCGTCGCGCGCGTGCGCGCCTCGGCTTTCCTTGCGCACTTCCGCAGTGATGGCGGTTGCTTCCGCGACTTCGAGCAGGTTGTCCAACTCCAGCGCTTCCATCCGTGCGGTGTTGAACGCGTTGCTCTTGTCGGTGAGATGCGCGGTGGCGATCCGTTCGCGCAGTTCGGCGATCTGCACGATGCCTTTCTTCATGTGATCTTCGGTGCGGAACACGCCGAAGCTGTTCTGCATCGTCGTCTGCAATGCCGACTTGAGCGCGGCGACCGACTCGCCCGATTTCGAATCGTTCCAGCGGTTCAGCCGCTTCAGCGCCGCTTCGAGATCGCTATCGCTCGCGGCGCGATAGCTCACGCCCTGCCGCAGCACTTCTTCGATGTGCAGACCCGCGGCGCGACCGAATACCACAAGGTCGAGCAGCGAGTTACCGCCGAGACGGTTGGCGCCGTGCACCGAAACGCACGCCACTTCACCGGCCGCGTACAGCCCCTCGATCGGCCTGTCGTTGCCGGACGCGTCCTGCGTCAGCGCCTGCCCGGATACGCTGGTCGGAATGCCGCCCATCATGTAGTGACACGTCGGCACCACCGGAATCGGTTCCTTGGTGGGATCGACGTGCGCAAACGTTTTGGACAGTTCGAGGATGCCCGGCAAACGGCTGTTCAATACCGCCTCGCCGAGGTGATCGAGCTTCAGCAGCACGTAATCGCCGTTCGGCCCGCAGCCGCGTCCGTCGAGAATCTCGAGGACCATCGAACGCGCCACCACGTCGCGGCCGGCGAGATCCTTCGCGGTCGGCGCATAACGCTCCATGAAGCGCTCGCCATCTTTATTGATCAGATAGCCGCCTTCGCCGCGGCAACCTTCCGTGACCAGCACCCCCGCGCCGGCGATGCCGGTCGGATGGAACTGCCACATTTCTATGTCCTGTACCGGCAGGCCGGCGCGCAGCGTCATGCCGACGCCGTCGCCGGTGTTCATCAGCGCGTTCGTGGTCGACGCATAGATCCGGCCAGCGCCGCCGGTGGCGAACACGGTCGCCTTCGATTCGACGTAAACCACTTCGCCCGTTTCGATCTCGATCGCGATCACACCGACGACTTTGCCGTCCTGGTTGGTGACCAGATCGACCGCGAACCACTCGTTGAGGAACGTCGTCTGTGCGCGCAGGTTCGCCTGATAAAGGGTGTGCAAGAGCGCGTGTCCGGTGCGGTCCGCAGCGGCACACGTGCGCGCCGCCTGGCCGCCTTTGCCGAAGTTCTTCGACTGACCGCCGAACGGGCGCTGATAGATGCGACCCGACTCGGTGCGCGAAAACGGCATGCCCAGGTGTTCGAGTTCGTACACCGCCTGCGGGCCGACGCTGCACATATATTCGATCGCGTCCTGGTCGCCGATGTAGTCCGACCCTTTCACGGTGTCGTACATGTGCCAGCGCCAGTCGTCCTCCGGGTCTTCGCTGGCGATTGCGCAGGTGATGCCGCCCTGCGCGGAAACGGTGTGCGACCGCGTCGGAAACACCTTCGTGATCACGGCAGTCTTCAATCCGGATTGCGCGAGCTGCAATGCCGCGCGCATGCCCGCGCCGCCGCCACCGACGATGACGCCGTCGAATTCCATCTTGCGAATGCTGGGCATCAGGTTCTCCAGAAGATCTGCAGCGCCCACAGCACATAGATGAACAGCAGTGCGAGGCAACCGAATTGATAGACGATGCGGAACGTCGTCGCGTGCGCACCAAAATAGTGATTGCGGATGTAGTCCGTGCCAACGGTCCACATCCCGATCCACGCATGCGCGGCAGTCGCGAGCACGGTCAGCGTCGAGAACATCTTCATCGGCAGGTAACCGAAGAAGCCCGACAGTGCCTCGTACGTGACGTTCGGGTTGGCGAGGAAGAACCCGGCGAGACACAGCACATACAACGCGATGATCACTGCGGTCACGCGCTGGATGACGAAGTCCGACAGACCGCTGCGCCCGAAACTGGTGACGTTGGTTACCACAGCCACACCCCCGCGAGACCGATCAACACCACCGAGATCGCGATCGTCAGCTGCGCGGCAAGACGCGCGCCTTCGATGGTGTCGCCAATGTCGAAATCGAGGAACAGGTGTTTGACGCCGGCGACGAAGTGGTAGATCAGCGTAGCGACCACGGCAATCAGCAACAGCTTCGGCAACGGCATCGTCAGCACACTGCGCGCGTGTTCGAGCCCTTGCGCCGACGTCAGCGACTGATCGAGCAGGTACAGCAGAAACGCGATGCCGACGAACAGCAGCATCCCGGTAATGCGATGCGTGATCGATGCAATCGCCGCCAACGGAAATTTGAATTTCGTCAACGAGAGATAAATCGGACGATCCGTCTTCATACCTTCAAACCGATGTTGGGATTGACCCGTGTTGAGACGTTGCTTGTGGTTCTATCCGGTTCGATCGAGTGCGATGCCGCACGACGAACCCGGAGTAACGCGGGAGCGGATCATAGTCGATGCCTTGCCGGGGTGACAACGAAATCGCTGCGATCTATAGTCGCTCCTCTCGCCTCTTTCCCCTGCGACAAGGAGCCTCCGAATGGCGGACAAGACTGCGCGCCTGTCTATCGACGGCGTAGCCAAACCGATCGACTTGCCCGTCTTGAAAGGTAGCGTCGGACCCGACGTCATCGACATCGCTCAACTGTCGGCAGCGGGCCTGTTCACCTACGATCCCGGTTTCGTTTCCACGGCTTCGTGCGAATCCGCCATCACCTACATCGACGGCGACGCAGGCGTCTTGCTCTATCGCGGCTATCCCATCGAGCAATTGGCGGAAAAGTCCGATCACCTCGAAGTCTGTTACCTGCTCCTCAACGGAGAACTGCCGAACGCAGAACAGAAAAAGGATTTCGACCAGACCATCACGCATCACACGATGGTGCACGAGCAGCTGAGAAATCTGTTTAGCGGATTTCGTCGCGATGCTCACCCCATGGCCATCATGTGCGGCGTAACCGGCGCGTTGGCGGCCTTCTATCACGACTCCCTCGACATCGAAAATCCGGAACATCGTAAGATCACCGCACACCGGTTGATCGCGAAGATCCCGACGCTGGCCGCGATGAGCTACAAGTACTCGGTCGGTCAGCCGTTCATGTACCCACGCAACGACCTTGGCTACGCCGCGAACTTCCTGCGCATGATGTTCGGCAATCCGTGCGAAGAATATGAGGTGAACCCCGTCATCGCGAAGGCGATGGACCGCATCTTCATGCTGCACGCCGACCATGAGCAGAACGCGTCGACGTCCACCGTGCGACTCGCAGGCTCCACCGGCGCGAATCCATTCGCCTGCATCGCCGCCGGCATCGCCGCGCTATGGGGCCCCGCGCACGGCGGCGCGAACGAGGCCGTGCTCGCGCAGCTGCGCGAAATCGGCGATCCGAAGAACGTCGACAAGTTCGTCAAGCGCGCGAAAGACAAGAACGATTCGTTCCGGTTGATGGGTTTCGGCCACCGCGTGTACAAAAACTACGACCCGCGCGCGAAAGTGATGCAGGAGACGTGCAAAGAGGTGCTCGACGAGCTCGGCATCGGCAACGACCCGCTGCTGCAGATCGCGCAACGGCTCGAGAAGATCGCGCTCGAAGACGATTACTTCATCGAGAAGCGCCTGTATCCGAACGTCGACTTCTACTCAGGCATCATCCTTAAGGCGATCGGCATTCCGACCGAGATGTTCACGGTGATCTTCGCCACCGGACGCACGCCCGGCTGGATCGCGCACTGGTGCGAGATGGTCAGCGGCAAATACAAGATCGGACGACCTCGCCAGCTGTACACCGGCCCGAAGAAGCGTGACTTCGTTGCCGTCGGGAAACGCTGACACGAGCGCCTTAGGCGTTCCACAAACGCTGTAGGCGATTCCTGAGCGCTGGGTGTTCCTCAGCGCCGCAAGCGCTCGATCAGACTCGACGTATCCATCCGCCCGCCGCCCGATGCCTGGATGTCGCCGTAGAACTGGTCGACCAGCGCCGTCAGCGGCAAACGCGCACCGATGCGGCGCGCTGCGGCGAGCGTCATCCCCAGATCTTTGCGCATCCAGTCGACCGCGAAACCGAAATCGAATTTGCGTTGCGCCATCGTCGGCGAGCGATTCTCCATCTGCCACGACTGCGCTGCGCCCTTCGAAATGACGTCCACGACCGCGAGCACGTCCAGACCCGCGCGTTCGGCAAAATGCAACCCCTCGGAGAGACCCTGAAGTATCCCCGCAATGCAGATCTGGTTCACCATCTTGGTGAGTTGGCCGGCACCGCACGGTCCCATCAGCTTCACGGCGCGCGCGTACGTCGTCAGCACGCCTTCGGTACGCGCGAACGTTTCAGTCTCGCCCCCCACCATGATCGTCAGCTGGCCACGCTGCGCACCGGCCTGGCCTCCCGAAACCGGCGCGTCGAGAAATCCGGCACCGCGCTCTTTCGCTTCTACTTCCAGTTCGCGCGCGAGCTCTGCAGACGCGGTGGTGTGGTCGATCAGCACCGCGCCTTTGCCGATTCCGGCCAGTGCGCCCATATCGCCGTACGTGACACTCCGAACGTCGTCGTCGTTGCCCACGCACATGAACACCATGTCGGCGCCGCGCGCAGCGCTCGCGGGTGTCTCGCACACCTCACCCGCGTACTCGGCTTTCCATGCATCGGCGCGTGCGCGCGTGCGGTTGTAAACGCGGGTGGCGAATCCGGCGCGCGACAGATGTCCCGCCATCGGATAGCCCATAACGCCCAGGCCGATGAAGCCAACTGTCGTTTCGTTCGGTGGTGGCATGCGGCAATCCGTCCCGATGGAGTTCGGGACAGATTACACAGCAAGCCGGGAAAGGAAAGGACGCCTCAGCCGAGAACCGCGTCGCGGTCGTAGCCCGCGTCGGTCAGCTTCGCGCGAAGTTCCTTTAGCGCTTCGACCTGGATCTGCCGCACGCGCTCGCGCGTGAGGCCGATCTCCTTGCCGACTTCTTCGAGCGTGGCCATGTCGTGGCCGCGCAACCCGAAGCGCCTGCACACGACGTCGCGCGACTTCTCGGGCAGGTCGCCGAGCCACACGTCGATGCGCGCTTTCAGGCGATTGTTCTGCAGCATCTGCGACGGATCGATCGCAGCGTCGTCTTCGAACGTGTCCCATGCCCCGCGCTCCGGCTCGAGCGTGGAGATCTCGGTGCAACTGATGTCGTCGGCGAGATCGAGCAGATGGCGGACGTCTTCGACCGGTTTGTCGAGCAGCTTCGCCACATCGTCTGCGGTCGGCTCGTGATCGAGCTTCTGCGACAACTCGCGCTGCGCGCGAAGGTACGTGTTCAGTTCCTTCGCGATGTGGATCGGCAGACGAATCGTCTTGGCCTGGTTCATCAGGCCGCGTTCGACCGCCTGACGGATCCACCACGTCGCGTAAGTGGAGAATCGGAAGCCTTTTTCCGGATCGAATTTCTCGACAGCCCGGATCAACCCCAGATTGCCTTCCTCGATCAGGTCGAGCAGCGGCAGACCGCGATTCAGGTAGCGGCGCGCGATCTTCACGACCAGGCGCAGGTTGCTCTCGATCATCTGCGCCCGCGCCGCCATGTCGCCGCGCTGCACGCGCCGCGCTACCTCGGCTTCGTCTTTCGGCGTGAGCAGCTTCGATCCACCGATTTCCGACAGGTACATCTCCGTCGCGTCGCCGACCCCGCGGCTGGTCGGCGCGATGCCGACGCGCTCCCTGGGCTTGCCCTTTACGCGGCGGCGCGCCGCTCTCGGCGGCAACGGACCGTCTTCGTCCTGTTCTTCGTCGGCGTCCGGATCGTTGATGATCTGAAACCCGACCAGTTCGCTTTCCATGGCTTCATCGGCGACGCTGACATCGTATTCCGCGTACATGTGGATCTCCCCGCTTGACCTTTTAACGTACCGTTTCGTTCAAACCGCACACCGCGAGCAGTTCCTCGGTGCTGAAGGGCTTCTTCAACAACCGCTCCGCGCCCGCGCTGATGATTCGTTGTTCGAGTTCCCGCGTAGGGTGTCCGGTCATCGCGATGACGCGCGCGGAACGCGACGTCTCGTCTGCTTTCAGACTGCGACAGACCTCAACGCCGTCCATGCCGGGCATCATGATGTCGAGCAGCACCAGCGTCGGTTTGAAGCGCGAGACCTGGCGGCCCGCATCGAAACCGTCGTAGGCAGAGCTCACCTCGACACTGGGATACTTCTGCTTGAACAGCGCCACCAGCATGCCGTTGAACTGCCGATCGTCGTCGACGATCAACACGCGCGAACCTGACGGCGGCGCGAACTCCTCCGGCAACGTCATCGCCATACGACGCGCGAAATCGATCACCGACTCACGGGTGAACCGTCGATGTCCACCCGGCGTGGTGCGCGCTTCGATCAGACCCTTCTGGGCCCACTGGCGCACCGTCACCGGCGAGACTGCGAGCAGCTCGGCCACTTCGGTTGGGGTGAGGATGTCGGTCGTCATGTCTGCGATTCTGGCCTTTTTGGTCTGTCGGACCTTGCAGTCCCGAGGACCTCGTCTACGCTGAAACCCGTAATCGCTGGAACCGGTTGAACCGATTGAATCGATTACGGGATCGACTCTAATCGATTCAATCGATTCTGTTCAACACTATTTTCGAATAAGCGTCGACCAGCTAATTACCGAGTTACGCGGTACGGACGGTCGGATCCAGACCCAGTTCGTCGATGCTCTGCTTGCGCATCACGAATTTCTGGATCTTGCCGGTGACCGTCATGGGGAACGAATCGACGAACTTCACATAGCGCGGCACCTTGTAGCGGGCGATCTGTCCCTGGCAGAACGTCTTCACTTCGGCCTCGGTCAGCACCTCGCCTTCGAGCGGCTGGATCCACGCCATCAGTTCTTCGCCGAACTTCGGATCGGGCACGCCGATGACCTGTACTTCCTTGACCTTCGGGTGCCGATACAGGAACTCCTCGATCTCGCGCGGATACACGTTCTCGCCGCCGCGGATGATCATGTCTTTGATGCGTCCTGCGATGTTGACGTAGCCCTCATCGTCCATCACCGCAAGATCACCCGTGTGCATCCAGTGCGCCGAGTCGATCGACGACGCGGTGGCGGCTTCGTTGTTCCAGTAGCCGAGCATCACGCTGTAGCCACGCGTGCAGAACTCGCCGAGCGTGCCGCGCGGCACCGTTTGCCCCGTCTCCGGATCGACCACTTTGATTTCTACGTGCGGATGCACCTGACCGACCGTGCTGACCTGCTTGTCGAGGGGCGCGCCGATGCGGGTTTGCGTGGAGACCGGACTGGTCTCCGTCATGCCGTAGCCGATCGCCACCTCCCGCATGTTCATCGCCGATTGCACTTTACGCATCACTTCGACTGGACACGGCGCACCGGCCATGATGCCGGTACGCAACGAACGCAGATCGAAATCCGCGAAGTTCGCCAGCGCCAGTTCGGCAATGAACATCGTCGGCACGCCGTACAAGGCGGTGGCGCGTTCCTCCGCTACCGCACGCAACACCGCTTCGGCGTCGAATGCCTGTTCCGGATAGATCATCGTGGCGCCGTGGGTGACGCAACCGAGGTTGCCCATCACCATGCCGAAACAGTGATAGAGCGGCACCGGAATCACCAAACGATCCTTGGCGCTGAAGTTCATCAAGCGCGCAACGAAGTAGCCGTTGTTCAGAATGTTGTGATGACTCAGCGTTGCGCCCTTCGGAAACCCGGTGGTGCCGCTGGTGTACTGGATGTTGATCGGATCATCGAAGCTCAGTTCGCGTTGACGCTGTGCCAGCGCATCGGCGGATACCTCGCCCGCACGCGCCAGCACGTCGGTCCACGACAGCATGCCCTTGCGCGGAGCGCCGAGCGTGATGACCACTTCGAGCTGCGGCACCCGCGCGAGCTTCAATGCACCCGGCACGCCGGTGACGATTTCGGGCGCGATGCTCTCGAGAATTTGGTTGTAGTTGGTGGTCTTGAAGACGTCCGTCAGCACGAGGTACCGGCAACCGGACTGATTCAGCGCGTACTCGAGTTCTGACGCCTGATAACTCGGATTGACGTTGACCAGGATTGCGCCGAGTTTGCTGGTGGCAAACTGCGTCAACGTCCATTCGGCGCGATTCGTCGACCAGATGCCGATCCGCTCTCCCTTCGCGACGCCCAGCGCCATCAGCGCGCGCGCCAGCTCGTCTACACGACGGCCGAATTCCGCATAAGTCCACCGGATACCCTGATGCCGCGCCACCAGCGCCTCGTTAGCAGCGTGTCTGGCGACGGTGGCATCGAGCATGTCGCCGATCGTGATGCCGAGCAGTCCGGTGTCGGCCGGCCCGGACGCGTAGCTCAATTCGGTCGACATTTCGGCACTCCCGATGCTGCGGAGCGTCGGATAGTACCTTCGCCAAATCGGTGTTGCGAGTAGACTACAGGCCTTTGGATTTCCCAGGAATTCTCCCGATGTCGGCGCACGCCCGGCTCCCGAGCGTAGACCGGATCATCCGACACGCCACGCTGGCGGACGTGGTCAATCGCTATGGCATCGAGCTGGTCAAGGAGACCGTGCGCGAGCTTCAGGATCAGGTCCGGCGAAAAGCGGCGCCGCCGCCGTGGTCGACGGCCGCCGAGCTTTACCGCGAAGCCGTCGAACAGCGCCTCAACGATCGCGTTGGGCCCGGTCTTCGAAACGTTTTCAACATGACCGGCACGATCATCCACACCAACCTCGGCCGCGCGCAGATCAGTCGTGCAATGGCACAAGCGGGTGTCGAAGCAGCTGTCAATCCGGTCACGCTCGAATACGACCTCGGCCAGGGTCGTCGCGGGGAGCGCGACTCAGCGATCGAACCGATGCTGTGCGCACTCACCGGAGCCGAAGCGGCGACCGTGGTCAACAACAACGCGGCCGCGCTGCTGCTGGTACTCAACACGTTCGGCCTCGGCAAATCGGTACCGGTATCGCGCGGCGAGTTGATCGAAATCGGCGGCAGCTTTCGCCTGCCGGACATCATCGAACGATCGGGCTGCAGCATCCGCGAGGTCGGTACGACCAATCGCACCCACCTGCGTGATTTCGAGAACGCCATCGACGCAACGTCGGCGCTGCTGCTCAAAGTGCATCCGAGCAACTACCGCATCGTTGGATTCACGAGCGACGTACATACGCCCGACCTCGCGCGGCTTGCGCGGGCCCGAGCATTGCCGTTGGTGGTCGACCTCGGAAGCGGCGCATTGGTCGACCTCGAACGCTTCGGCTTGCCGCACGAACCGACAGTGCGTGAAACGCTCTTGGAAGGGGCCGACGTGGTCACCTTCAGCGGCGACAAGCTGCTCGGGTCCGTACAGGCCGGATTGATCGTCGGACGTCGCGAGCTGATCGATCGGCTCAACCGTAATCCGCTGAAGCGCGCGCTGCGCTGCGACAAGATCACACTCGCAATACTGCACCACACACTGCGGCTGTATCAGGATCCGGACCGCCTTGTCCGCGAACTGCCGTTGCTCGCAACGCTGACGCGCCCGCTCGACCGCCTCGATGTATGCGCGCAGCGTGTTGCAGCGGTACTCGCCGCTCGACTCCCACCCGGATATTCCATTGCCGTGTGCGCAAGCGAATGTCAGATCGGCAGCGGTGCATTACCGGAAGAGACGCTGCCAAGCATGGCGGTTTCCGTAGCGGCATCGTCCGATCGCGACGTCACCGTACTTGCGACGCGCTTGCGCCAGCTGAACACGCCGGTGATCGGCCGCGTTCATAGTGGTGCGCTGTGGTTGGACGTGCGCGCGATCGACGACGTCGATGCGTTGTGCGCCTCGCTCGACGGGCTCTGACACGTGATCGTGACGCTCGCGGGACACGTCGATCACGGCAAGACCAGCCTGGTCGAGGCGTTGACCGGCGTTAACACCGATACGCTCGCCGAGGAGCGCCGTCGCGGGCTCACCATAGATCTCGGCTTTTCGTACACGGATATTGCTGGACGGCGGATCGGATTCGTCGACGTACCCGGCCATCACCGCTTCATCCACAACATGGTCGCCGGTGTCGCTGCACATCAGCATGCGCTGCTGGTCGTCGCCGCCGACGACGGCCCGATGCCGCAGACTATGGAGCATCTCGCGCTGCTGCGCCTGCTGGGAGTGGAACGCGGTGTAGCGGCGGTGACGAAAGTCGACTGTGTGGAACCAGGTCGCCTCGAAGATGTCCGCAGCGCCGTGGCGACTCTGGCGCGCGAATCCGGATTGCACCTCAGCGGCATCGTTGGCACGTCCTGCGTAGACGGCACCGGTCTCGATACGCTACGCCAACACATCGCGTCGGCAGCTGTCCCGACGCCCGAGGTCCAGCTGGAACAGGAGTTTCGACTCGCGATCGATCGTGCATTCGTCATCAACGGAGTGGGCGTCGTCGTCACCGGTACGATTCACTCGGGAATGATCGAGAAGGGAAACGAGGTGACAGTGGCCCCGCGCGGTTTGTCGGCGCGGGTTCGATCGCTGCGTGTCTCCGATCGCGCGGCCGATCGTGCAATTGCCGGCGACCGGTGCGCGATCGCCCTCGGCGGCGTTTCGCTCGAACAGGTCGGACGCGGAGACTGGCTGGTAGCGCCGACCGCGCTCGCCGCTACGCGCAACGTCGTCGTGGATCTACAGGTTCTTCCGGACCTCCCACGCAGCGTGCGGCACTGGCTGCCGGTGCACGTGTATCACGCGGCGAGTCACGCCGAGGGACACGTTGCTCTATTGGAATCGGCGCCGGTGGCGGCCGGTCGATCCGCGCTGGTCGAACTCGTGCTCGCGACGCCGCTCCACCCGAAGTACGGCGACCGGCTGGTACTGCGCGACCACGCGATGGAGCACACGATTGGCGGCGGTCGCGTGATCGACATCGCGCCGCCGGAGAAGGCACGCCGCGCTCCAAAGCGGCTCGCATGTCTTGAAGCGAAGCGCACCGACGACGCGACGCTTGCCATGCGTCGCCTGGTCGAACTCGAAGACGCCGACATCGACGCGTTTCGCCGCCTCCGCAACCTCACTGACGCGACACATCGCAAGCTGCTCGACGGCGTGGAGCACGTGTTGTTGATGCGCGACGCGCACACTGTTGCGGTGTCGAAAGCGAAATGGTCGGCGGCGCTGGAATCGCTCACGACCCAGATCAGCGCTTATCACAAAGCCGCGCCGCACAGTCAGGGTTTGAAGGCCGATCAGATCCGCCGCACCGGAGTCGTACCGAAAGAATGGTTGGACGCTGCGTTGGCTGCGCTCACCGCGTCGGGAGCGATCGCCGAGACGGGCGGCCACTTCCACCAACCAAACCACCGCGCCGCGTTGCCCCCCGAGGAAGCGGCCGTGTTCAAGAGAATGCAAAGCGCGATCAGGGCCACGGAGCAGCCACCCAGCATCGGCGACCTCGCGAAATCGTTAGGCATGCCGTTGCGTTCTCTCGACGCACTCGCCAGCCGCCTGACCAAGCTCGGTTTTCTGATCCGTGCCGGCGACAATCGCGTGCTGCTGCCCGATCAACTCGACGCACTCGTCACAACGGCCCAACGATTGGCGGAGTCGACGCCAGCCGGATTCACGGCGCGCGACTTCCGCGATGCGGCCGGCATCGGCCGCAACCTCGCCATCGACGTGCTGGAGTATTTCGACCGATGCGGGTTCACGCGCCGCTATGGCGAAGTGCGTCGAATCGTTGGCACCCCTTCGACGCTGAATCGCGCGTGATATATTTCGCGGCGGAAGAGCATCGTCCCCGGCGGGGCGCGCGGCCTTCAAAGCCGTCGAGACGCGTGAACGCGTCTGGTGGGTTCGACTCCTGCCTCTTCCGCAAATTCAGCGTCCAGAAAGCTCTCAGTACTTCCGACACACTCCCACAATTCCAACGAATTCATTGGTGGAATTGATCTGGTGCGCTCTGCGTGGTTCCTGTACATTCTCGGCTCATGATGTACCCCTAAATGTACCCCCGCATGAGTCGACTCGTTAACCGCCTGAACGCCGCCAAGGTCAGAACGATCAGCAGGCCGGGCCGTACGAGGTCGACCTCGCACCGAGCCACGACGCCAGCGCCGCTCGCGCACCCCGTCTTCAGTTGGTTCTCGAACGAACGCCTTGAAGGTCTTGACTTGAACGCATCGTATCGCGACGGATGAGTCCGTTATCGACTAGAGATCGGAACGCTGCGCAGGGGTCTCGCTTCCGCCAAGCGCTCACCCATTAAAATCGCAAGTAACGTTCAAGGTTTCTCGTTTAGCCAAGTCCCCGCGTCGGCGTTGTTTCGAAACACATGGATGCTGGTGAACATCGGCCATGCAAACCCCTGGAACATCCGCCCGAGTCCGTAGGTGAGGTCATCTGGGGCAATCACCGCGCAGCGTCCGAACGGAACCAACTCGTGCATTTCTTCGACGATCGACATGATTTCGTCCATCTGTTCAGACGTCGGCAGCCGGGTTTGGAACCTCAGGTCGAGCAGAACGTCACAATGAGGTCGCAGTCGTGCATCGCGTCCGAGCTGGCGAAAATGATCGACCGCTTGCTGTTGGGAGACGCGACCTTCGCAGCGAGTCATCAAGCGATTCGTGAACACATCGTAGCGGTAACTGATCGGCACGATCAGAGCGGTCAATCGGCGATGATCACGAATGCCGGAACGGCGCAGAGAACGTGGAGATGCGAGAGTGGGTTTGACATGAGCGGCTCCTCCAGAGTTGCGTATGGAACGGCATCTGCGCACGACTGAGTCCTTGCATCGGTACCTCCTCCGCGTGGTCGAGCAGTTCGTGCCGCTCAAAACTGACGGTTGTACACCGCTATGTCAACGAGTATTGACATACGAATCACTCCAGCGGATGCTGTGGCCGTCTCTCGTGAGATCGCATGGGCGGAGCACCAGACGACGCGTACAGCAACGAGGAAGGGCATGCCCAGGATCGTCTACATCGAAGACAGTGGTACCGAACACGCGGTCGAGGTTCCTGCAGGCTGGACTGTGATGGAAGGCGCTGTGAAGAACGGTATTCCGGGCATCGACGCCGACTGCGGGGGCGAATGCGCCTGCGCGACCTGCCACGTGTTCGTGATCGAAGGGCCTGATGGGCTCGTTGCCAGTCGGACGCCGTCAGAGATTTCCATGCTGGAATTCGCGGACTCGACGGGGCCCAACAGTCGACTCGCCTGCCAAATCAAAGTCACCGATCAGTTGGTTGGACTCGTGGTCCGAACGCCCGCACACCAACATTAAAGGAGCATCGTCATGAATACCGTCGTCAAGACCGAGGTGGATGCAATCGTCGAAACCTACAACACCCCGCTCGCGGAATTGAATCCGGCGAAGGTCGATCGCTTCAAGGCCGATACTCTTTGGCCAATCTTCGAGCGGCTGCGTCGCGAAGATCCCGTGCACTTCACACCCGAGAGCGAATTCGGCCCGTATTGGTCGATCACGCGGTGGGCAGACATCATGGCCGTCGACACCGATCATGTCGGCTTCTCCTCGGCCGAGGGCATTGGCCTCGCGAACCTCAAAGACATGGAGGAGCAGGACAAGGCGATGCTCGCGATGGGCCAGGAACCGCGACGGCGCGGCGGCGCGGGGTTCATCACGATGGATGAACCCGAGCATAGCGTGCATCGCAAGGCCGTCAGCCCGACGGTCGCACCGCCCAACGTCGCGAAGATGGCGCCGCTGGTGCGTGAACGTGCCGGTCAGATCCTGGATTCGTTGCCGATCGGCAAACAGTTCGATTGGGTCGACCTCGTGTCGAAAGAACTGACCGCGATGACGCTCGCGACCCTGTTCGACTTCCCGTTCGACGACCGGCGTAAGCTGACCTACTGGTCCGACATGTTCATGAACCAGCCAGGTCACGGACCGGTGAAGAGCTGGGAGCACAAAACCCAGTCGATCATGGAGTGCTTCATGGCCTTCGAGGGCCTGTGGAACGAGCGAGTCCAACGAACCGAACCGAACACCGACCTGATCTCGATGCTGATCCACCACCCCGAGACCCGGGCCATGTCGCGCGAGCAGTACCACGGCACGGTGGTGCTCTTGATCGTCGGTGGCAACGACACGACGCGAAACACGATCTCCGGCAGCATCTACGCGCTCAACAAGTTCCCCGAACAGTACGACAAGCTGCGTGCCGATCCGGCACTGGTAACGCCGATGGTGTCGGAGACGATCCGTTGGCAAACACCGCTCGCACACATGAGTCGCGTCGCGACGCGCGACATCGAAATCGGCGGCAAGACGATCAAAAAGGGCGAGCGCGTCGTCATGTGGTACATCTCGGGTAACCGCGACGAGACCGCGATCGAAAACCCGAATGCCTACATCATCGACCGCGCGCGACCACGCCAGCATTTGTCGTTCGGTTTCGGCGTGCACCGCTGCGTCGGCAATCGCGTCGCCGAGATGCAGTTGACGATCATCTGGGAAGAGATCCTGAAGCGCTTCCCAGTGATCAAACTGGTCGAGGAGCCCGTGCGTACGTACTCGTCGTTCGTGCATGGATACGAGAGCATGCAGGTGGTCATTCCCGCGCGTGCCTGACAATCGTGCAACGCTCGCGTACATTGGTGCGATGCCCAATGACGCAAATCGGTTGCGCGAGCGCGCAGCACCGCGACGACGCGATGCGTCCGCAACGCGAGCCGCGATCCTCGCGGCGGCGATGGGACAGTTCGCACAACTCGGCTACACCGCCAACTTGCGCGACATCGCCGCGGAAGCCGGTGTCGACGTAGCGCTGATCAAGCGCTATTTCGGCGGCAAGGAAGCGCTCTTCACCGAGGCGTTAAGAGCCTCTATCCATCCCGATCGCGTGCGTGCCTGGGACCGCAGCAAGTTCGCAGCCGAGGTTGCGAAAATGATGGCCGGCGACGCCCACGACGATGAGGAGCGCACGCACGGGTTTCAGTTCCTGCTGCGCGCGGCAACGTCGCCCACCACCGCACCGATGCTGAACCTCGCGGTGCAGGAACGCTTCCTGCAACCGATCCGCGAATGGCTCGGCGGTGACGATGCGCACGTGCGCGCTCGCGTATTCGCGGCGACCTTCATCGGCTTCCTGGTAGAACGCCTGATCCGCGACGAACCACTCGTCGGTCGCGAGCGAGAGATCTTCATCCGGCGAGTCACCGAAGTGTTCGAGGCGCTGCTCTCGAACCCGGCACAGAGAATCGACAAGAGGTCGAGCCGCGCGCGCGCGCCTTGAACGGGTTGTTGGTGGCGGGCGAGCGATGATGCGCGACTAGCGTATTCCGATCGCGGCGGCAAATTCGTCGATCAATCGCGCGACGCCGTCGCGATCGGTCGCAGTTCCGAATACGTAGTGATCGGGTCTTACCAGCGCAGCATGGACGTGACGCTCGGCGAGCCAGTCGCGGGCACTCGGCGCGGCCGATTCGACAAAACCTCCCGGACAGATCGCGATTGCCGTGGCGCCGACGCGGGCCAGTGTCGCGGCGTCCGGAAGCATCGCCACAGCATCGGTTACGAGCCGCAGTCCGCAGCCGAACAGAGCGTCCATGCGAGCCTCCTCACCCTTCCAACGGCCCGTCGGCTGCGGAAACAACCACCCGGCGCCGGGGTCGTCCGCGCGGATCAATCCCTCGCTGAGCGGTGCCACCTGGCCGCCGCGCGGAGTGCCGAGATTGTGTTCGCCCGAGGCACGCGCTGCCTTCATGAACGCATCGCGCGCCGCGGCTTTCGAAGCGTCGAGTTCGCACACGATGCGTCCCATCGCAACGGACGTTTCGACGACGTGTCGGATGTGCGGGGCGCGCTCGGTCTGGTACGAGTCAAGCAACGTGTCGGGCGCGCGATTGCCGATCACCCGGTCGAGTTTCCATGCGAGATTGACCGCGTCGCGTACGCCCGAGCAAAGTCCCTGCCCCATGAACGGCGGCGTCTGATGCGCGGCGTCGCCGGCCAGCAAGATGGGGCCAACGCGCCAACGCTGCGCGATCAACGCATGAAAGCGGTAGACGGCAAGCCGCACCGGTTCCAGCGCATCCTTACCGCCCCACGGTGCAAGCAATGGCCAGACGCTCTCCCAGCGACCCAGCGTCTCGGGCGATTCGTCCGGCAACAGCATGAATTCCCAGCGGCGTCGGCCGGGGCCCGCCGGAACGCACGTGGTCGGCCGCCTCGGATCGCAGAACTGGTAGGCCGTATGGTCCGGAAGGCCGATGTCGCGCTTCATCCGGGTGTCGACGACGACCCACGGCTCGTCGAAGCCCAGGTCGTCCATGGGCACCGCGAGTGTGCGGCGCACAAAGCTCGACGCTCCATCGCAGCCGACGACGTATCGCGCGCTCGCCTCGTGAGTCACACCGAGGTGGGTGAATCTCACCTTTACGCCGTCGTTGGCGACGAGATCCGTCACCGCCGCGCCGAAGCGCGCGTCGACGGTGGGGATGTCGAGAAGATCAGTGCGCAGAATTGCTTCGAGTTCGGGCTGCACGAACATCGTGCTCGCAAGGTAACCGGAGTTTGCGAGCTCGCCCCCGCCGCGAACCTCCAGCAGCGTTTCACCCACCCCGTTCTGAAATATGTAGTCGTCGACGTAGCTGGAATGTGGCGCGAAACGTTCGATAACGCCGAGTTGCTGCAACACCCGCATGATTTCGTGATCAAGGTGCACCGCGCGCGGCAGTGGGTACACCTCGGCGTCCCGCTCGAGCACCAACACGCTGTGTCCTGCGCGGCCAAGCAGGGCCGTCAGTACCGCGCCGGTGGGCCCTGCACCGACTACGATGCAATCGAACCTCATCGACATTCCCCCGTCCCCCATTTCTGAATCTACTCGATGATGGTCTCCGCCGTTTCGGGAACCATGACGTTGTCGAGCGCGCCGATGCCTTCGATCTGGACGCGCACGCGATCGCCCGCCGCGAGGAAGCACGGCGGTTTCATCGCACCGCCGACGCCGCCGGGCGTGCCGGTGAAGATCACGTCGCCGGGATCGAGTTGGAATGCACACGACAATTCGGCGATCTGGTCGTAGCAGTCGAAGATCAGGTGGCGCGTATTCGAATGCTGGCGGGGTTCGCCGTTCACGAAACAGTCGATCGTCTTCGCGTGCGGATCGCCGAACTCGTCCGCCGTCACGATCCACGGACCGATCGGTGCATGGGTCGCGAAAGATTTGCCGAGCGTGAACTGCGGCGTGCGCAGCTGCCAGTCGCGAACCGACACGTCGTTGCCGCACGTGTAACCGAAGATGACTTCGGCCGCGCGTTCCTTCGGCACGTGGCGGCAGCGCTTACCGACGATCAGGCATAGTTCCGCTTCGTAGTCGATGAAGCGCGGCGCGACCGCGGGAATGTCGACGTTGCCCGGACCAGTGATGCAGTTCCATTGTTTGTTGAACCAGATCTGGTGCTTCGGCGTGGCCTGTTTACTCTCTTCGACGTGGTCGGCGTAGTTGAGACCGATGGCGAGTACCTTGCCGGGATTGGTGATCGGCGCTTCGAGCCGCACGTTCGCGAGCGGCAAACGGCCGCGGCGCGATCCTTGCGCGTCGCGCGCCTTGGCCCATGCGGTGTCGCCCGCGACGAGAAAGCCCTTCATATCGCTAGGCAGGTCAGGTGCCGTTTGCGACAGGTCGACAACCTCGTCGCCGACGACGACGCCGATACGCGTGCGATCGGATTCAGTGAACGTGACGAGCTTCATTTCGAGCCTCCGGGAAAAAGAAGTTGAGCGAGCGCTTCTGCGTGTGCGTCGATGACCGCATCGCTGGTGGGATCGATGCCGGCGAGCCGACGGGCTTCCGGCGCCATCGAAAACAGCAAAGCCGAGGCGCCGGTGAGGATGTAGTAGAAGTGGACGAATTCCATCTGCGGCGCAATGCCGAGCGCGCGCGCCCCTTCGAACAGTTGTTCTACACGCCGATACCAAGGCCGCACCGCGTGTTCCACCAGCCAGTCGAGCCGCCAGTCGTTACGCATGCCTTCCTGCACCATCAGCCGGTTGACTTCCGGGAAGCGCGCACAGAAGCGCACGTAGGCACGAATGAAGTAGCGCATGCGGGCAAGCGGATCCACGGCGGCTGCATGCCGCTCGGCGGACGCGAGTTCCGCTGCACCTGTCGCGAACAGCCATTCGGCCGCGGCCTTCCACAGCACGTCCTTGGTCTTGAAGTGGTACGTGATCAGGCCGCGTTTCACGCCGGCGTCGGCCTCGATCTGCCGCGTGGATGCCGCGGCGTAACCGACCGAAGTAAAGGTACGGATGGCCGCTTCGAGCAGTTTGTCGCGCGTGACCAAGGCACGATCCTGGACCAGGTCGCGTCTGGGGTTGGCGGACATCCTGTGCTTCCTCCGATCAAACTTGCCACACGACAAGATATCCTATATATTTTTTGCCACTCGTCAAGTAAATCCATCGGAGACCCGCCATGAATGTCCAAGCGAATGCCCAAGCTGTTCCCGCAACGGCGGCCGCGCGCGGCCGCATCGCACCAGTGAAGTTCGCGCACATCGTGTTTCGCACAGCGCAGAAAGAAGCGATGGTGCAGTGGTATCGCACCGTGTTCGAAGCGGAATTGTCCCTCGCGAATCCGTTCCTCACGTTCCTGACGTTCGATGACGAACACCACCGTGTGGCCATCGTCGGCATGCCGGATTCGACGCCGCAGGATCGCCGCGCCGCGGCAATGGACCATTGCGCATTCACCTATGCGTCGCTCGGTGATCTGCTGGCCACCTTCAAACGACTGCGCGGCCAGGGCATCACCCCGTACTGGTGCATCAACCACGGTCCGAATCTATCGTTCTATTACCGCGACCCCGACGGCAATCAGGTGGAACTGCAGATCGACGTGTTCGATTCGCCCGATGCCGTGAATGAATGGTTCAAGAGCAGCGACTTCGGGACGAATCCGATCGGCGTGAAGTTCGATGCGGACGAGTTGATCCGTCGGTTCGAGGCGGGCGAGTCCGAAACAATGCTCACCGTCCGCCCTCGGATTCCGCCGGAGCAGGTGCTCGCGCAGCTCCCCAACAGCTGAGCTACGCCGCACCGGCAGGAAGAAAGCCCGGTCCGCCCCGAAATCAGCCGCCCCCGCAAGCGTGGCGCGCAGCGCCGCAGTGATCGAAATCTCCCAGGCGACGGTTGAAGGTGTACTCGAACGGGTTCTCCACGAGTGCTCTCCCCGCCTCTTCGGCACTCTGGGTGGGCAGGGTAAATGGCAGGGTCACCACGAAAATCGCCGCACCAACCACGGTGCCCACGAGGGCGATGGGGCGCACGAAGATCAGATCTGCCGCCATGGCACCCGAATCGGCGCCGCCAGATGGGTAGGTTTCCTGGGCCATCGCCAGCCCGCTGCCCGCTATCAAGGCGACGCATGAAATCGCCACGACGGCGCGCCTGATATTGCGAATCGCCATGATATTCCCTCGCCGAGTCTATCGAGACGTCCATACTACCGCCTACTGCGAAGCGACGTCGCCAGCTCTCTCGAGTCCGCCCAGGTCGAGCGCTCACTCCACCCGCCACGGATGCACGTGCCAGATGTCGCGCGCGTATTCGGCGATCGTGCGGTCGCTCGAGAACTTGCCGGACGCGGCGACATTGAAAAGCGCCTTCTGTGCCCACGCCTCGGAATCCGCATGCAGCGCGACGAGCCGGGCATCCGCATCCAGATACGACTTCAAATCGGCGAGATGCATGTAGTAGTCACCGCGCTCGAGCAGCATCGCGAGCAGCGGCGCGAACACGCCGGGCTCGTCGCGGCTGAAGTGATCGGCGCGGATCAGATCCAGCGCCGCGCGCGTTTCCGGCTCGTGATCGTAGTGCCAGTTCGGGTCGTACCAGCCGCGACTGTCGGCGACCTGCTGCGCCGTCAACCCGAACAGGAAGAAATTCTCTTCGCCGGCCTCCTCGGCCATCTCGATCGTCGCTCCATCGCGCGTGCCAAGGGTCAGCGCGCCGTTCATCATGAATTTCATGTTGCTCGTGCCGCTTGCCTCGTAGCCGGCGGTCGAAACCTGATTCGACACGTCGCTCGCTGGGATGAGCCGTTCCGCAAGCGAGACGTTGTAATCGGGCAAGAACAGCACGCGAAGCCGGCCTCGTACCGCCAGGTCTGCGTCGATCGTGCGCGCGAGGTTGTTGATGAGTTTGATGATCAGCTTCGCGAGGTGATACGCGGGCGCCGCCTTGCCCGCGAATACGAACGTGCGCGGCGCCACTCCTAGCTCGGGATTTGCGCGTACCCGCTGATACAGCACGATGATCCGCAGCGCATTCAGGAGTTGCCGCTTGTACTCGTGGATGCGCTTCACATGGCAGTCGATGATCGTGTCAGGGTCGATCTGATATCCGTACTGCACGCCAACCCAATTGCTGAGGCGCGCCCTTGCCTCGCGCTTCGCCCGATGAAATGCCGCAAGCAGATCCGGGTCGCCAGCTCGTTCGCGTAACCGCGCAAGTTGCTCGAGATCCGTGATCCATGCATCGCCGAGCGCATCGCTGATCAGCCGCGCGAGCGGCGGATTCGCCGTCAACAGCCAGCGTCGCGGCGTGACGCCGTTGGTCTTGTTGTTGAAACGCTCGGGAACGAGCTCTGCGAGGTCCTTCAGTGTCGTCGTGCGCAGGAGTTCGGAGTGAATGCCGGAGACGCCATTCGTGCTGTGCGAGCCGACGACCGCGAGATGTGCCATCCGTACGTGCCGTTCGGCGTTCTCCGCAATCAGGCTCACGCGCGCGACACGTGCCTCGTCCGCCGGAAATCGGTGACGCACCATGTCGAGCAGTCGGCGGTTGATTTCGTAGATGATCTCGAGGTGTCGCGGCAGCAGCATCTCGAACCACGCGACCGGCCACTTCTCGAGCGCTTCCGGTAAGAGCGTGTGGTTCGTGTACGCGAGCGTGCGTCGCGTGAGATCCCAGGCATCGTCCCAGCGCAGATGCGCCTCGTCGAGGAGGATGCGCATCAGTTCCGGCACCGCGAGCGCCGGATGCGTGTCGTTGAGCTGAATCGCGACTTTCTCCGGCAGCGCATGCCAATGGCTGTTGGTACGGCGGAAACGCCGAACGAGATCTGCAAGCGAGCACGCGACGAGGAAGTACTCCTGAATGAACCGCAGCCCCTGCCCCTGCATCGTCGAATCGTCGGGATACAACACGCGCGTCAGCGACGCGGCGCCGAGCGTGTCAGCGAGCGCCTCGATGAACTCGCCGCGACTGAACCGTGCGAAATCGAAAACGTCCGGCGCCGCGGCCGCCCAGAGCCGCAGCGTATTGACGGTCTTTCCGCCGTAGCCGACGACGGGGCGGTCATACGGAATGCCGATGATGCTCGACGGCGTACCGGGCACGAGATTCATACGGCCTTCGTGCATCGCGAACGTGCAGCCGACTTTGACCTCGACCTGCTCGTGCGGCCGCACGACTTCCCACGGATCGGGATAGCGCAGCCAGTTGTCGGGGCGCTCTTGCTGCCAACCGTTCTCGATCTTCTGCTTGAAGATCCCGTACTCGTAGCGCAACCCATAGCCCATCGCGGGAAGTTCGAGCGTCGCCATCGAATCGAGGAAACAGGCAGCGAGGCGGCCGAGACCGCCGTTGCCAAGCCCCGCGTCGGGCTCCTGTTCGAGCAGCGCGATCCAATCGAGCTGTTCGTGCTGCGCGACCCGCGCGGCGGCCGCATCGAGCTGCAGGTTCGTCACGTTGTTCGCGAGCGAACGACCGATGAGGTATTCCATCGACAGGTAGTAGATGCGCTTCGGATTCGCGCGTTCATAGGTCTTTTCCGTGAGGATCCAGCGCTGCGACAGGACATCGCGCACCGCCCGCGCAAAGGCCGCGAAGCGCTCGCTTGGACCGGCCTCATCGACGGCGATGACGTCGTCGAACGTCAAGTGGCGCTCGTAAAGTGCATTCTCGGTACCGGTGAACTCCACCGGTCCGCAGCCGTAGCGCGCGACCAGAGTCGCCAGATCCAACGGTGCGTCGTCGGTCGTCGGGCGAACTTCGGCAGGAGGCTGCGTCATGATGTCACCTTCGATGTTCTGCGGCGTCAGTCAGTCGCCGCGCTTGCGCTTGCTCGTCAGGCGCTCTAGGGAGCGCGAGATCTGTTGCCATGCTCTCTCGGCCTGCTGCTTTGCCTTCTCTGCACGTTGCAGCGCCTTTTCGCCGGCGACTTCGCTCTCGGCGCGCACCGCCTCGATCTTCATCTGCAAGCGGTCACGCAGCTTCACGAGTTTTGCGAGTTCGTCGGTGAACTCCTCGCGCGCTTCGGCTCTCAACCTCGAGAAGCGTTTGCGCAGCCCCTGCAGCTTTTCGTTGGCGGTCGCGAGCCTCTCGTCCAGATCCGCGAGCAGATCGTATTTGGCGAGCTCGGCCTCCACTTCCGCCTCCGCCTCCAACCAGTCGCTAACGGCGTCGCCGTTGCTGAAACCGCGTCGCTCGGCGCGCAAGTACGCGGCGGTGGCGATCATTTGTCTGCGCTGTTCCTGACTGACGTGTCTCATATCGCGTCGATCCATCTCAACCGTTGTCCGCTTCTGTCGAACTCGCGCGGCCGCCGTCGTCTGCGAACTCGCCCCAGCGCCACGCGGTGATTTCCGGCATGTCCTCGCCGTGCCGGCAGATGTATTCCCTGTGCTCGATCAGCTTGTCGCGGATCGCCTGCTTGAAGTACGCCGCGCGCGCGCCGAGCTGCGGCACGCGGTCGATGACGTCGCCGACGAGATGGAATCGATCGAGGTCGTTCAGCACGACCATGTCGAACGGCGTCGTCGTGGTGCCCTCTTCCTTGTAGCCGCGCACGTGCAGGTTGTCGTGCCCGTGGCGGCGATAGGTCAGCCGGTGGATGAGCCACGGATAGCCGTGAAACGCGAAGATGATCGGCTTGTCCGTCGTGAACAGCACGTCGAACTGCGCGGTCCGTGAGCCCGTGCGGGTGTTCTTCGTTCGGCTGCAGCTTCATCAAGTCCACGACGTTGATCACGCGCACCTTGAGTTCCGGCAAATGCCGGCGCATCAGCTGCACCGCGGCGAGCGTCTCGAGCGTCGGCACGTCGCCGCAGCACGCCATGACGACATCGGGTTCGCCACCCTGATCGTTGCTGGCCCACTCCCAGATGCCGATTCCCGCGGTGCAGTGCTTGACGGCTTGATCCATCGTCAACCACTGCAGCGCCGGCTGCTTGCCGGCGACGACGACGTTCACGCAATCGCGCGTGCGCAGGCAATGGTCGGTGACCCACAGCAGCGAGTTCGCATCCGGCGGCAGATACACGCGGATCACATCCGCCTTCTTGTTCACGACGTGGTCGATGAAGCCGGGATCCTGATGACTGAATCCGTTGTGGTCCTGCCGCCAGACGTCGAGCTCAAGAGGTAGTTCAGGGACGCGATCGGGCGCCGCCACGGAATGTGCTTGGACACCTTCAGCCACTTCGCATGCTGGTTGAGCATCGAATCGACGATGTGGATGAACGCTTCGTAGCAGCTGAAGAAACCATGACGTCCCGTCAGCAGATAGCCTTCCAGCCAACCTTGACACTGATGCTCCGAGAGTACTTCCATCACGCGACCGTCGGGCGCGAGGTGATCGTCCTCGGGCAGGATCTCGGCGACGTAGCAGCGATTCGTCACGTCGAGCACGTCCTGCCAGCGGTTCGAATTGTTCTCGTCCGGACTGAAGAGCCGGAAGTTCGAATCCGTCAGGTTGAGCTTCATGACGTCGCGCAGGTACTGGCCCTGCACGCGCGTCGATTCAACCAGCATCGTGCCGGGTTTCCGAACCGGCACCGCATAGTCGTGGAAGTCCGGCAGCCTTAGATCCTTCAGCAGCAGGCCGCCGTTCGCGTGCGGATTCGCACTCATCCGCCGCGTCCCGACCGGCGTCAGGTCGGTGAACTCCGCCTTGAGCCGGCCCGTCGCGACGAACAGCTCCTCCGGCTGATAGCTCTTCATCCACTGCTCGAGAATGCGGATGTGCTCGGGCTTGTCCATGTCGCTCATCGGCACCTGGTGACTGCGCCAGTAGCCCTCGCAGAGCTTGCCGTCGATCTCGCGCGGACACGTCCAGCCCTTTGGTGTGCGCAGCACGATCATCGGCCACTGTGGCCGCCTAACGACCCCACCCTGGCGCGCGCCTGCCCAGATACGCTGAATGTCGTCGACGACGCGATCGAGCGTCGTGGCCATCGTTTCGTGCATCGTCGCTGGTTCGTCGCCTTCGACGAAGTAGGGCGCGTAGCCATAACCCTCGAGCAGCTTCGTGAGCTCGTCCTTCGGAATGCGCGCGAGAAAACACGGATTGGCGATCTTATAGCTGTTCAAATGCAGGATCGGCAGCACGCAACCGTCGGTTGCCGGGTTCAGGAACTTGTTGCCGTGCCAGCCGGTGGCGAGCGGTCCGGTCTCGGCTTCACCGTCGCCCACCACGCACGCGACGATCAGGTTCGGGTTGTCAAACGCAGCACCGAATGCATGCGACAGCGCGTAGCCGAGCTCTCCGCCTTCGTGAGTCGATCCCGGCGTCTCCGGCGCCACATGGCTAGGAATGCCGCCCGGGAAGCTGAATTGCTTGAACAGCCGCTGCATGCCTTCGGTGTTTTGGGGCACGTTCGAGTACACCTCGCTGTACGTGCCTTCCAGCCAGGCTTGCGCGACGAGGCCAGGGCCACCGTGTCCCGGTCCGATGACGTACATCATTTCGAGATCGCACTGCGTGATCACGCGGTTCAGATGCACGTAGACGAAGTTGAGACCTGGGGTCGTGCCCCAATGTCCGAGCAAGCGCGGCTTGATGTGCGCGCGCGTGAGCGGCACGCGCAGCAGCGGATTGTCCATCAAATAGATCTGACCCACTGACAGGTAGTTCGAGGCGCGCCAAACGGCGTCGAGCGTGCGCAATTCCGTCGCGCGGAGACTGCCGGCGCCATACTCGTGCTTCATCGAAGGACCTTGCGCACTCATGGATAGCCCTCCCAACATCAGCGAAACTATGCAGCTCGCGTGGCGTAGTCGATACGCGAATTCCACCAAGTCGGACACGACCGCCGCGCGGACACCGTTAAGTACATCTACGAATTTGCGACCGCTCCCGCAACGCCCAACCTCGCTCGCGTAGCGGTTCTTGTTTGTCGGACCGTCATAGGAGGAACGAACGAATCATGTGTGACGCTCGGCGAGCGTGACTAACGTGTGCACCGGCCGACACCCCGTCGCCGGTTCCGAATAGGAGACCCCGTCAATGCGGATAGCCTTTCTGGTTCTTCTCCTCTTGGTGTGCGCTCCACCGTTCGCTGCGGGCGCGGAAGCTCCGCCATTCGAAATGTCGGATGACGGACTGTATCGCCGCGAAAGTGACGTGTTCGAACAGCTCTGGGTTCGTAAACAGTTCGACGTGCGCAGCTATCACAAGGTGATGTTCGCGCCTTCGTTCATCCAATACCGGCCGCTCAAGCCCGCGCGCGCAGATGGACGCCGATGGGCCGAAGCCCGCCCCGGTCACGACGCGCCAGAAGGAGTCCCTGCAGGGCATCGTCGACGCCGCTTTCCGCGAGGAACTGGCTAAGAGCCGATTCTTCACGCTGACGAACGCCCCCGGTTCCGACGTATTGACGGTGAGAGGCGATCTGCTCGACGTCGTGTCGTACGTGCCGGAGAACGCGGCCGGCAAGGACGACCAGCTGACTGTGCCAAACGTCGGCGAAGCGATCCTCGTGCTCGAACTTCACGACTCGACCTCGAACGCGATCATGGTCCGCGCCAGCGATCACGTGGTAGCGAAGCATGACGCAGACATGGCGACGGCCGATGAGGCGGTTCGCGCCACAGTGCAGGCGTGGGCACGGCTCCTACGCGAGCGTCTCGACGCCGCAGCGAGTATTCCGTCCGACAAACCTTGAGTTGCGGACGGTTGCTCCGGCGCACTACACGATCGCACGCAGCGAGCGCAGTTCCGCACGACAAGCCTCTCCGAATGGTTTCAGCGGATCGGCGGCATCGGAGTGCGTGAGTTCTCGCATTTGATCCAGCGTCAGCTCCTGCGCGAAATACTGTTCAGTGATCCGCCGCAGCACACCCTCCGCCTCGGCGAGCACAGCGGGTGATGCAGCGAGACGAATGCGATTCAGTAGCGAAAATGCGCCCAGCAATTTGTCGGGATTGTCGATCGAATGGGACAGCGCATCCAGAAACAGCTTCGAGCATTCGCTGATGAATTCGCCGTACAAGGTCTCGCGCTTCGGGATTTCCATATAGAGTAGTTCCCGCTTGCCGACGGTCTTCTGCGTCAACCACACGCTCGCGACTGTCGCCGAGCCGCCTACCAGCGAACCCAGTACTGCCGCCAGCGCGCTGACGATTGCGTTGTCCATGTTTGCCTGCCTCACTCGTTTCTATGCCGCCGGATGCGCCGCCGGTTCGATGCGATCTGTTTCGGCCGCCGCGCGCCGCACGCGGAACCACGCCGCGTACAGCGCCGGCACGAAGAAGATCGTCAGCACGGTTGCGATCGTGAGGCCGCCCATGATTGAGATTGCCATCGGACCCCAGAAGATGCTGCGCGTGAGCGGGAACATCGCGAGCACCGTCGCGGTCGCGGTCAGCACGACCGGACGGGTTCGATGCACGGCGGCGTCGACGACCGCCGTCCACGCATCGCGACCCTCGGCCATCTCGGTCTGGATCTGATCGATCAGGATGACCGCGTTGCGCATGATCATCCCGCTGAGCGCGATGATGCCGAGGATCGCGACGAACCCGAGCGGCGCCCGGGTCACGAGCAGCGCGATGACGACGCCGATCAGGCCGAGCGGCGCGGTCAGGAACACCATCGCCATGCGCGACAGACTCTGCAGCTGCAGCATCAGTATGGTCAGGACCGTCACGATCATGACCGGCACGACCGCCGCGAGCGCGCGGTTCGCCTTGTCGCTTTCCTCGACCGCGCCGCCGACGTCGATGCGGTAGCCGGACGGCAGCTTCGCCTCGATGTCCGCGAGCATCGGCACGATCGATTGCGTTGCACTCACGCCCTCCTCGCCGTCTTTGACGTCGGCGCGCACCGTGATCGCCATGTCGCGATTGCGGCGCCACAACACGGGTTCTTCCAGCACGTAACGCACGCGTGCGACCTGCGACAGCGGCACGACGGTGCCCTGACGCGTGAACAGGTTAATGTCCTTCAGCGTGTCGAGATCGCGACGCTCGGACGGCACCGCGCGCGCAACGATGTCGATCAGATCTTCGTGTTCGCGCAGCTGCGACAGCGTCGCGCCGTTCATCACCGTCTGCGTCACCAGCGAGACGTCGGCCGGGGCGAGGCCGAGCGCGCGCGCCTTGTCCTGATCGAGTTCCACTCTCAAGGTTCGCACCGGATCGTTCCAATCGAGCTGCACGTCGCGCACCTTGGGATTCGATGCGACCACGTGTTCGACCTCGCGGGCGATCTCGCGGACCTTCTGCGTGTCCGGACCGACCACGCGGAACTGCACCGGGAAGCCGACCGGCGGACCCATCTCCAGGCGCCAGATCCGCACCCACACGTCCGGGAACTGTTCGCCGACGCTCGCCATCAGGCGCGCCCGCACCCGTTCCCGCGAGTCGATGTCCTTCGTCATGACGACGAACACCGCATAGCCGGGATTCGGCAATTCGGGGGTCAGCGCGAGGTAAAAGCGCGGGGAACCGGCCCCCGTGTACGCGTCGTAATACTTCACGTCCGCGTCTTTCGCGAGCACGGCCTCCATCTTTTCGACCTGCTCGGTCGTGGCGGCGAACGATGCGCCTTCCTTGAGGCGCAACTCGACGATGAGTTCCGGATGCGTCGCGGCCGGGAAAAACTGCTGCGGCACGAGCTTCATCGCCGGCAGCGCCAGCGCGAGCGCGGCGACCGTGGCGCCGATCACCCACCAGCGCCGCGCGAGCGCGAGTTCGATCAGCCCGCGCAGCTTGCGATAGAGCGGTGTGTCGTACGGATCGCCGCCCGTATGGTGCTTGCCGAAATCCGTCGGCAGCAACTTGATCGCGAGGTACGGCGTGATCAGTCCCGAGACGAACCACGAGAAGATCACCGCGCTGCCGACGATCCAGAAGATGCCGCCCGCGTACTCGGCCGTCACCGACTTCGCGAACCCGATCGGCATGAACGCCGCCACGGTGATCAGCGCGCCGGTCAACCGCGGCATCGCGGTCGCCGAGTACGAGAACGCGGCCGCCTTCACGCGGTCCCAGCCCTGTTCCATCTTCACGACCATCATCTCGACGGCAATGATGCCGTCGTCGACGAGGAGCCCCAGCGCGATGATCAGCGAGCCGAGTGACACGCGCTCGAGGTTCCAGCCCATCATCAGCATCACCAGCGCGACCGCGCCGAGCACGATCGGCACGGACAAGCCGACGACGATGCCGGTGCGCCAGCCGAGGCTGAGCAGGCTGACCGCGAGCACGATCGCGAGCGCTTCGAGCAGCGATCGCTCGAATTCCCACAGCGACTCGCTGACAGTGGTTGGCTGATCGGCGACGCGCTCGAGCTCGAACCCATATGGTATCTCCGTCTGGATCGCGGCGACTTCTTTGTCGATCCCTTTGCCGAGCTCGACGATGTTGCCGTCGTCGGTCATCACGATACCGAGCATCAGCACCGGTTCGCCGTTGTGGCGCACGGTGTAGGTCGGCGGATCCTCGAAGCCGCGCGTAATCGTCGTGAAGTCGCCGAGCTTGATCGTGCGCCCGCCGGCCGTGATCGGAACGCTGCGGATGTCGTCTACGCTCTTGAACTGACCGCTCACGCGCACGAGCACGCGATCGCCGCGGGTGTCGATCGACCCCGCCGGCAGCATGCTGTTCTGATTGCGCAGACTTTCCGCGATCATCGCCGGCGTGATGCCGAGGGCGGCCAGCCGCTGGTGCGAGAACTCGACATAGACCTTCTTGGCCTGCTTGCCGTAGATCTCCACCTTCTTGACCATCGGCACCTTTAGCAGCCGGCGCTTGATGATTTCCGCCTCGTCCGATAGCTCAGCCTGGCCGATGCCTTCGCCTTTGAGCGCGTACATGATCCCCGAGACGTCGCCGTACTCGTCGTTGAAGATCGGCCCGATGACGCCCTCGGGCAGCTCGAGTTCGATGTCGCTGAACTTCTTACGCGCCTGATACCAGGCCTCGCGCTGATCCGCTTTCGACGTGCCGCCCCACACGCTCAGCGTCATGCCGCCGAAGCCCTGGCGCGCGAACGTGACGACCTTTTCGTAGTGATCGAGCTGCTCGAATTTCTTCTCCATCCGGTTCAGCACCTCGTCCTGCATCTGCTGCGCAGATGCGCCCGGCCAATAGACCATCGCCGTCATCGACGGGACCGAGAAATTCGGATCCTCGAGTTGACCGAGCCGGCCGAACGCGAGCGTGCCGCCGATGCCGATCACGAGCATCAGGAACACGACGACCGGACGATGGTCGAGCGCCCACTGCGTGAGATTGAAGGATTTCATCGGACGTCCGCGACCTGGCTGGATTCGGGCAAGGCGACGCGCAGTCCAGGTGCCATCTTCTGGACACCCGCCGTCACGACGAGCGTGCCGGGCGGAAGTCCCGATATGACCACCGCATCGCTTTTGTATGCGCGCACGTCGGCGGGCGTGAGCACGACGGTTCCAATCGCCGCGCTGTCGCTGCGTTGCACGACCCACACGGCGGGTCGTCCTGCGCTCTGCGTCAATGCCGTCGCCGGGATCGCGGCTTCCATCGAATCGATGGCGGCCCGTTCCACCACCAACGTGGCGGTTGCGCCGAGCGGCAGCTTGCGCGGCGTCGCGGGCATGAGCCGCGCGCGATACGTGCGGGTTTGCGATGCCGCTTGCGCCGACAGCTCGCGCAGCACCATGTCGAACGCATCGTCGGGCGCACTTGCGAGCGTCGCGCGATAGCGGGCGGTCTTGAACGAGGCCAAGTCGTCCTCCGGCACGTCGACGACGATTTCCGGCGTGCCTTCGTTCGCGATCGCGACGACGGGCTGACCTGATGCGATCACCTGGCCGACCTCGAACCGGACGCTCGTCACGACGCCGCTGATCGAAGCATGCAGCTCGGTGTACTTCACCTGGTTGCGCGCGAGGTCGAGTTTGCGCGCCTCCGCTTGGGCGGCCGCGCGCGCCATCTTCAGTTCGCTTTCGGCATGCTCGTCGTCAGACTCGCTGACGGAGCCGTCGGACTTGAGCCCCTGCAGGCGCAGCCAGTCCAACTCGGCCTGACGAGCGCGTGCAGTCGCGGCTTCCAATTGCTGGTGCGCGGCCGCTTCGCTCAATCGATAGTCCTCGGCGTCGAGCACGCGCGAGCACGTCGCCCTCGCGAACGCTCTGGCCGACGTCGACGCGACGCTCGATCACCTTGCCGGCGACGCGAAATCCCTGATCCACCTCGTATCGCGATTGCACGGAACCGAAATAGCGCGTCGTGTCGACCATGTCGTCGTATCGCACTTCCGCGACGCGAACCGGGCGCAATGCCTCGGACGGGGGCGGTTTGGGCGCGCATGCGCCCAACAGTAGCGCGAGCGCGCCGATGGCAACGGCGCCTCCGCTCCTCACCTGTGACGTTCGCACGTGTGTTACCTCTGTCCTACATAGGTGGTAGCGACGCTTTGCCCGTTCGGCGTGTGGGTAGCGTTGTGCGCGGTTGCCGGCGCTGGGGTCGGTTCGAAGGATTCCCAGCCGCCGCCGAGCGCCTTGAACAGCGTGACGGCAGAGACCAGCAGACGCGTGTGGCTCTCGATCGCGCTGACCCGCACCGACAGACGCGTGCGCTCGGCATCGAGCAGCGGCAGCAGGTCGATCTGGCCCCGGTCATACAGCGACTGCGCACGACCGAGCGCCGCATCCGCCGCGGCGGCGGCGTTCTGCAACGCCTCCTCGCGTGTGCGCTCGTTCCTGAGTGCGACCAGCGCGTTTTCGACGTCCTCGAGCGCACGCACGATCTGGTCTTCGTATTGGAGCAACGCTTCGCTCTGCGCGCTCTCGGCGATCTCGTTGATGCCGCGCGTGCGTCCCCAGTTCAGGATCGGCATCGTCAAGAGACCGGCGGCGTTGCTGAAATGCGCCGATCCGAGATCCAGGTTGTCCTCTTCGATGTCCTGGTGACCAAAGAGCGCCATCAGGAAGAGCCTCGGGAACCATTCCGCCGCGGCTTGCTGTCGGCGCCAGTTCGCGGCATCGAGCCGTGCGCGCGATTCCAGCAGGTCCGGTCTGCGTTCGAGCAGCGCCGCCGGTTGACCCGGCTGCACCTGCGGAACCACGCGCGACGCCGGTCCATGGCATCACGGCGTCGGCGTGCGCGGCTTGATCGCCGATCAATACCGCCACGCGATGTCGAGAGACGGCCACGAGCGTCTCCAGTTGCGGGATCGCCGCCCGTGCACTCGATGCTTGGGTGCGGGCGCGTTCGACGTCGAACGCCGACGCGAGGCCGACGCGTTGCCGCGAGGTCACGAGCCGCAACGTCTCGTCCTGAGCTGCAGAGATCGCGCGCACGGCGTCGAGTTGATGCTGCGCACCGATCAGCGTGAAGTACTCCGTCGCGACGTCGCTCAACACCAGCAGCCGGACGCCGCGGGCGGCATTCTCGGTCGCGATTTTGTCTGCCTCGGACGCCTTCGCGCCTGCACGCAGCCGACCCGAAAGATCGACTTCCCACGCAACGGACAGGGCCGCAACCCTGGAATCCACATCCGGTAGATCTTGGCGGACCTTGCCGGCGTAACCGACACCATCGACGCCGGGCAGCAGCCACGAACGACTGATCGTCTCGCCGGCACGCGCGGCGCGTACCCGCTCGGCGGCAATGCGTACATCTCGATTCTCGTACGCCGCACGGCGCACGAGCTCCGACAGCACCGGGTCACCGAAACCTTCCCACCAGGCGACTTCCGGCGCGGCCTCTGTTGCAGGACTTGCGGCGAACTGGGCCGGCACCTCGACGGCCGGGCGCAGGAACGGCGTTGCGCAGCCGCCCACCGCGAGCGTGAGCCAAATCGAGAAGAAGCTCGCGATGGTCCGCGCATCTCTTATGAACTGAAACATGGCTTTCCGCCTTGTTGGCCTGGGCAACACGTTAGTGCTCCGCTCCTGCGGAGTCGTCAGCGCGACGTCACAGTTCCGTCCGCGTTGCGTAAGCGCGGCCTTCGTCGCGCGTCGAATCGCCCCGAGGCGTCGCCTCAGTCGGTCGATTCGCAAATCGCAAAGCTGCAGAGAGATCATCAGGCGCGGAGCGCCGCAACCGCGTAGACGGGCGAGCGCAAACGCGTTCATCTGTCGCGTCGTTGCGGCACCGAACGACCGTCGGTCGCGTCGAGGTCGTTCAAGATCGAGGCAATTAGCTCGTCGCTCGATGCGAACTCGTGCTGCTGCCCAGTCACGAAGTTTTCGATACGTCCCGTCAGGGCGCCGGATTGCGCATGACTGTGTACCTTGACCAGGTACGTTCTGCGGCTGGTGAACTTGGATTCGGTTTTCAGTGCCATGGTTGCTCTTCGCATCGCATGGCCCAAAGCGTAGTCGCGTGCAACGCGGCGAGTCGTCAGGAAAACGTCAAACTTCAGTCCGAATGACGACGCGCGAAGAAACGCGGCGGCCTATTGGAATCCGACCCACCCGCTCTGCGCGGCGCCGCTTTCGATTGCCTCTGTCAGCGCAGCGAGCGCGCGCCGCTCGTCATCCATCGCGTCGACGTGAGCACACAATTCGCGCAGCGCCATGAGCTCGAGCCACGGTGCCTCTTGTATGCGTGCTTCGGTGACCGCGCGGCGCATCGATTCGTACGCGGACGCGATATCGCCGCGCGCCTCGGCAATGGCCGCTTCGATCAGCAACAACTGAGGCAAGTACACGCGTTCGCCGAACGAGTCGACGATCTCAAACGCTTCGTCGAGCTGCCCTTGTGCCGCGCGCCAATCTCCGGCGCGCATCAATGCTTCAGCAGCGTAGCCGAGCACCTCGCTCCCGCCCGCGCGCAAACCGAGTCGCAAATCGTCCTCGTAAGCCTCGCGTATCAAACGGAATCCGCCGTGCGGATCGCCGCTGCGCGCTTGCACCCAACCACGCATCCACTTCGAACCGGCATGACCCTGCACGAACGCGAATTCGTCGGCGATCGCGCGCATCTCATCTGCCAGGACTGCAACTCGTTCGGTGTTGCCGAGGCGTACCTCGACAAGACCCTCGAACCAGATCGCGACCGCTTCTGCTATCGCCTGACGACGCTGACGTGCACGAGCGCGCGCCTCTTTGAGGCACGCGCGCGCCCGCTCGATGAGCCCGAGGTGCAGCAGCTGAATCCCAAGCTGAGCGAGCAACGTCGCGCGCGGATCCGCAATGAAGGTCCCCTCCGCGGCGTCGGCCAACGCGTCGCTCGCGGCGAGACCGCGCTCGAGCCATTGCCGCGCGCTGCCAGGATTCCCGCGCAGGAACTGGACCTCAGCCTGAACCGCACACGCGGCGATCAGTAATGCCGGATCGCCGGCGTTCTGCGCCAGCGCCTCGGCCCGCTCAGCCAGCGCGAGCGCGTCGGCGTACTCCGCACGCAGGCACAGCATGAAACCCAACCTGAACAACAGCGGTCCACGCGCCGGGTGCTGCGGAACGTCGTCGAGCAACTCATACGCGCGCTGAAGCGCAGCCTTCGCCTCCTCGGAACCCATCCCGAGCAACTGCTCGGCGGCCACGCCGCGCAACGTCCAGAGGCTGAGCTCGAGCGCGTCGCGTTCCGGGTTCCGTTCCACACGATCGACGAATGCAAGCCCCCGTTCGGTCAATCGCATCACCTCGCCCGGACTGAGATGCAGCAGCGACTCGGCCGCGTGCACGCAATGGCGCAGCGCGGCACTCGGCTCGGCACCGCGCTCGAAATGCATCACGAGCTCCGTTGTAACGACCGCGATGCCGGCCGCGCGGTCTCGTTCGAGCGCGGCTCCGACCCTGCGATGGAGCTGGGTCCGCACACGTGGCGCGATCCGTTCGTAGAGCCCCTGCTGAAACAGCCCGTGCCGGAATCGGTAGCTCGGATTCGCCGCTTCGATCAGGTGTTCGCCGCTCGTCGCGAGCCACCGATGCGCACGGGCGAGCGCATCGCAGATCGCGGCGACGCTCGCGGCGTCCTGCTCGAGTACGGTCGCGACCGTGTCGACTCTAAACTCGATACCGCAGACTGCGGCGGCCTCGAGCACCGCGCGCTGCTCGCTTGTCAACCGGGCGACGTAATGGTCGATGATCGCTGCGAGATTCTCCGGAATCGCCATGCGCGCGAGCAACGTCGCAGCGGACACATCGGCGCGGTCGAGCGATTTGCGCTCGGCGAGTTCACCGACCAATTGCGCAACGAACAGCGGCAGTCCGTCAGTGCGCTGGTGCAGCGCACGCACGTCGGATTCAGTGGCGGCCAGTGAGGGCGCGCGCTGCGCGATGTAGGCGGCGACCTCCTCTTCCGAGAATGGATCGAGAACGATTTCCTCGCATAGCCCATGCAACCGCAACTCGTTGCGCACGGCCTTGAGCGGATGATCGTACGCAATGACCTCGGCGAGCCGAAACGTCGCGATCCACATGAGTCGCCCGTGTCCACGTCGTCGCGCGATGTAGTCCATCAGCTGAATTGTCGCGGGATCGCTCCAGTGCAGGTCTTCGGTTACGAGCACGAGCGGTCGCTGTTCCGTGTAACGATCGAAGAACTCGCCCAATTCGCGCAGCATGCGATCCGGCCGCGCGCCCGCGAGCTCTCGGCGCAACGTCTCGCGCTCGTCGCCCGTCGTGATCCAGGGCAGTTGCATGAGCCAGAACGGCGCGACCGTGCGCAGCAAATCGGAAGCGGTGCGATCTGCCCGGCAGAGCTCGCCGATCGCATCGAGAATCGGCAGGTAAGGCTCACCGGCACCGTACTGCTCGACGCATTGGCCGCTGCCGATGCCGACGTCACGGAGCCGTCCAACAAAGTGATCGACCAACAGGGTCTTGCCGACGCCGGGATCCCCGGCGACCCAAAAGATGGTTCGCTTGCCGGCCGACGCAAGCGCCCACGCGCTCTGCAGCCGAGACAGCGCATCGCCGCGACCGATGAGGCCATGGGCGATCGCGGTGTCCTGCACCGCGGCCGGTTGCGCATGCGGCGTCGCGGTCGCGTGACCGACGAATCGATACCCTCGCCGAGACACTGTCTCGATATAGCGAGGACGCCGCGCGTCGTCGCCGAGCGCCGTGCGAAGCTCGCTGATCGCGGTTTTCAACACCGAATCACTGACGTACCGGTGTCCCCACACGGCATCGAGCAATGCACCCTTGGTGATCAGCGATCCGGACTGACGCGCCAGTGCGCATAGCAGCGTGAATGGCGTCGGTGCAACCGGCAGTGGTTGCCCGTCGCGCAGCAGGCGCGCATTGATCTCATCCAGTTCGAACGCATCGAAGCGAATGTGTATTGGCGCGCTCGATTCGGAAACGTCCGACGCCTTCGATGGGTTACCGCGGTCAGCCGGACGGCGAGCCCCCCGTTTGTCGTCGGTCATTGCCCACGTCCTCGTAGCCAAATCGATCAGGACGCAACAGGCCCTCGCACCTAGCGCGACGGACCCCTCGATGCGCTCGTTTGCGACACATCGATTTCGTGTTCGAGTTCGACCCGGCCGTTCCCACAGCACGCCTACGGCGCAACTCGAGGTCGAGGAGCCGGATTCTGACAGCATTGCCATCGTCAATGCCATCGGCGCTCACATCGCTCAAAGGACGTGGAATCCGTAACTCGATATCTTGGTTCGCGTCGCGGTCTGGTATTCCGCTCGACGGGCTGCGTTGCGCCTTATTCCGTCGTTCGCGTCAGGACAGGCGCAGGCGTGCGCATCGCTCATCGGCTCGGGCGCATTGTGGCGGTCGATTAGTAGCGCTGCTCGACGTACTTGTACGCGTAGTTCGGTTCGACGTAGTCACCGCGCTTTTGCCGCTTCGGAAATTCGAACTGCTCGTGCGGCAACGTCTCGTGCGGAACGTGTTCGAGCAGGTGCCGGATGATGTTGAGCCGGCCGCGGCGCTTGTCATCGGTTCGCGCCACATACCACGGCGCGTAGCCGGTGTCGGTCGCGAAGAACATTTCGTCGCGCGCGCGCGAATAGTCGTACCAGCGGCTGTACGATTTCAGATCCATCGGCGACAGCTTCCAGATCTTGCGACCGTCATCGACGCGCGCTTCGAGCCGCCGCGTTTGTTCTTCCTCGCTGACCTCTAACCAATACTTGAGCAGAATGATCCCGGATTCGACCATCATCCTTTCGAACAACGGAACCACCTGCAGGAACTTCTTAACCTCCTCGCCATCCGTGAAGCCCATGACGCGCTCCACACCAGCGCGGTTGTACCAGCTGCGATCGAAGATCACGATCTCGCCGGCAGACGGCAGGTGGCGCATGTATCGCTGCCCGTACATTTGGGTTTTCTCGCGCTCGGTCGGCGCTGGCAGCGCAACTACGCGGAATACCCGCGAGCTCACGCGTTCGGTGATCGCCTTGATCGCGCCGCCCTTTCCCGCTCCGTCGCGGCCTTCGAAGACGATGCAGACCTTGAGTCCCTTCTCGACCACCCACAGCTGCAGCTGCACGAGCTCTTCGTGTAAGCGCTTCAGCTCCTTGAGGTACTTCTTCCCGCTCATCTTCTTCTCCGGCTCGGCGCCGGGCGCGTCGTGATGATCATCGTGTTTCATGTGAGCTCTCCTCTTTCTCGCTGACCGTAAGGCGATCGACGGCCATTTCCAAGTTGAAGAACATGCGCTCCCGACCCAGCGTTGCCCCGAGAGGCGAGCGCCGCACCACGTCGTAGACTGCGGAACTCAAACCCGATAGCGCCATCAAAATCCCGGCTTCGCGCTGGCGGCGCTCGGCGTCGATCAGCGCTTTGAGCGCGGAATACTCGAGATCGAACACGCCCGACAGATCGATGACGACGTACTTGGGATTCGCGTCGGCGACGAGCGGGCGAATGGTCTCGGTGACGCGGTCCGCGTTCAGGAAGAACAGCCGTCCTTCGACTCGCAGCAGCAGAATGCCCGGGAAGAACTCGTCCGTTGGGTGCTCCGGACTGCGCGGCCGAAATACGTTCGTGCCGCGCTTGCGGCCGAGCACGTACACCGGTGGATTCGCGGTTTGCTGCGCGAGCGCGACGAGCGACACGACGATCGCAACCAGAATCCCTTGCAGCGTGCCGAGCAGCATGACGCCCGCGAACGCCGCGATCGCCCACATGAACTCCGTCGCGCGAATTCGCAGGATGTCGCGGAACTCGGTGGGCGCAATCAAGCCGACCGAGTAGACGATCACGACCGCCGCGAGGGTGGCCTGCGGCATCAGCGCGATGAGCGGTGCGAGCAGCAGCATCGTAACGACGGTCATGACCGCAGTGACGATCGCCGCCACCTGCGTACGTGCGCCGGTCAGCCGATTCACGGCCGTCTGAGAGGTACCGCCGCCGGCCGGCATCGAACCGAACAGCGCTCCGCCGACGTTGGCGACGCCGGTCGCCAACAATTCGACATTGGCGCGGGGAACGGGCTCGTTAACCGCTTGGAAGGCGCGCCCGGCCGCGATCGTCTCCGTGAAGCTCATCAGGGCGATGCCGACGGCACCGGGCCACAATTGCTTCGCCAGCGACCAGTCGGTCGGAATCGTCAGCGACGGCAATCCGCTCGGAACCGCACCCACCACATCGACGCCGTTGCTCGGAAGCGCGAGCAGCGCGGCGGCCACGATCGCCCCGGCCACGGCAATCAGCGGCGCAGGCCAGCGCGGCCGAACGTGCTCGATGACCGCCAACACTGCGATAGTGCCCACACCAACCGCGAGCGTTGGCCAGGATAGATGCGCGAAGCCGCGTCCGACTTCGATCACGTTGTGCGCGAACGTCCCCTTCGCGAAATGCACGCCGAGGATCTTCGGCAACTGATCGACGATGATCACGACGGCAATACCCGCCTTGAAGCCCACCAGCACCGGCGCAGAAATGAAATTCGCGACAAAGCCGAGCCTGAGCGCGGCCGCGACGATCAACACGCCGCCCACCATCGTGGTCAACAGCGCGGCCACGTGCACCAGCTGCGCGGGATCTCCGTTCGGCACGACCTGAGACACCTGCACACCGGTCAGAATTGCGAGTGTCGTCGTGGTGCTGACCGACAGCGGCCGCGACGTGCCGAGCAGCGCATAGACGAGCATCGGCACGAACGCGGTATAGAGACCGACCTCGATCGGCAGACCTGCGACCGTCGCGTACGCCATCGACTTCGGGATCACGACCGCACCGGTGGTGAGTCCCGCGACGACGTCGCTCTTCACCCACTGCGCGCGATATGTGGAGAGCCAGTCGAGCGTCACGTGCCTTGCTCGTTCTCGAGCGCTTTGCGCGAGATCTCGTCGTATAGGCTCACGAGACGGGACGCCAGCGACTGATACTCCGGATGTCTCGCCAGCAGCGGCTCGATCTGGCGCCCTTCTTCGAGCACGTGCTTCAGGAACTCGAGATCCTCCTCGGTCAACTTCTCACCGTCATCGACGCGCCGCTTGATCGCAAGCACGCGAGGCAAGCGGAACTTCTCGAGCCGATCAAGGAGCGTCTGAATAGTACCTGCATCGTCTTTGAAATCGACCATCGTCTAGTCCTCATTGGGTCCGATCTCGCGCGAGAATCGTCAGTCGCGAAATTCCTGCGCACCTACTGAAGAGTCGGAACCCACACTAGTACCGGCGCTCGCGCGAGTCGTCAGCGTGGCGTCACGGTGCCGTCGGATTTTGGTAAGCGACCAACGTCGCCGGTAGCAGGTCCGGAATCCCCACATTGAGGACGGCGCGACGCGCAGATCAACCGCCGAGCGCGATCGCGATCGACACCAGAGCGACGCTGAGCCCGACCACAACCAACGCAGCGACGAGCGGTCTGAAGTTCGTGTACTTCGACCAGCGGTAACCGACGTAGAACAAGACGGCAATCAAGAGCGCATTCGATGCACGCAACGCGATCCACGCATCTTTGATCAGCAAGTAGGGCAAAACGGCCGGCAACGTCGCACCGAATACCAGCACGAACACCGCCACTGCAGCGAAAAAGTCCTCACGATCCAAGCGAGCAGCGCGACGTGGTCCGATGCGCACGTGCGTGACGACGTCTCGGTACAACTCGAGCCGCTGTCGCTCCGACGTGATCGGCGTGAGCAGGTCATCGAGCTCTTGCGCAACGACGGATAGCGCGCTGTGGTCGTTCGACGCGCGGGCGATCGCATCTCCGAGCCGCGCGAGCCGGCCGCGATCGAACATACGGCCGAGCAGCAACAATGCACCGTCGATGATGCCCCACGCGACGTTGCAGCCCAGCGTCGCGTACAGCAACGACGACGAGGCGCTTTCGGACGCGCCGACCACGACACCGGCACCCAACGTGAACGTCAACGTCATGATGAGGCCGAACAGCAGCTCTCCGAGCCGCTCGCCGGGCGTGAGTTGTTCGAACAGCAAGGTCAGCATCAGCGTTAGAGAGCATCGACGCGCGAGATCGTATTCTCGCGTCGATCAGCCGCGTGCCGGAACGAGCGGGACCATTCTCGCGAGATTGACCTCGATCAGCGCATCGAGCTTGTTCTCGATCTGGAGCACGCGCGCCATCTTCGCGCCGCCGAGCACTTTCGCGTACCGATCCATGTATTTCTTCTTGAGCGCGAGGCGCTGCTTTTGGATCGCGAGCCAGCGATCGGCCATCGACTTTGCGCGGTCGTTGGAGAGCGTCTCATAATTCGCGGCGAAGTCCTTCATCAACGCGATGGTCTCGTCGGTGACTTTCTCGACCTCCTTTCGATACTCGCGATACAGTGGCCAGAACTTCCCCGCCTCGGCTTCCGTCAACGACACGTTCGCCGCGACGGTCGCCTGCCGCTGCCCCTCGGTCAGCGAGCGCGCCATCACAACTTGCTGCTCGACCGTGAGTTCTTCCGCTGCGACCGCGCCGCCCGTCCACCCGACGGTTAGCGCGAACACGAGCCAGGCGATTCGCGGAACCAGCATTCCAACCATACCCATGCCTTCGGCTCGCCCATGGATACCGGCACGTCGGTGCGTGCAGTTCTGCACGGTCAGCAGTGATCGGTTTCGCAGGCAGAAGCTCATCCTATTTGTTCCTTGCGTTGATTACGTCAATACGCCGGATCGCGCACGATCGGGCACGTCATGCAGTGTCCGCCGCCACGACCGCGGCCGAGTTCGGAGCCGCGCACGGTGATCACTTCGATTCCCGCCTTGCGCAGCAACGTGTTGGTGTGGGTGTTGCGGTCGTAGGCGACGACGACACCGGGTTCGAGCGCAACGACGTTGTTACCGTCGTCCCATTGCTCGCGTTGCGCTTCGTAATCGTTGCCACCGGTCTCGACGACCCGCAGATCGCCAATGCCAAGCGCTTCCTTGGCGACCGACAAGAGCGGCGCCTCCTCGCGGCGCACCTCTATGCCGCTGTCGGTGTCGGCTGGGCGGATGCTGTAGCAGCGGATCTGATCGACGACTTCGCGGAATACAGTCACGAGACCTCGGTCGCAGAACGAGAACACCGTGTCGAGATGCATCGCGGCACGGCTCTTCGGCATCATCGCGCCGATCACTCGCGTCGCAGCGCCGTGCTGGAATAATTGCTGTGCCACTTGCAGCACGGCCTGACGGTTCGACCGTTCACCCATGCCGATCAGCACGATCCCCTTACCGATTGGCATCACGTCGCCGCCTTCGAGCGACGCCATGGCGAAATCCTCGTCGGAGTCGCCCCACCAGATCTTGAAATCGCCGCTCTTGAACCGCGGGTGGAATTTGTACACGGCCCGCTGCAGCAGCGTTTCCGGCTGGCGCGCCGGCCAGAACATCGGATTGACGGTTACACCGCCGTAGATCCAGCACGATGGATCACGCTGGAAAAGCGTGTTCGGAATCGGCGGCAGCACGAACTCGGTGCCACCGAATGCTTCCATCATGATGCTCGTCGCTTCGCCGGCCGGGAGGTCAGACACCGCAATGCCGCCGATCAGATACTCCGCGAGCTTGTGCGCAGGCAACTCGTCCAGCCACGGCCGCATGGCGTTCGCCGTTCCCAATCCAACGGTATTGGCCGTGATGCGCCGGTCGAGCACGAACTCGCGACCGTCTTCGGTTTCCAGGGTTTCCGCGAGCAGATCGTGCAACTCGAGCACTTCGACGCCGCGTTCCTGCATCTTCAGCACGAAGTCGTAGTGATCCTTCTGCGCCTCGTGCACCCACAGCACGTCGTCGAACAGCAGATCCTTGCAGTTGCCCGGCGTCAGTCGCTGATGCGCGAGACCCGGGCGGCACACCATGACGGTGCGCAGCTTGCCGACCTCCGAGTGGACACCGAGTGTCGTCATACCTAACTCCGTTGGATGTCGTTCGTCAGAGCGTGAACGAGATGTAAAGCATCGCGTACAGCCAGTCCTTGTCATCGCTCGCGCCGACCCATTGCTTCGCGCCGTCGCCGGGCATCAGGTCACCGAGCACGGTGATGACATAGAAACGATCGGTCGCTTGCCAGTCGACGGTGAAGTTCACTTCGTCGCCGAAGTCGTCACTCGTAACGGCACCGCCGCCATAGAAGTTGTTGAACGTCCCAGGATCGTCGAGCTTGAAGTTGTAGTAGAAGAGATTGACGGTGACCTTGTCGGTCGGGGTCACCTTCGCGCGCAGCATATTGCTCTTCAGGTTGGTGTTGGTGAGCGGATAGTTGCCGGCGATTTCCCCCTGATACCAGTAGCCGTAGTCCGAGTAGCCGTAGGCCAGCGTGTTGAACTGGTCGTTGAAGAGCGCATAGCGATACGTGAACGACGGCTTCCACGCGACGTCGCTGAACTGGTAGAGCCCCTGCGCGTAGTAGCCTTTGCCACTGGCGCCGCCGTTGCTGCCGTCCTCATACGCGTATTCGCCGGAGAGCGTCAGCCCCGGCAACGCCGTCCACGACGCGCGACCGTCGTACACGTCGATGTCCTCGGTGCTGCTCTCCCGATACACGCGCATCAGCGTGCCGCCGAACGCCACACCCGAATCGCCCAGCGTGTAATCGGCGTTGACGCCGCGGGCCTCGCCCTGAGTGCCACCGCGCCGCGGGTTATTCTTCAGTCGGAACACTTGCGCCTTGAGGTCCGTGCTGTCGAGGCTGATCAGTCCGCCGTTTTGAAAGGCCCTGCGCATACCGATGTACCAGCCGCCCCGGTCGCCGCCGTCGCCACCGCCGTCGTAGATGAGCATGCCGTTGCCGATCGAATAGTCGAAGCGTCCGAACTGCGCGCTGATCGTGCTCTTGTCGAGCCCCGTCCACGTAGCGTCGGTCTTCCAGCCGAGGGTGCTGGCCTCGAGCGTGGTCTCGCTCTCTTCGCTCAAGCCGGCGGTCAGACCCGATGGATCGTCGCCCGACGAGTGCGTGTACACACCGCTGCCTTTACCGAACAACGTGCCGCCCCAGAGCTTCGATTCGAAACTCGCGCCGAACTTCGTGCCGAACTCGGTCCAGTGGTTCGCGCTGACGTTCAGAAAACTGTGCTCTTCACCCCACCACGGCTCGTTCTGGCCGAACTGCGCGCCCACCACCGTGAGTTGCAGATCGAGCTTCGTATCGTTCGCGTTATACAACTCGTAGTCCGCCTGCACGCCTGCCGCAAATAGCGTGGCCAAGACGATGGTCCCGACCTTCAGTCCGCTCGATGCTCCGTTAGACATAGTGATTTCCTTCTTAAGAAGACCCTGGTTCGAGCACGCGTTACTTCGTCGGGCCAACCGGCGAGCTGACGGGCACGCCAACGCTTCTGAAGAACGCGACGGTGTCGGCGTCGGGTGGACCGAACGTCGTCGTATACAGCGCGCCGAACTGCGGGTCCGCGTACACATTCGATAGCGCGCGATCGACCGCGAGCCGGAAGTCGTCGTCGTTGCGCGGCAGCGCGAGCGCAAGCGCGACGAACGTGAAATGCCGCGTCAGCACCCGTAGGTCTTTCGCATTCGGGCTGCCTTGCACCGCTTGCAGCAATTTCTCGCGATCGCCGAACAGCACGTCCGATTGGCGCGCGCGCACCGCGGCGATCCCTGCGTCGTAGTCCGCGACCGGTTGCACGCTCGCGGTCAGCCGTAGCACGGCGATGCTCTCCTTTAGTCCTGCAATCGTCGCGGAACCGACCAGCGCCGAGTACATGCGATGCTCGAGCGTCGGCGGCGGCGAGGCGCGCCACAACGGCTCGTAGGGCTTGGGTCGCTGTTCGAGTGCTTGCTGGAATGCTCTCGGCGCATTCGCACGCACGAGCGCCGAGACGCCACCGGGAAAGATCGGAATCGAGAAGGACGCCTTCTGGCGATTCTCCTGCGTGACCTCGTCAGCGGCGCAGATCATGTCGACGCGATGATCTTGCACGTCGGCGTAGGAAGAGCCGACCGCAACCCATTCGACAGCGAGCGATGAAGCGCCCAGATCGCTCTTCATCGAATCGACCACTCGATTGCACAACGCAACCGCGTAGCCAGCGGCTTGCCCCGAGGCATCGCGAAAGGACATCGGCGCGGCCTCGGCGCGATAGCCGAGCACGATCCTGCGCGCCGTTTTGAGGCGCTCCAACGTGGTCGTTAGAAGCGGTGCACCCGTCGCAGCCGTCTCCGTGGTGGGGGCCGCGACGGCGGGTTTCTCGTTTGATGCCGCGTGAGCGGGGACGACGATCGCAAGCGCCGCCATCGCACACGCACCGGCGAACGCGATCGCGAACGCAATCGAGAGCTCCGAGCGACGCTCGTTCGAAATGGATTTCATCATGATGTTCTCCTATCAAGCGGCCCGAGGCGTCGCGGCGGCGGGAGCAGTGGAGGTAACGGTTCGCGTTGCGACGAACCGTGGCGCTATGAACAGCCAGATGAGCCAGCCCAGTCCCATCACGAGCATGCCGCCCATGACCGCACTGGTGCCTGCCGCGTAGAGCGCGTACACGCTGTAGATGAGCCCGACGACGGTGATGGCGATCGTGCGCGTATACCCCCCGCCTCCGACGCCTGCGGTTTGGAGGATTACGGTCAGCGCAGACAAAGCGAGGATGTACGGCACCACGTTGGTGACCACCGCGAGATTCACGAGCGCGCCGAATTGAGACGACAGGTCCGGTGAGACCGTCATCAACGCGAGCAGCGTCTGCAGGATGCCCATGATGATCATTCCGGTGATCGGTGCACCCGACGAGTTCACTTTGGCGAACACGCTCGGGAACATGCGCGTATCCGCAGCGTCCTTCGCAACGGACCCGAGCGTGAACTGCCAGCCGAGCAGCGAGCCGACACACGCCATCGCCGCGAGACCCATGACGATCGACCCGATCGTCGGATTGAACATCTGCGCAAACGCGGTACCGAACGAGCCCGTTGATGCGGCGAGGTCCGCATTCGGCACGACACCCTGGATCGCGGTCGTCGATAAAATGTAGACGGCGGCGGCGCCGAGCGTGCCGAACAGACACGCGATCGGCACGTCGCGCTTGGGATTCTCGACCGCCGATGCATTCTGCGACGCCGATTCGAGACCGAGGAACGCCCACAGCGTCAGCGAGATACTCGAGCCCATACCCTGCATGATGCTGAGCCCGTTCGGGTTCCACGCCTCGGCGAACGTCGAGCCCTTGAACCAGAACCAACCGAAGATCGACATGAAGCCGACCGGTAGGATCACGCCCCACACTGTGACCGAGCCGATTTGCCCGGTGATTTTCGGTCCGCCGAAGTTCGCGACCGTCGTGAGCCAGAGCAGTGCGATTACACCGATACAGGTCCCCGTGGGCGTCGAGGTCAGCGCAGGGAAGAATCCGGCGAGATAGCCCAGAGCTGACACCGCAACCGCGACGTTCGCGATGGCGAGCGACAAGAAATACAGGAAGAATGTCTGGAAGTAGCCGGCTTTACCGTATGCGTCCTCCGCATACGCGGCGAGCCCCCCAGGGCGATGGTTGTAGATTCCGGCTTGCGCGAAGCCCCACGCCATCGCCATCGACCCGAGTGCGGTCACGACCCACGACAACAGCGAGATCGCACCGACCTTCGCCATGTTCGTTGGCAACATGATGATGCCCGATCCCATCATGTTGATCGTCACGATGAACGTCAGCTGTACGACGTTCATTTTCTTCGGTGTTCGATCTGCCATATCCCCTCCTAACTCGATTGCGGTCAACGGACCATCGGCCTCTGAAATCTCGAGGCAAAGCTAGTGCTCCGCAGTACACGAGTCGTCAGCGAGACGTCTCCGTTCGGTCGGACTTGGGTAAGCGAGGATGACGGTCGGACTGGTGTTGCGTGCAAATGTCGGCTCGCCCTGCGACGCAACGCGATGCCAGAAGGTCAGTTTGGTATTAGGACCAGCGATACGGGGCGGAATCCAGGAGTCCGCTTGAGCAGTCTCAGAAAGACAGCGTCGACTGCCTAGCGCGACCACCCATTTCCATTTGCAAACGGATGCACCCAGACAAGGCGATGGTGGACGGCACCGCGAACGAGACAGCGTTGAAGGCGCCGATTCGGAGTGGAACCAACTATCAAAATCGGCCGCAACCACGACAAGCTATTCAAGAAACAGAGTGTCCGCGGAGCTTTCGCCAGACGAAAGGGATCGGTTGTCGCGGTAGTCGAGAACCGAGGCCATGAACTTGCATGAAGGGAACATGGCTCGAGTTCGTCCGAGGCCCACGGAGTACTCATGCCTGCAGCAGTTGACCCAGCCAACGCCTCTCCAGAGGGGTGTCGTTCGCAGCGCTGCGCGTTTTGACGGGCTCTTCGGCAAGGAAGAAGGAGAGTCCGCTATCAATTCTGGCTCGCCAGCTTCTCCGGCGATCGCATCTCGCATGGGTCCGTGCGCTGAAGGCGCTGGATCGTCATCTGCGAGCAATGTGCACCGCCGCCCCGACGCGCGATCACGCGACTCAATGATTCACGGCGAGTTCCTTGCCCACCTGGTCATGCAGGAAGTTCGTCCCAAGGGACAGTCACAGTCCAGCGTCGCACTTTCGAGCAGACGCAATCCCGCGTAAAGATTGCCCGCACGCGACGCTGGGTGACCTTCGACAACTTCCTCGAGGAGACTTGCCGCGCGCTCGTCGTTACCAAACGCGATCGGCCACGGTGGTCGGTCATAAAAAGGCGCGCAAGGAATGCCTTCGCGTAGCCGTCTCGCCAACCCGAATCGCGTGCGATCGAGCCTTCTAAATCCTGTCGTGCTTTCTTGAGTTCGGAGAGACCTTTGACGCCCCGACCAGCCCCTCGGCGGCGCGTCACCAACTCGGAGTTGCCGCCGCGTTCCTCCTGATTCAAGAGTTCATCCTCCATGATTGCGGACGACGGCCAGGACCACGCCGTTCTGATCGGACCGATCCGCACACCGACGCAGCATCACATACACGGTGAGCAGGCCGAGCAAAATCGATGCGAACCAATCCGACGCGCCCCCACCGCCACCGCCTGATTTCGGCGCCGCGGACGGCATGATGGTGACCTGCGCGACGGCGCTGGCCGTGGCATCGGCGGCCGACACCGCGGTCACGTCCACGATCGTGGATTTCTTCACGGTCGTGGGTGGCGTGTATTCACCGGACGCAGAGACGGTGCCCACTTCCGCATTACCGCCGACGATTCCGTTGACCCGCCAACTGACGGCGGTGTTCGCGGCGTTTGCGACATACGCTTCAAATGACTGTGCGGCCGTTCCCGCTTGAATGGTCGCAACGGTCGGACATAAAGCCACTATCACCGCAGGCGTCGCAGCTGAGGGCGCGGTCGGCGACGCGCTGCCCGGGGCAGTAGTGCTCGCTGCGTTCGGTGTGACCACCACGTCAGCCGTGTCCTGCCTTCCCTCATCGTCGGTGACGGTCAACCGCACCGTACCGATCCCACATATAGGTGCTGTCACGGACGCGTTCGCTTGATCGACATTTGCGATCTCGATCGCGAGGCTGCCCACGTTGCTCCACGCGAAGGTACTGATGGCACTGCTGTCGGCCGCGGCGCTACCAGCCCCCTGCAAGGCGACGCTCTGGCCGGCGTTGAACGACGAAGCGGGCAGCGAGACCGCGGCGATGGGCCGCAGCGCCTCGTCGACTGCGACCGACACGTCCGCCATGCCGGCACCGCAAGTTCGACCATCGTTGGTGCAGATGCACTGGCCACCCGAGTTGGTGTCCGGACAGGCTGGCGGTTGTGGCGAAGTGTCGAGCGAGGACTGAGGAAACGCCGTCACGCTTGCCTTGATGCGCTTGGTAATTTCGCCTGGGCTCAGATGACCGTTGACTGACGCCATGAGTGCCGCGATGCCGGACACCATCGGAGCCGAAAAGCTGGTACCGATGTTGTTGGTACGGTATTGGTTGGCTCCGATGGTGCAGTTTGGGTAGCTCCCGGGTGCGGCGCCGCCGATGCCGTCCGGATAGCAATAAAAGTCGCCGGTGTAGTCGTTCGCGTCCGGGCTCTCGATGCCGAGATTGGTTGTGGTGGTGATCGTGTAAAGGCAAGGCTGCTGTGCGCCGGCGTTGATGCAATTGCCTGCGGGCGCGGAAACCGCAACCTGCGAGCCGAAGCTGCTGTAGCCGACCTTAGTGCCATCCTCACGCAGACCAGCAACGGCAATCACGCCCGCGCAATTGGCTGGGGCAGCCACCGGACCCGTATCGTTGCCTGCGGAAGCGACGACGACTACGCCCCTGGCGAGGATCTGATCGATCGCATCCTGATAGCTCGCGGGGCAGGCGCCATTACCTCCGAGGCTCAAGTTGATGATGCGCGCAGGGTTCGAGTTCACGAGGTTCTGACCGTTTACCGTGACCTCGATTCCAGCCGCCCAAAGCATCGCCGTGATGATGTCGGAATCGATGCCGCCACATTTGCCGAGCGCGCGCACGGGCAAGACCTGCGCGTCCCAACTGAGCCCCGCGACCCCGATGGAGTTGTTGCTGGCGGCGCCCGCGATGCCGGCGACGCGCGTGCCGTGCCATGAACTGTAGGAGGGGGATTGGCCCCCACACTCCGCCGGATGGCCGCTGATGTCGGCACTCGTGACCCAATCCCCCGGATCTGATTCATCGGGCCCGGGGCAGGTTGTGTTGTTGGCCACGAAGCTGTCGGAAACGAAACAGTAGCCGGGCACCAGTTTGTTCGCGAGGTCGGGATGGTCCGGGCGAACGCCGGTATCGATGTCCGCAATGATTACGCTGCTGGAGCCTGTCGTCGTACTCCATGCGTTAGTGGCGTCCAATGCTGCCGGCGCGGCGGCAGTCATCGCCTGCAAATACCACTGCTCGCCGTAGCGCGGATCGTTGGGCGTCACGGCTTGGATGTAGCGGCGCTGATCAACCACCGCGTACTCCACCTGCGGGTCCGCGCGCAACTGTGCGACCATTTCGTTCGCCGTTGCACTGGCACCCGCCGAATGCACCTGAAGGACGTGCATGCGCGAAGTGATGGACCGCTGTCCGTCTAGCCCGAGCCCCCGCCGCGCGGCCACCGCTTCGATGCGCGCGCCCGGCGTCCGTTGGTCAGAGGCTTTGCGCAGTTTGACGATGAGCTGCGGGGCTTCGGCGACACTTTGATTCGCGACAGCAGGTCCGCCGTTGCGCACGAGGTTGCGTTCCGTCGCACCATTGCCTGCAGCGTCAGCGGGTGCGGCGGTGAGTAGAGTGGCGGCGAACATCGCGGTGAAAAAGCTACGCATCGCAAGCCTCGCGAGGAGTCAGAGTGATTGAGCGAGATACCAGGCGCAGTAGTGACTTACTGTTGAACGTGGCGGCGCTGATCGAGATCCACGGAGCGGATGCGCTCGTCACGGCGGAGACGCCCAATCGCCAGACTGCAACTTTCATCGTTATCGTCCGCATCCAATTGAAAGACGTACAACCCAGGCCCGGCGGTGCGCACGAACACCAGCCCCACGTTTGCCACGCGAGAGATCTCCATCACAAAGTCGTCAGCAGGGAGTTCGCCCGAATTCTGCACAAGCGCTATGACCACGCGCGCGTGGCAGGCATTCACCAGATCGGCATGAAGATTCGCGGGGGGATCGACGGGCGCAGCGCACGCGTCGGCCGTCAGCAGAATTGATCCCAGGAGCGTGACCCTCCAACTCGTGTGACGATTGCTCGGGACCGACCGCATTCAAAACTCTCTCGCCAACTGCTTCACCAATCGCCCACTTCAAGAATCCGCGCGGACGTTGCTAACCCGAGCGCACGAAGTGCCCATCAAGATTGCGTGAATGTGCATTCGAGCATCTGCTTTGAGTTGTACCCGTCGAGCAGCGACTAGACTGCTCTGGTGCGCGAACATTCCTGCAACGTCGAAAAATCCAGGGTCGCGTGGCGCCAGAAACTTGAGGAGCGTTTCAATCTCCAACTCCCGATAACTGAGAACCTGCAGCGCGTTCGCGGTATCTCGACGCACCTTTGCAATCATTTGTCGCTGTTCCGACGTGAGCCCCTGAATCTCTGGTGCCAACGACGTCATGGTCCTTTCTGCAAAGTGATATTCATTGCGCAGTCACAACCAGTCGAAGCCATCGCGCAATTAAGGACTTGTCAGCGAGTAGTTTCTGTCAAGTTTGGTGAATCGACTTTAGACAGGGCGATACGCGAATCCGAATGCGTTGGAGCCGTCGAAGGAGTCGCTCGTCGAAAAAGCAGTGCCGGCCGCGGACCTCGCGGGCAGGCGGCCGACACTGCGGTGGCTATGCCGACACGCTCAACTTCGACGTGTTGTGCTCACCACCAGACGCCTTCAGATACTCAGACAAAGCGCTGAGCACTTTTTTGACATCAGCGGACGAATCGGCACTATCGTCCCCTTTGTCCTGGCTCGATCCGCTCTGCAAAAGACTCAACAGAGTCTTGACGCCTAGACCCGTGTTGTCGGTCGACGAGGCAGAGGACAGGGTTTGGATCGCTGCACTGCCCGAGCTTTGCGCCTCCCCTGGAGCCTTTTGCCCCTCTGACAACTCGGCAGCACTCAGTTCGCCATTCCCATCCGTGTCCAGCTTGGCGAATATCTTGCTTGGATCGGGCGCGCCCGACGGCAACGATTTGCCGCCGCCTGGCAAGCTCTTGCCGAGTTCCTTGAACTCGGCAAGGTTCAGAGATCCGCTGCCATCGGTGTCACCCTTCTGCAACATACTCTGCGCGCTCGGCCGTTGAGGCGGCACAAAGGCCGCCGCGTAGCTGGTTGACGAGACATTCATTTCAAATCTCCTGTGTAATGACTAGAACAATTGCTCTCTTCGGAAGCAGTTGTCCCACGGGTCATTCGCTTGGCAGTCCCATCGCCAGCAAGTTGCATGCCGAAGAAATGCGCAAGGTATCCACGGAATGGAATCGTTCGGATCGGCATCTAATGTCCGGCACCGCGGCGTTCGTGTCGTCCCGCGGGGTAGTTCACAATCCGCTTGGCAAACGGATGCCAGAGCGCCGCGGTGCCACTGAGCTAGTCACGACAGCCGGACCTGAGAAAGCCGGACACCCGTCATCCAGTTGTTGTTGTCTCGAGTTGCTTCACGCTTCGATGAGGGAACCCAGCTTTTGCGCGATCAGCAGCGATCTGAGACGGCGCAGCGCACGCGACAGACGCGACATGACCGTCCCCTCAGGTACACCCAACTTCGCGGCAGTCTCTTTGGTGGACGCGCCGTGCAATATCCGTGTCACGACAACTGCCCTGTCGTTGGGTGACAACGTCAGTAAGGCTCGCGCGATTCCATTGCGGATTTGCTCAGATTCGGCGCCGTGATCCGGTCCTTGCTCCAGCAACTCCTGGAACAGGCGCCCGCACAAGCGCGCTTCAGAACTGCGCCGGAGTCGGGCTGTTTTGCTGCGAACAACGCTCAGTGAGAGATTGATTGTGATACGCGTGAGGTACGTGCCGAGGCACGATTCGCCTCGAAAATCCGCGAGGGATTCATACAGCCGAATCATCGCTTCCTGGGCAACATCTTGAGCATCGGGACCCTCGCCGAGAATCCTCACCGCCACACGGGCCATCGTAGTTTCATAGCGGCGTACCAGGATACAAAATGCATTCGCATCGCCGTCACGCGCCGCTTCCAGCAAATCTCCCTCGCGAGCGATCTCGACGATGTCTACCCGTCCCCCTTTGCGGCTCGTCAGGCGTCCGCCATCGTTCAGTTGGTCGTCTCGTGTTCGAGCTGAAGCCGAATCGGCGGGCCACCGCCGGAGCTCTCAACGATGGTTGCCGTGTAGATACCGCCAAGCTGTAGATCCAGCCGTTCCGGCCCGAATACGACCAGATCGCCGTTCGAATCCGTCACAGTTAGATCGTAGACGCCTGGATCGTGCGACGTGACGCTGGAACCCAGCAGTGCAGCGTCGTCCAAAGCCGGTTTTGCATCGACGGTCGGCTGACCGGGCGGAAGCAAATACACATCGACAGTACCGGCGCTTGCGGCGGCATTGACGATGCGCAACTGTACCTCGCTCGCGATCGATCGCAGCGTATCGGTTACGAGATCCGACTTGACGTCCACATCTTCATTTGAGGTGTCGCCGGCGACGTACAGGGTATTTGCCGAACCACTTTCTAGGGTGATCGGACCTTGAAAGACGAAACGGTTTTGAACGCCGGCAGGCGTGACGTTGAGATTGACCGAGTAAGGGAAGTCCACGGTGTTCGGGTCGAAATAGACATAGGCCGTCGATGCTCCGAACGGAATGCCGGCAAAGATCGGCGTCCCGGCCGTATCGCCGAAGTACACATCTACTGCACCCACATCGGATACAAGATTGGAAAAGCGTAGCCAGTTTCCCAAGTCCTGATCCGCAAACGCGCTGGATCCGGTTTTGTCGACGCGTACGACCCGCACTACGGTCGATGCCGGTTCGAATTGGTCCACCAGCATCAGCACGGTCCGCGTGATCGCTGCGAAACTGCTGTCGCCTGAATCGAAAAGAACGTTCTTTGATCCCTCAGGTGTGACGACCACCCTATATGTAGTGGAGGCATCGATGCTGATCAAATCCGTGAGCGAGGCGAAGTCGACAGTCGCAGTGGGCGTAGACGAAATCAGTGGTGCTTTGCTCGAAATGACGTAGACATCGACGCGACCGGCGGTCTGCGAAGCATCCACGATTTGTATTTGTGGATCCGGCCACGTACTGGAATCAGAGGTATCGACGCCATAGTCGATCTCGACATTGTCGGTTCGAAGCAACTGGAAGTTATTCAGGTTACCGACCAAAAACAGCGACACCTCCGCGTCTTCCGTAAGATCGATGGTCTCGTTTGATACGAGCGTCACCTTGTCGCCAGATGGCGTGAAATAGACGAGGTCCATTTCATATTGTCCGACGTTCGTCGCGCTGAGTGCCGTTGCTGTTGCGTAGGAGGAGTCTCCGAATGCGCTTTCGCCACCCGATTCCACCAATCGCAATACTGCTGAAACGGTAGGCGCATCATCGAGGGCGTTGGCGACGCGAATGCTGCCTTGCCTTGGCGTCTGGTCTCCTGATGATGAATTCGCTCCGTTGGATTTGCTTGTACCACATCCGGCGATCGCGACGATGCCGAGACATGTCAAAAACAGAGCGACACTGCGGTAGCTGCGCTTCATCGCTTTCGATGCTGGCAAGCTAGTTCGCAAGGTTGTCTGTGAAGATGATCTGACTGGGTAATCCGCCCCCCGGAGCGTCCGTCAGAATCACCGTGTAGCTTCCGCCACCGGCAAGTGCGATCCGCTCAGGTCCGCTCGACACAGTCTCCTCGTCTGTGGGCGTAACTTCGACGTCATATATCCCGGGCGTGGATCCCATAGCCCCGCTCTCCAGGAAGCTGAGTCCGGAAAACACGGGCGGCAAATCGGACAGTGGCTGGCCAGGAACCAGAAAGTACATGTCAACGTCTCCCGCCGCCGCGGATGCTTGTACGACGTCTACGGAACTCACGTCGGCAATGCTTCGCAATGATTCGACCGTGTTTCTTGCTACGACCTTGTCCGACGACGAGCGCGCCACCACCAAAGTGCGATACTCGCCGGCACTCAAGTTCAGTGTGCCGGTGTAGAGAACGGTCGCAGGGTCCGAAGCCAATGTAACGGTGGCGTTGACGTTTGCGGACGGAAGCTGAAGGAAGCTGCTGACTGCGCCGTACTGCAGATTTTCGATGCTCGGCGTGGTTGCGCCATCCAGATACAGGTCGACAGCCGTTTCGTTCGCGATCATGTTGGCAAGCCGCAGACCGCTTGGAAGTACTTCGAGGGTAAACGTGGATGCAGATACGGTGTCGACTTGGACGACGTAAGTTCCGTTACCGCCCGGTCCGAAGTAATCGCAAGCGACGAACAGGCGCCGCGTTAGGGCGCTGATCGGAAATGCACCCGAGTCGAAGATGACGTCCTTGGTACCCGCGCTGGTCACACGAAGGCGGTAACTCGCAGCGGCGTCAATGGTCGAGAGATCGGAATGATCTCCAAAATCGAGCGTCCACTTCGGCGTGTCGCTGTCAATCGTCGCGCTCGCGTCGCCCAAGTAGAAATCGAGCGAGGCAGGACCCGTAGCAGCGTTCATCATCCACACCTCCGCCGACGCAGCGGAGATGTCCGGATCGGATTGGGTTACGACCTTCATCGTCATCGATTCGATCGGTCCGATCAGGAAGACGGTCGTTTGCTCGTTCGCGCTAATCGTCAGCGACTCGTCATCGACAATCTTGACGACGGTGCCATCGGGCTGCGTGTAGCTGACCGTCAGCGTGAAGTCGCCCGGGATGAGTGAGGTCAGCGCGGTAGACTGCGCGTACGAAACCTTTGAAAAGGCAGTTGAACCAAGCGTCGCCGAGAGCGTCGATGAGTCTGGGATCAAGTTGACGATCCGCATCGATCCCGTGTCGCTGGTGTTGTTGCTACCCCCGCTGCTGCCACAGCCGGCCGCTACGAACAACCAGACAGGAGCGAGAATCAACAAGAAGCATGCGCGCATGTATACGAGGTCCAACAAGATGGGATCAGAAGAACGAAATTGCTCCGAAGGTGCGTACGAGAGAGTCGCCAACCAACATCGCCACACTCGACCTCAGATGCTGTCTCTGGTAACAGCACAGACAATTCCGCGGTCGCATATCGATCAAACGATCAAAATGGTCCCGTTGAGTTGACAGTGACTCGCGACCCAACCGCCATTTAATGGCGAGGAACCGCCCCTCGTCTGTGAAGTTAGGTGAAGTTGAGTCAAGATTTGTGCAGCGCTCGATTCGACTCGCGTCACGATCCGCGGTTGAGTCGGGCTTCGGCGAAGGCATCGGGTCACGCGTTCGTTCGCATGCATCACCCAGATTTGGACGCACCCGGTACGAACACCGGATCGACTCCGGTGACGATCTTCATGTTCACAGACTTCATTGGGCCGATCAGAAAGACCGATGTTTGCTCGTTGGCGCGTATCGTGATCGACGCGTCGACGATCTTGACCCTCGTGCCGTCCGCTTGCGCATAACTCACTGTGAACGAATAGCTCCCACGTGGAACTGCAGTGAGGGCAGTTGACTGTCCATAGGAAACATCGCCGAGGGATTCGGGACCTAGCCCAGCTGACAACGTCGGCGAATCCGGGACTACATTGACGACACGGAACGAACCGGATTCAGTGCCACTTCTACCCCCAGCATCGCAACCATCCATCGCAAGCCAGAGCAGCGAGAGAACGAGAAACCTAAATCGCGCATCCACGTAACTTGAATTCCGTTGGTTAAGGCGAAGAGAACCTGCCGCACTATCGTTCGGTAGGCGCAGGCGTCGCCTTCGACGATGACCACTGCGTGATTGGGCAGATGCGCTTCTGCGTTCAAAGCTTTGCGTCTGATACGCCATTCAATGCGCGTTCAGCGGGGCTTGTCTGTCAAGTTAGTTGAACTTGAGTGAAGATTTGTCCAGCGTCGCAAGATCATTGGCGATTGATCGCTACCACGGTCGCACTCGCCTTACGCAGACCGGCTTGGGTTGTTAGTGCAGCTCCCAGTTTGTGAAGCCGCTTAACAGACACCGAAACTCCAGAGAAACGACGACGGGGTCGGAAAGTTCCGAACTGGTTGCGCGAAAGCTGACAGTTCCCAGGGCCATACCTTGACTCGCGCAGAAGCCGTTCGCTTCACGATAGACGTCGGCTCTTGCGTACGCAGGCGGCAGAACGCCGAACGGAACGGTTCTTTTGGCGATCAGGAAGGTGTCGCGATCCATAGCAACTACGCCCGTGCTCGTACACGCGCTGAGAAGCGTCAGCATTAACGCGCCAATGACCCTCACTGAATTTCCCCTTTTCGAGTGATCTGCTGGTTGGTTTAGCGAAACGCATCCGCCCGAATTCTGCTAATACCGGTGCAGGACCCGCCCATGATGATCGTGTGACTGCGCACGCACTCGTCAGCTTCCAATTGAACTCTGCGAGCACCGATTTCACTATGGCGCGCTAGCACTTCCGTGACATCGATGAATCCAGGATCACTCGGAACGATTAACCCGAGAAGAGCGTCAAGCTCGAGTTCGCAATCGCTGAGAGCCTGAAGGGCGTTTGCAGTTTCTTTTCGGACCTTCGCGATCATGAACCGCCGTCGCGACGTAAGTGTTGGGGTAGCGCCGGCGAATTGGGAACTACATTGACGACGCGGAACGAGGCGGCATTACTACGGTCGCCACTGCCTGCATTACCCTCCCGAAATCGCTGCTAGACCGAACAGGAGTGTGATGAATCGGAATCTCGAGAGCACACGCATTAAGTCGTGCTCGGCGCAGGCGCTATGGGCGGCGAAAGCCCGTGGCGTTCGTTCATGATTGCATGGACCCGTGCGCGAGCGGCTGCCTTCAGGCGAATCCGCTGCACCGAGATCTCGCCCCCCTTGCGCGCCAGCATTGATGTCACTTCATCGAAGTTGGCGTCGCCGGGCGAAGCGGACTCGAGCAACTGGTCGATATCGAGTTCGCGAAACAGCAACAGCCCCAGCGCAGTTACAGTCTCGAGTCTCACGCTTTCGATCGCATCCAGCTGTTGGCGTGTCAGTGCCTTCTTTGGAAGGATCGTTACGAACCCCAAGCCCGCGTTTCTCTTGTGACCACCGGTATCCACGTTGACAGCCGCCTCCTGAGTCGAGCGACCATTGGATGCCTCGCAGCGCTAGCTGTCTGTCAAGTTAATTGAACATCGGTCAAGAATTGTGAGGCTGGATCGCTTTCGTTAGCAGTGCATCGGAGGTCGGCGCAACGAAGTCGGATTCGATCAAAGGCCAATCAATCTCCACGATCAGCCCTCTGGTCGAATGATTCCGTGCAGTAACGATGCCGCCATAGGAGGTGACGATCCGCTTCGTTAGTGCCAGTCCGATGCCGTGTCCGCCGGTAGAGGGCGTGCGCGCACTATCCACGCGGACGAAGGGTTCGAATATGAGAGCTAAGGCCGAGTCGGGTACCCCGTCACCCTGGTCCCGCACGCTGATTCGTACACGTTCTGACTCTAAATCGGCTGTGACGACAACATCGATCGTCGTGCCGTTCCGTGTATACCGAAGCGCATTCCTGACCACGTTTTCGAGCGCGCGCGACGCGAGTATCGGATCGATACGAATATGTGCTTGCGGCACATTGGTTGAAAGGCACACACGGCAGGCCGTGCGTGTGGCTTCGAAATCGGCATCGTTGACGATTCGCTCGAGCAGTTCGACGACGTCGACCACGGACACCGTCAAAGCGTTCGTTGCGGCGCTCACGCGAGAGAGCAGCAGTACTTCCTCGACCAGACTATCGAGGTCGCCAAGCTCTTTCTCGATGCGGTCGAGTTCGACCGGCGCCGAACTCTCGAGCCGTTGGCGAACGAGATCGCACGCAACTTGAATTCGCGCCATCGGCGAGCGGAACTCGTGCGATACGTCGCGCAGGAGTGTGCGGTCGCGTTCGAGGAACGCTTGGACGCGTTGCGTCATGAGGTCGAATCGTTCCGCGAGAACACCGATTTCGTCTCGACGGCGACCGATTGCGTCAACGACCCTCCCCGAAAAGTCCCCCTGCGCAATCCGTTCGCTGGCTAGGTGCAGTTTGCGGATCGGGTTTGTCACGTGCCGTGCGAGTCCCCAGCCCACTAACCCGCTCATGACGATTCCGACGCTGATCAGCACTTGGGTCAACGGCAGCAGGAAGGGCGGAAAGGCGCCGGTAGGCGCGCTTGGAAGCAACAGGAATGTGTAGGGCCGATCAATGCCGGGCACCTGCAGAGTACGCACGAACGCAAGTCTAGGCGACGCCGCGTCGTCAATGATCGGCCCGGCTACGTGTCGCCCGCCGTCACGTTTGATCCAGTCGCGTACAGGTCCCGGAAGTTCGCGATGGTTGAGGTCCGAACCAAACGCATCCAGCAGATACAGCGTTCCGAATCGGTTCCTCGAGTTGCCACTCAACCACGCCCGCAGGTCACCGCCGCTTGCTGCTACCGTTTCCGCGTCGTGCAGGAGGCTGTCCGCGTTCGCCATCGGATCGGCCAGCATGCGAAGCCTCCGAAGTTGATCGGCAATGACAAACGTCACCGCATAGACCAACACGATCACCAGCGACAAAGACAGCCAGATCTTCCAGAACAGGCGGCTCTTCACGGAATGTACTGATAGCCGATACCACGCACGGCCTGAATGCGCGGGCCACCGTCCAATTTCGCACCGAGCTTGCGTCTGAGGTTGCTGACATGGGTATCGAGACTTCGGTCGAACGGCAGGCAATCTCGATTGAAGACGACGCGATAGAGGTGCGCACGCGTAACAGGTCGTCCGGCGCGCTCGCAAAGCAGCTTCAGTACAGCGGATTCGACGCTCGTCAATGCGATCGTTTCCTTCGCAACCGTAGCTTCGCTGCGAGATACATCGAGCCGCAGATCGCCTAACTCCAGGCTCGAACAGTCGACGCCGACCTTCGCTCGGCGAAGTAGTGCACGCATGCGTGCCAGCAACTCCGTGGAGCCGAAGGGTTTGGGAAGATAGTCGTCGGCGCCCGATTCGAGTCCACGAACTCGATCTGTTTCCTCGCCTTTTGCCGACAGCATGATCACGGGCACATCGGAGATCCGACGAACACGTGCCAATACCTCAAAGCCGTCGACCCTTGGCAACATCACGTCGAGTAGAACGATGTCGAACGCCTGCTCGGACTGGATCCGTATTGCCTGCGACCCGTCATACGCGCAGGCCACATCGATTCCGGCGTTGCGTAGATACTCGCTGACGAGGTCACACAGCGTCCGATCGTCATCGACCATCAGCACCTTCATTGTTCTTCCTGCAATCGATATCCCTCCTTCTACGATTGAACGCCCGAAATCCGTCTCACGTTGACGCGCGAGGGCATGAAGCATGTCAAGAAATGTGAAGTCAGAGCTCGAGCCGTCAGCGCGACGGTAATCGCCAGAGCGCGACCTCGCGTCTGGCGGACAATTCTTGAAACAACTTTTCGCAACTTGACAGACGCGCCAATGCCCTCGTGTTGAACTGCATTCAGCCGCGTGACCTTCGCAACCGCTTCGTTGAAGTACTTACGATGCAGTCAATTGAACCGATTCGCCTACGTGGCCCGCTCCGTGTCATGCGCCTCTTCGCAATGTTGGTGCTTGCGAACATTGCGCTCGCACAGGAGCAGACCTGGAAGATCAACCTAAAAAATGCCGACATCAGTGAATTCGTGTCTCAGATCGCCGCTATTACCGGCAAGACCTTCGTGGTGGATCCCAGGGTGAAGGGCAAAGTCACGGTGCTCTCCAACACGAGTCTTAACGAACACGATGTCTACGAACTGTTCTTGTCCGTATTGCGGGTGCATGGATTCGCCGCGATCGAAACCAGTGGCATCGTTCGGATACAGCAGCAGACCCTCGCAAAGCAAAGCGGCAATCCGCTCGACGACGCAAATGGGGTCGCGGGGGAAGAACTCGTCACGCGGGTAATCGCCGCCCAGTACGTCGATTCGAATGAGTTGGTGAAGACCCTGCGACCGATGATTCCTCAATACGGCAACATCGCGGCCATCACGAACCCCAACGTCGTGATCATCAGTGATCACGCCGAAAACGTGGTCCGTCTGATGCGTCTGATCGAACGCATCGACGTACCGGGAGACGAGACGGTCGTTGTAGTGCCGCTGAAGGATGCGTGGGTCGGCACCATCGTCGACCTACTGCAGAAGCTCGCACCCGAGCAACTCGGTTCTGCGGCGAAAGGTCCGCAGGGCATTCAGATCATCGCGAACGAACGCAACAACAGCCTCGTGTTGCGCGGCAAGACACGGCCTCTCGCGGAGATTCGGAAGTTGATCGCAGAACTCGACCAGCCAGCCAGCGCCGCTGGAGCAACCCACGTCATCCCACTGTCGCACGCCGACGCGAAGAACGTGGCCGAGATTCTCCGCTCGTTGCTGGCCGGCGCATCGTCGGGTGGAGGTGTGAGTGGCGCGGGTGGCGCTGCGAGCGTCAGCGTGAGTTCGGCATCCCCGACCAAACTAAACATCCAGGCCGACGAGACGTTGAACGCTGTGATCGTTCGGGCTGACCCGACCGAGATGGGCGAGATCATGGAGATCGTTCACGACCTCGATTCCCGGCGCGCACAAGTACTCATCGAAGCAGCGATCGTGGAGATCTCGCTGGATAACAGCGTCAACTACGGCGTCGACTTCGCCGCTGTCGATACCAGCGGAGATTCTGTGCCACTGATAAGTACCGCTCTCAGTTCTTCAATCTCTACGCTCGTCGAAGCGTTGCAAGGCGTTGACAGCGACGGCAATCCCGTCAGTGCGGTGGGCGCGCTTTCGTCCCCAGGCATCGCAGTTGGAAAACTCAGTTCGAACGGCCTTTCATTCGCGGCCGTGCTCCAGGCAATCGCCACCAGCAGCGCCGCGAACTTGCTATCGACGCCAAGCATCCTAACGATGGACAACCAGGAGGCGAAGATCCTGGTCGGCCAGGAAGTGCCGTTCAAAACGGGCACGTACACAACGAGTTCGAGCGGATCCGACAACCCGTTCACGACGATCCAACGCAAGGACGTCGGCGTAGAACTTACTGTGACTCCACACGTGCACGACGGCGCGTCTGTGCGGCTCGATGTCGCTCAGGAAGTTTCCAGTATCGTGCTGTCGTCGTTGGCGGAGGTGTCCTCGGGCAGCGTCTCTGATGTTGTTACCAACAAACGCCAGATCAAGACAACGGTGCTCGCCGAAGACAAAGAGACGATCGTGTTGGGGGGGCTGATCGAAGACGACGTCCAGGACACAAAGAAGAAAGTTCCTCTGCTCGGCGATATCCCCTTGCTCGGCAAACTCTTTCAGAACATTGAAGAGCAACACACAAAAAGGAGCTTGCTGGTGTTTCTCCGGCCAACCGTCCTGCGCACGTCGGAGCAGGTTTCCGAGGCAACGAACCGCAAGTACGAGCGGGTTTGGGAGGTCGGGATCAAATCAACCGACGAACAGTCGGCATCGACAACCCTCCCCCCGATCGAGTCGATCTACGATGGCCGACCACAGTAGCTCGTCCGACGCACGTCGATGCTATGCCGTGCGTCATCTGATGCGCGTGGTTTGCGTGAGTCTCTTGGTTCTCGCCGGTTGCGCTCCTGGTGGGAACACGTCACCGCACTATGTGGCATCCGCCGCCACGCGAGGGGAAATCATCCAACACGTTACTGCCAGCGGCACCTTGAGTGCCGTCGTGAGCGTGGACGTTGGAAGCCAGGTGTCAGGGAAGATCTCCGCGCTCTACGCGGACTTTAATTCGCCGGTCAAGAAGGGCCAAGTCGTCGCTGAGATCGACCCGACCGTCTATCGCGCCGCGTTGCGTCAAGCCGAGGGTGAGCTGGCCAGCGCGAAGGCCGACGCGACGCTCAAATCCCAGAGTCTGCAGCGGAAGAAGGTGCTGGTACCGAAGCACCTCGCGTCACAATCCGATCTTGATCAGGCAACTGCGGAGCTCGCACAAGCGCGGGCTGCAGTCACAATCAAACAAGCCGCGTTAGAAAGCGCTCAGGCCAATCTCGGCTATTGCAGAATCACGGCGCCCCTCGACGGTGTCGTCATCGCGCGCAAAGTAACGCTCGGCCAAACGCTCGCCGCGACGATGAATACGCCTGTGCTCTTTACGATTGCGCAGGACATCGTCCGGATGAATATCGCCGCCGACGTCTCCGAATCCGACATCGGCCAGGTCAAGGAGGGCCAGCCGGTCACCTTCACCACCGACGCATTTCCCACCACGGTCTTCGACGGCACGGTGATCCAAGTCCGGCGATCAGCGACCACCACGCAGAACGTCGTCACGTATCAAACCATCATCTCGGTCGAAAACCGCGAACAGAATCTGTTTCCGGGCATGACCGCAGAGGTTTCGATCCTGGTCAGGCAGCAGAAAGACGTTCTGACGATTCCGAACGCTGCATTGCGCTACACGCCGCCCGACGACGCGACCTACGCAGGTGCATTGCCGGACAACCTGCGATCCGATCAGCGGCTCGTCTACGCGATCGCTGCTCAAGGGCAGCTGAGGCCCATCGTCGTGCAGACCGGTATCACCGACGGCGCTAGTACGGAAGTGCTGGCTGGATTGGATGAAGGGATGGAAATCGTGACCTCGTCTCCGTCAATCGCGTCCAAGGGTGGCGGGTTGTTTTCCCCGCCACCGCTGGCCCAAGGAACGGGCCAATGAGCACGCCAGCAATAAAGATTCGCGATCTGGTAAAGACCTACAAGGTCGGTGAAGTCGAAGTGAAAGCGCTGCGCGGCATTTCGGTCGAGATTCCTCGCGGCGACTTCGTCGCAGTCATGGGCCCGAGCGGATCCGGCAAATCGACGCTGATGAACGTGATCGGATGCCTCGATCAGCCGACGAGCGGAGATTATCTGCTCGATGGAATATCGGTGAGCGGTTTGCGCCGTCACGAGCTTGCAAGGCTTCGGAATAGAAAACTCGGCTTTGTATTTCAGGGTTTCAACCTGCTACCGCGAACCTCGGCGTTGGAGAACGTCGAAATGCCGCTTCGCTACGCTCGCCCATTGAGTTCGTCACGGGAACGCCGTCAGCGTGCAAGACGGGCACTGGAGACCGTGGGTCTCAGCGACAGAGAGAGTCACCAGCCGAGTCAGCTGTCCGGAGGACAGCAACAACGCGTCGCCATCGCACGCGCGCTCGTCAACCGGCCCGAACTGGTATTGGCCGATGAACCTACCGGTAACCTCGATACGCGCACGAGCGTCGAGATCATGCGGTTGTTTCAGGATCTCAACGATACGGGAATCACGCTCGTAATGGTGACGCACGAAGACGACATGGCTGCCTACTGCAAACGCATCCTGACGCTGCGCGACGGCGAACTGATCAGCGACGAGCGAAATTCGAATAGGCGCAGGGATCGGGTGCCACCGGCAGCACTCTTTGTAGTGAAGCCGAGCGGCAAGCCGGCATGAATCGACTGTTAGGGTTGGCCCGTCGCTACATGGAAACGACATCCACTGCTGCACGCGCCCTGCGCCGCAATCTCCTGCGCTCAAGCCTCACCTCTCTTGGAATCATCATAGGGGTCGGCTCGGTGATCGCGATGGTCGCGGTTGGCAATGGCGCGCAGGCGCGCGTTACCGGTCAGGTCGCAGCGCTCGGGCAGAATCTGTTGACAGTGTTCTCGGGTAGCAAACGCTCGGGTGGCGTGAACTCCGGTCTTGGAAGTGCCAGCACCATCACGCGAGAAGACGCCGACGCCATCGCGCGTGAGGTCGGGGACGTGGTGACGATCAGTCCTGAAGATTCTGCGACTGTGCAAGCGATCGCACGCGGTCGAAATTGGTCCACAGCTATTGTCGGAGAGTCGCAGGACTATCTGAAGATCCGCGACTGGAAGCTGGCGGCGGGATCGATGTTCTCCGAGCGCGACGTTCGCGTCGCGGCGACGGTCGCCGTCATCGGTTCAAAGACCGCAAAGGAACTGTTCGGGCCACTCGACGCCGTCGGTGAGAGCGTGCGCCTCAACAACATCCCATTCCTCATCATCGGCCTTCTCGCAAGCAAAGGCGCGGGCATGGGCGGACAAAACCAGGACGACCGCATCATCATTCCATACACCACCGCGATGAAACGTATCACCGGCAACAGGTATCTGCGTTCGATCAACGTGCAGGTTGCCGGCGCCGATCGGATGGAAACCGCGCAACGGCAGATCACCAACCTTCTGCGGCAACGCCATCGACTGACAGCCGATCAGGACAACGATTTCAATCTGTTCAACCAGAAGGAGATCGCCGATACGGTGAAATCGGTGTCGTCGGTCATCACGTTGCTGCTCGGCGCAGTGGCGGGGATTTCCCTGGTCGTCGGCGGCATCGGCATCATGAACATCATGCTGGTGAGCGTGACCGAGCGGACCCGCGAAATCGGTATTCGCATGGCTGTCGGCGCCGAACCTGGCGACATCCAGTTGCAATTTCTGACTGAGGCCGTGGCGTTGAGCTTGGTCGGCGGTTCGATCGGGGTGGTCTGCGGCATCGGCGCTTCGAAACTGATCGGCATTGTGGCCAATTTGCAGGCCGAGGTCTCGATCGCCTCCGTTCTCCTCGCGTTCTGCGTCAGTTCAGCAATCGGTATGTTCTTCGGCTTTTATCCCGCGCGCACAGCGGCGCGCCTGAGCCCTATCGAGGCGTTGCGATATGAATGACGCAAGCTCGACGCGCCACCGTACTCGCGTTGGGGATGTCTCGGTGAAAATACTCGCGATCATTCTCGTGACCCTCGCCGTCGACCGCGCGTCCGACGCATCGGCGGCAAACGTCGCGGACGTCTATCAGGCGGCAATGGCAAACGATCCGGTACTCGGTGCTGCCCAACACGACTACGAGGCAAGAAAGGAAGTTGTTCCGCAGGCCCGGGCGGCGCTTTTGCCGAACGTCAGCCTAAGTGGCTCGACCGAGTACGACCGCTTCGAATATCCCAACGGGAAGACTGTCGATACGGACCCGCTGAGCGCGACGTTTGGTCAATTGCTTAGCTACCCTACAAACGCCTACAACCAGCACAGTTGGCAAGTTCAATTGACGCAGCCTCTCGTGGACGTTGCGTCCTACTCCGCGTATAGCGGTTCGAAGGCGCAGAAGGCGCAGGCAGCGCACGAGTACGCGGCATCGGAGCTGGACATGGTCGTTCGAGCGGTGTCTGCGTATCTCGAGGTGCTACGCAGTCAGGCCGAGCTGGACGCGACGAGCGCTGAAGAAGCTGCCGTTAAGCGCCAGCAGGAACAGATACAACAACGCTTCGATGTCGGGCTCGTCGCCATAACAGATGTGTTGGACGCGACGGCTGCACTCGACAACGTCGTTGTCCGGCGCATCCAGGCGGAGCGTGACCAGGGGATCCGCTTTGAGGATTTGTACAAACTGACTGGTGCCACATACGAAGCGGTTGATCAGATTTCGACGCGCCTGCCAATCGTCAACCCGGCTTCAACCGATGAAGACGGATGGGTGGCGATCGCGCTCGCCAACAACCCGGAGGTGCTGGCTTCGCGCGAGGCACAGATCGCGGCTGGTCACGAGGTTCACACCCAACAGGCGGCTCACCTCCCAACCATCGACGCAATCGTGAGCTACAGCGATGCGGTAAGTCACGCTCCCATCGCCGCCGGCGCTCAGAGCTATCTCGGCGACACGAGCCGTACGCGAACCTATGCGTTGCAGTTTCAATTGCCCATCTATCAGGGAGGTTACACCGCCTCGAAGGTGCGCGAGGCACGAGCACGTCTGCTGCAGGCAGGCAACCAGCTACGCGACAAGGAGTGGGAGGTGAGTCGGGACACGCGCAATTTGCTGCGCACGGTTACGACCGACGTGATTCGCGTGCAGGCGCGCATCAAATCGATCAGATCCAGTGAGTCGGCGCTCGAAGCAACACAAACCGGATATGACGTGGGAACGCGCAACATTGTGGACGTTCTACAAGCCCTGCAAAGACTCTACTCGGCACAGTTCGACTACGCAGATTCGCGCTACAACTACGTCCGCGACTTATTACTGCTGAAGCAAGCTGCCGGTACGTTGAGCGGACAGGACGTCGTGACGCTAAACGAGTACGCAGACCCGCAACAGCCCGTGCACAGGATAAACGCCATCTCTAACGCACGTGGCAACAGTCGATGACACCGGTAGCGCTGACTCAAGTTAGAGACGGTCCTCAACCTAGGTCTCTCTTGTTGGGATCCCGAAGCTGTCGATGAGCTTGCGCATTTGGTGCTGCAGCGCGAGTCGTGGAGGCATCAGCGATAAGCCGCTACCGCTATCGCTGTCCGATAATCAGGGGCCCGAACGCCTACAGGTCATTCTGGACATTATGCTGATTCTGCACCCGTGCTGGTCCGTCCAGGGACCATTCGTCGACGTGACGGATGAATTCCCACGATGGGAGCTGGCAGACGAAGAAGGTAAAATTGTGGCCCGCTTCAGACTCGTACGAGACCGGTAGACCAACGACAACTACTCAGAGCGCCAGTCAGTAGCGATCGTTTTGCGCTTGCAGTCGAAGTGTCCCGGTACCACCTCCCCTTCCTTCAATATCCGTACGATCTACTCCTCGGCAAATCGATTCCTCCTAGGCTTCCCGGCAGGAAACTCGAACTCATCAACTGGTCTAATTCAACAGGCGAACCAGCATGCGACGCCTCAATTCGGTTGTCTCCTTAACGAAACTTCAACGACAAGTGCGCCTAATAGGTCTTGAATCATGCGACTGAACAGCATCCATGGAACAGCTCTTTACGCCCGGAGTTAGCGACCGTGAATGGTTCCACGTCTCCGAAGTGTGGATGGTTGGCGACGTACCAACCCCGTTCGCCGCGGCCCTCTCGATGTGCGAGCCGAACAGCACGCGCAGGCGGTATCGCTTGAAAGGCGGAGACCGATCACGCTAAGAATTCCGAAACGGTTCGACCCTCGCAATGCACTTGGTGCGACATGTTCTCCTACTGCTCTATTGCTGCTCTCTGCTCAAACAAGCACCGAGCTCCTACCGAGTGACTGTCCGGGCCACCCCTCGAGCGGCGGTATCGCGCGATGAAGCGCAACCACCTAGAGGTCGTTCCGACCGATGCATTTCTTACCGACCTCTTTTCCGTCGTCTTGACCCTCGATCGCGAATCGCGCGAGCTTTTCATCGCAGCAGCAAATGCAATGGCGGATGCTGACCGTGGTGAAATCGTCGCCATGCGTGTCGAGGAAGTTCTGCGAAACAACTATTCAACGAGAGACGAATGCCACGCGGCATTACGCGTGGCCATCGGTTCGATTTGAGGCGTTACGTATCCAGCAGTGTGGTTTGATCTTCGATGATCGAAGAGTCCTAGGGAGCGCGACGTGGCCGGGTTGTTAGGCCATTTGACCCAAACAATCGCAAACTCACCCTAGCGGCGGCCTGAATCATCGCAATCTTGGCGCTGGTTCTGGTGTCTCCAAACGTCTGACGCATTCAAACGAGCGATATGGAATCGTGGCGATACGACGACTCCGCCCGCACGAGCGTGCGGTCGCACCTCGAGGCAGCTTCACCACCGGCGATTCATAATCGGTGCGAACCAGCGTCCATATTCGGCATTCGGTATCACCGCAGCCGCAGACGAAGTCGAGATGATGACGAGGAGAGGACGAAAGATCGCGTGAACCTCTTCGCATGAGAATCCACTGGCGTCATTTGCAAGCGTCGTGTCGAGCGGCGGGGATGCATGTGTCTTTCGCGCGAGTACAGCCACAACGAATGAAGAGACTTTAAGATCCCAAAATCACGGTCCCTTCTGGAAAACCTGACCCTGCGAGCTTAGGCCTGCGTACCGGATTTCGCAGCCCTTGGTCACCGTCCTCGAGGGGCCCGTCCACAGCGAATTCCTCGTGGTTCAAGTTGTACTCAAACGTAAACTGCCTCTGCAAACGCGGAGCATCCACTCACGGCTACGCTCAACTTCCGCCCAAGCATCACTCATCGTGGGCGACCGGGATGCCTGTTCCGCCCATTTGGATCAAGATAGCAACAAAGATCACCGGGGCGAGGCTGACGCGTGAACGAAATACTCGAGAGCATCTTCAGCACCGGTCAGTTCGAGGGACCCGATGGACAGCAGATCAAGGTGCGCGCACACATTCCTCGCGAGGAAGGCGATTTCCTGCAACGCGTCGTGCGTAGCGTCGGTCCAACCGTCTCGTTGGAGGTTGGCCTCGCGTACGGCGTGTCCGCGATGTTCATCTGCGATTCGCTGCAACGTACACCCGAGACACGACATATCGTGATCGACCCTTTTCAGCACCGCGAGACCTGGGGTTTCGGGGCAGGCCTCAACAACCTTAGGAAGGCGGGATACGAAGATATCATCGAGTTCCACAACACGGATTCGCAGACGGCTCTACCTCAGCTGGAGGCCAGCGGCCTGAAGATCGACTTTGCCTTCGTCGATGGAGGCCATACCTTCGATCATTGCCTGGTCGACTTCTTCTATATCGATCGAATGTTGCGCGTCGGCGGGGTCGTTGCCTTCGACGATACGAACTGGCCGACGATCAGCAAAGTCATTCGGTTCATCGTTACAAATCGGAACTACAGCGTTTACGCAGCCTTAGACCCTGCGCGCCCGCGACCGCTGTCGTGGAAGCGACGCCTTCTTCTCGATCTGGCGCGGCACTCGGCGCGCGTTTCTGGCGCCGTGGAACAATTGTTCAAGCCACAGGTATTGAAACCCGACACATCTCTGGGAATCAGCGGCGGGAGATGCGTCGCCTTGAAAAAGGAGAATGACGACACGCGCGGCGGGGCCGGTCCGAGTGACATAGGGCATCGAGACTTCTGAGACTGTGCTTATTGCGCGTCACAAGCGCGCCGTAGGCGCAAGGTACGGTGCCGTCTTGACTGCGAATGAATCGCAACGCCATGAATTGCACCCGATCTACCGACGTTTGCGGCACAACACTGGATGGCGGCGTGCGTGCATGAGACGCTCTGCGTCGATGGGTCGAAGCGCTCGCGGAATAGAACTCTTGACCCTTACCGCCTGAACCTGAGAAAAAGCTGCTGCTCTTCCGCCTTCGTCAAAAGACAGGTCATCGATATGGCTGTTCGCGCAATGTGGAAAGGGGTGTTGCGGATCTCGGATGCGAGCGTTCCAATCAAGCTCTATTCGGCCATTCAGGATCACGACATTCACTTTCGCCTTCTGCATCGCACCGATCTGACGCCGGTCACGCAGGCGATGGTGCATCCGGGCACCAATCAGGTCGTCTCGCATGACACGGTGCAGCGGGGATATCAGGCGTCGCCGGGTGAGATCGTGCTGCTGAAGCCCGATGAACTCGACTCACTCACCCCGCAGGAGTCACGCGACATCACCCTCGCCCGCTTCGTACCGGTCGGCGCCATCGATGCGCAGTGGTACGACCGTCCGTACTACCTCGGTCCGGACGACGATGCCGGCGGCGCGTATGGCGCGCTGACGGCCGCACTGGAACGCACCAAGGTGGAAGGCGTCGCGCATTGGGTGATGCGCAAGAAGGCATATGTCGGCGCGTTGCGCGTACACGCCGGCACGCTGGTGCTGGTGTCGCTGCGCCATACCGAAGAAGTCGTGGCGATCGAATCGCTCGGAACGCCCGAAGGACCCGCGCTAGACAAGAAAGAACTGGTGATGGCGCAACAGCTGATGTCGATGCTCGAGGAAGATTTCGATCCGGCAGCGTATCGGGACGAATACCGCGATCAGGTGATGGAACTGATCGACACCAAACGGCGCGGCCAGAAGCCGAAGCTCGGACTGGTCAAGACCAAGCCGCGGGCGGGCAACCTGAAGGCGGCGCTGGCCGAAAGCCTGCGCACGGCGCAACGCAAACCACGGGAGAAGCTCAGTGCCTCCGCGTAAGCCGCCGAAGGTCGAAGAGCCGGTCGCTCCCGCGGCCGCAGAGACTAGTGTCATTCGCGGATTCTGGTCCGGAAACATCTCGTTCGGGCTGGTCAGCATTCCAGTAACGCTGATTTCCGCACGACGTTCCGGTCGCGCCTCTCTGCGAATGTTGGCGCCCGACGGAACGCAACTGCGCAGACGCTACTTCTGCTCGCAAGAAGGCATAGCCCTCGAAAACGCCGACATAGTGCGCGGCTACGAATTCGAGAAGGACCGCTTCGTAGTGGTCACCGACGAAGAACTCGAGGCCGTCGCACCGAAGCTGTCGCAGGAAATCGATCTGAGCCGCTTCGTGCCGTTGGCCGACATCGACCCGATGCGCTTCGAACACGGTTATTTTCTGATCCCGAACAAACGCGCATTGAAAGCCTATCGGCTCCTCGCCGCCACGATGGAAGAGCGCGGCCGGGCTGGAATGGCCACATTCGTGATGCGCGGAAAGCAGTACCTCGTCGCGATCCTCGCTCGCAGCGGACTGTTGCGCGCGGAAACGCTGCGCTTTGACGACGAACTGCGCAGTGTCGATGAAATCGAAATAGACAGACCTGCCCCTATCGACGAACCGGCAGTCGATGCATTCGAGCGTCGCATCGAGGAACTGCGCGCGAGTTCGCTCGATACGACAGACCTCGAAGACACCCACACCCGGCGATTAATGGAACTGATCGAGAAGAAACGCAACGCCGGCAAAGATGTCGTAGCCGCGGCGGTCACGCCGCACGAGGAATCGGTCGACGCAAAGATCGTCGACCTGATGGAGTATCTCAAGAACAGCATCACCGGCGGCGACGCTTCGGCCGAATCGGCGAGCCGCAAACGCCCGCAGTCGGCGCAGCACAAGACCACCCCTCCCCGTCAACCGAAGAAGCCGCGCACGCCGCGCACCCGAAGCTGATCCTGCACCACCTTCTCGATGCGTAAACGACTCGCTCGCATTCTTGCCATCCTGCTCTGCGGCGTGATCATGGTAAGCGCAATCGCGTATGTCTATCGAACGTGGCAGCAGCGCGCGAACGCACGCACGCTCACCATTACGACCGTTAATGGAATTCAGGAAGCGCATTTCGTCCGAATCGGTGGCATCGATCAGTGGGTGCAGATCCGCGGCGAAGATCGGACCAATCCGGTGCTGCTCATCCTCGCGGGCGGCCCAGGTAACTCGTTGGTGCCATTGACGCCGGTGTTTCGCGCCTGGGAAAAGAGCTTCACGATCGTCCAATGGGACCAGCGAGGTGCGGCGAAAACATATGGCCGAAACGGCGGCCGGGAGGCGCCGATGACCTTGGACCGCATGGTGGCCGACGGTATTGAGCTCAGCGAATACCTTGGCAAGCACCTGCACCACTCCAGGCTCGTGCTGGTCGGTCATTCCTGGGGCACCGTGCTGGGCGTGATGATGATAAAAGCTCGGCCCGATCTTTTTGCGGCCTATGTCGGAACCGGACAGGTCGTAGCGAAGGAAGAAAAGGAGGAGATTCTCTACGCCGCCGTGATGGAGAAAGCACGCGCGGCGCACGACGACGACGGCATCCGCAAGCTCGAGACGATCGGCACTCCACCGTACAAATCGCAGGAGGATCTACTCGTTGAGCGCAGGGTGTCGGAGCGTTACGACACGGAGGCCGAGCGCAATCTCGAAGACACGCTGCGGCCGGTCGTGCTGTTCGCGCCGGACTATTCGCTCCACGACATCTACAGTCTGCTGCAGGGTACGAAGTTCGCAGCCGATGCACTCTACGAAGAAGTACTGCGCTACGACGCGCGCACGCTGGGCCTGAAGTTCGATGTGCCGTTCTTCATCTTCAACGGCGACCTCGACCAGGTAACACCGATCGATATCGCGCAGCGGTACTTCGACACCGTCGAAGCGCCGCAGAAAGCCTTCGTCACCCTCGAAGGCGGCGGACACTCGGCAATACTGACGATGTCGGATCGATTCCTGAACGAACTCGTCACCCGAGTGCGCCCGTTGGCGCTGACGCGCTCAGCGGTCAGCGGTCGAAGTACAGATCCTTCGTGACGACGGCTCCTTTGATTGCCTTCAGTTCCACGAGCTGATCGACCAGCGTCTGCCACCGCGCCGGCGACATCTCGCCGATCTGCTGGGTGTCCGGCATTTTGATCAGGCTGGCCTGCGCGCGCGCGCTGTCGCTGAAGGTCTGCGCGTCCATCGCCTTGTTGAGCTTCCCCATCTCGGCGTTCGTCGCAGACGGATCGGCGAGATACGCCTCCCAACCGCTGCGTACGGCCGCAACCATCCGTTGCACCTCGGCGGATTGCCGCTGCAGGTGTTCACGCGTGGTCACGAGCACCGTCGTATACGGGTTGTAGCCGCTCTCGGCGACCAGGAAGGTCGCAACCTTCAACCCCGCGCGCGCGGCGGTGAGCGGTTCGCTCGTGGCGAAACACTGCTGCGACAGCAGCGGATCGTTCTGGAAGTTTCCGATACCGCCGAGATACGGCGCCGTTTTCACCTTGATCGGTGAGTACTTGCGCGACAAATACTGCGCGTAGGGCAGACCGGATTGCCACAGCAACGTGCCGTCGGATTTGAGAACGTCTTCGACAGATCGGAACCCACGCTGCGCATGCGCCATGATCGCCTGCGGATTCGTCTGGAACGTCGCAAACAGCGCGACCACGTTCTTGGCGCCGCGGTCGTGCGCAATGACCACCTCGTCGGCCGAAACGATCGCGTAGTCGACCTTTCCGGCGCCGAGCACCTGAATCGTCGGTGTGCCCGAACCGCCCTCGATGATCGACACGTCCAGACTGTTTTTCGCATACAGCCCGAGAACCTGCGCTGCATAAAAGCCGCCGAACTGCGGCTCCGCTTTCCAATTGAGCGCGAGCTGCAGCGGATCGGCATGCACCGCGCAACCGAGACCAAACGTCAGCGCCGCCAGGACCAGTCGCAACATCATGCACTCCTCGTGTAGGGCCGCCGCCGCAACAGCAGACCGCTGATCAGGTCGATCGAAAGAACCAGCATCAGCGCCAGCACGCTGGACGCCATCACGCCGCTGAACACCAGATCGACGCGCTGCTGCGTTCGCGCGGAGTCGATGAGGCTCCCTAACCCGCCGCCGGCAATGAATTCTCCGACGATTGCGCCGATGGTGGCGAGGCCAACGGAAATGCGCAGGCCCGTGAGTATGTACGGAATCGCCGAAGGGATCTGCAGCTTGGTGATCATCTTCCACCTCGACGGTCGATGCAGCGCAAACATCTCGCGCAGCAGCGGATCGGTCTCTTCGAGGCCGGTCAGGGTGTTCGCGAGAATCGGAAACAGCGAAACGATGAAGGCCGAGGCTTTGACGGTGGTCTCGCCAAAGCCGAACCAGATCACGAGTAGCGGCGCGATCGCGATGATCGGCACCGTCTGGAAAAACACGCAGAACGGCAGGATGGCGCGCCGCAGGATCGGTACCACGAAGAAGCCGATCGCCAGCGTCACGCCGATCGTGAAGCTCGCCGCCAGTCCCCAAACGATCGAACTGAGGGTCGATCGCGTGGCATTCCAGATTTCCGGCCACAGCTCGACGGTGGTCGCATAGACGTCGCTCGGCGCCGGCAACAGATAAGACGCGACCCAGCCGCCGCGAACGACGGCTTCCCAGACGGCGAGCACCCCGATCAGGAAGATCCACGCCGGCAAACGATTACGCAGGGTGGCGATCAAGCGGCCTCCAGTTCGGTGAAGCGCCGCGCGAAGGCGCTCACGCATTCGTTGAACGCCGGTGTCAGTTTCAGCGACTGATCGCGATCGGTAAAGTCGATGGTTCGATCGGTATCGATCTGTCCGGTGCGATCCATCAGCAATACACGATCTCCGAGATACACCGCCTCGGAGATCGAATGCGTGACGAAGACGTACTGGAGCTCGAATCGCGCGCGCAGATCGAGCAACAGATCCTGCAGACGGAATCGCGTGCGCTCGTCGAGCGCGGCGAACGGTTCGTCTAGCAGCAGGATCTTCGGCCGGGTGATCAGAGCGCGCGCCAGCGACACCCGCATCTGCATGCCGCCGCTCAATTCTCTGGGGAAGTTCGCCATCCGCTCGCCCAGCCCCAACGTCGTCAACAGCGTCCCGATTTCGCCGTCGACACCGTTGGACAACCTGCCCGCCAGTTCCAGCGGCAACCTCACGTTCTCGAGTCCGGTTCGCCACGGCACCAGGCGAGGCTCCTGGAACACGTACGACACATGGCCGGCCAGCGCGGGGTCGATCCACAGGCGTCCTTCGGTCGGTTGCTCGATACCCATCAGCAGTCGCAGCAGCGTGGTTTTGCCGCACCCGGAGGGCCCGAGCAGCGAAACGCATTGTCGTGCGGGCACCGCGAACGACATGCGGTGGATCACATCGCGATTCTGGTTCGGAAAGCGTTTGACGAGATTTTCGACGTCGATCGAGCGCGCCGGCTCGCGGGGTGTTACCTGGTTCAAATGCGGCGGCTTGGTGAAATCGATGGCGCGATAGCCTATCAGGGCACACCGCGGCGAGCACGGTCGTCGGTGGTTGGAAGTGATTCGACCTTGATGGAAGATGGGCGCCACTCTTCACAGCAGGAACGACGATGGCAAATCGAATCACCGAAGATCCGCGGATCGACCCACGCATCAAGGCGCTGTTCGGCGCGATGGACATCGGCGGACAACGCAATGCCTCGAACCGAGAAGAATTGCTGGCTGCAGCCAATACGAAGGAAGCCGTCGCCCAACGCGAAGCGCTGCGCGGTTTCCTCGAGATGTGCAATACGGAAACCATCGCGCCATCGACCGGTCTCACTGTCACCGATTACAAGGTTCCGTCGCAGCCGGACGGCAACACGATCAACATCCAGTTCATTCGTCCCACGTCCAATGAGCCCGTGGCGTGCGTGTACTACATCCACGGCGGCGGCATGCAGTCCATGTCGTGTTACGACGGCAACTATCGCGCATGGGGTCGCATGATCGCGGCACAAGGCGTTGCCGTCGCGATGGTCGACTTCCGCAACGCGCTGACGCCGTCGTCGGTGCCGGAAGTGGCACCGTATCCGGCCGGGCTGAACGACTGTGTCTCCGGCCTGAAGTGGGTCGCCGCACACGGTGCAAAACTCGGCATCGACAACACCCGCATCATCGTCGCCGGCGAAAGCGGCGGCGGAAATCTCACGCTCGCGACCGGACTGCGATTGAAGCGCGACGGCGATCTGAACCTGATTCGTGGGCTGTATGCACTGTGCCCCTACATTGCCGGCATGTGGCCCTTGCCGCAGAACCCGTCGTCGAAGGAGAACAACGGCATTCTGCTCGACCTGCACAACAACCAGGGTCCGATGGCCTACGGCATCCTCGAGCTGGAGCGTCGCAATCCGTTGGCGTGGCCCGGCTTCGCAACCGAGGAAGACGTGCAAGGTCTGGTGCCGACGATCATCAGCGTCAACGAGTGTGATCCGCTGCGCGACGAAGGCGTCGGCTTCTATCGCCTGTTGCTGCGCGCCGGGGTGAAAACCCGCTGCCGCCAGGTGATGGGCACGATCCACGGCACCGAGATCTTCCCGATCGCATGTCCGGAGATCAGCCGCGATACCGCGGTGAACATCGCCGACTTCTGCCGCAACCCCGCCTAACGACGCTATCGAGTCGCGCACCGCCATCCGGCGGTGCGCGGCTCCGCTATCCCGCCGCTTGAAGCTCCTGCACCCGGCGGGTGGCCGACGAAAACTCCATCACACCATCTTCCAGTGAACCGTAGCCCAACGCGAAGATGTCGAGCAGGTAGTTCTGGTAAAGCCGCCACGGCGCTTTGGTGCTCTGCTTCGGGAACTTCGCGATCGAGCGCTGCACATAGCCTGACGAGAAATTGAGCATCGGCTCCTTCGGCAGGTCGGCGCCGGCGCGCGGACAGCATTGTGCGTAGCCGCGCTTCGCCATGTGGTTCAGCAGGCGTGTGACGTAGCCGCACGTCAGGTCGCATTTCAACGTCCACGACGCATTCGTGTAGCCCATCGACAGCGCCAGATTCGGCACGCCGCTGAACATCATGCCCTTGTAGGCCATCGTTTCCGCGAGGTCGACGCGCGATCCGTCCACGGTGATCTGCAGATCGCTCAATACCTGCAGGTTCAGCCCGGTGGCGGTAACGATGAGGTCGGCCTCGAGCGTTGCGCCGGAGCGCAGACGGATGCCGGATTCGGTGAACGTCTCGATCTGGTCCGTTACCACGGACGCGCGGCCGGCCTTGATCGACTCGAACAGATCGCCGTCGGGAACGAGGCACACGCGCTGATCCCAGGGGTTGTAGGCAGGTGAGAAATCGCGCTCGACCGGATAGTCAGGCCCGAGTGCCGCTTTTACACCGCCGACGAGCAATGCCTTCGCCCGCTCCGGATAGTGTCGGCAGAACCAGAAGAACAGCATGCCGAGCAGCACGTTCTTCCAGCGTGTCACGGCGTACGCCGCTCTGCCGGAAACGTATTTGCGCAATGCGTTCGCGAACCCGTCCTGTTCCGGCGCCGAGACCACATACGTCGGCGACCGTTGCAGCATCGTCACGTGCGCAGCGCGCTTCGCCATTTCCGGAACCAGCGTCACCGCGGTGGCGCCGCTGCCGATCACGACCACCTTCTTGGCTTCGTAGTCGATATCCGGCGTCCACTTCTGCGGGTGCACGACACGCCCCCCGAACCGATCGAATCCCGGGAATTCCGGCGTATACCCTTTCGCGTAGTCGTAGTAGCCGCTGCACATGAACAGGAAGGCACAACGGAATCGGACCACATCGCCGGCCCCGACGCGTTCCGCTTCCACCGTCCACTCTCCGTCGACGGTGGACCAGAACGCGCGGCGCACCTGCAGGTTGAAGCGGATGTGTTTGTCGATGCCGAAGGTACATGCGGTGTCGCGAACGTATTCGAGGATCGACGGTCCGTCTGCGATTGCCTTCGGCGCGGTCCACGGCCGGAACGAATAGCCGAGCGTGTACATGTCCGAGTCCGATCGAACGCCGGGATACCGGAACAGATCCCAGGTGCCGCCGATGCTGTCGCGCCCCTCTACGATCGCGTAGCTCTTGCCGGGGCAATCGGTCTGAAGGTGATACGCCGCGCCGATCCCGGACAGACCGGCACCGACGATCAGCACGTCGAAGCGCTGCTCATGCATCGTTATATTCCGCTGCGAGATGTCATACCGCCGCAAGGATACCCGATGCCCCACCTCCAGCCACCGCACGGCGCGCCGCCGTTGCGGCGCATCTACCTGCTGCTGTGCGGCAGCCTGGCGGCCCAAGCGCTCGGCCAGAGTGCGATGTTCGCCGTCTTGCCCAGCCTGGGGCGTGAGGTCGGCCTCAAGGAAGTGCAGGTGGGCGCGATCATCGCGGCCTCCTCGGTGGTGTTCTTCTTCGCGAGCCCGTTGTGGGGACGCGCGAGCGACCGGTTCGGACGGCGTCGCATCTTCATCACCGGACAGATCGGCTACGTGATCGGCGGCAGCCTGTTCGCGGCCAGTTTCTGGTTCGCGCTGGAGGGCTGGCTCACGCCGATGCTCGCGTGGATCGCGATGATCGCGGCGCGGATGACGCAGGCAACGCTGATGTCCGCCTCCGCGCCGGCCGCCGGCGCGTACATCGCCGACATCACGACCGCGACCGATCGTGCGCGCGGGCTCGCCCGCATCGGCGCCGCGAACAACCTGGGCTCGATCTTGGGTCCCGCAGTCGGCGGAATGCTGGCAGCCATCTCGCTGCTCGCGCCGTTCGTTCTCGCAGTGGTCTGCGTCGGCGTGGCCGCAGCGCTGTCGCTGCGCTTCCTGCCTACGGCTCCTCCACACCCGCACGCTTCACATCCGCCCCGAGTGAAACTGACCGACGCGCGCGTTCTCGTCTGGATCGTGCCGGGTATCGCGATGTTCATGGGCGCGGCCGTCGTGCAACAGACTCTGTCGTTTCGCATGCAGGACGCGCTCGAGCTCGAGCCGGGTACGGCCGCCAGGGCATTCGGAACGGCGATGATGGCTTCGGCGATCGCGGGGCTGCTCGCGCAGACCGCAATCGTGCAGCGTATCGCGCTGATGCCGATCACGTGGCTGCTGATGGGCCCGCCATTGATCGCATTTGCGCTCACCCTGATGGCGCTGTTCGACAGCTACGCCACGTTCGTCGCAGCCAACGTGCTGATGGGTTTCGGGATGGGATTCGCCGGTGCCGGTTTCAGCGCCGGCGCTTCGCTCGCGGTGACGCCCGAGGAACAGGGTGGCGTGGCGGGCATCTCGGCAGCGTGTTCGGCCGCGGGTTGGATCGTGGGGCCGTTATTGGGGCCGGGGCTTTACCAGATCGCAGCGCCGCTGCCGTTTCTGGTCTCAGCCGCGATTATCGTCGGCGTGGCGGCGCACGCGTGGTCCAGACACCGTCAACGCGCGAGGCGGGGTTCGGTCGTTGGCGACGACGTCGTGGAATAGATTCGCAGCGCCTGGCCTTTCCTGTTGGCGAACTGCGCGACCGGCGACAGTCCGTTCGCAGTTGCAAACGCGTCGCCCTCTACGTCGTCGCGCGCCGCGTTCACCACCCAATACTCGTAGGTACCCGCCGACGCCATTGGCATGGTGCCGTCCGCAAGTGTGCGCCAATCGACCGGTCGACCGGCAAGGTACACCACGCGCAGATCGTTGCTGAATATGCGCGCATTCTGCTCGGTGTGTTGCGCGAGCCAACGCGCCGCATCGACGTACTGATACTTGGAGTTGAACAGACCGAAGCCGGCCTCGCCGAGAAAATAGAAGACGAGCAGTGCAGATGCCCAACGCAGCCGCCTGCTCGGCGATTTGGCACGCGCGTACCAACCATCGACGACGAACGCGGCGATGACGACCACCAGCAGTCCCGCCGGCATCGCATATCGCGTTTGAATGATTCCGCGTGCCGTCAGCACTGCAGCAAGCGCGAGAATCGAGACGCAAAACGCCGCGACAGCAATCCGCGCTCCGCTGCGATCGATACGGCCGGACGCACCCGTCGCGAGACCCAGGATCGCGATCGCTGCCAACGGCAATGACGCGGCGTTGCAGACGTGCACCGCGATCATCGCCACCAGACCGCCGGCCACGCCGAACGCGGCATAGTCGTGAAATCGCGGATCGAGCACGTGAGCGCCGAAACCCGTGATCTGCGCGTCGACGCGTCCCGGAACTTCCGCCGCGAGCCGGATGGCCTGCTGCAGCGTCTGCCCCAGCCAGGTCGTCGACGGCGATGCGGACAGCGCCACGAATAGCAGCGCCATCGCCACCACGGCGATCGACACACAGATCGCAAGCATCACGAATGCGCGTCTGCCGGCCGCACCGAACGGCAATGCGAGCGGCGTTATCAGCAACAGCAGAATCGCTTCGGCGCGAAACGCGGCCGCCAGTCCGCACAAGACTACGAACCCCGCAGCGCGCGAAAAGGTCGGCGCGACCGAGTGCCGGACCAGCAGTGCGAGCCCAAACAACGAAAGCATCCAGTACGCGAAGTCGCGCAGCAGGAAGCTGCGATAGCCGTTGAGTTCCGGCAGCAGCAGCGCGAGTACCACGACGATCACCTGCGCTCGCACGGTTCCGCCAAGCGCAGCAACCAGCCGCTGCAAACCGACGATCGAACCCGCGATCAGCACGGCATCGAGACAGTGTGCGCTCGTCAGGAGGCCGAGCCCGATGACCGCCTGCACAGAGGCGATCAACATCGAATACACCGGCAGCGGATAAAGAGCCGCCGCAGCGCCATAGCCGTCGTCGAGCCACGCTTGAGCCGCGAGCAGGTAAACCACGCCGTCAGGATTAGGCAACGGATCGAACGCGAGATGGATGACCGAAAAAGCGAAACTCGTCAGCACCGCACCGATACTGATTGTGAGTTCGGCGAATCGCCGGTCGTTGGGGATTAGCGGCACGAACCGCAGTCTAGTGTCGCGCGCTGCGAGTTCCTAGGCCTGCACGGCCTGCGCGGGCGCGTCGACCTCGCGGCAAAGAAGTTCATACGCGCGCGCGGCCCGATCTTCACCGAACGCGGCGGCACGCAGTACGAACTCCGCCGAATTGCGCGGCGCCCGCAACGTGGCGCTCAACGCCGCGGCCATCGCACCGACGTCGCCGACCGGAACCAGCCGGCCGTAGCGGCCGTTTTCGAGCACCTCGATCGGCCCGTCGGTACGCGTGCTGACTACGGGGCACCCGCAGGCGAGCGCCTCGGCTACGACGTTGCCGAATCCTTCGGACGTGGACGACGAGGCAAACACGCCCGCGCGCGCCATGTACGCGAATGGATTCGCGGTGAAGTCGAGGATCTCGAAATCGTCGGCGACGCCAAGGTCTCTGGCCAGAGCACGCAGTGATTCGAGGTGCGCGCTTGCCTGCGAACCCGGTGCAGCCGAAGACAGAATCACCAGCCGCACAGTTCGTTCGCTGCGTACACGCGCGAACGCGCGCACCAACATGGCGAAATCCTTCGTGCGGCCGGCACGACCCGCCGACAGAATGACCGGGGGCTGATCGACGTCGAACCACCGGTGAGGAACGCTCGCGCGAGCGAGCGATTGGATGTTGTCCGGAACCGCGGGATTGTAGATACAGCGCACGCGCTCGACCGGTACCTGCAGCAGCGTTCGAAGATCGGCGGCGACACCGGTCGATACGCCAACGATCGCGCCGGCGTCGCGGTACGTCCGCCGCATCAGCGCAGGAAGGTATCGGCGCGCGAAGCGCCAGTCGGTGATGCGGCGTTGATCGGTCGAGACGTGTTCCGTAAGCACCAATCCGGTGTCCACCTGTGCCAGTCGCTTCGCGAGCGCCGAGACGATATTGAGACTTGCCGTAGCCGAGATGAGCACAGCGGGCCGCTCTTTCTTCAGGTAAGCCGCGAGTGGCTCCAGCAGCGGCAGCGCCTTCAATGGGTTTAGCGGCAGCACGAGCGGCAGCAGCGACTCGGAAGCTGCTGCAGGATACGCGCGTAAAGCTAAGACTCGCGCGTGAAGTTGGCTTCCTGGGACAATCCGAACGCGCCGAACACCGTCTTTCAGGGTCGACTCCAACGGACCCGTTCCTGCGCAAACCACATGCACAGGATAACCATAGTCGAACAGCTTGTTGGCGAGCCGAAGCAACACGCGTTGCGTGCCGCCGTATTGATAGTTCTTGACGAACAGAGCGATCAAACCGCGCCCGGGCGCGGCACGGCTCGCGTGTTGTACCGCCGCTCGAGCGGCGTGTGAGCCGCGTAGATACGCCGGTTCGGGTACGGAGCCCGGATCGCGTCGTTGAAGCATGCGGTTTTCCTCTACTGCGGTACCGATTGTACGATGCCAATCGCTGCTGGCTAGCGCGCGCGACAAAAAAAGCGTGATTTCAGGATGGCATCGCACCTCAGCGGGGCTGTTGGCGCGCGAACTGTGAATGCTCTTCTACGCACTCTGATCCCAAAATTAGTCACAATACTGCCATGAATCGAGTGATCGACTGCGCAAAATGTTCTTACTGAGGACAGTCTTGCCTGTTTCGGGTGCCTCCTTCGTGCGGTGTCTAACACTCGGCACCAACGGGGTGCATTCGTCAGGCAGGCTAGCTGAGCCCCTTTCCGCGCCCTGATCGGCTTGCTATAAAGCCCGTCCCTCGTTCAGACCGGTTGGTGACGAAGCATGACGTCAGCGCGCAGGCTGCTGAAGCTGACCGGTGTCTTTCCGATGATGCGCGGTCGGTTGAAAGACCCGGTAATCGCGTATGAGACGTGGGGGCAGCAGAGTCGCGACCGGGACAATGCCGTACTCATTTTCACCGGATTGTCTCCGTCGGCGCACGTTGCGTCCTCCCCCGAAGACCCGACCGCCGGGTGGTGGGAAGACATGGTCGGTCCGGACAAGCCCATCGACACCAATCGCTACTTCGTCATTTGCGTCAATTCGCTCGGAAGCTGTTTCGGCTCGACCGGTCCGGCATCGCTCAATCCGGAGACCGCCAAACCGTATCGTCTGACGTTCCCGGTGCTGTGCGTCGAGGACATCGCGCGCGCCGGGGCAGAAGTCGTGCGTTCGCTCGGAATCGAATCGCTGTTCGCGACGGTCGGCGCGTCGATGGGCGGAATGACAGCGCTCGCTTTCTGCATGCTGCACCCGAATCTGTCGCGCGGCCTGGTGTCGATTTCCTCCGCCAGCCGCAGTCTGCCGTTCGCCATCGCATTACGGTCGCTGCAACGCGAGATCATTCGCAAGGATCCGGCGTGGAACGACGGCCACTACGTGTCCGGCGAAGGTCCGATCGTGGGCATGCGCCTCGCGCGCAAGCTCGGCATGATCACGTATCGCTCGGCGCGGGAATGGGATCAGCGTTTCGGGCGCGAGCGTGCAACCGACGAAGTAGCAAACCACGGACCGTTCCGCATCGACTTCGAAGTCGAGTCCTATCTTGAGGCGCACGCCAACAAGTTCATCGGTGCGTTCGACGCCAACTGCTACTTATATCTGTCGCGAGCGATGGATCTGTTCGACGCGGCCGATCATGGCGGCAGCCTCGCCGGCGGAATGTCGCGGGTGCAGCTCGATCGGGCGCTGGTGATCGGCGTCGAGACCGACTTCCTGTTCCCGCTGCACCAGCAGCAGGAACTGGCGGAGTGTCTGAAAAGCGTCGTGCCGGAAATGAGCTTTCAGATACTGTCATCGATTCAGGGCCACGATTCGTTCCTGGTCGACATGGATCGGTTCCGACCGGCCGTCGCGAGCTTTTTCTAAGCGCCTTCCACGCGGCGCAGATAGCCACGTACCGACTCGAGCAGCGTCGGCGCGTCGACGTAACCACCTGCAACGAGCCCGCGTGCTCCCGCCACATCGACGTGTACGCTCGGTAATGCCGATGTACCGAACGCCTTTGCCACCCCGAACCCGGTACGCACGCGCGACAGCGTCGCCGGTGATCGAAACGCCGCGACGAAGCGCGCTTCGTCGACGCCGACCGCAAGCGCTTCACTTATCAGCACCGATTCGTTGCCGACGTCGACGCCCTCCACGAAAAAGCGCCTCTGCAGGTGATGCACGAAGTCGAACGGCGGCGCGCCGATGACTTCGCGCATCGCTTCGACCGCGACGCACGTGGGCACGCTGTTGTACACGAAGTCGCCGGGCGGCAGGCCGCTGCCGAAGTGCGCCTGCGTCACCGAGACGACGCGACGCCAGACGTCGGCGAGACGCGCGCGTGCAAAGTCGCTGATCGGATGATGGCTCTCGACATTGATACCGCCGAGCAGGCAATCGAACTCGAACTCAGCGGCGCCGTCGCGACGCGCGCGCTCGATCTCCGGCGCCATGCCCCAGCACCAGCTGCACATGGGGTCGGTCACGAATATGACGGTAACGCGCGACATCTACTCGGCCCCTACGGCCGCAGACTCGAAGCGCGCCATGAAGCGGCGATCGATACGGTCTTTCCAGCGCCATACCCAGTCTCCATGTGCGGAAAAGGCACCGCGCGACGCCGTTGCGCTGCGCCGGCCTTCGCTGATCAACGAGAGCATGCGCCGCTGCGCGCGGAACCGGCGCAGCGGACGTCCGAGCACTGCGCGGCGCAGGTTGTCGGCGAGCACTCTGCCCTGGCGCACGGCGATCACACCGGATTTCGGTCGTGGTTGGTCGGCCATCGCCGCGACATCTCCTGCGGCGAACACGTTCGCGTGCGAAACCGAACGCAGCGTTCGACCCACCGAAACGAAGCCGCCGCCGTCGAGCGCAAGGTCCGTGCGTCGCAGCCACGCCGGCGCCTCGACACCGGTCACCCACAACACGTAGTCGCCTGCCAAGCGGCGGCCGCCGTCGGTCGACACGCCCGCCGCGTCGACGTGTCCGACGATGAAGTTAGTGAGCACGTCGATCCCCCGGCTCGCCAATACGTTGGCGAAGCGTCGCTGCACGCGTTGCGAGTGACCATCCAAAAGACGTGCTCCTGCAGTGACCAGACTGATCCGTGCTGCGGCCGGACCCAGCGCATGATGAACCGCAAGCGCCAGTTCCACACCTCCGGCGCCCCCTCCGACCACTGCCAGCCGCAGCGGCGGATCGCCCGGCGATCGAGCAAGCGCTGCGTCACGCAGCGCTTGCCAGCGCGGAATGAAGAGGCCGATAGGCTTCACCGGAATCGCGGACGGCGGCGGCGACAGCGCACCGAAGCCCGGCGCCGCGCCGCAGTTCAGCGAGACGACATCGAACCGCAGCGGCGGATGACCGTCGACTTCGATGCAGTTCGCGTGCAGGTCGACGTGCAGCACCTCGGCAGCGATCAGGCGAGCTCCGGCAGCGCTCGACAGCGGACGCAGGTCGATGTGCATGTCGTCGTAGGCGTAATGGCCGGCGACATATCCCGGCAACATGCCTGAATAAGGCGTGTGGGTTTCGCGCGAAACCAGTGTGATGCGTACGCCTGGGAGCGGTTGCATGGCAAACCGGCGAAGCGCGATCACGTGGCTGTGACCGCCCCCGACCAGTACCAGATGCGTTTCAGCTGGTGGGTCGGCGGAGGCTGTCAATGCGCGGATGAGAGCTTCGACGACTCACTCGTCCGCGTCGTCGTCCTCGGTAGTGTCGTCGTCGACCTCGAGGTAATCCAGGTCGCTGCGCATTTTGCGCTCTTCGATACGTGACTCGATCGCGCGCCGGATTTCCAGAGATCGTGCCGCACGTTCGCGCGGATCAAGCACGACTCCCTCTTCTTCTTCGGCGCCGTCGCTCTCGAAATCATCGAGATCCTCTTCGGATAGCGGCATGTCGTAATCGTCCTCGTCTTCTTCAATCTCGCCAGCCATAACCGTCACAAATCGTTAATCATCGGATCGCTACGCTGTGTGTCGGGGCAACGCAGCGCCTTTGTATTCCGCTCCCCGAAGGCTGTCAAGCCGGGTACATCACCGGGTGATGTACCCGGCCTAACGGTTTGCTCGTGGCGCTCAGCGGGTCAGAGAATTCAGATGTCCTTGTCCTCGCAACGACGTCAGAAAGTCTGCTTCGTACGCCAACTCCGGCGCTTCGCGCACCATGCGATCGAGGGTATGGGCGTCGTCGCCGACAAGAATGCGCCAGCGATCGTTGCGCACGCCGTCGAGAATGATGTTCGCCGCTTGCGCTGCCGTGAGCGGCGCCTTGTCGCGAAAATCGATCGCCTGTTGCTGAAGGGCTGCACGAATCTGGTCGTCGGTTTCGTTGCCCACCGGCATGCCGCGTTCGACCATACGTTTGCGAATCATCGCTACGTCGGCTGCGCTCATGTCCTTCGGCGCGGGTCGTCCCAACACCTTGCCGGTGTTGATGGCAATCGACGTACCGATGTGCCCCGGCATCACGACCGCAACTTTCACGTGCGGAGCGTTCAGCCGCAGATCCGTCACCAGTGCTTCGGAGAAACCCTTAACGGCAAACTTCGCCGCGCTGTATGCGGTATGCGCAATGGACGGTCCCAGGGTGGCCCAGAATCCATTCACACTGCTGGTGTTGACGATGTAGCCCTCGGTGCTCGCGACAAGCAGCGGCATGAATGCGCGACTGTTGTAGTAGACGCCGAACCAGCACACGCCGAACGTTCGCTCCCACTCCCCGCGGTCGTCGACGATGAAGCTGCCGCCGCCGCCGATGCCGGCATTGTTGAACAGCAGATTGATGTGGTCGGTCTCGTGTGCAGCCTGAACGGCATCGCGAAATGCCAGCACCTGCGTCTCGTCCGACACGTCACACCGGTGCGTGCTGATTCGCAGCCCCGGTCCGGCTTGTTCACACAGGCGCTTCGTCTCGCGCATGTTCTCGTCGGAAACGTCGCACATGGCGACGTGACACCCCTCCGCGCTCAATTGCCGCGCGAGTTCCCGCCCCATGCCCGTGCCGCCGCCGGTCACTACCGCCAGTTTGCCTTTGAAGTCCTTCATGTCGCTCCCGATGGTTTGAAATGGCTCAAGCGCTATTGCCCGACCACGTATTGACGATCACCTCGCATTGCATTCGATCGCTCGACAGCCAAACGTAGCCGCCTTCGATCGTGCACTGCAGCTTCATTGTACGTTCCACGAGCCGCTCGATTGCCGGCGCCTGCAGACCGACGACGGAGACCTTTTTCAGCCGCGTGAGCGCCGCCTCGTTCTGCCGCCACCAGACTTCCGAACCGCGCTCGGCATAGCAGTACACCCTGACCTCTCCTGCCACACCGCACGCCTTGCGAAGCCGTCGCTCCTCCGGATGGCCCACGTCGATCCACAACTCGACGTCGCCCGATAGACTCTTCCGCCACAACGCGGGCTCTTCTTCGTTGCTGAGCCCTTTTCCGAACTCGAGTCGCTCGCCTGCGTTCAATGCAAATGCGATCAGACGCACCATCATCCGCTCGTTAGTCTCCGAGGGGTGTTGGGCGAGCGTCAACGAGTGCTCATGGTAGTAGTTGCGATCGAGGTCCGAAATGGAGAGGTCGACCCTATAGACGGTCGCCTTCAAGGCCATGTTGTGTGCATACGGTTACTGCTCGACCGGTTACGTCGCACGGATTGTATATCCGCGTTCGATCACAACTGCACGTGCGCCCAACGGCGTGTCCGCCAGATCAGCACGTAGATCACCGACTGCAGTGCCCTGAAACCAAACTGGTGCATGCACCACACACCCAACAGGCCACCCCCCAGCACCGGCCCGAGCAACCACGCGCCGGGAAGCAGCCAGAGCCACTGAGTGATGAGGTTCACCCACGTCACCCGACGCACGTCGCCGGCGCCATTGAGCATCGCGGCCAGCATGTACCCGACCCCGTTGAAGACGATCATCGCGCCGAGAATCCGCATCGGCGTTCGCGCGACATCGACCGCCGCATCTTCGTGCAGCCAGATCGACAACAGCAGATCCGGAACCAGCCAGAACGGCGCGCCGATCAGCGCCAGCCCGATCGCTCCAACGCGCATCACCTCCCACGCCCAGCGCGACGCATCGTCGATGTTGCCGCGGCCGAGCGCTTGCCCGACCAGCGCGGCACCCGCGCTGCCGAGCGCAAACGCCGGCAGACCGACGAGGCCGACCAGGTTGATGAGCACCGCATATGCCGCGAGTTCGACCGTGCCGATGGAACCGACAATTCTGTACATCAGCGTCAACGCCAGCGTGTCGAACAGCTGTTGCAGTCCACCCGGCACCGCGAGCCGCAGCACCGCGCCGAATTCGTCTCGTGTGGGTCGTGCGCGCATGAATCCCAGCGCGCGAGCATGCCGATGCGCCAACATGAGATACAGCGAACAGCCCACCACGGAGGCAAGAGCTGTGGCGAGACCCGCACCCTCGGTGCCCATCGCCGGCAATCCGAGGTGGCCGAAGATCAGCACATACGCGAGCGCCGCATTCGTCACGTGCATGACGACCAGCGGCCCGATGTACATCCGCGATCGTCCGATTCCGTTCCAGAATCCGTTGAACGCGTAGATGGCTCCCATGAACAGCGACTGTGCGATCACCCAGCGCAGGTACGGCACGCCGGCCGCGAGCACGGCCGGATCGTCATTGAGCAATGCGAACAGGCTCGGAGTTGCCACCCACAGAATCGCCGCGCTGGTCGGGGCGACTGCTATCAGCAACAGCAGCGCGGCGTTGAGGCTAGCGCCGGCTTCGCCGATTCGACCCTGGCCGACGCGCCGCGACACCAGCGCCTGCACCGCAATCGTCAGCCCCTGAAAGAAACCGAGGTAGATCCACGACGCAAAGCTGCCGAGACCCACGGCGGCGAGTTCCGCACTGCCGAGCCAACCGACCATCGCCGTATCCACCAGCGACAACAGCGCCGACGAGCCCATTCCGCCGAGTATCGGCACGCCGATGGACAGGATTCGGCGGACCCGCGAACGGTCAGCAGACACGCGGGTACCCCGGTCGCGTCAGTCGACCGTCTGACGACGCTCGAAGACATCCGAGTTGGTCATGAACGAGTTCCAGGCCTGCGTCGGCTTGGTTTTCGCTTCGTCTTCGTATTGCCGCGCGAGCACCCAGACAGTGTGCAACCGTTCGATGCCGTCGGCGCCGCGCACGTAACGACCCGAAAAGCTCGTGATGGCCGACAGATTCGAGTCGTGATCGCGAAAGTTCACCGCGAAACTGACGAGCTCGCCGCTCACGCATCCGCGAACTGGGTACGCGACACCCTTCGCCGCGCGCCCTTTCTGCGACGAGAAGCGTCCACCGACCTGCCCGTCGGACTGTTCGTCGATCGATAGCACGGACCCATTCTGGTTGATCCACCTGCCGCGCAGATCCACATCGTAAGACGACCCCTTCGTATCGGTCATGACGCTCCTGGCACTGGCGGGCGCACGCGCCCGAAGAGCGCGCCATTGAAGCAGTTTCAACTCGCAATAGTCTACTTGTCGGTCCCAGCCGCACGCCGGTCGCCCCTTAGACAACGCGTTAGGACCTGGCCCGCGTCCGGTGCGGCGCTACCGCATGTGTACACGCATGCTCGCCGATTTTCGCAGCGACATCGTTGGTGCTAACATGCCGCCTCCCAAACCTCCCACTTGTTCCAGAGAAGGGCAGACCCATGCGAAAAGTGAAAGCGCTGACGGCCTGTATCGCAGTCGCTCTTGTGTGTGGCGGGTGCTTCGGCGGTGGTGCGACCGTGAAGACCAGCACCACGACGGTGTCCATCGGCCAGCAGTTGATCGACCTGCAGAACTCCTACAAATCCGGAGCGATGAACGAAAAGCAGTACCAGAAGGCACGCGAAGATCTCATCAAGCGCTCGCTGTCGAACTAATGGAGGCGTCATGACATTGAATCGGAAATTCGCGCTCGCATTGTTGCTCGTCGGTTCGACGACATTCGTCGGCTGCGGCGGCGGCGCAGAGGTCAACCAGCACGTATCGAGCGTGTCGCAGGGTCAGGAACTCGAAGATCTGAAGAAAGCGCTCGATCAAGGCGCCATCGACCAGCAGAACTACGAGAAGCTGCAGAAGCAGATTCTGAAGCGCGGGTACTGAGCTACAGGAAGGATCGTTCGTCTGGAGTTTCGTCGCATCGCAACCGGCGCGGCCCAACGGAAATTGGTGGAGCCAGACGGGATCGAACCGTCGACCTCTTGCATGCCATGCAAGCGCTCTCCCAGCTGAGCTATGGCCCCAAAATCGTGAAGGCTGGCGATGTTAGGCGGCACCTGTAGGGGTGTCAACCAAGTCCCGGAACTCCTTCTCCCACTTCTTCGCGAGCTTTTTCGACACGCCGCCGAGCACCTCGATCGCGTCGCGAATGCGCATCCGCGTGAGGTCCGGGCCGAGCACCACCATCGAGTCGTACAACGGCAACGACACCGGTTGCCCCGAGACCGCGACGAACAACGGGAACAGAAAGTCGCGGATCTTGAAGGCCATCGCGCCAGCGATTCGCTGCACACCGGCGTGCAGCGTCTCGCGATCCCATTCGCGCACTTCGTCGAGCCACCACAGCACGAACTGAAGAATCCGCTTGGCGTCGTCGTCCTTCAGATCCTTGTGCGCGAAATCGGCCGGCATCACCGCCCGACGTTCGCCGATCAGATAGCCCGCAAGCGGCACCAGATCGATGAGCCGCTCGGTGCGCTCCTGCACGAGCGGAACCAGCGCTTCCAGCTGATCGTCGCGGAACGCCCAGTCGCGCACGCGGTCGAGGAACTCGTGCGGCGACAGCTTTCGAATGTACTGCCCATTCAGCCAGTTCAACTTGCTGAAGTCGAACACCGGACCGCCGAGCGAAATGCGCTTGATGTCGAAGACCTCGATCATCTCGTCGCGCCCGAACATCTCGCGCTGATCGGGCATCGACCAGCCCATGCGCGCGAGATAGTTGATCAGCGCCTCCGGTAGATAACCTGCGCGACGGTAATAGTTGATGCTCGTCGGATTGCGGCGCTTCGACAGCTTGCTGCCGTCGGGATTGCGCAACAGCGGCAGATGACAGAACACCGGCATGTCCCAGCCGAAGTACTGGTACAGCAGCACGTGCTTAGGTACCGAACTGATCCAGTCTTCGCCGCGCAGGATGTGCGTGATGCGCATCAGGTGGTCGTCGACCACCACCGCCATGTGGTACGTCGGATAACCATCCGCTTTGATCAGCACCTGCATGTCGATCTGCGAGTACGGAATTTCGATTTCGCCGCGCAGTACGTCGGTGAAACGACAGATCCCCTCGCTCGGAACTTTCATCCGAATGACGTGCGCCTCTCCTGCCGCAATGCGCCGCTCGGCGGTCTGCCGGTCGAGCGCGAGGCAGCGCCCGTCGTAGCGCGTGTTTTCTCCGCGCGCGGTCTGCTCGGCGCGAAGCTCATCGAGCCGCTCCGGTGTGCAGAAGCAATGGAACGCGTGACCGGCGTCGAGCAGACGCGTTGCGTGCGCTCGATAGATCTCCTTGCGATCGCTCTGTCGATACGCGCCGCAGCGGCCGCCGATGTCGGGACCTTCGTCCCAATCGAGTCCGAGCCATCGCAGCGCATCGATGATCATGCGTTCCGACGCGCGCGTGCTGCGCGCAACGTCGGTGTCTTCGATGCGGAGAATGAACTGGCCGCCCTGACTGCGCGCGAAGACCTGATTGATCAACGCGACATAGGCGGTGCCGACGTGAGGGTCGCCCGTCGGCGACGGCGCCACTCGGGTGCGAACGGTCATGCGCGCGATTCCGCTTGGGAAAGGGCGCGCATTATACAGAAGCGCCTGCGAAACTGGACTTCAGTACCAGAACGACACGAAGGCCCTGACGACCGTGGAGTCCATTTTGTAGAGCGGCTCGTCGCCGGGCGTCCCGCCCTTCAGCACGTCGCGAAAATCCTCGTAGGTAAACTGAATGTAGTCGGCGAACACGCTGAACTCGCCGCGCTTGAAGTACGGCACCAGGTTCGCGCCGAACGCGTAGGTCAGCCCGATGCCGATCGAGTTCGACGAAAATTCCGACAGTTCCTTGTCGCGGCTCAAGAAGTTCTGCGAGTCCTGACGAGGATAAAGGTCGCTATAGAAGTCGGCCGTGCCCTGCGAGTAATAGCGATAGTTCAGATCCAGCGTCACCCCATAGGACAACGGTTGGACATAGCCGAACTCCACGTTCCAGCCTTCGACGCCCCAGGTATCCGTGTAGTAGCGATATTCGGCACGCGCTGAAGCACGATACGGCAGGTAGTACATGCCGCGGATCGCCCACGCGCTCGACGTCTTCGTGCCGGGAGTGACTTCCGCTTCGTAGCTATAGCCCTTCGCCGACGATGGATCGAGATAGCGCGCCGACCGATATGGGTCGTGCAGGTAACCGTCGTCGCTGATGCCTTCATAACCGAAGTTCATCACCAGGTTCGGGGTGATGATCTGCGACAGGTCGACGCGCCAGTCCTGCCGCTTGGTGTGTTGCTTGAACGACGGATCGCCGTTCTTCATGACGTCGTTCCAGCCGCGCGCATACGAAATGCCCAGGGTCGTCAGATCGCCGAAGAAATCCTGACTGATGCCGAAGCGCGCCGTGTTGGCGAGATAGTCGTCCTCTTCGCTTCGAATGTACGCGAAGCCCATCATCGTCTTGCCGGCCAGATAGTCGATGCCGCCGCTGTATTCGTGACGGGTTTCCTCGTACGGGCTCGCGGTCGCGACGACGTCGATCGACGCGCTGCTGATCATGTCGACGTAGTAGTTGCCCCACACCGACACCTTGTCGTTGAAACCCTTGCGCACCAGAACCGACGGGCCGCTGACTTCGAGACCGCCGCCGTCGTAGCCGTGATACATCACGTCTGCGCGGTCTTCCGGCAGAATCGCGGCACCTGCCAGACACGGCAACACCGCGAACAGCGCGGCCGCTATCTGCGCCAGCGCCAACCGCATCTCCAAGCGCAGGAGCTTAGCTGCAACCACAACCGCCCCCTGCCCCGCCCTCTGCACCGCGCGCACCGGTGCGCGATTCGTACACGTGCTCGAGGTAGTTCGACGCGATCGGATCGCGGCTGAAACTCATGATCGGATCGGCGAGGTTGTTGCGCTCGTACGGGCTTACCCACGGCTTGATCGACGTGCAGCCACCCGCCGCAAGGAGAATCGCCAACAGAACTACGATGTTGCGGTACATAGCGATCACCTCAGAAAAAGACCGTCAGGCCGCCCGTGAACTCGAGATTGTTCAGCGTCTCGTTGCTGCCGAGCAGGTCCGACTCGAATACGTAATCGCGCACGTCGATGCGCAGCGACAACCAGTCGGTGGCTGCCATGCGATAGCCGAAGCCGCCGCTGATGGTGAAGCGCTGGTCGCCGGCGAAGTCGGAGCTGCCCGCGCCCGCAATGAGGTACAGGCCGCCGCGGAACGCGTACTTGCGCCCCACGAAGGCTTCGCCCGGCAGAATGTTGTAGCCGACCGAGAGGTTGTAATAGCTGAACTGGCGATCGTCGTCGGTCAGCAGTTCGACGTTACCGGACAGCTTCTCGAAGCTGGTCTTGCCGAGTTCGCTGCGGCCGTACAAGCCTTCAAGGAAGAAATCTTCGGTAACGTGGTATGCCGCCCGAACACCGTAGACCGGATTCGATCCAAAGTCCTGCACGTCGAGCATGCCGCCGTACGCACCGATCTCGAAATTCTCCGAGTCGATGTCGTCGACTTTCACCTCGCGGCGTTCCGGTTCACGTACCACGAGAGGCTCGAGTTCGAGATCCTTGGGTTGCGCCGCAATGGCATTTGGCGCCCAAATCGATCCCATCAGCGCCGCTACAAGAAAAAGCTGAATCCTGCTATCCATTCGTCGATCTCTTCGTTGTCGTCCCGACTCGTCAGCACCGTGTGGCGTTTGTATTCCGCACGGAAGATGAAACGTTTGCTCAGATACACGTCGGCACCGATGCCGGCGTGAGCGATCTCGTCAGTGCGGTCGTCGGACTGCACGATCGTCGTCTGCGGATTCACGTTGATCATGCCGCTGCCAATCTCGAAAAACGGTGACACCCGCCACTCGGGGAACGGCGACATGACGATGCTGGCCGTACCCATGTAACCGTCGGAGTAATCGCCCAACACCTGCGAGCCCACTAGCTCGAAACTGATGTTCTGGGTGAGTGCGAATGAACCGGTCGCGCTGAGGATGCGGGCACCGCCGAAATCGCCGGCGCCGAATCCGAACGTCCAGCGTCGTTTACCGAATTCCGCGAGACCGTACTGCGGAAAGTCGATCGCCTGGCCGTCGAGGTCGAGCGTGCTCGACATCTGCGAGACATTCACCCAACCCTCTTTGCCGCGCGGGGTACGCACCTTGTACCACTCGGTCTGCTCTTTCAGGATCGTGATGCGGTCGCCCTGCGCCGCCACGTAAAAGATCGGATAACCGCGTCCCGGACCGGTGTGCAGATCGATGTAGGGATCGGAAACGACTACCTCAGGCTGATACTTCGCATCCGCAGGCAACCCGAAGCCGAGCGCCGCAAGCACGAGCGTGGTCCTGAGCAGAAATGCCGTAATCCGTTTCCGGCCGATCACTATCCCTGTCCTCTGCGAGGTTCGAAAGACCCAGGCCCGCGCCTCAAGTGTGTGGTTAGGCCGGAGGCGCCGCAAATGGGTCGTTGAAATACTGTGCGCCAATGTCCAACCATTCCGAGATCAGCTTCAATTCCGCCGGCGTGAGCCAGCCCGCGTGCGTTCCACCTGCGCCGAAGCGCGAGAAGAAACGCGGACTCGCCAGCGCGCCGGCGGCCGACATCGGCGCCGACGTCGTCACGTTGACGAGCACCGGAATCGGTTGGCCGTTGGCATCCAGGATCAGGTTGCCGTTTCCGTCCATCTGAAACAGGAGATTTCCGTTCGCATCGGTAGCCTGAACCAGGCGATCGACCAATGCGCCGTTCACCACTTCCTGCTGATTGTCCGAAAACAGCAATTCGCGATAACTGTTGAATTGCTTGGCCTCGTCCGCCGACGCACCGTCCGACAGATCGAGTTGCGCCGCCGGTACCTGCGCCGCACCCATCGCGTCGGTCGGCGAGTGACAGCTGTTGCAGGTCGCGTTGGTCACTCCGTCCGCGGCGAGGCGAGGCACGCTCCATAACGGATGTATCGACGCTTCGTAGTTCACGATGACGCGGCAGCTCGCGGTCCAGTTCGTAACGCAACCCGGATCGACCGGCGGACTGGTCGTCAGCGCGGCATACGCGTATGCGAAGCTCGCGTCTTTCGCACGTACGTTCGGGTCGGTCCACACGTCGTCGAACTTGATGTCGACGTTCGGCTTTGGCACGCCGTGGATACGCGTGTAGGTTTCAGCCATCGTTTCGCCGGCGTTCGCGAACAGCGTCGGATCGGTATTCGGGAACGGCGAACCGTCGCTCGGCGCACCAGCATTCACCGACGGCGCTTCCGCATCGGGACGGCCATGCGGTAATTCGCTGGTGCGCGTGTGGCAACCGTTGCATTCGATCACTTCGCCGGCTTTCAGCGTCATCCAGTTCAGGTGCCGTTGCGAAATGCGGCGACCATCTGCGTCGAGCACTTCCACGCCGAACGCAATGTTGGCGGGCACCTTCACTTTCACCGAGCCATCGGGTTCGACCGGTGCATAGCCGATGATTTCGCGCATGAAATTGCTGGCGCCGAACGCGGAGTTGTCGATGTCGAGAACGTCGCGGTCGGGCAAGGACACCGGCTTGATCACGCGCAGGAATCGCGCCGGCCGCTGCGCCGCCGTCGTGAGTGCAGGATCGCGCAACGTGTCGATCGGCGCCGTCGCGGTGCCATCGATGTCGTACACGCTGCGGATGTGCACTTCACCGACGCTCTCCGAGACCAGGTCGGGATCGAAATCGAGCCCAGCGACTTTGTCGAGGCGCACCGCAGGCGGCGTGCGTGCCTCGACGACGACCGCTTCGGTGTAGGCGAATCCTTCCTGCGGCGTAACGAGCGGCTGCTGCGTGCCGTCGTCGACGTTGAACATCCACACGCCGTACAGCGGCGGCGCTTCCTGAATGCCCTGCATTGCAAGCAGCGCCGGGGTGCACGGAATAATGGTCGGATTGAGCGGATCCGGGCTCGCAGGGTCGAGCAGGCGACACTGGCTCCACGTCACCAGCAACCGGTCTGAACCGTCGTACAACGGCGCGACGCTGGCGAAGCGGCCGCGCGGCGACGGCACCGCGTTCAATTGCACGTCGCCCGGTACGAGCAGTTCCTGCGCGTCCGTGGTCAAGCCTGCGTTCGAGAAGGTCGGCTGATCGTGTTCGACGTAGTTCGCGGTATCGATCGCGACCAGCGCCGCGCCCAGGTGCGATTCCGCAGTGGACGGACGCATGCTGACGAGGATGCGGCCGTCTGGTAACTCCTGCGGCTCGACGAACTGAACCTGTTCGCCGTTGGGTCCGGTGTCGTGGCTGTGCATGCCGTACAGCACCTGCTGTTCCGTGCCATCGGGATTCATCGTGTAGAGGTTGAACGCGTCCTGATTCGCGGCGTTGTCCCAGCGCGCGTAGACGATTCGGCCGTCGGCCAGTACCGACGGATCCATATCATGGCTCTGGTTGAACGAGATCTGATGGATGTTGCCGCCGTCTGCGTCCATCACGTGCAACGACAATGCGTCCTCCTGACGCGTCTCCACTTGCGCGGCGAACTGCGGCTTGCCTTCGTCGAGCAGAACGGCCTTCGCGTCGCGTTGCCGCGTCGACGCAAATACGATGCGTCCGTCGGGGAGGAAGTGCGGAGCTACGTCCTGGCCGATTTCCGCCGTGATATCCGAAGAGATGACGCGATGCAGCTGCTGCGACGGCACGTCGTATACCCAGATGTTCCACGTCGGTTGTTCGTTGTCGTCCGCGTTCGGAATTTCGGGCGCACGCATCGCGAACACGAGCTGCTTCCCATCGTATGACGACGAGAGATCCTTGACGTCGTATTGCGGAAGATTGCCCATTGCGTCGTTCGGAAATACGCCGGCGGTGATGCTGCGTTCCACGGCGCTTGCAGACGCGCGATCGCGAACGAACAGTTCGGCGCCCGGCATGAATGCGGTCGGATCGCGCACGTCGAACGTGAGTAGCGCACCGTCGTCGTCGAGCAACAATGGTCGCTTGACGTAAGCAACGGGGAAATCCTGAACCGCCGGGTCGGGATCCTGACCGCCGCCGAGCAAGCCGCTCGAGCCGCTGCCGCTTCCACCGCCACAGGCGGACAGCGTGACGCCGACGATAGCGCTCAAGAAAGCCGCACGAAGCAGCCGCATAGCTTGTGCCTGCGCCATCGATGGACCTCGACCTGTACTACCCGACGGATTCTTCCACAGCGCAGCACTCCGAAGATGTGAAGCGACTCACACGGACGACGCTGGCGAGGCGCGCTCGCCAACGACTCGCCTGAGGTTCCCGGTGCATTGTCGAAACGTGGGCTCCGTCACAGCACCCGTTTGGCGAATCTCGGAATCTAGCGCCGCGGCTGTCCAGACCCGTCCAAGGGAATGGGATGCCCTCGTGCTCATCAGTGGATGGATGGCCGGCAGTAAAAAAAACGCCCAATGGCTGCTGTGGAAGCAAGCCGGGGCGATCCGATGAACAGGAGTGTGTCCTCATGGTTAAGGTGCTGCGCGCAACGCCAGAACGCCGCTGGTCGAAACGGGCGCTACTTCTGGTACTGACCGTCATTACGGCATTCGGATCGCTCACCGTTAGCGCCGACGAACGCGATCAGGCGAAGCGCATCCACGACCGGATCGCCGGCGTACCGCCGGATGGGCCGACGTTGAATCTGATGGCCAACGCCATTCTCTCCGACCCGCAGAACGGCGCCTTCAACGCCGCGTTGATCGCCACCGACAACCCGTCGTTCTACAACGTGACCCTCAAGAACTTCGTTGCGCCGTGGACCAACCGCGACCAGGCCGTGTTCGTTCCTCTGAACGACTACACCGCGACGGTCATCGGCATGGTTCGTGACGACGTCGACTTCCGTAACGTGCTCTACGGCGACATCCTCTACACCGTCAGCGGCGTGAGCCCGGCGTATTCGACGTCGAGCAACGCACACTACGAAGCCGCAGAAGCGCAAGCCGCCGACCTGAAGGCGCGCCTCGTCGGCACCGTTCCGCAAAGCACGTTGACCGGCGTGCCGTCGTCGGCGACCGCGGGTGTACTCACCTCGCGCGCCGCATCGAAAGCCTTCTTCATCGACGGCACCAACCGCGCGATGTTCCGGTTCACCATGCTGAACCACATGTGCCGCGACATGGAGCAGGTGCACGACATCTCGCGCGCCCCCGATCGAATCCGTCAGGATGTATCGCGCAGCCCTGGCGGCGACGCACGCGTATTCCTCAACGGTTGCATCGGTTGTCACTCCGGCATGGACCCGATGGCGCAGGCATTTGCCTACTACAACTTCCAGTACGACAAGGCCACCGACCCCACCGCCGACGCCGGATTCCTGAAGTACAACAATACCGGCGACATCGATGCGACGACCGGTACGCGAGTCGTACGCAAGTACTTCAACAACAACACCACCTTCCCCTACGGCTACATCACCATGAACGACCACTGGGACAACTACTGGCGTCATGGTCCCAACGAAGTGCTCGGCTGGGACAGCGCGCTGCCTGGATCAGGCGACGGCGCCAAGTCGTTGGGAATGGAGCTGGCGAACAGCGATGCATTCGCCGAGTGCCAGGTCGAGAAAGTGTTCCAGAACGTTTGCCTGCGACCGCCGCAAGACGCGGCTGATCGGGCTCAGATCAGCTCGATGGTCAGTGCCTTTCAGTCGGACAGCTACAACCTGCGAAACGTGTTCGCAGCGTCCGCCGTCTATTGCATGGGCCAGTGAGCGGAGACCGCAACAATGAACATCATGAATAAACTTTCGTCTGCTCGCGGCCTCGCGTTGGCGGCTTGCCTTGCCGCGTCGTCGCTGGTCGTCTCCGGCTGCGGTAGCGGCAGCGGCGCCGCGACTGTACAGAATCCGGTCACAACACCGCCGACCGTCAGCAACTACACCGGACCGGCGCCGCAAACGGCCGACGTTCAGCGGTTCAAGATCAACCTGTGGGACAACCTCGTCCCGAACAACCGCTGCGGTACGTGCCACAACCCGAGCCAGACGCCGCGCTTCGTCCGTAACGACGACATCAACCTCGCGTACGACGCGGCGAATACCGTCGTCAATCTGAGCGATCCGGCAAACTCGCGGATGGTTCTGAAGGTGCGCGGCGGCCACAACTGCTGGCTGACCAGCAACGATGCCTGCGGCGACATCATTCAGTCGTACATCGAAGCGTGGGCCGGCGGTGCGCTGGGCGGCACCGGTAAGGCGATTCAGTTCACGGCGCCGCCGCTGCGCGACCCGGGCGCGAGCAAGAACTTCCCGGCGGATGTGTCGGCGACGCTCTTCAAGACCGAGGTCTACGACCCGTACCTCCACGAATACTGCGTGGGCTGCCACAAAGAAGACGCGGCGGTACCGCAGTCGCCGTTCTTCGCGAGCGACGACATCGATGTCGCATACGCGGCTGCGCAGAAGAAGATGGACCTCGAGAACCCGGCGAATTCGCGCTTCGTGTTGCGGCTCGGCCAGGAGTTCCACAACTGCTGGAGCGAAAATCCGCCGACGGTCAACTGCGCGCAGGACGCGGCGCTCATGCAGGCGGGGATCACCGCGATGGCCAACGCGATTCCCGCGACCGTGGTCGATCCCAATCTCGTGACCAGCAAAGCGCTGAAGTTGACTGACGGCATCGTCGCATCGAGCGGCGGCCGTCAGGAAGCCAACGTGATCGCGCTCTACGAGTTCAAGACGGGCAGCGGCAACACCGCGTTCGATACCAGCGGCGTCGAACCCGCAGCGAACCTGACGTTGTCGGGAACCTACAGCTGGGTTGGCGGCTGGGGTATCGACTTCAAGAACGGCAAAGCGCAAGGCTCGACGACAGCGAGCAAGAAGCTGCACGACCTGATCAAGTCGACCGGCGAATACTCGATCGAAGCGTGGGTCGCACCGGGCAACGTCACGCAAGACGGTCCGGCGCGGATCATCAGCTACGCCGGCGGCACGTCGAGCCGCAACTTCATGTTGGGCCAGACGCTGTACCAGTACGACTTCCTGAACCGTACATCGGAGACGGACCAGAACGGCGAACCGCGCCTGTCGACGTCGGCAGACGACGAAGACCTGCAAGCGACGCTGCAACACGTCGTCGCGACGTACGACCCGACGAATGGCCGCCGCATCTACGTCAACGGCAAGTTCACGGACGACGTCGATACGGTGCCGGGCGGTCTACTGACCGACTGGGACAACACCTTTGCACTGGCGTTGGCGAGTGAAGTCGACAACACCAATCGCTGGGCCGGCACGGTGCGGCTGGTGGCCATCCACAACCGCGCACTGACGGCTGATCAGGTGAAACAGAACTTCGACGTCGGCGTCGGCGAGAAGTACTACTTGCTGTTCAACATCAGCGACCACATCGGCAAGCCGGACGCGTACATCGTGTTCGAGGTGAGCCAGTTCGACTCGTACAGCTACCTGTTCCGGGCACCGTTCTTCCTGATGCTCGACAGTACCGCGACGCCGGGCGACATCCCGATCGCGGGCATCCGCATCGGCGTGAACGGTCGCGAAGCGACCGTGGGTCAGGCGTTCAAGAACCTGAACACCACGATCAACGACGCGGCTTACACGCCGACCGGTCGCCAGGAGCTGTCGTCGCTTGGAACGGTCGTTGCGCTCGAGAAAGGGCCCACCCTCGACGAGTTCTTCCTGACCTTCGAAGTGCTCGGCACCGCAACGCACGTCGTCGTCGAGGCATCGCCGGCTCCTCCTCCGCCGCCGCTCGATGTGCCGCGCGACCCGGACTACGGCATTCGCGACTTCGCGGAGATCAACCAGACGATGTCGAACATGACCGGCGTACCGACCACGCAGACGCAGGTGAAAGCGACGTATGACGCGGTCTTTCAGGCACTGCCCGTTTCGACCGGGATCGAAGGGTTCCTGTCGTCACAGCAGATGGGCATCACCCAACTGGCGATCTCGTACTGCAGCGCGCTGGTAGACGACACCGCGAAGCGGGCGACGTTCTTCGCGGGCTTCAACTTCGGCGACGGTGTGGCGACCGCGTTCAATTCGTCCACGAAGCAGAACCAGATCATCGACCCGCTGATGGCGAAGATGGTCGGCGCGAACATCCCGACGCAGCCGGACGACACGGCAACGCGAGCCGAGATCAGCAACCTGATCGTGCATCTTGCCGGTTGCAGCGGCGCGCAGTGCTCCACGAGTGGCGTGGTCAAGGGCGCGTGTGCTTCGGTGCTCGGCAGCGCCGCGATGTTGGTTCAGTAGCGCGCGGATGGAATTAGCGAGGATTCATCATGAAAAGACGTAAGAACATTCGACGTTACGACGACCCGATACAGCACCCCGACCATCCGCGGCCGCGGACGCGGCGCCAGTTCCTGTCGCAGGGCTTCATCATGGGATCGGGCCTGGTGCTCGGCAGCACCGCGCTGACAATCGGCTCGGGCAGTGCGCGCGCGACGATCAACGTGTCGCCGCAGTTGAAAGCGTTCTGCGGCGTCGGCAACCAGGGCGCCGGCAAGATCCCGTTCATCTGCTTCGACCTGGCGGGCGGCGGCAACACGGCCGGCTCGAACGTGCTCATCGGTAAGCAAGGCGGTCAGCTCGACTTCCTGACGACCGATGGGTACGCAAAGCAGGGTCTGCCCGGCGACATGATTCCGCCGGTCATCGACACCACGACCGGGCTCAATCACGTCAACTCCGAATTCGGACTGGCGTTCCATTCAGACAGCGCTTATCTGCGCGGCATGATGACGCGCGTGACCGATCCGGCCGTTCGCGCGCTGATCAACGGCGCGGTGATTCCGGCTCGATCAGAGAACGACACCGGCAACAATCCCCACAACCCGATGTACGGCATCGCGAAAGCTGGCGCCGACGGCACGCTGCTGTCGCTGATCGGTTCATCGAACTCGGATTCGGGCGGCAACTCGGTGGCGCCGATGATGCTGGTCGATCTGACCAAGCGTCCGACGAAGGTAGATCGTCCAAGCGACGTTACCGGCCTGGTCGACGTCGGCGATCTAACGACCGTACTCAGTCAGGCAGACGCGGTTGCGGTGATGGAATCGATCTACCGCATCAGCGACGAGAAGCTGAAGAAATTCACGCCGGGCGGCGACCCGACGGTGCACGTGGAGGACGTCGTGAAAGATCTGGTGCGCTGCGGTTATCTGAAGAGCGCCGACGTTGCCGAGAACTTCGGCAACCCGTCGCAGATCAACCCGGCTACCGACCCTCAGATCGTCGGACCGACCGGCATCTTCACGCAGGCGGAGTTCGACGCTAACGGCGAGTTCCGCAAAACCGCCTCCGTCATGAAGATGGTGATCAACGGCTTCGCCGGTGCCGGCACCATCGAAATGGGCGGCTACGATTATCACGGCGGAAAGCGCGCGGAAGGCGAAGTGAAAGACTTTCGTGCGGGCGTGTGCATGGGCGCGTGTTTGCAGTATGCCGCTGCTCGCGGCAAGCCGCTGATGATGTACGTCTTCTCCGACGGCTCGTTGTCGAGCAACGGCGCGATCGATGCATCGGTCGACGGGCGAGGCAAAGGCGAATGGACCAGCGACAACCAGCAGACGGCAGCGACCTGGTTTCTCGTCTACAACCCGACCGGACGTCCGCAGCTGCTCGGTGCCAACGCGACGGAACAGGCGCGGCACCAGCAGATTGGCTACATGCGTCCCGACGGATCGGTGGAGACTGCATCTACGCCAGCCGCCAACAACGTGAATCTGTTGGCGTACACAGCAGTGCTCAACTACATGGCGTTGCACGGTGAACAGGGCAACTTCTCGTCGCTGTTTCCCGCTGCGGGACTGCCGGCCGGACTGCTCGATTCGCTGACGGCGTTCCAACCGATCGTGAACCACACGATCTGAAGACCAAAGGCGGCGCAGGACGCGTCGCCGTGTCTTGTCGCGATACGCAACGTTAGTATCGCGGTGATGCTCCACCGACCGGGATTGTCGGATGAATAGCGCAAGCGCTTCGGCCTTCGTTGATCTGCTCGCCTGCCCACGTTGCGGAAAGCGACTTTCGGCAACGGACGGTTTGCGTTGCGATCCGTGCAACGTCGCTTTCCCCGATCTCGACGGAGTGCCGTTTCTGTTTTCGGAGCCGACGGCGTCGCTTGCGGAGTGGCGCGCGCGGCTGCACCGGCTATTGCGACAGTGGGAAGCGGACGCAGCGCGAACGGCGCGCGCGCTCAAGCAGAAACAGTTGCATCCGCTGACGCGGCGGCGGCTCGAGACACTCGTTGCAGCGCAAACGGCGCACGTCGCGGAACTCACGGACCTCACGGCGCCGCTGCAGGTCGGCGACCTCACAACGGCGATGGAAACGCACCTGGCGCTGCGCACGCGGCTGCCGCCGGCACAGGGTCTGACGACCTATTACAGCAATCTGCACCGCGACTGGTGCTGGGGCGAGACTGAAAACGACGCGTCGTTCGATCTCGTCGCGCGTGCTCTGCCCAACCTGGCCGGCGCCCGCGTTCTGGTGCTCGGCGCGGGCGGCGGACGGCTCGCATACGATCTTCACGAACGCCTGAAGCCCGCCATTACGGTTGCGCTCGATATCAACCCGCTGCTGTCGTTCGCGACCCAACGGATCGCCCACGGCGCGCAGATCGATCTGCACGAGTTTCCGCTGGCGCCTCGCCGGCTCGAAGATGTTGCGATTCGCCGCGAGCTCACCGCACCCGCACCGGCACGCGACGGATTCCACTGCGTGCTCGCGGATGGGCTGCGCGCACCGTTCGTGGTCGACGCCTTCGACGCGGTCGTGACGCCCTGGTTCGTGGACATCGTCGACGAAGACCTGCCGGTTCTCGCACAGCGCGTCAATCGACTGCTACAGCCGAACGGCCGCTGGCTGATGTTCGGTTCATTGCGGTTCTCCCGCGTCGATCCGGCACTCTGCTTCAGCGCAGAAGAAGCAGCCGCGATGATCGGCGCGGCGGGTTTTTCCGATCCGGCGATCGTCGAGGCAACGATTCCGTACATGTGTTCGCCGGCGAGTCGTCACGGCCGCCATGAACAGGTCGTGACGATGACGGCGACAAAGACAAGACGCGTTGCGGCGGCACCCCGCCACACCGCATTGCCGGAATGGCTCGTGCAAACAAACCAGAGCGTTCCGTTGCTCGACTCGTTCCGCGTGCAGGCGACGTCGACCCAGATCTACGCATTCATCATGTCGATGATCGACGGCAAACGCAGCGTCCGCGACATGGCCGCGTTGTTGGAGGAACGCAGGCTCATGCCGCGCGCCGAGGCCGAAGCGTCGCTGCGCGCGTTTCTGACCCGGATGTACGACGAGAGTCAGACTCCGCCGCAGCTGTAGCGCGTATCCGGCGGGAGAACCCCTAACCGCCGCCGCGGTCGAATCTGCAGGCCCGATATGTTGAATGCCCATTCATGTCGCGTTCAGGATCGTTTGGGCAGAATGGGCTCGACAATCGCGGAATCGCGGAGATACAAAAATGAAACGGATCATGCTCGCAGCCATCGCCGTCGCCCTCGTGGCGATCAACCCGGCCGCGTCGGCAGATCCCGGCTGGAATGCCGGCGGGCACGGTGGCGGCTCTTACAACGGTGGCGGCAACAATGGTGGTGGCAACTCAGGCGGCTACCATGGCAGCGACGGCCACAGCCCCGGTTATCACCCACCGTCGGCGCCTGCGCCGCAAGGCAAGAACAATGCGGGTCGCCGGCCGCACTATGGCAATGGCTCGAACAACGGCTACTACGCGGGTAACCCGTACCAGGGCAAGAACAACGCCGGTCGCCGGCCCCACTACGGCAACGGCTCGCCGAACTATTACGCCGGCTATCCGTATCACGGCGGCCCGTATCACGGCGGCGGCTACCCGTATAGAGGGTGGTATGGCCATGCCGGCTACTACTACCCGCGGCCGTACTACGGTCGCCCGTACTATCCGTACCGCCCGGTCGGCGGCTACTACGGATACCCGTACTACTACGGTCAGCATCACAACAACAACAATAATTCCGACTGGCCGGCGTATCTGATCGGCGGCGCGATACTCGGCTCCGTGTTGACGAACGTGTACCACGACTCGCAGGCGCAACAGTACGCGGCGCCCGCCAATCAGGTGATCGTGGCTCCGCAAGGGCGCCGCCTGCTGCGCGACCTGAACGGTAACTGCTACGAGCGTTCGACCGACAGCGCCGGCAACGAACTGCGCACCGAACTGCCGCCGTCGGAGTGCAACTGGTAAGCGCGCTTCCGCGCGAGTTGTCGCCCGCCGCGGCTTTGGGGTAAAAGAACCGTTCTGGCATCTGCACGGGCGGGCGACAAATGATCAGTCGAAGGACCCTTCTGACTCTCTCGGGCGCCGCGCTGGCAGCATGCGCGGCGCCTTTTCGTGCAGCGGCCGCGGCGTTGGCCGACGAGGCCACCAAGGCGCTCGGCAAATCGGAGACGATCTACATCACGCCGCTGAAGAAAGGCGGCGCCGAAAGCAGCTGTCATTCCGAGGTCTGGTTCGTTTACGAGAACGGGGCAATCTACATCGTGACCAGTTCGAAGGCATGGCGCGCTCGCGCGGTGGGTCTCGGCCTCGATCAGGCGCGGATGTGGGTCGGTGAATTCGGCGTATGGAAGCGCGCCACCGAAGCATTCCGCAAAGCCCCGCAGTTGAGCGCGAGGGCGGCCCTCGTCGACGATTCCGCCGCGCAGGCGCAGGTGCTCGAGGTGTTCGGCAAGAAGTACCAGCGCGAGTGGAGCGACTGGGGACCGAAATTCAAGAACGGCCTCGCCGACGGTTCGCGCGTCATGCTGCGCTACACGCCAACCGCCTAAGTCGTCCGTCATGCCGATCAACATCATCGGAATGATCGGCGTCGCGCCTCCGGCCCAGGCGGCCGTTCACGTCATCGGCGGCGGCATCGACCCACACTTCCTCGCGTCGTTCGCACGCGCGCACGAAGCGTCGGGATTCGACGCCGTGCTGGTCGGCTACTCGTCGTCGTCCGCTGAAGGCTTTCAGGTCGCCCAGTACTGCGCGCACAAGACGGAACGTTTGAAGTTCCTCGTCGCGCATCGCCCCGGCTTCGTAGCGCCCACGCTCACTGCCCGCACCGCCGCCACGTTCGACAACCTCACTGAGGGGCGGTTGTGGCTGCACATCATCACCGGCGGCGTGGATGCGGATCAGCGCCGTGACGGTGACTGGCTGGGTCACGATGAACGATATGCGCGCACCAACGAATATCTCGAGGTGCTGCGACGCGTTTGGACCAGCCAGAAACCGTTCGATCACGACGGCCCCTACTATCGCTTCGAGCGCGCATTCTCCGAGGTGAGGTGCACGCAGCAACCGCATGTCCCGCTCTGGTTCGGCGGCGTATCGGATGCGGCGATCGAAGTCGGCGCGCGCCACTGCGACGTTTATGCGCTGTTCGGCGAACCGCGTGCGGCGATAGCCGACAGCATCGCCCGCATTCGTGCGATCGCCGCCGGGCACGGCCGGACACCGCGCTTCAACGTTTCGTTCCGCCCGATCATCGCGGCGACCGAGTCCGCGGCCTGGACGAAAGCAGAGTCGATTCTCGCCGGCGTGACCCAAATCGCGCCGAAACGCTCATCCGAGCCTGAAGCCGAAACGGCCAGACGGCTGGTGCGTCTCGCCGCCAGCGGCGACCTGCACGACGAGCGGCTGTGGACGCCGATCGCCGGTGCCTCGGCGGGATCCGGCAATACCACAGCATTGGTCGGCACGCCGGACCAGGTCGCCGAGGCAGTAGTCCGTTACTACCAGCTCGGCGTCGGCGGCGTACTGTTGCGCGGCTTCGATCCGTACGCGGATACCGAAGACTACGGTCGCGAACTGATTCCGTTGATCCGCGAGAAGGTCGCCGCCGTCGACGCCGGCACACGCTCATCGCGCACCGTCGACGCAAGCGTCGTCGGCGCGTAGCGAACGCTGCTTCAGCTGATGCTGCGACCGCCGTCGACGGGCAGACACACGCCGGTCAGAAACGCTGCGTCGTCAGATGCAAGGAACGTTACCGCAGCCGCCACGTCCGACGGTTCGGTCAGTCGGCGCAGCGGAATACCGGAAATCAACGCAGCCCGATTCGCGTCGGGCAGCGAATCTCCGCCGAGTGCGCCGCGCATGAACGGCGTATCCGCCGCGACCGGATTCACGGCGTTCACGCGGATGTTGAAGCGCGCCAGTTCCACCGCGAGTCCGCGCGTCATCGTCACCACAGCGCCTTTCGTCGCGTTGTAGACGGTCACACCCGGCCGCGGAGCAACGGCACCGATCGACGCGGTGTTGACGATGACGCCGCCTTTCGCGCGCATCACCGGCACGGCGTGCTTCACGCCCAGCCACACACCCTTCGTGTTCGTCGCAAACACGCGGTCGTAGTCGGCCTCGTCCAATTCCCATGCGGGTCCGGAACGGTGGGTGAATCCGGCGTTGTTGATCAGTACGTCCAGCCCGCCGAACGCCGACACCGCGAGTTCGATCATCGCGCGCACTTCGCCGGAGTCGGAAACATCGGTGCGCACGCTGCGCGCCTTCCCGTCCGCGGCGGCGATCTCCGTCGCCACCCGGTCGGCGCGCGCCGCGTCGATGTCGGCGACGATCACGGATGCGCCTTCGCGCGCGAAGCGTTTGGCGATGGCCTCGCCGAAGCCGGAGCCGGCACCGGTGACCACGACGGTCTTGCCAACGAAGCGTTCCATCCGGTTTCTCCTCGATTCGATGTCCGCTAGCGTACTGCGAACCATCCGTTGACGCCTCCGGACACGCATGTTCTAGTCCGCCCCCATCGTGGTGTAGGGATCCGGTATGACGCGACGCGTTGTGGTCGTCGGCGGAGGCAACGCGGCGTTGTGCGCGGCGCTGAGCGCGCGTGAGCACGGCGCCCAGGTGACGTTGTTGGAGCGCGCGCCGTTCGAACTCCGCGGCGGCAACACCCGCTTCACCGCCGGCGCGATGCGCGCGGTCTATGACGGCGTCGACGACCTCGTGCGCCTGATGCCGGATCTCACCATCTCCGAAATCGAACGCACCGACTTTTCGAGCTATTCGTCCGAGAGCTTCTTCGACGATCTCGGCCGGGTCACGCAGTACCGCTGCGATCCGGCGCTCGCGGAGCGTCTGGTCAACGACAGCTTCGCGACGCTGCGCTGGATGCAATCGCACGGTGTGCGCTTTCTGCCGCTGTACGGCCGGCAGTCGTTCAACGTCGACGGCCGCGTGCGGTTCTGGGGCGGGCTGACGATCGAAGCATGGGGCGGTGGGCCGGGTTTGGTCGATTCGTTGACCGCAGCCGCGGAACGCTCCGGCATTGCGCTTCACTATCGCGTTCGCGCGGTCGACCTGACGATGCGCTCCGGTCGCGTCACCGGCGTGCGCGTGCGGCGGGGCGATGCCGAAGAGACGATAGACGCCGACGCGGTGATTCTTGCTTCCGGCGGATTCGAAGCCAATCCGGCGTGGCGCGCGCGCTATCTCGGACCGGGGTGGGATCTCGCACGCGTGCGCGGCACCCGCTTCAATACCGGCGACGGCATTCGGATGGCACTCGATGCGGGAGCAGCCGCGCGCGGTCACTGGTCCGGCTGTCATGCCGTGGGTTGGGATGCGAACGCGCCCGAGTTCGGCGATCTCGCCGTCGGCGACGGATTCCAAAAGCACTCTTACCCGTTCGGCATCATGGTCAACGCGCGCGGCCGGCGCTTCGTCGACGAGGGCGCGGACTTCCGCAATTTCACCTATGCGAAATACGGACGCGAGATTCTGCAGCAGCCCGGACAGATCGCCTGGCAGATATTCGACGCCAAAGTTGCGTCGCTGCTGCGCGACGAGTATCGGATTCGACAGGTATCGCGCGTCACGGCCGATACGATCGACGCCTTGTCGCGCAAGATCGATGGCATCGACGCGGCCGAGCTGTCCGCTACCGTTCGCGCATTCAACGCGGCGGTCGATCAATCGACGTCGTTCGACCCGTCGCGCAAGGACGGCCGCGCCACCCGCGGACTGGCGCTGCCGAAGTCGAACTGGGCAAATCCGCTGGACACCCCACCGTTCGAAGCGTACGCGGTCACGTGCGGCATCACGTTCACGTTCGGTGGACTGCACGTCGACGCGGACGCGCGCGTGATCTCGGAAGACGGCGACCCCATAGCCGGGCTGTTCGCGGCGGGTGAGCTCGTCGGCGGATTGTTCTACTTCAACTATCCGGGCGGCACGGGACTGACGTCGGGCGCGGTGTTCGGACGACAGGCCGGTATCGGCGCCGCGATGGAAAGATAAAACGAATCGACTGGAGGCCGGTCCAAGCTCTCCGTCAGAGCCCGCACCCAAAGAACCTTCGGAGGAACCATTGATGGAACGCCGTTCGATGTTGAAGACGCTACTAGGCTTCTTCACCTTGCCGATGCTTGCACGCACGCAAGCCGCCGAAACCGCGAGCGCGCCGGACTTTCCGCCGATCAGCAAGACCGAACAGCAGTGGAAAGCGTTGCTGGAACCCGCGCGGTTTCAGATTCTGTTCGAGGAAGCGACGGAGCGCCCGTTCAGCAGTCCGCTCAACGACGAAAAACACGCCGGCACCTTCGTCTGCGCGGCGTGCTTTCTTCCGCTCTTCGACAGCGATCACAAGTTCGACAGCGGCACCGGCTGGCCGAGCTTCACGCAACCGATCGCGGGCCACATCGGCACCAAGAAGGACTTCAAGCTGGTGCTGCCGCGCACGGAATATCATTGCGCGCGCTGCGAAGGACATCAGGGACACGTCTTCAACGACGGTCCTGCCCCGCGCGGCGAGCGATGGTGCAACAACGGCCTCGCGTTGCTGTTCGTCGCCAAGGGCGAGGCGCTTCCCGCGCTGCGGAGTTGAACGTGACGCAGGTCGTTCACCCGTTGCGCATGCTGGCGATCGGCCTACTGCTCGTGGCAACGGCCAACGTGTTCGCTGACGATCCCGCGAAGGCGACACCGGAAACCGAAACCGCCGTCGCGATCTTCGCGGGCGGTTGCTTCTGGTGCATGGAGCACCCCTTCGACGAATTGATCGGGGTGATTTCCACAACTTCCGGATACACCGGCGGGCGCGCGCCGAACCCGACATACGAGCAGGTTTCGGCCGGCGGCACCGGCCACGCCGAATCCGTGCAGGTCACCTACGACCCGAACAAGATTTCGTACGAGAAGCTGCTCGACGTCTACTGGCACAACATCGATCCGCTCGCGGTCGACCGGCAGTTCTGCGACGAAGGCTCCCAATATCGAAGCGCAATCTTTTATTCCACGCCCGAGCAGCAGGCGCTGGCCGAAGCATCGAAGCAGAAGGTGCAGGAAGAATTCGACAAGCCGATCGCCACCCAGATCGCAGCGGCCGGTCGTTTCTATCCGGCGGAGGAGTATCACCAGGACTACTACCGCAAGAATCCGCTGCGCTACAAGTTCTACCGCCTCAAGTGCGGGCGCGATCAACGCCTGGAGCAGTTGTGGGGACCACCCAACGACAGGCAGCAATAGGTTCTCTGGACTGCGCTGTCCGCCTTTCCAATGACCCATTACAATTCGCGCTTCCCGCGACCTTCTGAGAACACTGGACCGGAATGCCCCCACCCAACGCGCCTGCGGTTGCCTGTCTTGATGCAGGCGTGAGTCGTGTATCCGGCACGGTGCCTTCCATGCATGGCGAAACTCGCATGGATCCGCGTCCGACAAACGCATGGAAGCTGTGCGTCGCGCCGATGATGGAAT
>CAWADH010000012.1:0-12781 GCA_963780795.1 uncultured Gammaproteobacteria bacterium | reverse complement strand
TAGAGATAAAAACGAGGACACCATGAACGTGACATCGCAACGTGTGCTACGCCGCCTGCCGCGCGCCGCAGGCTTCAGCCTGATCGAAATGCTCGCGGTGATCGTGCTGATCGGCATCGTCGCCGGCATTGTCGTTCAGCAGGTCGGCAAGAACGTCGACAAGGGCAAGTATGGCGCGGGCAAGGCGCAAGTGCAGGCGCTGTCGGGGAAGATCGAGGCGTATGCGCTTGACAACGGTTCGCCGCCGCCGCGTCTGGAGGACCTCATCAGCAAGCCCGGCAATGCGGCGAACTGGATGGGTCCGTACGCGAAGGAATCCGATCTGAAGGATCCGTTCGGACATGAATTCCAGTACAAGGCGCCGGGCGACCACGGCGACTTCGACGTCCTGTTCCTCGGCAAGGACGGACAAGCCGGCGGCGACGGCGTCAACGCCGACTGGGGCAATTGGCAGTAAGTGATGGGAATCGGCAGTCGGGAATCGGGAATAGGGGAAGCGAATCACGGCGTACGTCGTGGCGCTTGCGTGAGCCGGTGCCCGCATTCTCTCCATTCCCCATTCCCCATTCCCCATTCCCGATCCCGCGGATTCACGCTCATCGAATTGATGGCGGTGATTCTGCTGTTGGCAATCGCGCTGAGCGCGGTGACGTTCTCGTTTTCGAAAAGCCTGCGCAGCGCGCGCATCAGCGCGGCGAGTCGCGACCTCGTCGCCGCGCTGCGATACACGCGGGGCCAGGCCATCGTCAAGGGAAAGCAGGAAGTGCTGCTGCTGAACCTCGACGACAACTCATACACCGCGCCGGGCAAATCGCCGGTCAAGTTGCCGAACGAGATGACGCTGCGCCTGACCACGGCCGCGCAGGAAGTGACCAGCGGCGACTCGGGCGGCATCCGCTTTTTTGCGGATGGCAGCTCGACCGGCGGACATATCTCGGTGATGCAGGATCGACGCGAATGGCGCATCAATGTGGCCTGGCTCACCGGCGACATCGCGCTCGACGAGCATCCGCAATAGCGAACTTCAGTACCGAACCAAAGCAGTCGAAGCGAGTCCAGATTGTCGTGAAACGAAAACACGCACCCATCGCCGCGCATCGGCAGGCTGGATTCAGCCTGATCGAAATGGTCGCTGCGTTTCTCGTTTTCGCGATCGGCATCGGCGTGCTGATGCAGGTCCTCGCGACATCGATGCACAGCACGCGCACGTCGTCCGACTACACGATGGCCGCGCTCTGGGCCGAATCGAAACTCGATATCGTCGGCGTCGGCACCGAGCTCGAGCCCGGCAGCACCAACGGACGCTTCGACGACAACTACAGCTGGCAACTCGACATCCAGCAGATCGATCCGCAGAACATCGAGCCGCCGCCGCAGATCGCGCCCGGCATGGGCACGACGCAGAACGCCGGTCTGCAGCAGCGTGCCACCAGCGGCGCCGGCAATCCCGGAGCGCTGCAAGTCGCTCCGTTCGATCTCTACGAAATCGATCTCACCGTGTTCTGGGGCGGCCGTTTCGGTTCCAAGCAACACGGCGCACGCTTCAGTACGTTGCGAGCGATGAATCCCGATCCGAACAATGCGATGGGTCTGACCGGGCAACCCAACCTCGGTCAGCAGGGCGCGGCGGTGAAGCGATGAGCGCGCTCGCGACACATCGGTCGGTGCGCGGCTTCACCTTGCTCGAGGTGATGCTGGCGATCGTCTTGCTGGCGCTGCTTCTCGCCGGCACGTGGGGCGCGATCCACACGGCGGTGCGTGCCATGCATTCGGGCGAAGATGCGATCGATCGCACCAATCGCCTGCGCGTCGCTGAAGAATTCACGCGGCGTCAGATCAGCCGCATCCTGCCGCTCGCGTACGGAACCGATCAGAGCACCGGCACCAATTTCGTCTTCGAAGGCAGCGGCGATTTCATGCGCTTCGTCGCGCCGATGCCGGGCTACCTGTCCAAAGGCGGCCCATACGTGCAGACGCTGCGCCTGGTCGGCAGCCGCAGCGGCGGCAAGGAATTGCAGTTCACCGACAAGATGCTCAACGGCTTCGACATCGACGACAAGGAATCGTCGCCCGCCGATCCCACCGTGTTGCTCGATCAGATCCAGGACGGCCGCTTCGAATACCGCACGCTCGACGATCAGGGCGAGCTCACCGACTGGTCGGATCAATGGGATGATCCGAGCGTCACGCCGGTGATGGTGCGCATCCGCATCGTCATGCGGCCCGAAGCGCGCGTCGAATTTCCCGAGATGGATATTCCTTTGATGCTCGACGTCGGCGCATCGCGCGGCATGGGGCGGCCGGGCTCGGTGATCAATCCGCGCGGCATGGGTGGCCTGCGCCCGCATCTCGGAGGCAATCAATGATCGCCCGGCGCGCGATCGTGCGTTCGCATACGCGCGGCATCGCGTTCGTGCTGGTGCTGTGGGTCATTGCGATGCTGTCGATCCTGCTCGGCAGTTTTGCGCTCGTCGCACGTACGGAGAATCTGCAGTCGCATCATCTCTTCGATACGACGCAGGCGCGCTACGCGGCCGAAGCGGGACTCAATCTCGCGATCTACGAGCTGCGCAAGTCGGATCCCGCGCAACGCTGGATGGCCGATGGCCGGCCATATCGCTTCGGCTACGGCGACGCAGAGATTGAGCTCGAAATCACCGACGACTCCGGCAAGATCGACATCAACTCCGCGAACGGCGATCTGCTGACGAATCTTTTCATGGGTCGCGGCGTGCCGATGGATCAGGCGCAGTCATTGTCCGATGCGATTCTCGACTGGCGCGATCCGGATGACCTGAAACATCCGAACGGCGCGGAAGCGGCGGACTACAAAGCCGCGGGCCTTTCGTACACGCCGAAGAACGCGCCGTTCGATACCGTTTCCGAACTGCAGCAGGTGCTCGGCATGAGCTACGATCTCTACGAGAAGATCGAGCCCGGCATCACGATTTATTCCGGCCGCAATTCGCCGAGCGCGAGTTACGGCAACGAAGTCGCGCTGCAGGCGATGTATCCCGATGCGTCGCCCGAGCAGATTCAGCAGTTCATCCAGCAGCTGCAATCGCAGATTCCCGGCTCCAATGCGCAGCCCGTTCTCGCGCCCGATGGAACGCCTGTCATGGCAGCTGGCGGCGGCCTCACGTATAGTGTGAAAGCCCGTGCCACGCTGCCGAACGGCGCCAGCACGATCCTGGATGCAACCATCCGCATGGGTGGGGTCAGCGCGGCCGGCCGGCCGTTCGTGGTCCTGCGCTGGCGGGATGGGGAAGCCTCTTAACTCTCGTGAATCCCGTTATCGACAGACAACTGGCTCGTCTGCGGACGCGTCTTGCCAAGACGCCGCTGCCGGGCTACTTCGCGTGGTGGGGCCGCCAGCTGGTCGCGTGCCTGCCGCCGCGTTGGCGCACGCTGGTCGAGGAACGCTCGGAATCGCTGCTGCTCGATCTGCGCGGCAACGAGATGATCGTGTGGCGCGAGCGCGCTGATCATGCCAGCGAATACGGACGCATTCCGCGCACGCTGCCTAGCGAAGCGCAAGGCGCAGAGTTTCAACGCCTGCGCACGGCGATCGACGATCCTTCGGTGCGCACGATCCTGTGCATTCCGGCCGAGCGCGTGCTGCAGCGGACCCTGAGTCTGCCGGCGGCCGCCGAAGACAATCTGCGCCAGGTGCTCGCGTTCGAGATGGATCGGCAGACGCCGTTCAAGGCGGACCAGATCTACTTCGACAGTCGTGTGCTCGGACGCGACGCGAGCGGGCGCAATCTTCTCGTCGAGCTCGTGCTGCTGCCGCGCGCTCAGCTCGATCAGGAAATCGGCGCGCTGCCGGCCGGCGCGTCGGCGCTCGACGGCGTCGATGCATGGCGTTCCGCGCCGGGCGGCGAGCGTCGCCAGATCAATCTCTTGCCGTTGGAACGCCGCGCGCGCCGGCGCGACATGCGCCTGCCGTTGATTCTCGGACTCATCGCGCTTGCCGTCGTGCTGCTGTTCGTCAACATGGACGAGTCGCTGACCAATCGCGCGGCGGCAGTCGAGTCGATGCGTGCCGAAGTGGAGAAATCCAATGTTGAAGCGCGCCAGGTCGCGGCACTGCGCAAGACGCTCGCCGATTCGGTCGCCGGCGCGAATTTCCTCAGCGACAAGAAGCGCAATAGTCCGCTCACGGTCGCAGTGCTCGACGATTTGAGTCGTCGTCTTCCCGAAGACACGTTCCTCGAAAGATTGCAGATCGAGAACGGCGAAATCCAGCTGCAGGGTCAAGCGAAGGAGGCGGCGAAGCTGATCTCGCTGCTCAGCTCGTCGGCATGTCTTGGCGATCCGCGCTTGCAAGGCCAGATTCAACCCGACGCGCGCACCGGCAAGGAACGTTTTCAGATCACGGCCGATGCCAAGCCATGCAACGGCGCGCCTAGCGCCGCGAAGGTGACGCCGAACTCCGACGCGTCGGAGGCGGCCAAACATGACGCCGGCACGGCCGACGCGGCGAAGAAAACGGACAAGGCCAACGCCGCGAAACCGGTCGCGCCGAAGAAGAACGTGCCGGTGATTGACGGAGCGGCGGCGCGAGACAAGCAACGCACGCAGCAACAACAGCAACAGCAACAGCGCGCCATGCACAAGGATCCGAGCCATGGCGGCAAGTAAATCCAAGCCCCGAGACGGCCGCTTCCTCGCGGTGGTGATCCTGCTGATCGTGCTGCTGCTCGTGTATCTGATCGGCATCCACTGGTGGTTTGTCGCGCCGCATCTGCAGTTCCGCGCGGACATGCAGGATCTTCGCGATCAGCAATTGCATTTCCGCCAGGCGGCCGCGCAGAAACCCGAGATCGAACAGCGGCTCGCGGCGATTCATGCGCGCGAGCAGAGCAGTCAGGCGTTTCTCGCCGATACCGACCAGAACGCGGCGTCGGCCTGGTTGATCCAGCGTCTCAATCAGGCGATCACCGATCACGCCAAGGACGAAAAGCGCTGCTCGTCGAACGGCGCGCAGCCGTACAACGGCGGTGAAGAGGAGTTGTACAAGCACGTCACGGTGCAGGCGCGGCTGCGCTGCGATCTCGAACCGCTCGCGGCGATCCTCTACGATCTGGAGAACAGCAAACCGTATCTGTTCGTAGACCAGATCATGATCTACAAGCAGCAGAGTTATCAGCCACCGGGCAGCAAAGTCGCCGCGAGTCCGCTCGACGTGCGCTTCAATTTGACCGGCTACCTGCGTCAGCCCGGCAAGGCGCCACCGCAGCCGAAGGCGGCGAAATGAACGTCCGCGTCGCGCGACTGACGACGACGGCACTGGGCGCCGCTTGCGGTTTCCTGGTGCTGGTTGCGCTTCTGCAATATGCGGGCGTCGGACGCGGCTACGGCTGGGCGTCGGACGATCCATCGAGCGCGCCGCCGTTGCCGGGTGGCGGCACCGTTGACGACAAGCCGCTGAAGTTGCCGCCGGCATCGGCATTCGCCGAAGTCGAAGCGCATCCGCTGTTCAACGAGGATCGCAAGCCGACGCCGGTCGACGCGAGCGACGCTGACGCCTCCGCGCCGCTCAGCCCGCTCAACATCACATTGACCGGAATCGTGTCGACGTCTTCGGTCAAGATCGCGATGGTTCAGGACAAGGCGCGGAACCAGTCGGTAGCGTTGAAGGTCGGAATGCCGCTGGAAGGAGATCAGGCAAGCTGGACGCTGGTCGAGGTCAAGCCGCGCAGCGTCGTTTTTCGCAGCGCGGCCAACGAGCGCACGGAAGTCGAGTTGGAAACTTCGGTCGCACAGCCCAAGCCGGCGCCCCCGCACAACACGCGTACGACGATGCCGGCAACCGCCAGGGCCACCGCCACCGGCGGCGCGAATACGAAAGACAACAAGCGAACGGATTCGGGCGACCTCGCCAGGCGCATCGAGGAACGTCGTCGCCAGATGCGCGAAGATGCGGAAAATCTGCGCAAACAGGGCGGCAAAGGCAAACCGCCCCCGCCGCCGCCTCCACCGGCACCACCCAAGCAGTGACGGAGCAACCACGTGCACTCTAGATTGATTGCCCCGCTGACCGCCTGCGCCCTCGTGCTGCTGGCCGGTTGCGCGACATCGCCCGAAAAGCATGCCCAAACGGCGGCGAAGACCGACATTCTGACGCCGGACACGGTGCTCAAGCCGGCGGCGCCGATCGAATCGAGCGGACCGGAGACCGGCATCTCGATTTCCTCACAGGCGCTTTCGGACCAGGAGCCGCCCAAGCCCGAACTGCAAGTCGGCACGGGCAAGTTCTTCACCAAGCAGCCGACGGTCAGAACGACCGGCAGCGGCGAGGCCGATGTCGTCTTCAATTTCGAGAATCAGCCGATCCAGGCCGTGATCAAGGCGATCCTTGGCGATCTCCTGCAGGAGAACTACACGATTGCACCGAACGTCGGCGGCAACGTCACGTTCTCGACATCGAAACCGATTCGCCGTTCCGACGCGTTGCCGGTGCTGCAGACACTGCTGTCGGCGAACGGCGTCAGCCTCGTGCAGCAGAACGGCCGCTATACGGTGCTGGCGACCAAGGATGCGATCGTGGGCCGGCTTGCGCCGAGCACGGCGCCGGCGGCTTCGGCCAAGGGCTACGAGCTGCGCATCTTTCCGCTGCAATACGTCTCGCCGAGCGAAATGGCCAAGTTCATGAAGCCGTATGCGCGGCCCGAGGCGTTCATCAACATCGATCCGAACCGCAGTCTGCTGGTCATGGCCGGCACGGCGGAGGAACTGCAGAACTATCAGCAGACGATCGAGACGTTCGACGTCGATTGGCTGAAGGGCATGTCGGTCGGCGTGTACACGCTGCAGCACGTCGACGTCACCAAGCTCTTGCCGGACCTGCTCAAGATTTTCGGCACCGAAGGCGAATCGCCGCTGGCCGGCATGTTCCGTTTCATGCCGATCGAGCAGACCAATGCGCTGGTCGTGATCACGCCGCAGCCCGAATACCTCAAGAGCGCCGAGGAGTGGCTGTATCGCCTCGACCGCGGCGGCGCCGAGAACGCGACGCAGCTCTATGTATACAACGTGAAAAATCTAAAAGCCCCCGACCTCGCCGATTATCTCAGCCAGATCTTTCTCGGCACCACGACCGGCAGCTCGCATCGCAGCACCACCGGCAGCGTCGCGCCGGGATTGCGTCCAACCACGCTCGGCGGCCGCGGCGGCAGCAGCGTCGGCGGAGCATCGAACAGCACGATGAGCTATCAGAATTCGCTGCGCCCGCAATCGGACCGCGAAAAGAGCGCGCCCGCAGGGGGAACGACTACGCCGACCGCAGCCGGTGCGGCGGGGCAGGGCAAGACCGAGACGGACATCCGCATCTCGGCGATCGAAGAAAACAATCAGCTGATGATCCAGGCGACGCCATCCGAATGGTCGCGCATCGAAGCAGCAATCAAGAAGCTCGATGTCGTGCCGCTGCAGGTGCAGATCGAAGCGCGCATCCTGGAGGTTTCGCTCACTGGCGATCTGAATTTTGGCGTGCAGTGGTATCTCGCCGGTTTGATCGGCACTGCGACCGGTTCGGCGCAGGCCAACGGCAATTATCCTTATGCATATCCGCCGGGATCCGGTCCGAGCTTCACCGGCAATTCTCATGATCGTCATCGCTTCGAACTCGGCGCGAACGGCAACGTCACTCCGACCAACAACAGCGGATTCTTCTATTCGTTCTTGAACAAGAATTTCGAAGTTGCGATCGACGCGCTCGAAACGAACGGGCAGGCGAAATCGCTTGCCGCGCCGTCATTGCTCGTTGCGAACAATCAGGAAGCGCAGATCAACGTCGGACAGCAGATCCCGGTTGTGCAGACTTATTACAACGGACTCGCGACGACCACGAACAGCACGTCCACCTTGGGAACGACCGGTTCCGTGCAATACCTCAACACCGGCGTCACGCTCGACGTGAAGCCGCGCGTGAATCCGGGCGGCCTCGTCTATCTCGACATCCAGCAGGAAGTCAGCAATCCCGGTGCACCGGCCGTCACCGGCGGCAATCCGCCGATCAATCAGCGTCTGATCCAGACACAGGTCGCTGTGCAGAGCGGCGAGACGCTGCTGCTCGGCGGACTCATCCAGGACAATCAAACTCAAAGCCAGGCGGGACTGCCGCTGATCAGCAAGGTTCCGTTTCTGAGGAACCTCTTCGGCAACACGAAGAATCACAACGATCGCACCGAATTGATCGTGCTGATCACGCCGCGTGTCATCAAGAACAGCGACGAAGGACGCCAGGTGACCGAGGAATACACGCGTCAGTTCCAATCGCTGGCGCCGATGCGCAACGAAATGAATCAGTCGCAGCCGCCTTCGACACCTCCGCCAGCGCCGCCGCCACAGTCGCCGCCGCCGCCGCCGCAACATTCGACACCCCCAGCCACCGAGCCACTCAAGCAGCAAGAGGACACGCCGCATGATCATTGATCGCCCCCGACTCGCGACGCTCGGCGCGCTCGCGCTATTGCTCGGCGGCTGCAGTCTCGGGAACAAGGACAACGCGGCGGAAGTCGACACGCGCGCGGTCGAACGCTGGAATTATCTCATCGCACATCAGGCGGAAAAGGCGTACGACTATCTCAGTCCCGGCACGCGCGAAACGCAAACGCGTGAGAGCTATGCAGCGCTGATGAATAACCGGCCCGTGAAATGGCTCGCCGCAAAGTTCAATCGCAAGGAGTGTGATGCTGATCGCTGCAAGGTCTATATCGATGTGAGGTACTCTGTTGCCATGGCCAGAGCGGGCACGACTGGCAAGCCGATTGAGACAACCAGCACTCAAAGTGAGATCTGGGTACACGTCGACAACGGTTGGTTTTTTCTACCCAAGTAATTGAATTCGCAGCCAGAAGTGACGCAAAGAGACGGGGATTGCACGTCCGTTTCCTTTGCCTTAACATGGCGGCGCTGTTGCCTAACCTAACCCTGCCAAGGTGGGGCTCCATACGTTTCGGAGTGAGGTTGGCGGTAAAGCAAAAAGCCCTGTGGTCAAATTAGGAGTGTTGTGATGAAGAGAAACAGCTTGACGACTGCCGTCGTCGCCGGCATCGCTGGCGTCGCTGGCTTCGCGGGCCTGGCGAATGCCGTCGACCTGAATCCCGATGGTCTCGGCCAGGTTCTCATCTATCCTTACTACACCGTCAACATCGGCCAGGACACGCTGTTCTCCGTAGTCAATACGGATCCGGTCAATGGCAAGGCGGTCAAGGTCCGCTTCCTCGAGGGCTATAACAGCCGCGAAGTTCTGGACTTCAACTTGTATCTCTCGCCGAACGATGTGTGGACGGCGGCTGTCACGCAGGTTTCCGATGACGGCGGTGCGCAGGTCTCCACGAGCGACCAGAGCTGCACCGACCCGAGTGTCCTGGCGGCCTCGCCGGTTGCGTTCCGTTCGGCTGCCTATGACGGCACCGGTCCGGTTCCGGCCGATGAAGGTCCGCAGGGCATCACGCGTACGCGCGAAGGCTACATCGAGCTGATCTCGATGGGCGACATTCCTCCGGGAACCGCTCTCGCCGGCGATGTGTTCCACGTCGGCGGCGTTCCGCCGAATTGCGGCGGCATCAACGATTCGCTTGCTGCGGCTGACATCGTCGCTCCGACCGGTGGTCTGTTCGGTAATACCGACATCACCAACGTTGGCCTCGGCACGATCTATCCGTATGCGGCCGATGCGATCGACGGCTTCTCGGAAATCCCGCTGTACTCGCCGAGCAACAACCTCAACCCGTCGCTCCAGGACGCCAACAACCCGTCGGTTGCGGTCAATGGCGTGGCGCGCGCGTTCGTGTTCGAAGGCGGTGGTGCGCTTCTGACGGCGGACTATGCCAGCGGCATCGATGCGGTGAGCGCGGTCTTCATGGACGATGCCATCTACAACGAATACGTCGTCGGCGGTTCGTTTGCGGCGAACTCGGATTGGATCGTCACCTTCCCGACCAAGCGTTTCTACGTTGACAAGGATCTGTATCCCGCCAACCCGACGGCGCCGTTCGCAGAACCGTTCCACAGCCCGGGCGAATCCAATGTCGTGGTCGCTCCGAGCATCTACGATCGTGAAGAGCAGACGACGCAGCAGCAGGGCGACTTCTCGCCGCCGGTCTCGACGCAGCCGAACTCGCTGCCGTTCGAAGTGAACGTCATCAGCTTCCTGACCGACACGACGGCGGGTGCTCCCTCTGGAGTGCTGGGCTCGATCCTGCGCCCGAACATCAATCCGTTCGCGCAGACTGGTTGGCTCAAGCTCGATCTGACCTCGGGCGACGGTGGCCATCAGCTGGGTGGCGGCTTGACGCCGGCCGACGTCCCGGTGACCTTGAACGGTCTGCCGACGACGGGCTACTGGGCGCTCAACGTCATCAACGCCAACGGCCAGCCCGGCCTGCTCGCCAACTACGGCGGTCTGTTCCGTCACCGCGCGAGCCGTTCGTGCGTCGGTGCCGATCCGGCCTGCTCGTAATCTCCATCGTGTGGTTGTGTAAAAAGGGGGCCTCCGGGCCCCCTTTTTTTTGGGTCGCTTCCAGCTTGTTTCGCCGAGTTTCGACGAGATGCGCTGGCAAGCTCAGGGATTTAAGTTAGAATCCGCGGCGTTTCCCGTGTCTTAAGCACTACGTTGGAACCCCTATGTCCGTTGCAATACGTCGTACCGCTTCGCTCCTGCCGGCATTGATCGCAATATTTGGTGCTTTCGGCACCGCCGATGCCCAAGTCACCATCCATCTCACCACGACGCAGCAGACCACCTGCGACGTGACGACCGACGCCAATGGCCTCACCTTGGCCCCTGGCGGTACGGATCTGACGGCGACCGGAGTCACGCTCTCGGGCACCGGATGCGGTGGCGGCGGCGGAGCTCCACCGACACCCGATAATTTCCCACTGACCGTCTCGGCGGCACCGGTAACCGGAACGCCTTTCACCGTCAGCTGGTCCGTCACTGGCGCAACGTCATGCACCGGCTCGGCCAGTGTCAACGGCAGTTCCACGACCTTGTCCGGTTGGACCGACGTGACGAGCGCGACATCTCCGCGCAACGTCATCGCGACAAGCGCCGGAACCTACACGCTTTCGCTGACCTGCTCGAACACGAGCGGATCCGTCACGAGCCTACCCGCAATTGTCGTTGTCACGCAGGGCAGCGGCGGCAGCTGTCCGGCAGGACAGGCGACGGTGAGCGACATCCACTATCTGCCGGGGTCCCACATCCGCCATTCCGTCGATCTGACGCTGTGGGACAACATCTGGGGACACATCAGCGAGAGCGACGATGTGACACCGTGGCCTGGCGTTGCCGGTGCGAGCCCGACAATCTGGACGCTCGGCAAAACTCAATATGTTGGTGCGCTGTTCCACGTTGGCGACATTCCGCCGACGTCGACCCTTTCGGGCTTTTACAAGAACGTCTCGTACGGAGCGGGTCCCAATCTGGACATGGCGATCAGTACGACGTGTGGGGACTTTGCGCCGCCGCAGCCGGGATGCTCGGTTTCTAACATTCCCTCTGCGGACCAGCCCTTGGTCTATTGGCGCATGACCGCCGGTGGGACGTTCTATTGCCAGTTGACGCCCAATACGAGCTACTACCTGAACGTCCGGTTCCATGACCCGAACACGACTGGCCCAGGTTGTACCGGCACAACCTGCGAGACGACGATTCAGCACTATCACAACTGATCGCTCGACAAGCGGCTCGGCCGGATCAACGGCCGAGCCGCTTCCGTCAGCGCGGCCGCGCGGCGCAGTGAACGAGCGCCTTCGCTTTCGTGTCCAACGCCGCGTGTAAGATCCCTCTGGAGTTTCGTATGTCGTCAATTCGGCGATTCGCCTTTTCTTGCCTTCTGCAATGGTGTATCTGCGCGCCTCTTCTCGCTGCGCAGCCGACACCGCCCGCTGGCAAGCTTCCCGCCGATACTGTCGTCGCCCGCCAGGGCACCGCCGTTGTCACGCTCGCCGACATCGATGCGTTCGCCGAGCGCATGGACGAAAAACAGCGCCCGGGATTCTTCGACAGTCCCAAGCGGCTCGAGTCGCTGATCTCGAACCTGCTCACGCAGAGACAATTGGCCACAGAGGCCGAAAAGGCCGGTCTCGACAAGGATCCTTCCGTGCAGGCGCAAGTGCGGCTCGCCACTGAAGACATCCTCGGCAAGGCGCGCATCGAGCGCATGCGCGCGGAATTGAAGCTGCCGGATTTCACCAAGCTCGCGCGCGAGGAATACCTCGGTCACAAGGAAAAGTACGTCACGCCGGGCCAGCTCGACGTCAAGCACATCCTGATCTCGACCGACAAGCACGGCGACGACGAAGCCAAGGCGCTCGCCGAACAAGTGCGCAAGGAAGCCATCGCGCATCCCGACCAGTTCGATGCGCTCATCGAAAAATATTCGGAGGATCCCTCGAAGGCGCAAAACCACGGCGTGATGACCGAGGCGAACGGCAAGCGCTACGTCGCGGCATTCTCATCGGCGGCATCCGCACTCAAGGTTCCCGGCGAAATCTCGCCCGTGGTCAAGACGAAATTCGGCTATCACGTGATCGAGCTCGTCAAGCGCACGTCCGACGAGCCGTTGAAGTTCGAGGCCGTCCGCGAGCAGATCATCGAGCAGTTGCGCTCGGCCTACATCGACAAGACCGTCACCGAGCACGTCGACGAATTGCGCAACGAGCACATGGACGCCAACGAGGCTGCGGTCGCGTCGCTGCGCGAACGTTACGGCAGCGTACCGACGCCGACCGACGCCGAACCTTCGACGCAGAACGCGTCAAATCC
>CAWADH010000011.1:0-141079 GCA_963780795.1 uncultured Gammaproteobacteria bacterium | reverse complement strand
AGATGAGATGGACGCCGCCCGCCTATCGCGTTGATCCAGGGTTCAGCCGCTGCGGGAGGGTGGAACCCCTGGAGCCCGCACGGCATCGATGTGCCAAATTGGGATTGCGTCAACAACCACACACGGGACAGGGGAACCACGATGAATGACATTACGACGTATGGCTTGGATTTGGCAAAGCAGGTTTTTCAAGTGCATTGGGTCGATACGCGCAGCGGTGAGATACAACGCAAGACGTTACGACGCGCGCAGGTGAGCACGTTCTTTGCCCGCGCCCCGCGCGGTGTGGTGGCGATGGAGGCGTGTGGCTCGGCACACCACTGGGGTCGAGTGTTGCAAGGTCTGGGTCATGAGGTGAGGTTGATCGCGGCACAGTTCGTGCGACCGTTCGTAAAGACCAACAAGACCGATGCGGCCGATGCCCAGGCGATCTGGGAGGCGGTACAACGACCCGACATGCGCTTCGTGGCGGTGAAGAGCGAACAACAGCAGGCGGTGCTGTCGTTGCATCGACTGCGTTCACAGTGGATTAAAGTCCGCACCCTGCAAGCTAACCAGATCAGGGGCCTGCTGTATGAGTTCGGGGTGGTGGTGCCAATGGGTTGGCGAGCTTTACTCAAGGCGGCCAACGAACAGCTGACGGAACCGACCGGTGCGGTACCCACGCTACTGCGTGATCCGCTGCTCGAGCAGTTACAGGCGCTGCGCGATGCGACGGCGCGCATCGTTGCACTCGAGAAGCAACTCGCGAGTTGGCAACGGACCGAGTCTACGTGTCAGCGGCTCATGGCCATCCCCGGCGTCGGCCCACTCACCGCCACCGCCGTCGTCGCCAGCGTGGCCGGTGCGCGACAGTTCCGCTCAGCGCGCCAGTTCGCTGCCTATCTCGGCTTGGTACCGCGACAGTCAGGTACCGGCGGGCGGGTCCAGTTGTTGGGGATCAGCAAACGAGGTGATACCTACTTACGGACACTGCTGATCCACGGCGCACGATCGGTGTTGCTGAGTCAGAGTCGGCGCGGTCGCTCAGTTGATCCGTGGCTCGGTGCGCTACTGCAGCGCCGACCGAGCAATGTCGTGGTCGTCGCATTGGCCAACAAGATGGCACGAACGATCTGGGCACTGCTGGCTCAGAACCGGACGTTCGATGCGGGGTGGGTCAGTCGGCGAATCACAACCGATATGCAACTAACCGGTACAACAATCTAACCGGTGCAACATTGCTAACGCTTGAGTGGGTGACGATCTCGTGATGGTAGAACGGTTGGACCGTGGGGAAGTAAACCTGACTGGGCGCCTGCGACTTCGAGTCCATGCCAGAGATGAGGCCTTCCTTCGCGCAGTTCATCAAGGCACGCAGCCTTCAAGCTGCCTGATGCCGAATATAAGACTGCATCCACCTATCTACCGAGCAACCTCGTCACTTGCCCAAACGGGCGGCGTCCATATAAGCGCCCAGGGATGGCTCGAGCGTGTCCTGCCGCAACAAGCCTCCACCTCCGCCGGGCTCGAAGCGCTCCTCACGCGAACGTCGCGCGTCCCTGATCGAGTACAACGACGCCGTTCTGGTTGGCGGTCTGGAAGATGCAGGTCTTGCCGTCGACCCACATCGAAACCGTGAGTGCGTCGCCGGGGAATACCGGACGCGAGAATTTGCCGTCCATCGACTTGAAGCGTTTCGGATCGCCGTTGCACAGCGCGTGCAGCAGCGCGCGGCCGGTGAATCCGTAGGTACACAGGCCGTGCAGAATCGGTTTGTCGAATCCGCCGGCTTTCGCGAACGACGGATCGGAGTGCAGCGGATTGCGGTCTCCGGAGAGGCGATACGTCAGCGCCTGGTCTTCGCGCGTCTGATACGTGATCTGGTGGTCGGGTTTGCGATCGGGAATCGCGAGCTTCTCCGACGGACCGCGATCGCCGCCCCAGCCGCCTTCGCCACGGCAGAACAGCGACATGCGGTTCTTCAGCAGCGGCTTGCCGGTGGCCAGGTTCGTCGACGTCGACTCGAATTCGAGCACCGCGGCGTTGCCCTTGTCCCAGATGCCGGTGCAGCGGCCGACGCTCTCGATCTCGCCTTCGGGCGGAATTTCGTCGAGCAGTTCGATGCCTTGCGTGCCGTGCACCATCAGAAACGGATTGAACGAACCGATCTTGTCCATCGGCACGCCGCCGCCTCCGATAATCACCGCGAACGTGGGCAACACGCGCTGCGCGACGTCCTTCGTGTTTTCGGTGGTGAATGCGAGTTCGCTGGTGCCCGCGCCAACGCCGACCGCGTATAACAACGCATCTTTGGAGGTCCACGAACGGCGGCTGGGTTTACCCACCGCGCCAACGGCTTTCGGATCGATCGGCATGGCTGACTCCTTTGGATTCGACAACAGACAAAACGTGAACGCGGACCGTAACAAACTTCGTTGCACCGGTGCCAGAGGTTGATACGATCGACCGATGCCGAGTACCCGTCCGCCTGTCGACTACATCGAACGCACGCGCGATCAATACAGCGCGCTCGGCTATCCGCCGTATCAATGGGTGGAGAACGCCACGCCGCCGCCGTGGGCGGAGCTGACCAAGCCGTTGTCGCAATGCCGCGTCGGCCTCATCGGTTCCGGCGGCATCTACAAAGCCGGTCAGGTGGCATTCCACTACAAAGACGACACCAGCTTTCGCATCATCGACACGCGCGAGTCGACGTCGACGCTGCGGGCCACGCATTTTGCATACGACCTCACCGATGCGCGCAGCGACCCGAACGTCGTCTTTCCGGTCGATACGCTGAACGAACTCGCGCGCGATGGCTTCATCGGGTCGTTGGCGGAACGCGCGTACGCGTTCATGGGCGGCATCTACTCGTCGCGTCGCGTGCGCGAACGGCTGGCACCGGAACTGGCCAACAGGATCGTTCGCGACGGCGTGGACGTGGTCCTGTTGGTGCCTGTCTGACCAGTCTGTCATCAGTCCGTGGGACTGATCGCGCGTGAAATCGAGCAGCACGGAATTCCCACGCTGTCGATGACGAGTGCACTGTCGATCACCAAGGCCGCGAATCCGCCGCGCGCGGCGTATCTCGATTTTCCGTTGGGACACACCGCCGGCAAACCGCATCAGCCGCGCTTGAATTGCGACATCGTGCGCGACGCGCTGAAGGGATTCGAAACCTTGCGGCAGCCGGGACAGATGCTGATGCTGCCGTACGATTGGGCGGACGACGACGCATGGAAAGACGGTGTGATGCGGCCGCGCGGTCCCGGCGAGAAGCACGACGATTCGCGCGTCGAACGCGATGCAACACCGCAGTATCAAACCGATGAGGATCGCGCGCTGGCCGACGCCGAACTCGCGCGCGGCGGATGCGCGACGTGCGTGTGGCTCGATGAACCGCGCGCGTAGCGCGCCGGCTCACCAGTTGAAGCCGTAGAGGTTCCAGTACCAGAAGAACGGCACCATCGCCGCAGCTGCGACCGTGGCGATCAGGTAGCGCGCCTTTGCACCGGCCGTCAGCACGCGACCGAACAGCACGAACAGCAACGCGACCACCATGCCGGCGGCGAGCGCGGTCGTGATCGGCGGCAGACACAGAATCGCCTTGAACTGCAGCGGCATGCCGAACAGGAATTCGTTCTGGTCGGTGCCGATCAATCCCCAACCGAGGCCGATCAGCACGACGATGTTGAGCAGCGCCGCGCCGAACGCGAGACGGCGTGCGATGCGTGTGGTGCGATCGGTGGGCTCGGAACGCCGCAGCACGACGCGCGAGAAACCGCGACCCACCGCGCCGATCAGCGTCGTCGCGAACACGAACAGCACGGCGGCGATGAATAGCTGCTGCGCCGGCGCGGTCTCCCAGACCGCGAGTTTGCGGAATGACGCGTGTTCCGAGTCCATTCGTGCCGGCGTGGTCGCGTTGCCCGGCGTGAACAGTACGCGATGATCGGCGTCCTCGCGGCGAAACAGTCCGGGATCGAGTTCGACCAGGCGCGCCGTCTGGGCGGCGCCGTGCATGATCAGTTCGCCGTCGTTCTCACCCTGCACGACGTGTACTTCCGTCAGTATCGCCGCCACCTTCGCGAGGCCTTTCTCTTCGTGACGATTGTCGCGATAGCGGCCGGCGTACAAAGCGGCGCGCTGTTTGAAGTCGGTCGATGCGTGCATCGGCGGCGGCTGTTGGATGGCCGGATAGAAGCGGTCCATGAACACCTTCGTCAGCAGCCGCCGCAATTCGTCCTGATCGACGTTCGACGAAACGAAGAAGCCCGCGTTCTTCTCCGGAATCAGATACAGCAGCGATGCGAACCCGGGCAGGTCGCCGCCGTGCTGAATCGCCGCGTAGCCGTTCACGTTGTCTTCGAAGAACTGTCCGGCGCTGCCCTGCATCCGCGGATCGGCGCTGTATTGGCGCGCGTGCATCTCCGTCGCGGTCGCTTCGTTGAGGATGCGAACGTCGCCGTACTGACCGTTCTGCAGGTGCGCGATCATGAACCGCGCGATGTCGTCGCCGGTGGTGAGCAGGCCACCGGCCGGAATCACGTTGTTGTAGATGAACGGCTCTGGTTTGTAGCCGAGACCGTCGAACTTGTAGCCCTGAGCGAGCGACGGCGGCAGCGGATCGATGATCGCGAACGTGCTGTGCGTCATGCCGAGCGGTTGGTAGATGTTCTTCGCGATGTAGTCGTTGAACGGAGTGCCCGATACCTGCTCGACGATGTAACCCTCGAGCGCAACGCCGTGGTTCGAGTAGCTCGCACCGTCGCCGACCGGGCGCACGCGCGGCGGCATGCGTTCGGCGAGGTACTCGCCGAGCGGACGCCACTCCTTCGCGGTGCGCGCAGCCATGCCGATGCCGCGCTCGTCGAACCCGGCGGTATGCGTCATCAACGAATGCAGCGTGACCGGTTTCGGAAAGGTCGCCGGAATCTTGAACGTGGAGAGGTATGCGTTGACGTCTTCGTCGAGCTGAACCATGCCTTGCTCGTAGAGCTGCATCACGGCCGTCGCCGTGAACAGCTTCGACACCGACGCGATCTCGAACAGCGTCGTATCGGGGTCGACGCGCGCCTTCGTTTCGAGGTTGGCAAAACCGTAGCCGCGCTTCAGAACGACGCGGCCGTTCTCGACGAACACGAACACCGCGCCGGGCACGTGCAACGATTCCATGGCAGTGGCGAAGAAGCCGTCGAGGAAGTCCTGCATCGCGACGACGTCGATGGAGTCGGTCGGTGCCTGGAACTCGGCATCGGTCGTGGAAGCGGGCGCCGGCGGCGTCGACGGTTCCGTTGCGAGCGTTGCTTCTGCCGGTACGGTCGAATCGGGAGCGGACGCGGCGGCAGTCGGTGCGGCAGCGTCTTCCGCGTGCGGGAGCAGCGTCCACGACACGCTCATCGCCGCGCACAAAGCGATCATCAGCCGCATCGGTTTCGTCATGTGCAGTCCTTGTTCACGCTGCTGCGGCGGCGGTATTGCGGAGAGCTTCCGCGTCGTTCCGGACGGTCCGGTTGTTCCACGCGAGCGCGAGTATCCCAACGGCCACGTTGGCGATCGCGGTCGCGCCGAAGACGCCGGCATAACCTGCAAGCGCACGGCCGATCAACGCCAACGGTATCAACAGCACCACCAGCCGCAGCAACGACAACACCAGCGGCGGCGTCGGCTTGCCGAGCGCGTTGAAGCACGCGCTGGCAACGCCCATCACGCCCATGAAGCCCAGACTAATCGGCACGATGAGCAGGTACATCGTTGCAGTTTCCACCACTTCGGGTTCGTCGTTGATCAGCCCGACCAACCAGTGCGCTGAGGCGGCCATGACGAGGAATGACGCGACACCCCAGCCGAGACAGAAGCCGTGACACAGCGCCAATGCGCTGCGCACGCGATCGAACAGGTGTGCGCCCCAGTTCTGACCGACGAACGGACCGACCGACGTCGACACCGCGATCACCACCATCGCGATGACCGCTTCGATCCGCGATGCAACGGCGAAGCCGGCGACCACCCCATGACCGAAGTCGGCGAGCAGACGCGTAACGATACCGGTCGACAGCGGCGCCACGAGATTCGATGCGGTGGCGGGCAGACCGACGTGCAGAATCTGCCGCGCCGAATGCAGCCAGCCGTCCGCGCGCGGCACGAGCATCCGTTCCTTCACGGCGATCCAGTACATGCACAGCGCGAAGCTGATCAGCCGTGCGATCACGAACGACCACGCCGCGCCGACGATGCCGAGCGCGGGCAGGCCGGCCCAGCCGAAGATCAGGAACGGTCCGATCAGCACCTGCAGTAACGAACCGATGGTCATCACGATGCCCGGCATCGCGGCATTTCCTGCCGAGCGCAGCAGATTGGTGCCGACCATCGACGTTGCGAAGAAGACGAAGCCGACGAGCCAGACTGCAATGTAGGCGTCCGCCAGTTCCAGCACGCGACCCTGCGCCCCCAACAGCACGAAGAAGGCGCGCGCCCCAGGCACGCCGACTGCGACGCACAATGCGGCGAATGCGGCGACCAGAATGAGACAATGCGTCGTGAGCAGCGCGCCGCGCGCGCGGTCGCCGGCGCCGATCAAGCGCGCGATCACCGACGACGCGCCGATGCCGATGCCGCGCACCGCCGCATTCAGCGACATCACCAACGGAAACGTAAAGGCGATGGCGGCGAGTTCCGCGGTTCCGACGACGCCGAGATAGACCGCTTCGATCAGTTGCGCGATGGTCATGGTCAGGAAACCCATGACCATGAACGCGGACAGACGGACCATGTGCCGCGCGACCGAACCTTCGGTGAACGCGACGGCTCGCGATCGCGACGGCATGGGTTCGGGCGAGTCGTTCGGAATGGCGCGCTCCGTCGTGATCGAACGCTCAGGCGCCCGGCAGTTCCACCGCGCGCGGATGCGCGACTTTGCGATCGAGGAACAACGCCATGATGTCGGTCAGCTGATGGCCGAACTCCGGCAATACGTCGAACGCGTGCGGCGCGCCGTCGTACACGTGCAGTTCCACCGGCGCACCGACTTCCGCGAGGCTGCGGTACATCGAGAAGCTCGCTTCCACCGGCACGATGTCGTCGGCGTTGCCGTGAATCAGCAGCGTCGGCGGAAAGTGTCGGTGCACGTATGTGATCGGACTCGCCGCGTCCTGTGCTTCCCGGCTCGCTTTGCCGCCGAACAGATTGGCTACGGCGTCGCCGATCTCGCCGATGCGCAGTGCGGTCGGCGGATAGATCGCGATCACCGCCGCACAGCTCGACGACGTGCCGGCGTTTCCGCCTTTGCCATCGAACACCGGCACGTTCGGCGTGGCAGCGAGCATGAGTGCGAGATGTGCGCCGGCCGAGTTGCCGGAGACCGCGATCTTCTCTGCATCGACGCCGAGCGCCGCCGCATTCGCGCGCAACCAGCGCAACGCCGCCTTCACGTCGTGGATCTGCGCCGGCCAGATGTTCTCGCCCGACAGCCGGTATTCGGCACACACGCACACGTAACCGTAGCGCGCCAGTTGAATGCCGTAACCGCGCAACTGCCCGCGATCGCCGTTCTGCCACCCGCCGCCGTGGATCAGCAACACCGCCGTGCGGTCAGTACGCGCATCCGGCGGCATGAACACATCGCAATGGAGATCGCGCCCACCTCCGGTGCCATACACGACGTTCTCTTCGATGCTGACCCGACCCGGGAGCTTGGCGATCATCTCGAGACTCTCCAAAAGCGTCAGGGGATTCTACAGGGTTCAGGTTCGGTGGGATGGAGCTTCGGGTGTGTGTTGGTGGAACGGAGCTTCGGTTCTCGGCGGAGGTGCGTGTCTGCCGCGTCGGGCACGCTGCCGTCCATGGTCGCTCAAACCCGGCCATCCCTGGCCGCGGAAGGCCCTCCGCGGCTTTTCATCGCTAAGTCAAAAGCCGGTGCCAGGCACCCGCTTTTGCACATCAGGAAACAAGTCATTGCCGGTGCCAGGCACCAGCTTGTACTTCGAATAAGTCATCGCCGGTGCCAGGCACCGGCGCGATCGAAACCACGACTATTGATGGTCCCGGCCGGATGGCTAGACCGGCCCCGGAACCGCTCCTAAAAGCCCAAATGCCGACCAATCGCCTGTCGCCACACCGGTGCGTTCTCGTATTGGGGACTGTGTGCGGCGAGTGGGATCATCTCGAGGCGCGAGTTCGGGATTGCTTTGGCCATGCGTGCTGACGGCTCGACGAAGGGGACGTCGTGTTCGCCGACGATGATCGTGGTGGGCATCGTCAGGTTGCCGAGAGCGGACAGCAGCGACTGCTGTTTTGCCATGTGGTCGGCGAGGGCCACCCATGCTTCGGGGTCCATCTGGGAGAGTTTCAGTTCGATGCGGCGCCAGTGTTCGTCGGCGCCGAGGAAATCCACGCCGCGCTTCTGCGCCTCGCTCACCGGCATCTCGCGCATCGCTTTCACGCGGCTCGCGCAGCCGTTGGCGCGCACATCTTTCGCCAGTTGCTCCCGCAGCGCCTGCGGGAAGATCGTCAGCGGTTCGGCGGCAGTGTCCATCAGAATCAATGACGTGAGCCGTTCCGGGTATCGCAACGCGAAGCGCATCGCCACCATGCCGCCCATCGAATGGCCCAACAGGTGGCAGCGCTGCACGTCGAGCGCGTCGAGAAAGCCCCGGACATCTTCCACGAGGATGTCGAACGAATACGCGTCGGGATGGCCGAAGTTGGACGATTCGCCGTGGCCGCGCTGGTCGGGTGCCAGCACCCGATGCTGGGCGGTGAACCAGCCGAGCTGATCGTGGAAGTCGAGCTTCGAACCGGTGAAACCGTGCAGCAGCAAAAAGGGATCGCCCTGACCTTCGTCGTGAAATGCGGTTAGAACGTCGCCGTTGCGAACGAAATGAGATGTGAGCATGCGTTACCCGTTCGTGTTGTTTTTGGTTGCGAAGCGCCAGCGCGTCGCGGTGCCGCCGAACGCTTCGCCTTCGCCGCCGAGCCACGCGAAGGCCGTGTCCGGGCGCACGACGAAGACGCCGTCCAGCACCTGGTCAACGGTGAAGTTCCATCGATACTTCGGATTGTATGCATCGAGGAACGCCAACAGTTCCGCTCGGTCGCGAACTTCCGCGGCGCGGCCTTCGAGCGCGATCACCACATCGCCGTTTTCGAGGTGCACGGCGACCTGCGGGTTGTCGCGCAGGTTGCGCGCCTTGCGCGATGCGGGGCTGGTGCTGAAAGCAAACCGGTCACCGAGCCAGACGCCCCACACCGGCATGGCGTGCGGCCGGCCGGTTGCCGACGCGGTGCTGACCCAGTAATTCTTCGAGACCGCGAAGCGTGCGACCGTCTCGTCCCAGTCGAGCAGTCCGGCGCCTTCATCGGCCGGACGGAAGTAGCCGGGCGTCGCCGGACGCGATCGATCGACGATCGTGAGCGTCATTGCCGGCCGGCGTGCGGATCGGGAATGCCGGCGCCGGCGAGCGATTCGCCGGCGGTGTGGCCGAAGATGCCTTTCGCCATCAACGACGTCTCGCTGTCGCGGCGCTTCTGATAGATCTCGGCGCGGATCGCATAGATGGCGGGACGCGGTTCCGCGCGCACGGCGAGTTCGACGAGGTGGCACGCGAGACGCAGTTCGCCGTCTGCTGCGAGCTGCTGCGCGCGCTTGGCCAGCTTTTCCGCGCCGCCGGCCAACGCTGCGAGCTCCGCGGCGAGCGCTTTGTCGGGCGCCGGTTTCAGGTTCGCCGGATTGCCGTCGTACCAGCCGCCGTACATGCGCCACAGGTTGCGCACGACGAACTCGGGCTCGTCGTACAACGGTCGCAGGTAGGGTCTCTCCAGCATTTCCGGCGCCACCTTCACGGTGTGGATGATGTCGTTCAGTGCAGAGCCTTCGTTCATCATCGCGAGCGTTTCGCGGATCAGCTTTTCGAGCGTCTCCGCCACTTCGAGCAATACGCGCTTGATGCGCTTGCTGCCTTCGATCGGCAGACCGTGCGCCGGTAGAAACAGCTCGGCGCCGGCGCCCGCCATGGTGCGCATGGCCGCCGCCCACTCCACCGGATAGCGCTGCACTTTCTGCGGATTGCCGGCGTTCGGAAAGTTCCAGATGAAGAAGTCGCCCGCGCAGATCGCCTTGTATTGTGGAATCCACGCCCACGTGTGGTCGTCGGTTTCGCCTTTCGCGTGACGCAGATCGAATTCGAGGCCGCCCACGCTCAGTGCGAGTCGGTCGCTGTACGTGACGTTCGGCTTGGCGCTGTCGGGTGGAAGAAACCGACCGGAGTCGCCGCCGATTCCGTAGCCGCGCCCGGACAGTCCGCGGAACTGCCGCGCGTTGATGACGAGGTTGTAGCCGTTCGTCAGGTCGTAACGATCGAACCGGCGGGGCACGTTCTCGTGCCCGGCGATGGTCGGCCGGGGTGAATGATTCGCGGCGGCGTCTGCGAGGAATGCGCCGCAGCCGCCGACGTGATCGATGTGACCGTGTGTATAAACGAGCGTGTTGAAGCGCGTTTTAGACCAGTCGCGGATCGCGTCGACGACCAGCTTTCCGCCCTGCGCGCCGCTGGTGTCGAACACCACCAGGCCGTCGTCGGTGGCGAACAGCACCGAGTGCGAAAACGCTTCCACCATCGCGACGCCTGGCGCGATTTCGGACAGCTCGTGTGTGATGCGGTTTACCGGACCGGGCGCAACGCCTTCATCGATGATCCTGCTCGACAGCGCCAACAGATCCGCCATGGTGCGCTCCGAGTAGATGGCCCGTCAGTGTTCGAACTCGAGGATCGCGCGGCCGCTGATCTTGCCCGCCGCCAGCGCGTCGGTCGCCTCGTTGATGTCTTCGAGCCGGTAGCGTTGCGTGACCATTGCATCGAGGTCGAGGTCGCCGTTCTGATGCCAGTCGAGAAACTTCGGGAAATCACGATCCGGCTGGCACGATCCGCCGATGCTGCCGATGAAACGCTTTTCGTTGAGCAGCATGTCCATCGCGTTGAGCTCGACCGGTGTGCCCGGAACGCCGACCAGTACCGCGGTGCCGCCGGCGTGCACGCCGAAATGGCCGGTGCGGCATGCCGGCGCGATCTGCTCCATGGTTTTGCGGATGCCGATGCAGTCGAACGCGAAGTCGACGCCCGTCACCGGCGTTTTCAGAATCGTGAACTCGTGGTTGTGCGGCGTCAGCTTGTGGATCGCTTCCACCGGATCGACTTTGCTCGCGTTGACCATGTGCGTGGCGCCGAAGCGATGCGCGAATTCGAGTTTCGTTTCGTCGAGATCGACCGCGATGATCGGATTTGCCCCGGCCATCCGCGCGCCGACCACGGCCGAGAGACCGACACCGCCGACGCCGAAGATCGCGACGCTCTGGCCGCGTTTCACGCCAGCGGTGTTGATTACCGCGCCGGCGCCGGTCATCACCGCGCAGCCGATGATCGAGGTCACGTCGCGCGGCGTGCGCGGGTCGGCTTTCACCACGTACTGTTCGTCTGCAAGCGTGAAGTCGGCCCACGTGAATACGTTCTCGGACTGGGCCACACCGTCGGAGACCTCGAGCGTCGCGCGCACGGGCAAGGCCTTCGCGCGAGCGGCGTCGCGCGGCACCCAGGTCACCAGAACGAGATCGCCTTCGTGTACGTGGCGCACCTGCGAGCCCGCTTTCTCGATGATGCCGGTCGCTTCATGACCGAGGATCACCGGTGTTTCGCGCGGCCGGTGCATCTGGTGCAGCTGCGAATGGCAGATGCCGGAGGCGAACTGCCTGACGATGACCTGAGTCGGGCCGGGGTCGGGCAGCGTGATTTCTTCGATGCGAAGCGGCGCCTGTTTCTGCGGCAGCACCACGACTCGTGCACGTGTTCCCATGTTCAGTGTCTCCCGACTGATTGCTCGCACTGCCGTGAAGTATTGACCGGCAATTGCCGCTCGCGCAACGCACCCGCGGTCAGGCGAACAGGTTCAGCGCGGCGTATTGCAGCAGCATGATGGTCTTTGCATCCCTGATCTCGCCCGTCGCGATCATGTCGAGCGCGCGCTCGAACGGCAGTTCGAGCACTTCGATGTCTTCCTCGTCGATGCCGCCGCCGCTGTCGACGCGGTTCGCCTGCGAGTACTCGGCGACATAGAAGTGCAGGATCTCGGTGACCGAGCCGGGCGACATGTACGCCTCGAACACTTTGCGGATCGCGGGGACCTCGTAGCCGGTTTCCTCGCGCAGTTCGAGCCGTATGCGCACGTCCGGGTTCTCCGCTTCGAGCAGGCCGGCGCACGCCTCGATCATCATTCCGGTCGGGTTGCCGTTGACGTAAGTGGGGAGCCTGAACTGGCGCGTCAGCAGTACCACTCTGCGCGCGGTGTCATATAGAAGGATCGTGGCGCCGTTGCCGCGGTCGTACGCCTCCCGCGCATGGGTCGCCCAGGTGCCGTCGGCGCGTCGGATGCGATACGTGAACTTGCGCAGCACGTACCAGTTGTCGGAGAGCACTTCGGTGTCGAGCATTTCGATCGCGGGATTCACGACGGAGGTTGTTCCAGAAGCGGGACCCGCGACCGTACTGTGCGCGAGCGCGCAACGTCAACGCGATGACGGACGCGGCGCCGCCGAATGCGCGCGTTGCGCCTCAGCGGCTATGGTTAAATCCCTGGCATGGACATCGGATCGTCAGGTATGTCGGAACGGTATCGATTGGTGTTTCGCGGCGAGGTGCTCGATGGGCAGCAGAAAGCCGTCGTGAAGCAGCGCCTCGGCGCAGCGCTGAAGGTCGAAGGCGAGCGACTCGATGCGATGTTCACCGGCAAAGCGGTGACGATACGGAAGGACGCCGACACCGATACCGCCGCGCGCTTTCAGATCGCGTTCAAGCGGGCCGGCGCGCGCTTGCGGGTACTGCCGCTCGAGCCGGCGCCCGAAGTCGAACCGGTGCCGGCGGCAACGGAACGCGTTGCGGACGACGGCGCCTTCAAACTCGCGCCGCCCGGTGCGCTGATGTCGCAGCCCGCGCCGCCCGCGCCGCAGCCATCCGTGGATCTGACGCACCTCACGCTGGCCGCGCCCGGTACGGTGCTGGGCGTTGCGCACGTGGTCGAAGCCGTGAACCCCGATGTTTCGCGCTTCACGCTCGCGGCGCCGGGCGCGGATCTCGGCGTGCCCACGCCGCCGTTTGCCGAGGTGGACGCACCGTCGTGGGACATCGCGGAACTGGGCGCCGATCTCGGTCCGCACGCGCCGACGATCGACCCGCCGCTCGAACTCGACGCGATCGACTTCGAACTGGCGCCGGCCGGCACGCTGCTGATCGAACCTGACGACGCAACTCTGCCGCAGCCGCCGGATACGTCGCACTTGCGGCTCGAGTAACTCGCGAAGCCGGATCTATCGAACGAAGCGGTAGTACTCGATGCCGCGGTCGTCGAGCGCGCCACGCGCCTGCGCGCAACCCACGCGGTCGATCACGAACGTAGACGCGCGCGGCGCAACCGCGTCGTCGATGTCGAGGCTGTCGTGCAACTGCTGATATCGCGCCTGTTCGAGGTCCACGGCGCCGTCGAGCGCAGCGCCGAAACCGATCCGCGCCGCAGCGGCCTCCCATCCGTCGACCACCGTCATCGGCACCACTTCGGCGGCGTCGCCGCTGCCGTAACCGAACGCGAGGATCGACGCGCCGGTCAGCGCCGCGCCGCCGACGGCCGCTTCTTCGAAACCGGCGGCGAGCCAGCCCGGCATCGACGCGGTGTACAGATTGCCGCACTCCTGCATCGCGGTGTCGCCGAAGCGCATTTTGTCGAGCACCTGCGAGCGATACTGAGGACTCGCGCGGAGCGCGCGCAGCGTTTCGAGCGTGGCCGGGTACGGCATCGGCCGTGGTGTCGCCGACCGGATCGTAGAGTTGCGGCCATTCCTGCAATTCGCCGCAGGAGCGGCGTGGGGTCTACCCCGGCCGCGCGCGCAAGCGCCTCGAGCTGCGTGCGTCCGGCGCTGCCGCCGCGCGCGAGCGCGAGCAGATAACTCGCCGCGAGACCGGTCTCGGCCATGCGCCGGTAAGGGCGATGCAGAAATGCGGCGGCCGTTTCGCTCCAGCGCGCCATCGATGAAACGCCCGAGTCTTTCTCGAACATGTCGGCCATCGCGAGTAGCGTCTCGTCGAGATAGCAGCTGGTCGAATACTTGCCGTTGAAGACAGGGAAGTCGCGGATCTGACCGTGCGACGACGGCGTCTGGCCGGCGTAACGCGCGAACGGCTTTCGGAAATCGGGACCGCGATAGTCCGAGGCGCTGCCAGCGCGTGTCAGGTCGAACGCCAGCAGTTTTGGCTCTGCTTCGAGCAACATCGCGACCGCGCCGGCGCCTTGCGTCGATTCGCCCGACGAGCCGCGGGCGTACTCTGCGATGTCGGCGCACACCACGATGGCGAGCTTGTCGGCGCCGTCGAGCGCCGCGTAGCGGGCCGCGGCTTTCATCGCGTACACGCCGCCGAGACACGCGTGCTTGAATTCCGGCACTTCGCAGTGACGCGCGAGCGGCGGTGCACCCAATATGCGCAACGCGTCGTTGACCATGCCTTTGACGATGACCGCACCGGTCGAATTGTCGGTGCTCGACTCAGTGCCGAGTGCGAAGTAGCCGACCCGGCGCGGGTCGATGTCGTACGCCTGGATCAGTCGCAGCACGGCGGTGGCCGCCATCGTGTAGGCGTTCTCGTCCGGCGCGCGCATGCGGAAGCTGCGGCCGACGATGCTCGACACCTTGTCCCAGCTGTCGCCGGTCCAGCGACACCAGTCTTCGAGGTTGACCCGATAGCACGGCAGATAGGCCGCGAACCCGCTGATTCCGACCCGGGGCCGGGCCGTCGATGGGTTCATTGTGCAGTTCCTCTCACGGGGATCACGCGCGGGTCGGTGGAGGCGGCCTAGTGTACGCGATCCGCGGGCCGGCGGCCCATTGCTGCGCGGTCGCTTCGCAGCAAAGCCGGTGTTGCAGTCAGGCGGCGACGATCGATTCGAGGCGTTTCCTGTGCGGGCCGCGCAGCGCCTGCCACTCGAGCTTGAACCACGGCGTGAAGCGTTGCGGGGTTTCGGAAAGCGCCCTGTCGAGCTCGTCCGGCGCAATCCATCGCCAGTTCGCCACCTCGGTGGTGTTCACATGCGGCTCGCTCGTCGTCTTGCCGACGTACACCCAGCACAGTTCGTGTTCGGTTCCGACGTCGCCGAACGGCGCGGTGTACTCGAACTTGTAGACATACTCGAGCGTGGCATCGAGGCCGAGCTCCTGCTCGAGGCGTCGATGGATCGCCGTCCCGATTTCTTCGCCGGCGCGCGGGTGGCTGCAGCAGCTGTTGGACCAGAAGCCCGGCCACAACCGCTTGTCGGGATGGCGTTGGTGGATCAGCAACTCGCGCTCCGGATTGAACACGAACAGCGAGAACGCGCGATGCAGGATGCCGGCGCCGTCGTGGCACTCGGACTTCGACGACGTACCGGTCTCGCGGTCGTTCGAGTCGACCAGAATCAGCCGTTCTTCTTCCGACGACACCACGAGGCTGCGGGTGGGTGCGCGCTTCACGCGAGCTCCGCCGCGCCGACGCTGAACGTCAAAGTCTGGTAGCCGGCGGACTGGATTGCCGCTGCCACTGCATCGGCGTTGTTCGGGCACAGCGCGATCATCGATCCGCCACCGCCGCCGCCGGTGAGTTTGGCGCCGCTAGCCCCGGCGCGGCGCGCCAGATGAATCATCTCCTCGAGCTCCGGCGTAGACAGCTGCAGCGCGTTGAGCAGGCCGTGATTCAGGTTCATCAGCTCGCCGAGTTCGGTGAGGTCGCCGGCGGCGAGTGCGTCGACCCCCGCGAGCGCGAGGCGGTCGATCTGGTCGAAGATCGCTTCGTAGCGTGCCGGTTGCCGCTGCCAGGCGGCGCGCACCTGCGCGACGTTGTTGGCGGTCAGACTTTCTTTCCCGGAAATGCCGATGACGATCGGCAGCGGAACCTTCGTCGCGACCGGCGAGAAGCGCGGCCGCGATGCGTTGCTGTACAGCAGCATCTGGCCGTACGTGGCAACCGTGTTGTCTACGCCGGACGGCGTTCCGTGCGCCGCTTTCTCGCATTCGAACGCCAGCGCATTGACGCGCTCGGCCGACAGATTGAGCCCGAACCGCAGATCCAGCGACCGCACGATGGCGACCGCCAACGCGGCCGAACCGCCGAGACCCATTGCGCGCGGAATATGCGGGAACACTTCGATGTCGATCGCGCGGTCGTCCAGGTGCAGTTCGCGCAACAGCATCGCCAGAATGCCGGCAACGCCCTGCTGGTGTTCCTCTACCGCCTTGATGCGCTGCTCCACGCCCCAGCGCGGAATCAGCAACCGGACACCGTCCGAGGCGTCGAGCACCCGCACTTCGACCGCCAGCGGAATCGGCGCCGCGATGGCGTGCCGTCCGTACACCACGGCGTGTTCGCCGAGCAGAATCACCTTGCCGTTCGCGGCGCTGCGCGGCTCGGAACCGGGCGCCGGGCTCGCGTGCACGTTCAGCGTGCGCACCAGCTCCTGCGCTTTCCACACTTTGATCTCGCCCGATTCGATCAGCGCTTCCACGACACTGTCGAACAGCTGTTCCGGCACGCCGGCGGTGGTGGCGACGCTGCGCGCGTGCAGCGTCATGTGACCCTGCTGGATGCCGTCGGTCGACAATGCACGCAACGCCGCGAAATTCTGCGCGAGCCCGACCGTCGCCATGATCGTGGCGAGTTCGCGCGCGTCGGGCGAGCCGAGCAGACGATGATTGATGCGCACGGTCGGATTCGTCTCGAGCGATCCGCCGACGGTGCCGACCTTCATCGGCATTTCGACCTCGCCGACCAGGTCGCCGCGTTCGTTCTTGTACCAGCGGGTGAGCGACGCGTATCGACCGCTGCGGGCGGCGTATGCGTGCGCTGCGGCTTCGAGCGCGCGCCAGTCGTTGCCGGTCGCGAGCGCTACCGCGTCGACGCCGTTCATGATGCCTTTGTTGTGCGTCGCCGCGCGGTACGGATCGACCGTAGCGAGATCGTTCGCGAGGATGATGCCGTCGCGCACTTCGGCGCCGCTGTAGCCCTTGCCTTCGAGGTTGTTCACCGGGATCACCATCTGCGCCCGCGCCAGCGCGCGATCGGTGAGATTCGACAGGATGCGCAGGAACACTTTGCCCCCGGTGATCGATTCCACCAGCGAGGCGACGCCTTCGCACATCGTGTTGACCAGATTGGCGCCCATGGCATCGCGGGTATCCACCAGCAGATGCATCACCACCATCTGACGGCCGTCTTCGGGGGCGGTGTAGTTGAACAGTTCGATGTCGCGGGCGCCACCGCCGCGCGCCACCATCTTCGGATGCAGGCTGTTGGCCAGGCTGACGATCTCCGCGCGATGCGCGTTGAGTGCCTCCATCGCCTGCAACGGGTCGCCCATGTCGACCAGTTGCACCTGGCCGATCAGGATCGGATCGGTGGCGCTCGACTTGAAGCCGCCGGACAGTCGCGCGGTGCGCGCGGCGGCCGACAGCCCGGCTACGATCGACGGCTCTTCGACGCACAACGGCACCACGTAGTCGCGGCCGTTGATCAGGAAATTCAGCGCGACGCCGAGCGGCAAGCCCAGCACGCCGACGACGTTCTCGATCATCTTGTCGGCGGTCTGAATGCGCAGCGTGTGATCGCCGGCCGAGAGCAGGGCGATGTCGGCGTCCGACAGCAGATTGCGCTCGCGAAGCGCGTCGAGACGCTCGCGAATGGTCATCTTGAAGAAGTTCGGGATGCGGGACCCGCTATCCTTCGACGCCGACGGTGATGCCATGCTCGTCCAACTCCACGGGCAAACGCTTGTATCCGGTCGCGTGCGCCGCGCGTTCGAACGACTCGAACGCGCGTGCATCGTGCGTGAATGCCATTCCGAGATCGCCGCCGCCGGCACCGCACGGTTTGTAGACCACGCCGGTGTCGTTGCCGAGATCGCTGAGCCGCCGATGCGCGGTGCTGTAGATCCCGAGCCGGGCCGCGTCGTCGAGTGCGCGCAGCGCCGCGGAATAGGCGCGCAATTGTCGCATGAATTCCGACGCGTCCCATACGGCGCCGGCGACGCGGCGGGATGCGTCGATCAGCACGGCGAGTTCCTTCGGGATCGTACCGGTGCGCCACGCGTCGAACCGATTCAGGTGCTCGCGCGTGTCGGCGCTGCTGCCGGTCCAGATCACCGCGAACGCGATGCCGGCGGGAAACGCCGCGCGTGTCAGCCGCGGTGTCGCGTCCATTTCGTATCGAACGAGCCCGCCGGTGCACGACGCGGCGACGTCGATGCCGGAACCGCTTCCGCCCTGCGCAGATCGGTGCGCCGCGAGCGCCACCGGAAACGTCGCAAGCGTGCTGCCGCAACGTGCGAGCAATGCACCGCACAGCGCCGCACAGACCGCGGCACTCGTGCCGATGCCGAGCTTCCGTGCGCCGTCGAATCCCGAGCGCGAGTCGATGTCGATGCGCAGATTCTGCGGCAGCGAGTCGACCGCCACGCCAACAGAAGCGATCTGCCGCAGCGCGTGCTGGCACAGATGCGCGGGATCGGTGCGAGGTAGCAGCGGACCGTGCAGCAGGTCATCGCGGCCAATGCCCGCGTCCGGCGCGAAGCCGTGCGTGGCGAACGCCCAGCCCGCGGTGCTCGTGTCCTGGATCGTGCAGACGACACGGCGATCGATTGCGGCGACGAGCGCCGGCGCGCCCACCAGCACTGCGTATTCACCGGCGACGACGATCTTGCCCGGCGCGCTCGCTACGACTTTCATGCGGACACGATGTGCGCCGGTCCGCCCAAACCGACCGCTACGACATCCTGCACCCCGTGCACGGTCGCCAGCGTCGAACGCACCCGTTCGACCGCGACCGGTTCGCAGACCGCTTTCACCTGCGGACCGGCGTCGATAGTGAAGAACACCCGTTCGCCGTCGTCGCGCAGCGCGCGAACTCGCGACATGCAGGCGACGGTGGCGGGCGTCCAATACGACAACGCCGGTCGGGCCGACAGCATCACCGCATGCATCGCGAGGCAATTCGCTTCTGCAATCGCGCCGAGACGCTCGAAGTCGCGCGCGGAAACCGCCGCCCGCGCCTCGGTGAAGTCGGTGGCCGCCGTCTCGGTCCAACGGGCGTAGAAAGGCGATGACCTGGATTGCAGCATGCCGGCGCTCGACGACACCGCCTTCGGCTGGTCCGAACAGATGGCCACGACGACCGCGAGCGGCCATGCCTCGGCATCGAGTTCGGGCCGCGCGATCCACGTCGACGCATCGACGCCTCCAGACAACGTCACGAAGCCGCCATACAACGACCGGGCCGCCGACGCCGACGCCCGCCGCGCCTCGATAGAGCGGTCGTCTTCGCTCATCTGCAACCCGAGTGCCTCGTTCATCGCGGTGATCAGCGCGGCGAAACCCGACGCCGATGACGCGAGCCCCGCTGCCGTCGGGAAATTGTTGTCCGTGTCCACACGCAGGCCGTGCGGTGCTCGACCGCTGCGGGCGATCAGTCGATCGAGGCACGCGTCGATCTTCGGGTCGCGCACGACCTTGCCGTTCAGGGTTACGACGCGATCGCCTGCGGACCGTCCGACGCGCACCCGCGTGCGCGTTCGCAGTTGCGACAACGTGATCGACAGTGATGGAGTGGCCGGAACGTTGTCCGGTCCATCGCGCTTGCCCCAGTACTTGACCAGCGCGATGTTCGGATGCGCTTCGGCGATCGCCTCCATGGTCCGGCGCTTAGTAGCCGGGCGGCGCCCGGAACGAATAGCCGCGCTGTTCGAGGATCTGCGCGACCTCGAGCGTTGCGAGGTCGCCGTATTCCGGCCCGATGATCTGCACGCCGATCGGCAACCCTTGCGCGTCCGGTCCGGTCGGCACGATCGTCGCCGGCAGCAGGCTGACGCCTGCGAGCCCCGCCCAGAACACCTGCTCGAAGTACGGCCGCTTCACGCCGTCGATGTCGATGGTGCGCTCCCCGAACGAGCGGTGGTCGTGCGGGAACGCCGACGTCGGCATGATCGGCGTCAGCAGCACGTCGTAGCGTTCGAAGAATGCGTGCCACGCCCAGCGCATGTGCGTGCGCGCTTCGTTGTGCCGGCTCCAGTCCCTGAACGACGCCGCTTGGGCGCGCAGCGTATTGGCGCGCTCGCTGACGTCGTCGTCTTTGAGTTCTGCCAGTGCGGCCTTCAGCCATTGGAAGTCTTTGTCCGGAATGCGCGCCGACATCGTGGCCTGCAGCAGAAACTGGAAAGCGGTCTGCGAGGCTTTTGAGGAGAAATCGGGGCGAGCGGATTCGTCCACGGTGGCGCCTGCATCGCGCAACGCCGCTCCAGCAGCTTCGACGCGGCTGCGCACCGCCTTCGAAACCGGACCCATCGGGTCGTCGGACCACACCGCAATGCGCAGCGCGCTAACGGGTTTGCCGAGGCGCTTCAGAGCGAGCGAATAACCCCGGCTCTGGATTTCGTCCGGGCCGGCCATCACAAGCAGCGCCGTTTCGAGGTCGCGCGCCGAGCGCGCCAGCGGCCCGATCACGGAAATGTCGGCCGGCGTCTTCACGCCGGGCATCGCGTGGCCGCGCGGCGGCAACAGATTCCACGTCGGCTTGTGGCCGAACACGCCGCAGAAGTGCGCTGGATTGCGGATGGAGCCGCCGATGTCGGAGCCGGTCTCCAGACCGGTGAGGCCGGCGGCGAGCGCGGCTGCGGATCCGCCTGACGAGCCGCCTGGGGTGCGGCCCTTGTCCCACGGATTGTTCGTGGTGCCGTAGATGTCGTTGTAGCTCTGGAAGTCGGCGAGCCGCAGCGGCACATTCGTTTTGCCGAAGATCACCGCTCCGGCGCTCTTCAGACGGCGGATCGACAGCGCGTCTTCGCGCGCCAGGTTGTCTTTCATTTCCGGCACGCCCCACGTCGTCTTGTAACCCGCGACGTCGTACGACTCTTTCACCGTCATCGGCACGCCGTGCAGTGGACCCCAGTCTTCGCCGCGGGCGAGCGCCGCATCGGCCGCTTTAGCGCGCTCGCGCGCTTCATCGCGGTTCTGCGCGATCACCGCGTTGATGGGACCGTTGAACTGATCGACGCGTTTCAGATAGTGCTCGAGCAGTTCCGAACTCGAGACCTTGCGCGTCTTGATCAGACGCACCAGATCGGTGGCGGATGCGAACGTGTAGTCGGTCATCGTGATGCTCCGCGGTGATTTCAGGCGTAGGCGGGTGGAGGCGTGAAGGCGAACCCTTCGGCTTCGAGCAGCCGCGCAACGCCGATGGTGAGTCGATCGCCGTACGCAGGACCAATGATCTGCACGCCGATCGGCAGCCCGCCAGCGTTGTTGCCGGTGGGGATCACCGTGGCCGGCAGATACGCAACGCCCGGCAAGCCGGCCCAGAACACCTGTTCGAAGTACGGACGCGGCGAGCCGTCGACGTCGATGGTGCGCGATCCCATCGGACTCTGGTCGTGCGGGAACGCGGCGGTGGCCATGATCGGCGCCACCAGCACGTCGTACCGGTCGAAGAATTCGCGCCACGCCCAACGGAGCTTTTCGCGCGCTTCGTTCTGCTGCACCCAGCGCCGGTGATCCATCGTCTGCGCGCGCAGCATGGCGAGTTCGGGGCGCTGATCGTCGGGCGCGAGGTTCAGCGTTTGCGCTTTCAGTTCGGCGAACGCCGGGTCCGGAACGGAAATCGACAGATACGCGAACAGGAGATCCTGATACGTGGCGTGGCTGGCGGCGGCTGAGAACGACGGACGCGCGTCGGCGTTCACGGAAGCGCCTGCACGGCGTAACGCATCGGCCACTTTCTGCACGCCGCGCTCGACGTCGCGCGACACCGGCGCCAGGTCGTCGTTGGCCCACACGGCCACTTTGAGGTCTTTCAGTTTGCGGCCGTCGAGGCGCGGCAGGTCGTAGCTCAGCCCGGTCTTCGAGCCGGTCGGGTTTTGCGAGCACGTCGAGCGCGAGGTCGAGGTCGGCGGCGGAACGCCCCAACGGACCCACGACGGCGATCTCGGGCTCGGCCAGCACGCCCGGCGGCGCGTGGCCGCGGGCGGGAATCAGCCGGTACGTCGGCTTGTGGCCGAACACGCCGCAGAAGTGCGCCGGGTTGCGAATGGAACCGCCGATGTCGGAGCCGATTTCGAACGCGGTCAACCCGGCCGCGAGCGCCGCCGCCGAACCGCCTGACGAGCCGCCTGGGGTGCGACCGGTGTCCCACGGGTTGTTCGTGGTGCCGTAGATGACGTTGTAGCTCTGGAAGTCGCCGAGGTTCAGCGGCACGTTCGTCTTGCCGAACACGTTCGCGCCCGCGGCTCGCATCCGTTCCACCACGACGGCGTCGCTCGCCGCGATGTTGTTGCGCAACTCCGGAATGCCCCACGTGGTCGGTGCGCCGGTGACGTCGAACGATTCCTTCACCGTCATCGGCAGGCCTGCGAGCAGGCTGTTCGTATCGGCCTTGCCCGCGCGGCTTTCGGCATTCGGATCGTTCCAGATGATCGCGTTCAGCTTCTTGTTGAAGCGAGCTGCGCGCGCTTTGTATTCCGCGAACAGTTCCTGCGCGCTGATCTGGCGGTCGCGCAGCATCTGCGCCAGTTCGGTAGCCGACTTGAATGCGATCATGTTTTTTTCGTGTCCTTCGTTCTCTCGGCGACTCTGCAAGCACCCGGCGATTTATTCAAGGGTGGCGGCTATGATCGCGCCCCTGCGACACACCGCATGTCGTCCCCGTAACAGAAGGAGAAAATCAGTGGCGAATGTGAACCGGCAATGGGTGCTGGCCAAGCGGCCGCACGGCAACGTCAGCAAAGCGAACTTCGAGTATCGCGAAGGCCGCATACCGAAACCGAAGGATGGCCAGCTGCTGGTCAGGAACCTGTATCTGTCGTTCGACCCGACGCAGCGCGGCTGGATGGAAGACCGTCCGAGCTATCTGCCGCCCGTGAAGATCGGCGAAGTGATGCGCGCGAGTTCGGTCGGCGAAGTGGTGGTATCGAACCATCCGGACTTCGCGCCGGGCGACAAGGTGATGACTGGCGGCGGCTGGCAGGACTACTGCGTGGCCTCGCCCACCGGTGCGCCGTTCGGGGTGAACAAGCTGCCGGCCGGCGTGCCGCTGACGATGCCGCTGTCGGTGCTCGGCGTGACCGGACTCACCGCTTACTGGGGCATGCTCGACCTCGGCCAGCCGAAAGCGGGCGACACGGTGCTGGTGTCCGGCGCGGCCGGCGCAACCGGCTCGGTGGCGGGGCAGATCGCGCGCATCAAAGGTTGCCGCGTTGTCGGCATCGCGGGCGGCGCCGAGAAGTGCAAATGGCTGAAGAAAGACGCGCGCTTCGATGCGGTGATCGACTACAAGAGCGAAGACGTCGACGCGCGCATCGGCAAGCTGTGCCCGAAAGGGGTCGACGTGTTCTTCGACAACGTCGGTGGTGACATTCTCGAAGCGGCGTTGAATCACCTCGCGATGCGCGCCCGTGTGGTGTTGTGTGGCGGCATCTCCAGCTACAACGCGACGAAGCCGGTTCCCGGCCCCGCGAACCTGATGAACCTCGTGATCATGCGCGCGCGCATGGAAGGCTTCATCGTCATCGATTACATGAACCGCACCCACATCGCGATGCCGGAACTGCTCGGCTGGATCTCGTCCGGGGAGCTCGTCTATCAAGAAGATATCCAGGAAGGCTTCAAGAACATTCCGGCGACGCTGACACGGTTGTTCACCGGGAAGAACATTGGGAAGCAGTTGTTGAAGATCGATTGACTGAGCTTCGGGTCGGTGTAGTGGAAAGGAGCTTCCAACGCGGTGGAGGTGCGTGTGAGCTGCATCGGGGCACGCTCGAGCCATCCCTGGGCGCGGAAGGCCTTCCGCAACACATGTCTCCATCGACGTGATCGGGGAGTGTGAACGCGCGCTTTGCGCGCGTTCAGCTCACCGCTAGGTCAAAAGGCGGTGCCAGGCACCCGCTTTTGCACATCGAAATAAGTCATCGCCGGTGCCAGGCACCGGCGGTGACTTATTCGATGCGATCGGCGAACGAAGGCGCGACTTCCGATGTGGAAGGGCGGCGGGTGATCGGTGCGGAGGCACATCCCAGCTGCCGGGCCGGAGCACCGATCACCCGTCGCTCCTTGCGATCGAAACCGCGGCTGTTGATCGAATCAAATCGCCCCTTGCTCGCGTAGTTGGGCAATCGCTCCGGCGTCGTACCCCAGTTCCCGCAGTAGCTGTTCGGTCGAAGCGCCCAACGGTTGAGCTGAGGTGCGTACGCGCGTCGGGGTGCGGGAGAATTTAGCGGCGGGTCCGACCAGCGGCGCGGACGTGCCGTCATGCAGGCGGGTGTGCTGCAGCATGTCGCGGTCGGCCACGTGCGGTTCGGCGGCGGCTTGCGCGTAGGTGTTCACGCGCACGGCCGGAAGTCCGCTTGCTTCGAATGCGGATTCGACGTCGGCGACGCGGTGTTGCGCGCACCAGTCGGCGAGCAGCCGGTCCACTTCGTCGCGATGATTCAAGCGCTCTGCCAGCGTGGCGTAGCGCGGATCGTCGGCGAGTTCGGCGCGGCCGATCGTCGCGGCGAGCTTCTTCCAGTGCGGATCGGTGAGCACGCCGGCGAAGACGTTGCCGTCGCGACATGCGTACAGGTTGGTCGGCGCACACACGGTGAATTCGTTGCCGGTGCGCGGCGTCGGCAGGTTCAGCGCGCCGGCGGCGATGTTCGAGTCGCTCTGGAACAGGAGCGTATCGACCAGCGCCACGTCAACGTGCTGACCTTCGCCGGTGCGGTCGCGATGGCGCAGCGCCGCGAGTGCGCCGAGCGCTGCGTGAATGCCCGAGAGGTCGTCGCCGAGAAACATCGCTGCTTTGACCGGGCCGCCGTCCGGTTCGCCGTTGATGGAGGTGAAACCGGAGTAGTGCTGCGCGATCGGATCGTAGCCGACGCGATGTGACAGCCGGCCGAACTGTCCGAAGCCGCTGATCGAGACGTACACGATGTCGGGCTTCACCGCGCGCACCTGCTCGTAGCCGACGCCCCATTCCGTCATCGTGCCGGGACGGAAGTTCTCCACCACGATGTCGACGCGCCGCGCGAGGTCGAGGAACACGCCGCGTCCGGCGGGTGTCGAGAGATTCAGCGTCATGCTGCGCTTGTTGCGGTTCACCGTTTCGTGCGGCAACGACAACGACGATTCGGGCAGGATCGGTCGCAGCCTGCGGCCGATCTCGCCCGTTGGGTGTTCCACTTTGATGACGTCGGCGCCGAAGTCGGCCAGCATGCAGCCGGCCATCGGCCCTGCCCACGTGGTGGTGGCTTCGAGCACGGTGACGCCGTGCAGTGGACCGGTCAGATCGGCCCGCGCATTGCGGTAGAAATCGGACTTCTCCATCGCTTCATCTCCCCCGCAGTTCCGCAACAGTCTCCTGCATGCGATCCCACTGGGTAAACAGGAACTCGCGTTGCGCAGCCGCGTCGTCCGGCACGTTGCCGCGAGCGATGCGCCAGAAACGGATGCGGATGACGGCGCCGATCCAGCTGCCGTTGATCAGCGTCGAGAAGTGCGACGCACCTTCGAAGCCGGTGTGGGCGCAGAACACCAGGTCGAGGTCCGGCGCGTTGTCGATCAGCGCGAGCGCGCCGCCGGGACGCGGCGGCAACAGGTCGGTCCATCGCTGCATGCGTTGCAGATCGGCAGTGCTGACGCGCGCGGCGAGCGAGTCGAGCACGCGCGCGCGGCGTTCTGCGCTGAACCGCGTGCCTTCAGGGTAGATGAGAAAGCCCTCGTTCGACGCACGATCGCGCGTGAGCGCCGCCACCTTGTCGATGTCGGCTTGCGCATCGGCGCCGCTGCGCGCCACGAAACAGTTCGGCAATCGGTTGCCGACGATGTCGAGACACGGATCGAATAGCAGCTCGCGTTTGAGCACGTAGCGCAAGCGCACCCGATGCGGGATGGCGTAGAAAACCATCGGAATGATCGTGTCGGCGATGCTCGCGTGGCGCGGCAGCACGATCGCGGGCGCGCCGTCGAGTGCGTCTGCGCCTTCAACCTCGAAGCGCAGCCGGAACAGCCGCTCGGCGGCGACCTTCAGCGCGTTCGCCCACCAGCATTGCAGCGCGAAGTTGCCGGCGAGAAAGCGTTGCCAGTTGCGACCACCGCGAGTTGGCAGACCGTGCCGCAGCCAAAGCCAGCCGCTTGCGGCGATGCCGATCGATTCGCACCACAGATAGGCCAGCACGAACGCGCCGCTGCGCAACGCACCGCGCGTCGACCGGCGCAACGAAACGAGCCAGCAGAGGGGAGCGAGCAGCGGCAGCGAAAGCGTCGCGAACGCGGTGAGCGCGAGATAGCTCGGTACCGTGACAAAGCGGCGACCGTACCGGAACAGTGGGCTGTCAGGCCGGAACGAGGCTGCCACCGGTCGATGCGGACAATGAGCGCCGGAGCCAGACGTATCCCCACAATCCCATCAAGCAGTTCGCCGTTGCCGTCGCAACGAAGATGCCGGTGTAGCCGAACAGATGATCCGCCAGCATTGCGAGCGGCACGTACACCACGAACATCCGCGTGAACGCCATGATGGTCGACGGAATCGGCTTGCCAAGCGAGTTGAACGAAGCGGACGCCATCATCAGCACGCCCCACAACCCGTACGAGATCGGCACGATCGCCAGATAGTGGCGCGCCACCGCGACGACTTCGGCGTTGTCGTCGATCAACGGCACCACCCAGTCGCCGATCAGCATCAGAACGAGCCAGGCCGCGGCGCCCCAAGCGAGGCTGAACCGATAAGCGACGCGAATGCCGCCGTGCACGCGATCGAGATCGCCGGCGCCCCAGTTCTGGCCGACGAACGGACCGATGCTGCCGGACAGCGCGAACAGCAGCATCACGGCGACGCCCTCGATGCGTCCGGCCACGCCGAATCCGGCGACCACGTCGTGTCCGTGCGCCGCGAGCAGCCGCGTGATGATCGCGCCGGAGATCGGGCCGATCATCTGCGTCGCCATCGCAGGCAGTCCGATCACCAGTATTTCGCGCCACGACGCGAGCGCGTCTTTGCGCCATTGCCGGAACGGCAGGAACAGCTTGTCGCGGTACACCGCGTAGTAGACCAGCAATGCGGTCATCGCGAGACGCGACAGCACCATCGCAACTGCGGCGCCGGTCAGTTCCAGACGCGGCGCGCCGAACCAGCCGAAGATCAGGATCGGATCGAGTGCGAGGTTCAACGCGGCGCCGCCGGTCATGAGCAGACCCGGGATGCGCGCGTCGCCGGTGGCCCGCATGGTGCTGCCGATCACCATCGTGACGGTGAACAGCACGGTGCCGGGAAAGTACACGAGCAGATAACTGTGGATGTGACGCAGCACTTCGCCGTGCGCGCCGAGCAGTGTGAACGTCGGATCGATGGTGGCGATACCGATCGACGCCAGCAGCGTCAACAGAATGCCGACCAGCATCAGACTGTGCGTGGCGAGGCGCCGAACGCTGTCCCAATCGCCGCCACCCACGCGTCGCGCGATCACCGACGACGTGCCGATGCCGATGCCGAGCGCGACGCTCGTCAGCATCATGCTGATCGGAAACGTGAACGTGACCGCGGCGATCTGCGCGGTGCCGAGCTGGCCGATGAAGCCGATCTCGAGCATCTGCACGATGATCGACGACGACACGGCCAGCATCATCGGTGCGGTCAACCGCAGCAGACTGCGGGCGACAGGACCTTGGGTCAGGTCCTGGCCCGCCTTACGCGGCATGCGCTACGGCGTCTCGTTGAGTGTGTGCGTTCAGGCCGACTCGCTGGTCTTCCGCTTGGGCTCGGCCGCTCGCGCCATTGCGCGTTCGCGATCGAGCGCCTGCCGGATGATGGTCGGATCGTCCCACGGACTGCGGCGGCCCTTGTAGAGCACGCGCGTATCCGACGACAACACCCAGAACTTGCTCTGCTGGTCTCGCATTATTTTCATAGTGTGCCTCCCGCCGGGGTATGGTGGCCCAAAGTCGACGGCCAAGTCACCTCTCCCGTTCGGCCGTCGAGTAACGCGCTTGTAAGCTTCGCGACGGCACGGTGATACTTCCCGCCGGTGCCTTGCACCCGATTTTTTTGACTCGTCGATTCCGACTTGGTGCCTGGCACCGTCGATGACTTATTGCAGTGACATGGATGGCTTTGGTGCCTGGCACCGGGTTTTGACTTGTTGGCAGAGACATGAACGCCGAGAACCGCAATCAAGGTCTGCCGGACCAACTCTTCGCGCGCGTCGATGAGGGCGACGACGCGACCTTCTATCAGGTGCCGCGACTCGTCGCGCACATCGATCCCGGCACGATCGCAGCGCTGACGCAGTACTACCGCGACGTGCTGCCGGACGGCGGCCGCATCCTCGATCTGATGTCGTCGTGGATCTCGCATCTGCCGAAAGAAGCGCGCTACCGATCGGTGGCGGGGCTCGGCATGAACGCCGCCGAACTCGACGCGAACCCGCGGCTCGACGTGCGCCTGGTGCAGGACCTCAATCGCGATCCGCGGCTGCCGTTCGATGACGGCACGTTCGATGCCGTGTTGATCGCGGTGTCGGTGCAGTACCTCGTGCGTCCGGTCGATGTATTCCGCGACATCGGGCGCGTACTCGCGCCGGGCGGACGGCTGATCGTCGCGATGTCGCATCGCTGTTTTCCGACAAAGGCGGTCCGCGCATTCCATCAATTGGGACCGGAAGACCGCATCAGGTTGATCGGCGCTTACGTCGAACTGGCCGGCGGTTTCGACGTGGCGACGTTCGAAGACCGCTCGCCCGACGGCGAGGACCCGTTGTGGATCGTCACCGCCACGAAGCACACCGAGATGAACGGGGAGAAGTCATGAGCGAGTTCCGGCACCTCACGGTCAGTGACGCGAACGGCGTGATCACATGCACGATGTCGAATCCACCGCGCCATACGCTGGTGGCCGCCGAAGTCGGCGAGCTCGATCAGCTGGTCGGTTCGCTCGAAGCGCGCGACGACGTGCGCGCGCTGGTGTTCACGGGTGCGGGCGCTGGCGTGTTCATCGCGCACTACGAGGTGGGCGAACTCGCGGTCAGCGCCGAGCGCAGCAGCGCCGCCCCCGCACGCGCGCCGGCGGCAGCGCCGGAACTGCACGCGTTTCATCGCTTCATCCTGCGTCTGCAGCGCGCCTCGTTCGTGACGATCGCCGCGATCAACGGCAGCACCGCTGGCGGCGGACTGGAGTTCGCGCTCGGTTGCGACTTTCGTCTCGCGATGGCCGGCGATTTTCGGCTCGGATTGCCGGAGACCGGCGTTGGCATCATTCCGGGTGCCGGCGGCACGCAGCGTTATGCGCGACTGCTCGGCACGGCCAAAGCGCTCGATCTGATTCTGCACGCACAGACGGTGTCGCCTGCCGAAGCGCTCGACCTCGGCCTCGTGCATCGCGTGTTCGATGCGGCGACGTTTCGTCAGTCGGTCGATGCATTCGCCGCCGACCTCGCGTCACGCGCGCCGATCGCGCTTGCCGCTGCGAAGCGTGCGATCTACGAAGGCTCCGAACTGCCGCTCGCCGATGCGCTACTGATCGAGCAACGCGAGTTCGACCGCTGCATGGCGAGCCGCGACGCGGCCACAGCGATGCGGTCTTTCCTCGAGGGCAAGCCGCGGCCGGAGTGGCAAGGCCGATAGCCGTTCGGTACATTGCGGAACTCGAATGATTCTGGGGAAGACGATGGCCGCACCAGGCAAGGGCGTGCGCGTGCGCCTCGATCCGCAAGACGAATACACGCATCCGATCGAAGCCGCGCAGAACTTCAACGAGAGCATGTACTTCAACGTCTTCGACCGCGCCGGTCGAATCGGCGCCTGGTTCCGCCTGGCCAACCGGCCGAACGAAGGCCGCGGCGAGATGTCGTGCTGCGTCTATCTGCCCGACGGCCGCATCGGATTCATGTTCGCGCGGCCCGAAGGTCGCACGAACGAAGCATTCAAAGGCGGCGGCATGTCGTTCGACATCGTCGAGCCGTTCAAGCACCTGACGGTGCGCTACAGCGGCAAGCTGTGCGTGATGAAGCATCCGAAAGACATGGCCGATCCGGCCTATGCGTTCAAGAACAACCCGGTGATTCCGGTCGAGCTCGATCTCGACTACGCAGGCGTTTCGCCGATGTTCGGCGGCGAGCCGGTGAACGAAGACGGTTCGAAGATCGAACAGAAGGCCGAAGAGGGTTTCGCGCGCGGCCACTACGAGCAGCACATGGCGGCGCGCGGTGCGATCACCCTGGACGGACAACGCTTTCCGATCGACGGACTGGGGTTGCGCGATCACTCCTGGGGACCGCGTTACTGGCAGGCGATTCACTGGTATCGCTGGTTGCCGATGAACTTCAGCCGCGACTTCGCAATGATGGTGTCGATCACCTGCGCGCCGAACGGCCAACCGCGCCGCGGCGGCATGGTGCTGCGCGGCGGCGAGTACGTGATGATCCGCGACGCGCGCATCGAATCGCAATACGACGCCGACCAATGCCAGACGAATCTGTCGATCTGGACGCGCACCGACGAGCGCGAGTACAACGTTACCGGGAAGGTGATGTCGCTGATCCCGCTGCGCAATCGTCGCAAGACACCCGAGGGCGAGGAATTGCTGACCCGAATCACTGAGGGGATGACCGAGTACACCTGCGACGGGCAGGTGGGCTACGGATTGTCCGAGTATCTCGATCAGATCGTCGATGGCGTACCGGTCGGGATGAAAACCGGCGCCTGATCGACACCAGGAGAGCAATGATGAGTTGGAACTATGGCGACATGCTGGATGCCGTCGGCGCGGTGATGCCTGCGCAGAAACCGTGCCTGATCCACGCTGCGATGGACGACACGCAAGTGGTCTCGTGGGGCGACTTCACGCGCCGCACCAACAACCTCGCGCGGCGTTTTCTCAATCGCCACGCGCAGGCGACCGACAAGGTGGCGTTCTATCTGCGCAATCATCCCGCCTACATGGAAGGCGTCGGTGCGTGCTTCAAGGCGCGCCTGACGCACGTCAATGTGAACTACCGCTACGTGGCCGACGAGCTGTGGTACATCCTCGACAACTCCGACAGCAAGATCGTCATCTATGCGTCGGAGTTCGCCGAACAGATCCGCGGTTTGCGCGAACGGCTGCCGAAGGTGGAGTTGTGGGTAGAGGTGTGCGACGGCACGCCGGAAGTCGAGTTTGCCGTGTCGTTCGACGAACTCGCGGAAATCGGCGACGGTTCGCCGCTCGACATCCCGCGTTCCGGCGACGACATGATCTTCCTTTATACGGGCGGTACCACCGGCATGCCGAAAGGGGTGATGTGGGCGCACGACGATCATTGGCTGGCGGGCGCCGCCGGCGCGACGCCGGCGACGAACATGATTCCGCCGAAGAACATCGCCGAGCACGCGGCGAACGTGAAAGCGGCGGGCGGTGGCGGCGTGCTGATGCCGTGCTGTCCGTTGATGCACGGCACCGGCCTGTTCACCGCGATCGGCTCGCTCGCGTCGGGTGGTGCGGTGGTGACGATGGGCGGTGCGAGTTTCGATCCGAACGAGGCTTGGGCGAACGTCGCCAGCCACAAGGTGACCGGTCTCGCAATCGTCGGCGATGCGTTTGCGAAGCCGCTGTTGCGGGCACTCGACGAGGAACAGGGTCGATACGACATCAGTTCGGTTGTCAGCATCATCTCGAGCGGCGTCATGTGGAGCCCCGAAGTGAAGAAAGGGCTGCTGCGTCACAACCCGAAGATGGTGCTGATCGATTCGTTCGGCGCGTCGGAAGCGATGGGATTCGGCCGCTCCGATACCACTGCCGACGGCACCACCGAGGTCGCGAAGTTCACGCTCGGACCGTTCTGCAAGGTGTTCACCGAAGACATGCGCGAAGTGAAACCGGGCAGCGGCGAAGTGGGTTTCGTCGCCCGCAGCGGCGCGATTCCGCGCGGCTACTACAAAGATCCGGAAAAGACCGCGAAGACGTTTCCGGTGATCGACGGTGTGCGCTACTCGATGCCGGGCGATTACTGCCGCCCCGAAGCCGACGGCACGCTGACGCTGCTCGGCCGCGGCAGCGTCTGCATCAACACCGCCGGTGAGAAGGTGTATCCGGAAGAAGTCGAAGAAGTGCTGAAAGCGCACGAAGCCGTGCACGACGCACTCGTAGTGGGCGTGCCGGACGAGAAGTGGGGCCAGATGGTGACCGCCGTCATTCAGATGGAACGCGGCAAGAACCTCGACGAAGAAGCGTTGCGCGAGTTCGTGCGCACCCGCCTCGCTGGTTACAAGACTCCGAAGCGCATCCTCACGATCGAGAACATCGGCCGCGCAAGCAACGGCAAAGCCGACTACAAGGGCGTGACCGCCTACGCGAAAGAACGGCTCGGAATCGCGTGATGGCGAGCTCATTGTTCGACCTGACGGGCAAAGGTCGCGCTGATCACCGGATCGACTAAGGGGATCGGCAAAGCGATCGCCGAAGAACTGGCGCGACACGGCGCGCGCGTGGTGATCTCGAGCCGCAAGGCGGATGCGTGCGACGCGGTCGCGGCCGCGATCAACAAGGAATTGGCCGGAGCGCCCGGCAAGGCAGTGGCGATTCCGGCGCACGTCGGTGAACGCGATCAGCTCGAACGGCTCGTCGCCGAAACGCGCCGCCAACTCGGACCGATCGACATACTCGTCTGTAACGCCGCCGTGAATCCGTATCACGGGCCGTCGAAAGACATTCCGGACAGCGCGTTCGACAAGATCATGAACGTCAACATCCGCTCGAACCATTGGCTCGCGCATCTGGTGCTGCCCGAGATGGTCGAACGCAAATCCGGCTCGATCATCGTCGTCTCGTCAGTGGGCGGCCTGCGCGGCAGCACCGAACTCGGCGCTTACGCGATCTCCAAAGCGGCCGACCTGCAGCTGGTGCGCAACCTCGCGTGCGAATACGGCCAGTACAACGTCCGCGTGAACGCGATCTCCCCGGGACTCGTGCGCACCGACTTCGCGCGCGCCCTCTGGGAAAATCCGACCAACCTCGCGCACCGCACCGCGCATGACCCGCTGCGCCGCATCGGCGAACCCGAAGAGATCGCCGGGGCCGCAGTATTTCTCGCCTCGCGCGCCGGTGCGTTCACCACCGGACAGAATTTCGTGATCGATGGTGGCGCGACGATCGCTTGAGCGGTTGAGCGTCGGTTCGGCGGTGGAACGGAGCTTCGAGCGCCGAAGGTGCGTGTGTCCGCGTCGGGCACGCCCGAGCCATCCCTGGCCGCAGAGGACCCCCGGCAAACACACACGCACCTCCGCCTCGGGTCATACCTCCATCGACAGTGATCTTTGATGTGTGAGCGCGCGCGCTTTGCGCGCGTTCATTTCATCGCTAAGTCAAAAGTCGGTGCCAGGCACCCCGCTTTTTGCAGACAAGTCAACGGACGGTGCCAGGCACCAGCTTGTACTTCGAATAAGTCACCGCCGGTGCCAGGCACCAGCGCGCAGTTATTCAATCCCGAACGAAAGCGCGACATTGGATGTTCAAGGGGTGACGGGTGATCGGAGCGGAGGCGCATCACACGCCGGGCCGGAGCACCGATCACCCGTCACCCCGCCATCGAAATCGCGACTATTGATTGTCCTGGCTGGAATGGCCCGAGCCCCGGAACACCGATCACCCACTGCTCACGTCATCAGAACCGGTACGGTCCTGGTCGTCACCAGCAGACCCGAACAGCGTGTCTATACTCAAACGAACCCCACTGCGTGTGCGACATGGACGTCGACGGCGGATTCTCGAGCAAACAGCTGAAGGTGCTGGCGCAGGCGGCTGGGGTGCTGGTTGCGAAAGCCGGTGCCGTGCTGATCGAGGTCGGTAACACCGACCCTGACGATGTCATCCTGCTGCAGGGCGATGTCGAGCTGAAAGGGCGGGATGGGTCTGTGCAGAAGATCCGCGGCGGTTCGGATTCGGCGCGCATGCCGTTGGCGCGATTACGGCCGCGGCGGTTTCAGGTTCGGGCGTTGACGCCGGTGCGTTATCTCAAGGTGAGCAATCAACTGGTGCGGGCGACGCTGACCCCGGCTGCGGAAACGGCCGTAGCGGCGCCGGAGCCGGAAATGTCGGAGGCGGGCGAGTACGAAGTGACCGAGTTGCTGCACGGCGAGATCGACGCTGCGCAGGATCTGTTCGTCGAGTTCGCCGAGGCGGTCCATCGCGACAACATCCCGCTGCCGAGCCTGCCGTCGATCGCGACGCGCGTGCGGCAGGCGGTGAGTGCGGAATGCGGAACGCGCGAGCTGGCGCAGATCGTCAACGGCGATGCGGCGATCGCGACCAAAGTGGTGCGCGCGGCCAATGGTCCGCTCTATCGCACCGGCGCACAGACGACGACCGTCAGCGAAGCGGTTGCGCGGCTGGGTGTCAGCACTACGCAGCAGCTGGTGATGTCCTTCGTGATGAAGGAGATCTTCTCGACCGAGATCGCCGCGCTGAAAGCGAAGATGCGCGCGGTGTGGACGCACACGCAGGCGATGGCGGTCGGTTCGTTCGTGCTGGCGCGCGAGTTTCGCGTGCTCGAGCCGGAGCGCGCGCTGTTCGCCGGGCTGCTGCACGACATCGGCGCAGTCTCGTTGATCGCCTATTCGGAGCGGTTTCCGGCGGTGTGGGAAGATGCGGCGACGCTCGATCGCGTGCTCGACTCGCTGCGCGGCGAAGTCGGATCGATGGTGCTCGCGCGCTGGGGTTTCGAGTCCGAGTGGGTGCGCCTCGCGCTCGAAGTCGATCAGTGGAACCGCAAGTGTGCGACCCCTGACTACTGCGGACTGCTGCAGATCGTGCACTTCTGTCACCGGCCGACCTTGCCGGCAAGCGAAGCGGCGGCGTCGCCGTCGGTATCACCCGACAATGCGCTGAAGGCGTTCGGCTGGACGCCCACGCAGGCGCACGAATCGCTAACGAGAGCGCTGGGTCGCGTGAAGGGCGCTGCAACGCTGCTCGGCGAAACCTGATTCCATAAACGGCCGATCCCCAAAGATAAGGACCTTCGTCGCCCGCTCGCGTACACTCGTCGCGCGGTGCAACGCCGGAATGGGGGGAACATGAACGAAGCGACGCAAAAGTCCGCCTGGGGACAGGCGATCTTGATCGGTGCCATCGTCGGTGCTGCTCTCCTGCCGATCGGCGCACTCGGTCACCGGATCGGTTTGTGGTCGTTCCAGACCGGTTTCATTTTTCTCGCCGGCGGCGCGTTGCTCGCCGTCGTCGCGGTGCTCGGCGCGATCATCGCGCTGGTCGTTTCGCTCAGGCGGAAGCGCACCGCCGATCGACCGATGCTGTATATCGGCCTTCTGGTGGGCGGCGCGATCGTCGTGCTGGTGCTGGCACAGATGGGCACCGCCCGCTCGGTGCCGCCGATTCACAACATCTCGACCGACGTCACCGATCCACCGACCTTCGACGTGGCGGTGGGCCTGCGCGGCGCAGACAGCAACCCGATCGACTACGACATCGCCGCCATTGCAGAGAAACAGCAGGCCGCGTATCCGCGGGTGAAGCCGTTGCTCACCGATCGTTCGCCTGCGGAGAGTTTCGCGCATGCCGTCGAGGTGCTGAAGGGCATGGGGCTCGAAATCGTGAACAAAGACGAGAAAGCCGGCCGCATCGAAGCGGTAGCGACGTCGTTCTGGTTCGGCTTCAAAGACGACGTCGTGGTTCGAATTCGCGAGCGCGGTACAGGGTCGGTGGTGGATTTGAGATCGGTCTCGCGGGTCGGCGTGAGCGACCTCGGCATCAACGCGAAACGGATCGAGGAATTCCTCGACCGGTTCAACGAGGCCTAGGTCAGAAGCGCAGCAGTTCGGTGTCGAGCGACGCGAGGTCGAGCACGCCGACCGCGTTGTAGCCTTCGAGATGGCCGGCGCATTCGCCGGGATTGAAGATGAGACACGCCTGCGAGCGATCGAGCCGGTGATGGTGCGTGTGCCCGTGCAACGCAACGTGGTGATCGGCGCGCAGTGCCGCTTCGAGATCGCGCGGATCGTGCACTACGACGATGCGGCGTTCGTGCCAGACCAGTTCCAGCGGCGGATCGACGAAACGGAACCCGCGTTCGGCGATGGCCGCCTCCAGCGCTTCGCGTTCCTGATCGTTGTTGCCGAACACGCCCCACAGCGGCGCCTCGAGGCCGGCAAACGCGTGGATGGTCTTTGCTTGAGTGATGTCGCCGGTGTGAATCACGCGCTCGACGCGCGCGGCATTGAACAACTCGACGATGCGCCCGACGTTCCGCAGGTTGTTGTGGGTGTCACTGACGATACCGATGCGCATGGCAAAAAAAAGCAGAAGCGACCGAGTCTTCGGCAGGTGGATGAATCCACCTGCAGTGCGGGATGCAATGCATCCCGGGACCGGTTCGCTTCTGCCTGTTCGGAGATTAAGCCGCTCGTTCGAGGATGTGGATGCCGCAGGCGCTGCCGAGGCCGATGACGTGCGTCATGCCGATGCGCGCGCCCTGAACCTGCCGCTTGCCCGCTTCACCGCGCAGGTGTGTGCACACCTCGTAGATGTTCGCGATACCGGTGGCACCCAGCGGATGGCCTTTCGACAGCAGACCGCCCGACACGTTGACCGGAATGCGACCCCCCAGCGCAACCGCGCCGGTGTCGATCATCATGCCGGCTTCGCCGTCTTTGCAGATGCCGAGGTTTTCGTAGTGGAGAATCTCGGCCGTTGCGAAGCAGTCGTGCAATTCGATCAGGTTGATGTCGTTCGCGCCGACGCCGGCCATTTCATAGGCCTGCTTCACTGCGAGACGCGTGCAGCTGTTGACGTCGGGCATCACGAGGTCGCGTTCCTGCCACGGATCTGACGTCATGATCGAGGCGCGCACCTTTACGGCGCGCTTCATCAGGCCCAGCTCCCGAACTTTCTTCTCGGAGCAGAGCACTGCTGCGGCCGAACCGTCGACGTTGATCGAACACATGAACTTGGTGTTCGGGTACGCGATCATTTCGGCGTTCATCACGTCGGGCAGCGAGAACTCTTTCTGCAGCATCGCTTTCGGGTTCATCGTCGAGTGGTGGTGATTTTTCACCGACACTTTTGCGAACTGTTCGAACGTGGTGCCGTATTTGCGCGAGTGCTCCATGCCGGCTTCCGCGAATACCGCGGGCATCGTGCCGGAACCGAACAGGCCTTCCTTCGAGATTCCGCCGCTGCCGCCGCCGCCGAGCAGGCCGGAGCTCATTTTCTCGACGCCGACCGCCAGCACGGTGTCGTAGAGACCTGCCTTGATCGCCGTCCACGCTTCGCGGAATGCGGTTGCGCCGGTGGCACACGCGTTCGCGACGTTCACGACCGGAATACCGGTCTGGCCGATCTGCTGCAGGATGCGCTGCCCGACCATACCGCTCGCCTGGCCGAGGTTGCCACAGTAGAACGCCTGCATGTCCTGAATCTTCAGTCCGCAATCGTCCAGCGCGCCGAGCGCCGCGATCGATCCCAGCACGTCCACGTTCGGACCCGTGCCGGCTTTCTGGAACTTCGTCATATCTACGCCGACGACATATACGTCACTCATTTGCGTGCCTCCTTAAGCGGCCCGGGGTTGGAAGAAGTATGCGAGGTAGGAATTGCCTTCCCGATCCTTGCGACCCGCGTCTTTGATGACGACTTCGACCGGCATGTCGAACTTCAGTTTCTTCGGATCGGGATCGACGTTGATCAGATTGCCTTTCAGCGAGCCGCCGCCTTCGAGGTCGACGATCGCGGAGATATAAGGTACTTCGACGCCGGGAAACGACCGGTGCACGATCGAGTAGGCGTAGAGCTTCCCCTTGGTGCCGAGCTTGTGTGCGGCGAGTTGATCGCGTGCGCCGCACTTCGAACAGACGGCGCGCGGGCCGAGGTAAATGGCGCTGCAGTTTTTGCACTTCAGGCCTTCGAGATAGGGGGCACCTGTCTCGGGAATCTTCAGAAAGTCCACTGCGGGCAGTGGCTTCGCGTTAGTCATGGAAACGTCCTCTCTCTTTTTTAATGCGGATGGCTTATCAAGCAGGGGCCGAAGCATACTGCGCGGGGGTGAGGGCGGCAACGCTCTCACGTGGTACGGGGAATCGGCGCGAACGCCTCCGCGCCTGCCTGCTGGAACGTCCCATGTGGAACCGGAATCTCGCGATTCTGCTGCTGTGTCAGCTGATCGCAGTGAGCGGATCCGTGCTGATCGTGACGGTCGGCGGGCTGGTCGGCGCCGACCTGGCGTCGGGATCGCTCGCAACGCTGCCCGTCTCGATCATGGTGGTGGGCACCGCGGTCGCTACCGTATTCGCTGCGATGCTGATGCGCGTCTCGGGACGGCGCGTGGGTTTCGCGATCGGCGCTGCCATCGCGGCCTGTGGCGGCGGTCTCGCCGCAGTCGCACTGCAGTCCGGCAGCTTTGCGCTGTTCTGCATCGGCGTGGGGCTGTACGGCGTCAACAACGCATTCGTACAACAGTACCGCTTTGCCGCGGCCGAGAGCGTTGCGGGTGCTGCCGCCGGGCGCGCGATCTCGCTGGTGCTGTTGGGTGCGATCGGCGGCGCGTTCTGCGGACCACTGCTTGCGACCGGTGGGGAACACCTGATCGGTTCGCACGCCTATGTCGGGTCGATGCTCGCGATGGGCGGGCTGCAGTTGCTCGCGATGGCGCTGCTGCTCGTGCTCGAAGAACCGGCCGCGGTCAGCGCGACTTCCATAGAAGGTATGGAGCGGCCGTTGGCCGAAGTGGTGCGTCAGCCGGCGTATCTGGTGGCGATGCTGGCGAGCGTGGTCGGCTACGGCGTGATGAATCTGGTGATGACGGCGACGCCCCTCAGCATGCACGTTCACGACGGACTGTCGTTGCGCGACACCGCGTGGGTCATTCAGAGCCACGTGCTCGCGATGTACGTTCCTTCGTTCTTTTCCGGCCCGCTGATCGCTCGCGTGGGCGTGGTGCAGATTCTCGGATGCGGCGTGCTCGCGCTGCTCGCGGCCATCGGCATCGGGCTCGCCGGGCACGCCGTATCGCACTACTGGTGGGCACTCGTGCTGGTAGGGATCGGCTGGAACTTCCTGTTCGTCGGCGGTACCGCGCTGCTGGTCGACACGTATCGGCCGGTCGAACGCTTCAAGGCACAGGCCGTGAACGAATTCAGCGTGTTCGGCGTCTCGGCCGCGGCATCGCTGCTGGCCGGCACTCTGATCCACAGTTGGGGATGGGATGCGGTGTTGTGGTCCACCGCGCCGCTTTTGATCGTTACGGCCGCGGTGCTGTTCCGCTTCGCTCTTCGTCCGAGGTCGGCTCAGGCCGTTGCCTGAGCCTCGCGGTCCTCAGTCCTTTACGCCCAGCCGCTGGTGCATGATCGGGCTCGTCGTCGTGTACTGCAGGTGCACCTTCTTGTCGGGCTCGATGCGGGCCTTGATCGCGAATGCCGCGAGGGCCGCCTCGTGGAAGCCGGAGAGGATCAGCTTCTTCTTGCCCGGATACGTCGCGATGTCGCCGACGGCGTAGATGCCGGGAACGTTGCTCTCGAATTTCTCGGTATCGGTGTTGATCTGGTTCTTGTCGAGATCGAGTCCCCATTCCGCGATCGGACCGAGTTTCGGCGACAGACCGAAGAACACCAGCAGATGATCGAGCGGCACCAGCGATAACGACTCGTCAGGGGCGCGCACTTCGATCTGTTTCAGCGCTGCTCCGTTCAGTTCGAACCGCACCACGTTGCCGACCGCGAACTTCACCTTTCCCGCCGCCGCCAGTTGCTCCATCTTCGCAACCGACGCGGGCGCCGCGCGGAATTTGTCGCTACGGTGAATCAGCGTCATCGACTTCGCGTGCGGCGCGAGTTCGAGTACCCAGTCGAATGCGGAGTCGCCGCCGCCGAGCACCACCAGATCCTTGCCGTGGTATTGCTTCGGATCCTTCACGCGATAGAACACCTGACGGTCGACGAGATCGTCTACGCCATCGACGCGCAGCGGCATCGGCTGGAACGATCCGACGCCGCCGGCGATGACCACTGCTTTGCAGCGCATCTGCGTGCCGGCGCTGGTCGATACGGTGAACGTGCCGTCTTCGTGCTTCTGCACTTCCGACACCTGCTGGTCGAGGTGGAACGTGGCGTCGAACGGCTCGATCTGCTTCATCAGACGCGCGACGAGGTCCTGCGCGTCGCACACCGGTATCGCCGGGATGTCGTAGATCGGCTTGTCGGGATACAGCTCCGTGCACTGTCCGCCGGGTTTCGGCAATGCGTCGACGATGTGCGCTTTCAGTCCGAGCAGACCCAGCTCGAAGATCTGAAAGAGCCCGCAAGGCCCGGCACCGACGATGACGACATCGGTCTGGATGGTCATGGTGTCTCCGTTCAAATGAATCGTTAGCGAGTGACGCCCCGGCGCTGCAGGAGGTCGATCACGCGCGCAGCGCAGGCCTCGACGCTCAGCTCAGCAGTGTCCAATGTCAGGTCGGCGGCGACGGGTTCCTCGAATTCGCTGGTGACGCCGGGGAAGCTCGGCAGTTCGCCGCGCTCTGCGGCGGCGTACATGCCTTCCTTGTCACGGCTCTTCAGCACGCCGAGCGGCGCCTTGAGATAGACCTCCAGGAACCGGCTGCCGCCGATCACTTCGCGCGCACGCGCGCGCACCTGTTCGTGCGGCACGACGAACGCGGTGAGGCAGATCACGCCGGCGTCGTTGACCACCTTGGCCACTTCGGCGGCGCGGCGCATGTTCTCCGAGCGGTCGGACGCCGTGAAGCCGAGGTCGCGGCTCATGCCGCGCCGGAAGTCCTGACCATCGAGCACAGTCGCAATGCGACCCATGTCGAACAGGCGCCGCTCGACGGCGTTGGCAATGACGGTTTTGCCGGTTTTCGAAAGACCCGTGAGCAGCACTGTAACGGCGCGCTGACCGAGTCGCTGCTCGCGCTCCGCCGCCGTGACCGGGGAATGGCGTTCCGTGAGGAACTGGCCGTGCGGCATTTCGTTCCAGTGATCTTTCGCGGTGTCGCCGCTCGGCGGGCAGATCATGCCCGCGCCGATGGTGCGGTTGCTGATGCGGTCGATGACGATGAACGCGCCGGTTTCGCGGTTGTCCGCGTACGCGTCGAACGGCACCGGCTCCGACAGCGTGAACTCGCAGCGGCCGATTTCGTTCAGCGCGAACGTGGTGGCCGGCATCTGTTCGAGCGTGTTGATGTCGATGCGATGACGGATCGCCGAAACGCGGCCGAACAACTGCTTGGTGCCATGCTTGATGATGTATTGCTTGCCCGGCACCAATGGGTCTTCCGTCATCCAAACGAGTTGCGCGTCGAAGCGATCTTCGAGAAACGGCAGGTTGCCCGGTTTCACGAGCATGTCGCCGCGGCTGATATCCACTTCGCTCGTCAGCGTGAGCGTGACCGCGAGCGGCGGAAACGCTTCTGCGAGATCGCCGTCCATCGTGACGATGCGCGCGACGGTCGAGGTCTTGCCGGAAGGCAACACGACGATCTGATCGCCGGGCCGGATGATGCCGCTCTGCACCGTGCCGCTGTAGCCGCGGAACGTGGAATCGGGCCGGCTCACCCGTTGAACTGCGAAACGGAAGTCCTCGAAGTTGCGGTCGGAGGCGATCTGCACGTTCTCCAACAGGTACATCAGGGTGCTGCCCTGATACCACGGCATCTCGTCGGATTTTTCCACGACGTTGTCGCCGCGCAACGCGGAGATCGGAATGAACTGCAGATCCTCGATGCCGAGGTTGGCCGTGAACGCGATGTATTCGCTGCGGATCGCGTCGAAAACGCTCTCGTCGAAATCGACGAGGTCCATCTTGTTCACCGCGACGATGACGTGACGAATGCCCAGCAACGCGGCGATGAAGGTGTGTCGGCGCGTTTGCGTCAGCACGCCTTGTCGCGCGTCGATCAGAATTACCGCGACGTCGCAGCCGGACGCGCCGGTGGCCATATTGCGCGTGTACTGCTCGTGCCCGGGCGTGTCGGCGATGATGAACTTGCGTTTCGTGGTCGAGAAATAGCGATACGCGACGTCGATGGTGATGCCTTGCTCGCGCTCGGCCTGCAATCCGTCGGTGAGCAGCGCGAGATCGAATTCGCCGTCGTCGCCCGGCTTCTTCGAGCGCACGGCTTCGAGCTGGTCTTCGTAGATCATCTTCGAATCGTGCAGCAGGCGGCCGATCAACGTGCTCTTGCCGTCGTCGACGCTTCCGCACGTCAGAAAGCGGAGAATTTCCTTGCGTTCGTGCTGCTCGAGATAGGCAAGAATGTCTTGCGCGATGAGTTCGGATTGATGACTCACTAGAAGTATCCTTCGCGCTTCTTCTGCTCCATCGACGCGGCGCCGTCGTAGTCGATCAATCGACCCTGACGTTCGGAGTATTTCGTCAACAGCATTTCCTGAATGATTTCGGGCAGCGTCGCGGCGGTTGATTCGATCGCGCCGGACAGCGGATAGCAGCCGAGCGTACGGAAGCGGACCATCTTCTGCTGTGGTACCTCGCCGTCGCGCAGCTGCATACGAGCGTCGTCCACCATGATCAGCGTGCCGTCGCGTTCGACCACCGGACGCGACGCTGCGAAGTAGAGCGGCACGATCTCGAGCTTCTCGAGATAGATGTATTGCCACACGTCGAGTTCGGTCCAGTTCGACAGCGGGAACACGCGCACTTCCTCGCCGCGATTAACGTTGCCGTTGTAGAGACTCCACAACTCCGGCCGCTGATTCTTCGGATCCCAACGGTGATTCGAATCGCGCACGGAATAGACGCGCTCCTTGGCTCGCGACTTTTCTTCGTCGCGCCGGGCGCCGCCGAATGCCGCGTCGAACTTGTAATGGTCGAGCGCTTGCAGCAGCGCTTGCGTCTTCATGATGTCGGTGTACTTCTTCGAGCCATATGTGAACGGGGTGACGTTGTTCTTTACCCCTTCCTGGTTCGTGTACACGATCAGCTCGAGTTCGTTCTGTTTCGCCACACGATCGCGGAACGCGATCATGTCGCGGAATTTCCACGTCGTATCGACGTGCAGCAGCGGAAAGGGTATTCGCCCCGGGAAGAACGCTTTGCGCGCGAGATGCAGCAGCACGGTGGAGTCTTTGCCGATCGAGTACAGCATCACTGGATTTTCGAACTCGGCGGCAACTTCGCGGATGATGCGGATGCTCTCGCTTTCGAGTTGCTTCAGGTGTGTGATCTGATATCCGGGCATGGCTGTGGGTCGGTAACGAGGTTGGGATTCTAAATGTTCGCGCCGTCAGATGCGTAGCAGCCGGTCAGGCGCTTTCGTTATATCGATAAGTAGGAATGGCTGCACCGGTTGCCGCGGTATTCGAACAAATGCGAGACAACTTTCAGTGGTCGGAAAGCGCTTCGCGAAGCAGTGAGTTGACCTGTTGCGGGTTCGCTCTGCCCTGCGTCGCCTTCATGATCTGACCGACGAAGAAGCCGAGCACCTTCTCTTTGCCTGCGCGGAATTGCGCGACCTGTTCCGGATTCGCATCGACGATCGTACGAATCACCGCGGCGAGCTCGCCGGCATCGGAAACCTGCTCGAGCCCTTGTTCCTTTATGAGATCGTCGACGCCGCGCTTCGGATCGGCGGCTTTCCATAGCGCGTCGAACAGTGATTTGGCCACTTTTCCGGTGATCGTACCGGCCCGCACTCGGCTGATGAGCGTGCCGAGTTGGTCGGCGGTGACCGCGCTCCTGTCGGGAGCGAGCTCGTGCCGGTTCAACGTTGCCGACCAGTCGCCGAGGATCCAGTTCGCCGCTGCCTTCGCTTCGCCGCAAACGGCGAGAACCGATTCGAAGAATCGCGCCACATTCGGGTCGTCAGTCAGGCGCGACGCGTCGTAGTCGGAGAGCGCGAGCTCGTCCGTGTAGCGGCTGCGCTTCTGCTGTGGAAGCTCCGGGAGAGAGTCGCGCACCTTCGCGATGAAGGCTTCGTCGATGACGACCGGCAGCAGATCCGGTTCCGGAAAATAGCGATAGTCGTCGGACAGCTCCTTGCTGCGCATGGTGCGCGTCTCGTCGCGATCCGGATCGTACAGCCGCGTTTCGCGCCGCACGCGTCCGCCGCCTTCTATCACGTCGATCTGCCGCGCCACTTCGTGCTCGATCGCGCGTTCGAGGAAGCGGAACGAATTGAGGTTCTTGATCTCGGTACGTTCGCCGAGTTCGTTGGAGCCGGCAGGCCGCACCGAGACGTTGGCGTCGCAGCGCATCGATCCTTCGTTGAGGTTGCCGTCGCAGATGCCGATGTAGCGCACCAGCGTGTGCATCTGACGGAAGTACGCCGCCGCTTCCTTCGCGGTACGCAAGTCCGGTTCGGACACGATTTCGAGCAATGGCATGCCGGCGCGGTTCAGGTCGATGCCCGTCATGCCGGCGAAATCTTCATGCAGCGACTTGCCGGCGTCCTCTTCGAGGTGCGCGCGGGTGACGCGGATCGTGCGCGAAGAACCATCGTCGAGGCGGATCTCGACTTGACCGGCACCCACGATCGGGCTTTCGAACTGGCTGATCTGATAGCCCTTCGGCAGGTCCGGATAGAAGTAGTTCTTGCGGTCGAAGACGCAGCGCGTGCTGATGTGCGCGCCGATCGCAACGCCGAACGTCACGGCCATTCGAACCGCCGCTTCGTTCAACACCGGCAGCGTACCGGGCAGCGCGATGTCGACGCCGCTCGCCTGCGTATTGGGCGATGCGCCGAACTCGGTGCTGGCCCCGGAGAAGATCTTCGAGCGCGTGGCGAGCTGCACGTGCACCTCGAGGCCGATGACGGTTTCCCACTGCATGCCGCTATCCGATCGCCGCCGGCGAGCGCCGATGCCAGTCGGTCGCGCGCTGGAAATCGGCGCCGAGGCCGATGAGCCGGCTTTCGCTGAAGTGCGGTCCGATCAGCTGCATGCCGACGGGCAGACCGAGATGAAAACCGCTCGGCAACGCGAACGCGGGCACGCCGGCAAGACTGGCGGGCACGGTAAAGACGTCCTGCTGATACATTTCGACCGGATCGCTGATTTGGCCGATCGGAAATGCGGTGCTGGGAGCAATCGGCGCCAGCAACGCATCCACGGAACGGAATGCGGCGACGAAATCGTCGCGGATGAGCCGGCGCACGCGCTGCGCTTTGAGGTAGTACGCATCGAAATAGCCGACCGACAGCGCGTACGTGCCGGTGAGTATCCGCCGCTTCACCTCGCGGCCGAACCCTTCGCTGCGCGAGCGCTCGTACAAATCCGTTAGATCGACCGGCGCTTCGCAACGATGGCCGTAGCGGACGCCGTCGAAGCGTGACAGGTTCGTCGAGGCTTCCGCGGATGCAACCACATAGTAGGTGGACACCGCGGCTGTCGTGTGCGGCAACGACACTTCCACCAGTGCATGGCCCGCGGCTTCGAATACGCGCCGCGCTTCGTCGAAAACGCGCGCCAGCGCGGAGTCGGTGAGCATCTCGAGATATTCTTTCGGCAAACCGATCCGCAGCGGGCGCGACGGTGCGGCAGCCGCCTCCGAAGCTTTGCCGTCGTGACCGTTCTGCGCGCTCGTCGAGTCCCTGGCGTCGAATCCGGCCATTGCATCGAGCAGCAGTGCGATGTCGGCCACGCTGCGCGCCATCGGTCCGCCCTGATCGAGGCTGGACGCAAACGCGACCATGCCGTAACGCGACACACATCCGTAGGTGGGCTTCAGTCCGCACACGCCGCTCAGCGCGGCCGGTTGGCGGATCGATCCACCAGTGTCGGTGCCGGTTGCGGCCGGTGTGAGGCCGGCCGCGAGCGCTGCTGCAGAGCCGCCGGACGAGCCGCCCGGTACGCGCGTCGTATCCCACGGGTTGCGAACGGGACCGTAATAGCTGGTTTCGCACGACGAGCCCATGGCGAACTCGTCCATGTTGGTTTTTCCGAGGGTCACCGCGCCGGCCGCGTCGAGGCGCGCCACCGCCGTTGCGTCGTACGGTGCGATGAAGCTGTCGAGCATCTTCGAACCGCAGCTGGTTCGAACGCCGGCCGTACAGAAGATGTCTTTGTGCGCGATGGGCAGCCCGGTCAACGGCGTCGAGGCTCCGGTGCGCAGTCTCGTGTCGGCCGCTGCCGCTTGCGCCAGCGCGCGGTCGCGGGTGACGGTGATGAAGCTGTTGTATTCCGCGTCGAGGCGCTCGATGCGGTCGAGATAGAAATGAGTCAGTTCGACGCTGGAGAATTGCCGGCTCCTGAGTCCGTCGGCCAGGTCGGTGAGGGTCGAGAAAGGATTCATCACTCGACGACGCGGGGTACCAGATACAAACCTTCGCGCACCGACGGCGCGATTCTCTGGAATGCTTCGCGGTCGATTCGCTCGGTCACTTCGTCGCGTCGCAAACGCTGCGTTGCATCGAGTGGATGGGCGAGCGGCTCGACGCAGTCGGTGGGCACGGAAGCGAGAGCGTCGATCATCGCGATGATACGTGTGAGGTCGTCGTGCGCGTGTCGACGCTCGTCATCGTCGAGGGCCAAGCGCGCCAAAATGCAGAGCTTGTCGATGTCGCGCTCGTGGATCGTCATGAGAATGCACGTAAAACGCGCACCGTAGCACATTCGTTCCTTGCCCAAAATCCCCGCGGTTGCTACAGTTTTATGCGCAACTCCACTCACCTCCCAGAAGACTCCCATATAGATGTTCAAGTACATACGCGGGCTGTTCTCGCGTGATCTCGCGATAGATCTCGGAACAGCCAACACGCTCATCTACGTGCGTGATGAAGGCATCGTCCTCAACGAACCGTCAGTTGTCGCGATCCGCCATCAGAACAATCAGAAGAGCGTTGCAGCGGTCGGCCTCGATGCCAAACGGATGCTTGGCAGGACGCCCGGAAACATCACCGCGATCAGACCGTTGAAGGATGGCGTCATCGCCGACTTCCTGGTCACCGAAAAGATGCTGAAGTACTTCATCGCGAAGGTGCACGAGAACGCGTGGATGCGTCCGAGCCCGCGAGTGCTCGTGTGCGTGCCGTGCAAATCGACCGAGGTCGAGCGGCGCGCGATCCGCGAATCGGCGTTGTCAGCCGGCGCCCGCGACGTTCGACTGATCGAAGAGCCGATGGCCGCGGCGATCGGCGCTGGACTGCCGGTGCACGAAGCGATCGGCACCATGGTGGTCGACATCGGCGGCGGCACGACCGAGATCGCGATCATCTCGCTGAACGGCGTCGTCTATTCGGACACGGTGCGCGTCGGCGGCGACCGCTTCGACGAAGCGATCGTTGCGTACGTGCGCAGGACGCAGGGCAGTCTCATCGGCGAAGCCACCGCCGAACGCATCAAGCAGGAAATCGGCTGCGCCTATCCGCAGAAAGACATCCGCGAGATCGACGTGCGCGGCCGCAACCTCGCCGAGGGCGTGCCGAGAAGCTTCACGCTGAACAGTAACGAGATTCTCGAGGCGCTGCAGGAACCGCTCTCGATGATCGTGCAGGCGGTGAAGAGCGCGCTCGAACAGACACCGCCCGAACTCGCGTCCGACATTGCCGAAACAGGTCTGGTGCTCACCGGTGGCGGCGCCTTGCTGCGCGACATCGACATTCTGCTTGCCGAAGAAACGGGTCTGCCGGTGGTCATCGCCGAAGACCCGCTCACGTGCGTTGCGCGCGGCGGCGGTAAAGCACTCGAATTGATGGACAAGGCCGGTAACGCGGACCTGTTGTCGACCGACTAGATTTTTTCGCAGCGCTGCTATGATGCTGCCGTTCCGGCTGGTCTGAGGGTCTCATCAAGGCGCTATTCCTGCGTGATTCCGGCGCCGGCTATCTGCTGTTGGCGCTCGCGATCGTGTCCTCGCTGCTGATGACGATCGACGTGAACTCCCGTTTGCTGCAACCGATGCGGTCGGTGCTCGCGACGATCGTCAGTCCGATCTACATCATTGCCGAGAGTCCGTATCAGGTGAGCCGCCAGGCGCGCGCGACCTTGTCGACGCGCGAGTCGTTGATGGCCGAGAACGCGGAACTCGAACGACGCAACACGGAACTCTCCACGGTCGCGCAACAGTTCGTCGCGTTGCGCGAAGAAAACGCCCGACTGCGGCAGTTGCTCGGCAGCCGCCAGCGGCTCGGTGCGGAAGTGCTCGTCGCCGAGTTGATCGGCGTCGTACCGAGCCCGAACACGTATCAGGTCGAAATCGACAAGGGCGCCGCCGACGGCGTGTTCGTCGGGCAAGCGGTGATCGATGCGGAGGGATTGTTCGGTCAGGTCGTCGAAGTGGCGCAGTTCTCGAGCCGGGTGATGCTCGTGATCGACGCCGCACATGCGGTGCCGGTGCAGGTCAACCGCAACGACTTCCGCAGCATCGCCGCCGGTACCGGACGCACGGACCGTCTCGAACTCGAATACGTGCCGGTGACTGCCGACATTCGCGTCGGCGATCTACTGGTGAGTTCGGGTCTCGGCGGACATTTCCCGCGCGGCTATCCGGTGGGCGAGGTCACTGCCGTAGTGGTCGACCCGACGATGACTTACGCACAGGTCACGGCGAAGCCGTCCGCTGCGCTCGATCGCAGCCGACACGTATTGCTGGTGTACCACGCGAAGGCCGAACAACCCGAGACGGTGCCTGCACCCGAGGAACCGAAGTGAATCCGACTCGCGGCGGGTGGGTGATTCTACTGACGATCGTGTTGGCGATGTTGCTGGCCGTCGTACACCTCCCGACCGGCGCGCCAGGGTGGCTCGGCTGGCTGCGTCCGTCGTGGCTCGTGCTGGTCGTTTTCTATTGGGTGATGGCGCTGCCGCAGCGGTTCGGGATGATCTCCGCGTGGATCACCGGGCTGCTGGTAGATGTTCTCTATGCAGACCCGCTCGGCGTGAACGGCTTCTGTCTGGCGGCGCTGACGTACGTCACGTGGTCGTTCTACGAGCGCTTCCGCATGTATTCGGTGGCGCAGCAGGGCGTGGTGGTGTTTCTGCTGGTGCTCGGCACCGAGATCATCCGTATGTGCGCGCAGTGGCTCAGCCGCGACGGCTCGTTGTCGTTCTGGGTATTCGTTCCGGCAGTGGCGAGCACCATCGCATGGCCGCTGGTGGCGACGGTGCTGCGCCGCGTCCGCTATCAGTTCTCCGTCGAGTGACGATGTCGGCCCGGCAGGCGCAACTCGTGCTCGCGTCTGCGTCGCCGCGTCGGGCCGAACTACTGACTCAACTCGGTCTGACGTTCACCGTCGACGCGCGTTATGTCGACGAGACGCGACTGCCGGATGAAACCGCCGAAGCCATGGTGCGGCGTCTCGCGCTGACCAAGGCCGAGACAGCATCGCGCGGCCAAACATTGCCGGTGCTTGGCGCCGACACCGCAGTCGTAATCGATGGAGTGTTGCTCGGAAAGCCCGCCGACCGCGTTGAGGGGATGGCGATGCTGGCGTCGTTGTCCGGACGCACACACGAGGTGCTGACGGCGGTTGCGGTGGTGCAGGGCAGTCGTGCCGAAGTTCGCGTGTCGCGCTCGCGCGTGACGTTCAGGGAAATTGCGCGCGACGAGGCCGGCGCGTATTGGACGACGGGCGAGCCGCGCGACAAGGCCGGGGGTTATGGGATCCAAGGTATTGGGGGTATATTCGCCGAGCGCATCGAGGGCAGCTACAGCGGGATCGTGGGTCTGCCGCTTGCTGAAACGGAAGCGTTGCTCCAAGCCTTCGGCGTGGACACCTGGCAGTATCGTGATGCGTGAGGTCGCCGATGGAAGAAGAGCTGCTCATCAATGTCAGCGGGTTCGAAACCCGAGTGGCGCTCATCCAGAATCACGCGCTCGCCGAAGTGCATCTGCAGCGCTCCGGTCCCTACAGCCTCACCGGCAACATCTATAAAGGAAGAGTCGAGCGAATCCTGCCGGGTATGCAGGCGGCGTTCGTCAACATCGGTCTGGGTCGCCCCGGATTCCTGCATGCCCGCGACATCGACGCGCCGCGCATCAGCGTAGCCGAACCCGACCCCGTACAGAAAGACATTCGCGACCTCGTGCACGAAGGTCAGGCGCTGCTGGTGCAGGTGGCGAAAGACCCGATCGCTACCAAAGGCGCGCGGCTGACCACGAACATCGCGCTCGCCAGCCGGTACCTTGTATTGATGCCACTCAATGCCCACGTTGGGATATCGCAACGCATCGAAGATCCGGCGGAGCGCGAGCGGCTACGGCTCGCAACGGAGACCGCGCGTACCGCGCTCGGCTGCGATGCGTCGCGCGGCTTCATCATCCGAACGGCTGCGGAAGGCGTTTCCGAAGCGCTGCTCGAAGCGGATGTGCGCGTGCTCGAACGGGTTTGGCAGCGCGTCGACGAACGGCAGCGCATTCAGGACTCGTCGGGGCTCGTGTATCAGGAGCTGCCGCTGCACACCCGGGTGATCCGCGATCTCGCCGGACCGGAGTTGCGGGCCGTGAAGATCGACGAACGGCGCACTTACGAACGCGTGCGCGACTTCGTCGCCGAGTTCATACCGGAACACGTTCAGCGCGTGCAGTTCTACGACGATCCGGTCGCGCTGTTCGATCGCTACGGCGTCGAAGACGAGATCGACCGGGCGCTGCAGAGCCGCGTTGCGTTGCGTTCGGGCGGCCATCTCGTCATCGAGCAGACCGAAGCAATGACGACCATCGACGTGAACACCGGCGCTTACGTCGGCGCACGCAATCTGGAAGACACGGTGTTCAGAACCAACCTCGAGGCCGCCGCGATCCTGCCCCGGCAACTGCGCCTTCGTAATCTCGGCGGTATCGTCGTGGTCGATTTCATCGACATGGAAGACGAGGAGCATCGTCGGCAGGTGCTGCGCACGCTCGAAAAAGCGTGCGAATCGGATCCCGCGCGCATACGCATCTCGGGCATCTCTGAACTCGGCCTGGTGCAGATCAGCCGCAAGCGAACGCGTGAGAGTCTGCGTCAGCAGGTCTGTGAGAGGTGTCCTACGTGCAGCGGTCACGGCGTGGTCAAGACGGCCGAAACGGTGTGCCTCGAGATTTTCCGCGCCATGTTGCGCAGCGCCCGCCAGCACCCGGTATCCGGCCATCCCGCGTCCGGTCTCACGAACGGCGCCGTGTCGCCGAGCGACATGCTGGTTCAGGCGTCGCAGAGCGTGGTCGATCGATTACTCGACGAGGAACGCGATAACGTAGCATGCGTGGCTGAGCAGATCGGACGGGCGATCCGTTTCCAGGTGGAGCCGAGCTATGGTCCCGAGCAGTTCGACCTGGTACTGGTCCAGGGCGTAACCCGCTGAACTGCGCGCGGCCGCCGGTTCGCGCTGAATCAAGCTCTCCCGCCGCGGTCGAAATCCTTACGTCGAGAGTGTGGGTCAATCGTTTTGCGCGCCGTGCTGCGTCCTTTATCGCTGTTGTTGATCGCCGTGACGGTGCTGCTGGCCCTGGTCACGGCGACCGGCCGCGTGCTGGTCGCATTCCTGCCGCAACTCGAACCGCGCCTGAACACGTATCTCGCGCAGAGCGGTGTCGAGACGACCGGGTTGACGGGGCACTGGCATCTGCTGAATCCGGTCGTCCATCTGGAGCAACTTCAGTTCCGCGGCGGCCATGCCAGCGACGTGACCCTCGAGATGGACGTGCTCGAGAGCGCGCTGCACAGCGCACTGATTGCGCGGCATCTGTCTGCGGCGCAAGTGGAGTTGGCACCCCAGCGCGACGCGAATGGCCGATGGTATCTCGGCAAGGCCGGCGGGGGCGGTAGCGGCGGAACTGCGCTCGAGGATCTCTTGCGCTATAGCGACGGCATCCGGTTCCCCGACGTCCGGATCCGGTTCAATCGCCCCGACGCCAGCGTCAGCACGAAACCGTCAGAGCGGCTCGGCGAGATTCACGCGCGCGGAAGCGTTGCGAACGCGGGCTTGCGTCATTCCGGCGAAGTCGTCCTGTCAGTCGAAGATGGCGGCAGCGGAGAGATCAGGCTCGCGTACAACCTGTCCGATGCCTGGATCGGAAGGCCAACGAGCGGTGAGCTCGCCATCGACGCGGAGCAGTTCGTCATTGCGCCGGTGTTCGGCGTCGCGGTCGGCGGACTCGGCGTGACGATCGACCGGTTGCACGGACAATGGTCGTTCTCGGGCCGCAACAGCGCAGGGTCGCTCGCGTTGGCGGCGCGCGACATGACGCTTCCGACCGGAGTTGTCGATTCGCTCGACGTTGCGATGCGCGGGTCCACCGGCCGATTAGGACGCCACTGGAATCTGGCGGTCGACCAGTTTGCAGTTGCCGGCGCGCACGGCGACTTGCGCCTCGACAAAACCGTGGTGAACGTGCAACGCGGACTGACCGGCTGGACCAGCATCGAGGCGGCGCTGCCGGCGTTCGACGCGCAACCGGCGGTCGGCATCGTGCGTGACGCAGCTGCAGGCGTGCACGGGGTCGAGACGTGGCTCGGAGGGCTCGATCCACGCGGACGTGTAGAAGGCGCGAAGATCCGCTACGACTTCGACGATCACGCGCTGGATTACGAAGCGCAGGTATCTGGCATCGCACTAGAGAACTGGAAAGGCGTGCCGCATGTCCGCAACGGCAACGCCAAGGTTGCCGGCACCGAACGCAGCGTCGAGATCAATCTGGCCGGCGACCAGGTCGAGCTCGGATTTCTCGACTACTATGAACATGCGACGGAATTCCAGCACCTCGAAGGCAGCATTCTGATCTGGTTCGTGCCCGGTTACCTCGCGGTACAGGGTCACGATCTCGCGGGAACGTTCGGCGATTCGACGATCCACGGCCAGTTCACGTTCGGCCGCCCGACCGATGAGCTGGAGCAGCGGTTGTTGCTGGCGCTTCGCATCAACGACATCGACGGCCGCGAAGGTCTCGGCTTCGTGCCGCGCGAATTGCCGCAATCGTTGCGCGACGGTCTCGATCACGCGATTCTCGCGGGTCGGGTAGACGTGGCCGATCTGGTTTATCACGGCCATCTGCGCACGATCGAGGGATTGCCGATGCGTCAGGCCGAACTGCGCGTCGAGCTTCACGATGGAACCGTGCGGTTCCATCCCGACTGGCCGCCGGCGACCGGTGTAGCGGGCCAGATCGAATACACCGCGCTCGGTACGTTCGGGCGGTTCGACGCCGGCGATCTGGTCGGCCTCGACGTGGCCGACGCGGATGTATTCCTGCCGCTTTCGGTGGAGTACGTCGACTTCCATGGCAAAGGTCGAGGTAACGGCGCATCGCTGCGCAAGCTGATCGATCAATCGCCGCTGACCACGTGGCTGACGTTCGTAAAGCCCGAGTGGACGTTCGCGGGGTCGTTCGACTACGCGGCGCAGATGCGCATACCGATTTCGGGCAACACTGCGGCCGATATCGATCTGAAGCTCGACCTCGACGAGTTCACCGCTGCGCTCACCGACATGAAGGTCGAACTCGGCGGGTTGCGCGGCAAAGTGCATTATCGCTATCCGAATGAGATCGAAGCAGAGTCGATCACCGGACGCATGTTCGATCGCCCGGCGCGTTTCGCAGTGACGTCGCAGGACGGCGTGATACGGGTCGCGTTCGACGGACGCACGGCTGCCAAAGAACTGACCGACTGGCGTAGTCTGCCGAATCCGGGTCTCGTCGACGGCGAGTTCGACTTTGCCGGTGAATACCGGATCAAACCCGGTTCGAGCGAGCCGTCAGTGCTCGCGCTGCAATCGAACCTGGTCGGCGTGACGCTCGGGCTACCGGCAGCGCTCGGCAAGGAGGCGTCGGTATCGCGTCCCTCGACGTTGACGATGGTTTTCGCGAACGATCATGACCGGCTCGATTTCCATCTCGGCGACGTCGCGCAGGGCTGGCTCCGCATCGCCGACGGCGCCGTGCGGTCGGGCAGCATCGGCATCGGCGTGCAGGCAGAGCCCGAGCACGGCAACGAAGACGCCGTGACGATAGAAGGCGAACTCGCTTCGCTCGACCTAACGGATAGATTGAGGGGCGAAGAAGCGGGATTCTATCCGAGTTTTCCGTGGGGCATGAACGCGTTCAAGATCGGGCACGTCGCGTTTCAGAACGTCGGATTCGACAATGTCGTAGCCGACGTTTGGAATCGTGCCGGCAAGTTGCAGATCTCCGTCACGGCGCCTGACGTCGAGGGTTCGATGGAGTGGGCGGCCGATGCGCCGCCAAGTATCGATTTGCATTATCTGAAGTTGCCTGCTGGAAAGCCCGGCGGCGAAGGCGATCCGTTGGCGAGCGTCGATCCGCGCGGAATCATCGACCTCGACGTGCTGGTGCAGAGCATCTCGCTCGGAGAAGAAAACTACGGAAGCTGGCGCTTCGACGTGCGCAAGGCCGATCAGGGTGTGGCGATCGAGAACCTCGTTGCCGACGTGAAAGGACTGCACATCGAGGGCGATGGGCCGGCGACGTGGACCGGCGGCGAAGCGGGCAGAACTCACTTCAAAGGCCGGCTGCAGGCCGGCGACCTGGCCACGGTGCTGCCGCAGTGGAACTACGCGCCGAGTCTCGAGACGGCGACCGCCCGTGTCGATGTGGACGTCGACTGGCCGGGATCTCCGCTCAACTTCTCGCTGCAGAACATCGAAGGCAAGGTCGCGATGAAAGCCGACAAAGGACGCTTCGTCGATCTCGGCGAAGGATCTGGCGCGGTGCGGATTTTCAGCCTGCTGAACTTCGCCGCGATCGCGAAACGGATGACGCTCGATTTCTCCGACGTGTTCGGAAAGGGCATCAGTTTCGATGAACTCACTGCGACCGTAATGGCCGATCGCGGTGTCATCAACTTCGTCGAGCCGATGAAGATCGACGGCACCGGCGGCGACTTCCGCATCAACGGCACCGTGAATCTGCTGACCGGCACGCTGGACAACGAAATGGTCGTGACGCTGCCGGTGAGCTCGAGCCTGCCGTGGTACGCCGCGTATCTCGGCTTCGTGAATCCGATCGCAGCCGGCGCGGTACTCGTCGGCGAACGATTGTTCCGCAATCAGATCGACAATCTCTCCAGTGCGAAATACAAAGTGACCGGAACGCTGCAGAATCCGGAAGTGAATTTCGAACAGGTGTTCTCGAAAGTGATGAACGAGCCGTCCGAGACGGCTGCCGAATCGGCAACACCGCCGAATGCACCCTCTACCGCGCCGCCGGCGCAAACGCCCGCGCCGGGCGGAACCACGCCGAACGCGGCGCAACCGAAGGACAAAGATGCATGAGTGACGCCGCATGAACGAACTCATCGAAGTGGCGCAAAGGCAGTTGTGGGATGCAGCCGACCTGCGTTCGACCGACGTGGAACGGCTGCTCGGCCGGTTGGCGGGGCGCGCGATCGACACCGGCGAACTGTTCTTTCAGTCGGTGCGCAGCGAAGCGTGGGTGATGGAAGACGGCATCATCAAGGAAGGTGCGTTCAGTGCGGATCGCGGCGTGGGCGTGCGTGCGATCAGCGGCGAACGCACCGGTTTTGCCTACTCCGACGACATCGTGTTGCCGGCGCTCGAAGAAGCGGCGGTGGCCGCCCGCAGCATCGTGCGCGGCGGTGGATCGGGCGAGCATCGCGTGTGGGCGCCGACAGCGGTCGAGCGCCGCTACGAACCGGTCGATCCGATCGCATCGCTAGACGAGAACGCGAAGATCGCGCTGTTGCGCGAACTCGATGCGCGCGCACGGCGGATCGACCCGCGCGTGAAGGAAGTGACGATACGGCTCGCCGCGAACTACGAAACCCATCTGGTGGTTGCGACGGACGGCACGATGTCAGCCGATATCCGTCCGCTCGTTCGCCTCGACGTGAGCGTGATCGTTGAGCAGAACGGCCGCCGCGAGCGCGGTTTCTCGGGCGGCGGCGGCCGTCGCGATCTGCACTGGTTCATGACGGACGATCGGGCAGCCGGGTTCGTCGACGAGGCGGTGCGCACCGGTCTCGTCAGCCTCGAAGCCATTCCGGCGCCAGCGGGACCGATGGCGGTGGTACTCGGTCCGGGCTGGCCCGGCGTGTTGCTGCACGAGGCTGTCGGCCACGGGCTCGAAGGCGATTTCAATCGCAAGGGTACGTCGGCGTTCAGCGGCCGCATCGGCGAGCAGGTTGCATCGCCCCTCTGCACGGTCGTTGACGACGGAACGCTGCCGAACCGGCGCGGCTCGCTGTCCGTCGATGACGAAGGCACGCCGACGCAGCGCACCGTGCTGATCGAGAACGGCGTGCTGAAGGGTTATCTGCAGGACCGGCTGAACGCGAAGCTGATGGGCGCCGCGCCGACCGGCAACGGACGCCGCCAGTCGTATGCGCACGCGCCGATGCCGCGCATGACCAACACGTTCATGCTGGCAGGCATGCACGCGCCCGAAGAAATCATCGCCAGCGTGTCGCGCGGTTTGTACGCGGTGAATTTTGGCGGCGGATCGGTCGATATCACGTCCGGCAAATTCGTTTTCTCGGCGACCGAGGCGTATCTGATCGAGGATGGCCGCGTCACCCGGCCGGTGAAAGGCGCGACGTTGATCGGCAACGGCCCCGAGATCATGACGCGCGTGTCGATGGTCGGTAACGACCTCGCGCTCGACGAAGGCGTCGGCGTTTGCGGGAAGGACGGCCAATCGGTGCCGGTCGGCGTCGGCCAGCCGACCCTGCGGATCGATCAGGTAACGGTGGGTGGAACCGAGGCGTCGTCCGGATCGGTCGCGTGAAAGCGCTTGGCGTGAAGTGCGGCGTTGACGCGCAGATGCCGGAACAGCGCCCGGAATGCGCTCGGGTCATCGGTCTGTTTGCGCGCGGCGCGGATCAACGCGCGCAATTGCGAGCGATCGGTGGTCGGGTACGCGGAAATGTAGTCGGTCATGGTGGCGTCATCGGCGATGAGGCGATCGCGCCAGCGTTCGATCTCGTGATGCGCGAATCGCGCCTCTGCGTTTTTGCGGTCGAGGCCGTGCAGCGCGTGTTCGATCTCAGTAACGTCGACGCCGCGCATCAGCCGGCCGATCAGCTGACCCTGGCGCCGCTTCGCTTCGTGCGACGTGATCCGTCTGTAATCGGCGACGGCGTTCGCCAACGGTTCCGGCAGCGGCAACGCGGCGCGCTGTTCGTCGTTGAGCTCCGCCAGTTGCGTTCCGAGTTCTTTCAGACGCTGCGCGGCGCGCTTGCGCACGGATTTACTCGGTTCCTCTTCGCTCATCGGCGGCAAGGTATCACACCAGAGAGGTTGCTATGGACGACACGGTGAATCTGGTTGCCGCCACCGACCACGAGAACGATCTGAAGTCGCTCGTAACCGACATTCTCGATCGGGCACACAAAAGCGGCGCCGATGCGGCCGAAGTGTCGGCCAGCGAAGATGCCGGTCTGTCGGTCACGGTTCGGCTCGGCGAACTCGAAAACGTGGAGTTCAACCGCGACCGCGGTTTTGGCATCACCGTCTATTTCGGCAAGCGCAAAGGATCTGCAAGCACGTCTGACTCGACGCCGGCTGCGGTTGCGGCAACGGTGCAGGCGGCGTGCAACATCGCGCGATTCACCGAAGAAGACCAGTGTCACGGGCTTGCTGACAAATCGCTCATGGCGCGGGTCTTTCCAGACCTCGATCTCGACCATCCGTGGAATACGTCGGTGGCCGACGCCGAAGCGTTGGCTCGCGCGGCGGAATCGGCAGCGCGCGGTTACGACCGCCGCATCAAGAACTCCGACGGCGCGTCGGTGGGCACACAACGCGTTTGTCGCGTTTACGGGAACAGCAACGGCTTCCTCGGCAGCCACATCGCGACGCGTCACAGCATCAGCTGCGGCGTCATTTCCGACGACGGCAACGGCATGGAGCGCGACTTTTACTACAGCATCGGGAGGTCGATCGACGATCTCGCCGATGCAGGAAGCGTCGGCGCCGAGGCGGCGCGCCGAGCGGTGGCGCGGCTGGGTGCGAGGCCGATCAAGACGGGCCGGTATCCGGTGGTCTTTTCCGCCGAAATCGCGAGCGGTCTCATCGGCCACCTCATCGGCGCATTGAGCGGCGGATCTCTCTACCGGAAGGCGTCGTTCCTGACGGATTCGATCGGGCGCAAGCTTCTGCCCGAAACCTATTCGGTGATCGAGCGGCCGCTGCTGCCGCGCGGACCGGGCAGCGCCGCGTTCGACGGCGACGGCGTGGCAACGTTCGAGAAGGCATTCATCGATCGCGGAACGGTTGCGTCCTACGTGCTCGGCAATTATTCCGCGCAACGTCTGGGTATGACCACGACGGCAAACTCCGGCGGTGTGCACAACGTGTGGGTCGAAGGACCGCGGCAACCATTCGCCGAGCTGCTCAAGAGCGTGAAGGAAGGGCTGCTCGTCACGGAACTGATCGGGCAGGGCGTGAACATCGTGACCGGCGACTACTCGCGCGGTGCGGCAGGGTTCTGGATTTCCAACGGCGAGATCGTGCATCCGGTCGACGAGATCACCATTGCCGGTCGGCTCGCCGACATGTACGGCTCCCTGGTCGGCCTCGGCGACGATCCCGATCGCCGAGGCAACGTCGTCACCGGCTCGTTGCTCATCGACGGCATGACGGTCGCGGGCTGATCGCGGGGGCGATCACTCCCCTTCGCCGAACCGGTCAGCGATCAGGTCGGTGATCGCCTTCATGGCGTCGTCCTCGTCTTCGCCTTCGATCCGCAGGCCGATCTCGGTGCCTTGTGATGCGGCGAGCAGCATGATGCTCATGATGCTCTTGCCGTCCACGGTCTTGGCGGTATTGACGATTTCGATCCTGCTCGCGAACCGCTTCGCGAGATTGACGAACTTGCTGGCCGCGCGCGCGTGCAATCCCAGCTTGTTGACGATGGTGACTCTGCGTTCCTGCATCTTGAGATTCGTGTCAGATCCGTCGTTCTTTCAGATTCTCTGTTCGAGCTCGCGATGCCGCACGAGGACGTTCGGAATCGTGTTGCGGAAATGTGCGCCGAGCTTCTCGGCCATGTAGACCGAGCGATGTTGCCCGCCGGTGCAGCCGATGGCCACCGTCATGTAGATGCGGTTGTTCTGTTCGAACTTCGGCAGCCAGGTTTCGAGGTAGCGTCGGATGTCGTCATACATCGCCCGTACGTCTGCATCGGCCTCGAGGAATTCCCGAACCGCTTCGTCTTTGCCGGTGAGCCGGCGTAGGTCCGGAACGTAGTGAGGGTTGGGCAGGCAGCGGATGTCGAAGACGAGATCGCCGTCGACCGGTATCCCGAATTTGAAACCGAACGAACGGAACAGCAGCGACAGTCCCGAGGTCGTTTTCGATGCGATCCGCGCGCTGATCAGATCGATGAGCGCCGGTGTGGCGAGATGCGTCGTATCGATCACCAGGTCAGCCAGATCGGCGATGCTCGCGAGCAACTCGTGCTCGGCCTCGATCGCCTGGCGCAGATCCGTGGTTTCGTTCGTGAGCGGATGGCGGCGCCGCGTTTCGCTGAAGCGTTTTACCAGCGTGGGGCCGAGCGCGTCGAGATAGATCACTTCGCAGTCGAGATCCATCCGGTCGAGCGACAGCAGAATCTCGGGAAAGCGCTTCAGATCGGCCGCCGAGTTGCGTGCGTCGATGCTCACTGCCATGCGCTGGCTGTGCTGCTGCGGGTCGCGCAGCGCGGTGTGCACCATCGCCGGCAGCAGTCCGACCGGAAAGTTGTCGATGCAGTTGAATCCGGCGTCTTCGAGGACGTGCAGCGCGGTGCTCTTACCCGAGCCCGAGCGGCCGCTGATGATGACCAGTTTCATGGCGGTTCAACCCGCATCGCTCCGGCGGCTCAGGCGTTGCCGCGGTGATTGTTCGTGCGGGTCTTCTCTTTATGTTTGACGATCTGGCGGTCGAGTTTGTCGACCAGCGCGTCGATGGCGGCGTACATGTCTTCGGAGACCGAGTCGGCGAACAGTTCGGCGCCGCTGGTGTGGACGGTCGCCTCCGCCTTGTGGATGAGTTTCTCGACCGACAGCACCGCGTGAACGTTGGTGATGTGGTCGTAATGGCGTTCCAGCCGTACGAATTTCTGGGTGACGTACCTGTGCAATGCTTCAGTGACATCGATGTGATGCCCGGTAATGCTCAACTGCATGGGCGTTCTCCTTGTGGCGGGAAGGGCAGCGGGGTGCTGCAGGGACGGAACTCGCGTCGCATGGAAATAGGACAGGAGTTCAAACGAGTCGTTTGCGTTCGTTCGACGGGGGAATCGACAGTAGCTCGCGATATTTGGCAACCGTACGCCGTGCGACATTGATCTTCTGGGTCTTGAGTATCGCCGTGATCTTGCTGTCGCTCAACGGCTTTCGCGGGTTCTCCTCGGCCGTCAGTTTCTTGATCAACGCACGGATCGCGGTGCTCGAAACCTCGCCGCCGGTGCTGGTGCCGACGTGGCTCGAGAAGAAATATTTCAGCTCGAAAATGCCGCGCGGCGTGTGCATGTATTTGCGCGTGGTCACGCGGGAAATCGTCGACTCGTGCATCGCCACGGCTTCGGCGATGTCGTGCAGCACGAGCGGTTTCATCGCTTCCTCGCCGTACTCGAGGAAACCCCGCTGGTGTTCGACGATCTTGGTTGCCACTTTCAGCAGCGTCTCATTGCGGCTGATCAGGCTCTTCAGAAACCAGCGCGCTTCCTGCAGGTTGTCGCGCAGGTAGGTGTTCGTGTCGCCAGAGTCCGCGCGGCGCACCATGTTGGCGTATTGCGCGTTGATGCGGACGCGCGGCGCGGTTTCCGGATTCAATTCGACGAGCCATTTGTCCCGTTCGCGTCGCACCAGCACGTCGGGGACGACGTACTCGGTCTCACCGTCCGAAATCGCGGTGCCCGGACGCGGATTGAGCGACCGGATCAAGTGGATCACCGCGTGGATCTCGTCCTCTTCGAGGCGCGTCTTGCGCACGAGCGCGGGGAGGTCGTGCGCGGCCAGCTGGTCGAGATGTTCGCTGACCAGTGACCGCGCTTCCTGCACCCAATCGGTGTCGTCGGGAAGTTGGTTGAGCTGAATGAGCAGACATTCGCGCAGATCGCGCGCGGCTACGCCGGGTGGATCGAACTGCTGGATGCGTTTCAGCACCGCAATCACTTCGTCCTCTTCGATTTCGTACTCTGCGGGAAACCCGGAGAGTATTTCCTCGACGCTGGCGATCAGCATGCCGTCGCTGTCGATGCCGTCGATGATCGCGCGGGCGATGGCAAGATCGCGGGCCGACATCGGCGTCAGATTCAGTTGCCACAGCAGATGGTCCTGCAGCGACTCTTCGGTAGTGTTGCGCTCGGTGCCGTCGAAGTCTTCGTCCGCGCCAGTTTGCGTTGGCGTGGTTGCCTGGAAGACGTCGTCCCAGGAACTGTCTACCGGCAATTCTTCGGGCATCTGTTCGGCGAGCTGGTCGCCGTCGCCGGCCAGTTCGCGAAAGTCGTCCGAGTCGACGGCTGGGATGTCGTCGTCGTGATTCGATGCTTCGGCGGGCGCGTCGTCGTCATCGTCTTCGACGAGCTCCAGCATTGGGTTCGCCTCGACCGCCTGCTGGATCTCCAGACGCAGATCGAGCGTCGATAGCTGCAACAGGCGGATCGCCTGTTGCAACTGCGGCGTCATCGTCAGCTGCTGGCCGAGCTTGAGAGAGAGCGACTGCTTCATACGGGATGGGCGGACGCGAACTTACAGTCGGAATTGCGCGCCCAGATAAACATTTCTGACCTTTTCGTTCGATAGTATGGCCTCGGTGTCGCCATCCGCAATGATGTGGCCCTCATTTACGATGTAGGCGCGATCGCAGATGTCGAGGGTTTCGCGGACGTTGTGATCGGTGATCAACACGCCGATGTTGCGTTGTGCCAGGTCACGGATCATCGCCTTGATTTCACCGACCGAAATCGGATCGACGCCGGCGAACGGTTCGTCGAGCAGGATGAACTTCGGTTCGCTCGCGAGCGCGCGCGCGATTTCGACGCGGCGACGCTCTCCGCCCGACAGCCGTTCGCCGATCTGCGCGCGGACGCCCTGCAGGTGGAACTCGTCGAGCAGTTGTTCGAGGCGACCGCGACGATCCGCTTTCGACAGATCGCGCTTCAACTCGAGGATGGCCATGATGTTGTCGGCGACGCTGAGCTTGCGGAACACGCTCGCTTCCTGCGGCAGGTAGCCGACGCCGAGCCGCGCGCGTTCGTGCATCGGCTTGCCGGTGATCGCCACGCCGTCGAGCTCGATGACGCCGCCGTCGGCCTTTATCAATCCGACGATCATGTAGAAGCTGGTCGTCTTGCCTGCGCCATTCGGTCCGAGCAGACCGATGATCTCGCCGCGCGCTACCGAGAGACTGATGTCGGCAACGGCCGTCCGTTGGCCGTAGCGCTTCGCGAGATGCTGGGCGACGAGCTGAGACACTATGGTTGCTTCGGCGGCGGCGACGGGTGCGCCGGCTTCTGCGCCTGATCCTGCTGCTTCTTCAGTGCGGCGGGCTGCAGAATCATCTGCACCTTACCTTGCCCGTTTGCTTGGGCGTCGACTTTGCCTTCGCGCACGTTGTACTTGATCATCTCGCCCGTGAATTCGTTCTTGTCCTGTGTCAGATACGCATTGCCGGTGAGCTCGACGCGCTCTTCCTGCGTGAAATAGACGATCTTCTTCGCATCGGCGAACACGATCGATTCGTCCGCCTTCACCTGTTGCTGATAGTGCGCGCGGTCGCCCTCCGCAATGATCCGCACCACCAGCTGATCCTGCAGCTCGACCGTCATCTTGTCGCCGGTCACCGTCATGGTGCCTTGCTCCATTCGCACCGACCCGTGGTAGATCGCGACGCTCTTGTTCTGGTCGAGCTCTGCCGAATCGGAATGGATGTGGATCGGTTGTTCCGCATCTTCGGGCAGCGCGATCGCATCGTCCGCGGTGATGCAAAGCAGCGAAACGGTGAGCGTCAGCGCGAGCTTATTGATTGGACTTCGCCGTTGCACGTTTGAACTGACCTGGCATGACTATGGTATGTACCCTCTCAGAGGCGCTCGACGACAGTTTGAGGAGACTGGTGTTGAGGTCACCGGACATTCCGACCGCTTGAGTGCGCCCGGAAGTGGTGTCGATGATAACAGGTTGGTCGGTCTCGGCGAATTGGCGGTCCGGGTACACGTACAGGTTCGGACTCGAGATTTCGATGCGGTTCGGTTCCTGTTGCTCGAGGTGCACGTCGTCGCGCAGCAGGATGACTTCGTCCCGCTTGCCGTCGACCGTGTCGGTGTCGTGAACCAGACCTTCCTTGGACCGCGCAAACCAGGGTGGCTGAGGGGCGCGGTAGAGCGTCATCGTTGGCGCGACGAGCCTCGTGAGGCGTTCGTCTTCGTAGTGGCGAACCTCGCTGGACAGCAGTCGGTAGCGCACCGTGCCGTCGTCGCCGTATTGGGTGATCGCGGCCTTCTCCATGTATAGATCGGGCTCGCCGGCCGATGCCGGTTGTTCACTGGGCGACACGTCGATGTGCTTCCAGTCGCCGAGCGACAGCAGCAGAGCGAAGCAGCCGAAGATGACCAACAGCCAGGACCAGCGATTCATGTGTCGTAGTGGCCGAGCGCCGCGGCCCAGGTTTCCTGCGCGACCATCAACAGATGGCACACCTCCCGTACCGCGCCGAGTCCTGCGTGTGCGTCGGTGACGTAATCGGCCCGATCGATCACCTCGGGATGGGCGCCGGGTACGGTGAACGTCATGCCTACGCGATTGAACAGGGGGAGATCGGGCAGGTCGTCGCCCACGTGCGCGATGAGCGGACGATCGATGCCGGTACCGAGTATGAGTTCCTCCAGAGCGCGTGCCTTGTCGGATGCACCTTGGTACACGTGTTGGACGCCGAGTTCCGCGGCGCGGCGCGCGACGAGCTTCGATTGACGTCCGGTAATGATGGCCACGATCACGCCGGTGTCGCTCAGCATCTTGATGGCCGCACCGTCCTGCGTCGAAAACGCCTTCGACTCCTCACCGCTATCCGAGTAGTACAGGCGTCCGTCCGTGAGCACGCCGTCTACGTCGAGAATGAGCAGACGTACGTGTCGCGCTTTGTCGAGGATCGACTTGGGATAGTTCATTCCGCCGGACCGCACGTTGGAACACTGGCTCGCCAGTATGGGACCGCGCAGCGAGTCGCGGTCAAGGGCGACCGATTAGATGGGGAATACCTGTCCATTGCAAGGCGCGCCCCTCCGCGCGGTTGGGTGTGCGCCGGAACGAGCGGTGGCTGCGAGCGATGGTATAGTTCGCGGCGCCGAAACCCTTAGAGTCTCCGGGCCTCCTACTGAAGTGACCGACAATCTGATCGAAATAGAAGGCCTGCGATTCAGCCGCGGCGACCGGATCATCTTCGACGGTCTCGACCTGGTGGTGCCGCGGGGATGCATCACTGCGCTAATGGGGCCGAGCGGAACCGGTAAGACGACGCTCCTACAAATCATAGGGGGGCAGATTCGACCGGACAGCGGCCGCGTGATCGTCGACGGGCGCGACGTCCCGAAGCTGTCGCGTGATGAACTGTTTGAACTTCGCAGAAACATGGGCATGCTGTTTCAGTCGTCGGCGTTGTTTACCGACATCTCGGTATTTGAAAACGTTGCCTTTCCGTTGCGCGCCCACACTAACCTTCCCGACGAAATGATCCGTGACCTCGTGCTGATGAAGCTCAATTCGGTCGGATTGCGCGGCGCGCGCGATCTGATGCCGTCGCAACTATCCGGCGGAATGTCGCGGCGTGTTGCGTTGGCGCGCACGATCGCGCTCGATCCAAAATTCATCATGTACGACGAACCATTCACGGGTCAGGACCCGATCGCGATGGGTGTGTTGGTATCGCTGATCCGCGGCTTGAACGAGTCGCTGGCGATGACCAGTCTGGTGGTATCACACGACATTCACGAGACGGCGAGCATCGCCGATCAGATGTACATCATTTCAGATGGTCGTGTGATCGGTGAAGGCAGCCCCAAGGAACTGCGGGATCATCCGTCGACGATGGTGCGTCAGTTCATGCTCGGCTCGCCCGACGGTCCGGTACCGTTCCACTATCCGGCGGACAACTTTCTCGACGATGTCATGGGTGACGCCTGATGTTGCGTTACCTGAGGCTGCTGGGGCAGTGGGCGCTGGGCTGGATCGAGGCGCTCGGGCGTGCATCGATCGTGTGGTTCCGTTCGATCGCCGGATTGCCGCGGCGCGGCGACATGACGCTGTTGGTGAAGCAGGTCTATCAGATCGGCGTGTTGTCGCTGATCATCATTGTGCTGTCGGCTTTTTCGATCGGCGCCGTGCTCGCGCTGCAGGGCTATACGCAGTTGTCGCGTGTCGGTGCCGAGGAGTCCGTCGGTCTTGGCGTCGCGCTGGTGCTGCTGCGCGAACTCGGACCGGTAGTGACCGGCTTGCTGTTCGCAGGACGTGCCGGTTCCGCCGTTACCGCGGAAATCGGCCTGATGAAGGCGACCGATCAGCTGTCGGCCATGGAGATGATGGGCGTCGATCCGCTGCACCGGATCATTGCGCCGCGCCTTTGGGCAGGCATGATCTGCATGCCGCTGCTCACCGTGATCTTCAATGCCGTCGCGATCGGCGGTTCCGCGCTCGTGGGCGTCGACTGGCTCGGCGTCGACGTCGGCGGCTTCTGGGGCGGCATGCAGGACGGCGTGCAGCGCTGGGAAGATATCGGCAAAGGAATGGTGAAGGCCGGCGTTTTCGGTGTGGTAATCAGTTGGATCGCCGTGTTTCAAGGGTATGATTCGACGCCGACGTCAGAAGGGATCAGCGCCGCGACGACGAAGACCGTGGTGTACTCGTCCGTCGCTGTGCTCGCGCTCGATTTCATCCTGACTCTGGTCATGTACGGAGACTTCAATTGATCCGAATGCGCACGATTGAGATCAGTGTCGGCGCCTTTGTATTGGCCGGCATTCTCTGCCTCGTGTTTCTGGCGTTTCGCGTCAGCGGCGTCGGCGTCGGCGACACCTCGGGTTCGTACCTGCTGAACGCGAAGTTCAACGACGTGGCCGGTCTGCGCGTGCGATCGAAGGTCAGCCTCGCCGGCGTCACCATCGGGCGGGTCGCGAAAATCGGCGTCGACAGCGAAAGCGCGGAAGCGATCGTGACGATGCAGGTCAGTCGCGACGTCGCGAATCTGCCGGTCGACACCGGTGCGCGCATCCAGACCGAAGGGTTCCTGGGCGGCCGTTACATCAGTTTGACGCCGGGCGCTGAAGAACAGGTGTTGCATAACGGCGACACCATCACGAACACACAAGGCGCGATCGGCCTGGAAGGCCTCATCGACACGTTCATTTCCAAGATGGGCTCGAAGTGATGCGTAGGTTGTATCTGTGCGGCCTGGTTCTCCTGTCTGTGGTCGCCGCGGCCGCTGCATCCGATCCGCGCGCGTTGATCAGCCAGACCGCTGACACGCTGATTGGCGTGATAAAGGAAGGTAAGACGTACTTCGACAAAGACCCGCAGCGGTTCTACGCATCGGTCGAAAAGGTGCTCGATCCCACTATCGACTTTCACACCTTTTCGAAAGGCGTCATGGCTGTCTATTTCAAGCGGGCGTCGCCGTCGCAACGCGACCAGTTCGAAGCGACGTTCAAGAGCGGCCTGATTCGCACGTACGGCAAAGCGCTGCTCGATTTCGGTGACGAGAGCATCGTCGTGTTACCCGCCGAACACCCGTCGAAACAACCGGACCGCGACAGCGTGAAGATGGAAGTGCACTCCAAGGAAGGCAAGGTCTATCCGGTGATCTATTCCATGCGGCTCGGCGAGGACGGCTCGTGGCGCATGTACAACCTCATCATCAACGGCATCAACATCGGTCTCACGTACCGCAATCAGTTCGCCAGCGCGATGAATGCGCCCGAGAACAAAGGCAGCCTGGATGCGGTCATCAACGGCTGGGGCGAGACCATCGCGCACATCGATCCGGCAACCCAAGGCACGCCGGAGGGCTCGCCGGAGAGCGCCAGCGGGGAAGACTGATGGTCGAAGTCGAAGTGACCTCCACGGATCTGCTGCATCACCGGATCTCCGGTTCGCCGTCGCTCACCAACGGAAAAGAGGCGCGCGGGCTGCTCGATGCGACGTTCGCCGAACTCTCTGGATCGAACGATGGGTCGGCGGAGCCGAAAACGGTGGAGATTTCACTCGGCGGGGTGACGAACGGCAACAGCGTGCTGGTCAGCCTGATGCTCGTCTGGATGCGACGAGCGCGTGCGGTGGGCGCGAAGGTGATGTTCATCGATGTTCCGCCGCTGGTGTCGAACCTGATCGAGTTCAGCGGTCTCGACGAGGTTCTGCCGATGGCCCCGCGCGGAGCCGCGGCGTGATCGCCGACGACGTCGAAGCGCGCGTCGCAAAAGCGATCGTCCCCAGCGAAGTGACCGCACGGGGCGATGCGAGCCGCATGGAAGTCGTGGTTGTCAGCCCGGCGTTCGAAGGCGTCAGCCGCGTCAAGAAGCAGCAACTCGTGTATGCCGCGATCGCCGAACTGATCCGCGATGGCGCATTGCATGCGGTAACGATCCGCGCCTACACGCCGGCCGAACGCCCCGAGGCGGAATAGTGGACAAGCTGCTGATCGAAGGCGGCCACGCGTTGCATGGCGAACTGCGCATGTCGGGCGCGAAGAATTCGGCGTTACCGATTCTCGCGGCAACGCTGCTGTCCGACGCCCCGGTCGTGATCGCGAACGTGCCACATCTGCACGATGTGACCACGATGATCGAATTGCTCGGCAGCCTCGGCGTCGAAGTCATGATCGACGAGAAACTCAACGTCGCCGTCAGTGCCGCGTCGCTGAACAGCTATCGCGCACCGTACGATCTGGTCAAGACGATGCGCGCCTCATTTACCGTGTTGGGGCCGTTGCTGGCCCGACATGGCCAGGCGGAAGTCTCGCTGCCGGGGGGGTGTGCAATCGGCGCGCGGCCCGTAGACCAGCACCTGAAGGGGTTGAGCGCGATGGGGGCCGAGATTCGCGTCGAAGACGGCTACGTCATTGCGAACGCGAATGGTCGCTTGTCCGGTACGCACATCCTGATGGACATCACCACCGTCGGCGGCACCGAAAATCTGATGATGGCGGCCACGCTCGCCCGCGGCACGACGGTGCTCGAGAACGCCGCGCGCGAGCCGGAGATCGTCGATCTCGCGGAGTGCCTCATCGGAATGGGCGCGCGCATCGAAGGACAGGGCACCGCGACGATCACGATCGAGGGTGTCGAGGAACTGCACGGTTGCCATCACCGCGTGATGCCCGATCGCGTGGAGACCGGCACCTATCTGATCGCGGCCGCGGCCACGGGCGGACGCGTACGTCTGAAGGACACGCGCCCGGACACGCTCGAATCGGTTTTGATCAAGCTCGAAGAAGCGGGCGCGACGTTGAGCCACGGAAAAGACTGGCTCGAACTCGACATGAAAGGCGCGCGGCCTCGGGCGGTCGACATCCGCACCGCACCATACCCGGCATTCCCCACCGACATGCAGGCGCAATTCCTCGCGATGAACGCAATCGCCGAGGGCACGAGTCGCGTAACGGAAACGATCTTCGAAAACCGCTTCATGCACGTGCCCGAAATCAATCGGCTCGGCGCGAAGATCGTGCTGGACGGAAATACCACGGCGATCATTACGGGCGTCGAGAAATTGAAGGGCGCGCCTGTGATGGCAACCGACCTGCGCGCGTCGTTCAGTCTCGTCGTGGCCGGGCTCGTCGCAGAAGGCCAGACGCTGGTCGACCGGATCTATCACATCGACCGCGGCTACGAGTGCATCGAAGAGAAACTCACGCAGCTCGGCGCGCGTGTTCAGCGCCTTTCGGGTCGCTGAGGCCGCGCATGAAGCAAGCATCGAACAGCAAGCCGCTAACGATTGCGCTGAACCGCGGCCGCATACTCGACGAGTGTCTGCCAATGCTTGCGTTAGCCGGTATCGAGCCGATCGAGCGGATCGAAGGAAGCCGCAAGCTCGTCTTCGATACGCACAGCGGTGAACGGCTGGTGGTGGTGCGTGGCGCGGACGTGCCGACCTACGTCGAATACGGCGCGGCCGATATTGGCATCACCGGAAAAGACACGCTGCTGGAATACGGCGGCGCGGGGTTCTACGAGCGGCTCGACCTGAAGATCGCGCGTTGCCGGATCATGACCGCCGCGCCCAAAGGCGCTTCGCTCGAAAGTAGCTCGCTGCGGGTAGCCACCAAGTTCGTCAACATTGCAAAGCGCTACTTCGCCGAGCAGGGTCGGCAAGTCGAAGTGATCGGGCTGTCCGGCGCGATGGAGATCGCGCCGCTGATGGGGCTCGCCGACTGCATCGTCGACATCGTCGATACCGGAAATACGCTGGTCGCGAACGGACTCGAAGCGCGCGACGTGATCGCGAACGTCAGCGCGCGCGTCATCGTGAATCGCGCGTCGTTGAAGATGCGCTTCGACGAGATCGAAGCGGTGCTCAAGCGCCTGGAAGGCGTCGTCGAATCGCGGAAGTCCGGCTGTGGCTGACATCGTCCGACGCCTGTCGAGCCGCGACGCGGATTTCGACGGTGCATTGACTGCGCTGACCGCGTGGGACGTATCGGAAGAAGATGCGGTCACGCGCGCTGCGCGCGACATCGTCGAATCCGTTCGCACGCGCGGCGATGCCGCACTGCTCGAATACACGCGGCGGTTCGACCGGCTGACGTGCGCGCGCGTGGCTGAACTCGAACTCGGGCCTGATCAGCTCGCCGCGTGTGCACATGCGCTGACCGAAACGGATCGCAGCGCGCTTGAGCAGGCGGCGCAACGAATCCGCACGTTTCACGAGGCACAGCGTCAGGACAGCTTCGAAATCACCGATGCGTTCGGCAATCGACTCGGCAACCGGGTGACGCCGATCGACCGCGTGGGCATTTACGTGCCCGGTGGACAGGCCGCGTATCCGTCGACGGTGTTGATGACCGCGATTCCCGCGGCCGTTGCCGGAGTAGGCGAAATCGTCGTGACCGTTCCGACGCCCGACGGCGTGCGCAATCCGTTGGTGCTCGCGGCGATGCACATCGCCGGCGTGCGCCGCGTGTTCTGCGTCGGCGGCGCGCAGGCGATCGGCGCTCTCGCGTTTGGAACGGAAACGATTCCGCGCGTCGACAAGATCGTTGGGCCGGGTGGCGCGTTCGTCGCAGCGGCGAAGCGACTCGTGTTCGGCCCGGTTGGAATCGACGTGATCGCGGGACCCAGCGAGATCCTGGTGATATCCGACGGTTCGGCCGACCCGGACTGGATCGCGCTCGATCTCTTTTCGCAGGCGGAGCACGACGCAGCGGCGCAGGCGATTCTGTTGACGCCCAACATTGAGCATCTGGAGGCGGTCCACGCGTCGATGCGACGATTGCTGCCGAGCCTGCCGCGTCGCGACACCATCGCGCGATCGTTGCAGCAGCGCGGTGCGTTGATCCTCACGCGCGACCTCGACGAAGCGGTGTCGATTGCCAACCGCGTTGCGCCGGAACACCTCGAGCTCGCGGTTGCGGATCCGGATGCACTACTGCCGATCATCCGACACGCCGGCGCGATTTTCGTCGGGTCGTCGACGAGCGAAGCGCTCGGCGACTACGTCGCGGGTCCGAGCCACGTACTGCCGACGTTCGGTACCGCGCGCTTTGCCTCGCCGCTCGGCGTGTACGACTTTCAGAAACGTTCGTCGGTGATCCGCTGTTCGACTGCAGGCGCCGAGGCGCTCGGACGAATTGCATCGACGCTGGCAACGGGAGAGGGACTGGCTGCGCACGCGCGCTCGGCGCAGGCGCGCATCCGCGGCATCGATCACAACGGTTGAACTGCGGCGCTATTCCGGTTCAGGAGGCGGGCGCACACCCGCTTTTGCATGCACTTCCAACGGCACGCCTTTACGCAAGAGACTCAGCTTCACGTCGCTGCCGGGCTCGGCGATTCCGATCTGTCGCGATACGACCCGCGGGGCAATTGCGGGTTGATCGTTGATCGCGACGATGATGTCGCCGGTCCTCACGCCCACTTTTGCTGCCGGTCCGTCGGGCACGACCTTGTCGATGACGAGTCCGCCTTTATCGGGCGATGGAATTGGATCGATGTCGATGCCGAGCCAGCCGCGAATCACGCGTCCTTCCGCGATGATCTCTTCCAGCACGGACAAGGCGAGCTTCACCGGAACGGCGAAGCCGAGACCCTGCGAGCCGCCGGTCTGGCTGTAGAAGAGCGAGTTGATGCCGAGCAGCCGGCCTTTCGCGTCGATCAGCGCACCGCCGGAATTGCCGGGATTGATCGCTGCGTCGGTCTGGATGAAGTCGTCGTACGGACTGCTCAGCCCGTAGCGACCTTTCGCGCTGACGATGCCCATGGATACCGTCTGCCCGATACCGAACGGATTACCGATCGCGAGCACGATGTCGCCGACGCGCACGTCGTCGGACGATCCCATCTGTATCGGCTTGAGGCCGGTCGCGTTGGCGCGGATGACCGCGAGATCCGTTTCCGGATCGGTGCCGATGAGTTTTGCGGACGTCTTCTGTTCGTCCGAGAACGACACCAGGATCTCGTCTGCATCGGCGATGACGTGCGCGTTCGTCAGAATGTAGCCGTCGCTGCGCACGATCACGCCGGAGCCCAACGAGTTTTGTGGGCGGCGATCCGGCATGTTCGCCGCGTCGCAGAGTTCACGATAACGAGGCAGCTCGCAGATCGGGTGAAGTCGCGTGTGGACCGCTTTGAGCGAGTAGATGTTGACGACGGAGGGTTCCGCCGCGGCGACGGCGCCGGCGTATCCGGTGGATGCCGGGTCGGCCGTGCGCATCAACGCCACGACGGCGAGACCGAGCAGGCCGCCGACGATGGCGGCGAGCAACAGATATCGAACGGCGGAAGCCATGGTCGGTTAGTAGGCGGACTGCAGCTGGTCGGGAATTCGCAGTCTAACAGCGGTTCTCAGGCGGGTGTGGCCGCGCGACCAGGACGATTGTTTTCGGCCGTCCGATCAGTACAGTGCAGTCTTTTTCGGCGGTGCCACGGTCGATGACTCCGGTCGAGCAGTACAAGGCCTGTCTCTCGTTGCCTGGGTTCATCGACGACGCTGCGCAGCGCGCCGCGATCGTACGCCTCGACGATCTGAGCGGGCGGTTGATCGAGGCGCGCAACGACGAAGCGACGCTCGCACGGCGCCTCAAGGCGCGGCTGGTCGGCGATCGAAGGGAAATGGTCAAGGGTCTCTACATGTGGGGAGGCGTCGGCCGCGGCAAGACCTTTCTAATGGATCTGTTCTTCGACTGCGTGCCGTTTCCTGAAAAATTGCGCACGCACTTTCACCGTTTCATGCATCGTGTTCACCGCGACCTCAGCCGGTTTGCGGGGCAATCGAATCCACTTCAGTTGGTGGCGGAGGGTCTGGCAAACGAAGCGCGCGTGTTGTGCTTCGACGAGTTCTTCGTCTCCGACATTGGCGATGCGATGATCCTCGGAGAACTGCTCGCACATCTCTTCGAAGAAGGCGTCACGCTCGTCGCGACTTCGAACATTCCGCCGCACGCGCTGTACGAGAACGGGCTGCAACGCCGCCGCTTCCTGCCGGCCATCGATCTGCTCGAACGCAATACCGAAGTGATGAATCTCGACGGTGGTACCGACTATCGCCTGCGGCTGCTCGAACAGGCCGAGACGTATCACGAGCCGCTCGACCAGCGGGCCGAGGAGTTGCTTGCCGAACGGTTTGCAGCGCTCGCGCCGGATCATTCCAGTGTGGAGCGCGACATCGAACTCGAAATCGAAGGTCGGCCGATCCGCTGCCGGCGTTCGGCGGACGACGTCGCCTGGTTCGACTTCGATGCCTTGTGCAACGGTCCGCGCAGCCAGAACGACTACATCGAACTGGCGCGCATCTATCATGCGGTGCTGGTCAGCGATGTCCCGCTCTTCACGACGCGAATGGAGGATCAGGCGCGACGTTTCATCAGCTTGGTCGACGAGTTCTACGACCACAACGTGAAGCTGATCGTGTCCGCGGCGGCGCCGGTCGAGACGCTGTATCAGGGCGAGCGACTGGCCTTCGAATTCGAGCGCACGCGCAGTCGGCTGCTCGAAATGCGCTCGCGCGACTACCTGTCGCGAACACATCGCGCGTAAACGCAGTCGTTTTGTTGTAAAAGCCTGGTCCCTCGGCTAACATTCGCGCTCCAAATTTCCCCGTTCTAAGCGTATCTATATGAAAACTCTGAGTATTCGTGCGCAGGATGTCCGCCACGATTGGCTGGTTGTGGACGCTGCGGAGCGTACGCTTGGGCGACTGGCGACCGAGATCGCACATCGACTGCGCGGCAAGCACAAAGCGGAGTACACACCAAACGTCGACACCGGCGACTTCGTGATCGTCATCAACGCGGACAAGGTGCGCGTGACCGGTCGCAAGCTGACGGACAAAATCTACTATCGCCACACCGGTTACCCCGGCGGCATCAAAGGCGTGACCTTCGAGCGCCTGCAGGCGGAGCATCCGGAGCGCGTGATCGAGAATGCGGTGCGCGGAATGTTGCCGCACAATCCGCTCGGCCGCGCGATGTTCAGAAAGCTCAAAGTGTACGCAGGTCCCAGTCACCCTCACGCTGCTCAACAGCCGCAGACGTTGGAAATCTAATTCATGGCAGTCAAACAAAACTACGGAACGGGTCGGCGTAAAACTTCGACCGCGCGCGTGTTCGTGACGTCGGGTAACGGCGAGATCAAGGTCAACGAGCGTTCGCTCGATCAGTACTTCGGTCGCGAAACCGCGCGCATGGTCGTGCGCCAGCCGTTGCAAGTAGTCGAGGCGGCTGATCGGTTCAACGTGTATGTGACTGTGAAGGGCGGTGGCGGTTCGGGTCAGGCCGGCGCGATCCGTCACGGCATTGCGAGAGCGTTAGTGCAGTACGACGAGTCGTTGCGTCAGCCGCTGCGTCGCGCAGGTTTCCTGACGCGTGACGCACGCGAGGTCGAGCGCAAGAAAGTCGGATTGCGAAAAGCACGCAAGCGTCCGCAATACTCGAAGCGTTAATTTTCTCGGAGTCGCTCGGGTTGCTCGGCACGATCGAGACGGCGTCGTGCTGACTCGCGCCCCTTAGGAAAAGTGGTCTCAGAAGTGTCGCAGCAACGCTCAGAGCGGCCCGAGTGTGTGATAGAATTTCGCGCGGTCGTGAGGTTGGCAAATGGAGCGTGGCGATGAGTGGTGACGGGGTCAATAAACAGCGTCGCTACTTTCTGATTGGCGCCACGTCCGTAGTCGGTGGTCTCGGTGTGGTGGGCGCGGCCGTTCCGTTCGTCAGATCGTGGAGTCCCAGCGCCAAAGCGCGTGCACTCGGGGCGCCGGTCACCGTCGACTTTTCCCGTTTGACGCCTGGCGAGATGCTCGGCCCGATTCCGGCCTGGCGCGGTCAACCGGTGTTCATCCTCTATCGCACGCCTGCCGCGCTGGAAACATTGCCGAAGCTCGACGCGAGCCGCGCGGATCCCGATTCGGAACGCGACCAGCAACCGAAATATGCGAAGAACGAGTGGCGTTCGCGCAGGCCCGAAATCGGCGTTTATCTCGGTCTCTGCACTCACCTAGGTTGCTCGCCGAAATATTTCCCGGCCGTTACGCCCGAGCCTTTCGACGCGAACTGGCAAGGGGGCTTCTTCTGTCCGTGTCACGGTTCGACTTTCGACCTGGCTGGTCGCGTGGCAATCAACAAACCGGCGCCTGCCAACCTCGTGGTGCCGCCCTATAGCTTCGTTAGCGACAAAGTCATCACCATCGGAATCGACGAGGAGCACGCCTGATGCAGCAGTCGCCATCGCCTTCGCGATTCCCGGCCATGTGGACGTCGTTCATGTCGTGGGTCGATCGCAGATTCCCTGCGACCGAAACCTTCGAATACCACATGTCGAAGTATTACGCGCCGAAGAACTTCAACTTCTGGTACTACTTCGGCGTGATCGCAACCGTCGTGCTGGTGCTGCAGTTGGTCACCGGCATCTGGTTGACGATGAGTTATGTGCCGAGCGGCGACGGCGCGTTCGCGTCGGTCGAATACATCATGCGCGATGTCGAATTCGGTTGGCTGTTGCGCTACCTGCACACCACCGGCGCGTCGGCGTTCTTCGTCGTCGTCTATCTCCACATGTTCCGCGGTCTGATGTACGGCTCGTATCGCGAACCTCGCGAACTGCTGTGGATGATCGGCATGGCGATCTTCGTGGCGATGATGGCGGAAGGTTTCTTCGGCTACCTGCTGCCGTGGGGCAACATGTCGTACTGGGCGGCACAGGTGATCGTCTCGCTGTTCGGCGCCATTCCGGTGATCGGCGGCGATCTGATGGAGTGGATCCGCGGCGACTTCCTGATCTCCGAAGTGACGTTGAACCGCTTCTTTGCGCTGCATGTCGTTGCGCTGCCACTCGTGCTCGTGATGCTGGTCTTCGTCCACATCGTCGCGCTGCACCACGTCGGCTCGAACAACCCCGACGGTATCGAGATCAAGAAGAACAAGAACGCCGAGGGCATTCCCGTCGACGGCATTCCGTTCCATCCGTACTACACCATCGGCCACGACCTGCCCGGTATCGTGCTGTTCCTGATCGTGTTCTGCGCCATCGTCTTCTATCTGCCCGAGATGGGCGGTTACTTCATCGAGCGTCCGAACTTCGACGAAGCGAATCCGCTGAAGACGCCCGACCACATCGCGCCGGTCTGGTACTACACGCCGTTCTACGCGATGTTGCGTGCCGCGACGTATCCGCTGCTCGGTCTCGATGCCAAGTTCTGGGGCTTCGTCGTCATGGCCGGCGCGATCGCGTTGCCTGCGGTACTGCCGTGGCTCGACCGCAGCCCGGTCAAATCGATCCGCTACAAAGGCTCTATCTCCAAAGTGATGTTGGGCATTTTCATCATCAGCTTCTTCATTCTCGGATACCTCGGCACCATCCCGCCGTCGAAGTACGCGACGCTGCTCGCACAGATCTGCACGATGCTCTACTTCGCCTACTTCGTGCTGATGCCGTGGTACACGCGTGTAGAGAAGACGAAGCCGGTGCCGGAACGGGTGACTATGCGATGAAGCGATCGACATGGTTGTTGGCGCTGTTCCTGATTCCGACGTTGGGTTACGCGAACGAGAATGCATCGACCTGGAAGATGCAGCCGTTCCAACCGAACCTTCAGGACAAACCCTCGCTGCAACGCGGCGCGCGAATGTATCGTGAACTACTGCATGGGATGTCATTCGCTGAAGTTCCAGCGCTATGAGCGGACCGCCGACGACCTCGAGATTCCGCACGACATCTTCATGGCGAATCTCGTCTTCACGGGTCAGAAGATCGGCGGGCTGATGTCCAATGCGCTGCCGACCGAAAAGTCCAAGGCCTGGTTCGGCGCTGCGCCGCCGGACCTGACGATGGTCGCCAAGCTGCGGGGCGGCGAATGGGTATACAACTACCTCAAGGCGTTCTACACGGACGAGGCGCGTCCGTTCGGTGTGAACAACATGGTCTTCCCAAACGTCGCCATGCCCGATCCGTTCCTCCAATTGCAGGGAACGCCGGTGCTGGCGTGTCACCAGGATCCAAAGCACGCCGAAAACGGCGGGGAAATGCGCGACCCGCTGGTTCCGGGAATGAAGATCACCGAAGAGAAATGCGGCTACATCGACGTCGTGCCGGGCACTGGCAAGCTGACCGCGCAAGAGTTCGATCAAGCCGTCTACGATATCGTCAACTTCCTTTACTACGTGGCAGAGCCTGCACGAATCGAACGAGAGCGGTTGGGTCTCTACGTCTTACTGTTCCTGGTGGTGCTCTATGTGTTCACGGCATTGTTGGGCCGCGAGTACAACAAGGAAGTCCACTGACTGTTGGATCGGTGCGTTGTCTGATTGCGCGGATCCCCGCTATTACGGAACGGCTGTACCGAGCGCCGTTTCAACAACCTGCTAATGAGGCGCCGCAATGAGCGTTGTGACCAGACGATCTTCGATGACTTTCTTTTCCGATCCGCGCGACCACTACAGTCATCGCGTGCGGATGGTGCTGGCGGAGAAGGGTGTTACGGTCGATATCGTCGACGTCGATCCTGACAACAAGCCGGAAGATCTCGCCGAGATCAATCCGTACAACAGCGTGCCGACGCTGCTCGATCGCGATCTCGTGCTGTACGAATCTGCGGTGATCATGGAATACCTCGATGAGCGCTTTCCGCACCCGCCGTTGTTGCCGGTATATCCGGTGGCGCGCGCGCAGAGCCGCTTGCTGATCCATCGAATCGAGAAGGACTGGAGTCATCGCGTCGATCTTTTGATGGTCGGAAAAGGTCGTGAGACGGTATTGACGCGTGCCCGCACGGAACTGCGGGAAAGCATCATCAGCGTTGCACCAGTGTTCGCCGAAAAGCCCTTCTTCATGAGCGACGAATTCACGTTGGTGGATTGTTGCGTCACCCCGATCCTGTGGCGGCTCAAGGTGCTCGACATCAAGTTGCCCGAGCGGTCGACCAAGGCGATGCAGAAGTACATGCAATCGATGTTCGAACGGCCGTCGTTCCGCGAAAGCCTGACGGAGGCCGAACTGGAAATGCGCGAGTGACCTCGCATCGACCCTACCTGTTGCGGGCGATGCACGAGTGGATCCTCGACAACGACCTGACCCCTTACGTGATCGTCAGCACGGCGAGTCCCGATACTCAGGTGCCATCGGGCCATGCGGAGAACGGGAGAATCGTGCTGAACGTATCGCCGACGGCGATACGCAATCTGAGCATCACGAACGAACGGCTAGAGTTCGACGGTCGGTTCGGCGGCCGCGCATTCCATGTGAGCGCGCCGATCGCGGCCGTTCTCGCGGTGTACGCGAAGGAGTCCGGTCAGGGTATGGCATTCGAAACGGATCCGGGCAGTGGCGGTTCGGAGCCGGCGCCGCCGGAACCGACCCCCGGCAGCCACCTGCGCGTCATCAAGTGAGACTGAGCCGAGTCGTCAGTCGGTGTATTCGAACACCTTCACGATCTTCGTAACGCCATCGACCGTTTGCGTCACTTCCACCGCGAACTCCGCCTGCTCTTTCGGCACGATCCCCATTAAGTAGACCACGCTGTTTTCGGTGGTGACGTTGATGCGTGATGAGTCGATCGCGCCGTGAGCGACCAGCTTCGTCTTCACCTTCGTCGTCAGCCACGAATCGTTGCTGCGAGCGACCATCGAGATCGGTCCGCTGACGGCAAGCTCATTGTGTACGCTGCGGGCGGCCTTGAATGTGTTCACCACCTCGCCCGCTTTCGCCCTCAGTTCGTCCGACTCGACCTCGCCGACCAGCAGCACTAGGCCGTTGTAACTCACTACGACGATGTGCGCGGATTCGAAGCGAGGATCGGAGGCTTTGATCTGCTTCTCGGCGTCGTACTCGAGCATCTGGTCTTCCCAGACTTTCGGCGGACTTCGAGACCCCGGATCTTCGATGCCGGTGGTCGCGCAACCGCTGAGGGCGAGCATGAGTAGGGGAATGAAGGTCCGAAGACCCGATGTGACGAACTGATTCAAGGCGTAAATGCGTTTCGCATCCATTCAAAGCGCAGCCGGTAGTGTGTCCTGCCGACGGACACGACGTCAAACCGACACGGCCGATTGTCGCCGCGATAACGCACGTAATGTTCTGCTGCGCGAATGAGTCGTTGCTGTTTTCGGTAGTCCACCGAGTCGGCGCCGTCTCCGAAGTCGGTGCGGCTTCTGAAACGCACCTCGACGAAAACCAGTTCGCGGTCGTCGGCCATGACCAGATCGATTTCGCCGGCGGGGATCCGGTAATTGCGATCGATCGTTCGCAGTCCCCGACGCGTGAGGTAGGTTTCCGCTGCGCGCTCGGCGAGGCGACCTCGTTCGGCCGCGGTCGGCTCAGGGCGCCACGGTAGGCATGGCCACCAGCGCGCCATGTTGCACGATTGCCCAGGCCGGTTCGCGTGCGACTACGCCGCTACCGCTCACCTGCAATTGCCCCGTCTCGCCCAACAGCCTGCCGGATGCGTTCGGAATGAGTAGATCGGCGCGGTCGCTCAACCGAAACGCATCTACGCCGAGCGCGTAAAGGGGCGACAGCGACGTATGTGAATTGGCAAACGCCGCTTCGACTTCGGTGCGAATCTCGCTCGGAAATACCTGCCAAGGCAGTTCGGTGATTCGAAAACCGTTGAGGTCGCCGAGGTCGTTCGATGACGCGTTGGTTGTCGCTTGCGACGTGGCGTAGATCGGCACGTCGCCTGCGAAATGAAATGCCATTGCCGAGTTTAGTGCCCTGGCTTGAGCGGGATCGGTCAGCGCAACGAGTGCATCGAGGTCCGATCGGCGTCGCGCAGTGAACTCGGGCTTTGAGCCCAGCGTTTTCGTGAGCGCTTCCATGCGTTCAGTGCTGGCGCCGACGAGCAGCGCATTCCCGACCACTTCGGTGACGCCGCGCGCGTCCTGGATCGTAGCGACGGTGACCACCGTTCCGCCGAGTCGAACGAACTCGGCGCGGAACGACTCGGCAGCGCGCCCCGACCAGTCGAAATCGGACTGAACGATTGCGACTCGAGGAAACCCGTCTTCATAGACACGGCGCGCGATGGCGTGCGCCTCGTCTTCGATGGCAAGCCCGAACTGGAACAACCCCGGGCCGGCGGAGACGCCCTGCGGCAGATAGTTGAGCGCGAGCACCGGAACGCGGCGGTAAGGCAGCAGATTGATGTCTACGACGCTCTGCTTGTCGAGCGGACCGATCACCAGCTGCACACCGTCCGTACCGGCCTGTTCATACAAGCTCGCGATCGACGCACCGTTCGTGTCGTAGACGTGAATGCGGGCCTTGGAAGCAGCGTGGTAGAAGCCGGCCATGAAGCCGTCGCGCACCGCTTGTCCGGCATTTGCCAATGGACCGGATAGAGGCAGAAGCAGCGCGATCTGGGTCGGCGTCGACACGCCATTCTCGATCGCGACCAGAGAGCCGGGCGGCCAGCGCGATGCGGGATGATCGCGATGGCTGCGGTGCCAATCGCTGATTGCCGTTCGTTCGGCGTCGAGGTCGAAGCTGCGCTGCAATGCATCGGCCAGCTGCCACCATGCCGCGGCGTTCGCATTCTGCGTCTGATGTGCAAGTGCCGAAATGCGGTCCGCCGGCGTGCGATTCACGTCGGACCATGTTCGTTCGACGATTATCGCGAACTGGGCGTCTTCGCCTGCGCGCGTCGAATAGGAGTACGTCATCAGACTGACCGCTGCGTCTTCGAAGCGCTGTTCCGCTTCGGCCAGATCGGCGACGCTCAGTGCAAAGGTGTTACGCGACAGTGTGTCGGTCGGAACGGCCAGCCCCAGCGCCTGTTTGGCGCCCGCGTAGTCGCGCGCATCGATCGCCAGCAACGCGCGCGTATTGTAGTAAGTGAACTGATTCGCCGCGTCGAGGCGAGCGGGGTCGATGCCTTCGAGCGCAGCGGCGGCCTGCTGTGCGTCGCCAGCGGCGCGAAACGACTCGGCCGCAGTCAATCGCATGCGCGCGGCATCGTCTGGCGCAGATCGTTGCGACTTTCGAAGCAGTCTTTGCGGATCGTTGTCGTGAGATCCGGCCGCCGTAGTGGTTCGATTCGAGGTTTGCGTGACCCCGCATCCCGCGGTGGTCAGAATGATCAGCAGGCTGAGAGCCAACAAGCGGACGGTGGAATTCGTCATGTCAGAACATCGGTCGATCGGAACGCTATTTGTCGTGGCTACGCCGATTGGAAACCTCGACGACATCACATTGCGAGCAGTCGATGTCCTCAAGACCGTAGCGATAGTAGCTGCGGAGGATACCAGACGAAGTGGAGTGCTGTTAGCGCACATCGGCGCGAGACCCGAGCGCCTGTTGTCGCTGCACGACCATAACGAAGGCGGCCGATCGGAGCAGCTGCTCGACCTTCTCCAACGAGGTCACGATGTCGCGCTGATATCCGACGCCGGTACGCCGCTCATCTCCGATCCGGGATTCGAGCTGGTACGACGCGTGCGAGCCGAAGGCGTTCGCGTCGTGCCGATTCCGGGAGCGAGTTCGCTTACTGCTGCGCTATCTGCATCTCCATTGCCGATCGAGCGCTTCTTGTTCGAAGGATTTCTGCCATCGCGATCCGCTGCGCGACGCAAGCGGCTGCGCGAGTTGTCGACGTCGCCCGTTGCTGTGGTGTTCTTCGAAGCGGCGCGAAGGCTTCGCGAAACGCTTGCCGATCTCGTCGAAATCGTCGAGGGTGAGCGGCAAATCATGCTGGCGAAAGAGCTAACGAAGTTACACGAGCGCATCGAGTATGGTGCGGTGGCCGAGCTGCCCGCGCGGATCGACGACGGAGAGTTCTTCGAGCACGGTGAATTCGTTTGCGTGCTTGCGCCCGCAGCTGACGACGTCGTCGCGCAAGACAGCGAAGTTGCTTCGCTGATGAGCGCGTTGTGCAGCGAGTTGCCGCCAGCACAGGCCGCACGCATCGCTGCGCGGGTGACTCATCGATCGCGCAACGAGTTGTACGAATACGCCGTGAAATACCAACGCAGCCAGTGAGCCGCTGCTATGCTGGCGCCGCGAGTCGGCCAGGCGGTCGCTGCGTACGGCTCCAAGCGTACGTGGAGGAAAGTCCGGGCTCCGCAGGACAGGGTGCCAGGTAACGCCTGGGGGGTGCGAACCCACGGAAAGTGCAGCAGAGAGCAGACCGCCAACCCCATCGACTTCGGTCGATGGGCGGTAAGGGTGAAACGGTGCGGTAAGAGCGCACCGCACAACGTGGTAACACGGTGTGGCTAGGTAAACCCCACCCGGAGCAAGGCCAAATAGGGATCCTATGGTGTCGTCCGCACCGGATCCGGGTAGGCCGCTACAGGTGTTCGGCGACGAACATCGCAGATGAATGACTGCCCACGACAGAACCCGGCTTATCGGCCGACTCGTTATTTCCTTCCAGCCTAACGGTAGCAACCGTAGTTCGAAAAAAGTCTCTAAGTTAAGGTCAATTCGAGCTTCTGCTGCCTTCTCATTGGATCGATTCAGCTAATGCCCTTTTTGGGATCGACGTGCGTGCGATCGGCCGATGCCTTTACAACCCATTGTGCGATGCGGTGAACCAGTCGTATTGACACTGCTTTGCCCCGATCTATAGTGTCGAGTGCTGGGATTTTGTGGGTAATTGTGGGTTTTCAGGGCACACAGTGCCGAACCGGCCGCCTCCGGTGGCAGGGTCGTGCTATCGGTGCCTCCCAACGGTTGAAGGTGCATGTTCCGGGGAATCAACAGCGTCAATCTCGATGCCAAAGGCCGGATGGCCCTGCCGGCACGGTATCGGGAGGCCTTGGCCCCAGATGCTGACGGAAAGTTAGTGGTCACTATTGACTCCCGGGAGCGGTGCCTGCTGCTCTACCCGTTGGCTGCATGGGAGGCCGTTCAGGCGCGACTGGAAGCCCTCTCGAACATGAATCGAGAGGCGCGCACCCTGCAGCGGTTACTGATTGGTCACGCTACCGACCTCGAAATCGACGGCAGCGGTCGTGTGTTGCTGCCGCCGATGCTGCGCGAGTTCGCCGGTCTGTCCAAAAAACTGGTGTTGCTCGGACAAGGCAACAAGATCGAAATCTGGAGTGACGAGCTGTGGCAGTCGCGGCTCGAGCAATGGTTGACCGAACGTTCCGGTGACGTGGTCGACGACGGCGACGCATTCACCGGTCTCTCGGTCTGAAGTCATGAATACGCATCGACCGATCCTCGTGAGAGCCGTGATCGATGCGTTGTGCATCGACCCCAACGGCAGCTATGTCGATGCCACCTTCGGCCGCGGCGGCCATACGCGCGCACTGCTGGAACGTTTGTCGCCCGAGGGCAGAGTCCTTGCGATCGACCGCGACCCGGCGGCCATCGATGTTGCGAACTCGCTCGCTAACGAGGACGCTCGGGTGCGGGTCCGGCACGGCCGCATGAGTGAGATGCAACGCTTCGCGGCAGATGCGGCGCTCTACGATGTTGCCGGCGTGCTCATGGATCTCGGTGTGTCGTCGCCGCAACTCGACGACCCGCGGCGCGGCATGAGCTTCAGAGGCGACGGTCCTCTCGACATGCGCATGGATCCCACGAGCGGCATCTCCGCATCGCACTGGATCAACAGCGCCGGTGAGGACGAGCTCGCCACCGTGTTTCGTGAATTCGGCGAGGAGCGTCACGCGCGCCGCATCGCACGTGCCATCGTCGACCGACGGGCCGAATCGCCGATCGAGCGCACTTCCGATTTGGCCGCGCTGGTTGCGGAGGCGCAGCCGCGCCCGGATCCGCACAAGCACGCGGCCACGCGCGTGTTCCAGGCAATTCGCATTCACGTCAATGACGAGCTGGAAGAGGTGCGCCTCGCGATCGATGCGGCGTTCGAGTTGATCCGCAGTGGCGGCCGCATTGCGGTGCTCACGTTCCACAGCCTCGAAGATCGGATCGTCAAGCACGCGTTTCGCAGGTGGACCGAGGGCGAAGTGTTGCCGCGCCGGCTTCCCATAACGGGTCGTGCCGCGACGTCTGCGCGCCTGATCGTCCGAGCGCGTCGTGCCGATGCCGCGGAAGTGGCGGCGAATCCGCGCGCTCGCAGCGCAATGTTACGGGTGCTGGAGAAGGCGGCATGACGCGCCGTCGCGCCGTGGTTCAGGCGAGACCGACGTGGCAATGGATCGTGGCTGCGGGCGCCATTTACATCGGCATAGCAGCTTCCGGTGTCTGCGTTGCCGCGGTTGCACAAGAAGTCCGCGGCCTGTTCGTCGCCCTGGCGAAGAATCAGAACCGGCAGGACGAGCTGCTCGCGCAATACAGTCGGCTGCTGATTGAGCGCGGTACGCTCTCGTCGTATCAGAACGTCGATCAGGCAGCCGAGCGACAGCTGGCGATGCGTTTTCCCGAAACCGTAGAGCGGGTTACGCCATGAGCCGCTGGCGCCATTTCACAGTCGTTGGGACATTCATCCTGATGTCGCTCGGACTCTCGGGACGGATGGCTTACCTGAACGTCACCGAGCGCGCATTTCTGCAAGAGCAGGGTGACGCGCGCTCCTTGCGCTACGAAACCCTTGCGGCGAACCGAGGCATCATCTTCGATCGAAACGGTGAGCCGCTGGCGGTGAGCACGCCGGTGGTGTCGGTCTGGATCGATCCCACCGAAAAAGCACGCACCCCCGCAGAAATCAGGGACCTCGCAGGCGCCGTCGGCGTCGATCCTCGCGAACTCGTCGGCAAGCTGGAGCGATACTCGCAGCGCGAGTTCATGTTCGTGAAGCGAAGGGTTTCGCCTGATGAAGCGGACCGGGTGGAGAAACTTCACATCGAAGGCGTGCATTTCGAGCGTGAGTACAGGCGCTACTATCCGGCGGGTGAAACGGCGGCACACGTCGTCGGCATCACCAACGTCGACGACCAGGGACAGGAGGGCGCGGAGCTCTCGTTCGATGGGGCGCTGAAGAGCGTGCAAGGTCGCAAGCTCGTGCTGAAGAATGGCAGCAAGGAGTCGATCAAGGACGTCGAGTACGTTACGGCGCCGCGGTTCGGGAAGGATCTGGCGCTGAGCCTCGACCTGCGTTTGCAGTTTTTCGCGTACCGCGAACTCAAATCGGCTGTCGAGGAGCACCACGCTAAGTCCGGATCGGTGGTGATGCTCGACGCCCACACCGGCGAGATCCTGGCGCTCGTGAACGATCCGTCGTTCAACCCCAACGAGTTGACTCGGGTGGCGCCCGACACGCGCCGCAATCGCGCCATTACGGATCTGTTTGAGCCGGGTTCGACCGTAAAGCCATTGACCGTGCTCGCAGCGCTGGAGTCGGGACGGTTCGACGAGAAATCCGTCATCGACACCACGCCGGGCTACATGCACGTCGGTCGACTGCTCGTGAAAGATCCCGTCAATCGAGGGCCGCTGTCGCTCGGCGACGTCCTCGCACGGTCGAGTCAGGTCGGCATCGCGAAGATTGCGTTAGCCCTGGACGAACGCATGGTGTTCGATGCGTTCGTGCGCGCCGGGCTCTCCGAAATGACGAGTTGCGGCCTGCCCGGCGAAGTGATCGGCAAGCTGTCCGATTCGCAGTTGAAGAATCCGATCGTGCGCACGACGCTGGCATACGGCTACGGGTTGACCGTGACTCCGCTCCAGCTTGCTCAGGCGTATCTGATGCTCGCTACCGGCGGTGTTCGGTTGCCCGTGTCGATTCTGCGTCGCGACTCGGCACCAGCCGGTCAGCGCGAGTTCGATACTCAAACGGTTCAAACGATCGTTCGCATGATGAAGGGCGTCGATTCGATTCACGGCACCGCACCGAAGGCGCGCGTGCTTGGTTACGAAATCGCGGGTAAAACCGGCACCGCGCGCAAAGTTGGCCCGAATGGTTACGACGTAGACCGCCACATTGCGTTCTTTGCCGGAATGGCGCCGGCCGCCGATCCGCGCGTCGTCGTGATCGTGGTCATCGACGAACCCCAAGGCGACAAAATCGGCGGCGGCGAAGTCGCCGGCCCGGTATTCGCACGCGTCGTGGCGCGCGCGTTGCGAGTGCTCAACGTGGAACCCGAAGAGGTGGCGTCGTGAGCGTTCGCCGCAAGCGCTTGAGCGAATGCCTGCGCGACGGTGTTTCCGACGCTTCGATTGCGGCTGACCGCGATCCGTGGATCACCGGTATCGCGACGGACTCGCGTCGTGTTCGTTCCGGAGATCTGTTCATCGCGACGCGCGGTGCCGCTCACGATGGACACGACTTCGTCGATGCCGCGATCGCCAACGGGGCAACCGCGGTGCTAGCGGAACGCGAGATCCCCTCTGCGCAGGTGTTAGTCGTCAAGACACGTGATACACGCAGTGCAGCGGGACGCATTGCGGCGCGGTTCTTCGATCATCCGAGTCGAACGCTCGGCTGTATCGGCGTGACGGGTACGAACGGAAAGACGTCGGTCACTCAGTTCGCAGCGACGCTGCTCAGCGCAGCGGGAAAACCCGCGGGATTCGGTGGAACGCTCGGCTGGAGTTTCGCGGGCAAACACTGTCCGGCGGACCTCACGACCGAAGACGGCGTAACTGTGCAGCGAAGGCTCGCCGATCTGGTATCGGCCGGGGCGGAGTGGGTGGCAATGGAGGCCAGTTCTCACGCCCTCGATCAGGATCGCGTTGCCGACGTCGCCTACGACGTGGCGGTGTTCACGAATCTCACGCGCGATCACCTCGACTATCACGGAACGATGGAGCGGTATGCGGCGGCCAAGCGGCGCCTGTTCGAATGGCCGACGTTGCACAGCGGCGCGGTGAACTGGGACGACCCGCAGGGGCGCATCATCTATCGTGACCGCAGTGCCGCGATGAATTTGCTGCGCTTCGGCAGTACTTCGGACGCAGATCTGGCGTGGTCGAATCTCGCCTACAGCGACGCCGGTATCGCAGGCACGCTGACTACGCCATGGGGTCGTCGCGCGTTCCTGTTGCCGTTATTCGGTGAATTCAACGTCGCGAACTTCGCAGCCGCCACTGCCGCGGCCTGTCTCGCCGGGGCGTCGATCGACGCCGTCATCGATGCATGTCGGCTGCTGACGGCTCCGCCCGGGCGCATGCAGTTCGTCCGGTCGCGCGGGCAGCCGTTGGTGGTCATCGATTTCGCGCATACACCCGACGCGCTCGCGAAGGTGCTGGCCGGTGTGAAGCGTCACACCGCGGGCAGCATCGTCTGCGTGTTCGGCTGTGGCGGTGACCGTGACCGTGGCAAGCGGCCGTTGATGGCGCGTGTGGCGGAAACAGGGGCCGATCGCGTGTGGGTTACCAGCGACAATCCGCGTTCGGAAGATCCGGCCGCGATCGCATCCGAGATGGCGGCGGGTTTCCAAGGCCGTGTTGCCGTGCACGTCGAGTTGGATCGCGCGCTTGCTATAAGCAAAGCGGTTGCGTCCGCCATGCCGGCCGACGTGGTTGTGGTGGCCGGCAAGGGCCACGAGCCGTATCAGGAGATCGCCGGCGTACGTCATCCGTTCAGCGATCTGGACGTCGTGCAGAGAGTGTTGGGCATCCATCCGGGAGCACGCAATTGACCGCGCCGCGCCGGCATACCTTCATATTCGGCCTTGGCGTTACCGGCTACTCGTGCGTTCGCTTCCTGAATGCGACCGACCGTTTGACCGTGGTCGATACGCGGAGCGCACCGCCGTTCGCTGAGCAGACACGCGCGCACTACCCCAATGTCGAACTGATCCTGGCGGCCGCAGACGCCGGCCTGTTTGCAGGCGCCGATCGAATCGTCGTGAGCCCTGGATTGACCACGTCCCACTGCCTGTTGAAAGCCGCGCGCGACCGTGGAGTGCCGTTGGTGAGCGACATCGAGTTGTTCGCCGAGCACGCCGCTGCACCGATCGTGGGCATCACCGGCACCAACGGCAAAAGCACTGTCACGGCGCTCACTGGAGAACTGTTGCGTGCGTCCGGGTTCGACGTCGGCGTAGGCGGCAACCTCGGCGAGGCGGCGCTCGACCTGCTCAGCCCGCAGCGCGACGCGTACGTTCTCGAGCTCTCAAGCTTTCAGCTCGAGCGGCTGAACGCCGGGCGATTCTCGATTGCGGCCAACCTGAACGTGACGCCTGACCACCTCGACCGATATGCCGATCTGGAGAGCTATGCAGCCAGCAAGCAGCGCATCTTCGATGGCTGCGACGTGGCGGTCTACAACCGCGCCGACCCGCTCACTACACCGAAGTTCGCGGTCGACCTGCTGGTGTCGGTGGGACTCGACGCGCCTTCGCGCGATGGTTGGGGAATCGTCGAGTATGGCGGCGATCGTTATCTCGCGTCTTTCGGTGAACGTTATCTCGACGTCGAATCGCTCGGCATCCGCGGTAAACACAACGAATTCAACGCACTAGCCGCGATGGCGCTCGCGAAAGCTGCAGGCGGCGATCCGGCTGCATGGCTACAAACTCTCCGCGCCTTCAAAGGACTCGATCATCGTTCCCAAACGGTTGCGGTCATCGACGGGGTCACCTACGTCAACGACTCCAAAGCGACCAACCTCGGCGCTTGCATGGCCGCGCTCGAGGGATTGGGCGACGCGCGACGCCACATCGTTCTGATAGCCGGCGGCGACGCGAAGAACGCCGATCTTTCGCCGTTGCGCGAACCCGTTTCGAAGTACGTGCGTCACGTCGTTACGCTCGGGAAGGATGCCGCGGCGGTCGAGGCTGCCGTTGCGGGCGTGGTTCCCGTGCATCGGGTTGCGACGTTGCCTGAAGCGGTCCGCACGTGTCGGTCGCTGGCGCGAAGCGGCGACCTCGTGCTGTTGTCGCCGGCGTGCGCCAGCCTGGACATGTTCAGGAACTTCGAGGCGCGCGGAAGAGAATTCGCAGCGGCAGTGCTGGGGCTGCAGCGATGACGCGCCAATGGGACTACTCGCTGCTGATGCTGTGGCTCGCCGCCATTACTGTCGGTTTCGTCATGGTGGCGTCGGCGTCGTATCCGATGGGATTGAAGAGCGGCGCGCCGGCTCACTTCGTGATCCGCCACGGCGTGTACCTGTTCGCCGGAGTCGCGGCGCTATGTGTCTGTGCGGTGATTCCGCTGCGCTTCTGGCTGGATACCCACAGACCTCTATTGATCGCATCGCTGCTGTTGACGGCAATGGTGTTCCTTCCGGTGCTGGGGCATGCGGCGAAGGGCAGCAGCCGCTGGATCGGATTGGGACCCTTCTCGATTCAGTCCGCGGAAGTGGCCAAGTTCGCGCTGGTCGTCTACCTGGCAGGGTATCTGACGCGCAATCAGGCCGCGCTTTCCACCGATGCGATCGCCCTTGTGCGGCCGTTAGCGCTGGTGGGTCTGTTGTGCGCGCTGCTCTTGGCGCAGCCGGACTTCGGTTCGGTCGTGGTGCTGGCCGCAGTAACGGGCGGAGTACTGTTTCTGGCCGGTGCAAGATTGCGCCACTTCCTGCTGATCGTCTTCGTGGCCGGTGTTCTGTTGGCCGTGGTGTCGGTGCTGCAACCCTATCGCCTGCAGCGGATGATCACGTTCCTCGATCCGTGGGCCGATCCTTTCAAAAGCGGCTATCAGCTGACCCAGGCGCTCATTGCGTTCGGCCGCGGCGATCTGTTCGGGCTCGGTCTCGGTGCCGGCATTCAGAAGCTCAGTTACCTTCCGGAAGCGCACAACGATTTCATTTTCGCGGTGATTGCTGAGGAACTGGGACTCTTCGGCGCGCTCGTGGTGTTCGCACTGCTGATCGCGCTGGTGTTGCGCATATTCCGCATCGCCGGACAGGCGCTCGACGAAGGAAGGCCGTTTGCAGGATATGTCGCTTACGGCGCCGCGCTGCTGCTCGGCATCCAGTGCGTCATCAACGTCGGCGTCAACACCGGCACGTTGCCGACGAAAGGTCTGACGTTGCCGTTCATTTCGTACGGCGGCAACAGTCTGATCGTGTGCTGCGCGTTGCTCGGGCTGGTGCTGCGCGTGCAACTCGAGCGCGGGAGGTCACGTTAGTGGTCATCCAGGTGCCCGAGATGCGGCGCGTGCGCCAGATCCATTTCGTTGGGATCGGCGGTTCAGGCATGTGCGGGATCGCTGAAGTGCTGTTGAACCAGGGCTACCGTATCTCGGGTTCCGACGTTGCACGCACGGCCACGGTCGATCGGCTCGTACAACTCGGCGCCAGCGTGTCGATCGGTCATTGCGCGGACAATGTCGCGGGCGCGGATGTGGTGGTGGTATCGAGCGCGGTTGGAGCGATGAATCCCGAGTTGGTCGCAGCACACGCCGCACGGATACCGGTGGTGGCGCGCGCCGAGATGCTCGGTGAACTGATGCGCTACCGACACGGCATCGCCGTGGCCGGTACGCATGGCAAGACGACCACGACGAGCCTTATCACTTCGATATTCAAGGAAGCGAACCTCGACCCCACGTTCGTGATCGGCGGCCTGCTGAACAGCACCGGCAGCAACGCCCAGCTCGGCGCGAGTCGCTACCTCATTGCAGAAGCAGACGAGAGCGATGCGTCGTTCCTGCATCTGCAGCCGATGGTCGCGGTCGTTACGAACATCGATCGGGATCACCTGCGAACGTATGGAGGCGACTTCACGCGCCTGTCGAATACGTTCGTGGAGTTCGTACATCGTCTGCCGTTCTACGGCGTCGCCGTGCTGTGCATCGACGATCCGCACGTTCGCGCGATTCTCGACTCGGTATCCCGCCCGATGCTGACGTACGGCGTTTCACCCGATGCGGACTTTCGCGCCACGCAGATAGAAATGCGCGGGCTTGCTTGGAAATTCAGAGCGATTCGTCCGTCCGGTCACGCGCCGCTCGACGTGGTGATCAATCTGGCGGGCACGCATAACGTCTTGAACGCGTTGGCGGCGATCGCGGTGGCGACGGAGGAAGGCGTCTCCGATGCAGCAATCCTCGCCGGACTGAAAGCGTTCTCGGGGGTCGGGCGGAGATTCGACGTTGCGGACGACATTCGCTTCGCTGGCAAGCAGATCACCGTGGTCGACGACTACGGCCACCATCCGACCGAGGTTGCGATGGTCATCGAAGCGGCTCGCAAAGTCTGGCCGGATCGTCGCCTCGTGATGGCATACCAGCCGCATCGCTTCACTCGAACCCACGATCTCTACGACGACTTCACGAGGGTACTGTCGACCGTCGACAAACTGCTGCTGCTCGAGGTCTACGCGGCGGGTGAAGAACCGATCGTCGGCGCCGACAGTCATGCGTTGTGCCAAGGCATCCGCGATCGCGGCGTGCTGAATCCGATCTATGCGGCGGATCCCGCGGAGGCGTTCGATCTGCTGCCCAACGTTCTGGAGAACGGCGATGTGTTGCTGGTGCAAGGCGCTGGCAACGTGAATCAGTTGTCGAATCGGCTGCGAGGCGACAATGCAGGTCACTGAACGCATGTCGCATGGACGCCGCATATGCGCGGGCGTTGTACTCGTCGGCGTGGTGGGTGCGTTCGTCGCGTTGCTGTTCGTGATGAACAGTCCAGTGCAGGTGGTGCGCGTCAGCGGCGAACTGAGCCAGCCCGAACGCGATGCCGTGAAAGCCGTGGTGTTGCATCGGCTCGATGGCGGTTTGCTGGGCATCAGCCTCGACGACGTGGTCGACGGCGTGTTGGCGTTGTCGTGGCCGCGCGAAGTGCGCGTGCGCCGCGTGTGGCCCGGCATCGTCGACGTGAAGGTCACGAAGGACACGTTCGTTGCGCGATGGGGTGGCGGCGGGGTTCTGAATAGCGGCGGGCAAGTGGTGGATAGCGCGGGTCCACCGGACGAATCGCTGCCGCTGATCCGCTGCGCTAACGCCAATGGTGCGCGCGCGATGCAAATCTTCCAGATGCTCGGTCAGGTCCTCGCCGATACTCCCCTGAAGGTTGCTGAAGTCGAAGAGGATGCACTGGGCGAATGGCGCGTTACGTTCACCAACGAGCTAACGGTGTCGCTAGGTCATGAGGAACTGTTGGAACGCGTAGAGCGCTTCTCACACGTGTATCGGAAGGTGATCGAAGAACGTATCGCACAGGTCGATCACGTCGATGCACGGTATCGAAATGGGGTGGCGGTGAGCTGGCGCGCGGGCGGCGCACTGCAGGTGGCATCGGTTTCTCAAACGATCGGGGTAGTTCAATAAATGGCGTCTGACAGCGGCCGGCGGCTCATCGTTGGTCTCGATATCGGCACTAGCAAAGTGGCGGCCATCGTCGGTGAGATCACCGCTGACGGCGACATCGAGATCATCGGCATCGGGTCGCACCGATCGCGTGGATTGAAGAAAGGCGTGGTAGTGAACATCGAATCAACCGTGCAATCGATCCAGCGTGCAGTCGAAGAAGCCGAGCTGATGGCGGGATGCCACATCGAGGAGGTCTACGCCGGAATCGCCGGCAGCCACGTGCGCAGTCTGAACTCGCACGGCATCGTGGCGATTCGCGATCGCGAAGTGTTCCCGCAGGACATCGAGCGCGTCATCGACGCAGCTCAGGCGGTGGCAATTCCGGCGGATCAGAAGGTGCTGCACATCCTGCCGCAGGAATACCTGGTCGATAACCAGGAAGGCGTTCGCGAGCCGCTCGGCATGTCCGGAGTGCGGCTCGAGGCGAAGGTCCATCTGGTGACCTGCGCCGTAAATGCAGCGCAGAACGTCGAGAAATGCATCGAGCGCTGCGGCTTGAAGGTCAAGGACGTGATCCTTGAGCAGCTCGCGTCGAGTTACGCCGTGCTGTCGGACGATGAGCGCGAACTCGGCGTGTGTCTGGTCGACATCGGCGGCGGCACTACCGACATCGCGGTGTTCACGGATGGCGCCATCCGGCATACGGCCGTCATCCCGATTGCCGGTGATCAGGTTACCAACGACATCGCAATGGCGCTGCGTACACCGACGCAGAATGCCGAAGAGATCAAGATCAAGTACGCGTGCGCGCTGACGCAGCTCGCGCGAGCCGACGAGACGATCAAGGTTCCCGGTGTCGGAGACAAACCGCCGAAGGAGCTGTCGCGCCAGGCTTTGGCGGAAGTGGTGGAGCCGCGATACGACGAACTGTTCACGCTTGTGCAAGCCGAACTGCGACGCAGCGGCTTTGAGGATCTGATCGCGGCCGGGATTGTGCTCACCGGCGGCTCATCGAAGATGGAGGGCGTAATCGAACTAGCCGAAGAAATTTTTCACATGCCGGTCAGCCTTGGTACGCCGAAGCGAGTGACCGGACTCAAAGACATCGTCAGGAATCCGATCTACGCGACGGGCGTCGGACTGCTGCTGTATGGAAAACAACGAGAAGAGGAGATGCGTGGCCGCGGGAAGGGCAGGACATCGGGCGTGGTGAAACGATTGAAGAGTTGGGTTAGCGAGAATTTTTGACAGTACCTTTTCGGCAATCCTCAGGGATCAGGAGTAAGAAAAATGTTTGAACTCGTCGACAGTGGGCCGCAAAGCGCGATCATCAAAGTGATTGGCGTCGGTGGCGGTGGCGGCAACGCCATCCAGCACATGCTCAGCAGAGGCATCGAAGGCGTGGATTTCATCGCGGCGAACACCGACGCGCAGGCGCTGAAGAGCCTCGACGCGAAGACCACGCTGCAGATCGGCGGAGCCTTCACGAAGGGGCTCGGTGCCGGGGCGAATCCGGAGATCGGCCGCCAGGCCGCGCTCGAGGATCGCGATCGAATCGCGGAAGTGCTTTCTGGCGCCGACATGGTCTTCATCACTGCCGGCATGGGTGGTGGAACCGGAACAGGTGCGGCTCCCGTCGTTGCAGAGATTGCCCGCGAGCTTGAAATATTGACGGTCGCCGTGGTGACGAAACCGTTCCGCTTCGAGAAGCGGATGGACGTCGCCGATGCGGGCATTGCGCAGCTGTCGAGGTTCGTCGATTCACTGATCACGATACCGAACGAGAAATTGCTCGCCGTGTTGGGCGAGCGCACGAGCATGCTGGCGGCGTTCGCGGCTGCTAACGACGTGTTGCTGGGTGCGGTACAGGGCATCGCCGATCTCATCATCCGCCCCGGCATGATCAACGTCGACTTTGCCGACGTCAGAACCGTCATGTCGGAGATGGGCATGGCGATGATGGGTACCGGTCGTGCTAAGGGCGAGAACCGTGCGCGCGACGCGGCAGAAGCGGCAATCCGCAGTCCGTTGCTCGAAGACATCGACCTGCATGGCGCGCGCGGAATCCTGGTCAACGTCACGGCCGGTCCAGATCTGACGATCGGCGAGTTCGCCGACGTCGGCGAGACAATCGACGAGTTCGCGTCCGAACAGGCAACGGTCGTCGTCGGTACGGTCATCGATCCGGACATGAAGGACGAATTGAAGGTGACCGTGGTCGCAACAGGGCTTGGCGGTCTCAGTCGCCCCAACGTCATCGTCGACAACACGCCGGCGGCGAGCGTTGCGGCGGAGATCGACTACGATCGTCCAACAATCATGCGTCAGCACGCGATGCGTCATCATGAACGCTCAGTGGATACGGCGGAAGCAAGAGATCTGGACTATCTGGACATCCCCGCGTTTCTCAGACGCCAGGCCGACTGAGAGATAGAGCACGCGCGAGAATTCGCGACCACCATAAGGCGTGGTCTGGGAGAGGTGAGCTTGCTAACATGCGCGTCGGGCCGCGGGGGTGCGGCCTTGCGCCTTCGACATGGGGAGTCGGCTAACGCCGCGTCGATGATCAACCAGAGAACGCTGAAGAACACGATTCGTGCGACCGGGATCGGCATGCATACGGGCGACAAAGTGGTCGTCACGCTGCGCCCTGCGCCGGTGGACACCGGCATCATATTCAGTCGAGTAGACGTGAGTCCGCCGGTTCTGATTCCGGCGCTTGTCGGACATGTCGGCGATACGACGATGGCCACCACGCTGGCGGCGGGCAAGGTGCGGATCTCGACGGTCGAACACCTGATGTCGGCGTTCGCAGGGCTTGGCATCGACAATGCGCTGGTGGAAGTCGATGCGGCCGAACTGCCGATCATGGATGGCAGCGCCGCGCCGTTCGTGTTCCTGCTTCAGTCGGCCGGCATCGTCGACCAGGACGCGCCGAAGAAATTCATCCGCATTCTGGAAGAGACGGTGCATACCGACGGCGATATCTCGGTAAAGCTCTCTCCGTACAACGGATTTCGGGTCGAGTACACATTGCTGTACGACCATCCAGTATTTCATAAGCATACGAAAACCGCGGTGGTCGACTTCTCGAGTACCACATTCGTGAAGGAAGTGAGCCGCGCGCGGACCTTCGGATTTCTCGCCGACTTCGAAAAGCTGCGCGGCATGGACCTGGCGCGCGGCGGTAGTCTCGACAACGCGATAGTCGTCGATGACTTCCGTATCCTCAACGAAGAGGGGCTTCGTCTCGAAGACGAATTCGTGAAGCACAAGATTCTCGACGCGATCGGCGACCTGTACCTGTTGGGTCACAGCGTGCTGGGAGCCTTCTCGGGCCACAAATCCGGACACGCTTCGAACAACGCATTGCTGCGAAAAGTGCTGGAAAATCGCAACGCGTGGGAAGTGGTTACGTTCGAAACCGAGCGCGAAGTCGCGCCGATTTCGTTCGCTCGTCCCGCATTCGGCTAACGACTTCGTCAGTTCGCCGGCGGCTCCGCCGCGGCGTGTGCTGCAAGTCTCAGAATCGCGCTCCTCAAGTCCGCATCATCGATTCCGTTGGCGAGTTCAAGGAGTGGAACCCTGTCCGGCGGACGTAGCTCCGTGGCGCGAGGCGCCGATGGAACTGCGTCGGTTACAACAGGCACCACCCGCAAACGGATTTCGTTTACGGCGGTGAAGTCAGCAAGGCGATTCAGATTCGGCAGCAGACTTTCTGTCAGAAAGCGCAGTCGGGTCGCCCAGGCGGCGTTGTTAATGTGGACAGTGAGGACCCGATCGCGTACGTTCGCGACTCGACACTCTGAAGCGAGATCCTGCGGCAGCAGGGCACGAAGTTGGTCGGTCCATGCATCCTGTTGAGATGCGCGATTGACCAGACGGGCGAGGGACGAGTGCGGGGAATGGCCGGAAGAGAGAAGATTGTCTATCTTTCGATTGGCCAAGCGCGGAAGGCACGATTAGAAAAACGATGCAGATCATACTCTTTCGAGAAAAGAGCGGTCGAGCGCAGCCCCGGCGAATTCCAGGGGCTTTAGCGGTCGTAGTCGCGCTGTTAGTGGTCTCCGGCCTCATAGGCAATGTTCTCGTCGTCACCCGCTTCCTCGGAAACGACCTCCTCGATAGTCAGGTCATCGCAAAGTGGCAGACCCGTCTGAACGGGCAAAGCCAGGAAATCGAACGAATCCAATCGCAGAGCCGCGTCGAGATGGAGGCTGTGGGTCGACGTCTGGCAGCCATGCAGGCGCGCCTGTTGCGCATCGAAGCTCTGGGTGAGCGGGTCGCGGAGGTCGCGCAGCTCGACGAAGGCGAGTTTCGCTTCGACGAAGCACCGGCAGTCGGCGGACCCGAATCGGACGTAGACGTACCGCAAACGCAACTGGCGCCCGAATTCATGCTTGCTGCCGACACGCTGGCAGGTCAGATCAGAGCGCGTGAAGACGAGCTGGAAGTGCTCGCGTCATTGCTCGCGAATCAGAAGTTTCACGATGAGGTCGCGCTGGCCGGTCGCCCGATCAAGCTCGGCTGGATGTCGTCGGGTTTCGGCCGTCGCGTCGATCCGATCACCGGTCGAATGGCGTGGCACGCCGGAGCAGACTTCGCGGGCAAACCGGGTTCCGATGTCGTTGCCGTAGCGTCGGGTGTGGTGACGTTCGCCGGCGAGAAGAACGGCTATGGGCGTATGATCGAAATCAATCATGGTGCCGGCTACATCACTCGATATGGGCATCACGACGAGCTGCTCGTCACTGCGGGCGATGTCGTCAAGAAAGGTCAAGTGATCGCTCGCATGGGTAGTACCGGACGGTCTACAGGCCCGCACGTGCACTTCGAAGTTCTGAAGGACGGCCGCCAAGTAGATCCCGCGCGATACGTCGCACGCACCCGCCAGACTTGACTTCTCTTCTCAGCGCTCGAAGTCTGCGCTGGTCTTTCGGTTCGTCAAAATCCGCGCCAAACGCGGTAACATGCCGCTTTTCTCGCGTCTAACTCCCTATGGTCGGCGGTATTTTCGTCAAGGTTTTCGGCACCAAGAACAGCCGCGAGCTCAAGCGCATGAGCAAGCTCGTGGCGCGAGTCAACGCCTGCGAAACACAAATGCAGGCGTTGTCCAACGAGGATCTCAAGGCGAAGACGATCGAGTTCCGGCAGCGCCTTGCGGCCGGAGAGACCCTGGACGATCTCCTTCCCGAGGCCTTTGCCGCCGTTCGTGAGGCTGCGCAACGCGTGCTCGGGCAGCGTCCGTACGACGTCCAGATCATGGGTGGCATCACCTTGCACGAGGGGCGCATTCCCGAGATGCGGACGGGAGAAGGCAAAACGCTGGTTGCGACGCTGCCGTCGTATCTGAATGCACTGACCGGCGACGGTGTGCATGTCGTCACGGTGAACGATTACCTGGCACGACGCGATGCGGAATGGATGGGTCCTGTGCTGCAGGCACTCGGAATGACGGTAGGCGTCATTCAATCGCGCCAGGACGTTGTATCGAAACGTGAGGCCTATCAGGCTGACGTCACCTACGGCACGAACAACGAATTCGGATTCGATTATCTGCGCGACAACATGGCGTTCACGTTGAAGGACAAGTTTCAGCGTGGTCTCAATTTCGCCATCGTCGACGAAGTCGACTCGATCCTGATCGATGAAGCGCGCACGCCGTTGATCATCTCCGGTCCGGCGGAGGAAAGTACCGACCTGTATCAGAAGATCAACCGTCTCGCGCCCAAGCTGAAACGTCAGATCGGTGTGGCCGACGATCCCGAAGGCATCATCGAGGAAGGCGACTTCATCGTCGACGAGAAGAACCGCCAGATCGAGCTGACCGAACGCGGTCACGCCTTCGTCGAAGACGAACTGGTGCGATTAGGTTTGTTGACCGAGGGCGACAGCCTGTACGCGGCGACAAATCTCGGCCTGCTGCACCATGTGCACGCTGCGCTGCGCGCGCACAACCTGTTCAAGCTCGACGTCGACTACATGGTTCAGAACGACGAGATCGTCATCGTCGACGAACATACGGGTCGCGCGATGCCTGGTCGGCGGTGGTCCGAGGGTTTGCATCAGGCCATCGAAGCGAAAGAGAACGTTTCGATTCAGAACGAAACCCAGACGCTGGCTTCGACCACCTTCCAGAACTACTTCCGGATGTATCGAAAGTTGTCCGGAATGACGGGTACCGCGGAGACGGAAGCGTTCGAGTTTCACCAGATTTACGGGCTCGAAGTGGTGGTGATTCCCACCCATCGACCGATGGTGCGCAAAGATGCCAACGACCTCGTATATCTGACGATCGACGAGAAATACGATGCCATCGTCGAAGACATCAACGAACGCGTTGCGGAAGGGCGGCCGGTGCTGGTGGGTACAGCATCGATCGAATCGTCCGAACGCCTCTCGGGAGAACTGCAGAAGCGCAAGATTCCGCACAGCGTGCTGAATGCGAAGCAGCACGAACGAGAAGCCGAGATCGTCGCGCAGGCAGGGCGTCCCGGTGTGGTGACGATTGCGACCAACATGGCCGGCCGCGGAACCGACATCGTGCTCGGCGGCAACTGGCAGGCCGAAGTCGCGTCTTTGAAGGAACCTACTCAGGCGCAGATCGACCACATTCGTGCCGAGTGGCAGAAACGCCACGATGCGGTCGTTGTTGCGGGCGGTTTGCACATCATCGGCACCGAGCGGCACGAATCGCGGCGGATCGACAATCAGCTGCGCGGCCGCTCCGGACGCCAGGGCGACAACGGCTCGTCCCGCTTCTATCTGTCGATGGAAGACAATCTGATGCGTATATTCGCGTCCGATCGCATTCGCGGCATCATGCAGTCGTTGGGTCTCGAAGAAGGCGAAGCAATCGAGCACCGGATGGTCACCAACGCGATCGAAAAGGCGCAGCGGAAGGTAGAAGGACGGAACTTCGACATCCGCAAGAACCTGCTCGAGTACGACGACGTATCGAACGATCAGCGGCAGGTCATCTATCAGCAGCGCGACGAACTGATGGCTGCGGACGAGATCGCCGACATGATCCGTAGCCTGCGCGAAGAGATCGTCTCGAACGTCATCAGCGAGTACATACCCGCGCAGAGCCTGGAAGAGCAGTGGGACATCTCTGGTCTGGAGCAGGCACTTCTTACCGAATTCAACTCGAGCCAGCCGTTACGACGCTGGCTCGATGAAGACGATTCGCTGAATGAAGATTCGCTCCGCACCCGCATTCACGCGCAGATCGCGGCCGAATACGACGCCAAGGAAGCACAGTGGCGGCAGCAGGGCGTGGAGATCCGGCTGGTGGAGAAGCAGGTGATGCTGCAGATCCTGGACCAGCGCTGGAAAGAGCATCTTGCGACGATGGATCACCTGCGCCAGGGCATTCACCTGCGCGCGTACGCACAGAAGCAGCCGAAGCAAGAGTACAAGCGCGAAGCGTTCGAGCTGTTTCAGGAATTGCTGTACGTCATCAAGCGCGATGCGATCCGGTTGTTGTCGCGCGTACAGATCGAACGCCCCGAAACCGTAGAAGAGACGGAGCGGCGGCGTCGCGAAGAACAGGCAAAACGCATGCGTTTCACGCATCAGGACGCTGCGGCCGCGACGAATGGCGACGGTGAGGCCGAAGCCGCGGAACCGGTCGTGCAGAAGGCGGAAACGTTCGTACGCCATGAGCGCAAAGTGGGTCGCAACGAACCGTGCCCATGTGGTTCCGGAAAGAAGTACAAGCACTGCCACGGAAGAACTGGCTGATGGCCGTCAATCTTCCGCCGCTCGGCAACCTCGCGGCAATTCGTGGGATTCGCATCGGCACGGCAAACGCCGGTATCAAGCAGACGCAACGCGACGATCTCGTCGTCATGTCGTTGGCTGAAGGCAGCCGCGTGGCGGGCGTATTCACTCAGAGTTCTTTCAAGGCTGCGCCCGTTCGAATATGTGAAGACCATCTCTCGCGCACGGCACCGCGGGCAATCCTCGTGAACAGCGGCAATGCGAATGCCGCGACCGGTTCCGCCGGAATCGACGATGCGCTCCAATGCTGTCGTTGGGTGGCTGAAGCGCTCGACGTATCGGTAGAGACGATTCTGCCGTTCTCGACCGGCGTGATCGGCCAGCGATTGCCGTTGCCGAAGCTGCGGGACGGCATTCCCAGGGCTGCGAAAGTCTTGAGTGAAGCGTGGGAACCGGCAGCGCGGGCGATCATGACGACCGACACTGGTCCGAAAGCGTTGTCCCGCTCCATCCGCATCGGTGGTATCGAGGTCGCAATCACCGGAATCGCCAAGGGGGCCGGCATGATCCGTCCCGATATGGCCACGATGCTGGCGTACATCGGCACGGACGCAGCCGTTTCGCAACACTGCCTCGACGGGTTGGTGAAACTCGCGTCCGATTCGAGCTTCAATCGAATCACCGTCGATGGTGATACCTCGACAAACGATTCGTTCATCGTCATCGCAACGGGCGCGGCGCGAAATGCCGAGATCGATTCGGAGAACCACCCAGGATACGCATCGCTTCGGGATGGAATCGTCGCTGTTGCACGTGAACTCGCGCAACGCATCATCCGCGACGCAGAAGGCGCGACCAAGTTCGTTACCGTGCAGGTCGAAGGCGGTCGCTCGGAAGCGGAGTGTCTGCAGGTTGCATACACCGTAGGACATTCGCCGCTCATCAAAACGGCAATGTTCGCGAGCGATCCCAACTGGGGACGATTCTGCATGGCGATCGGTCGCGCGGGAATTCAGGATCTCGATCCCGACCGCGTGGCCTTGTATCTCGACGACGTGTGCGTTGCCAGGGGTGGGATGATCTCGCCGGACTACACCGAGGACGCGGGCGCGCGCGTGATGAGTCAGGCAGAGTTCGTGGTGCGCATCGACCTCGGACGAGGGTCGGCTCGTGAGACGATATGGACCTGTGATTTCTCTTACGAGTACGTCCGCATCAACGCGGAATATCGTACCTAACGAGACGGTTCAGTCTCGTTCCTCGTTCTCGCTGTCCGATTCGTCGTCGAGTTCTTCTGACGGAATTCGATGTTGCTCGGTGGCCCACGAACCGAGGTCGATCATCCGGCAGCGTTCTGAACAAAACGGCCGAAATCGATTTGCCTCGCTCCAGTGGACCGGCTTTCGGCAGGTCGGACACGCGACGATGCGGGCCGGCGCTTCTGCCATCAGGCTCGAGCCTCCGCAGCGAGTTCGAGATACCGCGCGTGCAATTCGGCGACGGTCTTGTCCAACGCATCGAAACCGGCATCGTTGGTGATCACGTCGTCGGCTATTTCGAGCCGCGCTGTGCGACCCGTTTGTGCCGCCATGATCGACTTCACCTGTGCTTCGTCGTTGGAATCGCGCGCCATGGTTCTGGCGAGCTGAACGTGCTCCGGACACGTCTACCACGAGGATGCGGTCCGCGAATCTCGATTGGCCGGTCTCCATCAGCAGCGGGGACACGAGAATCGCATACGGTGAGTCGGCGGTGGTCAGTTCGGCTTCGAGATATTTGTTGATCAACGGATGCAACAACCGCTCGAGCCAGCGGCGCTCATCCGGTTCGGCAAACACGCGCTTGCGAAGTTGTGCGCGATCGAGCGTTCCGTCGGCCTGAATCAGCTCCGCGCCAAAGTGTTCGCGGATCGCTATCAGTGCAGGCTGTCCCGGCTTGACGACTTCTCTCGACGCGATGTCGGCGTCTACCACCTTGATGCCGAGGCGCTTGAATCGATCCGATACGGCCGATTTGCCAGAGCCGATTCCACCGGTGATTCCGACGACGAACATGCAGCGCTTCTCAGCCGAATACGACGGCGATCACCCTATCATGCGCAAGCAGCGTCACCCAGCCTGCGATTGCGAGGTACGGACCGAACGGAATCGCTTCGCGGCTGCGTCGGATCAGCAGGAAGCTGCCTCCGAGCACGATGCCAACGATGGAAGAGATCAATACCAGCATCGGTAGTGCCTGCCAGCCGAACCAGGCTCCCATCGCCGCGAGCAGCTTGAAGTCGCCGTAGCCCATGCCTTCCTTGCCAGTGACCAGCTTGAAGACCCAATAGATGGACCACAGCACGAGATAGCCGGCGATCGCACCGATCACCGCGGATTCGAGGTCGGTGAATACGTTGTAGAGATTGACGATCAGACCCAGCCACACGAGCGGCAGAGTGATCTGGTCAGGGAGCAATTTAGTGTCGAAATCGATGAACGTTAGCGCAACGATGGCCCACGTGAACGCGAGCGCCGCCAGGCCCGTCCACGTGTATCCATAGACTGCGATCACCGCCACGGAAGCAACCGCCGTGAGGATCTCCACCAACGGATAGCGGACCGAGATCGGCGCTTTGCAGTTGCCGCATCGTCCTTGTAGTGCGAGCCAGCTAACGACCGGAACGTTGTGAAGCGCCGGAATCGCGAACTCGCAATTCGGGCACCGCGAACGCGGCGTGACGAGGTTGAATGGCGGCGTCGATCTATCCGGTGGAGTCAGCTCGAGGATTTCGCGGGCTTGGCCTTGCCACTCGCGCTTCAGCATTACCGGTACTCGGTAGATCACGACGTTCAGGAAGCTGCCGACGGACAAGCCGATCCAGATGAGAAACACCAGTACCGGCCAGCCCTGGCTCAGAAGGTTGCTCGCGAACACGCGCGCGGGGCTGAGGAATGCGTCAGTGGCTGCCGCCGACGACCCGACCCAGTTGGAAGATCGGCAGATACATGGCGATGATCAAACCGCCGATGAGCACGCCGAGAACCGACATGATCATCGGCTCCATCAGTGCGGTCAGGTTGTCGACCGCGTTGTCGACCTGCTCCTCGTAGTAGGTCGCCGATTTGTCGAGCATGGAATCCAGTGCTCCGGATTCCTCTCCGATGGCGACCATCTGGATCACCATGTTCGGAAACACGCCGGTGCTGCGCATCGAGAAGTTCAGTTGCTGGCCGGTCGAGACGTCGTCGCGCACTTTGTAGACGGCGTTGACGAACACCGAATTGCCCGTTGCGCCAGCGACGGAGTTCAACGCGTCGACCAACGGCACGCCGGCGGCAAACGTCGTCGACAGCGTTCGGGCGAATCGCGCGACGGCCGATTTCTCAATGATGTTGCCGACTACCGGTAGCTTCAATGCGGTTCGGTCGATGGCGTCACGGAGCGGCTTCGAGCGCCGCCGCGCGACGGTGAATCCGGCAATGGCCCCCGCGATGGCGAGGAGGAACAGCAGCCAGTATGCCTGGACTGCTTCGGAGATATGGATGACGAACATCGTGAAGGCAGGCAGCTCCGCACCGAAACCTGCGAACACAGTCTGGAATTGCGGCACGACCTTGATCAGCAGAATGCCGGATACGATGACTGCAACGACCACAACCGCGATCGGATAGGTCATTGCCTTGCGAACTTTTGCCTTGAGGCTTTCGGTCTTTTCCTTGTACGACGCGATTCGGTCAAGCATCGTCTCGAGCGAGCCGGATTGTTCGCCCGCATCGACGAGGTTGCAGAACAGATCGTCGAAGTAGATGGGGTGCTTGCGCAGTGCCGAAGCGAATGTATTACCGGCCGAAACATCGGAGCGGATTTGCAGGACCAGGTCGCGGAGCTTCGGTTTGTCGACACCGTCGGCAACGATCTCGAACGACTGCACGAGGGGGACGCCGGCCCGCATCATCGTCGCCATCTGGCGGGTGAACAGCGAGATGTCGGCAGAGTTGATGCTCTTACCGCTGCTGAAGCTTAGGCCGGCACCCTTCTTGCGAACGCGCGTCGCGTTGATGCCTTGCTTTCGCAGCTCCGCTTTCGCGATGGCAGGATTCGAACTGGCAATCTCGCCCTTGGCGCGGCGACCCTGCTTGTCAGTTCCTTCCCAAACGAATAACGCGCTTGCTGCCATATATCACCTGGACGAGTTAGTGCCCCGTGGTCACGCTGTTGACTTCGGCGAGACTCGTGATGCCTTGCATCACTTTGATCAGACCATCGCGCCGCAAGTCGGGGTAGCCGTGCTCGCGCGCCTGACGGGCCAGTTCGATGCTGTTGCCGTCCTGCATGATAAGGCGAGATATCTCGGGCGTAATTTTAACTACTTCATATATTCCGACACGGCCCTTATACCCTTCGCGGCATTTTTCGCAGCCTTTCGAGTTCGGGACGAACACCTGGAAACCCGTCTTGATGTCCTCCTCCGTGAAGCCTTCCGCGATCAAGCGTGTCGTGCGGCACGTCGATCGTCGTTTTGCAGGCGGAGCAGAGGCGACGGCCGAGACGCTGCGCGATGATGAGACTGACTGAGGTCGCCAGGTTGAACGCGGGGACGCCGATGTTACGCAAACGCGTCAGCGTTTCCGCGGCGGAGTTCGTGTGTAGTGTCGACAGCACCATGTGGCCCGTCTGAGACGCTTTTACCGCGATCTCGGCCGTGTCGAGGTCGCGAATCTCGCCCACCATGACCACGTCGGGATCCTGGCGCAGAAACGCGCGCAATGCCGCGGCGAACGATAGTCCGACCTTCTGGTTCACCTGTACCTGGTTGATGCCCTTCGAGGTTGATCTCGACGGGATCCTCCGCGGTTGCGATGTTCCGTTCGGCGCTGTTGAGGATGTTGAGCCCGGTATAGAGGGTTACCGTTTTACCGCTACCCGTCGGACCGGTTACCAGAATCATGCCTTGCGGGCGGAACAGCGCTTCCATGAAGCGCTGCTTTTCGGCCTCGCCGAATCCGAGCTGGTCGACGCCCAGTTTTGCGTTCTGCGGATCGAGGATCCGGAGCACGACCTTCTCGCCCCACAGCGTCGGCAAGGTGTTGACGCGGAAGTCGATCGAGCGCGTCTTCGACAGCTTCATCTTGATCCGGCCGTCCTGCGGCAGACGGCGTTCCGAGATGTCGAGTTCCGACATCACCTTCAGTCGCGCGGACAGACGCGTTCCGAGGTTCGAAGGGGGCTTGGCGACCTCGTGCAGCATCCCGTCCGTTCGAAAGCGGACGCGATACGTCTTTTCGTACGGTTCGAAGTGAATGTCGGAGGCGCCCATCTTGATGGCGTCGAGCAACATCTTGTTGACGAACCGGACGATCGGCGTGTCGTCGGTCGCCGACGCCCCGACGTCGTCGTCAGGGCCGCCGTCTTCATCGAACGCCTCGAGATCGAGATCGTCGAGGTCGTTGTCGGCGAGGTCGCCGAGTGTGGTGTCGTCCTGTCGCGACAGAAACTGCTCGATGATCGTTGCGAGTTTGTCTTCCTCGACCAGGATCGGCTCGGTGTTGATGCCGGTATGGAACTTGATCTCGTCGAGCGCCTGCAGGTTCGTCGGGTCCGACACCGCGACGAACAGACGCACGCCGCGGCGGATCAGCGGCAACGCGTTGTGTTGCCGGATCAGCCGTTCCTTGACGAGATCCTTCGGGATCGAGTCGAGGTCGAACGACGACAGATCGATGATCGGAACGCCGAACTCTTCGGAAGCCGACGTGGCGATCGAACGCGGATTCGCGAGCTCGTTGCGAATCAGAAAGCTGACGAAGGCGAGACCCGCTTTGCGGGCGTCTTCACTGGCCGTCTGAGCTGTATCCGCATCGAGAATCCCGTCCTCGACGAGGCGTCGCGCGAGTCCCGAGAGCGGTACCGTTTGCGTAGCCATTGACGATCGCAATCCTTGTCGGTCGGCTATTTCCTTGACCATCAACAGTAGTCGCGCGTGAGGGGCGAAGTCTAATCGCGCGTCACTAGAGTGTCGATAAAACGGTCACAAAGGGCACACGCTAGAGCCTGGGATCCGGTAGTGGTAGACGACTGACCCGGCGCGTCAGCTTATGACGTGGCAAGTACGCACACGTTCAATCTCCGAATAGCGCATGGCATTGGTCCGGGAATAGACTAGACTCCGCTAACGCGTTGAAGTGGCTGGCAAAAGACGCGTGCTTACAAAGTTGAGTAACGACAGGTGGGCCTTGGCATAACGCTTGCACCCTCTTGCGAGGCTGACGAAGAATCGGAATGAACGACAGTCGTCCGCTTTATCGTTCTGAACATGATTTGACGCTTTGGAGTATGGAGCTAACTACGATGAAACACGCAATGCAGAAGGGTTTTACCCTTATCGAATTGATGATCGTGGTCGCCATCATCGGCATTCTGGCCGCTGTTGCGCTGCCCGCTTATCAGGACTACATCAAGAACGCGAACATGGCAAAAGTGACTTCGCACTTCGAAGAAGGCACGCGCTATCGTTCAGAACGAAATGCGCAAGATTCAGGCGCAAGTTGGCGATGGGCACGCTACACCGACGGCCAGGCGCGACACCCTGATGGGCGACGCGGCAGATGGTGGCTCGCTTGAACCAGGAAGGCGGCCGGGCTCCGGGTGGACAGCTGCCGTACGCGCACGTGCAGCTCGGCCACGGAGATCTGGAGTCAGATTGCAGGTCACGCAGACTGGTGGCGCTGTGTCGTCGGCGACTTGGCGATCACCATCACGCGTCCGGTGTATCACGCGTCCGGTATTCGGCGATTTCACCGCGGTCTCGGTGCACAACCTGGCATTGGCGCAGCATCTGAGAGTTTGACGTTCGTCATAAGCTCTGGGAAGGGGCCGATGGCCCCTTCCTTTTTTCGGCTCTAGCATTTCGATGAGTTTGCAATGAACACCGAATCGATGAAGAACGTCTGGATTCACGCTGATCGAGTTGATGGTTGCCGTGGGTGTGATTGCGGTCTTGTCCGCGTTCGCCATCCCGATCTACAACGGCTATGTCGCGACTTCGCGCGTCGGCGCGCTGACTAACAACATTGCGACAGTCGAGGTGTTCGAAGAGGATTACCGGCTGCGCAATGGCGTGTATCAGCCCGGGGTTTACAACGGCGGTCCCGATGCAGACCTGTTGTTGCTCGGCTGGCAGCCCCAAGATAACGACGGCACCGTGTACACGATTGTGTTGGCAGGAACCAGCTATCGAGTGACCGCAACGGACGCAGTCGGGACGACGGTGTGTCGACAGTTCCCTGAGAAGATTGCGTGTCCGTGATGTCGTCTTCAAAGGCCGAACCAAACGGGTTATTCTTCGCGCCCGCGCCGGAATAGCTCAGTTGGTAGAGCAACTGATTCGTAATCAGTAGGTCGGTGGTTCGAATCCACTTTCCGGCACCACACCCGAATTGGAATAGCCCTGCGGCACTTGCGGATGTGACGCAGCGATGCGTTGCCAACGCAATGCGATGAGGAAGCCTCAGTGAGTCCCGTTCGCGATTACTCGGCTGTGATTAGCACGAATCAGCGGCGCATCGCGACAGTATGCGGCGTCGATTCTCCTAGCACTTGCATTTGCCACTGGCCTAGCTTTCCGCGGCAGCTCGACGAATCTGTTGATATTGCACTGCGATGGCCTCGCATGGCCGCGCTCACGTGCGTCGGTGCAAGCGCCATTTCGAGCTGTCTGGCGACCAACGTCGCCTCGATTGTCGCTCCGCTGGTCGTTACCTCGTCGTTGCCTATCGCGTGAGCCTGAGTCCCGATTATAGCTTTGCGCCACTTGGGTGTTGGTCACTGGTCCGGTCACGTTCATTTGCGTATCAGCCATCGAGCCATCAGTCCGCGACAATCAGTTTCGCGCTCGCAGCTTTTGACCGTTGCGCTCGCGACCGTGTCGAGCTTGCGTTTCATATGGCTCGGCGAGCGTGCACACCAGCCCCTAGCCGACCCGTACAATGATGCCATCTTGATGTACCTGTTGTGGATTCCGATGGTCCACTTGCAGCCTTCTCGCTCGCGGTTCGTATTGACTCGGCGACGCGCGACGCAGCCGTTGCTGACCCCAACAACTACGCCACGTTGTGTACCTCGTTGACTCCGCTCGTACACCGTCGCTGACGAGGTGGCGCAGGACGATCGATAACCCATCGGACGCCTGTGGCGGTCTCGCAGCTTCGTGCTGGTGTTGGCGATCATCGCGACTCGTTCTCGGACTGCGTGCCTGATTGTTAGTGGCGTACTTCGTTGGCACGTGGTGCATTGTTCAGGCGGCTGGCGTGGCGTCGCTGCTACGCTCAGGCAGGTCGTTGGGCTCGGCTTCTTGTCCGGTAGCGTCACGGTTCACGAACGGGCTGCGATGGGATCGAATTCGGCGGCGGATTGTCCGTCCGGGTCGAGTTGATTCGCGCCGGCGCTGGCAATGTTTGCGCAACACCCGTTCGGGATCGGCGTGTTCTGCTTTCCGCTGCTCTATCCGAGCTTTCGATCGACGCTTGAACAAGACACCGCCGGGCTCTTTGTTCACAACGACTACGTTCAGTTTCTCGTCGAAGGCGGCGTACCGCTGCTGTTGCTGGCTGTGACGTTCGTGCTTCTGATCGTTCGCCGCGTGTTTCAGTTGGCTCGACTTGCCCCGCGACGACGCGCGATTTGCCGGCCTTGGCCTCGCTCTAGCGTTGCGGCCGCCTGCGCGCACGCAGTGGTGAACTTCGTCTTCTACAGCGCTGCCACTTGGGATCCTCATTGGACTGTTGGCTGCAGTTGCTGTACGCGAAGCCGGTTGAAGCCGAGGCGAGTTCCAGTTCGACTCGTTAGCAATGGCACACTGGCCCTGTTGCCTGGCGTCCATCGTGGCGGGTTGGATCATCTGGCTCTATCTGGCGCTCGATGTGCTGCATCGTCGGTGTTTTCCAGGCGCAACCGACCTTGGGGCTCGTCGCGTCCGATTCGAGCCGACGAACAGCGGATGCTCTAATTCGCGCGGTTCGCTCAGCGCGTCAACGGAAACCGGGGAATCCCCGCGCTTGGCGAAGCGATGCTCCTTTACCGGGCGGCCCGCGCCGAGCCGGATTCGCTGCTACCTGCCGAAACCGGGCCTATCGAGCAGTTTCATCGCGCGTTGGTCGTCGACCCGTGGAATTCGCTGAGCTATGTTCGGCTTGGCGCAATTTCTCGATGAGTTTCCGCCGGACGGCGGCCGCGCGCCCGGAGAGTCGGACGAAGTAGTTGCTGCTGTCGGCGATTGGGACTGGATCCGCTGTTCGGTGCCGGTGATCGACCAGTTGCTCTAGTACTATGCCGCGCACCGCTGAGCTGATCGAAGAGCTATGCGCTTCTTCGCAATGTTGTCTATCCGTGGATGCCTCGATTGCGGCGCAGCGATCCGGAAGCGAGCGACTCGATACTTCGATTTGCTCGAAAAGCTTGCGCGGCAGCGACGGGAGACGCAGCGTTCCTCGGTGAATTGAAGGAGCGACGACGTGCGGTGACGGATCTGCACCCGATGATCGAGCAGTGGTTCTCGTCAGCGGCGCGCCGGGACGTTCAGAAGGCCGGTGAATTTGCCGGTCGTTGCGCGTGTCGAAGCCGAGGTAGCAATACACGTATCGCGCGCCGAACAGAAAGAATCGGTAGTCCTCCGCCGATCCGCCGTGTTCGGCGAGCCACAGCGCTAACGCGTTTGAATCGCGATCTTGATCTTTGATCTCGTTCAACTGCCGGGCTTCGCGATTCGTCAAGCGTCCTTCACGTCGAATGGAATGTAGCGATCCGACAGAGTCGCACAGCATTCGACCCGCTGCCGAGCATTTCTCCGCGTACCGACGATTGTTCGGTAGTCGTCTTCCGGCAGTTTCACGCTGACCCACTTCGGATATGGCCCGGGCAGCGTTCGAGATTCGGCACAGCGACGTCGATCTCTTTGAACGACTGCGCCGTGACGCTGTAGAACGAACCGTCGATGTACACGATCGCCAAGGGCCGCTCGCCATGAACGATCCACACGCCCGCGGCGAGACAAACGAACTGGACGATGCCGATCACGGTCAGATCGAATCGCAAACCCGGCTTGCCCGCACGATAGACGATCAGCGTCAGTAACGGTCCCAGCACTAGGTCGACGCCGAGCAGCAAGCGCAGACCCTGCCATCCGCCGTCGGTCTCGAAGAAGAAATCCGGATACCAGACTTTGACGACGAAATAGGCGAGCACCCCGAAGATCGAGAGGCTGATTCCGAGATGGATCAGAAAAGCGTGAACTCGACTCACGCCATCAGTTCTCGAATCGCATCGAAAGATCGATCGGTGTGACGGCCTTCGTAATCTCGCCGATCGAGACGTAGTCGACGCCGGTGGCGGCGATTGCCGCGATAGTGGCGTGAGTCACTCCACCGGAGACTTCGAGCCTGGCTTGCCCTTGATTGATCGCAACGGCTGCGTGCATGTCCGCATCTGAGAATTCGTCGAGCATGATGATATCGGCGCCCGCGATCAGTGCTGTGCGGAATTCCTCGATATTCTCCACTTCGACTTCGACGACTCGATCCGGCGCGATCTGACGGGCTCGCTCGACCGCGGCGGCGATGGAGCCGGCCGCGGCGATGTGGTTCTCCTTGATCAGGAACGCATCGAACAAGCCGAGCCGGTGGTTCTGGCAGCCGCCGCAACGAACCGCGTACTTCTGCGCAATCCGCAGGCCCGGCAGCGTCTTTCGTGTGTCGAGCACACGCAACTGCGTATTAGTGAGGCGTTCAGCATATCGGCGCGCGGCGGTCGCAGTGCCGGAAAGCAGCTGCAGGAAATTCAGCAGCGTGCGCTCCACCGTCAAAAGGCTTCGTGCCGGTCCCTCCAGCGACACCAAGCGTTGGTCCGCGGATATTCGATCTCCATCACCGGCATGCCACGTTGCGACGATTGCCGGATCTACCTGGCGGCACGCTTCGTCAGCCCACGGCCTGCCGCAGAGCACCGCGTTCTCGCGCGTGATCACAAACGCGCGCCCGCGTGTATCCGTCGGGATGAGTTGGGCAGTGATGTCGCCGCTGCCGACGTCTTCGGCGAGCGCTTCGCGAACGTTGCGTTCAATCGCCTCTGCGAGCAGGTCGTCGAGCTTCATCATCAGATCCGTACGATTGACGGCTGATATTAGTCGAGCGTTTCCAACACGCAACACTTCGTATCGTTCGTTGTCATCTGGTGGGCCGGCTTGTGATGCCGACATTGTTGCGGCACGATGCCGATCACACGCTTTTGCTCGAGAGTAACGTGCGAATCGGCGCGGACCATTGGATGGAAGATGTTGTTCGATGTGCGTCACCGAACTGCGACGACCGCGCGGACCCTGACGACATCGCGCTGGTGGTTGTGCACAACATCAGCCTGCCGCCGGGTCAGTTCGGCGGCGGCCTGATCGAGCAATTCTTCACGAACTGTCTCGATTGCACGGTGGACGCAACGTTGCGCGATCTCGCTGGCGTGCGGGTATCGTCGCATCTGCTCGTCGATCGCCAAGGCAAGGTCACTCAGTTCGTCCCCTTTCACAAGCGCGCTTGGCATGCAGGAGTATCGAGTCATCGCGGCCGAGAAGGTTGCAACGACTATTCGATCGGCGTCGAGCTGGAAGGTGCCGATGATGTCCGCTACGAGGACGCTCAGTACACCGCGTTGGCGGCGCTCGTGGTCGCGCTCATGCGCCGGTACACCAGATTGTCGCTCGACGGCATTGTCGGCCATCAGGAAATCGCCCCGCAACGTAAACGCGATCCGGGCTCGTCATTCGAGTGGTCGCGCCTCTATCGTGAAGTCGTGCCTTGGATTGGAGTATCGAGTGGCGCGCATCGGAGTTGACCTCGGCGGCACCAAAGTCGAGGCGATACTCATCGATGACAACGGAATCGTTGAGGCGCGGGAGCGTGTGGCCACACCGAGATTCGACTACGAATCTACGGTGGAAACCGTTGCGATGCTCGTCGAGTCGCTCGATCGCGTCGCCGGCGCTCGCTGTCGCGTAGGAGCCGGAACGCCCGGCGCGGTAGAACCGTCGACCGGATTGATGAAGAACTGCAACTCGACGTGGCTGAACCGTAAGCCGCTGCTCGGCGATCTCGCCGAACGGCTCGGCGATCGTGTACGGATCGCCAACGATGCGGATTGTTTTGCGTTATCCGAATCAGTAGATGGTGCAGCGGCCGGCTCCCCCACGTCGTTCGGCGTGATTCTAGGTACGGGCGTCGGCGGCGGATTCGTCGTGCATGGGCGACTCATTCAAGGGCCGAACGGAATCTCCGGCGAGTGGGGGCACACGCCGCTTCCGTACCTTCGGTACGACGTGGATGAACTCGAGCGCCGGTTGGACGATCGACCGTGTTACTGCGGCCGCGTGAACTGTGTCGAGACCTTTCTTTCGGGCCCCGGGCTCGCACGAACGCACGCCGCGCTGTGGGGCGAGGCGCGGGATCCGCGCGATATCGCGGCCGCGACGGATCCGAATGGCAAGCGGACGCTCGAGCTGTATTGCAGGCAACTCGCGCGATCGCTTGCGCAGATCGTCAACGTGATCGACCCGGACGTGATCGTGCTGGGTGGCGGAGTCTCGGAGATATCAGCGCTGTATCAGCGCGTGCCGGAGCTTTGGAGACCCTATGTGTTCTCCGATACGGTGCACACGCGTCTGCTTCCGGCCGTGCATGGCGCAGCCAGCGGTGTTCGGGGCGCGGCGTGGTTGTGGCCCGCCGGACTATAATTCCGACTCGAACCATTGAAGGGACGTCATGGCTTTTCCACGCGACCTTGCCGACTCCAATCCGGACGAAACGAGAGAGTGGCTGGAGGCGCTCGAGTATCTGCTAGATAACGAAGGTACCGAGCGTGCGAATTTCCTGCTCGAACGGCTGTCTGCGCGCATGGCGCAAACCGGGGCGCGGTTGCCGTACACGATCACCACGCCGTATCGCAACACGATTCCGGCGAACAAAGAAGCGTTCATGCCGGGCGACCTGTTCATGGAACGGCGCATTCGCTCGCTGATTCGCTGGAATGCCCTCGCGATGGTGATGCGCGCCAACCAGTCCGGCGACGATCTCGGCGGACACATCGCGACATTCTCCTCTGCCGCAACGCTCTATGACGTCGGTTTCAACTACTTCTTCCGCGCGCCGACCGACGACAACCCTGGCGATCTGATCTATTACCAGGGACACAGCTCGCCCGGCATTTACGCGCGCTCGTTTCTCGAAGGTCGGCTCGACGAAGCGGACCTCGACCGTTTTCGCCGTGAGGTCGATGGAAAAGGACTGTCGTCGTATCCGCATCCGTGGCTGATGCCGGATTACTGGCAGTTCCCAACGGTTTCGATGGGGCTTGGCCCGATTCAGGCGATCTATCAAGCGCACATCATGAAGTATCTCGACAGCCGCGGCCTCGTGCCGATGGGCGATCGGAAGGTATGGACGTTCCTCGGTGACGGAGAGTGCGACGAACCGGAATCGTTAGGTGTACTTGGGCTTGCTGCACGCGAGAAGCTGGACAATCTGATCTTCGTCGTGAACTGCAACCTGCAGCGCCTCGACGGTCCCGTTCGCGGCAACGGCAAGATCATTCAGGAACTGGAAGGAACGTTTCGGGGCGCCGGCTGGAACGTGATCAAGGTGGTTTGGGGTCGACTTTGGGATCCGCTGTTCGCCAACGACGACAAAGGGTTGATGCAACAGCGCATGAACGAAACCGTCGACGGCGAGTATCAGAACTACAAAGCGAAGGGCGGCGCCTACACACGCGAGCATTTCTTCGGCAAGTCGCCAGAGCTGCTGAAGATGGTGGAGAACCTCTCGGACGCCGACATCATGCGTCTGAATCGCGGCGGACATGATCCGTTCAAGGTCTATGCAGCTTATCACGCGGCGGTGAATCACCGCGGCGAGCCGACGGTGATTCTCGCTAAGACAGTCAAAGGTTACGGAATGGGTGAGGGCGGCGAATCGGAGAACACGACGCACGCCGTCAAAAAGCTGGGCCTCGAAAATCTGAAGCACTTCCGCGATCAATTCGGCGTGCCGCTTTCCGACGATGACCTGGCTCGCGTCCCGTATTACCGGCCCGGTGCCGACACGCCGGAGATGGTGTATCTGCGTCGCAATCGGGAGCGGCTCGGCGGCTTCATTCCGCGGCGCGTGGTCGTGGATAACGACATCAAGGTGCCCGACCTCTCCGTCTTCGATTCGCAACTCAAGGGCAGCGGCGATCGTGAGATTTCGACCACGATGGTGTTCGTGAGGATGCTCGCATCGCTGGTACGCGACAAAGACATCGGGTCGCGCGTCGTGCCGATCGTGCCCGACGAAGCGCGCACATTCGGTATGGAAGGAATGTTCCGCCAACTCGGCATCTATTCGTCCGAGGGGCAGATCTACGAACCGGAAGACTCCGACGAGATCGCGGGATATCGAGAGTCCAAGGAAGGTCAGGTGCTGGAAGAGGGTATCAACGAAGCAGGCGCGATGTCGGCGTGGATTGCAGCAGCCACTTCATACAGCTCCCATCGAAAGACGCTCGTCCCGTTCTACATTTTCTATTCGATGTTCGGATTCCAGCGCATAGGCGATTTCGCCTGGGCAGCGGGAGATATTCAGGCGCGAGGATTTCTGCTCGGCGGTACCGCCGGCCGGACCACTCTGAACGGCGAAGGGCTGCAACATCAGGACGGACACAGTCATCTGCTCTCGTCGACGATTCCGAACTGTCGCTCGTACGATCCGACCTACGGCTACGAATTGGCCATCATCGTGCACCACGGGCTGAAGCGGATGTATGAGGCGGGCGACAAGGTGTTTTACTACGTCACCGTGATGAACGAGCCGTATCAGCAGCCCACCATGCCTGACGGTGTCGAAGAGGGGATCATTCGTGGAATGTATCGACTGACACCGAAGGTGGACGACGGCAAGCGCGTTCGTCTGCTCGGCAGCGGTACCATTTTGCGCGAGGTGCTGGCCGCTGCCGATCTACTTCAGGAATTCGGCGTTGCGAGCGAGATCTGGAGCGTAACCAGCTTCAACGAGTTGCGGCGCGAGGGCATGGATGTCGACAGATGGAACATGCTGCATCCCGAGGAGACTCCGCGTAAGTCGTACGTCGAGCAATGCCTCGAAGGCGACAACGCGCCGGTCGTCGCCGCCACCGACTACATGAAGGTGTACGCGGACCAGATTAGGCCTTACGTGTCGGCGTCGTATCGCGTGCTGGGTACCGATGGATTTGGCCGTAGCGATACGCGACAGCAGCTGAGGTGGTTCTTTGAAGTAGACCGACGCTTCGTCACGGTGGCTGCGCTCGCGTCGCTTGCCGACAAACAGATCATTGCGCGAAGCGTGGTGAGGGACGCGATGCAGCGCTTCGGCATCGAGCCCGACAAAGCGAATCCGCGGCTGGTGTGAAGCGCGACAGGGACCGCTAATGGCACAACAGGAAGTTCTGATCCCCGATATCGGCGACGCCGAAGACGTGGAGGTCATCGAAATACTCGCCAAGGTCGGCGCGCAGATCGCCAAAGACGATCCGCTCATCGTGATCGAATCGGACAAGGCGTCGATGGAGGTGCCATCCTCCGTCGCGGGAACGCTGCGGAAGATCACCGTCGCGCTCGGCGACAAGGTCCGCACCGGGCAAGCGATTGCCGTGGTCGAGGTCGACTCCGTAACCGAAGGAATAGCGCCAGCGGCGCGCCCCTCAACGACTCCGGCTGCGCCGCCACAGGCTGCTCCTCCTCCATCGGCTGCGAAGGAAGCGGCAGATCCCAAGACCATCGAACCCTCGCCGCAACCGTCTCGTAGATTCGAAGTGCGTATTCCGGATATCGGTGATGCAAAAGACGTCACCGTAGTGGAAGTGAAGGTCAAGGCAGGGCAGGACGTCGCGGTAGACGACCTGCTCGTGGTGGTCGAGTCCGACAAGGCGTCGATGGAGATTCCGTCACCAGTGGCCGGTCGAGTGGTTTCGGTCGATGTGGGCGAGGGAACCGCGGTTGCGGAAGGAAGCCTGCTGGCGGTGATCGAGGCGCATTCACCGGCAAAGGTCGGCGCGCCTGCGGCCGCTCCAGCTACAGCGGAAACGCCGCCGACTGCGTCGCCGGTCGCTTCGAAGGCCGTTGAGACGTCAGAGCGAACAGAAGAGCCCGAACCGGCACCGCTGCCGCCCCCCAGTGGGGCCGTCTACGCCGGCCCATCGGTGCGCAGGCTCGCGCGGGAACTGGGCGTCGATCTGTCGAAGGTCAAGGGAAGTGGTCCGGGCAACAGAGTGCTGAAGACGGACGTCGACGTGTTCGTCAAAACGGCTTTGACGGCTCCGCGCGCTGCCGGCGGCGGCATTCCACCCGTGCCCACAATCGACTTCACACGGTATGGGCCAACTGAGACGGTCGAGTTGACCCGCATTCGCGCGCGCGGTGCAGAGAACCTGCATCGCAGCTGGCTGAACATTCCACACGTTACCCAGCATGACGAAGCGGACGTTACCGATCTCGAGACGTTCCGGGACGATCTCAAAGCGGAAGCGCAGGCGAAGGGCGTGAAGCTGACACCGCTCGCGTTCATCGTAAAGGCGGTCGTGGCGACGTTGCATTCGTTTCCAACCTTCAATTCGTCGCTCGATGCCTCGATTCGCAACCTGATCGTCAAACGCTACTACCACATCGGATTGGCGGTGGACACGCCGGAAGGGCTCGTCGTTCCGGTATTGCGCGACGCGGACAAAAAGGGCGTTCTCGAACTGGCGAGGGAGATCGAGACTCTGTCGCAGAAGGCACAGCAAGGCAAACTCGCGATGAACGATCTACAAGGCGCAAGCTTCACGATCACAAGCCTCGGCGCGATCGGCGGAACCGGATTCACGCCGATCATCAACGCGCCGGAAGTGGCGATCCTCGGCGTCTCCCGGCTCACGATGCGACCGCATTGGAACGGCAAAGAGTTCGAACCGAGGCGGATGTTGCCGCTCTCACTGAGCTACGACCATCGAGCGATCAACGGCGCGGAAGCCGGACGCTTCGTTACCACTCTGTGTCAGACGCTCGCCGACATGCGTCGCGTTCTGCTGTAGCCCGTCGCGCGATTCACTTTCGTAGCCGCTGTTGCCACAAGAGCTCCGGCGAGGCGACGTTGAGTGCGCGCGCGAACACGAACAGTGCGTCGCTGAGTCGATTGAGAAAAACGCCGAGCGACGCGTCGTAGTCGTCAGGTCGTTCGCTCATAAGCTTCCACACGCTGCGTTCCGCGCGCCTGCAGACGGCCCTGGCAAGGTGCGCTTGCGAACCGGCCGGCGTGCCGCCCGGAAGAATGAAATTGGCGAGCGGTCCAAGTTGTTCGGTGTACCGCGTAACCAGCCGCTCCAAGGCCTCCGTTTCTGCCGCGAGCGAAAGTGCGGTGCCAGGCATTGCGATTGCGCCGCCCAGATCGAACAGTCGCGATTGCAGTTCGATCAGCGTGTCGCGCAGAGGATGTTTGGCATCGAGGTCGGTCACGACGATGCCGAGCACACAATTCAACTCGTCGATGTCGCCCAGGGCTGCGAACTGGGGGGAGAACTTGGAATGACGCGATCCATCAGCGAGACTGCTTTCGCCTTTGTCGCCGCCTCGAGTCGTGATTCGTGTCAGGCGGTTCGGCATCGATGCCTCAGGTGCGAGCAGGACTCTCGATGCGCTCACCGTAGCGCACGACCGTGATGATCCCGGTATCGAACGATCGTGTGAGCGCGTCGTATGCGGTTCGCATGAACGTGCGCGGGTCGGGGATCGTCGTGCGTGTGTCCGCGGCGACCAGGCTCACTCCAACGACCACCGGAATGAATCCCTCGCTGGTCTTGAAGGAGTGCATGTAGAGGTTGTCGAAGATGCGGCGGAAGCTGGTAGACGTACAGTTCTCGATGTCCGGTTGCAGCATCGTCACGGCGAACATGTTCGCTTCGGGACGCGTGACGACGTCGAGTGGACGCACGAGCTGCCGGAGCTTGGCGCCAATACCCGACATCAGTTCGTCGATCACTGCCTTGTCATATTGCTTCTCGATGACGTCGAGGTTGTTGATGCCGACGAGCAGGATGCACGCCGCCCCGCCTCGTGCCTCGACCTCCTTCGACAGCGATCCGATACGATCGAGCGTGAACTTCATGTTGCCGAGTCCGGTCACCGGGTCCACGAGGTCGGTCGTCGTCAGTTCGCGAACCTTGCGACGCAACAGCTTGTTCGTTCGCAGGAGTTCATTCTGTCGCTCGGCAATCCGCTGTGCGGCAAACACGCGCGGCAGTAGTTGACCGCGCAGGTTCGCTTTGTTGAGGAAGTCGTCGACGCCTTCTTTGAACGCTTCGTGCATGGCCTGAATGTCGTCGCGCGCGGTGAGCAACATCACGTACGTGAAGTGACCGGTCGCGTCGTCGAGCTTCTTGATGCGGCGAGTCAACTCGAGCCCGTCCATTGACGGCATGAGCCAATCGGCAATGAGTATCTGCGCAGGGCGCTTTTCTACGGATCGTAGAGCCTGAAGTGGATTGTTGGTGAATCGCACATTGGAAAACCCGCCGCTGCGCAGCGCCTTGGCGATGATGGCGCTAGAGAACTTCGCGTCATCGACCACCAGGATTGGAATGTCCTCGTGCGACATGTAAGTTAAGCGGAAGGGGCTCGATCGAGATCGAAGGTAGATTCAGGTAGGGGTGCAGGGTTGTCAAGGAACGGCGTCGCACGCCTTTGGCCGATTAATGTAATGCCTGCAGTTTCCGTCGGATTCACGGCGCGGAAGAGGAACAAGCATGCCGACGTTTGACATCGTCTCTGAAGTCGACATGCAGGAAGTCCGCAATTCCGTCGACCAGGCCAATCGGGAGTTGGGAACACGTTTCGACTTTCGCGGCGTCACTGCGTCGTTCGAACTCGAGGAAGATGCAATTCTGATTCGCGCGCAGGAAGAGTTTCAGATCGAACAGATGGAAGACATCCTGCGCGACAAACTCGTACGCCGTAAGGTCGACACGGGTTGCCTCGATCCGGGTGAAATCGAAGGCACGGGCAGCGAGAAACGTCGCCGCTACAAGATCGTGCAGGGCATCGATCGCGACGCCGGCAAGGAAATCGTGAAGCGCGTCAAGGAATCGAAGCTGAAGGTTCAGGCCTCGGTTCAGGGTGAGAAAATCCGTATCACCGGTAAGAAACGCGACGATCTCCAACAGGTGATCGCGATGTTGCGTGAGACCAATCTCGAGATACCGCTGCAGTTCGAGAATTTCCGCGACTGATCGAGCCAGAGGAGTGGGCGCAATCGAAGAGCCGCTCCTGGCAAGGATCGCCAACCGTCGCATCGTCATCTGCGCATTCACCGGATTCACGTCGGGGCTGCCGCTCTTCTTCCTCATCCAGCTGGTGCCGGGATGGCTACGCAGCTCTGGCGTCGATCTCAAGCAGATTGGACTCATCGCGCTGGTACAGCTGCCTTACGTCTGGAAGTTTCTCTGGTCGCCTTTGCTGGATCGTTATCGCGTGCCGCTGCTCGGCCGCCGTCGCGGCTGGATGCTCGTAACACAGATCTGTCTGCTCATATCGATGGTCGCCGTTGGACGATGGCAGCCCGAGAGTCAGGTGCAGCCCATCATCGTGGTGGCAGCCATCGTTGCCTTCTTCAGCGCAACGCAAGACATCGTGCTCGACGCATATCGTCGCGAGTTGTTGCCCGACCTCGAACTCGGCATTGGCAACGCGGTGCACATTCAGACCTACCGTATCGCGGGATTGATACCCGGATCGCTCGCATTCGTCCTCGCCGATCACATGCCTTGGAAAACCGTGATCGCAATCGTCGCGATGTTCATGCTCGTCGGGATCGGCCTGACACTTGCCATCGCCGAAGTCCCCGAGCGCTCCGACGCGCCGCGCACACTGAGGCAGGCGATCGTCGAACCGTTCCGCGAGTTCACGTCGCGTCGAGGATGGCGATACGCGCTGCTCGCGCTCGCGTTCATGTTCTTCTACAAGCTCGGCGACAGCATGGCGACCGCGTTGGCAACGCCGTTCTATCTGGATCTCGGCTTCTCCACCACTGAGATCGGTCTCATCGCTAAAAACGCGAGTCTTTGGCCCGCAATCGCCGGTGGGCTGGTGGGCGGTGTTCTGATGCTTCGATTAGGCATCAACCGCGCGCTGTGGATATTCGGGTTTGCGCAGCTCGCCGCCATCTTCGCGTTCGCCGTGCTGGCGGAAGCCGGACACAACCCGTGGGTGCTCGCCATCGTGCTCGCGCTCGAGTCATTCGGCATGAGCCTCGGCACCGCTGCATTCGTCGCGTACATCATGCGTGAAACCACGCCGGCGCTGGCCGCTACCCAGTTCGCGCTGTTCACGGCACTCACTGCGCTTCCACGAACGTTGGCGAGCGCGACCACGGGATTTCTCGTGGAAGGCGTGTCTCGTGCACCCGCAGGCGGGGCGATCGAGCGCCTCGCGCAAACGCTTGCCGCGCTGGGTCTACCTGCTGACGGGCTGGGTTGGACGCGCTTCTTCCTGCTGTGCGCGGCATGCGCGGTGCCCGGCATGCTGCTGCTGTTCTGGGTCGCGCCTTACCGCGCAGAGCAGCGCGACGCTTGACCCGCTAGGGTTGCCATCGGAATCGGCGTAACGAAACGCGCCCTGATGCGTTGAATGCAACGCCTTCCTTCTTCAACAGCCGCTGTTGTCGTGCAAAGCCCCCGGAATGCTCGGGCAACGAGATCCCGCCGGACGCGTTGATGACGCGATGCCATGGAATCTTCGATCCCGGAGGCAGATGGCTCAACAGATGTCCGACGCGACGCGCGCCGCCCGGCAGCCCCGCGAGTTGTGCGACCTGCCCATACGTCGCAACGCATCCCTTCGGGATCAGTGCGATCACCTGCCACACCTGCTCTGCGATGCTCGGTTCATCCGATTCGTCGTGCTGCAACGGCCCATACCCTCGATGCGGTGCGCGATTATTTGTCGTTCGATCAAGATCGTCGAGCATCGCGCTTGAACTTGCCGACCGCGCCCGCATATAGCGGCCTCGCGCGGCGGCCTCGCGTCGAGGAATAAGCCTTGAAACTCGGTGGCGGCTCACTATGATTGGCACTCCCGCGCGGAGAGTGCTAACAATGAAGACGCACATCGCCGCAGCGAGCTGAGTGAATTCAATAAAGGAATCAGAGACTTGGGAGAAATTTTGCGATGAAAATCCGACCCTTGCATGACCGTGTGGTTGTACGTCGGCTGGAAGAGGAGACCAAAACGGCGGGCGGGATCGTGCTGCCCGACTCTGCAACCGAGAAACCGTCCCGCGGTGAAGTGCTGGCCGTAGGTCCTGGCAAAGCGCTCGACAACGGCGATGTTCGCGCCCCCGACGTGAAGGTCGGCGACAAAGTCATCTTCGGCCAGTACGGCGGCAGTACGGTAAAAGTCGACGGAGAGGAACTGCTGATCCTGTCCGAGAGCGAGATTTTCGGGGTCCTGAAGGACTAACGATTCGAATCTGGAAACAAGAGGAAGAAAGCGATGAGCGCGAAAGACGTACGATTTGGCGATGACGCACGGCAGCGAATGCTCGCCGGCGTGAACATCCTGGCGGAAGCGGTAAGAGTCACGTTAGGCCCGAAGGGACGCAACGTCGTTCTCGACAAATCCTTCGGTGCGCCGACGGTCACGAAGGACGGGGTATCTGTTGCGAAGGAAATCGAACTGAAGGACAAGTTCGAGAACATGGGCGCGCAGATGGTGAAGGAAGTCGCGAGCCAGACTTCCGACGAAGCAGGTGACGGCACCACGACCGCAACGGTGCTGGCACAAGCGATCCTGACCGAAGGGCTGAAGTCAGTCGCCGCTGGTATGAACCCGATGGACCTCAAGCGCGGTATCGATAAAGCCGTTGCCGCTGCCGTTGAGCAGATCAAAGGCATGGCAACCCCGTGTGAAGACACGAAGTCGATCGCGCAGGTCGGCACGATCTCTGCCAACAGCGACTCGGCGGTCGGCGAAATCATCGCCAACGCGATGGACAAAGTCGGTAAAGAAGGCGTGATCACGGTCGAAGAAGGTAGTGGACTCGAGAACGAACTCGACGTCGTCGAAGGTATGCAGTTCGATCGCGGTTACCTTTCGCCTTACTTCATAAACAGCCAGGAATCGATGTCGGCGGAACTCGACGAGCCCTACATCCTGCTGTGTGACAAAAAGATCTCGAACATCCGCGACATGCTGCCGATCCTCGAAGCGGTCGCGAAATCCGGTAAGCCGCTGTTCGTGATAGCCGAAGACATCGAAGGCGAGGCACTCGCCACGCTCGTCGTCAACAACATGCGCGGCATCGTCAAGATCGCTGCCGCAAAAGCACCCGGTTTCGGCGACCGCCGCAAGGCGATGCTGCAGGACATCGGTGTTCTGAGCGGCGCCACTGTCATCTCCGAGGAAGTCGGCCTTACGCTCGAAGGTGCAACGCTCGACGACCTCGGTCGTGCGAAGCGTGTTTCCTCCACGAAGGAACACAGCACGATCGTCGACGGCGCCGGAGCGCGCAAAGACATCGAAGGTCGCATCAAGCAGATCCGTGCGGAAATCGAAGACACGACCTCGGATTACGACCGGGAAAAACTGCAAGAGCGCCTGGCCAAATTGGCCGGCGGTGTTGCCGTGATCAAAGTTGGTGCTCCGACCGAAGTCGAGATGAAAGAGAAGAAGGCACGCGTCGAAGACGCACTGCACTCGACTCGCGCAGCCGTCGAAGAAGGCGTAGTCGCCGGCGGTGGCGTCGCGCTGATTCGCGCGTTGCAGGCGATTCAGGGACTGAAGGGCGACAACGAAGACCAGAACGTGGGCATCGGCATTGCGTTCCGTGCGATGACCGCACCGTTGCGCCAGATCGCCGCGAATGCGGGCGACGAAGGCTCTGTCGTGCTCGACAAAGTCCGCAACCTGAAAGGCAACAAGGGCTACAACGCCGCGACGGGGGAGTATGGCGACATGTTGGACATGGGAATTCTCGATCCCGCCAAGGTGACGCGTACCGCGCTGCAGGCAGCCGCTTCGGTCGCCGGGTTGATGATCACCACCGAAGCGATGGTGGCCGATCTGCCGGAAGACAAGGAAGCCGGCGGAATGCCGGGCGGCGGCATGGGCGGAATGGGTGGTATGGGTGGCATGGACGGCATGATGTAAACGGCCGCGATTGCGCACGACGAAGCCCCGCGTATGCGGGGCTTCTGTTTTTTGGAACCTTGGAACCTTGCGAATCGGCGCGCTATGATCCGGTGCGGACAACAGTTCTTCTAGGTCGCGCGAAAGGCAGCCGGTTGAACATCGTTACTGAAATTCTCTGAGGGGACATTCGCATGGACAACATGGGTTTTGTGCTGGACTACCTGGCACGCTGGGGACACTTCCTGTTCGGTATCGCGTGGATCGGTTTGCTGTACTACTTCAATTTCGTTCAAGGAGAGTACTTCAAGGAATCCGATGCGAGCGCACGTGTCGACGTGTTCTCGAAGCTGGTTCCGCGCGCGATGTGGTATTTCCGTTGGGCCGCCGCCTTTACGTTCCTGACGGGCGTCTACATGCTGGCGTATCGGCATCCGGGCTGGACGCTCGACATCACGGTTGGTGCTACGCTCGGCACACTGATGTTCCTCAATGTCTGGCTGATCATCTGGCCGAACCAGAAGATCATGATTGCGTCCAACCAACAGATCAAAGGGGGCGGTCAAGCGCTGCCCGAGGCCGCGGCCGCTGCGCCGAAGGCCGGTCTCGCGTCGCGTACTAACGTATTGTTCTCGATTCCGATGCTGTTTTTCATGGGTGCCAGCGCGCACTTTACGCACGGTGGCTTGACGGCCGACAAGCAACTGGCGCTGATCGTTGCGCTCGTGATCATTGCAGCTCTCGAGCTCAACTCGATCTTCGGCAAGCAAGGTCCAATGGTCACCGTGCGCGGCGTTATCGTCAGCGGTCTCGCACTCACTGTGGTGCTGTGGGCCGTCGTTCAACTCCTGTAACCACGTCTCATTTTCCTGCATAGGGCTTCGCGGTCGATCGCGAAGCCCTATTCCGCTTCGGCCGCGGTGGCTAAACTGCGCCGCAAATCTCACAGGACTCCTCGATGCCCGAGCCGCGCGCGAAACCGGCCCCCAAGATTTCCGCCGATCCGAACGATGTGACCGGGTATCGTCGGCCGGGCAGTAGGGTCCGCGACGGCGGTGGCCGGTCGGGCCTCGGCTCCAATCTGCTGCTTGTCGTGCTGTTCGGCGGTCTCGTTGCGGCCGGCTGGTTCATTACGACGCAACACCAGCAACTAGTGAAAGCCGAGACGGCACTCACGCAAGCGGATCACCGGCTCGCGGTGCTCGAAGAGCGGCTGCAGGTAACCGATCAGGTCATGAGCGAGTCGGGCACCGAGGTGCAGAGCAAACTGGGTCAGTGGGAGACCGAGATCAAGAAGCTGTGGGACGCGAACAAGCGCGACAAACAGCTGATCACGGATGAGCAGACGAAGCTGAAGGAGCACGACGGCAGCATCGAAGGGATGCAGACGGCGATCAAAGACCTGAAAAGCAGCGATGCGCGTCAGGAGCAGGCCCTCGCCCAGCAGACCGCGATCGCGCAGCAGCTCGCGAGCGTCGATCAAGAGGTGAAGCAACTGGTCGCGCAGCAGCGCCAATTGACCGATCAGGTAAACGCCGCGCGGCAAAGCGTAAGTGGACTCGAGACCGGGCTGACGAAACGCGTCGTGGCCAACGAAAAGGCCATCGAAGCGATCGATGCCTATCGGCTGCAGCTGAATTCGCGCCTGGTCGATCTTCAGACCCGTATCGACAGCGTCGCTCCTGCCAAGTCGCCCTGATAAGGGTCCGCTCCCTGTCCGAAACTGTGACCGGTTACCTGCTTGGGCTTTGATCGAAGTCCATACTATCGACAGGATTGCGGCAGGTGATGGGGTCCCCCATGGTTGGTGCAGACGCACCATTGTTGGTCTATCAGTCCGCACACGATCATCCGCTACCGCTGTTGGCGCGTCAGTCCGGATGGAAGGTCGAGAGTGCCGACGCGGTCGATGCTGGCGAAGCTGCGTGCGCGGCGGTCTGCCTGGCGTGCACCGACGCCGAAGCCAGTACGTTGCGGGCGTTGTGCCCGGACTCGATCTGCATCGGGACGTCGACAGCGCTCGATGCAGTCGACGTGTCCGTTCCCGCGAACGCTCCTTGCGGCACCTTAGCGCGATTGTTGGAACATGCCTGTCGGGTTGCCGACCTGCATCGCGCGACGCGTCGCGACGTGCTCGACTCCGCGATGCGACGTGCCCGCACGCACCAGCTCACAGACATCGGCATCGCACTGTCGGCGCAGCGCGATCCGGCGAAGCTGCTCGAGACTCTGCTCACTCAGGCGCGTGAACTAGCGGATTGCGACGCCGGATCGCTGTATCTCATCGAGGAAACCGCCGGCGTGCGCAGCCTGCATTTCAAGCTGGCACAGAACGACACCGCGAGCGTGCCGTTCAAAGAAGCGCGCTTGCCGCTTACCACCGACTCTCTTTCCGGATACGTCGCGCTGACGGGGAATGAACTCGCGATTGCGGACGCGTATCGGATCGATGTATCGGAACCGTACTCATTCAATCGCTCGTTCGATGAACAGGTCGGTTACCGAACGCGATCGTTGCTCGTGCTTCCGATGTGCGATCACAAAGGGCGCGTGATTGGCGTTCTGCAATTCATCAACTGCCGCAAGCGCACGCGCGACGGAGTGATGTTCGTACCGTTCGATGCCGAAGTCACCGATCTCTTGCGCGCGGTCGCGAGCCAGGCGGCCGTTGCGATTCAGAAGAACGACCTGCTGAGGCAGATCAGCCAGCTGTTCGAGAGCTTCGTGCAGGCGTCGGTGAAGGCAATCGAGCAACGCGATCCTTCGACCAGCGGCCACTCGTTTCGCGTCGCAGAGACGACTACCGCGCTGCTGGCGGCGCTACCGCATTCTGGCCTGGCCAGATTCCGCGATCTGAGCGTGAGCTCCGAGCAACTCACCGAGGTTCGTTACGCCGCTCTGTTGCACGACTTCGGCAAGGTCGGCGTACGAGAGAACGTGTTGGTGAAGGCGAACAAGTTGACCGAAGAGCGACTCGAAGTGCTTCGCTATCGGTTCGAGTTGCAGAAGGAACGGTTGCGACGAATCGCCGTAGAAAGGGAACTGGCGGTGTTGCACGCGGATCCGGTGGAGTTCGAGTTGGCGAGGCGCCGGATCAAACAGGAATTGAGCAGAGATCTGTCGCGCCTCGACGATTACTTCACGGCGATCACGCTGGCAAACAATCCCAACGTGCTCGCCGAGGGGGAGTTTGGTCACTTAGAGGCAATCCGTCAGATGGAGTTCGGCGAGTTCGATGGCAGGACGGGTCATCTGATCACCGATCACGATCTGATGGCGTTGTCGGTGCGCCGCGGTAGCCTGACGCCGCACGAGCGTCGCGAAATCGAAGCGCACGTGAGCCACACGCGCGAATTCCTTGCGGTATTGCCGTGGCCGCCGGAACTGTCGCGCGTGCCGCTGATCGCCGGCGCGCACCATGAGAAACTCGACGGCAGCGGTTATCCGGACGGACGTCGCGGTGACGAGATTCCGTTACCGAGCAAGGTGATGACGGTGTGCGACATTTTCGACGCCCTCACGTCGATGGACCGTCCGTATAAACCGGCTGTATCGGTGGACACCGCGTTTCGCATTCTGAATGAAGAAGCCGCAGCGGGTCTGATCGACACCGACATCGTCGGCGTGTTCATCGAAAGCGGCAGCTATCTCAAAGGTCGCTTCTCGGGTGGCGGAGCGCATGCGAACGCGCGGCACCACAACCACGCGGTCCGAACACCGCACTGATCGGTTCAGCGCCAGTCCTGCAGGACGTCGACCGGGATCGGCCGACCGTTCACGTCGAGTATCACGCCGGTTTCGGTAATTTCGCGGATGCGTACGCCGGGCTTGATCGTGTCGCCTTCGACGAATCGCCTGCCGTTCATTGTGACGGCACGCATCGAAGGATCGGTCGCGTAGACGTGAGTCGAGAACGAAACATCGGCGCTGCCTGAGTCGCCCTCCGCGACAACCGTTTGGCGACTGGGAAGAGGCGGTGGCGGTACAGCAGTCGGCTGCGCCGAGACGGATGTTTCGAAGGGTGCCTCCGGTTCGGGTGGCGGTTTGTTTTGCACTTCCGGGAGCGCGTTGCTTTGCGGCGCCGGCGCGTTCGATGGCGGGGGGGCGGGTGTAGTAGCCGCAATCGGCTCAGGCGGACGAACCGTCGTATGGGTGTCTGCTCGCGGCCAGTACAGCCATGCGGCGAACAGACCGGCGTTGACGACCAGCACTGCGACCAGCAGCCAACCGACGATGCTGGATCTGAACGACGCCTGCGGTGGGGTGAGAAGCGTTGGAACGACGCCGCGACTGCGCTCCGCCTCCGACTTCTTCAGCGCATCGAGGATGTACGACACGTCAGGCGCCCGCGCTCAATCTGGGCATGGCGTCGGGCTGCGTTGCACGCATCGCGATCCAGGTCATTGGACCGGCGACACCATCGGGAACCATGCCGTTTTCGCGCTGGAATCGGATCAGCGCTGCCTGTAGTGCGTCGTCGAATCGGGCCGGATCGGCGGCGCGCAGGTCGATCTGCAGGGCCAAAGCCAGATGCTGACGCAGCCACGCCACGGACGGGCCTTCGTCGCCGAGTTTCAGCGCACCGCGATAATCCGGCGGCATCTGCCAGAGCACGATGTAGCTGCCGTACCAGTGGCTTGCCATTTCGGCCGCTGTGGCTTCGACCGTCTGATCACCGAGCTTGAGCGAGACCACATCGTCGCGGTGACCGAGGACCGCCGCGTAGTACGGCTCGGCGCGGTCGTCCCATAGCTCCACGACGACCGGATGGTCGATGCGCTCGATGTCGTGCCACGTACCGTTCAACTTCAAACATTGAAGTCCCACCTGCGGCGCCTGGTTGCACGGCACGTCGCTCGGCTGAACCGGTGTTCCCCAACGATCGAAAACGGCTGCGTATGCCTGGCGCTGTAGTTCGGCCGATGGCTTGCCGGCAGGGCGCGCGAGTCGATCGATGGTGGAACTCGCGGGAACCGCGGACTCGGACGCAACGAGCGGCGAGGCAGCTGCATTCGCAGCCGGGCTATCAGCGGCCGGGATGACGGGTTGCGCGGCCGCCGTATCGGTCGCCTTCACCTCGGATGTAACGACCGGCTGTTCCACGTGCGCGGATGCTTCGGTCTGGTCTACGTGTATGGGACGCCATTGCGGGTTGCGATCCCACAGCGCCCATGCGCCGGCCACGACCAACGCTGATGCAGCGACGGCGCCGATCCACAAATGCGGCCGCAACCATGCCTGCTGTCCGAATGCCTCGCGCGCCGCCTTACGAACGATCCGCGCAGTGACCCGTGGACGACCCTCCACATAGGTACCCAGCAGGGCGCGGTCGGCGATGACGTTGATCAGCCGGGGAATGCCGCGACTCAATCGGAATGCTTCCCGCGCCGCGCCGCGCGTGAACAGATGCGGATTGCCGCCGGCGAGCGACAGACGGTGCGCAATGTAGGCGCGGGCATCGTCGCGAGTGAGTGCGGCGAGGTGATAGCGGGCGGTAACCCGTTGCACCAACTGCCGCATCTCGCGTCGATCGAGCATCTCGGCCAGTTCGGGTTGACCCAGGAGGATGATCCGCACCAGCTTTCGCTCGTTGGTCTCGAGATTGGTCAGCAGGCGAATCTGCTCGAGCACCGCCGGCGACAGGTTCTGCGCTTCGTCGATGATCACCACCGTGCTGCGCCCAAGCGCGTGCGTGCGCAGCAGATGCTTGTTAAGGCGGTCGATGAGGTGTTTGTTGGTCGTCGCGACGTCGCTGCGTTCCGGAATTCCGAGCTCCTCGCACAATGTCTCGAGCAACTCGTTGACGGTGAGACGAGGGTTCAGTACGAATGCAACGTCGAGATCGTCGGGAACTTCGTCGATGAGACTTCGGATCAGCGTCGTCTTGCCGGTGCCGACTTCGCCGGTAATCAGCACGAAGCCGCCATCGGTGCGCAGTCCATACATCAGATGCGCGAGCGCTTCGCGATGCCGTTCGCTGAGATACAGGAAGGCCGGATCCGGCGCGATCGAGAACGGCTTCTGCTTGAAACGGTAGTAGTCGTCGTACATGGTTTCGGCCGGTCAGTTTGCCTTGCGCAATTCCTCGATGCGCTGGTCTTTCCGCGTCCACAGCGTGTCGACCCATGTACGCAACGTGTCGCGTACGTTCGCCGGCATTTCCTCGTGCACCTCGAGCAGTTCGGACGGCACCGGCCTGCTGGCTATTTCAACACGTACGTCACGACATTGTCCCGAGATGAAGTCCCAGAACGACGGTGCGCCATTGGGATAAACGATTGTGACGTCGAGCACCTGATGCACCCGCTCACCGAGCGCAGCAACCACGTAGCCGAATCCGCCGGTCTTCGGCATGAGCAGATTCCGGTATTTCGATTGTTGGTAGCTGTGCTTCGCGGGGGTGAAGCGGGTTCCTTCCATGAAGTTCAGAACGCTCGTGGGCCGTTCCTTGAAGAACTCGCTGGCGCGTTGCGTTGCCTCCTGGTCGTGGCGTCGCAGAGTGGGGTCTTTGGCGAGTGCCTCGCGACTGTAGCGACGGACATATGGGAAACCGAGCAACCACATTGCGACGCCGAGCAGCGGAATCCAGATGAGTTGTCGTTTCACGAAGAACTTCAGCGGCGGGATACGTCTGAGAAACGTATCCTGCAATACGAGGATGTCCGACCAGCTCTGATGATTCGATATCACGACATACCAGTGATCGCGTTCCAGAGGTTCATCGAGTTGCGTTACAACTCGAATCTGCGAAATCGACAGCCCATGCAGCAGCAATCGATTGCCTGCTACCCATCCGTCGATGACGCGTGTCATGCCCGCGCCGATGAGGGCTCTGACACTCGGAATCGGGATGAGTGCCCGCGGAATGGCCAGCAGATAGATCGGCACGCAGCAGAGCAGCGTGTTGGCGGCGATGTAGATCATCGCGAGCGTGCCTTTGATCAGGGCCATCGAACAGCGCCGTCGGAAAGTCGGTCGGTGTTCTTATCATACGGCCCCCGGCAGTGCCAGCGCGGATGCCGCCGAGGCGCAGACCGTTCGAGGCCGAATGCGTAACGTCCTCGTTGGCGTTCTGCTGCTCATGGTCGGAGCCTGCGAAACAGTCGGGTTCTACGGCCAGGCGGTGTCGGGTCAATTAGCGATCCTTCGCGCCAGGCAATCGAGCCAGGAGCTGATTGAAGCGCCGACGACCGATCCAGCGCTGCGCGCCCAGCTGCAGCAGGTGGCGTCGTTGTTGGACTTTGCCCGAGACCATCTCGCCCTGGATCCCAAGCGGCGCTACTCGAGCTACGCGCACATCGATCGGAAGTACGTAGTCTGGAACGTTTTTGCGACGCCGGAGTTCTCCACCCATCCGATCCGGTGGTGCTACCCGATCGCCGGATGCGCGACCTATAGAGGGTACTTCAGCCTGGACGGCGCTGAGCATTACGCGCGGCACCTGAGACTGCAGCGGCGTGATACGGTCGTTGGCGGCGTCGTTGCATACTCGACGCTCGGCTGGTTCGACGATCCGGTGTTGTCTACGTTCGTCAGTTGGCCTGACGTGGACCTTGCTGGTCTGCTCTTTCACGAGCTCGCGCACGGTCGTCTGTTCGTTCCGGGAGATACGCCGTTCAACGAGGCATTTGCCAGCTTCGTCGAACGACGCGGCGTTCTGGAGTGGTTGCGCGCAACGCACGACCAGGCGCTGGTAGAGGCCACGCTGGCACGGTGGAACAGGTCGGACCGCTTCGTGACCTACCTGCTCCAGTGGCGCGACGAATTGCAGCGTCTCTACGACCAACCCTACAACGCCGATGCCCGTCGCATTCTGAAGACGGAACTGCTGACTGCCGCGGAGACCTGTTACCGCGCCAACGCGGATCGGTTCGGCGACCAGGATTGGTACTTCGCTTCCGGGAGACTCAATAACGCACACTTTGTGCCGCTCGCGGCGTACAACGAACTGCGTGATTCGTTCGAAACGCTGTTCGTCCAATCGGGAGAATCCTGGCCACAGTTCTATTCGAAAGCGGCGGAAATCGGTGGAATGAAGAGCGGGGCGCGCGCCGAAGCACTGCAGAGTCTCGGTGACGCATACCGAGCGGAGCACGCAGCCGAGAGCGTCAACCTCTCGTGCGAGGCGCTCGTTTTCTGACATCAAATCCGCTGCGACGGTTTATGCTCGCACGGAGCCTAAGGAGCAACGGAAATAGCGAGCACCTCTCAGGATTCGAACGGCGACGGCACTTTCTTCTGGTACGACCTCGAAACCACCGGTACCGACCCGAGAACCGACCGCATCATTCAGTTCGCGGGTATTCGCACGAATCTCGAACTCGATGAGGTCGAAGCGCCGTTCAGCACGTACGTGAAATGCCCGATCGACGTGCTGCCGGATCCTTCGGCCTGTGCGGTCACCGGTCTTACTCCGCAGCGGATTGCTCGTGAAGGAATGAACGAGTTGGAAGCGTACGTTGCGATGAACCGTCGCCTGGCCCAACCGAATACGTGTGTCGCCGGATTCAACAGCCTGCGTTTCGATGATGAATTCATTCGTTACGGGTTCTATCGACACTTCGTCGATCCGTATGCGAGAGAGTGGCAGGCCGGCAATTCGCGCTGGGACATCATCGATCTTGCGCGCGCGGCCGCAGCGCTCAGACCCGAAGGCATCGTTTGGCCGACGGAAGCAGGGCTTCCGTCATTTCGCCTCGGCGAGCTGACGGCCGCAAACGGCATCGTTCACGCGGCCGCGCATGACGCACTGTCGGACGTCCGCGCCACGATCGGACTCGCGCGATTGATCCGCGAGAAGAAGCGCAAGCTGTTCGACTACTTTCTCGGTCTGCGCGACCGGACGCGACTGCATCGGTTGCTGCGTCCCGAACTGCCGCAGATGAGCGTGCACGTATCCCGTATGTTCCCGCGTGAGCGGGGCTGCATCGCTCTGGTCATGCCGGTGGCGCGCCATCCGCGCAATCGAAACTCGATCATCGTCGCCGATCTCGCATCCGACATCACACGGCTCGTCGAATGGGACGCGGATCGTATTCGAGAGGCACTGTTCGGCGCGGATCGTGACGACCGGCCTGGGTTGAAAGAGGTGCGTCTGAACCGTTGCCCGTTCGTCGCCCCGTCCGTTGTGGTGCGGACTGAAGACGCTCAACGCCTCGAACTTGATATCGCCGAGTCGCAATGCCGCTTCGAGCGACTGCGAGAAACTCCCGGGCTCGCCGCGAAGATTGCCGCGGTCTATGCAGTAGACGGGACGCGGCCAGCGAGCGATCCCGATATTGCGCTCTACGATGGATTCATCGGTGATGCTGACAGACATCGATGCGGCGAAGTGCTGACGCAGGTATTGGCAGGCGTCGAAGCGCCGGATGTGGTCTTTGCGGACGAACGACTCAACGAGCTGTTGTTCCGGATGCGTGCACGTCGCGACGAGGCGGCGTTGACTGCAGTGGAGCGAATTCGTTGGCACGACTGGATGCGACGCAAGCTGATCGACGGAGTCGGCGGCTCGCTTACGTTACCGCTGTTTCAGCAGGCGGTGGCCGAGCTGGATGCGCCAGCGGACATCGTCGAGGCACTGCGTCGCCACGCCGAGAACATCGGGTGGAGGCTCGCCATGGCTTCCGGCGCGAATCGCTGATGGCCGATCCCGCCGTCGAGTTTTGCGCCGTCTCGAAGCGCTTCAACGCGGGGTGGGTGCTCGACGACGTCAATCTCGCGCTGCCGGAAGGGCGAACGACCGCAGTCGTTGGCGAAAGCGGTAGCGGAAAGTCGACGCTGCTGCAGCTGATGAATGCGGTGTATGTTGCAGACAAGGGCGACATCCGGATTCAGGGCCAACCGATTCCGAAGCGACACCTGCATGTGTGGCGCCGAAGCATCGGGTACGCGATCCAAGGCGCTGGCCTGTTCCCGCATCTGACTGTGCGCGACAACATCACGCTGTTGGCCAAGTTGTCTGACCTCGACGCGGAGTTCATCGAGCAACGGTACGAATCCTTGATGGACGCCATGGGATTGGCCGCGGAATTGGGGATGCGATTCCCGCATCTGTTGTCCGGCGGCGAACAGCAACGAGTCGGATTGTGTCGGGCGCTGATGCTTCAGCCGCGGCTGCTGCTGCTGGACGAACCGTTCTCCGCGTTGGACCCGATCGCGCGAGTGGGACTCTACGACCTGTTCGAGCGGCTGCGGGATCGCGAGTCGGTGACCACGGTGCTCGTTACGCATGACATTCGCGAAGCGCTTCGTCTGGCTGATCACCTCGTCATCCTGAAGGGCGGCGTCGTACAGCAGAGCGGCCCGGTGGATGAGGTTCAGCGGTCCCCAGCGAATGACTACGTTACGGCGCTGCTGACGGACCAGTTGGCATGAAGCGTGTCATCGCCGCACTCGCGTTGATCTGCGCCATACAGCAGCCGATGGCGGCAGAGCGCGTCGTGGTTGGCAGTAAGGACTTCAACGAGGGCTATCTCCTCAGCGAGGTGGTCGCGCAGTTGTTGGAGCACGCAGGCTACGAAGTGGAGCGCAGATTCGGCCTTGGCGGCACGCTGATCTGTTACGAGGCGCTCAAGCACGACGAGATCGACGTGTACATCGAATACACGGGCACCCTTTCCCGCGCGATCCTGAAGCTCGATTCGACACCCCAGTCTCCGGAACTGAATGCCGCGCTCGCGCCCGACGGTGTGCAGATGTTGGGTGGCTTCGGGTTCGACAACACGTATGCGCTGGCGATGAAGGGCACACGGGCCGAGGCGCTGGGCATCCGCAGCATCTCCGACATCGTACATTCTCATCGCGAGCTGAAGGTGGTCGTCAGTCACGAGTTTCTGCAGCGAGCGGACGGCTGGCCGGGGCTCGTAGCGGCATACGGATTCGACTGGTATCCCGGCGGCATCGAGCATGGGCTTGCATATCAAGCGCTCGAGGATGGCGCAATCGACGTGACGGACATTTACTCGACCGACGGGGAGGTCGCGCGGTACGGCTTGCGCGTGCTCGATGACGATCGAAAGTACTTCCCGGAATACCGCGCTGTGCCGCTCGTACGTAGCGCGCTACCGGATCGCGTGAAGGCGACGGTCAACGCCCTCGAAAACAGCATCGACAACGAGCAGATGCAACGCTTCAATTCACAGGTCACCTTTGGCGGCGTCAGCTATCAGCGCGTGGCGGCCGACATTCTCGCGCAACGTGGAATCACTGCGACTGGTAGTTCCGAACAGAGCAGGATGTGGAAGTCGCTGCGCCACAACACGCTCGTCCATCTCCAACTCACGGGAATCGCGCTTGCTGCGGCGATCGTCGTCGGCGTGCTCGTGGGAGTGGCGGTGTACCGCACGCGCTGGCTGTCGCGATCGATGGTGTACGTAGCGGGTCTGTTGCAGACGATCCCCTCGATCGCATTGTTGGGACTCATGATTCCTCTGCTCGGCATCGGAACCGTACCGGCGATCACGGCCTTGTTCCTGTATTCGTTGTTGCCGATTTTGCGCAATACGGTAACTGCGTTGGCTACAGTCGATCCGGTAGTGACTCGGGTTGCCGTTGCGATCGGTCTGAGCCGGTTCGAGCAGCTGCGGTACGTGTTTCTGCCGCTCTCGCTTCCGGCGATTCTCGCTGGCGTCAGAACGGCGGCGGTGATCAGCATCGGAACCGCGACGCTGGCGGCGTTCATCGGTGCCGGCGGGCTCGGAGACCCGATCGTCACCGGCCTCGCATTGAACGATCCGGGACTGATATTGCAGGGTGCGGTGCCGGCTGCACTGCTCGCGATCGCAACCGAGCTGGTGTTCGAAGGGATCGAACGACTGATGGTGCCGAAACACCTCCTGGCAACAGCCGGCCGATCGTTACGATGATCTCCTTGTTTTCAACTTCGCGTCGAGTTCGTCGAGATACGACTCGAACGACGATTTCAGAGGGCTGAAGTCGATGTCCATCGGCGGATCGGAGATCAGCGCAGCCCACCACACCTCGTTGTTTCCGAGGCGCGTCGGTACGCACAGATAGTCCCGCCAGGGATATGGTTCGTCGCCATAGTCTTCAGCATGCTCGTAGAAGAAGCCGATTCGCGACCGGTTCGAGAGCGCCGCGACGACATCTGGGGGCGCGCGGTAGCGCGCGGCATACTCGACCTGTTCAGCGACCTCTGCGTCGCTCAGAACGATCAGACGATGCAGCGCCCCGTTCGCGGTCACGAAGACGAAACCGGGCGGATCGTCGACGAGGTAGTGTTCGACGAACCGATACTTCTTGGACAGCTCGGAGAAATGCTGCGAAACCGCCGGCTCTTCGAGCAGTTCAGGCGGGTTCAACGACAGCGACTCCTGAATCGCGCGCTGCTGGTCGAGGAAATACTCGCGCTGCAACTCCTGTGAGTAATCGACCACCATGTCGAGTGTCGTTTGGCGATTCTTAGGAATGTAGCGGTCGATGACGCCGTCGTTGAAGGCCTCCAACGCAAGTTTTTCGTCGCCAACGCCGGACATCAGCACAGTCTTAGTCCACGGGTCGCTGATGCTCGTGAGCAACGAGAGGCCGCTCATCGCCGGCATCGCAAAGTCGGCGATCACGACGGAGATCCGGCGGAAGCGCTCCATGTTGGTGATCTCCTGCTCGATGAGACCGAGATCGAGATGGATCACCGATTCGCGGCGATGCATCGATCGCGACGGCTTGGTGAAACACCGGTCCGGAATGGGTCCGAGTTCGAACTTCCTGTTGATGTGCTCGAGCGCGTTGCGCGGGTTGTGAAAGCAGCTGTACGCCATATCGCCGGGCATCCGCACGTCGAGCGCTTGCAGGAAGAGATCGTTGTCATCCACGAATACGACGGTCGTCGGATGTGAATAGGGCGTGATCGATTGCTCACTCATCTTCGGTCCTCGGGAACGTCAGCGTGAAGCGCGTGTAGACACCGAATTCGGACTCGCAGGTGATCGACCCGCCGAGTCCGTCCATCACCATCTTACAGAAGCTGAGCCCGATCCCGGATCCGTGGCCGGACTCGGTGGTCGTGTAGAAGCGCTCGAAGATGCGTTTGAGGTTCTGCGGCAATATTCCCGTGCCGGTGTCTTCGACGATGATCGAGTGCGCCTCGTTTCGTCCTCTCACGATCGTCACCGTCAATTCGCCCTTGCCGGCTTTGTGCACGTAGTAAATTCCGTTCTTCAGCAGATTGAACAGAACGTGCACGAGGAGAACGTGCGGGGCGTGAATCACGAAGTTGCGGTCGAGGTCGAGTGAGATCAGATCGCGCTCGTAGGCGCCGACGAACGGATATCGATGCAACGCCTCGATGACGCAGTTCTGAGCCGAGAAATACTGAAACTCGTGGTCTTCTACCGGGCGCTCGGACGTGTTGATGAGCAGTCGATCGATGATGCTGTTGGAGTAATTGGTCTCGGTTTCGATCTCACGAAGGCTGGTTCGCAACCGATCGAGTTGCCGTCGTCTGATCGGTTCTACCGGGAAGCGATTCGCCTTCGCGAGGTCGTATGCACGAATGAGTTCCGGCAGGTGCATGCCGACACCCTGCGCCAGTGCCTTGATCCCGAGAAACGGCGTGCGGAGTTCGTGCGCGATGTTGGTCGTGATTTCGGCCATCGCACGCAGCTTGGCAAGTTCGATGATCTTGCGATTCCGGATCGCCAAGCTGCCAACCACCAGAATGAACCCGTAGAGAGGCATCGGTTCCAGGTAAACCCGGACAAGCTCCGGCACGTTGGGATTGGACGTAAACAAAAACACCACTGCAAGAATCAGCAGCGTCGCAGCCAGCCACAGAAGCGTTGCTAGAAATCCATCATTGATGAGCAGAATGAACACGACGAGTGCCACGACATTCTGAAGCGGCCAGACGAGATTGGTGTCACCCAGTGCTTTGGAATGGACGGCGTTCTGAGCAAGCATGTATCCGAATACAAACGGCAGTACATAAGTCAGGCCGATCATCCAATAAAGGGGCAACCACTTGCGAAGATCCTTCCGAATGTTGGGCGACAGAATTGCGGGTATGCAGACCAACGCGCCGATGAACCTGACCGTGAAGCTCTCGAAGCTGGTCGGATAAACGACTCTCCAAATGAAGTAGTAGCTGATGAGGCAAATGACACCCGTATATCCGAGTAGCGGCATGTGATCGCGCGCGTAGCGGACGCTCTCGTTTGCGGCGAAGACGAGGTGATCTCGCCCGCGCAGCAGGAGCACACGGAACTCGTCCGCGGTCACAGCTAGCTCAGCAGATCCAACAGCGCCTTACGCTTGGCCGCCGACATCCGGCGGAACGCTAGAACCAGGCTTTGCTCTTCGTCGCTCAGATTGCTGCGCAGCGAACGTTCGATCGCGGCGAACATCGGCGGCTCGATCGCGTGTTCGGTCGCCATGTTGGGCAAGCCTCTCAGCGAATGATCGAGACGCAGGATGATCTCGGAATTGATGCTGCGCCGGTAGAATCGCGCGCTTTCCTCGATGCGCTGACGAAGCCAAAGCGGAAATCGGACGACGAAACGTTCTGTGAGTTCACTCAGCATTTCACGTTGCTCCCCCAATCGTGTGGGCGAGTAGCTTAGCGGGAGATACTCCATTCGGGAATAATGTCACGGCGATATCACTCTGCCGAAATGTCTCAAATCATAAGTAGATTCAATCGGTTATGTGATTTGGCCGCTTTGAGAAAAACTCTGTGCTTCCGACAGGGTGCAATCGTTGGCGGCATCATCCGCAGTGAAATGCCCAGGTTTTGTAACCGTCCAGCCTCGGTGACGGGGCTGGAAATGACTGCGCGATAAGATTACGGTCGCACTTGCGGTTCATTCGGACTCTCGCTGTTCATGGGTCACAAGACCGAAACCGGCTTGGCCAGTCACACGCCTACACCTGCCCTGTCGCCTGCGGTGGATGCCGTAGTTCCGGATCGCGTCGCATCGAGATCGGGCGCCGATCAGGCGCGTCTGCTATTGGTCGACGACAGACCGGAAATGCTGAAGAGCCTTTCTGAAATCGTCAGGCTGCATGGCTATGAGGTCAGCGAGGCGCTCGGTGGCCGAACTGCTCTCGAGATGCTCGACAGGCATGAATACGACGTCGTCCTGCTCGACCTGGTCATGCCCGAGGTGAGTGGCCACGACGTACTCGAGTTCAAGGAGTCGCGGAACCTAACCGCCAAATTCATCGTCGTGAGCGGCGACGCGAGTTTCGACGGCGCCATGCGGGCGATGACGCGCGGTGCATTCGACTTCGTAAAGAAGCCGTACGCGGCAGCCGAATTGATCGCAACACTGGAGCGCGCGCTGAGCCACCGGCGTCTCGAGCGCAGCAATCGCCTGATGGAAGAGCGGCTGAAAGAATCGGAAGAGATGCACCGATTCATCGTCAACAGCTCTCCCGATCTCGTTTATCTGCTCGATCGCAACGGCTGCTTCGAATTCGTCAACCATCGCTTCCAGACTTTGCTTGGCTATTCGAACGGAGACCTGTTGGGCAGACACTATTCCGAATTGATCTTCGAGGAAGACCTCGACTCCGCGCGCAACCTGTTCAACGAACGACGTACCGGCGACCGGGCTCTGCACCACGTCGAGTTGCGGGTGAGAAGTAGAAGAGTGCGCACCGTCGACCGTCCGTTCCAAACCCAAACGGTATGGATGGACTTGACCGCGCAAGGGCGGTACTCGGACAACGACGAACGCAGTCGGGAGAATTTCATCGGCACGTACGGCACCGCGCGAGACATCTCTGAGCGCAAGGAAGCCGAGCAGGTGATCAATTTTCAGGCTTATCACGACCTGCTGACGCACCTGCCGAATCGTGCGCTGTTGAAGGACCGTCTCAGTCTGGCGATTACTCAGGCGCAGCGTAACAAGCGGCGTCTCGCGGTCATGTTTCTCGATCTCGACCGCTTCAAGATCGTCAACGATACGCTTGGTCACACGATGGGCGACCGCCTGCTGAAAGCCGTCGCGAATCGACTGCAAGGATGTTTGCGCGGCGGCGACACGCTGTCGCGATTCGGCGGTGACGAGTTCACGCTGTTGCTGCCGGAAGTGCGCACCCGCGATGACATCGTCGTGATCGCGAGCAAGATTCTCGACAAACTGGCGGCGCCGTTCGTCATCGACGGCCACGAGTTGTTCGTCGGCGCGAGCATTGGTGTGGCGATGTATCCGGAGGCAGGCGACTCCGTCGAGTCGCTGATCCAGAGCGCCGACATCGCGATGTATCACGTGAAAGGTCGCGGCAAGAACGGCTATCAATTCTTCTCCGATGAAATGAACCACAAGTTCTCCACTCGCCTGTCGTTGGAGCGCGAGTTGCGCAGCGCGCTTGCGACCGGTCAGTTACGCGTCTTCTATCAGCCGCAGGTCGATCTGACGGACGGACGCATCATCGGCGTCGAGGCGCTGGTGCGCTGGCAACATCCGCGTCACGGCTTGATCGAGCCCGCCGAATTTCTGTCGGTTGCCGAAGAAACCGGGTTGATCACGCAACTCGATGAGTGGGTGCAGTCGCACGCATTCAGTGAGGTAGCCGAATGGCGCAGGTCGGGTCTGGGCGATGTGCGACTTTCGGTGAACATGTCTTCGCAGCAGTTGGAGCAGGACGCGTTTCTCGAACGGTTCCTCGCGAATCTCGATGCCTCAGGTCTCGCAGCGGACCGGCTGAAAATCGAGATCACCGAGAACGCGATCATGCGCGACATGGAAGTGATCGTTCCGAAGCTGCGCGCGTTGCGTAAAACCGGCATTCGAATCGCGATCGATGACTTCGGCACCGGTTACTCGTCGCTGTCGTATCTGCGGCACTTTCCGGTGAACACGTTGAAAATCGACCGCAGCTTCGTCGGCGACATTCGCTCGGATTCCGCCGATGCGAGCATCATCAATGCGATCGCCGCCATGGCACATGGCCTGAAGCTCGACCTCATCGCGGAGGGCGTCGAAACCCGCGCTCAGATGAAGTATCTGAGCCTTCAGGGGTGCCGCGAAGTTCAGGGATTCATCTTCAGCCGACCGATTCCGGCGCCGGAATTCAAGGCGCTGTTGTCGCGGAATCCTTTCACGAAGTTGGTGCGTTCCGACCCCGAGAGCGAGTCTGTAGCGTCGGCAGTCTGAGGCTGGTTCGCCGCGGCGCCCTCACGTAACATTGCGCGCTTCCCACGAGTCCAATCGCGTCATGGCGGGCTTCACCACCACGATTGTCCATTCCGATCGCCGTAACCCGATCGAGCACGGATCGCTGCACAAGCCGGTACACTCGAACGTCGCTTACGGCTACGAAGACGCGCGCGACCTCGCCGCCGTATTTCAAGGTCGGCAGAAAGGCTATTCGTACGCGCGCCAGATCAATCCGACCGTCGAGGCGCTCGAACACAAGATCACGCAGATGGAAAACGGGCTCGCCTCGGTATGTTTCAGTACGGGCATGGGCGCCATCGGCACGATGCTGTTCGCGTTGCTGCGCGCCGGCGACCACTTCGTATCCAGCGCGTTCCTGTTCGGCAACACCAACAGCCTGTTCGCCACTTTCGCCAATCACGGCGTCGAGGTGACGTTCGTCGACGCGACGTCCGTTGAAGCGGTGAACGCGGCGATAAGGCCGAATACGCGCCTCGTGTTCGTGGAAACGATCGCGAATCCCCGCACCCAGGTTGCCGACCTCGAGGCCATCGGCGAACTGTGCGCGCGAAAGGGTCTCGTCTACGTCGTCGACAACACGATGACGTCGCCGTATCTGTTTCAGCCGCGGGGAGTCGGCGCGAGCATCGTGGTGAACGCGCTGACGAAATACATCGCGGGTCACGGCAACGTACTCGGCGGCAGTCTCACCGAAATGGGCCGATACGACTGGCAGACGTTTCCGAACATCGCGCCCGAGTATCGGACCGGTAACGCGCAGATGTGGGGTCTGACGCAAATCAAGAAGAAGGGGCTGCGCGACTTCGGTGCTGCGCTCGCACCCGAGGCGGCTCATCACATTGCGATCGGCGCCGAGACGCTGGCGTTGCGTCTGGAGCAACAGTGCCGCAACACGCGAACACTCGCGGAAAAGCTCGAGCGGGACGCGCGTGTTGCGAAGGTGTTTTATCCGGGTCTTGAAACGCATCCGCAGTACGCGTTGGCAAACCGTCTGTTCCGGCAGCCGGGTGCGCTGTTCAGCTTCGAACTCGATTCGAAGATCGACGTGTTCGAGTTCTTGAACCGCCTCGACGTCGTGATCAAATCCAGCAACCTCGGCGACAATCGCACGCTGGCGATTCCGGTCGCACACACCATCTATTACGAAATGGGCGCCGAACGTCGCGCGAGCATGGGCATCGCGGATTCGTTGATTCGAATTTCCGTCGGCATAGAAGACATCGACGATCTGGTCGACGACTTCGACAAGGCGCTCGGCAACGCGGCGGCATGAGGAGGGGAGTCGATGTCTCGTTTGAACGACAAAGTGGCGATCATTACCGGCGGCGCCGGCGGAATCGGACGCGCTGCGGGTCGATTGTTCGCATCGGAAGGCGCGAACGTGTTGCTGGTAGATCTGTCGGAAGCGGCTTTGAAGGATGCCGTCAGAG
>CAWADH010000010.1:0-409271 GCA_963780795.1 uncultured Gammaproteobacteria bacterium | reverse complement strand
TTTGGTCGGAGCCACGGCTGTTGTAGGAGAAGACGGTTTCCCCCACGAACCCGATCGAGGGATTGAAGGCGTTGGGCCGCTCTTGTTTCTGTGCCGTGACCACATCATCCACCTTGGAGTTCAGCTCTTTGAACTGCTCCGGAGTGACCGCCATTTGTGGGGCTGCGTTGGTTGGGGGAGCCACGGCATTGGTCGGGATGTTGGCGAGCTGCTTTTTGAGCGACTCGATCTGGGCCTGCTGTTCGCGGATCAAGCGCTCGAAGTTCTCGCGCATCTCGCGCTGTTGTTTCTCAAAGGATTCCTGGATTTGCTTAAGGCGTTGGTCCAGCTTGTCCACTTCATTTGTCTCCTGGGCCTGAACGATGATGGCGCTCAGGCAAAGGGCAGAAGACCACCCTAAAAGGAATTTAAGACTCATACTTTCTCTTCCAAACACGCGGATGCGCGCGGCGTCCGCGAAAGGTTAAAGACTCCCCTTACTCAACAACCGAAGGAGGGCCGCTGGTTGGAAGGCCGGAGCGGGGAGGGTTTACCCTGGCCCTAACCAACAACCGTTAGGGAAGAGAAAAGAAGAGGCGGAGCGCGACTCGGAGAGAGGCGGCGATCAGAGGCGGGAAGAAACTGAACCTCGGCACAGCGGACCCCCGGGACTGTGGTCGGCACCGGGGCCGGCGCGGGAATGTTGGCAATCCCGGCCAGCAGCGAGTGCTGGTGGATTTGCGTGATGAGGCAGTTGTGATTGGGGCCTTGAGAATCCGGGTGGAGGAGATGGTGAAGCTCGGGCGATACGGTGAGGGCGAACGTGCCGAGCCACAGCAAGAGCATCAAAGCGGCGGCGGCATACCTGCCACCCCATTTCGGATGCTGCGATGTGCGCCAGAATTCCACGCTCTGCTCAATTTGCACCAGATTTGCTTTAATGCAAGCAGCGGTATTCCAGGGGCGAGGCCTCAGTCATGGCGGGTAGGGCGGGCAGTCCTCTGCACGCCGGGCCGGGATCACGGGCGTGCCGCGGCGTGCAGAGGACTGCCCGCCCTACCTCTTTCCGCCATTACTGAGGCATTACCCAGGGACCAGCGCGAGGGCGATGCAAGTGAAGATTCTCGGACGCGGCAATTGCGCCGCGCTGGGCGGGATGCCATTATAGAGGCCGTATCTGACTTGATAATGTCATCTATCCCGGTTCCGGCTCGCCGGTTGGCACGAGAATGAGTTACATGGGTTACCTGGGTTGTCTGCTGTCCTTGATTGGGGTTCTGGGAGTCGCGGGTGTGGCTCCCGCAACTGAGCTGACCGTCGCGGCGGCGGCTGATTTGAAGTTCGCGCTCGACGATTTGGTGGCGAAGTTCCAGACGAATCAGCCGTCAGTGAGCGTCAGGGTCACTTATGGCTCATCGGGCAATTTCTACGCGCAGCTTCAAAACAAAGCGCCTTTTGACCTGTTTTTCTCGGCGGACATTGGCTATCCACAGAAACTGGCCGCAGCGGGATTGGCGTTGGAGACGAATGTGTTCGTGTATGCAGTGGGGCGAATCGTGGTGTGGGCGCCAAAGGAATCGGGGCTGGATGTTGGGAAACTGGGGATCCGGGCGCTGTTGGCTCCGTCGGTGAGGAAGATCGCGGTGGCCAATCCCCAGCATGCGCCCTATGGCCGGGCGGCGGTGGCGGCCCTGAAGTCGCTGGGGGTATTTGAACTGGCCGAGCCCAAGCTGGTGTATGGGGAGAACATTGGCCAAACGGCGCAGTTCGTTCAGAGCGGGGCGGCCGACATCGGGATCATCGCCCTGTCGCTGGCCATCGCCCCCCAAATGCGGGACGCGGGCCGGCACTGGGAGATTCCGCTGGAGAGTTATCCCAGGATGGAACAGGGTGGGATGATCGTGAACGGGACAAAGGAAACAAGGGCTGCCCGCGCCTTTCGCGACTTTGTGTTGGGGAGGCATGGGCGGGAGGTGCTCAAACGGTATGGCTTCTTCCTGCCGGAGCGATAGGCAATGGACTGGCAAGCGATTGGATTGAGCCTGCGCCTGGCGGCCTGCACGACGCTCGTGCTCGTGGTGTTAGGCCTGCCGCTGGCGCATTGGCTGGCGCACAGCCGACGGCGCTGGCGATTCCTGATTGAAGCGGTAGTGGCGCTGCCTATCGTGCTGCCGCCGACAGTGCTGGGTTTCTATGTGCTGATGGCGATCGGCCCGCTGAGCCCGTTGGGCCGAGCATACGAAGGGCTCTTTGGTCACCGGCTGCCCTTCACGTTTCAGGGTCTGCTGGTGGCGTCGGTGCTTTACAGCCTGCCGTTTGCCGTCCAACCCTTCGCCAGCGCGTTCGCGACGGTGGACCGGCGCATGGTGGAAGCCTCCTGGTGCCTGGGCGCCGGCGGGCTGGGAACGTTCATTCGCGTGGTGCTGCCGCTGGCGTGGCCCGGGGTGCTTACGGGCGTGGTGTTGAGCTTCGCGCATACTATCGGCGAGTTTGGTGTGGTGCTGATGATTGGCGGGGACCTGGCCGGCGTGACCCGCACGGCTTCGATTTCCATTTACGACCAGGTCCAGGCGCTCAACTACTCGGCGGCGCATCAGACTTCATTGGCGCTGCTGTTCTTTTCCTTTGTGGCGCTCGCCGTGACCTACGGGCTGCAGCGAAGGTTCATCTACGTATGGCCGGCGCATTGAAAGCCAGGTTCACGAAGCGCTACCCGGGGGGAGCGGTGATTTACGGGGAACTGCGATCGAACAACCTGATCCGGCCGCAGCAGGGTCGGGGCGGCACCGGGCGTTACGGTTTTGTTCGGTCCGTCGGGTTGCGGGAAGACTACCATCTTGCGTTGCCTGGCGGGATTGGAACGACCGGAGGAGGGTCTGATTCATTTTGGTGAGGAAACCTGGTGTGATACGCAACGGGGTGTTTGCCTGTCGCCGCAACAGCGGGGCATTGGGTTTGTGTTTCAAGATTATGCTCTGTTTCCGCAGAGAAATAGGCAGCAATCGCGTGAGCTATTGCGTCGGCGACGTCACACAGCCATCGGATAACGACATGTTCGTTCGCATCGCCACCGAACGTTATGGCGGTGTAGACACGTTTCTCGCCAACGCCGGAATCGAGGGGATCGTGAAACCGATCACCGAATATGACGTCGAGACGTTCGACAAGGTCATGGCGGTGAACGTGCGCGGCGTTTGGCTCGGGTTGAAATCGGCGATACCGGCGCTAGCGAAGCGCGGCGGCGGCAGCATCATCATCACGTCGTCGGTTGCGGGTGTTGGCGGATCACCGGGCATTTCGCCGTACGTGACCAGCAAGCACGCGGTGATCGGCCTGATGCGTTCGGCGGCTCTCGAGTGTGCGCCGATGAAGATCAGGGTGAACACGGTCAATCCGTCGCCGGTGGAAACCCGGATGATGCGCAGCCTGGAGGCAGGTCTGACGCCGGGCGATGCGTCGGCAGCGAAGGAAGCGATCAGAAGCCAGATTCCGATGCAGCGGTACGGTATGCCCGATGACATCGCGAAATTGATGCTGTTCCTCGCGAGCGACGACAGCGCATTCATCACGGGCTCGGTGTACATGGCGGACGGTGGAAGCACAGCGAGGTAATAGCGATGCGCGATGCGCTGATGACCACGAACCTGTCGCTTCCCGGTCGCCGGTCCGGGAAGGTGCGAGACATCTATTCGGTAACGCTTTCGAGCGGAGAGCCCGGCGTATTGATCGTGGCAACCGATCGCATCAGCGCCTTCGACGTGGTGATGGCGAACGGCTTGCCGGGCAAAGGCATCGTGCTGACGCAGATCTCGCGATTCTGGTTCGACCACTTCGCGAGCAGCGTGAAGCACCATCTGATCTCGACGGACATCGCTGACGTGCCGGGACTTACCGACGCACAGCGCAAGGCGCTTGCCGGACGCAGCATGCTGTGTCGCAAAGTCGAAGTGGTTCCGATCGAATGCATCGCGCGCGGCTATATCACGGGGAGCGGTTGGAAGGACTATCAGAAGACCGGCGCGGTGTGCGGCATTCCACTGCCTAAAGGACTGCGCAATGGCGATCGGCTTCCCGAACCGATCTTCACGCCGTCGACGAAGCCGGAGACGGGTCACGACGAGAACATCAGCTTCGACGAGGGCGCGGAAATCGTCGGCGCCGATCTGATGCGCTGGCTTCGCGACACGACGCTCGCCTTGTACGAGCGCGCCGCGTCTTATGCGATGGAGCGCGGAATCATTCTGGCCGACACGAAATTCGAGTTCGGGCAGATCCCCGGCGAGGCGTCGCCGTTGCTCGTGGATGAAATTTTCACACCCGACAGTTCACGCTTCTGGCCCGCCGATGAATGGCGCCCCGGCGGCGAGCAACCGAGTTTCGACAAGCAGTACGTGCGCGACTATCTCGAAACGTTGGTGAAGGACGGACGCTGGAACAAGACGCCGCCGGGACCGGCGCTGCCGGACGACGTCGTACGCAACAGTCTCGCGCGCTACCTCGAGGCGTATCGTCGCCTGACGGATTCGACGCTCGATCTCGAACGTTTCTGATCGCCGGCTCCGCGGTGGAGTGGGACGAATACAAACGGCTGTGCGATTCGCCGCAGACGTTCTCGCGCTGGATGCTGGAGCAGTGTCTCGAGTTGTTGTCGGCGGAAATGCGCTTGCGAACGGCGCTTGCAGAGGCGTTGCGCGCTGCACCTCTCGACAAACCGCGTGACCATCGAGGCAGCGAACAGACCGACATGTTCGAAGTCGTGCTCGCGCCGGACGACGCGAGGGCGATTCATGCAATCATCGGCGCTGCGGTACGCGAGGGACGTACGACTAGCGGAACACGACCGCGGGGTTTGGGCGGATTCGAGGCGGCTTGGCGCGAGTACGTCGGGTATCTGGAACGGGTTAAGGTCAGCGTCAGGGAGTTCAGATGATGGGAAACGCAAGCAAGGTAGTGTCCAGTCTGGTGGATGCATTCAACGCCAGCGACATGACGCGAATCATGAGTCACTTCACCGATGAATCGGTGTACCACAACATTCCGGTGCAGCCTGTTACGGGCGAAAAGGCGATTCGCGACGTCATCCAGAACTTCATGGGTATGTCGAGCAAGGTCGATTGGACCGTGCTGCATCTCGTCGAGGGCCCCAATGGCGTGGTGCTCACCGAACGCGTCGATCGCTTCATGATCAACGGCAAGTGGGTCGCGTTGCCGGTGATGGGCACATTCGAAGTGGTGAACGGCAAAATCAGAGCGTGGCGCGACTACTTCGACATGAACCAGTTCCAGTCGCAGCTCGCGGGGTGATGTAGATGGCGAATCGTCGCGTCGAGTCGGAAGTGACCGGCAATGTCTGGAAAGTCGTCGTCGATGTCGGCGATCAGGTTGCCGAAGGCGATGTGCTGATCATCCTCGAATCGATGAAGATGGAGATTCCACTCGAGAGTCCGGTCGCGGGCCGCGTGTCGGAATTGCTCGTTCGTCCACAGGACGTCGTCGAAGAAGGACAGGTGCTCGTCGTCATCGCGTGACCGTTCGTTTTGTCACACCCGGAACGGTGTGTCAGACTCGCTCGCTCTCGAAGATTCAGCGCATTTTCAGCAGGGGGAATCATGTCCGATCTCGTCACCATTACCAAAATCGATGGCGTCGCCGACGTTCGCCTGAATCGGCCGGACAAATACAACGCGCTGAGCGGAGAGATGTTCGAGGCGATCATCGAAGCCGGCGAAGCGTTGCGCGATGCGAAAGACGTGCGAGTGGTCGTGTTGTCCGGCAACGGGCGCGGATTCTGTGCCGGTCTCGATTTCTCGAGCTTTCAGGGCATGGCCGGCAATATCGAGCGTGCGCCGCGCACCAGCACCGGTGCGCTGTTTCAGCGCTCTTCCGACCAACCCGAGAACCGCGCGCAGCGGCCGGCGATGATCTGGAAGCGTTTGCCGATGCCGACCATCGCCGCTGTTCACGGCGTTGCGTACGGCGGCGGCTGTCAGATTGCGCTGGGTGCGGACATCCGCATCGCATCGCCCGATGCGAAGCTCTCGGTGATGGAGATCAAGTGGGGTCTGATCCCGGACATGTCGCTGACGCAGACGTTGCGCGATCTCGTGCCGCTCGACGTTGCCAAGGAATTGACGTTCAGCGGGCGCGTTCTCAGCGGGACCGAAGCGAAGGCGCTTGGATTGGTAACGCGAGTTGCGGATGACCCATTGCAGGCCGCCCTGGAACTGGCACGCGAAATCGCCGCCAAATCGCCTGATGCGATTCGCGCCGCGAAGCGTCTCTTCGAAGTGGCGTGGCATGCCGATCCCGCTACCGGCCTGGAACTGGAGCAGTCGCTCCAGGGCGCGTTGATCGGAACGCCAAACCAGATCGAAGCGGTCAAAGCGAATTTCGAGAAACGCGCACCGGCGTTCAAGAACCCGTCCTGATCTCGCCTCTGTGCCGAGCTGTTGGGATGTCATGGGAATCTGAGGTCGAGGAACTGGAGCGACGCCGCCAACTGGCGTTGCGACAGGGCGGTAAAGAAGCGATTGCCAGGCAGCACGCGCGTGGCCGCCTGACGATACGAGAGCGCATCGTCGCGCTTTTGGACCCGGACTCTTTCGAAGAACACGGCCGCGCTACCGCGATCCCGGATTATTCCGACGCCGGTGAAATCAACGACTACGTTCCGGCCAATTACGTGGTCGGCTTTGGCAAAGTGGCCGGGCGTCGCATCGTCGTCGGCGGTGAAGACTTCACCCTGAAAGGCGGATCGCCGAACGCCGCCGGCCTCCGCAAGAGCGTCTATGCAGAACATCTCGCGCTGCAGTATCGCGTTCCACTGATCCGGCTTCTGGAAGGTGGCGGCGGCAGTGTGCGCGGAGGGAGTCGAAAAGGCGGCGCGGTCGGCGAACCGGTGTTTGCGGAGCCGCGCTTCAAAGTCATCGCCGATGCGTTGGGCCAGGTGCCGATCGCATCGGCCGCGCTTGGCGCGGTCGCGGGATTTCCGGCAGGACGACTCGTTGCGTCACACTTCGCGGTGATGACTCGCCACACCGCACAGGTGTTGATCGGCGGACCTGCGCTCGTCGAGCGAGCGCTCGGTGTGAAGCGCACCAAGGAAGAACTCGGCGGTGTGGAAGTGCACGCGAAGAGCGGCGTCATCGACAACGTCGCCGAAGACGAGCAGGACGCGTTCAACCAGATGCGCCGTTTTCTATCGTTTCTGCCCTCGAGTGCATGGGAACGCGCCCCCCGGATCGCCTGTGACGACGACCCTCGACGCGTCGAGCAGGAATTGCTGTCGATCGTGCCGCGCGACTCGAATGCGCCGTTCGACATGCGCCGCATCATCACGCTGGTGATGGACCGAGATTCGTTCTTCGAGATCGGCGCCACCTTCGGTCCGAGTCAGATCTGCGGCTTCGCGCGCCTATCAGGGCAGAGCGTCGGGGTGCTCGCAAACGACTGCCGACATTACGCAGGCGCGATGACAGCTGCCGCGGCGCAGAAGTACCGGCGGTTCGTCGAAACATGCGACACGTTCCACGTTCCTATCGTCAATCTCATCGATCAGCCGGGTTTCATGATTGGGCCGGAAGCAGAGCGGGCCGGCACGATTCGATTCGGGATGGCCGCTGTCGCTGCCGCCGCGCAGGCTACGGTGCCTTGGGCATCGATTCAGATCCACAAAGGGTTCGGCGTTGCGACGGCGGCCCACTATGCCCCGAACGCATACGTGCTTGCCTGGCCATCGGCGGAATCGGGCCCGTTACCTATCGAAGGCGGCGTGGCAGTTGCGTTCCATCGGGAAATCGAAGCGGCGACGAACCCGGACGAGAAACGCGCCGAACTTGAAGAACAGCTGAAGGCCGCTCGTTCGCCGTTCCCCCGAGCGGAATCGTTCGCGGTGCACGAACTGATCGATCCGCGCGAAACGCGCGCAACCCTGTGCCGATGGATCGAGTGGATCCAACCCGCCCTTACGACGCTCGTTGGCCCGACGGCATTTCCGATGCGTCCGTAAGACCGGACGTTTGGTTCAGATTCGGCCGATACGTGTAGAATCGCGCGTTTGATTTTTCCGGATACTGGAGTTTCCAAATGACGATCAGTTTCGAAGGACGCGTGGCCATTGTGACCGGCGCTGGCGGCGGCTTGGGGCGTTGTCACGCCATTGAGCTCGCGAAGCTCGGGGCGAAGGTGGTCGTAAACGACCTCGGCGGTGCGATGGACGGTACAGGCGGTTCGTCCGAGGCGGCGGCGAACGTCGTCGACGAGATCAAGAAAGCCGGCGGCCAGGCGATCGCAAACGGCGGATCCGTGTCGGATGCGCGGGGTGCGAAGAGCATGGTCGAAGACGCGATGAAGGCATGGGGACGCGTCGACATTCTGATCAACAACGCCGGCATTCTGCGCGACAAGAGCTTCACCAAGATGACGATGGAGGACTTTCGCGCAGTCGTGGAAGTGCACCTGATGGGTTCCGCGCTGTGTACGAAGGAAGTGTGGTCGATCATGCGCGAGCAGGGATACGGCCGCATCGTCATGACGACGTCGCCTTCCGGTCTCTACGGCAACTTCGGGCAGACGAACTACGGCGCGGCAAAACTATCGCTCGTCGGGTTCATGAATTCGCTGAAGATCGAAGGCGCAAAGAACAACGTGTTCACGAACGCGATCGCACCTGTTGCCGCAACGCGGATGACTGAAAGCCTCATGCCCGCAGAAGCGTTGAAGCGCCTCGGACCGGAACTCGTTACGCCCGCCGTTCTGTTCTTGTGCAGTGAGAAGGCGCCGAACGGCGTGATCATGCAGGCCGCGGGCGGGCGCTATTCGATTGCGTGTCTGGTCGAAAATGCCGGCGTGGATCTCGGCACTGACGCATCGGTCGACGACATCGCGGACAACTACGCGAAGATCTCCGATCTCACCGGCGCTCAACCCCGGAACATGCTGCAGCTGGCGCAGCAGTGATCCTCGGCGGGCCGGTTACACCCCGAGCGGGAGGCCGATTCGCGTAGGGTCGGCGCCCGCCTTGATGACGGCGTAACCGCGTTGCTGCTGCATCACGAAATCGTCACTGGTGCGGATATCCGGCGAGACGCGCCGCAACAGCAGTTCGCTCAACTCGTCGGTTTCGGCAAGCGGAACGAAGCGCTGCATCGTATTGCACAGGCCGGAGAGGTGATCGTAGACCGCGAACGTGAGGCGTGTGACGGCTTCGCATGTGCCCGCCTTGTCGAACACGCTGACATTTGCCGCGAACTCTGCGTCGGGCAACCAGAGGCACGGTGCGGCACCGCGCACGATCAAATCGTGCTTGTTTGCCATCATGTACTGCCAGAGCCGGAAGTGATCCTGCTCGACGAAGCGGATGCTCACGGCACTCGCGCGATTGACGACTTCGCATCTGACGAGTACGTGGCGGTGCAGCGGCGTCGATTGCGGCATGATGCGCGGCGAGAGGAATACGCCGGAAGTATAGTTCGCGTTTGAGATGGGGAGCTGATCCGTGGCCGCCGCGATTCTGACGATGGTGTTGACGACGATCGTATCGGGTGCGACGTGGCTTTCGCTCGGCAATCTGTTCCGGTTGCACGGCGACGATCGCCAGAATGACGTGCTCAACCTCGCGACTTATGCGGCAGTGCTGCTGCCGATCATCTTCACCATCGTGTTCTTCGCGATGGAGCGTTTCTGAGGAAGCGGGCTACCGGTCAGCTGTTGCTAACAGCGATCTGGGGACCTACTCGGTCGCCTGCGCGGCGTCGTTGGTCGCCGCTCGGGTCGTCGCGCTGGCGCCGTTCGGGTCCATAAGAGGGCTCGCTCTGCTGCTCGCTATAGACGTGGCTGAACAGATTCGCGATCCACAGCTGACCTTCCTGAGTTTTGCGCAGGAAACGCAGGCCTTCGGAGATGTACGGGCGAACGCGCTCGAAGAAGAATGATGGATAGTCCGCGCGCAACGCACCCGGATTGTCGTAACCGAGCCGCTCCGCCTCGCCTGTTTCCATGAATTCCATGAACAGTTTGGACAGCTTCTGAATGTACTGCGGGTCGGCCATCTGACCGATCAGATCGGCCGCGCGCACGAGGCCGGCGAAATCTCCGACACGCTGATAGAAGGCATCGCGAGGAACCGGAAAACGCGTCATTTCGATGTGATGAATCAGCGTGCCGGCATCGATCAGCGTCTCGGTCGCAAAGCGTTCCTTCACGAACAGACAACTACGCGATACGTGATACGGCGCCATATAGGCGTCGGTTGCGCCGGCGGGCGGTGCGACCGTATCGCCGAATTCGTTGACGATGTAGCGACCGCCGCGATCGCCTTTGAGAATGCCGCGAATGAATCCGACGTCGTGGTAAAGCATCGCGAGAATCGCGTGCAGCCAGTCGTGGGCCGTGACGTCGCCCTGCGAAGTGAGGCGACCCCACAAGATCGACTGCCCGACGTCCGTAACCATGATGGTGTGGTTCAGATCGTGGTAGCTGCAGTCCGAGTTGGTCAGCGACTCGAGTGCCATTCGGGCGCTTTGCTCGAGCAGGCCGGACTGCGCCTTTTGAGCGCCCGGATACGCCTTTTCGAAAGTGGTGACGAGGCACTCCACGAAGGCGTCGATGACGGTACGAGTTGGGCTGAACATGTTGTTGTGCTTGTTATGCCTGATCGTTCATCGATTGGGAGTTTAGTTGACGGTGCCCGCTCACAATGTGTACGGGTCCGCATTTTCTAAGGCGATGGCGACGGTAAATGGCATTTCCAGCGCACGCGTCCGATTGGGTGACAGGAAGCCGCCGCATGAATATGATGCATGGTCACACGATCCAATCATTAGAAGGGCTCATGTTAGCGCTCGAGCTGAGACATCTGCGAACGCTGGCCGCGCTCCGCGATACCGGCAGTCTGGTCGAGGCAGCGGAGCGCGTTTATTTGACGCAATCGGCGTTATCGCACCAGTTGAAGGATCTGGAGGATCGTCTCGGCTGCCAGTTGTTCGTGCGCAAGACACGACCCTTGCGGTTCACGTCGGCCGGCAAACGCATGCTGCGCCTCGCCGACGAGGTATTGCCGATGGTGCACGGCGCGCAGCGCGATCTCGAACGCCTGGCTGGAGGAGAGTCGGGGCGTTTGCACATGGCCATCGAGTGCCACAGCTGCTTCGAGTGGTTGTTGCCTGCGATCAACAAGTACCGCGAGAGTTGGCCCGACGTCGAGTTGGACATCGCGAGCGGTTTCAACTTCGCGCCGCTGCCGGCGCTCGGGCGCGGAGATCTCGACCTCGTGATAACCGCGGATCCGATGCGGGAACTCGAAGTCACGTACTGCCCGCTCTTCTCCTACGAAGCGCAATTGGCGGTTGCGCCGTCGCACGCGCTGGCGAAGAAGGAGTGGATCGAGCCGGAAGACCTGCGCAACGAAGTGCTGATCTGCTATCCGGTCGATCGGTCGCGGCTCGACGTGTTCTCGTCGTTCCTCGATCCTGCCGGCGTCGAACCGCTGAGGGTGCGCACCGCGGAGCTGACCGCGATGATGATCCAACTCGTTGCGAGTGGACGCGGCGTGACATGTCTGCCGAACTGGGCGCTGCACGAATATCTCAAGCAGGACTATGTCGTGGCGCGGTCGCTGGGCGAGGAAGGTGTGTGGCCGACGCTCTATGCGGCAGTCCGCTCCGGCGACGAGGACGCAGCGTTCGTGAAGGGGTTTCTCGATACTGCGATCGCAACGTGCTTCAAGAATCTCCACGGCATCGTGCCCGTGCTGGAAGGCGAAGCGGACTGAAATCTCACGGAATCAACTCGGTCATCGACCACGCAGTGCCGCTACGCTCGAAGCGTCGCCGCGAATGAACGCGATCGTTGGTGAGCTCCAGCCGTTCCAGGCGTTCGACGTTGAGGTAGTACCCGAGTGCATTCGGCGGCGCCCCGATTTCTGTGGGCAGCCGCTGGTCGAGTTCTGCGAATCGCCGATCGAGATGGTCACGAGATGGCGCAGCGGAACTCTGCGGGTGGTCGTGCTCGTAGAGCCAGTCGACGACCTTGGGAATGCGCGGCCGGTCGAGCCAGCTGCGCCGCACGATTTCCGAGGGCAGCGGCTCGAGTTCCGCGGAAAGCCGGTACTGAACGCCCAAAGTCGAGAGGAAGAGCAACACCGCGTGGCGACGCGCGAACTGAAGTTCCGCTTGTTTCGGGCTGGTGCCGTTGATGAACAGCGCCAGGCGGGCGTCGAGTTCTCGTAGAACCAGCACTCGTGCCTGCGGCTCTCCGATCGCATCGACGGTAGCTAGAACGCAGAGGCTGGCCCACGGATCACCGGCGGCGCGCGCCTTCATACGGTCGTCGGCGAGAAGAATGAGAGGATCGTCCACTTCAGGGCCGCCGCGTCGGCTTGCTGTCGGACGTCGAATGCACGCCGCCTTGAACGATGCGGATCCATTGTTCCTCTGTGATGAATCCCTCAGCGAAGCTCGCCCATTCCGGCCCCAATCCGTTCGCGACGATGCGGTCGACCGACTCACCGGCAGCGAGTCGCGCTTTGATGTTCGAGACGGTCCCTTGCAGCATGTCGTGGAATTCTCCGAGTTCCACGACGCTTGCCAGCGGACCGTGCCCGGGGATGATCCGCGTGTCGGCCGGAACCATTTCCAGGATCTTCGCAACGTCGGCGATGTAGCCGTCGATGCTGCCGCCGTTCTCGACGTCGATGAACGGAAACATGCCGTTGAAGAACAGATCGCCTGCGTGCAGCACGTTCGCATTGCGGAACCAGACGATCGAGTCGCCGTCGGTGTGGCCGGCGGGGAGGTGAATGACGTCGATCTCGTCGTCGTTGAACTGCACGCGGACCCTGTCTGCGTATGTCACCACCGGAAGCGCAGAGCGCGGCAGAGCAGAATCGTTCAGCAACCGATATCGCACCTGTTCGTTGGCTATGATCACGCCGTGTGTGCCGAACGATGCGTTGCCGCCGGCGTGGTCGGCGTGAAAATGCGTGTTCAGGACGATCTTCGGTGCCGCGCCTCCCAGTGCGGTGATCGCGCTCTGGATGCGTTCCGCGAGCGGCTCAAATTCGTCGTCGACCAACAGTGTGCCGTCTTTGCCTACCGATACGGCCATGTTTCCGCCGGCGCCGGTAAGCATGTACACATTGCCTCCCACCAGGCTCGACTTCACCGTGACGTCGGCAAATCGATCGGGCTCTGCGGCGTTCGTGCGACCGAACAGGCCCGTCAGACAAGCGATCAGGCCGATCACAGCGACTGCACGCATCAACGTCGTATTCCGAAGCAGAACTTGAAATTCGTGCCGGTGCGCTTCGGGTCACCCAGCTCGGGCGGGGCGATGGCCTGAAAACGCTTCGCCAGGTGGTACACCAGTCCGTGCGAAGTCGAATCGCAGATCAGCCCGCCCGGATCCACCTCTCGGGCGCGTGCGAACGTGTAGATGAAGCTGTTCGAGTGCCGTGCGCGAACCGGCGTGCCGTAGAACAGGCGGTACCTGTCAGCATCGTTGCCGAGCCGGGAATTCGTTTCCAGCAGTCGGCGCGAGAACACTTCCGGATCGCCCTGGCTGAGTGGTCCGAATAGCCGACTCTGTTCTTTCTGGCTGACACTGCCATCGGACCCCGTAGCCTGGCTCGAGATGAACAGAAATCCCGCGACAGTGCCGAGTTGTGCCTGCACGCGTTGCGAAATCCGCAGCAACGTCTCCTGACGCGCGCGCAATTCGTTCGCCGCCATCTTTTCCGACTGGATTTCCGCCTGCTGAACAGACGTCCGCAGCACTTGGGTGTTCTGCGAGGGCTCGCGCTGTTGCAGGAAGTAGCCAATTACGAGCCACAGGAACGCGAGCGGCGCGAACGCGCCTTGCAGAAAGTTGCCGACCTGATCGGCCGACGAATGCCGGAACTGATCCCAGCCGACGCTGATCTCGACGTAACCGAGCACGAGCCAGATGAAGGTGAGTCCGAAACCGAACCACACGCGCCAGTCCAGTTTTTCCAGGCGTTGACCCAGCGATTCGCGTTTGAGCGGGAACAGTGCCAAGTGCCGCCCTGTGTTCTCGTTCGTTACGTGGCGGAATCCGCTGCCGGGTCGAGGCGCTGGGGCGTTGGCGTAATCGATGCATTGGATCGCCCTGGCACGTCGGTCAGCGTGCGTCGCAGTTCGGCAACGTCACGCTGGATTTCGCTGATGCGAAAGATGAGATCCGGCAGCTGATCGGTGATCCGCCAGATCAGATACGTGATGGCGGCGAGCAGCAGAAATGAAAGAAAGCTCATCGTCTGAAGGTCCTCGTTTCGCAAGCGCGGATAGGTATACCCCGCACTGAGGGGCTAGTCCAGCGAGCCTGTGATCGACTTGCGTTGCGAGATCTCGATCCAATTTCCGTCGGGATCGCGCACGAACGCAATGTATGCAACGTCGCCCAGTCGCACCGGCGCACTGCCTTCTTTTCCACCTCGCGCCAGGATCGCCGTGTGTTCTCCGACGACGTCGAACACCTGAATCGTCAGGTAGCGATAACCGATGCCGCGCATTTGTGCATCCCCATCCGCCCGCGAATCCTGCTGGAGCGAGATCAGCGACACGCCACAGCGGAATCGGCCATCCGACGTTTGATCCAGACCGAGAATACGCGAGTAGAAATCGCGATGGGTCGCAACGTCGCGCACTGCGAGCATCATCTGCAGCTGCTGAATTCCCGTGTGTCCCGGAGGCACCAACGTGAGCGCGTTGCCGTCTGGATCGCTGAGCGTGCGCGGCGACTGAACGCCGTGCTTTGCGATCGTCAGGTGCCGGTATCCGCTTGGCGGCGTAAGCGGAAGCGGATCGCGATTGTGATTGATCTTGAGCACCGACTCGCCGATGCCATGACGCAACTGGTGCACTCCGCGTCCAACCGGGAGCGTCTCCTGAAACGGCAGGCCGACCTCGCGTTGCCAGAAGGCGAGCATCGCGTCTTTGTTCGTCGTGTGAAGGCCGACGTCGATCGCGGCTTTTGCGATGTGCACCGTGTGTCTCCTACTCGCGTAGTGTCTTTGGAGTTTGCAGCGCAACGAACGTCGCACTGCCGAATCGCGCATCGCCCCATCGATTCGGCAGCGTCATCAGTACCATGCCGAACGTCGGGAGGTCGTCGACTATGTTCCGTCCGACGATAGCATTCGCGAATTCCGTGGAGCCCGGATTGTGCCCAACCAATGCAACTGAGGGGCAATCGTCCGGCAGCTCTCGAACGACCTCGAGTAGCGTGTCGGGAGACGCAAGATACAGACGATGGTCGAATACCAGGCGATCCGGGGCGACCGAGAATCCTTCCCGGACGAAATCCGCGGTTGCGCGTGCTCGCATGGCGTCACTGGAACGGACGCACAGTGGACTCGCAGCCTGCCCGCGCATCCATCGCATCATCCGTTTGCCGTCCTTCATACCGCGGGCGTTCAAGGGTCTGTCGAAATCGGCTTGGCCGGGATCCGCCCAGGACGACTTGGCGTGGCGGATGATCCAGAGATTCATGGCGCGGGCTTTCCGTTGGAGCAGCGACGCCCGCAGTCTATCATCGGCCCTTGTTCGAGAGAGACTGGTTGGGGTCACGACATGGGTTTACGAGGCGACGCAGCGGTTGTCGGTTTCGCGGAACACAAGCACGAGCGCAAATACACCGGACCGCGTCGGTTCACGATCGAGCAGTGGGCGGAACTCGCGCGTCTCGCGCTCGACGACGCGGGGCTGAAAGCGAGCGACATCAACGGCATCGTCTGCTCCGACATCCGCGAGTCGGGCATGTTCACGCCGGCCACGATCGTCGAATATCTCGGACATCCGGTGAACTTCGCCGAACGGATCGATCTAGGCGGAGCGACGTCGGTGGGGATGATCTGGCGCGCCGCCGCCGCAATCGAACTCGGCATCTGCGATGTGGTCGTCTGCGCTGCACCGGCGCGACCGATTCCGAGCAATCCTAACGCGCGGCCGGTCGATCCGCGCCGATACTTCGGCGCCAGCAGCGTCGAATGGGGTTCACCCCAGGCGGAATTCGACATTCCGTACGGTAACGTCGCGCAGAACTGCGGCTACGCGATGATTGCGCAGCGGTATGCGGCCGAATTCGGCTATGACCCGCGCGCCATGGCAAAACTGGTGGCGCATCAGCGAGCAAACGCGGCGCTGAATCCGAATGCCGCGTTCTTCGGTCAACCCGTAACCGTAGAGGACGTTCTGGCGAGCAAACTGATTGCAGATCCGCTGCGCATGCTCGAGATCGTGATGCCGGTGGCGGGCGGAAGCGCAGTAGTGGTGGCCAGTCGCGAGGTGGCCGAACGCTGCCGACATCGTCCGGTGTGGATAACCGGCTTCGGTGAACATCTGACCATCAAGACACCGACCTACGCTCGCGACATGGTGCAGACGCCTGTCGGTCCGGCCTCCAAACAGGCGTTCGCGATGGCGGGCGTGAAGCCCGCCGATGTCGATGCGGCCGAGATCTACGACTGTTACACCATCACCGTGCTGCTGACGCTCGAAGACGCAGGATTCTGCGGTAAAGGCGAAGGCATGGACTTCATTCGCGATCATGACTTCACCGTCACCGGCGACTTCCCGCTCAACACGCACGGAGGACAGCTCGGCACAGGTCAGGCGGGGCTCGCCGGCGGAATGACGCAGCCGCTCGAAGCGGTGCGACAGATCATGGGACGCGCGGGCGATCTGCAACTTCCTCATTGCGACACCGTCTACGTGTCGGGAACCGGCGGCGTGATGAGCGAACAAGCCGCGCTGATTCTGCAGGGAGATTGACACGCCATGAACTTCGACAAGCCGTTGCCGACACCGACTCCGACCAGCATGCCGTTCTGGAACGGTCTCAAGGAAGGCGTCGTAAAACTACAGAAATGCAACGACTGCGGTGGCTGGGTATTTTATCCACGCAGCAGATGTTCCAGTTGCCTCTCCGATTCGCTCGAGTGGCGCGAAGTGTCGGGCAACGGCACGCTGTACACCTTCACGATCGCGCGGCAACCGACGTCGCCGCACTTCGCAGACGAAGTGCCGCAGCACCTGGCAGTGGTGGAACTCGAAGAAGGCGTGAGGCTGACGACGACGCTGGTCAACGTTGCGGAAGCCGACATTCGAGTCGGCATGCGGCTGCGGCCATACTTCGACCTGGTCGCTGACGACGTAACTCTGTTGCGCTATCAACCCGCCTGATCGCGACGAACGTCTACTTCCAGATCGCGAAGAATTCTTCGAACGCTTTCAGCTGATTGCCCACAGCGGAAGATGGAACGATGATCGGCGTTTTGATGCCGGCGTCGAACCACGCCTCGATGCCGTCGCGCACTTTGCTCTTCGAACCGAACAGCGTGGTATCGGCGAGCCAACGGTCGCTGAGGCATTGCGAGACTTTGTCGGTCTCACCGCGGGCCAGCGCCGCTTCGACCGCTTCCATTTCTTCGACGTAGCCGGCTTCCTTCCAGTAGTTGCGATAGTTCGGCAGCATCGCGTAACCGGTGAGCGTGCGACGATTCACCGCTTTGCCAGCTTCCTCGTCGTCGCTGATGCACGTTGGAATCATGTTGCCGATGAAGAACCTGTCGCTTGATCGCGACTGTGGCCCGAGCACTGACAACGAGTCGGCCATGTGCGACCGGGCGCCGTTCGCGAACACCATTCCTTCGGCGATCTCTTCCGACAACCCGATCATCTTCTTGCGCAGGGTCGCGAGCGCGATCGGCGGCAGGTCGCCGGTGCGTGGCACCGCCCGCAGCTCCTTGATGAAGTTGCGCATGTCTGCCAACGGCTTGCCCTGGCTGATGCCCATACGCTTCATCGCCGGCGCGTGACTGACGCCGACGCCGAAAACGAAGCGCCCGTCGGAGATCTCGTGAATGAACGCGATGGTTTGCGCGAAATCCTGCACGTTGCGCGTGTAGATCGGCGTGATGCTCGTGCCGAAGCGTATCTCTCGCGTAGACAGCGCGATTGCCTCGCACAAGCCGATACCGTCGCCGAAGCTCGGGCAGTAAATACCGGGAAATCCGCGCCGTTCGATCTCCTGTGCAAGCTCGAGTGTGGCTTTCCGGCGTCCTGGAACGGCGGCCAGGCTGATCGCGGGCAGTCGCGTGGTCATGCAGATTTTCCTCGATTCGGCTTGTGAACGACCAGACAGTCGCTGTCCGGTCGCGTGAGTAAGGTTGACCGAATCATGAGGACGCAGCAAGGTGATTGGTCATGTGGCAACTAATGGATGAAAGGGCCGTGCGCGGTCTGTTGCTTGCATTGTGGCTCGTGATCGCGGGCTGCGGTGGCGGCGGGAGTGGCGACGGCAGCAACATCGGCGTGAACGCGCGCGTACCCAACGTCGTCGGTCAGACGCAGGCGGCAGCCACGAGCGCGATCACCGGCGCCGGGCTGAACGTCGGCACCATCACGACGCAGAACAGTGTGACAGTTACGTCGGGCAACGTGATCAGTCAGAACCCGGCGGCGAATGCATTGGTCGCTCCCGCGAGCACCGTTGATCTCGTCGTGTCGTCCGGACCTGCTCCGACGGTTTCAGTACCGAATGTCGTTGGGCAGGCGCAGGCCACGGCCACGACTTCCATCACCTCTGCCGGTCTGCGAGTCGGCACCGTGACGATGGCGACGAGTACGACCGTACCGTCAGGCAGCGTAATCAGCCAGACGCCAACGGCAGGGACATCCGTCGCCTCCAACAGCGCCGTAAATCTTATGGTGTCGTCGGGCGCGACTGCGGCGTTCGGCATCAACACGCGGCCACCGGTCGCCAACTTCACGCTGCCGAATCAGAGTACTGGCGGTGGCGCCTTCACGCTGGTGAACGCGTTTCCGAATCTGCCGACACTCGACCAGCCCGTGTTCCTGACTGCCGTGCCCGCGCCCGACACGCGCTTGGTGGTCGTCGAACAGACCGGGCGCATCCGCGTATTCACGCCGTCGGCCGGCGTGGCGACGACGACCACGATCCTCAACGTGTCGTCGCTGATAGTGGCGGGCGGCGAGCAAGGACTACTCGGGTTGGCGTTCGATCCGGATTTCTCCATCAACCACTTTTTCTATGTCTTCTACACCGCGGTAGCAGATGGCGCTCTCACGATCGCGCGCTACACGTGGGATCCAACGACGACCGCGGCCGGTAGCGCGAAGATCATCCTGACGATCCCGCACTCCGGGGCGACGAACCACAACGGCGGCATGTTGGCGTTCAGTCCGATCGATGGGATGTTGTACATCGGTACTGGCGATGGCGGCGGCGGTGACGATCAGTTCCACAATGGCCAGAACACGAGCTCTTTGCTCGCCAAGATCCTGCGCATAGACGTACGCCAAGCAAACGGTGCGACGCCCTATTTCGTGCCCGGAGACAACCCTTCGTTCGGTGGCGTGCGCAGTGAGATCTGGGCGATGGGTTTCCGCAATCCCTACCGCTTCTCATTCGATCGGCAAAACGGAGATCTCTGGGTCGGCGACGTCGGGCAGAATCAGTTCGAGGAGATCGACCTAGTTACCAAAGGGATGAACGGCGGCTGGCCGGCATTCGAAGGCACTCACGCGTATCTGAACGTATCTTTGGCCTCGGGCACCACACATACCCCACCAGTGTTCGACTACCCGCATCCACCGGGTGTCGCCATCATTGGTGGTTACGTCTACCGCGGGAGCCGATTCACGTCGTTGTTCGGCCGCTATCTGTACAGCGATTTCGGCGCCGGAACGGTCTGGGCAATCGATGCGACCGGTCAGAACAACACCACGCTCGCGCAGGATGGCGCTCCGACGTCGTTCGGCGAGGACAACAACGGCGAGCTTTACGTCGTCGATCAGGGCGGCGACATCCTCGAATTGCAGGACAGCGGCGGCGGTGGCTCGCAACCGACGCTCTTATCGCAAACGGGTCTCTTCACCAATCTCGCGACGCTGACGCCGGCGTCGGGGTTGATCGAGTACGACTTGAACATCCCGTTCTGGTCTGACGGCGCAACGAAGCGGCGCTGGATCGCGATCCCGGCCGGCACGAGCATCACGTTCTCTCCAACCGGCAGCTGGACGTTCCCTAACGGTACGGTGATCGTCAAACACTTCGAAATGGAATTGACGGAAGGCGATCCGAATACGAGCCGCCGCTTGGAAACGCGATTGTTGATCAGCGATTCGACCGGTACCTGGATGGGCTTCACGTACAAATGGAACGCGCAAGAGACTGACGCGGATCTGCTCACGAGCGGTCAATCGGAGAATCTGACGGTGCAGACGACAAGCGGTCCGGTCACGTGGTCTTATAGCTATCCGAGCCGCACCGACTGTCTGCAGTGCCACACGGCGGCGGCGAATCGCGCGCTCGGCTTGATCACGCGCAACATGAACCGCGACTTTGACTACGGTGCGGTCACCGACAATCAGTTGCGAACCCTCAACCACATCAACTATTTCTCGACCAACATCGGTGCAGCGACGCAGTACGAGGCGTATCCCGCCATCGACGACACGAATGCGACCGTCGCGACGCGTGCGCGCGCGTACCTCGCGGTGAACTGTTCGCAATGCCATCGTCTAGGTGGAACGATGCCGAGCTTAGACTTCCGCTTCGACACGGCGGACGCGTCGATGGGTGCCATCGGCGTCGCGCCGACCGCAGGCGATCTCGGTCTGGCGAACGCTCACATCATCACGGCAGGCGCGAAAGAGAGCAGCGTCTTGTGGGAACGAATCCGCCGAACCGACGGCAATCGGATGCCGCCGCTGGGCACGCATCGCGTCGACCAGGATGCGGTCGATCTGATCGGCGCCTGGATCGACAGTCTCTAGCGCTGCCCGCTCAAAACCACCGATGTCTCGCGGTGCGTCTGGCCGGTCGGCCCAGACGCGCTTCGAGGCGTTCGCGTTGCTTGAACAACCCGACGAGCGCGAGCCCCGCCAGGAATCCGCCGACGTGTGCCCAGAACGCGACGCCGCCGAGCTCACCTCCGGAAAGTCCCGGCAGACCGCTCAACAACTGCAGTAGAAACCAGTAGCCGAGCATGTAGATCGCGGGCACCGCGATCGTCGTCATGTAGAAGCCGAGAAATATGAACATGTGCACGTGCGCGCGCGGATACAGCAACGCGTACGCACCCATCACGCCGCCGATTGCGCCCGATGCGCCAACCATTGGAACGATGCTCGACGGAGCAGCGAGCATTTGCGCGCCCGCCGCCGCGAGTCCGCACAACAGATAGAACACGACGAAACGGACGTGTCCCATTGCGTCTTCGACGTTGTCGCCGAAGATCCACAGGAACCACATGTTGCCGATCAGGTGCAGCCAGCCGCCGTGCATGAACATCGACGTGAACACGGTGATCCAGCCGGATTGACCGTCGAGTACGCAGACGATGCCGTGATCCATGGCCACCTGTGAACCGACGGCCGCGGTTCCCAACAGATCGCCGGGGACCAGTCCGTAGAGGCAGATCGAACGCGACAGCGCCGTCTCGGTACCGAGTCCCTGCAGCAGCACCCACGTGAGCACGTTCAGCGAAATGAGCGCAATGGTTGTCGCGGGCGGATGCACCCGAGGGTTCTCGTCGCGGATCGGAATCACGTCTTGGCGGTCAACTGCAGCATTGTTAGCCTGACTGTAAGGCAATACGGTGGCGATCAGTAATGTCCACGCTGCTCCAGGCACGCGACGTAACGCATGGCGTCGGCGAGCGCACGCTGTTCAGCGATCTGGAATTCACGGTAGCGGTCGGCTCGCGGATCGGGCTCGTCGGTCACAATGGCTGCGGCAAGTCGACGCTGCTGGATTTTCTGGCGAGCGCGCGTGCGCCCGATGCCGGCGAGATCATCTATCGGCGCGGCCTGAAGGTGGGCCGCGTCGAACAGTTCCTGCCGGAAGCGTCGGCCCGGAGCAGCGTCGTCGATGCAGTGCTCGAGGGTTTGGCGGAGCACCGCGACGAGCGCTGGCGCGCCGAAGCGCTGCTCGACGAACTCGGTATCGGGGCCGCGTCGTTCGAATTGCGCGCGGGCGATCTCTCGGGCGGACAGCAGAACCGGCTGATGTTTGCGCGCGCCGTCATCGCCGAACCCGACCTGCTGCTGCTGGACGAGCCGACGAACCATCTCGACCTCGCGACGATGCGCGTCTTCGAGTCTTACCTGAATGCGTATCGCGGCGCGTTCGTGCTCGTGTCGCACGACCGGGCGTTTCTGGATGCGGTGGCCACCACGACGTGGTTCCTGCGCGACGGTCGCTTGTGGTGTTTCGATCTGCCGTTCAGCGAAGCGCGTGCGGCCCTGGCAGAAGCCGACGACGCGGCGCGGCGCAGTCGGGAAGCGGAGGAGCGCAAAATCGAAGCGGTGCGCGCCAGCGCAAAACGGTTGGCAATGTGGGGGCGCGATTTCGACAACGAGAAGTTCGCGCGGCGCGCCAAGAGCATGGAGAAGCGCGCGGAACGGATGGAAGCCGAGAAGACCTTCGTAACGGAAGGGTCTCCGCTCGATCTCACGTTGGACCTCGCGGCCGTGCGCTCGAAAGAGGTGGTTCGCGTCGAAAACCTGCGCGTTGCTCCGGCGGCCGCAGCGGAACATGTGCTGTTCGACATCGGCCAGTTCCTGATCCGACCGGGCGAACGCGTTGCGCTGCTCGGCGCCAACGGCGTCGGTAAGTCGACGTTCATCCGGATGCTGATCGGCGCGTTCCGTGGCAGTGAGACCGCGGGCATCCGCCTCAGCCCGCAGGTCCGGCTTGGCTACTACGATCAGGAGCTCGACGAAGCGACGTCCGAGTCTTCCCTGGTGGACTTCATCATCAAGCGCGTCGACGTTTCCGATGCGCAGGTGCGAAGGCGTCTCATCAACGCCGGTTTTCCGTACCGCGATCACGACAAGCGTCTGTCGGTCATGAGTGGCGGCGAGCGTGCACGCGCGTTGTTCGTTTTACTTTCGCTGCGCGCGCCGAACTTCCTGATTCTCGACGAACCGACCAACCATATCGACATCGACGGCAAGGAACAGCTCGAAGAGCAGCTGCTCGACAGCGGAGCGGCGGTGCTGATCACGTCGCACGACCGGCGTTTCCTGGACACGGTCGCGCAGCGTTATGTGCTGATTCAGGGCAAGCGGCTGATCGAGATGGCCGATCCGGCCGCATTCTACGAGGCGCCTGACGAACCCGCAGTGTCGCGGCAGCCGTTGCTGCAAGCCACGGCGCGGCGCAGCTCGCAAACGGACGACGCGCTCGCACGGATCGTCGAGATCGAGGCGCTGCTCGAGGCGGACCTGGCGCGCAAACCGAAGTTTCAGAAAGCAGATTTGCAGCAACAGTGGCGCGCGGAACTGAAGCAGCTGTACGACGGACTGGACCGCGACTGACCGGTCAACCGCTCTTGCCGACGAGCGCGCTCCAGTCCGGAGCACCATCGCCGCTGGCCGGCCACGCGTGCGTCAGAGCCGAGTTCAGCGCGTCGAGCCATTCGGCCAGCGGCAAGAGCGCCGGCGCAGAGCGGGCGGCGCGCATACCGCGCGAACTGGACGACAACAACGCGTGTCGCGCACGCCATGCACCCACCCAGGCAGGGTCTTCGGCGATCGTCTGCTCGATCGGCAGCCACGTGAACATGTAAAGCGCTGCGTAGGTTGCGACATACGCCAGATCGTCGTCGAACGCCTCGGCATCGGTGTAGGTGCCGTTGCCGACGAGCGCGGCCCGCACCTCGTCCACCATCGCCTCGAACCATCGTTCCGGCAGCGGGCAGCGGATCCACCACTGCACCAGATCGGCGAGCACGTGGCGTTGTGCGCCGTATTCGAAGTCGACGAGCCTCGCCTGACCGTCCGGTAGAAACACCACGTTGCTCGGCGCCGGATCGCCCTGAGTGAGGCTCGCTTTCGATGGATACGCCCAACGATCCAGTACCGCCGCAAATGCGGCACCCACGCCGTCGTTTCCGTGCACGCCGAATCGTTCCGCCCACGCGGCCACGTTTGGCCAGGCCGCGGCTAAGGCCGCGCGTTCACGGACTGCCACGTCTTCTACGGAAGGCTGCGGCTGGCAGGTTGAGGCCGTCAGCCGCGCAGTCAGGCGGCCCAGTTCGCGGGTGACGCTCAACGGATCCGCGGTGCGTTGCAGGGCAACGAACAGATCGAGCGCATGAGTGAGATACTCGACGATCAGCACGCGCCGTCTCGAATCGGCGGCAATCAGGGTCGGCGTCACCCCAACGACACCGCGCAGGCGCGCGTAGCTGTTGAATTCCTGCGTTGCATGGTCGGACGCTTCCGGAAAATGCTTGACGAACCAAGTTTGGGAACGGCCGTCGGCAATGACGTCGGCGCGATAAGTTTGCGCGCGCGGTCCGGCGGGCAGCGGCACGATGGCGGCCACCCGCGTGTTCGGCACTAACGCCACGATGATGGCGCGGAGTTCGGCGTCGTCTTTCACAGTTCGTGCAGGTTGTCCCAGTCGACCCAGCGCCGGCGCCCGGGGCCTTTTATCATCGAACGGCGAATCCGCGGATAGTGCACCACGTCGTTCGGATTGCGCTCGCCCGCCATCAGGTATACGAGGTCGCGATCGAACGGATTCGACAGCGTGTGCGCAGGAGACGGCGCAGCGAATCCCATGAAATCACCGGGACCGACTTCAAATCGTTCATCGCCGATTTCGGCGACGCCCCGCCCCTCGAGCACGTACAGGAACTCTTCGTCGGCATCGTGGAAGTGGAACTGCGTGCTCTCGCGTCCCGGCGCGAGTCGAACCAGGTGAACGCCGATGCGCTGCATGCCGACGCGCGTGCCGAGGGTGCGCGTGAGGCGCACCGCGTTGTCGTTGAACTGATGCTGGCTGTGCACCGGTTCGATCGCCTCGATCGCGGCGGCGTTCAGCAGCGGCTTCGGACGATCGCTCTCGCTCATTTCGAAATGTCTCCTGCGACCTGCTCTTTCAAACGTGCGTGGTGTAGCACGGCCGTCGCCGATGCAGCAAGGCGCACCGTCTGCGTTGGTGAACCGTTCGAGATTGTGAGCCGTCGTATGCTGCTTGACCGCCATCGATACGTCACCCACCCTCGTCGGACCTGATTCGGAGATAGGGGGCCAATGAAGGAAGGTGCGATCGCGATCTTGCTGTACTGCGCGGCGATTCCAGCGCAGGCCGACCTGTTGGCGGCGCCGAAAACCAAAGCCACGCTCGAAGTCGAGTACAGCTACGACTCGTCGGGCCAGACGAAGGACGTGTACAACGTGCACGAGTGGCAGGTGAAGCGCGTCGTAAAGATCACCGCGCAGCTGGCCGCCGGCGCCGCTTCGCCGATGCCCGTCATGATCGCGCTCGACGCAAAGCAGCAGGCCGATCTGCAGGCCAATCGGGCCCGCACGATGGCGTCCGCCGCGCAGGCGCAAGAGAAGATGGCGCCGATGATGGGCGACATACAGGCGATCATCGACAAGTGCGGCGAGGACGAGGCGTGCATCGAAAAAGCCGTCGCGCGTTACGGCATGTCGCAGGGCATGACGCCGGAAATGGAGTCGGCGAAGCACGATATCGCCGATGCCGCGGAGGCGTCTAAGCCCGGCGCGCCGCGCTATCAGATGTGCAGCGCGACCGCGCAGAAGGGGACATATTCGATCGAAGAGAAGGTACACCTCGTCGACTCCGATCACCCGGAACACAAAACCGGTACCACGACCGGGTCGATCCGCTTCCGCCGGAAATGAAACCGGTCACCGCCTCGATCAAAGGCGATCTGCGCAATCAGTCCGGGGAACAGACGATCAAACTGAGCGGCAAGGCCGAAGACGGCGGCACGCTCACGGTGCGCCGGCATTTCAGCGCGCAGTAGCGCGGAACTGCTGTGTCAGGCGGTCAGGGCCTTGCGGCAGCCATGATCGCGTCGAACGCGGCGAGCAGGCGGTCGTTCTGTTGCGGGTCGCCCACCGTGATGCGCAGTTTGTCTTCGAGGCGAGGCGCATCGAAATACCGCACCAGAATGCCGCGCGCTTTGAGCGCGGCATACAACTCGGCAGCGCCGTGTGTGCCTTCGATCGGCGGCGCGGCGAGCAGGAAGTTGGTTTGCGACGGCGGCACCGTGAAGCCGCGCGATCGAAGCGCGTCGCGCAACCGACGGCGTTCGCCGCGAACCCGCTCCCAGGTGCTCGTCGCGTAATCGAGATCGGCGAAACCGGCGCACGCTACGGCTTGCGCGATCGCATCGACGTTGTAGCTGTCGCGCGTCTTCGTCAGCATCGGCTCGATCAGGTTCGGCGAGCCAACGCCGTAGCCGAGGCGCAAGCCCGCAAGCGAATAGCCTTTCGACAGCGTGCGCAACAGCAATACGTTGTCGAACGCGCGCACCATGTTGATCACGTCGTGTCGCAGCGACGGGTCGACGAAGTCGACGTAGGCTTCGTCCACCAGCAGCACGCCGTCGAGTTCGTTTGCGAGGTTTCCGATGATGTCGGCGTCGATCAGCAGTCCGGTGGGCGCGTGCGGGTTCACGACGCAGACGAGGCGGGCGCCCAGATCGTTCATCTGTTGCGCGAAGTCGCGCGGCAGATCCCAGTCGTCGGTCAACGGCAGCGCTTTCACCTCGCAACCCTGCACTTCCGCGAGCACCGAGTAGAGCGAGTAGCTCGGATCAGTGGTACCGAATACATCACCGCTGTCGAGGAACGTGGTGAACGCCATCCGTAGCAGTTCGTCGCCGCCGTTCGTGACGATAACCCGGTCGATCGACAAGCCGTGGCGCGCCGCGGCCAGCGCGCGGAAGCGGTCGGCCGTCGGTTGCGGATAACGACGCAGCACAGTCGCGTCGAAGCTCTTCAACGCCGCTTCCACGGCAGGGCTCGGCGGATACGGGTTCTCGTTCGTGTTCAGCTTGATGACGTCGGTACCGTCCGGCTGTTCGCCGTACGTGTAACCGTGCATCCGCCGGATGCTTTCGCGCTCGTACGACATCGCGTCAGCGCAGGCGGCGGTGTTCGAGGCTCGGCAGCCGCTGGCGCGCGCCGGTAACCGCTGACATCTCGAGGTCTGCAACGGCAACGCCGTCGCCTTCGCCGCACTCGGCGATGACGCAACCCCATGGATCGACGATCAACGCATGTCCGTAGGACGTACGCGTGCCGTGATGATTGCCCCACTGCGCCGGCGCGAGCACGTATGCCTGACATTCGATTGCGCGCGCGCGCAGCAGCACGTGCCAGTGATCTTTGCCGGTGGACAGCGTGAACGCCGACGGCATCGTCAGAGCCACCGCCCCTTTGTCGACCAGTTGTTGATACAACTCCGGGAACCGCATGTCGTAGCAGATGCTCAGGCCGAGCGTACCGAACGGAGTCTGCGTTACCACCGTTTCGCTTCCGGGCAACGTCTTGTCGGACTCCTTCAGCCGCGTGCCGTCGGGAAGATCGACGTCGAACAGGTGGATTTTTCGATACACCGCCGCGATGCTGCCGTCGGGCTTCAGATGCACGCAGGTGTTGTAGGTTTTGCCCTTCTCGTTCGAGCGCTCGTGGAAGCCGCCCAGCACGAGGTGGATGCGATGCTTCGACGCGAGCGCCTGACAGCGCGCGAGGATCGGTCCGCCCGCCGGCAGCGGCTCGGTGATCTCCTGCTTCTGCGCGTCGGGGCCGATGAACGCGAACGCTTCCGGCAGCAGCACGCATGCGGCGCCGCGTTCGACCGCTCTTGCTGTCATCCGTTCGGCCGATTCGAGATTGGCGGCGACGTCGGGCGTCGAACGCATTTGAACCACGGCGGTGCGCATCGGAAGGCTCTGGTCGGCGATGGGGGCATGCTCTGCGTTTGCAGAACGCGGGTCAATGTCCGTTCAGTGGGCGGGTTCCGACAGCACGCCGCGCACCTTCGCGAGTAGCAGCTCCGATTCGATCGGCTTGGCAAACACCGCCCTGATTGCGGTGTGCGCGAGGGTGGCGCGGTCGATGGCGTCGGGGTTGCCGCTGCACAGGATGACCGGCAGATCGGGTCGCACGTCGCGAATGTCGCGCGCGAGTTCGAGCCCGGTAACCTGCGGCATCAGCTGATCGGTGATGACGAGGTCGAAGGCGTTCGGATTCGCGATGACGCGCTCCAGCGCTTCCGATGAGGTGTGCGCGACGGTCACCACATAACCATCGCCGACGAGCATCGCTTCGAGATATCGCGCCAGCGCGCGGTCGTCGTCGATCACCAGTATGCGGTTACCGCCGTGCTGCGCCGGCAGCGCGCGCGCATCGTGCAACGGCAGATGCACCGAGAATTTCGTACCCCCTTCTGCTCTTGGGGAAACGGTGATGTGGGCGCCGTATTCGTGCGCGATTCCGTGCACGACCGAAAGACCGAGCCCGGAGCCGCGGCCGACCGGTTTGGTCGTGTAGAACGGCGTGAACAGATCGGGCACGTTGACCACGCCGCGTCCGCGGTCCGCGACGCTAATCACGAGATGCTCGCCCGAGAAGCGCGCAGCGCACGACGCGCACGTCGAATCATGGCTGGTCCGGCGCTGCAGCGAGATGACGATGTCACCGCGCTCGGCCATGGCTTCGGAAGCGTTCAGGCTGAGATTCACCAGCATCTGCTGGATGTGCGCCGGATCGGCGAACCCGAACTGCGGTCGTTCCGGCAGTTCGGTCTCGATCGGCACCGTGGCTGGAAGCGTTCCGCGCAGAAACCGTACCGTCTCGGTGATCGTGTCGTTCAGATCGAATTCGTGCGGCTCGGCGTTGCCGCCGCGGCTGTAGATCAACAGCTGCTTCACCAGATCCGAGCCGCGTCGACCCGCGTGCTCGATTTCGCCGACGAAGTCCGCCAGCCGATGGTCGCCGAGCTTCGCGACGCGTTCCTTCGCGAGCTCCGCAAACCCAAGTACGCTGGCGAGAATGTTGTTGAAGTCGTGCGCGAACCCGCCGGTCATTTCGCCGATCGTGCGCAGCTTCTGCGCCTGCTGTAGCGAGCGTTGCAGCTGCCGGTGTTCCTCCGCGATCTGCGTTCCGGTCTTGAGCGCGCGCACTTCACGCGTGAGTTCCAGTGACCGGTGTTGCATCCACATCCGCTTGCGATGTTCCTCGTTCATGCGTTGCGACAACGCGAACGCCAGCAGTATCAGTTCCGCGGTGGAGCCGAGTTGCACGCCGAAACGCGCGAGCAGGCTGTCGTCGATCCAGCCGAGCAGCAGCGACACGAACAGACTGCTGCCCACCAGCAGACTGCCGGCGGCGACGAGATAAATTGCAGCGGGTCTGAAGCCCTGCCGCAGGCGCAGCACGGCGACGCCCGTGAGCAGTAGCGTTCCGGTCACAACGAGCAGCGCATTGATCATCGGAAAGACGGGGCGCACGAACACCGTTCCCACGGCGCCGTTGATCAGAACCACCGCCACGAAGATCTGCAGCGCGCGATGAATGTACGGCAATGCGCGGCGAAGCCTGAGAAACGCCATCGCAAACAGCGTTGCGAAGGCGATCGTCAAGGTCGTCATCAGATCGGAAGCAATGCGTTGCATGGTCGGCGAATCGCCCCACACGTGCTGCGCACCGAGCCCATCCTTGCTGAGCATCATCAGCATCAGCGAAGCGGCGTAGAGCACGTAGTAGAGGTACACCTTGTCGCGCATGCCGCCGAACAACACCGCGTAGTACATGATCATCGCGACGACGATTCCGTAGTAGCAGCCCTGCAGCAGCGCGCGCGAGGTGGCCGCGGAGTCGAACTGCGGATGCGTCGTGAAAGAAATCGGCAGGTAGTGCGCGCTGTGTCCGATCGATCGCACGTACACGTGCTCGCTACCAGTTGGCACCGGGAACGCAAACGGCGGCGCGCCGATCGCGCGCGAAGCAAACGGAAAGCGATTGCCGGTGTGGTAGCGCACCATGTCGCGGTCGTCAGCGATGAAGAACACCTCGATGTCGTCGAGCCAGCCGTTGTCTATGACCATCACCTCCGCCGTCGGCGGAACATCGGTTCTGAGCCAGACGGCGTCGGAACGAAAGCCGAAGGTCGGCGCGCCGTCGCCGTGCGCCCAGCCGCCCGAGTCGGCCACGTCGGCGATGCCGAGCCGCGTATCAGCGTCGATGCGATAGTCGAACGCGACGCGCTCGGCGGCGGACAGAGAAGGGCACCAGATCAGAGACAGAGCGAGCAGCAGCCAACCGCGCCGGGATCGATGGAGCTGCGGCGCGAACCTCATGTCACGTCTACAACTCGGGCTGGGTGCAGGCGACGGGATGACCGAGGTAGTCCTCGATCGCGCTGAGATTGAAGGCGTCGTCTTCGGAGATGAAGCTGATCGAAATGCCGGTGGCGCCGGCGCGGCCGGTGCGGCCGATGCGATGCACGTAGTCTTCCGGATCCTCGGGCAGGTCGAAGTTGATCACGTGGCTGACGTCGTCGACATGGATGCCGCGTCCGGCAACGTCGGTTGCGACGAGCACGCGGATCTTGCCCTGTTTGAAGCGATCGAGCGTAGTCAGCCGCTTTCGCTGCGGCACCTCGCCCGAGAGCATTTCGCACGAAACGTTCTTCTTGCGCAGATACTCGTGCAGGTTGCGCGTGGAGTCGCGCCGGTTCGCGAACACCATTACCCGCGACAGCGCTTTCGCCTCCACCATCTCGGCGAGCAGTTTGCCTTTGTTCTCTGCGGCGACGAGCCAGAATTTCTGCTCGACCGAATCCACTGCAACGTTTTCCGGCTCGATCGCGACGTGCACCGGGTCGAGCGTCCACGACGTGGCGAGCCGCATCACGTCGTCATTGAATGTCGCGCTGAAGAACAGCGTCTGGCGTTCGCGTTTGTGCGGCGTCTTGTAGACGATGCGGCGCACGTCGGGAATGAAGCCCATGTCGAGCATGCGGTCGGCTTCGTCGATCACCAGCACTTCCACGCGGCTCAGGTCGATGACGCGCCGGTTGATGAAGTCGAGCAAGCGTCCCGGCGTCGCCACGAGTATGTCCACGGGACCTTCGGTCAATTGCAGACGCTGTTTGTTGAAGTCCATGCCACCGACGACGCTGACGACGACGGTGTCCATGTATTTCGCGAGATCGCGGCCGTCCTGTTCGATCTGGATCGCGAGTTCCCGCGTCGGGGCGAGCACCAGTGCGCGCGGCGTTCCGGGCGGGTTGGCTGGCGATTTCGGGTGCTCCCACTGTCGCGCCAGAATCGTGACGAGAAACGCGGCGGTCTTGCCGGTGCCCGTTTGCGCCTGACCGGTCACGTCGTAGTCGGCAAGGCTGTACGGCAGCACTTCGCTTTGAATCGGCGTGCAGTATTCGAAGCCGAGATCGGCGATGGCGTGCATGACGGACAGCGGCAGGGCGAAGTCGTGAAAGCGGTCGCGGTCCTCCACCTGTGGGACCGGGAATTGATCGAGTGTCCAGGCTGAATCCGTCAAAGGGTGCTCCGGGTGGTCATGAGGCGAGACGCCGCGCGAGTATCTGCTCGATGCTCTCGAGTTCCACGCAGAGTACGAAGACATCGGTAGCCGCCTCGACGTCTGCGAGACGTGGAAAGGTCGGTGCGATGCGGATGTTGGAGTCGTTCGGGTCGACTCCGTATGGGAATGTTGCGCCTGCCGGCGTCAATGTCACGCCGATGGCGCGCGCCCGCGCGACCACGCGTTGCGCAATGCCGGGCAGTGTGTCGAGCGAAATGAAGTAGCCGCCTTTCGGATGCGTCCACGTCGCAACGCCGAGTTCGCCGAGCGATTGATCGAGTCGCTCCAGCACGGCGTGGAACTTCGGGCGAATGAGCGCGGCGTGCTGCTGCATGTGTTGGGCGATGCGGCCTTCCAGAAAGCGCACGTGCCGCAACTGATTGATCTTGTCAGGGCCGATCGTCATGGTACTCATGTGCTTTTCGAGCGCCTTCACCACGGCCGGCGAGCTGGAGAGGAACGCCACGCCTGCGCCGGCGAAAGTGATTTTGGACGTAGACGTGAATTGCACGACGTTGTCATCCGTGCCGGCCGCGATGGCCAGCGGAGCTATGCTCGCGAGCTTGGAGCTTGGTTGCTCGAGGTCGTGAACCGCGTATGCGTTGTCCCACATCACGAGGAAATGCGCCGCAGCGCGCTTCGGCAGTTGTGCGATGCGCGCCACTACGGCGTCGGAGTAAACGCAGCCGGTGGGGTTCGAGTACTTTGGCACGCACCAGATGCCCTTGATGGTCGGATCCGCCGCGACGTGCGCTTCCACCGCATCCATGTCGGGACCGTGCTCGGTCATCGGCACGGCGATCATTTCGATGCCGAGCGATTCGCAGATCGCGAAGTGCCGGTCGTATCCCGGCACCGGACACAGAAACCGGACCTTCGTTTGCGCATCGCGTTGCCACGCGCTGCCTGCGCCCCAGAGTCCAACGCGCAGCGCCGCGTCGACCACGAGTTGCATCAAGCTGAGGCTGGAGTTGCCGCCGGCGATCACGCGATCGGGCGTCGTGTCGAGCATCTGCGCGCCGAGCGCGCGCGCTTCCGGAATTCCCAGAAGTCCGCCGTAGTTGCGCGCGTCGGTTCCGTCTTTCAGCCGGTAGTCGCCGCGCAGAATGCCGTCGAGTACGTTCGACAGGTCGAGCTGATCGGCCGCGGGTTTACCGCGGGTGAGGTCGAGCGCGAGACCGGCCGCTTTCAACTGATCGAGTCGCGCGTTGAGTTCGCGCAGCCTCGCTTTCAGTTGCTCGGTGGTTCGTTGCGACAGCGCGGTCATACCGTGAGTCCGTTCAGTTCGTCGACGCCGAGCATCAGATTGAGGCACTGCGCCGCCGCGCCCGACGCGCCTTTGCCGAGGTTGTCGTAGCGGCTGACGAGCAGCGTGTGCGTGTCGTTGCCGAACACCATCAGGTCAATCCGGTTCGTGTCGTTCGCTGCAATCGGCGACAGGTAGCCGCCGTCGAGCGCGGCTTCCGCACCGAGCGGCAGTACGTTCACGCAGCGTTCGCCCGCGTAGCGCTCGCTCAACAACGCGTGCACGTCGGACGGGCTTGCGCCGTTCAGAAACTCGTTCGCGAGCGGCACGTGCACGAGCATGCCTTTGTAGTAATGACCGACGATCGGCGTGAACAGCGGTCGCGCGCGACTGCCCGCATAGCAGTGCATCTCGGCAACGTGTTTGTGTTGCAGGCTCAAGCCGTACGTCATCGGCGGGCGCACGCCCGTGATGCCAGCCGATTCCGCATCGCGATAGCGCTCGATCATCGGCCGCCCGCCCCCCGAATAGCCGGAGAGCGCGTGCACCGACAATGGCTGCGCGGGGGACAGCACCCCGGCGTCGATCAGCGGGCGAACGCTGAGGATGAAGCCGGTCGGATAGCAGCCGGGTACCGAAACGCGATTCGCGGTGCGAATCGATTCGCGTTGCGTCGGGGTCAACTCCGGCAGGCCGTAGACCCAACCGGGAGCGACGCGATGCGCGGAACTCGCGTCGAGTACGCGCGCAGCCCCATCGCCGAGCAGCGCAACCGCCTCTTTTGCCGCTGCGTCCGGCAGGCACAGCACCACGATGTCGGCCTCGTTCAAGTATGCCTGGCGGCGCGCAGGGTTCTTGCGCTCGACGTCGTCGATTTCGAGCAGCTCGATGTCGCTCCGCGCCCTCAGACGTGCAGCCATTTCGAGGCCGGTGGTGCCGGCCTGACCATCGATGAAGACCTTGTATTTCACGGCCGTGGGCCTGCAAGAAAACTGCGTATCTTAGCCACTCGGACAGGTGGCCGAAAGCAGCAGAGTCGCGGGGCTCTGTCAGGTGAGGCGGCGCCAGGCCTGCTTGACGAGCCCCCACGCCACAACGAGAAAACCGAGGGGCAGTATCAGCGTTTCGATGACGTAGACGACGATCAGGTTAACGACTTGCTCCACGGCGTCTTCGACGTCGAGGCGCAGTCGGGTCAGTCGATTCTCGATGTCGAGTGCCTGTTTCTGGTCGTCGATGAACTTGTTCAGGCGCTCGAGCACGGAGTCGGTGGACGTTCCCGGGGCCGGCGTCGCTTCGGTGGTCGATTCGATCTTCGTTCGGGTCTGCGACAGGAAGTCGACCGCGGCTTCTTCGCGCTGCGTGAGAAAGTGTTCGTTGACGAATCCGGTGCCGAGCGTCGCCACGACGATGGCGAACCGCACGAACAGCAGCGTTGCGGTGAGGCGCAGCACCGCCGAGCGCGACGCGGTGCCGCCCGCCGCGCCGGATCGCTTCGGCCACCACAGCACCGCCACCGCAGTTATCACGACCGCCGAGAGCACGATGTTGACCATGGTGGTCGCGAACATCTCGCCGAGCATGATCTGCACGCCGAGCGACGTCGCTGCGAGCAGGGTGAGCCACGAGAACTGTTCGACGAGGTCGTTCAGCGGATCGAGGATCTCGCCGGCCGAAATGACAACGCCTACACCCGCAGGCTCGAATGCGAGTTGCGTACCTTGCGCGACCGAGATGACGCCGTTCAGCGTGCGGGTCAGCGCGAACGTGACGAGCGCGCGCTTCAACGCCGCGTGCGTGCGTTCCGCTGCGGCCTCGTCGAGCGCGCCCCACCAGGAGAGTGCGAGCGCGCAAAGCAGCAGCACCGTACCTGCGGCGGTGCCGAACGAACGCGCTGAGATCGCCACTACGAAGCGTTTTTACGCTGGGTGATGAACAGGCTTTCGAGTTTTTCCACGACCGCGTTGCGGATGTTGGTGCGGTCGAGTTCCGAACGCTCCGCGAGTTCGCCGAGCTTCACGCGATGCAGGTGCAGAACGGGCCACGATTCCTCGAAGCCGCGCAGATCGCCTTTCGCGAGCACCGGCAGAAACGGGTCGTCAGCGGGGCGGTTGCGCATCAGCGCGCGCATGCCTTCTTCGAACGGAATGCGGCGGTCGCCGAGGCTGCGGTCTTTCTTCACGTTGGCAAGATACAGACCGTGCTCGTCGATGAGCTCGCCGGGAATGATGTACAGACCGGTCATCTGCACGGCTTCGGTGACGACACCGCTGAACGTATCGTGAAACGCCGCGGGGTCGGGAAGGATCACCATCTTGCGGTGATACTCCCGCGGAAAAAAAATGTTGTACGTGCTGTAGAGCTTCTCGACGGAGGCAGAGTAGACGCACAGCGTCGTTTCGAACTGCATGATGAAATCGATGGCGCGCTCGCGGTCGATGCCTTCCCCCAGATCCCAGGCCAGGTCTGGATTGTCGGGGAGTACGGTGTCGTCGATTCCGGATCCCATTCGTTCCTCGCGGAAACGCTCGCCGACGGCGGCGGTGCGGCGCATTTTGCGGGCCATTGTACGCGACTACCGGGTTGTGTCGTCAGCTACTCCGACGTGTCGCCCCGGAAAGAATGCATTGGTGCGCGCGATGTACTCCGCGTAACCGGGGCGTCGCTTGACCAGGCCCCGCTCAATGACTTCGTTGGAGATGTTCAGGAACACCAGCGTCATCGCCAGCGGGCCGACGACCGACCACCACGTCACGCCGCTGAATGCGAGTATGCCCAGCCCCCACCATTGCAGTGCGTCGCCGAAATAGTTCGGATGTCGGGTGTAGGACCAGAGGCCATCCTGCATCACTGCGCCGAGGTTCTGCGGGTCGTTGCGGAAACGGGTGAGCTGGACGTCGGCCGTCGCTTCGACCGCGAAGCCCGCGAGCCAGATCGGCAGCCCGATCCAGTTGATCAGAAATGGTGCGTCGGTTACGCGGAATGCCGCGATGATCGGCGTGGCGACCACCAACGCGATCGCGCCCTGCAATAGATAGACGCGATAAAACGTTTTCAGCCACCACAACTCGCCGCCGTGGGCGCGCCACAAGCGGTAGCGGACATCTTCGCCTTTGCCGAAGTTGCGCGCGGCCAGGTGAAACGCCAGCCGCAGACCCCAGGCGGTGACGAGAAACACCACCAGCAGATGTTTGAAGCCGGCCGAGTGCAGGTTTGCCGCGAGCAGTACCCATGCGATTGCGACGAACAGCGGTCCCCAGAACACGTCGATGATGCTCGCATCGCGCAGTGCGACGCTGACCATCCACAGCAGCGTCACCGTCGTCAGCACGGCGACAGCGGCATACCCGTAGAGTTCCAGAGTTCCCATCGTGACCTCCCAACGGAACGATCAGGTGGTGGCGCGCGGCGATGCCTCAGCGTTCGACTCTGGCGGTCAGCCAGCGGCCGATGTCCTTGATCTCTTCGAGGCAAACCGAGTGTCCCATCGCGTACTCGTGCCACTCGATCGGGTAATCGAGTGCGCGAAGCGCTTCGCGTGAGGTGATCGCGCGGGTGATCGGGATCATCGGATCCATCAGGCCGTGTGCCATGAAGATCGGGATGCCCGCGTTCGCGAGCGAGATGCCGTCGACGACGTGCTCGGGATCGTGCAGGTAGGTCGACAACGCCATGATGCCGGCGAGCGGTTCGGAGTAGCGCAGGCCGAGATGCAACGCGATGACACCACCCTGTGAGAATCCGGCCAGCACGATGCGCTTGCTGTCGATGCCTCGTGCACGCTGTTCCTCGACCAGTTCGGCGACGGCGGCCGCGGATTCGCGGATGTCCGCTTCACCCGCGAGCGGCGCGCGCAGGTCGATGTCGTACCACGCGCGCATCTGCGCGCCACCGTTGATCGCGACCGGGCGGACCGGTGCATGTGGGAAGACGAACCGAATCGACGTGCCGGGAGGCAGCGGCAGCTCCGGAACGATGGGTTCGAAGTCGTGTCCGTCCGCGCCCAGACCGTGCAGCCAGATCACCGCCGCGTTCGGCGCGGTACCGGTCGTGACTTCGATGCGCTCGAGCGCCATCGGCATGCTCCTTCGGTTCGATTCGTCCCGCTGGTGTTGCCCGCAGTTCAGCAGTTGAGCAACGTCAATGCAATCGGTGCGACGGTTCGGATGCCGTCGTGCTGCTACCGCATGGCGCGCGCGCAACCCATAATGCGGCTTCGTTTCCCGCGCGTGTGCCCGCATTGGACCCAATCGAAGATCGTCAATCGAGTCGCAAGCTCGGCAACCTCACCGCCGCGCTGAAATACCTCGCGCCCTACCGCTGGTACGTCGCGGGCGCGTCGCTTGCCCTGATCGTCACGGCATCGGTCACGCTGTCGATCGGCCAGGGCGTGCGGATGGTGATCGACGCCGGCTTCACCAGCGGCGCGCCCGGCATGCTCGAGCATTCGCTCGAAGTGTTCGCGCTGCTCGTAATGCTGCTCACGCTCGGCACGTACGCGCGGTTCTACCTCGTTTCATGGGTGGGAGAGCGCGTCAGCGCGGATCTGCGCCGCGCGGTGTTCGACCACCTCGTGCACCTGCACCCGGGCTTCTTCGAAGAGAACCTGCCGACCGAGATTCAGTCCCGCGTCACCACCGACACCACGCTGCTGCAAACCGTGATCGGCTCGTCGGTATCGATCGCATTGCGCAACCTGCTGATGTTCATCGGCGGCGTGGTGCTGCTGGTGGCCAGCAATCCGAAGCTGTCGCTGGTCGTGCTGGCGAGTGCGCCGGTGGTCGTCGCACCGATCGTGCTGTTCGGTCGACGCGTACGTTCGTTGTCGCGCTCGAGCCAGGACGAACTGGCGCGGGTCGGCAGTTTCGTCGGCGAAGCATTCCGCCACATCAAAGTGGTGCAGGCGTTCAATCACGAAGCACTCGACATTCAGACGTTCGGCGCGCACGTCGAGACTGCGTTCGATGTGGCTGTCAGCCGAATCCGACAACGCGCCTGGCTCGTCGCGTTGGTGATGCTGCTGGTGCTCACCGCCATTGCGACAATGCTGTGGATCGGCGGGCAGGACGTGCTCGCGGGCCGCACGTCCGCTGGCGAGCTCGCCGCGTTCATCTTCTATGCGTTCATCGTGGCGGGTTCCGTCGGCTCCATCAGCGAGGTCGTCAGTGACCTGCAGCGCGCGGCCGGCGCAACCGAGCGGCTGGTCGAGCTCTTGGCCGCGACCAGCCCGCTGATCGATCCGGCCGATCCGGTGCCGCTTGCGTCGAACGAGCCCGCCGCGCTCGAGTTTCAGAATACCGACTTCGTGTATCCGACGCGCCCCTCCGTCGCGGTGTTGAGACAGGTGACGTTCCGCGTCGACGCGGGCGCCACCGTTGCGTTGGTCGGGCCTTCCGGCGCCGGCAAGTCGACGCTGTTCGATCTGGCGCAGCGTTTTTACGATCCGACCGCCGGCCGGATCCTCATCGACGGTGTCGACCTGCGTCGCGTGGCGCTGCGCGACGTTCGGCGCCAGATCGGCTTCGTGCCGCAAGACCCGGTGCTGTTTGCCGGCAGCGTGCTCGACAACCTGCGATATGGTGCGCCCGCGGCTGATACCGCCGCGGTGCGCGAGGCGCTGGCGGCGGCGGGTGCGCTGACGTTCGTCGATGCATTCCCCGACGGCGTCGCCACGCGCGTCGGCGAAGGCGGTGTGGGACTCTCCGGCGGACAGCGCCAACGCCTCGCGATCGCGCGCGCGCTGATCAAGAAGCCGCGCTTGCTGCTGCTCGACGAAGCGACCAGTGCGCTCGATGCGCAGAGCGAAGAAGCGATCCGCGCGACGGTGCGTGCGCTGCGAGGACGCACTACGGTGTTGATCATCGCGCATCGTCTGTCGACGGTGATCGAGGCCGATCGCATCGTGGTGCTCGATGCGGGCGTCGTGATCGCGGAGGGCTCGCACGAAGAACTGCTCGGCACGAGCGCGCTCTACCGCGAGTATGCGCAGATTCAGCTCACCGGTGGTGACGCGGTCGGTGTGGTGCATCCGCTGCCGGGAGCGGCAGCGCGACGCTGAGCGCTGCGCGCATCGCTGACACGTTTGAACTGTCGCGGCTAACCCGCTGATTGTGGGGTTGCGTCGATCTCCTGTTATTTACCGCACGTAACGCGGCGCCCTGCGTTTACAGACAGTTCCCTTAAGCCGCAAAAGGGGTAAACTACCGACCCTTGCGGACGGATAAAAAAAGGGAGAGCGATGTGGGACCGTTGAACGGCCTGCGAATCATCGAGCTTGCAGGCATCGGGCCTGGCCCGTTCTGCGGCATGATGTTGTCCGACATGGGCGCGGAAGTCATCAGAGTCGATCGCCTGACGGGCGCGTCGAGTCGGCCTAAAGATATCCTCGCACGCAACCGCCGCTCCATTGCCGTCGATCTGAAGAAACCCGAAGGCGTCGAGGTCGTGCTGCGTCTGTGCGAATCCGCTGCGGGTCTGTTCGAAGGTTTCCGTCCTGGTGTTACCGAACGCCTCGGCCTCGGCCCTGACGACTGCATGGCGCGCAATTCGAAACTCGTCTACGGCCGCATGACCGGTTGGGGTCAGGAAGGCCCGATGGCGCAGGCGGCCGGTCACGACATCAACTACATCGGTCTGTCCGGCGCGCTGCACGCGATCGGTCGGCCGGGCCAAAAGCCGGTACCGCCCCTCAATCTGGTTGGTGATTTCGGCGGCGGCGGTATGTTGCTCGCTTTCGGGATGGTTTGCGGATTGCTCGAAGCGCAGCGCTCTGGAAAAGGGCAGATCATCGACGCTGCGATGGTCGATGGCGCGGCGACACTGATGGCGATGTTCTTCACGTTCCGCGCCACCGGTGGTTTCACCGACAAGCGTGGCACCAATCTGCTCGACGGCGGCGCGCACTTCTACGACACGTACGAAACCAGCGACGGCAAACACATCTGCATCGGCTCCATCGAGCCGCAGTTCTACGCGTTGCTGCTCGAAAAAGCCGGTCTCGATCGCGAGCGCTTCAAGCCGCAGATGGACGCGAAGCAATGGCCGGCGCTTAAAGACGAACTGACGCGCGTGTTCAAGACGAAGACGCAGAAACAATGGTGCGAAATAATGGAGGGCAGCGACGTGTGCTTCGCGCCGGTGCTGTCGATCTTCGAAGCGCCCGACCATCCGCACAACGTCGCACGCAACAGCTTCGTCAACGTCGACGGCGTCGTGCAGCCCGCGCCCGCGCCGCGCTTCAGCCGCACGAAGGCCGAGATTTCGCACGGTGCCCGGCGCCCCGGCGAGGACTCCGAGGCGGTTCTGAAGGACTGCGGATTCTCCGCGCAGGAAATCAAGTCGCTGCAGACCTCAGGCATCGTCCCTGCAGCATGAAACGAGTGGAACCACGTACTTAACGAGGTAAAAAGAATGAGCGTAGAACTACTGGATACCCCGCGGTTTCACGGCTACCGCGTACGACGACAGATCAATGGCAAGACGTACCAGGAGTATTTCTCGCTGAAGGAAGACGGCAAGCGCATTCGTGGTTCGAAGCGTGCGTCGATCAAGAAGCAGGCCGATGCGCGCGACACCGAACTGGCTCGCAGCCAGATGGGCGCAAAAGAAAAGGCGGCGCGCGAAGTCTATGTCGACGACAAAGGACGCGTGCGCGGCATTCTGTTCCGCATGAAGACCGAGAAGAGCGGCACTAAAACGCCGGTGTTCCAGATCGGCATCATGTCGACGCTCGAATCGAAAATCGTCAACACGACGGTTTCGATCAATCTGCACGGGCTGAATGGGGCCTGGGGAAAAGCGGTCGAGTTCTACGCCAAGCACAAGAAGATCAACCGCAAGTCTGCGTCCTACAAGCAGCTGATGAAGGCGAAGCCGTCGAACGCCGATCTGCAGAAACTGATGAAGAGCCGGCCGCGCCGCGGCTGAACCGTGAGTGGCTTGCGCGCACCGCGCGCAATGAGCCATGAGTTACGCAACCGAATATCGTCGGTCGATCGATGACCCTGAGGGTTTCTGGCGCGAACAGGCCCAGGACATCGAGTGGTTCGACTTTCCGAAGACGATCCTCGACCAGGACCCGAATGGTGCATCGCGCTGGTTTCGCGGCGGCAAGCTCAACAGCTGCTGGCTCGCGCTCGATCGTCACGTCGAACGCGGGCGGGGCGATCAGACCGCGCTGATCTACGACTCCCCGGTTACCGGCACGGTCCGCAAGTACACCTTCTCCGAACTGCGCGACTGGGTCGCTCGCGTAGCCGGCGGTCTTTCCGACCTCGGCGTGCAGAAGGGCGACCGCGTGATCGTCTACATGCCGATGGTGCCGGAAGCGGCGGTTGCGATGCTCGCGTGCGCGCGCATCGGCGCGGTGCACTCGGTGGTGTTCGGTGGATTCGCCGCACCGGAACTCGCGGTGCGTATCGACGACGCTACGCCGAAAGTGATTCTGTCCGCCTCGTGCGGCATCGAATTCAGCGCGCCGATTCCGTACAAACCGCTGCTCGACGAAGCAATCCGGCTGGCGCACCACAAACCGGCCGCGTGCGTCGTCCTCCAACGACCGCAAGTGACCGCAACGCTCGATCCCGCGCGCGACCTCGACTGGCGTGCGTGGGAAGCCGCAGCCAAACCCGTCGACGCGGTGCCAGTCGACGCGACCGATCCGCTCTATATCCTTTATACGTCCGGCACCACCGGCAAACCGAAAGGTGTGGTACGCGACAACGGCGGCCACGCGGTGGCGCTGAACTACAGCATGCACGCGGTGTACGGCGTCAATGCCGGCGACGTGTTCTGGGCGGCCTCCGACGTAGGCTGGGTCGTCGGGCACTCGTACATCGTCTACGGTCCGCTGATCAAAGGCTGCACGACCGTTCTCTATGAAGGCAAACCGGTGCGCACACCGGATGCGGGCGCGTTCTGGCGCGTCATCGCCGAACATCGAGTGAAAACGTTCTTCGTGGCGCCGACTGCATTCCGTGCGATCAAGAAGGAAGACCCCGAGGCGCAGCTGAAGTCGGCGCATGACATTTCGTGTCTCGAGTATCTGTTCGTGGCCGGCGAGCGGCTCGATCCGCCGACCTACCACTGGCTGAACGACATGCTGCCGATTCCGGTGATCGACCACTGGTGGCAGACCGAAACCGGCTGGCCGATGTGCGCGAACATGGCCGGCATCGAACTGATGCCGACAAAACCCGGTTCGCCGACTTTGCCGGTGCCGGGCTACGACCTGCGCATCCTGGACGACGACGGCGAACCGGTGGGACCTAACGTGGAAGGTAACGTCGTTGCTAAGGGGCCGCTGCCGCCCGGCGCGTTACCCACCGTGTGGGGTGATCACGCGCGCTATGTCGCGTCGTATTGGTCGCGCTTCCCCGGTTTCTATCTGACCGGCGACGGTGGCTATCTCGACGAAGACGGCTATCTGTACGTGATGGGCCGCATCGACGACGTCATCAACGTTGCAGGTCACCGGCTGTCGACCGGCGCCATGGAAGAGGTGGTTGCCTCTCATCCGGCGGTTGCAGAGTGCGCGGTGATCGGCATCGAAGACTCCGATCGCGGACAGGTGCCGCTCGGACTGCTGCTGCTGAAAGACGGTGCGAACATCGACGAAGCGACGCTGCAGTCGGAACTCGTCGCGATGGTGCGCCAGTCGATCGGTGCGTTCGCGAACTTCAAACGCGCGGTGGTGGTGAAGCGGCTGCCGAAAACGCGATCCGGAAAGATACTGCGGCAGGTGATGCGGAAGATGGTCGACAGGCGCCCCTTCACCGTGCCGTCTACCATCGACGATCCGGCGATACTGAAGGAAATCGAGGGCACGCTCCGCGTTCAGCGGATCATGGACTAACGCCGTCCTTCGGCAATATCCGCAGGAGTATCCACGCAGTAACGAACGCCCCGAGCGAGAACACCACCTCGAGGACGCCGAACAACCGCACGTTCGGCGAACTCCATTGCCAGATCCCGTGCACGAAGTAGAGCAGCATCGCGAGGCAGATCCACAGTGGCCCGCGCGCGCCGCCGCGAAGCGCGGCCGGGGCGATGACCAGCAGCGGCGCTACCTGGCCGACGAACACCGCGATCGTCGCGACCGTACTCGCAAGCGGTTCGACGAAGAAGCGCTGCATGCCCAGCAGCGCGAACAGCGATCCGATCCAGATCAGCAACGCCATCCGCAGCGCGGTCTGCACGTTCATCTGAGCGGGAACAACCGGTCGGTGACGTCTGCCAACCGGCGCCCTAAGGCGCGCGCCAGATCCCGCTCGGTGGCGTCGATCGCGGCATCGCCGCGAATGCCCGACACGTGCGATGCGCCGTAGGGCGTGCCGCCCAGCGTCGTCGCGTTCAACCCGGGTTCGGTGTACGGCAACCCGACGATCAGCATGCCGTGATGAAGCAATGGCAACATCATCGTCAGCAAGGTGCTCTCCTGCCCGCCGTGGTGGCTGCCGGTGGACGTGAATACCGCTGCGGGTTTCCCGGCCAGCGCGCCGCCGATCCACAGATCCGCAGTGCCGTCGAGGAAGTGCTTCATCGGCGCCGCCATGTTGCCGAAGCGCGTCGGGCTGCCGAGCGCAAGCGCCCGACACTCCGCTAGGTCGGCTTTGCTGCAATAGACGGCGCCTTCCGCCGGAATCGGCGGCGCGGTCTTCTCGGTGGTCGATGCAACTGCAGGCACGGTGCGCAGACGCGGTTCGAACCGTCCGTGCGCCGAAACGCCGTGCGCGATGCACTCGGCCAGTGTGGCAGTGGCGCCTTGTCGGCTGTAGTAGAGGATCAGAATGTGGTCGGACACGGCCGCGCTCGTGGGTGAAAGCGTGAGTCAGATGATCTGCAGAACGTTTTCAGGAGGTCGGCCGATCGCGGCCCGCCCGTTCGCTTCGACGATCGGGCGTTCGATCAGCACCGGATGGCTCACCATCGCAGCGATCAACTCGTCGTCGGTGCGAGCGGAATCTTCGAGTCGCAATTCCGCATAAGGTGGTTCCTGAGCGCGCAGCAGTTGTCGCGGACGCATCCCCAGCAGCTTCAGCAGACGCTTCAACGTTGTCGCGTCGGGCGGTGTGTCCAGATAGTGCACGACGCGCGGCGTGATGCCGCGCGCTGTCAGCAGCGCTAGTGTCTGACGCGACTTGGAGCACCTCTGGTTGTGGTAAATCGTGACTTCGCCCATCGGCGCGTGACTCTATAATGGCCGCCGCATTGTAGCCGCAACCGGATGCATCGTTCGATGCTCGCCAACGTCGTCGTAGAGTTTCGCTGGTTCGTCAGACAGATCGTTGCGCAATTCGGAGCGCACGGCCTTCTGGATAGCGCGGCAGCTCTGACCTACACGACCCTGTTCGCCGTCGTCCCGCTGATGACGGTCTCATACGCCATCCTGTCGATGTTCCCGGACTTCTCGACCATGGGGCAGCAGATCCAGGCGTTCGTGTTCGAGAATTTCGTGCCGTCGAGTTCGGCCGTGATTCAGGAACGGCTCGAGGATTTTTCGCATCAGGCGCGCGACCTGACGATCGCGGGGTTCGCATTTCTGCTGGTGACCGCGTTCATGATGCTGGTGACGATGGAGAAAGCGTTCAACGAAATCTGGCAGGTGGCGGAGCCGCGGCGCGGCATACAGCGGTTTCTCGTCTATTGGGGAGTGATGACGTGCGGCCCGCCGCTGGTCGTCGCGGGTCTGCTGCTCAGCTCGTATCTGATTTCACTGCCGCTGATCACGAATGCCGACACGGCAACGGCGCGTCAGGCGCTGCTCGGCTGGCTGCCGTCGCTGTTCAGTCTCATCGGATTCACCGTGCTGTTCTTCGCGGTGCCGAATTGTCGCGTGCGCTTTCGCGATGCGTTGGTCGGAGGGCTGCTGACGACGTTGTTCTTCGAGGCCGCAAAGCGCTTCTTCACCACCATCGTCGGCAACGCGAACATGCAGCTCGTATACGGTACGTTTGCCGCGGTGCCGTTGTTCCTCACGTGGGTGTATCTCGTGTGGGTGCTGATCCTGTCGGGCGCGATCGTCGTGCGCACGCTGGGAATCGAGCGCGACAACGCGGTAAGCGACGGCGCGCCGATGCTCGTGCAGTGCATCCGGCTGCTGGCTTTCCTGCGCGCGGCGCATCTCGAAGGGCGGGGGGTCACTCGCACCGATCTCAACGATGCGGTCAAACTGTCAGGCGTCGAGCGCGAAGAGGTGTTGGCCGTCTTGGGGGAGTTCAAGTTGGTGACGACCGGAAATGGAAATCACGTGGCGCTCGGACGCGATCTGCGCGGCGTCTCGCTGCTCGATCTGTATCGGCGGCTGCCGTGCGGAATCGATGTCGACAACCTCGCTGCAGTCCACGACATGCCGCGGCTGATCGAACCGCTGCGCGACTATGCGCGCTATGGCGCTTCGCATCTCGACATCGATCTCGATTCGATTCTGGACAGCGGCGAAGAGACGCGCGCGTGAGAGCACCCAAGTTCATCGTGCTGTCGATATCGATCGTGGTAGGCAGCTGCGCACCGATCGATTTCGAGTACGCCGACGGCGCCGCTGGCCGTTATTCCGAATGGCGCGGACACTGGGTGTTCATCAACTACTGGGCCGAGTGGTGTGCGCCATGTCGATACGAGATTCCGCAGTTGAACGCGCTCAACAGGGCGCAAGAGACCGGCGTTCTGCGCGTGGTCGGCGTGAACTTCGACGGCGTGGACGGCAATGCGCTGCGTGCGCTGATGCAACGCATGAGCATCGAATTTCCGGTGATGACGAAAGATCCGCGCGAGCGCTTCGGCTACGAACTGCCGGCTGTATTGCCCACGACTGTGGTGATCGATCCGAACGGGGAAGTGGCGGCGACGCTGGTCGGTCCGCAGACGGAGTCTACGCTGCGCGCCGTGATGGGAGTCAGTGCCGGGCCGACTTGACCGCGTGACACGCCGCCAGGCTGTAGGCCTTGCAGCCGGCCTGCAGCTTAGGAAGGTCGTCGGTGGTTTGCGTCTGCCAGCGCGCCCGATACGCATACACGACGAGTTCCGGGTAATTCAACCGCCCGCGGCTGCCGTTGTAACGCGCCAGCGCGTCGATGAGATCGCCGCGCGCTTCGGTCAGATACTGCGCGAGGATGGCGGTGCCGTAGCGCACGTTGGTTTCGATCTGCGTCAGGTTGTCCTGCGGCCGACCGATCTCGTTACGCCAGAACGGCATCACCTGCATCAGACCCTGCGCCCCCGCGCTCGACACCGCAAAGCGGTCGAAGCGGCTTTCCACCTGCATGACCGCAAGTACTAAGTCCGGATCCATGTCGTGTCGATTCGCTTCGCGATACACCATGCGCAGAATCAGCTCGCGTTCCTGGTCGTTCGATACATATCGCGCGAGCTTCGGTACGGAGCTCAGCAACCACACTTGTGCATCGAAGTGATCGCCGTGTTCCACCTCGTCGGACATGCTGCGCGCGAGCGCGTCGATGACGAGCGGATCGATCGGCTGCGGCGGCGGCGCCGCTGCGAGGGCAACGAGCGGCATACAGAGTGTTACGAAGAAGGCAGTGCAGCGCCATGACGACTTTGGCGGGCTGCGGGTGACGGTGGCGGGTTCGATTCGGCTGCGGTCAATCATCCAGCGATGGCGGCGCGCACGTGGGCCGTCACTGTGTCGACGTTGACGGCGAGCGTATCAGCAGACCGGCGCGTTCGATACTCGACCTGACCCGCTTTGAGATTCCGTTCACCGATCACGATGCGATGCGGTATCCCGATCAGGTCCGCGTCGGCGAATTTGACGCCCGGACGCTCGTCGCGGTCGTCCAGCAACGTTTCGATGCCGAGCGCTTCGAGCTCCGCCAACAACCGGTCCGCGGTGGTGCGGACGACATCCGATTTCGCGTAGTTCAACGCGACGATGTGTACCGTGAACGGCGCGACCGGTTGCGGCCAGATGATGCCGTCGGCGTCGTGGCACTGTTCGATGATGGCGCCGACGAGACGTGTTACGCCCATGCCGTAGCAACCCATGATGAGCGTCTTCGTCGTGCCGTCCTGGTCGAGCACCTTCGCGTTCAGCGATTCGCTGTATTTGCGGCCGAGCTGGAAGATGTGTCCCACTTCGATGCCGCGCGTGATCGACAGGTGTCCCTTTCCATCCGGCGACGGATCGCCGTCGACGACGTTGCGCAGGTCGACGACGCGATCATCGGCAACCGTCGCGTCGCGTCCCCAGTTCGCGCCGCGATAGTGATAGCCGTCGTCGTTCGCGCCGCAGATGAAGTCGACGGCGGCCCGCGCGCTGCGGTCGACATAGGTCGGCAAAGCCAATCCGATCGGACCGAGCGAGCCGACACCGCACGCGACGCTGGCGCGGATCGCCGCGTCGGCTGCGAACGTCAGCGGCGAGGCAACGTCCGGCAGTTTCTGTGCTTTGATCTCATTGAGTTCGTGGTCGCCGCGCAACACCAACGCGACCGGGCCGTCGATGCCGGCGACGATCAGCGTCTTCAGCGTCTGCGAGGCGGGCACTTTGAAGAACCCGGCGATCTGTTCGATCGTGTGCTGGCCGGGCGTTGCGATCTTTTCGAACTTCGCCGTCGATTTCGTCGAAGCGTTCGGCGGCGCCAACGCCTCGGCTTTCTCTACGTTCGCGGCATAGTCGCTCGCATCGCTGAACGCGATACGGTCTTCACCGCTGCTCGCGAGCACCTGGAATTCGTGCGACGCGCTGCCACCGATGTTGCCCGTGTCGGCCAGCACTGCGCGAAAATCGAGCTGGATGCGCGACAGAATGCGTCCGTAGCATGCGTGCATTTCGGCGTACGTCGCGTCGAACGACGCTTCGTCGAGGTGAAACGAATAGCCGTCTTTCATCAGAAACTCGCGCGCGCGCATTACGCCGAAGCGCGGCCGGATTTCGTCGCGGAACTTGAGGTTGATCTGATAGAGGTTGCACGGCAGCTGCTTGTAGCTCTGCACTTCGCGGCGAACGATGTCGGTGATGACTTCTTCGTGCGTGGGTCCGAGGCAGAAATCGCGCTGGTGGCGATCCTGCAGACGTAGCATCTCCGGCCCCATCTTTTCCCAGCGATTCGATTCCTGCCACAGTTCGGCCGGTTGCACGAACGGCATCAGCACTTCCTGTGCACCACTGCGGTTCATCTCTTCGCGGATGATCGCTTCGACCTTGCGCAGTACGCGCAGTCCGAGCGGCAGCCAGGTGTAAATGCCTGCGGCGAGTCGACGGATCAGTCCCGCGCGCAACATGAAACGGTGGCTCGGAATGTCGGCGTCGGCCGGCGTTTCCTTCAGTGTGGGAATCAGCAGCTGACTCGCGCGCATGGTTCTTTACGGGTCCTGAATGGCTGCGGGCATTCTAGCGATCCGCGAGCGATTCGAGATCGGCGAATCGAAAAGCGGCGAAAAAAAAGGGCCGTTAACACCGGCCCTTCTAATCGGAGCGGATCAGCTATCAGCCGACCATTTCCTTGAGGCGCTTCAACGCAGCGACGCGGACGCGAATCGATGCCGGCTTCGCCGGAATCATGATTTCTGCACCCGTTGCCGGGTTGCGACCGAGACGCTTCTTCGTTGCGGGACGCTTCACTGCGCGTACTTTCAGCAGACCCGGCAGGGTGAACTCACCCACGCCTTTCTTGCTGATGTGACGCTTGATCAGCGCTTCCAGTTCTTCGATCACCGAGTCGACCTGTTTGCGCGTCAGTGCGGTTGCGCTGGCGATCTCGTTCAGAATCCCGGTCTTCGTCATCTTCTGAGTGACTGGACCTTTGGATGCTTTGGGGGCGGCTTTCTTTTTCGCGGCGGATTTCTTGGCGGCGGATTTGCGGGCGGCGGCTTTACGGATTGCCTTGCGTTTTGCAGGGGCTTTCTTCTTCTTGGCGGGCGCCTTTCTCTTGGCGGGCGCTTTCTTCTTCGCAGCTTTCTTAGCAGGAGCCTTTTTCTTTGCCATTCGATTTCCCTTATCTGGTTGCAGTCGGGGCTGATTGAATCGGCGCGACTACGCGACGGACATCCAACCCATCACTTATGAGGATCCTGAGCGAAAACAGCGTTCATCGGCTCCCCAATGAGCGCGCTTTATACTGCATTCAATTATGCCTAGCAAGGAACGACACGCCTTTTTTCAATGTTTTCGCGGGCTTTTTTCATTATCCTATGCGCCGCTCGAAGGTTGCCGGCATCTGCGACACGTTTCCTGGAATGTGCACCGAGTCCGCCGGACCTGATTTTTCATTGGTGAAACGCTTCCAGCATTTGACGAGTCATCGAAGGATTTTCTGAACATGCCGATTTACGAGTATCAGTGCGAAGGCTGCGAATACGAATTCGAGCAGTTGCAGAGAATGAGCGAACCTCCGCTCACGCAATGCCCTTCGTGTGGAAAAGACCTTCTCAAAAAGAAGATCTCCGCTGTCGCGTTCCGTTTGAAGGGCGGCGGTTGGTACGAAACCGACTTCAAATCCGGCGACAAGAAGAACGTCGCGAGCAGCAGCGACTCTGGTGGTGAATCGACATCGAGCAGCGAGTCGAAGAGCGAAACCAAGTCGAGCAGCCCCACCGCTGCCGCCAGCAGCACCGACAGTTCGACGAAGTCGTCGAGCGATTCCGCCGACAAGAGCACCAAGAAAGGCGCCAAGAACGGATCGCCCAAAAGCTCGTCGAAGAACGAACCGAAGAGCGAATCGAAGTCGAAGGGCAGCGGCGACAAGTCGCCCAAAACCTGACGCGCGCTGCGATTTCGCCAACGCATTCATTGGCCGAGCGCGGGCCGCGGACCCTTCACTTGTGATAGGCTGCCGCCCCGCGCGACATTTCCCCTAGGACGTTTTCCATGCGCAGTCACTACTGTGGCGATCTCGACGCATCGCAGGTCGATCGCGAAGTCGAACTCTGTGGTTGGGTGCACCGACGCCGCGATCACGGCGGCGTGATCTTCCTCGACGTGCGCGATCGCAGCGGCATCGTGCAGGTTGTATACGACCCCGACGTCGAAGACAGCTTTGCCACTGCCGACAAGGTCAGAAACGAATTCGTGTTGCGCCTCACCGGGCGCGTGCGGTTGCGCCCCAGCGGCACGGTCAATCCGGATATGAAGACCGGTGAAGTGGAAGTACTCGGCCGCACGCTCGAGATCCTGAACACGGCGCTCACGCCGCCGTTCCAGCTCGACGATTACTCGGATGCCGGCGAAGACATCCGTTTGCGTTATCGCTATCTCGATCTGCGCCGGCCCGAAATGCAGCATCGGTTGCGGATGCGCGCGACGATTCTGTCGGTGGTGCGGCGCTATCTCGAGACGGCCGGATACACCGAAATCGAAACGCCGATTCTCACGCGCGCAACGCCGGAAGGTGCGCGCGACTATCTGGTGCCGAGCCGCACGCATCCGGGTCAGTTCTTTGCGTTGCCGCAATCGCCGCAGGTGTTCAAGCAGCTGCTCATGATGTCCGGTATGGACAAGTACTATCAGATCGCGCGCTGCTTCCGCGACGAAGACCTGCGCGCAGACCGGCAGCCCGAATTCACGCAGATCGACATCGAGGCATCGTTCGTCGACGAGCACGACATCATGGCGCTGACGGAAGGCATGGTGCGCAGCCTGTTCTCCGACGTGCTGGGCGTGGAGTTGCCGAAGTTCCCGGTGCTGTCGTTCGAAGAAGCGATGCGGCGCTACGCCAGCGACAAGCCCGACCTGCGCAATCCGCTCGAACTGGTCGACATCGCCGATCTGGTGAAAACGGTCGAGTTCAAAGTCTTCAACGCGCCTGCAAACGATCCGAAAGGTCGCGTCGCCGCTTTGCGCGCGCCGGGCGCGGGCCGGCTGTCCCGCAAGGAACTCGACGGCTACGCAGAGTTCGTCGGCCGTTACGGCGCGAAGGGTCTCGCGTATATAAAGGTGAACGAACGCCGTGCCGGCATGGCCGGGCTGCAGTCGCCGATTCTGAAGTTCCTGCCGGAACCGGTGATCGAGGCGGTGCTCGATCGCGTCAACGCCGTTGCGGGTGATGTCGTGTTCTTCGGCGCGGATCAATCCGGCATCGTGAACGGCGCGCTCGGTGCCCTGCGCAATCAGTTGGGCGCGGACCTCGGACTCATCGAAGACCGTTGGGCGCCGTGCTGGGTCGTCGACTGGCCGATGTTCGAACGCGGCAAGGACGGGCGCCTCGAAGCGATGCACCATCCGTTCACGAGCCCCGCGTGCACCGTCGAAGAGTTGCTGGCGAATCCCGAAGCCGCGCATGCGCGCGCATACGACGTCGTGCTGAACGGCTACGAACTCGGCGGCGGTTCGATCCGGATGCACCGCAACGAAATGCAGAAAGCGGTGTTCGAGTCGCTGCAGCTCGGCCAGGAAGCGGAATCGCGTTTCGGATTTCTGCTCGACGCGCTGAAGTACGGCTGTCCGCCGCACGGCGGCATCGCGCTCGGCGTCGACCGGCTGGTGATGCTGATGGTCGGAGCCGGCGCGATTCGCGATGTGATCGCATTTCCGAAAACGCAGACCGCGGCGTGTCCGCTCACCGCGGCGCCGACCGCAGTGGACGAGCACCAGCTGCGCGAACTGCACATCCGACTTCGATAAGGCGGCCGCGATATGACGCGAATCCTCGGCATCGATCCGGGATCGCGCGTCACCGGTTACGGCGTGATCGAAGTGCGGCGCGGTAAATCCGTTTACGTGGCGAGCGGCTGCATCCGCACCAGCAGCGTCGACGTGCCGTCGCGCCTCGGCGAGATCTACGAAGGCGTCGCGTCGTTGATCCGCGAGCTCGCGCCCGACGGCGTTGCGATCGAACAGGTGTTCATGGCGCGCAATGCGAGTTCGGCGCTGAAGCTCGGTCAGGCGCGCGGTGCCGCATTGGCTGCAGTGGTAGCGGTCGGTCTGCCGGTTGCCGAATACGCCGCGAGGCGTGTCAAACAAGCGGTAACGGGAACCGGCAGCGCAACGAAATATCAGGTACAGCACATGGTGTGCCGTTTACTGAATCTCAACGCTTCGCCGTCTGCAGACGCGGCCGATGCGCTTGCCATTGCCATTTGCCACATCAATACTCACGGCACGCGGAGCGTCGGCTGACAAGGATGATCGGGCGAATTCGAGGCAAGTTGATCTCGCTGGACGAACAGACCGTGTTGGTCGACGTCGCAGGGATCGGATACGAACTGGACGTCACCGCGAATACGTTGAGCAAATTGCCCGGCGTCGGCCACGACGTAGTCCTGTTCACGCACCTCAGCATCCGCGAAGACGCACACTCGCTTTACGGATTCGAGAGTCGCGGCGAACGCGACCTGTTCCGCACGCTGATCAAGATCAGCGGCGTCGGTCCGAAACTCGCGCTCAATCTGCTGTCGGGCATGGATGTGGTCGATCTCGCGCGCTGCATTCGCGATTCCGACATCGCGCGATTGGTGAAGCTGCCCGGCGTCGGTCGCAAAACGGCGGAGCGGCTCGTCGTAGAACTGAAAGACCGCATCGAGCGCCTGGTGCTGATCCCGGAACTGACGCGACCGAAAGTCGCCGATGCAACGCGGCACGTCATCGAAGAAGCGGAGCGCGCACTGATCAAGCTCGGTTATCGACCTGCCGAAGCGACTCGCGCCATCGGCAACGCGTACGTGCACGGTCAGTCTACCGAAGACGTCGTGCGCATCGCCCTGAAGCGAATGATCGGGCAGGAAGCATGATGCGCACGTGGCTGCGAAGCTCCGTCGAAGCAGCGCGTTTCATGGTGTGTTCGTGACGATCGAGCCCGACCGCATCGTTTCCGGCCGCGATGCGGGTGACGAAGTCGCCCTCGATCGCGCGCTGCGCCCGACCACGCTCGCCGGCTACATCGGCCAGGAAGTCGTCAAGGAACAGATGGCGGTGTTCATCGAAGCGGCGCGACGCCGCCGCGAACCGCTCGATCACACGCTGATCTTCGGCCCGCCGGGTCTCGGCAAGACCACGCTCGCGCACATCATCGCGAACGAAATGTCCGGCGCGCTGAAGAGCACGTCGGGACCGGTACTCGAGAAAGCCGGCGATCTCGCCGCGCTGCTCACCAACCTCGATGCGGGCGACGTGCTGTTCATCGACGAGATTCACCGGTTGAGTCCGGTGGTGGAGGAAATTCTCTATCCGGCGATGGAAGACTTTCAGATCGACATCGTGATCGGCGAAGGTCCGGCGGCGCGTTCGATCAAGCTCGACGTGCCGCCGTTCACGCTCGTCGGCGCGACCACGCGCGCGGGTCTGCTGACGTCGCCTCTGCGCGATCGGTTCGGCATCGTGCAGCGCCTCGAGTTCTACAGCGTCGGCGAGTTGACCCAGATTGCGATGCGGTCGGCAGAAAAGTTGGGCGTGCGTCTCGAACATGACGGCGCCGTTGCGGTGGCGGGACGATCGCGCGGCACGCCTCGCATCGCGAATCGGTTGCTGCGGCGCGTGCGGGACTATGCGGAAGTCCGCAGTGACGGACGTGTCACCGCGAGCATTGCGAATCAGGCGCTCGACATGTTGAGCGTCGATGCGGAGGGTTTCGATACCATGGACCGTCGTCTGTTGCTGACGATTCTCGAGAAGTTCGGCGGTGGTCCGGTCGGTATCGATTCATTGTCGGCCGCGATCAGCGAAGAGCGCGACACCATCGAAGACGTGCTCGAACCCTTCCTCATTCAACAGGGTTTCATCATGCGGACGCCGCGCGGCCGCATCGTGACGGAGAAGGCTTACCACCATTTCGGACTGACGCGCCCGGCGCCGCGCGGTGTCGACATGGCACAGGCGAGTCTCGATATCGACCCATCCTAAGCAACAATAAGAGGACTCGAGATTGACCGAACCGTTGTCGATCCTTCAGCTGGTGCTCAACGCCAGCGTGCTCGTGCAGATCGTGCTGATGTTGCTGCTGTTCGCGTCGCTCACGTCGTGGGTGATGATCTTCCAACGCATGTTCGCGCTCAGGCGTGTGCAACGCTCGATCGATGCGTTCGAGGAGTATTTCTGGTCCGGCATCGATCTGCGCCAGCTCTACGACGAACTCGAGCGGTCCGATCAGGAGCTCGGCGGCATGGAGACGATGTTCGTCGCGGGGTTCAAAGAATACAGCCGGTTGTCGGAACAGGACGCGGACGCGGACGCGGTGATGCAGGGCGTCATGCGCGCAACACGCGTCGCGCTCACGCGTGAAGAGGAAAAGCTCGAGACGCATCTGCCGTTTCTCGCCACCGTCGGTTCGACCAGCCCTTATGTCGGCCTGTTCGGCACCGTGTGGGGCATCATGAATTCGTTCAGAAGTCTCGCGAACATGACGCAGGCGACGCTCGCGTCCGTTGCGCCCGGCATCTCCGAGGCGCTGGTCGCCACCGCGATGGGTCTGTTCGCGGCCATTCCGGCAGTGATCGGTTACAACCGGTTCTCGGCGCGCGCCGAACTGCTGATGACGCGCTATGAAACGTTCACCGAAGAGCTGACGAGCATCCTCTACCGCGCGGTGCACACGAAGCGATGAACTCTCAACGTCCGAACCGCCGTAAGCCGATGTCGGAGATCAACGTCGTGCCGTACATCGACGTGATGCTGGTGCTGCTGGTGATCTTCATGGTCACCGCACCGATTCTGACGCAGGGCGTGCAGGTCGATCTGCCGAAAGCACCGTCGGAACCGGTGTCCGAGCACCAGGAAGATCCGTTCGTGGTCACTATGCGGCAGGACGGCGCGCTGTTCGTCAATCTGGGTGTTCGCAAATCGACCGAAGGCACGCGCGTGACGATCTTTTCACTGGAAGAACAGGCGGCGAAGATTCTCGGCGCGCGCCCTGACGCACCTGTTTACGTGCGCGCGGATCACCGGCTCGATTACGGTCAGGTCGTGCGCGTAATGACCGTTCTGCAGAAAGCCGGCGCGAAGAGCGTCGGACTGATCACGGACCCGCCGGACGTCGGCTGACGGCATGGATGCAGAGGGTCGCAACTACGGCTTGTCGTTCGTGCTCGCGGTGTTCGTGCACGCGCTCGTCGGTGCGATGCTGTGGATGAACTGGACACCGATGGCGCGAGACTCGCTGCTGGTGCGGCCGAATATCGTGAAGGCCGAGTTGATCGTGATGGACGCGCCGAAACCGAAAGCGACGCCGAAGCCGGCGCCGATGGCGCCGCCAGTCGATACGAAACCAAAGCCCGAGCCGAAACCGGAACCGAAGCCCGAGCCGAAACCGGCACCCAAACCGAAGCCGGACCTAACGCCGAAGCCGGAACAGAAACCCAAACCGGATAGCGCCAAAGAAGCCGCGGCAAAGGCGCAAGCCGAGAAGAAGAAGAAGCTCGACAGCCTGGCCGATGCGTCGTTCAGCGATGCGATGGCGCGCGAGACCGAAGTGATGTCCGAAGACAAGAGCGAGCAGGCCGCGCAGACGTACGCGCAGGGCATCTATCAACTCATCGTGACGAACTGGTCACGGCCGCCGTCGGCGCGCAACGGCATGCAGACGAAGCTGCTCGTCGAGCTGGTGCCGACGGGCGACGTCGTCAACGTTACGATCGTGTCGTCGAGCGGCAACGAAGCGTTCGACCGTTCGGCCGAACAGGCGGTGCGGAAAGTCGGCAAGTTCGACGTGCCGAAGGATTCCAAGCTGTTTGAAAAGTACTTCCGCCGGTTTCCGGTGCTGTTCAACCCAGAGGATTTGCTACGTTGAAGAACCGACTCCTGGCCGCTGTTGCGGCGTTGCTGTTTGCGTCGCCTCTCGCGGCAGAGATCACGATCCAGATCGATCGCGGCTACGACAATCCGAAGAAGATCGGCGTGGTGCCGTTCGGTGTGGGCGCCGGCGTGCAGGGCGTCGAAAATCCGAACGCGATCATCGCGTTCGATTTGGCGCGCAGCGGTCAATTTTCGCCGACGCCACCCGAGAACATGCTCAGCATGCCGACGACGCCCAAGGACGTGTTGTTCCGCGACTGGCGCGTGCTCGGCGTGGAGTACGTCGTGATCGGACGCACCGAGGTGGCGGCGAACGGCAACCTGGCGGTTACCTACTATCTGTTCGACGTGCTGAACGAGCGGCAGCTCGCCAACGAGACCTTCACGGCGCCGCCCACTGCCCTGCGCGACATGGCGCACCTGGTGTCCGATGCGGTGTACGAAAAGCTCACCGGCATTCCGGGCGCCTTCTCGACCCGCATCATCTACGTGCTGGCGCGCGACCTCGGCACCAAAGACGTGAAGTTCAATCTCGAGATGGCCGACGCCGACGGCGCGCGGCCGCGCACGCTGCTCGAGAGCCGCGAACCGATTCTGTCTGCAACGTGGTCGCCCGACGGGAAGAAGGTGGCCTACGTTTCGTTCGAAGGCGGCAAGCCGTCGATCATCCTGCAGGAGATTGCCACCGGCCAACGCTCGAAACTGACGGATTTTCCGGGCTTGAACAGTGCGCCGGCATTCTCTCCAGACGGTAAAACGCTGGCGATCGTACTGTCGCGCGACGGCGATCCGGAGATCTACACGATGAACATCGCCACGCGCGAACTGAAGCGCGTCACGCGACAGCGCGGCATCGATACCGAACCGAGTTTTACCGCCGACGGCAAGAGCCTGATCTTCACGTCCGACCGCGGCGGCAAACCGCAGATCTATCAGATCGAACTCGCAACCGGCATGACCCAACGACTGACCTTCGACGGCGACTACAACGCGCGCGGTCGAATGTTGCCCGACGGCAAACACCTCGTCTTCGTGCACCGGAACGACGGTGTGTTTCACATTGCGGTGATGGATCTGCAGCGCGGTCGATTGATGGTGCTGACGTCGACGTCGCTCGACGAATCGCCGTCGATTGCACCCAACGGCACGATGCTAATCTATGCGACGCAGGATAAAGGCCGCGGTATACTCGCCGTCGTTTCGATCGACGGCAGCGTGAAGTACCGATTGCCGTCGTCAGTCGGAGACGTCAGAGAGCCGGCATGGTCCCCCTTCTTGAATCGTACCCGCAGCTAGTTGCCGTATTTCGATTTGAATTCACCCCAGTTCATTTGGCCCGTCAGCGGCTGGATTAGGAGATAAATGAAGATGCAACACCACTGGTTCCGTCACCTATCGGTCGTCGCGCTCGCGCTGGTAATGGCCGCATGCTCGAGCTCCGGAAAAAAGGAGCAGCATCCGGAACCGTTGCCGGGAAGCGAACAGCCTGGCGTTACTGCACCGGCACAGTCCGATTCGGAGATCGGTCGTTCGGTAGATGCCAGCGGCAATCCGATCAACCCGCAAACGGGTGTGGCGCTCACGCGTGTGTTCTACTTCGACTACGACAAAGCCGTTCTGCAGCCGGAATCGCTGGCGATTCTCGAGCAGCACGCGGCGTTCCTGAAGGCCAGCCCCGACCGACGCGTAACGATCGACGGATTCACCGACGAACGCGGCACGCGCGAATACAACCTCGCGCTCGGCGAGCGTCGCGCCGATGCGGTTGCGACGTTCCTCGTGTCGCAGGGCGTGCGCCGTTCGCAGATCGACGTGGTCAGCTACGGCGAAGAACGTCCGGCCGATCCAGGCCACAGCGAATCCGCGTGGGCGAAGAACCGGCGCGCGGAACTCGTCTACCACTGATGCCATGGCGCGGCTCGCCCCTCTAGCGGTCTTCATCTGCGCGGCGCTCGCCACGCAGCTCGCGGTAGCGGTCGCACCGGTGGTCGAGTCGCAAAGCAGCAATCCCACCTCGTCGACGCGCTCCTCGAGCACGTCGACAGTGCCGTCGACTGCGTCGTCTTCCTCCAGCGCTGTTCGCGCCTACGGCGCCGAACAGGAACAGATCGTCGCAAGCGAAGCGCCGCGGGCGAGTTCGCCACCCCCCAGCAGTTCGGTCAGCGCGACTGGCGGTGGATCGAGCGCGAGCTCGATGTTTCAGCAGTTCCAGCAGATTCAGGACGACGTGGCGGAACTGCGCGGTATCGTCGAGGAACAGAGTCACCAGATCGAACAGCTGCAGGCGCAGCAGAAAGAGCAATACCTCGACCTCGACCGGCGTTTGTCGGCGCTGCAGGGCCAGCCGGTAAACGCAGGCGCGGGTCCAACCGCCGGCGGAGCGGGGCCGATCGGAGCGGGTCCAACGACCGGTCCGGTGACCAGCGGGCCGACGACCGCGAGCGGCAACGCGGAACAGGATGCATACACGGCGGCGTACAACTCGGCGAAAGCGAACCGGTTTGCCGAAGCGATCGCCGCGTTCAACCAGTTGCTCGTCATGTATCCGAAGGGCAAATACGCCGGCAACTCGTACTACTGGCTCGGCGAGCTGTATCTGAAACTGCCGGAGCCGGCGCTCGAGAAGTCGCGTCAGTCGTTCGCGCAGGTGGTCAATCAGTTCAAAGACAACGCACACGTCAGCGAAGCGATGTTCAAGCTCGGCGTGGTCTACGATCGGCTCGGCGACAAAGCGAAGGCGCTGGAGTATCTGAAGCGCGTTCAGGCTGAATATCCCGGCACACCGGGCGCGAAGCTCGCGCAAACCTACGCCGCAGAACTGCACTAGCACACCAGCACAGGTGTCACCGATGGTGACCGCAGCAACCGAATCCACACGACTCCGCATCACCGAGATCTTCCACTCGTTGCAGGGTGAAACCAGCACTGTGGGGCTGCCAACGGTTTTCGTGAGGCTCACGGGTTGTCCGCTGCGCTGCCAGTACTGCGATACGGCGTACGCGTTCAACGGCGGCCGCATGATCGATCTCGACGCCGTGCTCGGACAGGTCGCATCCTACGATGCGCGTTATGTGACGGTCACTGGCGGCGAACCACTGGCGCAGCCGGCGTGTCTGCCGCTGTTGAAGGCGCTGTGCGATGCGGGATATGAGACGTCGCTCGAGACGTCCGGCGCCCTCGACATCGGCGGCGTCGATCCGCGCGTCGCTCGCATCGTCGACCTGAAAACGCCCGGTTCGAAAGAAGTGCATCGCAACCGGTGGGAGAACATCGAGCTGCTGACGCGCCGCGATCAGGTGAAGTTCGTGATCTGCGACGCCAACGACTACGTGTGGGCGCGCGACGCGACCCAGAAGCACGATCTGACAGAACGCGTGGGCGAAGTGCTGTTCTCACCGAGTCACACCGAATTGCCGGCGGCGCAGCTCGCCGAATGGATTCTGCGCGATCGACTGCGGGTGCGCATGCAGATCCAACTGCACAAAGTGCTGTGGGGCAACGAGCCCGGTCGATGACCGCACAGCCGCGCCGCGCCATCGTATTGCTGTCGGGCGGACTCGATTCCGCGACCACGCTTGCGATCGCGTCCGAACAGGGCTTCACCGTGCACGCACTGTCGTTCCGATACGGCCAGCGTCACGCGGTCGAACTCGCCGCCGCGGCGCGCGTTGCGAAGGCGCTCGGCGCCGCAGAGCATCGAACGATCACCATCGACCTCGCCGCGTTCGGCGGATCGGCGCTCACCGACCACACGATCGCGGTTCCCGAAGCACCATCGACTGGCATTCCGATCACTTACGTTCCGGCGCGCAACACGATCTTTCTGTCATATGCGCTCGGCTGGGGCGAAGTGCTCGGTGCGCGCGACATCTTCGTAGGTGTCAACGCGGTGGATTACTCCGGTTATCCGGATTGCCGGCCCGAATTCATCGCCGCATTCGAACGGCTGGCGAATCTCGCGACGAAAGCCGGCGTCGAAGGCGACGTCTTCCGCATCCACGCGCCGCTGATCGAGTGGACGAAGGCCGAGATCATCAAACGCGGCGTTGCAGCCGGCATCGACTACGCGATGACGGTGTCGTGCTATCAGCCGGATCCGGACGGGCGCGCGTGCGGTCGATGTGATTCGTGCCGATTGCGACGCGAAGGGTTCATCGCCGGGGCTGTGCAGGATCCGACCCGGTATCAGTGAGGGTTTCCATGAGGGAGAACCGTCCGACCGTGCTCGGAACAATTTCCGATGCCATCGAAGCAGTGGTGCGAACTACCGTGCTGGTTGCCGTAGACGGGCATGGCGGTTCCGGAAAGTCGATGCTCGCTCGCCTGTTGGTGGAACGTCACCGCGCGAGCGTCATTCACATGGACGACTTCTACCGGGTGATCGATCCGAACATACGCGCCAGATTGACGCCGGCGGAAGGGATGGATCGCTACTTCGACTGGCAGCGCATTCGTCGTGAAGCGCTCGAGCCGCTGAGACGAGGTGATCGTGCCCGGTTCCAACGCTACGACTGGAACACCAACCGGCTCGGATCGTGGGAAGAGGTCGCGCCCGCCAGCGTCGTGATCGTCGAGGGGGTCTACTCAGCGCGATGGGAACTTGCCGATCTCATGGACCTGCGTGTCCTGGTCGAGACCCCTCGCAGCGTACGCCTCGAGAGGCAACGCGCGCGCAACGAAAACAGCGCGGACTGGATCGCCCGATGGGCCGCTGCAGAGCAGCTGTACTTTGACGACATGCTGCTACGCAATCCCGCAGACCTCGTCGTCGTCGGCGATGCTTAGTTCGGATGTGAGGAGATGGTGGGCCGGGTGGGGCTCGAACCCACGACAAACGGGTTAAAAGCCCGCTGCTCTACCAACTGAGCTACCGACCCTGGGGAAAAAGAGCGGCATAGTGTAGCGGCCGCTCTTCAAAACACAAGGTGAACGCCGCGCATCGGAACGACCCTAGACCGCGAGCTGATATGCGTGCCGGTCCGCGTGGCGGGCCAGAAAACTCCAGATCTCACGGTCCAGCTCTTCCGCGCGATGCGTTTCGGCCCACGCGTGCAGTTCGATCAGCAGTTCCATCCCCTGCGCATGACGCGCATTCAGATGTTCGATGCGCAGACTCTCGACGGTGCCGCGCAGAAACGCGGCGATGCGATTGCTGAGGTCTTCGGGCGGCACGTCGCGCAGGCTCTCGAACAGCGCGGTCAGTTCGTCCATGTCCTGCGTGCGCACGGCGGCGGCGCGATCGAACTCCTGTGCCAGACACTGCATCAGCATCGCGATCATGCCGGCGTTCGAGGCGGCGTAAGCCGACTGTGTGTCGGGTGCGATGCTCATCGCGAGTTTCATCGACAGATCGATCAGCGCCTGTTGCGGTCGTGGAATCATGCGAGCGGCTCCGCGTAGCGGTAAGTCGAGTCGGGCGACAGGCGGTCGACGAGAATGCGATTCTGACGGTCGGTCATCACCCAGCCGGCCATCGCCAGAATCGGCTCCTTAGTGGTGCCGTTGGCGAAATCTTCGGTGGACGATATCCAGATCGCCAGACCCTTGATCGATGCGAATACCTGCCACCAGCGGAACGCATCCGGATCGACGTCGATGCCGCTGGCCGACTGCCAGATGTCGATCGCGCGGCGGCGCGGCAGCAAGCCGCCGGCGAGATGCCGCTCGGGCCAGCCCCATAACGGATCGAGCGACCACGCGAGGTCTTCGAGCGGATCGCCGATGTGTGCCATCTCCCAATCGAGAATGCCGCGGATCGTGCCGGTCTGGTCGTAGAGAAAATTTCCGGACCGGTAGTCGCCGTGCACGAGGCAGAGTCGCTCCGCCTTGCGCGGCAACTCGCGCCGCAGCCAGCGGATTGCCGCGGCCGCGATCGGTTGCGGATGCAGCGAGTCCGCTTCGATGACGCCTGCCCAATAGTCGAGCTCGCGCAGCGCGCAGTTTTCGCGCGTCGGCACGTCCATGAATTGAGTGACGCCGAGCGTCTCGGGATCCATCGTCGACAGCTTTCCGAGGAGGCTCCACTTCTGCATGCCGATGTGCTCGCGCAGCGCTGCATACGGCGGCATCGAGAAGTTCGGTATCGCCGTTTCGCAACCGGCGATCTCCGCCATGATCGAGAACGGCCGTTCGAGTTCGCCGGGGTCTTCTTCGAGAATCAGCGGCTCAGGCACGGGTACCGAAGTGGGGAACACCGCTTCGTACGTGCGATATTCGAGCGCGCGATTCGTGTCGATGAGGCTGGACGGCGGATCGCGGCGGAAGATGTAGCCGCGAGTGGCTTCCTTCCCGTTTTCGCGAAACGACGCGGCGATGCGATACGTTTCGCGCGATGCCCCTCCGGGGATCTGTTGGATGCCTGTGATCTTGAAGTCCTGCAGATTCGGCCATCGCCGCGCGAGGTAGCGCTCGATGGCGTCGCGTAATGCGAAGAGTGCGGGGTGCATGTTACGCGGGCCTTAGCTTGAATTTGATCGGCAGATGCTTCACGCCGTGCACGAAGCTCGCGCGCAGGAAGTCCGGCTCGCCCGCGAGTTCGATCGACTCGATGCGCGGCAGGAACTGCGTGTAGAAAATCCGCAACTCCATCCTCGCCAGGATGTTGCCGAGGCACATGTGCGGACCCATGCCGAACGCCAGGTGACGGTTCGGCTGCCGGTCCACCTTGAACTTCGTCGGCTCGTCGAAGATTTCTTCGTCGCGATTGGCCGACGCATAGAACAATCCCAGATTGTCGCCGGCGCGGATCGCCTTGCCGCGTAGCTCGGTGTCGCGCGTTGCGGTGCGACAGAACTGCGTCACTGGCGTGGACCAGCGGATCATTTCTTCCACCGCGAGCTTCATCAGCGCATCGGGTTTGCTGCGCAGCAGTGCGAACTGATCGGGATTCTGCAGCAGCGCGAGCAGTCCGCCCGACATCGCCGTGCGCGTGGTCTCGTGTCCCGCCGTGGCGACGATGATGTAGTAGGAGATCAGTTCCTTGAACGGCAGATATTCGCCGTCGATCCTGCCGTTCGCGATGTACGACGCGAGATCTTCGGTCGGCCGTGCGCGGCGCTCTTCGGTCATCCGGTCGAAGTATTCGTACAGGTCTTTGACGGTTTCGAATATCGACAGCGGATCGGCGCCGACGCGGCGCATCTCCGGGTCGTCGCCAGCGAACAGTTCGTTGGTGAGCTTCAGGATGCGCCATTCGTCTTCGTCGGGAACGCCGAGCAACTCGACGATCATCTTGAGCGGATGGAACACCGCAACGTCCTGCACGAAGTCGAGCGTGCGCTCGCCGCCGTCGCCCATCATCGTGTCGAGGATGTTGCGCGTGATGACCTCGAGACGATCCTCGAGGCGCTTCAGATTGGCGGGCTTGAACCACGGCTGCACGAGCTCGCGGTACTTCGGATGATCGGGCGCATCCATCTGCACCAGCGAACGGATCAGGCCGCCTTGTCCGGAACTCGCGAGCACCTGCAGCAGCTTCGGCGAATCCTTCAACCGTTCGAAGATCTGCGCGATGAGTTCCGCGCGCATTTCGGGATTGGTCGCCTCCGGCACAATGATCGGCCGCGGTTCGCTCGCGAACAGTTCGGGCTGACGCTCCACTTCGATGATGTCGGCGTGCTTGGTCACCGCCCAGAACGGTCTGAAACCTTCGCATTCGACGTATCGCAACGGATCGTTGGCGCGCAGCCACGCGAATGCCCGATGCGGATGACTGATGCGGCCGTACACCTCGGGAGAGATCACGTCCGCATCGCGAAACTGATAGTCGCTGCCCACCAAAACCCGCCTGTCGAATCGACGAAGGACAGCAAAGGTATCGGGTTTTGCCGCGGCATTGCAATGACGCAGGGCCGCACCTACAGTCTCGATTCGATCCGTTTCCCACCGAGAGTTCGTTCTCATGAGCACTTCACTGGCAGGACACAACGCGCTCGTCACCGGTGGTGGCAGCGGCATTGGCCTCGCGTGTGCGAAAGCGTTTGCGCGCGACGGCGCCGCGGTGACGTTGATGGGACGCAACGTCGAGAAACTCGAGCGCGCAGCGGCTGAGATCGCGGCAGCAGGCGGCCGCGCGCAGATCGTCGCGGGCGACGTCGGCACCGAAGCAGATGTCGCCAACGCCGTCGTTGTGGCGCAACGAGCAGGTCCGCTCACCATCGCCGTGGCTAATGCCGGAACGGGTGCGATCGGTCCCATCGTCATCACCGGCGCGCAAGTGTGGGACACGATCATGAAGACGAACCTCACCGGCACCTTCTATACGTTCAAGCACGCAGGTGCGGCAATCGCGAAGGCGGGCGGCGGCGCGATGTGTGCCATCTCGTCGATCGCCGGGGCGCGCACGCACCGTTTCATGGGGCCGTACTGCGTCAGCAAAGCCGGCATCGACATGCTGGTGCGCAACACCGCGGACGAAATGGGTGTGGCGAAGGTGCGCGTGAACAGCGTGCTGCCGGGACTCGTCGATACCGAGATTGCCGCCGGCCTCTTCGCCACCGAATCGGTGCACGACGACTATTTGAAGTGCATGCCGATCAGCCGCACCGGTACGGTGGAAGACATCGCAGCGGCAGTGCGCTTCCTGTGCGGACCCGAAGCGAGTTGGATCACCGGCATCAATCTGTCGGTGGACGGCGGCCATCACCTGCGGCGCGGGCCCGACGTCGAAGTGTTCTCGCGAACGCTCTTCGGCGATCCGTTTGCGGAAGGCAAATCGTAGCGGGGGCGCGCAACGATCGTCCGATTTCTCAGCCGCGTTCCTTGGCTCTCGTGCGCCGCGCAGGGCGCACCGGGTTCAGCGCCTTCTCGGCGGTGGCCATCTCGGCGTCGGCGTCGCGAAGAATCTCCATGAAGGTCAGCGCTGCGGGCGACGGCGTTCGGCCGCGTCGATAGAACTGGCAGGGACGCACCTTTATCGGTAGCGGCGCAACGTCGAGGCGTAGCAGCCTTCCACTCGAGATTTCGTCGCTGATCATGCTGACAGTCGCGGGCAGCACCGCGTCGCTGTGTCTGACGATTTCCCGCGCGAGGCTCATCGAGTTCACCTCGATGGTCGGTTGAAACTCACCAGTCTGTGTGTCGAATCGGCCCGATGCGCCGCTGCTCAACGCCAGTTGCGCGACTTCACCGCCCATGTGCCCCGAGACGATCGGATACTCGAGCACCTGCGCCAGCGTGAGGTTCTTCTGTTTCGACAATGGATGCCCGGGCCGGCAGACGAAGTGTATGGCGTGCGGCTGCAGCGGCTCGATTGCCAGCTTCGGTTCCTTGCCGACTCTGCTCGCGGATGCAACGCCTACGTCGAACCGGGCTTCCAGCACACCCAGCACCACGTCGCGTGCGTCCATCGATTCGACCCGAACGCTGAGGCCCGGATGTTTCGCAAGCAGTAGAGCGGCCACGCGACCCACCAACGATTCGCTGGTGTATGGGCCGGCGGCAACGGTGAGCGAGCCGGTCTGCAGTCCACCGAGCAGATCGATTTCGCGCTTGATCAGCGCGACGTCGCCAATCAACTGCGTACCGCGCTCGACGAGGAGTTTGCCGAATGCGGTCAACTCGACGCCGGTCGTCAGCCGATCGAAAAGCCGCACGCCGAGTTCGCGTTCGAGCGACGCGATGCTGCGCGAGAGCGCGGGTTGGGTGATGTGAACGACCTCTGCCGCGCGCGCGAAGTTGCGCGTTCGAGCCAGGGCCAACGCGTGTTGAATCGGTGTCAGGTCTCGGATCATCGACGCAGGATAACAGAGTCGTTTTGGCGCCATGCGCGTCGCGCATGGATCCGATGCCGACACGGCATTGGACGCTGCGCGGAGATCGGCACCATGCTGCGCGCCGCTGTCCGTCGCCGCGTCAATCAATTGGTGTAGGGCCACGCAAGCGCAACGGGCCGCGGACCCTTCCCGTGGATCCCCTCATTTCCTGGAGCAGCGTTAGTGGACGCAATCTGGCCGTTGATCCCGAGTTTCGTCGGAGGCTTGTTGATCGGCTTCGGTGTGAAGCGGGCCGTACGCACGACCGCGATCGTCGCGGGAATGGCCATCGTGTTGCTCGCGGGTCTGGCGAAGCTCGGCATCGACAGCGGATCGCTCGATGAATGGGTTCGCTCGAGCGCGGGTTGGGTCGGCGACAACGTCAAAGGTGCCGGTCGTTACGTCGCCGCATTCCTGCCAGCGGCCGGTGCCGCGCTCGTCGGCGGCGTCGTCGGATTCCGGAGATAACCAGTCGAATCGAAGAAGGAATGGGAGAACGCAATGTCGTTAACGAAACGCAGTGCTGCGGAGTTCATCGGTACATTCTGGTTGGTATTGGGCGGTTGCGGCAGCGCGGTCCTGGCTGCGGCGTTTCCGGAGGTCGGTATCGGTTTGCTGGGTGTTTCACTGGCATTCGGATTGACGGTGTTGACGATGGCATTCGCGATCGGCCACATCTCGGGCTGTCACCTCAACCCCGCCGTTAGCGTCGGGCTGGTGTGCGGCGGCCGGTTTAAGGCTGCAGAGCTGCCGGCTTACGTCATTGCGCAGGTGCTCGGTGCCTTGGTGGCCGCGGCGGTTCTGTATTTCATCGCCAACGGCAAGGAAGGGTTCGAGCTGAGCGCCGGGCTTGCGTCGAACGGCTACGGTGAACATTCGCCGGGCGGCTATTCGCTGGTGGCGGGTTTCGTCACCGAAGTGGTGATGACGCTGATGTTCCTGCTGATCATTCTCGGCGCGACCGACAAGCGCGCGCCGGCGGGCTTCGCGCCGATCGCGATCGGTCTCGGGCTCACGCTGATCCACCTGATCAGCATTCCGGTGACGAACACGTCGGTGAATCCGGCGCGCAGCACCGGCCCGGCGCTGATCGTCGGCGGCTGGGCGATCGCGCAGCTGTGGATGTTCTGGGTGGCGCCGATCATCGGCGCGGCACTGGCCGGCTTCATCTACCGGTGGTTCGAGAAAGACTAGGTGCACCGCTGTTGGCGTTATTCAGCATGACGCGGCGCCTCTGATCGAGTTGCAGCGCAATTCAACGGTGGAGGACTGACATGAAGAGATTCGCAACGACGGTTCTGGCGATCGCCGGCTTGGCCTGCGCCGAGCTGGCCCTGGCGGGACCGATCGACCCGGACTGTACCGCGGAAAAGGCCGCCAAAAGCGCAGCCACCAAGGCGACGGTCGGGGTCGGCGGTCGTTGCTCGCCGGCCGAGGCGGCAAAAGACACGGCCAAAGACGCGGTCGGCGACGCCAACAAGGACCGCAAAGACAAAAGATACGATGACGATGCTCACGATGACGACGGTGATCATCGTCACGACGATAACGATTGAGGGATCGACCGAGTTTCGTGGCCGATCCCCAACAACTTTACGAAGACGCGACGCACGACGAGGAAAGGCGGATGAAGCTCGAACATATATGCATCGTGCTGTGCTGCTGTGTGCTGTCGCACGTCGTCTCGGCCGCACCGCCACCCGCCAACGGCTCCATCCTGCCGTTTCCACCGGTTCCATCGGCGAGCGTCGCCGCGCCCCGGCTGCAGGACTCGAAGCTCGCACCGCGCGATACGGCTAGCCGCCTTCCCAAGGACGCGCCGAACATTCTGATCATCCTGATGGACGACGTCGGCTTCGGTCTGGCCGATACCTACGGCGGTCCGGTTCATACGCCGACGTTGAGCCGCATCGCGAACGCCGGCATCAGCTACAACGCGTTCCACACCACGTCGATCTGCTCGCCGACGCGCGCGGCACTGCTGACTGGGCGAAATCACCAGCGTGTTGGATCCGGCACGATCGCGGAACGCGCAGTCGACTGGGACGGCTACACAGGCGTGATCCCGCGGACGTCCGCTGCGCTCCCCAAGGTGCTCGGCGCGTATGGCTACAAAACCGCCGCGTTCGGCAAATGGCACAACACGCCGGCGACCGAGACCACTGCAATGGGGCCGTTCACGCTGTGGCCCACCGGTGAAGGCATCGGCTTCGACTATTTCTACGGTTTCCTTGCGGGCGAAACGTCGCAATGGGAGCCGCGCCTGTTCGAGAATCTCAACGCCGTCGAACCGCCGCACGATCCGAAGTATCACCTGAGCGAAGATCTCGCCGACAAGGCAATCGTATGGATGCGCGAGCATCGCGCGTACGCGCCGGACCAGCCGTTCCTGATGTATTGGGCGCCGGGCGCGGGACATGGTCCGCACCACATCTTCAAAGAGTGGGCCGACAAATATAAGGGGCAGTTCGACGACGGCTGGGATGCGCTCCGCGTACGCACGTTCAAGCGGCAGAAGGAACTCGGCTGGATTCCGGCAGATACGAAGCTGACGCCGCGCGCAGATTCGATGGCGGCGTGGGACAGCATCCCGGAATCGCAGCGGCCGTTTCAGCGCCGCCTGATGGAAGTGTTCGCAGGATTCGTCGAGCACGCCGATGTTCAAGCCGGGCGCGTGATCGACGAACTCGACCGCCTCGGCATCCGCGACAACACGCTCGTCATCTACATCTGGGGCGACAACGGCTCGAGCGCCGAAGGCCAGAACGGCAGCATCAGCGAACTGCTCGCGCAGAATCAGATTCCGAACACCGTCGAGCAGCAGATCGAGGTGATGAACCAGCTCGGCGGCCTCGACGCGCTCGGCGGTCCGAAGATGGACAACATGTACCACGCCGGTTGGGCGTGGGCCGGTGACACGCCGCTGCGCTACACGAAACTGATCGCGTCGCATTTCGGCGGCACGCGCAATCCGCTGGCGATTTCGTGGCCGGCGCACATCAAGCCCGACAAAACGCCGCGGGCGCAGTTTCATCACGTCAACGACATCGTGCCGACGATCTACGAGATCCTCGGCATCACGCCGCCGAGGGTCGTAGACGGCTTCGCGCAGGATCCGATCGATGGCGTCAGCATGCTTTACAGCTTTGCTGACGCGGGCGCGAAGGGGCAAAAGCACGTGCAGTATTTCGACAACAACGGCAGCCGCGGCATCTATCAGGACGGCTGGTATGCGTGCACGTTCGGCCCGTTGACGCCATGGCTGACCGTAAGCCCCGGGCTTGCGACATGGGATTCGAGCAAGGACGTTTGGGAGCTGTACGACCTCACGAAGGACTTTTCGCAGGCGAACGATCTCGCCGCGAAAGAACCGAAGCGTCTCGAGGCGATGAAGGCCGCGTTCCTCGACGAAGCGAAGAGCAACAAGGCATTCCCGATCGGCGCCGGCATCTGGCTGCGCATGCATCCCGAGGATCGCGTCAAAACGCCGTACTCCAGCTGGCAGTTCGATGCGACGACGACGCGGATGCCGGAGTTCACCGCGCCGGGTCTCGGTCGCGAGAGTAATCACGTCACCGTCGACGCGACGCTGGGTGAGAACGCGTCGGGCGTGCTCTATGCGCTCGGCGGCGCGTCCGGCGGACTGTCGCTGTACGTGGACAAAGGTGAACTCGTGTACGAGTACAACATGATGGTGATCGAGCGCTACGACGCGCGTTCGAAGAACAGGCTTGCGGCCGGCAAGCACCGCATCGAAGTCGACACGACGATTGCGAAGCCCGGCGCGCCGGCGGTCGTGATTCTGAGCGTCGACGGCAACGAAGTGGCGCGCGCCGACGTGAAACGCACGGTCCCAGCGGCGTTCACGGCGAGCGAGACGCTCGACGTCGGTGTCGATCTCGGTTCGCCGGTATCGCTCGCATACGCAGAGCGACGGCCGTTTGTGTTCGACGGCGCGATCGATGGCGTCAACGTGGTTCTGAAGTGACCTTCCAGACGAAGAGGAATGTTCATGAAGCTCCGTAACGCGCTGGCCGTCTTCGGTTTTGCGCTGGCGTCGGCGTTCGCGCACGCGGATCCCGAACCAGCGGACGGTTCGGTGCTGCCGTTCCCGCCGACGCCGTCGGCCTCCAAGGCGGGGCTTACGATGGCCGATTCCGTCTACAAGAAGCGCGTCGAACCAAGACACCTCGCAGAGGGCGCCCCGAACATCCTGATCGTCCTGATGGACGACGTCGGGCCCGGCACGCCTTCAACCTACGGCGGCGAGATCAACACGCCGACGCTCGACCGCGTTGCCAACATGGGCATCTCGTACAACCGGTTTCACTCCACTGCGATGTGTTCGCCGACGCGCGCGTCGCTGCTTACCGGGCGCAACCACACATTCGTCGGTAACGGTCAGATATCGGCTATCGCCAATGATTTCGACGGTTTCAGCGGCACCATACCGAAGTCGTCAGCCACCATGGTGGAGGTGCTGAAGGACTACGGCTACAGCACCGGCGCGTGGGGCAAGTGGCACAACACGCCCGAAGAACAGATCACCAGCAAGGGGCCGTTCGACTACTGGCCGACCGGCTATGGCTTCGAGTATTTCTACGGGTTCCTGGCGGGCGAAGCGTCGCAATACGAACCGACGCTGGTGCGCAACACCACCGAGGTCATCGAAGAGAAACCGAAGGGCTACCACCTGACCGAGGACATCGCGCAGGACGCGATCAAGTGGCTGCGCGAGCAGAAGGCTTATGCGCCCGAGAAGCCGTTCTTCATGTATTGGGCACCCGGCGCCGCGCACGGACCGCATCAGGTGATGCAGCAGTGGGCCGACAAATACAAAGGCAAGTTCGACGACGGCTGGGACGAGTATCGCGAGCGCACGTTTGCTCGTGCAAAGGCGCAGGGTTGGATTCCCAAGAACGCACAGCTGACCGCGCGCCCGGCGTCGATGGCGTCGTGGGACTCGATTCCGGAAATGGAGAAGCCGTTCCAGCGCCGCCTGATGGAAGTGTTTGCCGGGTTCGCCGAGCACGCCGACTACAACGCCGGCCGCGTCATCGACGAGATCGAGAAAGAAGGGCGCCTGAACAACACGCTGATCTTCTACATCTGGGGCGACAACGGTTCCTCATCGGAGGGGCTGAACGGCACCATCAGCGAGCAGCTCGCGCAGAACGGGATTCCAACGAAGATCTCGCAACACCTCGCGGCGCTCGACGAACTCGGCGGACTGCCGGCGCTCGGTGGACCGAAGACAGACAACATGTATCACGCCGGATGGGCGTGGGCGGGCAGCACGCCGTACAAAGGCACCAAATTGATGGGCGCGTACTTCGGTGGCATCCGCCAGCCGATGGCGATCGCATGGCCGGATCGAATCAAGGCCGATCGCACGCCGCGCCCGCAATTTCATCATGTGATCGACATCGTTCCGACGATCTACGAACTGACAAAGATCACGCCGCCGCGGGTGGTGAATGGATTCGAGCAGGATCCGATTGCCGGCGTGAGCATGGTCTATACGTTTGCCGACGCGAAAGCCAATGGCACGCGAACGACGCAGTTCTTCGACATCATGGCCAGCCGCGGCATTTACCACGACGGCTGGTTCGCGAGTGCGCCGGGTCCGCGCGAGCCGTGGGTCGCCGGAATGCCGAAAGGCATCAAGGAATGGTCGCCGCTGACGGACAAGTGGGAGCTCTACAACATCGACAAGGACTGGAGCCAGGCGAACGACCTCGCCGCGAAGGATCCGCAGAAGCTCGAGGAGATGAAAACGCTATTCATCGAGGAATCAAAGAAGAACAAGAACATGCCGATCGGAGGCGGCTTGTGGTCGACGGCGATGTTTCATCCCGAAGACGCGCCGGCACCGACGGCAACGGAGTGGACGTTCGAAGCGCCGATCACCCGCATGCCCGAGTCGGCCGCGCCGAAGCTCGGCAAGAACAGCAGCCTCGTCACGATGGAAGTGGACGTGCCGCAGAACGCCAACGGCGTGCTGTATGCGCTGGCCGGTTTTTCCGGCGGTGTGACGTGCTACGTGAAGGACGGGTACCTCAACTACGAGTTCAACCTGTTCGAGGTACAGCGCACCCGGATCCGCTCGTCAGCAAAACTGCCGGTCGGCAAAGCGATGATTGAAGTCGAATCGAAGCTGGCGGACCGAATCGGCGGGCCGATGGACGTTACGCTAAAAGTGAGCGGTGAAGTCGTCGCGCAGGGCCGGGTGCCGGCGGCGATGTCGCTGCACTTCACGTCGAACGCAACCTTCGACATCGGCATCGACCTGGATTCTCCGGTGTCGCTCGACTACTACGACCAGGCACCTTTTGCGTTCAACGGAGCCATCGGCGCAACCAAGATCGCTTACTTGAAGAGCAACTAGGCGCTCGCTGCAGCTGCTCTGAATCAACGCTGTTCTTTTGTTGGGAAGTCGAATGAACGTCGATTTACGAAGCGTAGGATTGTTTCGAATGCTGGCGGCTGTCGGCGCGCTGACCTGCACGAGCAGCGCGCTCGGCGAAGAAGGTGGCACCGGCCACTACTTGCCCGGTTCGATGGCATCGTTCATCGACAGCGTTCCGGCGAACGAGACGTTCCTGGCGCGCATCAACGTCGTGAACTACGACGGCTCGGTGGGCGGCAACGTTCGCGTGCCGATCGGCGGCCAGACCACGTTGGGTGCGGATGCGTCATCGTGGGGCTACGGCCTGACGCTGCTCTGGCGGCCGTCATTCGATTTCGGCGAGAGGTGGAGCTACGCGATGAGCGCAACGATTCCAGTCGTCACCCTCGACGTGTCGGCGAACGTGCTGGTCGCAGCGCCTGGTGGTGGACAGATCGCCGTCAAGCGCTCCGACAGCCAATCCGGCCTCGGCGATGTCGTGTTGATGCCGGTAATGCTGAACTACAACGTCGATCGGGATTTGAACGTGAATTTCCGCATTGCCGCGTACGCGCCCACCGGCGACTACGAGGTCGGCCGGTTGGCCAACACCGGCAAGAACTTCTGGACCGCGGAGCCGACGGTCGCGTTGATGTATTTCGGACAGAAGAACGGCCGCGAGGCGTCGGTATTCATCGGCGCCGATTTCAACGAGGAGAATTCGGATACGAACTACAAATCCGGTACGCAGTTCCACGTCGATGGGACGCTCGCCCAGCATTTTCCAGCGTTCGGTGGCCTCGCCGGGATCGGATTGTCGGCCTACTACTACAAACAGGTGACGGCCGACAGCGGCGACGGCGCGACGCTCGGCGATTTCGAAGGCAAGACGGTTGGCTTCGGACCCGCGGTATCGTATGTCGGCAAGGTCGGCGGCCACGATGTGATCGGCGAGCTGAAATGGTTGCACGAAACCGATACCGAGAAGCGTCTCGAGGGCGACACGGTCTGGCTGAAGGTGATCTACAAGTGTTACTGATTCGATGATCCGAGTGGGGCGGGTAGCCGCAGCGCCGCTTCGATGTTCCCAACTAAACCGCTGAGGGGTGACAGTCGATCGAGGGACCGAGCCAAGTGCGACACCGGACGTGAGCGCACGATCGGACGCCGGAGCAGTAGGTATAAGCGCATTGCGGCGGACCTGATGCCTCGTATCTTCGACCCGTTCGTGCAGAGCGAACGCACGCTCGATCGCGCACAAGGCGGCCTCGGCCTCGGATTGTCGATCGTCAAGCGCCTGATCGAAATGCATGGCGGCAGCATCGATGCGCGAAGCGGCGGCGCGGGCGCCGGATCCACGTTCACAATCCGCCTGCCGCGGATTGCGGCGTCGGATTTCGCGCGCGGCACGGGAAGCGACAATGTCGACATCGCGCGTCGCCGCGTCCTCGTGGTCGATGACAACGCCGACGCAGCCGATGCGCTCGGTATGTTGCTGCGCCTCGATGGACACGACGTCGACGTCGTCTGCGGCGCCGCCGCGGCCATCGAAGTGGCCGCGCGCACCCGACCAGACGTCGTTCTGCTCGACATTGGCTTGCCGCAGATGAATGGCTACGAAGTCGCCAGGCGTCTGCGGTCGAAACCGCAACTTGCCAAAACCCTGATCGTCGCGTTGAGCGGCTACGCTCCTCACGCGTCCTGGGAATCCGAGACCGAAGAGCTTTTCGATGCATATCTGGTCAAACCGGCCGACCCCGAAGCACTCCGCCCGATACTGGCGGCGTGCGAACCACGGACCGAGTTTACGTACTGATCAGGCGAAATCCGGCGGTGCCTGCCCTTCCGGTGTGGCATGTCATATGGAAGGATGTCCTGTCAGCCTCATGAACGGTGAGCGCTGAACGCCGATCGAGTCGAAGTCGGAACCGCAGCGGAGGTCGCATGAAGAAGTCGGAGCTCGAACGCATCGAAAATCTGATCGCGCCGTTTCGCATCACGAAGGGCAAGGATTTTGCGCTGAAGGATTTCGACCCGGGTGATACCGGCGAACTGAAGTCCGAAGACAAGGCGGAGGCGAAGGAGATGCAGGTCGCCGGCGTTTCCTGGATCGCCGAACAGCAGGACATGCTGTACGCGCAGGATCGTTGGGCGTTGCTGCTCGTGTTCCAGGCGATGGACGCAGCCGGCAAAGACGGCACCATCAAACACCTGGCGTCGGGTATCAACCCGCAAGGTTGCGAGGTGACGTCGTTCAAGCAGCCATCGGCCGAGGAACTCGACCACGATTATCTATGGCGCCACATGCAGCACGTGCCGGCGCGCGGCCAGATCGGCATCTTCAATCGCTCGTATTACGAGGAAGTGCTCGTGGTGAAAGTGCACGCGGAAGTGCTCGCTCGGGAGAAGCTGCCGCCGTCGCTGGTGACCAACGACATCTGGACCGAACGCTACGAGGACATCGCCAGTTTCGAGCGCTATCTGACGCGCAACGGCGTGCGGATACTGAAATTCTTCCTGCACGTTTCGAAAGAAGAGCAGAAGCGACGCTTTCTGGAGCGGCTCGACGAACCGGAGAAGAACTGGAAGTTCCAGTCGGGCGACGTGGCCGAGCGCGCGCATTGGGACGAATATCACGCGGCGTACGAAGAGGCGATACGCAATACGGCATCGAAGCAAGCGCCGTGGTACGTCGTTCCCGCCGACAACAAGTGGTTCACTCGCCTCGTCGTGTTGAGCGCGGTCATCAAGGCGATCGCCGATCTGGAACTGACGTACCCGACGATCAGCGCCGAAGAGAAAACGGAACTGGCCGCCGCGCGTGCGCGGCTCGAGGCGGAGTGACGCGACTCAGGGCTGTTTCAACAGCAGGCTGACTTTGTCACCCGCGCCCTGAGTGAGCACGGGGTACACCGTGTCGGAGCTCAGCAGCAGGCGATCATCGGAAGAGACGCGCGCCCTAACGGCGTAACGATGGCGCGGGTCGATCAGACCTTTGTCGTAGTCGATCTCGAAGCGGAACGGCGGTTGACCGGCGGGTTCGAGCCGTGCGTGTCCCAGTTCCTGCGCCGGAACGTCCGTTTGCGAAACGTCTTCGAGAATCGCGATGAATACGGCGTTGGACGGGATCTCGTAGAACACCGCGAGGTCGGCGCTGCCGGACACGACACCGTGTTTGGCGCTGTGCGTCGTACAGGCCGCAAGCGCTGCAACGACAAAAACAAGGCTGATTCTCTTCACCGTCGAGCTTCCGGTTGGACGAGGAGGGCGCATGATACGGCAGCCGTGGGCGCGGCACGACACGACGATACACGGCGCGCGACTCCGGGATAGAATCCGGCCCCTACTCGACTTCCAGGGGGCCACATGGCACGACTCTCCAAACTCAGCCGATCGATTGCGGACTCCGTCGCCATCGTCACCGGCGCAGCCAGCGGCATGGGTCGAGCAACGGCACAGCTGTTCGCCGACGAAGGCGCCAAAGTTGCGGCAATCGATTTGAACGCCGCAGACCTCAAGAAAGTCGTTGGCGAAATTGAAGCCGCCGGCGGCACCGTGCGCGGCTGGACGCTCGATCTCTCGGACCGCGCCGCGATCGATCGCGTAACGGCCGAAATCGCCGCGCACTTCGGCGGCATCGACATCCTCGTCAACAACGCGGGCATTTCGATTCCGATCGCGATCGACGACGAGAAATACGAAGCGGCGTGGCAGAAGTCGCTCGACGTGCTGATCACCGCGCACACGCGCACGATCCGCGCGGCGTTGCCGCATCTGCGCAAGTCGAAGGCGGCGCGCATCGTCAACATCGCGTCCACCGAAGGTCTCGGCGCGACGCGCTTCGGCAGTCCGTATACCGCGGCGAAGCACGCGGTGATCGGCTTGACGCGCTCGTTGGCGGTCGAACTCGGCGCCGAAGGCATCACCGTCAATTGCATCTGTCCGGGGCCGATCCGCACCGGCATGACGCAAGGCATTCCTGAAGACAAGAAGCAGGAGTTCGCGCGCCGTCGCGTTGCGCTGCGTCGCTATGCCGATCCCGAAGAAGTCGCGCAGGGCACGTTGAGCCTGGTGTTGCCGGCGTCGAGCTTCATCACGGGCGTGGCGCTGCCGGTGGACGGCGGCATGACGATCCGCAACGCCTGACCCGGCATGTCGGCAGTACAGAAATCGGTCGAAGCATCGGCGGAGCAATCCGACCACATCTCGTGGGCCACCGTGTTCGCATACGGTGCACCCGGCGTCGGCGCCGGCTACATGTTCCTGTTGTTGTCGCTCTACGTGATGAAGTTCTCCACCGACGTGCTGCTGATCGCGCCGGCGGTGATGGGCGTCATCTTCAGTATCTCGCGCGTGTGGGACGCAGTGGTCGATCCGATCGTCGGCTATCTCAGCGATCGCACGAAGCACCGTATGGGACGCCGTCGCATATGGATGCTCGCGAGCGTGATTCCGACGTGCGCGACGTTCGTCATGCTGTTTTCGCCGCCGTCGACGATGGGCACCTTTGGCCTCGCGATGTGGATGGCGGTCGGAGTGATCGGTTTCTATTCGGCGATCACGCTGTTCGCGGTGCCACACCTGTCGCTCGGCGCCGAATTGACGACGAACTATCACGAACGCAGCCGGCTGTTCGGCCTGCGCCATGCGGCGTTCACGCTCGGTTCGATTCTCGCGCTCGCGAGCATGCAGATCTTCATCAACGCCGAAGCGAAAGGACCGGAAGCGACGCGCGCCGCCGCCGAGTGGATTTCGTGGCTCGCGTCCGGGTTGATGCTAGGCATGGTGCTGTTCGCCGTCGTGAAGCTGCGCGAACGCGCCGAATTCCAGAATCGTCCGATCGGCCTGCCATACAAAGCGTTCGCCGACGTGTGGCGCAATCCGCACGCGCGGCTGCTGATCATCGTCACGTTCATCGAGAGCGTCGGTTCGGCCGCGATCGGTGCGCTGACGCTCTACGTCGCGCAATACGTGGTCGGCAATCTCGGACTCGCGCCGGCGATCATCCTGGCGTACATGATTCCGTCGACGTTTTCGGTGCCGATGTGGATTCCGCTGTCGCGCCGCTTCGGCAAGATCCGCATCTGGATCTTCTCGATGCTGCTGACCGGCGCATCGTTCGGCGTGATGTTCGCGTTGCCGTTCATTGCCGAAGAATCGACGCGCATCTGGGTCATCGTGCTCGCCGCGATTTTTGCCGGGCTCGCGGCCGGTTGCGGCGGCACCGTCGGTCCGTCGATTCAGGGCGACGTGATCGACTACGACGAATATCTCACCGGAGAAAGGAAGGAAGGCTCGTACTTCTCCGTGTGGAGCTTCGTCTCCAAGAGCGCGACCGGTGTGATGCTGCTGCTCACCGGCTTCGTATTGCAGGCGTCGGGCTTCATGCCGAACGTGGAACAGACGCTGACGGCGAAAGTTGCGATGGTGTCGCTCTACAGCCTGTTCCCGCTGGTCTGCTATGCGATCGGGTCGGCGATGATGATCCGCTTCAAACTCGACGAAACCGAGCACGCGCGGATTCGCGTCGAGTTGCAGCGACGCCGCGCGCCCTGAGCGTTCGCGCCGGCCATGGCCAGAATGCACGCGGACGAGTTGGATATCGATGAAGCGCTCGTTCAGCGACTGATCGCGGCGCAGTTTCCCCACTGGTCTCCGCTGCCGCTCGAGCGCGTGGCATCTTCCGGAACCGACAACGCGATGTTCCGTCTCGGCGACGAACTGGCGGTGCGGTTGCCGCGCCGGCAGGGAGCCATCGAGCAGATCGAAAAGGAACATCGCTGGTTGCCGCGGCTCGCGCCGTTGCCGCTCGAGATACCGGCTCCGATTGCACTTGGCGAGCCGACGAGAGACTACCCGTGGCGCTGGTCCGTAAATAGTTGGCTGGCCGGCGAGAGCGCAATCACCGCAACCATCGACGACGAGCGCCTGGCCGCGATCGCGATTGCCGGTTTCATCACGGCGCTGCAGCGCATCGAGACGACCGGCGGTCCGGAACCCGGCATGCACAATTTCGGACGTGGCGTTCCCTTGGCGAAGCGCGACCGATACGTACGCGCCGCACTCGCGTCGTTAGACGGCGAACTCGACGTCGCCCTGGTTGCTGCCGCATGGGAGCGCGCGCTGAATGCGGGCGAGTGGACGAACGCCCCCGTGTGGATTCACGGCGATCTGGCACCGGGCAATCTGCTCGTTCGCAAAGGGCACATCACCGGCGTCATCGACTTCGGCGGGCTCGCCGTCGGCGATCCGGCATGCGACCTGATGGTGGCGTGGAACTTTCTGAAAGACGGCGCGCGCGCCGCGTTCAAGGCTGCATTGAAGCCTGACGAGGATACTTGGGCGCGCGGGCTCGGATGGGCATTGTCGATGTCGGTGATCGCGCTGCCGTACTACCTGAAGACGAATCCGGTGATCGTCGAAAACTCGCGTAGAACGATCGCGGCGGTATTGTCCGGTTAGCCGCGGCTTAAGGTAACGTCATCTTCCCTTGAAATTACCGGGACGCCGTTCGGCTACGGCGCGAACACCTTCCTTGTGGTCTTCGGTCTGCTGCAGCCGGAATTGCTCGACGAACTCGTGGTCGGTCTGTGTTTTCACGGCGGCAGCAATGCCCGCACGCATCGTGGCGCGCACCGACATCACCGCGAGCGGCGCGTTTTCGGCGATCTCCGCGGCGAGCTTCAGCGCCTCGTCGCGCAGCGATTGCGCGTCGGTCAGTACGTCGGCGAGCCCCCACGCGTACGCGGTTTCACCGTCCACGCGCCGGCCGGTGTAGAACATCAGATTCGCGCGCTGCGCTCCGATCAGCTTCGGCAGCGTGTAGGTGAGACCGAAGCCGGGATGAAAACCGAGCTTCACGAAGTTCGCGGTGAAGCGCGTCTCGGGTGTCGCGACGCGAAAGTCGGGCATCACCGCGAGACCGAAGCCGCCGCCCACCGCCGAACCGTTGATGGCGCCGACGATGGGCTTCTTCGCGCTGAACAGCCGCACGGCCGCGGTATACAGCGGGTTGCCGCTGGTCGCGGTGCGCGTGTCGCGTTCCGATTGTTGCGTGCGGTCGCCGAAGTTGGCGCCGGCGCAGAAGTTCTTGCCTTGCGCGCACAACACCGAGGCGCGGCAATCGGTATCGGCGTCGAGCGCGTCGAATGTGTCGCCGAGCGCATTGATCAGCGCGACGTCGAAAAAGTTATTCGGCGCGCGTTGGATCTCGACCACGGCCACGTGGCCTTTCCTCGTGACTTCTACATCGCCGTATTTCATCGGAATCCCCTGTGCATCGCGCTCGTTGCTCGCGATCTTTGATCAGCAACGCAGCATTTGCAATGCTGGGCACTCTGGTCGAACCGACCCAATGGAAAGGACAGGCGCGATGCTCACGTGGCAGATCGGTGACGTGCGAATCACTCAGATCGTGGAGCTGACGACCGCGTCGCTCGGACCGTACCTGTTGCCGCAGGCAACACCTGAACAGATGGAGGCGATCGACTGGATTTCGCCGTTCGTCGACGCGCAGCAGCGCATCGTACTGAGCATTCACGCGCTGGTGCTCGAAACGCGGGATCAGTGCATCGTGGTCGATACCTGCATCGGCAACGACAAGGAACGCACCTATCCGCGCTGGAACCACATGCAGGGACGCTTTCTCGACGACTTCGTCGCGCGCGGTTTCTCGCTGGATCGCGTCGACACGGTATTGTGCACGCACATGCACGTCGATCACGTCGGCTGGAACACGCGCCTCGTCGACGGGCGCTGGGAACCGACGTTCGCGAACGCGCGATATCTGTTTGCCGAGAGAGAGTGGCGGCACTGGAGCCGCGAGCCGCAGGAATATGGACCGGTGATCGAAGATTCCGTGCAGCCGATCTTCGACCGCGGCTTAGCGGATCTGGTCGGCGAGACGCATCGCGTGACGGACGAGATCCGGCTCGAACCGACGCCGGGCCACACGCCAGGTCACGTCAGCGTGCACATCACGTCGCGCGGCGAGGAGGCGGTGATCACCGGCGACATGATCCATCATCCGTGTCAGATCGCGCATCCCGGCTGGTCGAGCAGCGCCGACGTCGATCCGTTTGCCGCGGCGTCGACGCGCGAGCGTTTCCTCGAACGCTACTCCGATCGTCCGGTGCTGATCATCGGCACGCATTTCGCTGCGCCGACCGCGGGACGGATCGTGCGCGACGGTGCTGCGTATCGATTGGACTACTGATCAGTCGGCCCGGCCGCACCCGGCTGCTGGCAGGTACGGTTAATCGAGCGATTCGAAGGGCGCATTCACCGCGGCGACTGGTTTGCGATTCGTTCGAGCACCGGCCGGATGACCGAGAGAAATCCCTGCGGATTCTCGCTCATCGGAAAGTGCCCGAGCCCCGGCATCGTCTGATAGCGCGCGCCCGGAATCAGATTTGCCAGCGCCTCGCCGAGTGCCGGCGTGCCGCTCCAGTCGTACTCGCCGTTGAGGATGTCGACCGACACGCGGCGCGTGTCGATCGTCTTCGCCGTTTCCCTCACGTCGTGATCGACCGAGTAGTAGTACAGATCGCCTTTGAACACGGCCGGCGCGCCCTGACTGTACACCCACGCCGTTTCACGCCGATACGGTTCCGGGCTCATCGGCGCGGTGAGGCCGTACATCAGGTGCGCTTTGAAATCGTTCGAGATGGCAGGGTGATAGAACTCGTCGACGTAGCCACCGGGCGTGTGCGCCGACGCTTCGAGCCCGACGACGGCGCGAAATACATCGGGGTGCTCGATGGCGAGATCGATCGCGAGATGGCCGCCGATGGAACTGCCCATGTAGACGGGCCGCTGCATGTCGAGCGCGGCAGCCAGCGTGACCGGAACGCCGACCAGGAACTCGCGGGTCAGTTTGTAGGGCCGGCTCCACCATTGTTCGGTCGTTGGCGGAACCGACTTGCCGTGATACGGCAGGTCGTAGGCAACCATGCGGAAGCGTTTGCGCAGTTCGGTGTCTTCGAGCACGTGCCGCCATTGTCGTCCGTCCGCACCGGCGGTGTGCTGCAGCAGCAACGGAATGCCGGAGCCGCTCTCTTCGAAATACACTCGGTGACTGATGCCACCGAGGTTCAAGTGCACGTAGCGGCCGATCGCGCTGTCGAATTTTGCGTCGCTCATGACGCACCGGCGGCGGATTGCCGTTCGGCGCGCATCAGTTCGACCAGACGCCGCAGCGCCGGATAGTAGGCGCAGTAGTCGAGCGTATCGCCGGCCACCGAGAAACCGTGGTGGATCGTTGCGGCGTAAAGATCCTGATAGAACGGTTTCGGCATCGGTTCCAGCAGGTTCGCCCAGTCGGCTTCGTCGGCCTCGATGGCGAGATCGCACGCGACGGTGCCGAGCCACGGCGCGCACTCGGTGAGCTTCCCGTCGCGCACCGCCATCCGGTAGCTCGCCTGGCCGACCCGCAGCTTGACGGTGGCATTCCAGAACCGCGCGTGCAGCGCGAACTCGCCGTCGGCGTTGGCGCGCGCCGGCAGTTTCGAGAAATCCAGCAGCATCGTCACGCGTCTCTCCCCGGATGTGGTCTCGCTGCGGTAGTATCGGCCGAAATCCGATCGCGGAACAGCCCGAAAAACCGTATGAAACCCAGTGTTCGCCAACGACTCTACGCAGGGGCTGCATGCTGCCTGATGCCGTTGTTCGCATGGGCTGCGGAAACGGACACGACAACGGTATACCGGTCGGTCGATGCGAACGGCGTGGTTTCGTTCAGCGATGCGCCGCATCCGTCCGCCGTGCCGATCGAGGTGTTGCCGCCGCCCACGCCGCTGCGCGAAGAAGTGGAGCGCGCCAACGAACTGTTCGAACAGCAGCTCGCGCTGCTCGAAATTCTGGAGACCAGCCGGCACGCGCGCGCCAAAGAGGAACTGGAGCAACAGCAGCTCGATCTCGATTACGTGCGAACCGAAGCGGCGCTGCAGCGGGCGCGCGAAGCGCAAGAACCGGAATACAGGGACAGTTACCCGCTGTATTACCCGATCTGGGGATATGGACCGCGACCGCCGGGTCCCCGTCCATGGCCGCGGCCGCCCATGGACGGCCGCCCGCCGCCAGCCCCCCCACCGCCGCCGCAGCACGTGCAGTTTCCGCATTGAGGAGTTCCCGTTGCGTATCGGTCTGATCTCGGACACGCACATTCCGGAAGCATGCGCGCGTGTGTGGCCGCAGGTGCTCGAGGCATTCAAAGGCGTCGACTACATCTTCCACGCCGGTGACGTGCACGAATTCTCGGTGCTCGACGACTTGCAACGCGTGGCACCCGTGTATGCCGCGCGCGGCAACGGCGAAGATGGTTCGGGCGGCCGGCCGGTGCAGCCGGAAGACCCGCGCGTGAAATACGCTTGGCTGCTCGAATTCGAAGGGGTGAAAGTGGGGCTCACGCACTACGTGCCGGTGCCGGAGCGCCCGCCGAACTTCACGCTGGCGAAATGGCTGCAGCGGTTCTTTCCGGATGAACGTCCCGACGTGATCGTGTCCGGCGATACACACGTCGAGCGCATCACCCGGCTGCACGGCATTCTGTGTGTGAACCCTGGCTCGGCCACGTATCCGCACAACTACGACACACAGTTGGGCACGATCGGTTTTCTCGATCTGAACGCCGGGCATGCCGAAGCGCAGGTGTGGCAGCTCACGGAAGAGGGCATCGCGCCGTTCGAGTGGGGTCGGAAGTGGTTGTGACGCTTGCATAGCGCACGCATCCGCTGCGTCGTGTTCGACGTGGGCGGCGTGCTTGTCGAAGTGGGCGGCGTGGCGCCGATGCTGCGGTGGATGCCGAATCCCACCGACGTGGAAGGATTGTGGCGCGCGTGGCTGCACTCGTCCGCGGTGCGCGATTTCGAACGCGGGCGCATCGACGCACAGGCGTTCGGCGAGCGTCTCGTCGCCGAATTCGAGTTGAGCGTCGGCGCGAAGGATTTTCTCGACGGTTTCGTCGCGTGGGTGAATGCGCCGCTGCCCGGCGCGCAGGAACTGGTGCAGCGGGTTCGGCCGGGCATCGTCCGAGCGACGCTGAGCAACACCAACGTGCTGCACTGGTCGAGGATCATGCACGACATGGGCTTTCAACCCCACTTCGACCACCACTTCGCATCGCATCTGATCGACCGCATCAAACCCGACCACGATGCGTTCGAGCACGTCGCCGCGACGGTCGGATTCGAACCGCGCGAGATCCTGTTCGTGGATGACAACCAGATCAACGTCGACGCAGCGCGCGCATTCGGCATGCAGGCGGAGCGTTGTGTGGGCACGAGCGAGCTGCGCTTGGTGCTGCTCGACCGCGACCTGCTCGCATTGCCAGAATAAGTCACCGACGGTGCCAGGCACCGTCTGTTGAATAAGTCATCGCCGGTGCCAGGCACCGGCTGGAGCAAACATGACCATTCGCATCCGACCCCTCGCGGCGCGCGACAAGCCGGACTGGCTGCCGCTGTTCAAGGGCTACATCGAGTTCTACAAGGCGACCGTCGCCGACGACATCATCGAGGCGACGTGGCAACGGATGATCGCGCAGGAAGCCGACTTCCACATCGGGCTCGTCGCAGTGAACGACGACGACCGGCCGGTGGGCATCGCCCACATCCTGTTCCATCGCTCCACGTGGTCGAAAACGTACTATTGCTACCTCGAGGATCTGTTCGTCCAGCCGACGCTGCGCGCGGGCGGCATCGGACGCGCGCTCATCGAGGCCGTTTACCGCGAGGCCGATGCGCGCGGCTGTTCGCGCACTTACTGGATGACGCAGGAGTTCAACTACCGCGCCCGCGGCCTGTACGATCAGATGGCGACGAAAACGCCGTTTGTCCAATATCGGCGATAGTTTTTTCAGCGGCGACTGCATCCAAACCCGCGTTTACGGCATCTCACTCGCTGCAATACATGCGGAGACTGCTTCGTGGATGACTTCGGATTCCTGGTGCCGATCGTATTCTTGCTGTCGATCGGCGGATTTTTCTGCCTGCGACTGCGTTATCGCCATCTGTATCGCCTCGCCGCGCAGGAGACGATTCGCGGCGCCATCGAACGCGGCCAGCCGCTCACGCCGGAACTGGTGGCGCAACTCACCGGCCTCGATCCCAGCCACGGCGATCTGCGGCGCGGTGTGATCTCGATTGCGATCGCGATTGCCATTGGCGCCTTTGCATTTGCCGTGGGCGAAGACGACGCGCTCGGACCGTTGACCGGAATCGCAGCGTTTCCGTTCCTGATCGGCGTCGCGTATCTCGGGTTGCACCGCTTCTCGGGAACGCGTGAGCGCGCCGCCGTCTGACACCGAATTGATCGCGCGTGTCGTCGCGGCCGACGACACGCGGGCGTTCGAACAACTCGTGCTGCGTCATCAGGCGATGGTGCGTGGTTTCCTGCGGCATCTCACCGCGGACGCCGACGACGTTGCGCAGGAGACGTTTCTGAAGGCGTATCGTCGGCTCGCGTACTTCCGCGGCGACTCGAAGTTCTCGACCTGGCTGATCGCGATCGCGTACAACGAAATGCGGCAGATGCAGCGAAAACGCACGCAACAGAACAAGATCGTGGCGGCCCTCAGCCTCGAAGTGCACGTCGGCCATGCAGAGCCGCCGGTGGAAGTGCACGATCTACCGAAGGTGCTCGCGTGGCTGGAAGAAGAGGAGAGAGCGGCGATGCTGCTGAGCTACGCGCACGGTTATTCGCACAGCGAGATTTCGCTCGTGACGGGGTTGCCGGTGGGTACGGTGAAGTCGAAACTCAACCGCGCGCGAGTGAGAATTCTCGAGCGCATGAATGCGACGGTGAGCCAACATGTCTGACGACGACGCGCTGCGGCGGTTGTTTCGCGAAGAACCATGCGACCTTCCCGAGGACGGCTTCACGCGTGACGTCATGCAACGTGTCGATCGTCTGCGCGGACGCAGGCGGATGGTGCTCGGCAGCGCCGTCGCCGTCGGCGCGTCGCTAGCAATGCCCGCGCTGTGGCAGGGGCTGCAGGCGATTGCGTCGGCTGCGCCCTGGACACACCTGGCCGGTACGCCAGCGATCAACGCGACTGCGCTGTGCCTCAACGCCGTTGCGCTGTGGGTATTCAGCGTCAGCGTAGAGGAGGCTTAGCACTACGCGGGCAGTCGGCGAAGCAGCAACAGCCTCGCCGCGCTCCATATCAACGCGATCGCACCGCTCACCAGCAGCAGATAGCCGATATCGGGCACCGCCCAGGTGAGCGTGCGGATCGATGTAAACATGCCCGGTAGCGCGACGAAGACGAACGCGGCCCATAGCAGATTGAGCGTGGACGGCAGTGCGATTCGCGTCAGCGTTGCCGCCGCACCGCGCGGTCGGCTCGATGGATCGCGCCGCCAGCGGCGCAGCAGCGCGATCGTGCGCGCCATGCCGACCAGTTGCAGCAGCACGAGGCCGATGAACACGGCGTAGATCATCGTCGCGTCGCGCACGTGTTCGGTCTTCGGAGTGCCGCCGACGACCATGCTCGCAATGCCGAACGCGATTTCCTCGAACCGCCGGTTGGCCGGAATGGCGTTGCGGTTCGCCATCACGGCCACGCCCCAGCGTGCATCCGTTAGTACGATCAGGAACGATTGGAATCCGAACGTATCGCCCTCGTGCCATACGGCGTTCTGGCCGTCTACAGTGCCGACGTTCCAGCCCATGGCGTAGTAGATGTCGCTCTCTCCGACGCGCGCGGCGCCCTTGTGCATCTCCGCCATACCGCCGCTCGACAGCACCGCGGCGTCGCCATAACGACCATCGTTCAACTGCGCGTACAGGTAGTGCGCGAGGTCCTGAGCGGTCGAAATCACGAATCCCTGCGGCACGCTGGCGCGCGGTACCGGTTCGTCGAACGGCACCGGGCGGCCGAACCACGTCTGATGACCGGAGGCGAGACCGGCCGGGAGTGCCGCTTCTTTCGACGTGTACGTGTGATTCATCGCAAGCGGCGCGAACACGTGCTCCGCCATGTAGGTTTCGAAGCTCTGCCCCGACACCTGCTGAACGACCATCCCGAGCGTCTGATAGTTGCAGTTGCTGTATTGGTACGTCGTGCCCACCGGAGCGGTGAGGGCCACCGCGCTGAGACCTCTCACCCGATTCTCGAGCGCGTCGTCGCCGCTCGAGAAATCCGTCAGGGTGGCGCGGCCCGCCGCGGTCGAAAGGCCGCTGGTCTGATTCAATAGCTGACGCACCGTGATCGCGGCTGACGCGGTTTCGTCGGCGACGCGAAACCACGGCAGGTAACGTTGCACTGGCGCGTCGAGATCGATCCGGCCCGCCTCGACGAGTTGCATCACAGCGAGCGCGGTGAAGGATTTGCTGGTCGACCCCAGGATGAACGGCGTGTTGCTGGCGACCGTTCGACCCGATTCGTCGGCGTGTCCGAATCCGGAGACGTACACGGTGCCGTCGCCGCCGACGATCGCAACGGCCAGTCCCGGAATATGTTCGGCGACACGCTGTGTTTCGATGTATGCACCGATCGCGGCAAAGTCCGGTTCGGCCGCGCGGCTGAATGCGGAGGCCGCGAGTAAGGCGACCGGAATCGACCGGATCAGTCGGCCGAAGAACAGACGGGATCCGTACGCCGCGCGCTGCATCGTCTCGCCCCAGAGCAATCGTTGGATCGGCGCATCAGAACACGTCCCGATGCGCCGCGCATTGATGCAGAACTCACGGCGGCGATGCTCGGTGGCCGTTTCCGCATGCGGCTGCGTCCAATCACGCGTTTTCTGCGCACCGCAACATCGCCTCGAGCGACCGACCGACGTCGTCGTCGGAGGTGACCCACGACGACACGCTGATCCGCATCACCGTTCGCCCCTGCCAGCGGCTGACGCCGCACCAGCAGGTGCCGTCGCGCTGTAGTGCGTCGATCACGCGCAGCGTTCGCGCTTCGTCGCCGAACGACACCAGCACCTGATTCAGAACGACGTCGTTGAGCACGTCGTGTCCGGCAGCGGCGAGTTCCCGGGCGAACCGCGCTGCGTGTCTGCAGCACCGCGTGACCAGATCGGCGACGCCGGCGCGGCCGAGGTACTTCAGCGCCGCCCATACGTCTACCGCGCGGGCGCGCTGCGATGCGTCGGGTCCGTAGTGCATCGGATCACGCAGCGCAGACGGCGGCAGATACGCCGCGCTCATCGCCATCGCGCCGCGCAGCGCGTCGCCGTTGCGGACCAATGCCATGCCGCAGTCGTACGGCACGTTCAGCCATTTGTGGCCGTCGGTTGCCCACGAATCGGCGCGGGCGAGTCCTGCCGTTAGATGAGTGTATTGGGGAGCGGCCGCGGCCCACAGTCCGAAGGCGCCGTCCACGTGTACCCAGGCGGCATAGCGTTGCGCCCAGTCGCAGACGGAGTCGAACGGGTCGAACGCGCCGGTGTTGACGTTGCCGGCCTGAGTGCAGACGAGCACCGGGCCGGCTTCGAGCCGCGGCAGCATCTCGGCTCGCATGCGGCCTTGCCAATCCGTTGGCACGCGCACTACCCGCTCGCGACCGAGGCCGAGCAGCGCGAGCGCGCGACCGATCGATGCGTGCGATTCATCGCTCACGACGACGGTGATCGGCGGCGCACCGAACAGACCGTTTGCGCCCGCGTCCCAACCGCAGCGGTGCAGCAGTTCGTGTCTCGCGGCTGCGAGCGCGGTGAAGCTCGCGAGCGTGGCGCCGGTGACGAACGTGCCGGTGGTACCGGCCGGCAAACCGAACAGATCGGTGAGCCAACCGAGCGTGACCTCCTCCAGCGTCGATGCGGTAGGCGACATCACGCCGAGCGCCGCGTTCTGGTCCCATGCTGTTGCGAGCCAGTTCGTCGCCACCGTTACCGGCAGCGAACTGCCGTTGACGAAGCCGAAGTAGCGGCCGCCGGCGGTTGCGACCGTCGCAGGAGAGCCGGCTTCGTCGAGCAGTCCGAGCACGTTGTCGGCAGTGCACCCGCGCGCCGGCATCGGCTCCCGGAAGCGCGCGAGTGCATCAACTGCGGTCGCGGTCGGCGCGACGGCCCGTTCGGCAAGCGTGGTGCGATAACGGATGCCGCGCCGCGCGGCGTCGATCAACAGGTCGTCCATGGAGCGCTCCTGGCGTGAAGGTAAGCAAATGCAACGGTGGGAACGCATCTGTCCCGCGGAAGCACTTTCGTTCGGGTGAGGATAGCGTTATCGTCCTTAATCGTGAAAAACGATAACAGTGCACAACGAGTCGTACAACATCTACGCAAGCGCGTCAGCGCCGCGACGGCCGGCGAGCGGTTGCCGTCGGTGCGGGAGCTGATGTCGGAACTCGGCGTGAGTCCGCTCACCGTACGGCGCGCCGTACAGCAACTGGTGGTGTCGGGTTTGATCGACGCACGACCGGGCCACGGCACGTTCGTCGCCGATCGGCGATCGCCGGTCGCGGCCGGCGACTTCGGTTGGCAGAGCCTCGCGCTCGGCGCGGCCGACGTGAACGACGATGCGCTGCGTGCGTTGCTCGCAACACCGAGCCCGGGTGCGGTGAACCTCGGCGGCGGATATCTGCCGGACGAACTGCAGGCGCTGCCGCAACTGACCGCCGCGATGGCGCGCGTCGCGCGGCGTCCCGGTGTGTGGGGGCGCATGCCGTCGCAAGGCGTCGAACCGCTGCGCCTGTGGTTTGCGCAGCAACTCGGCGGCGGCGTCGGCGCGCACGACGTCATCGTTTCGCCGGGAAGCCAGGCCGCGATTAGCGTGGTGTTGCGCGCGCTCGTTGCGCCGGGCGCGCCGCTGCTGGTGGAGTCACCCACTTATGTCGGTGCGATCGTCGTCGCGCGCGCCTTGAGGCTGCCGTTAGTTCCGGTAACCACCGATGCCGGCGGCGTCGCTCCGGAAGCGCTCGCCGCCGCATTCGAGCGCACCGGCGCCCGCGTCTTCTATTCGCAACCGACGTTCGCGAATCCGTCCGGCGCGACGCTCGCGGAGGCCCGCCGCGCCGACGTGCTCGACGTCGTCGCGAAGGCAGGTGCGTTTCTCGTGGAGGATGATTGGGGTCGCGACTTTGCGATCGACGCCGTGCCGTTGCCACCGCTGGCAACGGCCGATGCGAACGGTCACGTCGTGTATCTGCGCTCGCTGACGAAATCGGCCGCGCCGGGACTGCGCATCGGCGCAATAGTCGCGAAAGGTGCAGCGCTCGCGCGCTTACTTTCGGCGCGCACCATGGCCGACTTCTTCATTGCGGGGCCGATTCAGGAGGCTGCGCTCGAGCTCGTCACCTCGCCGGCGTGGCCGCGCCATCTGAAGTCACTGCGCGGCGGATTGCGGGCGCGGCGCGACGCGCTCGTTGGTGCGCTGCGAGCCGAACTCGGGCCGGGCTCGTTGCCGCTGGTTCCTGCCGGCGGTCTGCATCTGTGGACGCGGCTGCCCGATCGGGTGGCCGACATCGAAATCGCGGCGCGGGCGCATGCAGCCGGTGTGATCGTCAGCGCCGGACGGCAGTGGTTTCCGGCGGAACCGACCGGTTCGTTTCTGCGCCTCTCGTTCGCAACCGCCGCGCCCGACGCGATGGCAGGCGCGGCGGCTACGCTGGCGCGGCTGGTGCAAGCGTGACTGCGCCTCACCGAATCGTGTGAGAATTCCCGGGGAGACAAGCGCCCGGAGGGGAACATGAATGCTGCGAAGATTCGGAGCGCCGTTCGTCTGAGCGTCGTGCTATTGCTGTCCGTTGGCGCGGCTGGGGTGCGGGCGAGTACGTGCGAAACGCTCGCGTCGCTCGAACTGAAGGACACGAGGATCGATGCGGCCGAGATCGTGGCGGCCGGCGCGTACAAGCCGGCCAAACCGTTCTTCATCCCGATGCCGGCGCCGTACGCCGAGCTGCCCGCGTTCTGTCGCGTTGCCGGCCGCATCGCGCCGACGCCCGATTCGAGCATTGCGTTCGAAGTGTGGCTGCCCGCGGCGGACTGGAACGGCAAACTGGTCGCGGTGGGCAACGGCGGCTACTCCGGCGAGATCTGGTTTCCGTTCATGGCGGCACCGCTCGCTGCCGGCTACGTTGCCGCGTCGACCGACACCGGTCACGAAGGCTCTGCGCTGGACGCGAGCTTCGCGCTGAATCACCCGGAGAAGGTCGTCGACTTCGGCTATCGCGCCGTGCACGAACTCGCGGCGAAAGCGAAAGCCATCAGCGTGGCGTTCTACGGCAGTCCGCCGCGGCGTGCGTACTGGAGCGGCTGTGCGACCGGCGGCAGACAAGGACTCACTGAAGCGCAACGCTATCCGGCGGACTTCGACGGCATCATCGCGGGCGCGCCCGCCAACTACATGACGCGACTGTCGGCGAAATACGTGGTGGCGAGCCAGGTGATCCACAAAGAACCGGGCAACTTCGTTCCGGAAGACAAGCTGAAGACGCTGCACGGTGCGGTGCTCGCGGCGTGCGACGCGCTCGACGGTGTGAAGGACGGCGTTATCGAAAATCCGCTGCGCTGCGATTTCGATCCCGCGTCGTTGCGTTGCGCCGATGCCGATCAGCCGTCGTGCCTCACCGCCAAGCAGGTCGCGAGTGCGGAGGCGCTGTATCGGCCGATGGTGAATCCGCGCACGCAGGTGACGCTGTTCCCCGGCTTGTCTCCCGGCAGCGAACTTGGATGGAACGGCCCGATCGGCGCGATGGTGCCGGAGTTGTCCACGCTCGCCACCGGCATCTTCGAATTCATCGTGTTCAAGAAGAAGGGGTGGAATTATCGAACCTTCGACGTCGCGCGCGATCTGCCGGTCGCCGAAGACGGCGCGGGTCTGGTGATGGATGCGATCGATCCGAACCTCGCGCCGTTCTTCGACCGCGGCGGAAAGCTGCTGCAGTACCACGGCTGGGCTGATCCGGGCATCCCGCCACTGAACAGCATCGGCTATTACGAGAGCGTGCGCGGCGCGGTGATCGGTTCCGATATCGACCGCGCGGAATTCGAGAAGAGCTATCGCCTGTTCATGGTGCCAGGCATGGATCATTGCGGCGGAGGCGACGGTCCCAACCGGTTCGACACGCTGAAAACGCTGGATGCATGGGTTGAGACCGGCAAACCGCCGGAGTCGATCGTCGCGTCGCGGACGAAGGACGGCGTGGAACGCACGCGGCCGCTGTGTCCGTATCCGGCGGTTGCGGTCTATCGCGGCCAAGGCAGCACCGACGATGCGGCGAGCTTCTTCTGTTCCGCGCAGCCCGAGGCGCAATCCGACTTGTCGCGTCAGCGCACGCGGCGTACGTTGTGACGTCGACTCACTGACGAGGTAATTGCATGGCCCCGGAACTGAGCGGCCGCTCTCCGCTTCGAAGCGCACCCGCGGTGTAGTCATGGCCATCGAATCGATTTTCGGCGTCGTCGACCGGCTGAAGTCGACGCTCGAGAACCTGACGATCGCGCAGCTGAAGCAGGAGATGGCGCAGCGCGACGATCTGCTGCTGCTCGACATCCGCGAGCTTCAGGAAACGGTGGATCTCGGCACCATTCCCGGTGCGCTCCATGCGCCGCGCGGCATGCTCGAATTCTGGGCCGACCCTGCGAGTCCGTACTACCGCGACTATTTCGACGAGACGAAACGCATCGTCGTTTTCTGCGCCGGCGGCGGACGTTCCGCATTCGCTGCCAAAGCGCTCGTCGACATGGGCTACCGCAATGTTGCGCACCTCGAAGCCGGGTTCAACGGATGGAAGAAAGCCGGTGAAGGCGTGCAGGACGTGGCGGCATCGAGCCGCTGGATGCGCAAGAGCGACTCGAATCCCAAGGACGAACGGCCGCCGGTATGGATCGGCCATGCACTGCTCGCGGTGCCGGACATCGCCGCGAGCCGGGCGTTCTTCGAGCGGCTCGGGTTGCGGCTGATCGAGGCGCACGAGCGCGTGGCGATACTGGAACTGCGCGGTGGCACGCACCTGATTCTGGTGCCGGCTGACAAACCCACGAAGGCGCGGGCACCGTTCGACCTGATGGTCGACGACGTCGATGCCACGCACGTGGCGCTGAAGCAGGCCGGTTGCGAACCGTCGCGGATAGAAGAAGGCGACATTCACCGTTCGTTCACCGTCGTGGAACCGGGCGGCCATTCGATCACGATCAATTCGTCGCACGTCTCCGGGCTGCCGGTCTGACGATTTGACCTGAATTAGGAAGTTTATCGACTTGAGATAAACCGACTAATTCCTGTATAACTCTGCCATGGACCCCGTACGAAACCCGTTTGCGCCCGGCGCCGGCACGCCGCCCCCGGAACTGGCCGGCCGCGACAGCCTGCGTGAAACGGTGCGCGTCGCGCTGGAGCGGGTGCGCCTTGGTTTGCCGACGAAGAGCATTCTGATGATCGGTCTGCGCGGTGTGGGCAAAACAGTGCTGCTCGACCGGATGCGCGACGACGCGGAAGGCGAAGGCATCCAGACGGTGCGGATCGAAGCGCCCGAGAGCCGTTCTTTGCCGGCGCTGCTGGCACCGCAGTTGCGTCAGGCGTTGTTGCGTCTCTCGCGCAACGCGCAGGCGAAAGCGCTGTCGCAAAGGGCGCTGCGCGCGCTGGCCGGGTTCGCGAAGGCGCTCAAGGTGAAGTACCACGACATCGAAGTGGGCGTGGATCTGGAACCCGAGCCGGGGTTGGCCGACAACGGCGACCTCGAGCACGACCTGCAGGCGTTGCTCGAAGCGGTCGGTGCGGCTGCGAAGAAAGCGGGCACGGCGCTGGTGATGTTCATCGACGAGCTGCAGTACGTCGAAGAGGAGCAACTCGCGGCGCTGATCACCGCGCTGCATCGCGCGGCGCAACGGCGTTTGCCCATCGTGCTGCTCGGCGCGGGTCTGCCGCAGCTGCGCGGTCAGATGGGCCGCGCGAAGTCGTATGCGGAGCGGCTGTTCGATTTTCCCGAGATCGGACCGCTGAACGAAGACGACGCGCGCGTCGCCATCGCAAAACCGGCGAAGGACGAAGGCGTGGACATCAACGAAGACGCGCTGCGCAGCATCGTGAGGAAGACTCAGGGCTATCCGTATTTTCTGCAGGAGTGGGGCAAGCACGCGTGGGACACCGCGTCGAAGTCGCCGATTACGGCGGCCGACGTGAAGCGCGCGTCGGCCGGCGCAATCGCCGCGCTCGACGAGAGTTTCTTCCGCGTACGGTTCGATCGGCTCACGCCGTCGGAGAAGGTGTATCTGCGCGCGATGGCGGAGCTGGGACCGGGACCGCACCGCTCCGGCGACATCGCCGACCAGCTCGGCCGCAAAGTCACTTCGTTGGGTCCGATCCGCAATCAGCTGATCGCGAAGGGGATGATCTGGAGTCCGAACCACGGCGACACCGCGTTCACCGTGCCGCTGTTCGACGAGTTCATGCGGCGGATCATGCCCGGCGACGAATGGCGGAAGTGAACCGATCGCCGCGCGGCGACGCGGCGAAAGTCATCAAGGGCAAACGCGTATATCGGAACGGGTCGACCGAGCGGAGACTGCACGCAGTGTCCATTGCAATCGGAAAGGAACGGCCATGCTCATCGAAGTCTCCGGCGACATCCTGCTTACGGGTGCGCACGCAATCGCGCATGGCGTGGCACCGAACGACAACTTTCATCAGGGTCTCGCGCTGGCGCTGCGCGAGGAATATCCGGCCATGTACAAGGACTTCCGGCACTACTGCCAGCAGTCGCATCCGAAGGCCGGCGGCTTGTGGGTTTGGGCCGGCGCGAAAGGTGTCCGCGTGGTTGGACTGCTGACGCAGGACGAAGCGCCAACGGCCAGCGCGCATCCGGGCAAGGCGACTACGCACAACGTGAACCTCGCGCTGAAGGCGCTACGGGCGCTGGCGCAGGAAGAAGCGTTCGAGAGCGTGGCGCTGCCGCGACTCGCCACTGGCGTCGGCGGGCTTGCGTGGGACGATGTCCGCCCGCTGATCGAGCGCCATCTCGGCGATCTCGACATTCCAGTCTACGTGTACACGACGTTCAGGCCGGGGGTTAAAGCGAAGGAATAGAGACTCTAGAATGAGCTGAACGGCGATCTGCCGAGCAGTGCGAGTACCCAAGTCGGCATGTTGTTCGGAATCGATCGCCTGATCCAGGAGTCCCCCTTGAATTCGGCGCTGCGCGGCCGTCGCGCGGCATTGCTGGCGCATCCGGCATCGGTCACGCGCGACCTGGTGCACTCGTTAGACGCACTGAGCGGCCTCGACCACGTCGAAATCACGGCTGCGTTCGGCCCGCAACACGGCTTGCGCGGCGACAAACAGGACAACATGGTCGAGTCACCGGATTTCCTGGATCCGGTGCACGGCATTCCTGTGTTCAGCCTGTACGGTCGAACGCGGCGACCCGATCCCGCCATGATGGGTACGTTCGACGTTCTACTGGTGGACCTGCAGGACGTCGGCTGCCGCATCTACACCTTCATCACGACGCTGCGTTACGTACTGGAAGAGGCTGCGCGACACAGCAAAGCGGTTTGGGTGCTCGATCGCCCGAACCCGGCCGGCAGACCGGTCGAGGGGTTGCGATTGCGCGACGGCTGGGAGAGCTTCGTCGGAGCCGGTCCGCTACCGATGCGGCATGGCCTCACGTTGGGCGAGCTCGGACACTGGTTCGTCGACACGCTGCGGCTCGACGTCGACTACGACGTCATCCCGATGCGCGGCTGGCAACCCGACGCGGCGCCGGGATTCGGCTGGCCGCTCGACGAACGCACATGGGTCAACCCGAGCCCGAATGCGGCGAATTTGTCGATGGCGCGTTGCTACGCCGGCACCGTGATGCTCGAGGGCACCCTGCTGTCGGAAGGCCGCGGCACGACGCGACCGTTGGAGCTGTTTGGCGCGCCCGACATCGATGCCCGCGCGCTGCGCTCGGCGATGTACGAGATGGCGCCGCAATGGCTGCAGGGATGTCGCCTGCGCGAATGCTGGTTCGAGCCGACGTTCCACAAGCACGTCGGCAAACTGTGTTCCGGACTGCAGATCCACGTCGACGATACCCACTACGACCACGCGGCGTTTCGTCCGTGGCGCCTGATCGCGCTGGCGTTCAAGGCATTGCGTTCGCTGCAACCCGACTATCCGTTGTGGCGCGACTTTCCGTACGAATACGAAGTGGGTCGTCTCGCCATTGATCTCATCAACGGCGGACCGTTGCTGCGCGAATGGGTCGACGATCCGCACGCCGGCGTAGGCGACCTGGAAAAGATCGCCGCGGCCGACGAAGACGCGTGGCGCCAGGAACGCGAGCGGGTGCTGATCTACCGCCCTACGCCGCGTTCTTGAGTGCCAGTGGCGACGGAGTGCAGGTATCGGAAAGGCTCGCCGACGGCTCGAGGATGTCCGCGGACGACAAAGCCGCGGCGGATTTCGTGCGGGAGAAAGTCGAAGAGCATTGGACGAAGGTGCCGATGCTTGGACCACGCAGTTTCAGCAGCTCAACGTATTCCGACAGGTGATGGACAGCGCGCCGGTCGTGCTGTTCAAACAGTATCGACAGTTGAGTTTCGTGCTGTCGCCGGGAGCGGTCACCGAAACGATGAAACCGAACGGTTCCGAACGATCGCGGCTTGGCCTCTTTCAAGGACGCACCGCGCCGCTACTTCCAGACCGAGTCGAACATAATGAGCGTCGAGCGCACCGTCTTTAGTTTCCGATCTCCGATATCGGCGTTCCTTCCGACTGCAGCGGCGGCTCGATGTGCAGCAGCTTCGCGACGGTCGGTGCGATATCGACCATCGGTATCGTGCCGATGCGCGCGCCTTTCGGCACGCCGCGTCCCATCGCCATCATCAGTGCGCCCATTTCCGGGAGATTCGGATCGAAACCATGGCTGCCCGGGTACACGCCCGCGACTGGGCCGAGCACGGCATAGAGCGTTCTGACCCACCAGGCGGGATATGCCAACGGCAGAGTAGGGTCGCTGACGACGACCAGATCACCGACGCGATTCTTTGCGCTCAGATGGAATCGCTCCGGAAGCTCCGTACCGCGATACACCTCCAGCGGCTTGCGCGCAGACAGCAGCGCAAAGGCGCCGTCGAGCTGCGACGCATCGTTCAGGAACACGTGCGCCACGCCCGGACCACCGAAGACGCGCGCGGGATAACCGTTCTCGCCGAGAAACCCCGCCAGATCGAAGAAGCCGTGCAACGCGGTCATGCCATGGTCGCTGACGAGAATGATCGTGGTGTCGTCCCACAGCTGCCGCGCGCCGATGCCGTCGAGCAGACGGACGAGCTGCGCGTCCTGCTCGAAGATTTGTTCGACCACCGCGTCGCTGTCCGGCCCGCGGCGATGGCCGATGGTATCGGCACCATGCCAGTACGCCATGATCAGACCGGGTCGTTTGTCGGCGGGTAAATCGATCCACTGCAGCATCTGATCCACTTTGACGCTCTCCGGCGTTTCGCCGTTGAACGGTGCGATTCGATACTGCTGATGCTGTTCGTGCCAGTCGGTTTCGGAACCGACCCAGAAATATGTCGCGGCGTGCACGCCCTGGCGCTCTGCCGTAATCCACAGCGGCTCGGCATTGAGCCAGCTCGCGTCGCTCGAATAGGCATAGCGTCCGCGCACGCGATCGAGGAATTCGTTGTCGACGATGCCGTGCGTTCCAGCCCACGTGCCGGTTGCCAGGGTGACGTGACCGGGGAAAGTCGACGACGGCCACCCTGCGACCAACCGTTCGGCGCGCACGCCTTCGTGCTGCATACGGGTGAGACCCGGGAAAGCGGCGCGGTCCGGATAGTCGTAGCGCATCCCGTCCCACGACATCACGATCACGAGCGGCGCGCCGCACCAGGCCTGAGGCGCGAGCAGTGCGAGCCACACCAGTATCCAGCGCGCCTTCATGAGTGCGTCAGTCGCTGCCGTCTTTCGGCAATCCGAGAATCCGCTCAGCGATGATGTTGCGCTGGATGTTCGGCGTGCCGCCGCCGATCACCACGTTCGGCCAACCCAGGCTGGCCTTCGCCCATTTGCCGCGATCGACCGCTTCCGCGCCGTCTTTCAGCTCGAGACCGGCCTGTCCCGTCAGCGAGACCGCGAAGTCGTCCATGTCCACTTCGAGGCTGGCGCGATGCAGTTTGTTCACCGACGTTTCGCTTGACAGCGGTTCGCCTTTGAGCTGCTTCGTCAGATAGCGCAAACCGTTGTACTTCATCGCCGCGATCTTCGCGTCGAACTCGGCGATTTTGCGGCGCACGGCCGGGTCCTGCGCCGCGGGCTTGCCGTTGCGGTGCGTGTTCTTCACCAGCGTCTTCAGCGTGTCGAGCTTGTCGAACATCTGCGTCACTTCGCCGATGCTCGAGCGCTCGTTCGCCAGCGCCGAGACCGTTACCGACCAGCCTTTGCCTTCCTCGCCGAGGCGGTTCGCAACCGGCACTTTCACGTCGGTGAAGAACACTTCGGCGAAGTGGCGGTCGCCGGCCATGTTCTCGATCGGCCGCACTTCGACGCCGGGCGTCTTCATGTCTACGAGCAGACAGGTAATGCCGTCGTGCTTCACCTTCGGCGCAAAGTCGGTGCGCACCAGCAGGATGATCCAGTCCGCCCACGGCGCGCCGCTGGTCCAGATCTTCTGGCCGTTGACCACGTAGTGATCGCCCTGGCGCACGCCTTTCGTCTGGATCGACGCGAGGTCGCTGCCGTAGTTCGGTTCGGAATAGCCGGTGCACCAGCTCACCTTCGAATCGAGGATGTCGGGAATGAAGCGCTTTTTCTGTTCCGGTGTGCCGTACTGGATGATGCCGGGACCGACCCACGCGAGCCCCATGAACGACGTACCGAGCGGCGGTGCTTTTGCCAGCGCCATCTCTTCCTTGAGGATCGCCTGTTCGGCAATGGAGCCGTCGGCGCCGCCGACGTCCTTCGGCCAGGCGAATCCTACCCAGCGCTTCTCGCGCACCTTCGTCAGCCAGGTAGCGAGGAAATCGCTGCTGCGCTGCCTGGCGGGCGGAAGATTGGCATTGATGAACGCGCGCACTTCGTCGCGGAACGCCTGTTCTTTGGGTGAAAACTCGAAGTCCATTACAAACCTCCCAACGCGGCGACGCGTTCGTAGTGGTGGTCGGAATCGCCGAACATCGGCCGCGCCCATTTCGATCGTTTCAGAAACAGCTGGATGTCGTACTCGGCGGTGAAGCCGATGGCGCCGTGTAACTGGACGCCGTCGATGCCGATCCGCGCGAATGCGTCGCTCGCGTAGGCCTTCGCCAACGAGGCAGCTCGGGGGAGTTCGGCCGGCGCATCGTCTACGGTCCATGCCGCGTAGTACGACAGTGACTTGAACGACTCGATGTCGACGAACATCTCGGCCAGGCGGTGCTTCACGCCCTGGTATTTTCCGATCGGACTGCCGAACTGGATACGCTCTTTTGCATACGCAGTCGTCATCGCAAGCGCCGCTTCTGCCGCGCCGACCGATTCGGCGGTTACCGCGACCGCGCCGCAATCGGACAGATACGAGAGGTCGTCCGCCGTGAGCGGCATCAATTGCGAGTCGTTCAGCGCGATGTCGAGCGTCAACGTTCCGATGCGTTTTGTCTCGTCCATCATCGGTTGTACGGCGACCGTTACACCGGGCGCGTTACGGTTGACGACCGCGAGTTTGAACCCGCTGCCGCTGCGACAGGCAAGGATGAACAGGTCCGCAGCACCCGTGTCCGCAACGAATGGTTTGGCTCCTCTCAGGCGACCGCCTTCGAGCGTCAGCTTGATCGCATCGGGATGCACCCAGTTCGGTTCGTCGTACAGCGCGAGCGTACCGACGCGGCTGCCGTCGGCGAGCGCGGGCAACAGGTTCTGTTTCTGCGCGTCGCTACCGCAACGCAGCAGCGCCGCCGCGGCCAGCGTTTGCGAAATGATCGGCAGCGGACACAGTCCTCGTCCGGTCTCTTCGAGCACGACCGTGAGGTCGACCCATTTCAGACCGATTCCGCCAAACCGTTCGGGTATGGTCAGACCCAGCCACCCGAGCTCCGCCGCCTGACGCCACAGTGAAGGGGAGGTGCCCGTGGCGCTCTTCATCACGGAGCGCACTTCGCTCATCGGACATGCGTCCTGCATGAACCGCCGCACCTGATCGCGCAGCAGTTCCTGTTCTTCGGTAAAGCCGAAATTCATGTGGACTCCTGAGTCTTCGATGTCGTCATGGCGCTGCGACGATGCCGCGCGCCAGCAAGTCTTCGACGCGATCGCCGAGGTCGAGTTCGGCGAGGATCTCCCGCGTGTGTTGGCCCGATACCGGCGCCGGGCCGCCGGGTGCGGCGGGCGTTCGGCCGAATCGCGGCGCCGGACGAGCCTGGCGGAGCGTGCCGGCGGTCGGATGTTCCAGCGTGCTGAACACCTCGTTGTGCGCGATCTGCGGGTCTTCGTGCAGTTCCGTCAAGCGTCGCGCGCGGGCGAACGGCACGTCTTCGGCTGCGAAGCGCTGCGCCGCTTCCGCCAGCGTCAGTTTCTTCGTTGCTTCGGCCATTTCGCCGCGCAGCACTTCGAGCAATGCCGGACGATTGCGCTGACGAGCCGCCAATGTCGCAAAGCGCGGATCCTGCACGACGTGGTTGCATCCAAGCGCGCGACACATGCCGTGGAACTCGTCGTCCGCCAGCGTCATCGTGGTGCCCCATCCATCGCGATATTCGGCGACGTTGCCGGAGGCGCCGACCGGCGGACGCGCGTCCACGCCGTCGCCCTGCAGGATCAGATCGGCAGCCGTATCGGGCCACAGAAAGGCGATCGCGGTGTCGAGCATCGACAACTCGATGTGCTGGCCGGCGCCGCTCTTCGAGCGTTCGAGCAGTGCGGCGGTGATCGCCTGGCAGCCGGTGTAGGCCGTCAGCTTGTCGAGAATCAGCTGATTCACCTGTTCGGGCTGATCAGGGTGTTCGAGGTGGATGCGTCCTTGTGTGGCTGCGATACCGGAGTAGAACTGGATGATCGGATCGTAGGCGCGTTCGCCGGCGCGGGGTCCGGTCTGCCCGAAGCCGCTGATCGACAGATAAACGAGTTTTGGGTTCAGCGCGCTCAGCCGTTCGTAGCCGAGCCCGAGTCGCGAGATCACACCGGGACGGAAATTCTGGATCACCACGTCGGCGCGTTGCGCCAACCGTTCCACGATGCCGCGACCTTCCACGGTGCCGAGGTCGAGCGCGATCGACCGCTTGCCGCGGTTGATCACGTGGAAGAATCCCGAGAAACCGTTCCGGCTGCTGCCGACGTGGCGCTGAATGTCGCCGACGAGGCGCTCCACCTTGATGACGGAAGCGCCTTGATCGGCGAGCAATGCGGCGGTCAGCGGCCCCGAAACGATGGCCGACAGATCGAGTACCGAAAAGCCGGCCAGCGGACCGGGCATGACGGCTTAGCTGAAGCCGCGCATCGGGTTGATCGGCGGCCACGCTTCGCGGCTTTCGAGGATCTTCTCGCCGATCGTCTTCACGCCCCACGGTGCATCTTTCTGGTCTTTCGACGCGATCGGCGTGATCTGCCATGACAGCAGCGAGACGTTGTTGCCGGCGACGAGGAACTGGCGTCCGGAAACTTCCTTCGCTTCGTCGGTGCACAGCCACACGACGGCGGGTGACACTTTCTCGGGCGGGAACGCGTCTTTCGCCTGTTCCGGCAGGATGTCTTCGGTGAGACGCGACATGGCGGTGGGCGCGAGGATGTTCACGGTAATGCCGTACTTCACGCCTTCGAGCCAGAGGCAGCGCATGAAGCCGGCGGTTGCCGCTTTCGCCGCGCCATAGTTGGTTTGTCCGAAGTTGCCGAGCAGACCCGACGTGGAACTGGTCATGACGATGCGGCCGCCGTGACCCTGCTCGATCATCTGGTCGTACGCGGCCTTGGTGACGAGATACGTGCCGCGCAAGTGGACGTTGATGATGATGTCCCACAGGTCGTCGGTCATGTTCTTGAACGACTTGTCGCGCAGGATGCCGGCGTTGTTGATGCAGATGTCGATCTTGCCGAAGGTCTTCACCGCGGTTTGCACCATGGCCTTGGCCTGAGCGGGATCGGCGACCGAACCGTAATCGGCCACCGCTTTGCCGCCGGCCGCCTTGATTTCGGCAACCACCTGATCGGCCATGTTGTGGCCGGCGCCGGTACCGTCACGCGCGCCGCCGAGATCGTTCACGACCACCGACGCGCCTTCTTTGGCGAGCAGCAATGCATGCGCGCGCCCCAAACCACCGCCCGCTCCGGTTACCAGCGCGACCTTGCCATCGAGCATTCCCATGAGAAAACCTCCCTATCCAGGTATGTGTTGTTATGGCTGCAAATTGTGCGACGCAACAGTCTATGGAAACGCAACGTGAAGGCAAGGGTGGGACGGTGGAATGGAGCTCCGCCTCGGGTCATGTCTCCATCAACAGCGATCTGGAGAGTGCGAACGCGCGCTTCGCGCGCGTTCATCTCACCGCTAGGTCAAAAGCCGGTGCCAGGCACCGGTGGTGACTTATTCATCCGCGAAGGAAGTCGCGACGGTGATGGTTGGAAGGGTGACGGGTGATCGGTGCGGAGGCGCACCACACGCCGGGCTGGAGTACCGATCGCCCCGTTACCACCTGATCGAAATCGGGCCTAATTCCTCAAGTGCGCCGTTTCGTTCAGGCTGACCACGTTCCGCTCCCCGGATCGTGCGCACAGGAATCGGTGAATGCTGGTGTAGTTCGGTTCGAAGAACAGGCGCGGGACCATGCGCAGAACGTGCGCGGCCCACACGTTGATGACGCCGCCGTGGCAGAAGACTGCGACGCGTTGACCCGGGTGGCGCGCGACGATCGATTCGAGCGCGCGAACGACGGTGTCCTGGAACGCGAGGATGTCGACCTCTTCGCTGTAGCGCCCGTCGACGAACGCTTTCCAGGCTGCGTAGTCGGTGCGCTTCAGTTCCTCCATCGGAATGTAGCTCGACGTGTGGCGGTCGAATTCAACGATGCCTGCGTGGAACTGGATCGGGTGTCCGCTGAGGCCGACGTAAGCTTCAGCAGTTTCCTTTGCGCGGCGCATCGTGCTCGAGAACACGGTGTCGATCGTCTCGGCGGTGAGCCAGCGCGCGACCTTCTCCGCCTGCTCGCGGCCTAGCGTCGAAAGCGGCGGATCGGCGCTGCCGGAGGCGACCTGCTGGCGTTCGGGCAGCGCGTGGCGGACGAGGATCAGTTCCATGCGGATATCTGCAAGGTGCGAGGCGCGCAAGCGTAGCGACGGCGCGTTGCCGAAGCCACCGCCGCAGTTCGGTTTACATGCTCGCGGGCGCAGGGCAGCATGACCGTCCTCCCGAATGACGGCAGCAGGTCCATGTTCAATCTCGGTGCAGTCAACGAAGCCATTGCGGCGGCATTTCCGGACAAGGAAGCGATCGTGTTCCGCGATCGCCGCATCACCTTCGGAGAGCTGAACGATCGGACGCGGCGGCTCGCCAACTATCTGGTGTCGCGCGGCCTCGGTGTGCGCACGCCGCGCTCGGCGTTGAAGCCGTGGGAGTCGGGGCAGGACCAGCTCGCGCTGTATCTGTTCAACGGCAACGAATATCTCGAAGGCATGATCGGCGCCTACAAGGCGCGCGTCGCGCCGTTCAACGTCAACTACCGGTACGTCGAAGAGGAACTGATCTACCTGCTGAACAACGCACGCTCCCGCGCGATCATCTATCACGCGAACTTTGCGCCGCGCGTTGCAGCGGTGCGCGCCAAAGTGCCGTCGTTGGAAGTGTTCATTCAGGTGGCTGACGAGTCCGGCAATGCGCTGCTTCCCGGCGCCGTCGACTACGAAACGGTGCTGCGGCAGAGTTCGCCGGATCTGCCGAAGACCGAACCGTCGCCCGACGACCTCTACATCCTCTATACCGGCGGAACGACCGGCATGCCGAAGGGAGTGTTGTGGCGCCAGGCAGACATTCTCGTAGCGGCGTTGGCCGGGCGCGCGGCCGACGGAAAGATCCTGCAGACGCTCGACGAATACGTCGAACGCGCGAAGACCGTCAGCATGAAGATGTTTCCGGCTGCGCCTTATATGCACGGCGCCGGACACTGGATCGCACTGACCGCGTTGCACCAGGGCAACACGGTGTTCATTCAGAGCGACGTGGAGCGGCTCGATCCGGCCGACATCCTGTCGCTGATCGAACGCGAGAAGATCAACTTCCTGCAGATCGTCGGCGATGCGTTCGCGCGTCCGATCGTCGATGCGATCCGCAACGGCCACTACGACCTGTCGAGCCTCGGCGTCATTCTCTCTGGCGGTGCGCCGTTGAACGCGTCGATCAAGGCCGAGATTCTCGATCTCGTGCCGCACGTGATGATCATCGACGGGCTCGGCTCGTCGGAGGCGGGCGGGCAGGGCTCGCAGATCAGCAACAAGCAGACCGGCGCGAGCACCGGCAAGTTCGTGCCGGGGCCGGACAACGTCGTCGTCGACGAAGCGCTGACGAAAGTGCTGGCTCCAGGGCACGACGGCATGGGCTGGTGGGCGAAGCGCGGCTTCGTGCCGCTCGGCTACCTCGACGACGCCGCGAAGACCGAGCGCACGTTCGTGATGATCGACGGTACGCGTTTCTCGGTGCCTGGCGATCGCGCGCGGCATCTCGCTGACGGCACCATAGAGCTGCACGGCCGCGACTCCGTAACGATCAACTCCGGCGGCGAGAAGATATTCGCCGAGGAAGTAGAACACGCGCTGAAACACCATCCGGCGGTGTACGACGCGGTGGTGGCGGGCCGGCCGAGCGAGCGCTGGGGACAGGAAGTGGTGGCGGTGGTGCAGTTGCGCGATGGCGTGCGCGTGACCGATGCCGAGTTGAGCGACGAGTGTGCGAAACACATCGCACGGTACAAACTCCCGAAAGCGTACGTCTTTCGCGACGCGATCGTACGCAGCCCGAGCGGCAAAGCCGACTATCGCTGGGCGAAAGAGCAGGCGACCGGTTCGGCTAAGAATTAATCAGGGGACAGAGCAGGGGGCACGATGGATCCGTTGTTCGATTTCACCGGCAAGGTGGTTCTCGTGACCGGTGGCAGTCGCGGTCTGGGCCGCGAGATGGTGCTCGCGTTCGCCGAGCGCGGCGCCGATGTGATCATCGCGAGCCGCAAACTGCCGGCGTGCGAAGAGGTAGCGCGCGAGGTCGGCAAGCTCGGGCGCAAGGCGCTGCCGTTCGCGTGTCACGTCGGCCGCTGGGACGAAGTGGGCAAGCTGGCCGATGCGGCTTACGAACGCTTCGGCCGCGTCGACGTGCTGGTGAACAACGCCGGCATGTCGCCGTTGTATCCATCGCTCGAAGAGATCTCCGAAGAACTCTTCGACAAAGTCGTCGGGCTCAACTTCAAAGGCCCGTTCCGTTTGTCTGCGATCGTCGGCAGCCGCATGGCGAAAGGCGATGGCGGCTCGATCATCAACATTTCGAGCACCGCGTCGCTGAATCCGTCGCCTACGTCGGAGCCTTACGGTGCCGCAAAAGCGGGGCTGAACTCGATCACGCGTTCGTTTGCGTTTGCATACGGACCCAAGGTGCGCGTGAACTGCATCGTGGCGGGACCGTTCCTCACCGACATCTCGAAGGCGTGGGACATGGACGCGTTCGAGAAATTCCAGGCGCCGCGCCTCGCGATGAAACGCGGCGGCGAGCCGAACGAAATCGTCGGCGCAGCGCTGTTCCTCGCGAGTTCGTCCGCGAGTTTCACGACCGGCACGCTGGTTCGAGTCGACGGTGGGACGCCGTAAACAAAATCGCGGTTCCACCCGTCGACCTCGTCAGGAGGCTGCTAGTCTACAAAGACGTTCGAGAGAGAGACCCGACCCGACGATGGCGACTGTGCAAGACGAGACGATCAACAATTCGCTGGACGACGTCATCGTGCTGCTCGAGCGCGAGATCGAGCGACTGAAAGAGTCGCTCGAAACGATCCGCCTCTCGACCCACTCCGACCGCAACGCGCTGATCCGCTGGCACATCCAGACGCTCGACGAACGGCAGGATGCGCTCGATCAGATGAAGCAGTTGATCGCGGCGACTACGCCACCGAACGACAGTTGAGTGGTGCTCCGGGGCCGCTCGAACCTTCCCAGCCGGGACCGTCAATGGTCGCGGTTTCGATTGCGGGGGGTGACGGGTGATTGGTGCTCCGGGCGTGTGATGCGCCTCCGCACCGTTCACCCGTCACCCCTCCACATCCAGCGTCGTGCCCTCGTTCGGGATTGAATAAGTCACTGCCGGTGCCTGGCACCGGCTTTTGACTAGCGATGAAATGAACGCGCAAAGCGGAGGCTCACGACTCAACTACCTCGAATGATGGCCTCGACGACGGCGGGTGCCAGATTTTCTCCGGTCAATCGCTCGATCGTCTCGAGACCCCCGGGATTCGCGAGATTGAATTCGACGATCCACGGATACGCGATGTCGACCGCGACGAAGCGGATACCGTGTTCGAGTAGATGGCGTGCGGCGAGCGTCGCGAGTTTTGAAACGTCGGGCGTGAGCGAGACGGTCTCTGCGTGGCCGTCGAGTGCGAGATTCACGCGATGATCGGCGCCGGGACGGCGCAGGTAGGAGCCGATGAGTTTGCCACCAGCGAGCAGCACGCGCGTTTCGCCGTGTTCGATTTCCGGCACGTAGCGCTGCAGCAGGCAGTAGCTCGAGCCGTCGTGGCCGGTGAGTGCGTCGAGAATCACGTCGAGATTCGAGTCGCCCGCGCGCAGCCGATAGACGTCGCGGCCGAAGCTGGCTGCCGGCGGCTTCGCAATCCAGTCGCCGCCCGTCTCGATGATCGTGCGCAGCCAGCGTGGATCGCGGCCCGCGTAGGTCGGCGCGTGGTGCTGCGCCAGTGGTCCGAGCGCGAGTGAGTATTTCGCGTGGTGCATCATCAGCGCGGTCGGCGCGGTGACGAACCGGCGTGGCTCGACCCATTGCAGCAACTGCATGCGGTCGAGAAACGACTCGCGCACGCCGAGGCCGATCGGCCAGATCAGATCGAATCGGTCGAGCGGCATGTCGTGCGGCGCGAGGCAGACACCGACATCGCTCAATCGCACGTCGTCGTGATCGGCGAGCGTCACGTCCCACCCCGCGACGATCCACGCCGCCGGTAATCGGCGGTGGTTGTCGTTGCGCGGAATGCCGCGTGTACTCGTCAGGAAGCAGATGCTCGGCATCGTTCGCCTCGAAGGGTGGCGTGTTCTACATGGTAGACTCGCGCTCCCGCAACCCAAATGCGCGTCATGACCCAACTCGCCGACCACGCACTACCCCCCGAACGGGTGCCGGTGTTCGAACCGCCGGTTGTCGATACCGAGGATCGACGACGCTTGAAGGACGAGATCAAGGCACTGCTCGCGGCGAAGAACGCCGTGCTGGTGTCGCACTATTATGTCGATGGCGACATTCAGGACATCGCAGAAGAAACCGGCGGTTGCGTTGCCGATTCGCTCGAGATGGCGCGCTTCGGTCGCGATCATCCTGCAACCACGCTGGTGGTGGCGGGTGTCCGGTTCATGGGCGAAACCGCGAAGATCCTCTCGCCGGACAAGCGCGTGTTGATGCCGACGTTGAAGGCGGAGTGTTCGCTCGACCTCGGCTGCCCGCCGGACGAATTCGAAGCGTTCTGCAAGGAAAACAGCGATCGCACCGTCGTCGTTTACGCGAATACTTCGGCGCAGGTGAAAGCGTTGTCGGATTGGGTGGTCACATCGAGCATCGCGCTGCCGATCGTCGAGCATTTATCGGCCAAGGGCGAGAAGGTGTTGTGGGCGCCGGACAAATACCTTGGCCGCTACATCCAGAGCCAGACCGGCGCGGACATGCTGCTGTGGAACGGCGCGTGCGTGGTGCACGAAGAGTTCAAGTTCAAGGCGCTGCAAGATCTCAAAGCGATCTACCCCGATGCCGGCGTGCTGGTGCATCCCGAAAGTCCCGCGCAAGTGATCGCGCTCGCCGATGCGGTGGGTTCCACGAGCGCGTTGGTCAAGGCGGCGAAGACGTTGCCGCATCAGATGTTCATCGTCGCCACCGACCGCGGCATCTTCCACAAGATGCGCAAGGAAGCGCCGAACAAGCGTTTCATCGAGGCGCCGACGGCCGGCGACGGCGCGACGTGCCGCAGTTGCGCGCACTGTCCGTGGATGGCGATGAACCAGCTGCGCGAACTGAAGGAATCGTTGGTACGTGAGAACAACGAGATTCACGTCGACCGGGAAATCGGTCGCCGCGCGATGATTCCGTTGCAGCGGATGCTGGATTTTCCGAAACCCACCTGAGCCGGATGTCGCGGAAGGCGCGCTAGCTGCGCTTCTGACTCTCTGCCAGTTCCGCACTGAGATCGCGGATTCGCTGATCGAGCATCGCGGTCAAACGGTAATTGTCGCTGCTCACCAGTCCGCGCGCGTACTCGAGATGCTGAATGCTCTTCTGCAGATTGCCGACGCGCGCGAAATATTCGGCGCGGGCGAGGTGCACCTGCACGATGTCGCCGGCGAGGCCGGCGGTTTCGGCGAGTTCGTACCACACGTCGATGTCTTCGGGAGAGCGCACTGACTGCTTCGCCAGAACCGCCTCGGCTTCGCGGTAACGTTTCGCGCCGTTCAATGCATCGGCATAGAGAACTGATAGCGGCTTGTTGTCCGGATTGATCTCGAGCTGCGCGGTGAGCAGCTTGATCGCGTCGTCGTAATGCCCCGCGGCGGTGAGCAGCTCCGCTTCGGTCGCCATGTACAGCAGCGAATCCGCATGCTTTCCCATCAGCGTCTTCGCGCTGTCGAGCGCGCCTTCGTGATCGCCGGCGCGCGACAGCGCCACGATCAGGCCGTAGTACGCCCAGTCCGCGCCGTCGGTGCGTTCGACGAGCGCCCTGAATTGCGCAACCGCCTGCTGCGGCGACGGTGCGTAATGCACCATCGCGCGAGCGCGCATCAGCTGGAAGTCTTCCGAATCCGGATACACCTTCGGCGGATATTCCGACGCCTGGTTGCGCGCGTCGGCGATGCGCGCTTCGGTGACCGGGTGCGTGAGCAGAAACTCCGGCGGCCGCTTGCTGAAACGGTAAGCGCGCTGCATCTGCTCGAACATCCTTGCCATGGCGGTCGGGTCGAGGTTGGCCGCGGCGAGCGTGTTGATCCCGATGCGGTCTGCTTCGGCTTCGCGCTCGCGCGAGAAACTCAACTGGTTCTGTTGTGCGAGTGCCTGAGTGCCCGACATTGCAGCGAGCCCGGCATTACCGCCGGCGGTGGCGGCCACCACGATCGATGCGAGCATCGCGGCGAGATATGGTATTGCCGACTGCTGCTGCATCTCGATCTGGCGTGCAAAGTGGCGCTGGCTCAAGTGCGCGAGTTCATGCGCGAGCACGGCCGAGTATTCGTTGACGTCTTCGGCAGCGAGATACAGGCCGAGGTTGATGCCGACCACGCCGCCGGGTGCCGCGAATGCGTTCACTTCCTGCGCGTCGATCAACACCGGGAACAGTTGCTTGCGCTTCAGCTCAGAGTGTTCGGCGAGGCTGTAGAGTTGTGTCTCGGTGTAGTACTTCAGCAATGGATCGCTCACCGTCGGAACTTCCGCGTGCACCTGGCGCAGCAGTTGCTTGCCGATCTCCTGCTCCATCTCGAGCGACACGACCGCCGACGAGCTGTCGCCGAGTTCGGGCAGCTCGCTGCTGACAGTGGCGGCCGCGCTGATGCACCAGCTCAAGCCGGTGACGATCAATAGTCGGATCTGGTAGGTACGGCGCATGGCTGCATGATACTGAATTGGTCGAGCCGCTGTTGAAACGGCCCGCTCCAAGAGTCTGATACGGCGGCGAGGAAAAGTTCCGTCGCCGGGCGGCGCGCCAGGTTGTGCAATACTCTGCGCAGGTGCTTTTCCGACGATGCGCAAATGGCCGAATCGATTCCCGACGTACAACCGGTACTGCTCGACGTGTCCGGGCTCAATTGTCCGATGCCGCTGCTGAAGGCGAAGAAGGCGCTGAACGGATTGCCGGCCGGCGCGTTGCTCAGAGTGATTGCCACTGACCCTGCCTCGGCGCGCGATTTCGAAGTGTTCTCGCAACAGAGCGGGAACGCACTGCTGGAATCGAAGCAAACTGATGGGCGCTTCGAGTATCTGTTGCGCAAGAAAGGCTAGTGATCGAACGGACCGTCCGTTCCGGCACGTGTTGCGCAAGAAAGGCTAGTGATCGAACGGACCGTCCGTTCCGGCACGTGTTGCGCAAGAGTTCCGGCACGTGTCGCGCAAGAAAGGCTAGTGATCGAACGGACCCGTCAGTATCCTTAGCCGACTTTTTTTCTCGGGAATTCCCATGCTCGCGGGCAGCATTGTCGCTCTCGTGACGCCGATGCACCGTTCGGGCGAGGTCGATTGGGCCGCGCTCGATCGGCTGATCGACTGGCACATCGAATCCGGCACGCACGGCATCGTGCCGGTCGGTACCACCGGCGAATCCGCCACGCTCAGCGTCGAAGAGCACATCAAGGTGGTGGAACGCACGGTCGTTCGCGTCGGCAAACAGATTCCCGTGATCGCAGGAACCGGCGCGAATTCGACCTCCGAAGCGATCGAGTTGACGCGCGCGTCGGCGGCGGTGGGTGCGGACGCCTGTCTGCTGGTGACGCCGTACTACAACCGCCCGACACAGGAAGGGCTGTATCAGCACTACAAGGCCATCGCCGCGGCGGTCGACATTCCGCAGGTGCTGTACAACGTGCCGGCCAGAACCGGTTGCGACATGAAAGCCGAAACCGTGGGTCGACTGGCGTCGATCGACAACATCATCGGCATCAAGGAAGCATGCGGCGACGTCGAACGGGTCACGCAGATTCGCGCGTGCAGTCCACCGGACTTCATCATTCTGTCCGGCGAAGACGCACAAACGCTCGAGATGTTGCGGCGCGGCGCGGTGGGCACCATATCGGTAACGGCCAACGTTCTGCCGCACGAAATGTCGCAGTTCGTCTCGGCCTACATCGACGGCGACGAAGCCACCGCAACGGAAATCGACGCGCGACTGCAGCCGATTCACCAGATTCTGTTCGTCGAATCGAGCCCGCAGCCGACCAAGTGGGCGTTGCATCTGATGGGCAGGATCGACACCGGCATCCGATTGCCGCTGCTGCCGATGTCGGAGGCGAATCGTCCCGAACTCGAACGACGGTTGCGCGCCGTCGGAGCCCTCGCGTGATCCGACGAAGTCTGCGTTCCGGACTGACGATCTGCCTCATGTTGCTCACCGGCTGCGGCTGGATGAGCGACGACAAAGGATTTTTCGTCGATCGCTCCAACGATTATCTGAAGGCGAAGGAAGGTCCGCCGCTGGTCGTGCCCGAAGATCTGTCGAGCACGTCGATACAGAACACGATGGCCATTCCGCAGATCTCGTCGACACAGCGTCACGTCAACTTCGAAGGTGGCGCGCCGCGGCCCGAAGCGATTTATGCGCGCGAAGAAGCCGAGGGCGTGAAGATCCAGAAACTCGGCGACCAGCGCTGGCTGTTGGTGCCGCAGCCACCGGCTGTGGTCTGGCCGAAGGTGAAGCAGTTCTTCGCCGACAATGGCGTTGCGATCGAACTGGAGCAACCGCAGACCGGCCGTATCGACACCGAATGGATGACGATCTCGAGCAAAGCGGCGCGCGACGTGGTTCGACTGTCCATCAGCGACGCCAAGCAGGCCGCCGGCGTTGCCACCGGCCGCGATCGCGTACGAGTGCTGATCGAACCGGGCATCCGCGACCGCAGCACCGAAATCCATCTGCGTTACGAAAACGACAGCAAGTCGATGCCGCACGAAGACGTGATGCCGGCGCAGTCAGACATTGTCGAGGTGGAAACGCAGCTGTTGAACGAACTCGGCGGCTACATCGCTGCAAACGTGGCGGATGCGAGCATCTCGTTCGTCGCGCGCAACATCAGCACGCAGAGCAAGGCGGAACTGCAGCGCGATGCGTCGGACCTGCCGACGCTGCGGCTCAATCTCGATTTCGATCGCGCGTGGGCCACCGTGAACCAGGCGCTGCACGAAGCGAAACTCGACGTCACCGACGTAGACCGTTCCGCCGGCGTGTTCTACGTGACCGTCACCGACCAGATGCTGAACCAGGAAGAAAAGCCGTCGATCTGGACGCGCTGGTTCCGCAGCGAGCACAAGCGCAAGGTCACCATTCTGATGGAACCGAAACCGCCGGGGTTCGACCTGACCGTGTTCGACGACAACGGCCAGCGCACGTCGTCGGACGTCGCGGAGCAGATCCTCATCATGATTCGCGAGTTCGCGACATAGCGGCGGCCGAACAGCTCCCCATTCTTCTCGCGCCGGCGCGAGGTGCGGCTCTCGCATCGCTCGGCAGCGGCAGCCGCGGGAACGGCACGGTCGTGTCGCTCGACGGAGTGCATCTGTTGGTCGATTGCGGCTTCACGCTGCGACAGACGCGCACGCGGCTGGCGCGACTCGGCCTGCAACCGGAAGACCTCTCTGCAGTTCTCGTGACGCACGAACACAGCGACCACATGCAGGGCGTCGCGGTGCTGGCGCGACGTCACGGATTGCCGGTGTATCTGTCGCACGGCACGCGCCGCGGAGTGGTGGGTTGGGACGATCTCGACCTGCGCCTGTTCAATTCGCAGGCGAGTTTTCATATCGATGGCGTGTGCGTAACGCCGGTGCCGGTGCCGCACGACGCGCGCGAGCCAACGCAGTTCGTGTTCGATGGCGCGGGTGTGCGAATCGGCGTGCTGACCGACCTGGGCCACATCACGCCGTACGTCAGCGAGGTTTATCGGCGCTGCAACGCGTTGCTCGTCGAAGCGAATCACGACCGGCAGATGCTGTGGAATGGCACCTATCCGCCGCAGCTCAAGCGGCGCATTGCGAGCGAACTGGGGCATCTGTCCAACGAGCAGACCGTGGCGCTGCTCGAGCAGATCGGTTCCGACTCGCTGCGCGAAGTCGTGGTGGGCCACATCAGCGAACAGAACAATTGCGCGCGGAGTCTCGGCAGTGCCTTTGAAGATCTGCGGCGCCGATTGCCGCGGCTGCGCTTTGCGACGCAGCGCGAAGGATTCGGCTGGATCGATCTCTAACGAGTGTTTATGGCCGCAGCAGCTGTCGGCCGATCATCCCGCCCAGCGTGCGCACCAGCCAGCGTGGCTGCGTCTGACTCCACATCGCGGAGATCTGGTTCGCGAGCCCCGGCACGCGAACCACTTCGCCGTTCACGCACGCGTCGTAGCCTTCCTTCACCACGGTCTTTACGTCGCTGATCATGAACGACGGCACTTCCGGCATCGATCCGAGGCCTGCGATGTCGTGCACCATGTCGGTGTCGGTGAGGCCCGGACACAACGCCGTAACCGTAACGCCGGTACCTCGCAGTTCCTCGGCGAGCCCTTCGGTGAACGACAGCACGAAGGCTTTGGTCGCCGCGTACAACGTCATGCTCGGGACAGCTTGAAACGCGGACAGCGACGAGATATTCAGAATGCGTCCGGAACCGCGCGCGACCATGTCGGTGACGAACAATCGCGTTAACGTTGCGAGTGTTGCGGCGTTCAACAGCACCATCCGTTGTACCGCCTCGGTTTCCATCGCAGTGAACGCACCGCCATATGCGCTGCCTGCGTTGTTGACCAGCACGTCGACCGAGAGATTGCAGCTCTTCACGTCCTGGTACAGCGCCTTCGCCGAGGTTTTCAGCGACAGATCCTTCGCGATGACGAGCACGTTCGCGCCGAGTGCCGCGAGTTCGTCGCGCAACGCGTTGAGCAATGCTTCCCGCCGCGCGACCAGGATCAGGTCGTAACCGTTCGAGGCGAACCGCCTCGCAAACTCCGCGCCGATGCCCGAAGAAGCGCCGGTGATCAGAACCCGTGGACGCGCCATGATGCTCACGCCTCCGCGGCGACCGCCTGCGACATCTTACCCAGCGTTGCCGCTTTCAGATCGTCGTAGCTCTGCTGGATGCACTGCGCGAAGAATTCCGGATCGGGCAGCATTTCGCGGCACGCGGTCGCTGAGATGCTGATGCGTCCGCAGTAGCTGACCACCGGAAAGATCAATCCCATGCCGTCGAACACCGGACCGAGGCCGTACTGCGCGACCATCTTCGCGCCGGCGCAGTAGAGCGGCACCTGCGGCCCCGGCACGTTCGTGATGACGCAGTTGAAAGCCGGGTTCGTGCGATTCGCCATGCCGAGGTTCGTATAGAGACGTGCGGCGAGCGCGGCCGTCGTCGACGGAATGAACTGCGAATAGTCGGTCATCAGTTTCGCGCCGACGGCCTGCGTCATCTCCTTCGACGCCATCGCATCGGCGTGCACCGCGTTCAGACGTTCCACCGGATCTGCAATGTGGGTGCCGATCGCGACGCTCATCGCCGCCACCTGATTGCCCATTGCGCCTCGTTGATCGGTGCTGCGCACCGAAATCGGTGCCATGGCGACCATCGATTCCTGCGGTAGTTCGTTCTTCGACGACAGATACGCGCGCAGCGCACCGCCGCATACCGACAGCACCACGTCGTTGATCGTGGCACCCGGCACGCTCGATTTGATCGCGCGAACTTCTTTCAGATCGAAGCTGCGACCCTCGACCGTGCGGTGCGCGGTGACGGTGCCGTTGAAGCGGGTGCGCGGCACCGGCTTGGTTGCATTGAAGCGACGCTGCGCCATGCCTTGCGTGAGACGACCCATCGCCGGGACCGTGCGCGCAACCACTTCTGCGAACCGGAACGGTTGCAGCGCATTGTTGATCGAGGCGCGCGTGAGCAACTCGAGCGGGTTCGGTTCGTCTTCGCCGCGCCACGCGGCGCTGCTCGGCCGAATTGACGGGTTGTTCGGATCGAGATCGTGGATCGCCTGAATCATGTCGACGCCGGAGACGCCGTCGACGCACGCGTGGTGCACTTTGCTGACGATCGCGTAGCAGTCTTTCGGCAAACCCGGAATGTTCTCGAGCCCTTCGATGACGGTGAATTCCCAAAGTGGCTTCGAAAGGTCGAGCGGTCGCGAATGCAGCCGTGCCGTCTGAATGCACAGCTGACGCCAGTCGCCGGGTTGCGGCAGGCGGATGTGGCGGACGTGAAACTCGAGGTCGAAGTCTTTGTCTTCGATCCAGTACGGGTGGTCGAGGCCGAACGGCACGTTGACCAGCTTCTGACGGAACGTCCGTGCGCCGTGGAGGCGTTCTTCGATGTGACGCAGAATCTTCTTGAAGCCTTGCACTCCGCCCGGCAGTGAAGCCTGGTCGTAGATCTGGATGCTGCCGATATGCATCGGCGTGCGCGGCGTTTCGAAATACAGAAACGACGCATCCATTCCGGTGAGTTGCTGCATGGTCGTGTCCTCCCAGTGATGATCGCGGATACATGGCCCGCGACTTTGCCGAAGCGTAGCGCGCTCACTCCGCGTGGGCGAGCGCTCAAAAAAAAGCGGGCGGATCGCTCCGCCCGCCTGAACTCGACCCGAAGTCGAGTCGATCAGCGATGGCCGAATTAGGCCTGGCTGACCGAGTCGCGATTGAACAGTTCGCGTACCAGCTTGCCCGACGTTTCGAAATTCTCGCGGACGAGGTCAGCTTGCTTCTTCACGCTGTCGGCCACGTTCTTCTGCACCGCGGCGTAGTATTCACGCTGTGCGGTCACGAGGTCTTCGAGGCCTTTCACTTCGCGCAGGGCGCTGAAACGGGCGCGGTTCGCACCGACGAACTGCTCGATGGCTTCGCGCTGGATCTCGAAGTACTTGGTAACGGCTTTGACGTTCAGCTCATTCATCTCTTTGACGAAGGACTGGCTGCGTTCGATAACACTCATCGGGATCTCCTGTGCGTTGGTGCACTGCAATAAACGGACGCGACGATACCGCCCCAAAGAGCAGTCGTCAACAACTTTTTTTGCAGCGCAGCAAAATTTCCCCGTCAGATCGCAACAAATCGAGTGAAATCGGCTGGGGGACCGCATGAATGCTAGCGTCCTGGGTCTTCGTGGGCGATGCCAGGCGGTGCCGGATCCGGCCGCGCGGCATCGCCCGGCGACGCTTTCGGGGTCCGTGCGGTGCGAGACCTGGGCAGGTGTTTAACGCAGTGCCTCAACCGTACGGCAGCGCCGCAACGCGCGGGTCAGTCATCCTGCTCAACGGCGCATTCGGGGTGGGCAAGTCGACGGTCGCGCGGCTGCTCTGTGATCGGCTGGCCGGCAGTCGCCAATACGACCCCGAGCGGATCGGTTACGTGATGCGCCGCCTGCCGCGCTGGTTCCCCGGGTCGACCGCGCGGTTCGCCGATTATCGAGACGCGCCGGTGTGGCGCGCACTGACCGTACGCGCGATTCTGGGGTCGGCGCGCCGGGCGCATCCGCTGATCGTGCCGATGGCGCTCGACCTCGGGTTGCTCGATTTCTTGCGTCGCGCGCTGACGCGCGGTGGCCTGCGCGTCATCCACATCTGCCTGGTTGCGCCGGAACACGTCGTGCACGAACGGTTGGCGAAGCGCGGTGTGTCACCGGCCAGCGCCGAAGGCCAATGGGTGTATCCACGCGCATCGGCCGCATGTACCGAGCACGCGACAAACGACGCGTTCGCGCAGCGCATCGATACAGCCGAAAGGGACCCACACGCCATCGTCGACGAACTGGTTGGGCTCATTGGAGGGGCCATCGCGTGATCAATGTCTGCGCCCGCTGTGGATCCTATCGTGCGGACAAGCGCATCGACGCTTCGGGTCCCGATGCGATCTGTCCCGACTGTGGACATCGGCATCGGTTCGTCTGGTCGTCGTTGTTGATCGTGTCGGGCGCGAGCGGTGCCGGTAAAACGCGCGTGTGCGGTTTGCTGACCGGTATCGTCACCCGCGCGGTGTTGTTAGATGCGGATATTCTGTGGCGTCGCGAGTTCAACGATCCCGCATCGAACCACCGGGACTTCTTCGAGACGTGGTTGCGCGTTGCCAAGAACATCGCACAGTCGCGACGTCCGGTGGTGCTGTTCGGCGCCGGATTCGGCGTGCCGACCAACATCGAACCCTGTGTCGAACGCAGATACTTTTCCGCGGTGCATTACCTCGCGCTGACGTGTGCCGACGACGAATTGCGCGAACGACTGCACGCGCGACCCGAATGGCGGGAGTCGCGTAATGCGCCGTTCGTCGAAGAGCAATCGCGCTTCAACGCATGGTTCAAAAGCTATTCGGGATCGCCGCCGATCGACCTCATCGACACGTCAGCCGTTGCGCCTGCACGTACCGCGCGGCAGGTCGACGCGTGGATATGCCACAGGATCGGAAGCGATTAGGCCTCGGGCGGACGCGGGTCGAGCCGGATCGGCACGGCTTCGGCTCGGGAGATGAAGAAGCCGATGTAAGCGTCGGCCCAACCGTATTTCTCTCGCATCAGCGCGTTCAACTCCGCGCGCTTCGCCGGCACCGCCGTAACCGTGTATTCGGCGCTGGTGCCGTTGCGCTCCAGTTCGAGCGTCGGGGTTTCCTTCAACCGCGCATACCACCCGGACTTTGGCGAGCCGGATCGCAGCCACGCGTGGCCGTCGTCATCGACGATCCACAGATGGGTTTCGTGTTGCGCCCCGGTCGCGTCGGTGGTTGTGGCGATCACGACCTCGCCGCTCTCCGACGCGAGAATCTGGCCGACGAAAAGAACTACCACGATGGCCAACAATGCGCCGATCAACCTGACTGCGAGTTTCATCCACCCATCCGCCAACGAGACCGCGGTAGCCTGCGGCAACGACGACGCGATTTCCAGCGCACCCTCGCGTCGATGCGGTGCGTGATAGGCTTCGCGGCCACACGCGCACCGGTAAGGTCAAGGTGATGGCCGCGCAACCCGTTCAGATCATCGGCTCGTTCATCTCGCCGTACGTTCGCAAAGTGCTGGTCGTTCTGAACCTAAAACGCATTCCGTATGAGATCGACCCGATCATTCCGTTCATGGGCGACGACCGGTTCTCGCGCCTCAGCCCCGTGAGGCGTATTCCGGTATTGATCGACGATCGCGTGACGCTGGCCGATTCGTCGGTGATCTGCCAATACCTCGACGACCGTCATGCAGAGCCGTCGCTGTACCCCGTCGATGTCGCCGATCGTGCCAGTGCGCGCTGGTTAGAGGAGTTTGCCGATACGCGTATGGGCGAAGTGTTCATCTGGCGGTTGTTCAATCAGCGCGTAATCAATCGTTTCGTGTGGGGCGAACAGACCGACCAGACGATCGTCGATCGCGCGATCGCAGAGGAAATTCCAGGGATTCTCGACTACCTCGAACCCTTGGTGCCCGCAACGGGATTTCTCTTCGGATCACTCTCTATTGCCGACATCTCGATCGCCGTGTTCTTCAGAAATGCGGCATTCGCGCGCTATTCGATCGACGCGCAGCGCTGGCCAAAGCTGGCCGCGCACGTGACGCGGGTGCTGGACCTGCCCGAGTTCGTGCAGCTGTGTACGTTCGAAGATCTGTCGTGTCGCACGCCAATTGCCCAACATCGGGAGGCGCTTCGCGCCGCCGGTGCACCGATCATGGCCGACACCTACGGCACTGCGACGCCGCGCCGCGGCATTCTGCAGATCTGACGACCCGACCGTGTCGCTGCCCGTCAGAATCCACGTCTTCGGCGCGTCCGGCTCCGGGACGACGACACTCGGGCGCGAGGTCGCCGATCGGCTGAACGTGCGGTTCTTCGACAGCGATGACTACTTCTGGGAGCGGACCGAGCCGCCGTTCACCGTGCCGCGGCCGCGCGACGAGCGCTCGGCGCTGCTGTTGCGAGACGTATCGGATGCAAGCCGGTGGGTGTTGTCCGGTTCGATGATCGGTTGGGGCGACGCGCTCGTGAGTTCGTTCACTCTAGCCGTGTATCTGCGGATCGACCCGGAGGTGCGTATGCAGCGAATCGTCGCGCGCGAACGACTCCGCTATGGCGCGCGCATCGAAGCGGGCGGCGACATGCACGAGCAGAGCAAAACGTTCCTCGAGTGGGCGCGTCGCTACGACACGGCGGGTTTGGAGCAACGCAGCGCGATGCTGCACGAGTTCTGGATGAAATCGCTGCCGTGCAGGCTGCTGCGTATCGAACACGATGCGCCGACCTCCGTGTGGGCCGATGCGGTGCTGAACGCGTTGGATCGGCGCTGAACTCCACTACAATCCGGAAGCCCTAACAACCATGACAGGAGATTCACGATGATCGGATACGTGACGCTGGGGACGAACGATCTGGAGCGCAGCGCGGCGTTCTACGATGCGTTGCTCGCGGAAGTCGGCGCGCGCCGTTTCATGGACAGCGACCGCATGGTCGGCTGGGGTACGCAGCCCGATCAGCCGATGCTCGCGGTGTGCAAACCGTTCGACGACAAGAAGGCTTCTGCCGGCAATGGCACGATGGTTGCGCTCAACGTCGGGTCACCAGAGGCCGTGAAGAAGGTCCACGCGAAAGCAATGCAGCTCGGTGCGAAGGATGAAGGCGCGCCGGGTCCGCGCGGTGACAGCGGCTTTCACGGCGGTTACTTCCGGGATCCCGACGGCAACAAGCTCGTTGCCTTCTGCATGTGAGCGATTCGCGCCGTCGTTGACGCTCAGGAACTGGCCGTCAGGGGATGACGCAGCGTTTCGAGTTGCGCGCGTTTGACGGCCATCTCCGCGTTCAGACGCTCGATGTCCGCCTGCAGTCGCCCCTGTTCTTCGGAAATCGACCGGGTCCGTTCGATCAGGAACAGCCGATTCGTCGTGTCGGTATCGGGCGCCGTCAACGCGTCGACGGTGTGCCGCATCTCCTGCTGCAATCCCTGCATGCGAGCCGAGCGTTTTCCGAGGGTGCTCTCGAGTTCGAGCACCTGCGTTTCGACCACGGAAAGCTGGTGATCGCCTTTCGTGTCGGTCGAACCCGCGCACCCGGACAGCGCCGTAACGGCGACTGCGAAGAGCACTTGTGAACCAATGACCCTGGCCATGACAGCGTCCCCCGTGGCAGTGCCACCACGGTACGACGTTGCAGGGGGCGTTCTGCCCAGCGTTTCACACAAAGGCCGACGACCGGAACGGCGAACTGTGCGCCGTGCACGGTCTTTTGGTTGCGGTCAGTTCTTCGGAACGTCGCGGAACGGCAGGTCTTTGTCGACACGGATGTCCGCCGGCAGCCCGAGCACGCGCTCGGCAATGATGTTGCGCAGAATCTCGTCCGAACCGCCTTCGATGCGGTTGGCCGGGGAGCGCATGAACTGCCGCTGGAACTGGTTGTGCATCGCGCTCAGTTTCGGCGAGTCGAGTACGCCGCCGAGGCTCTGCAGATCGAGCGCGAAGTTCGCCATGTCCTGATTCATGCGTGCGACGACGACTTTGCTGATCGACGCTTCGGGTCCGGGCGTCGCGCCGCGCGACAACGCCGACACCATCCTGAAGCCGGTGTACTTCAAGCCGGCCAGTTGCGCATACCACGACGCGAGTTTTTCGCGCACCGCCTCGTTCTTGATCGCCGGCTTGCCGTCGAGCTTCATCGCAGAGGCGAGCTCGATCATCGGATCGACGCTGGTGGCGAGGCTGCCGCCGACCGCGAGCCGCTCGTTCATCAGCGTTACCAGCGACACCTGCCAACCCTGACCGACCGCGCCGAGGCGCTGGCTGTCGGGCACGCGCACGTTGGTGAAGAACACCTCGTTGAAGGCGCGATCGCCGTTGATCTGCTTGATCGGACGGATCTCGATCCCGCCGCTCTTCATGTCGATGAAGAACATCGTCAAGCCTTTGTGTTTCGGCACGTTCGGGTCGGTGCGTGTGACGATGATGCCGAAGTCTGAGTAGTGTGCGCCGCTGGTCCAGATCTTCTGGCCGTTCAGCACCCAGTCGTCGCCGTTACGTTCGGCGCGCGTCTTGATGCCCGCGAGGTCCGATCCCGCGACGGGCTCGCTGAACAGCTGACACCAGATGTCGTCGCCGCGCGCCAGCGCCGGCAGGTAGTGGCGCTTCTGTTCTTCGGTTGCGTACGCCATCAGCGTAGGGCCGCACATGCCCTGGCCGATTACGAAGAAGCCGTCGGGCGTCACATAGCGGCTGACTTCCTGACTCCAGATCACCCGTTCGATCGGCGCCGCACCGCGGCCGCCGAATTCCTTCGGCCAGCCGAGGCACGCCCAGCCGGCATCGAACAGCGTCGCTTGCCATGCCTTCGCTACTTTGACGGCCTCGCCGTCTTCGCGCCCTTCTGGAAAAGCGGACTCGGTCGGGTTCGTGCGCAGCGGCGCGTTGGCGTCGAGGAAACTCCGCACTTCTTTTCGGAAGGCCGCTTCAGCCGGGGTGTCGTTGAAATCCACGATGCTCGTCCGTCGGATGGAGGCGAGAGTGTAAGGGCTGAACCCCGCCGTTGGCCACGCGCGTTGCCACATGGAGTTACACATTGTTGCAGTGCGAAACGGATGCGGAAATCACGTCGAAACATCTGTTTGAGAGACTGCTCCCACGTCGGATACGCGCAACCCCATCGCTCATCCGACTGACCATGAGCCATCTCCCTCCCCAGAGATCTCACGGTTATCCGCAAGGACCCGCTGTTTCTCTCCCCAGAACAGCGGGTCCAAGCGGGCCCCAAGCTCCCTCGACTGTTGCAACCCCATCAAACATGGTTTGATTCCGGACCTTTCGACCGGAGCACCTCACGTGGCCAAACCTTTTCCGAACCACCCGAACCTCGTAGGTGGATTCGCGCCGATCCAGATGGAATGCGATGCACCGGACCTCATCATCGAAGGCGAGGTGCCGCGCGACCTCAACGGCACGTTTTATCGCAACGGACCGAACCCCCAGTTCGCGCCGCGCGGCCATCATCACTGGTTCGGCGGCGACGGCATGATTCACGCGTTCACGCTGCACGAAGGTCGCGTGTCCTATCGCAACCGTTGGGCGCGCACACTGAAGTGGAAGATGGAACACGAGGCCGGCGAAGCGTTGTTTGCATCGTTCAACCCAATGGACTCAGACGAGCGCGTGCGCTTCATGCCGACCGACGGCATCGCGAACACGAACATCGTCTGGCACGGCGGCCGACTGCTGGCGCTCGAAGAAGGTCACGCGCCGTTCGAGATGGATCCGAACACGCTGGAATCGCGCGGTGCGTGGACATTCGACGGCAAGCTCGTCGGGCCGATGACGGCGCATCCGAAGATGGATCCGGAAACCGGCGAGATGATCTTCTTCGGCTACAACGCGACCGGCGGGATCTCGCCGGACATGTCGCTCCACGTGGTGGACCGCAACGGCAAGCTGACCCGATCGGAAACGTTCACCGCGCCGTATGCCGCGATGGTGCACGACTTCATGGTCACGCGCGATCACGTGATCTTTCCGATCATGCCGCTAACGGGTTCGATGGAGCGCGCGATGCGCGGCGCGCCGGTGTATGCATGGGAACCGGAGCTCGGCACGCAGATCGGCATCATGCCGCGCAACGGATCGGTCAAGGATCTGCGCTGGTTCAAGGGCGATCCGGCGTATGTCTTCCATCCGATGAATGCGCATACCGATGGCGACATGGTCGTGTGCGACGTGTGCGAATTCGAGGAAGCGCCGCTGTTCCCGCGCCCGGACGGCACGCCCGGGGATGCGTCCAAGGCGATACCGCGATTGAGCCGGTGGACGTTCGATCTGTCGCGCAACTCGGACGACTACAAAGTGGAGCGCCTGAACGACATGGCGTGCGAGTTTCCGCGGCTGGACGAACGCCGCACGGGTTTGAGCTACCGCTACGGCTACTTCGCGTGCGACACGAAGCCGCAATTCAGAGTGGGTGGGTTCAACGGCATCGGACGCATCGACCATCGCACCGGGAAGATGGAGATTTACGACGTCGGCGCCGGTTGCGCCACCAACGAGCCGATCTTCGTGCCGCGCGCTGACGATGCGGCAGAGGGGGACGGTTACCTGCTGGCGAACGTCTACAGCGATGCACGCAAGGCGAGCCATCTGGTGGTGCTCGACGCGCAGAACGTCTCGGCCGGTCCCGCTGGCAACCGCCTATCTCGACCATCGCGTGCCGTTCGGTTTCCACGGCAACTGGAAAGCGGCGTAACGATCGCGATGTCGGTCGCGCCGCGCCCTTTCGTCCGATGACGGCCGAGGTCGTGCTGTTCGACGCCGACGGCGTGATTCAGCGCACCGCCGGAAACTGGCGCGAGCGTTTCGCGGCAATGCTGGACGACGCAACGCATCTCGATGCATTCGTCGCCGAGATCTTCGCCTCGGAGCGACCGTGCCTAACCGGTGTCGTCGATTTCCCGACGCAACTCGGCGAAGTACTGCGGCGTTGGCGCAGCCGCACGACGGTGGAACAGGCGCTGTCTGGTGTGGACGAACATCGAGGTCGATCGCGAGGTGCTCGAACTCATCTCGAACCTCCGCCAATCGGGCGTGAGGTGTTGTCTCGCGAGCAATCAGCAGGCGCACCGCGCGCACTACATGTCCGGTGAGCTCGGCTATCGCGCGCTGTTCGACCGCGAGTTCTATTCGTGCCGCGTAGGGCACGCGAAACCCGACGCGGCTTACTTCGAACGCGTGCTGGCCGAGCTTCGACTGGCGCCTGAGCAGGCGCTGTTCATCGACGACGTCGAACCGAACGTCGTAACGGCGCGGCAGGTCGGCATTCCGAGCGTCCACTTCGAGGCGAATGCCGGCGCCCGCGCGCTGACCGGACATCTCGCCGCACACGGAATCCGCATTAGCTGAGTCATTGCGGCCCGATCCGCATCGTTCTCGTTGCAATCAGTATTTCGCGCAGGAACAGGATGAGCGCGGCGAAGAACGCCGCCATCGAGGCGAGAAACAGCATCGCCACCACGAACGAGACGTCGAACCGCACGAAGTCGCCGAGAAACAACGTCGCGATCACGGCGCTGACGAGCAGGGCGGTGACGGTGCACAGCGTGATGGCGCCGCTGACGAGCTTGGCGCGCCGCGCGAGCGTAGTGAGTTCGGTGTGCACCGGCGTCGGGGTGGGCGTATCGATCGACAAGGTCGCCTCGAGCGCGCGCGCCCGGTCGACGACTCGCGCAAGGCGGTTCGTCATCACCACCAGCATCCCGCTGATGCCCGACAGGAGGAACACCGGCGCAACGGCCAGCTGTATGACATGAGCGACGGCGGCAATCTGCGAGGCTTCGGTCACTGTCGTCTCCGGGTCGATTTCGGCCGCAAGCCTACGTGGTCGCGAAAGGCGCGTACACGCGTCGACCGAAAACGACCGGCTCGTGTGATTTTCCGGTGACGCGCGCGAATCATGTAAGCAACGATAGGCTCGGAGCGACGGCGGTGACGGCCCAGCAGGTCATGGCGCAAGACGATTCTCAGACCCACTTCCTGTTCCTGCTCAACGAGCACCGGAAGATCGTCTACAAGGTGGCGGCGACGTATTGCGCGAACACCGAAGACCGTCGCGATCTCACCCAGGAAATCTGCACGCAGTTGTGGCGTGCGTTCCCGAAGTACGACGCCAGCCGGCGCTTCTCGACGTGGATGTACCGGATCGCGCTGAACGTTGCGATCTCGTTCCTGCGCCGCACCGGCGACTACGTCCGCTACACCCAGAGCATCGACGATGACTGGCTGGAGCGGTTGCCCGACACCGCGGACGACGGCACCGACGAACGCGCCGCGCTGCTGCGCCGCTTCATCGCCAGCCTCGACGATCTGAATCGAGCGTTGATGCTGCTGTATCTCGACGAGCACAGCTATCGCGAAATCGCCGATGTGCTCGGCATCACCGAAACCAACGTCGCCACGAAACTCAATCGGCTCAAACAACGCATCCGCGATGGTCTGATCGACGCCGACGTCGCGAAGCAGAGCAAGGAGAACTGACATGGAACTCGACGATCTGAAGGGCGCATGGCACGAGCTCGAGCGCCGCGTCGATGCCGGCAACGCGCTGACTACGCAACTGTTGCGCGAACGCAGGCTCGACAAAACGCGGTCCGCGATGCGGGCGATGGGGTGGGGCCAGTTCGCGCAGGCGCTGTTCTGGGGAATCGCGATCGGCACCGTCATTGCGCCGTTCTGGTATCAGTATCGCGACACGACGCACCTGTTGGCTGCCGGCATCGTAATGCACGTCTACGCCGTCGCCGCGATCATCCTGAGCGTTCGGCAGCTGCTGCAGATCGCGACGGTCGACTACGCGGCGCCCGTGGTGGAGTTGCAGCGGCACCTCGCGTGTTTGCGCAGAACCCGCGTGAATCAGCAGCTCTGGCTGGGTCTGCCGTGGTGGTTGCTGTGGGTGGTGGCGACGATGATTGGCGCGAAACGATGGTGGGGAATCGACATCTACGCGCCGGCACCGGCCTGGATCTACGTCGCGCTCGGCATCGGTGTGGTCGGCATCGCGCTGACGCTGTGGCTGCCGCGAATCGTCGGCCGCACTCCCCGAGGCTCGCGGGTGGTGCAGGGCCTGCTCGACGATCTGGCGGGGCACAGTCTGATGCGGGTCACGCGACAACTCGACGAAATCGCGGGGTTCAGCAAGGAGTGATCGTGCGCGCTGGTCTTTCTCTCGATCTCGTGCCGCCTCGCCGACGTCTCGCTTCGGCTGCTTACACCAGCGGTGCTTCGACTTCACGCGATCGGACGAAGGCGCGGCTCACCGCGGCGCGTGCCGTCTCGTAGTGTCGTGCGATCGGCGACAGATGCTCGAGTTCGAACAGCGGCTGTTTGAATTCACACAGAAAGTTGATGTATCGACGGACGTGCGGTGTGACGGGCCGCGGCTCTACGCCGTGCACGGACCATGGCGAATTCAGGAACAGTACGAGCCGGTTTGCGCGATAGGCGATGCGCTTCGCCGGCACCACGCGTGTCGGCATGATGCTGGATCCCTCCGAGTAGACGAGCGGACCCATTGTGCGGTAGAGGATGAGACCACCGCCTGGCGTGTCGTCTTCCGGTGCGCGGCAGTACAACAGAGCATTGAACAGTTTCGTCGGACGATCGAGGTGGGGTGATCGGACGGTAGACGCACGCGTAACCGGCGAATTGACGCCGAATTGGCAATCGAGCGAGATCTCGCCGGTGAAGGTCTCGTCCTTGCGGCGTTCGCCAACGCGGAAGTCTTCGAGCGGTCGGCCGGCCAGCGACTCGAGGTCCGGGATTGATCGTCAGCAGCTGCGACTTGATCAGCGGTAGTACGTCACGCCAGAAATCGACCGAGACCGGATAGCGGAAGAACGCCTTCCACGCGGGTGATATCGACGGATGGGTTGCAACATCTGACGCCGATAGCAGGTACAAGTGATTGTTTCTGACACGCCGCCCGCGCCGGTTCACGACGTCGATGGATGGAAACTGAGAGGCGAGCATTGCGTACGACTCGGCGTCGAGGGCATCGTCGATCAGCAGGTGCGGGAACGGATCGGTCTCGAGGGTCATTGATCGTGCGCGCGCCAGGAGGTCGATCATGGCGAGCCGCCGCCGTTCGCATAGGCTTCGCGCAACTGCGAATCGGTGATGTTCGCGCCGCCGTACATGCCTTGTATCGGGAACTGAAACGATGCATCCGTTTGCCGGTGCAGTACGGCGACCACCGAAACGTTCGGACCGTCCTTCATGACGCGCCGTAGCGCCATGCTGAGCGGTCGTCGAGTGCGCTTCCCGGACCTGCCGAGATGCAACAGGTGCGAGAGCGACCCCTTTGCGCTGCCGTCTACTGCGCAACGCTCCTGCAACTCCGCGCGGCTCAGAGAGGAAGAATCGGGCCCACCGATTTCGATGCCGTGGTTGCTGGCAATCGACAGCCGGACGATGTCGTAGCCGTTCACGGCGGCAAGGTCGTGGAACAGAATCGGGTTGAAGCTGAAGAAGCCGTGGTTCAGATAATTGACGAATGGCAGCACGTGCAGCATGAGTCCGCCGACCCTGCAGAGTGCGTGTGCGTTGCCGAAGACCGCGCCCTGGTTGAACACGTGCTCGCCGGTACCGTTGTTGGTGACGAGATCGAACGTCTCCGTGAAGCCATAGTGCGTCGCGAGGTCGCGATTGAGGTCCATGACGAGGCTGTCGTAACGCCCGTTCACGTCGATGGTTTTGTACTCGGAGAATCCGAGCGCGCGGTAGAAGTCGGCCGTGCTCGCTCTGCGCGCATCGCCTGTGCGCGATTCGATATCGGCCAGCAATTTCGCGTCGAATGGCGTTACCTGCGCGGCGAGTGATGCCGTGGTTCTCGCGAGGTCCCCAGGGCGCGCGTCGAACGTCTGGTTGCCGAGTTCGACGACGGTCGGACTCGCGCGCAATTGCGTTCTGAGTTCTGCGATCAGATGCATCATCAGCGAGTGAAACGCCATTCGAGGGGTGTCCGTTGTTGGCGGTCGAAAAGTAGAGCTTCGACGGACGAAGCGTGGCGAGGTTCCGCAACGATTGCGGGGCAATTGGGACGCAACAGTCTCGCAGGGTACGCCGGAATTATCAGCAGCCGCGAACCTTCCGATCCGGCAGCATCGCGGCTGCTGCCCGCAGATCGGCCTCGGAATTCACGTTGAAGAAGGCTTCCCGGTCGGCGGTATCGACCACGACCGTCCGCTGCGTTTCGACGAAGGCGTGTACCGACCGGCCACCCGTGTCGAGATAGTGGCGGAGCGGTCCGGCGAGCGAACGCCGCATCAGCGGAAACAAATGCTGCCGCCGCACCCCGTCGCGCGGAAGTGCGATGTCCGCATGACTGCGATCGAGCGCCGACGCCAGATTGTCCACCAGTGTCGTGGAGAGAAACGGCGCGTCGCCCGGGCACACGAACAGATATTCGGTCTGCGTCGAGTTCATGCCGGCGATGACCCCGCCAAGCGGGCCGCGGTTCGCCGCCTCGTCGCGAACGATGGTGTCGTTCCAACGAGCGTACGCGTCGAAGTTGCGATTGCAGCTGATCAGGACACGGGCAACCTGAGGCCGCAACCGTTCGCGCACGTGTTCTACCAGTGGAACGCCTCCGAGCAGTTCCAGCGGCTTGTCGCGGCCGCCGATACGAGCGCCGGCGCCGCCGCACAGAATGAGTCCGGTGACGTCGGCGGCTGCAATCACGGTGCAGTTTCGGCGAGCGATGCGAGCGCCCGGCGCGCGACCGGGTGCAATCGGTCGTTCAGCGAAGCGCGCGCCTCGAGCAATTGCCGGCGCATCGCGGGATCCCAGAACTTGCTCAGATGTTCGGCGACGCCGGACACCGCTTCCGCCTCGGGATACGCGTCGAAGAAGTCGGCGATCTGATTGACCATTCTGACGAGATCGTCCTGCTGCACGATCAGGTGCCCGATGCGAATGCCACGATCGAATCGCTGGCGCCGCGGCACATCAACGGCAGGTGGAGCGTGGCGGACCATTCCAGCGCGAGGCTCGTCGGTGCGGAGAGGGTCGCCAGCGCAGAAGCGCGCGTTGCCGCCGCTTTGTACACCAGTTCGAAACTGCATCGGCTCGTCATTGCGATGAATCCCGCCGCATCGAGCTGACCCGCTCGCACGCGAGCGCCGATCAATTTGTCGAGCGCGTTGTGGCGGCCGACGTCTTCGCGCACGAGTTCGATGCCTCCGTCGACCCGGCACCACGCCGCCGCATGGACCGAATGGGTAGCCAGGTTCAGCGGTTGCAGGGCTGACAGTTCCGCGAAGGCTCGACGCGCCGCTGCCTCGTCGATCGCCACGGGATTGCCGGCGGCAAAGCTGGATCGCGACGGAAGTCCGGAGAGCGCTTCGACGCCGCACAGCCCGCAGCCGATCCTTCCCTCGAGCGAACGGCGGTGGCGGGCGGAATCGCTCACCGCATGCGTCGGAACGGTGAGGTCGACGACGATGCCTTCGAGATAGTTGGAAACGCCGATGCGCTGAACGGCGGTGATGTCGTTGACGACACGCTCGGTCAGCGCGAGCCCGATCGCGAGGTCTTCGAGGTCGGCCGGCGTCGCCATCATCACGGTCCACGGCGCGCCGTTGATGCCGATTTCGACCGGCGTTTCCACCGCGATGCCCCATGTCTCCTCGACGCCGGCGGATGCCACGCGCCGTTCGATCACAGGCTGCCGCAACGGTGAATCAGCCATCGTGCCCAATGGGTTCGTTGGTGGGACGCACTTCCACGGCGGTGACTTTGTATTCGGGGCAGTTCGTCGCCCAGTCGGAATTTTCCGTGGTGACGACGTTGGCGGCGGTGCCCGGGATGGTGGAAGGTCGTGTAGACCACGCCTTCGGTGACGCGATCGGTAACGTGTGCGGCCAACGTCGTCGACCCTTTACGGCTCGACAGCAGCACCGCATCGCCGTCCGCGATACCGCGCAGTTCCGCATCGTGCGGGTGAATCTCCAGCACGTCGCGCGCATGCCAGGTGACGTTGGCGGTTCGGCGCGTCTGCGTGCCGACGTTGTACTGGCTGAGAATCCGGCCGGTGGTGAGCAGCAACGGATACCGGCGGTTGGCGCGCTCGTCGGTCGGCACGTAGCGCGTCAGCATGAACTTGCCTTTACCGCGCACGAAACCGCCCTCGTGAAGAATGCGCGTGCCGTGCGAAGACGCGTCGCTCACCGGCCACTGCATGCCGCCTTCGCGATCGAGCTTCGCGAACGACACGCCCCTGAACGTGGGCGTTAGCGCGGCGATTTCATCCATGACCTGCGCGGCGTTGTCGTAGTGCATCGGATAGCCCATTGCGGTGGCGAGCCGACACACGGTTTCCCATTCGCTGAGCCCCGCTTTGGCCGCCATCACCGGACGCACGCGGTTGATGCGCCGTTCAGCGTTGGTGTACGTCCCGTCCTTTTCCAGGAAAGACGTGCCGGGCAGGAATACGTGAGCGAACTTCGACGTCTCGTTGTGAAACAGATCCTGCACGACGAGACAGTCGAGCGATCGCAATGCATCGGCAACGTGCTGCGTGTTCGGATCGGACTGCGCCAGATCCTCGCCTTGAATGAACAGGCCGCGAAATTCACCGCCGATCGCCTGCGAGAGCATGTTCGGAATGCGCAGACCGGGTTCGGCGTCGAGCTGCACGTGCCATTGCGACTCGAACGAGCCGCGCACCGCGTCGTCGGAGACGTGGCGATAGCCCGAGAACTCGTGCGGAAACGAACCCATGTCGCATGCGCCCTGAACGTTGTTCTGGCCGCGCAGCGGATTCACGCCGACGCCGTCGCGGCCGATGTGGCCGGTCGCCATCGCGAGGTTCGCAAGGCCCATCACCATGGTGCTGCCCTGGCTGTGTTCGGTTACGCCTAGGCCGTAGTAGATGGTCGCGTTGCGGGCCGCGGCATAAAGGCGCGCCGCGCGCCGAACCTCGTCGGCCGGCACGCCGGTGAACGGTTCGGCCGCTTCCGGTGAATGCTCCTCGGACGCGATGAACGATCGCCAGCGCTCGAACGATTCGCGCTCGCAGCGCTCCGCGACGAACGTCTCGTCGACCAATCCTTCTGTGACCGCCACGTGCGCCAGCGCATTGATCAGTGCGACGTTCGTTCCGGGACGCAGCTGCAGATGGTGGCGCGCTTCGACGTGCGCGCTGCGCACGAGGTCGATGCGGCGTGGGTCGGCGACGATCAGTTGCGCCCCCTGACGCAGCCGTTTCTTGAGCCGCGATGCGAACACCGGATGCGCGTCGGTGGGATTGGCGCCGATCACCATGATCACGTCGGCGTGATCGACGGACTGGAAATCCTGCGTGCCGGCGGACGTGCCGAACGTCTGCTTCAAGCCGTATCCCGTGGGCGAGTGACAGACGCGCGCACACGTGTCGATGTTGTTGTTGCCGAACGCGGCGCGAACCATTTTCTGCACGACGAATACTTCCTCGTTCGTGCAGCGCGACGAAGAAATGCCGCCGATCGCATGGCGCCCATACTTGTCCGCAATGGCGCGAAAGCGCCGCGCCGTGAAGTCGATCGCTTCGTCCCACGATGCTCCGCGCCACGGTTCGTCGATGCGCTCGCGTAGCAGTGGTTGCAAAACGCGATCGCGGTGTGTCGCGTAGCCCCACGCGAAGCGCCCTTTCACGCACGAATGACCGTGATTGGCTCCGCCATCGGGATCCGGCTCCATGCGGATGAGCTGGTCGCCTTTCAGTTCGGCCTTGAACGAGCAGCCCACACCGCAGTATGCGCAGGTCGTCTTCACCACGCGGTCCGGCTGGCCGTGTTCGACCACGGATTTCTCGATCAATGTCGCAGTGGGGCATGCCTGCACGCAGGCGCCGCACGATACGCATTCGGAGTCGATGAACGGGTCGGCTGCGCTCGCGGCAATTGCCGAATCGAAACCGCGGCCCGATACGGTGAGCGCAAACGTTCCCTGCACTTCCTCGCACGCGCGCACGCAGCGCGAGCAGACGATGCACTTCGACGGGTCAAACGCGAAGTATGGATTCGACAGGTCTTTTGGCTGATCAAGATGATTGGCGCCGGCCAAACCGTAACGCACGTCGCGCAGGCCGACTTCACCCGCCACGTCCTGCAGTTCGCAATCGCCGTTGGCGGCGCAGGTCAGACAGTCGAGCGGATGATCGGAAATGTACAGTTCGAGTACGCCCTTTCTGACGCGCGCCAATGTCTCGGTTTGGGTGCGCACCACCATTCCGGCCTCGACCGGCGTGGTGCACGACGCCGGCGTACCTTTGCGTCCCTGGATCTCCACCAGGCACACCCGACACGAGCCGAACGGAGCGAGCGAGTCCGTCGCGCACAGCTTCGGAATCCCGATGCCGGCCGCGAGCGCCGCGCGCAACACGGACGTGCCGGCCGGTGCTTCGACCGCAATGCCGTCGATGATGAGGCGAACTTGCACGTCGGACGAGGCTGGCGGCGTGCCGAGGTCGCGGTGCACGTGATCGGCCACGTTCATCGCGACATCTCGTTGTCGTTGGGAACTCGGAGAGGCACGAGGTCTTCCCTGAAGTGTTCGAGAATACTGCGAACGGGCATCGGCGTGAGTCCACCCAGAGCGCACAGAGAGCCGGTCTCCATCGTTTCGCACAGATCCTGCAGTAATGCAACGTTCTCGTCGGTGCGCTCGCCGCGCCGGATGCGTTCGATCACTTCGACGCCGCGCACCGAGCCAATGCGACACGGTGTGCATTTGCCGCACGACTCGTGCGCGCAGAACTGCATCGCGAACTGCGCCTGCTCGCCGAGGTCGACGGTGTCGTCGAACGCGACGATGCCGCCGTGGCCGAGCATGGCGGAGTGCGCGGCGAACGCTTCGTAGTCGAGCGGCACGTCCCAGAGCGACGGCGGCAGATACGCGCCGAGCGGTCCGCCGACCTGCACCGCGCGCAGCGGTCGACCGGACAGGCTGCCGCCACCGAAATCCTGCAGCACGCTCCGCAGGGTCGCGCCGAACGGCAGCTCGACAATGCCGCCGTTTGCCACGTTGCCGCCGAGTTGGAACGGCATCGTGCCGCGTGACCGTCCGGTACCGAGCGCTGCATAGGCGTCGCCGCCGCGGCCGAGAATGGTCGTTACCGCCGCCTGTGTCAGCACGTTGTGGATCAGCGTCGGCTTGCCGAACAGGCCGCTGATGGCGGGCACGGGTGGTTTGAAACGAACGAGGCCGCGTTTGCCTTCGAGGCTCTCGAGCAGCGATGTTTCCTCGCCGCATACATAGGCACCAGCGCCCATCCGCAACTCGATGTCGAATGCGTGGCCCGTACGGCATGCGTCTCGGCCGAGCACGCCCGCGCGACGCGCCACGGCAAGCGCGCGAACCAGCACGTCACGCGCCCGCGGATATTCCGAACGCAGGTACACGTAGCCGTGCTCAGCGCCCGTCGCCAGTGCCGCGATCAACATGCCCTCGATGAGCTGGAGCGGGTCCGCTTCGATCAACAACCGGTCGGCAAACGTTCCGGAGTCGCCTTCGTCGGCGTTGCAGACGACGTATTTGATGGGGCCGGCGGCGTCGAGAACCGTCTGCCACTTCACCGCGGCTGGGAATGCCGCACCGCCGCGACCGCGCAACCCGGACGTACGAATCTCGTCGACGATCTGCGCGGCGGTCAGCGTCCGCGCCCGCGCCAGCCCCTCGAATCCACCGTTAGCGCGGTACGCATCGAGATCGAGCGGATCGATCACGCCGGCGCGTGCGAAGGTGAGGCGCGTCTGGTGTTTCAGAAACGGCAGGTCGTCGACGACGCCGATGCACGACGCGCGGCGTCGATCCGGTATGCCCGCGGCGAACAGCGCCGCGACGTGGTGCGGTTCTACACGCGGAAAGCCGATGCGTCCGTCTGCCGACTCGACTTCGAGCAACGGCTCCAGCGCATACGCGCCGCGCGAGCCGTTGCGAACCACGCGCGCGTCGATGCGACTCGCGACCAGCACCGATTCGACCGCTGTCGCCACGGCGTCGGCGCCAAGCGAACAGGCGCCTGTGTCGTTCGGTACGAAGATGCGAGCGGTCATGGCCGCGGTCCGTACAGTGCGGCAACGAGGGCGTCGAATCGCTCGGGCGTGACGCGGCCGTGAACCGCATCGTCGATGCGTACGGTCGGCCCGCACGCACAATTGCCGAAGCAGTAGGCCGCTTCGAGCGTGATCCGCCGATCTGGCGACGTCGCGCCCATCGCAACACCGAGGCGCTGTACGGCGTGCGATGCGAGCGCCCGGCAACCGACGGCCTGACACGCTTCGGCCTGGCAGATCTGCACCACGTGATCGCCGGCGGGCTCGAGGCGCAGGTCGTGATAGAAGGTGAGAACGCCGTGTACGTCGGCGCGCGACAGATTGAAGTGCTGCGCCGCGGCTGCCACGCACGCGTTCGGCACCTGCCCGAGCCGCCGTTGCACCTCGAGCAGCGTCGGCAATAGCAGGTGCGATTGCGGCTCGGTCGCCGCGAGTACTTCGCGGATCACTTCCAGCTCGCGCGCGGCGTCTGATGGCATCAGTACGATCGATCGTTACGACATCGCCCGCAGCGTGCAGCGCTCCGCCTGCGGACGCAAGTCGCCCCTTAGTTGCACACGACAAAGCCGGCCGTGCCGCGCGAATGCGGATGCGATTGTCGGTTCGCGTGTTACTGTCCTGCGGGTGTCGATACGCAATCTCGAATTCGCGCTGAAGCCGCGTTCGATCGCACTGATCGGGGCAAGCGAGCGGCCCAGTTCCGTAGGCCGCACGCTGTTCGAGAATCTGCGCGGCGCCGGTTTCGCCGGGCCGATATTTCCGGTCAACCCGAATCGCGATCATCTGCTCGGCGTGCCGGTGTACCGGTCGATTGGCGCGCTGCCGAGCGCGCCCGACCTCGCGGTGATCGCGAGCCCGGCGGCCACGGTGCCGGGCATCATCGACGAACTCGGCCGGCGCGGTACCAAGGCAGCGGTCGTGATTTCGGCGGGCTTCGCCGAGCTGAGCGCGCCGATGGGCGCCGCGTTGCAGCAGGCGATGCTCGACGCGGCGAAGCCGCACCTGTTGCGCATCATCGGGCCGAACTGCGTTGGAATTCTGGCGCCTGCGGCCGGCGTCAACGCGAGTTTTGCCCACCTCACGCCAGCGGCTGGCAGCGTGGCGTTCGTGACGCAGTCCGGCGCGCTGCTGACCGCCGTTCTCGATTGGGCTACCGCGCGTGGAATCGGCTTCTCGCATCTGATGTCGCTCGGCGGTATGGCCGACGTGGACTTCGGCGATCTCCTCGACTATCTCGCCGGCGACGAAGCAACGACCGCGATACTGCTTTACATCGAAGCGATCTCGCACGCGCGCAAATTCATGTCGGCGGCGCGCGCCGCAGCGCGCGGCAAACCGGTGATCGTCTGCAAGTCAGGCCGGCACGCCGAAAGCGCGCGTGCCGCGCGCTCGCACAGCGGCGCGCTGGCCGGCACCGATGCGGTATACGACTCGGCGTTCCGCCGCGCCGGCATGTTGCGCGTGTCTGCGCTCGAGGATCTGTTCCATGCCGTCGAGGCGCTCGCGCTCGGGCGACCCTGCGTGGGAGAGCGGCTGGCGATCGTCACGAACGGCGGCGGCTTCGGCATTCTGGCGACGGACCGTTTGCTCGACGAAGCGGGCCAACTCGCGGAACTCACGCCGCAGTCGATGGCGAAGCTCGACGCGTTGTTGCCGGCCGCGTGGTCGCACGGCAATCCGGTAGACATCCTCGGTGATGCCGCCCCCGAGCGATATCGGCAGGCGCTGGAGATCGTGATCGCAGACCCGAACGTGGACGCCACGCTGGTGTTGAACTGCCCGGTGGCCGTTGCATCGAGCTTCGACAGTGCGCGCGTGGTCGTCGACGCCTACGCAAGGCATCGCAGCAAGCCGTTGCTGACGAGCTGGGTAGGGGGCGCGTATCAGACCGAAAGCCGGCACCTGTTCGAACAACACGGCGTACAGAGCTACGACACGCCGGAACAGGCCGTTCGCGGCTTCATGTATCTGGTGAACTACCGACGCAGCCAGACGGCACTGCTGGAGACGCCGCCGTCGCTGCCGGTTGCGTTGTCGCCCGATCGCGGCGCGGCGCGCGATATCGTCGAGCGCGCACTGCAGCGGGGCGTGGGCTGGCTGGATCCCGCCGAGGCCCGCGCGCTGCTCACGGCGTACGAAATTCCGGTGGTGCAATCGATCGCGTGCGCGACTCCGGACGACGCAGCAGCGGTTGCTGCGCGTCTCGGAAGACCGGTGGCGCTCAAGGTCAGCTCACCCGATATTTCTCACAAGAGCGACGTCGGCGGCGTCATTCTGGATCTTGCCGACGCGGCAGCGGTGCGTGCAGCGGCCGACGCCATGCTGCGTCGCGTTCGTGGGCTGTTGCCGAACGCTCGCGATCTCGCATTCACGGTGGAACCGATGGCGACCGCGCGCAACGGCTTCGAACTGATCGTAGGCGCTTACGAAGACGTGCAGTTCGGACCCGTTCTGGTGTTTGGCCATGGCGGTACGGCGGTGGAGGTGCGGGGCGATACCGCGCTCGGATTGGCGCCGCTCAACCTGCGGCTGGCGCGTGACATGATCGCGCGCACGCGCGTGTTCAAACTGCTGCGCGGCTATCGCGGCCTTCCCGCCGCGGATCTGGAAGCGGTCAGCCTGGATCTGATGCGGGTGTCGCAACTGTTCGTCGATCTGCCGCAAGTGGTCGAACTCGATATCAACCCGCTGCTCGTCGATGCCGACGGCGCAATCGCGCTCGACGTCCGCGTTCGCGTGGCGGTTCCGATCCAGCCCGGCACGCAGCGGCTGGCGATCAGCCCGTACCCAAGCGAACTGGAAGAGACGATCGCTCTGGACGATGGCCGCACGCTGTTGTTGCGTCCCATCCTTCCGGAGGACGAACCCTCGCTGCACGAAGCTTTCGCGCGACTCACCCCTCAGGAGATCCGTCTGCGCTTCTTCTCCGCGATGCGCAGCATGTCGCACGTCATGGCGGCGCGCTTCACGCAGATCGACTACGACCGCCAGATGGCGCTGGTGCTGACGGAGCCAGGCATCGCCGGCGCCACGAAGATCTACGGTGTGGTTCGGATTCACGCCGACCCGGACCTGGAGCGCGCCGAGTTCGCGATACTGGTGTGGCAGGAACTCGGCGGGCGGGGGCTCGGCACGCTGATGATGCAGCGGATCATCGCGCATGCGCGCAATCGGGGAATCGGCGAGATGTTTGGACACGTACTGCGCGAGAACGCGCGGATGCTGGCGCTGTGTCGGGAGCTCGGTTTTACCATTAAGCCCAGCTACGAGGACCCGAACCACACTACCGTGGTGCTCGCACTCCGCTGAACTAGCGGGGACTTGATTCGTCGACCCGCGATATCGACCTCAACTACGGTTTGCAGAGATTCTGCATCTCGCCGATGGCGCGCGACGACCCTAGCAGGGAAATGCGATAGCGATGTTCACCATCGCTTGGCAGCATGAGCACGAGATTGTTGCCGCTGCGGATACCTTTGATCATCTCGTTGATCGATGAGTCTGGCACCACAAGGGCGTTCCCTCGTGGACTCACTCTCCAACGGCCGCTTCGTATCGGACCCCTGTCGAATTGCCAGCGGGTGTCCTCGGAGCTGAGTGACTGACCATTCTCTACCACGAACCGGACGTCGTAGTTGCCGGTTGCGGACCAACACCGAATCAAAGTGGTTACGACGCCGCCATCATCGACCTTCGAGACCTGTGATGCGGCTGCGACGATGCCAGCCTTGTGCATTGGATCGGCATATTTCTCGAACTGCCAATCGAGCGGTGGAAGATCCGAGCCAGTGACTGGGGCGGCGATAAAGACGGCCAGCGCGAAGACAGACAAGGCCCTCATAAAGGATATCGGCTGGAAACCGCCAACTAGGCACGATTTGAGAACAGACACGATGGGGCCGAAACCAGCTCCTGGCTCGATTCCAATTTGCAAACTCTATCCACAAGTCGATCGAGGCGAAATGCGGATTGTCATGCAGCGATCCGGAGCATCGGATTATTCCTACAAAAGCTTCGGACTCGTGTCTGGCAGACGTGAGCGACAGGTGTGTCCAATCATCCTGTTGAAGGACAAACGGATCAGAGATTGTCGACCAAGTAGCTGAGGAGGCAACGCTCGGCCGGCGTTTATTGAGGTGGGGTAGGGTGGAAGAAGCTAGTTTGTCCAATCGGGTTCACGCCCGGATCAAACAGATCGGCACGGTCGGCTGGGTGGCACCGACCTACAAACGTCGTTTTCATGCCTTCTGTGTCGGCACCGAGAAATCGGGTACGCATTCCGTCGCACAAGTGTTTGCGCGGAACTACCGATCTGACCACGAGCCGGATTATCCCAACCTGATTCCCAAGCTGTTGGCGAAGCGTCCGAAGGACGAGAGCTGGTTGACGTTTCTGCGACGGCGCGACCGTCGACTGTGGCTCGAGATGGAAGCCTGCTGGTTGCACGTCTTCCATCTCGAGCAGCTCGCGCGGGCATTTCCTTCGAGCCAAGTTCATCCTGACGATTAGAGACTGCTATTCATGGCTCGACTCGCTGGTGAACCACGTGATCGCGTTCAACGTTGGACCCTACTGGAGACGCGCTCAACGCGTCTACTACTGTCCCGAGAAATTTACGTTCCAACCTGGAGAGGAGGCCTTTCGAGATGCAGGTCTATTCCCGATTCGCGCCTACCTTTCTGCGTGGGGTGGACATTATCGGCGTGCGCTGGAAGTGATCCCACCAGAGCGTCTGCTCGTGATACGAACCAACGAAATCAAGAATTCCGCAGAGCGCATGGGTGCGTTCCTCGGCGTCGATCCCGGCTCGATAAACGTGGTTGAAGGACACCAGGCAGCCAACGATCGCAGATTCCACATGGTGGAACGCATCGACCGGACGCTCTTGGAGCGAACGGTGCACGACTGTTGTGCCGATGTAATGGACCGATGGTTCGATGCCAATTGGCGAAGAAGTCGGGATTCGAATTCTGGAGATGGCCAAGCGTCCACCGACTTCGAGTCAATCGCGCGAAACTGAGCAAAGTGCCGCCCAGACACAGAAGCGGGCTTCACCATCGAGCTAGCTACGGGGCCCACGCGACCGTGGTGCTCGAGTTCCGCTGAAGATTACACTCCAACTCCGAATGGATCGGCACGAGGAAAAAACGTCGTCGAGTACCTTGCGTTGTTCCGGGTAGCGGTCGCGCTGGTCGCGGCCTCGCTGGCCGCGCTGTATGGCGCAGCGTGGGCCGATGCGCCGTTGTTCTTCGACGACAGCCGTATTGCGGTCACCCTCGAAGCGCCGTTGAGCCGCCTCGCTGCGGACGACAGCGAAGAGCCGGCCTATCTGAACGGCGCGCTGGTCTGGAGGGATGCATCCGGCGCCGACATGCGCATGCCGCTGAAAATGAAGCCGCGTGGCAAATCCCGGCGTGACGATTCCGCCTGCAAATTTCCGCCGTTGCGGCTGAACTTCCCAAAAGACACGCCGAGCGGAACGCCGTTTTCCGGACTCGACAAGGTCAAGCTGGTCACGCACTGCGGCCGCATCGGCGACGCGAGCTCCGCATACGCCACGCGCGTCGAACTCGAACTGCTGGCGTATCGCGTCTTCAACCTCATTTCCCCGACGAGCCTGCGCGTGCAGCCACTCGAAGTGACCTATGTGGACACCGAGAAAGGCGGCAAGCACCACACGCATGCCGCGTTCCTGATCGAGCCCGAAGAGTGGCTCGCGAAGCGTCGTGATGTGCGCCTTGCGAAAGTCGCCAGCATCGAGCGCGAGCAGCTCGACCCAGTGCAGGCCAACCTCGCCGAAGTGTTCGAGTTCCTCTTGGGCAACACCGATTTCTCGATGATTCGCGGTCCGAAGGGCGACGACTGTTGCCACAACGTCGTTCTGCTGACGGCCGCCAACGGCGCCGCGCTGCCGGTGCCGTACGACTTCGACGCGACCGGCATCGTTGCGGCTCCCTACGCGAGGCCCGCCGAGGGGCTCGGCATCGGCAGCGTCCAGCAACGTCTCTATCGGGGTTACTGCCGGCCCGAGGCGACTCTTCAGGCCACGCTCGACCGGTTCCGCGTAGCGCGCGCCGACATTTATGCATTGTTCAAAAACGATGCGCGGTTGGACGCGATCACTATCGAGCGCACCACCCACTATCTCGACGCGTTCTACGAGATCATCGACAAGCCGGAGAATCTGAAGCGCAAGGTGTCATCGCGCTGCTTGTGACTCGACTGGCTCGGCCAGCCACTTCGCGATGGTGCGGCTCACCTTGGGGTGCGTGAGGTATCCGAACGCGTTGTGTGGATTCGAACGACCGTATCGAACGGCGAGATTGTAGATTCGGATGTCTTCGATACGGCTGACCAGCCGGTGCGCCAGCATGTCGGCATAGTCGTCCGCGAGACGGTCGTCGTGGCAGACGTAATCGTCTTCCGCGGCAACGTTCACCCACGACAGGATGTTGTTGGGGTACCTGGCGGCACCCTCTGCGCCGGCGCCTTCGAGCCGGTGCTTGACGCTTTCGTCGCCGAGCGGGGCGCCGAGCGTCAGCCACGTCGTGATCTTGCCGCGGGCGCTCCCGCCGTTGCGGTAGCCGCCGCGCGACAGCGCCCATAACGCGTCATACGCAATCACACAGCCCACGCAGTGCGATATCAGCAGAACGTCGTCGTCGCGATCGAGCGCGTCCCCGACGACATCGCACAATCGCGCCAGGACCGGCCGCAAACGGCTGTTCGTGGCGCGCCAGTAGTCGACGAGTTCTGGAATGAAGCGCCCGAGCGCGCGCTCCTTCAATCCCATCGCAGACAGCACCGGCGCGCCGACGTCTGCGAGAAATTCCTTGAACGCGGTTTTGCCCGGGAGTCGTTCGTAATGTTCGCGGCGGAACTGCCGCGACTTGGATAGCGCAGCGAGCGCCGAGAGCGTGTGCTCGAGATCCGCGAGATCGAGCGAGGGATCGTAACTGCGCCGTTCGGCAGCCAGCACTGCATTGACTTCGTCGCCGTAATAGACGAACTCGAGCCGGCAGCGATCGAACGCCGGAAGCGCTTCGGTCGCATCGCGGCCGATGCCGCAGCGCAATGCCTGCAGCCATAGCGGTTGCAGGTCGGCGCGCGCCGGCTTGAAGCCGCGGCCGTGGATCAGAATCAACGATTTGTTGCGCGCCTCAGCGCCGCCGGTAGATTGCAAGCGTCGCCCTCCCGCCGCCGGCTTCGTCGGCGATGATCGTTTCTCGTTCCGGACCGATGGCCAGACCTTCCGGTTGCCGGTGCTGCTTCGCCGGCAACGGCGTCACCGCCATGAGACCGCCGTTCAGATCGACCTCCGCCAGCGCGCGTTGCTTACCCGCGAGCAGATACAGATGCGTTCCATCGCGCGAGATCTCTACGCTCGACGGGTTGAAGTGCGTCGCCTCGAGCGCCGCGGCGAACGGCTTTTCCGGAACGGAGAACGACGCCTGTTCGTCGATCGCTCGCCTTTCCGGCGCCCACGCCAATACGCTGACTCGGCCTTGCATGGAAGCCTCACGCGGCGCCTTGCAGCCGAGCAACAGTAAAGCGCGGCGCGCATCGTACGTGAGCCCTTCGATTTCGCAGCGTCGGCCGGTGCCGGTGTCGATGCGTTCGTACACGACGTGCGCGCCGTCGTCGCCTTCCGCGGCGCGATACAGAACGCCGTCGCTGGTGACGAGATAGAAATCGTGCCCGGCGATGGCGATGCCTTCGAAATCGCCTTTGATGGACGGGTCGCCCAGCGCGAACGCCTTCGATACACGACCGCGGTGCCAGTCGATTTCATAGATCACGGCGCGTTCGTCGTCGTGTGCGAAGAGTCGTTCGTCGGCGCTCAACGCGAGTCCGGAGATTTCGTCGAGCCGCTTCGGCAGGTTCCATCGCACTGCTTCCATCGCGTCGAAACTCGAACCCGTTCGGGAATGCGGCGGAGATTTTCCGCACGCCGAGGCGGCGAACGTCAGCACGATCGCGACCGCTGACAGCGCAACGCGGTCACAGGTCCTTGTCATCGCGGCCGCGGCCGGTCAGGAACGCGAAAAATCGCGTGTTCAGATCGACGCCGTAGTCGAGCTTCCACAGCACCAGCGTGAGATAGACGAACGCGATCGATACCACCGATGCAACGCCGACCGCGCTGATGCCGGCGCCGAGACCCACCGCGATGGCGATGAAGATGTACAGCGCTTGCGCCGGTTCTTCGAGCGTGAAACGGAAGCGGACCGCGGCAACGACCCCGGCGAGACTGAACGCGAGTGGCAGGCTGCCGTGCACGATCGCCGCGATGCCGGCGACGATGACCGGCAACACCATGATCGTGTGCGCAAACGATCGATCGACCTCTTTGTCTTTCGTCGTGACGAAATACACCCACGAGATCGGCACCATCAGCAACAGCGTGCACATGATGGCGACGGCGAGTTTGAGCGACTCTTCGCCGCCCAACGGAATTTCCGCGGCGGGTCTGCTGACCGTCTCGAAGTCGTCGGCGTTGCGTTGCGCGAGTTCCTCGATGCCACCAACCGGAAGGTAGCGTTCCATCTGTGGAAACTCATTGGAAAGCCACACTGCACCGATGATTGCGAGCGCGTAGTAGGCGCTGATCAGCAGCATCGGACCCCAGATACTGGTGGACCTTCGCATTGGCTACTCCAACACCGCCCAGGACCCAACGATCGCATCACGCCGCGCCAGCAACGCCTCGATTTCTCGATGCTGTAGCCGATCGCCAACGGCGTCGATGATGGCGCGTTCGTCGAGCGTTACCAACCGGTCTCGCAGCGCGCGCGGCAGCTGCGGCGCTCGCAGCATGGTCGCGCGCGGCACCTTGCCCATGTCGAATGCGTCCCCGTGATCCCGCAGGCGCACCTCATCGCGGATCTGATCGTAGCCCAGATTGTCGGCGGTGCGCGCGTGGTTGCCTATCAACGAGTCGAAGGCCAGGACGAGCATGTAGTCGTTACCGACTTCGCATGGATTCGAGTGCGCCACGCCTTTTTCGATCCGTTGGCGTTCGGAGGTCCAGCCCGGAGCTACCGAGAGCAGCCCTCGTTTACCGTCGATTTCGCGCGCTACCGACGGCTCCACCATGCCGAGCCCCAGCAGCCGGTCGAGCCGATAGGCAGCGACTTCGTGCCGCAACGCGTCTTTCGACAACGGGACGAAGCGCGCCGTTATCGGCCCGTCGGCACCGGAGAGCGTCACCTCGCGCTCGCCGTACGCGCGGCTGCTGATGGGCATCGCCGCGGTGATCGCTGCGGCTTCGAGCTGTGCTTCGAGCCGATCGCTGGTCGTCCACTCACCGGAGTAGCCGCCGCCGTCCGGTATGACCTTCTCCGCGCGTTCGTCATCCACCGTTTCGACGCTGTCGCGGCCGTTGCTGACGACGAGCGCGCTCGCCCGACCGCGATACACCTGCGCCAGCATGCCGGTATCGAGCATCACCACGCTGCCCTCGAAGCGGGACGTCACCCGACGATTGTGCGTGGGCGTATGACCAACCACCACGCGCCGCACCGACAACTGGGCGAGGTTGGGCTGCAAACGCGCGTTCTCGATCAGCGCGTGACACAGCGCGGTGCCGCGGTACCACACCGGTCCGATGTCGGAGAGGAGAGGTTCGGGCGCTGCACCGGGAACGAGCGACCGCATCAGCGCGTCGTGGAAGGCGGCATTGCCCCGATCGACGCCGAGCGCGGCAAATGCAGACGGGAGTCCGCCGTGAACGTATGCCGTGTCGTCGATCACGATGATCGCCGGTTTCTGTAGCAGCCACGCACCGTATCGTCCGGTTGCGGAGAAGGCCTGTTGGCGTTCGAACTGGCCCGTCGGCACCGCGGCGGTCGGCTCTGCGAACGCGGCGTAGTCGGCCGCTGAAACGTAGCGAAGGTCGCCGGTGAGGTTCATCACTTCGTGATTGCCGAGCACGACGTGCACGAAGCCGCCGGCCTTCGGTGCTTCGTCTTCCAGGCGCATCAGCAGGTCGAGCACCGCTCGCGAGTCGGGTCCGCGGTCGACGAGATCGCCGAGGCTGACGAGGTGAGTCGCACCACCCGACCAGTGAAGCGAAGAATCGACGACTCCGGTGCGTTGCAGCAGCGCCACGAGTTCGCGATGCGCGCCGTGCACGTCGCCGAATGCGACGACGCGATCGACGCCGGTCCAGCGCCAGTCGGAGTCGGCGCGCGCAGGCGCGGCGGCGAATGGCGCAAGAACCAGCGCAGCGCTGAGCAGGAGCAGAAATCGGTCGCGGCGTCGTATCACGCCGTCGTTGTACTGCGGAGAGGTCGAGCCGTATAGGGAAGCAGACTCAGTCGTCGCTCGACTCGAGGCAGATCCCGCCCGCGCCGCGGGTAAGACAGAGTTGCCCCGTTTCGTAGTTGACACCGCTGCTGGATGAGGCCTCCTCATCGTCGCTCGTGTCGTCGCGCTTGGCCGCGGGCGCATCGCTTTTCTGACTCCGGGTCGATCCGGTGCCGCGGGCGCTGGTTGCGGCGCTTTGGGCGGCGTCGATGCTGGCTCCGGACTGTGAGCCGGCCGGTTCAGCCGCCGCGGCCGAAACGGTGACGAACAGAAGCGCAGTGCAAAGGGTCTTCATGTCGAGTGCTCGAAGCCGGCGGAGCCAATGCGGGAGCCGGAGTGTAGGTCGCTCGACGAAGCGCTGTGTGGGGCGGATGTAACGTGTCTGGCGGAGAAGAGAGGATTCGAACCTCCGAAACGTTTCCGTTTACTTGATTTCGAGTCAAGCGCCTTCGACCACTCGGCCACTTCTCCGGGGCGGCATTTTCCTTAGATGACCCCTGCAACGCCAGCGCTGTCGCGCGTTTGTTTAAGCGCGCAATCGGCGTCGGGTAGAATGCCGCTCCCAATCGGATCGCTGGACCTCACATGGCAGAGACGCGCGCGGTATTCGACGTCACCGCGAAGAACTTTCAGGCCGACGTCGTCGAGCGGTCACGGCAGCTGCCGGTGGTCGTGTTGTTCTGGGCCGACCAGTTGCCGCCGGCGAAGGACGCGCGACGCGTGCTGGAAACGCTGGCCGCGCAGTACCAGGGCAAGTTCGCGCTGGCGCTGTCGGATGTGTCGCGCGATCAGTCGCTTGCGCAGCATCTGCGTGTTCAGGGGCTGCCGAGCATCCGCGTCATTCAGGACGGCCAGCTGGTCGATCAGATGGAAGGTCCGCAGGGTGAACGCGCGCTGCGCGCGATGCTCGACCGATTGACGATGACGAGTGGCGAGCTGTTGCGCGAGCAGCTCGATGGCGTGCTCGAGGCGGGTGACTTTGCGTCGGCGATCGCCATGTTGAAGCAGGCGCTCGCTGAGGAACCGAACAATCCGGCGTTCAAACTCGAGTACGCCGACGTGCTCGTGCGAAGCGGCGATCTCGACCAGGCGCGCAGCGTGCTTGCGACCGTGCCGGAAGGTACGGAGGGACGCGACCGGCCGCTGACGCGGCTGCAGATGATGGAGGAAGCGGCCGGGATGGGAGAGGGTGCGGAAATAGAAGCCGAACTCGCGAAAAGCCCCGACGACCTCGAACTGCGCTACAGGGCGGCCGTGGTGAATGCGGTCGGCGATCGCTACGAAGCCGCACTCGATCATGCGATGTACATCCTGCAGAAAGACCGCAAATTCCGCGACGACATTGGCCGCACCACGCTGGTTCGCATCTTCGCGCTGCTTCCCAAGGGCTCCGATCTGGCGAAAAGCTATCGGCGCCGCATGTTCGCATTGATGCACTGAGGCCTGCGTCCCACGACCGCGTTGAGGCGCGGTCGGACCTGCGAGTGTGGACGGCATCGCAGTATGGGCCTGCGGGCGTTCGCTATCCTTCGGCGTCGACTAGTCGAAATCTGCGGTTGCACGGCATGGAAGCTCGGCAATTGGCGCCGGCCACACGGCTGGTTCTCTCATTTGGCGCACGCCAACAGTCGCTGTCGTTCGTCGACGGCACCGAGTATCGCATTGGACGAGATGCCGGTTGCGACTTCGAGCTCGTGCGTCCCTTCGCCTCGCGTCATCACGCACGCATTGTCTGCCGGCGCCAGGCGTTCTGGCTGTTCGACGAAAGCAGCAATGGAACGTTCGTGCGCAACGAAGACGAGACCGTGCTGTATCTGCATCGCCGCAGTTGCCGGTTGTGGGGCACCGGCTGGATCAGTTTCGGCGAACCGCTGATGACCGACTCAGTCGTCAATTTCCTTCATGCAGGGTGAGTGGATGAGCGATCGCTGGCAGTACGCATCGGAGACGCATCCGGGGAACAGGCGCAAGAACAACGAAGACGCGGTGCTCGTCTGCCCCGACCTCAGCTTGTGGGCCGTGGCCGACGGCATGGGTGGGCATGCGGCCGGTGACGTCGCAAGCCAGGCGATCACCGAAGCACTCGCCGCGGCCACGCCGCGCGCGACGCTCGCGGAGATGGTGGACCAGATCGACGATCTACTGTGCGACGTCAATCACCGGCTGCGCGATCACGGCCAGTCGGCGCATCGCGGACGCACGGTCGGCAGCACCGTCGTAACGCTGTTGGCGAACGAAGACGTCGGCGTGGCGTTGTGGGCAGGCGACAGCCGTCTCTATCGATTGCGTCATGGCGTGCTTACGCAGATCACGCGCGACCACAATCCGATCGGCGATCTTCTCGACGACGGTCTCATCACGGAGCAGACTGCGCTGGCGCGCGAAACGAACGTCGTGACGCGCGCAGTGGGTGGACACGGACAGCTGTTTCTCGACGTAGCGGTGTTCGACATCTGCCTCGGCGACACGTTTCTGCTGTGTACCGACGGACTCTATCGCGAGCTCGATCACCAGCAGATACGCGAGCTTCTCGCCGCGGACAGCGTCAGCGAGAGCGCGATCGGTCTGGTTCGAGAGTGCCTCGCGCACGGTGCGCGCGACAACGTATCGGTCGTGGTGTCGCGTCGGGAGCGTTGAAGGTGGCGATGACCGAGAAGAACGCCGACACGACGGATACCACCGCTGACGACATCACAGTGCTGCGGGGTAACAGCGGGTCCGGTACCGGTCAAGCGGCGGCGACGCCGCGCATTCTGAAGCAGCGTTTCATTCTCGACGAGAAGCTCGGCTCCGGTGGCATGGGCACCGTGTACCGCGCGAAGGATCTACGCAAGGTCGAAGCGCAGGACCGCCAGCCGTACGTCGCCATCAAAGTGCTGAACAACGACTTCCGTACCCATCCGGATGCGTTCATTGCATTGCAGCGCGAGGCGTCCAAGTCGCAGGGCATCGCGCACCCGAACATCGTCTCGATTTTCGACTTCGACAAAGACGGCGACGTGCCGTACATGACGATGGAGCTGCTGCAGGGGCAGGAGCTCGCGACGCTGCTGAAGGAGTATCCGAACGGCCTTCCGGACGCGACCTTGTGGCCGTTGGTAGAAGGCATGTGCGCCGGCCTGAAGCGCGCGCACGAAGGTGGCATCACCCATTCCGACTTCAAACCGGGCAACGTGTTCGTCACCCGCGAAGGCACCGCGAAGATTCTCGACTTCGGCATCGCGCGGGCGGTGCGCGTGCATCACTACGACGGCGACGACACCGTGTTCGATCCGTCGAAGCTCGCAGCACTGACGCCGGCTTTCGCGAGCCGGGAGATGCTGCAGGGCGAAGTGCCGCTGCCGGCCGACGACATCTTCTCTCTGGCGGTCGTCATCTATCTGATGCTGACCGGTCGTCATCCGTACGATCGCGTGCGCGCCGACGAAGCGGCGAAACAGGGTTTGCGACCGGACCGCGTCAGACGTCTAACGAGGCGGCAGTGGCGCACGCTGTCGCGCGCGCTCGAACTCGATCGCGTCGATCGTCCTCAAAGCATGGACGAGGTGATCTCAGGGCTGCTGCGACCTTCCGGCGCGAGGCCGTGGTACATCGTGGCCTTCGCGTTGACGGTCACGTTCGGCACGCTGGCGCTCTGGCTCGGAACGTCGGCGGTCGACCGTTCGGCCGTTGCGCACGACACGCTGATAGACGCGCAGGTGGCACGAATCGATCGTTTGCTCGACGAGAACGCGCTCGACGAGCGCTGGAAGCACCGCCTCGACGAGGAGGTGAGGGCGCTGGCGGCGCTCGACGGAGACGGTAAGACGTTCAGGCAGATGCAGGTGCGGACGCTCGCGAAGCTGTCGCGACAGATCGAGGCGACCGACGACTTCGAGACCGCGTACGCGCTGGTTCTCTATGCAGATCAGCAGGCGGGCGGTCGCTTCGACGAAGGTCATGCGTTGTTGGAGCGGCGCGAGGCGACACGGTTGAGCGCGATGACCCAGAGCGAGCGCTTCGACAAGAACTGGGTCGACGGCGTCGAAGCGGCGCTGGGGCGCTTCAAGCGCGTGTTCCCGCACAGCGTGCAGCGCGCGGAACTCGAACTGCAGCTCGGCGAGGCATATCTCGCCGCGATCGGCCAATCGATCGGCGCCGGCGATGCGTCGCGCGCCGAAGAGTTGATCCGGTTGGCGCAGCCGCGGGTGTTCGACCCCGATGCGTTCAACGGTTTCAACGACAAGCTCGACGTGCTGCGCAAATCGCTTGCGCGTACTCAGGCTCAGGCGGCGCGGCGTAGCGACGCGGCGAACGTGAAGGCCGAACTGGCGAGGTTGACCCACACCGATTGCCAACGAGCCGACGCGGCCGCGGCTGGTCGCCAGGCAGCGGCGTTACGCGTGCGCTATCCGAAGGACGCCGCCAGCATCGACGGCGCCGTCACCGAGTGGCTCGCGCAATGCGTCGTCCGGTTGGGCGAGGTCGATCAGGACAAAGCCATGTCGCTGCGCCAGCAGGCGCTTGTTGCATTCGGTCCGGTGCCGCGCCTCGCGAGGCTGAAACTCGATCCGTGTGCGATGCGCTATCTGGTCGGCAAAGGCACCGCGGTGGGTCGCAGCGGATTCTGCACCGACGAGCTGGAAGGCGGCCTGATCGGCCCGCGGCTGGTGGTGGTGCCGGACGGCGATGGGCGGTTCGCGATCGGCAAATTCGAAGTGTCCGAAGCCGATCTCGCGCCGTTCTGCGCGCAGACCGGACGCTGTCGCGACGTCGCGAGCAGCAATCAGCCGGCGACCGGCGTGGGGCTTGAACTCGCTTCGGCCTATGCCGACTGGTTGTCGCAGCGCAGCGGTCACCGTTATCGCCTTCCGACGCGCGCCGAGTGGGAGCGCGTGGCGCGCGCCGGCAAGCCTGATCCGAACCGCAATTGTCAGGTGCACGTCGCCGGCGTCAGCCGTGGCAAGGAGACCGTGCCGGTGACGTCGGGCGCGCAGAACGAACTAGGCTTGTTGAATCTGTTCGGCAACGTGCGGGAGTGGGCGATGGATGGCGATGTGCCGGTCGTGATGGGCGGATCTTTCGCCGATCCGATTTCGGCGTGCGACATTCGCGCCGCGCGCTCGGCGTCGAGCGTCGGCGATACCTGGACCGGCATGCGCTTGGTACGGGAGGTGCCATGACTCTGCTTCGCCTGAGCCCCGACAGCGAGCGTTTGCGCCGGATCGCGAAAGCGCACGCGGCCGGCGAACTGTCGACGCCTGATTACCGGCGCATCCGCGCCGACGTGATCGAGCGTTTCAGCAGCGGCGAAGCGGAGCAGTTCGACGACGATACGCAGCCGCGCTGGCTCGATCGACCGGTCGCGCCGCCACCGATGCAGCCGGTCTCGATCGATGCGTCAGTGCCGAACCGGCGCCGCTTGTGGTGGTGGGCGTTGATCGTATCGGTGATCGTGATTGCCGCGGTCGGCTCGGCTGCCGCGTGGAGCAGTTCGATTCCGCCGGCGAAACAGCGCGATCCGAACCCGGTCACCAGTCCGCGCGTACCGGTGAGTCACCTCGGCGTGCGCAACTTCGTCGCTTTTCCCGACCTCGGCATCACCGCCGAATCGGTCGATGCGGTGCTGAAAGGTGCATTGAAAGATCTCGAAGAAGCATCGCGCCCGGGGCCGAGCGGATTCACTGCCGCCGAACTCGAAGAGATCGGCATGCTGCTCAAGTCGATGGGCGTGAGTCAGGGTCAGAAGTTGAGCGACCGCGACGCCGCCCAGCTGAGCGCGCTGCTGGCGACGCAGAAGTCGCGTCGCGGCGCGTCGCTGGTGGAACTGGAACAGGTCGCGGCGCGGCTGACCGCGTTCTATCGCGAGCATGGCTTGCCGCTCGCCACCGCGTATCTGCCGTCGCAGGAAGTGACGAACGCGGAAATAGATTTCGAAGTGCTGCCGGGAACGCTGGAAGATGTGCGCGTGGCCGGTGAATCGCGCGTGCACGCGAAGCTGCTGACCGGCGCGTTCGCCGATCAGGTCGGGCAGCCCGTGCGGCGCGACAACGTCGAGTCGGCGATGTATCTGATCAACGACCTACCGGGGCTCGACGCGCGCGGCATGTTCGTGGCCGGCGAAGCGGTCGGTGCCAGCGATCTCAATCTCGTTGCCCGCAACGAACGCAGCTGGGGCGCGCAGGTGCGCGTCGACAACCAGGGCGACGATCACACCGGCAGCGAACGCGTCTTCGTCGACGGCAGCTGGTTCGATCCGACCGGACACGGCGACGCGCTGTCGATCGGAGCGCTCGCGACGCGCAATCCCGAGAACAGCTACTACGGCTATCTCGGGTACGACACGCCGCTGCAGGGATTGCGCACGCGTCTGCACACCCGCATCTCGCGCGACCAGTTCGACTACAACGACGGCGCGAGCGAACAGAACGGCACGGCCGATGCCGCCGAACTGGGCGTGACCGAAGTGCTGGCACGCGGCCGCACGCGCTCGGTCTCGCTCGACTTCGGCGCGAACTATCAGAAGCTGCAGCTCGACACCGACGGCGCGCCGGGATCGCTGAGCGATCAGTCGCTGTGGTTCGTCGCGGCGGGTGCGTCGACGGATCGCGTATTGGATCTGCCGCGCATTTCCCTGAACGGCCGCATCGGCGTCGACGCAGGCGGTTTCGAGTCCGGGCGCGAGCCGGGTCAGTCGAGTCCGTTCTACCGATTGCGGATGGACGGCTCGGCGTGGCGATTGATGTCGCTGCCGGGATTCGCGTCGCCGCAGACGTTGCGCCTCGTCGTCTCCGGCCAACTGGCGAGCACCGCGATGCCGGGCACGTTGCAGATGGGTCTCGGTGGTCCCGGGCGCGTGCAGGCTTACGATCGTTCGACCGCGTCGGTCGATGACGGCATCTACGTCGGTCTCGATTTCCGTCTGGCGCCCGCGGCCGGACGCATGGGAGATTTTCTGTTGTTCGCCGACGGCGCCTACGGCGAGATCAAGCGCCAATTCGCCGATGACGTTTCGGTGGGTCTCGCGAGCGTGGGTGCCGGTTGGGACCTGCCGCTCGGCACCTGGCTCGGCGCCTCGCGCGCGCATCAACTCGATGCGCAGTTGCGTTTCTCGGTGCCGGTCGCCGATAAAGGTTCGCAGGACTGGATCAACGACGATGGCGTCACGCTCTACTGGATGCTCCGCTATGTCCCATAAGCTCGTTGCACGAGGTCGTCGGATGTCAACGCGCGGTGCCAGGCAGCGGGTGTTGCACATACTGCTTGGGGTTCTCGGCGCTTCGTCGGCCTGGAGTGCGGATCCGCCGACGCCGGAGGCCGCAGAGGAACGGACCCGTCTCGAGGTGCAATACGCACTCGACACCGACGTGGTCACCGACCCCGAACTCGACCCGGTGGTGTTCACGGAGATCGTGCCGTTTACGGCCGAGGAGACTGCCGTGCGCCTGCCGAGCGATCAGGACTTGGACTGAGTCCAATCTCCTAAACGGTCGCGTTGAGGGGCGAAACCGGCGACTTGCACGAGGCCGATCCAGATATTGCGTGGTCGGGATTGGAAGCAGCTACTCACAACCACGTGTCGTGCGACGCCCAGCCGGGTTATGCACAGTGTCGGTTCGATCGCCGTGACGATGGAACGATGGCGTCACTTCTTCAGTCCGCTGGCGAGAAGCCGCTCCTAAGCAATTGATACATCAAAGAATCCCGTCGTTGTTTAATTTTTGATCAATTTGCATCGACTGCCGTATTCTCTGGTGTCGCTCGAGGTTCATCCGAGTTATCCAACGAGTTATCCACAGCGCTGGTGGACAACTCGTCCAGAATTCCGACATAACGAGGCACGCCATGACCGATCCCGTTTCGCCCACGCTGCAGTCTTTTCGCGACAAGGGAGTCACCCGCGTCGAACTGGGGCTGACCGACTTGGACGGCGTGCTCCGCGGCAAGTACGTCAGCCTCGACAAGTTCGCGAGCCTGCTCGGCGACGGCGGCGGATTCTGCGACTGCGTGTTCGGGTGGGACGTCGCCGATCAGCTGTACGACAACGCCCGCTACACGGGCTGGCACACCGGCTATCCGGATGCGCACTTCAAGCTCATCGCCGACACGTTGCGGTGGGTGCCCGACTCGCGCACGCCGTTTTTCCTCGGCGAGTTCGTGGCGGCCGACGGCAGCGACCATCCATTGTGCCCGCGTACCCGGCTGCGCAGCGTTCTCGCGCAGGCGGCCGCGCGCGGTATTTCGGTGAAGCTCGGCTTCGAGTACGAGTTCTTCGTGTTCGACGAAACGCCGCACAGCGTTCGCGCGAAGGGCTATAGAGACCTGAAGCCGCTCACGCCGGGCAACTTCGGTTACTCGGTGCTGCGCGCGTCGACCGAATCCGATCTGTTCACGGGACTGATGGATTACGCCAGCGGGCTCGACTGCCCGCTCGAAGCGTTGCATTGCGAGACAGGTCCGGGCGTGTGGGAAGGTGCGCTCGCGGTCACCGACGCGCTCTCCGCATCCGACCGTGCGAATCTGTTCAAGACGTTCACCAAGGTCTTCTTCGAGAAACGCGATCTCATGGCCACGTTCATGGCGAAGTGGTCCATGAAGTACCCCGGGCAGAGCGGTCACTGTCACTTCTCGTTCTGGGGCGACGACGGCGCCAGCCTGTTCTTCGACGGCACGGCGCCGCATCGGATCAGCGCGACGCAACGCCACGCACTCGGCGGCTTGCAGCGCTATCTGCCGGAGTTCATCGCGATGGTGGCGCCGACCATCAACAGCTACACGCGACTGGTGAAGGGCGCCTGGGCGCCGACCGCGTTCACGTGGGGCATCGAGAACCGGACGTCGGCGGTTCGAGTCATTCCAGGCTCGTCGAAGTCGCAGCGCATCGAGTGCCGGGTTTCAGGCGCTGATGCGAATCCGTACCTCGCCGCGTCGGCGATCATCGGCGCGGGGTTACTCGGCGTAATCGAACGGCTCGAGCCGTCGGACGCCGTCACCGGCAATGCATACGACGTGGCCGACCGTCTCGAGGGTCCAAGCCGGTTCCCGGTCGATCTGCGGCAAGCGGCCGAGCGTCTCGCAGAGTCGAAAGCGGCGCGTGGATTGTTCGGCGATGCGTTCGTCGACCATTTCGTATCTAGCCGGCTGTGGGAAGCGCGCGAATACACGCGTTCGCTCAACGACTGGCAGCTCGAACGATACTTCGAGATCATCTGAAGCTCCGCGACGCGTGCGATGACTCTACGATGAACCCCCTATGCGAATAGGCATTCTGAAAACCGACTCGGTGCGCGAGGAGTTCCAAAGCGACTTCGGCGACTATCCGGCCATGTTTCGCGCGATGCTGATGTCGAGTGCCGACGATACGCCGATCGAGTTTCGCGACTACGACGTCAAGAACGGCGAGTACCCCGCATCGATCGACGAATGCGATGCGTACCTGATCACCGGCAGTCGCGAAAGCGTCTACGACGACCAGCCGTGGATTCACCGTCTGGCGAAGTTCGTGCAGGATCTCGACGCGGCGCGCCATACGCTGGTCGGTATCTGCTTCGGTCATCAGCTGATCGCGCACGTGCTCGGCGGCGAGACGCGCGCGGCGGACGTAGGCTGGGCGGTCGGCGTGCAGGAAACCCAGGTGCTGTCGCCGGCCGAATGGATGCTGCCGTATCGCGAGCGGTTCGGACTGTTGTCGAGCCACAAGGACCAGGTGGTGCGGTTGCCGGAACGCGCCGAAGTGTTCGCGTCTACGCCGTTCTGCCCCAACAGCGGCTTCACCATCGGCGACCACATCCTGACGTTCCAGGGGCATCCGGAGTTTTCGAAGGGTTATTCGCGCGCCTTGATCGAACTACGGCGCGAGTTGCTCGGTGAGCCCGGCTACAGCGCTGGAGTCGAGTCGCTGGCGAAGCCGGTGCATCACTCGATGGTGGGACGCTGGATCATCAACTTCATTGCCTCGAAGGCCGAGGATCGGCCAGGCGAGACATCTTGACCGGCGCGCGTTCGCCTGACGGGCATACCCGGCCGCGTTCTCTCGTCAGATTGCTGCTGTCTCTGTCGCTGGTGTTGGTGTGCGTCACGTCGGTGACGGGCTGCGGCGTCAAGCTCGCGTACAACAATCTCGACCGCCTGATCAAATGGTCCATGGACGACTACATGGAGCTCGATCCGAGTCAGGAGGCCTTCTTCAAGGCCGAACTCGCGTCGGTGCTGTACTGGCACCGCACCACGCAGTTGCCGATCTACGCGCACGCAATCCGCGAGCTGGACGGCGAGCTGGCCAACGGCGCGACGGTCGAAGAATTGTTCGTGTTCCGTCAGGAGGTGGAAGGGTGGTGGGATCGGATCCTGACCGCGTCGCTGCCGCTGTCGAGCCAGCTGATGTACTCCGCAACGGATGAACAGCTCGATCAGTTCAGCGTTCAATACGCCAAAGACATACGCAAATACGTGAAGCCCTATGAAAAACTGACGCCGGACGAGCGGCGCGAGAAATGGGCCCGCGAGTTCCGCGATTACTTCGAGTTTTTCAGCGGCAACCTCAACAACGACCAGAAAAAGATGATCGAAGCGCAGAGCCGGCGCTTCGTGCCGGACGATCAGAGCTGGGCCGAGTACCGTAAACGCTATGGCGCAGCGTTGGTCGCGTTGGTGCGGCAACGCATGTCGTACGTGGAGTTTTCGCGCGCGTTCAGCGACATGACGTTCAGCCGCGAACGCTGGTACGGCGAGGAGTACGCGGCGGCGCTCGAATCGAATCGCGATCTCTATCGCGACCTCTCGCTGGCGCTCCTGGGCTCGCTAACGGCGGAACAACGTCGCACGCTGTCGAAGAACCTGCTGAATGTCGCCAAAGATCTGGACGAACTGTCTACCGACGTGGCGGGGGTCGCGCCCGTATCGGCCTGTCTCATCGGATGCTGAACAAAAAAACGCCCGGCACTGGGCCGGGCGAGCGTTTGAGGCTGGGAGAGCCTCTGGGGAGGGAGGCAGAGAGAAGGCCTACGGATCGTTGCGGTCGTCGAGCAACAACCAACCGATCACGTAAGCTGCGATCGCAACCTTGGTCACCACCACCGCGCCGATCACCGATGCGATGCGCACCCAGGTGACGTCGACGTCGAAGTAGCGCGCGATGCCCGCGCACAACCCGGCGATCAGACCATTGCCGCGATCGAGTTCGAGGCGGATTCCACGAGAACTGCTGTGGCGCATGTGCGACATCCTCATCATCAGCGTCTGGACGCCAGCGTCCGGACGAGGTTTGCGAAGAACGAGTGCTGGTCGGTCAGGCCGATCAGCTGTGTCTGTCTGGGCGCGGCAGCCGGGTGCGGATCTTCGATCGAGTCCGGCGTGCTGACGTCGACCCAGACCCCGAAGAGGATGGCGGCGACGACGAAAATTCGGATCGGCCATGGCGTCGGGCGACGCGGGCGGATGCGTGGTAGCTGAAGTGCGGCGTTCATCTTGGTTCCCTGTTCCCGTTGCATCGGAGTCTCTCCTTGCGCTGCGTCATTCATAACTTGTGCCAACAGCGACTTCCGAACCTAACGTGCTGTTTTAGCTCGCATATGGGCCTACCACCGGCCGTGTTCCGATGACGTTGCCCGCCACATATGGCGAATTTCGCCAAGTGTTGTGGACGCGCTCTTGCACCTGCGGCGCCGCATGTGCAACGAACGGTGCCAGGCACCGTTCGTTGACTCGTTATCGCGCTTTCTTGCGCGCGGCGGCGCGGCGCGTTAGAAGGGTCGTCCGGCGCGAAACGCGCAACGCATTCAGCAACGCCGCCGCAAACGCATAGACGGCGAAAAGGGGGACGGATGGATTTTCATTTTGCGACTGCATTCGAGTTGATCGCCGACACGCTGCCGGACGATCCGGCGCTGATCTGCGGCGACACCACGCGCACCTGGAGCGAGTTCGACAATCGCGCCGCGCGGATCGCCGGTGTGCTCAACGCGCATGGACTCGGCGTCGACTCGAAGGTCGGCATCTACCTGCACAACTCCAACGAGTACTCCGAGGCGCACCACGGCATCTTCAAGATCCGCGGCTGCCCCATCAATGTGAACTATCGCTACAAGTCCGACGAACTCGTGTATCTGCTCGACAACGCCGACGCCGAAGCGGTGGTGTTCCAGTCGACCTACGCGATGCGGATCTGGGAGATCCGCGAAAAGCTGCCGAAGGTGAAGTTGTGGATCCAGGTCGACGACGGCACGGAATCGTTGTTGCACGGTGCGATCGACTTCGAGCGTTCCATCCGCAGTGCGACACCCGCGCCGCGCATCGACCGTCCGGCCGACGACGTGTACATGCTGTATACCGGCGGCACCACCGGCATGCCGAAGGGCGTGATGTATCCGAACGGCGGGTTCTGTAGGGGGCTTGCGACCGCGGGGCTCGGCATACAGGGACTCGCCGCGCCGGAAACGCCCGAAGGTCTGCCTGACCTGGTGCGCCAGCTGAAGGAGAAGGGCGCGCTGCCCGTCAGCCTCGCCGCGTGTCCGCAGATGCACGGCACCGGACTGTGGCTCGGCACGCTGCTACCGATGCTGTGCGGCGGCGCCGTGGTGACGATCTCGAAACTCGGCCTCGATCCCGACGCGCTGTTTTCGCAGGTCGAGACGCATCGCGTCACCGACATCGCCATCGTCGGCGACGCATTCGCGAAGCCGATGCTCGGCGCGCTCGATGCGGCACAGGCGGGCGGTCAGCCGTACGACCTGAGTTCGCTGAAGCGGATCATCTCGAGCGGCGTGATGTGGAGTTCCGAAACCAAGCAGGGTCTGCTCAAGCATCACGACATGATGCTGATGGACACCATGGGTTCCACCGAGGGCGGCATGGCGAGCAACGTGTCGACCCGCGCCAGCGCGGCGGAAACCGCGAAGTTCCAGCTGAGCGAAGGCGTGAAGGTATTCACCGACGACGGCCGCATCGTCGCGCCGGGGTCGGGCGAGATCGGCAAGATCGGCCTGAGCGGATCGGTGCCGCTCGGCTACTACAAGGATCCGAAGAAATCGGCCGAAACGTTCCGCGAGATCGACGGCGTGCGGTACAGCTTTCCCGGCGACTTCGCCCGGGTCGAGGCCGACGGCACCATCACCCTGCTCGGACGCGGCAGCATGTGCATCAACAGCGCCGGCGAGAAGGTGTATCCGGAAGAGGTCGAAGAAGTGGTCAAGCGCCACGCGGCCATCTACGACTGTCTCGTGGTCGGCGTGCCGGACGATCGCTTCGGCGAACGCGTCGTGGCTGTGGCATCGCTGCGCGAAGGTGCCGATACCGATCCGACGGCGCTGATGGAATACACGCGCGAGCACCTGGCGAGCTACAAGTCTCCGCGTCACGTCATCCTGGTCGAACAGGTGCGTCGCGCGCCGAACGGCAAGGCCGACTACAAGTGGGCCAAGGCAACCGCGCTCGAGCAGCTCAAGAGCGCATGACCACCGAGCCCGCCGGCCCGCTCGAGGGCGTTCGCGTCCTCGACCTCACGAGCATGATCTCGGGTCCGGTCGCGACGATGATGCTCGGCGACCAGGGCGCCGACGTCATCAAGGTGGAACCGCCCGGCGGCGATCTGGTGCGCAACCTCGGGCCGAACCGCGGCGGTCTCACCGCGAGTTTCGTATCGTCGAATCGCAGCAAGCGTTCGCTCGTGCTCGATCTGAAGTCGGCAGAAGGAATGGCGGCACTGAAGCGGCTGATTCCGACCGCCGACGTGTTCGTGCAGAACTTCCGTCCCGGTGCCATCGAACGGATGGGACTCGGCGAGAGCGTGGTGCGCAGCCTGCGCGACGACATCATTTACGTTTCGATCAGTGGCTTCGGCGAGACCGGGCCGTACGCGCACAAGCGCGTTTACGATCCGGTGATTCAGGCGCTTTCGGGTCTCGCCGCGATCCAGGCGGACCGCGACAGCGGACGGCCGCGCATGGTGCGCACGATCATCCCCGACAAGACCACCGCGCTCACCGCGGCGCAGGCGATCACCGCAGCGTTGTTTGCGCGCGAGCGCACCGGCCGCGGGCAACACGTGAAGATCGCGATGCTCGACGCGATGGTCGCGTACCTGTGGCCCGAGGGAATGACCAGCCTCACGTTCGTCGGCAGCGAAGTGCAGGCGTCGCGCGCGCAGATCGCACAAGACCTGATCTTCCAGACCACCGACGGTTTCATCACTGCAGGCGCCGTGTCAGACGCCGAATGGCTCGGCATGTGCGCCGCGCTCGAACGCCTCGACTGGCTCGACGACGAACGCTTCAAGACCGCCGCCGGGCGGGTGATCCATGCGCCGGAGCGTCTGGTGATGACGAGCGAGGTGCTGAAGTCGCGCAGCAGCGCCGAATGGCTCGAACGACTCGATCGCGAGGGCGTGCCGTGCGCGCCGGTGCTGTCGCGCGAGGAAGTCATCGAGCACGAGCAGATCCGCGTGAACGCGACCATCGAAGAGCACGATCACGCAGCAGCCGGCCGTATCCGACAGCCGCGTCCGGCCGCGCGCTTCAGCGCCACGCCGGCACGCATGCGCCGTCCGGCGCCGCTGCTCGGCGAACAGAGTCGCGAGATCCTGGAAGAAGCCGGCTTCGCAGCGGCCGAAATCGACGCGCTGCTGCCGCACTCACCGCACTGAGCTGCGGTTCCGACGTCAATTTTCCGGCGTCGCCATCGAACGGGGCATTTTCCCGCTGCCGCCGGTTGTAAGTTCGTCGGACTGATCTAGATTTCATAGACAGAACAACAAATGTACTGCCGGTGGCCTTATGGCGAGCGACTTCGAAACCTCGTTGGATGAATCCGTTCAGGTATTGAAGAAGGTCCTGCCAATGATGACGCGGCAAGGCGTGCCGACCATTCCGCAGAACTACGCGGTGTGGTTCGACTTCGTCAGCGAAAAGAATCCGGAGCTGCGTCGCGAGCTCGACCGTCGCATTCGCGACGGCGTTCAGTTCACTCCGGCGCTCTGCCGCCGGCTCTACGAAAAGTTCTACGTCGATGAAGCGCGCGCCGAAGTCGATGGACTGCGCGAGTCCATGCGCGATGCGGTGAACACCGTGTTGCGCGAACTCGGCGATCTCGGCACCGACATCACTCACTACTCCACGGTGCTCGACGATTGCAGTCTCTCGCTCGGCGAAGATCTCACCAAGGAAGATCTGAAGAGTCTGCTCACGACGTTGTCGAGCGAAACGAAAGCGACCAAACAGCGCAGCCTCGAAGTGGAAGTGTCGCTGAACGAAATGGGCGAGGAACTCGCCGACCTGCGCGCGCAGGTGAATCGGCTGTCGCGCGACTCGCGCACCGACGCGCTCACCGGCGTCGCCAATCGCCGCGCATTCGACGAAGCGATGCGCAAGATGACGCAGGACACGATCGAGAGCGGCGAGAACCTGTGCCTCATCCTGGCCGACATCGATCACTTCAAGAAATTCAACGACGCGCACGGTCATCTGATCGGCGACGAAGTGCTGCGCTTCGTCGCGCAGGAGATGGAACAGTGCGTGAAAGGCCGCGACCTGATGGCGCGCTACGGCGGAGAAGAGTTCGCGGTGCTGCTGCCCACCACGCGCATCGAAGGCGCGTTGATGCTCGCAGAGAGTCTGCGCGCCATCATCGAGGTGGAAGGCTTCAAAGACGAAGCGACGGGCGTGTTGCACAAGGTCACCATCTCGATCGGCGTCGCGCAGTATCGGCACGGCGAAGACACCAACGCGTTCATCGAGCGCGCCGACGCCTGCCTGTATCGATCGAAAGGCGCCGGCCGCAATCGCGTCACCGGCGAGCAGGACCTGACTCCCGTCCATTGACAGCGCGATGACCGGAACGCGCGCGCAGCTCGAGATGTTCGTCGTCGCAGTCGGTCTGGCACTGCTGCTCGGCGCGGCATTGTCCAGAACGCTCGCGATGGCCGACCGCACTCAGGCGCGTTCGTTCGCGATTGCCGGTGCGCACTTCATCGCTGGTCTCGAAATGGTGCAGGCGGAGTCGCGTCTCGCGCAGCGTCGCAAATTGAATGCCCTTGGATATCCAACCGGCCGCTCCGGTGCGCTGCAGGACGATGCGGACTGCGATCTGATCTGGAGCGAAACGATGCGAGAGGGAAACGTCGCAGCGGGACGCTACGTCGCCGATTCCGATGGCGGCGGCGACCGCTGCGAGTTCGTCGTTGCCGGTACCACCGCCGAGTCGTCGATACGGATTCTGTACTGGCCCATGGGCGTGACGGCCGCAACGGTATTGCTTGGGCGCGAGACGATTAACGTGATGCGCGGTGCGCACGTTCACGTGGCGGTAGAAAGGGTCTCCTCATAGAATGCCGGCTTTTTGCGGGCACCAGCGTCATTAGATGCAACTGACTCAGGGCATTCATCGCGCGGTGCAGTTGCATCCGGACAAGCTCGCACTCGTGTGCGGCGATCGTTCGGTGGCGTGGGCGGCGTTCGCGGATCGTGTCGCGCGCCTGGCTGGTGCGTTTGAGGCGCGCGGTGTGGCGCCGGGCGATCGCATCGCGATGCTTGGCAACAACAGCGAGCGCTACGTCGAGTTCTACTTCGCGACGCTGTGGGCTGGCGGCGTGCTGGTGCCGATCAACACGCGCTGGTCGGCCAACGAAATGGCCGCCTGCATCGACGACTGCGAGCCGGCGCTGCTGCTTTGCGATGCGCCCCACTTTGCGCTGGCGCGAGAACTGTCGCAGCGTTGCCGCAGCGTGCGCGAGCTGTTGCTGGCCGACGCGCCGAACGGTGCGGACGCCGCGGATTGGGAGAGCCTGATCCGCGGTAACGAACCGGCTGCCGACGCGCGCCGCAACGGCAGCGATCTCGCGTGTCTTTTCTACACCGGCGGCACGACCGGACGCGCGAAGGGCGTGATGCTGAGCCATGACAACCTCATGGCGAATTCGATGATGCATATCCCGAATCTCGGCTTGCACGAAGCCGCGGTGCATCTGCACGTGTCGCCGATGTTCCACGTGGCCGGAGGCGCGCGACTGTTCAGCGTGACCGCGGCCGGCGCCACGCACGCGGTGCTGGAAGCGTTCGATCCTGAGGCGTTCCTCTCGGCGATCGAACGTTTCAGGGTGACGGTAACGGTGGTGGTGCCGACGGTGCTCAATCGTCTCGTCGACCATCCGAACCTCGGCAGCTACGACCTGTCGAGTCTCCAACTACTTTCCTATGGCGCGTCGCCGATGCCGGAGGCATTGCTGAAGCGTGCAATGGAGCGGCTGCCCGGCATCGCGTTCCTGCAATCGTACGGAATGACCGAACTGTCGCCGGTCGCGACGATGCTGATGCCGCGATACCACACGTTCGAAGGCCCGAACGCCGGCTACACCCGATCGGCCGGACAGGCGGTGTACAACGCCGACATCGCGATCGTCGATTCCGAGGATCGACCGCAGCCCACCGGTGCGATCGGCGAGATCTGCGTGCGCGGACCGATGGTGATGCAGGGATATTGGCGTCAGCCGGAAATGACCGCCGAGGCGTTGCGCGGCGGCTGGATGCACACGGGCGACGCCGGCTACATCGACGAGCGCGGCTTCGTGTTCCTGGTGGATCGGGTGAAAGACATGATCGTCACCGGCGGCGAGAACGTGTACTCGGCAGAGGTCGAGAACGTCATCTATCAGCATCCGGCGGTACACGAGTGCGCGGTGGTCGGCGTGCCGAGCGACGCGTGGGGCGAAGCCGTGCATGCCATCGTCGTCACCAAGCCGGGCATGTCGGTGACACCTGACCAGGTCATCGCCTTCTGTCGCGAGCGGATCGCGCACTATAAAGCGCCGAAGACCTGCGAAGTGCGCGCCGAGGATCTGCCGAAGAGCGGCGCCGGCAAGATCCTCAAGGCCGATCTGCGCAAACCGTTCTGGACAGCCACGACGCGGCGAATCAATTGAGGTACCGAGCGATGTCGTTCGTGACGGTAGCGGCGTTCGCAACGGTCGCCGTTGCTGACGATGCGCCGTTGCGGATCCGCAACCTTGCACCGGCGTCGGGCATCTACGGCGAACCCGTTGCGCTCGGCGGCGAAGTGCTTTCGAAGGGTTACGAGTTGACGTTCGACACCGCGCTCGCCAACAACTTCACCAGCGACGCGAGCGACGGCACGCTCGCGTTCTTCGACGGTGAGACGACGTATCTGACTTACGGCTTCCGGCAAGCATTCGCAGATCGATGGGAGTGGGGCGTCGATCTGCCTTACGTGATTCAGCGCGGCGGCTATCTCGATCCGCTCATCGACGATTTCCACGACGCGTTCGGCTTCGACGACAACGGCCGCCACGCGGCGAAACACAATCAGATCGACTACTTCGTGTCCGACGGCAACAAGATCTACGTCGACTTCCAGAACGAGCGTCGTGGTTGGGGCGACGTGCGAGTAGGCGGCGGTTATCAGCTGCTGGTCGAACCGGGACGCGCGCTGGCGGTGCGCGCGCTGGTGAAGTTGCCCACCGGCGACGTCGACGAACTGACGGGTTCGGGCGGCACCGACGCGGCCGCATGGTTCGATTACACGGACCGCGAACTACTCGAGCGCTATCGCGTTTCGATCACCGGCGCGATCGGGCTGATGGTGCTCGGCGACGGCGACCTGTTGCCGCACGATCAGAACCTCACCGCGGCTTATGCGCATTTCGGGCTCAGCTATCCGGTGACCGACGCGTGGTCGCTGAAGGGCCAGCTCGACTATCACAGCCAGCTCATCGATGTGTCGATCGACCAGCTCGGCGGGGAGGCGCTGCAGGGCACCATCGGTGCGACGTGGCAGGTGACCCAGCGCTTGTGGTCGGACTTCGCGATGGTGGAAGACCTCACCGGCGACAGCACGTCCGATGTGATGATTCAGGTGCTGATCGGAACGAAGTTCTGATCGCCCGTTGGCGCGTTACGCCGGCGTCAGCAGGTAGTGGCCGTGCGACGCCGCGACCGGTGCCGAACGCGATTCCTGCCAGATCTCCGTTCGCACGTTCGCGACGCGTCGGCCGTGCCGCGTGACGATCGCGCGACCGTACGTTTCGACGGGTCTTCCCGACCGCAGATAGTCGATCGAGATGTCGATCGTTTTCGGCAGGCGCTCGCACGACGTATCGAACAGCAACTGCACGATCGAGGTGATCTCGAGAAACGCGCCGATGACGCCGCCGTGCAGTGCGCGCAGCTGCGTGTTGCCGACCAGGTGATCGCTGAACGGCAGAATCGTGGTGATTTCGTTGCCTTTTCGATCCACGCCGATGCCGAGGAACCGCGCATACGGCAGGTGCTCCACCAGTGCCTGCATGTCCTGCGCGCGACCCTGTTCGCGCAGTTCGGCGAGGATTCTCACGTGCGCGGCGTGGTTGGTGTGCCGAGCATGAACGTGGCGACGGAACTCGCGATCGGATCGTTGCGGTCGTCGTGATATGCGATCGCGCGGACGAACGCGACATTGCTCGTCATGCGATAGCACCGTGCTTCGGCCAGCAGATCCTGGCGCGGTTGCGCCGGCCGCATGTAGTCGATGCGCAGATCGAGCGTCGCCATCGAGCGGCCTTCTTCGACCTCGTCGGGCTCGCTGCGCACCGCCATGCCGGATGCGTTGTCGAGCAGCGCGGTGATGACGCCGCCGTGGATGACGCCGGTATCGGGATCGCCGACCAGGTGTTGGGCATACGGCACCCGCACCACGCAACTGTTCTTGCCGCGCGACACCAGCGTCATGCCGATGGCGGCGGCGTGCGGGATCTGGGAGAGGTGGTCGTCGAGGTCTGACATGCGCGTAGTGTAGCGGCTACACTCCCGCTCTACAGTCCATTCGGTGGGAGTTGGTCGATGGGAATGCAGAGAACGCCGCTGTTGATGCACCGGTTGCTCGACCGCGGCGCCCGCGTTGCGCCGGGCGAAGAAATCGTAACGGTTACGGCGAACGGGACGCGCCGCCAGACGTATGCGCAGTTGCGCGATCGCTCGCATCAGCTCGCGCACGCGTTGCGCGACGCCGGCATCGTGGTCGGCGACCGCGTCGGTACGTTCATGTGGAACGGTTCGCGCCATCTCGAAGCGTACTACGCGACCGCCGGCATGGGCGCCGTGTTGCACACGCTGAACGTGCGGCTCTCCGACGCCGACCTCAACTACATCGTCAACCACGCGAAGGTGCGGCTGATCATCGTCGACTCCGACGTGCTGCCGCTGCTGGAAAAGCTGCAAGGCAAGATCCCCACCGTGGAGCGCGTCGTCGTCGCCCCCGAAGAAGGCTTCGAGAAGTGGGATACGAAGCTGCCTAAAGCGGTCGACTACGAGGCCTTCATCAAAGGCAAACCGACCCGCTACGAATGGCCGGAGATCGACGAAAACTCGCCGCTCGGCCTCTGTTACACGAGCGGAACCACCGGCAATCCGAAAGGCGTCGAGTACGAACATCGTTCACAGTACATGCACACGATGGCGCAGTGCATGACCGACTCGATGGGTCTGTCCGGCACCGACACGCTGTGCGGCATCGTGCCGATGTTCCATGCGCAGGGCTGGGGCTTGCCGTGGTCGGCGACGATGCTGGGCATGAAACAGGTGATGCCGAGCCGTTACATGGATCCGGCCCGGCTCGCCGCGCTGATGGCGGCCGAGGGCGTCACGATATCGGCCGGCGTGCCGACGATCTGGCAGGGAATCAAAGCGGCATACGAAGCGAATCCGGGCAAATACGATTTGTCGAAACTGTCGCGTCTGACGTGCGGCGGCTCGTCCCCGCCCCCTTCGTTGATCCGTTGGTACTGGGACACGCTCGGTGTGGAGATGATTCAAGGCTGGGGCATGACCGAGACCAGCCCGCTCGCGACGCTGTCGCGACGCGTGATGAAACGCTCGCAGCTGAAGCTGACGGAAGACCAGCGCTTCGCCAACGTGGCGAAAGCGGGGCAACTGATGCCGGGTCTCGAAATCGACATCTTCGACGAACAGTTCAAAAGACTGCCGCACGACGGCGAAACGGTCGGCGAAATCCTCATCCGCGGACCGTGGATCTGCTCGGAGTACTACAAGGATCCGCAGCCAGGCAAATTCCACGACGGCTGGTTGATCACCGGCGACGTCGGCAAGATCGATCCCGAGGAATATCTGATCATCAGCGATCGCTCGAAGGATCTGGTGAAGAGCGGCGGCGAGTGGATTTCGTCGGTGGACCTCGAGAATCACATCGTGGGCCTGAGTGGCGTTGCGCAGGCCTGCGTCGTCGGCCGGCCGCATCCGAAGTGGGACGAGCGACCCATTGCGCTGGTGGTCAAGAAACCCGGTTGCGAAGTCGAGGCAAACGCGGTCATTGCGCACTGCGCGACGCAGTTCGCGAAGTGGCAATTGCCGGACGACGTGTTGTTCGTCGACACGATTCCGCTGACGAGCACCGGCAAGATGGACAAGAAGACCGTGCGCGCGCACCTCGACTCGCGCGGCTACGAATTGCCGGATCTGCGCGGCAAAGCGAGCTGAACATCGAATAAGTCATCGCCGGTGCCAGGCACCGTTGCATTGGCTGCGCACGCGGCAGACAATCACGCCTGACCTAAGGGGTGGCCGCAAGGCCTGAGACACCGATTCGGTGGACCCTGTGAACCTGATCCGGATAATGCCGGCGTAGGGATAGGTGCAAGGCCCTCCTTCTCACCCCCTGCGTCGTCGTCTCCGGATCGTTTAGCGATCGGAGCGTGCATGCGTTTCAGAAAACCTCTCGCGATTCCGCTTTCGTTGTATGCGCTGTGCGGTCTCAACGACGTATACGGCGCAACCGCGCCGGACGATTCGATCGAAGAGATCGTGGTCACCGGCGAGTTTCGTTCCGACCCGCTAGACGCGCTGCCGAGTAGCGTATCGGTAGCTACCGCCGCGCAGATCGCGAGCCTCGAAGCACAACACCTGGAGCAGGTGCTCGGCCTGATGCCGAACGTCAACGTCGCGAGCGGTGCATCGCGCGCGCGTTACTTCCAGATTCGCGGCATCGGCGAAACCGGGCAGTTCATCGCGCCGCTGAATCCGTCGGTTGGAACGATCATCGACCACGTCGATTTCAGTGGCATCGCAACGGTGAGCACGCTGTACGACGTGCGGCAGGTGGAGGTTTTCCGCGGTCCGCAGGGGACGTTGTACGGCGCCAATGCGCTGGCAGGGCTCGTCAACGTGACCACCAACGATCCAACCAAGGTGCCGGAAGCAGGCGTCACCGTCGAGGGCGGCGACTACGACACGCGCACGATCGGTGGCTACGTCTCCGGCCCGCTGTCAGACTCGGTCGAAGGTCGTCTCGCGGTGCAGCAGTACAGCAGCAACGGCTACGTCCGCAATCACTTCCTCAATCAAGACGACACTAACGACTACGATGAGCTGACGATCCGCGGCAAGCTGCACTGGCAGGCCAGCGACGAAACGTCTTTTGACTTCGCAACCGGCTACATCGACGTCGACAACGGCTACGACGCGTTCTCGCTGAACAACTCGCGCAATACGATTTCCGACCAGCCGGGGAAAGACACGCAGAAGTCGCAGTTCGGCAGCGTGATCGCGACGTTCATGCAGCCGAAGACGTTCCTGGTGGAAGCGATCCTGTCGCACGCCACATCCGACATCGAATACGGCTACGACGAAGACTGGACGTTCACCGGCTTCGATCCAAACGGTTATAGCTCCACCGATCTGTACCGCCGCGACTGGACCACCTCGTCAGCCGAGTTGCGCCTCATCTCGAACGACGACGGGCGAATGTTCGGAGACACCACCGATTGGGCGGTCGGCGTTTACACGCTGAAGCAGGACGAGCATCTGCATCGCGTGTACACGTTCCTCACGTCGGACTTCACCAGCGAATTCCGCATCCAGCGCGCCGCGGTGTTCGGGCAGACCGAAACGCACTTATCGGACGCCACGAACCTGACGGTTGGGCTGCGGCTCGAGCGCCACGATTCGAACTACCACGACGTGGACGGCTCGAAATTCGAGCCGAACGACAATCTGTGGGGCGGACGCGTCGCGCTGTCGCATCTGATCCGCACCAACACGATGGTGTACGCGAGCATGTCGCGCGGCTACAAGTCGGGCGGCTTCAACACTGACGGCACGCTCGATGCGGACCTGCGCCAGTTCGATCCGGAGACGCTCTACAACGCGGAAATCGGCGTGAAGGGCAATTGGCGCGACGACACGCTGGTCGGCCGTCTCGCGCTCTTCTACATGTGGCGTGACGATATGCAGGTGGACACGTCGCAGATCCGCATGCGGCCGGACGGCTCGTCGGAGTTCATCGAATACACCGGCAACGCCTCGAAAGGTGACAACTACGGCGTCGAAGCCGAACTGCGCTTCCGTCCGACGCAGCGCATCGAGCTGTTCGGCAGCCTCGGCCTGCTGTCGTCGGAGTATCGCGACTTCGTGAACGGTGCCGGTCAGGAACTCGATGGACGCCAGCAGGCTCAAGCGCCGTCGTATCAGTTCTTCGTGAGCGCGCAGTACGACTGGCCGAGCGGTTGGTTTGCGAATGCAGCCGCAGAAGGGAAAGACGCATACTATTTCTCGGACAGTGATTCGTTTCAGTCGAAGCCTTACGAAATCGCCCATCTGAGTTTCGGCCTCAAACGGAACAACTGGGGGGTGACGGCCTGGATGCACAACGTATTCGACAAGGAGTACGCGGTGAAAGGCTACTTCTTCGGTAACGATCCGCGTCTCGACTATGCGTCGGCGGGATACACCCAGTTGGGCGAGCCGCGGCGCGTCGGCGTCACCGTGGACTGGCGGCTCTGAGCGTGCCGGTCACGTACCGTTACGACGCCTTCCCGAACCGCCTGGTGACGCGCTGCGAAGGCGCCGTCACGCAAGCCGAGGTGATCGAGCATTTCCGTCAGCTCGGACGCGATTCGCGACTGCGACCCCATTGCGACGTGCTGCTCGATGTGTCGTTCCAGACGCGACTGCCGACCTCTGATCAGCTGAACGAGATCGCGTCATTCATGGAAGACATGCAGGAACTCGTACCGTTCGGCCGCTGCGCGGTGGTCGCGACGGAAGATCTCTCCTACGGCCTCGGGCGGATGTTCCAGGGATTTGCATGGCCGATGTTCACCGGCATGCGGATATTCAGAAGCAACGCTGATGCGCTCGGTTGGTTGGACGAAGACGTCTGACTTGCGATTGGGCTGCGATCGGAGGGCGCATTCTCAGGGGGGGTGACGCGTGATCGGTGCTCCGGGCGCGTGATGCGCCTCCGCACCGATCGCCCGTCACCCTTTCCACATCCAACGTCGCGCCCTTCGTTCGGGGTCGAATAAGTCACTGCCGGTGCCTGGCACCGGCAGTGACTTATTGGAAGTGCAAAAGCCGGTGCCTGGCACCGTCGGTTGACTTGTTGGTGAGATGAACGCGCGCAAAGCGCGCGTTCACACTCCAAAGATCACTCGCGATGGAGACCTCACCTGGGCAGCGCTCCAAGCTCCGTTCCACCACACCGACCCGAAGCTCGTTCCATGCGAAGCCGAAGCTCACCGCCCCTTGTATGCCGGCTTCCGCTTCTGCATGAATGCCGCCGGACCTTCCTTCGCGTCTTCGGTCTGGAACACCGGTCCGGAGATTTCGGATTCGATCTTCAGCGCTTCGCGTTCCGGAACGCCGAGACATGCGCGCGCCGACTTGCGGATCGCTTTGACGGCGATCGGGCCGTTGGCGGCGATCTTCTCGGCGATCTCCATTGCCTTCGCCATCACCTGATCGGCCGGCACGACGTAGTTGAGGAAGCCGAGGTCTTTTGCTTCGTCGGCGCTGATCAGATCGCCGGTGAGCAGCAGTTCCATCGCTTTCGCGAACGGCAATTGCGCGGGCAGGCGTACGGTCGAACCGCCGGCCGGGAAGATCGCCCACTTCACTTCCTGCACGCCGAACTTCGCTTCGGGGCACGACACACGGATGTCGGTGCCCTGCACCATCTCCATGCCGCCGGCGATCGCGTGGCCGTTGATCGCGGCGATCACCGGCTTTTCGGTGTCGTAGTTGCGCAGTAGTGCACGCGACGTGATGTTCGGTTCCTTGATCACGCGGTGGTCGAATTCGTTCTCGGGTTTGCGAGCGCCGGAGATCATCGGGATCAACTGGCCGAGGTCGGCGCCAGCGCAGAACGCGCTGCCTTTGCCGGTCACTACGATGACGCGGACGTTGTCGTCTTCTTTGGCGGCGCTCCACGCGTCGGCGAGCCGCACGGCCACTTCCGGGTTGATCGCATTGCGGGCGTCGGGACGGTTCAGCGTGACGATCGCCACGTGGCCTTTTACTTCGTAGTCAACCAATGCCATGTCTGGCTCCTGTTGTGGTTCGAGTTGATGAGGTGGGTTCGAGTGCGAGTTCGGCGATGTCGCGCGCTTCGACGATTGCCTCGATCCGGTCGAAGAGCATGTAGAAGACGAAACAGCACGCCGTCACGAACAGGCCCGAACCGAGAAAGTACATATGCCAGCCGACATACTGCGCGATGACGCCGCCGACGCCGAGTGCGGCCGCGCCCGCGGCGGTGGCCACCACGACGAACGACGTGTAGTCGGTGGCCGCTTGTGTCTTCGACGACCACTTGAGGCGCGATGCCGCGATGGCGATCGTGAGGAACGACGGCAGGATGATGCCGTTCAAGGTGACGAGGAACACCGTCAGCAGGCTCGGCTTCTCGATGGAGCCCATCCAGATGATCGGTATCACCGTCGGAATCATCAGGAACGCGGAGACGAGGATCGTCGTCTTGTAGCCGAAGCGGTTGAGGAACCACGCCGTCAGCGTGGCGCCGATGACCGTGCCGAGCAGCGTCGCCGGCGCGAGTATCAGCGGGCCGATCTGCTTCACCGTGAAGCCGACGTCGACCAGATAGGCGATGTACAGGCTGGAGATCAGGCCGCCGCCGAACGCGACGAGCATCACCAGCGGCAGGATGATGCGCGTGTCGGGGCGACGGAACAGTTTGATGAGGCTCGGATGTTCGCCGCGATCGCGGCGGCGCTGCGCCTGCGGGGGTGGCGGCGGCTCGCGGCGGATGATACCGGGCAGCGAGAACAGGATCAGCAGGCTCGCCGCGGTGATCACCGCGGCCGGCCATCCGTACGTGCCATATACCCACGCGACGCCGGCCCACGACGCAAACTGTGCAACGTTGCGGCCGATGTCCATCACCGCCGCCCCTACGCCGCGCTCTTCGTCGCGCAGATTCTCCACCATGTAACCGTCGATCGCGATGTCCTGTGTGGTCATGAACGTGGTCTTCACGATCAGGATGCCGATGATGATCCACAGCGTCGCGATCTCCGGTTCGAAGAATGCGAGCGACAGATATGCGGCAGCGCCGAACAGCGTGCACGGGATGAACCAGGTTTTACGCAGACCGATGCGGCTGGAGCCGACGCCGTCGACGAACGGCGCCCACAGCGGACGTAACCACGTCGGAATGCTCGGCAACACGAAGATCCAGAACATGTCGAGCGGCAGGCCTTTCTCGCGATAGATCGCCGTCAACATCAGCCCGAAGAAGGCCGCCGGGAACACCTGCCCCATGTGCAGGCCGAGCACTGCGGTGAACTTGCCGAGCGTGGCGCGATCGCGGAACACGTCGCGCACGGTGAACGCACCCGCGCGGGTGCTGCCGCCCGGCTTAGCTAAGCCGGTGAGAATCGGGTCCGCGGTGATTTCGGCCACGCTGTCCCTCCCCTGGGGCGATCGACTGTACCGGTCCCGGCGTGGGGAGACCAGCCGCGGCGATGGCCGACGGATTCTTCAGTTGCCGTTCGCTTTCGAAGCGCCTCGTCGCACCGCTGCGCGGGTCGACGAACTCGAGCGCCCGCGCCAGCAATTGCAGCGGCCGTGCGTGGTCGTCAGGCGCCTGCGGTTGCAGCTCGGGATACAGCCGGTCGCCGAGAATGCCGGCGCCGAGTGCGGCGAGATGCACGCGCAGCTGATGCGTGCGGCCGGTCAGCGGCTGCAACGCGTAGTGCCAGTGCGTGCCGTGTCTAGCGAGCACGTCGACTGTGGTTTCGCTGTTTGGCGTTCCGCCGATTTCCTGCATGCGGAAGAACTGCGCGGCCCGGGCGATCCGGCTGTGGCGGATGAGTGGGAACTCGAGTTCGGAAAGCGCAGGCGCCAGTGCTTCGTAGTATTTGCGGATCCGCTTCGCGTTCGCCTGGTCCTGGAACAGCGCCTGGTATTGCGCGCGCGTTTGCGGATTCGGCGACAACATCACCAGTCCCGCAGTGGCGCGGTCGATGCGATGCAGCGGCGCGAGATGCGGATTGTCGAGCGCGTTCGATGAGCCGCGTCAGCAAGGTCTCGCGTACGTGAATGCCGGCCGGCATCACCGGCAGGAAGTGCGGCTTGTCGGCGATCACAAGATGCTCGTCGCGATACAGCACCGTTGCCTCGAACGGAATGGGCGCTTCTCTCGCCACTTCCCGGAAGTAGTGAACGCGCAAACCGGCGCTCAACGCACGTTCCGGTTCGATCGGCCGTCCGTCGGCGTCGAACACCACGCCGCGATTCATCCGATCGAGCCACGTTGCGCGCGCCACGCGCGGAAAGCGCGCGCACAAGGCATCGAGCACGGTGGTCCACTCGCCGCGCGGAAGATGCACCGTGCTGGCGGGAACGCCGTCGCGCGAGAGAAGAGGCGAGTTCGAACGCATCGAGGCATGGGAACGAATTTTCGTTTGTGTTTCAATGCGCGCCTTCCCACGGTCTCGCGGCCATGCCCCAAATCCTCGTTGATAACCTGGAGAAGCGTTTTCGCGTGGCCGCACGGGATTCCGGCCTGTGGGGCGCGGTGCGCGGGCTGGTGCGGCGGCGCTATCGCGATGTGATCGCGCTGCATGGCGTTTCGTTCGGCATCGAAGCGGGCGAGATCGTCGGCTACATCGGCCCGAACGGGGCCGGCAAGTCGACCACCATCAAGATCCTGTCCGGCATCCTCACCCCCTCGGGCGGTCGTTGTACCGTCAACGGCCTGGTGCCGTGGCGCGATCGCGTTGCGCACGTGGCGCGCATCGGCGTTGTGTTCGGCCAACGCACGCAGTTGTGGTGGGACCTGCCGGTGGCCGAGTCGTTCGACCTACTGCGCGACATCTATCGCGTCGACCGCGACCGTTTCGTTCGCACGCGCGAAGAACTGGTGGCGCTGCTTGATCTCGAGCCGCTGCTCGACGTGCCGGTGCGGCAGCTGAGCCTCGGCCAACGGATGCGGTGCGATCTCGCGGCGTCGCTGCTGCACCAACCCGACATCGTGTTCCTCGACGAGCCCACCATCGGTCTGGACGCAATATCGAAGCTCGCGATCCGCGACTTCGTGCGGCGCCTGAACGAGGAGCGCGGCGTCACGGTGTTGCTCACCACGCACGACATGGACGACATCGAGGCGTTGTCCAAACGGCTGATCGTGATCAATCACGGCACGTTGCTTTCGGACGGAACTGTTGCGGCGCTGCGGGCGCGATACGGCGCGGAACGGCGAGTGACGGTGGAGTTCGACCAGGCGCCGGAGCTGCTCGACGGTTTTGCCGACGCGCTGGTATCGAGCAACAGGGCCATCGCGCGACGTTCACGGTGGAAGGCCGCAACGCCGCGACGTTCGTGGCCGAATTGACCGCGCGCCACGCGGTGCACGATCTCGTCATCGAGAACCTGCCGATCGAAGAGATCATCACCCGCGTCTACGAGAGCGGCGGTGGTTGACGCGGCTCGCCCGTATGTCGCGATGCTCGGCGCGCGTTTTCGCACGCTGCTGCAGTATCGCGCAGCCGCGTTTGCCGGCTTCGCCACCCAACTGTTCTGGGGGGCGATCAAGCTGATGATTCTCGCGGCGTTCCTGGCCGCGCACCATCACGCATCGCCGATGAGCCTGCCGCAACTCGCCGCTTACGTATGGCTCGGCCAGGCATTGCTCGGCATGCTGCCGTGGAACGTCGACACCGAGCTGCAGGAAAAGATGATGAGCGGCGCGGTTGCGTACGAACTGCTGCGCCCGGTCGATCTCTATGCGTTCTGGTACGCGCGAACGGTGGCGCTGCGCACCGCGACGACGTTCATGCGGATGATCCCGATGATCGTCTTCGCGGGCGTGCTGCTGCCGTTGTTCGGACTCGGCGCGTGGGCGCTGCCGCCGCCCGCGAGCGCGGCGGGCGCGATCTGCTTCGTGTTCTCGCTGACGGCGGCGGTGGCGCTCGCATCGGCCATCACCATGCTGATGCACGTCGCGCTGATCTGGACGCTGTCCGGCCGCGGCTTCAACACGGTGATGATCGGGGTGGTGATCGTGTTTTCGGGTCTGACCATTCCGCTGCCGCTGTTCCCGGACTGGCTGCAACCGCTGTTGTACTGGCAACCGTTTCGCGGCGTCGCCGACGTGCCTTACCGCATCTACGGCGGCAACATCGCTCCGCAGGCCGCGGTGCTCGAGATCGTCCAACAGGTCGTTTGGGCGGCGCTCATCATCGCGGGCGGTTATGCGCTGATGGCGCGCGGCAAGTCGCGCGTGGTCGTGCAGGGCGGATGAAATGAGCAGCGCGGTCAGTCTCTACGGACGCATGATCGGTTTGTCGATACGCGCGCAGATGCAGTACCGCGCGTCGTTTCTGCTGATGTCGGTCGGGCACTTCATCACCACCGGTATCGAGATGCTCGGCATCTGGGCGATGTTCGACCGGTTCGGCAACCTGCTGCCGTGGACGTTGCCGCAGGTCGCGTTCTTCTACGGCGTCGTGAACATCAGCTTCGCGTTCACCGACGCGCTGGCGCGCGGCTTCGACATGTTCGGCGCGCAGTTCATCAAGACCGGCAACTTCGACCGCGTGCTTTTGCGGCCGCGTAGTACCGTGCTGCAGCTGGCCGGCCACGAATTCACGCTGTTCCGTGTAGGCCGGCTCCTGCAGGGCGTGATCGTGCTGGTGTGGGCGTCGCAGCAGCTGGCGCTCGAGTGGGACGTTGCTCGCATTGCGCTGCTCGCGTTCACGATGCTTGCCACGTTCTTCTTCTTCTATGGTCTCGTCATGCTCGGCGCGGTGATGTCGTTCTGGACCACCGAGTCGCTCGAGATCATGAACATGCTGACGTACGGCGGCGTCGAAACGGCACAGTATCCGATGGCGGTGTATCAGAAGTACTTCCAACGCTTCTTCACCTTTGTGGTGCCGTTGGCGATGGTGACGTACTTTCCGATTCTGGCGGTGCTCGACATTCCCGATCCGCTCGGCACGACGCGAACGTGGCAAATGGTCGCACCGCTCGCCGGGTTCGTGTTCTTCGGCGCATGCCTGGTGATGTGGCGCGTCGGCGTACGGCATTACACGTCTACCGGCTCGTGATACGCTCGCCGACTTCCTTCAGGAGCCTCCGATGAATCGCTACGCCAGCATCACGCAAGCGCGCGGCATGTCCGGTTTGCGCATGGCGTGTCTGCGCGGCGTGCCGAGCCCGTGGACCGAAGCCGCAAAGGGGATCTTCCACGTCAAAGGTCTCGCGTGTCAGTACGCGGCGCAGAGCAACGACGAGCCGGACGGTGCGCTGACGGCGTGGGCGGGCGATGTCGGCATTCCGGTAGTGGCATACGAAAACGAAAAGCTGCGCACCGGCTGGGCGGAAATCCTGCTGCTGGCGGAACGCCTGAAACCAGAACCGGCGCTGATTCCACAGCAGGCCGCCGACCGCGCGCTGCTGTTCGGCCTGTCGCACGAAATCTGCGGTGAGATGGGCTTCGGCTGGGCGTACCGGCTGGTGATGATCCAGCAGTCGCTGGGTCACGGCGGCAGCGAGGGACAGTCCTTTCCGCCGAACGTCGCCAACTACCTCGCGCCGAAGTACGGCTTCAATCCCGCGCACGTGCGCACCGCGAAAGCGCGTGTGATCGATCTGCTGCGGATGTTCTCGGAGCGCATCGCCGGGCAGCGCTATCTGCTCGGCAACTCGCTTACGGCGCTCGACATCTATTGGGCGACGTTCGCAAATCTGATCCTGCCGCTGCCTGAAGCAGAGCTTCCGGCCGCACCGATGATCCGCGCGGCGTACACCTGCCACGACGCCGATATTCTCGGCGCGGTATCGGACGAATTGCGCGCGCTGCAGCGGCGCGTCTACGAAACTCATCTGGAACTGCCCGTTCCGCTCTAACGATTCAGCCAAGGGGAAGCACATGCTGTTCAAGAACCGCGTGACGGAGATGCTGGGTGTCGAGATTCCGGTCGTTCAGGCGCCGATGGGATGGATCGCGCGGTCGCAGCTCGCGTCCGCGGTGTCGAACGCCGGCGGGCTCGGCATCATCGAAACGTCGTCGGGCGAACTCGACGCGATCCGCGAAGAGATCAAGAAGATGCGCCAGCTCACCGACAAACCGTTCGGCGTGAACATCGCGCAGGCGTTCGTGCGCGATCCTGGCATTGCGCAGTTCATCATCGATCAGGGCGTGAAGTTCGTGACCACGTCTGCCGGGAGTCCGGAGCGCTACACCGAACAGCTCAAAAGCGCGGGACTCACCGTATTCCACGTGGTGCCGAGTCTGTCGGCCGCCTTGAAAGCGGTGGAATGCGGCGTGGACGGTTTGATCGTCGAAGGCGGCGAGGGCGGCGGCTTCAAGAATCCGCGCGACGTCGCGACGATGGTGCTGCTGCCGCTGGTGCGGTCGAAAGTGTCGGTGCCGATCATTGCGGCAGGCGGGTTCGTCGATGGTGCCAGTATGGTCGCTGCTTTTGCGCTGGGAGCCGAAGGCGTTCAACTCGGTACGCGCATGGTGTCGTCGAAGGAATCGCCGGTGCACGACAACTGGAAGAACGCGATCGTCAACGCGAAGGAAACCGACACGGTGTTCCTGAACCGTTTCCACTCGCCCGCGCTGCGCGCGCTTCGCACAGAACGCACGACTCGGCTGGAGAAGAACCCGGAGGTGAACGCGATGACGGAGTTCGGAACCGCGCGCGATCTCTACTTCGGCGGCAACATGGAAGCGGCGATTCCGCTGACGGGACAGGTGGCGGGGCGGATCGACGCCGTGCGCCCAGTGGCGGAGATCATCGACGAAATACGCGAGGAGTTCCGCAACGTCTTGCGGACTCTCGCGCGTCAGTATCCGGGCTAGCGTGGGCCGAGTTGCACCGACGAGTCAGTGGCGCTCGAAACGCAGCGCCATTGCCGGCTCGTTGGATTCGAAAGCGCCGTCGTGGTACATCAGCCGGCCGTTGACGAACGTCGCGCGCACGCGCGAGCGGAACACGAAGCCGGCGAACGGCGTCCAGCCGCATTTCGCGTAGACCGGGGTCTTGTCGACCTCGGTCACCTCGTTCGGATCGATGAGCACGAGATCGGCCCAATAACCTTCGCGAATGAAACCGCGCTCGGCGATCTGAAACAGCCGCGCCGGCGAGTGCGCGGTTTTCTCCACCACCTTTTCGATCGTCAGCCGCCCGGCGTGGACATGTTCGATCAGCGATAGCAGGACGTGCTGTACCAGTGGCAATCCCGACGGCGCCTGCGCGTATTTGCGCGCTTTCTCCTCGGCCGTGTGCGGCGCGTGATCGGTGGCGATCACGTCGATGCGGCCGTCGTTCACGGCGGCGAATAACGCCTGCTGGTCGGCGGCGCTCTTGATCGCCGGATTGCATTTGATCGCGTTGCCTTTCGTCGGGTACCACGTGTCGTTGAAGAACAGATGATGCGCGCACACCTCGGCGGTGATGCGCTTCTTCGGGCTCGATCCGGGCTCGAACAGCGCCATCTCGCGCGCGGTGGTGAGGTGCAGGACGTGCAGACGCGTGCCATGGCGCTTCGCGAGATCGACCGCCATTGACGACGACTTGTAGCACGCCTCCACCGAGCGGATGTGCGGGTGCTCGCTCACGGGAATGTCGTCGCCGTAGCGCGCGCGGGCGCGCGCCTCGTTTGCCTGAATGGTCGGCGTGTCTTCGCAGTGCGTGGCGATCAGCAGCGGCGTGCCGGCGAAAATGCCTTCGAGCGTGGCCGGGTTGTCGACCAGCATGTTGCCGGTGGACGCACCCATGAATACCTTCACGCCGCACGCGAGCGATGCGTCGACCGACTTCACCACTTCGAGGTTGTCGTTGGTGGCGCCGAAATAGAACGCGTAGTTCGCCAGCGACGCGTGTGAGGCACGTGTGTGTTTGTCGCGCAGCGCCTCGTGCGTGATCGTCTGCGGATTGCAGTTCGGCATTTCCATGTAGCTGGTCACGCCGCCGGCCACCGCCGCTTTCGACTCGGTCGCGATCGTGCCCTTGTGTTCGAAGCCGGGCTCTCTGAAGTGCACCTGATCGTCGATCATGCCCGGCATCAGATACGCGCCGGCCGCGTCGATTTCGCGCGCGCCCGCCGGCGTCGCGATGTTCGACGCGACGGCGTCGATGCGTCCGTTGCGGATCGAAACGTCGCCTTCGGTGATCGTGCCTTCGTTGACGATGCGGGCGTTCTTGATGACGGTGATGGTCATGACGGGTTTGCGTGTGAGGTGCGGCATTCTCGCACGGTGCGTTGGATCGGACGACCCGCGAGGTCGATTTCGCGCGCCCGCCGTCGCTGTCGACGCCTGCGCGCCGATCGGTGCGAGCGATAGCTTGAGCGACGTCGCATCGGGAGTTCGATTCCATGACGAGGGTTCTGATCGGGTTCTGCGCGGCTGCGCTGGCATGCACGGCCGGCGTGGCGTCGGCGAATTGTGCGTGCCAGTGCATCGAAGGCGTCGCGCGCACGCTGTGCACCACGCTCGACGAGGCGCAGGCGAATCCGAACGCATGCGGCGCCGGCGAGCAGAATGCGGGTGAACCGAGAGTGGCGTGCGAAGTCGCACCGCCGTCCAGCGACGCAGTTCAGCGATACGAACCGCCGCAGGGCGCGGTCGACTGCCGCGGCGCGCGGCTGTGGGACCCGCACTCCAACAGCTACGCGGTGGTGGCCAAAGTGTGCGACCTGGATCGGGATGCCGCCGCCGGCGGTTAGGATCGCTGCGGGCATGCGGACGGGGCATACACTGATGCCTTTCCGATATGTATTGGCACCGCAGATGAGAACGACCTTGAACATCGACGATGAACTGCTGGAGCAAGCCGCCGCGCTGACGGGATTGAACGAAAAGACAGCTTTGGTCCGAGCAGGACTGCGTGCGTTGATCGAGCGCGAGAGTGCCCGCCGCCTCGCCAGTCTGGGCGGAGGCGATGCGGCGGCGAAGGCGCCGCCGCGACGTCGGCCTCCGGTGCGATAGCAGGGCATCGCTGTGGACACGCGATCGCCGACTGCAGGAGGTTGTGTCTTCGTTGGGGATGTCCTGAAAGGCAGGTTGGGGTTCCAGCGGCGCTGCGGTAGATTCATCGTGCACTGGAGATCGCACGCATGAACGCTCAGCCGATCATTTCCGCCGACGGCCACGTCAACGAAGCGCCGGACATGTGGGCGCGGATTCCGGAGCCGTTCCGCGACGTCGCGAAGACGCGGGTGAAACGCCGCGACGACGGATACGTCACGCTGACGCTGATGGGAAGCGACATCGTCGTGCCGCCGCCGGCGGTCGAGATGGACGACGAGTTGCGCGCCAAAGAGTTCCGCAACGACCCGACCGGCGGCTGCGATCTCGCGGTGCGCACACAGAAGCAGCTGCTCGACGGCGTGCACGCCGAGGTGGTGTTCCCCAACACGCTGCTGTGCATCGGCAACCGGCCGGAGGTGGACCTGAATCTGGCGGTGGCGATGGCGTACAACGACTGGGTGCACGAGCTGTTCTCGGCGGAACCGGAGCGATACGTCGCCGCCGGGTTCGTTCCGGTCGACGACGTTGCGCTGGCGGTCGCAGAGGCCGAGCGCTGCATCGCGAAAGGATTCCGCACGCTGATGCTGCCGTGTTCGTATCCATGGCGGCCGTACGATCGGCCCGATTACGCGCCGCTGTGGTCGCTCATAGAAGCTGCCGGGGTGGTGCTGAATTTCCACGTCTTCACCGGCAACGTCTTCTTCGGCACCGATTTCGCATCGGTGGACGGCATGAGCGTCGAGGAGTTCGCGATGCGTCGCGAATCGGCGCGCGTCGTCGAAGACCGGATGGAGCGGTTGTCGACGACGGTCATCGGCATGGCGGCCGGCATGGGGCCGATCGTGCATCTCACCGGCGGCGGCGTGCTGGAGCGCCATCCGCGGCTGAAGTTCGTCGTCACCGAAGCGGAAGCGGGGTGGCTGGCGTGGACGCTGCACGCGATGGACGCGATGCAGCATCGGCGCCGCCTCGGCCTGAACACGTTGTCGATGCGCGCCAGCGACTACTTTCGTCGGCAGGGCGCGGTGACGATCACCGACGACCCGATCGCGTTGAACAACCTCGGCATCACCGGGACGGACTGCATCATGTGGGGGAACGACTACCCGCACGACGAAGGCACTTACCCGTCGAGCCAGCAGCACCGCGACGCCATTGCTGCGGCGACCACGCCGGCACAGGCGCGCGCGATCTTCGCCGGCAACGCCGCGCGCATCTACGGCTTCGATCTCGATGCGATAGGCGCGAGGATCGATTCGCTCGCGGCTTAAGCACCTCCGCCGAGATTCGAAGCGCAACGAGTGCTAGAGTCGCCGCACCTTGAACGCAGTTGCCCCTAACGATTCCGGTGTGGTGAAGCAGTTGCAGGCGATTCTGCCGGCGCACTGCGTCATCACTGATCCGCGCGCGAAGAAGCCGTTCGAGACCGACGGTCTCACGGCCGTGAAGCAGGTGCCCTGGGTGGTGGTGCTACCGGAGACCGTCGAGCAGGTGCGCTCCGTATTGCGCGTGTGTCGCGAGAATCGCGTGCCGCTGGTACCGCGCGGCGCCGGCACCGGCCTTTCGGGCGGCGCGCGTCCGTCGTCCGATGGCGTGCTGCTCGGCCTGTCGAAATTGTCGCGCATCATCGAGATCGATCCGGACAATCGCATTGCCCGCGTCGAACCCGGCGTGCGCAATCTCGCCATCTCCGAAGCGGCGGCGCGCTATGGGCTCTACTACGCTCCCGATCCGTCGTCCCAAATCGCGTGCAGCATCGGCGGCAACGTTGCGGAGAACTCCGGCGGCGTGCATTGCCTCAAGTACGGGCTTACCGTTCACAACGTGCTCGGGCTCAAGTTGCTGACGATCGAAGGCGATGAGCTCAGCATCGGCGGCGCAACGCTCGACAGCCCCGGTTACGACCTGCTCGCGTTGTTCACCGGCTCCGAAGGAATGCTCGGCATCGTCACTGAGGTGACGGTGCGGCTGCTGCCGATTCCGGCGACCAAGCGGCTGATGCTCGCGGCGTTCGCGAGCCTCGAAGCGGCCGCCGGCACGGTCGGCCGGATCATCGCGAACGGCATCATTCCGGCGGGACTTGAAATGATGGACGCGCGCGCGATCGCGGCTGCGGAAGCGTTTGTCGGCGCCGGTTATCCGACCGATGCCGCGGCGATTCTGCTGTGCGAACTCGACGGCACGCACGACGAAGTGGAGGAACAGAGCGCGCAGGTGCTGCGGCTGATGCGCGCGCAACAGGCGACCGAAGTGCGTGCCTCGCGCGACGATGCGGATCGCGAGCGGATGTGGCTGGGGCGCAAGGCGGCGTTCCCCGCAGTGGGACGGTTGGCGCCGGACTACTACTGCATGGACGGCACGATCCCGCGCGCGCGACTCGCCGAGGTGCTGCGCGCCATAGAGAAATTGTCGGAGCGGTTTGGGCTGGCGGTGGCCAACGTGTTCCATGCCGGCGACGGCAACCTTCATCCGCTGATCCTGTACGACGCGAATGCCGAGGGAGAACTCGACCGCGCCGAGAAGATGGGCGGCGAGATTCTCGCGCTGTGTGTCGGTGTCGGCGGCACCGTCACCGGCGAACATGGCGTGGGGGTCGAGAAGCTCGACGCGATGTGCGGCCAGTTCGCCGCGCCCGAACTCGAACAGTTCCACCGTCTCAAAGCGGCGTTCGATCCGCCTGGACTGATGAATCCCGGCAAAGCAATTCCGACGTTGGCGCGGTGTGCCGAAGTCGGCGGCATGCACGTTCACAAAGGGAAGCTCGCGTTCCCGGAAATCGAGCGCTTCTGAATGGCGCGCAATCGCGACGATTCCGAACGACTCATCGCCGCCGTCGCCGCAGCCGCCGCACAGGACCGGCCGCTCGCGATCTGCGGACGTGGCAGCAAGACGTTTCTCGCAGCGCCGGCGGTCGGAAGCATGCTCGCGGTCGGCGATCACAGCGGCGTCGTCGACTACCGTCACGACGAACTGGTGCTCACCGCGCGCGCCGGCACCCCGCTCGTGGAGTTGCGCCGGATACTTGCGGCACAGCAGCAGATGCTGGCGTTCGACCCGCCCACGTTTGCGGCAGACGGCAGCCTCGGCGGTGCGATCGCAACCGGTCTGTCCGGTCCCGGACGACCGTGGTATGGCGCGGCGCGCGACGCGGTGCTCGGGGTCACGCTGATCAACGGCCGCGCGGAGCGGCTCGTCTTCGGCGGACAAGTGATGAAGAACGTCGCCGGCTACGACGTGTCGCGCCTGATGACCGGCGCATTCGGCACGCTGGGCGTGCTGCTCGACATCAGCGTGAAGGTTCTGCCGCGGCCGCATCACGAGACTACGCGCGCGTTCACCGTGGATCGTGATACCGCACTTGCCAACGTGGTCGCATGGGCGCGCACGCCGTTGCCGCTCTCGGCGACGTGTCACGTCGACGGCGTGTTGCACGTGCGGCTTTCCGGCACGGAGAAAGGCGTGCGCGCTGCGGCTGCACAGATCGGCGGCGACGAGATGCCGCACGGCGCGGAGTTCTGGGACTCGGTGCGCGACCAGACGCATCCGTTTTTCGGTGACGGACGCTGCTATCGGGTGGCGCTACCGCCGGCCGCGGCATATCCCGCACTTGCCGGCGCATGGCTCACGGAGTGGGCCGGCTCGCTGCGGTGGTTCCGCACCGAAGCGGCGCGTGAGCAGGTCGACCTCGCCGTGCGCCGCCTGGGCGGCCACGCAACGGAGTTTTGCGATCCACAGGCACCCCAACCTTTCGACAAAGGGGCGCTGAAGTACTATCGCCGCCTCAAAGACGCTTTCGACCCGAAAGCGATCTTCAATCGCGGCCGACTGTTTCAGGAGATCGGCCAGGAGGCCGTTGCGGAGGCGTACCCGTAGTGCAGACGCAGCTCAGTCCCTCGATTCTCGCCACGTCGTCCGGCCGTCGCGCCGACGAGATCCTGCGCGCGTGCGTGCATTGCGGTTTCTGCAACGCCACGTGCCCGACCTATCTGCTGACGGGCGACGAACTCGACGGACCGCGGGGCCGCATCTATCTGATCAAGGAGATGCTCGAAGCCGACGCGCCGACGCCGATTGCCCGCGAGCATCTCGATCGATGTCTGACATGCCGTTCGTGCGAGACGACGTGCCCGTCCGGCGTCGCATACGGCGAGCTCGCGGAGATCGGCCGCAATTTCATCGAAGCCCGCGAACCGCGCGGATTTACCGAACGCTTCGTACGTGGATGGCTGGTGCGCGTGTTGCCGGTGCCGGGCCGCCTCGCTCTGTTTGCGCGCCTCGGCCGCCTCGTCAGATGGGCGATGCCGGACTATCTGGCGCGAGCGGTGCCGCGCATCCGACCGCGCCGCGCGGTGGCGGTGAAGAATCATTCGCGCCGCGTCGTGGTGCTGGAGGGGTGCGTGCAGCGCTCTACCACGCCGGAAGTGAACGCGGCGCTGGCGCGCGTGCTCGACGCCGCGGACGTGAAAGTGGTTCGCGCGGCAGGCGAGGGATGTTGCGGCTCGCTCGAACTGCACCTTGGCCAGGAACAGCGCGCGCACGCGACGATGCGCGCCAACGTCGATGCGCTGTTCGAAGCCGCGGCAGACGCCGAAGCGATCATCTCGACAGCGAGCGGCTGTGGCGTAACGGTGAAGGACTACGGTCGGTTGCTCGCCGACGATCCGCTGTACGCCGATCGGGCGAGGTCGATCTCCGAGCGGACGCTCGATGCATCCGAATATCTCGCGCGGATCGAAGCGCCGCTGACGAAGAGCGACGCCGCAACGACCGTTGCGTGGCATCCGCCGTGCACGCTGCAGCACGGCCAGCGCGTGAAGGGCGTCGTCGAAGGTCTGTTGCAGCGCGCCGGATATCAACTCGTTCCGGTCGCGAACGCGCATCTGTGCTGCGGATCGGCTGGAACGTACTCTGTGCTGCAGCATCGGTTCGCCGACGAACTGCGCGCGCAGAAGCTCGCGGCGCTGACCGCGGCGCAACCGGACGTGATCGCCACGGCGAACGTCGGTTGCCAGCTGCACCTGCGCGACGGCGCCGCGGTTTCCGTGCGACACTGGCTGGAACTGCTCGGCTAACGAGCGCCGCAACGGAGCGCTTCGATGCAGGATTTGCCACATCACTATCGCGTCGGCACACGCGTTGCGGCCGCCGATGACGGCGTCGTACTGGCGGCCGACGGATTGCCCGATCTCGCGACCGCGCCGCCGGTGGAATTCGGCGGGAAAGGCGATCGCTGGTCGCCCGAAACGCTGCTCGTCGCGGCGGTGTGCGATTGTTTCGTGCTGGGTTTCAAAGCCATCGCTGCCGCATCGCGGTTGACCTGGACAGACCTCGACGTGCGTGTGGACGGTACGCTCGATCGCATCGACCGTAAGATGCGCTTCACGCACTTCGTGGTCACGGCGCGGCTGACGGTACCCGCGGGACAGGAAACGCGCGCGCCGCGCATTCTCGAAAAGGCCGAGGAGGCGTGCCTGATCACGAACTCGCTGTCTGCGGAGGTGCAGCTTTCGAGCGAAGTGATCGTCGGCTGACCTGACTGAGCCTGTACCTGGAGGGGGGAGAAGGGGGGAGGAAAGGAGAGAGTAAGGAGGAAGGGAGAGAGGGGGGGAAGGAGGAGATGGCCAACAGCTCATTCGAGGGGCGACACTATGTGTTCCTCGTCTTTCTGACGCTGCTGAACGTGATGAATTTCGTCGATCGCCAGCTGCTGGCGAGCTTCGCGAACTTCATCGTGCCCGATCTGGGCTTGACCAACGCCGAGTTCGGCCTGCTCACGGGTCTCGCATTCATCACCTTCTACGTGGTCATGGGTCTGTTCATGGGCATGCTCGCCGACATGGTGCATCGGCCGCGTCTGGTCGCGGTGGGTCTGCTGCTGTGGAGCGCGTTGACGGCCACTTCCGGCGCCGCGCGCGGGTTCTGGAGCCTCGCGGTGCCGCGCATGTTCATCGGCGTTGGCGAATCGATCCTCACGCCGACGTCGATGTCGATGCTCGCCGATCGATTTCCCACTGCCCGGCTCGGCTTCGCCGCGGGTTTCTACTACATGGGCGTGCCGATCGGCGTCGGCGTCAGTCTGCTGATCGTCGGGTATCTTGGGCCGACGCTCGGCTGGCGCAACTGCTTCTACCTGCTCGGCGCGATCGGTCTGGTGCTCGCCGCGGTGATGTGGTTCGTCAAGGAGACGCCGCGCCGCCACGTGCTGGCCGATGCGGCGCGCACGCGGCCCGATCTGCGGCTGATACTCGCGACCTCGTGGCAGGCGCTGCGTGAATCGCCGGCATTGCGTTATACGATCCTTGGCGGCGTGTTCCTGCACTTCGTGATCGGCGCCGCGGCGTACGAGCAGCTCTGGTTCGTGCACGAACGCGGTTTCGAGCGCGCGGAGATCGCCCGGCTCACCGGCTGGATCGGCATGATCGCCGGCGTGCTCGGCAATCTGTTCGGCGGCATCGGTAGCGACGCGCTGCAACGCCGCACCGGAATGGGCCGCGCGACGTTCCTGTGCTGGATCATGCTGATTCTCGCGCCGGTGAATCTGGTCTATCGACTCGTGTCGCCGGACAGCATCTGGTTCTGGGTCGGGGTGTTCTTCGGCATGTTCCAGCTCGGCAGCTTCTACGGACCGACATTCTCCGCGGTGCAGGAACTGGTGCCCCCGCAGATCCGTGCAACGGTGGTCGCGTTCTACATATTGACTCTGAACTTCGTCGGTCTCGGCATCGGCATCACGGCGGGCGGCTTCATGATCGACTATCTGGCCGCGCAATCGGTGGCCGAGCCGTACACGTGGACGCTCGTCGCGTTCACCGTGCTGTCGATGCTGTGTATCCCCTGCTTCTACCTCGCGGGTCGCCGGTTTCAGATGGACCGCGAACGGCTTTACCTCGCGGCCGAAGCGAGCTAGAAAACGCAATAAGTCACGGCCGGTGCCAGGCACCACAGTCAACAACGGTGCGTCGCACCAAAGTCAACGTCATGGACCGCGCAGAACCCCTATTGATCGAATTGCCGACCGAGCTGCTCACGCCGCGGCTTCGTCTGGTGCCGCCCGCGCCCGGCGACGGCCTGATGCTGAATCGCGCCATTGCAGAGTCGTTTCCGGAACTGAATCGATGGATGGATTGGGCGACCACGATGCCGACGATCATCGATTCCGAGCGGTTCGTACGCGACTCGGCGGCACGCTTCATGCGCCGCGAAGATCTGCCACTGTTCCTGCGCCGGCGCGATACGGGCGAACTGGTCGGCGCATCCGGCATGCACCGCATCGACTGGCAGGTGCCGCGCTTCGAAATCGGCTACTGGTGCCGCACGTCGTTGGTCGGCAAGGGCTACGTCGGCGAAGCGGTCGCCGCAATCACACGCTTCGCGTTCGAGAAACTGAATGCCGCACGCGTGGAGATCCGCACCGACAGCCAGAACACGCGGAGCTTTCGGGTGGCGGAACGGCTCGGCTTCAGGCTCGAAGGCATCATGCGTCGCGACGCCCGCACGCCGCAGGGCGGCCTGCGCGACACGCGGTTGTATTCGATGGTGGATCTCTCGGACCTGCGCGGGCATTGAACGTCGTCGCTCACACAGAGCGGCTGCGGCTGCGCCGCTATACTGCGTCCGACGCACACCTGCTGATCGGGCTGCTCGCCGATCCGATCACGATGCACCATTGGCCGGAACCTCTAACGATCGAACAGGCCCGCGCGTGGCACCAACGGGCGCTGGATGCATACGAAACGCCGGGTCTCGGGCGTCTGGCGGTAGAACTGCTCGATGGAACCTACATCGGCGACGCCGGCATCGTGCGCGCGCAGATTCTCGAGCGTGCCGAGAACGATCTCGGCTACATCATTGCTCACGCGTTCTGGCGCAGCGGTTACGGGCTCGAAGCGGCGCGAGCGTGCTTCGAGATCGGCCGCGACAACGGCCAGCGACGCATCGTCGCGAACATGGCCGCTGACAACCTGGGTTCGGTGCGCGTCGCGCAGCAGTTGGGCTTCATGCTCGAACGCCGCTTTCGCAATCCGCGCAACCGCGACAAGGAAACGTTGTTGTACGCCTGGAACGCCGATTAGCCGGCCGTGACCAACGGCGGCGGCAATTCCCCCAGCTCGCGTTCGATCGAAATGCCGATTGCAAGCAGGCGCCGGTCGCTGCCCGAAGGTCCGTCGAGTTCGATGCTCACCGGCAGACCGCTTCGAGTGAGCCCGGTGGGAAGCACGAGGCCGGGCAGGCCGGCGGTGCTGCCGCTCGCGATATTTCTCGAAATCGCGTCGCTGAACGCAACCTGCCGGCCGCCGATAGCGACGGGATCCTCACCGATCCGCGTGGCGGCGATGCGGGTCGTTGGGAATACCATTGCCGCCGCGCCGGTATCGGCGAACCAGCGCTGAAGCGTGGCGCGCAGCTCCGGCAAGTGCTGGTTTCGGGCGGCGTCGTACGCAGCTTCGCTGACGTGTATCGGAGAACCCTCGGGCACGAAACTCTGGAACTGCTGGCGGATGTCCGGGCTCATCGAAGCCATCAGGTCTTCGAAGCTGACGTGCGTGTCGTACTGCGCGAGGTAACGGATCAACGAAGGCGCGACGTCGTGCAGTTGTACCTGCGCCGTGGTCAGCCCGATCAGACGTGCCAGTTCCGGCACCGGCATTTCGACCAACACCGCGCCGGCCGCTTCGAGGTTCTTCAGCGCTGCCGTGGTGATCCGTTCGACCTCAGGATCGAGAGCGTCGTAGAAACTGCGGTCGATACCGAGCCGGGTGCCGCGCAGCGAAACGACGGGGAGCGGTTCCACAGCGCCCGCGACGACGGTATCGAACAACACAAGATCTGCCACGCTGCGCGCGTGCGGACCGATCTGATCGAACAACGGCGTGATCGGCACGACGCCGGTGGTCGGGTAGCGTCCGGTGGTCGGGCGGAATCCGGCGATGCCGCACAGGGCGGCCGGAACTCTGATCGAGCCTTCCGTGTCTTCGGCCACGCCGAGCGGTGCGATGCGCGCGGCGACGGCGGCCGCCGTGCCGCCACTGCTACCGCCCGGAATGCGCGTCGGATCGTACGGATTGTGGACCGCGCCAAACGCGAGGTTATTGCTGGTCCAGCCGAACGACAGTTCGTGGACGTTGGTTTTGCCCATCACGAGCGCGCCGGCGTTGCGCAGCGATTTGACGACCGGCGCATCCGAACCCGGACGGAAGTTGCGCAGTGCTGCGGTTCCGCCGGTGGTGGGCAGATCCTTCGTGTTGACGCTGTCCTTTACCGGAATCGGCAGACCGTGCAACGCACCGAGCGCCGCGCCGTTGGCTCGCGCGCGATCGGCCTGACGGGCCCGTTCGAGCACTGCATCCGGCGCAATGCTGATGAAGGCGTTGAGCGACCTGCACTGCGTCGCGCGTGCGAGCAGCGCGCTCGCATACGCTTCTGCCTGTAGATCGCCGCGCCGCAATGCGGCAACGGCCTCGACCGCGGTCAGGTCGGTCAGGTCGGATGCGGGTGTCGAACTCGCCTCAGCAGGACCGTCAGCGAGCGCGAAAGCGGTGACGGCCGCGGCCGCGCCGATCGCCTTGCGACGCGTCCATCTGAGCGGTGCCGATTCGTCGTCAGTGCGCATGACCGTGGTGGGGCTAATGCTTCTCGGCCCGCGCGTCGGCGATCACCACCCACGCCTGCTGCTCGAGATCGTAGCGATTGCCGGTGAACAGCAGCGCTTTGCGGGCGAACTGTTCGGCTTGCGCGGCGTTGCCTTCCTTCAAATGACAGCGCGCGAGTTCGATCCACAACGGCGCACTGTCGGGCTGGATACGGATTGCGCGTTCGAGAATCTGGATCGCTTTCGGCAGATCGCCCGCCGTGGCTGCGCGTTGCGCTTCGTCCTGCAAGGCGAGTGTTACGGTCGACTGCGGCTTCGGTTGCTGTGGCTGCGGTTGAACCGGTGCCGGCGTTTGCGGAATCGGCTGCGGTGCCGGTTGTGTCGGCGCCGGATATGGCTGAGGCGGACGGGTCTGCGTGCTGGGCGGTACCGGTGTCGGCGCGCGCGGATACGGCGTCTGCTGCTCGCTGACGCAACCGGCGAGCACGACCATGAGACCGACGAGTGTCAGCGCGCGGGGAAGCGTGTGGTTCAGTCGCTGAACCATTGTCTGAAGCGCTCCAGGAAGCTGGACCCGCAGCCGGGTACCGCGGGGAGGCGCGCATTGTACGGGATCGGCACCGTCACCGGCTCGCCGCAATCGGCTCGTGTCAGGCCGCCGGTTGCGTAGTCGATCATCTGCAGATCGAATCCGGTCGGCGTCGTCAGCGCGACCGGCGCCGGATGCAGGCTCGCCATCAACGCGTCCCACACCTGCAGGCCGCCGGCGCTGCCGGTCAGTTTCGTATCCCGATTGTCGTCGTAGCCGACCCAGACCACCGCGAGATGCGTTGCATCGAAGCCCGCGAACCAGCTGTCGCGGAAGTCGTCCGAGGTGCCGGTTTTTCCGGCGACGCCCTGCATCGCGAAGCGGGAGGCACGCGCGGTGCCGTGCTGCATCACCATTGTCAGCGCGTAGGTGAGCTGTGCCACCGCTTCCGGCTGCGCTACCTGCTGCATTTCGAGCGGATAGCGGTTCAGGGTGGCGCCGGCTTCGTCCTCCACGGCAAGCACGGTCTTCACCGGCGTTGCGAATCCGCCGCTCGCGATTACGCCGTATAGCCGCGTCATCTCGAGCGGGGTGAGATCGATGGCGCCGAGCAGCAGCGACGGATACGCGGGGGGTTGCTCGATGCCGGCGAACGTCGCGATGCGCGCCGCCACTTTTTCCACTCCAACGGCTTCGCCAAGGCGCACGGTCGCCAGATTGAGCGAGTCGCCGAGACCGCGCACCAGCGGCACAGGTCCGTGAACTTCGTTGTCGAAGTTGTGCGGTTCCCACGGCGGCGTTTTGCTGCGAACGTCGGTCTGCAGCAGCGGTGCGTCCTCTATGATCGACGCGAGGTTGTAGTCGCCGCTCTCCAGGGCCGTTAGATAGACCACCGGCTTCAGCAGCGAGCCGACCGGCCGGCGCGCGTTCAGCGCGCGATTGAATCCCTGGAAGCCGGCCTTGCGTCCGCCTACCACCGCCGAAATCTCGCCGGTCTGGTTGTTCGCGACGAGAACGGCGGCTTCGAGATCGCCGCGCGGCAGCTTGCGGTCGATCTCGATGCGGTCGAGGGTCGTTGCCACCGCCCGCTCCGCGGCATCCTGCACGCGCGGCTCGAGCGTGGTGAACACGCGGTAGCCGCGCGAAGCGAGCTCGGTAGCGTCGTAGTCGTGGCCGAGTTGCTCGCGTACGAGATCGAGGAACGCCGGATAGTAACCGCCGCCCTGTCGTGCCGAGCGCGTCAGCGCCAGCGGTTGTCGGATCGCTTTCGCGTGCTGCTCAGCGGTGATGAGGCCGAATTCGCTCATCAGCCCCAGCACCAGGTCGCGGCGTGAGCGCGCGCGGTCTGGATGCGTGAACGGGTTGTAGTAGGACGGTCCGCGAATGACGGCGATCAGCAGCGCGATCTCGGCCGGGTCGAGTTCCGATAGCGGCTTGTTGAAGTAGAACTGGCTGCCGAGACCGAAGCCGTGCACCGCGCGCTCGCCATCCTGGCCGAGGTAGATCTCGTTGATGTATGCGTTCAGCAGATCGGCTTTCTGATAGCGCGCGTCGAGGATCACCGCCATGGCGATTTCCTTCAGCTTGCGCCACACCGTGCGACGGTTGTCGAGGAAGTAGCTCTTCACGAGCTGCTGCGTCAGCGTGCTGCCGCCTTGCGAGAGTTCACCCGATCGCAGGTCGGCAATCGCCGCGCGCGCGATGCCCTTCAGGTCGAAGCCGGCATGCGTGTCGAAGTTGCGGTCTTCGACCGCTTTCAGACCTTCGCTGAGCAGCGTCGGCGTTTCTTCCGGCGTGGTGATGATGCGGTCTTCGCCATGCGATGCGAAGAAGCTGCCGATCAGCGGCGGTTCGAGACGCACCAGGCTCGCGGGCTCGCCGTTTTCGTACAGTGTGTCGATCGCGTGGTCGGCGATGCGCACGCGAATGTCTATCGGTGCGCGCGGACCGTCGCTGAACGTGAACGCGCGCAACGTCGCGCGGATTTCGTTGCCGGTGTGCGTGTAATTGCCCGGTGCATCGAGATTCAGTGGACCGCGCCGATAACCCAGCCGCTTCAGCTCCACCTCGATCTCGTCGGCTTCGACCGCGAGTCCCGGATACAGCTCGAGCGGCTGCGCGTACACGCGCGCAGGCACCGACCAGCGGCGCCCGTCGAACGTCGACGTGATGAGATGATCGAGATAGAGCAGATAACCGGCGGCCAGCGCGATGCCGAGACAACCGATGATCAACAGGTTGCCGATGAGCAGGCGCTTGCCACGACGACCCCGCGGCTTGGATTTCTTACGCGGCATACGCCGTCGGGTTTACACCGGCGACGGATTCTCCGGACGTCGTCCGAACAGCGACGCGATTTTGCGAAACACGGTTTTCACACCGCGCCAGACCTTGGGCAGCAACCACCATAGACTCAGCAGGAAGAGGAAAAGAAGGATGAGGAATATAACGGGATGCGCCAGCGCTGCCCAGAGACCGGCGAACACCGTGAGGTCTTCGGCAATCGACGCGAACCAGTTGCTGAACGGTTCCGGTGACGTGTTGATAAGCATGCGCGTGCCGGCTTTCGTTGCGTGCGTTGCGGCGGTGACGCTGCCGCCGACCAATCCCGCCGCCACCGCGAGCGCCGGCGTCACGTCGCCCACCGCGCCGGCCGCCAGCATTGCACCGGCCGGAATGCGGATGAACGTGTGCAGCGCATCCCACGTGCTGTCGACGCCCGGCACCTTGTCGGCGAAGAATTCGACGCAGTACATGAAGCACGCCGCGATGATCACGAGCGGGTCTTCGACGATGGCCAGCGTGTCCGGCAAATGGACATAGCCCGCATTGCCGGCGAGACCGAGAACCGCGACTGCGGCATAGAGATTGATGCCGCTCGCCCACGCGACGCCCATCGTCAGCGCCAGCGTATGGATCAAGGTCTGGTATTCACCCATCGAGTCGCTCCGCAGCCCGTGTGACGGCCCTTAATAGGGCTTCATGGCTGAATGGAACCTGAACGACTACGGCGCGCCGCCTTTGCCCGCGCGCTCGGCAAGGATCTTGGCGACGAGGAAGTTCACCACGTCGAACGCTTTCTTGCGCGGCACCGTGTCCATGTTCACTGCGTAGTGATCGGCAACGGTCAGATACGGCACGCTGTTCACCCGTAACGCGCGCTCGCGCTTGGCGGCGTCCGACGTTGCGCGTGCGACACCCGGTGAATTGAACGCGGTCAGAAACGCCTCGCGCGTAACGCCGTGACCGTCCACGAAGTCGGCCACCATATCCGCGGTCAGAAACTGTTTGTGATTGTCGTGGATCGCTTTGAAGAGGCGGTCGTGATTGTCGGCGAGCGCGTTGACGCTCTGCAGCGCAAAGTAGGATTGCGCCAGCAGGCTCCACTCCGGCGAGAACGACACCGGATTGCGGTCGAACGACGCGCCTTGGGGTACGTCGTGCAGCCAGTCGTTCACGATCGGATCGAAGTTGCGACAGTGCACGCAACCGTACGAGAAGAACTCGGTCACTTTGATCGGCCCCACGGCGGGCGCAACCGTGCCGTCGATCACCTTGTAGTGAGTGCCTTCGACGAACTCGCCGGAGACGTCGATCGCCGTCGATCGGAACAGTCCGTAACCGCCCACCACCAGCACGATCAGCGCAACGAACGCGATCACGCCGTTGCGAATCGTCATCAGTTGCTTATCGGATTTCGCCTTCGCCAACTCGAGCCTCGTCTGCCCTTGATCTGGCGCCGCAGTGTACCGTTCCGCACCGCGCCGGCATAATCCGACCGACGTTACGAAGGTGCACCATGAGCGAACGCTACACGCTGTACCACTTCCCGAGCTGCCCCTACTGCGCGCGCGTGCGCGACTTCCTCGACGAAGCCGGCATCGACATCGAGCTGCGCAACATCCACGCCGACCCGCAAGCCCTCTACGACCTGCGCACCGGCGGCGGCAGCACCACCGTGCCGTGCCTGCGGATCCGCCGCGACGGTCAGGAAGAATGGATGTACGAATCGCTCGACATCATCGAGTACCTGCGGAGCAAGCGGGTCGCTTGAGAATCTGGTGTGCTGGCCTCGGTTTGGTGTGGTGGAAAGGGAGCTTCGAGCGCGGCGGAGGTGCGTGTGTGCTGCGTCGGGCACGCTCAAGCCATCCATGCGCGCTCGAGCCGCGGCCATCCCTGGCCGCGGAAGGCCCTCCGCAACACACACGCACCTCCGCCTCGGGTTGTGTCTCCATCGACAGACGTGGGAGAAGAGTGAACGCGCGCTTTGCGCGCGTTCATCTCCACCAACAAGTCACTGACGGTGCCAGGCACCCGCTTGCACTTTCGAATAAGTCATCGCTGGTGCCAGGCACCGGCAGTGACTTATTCATCGGGAGCGAAGGCGCGACGTTGGATGTGGAAGGATGACGGGTGATCGGTGCGGAGGCGCATCACACGCCGGGCCGGAGCACCGATCACGCGTCATCCCCGCCGATCGAAACTGCGACTATCGGCTCCGATCACGTCGTGCCCACCTCAATCGTGATGTGAGCGATACGTCCACGGCGGTTCGAACGAACCGGCCCAGATGCCGATGCGATCGCGTTGCGCGTCGATCTCGTCCTGCTCGATGTAGCGCTTGCCGATGCCGACGATCAGGGCGTGGCCGTCGCGCACCATGCGGCCGGAAATGCTGTTGCGGCGGTCTGCGGCGAGGTATTCGGTGGAGTTCTTCGGCGGCTCGGTGCCGTCGGGAATCAGATTGCACGATGCGACGATGCGCGATTTGCTGACCGCGAACAGCGGCAGACAGACGATCGGGCGCTCGGCCACCAGTTCTTCGAGATGGCGCGTGGCGGCGCGGCCGCAGTTGTATTCGGCGCCGTCCCGATCCAGGCACGCCTGATCCGGTTCCATCGCGTCGATGCCGATCAACTGCACCTCGATGCCTTTCACGAACAGCGTTTCGCCATCGATGGCGTTCGCGAGCGCAGGCCCGAGAAGACCGTCGGGTTGGTCGCTCGGGTTGCGGAACTGGTCGATGTTGTTGATGCCGGCGACGACGACGATCAGCAGGATGCCGACCACCACGCGCGCCCAGCCGAACTCGAACGTACTGCCGTGCAGGCGTTCGAGGATGTTGTCTAACGGTTTGTCTACGGCGCGCACGCCGTACGTGATGATCGCGATGGTCAACACCGTGAACGCGATCAGCTCCGGCAGTTCGAAGTCGGAGATCGATGCGCCGCGTTGCACCGCGGAGGCCAGCGTGAACGCGATGCAGTTTCCGAAGAACACCGACCAGTTGATCATCAGGATGGAGCTGCCGGTGCCGAACTTGAACGGCTTGTGATTGTCGGGATGGAAGATGTTCAGCACCGGTGGGTTCAGCGTGAAGATCTCCTGCATGGTCGAGAGCGGCATGTGGCTGTCGTGCAGCACCTGTTCGAGCATGCGCAGGTGGTTCGACGTCATCCACAGCACGAACGATGCGAAGCCGAGGCTCGCGATCGGCAGGATCGACTTCGGCACCTGGTATTCGCCGATGTAGATCGATTCCGACGCAACGTTCGCCGGCAGCTGATTCAACCCCGCGAGCAACACCGTGAGGATCGTGCCGCCGATGCTGATCCAGAAGATCGTCGACAGCGCGTCGATCGAGCGGATCAGCGACGCCGCCTGAATGCTCAGCGGCTGCACGAGCGGCACCGTATCGCGGCCGTCGGCCTGCGGTGTGTCGCTCATTGTCTCGCCGCAGGCAAGGCCAACAGGCGCGCTGCAACGAAACGGCCGATGTCGTCGAGTGCCTGACGCCCCTCTGGAAGGAAGTCGGCGAACATCGGGAAGACGTGCGGCATGCGGTGCCAGCATTCGAGCTCGGCGGAAACGCCATGCTGCTTCGCGCGCGCGACGAGCCGTTGCGAGTCGTCTAACAGAATTTCTGTGGTGCCGACGTGGATGGACAGCGGCGGCAGACCGGTGAAATTGCCGAACAACGGCGACACGTCGGGGCTGTCGAGCTGCGCAGTGGGTGCATACAGCCGTGCGGCGTCGTCAATCCGTTGGGCGGGCAGCATCGGGTCGAGCTTCGCATTCGTGCGCATCGATGCACCGCTGCCGGTGAGATCGGTCCATGGCGACAGCAGCACCGCGCCGCTGGGCAACGGAAGGTCTCTGTCGCGCGCGCGCAACAGCGTGACCAGCGCGAGATTGCCGCCTGCGGAGTCGCCGGCGATGACGATCGACGACGCGTCCATGCGCGACAGCAGCGAGTGATACGCGGCGAGCGCGTCGTCCGGTGCGGCGGGGTAGGTGTGTTCCGGCGCCAGCCGGTAGTCGATTACCGCGACGTCGCAGCGGGTGAGCGTTGCAAGTCGCGCGGCCATGCCGCGGTACGCGCGCGACGAACCGACGAGATAGCCGCCGCCATGACAATAGAGAATCACGCCGCGCGGCGGATGGTTGCCGCGCGTCCATTCGGTGAGCACGCCGCCGAGGTCGTCGGTGTGGCGCGTGAGCGTCGGTGCGAGCGGCACGCGGTCGCCGAGCCGATCCATCCGCGCGCGCGATGCGGCGATCGCGGCCGGTGTGAATTCGAGGTCTGCAAGGCGCCGCTTGCCGGCGTAGCGGATGGCGGCATTGAGGATGTGGCCGCGGAAGCTGGCCATTCGATCTCCAGGGGATTGCACATTGGGAACGGGCCGCGCAATTGTCGCGACGGCGCGCGGGCAAGTCCAACCGGTCTGATTTCCTTGTTGGCAACGGCTCGCGTTTGTTAGCCTGCAACGCTCGCATCACAAGCCGCATCAACGGGGAAGCAACCATGAAACTCGGACTCATCGCCGGCTATTCCGGAAAGAGAATCAGTATTCCGATCGACGCGATCAAACACGCCGAAAGCCTGGGCTACGACTCGGTGTGGACGTCGGAAGCGTACGGTTCGGACGCGGTCACGCCCGCGGTGTGGATGCTCGCGAACACGTCGAAGATCAAAGTGGGCACCGCGATCATGCAGATGCCCGGCCGCACGCCGGCGCTCGCGGCGATGACCGCGATGACGGTGGCGCAGCTGTCGAACAACCGCTTCATCGTCGGCCTTGGTGCGTCCGGTCCGCAGGTGGTCGAAGGCTGGCACGGCGTACCGTACGGCAAGCCCGTGACGCGCCTGAAGGAATACATCCAGATCATGAAGCAGATCTTCGCGCGCGAAGAGGCGCTCCACTTCGAAGGCAAGGAATACCAGATCCCGTATCACGGCCCGGGTGCCACGAATCTCGGCAAGCCGCTGAAGAGCATCATGGTGTGCGAAGACAAGATCCCGATTTACGCCGCCACGTTGACGCCGGCCGGCGTTCAGGCGGCCGCGGAAGTGGCCGACGGATTCTTCCCGATCTGGATGGACCCCGAACAGTTCAGCGTGTTCAAGGATCCGATCGAGAAGGGTCTGAAAGCAGCGGGGGGCGGTAAAACGCTCGCCGACTTCGACGTGGCACCGTTCGTGACGGTGATCATCGGCGACGACGTGAAGCAGTGCATGCAGATGATCCGCGGCAACATGGCGCTGTACATTGGCGGCATGGGCGCGAAGGGCAAGAACTTCTACAACGACTATGCGACGCGCCTCGGGTTCGGCGCCGCGGCCGAGAAGATCCAGGACCTGTTTCTCTCCGGCAAGAAAGACGAGGCGATGGCCGCGGTTCCCGAGGAACTGATCGACGCATGCCATCTGGTCGGTCCTGCTGCGCGCATCAAGGATCGCGCGCAGCGGTGGCAGGCCGCCGCGAAGAAAGGCCACGTCGGTTCGATGCTGATCGGCAGCGGTCAGCCGAAAGCGCTGGAGCTGATGGCGGAGATCATGCTCTAGCAAGCCGGTTCCGGGCGCTTCATGCGCCCCCGGAACCCACTACAGCTGTTGCGACACCCCGAAGAAGATCCGGCGCGGACCGTACTGCGGCGCTCCCACGCCGACGCCGGTGCCGTCACGAATCTCGTACACGTGATCGAACACGTTGACGACATCGATTCGGGCCGTCAGCGCACCTGCGTCGGTGAAATGAAAGTCGCGGCTCACGCCGACATTGATCTGCGTGTAACTCGGCAGGAATCTTGTCGCGCGCGAGGCCGACGCCGTATACCGGTGTCACGCCGATCACATCGATGTGTTCGATCTCGTCGGCAGATCGAGCAGAAGCGGACAACGTGACGCCCCCGGCGAACACGACGAGCCGACCCGCTACCGTTCCCAACACATTGAAACCCGACGCGCGCACGTTCGAAACAGAATCGCGTGAACGAGGTCTCGGTGGCAACCGCGAAGATCGCGCCGAGACGAACGCAACGGCAATCGGACTTTAGAAGCGATACCCGACGTTCAATTTCCACAGCGCCGGCGCGACGAGCTGATCACCTTCGGTGTGGGTGTACAGCGGGATACCGGCGTCCATGTGAACGGTGAGCTTACCGGTATCGAGTTGCAGCCCGGGGCTCAGCACGACGCGCGTGTAACCGCTGTTGTCCGGATCACCTTGCCGGCCGCCGTCGCTGTCGCGATAGACACCCTTCAGCTGCACCAACGGCGCGACCCTGTCGCTGCCGAACACCAACCAGCCGCGGTAAGACACACCCACGGCGCCGTCGAGTTCCGCGCCGGGCCGATAGGAATTTTTGTGCGCGACCGGTTGCTGCAACTGGGCGTCGACCAGCCAGGCCCAGCTGCCGTTCGTATCGAGACTGCCGCGATGATAAGCGCCCAGCAGAAGGTCGGTGCTGCCCGAGCCGATTTCGGTATCCGGGTCGAAGCCGTGGTAGTCGTCGTCACCCGTAGGGAGTTTCAGACCGAACGTGACGCCGGTGCTGCCGTCGGCCGCAAACCCGGAATAGACGCCGACGATGCGCGCGTCGCCGAACGCCGAGTGCGTGTGCGTTGTCGGCTCTTCGGTGTCTTCGTCGGTGGTTCGGAAGTGGCGGTCCCAGTACGGCACTACCAACGTGACGCCCCACGACGGGTCGAACATATATCGCACCCCGGCGCTCATGAAGCCGGTTTCGATGCGCTTATCTTCGTTGTCGCCGGACGGCGCGCGCGAGTTGCCGTGCCAGTTCTCGTCCTGGTTCAGAACGTCGTATTCCACGAAGGCCATCGCGCCGGGACCTTCCGGGAACATCGAATCGGTGCCCACGTCGAACACGCCGCAGCCGCAGCCGCACGCGAGCGCGACGCCTGGTAACAGGCAAGCAAACAGGACGAACAGGACGCGGGGAGTCGTGAGTGTGTTCATGGCGCCATAGTCTAGCGATGTGAAGCCGCGATGCGGGTGCGGCAATTTGTCGCACCCACATCAGTGGCTGTTTGACCGCGCCTTTATCGGATTCTGTCGTTCTCCATCTCAGTCGATCGCCATCCAGTTCCGAAAAATGATAGGAGGAAACCGTGGCTACCAACAGACGAACAGTGGTGCGCAGTCTCGGGACATTTGCGTTGCTGGCGCCTTTCGTTGCAGTCGAACGCTCTGCGACCGCCGCCGAGCCGACGATTCCGGCCGTGGACGTGATGAACGATGCCGATCACATGCAACTCATGGCAAAGGTTCTCGGTCCTGCATTGATCGGCAAGGAGCAGGTGGCGATGCTGCTCTATCCGGGGTTCACCGCGCTCGATCTCGTCGGGCCCCAGTATTTCTTCGCATGCATGTTGGGCGCGACGGTGCATCTGGTGACGACGGAACCCGACCTCGCGCCAGTGAAGTCAGACCTCGGTCTTGCGATCGTGCCGACCGTGACGATGGCCAACGCACCGAAGGATCTCGACGTGCTGTTCGTGCCGGGCGGGACGCAGGGCACGATGAATGCGATGCAGCGAAAGGATGTGATTGCGTTCATCGCCGATCGCGGTTCGCGCGCGAAACACACCACGAGCGTGTGCACCGGTTCGATGATTCTCGGCCAGGCGGGCCTGTTGAGGGGCAAGCGCGCAACCTCGCACTGGTTGGCGCGACCTGTGCTCGCGGAATTCGGCGCCGTCCCGGTGGATGCACGCTTCGTCACCGACGGCAACGTGACCACCGGTGCCGGCGTCTCCGCCGGGCTCGACTTCGGCATTGCCGTAGTCGAAGGACTGCGCGGCAAATCGTATGCGGCAGCCCTGATGCTGCAGGCCGAGTACCACCCTGAGCCGCCGTTCGCGGGCGGCACGCTCGCCACCACCGATCCCGCGGTCGGAACGATGATGAGCGAGATGTTCGCGCCGGTGGCAGATCAGTTCAGATCGATCGCGAGGTCCTCGGGCTGACGCGGCTCACAGCCGCGCCTGACCCCCCCGCGCGCCCCGGCCGCGCGCCCCGCGCGCGCCCGCGGCGCCCCGCCGCGCCGCGCCCCCCCCGCCCCCCCCGCCCCCCCCCCGCCCAACGTCCGTTCGAGTTTCGGTACACACCCCCCACCACGTGTCCCGCGCCGGCAGCGTTCTCGTATGTCGTCGCGCCCCCGCGGACCCGCGTCGGCGCCGACGACGCTCGCCCTGAGGGTCGACGTCGTAGGAGGCTCGGCCCGCGCGTCGCGTCGCGGACCTCGCTCCGCTACTCCACTTCCCCCCCCCCCCCGCCGCGCGCCCCCCCCGCCGCCGCGCGCCCCCCCCCGCCCGCGCGTCGCTGGCTATCACACCACGCCGTGCGCGAATAGTCGTCGCGTCTCGCGTCCGCTCGATGTCGCGCGTCTTCGCTACGATCCGCCACACGCGCGCCGATGAGCGTCCCTCGTTGACGCCCCATCGCACCCCACGCTCGATTCGACCTAACGCTCCGTCGTGCTGCCGCCACCGGTCGTCGCCGTGTCGACGAGCCCTCGGCGCCCGATGCGTGCTCGAGCGCATCGCGCACCGACCGCATTGTTCGATCGCACTAACACTCGACCCCGTCCCCGCCCCTCCCCCCCTCCCCCCCCCCCGCTTCCGCCACATCACGTCACATATTCCGCCGACCGCGCGTCGCCTGATCCATCCATCACCTGCGCTTCGCTGAGCGACTCCCGCCAGCTCCCTCGTTCTATTAGCTGCCGTAGGCGCGTGGCTCGCTTCACCTGCCACCGGTGCCATAGCCCCATCTGTTTCGCGTCGCCCCCTCCTCGTCTCACCCCTCGCTGTCGTGAATTCCCGCTGACCGTGCGCGCCCTGCCGCTGACCGAAACTGCCGCCGTTATCACACTTCACGGGTCGCTGCGCGTGCCGTCGCGACACGAATCGATGCGCCGCCGAGCGTCTGCGCCATACGTACGTCACCGCGCGCGACGTTCATAGCGCGCGCTGAAATCGATGAGCGGTTGTGTTGTTGCCGTCCCGTGTGATCGCACCGTCCTGCAACAGCTTCATGCCGTTAGCAGTGTCCGTCGAGACCGCTGAACCGTCGTGCCGGCTGTCAACACGCCGGCTCGTAGCGCAGCGCTCGCAGCCGACACGTTGCGCTCGCTCACTTGCTCAGTCCGGCTCCACTGCAGGATCTGGCGACCCTTCTGCGCTTCGGGCAGAGTGAGCCGATCACCGGTGACGTTGAGCGTCTCGATCGTGGTGCCGGGTTCCTACGCCGCTACCGACATCGATGCGAGGCAAAGGAAAATTGCACTGCTCTGCAGGAGCGCGCGTTGTGCGCTAGAAATGCTCATCGGCTTTCACGTTCTTCTGGAAGCTTCAAAGATTCGCCGCGCAGTGTACCGATCCGCGTGAACAGCGATGTGCGGCAATTTGCCGCACCCCCGCCATAGCAGGCTCGTTAGAATGCGACATTGGTCGATCGGAGGAGCGCTTGAAGCTCGGATACGTTGCGGGTGCGACGCTGGCGGTGCTGGCGCTCACGGCCGTGCATCATCTCTATGGTGCGTGGCGCTTCGACACGCCGTGGCGCGCGCACGTGGCACACATCGCGGCGGTGTGCGCGTTGCTGGTGGCGGTTGCCGCCTATCTGTCGAACCGCCGTAAGACACTGTGGAGGAGAATCGGGATGAGTCTGCTGTTGTTCGTGAGCGTCGCCGTCGGTGCGTATGGCTCGGTGCGTTCGAAGGAACATACAACCACGTTCTGAAAGACGCGCTGTATGCGTCGGGGATCGGACCCGATCGATGGGGTTGCCGATTCGCGATGGCGCATCGATGACGTCGCGCGCGCAATCCGGCAGCTCCGACGTCGGGGAAGGTGTCGTTCACGGAGGTCTCTACCGCCTTTTCTGGCGCTGGCATTTCTTTGCGGCGCTGCTCGTCGTTCCGTTCGTGCTGTGGCAGAGCGTTACCGGATCCCTGTACCTGTGGTCGTACGTATGGATGGATGCGAGCCAACCGGAACTCAGATTCGTCGCCCCCATCGGTTCGGTGGCGCCGGTCAGCGAGCAGCTCTCGGCGGCGTTCGCCGAAGCACCGGCGCTATCGATCGCCGAAATTCGTCTACCCGAGTCCGCCTACAGATCGACGACCCTGCTCGCGCAACGCCGCGACGGTCTGGTCGAGCCGATCTTCGTCGACCCGTACGGCGCTCGCGTTCTCGGAAGTCTGCCGGCGTGGTCGTGGCTGCCCGGCGTCACGCGCAATCTCCATGGCGGTTGGCCGTTGGGCAGCGCCGGAAGCTGGCTGCTGGAACTCGGCGCCTGTTGGGCCATGGTGATGATCGTCAGCGGCCTCTATCTGTGGTGGCCCAGAGGGATGGGCTGGCCGAGGGCGCTATGGCCGAGAACCCGTAAAGGCGCACGCGTCTTCTGGCGCGACCTGCATGCCTGCGTCGCCGCGTGGTTTTCGATTCTGATCCTCTGCTTCCTGCTCACGGCGCTACCCTGGACCGCGTTCTGGGGCGGCCAGATTCTCGGCCCGATACAGCGCGGTCTGGATCAGCAGAACCCCGCCGGATTCAGCCCCGGCGGCGCGTCGCTGGGTTCCATCGTTCTCGCCGGTCGCGCGCTCGACCGGCTCGTTGCCGAGGCGCGACGGGACGGTGTCGTTGGGACGCTGGAGATCCGACTCGGCGCAGAACCGAACAGCGAATGGTGGATTCACAATGTCGACTCGCCGCCCGGGCAGGACCGATACCTCGTCGCCGACCGGTATTCCGGTCATGTCAATGCGAACATCCGCGGCTCGGAGAATCCAGTGATGGCTCGGCTGATCGATGCCGGCGTGCATCTGCACCAGGGCGATTACGGCGCCGTGAATCGCTGGGGCAACACGGCGGTTGCCGCGGCGCTGATCTGGATGACGGTTACGGGCATGACTTCGTGGTGGAAGCGTCGCCCGAAGGGAAGCTTTGGCGTGCCGGCAAAGTCGAATGCGGCGTGGCCGCGAACGCTCGTAGTTGCCACAGTGTGCGCGAGCGCCATCTTCCCGTTGCTGGGGATGTCGGTTGCCGCACTTTGGCTGTTCGATGCGCTGTCCCCCCCCCCCCCCCCCCCCTGTCACGCCCTCGGGCACCGCGCGCCCGTTCGCTTCTCCGCCACGCCGGACCGCGCGTGTCGCCGATGCGTCGAGTCCCTTCGATCGTCGCCGCCCGCACTGCGCCGACAGGCCTATCCACGCCGCGCTGGTTCCCTCGCGCCCCCTCCAGGCAGCTTCAAACTCTCCACCGACCCGTTCTTCGTGGAAAAGGTGCGCGACATCGTGGGCCTTTACCTCAATCCCCCAGACCACGCCCTGGTCCTGTGCGTGGACGAAAAAAGCCAGGTTCAGGCGCTCGAACGCACCCAACCGATCCTGCCTTTGGGTCTGGGTTACGTCGAAGGCGTCACTCACGACTATATCCGCCACGGCACCACTACGCTCTTTGCCGCCCTCGATGTCTCTCGATGGCAGCGATCGACGCAGTGCAAACCACGCCATCGTCATCAGGAATTCCTGAGTTTTCTCCAGCATCTGGACCACAACGTCCCCACGACGCTCGATGTCCATCTAGTCCTCGACAATTACGCCACCCACAAACATGCCAAGATTAAAGCCTGGCTGGCCCGTCATCCCCGCTTATCACCTGCACTTCACCCCCACCTATGCCAGTTGGCTCAATCAGGTCGAACGCTGGTTTGCATTATCACCCAGCGCGCCATCCGCAGCGGCTCCTTCCGCAACGTCGAATTGATCAAACAAATCGAACCTTCGTCACCCACTACAACTCCAAAAGCCGCCCCTTCATCTGGACTGCTACCGCCGACTCCATCCTCGCCAACCAACGACTCACTACCCGCCGGAACCCGGGTCATGCCGACGAGGTCATAGAGGCGCCAATCAGCGATCCTCGCAGCGTGCGCGCGACCAATGTGGCCGCACGTAGCGGCATCGCGGTGTCGTGTAAGGCACCGCGCCGCGAACGGGCGCATGCATCGTAGTTTCCCGAATTAACCGTGGCCGATCGGGACCGGCAGAGCAACCGCCATGCCAACGAAATTCCGGGAGGAATCGGGGTTCGACTACGATGACCTGTTGGAAGCGCAGCAGAGATCCGCGCGAGCTGCACCGAATCCAACAGATTCATTCAGGGCCAACGACGAACGATCACGCGCGCTTGCGCGGCGACGTCTTGCGCCGTTTGGCCGCGGGCTTCTCGATCATGCTGGCAACGCTGCGGTTCTCGAGAATGTTCGCGGTCGCGTCGCGCACTTCCAGCAATACCTTACGGATCGGACAGGTGTCGGCGTCGAGACAGTCGTCGCACTTTCTATAAGCCATGCGGCTGGCGCACGGCGACAGCGCCAACGGACCGTCAATGGTGCGGATCACCTCCGCAAGTTCGATTTCCGCGGCGGGTCGGCCGAGCGCGTAGCCGCCCAGCTTGCCGCGCGTGCTGTGCACGAGGCCGCGCTTCTTCAGGTCTAGAAGAATCTGTTCCAGGAATTTTCTCGGCACGCGCGCTTCGTCGGCGATTTCGGCGATCTGCGCCTGGGCGCCGGGCTCAAGTTCGGCGAGTGCGGTTAGGGCGCGCAATGCATATCGGGCTTTCTGAGAAAGCATTTAGCGGCGATCCGGTTTGTGGTTGAGGCGTATCTTCCGCGCTTTTTCGACTAGGTTTCAAGCAAATAACTTCGCCTCGTCCTGTTCGATTGGGCTATTTCGATCGATGTAGTAGAGATTATCGACGCCAAGCAGATGCCTTCTTTATCGCGAACAAGAATCTACCAATATTCGCTTCGGGTCTTGTCTTGTTCTATAAAGTCTATTGATTCAGTAGAGATAGTCGCGTAAAAAGGCCTGACTTCGGAACAAGCCATTCGAACCGTATTTAAAGAACCACAACTTCCTTCGATTTCTCTCAGGGGTAGAGACATGAGATCGGTACGATTTTTTGGCGTCTGGCTAGGGGCCTTAACAGCCCTGTTGGCAACACCAGCCGTGGCGGCCGACGCCGAAACGGATGCGAAGATCAAAGCGCTCGAAGAGCAGGTGCAGGCGCTCAGCACGCAGATCCAGGATCTGAAGGCAGGTGTGGCGAGCAAATACACCGAGACGCAGAAGCAGATCACGGCGGTTGCGCCGACGCTCACCAACGGCCGCCCGACGCTCACGTCGGCCGATGGCGCGTTCTCCGCGTCGTTGCGCTCGCTCGTCCAGTTCGACATGGGCTACTACGACCAGGCGGCGCCGCCGCGGGCGCCGCAGCTTGTCGAACGGGTCCGACTTCCGCCGCGCCCGCCTCGGCATCGACGGAAAGGTGTACACGGATTGGGAATACAGCTTCATCTACGACTTCGGCGGCAGCGGTGTGGAAGGCACGTCGATTTCCGCCGCGTACGTTCAGTACGACGGCTTCAAGCCGCTGTTGCTGAGGCTCGGAGCGTTCCCGCCGTACGCGAACATCGAAGACAGCGCAGGCGCGTCCGACCTGCTGTTTCTCGAACGCGCAACGGTATCCGAGATACAACGGAGCCTGGCCGGTGGCGACGGTCGATCGGCGTTCAGCGTGGTGCGGGCCGGCGAACGCTTTTTCGGATCGCTCGCTTATACGGGAGGCCGCGCCAACCAATCCAACGTGCTGGACGAGCAACAGGCATTACTTGGCCGGGTGGCCTATCTCGTTAGTTCCTCACCGGATTCGAAGATCGTGATCGGAGCGAATGGCACGTCGATCTTCAGCCCCGCCGGCGTGAATCCGCCGCCCGGCGTCGCGTTGAGCCTCGGCAACCCTCCCGAACTGCGCGTGGACGACACCGGCACAAATGGTGCGCCGACCAACCTCATCTCGACCGGCAATCTCAATGCCAACTCTCTCTATCAGTGGGGCGTGGACGGGGCCGGGAACTACAAGAACTTCTATGCGGAGGGCGGCTACTACTCGTTCACGGTCGACCGCAAGCGGGTGCTACCCGAAGTGGAGTTCGACGGTTGGTATGCGGCGCTGTCGTGGGTGCTGACGGGTGAACCCCGCCGCTACGATCCGGCGCGCGCCGCGTTCCGTTCACCCAACGTGCTGCATCCGGTCGGCTCGCCCGGTGTGCAAGGGAACACGTCGGCAGGCGTGCTCACGCCCGGCTGGGGCGCGTGGGAAGTTGCGCTGCGGTACTCGACGATGGATCTCGACGATCTTCAGTTCAATCCCGTTGCAGCCAACCGCGTGCGCGGTGGCGTGCAGGACATCTGGACCTTCGGCCTCAACTGGTACATCAACAATGCGATCAAGACGCAGCTGAACTATCAGTATGTGACCGTCGATCGGCTGAACGCGGCCGGCCAGTCGCTCAGCCAGGACATCGACCAGATCTCGATGCGCCTGCAGTTCGCCTTCTAATTTGAAACGAATGGAGAATGTCATGAATCTCGCAAGATCCTTCGCGGTACTACTTTTGACGGCTGCGGGCGCGTTCCCAGCCGGTGCTGCAGAACAGGAACTGACGTTGTTGAACGTCTCGTACGATCCAACGCGTGAGCTATGGCGCGACATCAACGAACATTTTATTCCGGCGTACAAGGCGAAGACGGGTGTCACGCTGACGATCAACCAGTCGCACGGCGGCTCGAGCACGCAGGCGCGCGCCGTGATCGACGGGCTCGAGGCGGACGTGGTGTCGCTCGCGTCGTACATCGATACCAACGCAATCGCCAAGCGCGGGCTGATCAAGTCGCCGTGGATCGATCGTTTCCCGAATCACTCGCTGCCGTACACCTCGACGCTCGTGTTCGTGGTGCGCAAAGGCAACCCGTGGAAGATCAAGGATTGGCCGGATCTCGTGAAACCGGGCGTCGAGATCGTTACCCCCAACCCGAAGACGTCCGGCAACGGCTATCTGACGTTCTTCAGCGCGTGGGGGTCTGTCGTACTGCGGGGCGGTTCCGAGGACCAGGCCAAAGCCTTCCTCGCAGAATTGTACAAGCACGTGCCGGTGCTCGACTCCGGCGCGCGCGGTGCGACGACGACATTCGTGCAGAAGCGTATCGGTGACGTGCACGTTGCGTGGGAGAACGAAGCGCGGCTCGAAGTGCAGGAAGCAAAAGGCGGGCTCGAGATCGTTTATCCGCCGATCAGCATTCTCGCGGAACCTTTCGTCGCGGTTGTCGACGCCACGGTCGATCGTGCGAAGGGGCACCGCGCGGCAGCCGAGGCGTACCTGCAGTACCTCTATACCGACGAAGGTCAGAACATCATCGCGAGCCACTACTATCGGCCGAGCAATCCAGCTGTATTGAAGGCCCATTCCGCCGACTTCCCTGCGATCGAGCTCTTTCCGATCACGAAGATCGCGCCGGGCTGGGAGGAAGCGCAGAAGCGCTTCACGGGTGACGGCGGACTATTCGATACGTTCTACAAGCCGGGGCAGTGAAGTCGTTCGGACTCGCACCTCCCGATAAGAACCAAGAAGAAGCAGCGATCGCAAATGGCCAGCGTCAACCGACGGGTTCTGCCCGGGTTCTCCCTCACGCTCGGGTACTCCGTCTTCTACCTGAGCGTGTTGGTGGTCATTCCGATCGCGGCGTGCTTCCTGAAGGCGAGCACGCTGTCGCTCGACGAATTCGTCGGTGCGGTCTGGACCGACCGCGCACGCGCGGCGTACTCGCTGACGTTCGGCGCTGCGTTCGTCGCGGCCGTGGCGAACGTTGCGCTCGGGCTGCTGCTCGCCTGGGTGCTGGTGCGCTACGAATTCCCGTTGAAGAAGCTGCTCGATTCGCTCGTGGATCTTCCGCTCGCATTGCCCACCGCCGTTGCGGGTCTTGTCTATAGCGCGCTGTACGTGCCAACGGGCTGGCTCGGTCAGTACCTCGTTCCGCTGGGATTTCAGGGCGCTTATACGCGTGCGGGCATCGTGCTCGTGCTGATATTCGTCGGCCTTCCATTCGTCGTGCGCACGGTGCAGCCGATTCTCGAGGATCTCGATCCGGAGACCGAAGACGCGAGCGCGTCGCTCGGTGGTACGCGCTGGCAGACGTTCCGCCACGTGATTCTGCCGCTGCTGTATCCGGCGCTGGTCACCGGCTTCGGCCTCGCGTTCGCGCGCGGCGTAGGCGAGTACGGCGCCGTCGTGTTCGTGAGCGGCAACATGCCGTTCAAAACAGAGATCGCGCCGATCCTGATCGTCGCGAGACTCGAGGAGTTCGCATACAGCGAAGCGACCGCGATTGCAGTGGTGCTGCTGATTCTGTCCTTCGGTTCGTTGCTGCTGATCAACCTGGTGGAACGCTGGAGCAGCCGCTATGAGCGCTGAAGGGAGCCTGGCCAGGCGCTCGCAGAACGATGCCGCCTGGGTGCGCATCACGCTCACCACCGCGGCGGTGCTGGTCATCGGCGTGCTGGTGCTGATTCCGCTCGTGAACGTATTCGCGCAGGCCCTCAGCGAAGGCGTTGGCGTGTACTGGGACAATCTGTTCGAAGATCACGACACGCTCGCGGCGATCAAGCTGACGATGGTCGTGGCACCGACCGCGCTGATGCTCAATCTCGTGTTCGGCGTCGCCGCGGCGTGGGCGATCGCGAAGTTCAACTTTCCTGGACGAACGCTACTGACGGCACTGATCGACCTGCCGTTCTCGGTGTCGCCGGTGGTCGCCGGACTCATCTTCGTGCTGATCTTCGGCCTGCAGGGTTATCTCGGCCCGTTTCTGCGCCGCGACGGCTACTCCGCGATGCCGTATCTGCTGTCGCTGCTCGCGGTTGCGATCTACGTGCTGATGTATCTCGGATTGCGACCGATCAACCCGGTCGAACGCAATGGCTGGTGGAACCATCCATGGCTGGCGACGATAGTCGGCGGTGCGCTCGTGTTCCTGGTGACGTTTGCTCCGCAGATCTACTTCGAGATGTGGCCGAAGGACACGAGTCTGAAGATCATCTTCGCGACACCGGGACTGATACTCGCAACCGCTTTCGTCACGTTTCCATTCGTCGCGCGCGAACTGATTCCGGTGATGGAAGCGATCGGCGTAGAAGAGGAGCTTGCCGCCGTGAGTCTCGGCGCGAACGGATGGCAGGTGTTCTGGCAGATCAGCGTACCGAACATCAAATGGGGCCTCATCTACGGCATCATTCTGTGCAACGCGAGGGCGATGGGCGAATTCGGCGCAGTGTTCGTCGTGTCGGGGCACATCGCCGGTCTCACCGACACGATGCCGCTGCGCATCGAGAAACTATTCCAGGAATACAACCTGCCCGGCTCATTTGCCGTCGCCTCGCTGCTCACGCTGGTCGCGCTGCTCACACTGCTTGCGCGGGTCGGTGTTGATCGGGCCGAAGCGGCGCGGGTCAAATCGGCCGCCGAAGGCACCAACGAGTTACGTTCATGAGCATCTCCATCGATCGCGTTTCGAAAAAGTTCGGCAGCTTTACCGCGCTGGAACGCGTCAGTCTCGACGTTCCGGACGGCGAGCTGCTCGCGCTGCTCGGCCCTTCAGGATCCGGCAAGACGACGCTGCTGCGCATCATCGCGGGGCTCGAAGTCGCCGATTCGGGGACAGTGGTCAGTGACGGCGAAGACATCACCAACGAATCTGCGCGCCATCGCAAAGTTGGTTTCGTCTTCCAGCACTACGCGCTGTTCCGGCACATGACCGTTGCACAGAACATCGCGTATGGACTCAAGGTGCGCAAGGCGCCGAAGAAGCTGATTCGCGAGCGGGTCGAGGAGATGCTGCGGCTGATCCGGCTCGAAACGCTGCAGAACCGCTATCCGGCGCAACTGTCGGGCGGCCAACGCCAACGCGTCGCGCTGGCGCGGGCGCTCGCGGCGCAGCCGAGCGTGCTGTTGCTGGACGAGCCGTTCGGCGCGCTCGATGCGAAGGTGCGTCAGGAACTGCGGCAGTGGATTCGTCGCCTCCACGACGAAATCCACGTGACCAGCATCTTCGTCACGCACGATCAGGAAGAGGCATTCGAGGTCGCCGACCGGGTGGTGGTCATGAACCACGCGCACATCGAACAGATCGGGACGCCGCAGGAGGTCTACAACCAGCCGGCGACGGCGTTCGTCTATCAGTTCCTCGGCAACGTCACGACGTTCCGCGGCACGGTCCGCGACGAGTGGTTCCAGCTCGGCGAGACGTCTGTCTATCTACCGGTGCGGGATAACGTGCGGAACGGACCGGCCATCGCGTGCGTACGCAATCACGACGTGAAGGTTCATCTGCAGCCGAGGACGGACGCGCCGATCGCGGCGCGAATCACCCACGTCAATGCGGCGGGAGCAATCGTTCGCGTCGAGCTCGAACGCCTCGATAACCAGAGCCGGATTGCAGCGGAGTTGAGCAAGGAGAACGGCGTCCCAACGCTGCATCCTGGCGTGAACGCTTTCGTGGAACTGCGCAATGTGCGCATCTTCCCCGATGACGACGTACCCGCGGCGCGCTGTGACGCCGAGCCTTTCCTTGCAAACGGCCTGATTGAGGCGCGGCGGATCCGACTATCGCGTCTCGACCAGCGCCCACGCCCGGTCGGAACGCATCCGGCACGCGTCCTTGAAGCCGATGGCGGTGTCCGAACTCGCGTTGCCGTCGAGGCCGCGCTTGTAGACGCCCTGAATGATCGCGGCCGAGCGGAACAGGTTGTACACGACGTAGAAGTTCCAGTTGTCGATCGCGCCCCGGTTGGCGAACCTGCAATAGTCGGCGATGAACTCGCGCTCCGACGGAATGCCGAAGTCCGCGAGATCCGGGCGAGCGAGACCGGCCGTGGTGTACGAGTCCGAGTGATAGTCCATGCAGACGTAGCCGAGGTCCGCCAGCGGATGGCCGAGCGTCGACAGTTCCCAGTCGAGCACGGCGGCGATGCGCGGCTGCGTCGGATGGATGAGCACGTTGCCCATGCGATAGTCGCCGTGAACGATCACCGTCTCGTCCGCTTGCGGGGTGTGTTCCGGCAGCCACTGCATCAGCTTGTCCATCGCCGGCAGCGATTCCGTCTGGGAAGCCAGGTATTGCTTGCTCCAGCGCGAGATCTGTCGCGTGTAGTAGTTGCCGGGCTTGCCGAAGCCCTCGAGGCCGACGGCGCGGTAGTCGACGCAATGCAGCGCCGCGAGCACGCGCGCCAGATCCTTGTAGACGGCGCGGCGTTCGTCGTTGTTCATCGACGGCAGCAGCAGGTCGGTGAACACGCGCCCGGCGACTTTCTCCATCACGTAGAACTTCGTGCCTATCACCGACGTGTCTTCGCACAACGCGTACATCTTCGGCACCGGCACGTCGGAGTCGCGCAGCGCATGCATCACTCGATATTCGCGGTCCACCTGGTGCGCCGACGGCAACAGCTCGCCCGGCGGCTGTTTGCGCAGCACGTACTCCTGCGAACCGGCGCGCAACGCGAACGTCGGATTGCTTTGACCGCCTTCGAACTGACGCACGGTGAGCCCGCCTTCGTAGCCCTCGACGTGTTGCGCGAGGTAGGTATCGAGCGCGCGCTCATCGAAGCGATGCGCTTCTCGCACAGGCGTCAGCAGCGGAAGGTCGCCCATCGCGGGATCTCCGTGTTCGCAGCGAAATGGCGACCAAGGATACGGCTTGATTCCGCTCGTCGCAAAATGAGAGGCTTCGATCCTTTCGCGCGATTTCAAACAGATTTTTTGGGGGAGACGATGCCACTAGCGAAACGCATGGCGGTGACGCTGCCGGCCAGTCCGTTCATCAAGGATTCGGTCGAGCGGGTCAAATGGGCGGAAGCGAACGGCTACACGGACGCGTGGTTCGGCGACGGCGGCGCACCCGACGCACTCACGCGTAACGGCCGCTTTGGCGCATCACGTGAAGACGCTGCGCCTCGGCGTTGCGGTGACGCCGGTTTACACGCGCACGCCGGCGGTGCTCGCCGCAACCGCGAACGCGATTGGCCAGCTGTTGCCGGGCCGCTTCGTGATGGGTCTCGGCTCGTCCAGCCAGACGATGATGGGCGGCTGGCACGGTCTGCCCCTCGACAAACCCGTTACCCGCGTGAAAGAGACCGCGATCATGGTGCGGTCGATGCTGAAGGGCGAGAAGTCGGAGTTCGATCTCGAAACGATGTCGAGCCACGGCTATCGGCAATATCCGATGGAGAATCCGCCGCCGATCTACATCGCGGCGCTGCGCTCCAACATGATCGAGATGGCGGCCGAGGTCGGCGACGGCGTGATCTTCAACCTCTGGCCGAAGCGCGCGCTCGCCAAGATGATGGAGCACGTGAAGATCGGCGCGAAACGCGCAGGCAAAGACTGGCGTGACGTCGAAATCGTCAACCGCGCGATGGTGCTGGTGACCGATGACAAGGCCGAGGCGCGCAACCGCTTCCGCGGTGCGTTTGCGCCGTACTACGCGACGCCGGTGTACAACAAGTTCCTGGCGTGGGCCGGCTACGAAGACGCCGCCGAAACGATCACCGAAGGCTGGGCGGCAAAAGACCGCGCCAAAACCGGTGGAGCGCTGACCGACGCGCTCATCGACGAAGTGGCGATCATCGGCAGCGAAGACGAATGCCGCGCCCGCATCCGCGAGGATGCCGCCGGCGGCATTCACACGCACATCATCGCGCCGCTCGCCGGATCCAATGCCGCGGAGTCGATGCGCACGTTCAAGGCGTTCACGCCGGACCAGTTCTCGTTCTGAGGAGATCGCGACGTGGAATACCGCAAGATCATCGTCGACGTACCGCGGCCGAAGGTTCAGCGCATCACGTTGAATCGCCCGGACAAGCGCAATCCGCTGTCCAACGAACTGCGCGGCGAACTGTTTCATGCGCTCGAAGCGGCCGACAATGATCCGAATGTCGCCGTCACGATCGTTCGCGGCGCCGGCGAGTGTTTCTCGGCGGGCTACGATCTGAAGTCGAACGTTGCCGAAGGGCAGCCGTTTCATACCGCGGGCGGCATCGGTAACTGGCCGCGCCACGTGGTCGAGGGCTTCTTCCGCATGTGGGATCTGGCGAAGCCCGTGATTGCGCAGGTGCACGGCTACTGTCTGGCCGGTGGAACTGAATTGGCGACCGCATGCGATCTCGTTTACGTCGCGGAGGATGCAAAGATCGGCTATCCGGTTGTGCGCGCGATCAGTCCGCCCGACAACCAGTTCTACCCGTGGATCGTCGGGCTGCGGCGCGCGATGGAACTGATGCTCACCGGCGATTCGATGTCGGGATTGGACGCGGTGGAGTGCGGATTCGCCAACCGTGCCTTTCCGAATGCGGAACTCGAGGCGCGGGTGCTCGACATTGCCGAACGCGTGGCCAAGGTGCCGTCCGATCTCCAACAGTTCAACAAGCGCGCGGTGCACCGGCAGATGGACGCGATGGGCATTCGCGCGGGAATCCGTGCGGGTACCGAGATGCAGGCACTGGCCACCTACACGCGTTCGACGCAGGCGCATCTTGCCGAGTTGCGGCAAGGTCTCACCGAGGCGCTGACGAAGCGCGACCAGGAATTCGGCGACTACCGAACGACCAAGAAATGACCGGTCCGATCACCGAAGATCCGTCCGCCCTGATGCAGTCGTTGGGCGATGGACGGATCGTCGAATTCATCGCCTCGGAAAATCGCGCGATCATGGAGTTCACCGGCAAACCGGAGATGTGCCATTCCGGCGATGTCGTGCAGGGCGGCTTCGTAACCGCATGGATCGATTCCGCCATGGCGCGCGCGGCGATGCTGGCAACCGAGGGTGCGCTCGCGCCGGCAACACTCGAAATCAAAGTGAGCTTCTTTCGCGCCGCCAATCCGGGACCGGTGCGGGCGGAAGGCTGGGTCGAACGGCTGGGCCGCTCGATCGCGTTTCTGGAGGGGCGTCTGACGACGCTCGAAGGGGACGTGCTCGCGACGGCGACATCGACCGTGAAGCTCGTGCCGACTGATCGGCCGTGAAACCCGATCCAGGATTCCTGAAAGCCACTGGCGAATTCATCGATCCGGTGTGCGCGATGACCGTTCGGCCGGACGATCCGCATCATCTCGAACATGACGGACACGAGTACCGTTTCTGCAGCGCGCGTTGTAAAGAGAAGTTTGCCGCGGAACCCGCAACCTATCTGACGCGTGACCGGCCCTCGACACCGCAGGCGGGCGTGCCGTCGCACAACGGCAGGGCGAAGTATTACTGCCCGATGTGCGAAGGCGTGGAAAGCGACGAGCCCGGCGATTGTCCGAAGTGCGGCATGGCGCTGGAGGCTCGCGTCGGCGACGGCGCTTCGAATCCGGAACTCGACGACATGTCGAAGCGGTTCTGGTGGGCGCTCGCGCTGACGATTCCCGTGTTGATTCTCTCGATGGGCGACATGATCGGCGACCGCCCCTTGAGCCATCTGTTGGGAGCGGGCACGCGGGCATGGCTGGAACTGGCCTTCGCGACGCCGGTTTGTCTCTGGGCGGCGCGGCCGTTCTTCATTCGCGCGGCACGTTCGGTGGCAAACCGGTCGTTGAACATGTTCACACTGATCGGCCTCGGCGTAGGCGTGGCCTACGGCTATAGCCTGATTGCTTCATTCGCGCCGGAGCTGTTTCCGGCGGCGTTTCGCGGTCGCGACGGCGCGGTGCCGGTGTATTTCGAAGCGGCGTCGGTGATTGTGACGTTGATCCTGCTGGGGCAGATGCTCGAGTTGCGGGCCCGATCGCAGACCGGCGCGGCGATACGCGAATTGCTCGCGCTGGCGCCGGTGCTGGCGACGCGCGTGCGTGCCGATGGCTCCCACGAATCTGTCGCGCTGGACGCGGTTCGCGTCGGCGATCGCCTGCTGGTGCGGCCCGGGGAGAAGATTCCGGTGGACGGTCGCGTGCTCGACGGCGCGAGTTCGGTGGACGAATCGATGTTGAGCGGCGAGCCGATTCCGGTCGAGAAAACCGTCGGCGCGCGTGTGGCCGGCGCGACCATCAACGGCACCGGGGCGCTGGTGATGGTCGCCGAGAAAGTCGGCAGCGAAACGTTGCTGGCGCGCATCGTCGCGCTGGTGGCGGAAGCGCAGCGCAGCCGCGCGCCGGTGCAACGGCTCGCCGATCGCGTTGCCGCGGTATTCGTTCCGACCGTGATCGTGACTGCGATTGCAACGTTCGCCGTGTGGGCAACGGTCGGACCGGATCCGCGCTTTGCGCACGCGCTGCTCGCGGCGGTCGCTGTATTGATCATCGCGTGTCCCTGCGCGTTGGGGCTCGCCACGCCGATGTCGATCATGGTGGCCACCGGGCGCGGTGCGCGCATGGGAATTCTGTTCCGCAACGCCGAGGCCATCGAACGGCTGCGCGACGTGGACGTGCTGCTGATCGACAAGACCGGCACTTTGACCGAAGGGCGGCCGCGTCTGTCGGCGATCGTTGCGGCGGCCGGTTACGCGGAAGACGAGGTGCTGCGCTGTGTCGCGGATATCGAGCGCGCCAGCGAACATCCGTTGGCAAAGGCGATCGTCGATGCCGCGCAGGCCCGGGGAATCGCCGCCGGGCCGGTAGACAGGTTCGCGTCGGTAACCGGTCAGGGCGTAACCGGTGTGGTCGGCGGGCGCTCGGTCGCGTTCGGCAGTGACCGCCTGATCAAGTCGTTGGGAGTGGACGCGGCACGCATGGATGCGGCGCGGTTCCAGGAGGAAGGCGCGACGGTGATGTACTGCGCGATCGACGGTAACTTCGCCGGTCTCGTCGCGGTGGCCGATCCGATCAAGCCGACCTCGGCAGAAGCGGTGGCCTCACTGCGCGCCGAGGGGATTCGCCTGGTGATGCTCACCGGCGACAGCGAACGCACTGCGCACGCCGTCGCGGCGAAGCTCGGCATTGCGGAAGTCGTCGCCGACGCATCGCCGCAACGCAAGCTCGAACGCGTTCGGGAACTGAAAGCAGAAGGGCTCGTGGTGGCGATGGCCGGCGACGGCATCAACGATGCGCCGGCGCTCGCGGCGGCAGACGTCGGTATTGCGATGGGCACCGGCACCGACGTTGCAATGGCAACCGCCGCGGTGACGCTGGTGAAAGGCGATCTCACAGGGATTCTGCGGGCGCATCGGCTGTCACGCGCGACGCTCGCGAACATCCGACAGAATCTGTTTTTCGCGTTCGTCTACAACGGTGTCGGCGTGCCGGTGGCCGCAGGGGTTCTGTATCCGCTCTGGGGACTTTTGCTGTCGCCGATGATTGCGGCGGCCGCGATGAGCGCGTCGTCGATCTCGGTGATCGGCAACGCGCTCAGGCTGCGCAGCAAGCGGATCTGACGAGCGCCAAACGCGGCAGCGCTTGACGCGGTAGCGCTTGACGCGGCAGCCGCTCTACGTGGCAGCGCTCGAGGCGGTAGCGCGCAGCGCGGCGATACGCGTATCGAGCGGCGGGTGCGACGCGAACAGCGCCGACAGGCCCTGCCGCATCCCGCTCGAGATTCCGAACGCGACCAGCGTTTCCGGCATCGTTTCTGGCATTTTGGTGGCGATCTTCAAGCGCTCGAGCGCGCCGATCATGTTGTCGCGCCCAGCCAGTTGCGCACCGGCCGCATCGGCGCGGAATTCGCGGTGCCGGGAAAACCACATGACGATCATGCTGGCACCGATGCCGAGCACGACCTGCGCGATCATGGTGACGACGAAGAAACCGATGCCGTTGCCGTTCTCGCTGCGGAACACGGCGCGATCGACCACTGTGCCGATGATGCGCGCGAAGAAGATCACGAACGTGTTCACCACGCCCTGAATCAGTGTGAGCGTCACCATGTCGCCGTTAGCGACGTGGCCGATCTCGTGTCCGAGCACGGCGCGCACCTCTTCGGGGCGCATGTTGTCGAGCAGCCCGGTGCTCACCGCCACGAGCGCGTTGTTCTTCGACGCACCCGTCGCGAATGCGTTGGGCTGCGGCGAGGCAAAGACGGCCACTTCCGGCATGCCGATTCCGGCCTTCTGCGCGAGATCCTTGACGGTGTCGACGAGCCAGCGCTCCGACTGATTGCGCGGCTGGTCGATGACCTGCGCGCCGGTCGATCGCTTCGCCATCCACTTCGATATCAGCAGCGAGAAGAACGAACCGCCCATGCCGAACACCGCGGCGAAGATCAGCATGCCGGTCATGTTGATGCCGACGCCCTGCTGGTACATGAACTGTTCGAGTCCGAGCACGCGGAACGTAATGCTGGCGAGCACGAGAACCGCGATGTTGGTAGCTAGAAACAGCAGAATACGCATTGGATCGAATCTCACTCCTTGACTGATCGTTGGACCCGCGACCGACGGTTCAGTGCCGTTGCCGCGATGGCATTGTATGGGGTTGGCGCCCCGCCGGTTCAAGCCTCGGGTCGGCTATCATCGCCGCCCTCGGCAGGAGACCAGAATGGATGTGCTTTACCTCGTGCGTCACGGCGAGACCGAGTGGAATCGGCTGCAGCGGATGCAAGGTCGGCTCGACTCCCGTCTGACCGAAGAAGGACGCATGCACGCGCGCCGCAACGGCGAACTGCTTGCGCGCGAGGCGGTTGAACACATGGTCGTTTCGCCGCTGGGACGCACGCGCGAAACCGCCGAGTTGATCCTGGCGGGCTGCGCGATTCCGGTGACATACGACGAACGCCTGGTCGAGCGTCACTGCGGAGAATGGGAAGGGCTGACGATCGACGAAATCGCGCAGCGGTATCCGGAGGAATGGGCGGCGCGAGGTCGCGACCCGTTCCATCACCGTCCGCCGGCAGGCGAAAACCTGCCCGATATGCTGCAGCGGATCGCGCCGCTCGCCGATTCGCTCGGCGAGTTGCCCATTCGTAAGCTCGCCATCGTCTCGCACGGCATCAGCGGCCGTGTATTGCTGACGCACCTTCTAGGACTCGAGCCCGCGCTGGCCAATCGCGTCCGGCAACCGAACGATCTCGTCTATCGCCTCGATTTTTCGCGCGGCACGGTGGCCTGCGACCATTTCCGCGGCGGCGAAGGTCCCATCGCCGGGCTGTTTCTGCATGCGCCGGACCGGGACGGCTGACGCCGGTTCTCGACGGGTTGCCAATCGGGCGTGCAGGCGCCGTACAATTCGGACTCGCATTCTTTATCCGGAGTACGTCGATGAAAGTAGATGGGGGAGTGGGCTGGGATCTCGAGAAGGTCGGTGCCGAAGCGAAAGCGCTCGAAGAGATGGGCTACAGCGGTCTCATGACTGCGGAAACCTCTCACGACCCGTTTTTTCCGCTGCTCGTCGCGGCAATGAACACGCAGCGCGTCGAACTGATGACCGGAATTGCGGTTGCGTTCGCGCGCACGCCGATGGTGCTTGCGAACATCGGGCACGATCTGAACGCCGTCTCTAAGGGGCGGTTCGTGCTCGGCATCGGTTCGCAGATTCGCCCGCACATCACGAAACGCTTCAGCATGCCGTGGTCTGCGCCCGCAGCGCGGATGCGTGAGTTCATCCTGGCGATGCGCGCGATCTGGGCAACGTGGCACGAAGGCAAACCGTTGGAATTTGCCGGCCGCTTCTACACCCACACGTTGATGACGCCGTTCTTCACGCCGACGAACAACGAATACGGTCCGCCCAAAGTGTTCCTCGCTGCGGTCGGTCCATTGATGACCGAAGTGGCGGGTGAGGTCGCGGACGGGGTGATCGTTCACGCGTTCACCACCGAAAAATACCTGCGCGAAACGACGTTGCCGGCGCTCGAAAAAGGCTTCGAACGGGCCGGCAAGTCGCGCAAAGACTTCGAAATCAGTTATCCGGTGTTCGTCGTGACGGGTAAAGACGACAAGGCGATCGAAGCGGCAAAAGTGGCGACCAAACGCCAGATTGCTTTCTACGGCTCGACACCGGCGTACAAACCCGTGCTCGATTCGATCGGCGTCGGCAATCTGCAGAGCGATCTGAACAGCATGTCGAAGCAGGGTCGTTGGGAAGAAATGGGCCACCTGATCACCGACGACATCCTCAAGGAATTTGCGGTGATCGGCGCACCGTCGACGATTGCCGGACAGATCAAGTCGCGCTACGGCGACGTGATCGACCGAACGTCTGCCGCCTACGCGAGCATCGACAAAGAAGATCGCCAGAAGATCATCAAAGAACTCACGAACTAGCTGGGGGCACGATGAAAGTAGATGCCGGGCTCGGGCACCAGCTCGAGCGCGTTCCCGCTTCGGCCAAAGAGGCCGAAGCAACGGGCTTCGATGGACTGCACACCGCCGAAACCAACCACGATCCGTTCTTCCCGCTGCTGTTGGCCGCGGAGCACACGTCGAAGATCGAGTTGATCACGTCGATTGCCGTCGCCTTCGCACGCAGTCCGATGCTGCTGGCAAACATCGGCCACGATCTGAACGCCTACTCTAAGGGGCGCCTCACCATCGGACTCGGCTCGCAGATCAAGCCGCACATTACGAAGCGCTTCAGCATGCCGTGGGGCGCGCCGGCCGCGAAGATGCGTGAACTGGTGCTGGCGATGCGTGCGATCTGGGCGAACTGGTACGACGGCACCAAGCTCGAATTCGTCGGCAAGTTCTACAACCACACGCTGATGACGCCCGCGTTCACGCCGGAAAACAAACAATACGGCGCGCCGAGGGTCATTCTCGCTGCGGTCGGTCCGCACATGACCGAAGTCGCGGGCGAAGTGGCCGACGGTATGATCATCCATCCGTTCAGCACGCTGCCGTTCATCCAGAACGTGACGCTGCCGGCGATCGACCGCGGGCTCGCGAAAGCGGGGCGGCGGCGTGAGAACTTCGAAATTTCGTACTCGAACTTCGTTGTATCGGGACGCAACGAAGAGGGGTTCAACAAGGCGAAGCAGGCGACCAAAGAACGGATCGCGTTCTACGGCTCCACGCCGGCGTACCGCGGTGTGCTGGAATCGGTCGGTGTCGGTGACCTGCAGACGGAACTCAACACCATGTCGAAGCAGGGCCGCTGGAAGGAAATGGGCGGACTCATCACGGACGACATTCTCGAGGCGTTTGCAGTGGTCGGTGAGCCGCACACGATCGTGCCGGAAATGAAGCGTCGCTACGGCGCGTTCGTCGACCGCACTTCGGCGTCGTTCGAATTCGCCGATCGTGATCAGCGCAAAGCGATGATCGCCGAACTGAGGAGCGCCTGACATGGCGCTGCCGCGCGAACTCGCGCTCGACGCGCAACAGATCGACGAGATGATGACGAGCTTGTGGAACATGCGCATCGCGTCGGTCGGACCGCGCAACCGCATCAACCTGACGCCGATGTGGTTCGGTTGGGCCGGCGGGCGGGTCTACTTCTACGGACGCGGCCAGAAGGTGGTCAACCTGCGCCGCGAACCGATCTGCACCGTATTGGTCGATCGCAACGAGAAGTTCCCAGAGTTGCAGGCGGTCATGCTGCAGGGTCGTGCAACGGTGCTCGAAGACGCGGCCGCCGAAGCGGCGGATCCACATCTGCCGGAAGCGCGCGTGCAGATGGGTCGGAAATACAACGGCGGTCATGGTGCGGCCGCGGTCGAGAACCCGCCCCCAAACGGCGCGAGCGCCGGCGGGCGCAACCGTCGCTGGGTGGTCGTCGTGCCCGACCACATCGTGACCTGGGACAACTTCAAGCTCGGCAGGCGCGGCTGATGCCGCTGAAGGAGCTCGCGGCGGACGCCGTCGGGATTCCCGTTTTTGTATTCGAGCCGGCGAACGGCGTGAGCGCGTTCGACCTGTCGAGCCATGCGCGTGCGGGCCAGGCGCTGCAATTCGGCCTCGATACGCCGGGGAACGATCACAACGTCTACGTGCTCGGTCTCGATCGCAGCGGCCGCATGACCGCTACGCGCGAGTTTGTCGAGGCGTGGGCGCATGGGCGACCGCCGGCGAGCGACTGGATCTATGTGGTCGATTTCGAGGCGCCGTCGACACCGCGTCCGATCAAACTGCCGGCGGGTACCGGCAGGCGCTTCAAGTCGGCAGTCGAAGAAACGATTCCGGCGCTGGCGCGGGAGCTGGCGGCGGCATTCGGCAGCGAGTCGTACCAACGCCAGGCGACGACGTTACGCGCGCAGAACGACGCGCACATCCAGAGCCAGCTCAGCGCGCTCGAAGCGGACGCAAACGCGACGCGCCTGTCGATCATCAACACGCCGCAGGGCGCGGTGATCACCGCGATTGGCGACGACGGCAACCCGGTTCCGATCAACATGCTGCCGCCGGATCAGCGGTCGCAACTCGAAGAGCGGAGCAAGCCGCTGATCGAACGGATGGCGGAGATCAATCGCGACGCCGCGCGGTTTCAGCGCCAGTTCTTCGAGACGCTCAAGGGTTTCAACCGCGACGTTGCGGCGCGCGCCACAGAAGGATTGTTGGCGGGCTTGCGCGATCGATTCAACACGTTCCCCCAGCTGACAGAATGGATCGACGGGTTGCGACGCGACCTGATCGAACATCACGAAATGCTGCTCGCGAGCGAAGACGGCGTGGTTGCTCCCCGCACCGACCGCGGCGAACGGCGTTACTCGATCAATCTGCTGGTCGATCGCAGCAGGGAGACGCATCCGCCGGTCATCTGCGAACACAACCCGACCTACGAGAATCTGTTCGGGTTCATCGAGTATCGCCAGCTTCCCGGCGGCGGTCTCGACACCGACGTAACGCTCATTCGCCCCGGCGCATTGCATCGCGCCAACGGCGGCGTGCTGATCCTGCGAGCGGAAGCGCTGGTCCGCGATCTGTCGCTGTGGGCGTTTCTGAAAGGTGCGCTGCGCGACAGCGAGATCCGCATCGAGGAGTTCTATCGGGCCAACTCGCCGCCGCTCGCCGGCGCGCCGAAGCCGGTGCCGGTCCGCCTCGACTTCAAGGTGGTCGTGGTCGGGGCGCCGCAGTGGTACTACGTGTTCTTCGCGCAGGATCCCGAGTTCCAGATTTACTTCAAGGTGAAGGCCGAGATCGAACCGACGGCCGATGCGACGCACGACAACCTGTGCCGCTACGCCGGACTGATCGCCGTGAATGCGCGGCGCAGCGGCATCGAGGTGACCCGCGACGGCATCGCGCGCCTGCTGGGTATGGCCTCGCGGTGGGCGGAGCACCGCGACCGGCTGACCGCACGCTTCGAACTGATCACCGACGTGCTGATCGAGGCATCGAAGCTCTACCCGGGTGTGCCGCTGACCGCAGAACACATTCGCGCCGCGGTGCGCCTGCGTCGCGAGCGGAACGGTCAGGTTGAGGACCGGGTGCAGCGCGCCATCGGCGAAGGCACGATCCTGATTCTGGCCGGTGGAGCGGTGGTGGGTCAGATCAACGGTCTGACCGTGCAGTCGGCCGGAGATCACGTGTTCGGCGCGCCGGCACGGATCACCGCGCGATCGTCTGTAGGCCGGCGCGGGGTGATCAGCATCGAGCGTCTTGTCGCGATGAGCGGACCGATTCAGCAGAAGGGCAGCATGACGCTGCAGGGTCTGCTGATGCGCGACTTCGCCCACAAGTTCCCGCTGTCGTTCGACTGCAGCGTGACGTTCGAGCAGATGTATGGCGGCATCGAAGGCGACAGTGCATCGATGGCGGAGTACATCGCCATCGTCTCGGAACTGGCCGACGTTCCGATCCGCCAGGATCTGGCGATTACCGGTTCCGTCAACCAGTTGGGCGAAGCGCAGGTCATCGGAGGCGTGCATCACAAGATCGAAGGCTTCTTTGCCGCCTGTCTGTCGTTGGGTCCGCTCACAGGTACTCAGGGTGTGGTGATGCCGCAGCAGAACGAAGCGAACCTGGTGTTGCGCGACGAGGTCCGGGATGCAGTGGCAGCCCGCTCCTTCCACTTATATAGCGTGGCCCGAGTGGAGGAGGCGATCGAGCTGTTCACCGGGATGCCGGCTGGAGCGATGGATGCGGCCGGAGACTATCCGCGCGAGTCGGTCTATGGGCGGGTGATGGCGCGCCTCACGCGCTTCGACACGATGCTTACGGCTCGCCACATCTGATTCATCGATTTCGTGGGTCGCGCTGGCCGCCGTTGAAAATCAACGTCTTCGGGCGTCTTCCTAGATTGCTGCGACGCAAAACAAAAATGCCGGATCGGCGCAGCGTCTTAGACCCGTTTCGCATCAATAGGGGTCTTCTAATGGATCGTATACGTCGAATGCAGGTATCTATTGCCCTCTGAGGTTAGCGCTTCTTCACTTTTGGCCGTTACGTTACATGGCAGCAACAGTTTGGCCTACCCCCGATGGCTAGGCTGCGGTTCATTCAGTGACGCAGTGCATATAGAATGCCGCAGTCGAGGGGGATCCAAAACGTGCAAAACCGTGTTGTCAGAAACACCGTAGGCGGACGTTTGAATGCAGGGATTCGGCAAGCGTTGAAAGGTATTCCGGTTCTGATCAGAGCTCAGGTCGCGATGCTTGCTTTCGCGTCGGTGAGCTGTACGGCAGTGGTATTGCTGGCGGGCGACCGCGGCGTCGAACGGACGCCGTTTGCGATTCCGGCGGCGGTCACCGCACAGTCGCCCTGGAACGACGAGGTGACCCGCTTCGCGCAACGCCTGCACAAGGCGCTCGGCATCCGCCGCGCAACGGCCACCGAATTCTCGGGCTGGATCCTCGAGGCCTCCAAGCGCCAGGGTCTGTCGCCTGAACTGCTCGCCAGCGTGGTGTTCATCGAGAGTTCGTTCCGGAAGGAAGTGACGTCCGACATGGGCGCCATCGGACCGGCCCAGGTCAAACCCTACTGGGGTCTCTTCTGTGGCAGCGTGAATCTGGCAGACCCGGCCGAGAACATCTATTGCGGCGCCCAGATCCTCGCCCACTATCGCGATCTGTGCGGCTCCGAGCAGTGTGCGCTGTCTGCGTATAACGTCGGTATGAAGAACCAGCGTGAGGACGGTTACTACCAGGAACTCGGCATGCGCTACGCGCGCACGATCGACCGGCACGTCTCCCGCTTCGGAAAAACCGTTCTCTGACCGAACCGCTTGGTGGAGCCGCAAAGGCGGCTCCGCGAAGTTCTCCCCGTCAGCACTCCTCTGTTAGGCTGTACGACCTTATCTGGGAAGAGGGTTTCGTTGTGCTGACACGTCTTTCGCTGAGCTTCGCCGTAATCGTTCTGGCCTTCGTCGGCTCAGCGGCGAGTGCCGAGGAGGCCGCGGCTCCGGCAGCCGGCGCGCCGGCCGCGGGTGCCGCGCCGGCTGCACCGGTGCAGTTGCCGCCCTGGATGAGCACCGATGTCATCAAGGCCGCTGTGGCGATCAACATGACCGATGCGCAGAAGCCGGAGTTCAACAAGGTGGTTGGCGAGTACGTCACGGATCATTTTGCGATGATCCAGAAAGTCATGAAGGTCGGGGCGCCGAACGTGGACATGACAATCCGGAGCAAGGACAACGCGCTGGTGCACAAGATGGACGAGGGCGTTCATCAGATTCTCACGAAGGAACAGTGGCCCGCGTACGAGGAGTACAAGAAGGTACTGCGCGCCGGCCTGAAGCCGTAATCGCCATGACCGACTTCGGCGTGCTGATGTTTCCGACCGACTATGCGATTGCACCGCACGTGCTCGCGTCGGAAGCGGAAGCGCGCGGATTCGAGTCGATCTTCTTTCCGGAGCACACGCACATACCGGCCAGCCGGAAAACGCCGTGGCCGGGCGGTGCGGAGCTCCCGCGCGAGTACGCCCACACGCACGACCCGTTCGTGGCGCTGACAGCCGCGGCGGCCGTCACCCGCACGATCAGACTCGCCACCGGCATCTGCCTCGTTACCGAGCGCGACCCGATCCTGATGGCGAAACAGGTGGCTTCGTTGGATCTGTTGTCCGGCGGTCGTGTGGTACTCGGCATCGGCGCGGGTTGGAACGTCGAGGAAATGGCCAATCACGGCGTCGACTTCACGACGCGCTGGAAAGTGACCCGCGAGCGCGTGCTTGCGATGCGACGCATCTGGAGCGACGAAGCGGCGGAGTACCACGGCGAGTTCGTCGACTTCGATCCGATCTGGTCGTACCCCAAGCCCGCACAGAAGGGCGGCCCGCCGGTGCTGCTCGGTGCGTCGTCGCGCTGGAGCTGGAAGCGCATCGCGGAGTATTGCGATGGCTGGATGCCGATATTCCAGGACACGCGCCGCGCGCAGGCGTCGGGCGGCGTCGACTATCAGGACGGTATTCGCAAAACGAACGAAGCGTGGCGCGCAGCGGGTCGCAGCGGCGCGCCGCAGTTCTCGATCTTCGGCGTGCCGCCGAATCGCGGTCGCATCGAAGAGTTGATCGGATACGGTTTCCAGCGGCTCGTGTTCGGGCTGCCGCCGGCCGACGCCGACACGGTGATACCGCTGCTCGACAAGCTGGCCGAACTCGCCGGAAGCCTTCGCTCCGCCTGACGTTCCTACCGCACTGGCATCGCCCCTTAGTGGTCGCGTTAGAAGGGTTTCTTCGCGCGAGAATCCATCGGCAGAACCAGCGTTTCGACGCCAAAACGCGTTCATATTGCGTTCAGGACACTTTCTCTAGAGTGAACATCGCCACATCGGCATCAAGGAGATGGCAATGTTGAAGAGAGTCCTGGCAATCGCGGTTATCGGCGCCGCCGCGCTGACGTCGGTCGGCGCGTGTGCATCGGACTACGGCTCCGGTGCCTGGGGTTCGGGTTATCGGTACGCGCCGCCGGTTGTGCGATACGTCCCGCCGGTACGTTACGTAGCGCCGCGCTACCCGGCCTATCGGTGGGCACCGGCGTACCGTTGGGCACCGCCGTATGCCTACCGCTATGGGTACCATCCCAATTACCGCTACTGGAGCGATCACGGCTCCAGTCACTGGTCCGATCGGGATGATGATCGCGGCGATCGCCACGACGATCACGGCGACGACCATCACGATTGGAACGGTCGTTGATCGGTTCCGCGGGGCGGCCGAAGGGCCGCCCCGATTGCGTTTTCTTCGTGTAAACTGCCGCGCCCCGCGCGAACCGATCCCGCAAACGCGCGCGTGGAACTGCTGCGGAGTGCGCGATGTTTGCCGGTTTCGACTACGGTACGTCCAACTGTTCCATCGGGCTGGTGCGTAACGGGCAAGTGCGCCTGGTGCCGCTCGAAGACGGCGATCCGCTGATTCCATCTACGCTTTACGCGCCGCGTCCGCAGCTGCAGCTGGAACGATCCATTGCCGACATCCGTGGTCTCGACGTCACCACGCGGTCGTTCCACGAACTGCGATTCGGTCGCGCGGCGCTCGCCGCCTATCTCGAAGCGCCTTCCGCGGGTTACTTCATCAAGAGTCCGAAGAGCTTTCTCGGCGCAAGGGGGCTGAGCGACGAAATCAGGGCGCGGTTCGTCGGCGTGGTCACCGCGATGATGGCGAACGTGAAACGGCACGCCGATGCCGCGTCGGGCGAGTCCATCGACGACGTCGTGATCGGGCGGCCGATCAATTTTCAGGGCGCGGGCGGCGAAGAAGAGAACCGCAATGCGCTCGAGATGCTGGTCGAGTCCGCGCTCGACGCCGGATTCAAACAGGTGGAGTTTCTCTACGAGCCGATGGCCGCCGCCATGGAATACGAAGCCCGACTCGATCACGAGGAATGCGTGCTCGTGCTCGACATCGGCGGCGGCACCACCGACTGTTCGTTCGTGCGCGTCGGCCCGACTCGGCGCGCGTCGATCGAACGCGGCGCCGACATCCTCGGTCATGCGGGTGAGCGGATCGGCGGTAACGATTACGATCAGCTCCTTGCGCTGCGCGCCGTAATGGGCTTGTTGGGCTACGAAGACGCGCTGGTATCGGGTCTCCCGATACCCAACACCTATTTCGTCGACGCCGTTTCGACGAACGACGTAAACGCACAACAGCGTTTCTACTCGCGGCGCACACTGGAGCGCCTCGGTCGTCTCGTTGCAGAGGCGCAATTCCCAGACCGCATCGGCCGGCTGAGATCGGTACAGACACAAAGGCTGACGTACCGCATCGTGCGCAGCGCTGAACTCGCCAAAGTCGCGTTGTCGGACGCTGAGACGACCGGCATCGACCTCGATTATCTCGAGCAAGGTCTTGCAGGGGTTACGAACCGCAGCGTTTTCGCGCAGGCGTGCGAGCGCCTGCTCGTGCACCTCGAAGGACTCGTTACTGAATCGGTTGCGGCCGCAGGGCGCGAACCGGACGTGATTTACCTCACCGGCGGGATGGCTCGCGCCACCATCGTGCGCAGTTATCTCGAACGCAAATTCCCGACTGCGCGATTCGTCGACAGCGACCATTTCGCGAGCGTCACCCAGGGATTGGCACTGTGGTCGGAGCGACTGTTCGGCAGCCGCAAAGACTAGCGCGTTAGTAACCGGCCATGCCGGCGCGTATCTTCGATAGAAACTGCTGATCGAGCTGCTCGTACGTCGGCTGCCCAGGCTTCATCACGAACAGAGGCTCGTTGACGGCGGCAAGGTCGTATCCATCGCGGCGCAGGTCGCCTTTCATCAGCTTGAACGTGCCGGTGACTTCCATTTCAGGCTGGATGCGGATGAACACCGGGCGGGCATAACTCGGCAGTTCGCGCGCCACGTAGGCGGAGAAATCCGCGATGTCGAGTTGCTTCAAACCGGTCTTCAGCGTGATCGCGGCCATTCCCGCACGGCCGTCCGCGTTTGGAATCGATACGCCGTAGACGTTGCAGAACTGCACCTGCGGATGCTGGTTGATGATCTCGCCCACTTCGTTGGTAGAAACGTTTTCCGATCGCCACCGGAACGTGTCGCCCACGCGGTCGACGAACTGATAGTGCTTCTGGCCGGCGGTGAATCCGACATCCACCTGGCGGATCAGATCGCCGGAGTTGAACCAGGCATCGGCGTCGTTCACCACGCCGTGAACGATCTTCTTCTGCGTCGCGTCGGCGTTCGTGTAGCCCTCGAACACCTGCGTTTCGTTGATCTCGGCCAACAGCAGTCCCGGTTCGCCTTCGGCCACCGGCACGCAGCGCCCGGCCGCATCGCGGATGATCTCGTCGGCATCCACGTCGTACTTCACCAGCGCGATCTTGCTGGCCGTCATGCCCACCGTGCGGTCCTTGTTCAGCAGGTTCATGAACGCGACGTTGCCTTCGCTCGCGCCATAGAACTCCGTGATGCGCTTGATGCCGAAACGCTTCTTGAAGTCGAGCCAGATGTCCGGACGCAGCCCATTGCCAACGATGCGCTCGAGGGGATTGTCCGCGTCATTCGGTTGCGCGGGCTGGTTGACCAGGTAGCGACAGAGTTCGCCGATGTAGACGAAGCACGTAGTGCCGTATTCGCGCGTCTCCTTCAGAAAGTTCGACGCCGAGAATTTGCGGCGGACGAACATCGACGAGCCGGACCACAGCGAGGAACAGAATCCGACCATCAATCCGGTGCCGTGATACAGCGGTAGGCAGATGTAGAGCCGATCGTTCTCGTTGCTCTTCAGGCCGAGCCGCCACGTGGTGAGACCGGTCGCCAGAAACCGCCGGTGCGACACCACCGCCGCTTTCGGCAGGCCCGTCGTTCCGGAGGTGAACAGAAACGTTGCGTTGTCGCCGAGTTTGATGCGTTGCGTTTCGGGCAGGTTCGACGTCGGCGCGCCTGCAGCTTCCGCGGCCAGGTCCACGGCCCAGTTGGGCACGCGCGTCTTGCCGGCGTCCGCAACGAACAGATAGCCGCTGCCTTCCTGCCAGGTTCAGATCGGCTTTCACGCCGGCGACCGCATCGCACAGTTCCTCGCCGAAGATCCACGCTTTCGACTGCGTGACGGAGACGCAGTGCGTGAGCGGTCGACCGCGCAGGTTCGTGTTGATCAGCGAACTCACCGCGCCGAGTTTGGCCACGGCCATCAGCGCGGCGAGAAATTCGATCCGGTTTTCCATCATCAGGCTGACGATGTCGCCTTGACCGATGCCGCGCGCCTTCAAAGCGTGAGCGAACTGGTTGGCGAGCGCGTTGAACTCCTTCCAGGTGATCTGACGACCTTCGAACAGCAGCATCGTGCGGTCGCCGAATTTCGCGGCGGTTTCTTCGAGCTTCAGTCCGACGGAGTCGAGCGTCTCGGCCGGTCGAGGCGCAAGATAGCGCCGATTGCGCAACAGCCCGATGAACTCCCTCAGCGTGGAAAAAAACTCGCGTACGCCCATGCAGAACCCCCTCCTAAAATGGCACCGCGACCTTAAGCGAGCGCATCTGCAACGGCAAGCGTATTGCCAGCGTACGGGTGTTTGGAGATCCTGCAACGTCTTCTAACGATGGAGCAGTGCGATGAATCAGTGGCAGATCGGCGACGTGAAGATCACGCGCATCGTCGAACTCGAAGTGGCGGGCGGAACCAAGTTCATTCTGCCGGACGCTACGCCGGAAGCGTGCCGCGACATCGCGTGGCTGAAGCCGCATTTCATGACGGAGCAGGGCAAGCTCATCATGAGTGTGCATGCGCTGGTGGTCGACACCGGTGCGCGGCGCATCGTCGTCGACACGTGCATCGGCAACGACAAGGAACGCAACATTCCGAGCTGGAGCCATCTGCAGACGTCGTTTCTCTCGGACCTCGCAGCCGCGGGCTATCCGCGTGAATCCATCGACACGGTGTTGTGTACGCATCTGCACGTCGATCACGTCGGCTGGAATACGATGCTGGTGGATGGACGCTGGGTACCGACGTTTCCGAACGCGCGCTATCTCATCGCGCAGCAGGAGTGGCGCTACTGGGACGAACACGGTGAAGAGGCGCAATACGGTTCGGTGCTCGCGGACTCGGTGCGGCCCGTCATCGAAGCGGGGCTGGCCGACTTCGTCTCGATGGAGCACCGGTTGTGCGACGAAGTGTGGCTCGAACCGACGCCGGGCCACACCGCCGGCCACGTCAGCGTGCACATCGCTTCGCGCGGCCTCGAAGCACTGATCACCGGCGATTGCATCCACCATCCGTGTCAGATCGCGCGCACCGATTGGACCAGCTCGGCTGACTTCGACAAGGCGCAAGGCGTGCGCACCCGCAACGATCTGTTGGCGAAGTATGCCGACTCGGCGGTTCTCGTCATCGGCACCCACTTTGCGACGCCGACCGCAGGTCGCGTGAAGCGCGCGGGCAAGCACGCGTACCGGTTCGAGGTCTGACATGGCGGAGGCGTTCGATTTCCAACCCGTGCTGCCGGGAACCGACGTTCGAGTGCGGCCGATCCGCACCGACGAGTTCGAGGCGCTGTACGCAGTGGCGGCCGATCCGCTGATGTGGGCGCAGCATCCGGCGAAAGACCGTTCGCAACGCGCCGTATTCGAAAAATGGTTCGCGGATGCCGTGCCGCAACTCGCGTTGACGATCGAGGAACTGGCGACGCAGCGCGTCATCGGTTCGTCGCGTTACTATGACTGGAACCCCGCAACGCGCGAAGTGGCGATCGGCTTTACCTTCATCGCGCGTGACCACTGGGGCGGCGCGACCAACGCGGAAGTGAAACGCCTGATGCTCGACCATGCGTTCGAGTCTGCGCGCACGGTCTGGTTTCACGTCGATCCGGCGAACACGCGCTCACGCAAGGCGATGGAGAAGATCGGCGGCGTCTACACGCACACTGGAATGATCGCGATAGCAGGTGCGGCGGCGCGCGACTATGCGTTCTACCGGATCGACGCGCCTTAGCAAATCAGTCGGGGTCGCGGCGTCGTTCGTTCCGCAGCATGTCCATGTGGTAGCGGCGTCGCGTCTCGTTTAGCCAGGTCTCCAGCCGCCGTCGCAACGGTGGAAAGTCCGAAATGATCAGCGCAACGCCGAGCGGGAGCATCCAGAAGCCGAGAATCGGCAGAAACCCGACCACACCGCCGGCCATCAGTAGCAGGCCGAGCAGCGAGCGAACGCCCGGCGGCAGGCGTCGGTGGGACCAACGAACCAATCGATATGTGACGATGACCAGCCGATGGCGCCAGTTGCGCTTCTTCGTCAAACGGCGTCAGACCTGCATCGGGCTGTCGTCGGGCGCCGTGTGTCGATCGGGGTTGGAACGGCGATCGAGATCGGGGTCGATCGAACGGAAGTGATAGCAACCGTCTTCGCCTAGCGTCCGTGCGATGCGGTTGCGGTGCATCAGCAGATGCAGGTGCGCAATCGCCTCGCCCAGCGCCATCATCATCTGCCGCGGATCGAGCTTGCGCTTGAACAGCACCGGCAGCAGATCGCGCGCGAGCGCCGGTTTCTGGCAATGCTCTTCGATCGCGAGCATGCGGTCTTCGTGGTGGTTGATCAGTTGCCGCAGCCGTTCACGTACGCCGTAGAACGGCAGGTTGTGCGCCGGCAGCACCAGCGTCTCGCCGGGCGTCTTCATGAACTTGTCGTGCGACTCCATCCAGTCTTTCAATGGATTCGCTTCGGGTTCGGTCGGATGCACGCTGACGTTGGACGTGATGATCGGCAGGATCTGGTCACCGGAGATCATCACATCGAGCGCTTTCGAATGCAGGCAAGCGTGTTCGGGCGAATGACCGGAACCGACCACGACGTCCCACACGCGACTGCCGATCCGCAGTTCGTCGCCATCCACCAGCCGCTGATAGCCCATCGGCAGTTGCGGCATCGCGAAGCCGTCGTTGCGCCGCGTCTCCCACATCTGCCGCATCTGGCCCATATAGTCGCGCGGCATGCCGGCGCGCTCATAGAACACCTGGCCCTGCCAGCTCGAATGGTTGCTGCCGGGACCCGACGAATGAAACGCACGCGCCTGGTAGTACTCCGCGCGCGTCATCAGCAGTGGACACTTGAAGTGGTCGGAGATCATGCCGGCTTGCCCGATGTGGTCGGGGTGCATGTGCGTGCAGATCACGCCTTTCACGGGCTTGCCGCCCATATCGCCGGTGAACAGTTGATGCCACAGCGCATCCGTTTCCTGATTGCCGAGGCCGGTGTCTACGACGTACCAGCCGTCGTCGTCGTCGAGCAGGTACAGATTGATGTGGGTGAGCGAGCCGCCCATCGGCATCGTGAGCCAGTGGACGCCGGGCGCGACTTCGCGAGTCGTTCCGGGTTTTGGATGATCGGCGAAGGGATATACGAGGTCTGTCATGCCCGCAGTATATGCGGACTATCCGGCGGGGGCATCCGTCTGCTCGCCCTTCAGCGTGACGCGGAGCAGGAAAAATCCTGCGAGCGCGGAGATGACCGATCCGCCGAGTACCCCGGCACGGAGCGGTGCGTCGTAGTCCACCGGCGAATGTTCGAACGCGAGCGAACCGATGAACAGGCTCATGGTGAAGCCGATGCCGGTGAGAATCGCCACGCCGTACAGTGCCGGCCATGACGCGCCGCGAGGTAGTTGGGCCAGGCCGAGTCTGATCAACAGCGCGCTGGTTGCAAACACGCCGACCTGTTTGCCGATGAAGAGACCGAGCACGATGCCTGCGGCGACGCCGCCGGTGAGTTCACCCGCGGTCATGCCGGCGAACGAGACGCCCGCATTCGCGAACGCGAACAGCGGCAGGATCATGAATGCGACCCATGGATGCAGGATGTGTTCGAGGTGGCGCAACGGTGACCCGGCGTATGCCGGCTCGGGATGCTTCAGTGGAATCGTCAGTGCAATGACGAACCCGGCCAGCGTCGCGTGAATGCCGCTCTTCAGCACGCACACCCACACGAAGATGCCGACCAGAACATAAGCGGCGATGCGCGCGACGCCGAGACGGTTCATTGCGATCAGCACGGCCAGACCTGCAAGCGCGAGCGACAGCGACGTGAGGGACAACCCATGGGCATAGAACAGCGCGATGACGACGATCGCCGCGATGTCGTCGAAGATCGCGAGCGACGTGAGAAACAGTTTGAGCGAAGCCGGCACGCGGTTGCCCAGCATCGACAGCACGCCGAGCGCGAACGCGATGTCGGTGGCGGCCGGAATCGCCCAGCCGGCCAGCGCAACGGGATCGTGCCAGTTGACGTACGCGTAGATGATCGCGGGAACCGCGAACCCGCCGAGCGCCGCGCAGCCCGGCAGCACGATCTGCGACGGCTCGCGCAGTTCGCCGTCGAGCATTTCGCGCTTCACTTCGAGGCCGATCAGAAAGAAGAACACCGCCATCAACCCGTCGTTGATCCACAGCAGCAAGGGTTTGTCGATCGCGATGTCGCCTGCGGCGATGGTCAGTTTCAGGTTCAGGAACGAGTCGTAAAGCGATGCGAGCGGCGAATTCGCGATCGCTAGTGCAACGATTGCAGCGGCGACCAGCACGATGCCGCTGGCCGATTCGAGCGCAAAGAAGTCGCGTGGTGTGTTGATCGCCATCGTCGTACTCGTGACCGAAGCGTCGCATTGAACGGGGTTCCTGCGGCGGCCGCAAGAGAGGCGGATTGCTCACGGGGTTTCGCGCCGCTGCCTCGAGGCGCAACCGCGCGAGGTCGTTAGTCTGGTTGCGAGAAAGGAAGGAAGCCCCTCGATGACGATCGGCCTGATGCTCATGGTGTTCGCGGTCGGCGCCGCAACACCGCCGACGATCTACCGCTGCCCCGGCAGTGACGGCGAAGCGCTGTTCAGCGACCGGCCCTGCCCGGGCGGCCATCCACAGACCACGCAACCGGTGATTACGCTCGACATGTCGCACTTGAGCCCGGACGAACAAGTGACGCTCGAACGGTTGAAACAGTTGGGTGTCCCTCCACGCGAAGCAACGGCGCGCGCGAAGCCGAGTGCAGGCACCAGCGCACGCGACGATCGTTGCGAAGCGGCGCGCGAGGGTCTCGATCAGGTGCGCGCGAGCAAGCGCCGCGGCTATCGCGCGTCCAGCGCGGCGGCGCTCGACGCGCGTGAGCGCCGCTACGAGGCACAGCGCGACCGCAATTGCCGCTGACGCGCCGGCCGTTCGAGCCGCGTTGCTTGACAGCCACTTCGTCCGGGTTGGACAGTCCCGCCGACACCGACGTATGGGATACCGCCATGTCCGCCACACACGAAGTGACGAATCAGGTGCCGCCGCTGGTCGACTACAACCTCTACGGCGTCGACCTGACGCTGCGGCAGGCGGTGGCGGCCTTCGACGGCGCGTGGGGAAACGAGGTGCTCGCCCGCTACGGCGCGCTGGCCGGCGGTGAGCTGATCGAACACGGTCGACTCGCGAATCGCAACGCACCGGAACTCAGAACCCACGATGCGTACGGGCATCGCATCGACCAGGTGACGTTTCATCCGTCCTATCACCACCTCATGCGCACTGCGATTGCGCACGGCGTGCATGGCCTCGCGTGGGAAACGTCGCGGCCGGGGGCACACGTCGTCAGGGCCGCGCTGGAACTGCTGCACAACCAGGCCGATTCCGGAACCGACTGTCCGCTGACGATGACCTACGCGAGCATTCCGGCGTTGCGCACGGAGCCCGCGCTCGCGCAGACCTGGGAACCGCGCATCCTGAGCCGCGCATACGACGGTGCCGCGCGGCCGTATTTCGAGAAGGGTGGCCTGACCGTCGGCATGGCGATGACCGAGAAGCAGGGCGGTACCGACGTCCGGGCCAACACCAGCCGCGCCTCACCCCTCAATGAGTCTGTCGGCGGCGCCGAGTGTTTCGAGCTGACCGGGCATAAATGGTTTTGTTCCGCGCCGATGAGCGATGCATTCCTCACGCTCGCGTATCTGGACGGCGGCCTCACGTGTTTTCTGTTGCCGCGATTCAGACCCGACGGCGAACGCAATGCGATCTTCCTGCAGCGCCTGAAGGACAAGCTGGGAAATCGCTCGAACGCATCGGCGGAAATCGAGTTCGAAGACGCCTTCGCGTGGCGGATCGGCGAGCCGGGACGCGGCGTGGCGACGATCATCCAGATGGTCGCGTTGACGCGTTTCAACTGCATGGTCGGATCGACGGCGATCATGCGTCAGGCGGCGATTCAGGTGCTGCACCATATCGCGCATCGACGCGTTGGCGGCGTCCGGCTGATCGAAGCGCCGCTGATGCGCAACGTTGCGGCCGACCTCGTGCTCGAAACGGAAGCGGCGCTATGGCTGACGATGCGGGTGGCCGCCGCGCTCGACCGGCCCGACGACGCGAACGAGCGTCTGTTCGTGCGACTGACGACCGCGCTCGGCAAATACTGGATCTGCAAGCGCGCGCCGCAGCACATCAACGAAGCGCAGGAGTGTCTCGGCGGACTCGGCTACGTCGAAGAGCACATCATGCCGCGGCTGTATCGCGAAGCACCGGTGAACTCGATCTGGGAAGGCAGCGGCAACGTGCAGTGCGTCGATCTGTTGCGCGCGCTGTCGAAGTCTCCGGAGATCGTCGATGTGCTGGTCGACGAACTCGCCGCTGCGATGGGATCGAACGCATCGTTCGATGCGGCGGTCACGCGGCTTGCTACGGATCTGCGCCGCGGCGAACCGGATGCATTCGAAGCGCGGTTGCTGGCGGAACGGATGGCGGCGTTGCTGCAGGCGAGTCTGTTGATCCGTCACGCAGGCGCATCGGTGGCCGATGCGTTCGTCGCAGCGCGACTCGGTCCGCGCAGCCTCACGTACGGCGCGCTGACCGATCGCGTCGCGGCGGCCGAACTGTTGGGCCGCATCGAATTGCCCTGACGCGGGACGCGCAGTAGATTGAGCCCCTTTGTCTAATCGGGAAGAGAGGGGAAAACTACGATGGCCATGAACGTCAAACCGGTGCCGACGCTCGACGACGAGGTCAACGAGATCCGTCTGGCGACCGCCGAAATCGTCAACAAGAAAATCCTGCCGGTCGAAGACAAGCTGTGGGCTGCCTTCTCCGACAGTGCAAACGCGCCGAACGAAGCGGCCAAGGAGGCCAAGGAGCTGCGCACCCAGGTTCAGGACGCCGTGAAGAAGGCGAAGCTGTGGGCGCCGCACCTGCCGCGCGAATTCGGCGGTATGGGGCTCACGTTCATGCAGCACGCCTACATGAACGAAGTGCTGTCTTACAGCCCCGGCGCGGCGTCGTTGTTCGGCGTGGTCGCGCCGAACTCCGGCAACCAGAGCATCCTCGTCAAATACGGCACGCCGCAGCAGCACGAGAAATGGCTGAAGCCGCTGACTGAAGGCCGCATGCAGTCCGGTTTCTCGATGACCGAGCCGCACAACCCCGGTTCCGACCCGCGCTCGCTGACAACCAAGGCAGTGCTCGAGGGCGACGAGTGGGTCATCAACGGCCACAAATGGTTCACGTCGAACGGTTACGCGGCCGACTTCTATATCGTCATGTGCCGCACGTCGGATCCGAACGACACGAGCGGCCGCAACGACAAGATGACGCAGATCATCGTGCCGCGGAAGACGAAGGGCGTGAACATCGTCCGCGGCGTGCCTGTGTGGGGTCGCGCGTCGAGTCACTGCGAGATCATTTACGACAACGTGCGGGTGCCGAAAGAGAACCAGCTCGGTCGCACCGGCACCGGTCACCAGGCGGCGCAGGATCGCCTCGGCGCCGGTCGCGTCTATCACTGCATGAACTCCATCGGTTCGATGTGGCGCGCCTTCGACCTGATGGTGGAACGCGCGATGACGCGCGAAGTGCACGGCGGCGAGAAGCTCGAAGACAAGCAGTTCATCCAGGGCTTCATCGCCGATTCGTACATCGACATTCAGGCCGCGCGGCTGATGACGATTCACTGCGCCGAGAAGATGGAAAGCGGCGCAGATCCGCGCACCGACATCTCCGCGATCAAGATCTTCGTGCCCGAGATGTATCACCGCGTGGTCGACCGCGCGATTCAGGTATGGGGTGCGGCCGGCGTATCCGGCGACCTGCCGCTCGCCGGCATGTATCTCGGCGCGCGCACCTTGCGGATCGCCGACGGTCCGGACGAGGTGCACAAGATCCTCATCGCGAAAAACGTGCTGCGCCGTTATCACAGCGGCGAGAAGTGGGATTTCGGGAACTGATCAAGTGGTGGCGGGCGTTGCTCCGCCCGCCGATCCAGGAATTGGTTGAGTGATCGGCGAGCGGAGCAACGCCCGCCGTCATTCGAGGTATCCGAGATGATCACGGTCGCGGAAGCGCATGCGCAGCTGACGGCGCCCGGCGCGCCGTTCGAAATGGAAGAGGCGATCATTCGCGGGCTGCGTTACCGCGTCTGGAAAAGCACACCGAAGAACCTGCGCGTCGTGTTCGAGGAAATGCGGGCACACGGCAACAAGGACTACGTCGTTTACGAAGGCGATCGACTGACGTTTGCCGATGCGATCCGTGCGTCGTCGACGCTGGCGCACGAGCTCCGCGACCGGTACGGCGTCAGGAAAGGCGATCGCGTCGCGATTGCGATGCGCAACTTCCCTGAATGGGTCGTGGCGTTCTGGGCGGTCACCACGCTCGGTGCCGTGGTCGTGCCGTTGAACGCGTGGTGGTCTGCGGAAGAGTTGCAGTACGGGCTCGAAGACTCAGGCAGCCGCGTGGTGTTCGCGGACGAGGAACGCGCGGTGCGGTTGTCGAACGTGATGCTGCGCCTCGATCTGGAGGCCTGCATCGTTGCGCGCGCCAAGGGTCATCTGCCCGACGGCTGCGTCGCCTTCGAAGAGCTGTTGGGGCCGATCGACGCATATCGCGATCTGCCTCACGACGCGCCTCCAGACGTCGAACTCGATCCCGAAGACGATGCAACGCTGTTCTATACCTCCGGCACCACGGGTCGGCCGAAGGGCGCGCTGGGCACGCAACGCAACATCTGCATCAACCTCGTGTCGCTCGGGTTCGGCGGTGCGCGTGCATTGCTGCGTCAAGGTCAGCCGCTTCCGACACCCGATCCGAACGCCCCTCAGCGCGCCAGTCTGCTGTCGGTGCCGTTCTTCCACGTCACGGGATGTCATTCCACGCTGCTGCCGGCATCGCGCGCCGGCAGCAAGCTCGTACTGATGTATCGCTGGGACGCCGGCGAGGCGTTGAGGCTGATCGAACGCGAACGGATCAACGGCATCGGCGGCGTGCCTACCATGATGTGGCAGCTGATTCAGCATCCCGATTTTGCGAGCACCGATCTGTCGTGCGTCGAGAGCATCGGCTACGGTGGCGCCGCCGCCGCGCCGGAACTGGTCGAGCGTCTCAAGGCCGAGTTCCCCCACATCGCCGGTCCCGGTCAGGGTTACGGCATGACGGAAACGTCGTCGATCGTCACGTCGAACGGCGGCATCGACTACGTGAACAAGCCGCAGAGCTGTGGACCGGCCGTACCGATCTGCGACATTCGCGTGGTCGACGATGGCGGCCGCGACGTGCCGCAGGGTTCGGTCGGCGAGCTGTGGGTGAAGGGTCCGAACATCATCAAGGAGTACCTGAACCGTCCCGAAGCGACGGCGGAGTCGATCACCGACGGCTACATGCGCACAGGCGATCTGGTCACAGTGGACGAAGACGGCTTCATCACGATCGTCGATCGCGCGAAGGACATGCTGATCCGCGGCGGCGAGAACATTTACTGCGTCGAAGTCGAAGCCGCGCTGTACACGCATCCCGAGGTATTCGAAGCCGCGGTCGTCGCGGTGCCGCATAAGGAACTCGGCGAAGAGGTCGGCGCGGTCGTGCGACTGAAGCCGGGTGCGACGGTGGACGTGGAAGGTCTGCGTCTGCACGTGCGCGAGCACCTGGCCACGTACAAGGTGCCGAAGTACATCGAGCTGTGGTCGCAGGAATTGCCGAAGAACGCGAACGGCAAGGTGCTGAAGCAGGAACTGCGCGAAGTCATGCGCCGCTATGCGACGAGCTGAATTGCTGCGCTCGACGATCCGACTCGCATATTGGCTCGCACTCTGCGTTTACGCCGGTTCCGCTGTCCACGCGGAAGATCTGAGCGGTGCGATCGCCGCCGCCGTAAAGTCCGACCGCACCTATCCCGACGTGCCAAACGACACCGACGCGTCGAGCGCATACGCCATTCAGGCGGCCGTCGTCAGAGACGCGTACGCAACGAAGATCGCCGGGTACAAAGCGGGCCTGACGAGCGCCGCCACGCAACAGCGCTTCGGCGTCGACCGACCGGTGCTGGGTGTGCTGCCGGAATCCGGTCGACTCGCCACCGGCGCGGAGCTCGCGATGATGCCGGGTCTGAAGATCGAAGTGGAAATCGGCTTCATCGTCGGCGCAGACGATCAGCCCACCGCGATGCTGCCGATCATCGAGTTGCCGCGGCTCGACTACGCGGACATGAAGCGCGTGACGCTGGCTGACATCGTGGCGACCAATGTCTCGGCCTATCGCTTCATCGCAGGGCCGACCGCAATGCTCGATCCGGGCGTGCGCAGCTACCTGGTTTCGCTCGACAGGAACGGCGTCGAACTGTTCACGGCCTCGGCGATGGATGCGCTCGGCGACCCGCTCGCGTCGTATGCGTGGATGATCAAGACGATCCACACACTGGGTTACGAGTTGAAGCCGGGAATGGTGCTGATAACGGGTGCATTGGGGCGCGTGACCGATGCCGAGCCGGGCGCGTATGTGGTCCACTACGGTCAGCTCGGCGAACTGAAATTCCGAATCAAGGAACACGACCATGCGTTACAGGCTCCTCGGCAATAGCGGGCTGCGAGTGTCCGAACTCGCGCCCGAGCTGGACGTCGCCTGACCAATGCCAGTCGGAAAATCGACGCCCTGTGCCGCAGGCCACATGGGTCGCATGGAAGTTCGATTAGCATAGACCGAAGTCGCACTCGGGATTGAGTTGGACACGCCGCACGAACCATCGCTGATCGGCCGCCGCCTCCTGGCGCGCAACGTCGTTTGGAATCTCACCGGACAGATCCTGCCGCTGCTGGTCGGACTGATCGCGATTCCGTTGCTGCTCAGCCAACTCGGTGCCGATCGCTTCGGCATTCTCGCGCTGGTATGGATCGTCATCGGCTACTTCAGCGTGTTCGATCTCGGACTGGGGCGCGCAATGACACAACTCGTCGCCGAGCGGCTGGGCAGTGGCGCGCGCAATACAGTACCGGAGATCGTGCAGGCGACGCTGCTGATCACCACGGGACTCGGTGTGCTCGGCGCGGCGGGACTCGCGGGAGTCGCGCCGTGGCTCGTGACGCGCGTCTTGAACATTCCGCCTGCGCTCGTCGACGAGTCGCTCCACGCGTTCTACCTGCTCGCGTTCAGCGTTCCGCTGGTGATCTGCTCGGTTTGTCTGCGCGGTGTGCTGGAAGCGCATCAGCGGTTCGACCAGGTCAACGCGGTGCGTATTCCGCTCGGTGTGTTTACGTTCGTGGGACCGCTGGGCGCATTGCTGATGTCGCACAGCCTTGTGCCCATCGTCGGCGTGCTCTTGCTCGGCCGCGTGATTGCGTGTGCCGCGTACGCGTGGCTGGCAGCGCGCCTGACAGGGCGCGTCGGGCGGTGGCGTAGACCGGATCCGGCCGTTGCTTACGCTGCGGTGCTTGGTACGGCGCTGCTGGTCGGCGCGGCATGGGCGGGCGTTGCATGACCACGCACGGCGTATGTGGCCGTCGTATTGCCGATCCTCCTCGCGAACGCCTGGCGCAACCTGTTGGAGGCGTCGGATCGCGTCGGCGCGTGAAATGCAAATCGGCTGGTTTGTGCCGAAGCGCAGTCAGTGGGTTGATCTACGCCTCAACGCTGCGATAAGCATCGACGTATCGGGGGACGGCGCGCTCGGCGCCATAATATTCGTGCACGCGCTGTTTGGCCGCGTTGCCGCAAGCCATGCGCTCTTGCCGGCTCATCGATACGACGCGGCTGACTGCATCGGCGAGCCTCGCTGCATCGCCGACCGGCGCGATACAGCGGGCGTCCGCGATCACCTGCGCGCAGTCGCCGACGTCGGTCGCGACGCACGGCACCCCGCTCGCCATCGCTTCCAGTAGCACGTTCGGCAGCGCCTCCGTGCGCGACGTTAGTAGCAGCAATCGAGTGCCGGATAGAGACTTTCCACTGCGTCCACGGGTCCAAGCAGTGGACACGCCCCTTGAGCACCTCGTTGGAGAGCAGCGACGCGAGCTCTTTGTTCGACGTGTCCATTCGTGTGCCAGCCATCACGATGCGCACGTCTGCATGGCGCTCGACCAATAGCCGGCACGTCCGCAGAAATGTCGCGACATCCTTCGCGGGATGGAACCGCGCTACCCAACCGACGACGAATTCGCTATCCCCGAGTCCGCACCGCGTGCGCCACTCGCGACGCGCGGCTTCGGATGGACGGAAGCGAGCGGTATCGATGCCGTTCGGAATGACGAGCGCCGGATATCGCGAAAAACCAAACGCGGCGTGGCTGCGCCGTCCGGCGTCCGAGTTGTACACGACGAGCGCCGGGTGCGCCGGCAACACGCGAACGATGCGGATTGCTGCGCGTGTCGAAATCGATTCGTCGCCCAGGCGCAGTAGGTGATGGCGGACGCCCCAGACGGCGGGCGGCGCCGGAGTGATCCGACGGCACAGCAAACTCGCGAACAGGTTGCCGTGGTACATCCAACCTTGCACGAGATCAGGGCGGAAGCCACGAAGTTCGGCGACCGCCTTGTTCCAACCGCGGAAGGGATTGCGGTGCATCGCGCAACTGACCACCGTAACGCCGCGACGGCGCAGTTCCGCGGCCATCGCTGCGTCGTCGCGCAAGCTGAGGACGAGCGTCGCGAAGCCGCGTGTCGTGTAACCCGCCCGCGAGCGTGACCAGGCTCGTCTCAGCGCCGCCAACCCCGAGCCCGCTCGTCACGAAGGCGATCCTGAGTGGCCGCTCCAACGGCCCTGTTGAGGCGCTGGTCAACCCGAGTGGCGCCAAGCCTGGAACATCAGCACGCCCCATAGTTGCGGGGACCGATCCGACACGCCGGACATGTGCTCGTGGAGTAGCGCGAGGGGACGGAAGGAGGCATTCCGGACGAGCAGGTCGCGATCCAACTGATTTGTCATCGCCATTCCTGCGCCGAAACACGTACTCGTTACAACCCATCGTCCCGCCGCATGTTTTTAACGCTTCGAGCGTAAAACCGCCATCCCGAACGGCAGCCACGATCGCCTCGGGTTTTGCGACTTCGAACGGATATCCGCCGAGCCAGTCGAGCAGGTCGTGCCAGAGTGCCATGCCGCGTTCGAGCGGCCGTCCCGCTGCCGTTCGAACCATCCATCGCAACCCGAGTAGATATGGCGCGTGTGCTGCGATCACGAGCCAACGGGTCATCACGCTTCTATTGTAGAGTCGCTTTACGGCGGACCAGTATCGGCTGATCCAGCCTTGGTCGTTGTAGATGGCGATGAACAGTCGACCGTTTGTTGCGACGGATGCCGTGACGTTCGCGATTGCCTGGTACATACGCCCGGTATGGTGCAGAACGCCCCAGGAGTAGACGACGTCGAATGCACCGAGTGTCGCCACGAACGATTCATCGAGCACCGATCCCTGGACGACGCTCCATCGCGAGTCATCGGCGAAATAGCGGCGTTTCAATTCGTTCGTGCACGCGACCGATTCCGGATCGTAGTCGAACGAAACGACTGTTGCGCCGAGGCGGCGCGCGGCAAGGCTGAACAAACCGCTGCCAGAACCCACGTCGAGAAATCGCTGTCCGCCCCATTCCTCTACGGTGAGCATGTTGCACAGCGACTGTTCGGCTTGTTCGATCCGTGTGTCGTTCAAGTCGGTCAGAAACCGCGTCCAGTTCTTTCCGAACGCGAAGCGCCGACCTGCTCTGATTTCTTCCGCGTGTTGAATCGACATGCGGCCGTCACCCCTGATTCGACGCGGCGCACCTGCGCGCGTCGAGCCAGCTCTGGAACATCAACACGTTCCACAGGCATGCTGACCAATCGGCGCTGCCCTTCAGATGTTGTTCGAGTTTCTCCAGAACGGGACGCACCTCGAGGTAGCCATCAGTCGATAGGCGCCCTTGCGACAACAGATCCGTTGCCCACTCCTTCAGAGGCCCGCGCAGCCATTCGGCCATCGGTACGCCAAACCCCTGTTTCGGCCTATCGGTCAGCGCCGCCGGAACATAGCGTGCGAGCAGCCGTTTCATCAGGCGCTTCGGCTCTCCGCCGCCGCGAACAGCGTGTTCCGGCAACGTAAGACAAAACTCGACGAGCCGATGGTCCAGCAGCGGCACGCGCGCTTCGAGTCCGACACGCATGCTGGCCCGGTCGACTTTCGTCAGGATGTCGTTCGGCAGGTATGCCAGAAGATCTTGCACGGCCATTCGCTGCCACATCGGCAATCGCGTCGTCCAGTGCGCGGGATCCGAATAGACCGATGCACGTTCGTGCCCGCCGATGACCACTTGGTCCGGCATTTTCCAGTGAGACATGAAGTCGAGGTACACGTCGGACTGCGCCGCATATCCAAGAACATCGGCGATTCGTCGCAGCTTGTGAGATAGGCGTCCCGGGCGGCCCGGGAATCCGAACGACGGCAGCGCCGCGCCGATTACCTGCACGGGACGGGACCGCAGCGCAGCGCTGCCGACTGTTCGAAGGCTCGTCGGAACGTTCTGCAGCCGCGCCCAAAGCGCATCGCACAATGGATAGCGCGAATAACCCCAGAATAGTTCATCTCCCCCGTCGCCGGACAAACTTACCGTCACGTCGCGTCGCGCGAGTCGACTTACGAGATGTGTCGGCAGAATTGATGAGTCACCGAACGGTTCGTCACACAAGGCGGGTAGGGCAGTCACGGTCTCGAGCAGGTCGCGTTCGCCCATGATCATTTCAGTGTGGTCCGTGCCGACAGTTCGGCGACCTTGCGCGCGGCGGGGGCCTCGTCGTAGGCAGCGCGCTCGAAGCCGATCGTAAACGTCTTCACCGGGCGGCTCGAACACTCCTGCATCAACGCGACGACCAACGAGGAATCGATGCCACCCGACAGGAAGGCACCGACCGGTACGTCAGCCACGAGTTGACTCGAGACCGATAGCCTCAGCAGGCGCAGTGTTTCCTCTTCGAGCGCAGCGGAATCGCCGCGGGCGACCGGTCGTGCAAAGACATCCTCAGCGGACCAATACGTCACTGGATCGGTCAGCGTGCCGGGTGCGATATCGCGAGCGGAAACACGCAGCCACGTGCCGGGCGGCAACTTGAGGAATCCTTCATACATCGTGTATGGCGCGGGGACCTGGCTGTAACGCAGGAACGTCGAAAGGGCGTCTCGGCTCACGGTCCGATCAGCGAACGGAAGGGAGTCGAACGCGCCTAGTTCCGAAGCAAATACGAAGCGCCGCCCGCACCAGCCGTAATACAGGGGTTTGACGCCGAGCTGATCGCGCGCAAGCGTGAGTTCCCGTTGCACTCGATCGTAAACGGCCAGCGCGAAGATCCCTACGCAACGGCGGAGGGTCACATCGACGCCCCATGCAGCGATCGCTTCGAGCAGGACCTCCGAATCGGAATTGCCACGCCACGGGCGTTTTGGCAGTTGTTCGCGCAGATCGGCGAAGTTGTAGATCTCGCCGTTATAGACGATGACGTAGCGGCCGCCGGCCGACGTCATCGGCTGATGTCCTTCGGCCGACAGATCGATGATCGATAGTCGACGGTGCCCGAGGCCGACGTTCTCATCACACCAGGTTCCGGCATCATCTGGGCCGCGGTGCGCGAGACGATCGCGCATCGCCGATACGAAGCTCGCATCGGCAGCAGCGTTCGTTTCGACGACGCCAACAATTCCGCACATGTCAGTTCAACCCCGCCGCGACGCGCATCGAGCGGCGGCCGCCACTGTGGCGTCCGTCATCGCGGTTGTCGAAAAGAGCGCCATGGCCCGCGATCTTCCCGCTGCGGCAAGTGCAGCGCGCCGATCACCGTTGCGAAGCACTTCCTGCAACGCATGCGCAAACGCGCCGGTCGTATCGTCGGCAACGACGATGCCCGCATCGCCCATGACCTCTCGTACGCCACCCACGTCACTCGCAACACAACACACGCCACACGCCATGCCCTCAAGCAGGCTGTTCGGAAAACCTTCGTAGTATGAGGCGCAGCAGACAACATCGAGCGCCGCGGTAATCCGGCGCATGTCGCTTCGTTCACCCAAGCTCCTGATGCGGTTGCCGCTGCCGAGCGATCGAATCAGTTGCGCAAGTTCACCTTCCGTGTCGTCGGTACCTCGGCCAACGAGCAGAAGATGCGCATCGTCGCAGCGGGCAAATGCCTGCAACAAAAGATCATGGCGTTTCTGCGGATCGACGCGCGCGACGAAGCCAACGAGCAGCGCAGTTTCGGGGATGCCAAGTTCGGCGCGCACGGTGCGACGTGCGTCGGGATCCGGGCACCACGTGGTCACGTCGATTCCGTTGAACACCACGGCATGCGAACGTGGTCGAAAACCAACTGAACGATAGAAGTCGACACATGCCGTTGCATTGCCGATCAGCACATCTACACGTGAACTGAATGGACGACACAGCCGGCTAGTCATCCGCGCAACGCTACTGGAGCCTACGTCCGATGCGCGCACGCCCCACATCAGCTTCACCGAACGGCGGATTGTCGCCGCCGCGGCCAAGAGGTTTGCAGCATCGAGAAAGCTGTAGACGATCGAGCTGTCGCCGACGAGGCGTCTGAGCCGCAGCGCTGCGCGGATGGCGCCGAAAACCCCGCCATGCGCCAGAACGTTTTTGGCGACGCGTGCGTCGAGTTCATAAGCCTCGGTGTGACGCCCATCGATGATGGCAACGGCAACGGACTCGCCGCGCCGGACCAATTCGTTCGCGAGCGTCACGACTTGACGCTCGGTTCCGCCCGAGCGCAGAGAACCGACCACCAACCACCAGCGGGGTGCCGCAGCGACCATCCAAAACGAACCATCCGAAACAAGGTGCGTATATTAACAAGGCGTTCGTACTGAATCCCGACCGGTGCCACAGAATCCCCCTGCACGTGCTGCGGCTCGTATTGAATGGGGCGTTTACTGCTCCGGCATGAATCCTTCGAATGCTACACTTGGGACCCGATGCGCACATGCCGGAAGGTACGACAGGGATACGAAGGTGCGGGTGCGCCTCGTTGGCAGAGATCAAATGGAACAAAGCAAAATCTGGGCGCACTTTCAGGATCCGGCAAATCACGGATTTCGGGAAGCCGCCGCGCGATATCGCGCATTGGTTGGGCTGACGGAGCGACATGTGCCGCGAGGCCGGGCGCTCAACCTAGGCATCGGCGGCGGCGGGGTCGAACGTGGCTTTCTGAACCGCGGTTGGACCGTCGCTTCGCTCGACCCTGATGCAGGTGCAGTCGATCGGCTGCGCGTGGAAGGAATCGACGCGAGGCAGGGTTACGCGCAGGCGATGCCGTTCGAATCGAACATGTTCGATGCAGTCGTCGTTTCCGAAGTGCTCGAACACATCCCCGATGATGTGCGGCCAAACGTGATCGCTGAGTTGCGGCGCGTGTTGCGTGTGGACGGCATTTTGGTCGGCACCGTGCCATTCCGTGAAGAACTGAGCGACCAGAAGACCATTTGTCCCGCGTGCGGCAACACATTTCACCGCTGGGGTCACGTTGCATCGTTCGACGCCGCTGCCGTGCGCGCGTTGCTCGCGCCGCACTTTCGTGTCCAGCGTTGTACGGCGCGTTGCTTCGTAAACTGGCAAGGTCCACTTTCGGTGCGCCGAATTCTCAGAAACGTTGCGAAAACGGCGCTTGGCCGGCTGGGTGAGCCAATCGTCGCACCTTCCTTGCTGTTCGTTGCGCGCGCCGGACTCAATCCTCTGTGAGCCTGGAGGTTTCGGTTGCTTACGTCGCGCTGCGTGGCGCCGGTGGTGTGTTATCGGTCGCCACGTTGGCAATACTCGCGCGTGCGTTTGGTCCTGCAGGATATGCGGAAGTAGCGTTGGCGGTTGGCGGCGCATTTCTGGTCGCGTCGATCGTATTCGGGCCGCTGCGCGCTGCGTTGGCGCGTTTTGCCGGCCGTCACTTGCCTGACCACTCGGCGCTGGCCAATCTTTTCTATCGCGCCGTCGTGTTGGTCGTTTTACCCGGATGCGCACTCGCTGGCGCGTGGACCGATCATGCGTGTCTGATCATTTCCGCTGTTGCCCTTGCAATCATGCAAGGCACCTTCGACTACGCCGTGCAGTACGCGAGTTCGACGTTCCAACCGCAGCGTGTTGGATATCTATATCTGACCAAATCCGCGCTTGGGATCACGGGCGCAATCGTCGTGTTTTGGTTTGCAGTGCCCGCGTGGTGTGCGGTCGGGTTGCTTGCGCTGTCCGGGGCGTTGGCCGTGGCTGCGTTTGGACGCGGCGCGTTGGCACATGCGTGGACACCATTGAAGGCGATTCCGCGCGATCGGTTGCGCCAACTGATGGCCTTCACCGCGCCACTCGCAGTCGTCGGGGGCCTCGTGTTTTGCGCGCAATGGGCGGATCGTGCCGTCGTGGGCGCAATACTCGGCGCGCAGCGATTCGGCGCCTATGTCGCAATCGCCGATCTGATGCAACAGTTGATCGGCATGTTGTTCAGCGGTATCGGCGCCGCTTGGTACCCGCGACTCGTGCAGGCATTGGGTGACGGCAACGACGCCGAAGTCCGGCGCTTATTCGACCGGTACGTCGAGTTGTTGTGGGTGCTTCTTGTACCTGCCGTGATTGGCCTCGCCGCGGTGTCGCGTTCGCTTGCGCCGGTAGTTTTCGGGGCCGACTTCAGAATTGGCTCCGGGCAATGGATGCCGATACTGGCTCTCGGCGCGGGTTTTGCCGGAATGAAAGCGTTCTTGCTGGATCTGCCGCTGTTCCTGCGTAAGCAAATGATCCTGCACGCCTGTATCGTCGCAGCAGCCGCTGCGTTGAGCACCGGTGTTGCGATGTTGCTGGTTCCGCGTTTTGGCCTATCCGGCGCGGCCATCGCCTATTGCACTGCGACGGTCGTCGGCTGTGCGCTGAGCCTGATGGCCGTTCGCGGTTTTGCGCGCGTGATGCCGCGCCTGCGGACGTTTGTTGCTGTGGCCGCCGGTTATGCCGCCATGCTCGTCGTCGCATTGACGATGGTTGGTCCGACCGTGGTCGAACTCACGCTCGCCGTTGGTCTCGGTGCGCTGACTTATGTCGCGGCCCTGTGGCTCCTGAACGTTTCCGATGTAAGAAGCGCCGGTCGCAGGCTATCGGACCTGATACAGCGAGTCGCGCATCCTTGAGCGCCGCCGTTGGCGTTCAGTTGTGCAAGCGTGAAATGCTCGCAACGACCACTTCGGTTTGTTCGTAAGGAACCATGTGGCCGGCTTCACCCTCGTAGCCCGGTGTCAACGGTGCCACGACGTGATAGTTCTGTTCCAGGCGCGCCAGAAATGGGTCGTTGGCGATTGAGCCGCCGGCACATGCAGGAACAGCCGGGAAGGACCGTTGCCGTTGAACGCATACATTTGTTGTTTGATCTATATACGAAGAATCAGCATCGGGAAGTGGAGCGGCTTGTCCGGCTCGGTGCACAACGTTACCCTTTGGAGATGCCAAACCGGTGCCGATTTCGTCGCACTCGATGATCCGGATCGGAATCTGTTTTGTCGCCCAGGTGCCGATATGAGCGCGCAACATGCCGAAGAAATCGCGGCCGGTAGCCGCTTTTCTTTTGGGGAAAACTGGTCGCGGTTCCTAGTGGTACTGAACGAAGACCGGATTCGTCAGGCCGAGCAGTCACTTTGTGCGAGCCTCGCGGTGACAAACCTGCGAGGTCGGCGATTCCTCGACGTGGGCTCCGGAAGTGGGTTGTTCAGCCTTGCGGCGCGCCGGCTTGGCGCTCAAGTTCTGTCGTTCGACTACGATCCCCAATCGGTCGCCTGCACGGAGGAATTGAAGCGCCGGTATTTCCCTGAGGATGCCCATTGGCACGTGGAGACAGGTTCGGTGCTCGATTCGCAGTACCTGAGAACGCTCGGTCAGTGGGACGTCGTTTATTCCTGGGGGGTATTGCATCACACGGGCAAGATGTCGCTCGCACTCGCCAATGTTGCGGAGCTCGTTGGTCGAGGCGGGTGTCTCTTCATTGCCATCTACAATGATCAGGGGCGCGCGAGCAATTTCTGGTTGAGGGTAAAGAGAACGTACAACCGACTGCCACGCGGTCTGCGCTGGCTCATCCTCTGGCCGTCGGCAATTCGGCTGTGGGGGCCGACAACGATTCGTGACATCGCAGAGGGGCGACCTTTTCATACATGGCGGAACTATTCCGAGGGGAGTTTGCGTGGCATGTCACCGTGGCGCGACGTAGTCGACTGGGTGGGCGGGTTGCCTTTCGAGGTGGCCACACCCGAGTTGATATTCGATCTTTTTAGCGACCGCGGATTTCAGCTCGAAAAACTCCGGACGTGCGCCGGCGGCAAGGGCTGCAACGAATTCGTGTTCAAGAAGGCATAATCACATGTGCACTTCATGAAGCGAGACCACACAACGTGTGCGGCAACCGATGCGCTCATCGCGGGTGCGAACAACAGATGTCCACCACGATCGCCGCATTCACACAGGGCGTGGACGCTTCCGTGTCCGTCAGCTCATCGAGCCGATGCGGGCTCGACAGGTCGACATCGTCGAATATCCCGCGATCCACGACAGCTACCACCGCGCTGCAATCCGCGCATCTGGGCATCATGCCGATGCCTGACGATCCTTGGACCCGCGGGAAGTGCAGTTTCAAGATGCTCACGTACATGGCATGTGGACTGCCGGTGGTCGTATCGCCGTTCGGGATGAACGCCGAGGTGCTTGCCAACGGCGCGATCGGATTCGGCGCGAAGACTCTCGATGAATGGGCCGACGCGCTGATAACGCTGCTCGACGACGTCGACCAGGCGCGCGCCGCCGGGCTCGTCGCTCGGGACGTGGTCGTGCGAGGGTATTCGGTCGATCTCATCGCGGACAGACTCGCGTGCGCGCTAACATCGATCACGTGAGTCGTTTCGGCGCGAACTGTGGACAACTCGCGAACTGAATTCAGGATCGGGAGAAAAGACGATGCGTTACAGGCTCCTCGGCAATAGCGGGCTGCGAGTGTCCGAACTCGCACTCGGCGCGATGACGTTCGGACCTGAAACCGGGTTCGGCGTGGACAAGGACGAGAGTCGCCGCGTATACGACGCGTTCCGCGAGGCCGGCGGCAACTTCATCGACACCGCGAACATCTATGCGGCCGGCGTCAGCGAGCAATATCTCGGTGAATTCATGGGCCGCGATCGGCCCCGAATCGTGCTGGCGACGAAGTACACCGGCCCGATGCGCGGTCGCGACGTGAACGCGGCCGGCAACTCGCGCAAGAACATGATGGATTCAGTGCACGCCAGCCTGCAGCGGTTGAAAACCGACTACATCGATCTGTACTGGGTGCACGCGCGCGACTATCTCACGCCGATCGACGAAGTGATGCGCGGTCTCGACGATCTCGTAAGGCAAGGCAAAGTGCTGTACGTCGGCGTTTCGGATACGCCGGCCTGGGTGGTGTCGCAAGCCAACACGATTGCAGAGCTGCGCGGCTGGAGCCGGTTCATCGGATTGCAGATCCGCTATAGCCTGATAGACCGCACGGTGGAACGCGAACTGCTGCCGATGGCACGCGCGTTCGATCTCGGCGTCACGCCGTGGGGCATCGTTGGCTCCGGCGTGCTGACGGGCAAATACAACCGCGATCCGGAAGCCGCCGGTCGCGCGAAGATGCGCAATGCGCTATCGGAGCGTTCGCTGCGCATCGCCGCAGCGGTTATCGAGGTGGCCGACGAGCTGCGCGTGACGCCGTCGCAAGTCGCGATCAACTGGGTGCGGCAGGGGCCGGCGGTGATCGTGCCGCTGGTCGGCGCGCGCACCGTCGAGCAACTCGCCGAGAACCTCGCGTGCCTCGACTTTTCGCTGTCCGACGCGCACATGGAGAAGCTCGACACGGTGAGCGCGATCGAACCCGGTTTCCCGCACGACATGCTCGGCCCGCAAACCGCGGCGCAGACGAAACTTGTCGACAACCACCGGCCGTGGTCCACACCGCGGTGACGCAGGTCGAGGAACTGATCGAACGGCTCAACCGCAACATGCCGCCGGCGACGCGGCTGCTCGAAGGCAAAGTCGTGGCGGCAAACCTCGAGGAGCGTTGGGCCGAAATGACGTTTCAGATGAAACCCGCGTACTGCCACTCGATGGGACTGCAGGGCGGTTTCATCGCCGCGATGCTCGACAACGCGATGGCGCGCGCCGTGTTCCTGGTTTCCAACGAAACGCTGTCGCCGCCGACGTTGGAACTGAAGGTCAGTTATCTCGCGCCGGGCGCGGCCGGCCAATACCTCGCGCGCGGCCGCATCGAACACATGGGAAAGTCGATCGCCTTCATGGCGTCGTCGGTATGGGACGCGTCGCAAACGCTGATCGCGAAGGCGACCGCGACCGCCAAGCTCGTACCGTATCGCGACCTCGGCCGCCTCTAGCCGACCGGCGGATTGCGGTTCGGCCGCGGTTGCGAACGGCGCGGCGCGGCGAGCTACAATGCGCGACATGGCCATTCTCGAGAAACCCACCGACTTCTTCTCGCGCGACGAGATCGCGAACCTGCGGCGACTGTCGCCGTGGCATTCGACGTGGCTGGTCGTGCACTGCTGGGGCGTGATTCTTCTGACCTGGACCGCTGCGGTGGTCTGGCCGTATCCGTGGGTGATCGTACCGGGCATTCTGATCATCGGCGGCCGCCAGCTCGGCCTGGGCATCATCGGTCACGACGGTGCGCATCATCTGCTCTATAAGAACCATCGGCTGAACGACTGGGTGTGTGAGTGGCTGTTGAATCGTCCGCTGCTCGGCGCGTCGATCGTGCCGTATAGAACTTACCACCTGAATCACCACCGCTTCACACAACAGCCCAACGATCCGGATCTGCCGCTGTCGGCGCCGTTTCCGATCACGAAGGCGAGCTTCAGACGTAAAGCGATGCGAGACCTGACCGGGCAGACCGGCTTCGCACAGAAGGCAGCGGCAATCAAGGCGGCGTTTGGTAAGTCGGGTCAGACGCCGGCATCGCGCATTGCGCAAGGCGTGCGCCGGCTGGGGCCGAACGTGGCGATCAATGCGGTGTTCGTAGCCGGATTCGTGTGGGCCGGACACGGGTATCTGTATCTGCTGCTGTGGGTGGTGCCCGAACTGACGTGGCACATGTTCATCTCGCGCATCCGCAACATCGGCGAGCACGGCGCGGTCCCCGACAACGGCGACCGGCTGCGGAACACGCGAACCACGCATGCGGGCCTGCTCGAGCGCGCGCTGATCGCGCCGTACTTTGTGAACTACCACCTCGAGCATCACCTGCTCGTGTCGTGTCCGTGCTACCGGCTGCCGAAGGCGCACGCGTTGCTGATCAGCAAGGGGTTCGGACCGCGGATGGAGACGAAGCCCAACTACCTGGCGATGCTGCGCCACGCCGTGTCGAAACCGGAACCCGTTGCCGCCTGAACCCGCGCCGGCTCTCGCTTTCCGGGAGCTTTCCTATACTGAAATGACCTGGCCATGGCACGGGTCGTTCCGTGTTCCCATCGTTCCGCACATCGGTCACGCAACTGACCCTCTATCGGGTGCTGGCGCTCGTCACCCCGTTTGCGCTCGTCAGCATCGGGGTGCTGCGCCGCCGCGTGGATCCGGAGCCCGATTGGTCGTGGGATCTGCGGCTGCTGGTCAGCGCGTCGTGCCTGGTGTTTCTGGTGGCGACGTTCCTGTCGCCCCGCGTGCGGGCTCGCCCGGTTGCATATCTGACGGTACCGATGTTCATGATCGGCGGAATGATCGTGGGCGTTGCCTACGGCACCGGATTCTCGACGGATAGCGGCCTGGGCGCGCTCGCGGTGATGACGGCGGCGGGGTTGCTGTTCCGATCGCGTGCGCTGGTCGCCGGATTCTTCGCGGTGGTCGGCGGTGGCTTGATGGTCGCGGTCAGATCGGTGCCGCATCCGGCGTACGATCCGACGTACTACACGTACGTGCTCATCACGTTCGCCACCATCGCCTACATCGTCATCGGTTCGCGTCTGCAGGCCCAGCGACGGCTCGAAGAGAGCGAGGCGGTGATGTCGTCGCTGTTCCAGGAATCGGCGGATGCGCTGGTGCTGGCGGAGGTGCCCGGCGCACGCGTGCTGATGTGCAACGATCGCGCGCGGAAGATGTTCGACTCGGACGACCCACAGGTGATCGCGGGTCTCGCCCGCGACGTACTGCTGCCCGACGCGTCGATCACCGAGCAACTGACACGCGATCGCACGTGGACGGGTGAGCGCAAGTTCACGACGTCGAGCCACGGCTCGCTCTGGGGCGACGTCGCGTTGCGCCTGATCGATCTCGAAGGGCACACCGTGCTGCTGCTGCGGATCTCCGACGTGTCGGAGCGCAAGGAGATGGAGAAGACGCTGACATCGGCGAAGGAACTCGCCGAGGCGGCCGTGCAGGCTCGTAGTCAGTTCCTTGCCAACATGAGCCATGAGGTGCGCACGCCGATGAACGGCGTCATCGGTATGACCAGCCTGCTGCTCGACACACCCCTCACCGGCCAACAGCGGGACTACGTGGACACGATCCGCATCAGCGGCGAATCGCTGCTGACGATCATCAACGACATTCTGGACTTTTCGAAGATCGAGGCCGGCCGTGTAGAACTCGAAGCGCATCCATTCGACGTGGAGCAATGCGTGATCGAGAGTCTCGAACTGCTCGCCGGCCAGGCGCACGGCAAAGGTCTCGAACTGTCGATGTACGTCGACCCCGGCGTGCCGGCGGAAGTGATCGGTGACGCGACGCGATTGCGTCAGGTGCTGGTCAATCTGGTCGGCAACGGCGTGAAGTTCACCGAACGCGGCGAGGTATTCGTGCACGTCGGCGCGGCCGCGCAAACCGACGACAGCGTGGAACTGCTCGTCTCGGTACGCGACACCGGCATTGGCATTCCGGCCGACCGTCAGGGCGCGCTGTTCAGCGCATTCACGCAGGTCGACGCATCGACGACGCGCCGATACGGCGGTACCGGTCTGGGATTGTCGATCTCGAAACAGCTGGTTCAGCTGATGGGCGGCCAGCTGACGCTCGTGAGCGAGCCCGGCACCGGCTCCACGTTCTCGTTCAACGTGAAAGTCAGAGCCGCGTCGGCGACGCGACCGACAGAGGCCCAGGTGCTCAAAGGCCGCCGCGTGCTGTGCGTGGACGACAACGCGACGAATCGCTATGTGCTGGGTCTGACGCTCGCGCGGTGGGGTGTCGAAGTGGTGATGTGCTGTGAGCCGGAGGAGTGTCTGCAGCACGCGACGGCCGGCGCGTTCGACTGGATCATCCTCGATCACCAGATGCCGAATGCGAGCGGCGACGAACTCGCGCACCGGATCCGCTTCGCGCTGGCGGACCGCTGTCCGCCGATCATCCTGCTGACCTCGGTGGGTCGGGAGGCGGTCGAGGCGAAAGGTCTGTTCGACGCGCTGATGTCCAAGCCGTTGCGGCGACATACGCTGCACGGCGTGCTGCAACGGTTGCTGCCGGAGCTGGGCTCGGTTCCGCGCCCGCGGGCCATTCCGTCGGCGGCTGCGGCGAAATCTCACAGAAGCCGCCTGTTGCACGTGCTCGTCGCAGAAGACAACGCGATCAATCAGCGCGTCGCTGCGCGCATGCTCGGGCGCCTCGGCTGCATCGTCGATCTGTGCGGCAACGGCCTCGAAGCGGTGACGATGGCGAACGGCTTCAAGTACGACCTGATACTCATGGACGTGCAGATGCCGGAGCTCGATGGTTTCGAGGCGACGGTGCGGATACGGGCGCATGCATCGTCGCAACCCAAGATCGTCGCGTTGACGGCGAGCGCCATGCAGAGCGATCGCGACGCTTGTCTTGCGGCGGGCATGGACGACTACCTGGCGAAGCCGATCCGTCTGGAAAGCCTCGCGGAACTGCTCGATCGCCACTTCCCAACGACCACGCAAGGACGCGGTCCCGCGAAGACGTCAGGCGCAGACGCCGGGTAACGACTCCACCCAGCGCCGCAGCAGCGCGAGGCCTTCTTCGTGCACGGTAGTGCGGCCGAGCTCCGGCATCATGATGCCGGGGTCGGTGTCGCCGACCCGGTAGATCAGAATCGACTCGTCCGGTTTTCCCGGCATGACGGACACGTGGCGCCCGCCGGTGCCGCGACCCGCCGCGATCGGTGGCTTGCACACGCCGAGCCTGCGCGCAGACGTCTCGCCTGAGTACAGGAACAGACCGGAGGTGTCGGCGGCGCCATGCGGGTTGTGGCAGTGGCCGCAATTCACGTCGAGATAGGAACGCGCGCGGTGTTCGATGTCGTCGTCCGCGCCAGCCCGCCACAAGGCATTCGCCGGCGCATCGTCCGCAGTGTGGTCGAGGTAACCTCGCTCAACCCAACGCTGTAGTTGAGGGGCAGCACCGTCCGCATAGTGCTGGTAGGTCTTGTTGAGGTGGCGCGCGGCGAGACCGATCGGATGGATTTTGCCGGACGCGTGTTCCGTAGCGTGGCAATTCGCGCACTCGTTGCGCGTGGGAATCACGTAGTTGACCGGATGCACCACGCCGTCGCCCGAGACGAGATCGAGCCGTTTGATGTCGCCGGCGATCTGAAGCGTTGCTTCGTGCTGTTCGGAATCCCATACGTAAGCGAGGGCATCCCAGCCACTCTCCTGACGAACGAGCAGGCGTGTCTCGATCAAACGGACTTTGCGCAGGTCGAGACCTTCGCCGCTGAAGTCGCCGCTGTTGTCCTCGTTGCGCAGCAAGGCACCGTCCGGGGCGGACGCGCGAGGATAGTAGAACGTTTTCGAGACGATCGTTCCCACCGGGAAATCGAAGACGCCGTCGGCGCTGTAGTGCGCTTGTGTTCCGGGCGGCAGCCACACCGCGCGCAGCTTGTGCGCGTAGTCGCTGAACAACGGCGTGTTGAGGTCGTACGGCAGGAAGCCTTTGCCCAACGTCAGCCGTTCACGGGCGACATCGATCACGCCCCACTCGGAAAGGTGCGCCGGATACGCCGAAGCGGCGAAGTGTTGTACCGATGCCGGCGTTCCACCGCACGCGCTCATCAGTACGAGCAGGCAGCTGATCGAGAACGCGCGGATCACGACGTTGCGGACGGCTCCGGCAGGACGATGGCCGGCAGTTTGTCGAGTTGACAACGGTGCGCGGCGGTGTCGATCTTCGGATTGGCGTTCTTGTTCGCGTTGTCTACGTTGACGATGTCCGACGTGCCGTTGTCGACGCATATCGCCAGTGCGGCCGGAAGGCGCCCCTCGACGAACTTGTTTTCGTTGACGATGCCGTCCCACACGATGTCCGGCAGGTTGCCGTCGGCCCCGAACATCGCCTGACGCAGCGCCTGCAATGCGGGACGATCCGGCGCGCCGCCGCCTTTCGAGAACGTGTTGCCGTAGATGAAGATGCCTTCGGGATACGGATCGAACGTTTCGGCGAGTTGGCGCTCGCCGGAATACGTGACGCTGAAGTAGCTCGAGATCAGCACGTTGGCGGTGTTGTTGCTGCCGATGGTGTTGTCGAAGATCTCGACGTTGTCGTTCGAGTTGACCACCACGCCTGAACCGGCCGGAACGCTGGCTACAGCGCTGCCTTCGGCGCCGAAGTTCTTGGTGTTGTTTGCCACCACCTGGTTGTTGAACACACGGGTGTTGTGGCCGGGCTGCTTCAGGTCGGGCATGTTGAAGACGAGAATGCCGCCGGTGTTGTTCGTGGCAACGTTGTCGTGCACGTCGGCGCCGATCGTGTTCTCGATCTCGATACCGGCCACGTTGAATTCGGCGCGGCTGTTGCGGATCACCACGTTCTGCGACTGGCCGACGTAGATGCCGGCGTCGGATGCGCCGATCGCGATCGAACCGTCGACCAGCGTGTTCTGCGTCATCACCGGATAAATGCCATAGGCGCCGTTCTGCGTGCTCGGTCCGCCGGTCCACTCGGTGCGGACGCGTCGAATCACGATGTTGGAGCCTTCGTTCACTTTTAGCGCGTCGCCTTTCGTGTCTTCGATCGCGACGTCTTCGATCGTGAAGTTGCTGGCGTTGACGAGCAGTCCTTCGGCGCCCGCGAGTTGGCCTTTGAACGACAGCACGCTCTTGTCCATGCCGGCGCCCTTGATCGTAACGCCGCTGGCCGACAGCACGAGGCTGCGCGTCATCGGAAACGTGCCCGCCGGAATCGTGATGACGTCTCCGGGTTTGGCGGTTTCGAGCTGCGTGCGCAGCGTCTTCTCGTAGTCTGCCGGTGGAGTGGACGTGGCTGCAGTCTGTTGCTGGCCACAGCCGGCGACGAATCCGACCACGGCGCATACCGCTACGACCTTTCCGCTCAACTGCATCGTTGGACCCCACTCGTTTGGTGCGCGGCTTTATAACAGAGGCGGTACGGTGAACCAAGTTGTTCGACGCGGCGTCGTGCGCGCGCCTCGGTCTGTTGTAGGCTCCGGCAATGCTGTCTGAGGAACGCCGATGCGCGTCGTCTCCGTTCGAATCGTCACCCTCCTCGTTGCGTTGTCCGGCGCCACTATGCCGCTCGTTGGCTGGACGGCGCCAACGGTCGCAACTGGATCCGGTCCGGTCGCTGGCGCCAGCGAAGACGGCGTGCTCGCATTCAAAGGCATTCCCTATGCGGCGGCGCCGGTCGGGGCGCTGCGATGGCGACCGCCACAACCGGTGCAGCCGTGGACAAAACCGCACGATGCGACGCATTACGGCGCCTCGTGTCCTCAACCGCCGCGTCGCGATCGCGCAGGTGACACCGGCGCCACCGACGAGAGCTGTCTGTTCCTGAACGTCTGGACTCAGGCGCTCGACGGGAAGCGTCCGGTGATGGTGTGGGTACATGGCGGTGCGTTCCGTTTGGGTTCCGGTGGGATGCCGATCTACGACGGCGCGCGCTTTGCGCAGCGCGGCGTTGTGCTGGTGACGCTGAATTATCGGCTCGGCCGGTTTGGTTTCTTCGCGCACCCGGCGTTGGCTGCGGCGAATCCGCAGGACGCTCGCGGCAACTACGGTCTGATGGACCAGGTCGCGGCGCTCGACTGGGTGAAGGCGAACATCGCCGCGTTCGGCGGCGATCCGGACAACGTCACCCTGTTCGGTGAATCGGCCGGCGGCGCTAGCGTGCTGCATCTGTTGACGTCGCCGAAGACCGACGGTCTGTTCCAGAAAGCGATCGTCGAGAGCGGCGGCGGGCATCAGCTCGACAGACGTCTCGACGCTGCGCGCGGCACGAAGCAGTCGTTGAGCGATCAGGATGTTGCGTGGGCGAAGAGCGTTGGCGCCGCGGATGCGAGCGCGCTCCGTGCGCTCACCGCGCAGCAGGTTCTCGGCGACGGGCAGCTAACGGAAGGACTCGGCGGCGTGGGTCCAGTGATCGACGGCGCGTGGGTGCCCGACGATCCCGGCGTGCTGCTCGCGAAAGGCGAGTTCCGTCGCGTGCCGCTGATAATCGGTACCAACAGCTTCGAGGCGAGCGTGCTGGAGGCATTCGGCACGGATGCGAGCAGACTGCTTGCGACGCTCGGCGGGGAAACGGCACCGCTCGAGAAACTATACGCCGGCATATCCAAAGATCAGACGGACCTCGCGAATCAGGCATTCGGCGACGCGACCTTCGTGTCCGGCGCGCGTCATGTCGCGCGTTCGGCTGCGGGCGCGGTGCCGGTATATCTCTATCACTTCGACTACGTGCTGGAACGCCGTCGCGGCAAAGTGGCCGGCGCCGCGCACGGCGCGGAGATTCCCTACGTGTTCGACACGTTCGGCAAGTTGCCGAAGGTCGTACGGCTGATGACTACGCAGGAAGACGAGGCCATGGCGGCGACGATGCAAGCTTATTGGGTCAATTTCGCCACGAGCGGCGACCCCAACGGGAACGGTCTGCCGCGCTGGCCGAGGTATTCGGCGGACGCCGACGAATGGCTCGTGCTGAGACCCAAGGTCGAAGTGGTCGCGAGGTTTCGAGCGCCGCATCTCGATTTCTTCCAGCGGCGATGGGAAGGAGCGGAGGCTCAGTGAATGCTCTATGAATGCGCTTCGATCTGCCGGTTGGAGTGGCGGAGGTTCGGTGCGCCGGACACGCAAGAGAGTCATCCGCGGCGCTCGCCCCGCGCCGTCCGTGGCGCGGGACGGTCCGGGGCACCGACCTCCGCCACTCCCTATATGAATTCATAGACGCCGACCTCGTTAAGGCGTCAAGGCACCACGTCCACCGTGGTTCGACGCAGGCAGGTGTTTAGCCCGCCTTCTTCTGCGCCTTCTCTGCTTCTTCGCGCTGATACTTCTCGATCGTCTTGGCAGCTGCTCCCATCGCCGCGCCCATGAACGTGTCCGAGTTGTCGGCGGCCCATTGCAGCGATTCCGCGCGCGCCGTGTTCGCGCGGTTGAAGTGCGGCTTCACGTGTTGCGCGAACAATGCGTACGAGCGCTTCGTGTCTTCGAAGTTCGCCCAGTTGTGCGCGAGCATCAGGTAAGTGCCGAAGTTCGGGATCTTCTGTTCGAGGCGTTCGATCTGCGCGATCGCATCGTCCGGTGTGCCGATGATGCCGGCGCCGCGCTCGATCATCGCATCGACCGGATCTTTGCCTTTCAGATCTTCGGCGCCCATCCGGTTGATCGAGTTGAAGTAGCCGCTCCATTGGTGGAAGCCGAACTGCACCTGTTCGCGCGCTTCCTTGCGCGTTTCCGCGATGTGCATCGGGCCGACCAGGCGCAGGCGGCCCGGATCCATGGTGCGGCCGTGTTCAGCGGCGGTTTTCTTCGCCACTTCCCAGTTGATGCCGAGCGCGTCGTAACCGAGCGGGTTGGTCGCCGCGACGCACAGCATGCCGAAGTCGTGACGGCCCGCGAGCGTCCCGCCGGACGGCGTCACTGAGCTTGCCACCGCGATTTCCGGATACGGCTTCGTGAACGGCAGCAGTTGCATGCGCGCGTTCGTCAGCTTGAACCACTCGGTTTCCTTGGTGACCGTTTCGCCCTTGAACAGGCGCAGGATCACTTCGATCGACTCCACCATCCGGTCGCGCTGCTGGTCGACCGGAATGCCCATCATCATCGCGTCGGACGGCAGCAGACCCGGACCCACGCCGAACAGCACGCGGCCGCGGGTCTGGTGGTCGAGCTGGATGATGCGGTTCGCCGTCGTCAGCGGGTTGTGGTACGGCAGCGACACCACGCCGGTGCCGAGCTTGATGCGTTGTGTACGCTCGGCGGCCGCGGCGATGAACAGCTCGGGCGACGCGATGATCTCGAAGCCGGCAGAGTGATGCTCGCCGATCCACGCTTCTTCGTAACCGAGTTCGTCGAGCCACTCGACGAGCTGGATGTCGCGGCGGATCGCCAGCGTCGGGTCTTCGTTAACGGGATGAAAAGGCGCAAGGAAGATGCCGCTGCGCAACGGTTGGCGTGGGTTCATGAGGGCTCGCTTTGTGTGAGGGTCGGAGATTAATTCGGCTGAATTCGGAGAGGTTACTGGGCAAGCGCGATCACGTCCACGAGCGCGCCGTCAGTCGCGCTGAATCTCGGCCAACGTCACGTCGCGCCCGTCGGCGGCGCTGCGATAGCACGCCTCGACCAATTCGTGTGCCAGCACCGCGTCGGCAAAGCCCGGTTGCGCCGGACGTCCGGCGATGGCGGCCTGAATGAAGGCGCGGTCGCAGATCCCGCCGAGGCTGCGCAGGTCATAGTCCACGGGATCGAGCCCCTCGAGATTCATGTAGCGCGACAGCACTTCGTCGGACGACAGCGTCAGCGGATTGCCGCTGCGGCCCTGATAGACGACCGAGCCGAAGTAATCGTGTTCGGTCGCGATGTAGCCGCCCTCGAAGAAGATCTCGATGCGGCGGGTCGATTGCCGGTCGTCCATCGAATGCCAGATCGAACTCAGTTGCGTGCTGTGTCCGCCCGCGTGCTCGAACGTGATCAGCGCGACGTCTTCGACACCCGGGTGACCGCTGATGTTGCGGGTGCGGCAGCGTACGCGCTCCACGTCGCCCGCGAGGCGCGCGATCAGGTCGAGATCGTGGATCGAATGTTCGATCAGCGTGCCGCCGCCCGCGCGCGTCACGTCGCCGCGCCAGCTCGACGCGTACTGGCCGCGCACCGGAAAGAACTGATCGTCGCGCAGCTGAATCGCCAGCAGCGCGCCGAGGTTGTCCTGATGCATCAGATCTTCGATCACGCGAAACACCGGCGAGTAACGCAACACCAGCCCGACCTGATTCGTGACGCCGGCCGCCTTTACCGCGGCGTGCATGCGGCGTGCGTCGGCGAGATTCGTTGCGAGCGGCTTCTCGCAGAAGATGTGCTTGCCGGCTTTGGCGGCCGCGAGCACCAGGTCGACGTGCTCGACCGTCTCGGTGCAGATGTAGACCGCATTCACGTTCGGCGACGCGATCACTTCTCGCGGATCGGTGGTGGTCAGCTTGCAGCCTGCGTGCTCAGCGAATGCGGTTGCGCGGGTGCGGTCGCGATCGCAGGCGGCGTAATAGTCGACGTCGAGCGGCGCAGCGTTCGCGCCGGAGCGGGCGATGTCGCGGATGTTGCGGGCGTGGAATTTACCGATGAAGCCGCAACCGATCAGGCCAATGCCGAGCGTCATGCTGTTACTCTGTGGGCGTTGTGGATCCGGCGCGGACACTATCTGGAGCGCAGGTGGAGTTCAAACACCGGCCCGAAATACGCGGAGGTGATGAATGAAGATCGGCATTTTCGGTATCGGTTCGGGAATCTGCGCGGATCCGGCTGTGGCGCGTCAGGTCGCGCGCGCCGCCGAACAGGCGGGTCTCGAGTCGGTGTGGACCGGCGAGCACGTCGTGTTGCCCGACCCGCAGAAAGCGCCGTCGCCGGCGCCGCCGCTGTTTCCGATGCTGCATCCGTCAACCGTGTTGGCGTATCTCGCGGCGGTGACGGAGCGAGTGAAGCTCGGCACGGGCATCGTGTTGATCGCGCAGCGCAACCCGGTGGTGCTCGCGAAGGAGATGGCGAGCCTCGACGTGTTGTCCGGTGGACGGCTGATTCTCGGTGTCGGCGCCGGCTATCTCGAACCGGAGTTCCGCGCGCTCGGCGTTCCGTTCGCCGATCGCGGCGCGCGCACCGACGAGTTCATCTCCGCGATGCGCGTGTTGTGGCGCGACGACGAACCGGTATTCGACGGCCGTTTCGTCGGCTTCGCTGGTGTTCAGTCGCGGCCGCGACCCGCGCAGTCGGGCGGACCTCCGATCGTCGTCGGCGGTGCGAGCGACGCGGCGATCGAGCGCGCGGTGCGGGTGGGTCAAGGTTGGTATGGATTCGCGATGGATGTCGATGCGGCGCGCGGATGCATCGAACGGTTGGGCGCGGCGCAGGCCAGGTGGGGTCGCAGCGACGAACTTGGCGAGCTCGAAATCAGCATCACGCCGCGCGGCAGAGTCACGAAAGAACTGGTCGACCGATTTGCGGACGCGGGCGTGCATCGCCTGATCGCGTTGTTGCCGCAGGACTCGGAGGCGAAAGCACTCGATACCGTCGCCGAATTGGGAACGCTCACACGCCGATGACAACCGCTCGTCGCTTCGGGTTGACAGATTTGTTGAGGCGCGGCAGTATGCCGGCCGTTTTCCGGTGTTAGCACTCATGCGTCTGTGTTTTGAATACAAACTGAATCCGATCACGACCGCCGATCCGGCGCGCGTGATGGTTTCCGTCATTCATGGAGGCGGGCGCACGAGGTTGTAGCGATTAGTTCGAAAGAACGATTCAACGAACCCCGGAGCGCCCAAAGCCTCCGGGGTTTTTCGTTTTGGGGCGGATTTTTTCTGGGGCAGGAGCTCGAGTCATGAACGCGGTAGCCGACGTTCAGTTCAGAGATCGATTGAGACGGAACATCAACAGAACGCTCGCGTTCGGCTTTTTCCAGGTCTTCCTGGTCATCATGCCGGTCGTCGTGCCGTTCTTCGAAAGCCGCGGACTGTCGATGCAGCAGATCTTTCTGTTGCAGGCGCTGTTCGCGGTGGTCGTGCTCGTCATGGAGATTCCGTCGGGCTATGCGGCGGACATGCTCGGCCGTCGGCTGACGATGGTCGTCGGCGGCGTATTTCTCGGGCTCGGTCACTCGATGCTGCTGTTCGCCGACGGGTTCGGCGGACTCGCGCTGTTCGAACTCGGGCTTGGCATCGGCGTGAGCCTCGTTTCGGGCGCCGACCTCGCCCTCCTGTACGACTCCGAACAGGCACTCGGAAACGATTCGGGTCGCCGCCAGGAACTCGTCGGACGGTTGTTCACGATGCACACGGCGTCGGAAGCGCTCGCGGGCGTGCTGTGCAGCGTGCTGCTCCTGTGGTCGCTGCAGGACGCTGTCTACGTGCAGGCCGTCGTCGGCTGGATTCCGTTGCTGATCGCGCTGAGTCTCGTCGAGCCGCCGGGCGAACGGATGGATTCGGCGAATCACACGGCGAACATGCGCGAGATCTTCGAGCACCTGATGAAATCGGGTGCGGTGTTGCGGCTGACGTTCCTGGCGCTGTCGATCTGGAGCCTCACCACGTTCTATGCGGTCTGGCTGTTGCAGAAATTGTGGCAGGAGCAGGGCGTCGAGTTGTCGCAGTTCGGCTACCTGTGGGCGATCTACATGCTCGTCTCGGCCGGCGCGGGGCGGCTGGCGTTGAAAGCGGAGGATCGCTTCGGCGCAACGGCATTGCTCGCGTTCGTCGGCGTGTTGCCGGCCATCGGGTATGTCGGGCTCGCGCTGTTCGGTGCGGTCGGCGGGTTCGTTGCGGCGTTGACGTTCTTCGTCGCGCGCGGCCTCGGGTTGGTCATTCTGCGCGATGCGTTCAACAAGCGGCTGCCGGGACGCTTCCGCGCCACCGCGAACTCGTTGGCGAGCTTCGGCTTCAGAGGCGCGTTCGCCGCAACCGGACCGTTCGTCGGCTGGACGCTCGATCTGTGGGGCATGGACGTGACGCTCGCGCTGCTCGCGGTGGTGTCGCTGGTGATCTTCGCGACGCTGCTGTTGCCGTTGACGCTGGCGGTGCGTACCGCAGCGACGGCGGTTGTGGAACCCGCGGTCGGCGGCGGCTGAGTCGGTGCGTCCGAAAAAAAAGGGCCCCTTCGGGGCCCCCTTTTTTTCTCGCAGCGCTTCAGCCGACTTTGACGATCGCAATCGCGGTCGCTTCGTTGCGGATCAGGTTCGCGCGGCCCTGCCGTTTGCGCAGCGGGGTGTTGACGATCTGCTCCAGTTCTCCGACGCCGAGCCCGGCGGCGATCCGTTCGGGCGACGCATCGGCATAGGTCGTCGTGCGCTGGCGCGGCTGCCGCTGCGCCGCGCGAATCATCGCGTGCATCTCTTCGGGCGACGTCTCCTGACCGTGCGCCGCTCCGGCCGCGCGGGTGATGCTCTCGTTCATCAGCGTGCCGCCGAGATCGTTGCAGCCCGCATTGAGGCAAGCGACTACGCCTTCGTGGCCCATCTTCACCCACGACGCCTGGATGTTCGGAATGACCGGATGCAACGCGAGCCGTGCCACCGCGTGCATCAGCACCGCCTCGCGGAAGGTCGGACCGCGACGCGCGCGGCCTTTGAGATACATCGGCGCTTCCATGTGTACGAACGGCAGCGGTACGAATTCGGTGAAGCCGCCGGTCTTCTGCTGCTGCGCGCGGATCCGCAACAGATGGCGTGCCCAGTTTTCCGGCTTGTCCACGTGACCGTACATGATCGTCGCAGTCGTCTTGAAGCCGACCCGATGCGCCGTGTCCATCACTTCGAACCACTGCGCCGTATTGATCTTGTCAGGGCAGATGATCGCACGTACTTCGTCGTCGAGAATTTCCGCCGCGGTGCCCGGCAGTGTGCCCAGGCCAGCCGCCTTCAGTCGCGTCAGGAATTCTTCCAGCGGAATGCCCAGCGTCGCCGCGCCTTGCCACACTTCGAGTGGAGAGAAGGCGTGCACGTGCATGTCGGGCACCGCGGCTTTTACCGCGTCAAGAATCTCGACGTAGGTATCGCCGGTGTAGTCGGGATGGATGCCGCCCTGCATGCACACTTCGGTGGCGCCGCGATCCCAACCTTCGCGCGTGCGTCGCTGAATCTCGTCGAGCGACAGATCGTATGGGCGGCCGCGCAGGTTCTCGGACAGTTTCCCCTTCGAGAACGCGCAGAACTGGCATTTGAAGTAACAGACGTTGGTGTAGTTGATGTTGCGGTTTACGACATAGCTGACCACGTCGCCGTTCACCTGCTTGCGGATGGCGTCGGCCGCGTGAACGATCGCCGTGAAATCGTCGCCGCGCGCGTTGAACAGGCGAACGACTTCGCGCTCGGTCAGGTCGGCGCCGCGCTGCGCGCGCTCGATGATCTTCGCCACCTCCTCGGAAGCAGGCACGTTCGGGCCGCGAATGGCGGCGAGCACGTCGGCCGGCGGACTCATCGTTTCGCCCGGCGACCAGCTGTCGGTTCGCGGCAGACCCGAGGCATCGACCAGGTCGAGCACCGGTTGCCGCAACGGCTCGGCGAGCCACGTTTCGGGACGCTGCGCGTACTTCGGATAGATCGTCAGCCGTTCGTGCAACAGTTTGCCGGCGCGCGCGGTTTCGCGGCCGAGTTCTTCGAGGTGCGGCCACGGCGCCTCGGGGTTGACGAAGTCGGGCGTCAGCGGCGAAACGCCGCCCCAATCGTTGATACCGGCGGCGACGATCTGCGGCAGCACGCCGGGACTCAGATTCGGCGGCGCCTGGATGCTCATGTCTGGCCCGAGGACGATGCGCGCCACGGCGATGGTCCACAGCAGCTCGTCGAGATCCGGTTCGGGTGCGTGCCGCATCTTCGTGCCGTCCTTCGCACGAAAATTCTGCACGATGATTTCCTGGATGTGGCCGTGCTCCGCGTGAATCGCGCGCAGTGCCAACAGCGATTCGACGCGTTCGAGACGCGTCTCGCCGATGCCGATGAGAATGCCGGACGTGAACGGCACGCGCGCGGCGCCGGCGCGACGCAGCGTATCGAGCCGCACCTCAGGAATCTTGTCAGGCGAGCCGTAGTGCGGCATGCCTTTTTCGCTGAGCCGGGGCGACGCGGTTTCGAGCATGATGCCCATCGACGGCGACACCTGCCGCAGCAGCGCGAGTTCTGTGTCGGTCATCGTGCCGGGATTCGCGTGCGGCAGCAGACCGGTTTCGTCGAGCACCGCTTTCGCGGCGGCGTGCAGATACTCGAGCGTCGTGGCGTATCCCATCTGCGCGAGCGCTTCGCGCGCGGCCTTGTAACGCAGTTCGGGTTTCTCACCCAGCGTGAACAGTGCTTCCTTGCAGCCGAGCGCCTTGCCCTGGCGTGCCACGTCGAGCACCTGCTCAATCGGCATGAACGGTGCACCGATGTGCTTCGGCGTTTGCGCAAATGTGCAGTAATGGCACACGTCGCGGCACAGATGGGTGAGCGGAATGAAGACTTTCTTCGAGTACGTAACGACGTTTCCGAACCCGCGGTCGCGCAGCTGCGCGGCGACGATGGCGAGGGCCCGGGTATTCGTCTCGGATGCAAGCGTCAATGCTTCGCGATCGGTCGGCAGTCTGTCCTGCAGCGCTGCGTCCAACAGTGCGCCGGTGGTGGTGCTCATGAGTGCTCCGTATTACAGCCAGAGGGTCGCTATCGGGACCGCGCCATCGGCCGACAGGACATGACCATTTAAATCGCGGAGGAGCGATTATGCAGATGCGTCAGACGAGTTGCTATACCGCTTGTTTCTAAGCAAGTGCGCGTCCGGGATGAGCCCGGGCGGTCGAGTACGCGCAGCAGATCGCGCGGCATGTCGACGTCGATTCCGAAGGCCTCGTTGCGCACGATCCGCGGCGTGATGCCGATGCCGAACGCAGCCTCGGAATGCGGTTTGAAGCTGTGACCGTCGAAGCGATAACGGATCAGATTCGGCGGCGACGAAACGATGCAGTTGGTGCCGTCGCCCTCGGAGTCGGGAACCAGCGTGAAGCGTTGGTGGCCGGCCAGAATTTCGGACACGTCGGCAGGCGTGATCAGCGGCACGTCGCCCGGCACGATCAGCGTTCCGCTGGCGTCGCGGTTCGCGACCAGATATCCGCCCGCCGCCTGAACCGACTCCGACAGATCCGCGCCCTCGGCTTCCGCATACAGCTCGCAGCCGTGGATGCGAGCGAGTTCGGCCGCTTCAGGCGCGCGCGAAACCAGCAGAATGCCGGCGAGACCGGGCGTTCGCGTCAGTGTGGTCAGTACGTCGGTGATCATCGCGAGCATCAGTTCGCTGCGCTCGGCGGGCGTGAGCAATGGAGCGAGGCGCTGCTTCGCGTGGCGGATGTTCTTCAACGGCACTACCGCCCACACGGTGGGTTCCCCTCACTCGAGTTGTCTTATCTTCAGACGTTCTTCAGGCGCCTGATGAACTGCAGTACGTCGACGGCCAGCTGTCGACGATCGGCCAAACTTAGCATGACGGTTTGGGTAACTACAGTCGCGATACCGAGCGCCGCAACCGCGCTTTCGAGCGCCGCATCCTGTTGGTCAAGTACGAATCCGTCGATCAGTCCGCGATAGTGTCGCGCTACCGAAACGGCATCGTTCGGAATGGACAGCTCCGTCATCATCTTGGCGGTGGGTCCTTTGATCGCGGTGCCTGCGACGATGGGTGAAATCGCCACGATCGGCGCGCGCCGCCGCTTCAGTCCTTCGCGCATGCCGGGCACCGCCAGCACCGGGTCGACGCTGACGAATGGGTTGGACGGACACACGATCACGCCGGCGAGACGGGCGTCGTCGAAGCGTTGTTCGATCGCGCGTGTCGGCGCGGCGCCAGCAGCGCCATCGAACCGAAATCCCGTTACCGCGGGCGCGCACCTGTCGCGTACGAAGTAGTGCTGGAATGCGAGCTCGCCATTCGCAGTTCCGATCATCGTTCGCACCGGCGCATCGCTCATCGGCAACACCGGATACTGCACACCGAGCGCGGCGCCGAGTTGTTGCGTGACCTCGGTCAGCGTTGCGCCTTTACGCAACCGTTGGGTGCGCTCGACATGCATCGCCAGGTCGAGGTCGCCGAGGTTGAACCAGGCCTCGCCGCCGAACTGTTTCAGCGCATGCATGAATTGCCACGTTTCGCCGCGGCGTCCCCAACCCGCATCGGTGTTGGATTGACCCGACAGCGTGTAAACGAGCGTGTCGATGTCGGGCGAAACGTGCAGGCCGAGGTGCTCGAAATCGTCGCCGGTGTTGACGATGAACGCGACCTCGTCGGGAGACAGCAATTGGGAGAGTCCGAGCGCCAGTTTCGCTCCGCCGACGCCGCCGGTGACGGCGATGAAGCGTTCCGCAGGCATGTCAGCGGAACGACCCGCAGGCTCGAAGCAGCAATAAGTCACTGCCGGTGCCAGGCACCGGCAGCGCGGAAAGGTCGATTCGGTTCTGGGTCGCGGGCATGGTGTCGGCGGCTCCGGTCGAAGTGGCGCGAGTCGCGCGGCGAGGAGAATACCGGGGTCGGGTCGACGGGTCGACTTACAAACGCGATGAAACCTTGTCGGGCCGATGAGCGTGGAGGCGTTTGTCGGTTCGAACAACGAGGCATCGTGAAGCGTGACATCCGGGAAGAACTGCGGCACGCCGAGGCGTGTCGAGATTCGACGGAACGCCGGCTGCAACAGCTCACGCGGATGAAGACGCTGACCGATGCGGAACAATACGAAGCGACAGGGCTATCGATACTGGGTCTGCAAATCCGCCGCCTGAGGCTCGAACTCGAGACATAGCGCCTGGGTGGTGGTGCGACTACGGATGCAACCCGCAGCGAAGCACCGATAGCAGCACCGGCGATGGCGCGACCGACCGCAGCGTAGACGTTCGAGACGGCGACCTCACGCCGAGCAATCCGCGCCGCACCATCTCGCGAACGATTTCATCGTGGCGCGCGCTCTGCTGATCGCGCGCCCACACCGGTACGCCGGACTGGAACGCCGCTTCGCGCAGTTCGATGCTCTCTCGATGAAGCTCGAGCAGAGCCGCGTTGGTGACATCGGTGATGTTCATGATGAACCCGACCTTAGCGCCCCGCGCGGATGCGCAAGTGCGGGTCGGTTCCGGAATTACAGGTCATTCACACTGGCCGGGCGATGTTGCGACGTGCTTCTCACGCCATGCCGAGCAGCAGTCAGCGGAACATATCTTCCTCGAGCGGGCGGATGACGTCGCGCGCGGTCTGTGCACTGTCTTCCTGCGGAAATCCGCGCACCAGCGCAACAGGCGTCTTTTCGGTGGTTTCGCCCATCACCAGCGTCGCCGCCGTGGCAATCGAATCGGCGCGGTTGATCAGCGTCACTTTCATCTCGCGTCCGTAGATGTCGTGCAGGCCGCGCCGGTCGTCCAGCACCGCGATGCCGGCGCTGCCGATCGCACCGCCGATCGTGCCGAGGCGCCACGGCCGATTCATGCTGTCGCTGACGATTACACCGGGGCGTACGCCGGTCTTCGCCGCGATGGCGTCGCGGATGCGCCGGGCGGACGCGTCGGGGTCTTCGGGCAACAGCAAGGCGTGCTCATCTGAATCGTGCTCGATGTTGGACTGATCGATGCCGGCCTGCGCGCCGACAAGCCCCAGCCGGTGCCGCACGATCAGCACGCCCGGCTTCTTGCGCAGCACCGTGGTCGATTCGCGCAGGATCAGTTCGACGAGGCGCGGATCCTTTTCGGTTTCCTTCGCGAGCTCGATTGCCTCGCGGCTCGGCGTGATCGATGCGAGTGGAATCTGCCGACCTTCGGCCTTGGACACGATTTTCTGCGCCAGCACGATGATGTCGCCCGCCTCGGGTTGCAGCTTCTGTGCTCTCAACGCGGTCAGGATCAAACCAGCGAGGTCGTCGCCGGACTGCACCATCGGCATGCCGACGATCGGAGTGAAGGTCAACGCAGGCACGTTTCAGTGATCGCTCTGGCCGACGATCTTGATGCCCGAGTGCGAGATCGAGTGACGGCGGTTGATCTGGATGAGGATCGACGTCAGCGCCTCGGCGGCCGCCGAGTTCTCGATCGGGCCGGCGTGCCAGCCGGTCATGCCGGCGATCTCGACCAGTTCCACCACCTTGTCGCGCGCTTCTTTGCTGTTACCGGCGACGAGCACGTCGCATTCGATCTTCACGTCTTGCTGCAACAGGTGCGCGGCGACGTTCTGGAACGCGGTGACGACCTTCACGCCGTTCCCGAGGTAGTTCTGCGCGCGCTTGCCGGCGGACCCTTCCGGCGGCAGTTGCACCGTGCCGACCTTCGGCGGAATCAGCGGCACCGTCACGTCGATCAGTATTTTGCCTTCGAGGCCCGAACGCACCGATTCCAGCGTCGACAGCTGGTGCTCGAACGGCACCGTCAGCACGACGATGTCGCCGGCGGCAGCTGCGGCCGAATTCACCATTGCTTTTGCGGGAGTCTGGGGGCTGATCTTCTTGAGTTCTGCGACCGCCGCGTCCGCCTTCTCCTGCGTGCGCGAGCCGATGATGATCGCGTGCCCGGCTTTGGCCCAACGAATGGCAAGCCCCGTTCCGAGGTCGCCGGTGCCGCCGAGAATTGCGATGGTTTCTTTTGCCATGAACGTCCTCCAAATGAGCGGTGGATTCTAGCCTCAATTGGGCAGCGGCACGTCGCGCTATGCGCGACCGTCGTGCACCTTTGCACTGCTGAAAGCGGCTTGACGCATCAGCCGATTGCTGTTGCTATCGCCGACCCGCAGATCTCGGAGTGGCTATGCGCATCGGAATGATCATCGGCATGGAAGGCGCGACGCTGAACGACCTCGTCAGAACCGCGCAGCGCATGGAAGAACTGAAGTTCGCAAGCGTCTGGATGGCGCAGATGATGTCGTACGACGCGATCGGCGCGTTGTCGGTGATCGGGCACGCGACAAAACGCATCGGCTTGGGCACCGGCGTCGTGCCGACGTATCCGCGGCACCCCACTGCACTGGCGTCGCAGGCGCTGACCGCAGCCGCGGCGAGCGACAATCGCTTTCAACTGGGCATCGGTCTGTCGCATCAGATCGTGATCGAGAACATGCTCGGATTTTCGTATGCGAAACCTGCGTCGCACATGCGTGAATACCTTCAGGTGCTCGGTCCGCTGCTGCGCGGCGAAACGGTGCAGCACGACGGTGAGGAGTATCACGTGCATGGCGTGGCGATCTCCGTGCCGGGTGCGAAGCGCGTGCCGCTGCTCGTCGCTGCGCTTGGCCCTGCGATGTTGAGACTCACCGGTGAACTCGCCGACGGCACGGTCACCTGGATGGTCGGGCCGAAGACGATGGAAAAACACATCGTGCCGTCGCTATCGGCGGCAGCGAGAGACGCCGGGAAACCGGCTCCGATCGTGGTCGGTGGATTTCCGGTAGTGCTTACCAACAAGCCCGATGAGGCGCGCCAGCGCATCGCCGGGCAGCTGACCATCTACGGACAGTTGCCGTCGTATCGCGCAATGCTGGATCGGGAAGGGGTGAAGGGTCCGGCGGATGTCGCGCTTGCAGGCGACGAGAACTATCTGCGCGGGGCGATCGACCGGCTGCGCAACATCGGCGTCACCGATCTCAATGTCGCGGTTTCGGCAGGCAATGCGGCTGAGGCCGAACGGACACTGCTGTTCCTGGCCAGCCTGAACGGCTGACGTCCGATCCAGTGAAACGTTTACTACGCGGCTTTGCGGACCGTGACCGCGTCCGGCTTCGCGGCCAGCCGTACGACGTTGTCGCCAGGGGGCAGCGGCGCGATCCCGTCGGCGAGTCGCCGCAGGTTCATCGCGTCGGCGAGACCGGACCAGGTGTAAAAGAGGTCGGCCAGCAGCGGCCCGAACACCGGAATCGGGTCGATGATCGTGTCGATGATTCGCTGTTCCGTGGTGCGCATCGATGCATTCCTCGTCATGTGCTTGAAGCCTACCCGACTTTGATGAAACAAAAATTACGCCAACTCCGGCAAAAATCGCCGGACCGGCTGATTCCATTGAGATTTTCGTTTCGACGACGCGTGAGAGCCGCCGTCGAACCTCGAGAAAATCGAACCACGCTTGTGCAGGGTCGCTCGAGCTGCGCAAGATTGGTGCGGACACCATTTTGCGGGCGCGGAGTATAGAGATGCGGAAGTTGAACGACAAGGTCGCGTGGATCACGGGCGCAGGAACCGGCATCGGCGCCGCGGCGGCGCGTGCGCTGGTTCACGAAGGCATGCAGGTGGTTCTGTCCGGTCGCCGGCGCGAGCCGCTCGATGCATTGGCGGCCGAGCTCGGCAAAGCGGCGCTATCGCGTCCGCTCGACGTTTCGGACAAGCAGGCCGTCATTGCACTCGCCAACGAGATCATTGGGCGGTTTGGCCGCATCGACGTGCTGGTGAACAGCGCCGGCCTGAACGCGCGCAGCCGCAACTGGCACAACGTCACGCTCGAAGACTGGGACCGCGTGATCCGCGTCGATCTCGACGGTTCGTTCTATTGCTCGAAAGCGGTATTGCCGACGATGGTCGCGCAACGCGACGGTCTGATCGTCAACGTGTCGTCATGGGCCGGCAAGTACACCGGCATCTTGACCGGTCCGGCGTATTCCGCCGCGAAGCACGCCATGAACTCGATGACCGAGAGCCTGAACATGGAGGCGGGTATTCACGGCGTACGCGCGTGCGCGTTGTGTCCCGGCGAAGTGGCAACGCCGATCCTCGACAGCCGGCCAGTTCCGGTAACGGCGGAAGAGAAGGCGCAGATGCTGCAGGCGGAAGACTGCGGCGAGATCATCGCGTTCATCGCGAGGATGCCGCCGCACGTCTGCATCAACGAACTCACGGTCAGCCCCACGTGGAACCGCAGCTTCGTCGCGCAGGCGAAAGCGCTGACGCGCTAGTTCGTCAGCGTTTGTTCAGCGCCGCGAGGCGCGGCAACACCGTTTCGATCAGCGAGCGTGTCTGGCTCAGCATTTCGTCGGTGCCGAAAGCGATCGGTCGCAGCACGAACTTGTGCACGCCGGCGGCGCGGAACTCGTCGACGCGCGCCATGATCGCGTCGGCATCGCCGATGGCGACGTAGTCGTCGGCCGGTTTGCCGAGCCGCGCGCTCAAACCTTTCAGATACTTCTGGCTGATCGGATCGTCCGGGCTGCCGAAGCGATAACCGAAGCCGGCGCCGAAGTGATCGATGTCGATCGGCCGACCGAGTTCGTCGGCGCGCTTCCTGATTGCGGCGATCACCGGCGCGACCTCGGCCGCAGTTTCGATGCCGGCCTGCCAGCCAGTGCCCCACCTCGCCGTTCGCTCGATCGCTGCTGCCGCGGATCCGCCGACCCACAACGGCAGCGGTTTCTGCACCGGGTGCGGCGAAATGCTCGCGCGATCGAGCTGAAAGTGGCGGCCGGCGAACGTGACGTGCTCTTCGGACCACAGCTTCGAGATGATCTCGAGGCTCTCGTCCATGCGGCCGCCGCGGCCCTGCGTCGGCGTGCCGGTGGCGGTGTAGTCGCGCGACAGCGCGCTGCCGATGCCGAACGCGGGCAGCAACCGGCCTTCGCTCAGCACGTCGATCGTTGCGCACGTTTTCGCCGTGAGCACGGGATGTCGCAGGCCGAGGCTCGCCACGTTCATGCCGAACTTCAACCGCCGCGTTGCGCCAGCGAGCCACGCCATTGCGCTCATGCATTCGAGGTTCGGGTCGGTGCCGATCAGCCGGTCCGACTGCCAGATCGAATCGACGCCGCCCGATTCGCACAGATCGACCCAACGGCGGAATCCGCGCGCATCCTCGAACGGAAAGTTGGCCACCCCGAGCCCGGCACTCACGGTCATTGCAATTCACTCGAAGAACGAATGGCCTAGAGTCTAGCAGCACGACCTTCCGGCCGATCGCGATTAACATGCGGTTGGGTAGTCGGGAGTGATCCGCGCGGTGAACAGGAAAGTCGTTGTCTTCGGTGCGCTGGGACTGGTAGGACGCAGCGTCATCAAGGCGCTCGAGTCGCGCGACGACTGGCAGATCGTCGGCGTGTCGCGGCGCGCGCCGGATTTCACCAGCCGCGCGCGCTTCGTCTCGCTGGATCTGACCGATCGCGGCGCGTGCATGCGAGTTTTGTCCGCTGCGGAATTCGCCGACGTCACGCACGTCGTGTACGCGGCTCTGTACGAGAAGCCCGAGCTGATCGCAGGCTGGCGTGATCCCGAACAGATCGCCACCAACACCGCGATGCTGCAGAACGCGCTCGCGGTGCTGGGACGGCAACCGTCGTTGCGCCATGTGACCCTGCTGCAGGGTACGAAGGCATATGGCGCGCACATCGCGCCGATGCGCATTCCCGGACGCGAACGCCAGCCCCGCCATCCCGGCGCGAACTTCTACTGGAACCAGGAAGACCACCTGATCGAGTTGAGCGCCGGACGCCAGTGGACGTATTCGATCATGCGGCCGCAGGTGGTGTGTGGCTTCGCGTTCGGCAGTCCGATGAACATGCTGAGCGCCCTGGGCGTGTTGGCCGCGATCCAGCGGGAACGCGGCGAACCGTTGCGGTTTCCCGGTGGCGCGCCGTGCATCACGCAGGCAACCGACGCCGACCTGCTGGCGCGCGCCATCGTCTGGGCGGCGGAGGATCCGGCGTGCGCGAACGAAACGTTCAATATCGCCAACGGCGACGTGATGGTGTGGCAGGAAATCTTCCGCGTAGTCGCCGATGTGTTCGGCATGCCATTGGGCGAGCCGGCACCGGTTCGGCTCGCCACTGCGATGCCCGAGCACGCGCCGCTGTGGCAGAAAATCGTGCAGCGGTACGAGCTGGCGCCGCACTCGATGCAGGACCTGATCGGAGCATCGTGGCAGTTTGCGGATGCGGTCTTCGGATACGGAGGGCCGCCGTCCGACACAGTCGTTAGCACCGTGAAGGCGCGGCGGTTCGGTTTTGCCGAGTGCGTCGATACCGAAGAGATGTTCGTGCGTCAGCTGACCGAGCTGCAAGCCGCGCGGATTCTGCCGCGATGACCGGCTGGGCGCTGGTCGGGGACATCGGCGGTACGCATGCACGTCTCGCGCTCGCGGATGAATCGCTGGCGCTCACCGAAGTGCGCGACTACCGCAGCGCAGAATTCGACGACGGCGCGCGGTTGATCGAACGCTATCTGCACGACGCGGCGCCAGGCGATCTGGTGGGATGTTGCGTAGCCGTCGCTGGTCCGGTCATCGACGGTCGCGGCAAGCTCACCAATGGCCGAATCGTCTGTGACGCGCGCGACATGGCGGCGGCGTTGGGCGGCAGGCGCACGCTCGTGATCAACGACTTCATGGCGGTGGGGCAAGCGTTGCCGGTATTGCCAGAAGCAGCGTTGAAGACGATCGGTCCGGAGTTGACCGGCGCCGGCACGAAAGCGGCGCTCGGACCCGGCACCGGTCTCGGCATGGGGTTCGTGGTGCAGGAGGAGGGCCGCTGGCGCGTGCTGCCGTCCGAAGGCGGCCACGCGAACCTCGCGTCCACCGATCCGCTCGAGGCCGAGGTGCTCGGCTTCCTGATGCAGCGCTTCGACTTCGTGGGTTGGGAAACGGTGCTTTCCGGCCCGGGGCTGGTGAATCTGTACCGGGCCGTCTGTGAAGTGTGGGGCGCGGCGCCGGACGTGGACGAGCCCAGCCAGATCACCGCGCGGGCGCTCGGCGTCGCCGATCCGGTGTGCCATCAGACCCTCGAGATGTTCTGCAATCTGCTCGGCACGGCGGCCGGCGGACTCGCGGTGACGGTGTGCGCTACCGGCGGCGTCTACATCGCCGGCGGAATTCTGCCGCGGCTGGGCGACTTCCTCGAACAGAGCCGCTTCCGCCGCCGCTTCGAAGCGCGCGGCCCGATGTCGGACTACGTGAAAGCGATTCCGACCCGACTGGTGCTGGAACCGGAACTCGGTCTGATCGGGTCCGCGGCGGCGTATTGGGGCGGCGGTTAACCCCTCAACGCGCGCGTTGGCTCGTTCGCGGCGGCGATGTCGTGCTCGGCATCCGGATACAGATAGTCGCGTGTCGGCGGAATCGGTGCGTCGCGCCCGCCCAGCTGAAACTGGAACACGACGAGATCGCCGTGCTCGAATGCCGTCTGCGACGTGACCAGGTAAAACTCCCACATCCGGCAGAAACGCTCGCCTTTCGTGGCGGCGAAGTGCGCGCGCTGGCTCTGGAAGCGGCGATTCCACTCCTTTAGCGTGAGCGCATAGTGTGGACGCAGAATTTCGACGTCGCCCGTCTTCAGTCCCGACTTCTCGATTGCCGCAGACATCGTGGACAAGGACGGAATGTGGCCGCCGGGAAATATGTGCCTGCGGAACCATGCATTGGTCGAGTTCGGCGGCCGGGTGGAGCCGATGGTGTGCAGCACCGCCACTCCGCGCGGGCGCAACTGTTGTCTCAACTGTTCGAAGTAGCGGCGGAAGTTGCGCCGTCCGACGTGCTCGAACATCCCCACGCTGACGATGCGATCATATTGCCCGTGGTGTGCGCGATAGTCCTGCAAGCGGAATTCGACGCGTTCCGAAAGGCCGCGGCGCGCCGCTTCGGCGCGGGCGACGCGCAGTTGCTCCGCACTCAACGTGAGGCCGACGACCGAGACGCCAACAGTTTCGGAAAGGTGCAACGCGAGGCTGCCCCAGCCGCAGCCGATGTCGAGAATCTGTTGGCCGGGTTCCATCAGCAGCTTGCGCGCGATGTGATTGCACTTGGCGAGTTGCGCCGATTCGAGCGACATGTCCGGCTCGCGGAAATACGCGCACGAGTAATGCATGTCGCGGTCGAGGAATGCGCGGAACAGCTCTTCGTCGAGATCGTAGTGATGATGCACGTTCGCGAAGCTGGCGCGCAGCGCGTTCCATGTTTGAACCAGCGCCGCGAACTCGCTGAATACCGTTCGCCGCTGCACCAGATCGCCCATGTTGTCGCGCAAAATGGTGATCAGATCGGTGAGGGTGCCATCCGCGACGTCCCAAGCCTCGTCCATGTAGGTTTCGCCGAGTTGGAGCGCCGGGTTCGTCAACACCCTTCGCAACGCATCGGGGTGCCGCATCACCCAGGTTGCCTTTGGTGTGCCGGACCCGAACCTGTGCCTCGCGCCTGTCACGTCGACCAACGTGAGCTCGCCGTGCTTCACGTAGCGTTCGAACAGTTCGAGGCGCATGACGCTTTCCCCTGCACTGACTTTGGGTTGAATTTATGGCACCACGGCGCGCCCGACTCAACCGCTACTTGAAGGCGCTACTTCAAGTAAGACCCGGCCGACGCGGCGTGGCCATCGGCGCGCCGATTCGCTAGCCTCACGCCCGGGTCTGCCACACATCGCAGGTGAGGGGCGTATGAAGGTCAGTATCGGGGTCGGCGGCGCTGCGTCGGGCCGCAAAAGGGATTTCGACGAGCAGGTGGATTACGTCGTGGAGGCCGAGAAGCTCGGCGTGGATGCGGTGTGGACCGCGGAAGCGTGGGGGCAGGACGCGATCGCGCCGCTCGCGTATCTCGGCGCGAAGACGAGCCGGATCAAGCTCGGCACCGGCATCATGCAGATCAGCGCACGGGCGCCGGTGATGACGGCGATGACCGCGTTGACGATGGCGGCGATCACCAACGACCGGTTTCTGCTCGGCCTCGGTGCCAGCGGTCCGCAGGTGGTGGAAGGGCTGCACGGCCGGCCGTTCAAGGCGCCGCTGACACGGATGAAGGAAACCATCGACATCATCAAGCTCGCGTTCGCCGGCGAGAAGATCGAGTACCACGGCCAGTATCACGAGTTACCGCTGCCAGGCGGTCAAGGCAAAGCGCTGCGGCTGTCGCAGCCGGGCAACGCCAACATCCCCATCTATCTCGCCACGCTAGGGCCCGCGACGCTCGAATACACCGGCGCAGTGGCGGACGGCTGGCTCGGCACGTCGTTCACCCCGGAGCACGCGGATGCACACCTCGACTACCTGCGGCGCGGCGCGAAGAGCGCTGGCCGCAACTTCGCCGACATCGACATCCAGGTGGGCGGCACGGTGGCCTTCGGCGACGACATGGCCGCGCTGGTTGAACCGTTGAAGCCCGGCATGGCGTTCACGCTCGGCGCCATGGGCTCGCCGACGACCAACTTCTACAACGACGCGTTCAAGCGCGGTGGTTGGGACCAGGTCGGCCGCGAGGTGCAGAAGCTGTGGGTCTCGGGCAAGCGCGAGGAAGCGATCGCGAAGGTGCCGGCGGAAATGGTCATTCAGGCCAACCTGCTCGGCGACGAAGCGACGGTTCGGGAGCGCATTCGCGCATATCGCGACGCCGGCGTGACGACGCTGCGGGTGGCTCCGGCAGGTAAGGATCTCGAGGAACGCCTGGTGACGCTGGGTCGGGTGATGGACCTGGTACGAGCATTATGAGAGGGGATTTGGGGGCGATGCTCGATCAGCACGACTCAACGCGGCACACAGCGAGCATCACGAACGCGCCGCGGCTGGAAGCGATCCTGCGTGCCCCTTGAGAGAACCGTCAGCGGCTCTGCGAGCGACCGCGCTCCTGGATGCCCTTGCGGCGCGCCGCCACCTTCTCCGGCGTCAGTTCGCGGCTCGAGTGCCCGCGGCTGGCGTCGTGCTCGATCGCCATGCCTTCGCCGAGCGTCGCATTCCAGCCTTGATCCATGATGCGGCGGATTTCGGAACGCGTGGCCGGGTCGGTGGTGAGAATGTCGCGCGCCAGCGCCTTGCAGGTCGGTAGCAGCTCCGCCGGTTCGACCACCCGGTTCACCAATCCCCATTCGTAGGCGCGTTCCGCGCTCAGATAGTTGCCGGTGAGCGAGAGCTCTTTCGCGCGATTGATACCGATCAATCGTGGCAGCCGTTGCGACAGCCCCCAACCCGGAACGACGCCGACGCGCGCGTGCGTGTCCGCGAATTTCGCCTGCGTGGAAGCGATCAGGAAGTCGCACATCAGGGCGATCTCGAAACCGCCGGTTATCGCGTAACCGTTAATGGCGCCAATGATCGGGCGGCCGACTTCGGCGAATACGCGCAACAGGTCGCGATCGCTCACCGCCGAAGTATCGGCGTCGCGCTCGCCGCCGAGTTCCTTCAGGTCGAGTCCGGCCGTGAATGCGCGACCTGCGCCGGTGAGGATGATCACCTCCGTTGCGGTATCGGTGCGCAGACGCTCGAACGTTTCGACGATGGCGCCGCGCAGCGCGCGCGACAACGCATTCAGCGCTTCGGGGCGGTTCAGAGTTACGACGGTGATGCCGCCATCCGACTCGGTCAGTACAAGTGAACCCGTCATCGCAACGTCCTCTTCGTTCAGTCGTGTTGGTAGGGGCGTTGTTATAGCGGAAGCACCGCGGCCCGGCTACTCTGCGACCGATGGTCAAACCCATCACTCCGGAGGCGCCGCCACCACTCTGGCTCATCGCGATTCTCGCCGCTGTAACGGCGACGGGTCCGTTCGCGATGCAGATCTTCCTGCCGGCGCTGCCGGCCATTCAAACGAGCTTCGCTGTCTCGCCGGCCACCGCGCAGCTGACGTTGAGTGTGTCGATGGTGGCGATCGCGGTGGGCACGCTGGTGTACGGCCCGCTGTCGGACCGATATGGTCGCCGCCCGATTCTGTTGTTGGGACTGGTGGTGTTCGTCGCCGGCAGCCTCGGCTGTGCGCTAGCGCCCGACATTCATACGCTCATTGCGGCGCGGGTTCTTCAGGCGACCGGTGGGGCGGCGGGCATGGTGATCGCGCGCGCAGTGGCGCGAGATCACTACGGACCGAGCCGCGCCGCCGGAGTGATCGCCCGCCTGACGATGGTGATGGTAGTGGCGCCGATGGTTGCGCCGGCGATCGGCGGCGTGATCGTCGACCTTGCGAGCTGGCGCGCCATATTCGTGCTGGTCTGCATCGCAGGCATCGTCGTGATCGGCGCGGTCGTGATTCTGTTCCGGGAATCGCATCGGCCGGAGGACCGCATGGAGTCGGCGGCCGGCATGCTGCGCGGCTTCGCGCAGTTGTTGGCATCGCCGCGATTCGTGGTGCTGGCGCTGTATCCGGCGTTCTCGTCGACCATCTTCTTCTCGTTCATCTCCGGCGCGCCGTACGTCATGGTGGTGCTGCTGCACAGACCTGCTACCGAGTACGGCCTGTATTTCATGCTGGTCGCCGGCGGGTTCATGCTCGGCAATTTCGCCTCGGTCAGGCTGACGGAGCGATTCGAGACGCTCACGTTGATGACGGCCGGAATGCTGATCGCGTTGAGCGGCGTGCTGATCACATTTGCGTTCGCGGCGGCGGGTCAGCTCGAGCCGCTTACACTGTTCCTGCCGATGATGCTCGCGCAGTTCGGACAGGGTGTAGGACTGCCCAACGCCCAAGCAGAGGTGATCAACGTATTTCCGATGCGCGCGGGCACCGCATCGGCGCTCACCAGTTTCTCTCAAATGATGTTCGCGGCAGCGGCGAGCCAGACACTCGGCGTGTTGCAGAACGGCACGCCGTGGCCGTTGCTGACGCTGATGCTGCTCGGGGTGGCCGGCGCCTTGACAGCCGCAACGGTGGCTCGGAGCATGCAACTGAACGAAGGATTGCGCGATGCGGTTCAGTGACTTCGTCATCTATCACGCGCTGCAGGAGAACAATCGCTGCCTGCACCTTTTGTCTGCTTATCCCGCCCCGTTGACGGATACGTCGGTCCACAGCCTTCGAATCGGCGTGAAGCGCCTGCGTGCCAGCTGGCGCCTGTTGCAGCGCGACGTACCGGAATCGGTTTTCAACGACGCCGAAGCCCGCCTGAAGGCGATCCACCGGATTCTCGCGCCCGCACGCGACGAGCAAGCCGTGCTCGCGCTGGCGCGTGGCCTCGCCGCCAAATCGGGCAAGAAGAAGACGCAAGTTGCGCTGGCGATGGTCGCCAACACGTTGGGCGAGCATGTCGGGGGACCAGTCACGCGCGCCTCTATGGACCAGGTGTCCGATGGATATCAGCAGGAATCGGGCGTGTGGCGCGATCTCGACGTCGAGACCCTCGACGACGCCCGGCTGGTCGAAGGTTTCGTGCGTTCGTATCAACGTGGTCGTCGTCTCGGACGCCGCGTGATCGAACACGACGACACGGCATTGATGCATCGTTGGCGACGCTGGGCGAAGTATGCGTTCTATCAGCTCGACATGATTCGACCGGTGCTATGCGCCGAGAACCGGGCGCGACGTTGGTATCTCGATCGCCTCTGCGCCGCGCTCGGCAAACACCACGACCTGCTGCTGCTGCGCGCCAGACTCGGCGACGTGATGCTCGACGAAGGCGACCGCCTGCGCGTCGAAGCCGCGCTCGAAGCGGGCCTCGCGACTTATCGCGACCGCGCCCGCAAACTGCAGCCGTACATCTACACCGAGAAAGGCAGCGTGTTCGGACAAGCGGTGTCGGAAGACATCGCCAGGCTGTCCTTCGACAACGTGGTGGTTCTGCCGCGGTCTGCTTGAGGGGGGACGGAGCTTCGGGTCTGATTTGGTGGAACGGAGCCTCCGCCTCGGGTCACGTCTCCATCGACAGACGTGAGAGATGAGCGAACGCGCGCATTGCGGGCGTTCCTCTCACCAGCAAGTCAACGGACGGTGCCAGGCACCCGCTTTTGCACATCGAATAAGTCACTGCCGGTGCCAGGCACCGGCAGTGACTTATTCAATCTTGAGCGAGGGCGCGACCTTGGATGTGAAGGGTGACGGGTGATCGGTGCGGAGGCGCATCAACGCCCGGAGCACCGATCACCCACTGATCACGTCATCAATACCAGCACCACCCCACTCAACCCATCGCCCACGGAACGAGGAAATAGCACATCGTTGCAACCAGCAGCGCGCCGAAGAGGTCGACGGCGATGCCGGCTCGCACCATCTGCGGCACGGTGATGTAGCCGCTCGAGTAAACGATTGCGTTGGGGGGCGTTCCGGCGGGCAGCATGAAGCCGAACGATGCGGACATCGTTGCGGCGAACATCAGCGGGGCGGCGTGCAGGCCGAAACCTTCGGCGCCGGCTGCGACGATCGGCACCATGATGCTGGCGGTGGCCACGTTCGACGCGACCTCAGTCAGCGCGAGGCTCGCAAAGCTCACCATCACGATTGCGGAGTAAGGTCCGAGTTGCCCGATACCTTTCAGTTGTTCGCCGAGCCAGGTCGACAGCCCGCTCTGCTGCATGCCGTACGCCATCGCGAGGCCGCCGCCGAGCAGAACGAGCAGGCTCCAGTGCACGCGTGCGGCGCGTTGAATGTCCAAGGCGAAACGCAGCGGGCGCAGCGTGATCGGTATCAGCAGCAGAGCGATTGCAACGCCCATGCCCACCGCGGCGTCGCCGACGTCCTGATGCATCAGCTTGGCCAGCGGTGCGGGCAGGCTGTCGACCGGAACGCGGATGATGTCTTCCCAACCGAACGTGATCAGCGGCCACCAACCGGGGATCGTGAACGAGCCGAGTTCGATGTCGTTGCGGAAAATCCACAGCAGTGCCGCGGTGAGGAAGCCGACGAACGAAACGAGTTCGCCGTGACTCATCCGACCGAGGCCGATGCGCTCCTGCTCGATTACGTCACCGCCGCCGGGAAATCCCGAAGCGGGGACCGGCGCCGCGACGTGGACAAGAAACAGAAACACGATCGGCAACGCCACCAGCACGATCGGCAACCCGATCGTCAGCCACGTGGCGAAACCCAGGTCGGTGCCGAGCACCGCCTCAGCCTGCTTCACCATGATGATGTTCGGCGCAGTGCCGATCTTGGTGCCGATGCCGCCGATGCTCGCGGCATATGCGATGCCGAGCATCAGCGCGAGCCCGAAGCGCCGCACCAACGGGTGATTGGGCCCTATCTGCTCGCCCATCTTCAGCAGCACGGCCATCGCGATCGGAAACATCATCACGGTGGTGGCAGTGTTCGAGATCCACAGGCTGACGAACGCGGTCGCCAGCATGAAGCCGAGCACGATGCGGCGCGGGCTCACGCCGATGGCCGAGATGATGGTCAGCGCGATGCGCCGGTGCAGACCCCACTGCTGCATCGACGCGGCGATCATCATGCCGCCCAGAAACAGAAAGTTGACCGGATCGAAGTACTGCAGCACCACGGCGAACGGACCCGCAACGCCGAACAGCGGATACGCGAGCAGCGGAATGCAGCCGGTTGCCCACAACGGAATCGGTTCGGTCATCCACCACGTGGCCATCAGCACCACCACCGCACCGGCCCATGCGGCGGGCGCGGGGAGACCCTGGCCGGTGAGCCACAATCCGGCGGCGGCGAAAAGCAGCGGACCCAGCACCAGCCCCGTCCGCTGACGGGCATCGAGGCGCATCGTCATAGATCGAGTTGCCCGATCGTCTCGCGCGCCCTGGCCAGCGAATCGTCCTTCAGATCGGGACGCAACATCGCTTCGGCGAATACGAATGTGGGCGGCGGAATGCCGAGGAAGCCGAGCATGGTCGTCAGGTACGGCACCTGATTCTCGCGCGGCGTGCCCTGGTATTGACCGCCGCGCGCTGCGATCACCCAACAGTGGCCGATGTGGCCGAGCATGCCTTCGGCACCGCGCGCGCCGACGCGGAACGTGCGCTGCGCGCGCGTCACGTGATCGATCCACGCCTTGAACGCCGACGGCACGCCGAAGTTGTACAACGGCATGCCGATCAGCAGGTCCGTGGCCGCTTCGAGCTCGCCGATCAGTTCATCGGAGAGACGCAGTTGTCCCACTTCGTCCGGCGTCAGCGCGTCGGCGGGCTTGCCGAATGCCGCGAACGTCGCCGCATCGAGATGCGGCAGCGGCGGACTCTGCACGTCGCGTACGACGACCTTCGATCCGGGATGCGTCTCGATGAAACGCTTGATGAATGCATCCGCGAGTTGGGATGACTGACCGCCGGAGCCGAAGATGCTGGCTCGGACGAACAATAAACGGCGTGGCACGCGTTGCCCTCCCGGACAAAGCGCGCATCTTCGCATACTCGGTTCAGCGTTTGCGGTAGCGGCTGCCGTCGACGAGCAGCGCCAGCATTGCCGCGAGGTTGCGCTCGAACTGTCTGCGGGTGGTGTAACCCGAAAGCCACCTCTGCAGCTGCTGGTAATAGATCGAGAACAGGCAGTCGGCCAGCACCGCGCCGTCGACGCGCGGATCGAGTTCGCGCCGTTCTATGGCGCGGTCGGCGAACGCCACGAGTTTGTCCAGGATCGCCTGCGTGATCGCAACTAGGTCCGCGGCACGATCCCGATTGCTCAGGAACGTGATTTCGCGGATCAGTTCGCGGGCGATGCCGACGTCGCGTGCGTGATACGCGATGAAACGTTTGAACAGCAGGCTCACCTGTTCGAGAAACGGCAGGTCGGGATCGATCTCGCGATATGCGCTCTCGATGAGCTCCATCATCTCGTCGGTGAACACGAGGATGAGCAGGTCTTCCTTCGACTTCGCGTAAAGAAACAGAGTTCCGGCCGCGATCTGCGCCCCTTTAGAAATCTGTTGTACCGTGGTGTTGGCGTAACCCTGCTTCTGGAAAAGGCCGCGAGCGGTCGCGACGATGCGGCCGCGTTTTTCGCGTTTGTTGCGTTCGCGGCGCCCTTCGCCATTGTGCGCGGGCTCCGCCCGTGTGCGCTTGGAAGGGCGCGACTTCGGGTGCGCGGCCACGTCGGTACCTCGATCTTCCTGAGTAGGCGTTCCGCAATCATAGTGGAACAGCCGGGTGCTTGACTTCCGACCGGACCGACGATGAAAATGAGCGTGTTCAGTTTTCATCGGAGGCTCTCATGCCGGCACGCACGGGTCAGCAGTTCCTGAACGGACTGCGCGGGGACAGGGAGGTGTGGGTCGAAGGTCAGCGCGTCCGCGACGTGGTATCGCACCCGGCGTTCGCCGGCGCGGCGCGCTCGCTCGCCGATGTGTTCGATCTGCAGCACCGTCACGCCGACCGCTGCTTGACGGCCGACCCCGAGACGGGCGAGCCGATCAACGCAAGCCACATGATCCCGCGTTCGCTCGATGACCTGCGCAAACGCCACCAATGTCTTGCGGCGATCGCCGAATACTCCGTAGGCCTGATGGGCCGCACCCCCGACTACATGAACGTCACGTACGCCGGATTCGCCGGGCGCGCCGAGGAGTGGGCGATCAACGGCAACGAGGCGGGCGCGGAGCGGCTCGTCGCATATCAGAAGACGCTGCGCCGCGAAGACATTTCGCTGACGCACACCATCATCCAGCCGACGATCGACAAGGCGCTGGGCGACGCGCCGCGGGCGGGCAACACGGTCTCGCTGCGCAAGGTCGGCAAGACCGCGAACGGCATCGTGGTCTCCGGCGCACGCGTGCTGTCGACGCTCGCACCGTTCGCCGACGAACTCGCGGTCTACCCGGGAGCGCCGCTGCCTGAAGGCGCGGACGACTTCGCGTTGTCGTTCTGCATCCCGATGTCTGCGCCGGGCCTGAAGTTCCTGTGCAGGGACTCGTACTCGCGTCCCGGCAACGTGTTCGATCATCCGCTGTCGTCGCGCTTCGACGAGCAGGACGCGTTCGTGATCTTCGACAACGTCGAGATTCCCTACGAACGGCTGTTCATCGACTGCAACCTCGCTGTATACAACTACGTGATGAGCCAGACGTGGTGGCAGAACATCATGCAGCAGACCACGATCCGCGCGCTGACGAAGCTCGAGTTCGCGTGGGGTATTGCCAACCACATGGCCGACGCGATCAATGCGAGCCAGCCGCCGACGCAGCAGGTGCTCGGCGAGATCTGGACCTACAAAGAGATGACCCGCGCATGTCTGCAGGCGGCGGAAGACGGCGCGAGCGACACCGGCAACGGCGTGTGGCTGCCGGACAAACGGCCGTTCACGGCGCTGCGCGCGACGATGCCCGGCTGGATGGTGCGCGTAAACGAGATCATCAAGGAGCTCGGCTCGCACAACATTTTTACGGTACCGTCCAGAGGTGAACTCGACGATCCGGTGCTGCGGCCGCTGATCGATCATCATCTGAAGGGCGCGGGCGGCATGGACGCGGAGCGGCGTGCGCGTATTTTCCGGTTGGGCTGGGATTTCGCGGGCAGTGGCCTCGCGGCTCGAAACGAGCAGTACGAGCGCTTCTATCTCGCGTCGGCGGCGCGCAACTACCAGATGGCGCAGATGATGGCAGATCGGGCGCGGGCGAATGAACTCGTTGGGCGGTTCCTGAATGAGCCGTGGCAATAGCGCGCGGCTGACGGCGGCGGATCAATTTCGATACGACAAGGGGGTAGGCGATGGCTGCAGTAACCGAGTTGGGCTATGTGTGTTTCGGCGTGTCGGATCTCGCCGCGTGGCGCGATTTTGCAGGCAATCTGCTGGGGCTGGAGGTGTTCGAAGAGCCGGGCGAGCCGGACCGGTTGTACCTGCGCACCGACTACTGGCACCACCGGATCATTCTCGAGAAGAACTCGGCGGATGATCTGACCGCGGCCGGGCTGCGGGTCGCGGGCGTGGAGGAATTCGCCGCGATCCAAAAGGCGCTGAAGGACGCGGGCGTGAAGTTCGAAGTCGGCGGCAAGGATCTGGCGGCGTCGCGCCGTGTGCTCGAAATCATGAAGCTCTCCGACCCGGCCGGCAATCCGATCGAGATCTTCCACGGCCCGCGTATCGACACGTACAAACCGTTCCTGCCGGGGCGGCGCATGCACGGCCGCTTCCTGACAGGCGATCACGGCGGCGTCGGCCACATGATCCTGCGCAACGCCGGCATCGATAAGGCATATCAGTTCTACAAGCTGCTCGGCATGCGCGGCGGCGTCGAATACCAGGTGCCGGCGGGTCCCAACGGCGAGATCGCCGAGATTCTGTTCATGCACTGCAACGAACGCGACCACACGGTCGCGTTTGGCCCACCGAGCAAGAAGAGCATCAATCACCTGATGCTGGAAGTGGAGAACCTCGACGACGTGTTCATGACGCACGACCTCGTTCAGGCAAGCAAATATCCGGTGATGATCAGTCTCGGCAAGCACGCGAACGACCGCATGTTCTCGTTCTATGTCGCCTCACCGTCGGGCTTCCTGATCGAGATCGGCTGGGGTGGACGACCGGCCACGCATCAGTCCGAGTACTACACGCGCGATACCTACGGCCACGTGTTCAGCCGCGATATGGGGCCGGGCATGAGCATCGACAAATAGGAGCGGGCGATGAGCGCAGTGAAAGACGCGACGACGCGAGTTTCGATCCCGACGGTGCCGACACCGTTGCACTTCATCAACGGTGAATTCGTCGGTGCCCGCTCCGGTGGTACGTTCGAAGTGGTCAATCCCGCGACAGAACAGCTCACGACGATGGCCGCGCGCGGCGATGCGCAGGACATCGAAGCGGCGGTGAAAGCGGCGAAGGACGCGTTTGATGGCGGCGCATGGTCGCGCGCGAAACCGTCGTTCCGCCGCAAGGTGCTGTTCAAGGCGGCCGAGCTCATAGAGGCGCGCTCTGACGAGATCATCAAACTACAGTCGCTCGAGATGGGCGGACCGATCGGCCCTGCGCATCCCGGACCGCATCCGATGATCGAGCGTTCGGCATGGAATTTCCGCTTCTTCGCCGAAGAGCAGGAACTCGCAGGCAACGAATCGTTCAACCGCGACGACAGTCTGCTGACGTACACGATGCGCGATCCGGCCGGCGTGTTCGGCCTCATCACGCCGTGGAACGGCCCGTTCATGCTGTCGACGTGGAAGATGGCGCCGTGCCTCGCGTACGGCAATTCGGCGGTGCACAAGCCGTCGGAGCTGTCGCCGCTGTCGATGCGGGTGTTATGCGAAATCTTCAACGAGGCCGGCATGCCGAAGGGCGTGTACAACATGGTGCTCGGCTACGGCGCCGAAGCGGGCGTGCCGCTCGTGGAGCACAAGGACGTTGTCGGGGTGTCGTTCACCGGTTCGGTGCCCACCGCGCGCGACATCGCGGCACGCGCGGCGAAGCAGCTCAAGCGCACCTCGTTCGAGCTGGGCGGCAAATCCGCGAACATCATCTTTGCCGATGCGGACCTCAAGCGCGCCGTGCCGGCTGCGGCGATGTCGATCTTCATGAACGCGGGGCAGGCATGCGTTGCCGGCTCGCGCATTCTGGTGCAGCGGCCGATCTACGAAGCGTTTCTCGATGCATTCGCCAAGGCCGCGGCGATGTGGACCGCGGGTGACCCGTTCGATCGCACGACGCGCCTCGGTCCGCTCGTTCACAAGCGCCAGTACGACCGCGTGACGGGTTATCTGGAGACGGCGCGCAAAGAGGGGCGCATCCTGTTCGGCGGCGGCCGCCCGGCCGGGCTCGACAAAGGCTACTACGTCGCGCCGACGGCGATCGTCGATGTCGAAAACTCCGCGCGCGTGTGCCAGGAGGAAATCTTCGGGCCGGTTGCGGTGATCATGCCGTTCGACGACGCGGACCATGCGCTGCGCATCGCCAACGATTCGTCGTACGGCCTGGCCGGCTACATCTGGACGGAATCGCAGACCACCGCACACTACGTGAGCCACCGTCTGCAGACCGCGATGATCTGGATCAACGCCGGCTTCGAACGCGATTTGCGCCAGCCGTTCGGCGGCATCAAGTCGAGCGGCACCGGACGTGAAGGCGGTGAGCACAGCCGCGAGTTCTATACGGAGACGCGTTTTGCGTCGTTCCCACTGACACCGCGATAAAGCGACACCGCGCTAAAGCGTCACCGCGCTGAACGATCGGAGGAAATATGACGAACGAAACCACCAGCGACGTACTGACTGACGAGCGTATCGAGGCGCTGAAGACGATCGCGACGTCGACACTCGCGCACCAGCTTCAGATGCGCGGCATCCGCAGCACGTTTTTTTCGGGATTGAAGCCGCTGCATCCGGAACTGCGCATGGTCGGCCGCGCGCGGACGCTGCGGTATGTCGCGCTGCGTGAAGATTTACAGCAGCAATACGGCGGCGGCATGAACGCGCAGCGGCGAGCGGTGGAAGCGCTGAAGCCGGGCGACGTGCTGGTGATCGAGGCGCGCGGCGTGCCGGACGCCGCGACGATCGGCGACATCTTCTCCACACGCGCGTTCAGCCTCGGCGCGACCGGCATCGTCACCGACGGCGCGCTGCGCGATACGCCGGCGATCGCGGAACTGCACAAGCCCGTCTATCACTTCTCTTCGCACGGGGCGACGCTGGGGCGGCAGCACATGCCGTTCTCGGTGGACGAGCCGGTCACGTGCGCCGGCGTGTTCGTCGTGCCGGGCGACGTGATCGTCGGCGACGGCGAAGGTGCGGTGGTCATACCGATTGCACTGGTCGCGGACGTGGTCAGGGATGCGCTGGTTCAGGAAGAACGCGAGCGCTTCGCACTCGAACGCGTTGCGGCAGGCGAGTCGACGGTGGGCCTCTTCCCGCTGTCGAAAGAACGTATGCCTGAGTTCGAAAAATGGTCCGCCGCGCGGCAGAAGGGCGGCTGACATGAGCGCGCGAAAGAGCATTCATATCGACGGGCTCAGTCATCTGACCGGCATTCCGGTTGCGACGCGCATCGGTCCGCTGCTGATTTCGAGCGTGATCGCGCCATTCAATCCCGGTACGCGCCAGGTGCCGGCGGGTTATCCGGCGCAATACGCGAACATTTTTCGCCACGTCGGTGAGATGCTGAAAGCCGCGGGGGGCGATTGGCGCCACGTCGCGAAGATGGAGTTCTGGGCGCCTGCGCCCGAAGCGCGCGATGCCTGCGAAGCACCGTGGAACGAAAAATTCCCCGATGCGAATTCGCGGCCGGCGCGGCATACGCACGTCGCCGCAGACGCGAAGGCGGTGTCCGCATCGTTCATCGCGTACATTCAGGACTGACGATTGGGGTGGGGGGCGATATGCTGAGCGACGACGAGATCAAGAAGGCGGCCGAAGCGCTGTGGCGCGCGGAGCAGACGTGCGACTGGACGGATCCGGTATCGAACCGCCATCCGAACGCGGATGTCGCCGATGCATATCGCATCGGCCTTGCGGTGCGGGACCTGAAGCTCGCGGCCGGCCGTTCCGTGAAGGGCCACAAGATCGGACTGACATCGAAGGCGATGCGCTCGCTGACCGGCGCCACCGAGCCCGACTACGGCTTCATCTTCGACAACTGGTTCGCGCTCGAGGGCTCGGCCGTCAGCCGCGCGACGATGAACCGGCCGCTCGTCGAGGTGGAACTCGCGTTCGTGATGGGTGATGAACTCGAAGGCCCGTCGATCAACGTTGCCGACGTGATCCGCGCGACGGATTTCGTGCTGCCCGCGCTCGAAATCGTCGACAGCCGCTACAACGCGCGCGGCAAGAACATGCTGGTGGACAGCATCGCGGACGCTGCAACGTGCGGTTTCGTCGTGCTCGGCGGTCGGCCGATGAGCCTGCTCGACGTCGATCTGCGGCGCATGAGCGCGTCGCTCGCGATCAACAACGACATCATGGAGACCGGCTCAGCGGCGGCGGTGATGGGCAATCCCCTCAACGCCGTCGTCTGGCTCGCGAACAAGCTGCACGAGTTCGGCGTGTCGATGCAGCCGGGCGACGTGATTCTGTCGGGCTCGTTCGTCAAGGCCATTCCGTTCGACGCTGGCGATTCGATCACCGCGCTGTTCGATGAACTCGGGGAAGTCACGCTCCGCGTGACCGAATAGCCGCAGGGGCGCGATGCGATCGCGCTAGAGGGACCCGGACATGGCCAAACCAAGGCTGCTGCTGAACCTCAGCGAAAACTGGACGCTGATCGACCCGCGCAACGTCAGGGGCCAGGTCGCGCTCGCCGTCGAGGCGGAACGCGCCGGCTTCGACGGCGTCATGTTCAGCGAGCATGTCGTGATGGGAGACGGCGCGGACGCCAACGGCGTGCCGATGAATCCCCGCGAATTTGCGATGCCCGGCAACCAGCGCCCGTCGTACCCGTGGCCCAACTCGCTGATGCTGATGGCTGCTGTCGCGGCCGCGACGACGCGCGTGCGGATCGTCGGCGCGGCGATCATCGCGCCGCTGCGTCATCCGTTGCTGCTGGCGAAGGAACTCGCGACGCTCGATCTGCTGGCGGAAGGGCGCCTGGTGGTGCTGCCGTCCGTGAGCTGGCACAAGGCCGAGTACGCCGCGCTGGCCGTGCCGTTCGAGCGGCGCGGCGAGATTCTCGACGAACAGCTGCAGATCTGGCGGGCCGTCTGGTCGGGGTCGCCCGTGTCGTTTCATGGCCGGCACTTCAACTTCGACAACATCTGGGTCGAACCGAAAGGCTGGCGGCCCGCCGGGCCGACACTGTGGTTCGGCGGCGGCACGCTGCACGCCAGAATGCTCGATCGTCTGGTGCGTTACGGTTCGGGCTACATGGCGCTCGGCCCGACGAGCGATGCCGATCGCTCCCGCATTGCGGCGGCGCTTCGCGACGCGGGCCGCGACATCTGCGAGATCGAATTTCTCGGCGGAATCATCGGCAGATTCCGCGACCCGACGTCGTGCGCCGATCTCGACGCCGCGCTCGGCAGCCTCGCGCGGCAGATCGAGGCGGGAGTGCAGACGTTCGTCATCAAGCCCTGTCAGTTCATCGACGACGTGGCGCGCTTCCCCGAATTTGCCGCAGAGGTGGTGGCGAAGTCCAACGGTATTGCCCAACAGCTTTCATAAGGGGAGAGCATGACGGACCTGAAAGGGAAGGTGGCGCTCGTGACCGGCGGCGGAACCGGCATCGGCGGTGCCGTAGCGCGGCGGCTCATAAACCGGGGTGCGCAGGTCGTCGTGGTGGGGCGACGCGCGGCCATTGTCGAGCAGCTCGCAAGCGAAATCGGCGCATTGGCGCTGCAGTGCGATGTCGGCGTCACGGCGTCCGTTGAACAGACCATCGCCCAATTGGTGAAGCGCTGCGGCGGTCTCGACATCGTCGTGAACAATGCCGCGGCGGTGCAGATCGGCAACGTCGAGCAGCTCGACGATGCCGCGTGGTCGTCGGTGGTCGAAGTCAACGTGAACGGACCGATGCGCGTTGCGCGCGCGGCGATCCCGCACCTGCGGGCGCGGGGAGGCGGTTCGATCGTCAATGTCTCGTCGATCGGCGGTTTGTTCGCGGCGAAGAATTCGGCCGTGTACGGCACGACTAAAGCCGCGCTGCTCGGACTGACGCGTTCGCTCGCCCGCGACTACGGGCGGGAAGGCATTCGGGTGAACACGCTGTGTCCGGGATGGGTCGACACGCCGATGGTGGAAGGCGCGCTGCATATGCTCGCCAGGGCACGCGGGGTATCCATGGACGCGGCGCGCGGTCTGCTGGTCGAGAACAATCCGATCAACCGCATGGCCGACCCGGACGAGATCGCACGCTGCGTCGAATTCCTCGCGACCGATGCGAGCTCGTTCGTGACCGGCACGGTACTGGTGGCCGACGGCGGTCAGTCGATCGTGGATCTGGGTATGTTGCCCCTCACGGGGCCGTGACCGACACGAACAAACGCGCCGAGCGGAGGGGACGATGACACGCATCCTGACGACGCAAACCGGCAGCCTGCCGCGGCCCGATTCGCTGATTGAACTGAACCGGTCGCTGCGTAAAGGCAACGTCGACGAGGCAACGCACGGCGCGCAGCTGCAGGCGGCGGTGAACGACGTCGTGAAGCGGCAGCGCGACATCGGCGTCGACGTCGTCGGCGACGGCGAGTACGGCAAGGCGATGAGTCAGAAAGTCGACTACGGCGCGTGGTGGAGCTATTCGTTCCAGCGGCTCGGCGGGCTGGAACTCGGCACGTTCGACCTGATGCGCGACCGGGCGCGTGCGAAAGGCACGGCCGGCAAGGTTGCGCTCGCGAGCTTCGGTGAACGACGCGATTGGCAACGTTTCGGCGAAGCGTACGGCGATCCCAATGCCGGCGTCGCGCCGCGCGCGGTCGGTGCCGCGCCGGGCCCCGCACTGTTTCCGACGTGCACCGGCAAGCTCACGTACACCGGCCACGACGCGATTGCCGCCGACATCGCGCACTTCAAGGCAGCGCTCGCCGCCAGTGGTCTTGCGACGGGCTTCATGACGTCGATCGCGCCGGGCAGCTGCTCGCGGATCGGCAACGCCTACTACGACAGCGACGAAGCCTTCCTGTACGCGTGCGCGGACGCGATGCGTGAGGAATACGCTGCGATCCTCGATGCGGGGCTCATCCTGCAGATCGACGATCCGTCGATCGCGGAAAACTGGGACATGATCGTGCCGGAGCCGAGCATCGACGATTACCGCACGTTCACGAAGCTGCGCATCGATGCGCTCAATCATGCGCTGCGCGGCTTGCCCGAAGATGGCATCCGCTTCCATCTGTGCTGGGGCTCGTGGCACGGCCCGCACGTAACCGACATCCCGCTCGAACACATCGCCGATCTGATGTTGCAGGTGAATGCGTCCGCCTATCTGTTCGAGGCGGCCAACGTGCGCCACGAACACGAGTGGCGCTTGTGGGAGCACGTGAAGCTGCCCGCCGGCAAAACGCTGGTGCCGGGGGTGGTCTCGCACGCTACTAACGTCGTCGAGCACCCAGAGTTGGTCGCTGACCGAATCGAACGCTTCGCCAAGGTGGTAGGCCCCAGCAACGTGATGGCTGGCACCGACTGCGGGCTCGGTGGACGCGTGCACCCGCAGATCGCATGGGCGAAGCTCGAGGCGCTGGTGCAGGGTGCGGGGCTAGCCAGCCGGCGCTTCGGTTGACGGGGCCGCGCAGCGCGACCGGCCGCGCGCCGATCCGGCCGAACGCGATTCACAACCGAACTACGCGACGGCGGGTTCCACGGCAGATCGAATCTCCCGCAGCAGAATGTCGAGGCGCGCGTTCCATGCGTCCGACATCGCGGGCGTCCAGTTGCTGCCGCATGCCAGCCGGATCGTGTCCTCCACGGCAGCGAGCAGGTTGCCGTACATGTGCGGCAACACGCCGTAGCTCGAATGCGCAGCGGCCTCGAACTGCAGGTAACGGAATTCGTCCGACGCCTCGTCCGACATCAGCAACGTGAACACGCTGTCGAGCATGCGGCCGCGCATGTGCATGTCCACATACCGCATCAACTCGCGGGATTCGGGACAGCGGGCGAAGTAGGCGTCGTAGATCGCCGGAGCCACGTCGCCGCGTTCCGCCGCGATCTCGAAGGATTCGACGATTGCATCGACGGACATGGCAGTGCTCCCCGGAACACGCATTGGAATGATCGCGACCACGTGGCTGCTTTGCTGCGCGGCAGCGTATGGTACGAACGCGACCCTGGTCAATTTGCGAGCGGGATGGTGTTGCGGCACTCAGGTATCGCTGCGCGAAGACTTCACCACGCCGGTGCGCTCCAGCGCCGCGATCTGCCCGTCTTCGAGTCCCGCTTCGCGCAGAACTTCGCGCGTGTGCTCGCCAACGAGCGCCGCACCGCGCCGCAGCGCAACCGGCGTGTCCGAGAGTCCGATCGGCGCGCGCGTGTAGCGTTCGCCGTCAACGTCGACGATGAGACCGCGCGCCGCGATGTGCGGATCTTCCACCGCCTGAGCGATATCGTTGATCGGTCCGGAAGGCACGCCTTCTTCCAGAAGTCGATCGAGCCAGTGTCGAGAGGTGTTCGCGACGAGCACCGCTTCGATCAGCACCTTCAGCGCGTCGCGATGCTCGAGTCGATCGAGTTCCGTCGCAAAACGTGGATCCATTTCGAGGTGGCGCGCGTCGAGTGCGATGCAGAACTTCGTCCAGATCTTCTGCGTGGCGACGCCGACGACGATGAAGCCGTCGGCCGTTGCGAACGCCTCGTAGGGTGCCGCCAGACGATGCGCCGAGCCCACCGGTCCGGAGATCTCGCCCGTGGTCGTGTAAATGCCGGCCTCCCAGACTGCGTGCGCCATGCCGGACTCGAGGAGCGTCGCTTCGACTTTCTGACCGAGTCCCGTCACATGACGGCGATTCAGCGCGGCCAGTGCGCCGAGCGCGCCGAACGTGCCGGCGCTGAAATCGCAGAACGGCACGCCGGCCGCGACAGGTCGCGCTGCGTCCTTCTCGCCGGTGAGACTCATGATGCCGCCCATTGCCTGAGCGACCAGATCGAAACCGCCGCGATCGCGATACGGACCGCTGTGCCCGAATCCGGAGATCGAGCAGTAGATGAGCCGCGGGTTGAGCGACCGCAGCGCGTCGCAACCGAGGCCGAGTCGATCGAACGCGCCGGGTCGGAAGTTCTCGACGAAGATGTCCGCGGTCGTGGCCAGCGAGCGCACGACCGCTACGCCTTCGGCGCGCTGAAGATCCACTGCGATTGCGCGCTTGTTGCGATTGATGAAATCGAATGCCCTGAACGGACCGACCTCCGCCTCGCGCCCGCCTTCGCCATCGAGCGGTTCGATCTTGATCACGTCCGCGCCGAGATCGGCGAGCAGCATCGAGCAGTACGCGCCCGCGATGACGTGAGTGCAGTCGATCACGCGAATACCGGCGAGCGCGCCGGTGGGGTGCAGTCGTTGGGTGTGGTCCTGCGCGCTCATCGCGCGGGCTCGATGCCGTGGCCGCGCTTCGGAATCAACGCAGAGCGCTTGAACGTCATGACGGTGGTGCCATCCTGCTTCCATCCGCGCGTCGAGACCGTGACGACGCCCTGTGTGGGCCGCGACTTCGATTCGCGCAGGTCGAGCACCGTCGACTCCGCATAGAGCGTGTCGCCGTTGAAGACCGGCGCCGGCAATACGATGTCGGTCCAGCCGAGATTGGCGACCGCAAACTGACTGACGTCGGCGACGCTCATGCCCACCACCACGGCGAGCGTGAACGCACTGTTCACCAACGGTTTGCCGAATTCGGATCTCGCGGCGTATGCCTCGTCGAAGTGGATCGGGTGCTGATTCATCGTCAGCAGGGTGAACCACGTGTTGTCGGCGGCCGTGATCGTCCGGCCCGGCCAGTGCTTGTAGGTGTCTCCGACCGTGAAGTCTTCGTAATACCGACCCATGTCAGTCTCCGTCCGTGTTTCAAGAAACCAATCCGATCGAGCGCTATGCCGCGCCTCTGAGAATCCGGTGTACCGGCGCGAGCGAATCGTGGTCGCGGCCGGCGAGTACGCGATCGACGAATTCGAGCAGCGCTCGCTCGTGTTCGGTCAGCGCTTCGCCCACGACCTCACCGTCGAAGCGTTCTTCTATGTACGTTCTGTAGGCGGCGGAGTGCGTCGCTCATTCGCCAGCGTCATCTCGTGTCCCCCGATCGGCGCCTGCAGACCTTACACAAGGATGCCGCGGCGAACCACGGAGCGGGAGAGCGATCAGGCCTGGGGTTGGCCCGGACGTTTGCGGGGTTGGCGCATCAGCGCGACGTTCGGATCGAAGAAGCGCTGAATCTCTGCGAACGGCAGCGGCTTCGAGAAGTAATAACCCTGGCCGTATTCACAGTCGTGTTCGCTCAGGAACTTGAGCTGTTCGGTGGTCTCCACGCCTTCTGCGACGACGACGAGGCTCAACCGATGCGCCATCGAAATCACCGCGGCGGTGATCGCCATGTCGTCGGCGTTGCCGGGAATGTCCATCACGAACGAGCGGTCGATCTTCACCGTGTCGATCGGGAAGCGCTTGAGATAATTCAGCGACGAATAGCCGGTGCCGAAGTCGTCGATGGCGATCTTGATGCCCAGTTCGTGCAGCCGCTCCACCGTGAAGGCGGCCGCTTCGGCGTCGTCCATCAACATCGTTTCGGTGATTTCGACTTCGAGCTGCGCGGGGTCGATGCCCGATTCGCGAATGCAGCGTCGCACGGTGTTGACGAGGTTCGGATCGCGGAACTGGCGCGTGGATATGTTCACCGCAACTTGAATCGGTGCGCCGGTCTGTGCCGTCAGATCGCGCGCGGCAATGCACGCCTGTTGGATCACCCAGGCACCGATGCCGACGATTACTCCGGTCTCTTCGGCCACGCTGATGAATTTGTCCGGCGTCATCAGACCGCGCTCAGGGTGTTGCCAACGGATCAGCGCCTCGACTCCGGTGATGCGCTGGTCGGCGAGACGCACTTTCGGCTGATAGAACAGTTCGAATTCGTTCGATTCGAGCGCGCGGCGCAGTTCGTTCTCGGTGCGCAAACGGCTTTGTGCCTTGGTGTTCATTTCCTCGGCGAAATACTGAAAATTGTTGCGACCGCGTTCCTTCGCGCGATACATCGCGAGATCGGCGTTCTTGGTCAGGATGTTCGGCTGCACCGAATCGCTCGGGATGATGGTGATGCCGATGCTCGTGGTGACGACGAGGTGATGGCCCGAGATCGTGATCGGCGCGCGCAGCCGCGCGAGGATCTTCTCGGCCACCGCGCCCGCGTCGCCGGGCGAGCTGATGTCGTACAGCAGAATCGTGAATTCGTCGCCGCCCGGCCTTGCGACGGTGTCTTCTGCGCGCACGCAATGGCTCAAACGGCGTGCGACTTCGCGCAGCAGTTCGTCGCCGGCTTCGTGCCCGAGCGTGTCGTTGACGCGTTTGAACTGGTCGAGGTCGAGGTACAGCAACGCGGCGTAGGTGCCGGTGCGCTGCGCGTGCGCGATGGCCTGTTCCAGCCGGTCGCCGAACAGCCGGCGGTTCGCCAGATCCGTCAGCGTGTCGTAGAACGCCATGCGCTCCATCTGCTCGCGGTTGCGCTTCATCTCGGAGATGTCGGCGAGCTGCACGATGAAATACAGCGGCGATCCGGTGTCTGATCGCTGCAGCACCACGTGGAAGTTGGTCCAGATCTCCATGCTGTCTTTGCACAGCATGCGGCGTTCAGAGCGGAATACGTTGCCTGAGCGGTACAGCAGCCTGTCGAACGTTTCTTTGAGGCTCTGTCTTTCCGGCGCCGGCACGAGCCGGCTGATGTGGCTGCCGACCATTTCCGCTTCGGGATAGGCGAGCGCCTTCACTGCAAAGTTGTTGGCCTGGAAGATGTAGCCGTCGGTGTCGGTCAGCAGCATGCCGATCGGCGCGTTCTCGAAGGCGCCGCGGAATCGCTCTTCGCTGACGCGCAACTTGGCTTCGGTTTCGCGCTGAACGCGGTTGTCTTTCGCGATGCAGACCAGGCTCTTCTCGCCTTCGAGTTCGACGACGGTGGCAGAGACCAGCGCCGGAATCTGTTCGCCGTTCTTGGTGCGGAACGTCAGCTCGAAGTTCTGCAGGCTGCCTTCTTTCACGACGATTTCAGTCGAGCGCTTCAGCTGCTCGATGTCGTCGAAGACGGGCAGGTCGCTCACGCGATGCCCGACGATTTCCTCGTAGCTGAAGCCTGACGACTCCACGAAGGCGTCGTTGATGTCGAGAATGCGGCTGTCGGCGAGGCTGATGATAACGATGCCGTCGGGGCTGCCCGTGAAGATGCGCGCGAATTTCTCTTCGCTTTCCTTCAGTGCGGTTTCCGCGAGACGGCGCTTGGTGATGTCGCGGCCGATGCACAACACGCACAGTTCGCCGTCGATTTCGAAGAAGCGCACCGAAATTTCCGTCTGCAATACTTCGCCGTTCTTCGCGACGAGTTCGGTTTCATAGTCGAGGCATTCGTAATTCGCTTCGAGTTCCGCTTCTACGCGTTCACGGTCGAGCGGATTGCCCCAGATTTTCAGCTCGGGTTCGCGTACGCCGATCGCTTCCTCGCGCGTGTAGCCAAGCAAGCGTGTAAAGCCGGTGTTGAAGTCGACCACCACGCTGTCGGATTGCCGCAGGATCAGCACTGCGTCGGGGCTCGAGTGGAAGATGGTCGAGAATTTCGATTCCGACAAACGCAGCTGTTTCTCGGCCTTCACCTGATCGGTGGTGATGCGCGCCGTGACGACGGTGCCGGAAATGCCGGGTGCGTCGCCGAGCCCGGTGAACTGCACGTCGAGATAGACGTCCGACGCCTGCAGACGGATGTCGGTGAGGCGGAACGTCTCGCGCGGACGGGCGCTGGTGCGTGCGAGCGCGCGTCCGAATTCGTTGCGATCGACGGCGTGGATGAACGGCAGCGGCTTGGCGCCGATCAATGACGTGGCGGAGGCGCCGAACACTTCGTATGCCTTCGGGTTGGCGTAGCTGATGCGACCTTCGAGGTCGATCACTAGCGTCACTTCGCCGGTGTTCTCGATGATGCCGCGGAAACGCGACTCGCTGATCGCGAGGGCCCGTTGTGCGCGACGCTGCTCGGTGAGGTCGAGCACCTGCAAAACCGCGAAGCGGGCTTCACCCGAAGGGTCGCGCAGCATCCGTGCGTAAATCGACGCCCATACCTTGCGTCCGTCGCGACGGACGAAGTCGCGTTCGAAGCGGATGTGCGCATCCTGCTGCGACATCAGTTCGTTGCGCTGGGAACGGATTTCGTCCCAGATCTTCTCGTCGATCAGTTGCTCGAGTTTGCTGCCGATGAGCGGCTCGTCGCTCTTTCCGACCAGGTCGATGAAGGCATCGTTCGCGTGCACGATGGTGGCGCTGGTATCGAGCAGAGCCATAGCGGCCGGCGCGTGCGCAAACGCTTCGTGTATCTGCTCGATGCCGAGGTTGCGCTGGCGCGGATCCCAGATCAGCAGCGCGGCGCTCATCCAGTAGAGGCTCGACCACAACAGCTGACTCGCCCCGACCTGCAGCAGCGATGCGGAACCCTGCCAGACGTCGGCGTTCAGTAGCGTCGGTGCCAGATGCGAGACGGTGGCGAAGAGGGCGCTGCCGATGACCAGGCCGCGGTGATGGGTGCGGCTCGCGACGAGCATGCCGAACAGGAACAGCGATGCGGCAATTTCGTGACCGTTCGTCACCGCGGAGACGGCGGCGCCGATCAGCAGCATCACGATCGCTACCGCCACTGCAACGGGCTGATCGAGTTGCCGCGGTGCTGCCAACGCGTCCATTGTGCGTCCTTAGGGGAGTTCCGTTATCCTCGCACCACCCTTTGCTCGCGGTAGCACGCGAACCCGTCTTGGTGCGAGTCCATGAACTTCGAATTGACGGTATCGGTTCACGGTCAGGGACTCTATGAAGTCACGCACAAAGTGGCGGAAAGGGTACGCGAATCGGGGATAACCGACGGTCTCGCAACGGTTTTCATCCGTCATACGTCGGCCAGCCTGATCATCCAGGAGAACGCCGACCCGGCCGTGCGCAAGGACCTCGAGCGTTGGCTCGACCGCCTCGTCCCGGAACTCGATCCGCTCTACACCCACACCGCCGAAGGCGCCGACGACATGCCGGCGCACATCAAGGGCACGTTGACGGCCGTCAGTCTATCCGTGCCGGTGATCGACAGTTCACTCGCACTCGGTGTCTGGCAGGGCATCTTCCTGTGGGAGCATCGACATCATCGCGGCGAGCGCCGCCTGATCGTCAACGTGCTGAGCTGAACCGGAAGCGTGTGGAAGAAGGGCGGCTCCGATGGGCGGAGATCAGCGCCCATCGGAGCCTTACCAGGGAACCGCGAATTGGGAGGAAGGTGCGATTCAATGGCTGACGGCAACTGTAGCGAAACGACACACGAATTTCTGCATTCGTGCGATCTAATTTCGAAATTTTTTCGGTAATTCGATCAAAAAGAAGGGGGCGTAAGCCCCCTTCGAGTCGCGTAGTGGATTGTTGTTATTTGAGCGCGCCGAACTTGAAGTCGACTGAGATTCCCAATTGCTGCGGAATCGTGTTCGAACCGGAGCGGCGGAAGTTCACGTCTTCAGTCGAACCGTAGTGGTCGACCTGCCGCAGGCCGATCTCGTCGAAGACGTTGTCGGCGAATGCCGCCACCGTCCATGCGCTGCTCGGCGAGATCCAGGTGGCCCGCAGGTCCGTCCGCTGGTACGACGGTGCCGCGTCTTCCTTCGACTCGAACGCCGAGAAGTACACCTGGTCGATCCAGCTCCAGTTCGCGAGGAACGTGATCTGGCCGCGGTCGGCCATCTGCCACGTGTACTGCGCGTAGATGCCGCCTTTCATCTCCGGCACCTGCAGCATCTGCTTGCCGTCGAGGTCGATCGGGATGTTCAACGGGTCGAACAGCGACGGCGGCCGGCTCGGATCGTTCGGATCGTTCACAGTGAAATGATCCGTGTACTCGCTGTGCGTGTAGCTGAAGTTCGCGCCGAGCGTGATGTTGTCGGTGATCAGCCAGTCGAGATCCGTATCCCAGCCCACGATCTGTGCCGACGGCACCGAGAAGACGCTGGTAGACGTATTGGCCGGATTGAACAACGAGGGACCTGTACCGAACGTCTCGACGTTCTTGTAATCGTACAGATAGACGGCCGAGTTCAACTGCATGGTGCCGTCGCGCAACGTACCCTTGTAGCCCAACTCGTACGAGATCAGGCTCTCGGTCTTGAACGCCCGGTTCGCGCTGAAGAACACCAGGTTGAAGCCGCCCGCTCGAGAGCCCTTCGTTGCCGAGATGTAGATCAGGTCGTTGTCGGTCGGCGTCCAGTCGAGGTTCGCACGCCAGGTGATGTCGTCGTCCTTCCGCTCTTCGCGGCGCCAGGCACTGACGCTGACCGGAACGCCCACTGGCAGCAATCGCTGAGGATTCAGAATTGTGCCATCGGCCGCCAGGTAGCCGAATGCCTGGTTCACGGCTGCGAGGGAGGAGGCGGTGGTGACCGTTCCGCCAGCTGTACAGGATCCGACGCCGGGTGTGGTACAGGGCGTTCCGGCTGCGGCATTGAATCCCAACGTCGCGATCTGATCCTCTGCGTACCACCCGAGATTTTCCTCGCCGGTCAACTGATCGCGTGCCCAGCGTGCACCGAGCGTCAACGCGAAGTGTTCGTTGAATGTGTACACGCCTTGCGTATACGCCGCGTACGAATTGCGCTCCGATCGCGTCTGGTACTGCAGGTCCGTCGCAGAGACGAACGGATTCTGGTGCGCAACGTGTGACTTCGTGTTGCCCTGCCACGCGCCGTAGCAATAGTTCGACGTCGCGACCTCGAAGAGTCCGGGAATACAGTTCCCAGGCGCCTGTCCGCCGTTCACCGAGATGAGACCGAACTGCTTCGCCGAAAAGAGCTGTTGCTGTGGAATCGCATCCAGGAATGCCAGGCCCGGATCGATCGCACCGTACGGAACCGGTGCAGCCGCTGTGCCGAACGCCGGGTTTGCGTACCGTGAACTACAAGGCTGGTTCACCACGCAGAGACTGTCGTAGAAGTCGCCGCGTTGGGTGATCTTCGAGTCGTAGTAGAACAGACCCGACGTCAACGAGAAGTTGTCCGAGAAGTCGGTGAACGCCTGCAACTCGTGCGAAACGTATTCGGCTTCCTGGCTCACGTAGAACTGGTTGTCGAACAACGTACTGCTGGTCAGATCGACGTCGGTGTTGCGGTCATAGAAGAACGACGAGTACCCGAAGATGTACTTCAGCGTGACCTTGTCGTTCACCTGCCACGAGATGTCCGACGTACCGGCCTGCTGGTCGAAGCCTTCGTTCTGCAGACCGTTGGTGTCGGTCGTCAGATCGCCGCCCTTCAGGTTGTCGAAGCCGAGTACTTTCAACTTCGACGGGTCCGCACCGTACGCGTAGTTGGGATGGTTCGAGGTGCCCGTTCCCTTCGCCGAATCCACTCCGGGAACCGCATACTGAGCAGTCACCAGTGAGCCGTCGGTGGGGTTCGTAAAGGTATGCGTCGCTATGCCCGGCGCCATACAACCGACGCCGCCTCTCACGCCGGGTGCGGCCACAACGGCCGTCCGGGCAAACTGACTCGGGCACGGTAGCGAAGGGTCGACTGCGCGAAATCCGAATGCGTAGGTACTCGTGTCGCGCGCATTCTTGTGATCGTCGCCGTTCTCGGAGAACGTGATGATGCCGGCGGCATCCGCGCCACCCATCCGGCGCCGCAAGCTGCGTTCGTTACCGCGGATCAGCCAGGTGATGTCGTCGCTGGGTGTCCACTGCAACGCCAGCGAATAGTTCTCGTCGCCGAAGTTGTCCGGGTCCTGGTTGCCCGACAGATCCTTGATCGCGCCATCGCGAACCCGCTTCACACCGGTCAACCGCGCATCGAGGATGCCGCCGATGATCGGTCCCGACAGCATGCCGTACTCTTCCTGCAGGCCGTCGCTGCCAGTAATGACTTTCGCCTCACCTTCGAACTCGTCGGTCGGTTTCTTGTTGATGAAGTTCACCGCCCCGCCGATGGCGTTACGGCCGTACAACGTGCCTTGCGGACCGCGCAGCACTTCCACCCGCTCGATGTCGAACAGACCGCCTTCGCTCGAGGCGATGCCGAAGTCTTCGGAGTACACGCTGTTTGCGTAGGTCGCGATGCCGGGGTCGCCGCCGAGGTTGCGGAAGTTCCGGCCGATACCGCGGATCGCCATGTCGTATGGCTGGATCACCGCCGCCGGAATCATGTTCTGCAGGTCTTCCGCATTGCGGATGCCGAAGTCTTCGAGCATCTGACCGGTGAACGCCGTGATCGAAATCGACGTATCGCTGATGCTCGCCTCTTTACGCTCCGCGGTAACGACCACTTCTTCGATCTGACGGCGGTCCGCTTTGGCTTCAGGTGCCGCCGCCTCCTCGGCAGAGGCCGACTGCCCTATGAGCGTGGACAGCAGCGCGAATGAAAGCCCGTACGCGGCTAGGCGTGCGGAACGGATCGACTGGAAATTCCCCTCGAAATGAAACACACGCTCACGGCCGTGCCGGCCGATGGGCCTACAGCGAATTGACATCGATAACTCCCCATTGATTGAAACCTACGGCTGTAGGTCGACTGCACGATCGCGTGCTAGGTTAGGCACCGATTCCGGCAATCGCCGCTGACGTAGAAATTCGTTTCCCCGTTGGGCATCCCCCTCTCGGAACGCCCTAGCGGAAGATACACCACTCTAATCGGAGTTTTGAAATAATTTCGAAATTCTCTGGAGGCAGCGAAATTACTGCGGCAAGTGCCAAAACGGCGGGAAACGAGTCCACGCTGGCGATATCGGTGTTCAACCGATTGCGCGCGGACGTTCTCAACGGACATTTGAAGCCGGGCTCCCGATTGGCGATGGCCGACCTGCGACAGCAGTACTCGATCGGCTTGAGCCCGCTGCGGGAAGCGCTCTCCCGCCTAGTGGGAGAGGGACTCGTGATCGCCGAGGGACAACGCGGATTTCGGGTCGCGCCGTTCAGCGCCGACGACCTCGACGACCTGATCTTCGTTTGGGAGACCGTCGTCGAAGGCACGTTACGTATCGCAATGGCGCGCCGCGACGAACATTGGGAAGCAGCGATCGTCGCGGCCTTTCATGTGCTCGAGCGGCGCATTGCCTACGCGACGTCCGACGACGACGAACGGCGCGACTCCTATGAAGAGGCGCATCGCGCCTTCTATCTTGCGCTCACCGCCGGCGCGGGTTCAGCGCGCGCCGCGTACATCCAGGGAACTCTTTACGACCAGGCACGACGCTATCGGTTGTTGATGCTGCAGGACCAACCGGACCCGATGGAGGCTCTCGAAAACCACCGGACGCTGATGCAGCTCGTGCTGACGAGTCAGACCGAGGCGGCCGTGGCCAGACTCCGCGAAGACCTGAACGTGTGGCGCGACGCGGTGGAGCGACGAGCCGGGTGGAAGTAGACCGTTCGCCTGCCTAGGCGGCGTGCACCTTGACCGGCAGATGCGTATAGCCGTGCACGAACGCGGAGAACGTGCGCACCGGCTCCCCAACGACTTCGATGAGGCGGAAGCGCTTCATGATCTCTTCCCACAGCACGCGCAGCTGCATTTCCGCCAGTCGATTGCCCATGCAACGGTGAATGCCGAATCCGAACGACAGGTGATGGCGCGCGGTCGGCCGGTCGATGATGAATGCCTCCGGATCCGCAATCTCTTCCTCGTCGCGGTTGCCGGAGATGTACCACATCAGCACTTTATCGCCGGTTTTGATCTGTTTGCCGCCGAGTTCGGTGTCGGCGAGCGCGGTGCGGCGCATATACGCGAGCGGCGTCTGCCAGCGGATGATCTCCGGCACCATCCGTGGAATCAGCGACAGATCGTCGCGCAGCTTCTGGTACTGCTGCGGGTTTTCGTTCAGCGCGAGCACGCCGCCGCTGATGGAATTGCGCGTCGTATCGTTGCCGCCGACGATCAGCAGAATCAGATTGCCGAGATATTCCATCGGCGGCATGTTCCGGGTCGACTCGCCGTGCGCCAGCATCGAAATGAGGTCGTGCCCCGGCGGCGCGTTTACGCGCTCGTTCCACAGGCGCGTGAAATAAGCGAGACACTCCATCAGTTCGTCGCGCCGCTGCTGATTCGACTCGACGATGCCGGAACCCGGCGCTGCGGTCGCCACGTCGGACCAGCGCGTCAGCTTGTAGCGGTCTTCGAACGGGAAATCGAACAGCGTCGCGAGCATCTGCGTCGTCAATTCGATCGACACGCGTTCCACCCAGTTGAACGTGTGGTTGCGCGGCAGTGAATCGAGAATGCCCGCCGCGCGTTCCCGGATGGTGCTCTCGAGCGTCGCCAGATTGCGCGGTTCGACCACCGGGCTCACGGTGGCGCGCTGCACGTCGTGTTTCGGCGGATCCATCGCGATGAACATCGGCGTGCGCATCACCTGCGCCTCCTGCATCGCGACCGGCGGGCCGAGCGTGATGCCGCCCTCCGACGAGTACACCTGGTGATGGGTGTCCACCTGCATGATGTCTTTGAACTTCGTCACCGACCAATACGGCCCGAACGGACTCTCTGCGCAGTAGTGAACGGGATCTTCTTTGCGCAGTCGTTCGAAGTAGCGCCCTTGAAGGTTGCGTTGAAACAACGCGGCCTGCGCCACGTTGATGCTCGCCAGCGGAATCGAATACGGGTCGGGAATCTCCACGTCGGATTCAGTCGTCGCGTCGCTCATGGGAGCTCCTAAGTGAGTTTTTCTCGTTGTGCGTCCGCCCAGCGGCGGTGGCCTTCCGGGTCGAGGATCATCGAACAGAAATACAGCAGCATCTGCCGGTGTGTCGTGGTGAGGTGGCAGCGGTCCATCGCCTGCTCGCCGGCTTTACTGTTGATGAAGCGGAAGCACTCCGTCAGCGTCTGACCGCGGCCCAACACGGGTTCGATCGACCGATTCAGGAAATCGTGCAGCGGCTCCATGTCGTCGTCAGTCAGTCCGGCTTCGGACGGATCGAGCACGATGTTCGCCCACAGCGTTGCGATGTTGACGCGGAACAGATCCTTGTCGACGAAACTGCCGGCGACGCCGCACCGGCGTTCGATCTCGCGCAATACCGGTGCGAATCGCTCGTCGAAGTCGCCCACGGATCAACGCCTCTTCTGGCGAAGTACTTTGAGCTCTTCGATGGTTCGGGTGAGGCGCTCCAACCGCTCGGAGATCTGCGTTAAGCCGACATCGTCGAGCACAGTGTCGGCTACCTGGCCGACCGTCGCCGCGGCCTCGCCGTTCGCTGCAACCGGTTCGCCGCGCATCGAACCGGCTTTGACGCGCTCGTATTGCGCCTGCAGAAGGCGGCGTGTATCGCGCTCCTCTGCAATGAAGCGGCCGAGCAGTCTGCCTGTCAGCGGATCGATGGTCGTGTCGGCGAAGATGCCGTTCAGGCCTTCGTTGCTGCGCTCGCGTCCGTAGCCGAATACCGATTCGAACTTTTCGGCGTCGGATGCGTCCGAGCACAGCTTCTGCAGACGCGTCTCGAAATCACCGGCCGGCTTTTCGCGAACGCTGTAACCGAGTTCACAGAGGCGCTTCGTGAAGACGGCAGCGTGTTCGCCTTCGCGGATGGCGACCATCCTCAGCGTGGCAGCGAGCTCGGCATCTCGCGTCGCTTTCGCCCATGCCTCGAACAACGCATGGCCGCGCGCTTCGCCCACCGCGATCGCGTTCAGAACCTTGACGTAACTGGGCTTGTCGGGACATCGCGGCGCTTCGTTTTGGGCGAGTTCGTATGTTAGCGGCGTGGCCTTGCTCCGCAAGTCGCGCGGCCGCCGTCGGTTTGCATTGGCAAAATGCCGCCGCTAACGTATTCCGTTCTTCGTGTGAGCGCGGTGCGGTCGTGGAAGGTCTTCGTTTCGACAACATCGGTCTTCCGCCGCAGGCGGAGGCGCTGCGCGGCGAAGTGCGTGAATTCCTGCGTTCCAGTCTGGCGGGCACGGCGTTGCCGGACTCCGATTTCAACCACGGCCACGATGCGGCGTTTTCCGCGGCGCTCGGCAAGCGCGGCTGGATCGGCATGACGTGGCCGCGCCGATACGGCGGTGGCGAACGCACATTCTTCGAACGCTACGTCGTCACCGAGGAGCTCCTGGCGGCCGGCGCGCCGGTGAGCGCGCACTGGATTGCCGACCGGCAGAGCGGACCGTTGCTGCTGCGCTACGGCACCGAAGTGCAGCGTCAACGCTTCCTGCCGCCGATTACGCGTGGCGAGAGTTACTTCTCGATCGGCATGAGCGAACCCGACTCGGGCTCGGACCTGGCGTCGGTGCGCACCAGCGCGCGCAAAGTCGACGGCGGCTACGTCGTGAACGGCACCAAGGTGTGGACCACCGACGCGCATCGGAATCACTTCATCATCGCGCTGGTACGCACCGACGCGCCGGGGCAGAGCCGCCACGAAGGTCTGACTCAACTGATCGTCGATCTGCACGGCGACGGCGTGCAGGTGAGACCGATCCGCAACATCGCGGGTGACGAAGACTTCAACGAGGTGGTGTTCACGGATTGTTTCGTTCCGGACGATCAACTCGTCGGCCGCGCAGGGAACGGCTGGGAACAGGTAACGAGCGAACTGTCGTACGAGCGCAGCGGTCCCGAACGATTCCTGTCGGCGTTTCGCGTGCTCGTGGAATTCGTGCGCGTCGCCGGCGCGTCGCCGACCGATCACCAGGCGGCGGTCATCGGTCGTCTCACCGCGCACCTGATGACGCTGCGGCAGATGTCGATTTCGGTGGCCGGCATGCTGCAGGCGGGCGCGAGTCCCGCGGTGGAAGCTGCGCTGGTCAAGGCGCTCGGCAACGACTTCGAGAAGGAATTGCCCGAGATCGCCCGGCTCGCGGCGCCGCACGTCGCGGACGATCATCGTTTTCGTGCGACGCTCGCGCAGACGCTGCTGCACATGCCGGCATTCACGATCCGTGGCGGCACGCGCGAAATTCTGCGCGGCGTGATCGCGCGCGGATTGGGGCTGCGCTGATGGATACGACACAACTCGTCCTCGACACCGCGCAGCGGATGTTCGCCGATCATTGCGACAAGGCACGGCGCGATCGCGCGGAGCAGGGACACTTCCCTGCGCAGCTCTGGGAGGTGATCGCCGAGAACGGACTTCCGCAGCTCGCGACACCGGTCGGCGGCGGCACGTTGGCCGATGCGTTTCGCCTGTTGCGTGTCGCGGGCCGCCACGCCTTGCCCGTACCTCTTGCCGAAGCGTTGATCGCGAATCATCTGATGAGCGCGACCACCTGCGGCGAATTCGACGGGCGCATCAGTCTCGGTATCGCCGATTCGCACAGCGCAGAGGGCGGCGAGGTCAATGTCCAGCTTGCCGGTGTGCCGTGGGCGCGCGCAATGGACGGCATCTGCTATGTGATTGGCGATCCGCTCGAAGTCGTGCTGCTGGATGTCACGCGGTGTGAGATCACCGAACACGCCAACATCGCCGGTGAGGCGCGCGACGAGGTGCGGTTCCTCGGTGTGCCCCGGCGCTGTGGTGCGCCAGTCGGGATAGCGGTAACTCGCGTCTTCGAATGGATGGCACTGTCGCGCGCCGCGTTGATGTCAGGTGCGCTGGAACGGGTGCTCGAGTTGTCGCTCGACTATGCGAAAGAGCGCAAACAGTTCGGTCGACCGATCGGCGGGTTTCAGGCCATTCAGCACAATCTCGCGCTACTCGCTGGGCAGGTGGCCGCTTCGTTGCGGGCGACCGACGCCGCCATCGCGGCGCTCGATACGCCGCGCTTTCCGGTGCAGGTCGCCGTGGCAAAATCGCGGGTCGGCGAAGCGGCCGGCGTCGCATCCGAGATTGCGCATCAGGTGCACGGCGCGATGGGTTTCACGCACGAGCATCAGTTGCACCACTTCACGCGGCGACTGCTCGCGTGGCGCGACGAGTTCGGCCGCGAGAACTACTGGCAGCAGCGCATCGGCCGCCAGATCGCAAGCGGCGGCGCCGATGCGCTTTGGGACTTCGTCGTTGCATGATCTGTTGCCCGAGCGGCCCGCTCCACCCCTCATCGTAGCCGTCAGCGACTGTCTGACCGGATCGGAGGTGCGCTACGACGGCGGCCACAAGCGTTCGTCGCTGTGCCACGAGCAACTGGCCGGCGTGTTCGCGTTCCGCGGCATCTGCCCGGAGGTTGCGATCGGCATGGGCGTGCCGCGCCAACCGATCCGTCTGGTCGGCGACGTCGCGTCGCCGCGGGTGCGCGGCGTGAAGGACCCGAGCATCGACGTGACCGATCGCCTGCAGCGCTACGCCCGCGACGTCGTGCCGTCGCTGGCCGACGTGTGCGGCTACGTCTTCATGAAGAATTCGCCGACCTGCGGCCTGCATCGCGTGAAGGTTTATGCGGACGGGGACGTTCCGCCGAACGGTCACGGCCGCGGCGTGTTTGCTGCCGAGATCGTAAGGGCGCGACCGGAGCTGCCGGTAGAGGAGAGCGGCCGCCTCGAAGATCCGGTGTTGCGCGAAAATTTCGTGACGCGCGTGTTCGCCTTCGCGCATTGGCAGCGGCTGGTCGAAACGGGGGTAACCGCAGCGGGCCTGATCGCCTTCCATAGCGCGTACAAGTATCTGCTGATGGCGCACAGCATCGCGCACTACAAGGAAGCGGGACGGCTGTTGTCGGATCTGTCGGGAGAAGCAACGGCGCGAGCCGACGCGTACATCCTGGTGCTGATGCGGGGGCTGTCGCGGGCGGCGACGCTCGGCGGACACGCCAACGTGCTGCAGCATCTTCAGGGTTACGTGAAAGACGACCTCGATCCGGCAACGCGCAAAGAATTGGCCGAGTCGATCCACAGCTATCGCCGTGGAGAGATCCCGTTGCTCGCGCCCCTCACGCTGCTGCGGCATCACCTGCGGCGGTCGGCGGACAGCTATGCGCTGGAACAGATCTACCTCGAGCCGCACCCGCCGGCGGCAGGTTTGCGTCGCGGATTGTGAAAGCCGCGCTGCCGGCTCGACGCACGCTGGTCTGGTTCCGCAACGATCTGCGCACGGACGACAACCCCGCGTTGTCAGCTGCGTGCGAACGCGGCGGCGCGATCGGCGTGTATCTGTGCGCCCCGGCGCAGATGGCGTCGCACGGCATCGGCTCGAACCGGCGCGCGTTCGTGCTGCGGTCGTTGACGACGTTGTCGAATGCATTGAGCACTCTCAACGTTCCGCTGTTGATCCGTACCGTGGGACATTTCAGCGCACATCCGGCTGCGATCGTGCGGCTCGCGCGCACCCACGGCGCCGACGCGGTGACGTGCAACGCCGAATATCCGCTCGACGAACAGCGCCGCGACGCCGAAGTGGATGCGCAATGTCGCGCAGCCGGCATCGCTTTTCGCCGCTATTCCGGCAGCGTCATCATCGCGCCCGGTCAGGTGCTGACCGGAAGCGGCGCGCCATACACGGTGTTCACACCGTTCAAGCGCCGCTGGCTCGCTATGGCCGACGACGGTCTGCTGCAGCCGTTGCCGGTACCACCGCGACAACCGAAGATCGACGTGAAACCGGACCCGATTCCAAAGACGCTGGGCCGCACGACGGCCGAGCGACTCGCCGAACTGTGGCCGGGCGGCGAGCGCGAGGCCGCCCGGCGCCTCGACGCGTTCGTCGACGGCCCGATACATCGCTATCAGTCGGACCGCGACCGGCCCGCTGTCGACGGCACCAGTCGCCTTTCACCGTATCTCGCGGTGGGCGCAGTGTCGGCGCGTCGGTGCATCGCCACGGCTCGTGCATGCAACCGCGGCGCACTCGCGAGCGGCGACGTCGGCCCCGTCACGTGGATCAGCGAACTGATCTGGCGCGAGTTCTATGCGCACGTCATTGCGGCATTCCCCGCCCTCAGCCGCGGTCGCGCATTCCGCCCCTCAGCCGATCGCGTGCGGTGGCGGGACGATCCGGCGGCCTATCGCGCCTGGACCGAAGGGCGTACTGGCTATCCGCTGGTCGACGCAGCGATGCGCCAGCTCGCCGGCACGGGCTGGATGCACAACCGCCTCAGAATGTTGACGGCGATGTTCCTGACCAAGCACCTGCTGATCGACTGGCGCCTCGGCGAGCGCCACTTCATGGATCTGTTAGTGGACGGCGATTTTGCCGCGAACAACGGCGGCTGGCAGTGGAGCGCCTCGACCGGCACCGACGCGGCGCCGTACTTCCGCATCTTCAATCCGGTGACGCAGGCGAAGAAGTTCGACCCGGACGGTACCTTCGTGCGGCGTTGGGTGCCCGAACTCGCGAATCTCGGAGCCATCTGCGCTGTTCGAGCCGTGGCGGTGCGGCGGCGTGAGCGGTTATCCGGCGCCGATCGTCGAGCACGGCGCCGGCACGACAGCGGGCGCTCAAAGCGTTTACAACGTGAACCGGGACAGCCCGGCACGCGAATTGCTATTCAGTTGGCGGTGTGGTGGCTCCAAGGACGACGAACATGGCAACGCTGGGATCATCGATGGACGGGAAGGCTCTGATGGTGATCGAACCGGTTTCCGAGCGCGCTGAAATGGTGCGTCCGACGCCCGTCGGCGCCAGTCCGGTGCAGGCGCGCACGGCCGCGCCCTCGCGTTCGCGCGCGCAGTTAGACGGCCACGTGTACCTCTTCATCTACCGCGTGCGTCATGCCTACGACGCTTACGCGTGGGTCGACAACATCCGGTATTGCACGGTGTTCGCGCTCGGCAAGACCTTCGCCGATGCAGAACGCATCGCGATCAACTGCGTCCACCAGCACGGCTGGCGCATCCTGAAGACCGATACCGCAACTGCCTTCGCGGTGGACCGGTTCACCGGCGAGGGCACCGATGCCGCACACGTGGCGAACCTCTCGGACTTCGGCGTGTCGTTCAAGCTGAACCACTGACCCTGTCGAACTCGCTCGCGGGAATCCCTGATTTCCCGCCGCGCGCCGTCGCCTGATCATTTGATGCATGACGGCGAAATACACCGGTTGGGAGAAACTGATACACGGCGGTCTTGCCGTGTTCGGGGTCGTTGCCTATCTGACCGCTGAAGGTGCTGACGGCGAGCGGGCCTCGTTCGGCTATCTGCTACACGCGTATCTCGGCTTCACGGTCGCGGCGTTTGTCGCCGCACGGCTGGTGAGCGGAACGTTCGGCCGCAAAGAGATGCGCTTCGCGTACTGGTGGCCGTTCAGTACCGCGGCGTTCCGTCTGGTGGTACAGGACCTGCGTTCGCTGGTCCGGGTCCGGCTGCCGGAGCGAAACATGCACGAGGGCATCGCCGGGCTGGTGCAGTTGTTCGGACTCGCGTTGTTCGCATGGATGAGCGCGACCGGCGTCGTCCTGTATTTCTATGCGGGGGCGGTCGGAGAGGCCGCAGAAGAGGCACACGAAATCGGCGAAGCCCTGATTCCGGCGTTTCTCGCGGCCCACGTCGGGGCCGTGATCGTGCACTCGCTGTTCGGCGCGCCGGTATGGCGCCGGATGCTGGCGCCGCGAGACTGAGGGTCGCGCCCGTCATTGATGGCGTTCGGTGACCCGACCCAGTGTTGCCAGAATCCGCTCTCGCATCGTTCGCCGCTGCCAGAGCGCGAAACTCACCACTTCGCTGTTGCTCAGGTCTCGTTCGAATGAGCCATGCAGTTGTGTCGCCAATGCCTCGCTGAACACCACGATGTTGACCTCGTCGTTGAGGCCGAACGAGCGGTGATCGATGTTCGACGAACCGAGCAATACGCAGCGCCGGTCCACGATCAACACCTTGGCGTGCATCATGCGTGTTGCATACTCGGCGATCTCGACGCCGGCTTCGAGCAGCGGCCCGTACCGTCGGCGGCCCGCCCGCCGCACGATGCCATGATCGCCATAAGGGCCGCCGGTGACGATCCGAACGCGCACACCTCGCGCGCGCGCCGCCAACAGTTCGCGACGGATGCCGAGGTCGGGTACGAAGTACGGCGTGCACAGTTCGATGCTGTCGCGCGCCGATGCCAGCAACAGCTGCACCAGGATGCGCGCGCGCGTCGACCGCCCCGCAGTAGGTGTGCTGCCGACGACGAGACCGCGGACGTTGCGCGCCTCGGCAGGAGCGTCAGACGCGGCATAAGCGCCGCCGTCCACCAGCAGCTCACCAGCACACTCGAGCCAGTTCTCGGCGAACACGGCCTGCAGTCCGGCCACGATCGGTCCCGTGGCGTTGAGTACGCAATCGCGCCACGGCGCGGGCTCGATCCTGGACCAGTGATCTGCAACGCCGGCGCCGCCGATGAAGGCCGTTTCACCGTCGACCAGCAGCAGGTTGCGATGCGTGCGATTGTTCCAGCGACGCAACGTTGCGAACTGCACCGGGTGATAGCGATGCACGGCACCGCCCGCGGCGACGAGGCGCGCGAAGTAACTGGCCGGCGTTGCGAGACTGCCGATGGCGTCGACGATCACCCGCACGCGCACGCCTTGCGCCGCCCGCTCGGATAGCGCCGCCAAAATCGCGTCTGCCGACGCACCGCGCCGGAAGATGTAAGCCTCGAGATGGACGCTGCGGGTTGCGTGGCCGATCGCGGCCAGTTCGGCGTCGTACAAAGAGTGTCCCTCGTCGAGCACCCGAAACGTCGAGAGCCGCAGCAGGGGTGTCGCGAGCACCGCCGACAGAAGATCCGCGCGCTGCGCGTCGTCGAGGTCGTGAACCGAACCGGGAACCCGATACGACGGTCCCGGTTCGAACAACAACAGGTACGTCAAATAGCCGAGTACCAGCGTTGCGAATACGCCGATCGCATCGCCGATCCATATCAGTTCACTCACGCGCCCGGCGCACCATCATGCGCGGCGTCGCGCCACTTCATCACGCCAGTCGCGGATTGAAGTCACCTATCTCGCGCGTGGCCTCGCCGAGGCTCTGCTGCCGGTACAGATCGAAGTAGTGCCCGCGCAGCGCGATCAGTTCCGCGTGCGAACCCAGTTCGATGATGCGGCCGTGTTCGATCACCGCAATGCGCGTGGCGTTCCGGATCGTCGACAGCCGGTGTGCGATCACGAACGCGATGCGGCCCGCCAACACGTTTGCCATGCCGCGCTGGATGCGCTGCTCGGTTTCGGTGTCGACCGACGACGTCGCTTCGTCCATCACCAGAATCTGCGGATCGGCGAGGATCGCGCGCGCGAACGACACCAGTTGGCGCTGTCCGGCCGACAACCTGCTGCCGCCTTCGCCGACTTCGGTTTTGTAGCCGTCGGCCAGTTCGGTCACGAACTCGTGTGCGCCGGCGAGTCGCGCCGCGTCGTGCACTTCTTCGTCCGTCGCTTCGAGGCGGCCGTAGCGGATGTTCTCCAGGATCGAACCGCTGAACACGTGCGCGTTCTGCAGCACGATGCCGAGGTTCGACTGCAGCCAGTGCAGCCCGCGCTTGCGATAGTCGATGCCGTCGATCAGCACGGCGCCGCGCGTCGGTTCGTAGAACCGGCAGATCACGTTGACGAGCGTGCTCTTGCCGCCGCCGGTGGCGCCGACGATCGCGATCGTCTCGCCGGCGCTGGCCGTCAGATTGATGTGGTCGAGCACCGGGCGGCCGTTGCCGTAATCGAAGCACACGTCCTTGAGTTCGATGCGGTCGATGCGCGCGGATCCGCCATCTTCGCTCACGGATTGGCGAGCGGGTCGGTTGCGCTGCATCGACGTCGCCTCGATCACATCGTCCGAATCGCGAATGTCCGGCACCGCATCGATCAGGCTGATGATCCGTTCGGCGGACGCCTGCGCCATCTGCATCTCGGCGAACCAGCGGCCGAGCTGTTCGATCGGATCGAAGAAGTTGCGCGCGTACGCCATGAAGGCGACCAGCGTGCCGACGCTGATCGCGCCGTGCAGCAGATCGAAGCCGCCGACCGCGAGCGTGAGTCCCACGGAGAGGCTCGCGAGCGTAACGATGATCGGCACGTACAACGCCGCCTGAATCATGTTCTGCACCGATGCGTCGTACATTTTGCCGGTCAGCTGCTTGAAGTCGTTCAGGTTTTCGCTTTCCCGCACGAACGCCTTGCTGGTCAGCACGCCCATGATGCTTTCGTTGTATGTACCGGTGATGCGCGAGTTGGTGCGGCGCACTTCGCGCGCGCTGCGCAGCATGCGCTTCTGGAATCGCGCGCTGACCCAGCCGAGGAACGGAATGACCGCAAGCGCGAGCAGCCCGAGCTTCACGTTCATGACGAGCATCGCGATCGCGATGCCGATCATCAACGTCACGCCCCAGACGATGTCGAGGAACGCCCACGCAAGAATGTTCGCGAGCCGCTCGCTGTCGGACGTCATCCGCGCCATCAACCAGCCGACCGGCCGGTGGTCGTAGAACGAAAACGACAGGCGCTGCAGATTCTCGAAACCGTCGCGACGGATGTCGTGGCCGATGTGCGAGCGGATGAAGCCGCCGGCCCAGATGAAGCAGCCGACCGACAGCGACAGCACCGTCGTACACGCGATATACGCGGCGGCGTACGGCCACAGATTGACGGACGCGCCGTGCGCGTCGACGGCGTCGATCACAGCGCGCGTGATCAGCGGGAACGACACGTCCATCAGGGCGGTCAGCGTCGCGAAGAATCCGAGCATCACGAGCTTGCGACGATACGGTCGCGTGTAGGCGAACAGCTTGGCCCACAGGTGCAGCCGCATCCGGCGGGCGAGCGCTTCCTCGTCGAAGCCGTCGTCGTAGTTGTCGTCGTCGTACATGATTAACTCCCGGCTCTCGACACATCGACGCGAATTTCGGCGTCGAGCGACCCCTGGATCTGACACAGATGTCGGTACGGCCCTTCGACCGTCGACAGTTCCGCATGACTTCCGATCTGCACCGCGCGGCCCGCTTCGAGCACCACGATGCGGTCGGCTTCGACCACCGACGACAGCCGGTGCGCGATGATCAACGTCGTGTGGCGGCCCTTACGCGAACGCAGTGCATCGAGGATGAGTCCTTCGGTGCCGGTGTCGACCGCCGACAGCGAGTCGTCGAGCACCAGCACCGGCGGGTCCTTCAACAACGCCCGCGCGAGCGCGAGCCGCTGCCGCTGTCCCCCGGACAGCGTGACGCCGCGCTCGCCGACCAACGTCTCATAGCGCTCCGGCAATTCCAGGATCGACGCGTGGATCGCCGCGTCGACACAGGCCTGCTCGAGGTGCGCGTCCGGCGCATCGGGCCGGCCGACCTTCAGGTTCGCCGCGATGCTGCGCGAATACAGAAACGGATCCTGCAGCACCACGCCGATCTGATGGCGCAGCCAATGCCGGTTCACGTCGCTCACTTCCTGTCCGTCGAGCTGGATCGAGCCCTGCTGATACGGATAGAGGCGCAGCAGCAGACGGATCAGCGTCGACTTGCCACAGCCTGGCGCACCGACGAACGCTACGGTCTCGCCCGGGCGCACGTGCAACGAGAAGTCCTTGATCACCGGACGCGTCGCGTCGTAGCCAAACGTCAGATGTTCGATGCGGATGTCACCGTCGGCTCGACCGCGGCTCGGCGTCGGTTCCAGCGTTTCTTCGGCCTGATTCAGAATCTCGTTGGTGCGGCCCAGCGACACGACGGCTTTGCCGGAGTCGGTCAGCACGCGGCCGAGCTGCCGCACCGGCCAGATGACCATGCCTTCGTAGGTCAGGAACGCGAACAGCGTGCCCACGGAAATGCGGCCGTCGATGATCGCGAACGCGCCGGCCAGCAACACCAGGCCGATCTGCATCAGCGAGAAGAAGTCGGCGGTGCCCCAGTAGCGTCCCATCAGCGTGATCAGCCGGTTGTTGAGGTCGCGGTGGATACGGTTCTTCTCGGCGAACTTGGCGATCTCGTACTCCTGGCGTGCGAACGCGCGCACGACACGGATGCCGGTCAGGTTTTCCTGCAGCACGCCGGTCATCGCGGCTTCGGCCTCGTCCGTGACCTGGAACACCTGCTGTACCTTGTGAAAGAAGATGTACGCGAACAGCCCGATGAACGGGATCAGGCACAGCGACACCCACGCGAGCCGCGGATCGAGCCAGAAGAGAATCGGCGTGACCGTGAGAATCAGCAGGATCGAGCGGCCGATCTCCACCACGTCGCTCGACAGGAATACGCGCAGCGTCTCCACATCGGAGCTGCAGCGCTGCACCAGGTCGCCCGTATCAGCGTCGTCGTAGTAGCCGGCGCGCAGATCGTGCAGGTGGCGATACAGCGTCTCGCGCAAGCGGCGCACGATTGCCTCGGACGCGATCGCCGACCAGCGGCCGCGCACGTACTGGAACACACCGCCCACTCCGGTGACGGCTACCGCGAGCGCCGCCGACAGCAACAGATACCAGGCGAATGCGTTCTGCGAGCTGAATGCCTGCTCGAGCCACTGCGACGGCGTCACCAGCAGCGGCGTGCCGAGGGTGACGTCCCTCGCCACCACCACGTCGATCGCGTACTTCGCGATCAGCGGTGCGCCGAACATGCAGACGTTCGCAAACGCCATCGCGACGATGGCGCCGGAGTAACGCGCGCGTTGCCCCGTCGTGACGGCCCAGAGATTGTCGTGTTTCGCGTGTGCCATGAATCCGTCCTACGTCTTGCGAGATAAGAGCGGGGTCAATGCAGTCTTTTGGAAAAAAGAATCCCGCTCGCCGAACGGTGAGCGGGCCTTGCGCGGTCCGGGAAGCTCTGATGAAGAGCCAGAGAACTCGGATCAGGTCGGGCAGCTCACCTGCGCGTGTCGTGTCCGTTGTCGATGAGCCGCATGCCGTCCTCCGGTTGAACGGAAACACCCTGGCGGGAGTTTCGTCGCGATTGAGGCGGCGAAGTCTACACCCCTGAACGACCGATTCAAGGGGTTGGTAGGTTCCGATGCCGTCACTCGCGAACGAAACGATAGACGAATCGGTCCGTATGTCCGCGCACGGCTGGATCGAACACGGTCTTCGTCCGGTCGTCGGCCGGGTTGTGCAGCGCGTCGAGGCTGCCTTCGAATTTGAAGCCGCGCGCCGCGATGTCGGAACGGGCGAAGGCTTCGTCGATCCGGTGCAGCGTCTGTGCGGCAGACGAGCCGGTGCCGGCGATTGCCGAGTGGTCGATGATCGCGAGAACCCCACCCGGCTTCAGCATCGCGTGCACCTCGGTGAACAGCGCGTTCGGATCCACCGCCCAGTCGTCGGACCTGAAGTACAGGTCGTGATAGCTCATCGACATCAGCACCAGATCGACCGACGCGGGCGGAATGCCGAGCTGGCCGATTTCGGCGTCGAGCTTCACCACCTTCTGCAGGCGACCGCCTTTCACGCGTTCCGTCAACGCATCGCCGATGAAGGTCTGGTACGCGGCGTTGTTGTGCATGTAGACCTTGCCGCTGCTACCGCCGCCGACGATCCGCCCGATCACTTCGCTGAAGTAGCCGCCGCCGGCGAACAGATCGACCACCGTCATGCCGGGCGCGACACCGAAGAACTTCAGCACTTCGATCGTGTGATCGCGCTCGTCGCGGGTTCGGTCCGCCTCGGTACGTGTCGGATCGTTCACGGCGATGCTGACCGGATCGGTGCCTGTTACAGCGGCGGATGCGAGCGTCGAAACGATCGACAGCGCCAGCAACAGTGCGGCGCCGGTTGCGGTACGGATCATGTCTGTCACTCCTCGAATTGCACGACCATCTTGCCGACATTCTCGCCGGTGAAGAGCCCGATGAACGCCGCGGGCGCGCTCTCGATGCCGTTCATCCGCGTTTCCCGGTACTGAACCGCACCGCTCGCGATCCAGCTCTCCATGTCGCGCCTGAACTGCGCGCGCAGGTGGTTGAAGTGCGACACGATGAAGCCACGCAGCGTGAGCCCGAGGCCGATCGCCAGCGTCAGGTTGTTGGGGCCGGGCGGCGGGGTGGTGTCGTTGTACTGCGCGATGGCACCGCACAACGGAATGCGCCCGAACTGGCGCATGTGGCTGAGTGCCGCCTGCAGGTGATCGCCGCCGACGTTGTCGAAGTACACGTCGAGCCCTTTCGGCGCGGCATCGCGCAACTCGCCCAGCAAATCGGCGCCGTGATAGTCGAACGCGCGATCGAAACCGAGTTCGTCCGTCAGCAGCCGGACTTTCGCGGCACTACCAGCGCTGCCGACCACGTGGCAGCCCCTGATCTTTGCAATCTGCCCGACGATCGTGCCGACTGCGCCGGCGGCGCCGGAGACGAACACCGTTTCGCCGTCTTTCAACGCGCCCACCTCGAGCAGGCCGACATATGCGGTCATGCCAGGCATACCGAGCGCGCCGAGATAAGCGGAGGGCGGCGCAACCAGCTTGCCGAGCGGCGACAGCACGTCGCCTTTCGCGACGAACGCTTCGCGCCACGCGAAATTGCTTTCCACGTAGTCGCCGGCGCGGAATTCCGGATGCTTCGATTCGACCACCCGGCCAATCGCACCGCCGTTCATGGTTGCGCCGAGCTGGAACGGCGGCACGTACGATTTGCGATCGACCATGCGTCCGCGCATGTACGGATCCACGCTCATGCAGACGTTCCTGACGAGCACCTCGCCCGCGCCCGGTGCGCCGACGTCGACATCGACGATCTGAAAATCGTCCGGCTTCGGCAGCCCCACCGGCCGCCGCTTCAACTGGACTTCTCGGCTTCGGGTCATCATCGTTCTCCTTCATCAGCGCAAAGGGCAGGCGCGGACTATACCGCGCGGTGAGGTGACGAAACGATGCGAGACGCGGCCGGATCGATCAGCCAGGAAGCTTCACGGCTACTGGAAATTCTCGCGCTCGAGACGATCGAACTGAACCTGTTTCGCGGCGCCAACGAAGATCGGCTCGGCCGATTGTTCGGCGGTCAGGTGCTGGCGCAGGCATTGCGCGCGGCCGCGAACACGGTGGAAGGGCGCAGACCGCACTCGCTGCACGGCTATTTCATGCGCGCCGGCGAACCGGAACGCCCGGTGTTGTACGAAGTGGAGCGCATCCGCGACGGTTCGAGTTTCACCACGCGTCGCGTCGTGGCCGTGCAGAACGGCGAGGCGATCTTCAACATGGACGCGTCGTTCCAGGTCGAAGAACCGGGCCTGAGCCACGAGATCGCGATGCCGAACGTGCCGCGCCCCGACGCGCTCGAAGACGACGTCACGCGCGCACGCCGCGAAGCGAAAACCAATCCGCAGATCAGCACGTGGGCACAACATCCGCGTCCGTTCGAAACGCGCTCGGTGTTTCCGCAGGATCAGCCGCGCGCCGTGCGCGAACAATTCTGGAATCCGGTATGGATTCGGTTTCGAGCACCCGTTCCGGACGGCGACGCGGCACTGCGCTTCTGTCTGCTCGCCTACGCCTCCGACATGGGCATGGTATCGACCGCCACGCTGCCGCACGTCGACACCGTCCCGCGCACCGACATCCAGATGGCCAGCCTCGACCACGCACTCTGGATTCACCGCGACTTCCGCGTCGACGACTGGCTGCTGATCGTCAAACGCACCAGCTCTGCGAGCGGCGCACGCGGCATGAATCACGCGGAGTTCTTCGATCTCGACGGACGACTCGTGGCATCGGCGTCGCAGGAAGGGCTGATGCGGCGAATACGTTGATCGCAGCGATTGCGGACGAATTGGGCGACGGGTGATCGGTGCTCCGGCCCGGCGTGTGATGCGCCTCCGCACCGATCACCCGTCGCCCAACCCGATCGATACTCCGTGAATCCCAGAGCACCGATCACCCTTCACCGCCCGCGATCGAAACCGCGACTATGCTCGAAACTCCGTCCACCCCTAACGAGACCACCTTGTCGGCGAGCCGAGCCACCTCCTCACGATGCGTGGTGTAGATGCAGGTGATGCCGAGTTCGGCGATCGACTGCATGATCGCGAGTTCGGTGGGGAGATCGAGGTGGCTGGTGCCTTCGTCGAGAAAGAGGATCGATGGTTCGCGATAGAGCGCGCGGGCGAGCAGCAGGCGTTGCTGCTGGCCGATCGAGAGCGCGGAACCCATGTCGCCGATGCGGGTGTCGAAACCCATCGGTAGTTGCAGGACGTCGTCGTAGATGTGCGCGAGGCGCGCGGCGCGTTCGAGTTTCGCGGCGTCTGCGGCGAGATCGAAGAACGCGATGTTGTCGCGGATCGTGCCGGACAGCAGTGCATCGTCCTGCAACAGTGCCGCGATGCCGGCGCGATACGAACGGATGCCGAGACGTTCGAGCGGCACGCCGTCGACGTCGATGCGTCCTTGCGTCGGGCGGATCAGCCCGACCAGCAAGCGCAGCAGCGTCGACTTGCCGGCGCCGGACGCACCGATCACCGCGACCCGTTCGCCCGCGTCGATGCCGAGATCGAGATCGCGCAGCACGGGTCGCTCGTCGCCCGGATACGTGAAACCGAGGCGCTCTGCGCGTAACGCACCGCGCACCGGCGCGGTGAACGACGATTGCACGAGCAGGCCGGGTTCCTGTTCGGCGAGCGCGATGTCGGAGATTCGCTCCAGGTGCAGCGCCAGCATCAGACCCTGCGCGATCTGCGTGATCAGCGAATTCATGGCGTTCGAGAAGTGCGTTCGGTATGCGATGAAGGCGTACAGCATGCCGATCGTCAGCGCGCCCGATAACACCTGTTTCGCGCCGACGAAAACGATCAGCACGCTTTCCACGCCGAGCAGCAATCCACTCAGCGCGTCGTAGCCGAGATTCAACCGCGCGACACGCGAGCCGGCATTGAGCGAGTCGACGAACAGGTCCTGCCAGCTGCGTTCGCGCTCGGCCTCCTTGCCGAACAGCTTCACTCCCTGAAGCGCGCGGATCGTTTCGAGAAAGTGCGAGTCGAGGCGCGCGTCCGCCGCGATGCTCTCGTGGTTGCGCCGGCGTAGCGGACGCAGCAGCGCCAATCGCAACGCGGCGTATAACACGAACGCGACCAGCGCAATCGCGGCGAGCAGTGGCGAGTACAGAAATATGACGACCAGCGTGGTCAGTGCCATCGCACCGTCGATCACTGCCGCCACGGCGCCGCCGGTGATGAATTCCTGTACCGGCCTCAGCGAGCGGAAGCGCGAGATCACGTCGCCGACGTGGCGGCGCTGGAAGTAGTCGAGCGGCAACCGGATCAGATGGAAGAACAGCCGCGCGCCAAGCGAGAAGTTCAGTCGGTTGGCGAGATATATGCCCGCGAAACCGCGCAGCGTCTTGGTCGCGACGTTCAGCAGTGCCAGCAGCAGGAAGCCCACGCCGAGGAGCGGCAGCACGTCGACGTCCTGCTTCACCAGCACGTCGTCTACGACGAGCTGCATGTACGACGGCGTCGCGAGAGCGAACAGCTGGATGAGCGCAGACAATACCAACAGCTGCACGATGGGGCGCCGAGACTCGGTACCTCGCCACAGCGACCACAGATTCAGGCGCGGCGCGCGCATCGCGCGATCGAATGCGGGTGTCGGCGTGCACTCCAGCGCGATGCCGGTGAAGTGCTGCGACAGTTCGGCGAACGGAAACCGTCGTTCGCCGACCGCCGGGTTGTGGATCTCGACGTGACGCCTGCCGACGCGCTTCAACACGACGAAGTGGTCGAAATCCCAATGCAGAATCGCCGGACATGCGACCTGCCGCAGCTCGCCGATGTCGACGCGCAGCGCGCGCGTGGACAGGCCGAGCGTTGCAGCGGCGCCGATCAGCGTGCGCAGCGACCAGCCGCGCAGTGTTGCGCCGAGGCGGCGCCGCAGCGCGTGCGCGTCCGTCGCGCCGCCGTGATATGCCGCCAGCATCGCGAGACAGATCAAGCCACACTCGGATGCTTCCGATTGCAGCATCACCGGCAGCCGTCCGCGCATCAGCCGCGACCCCGCATGCCGAGCAGCGGTTCGAACACCCATTCGAGAATGCTGCGCCGTTCCAGAATGATGTCGGCGCTGAACAACATGCCCGACTGCAGCGGCACGTCGCGCGCATCGACGGTGATCGTCTGCGCGAGCAGGTCGACGGTGGCGGGATACGCCGGCCGCGTAACGCGCAGCGGTCCGTAGCCATCGCCGTCGAACAGCACGCTGCGCGCGACCTCTCTCAGCACCGCGCGCTGCACACCGAAGTGCTGGTACGGGAACGCGTCGTATCGCATCCGCAGTTCGTGGCCCGGCTCGACGAAACCGATCGCGCTGGTTGGAATCAGCAGCCGGCCGACCAACACCGAATCGTCGGGAATCAGCGTCAGCGCGAACTCGGCCGGCGACGTAGTGTCGCCGACTTTCCGATTCACGGTGACGATGCGGCCGCTCACCGGTGCGCGGACATCGAAGTTGCGGCGCGCGCGAATCTGCACCTCTGCACGCTCGATGGCGGTGCTGCGCGCTTCGATGTCGGCGAGGCGTTCGGCGTGTTCGAGCGGAAGGCGGCGCAATTGTGCCGCGAGCGACGCGCGCTCTCCGGCGATGCGCTCGTAGGTCTGCCGCGTGGTCTGCAGTTTCTCGCCGATCTGCAGGTGCTGCTCGCGGCGCGACAGCCACTCCACCGCTGGCAGTGCGCCGCGCTGGTACAGCGTGCGCACCGCGTCCAGCTGTCGATCGGCGAGCGCGTTCTGTTCGGTTTGCACGTCGATCAACCGCGCGATCTCGACGGACTGCCGCGTCGAGGTGCGCAACTGCGCGTTCAGTCCGGCGCGATCGCTGTCGAAGCGGGCCGCTTCGCGTTGCCGCGCCGTCACCAGCGCGGCGCGCTCGTTCGCGTATGCCGTCAGCAATTGCGCGTCGGCGTCGGTTCCGTCTGCCATCGATTGCAGATCGACGACGTTGAACAGGACGTCGTCGCGGCGAACGCTGTCGCCATCGTTCACGCGCATGCTCTCGATGACGCCGGCGCGCGGCGGAAACACGCGGATGACGCCGTGGTCGGGCTCCAGATAGCCGTTGACCGTTTCCTTGCGCGCGTACTCGCCATACACGACGAACGCGATCAGCGCGGCGACGATCGTTGCGATCAGCAGCGTCAGTGCGCCGAACGGCGCGCGGGTGCCGATGAGCGCGGTACCGAGTGTGGCGACGCCGCGGAATGCCGCGGCAGATTCACGAAACAGCGCCGCGTGTGCCGGTTGATTCACTTTCGACGGTGATGGAATGAGACGCTTCATCCGATCCAGATCCACTGCGAACTACCGATCTGCCGTTGCCGCGCTGCAGTGCATTTCGCCGTTCGACCCGACGCTGCGCGCGCGGCGCTCGATGTCGAGGGTGCTGGCGCTCGGTCTGCTGCCGGCGAACCTCGAACCGTTAACTTACGCCTTCGAGGAATTGTTGGGAGAGTCGGCGGCGTCTGCACGGCGCCTGATCCATGACTGGTTTTTCTATAGGCATTTGGAGAGCGAGAGCTGGCTCGGTGCACGGCGACATAAAGCCGGAGCGCTGCTCGACGCCGCGCGCGTCGGCGGCTATCTGGACGCGTGCCCACGCGGCGTGCTCGTTGCGACGATTCATCTGGGCGACTACCTCGAAGGCCTGCGCCAACTACGCCTCGCGTTGTCGGCGCCGAAGCAGGTGCTGGTGGTGCGACGCAGGGCATGGAGCGAGATCGAGGCGCGCGCGTTCGCGAGAATCGCATCGTCCGATCTTGCGCTGACGGTCGTGCGCGCGGGTGACGGTGCAGCCATGTCGGTGGTGCGAGCGTTGCGGCGCGGCCACATCGTGGTGGCGTTGTACGACCTGCCGCGGCAGTTCGGCCGCACCGTGGACGTCGGCTTCTTCGGCCGTCGCGCGCAGTTCGTGCGCGGCCCGGCCGAGATCGCGGTGCTCGGCCAGGCCGACGTGCTGCCGCTGTTCACGCACTTCGACGCAGACGGCGTTTCGGTGACCGAAGCGCAACCGGTCATCGCTGCAGCACCGTGCCGTGCTTCGGAGCGCGCGGCGATGACGCATGCGATCGCGCAACGCTTGTCTGCGCTCGCGCAGCAGCAGATTCAGGCGCATCCGAGTCAATGGTCGCACTGGACGTTCGTGCGCGAGTTGTTGGGCGAGCCCGCCATTGCGGCCGCACCGGATTGATTCGTCGAAGGGCGATGTCGCACAGCCGAAGCAGACGGAACGGTTTTCGCCCGCGGCGCTGCGGCGTAGCGTGAGTGCCGGGTCGCACGAACCCGAACCCAACATCAGTCAAGGAGGACACGAGCATGAGGACACTTTCTCAGGCAGAGATCGATCAGGTCAGCGGCGGCGTCGACTCGATCAATGTCGGCGGCGTGAGCATTACCGGGATCGAAGCGGGAATTGCACTGCGCAACGTCATGGGCGCGACCGGAGTCGCATTCGCAGCGGGATACGGAACGGGCACGGCAATGTACGCCGCGTACACCGCAGTATCCGGGCAATCGCTGGGCACCGACATCTATCAATGGTCGAACTGAGTGGTGTGACGCCGTGATTGACGACGAAGTACCGAAGCCATTCGCGAGCGTCATCGGTCATGTCTGCGGCGTCATCGCCGTGGGCATGACCGCATTGAGTCTGTTCGCCGTGTGGACCTTTGTGCACCAGCCGACGCCGCCGGTGCTGTTAGGCTCTGTGATCTGCGTCGGGCTGTCGGTGTTGATGTTCCGCTGGGCGGGTTCGTTGATCGGGTTCTGGGATACGCGAGGCCGGCTGGCGGTGCCAAAGCTCGTTTACTCGATGCTCGGCGCGTTCTTTGTCGGCGTGATGGTCGTGTCGGTACGGCTGGCCGTCGCGACGCCGCCCACATCGGTCGGCGAAGGATTGCCGATGGTGATCGGCCTCTTCAGCGGAGTTGCACTGATCTACTTGTGCTATCTCGCATACCGCCGGTTCAAATGAGGCGGCGCCTTCAGCCTTCGCCCGCCGCCGGCCGCGCGATGTAGCGTCGCACCGTGTCGATCAATTCCGCTTCGCTCTCGTACGGCACGCTGCGCAGCACGCGCCAGCGGTTCTCGACGATCGGTTTCGGCACCATCACCGAGAACACGCCGCGGTTCGAAATGAAGATGCCGTGTGCGCCGTCGGCCGGGCTGTAATCCGGCGCAAGACAGATGTCGAACAGCGGCAGGCCGTCCTGGTGGGCGACGAATTCGAGCGGCTTCTCCGGTGTGTCGGACGGCTCCACGTAAATGCGGCCGAGCCGGTTCGAATAGCCCGCCTTGTCGAGCAGTTCCATCAATTCCGAGCGGCGCACCTGGCGCGGATCGAGTACCGGCGGTCCTTCGACGTTTTCGTCGATGCCGGGAATGAAGCCGACTTCTTCGCCGTCGTCGAGGGCCTGAATGGCATTCGCCACCGACGCCAGTTTCGCGACCGCATCCGGGTCGTGGCTGGCGATGGCTTCGAGGTCGAGATGGCCAAGGATGCTCTGCGCGCGCTTGGCGATCTCGATCAACTCATTCAGGCTCCGTTCCTGCGGTTCGCTCTGCATGCCCACTCCGATGGGGTGCTCTGACAGAGTCTAGTCGAGATATTTGTGCCTGCTTGCCGGGCGGGTGCGGCGCCGATTCCGCTACAATGCGCCGCGTTTTCGCCACGCTACGGACTGCACGGACTCAAGCATGTCACTGGAAGCTTCCAAGCCGGCCGAATCGAACGATTTCATCCGCCAGCGCGTTCGCCACGACCTCGATGAAAAGGTGGTAACCGGCATCGTGACGCGCTTTCCGCCGGAGCCGAACGGCTATCTGCACATCGGCCACGCGAAGAGCATCTGCCTGAACTTCGGCGTTGCGCGCGAGTTCGGCGGCTACTGCTATCTGCGCTTCGACGACACCAATCCGCTGAAGGAAGACGACGAATACGTCGAGTCGATTCAGCAGGACGTACGCTGGCTCGGTTTCGACTGGGGCGAGCACCTCACCTACGCAAGCGATTACTTCGAGCAGCTGTACGACTTCGCGATGCAGCTCATTCGCGACGGCAAAGCGTTCGTCGACGGCCTGTCCGCCGACGCGATTCGCACCACGCGCGGCACGCTGACGGAGCCTGGCACGGAGAGTCCGCACCGCAACCGGCCGATCGCCGAGAGCGTCGATCTGTTCACGCGCATGCGCAGCGGCGAATTTACCGACGGCGCGTACGTGTTGCGCGCGAAGATCGACATGGCGTCGCCGAACGTCAACATGCGCGACCCCGTGCTGTATCGCATCCGGCACGCGCATCATCAGCGCACCGGCGACGCGTGGTGCATCTATCCGACGTACGACTTCACCCACTGCATCTGCGATGCGCTCGAGGGCGTTACGCACTCGCTGTGCACGCTCGAGTTCGAAGATCACCGTCCGCTCTACGACTGGGTGCTCGACAACATCAACGTGAACTTCCATCCGCCGCAGATCGAGTTCTCGCGCCTCGGCCTCGAATACACCGTAATGAGCAAACGTCTGCTGCACGAACTCGTCGCCGGCAATCATGTTGCCGGCTGGGACGATCCGCGCATGCCCACGATCGCCGGCTTGCGGCGGCGTGGCGTAACGCCCGCTGCGATCCGCGACTTCTGCGGCCGCATCGGAGTAACGAAGCAGGACAACGTCATCGAACTCAGTCTGCTCGAGTTCTGTATCCGCCACGATCTCGAGGCGACCGCGCCGCGCGGCATGGCGGTGGTCGACCCGCTGAAAGTGACGATTACGAACTATCCGAATGCAACGGACGAGGCGCTGTCGGCAGCGTGGCATCCCCAACGGCCCGATATGGGGGCGCGGCAGCTCTCGTTCGGACGCACGCTGTACATCGAGCGCGACGATTTCGCGAAGGTGCCGCCGCCAAAATACAAGCGCCTGGTGCCGGGTGGCATGGTGCGGTTGCGCAACGGCTTCATCATCCGCTGCGACGAGGTGATCGAAGACACCGGCGGCGCGGTGACGGAGTTGCGCTGCAGCTACGTGCCGGAGTCGAAGAGCGGTTCCGACACCAGCGGTCTCAAGCCGAAAGGCGTCATCCACTGGGTGTCTGCGGGATCGGCGGTGCCGGCGGAATTTCGCTTGTACGAACATCTGTTCAACGATCCGAACCCGGCGAAGCTCGAATTCACGAGCGCACTGAACCCGGCGTCGCTCGCGGTGCGAAGGGGCTTCGTCGAACGTGCGATCGTGGAGTCCGATGCGCCGCGTTTCCAGTTCGAGCGGCTCGGCTACTTCTGCAAAGACGATACGCATCGGGCCGACCGGCCGGTGTTCAATCGCACGGTTGCGTTGCGCGAAGACGCCGCAAAGGATGTCGGCGTCAAAGAGCCGGGTAAGGTCGCGGCGTCGGGATCACGGCTTATGGTCGAGAAGCGCAAATGACGCTCGCATCGTCGGTCACCGTGATGGAAGTCAGTCCGCGCGACGGGCTGCAGAACGAGTCGGCGATTCTCTCGACCGACGACAAGCTGACGCTGATCCACCGCGCGCTCGCGGCCGGCTTCAAGCGCATCGAAGTGACGAGCTTCGTGCACCCGGCGCGCGTGCCGCAGATGGCCGATGCGGAAGCGGTGTGCAAAGGCCTGCCGCAGCGCGGCGACGTCACGTATGCAGGGTTGATACTGAACCGCCGCGGCTACGACCGCGCGCTCGCCACCGAGCGGTTGCAGGAAGTCGGCATGGTGGTGCCAGCCACCGATACGTTCGGCACGCGCAATCAGGGCCAGAGCGTCGATGAAGCCGTCGCGGTCGGCTGCGAAATCCTGCGTGATGCATCGCGTCGCGGTTTTCGCGCCACGGCAACCATCGCGGTCGCGTTCGGGTGTCCGTTCGAGGGCGACGTCGATGCGCGCTGCGTGCTCGACATCGCGAAGCGGCTTGCCGACGCAGGTCCGGTCGAACTCGCGCTGGCCGATACGATCGGCGTCGCGGTGCCGGGCCAGGTGCTCGACCTGTTCGGCGCCTTACATCAGTCGTTGGGGGCGCTGCCGCTGCGCGCGCACTTCCACAATACCCGCAACACCGGCATCGCGAATGCGTTCGCGGCGCTGCAGGTGGGCGTCGAGACGCTCGACGCCAGCATCGGCGGCATCGGCGGCTGTCCGTTCGCGCCGAAGGCCACCGGCAACATCGGCACCGAAGACCTCATCTACATGCTCGATCGCATGAAGATCGGCCACGACGGCGACCTCGCCGAGGTGATCGACACCGCGCACTGGCTCAGCGGCGTACTCGGCAAAGAGCTGCCCGCGATGGTCAGCCGCGCCGGTGCCTTCCCGTGACGAGTCAACGCCGGTGCCAGGCACCGATTCGTAACTCAACAAGTCATCGCCGGTGCCAGGCACCGGTAATGACTCATCGGTGTCTTTGCCATGGATGACGAAGCGTCCATCGTCTGGTCGGTATTGTTCGGCGCGATCGGCACCGGCTACCTCATCTACGGTCGCAGGCAGCGGAAACTGGTGCCGTTCATATCCGGACTGGCACTGATCGGCGTGCCGTATTTCATCGACGGCACCGCCGTGATGGTCGCGGTGTGCGTTGCCTTTATGGCGCTGCCGTATTTCCTGCAGCTGTAGCCGCACGCCCGATCGTCAACGATCGCGGCGTATCGGGTTAGCATAACGAGCCCGCAACTTCCGCAGACCGTACATGACGGATCGCTCGAACCACGGCCCGCTCGCCGACATCCGCGTGCTCGAACTCGGACAACTCATCGCTGGCCCGTTCTGCGGCCAACTGCTCGGCGACATGGGCGCCGAGATCATCAAACTGGAACCGCCCGGCATCGGCGATGCCATGCGCGATTGGGGTCGCGGCGTGCCGGTGTGGTGGAGCGTGATCGCGCGCAACAAGAAGAGCGCGACGCTGAATCTGCGCGAGCCGCGCGGCCAGCAGCTGTTGCGCGACCTGGTCGTGCACGCCGACATCCTGATCGAGAACTTCCGGCCGGGCACGATGGAGAAATGGGGGCTCGGCTATCCGGAACTCGCTGCGATCAATCGCGGCCTGATCATGGTGCGCGTCTCCGGTTTCGGTCAGACCGGACCCTACGCGGAGCGCGCCGGTTATGGTTCCGTCGGCGAGGCGATGGGCGGCATCCGCTATCTCGCCGGCGATCCCGACCGGCCGCCGGTACGCGTGGGGCTGTCGATCGGTGACTCGCTCGCGGCGACGTTTGCGTGCGTCGGCGCGCTGGCGGCGCTGCATCATCGAACGAACAGCGGGCTTGGCCAGGTGGTCGACTCGGCGATCTACGAAGCAGTGCTTGCGATGATGGAGTCGACCGTGCCGGAGTACACGGCCGGCGGATTCATCCGCGAACGCAGCGGCGCGATACTCCCGAAAACCGCACCGTCGAACGTCTATCCGACGAAAACCGGCGAGATGATCGTGATGGGCGCTAATCAGGATTCGGTATTCGCTCGCTTGTGCGACGCGATGCAGCGCGCCGAACTCGCGCGCGATCCACGTTTCGTCGACCACGTCGCCCGCGGCGAGAATCAGGCCGAACTCGACGCGCTGATCTCGGCGTGGAGCGGCACGCTCGATGCCGAGCCGCTGTTGCAGCGCCTCAACGATTTTGGTGTGCCTGCGGGGCGCATCTACCGGGCGCCGGACATGTTGTCGGATCCGCACTTTGCCGCGCGACGTTCGATCGTCGATGTGCCGCATCCGCAGTTCGAAGACCTGAAGATGCAGGACGTGTTTCCGCGCATGTCCGCCACGCAGGGCACCGTGCGCTGGCCCGGTCCCGCGCTCGGCGCGCACAACGACGAGATCTACGGCGGTCTGCTCGGGCTCGATGAGGCCGCGCGCGCCGCGCTCGTGCGAGACGGCGTCATCTGACGATGGTGAGCCTCGACGACATCCGCGAGGCGCACGACCGGATCCGCCCGCACATCCGTTACACGCCGGTTTTCACCAGTCGCGCCATCGACGAGCTGTTGGGCGCCAAGGTGACGTTCAAGTTCGAGAGCCTGCAGCGCGGTGGGTCGTTCAAGATCCGCGGTGCATTGAACGCCGTGCTGTCGTTGGCGAATGCCGAAGCAGACCTCGGCGTGGCGACGCATTCGTCCGGTAATCACGGCGCGGCGCTCGCGATCGCCGCCGGCATCCGCGGCATCCCCGCATACATCGTGGTGCCGTCGAACGCGCCTCGCGTGAAGCGCGCCGCGATCGAAGGTTACGGCGGCATCGTGACCGAATGCGCACCGAACGTGCCTGCGCGCGAATCGGCGCTGGAGGAGGTGGTGCGGCAAACCGGCGCGCATTTCGTGCCGCCCTACGACGACCCGCGAATTGTGGCGGGACAGGGCACCGCCACCGTGGAACTGCTCGAGCAGGTACCCGACATCGAGCAACTCTGGGTGCCCGTGGGCGGCGGCGGACTGGCGTCGGGCGCCGCGATCGCGGTGCGCGGCATCGATCCCGACGTGGATGTGATCGCTGCGGAACCATCGCGCGCCGACGATGCGTTTCGCTCACTCGCCAACGGCCGCATCGAGCCGATGCGCAATCCGGCAACGATCGCCGACGGTTTACGCACGCCGCTCGGACAGATCAATTTCGACATTCTGTCGAGCCATCGGGTAACGGTGGAACTCGCCAGCGAGAGCGCGATCATCGCCGCGACGCGGCTGTTCTACGAACGCATGAAGCTGGTGGTCGAACCGTCCGGCGCAGTGCCGTTGGCCGCGTTGATGGAAGCGCCGCCATCGCGCCGTGCTCCACGGATCGGCGTCATCGTCTCGGGCGGCAACGTCGACCTCGATTCGCTGCTGTATACGCTGAAGAACGCGAGTTGAGCCGAGTGCGACACATCGAATTCAAGGATACCCAGCCGCCACCTCCACCGAGCTACAACTCTGTTCCACCGTCCCGAGTATTCACGCCGTCGAGCGGATAGATCGGCCGGCGCACCTTCTCGAAAGTGAGTTCGGAATAGTCCGACGTGCAGACGCCGACGCCCGCGCATTCGACGATCGCGCGCGCGATCTTCTTGAAGCCGACGCGATAGTGGATGCGGCTCTTCAGCATGAGGTATTTGCGGCGCGCCGGATCGATGCCGAGCGAGGTGAAGCAACCCGGATCGAACGGTTCGATGTGGCGAGAGATCACCACGATGTCGGCGTTGCCGGTGGATAGCACTACCGTGGTACCCATGCGCATCGTCAAGCCGCGCGACATCGCCACGGTGGCCGGGAAGTTGCCGTCGGAAATCAATTTCACGCGACCGGTTACCGTCAGCGGCGTGCTCTGCCGCGCGATCGACGGCATCGGCTGCTTGCCCCCGAGTGAAATCGTTATCTTGGCGCCGACTCCTGCGCGCACCATCTCCTGCACGGCTTCGGGATCGAAGATGCCGAACACGGCTACGTCGTCGAGCCCCTGACGCAGGATTTCGGCGAGCACTTCGGTGGTATCCATCGTTCCGCCCGACGCGGTGTTGTCGTAGTGGTCGAGCAGCACGATCGGGCCCTGCTCCGCTTCGAGAATGCCCGGTGCGGCGCCGAGCGCTTTGGCGCGCGCGACTGACTCCGTCAGCGGTTCGGGCCGATACACGAACGCGGCGCGGTCGTTCCACGCGCGATCGAGCAGTTCGTCGCGCCAGATCTCGGCCTGGCGTTTGTCGCCGTCGGTGACGACGACCACCGACAATCCCGCCTGCTCGATGTCTGCGTGTGGAAATCCGGTGAACAGGCTCACGGCCAGTGCGCCTTCCTGCTCCATCTCTCTCGCGCGGGCCTGCAACTGCGCGTTTGGAAAGTCGTCGGTGCCCTGGCGCATCACGTGCGGCAGCATCGGCGCGTTGCCCCACACCATCGTCGGCGCCGCGGAGCCTTCGATCATCTTCAGCAGCGCGCGGCCGGCGCGCTCTGCGGTTCCGTCCATGTCGATGTGCGGGTACGTCTGATAACCGGCGATGACGTCGGCGCGCGCTACCATCTCCGGGTAGAGATTCGCGTGCATGTCGAGCGCGACAGCGATCGGAACGTTCGGCGCAACCGCACGAATCCGGCGCAGCAGCTCGCCTTCACCGTCGTCGTACGTCCGGGTCGCCATTGCGCCGTGCAGATCGAGCATGATCGCGTCGCATCCTTGCGCCGCCGCAGAGACGATCTTCTGCGCGATGTACTCGAACGCTGCGTCTTCGACGCGCCCGCTCGGCGGCGCGCCGGCGGCGATCGCCAGCACGATTTCGGCGCCCACCGATTCGCACACTGCGATGAATCCGCCGAGGCCGGTGGCCGTGCCGCGGAACGTCGCGACCGCGCCGGCGCCTTCCAGCGGAATCGACGCGCCGTGGGAAAAGCGGGCGAGGTCCGTGACCACAGGAGAGAACGTGTTCGTCTCGTGGCTCATTTCGGCGACGACGATGCGCATGGACGGTAGCGGCTCCGCAAATATCGACGGCGCATTCTAGCGGCATTCGCCACACGACACTGAAAGTGTCTGAGCGGCCGCTGAAAGCATCTGGGCGACACTGAAGGGTCTGGGCGACACTGAAAGTGTCTGGTGTGTCGCCCTGCTATCGGTGTGGCGCCAACGAATCTGCTACGCTGCGGCGCATGCATGGAGCAGGATCGTCTCGATGAGTGAGGCAGTGGTGGCGGCGCCGGGAACGATTCTCGGCCAGCCGCGCGGATTGTGGTTGCTGTTCTTCGTCGAGATGTGGGAGCGCTTCAGCTTCTACGGCATGCGTGCGCTGCTGATCTTCTATCTGACTCAACACTTCCTGTTCGGTGATGCGGCCGCATCGGCGATCTACGCGAGCTACGGCTCCCTCGTGTATCTGATGCCGTTGCTCGGCGGTCTCATCGCCGACCGTTATCTCGGTTTTCGGAAAGCGGTCGGCTTCGGCGCCGTGCTGCTGTGTATCGGCCATTTCGGCATGGCGATCGAAGGCGATGCAGCACAGGTGACAGCAGACGGCGTGGCGCGCGATCCGGTGTCGCTGCAGATCTTCTACGCGTCGCTGGCGTTCATCATCATCGGCGTCGGATTCCTCAAGCCGAACATCTCGAGCACCGTCGGCCAGCTGTACGGGAAGGACGATCCGCGGCGCGACGGCGGATTCACCTACTTCTACATGGGCATCAATCTCGGTGCGATGCTCGCATCGTCGATCGTCGGCTATCTCGGACAGACGTTCGGCTGGGCTTACGGCTTCGGCCTCGCAGGCGTGGGGATGCTCGCCGGTCTGATCACGTTCCGACGCGGCATCCATCTGCTCGGCGATGCCGGCTTGCCCACCGATGCGAAGCGGCTGACCGAAGTCGTCGCGGTCGGGCTCACGCGCGAGCGGTTGATCTATGCGGCGAGCCTCATCGGCGTCGTGGTGGCATGGAAACTCGTGCAATCGCACGAACTCGTAGGCGATCTGTTGCTGGTTGCGGCCGCGGTGACCGTCGTCGGCGTGATCGGCTTTGCGGTGTTACGCCTGCAGCCGGTCGAGCGCGACCGGATGCTGGTCGTGCTGTTTCTCACCGCCGTGTCAGTGGTGTTCTGGGCCTTCTTCGAACAGGCCGGCAGCTCCATGAACCTGTTCGCCGAGCGCAACGTCGACAGACACGTGTTGGGGCTCGATATTCAGGCAACGCAGTTCCAGTCGTTGAACCCCGCCTTCATTCTGTTGTTGGGGCCGGTCTTCTCGCTGTTGTGGGTCGTGCTGGCGCGGCGTGGTATCGAGCCGAGTACGCCGGCCAAGTTCGGCCTGGGAGTACTGCAGGTGGGGCTCGGTTTCGCGGCGCTGGTGTACGGCGCGCAGCAGGCCGATTCGAGCGGACTCGTCGCGGCCGGATGGCTTGCGCTCGCATATCTGCTGCACACCACCGGGGAACTGTGTCTTTCGCCGGTCGGTCTGTCGATGGTCACCAAGCTGTCGGTGCCGCGCGTCGTGGGGTTGATGATGGGTGTGTGGTTTCTTTCCAGCGCGTTTTCGCACTACGTCGCGGGATTGATCGCGGCAGGCGCGAGCGCGAACGAAACCCCGGGCGCAACGGTCGGCGGCGCAGAGTCGCTCGCGATCTACGTCGCCACGTTCGGGTCGGTTGCCTGGGTAGCGGTCGCCGTCGGCGTCGTCGTGCTGCTGCTGTCGCCGTTCATCCGGCGCTTCATGCACGAACCCGCGCGCAGCGCCGAACGCCGATGACGCGCCCGGTGTGGGTCGAGTACAAGACCGCGCGCTGCATCTTGTGGTCCGGCGATCGGTTCCTGCTGGCGGTGCACCACAGCTATCTGCCACTCAGCCGCGGTCGCTGGGGTCTGCCGGGCGGGCGCATCGAGATCGGCGAGACCGCCGAAGCGGCGGCGCGGCGGGAGATCAGCGAGGAGCTCGGCGTCGAACTCGGCGATCTGCTGGACTGCGGCGACTATCGCTACAAAGGCGCGCGCCACAAAGTATTCGGCACGCGTTTCGTCGGCACGGTGGGCGCGTTCGATCGCAACGAACTGGAGCGGATCGGCTGGCATAGTCTCGACGACGTTGCGGCACTCGCGCGCAGCGGCCGGTTGCATGCCGGCTTCGAGCACGATGCGATTCACGCGTTCCTGAAGCAGGTGCCGGCCTGATCGATTACCAGACGCGCGCGTCCGCGCCCTCTCGACAGACCTTCACCAGGCCGACCCGGTACGCGCTGTAGTCGGCGTTGGAATTGCCGCGGTACAGCACGCGATGCTCGGCGATGCACTCGGAGAACAGCTTCTTCTCCTGCTCGCGCTTGATGTCGGCGAGCGTCCCCGGCGTAGGATTCGACTGACAGCCGATCGACACGGCCGCAATCAGCGCGAGCGGCACCGAATGAATCGTCCGTTGCATATGCCTTCCTCCCCAGAAAGACATAGCGAGTGAGCGCCACGAGTGGAGATGCTGTCCAATTCCTTTCGGGAATTTGCGTGGTGCAGCTATAGGCGCGGATCGACCAAGACCTTGATCTCCTGCGCCGCCTGCGGAGCGGAAAGCCGCTCGAACGCATCGCCGATCTGTTGCAGCGACACGGTCGACGTATGCAGTGCGCCGCAACGGATTCGCCCGTCGGCGACCAGTCCCTGCGCGATGTCGAACTCTTCCCGAAGGTAGGCGAGCGACGTCGTCACCCGCACCTCCTTCACGAGCCACTCGGCCGCCTGAATCCGCGCGGGACCGTTCGGTACGCCCACCAACGACACCGCTCCGCCGCGCCGCGCGAGTGACACGGCCTGTCCGATGGTTCGTGGAATACCGGCGCACTCGATGACGACGTCCGCGCCCTGCGCACCGACGTGCGCGTTGACGGCTTCCGCTACGTCGACCGCCGCGGGGTCGATGAGCGTATCGGCGCCCAGCGTACCGCCGAGTTCGCGCCGGCTGCGCTGCGGCTCGACCAGCATGACGGTACCGGCGCCAGCCGCGCGCGCCGCCTGCAGAACCAGCAATCCGATCGGACCTGCGCCGAGCACCAGCACCGAATCGCCGAGCCGGATGCCGGTGCGACGCACTGCGTGAACCGCGACGGTGGCGGGCTCGAGTATTGCCGCGTCGACGTCGTCGAGCTTCGAGTCGACCTGATACAGGCGCGATGCGTCGATCGCGATCGCGGACGCAAATCCGCCGTGCGGCGCCGCGAGCGGGCCGACGCCGATCATTCCGGCGAATGCGGTCTCGCAGTGCGCGGCATCGCCGCGCCGGCAGGTGGCGCACGACCCGCACGCCACGGCAGCGCCGATCGCCACCCGATCGCCTTCGCGGACGTGCAATGCCTGCGCGCCCACGGCACTGACACGGCCGGTCCACTCGTGGCCGCAGATGGCGGGGTTGTAAGGTTCGCCTGATTGGAACGCATGGAGGTCGGTGCCGCAGATGCCGCAGTACGCGATCTCGACCACCACCTTGCCGGGCGCCGGTACCGGCTGCGGCATCTCGCGCAATTCGAGCCTGCGTTCGCCGGTGACGAGTCCAACGAGCATCGACGTATCTCCCCAACGTGATTTACCTATAATCCCGGCAATCGCTGCCCGAGACCACTCACATGTTCATCGACGTCGTGTCCGATCTGATCTGCCCGTGGTGTTTCATCGGCAAGCGGCGCCTCGATCAGGTGCTCGCGTCACCGGCGGGCGCCGACGTGATTCCGCGCTGGCGTCCGTTTCAGCTGTATCCGCAATTGCCGATGGAAGGGCTCGATCGCGCCACGTTCATGCGCGCGCGATTCGGCGAAGAAGGCGCGAAGCGAGGCACGCCGCAGGTGATCATCGACGAAGCGCGCGGCGCCGGTATCGAACTCAACTACGGCGCGGTGAAACGCGTGCCGAATACGCTGAACGGCCATCGCCTGGTCGACTGGGTGGGTCCCGGTACGCAGCAGCATGCGCTGATGGACACGCTGTTCCGCTACTACTTCTGCGACGGGCGTGACCTTGGCGACTACGACGTGCTTGCCGACGCCGCGGAATCCGTCGGCGCCGATCGCGATGCGGCGCTCGCGATGCTGAACAGCGACGCCGGCATCGACGAAGTGCGCACGCTGGTGCAGGACGCGTACGACGCAGGCGTAACCGGCGTGCCGTGTTTCGTCCTGCCGTCCGGCTATGCCATCCCAGGTGCGCAGTCGGTGGAAACGCTGATCCGATTCATCGAACGCGCGCGCGAGCTCGAGCAAGCCGGCGCATAACGCTCCGGTCCATCAATTCAACGGAGGGGGACGCCATGAAAGGACTGCAGGTCATCGCAGAGGTATTGAAGCGGGAAGGCGTGGAGTTCATCGCCTGCTATCCGCACAACGATCTGATCGAGGCGTGCGCGCAGATCGGCATCCGTCCGATCATGTGCCGTCAGGAGCGCGTGGGTCTCGCGATCGCCGACGGTTTCAGCCGTGCGACCAACGGCAAACGCATCGGCGTGTTCGTGTGCCAGCAGGGGCCTGGTGCGGAAAACGCGTTCACCGGTGTGGCGCAGGCATTCACGGACAACGTGCCGATGCTGGTGCTGCCGGCCGGCGAAGCGACGCCGCGGCAAGGCATTTCGCCCGTGTTCAGTTCGTACGACAACTATGCGCACATCACGAAGTGGCGCGCGTTCGTGTCCGACGTCAATCGCATCGCACCGACGCTGCGCCACGCGTTCTATCGATTGCGCACCGGCCGCGGTGGCCCGGTCTTGATCGAAACCGCGGTCGACGCGATGGCGGCGGAACTGAAAGGCGAACTCGACTACGTGCCGGTGAAAGGCTCGCGGTCGGGTCCGGACCAGGCCGCGGTGAGCGAAGCGGTCGACGCGCTGCTGGCGGCGAAACAGCCGGTGGTATTTGCGGGACAAGGTGTGTTGTTCGCGGAAGCGAGTGCGGAACTCGTCCGCTTCGCCGAAATGCTCGACATCCCCGTCACGACCACGATGCCCGGCAAGAGTGCGTTCCCGGAACAGCATCCGCTGTCGCTCGGCGCATCGGCGATCACCAAACCCGAACACATGATGCAGTTCCTGAATGCCGCTGACGTCGTATTCGGCATCGGCACCAGCTTTACGCGCACGATGTACGGCACGAACGTGCCCGGCACGAAGGTATTGATCCAGGCGACGAACAGCGAAGCCGACATCAACAAGGATTATCCGATCCAGTACGCGCTCGTTGGCGATGCAAAGCTGACGCTCGAGGCATTGATCGCCGAGCTTGCCCGCCGCGGCGTGAATCGCGGCCCCGGTGCAGTGGCCGAACGCGTGTCGAGTGCGAAGCGCGCGTTTCTCGCGAAATGGAAGGGCGAATTCACGTCCGACGAAGTACCGATCAACCAGTACCGCATCGTCGCCGACCTGATGAAGCGGCTCGATCCGGCGAACACGATCATCACGCACGACGCCGGCACGCCGCGCGAGCAGATCATCTCGTTCTGGGAAGCGACGGTGCCGCGCGGTTACATCGGCTGGGGCAAAACCACGCAACTCGGTTTCGGTCTCGGCGCGATCATGGGCGCGAAGCTGGCCGAACCCGGCAAGGTGTGCGTGAACATCATGGGCGACTCGGCGATCGGCATGGTCGGCATGGACATCGAAACCGCCGTGCGCAACGAGATTGGCATCATCACGGTGATCTTCAACAACGGCATCATGGCGATCGAGACGCCGTCGCTGAAGCACGCCCACGCCACTTACGGCGCGAACTTCCAGGGCGGCAACTACGCGCAATTGGCCGATGCTTTGGGCGCGTGGTCGAAGCGGGTCGAAAAGCCCGGCGATTTCCTGCCAGCGCTCGAGGAGGCACTGGCCGCCAACAAAGACGGCCGTCCTGCGGTGATCGAGTGCATCGTGAAAGCCGGCTATGTGTGGCCGGGCCGCGGTGAACCGCGCGCATGACGGCAGCGCGCGGCACCGGCCGCTATCGCTTGTACGGCGCGAAAGGTAGCGGCGCAATGATTGTGGAAGTCGCGTTTGCGCGCGCGAACGTGCCGGTCGAGTTCGTCGACATTGCGTGGGACGACATCGGCTGGAACTCGCGCACGCTCGCGCCCCTCAATCCGCTCGGTCAGGTGCCGACGCTGGTGATGCCGGACGGCTCGGTGATGACGGAGAGCGCGGCGATCATCCTGCACCTCGCCGACATCGCGCCGAACGCCGGCCTCGTGCCGCCGTCGAATCATCGGCAACGGCCGGCGTTCCTGCACTGGCTGGTCTTTCTGGTGTCGGCGGTCTACTCGACGTTCACGTACGGCGACGATCCGAAGCGCTGGCTGGGCGGCGACGAAACGGCAGGAAAAAAGCTACGCGAATCGACCGACGAGCATCGCGAACTGTTGTGGCGGCATCTGGAAACGCATGTCGGCAGTCAGTGGTTTCTCGGGGACATATGGTCCGCGCTCGATATTTACCTGTGGCAGATGCAGTTCTGGCGGCCAGGGCGCGCCTGGTTCGCCGAGTTCTGTCCGAAGCTGCGCGCGATCGGCGTGGCGATGAGCGAGGATCCGCACTGCAAGGCAACCGCGAAGCGCAACGGCTTCTAACGACCCTTCGGCTGCAGCATGTCGACGAGGTTCTGCAGGCGCTGCCGATCGAAGCCCTGGCGTCAGGGCGTCCAGACGCAATGCGTAGTCGCTACGTCGCCACCGTCTCGAATCGCGGGAGCGAATCCGTGATGTCGTACCACTGTGCCTTCGAACCGACGAAGATGTGATAGCCGGGTCGGATACGCGGATCGGTGTCGAGGCAACCGCCGGGAATGTTCACGCGACCGATCTTCGGTGAGTGGCGCGGCACGTCGCTGCCGCAGATCTCGCAGAAATTGGTACCGAAGCGTTCCGCGCCAGGCAGGTCGAAGACCTTCACGTGCTGCGCGCCGCGCGTCCAGCGGAACTGATCGAAGCCGACGAAGACATTGCTCGCGTGAGCGGCGCTGCGACCGCGCCTGCACCGTGAGCAATGACAGTTCACCATCAGTAGCGGATCGCCGGTGGCTTCGAAGCGGACCGCGTCGCACAGGCAGCTGCCGCCGATCGCGCCCGATGCGGTCGGTTTGCGCACCTCATTGGGAATGTTGGCATCGGGAAAGCCGTCCGGCACCGAGAGGAATTGCGTGACCGAATCGGTGATTTGATACCACGACGCCCTGGAGCCGGCGAAGATGTGCATCTCGGGTCTGGCGCCACAATCTTCGACCAGGTTGCCCGCAGGGACGAAGCGCAGCTCACCGGTATCGTCAGGCGCCGGTACGACTGACCCGCAGGTCGGACAGAAGTAACGTGGATATCCGTTCGGCGCCGCCCAGGTTGCGATCTGGCCTTTGCCGCGAAGCCATTCGAAACCCGCGGCCGGCGCGCCGACGAACGTGGCGAACGCGCTGCCGTGATGCTTGCGACAGCGCGAGCAGTGGCAGTGCATCATCATCTGGAACGGACCATCGAGGCGGAACTGGATGTTGCCGCACAAGCAGGCGCCGGTGGTCATGCGCAATCTCCGAAGGCGGGGAGCGGACTATAGCGACGCGGTCGAATCGACGGCAATGGGTCACTTCGAGTAGTAGACGTTATCGTCGCGCAGAAACGTCTGCGTCATCATCATCCGCGGTCGGTCGGCGCAGTTCCTCGCGATGTTGTGCAGCATCCACGGATGCATCAGGCAAACGTCGCCGGCTTCACCGGTCGCCTCGACCACGCGTACGCGCACGCCGTCCACTTCGTCGCCGTCGATCATGAACCGGTCAACGCGGTCGCCGCCGGCCGTGGTGAGTGCCTTGAACCAGGGCGAATGCGCGACGAGGCGGCGGCGTACGTCGGCCGACTGACCCGCGTTCTGGTTCGGTGAGCGTCGCACCATGCGGCCCACGAGCTCGTGCGAGCCCTCGACCAACAACGTCGCTCCGCCGCGCGGTGTCACGGTGGCGGCGTAGCCGAAGAGGCGCACCGCTTGATACGCGTCCACGGCGCCTCTTGCCGGTAGGTCGAAATGCCAGGTCTTGTGTGGCACTTCCCAGGGTTCTGGCTGCGGGAAACTGATCAGCGCCTGGCCTTCCTCGCGCGGTTTCGTCCAGGCGCCGCGGCCGAGCAGTTGATCGACCACCGCGAACAGCGCCTCGTTCGCGAACGGCGCGAATACGCCGGCCTGGCGCAAACCTTGAACCTTGCTCATCAGACCGCCGGGCGGCCAGGTGGAGCGGTCGGTTCGATCGATGCCGCGCCGTGCAAAGAACGCCCAGATGCGATCCTCGATCCGCGACGCCGAATCGTGCGCGATCAGGCTGCGGATGTACGTGAGGCCGCGCGTTCGAAGTGCGTCGAGTTGCGCGGCAGTGAGCATCCGTCAGGGCCGATAGCCGAACGCAACAGCGCCCGGTCGCAGCCGCCGCCGTGCGAGTTGCACCCATCGCGTCAGCACCGCACGCGTGTCGCGCGGATCGATGATCTCTTCGATCTCGAAGTACTCGGCCGAGCGGAACGGCGAACGCAACCGATTCAGACGGGCCTTGATCGCGGCGAGATGCGCGTCCGGATCGAGCGACTCGGCGAGTTCCGCCTTGTACGCCACCTCGATGCCGCCTTCGATCGGCAGCGAGCCCCAGTCGCCCGAAGGCCACGCGACGCGAACGTGATGGCTGCCGGGCTTGTGATTCGCGGCGCCGGCCACGCCGAACGCCTTGCGAATGACCACGCTGACGAACGGCACCGGTGATTGGCCGAGCGCGGCGAGCGTCGTCGAACCGAAGCGAATCGTGCCTTCTTCCTCCGACTGTTTGCCGATGAGGAAGCCGGGACAGTCGACGAGGTGCACCAGCGGCAGATGGAAGATCGCCGATAGATCGATGAGGCGCGTCAGCTTGCGGGACGCATCGGCCGTCCAAGCACCGCCGTATACGAACGGGTCCTCCGCGAACAGTGCAACCGGCACGCCGTCCAACCGGGCGAGGCCGGTGATGATCGACTTGCCCCACTGGCGGCCGATCTCGAAGAAGCTGTCGCGGTCGACCACCGCTTCGATGATCGGCCGCATCTTGTAGACCTTGCGCGGGTCGCGCGGCACGACGTTGAGCAGAAATTCTTCGCGCCGCTCAGGATCGTCGTGGGTGCTGACGATCGGCGGCAACTCGTCGACGCTCGTCGGCAGATACGACAGGAAGCGCGCGACCCGCTCGAATGCCTCGTCTTCGCTCGCCACTTCGTCGTCGATGGCGCCGTTGCGCGTGTGGATGCGGCTGGCGCCGAGTTCTTCTTTCGAGACCTCGCCGAGCTTGGCCCAATCCACCAGCGCCGGACCGGCGATCATCATCTGCGCCGTGTCCTTCACGATCATCGAGTAGTGCGTCGTCGACACGCGCGCGGCGCCGATGCCGGCGACCGATCCGAATGCGAGCGACACTGACGGCGCAACCGCCAGGTGTGCGACGACCGTTTCCCAACCGGCCATCTGCGGGATGTAGGTGCGGCCCGCGGTCTCGATCGTCTTCACCGAACCGCCGCCGCCCATGCCGTCGACGAGGCGGATGTGCGGCAGGCGCAATTCGAGCGCCAGACCCTCGGCGCGCTGGCGCTTGCCGGCGATCGACGCGTCGGCCGAGCCGCCGCGCACGGTGAAGTCGTCGCCGGACACAATCACCGGCCGGCCGTCGATTTCGGCGGTGCCGAGCACGAAGTTCGACGGCGTGAATGCACGCAATTCGCCGTTCGAGTCGTAGCTGCCGACGCCGGCCAGCGTGCCGATCTCGTGGAACGATCCCGGATCGCTGACCGCAGCGATGCGTTCGCGGATCGTCAGCTTGCCGAACTCGTGCTGCCGCGCGACCTTGTCGGCGCCGCCCATTTCCAGCGCCAGCGCTTCGCGGCGCCGCAGTTCATCGATCTCCTTTTCCCAACTCATGGTTACGCCACCGCCCGAACGATCCAACACGCGGCGCCAAGCGCAACACCCGCTTTGGTCAGGTTCGCCTGCAACGGCTCGCGCACCGCCGCCACGATCCGCGAGCGGGTGGCGGCGTCCATTCCCGCTAACGAGCGGCTCAAGGGGCCCACTTCGCAGACCATCTGCAATGCGGAATCGACGCTGTCGCCGAGCACGAGCGCCGTCGAGAGTTCGTCGATGGTGATCGATGCGAAGCCGGCTCCCGTCAGAATCTCTCGCACGTAGTCGGGGTCGGCGAAGGCGAACGGACCGGGCGCGCGCGGCTCGAGCACCGGTTGCGGCGGGAGCATCGGCTGTGCAACGGCGAACGGCGCGGAAATCCACGGATTGCGTTGCGGCGGCTGCCAGCAGACGAAACACAGCTTGCCGCCGCGGCGCAGTGCGCCGTGCAGGTTCTTGAAGGCCGCGGTCGGATCGGCGAAGAACATCACGCCGAAGCGCGAGAACAGCAGGTCGTACGGCGTATCGAAGCGCGTCTCCGCTGCGTCACCGAGCATGAACGTGGCGTTTAGACCGTTGGCGGCCGCGCGTTCGCGAGCGCGCGCCAGCATCGGCTTCGAGATGTCGACGCCGGTCGCGCGTCGCACCGAGTTCGGCAAGGCGGAATGTCGTATCGCCGCATCCGCACCCTACGTCGAGCGCCTTGTCGCCCTTCTTCACCGGACACGCGCGCAGCGTCGCTTCGCTGATGGGCGCGAGCAGCGCATCCATCCGGTCCTGCCGCTTGGCCCACATCGCGCCAGCGTCGCCGTTCCAGTACTCGATCTGTTCGTCGTTGCTCTTCCCCACTATGTGTTCCTCGCGCCTTTACGGATCCGATCAGGGAATCAACACCACGCGGCCGAACGCGCTGCGACCTTCGATGTACGCATGCGCCGCAGCGGCGTCGCGCAGCGGAAACTGTTTGTCGACCACCATCTTCAGAGCGCCGGACGCGACATCTTTCACGTGGTTCTCGATCATTCGGCGTACGCGCGGCGTGGTGATCTCGGCGCCGAGAAACACGCCGGTGATCGACTGATTCTGCCCCGCGAGCGATTGGATGTCGTAACTGCGTTCGCCGCGGCTCGCGTTGCCGACGGTAACCACACGGCCGCGGTAGCCGATGATCTTCAGGCTCTGCGCCAGCACGTCGCCGCCAACCGGATCGACCACGAGATTCACGCCGCGGTTGTCGGTGGCCCGCATCACCGCCGCGACCAAGTCGCCGCGCGCGTAGTTGATGCCTTCGTCCATGCCGAAATCGCGCAACCGGTCGAGCTTCGCGTCGGACGAAGCAGTGGCGAACACGCGCGCACCCGCGCGTTTGGCGAGTTGAATGGCTGCCAGACCGACGCCGCCCGCGCCGCCCTGGATCAATACCGACTCGCCTTTCTGCAGGCGACCGAATTCGAACAGGCAATCGTCGGCGGTGCCGAACGGAATCGGCACGCACGCGGCGAGCACGATGTCGGTGTCTTTCGGCACGTTCCAGGCGGTCGCTTCGTGAACGGCGCGGCGCGCGGCGTGACTGCCGAACGCGCCAACCGTAACGGCGTGATCGCCGACTTTGAATGCGGTGACGTTCGCGCCGACTTCGCGCACCACGCCCGCCGCCTGATAGCCGACCACGTGCGGTTTCGTCACCAGCGCGCCGCCGGCGCGATTCAGCACGTCGCCGCCTTCGATGCTGACGGCTTTCACGTCGATGACGATGCCGTTCGCTTCGCACGTCGGATCGGCGACGTCCTCGTAACGGAACACCTGAGGTGCGCCATTTTCATAGTAGACTGCGGCCTTCATTTCGATTGCGTGCCTGAATGGTTGCGGGGTTGGCAACGTTAGCCGACTCGCGCGTCGGCTGGCAAACGGAGAACCCAGATGAGCGTGAGTTCGAAGCAACCGCTCGACGAACATGAAGTGCATGGCCCGAGTTGGGACCTCGCCAGCGAATACGCGAGCCCGGAGTGCGCTGCGTTGTCAGCTGACCTGCATGCGCTCACCGAACTGCTCGATCGGATCGAAGCGTTGAATCCCGCGCTGATCGCGGCGCTGCCGGAAGCCGCGACGCTCGATGTCGCCTCGGCGCGGGCCGTCATCGCCACCGCCCAGGAGGTGTTTCGCCTGTCCGAGAAGGCCGGTCCGCTGCTGGGCAACCCGCTCACCTACGCGAACTGTCTCTTGTCGGTGGATGCGCAGGACGAGGCTGCCCAGGTGCTGCAAGGCCGGCTGCAGAAATTCCAGAAGCGATACGGCGAGCTGCTGGAGCCGTGGTCCGAATTTCTCGATCTGGTTACTGACGACGTCGTAGAGGCGTATCTCGCCGATTCGTCCGTCGCGGTGTCGGCATTCTCAGTTCGCCACGGGCGCGAACGCCGGCACGAGCTGTTGGGGCTCGCGGAGGAGAACCTGGTCAGCGGGCTCGCGCAGGACGGCATTCACGCGTGGGGCCGGATGTACAGCCAGTTGTCGTCGACGATGACCTGCGAAGTGCAGGTGGGCAACGAACTGAAGACGATGGGCATGGCCGAGGCGGCCGGGTTGCTGCAGAAATCCGACGTGCGCACCCGCAAAGATGCCTGGCACGGCGTCAACGCGGCGTGGCGCAGGCACGAGGAATCGTGTGCCGCGGCAATCAACGCCATCGCCGGCTGGCGCCTGGAGCTGAATCGCAAGCGCTCGAAAGTGCGCCCGGTGCATTTTCTCGACGCGCCGGTGCACATGAACCGGATCAGCCGCCGCACTCTGGATGCGCTGCTCGAAGTCACTCAGGAATCGCGCCCATTGGCGCGGCGTGCAACGCGCGCAATGGCGCGCGCCACCGGCCGCGAGCAGATCGGGCCATGGGACATGCGCGCCCCTGCGCCACCGTTAGGCGTCGAAGAGCAGCCGATGGCGTTCGACGACGCCATCGCACTCATCGCCGAAGCCTATGGCAGCGTGAATCCCGAGATGAACGACTTCGTGCGGATGATGCAGCGCAACCGCTGGATCGAGGGCACCGTGAGTTCGCGCAAGCGGCCCGGTGCGTATTGCACGGGCTTCGAGAAGTCGCGGACGCCGCGCGTGTACATGACGTATCACGGCACCACGTCGGACGTCATCACGCTGGCGCACGAACTCGGCCACGCGTTCCACTCGTGGGTGATGCGCGACCTGCCCGACAGCCAGCGCAGCTACGGCATGTCGCTGGCCGAAACGGCGAGCACGTTCGGAGAAACCGCGGTTCGCGACGCGTTGCTTGCGCGCGCGAAGACGCCGCGCGAGCGCTTCCAGATCATGTGGGAGGAGATGACCGCGATTTCGGCGTTCATGCTCAACATTCCGGCGCGTTTCAGCTTCGAGAAAACGTTCTACGAACGGCGCGACGAGCGGCCGTTGCGCGCGGCTGAACTCGAAGCGCTGATGAGCCAGGCGTGGCAGGACTGGTACGGCGACGCGTGCTCGGAACCCGATCCGATGTTCTGGGCGTCGAAGCTGCACTTCTTCATCTCGGGGCTGTCGTTCTACAACTTTCCGTATCTGTTCGGTTATCTGTTCAGCATGGGCGTGTACCTGCGGCGAACCGGCGGCGGGGCCGACTTCTATCCGCGCTACGTTGCGCTGCTGCGCGACACAGGCCGGATGACGGCCGAGCAGCTCGCCCGACGACATCTCGATGCCGCGCTCGATGGTCCGACGTTCTGGCGCAATACGGTGGACCGGCTGGAGCCGCGCGTCACCGCCTTCGAGGAAGTCGTCGCCACGATCGGGTAACTCCGCCGCGGCGGCGCCGCTCGTACCCGCTTGCTTTTTTCCACTACGCCGTCGCAATGTCGGTCCATGAGGTTGCGATGATCAGTGTCCGGAGCGGAAGGGTGTCGACGATCGCCATAGCGGCGTTCGCGGGTGCGATCTGCGCTGCATCGGAGACGCAGGCGGCGCAGCCGCCCATGACAACCGTTGCTCCAACCGCTGTTCTGCCGTCTGAAACCTCGAGTCCGGCGCCGGCGCGCACATCGAGTGAGACCGTCGTCAGTGACCGGTCTCGGACGAACTTCGACGCCTTTCGGGCGGCGCTCGACGGCTATGACGAAGCGGTGCACAACCGGATGCTGTTGCCCGGAAGCGAATCCGACGCCAGTTTTCTGAAGGCGTCGCGTCAGGTGACGAGCGCGGGCCGGACGTTCATGGACAGTGTCCGAACCGCAATGGACGAAGACGATCGCTCAAGGACATTGAATGACATCGGCGAGTTCAACGACGCGGGTGAGCGAATGGTGCACGCGGCCGACGACCAGCGCGCACTGCTAGCCGACTATTCGGATCTTGCGCGCGCGATGGCGGTGCGCACTCGTGAGGCGATTGATCGAGCGTGGATGCTGTTCGGGCGGGTGTTCGCGCGTGACTCGTTGGTTGCGCTGAAGGCCGAGATTACGGAACTGCGCAGGCGCGCGCAGCGTCTGGATAGCGCGCGCGGAAGCGAACTCGACGCGGTCTCAGACGCGCTCGCTGCGGCCGAAGAGGCCATTCGGACGACGTTGGCCGGCGACCAATCTGGACTAACGAAGTCGCAGGGTGGCGAATGGTTCACGCGCATGCAGGACGATCTGGTTTCTCTTTCGGATACTCGGACGAAGTTGCAGAGGCTGGACGTGCACCGGAGTGTCATGGCAACGCGCTTCGCGGACTTGGCAACTCGCCTCAAGCGCCCGATCCACATGGTGGCGCCAACCGTCGTATCCGCCGAAGTCGTCGCGCAGGAACCCGGGATGCTTGCGTTGGTGTCGGCGCAGGAAACCGACACGGCAACGACGGTGCCCGACGTCGTGATCGAGACGCCCCCAGCAACGCCGCCAGCGGAGAGAGCCCCGGAAGGGGGGAGCCACATCATTGCGTGGGTCGGCGGCGCAATCGTGGTGCTGGTCGTCCTGCTGTCCATCGCCGGCATGGCGCGGCGCAGGCGTGCAGATCGATCGAATGACGAGAGCGTCACGACCCAAAGCAATTCGACGGCGATCGCGTTCGATCGAGCGGCAGCACGACTCACGCACGTCGAGCATTCCCTTGCCCAGGTCGAACCAGTGGAGGACTCGGAGGACCCCTGGGTCGCAGGGCCGTACGACGTCGAACGGATCGGCTCAGCGCTGGAGCACGCGCGGATATCGGTGTCATTCAGCGAAGTCGGCCGGCCTGTCCCCAAGCGAGCGCCGGCGAAGGCCCGGGTAGCAGGCGATGCGGATTCACGCGACTCGACGTGCGACGAAGATCTGCGTCGCAGATTCGAGTCCGAGGAATTGGAACTCGCCCTACAACCTGAACTCGACTCCAATACGTTCGAAGTCGAGTCGGTCTCGGCACGCGTCTACTGGAATGGCGGTGGAGTGGGCACAAAGGGCGAGGTGCTCGAGATACCGGATGAATCGGAATTGATCGTGCCCATGCGCGACTGGGCTTTGCGATCGGCGATTGCGATGGCATCGCGATGGCATCACGGGGCGTGGTCCGCAGTTCGCATCTCTGTAGACGTCTGTTCATCGCAGCTGGTCGATCCGCGGTTCGTGGAACGGACGAAGTCGCTGTTGGATGCAGGTCGATTGCCGTCACGTTGCATTGAGATTGATCTTACGGATGCGACCTTGCGAGACACCATGGCGCGCGATGCGGCGGCACTCCGACGGATCCGCGCGCTCGGTGTTGGGATTGCGCTGAGCGATTTCGGGATGGGCTATTCGTCGCTTGCGATGCTCGAACAGACGCCGCTGACGCGGATCAAACTGGATCGGAGCCTGGCAAACGCGCTCGAGGCCGGGCCGCGCTCGCCCATCATTGCGCGCAACCTCGTCGATTGGGCAAGACGTTTGGGATTGCGCGTCGCGCCAGCGGAACTGGCGGGGTCTGACGAACTTGCCAACGCGCTGCGCGAGGCAAACGGCTGTGCGCTGCGCCACTTCGTGCATCTTGATCGCAGTGAGGAGGGTACAACGGCGATCGAGGCGCAGCGCGAATCGGGGGCATACGGGTCTTTCATCGTCTTTCGCGATTCCTTCGCGCTGAAGGAGATTGCACGGGGACGAGGCGCCGGAGGCGGCACGCGCGCTGCAACCGGAGCCGATTGAGAATGTATGCTGCCTAGGGCATGAACTACCCCGACATCCTCGCCGTGGCGGTGACGCTGTTCTTCGTCATGGATCCGCTCGGCAACATTCCGGTTTTCAATGCCGTGCTCGCGCGATTCGACGCGCGTACCCGATCGCGCATCGTGGCGCGCGAACTGACGATCGCACTGGTGATCCTGCTGCTGTTCCTGTTCGTCGGCAATCCGGTGATGAAGTTCCTGGGGTTGACGCAGCCGACGCTGAGCCTCTCCGGTGGCATTCTGCTGTTCATCATCGCGCTGCGCATGATCTTCCCGCGTCCGGCAGGCACCGAAGAAGAGGACATCGTCGATCCGTTCATCGTCCCCCTCGCAATGCCGTTGGTAGCCGGTCCGTCGACCATCGCGATTCTGCTGTTGCAGTCGTCGCAGCATCCGGAGCGGGTGTGGGAGTGGTGTTTCGCGCTGGTGCTCGCGTGGATCGCGGCGACCGCCATCCTCGCGTGCTCGCCATGGCTGATGAAAGCGCTTGGCGATCGAGGCGTGAAGGCGCTCGAACGCCTCATGGGCATGTTGCTCGTGCTGCTCGCGGTGCAGATGTTCTCGGACGGCGTCGCGCAGTTCGTTGCCGGCCTAACCGCCGCCCGCTGACGAATCGGAAGCGATCGCCACGTCGTCCAGATCGATGACGCCCGCCGGCGTCGCGTCGAAGCGGAAGCGGACCGATGCGATGGTGCCGCCGTCGATTCCCTTTAGATCCTGCGTCGTTATCGCGTAACGTTGAAAGATCGGCTCCGATGGATCGACCGCGTCGAGAAACGCGAACTTGCGGGTCGTCACCTCGACTGGCGGATAGAGTAGCTGCAGGGTCGACAGCGCCACCGTCGCCTCGCGACCGTCGCGGTCCGTCAGCACCACGTGGAAGTCGATGGAGTCGGGCCTTTTCCATTCGGTGTCCGCATCCTCGTCCAGCGGACTCGCATCGGACATTGCAAGGCTGAAGCTGAGCTGTCGGTTGCGTGCCTTCGACGCCGGCAGATCGATGCGCAGTTCCGGAACCTTCGCGTCGTCCGTTCTGTTCCAGCCGATCACCGCTGCTTGCGTGTCGAGGTCGTTCCATTTGAGCGGCAGCTGCACTTCGCGCCAGCGGGCGAGATCGATGCCGCTGATGCGCACGCCGGGCGCGGAGCCGCTGGTCAGATCGGCGTCTTCGTCGAAGTTCGCCATCGGCATTTCGTCCGCCGCCGAAAATTCGTTGACGAAGCGGATGTTGGGACCGAGCCATGCAAGACCCGCAGCGGGGTTCGCGAGAAACGGCCGATACTCGTCGCGCCCATGCAGCACCACTTCGAGAAACGCGCCGAACATCACGTCGGCCGCGTTGCGTTGCGCGTCCGGGTCCATGATCGGAACCAGGTTCAGCAGGCGCCCCCACACGCTGCTCAGATCGTTGCGTCCCCACGCGGTGTTGAACTGGCCGTGGTTCGCATCGAGCAGGTAAAAGCCGGCCTTGAAGCAGCGCTCGCACGTGTCGAAGCCGACGCGCGAGTATTGCGCGGAACCCATGTACGACTGGACGTCGCCGTCGTAGCTGCCCTGAATGACGAGATAGTTCACGTCGGCGAACTTCGTCGGCACGCTGCGCGGCTCGTATTGCCCGTCGGACGGCGCGATCGCGATCACGCCGCGCAGATTGAAGCCGTAGTCGAACGCGACGCGTGCATCGTCCGGATAGAACGGCAACCGGTTGAACAGCGCGGCGATCGCCACCGCTTCGCCGCCGCGCGAATGTCCGATCAGCGCGACGCGGTCGAGGTCGACTTTGCCGTGGAACCGGCTGGAGGGGTCTCGATTCCATTGCCGCCACAATCGCAGATGCTCGAGCAGCATCCAGCCGCGTGCATCGTTCTCCTTCTTCAGCCCGCCTTTGAAGCCGCCGACGAGATCGGCGTTGGAGCTGTTGAGGAAGTTCTCGTCCACCGAAACCGCGATGATGCCGCGGCTCGCAAACAGTTCGCCGAGATACGCATAGCCGGGATCCGAGAAGTCCTCCATGTCGTGATTGCCGTGCACCATCAGCAGCAGCGGAAACGGCCCATCGCCGTCCGGGAACCAGACGCGACCTTGCCGCGGCAGTTCCTTCGCATCGAATCCCCAGTATTGCGTTCGAGTCCATCCAGCGAGGCCCGACCAGCCTTCGATGAGTTTCGAGCCGTCGACCGGTTCGCTGACGACGTCGACCTTGCTGCCGAACTCCTCTCGCCGCGCGTCGTGGCCGCTGCCGTACGTGAGTGTGCTGACCTGGAACGTACCTGGCGCGCCGGGATTCGGCAGATCGAGCGCGGCCACCTGCTGCGATGCCCGCTCGCGCGGAGCCGGAACGCTCCATCCGGGTAACAACATTGCGGTGAGCAGCGCGACCGTACCTAGCGCACCGATGGCCGCAAGCGTAGCGCGCGCCCGAGTGAATCCGTTTACGCGCCACGCAGCTGCGCCGCCACCGAGCAACGTCGCCGACGCGACCACTGCAGCGAGCACGGCACCGAACCCGCCCGGCGACACCACGACGCCGACGGTGATCGCGAGTATCGCCGTCGTCAGCAGCAGCCCCCACCAGAACGACAACGGGCCACGGCGCAACAAACGCACCAGCAGCAGCGCTGCCAATGCGCTGACCACGGCAATACCCGCGGCGGCGAGAGCGCCGAGCGCGCGTTCCCAGGAGAAGTCCGGAAAGGCGAGCTGCAATGCGGTGATGGCAACCAGCAGCCAACCGACGCTGCGCAGTGCAACGCTCGCGCCTCGCCAGGCGCTCTGATCGAGCGCGGTCCAGCCGATGAGCCGCGCGCGAAAGCGCGCGAGACGTTCGATGGGATTCATGCCACTCCCGATGAGTAGTGAGATGCGCGCTGGCGCGCGGCGCCGCGCGTGTGTAGGTTGTCCGCAAATCGGTACGGCAGCAATGGAAACGGTGAGTGTGCAACTGATCGTCAACGGAGTCGCCCGGCAGGTGGACGTTGCGGCTGGCGTGCCGCTGATCTTCGCGTTGCGGAACGCGCTCGGCCTCAAGAGCGTGAAACTCGGCTGCGGGCTCGAACAATGCGGCGCGTGCAAGGTACTGGTGGACGGCGCGCCGTCGCTGTCGTGCGTCGCGCTGACCGAATCGTTCGAGGGGCGGCGAATCGAAACGGTCGAAGGTCTGCAGAAGGGCGAAGCACTCCACCCGGTGCAGCGAGCGCTGCTCGGCGAGAACGCGGCGCAGTGCGGCTACTGCCTGTCTGGCATCGTGATGGCCGCAAAGGCGCTGTTCGATCGCACCGCGACGCCGTCGCGCGACGAGATTCGCGCGACGCTCGACGACCACCTGTGTCGTTGTGGCGCACACCCGCGCATTTTGCGCGCGCTCGAACGGTTGGCCGGTCATGCCTGAATTGCCCCCGTCGCTGAAACGCAATGCGTCGCTCGACCAGTGGGTGGGGATCGATCCGCGCGACACGATCACCGTGCGCACCGGCAAGGTCGAAATCGGGCAGGGCATTCTGACCGCGCTCACGCTGATTGCCGCCGAGGAACTGGACGTCGATCCGGCACGGGTGCGCATCGAAACCGCGGTGACCGGACGTTCTCCGAACGAGCTGATCACGGCAGGCTCCATGTCGGTGGAAGACAGCGGCAGCGCGCTGCGGCAGGCGTGCGCGCACGCGCGCCGCATCATGCTGGAGCAAGCCGCGACCGACCTCGGTGTGGAAGCAGCGGCGCTCGAAGTGATCGACGGCGAGATCGGCGTGCCGGGCGCGAACCGCACCGTGAGTTATTGGGACGTGCAGGGCGGCCGGACGTTCGGGCTGCAAGTTCAGGAGTGGGTGGCGGAGAAGTCGCCTGAGGACTATCGCGTCGTCGGCAAGCACCTCGGCCGAATCGACCTGCCGGCCAAGGTGAGGGGCGAAGGCGTTTTCGTGCACGACCTGGCGTTGCCGGGAATGCTGCACGCGCGTGTCGTGCGTCCGCCCGGATATCACCACCGTCTGGCGTCGCTCGACCGCACGCGGCTCGATGGCGATGCGTCGCTGGTCGAACTGGTGGTAGATGGCAGTTTCGTCGCGGTGATCGCCGAGGCGGAGCATGCCGCGGTCAGGCTCATGGGGCTCGCAGCGCGAGGCGCGTCATGGCAGCAGACCGAACACCTGGAGGTTCCGGCCGACCTGTCGGACCATCTCCTGAAACGCGAGGCCGGTGCATTTCCGATCGTCGACGGCGTGCCGCGCGAAGCGCCGCTGCCGGTGCTGCAGATTCCCGACGACTCGATCAAGGTGCGCGCGAGCTATTCGCGTCCGTACGTAATGCACGCGTCGCTCGCGCCATCGGCCGCGGCGGCGTTGTGGGATGCCGATCGTCTGACGATCTGGAGCCACAGCCAGGGCATCGAGTTACTGGGGCCGACGGTGGCGAAGGTGCTCGGCATCGATCCGCAACAGGTCACCGTCGTTCACACTCAAGGCGCCGGGGCTTACGGCCACAACGGCGCCGACGACGTGGCACTCGATGCGGCGTTGTGTGCACGCGCGGTGCCGGGTCGCCCCGTACTGATGAAGTGGACGCGGCAGCAGGAGCATCAATGGGAGCCTTACGGACCGGCGATGCGCATCGATCTCGAGGCTCACATCGACCACAGCGGCGGCGTGCAGACGTGGTCGCACGACGTGTGGAGTTTTACCCACATTGGCCGGCCGATGCCGTTTCACGAAGGCTCGGAACTGGTCGCGGCGTGGCATCTGGCGAAGCCGTTTCCGCGCGTGCCGCCCGCGCCGCGGCTCGGCCCGGAGGTGGGCATTCATCGCAACGCCTGGCCGTTGTACCGCTTCCCGCAGACGCGCGTGGTGAAGCGGTTCGTCGCCGACAGTCCGCTGCGGACTTCATCGCTGCGCGGACTCGGCGCACACGCGAACGTGTTCGCGATCGAATCGTTCATGAACGAACTGGCGCTGGCGGCCGGCGCAGATCCGATCGATTACCGGCTGCGGCACGTCGACGACGCACGTGCGCGCGACGTGATCGAGCGCGTTGCGGCGATGGCGAAGGGTTCCGTCAACGCGCCGTCAGCGCTCGCGCGCGGTCGCGGCCTGGGATTCGCCCGCTACAAGAACCAGCAGTGTTACGCGGCGGTCATCGTCGAAGCAGACGTGAACCTCGAAACGGCGGAGATACGGGTGAACCACGTGTGGATCGCGGCCGACGCCGGCCGCGTGGTCGATCCCGACGGCATCGTGAACCAGCTCGAAGGCGGCGCGGTGCAGTCGCTCAGCTGGACGTTGAAAGAAGCGGTGAGGTTCGACCGCGACGGCGTCACGTCGGTCGACTGGGACAGCTATCCGATCCTGCGATTCAGCGAGGTTCCCGCCGTAACCACCGAGCTGATCGATCGCCCCCAAATGCGCTCGTTAGGCGCCGGCGAAGCGACCCAAGGTCCGACCGCCGCCGCGGTTGCCAATGCCGTGGCAGCCGCGACGGGGATTCGGGTGCGGAAGTTACCGATGACCCCGGAACAGCTACGCGCCAGCGCGGGCGGCTGAGGCGCCGGCGGCCGCCTGTTTGGCGGCCTTCCGGTCGTCGGTCACCGAGACCTTCAGCTTCAGGGCCGGAATCGCAATTGCGATCACTTCCTCGAGCCGTTCGACCAGGCTGATCGTCAACTCCTTGCGGACGCTGTCGGGCACCTTGTCGAGATCGGCCTCGTTGTCCTTCGGCAGAATCAGGTGCTTCATGCCGGCGCGGTGTGCCGCCAGCACTTTTTCCTTGATACCGCCCACCGGCAACACCAGACCGGACAATGTGATCTCGCCGGTCATCGCGAGGTTCGGGCGGATCGGCTCTTCGCTGTACGCGGAGACGAGCGCCGTCGCCATCGTGATGCCCGCGGATGGACCGTCTTTCGGCACCGCACCGGCAGGCACGTGGATGTGCACGCCGCGTTTTTCGATGCGCTTGCGATCGATGCCGAGCTTGTCGGCAGCCGACCAGATGTAGCTGCGCGCCGCTTTCGCCGACTCCTGCATCACGTTGCCGAGTTGACCCGTCAGCATCACGCGTTCGTCGCGATGCGTCAGGATTGCCTCGATGTACAGCACGTCGCCGCCGGCTTCGGTCCATGCGAGTCCTGCCGCGACGCCGGCCGGCAACGAATCGCGACCTTTGTCGGACTGGAAGCGCATCGGGCCGATCAGGCTCGTCAAATTATCGGCCGTGATCGGCGCCAATGGGTTGCCGTTGTGCTTTTCGAGCACCTGACGGGCGCGCTTGCGCGCGAGCCGCCCGATGACCCGTTCGAGTTCCCGCACGCCGGCTTCACGCGTGTAGCGCCGGATGACGAGCGTGAGCACGTCATCGGGGATGTCGAGCTGACCTTCGTCGAGACCCGTCTCGACGCGTTGCCGCGGAATCAGGTAGCGCCGTGCGATCTCGCGCTTTTCGCGGTCGCTGTAACCGGTGAGATCCATCACCTCCATCCGGTCGAGCAACGGCCGCGGAATGCCTTCGAGCGTGTTCGCCGTGGTGATGAAGAACACCTTCGAGAGGTCGAACGGCAGGTTCAGGTAGTTGTCCCTGAATTCTTTGTTCTGCGCCGGGTCGAGAATTTCCATCAGCGCAGCCGCCGGGTCGCCGCGGAAATCGCGGCCTAGCTTGTCGATTTCGTCGAGCATCAGCAGCGGGTTGCTGACGCCGGCGCGCCGCACCGCCTGAATCAGACGGCCGGGCATCGCACCGATGTAGGTGCGGCGGTGACCGCGCAATTCCGCTTCGTCGTGCAGACCGCCGAGCGACAGCCGCTCGAACTTGCGGCCCATGGCGCGCGCGATCGACTGGCCGAGCGACGTCTTGCCGACGCCGGGAGGACCGACGAGGCAGATGATCGGCGCTTTCGCTTCCTTGTTGAGCTGCATCACCGCGAGGCTTTCGAGGATGCGGTCCTTCACGTCTTCGAGTCCGTAGTGATCCGCGTCCAGTACTTCCTGCGCGTGCTTCAGATCGAGCGCGTCTTCGGTGCGGTTGTTCCACGGCAGTTCGGCGATCAGCTCGAGATAGCTGCGGGCGACCTGATAGTCCGCCGCGTTCTCCGACATGCGCGCGAGGCGCTTCAGTTCGCGATCGACTTCCTTCTGCACGGCTTCGGGCAGATTAGCCTTGGCGAGCTGTTCGCGCAGTTCGGCGGTTTCTTCGCTGCCGCCGCCTTCCTCGCCCAACGCTTGTTCGATGGCGCGCTTCTGCTGCCGCAACAGGTGTTCGCGTTGCTGCTTGTCGATGTCGTGCTTCGCCGATTCGGCGATTTCGCGACGCACCTCGTTCACGTTTTTCTCGTGCAACAGCACGTCGTGGAGTTTTTCCATCAACGCGAGCGTGGTCGGCGCGGCGAGCACTTCCTGCTCTTTCTCGATGCTGAGGTTGGCGAGCGACGCGATGCGGTACATCTGCACGACCGGGTCGGTGATCGATCCGATGAGCTGATGGAAGACCTGCAAGCCGTTTTCGGAGTCGAACATCTGCGCGATGGCGCGTGCGAGCTCGAGGTTTTCGAGGACGAGCGCGTCTACCCGCGGACCGTCGGGGTCGTTTGCGTCGACGTGCAGGTTCGGCAGCGGCCGGAACGTCACTTCGAGATGGTCGTCGTTGGTCTGCTCGGCCAGTACGCGCACGCGCTGGATGCCCTGCACGATGACGTTGGCTCCGCCGTCGCGGCGTTCGACGCGCTTGATCGTGACGAGCGTGCCGATGTCGTGGATGCCGGAACGATCGGGCGCATCTTGCTCGGCGTCGCGCTGAGCGATGGTCAGCAGCTGCTGACTGTGCTCAGACGCGGCTTTCACCGCGGCGAGCGATTTCGGCCTGCCGACTGCGAGCGGCACGACCAGCTCCGGGAACACCACGGTGTTCTTCAGCGGAAGCACTGGAAGCGTCTGAACCGTATCGGTCATGTGTTGCCTGCCAAAAGTGGACGATGTCCGAATCGTGGGGGCATCGAACGTGAATTCAATCCATGCCCCAAGGCACTGTGCCGCGTCAGACGCCCGTCATGCGATCAGCGCCTGCGCCCGCGCGGCCTCTTCACGGAGCCGCTCGGGACTGCCGAGCAGCTGACGATCGAGGCCGATGCGCTTGAACCAGTAGTGCAGGCCGAGCAGGTCGGTGAAGCCCATCCCGCCGTGCACTTCGGTGGCGGTTTTCGCGACGAACTTGCCGGCCTCGGCGATGTGCGCTTTGGCATGGCAGGCAGTGACACGCGCTTCGTCGGGAATGGCATCGACCGCATGCGCCGCATACCACACCAGCGACTGGCACGGCTCGAGCTCGGCCGCCATCTCGGCGCACATGTGTTTGACCGCCTGGAACGAACCGATCGGACGATTGAACTGTTCCCGCGTCAGCGAATAGGCGACCGCCTGATCGAGCATGTTCTGCGCCGCGCCGAGCGTGTCGGCCGCGAGCAGCACCCGTCCGACGTCGAGTACGTCGGCGAGAACCGCATCGTCTTCGCTCGCGGGCAGCAGTTGCGCGGCCACGCCGTCGAGCACCAGTTCGCCGATGCGTCGCGTCGCGTCGATGGTCTGAAGATCGCGACGCGTCAGCCCTTTCGCGTTGGCGTCGACCAGATAGAGCCGCCGGCGGTCGTCCGCCACCAGATACGCGTCGGCTTCGAAGTCGATTACGAACAGCGTCTTGCCCGACAACTTGCCGCCGCCCGCCGTGACTTTCGCGCCTTCGCGCGCACCGCTCGCCGCTTCCGAGACGGCGATGCCGACGATGGCTTCACCGGAGGCGATGCGCGGCAGCCAGTCCGCCTGCTGATCGGCACTGCCGGCTTTCATCAACGCGCGCGGTACGAGAACGGCGGCGCCGATGAACGGCACCGGCGCGATCGCGGCGCCGAGCGCCTGCGCGACGGTAGCGGCATCGAGCGTGGTGAGACCCACGCCGCCGTGCGCTTCCGGAATGACGAGCCCCGGCACGCCGAGCGCGACGAGACCGTCCCACAGATCCTGCGCACGGCGTTCGCCGCCGTCCGCGAACCGGCGCGCGCGCGGGAGGCCGGCGTTGTCGGCGAGAAAGCGCGTGAGCGTGTCGCGCAGATATTCCTGTTCTTGCGAGAGTCCGAATTCCACGGTCAGGACTCCTTGCTCAGTTTCGGTTCCTTCGGCATGCCGAGTCCGCGTTCGCTGATGATGTTCTTCTGAATCTGCGACGTGCCGCCGCCGATGATGAGACCGAGATAGAACATGTAATGGTACTGATACATGCCGTGATCCTTTAGGTAAGGCGCGTCGCCGTGCTCGTCGCGGTAAAGCGCGCCGATTTCTCCGAGCACGTCGATGCCGAGCGATTCGAGATCGTGGCGCAGTTCGGTGCCTTTCAGTTTGACGATCATGCCGGCGAGGCTCGCGTTCTTGTTGTTCAGCTTCGCCGACAACAGGCGCAGATCGTTCAACCGCATCGCCATCACTTCGCCCTGGATCTTCATCAGCCGGTCGCGATACACGGGGTCGTCGATCAGACGGCGTCCGTCGAGCGTTTCGGTCTTCATCAACTCGGTCAACGCGTTCAAGCGCGTCAGCATCGCGTTCGGATCGCCGAGCGAGCTGCGTTCGTGGCGCAGAATCGAATTCGCCACCAGCCAGCCTTCGCCGCGGCGGCCGACGATCTGACCTTTCGGCACGCGCACGTTGGTGAAGAACACTTCGTTGAACGTCGCGTCGCCGGTCATCGTCTTCAACGGCCGCACTTCGATGCCGGGCGTCTTCATCGAGAACAGCAGAAAACTGATGCCTTGATGTTTCGGTGCCTTCGGTTCGGTGCGCACGAGGCAGAAGATCCAGTCGGCGTGTTGCGCGGTGCTGGTCCAGATCTTCTGACCGTTCACCACCCACTCGTCGCCGTCGAGCTCCGCGCGCGTGCGCAGGCTAGCGAGGTCGCTGCCTGCGCCGGGCTCGGAATACCCCTGGCACCAGATCGTTTCGCCGCGCAGCGTCGGTCCGATGAATTGCCGCTTCTGTTCTTCGGTGCCCATTTCGAGCAGCGTCGGCACCAGCATCGAGATGCCTTGTCCGCCGAGGCCGCCGGGCACCTGCGCCTGCGCAAATTCCTCGGCGATGATGCGCGACTTGAGAATGTCCGCGTCGCCGCCGTAGCCGCCGTACTCGCGCGGAATCGTGCGCGCGGTGTAGCCGCGTTCGATCAGCATCTTCTGCCACGCGCGCGTCTTCTCCGCGCGCATGCCTTGGCCGTCGGGCGCTGCATGCCGGTGCGTCGCAATGAAATCGCGCACCGCGTTGCGAAAGTGTTCGTATTCGCCACCGTACGTCAGGTCCATGGTCGTTCTCCGAAGGATGGAAGGAGTTTAACGGGCCGACGTTTGGAGCAGCTAGGCCAACCGCACGAGTTCGTCGTAGCGCACGCGATGTTTCAGCGCCTGTCCGCGCGCGAAGCGTTCGATTTCGTCGACGACGTAGTCGGCCAGCCGTTGCGTTTCGGTACCGAGCGATCCGGCGATGTGAGGCGTGAGCAAGACGTTCGGCAGGCGATACAACGGCGAGTCGCTGGGCAGCACTTCCGGCTCGGTGGTGTCGAGCACCGCGTTCAATCGACCGCTGATGAGTTCCGCCTCGAGCGCCTGTTGATCGATCACCGCGCCGCGCGCGGTGTTGATGAACGTGGCGCCGTCGCGCATCAGCGCGAATTCGCGCGCGCCGAGCATGTTGCGGGTTTCGGGCAGCAACGGCGCGTGCATCGACGCGACGTCGGAGTTCGACAGCAGTTCCGACAACCCCACCTTATGTGCGCCGAGTTCGCGCACCTGCAGCGGCGTCATGTAGGGGTCGTACATCAGCACCTTCAGGTCGAACGGCTGCAGCAGTTCGAGCACCTTGCGTCCAACGTGCGAGGCGCCGATGAGCCCGACCGTCTTCTTGTAGTTGCCGACGTTCGGTGCTTCTTTCGTCCACGGCGCGCGGTTCTCGTGGTGGCGGCGATAGAAGTCGGCCAACTGCAGCACGTGTTTGTTGGAGAACAGAATGGCGGCCAGCGTGTATTCCGCCACCGGCACCGCATTGGCGGCGACCGCGTTGGTGATCTGCACGCCCATACGCCACACCGTCTCGTCGATGAAGCCTTTGACGGAGCCGGCAAGATGCGCGATCAATTTGAGTCCCGGCAACGTCGAGACCACGCCGCGATCGATCCGCGGACAGCCCCAGCTGGTGATCAACACCTGTATGCGCGCCGCTTCGTCGCCGAGACCGTCGAAGCTGCGGAACGGCGTCTGATCGACGAGACGGCAAGTGCGTTCGAGCCGTTGCAGGTGTGCTTCGCGCAGCAGCTCTTCCTTCACGACCGGATGCATGATCATCGCTGTGATGGGGCCGCCGGCCACTCGCACACCTCGGAACGGGTTGTTTGAGAAGGAGAATCCAAGATAATGCACCACCGCAATCAGTGATACAGGGGACGCACGTGGGAGTGAAGCTGACGAAGAGGGCGATCGACCTCGGCATCATCGTAAAGGACGGCCCCGCCGCGCTCGGGTTCTACCGGGACGTATTGGGATTCACGCACGAAGGCGATATGCCGATGCCGGGCGGCGCCACGATGCATCGGCTGCTGTGCGGCGACAGTCTGATCAAAGTCGTCGTACCTGCGAAAGCGCCGCCGGCGGTATCGCCCCCAGGCGGTATCGGTGGAGCGACCGGCTATCGCTACTGGACGATTTCCGTCTCGAACATCTCCGAGCTGGTCGCCGCGTGCGAGAAAGCGGGGCGGACGATCGTCGTACCCGAGCGTGAGTTCCGACCCGGCGTTCGCATCGCGATCGTCGAAGACCCCGACGGCAACTGGGTCGAGTTCCTGCAGCAGGCTTAAGCGATGTCGGCTAGCAGAGTGGAGCAGCAACTCGCGGCGATGGCCGAGCTGCAGGATGTGCTGAACGCCAACGTGCATCCGCAGTGGCGCGACCAGGGTCACGCCTACTATCGCGCGATCTGGGTCGAATGCGCCGAGCTGCTCGACCACTTCGGCTGGAAATGGTGGAAACATCAGAGCACTGATCTCGAGCAGGTGAAGCTGGAGATCGTCGACATCTGGCACTTCGGCCTCTCGCAGCTGATCCGTGAAGGACGCATCGACTCGCAGCGGGTCGATGCATCCATCGTCGCGGCGTTCGGTCGAATGGGTGCATTGCCGCGCGGCGACTTTCGCGACGCGGTGGAGACGCTGGCCGGCGCGGTGCTGGCGCAACGCGGATTTCCGGTGGACGCATTCGTCGATCTGATGGCCGCGTTGCCGCTCGATCTCGACGAGCTGTATCGGATCTACATCGGCAAGAACGTGTTGAACAACTTTCGTCAGGCGAACGGTTACAAGTCGGGCACTTACATCAAGGTGTGGTTGGGCCGCGAAGACAACGAGCACCTGTTCGAACTCGTTGGGGAACTCGACGATGCGTCCGGTTCGTTCCCCGATGAGCTGTATCGCGCGCTCGAATCGCGCTACGCGGCCACCAAACGCGCGTAATAACCTGCGCGCCTTGGTTTGATCGTTAGATCAGGGTCCTTCCGCCGTCGACCACCAGCACCTGTCCGGTCGAGAAGCCGCCCCGGATCAGGTACAGATATGCTTGAGCGACTTCCTTCGGATCGGCGGCGCGCGGCAGCGGCTGGCGCTCTGTCATCTTTCGAAGCTGCTCCTCGCGTCGATCTGGCGGAATACTGTCCCACACTTCGGTAAGCACGAGACCCGGACACACCGCATTCACGCGCAACGGCGCGAGATCCACCGCGAGCGCGCGCGTCAGATGTTCGATCGCGCCGGCCATGGCCGTGCTGATGACGGCGCCTTTGCGCGGGCGATGGGCGATCACGCCGTCGGTGAGCGTGATCGAACCGTCGGCTGAGATGCGCCCGTGCGCGTGTTTGATCGCCGACAGTGCTCCCCAGAAGCGCACCGTGAAGGTCGCAGTGGCGCCTACGAGGTCGAGCTTCGCGACCTCACCGCCACCCCGCAATGGACCCCAGTCGCCGGCGGTATACACCAGATGATCGAAATGCCCGGTGTGTTCGAAGAACGCGGCCACGCTCCCTTCGTCTTTCACATCGACGGTGGATCCGGATGCACCTTTGCCCAATCGCTCGACGGCGCGATCGACGTGATCGGCGCCGCTCGAACCGATCACCACCTGCGCGCCGTCGTCCAGCGCGAGTTGTGCGACGGCGAAGCCGATGCCGGAACTGCCGCCGATGACGACGACGCGCTGATTGCGAAGAGAGGGCGTAGACATGACGAACTCCTGTGCGGGTGCACGGATGCTATCGCTGCCGCGCAGGCGGGTCACTGTAGACTGCGCCGTGCTCGGAAACGAAGTGCGCGATGCGACTGAGACCCGCCACCGCCGACGAAGTGGGAACCTTCGTCGAACTCCTCGAAGACGCCGCTATCTGGATGCGCGGGCGCGGCATCGACCAGTGGCGACCGGGGTCGATGCGCGCTCAGCGTGCCGCGTTCGCAGTGGCGCAAACTCGGGGCGAGATATGGGTGCTGGAGCAGGCGGGACGGATCGCCGGCGGCGCCGTTCTGCGCAGCGAGCCGGATCCGATCTGGGCCGACCTGCCGGTTGCGGACGCGATGTACGTCGGCAAGTTGGTGGTGGCGCGCGACGCGCTGGGTGAGCACGTCGGCGGCCGGATTCTGGATGAACTCGAAGCGATCGCGCGCGCCCGCGGCACGAAATGGATGCGGCTCGTTTGCGTCGCCTCGAACGAATCGTTGGCGCGCTACTATCAGCGGCGCGGCTACTATCCGCGCGGCAGCGCAGGCAGCGGCGACTTCGAATTGATGCGTCACGACAAGCGTCTCGTGCGTGTACAGGACGTGGCGGTCGGTTCACTGGACGACGTCGACTTCGAACGTTGGCAACCCGATCGCGTCGCAACGCTCTTGTTCGTGGTCCGGCGTGCAGAGGTGTTGCTGATCCACAAGCTGCGCGGACACGGCGCCGGCAAGATCAACGGGCCTGGCGGAATGGTCGAGATCGGAGAGACGCCGCTGCAGTGCGCGCTGCGCGAGATCGAAGAAGAGGTCGGCGTGCACGCGTTGCACGTAACGCCGCTGATCGAGTTGCGTTTTCAGGATACCGACGGCAGCAGCATGCTCGGCTTCGCGTTCAAGGCGCTCGACTGCGCTGGCGAGCCGCGCAGCAGTGCGGAGGCGATCCCGTTCTGGTGTCCGGTCGAACGCATTCCGTATCAAGCGATGTGGGAAGACGATCGGGTCTGGCTGCGTGAGCTCTTCGACGACGAACCGACGATTGGCGAGTTCCTGATGCACGACGACCGGCTGGTTGCACACCGCCTGCGCGCGACCTCGGCCGCGGAACTGGCGCGCCTGACGAACCAGCTTTACCGGCGCTGACCGTTCCCTTCGCCTGACGGATCTGCTATTCACGGGTCTCATTTCGCGGAGCGCAAACGTGCGGATCGGAATTTCGGTGACCAGTGCATTCGACGTTTCCGACGTGCGCGTCGGAGCGCGTTACATGATCGAGCAGGCGCGCGCCGCGCGCGATGCGAAGCTCGACTCGCTGTTCGTCGGCGACCATCACGTCACGCCGCGGCCCTACTACCAGAACTCGCCAATCCTCGGCCGTTTGCTCGCGGAGTGGGGCGATCGGGCTGCCGGCGCGTTGTATCTGCTGCCGCTCTGGAATCCGGTGCTGGTGGCCGAGCAGACCGCGACGCTCGCCTGCATCAACCACGGCCGTTTCATCATGCAGTGCGGCATCGGCGGCGACGAACGTCAGAGCAGCGGCATGGGCGTAGACATCCGTTTGCGTCCGTCCATGTTCGAAGAATCGCTCGAGACGATCCGCGCACTGTGGCGCGGCGAGAGCGTCACGGTCGACGGACGCTGGCGCTTGCACAAGAGTCGCATCTCGCCGTTGCCGCCGGAACCGATCGAGGTGTGGATCGGCGCATCGGCCAGAGTCGCGATCGATCGCGCGGCGCGCCTCGGCGATGCATGGCTCGCCGACCCGGGCATGGACTTCGAAACCGCGCGCCGCCGCATCGACGAATATCGCGAAGCCTGCGCACGCTACAACCGAACGCCGACCACGATCGCGATCCGCCGCGATACGCATGTCGGCGCCACGGCAGACGAGGCGCGCCGCGCGATGGCGCGCTACATCCGCAGCGGCTATCGGGGTTTTTCCGAAGACGCGCTGCTGATCGGCGACGTCGAACGGGTGGCCGAGCGCATGGCCGAACTCGGCGCCATGGGCTACACCGACGTCATCATCCGCAATATCAGCGCCGACCAGCCCGAAGCGCTGGCGACCATCGAACGGCTGGCGCAGGTGGGGGAGCGCGTGAGCGCGCTCTGATGCCCATCGACTCCCACATATGGCTTGCGCGTGCGCAACGGCTTCGCGCGATTGCCCAAACCGGCCGGACCTATACCGAGAACCGATACGACCTCGAACGGTTCGATGAACTCGCATCGATAGCGAATGAGATGCTCGCCGATCTGACCGGCGCGCCCCTCGAGGCGATCGTTGGAATGTACCTGCCCGAACGCGGCTATCCGACCCCCAAAGTGGACGTACGCGCGGGGGTATTCAACGATACGGGACACGTGCTGCTCGTACAGGAAGCAAGCGACGGTCGTTGGGCTTTACCGGGCGGTTGGGCCGACGAACACGACAGCCCGAAGGTGGCGTGCGAGCGCGAAGTACTCGAAGAGTCCGGCTACCTCGCAACGGCGATCAAACTCGCCGCGGTCAAAGACCGTTCCATGCACCCTTACGTTCCGCAGCGCCTCGAGCGCATCTACAAGCTGCTGTTCCTCTGCTCGCTCGACGGCGGCTCCGCCGCAACCAGCATCGAGACGACCGCCGCAGAGTTCTTCCCGCTCGACGCATTACCCGATCTTTCTGTCGGCCGGACGTTGCCCGCAGACATCACATTGCTGTCCGCGCATCGCAGTCATCCCGAGTTGCCCTGCTATTTCGATTGAGGTCGCAGTCGAGTTTTCATCGAGTGCTGATGGTGATCGGCGTCAGAAGCAACACTCGAACTTCAGAACCACTGACGCTTACCGCGTAAACCGACTCAACTGTTCGAACCCGCGCTGAAGGGTATCCGCATTCACCGCCTCATCGACGATCGCGTAACCCGCATCGCGAACCTCGTAGCCGCCCCACGATAGAAACACGTACACGCGGGAGTCGGTGCGGATGGCGCGCTGCGTCCATTGTTCGATCGGCAGTGCGCGGTCGGTGGCCTTCGGTTGGAAGAGCGGTAGCCCGGTGCTGTATTGGTCGACAGGTGTATCGCACCCGAGTGCGTCCGTTAGGAGTGTTGGTGCCCAGTCCATGTGGGAGGTGAGTCGCTGGATGGAACCTGGTGCGCGTCCCGGCCATTTGACGACGAAAGGTACGCGAACCTGGTAATCGGAGAACGCGGAGTTGTGGCCCCACGTGTTGTCGTGAGTCTCGTTGAACGCCTGGCCGTGGTCACCGGTGACGAGAACGATGGTGTTCGAACTCGCTTCGTCCGTCGAAAGAGCCTGTAGCACCGAACCAACAAGACCGTCGTCGAACAACACCGATGTCTTGTAGAGATTCAGGAACGGCGTCGGATCGAAGTCATTGTCCAAGGCCACGTAGTTGATCGAGTCCAGGTGCGGCTGAAACGGCGTGGTCATCTCGGGTGGATGCGCGTAGGCGTGCGGCGCGTCTAGGAACAGGAAACCGAAGAACGGCCGCGAGCGATCGCGGTTGCGTATCGAGTCGATTAGGCCGCGTGTGGTTGCGCGATCGCGTTCGACTACGTCACCGGGGCCGGGTGGTGCAACCTGATCCCAGATCCGCGTGAATGCGGTGCGATGGAACTCGGGGCTGTCGAGCGGCGCCGAGCCGAACACGAAGAACTGGTAGCCGAGCTCATCGAGCACGTCGATCAGTACGGGGCCGCGCCGCTCCGCGAGTGCAGCGTGCCAGTAACCGCCGGGCAATCCGTACAACAAACCGAAGATGCCGAAGCGTGTACCGTTGCCCGTGCTGTAGTGGTGCTCGAAGCGCGTTGCGTCGCGCGCCCATGCGGATGTCGCCGGCAAAACGTCGTCGTTCAGCATGTCGAAACGCAGCGAATCCACCACGATCATCAGCACGTTCGGTTTCGATGCGCCGGTGCACTGCATCGGCGAGAGCGGGTAGTTGAATACGCCGGGCGTCCGTTGCGCGAGGTCGGTCGGCTCGGCGCGCGTCGCTACGAATCCGAATCTCCCAAGGAACGACTTCGCCGTAAGCGGTTGCGCCCACGGAATGGCGCGCACAGCCATCAACAGCGATCGTTGTGCGGTGGCATCTGCGTAAGCGGTGATCAGCTGGGTGACCACGCCGATGCACAAGACCACGATCGCGTATCGCCGCACGACCAGAGAAGTGATCGCCGAACGAACAATCAACCGCAGCGCGACGACCTGCGCCGCGTAAAGACTCAGCGCAATCGCGATGGCCGCAAACCATGTTTGCGACGAGAACGACAACGTCTCCATCGCGGCGCCTTGCGTGAGCAGGAACCACACCATCGAGTTCAGGTGGAACTTGTACAGCGCGTAGACCATTGCGTTGACGATGACGACGAGTAGGAGCGTGCCGAAAATCAGCGCCGCGGCCGCCATCGAGATGCGGCTGCGAACGCCGAGGCGCGCCATCAGCCACGGGACGATCGCAAGTAGCGCGGCGAGTACGGTGAAATGCGCTAGCATCGCGGCGATCTGGAACAGACCGTCGGCGCCGAAATGCCACTGTTGCGCGAGGACTAGATGCGCGCCGCGTTGCCGCGATTCCGTTGAACGACGGCGAGCGTCCATGGCCATACCGAGCCCGAGCCGCGCAAGTCCCGAGCCATCAGGAGGAAGGTTGTTCTGGGAGATGCGGCAGAGTGCGTACCGTCAGGGCGAACGATGCCATGAGCGGCGAGTTGTGCCGCGAAATACGGCATATTCTCGTTGAGAAACACTTCGAGCTTCGGATTGCGATTGGGCCGATGGCCGTAGCGCAGAAGCTCCGCATAAGCCGCGTCAGGCGACTCGCCGAGCACCAGCGTTCGGTACAGATAGATCACGCCGCCGGTGCGTTCGCTGCCCGCGGCGCACTGCACGAGCACCTGATCGCCGCGACCGAGCGCATCGTGGATCGCAAGCAGCGCATCGACCACGTGCGTGGGATCGCCGGTGCCGTTGCCGAACAGCGGAAACCGTTGCAGTCGGATGCCGCGCTCGGAGGTCAGGCGTTGCTCGAGTTGCTGATACTGCGGTGCGTTAGACGGATACGTCAGCGCCACGATTTCGTCGATGCCGTATCGGTCGAGCACTTTCGGTAGCAGCGATGGATGAATCCGCCCGCTGCGATAGAGCTCGTGCTCGATAACTACACCGAAGCGCTTCGCGAACAGCCGCGGCTGTAGAAGGTCTTTCCACGCGAACCATCCGGCAACGAGAACGGCAAGCACGAGTAAGGCGAGGCCGACTCCCCGAGCCCAGCGCTCCCTCTTGGTTCGTCGCGGAAGCGTCGCGGCAGTGTTGGGCATCGGGCACTCGGTTGCTTCGACACGACGTCGCGATCGCGACGCGGGCGGAAGTATAGCCGGATGGATTTCAAACACCGACGCCAACGAGGCGAACTGCCGTCCAAAAGAAAAACCGGCCATGGTCGCGCTTACCAACGCACGAGCTAGCTGTGATCTCTCAGTAGGTCGTTCATGTGAGGCGACCATTCTATAGGCGACCACCTAAGATTTGAGCGGAGGCACTCACATGAACGTGCATAAGAATGCACCGCTGACACCGCAAGGTCGACGGCGGATGGTGGGACGCGCCCTCGAGGCCGCGTCGCATGCTCAGGTAGCGCGGCGTTCAAGACGACGATCCGGACCGTGCGCGACGATAGCTTCAAGCCGGCGAGGCAGGACTCATCGATCACAGCTCACGCCCACGCGCATCGCACAGACCGTCCATGCATCACCGGCGACAGTGGCGCAATATCTCAAACGCATTGGCTTGAACCAGCTCAGTTCGCTTGAACCGAGCCAGGCAGTGGTTCCCTACGAACGCGAGCCCGGCAACTCGGTGCACACGAAGAAGAGTGTCTTGCGTCCCGGTCTTCGGCGTACCAACGATCGACGCATCGACTCCGTTGATGCGGGCTGGGAGTTTGCGCTGTGCTCATCGAATCAGCTACGTCGAAGTGCTCGCTGACGAGCGTAAGACAACGGTCATTGACTTCGTCGGTCGAGCGCTGCACCACTTCAAGGGACTCGGTGTCGAGGTCAAACAACTGTGTGACAACGGCTCCGCGTATCGGTCCAAACTGGTGGCTCGCTTCCTCGAACCCGTGCAGATCCGTCATCTGCTGACCCGGCCTTACAGTCCCCAGACCAACAGCAAAGCCAAACGCTTCATTCAAACGATGCTCAGACTACCTGCGCATGGAGCAATCGGCCGGACTGGAACTGGAGGACGTGGGAACGCTCGTTTCACTGGGCAACCGCGTTAAAAGTCCGGGGCGTTTGCGGCACTTGTTGAGGTTGAGGCGATCATCGGCCGGCACCAATCATTGATCCAGCGCTTCAACATCAGTCTGCCAGCAAGCATTGTTTTCTTGCGTGACAGCAGCTTTTGTCTGCGATGGCTTTAGGCGCCGCACTGTTGGGGAGCCATCCTCTCAAGGATCATCTGGTCCGAAAAGCGCCGGACTGCTCGACGAGTCTCCGTGGTTACGCGCTCGCGGGATCGAGACCGGTCGGCCAATACTGCTCGACCGCCAGGATGCACCGCGTCCATCATTCTACTCGGGGTGACAGCACACTATGGGTAGTAAGCTCTGCCAATGGAAATGGGGAATGAATGGGCACAACGATTCAGGGTCTGGTTCGAACGCCTTCGAGACCGAGAATCCTTCGTTCGCCATGGTCTGGTTGGTCCGCCGGATGTCTGGCGAGAACAGCGACGATTTCAGATTGACTTCTTACGCCGCCAAGGCCTCCAACCTCACCACAGCTTCGTGGACGTTGGATGTGGCACATTGCGTGGTGGTCTGTCCGTGATCGAGTATCTTGAAACCGGCCGCTATTTGGGTCTAGACGTACGAGCTAATGTCCTCGTCGAGGCACAGCGTGAACTCGAGCGTGGGCGATTGGAAGACAAGCAACCCACACTCTTGCGCTGTGAAGATTTCGCGACGCTCTCGTGCGACCGCACGTTTGATGTTGCCTGGGCGTTCGCCGTCCTCATCCACATGACCGACGATGTTTGTACGGAGTGTCTTCGTTGGGTTTCAAGACGGCTTGCACCCAGGGGCGTCTTTTACGCCGATGTCTTGCTTGGGCATGTGCGCAAAGAAACGGTGGGTCACGGTATGGGTACCGCATTTCCCGTCATATGGCGACCGGCCGCAGACTACCTGCGCATGGCACAAACGGCTGGACTGGAACTGGAGGACTTAGGAACGCTTGTTTCACAAGGCAGCCGCATGAAAAGCGAGGGTCGTTTGCGGCATATGTTGAGGATGAGGCGATCGTCGGTCGGCACCGATCATTGATACAGCGCTTCAACATCACAGGGCTGAAAGCGCCGTTCCGTGACAGGCGTAGAGTCGCCACCCTCTTCTCCAGCTCATTTCAATAGAAATCGGGACATCGCGCTTGCTATCCGGCCCAACAACACTGCTAACAGGAATGCCCCGCTCCGGAACCACTCTCGTTTGTGCGCTTCTCAACGAAGTGGACGATACGATCGCATTGGTTGAGCCGATCAGATTTGAGAGGATCGGTGATCGTGCAGACGCCGTCGCACAGGTTGAGGCTTTCGTTCTGGAAACAAGGCGCCTCGCTGTGACAGAGGGGTTCGTGGTGACAAAGCATGTGGGTGGGACGATTACAGACAACACGGCTGAACCTCCTCGCGCCCGCGGCCTTCGTCGTGTTTTGGAGCAGAGAGGACGAATTCCTGTAGCAAAACCGCTCACTGGACGTTTTCACTTGGTTATCAAACACCCCGCGGAGTTCACCGCCCTTTGGCAACCGTTAGCCGAACGCTTTCGCTTGTTTGCAACGGTTCGCCATCCACTTGCAGTGCTCGCTTCCTGGCAGACCGTAGATATGCCCGTCAACCGAGGTCGTATGCCGATGGCTGAAGCGTTTCTGCCCGCGCTCGCGCGTAAACTAGATGGAATTTCCGACCCGTTGGATCGCCAAGTTGCGCTGATCAATTGGCAACTGGAGACCTATGCGCAATTCCCTAAGGATCGAGTGTTACGGTACGAGGATACTGTTCGTGACCCATCCCGCCGATTGTCTCCGCTCAGTGGCAATACAGGCGCGATAAGATCCCGCCCCGAACCAGTCATTCCGCAAACGCGTTATGCCGACGTGGATTTCAAGCGCATTGCTCATGCACTCCGAGCCCTTGCTCCGCTCGCGACCCTCTTCTACCCGGATTTTTTGGCATCGCTTGACGCCCATGTTGCCTGAAGGAGTATGTGGGAGAGACTGCTGCGAACCTTTGTATCGCACCAAACTAAAACGTTGAGCCTCGTTCTGTGAGCGCCCCTAAATGCTATGTCTTCGAGCCATACGTACCCAATGGTGGTACCTACATGGCTTATCAGTTAGCACGTTTGGTGCAGCAGGAATTTGGCTTCGAAGGCGTCGCGGTAGGTGCTACAGACGCAGCTCACGGCATTTTCCAGTATGACGAGATCTTCCCGCTTATCACGACTGATGAATTGATCAGTGTCTGCAAAGATCGGGATCTGCTCATCATGAATCCCTCCTTTTCCCCTCATTGGCTCGGGCTTAGATGCAAGGGTCGGAAAGTAATGTACGTTCAGGGGTTTTCAACATTCCACTTGCTGGATTGTCACTTCGATCTTTATGTCACAGTTAGTACGTTCGTGCAGAACTTCATACGGAGTACCTACGGAATTCGAACACGTGTAATCCCACCATTCATCCAACCATCTCGATTTCCCGAACCACGTCCTTGGCACGAACGAAAAGCGGACTCCATTCTGGTCTCGAAGAAGGGAGATCAGAACCTCCAGACATTGCTACTAGACCGACTGCGGCTAGCGCTTTCGACACGCAGGTGTGATGTCCGTTTGGACGACATGCTTCGTCAAGGACGTCCACAAAGCCAGCTACTGGAGCAAGTCGGCGAGTACAGGCACTTTCTCACGCTCTCTCCGGCTGAGGGTTTTGGGTTAATGCCACTCGAAGCTATGGCGATGGGTACAACCGTGCTTGGATTTGATGGATACGGTGGTCGGGATTACATGCATCCCGGCGTCAACTGCGACGTAGCCAGTTTCGCCAATATCGAAGGTGTTGCCGACGGGATCGCGCGCGCTATTGCTGATCCTGATTACGCAGAAACTCTGACGGTGGCTGGGCGCCAAACTGCACACCAGGCGTGCTATACGTACGAGCGTTTTCGCTCTAGTTGGCGTGCAGAATTCGAAGACCTATTAACTCGGGAAAGCAGTTAGTCGGGATCAACAGCTATTCAACGAGGCGAAAGTGTTGAGCGCGAACGCGGTGGCGAAGGATCGAACCAAAGTGTGGGCAGGGTCAGGCAACATCCAGCGTGGTATCCCAAGACAACTTCGAAGGCATGTTGCATGGGACACCACACTGGCAACGATTTCAGTCCGTACCTGGGCTAGTCTCGCGAGACGACCTCATGCGGCAGTCGTGATTCGATTGCCGCGATCTGGTCTTTGAGTCGATCGAGTTCGCCCACCCGCGCCTGCAGTGCCGAGATCTGCTCGCGTTGCGCCGCAATCTCGGCGTCTCTTTCGACGAGTTCAGATCTCAACGCCTTGACCGCCGCCATCGTCACCCCGGCCATATCCCGAGGCGAGATTTTGGTCTCGTCAGTTCCTAAGCCAAACGCGGCATGAAAGTCCTGGGCCATCGGACCGATGTGGCGAACTGACGGACTCTCCCACTGGTAGCTCCACTCGGAGATGGGCAACGCGTCGAGCTTAGCCAGCACGAGGTTACCGTCCAGCGCCTCGATATTACTCTTCACGTTCACGTCCGAACCCTCAGTCAAGGTGCCTCGGAGCACGGCATCTCCATTTTTTAGCACCTCGAAATCCGGGCCGGGCGAAGCGGCGTTGGTGATTCGGAACCCTGTCGTCTGGGCGGCAAATCGCCATTCGTCAGCCAGATTCGTGTTGACCATGGCGAAGGCAATCGGCCCGTTGTTTCGCAGCTCGACCAAGCGTCGGGGGGCCACCGTTCCATTGGTCTCCTGTACCATCAGCTTTGCGGTACCGTTGTTGCGACGAATGCGCAGCGAACCGGGTTGGTTCGGGGCACCGCTGGACAAATTGCCGCTCGAATCGATAACGAGTGAAGCACCAGGGGCATTGTTTAGGATAACGAACGGAAGCCCTCCAGGGCCATCACCGATGCCGATGCCATCTACATCCGCATCGATCCTGTAGTTCCCTCCGCCCTGGGGGTCTATGAGGATCTGGCAGTTAGGTGTGTTGGGGCTAGTACACTCGATACTCTGATCGGCTTGAGCAGCGCCCGAAACCGCAATAGCGATTGTCGAAAGGACTGCACCATAGATACGTTGCTTCATTCATCTAACTCCATTCGTAGATATTCGACGTTGATGCCGCAAACCGCACTCAGGGCGACATTGGCCGCGTGATGGCCCGGCGACGTGAATTAGGCCACAGTCCCCACACAATCGATGCACTGCGTTTGTATCAGTTGTGTGACACGGGTCTCAAAGTGGTCGGACAAGTCAATGCCCCGACGACACGGGTCAGTGCCGAAACGTTTGACGAATTCATCGCGTATCAACCGTGCGCTTGATCCTGGATCCGCGTGAACGCTACCGCAGCACCTCGTCGAGGCTCTCCGACAGTGCCCGCACCATCTGTTCGATTTCGGCGTCGCCGATGATGAACGGCGGACCCATGCAGACGATGTCGCGCACGTCGCCGGTGCCGCCGCCGTAGAAGAAGACGCCGCGGCGCAACGCCGCGCTGATCACTCGGTTGGTGATGTTGGCCGAAGCGTCGAACGGCTCGAGCGTGGTGCGGTTCTTGACGATTTCTATCGCCTGCAGCAGGCCGCGACCGCGCACCTCGGCGACGTTCGGGTGATTTCCGAACACGTCCTTCAAGCGGCGTTGCAGCACTTCGCCGGCGATCGCGCAGCGTTGCAGCAGGTTCTCTTCGCCGAGCAGACGCAGCACCTCGCATGCCGCAGCGCATGCCGCGGGATGCGCGCCAAAGGTATGGAACATCACGTTCATGCCGGCCGCGGCAATCGGATCTGCGACGGCCGACGTTGCGAACACGCCGGTGATCGGGGCGTATCCGCCGGCGAGCCCTTTGCCGGATACGAAGATGTCGGGTTCGATGCCCCAGTGCTGAAACGCGAACGGCACACCGGTGCGGCCGAATCCGGTCATTACTTCGTCCATGATCAGCAGGATGCCGTGCTTGTCGCACAGCGCGCGGACGCCTTTCCAGTAATCGTCGGGCGGAATGATCGCGCCGCCGCTCGAGCCGTTGATCGGTTCGGCGAGGAATGCGGCAATGGTCTCCGCGCCTTCCTCTTCGATGACTTTTGCCAACGCATCGACGTAGTAGCGCCCGGCGCCCGGATGATGCGGTCCGAGCGGACAGCGCAGCGGATAAGGCGTCGGCACGACCGGGTACGTTTCGAGCACGTGCGCGAGACCTTTCTTGCGCGCGGTGTGTCCGCCGACTGCGGTCGTCGCGAGCGTGGTGCCGTGATACGACACCGACCGCCCGATGATCTTCGAGCGCTCGGGCATGCCGCGCGCGGCCTGCGACTGGATCGCGATCTTCATCGCGGTCTCGACGCCCTCGGAGCCGCCGCATGTCAGGTGGATGTGATCGAAGCTGGGCGGCAACCAGTCCGCGCGCAGCCGTTCGACCAGCTTGCGGCGGTCGGTGGTGAGCCACGGCGGCACGACGTAAGTGGTCGTTTTCGTTGCTTCGTACACCGCCTGCGCAACGCTCGCGCGACCGTGTCCGACGTTCACTACGATGGCTCCGCCTGCGGCATCGAGCAGCCGCGCGCCATTGGCCTGGATCAGGTACGCACCGCCCGCCCCGACGATTTCGATGTTGCGCGCGGTTGGCGTAAACGGCCATTGCACGCTGTCTTCGTTCTGTGTCACTCGCTGCTCCGTCAGGGTTCGCGATAGGGTTCGTCGCGCTGGAATAGTGTCAGTCGGTGTTGCAGATCGTGCAACGCTTCCGCGTTCGCGTCGGTCCCGGCCTGTGCCAGCGCCTTCGTTTCGGTTTTCGATGCCGCTGCAAAGTCGCCGGCTTCGGCCTGCGCGGCGGCCAGTGTGTCGAGATAGCCCCAGCTTTCGTACAGGACGGCGAGCGGTTGGGCGAGCGTTACCGCGCGACTGCCATCGCGCAGCTTCGCGCTCGGACTCGTCGCCAGCAGCCACGCAAGGTTGTTGCGTGCGGTCAGGTCGCCCTGGTCGGTTGCGACTTCGTAGAAATGTTGGGCGCGGGCGTGATCTTTCGCGACGTACGTACCGAGCTGGAAGAAAACCCCGAGACGCGTGTTCGCAGCGCCGTGGCCCTGATTCGCCGCGGCAATCAGCAGCTCCATGCCGCGCTGCCGCGTCGCGGATTCTTCGAACATGATTTCGGCGAGCTGGTATTGCCCCTCTGCCAGCGCCGGCATCCGCGGCGCGCGTGTACCAGTAGATCGCCTTGTCCCGATCCGGTACCGGGCTCAGGAAGAATCGATACGCCTGGCCGAGCAGAAGCGCTGCATCGGGTCTGCCCTGGCCCGCCACCTGCTCGAGCCAGGCAAGGAACACGGGGTCCACCAGTTTGCGCTTCGCGTCGTAGAACTTGCCCTCGAAGTGCTCGCCGCCGCGCAGTGCGACGCGACCGTTTGACATGAAATCGCCGTCCCAGATTCCTGCGAACTCTACGCCTTCCGCTGACATGCGAGTGCCTTCACCGACCGGCGAATTGTGTTCCCAATGGCCGTCGTGAAATGCGCCGTTGGGCAGGCGCAATCTGCCAACACCCTCGCGTTGATCGCCGTGCCACTCGCCCGTGTAGTCGCCGCCATCGGGCCGCACTTCGCGTCCGAAACCCTGGCGCATGTTCGAAACCCACGTGCCTTCGTAGCCGAACGTTTCACCGATCTGCATCGCGCCGTAGCCGGCGCGTTGGCCCTTGCTCCATGCGCCTTCGTACGTGTAGTCGTCGGATTCGACGAGCCGACCATAGCCGTCCGGCATGTCGTCGAGCCAGTCGCCCTCGTAGTTCGATCCGTCGCTGCGGCTGTACACGCCGTATCCGTTGCGGCGGCCGGAAAACCATTGTCCGACGTAATTTGCACCGTCGATGTAATCGAATCGCCCGTCGCCTTGTGGCACGTCGTCCGCCCAACCGCCCTCGTATCGGCCGGCCTCGCTCTGGAACAGACCCTGTCCGCTGCGCACGCCGTTCTCGAACTGCCCGTCGTAACGACTGCCGTCGGCCAGCGTCATCGAACCGGACCCGTTGTGCACGCCGTCACTCCACTCGCCGTCGTAGCGGCTGCCGTCGGGCGTCTGTTCGATGCCGCGACCTTGCGGATGACCGTCGACGAATTCGCCCGCGTAACTGCGGCCGTCGTGCCAGAGGTATCGACCGACGCCGGTGTAGTCCAGTTTCTCGAACGCAATTCTGACCTCGCCCCCGTCCATGGTCGTTAGCACGCCGACTTCATCGCTCCGGGGAGGTTCGTCTGCTGCAACGGAGCCGACCGCCGATATCGCGACGATCACTGTGCATAGCGCGGCAAATTGCGAGAGCCGGCGCATCAGTCGACGAATTTTGGTGAAGTATTGAACGGCCAGAAGTCGGACGTCTTCACGCGGCGATACGGGATGTTGCGCACGTCGGCTGCGAGCGCACCTTTGTCTCCGGCGTAGATGACGCGCGCGGAGATCGGTGCGAAACCGGCGTGAAAGTGCTGCATCGACTTCACCACGATGATGCGTTTGGTCAACGGATCGATGCCCGCGCCGCTGAACAGCTCCGGCGAGCCAGCCTGTACCCGGCGCGCCGTCAGCATCACTTCGATGCCGGCGCCCGATGCATCGCCGTCGACCGGAATGCGCACTGCCGCGCAAGCGCCGAGACTGGACGGTCCGCCGTTGAGCGTCTGCACCACGCGGTTCGATAGCCCGATCACCGTGCAGTCCACATCGACTGGTACACCCGATTCCGGACCTAGTTTGCCGCCGACGCGCAACCGTAGATGCGCGCCGAGGCCGCCGTCCTGGCAGATCCCCACGGCGATCGGGTCATACAATGGACCAAGCGCGACGTTTGCAATGCGCCGGTCGATCAAGGCCCGCAGGAAGAACGTCGAATCTCCGGGCGCGCCGCCGCCGGTGTTGTCGGCCGTGTCGGCGATCGTGATCGGAACACGTCCGTCGGCGAGCGCGAGGTCGAGCGCCGCGTCGACGCTCTGATACTCGGCGCCCAAGGCGTTGCGCATTTCGAAGAACTCATCGCGCAGCGAGCGCGCCAGAGCGCGCGCCTTAGCCGGTTCGTTGTCGGTGACCACGACGACGTGTGCGCCGATGCTCGGCACGTCGCCGTAGGGAAATCCATGCGCGAGCCACACGTTCAGAACGCCGGGCTCGCGTTCAAGCGCGTACATACGGTCGACGAAGCCGGACATCGGTTCGCGTGTGGTGTGATACATGCCGATCATGCCGCATGCTGCGGTTGCCGTCGTGGGTCGAACTTTTCCGTCGGCCGTATCGGCGACGATCTCGAACAGATCGAGCAGGCGTTCGTAAGTATCGGTGTGGGGATAGTGCTTGTAGCCGACCAGCACGTCGGCCGTCTCGAGCATCGTCGACGTGACGTGGCAGTGAAGATCGAGTTCGGCGCCGATCGGAACCTTCGGGCCGACGCGCGCGCGAACGCGCGTCAGGATGTCGCCTTCGCAATCGTCGTAGCCGTCCGCCACCATCGCGCCGTGCAGGAACAGCATCACCGCATCGAGCGGCATCGACGCTTCGAGATCGTCGAGCAATTCGTCGCGAAGCGTTTCGTACACGACGCGCGGCGTCGTGCCGGCCGGCACTGCAAATGCCTGCAGTCCGGGAGCGAGCGTCCAGCCGCGCGCATCGAGCCGGCGGAACAACGGTCCGTATACGCTCTGGCGGCGCGAAACGGTCGGATCGTGCTCGCTGCGTCTGCGCAACACGGTGTCGCGCCAGTTGTTCCAGCCCGTGGGCAACGGCGAAAACGTATTCGTTTCCGTTGCGAGCATGGCGAGGAACACCTTTCTCATCGACTAAGCCCCGGCCGCGAACAGCGCCAGCATTTCGTCGCGCTGCGGTCGCAGCTTCGTTTCTTCGTGCTTGCTCTTCTCGTAGCAGGCAAGCACTTTGCCGAGCAGGTCCTGGCGCGCGAAAAGCGCTTGCGGCAGATCGAGCAGATTCGTGTGACGGAACAGCGCGCGCAGAACGTCGAGATGCTCGCGCGCGGCCAGACCCATGCCTTTGCGGAAGATCGCGAGCCGCTGCTTCGCTTCGTCGATGGAACCGTCGGCTCGCACGAAACCGTATGGATCTTCGCCGCGCTGCAGCGCCTTGTTGATGTCGATGGACTGCTTGTCCTGACCGACCTGCAACCGATACCACGGCAGCACCAGCGCATCGATGCGCGCTTCGAACACGACGGCGCGCTGCACTGGGTCGGCTTCGTTCGCGATCACCTGCGCGAGTTCGAACGCGGACACCCAACCGAGCGCGCAACCGCGTCCCGAGATCGGATTGGTGTGCACGTGCGCGTCGCCGATCGCGAAGTAATTCAAGGCAACCGGATGAGCGTCGCGCACGAAGCGTTTGTGCATATTGCTGAGGTTGCCGTAGAGATAGACCTTGCTGATCGGTTCCGACGTGGCCGGATCGACCCATACCTTCGTCGCTTCGATGTGTTCGGCGGCCACGTCGAACTCGTGTTCGCGCGAGACGGCGCGCATCGGTTTGTCTTCGGGGTCAGCCGCTAACGTGATCGAAAAGGTGCGGTTGTCGGCGCGGAACAATCCCGCCTTGAGGTAACCGAGGTCGGCGCCTTGAACACCGCCGGCGGTGGATTTGCGCCCGTCGAGCAGCGGATAGTCCGCGCCGTCTTTCAGGCGATAGAAACGCGACGTGTAGAAGATGCCGCACGGCGACGATTCCTGTTCTGCCGGCTGCGCGCCGATGGCGGCGAGCCATGCGTCGCTAGCGCCGTGTCGGCCGCTCGCGTCGATGACGACGTCGGCGGCGATGCGGCTGATGGCGGCATTCTGCTCGACTTCTACACCGGTGACGCCGGGCGGCGTGCCCGGTTCGGCGACCAGCCCAACAACCGTCGCGCCCTCGACGATTCGAACGCCGTGGCGCTCTGCGATGTAGCGCCGCAGCAGGTACTCGAACACGACGCGACGGCAGGCGAGGAAACAGATGTCTTCGTCGCCTGGCTCGAGCACCGCGTTCGGAAAACTGTTTCGTGCGAGTTCGGCAAAGCCGAGTTCCTCTGCTCCGGCGTCGAGCAGCCGTCGGTACAGTTCGGGCGCGTGTGTCTTGATCAGCTTGACGAGCGGTGCCAGCAACACGTGGCTGTGGCGCGTCTGCGCAGCTCCGCGCCGGTCCCATTTCTCGAATGCGTCGAGGTGATCGCGCGGCATCGGCGTCGCGTCGCGCTCGATGCAGGTGATCGTGTAGCCGCGCAACCCGAGCGCCAGCGCGGCCGCGAGTCCCGATACCGACGCGCCGATGATTGCGGCGTGAGGAGCCGCGTGTGGAGTGTGCACCGCCATGAACAAACCGCTGACGAAAAGCCGCTATTATACGCAGCTCGTTCGAGAAACCGGGCTGAGGGGGCGAGATGGTGGAAGGTATCAACGCCGATGGTGTGACGCAGTGGTTGCGGTCGCACGTGCCGGCGCTCGAGTCGCCGGTGACGTTCACGCTGATCACCGGCGGTCACTCGAATCTCACGTACCGATGCACAGATTCGACCGGAAATGCTTATGTGCTGCGTCGTCCTCCGCTCGGACACGTGCTGGAAAGCGCCCACGACATGGGACGCGAACACAAGATCATCGCAGCGTTGGCGAAAACACCGGTGCCGGTCGCACCCACGTATGGACTGTGCAGCGATGCCGCGGTGAACGGTGCGCCGTTCTACGTGATGAAGTTCGTCGACGGACTGGTTCTGAACGACTCGATTGCGGCCCAGGGTGTTCCAGTGTCGGACCGGCACGCGCTCGGCATGCACGTGATCGACGTGCTGGCCAAGCTCCACGGGCTCGATCCGGATGCGGTCGGGCTCGGCGATCTCGGCCGCAAGGAAGCGTATCTCTCGCGTCAGTTGAACCGATGGACGAAGCAGTGGGAAGCGTCGAAAACCCACGAAATTCCCGCGATGGAAGAAACGCGCCGGCTGCTGGAAGAGCGGATGCCGGTGCAGATCGGCAGCGGCATCGTTCACGGCGACTATCGACTCGGCAACATGATCGTCGAAGGTCCGCGCATTCTGGCGGTGCTCGACTGGGAGCTCTGCACCTTGGGCGATCCGTTGGCAGACGTCGGTTATCTGATGAACGCCTGGGCGGCTCCCGAAGAAGTGGAAGCCGCGGGACAAGGCGACTCGACGCCGACGGCGGCGGGCGGTTTTCCGACGCGCGCGGAACTGCGCGAACGCTACGAAGCGGCGACGGGACGGGATCTGTCCGGAATCAACTACTACCGCGCGTTCTCGCACTGGCGCCTGGCCGCAATCGGGCAGGGTGTTTACAAACGCTACCTCGTCGGTGCGATGGGTGCGAACCGCGACATGAACCTCGACGGCTACAAGCTCAGCGTGCAGCGCCGCGCCGAAGCGGCGCTCGCGCTGATCTCGGAGTAGTCGCTACGGCTGTTTCGGGGCTGCGGCGAGAACGACTTCACCGAGTACCGCCGCGGAATCGTCGACGACTTTGACGCGACCCACGGCCGGATCGTCGATCCCAACGACCAGACACGGGTGCGTGATCATCTGCACAAGCACCGTGTCCGCCGCGGGACGGTCGGTTTTGACAGCGATCGTGAGTTGATCGTCCGCCAGCGCAGCGCCGTCCTTCAACGTCACGCTGTAACCCGGCGTCGGAAACTCGCCCGGCACGATCGCGATCAGGTGTAGCGGCTGTTGTGCCGATTCGTTCGACTCGGTCATTCCGATGAGATGCGTGCCGCGAAACGCTGCGAGCGCTGCATAGTCGATCGCGCGCACGCCGACCTCGGTGGTTCGACAGTTGCCGTTCGCAAACACCGTCATCACATCGACATGGCGCGCCTGCGCGCAGCCGGCGTCGAGCGCGATAACGACGAGCGTGATGGCGGCATACGCAATTGCCGTGTGTCGTTTCATTGAGCGTGGACCTCCTTCGACGTGTGGACCGAGAGAGCGCTGATGTCGATCGGGCGTGTCGGGAGGGCTTCCGATGCGACGTTCGAATTGAACAGATTGACGGGGAAACCGCTGATGAAATCCAGGTTGGCGCGGTCGGAATTGACGTTCAGTACCTCCGGCGCGTCGAGCGTGCGGAACGCACCGCAGGATTCGCCGGGATCGCAGATCAATGCGTCGTTGTCGGAGTCGCTGCCGGCGTAGATCCGGTACTGACCGGCGCCGACGTTGTTGAACGTGTAGTCGTACTCGCCGCCGACCGCACTGACCACGTCGGAATTTGCCACCAGATCGGTGACCGCGTCGATCAGCAGCACGTACTGCAGTCCTGCGTTCGCGCTCGGGCTGACGGTAAATCGTTGCATGACGACGCTGATGTCGATCGGGTTCGCGGTGGATGCAACCGAAATGAGTCCGGTATAGGTGCCGTCGGATGCGACCTGGGTACGCTCGACCGTGAAGCGATACGCTCCGAGTCCGTTGGCGTCGACGTTCAGCGGCGTCGCCTGCAACCACGGCTGGTTCGACGTGACGTTCACGATGCTGACGCTGCCGCCGCCGGCGTTGCGGAGTTCGACGTCGAACGCGGTGTCGAACGCGCCGAAATTGATCGAAGCGGGAGACACGGCGAGCACCGGATCGACCGGCGCACCGGCGCCGCTGGCGAGAGCAACGGCCGCGTTCACCGCTTTCTGTGCGTTGATGAGTCCGTATCCGAAATCGTCGTCGCGCCCGGACGCACCGAGGTCGTCGGTGAGCAGACCCGCAGACAGCGCGTCGTCGAACTGCGCCGGTGTGAGGCCCGGATACACCGACTTCATCAGAGCGGCGACGCCCGCGACGTGCGGCGTCGCCATGGAGGTTCCGGTCAGCGCCGCGTATCCGAACGTCACATCGCCGTGTGTGTCGTCGCCGAACGTACTTACCACACCGTCGCCGATGCCGTCGCCGTTGACGTCGGTCGCGGAGTTGCCACCTGGCGCCGCGACGTCGATCGTCGGTCCGAAGTTCGAATACGACGCGCGTGTGCGGGTGATAGTAGTGGCGGCAACCGAAACGACGCCGGCGTATGCGGCAGGAAACGAAGGATTGATCGATGCATCGTTGCCGGCCGCGGCGATCACGATGACACCGGCGTTGCGCACCTGATCGAACGTGTTCTGTTCGGCCTGCGACGAGAAGCTGGATCCGAGGCTCAGATTGATGATGTCTGCGCGACGCGGCGGCACGCCGTTCGAATCGTTCGATAGCCCGGCTGCGTATCGGACGCCTTGAATGACGTCGTACGTAGTTCCACCGTCGACGCCGAGCACGCGAATCGGCATTACGCGCGCGGCCCACGCGATCCCTGCAACACCGCCGTCGTTATCGCTGCGCGCGGCGATCGTCCCCGTGACGTGCGTGCCGTGAAAGGTGCTGGAGCCGCCGAAGCCGAGGTCGCCGCTGTCGTTCGGGTCCGGATCGATGCCGTCGCCGTCGCGTGCGCGATCGGGATCGCGAATGAAATCGTAGCCGTCGATCAGCTGGCCCTTGAGATCCGGATGGCCCAGCAACACGCCGGTGTCGACGACCGCGACGATCACCTGATCGGATCCTTGCGTGAGGTCCCAGGCGAGCGGCAGGTTGATGTTCGGATAGTTCCATTGGTACGCGTAGAACGGATCGTTCGGAACACGAGTCGCATGGCGGATGTAGTTCGGCTCGGCGGTTGTGATGCCCGCGCGGCGTTTGATACGCGCGATGGCGGCGAGCGTCTCGTATTTGCGGCCGAGGCGGGCCGAGAATCCTGCGCCGCCACGCACGGCGTCGATGCGATTGATTGCCGCGCCCCTCGCAGAGATCTGATCGACCCTGTAGAGCGCGGTGCCGCCGCTGCCGGCGAGCCGGCGCACTGCCGGATCGCGGGGATCGCCGCCCTGGACGATCAACTCGCCCGGAACGAATTCGTCGGACGTTCGCGCCGGCAGAGTGCGGCCGTTGGCGGGCACGTTCTGTCCCACGTTCAGCACGTAGGTGGTCGCGCCGTTGAGGATGTCCACCTCGACGAAATAGTCGCCAGCAGTCGGTATCGACAGCGAACCCGCGGTACCGATTACGACGGTCGCATCGACGATGGTCTGATTCGCGTCGAGCAGCACCAGCGAAACGTCGACGGAAGGATTAGTCACCGTCAGCAGCACGTTTTCGTTACCGGCGAAGCTGATGCGGAATTTGTCGGTGACGTCGCCACCGTCGCGCAGCGCGCCCGGTTTGCCCTCGCCCGGAAGATTCAGATAGCCGCCCAGGCTGACGGGATTCGGCAGCACTTGCGCCTCTGTAAAACTGTCATTGCGCACGAGCGGTGCGGCGGGATCGTTCACGTCGGAATCGACGGCGCTCGACGGCAGAATCTGCACGCGCCCGGTCAACGTGAACGATCCGCTTGCCGGACTGACGTTGATTGTAGCGATGCGCGCGGCGGAGGCTCCGTGGTTGTCGGTGACCGTGAGTTTCGAGTCGAAGTTGCCGGAGTCGGAATACACGTGACTGGCGCGGCTGCCGACCGCATCCGGACTGCCGTCTCCGAAGCTCCAGGTGTAGGTGACAATGGTGCCGTCGTCGTCGCGGGAGCTGCTGCCGTCGAACGTCACGTCGAGTGGCGCGGCGCCGCTCGTCGGCGTGACGGTGAATGCCGGTTGCGGAGGGACGTTGACAGCCGCCCCGCCTGTTCCGCCGCCTGATCCCCCACCGCCGCAGCCGACGACGAACAGCACGCAAAAGCTCAGCGTGACGACGGCGTTGAGGGGGAAGCGCATCGCGGCGAAGTCTCGCACAGGCGCAAGTGAATTGGGGTAAACGGGAGCGTTACGGAGACGAGGAGGTCTGTGCCTTCCGAAGAGGCGCGGGTGCTGCCGGGCGATGCCCAACCCGCATCATCGACCAGTAGAGCCGACTAGCCTCCTCGGCAGGAACTCGAACGCACGGGAATAAAAGGGCGTGTCGCCGGCGGCAGCCGGCGAAGACAACTTCACTTCTGGGGGAAGGACACTTGAAAGGGAGGACTGCATCACGAAGTTGTACGCACGCCGAAACTGAAACTGGGTTCGATTATGTACAGTACAAATGGCTTGTCAACAGGATTCGTACAGTATTTGTATAGTTTGTTTCAATTCGTCGTCCGGTGCGGCTCCATCGCTGTTGCGAGTGCTCGTTCGAGCTGCGCGCGCGCGTAAGATGCATCCTCCCGCATGCGGTCGTATAGCGGGGCGTCGTTCGACTCGGTGAGACATTGCGTTGCGTAGTCGGCGAAGGCGTTCAGATCGGTGATCAGCGAGACGAGGTGACGCGGCGCGTCGAATCCGCGATTTCGCGCGCGGCTGACGATGTCGACCAGCTCGTGATCGGTGTATCGGCGCGGTGCAGTGCGGCCGGCGCGAGTCGTATCGCCGGCGGGAATCGCACACGCCCGCATGAGGTCGGTCCAGGTCAGAGGCCAGGCGAGCGCCGTGGCACCGTGTTGCTCCGACGCGTTCGCGAGTGCTTCACGGCTCGCGAACTGATAGATCGCGAGCAGCCTGCAATCGGGCGCAGCATTGCGAACGCGCTGCAAAACGTCAGCATTTAAGCTGGGAATCTGTACGGCGACTGCGTCGAGTTGTGCGCGTTCGGCCGGCCTGCTCTGCACGAAGTCGTCGACGCTGACCCAGCGTTGATTCACTTCCGCGCGGTCGGAGTCGCCGGCTTCCTGCTCGAGAATCAGGAGGTTCGGCCCGACGAGCCCGATCTGCGGCAGGCGGTGCGGAATCACGCGCGGCCGCGTGATGCCGATGCGGGCGTCGAGTTGCTCTTCGGAGAGCTCGATCAGCGACGAGATCGGGTGTCCGTCTTCTGTGAGCGCCTTGATCTTCTCGAGCCGCTTCAGCTGCGTGCGGCTGTAGTAGCGCGTGCGTCCTTCGCGTTCGGCGGGCGCCAGTCCGTGGCGTCGCTCCCACGCGCGCAAACACTCCACGCTGATTCCGGTGAGCTTCGCGACGGTGCCGATCCTGTACAGCTCGGTTTCGCTCAAGGCAGTGCTCGGAATCTGGACAGGGGGAACGAATTGTACAGATCAACGGAACACTGTCCAGTACGCCTCGGATGAGCGGTAACAGGGAATCGCGAGAGGGGTTAAAGGATGGCGTGGTGACAGTACCTGAGTACTGTCATCGCGGCGCTGGGAGGAGGGGAGAGAGACACCGCGCCACGCCATTACGTCGTTCGGAGTGGGGAGACCCCGAAAAACGAGCGAATTCTACGGGGTGATTGGCGCAGTGCAAAGAACAATCTGGGAATTTTTGTAACACACCTGTTTCAGTAGTTCCCATTGCGTTCACTGCGGTTCACCACGGTTCACTCCGGCCGGCGTTTTGACCAGAATGCCGGTCGGGCAACACATCTGTTGCGCACTGTGGGGAGCGGGGATGCAGAACAACATTGGTGCCTTTCTGTCGAAGCGGGCCCATCTCAGTCCGGACGCCGACGCGTACGTCGACGGCGCGTCGGGTTCGAGACTCAGCTTCCGCGCGCTGAATGCGCGCTGCAATCGGTTGGCGAACGCGCTGGTCGCGAGTGGCGTGAAGAAGGCCGAACGGATCGGCTTGATGATGATGAACAGCGCCGAGTTCATGGAAGCGTATTTTGCGTTGGCAAAGATCGGCGCCGTGGTGGTGCCGTTGAACTGGCGTCTCGTTCCGGACGAACTCGAGTTCATCCTCAAAGACAGCGGCACCACGCGGCTGATCTACGGCGAAGAGTTCCTCGACACGGTCACCGAACTACATGCGCGCGGTGCGAAAACCGACGTCGCGCAGTGGCTGCAGGTCACCGATCGCGAGCCGCTTACCGGTTTTGCGCAGAGCTATCAACGTTTTCGCGACGCGGCTGCGGACGCGGAACCGACCGTCACCGCGCGCGACGACGACCGCCTCTACATCATGTACACGTCGGGTACCACCGGTCTGCCGAAAGGCGTGGTGCACACCCACAGCACGGCCATGTGGGGTGTGCTGACGATTGCTGCGACGACCTACTACAGGGAACACGAACGCTACCTCGCCTGTCTGCCGATGTTCCATGTCGGTGCGTTGACGCCCCTCACGGTGAACGTCTATCGCGGTGCGGCGAGCATCGTGATGCGCACGTTCGACCCGGTGCGGGCGTGGGAACTGATCGAATCGGAGCGGATCACCTGCGGGCTCTGCGTGCCGGCGATGCTCAATTTCATGTTGCAGGTGGGCGACCTTTCGCGCTTCGACTACTCGACGTTGCGATGGTGCATGTGCGGTGCGGCACCGGTGCCGGAACCGTTGATCGAGGCGTATTCGAAGCTCGGCATCGAGGTGCACCAGATCTACGGACTCACCGAGAGTTGCGGACCCGCGTGCCTGATCGACGCCGACCACGCGCTGAAGAAGATCGGTTCCACCGGCAAGGCGTTCTTCCACACGGACATCCGCGTGGTCAGCGAAGCCGGAAAGGACTGCGCTGCCGGTGAACCGGGCGAAGTCTGGGTGCGCGGACCGCACGTGATGCTCGGCTATTGGAATCGACCTGAGGCGACTGCCGAGACCATCGTCAACGGCTGGTTGCGCACCGGCGATGTCGCGGTTATGGACGACGACGGCTACATCTTCATTCAGGATCGCATCAAAGACATGATCATTTCGGGCGGCGAGAACGTCTATCCGGCCGAGATCGAGAACATTCTCATGGCTCACGACGGCATCGCGGAAGCCGCCGTCATCGGCCAACCGAGTGCGAAGTGGGGTGAGTCGCCGTTCGCGATCGTGGTGCGCAAAGACGATGCGCTGGCGGAGAAAGACGTGATCGAGTTCTGTCGCGGTCGCTTGGCCGGATACAAGCAGCCGCGCGGCGTTGCGTTCGTCGCGGAAATCCCGCGCAATCCGAGCGGAAAGATCCTGAAACGCGTGCTGCGCGATCGCTTCCCTGGCCCCGCATCGGTCTAGAAAAAGGAAACCGCCATGGAACTGGATGAACTGAGCCGACGCCTGGTGCCGTTTTGCCAGCACCACTACGAGGATCCGGACGCGCACGTCTTCGATGTGCACAAGATGCCCGGCCATGCCGGTTTCGCTTATGGGTTCAGCGTTGCGAGCCGCGACGTTCGAGACAGTTGGTTCATCCGACTGCCGCCGCCGAACGTGCAGTGGAAAGGCACCGCGGACGTATTGAGGCAGGTCGAAGTATTGAACGCGCTCGACGGCACCGCCGTGCCGCACTGCAGCGTCCGCTGGTCCGGCGCCGACACGCAATGGTTCGGCTGTCCGTATTTCATCGTGCCGAAGCTGCAAGGCGACGTATTGCGCCTGGCTCCCGGCGAGTGGGGTGCCGCGCTTTCGCGCAGCGTGCTGAACGATCTCGGCCGCCAGGCGATGTCTGCGCTGGCGGAGATTCATCGCATCGACTGGCGCAGGAAGACGCCATATCTCGGCGATCCGATTCCGTTCGAGGATGACGTGGTGCGCTGGGATCGGTTCTACGAGCGCGCCGCCGATCCGGAACGGCTCGCGCTGGTGCCGCAGGTGCGCAAGCGCCTGCTCGAACGCCTGCCGAAGGACGCGCCGGTTGGCGTTTTCCACGGCGATTTCCAGACCGCTAATCTGTTCTGCTCGACGAGCGGGCGGCTGCTCGCGGTGATCGATTGGGAACTCACCGGCATCGGTGCGACGCTGAACGACCTCGGCTGGATCGCGACGTTCAGCGATCCGGCGGCCTGGCACAAAGGCACCGACGCACGACCGCAGTTCCTCGATCCGGACACGCTGATCGCGATGTATACGGAGGCGTGGGGCAAACCGTTGCCGGACATCAATTGGTTCCGCGCGCTCGCGGCGTACAAGTTCGCGATCATCTCGGGCTTCAACCTCAGCCTGCACCGCCGCGGCAAGCGCGACGATCCGCTGTGGGAAGTCAGCAAGCTGTCGATGGAGCCGCTGGTGCAGCGCGCGCTCGATCTGCTCGGCTGATTGGCGTCATCGAGCGAAGCGATCGAAGGCAATCATCGCCCAGACGACCACCACCGTCGTGAGGCTGACGAAGACGGCGGCAGAACCCATGTCTTTCGCGCGACCGGCGAGTTCGTTGAGTTCCGGACTCGCGCGATCGACGACGGCCTCGATCGCCGAGTTCAACAGTTCCGTCGTCAGAACGAAGGCGAGCGTGGCGAGCAGCAGAGCGGTCTCGAGCACCGATCGCCCCAACCAGAATGCTAAGGGGGCGAGCAGCACCGCCAGCACGGTTTCCTGCCGAAATGCGGACTCGTTGCGCCACGCTGCAGACAAACCTTTCAGCGTATATCCGGTCGCATCGACGATGCGCCTGAACCCGGTTGCGCCCGGCTTCACGTGGGTTAGCCGAGCAGTCGTTTGATCTCGGCGACTGCGGCGATGCCGGTCTCCGGATCAGCCGCAACCGGCATCAGATTGAACAGCCGGCAACCCGCGTCGCGATATCGAGACAGCGCTTCCGCAACCACTTCCGGCGTGCCGAACGGACTGTATTTTTCGAACCGCTCGAATGGAATCCGGTAGAAGCGCTCCATTCCCTTCGCCAGCCGGCCGCGCGCCTTAGCGGGGTCGTTGTCGATACCGATCCACAGCTGGATACCGTTGTGCATGGGCGCCGGTCTCCCTGCAACGGCCGCTCGCGCGGCGATTTCGGCGAGCGCTTGCCCATAGCGTTGCGGCGAGCACCAGATGCCGAGCCAGCCGTCCCCGTAAAGCGCTGCGCGCTGCAGGGCGGCGTCGGCCCGACCGCCGATGAGGATCGGAATAGCAGGCTCGGGTTTCGGTTGAATCCAGGCCCGTTCGAAGCGGAAGAACTCGCCGGCGTGGTCGAGCGGTTCGCCGTCCAGCAGACGCCGCACGATGTGCAGCGACTCGTCGGTTCGGCGACCGCGCGTTCGCGGATCGACGCCGCACATCGCGATTTCATTGCGATCCTCGCCGCCGACACCGACGCCGAACACCAGCTGTCCCGGTGCCGATTCGGCGATCGTCGCCAGTTGCCGCGCCACGGTCACGGGGTGTCGCAACGCCAGAAGATACACGCCCACCACCACCTTCAGTGCGGGGTTCGTTGCGGTCAGAGTGGCGGCGTTGATCAGCCCATCCATGCCTGTACCGACGTGGAAGCTGACGTGATCGGCGATGAAGACGTGGTCCAGGCCGCTATCGACGATCGAATCGATGAAGCGCGCGCGTTCGCGATGCGGTGCGCGGAGAATCTCCGGCGCGGCGAGCGTACCGACGCTCAGCGGAACCGGGGTCACGACTTGCGCAGATTGCGCGCCATGCGAAAGGCGGACTCCTGTCCGCTGTAGTAGCCGGCGAGGTAATCGCGCTCGTGATAGCCGCGTTCGCGGTAGAACGAACGGGCACCGGTATTGCCGGCGCGCACCTCGAGTTCGATGCGATTCACGCCTGCGGTGATGGCGGTTTCTTCGAGCCAGTCCAGCACGTTCGACGCGATGTTGCGGCGGCGCGCGCGCGGCTGCACCGCGAGCAGCATCAGGTGCGCCGTTTCGAGCCCGTACGTCATGATGCCGAACCCGAGTATGTCGCCATCGCGATACGGCGACGGCGTGGTCGGATCCTGCTGCCGCAACGGCTGGGCGCGTGCACACAGCGCGACCGTCTCTTTGTCGAGGATCAGGCCGCGAATCTGCGCGGTCTGCCAACGCCAGTGCAGACCGTGTTCGATGTAGTCGCGCGACATGCGGGCGATCAGCGGAGCTTCAGATACGCGCGCGAGGCCGAGTTCGATGGCGAGGGTTTCCGACATGGATCGCATTATCGCCACAGCGCGGAAATTCGGGCAATAGTCGGTGCTGGATATGTTGCCTGCACGATCAGCCTGCAGGCTTCGCTTTGACGCCGTTGGGATTGCCATTTGGATTTCGGAACGCGACGTGCAGGGTGCGTGTCTTGAAACGCCAGCCCGCATCGGTCAGCACGAACGCGTCCTCGTAGTGTCCGACTGCCGTCGGAACCGTAGACGCCACCGGTATGTCGGTGCGCAGGCTCTCGGTGCCGATGTGTCGATACAGCGTGAGATACGAGACGCCGCGCGCGTGTTGCGAATCCTGCACCTCAATGGAAATGTTGGTCAGCACGTGACGCGACCGGATCTCATCCGAGCGCTTCTGCATGGATTCGCGGATCGCCTTCTTGCCTTTGATCTGCATGCCGAGGTCGAGCAGTGCGTCGTCGGTGAACAGCTCTACGAACGCGTCGTAGTCGCGAAAATCGACGGCTCGCGCATAGGCGATGGAAAGCTGCTCACAGGCGCGCTCAATGATCATGCGTTTGATCGGTGCTAGATCGGTGTCAGGCATCGGGTGTTTCCGAGTTGGCCAGCTGTCCGGCCTTCTGCATGCGTGCGAGCCAGCCTAACGCAGTGGCATGTAACGGGTCGCGCCGGTCTTTGTATCCGTAGTACGCAGATCCGATGGCATACGCAATACCCCATTGACGCAGACGCGCCCAGTCGTCAGATCCGAGCTTCTGGCCCCACGCCGGCAGCGCCGCGCGCACGACACCGTCGCCGCCCCAGGCCCACAGCCCGACCAGGTCGGCGATGCGATTTCCCCACCCGGCGTCGCCCCAGTCGATGATCGAGACGATCTCACTGCGGCGGCGATCCACGAGAACGTGCTCGACTCCCAGATCGCCGTGCAGGAAGCGCGGCGGCTCGCGATCGAAGGCGGGCACACGCTCGAGCGCGATTCGGCAACCCTCGGCGATCGAGGGCGGCAGTGCCGCGCTGGACTCGTCCAGTTCGCGCCGGAAGTCGATCAGGTCTGATGGAAACTGATCGTGGTAGCTGCGCGGCGCTGACGTAGGCGCCGTCGTCTGCAGCAGCTGCAGGAATGCACCGAGCTGGCGGGCGATGGCGGTGCTGTCGATCGAGTCGGCCGCGCATTCGACCAGCGGTTCGCCGGGAAGCAGGGGATATCCGACGTAGGGCACCTTCGACAGCAGCGGCGTCTGCACGTTGTAGCGATAGCGCGGGATTGCGATCGACTGCCGCGCCAGCGGCGCCGCGAGCGCTTCTAGCAGTTTGAATTCGCGCGCCAGCTGACGTGCGCACTGGCGGCGCTTCGGAAATCGAAACACCCACTCGCCGTCGACCAGGAACGTCGTGAAATCCCACCCCTCGCCGAGCATTGCTACGTGGGGATCGGCGAATTCCGGCAGATCGGCGGCGATGACCTCGGCGACGCGAGCAGGCGTCATCGGAAAATCGTTGTGCCAGGGTTCGCGTTGCATCGGCGCGAGCTTAGTCGACGCACGCTGAAAGTTCTCGACGCCTGTCCGTCATTTCGGTTACATCACGTTCGACATTTCAGTTGTGCCACCAGGAGAACGTCATGGCGTACGAGCGCGTATCACTCGAATTCGACGGCAACGTCGCGGTTCTGAAGTTCAACCATCCCGAAGTGCTGAACGCGATCGGCGCCCAGATGCTCGGCGAACTGACGCAGGCCGTGCGCGAAGTGGCCAGTCCGTCGCGCGGCGCGCGCTGTCTGTTGCTCACCGGCGAAGGTCGCGGCTTTTCGTCCGGCGCCAATCTGGCGGACAGCGCCGGCTCCGGCTCGGGTGCCGGGGACACGCTACGCGGTGGCTATCACCCGCTGCTGCTCGCCATCCGCGACCTGCAGATGCCGATGGTGACCGCGGTGAACGGCGCGGCGGCCGGCGTCGGTATGAGCTTCGCGATGATGGGCGACATCGTCTGTGCGTCGAAGAACGCATTCTTCATGCAGGCGTTCGCGCGGATCGGACTGATCCCCGACGGCGGCGCGACGTTCCTGTTGCCGCGCATGATCGGCTGGGGTCGCGCAATCGAACTGTCGCTGCTCGCAGAACGGCTGCCGGCGGAAAAGGCGTTCGAGTGGGGGCTGGTCAACCGTCTGTACGAAGACCCTGCCGCGTTGATGGACGGCGCGATGGGTATCGCGCGGCAACTGGCGAACGGGCCGCGCTCGCTGGCGCTGATCCGGCGCGCGTACTGGGACACGTGGTCGAACGCGTACGAGCAGCAGCTGGATCTCGAGTCGCGCCTGCAGAGCGAAGCCGGCCGGACGAGCGACTTTGGCGAAGGCGTTGCTGCGTTCCTCGAAAAGCGCGACGCGAAGTTCAAGGGCCAATAGCGCAATCAACATCAAGAAGAGCGGAGCCTCAGTCATGTCGTTAGCTGGACGAATCGCGCTGGTCACCGGCGCGGGTCGCGGTGTCGGTCGAGGTATTGCGTTGTCGCTGGCGGAAGACGGCGCGGACGTCGCCATCAACTATCGGCGCGACGCCGATGCCGCCGCGGAAGTGGTCGCGGCCGTCGAAGCGCTCGGCCGTCGTGCGCGGGCTTATCAGGCTTCGGTCGACGATTTCGAGCAGGATCGGGAGATGGTCGGGCAGATCGAAGCAGACCTCGGTCCGATCGGCATTCTCGTGAACAACGCCGGCATCGCGAGCAGAGGTCAGGCGGTTGCCGACACCGACCCAGCCGAAATGCAGCGCGTCGTCGCGTGTCACGCGTTCGCGCCGCATTACCTGTCGAAACTGGTGATTCCGAAGATGCGCAACCTCGGGCGCGGCGACATCGTGATGATTTCGTCGGTTGCAACGCGCAGCCTCGGCGCGTTCGGCGCACCGTACAACATGGGCAAGTGCGCGATGGAAGCGCTGGCGTTCACGCTGGCGAAAGAAGAGCGGCCGCACGGCATTCGCGTCAACATCGTCGCGCCGGGTCTCGTCGAAACGGAAATGGGACGCCGCCTGATGAAAGCGTCGGCCGGCGTGAAGGATCTGCGCGAACTCGACGGAGTGATGCCGTTCGGTCGCGTCTGTCAGCCCGAAGACGTCGCCAACGTGGTGCGCTTCCTGGTGTCGGAGCGGAATTCGTACCTGACCGGCGAGCGCGTGTACTGCGACGGCGGCGGCCAGCAGGCGCTGCGCGCCTGAATCAGGTTCCGGCCAACAACCCTTCGATGTGGGTTGCTGCGGAACGCGCCAGCGCGCCGAGCGCATAGCCGCCTTCGAGCACCGACACGACGCGACCGCGCGCGTACGTATTCGCTTCCGAGACGATCAGATCGGTCACCCATCGATAGTCGTCTTCGACGAGTTCGAGCTGCGCCAGCGGATCTTCCACGTGCGCGTCGAATCCGGCCGAAACCAGAATCAGATCCGGTCGGTGGCGCGCCAACGCCGGCAACCAGTCGCGCTCGACGGCCCTGCGGAATCCGAGACCCTTCGTAAACGCCGGCAGCGGCGTGTTGACGATGTTCGGCCGCTGCAGGTCGTACAGCCGATGCGGGTAGTGCGGATGCTGGAAGCTCGAACAGACGAGCACCTCGGGACGGTCGCGAAAGATGTCGACGGTGCCGTTGCCGTGGTGCACGTCGAAATCGAGAATCGCAACGCGCTCGATGCCGGGCTGTGCCAATGCGATCTGCGCGCCCAGCGCGACGTTGTTGAAGAAGCAGAAGCCCATCGCCTGGTCTTCTTCCGCGTGATGTCCCGGCGGACGGATCGCGCAGAACGCGCGACGGGTCTCGTCGCGCAGCACCAGTTCGACCGCGTCGCGCACCGCACCGGCCGCGAGTTCCGCTGCGTTCACCGTCATCGGCCCGAGACTGGTATCGGCATCGAGATGCGCGATGCCGTGACTCGGAATCGCCGCGTACAGCGAGCGCACGAAGCCGGAGTCGTGGATCGTCTCGAACTCGGCGATGCCGGCCGGATTCGGACGGATGTACTCGAGTTCGGATTCGAGTCCCGTTTCGATCAGGTGATTGAGGATCGCAACCAGCCGCGCGGGGCGCTCAGGATGGCCCGGCTCGGCCTCGTGGAGCAGACAATCGGGATGGGTGAACAGTGCGCAGCGCATCGCCGCACCCTATCACAATCGGCCGGGCGGTCATGCGCGGGTTCGCTGCCGCTCGGCGTGTGCCGCGAGCAGCGCGGTGAATTCCCCGGGGGCGAGGGGCTCGGCGAACAGATAGCCCTGCAGCGCGTCGCAGCGCAGCGACTCCAGCGCCGCGCGTTGCTCTTCGCGCTCGACACCCACCGCGACGGTCAAGATGGCCTGCGCGCGTGCCGCGTCGACCAGCGTCTCCACTAGCGCGGCCGCGGCGCGATCATGCGGCAATCGCGCCACCAGGCTGCGATGGAACTTCCAGGTAGTCGACGGCAGCCACGTCAGCAGCGTCGGATCGATCACCTCGTTGCCGATGCCGTCGAGCACGAAGCCGACGCCGAGGTCATATAGATCCGCCACGATGCCCGCATGCCGCTCTGCGAGGCGCGGCAGTGCGGTTGTGGGGATTTCCAGTTCGACCAGCGCGGGGTCCAGCTGGTTGTCGTCCAGCGCACCCGCCAGCACCTCAGTGAAGTCGTCAGCGGCCAGTTGCATCGGCGAGATGTTGATCGACAGCCGCATCGGGTCGGGCCACAGAAAACGCCATTCGGCGGCGTGCCGACAGGCGCGCAGGATGATCCAGTCGCCGAGCCGGCGCATGTCGCCGCGCTGCTCCGCAGCGGCTACGAGCGCCTCGGGCGCAAGAGTGGGTACCGGCAGGCCGTTCCATCGCAGCAGCGTTTCCACGCCGATCAACGAGCCGCCATCGATGCTCCAACGCGCCTGAAAGTGCAGGGCGAAGTCGTCGAGGTCGGGTAGCGGCTGGCGCTGCGACTCGACCTGCCGACGCTGTGCCGAATGCAGCGCGTCGCGGATCAGTCTTGCGCGCCCGAGGTTGACCGCGGTGACCAGCGTCTCCGCAACCTGCTTGACGTCTGCGGCATCGGCGACGATTTCGTCGTGCGCAGCGGCGTCGGGGTCGAGCCAGACGCGCGGCAGATCGTCCAACGCGTCCGCGTAGGACGGATCCCAGCGCTCCAGAAGCACCACATCGGGTACCGACGTTCCGTCGACTAGCAACGCCTCGAGCGCGTGCGGAGCCCCGCCGCGGCACTGGTTCACCAGCGACTCGAGCTGCGTCTGCATGGCGGCGAGCCGTTCGGATCGCGGTTCGCGAACGCACCATACGAAGAGCGGGATCTTGGCCATGATCTGGGTATCGGCAGGAGGAGACCGCACCTTAGCAGACTTGAACAGCGCGGTTCGCGGCTCAGTTCTCGATGTAATTCCGCCCTTCCAGCGGCTATCGTCGGCGGCGATGCAAACCGACGATACGAAGTACACGCGGGTCGAGTACGAACGGCGCTTTCTGGTGCGGGAAACCGCGGATTGGCGCGCGGCTGCCAAAACGGATGCCGATCGCATCGAAGACAAGTATCTGCACGGCACGCGCGTGCGGCTGCGCGTGGTCTCGGACGCAGCGTCCGGGAGTCGCACGATCAAGCTGACGAAGAAGGCGGAGTCGCCCTCGCCCTATTTCAGGAGGAACAGCCGCATTCTGCTGTCTGAAGACGAACGTCGGCTGTTCGATGCGCTGACGGGTGATCGACTGACCAAGATGCGTCATCACGTTCTGCACCTCGGCCGCGTGTTCGCCGTCGACGTGTTCGATCCGCCGCTTCACGGACTGATCCTCTGCGAAATCGAAGCATCGTCACTGGACGACCTCATGCGCGCGCAACCGCCCGCGTTCGTTCACAGCGAGGTGACGGAAGATGCATTCTTCAACGGTGTCAATCTGTGCCGGATCGGCCGCGACGATCTGCTCGCGAAACTCGCATCGATTGGGGCATCCTAACGACGCAACGACAGTGGGTGTTTTCGTGGCCGATCTGAATTTCTACGCCAACATCGCCGAAATTGTGGGCACGCTGACGATCATCGGCGGCGGCGTGTTCGGTGCGGTTCAGTTGCTGGAGTTTCGCGGCCAACGCCGCGATGCGGTCGCGGTCGAACTGATGCGGTCGTTCTACAACCCCGAGTTCAGCCGCTCCGTCACGCTCATCAGGAATCTGCCCGACGACACGTCGGCAGACGATCTGCGCGCGAGAGGTCCGGCCACGGAGGAAGCCGCCCTGCTGATCTGCATGATGTACGAGACGATGGGTCTGCTCGTGTATCGCCGGATCGCGTCGTTCGATCTGGCGCAGGAACTCACCGGCGGGTTGCTCGAAGTGCTGTGGCGGAAACTCGGCGTGTGGGTGGCAACGATCCGCGCCGAACAGTCCCACCCGCGGTTTGCGGAGTGGTTCGAGTGGCTGGCCATCCAGTTCGCCAAGCCCGACAACCGCAGTGTACCGGCGCACGAAGCGTACCGGACGTGGAAACCCTAACGGCGGGACTCACCAGCCGTCCCAGTGAATCACCTCGCGCAGCGGCTTGCGCGACACCGGTCCGAACGGCCGATCCGGATATCCCACGCACAACGTGGTGCCGATCAGCACGTCGTCGGGCAAGCCCAGCGTCTCGCGCACCACCGGTTCGGCGACCATGTGGAACGTCGTGAAGGTGGTGCCGAGCCCGAGTCCGCGCGCCGCGAGAATCAGGTTCTGCGACGACGGATACACCGCTGACCACACGAAGCCGATGTTCGGGTTCACGGGTGGGTAGCCGTTCTTGGCGCAGACGAAGACGATCGCCGGTACCCGCGCGAGCGATTCGACCAGATGCAGCGCCCCTTCGTACATCCGTTTCTGGGTAGCGGTGCCGGATTGCCGCGATTGCATGGCGGGTTTCATGACCTTGGCTACTGCGTCGGCGATGCGTTGCTTCTTGGCCGCGTCCTGCAGGATCACGAACGACCACAGCTGCGAGTTGCCCGGATTCGATGCGCGCGTTGCGTAATGCACGAGGCGCTCCAGCAGTTCGCGCGGAATCGGATCGGCCTTCAGATAGCGGATTGCGCGACAGGTTTCGAGCGCGGTGAAGACGTCGACCGGTTCGTTGCTGCTCATTGTGCGAGTCCTCGGAAGTGCGAGCGGCCGAATATACCAGCGCCACGATGTAGACTGCGCCGCCTGAAACGAATGGATGCGACGATGTCCGGCCCGGAGATTCTTCATACCGAACGCCTGGTGTTGCGGCGACTGCACGCGGCGTCCGAGATCGCGGCATTGCTCGATTTGTGGACCGATCCCGAGGTCACGCACTTCATGGGCGGACCGCGTCACCGCGAAGATCTGCAGGCGGATTTCGAAGCCACGCTCAAGTCGCCCCATCGCGATGCGTTCGACCTCTGGCCCTTGCTCGAACGCGACACGCTGCGGGTAGTCGGGCACTGCGGCTTGTTGCACAAGGACGTCGAAGGCACCGACGAGATCGAGGTCGTTTACGTCATCGCGCAAACGGAGTGGGGGCAGGGATACGCGAGCGAAATCGCGCAGGCGCTCGTGCAATACGCATTCAGGAATCTCGGGCTTACCAGGCTGGTCGCGCTGATCGATCCCGGCAATGCGTCGTCCGAACGCGTGGCGGGCAAAATCGGTATGCGCTTCGAGCGTGAAGTCGTGCGCCCCGGCGGCGGCATCCGGCGCGTCTACGCGGTGGAAGCAGCGGCCAAGCAGACCGACGCATTGCAGCGACGCCTCAAGGATGGCGCGCGTTCCTGGAATGCATGGCGGCTCGACCATCCCCATGCACCGGTGGTACTCGACGGCGCAGATCTGAGCGGGATGATCCTGACGGGCGCAGATCTGTCTCGCACCAGCCTGCGCGGCGCGCTGCTGCACGCGACGAATCTGATGAATGCCGATCTGCGTGGCGCCGATCTTTCGGGCGCCGATTTGACGGAGGCAGATCTGATCGGCGCGCGTCTCGACGGCGCGGTGCTGAACGGCGCGACGCTGGTCGAAGCGGATCTGCTCGGCGCGGTGCTCACGGACGCGCACTTTGGAAAAGCGGATCTGCGCGGCGCGCTGCACGTACCCGCGCACGCGAAGCGTTGAGTCGAGCGTTGGACGTCAGCCGATGCGGCGTGCGGGAAACACCAGTTCGACGCGACGATGGTCGTGCGTCACGTCGAACACGTCGGCGAGTCGCGTGAGATAGCGACTCTCGTTCGGCGACGCGCCGTCGATGCTGTCGATCGGCACCTTGCGTCGGAACGTGAGCAGATGCGTCAACAGCGCGATCGCCGGTGCGAACGCTGCATCGTCGAGGTCCGGCGCGAAATGCAGCCGTCGTCCGTAATTCTCCGCCGTCAGCACCAGCGCGCCGCGATACAGCGCTAGGTAGTTACCGGCGCGCCGGTGGGGTAGCGGGTAGGGCCAGTCGACGCCGAGACCGGTCGGCGCCACCGGGTCGGTCGCGTTCACCCAGAACGATTGCGTGCCGGCGCCGCGTTCGAGGCTGCGCAGCGCCGCGGGCGCGGCGAACTGCGGCCCGGAGAGGCCCTGGAAGAAAAGCCCCGATACGATCTCGCCGGACAGCTCCATGATGCGCAGGGCGCGGAAGAGCGCCGCCCAACGGAACCCTCCGCCCTCGCGGTTCGCGAACTCGCGGCATACCACGCCGTACCGGTCGAGCAGGATCCGCACGCGGTCCTTCGCCGTTTCCAGCGCGGTCAGCGGGTCGTCGTCGCGCGGATCGTCCGGAAGCAGAAACCAGTGCCCGGGCCAGCCGAGACCGGCGCTGCGCGCGCGACGTCTCGCGACGCTGCGGGGTCGTTGGGCACTTGCGTGCATGGGGCCAGCGGCTTGCGGCTGCGCCGGAGCCGTTTGCCCCAGCGTGTACTCGCGCGCACTGCCGGCGCGCAGAACCGCCAACGAGTCGGCGCTGGCGGCACCGGCCCACACGGCATTCCACAGCGCATCGCTGAACGCATCGGTCGACTGGCCGGAGGCGTCGACCAGCTGGTGGAAGCTGTACCGCGCCGTGTGGTCGCGAAATGCGCCCTCGATCTGAGCGCGCGCCGTGTCATCGGTTGTATCGAGCAGCGCCAGATCATCCAGCGGCATTATCGTGACCGCACCGCGTCCGCGACCGGTCCACACAAAACCATTCACGGCGATAGCTTCGTCCACTTGCCTGGTGTCGGCGCCTGCGTGACGCGCCTCAATGAGGTCGTTCAGCCAGACGTCCGCCTCGGCCGAGTAGCCGCGCAGACGTTCCAGCGTATCGGCGAGCGCATCGTCCGTCGGCATTCTCCCGAATTTCTGCCAACCGGCCATGAAGCCGGGCAGTTCGGCGAGGGGTCGCGGTTCGAGCCGATGCCGCGAGGAAGCGCGCTGCAGCCGCAGCAGGATCTCGAGATTATCGGAGTCGCAGTAGAAAACGCCGTCTTCGTCCGACACGAGATGCCCGACGACCAGAACGCCGGCTTCGACCAGATCGCTCAATACGGCGTCGAGCTCTTCTGCGGACAGCGGCGTCAGCGCCGCGATGCGCGCCTTCGTTAGAGGACCGTGAAACGACAGCACCTCGCGCAGCAGTTGCACGCGATCGCGCGGATCGCCGACGTCCGCCAGATCTTCGTCGACCCCGCCCAGCAACTGTTCGGTGACGCTGCGCGCGAACTCCGGATGCACCGCCCAGCGCATGCCGCCCGCGTCGATCCAATGCACCGCGATGGCGGTCGTATCCGCAACCAGCGCGGTCGATTGCGCCCATTCCGCCTCGGTCATCACCACGCGTTCCTTCAACCACTCGGACAACTCTGCGGCATCGGCCGGTGCGTAACCCGAAGCGGTGCGCTGGCGCTTTGCCACGAACGACTCGATCACCGCCGGATCGACGCGCGGGCGCAGCGTGGCGTCGAAGACCGCGGCGCGGATCAGATCGTCCGAGAGGGCGCTGGGCGCGTTCGTTTCCGGCGAATCGTCGGCGTACATGTAGCGGGTGATCTGCCCCCACGCGATGTTCGCCGCAAATGGGCTGGGCGCCTGTGTCGACACCGTGGTGATGCGGATGTCGCCGCTTTCGAGTTCGCCGAGCGCCCTTCGCAGCGCGGCGAGGTCGAACTCGTCGACGAGGCACGTGCGGTAGGTTTCGAGCAGCACCGGAAAGTCCGCGTATCCCTTCACAGCGGTCAGCAGCTTCTTCGCGTGCATGCGCGTCATCCACAGCGGCATGCGCTGGCTGAATCGCTGCCGCGTGACGAGCAACGCGCGGCCGGCGCATTCGCGAAAGCGCGCGCCGAAGAAGCCGGAACGTTCGAGCGCGACGTGCAGCAGTGCGTCGAGTTCGTTGCTCCTGACGAGGTCGATGATGCGCGCCGGGTCGACGTCGCCTTTCGTCTGAATAGCCACCGCCTCGTCGTCGATGTGCAGTTCCGGTACGTAGCCGAGATCGCGCTCCCACGCCGCCGACAGCGCCATCGCGTAGGGACGATTCACGCGACCGCCCCAACCGGTGTGCAATACGATCTGCTCTTCGTCGGGCCCCTCGTATCCGCCCGGCCCGGTCTTGATGTGCTCGACGAGCACGTGATGGCGGTGCGGCAGCGCCGCCCCTGTATGCTCGCGTTGGCGATCGAGGTAGCCGATCAACTCGTCCGTTGCCGATACGTCGAAGCCGCGGCGGGCGAGGTCGCTTGCGATGACTTCGTGATCGCCCCGCTCGAGGCGCGCATCGGTCGATTCCAGAAATTCGCCGATGCGATCCGAATAGTGCGAACTGCGGTCGTAACCCTCCGCCAGCCAGAACGGCGTCACCGTCGTGCCGGCTTTGGCAGGCGACGCGAGCACGTCGTTGTGAGTGATGCGGTTGATCTGCCAGCTCTGGTTTCCGAACGCGAACGTCTGACCGACGGTCGCCTCCCAGACGAACTCTTCGTCGAGTTCGCCGATCAGTGCGTTCGTGTCGGTGTGACGCAGATGGTAGTAACCGCGGTCGGGAATCGTGCCGCCCGAGTTATAGAGCGCGTACACCGCACCTTTGGCCGCGTGCAGCGTGCGTTCGATGCGGTCGAACACGATGCGGGGTTTTAAATCGCGCAGGCGCGAACCGGCATAACGCCCCGCCAGCATTTCCACGACCAGCTCGAAATGCTCGCGCGGGAGCGAGCGGTACGAGTGGCTTTGCCGCAGAAGCGAGTACACGTCGTCGAGACGCCACACCTGGTTCGCCGCCATCGAGACGATGATCTGCGCGAGCACATCGAGCGGATTGTCGATGCACGCCAGCGGTTCGAGGTCGCGCGCCGCGATGCCGTCCGCAAGCGCCGCGGCTTCGACGAAATCCTGCGCGTGCGTCGGAAACAGCGTGCCGCGGCTGACATCGCCGACGCGGTGGCCGGCGCGGCCGACGCGCTGCAGCGCGGACGCGATCGACGGCGGCGACTGTATCAACACCACTTCGTCGAGGCTGCCGATGTCGATGCCCATCTCGAGCGAGTTGGTGGCGACGATCGCGCGCAGCTCGCCGGATTTGAGCCGCGTCTCCACTTCGCTGCGTATTTCGCGCGACAGCGAGCCGTGATGCGCATACGCAAGAGGCTCAGACGACGCGTCGTTGATCTTCAGCGTGATGCGTTCGGCCAGTCGCCGGCTGTTGGTGAAGAACAACGTCGAGCGGTTGCGGGCGATGATCTGCTTGAACGTCTGGGTCAACGGTTCCCACAGCTTCTGGCCGGCATCGAGCGCGGCGCGAACGTGCGGCGGAAAGATGACGGTGAAGCTGAGCTGCTTGCGGTCGAGCCCTTCGACGATTTCGATCGGACGCGGCACGAGCTCGCGGTCGCGCCCGGCGACGAATGCCGCGATTTCGGTCAGCGGATTGACCGTTGCCGATAGCGCGATGCGCTGGAACTCGCCCGCGACACGCGCGAGGCGCTCCAACGACGTCGTCAGCACCGTGCCTCGGCGGTTGTCTACCACGGAATGGATTTCGTCGAGGATCACCGTCTGTATCGTGCCGAGTGCCACGCGCCCTCGCGCGTTCGTCAGCATCAACATCAGGCTTTCCGGCGTGGTGATGAGTATCTCGGGCGGCCGCCGCAGCATCCGCTGCCGATCGCCGGTTGAGGTATCGCCGGAGCGCACCTGAACGCGGATCGATGGAAACGCATCGTTCGCCGCTTCGAAACGTTCGCGCAGCGCGCCGAGCGGTTCGAGCAGGTTGCGCTGAATGTCGTTGTTGAGTGCCTTCAACGGCGAGATGTACAGCACGCGCGTCGCGCCGGTCTCGTAGCGGCCGCTCGCAAACGCATCCAACGCCCACAGAAACGCCGTCAGCGTCTTGCCGCTGCCGGTCGGCGCGGTGATCAGGGCGTGGCGGCCGTCCGCGATCACCGGCCAGCTGCGCATCTGTACGTCGGTCGGGCCGGTGAACGTCGACTCGAACCAGGCGCGCGTATGCGGGTGAAACGGCGCAAGTGCGGTTGTGACCACGGCCAGGGCCTCGACTCCGCGACCTACTCTTGGGCCACGCCTTCGTCCTTGAGTGCTTCGAGACCCGCCAGATCGATCTCGTTGACGGCAGCCTTCAGGTCCGAGAGCTGATGGGCGTTACCAGACACCTTTACCGTGAAGCGGTTGCCCACCACCACTGAGTACTCGCCCGATCCGCCGTTGTCCCATTGCTCGTGAACCATGCGACCGTCGTCGGAGTACGTCTTGCTGAAACCACTGGCGGTCTCTTTGTCTTCTTCCACCGACGCTAGACCTGCCAACGCCAAGAGTCCTTTAGCAGAACCCGTATCGGTGATTTCGAGCCGCAACGAGCGGTCGTCGCTGGCGAACGTGGCGTGTGCTTCGGAAATCTGCATGCCCATCGCGCCGCTGCGATCGACCGAAAGCTCAGTGCGTGGCAGGGAGTCGAGCGATGTTGGAACGAACGGCTTGAGCTTGTCTGGTGCCAACGCCTCGACCTTGCCGCCGAGTGCTGTTCCGAGCATGTTTCCAACGGCCGCGCTCTGCGATTCGGCATCTCCCGACTTCTGAGCCGCCTCGACCTGTTTCGAAGCCTGCTCCATCTTTTTGGTCCAGTTGTCGAGTTTGCCGATCGGACTGTTCTTGTCGAACTGGATGTCGGAGCTGCTGGTGCGACCGGGAATGGCTCCTCCTGTGATCGAACCCACCGCGTAGGCGACGACAGCGCCCAGCACAATGGCCACGATGATGCAGACGGCGGTGTATGCGACCGCCTGATCTGGTGGGCATTTCATCACGCTGGGCAAGCCGAGATAGAACAGATAGATGCTGTAGAAGCCGCCTGCCAGCACGAGCAACGTTCCAAACCAAGGGACAATCTGGGCAATTCCCGCGACCCACGCGGCGGTGAACGCGTACGCAGCAAGCTTTAGCGCCTGGAGCTGACCTCTTTGCGCTTTGAACGTCGGCGCCAAGACGTCGACGATCAACGCGATCAGGTAAACCTGTACCAGGCTCAAGGCATAGCTAAGCACCATTCCGGAGAGCCCCGCGCCGATCGAGACGCGCATGTTGCCGATCAGTGGAACGTCGATTCCGAAGATGCTTCCTTTGATGAAGCCGAAGACCGCCGGAATCGCCGCGAGCACGATGATGTAGTTCCGATAGAGAGCGGCGACCGTTGTGGGCTCATCAGCGATCACCGGCCACTCGATCCTAGGGGTGAGCAGAATTGCCTTGACGCGCGCCAGCAGTGGCTCGAAGTCCATCTTGTTTCCTCCCACGAGCGTGGTGGTCAACTCTAGGCGAAGTCGGGGCGATTCTCACGTGGATAAGGGTCGGGGCATCACACTGGCAGTCGTCGATCACGGCATGGATACTCGACCGACCTGCCAATCGCGCACTCATCATGACTTCCTGGATCGATGCCTCCGCGGTGCCTGGATATCTGAAACCTGGCATGCGCGTTTACGTGGGCGGCTCGTCGAACGAACCTGGCGGATTACTCGAGGCGATCGAAGCGCGCCCGGAGTCGGCGGCGGGTGTCACGTTCGTACAGTTTCCGCTGGCGGGGCTCAACAATCGCGATCTTTCGGCGCTGCATCCCGAAGCGCGGCTCGAATGCTTCTTCATGGCGCCGCAACTGGCTGACGGACTCGCGCAGGGGCGGGTGGCGTTCCTGCCGATGCAGATGCGCACCGTGTTCGACTACGTCGCGTCGCAGGCATTCGACGTCGTTTTGCTGCAGGCCGCATTCGACCGCGACGGAAACCTCCGTCTGGGTCCGAACGTCGACTTCGCGGCCGCGGCGATGTCGAGCGGGCGGCTGTTGATCGCCGAGGTCAACGAAGCGGTCTTGGCGCCGGCGGGTTGTCCTGCGGTCGACGTAGATCGATTCGAGGCACTGGTGCGCACGCGCCGCCCACTCACGCCGTTCCGCGCCGGCGTACCGGACGCCACCGCCCATCGAATCGCCGAACACGTCGCGGCGCTGGTGCGCGATGGCGACTGCATTCAGACAGGCATCGGCGCGATTCCGGCCGCGATTCTCGCGGCGCTCGCGAACAAGAACGACCTCGGCATGCATTCCGGTCTGATCGACGACGGCGGCATGGCATTGATTCAGCGCGGCGTCATGACCGGACGCGCCAAACCGATCGACCGCGATCTGCACGTCACTGGAATGGCGCTCGGCTCCGCGGCATTGCTCGACTGGTTGGCGAGCCGCCCCGACGTATCGTTCCGAGGTGCTGACCACACGCACGAGGTCGGCGTCATCCGGCAGATTCCGAATTTCGTTTCGATCAACTCCGCCGTGGAGGTCGATCTGTTGGGGCAGGTGAACGCCGAGAGCGTCGCCGGCAAACAGATTTCCGGCACTGGCGGGTCGGTCGATTTCATGCGCGCGGCGAGAGCGTCGCGCGGCGGCCGGTCGATCGTCGCGATGACGGCGACCGCCCGCGACGGCCGCGTGTCGCGGATCGTGCCGCGCGTGGAGCTGGTGACGGCGCTGCGCACCGACGTGGATCTGGTCGTGACCGAGCACGGCGTTGCCGAGCTGAAGTACGCGTCCGCGCGCGAGCGTGCGGAACGGCTGCGGGCGATCGCCGCGCCGGAGTTCCGCGATGCGCTGCGCGACGCGGTGCGCAGTGGCGCCTGAAGGGGTTTCGTCGCTTCGCCCCAGCGCACTTCCAATGCCTGCCTATACTGCCTTTGTACTGCTTTTGGCATGGCTTTCGCACCGTGGTGGTGGACACCGGGATTGCGCGGAGTTTCGGGCCCCAGGGCTGACATTCCGCGTCGCATATCGACGAAGGAGGCGCGTAATGGACTACGTAGGTTTGGACCCCACCGTGGGCCTCGAGTGTGGCGGCTGCAAGCACATCGTGCGATTGCCGTACAGCGAACTACTGACGAAGGTGATCGAATTCGCGCCGATGAGCTGTGACGGTTGCGGTCACGCGGTCGAGCACGACTGGACCACGATCAACATCGTGCAGAACATCATCCGCCGCAGAATGCGCGAAGCGCAGAAGGCGGAGCGCCCGCACTCGGTGCCGCGCCTGGTCCGCTGAAGCCGTTTCTTCCGCGAGCCCGGCGATCCGTCCGGGCTCTGGCGCTCGACGCGCCGTTACGCTTTCCCCATCACGCTCAGCACGAAGGCAAACTCTTCCGCGACTTCCCGCAGCGAGTCGTAGCGCCCGGATTTGCCCTGATGTCCCGCGCCCATGTTGGTTTTGAGCAGCAGCAGGTTGTGGTCGGTCTTGAGCGACCGCAGTTTCGCGACGTACTTCGCTGCTTCCCAATACGTGACCCGCGGATCGTTGAGTCCGGCCGTGACCAGCATCGGCGGATAGTCCTGCGCGCGCAGCTGATCGTACGGCGAGTAGGCACGAATCCACTCGAACGCGGCTTTGTCCTCTACCGGGTTGCCCCACTCGGGCCACTCCAGCTTCGTCAGCGGCAGACTCTCGTCGAGAATCGTATTCAACACGTCTACGAACGGTACGTGCGATACGACCGCACCCCACAGCAGCGGCGCCGTATTCGCGACGACGCCGGTCAATGTGCCGCCAGCGCTGCCTCCTGACGCAATCAGTCGGCCTTCCCCCGTGTAACGTTGTTGGATGAGGAAGTTCGCTGCGTCGACGAAGTCGTTGAACGTGTTGGTTCGCTTGTCCAGCTTCCCCGCGTCGTACCACGCGTAACCGAGGTCGTCGCCGCCGCGCACGTGGGCGATCGCATATGCGAAACCGCGATCCAGCAGCGACAGGCGCGAGCTGGAAAAACTGGGCGACATCGCAACGCCGTAAGCGCCGTATGCGTAGAGGTACAACGGTTGCGTACCGTCGCGCGCGAAGTCGCGGCGATACACGATCGATATCGGTACCTTGGCGCCGTCGCGCGCCGGTGCCATGAGGCGTTCTGTGGCGTATAGCGAAGGATCGTAGCCAGACGGCACCTGCCGCACTTTGCGGGTGATCAACGTCCGCGTCGCGAGGTCGTAGTCGTATACCGTTTGCGGCGTAACCATCGAGTCGTAGCCGATGCGCAGCACGCCGGTTGCGTACTCGGCATTCGTGCCGAGACCCGCGTCGTAGGAACTCTCCGGAAACGCGACGTTGTGCTCGCGGCCTTCGTAGTCGCGGATGCGGATCTGATCGAGACCGTCGACGCGCTGCTCCAGCACCAGGAAGTCGGCGAAGCAGTCGAGCCCCATGAGGTAGTCGCGGTCGCTGCCCGCGACGACGGGCTGCCAGTTCACTTCGGATGGATCATCCACCGGCGCGCGCGCGAGCCGGAAGTTCACGTGCGTGTCGTTCGTGCGGATGTAGAAATATACGCCGTGGTGCTCCACGTCGTACTCGTGTTTCGTGCGCCGTTTGACGATCAGCTTCGGCGGCGTGTCCGGGGCGTCCGCCGGAATGAAACGGATCTCGCTCGTCACGTGATCGCCGGCACCGATCAGAACGAACGCATCGGAGTGGGTCTTGTCGACGCTGACGAAGAATGTGCCGCTGGTTTCCTCGTAGACTTCGCGATCGGACTCGACCGCCGTCCCGAGGCGATGCGATTTGACCAGATACGGCTGCCAGTTCTCGGTCAGCATCACGTAGAAGATCGTCGCGTTGTCGTTGGCCCACACGGTGCCGCCGCTCGTGCCGCCGACCGTCTCGGGCAACAGCTCGCCGGTGTCGAGATCCTTGATGTGCAACGTGTAGCGTTCGGAACCGTCGGTGTCGGTGGTGTAGGCGAGATAGCGTCCATCGGGACTCACGTCGAGGCCGCCGAGGCTGAAATAGTCGAGCCCTTGCGCGAGCGCAGGCTCGTCGAGAATGACCCGCACCTCGTGCGGCTTACCGAACGGCCAGCGCGTCCACAGGCGGTACTGCGCGTCGTGCGCGTAGCGCCATTGATATTCGTAGCGGCCGTCTTTCCACGGCACCGCCGCTTCGTCAGGTTGTTGGCGACCCTTGAGTTCGGCGAAGAGTTGCTCGACCAGCGGCTGATGCGGCGCCATCACCGCGGCGAAGTAGGCGTTCTCCGCTTCGAGGTAGCCGAGGATTTCGGGGTCGGCAACGTCGGGATAGTTCGGATCGCGCAACCAGTCATATGGGTCTTCCAGCGCGACGCCGTGCCGAGCGAACCGATGCGGTTTGCGCGGCGCGACCGGCGGAATCGGTGTGTCGTTCGAGCGCCCGGGCGCGCCGTCAAGTCTCATCGTCGGCAAACGTCAACTGAAGCACGCGGTGTCAATCGGGCAGTCCGAGTACCCGCTTGGCGATGATGTTGCGCTGGATCTCGTTCGAACCGGAGTAGATCGATGCGGCGCGCTCACCCAGGAACGTGCGCATGCCTTCGATCTCGTCTTCGGCGAAATCCGCGCCGCTCCACGCGATGCCGTTGAAGCCGCGCAGTTTCACCAGCAGCGCGGAACGCTCCTGCTGCAACTCGGTGCCGTACATCTTGAAGATCGACGTAGCGGGCCCCGGCGTTCTGCCGTCGCTCGATTCCTCGACGGTGCGGCGTTGCGTGAGCCGGAACACTCGAGAGTTCATGCTGTGACGGATCACTTCGTTGCGCAGCGCCGGGTCGGCCAGTTTGCCGTCGCGCGAACCGACATAGGCTTTCGCCACTTCGGTGACGTTCGGACCCGCGTCGCGCGGACCGCCGCCGACCAGCGCCGACATGCCGGAGCGTTCGTGTTGCAGCAGCCGCTTACCGACCGTCCAGCCTTTGTTCACTTCGCCAACGAGGTCTTCCTTGCGCGCGATCGCGTTGTCGAAGAACGTTTCGCAGAACGGCGACGTGCCGCTGATCAGCTTGATCGGCTTAACGGTGACCCCGGGTTGATGCATCGTCAGCAGCACGAAGCTGATGCCATCGTGTTTCGGCACGTCGGGATTCGTGCGCACCAGCGCGAACATCCAGTCGGCGTACTGCGCGCCGGATGTCCAGATCTTCTGGCCGTTGATGAGGAAGTGATCGCCGCGGTCTTCCGCGCGCGTGCGCAGGCTGGCGAGGTCGGAACCGGCGCTCGGCTCGCTGTAACCCTGGCACCAGCCCAGTTCGCCGCGCACGATCGGCGGGATGTGGCGGCGCTTCTGATCTTCGGTGCCGAGTTCGAGCAGCGTCGGACCGATCATCGACGTGCCCATGCCCATCAACGGCACGCGCGCCTCGATGCGGCGCATCTCCTCGATCAGCACGACGTACTGTTCCTTGCTGAGGCCGCCGCCGCCGTACGCCTTCGGCCACATCGGCGCGGTCCAGCCTTTTTCGGCCATCCGCGTGAGCCACGTGCGCGTGTCGGGATCCTCGATCTTGATCTTCGTGCTGCCGGTCGGAATCTGACCCGGCCCGCGCGCGCCGGGCGGACAGTTCTGTGCAAGCCATGCGCGCGTTTCCGCGCGGAATTCGTCGATCGCCGCCATGCTTTCGCTCCCCCGATGAAGCGTCGAAGCATCGGGGAACGGTCCACAAAACTCAAGACCACGGTATGATCGCGGCCCTTTTTGAAACGCTGCCGACCATGTTCGAAGACACGCCGCACGACCAGTCGCTCGCCGATCCGCTGCCGGCCGATCCGTTCGGTCTGCTGCTGCGCTGGATGATCGAAGCGCAGTCGAGCGGCTTGCTGAATCCCGACGCGATGATCGTCGGGACGCTCGACGAGCACGGCAATCCGCGCGCCCGAACGGTGCTGTGCCGCGGTGTCGATACGGTGCGCGGCGCGTTGATGTTCTACACCAATCGCGACAGCGCCAAAGGCCGGCAGATCGCCGGACGCGCGCGAGCGAGCGCGACGTTCTATTGGGATCCGCTCGGTCGCCAGGTGTGCGCTGCCGGCGTCGTGGAACACGCGACCGAAGCCGAGTCGGACGAGTACTGGTCGACCCGGCCGCGTCTGTCGCAACTCGCAGCGCGCGGCAGCCGCCAGAGCCAGCCGATTGCATCGCGCGCGGCATTGCTTGCGCAGATCGATACGGAGGCCGAACGTTTCGGCGGTGTAGACGGTACGCAGCCGGTGCCGCGACCGGCGCATTGGGGCGGTTACAGAATCGTGCTCGAGCGGATCGAGTTATGGGTTGCTTCCCAAGGCCGCGCGCACGACCGGGTGTTGTGGGAACGGCCGCACGAAGGGGCGGAATGGCAAGTCAGCCGACTTCAGCCGTAATCCGCCAACGACCGCGTCCGGCTGCAAAATACCGGCTCAAGGCTGTCACTGGGATGGAGGAGCCGCGTCGTGATCGATGGGTCCGAGATACCGGTCGAGCCAATCGCTGATCTCTCTCGCGGTTTCATTGCGTGGCAGCGGCCAATGTCCCGTCTCGTATAGCACCAGCCGTTTGTTTTCTATCGGCGTGCCGATTCCGTCGTAGAACCGTTGCGCCTGTCCCTTCGTTACTATCGGATCGTAACGACCGTTCAACATCAGCACGGGCACCTGCAGGCGGCGGTATAGCGTCACCTGCCACGGTTCGCTGATCAGATCGCCACCGCTAACCAGGATCGCTGCGCCGAAGCGCGACGGGAAGTGATACGTCATCGACATCGGAACCATCGCGCCGTAGCTGAGGCCCAGCCAGGCAACCTTGTCGGTAAATTGCGGCGAGGTACCGATGTAATCGAGTAGAGCGGCGGTTTCGCGTATCCAACCCCGAAAGCGCTCTTGCCGCACGGCTAGGTAGTCGTTGACGTTCGAGACGTCGTAAAGGCCGTCGTACCGCGAGTAGGTTCCGGACCAGACGGGCCAGACCACCGCGCGGCCGCTGCGCAGAACCGGCTCGAAGACGTTGAGATCCCATCGGAACTGCGCTTCGAACTCTCCACCGCGCGCGAATCCGTAGTCGCCGCCGAAGTAGATCACCGCCTGGTACGGCGGCGCCGCGTCGTTCGGCACGAATACGTACACGTCGAAACGCTCGTCGCCATCACCGTCGTTGAGGCTGATGCGCTGCCCGCTCAGGTCGCCGACCTGAAGTTGCCCGACCGGGCGCGGGGCCGCGTGGAAGGACCGGTAACTCAGTCCGGCCAGTGCCGCGTCGAACACTGCATCGGGCATTGGCGTCGGCAGCGGCGGCAACTCGTCAGCGGGGAGGTCGGAAAGCAGCGGCGCGGCTGGCGGTTCGAAATACCTCGCACAGCGCACGCCCGTCAGCGTTGCGCGATCCCATGGCGATTGTGCGACACCGTAGGCGGCCGTGTACGGCGCGTCCGTCGTGTCACTACCCAAAACCAGATGGTCGGCGCCTTTCGAGTTCGACACCCATTCGGCCGCGTTGCCGATCATGTCGTAGGTGCCGAACGGGCCGAGCCCCTGCGAATGCCCGACCGCTTGCAGGCGGCCCGTGAAGTTACCGAATTGCGTCATCGGAGCTGCGATGCTCTCGCCGATCGCGCGTCGCCAGTGGTGTACCGTGGGCAACGATTTGCCGCGGAACTTCGCGTATGCCGCTGCCTCGAACCAGCTCACGCCGGTCACGGGCAGATCCGCGGCGCCGGCCGGGTACTTGCCCAGTTGCCAATTCGCTGGCCCGGGATGGCCGGTTGCATCGACGAATCGCGCTATCGCCGCGCCGCGATCGAGCACGCGCCCGCCATCGACGAATTCGAGGTCTTGCCAGTAGCGCGGTTCCGCGTAGCCGCCCGCATCGACGAACCTCTGGTATTCGCGGTTGGTGGTCTCGAATCGATCGATCAGAAATCCGGGAATGTCCTGGTCTACCCGGTGCCACCACAGCGGCGTGCCCGGCGAACGGGTCACTGCCGGCACCCACACCATTTCGCTCGGCACACGATCGGCCGGCTGCAGTTCGAAAGTGACGAGGTCGGGGGTGGTTTGGGTGCCCGCCTCGGGCGGATAGATACCGGGTGGATACTGCGCGCGCTGCATGTTCGCGTAGCCGGATTTCTCCACGTTGAAGACGACCACGTCGCGCGGCAGCCGCACCCCATCGATCGGCGTCTCGCCCAACGGAGTCCATGCGCCGGCCTTCGCTCCGTAGCGCCGATACGAGACGCGAGCCTTATCGGGTGTCGACCTGATTGAGGCCGTCACCGCGATTTCCTTCCATCGCTGCGGTGCCAGATAGCCGCGGCCGAGACGCGCCTCGAGTGCCGTGGCACCGTCGAACGCGGTGCCGAAGTCGTCTGCCGCAATGGCCGCCTCGATGGCCGGCATTGCTTCGTCCGCCGCCCACTTGGCGTCGCGATGCTGCGCATAGCCGATTCCGAGAGCCGCGAGCAGTGCCACCGCCGCGACCGGCACCGCATAGCGCAGCCGGCGTGAGTGGTGCAGCGTTGCCGCCGCGCCATTCGCGCCCGCGACGGCAGGCGTAACCGGCGTCATCCATCGATAACCGATGCCGCGCACCGCTGCGACGTAGCGAGGTTCGTTGGCAGAGTCGCCGAGGCTGACGCGCAACAGCCGGGCACGCTGCGCGATGGTCTCGGGACTTACGAAGTGGTTGCGCCAGACCCGCGCGACCAGTTCGTCGTGCGTGACGATTGCCGGGGCGGCTTCGATCAGCGCGATCAGAAATTCGAACGACAGTCGCGGCAGGTTGATGACTTCGCGGCCGCGCAACACGCAGCGGCGCGTCCGATCGACTTCTAGATCGTCTGTTTTGAGGGAAGTTGCGTCGACCATCGCAGCACCCAATCGAGCGCATCACGCGGATTCTTCAGCGAATCTTCAACAGACCTTCACGCTGCACATCCGCACGCAGCCTACGTTGGAAGTCCTTAAGAAACGAGAGTGGGAGACGATCATGACGCTGAATGCGCGGGTACGCGAAGTGCTGTGTGTGACGATGCTTGCCGGTTCCGCTGGCGCGATGCCGGCCGCGGGTCATGTCAACGGCGGCTCGTCGTGGGCCCCGGCCGTCAACGAGACTGCCATCAACACGACCTCGAACGAGGGCTGCCCGATCGAAACGCCGGATGGCCTGAGTCTGCTGTTTGCATCGAATCGGCTGAACGGTGTCGGCGGACTGGACGTCTGGGCCGCCGATCGGACGAGCATCGGCGAGCCGTGGGACGAGCCGCGCAATGTGGGCGCGCCGGTGAACTCTACCGCCAACGATTTCTGCCCGACGCCGGTGCACGGACGCTCGCTGTTGTTCGTCTCGGAGCGCTCGACGCCCGTCAGCTGCGGCGGCGGAGACATCTATCTGTCCCGACAGAGCCCTGCCGGTGGTTGGAGTGAGCCCGAGATGCTCGCCTGCGCCCCGCTCGGACCGAATACGAGCGGGCCGGAACGCAGTCCGTCTCTGGTGACGACTTGGTATGGCACGTTCCTTTTCTATTCGACCAACGGCGGTAGCGGCGATCACGACATTTACGTCAGCCGGCTCGGCAAGGACGGGCATTTCGGCCCGGGCCGGGTGGTGGAGAGTCTGAGCTCCGAATACGACGACTTCATGCCCAACGTGCGCATTGGCGTGACTGGCCTTGCCGAGATGGTGTTCAACTCGAATCGCCCCACTTGGGGTCGCAACGACGCACCGGCCGAAGGCGGTCAGGACGTGTATTCGGCGACCACCTGGAATGTGGACGGTCGTTGGTCGAGCCCG
>CAWADH010000009.1:0-359324 GCA_963780795.1 uncultured Gammaproteobacteria bacterium | reverse complement strand
GGCTTGGAACACCGACATCTCCCCCGGGCAGGCCGCAAACGCCTTGGTCCGTCTACATCAGATCGCGTTTGCGTTCCGCACAACTACGGCGCGCGGGAGTTGCGTCGCGGGCGGTACGTGGATATCAGCAAACCATCTGTGCCGCATTCAGTGGGTGTGTCCGACGAGGTTTAACGACTCAACTGTCCTGACCACCCGGCTCTCCGCTTTAAAGAAATAGCGTCAGACAGAAGATGGAACCCTGCAAGTGGCCTACACGTGTTCCCAGCCGCCAAGCCAGGTTCTTCGCTGAGATTCGGCCCGTCGGCGCGCGAATAACCATCCACACGATCGCGGCCCATTCTCGCAGTGCGCTTCCATTCGATGCCTTGGGCATACCGAAACGGCGGTACTTTTTATAGACGACCACCTGACCAGCCGCCCATAAGCGCGCTTGGCGAAACCGTTCAGCGGTCGAGCTCCGTAGCTCGACGTGAACCAGCGCCTCTGGCGCCCAGCCCATGGCCACGCCGGAGAGCTGGACCTTCCAGCAATAGTCGGTGTCTTCGTGATACTGAATTTTCTCGTCGAATCCCCCTACCGCTTCATGAATGCTGCGTCGAACGGCAAGGCCGCACGCGCCAGCGCGCGGCAGGAAGTCGAACGTCGAGTCCCGGATCAGTCCGGTCGCTTGCGGATGCGCATAACGAATCCCTGGATTGAGTTTCGTCAAGTCGAATCGGCTCGCGACGAAGTCATGTTCCAGCAGCCCTTGCTGGAGACCTGCGATCCAACCCGGCGCCACTTCGTCGTCTGCATCGCAAAACGCCAGCACGTCTCCATCGGCGGCGCGCGCTCCGGCGTTGCGCGCGTGAGATGCACCTTTACGGCCGGATGCATCAATCAATTTGAATCGCGGAAGCATCGCCGCGAAACCGCGCGCCACGTCGGTGGAACGATCGCTAGAGCCGTTGTCGGCAACGATCACTTCCCACGGCGCAACGGTTTGCCGTTGCAGCGCTTCAAGTTGCCGCGCAAGCGTGTGCGCCGCGTTGTAGCAAGGGACGACGACACTAACCTTCATGTATAGCTCGAGAGGGTGGACAGTCGACCAATGGCTGTGATTGTGGAGGCGGCTGCGCTTCGAATCTGTATCGTCTAGGTAAAATGCAGCGTCGACGCCGCAATGCCAACGCAGAAGATGTCATGTGCTCGGGGTGATCGTCGCGGGCGGTGCGTCGACAACCTCTCTTACCTACTGGATTCGAATCGCAGCCACCTCCACAATCACGTCCCTGATCGAACAAATGCAAAGGCCAACACAGGATGTGTTATGAGCGATCCGCGCGTAAGTGTTGTCATTACGACATACAACCTTGGTTGGTGCATAGAAGACACGCTACGTAGCGTCTTCGATCAGACCTACGCAAATCTCGAGGTCATCGTCGTCGACGATGCGTCGACCGACGATACCGCCGCGCGAGTCGCGCGCTACGCAGACCGCATCAAGTACATTCGACACGAGACCAATCAGGGAGTCCAAAAAAATGCTGAAGCCGGACCGGCGCGCAACACCGGGATAAGAGCTTCGACCGGTGATTACGTGGCCATCCTCGATGGCGACGATCTCTGGGAACCGGACAAAATCGCGGCTCAGGTCGCAGCGGCGCGACGATTTCCGAGCGCCGGACTGATTGTCACTGATGGCGTTTCATTCGCCCATGAGGATGGACGAGTTCTACGACCCACGTTACTACTAGACGTGAACGATCGATTTTTCGGCACGCTGCCAGACGACGCAGTCGTGGTTGCCAATCTCTATCAACGAATCCTCCAGCAATGCCTGTTCGATACACCCTCGCAGGTCATGGTCGCATCACGCGTATTCGGCGCAATCGGCTTGTTCTCCGAATGCCGCTGCGATGACTACGAGTTCTACGTCCGTGCATGTGCCGAGTTCGACGTCGCGGTAGTAAAAAAGCAGCTCGTCAAATATCGCCAGCACGGCGCCAATCTGTCAGGTGCATCGGCAGACCAGTTCTATCGCTTCGTCCAACCGAACATCGACATCTGGAAGCGGCATCTGAGGACGTGCCGCCCCGACGTGCGCCCTCTTGTGAGACGGCAGATTGATCGTACGCTGGCGAGTGCCGCAGAGCGGGCCGCGAAAGAGGGTCAGCGGAGCGACCGAAACTGGTCACGGCGCTATCTTTGGAGCCTGGCCGTCCGCAATCGCGGGCTGCGCACGTTCGCTCAAGTGGGGTATCAGATGTTGCGGCTGGACTGCCCGCGTTGGGCGGTGTCGGCCCTCCGACAGGTCCGACGCTTGGCACACCAGAGTCTTCCCACTGCCGTACTGGCGGTCGATTCGTTCTTCAGTATTTAAATCCCAAATCGGCGACGCTCAGCAGGTCCTTCAACCAGCCAGGATCGCTTTCCTTGAGCCAAAGCGCCTTTTGTGGTTTTCCGCGCTGAAGAATCTGCGGAACGGTAACGAAACTATATTCGGACGCTTGCCGAAGAAACTGATCGAGCGCAGCAAATGTCTCCGCGCGGGATGGCTCATCCGTGGACGAATATGCAAACAAGTGGTCGTGAAGGAGCAGGATGCTGCCCGGCCGCAACTGGCGCTGCAGCATCCGCAGAATCCACTCCCGATCGTGAGGTTTCCAGTCTACACCCGCGCCATCCCAGCAGATCGCGCGATATCCTCGGCAGCGCAGCATCGCGAGCGTCGACCAGTCCGTGTCACCGAACGGCGGACGAAACAGTTTGTGGCTGTGCGCTGCAATCAGCTGTTCGCACTGCAAAATCTGACTGATCCGCTCCTCGGTCGAGATGCATGGAAACGACGGGTGATTCCAGGAGTGATTGCCCAGCGCGTGGCCAGACTGCGCAATCCGTTCAATCAGTTCGGGATGGCGCCGAGCCATTTCACCGACGACGAAGAAGGTCGCCTTTGCCCGATGCCGCTCCAGCAGCGCCAGTAGCTGCGGCGTCCATTCCGGATGGGGACCATCATCGAAGGTCAACGCAGCCACGCGTTGTTCCGTTCGAACCCGCGTAACGGCGCCCAGGTGCTGGGCAGCTAACCTCTCCGTGATCCGCTTCGACCGCCGAAACACACGCCGCAGGAGCGAGCGCGGACCGAGTTGTTGGTTGTCGCCCATAGGCTTCCGACTGTACGCGATGCCGCGACGAAGGTTTGTAAGCGTTCCGTGGCGACCACGCTCGGTGGCTCGGCCATTACGTTCTCAAGGCATACTTCGCGGCATCGCATCAGCATTCTTCCCCCAACCAAAAAGCAGGCACGAACGTGAAGCCTCGTGTGACTATCGCCATCCCCACTTACAACCGCGCGGCAACGTTCCTACCAGGCGTCATCAAGAGCGCGCTGGCCCAGCGCTACAAGCCCCTCGAAATCGTCGTGTCGGACAATTGCTCGACCGACCAGACCGGAGAGGTTGTGCGCAGCTTCGACGATCCACGGCTTCGATACGTGAGACCGGCGAAGAATCTGGGCTCCAACGGCAACTACAACAACTGTCTCGCGGAGGCGTCGGGCGCTTATCTACTGGTGCTGCACGACGATGATCTGATAGATCCGGACTTCGTCGAAACCTGCCTGGCTCGCGCGAACTATTCGACGTCCTACGGCATGATTCGAACCGGCACACGAACGATCGACGCAACCGGCAACCCGCTGCGCGAGAAGGAGAACATCGTAGCCGGCGACACGCTGAAGGACGTCCTCATCAGCTGGTTCAACGGCGACACGGTCGTGTACATGTGCAACACGCTCTACAACACGCAGGTCGTTCGCGATCTCGGTGGCTTCCGTTCGCTTCACAATCTTTTCGAGGATGGCATCGCGATCGCAAAAGTCCTCGAAAGACATCCGGTACTCAACATCCGCGAAGTGAAAGCGAGTTTCCGCAAGTCACCCGGCCAGCTCACTCACTCTGCCCCGGTACGCAGTTGGATCGAGGAATTCGCCGCGTTGCGTGACCTGGTCGTCGCGCAGTTCCCGGGAGATGCGGCAATGCACGAAATTGGGAACCGGTTCTTCGCTTCGCAATCCGTCGCCCGCGCGTTGCAGCTGAAGCAGAAGAGCAAACGCTACCGAGCGTATCTGACCGTGCTGCGACACTTCCTGCCTTGGTACTGGCCACGCATTGGACTCGTCAGGCTGTTATCAGCGCGGTGAGCTTCTCGGCCTCACGATCAATATTGAACTCACGCGCGATGATGTCTCTGCCCTTCCTGCCGAGAGCCATCCGCTGTGCAGGGGTCATCGCGAGTACAGCCTGCATCGCATCGGCGAGCGCACCGACATCCTCCGATTCGATCACGTATCCGCCGTCGACGATCAGCTCCGAAACTCCGGAAACGCCGGTTGAGATTACCGGAATGCCTTTGGCCATTGCCTCCATCAACGCGACAGGTATCCCGTCCATCATCCCACTCGGTTCCCGCACGCATGGCAATACGAAGACATCGGCGATATCGAGCGCGCCCCGAACATAGGTCTGATCTCTCTGTCCCAACAGACTCACGCTGCCTTCCAGATTGAGTTTGCGTACCAGCGCCTCTAGCATGTCGCGTTCGACGCCTTCCCCGATGATGTCCACCGAGAATCCGACGATCCCCCTCTGACGAAGCACGTCGCAAGCCTCGATCAGATAACGAAAACCCTTCTGTTCCACGAGACGTCCGACGGCGAGCACCTTTGGTACCTCACATCGACGACCCGAAGCGAGTTCGAACTGCTCGAGATCGACACCACAACGGACGACCTGGACTCTGTCAGGGGTCACGTTGGGGTATCTGCGCTCGACGAAGGTCTTGTTGAACTTCGAGATTGCCGCAACGAACGCCGCGTTCCTCAGCTTTTCGCCGCGCAGCTCTTCGTACTTCGGATGGAATATGTCGTGCGCGTGCACGGTTACGCTGTATGGAATGCCGGTGAGCAACGAAATGAACATGGCATGTGCGCAGCCTTCCAGCACGAAATGCGAGTGTATGTGCTGCACTTCGGCATCGCGCATGAGGTCAGCATAGAGGGGCGACCAGAAGAAGCACTGCAGAACTCTCCTGCTGCCGCGCACGCCCTGGAACAACGCCGTCAGATACGGGAGAGGCCGTTGAAGGAAGCAGCGTATGTGGCGTGGAATCATCGACCGTTTGCTGATCGATCGCCGCGCTTCCGTGAAGAATCGCACGCCTTCGAGCAATGCAAACGACTCTTCGTGCACGACGGCCGCGGGTCGTCGCGCAACTGCAAACACCACAACCGACTCACCACGCCGTTTGAGCGCATCAATTTCCCGGACGATGAAGGTTTCGGACAGGACCGGAAAGACATCCAGCAGATAGGCTATACGCATCGCTCACGCGACCATCGGTGCGGAAGAAACGTCGGCCCCCGGCAGGTCCAGCGCTCGACGCCAGTCCGCCTCGACGCTCGCCCATTCAAAGCGCGCAATCTCATGCTCGTCGGGGGAGAAGACTTGGGGAGAGTCCGAGGCGAACAATGCGGTGAGGCCCTGGACCCAGTCCGAATCAGCGGCAATCACATAACCGGTGCGTGTACGTTGAACGATCTCCTCGACGGCGGAGTCCTTCGGCACGATGGCGACAATCGGCCGACCGGCACGAAGATACTCCGGAAGCTTCAGATGCATGATCAACTTGCTGTTCGGCAGATCTTCGAGCAGGAGCAGCTGATAGTCGTACTTTCGAAGCTCGTCGAGCACTTGCGCGCGCGGGACCGGACCATGATAGATGAGTCCGTATTCCGCTGCGTTCCCACGATACTGCTCGAACTGGAGCCCCTGTAGACCGTAAAGATGCAACTCCACGTCCACGCCGCGAGCGCGAATCGCTTTCAGCGCTTCCAGGAATCTTCCGCCTGGAACCTTGGGCGGTTTGAACATCCCCCCCAGGAACACGATTCGGCGCGTTTTAGGCGTCGTCTGTTGGTATGGAACCGCAGCAGCAGCGGCGTCATCCCCTTCGAAGTGATGGTTGACAACAGTCACCTTGCGCGGCGCGACGCCATGCAGATCCTCAATCGCGCGGCTCGCGAACCGATTGGTGGTGACGTTCATGTCGCTTTCTGACATCAGGTCGTTCTCGAGGCGCCGCGCCATTGCACGGTAAGGAGGAAACACCGCGTTAAAATACACTTCATCGTGACTCCAAAGATCCTGCCAATCGATCACCCAACGAATCTGCGGAAATGCCGCCTTGAGTTTCCGGCCAACGAGACACAATGCATGCGGAGGTGCACACGTCAGAACAACCACTTGCTTTCCTTGCGCTATATCGCCCCTGATCAGGCGCTTCAACCTGTTTTCAACCGGCAGCACATAAAGCCTATGACGCGTCGGAAAATACACCATCGAATCGAGTATGTTCTTCAGCCGATGCAAGCCCAGCGCGCGCAGTACGCCGAGCGGATTTCTTAGCGGTTTGACCACCACGTTTTTTATAGGAGCTACGTTGGCGTCGCGGTTCGTGACAAACACCACCTCGACGCCGGGACGTGACAACTTCCCCAACGCCTTCACACGGCTGTTCGCCCCGTGGTTCAGCACCACGTAGACGATAATCCGCCGATTGCCTGTAACGTTGGTGGCGGAATTCATGAGTTCTTCCACGCCTTACAACTGAGCGATAAACAGTCGTGCAACGTCCCCTCATCTCCGTCGTTATCTGTTGCCACAACCGGGCGGCCATGCTGCCGAGCACGCTTGAGTCCGTATTCGCGCAGCGCTATCGGCCCATCGAGGTCGTTGTGCTGGACGACGGCTCCACCGATGCAACGCCGCAGCTGATGAAGACCTACGGCGAACGATTGCGCTACTACCACCAACAGAACCAGGGCGTCGCACATGCGCGAACTAATGCGGCGCGGCTTGCCCGCGGTGACCTGATTGCGTTCCAGGACGACGACGATCTGATGGCGCCCGGCCGCCTCGAACTCCTCTACGACGCTCTCGCCGCGAATCCGCAGTGTTCCTTCGCGGTGGGTAACCTCGAAGTGATCGGCGCCGACGACACGCTCGAACGCCTGCTGGAGTCCCACAGTCCCGCAACGGATTCCGCCGAAATGACCATTCATCCCGACGGCTACGAAGCCGTGCTCTGGCCCAGGGTTTCGGCCACCAACCACACCACGCTGTTCCGTCGGGCAGACGGGGAGCGGATCAACTGGTTCGACCCCTGGTACACGATCGGCGCCGAAGACAAGGATTTCTTCGCTCGACTCGGAAGGCTCGGCCCGGTGGTGCATGTCGCAAGAACCGTTTCCTACTATCGCCGCGGACACAGTTCGCTGAGCGCCCGGCAGCAGCTCTCCTATTTCGCGGCGCTTCGCCTCTTCGAACGTCATCTCAGCGCGCTTGCGTCCGAGTCGCTTCCCATCGACGACCGGCTTCGAGAGCGCATCCTGATCACCTTGAAAGCCATGGCAACGCTCGAGCATCGCGGCGTCGCGATGCCGCCAGAGGTATCTCCCGACTTCGTCAGAGAGGCGCTGTCGTTTCTGGGGACCAAGAGGAAGCTCGACTACCACTTCAGGTCATTAGTAACTGCCCGGCTTTCAGGGTTCCTCAAGGGCCGCTGACCGGTTCGACGATCAATCACGCCAGATCTTCCAGGGTGGGTTGCCTGCGTCCCATAAGCCTTCGAGCAGGTGTCGATCGCGCAGACTGTCCATCGATTGCCAGAAGCCATCGTGCCGCCATGCCAACAGCTCGCCTTCGGCAGACAGGCGCTCCATCGGTTCGCGTTCCCACGTCGTCGCATCGGTGTCGATGTAATCGATCGCCCGCGGCTCCAAAACGAAGAACCCGCCGTTCACCCACGCGCCGTCGCCCTTTGGTTTTTCGTGGAATCCGCTGACGGCGCTGCTGCCGTCTGACAACTGAAATGCCCCGAACCGGCCTTTCGGTTGAACTGCGGTGAGCGTCGCCAGCCGCCCGTGCGCTTTGTGGAATTCGACCTCGGCCGTGATATCGATATCTCCAACGCCGTCGCCGTACGTCAGACAGAAGGTGTCATCCAACAGGTGACTGACGCGTTTGAGCCGGCCGCCAGTCATGCTGCTTTCGCCGGTATCGATGCACGTCACGCGCCAGGGCTCGGATTTGCGCGGGAGAATTTCCAGCTGGTTGCGCGCGAGGTCGAACACGACGTCGGCGTTACGCAGGCAATAGTTCGCGAAGTAGTCCTTGATGACCTCCCCTTTGTACCCAAGGCACACGACGAAGTCGTTGATGCCGTGGGTGGAGTAGATCTTCATGATGTGCCACAGGATCGGGCGTCCCCCGATCTCCACCATCGGCTTGGGCCGCACCGACGTCTCCTCGGCAAGCCGTGTTCCCAACCCGCCGGCAAGGATCACCACCTTCATCGACACCCTCCCTTTATGGCTTCTGCTTCGCGCGCACACCTGTACCGGACCGTAGCTTACCTGCATCGGCAAACGGTCGAGCGCTGAGGATGCGAGCAGTTTGTTGTACTGGGCGACCTACATCACACTGCCGCCGCGATGTACCGTGCCAATGTGAGTGGCGCGCCGGAAACTGCTTTCAACATCGATGCTGCGCGTGCTGCAAACCGGATAGTCTATCGACGGGTTACTGGCGTCCGCGTCAGTCAGTCGCTCAGGGGAACATACGGGCATGCAAGATCGTCAGAGTTCAGTTCGCGACCCGTCCAGCGTGTCCGCTGCCATGCGTGAAATGATGGAGGAGATGTTCCCAATCTGCCGGAGCATCACTGGCGATGGAGTACGTCAGACACTCGAAATCCTGGGTCGGCGCATTCCGCTGCTCATTCGGGAGGTGGCGTCGGGAACGCGCGTGCTTGACTGGACTGTGCCCAAGGAATGGAACATCCGCGACGCCTGGATCAAGGATCTTTCGGGCCGCCGGATCGTCGATTTTCGCGCCAACAATCTGCACGTCGTGAGTTACAGCGTCCCTGTGCATGCGCGCATGTCTGTGGCCGAACTGAAGACCCACCTGTTTAGTTTGCCCGAGCGACCGGATTGGGTCCCCTATCGCACCTCGTACTACAACGAAGCGTGGGGCTTCTGTGTAACTCACCGTCTCCTCGAGCAGCTGACCGACGCCGAATACGACGTGTGCATCGACTCGACCCTCGCCGACGGTTGCTTGACCTACGGCGAGTGTGTGTTGCCGGGAGAGCGCGCGGACGAAGTGCTGCTTTCGTGTCACATCTGCCATCCGTCGCTTTGCAATGACAATCTCGCAGGCATCAGCCTGGCGGCGGCGCTGATCGGCCACCTACAGAAGCTGCCGCGTCTCACCCATACCTACCGGGTACTCTTTATTCCGGGCACGATCGGATCGATCACGTGGCTCTCTCGCAACCGCGAGCATCTCGACCGGGTGAAATACGGACTGGTGATCTCCTGCGTTGGTTACGGCGCGAAGTTCACGTATAAGCAAAGCCGGCGCGGCGACGCGGCGATCGATAAAATCGTTCGATACGTGCTCGAGCATTCCGGGCGACCCTTCGAGATCCAGCAGTTCTTTCCTTGGGGGTACGACGAGCGGCAGTTCTGCTCCCCCGGGTTCGACCTGCCGGTGGGCTGCCTCATGCGCGCGCCGCACGCTACTTTTCCCGAGTACCACACCTCTGCCGACAATCTGGACTTCGTGAGTGATGCGACGTTGCACGAGTCGTTCGACACATATCGCGAAGTCATGACCCTGATCGAGGCCAACGAGACGTTCGTGAACCTGCAACCCTTCGGCGAACCGCAGTTGGGAAAGCGCGGCTTGTATGCCGCCATCGGGGGCGATAGTAAGTCAGCCGAGCGTCAGCTGACGATGCTGTGGGTGCTGAACCTTGCGGACGGCCGTCATTCGCTGCTGGACATCGCGGAACGTGCCCAGATTCCGTTCCGCGAAGTGCTCGCCACCGCGCAACTACTCGAGCGGAACGGCCTGCTGAAACCCGCGCGCCAGGGACAGCCATGAGACGTCGTTTGAAGCAAGCGCTGTGGGACGCCTCACCGGCGCTATTCGACCTGGTGACGAGACCGCGGCGCGGGCAGACGTTCTCAATCGGTATCTACAGGGGGCGATCGCCGCTGCATTTGGCCGGTCCCGCTGACATTGCAAATCCAGTGCTCACCCGTGAACATGTCACGGATGTGCCAGCCGCATTCGTCGCTGACCCGTTCATGGTTCACCGAACCGGCCACTGGTATCTGTTCTTCGAGGTACTGAACAAGGCCACCAAGATCGGCCAGATTGGGATTGCGAGAAGCAAGGACGGGCGCGCCTGGAGGTATTCCGGTTCCGTCCTCGTCGAGCCGTTCCACGTCGCGTACCCCTACGTTTTCGAGCACAACGCTTGCTTCTACATGATTCCCGACACGCCGGACATGGGCGTTCTGATCTACAAAGCAGTCGACTTTCCGTTCCGCTGGGAGCGCCTGCATACGCTGCTGGAAGGCGGCAGGTTCTCGGATAGTTCGATCTTCGAATACGACGGCACCTGGTGGATGCTGACCGCCTGGTCGCTGGGGCGTTCGAGCCTGAAGTCGCTGCGGCTGTACCGCGCCGATGCCCCCACAGGCCCCTGGCATGAGCATCCTCAGAGTCCCATCGTCGCACCAAACGAGCTTGGATCGCGGCCGGCCGGACGAGTACTCATCGTCAATGGTCGTCCCGTGCGATTCGCGCAGGACGCCTTTCCTGAATACGGTAGCCAGGTGCGCGCATTCGAGATTCTGGATCTCACCGACACCACCTACCAGGAGCGCGAGGCAGGCGCGGGGGGTCCGGTGCTACAGGGTTGCGGCAATGGCTGGAACGCCGGCGGAATGCACCACATCGATGCGCACGAAGCCGGCGACGGTACCTGGATCGCTTGCGTCGACGGCTGGTACTCCGCGCAGTGAGCCGTCCGCCTCTCGTGCAAATCGCAGATGACCCCGTCGACATCAGTTGCGATTCGAGCATGGATGACCGGCTTGCTACCGAGTGGGACGACCTGCTGGCCGATTCAGACGCCAACGTCGTCTTCCTGACCTCCGGCTGGCTACGCGCTTGGCACGAGACCCTGGGAGGCAATGCCTCGGTCGTGTTCTGTCAGGTGCGATATCGAGGCGAGCTCGTGGCCGTAGCCGCATTTCAGAGCGGCGACGGTGTCGTACAGTTTGCCGGCGCGGGACCATCGGACTACTCCGACTTCGTGGTGCGCCGTGACTTGAACGACACGCTACGCGCCGATCTGACCTGTCGGCTTCTCTGCCAAATCAAATCGGGAACACCTGGATTCCGATACTTCAAATTGGGGCGTATTCAACCTGATAGCCGGACCTTGCAAGGATTCTCTTCGACCTCGAATCTCTATTCGACGCCCATCGGCAGCGTGGACGCGCCATACATGGACATGACATGCGTCGACGATCGACTGCGGAAGAAGAGTCTTCGTCGCCACGAGCGCGGACTGGAGCGCCTCGGAAAGGTGGAATGCGAGACCTTCGCGACCACCGACGCCATCCTGCCGCAGCTCGACGAGTTCTTCTTCGACCAGCACGTGCGACGCTGGGAATCATCCGGCGTGCGGAGCCTGTTCAAACAGGAAGCCGCGCGCGAGTTCTATCGTTGCGTGACCAGAAGGCTCGGCCCCACCGGACAGCTCCGGTTCACAACGATCCGGCTGGGGGGTGTCCCAGTCGCCGCGCACTTCGGGTTTCTCCACGCGAACCGGTTCATCTGGTACAAGCCGACCTTCGAACCAACGCTTAGCAAGCTCTCGCCGGGTGAGGTATTGATTAAGCGACTGTTCGAACAAGCCAAGCTGGAAAGGGCGGGTGAGTTCGATTTCACGATTGGAAGTGAGCCGTTCAAGTTCCGTTTCGCCTCAGACGTCCGTCGGGTGGTCTATCTGCACATCACCGACTCGCGCATAGACGCGTATGTGCGACGAGGGCGTGCACTGGCTGGGACAACGGTCAGAAGGTGGTGGGGCCGGAACAAGACGACCAGGGAAGTAGCCCACGGCTGATTGACACCCGCCGCAGACAGGCACCAAGTGCCCAATCGAACTTGGTTCACACTCATCTGACAGCCAATCCCGCGCCACGTGTGACAGACTCCGCGCGAGAGTCCATCAAAATGCATATATCCAGAAGAATCATCTGGCTGGCACCGGACCGTTTCGACGTGAAACCGGACAAGAGCACGTGGCTTGAGATGAGCAAGTGTCTGCAGGAGTTAGGCTGGACGGTGACCATACTCACTGGTCGCAAGGGAACGATCGACGCACAGACCGATGATTTTGGCGGTCTTGTGCAGTGGATTCAGGCAACTGATCTCCCATTCGTCTTCCGTTTTTCGTTGCTCCGCGGCATGAAACGTTGGCTCTCTGAGAACATTGGGCCAGCCGACGTAATCGTTATGAACGAAGACGCGTTGTGGCTAGTGCCTCACCTCAAGCGTCTTTGCGTGCGATTCATCCATCTCGATTTTCGAACGCTGCCGGTTGACTCACACCAATGGAAAAAGCGCCTCGATCGGTTGTTGTTCTGGCGCCTCGCGATCCGACGATTCGGCCGCGACGTGGATGGTTATTCGTTCATCACCGAGCGCCTGCGCTTGGAAGTGGAAGCAGAATTCACGCTTGGCGCCCACGACTATGCGATCTGGAATTCGGGCGTGAATCTCGATCGATTCACTGCACATACAACCCACGACGAACGGTCGGACAGTCCGTTCCGGCTTTTCTATCACGGTTCGATCAGCGGCACGCGCGGCTTGGGACTCGTGATCGAAGCCATCGCAATGGGCGGACTACCTCCCAGCTTCGAGTTCGTGATCGTGGGAGACGGGCCGGAGCGCATCGATCTAGAGCAGCGCGCGAGAGCGCTGGGACTCGGCGCGCAAGTACGATTCCGAGGATTCGTCCCATACGAACGTGTGATGCATGAGATCGAGCAGGCCGACGTATGCATATGTCCATTGCCGAACCGTCTGGAGTGGAACGTATCGAGCCCACTCAAGGTGTTCGAATACATGGCGTGCGCGAAGCCGATGATTTTGACGCCGATCCCCGCGCACCAAGACGTCCTCCACGGATCGCCCTTCGTCATATGGACCGAAGGTTTCTATCCGGCCGACCTTCACCGCGCTCTCCTCCAAGCGATTGTCCGACGGACTGAACTCGGAGCCGCAGCCGCCGCAGCGCCCGACCTCGTCCGAGGTCGCTACGAGTGGCAGGTTCAGGCTTGCGCGCTTCATCAATATCTGGAAGCGAGAAGTGGGCTGCCGACCTCTACCACCGGATACGAAGACAAGGGCAGTCGTCGTCGATTAGGCGAGGTCAAGGGGTGAAGATCTGGCTGCCGGGGTGCATCTTCTTAGCCCAGTCAATGTTCAATCTTTTGAAGGACGAATTCCCGACTCTGCCAGGGCGGGCTCAGTACGTGCCAGACATTGTAACTGCAGCTATTGGCGCGATTGTGATCGCTCGGATTGTGTTGCTGGGTCGCATGCGAAGTTTCCCCGTCAGTTACTGGCTAGTGTTTTTCGGGTTCGTCTATATCGTTGTTTGCGGCAGCGTCCTGAACAAACTATCGCCAGACGTCGCGTTTGCAGGAATCCGATTCTACTTTCGCTATGTTCCCATATTCCTCCTGCCATTCGCGTTCGACTATTCCGAGAGGGACATCAAGCGGCTGTTCGCGGTAGTGATGGTTCTTGCTTTCGTTCAGATACCTTTAGCCTTGCGACAGCGGTTCTTTTCTCACGTGGATTTACTATCCGGTGATGTTGTAAGAGGCACAACTTCATCGTCTGGCGGGCTGGCAGTCCTTGGGGTCACGTTGGTTTTGGTCGTGTTGGCGTACTTCCTGGACGGGCGGATGACATCGCGCCGCGCAGCCCTGTTGAGCCTATCGTTCCTCGCACCGCCTTCGCTTGCGGAAGTAAAGATCGTCCCGATATTCCTCACAATTGGCGGCCTCGCAGTACTGTTCTCGAGGCGCAACAGCCTGAGCATGCTGAGAATCGTTGGGGTCGCGTCGGGAGGAGTGATCCTGTTGACACTGTTCATACTAGTTTACGACTCGCTCTACGCCAAACCCGGCGGTGATTCGTATATCGACCGCATGACATCCGAAGACCGCGTCTTAGACAAATATCTCCTCAAGGGAATCGACGCGCTTCCGTTCAACGACGTCATTGAGAACAAAGATCTGGTCGCAAAACCGATCCGCTACAAGACTCAAGATAGACGGGTTGGGAGATTCGATAGCATCCGAATGCCGTTCAGTTCGTTGCTCCCATCCGAGGGCATGAAGTTGGCATTAGGCGTTGGAATTGGCAATACGTTCAGTACGTTCGGTGATGGAGCGCGCTATCTGTTCGTAAGGGATGCTCTGGGTGGCGGTATGACTTCGATCACGCAGCTGCTATGGGAAACCGGCGTCCTTGGTACGCTATTCTTCGTGCTCACGATCACAATGATTGGGATCGACTCATTCCGGTTATCACGCGGAGAAGGTTTTATGGGTACATTCGGAGCCGCGTGGTTCGGCGTGACCGCAGTGGTGGGAGTCGAACTCGTGTATCACAGCATAATTGGGTTACCCGTCCTGGCTTCGTTGTATTTTCTCTTTTCGGGAATCGTCGTGTCGAACCGCCACACCAAATTCAGCGCCGCAAATGCTGCATCTAAATCGACTGCTCAACCTCCGAAGGTTAGCGGTGACCCGAGCCTTGTGTTGGCCGAACGAAAGGCAACTCGCCCATGACACAAATGGCCAATCCAGATATCCGGGAAGCCATAACGCGACGAGCGAAGCGAGTTCTAAAAAAGGTTCGTTTCGCAGTCGGACGCTCAAAGGGGGCGGCTCGACCAGTGTTCGTCATGGGGTACGGACGATCCGGGACGACAATGCTTCTCGATGCCTTCGAACACGATATGCGCATGGACGTGTTTGGAGAGAACGATTCGAGAATCGCCAGCAATCATATGTTGATCCGCGAGCGCGTTGCCCCCGTGATTTCGGCCTCGCACGCACCGGTGGTCGTTATGAAGCCAATCCTGGACTCCTTCATCGTATGTGACGTGTTGCGCGAGCATCCGACCGCGCGTGTGATCTGGGCGCTTAGAGGATTCGAACCGGTGATTGCCTCTGCTTTGAAGAAGTTCGGTAGTTCCGTTGCCGACGAAATGCGAGAAGTCGTGGTTCATGACCGTGGCAACGGATGGCTCAAGCGCGGCCTGCCTAAAGATACGCTTCACACGCTTCGCGCGTTGAATGTCGCTGATCTCGGACCAAACGAGTGGATGGCGTTGGTATGGTGGTCAGTCAATCGCACGCTATTGTTGCCAGAGCTGGCTGGCAACGACCGATTGCTACTAGTCAGCTATGAGGACTTGATTCGGGAGCCGGAGGGAGGGATGCGGACCATTTATTCGTTCATCGGACTCCCATTTCGTCGCAACGCGATTGATTGGATTGATCCACTATCCGCGACAAGACACATTCACCTGAATTTGAATCCTGAGATAAGACAGCTGTGTGACGAGCTAGTCGCAAGTATCGGCCGTACGCTCGAGAGTACTAACGTGTTAGGCGCACACAAACGAAGTAGCTGACAAAGAGACTCAGGTTGAAGAAGGTGATCCATATCGGAGGTTCGGCGTATAGCGGCTCCACGCTACTCGATATGACGCTGGCGAACGACACCCACGGATTCTCGTGCGGCGAAGTGCACGCAATCTTCCATCCCTTTAGGCACCATCATTTGCAACTTGCCGCGCAATGCGGCTGCGGCGACCCCGAATGCACTATCTGGAATCGGGTGCGTATGGCAGGATCTCGCGGAATCTACCCGACGATATTTGGCCTTTTGCCTGAGGTGGAATTCATCGTGGATTCTAGCAAGCCTCCGGTATGGATCATGGATCAGTCACGACGCTCGAAACGAAGTGGTCTCGACGTAAGGAATGTATTGATTTGGAAGACACCTGACGAGTTCCTTGCGTCGCGCGCCAAGCGAGGAGAGGAAGACAGATGGTCTGCTACGTGGATCAACTACTATCGTTTGTATTTTGCGAGCGTCTCGAACTGGATATCAATTCGTTATTCGAGCCTGACGAGCGACCCCTTGGCGCTTCCTGCACTTTGCTCCGCACTAGATATTCCCTACTTCGCCGAGAAGCATGAATACTGGCGAAAGACTCAACACACACTGTTTGGAAATAGTTCCGCGAAGATGCATCTGTATGACAAGGCCTCCGCGCCTTACGGGCGTATGAAGGGCGAGCTGACCCAGGTTGGAGCCGAGCACCACGCGAGTGGTGCGTCGGTTCATCGGCGCATCTATTATCAGCAACCGCCCAATCAAGCCGCGAAGGTTTCGTCCAAACAACATGCCCAGTTTGAGCGCATACAAGCAATCCTTGACGCGACAGATGTCTCAATGGACCGAGCAGGCCGAGGTTTGTTGGGAGCGGCCACAGAGTCTCTACTCAGCCCCGCAAAAGCAATGTTGAAGCGCGGTACCTACCGTGCGAAACGATGCGCCGCAACTGCACGAGTACGCTTGACGCGAGACACCTCACGACATACGCGCCAACGGTAATTTCATGTCGCGCGCGCTTCTGCGCTCCTTCGCCGCTGAAGCCGCGCTTTGATCTGGCAATGCTATGGCAAGAATCTGCATGCTACTTCCGCGGCATTGGCGCTCGTCCAAAGGGGGTGCCGAGTTCCAGGCACATCTATTCGCGGATTACTTGGCGCGAACTACTAGCCATGAAATCCTTTATCTGACCAGACATCCACCATCTGATTGCAAAGGGCTCGGATACCGGATCGGCAGATTTGGAGGAACAACGCCACAGCGGTTTGGAATGTTCTGGGATTCCATTTCCCTTCTTAGATCTCTGTACCAATTTGCGCCAGATGTGATCATTCAACGCGTCGCATGTGCGTACACGGGTGCGGCCGCGTACTACTGCAAAATGCGACACGCTAAGCTCATGTGGCACATATCCAGTGATCGAGATCCAAGCGCGTCACCGGAGCTACCAGTAGCTCGTCTCGCCAGTTTCGTCGACGTTCCGCTGTTCAAATATGGTGTCAGGCGGGCGGCTGCAATTGTCGCGCAGACCGAATCCCAGGCTCTGGAGCTTTCGGCAAACTATGGGCGCGCAGCGACGATGGTCGTTCCAAACTTCGCTGAAGCGCCTGCAGCTATCGAGAAGAAGTCCGGAAAGTTTACGGTCCTCTGGATCGCGAACTTGAAACCTTTGAAACGACCCGAGGTCATGGTGCAGATTGCGCGCGATCTGGCGGCGCATGAAATCCAATTCAAAGTGATCGGTCGCCGTACAGCCAATGCTTGGTGCGACGCCGTGGTGCGCGACATTTCTCACGAACCGAATATGGAATACCTGGGCGAGATCGAACTCGAGCTCGTAAATACTGAGCTCGAACGCGCTCACCTCTTGATTAACACGAGTGCCTACGAGGGATTGCCGAATACGTTCATTCAAGCCTGGCTCAGAGAAGTGCCCACTGTGACTCTGAATATCGACCCAGATGGAATGATCGCCGCGGCGGGACTCGGATACTGTGCCTCCAATCTCGAGATGTTGAAGAATAGAATCCTGAGGTATCTCGCGAATCGTGACGAACTGGCCAATATCGGATCCACAGCTCGAGACTTCGCTCTACGGAGATTCTCAATGGACAATGCCCACGTTCTGCGCGGCGTGGTTGAGAGCCTACTCCCTCGCCAGAACGCAACGTCACTCCGCGACCTGGGTTGAGCGAATGCGCTTGGACTCCGCCGCACGTTTGGTTACAAACCGCCGTCTGCCTCATTGCGTACCAATGACTGTCATGGGTGCGTTCAAAGTTGACAATCCGATTCCGCGATATACAGCACAGCCTGGAAAAGACTAGGACGCTATATATGAACGCCGAGGGACAAGCGTGGCCGACTGCGATGCGTCCGGGCATCTCCTTAGATCGAAACATGGCCTCTAGATCACCGGCCAAGACTGGCTCGACGAATACGAGCACACCTCAAAGCAGCATAACTTCGGGACTTCTGATGGGAATATTCCAAACCGCACTCCTTCGAACCGCTCTGCTCTTGGGAGCTTTTGCTTGTTCCACCCCCGCCGTCGCGCAGGATCTGGTTGCGCATGGGTACTTCGTCGATTCGGTCGGTGGAAATGACGCAAACGACGGTACCACTCATGCGACTCGTTGGAAGACTCTAGCGAAGGTCAGTTCCACCGTGCGGGCAAATGGCGCCGACGTATGGTTGCTAGAAGGGAGTTCGTTTCAGGGCGAAACCCTGGTAGTCGATTGGGGCGGGTCAGCAAACGACCCCGTCATCGTCGGAACATATCACCTCGTGTCTGGTTCGCCGACCGTCGGCTACGCATCAAGTCGAGCCGAAATACATGGGACGTACAACTCCGCCTGCTCGGTAACCCTGGGCGCGCGTGCCGGTTCGCTGTGTTCTTGGAGTCAGGCAACTGAGTCCGCCGCGGTACCAACTAGCTTCTACAAAGCACTCGTTACAGTGAGCGCGAATTACGTGACGCTTCAAGATTTGTTCGTCACCGAATCCGCTGGTATTGGCATACTGATCAACAACGGAGCCGACCACAGCACTACGGACAATGTAAAGATATCCGCTACCGCCGCGTTCGCGTACTGGTCGGATGCAGGCTCCCAGTACTCCACTCTTCGCAACTCAGACATCTCATACGCGGGGCTGTCGAGCAAAAACGCAGACAGCAGATACGGAAATAGGCCACATGCGGTGCTATTTTTGGATACGCGACCTTCGTACGCGCTCTTGGAGAACACCTATATACACGAGTCGTTTTCTGAAGGCGCTCAATGCAGGAAATCATCGTTCTGCGTATTTCGTGGCAATCGTTTCTCGAACTTGGTTAACCTGAGCGTCTACCTCGACAACGCGAGCGACGTAATTGTGGAGAACAACGAATTCTACGGCGAGACGCTGCCGAGCCCACCGGGCGTTCTTGGAAGTGGTTGGGGGCAGAACACCGGAATCTCCGTGGCTGTCGAGCCCTCTTCCAACCCGAACTACAACTCGGTCCGGAACATTGTCAGGAACAATCTCTTCGCTAACGTAAGCTCCTGCCTCAATATCAACGTGTTTCCCACGCTTGAGGCAGCAGGTTGGCAAACTGGGGGAAAGTTCGTCGGAAATACCTGTTTGGCGTTCTCTACCAATGCCATCAACATCAACGATCCTGAAGCCAACATCGCGGGATGGGAAATCGCCAACAACATATTCGACAGGCCTAACAATCGCGGCGCTTCTGTTTGCACTCAGACAGTTGCTACTCCACGCGTGACTTTCCATCACAACGCCTGGTCTGCAACACCCTCGGCCGCGGAATGTCGCGGAAGCGGCGACGTAGTGGGTCCTTCCGGAGTTTCAACATCGTTCGATTGGACCAAAGCTGGATCGGGCCACTTTCCCGATGCGGCGGATTGGGAACTGAGTGCAGCAGATTCAGTTGCGGCCAAGGCCGGGGATCCAATGACGGACTCCATGGCGACAGAGCCTGACGGCTTTCTTCAGTTTCCGAACTTTACGAGTCGCGCAGTGGGCGGTAGCACGTGTTTGCCTACCCTGTCCGAATGGCGGAGAGAGTTTGCAATCGACTTCCTCTGTCGGCCGCGCGATGCGTCGTCGCCGAATATCGGCGCGCTCGAACGCGGGGAGCCGCAGAAAGGAAACGCTCTCACGCTCTTCGTTGACTGACACTGGAGTCCACTTGCTGCCGGTAAGCAGCTCGCCCCCTAAGGGGCAGTTAATGATGATTTGCTTTTCCAAACGGAATTCAGGCGCAGATTGCAACTAGAAAGACTTGAGTCGAACAGTTCGATCTGGTGGATCCCGGTCTTGATGTTCGGCGTCGCACTCACGCTACGCCTTGCAATGGCACTCTGGCTTCCGGCCCAGGTTATTTGGCCGGATGGCTTTCGATACGAGCGTGTCGCGCTGAATCTCATGGATGGCAGAGGCTTCGGCAGCCTGCAGGACAATCGCGCATCGTTTCCGACCCAGCCCATCTTGATTGCAGTCGTCTTTTCGCTGTTCGGAAAGAGCTATGTTGCTCTTCGGGTCTTCTTTAGCGTAATCGGCGCCGGGACTGTCCTAGTCTGCTTCGCCTTGGCGAAGCGCCTATTTGGAATGGTGCCTGCGCTGATCGCTGGCTTCCTTCTCGCCATCTATCCGTACCACGTCTATCTCTCAGCGCTATTTGAATATCCGCAAACCTTCTTCATCCTTCTCATGGGTCTGTTCTTTCTATCATTCTTTTCATTCGTCGAATCAAATCGGAGGTTGAACCTATTCCTCGCGGGTCTATCGTTAGGAATGGCGGTTCTGGGAGTCCCAACGATATTGATCTACATTCCGTTTGTGTTTCTGTGTCTTATGTCCAGTTCGATTTTAGAGACGACAAAGCGCTTTCTGGTTCTCCTGATCGCGATCTTGATCCCTGTTGGTCCATGGGTAGTCCATAACTATGTCGCTTATGATCGGGTCATGCTCGTGAACGCTGCAGGTGGCATCAACTTTTGGTCGGCAAACAACGAAACGTATGACCAACTCGGGAAGAAGGCTGTCGTTCCCGCGTGTTCGCCTGGTTACGAAAGCACTATCTATTGCGAGCAGTTGCGTGCCCTGCGCAAGGACCTCCGGGACCGCGACATAGTTGGCGTGAATGCGATCTTCGCGGAAGAGTCGGCCGCTTGGAAAAAGGGCTTTGAATTCATCGCAGAGTCACCGACGCGCTTTGCGAAGTCGGTCCTAACGAAGTTCGCAGAATTCTGGAGCCCAATTCCGAACGCCGTGCATGGAGAGCCGGAACACGGTGGTTTCTGGCGGGATCTAATATCGATCGGCTCATACGTCCCAATCCTGATCCTAGGAATTTGTGGCGCGTTGCTCTCCATCAGGGCGTGGCGCAAGCTGATGCCAGTCTACTTGTACTTCCTCGCTCTCTCCTCGCCCTACTATTTGTTTCTTCCGACCACTCGCTATCGATTGCCCCTCGATTTTTTTCTGATTGTATTTGCTGGGCTACCCCTCGCGCATTGGTGGGAGCGTCGCCGGCGCAGCCCTGAGTCGGTTCCGGCGACGCACTGACTCCAGTCGCATGGTCCAAAGGCGATGCGAGTTCACAATCGCTTTACACAGTTAGACCGCTCCCGCTGCAGGCACAGCGTATCGTGGACCACTCGACAATCATCTTGCGCTTCAGGCTTGAGATGTCCGAATGCTTCTGCTCTGCCACCGCTTTGACACGACTCCGGAAGGCTCGTGAAGGTACTGTTCGCAAACAAGTTCTTCTTCAAGAACGGCGGCTCTGAGACCGTACTGTTTCAGGAACGCGAGCATTTGTTCGACTTGGGTGTGGACGTCGTCGACTTCTCGATGGAGGACTCTCGCAACCTGACCAGCGCCTACTCTGACTTCTTCGTCGCAAACCGAACGTATCAACCAACTCACCGGGTACCAGGAGGTTATCCGATCCGGAATGCGCTGAATTTCGTCCATTCGCCAGAAGCTGTCCGCAAGATAGGTGCGCTAATCGACCAAACTCGACCGGATCTGGTGCATTGCCACAACATCTACCATCAGCTCACACCGTCAATCATCGGAGCTGCCAAGCGGCGCGGAGTCCCGGTTGTGCTCACACTGCACGACTACAAACCCGTCTGCCCGGTCTATCTACGATTGCGCAACGGCAACGTGTGCTCGGACTGCATCGAGGGTGGTTTCTCAAAAGTGATCATGAATCGGTGTGCTGACGGATCGATCGGGAAAAGCGTTCTACTGTACGTAGAAGCAGCTGTCCAGCGACTGATGGGCAACTATGAAAAGTTGGACGCCGTAATTGCTCCCAGCGAATTCATGCGCGCATCTGTCGCGCCACGGCGGTTTTCGGCGCACAAGGTAACGGTTATTCACAATGGCGTTGATACGCAACGGATCCGCTCGTCTCAGGAAGACAAAGACTATGCCTTGTATTTCGGTCGCCTCACGGCGGAGAAAGGGATCGAAACCTTGCTTAAAGCCCACACCGAAATAGCTGACAGAGTCGAACTGCGAATAGCAGGTACCGGTCCCCTAGAAGACGACCTTCGTCGGCGCTTTCCGAGCGCACACTTGGTCGGCCACCTATCGGGACCGGCGCTAGAGGATGCAATTCGAAGAGCATCGGTCGTGGTCGTGCCATCTGAATGGTACGAGAATTGCCCCATGTCGGTATTGGAGGCAATGGCCTACGGCAAGCCGGTGGTGGGCAGTGACATCGGAGGCATTCCCGAACTGATCGCCCATGGCGAAACTGGACTTTTGTTTCCGCCTGGCGATCAAGAAGCACTGCAGTCGCAGTTGTTGAGATTGATGGAAAATCCAGACGAGCGACGGCGTCTAGGAGTTGCGGGCCGCAAGCGAACAGAAGAACGATTTTCGCTAAAAGGCCACAACGATGCGCTGATGAAGTTGTATCTTGAAGTTATTAAAGCATCGGGGGGTCGAGCGGCGCGACTGGATTCCGCTCGAACAGAAATCTAGGAGTAGTCTCAGTGGATCTGACCGTCATCTCAACCTATCGATGCAATTCGCGTTGCCAGATGTGCTACATCTGGCAGAACCCAACCAACCCCAAGGAAGAGGTCTCTGCAAAGACGCTCGAGAAGCTGCCCGGAGGATTCGACAACCTCAACGTTTCAGGTGGCGAGCCCACTCTTCGCAGGGACCTCGCCGATCTGATCGATGTCGTCTATCCAAAAGCACGAATCACCGAGATTAGTTCGAATGGGTTGCGTCCAGATCGACTGCTGCCAATCATCAGGAAATACCCGAACATCAAGGTTCGTTTTAGTCTCGAAGGGGATGAGGCAACCAGTGACGCTATCCGCGGAGAGAAGAACGGGTATGCCACAAAAATTGCGGGCCTACGCAAGCTACGCGAAGCGGGTGGCACCGATCTGGGATTCGCGATGGTCATCCAGGACGAAAACGCAGATCAGCTGGTACGCGTTTACGAAATGGCACGTGCGGAAGGCGTGGAGCTTGCGACGTCCACACTGCACAACGCATGGCAGTTCTACAAGAACGACAATCATTTCTACGATCGCACCAAGGTTGCGCGTGAAGTGGAAGGTCTCGTTACGTCGATGCTTCGGACGAACAAACCGAAGAACTGGTTCCGCGCCTATCTGAACCTGGGCCTCATCGAAAAAATCCTTGGACACGATCGATTGATTCCGTGCACGGCCGGCACCGATTTTGCGTTCATTGACCCCTGGTCGGACGTTTGGGCGTGCAACGTCCGCTCAGATCTTCCGTTAGGCAACCTCGAGAAGCAGAGTTGGAACGAGATCATCGGGAGCGATCGCGCGAAAGAAACGATCGGTAAGGTCAAAGCCTGCGCACAGAACTGCTGGATGGTAACAACCGCTCGAACTGCCATGCGTTCGAATCTGGCGCCTCAGCTGCCCAAGTGGGGCCCGATGCAATGGGTGCTGTGGAACAAGCTCAAGGTTTCGCTCGGTGGCAGTGTGAACTTTGAGTCGTACATCGATTACGCGGACGTCAGTGCCAGCCCACTCGTTCCGCGCCAATCCTTTCTCGGTCAAAAGGTGAAAGACAAGATGAAGGTGCAAAAGGACCTCAAGACAGTCGAAGAGCGGTATCCCTTGATCCGGTTCGTGAACCGCTGACGTCGCCATCGGGTAGAGATCTGTCGTGACCACTTTGCGGGTGCTCGTGCTCGGTCTGCGCGGCCTGCCGGATGTTGAAGGGGGCATCGAACGCCACGCCGAGCACCTCTACCCTCTTCTTGTCCATCAGGGCTGCTTAGTTGAAGTCGTAGTCCGTTCGCCGTACCACGCCGATCGACAAGCCGCGTCAATTTGGTGGCGTGCGACTGAAGCGGTTGTGGTCGCCCAACGGCGGTTCGCTCGAAACCTTCGTGCACACGTTGCTCGGTACTCTCTACGCTGGCATGGTGCGTCCTGATCTGCTGCACATTCATGCCATCGGGCCCGCGATGCTGACTCCGCTCGCCCGGTTGCTTGGGTTGCGCGTGGTCGTGACGCATCACGGTCCCGATTACGATCGCGAAAAATGGAACGGCTTTGCGCGATGGGTGCTCCGGCTGGGCGAACGGATGGGAATGCGATTCTCGAATGAGCGTATCGCGATCTCACAAACGATTCAGGACATCATCGCGGAGCGTCACCACCGTATCGCGGCCCTGATTCCAAACGGCGTAGATCTTCCGGAACTCCCCAACAGCTGCGTCAAGGTGCGTGACGTTGGTTCGTGCCAGGGCGCTACGTGCTGCAGGTGAGCCGCTTCGTGCCGGAAAAGCGTCAGCTCGACCTGTGCGCGCATTTCGTCGCGGCAGCGCCGAACGGATGGAAGCTCGCGTTAGTCGGAACGACGGATCTCAACGACTCGTACACACGTGAGGTCATGCGCGCCGCCGGCGACAATCCGAACGTGGTACTGACGGGTTTTCAGCAAGGGCAAGACCTGCACGAACTCTATGGCCACGCAGGTCTGTTCGTGCTGCCGTCCTCACACGAGGGCCTGCCGATCGCTTTGCTCGAAGCGTTGAGCTTCGGGCTTCCTGTGATCGCGAGCGACATTCCGGCCAACATAGAACTGGGCTTGCCAACGGAAAACTACTTTCCTGTAGGCGATTTGGACGGACTCGCGCGTCGTATCCTGCACTTCACCCAGAAGAGCGCAACCTCTGAAAAGTCAGAGCGGGTTCGAGAAATCCGCTCTTGGCTGGGAGTTCGTTACGATTGGCAAACGATCGCCGGCCAGACGCTGGAGGTCTATTCGCGAGCGATCGGTGCCTCGGCCACACACGTGTCGAGTGAACGGAATCGCGGCTGATGCTCGAGTAGCTTGGGCGGAGGGTTCTGAACTGACGAACGCCTTCTTTTACGTCGTTGGCATCGCCTTCCTGGCGCTCGCTCGGCTCAAATATTTCATGTCGGGCTATACGACTCCCAAACCGTTCTCGTTGGAGGAGGTCGACAAGTGCATAGAGTACGACGTGACCATCGCAAAGCGCTTCTTGGAAAACCTGGCCAAAGGCGGAGAGACATCAATCGCTGGTAAACGGATTCTCGAACTCGGCCCGGGTTCCGATATGGGCATTGGCCTCATCCTCCTTGCGAACGGTGCCGCGAACTACGTTGGATTCGATCGACATGCGTTGGCTCGCGACGTCCCACCGTCATTCTACAAGCGGCTCGCCATGCGGCTTCCTGTCGATCTCACGGCCCTGTCGGACGGTCGTGTGCGCTACGCGGTCCGCGAAGATTTCGATCTGGCCGCGGTTGTAGCCCCTGAAGTCGACATCGTCTTCAGCAATGCCGCTTTTGAGCATTTCGACGATGTCGAGGCCACCGTCGAGAAACTCTCGGCCGTTACCGGTCCCAACGCGTACGTCGCAATCGAAATCGATCTTCAAACTCATTCCCGATGGATAAGAGAAGCAGACCCGAACAATATCTATCGCTATCCGGACTGGCTGTACCGGTTGTTCCGATACCCCGGTCAGCCGAATAGGCTGCGACCGGCGCAGTACAAGCGCATTTTCGAACGTCACGGTTGGACCGACTTGGCACTATTTCCGGCAAATCGCCTAGACAAGCGTCTGTCGAAGCGAACGGTCCATCCTGCGTTCGACGACCAGCAACTGGATTGGCTTTCATTCATTCTATTGGCCAGGAAAGGAACGGCCGCAAGCATGCGGAACCAGCTTGACGCTCCCTAACTTCATCATCATCGGCCAAATGAAGGCGGGGACATCTTCGCTCCACGCTTATCTCAGGCAACACCCCGAGATCTTCATGCCGGCGGTGAAGGAGTTGCGGTTCTTTTCTGAAGTGATCAGCGACGCCGGTGATCGCTTGATGATCGACGAGTCCTACCGGCGCCGCCGCATCGCCAGGGGAATGCCGGTCACTTTTGCGGAATACGAGCATCTGTTCGACGCTGCGTTTGGCGAGAAGGCACTGGGTGAAGCTTCACCTGACTACGCCAAACTGGAACGCGCTGCTACCCAGATCAGAAAGTTCATTCCCGACGTTCGGTTAATCGTCAGCCTCCGGCGACCGTCGGATCGCGTCTATTCGTACTTTCAGATGGACAAGCGTGCAGGTCGAAAAGACGGCGATTTCGCAGATGCCTTTCGCAGAGGCAAAAACGAAGGGTGGGTCACATACAACTTCTCGTACGACGGCCTTCGTCGCTACTACGAACTCTTCCCCTCATCACAGATAAAAGTGATCCGATTCGAAGATCTCACAACTCAAACCCAGGAGACCTTGGAAGACATCTTTCGATTCCTCGAAGTCGATCCCACCTTCAAACCCGATACCTCTACCGTGCACAACGAAGGCGGCGATTGGAAATCTCCGGCCCTCGGGCGGATGTTATCAGTCCTTCAGAGCCACTGGAGTTTGATGCAGCACGTCAAAAGCGCAGTTCCGGCACCGGTATGGAGCCTCAGCAAGAGACTTGTCAGACGTAACAGGGACAAGCCTCAACCACTAACTACTGAGCTACGCCGCGAGATCGCACAATACTATCGCGAAGACACGCTCAGACTTCAGGAACTGGTACGAGTCGACCTTTCAGGCTGGCTGGAAGAATGAGGTCCGCCGCACTACTCATCGAACTACAACCACCGGCACGTCAGTCGCGGAGATTCTTTAGAAACTCCACTATCTCATCCACTTCGGACTCCGACATCGCCACCCGCTGCATTGCTGTTCCTGGCGCGTATGCCTGCGGATCGATGCAGGAATTCTCTAAGGGACTTGTCCGACCATTCCGCGTCGACTCGACGCAATCCCTCTGAGTACGCAAAGTCGTCCTCATGAGCAACTTTACGCCCAACGACGGCCCACAGATTCGGCCCGAGTCCCGCATTCTCGCCTTTCAGCATCGTATGGCAGCCGCGACAGGCGGCCACGAGTTGTTCCTTTCGACTTACGTCGGCACGAAGGAAGACCAAGTCCGCCAGGATCCGTCTTCAATACGACGGTCCCGTCGTTCGTCTCTACCATGTCGCGAATTCGTCTCTCCGATCGATAGACCGGCTCTACAAACGCAACCCGCCCTTCATCCAGATGCACTCGAAACACGGTCCGCGCCTTCAAAGACGCCACCAAGTAGATCGCCCGCCCAGTTCTTGAACTGTGTGCCGCGAAGAACGATCAAATTGGACACGCCGATCGACGGCAGCCAACTGGTCAACGGCTTCGCATATCCGTCGTGCGATCCGGATGCTGATTGAGCGGATTGCGCAGGTAGAGGCTATCGTCTTCGGTGCATAGCGTTGACGTCGTCACAGGTGCGGCCGTAGCTCACCGCCGGCCATCCATAGTTGTTGCCCTTGACGATGACGTTCAGTTCGTCGCCGCCATTCGGTCCGTGCTCGGTCGAATAGATCACGCCATCGGGTGCGCGTGCGAGACCCTGTGGATTTCGATGGCCCTTCGTATACACGCTGAACTCGCGTGTATCGAGATCTATCAGGATCGTCTTGCCGTAGGTGTTGTCGTCATTCTGCGAAAACGCCGGGCCTGTGATGATTCCGGTATGTCCGAGATCACCCAACGTGAGCAGCACCTGATGGTCGGCGAGCAGGATCATCCGTCCGCCCGACTCTTCCGCCATGATCGGCTGCCCGTCCCCACCGAGCGAAACACACGGCTGCGATTCGAAGATGTCGCGCCAGTCTCCCGACGCCATGTAACCGCCATCGCGCCCCGGTAGAATCGTCAGCGCAGAAACTCGCACCGAAGCGCAACCTTGTCGGCGTTCCAGTACAGGTACGACGCGAACAGGTCATGCCCACCTTCGCCGCGGGGTACCAGAAGCAGATCCTTTACGCCAAACCGCCGCGCCACTGCTTCGAAGTAACCCGGCATGTGCGCCAGCTGCTGCTTCGCGTTGGCACTCTCGGCAAATTCGGCCGGGTTCGCAGGTATCACGAACGGCAGGTCCACGAACTTGCCAGCAAGATCCGCTAGCCAGGTATGGCCAAACCGGTCGGCAAAGATGAGTTCGTCACCCAGAACCTCAATGGCGCCATACGGTTCCGGAGACGGTGTCGCCACCATCGCAACCGACAGGTTGTGGAAGATCGTATTCGTCGAGGCGCCTGCGGTCTGTCGGGCCGGCTTCGAGCGTAGAGCGTCCACCCAACTGGACGGCAGCATCGACTTCGCAACTGGCACTGCCAATACGCCAAGTGCGCCGCCGATTGCAAACACCAGCAAATACGCCCAGAGATTGGCAGAGAGTCCGAACACGCATTCAGTTGTCCCGCATGCGGATCAGTGAGCTACGCGAATCAGTTCGGCCGTCTTCTGATGCCTCACCACCTCGTTGTGCTCCGAATTGATGAAGTGCGCTCAGAACGTGCCTCTGCACAACTCATTGAAGCCAAAGTACGGATCCGTCCACCAACCCGGCAGCCCCATCTGCTGGCCAAGCAGCGTCCTCGTTCTGAAGAACATCATGTCACCGTCATATCCGCGGGAACGAAAGCTGCGCGCGGCGCTGCACCATCGTCAGCGCGCAATATCGGGCGCGCAAGTTCCTTTGGCATTCGCAGCCCGAATGCCAAACATACCCGCACATACCGCTCGTCGACCCAGTCTTCGATACCAGCCCGATTGAATTTGCGCTTCGACACCAAACGATGTACACGGCCGATCATCCTTGCAACGCGCTGTGCGGTCACCGACCTCGCGGGTCGAACGAAAGGCAGGGGCTTCAGATATGCCGGGCGGACAACGCGATACGCGCTCATCGACCTGATCGCGCACGGCATTCAACTCGCTGAACCCTACCGTCGTCGGCCTCCGGCACCGCGGAACGATGTGTCGACGCCGCCAGATTCGGCGCATCGGTGATGATCAATGGGTCCACGACAACGCGGCCCATCGATCGGAGAATGCCTGCCACTTCGATGGCAATGAGACCGCCGATGCAATGGCCGCCCAACCGAATCGTCACCGTCCGGTCGGAAGCGCACGAGTTCAGCTGCATAGAGTGCGAGCCATGTCTTCGATCGATTGTTGACCGCGATCACTGCTCCAGCCATCCCACTCGAAGGCGTACACCGGCTGTCGCTTGCCAAGGTTACTCGCAAGGTCGCGAAACAGCACAACGTTGCCGCCGCCCCCATGAATCAGGAACAGCGGAACGACCGTTGCGTCCCCGCGTTGGATCGCGCGCAACGACCGATAACGCGAAAGGTCGTGGCTGCCGCCGGCATCGATGATGCGGGCAAGCGACTCGATGGTCGGATTTTCCACCAAAAGCGACAGCGGCAGATCCTGTCCGAAGCGGCGTTCGATCTCGAGAAACACCTGCACCGCGCTGAGGGAGTCGCCGCCGAGATCGAAGAAGCTGTCGCGAATGCCGAAGTCATCGAGTTCGAGCACTTTCCGCCAGACCTCGAGCAGCAACGTTTGGGTCGGCGTCGTTGCGCTGACAAACTCCGTCGATCGCGCGCGTTGGCGCTGCGACTTGGCGGCGGCAATGATCGAACGTCCACCTTCCCGCTAGGTGTAAAAGGAAAGACATCAAGCGGCACGATCGCGGCCGGCACCATAAATTCCAGGCAGATGGGTGCGCGCATGTGCGAGCGCGTCGGAGATCGGGAATTGTCCGGATCGTCGACCAACAGGTACGCGACCAGACGTTTGCCCTGCGCGCCTGCCTCAACCGCCGTCGTCAGGCATTGCTTCACGCCGGGAAATCGCGACAGTGCCGCGCTCACTTCGCCCGGTTCAATTCGATAGCCGCGAATCTTGACCTGGTGATCGAGCCGGCCCAGAAATTCGATCGTACCTTCGCTGCTGTATCGGGCAACGTCGCCGGTCCGATACGCGCGGGAGCCCGAAGCGGCATCGAACGGATGCGGCACGAAGCGCTCGTTGGTCAGATCGTCGCGACCGATGTAACCGCGCGCCAGGTTGACGCCCGCGAGGTACAACTCGCCGGGAACGCCTTCTGGCAACAGCGCTCGATGCGCGTCGAGAATGAACGCCTGGTTGTTCCGGATCGGCGTACCGATCGGGGGAAGATCGGGCCAATGCGTCGGATCGCCTTCCAGCAGATGTGCGGTTACGACATGCGTTTCGGACGGACCGTACTGATTGTCTAGCGACGCATCTCCCAACGACCTGAAGAAGTCGCGCAACGTATCATCCACGCGAAGTTGCTCGCCCGCCGTGATCACCTCAAGCAATGATGTGGGCGCGCGGCTCGTCGCTTGAGCTACATCGACCAGCTGCCGCAGCGCGACATACGGTAGGAACAGCCGCTCGATGTGTTCGTTATCCAGGGCATCCAGAAGCCGACGCGGATCGCGGCGGTCGTTGTCGGAGATCAGGCACAGATGCCCGCCTGACGCCCACGTGCTGAATAGCTCCTGGAACGAAACGTCGAAGCTCAAGCTCGAGTACTGCAGCACGCGCGCTCCGGGCCGGAACGTCTTGCGCTCGAGTTGCCACTCGATCAGGTTCGCAAGCGCACGGTGCGGCATCGCGACGCCTTTCGGGCGTCCAGTCGAACCCGAAGTGAAGATGACGTACGCCAATGCGCCGGCGTCGCACGCAAACGGAGCCTTCGGCGGAGCAATCGATCTCAGTCGCGTCGATCAGCTCATCGTAAGTCACTATCGACGTCCATCGCGGCAGATCATCCGCGTTCAGCGTCTCGTGCTGACGCGGTAATGACAAACGCGGCACGCGAATCTTCGACCATCGCGGCCAGACGTTCCGCCGGGTACGACGGATCCATCGGCACGTACGCACCGCCCGCCTTCAGCGTTGCCAGAACCGCCACAACCATGTCGATGGAGCGCTCGAGACAAATTCCGACGCAGACGTCACTCGCACACGCCACGATCACGCAGCAACGCGGCCAACGCCTCTGTCTGCCGATCGAGCGCTTCGTAGGTCAGCGTCGTACCTGCGAACGAAACGGCCGGAGCGCGCGGGTTGCGCTGAACCGCAGATCGGAACATATCTATTACCGTTCGTCCCGTCGCCGCCGTCGGCAGCGGATTCAGTACCTCGAGTTGGCGCCGCACTTCCTCGTCGTCGAGAATCCGCACTCGATCCCACTGCGCCTCTGGATCATCGGCGACGGCGCTCAATATCCTCAGGAAGTGACTGCCGAAGCGCTGCGACCGTACGTCGATTCCAGCAGCTCCGCGATCGAACAGAATACGGACCTCCCCCGAGTGAGGCCTGTCGGTCAATCTCGAGCATGGCGTCGTAAGGCGTTTGGAGGCGCTCGAACTCGTTCGTTTCAGCCACCGACCAAGTGTTCGAATCGAACTGCAGTGGTGCCGAGTCGGTGCATCGGAACAACGCCTGAAATACCGGATTGCGCGACGGATCGCGCGACTTTGCAGCCGCTTGGCGATTCGGTCGAACGGAAGCCCCTCGTAGCGCGCATCATTAAGCAGTTGCTCATCCACGTTGTGCACGAAAACGGCAAACGACTGATCCGGTTGGAAGTCCACGCGTACCGGCAGCGAGTTCTCGAAAGGACCGACGGTTCGCTCTGCGATGAACTTCCGCCCATCGACTACGCGACCGACGTGCAGCGTCTCCTGCTGCGTCCACCGTCGCAGTACAACGAGATAAGCGGTAAAACACACGTTAACGAATCCGGTATGCAATCGCTCCGCTGCCCGGGCAATTGCATCGATTTCACGCGCGCCCAACGAAAATCGTACGGCCTCCGCCGCAAATCGTTTGCGCAACGGACGAGGTCCGCGGTGGGGAAGCACGGTCGGCACAGGATCGATGCCTATCCTGTTGTTCCAATACTGTTCCGCGGCGGTCGCATCCTCGGGCGTTGGGCGCTGCCCTTTCGAAATATTCCAGGTCCACTGGAGAAGCCGATCGACGCTCCCCGTCCGCCTGCAGCGCTTCAACGAACTCTTCGGCAAGATTCGCATCGAACGCGCGTCGGCGACGCAGGGATGCGCAACGAAGCACAGCAACCTGCGCGTCGATGCGCGAATGAGTCGGGCCGAAAACGAGAGACCCGCCTGTAAATTCAGCGGCGCGTTCAAAAACGTGCTGACTGTCCTTCGCAGCTCATCCGCGTCCGCCCGATGCCGCATCCATCACCTCGATGCGGATGCGGTCATCGCTGACGGCGGCTCTGCGCACCGGCCGGCGTCGAGAGGAATCGCTGCAGCAGCACGGGATGGCGTGCGACAGTGCACTCGACAGCGTCCAAGACTTGCGAGTCCGACACGTCGCCACGCAGGTCGAGCACACAGCTCAGACTCAGAACAGACGGGTCGCTTTCGTACTGGTCCAGAAACCAGAAGCGTTCCTGATTTCCGGTCAGTACACGAGCGGCAGCGCGCGGCCCCTGCTCAACAGGCGGGCTTCAGATCGGCGGCCGCCATCATTGCTGCAGCTTTTCTCGTCGCCACGTCGTCACCTGCTCGCGGTGCCGTTCATCGGACCGTTTGATCCCACCGATGGCGCCATTTGCACGACGCAGATCCGTGCTCGTGCAGTATTTCCCAATCCAGAAGCGGCCGAACGATGCCCGGAAGTGTGCCGGCAAAGTTCCCGCGAGAACTGTCCGGCGCGAAACTATCCACGATGTGAAAGCACAGCAGGCCGCGTTCGTAGCATTGATCGAGGTGCACGGGTTCCCAGGCCGCGATGTAGGTCTCGACCGTGTAGGTATCGATCTGCAGCAGATTGCCGGGAATCCACATCCGAACCGTGTGCCGTCCGACCGCCCAGTCCTTCTTGAAGCAGTGACGGATTGTTCGTGTCTACCGACGAGAACACCTGCGTACCGTCGCCGTTCTGAATGCCATTGAGCACCAGAATTCCTTTGTGGGCCTCGAGCACTTCGATCTCGAGTTCCACGCAGAAACGCTGACGAACATCCATGCAATCCGTGATCTCACCGCTTTCGGTGCGCAACCGCATGGCGACGAGCCGAGCGATATCGCCGCCCGGCGCAGACTCGGCCGGCCAGCTCCGTTCCGCGGACAGGCCCAACCCTTCTCCGAGATATTCACCCACGGTTTCGACTGCGGGGCCATCCCTAACGATCGCTACCCTGTCGCAGCCAGATCGCTCGACTGCACATGCTCGTCACGATCTGAGCCATGTGTGATACGAATAGCACCGTGGCACCATTGCGCGCGACGTCGGTCATCTTGTCCAGGCACTTCTTACGGAAACGCGCATCGCCAACCGCGAGCACCTCGTCGACGATGAGCACATCGGGATGCACATGCGCCGCAACAGAGAACGCGAGACGCACGCGCATTCCCGACGAGTAGTGCTTCACCGGCGTATCAATGAACTTCTCCACCTCGCTGAAGGCAACGATCTCGTCGAATTTCGAGCGGATCTCCGATTGCCTCATGCCGAGGATCGAGCCGTTCAGGAAGATGTTCTCGCGACCGGTGAGTTCGCCATGGAATCCCGTGCCGACTTCGAGCAGAGATCCGGTACGCCCGTGTATCGTCGCTGTACCCTCTGTAGGTGCTGTAATGCGGGAGAGGATCTTCAGCAGCGTGCTCTTGCCAGATCCGTTGGATCCGATGATGCCGACTGCTTCGCCCTGATCGATGGTGAAGGAAACGTCGCGCAGCGCCCAGAACACCTCGTCGAGATCCGCCGCCGCAGCAGCCCGCCCGGACAGCAGACCCTTTACCCGCCGGAACGGCGCGCCCGCAGCGCGGACAAGCCGTCTCCTGCAGCGTGGTCAGGTGTTCCTTCGCGCGACCGATGTGGTACTGCTTCGAAAGACCGGTCGCCTTGTATTGCCGTCTGACCCATCAACCCTTCCTAAACCACGTCCGCAAACGTGCGTTCCATCCGTTTGAAGTACAACGCCCCGCCCGTGAGCAGACATGCCGCGACGATTGACGAGACGATGATCGACAACCCGGGCGCCGTATCGGTGCCGAGCAGCGCCCACCGGAATCCTTCGATCACGCCGACCATCGGATTGAGCGCATACGCTGCCTGCCAGAACGGGTCCTTGATCAGGCTCGCCGGATAGACCACGGGAGTTGCGAACATCCAGCACTGAATCAGGAACGGCACCGCGTACTTCACGTCGCGGAACTGGACGTTCATTGCGGCGAGTACGAACGACACACCCAATGCGGTCGCCAGCGCCAACAAAAGGAGCAAGGGGAGCCACACCACGTTCATCGTCGGCGTCACGCCGAAGTACACCATGAGTCCGAGCAGCACGACGAAAGCCAGTCCGAAATCGACGAGATTTCCGAGGGTCGCCGAGATCGGCATGGCCAACCTCGGGAAATAGATCCGGGTCATGATCCCCGCGCTGCCGACGAGGCTGTTCGAGGCCTTGTTGACGCTGTCGGCGAAGAACAGCCACGGCACGAGCGCAGCATAGCTGAATATCGGATAGGGAATTCCGTCCGAAGGCATTTTCGCGATCTTTCCGAAGATGATGCTGAAGATCACCATCGACGTGAACGGCTGAATGATCGCCCATGCTGCACCGAGGATGGTCTGCTTGTAGCGCACCTGAATGTCGCGCCACGCGAGAAAGAGCACAACCTCGCGGTAATCCCACAGTTCTTTCAACGACAGCGCCGCCCAACCGCGATCTGCCACGATGTGGACAATCGGCGGAAGCAGGCGGCGTTCGAGTTGCACGTCGTTCATTTCGCGTTACTCGTTTCCCTTCTTGATGCTCAGAACGGCGCGTTCGATCGTCGACGACCGCTTCAACCTCGAAGCGCTCAGCGCGTTGGCATCCGCACCACCGCCATCGCACACGTCTTCGCGAGTTCGCGCGTGAACTCCCACCGGGACGAAACTGACTTCCTTGTCCTTTACCACCTGCTTCACGATCCTCAACGGGATCGTTGGCAGCTGTTCCGCGTATCCGTAGACCAGCGCCGTGTCACAAATCAGATTGATCAACCGCGGCACACCGCCCGACGCCTCCCATACCAGAGGAAACACGTCTTCGTCGAACAGATCAGGAGAGCCGCCCGCTGTGACCACCCGATGACGGGTGTATTGGGCCGTCAGTTCGGGGCTCTCGAGGGGGCCAAGAAAGTAGTCGTACGAAATGCGCTGCGCAAACTGCTTGAGTTCCGGACTACGCAACACGTCCCAAAGCTCAGGTTGGCCGATGAGGATGGTCTGCAGCACCATTCCCTTCTCGGTGTTCACGTTCGACAACATGCGCAGTTGCTCCAGGTACTTCGGACCGAGATGCTGCGCCTCATCGATGATCAGCGTCACCGGCCGGCCCTTGCGAAACTGCTCCACGAGATACCGCACGAACGCGTCGTACAGTTCTACCTTGTTCTTTCCACGATAATCGAGATCGAACGCGAGCAGAATCCACTGAATGAACTCTTCGAATGTCTCGCAGGTGGTATTGCTGACCAGACCCACCTCGACCTGATTACCGACCTTCTGCAATAGACGCCGCACGAGCGTCGTCTTTCCGGCGCCCACTTCACCGGTCACGACGCAGAATCCAGCTCTGGCCATGAACGCGTACTCGAGCAGCGCGAGCGCACGCTGATGCTGCGGAGTCATGAACAACATGTCCGGATCGGGCACGGCCATGAACGGCGGACGCTGGAACTTGTAGAAGGACTCGTACATCGTGAACCTATTCGGTACTACTTGAGTTCTGGCGCGCCGTGATAGTAGTAGCCTTCGAAGTGGAGTTTGCGCGACGACGATTGGTTGAGCACGGTGCCCAGAATCGGGAAGTCCTTCAGACAGCTCCACCGATTCTTTCAACTTCGTTGATGGCGGTTACGCCCTTCGCGAACGACGATGAGCAAACCATCGAGATACGGGTGCCAACGCCACGACGTCGTCGCCAAGACGCACTGGCGGAAGATCCACCACGACGATGCACCGGTCGCGCCCGTGCAACTGATCGATCAGATGACGCATCTTTTCGGAACTCAGCAATTCCGGCACCGCGAGCGTCGCCTCCTCCGCGACGCCCCGGCACGATCGACCAGATTCGGGATGTTCGTCGCAACGAGGATCTCGCTGAACAATCGACATCCGATGACAGGTGGTCGACGAGCCCCTTGATCACCGAAATCCCCAGGTCATCGGCCGATGCGTGGGCTTCCTGAAGGTCGGCGTCGATCAACACCACCTTGTATCCGCCTTCGCGCGCAATGCTGATCGCGAGATTGATCGAGGTCAGTGTCTTGCCGTCCTTCGGGACCAGGGCTCGTTACGCCGATCGTGTTCATGTCCTTCAGTTTGAGCGCCTGGATGACGCGCGTGCGCAACAAACGGTATCGGTCCGCTACGGCCGGATCTTCCTTTCCGCGGCCACACAGAATGTGGCGTTCCGTCAGATGCGCCTCGGATAATTTCACGGTTGATTTCGGCGCGATGGTCAGTTCTACGGCCGGTGTATCGGAGGTCGGACGCACCCAGCCGCGCACGCTGCGTTGTTCGCTCTGCGCGCGCTCTAATGCCCGGCTGATGTGATCGAACGGTGTTGCTCCGCTCATCTCGACACCCGCTTCGCGAATACAGCCACCGCTCATCTGCTGGAATCACCGCCAGCGGCGGAGCACCCATGATGTCGGCAATCGCTCGCGCGACTGCGAATGGTCTTGTCCTGATACTCGACGACCGTGACGCATCCGAGCCCGGCAGCAAATGCAAACAATCCCCCCAAGCAGAATGATGCCGATTCGGTTTGGACTGATCAGGACTCGTCGGCAAATTCGGACCGCTCGACAGACACGAATCGCTCGCTGTTTTGCCCGATTCGAGTTCCTGCGCCAGCTTTGCTTCCATCTGCTTCTTCGTGAGCTCCGCATATTTGGCTTGCGCGCTTCTCGTAGTCTCTACTCAACGACTTGAAGTCGCGCTCGACCACCGGCGTCTGGAACAGACGCGTTCTCGTATTCGGAGAGCTTGCCGTTGTACATCTCGAGTTTCTGCCGTTCGGTCTTTCAAATCCCCCACGGCCGCATCGATCTGGGTCTTCAATGTCGACATAGCGGGCGTTGTCCGCGGGAGCCGCGAGGGTCATTCGGCTTCCTCCGGCTCCCTGCACCATCGCCGCCTGGAAGGCGCGCTCGACCGATGCCACCGACTTCTCGAGCTTGATCACCTCAGGATGGTCTTCAGAGTACTTCTGCCGGGCCTGACGCAATGCCTCCTGCAGCTTCGTGAGTTCCTGCATCAATTCGTCGGTGCGCGCGCCCATACCGGTCTGGCGCGCCGATGCGAACGAATCTCGCGACGTAAGACGAATGATGTCGGGGTGTTCCGGCGAGTATCGAGCCGACGCTCGAAGATATTCTGCAGTCAACGAGCTCAATCGCTCATCGCCGGTCAGCATCCGCTTGCCGGCGTCATCGACGACATCCTTGTAGGCAGGCGTGAGCGACAATTCCGCCTGCATCCGCATCGATGCGCTCCTGCAGCGTTCGGATCGACTCTTCGGTGGTGGCTGATGTCCTGCTCGGTCTTTTCGTACAGCCGCAGATTCATATCCATCATCTCGGGAAGCTGACGCATCTCTTCCTGCTTGAAGTTCGCAAGTTGCTTCTCGCGCGTCGCAATTTCGTCACGCAGCTTCTCCGCTTCCGCGCCGAGAAATTCGGAAACGTCCGCTGCTCGCTCCTCTCGTTCCGCTTTGTGTTGGAGCAGGATACCACTCCACCAGGTCGTTGGCCACCGCTTGAGCGGACTTCCGGCGTACCAGCGCTATACGCGACCGTGAACGCGATGGTCGCGACGCGCTGACCGCCCTGATCGGGATTGCTTGCCTGAACGTCCACCATCTGAACTTCGATGTTTTTCGCGACCTCCTGGAACACATCATCCGGGTCGGACTTCGCGTCGACCTGGATACAGATCGAACTGGTCCGCGATCCGCAGCAGATTCGTGCGCGTGTTTATGCGCTGGCGAAGCTGTTCGATCTGTTCCTGCACATATCCGGTAACCGTCGTCTCGACGACGTCCGACGGGATCGACTGGCGCTCGATCAGAATCGTTGCTTCGGACCGGTAGACCGGCGGCAGCAGGAAGGCGAGCGCTGCGGCCACCACCAGCACGCCGACGAATGGTCGCGATGAACCAGTTTTTCCGACGCCACAGGATGGCCCAGTACTCGCCGAACTCGGTCGGCTCGGTTGATTCACTCATGTTTCAAACGCCATCGTGCCGGCTCATGCATCACATCAGAGACTGCCGCATGGGCTGGTAAGTCAAGGTGATGCCCGATCGCGTTGCTTGTTGCGCTGCCTTCGGATCCTGTCGATCGACCCATCGATAGTGGTAGTAGCCCCGACACGCAGGCTCTCGAAGAATGCGTACGTGAGCTCCGGACCGATTTCCACATAGTCACGCTCGTTGTTGTCGTTGGAACTCTGATTCGAAGATTGGCGGGTCCGATATCCACTGCCGTCGATGTTCAGATCGAGACGACTCGACAGATCGACCTGATACGTCAGATCCAACGTGTCCGATTCGACGAGATCGCCGTAGCCCGCTGGGCTGCAGTGAGTGCATGAAGCGGGCGCGCAGCACGCCGACGTCGGTGGTGCGCGAAGCGCGCAAGCGCAACAGGTAGCCGGAGTTTGTATCACCAGCCCGTTCCGACACCTGCGCGCCGACGTCCATTCCGGCTCGAACGCGGTCGGAAAATTCCCGGTCCCATCCGACCGACAACTGTATGCATCGGTGGAGTCGGGATTGTCGTCCGGATCGAAGCGGGCGGCGCCGAAGCCGAACCGCGCCACGTCACGCTCCGATGACCCGATTCGATCAAATCGAGCGTGACGGACTTGCGTCGTGCTGTCTTCGAGTCCGGTTGCGCTCTCCTTGTCGTAGTCGACGCCGAGATAGTTATAGCCGAGCCTCATGTCCGTCCTTCTGCGACAACTGATAAGCGACGAACGGAGACGCCTGCGTACGGACCGACGCACCTGCTCCTGGAGCTTCCCGCATCCAGTCCGAACCGACACCGTTCCCGATCGGGACCCCGCCTGTTCCATCGCCAGGTGGAGGCGTTCCCCCACCTGGCGTTCCTGGTGGACGCCCGGATCGAGGATTGTCCCGACAGTACGCAACAGGACGTCGCGGCGCACCGCGCTGTTGAAGTCCCCATTGCAATCGCTCAGCCGCGCACACGCGCGTGAATTTCACCGTATTCGATGTCTTCGTTGTCGAGTTGGTCCGGGCCGTTGTAGCCCGAATACGTGAGGTACTTCGCGCCGGCAACTGCCTCCACATCGGAGCTTTCGGTGACGTTGCGAACGTGAAGTTCTCCGCCCGCGGTCGTTGCAATCGCGCTGTCTTCGCCGTCAGTCGACAGTCTCACGTTGTCGTCGTATTGCGAGTCGACCTTGGCGTTCGCGTCCATTTGCCATGCTGCGTGGGCGTTACCACCGACATACGCGCAGATGACGGCCGCGGCCACCGCAGCGCCAACGTTTCGCGACGCGCCGTGTTTGTGATTCATCTCCCCTCCGACACGCACGCTACGGAACCACCACGACGTCGTCGGTCTGCAGCACGATGTTCTGGCTCAGGTTGTCTCCCCGCCGCACCTCGCCGAAGTTGAACTTGTGGATCACCTCGCGGCCGCCTTCGCGCCGAATGATCTTGATGTCGCCGTCCTTGGCAAACGGCGTGAGTCCGCCGGCAAGGGTAATCGCCTGCAACACGTCGACGTATCGCCCAACGGTGAACTGGCCGGGATTTTTGACCTGGCCGGTGACATATACGCGCATCCCCTGGAGACGCACTACAGAAACAGTTACGACGGCGTCCGGGATGAAGCGCTGCAGACGAGTCGCAATTTCCGCCTCTACCTCCGACGGTGTTTTTCCGGCCGCAATGACGTTGCCGGCCAATGGAAATGACACCCCGCCGTCCGGACGCACGATCACCTCGCGCTCCAGACCTTCTTCCTTCCAGACGGAGATCTGCAACACGTCCTCTGCGGCGATGCGATAGTCCGGCGGCGCAGAGACCGGCTCGTCCGCCGCACGCGCGGCGCCACCACAGGTCGCCGCCAAGACAACAACAACCGATGCGAACTGGGTCGACCAGGAACCAAAACGACTCGAACTCTTCATATAATGCATCCCCTGTCTGCTCACCGCTAACCCGTAGGCTGATTCTCACTTGCTATTGGCCACGAGTCGACGCCGGACTGTCGGGCATCTTGCCCTTCTTGCAGTCGGATGATTCTGATGCGTGAGCTGCGGTAGAACCAACGGCGGCTGATTCGGCGTCATTCGGACGCTCAAGTCGAAGCAGTCTAGTCAGGCGCGGCCAGACCCCGTATCCCGGGTATGTAAGGCCTCCGCACCGGCTGCGGCAGCGACCTACTCCACGGTCTTCGATACCTCGTTGGAAAGCGCTCCCAGACTGCCGCTCGGGGTGACCGCAGCGACCGCGAAATAATGAATCCCGGGCGCCAGAGCCATTTCGAGTTCTCGGACGGCGGTGTCAGTGACCGTGATCGGCGGATCGTAGATACCAGGCGTCGTGCCATGGAACACGCGGAATCCGACGAGGCCCGCGACCGACGTCTGCTCATCCAGGGCACGCCACGACAGGCGCGCCGCACGCAACGACACGGTGGCGTTCGAAACCACGCTACCACCGGGGCCGCTGCAAGTGAGAATAAAGGTGCTGTCGAGTGCCACCGGCGCCACCGTTGCAGTACCGGCAGCAGGTCGGCTGCCATTCCAGGCACCAGACGCGCTGCATTGAGTGGCGCCCTTGCTGCTCCAGTTCAGCGTGGCGGAAGCGCCACGAGCGACCCATCGCGGGGACGCCTGAATGGAGCTTGTCACCGCCTCCGGCACTGGTGACGTTCGGACCAGCACGCCGACAACGTCGCTCGCAGTCCCCCCGGGCCCAACACACGCCAGCGAGAAACTGCTGACGGCCGCGAGCGGGCCGGTAACCACGCTCCCTTGCGGCAGCCGGTTTCCAGACCAACTGCCCCCCGCAGCGCATTCGGTCGCTCCGCTCGAGGTCCAGGCCAGCGTCACACTCTCACCGGGCGCCACGGTAGCCGGCGTTGCGCTCAACTCCACTCGTGGGGCGGCTGCAGGGGCCGTGCCTGCCACTTCGACGTTCACCTCCTGACTGACCGTTCCTCCGGATCCCGTACACGTCAACCCGTACCGCTTCGGAATCGTGAGTGGCGAGGTCGTGTAGCTGCCCTCCAGTGGTTGCTCGCCTGCCCACGCGCCCGTTGCCCAGCACGCCTGAGCTTCGACAGTAGCCCAGGAGACTCGCGCCGTTTCACCCACACCGATATTCGCCGGGGACGCACCAAGCGAGACGACCGGTGGGATTGGATCGGACGGCGGGTTCGCACTCACGAGTACCGTCTCAAGCACCCCGTCGTCCGCGATCGCAACAGCATGCGCCACGTTCGTGAACGCGTTCAAATCGGTATCACTGAGATTCGCCGCGATGACCTGGGACAGGTCGGCCGTCGGAGTTTGGTCGAACAACCGCAGCAAGCGTGCGACAAGGTCTCCAGGCACCCTACCCAGCAACGTCGCCAGTCGGTCGCGAGCTTGTCGCATCAGCAACGGATTCAGATCCACATCGACCACGCTCCCGCCACCGAACCCCGTTTCCTGCATCGCCGCATCGAGACGCGCAGTCGCATCGGAACCGTCGACCCTCAAGCGTTTTGTTACTGTTTCGAGAAGCACTCCAGCTGATGCAACCTGAAACGTCGCCGCGATTCGCGGCGAAGATCCATCGCCCCTGCCATCCAGCGACCCGTCGGTCAAATCACACGCAAGTGCTTTGAGCACCGCGTCGATGTCGAACGCCTCTGGTGAGTTCGCGAGTGCCTCTTGCGTTCGGCGAATCGACTCGCCGAACGCCTCGCTTGCAAGCACGAATGGCATCGCATTGCCGGATGCCATCGGCGTCCAAGCCGGATGACCGAACCGCTCGAGGTCGTATCCCATCCCGTGATTGGACATCACCTGGTCCCAGATCTTGGCTAGCTTCGCCTGGTTCGGCGGCATCGCAGCACATTCTGCGATCCGGGACACGAGCGTGCTGAATGGAGAAAGGTTCGCGACAACCTGATCAGGACGCACAAGCACGGTTTCCAACGCGAAATCGGGCGCACGGTTGGTCACCAGGTCGGTGCCGCCGATGGCGCGCAGTCGTATCGGGTATGCCGTGTTCGCAGGCACCAAAGCGTGGAATGTCGACGAACCACCGATCGCTTGCGACACTGTGGAGCCGTCAGCATCGACAACTTCGATCGCGGCACCCACGACGGGTCCATCACCCACTGACCCGGTGACGACTACGTCATGATCACTGCGAACCACGTTGTTGGACGCGTTGCGTCCGCCGCCTTCACATCCGAGCATTGCCATAGTTCCGGCGCACAGACACGCCAGCACGCATGGTCGAACCCGCCGATACTGCATGGGGGCCTCTCCCTACAAACGCGTTTCTTCGCGATCCCCCATTTGTTATGGAAGGGATTTTATTTGTAAGGAGAGTTCGACCGCGTGAACCGCTCGACAGTTATCAGAAGTTCTCGCAGCACTCTGCCGACTTCGATATCAGAAGCTCGCCACCGAGCGCGTCAGTCAGCTGATGCGCTCGGGCGTCAAGGCGGTAAGATTTTCGACGCGGTGTTCGAGCGACTGAGTTCCTTGTTGGTCGCATCTAACGTCGCGAGGATGAAATAGTAGGTACCTGCTCCGGGGAGATCGATGACGCGCTCGCGAGCCTTTGGATCGCTGACAGTGATCTGGTTTTCCGGTTGATCCGCCCGTTTCCCCCACAGAATTCGGAACGCGCTATGGCTCGATGCGCTACCTGCCCAGCGCAACGTAGCTCGTTGCACCATCATTTGTGTCATCGCGATGCCAGTTCCGCCAGGTCCTTCGCAGCTCAGCGTAAAAGTGGAATCTGCCTTCAGACCGGCGATTTTCTGTGAACCTCGATTCGCCTTCGTTCCACTCCAACCGCCTGACGCAGTGCACTGTTGTGCCATCGGCGCCGTCCACTCGAGAACAGTACTGCCATTCGACGGAATCGATCCGAGCTGACTGCGTAGCGAAACCTGTGGCGCCTCTTCAGCTGCGCCGGGAGCGTCTCCACTCACGACAACTGTTACGCGTGCCAACGAGCCGCTTCTGGGTCCTGTGCAGTTGAGTGTGTAGGTGGTGGTTTTCGTCAGTGGAGGCGTTCGAAAACCGCCGCTCGCAGGTCGTTGTCCCGACCACCCATCCGACGCCTGACATGACGTGGCGTTGTGTCCGGACCATGAAAGCCATGTATTCGCACCGACGGTCACCGTACTGGGATTAGCGACGAATTCCAGCGCCGCCTGGCCCGATGATTCGCCCTTTCCGTTGTCGTTGGAACCGCAACCCGCCGCGAGTAGGCTGAGCGCAATAGCCAGAATAATCCCTCGCTCAAGCAAGAGCGGCATCCCCCTATCAGTCTCGTGTGAATGCAGTCTAGGTGCATGCGTGATTCACCTGCGTGATGAGCTTCTCGTTTTAACAAGCTCGCCATGGACGAGAGTGTTACGGAGTGCATCTGCACGGGAGGCTCGAAGGTCGCGCGGCGCGCAGACTAATTGCTAGCGGTCGAGGGCACAAGCCATGTTCTGCGCGCCATAATGAATCTGTTGGCACGGAACGACGATAGAAAGGCCCGATTGGGGGTTGAATTCTTTCGCCGCATCGCGTAGGTCGCTCAACCTCACCACACGTACTGGCGCAATCCCGGGTCGTCATTTCGCACGAACTCGAAACCCACCCATTTCGCGCGACGACTATTGAACGGCACCTGATACCCCAAGACGGTAATCCATCCACAGAAGCCCATGCGGATGCTGCGCAGTCGTGGCGACCTGTAGCTATGCAGCAGCGAGGCGTAGTTGTGGGTGGCCACGTAGCTGATCGAACGCTGATCATGGCGGCAGCGAGTGGTTTTGCGCCGCACGTATCCGCGCATCTTGGAGAGGTTCTGGCGTCGGTGATCCGGATGCGTCCAGCCCTTGTAGCCGTATCGAAATCCCGCAGGGACAATCACATCGAGCTGTTCCGTCACGCGCGCTCGAACAAAGCTCGAGAACGAAAAACCGACGAGCTGCCCCGCGCAAAAGTTCGCGACGCACAGATCGCCTCTCGCGAATGCAATCTCTAGAAACTCCCGTGAGAGCTTCGGCACGCTGTCGACATGCGGCAGCAGATCGGCCAGCCGCGCGATGCGCGTGTGGTATCCGGGTGCAACCTCGGGGTGCTCTTCGCCGATGATCTCACGAAGGTCGGCGCCCACATTGACGTAGTGAACATGGACGCCGAGCTTGCCGAGGGCGTTCATCAGCTCCCAATGTAACGCGCGACCCCAACCCCAATCCCGTTTACGCGTCCAAGCGTTCTTCAGCTTCTCCATGCACTCTTGTACAGCGACGACAATCCTTACGCCGCGTCGAGGATCACGATTCGACGGCGACCATCACCACAACGTCGTCGCCATCACGCCCAACCGCGCCTCGACCGCTTCCATCGCGTCGAGGATCAGGTCCTCGCGGAATCGTCGGCCGATGATCTGCACGCCGGCCGGCAGTTCCGCGGCGTATCCCGCGGGCACCACGCCCGCGGGCAGGCCGAGGTAATTCACACCCACGCTGTAGATCGCGCTGCGGAACAGGTCGTGCACGTTCGCTTCGCTCTCCGCGTCGTAGTTCCACGGAAACGTCGGCCGCATGAGGAACGGCGACAGCACCAGCGGATAGCGGGCGAGAAACATACTCCACGCGCGCGTCATCCGCGTGCGGTCGGCGATGCCTGCGCGATAGCCGTCGGCGTCCACCATCTTCCCGAGCGTGTAATACCAGTCGAAGATGTTCTGCACCGTGTGGCTGCCGTATTGCCGCGCCAGCGGGTCGAGCGTCATCTTGATTTCATACGTCGCGACGTCGAACCAACCCTGCGCCGGTTCGAGCATCGATGGCGTCTCGACTTCGTCCACCACATAACCCGCATCGCGCAGACACTTGGCGGCGCGCGTCAACGCCGCGTCGATGTCGGCGTGCATCGGATAACCGTGGGTCACGCGCGTGAGCGCGATCGCAGGACGCGCCTCGTTCGGCCAGTCGAACGGCGCCGGCACCCACCACGGATCGCGAGGATCGCCCTGCGCCATCACGCGCGTGGCAAGGCGCACGTCGCGCACCTCGCGACAGATCGCACCTTGCACCGACATCAGCTGCGCGAGCATGCCGCGCTCGCCGGTGGCAGTCGGATTGAACGCCGGCACCCGTCCCTGCGTCGGCTTCACTGTGGCCACACCGCACGCGAACGACGGAAAGCGCAGCGATCCGCCGATGTCGTTGCCGTGATGGATCGGTCCGAATCCGGCCGCGGCCGCGACGCCTGCACCGCCGGACGAGCCGCCGGGCGATACGTCTTCTCGCCACGGATTGACGGTGCGCCCCCTGAGCGGATTGTCAGTAGTGGCGCGCATCGAGAATTCAGGAACGTTGGTACGCCCGATGATGACGGCGCCGGCGCGCCGCAGATTCGCGACGATCGGCGAATCGTCCTGCGCGATCAGCTGCGCGAACGCCGGAATGCCGTTCGGCGTCGCCTTGCCGCGCTGGTCGGCGTTCTCCTTGATGGTGACCGGCACGCCGTGCAACGCGCCGAGCGCCTCGCCGCGTCGAACCGCGGCATCGGCGCGTTCGGCGTCCTGCATCGCGTCGGCGCTGCAATCGACCGTGATCGCGTTCAGCCTCGGGTTCTCGGCGCGGATGCGCCCCAGCACGCTCGTTACCACTTCGGTGCTGGAGAAGTCTCTGCGGCGGATGCCTTCTGCGAGTTCGACGGCGCTCAGTTTCCAGAACTCTGTGCCCATCGTGCCTCCTACGAACTACATGACAGCATCGAACAGCCGACGCGATGCCGCGCCCAGTCCGGACGCTTCTGCGCAAACGCGGCTTCCCGCTCGGGTTGCTCCGCGTACGGCGTGCGCAATACGTCGAGCAACTCGTTCACCGGTGCGTAGTCGCCCTTCTCGGCCGCGTCGATCGCGAGCTGGGCGAGATAGTTGCGCAACACGAACTTCGGATTGGCGGCGTTCATGCTTGCGCGGCGTGCGGATGCGTCGGGGTTGTCGCGGCGCACCCGACCGGCGTACTCGCGTAACCAACTCGTGAACTGCGCGCGAACTTCGGCAGTGAGTTGCTCCTGAACGTAGAACGCGTCGAGCAGCGGGTCGAGCAGCGAAGCGTCGGCGGCGTTTGCGTCCACACGCGCCAGGCGTCGGAAGAAAATCGGCATGTCGGTTTCGGCCAGCCGCAGCACGGCGTCGAGTCCGGCGAACAGTTCTGCGTCCGCCGTTTCGAATGCGCGCAGCCCGAGTTTGCGCGCCATCATCGCCCGCCACGACTCGGTGTAGTCGCGCGCGAATTCCTGCAACACCGCTTCGAGCGGCGCGGCGTCGTTCACCAGCGGATAAATGGCATTGGCGAGCTGCAGCAGATTCCACTGCGCGATCGGCGGTTGCTGGCCGTATCGATAACGCCGCGAGCCGGCGTCGGTGGTGTTCGGCGTCCAGTCCGGATCGTAGTTTTCGAGCCAACCGTACGGACCGTAGTCGATGGTCAGACCGAGAATCGACATGTTGTCGGTATTCATCACGCCGTGCACGAAGCCGACGCGCATCCACTCGACGATCATGCGAACAGTTCGGCGCGATACTTCCGCGAACCACGCGACGTACGTTTGCGGCGAAGGCGACTGTCCATCCGCGAGCAGCTCGGGGAAATCGTTGCGGATCGTAAAGTCAGCGAGTCGCCGCAGCAGTTCGACGTCGCCGCGTGCCGCCAGAATCTCGAAGTGCCCGAAACGGGTGAACGAAGGGGCGACGCGACAGACCACCGCGCCGGGTTCCGCCGCCGGATGGCCGTCGTACAGCATGTCGCGCATCACCTGCTCGCCGGTTGCAACGAGGCTCAGCGCGCGCGTCGTCGGCACGCCGAGGTGATGCATCGCTTCGCTGCACAAGAACTCGCGGATCGACGAGCGCAGCACTGCGAGGCCGTCAGCGGTTCGCGAATACGGGGTCGGACCCGCACCTTTCAGCTGCAACGCCCAATGCTCGCCGCGCGAATTGACGACTTCGCCGAGATTGATCGCACGACCGTCGCCCAACTGTCCGGCCCAGTTGCCGAACTGATGGCCGCCATAGACCGTCGCGTGCGGATCCATGCCATCGAGCACGCGATTGCCGGCGAACACGTCGGCAAACGACTGCGATTCGATTGCGGCAGACGGCAGGTCGAGCAGCTGCGCCACTTCGCTCGAGTACGCGATCAGTTGCGGCTGGGCGACCGGAGTCGGCATGACGCGCGAAAAGCTCGCGCCGATCACTTGCCGACGGAAGTTCGCCGGTTCCGGATCGGCCGGCAGTTCGCGGACGAAGCGGTTATCGAAGCGCAGTTGTTCGAGCGGTGAAAGCGACGGGGAAGTGTTCATGCCCGCATGGTAGCGGGCCGTCCCATCAAGTGCGACGCGCCATGCCCTCTATCAGCGCCTTCTTGCCTGCGTCTACCCACGGCCGGTCGGCCGGTGCGGCGCGACGAACCGGCGCGGTCTGATATTCGTTGGCCCACGCGCGCCGCATGCCGCTGGTGAGGTTCGGGCCGGCATAGTGCAGCGTGCGGCAGTGATGGAACGTCATGCCGCCGGCTTTCAACGGCACCGGCACGCCGGCGCTCGTGTCGTACGGCACGTCGATCTCGAGGATGTGCACCGACGGATCGTTGCCGCCGCCGTGCTTGTGCGGCAGCACCTCGTTCTTGTGAGACCCCGGCAGAAACCACATGCAGCCGTTTTCGACGAACACGTCATCGAGCGGAAACCAGGCGCCGAGCGCGTAGTAGTCGTTGTTGACACCCCAGTACGCCTCGTCCTGATGCCACGGCGTGGCCTCGCCGCTGTTCGGCGTCTTGAAGATGAGGTGTCCCCAGTTTTCGACCTTCGATGGGTCCACCTGCAGCAGGCGCGACGCGATGCGATGCGCGTTCTTCCACATTGCCGTCTCGCGGATCTCCGGTACGAACCGCTCGGGTGCGAGCAGCTGGCCGACCTTCGGTTCGTCGGTGCTGCCATACGAACGGGTCAGATCGAACACGCCGTCGAGGAAGCCGTCGCGCGGCCGCGAGATCAGATCGTCGTAGACGCTGCGCAGCCACTCGAGTTCTTCATCCGTCGTGATGCGTTCAATGACGAGGTAACCGTTCTTCTCGTAAAACGCGACTTCCGCATCGCCGATATCGATCTCGAACCGCTCTGTAATCGTTTTCATCTCTGCGTCGACCTGCCCTAATCAGATGATGTAACTTGCGCCAGGGGTGCACCGGGAAGCGTAACGGTTCGACCCGCCGAAACACAAACCAAGGTCGGAAATCCATTTCTATCCATTTCCAGGGGGGACTCACATGGCGGAGTTTTCAGGGCTTGGCCTGCATCTGGGCAACCTGTCGCGGCTGTCCAAGGCAGAAACACGATCGATCAGTCCGGAGAACTTCACCGGCGAAAAGGGCAAAGCCGGCATGTCGACCGACGGCGCCGCGGCACAGGCGGCGCGCGGCCTCGGGCAGGGCTGGAAAGTATCGCCGTACATCCTCATCGAGCCCGGCGCGACGTTCACGCTGGCCGACATCGAAGGTCAGGGCGCGATCCAGCAGATCTGGATGACGCTCGCGGCCGGCAAGTGGCGCCACACGATCCTGCGCGCGTATTGGGACGACCAGGAGCAGCCGTCCATCGAATCCCCCGCCGGCGACTTCTTCGCGTGCGGCTGGGAACACTACGCGCAGGTGTCGTCGCTCGCGGTGTGCGTGAATCCCGGCCGCGCGTTCAACTGCTATTGGGAAATGCCGTTCCGCAAGCGCGCGCGCTTCACGATGCAGAACCTCTCCGACGAACGCATCTACGTGTACTACCAGATCAACTACACGCTCACCGACGTGCCGGAAGACGCCGCATATTTCCACGCGCAGTTCCGCCGCACCAATCCGCTGCCGTACAAAGAGGTGTACACGCTGATCGACGGCGTTAAGGGGCGCGGGCACTACGTCGGAACCTACATGGCGTGGGGCGTGAACAACGACGGCTGGTGGGGCGAAGGCGAGATCAAGTTCTACATGGACGGCGACAAGAAGTTCCCGACCATCTGCGGCACCGGAACGGAAGATTACTTCTGCGGCGCCTACAACTTCGATCCGGGCACGATGGATCGATCGCATCCTGGCGGTCCCGGCTACGTTGCGTTCACCACGGCCTATGCGGGTCTGTCGCAGGTGATCAAACCCGACGGTCTCTATCGTTCGCAGCAACGCTTCGGCATGTACCGCTGGCACATCATGGATCCGGTGCGATTTCAGAAAGATCTGCGCGTCACCATCCAGGCATTGGGCTGGCGCACACACAAAGACCGGCAATACCTGCCGCTGCAGGACGACATCGCGTCAGTCGCGTTCTGGTATCAGACGCTGCCGACGGCACCGTTCCCAACGCTGCCCGATCGCGACTATCTCGAGGTGATATGACCCGGATCGACGCGCATCAGCATTTCTGGAAGCTGTCGCGCGGCGATTACGGTTGGCTCACGCAGGATCTCCCGAAACTGTACCGGGATTTCCTGCCAGAGCATCTCGCCCCTCTGCTCGAACGTTCAGGGATCGATGCAACGGTTGTGGTTCAGGCCGCGCCGAGCAACGCGGAGACGCAGTTCCTGCTGCAACTCGCCGCCGCGACGCCGTTCGTCGCGGGTGTGGTGGGATGGACCGATCTCGAATCGCCGCACGCGGCGGAGAAGATCGCGGAACTGTCGCGCCACGAGCTTCTCCTCGGCTTGCGCCCGATGGTGCAGGACCTGCACGACGACGAATGGTTGCTGAGTTCGACGATCGCGCCCGCGATCGAAGCGATGCAGCACGCGCGGTTGCGCTTCGAGGCTTTGGTGAAACCGCGACATCTGCCGGTGCTGCTGCGGTTCCTGGAGCGCTATCCGGATCTACCGGTGGTTGTCGATCACGGCGCCAAGCCGGCGATCGCGTCGGGTGAGATCGCGGAGTGGGCCGCGCAGATTCGCACAATCGCGCGGAATACCCGCGCATTCTGCAAGCTGTCGGGACTGGCGACGGAAGCCGGCCCGGGTTGGACGGTCACCGCGCTGCAACCCTACGCGGACGTTCTGATCGACGCATTCGGTCCGCAACGATTGATGTGGGGCAGCGACTGGCCGGTGTTGCTTGAAGCATACGGCGCTGACGATTCACGCACAGCGACGCCCTATGCTTCGTGGCACGACCTCGCCACCCTGCTCACCGCTCGATTGTCATTCGCGGAACGTGAGTCGATCTTCGGCAAGACCGCGGCGGCGTTCTACGGCGTCGCTTGACCCGCCTTCATGGCGATCCACTTGCGCAGCCTCACCCGTTCGTAATCCGGCGCCCTTGCTGCGATATCCAGGAACAGACGACTCATCACCGGCGGCGGCGGATACACCGCCGGATCGTCGCGAACGGCCGGCTCGACCAAGGCCGCGGATGACGACACAGCGCTCTGATAAAACAGTGCGCTGGTGAAGCCGGCGGCGATGCGTGGATCCAACAGGTGATCGATGAGGCGATAGGCGTTGTCGACGTGAGGCGCATCGATGGGAACGGCCATCACTTCGAACCAGATCGGCGCGCCTTCCTTCGGAATCACGTACCGCAGGTTCAGACCCGCACCGGCGCGCCGCGACTGGATCACCGATCCCGACCAGCCGAGAATCAGACAGACCTCGCCGTTGGCGAGATCGTCAAACAGCTGCGAGGAATGGAAATAGCGAACGGACGGCCGCACGCGCGCGATCAAGGCGATCGCGTCGTCCAGATCGGATTCGCTCAGCGACGCCGGATTGCGACCGAGATAGTTCAGCGCGATGGGTATCACGTCGCCGGGTGAATCGAGTAACGCTACGCCACAGTCCCTGAATTTCCGCACGATCTCCGGATCGAAGAAGAGCCGCCAGGAATCCAACGGCGCGTCCGGCATCCGGTCGCGTATCCGATCGACATTCAATCCGAGCCCGGTGGTCCCCCAACTGTAGGGAATGCCATAGCGATTGCCCGGATCCATCTCCGCAAGTTTGGCCAGCAGATACGGGTCGAGCTCGCGGTAGTTGCGCAACCTGTCGTGGTCCAACGTGCGGTATAGGCCTGCGGCGATTTGCTTGGCGAACGACGACGCGCCGGGAACGACCAGGTCGTAATTCGAGTGCCCGGCGAGGAGCTTTCCTTCCAGGACTTCGTCCGAGTCATACACGTCGTGAACGACGCTGATTCCATTCGCACGCGCGAACTCCGCCAGTGCGTCCGGATTCACGTCGTTGAACCAGTTGTAGAAGTTGACCGTTTCAGCGCGCGCGTTGGCGTGCGAGGCGGTCTTGTCGCCGCAGGCCGAGAGCCAAGCGATCAAGCTCAGTCCGAGGATCCAGTACTTCCTCGCGTTATTCAACACGATCACCGCTTGGTGACGACGAGACTCTCGTGTCCACGGAAGAACGGATTCGTTCCCCAATGCGGTTCCTGATCGCACAGTTGCAGATCGGGGAACTCAGCCAACAGTTTCTCGAAGGTGGCCTTCGCTTCCAGCCGCGCGAGCGAAGCGCCGATGCACAGGTGGATGCCGTAACCGAACGACACCTGGTTGACCTTCTCGCGAGCGATGTCGAAGCGCTCCGGCGCATCGTTTGCGCCCGGGTCCCGATCGGCCGCCGCAATGCCGACGAATATGATCTCGCCGCGCTTCATGCGTTTGCCGTGAAAGTCGAGGTCTTCCAGCACGAAGCGCTGCGTCGCCTGCACCGGCGGTTCGAAGCGCAGCATTTCTTCGATGGCCGCAGGAATACGCGAAGGGTCGTCGCGCAGCGTTTTCCACAAACCGTGTTTCAGCAGCAGATAGGCGCCGTTGCCGATCAGTCGCGTCGTCGTCTCGTGTCCCGCGACGAGCAGCAGCAGGCACGTGTTGTACAGTTCGCGCTCGCTCAGCGTGTCGCCGGCTTCTTCGGCGCGTATCAGCTGGCCGATCAGATCGTCGCCGGGGTTGCCGCGCCGGCTCTGGATGATGCCGCGAAAGTACTGGATCAATGCGTTGCTCGCGGCTGAGCCCCGCTCCACCTTTGCGGGATCGTTGGTGCCGGTGCCGTCGATCAGATCTTCGGACCAGGCCTGGAAGCGGGCGTGATCCGATTCGGGCAATCCCATCATCTCGGCGATGACGATGGCCGGAAGCGGTTTAGCCAGCGTGGCGACGATGTCGAACGTCGAATCGTTGTCCACGCGGCGCAGACAGTCGTCGACGATGAGACGGATGCGCGGTTCCAGCGACTGGATGAACTTGTGCATGAAGCCTTGCGAAACGAGCCGTCGAATGCGCGAGTGATCCGGCGGATCGAGGTTCAGCATGCTGGGATGTTCGAAACTGGCGCGCTGCTCCTCGTCGAGATTCGGCAGGATTTTCTTCACGTGCTCGGGAAATTTGCGCACGTCGGAACCGAATCGCTTGTCTCTCAGAACCTCCTGCACGTACTCGAACCCGGTGACCCACCAGGCCCGCAGCGCCATCGAATAGTGGATCGGCGCTTTCGTTCGAAGGCGGTCGTAGAACGGATATGGATCCTCCGCGAGTTTCGGATCGAAAATGTTCAGGCTGACACCGTGCAAGCCGCGCTCGACGAGCGACAGTCCTCCCACCATCGCTTGTCCGACCCTCAGCCGGATCTTCTGTCGAAGCTGCATCGTTGCACCGTTCGTCGACGCGGAGATTCGAGCTTAGCGGCGTTGCGAAGCGTTGGGTACTGCTGCGTGGCGGCTCCTCGTTACGGCTGACGGATCCGCTTAGTCGCGCCAGCTCTCGGCTGCCTCCGCCACCAACCCCGCGACGTCGCGCGGCAATAGTACACCGGCCGCAACCGCCCGCTGTGCCGCGGCTTCGAACTTGGCGAGAAAGGCCGCTTTGCTCTTGTACAAGGCGCGCAACTTTTCCGCGGGGAACGGACGGCACGATCCTCTGAGATACGAAAACACGTCGTCCGCGAGCGGGATCGCGCTGTTCTGCGCCAGCGGCACCTCTGCCTGCGGCAGCCGAATGCCGCCTTTGGCAATGCCGTTCGCGTCGCGCACCACCTCTGCGGGATCGCCGGCGAACTCCAGCCGCGGCGCGACCGGCGGCGGTGTGCCTTCCGTGAGCCAACGCTGCATGTGATGGAATGCCGCGTCGTAGAGCGGGAGTATCGGGATGCGATTGATGCCTTCCTGCAGCGGCACCACGCGCACGTCGTCGCGGATCAGCTTCACCTGACGATCGGCCTGACCCTGCGCCGATACGTGACAGGTGCCGGCGGATTCCCAGTAGCGGAACGTGTCGGTATCCGGTTGGCGCACCGGGTAACAGGCGATCGCCTCGAGTTCCGAATTCACGACGAACACCGGCACGCCGTTGTCGTCGCGCAGCAGATTGCTACCGCGCATACGGTCTCCCGCGCGCATCGCCGGTGCCGCATTGATGTTGACGACGGTGTCGCCGACTTCCAGCGCGCTCCCGGTACCGAAGTAGATCTGCAGAATGAAACCGTCGAACGCGCGACTCACCGGCTGAATCGCGTTGACGTATGTAGCGATGCGTCCCGCCGACTGCGACGCGCCTTGCGCGACGATGCGCCGTACGTCGAGCCCGGCCATCGGGTCGACCGGCCCGCCGCGGTTCCGGCCAACCGCCAGCGCACCCTGCGTGAAGATGTCGTACGAGTAGTCGTCGCTCGGAATCGTCAACGTTCCGTACCGTTTCGGATCCCACGCGGCGAGGCCTTGCGGCTGCGGTGGCAGCCCGTCGATGCCGACCTTCTGCGTGGTGAGACACACCAGCGCATAGCCGCCCTCGAACAACTCGCGGCTCTCCGCGCCGAACAGGTCGTAGCCGGCGGTGACGTTGTTCCACGTCAGCACCACGGTGCCGTTGAAGCGCGCGCCATCGCTGGGCCGGTAGACGAGCATGCGCGTGCGGAACGGCGCCGTGCCGGCCGCTTCGACGCGCCAATGCCCGTCGCGCGAGAGTTGCGCGCCGACGGCCAATCGATAGCGCGTCGCGGTCCCTTCCAGCAGGTATTCGGCCTCCGAATACCCATACGTGGTCACGTCGAGCAGCGAGGCTGCAAAGGGTCGGCCTCGGCCGCCGGTGATCGGTCCGATGACGATGGGACGCGTCGCTGCCTGGTTCATGGTGTCTCCGTGGGATCGGTCTGATCGACGATGATGCCATGCATACTTCCCCGCACCGCTGCATCACGCAATACTTGGCCCGATATCCGGAGGCGCCCGCGCGCCATCAACCAAACGCTTCGAGACCACCACCATGTCAGTTCGAATCGACCCGGCCACCGGCCTGAAGACTTTTGCCACGCGCGCCGCGAAAGCGACCGACCGGATCGCCGGAAGAGGCTATTCGATCGTCACCGACGAATCGTTGAAGACGTTGCCCGAGCTGCCGCCCGGCGCCACGTTCAATGCATACGAGCAGGCGAAGTACCGCGAGTTCAAAGAAGCGCGCGCCGGCGCCGCCGACTACATGGCAATGGAAGGCGAGTTCGCGAAGTACCTGGACGACGTGTATTCCGCGGACCCGGTTCCGCGCGAAGCGCTGACCGACGAATGCGAAATTCTGGTGGTCGGCGCCGGCTTCGCGGGTTTACTGCTGTGGCACAAGCTGCGCGAGGCGGGATTCACCGACGTGCGCTTCTGCGAGAAGGGCGGCGACGTCGGCGGCACGTGGTACTGGAACCGCTATCCCGGCATCGCGTGCGACGTCGAGTCGTACAGCTACCTGCCGCTGCTCGAGGAGATGGGCTACATCCCGACGATGAAGTTCGCGTCGGGCTTCGAGATTCTCGAGTACTGCCAGAAGATGGCCGACAGATTCGGCTTCTACGACCACTGCCTGTTCCACACCACCGTCGAGGCGACGACGTGGGACGAAGCCACCGGTCGCTGGACGGTTACCACCGATCGCGGCGACAGGATGCGCGCCCGGTTCGTGATCCTCGCCAACGGCATCCTGACCACGCCGAAACTGGCGCGCATCGAAGGCATGGAGACGTTCAAGGGCATCGCGTTCCACACGTCGCGCTGGGACTACAACGTCGATCTGAAGGGCAAGCGCGTCGGCATCATCGGCACCGGCGCCACCGCGGTGCAGGCGATTCCGGAACTCGCGAAGATCGTGAAGGAACTCTACGTGTTCCAGCGCACGCCGTCCTCCATCGACGTCCGCGACCAGCGCGCCACCACCGAGGAAGAGATCCGCACCTGGGCTAACGAGCCCGGTTGGGCGCGGGCGCGGCGCGCGCGCTTCGCGAAGATCTCCGCGGGCCGCACCGCGATTCAGGCGAACGACGACTACCTCGCGGGCAGCGTGCCCGATTTCAAAGAGCGCAAACAGTACGACCGCATGCTGAGCCCCGAGGAGCTGCTCGAGAAGCAGCTCGACGCGAACTTCCGAATCATGGAGCAGATCCGCGCGCGGGTTGACGCGATCGTCAAAGATCCGAAGACCGCCGCGGCGCTGAAGCCTTACTACCCGTACGGCTGCAAGCGTCCGACGTTCCACGACGAATACCTGCCGTCCTTCAACCTGCCGCACGTGCATCTCGTCGACACCGCGCCGCACGGCGTGAGCCACATCAACGAGAAGGGCGTGGTGCACGACGGCGTCGAATACCCGCTCGACGTGCTGATCTACGCCACCGGCTTTCAGTGGATGGCGACCTCGACGTTCAACATGATCACCGGCCGCGACGGCCGCACGTTGAAACAGAAGTGGGAGACCGAAGGCACTAAGACGTTCCTCGGCCTGCACAGCAACGGCTTTCCCAACCTGTTCATCGTCTCCGGCCCGCAGGGCGGCGGCGGCAGCTTCAACTTCACCGATGCAATCGACGCACACGGCGACTACGTCGTGTGGATGCTGCAGACGATGCGCGACAGCGGCGCGCGGATCGTCGACGTGCGAAAGGAACCGGAGGTCGAATACGCGGAGCACTGCCGCAAGATGGACATCGCCACCGCGCCGCTGCGCGACTGCATCACCTACTACAACGGCGAAGGTACCGCCGAGCCCGGCAGCCTCGCGTACTACGGCGGCAACCGCTGGCACAAGTATCGAGTCGAGGCGCAAACCACGCTGGCGCCGTTCGTATTCGAGGGAGCGGCGAAATGACCGCCGCCGCGGGCAGCCGGAAATTCGAGATCTCGCTGGCCGCGTGGTCGATGCACAAGCAGTTCTTCGCGAAGCAGATCGATCAGATGGGCATGCTCGACCTCACGCACGAACTCGGCATCGGCGCGCTCGAACTGGTGAACACGTTCTTCCCGTCGCCGCAGTACGCCTATCTCAAACAGTTCCGCAAACACGCCGACGATCTGGGCGTGACGATTCCGCTGCTGATGTGCGACGGCGAAGGCAGCATGGCGGCGCCCGAAAAAGCGAGCCGCCTGCAGGCCGTCAGGAATCACCACAAGTGGGTCGACATCGCGGCTGTGCTCGGCTGCAAGAGCATTCGCTGCAACACGGGTGCGCGCGACGGCGACGCCGATGCGCTCGACCGCTGCGCCGAGAGCTTTCCGCTGCTCATCGAGTACGCCGACGCAAATGGCATCAACATCCTCATCGAAAACCATTGGGGTCCGTCGTCGGATCCGGCGTGGTTGATGGCGCTGATGGACCGCGTTCCGCACGCGCGTTTCGGAACGCTGCCGGACTTCGGCAACTTCCCTGCAACGGTAGACATCTACGACGCCGTGCAACGCATGATGCCGCGCGCGCTCGCCGTCAGCGCCAAGTGCTTCGACTTCGACGCTGCAGGCAACGAGACGAAGATCGACTATCCGCGCATGCTCGACATCGTCGGCGCCGCCGGCTACCGCGGCTACGTCGGCATCGAGTTCGAGGGCGAACGGCTGTCGGAGCGCGACGGCATTCTCGCCTGCAAAGCGTTGCTGGAACGGCTTCGCTAGGCGGCGGCTACGCCACTCGTCAGGGAGCGGCCGCCACCCGCGCGATCGTCTCGATGCAGATCGCCGACACCGCCGAACCATAATCGAGATCGATGTTGGCGAGCGTGTCTTTCGTGTCGTGATAGCCGCTGCGATCGATGTCGTAGTTCTCCATGATCAACACGCACGGCGCGCCGATGTCGGAGAAGATCTGCACGTCGGTGTTGAACAGCGAACTCTGCGGGTTGTCGATGGTGCGCACCTGACCGTCGAGCACCGGATGCAAGGCGACATCGGGGATGCGTGCGCGCGTCCGCGCTGCGAACGCCGCGCGTCCGCCCTGCGCGTCCAACCGGCCGGTTCCATCGAGCGGCGCCGGCATTCCAGCATGGTTGCAACGTGCGCCTGGTAGGCGAGCCGCAGCGACGCAGCGCCGCGTCCGGGTGAGATCTGGAAAATGTCGCGCGCGCTGTCGCGGTTGTGCGCGATCATGTCCATCACCAGCGCACCGCCGATTCGACTTGGGACAGGTCGACCCACTCGCCGCCGTCACGCGCACCGTCAAGCGTGCGCTCGACGAGCGCCTGACAGAGCGCGCGCGCACCCATGCAGTCGGACGGGAACTCCTCGCCTGTGAGGTGCACGAGCCAGACGTCGCGCTCGAGCTTGCCCTCCTTCGCGAGCTGCAGGAACATCGGGGCCGCGAGCAGCAGCGTCGCCGTGGCCGACGCATTGTCGTCGGCGCCCTGCGCCGAGATGCGCGCTCCGCTGCCGCCGCGTGACGCCTCGTAAACGTCTTCCATGTAGGCGGTGTCGTAATGGTCGCCCATCACCACCGCCCGCGAACGGTTCTTGCCCGGAATCACCATCAGGATGTTGCGCTCGTACTCCCTGCCGTCCCGATTCGCGATCCAGCCGCCGAAGTGCTCGTACTCGAAGTCGGTGTCCCATTTGAACGGCAGCTCGCCGACGTATGCGACGCCCTCCATGCCGGCCGCCGTGATCGCTGCGCGATACTCGCCGATCAGGAAGTCGCCGAGCGCGTGCAGGTCGCGTTTCTGGTGGGAGACATGCCCGAGTGTCGACGCATCGTCGACCACGTCGGAGTTCGACTTGTTGACGAACTCGCCGTGCGAAAGCGTGACGAGATGGCGCCAATACGCTTCCTCGTACTCGCGCGTCGCGGTTGCATCGTACGTCAGCGCTTTCGGCCAGCGGATGCGGCGCTTCGATTCGACGCGTTTCACCAATGCACCCGTCAGCCGCCCGGCCACTTCGGGCGTGGCGCTGCGCTGTGCGACCGCGTCGAGCCACGGCTCGAACCGTTGCTGATCCCGCGCGGTCCGCAGCATCTGCTCGGTGAATTCGCGCGGCAACCGTCCGCCCCAGCACTGCGCCATGTCGAAAACGTTCACCACGTTCAGCGCCGTCTGGTATCGGTAATAGTCCTTCGAGCGGTCGATCCGAAGCAGTGCATCGGCGAAGTGCGTGCGGCGCAGCAGCCGCGGGTAGAGCTCGACCGGATTCTCGTAGCCGGAGCGCTCGCTGTCGTAAGCAGTGATGTACCCCGGCAGTTCGACATCCAACAGTTGCGTTACGCCGCGGTCGGGGAACGCACACGCGGCCAGCGGACGCTGCCAGAAGACTTCGTGCCTGCCGACGCGCATCGGCGGGAAGCGGAACGTGTAGAGGAACGCACCACCGGCGAGCACGCGCGCCGCAGCACGTTTGATGTCGGCGCGGCTCGCGGTCGGGCCGTCGAGGATCAGCTCGCCATCGCGCGTCCAGATCTGCGCGTTGCGCGCCATCGGCTTGTGATAGAGATCGAGATCGGCCAGTTCGGTACTGAACAGCGTGGTCGCCACGCTGGAAACCTTCTGCCGCTTCGGCACCGGGTCTTCGTCGCGCGGGATTCGCTCCCAGCGGTGCGTTCTGGCGTATTCGTTGACGACGACATCGTCCTCGTTACCGGCGTCGACCGAATCGTTGCGACGATGGCGCAGCCAGCCGAACTGCGGCACACGCAGGCCGAGACCTTCGTGGCGCGGCACGAGCCTGAGCACCGGAAACTGAATCGCGAGCGGATGCTCTCGGCTCGCCGCGTGATAGACCGGCATTCCCCAGAACAGAAGCGTGAGCGGACTCGGCAGCAGTTCGATGCGGCCCTCTAAATATCCGGCGCGCACAGCTTCCGGCAACGCACTGAACGGCCTGAACGTCAGCAGATAGCGGACGTCGCGGAAGCGCGATTGGTCGTGCAGCAGATAGCGTTGCGTCCACTTCGGCAACGGCTCGAACGCCCACTGCGGGAATCGACGCGCGTTGTCCGACGGCAGCACGCGAAATCCGACGCGGTACAGTTCGGCCGCGTCACGCACGTTCACGCCGAAACTGCCCGACAGCAGGCCGGCGATCACCTGACGCGAGCGACGCTGCGGAATTTCCACACCGGGCGCCGAATAGAAGCTCTGCCAGAACGCGCGCTCCGGACCCTGCTCGCTCGCCCCGAACAGCGTCCATTGCCTGCGGCCGCGATCGTTCTGCGTTTTCGACAGCGACAGCCCGAGCAGCAGCACATGACGCCGACGAGCGAGTTCGGCCGCGTGCGACGCCAGTTCGTCCGACCAGTACGGGTTGTCCTTCAGATTTCGGCGGTTCGGACCGGCGACGTGAAGCGTGTCGAGTTCCCGGTCGTTCAGGAACCGCAGCACGTGTCCCATCACATGGTTGGCGACGCTCTCGAAACCTGGCCGCACCTGATACAGCTCGTCGAATTCCGACACCTGCCAGCCGTACGGATCGTCGGCGGCAAAGAGCACCGGATCCAGTTCGCCGCACGGACTGATGCCGAGCCGCGGCGGCGGCATGAACTCCGAATAGGCGGGCAACGGAAAGCGATCCTGTCCGACGAACCACGGGAATCCATCGGTCAGCGTCTGCCATCCAGCCATACGTGAGTTCCACTTCGCGGTTTTCGTAAGGACCCGGATGATCGCCGATGTGTGGAATCGGCGCGAGGTCGGTGGTGCATTGCGCCGCACGCGCTCGTGTCCGCGCACGAATTGCGATACGTTGCCGGTCCGGGAAACGGGGAGACGATCGATGACGAGCCACCGAGTTCGATTGGCAGCGATGGGCCTATTGGCGATTGCGCTGGTGTTGCCGCTGTGCGCCGCGGCCGCCAAGCAGCCGCCGCAGACGACGTTCGACGGTCTGGAACTGCGGCCAAAGACCAAGCTGGCGGTCGTGTATCTGCGGCCGGATGCCGACTTCAGCGGCTATCGCAAAGTCGCGCTGCTCGATTGCGCGGTGGCATTCAAGAAGGATTGGCAGCGCAATCAGAACTCGACGAATCCGCTCGCGATCTCGGCAAAGGACATGGACGACATCCGTAAGGCCTTGGGCACGATGTTCTCCGAAGTGTTCCGCGACGTGTTGACCAAAGGCGGCTACGAACTCACCGACAAGGCGGGCGACGACGTCCTGGTGCTTCGGCCGGCGATCATCGACCTCAACATCAGCTCACCCGCGGCCGCTGAAGCCGGACGGTCGAAGACGTACGCAACGTCCGCCGGCGCGATGACGATGTACCTGGAAGTTTACGACTCGAGCACGAACGAAATCCTGGCCCGCACGGTCGACCGCAAACAGGCCACCGACTACGGCCGCATGACATGGCAGAACTCGGCCACCAACAAAACCGAGGCGCGCAAGATGCTGACGGATTGGGCGGAAACGCTGCGCGCCGGTCTCGACGCGTTGCGCGCGAGCCCGCCAGCGCCGGCCGCACCGGCGATGGCGGCTCCTCAATAGTCCGTCTTACTTGATCACCAGCGCGTTCGGCGGACTGCCCGTCCCACCGGCGATGTTGAGGGGCGCCGAAACGAACAGGCCTTCGTAGACCCCGTCCTTCGCGCAGTCCGCCGCGAGTTGCGTGGTCTGGAACATCTCGCCGATCGCCATTCCGAAGCGACCGATGATCCAGTGGTGCAGGAATCCCTGCGGATCCATGAAGTTCGGCGGCGGCCACGACTCGAGCGCCGGATTGTCCGAGCACAGCGCGGCCGGATGCCGGTCGAAGATCCATTCGGCCATCGCTTCGCTGCATTCGAGTCCGGGTGTCTTCAGCATCGCGGTGATCGACATCTGCTGCTTCATCTGCGGCGACTGCTGTTCGTACCAGGCGATCCAGCCGAGGTGGATGATCCACACGTCGCCCGGCTTCAACTCCACTTTCTGTGCGCGCACGGTGCCTTCGAGGTCGGCGATGGTGATTGCGTCGCTCGAACCGCAGTCGAGCGGACGACCCTGCGCGGCGCGGTAGCCGGCAACGTCGAGCACGACTGCACGCCCCGCGATGCCGCGACGTGCCCAGTGATCTATGCCGAGCTTCGATTTGTCGTGGCTCTCGCGCAGCTCTTCGTTCCGAACGCCGCCCCAGAAGCCGTGCTCGTAGTCGCCGACGTGCGTCAGTCCGTCCCACTGGCTCGACGCCTGCGTGAAAAAGTTGTCGAGACAGTCGTCGCCGTGATGACCCACCGGAATCTCTCTGAACACGGTGTGCCGGAACTTGCCGCGGCCGAACAGCGGCGGATTCGGCTTTTCCTGTTCCCAGTTCATCGCGAACACCGCCCCTTTGCGCACCAGTTTCGCGGCGGCGACGACGATCTCGGGAGTCTGCAGATTGAACATGCCGACGTTGTCGTCGGGGCCGAACATGCCCCACGCGGTCTTCGGCGGGTTGCCGGCAACGGCGGGCAGGTCGCGATAGCGGGGCAGCTTAGTGGGAACGTTGGGCATGGTGATCTCCTTCAGCGTGGATGACATTCATAGTGAGTAACGGTTCGATTCAGTCGCGAAAGATGTCGTAGGCCTGCTGCAGCGCACCGCGCGCATCGCCGCGCGGGATGAACTCGTGGCCGATCCAGCCCGCATAGTTCTGTCGGCGCAGCAGTTCGGCGATCGCCGGCCAGTTCACTTCCTGCCGGTCGTCGAGGTCGCTACGTCCCGGTACGCCGCCGGTGTGGATGTGGCCGATCCACTCGAGATTCGCCTTCAGCGTGCGCATCAGGTCGCCTTCCATGATCTGCATGTGGTAGCAGTCGTACAGCAGCCGCAGCGCAGGTGAGCCGACCCGGCGCACGACGTCGAGGCCCCATCCGCTGTGGTCGCACTGCGCGCCGGGATGGTCGATTTTGCTGTTCAGCGTTTCGAGCAGCAGCGTGACCTGCCGCGATCCTGCGTACGCGGCCAGCGGCGCGAGGCCGGCAGCACAGTGTTCGATCGCTGCGGCATCGGAGGCCGCGCCGCGCCTGCCGGAAAACACGATCACGTACGGCACGCGTGCGGACGCCGCGCAATCGACGACTTCCGTTGCTGCGCGCGATACCGCGGCATGGTTGGCGGGATCGTTGAATCCGACGTCGAGGTCGTGCCCGGTCAGTGTCACCACCTCGAGACCCGCATCCGCAGCCGCGCCCCATAACGAATCCGGCAGCATCTCGACGCCCGTATAGCCGATGTGCGCGGCCGCGCGCAGCAGCGCTTCGGCCTCGGCTGCTTCGCGGCCATACGAGAACGACCACCACGCGAACGCCTGACGCAACGTTTCAGCCCGGGTCCAATGAACGGCGTCGCAACCGCCGCATGCCGAGCAACCAGCGGTCTACGTCGTCGCCCTTCCGGCGCACGTATTCCTCGACTTCCGGATGCGGCAGCACGTAGAACCGTTCCTCGCGCAACGTTTCGACCACGGTGCGCGCGAGCTGGTCCGGTTCGATGATGCCGTCGGTTTGACCGTCGCCGAGACGGCGCGGCGCCATCGCGGTATTCACACCCTGCGGGCACAACACCGACACCTTGATGCCGTCGTCGCCGTGCGTGATCGAGATGAACTCGGCCAGTTTGACTGCCGCGGCCTTCGTAACGGTGTACGGTCCGGAGCCGAGCGCCGCGAGCAAACCGGCAGCGGACGCGGTGTTGAGCAGATAGCCGCTGCCGCGTTCGATCATCGCCGGAAGCACCGCTCGTGCGGCGTAAACGTGTGCCATTACGTGCAGTTCCCATTGCTTCTGCCACACCGCATTCGGTGCATCGAGCAGTACGCCCTGCCCCCCAGCGCCGGCGTTGGAGCAGAACAGGTCGATCGGGCCGTGCAGTTTGCGCGTGCGCTCGACCAGCGCGATCACCTGAGCTTCGTCGGTGACGTCGCACGCCATTCCGTCGCAACCGAGTTCGCGCGCCGCACGCGCCACCGCAGCGGCGTCGAGATCTGCCAGCATCACCGCTTTCGCGCCTTCTGCGAGAAACGCTTGCGCCATGGCGCGGCCGATGCCGCCGCTGCCGCCTGTGATGACCGCGACTTTGCCGTTCAATTCCATCTGCTGCCTCCTGTTCGCGCGTGTTCGAGTGTCAGCTCACCGCACACTCGCCGCCATCGCACGTGATCACTTCGCCCACGGTATAGGCGCCGGCGCGGGAACTCAGAAAGATCGCGAGCCCCGCGATGTCCTCTGCCGTGCCCACCCGGCCGCGCGGATTGCCCCGCCCCACCCGGTCCCAGTCCACGGTGTCTCCCTCGACCTTGCCGCCGAAACCGACGCCGGTACTTAGCATCCACGTCGGGAACGGACCAGGCGCAATCGCATTGACCAGAATGTTCTGCTTCACGAGATGCGCCGCCAGCACGCGCGTTAGATGATGCACGGCCGCTTTCGACGGACCGTACGAGAAGTTCTCGAACACGGGCGTCTTGATGCCGTCGACCGAACCGATGTTGATGACGCGCGCCGGATCTTCGTGGCTCGATGCTTTGCGCAACAGCGGCAACAGCTTCTGCGTGAGGAAGAACACGCCTTTGACGTTGGTGTTCATCACCTTGTCCCAGCCGCTTTCGGGAAACTCGTCGAGCGGCGCGCCCCACGCGACGCCGGCGTTGTTGACGAGGATGTGCAGCTGCTCTTCGCGCGACGCGAGTTCTTTCGCTACCGTTTCGATCCCGCCGAGTTGTGACAGGTCGCCCGGCAACGCGATGCACGTGCCGCCGAGCGTTTCACTCAGGCGCTTCGCGGTGGCTTCGCAGGCCGCGGCCTTGCGCGAGCTGATGTACACCTTCGCACCGTTCGCGACGAACCCCGCGGCGATCATTTCGCCGATGCCGCGCGACCCACCGGTTACCAGCGCCGTCTTGCCTTCGATCGAAAACAGGTTCTTGAACATCGACGTTCCTCCTTGTCTGAAGATGAAAGATGCGAACGAGAAACTGAAGCGTCAGTCGACCGCGACCGCATCGCTCGGATGCGGCGCGCGCTCGACCAGCGGTAGCACGTTCGGTGTATAGAAATCGCGAAACGCCGCGCCGGCGCGATGCGCATCGAGATGCGCCTGGCTGTCCCAGCGCTCGACCAGCAGGAATGCGCGGCGGTCGCTCTGCGAGTGATACACCTCGAATCGCGTGCAGCCCGGTTCGTGCCGCGCGCGGCGGGCCGTCTCGCCCAGCAGGTCCTTCACCCGCTCGGGATCGACCCCGTCCTTCGCGGTGAGCAGCACGTTCAGATAGATCATCGTTCGGTCACTCCCGCGCTACACGAACAGACACGTCGCGCGCAGTTCGATGCTGCGGCGACTCGGCCGGCCCGGTGCGACTGCGGGATCGGAGAACGCCGAGTGCGGCGTCCAGAACGTGTCGCCGCGCGTCACCCGATCGCTGTCGAATGTGCGGAAGACCACCACTTCGTCGCGCTGCATCTCCGGGAATGCGTACCAGCGGTGCGCGGCGGGGTCGCGCGGCGCCATCACTGCCAGCGTCTCGAAGAAGAAACCGCCGCCCGCATAGTTATGCACCGGCAACGTACGGAGTTCCGACGACTTCACGGTACGCGCGTCGCAGAACGCGATCGGCCGATCCATCTTAGCCGGACCGATGTTGCGCCAGAACTGCACGATCGCGATGCGCCGCGCCTTAGCAACCGCGTCAGCAGATATGCCCGAGCGAACCAGCGCGCGCGCCGCCTCGTCGGTGCCGTCGCGATAGAAGTCGCGCATCCGTTTGCCGTAGCTCCGCGCGAAGTCGGAGTGCACGAATTCGATCGGACCCAGATCGGGGTGTTTCGCGGCCTGCTCAGGGTCGCGCTTGATGTGGCCGGACACCAGCGCGTGATCGCAGCCGGTCAACGACATGGCGAGCGCGCTGATTTCCGGATAGTGCACGCGTTCGATCGCCGCGTCGTCGCTCCAGTCGGTGAGCGCGCTCTGGTGCTTGCGCAATTCGAAGCCGCACGTTTCCCAATTGGGGAGCGACGCGCGCCGGCCGTCGAAGATCACCACCTCGGTAGGGTCGACCGACGCGCCGAATCCGCTCTGCGAAACGTAGTTGAGCCGCGCGCTGCACAACACGTCGTTCGCCATCGTGACCGTTGCCGTCATCTCGCACCTCCGTCTTCATCCGCTCCGAATCATACCCGTCTGCCGGAGGCCTGTGCGTCGGTCGGCAGCCGATTCGATCGCGAGTATCCTTTGCCACTGGCGCGCTTCCGGTATCCATTCGATGACCACCGACTACCTGCAACTCTCGCTGGGCGCCGAGCGCTGGATCGCCACGCTGCAACGGCGCACCGATCACGGCATCGCGTGGTCGCACAGCAGCGAACGCCCCGAGGTGCTGTCGCACACGCTCTACAACGGCAGTGCCGGCGTCCTGCTGTTCTACCTCGAACTGCACGCTGCGACCGGGCAGCAGCGGTTTCTCGACGTGGCGCTAGCTGCCGCGGACGACCTGGTCGCCTACGCTGGCGCGACGCAATGGCAGTCGTGTGCGATCTACACCGGCTGGCCGGGTCTGGCATTCGCGCTCGGAGAGGCCGCGCGTCACACCGGCAGACAACATTACGCCGACGCTGCCGCGCAATGTCTCGACCGTCTGCGCGCGAGCGCCCACGCGCTCGGCGCCGGCATCGGCTGGATCGAACCGATGCCGTTCTCCGACATTCACGGTTTCAAGGGCGACCGCGAAATCTACGATGCATCGGTCGGCGCCGCCGGCGCCGGCTTCGTGTTGCTGTACGCCGCACGGACCGGTCTGCATCCGAACGCGCTGCAGTGGGCCACGCAAGTGGGCGACCGGTTGCTCGAAGTCGCGCAGCGGACCGATGCCGGACTGAACTGGGCGTTGATGTCGGAGATGCCGTTCCCGTGGAATCCGGCGAACTTCGCCCACGGCGGCGCCGGCGTCGGCGCGTTCATGGCGATGCTGTTCGAGGCTACGGGCCACCAACGGTTTCTCGATGCCGCGCAGGGCGCGGCTGCGCACCTCATGCACATTGCGCATGCGATCGGCGACGGTCACCTCGTCCATCACCACGACGGCGACGGTGCGGACCTTTATTACCTGTCGGCGTGCCACGGACCGCCGGGCACGACGCGACTGTTCTACCTGCTGCATCGGATCACCGGCGACACAACGTACTCCCAGTGGACTGACGGCGCGTTGCGCGGGCTGTTGAGCACCGGCGCACCGGAACGACGTTCAGACGGGTTCTGGAACAACGTCGGCCAGTGTTGCGGCGATGCCGGCGTGGGCGACTACGCGGTCAATTATTACCGGACGACCCAGGACGCGCGCTATCTCGATCTGGCGCGGCGGGAAGCAGCGGAGCTCGATGCGCGCGCCGAAACGCGAGACGGCGGACTTTGCTGGCCGCAGGCGGAACACCGCGAACGGCCGAAGTTCATTCAGACGCAGACCGGTTACATGCAGGGCGCCGCGGGCGTCGGCAGCTTCTTCGTCCATCTGCACACGACGCTGGCCGGAAAGCCGGTGAAGATCGCGTTCCCCGATACGCCGTTCTGACGTCGTTATCGAACGTTTGGAACCTTGACGATGGCGCCGGCCGCCTGCGGGTCGTTCGGATCCTTCACCACGGTCACGTACAGGTCTTTCCCGTCGGGACCGAACGCGACGTTCGTGGTGCCGTCGCCGGCAGCAATCTCGAACACGTGCAGCAGCTTGCCTTCCGGCGACAGCTTCAGCACCTTCCCGCCGCACCACTGCGCGACGTAGATGTTGCCGTCGCCGTCGACCTTCATGCTGTCGGGGCCGATGTACCACGAGTCGGTCTTGTTCTTCGTCAGCACGTTCAACAGCGCGAAATTCGATCGGTGCGTCAGCGTGCCGTCGGCGTTGATCGAGAACTTCTTGATGCTGTTGCCGACGGTTTCGCTCACGTAGAGCGTCTTCTGGTCAGGGGAAATGCCCACTCCGTTCGCGTAGTTCAGATCGTCGGCCACCTGAATCCACTTCCGACCGCCCGGCGGAAGATACAGAACGCGACCGATCACGACCGTTGGCGGATCTACGAACGGCCCGAAGACCGTGGCATACGCACCGCCGTTGGCCGCGACGACGACGTCGTTGATGCCGCCGTCGAACTTGCGTCCATCGGAGTCTTCGCTCCAGCGACGGAGTTCCTTGCCGGTCATGTCCACTTCGATGATCGCGCCGGGATCGTTCGTGCACGCGATCAGGAATGTGCGCTGTTTCGTCAGCGCCAGACCGTTGTGGCCGCAACCCTCTGCGGAATTGAGGACCGTGCTCGTTTTGCCGTCCCACTTCGACAGCGCATTCGATATCCAGCCGACGTAGTAGAGATTGCCGTCGACGTACAGGGGTCCTTCAGGCCCGAGCACACCCGTCACCACGGTGATCTCTTCGGCGAGTGCCGCGCCCGCGGCAAACAGCGCGGCAATCGCGGCGCCGACGTATCGCATTTCAGGAATCGACATAGGCGGCCTCCGCGTGCACCGGCCACAACGCCGTGCTCGCGCGCTGTCGAGGAAACACCTCGACGTGGTGCGTCGTCAGGCCCGGTGGGTCGGCCGTCACGATCGCGCCCGCCACGTCTTTGAAACCCGCACGGAAGTGGTTGCTCGATTTGAGCGCGACGATGCGATATCGATTCACGTCGATGCCCACCGCCAGAAACGGCTCGGGATCGAACGTCTGCGATCGCCGCGACGCCACGATCACGTCGATGCCGTCGATGACGAGCCGCGCCATCGGGCCGAGCGACAGCGGCGATCCTTTCGACATCGCCTGCATCACCAGCCGTCCATCTGACAACGACTTGACGTAGGCGCGCGTCTCGATCGGCGCACCGTGCAGGTCGTCGTATTTGCCGCCGAGCGAAATCTGGATGGTGGCGCCGCAGCCGGCGGAATGCGCTTGTGCCGCAACGTCGGCATCGACGACGAAGCCGAAGCACGCGCTTTCGAGCTTCGCTTCGAGCATGGCGCGCAACAGATGCGTACCGTCGCCCGGCGTGCCGCCGCCGCAGTTGTCCGACGTTTCGTTGATCACCACCGGCGCCGCACGTCCTGCCGTCCGTAATTCGTCGGCGCGCTGCACCGCTTCGGCCACCGCTTCGTCTGCGGTGAGGCTGCGCGCGCGGAACTGATCGCGCTCCTCCCACAACGATCGGGCGAGCCGTTTCGCCACGCGGCGCGCCTGCTCGCCGTCGCCTTCGGTCGTTACCACGACGTAGCTGCCGATGTGCGATACGTCGGTATACGGAAAGCCGTGGAACCAGCTGACGTCGATGACGCCGGGCTCGGCCTCGGCCGCCAACATGCGCTCCAGGGTGCGCTTGCCGATGCCTTCGAACGTCGTCGTGGTCGGCAACAGCATCGGCAGGTGCTCCACGTGCAGCACCGGTCTGAATCCCTCGGCGTGCATCCGCACGATCAACCTGATCGCCTCCTCGGCTCTCAGATGCATGTCGATGTGCGGGTATTGATGACACGCGAACACGCCGTCGAGCGCATCGGCCATGCGCTGGGTGACGTTGCCGTGCAGATCGAATCCGGCGGTCATCGGCACCGCTTCGCCGATCACGCCGCGCACGGCCTCACATAAGTCGCCTTCCAGATCCTCGATGCCTTCCACCACACCAGCCCCGTGCAGCGAAAGGAATACGCCGTCGAGCGGCATCGCGTCGCGGATACCGCGCAGGATTTCCGCCTTGAAGGCGTCGTACGTTTCGCGCGCGACGATTCCGGACGGCTGCGCGTCGCAGCACATTACCGGCACCACCTCGATGCCGAGTTCGTCGCACGTCTTCAGCGCGCCGCCCAATCCGGTTTCGGTGCCGCGCGCCAGAAACAGGCGCTCGCCGCGCAGTTGGTAGAAGTCCTTCGTTTCGGTGCGCCCGCGGCAGTACGTGTTCGTCTCGTGAGCGAGCCCGGCAATCGCGATTTTCATTCTGGTTCCTCGGGGTCCCAGCTTGAGAAGAAGGTCTCGAAGCATAACCCGTCCCGGTCACGAACACGGCTGGGAGCGTTGGGCGGGCTCACGGTTGGGCTCTGCTACCATCCGTGCGGGGAATCCACGCGGAGAGATTTCATGCGCCGTGCTGCTGCCGCCGCCATTCTGGCTGCGACGACGCTCCATGCCCTTGCCCGCGATTTACCTACTGCGTCTCCGGAGTCGGTCGGGATGTCCCACGACCGGCTCGATCGCATCGGCGCAGCGATGCATCGATATGTCGACGACGGCAGGATCGCGGGGATGGTCGTGCTCGTGGCGCGCCACGGCAAGATCGTCTACGAGAACGCGGTCGGCAAGCAGGATGTCGCCAACAACACTGTCATGGCGCGCGACACGCTGTTTCGAATCTATTCGATGACGAAGCCGATCACCGCCGTAGCAGCCATGATGCTGTACGAGGAAGGCAGCTTTCAGCTGACCGATCCGGTTTCGACCTATCTGCCGGAGTTCAAGGATCTGAAGGTGCTCGAAGACGGCCAGGAGGTCGCACCGAAGACGCCGATGACGATGCAGCAACTGCTGTCGCACACGGGCGGACTCGCCTACGGTTTCGACAAGGAAAATCCGGTCGAACGACAATACTGGGATCGCGAGGTGCTTCTCAGCCCCGATCTGCACGAATTTGCACAGCGCCTCTCCCGGATACCGCTGCGTTTTCAGCCCGGTACGCGCTGGTACTACAGCCTTTCATCGGACGTCGCGGGTGCAGTCATCGAACGGATCAGCGGGATACCCTTCGATCAGTTCCTGCAGACGCGCATTTTTGCGCCGCTCGGAATGCACGACACGTTCTTCGACGTTCCGGTCGACGATCTGCACCGGTTCGGACCCGACTACAAGTGGAATGCCGAAACAAAGACGCTCGATGCACTGCCGGTACCGAAGTATCCGATCTATCGGAACACGACGCTCTTTTCGGGCGGCGGCGGATTGGTGTCGACGGCGGACGACTACATGCGATTCTGCGAAATGCTGCGCGCCGGCGGCACGCTGGACGGTGCGCGCATTCTGTCGCCGAAGACGATTCAGCTGATGACCACCAACATGCTCCCGGCAGTGCTGCACGATGCCGCGAAAAAGACGCTGCCGAGCGAAGGGGACTACTCTCGAGGCTATGGCTTTGGACTCGGCTTGGCCGTGCTCGTCGATGTCGCGGCGTCTGCCGTGCCTGGCTCCGTCGGCGAATACACGTGGGGCGGCGCGGCCGGGACGAATTTCTGGGTCGACCCGGCGGAGGACCTCGCGGTCGTCAGCATGATTCAGCTGATGGACTCGCCCTGGCCTTGGGACAACGAACTGAGAACTCTGACGTACCAGGCCATGACGAAGCTGAACTGACGAGCGGCATCGCGCGCTCACGTCTTGGCACGCAACGCGCGTACCCGCTCCAGGGCCTCCTCGTACGTCAGCCCGCCGGCAGCCAACCGATCCAGAATGTCGCGCGCCGATGTCGGCTCCGGTCGTTCCTCCTTCGGCTTCGGCTGCTCCGGCCTGTTCTTCGATGCATCGGACGCGAGGCCGAGCCGCGTGCGCAACGCGGCCAGTCGCGACTTCACCGTCGGGTAACTGACGCCCAGCGCCGACTCCATGTCGCGGATGCGTCCTTCGCACAGCACGAAAATCCGCAGCAGGTGCAGATCTTCGGCGTCGAGATCGGAGAACTCGTTGGTTGCGTAGCGCGTCGTCACTTCGATGCCGCAATCGGCGCAGCGCAACAGTTTCGGATACAGCCGTCCGTGACACGCCGGGCACGGCGTATGCGTCTCGTCAGGCAACGTCGCGCTCTCCGGCCAGCCGCGCGAAGTCTTCGGCGGTCTTGATGACCAGGTTCGAAAAATCCACGTTCCTGAAAGTCAGATTCGACGCGTCGAATCCTTCGAGGCGCGTGCCGTCGAAGCGACAATCTTCGAATCGGCAGTCCTTCAGGATCACGCGCTGCATTTCCACGTCACGGATCAGGCCGAGCGAATTCGGGTCCAGATGTTCCGACCAGTCGGTTTTCTTGAACGTCACCCGCTCGAGTCCGCTGCTTTTCAGCACCAGACCGTCCACGCGCAACCCGCTGATGTGCGTATCGGCCACTACCGCGTCTTCGAACAGCCAGTTGCGCCCGAGCACACCGTTCAACGAGAGCCCTTTCACGATGCTCTCGTTTCGCACCACGATGGTCTTCAGCTTCGTGCCGTTGAAACGGCAGTTTTCGACGCCGCTCGCCGAGATGCCGAGATCGCGGATCTGCGTGCCGTTGAACTTCGACCCGTTGAGGCGGCCTTTTCCGACGGCGAGGCTCACCAAACCGGCGCCGTTGAATTCGTTGTCGGCGAGCTCGCCATTCTCGACCAGCGCGCCTTTGATGGAGGAACCGCGCAACCGTTGGCCGGTGACGCGGGAGTCGTTCAGTTCGATGTCCTGCATCGACGCGGCGTTCAGCTCGTTGCGCGAAAAGGTGGACCGGTTCAAGCGAACGTCGCGCAAGTGCGACACCGCGAGGTCGTTGGCTTCGCAGACGAAGTCGTGCCCCACCGGCGCATCGGCGCGCGACAGCACCGCGCTGTTGGAGTCGTCGCCCCACACCGAGCCCTTCAGGTGCAGTCCCGATTTCAGCGCCCATCGCAGGGTGCGCGCGCCGGCACCCATCGCGCGCTCGATGTCGTCGCCGAGATCGTCGAATACGCGTTCGAAACCGCGGTGGCCGTGCCCTCGTCGATGCCGATGCCGGCGTCCTTCCCATCGGTCGCCGCTGCGCGTCGACGCCGCTTCTTCGCGCGGCCGTGCGTCGGGTTTCGGGTCCTGCGGGCCCGCACGCGACGCTTCGCGCAACGCAGCGATCATTTCAGTCGCTTGCTCAGCGGTCAGAGTGCCGTCCTTCACCATCGACAGAATCCGGTCGATCTCGTCGTTCATTCGATGTTCTCCTGTGGGAATCCGACCGGCTGATCCTAATACCGACAAATTAATTTATTCAATAGTTGAGTTGATTTTATTGATATTGGCCTGCTGGCCCCGCGCCAGGATCTCTTGATCCGGGGCATCCGTGCACCGAGTTTTGCAATGGTGCAGCGCGGATCGCGACGTGTTTCCAAAGCTCCCAGAACGCCGATGCCATTCGAATCCGGAGCGCCACCGGATTCTTCTTATCTATTTGATTTAATTATCTTATCGGTGGAAGTGTTCCTGGTGACAACGTCACCGAAGGTCCGCCACTCTCCCGGCACCGAATTCCGCTACCATTGCTGCAACGCAATGGAGCTCGCCCAGCATGGCTGCAGGAAGCGCCAAACGACCGGATCCGACCTTCGCCCCCATCGTCACGCTCGAGGACGGCACCCGGATTCGCCTGGAATTGATCGGCCCTGCCGATCGCGCCGACCTCGTGGCCGGCTTCGACGGTCTATCGCGCCGCTCGCGCTACCTGCGCTTCTTCTCGGCCATGCCCACTCTTTCTGCACACCTGGTCGACAGCCTGCTGAACACCGACGCGGATCATCACGTGGCGATCGGTGCTCGCATGATCGACGCTAACGGCCGCGTTGAGCCGCCGATCATCGGCGTGGCGCGCTACTACCGTTCCGATGGTTCGGACGACACGGTGGAGCCGGCCGTCGCGGTGGTGGACGAACTTCATGGCCGCGGCCTCGGGCGCGCACTGCTGAAAGCAATGACGCGGCACGCCCGCTCGCGCGGCATCGCGAAGATGCGCGCGCACGCACTGTCGGACAACGACCGGATCCGTCGCATTCTTTCCGAATCGAACGGTGTGCTGGTCGAACGCGACGGACCGGTCATGGTCTACGACGTGGACATCCGGTCGCGGCGCAACCGCGACAATCTGGTCGAACTCGGCAAGGTGTTTCGGGAAACGCGTCCGAACGACGCAACGACGAAGCAGGAACGGCGCTAAGACACCACCGTGGTCGTAGCGTCATTGCGCGCAGCGCGCGAATCGCGCCAACGCTGCAGGCGGTTCTCCAAGGCAAGATAGATCACCGGCGTCAGGTACAACGTCAGCATCTGCGAGACGAACAGACCGCCGACCACTGCCAGCCCCAACGACTGTCGTGAGGCGCCGCCCGCGCCGAGACCGAGCGCGATCGGCAGCGTGCCGAACAGCGCAGCAAAGGTCGTCATCATGATCGGACGGAATCGCAACAGGCACGCTTCGCGGATCGCGGTTTCGGCGTCGAGATGCCGGTTGCGCTGCGCTTCCAGAGCGAAGTCGATCATCATGATCGCGTTCTTCTTCACCACGCCCACCAGCAGTATCAACCCGAGAAACGCGTACAGATCGAGTTGCTTACCGAACAGCAGCAGCGTCAGCAACGCGCCCAGCCCGGCGCTCGGCAGCCCTGACAGAATCGTCAAGGGGTGAACGGCGCTCTCGTAGAGGACACCCAGCACCAGATAAATGGTCGCGATGGCGAGCGCCAGCAGCAGGCCCATTCCGGCCAGCGACGACTGGAACGCGAGCGCCGTGCCCTGGAATCGGCCGAGCAGCGTGTCCGGCGTGCCGAGCTCGGCTTTTGCGCGCTCGATTTCGGTTACGGCGTCACCCAGGGACTTACCGTGCGCGAGGTTGAACGACAGGGTCGCCGACGGCAGTTGCCCCACGTGCGAGATCGTTAACGGGCCGCTCACGTTCTTGAACTCCGCCAGCGCCCGCAGCGGCACCAGTGCGCCGTTCGTGCCGCGCACGTAGAGCAAACCGAGTGCGTCCGGGTCGCGCTGGAACTCCGGCAGCAACTCCATGATCACGGCGTACTGATCGGTGGAAGCATAGATGGTGGATACCTGCCTCGCGCCATACGCCGTGAACAGCGCCTGTTCGATCTGGTCAGCGCTCACGCCCATCCGCGACGCGCGTTCGCGATCGATCGTGATCTGCACTTTCGGATTGTCGAGAATCAGGTTCGTGTTCACGTCGACCACGGTGTCCGAGCGGTTCAGACGGTCGACCAACTGCGGCACCCACTGGATCAACTCGTTCATGTCGGCATCGAGCAGCGCGTATTGGAACTCGCTCTTGCTGACGAATCCGCCGATGCGCAGCGCTGGCTGATTTTGCAGATATACCTTCAACCCCGGAATTCCGTCGAGCCGGGGACGCAGTCCCTCGAGCACCTCCTGCGCCAACGGGCGGTCGGCCTGCGGTTTCAGCGCCACCAGAATGCGACCGTTGTTCAACGTGCCGTTCGGTCCACCGGTGCCGACAAAACCGATTGTCCTGGCCACGTGTTGATCTTCGGCGACGGTACCGATGGCCTGTTGCTGCTTGCGCGACATGGCGTCGAACGAGATGTCCGGCGCGCCCTCGGTGGTGGCCACCAGCATTCCGGTGTCGTCGTTCGATATGAATCCCTTCGGTACGAATACGTAGAGCGCAACCGTTGCCGCCAACGACAGGAGCAGCGTCAGCAGCGCGGCCGATCGATGCGCCAGCACCCAGTCGAGCGAACGCGCGTATGCGGATTTCACGCGATCGAAGCGGCGGTCTTCCTCCGTCGCGCCGGACGACGTCGGCCGCAGCAGTTTGCTGCACAGTACCGGCGTCAGCGTCAGCGACAACACGCCCGAGATCAGAATCGCGGTGATGATGGTAATCGCGAACTCGTGGAACAGCCGCCCCACGATGCCGCCCATGAACAGTACCGGAATGAAGACGGCCGCCAGCGAGATCGTCATCGACACGATGGTGAAGCCGATTTCCTTCGCGCCGTTCAGCGTTGCATCCCACGGCGATTCGCCGTGCTCCACGTGTCGATTCACGTTCTCGAGCATCACGATCGCGTCGTCCACGACGAAACCCACCGACAACGTCAGCGCCATCAGCGACAGGTTGTCGATGCTGAAATCGAGCATGTACATCACCGCGAACGTGCCGGCGAACGACAGCGGAATCACGATGCTCGGAATGATCGCGGCGCGGACGTTGCGCAGGAACGCGAAGATCACCATCACGACGAGCACCAGCGACAACCCGAGCGTCACCTTCACGTCGTGCACCGACGCACGCACCGTCTGCGAACGGTCGTACACGACATCGACCGACATGCCGGCTGGCATCTGCGCGCGCAGCGCCGGCAGAATGTCTTTCACCGAATCGACCACGGCGATCGTGTTCGTTCCGGGTTGGCGTTGAATCGCCAGGATGATGGCGCGCGTGAGATCGCCGCCGACCCATGCCGCCGCCTTGTCGTTTTCGACGCCGTCGAAGACCCTGCCGACGTCGTCGAGGTGCACCGGTGCGCCGTTGCGATACGCGACCACCAGCCGCCGATAGCCTTCCGCGTTGTGCAGTTGTCCGCTCGCCTGGACGGTGATCGCCTGCTGCGCGCCGTTCAGCGTTCCGGTCGGCAGGTTCACGTTGGCGTCCTGCACCGCCTGCATCACTTCGTCGACGCCGATGTTGCGCGCAGCGAGTTGATTCGGGTCGAGTTGAATCCGCACCGCGAACTTCTGCGGTCCGAAGATCTGCACCTGCGCAACACCGGGCAGCGTCGAAATGCGCTGCGACAGAGTGCCCTCGGCGAACTCGTTGACCTTCGACATCGGCAGCGTCTTCGACGTCAGTGCGAGAATCAGAATCGACGAATCGGCGGGATTGACCTTGCGGAACGACGGTGGCGTCGGCATGTCCGGCGGCAATTGTCTCGCCGCGGTGGCGATCGCGGTCTGCACGTCCTGCGCCGCTGCGTCGATGTTGCGATCGAGCGAGAATTGCAGCGTGATCTGCGCGGTGCCCTCGGCGCTGGTCGAGGTCATGGAGTCGAGCGAGGCAATGGTCGAGAAACGTTTCTCGAGCGGCGTCGCCACCGCGGTGGCCATGGTCTCGGGGCTCGCACCGGGCAGCGACGCGTTCACCGATATCGTCGGGAAATCGACCGCCGGCAGATCGGAGACGGGCAACGACACGTATGCGAGCGTGCCAAAAAACGCCAGGCCGAACGTCAGCAGCGCCGTGGCAACCGGACGGCGGACGAACAGCTCGGAGATGTTCATATGAGAACGCTCACGCGGGAACGTTCACGCCGGATTTCCCGGCGGCGACTTGGCGACGGGGAAGATCGAGATGCGCGCGTTCGGGCTCAGTCGCGACTGTCCGTCCACTACAACGAGTTCGCCCGGCTGCACGCCGCTGACGATCGTCCACTCGTTGCTGGCGCGGCCCACCTGCACCTGCCGCTGCTCTGCGATCGACTCGTTCACCACGTAAACGAACTGGCCGTGCGGACCTTCGCCGATGGCGACGGTCGGCACCACGATCGATTTGCCGTCCACCGGCAGCGACAGCGCAACCGTGACGAACGCGCCGGGCCATAGCGCGCGCGACTGATTGTCGAAACGTGCGCGCAGCCGGATCGTGCCGGTCATCGTATCGGCGGCGTTGTCGATGAACGTCAGCGTGCCGAGCGATTCCACGTGTTCGCCATCCGCCCCGGGGGTGATCGCACGCACCTGCGGCGTCGATGTCGCAAGCGTGGCGCGCACCAGCTCGAGCTGCTGCTGCGGGACGGAGAACGCGACGTCGACCTGATCGAGCACGTTCAGCGAAACGAGCGGCGTCTGCGCCACCGCCCGGATCATGTTGCCGACCTGCTGATTGACGCGACCGATCTTGCCGGCCACCGGCGCCGTGATCATCGTGTAACTCAACTGCAGCGCCGCGTTGTCGACCGCGGCGTGATCGGCGTCGACGGTTGCTCGCGCGAACTGCAGGTCCGTCTTCAACTGCGTGTACGCGTCTTCGGAAATGAATTTCTGCGCCAGCAGCGATTTGCCGCGATCGGCCTTCGACTGCGCGTTCACCAGCGTGGCTTCGTCGCGCGCGAGCGTGGCGCGCGCGATGCGCAGCTGGATTTCGAGCGGCGCGGGATCGATCTGGATGAGCGGTTCGCCGGCTTTCACCTCCTGACCATCGGCGACGAAAACCTTCACGATCTGGCCGTCGACACGCGACTGGATGGCGACGCTGCCGGTCGATTCGACCGTGCCGACTTCGTTCAGCACCACCGGCAGTTCGCGCTGCTCGACCGGCGCAACCACCACCGGAATCGGCGCAGGATCGTGCGACGCGGCGCCGCCGCTCTTGCTGCATGCGGCGGTGAGAACGCAGATGGCCACGCCCGCCAGAACACGGTACTTCAACATCGACTCCCGAATCCCTTCCCTATACGCGCCCGCGTTCGGATTCCGGCGTCGGCCATGCGTGCGTGGCCTGCGAACTTGCCGCCGCGACCGCACCCGCGTCAGACTCTCGAACGAACGCAATCATGACAGAGAATCATGACAGATCCGGCGCAGATCCCCGTGATCGACATCAGCCGTCTCGATGACGATCCGATCGCATTGCGCCAGATTCACCACGCGTGCCGCGACTGGGGCTTCTTCCAGATCGTCGGACACGGCGTGCCGGCCGAGCTGCTCGATGCCACACACGCCGCCATGCGCGCCTTCTTCTCGCTGCCGACGGACGCGAAGCGCGCGATCGAGCGCACCGCAACGAACTCGTGGGGCTTTTACGACCGGGAACTGACCAAGAACACGCGCGATTGGAAGCAGATCTTCGACGTCGGTCCCGATGAGACCGACGGTCCGCTCGCGGGTTCCATCGCGCAGTGGCCGCGCGAGCTGCCGGAGTTTCGGCACACGATCCTCTCGTTCTACGCCGCGTGCGAAGCGCTGAGCTTCCGCATGCTCGGCGCGATCGCGCGGTGTCTGCAGACGCCGGCTGCTCATCTCGAGGCGGCGTTCGCACCGCGGCACAGCAGTTTTCTGCGGCTGAACTACTATCCGCGCTGCCACACACCGGCCGCGCCGGAAACGCCGCTCGGCGGCGCCGGTCACTTCGGCATCAATCACCACACCGATTCCGGTGCCGTCACCATCCTGCTGCAGGACGACCAGCCCGGCCTGCAGGTGTATCGGCGCAACGCGTGGACGCTGGTGCAACCGAACCCGGACGCGCTGGTGGTCAACATCGGTGACGTCGTGCAGGTGTGGTCGAACGATCGCTATCCGGCCGCGCTGCACCGCGTGATCGCGAGCGGTTCCGCCGAACGCTACAGTGCGCCGTTCTTCTTCAATCCGGCGCCGAGCGCAAACTATGCGCCGCTGCCCGGTGCGCTGGGTGAGTCCGAGCCGCCGCATTACCGACCGATCAACTGGGGGGAGTTCCGCGCCAGCCGCACCGCCGGCGACTACGCCGACTATGGCGCAGAGATCCAGATTTCCGACTACCGGATCGTCAACAACTGAGGAAAGCGCTATGCCGAACATCGCGATCGAAGTCGCGCAGCAGCTCTTTGAACGCATCGAGAAGAAGGATGTGGCCGGAATTACCGCGCTGTATGCCGACGACATCCTCGTGTGGCACAACTTCACCAACGCGACGCAGTCGAAGGCAGACAACCTGAAGACGCTCGGCGGCCTGACGAAAAACGTCGCGCAGATCCGCTACGAGGTGATCGAGCGGGTATCGCTCGGCGATCGCGTGATGCAACGGCACGTGCTGCGCTGCCGCGTGGCGAACGGCGAGGAAGTTGCCATTCCCGCGTGTATCTTCGTTTCGGTGCGCGACGGCAAGATCACCCGCATCGACGAATATCTCGACACCGCGCAATCGAACGCGCTGGGCGCCGCCATCCAGCGCGCCAACAAATGACCCGCACACCGACCATCGGCCACTAACCAGCAAACGAGGGGGAAACGACCATGCCGCGACTCAGACAGGTAACGCGCGACCAGGCGACCGGCAACATCCGCAAGTATTACGACCAGCTGTTCGGCGAACGCGATCCGGTTGCGCAACCGGGCACCGCCACCGGCACGCCCGGACACTGGTGGACCGTGTTCGCGCTGGTGCCGCACATCTTCGATCACGCCACCAGCCTGTTCGGCATGGTCGCCGACAAGAGCCTCAGCCCGCTCGATGCCAAGCTGCGCGAGCTCGCGATCATGCGCGTCGGGTTCACTCAGGCGAGCAAGTTCGTCTACTCGCAGCATTGCAAAGCCGCGCGCCGCTTCAAGATCAGCGAAGCACAGATCGCAGCGATTCCGGCGTGGCAGGTTTCCGACGCTTTTTCGCCGCAGGAACGCGCGGTACTCGCCTACGTCGATTGCCTCATCCTCGAAGGCGGCCGCGTGCCGGACGGCACCTTCGCCGCGCTGCACAGCCATCTGTCCGACGAGAACATCATGGAGCTGACGTACCACGCGCTGACGTACAACCTGCACGCGGTCACGTGCAAAGCCCTGCGCCTGGAATACGACGACGTGGACGAACGAATCGTCGAGGTGCCGATGCCGAAGGCGGCGACCTGACGCGTGAAACGCCTGGAAAAGCAGTACCCGGTTGTGGATGATCTGCATCCAACGGGAATCCGTCATTGAATTCGTAGAGGACTGAGCATGAACACGTCGGCGACAAAGAGCCCGGCTCGCAGAAAGAACACCAAGTTCGAAATCCGCGGCATCAATCACCTGGCGCTCACCTGCAAAGACATGAAGCGCACGGTCGACTTCTACACCGGCGTGCTGGGCATGCCGCTCATCAAGACCATCGATCTGCCGCGCGGCATGGGCCAGCACTTCTTCTTCGACATCGGCAACGGCGACGCGCTCGCTTTCTTCTGGTTTCCGGATTCGCCGGAATCGCAGCCCGGCGTTACGCACCCCGCCAATCTCGTTGGGCGCGGGCCGATCACGACCGCAAACGCGACGATGAACCACGTTGCGTTCGACGTCTCGCCCGACAAGATCGACGAATACCGCGAGCGCCTGGCAAAGGCCGGCGTCGAGGTGACGCCGGTCATCAACCACGACGCGTCGGAAAATCAGGCGAGCCGGGAACTGACGCCGTCGACGTTCGTGCGGTCGATCTATTTCCTCGACCCCGACGGCATCCAGCTCGAGTTTGCCGCATGGACGCGCGAGATGAACGACGACGACGTCAACTGCGAGCCGCATTCGACGGCTGCGGGCTGATCTCCGCAGCGTCGCTTCGGAAAGTCACGTTCCCCGATAACGTTCGAACCAGGCGAGGATGGCGCTCGCCTTCGCGGCGCTCTGCGACGGGCGCGCGGCAATTCCTTCGTGCGATGCGCCGGGCACTTTCACGAGTGCGGTGGGTACGCCGCGCAGTTGCAGCGCCTGGTAATACTGTTCCGATTCGCTGACCGGCGTGCGGTAGTCCTTCTCGCCGACGACGACCAGAGTCGGCGTCGATACGGAGCCGACCAGCGACAGCGGCGAACGCTTCCAGTAGTTGGTGGGGTCTTCCCACGCCATCGTACCGAACCAGTATTTGGACATGTACGTGTAGCCGTCGGTGGTCAGCACGGTGCTCGCCCAGTTGATGACGGGTTTCTGCGTCGCCGCCGCTTTGAAGCGGTTGGTCTTGCCGACGATCCACGCCGTCAGCACGCCACCGCCGGACCCGCCGGTGACGAACAGCTTGTCCGGATCGACGTTGCCCTGCGCGATCGCCGCATCGACCGCGCTCATCAGGTCGTCGAAGTCGTGATTCGGATAATCGTGGTGAATCAGGTTGGCGAATTCGGCGCCGTACGACGTCGAGCCGCGCGGATTGACGTACAGCACGACGTAGCCGGCCGCGGCATAGAGCTGATCGTCGGTGGAGAACGTCGGTCCATACGCTGCAAACGGACCGCCATGGATTTCGAGGATCAGCGGGTATTTGCGGGTGCGGTCGAAGTTCGGCGGCAGTACGAGCCAGGCATCGATCGCACGTTGATCGAGCGACGAAACCACCGGCAGCGCAACGACCTCCGCCAGAGTCTTCTGCCCGAGCGCCCCTTCGTTGAGCTGGGTAAGCTGCCGCGCATGGCCGCCTCGCACTACCGATATGTCCGCGGGGCGGCTGGGGGTGCCGCTCGTGAACGCGACGCCGCCGTCGCGCGCAACCGTGAAACTGCCGCCGGCATAAGGGCGATCGAGCGAACCGCCGGCCAATCCCTGCGCCACGGGTTCGACGCGCCCGTCGAGGAAAACCCGCGCTACCTTCGTGACGGCGTGATCGGTGTAGCTGACGTAGAGGCTGCGGCCGTCGCCGGCCCATTGAGCGTCGTCGATGGAGCGATCGAGTCCGCTCGTCAGGCATCGCACGTTCGAGCCGTCGCGTTCCATCACGTACAACAGCACGTTGGCATAACCGAGCAGCTGGTCGTCGAAACCGAGAAAGGCGATCTGCTTTCCGTCGGGCGATACCGCGGGCGCCTCGTCCGGCCCCTTGCGCTGAGTCAGCGCGCTGATGTCGCCGGTTGCTACCGACACACGGTAGATCTCCGTGTTCACCGGCTCGCGCCGCCAATCGGCATCGCGATTGCCGGTGACATAGATGTATTGGTCGTCCGCCGACCACGACACCGGGCCGCGCTCGTTGAATGCGCCAAAGGTGATCTGTTGGGGCGCGCCGCCGTCGGCCGAGATCACGTAAACGTGCGTATAGCCGGCCTCGAGGTAGCCCTCGCCGTCCGCGCGATAGGTAATGTCGGTGATTATCTGGAGAGGATCGCCCCACTGGGCGCCTTCGGGTTTGGCGGGCGCCTTACCGAGTTTCGCCGGCTCGTCCGGCGCGAACATCGTGAACGCGAGCCGCCGGCCGTCGTGCGACCACGCGAGACTGTCCGGCGCGTGGGTCAATTCGGCGAGCTTCGCCGCGCGATTGCCGTCGAGCCAGCGCACGTACAGTTGCGGCGCACCCTGATCCGACGTCGACACGTACGCGAGCCGCGTGCCGTCGGGCGACCAGCGGGGCGAGCGGTGAGAGCCGGGCGCTGCGACGATCGGCGACTGCACGCCGGTCTGCGGATCGATCGTCCAGATCGACTGCTGTGCGCGGTCGGTCATGACGTTGTACGACACGCGCGTATAGGCGATGGCGCGACCATCCGGTCGGATCTGCGGATCCGCGGCGTACTGCAGCGCAAACAGATCGCTGCCTTCGAACGTCCGCGACGGACCGTCTGCCGGCGCCGCCAGCGCAGACCTCGACAGAACGAACGCGACAGTAACGACAGGCAATAGCCAACGCACGTGTATACCTTCCATCTGATTTGGGAGGCGCAAACCTAGCGGCTGGTCGAAGACGCGTCCAGTCGCAGTGCACTTACGTCAGGGCTTCTTCTTCGGCCGCAGCAGACCTTCCTGCGCGATCGTCGCCACGTGCACGCCGCTGCGATCGAACACCTGGCCGGTGGCGAGCCCACGGGTGCGGACGAGGCCGTGACCGGTCATGTCGATCAGCAACCAGTCGTCCGCTTTCACCGGTCGATGGAACCACATGGCGTGATCGAGGCTCGCGCCGATCCATTCCGACCATTCGGCGGCGGCTTGCGCTCCGCCGGCGCGCGAGTTCGATACGGCATCCATTGCGTTCATGTCACTGAGGTAGGCCATCGCGCAGTAATGCAGCCGCGGATCGTCGCCGAGCGCTACAGGAAATCGGCCCCATACGACGGAACCCGGATGGCCGCCACGATGCGGCACTTCGCGGCGATCGAGACCGGCATCGTACACCGGCGGCAGCGCGTCCGGGTCGGGAATGCCAGCAGGCATCGAGTGAGACTGTGACTCCGCCCCTTCTTCATATCGTTGGAATGAGCACTCGAGCGTGAGGATGGCGCCGGCGCTCTGGCGCGCAACCACGCGCCGCGTGCTGAACGAACGACCGTTGCGCGTGCGGTCGACCTCGTATCGCACCGGTTCGTCGAATTCGCCGCCGAGAATGAAATACGCGTGCAGCGAATGCACCACGTGCTCCACGCGCACCGTCTGCGTGGCGGCCCACAGCGCCTGCGCGATGACCAACCCGCCGTAGATACGGCCCCACGGGTAGTGCGGACTCTCGGCAACGTAGGTGTCCGGACCATGCGGCTCGAGCGTGAAGACGCGGGAGAGATCGAGTGCGGGTTGCGACGACATCTGATTACGCTCGCAACTCCACCGTAGCGGCGCCCGGCGACGTCACGTCGCCGTTGGCGTTGCGCACGAACAACTCGACCGTGACGAGCCGTTTTGCCACGTCGATCGCCGTAATCCGCCCGCCCGACACCAGCGTTTCGCCGAGATAGGTCGCTTTGCGATTGCTGTAGCTGAAGCGCAGCAGCGTGCCGCCGTCGGCAAGCCAGTTCGCGACGCATTGTGCGAGCCAATCGCCCTGCAGCGGTCCGTCGATGACGATCGCGGGGTGACGTTCGACCTGCGTCGTATACGTTTCGTCGTAGTGGATCCGGTGTGGGTTCCAAACGGAGGCGTTGTACAGAAACAGGCTTACGTTGGTGGGCGTGTGGCTGCGCTCCGGCAACGCGTCGCCCACTTTCAGATCGGCGATTCGCAACGTCATCGCGCGATACCCGTCTGGATTTCTTCGAGCACCAGCGCACCTGTAGCGTCAGTTACCCGCAACGCGCGCACGGTGAAGATCAACGGACCCTGGCTGCCCTGCTTCTCGTACATGTCGACGACACGCTGCACGCCGGTCAGACGATCGCCAGGACGGATGGGACGTTGCAGCACCAGCTCGGTGCCGCCGGCCATCACGCGTTGCAACGGCAGCTTCGGACCGCTGCCGCTGCCGCGCGGCAAGCCATCGCTGCGCAATTCGGCAACGGTGCGCAACGCGCCGAACAGATTGAATATGAACATCGGCGGCGCTTCGTCGCCGTGCAGATACTTCTGCTGCGTCTGTTCGGTGGCGATCGCATATTTGACGATGTCGCGGCGGCTCACTTCGACGTGGATCGGCGCTTCCTCGCGGCCGATCCAGGCGCGGTGCTCGTCGGTCAACAGGTTGGCCATCAGTCTCCCCATGGCAAGGCTGTTCGCATCCTAACTGCTCGGTCGTCGAAATATCGAGAGCGGGCTGACGAAGGTCGTCCGATGGAAGCGCCCTACACCGGATAGACGATGGTGTTCGGGACCAGCACCGAGTCGTAAACGCAGCGCTTTTCCACGAACTCGAGCGCGCCATCGTTGCGTCGCTGGAGCACGTCGACGTAGCGGCCCACGCAGAGGATGCGCGGCAACTCGTCCGGCAGCACTTCCATCACGCTGAAGTGCGCGATCGCATCGATACGCGCGCCGTCCATCGCCGTGACTCTGACGTTGGTGACGTGATGCCGCAGATAGCGCGGCTCGTGCATGATCGTCTCCTGCGCAGCACGGACGCGATCGACGAGCATGCCGCGGCTCTCGCAGCGGATGATCGCGAGTGGCAGGCCGCGATCGTAGTTGTCGCGCGGAATCACCAGATAGAGACACTCCTGCGCAAACAGGTCCGGCCAGTCGCGCAGCGGACCGTCGTCGAGCAGCGACGCGTAGCGGGAGTAAAGGTCTTCGAGCTCGAACTGCAGCGCGCCGTCTAACGCCATTTCAGAAGCCCATCACCGCGCGATAGTGCGAGTAGAACGCACGCAATGCCGTTTCGGTGACCATGTGCTGCGTGTCCTGCCAGTCGCGTCCGCCCATCAGCAGCACGCCGGCGTCGTCGGGATGACGCACCACGCCGTCCTGCGTCAGCTTGATCACCTCGCTGTCGTCGCCGGACACCAGCCCGGCCGCGCTCATCAGATTCGCCTGCCGCAAACGGCGTTTCGTCATCGCTTCATCGTCGTCGGCATAGCCGAAGAACGTCCAGTGCAGTTCGAATGAACCCGGACCGCGCGGCTGGATCTGCCGCAGCGCGAGCGTGTTCGACTGCTGCTGTACGATCAGGTTCGGCCAGATGGTCTGCATCACCACCGTCGCATCGTCGGGAAACTCCTTCACCGGATCGAGCAGCCGTTTGTCCTGCAGCACGAAATCCTCGCGCAGGTTCGAGATGTCGCGCGTTGCGTCGCTCGCTGTCGCCTCGCCGCGCTGCGAGATCAGCAGCGCGTGCCGGCCGGTCGGATCCATCCGCACCTGCGACTTCTGGTCCGCGCGGAACAAGCCGAACGTCACCAGGAAAACGTGCAGCAGCGACGCGTGATACGGATCCTTGATGTTCTCGAACATCAGCTTCCAGTTGCCGGGAATCAACTGCCGCGAATAGCCGAGCAGTTTCAGGGCGCGGCCGTCGAACACCCGGTCGAAGTAGCGCGTGTTCACCTCGCCGAGATACGTCTCGAGCGCAGGCATGCTTTCGGCGAACGACCCGAAGATGACGCCGTTGCGCGTGCACGTGATCAGCCGCGGCAACGCATAGTCGGTGCGCTCGAAGTCTTCCGGCATGCCGCCGAGCTGATTCACGCCTTTGATGAACGGCACGCCGCGCAAGGCGCCGGTCGCGTCGTACGACCACTGGTGGTACGGGCAGACGAAGAAGCGCGTGTTGCCGAACTCGTGCCGGCACAACTTCACGCCGCGATGAGCGCAGCGGTTCACGAAACCGCGGATCTCGCCGTTTTCGTCGCGCGTGATCACCACGGAACGGTCGCCGACGCGCGTCACTTTGAAGTCACCCGGCTTCGGGATCTCGATTTCGAGGCCGACGTACGACCAGCTCGCACCGCTGAAGATCCGATCCATTTCCAACCGGAAGATCGCCGGGTCGGAGTAGATCTGATACGGAATCCGCGTGTTGCCGCCTTCGGGCCACACCAGACTCGGGGCATTGCTCATGGCTGGTCGTCCGTTGACGCCGCTGGGTCGACCGATAATACTTTTATGCCAAAGCTTTTCAATGGCGCGTCGGTTAGGCGCGTAACTTGGGGCGCATCACTTCGAGAGGGCTGGTCATGAATCGACCCGACGTGTTGATCGTCGACGGGGCACCGCCGCCGCATTGCGATCCGGAACGCGCGAAGCCCGCGCGCGACTGGCCGCCGGTGTTGATCAAGCGCGCCGACATCGACCGCGAAATCGAACGCCTCGCTGACCTGCCGCGTCCCGCCAACGGCCGCCGCATCGCGCTGTTCGTGCATCCGAACGCGCCCGATCCGGGTCGCGGTCTCACGCCCGGCGTGCAGGTTGCGCTCGAAGTGCTGAAGCCCGGCGAGCAGACGGTGCCGATCCGCCACAATTCCACGCAGGTGAACTTCTGCATCCGCGGCAGCGGCACCACCGTGGTCGGCAACCGAACCATCGCATTCGATCAGTACGACGTATGGAACCACCCGTCGTATGCAACGTATCGGCACGTCAACGACTCGAACGATCTGCACGCGCGGCTGACGTATTCGAACGCTGCGTTGCTCGAGATGATGCGTGTACACCTGATCGAGGAAGACCCTCAGCCGGCTCGTCAGAAGGAGCATGCCGAAAGGACGGCACCCATGCATCTGCCGACGTTCCAGATCGGCGACGACGGCGCCGCGTTGATGCCGTACGAAACGCTGATCAATCCCACGCCGGTGGCTTCGCACGTGCTGCACTGGCCGTGGCAAACGGTGAAGGCTAACCTCGACAAGCTCGAAGCGCTCGGCGCGCAGTACATCGGGCGGCGCCTGTATCTGCTGTACAACACCAAAACCGAGCGCTTCAACGGCACCACACCGAACTTCTTCGCGACGATGACCATCCGCCCGCCGAGCATCGTCGATCGGCCACACCGTCACGTGTCGTCGGCGATCAACTATTACTTCCACGGCTCGGGTTACAGCCGCGTCGAAGGCAAGCGTTACGAATGGGCCGCCGGCGATCTGATGGTGTCGGCGCCGGGCTGGGCCGTGCACAACCACGCGTCGAACGACGAATCGAGCGTTTACGAACTCACCATCCAGGACCAGCCGCTGAACATCTACATGGAGTCGCTGCTGTGGCAGGAGAGCCTCGACCAGCCGGGGCGCATCCTCGGTACCGATCCCGGTTTCGCGACGAACCGCGGATGAGTTCCGCACGATGAAACTCGCCAAGAACGCACTGCGCGGCTCAATCACGCCGTTGATCACGCCGTTTCAGCACGGCGAAGTCGATTACGCGACCTACGCCGCGCTGATCGAGCGACACATCGCCGACGGCGGGCACGGCATTCTGGTGAACGGCACCTCGGCCGAGCCGAGCACGCTGACGGTGGACGAACGCAATCGCCTGGTGCAGACCGCAATCGAAGTGGCGAAAGGACGCACGCAGATCGTCGCCGCCACCGGATCGCAGTCGTTCGCCGAGTCCGCGGCGCTCACCGACTTCGCGGCGCGGGCCGGCGTTGACGCGCTGCTGATCGTCACCCCTTACTACATCCGTCCGCCGCAGCGCGGTCTGGTCGAGTACTACCGCGCGCTCGGCGAACGCAGCGATCTGCCGCTGATGATCTATCACATACCCGTGCGCGCGGCGGTGAACATCGAGTTGCCGACGCTGGTCGAAATCGCCGAACGCGTGCCGACGCTGGTCGGCATGAAGCACGCATCCACCGATCTCGCGTTCGTCTCCGACTGTCTCGCGCGGCTCGGCGCGGACTTCCGCATCTTCGTCGGCCTCGAAGAACTCAGCTTCCCGATGCTGGCGCTTGGCGCGTGCGGCCTGATGAATGCGGTCGGCAATCTGGTACCCGGGCCTGTAGCGCGACTCTACGAAACAACCGCCGAGGGAGATCTCACCGCGGGCCGCCGCGCGCACTACGAGCTGCTCGAACTGAATCGCGCGGTGTTCTGGGACACCAATCCGATCCCGATCAAGTACATGGCGAAACGCCTGGGCATTCTGCCGAACAACGAGCACCGGCTGCCGATGGTGCCGGCCACGCCGGAACTCGAACGCCGTCTCGACGCGCTGCTGCGTTCGAGCGGAATGCTGCGGGACTGAGCATGCACTACGACCCGCGCATCGACCTGAAACCCGCTCCGCTCAAATTCAATCCCCTCAACGCGCTCGTTGCGCCGCGGCCGATCGGCTGGATCACGTCGATCGATCGCGAGGGTCGCCTCAATCTCGCGCCGTTCTCCTACTTCAACGCGTTCTCGGCCGATCCGCCGATCGTCGGTTTCGCGCCGAACGCGCATGCGAACGGCGGCAGCAAAGACACGCTGCGCAACGTCGAAGCGGTGCCGGAGTTCACCGCCAGCATCGTTTCTGCCGACCTCGCGCGGCAGATGAACGAGACGTCGCGGCAACTGCCTTACGGCGAGAACGAACTGATCGCCGCCGGTCTTACCGCGGTGGCCTCGAAGTACGTGCGCACGTCGCGCGTCGGCGAAGCGCGCGCGGCGCTCGAATGCCGCGTGTTCGAGATCGTGGCGTTGCCGGCCGGCAGCGACGGCCGCGGCAGTCATCTCGTGCTCGGCGAAGTGGTCGGCGTGTACATCGACGATGCGCTAATCGGCAGCAACGGCCGCGTCGACTCGCTTGCGCTCGCGCAGGTCGCGCGGCTCGGTTACCACGACTACACGAACGTCGCATCAATCTACGAAATGCGGCGTCCGGATTGACGATGGCAAGCGCGCAACCGGTCGGGAAACCGTTCGACAACGATCCGCTCAAGAGCTACGGCTATCAGACGCGCGCCACGCATCGCGCGTTCGATCGCGCGCTGCAGCGGCACATCGGCCATTCGCTGTCGAACGGCTTCTGGTATCTGCTGCGCGTGCTGTGGGAACGCGACGGCATGTCGCAACGCGAACTCGCCGACGAGGCAAACCTCGCCGAGTCGTCGACCATGCTGATGCTGGAATCGATGCGCGACGCCGGGCTGATCCGCAAACGCCGCGACGCATCGGACCGCCGCCGCAGCAACGTCTTCCTCACCGCCAAGGCGAAGCGTTTGAAACCGAAACTCGTGCACAACGCCGCTGCGGTGAACGCCATCGCGACGCGCGGCATTCCTCAGCGCGACCTCGACACGTTCCTGCGCGTCGCGATCCGCATGCGCGCCAATCTCAATGCCAGCACCGAGGACGTTTCATGAACCGTCTGCTTCCGGCCATGCTCGTCGGCAGCTATGCACAACCGGACTGGCTGATCGACCGCAAGCGGCTCGACGAACGCCTGCCGGCGCGCGTGCGCGCGCTGGAGTTGTGGCGCATCGACGCCGACCATCTCGCTGAGGCGCAGAACGACGCAACGCTGCTCGCGCTGTTCGACCAGCACCGCGCCGGCGTAGATGTGGTCACAGACGGCGAGATGCGCCGCGAGAGCTACTCGAATCGTTTCGCAACGGCGCTGAGCGGCGTCGACCTCGATCATCCCGGCGAAGCGCTGGACCGAACGGGCCGCGCGGTGCCGGTGCCGCGCATCACCGCACCGGTGCGGCGACTTCGCGCGGTGGAAGCGCCGCTGATCGGATTTCTGAAGGCGCACACCAACAAGCCGATCAAGGTGACGCTGCCCGGCCCGTTCACGATGACGCAACAGGCACAGAACGACTATTACCCGGAAGCCGGCGATCTCGCGCTGGCGTATGCCGACGCGGTCAACGCTGAAGTGCGCGATCTGTTCGCGGCCGGCGTCGACATCGTGCAGCTCGACGAACCCTACGTGCAGGCGCGACCGGAAGCGGCACGCGAATACGCGGTCGAAGCGATCAACCGCGCGCTGCGAGGCGCCACCGGCACCACCGCGCTGCACGTCTGCTTCGGCTACGGCAAACACGTGGCGAACAAGCCGAAGGGGTATGCGTTCTGCGAAGAACTCGACGCCTGCGCGGCAACCGACATTTCGCTGGAATGTGCGCAACCGCGCGTGGACATGGAACTGTTGCAGCTGTTGCCGTCGAAGCGCATTCACGTCGGCGTGATCGACCTGCGCGATCAGACGGTGGAGTCGCCGGAGACGATCGCGCAACGGATCCGCGAGGCATTGAAACATCTGCCGCCGGAACGCCTCGTGGTGGCGCCCGATTGCGGCATGAAATACCTGCCGCGCGACGTGGCGTACGGCAAGCTGCGAAACATGGTGCTCGGGCGCGACATCGTGCGCGCCGAGCTGAACATCTGAGCCTCTCGGAAAAGCAGGGGGAGTCATGCAAGCAATAGAACGGGAGTTCGTATCGCTGGTGTCGCCGACGTCGCCGCGCAACGGCGCGGGTTTTCATCCATGCCAGGGTCTCTATCACCGCCCGAAGGACAAGCGTCCGACGACGGCGTTCATCGCGACGCACTACAACGTCGACTTCAGCGAGCACTATCTCGGCGAGTACATGGCGCGGCGCGGCTATGGCTTTCTCGGCTGGAACACGCGCTTTCGCGGCAACGAAGCGTTTTTCCTGCTCGAACACGCGTTGATCGACATCGGCGTGGGCGTGCGCTGGCTCAAGGAACAGGCCGGCGTGGAGCGCGTGGTGATCCTCGGCAATTCCGGCGGCGGTTCGTTGATGGGCGCGTACCAGTCGCAGGCGATCGAACCGAACATCATCGCCACGCCCGGACTCAAGTTACCGCCGGCGGTGAACGAACTGATCGCAGCAGATCTCTACGTGTCGTTGTGTTCGCACGCGGGTCGGCCCGAAGTGCTCACCGCATGGATGGACCCATCAGTCACCGACGAGCGCGACCCGACGCTGGTCGACCCGTCGCTCAACATGTACGACCCCGCCAACGGTCCGCCGTACTCGGCCGAATTCGTTGCGCGCTATCGCGCGGCACAGGAAGCGCGCAACCATCGCATCACCGACTGGGTGTGGTCGCAGCTCGATCAGCTGAAGAAGGTCGGCCTGTTCGATCGCGCGTTCATCCTGCAGCGCACGTGGGCCGATCCGCGCCTCATGGACGGCGCGCTCGATCCCTCCGACCGGCCGGTAGGCGTCTGCTACGCCGGAGATCCGAAGGCGGCCAACTTCTCGCCGCGCGGCATCGGACTGACCAACACGTTACGCACGTGGCTATCGATGTGGAGCCTGCGCGATTCGCAGTGCCGCGGCGCACCACACCTCGCGCGCATCAAGGTGCCCGCGCTGGTGGTTCAGAGCATGGGCGATACCGGCGTGTTCCCGAGCGATGCGCGCGGCATACACGACGCGTTGGGCGCCACCGACAAGACGCTCGAGTTCATCATCGGCGATCACTATCTCGAGAATCCGAAGAACGCTCGCGACGACGTGGCGGATCTGATCGGCGCCTGGGTGGCAAAGCGGAACTGACATCCACGATGCGCTCGATCCTCGGCCAACCGATCTACGAGGAACCGAATTGAAGAGTCTCGTCATCGGCGGAACCGGGCCTACCGGTCACTTCATCGTCAACGGCCTGCTGCGACGCGGTCACACGGTGTCGATCCTGCACACGGGGCGGCACGAAGTCGCCGAAATACCCGCGCAGGTCGAGCACATTCACACCGATCCGTTCGACGGCGCTGCTCTCGAAGCGGCGCTGACGGGCCGCAGCTTTGACCTTACGATCGCAGCGTACGGCCGGTTGCGCAGCACCTGCGAAGTCATGCGCGGCAGAACGGACCGGTTCATTTCGATCGGCGGCGTGCCGGCGTATCGCGGTTACTCGAATCCCGGTGTGCTGACGCCGCATGGACTGCCGGTTCCGATCGATGAAGGGTGGGCCAAGTCGACCAACCGGTCCGAAGACGAGAAGGGTTACCGCGTGTTCCGTTCGGAAAGCGTCGTGTTCGAATCGCATCCGGCCGCAACGCACTTCCGCTATCCGCTCGTCTACGGGCCGTACCAGCTGGTGCCGCGGGAGTGGTGCATCGTTAGACGCATCCGGGATCGGCGCCCACATATCGTGTTGCCCGACGGCGGCCTGACGCTGCATCACTGCGGTTACGCCGGGAACATCGCGCATGCAGTGCTGCTCGCCGTCGATCATCCCGAGGCGGCTGCCGGTCAGGTCTACAATTGCGGTGACGCTGAAGCGTTGACCCTGCGGCAGATCGTCGACGTCGTTACCGCCGCGCTCGATCATCGCTGGGACGTCGTCTCGATGCCGTACGAACTGGCCGCCTGCGCGCGGCCGCTGGTCGGGCAACCGACGAATGGGCATCGCGTGTTCGATCTGACGAAACTGAAGACGGAACTCGGTTACACGGACGTGGTTGCGCCGACCGATGCGTTCGCGCACACGGCGCGATGGCTGCTCGAGCATCCGCCGCGGCCGGGCGGATCAGAGGAGCGCAATCTGCAGGATCCGTTCGATTACGCGGCCGAAGACGAACTCGTCAGCGCGTGGAATCAGACGTTGGCAACGTTTCCAGTGGTGCGCTACGCCGTCGAACCGGGATACACCAATGCGTACAGCGGTCCGGGCGCGCCGACACGCAAAGGAAGCTGGTAGTCGCGCCCCTCGGCTCAGCCGTGCACGCCGACGATGTGGTGGTGGGTACCGTGGCGGTTGCGGATCGTCTGCGGACCGAGCGACCCGACCACGAGACCGACCCAGGCCATCACGAATCCAGCCAGTTGCGCAGGGATCTGCTCTCCCGCCGGCGTCAGCAGGAACAGCATCCACGTCAGCACGCCGAGCACGATCGAGAAGATCGCTCCTTGCGTGCTGGCACGCTTCCAGTACAGCCCCGACACCAACGGCACGAAGGCGCCGACCAGCGTGACCTGATACGCGCTGGACACCAGTTCGTAAATCGACGTGCCCTGCAGCGCGATCGCATAAGTGCAGACGCACACCGCGAACACCAGCACCGCCACGCGCATCGTCCAAAGATCCTTTTTGTCGCCTTCGCGCGGAAAGAACTGTCGCCAGATGTTCTCCACGAACGTCACCGACGGCGCCAACAACGTCGCTGAGGCGGTCGACTTCAGCGCCGACATCAAAGCACCGAAAAAGAGCACCTGCATGACGAACGGCATGTGCTCGAGCACGAGGGTGGGAAGCACCTTCTGCGGATCTTCCTCGATCAGCGTCGTCGCCTGTTCCGGCATGATGATCAACGCGCTGGTGACGAGGAACATGGGCACGAACGCGAACAGGATGTAGCACGCACCGCCGATCACTGGACCGCGCGTGGCGGCTTTGACGTCGCGCGCCGACATCACGCGCTGAAACACGTCCTGCTGCGGAATCGAGCCGAGCATCATCGTGATCGCCGCGCCGAAGAACGTCATCGTCTCGGTGAAGCTCGGTTCCGGCCAGAACTGGAACAGATCCTTGCTGGTCGCGAGCGCGATGACCTTGTCGGCGCCGCCCGCCTGGTCGGCCGCAAACATCGCGATGATCGCAAGCCCGATCACCAGGATGATCATTTGCATGAAGTCCGTTACCGCCACCGACCACATGCCGCCGAACAGCGTATAGGCGAGGATCGACGCCGTTCCGAGAACCATGCCAACCGGTATCGAAATGACGTTGTCGGACAGCAGGTTGAACACGAGGCCGAGCGCCGTGACCTGCGCCGAGACCCACCCGAGGTAGCTCAGGATGATGATCAGCGAACACACCACTTCAATCGTGCGGCCGAACCGTTCCCGGTAGTAGTCGCTGATCGTCAGCAGCGTCATCTTGTAGAGCTTCGAGGCGAAGAACATGCCGACGAGGATCAGGCACGTGCCGGCGCCGAACGGATCTTCGACGATGCTGTGCAAGCCGCCCTGCACGAAGCGCGCGGGAATACCCAGCACGGTTTCGGCGCCGAACCACGTCGCAAACGTGGTGGTAACGATCATGATGAGGGGCAGATGCCGACCCGCGATGGCGAAGTCGGCAGTGTTCTTGACCCGCTTGGCCGCCCACAGTCCGATCGCGATCGTGACCAGAAGGTAGACGATGACCAGTGTCAGCAGCATGGACGGTGTTGCGGCCCTTTAGCTATCAGGAACGACCGTTCTTGGTGAGAATCGCGTCGACCATGCCCTGCGGCACTTCGGCGTAGCGATCGAACTCCATCGTGAACGTACCGCGACCGCTGGTGGCCGATCGCAGGAAGCTAATGTACCCGAACATTTCCGCCATTGGCACGTAACCCTGCACGAACGCCGAAGGGCCTTTCTGACCCTGCTCGGTCACCTGGCCGCGACGCCGGTTGATGTCGCCGATGACGTCGCCGAGATACGTCGACTCGATCACCACCTCGATTCGCATGATCGGTTCGAGCAGCTTCGGACGGCTCAGCTTGTGCGCTTCGCGGAAACATGCCCGGCCGGCGATTTCGAATGCGAGCGCCGAGCTATCGACCTCGTGGAACTTGCCGTCGAGCAGGCGCGCCTTGAAGTCCACCACTTCGTAGCCGGCGATCTGGCCGCTCTTCGACTCGGTGTTGATCGCGTGCTCGACCGACGGAATGAATTCGCGCGGGATGCGCCCCCCGACGATCTCGTCGATGAACTCGATACCGGAACCGGTTTCCGCGGGTTCGAACGAGATTTTCACTTCGGCGAACTGACCCGAACCGCCGGTCTGCTTCTTGTGCGTATAGATGTGCTCGACCGGCATGCCGAACGCTTCGCGGAAGCTGACCTTCGGCTTGCCCATCGCGGCCTCTACGCCGAGTTCGGTGCGCATGCGGTCGATCGTCACTTCGAGGTGCAACTCGCCCATGCCGCGCAGCACCGTCTGACCGGTCTCGTGATCGACGTTGAGCCGCAGCGACGGGTCGGCTTTCACCATCTTGTAGAGCGCAGCCGACAGCTTGTCGGAGTCGCCGCGCGATTTCGGTTCGATCGCAACGCTGATGACGGGATCGGGGAAGCGCATGCGTTCGAGCAGCGCCGGATGCGCCGGATCGCACAGCGAGTCGCCGGTCTCCGTTTCGCGCATCGAGACCAGCGCGCAGATGTCGCCTGCACGCGCTTCTTCGATGTCCTTGGTCGCGTTCGCCTGGACTTCGACGATGCGTCCGACGCGCTCCTTCTTGCCGCGCGTGACGTTCGCAAGGCTGTCGCCCTTCTTGATGATGCCGGAGTAGATGCGGATGAACGTCAGCGAACCGAACTGGTCGTTGATCACCTTGAACGCGAGCGCACGCGCCGGCGCGTCGTCGGTGACCTTCTGCTCGCCGATGACGTTGCCGTCTTCGTCTACCAGCGAGATTCCGCCGTTTTCACCGGGGTACGGCAGGTAGTCGATCACCGCATCGAGCAACTGCTGCACGCCTTTGTTCTTGAACGACGAGCCGCACAGCACCGGGATGAGTTTGCCGGTCACGGAGCCCTTGCGTATGCACGCCTTCAGAACGGCCGGATCGAACTCGCCGGTTTCGATGAGATGCATGAATGCGTCGTCGTCCATCGCAAGCGCGGTCTCGAGCATTTCCTGTCGCAGTTCGGGGATGCGGTCGATCCACTCCTGGTCGGTGGGCAACGCAAACTTGAAGCGGCCTTTCAACTGATCGAGCGGAACCGTTTCCCACTCGGCGTCTTTGTCGTCGGAATCCCAGACGTAGCCACAACCGGCGACGAGATCGACCATGCCGACGAACTCGTCCTGGCTGCCGATCGGGATCTGACACAACACCGCGTTCGCGCCGAGACGCTCGCGGATGCCTTTCACGCAATGGGAGAAGCTCGCGCCCATGCGGTCCATCTTATTCACGTAGCAGATGCGCGGCACGTTGTACTGGTTGGCAAGCCGCCAGTTGGTCTCCGTCTGCGGTTCAACGCCGGCAACGCCGTCGAATACCACGACGGCACCGTCGAGCACGCGCAGGCTGCGGTTCACTTCGATCGTGAAGTCGACGTGGCCGGGCGTGTCGATGACGTTGATCTGATAGCCCTTCCACTCAGCAGAGACCGCGGCGCTCTGAATCGTGATGCCGCGTTTGCGTTCCTGCTCGAGGTAGTCGGTGGTGGTGCTCGCCTTGCCGTCTTTGGTGTCGTGCACCTCGATGATCTGGTGCTTCTTGCCGGTGTAATACAGCACGCGCTCGGTGGTGGTCGTCTTGCCGGCGTCGATGTGCGCGATGATGCCGATGTTGCGGTAAAGCTTGAGCTCTTTTTGCCTAGCCACGATTTAGCCCTGTTAAAAGTTTGGTTACGCCAGTGAACTCGGCCGGGTGGGCGCGATCGCGACGTGCCTGAAAAAACGAGCGCGGAATGTACATGGTTATGTCTAGTCAGATCAAGAAGTTGCTGCGGCGCAGCGTCCGAAAGTGTGAAGGACGGAATAAGTATCGGACGGTGCCAGGCACCGTCCGATACTTATTCCGAAGAGATGGCGCTCGCACGTCGGCCGCGGCTCTCCTTGCGACCCCGAGCGGCCGGGCGGATCATCGCGATCGAGCCTTTTTCGATGCGACACGCCATGGAATCACTGCTAGACGACCGCGCCGTCTGCCAGCGCATACTCGACCACATCGACGCTGGATCCACCGATATGGGCACGGCGACCTGGCGCGAGCCGGTAGCGAACTACCGGTCCGATCAGCGCTTCAGTGCCGAACTCGAGCTGCTGCGGCGGCTTCCGATCCCGTTCTGTCCGTCGGCCGCGCTGCCCGAAGCGGGCTCGTACGTTGCGCGCAATGCAGCCGGAACACCCTTGGTGGTGGTGCGCGGCGACGACGGCCGCGTGCGCGCGTTTCGCAATGCGTGCCGGCATCGCGGCATGCGTCTCGCCGAAGGCAGCGGCTGCACGAAGGCGTTCGTCTGCGGCTACCACGGCTGGGCGTACCGGCTCGACGGTCGCCTTCACCACATTCCGCACGACCAGGGATTTCCCGACGTCGACAAAGCGGAGCACGGCCTGGTGCCGGTGCAGGTCGAAGAGAAATGCGGGCTCGTCTTCGTCACGCAGCTGCCAGGCGCGGCGTCGCAGGACGCGCTCGACGGTTTGCCCGATCTCATCGCCGCCGACCAGCGCATCTTCGCCGCGAACGAAAACGTCTCCGACGTGAACTGGAAACTGTTCATGGAAGCGAATCTAGAGGGCTATCACATCAAGCCCACGCACAAGACGACGTTCTTCCCGTATGGCTACGACAACCTGACGCTGATCGAAACGTTCGGCCGCAACAGCCGCGTGACGTTCCCGTTCCGGCGTATCGAGAAGCTCAGGGCGCTGCCGCCGGAACGGCGCAACATCGCCGGTTACGTCACATACGTCTATCACCTGTTCCCCAACGTGATCCTCGCGGTGCTGTCGAATCACACGACGATGTCGGTGCTCGAACCGCTGACGACCGGACAAACCCGCTTTCACACGTATCGGCTGACGAATCGCGGTGAAGCGGTGAACGAAGGCGCCGGCACTAAAGCCACGCGCGATGCCGAGTTCGTCAGCGACACCGGCGGCAAAGAAGACGCCGCGGTGATTCGCGGCATCCAGAACGGCATCGCGAGCGGCGCCAACGAGCACTTCACGTACGGCTACTTCGAAAAAGCGATCGTGCATTTCCACAAGAATCTGCACGCCCTGCTCGACGTTCCGGTGAAAACGCTCGGCGTGGTGCCGATCGCGACATCGCATTCCGCCTGAGCGCACGCGCTGCGCGAACTCGTTCTGCTCCATAGTCCACTCGTTGGCGCGTCGTCGCTTGCGCCGACCGCGCACGCACTCGAACGACGCGGCCGGGCGTGTCGCGTGCCGACCCCGCCACCGGATACCTCATGGCGCGATTGGGCCACGCGTTTGCTCGAACTGCTGCGCGATGTGCGCGAGCCGATTCTCGCCGCGCACAGCGCCGCCGGGCTGTTGTTGCCTTCAGTGGCCGAAGGCACGAATGCGTCGATGCTGCTGTTCGTCGACGCGCGCGTGCCGCCGCAGTACGGCAAGACGGCGCCCGTCGACGCCGAGTTCCTGAAATTCATCGACGCGCTGCCGACCGAACAGGGGCGCTTGCCCGCGTGGTCGCATTGGTGGGGCGCGGGGCTCGACAAGGCGATCACGGACCCGCAATTGCGGGCGCAGTTCGAACGCGACCTGCCGCGACTGACGCGCGCCTGGTTCGACGACGTCGCAGGCATACCGAACTGGGACGCGCGACCTTGCGGCTATCTGCAACTGTCGCGGACTTACGCAAGCGAAGCGCGCGATGCGAGCCATCGCGGCTGGCCGCGCGTCACGATCGAAGGCACGCACCTCGATCCGACGATCGAACCGAACAGAACGGCCGATGCGCTGCTCGAACTCGTCGCGCAAATGGATCGATCGGCCCCCGACATGGAGCGCGCACCGCGTCGATGAGAACGGCCGTCCGGGATCAGCTGCGCCGATCGAGCCTGTAGATCAACCCGGCGGCCACCCAGTTGTCGTCGGCTTTCACGTCGTACTTCTTCGTGTACGCCTCGGCCACCCGCTTGCGCTCGGCTTCGTCGGTGACCGGTACCGCTTTGAGATCGAACAGATCCGTGCCGATGCGCACGCGCACGTTCGGATCTTCGGCGATGAACGGCGTCCAGCGCGTTCCCTTCGCGCCGGTCGCAATGTAGAGATCCGGACCGATGCCCACTCCCCAGATGTTGTGCGAGTACGGATCCTTCGGACGGAATTCGACCTGAATGGTTTTGACCGCCGCGACCGACGACCAGTCCGCCGGAACCGTCGCAGTCGTTCCCTTGAGCGCCCCGCCCGGCAGAATCATGATCGGATCGCCGCACGAGGCGACCAGCACCAACACACCAACCAACAGAACTCGCATCGCGTTTCTCTCCCCAACGATCAAGTTACGTCGCGTCACACCGAATATTTTTGTTTGAGCTCCCGCTTCAGCACCTTGCCAGTCGCGGTGCGCGGCAGCGGCCCGTCGGATATCAGCACTTGCGTCGGCGCTTTGAATCGCGCGAGCCGCGTTGCGACGAACGCCTGGATTTCCTCCGGATCGATCGTGTGGTTCGGCCGCACTTCGATCACCGCGGCCACCTCTTCGCCGAGCATGCGATGCGGCAGACCGATGATCGCGACGTCCTGCACGGCGGGGTGCTCGAACAGCACCGCTTCCACTTCGGCGCAATAGACGTTCTCGCCGCCCCTGATCACGACGTCCTTCTTTCGATCGACCACGTAGAAGAAACCGCTCGGGTCGCGATAGCCGAGATCGCCGGTGTGGAACCAGCCGTCGGTGAACGCCTCGGCAGTTGCTTCGGGTTTGTTCCAGTAGCCCTGCACGACGTTCGGCCCTTTGATCCAGATCTCCCCGATCTGTCCATCGGCCACGTCTACGCCGCGATCGTCGACCACGCGCGCTTCGGCCACCGGAACCGTTCTGCCGACGCTGTCCGGCCGCGCGAAGTAGTCGGCGCCGCCGTTGCTGATGATCGCCGAGGTGGTTTCCGTGAGGCCGTAGCCATTGCCGGGCGCAACGCGCTTGGCGAATTGCGAACCGATGGTGTCGATCAGATCGGGCGGCACGGGTGCGCCACCCGAAGCGATGCCCGCGAGCGAACCCAGTTCGAGATTGCGCTCCTTCGCACGTTCGAGCAGTTGCCGCACCACCGTCGGTACGCCCGCGATCGACGACACGCGTTCGCGCTGTACGAGTTCGAGCGCCTGATCCGGCTGCCACTTGTACATCAGCGCGACCTTCGCCCCCATCGCGCTGTTCACGTACAAGCCGCTCAAACCGCCGATGTGGAAGAACGGAAACGTCTGCAGCGACACCGGCTGCGGCGGACTCACGGCTGGCGTGACACCCGCGAGCCGAGCCGATACCGCGCCGCCCAGGAACGTGTTGGTGAGGTTCGTGACGTGATTGCGATGTGTCGCCAGCGCGCCCTTCGGCCGGCCTGTAGTCCCCGACGTGTACATGATCGTCGAGTAATCGTCGGGCCCCACCTCGACGTCGGGAAGCGCGTCACGATCGAGGTAGTCCGCGAGCAGGTCGTCGAGCGACTCCGCGTGCGCTGAACCGATTGCGTCGCGCACGCCGATCACCACTTCGAGCGGCAGTTTCGACAGGTAGGGCGCGATACGCTCAACGCGCTCGCCATCGAGTATCGCCGCGCGCGCGCCGGAGTCTTCGAATGCGTAGTTCAGCTCGTCGCCGGTCCACCAGGCATTCAAGGTGACGGCCACCGCGCCGATCGCCTGGCATGCCCAGAATGCCAGCACCCACTCCGGATAGTTGCGCATGCCGATCGCCACCCGGTCGCCTTTGCGGATACCGCGCTCGTGCAGCAGATGCGCGAGCGCGCGAACACGCTGGTGCAGATCGGCGTAGGTCCAGCGTTCGTCGTCGTAAATCAGGAACTCGCGGTCGGCGAACGCGCGCGTCGATTCGAACACCGCGCGCATCGACGGCGGTGCATTGGCATACACCCTCATCGGCACGCCAACGACCGTCGTTTCGTGCGTTTCGAATGCACCGCCCCTGCCCGTCAGCTCGGCGATGATCTGATGTCTGTCCATCCACTATTCCTACACGCGCGTTCAGTGATGGCCACCATTTTTGCCATGGCATAGACTCCCGAGCCAGCACTATTTTCCGGGGGGAGGTCGGATCATGTGGCTGCGTTTACGCCAGATCGCATTGGTGGCTCCAGAACTCGAGCCCGCCGTCGACGAACTGAAAGCACTGTTCGGCCTGGAGGTCTGTTTCCGCGACCCGGGCGTTGCACACTTCGGCCTCGTCAACGCGCTGCTGCCGCTCGGCAATCAATTCGTCGAAATCGTCGCACCGACCCGCGACGGCACCGCTGGGGGGCGCTATCTCGAACGCCGCGGCGGCGCCGGCGGTTATATGGTGATCACGCAATGCGACGATCACGCGCCGCGCCGCAAGCGGGTGGCAGACCTGGGCGTGCGCATCGTCAACCAGTTCGAGACGCACGAATTCCGCAACATGCAGATGCATCCGAAAGATACCGGCGGATCGTTCTTCGAGATCGACCAACAACTCGGCGAAGGTGCGAACGACCTCGACGGTCCGTGGGAACCGGCCGGCGGCGCGAACTGGAAAGCGGCGCTGCGCACCAACCGCGTGACGCGGATTTCCGGCGTCGAGGTGCAGGCGGACGAGCCCGCGCGAGTCGCTGCGCGATGGGCCGAGATCGCGCAGCTCAAAGTGGCGGCCGGCGCGACGCCGTCGATCGAACTCGACAACTGCACGGTCCGGTTCGTGCCGTGTACTGACGGTCGCCCGGAGGGGCTCGGGGGCCTCGACATCGTGGCGAGCGACCGGCCCGCGATTCTCGCCACTGCGAAAGCGCGCGGCACACCGGTAAAAGGCGCTCAGGTTTACGCCTGCGGCATGAGGTTCAACCTGGTATGACCTATCGCGACATCGAACTGACCATCGACGATCCGGTGGCGGTGCTGCGCCTGAATCGTCCCGACAAGCTCAACGCGTTCACGTACGACACGCTGCGCGAGATCCGCGCGGCAATTGACGAATGCACCGCCGACCCGCGCGTGGTCGGCATCGTCATCACCGGCAATGGTCGCGGCTTCTGCGCGGGGCTCGACGCTGCGACGCTGGCCGCGGTGACGTCGGCGCCCGCCGCGCCGCGCGCAGAAGAGTCCGACGCGCTGCCCGGCATTTTCAGTTATCTGCTGCAGGTGCCGAAGCCGGTCATCTGCGCCATCAACGGCGTCGCAGCCGGCGGCGGCTTGATACTCGCGCTGATGAGCGACGTGCGGATCGCATCGTCGGCCGCCAGCTTCACCACGGTGTTTCTGAAACGCGGCCTGATCGCAGAGCATGGTTCGAGCTGGTTGCTGCCGCGCCTCGTCGGGGTCGGCCGCGCGCTCGACCTGTTGTGGATGAGCGATCGCATCGACGCAGACACCGCACTGCGCTTCGGCCTCGTCGAATCGGTGGTTGCGCCCGATGCACTGCTACAGACGGCGTGCGATTACGTGCGGCGCCTCGCCGTCACGTCGTCGCCGGCCGCGGTCGCCGAAACGAAACGGCTGCTGTACCGGCATCTCGGCACCGGCTATGTAGAGGCGCTGCGCGAAGCGGACGCCAGCCAGTGGAAGTTCGTTGCCGCGCCCGACGCGCGCGAAGGCGCCGCGGCGCTGATCGAGAAACGACAACCAAAATTCGCACGACTGGGGAGAGCGGAATGACCGGTGCAATGAAGACAGAAACGATCAGGTTCGAGGCGGCGGGTGGGATCGGCTGGCTGACGCTGAACCGTCCGGACCGACTGAACAGCATGACCAACCGGATGCTGATCGAGACACACGACTGTCTCGCGGCCGTCGCGCAGCGCAACGACGTGCGCGTGCTGGTGCTCACCGGAGAAGGCCGCGGCTTCTGCCCCGGCGCAGACCTCAAACACTACGCCGCGGGCGAACCCGACGTGGCCAGCTCGCCGCATCACTTCTGCGTACCGGTGCTGCTGCACGAAATGCCGCAAGTGACCATCGCGGCCATCAACGGGCCGTGCGCCGGCGCGGGTCTCGGCTGGGCGAACGCGTGCGATCTGCGGTTCGCGGCGGACTGCGCCATATTCAGCACCGCATTCCTGAACGTCGCATCGGCCGGCGACATGGCCGGCCCGTGGACGCTGCCGCGCATCGTCGGCGCCGCGAAAGCGCGCGAGTTGTATTTCCTGCCGGAGAAATTCGGCGCGGCGGAAGCGCTGCAGTGGGGGCTCGTCAGTCGCGTCTTTCCGGTGGCCGAGTTGCGCGACGAGGTAGGCAAGGTCGCCGCGCGGCTCGCGGCTGCACCGCCGCACGCGTTGAAAGAAATGAAGCGCAACTTCCTCGACGCGGAAAAGCTCGACCTGGCGTCGTACATCAAGCTCGAGACGGATCGCCATTCGAAAGTGATGGCGCACGCCGACGCGAAGGAAGCCTTCAAGGCGTTCGTCGAGAAACGGCCCCCTCGATTCGGCGGTTAGTTGCTCTGCGGCAGCAGCACGTGCACGTACTGCTGGCGCTGGAAACGAAAGCCGAGCTGTTCGTAAATGCGCGTTGCCGTCTGTTCCGACGGACTGCCGATCGCAACGTAAAGGAACGCGCGTTCGCCGCGTGCGAAGATCGCGTTCGTCACCTGTGAGACGAGCGCGATCGCATAGCCGCGACCGCGGCCGTCCGGATGCGTGCACACGCCGCTCACTTCGACCCAACCCGGCGGCTTCAAGCGCTCGCCCGCCATCGCGAGCAGACGGCCGCCGTCGCGAACGCCTTCGCGAACGCCTACGTACGAACCGAGTTCCACCGTGCGCGGCGCAAACGGCCCCGGTTCGGTGAGCTTCACCAGCGCCACCATGTCGGCGGCGTCGTTTCCGCGAAGCGGCACCGACGGCACCGGGAGCGCTTCGCACTGCGCCTCACAGCAGAGTTGTCGCACGACGTTGGTTCGCATCAAACGAAATCGATGCCGCGGCAACTCCCGCGTATCGCACAACAGTGCTACCGGATCGCGGCCGCACAGCGTCGCCAGTTCATCGAGCGCCTCGGTGCTGCACTCGCGCACGGCGGCGAGCGGCGAGACTGCCGGTTGGTAGCGCGCGGCGCGCTCGCTGCGTTCGCCCTGCGATGCCTGCCGGCCGGTCAGAGCGTGCCACGCGGGATTGTCGAGTAGGTTCGTCACGGCGCCATCGAAACCCGGGAAGCCGACGAAACTATCCACTCCGCGTACGATGAGCAACCCGTCCGCCGGAACCGGCAATGAGCACACGCGTCGTCGACATTCACGCCCACGTTCTGGTGCCCGCGGTCGAAACATTGGTGGCGGACCGGCCCGAGCGTATCGCCGCGTTGCGGGCACAAAGCGATGCGTCCGGCGCCGCGTCCGCGCAGCACAACCGGCAACTCTTCGCCAACGAGTACCTGCCGAAGCTCACCGACGTGACGACGCGCCTCGCCGCGATGGACGCGATGGGGGTGGACATGCAGGCCGTCAGCCTGTCGCCGACGCAGTACTACTACTGGGCCGATCGCGATCTCGCGCAAGCGATCGCGCTGGCGGCGAACGAACACCTGGCGCAACTCGCCGCCGCGCACCCCGACAGATTCGTTGGGCTCGCGACGGTGTCGCTGCAGCACCCCGATCTTGCAGCGGAGCAGCTCACGATCGCGATGAAGCAGCATGGACTGCGCGGTTGCCAGATTTCGACGCTGATCGACGGGGCTGAGCTGGCCGACCGGCGCCACGACCGGTTCTGGTCGCGCGCCGAAGCGCTCGGCGCCGTGGTATTCGTGCATCCGCTCGGTTGCACGCTTGGCGAACGCGTGCAGCCCTACTATCTGTCGAACATCGTCGGGCAACCGATCGAGACGGCGCTCGCGCTGTCGCATCTGATTTTCGGCGGCACGCTCGATCGGCATCCGCGTCTGAAGCTCTGCGCCGCCCACGGCGGCGGTTACCTGCCGAGCTACATCGGCCGGTCCGATCATGGTTACGCGGTGCGGCCCGAGAGCCGCACCATGGCGCACCCGCCGAGCACGTATCTCAAACGCATCTGGTTCGATTCGCTGGTGTACACGCCGCGTGGTCTCGAGACGCTGGTACGCGAAGTCGGCGCATCGCAGGTGGTCATCGGCACCGACTATCCGTTCGACATGGGCACGACGGCGCCGCTGCAACAGCTTGCAGAGACCGACCTTTCCGAGGCCGATCGCGAACGCATCCGCGGCGGGAACGCGCTCGAGCTGCTGTCGATTACGCCGCCGGCGTGAATCGCAACAGCGCACCGCTTAACATGCATCGACACGAATCGAACCGGAGTACACGACGATGGCAACTCAAGCGCGCGGCATCGGGGCCGCTTTCGGCGGCGTGAAGACGACGCTCGCGGAACAACGCGAGATCTGGCTGGAAGCGCTCGACGAAGATGCGATCTGGGAAGGTCCGACGTTCGAGACGCCGATCTATATCGTCGGACGGCGCGCGTGCGGCTTCTTCATGGAGCTGCTGCTCGAAGTCGTGCCGAAATTCTCCACCCAACTGATCGCGGCATATCCAACGTCGGAGCCCGATACGGTGATCATCGAGTCGACCGGCGGCGGCGACACGATTTTCGGCGGCAAATACGAGCAGCGGTATTTCTCGAAGATCACGAACAAGAACGGCAAGGCGTTCCGCATGCGCGAATATTGCAATCCGTTCCAGACGTACAAGGCATTCGGCAAAGAACGCTGGGAATCGCGGATCGCCACGATCATGAAGGAATACAACGCGCCGTGGCCCGCATCGCAAGCGCCCGACCCTGCACGGCTGCCCGGCACCTGACGATAAGCGGGAATCACTGCAATATCGATCAGCGGCGACGGCTGATGGGTGTTCCGGGATGCACGGAGTGTTGATCGGGTTGGGCGACGCGTGATCAGTGTTCCGGTGACCGTGGTGCGATTTCAGTCGGGTTGGGCGACGGCTGATCGTTGCTCCGGCCCGGCGTGTGATGCGCCTCCGCAACGATCACCCGGCGTCCCCTCCACATCCAACGTCGCGCCTTTATTCGATGAGACGAACGCGCGCGAAGCGCGCGTTCACACTCCCAAGATCACTGTCGATGGAGACACCACGCACCTCCGCCGAGAACCGAAGCTCCGTCCCACCGAACCCGAAACGAAGCTCCATTCCACCAACAGTTAGATCCGCTCGATGATCGTCGCGGTGCCCATGCCGCCGCCGGTGCACATCGCGATCAGCGCGGTGGACAGGTCGCGGCGTTCGAGTTCGTCGAGTGCGGTCTGAATCAGCATGCCGCCGGTCGCACCGATTGGGTGACCGAGCGCGATCGCGCCGCCGTTGACGTTGAGACGCTCGTCGTCGATGCCGAACTCGCGCTTGAACTTGAGCACCACCGCCGCAAACGCTTCGTTGACCTCGAACAGGTCGATGTCTTTCTTCGACATGCCGGCCTTCTTCAGGCAGATCTCCGCGGCCGGAGCAGGCGCCGTGAGCATGATCACCGGCTCGGCGCCTGCAGTTGCGCTCATCACGATGCGTGCGCGCGGCTTGAGGCCATGCGCTTTCGCGTATTCGGGCGACGCCAACAATACCGCGCTGGCGCCATCGACGACGCCGGACGAATTGCCGGCGTGGTGAACGTGATTCACGCCGTTGATCTTCGGATAAACCGCCTGACAGATCTGATCGAACGTGCGCTTGTCGTTCGGCGGTGCAATGGCACCCATCTTCTCGAACGCGGGCTTCAATCCGGCGAGGCTCTCCATCGTGGTGCCCGGGCGCGGATATTCGTCGCGGTCGAGCGCCAGCGTGCCGTCGTCGTTGTAGATCGGCACGACGCTGCGCTTGAAGCGGCCGTCTTTGATCGCTTCGGCCGCACGCGTCTGGCTCGACACACCGAGCGCGTCGACGTCGTTGCGGCTGAAGCCCTCGAGCGTGGCGATCAGGTCCGCCGAGATGCCTTGCGGCACGAGCGGATATTGCGCGTACAGGTGCGGGTTGTTCGCCGTAAAGCCATCGACCGAGAGTGAAGCCGGTCGCGACATCGACTCCACACCGCCGCCGATCACGCATTCCTGGTGTCCGGCGAGAATGCCCATCGCCGCCACGGTGACCGCCTGCTGACCCGATCCGCAGAAGCGGTGCAGCGAAACGCCTGGCGTCGTGACCGGCCAACCGGCGTCGAGCACCGACATCCGCGCGATGTCCATCGCGTGATCGCCCACGCCGGAGCCCGTGCCCATCACCACGTCTTCGACGTCTTTCGGGTCGAATCCGACGCGGTTTTTCAGTGCATTCAGCACCTGCGCGAGAATCCGCTGCGGATGGATGTGGCTCATGCTGCCGACGCCGGGCTTGCCGCCGCCGCGCGGCGATCGCACGCCGTCGATGATCCAGGCTTCTCTACTCATGGTGACCTCCAGAAAAGGAGCGGCCATCCTACATTGTTATTTTCAGGCGCGAATCCCCCGCGCGCCGTTGCGCGTGGGCACCTGACTGAGCAGCCTGCGCAGTTCGCCGAAGTCGAGCGGCTTCACCATGTGCGCGTCGAATCCGACCTCCATCGAGCGCCGCCGGTCTTCCGTCTGACCCCACCCGGTCACCGCGATCAGCAGCGTGTGCTTGCCCCAATCCTGATCGCGCATCTTGCGCGCCAGCAGATAGCCGTCGAGTCGCGGCATGCCGATGTCGAGCAGCGCGACGTCGGGGCGGTAGGCGCATGCCAGCGCGAAAGCCTGTTCACCGTCGTGAGCCGCGTGCACCGCGTGGCCTTCGTGCTTCAGCAACACGTCGAGCGTCGCGAGCGCGTCGTAGTTGTCGTCGGCGATGAGAATGCAGTATTTCGGTTGCGCGGTGCGCTCGTCCTTCCCGTCGACCGTGCCGGCCAGCGGTTGCGCCATTCGCTCGAGTAACGGCAGCCGAACCGAGAACTCGCTGCCTTGATTCAGGCCGGCGCTTTCGACGCTGATCGCGCCACCGTGCAGTTCCACGAGTTTGCGAACCAGTGCGAGGCCGATGCCGAGGCCGCCCTGTGACCGGTTCAGGGTTCGATCGACCTGCCCGAACATGGCAAAAATACCCGGTTGTTTGTCCGCCGAGATGCCGATGCCGTTGTCGCGGACGCGCACTTCGACGTAGTCGTCGCGCGCCCGCGCGGTGAGCACGATCTTGCCGCCGAAATCGGTGTACTTCGCCGCATTGTTGAGCAGATTGCCAACAATCTGGGTGAGGCGCGTGAGATCGCCCTCTACGTGCAGTTGCTCTACCGGAATGTCTACCACCAGCTCGTGTCTGCGCTCTGCGATCAGCGGCGCGCTCGTTTCCAGCGCCCGGGCAATGAACGTGGCCACCTCCACCTGGTCGCGCCGCAGGTTGATCGTGCCTCGGGTGATCCGCGCAACGTCGAGCAGATCGTCCACCAGGTGGGCAAGGTGCAGCGTCTGCCGTTCGATGATGTCGTGCGCCCATGACACCTGCGCGTCGTCGACCTTCCGGTTGCGAACGATCTGCACCGCGTTGTTGATCGGCGCGAGCGGATTGCGCAGTTCGTGCGCGAGGATCGCGATGAATTCGTTCTTGTGCCGGTCGGCTTCGGTCAGCGCCGCCTCAATCCGGCGACGCTCTTCCACTTCGCCGGCCAGCACGCGGTTCGTCGCTTCGAGCTGCGCGTTCGCCTGCTGCAGCGTGTGATTGAGTTCCTCGAGTTCACGGTTCTTCTCCGCCTGCAGCGTGCTGTGCGCGAGCGCGAGCCGCTGATTCGCGCGTTCGAGCGACTGGTTCAACTGCTGCAGTTCGAGCCGTTTGCAATGCAGCTCTACGAGGGCGGCGACCTTGCTGCGCAGAATTTCCGGCACCACCGGCACGTAAACGTAGTCGACCGCGCCGAGCCGATATCCCTTGAGCCGATCGAACTCGGTGATGTTCACGCCGGTCACGAAAATGATCGGCGTTTTCTCGAAGCGCGGATGATCGTGGATCAGACTCGCGGTTTCGAAGCCGTCCATCTCCGGCATGCTGACGTCGAGCAGCACCACGGCGAAGTCGTCCTTCATCACCCTCTGCAGAGCTTCCTGGCCGGAATTCGCCAGCACGAGGTTCTGGCCGAGTCCGCCGAGGATCGCTTCGTACGACAACAGCCGCGACGGCTGATCGTCGACGAGCAGGATGTTGACCTTGTCGTTGTTCACGCACGGCGCCCCATCATCGCGCGCCCGTTCCGCACCGATTCCGGAACCGGCTCATCGATGCAACCACATTCGCACCAGCGACAACAACTGCTCGCTGTTGACCGGTTTGGCGACATAGTCCGAGGCGCCAGCCTCGAGGCATTTCTCGCGGTCGCCTTTCATCGCTTTCGCCGTGAGCGCGATGATCGGCAGCATCCGGAACTTCGGTTTCTCGCGGATCTGCCGGATGGTTTCGTACCCGTCCATCTCCGGCATCATGATGTCCATCAGCACGAGCGCGAGGTCCGCCTCGTTCTCGATCAGCCCGATCGCTTCGCGACCGTTGCTCGCGCTGATCACCGACATGCGGTGCCTTTCGAGCAGGCTGTTCAGCGCGAAGATGTTGCGGATGTCGTCGTCGACGATCAACACCTTGCGGCCGAGCAGCGGCTCGTCGCTGTCGTGCAGCTTCTGGATCATTCGCTGCTTCGATTCGGGCAGCTTCGTCACCACGCGATGCAGGAACAGCGCCGTTTCGTCGAGCAACCGCTCCGGCGACTGCACGTCTTTCAGCACGATGCTCTTGGCTTTGCGGCGCAACTCCGTCACTTCGTCTTCGGACAGGTCGCGGCCGGTGAACACGACGATCGGCGTATCGCGCAACCGCGCGTCGCGCTGCACTTCGGTCAACAGCTCGAAACCGGAAATGTCCGGCAGCCGCAGATCGAGCACGACGCAGTCGAACCGGTCGCTGCGCATTTTCTCGAGCGCATCGCGGCCGGTGGCGGCGGAAACGATCTGCAGATCGTCGTGCCCGAGCAGTTCCGCGATGCTCATCTGCTGCGCCGGATCGTCCTCGATCACCAGCAGCTTGCGAACGCGCGGCTGCGCGAACGCGCTGATGCGGTCGAGCGCTTCCTCGAGACCCTCGGTGGTGAGCGGCTTGTTCATGAACGAGAACGCGCCGCGCTCGAGTCCATATTGCCGTTCCGCCTCCACGGTGAGGATCTGCACCGGAATGTGCCGCGTCTCGGCGTCGTGCTTCAGCTGATTCAGCACGGTCCAGCCGAGCATGTCGGGCAGGAACACGTCGAGGGAAATCGCCGTCGGTTTGTATTGCCGCGCCAGTCGCAGACCCTCCGCGCCGTTCTTCGCGACCACCACTTTGAAGCCGCGCTCGCGCGCGAGGCCGAGCACCACCTTCGCGTAGTGCGGATCGTCTTCCACCACCAGCAGCACACGGTCGTCGGCGAGCAATTCGTGGCGATCGTCCGGAACGTCTTCCACCCGCACCGGCACCGCGATCGGCTGGAACGCCCGGGTCGGCGGCGCGCCGGTCTCTCGCCGACGCCGCACCCATGAATTCGAGCGGCAGATACAGCGTGAACGTGCTGCCGGCGCCAGGCGAGCTGTTCAGCCGGATCTCGCCGCCGAGCAGGTGCGCGAGTTCGCGGCTGATCGCGAGGCCGAGACCCGTTCCGCCATAGCGCCGCGACGTACCCGCGTCGGCCTGCTGGAACGCTTCGAAAATGATCCGGTGTTTCTCCGGCGGAATGCCGATGCCGGTATCGGTGACCGAAAACGCGATGACCGACTCGGCCTGACTCAGGATCGGATGATCCGGCGTCCAGCCCTTCGACGCGGGCGCCATGCGCACCTGCACGCTGCCCTGCTCGGTGAACTTGAACGCGTTCGAGACGAGATTCTTCAGGATCTGCAGCGAGCGCTTCGAGTCGGTGGTGATCGAACTCGACAGCTTCGGGTCCGCCTGCACCGTGAACGTCAGTCCCTTCGCGTCGGCCTCGTGCCGGAATCCGCGTTCGAGCGTTTCGCGCACGTGGCTGAACGCCACCTCTTCGCACTCCACCGTGACCGTTCCCGACTCGATCTTCGACAGATCGAGAATGTCGCTGATGAGGTTCAGCAGATCGGTGCCGGCGGCGTGGATGGTCTTACCGAACTCGACGTGCTTCGGCAGCACGTTCGCGTCGGCGTTTTCCGCCAGCTGCTGGCCCAGCACCAGAATGCTGTTGAGCGGCGTGCGCAGCTCGTGCGACATGTTTGCGAGGAATTCCGACTTGTAGCGCGACGTAACCGCGAGTTCGGTCGCTTTCTCTTCCAGTTCGCGGCGGGCCGCTTCGATCTCCTGGTTCTTGCGCTCCACTTCCGCATTCTGTTCTGCGAGCAACTTCGCCTTGGTGGCGAGCTCTTCGTTGGTCTGCTGCAGTTCTTTCTGCTGCGATTGCAGTTCTGCCGCGAGCTGCTGCGACTGTTCAAGCAGCGTCTCGGTGCGCATCGTCGCCTCGATCGTATTCAGCACCACCCCGATGCTGCCGGTGAGTTGTTCGAGGAACGACAGGTGCGACGCAGTGAATTCCTGCACCGACGCGAGCTCGATCACCGCCTTGACCTGCCCTTCGTACAGCACAGGCAATGCGATCACGGTGCGCGGCCGCGCGGTGATCAGACCGCCGCGCACGTGAATCAGATCGTCGGGAATGTTGGCGAGCAGCAGCCGTTGCCGCGTTGCCGCGCATTGTCCGGCCAGACCGGCACCGAGCCGGAACCGCCGCGGCGTAGCGCTCTCGTCAGGATCCGCGTAGCTCGCAAGCTGTTCGACGTGCGGCGTCTCCTCGCGGTCGTCGAGAATGTAGACCACCCCCTGCTGCGCGTTGACCAGCGGCGCCAGCTCGCGCAACAGCATCTCGCCGACGGTGCGCAGGTCGCGTTGGCCCTGCATCATGCGGCCGAACAGCGCGAGGTTCGTCTTCAGCCAGTCCTGTTCGGTGTTGCGCTCGGTCGTTGCGCGCAGGTTGCCGATCATCGCGTTGATGTTGTCTTTCAGCTCCGCCACTTCGCCGAGCGCCTGCACCTGAATCGACCGTGTCAGGTCGCCCTTGGTCACGGCCGTCGCCACGTCGGCGATTGCGCGTACCTGGTTGGTCAGGTTCGCGGCAAGCAGGTTCACGTTCGCCGTGAGGTCTTTCCATGTGCCCGCCGCGCCGGGCACGTGCGCCTGGCCGCCGAGCCGCCCTTCTACGCCCACTTCGCGCGCAACCGTCGTCACCTGGTCGGCAAACGTCGCGAGCGTTGCCGTCATGCTGTTGATCGTGTCGCCGAGCGCGGCCACTTCGCCGCGCGACTCGATGCTGAGGCGCTGCCGCAGATCGCCGGTGGCAACCGCCGTCACTACCTTCACGATGCCCCTCACCTGGCTCGTCAGGTTGTTCGCCATCACGTTGACGTTGTCGGTCAGGTCTTTCCACGTGCCGGCCACGCCCGGTACGGTGGCTTGTCCGCCGAGCCGTCCTTCGGTGCCGACCTCGCGCGCCACACGCGTCACTTCCGCCGCGAAGCCGTTCAACTGGTCGACCATGGTGTTGATGGTTTCCTTCAGCTGCAGGATTTCGCCTTTCACGTCGACGGTGATCTTGCGCGACAGGTCGCCGCGCGCGATGGCCGTGGACACTTCGGCGATGTTGCGCACCTGACCGGTCAGGTTGCCGGCCATCGAGTTGACGTTGTCGGTGAGATCCTTCCACGTGCCGCCGACACCGGGCACGATCGCCTGCCCGCCCAACTTTCCCTCGGTTCCGACTTCCCGCGCCACGCGCGTCACTTCGGCCGCGAAGCTGTTCAGCTGGTCGACCATCGTGTTGATGGTCTCTTTGAGCTGCAGGATTTCGCCTTTCACGTCGACGGTGATCTTTCTCGACAGGTCGCCGCGCGCGATGGCTGTGGAGACTTCGGCGATGTTGCGCACCTGACCCGTCAGGTTTGCAGCCATCGAGTTGACGTTGTCGGTGAGGTCTTTCCACACACCGGACACGCCGCGCACGTCGGCCTGGCCGCCGAGCTTGCCTTCGGTACCCACTTCGCCGGCGACGCGCGTCACTTCCGCGGCAAACGCCGAGAGCTGGTCGACCATCGTGTTGATGGTTTCCTTCAGCTGCAGAATCTCGCCCTTCACGTCGACGGTGATCTTGCGCGACAGGTCGCCGCGCGCGATGGCGGTCGATACTTCAGCGATGTTGCGCACCTGGTCGGTGAGGTTCGCAGCCATCGAGTTGACGTTGTCGGTCAGGTCTTTCCATACACCGCTCACGCCTTTCACGTCGGCTTGTCCGCCGAGCTTGCCTTCGGTGCCGACCTCGCGCGCCACGCGCGTCACTTCGGCGGCGAACGCGTTCAGCTGGTCCACCATCGTGTTGATCGCTTCCTTCAGCGTCAGGATCTCGCCCTGCACGTCGACCGCGATCTTCCTCGACAGGTCGCCGCGCGCGATGGCCGTTGCGACTTCGGCGATGTTGCGCACCTGGCTGGTCAGGTTGCCGGCCATCGAGTTGACGGAGTCGGTGAGGTCTTTCCACGTACCGGCCACACCCGGCACGTATGCCTGGCCGCCGAGCTTGCCTTCGGTGCCGACCTCGCGCGCGACCCGCGTCACTTCCGCCGCGAACGAGCGCAGCTGGTCGACCATCGTGTTGATCGTTTCCTTCAGCTGCAGGATCTCGCCGCGCACGTCGACCGTGATCTTGCGCGACAGGTCGCCGCTCGCGATCGCGGTCGACACTTCGGCGATGTTGCGAACTTGCCCCGTCAGGTTCGACGCCATCGAGTTGACGTTGTCGGTGAGATCCTTCCACGTACCGGCCACACCCGGCACGATCGCCTGACCGCCGAGCTTGCCTTCGGTGCCGACCTCCCGCGCCACGCGCGTCACTTCCGCCGCGAAGCTGTTGAGCTGGTCCACCATCGTGTTGACGGTGTTCTTCAGTTCCAGAATTTCGCCGCGCACGTCGACGGTGATCTTTCTCGACAGGTCGCCGCGCGCGACCGCGGTCGTCACTTCGGCGATGTTGCGGACCTGACCGGTGAGGTTCGTCGCCATCGCGTTCACGGAGTCGGTGAGGTCTTTCCAGGTACCCGCGACACCCGGCACGATCGCCTGGCCGCCGAGCTTGCCTTCGGTGCCGACCTCGCGCGCCACGCGCGTCACTTCGGACGAGAACGAACGCAGCTGATCCACCATCGTGTTGATGGCTTCTTTGAGCTGCAGGATTTCGCCCCGCACGTCCACTGTCACCTTGCGCGACAGGTCGCCGTTCGCCACCGCGATGGTCACGCCCGAGATGTTGCGCACCTGACCCGTGAGGTTCGACGCCATCGAGTTGACGTTGTCGGTGAGGTCCTTCCACGTGCCGGCAACGCCTTCTACCTGCGCCTGACCACCGAGCTTGCCTTCGGTACCGACTTCGCGCGCCACGCGCGTCACTTCCGCCGCGAAGCCGTTCAGCTGGTCGACCATCGTGTTGATCGTGTTCTTGAGTTCGAGGATCTCGCCGCGCACGTCCACGGTGATCTTTCTCGACAGGTCGCCGCGCGCGATGGCGGTGGCGACTTCGGCGATGTTGCGCACCTGACCGGTCAGGTTCGACGCCATCGAGTTGACGTTGTCGGTGAGGTCTTTCCACGTACCGGCTACACCGGGTACGACGGCCTGGCCGCCGAGCTTGCCTTCGGTGCCGACTTCACGCGCCACGCGCGTCACTTCGGACGAGAACGAACGCAACTGATCCACCATCGTGTTGATGGCTTCCTTCAACTGCAGAATTTCGCCGCGCACGTCGACCGTGATCTTGCGCGACAGGTCGCCGCTGGCGATGGCCGTGGCCACGTCGGCGATGTTGCGAACCTGGCCGGTCAGGTTGCCGGCCATCGAGTTGACGTTGTCGGTGAGGTCTTTCCAGGTGCCGCCTACGCCGGGCACGGTCGCCTGTCCGCCGAGTTTGCCTTCGGTGCCCACTTCGCGGGCAACGCGCGTGACCTCGGAGGTGAACACGCTCATCTGCTGAATCATCGCGTTGACGATGTTCGCCGAGCGCAGGAACTCGCCCTTCAGTGGCCGGCCGTCCACTTCGAGCCGCATCGTCTGCGACAGATCGCCCTTGGCAACGGCTGCAACCGTGCGCGTCACTTCGCTCGTCGGCCACAGCAGGTCGTCGATCAGCGTGTTGACCGAACTCTCCATCGCACCCCACGCGCCGACTCGCCGCTCTATCACGACGCGATGCCGCGTGCGCCCGTCCTTGCCGACCGTCCGGCCGGCGTGCTCGAGTTCGTCGGCCAACCGTTGGTTCTGCACGACGATGTCGTTGAATGCGTCGGCCAGCTTGCCGGCGAGCCCGGTCTTGTCGCTGGGCAGCCGCACCGAAAAGTCGCCGTCGCGCACGGACTGCAGCGCCCGCAGCAGCTTCTTGAGGTCGATCGCGTCGTCGCGCAATGCGGCGTCCGCAACCTTGCCGTTCTGGCGTTTTACCTGTGACGCAGGCGTAGCCATCTGTCCTCCGGTCGTTTGATCGTCGAGTGCACGCATCCGATTTTTTCGAGCGCGACAAAAACACGCAGGCACCTGACGCCATCGCGTGTCGCGTACCGAATCAAGACTGATTGCGGAAGAGCCCCTATCGGCCCCGGAAGCTGGCTCCGGCCCACCCTGATTCGAGGCAAACCGTGGCAAAACGCGGGCCAGATCGGACAACCCCACGCCGGCGGCACGCGCCGCGTCATGCGTGGCCTGGGCGCGGTGAAGACAGCCGAGACCGATCAGTCCTGCGAGGACACCCGGTAAATCGTGCAGGGTGCTCTGTAAAACTTACATGCAGCGGCCGGGCTGCGGCGGCGCCGCTGGTTCGTCACAATCGACGCGGCTCGTCCGTCTATCTGCAAAGTCACGACGCAGAAGGAGCACCACCATGATTCGCCCGATGCTGCATTCCGTCATCCGTCGCTTCGAGAAGCGCTACGGGTACGACGCCACCTATATGCACGAGATCGCCGACACCTCGGCCGGCGCGTTCTTCAAACTGACCCTCGCCCAGGCGATGAACACGCACCGGGAAGGCGTGTCGCTCGATGCCTTGTTCGCCGCGAAAATCACCTCGGTCCGGTTCGAGGACTGCGGACCGTGCGCGCAGCTGGTGGTAGACATGGCGCTCGAAGCGGGCGTCAAGCCGGCGATGGTGCGGGCCATAGTCGCGCGCGACGCCGAGCGCATGTCGGCCGACGCGGTGCTGGGAATGCGGCTGGCCGACGCGGTGCTGGCCCACGAATCGACCGACGCAGCGCGCGAAGAAGTGCTCGCGCGGTTCGGAGAGAAAGGACTGGTGACGCTCTCGTATTCGATCGCGGCAACGCGCATCTATCCGACGATGAAGCGCGCGCTCGGCCACGCGCATACGTGCGAACGCCTGAGTGTCGGCGGAGAAACCGTCGTCGCCGCGCGTGCCGCCGCGTGAAACGCGAAGACACCCGCGTCGACGAATTCGAGGCGCATCGGTCGCGCCTCATCGGTCTCGGTTATCGCATGCTCGGCACGGTGGCCGAAGCGGAAGACCTGGTGCAGGAGACCTATCTGCGCTGGCATCGCGTCGTGCGCGAAGAGGTGCGAGAACCGGCCGCGTGGCTCAGCACCACCATGGCGCGCCTGTGCATCGACGCGTTGCGTTCGCGCAAAGCGCGCCGCGAAGACTACGTCGGGCCGTGGTTGCCGGAGCCATGGCGCACCGCGGAGCCTGCGAACGACGATGCCCCGCGTCAGCTCGAACTCGCCGACGACCTCTCGGTCGCCTTTCTGCTGCTGTTGGAACGTCTCGGCCCCGACGAACGCGCGGCATTTCTGCTGCACGACATCTTCGAAGCCGACTACGGCGACATCGCATCGTCGCTCGGCAAATCCGAAACCGCGGTTCGCCAGCTGGTGTCGCGCGCGCGCCAGCGCGTGGCCGAAGACCGGCGCCGCTTTCGTGCGACGCGCGCCGAACAACAGGAGCTCGCGCAGCGGTTCAAGCACGCGCTCGTCGCCAGAGACGAACGCGCGCTGTTCGCGTTGTTCCGGCCGGACGCGACGCTCGTTTCCGACGGCGGCGGAAAAGCGCTGGCAGCGCTTCGGCCGATCTACGGCGCCGACAAGATCGTCCGCTTCTTCGTTGGCGTGACGAAGAACCGCAATGCCGACGATTTCATGTTCGAGGATTGCTGGATCAACAATGCGCCGGCGATTCTGATCCGCGAGTCGAACGGCGACGTGTTCGCGACGCTGTCGTTCGAAGTCGACGATCAGCGCATAGCGACGGTCTATTCGGTGCGCAATCCGGACAAGCTCGACCGGATCGCTCGCGCTCCCGACGACACGCGCAAGCGCCACTAGGCTCGTCGCACGACCCCCTCCGGCGTCGTCATCGCGTCCGGTGTGCGATTGATGTGCGCAAGGTGCGCGCGGATCGTCGCCTCGCTCACCGCCGCGCGCCGCAATTTCAGCGCGGGGCCGATGCGCGAAACGTGGAACACGAACACCGTCAGCGCGAAACCGGCGCCAACGATCGCGATCACCGCCAACGGTCCGGGCGCACCGCCGCTCACCGACACTTCGTTGGCAACCCACAGCGCCAGCCCGACCGCGAGCGCAACGGTCAGCGCGGCCACGCGCAACACGTCACCGAGCGCACCGTTCACGCCGCGCCGGAGCACGCGTCTGAGTTCGCCGACCGAGAAGTAGTCGAGAAACCAGCCCGTGTCCTCATCGACTGTCCGAGTTCCCGGCGGCATCAGGCGTTGCTTCGTCAGCGGATCGATCGCGACCTCGCCGCGACGATGCGCTTCGACGCCGGACAGAATCGCGCGATGCACCGTCTCGTCGATCGGGAACCGGCGCGCGATGAAGAACGCGGCGATCGAAAACGCTGACGGCGTCAGCGCGAAGATCATCCGAATCGCCAGCACGACGTCGGGCGATTGCGCGACGTTCGGTTGGTAGCCCATCCAGGCGAGCAACGCGAGCGGAAGCGACGCGCTCGGAATCACGATGAATTTCGGCACGAGCCCCCACAGCGCCAGATACTGCGCTTCGCGGCGTTTGCCGCTGTGGAGTTCGTCGTAGTCGATCACGTCGGCCTGGATCGCCGGTGGCAGGAACAGACCCGCACCGAAGCTCGAACCGGCCCATGCGATCACGAACACGCACGCGAGGTTGTCGCCTGGCCCGAGCAGAAACAGCGCAAACCCCCCGGTGATCCCCATCACGAAGCTGGCGAGCCACGTCTTCAGCTTGCCGATGCGCTTCGCCAGCGCGAGCCACAACGGCAGACACAGCAGACCCGACAGGAAATACGTCGCGAGAAAAATAGACAGCCAACTCTGCGCGTCGTCCGCCGGCAACGGCGGCGGATTCAACACGTACCGGCTGAAGTACGGCATCATCAATCCCGGAATCGCGCCTGGAATGCTCGCGACGACGTAGCAGGCAAACAGCACCACGAAGGGGCGATTGCGCAACGAACGACGCACACCCGGCACCAGCGGATTCGACTTGCGCTCGACGAAGCTCGGACGTTCGCGCACTCGCGCGACCAGCAGCCAGTACAGCGACACCATCAATACGCCGTAAGCGATTGCCATGTCGCCGAACGCGCGTCGCTCGTCGCCGAGCACTTTGATCAGAATGCCCGGCACGACGGCGGCCACGAGCGTGCCGACCAATGCGAATCCCTCACGCCACGAAAAGAGACTCGACCGCTCGTGATAATCGAGCGTCAACTCCGGCCCGAGCGCCGAATGCGGCAGCGCGTACAGCATGTTCAGGATGAAGAACGACATCAGTGCCGCGCCGAACCAGACGGCCGCGCCCTGCGGCGTCAGCCACGTCGGCGGCGTGAACAACGCAATGAAGACCAGCGCGGCGAGCGGCGCGGCCACTGCGATCCACGGCCGCCGGCGGCCCCACCGCGTGTGCGTGTGGTCGGACAACCAGCCGACGAACGGATCGACGATCGCATCGAGCACGCGTGCGAGTGCCGCCGCGAGTGCGACCCACGCGAGCGGCACCAGCACCGTGTCGGAGTAGAACGGATTGACGTGAATCGCGACCGGAATGGCCATCGCCGCACCGGCGATGCTCGGCGCGCCGTACAGCACCTTCCTTCCCAGCGACAGCTTCTCGGAGTTCGGCTCGGACACTCAACGTACTTCCACAATCGGTGTTGCAGCGTGGCTGCCGGCGACGTCGCGCGCAAGCCTCGCCGGACAAGCTCGACCGGATCGGGCATGATCGGGAAAACCACGCGGAACACTGAACATGACCGACTTTCCGACTCCGAACTTCAGCGTCGATCTCACCGGCCAGGTCGCACTCGTCACCGGCACCACGTCCGGCCTCGGTCGCCGCTTCGCAATCGTGTTGGCGAAAGCCGGCGCCAAAGTGGCGCTGACCGGCCGCCGCACCGAGCGGCTCGACGAGCTCGCGAAAGAGATCCGCGGCTTCGGCGGCGTCTGCGCGCCGATCCGCCTCGACATGACCGACAAAGACAACCTCGTCTCGGTGGTGGCCGACGCCGAAGCCGCGCTCGGCCCGGTGACGATCCTCGTCAATAACGCCGGCATTCCCGACGCGCAACGCGCGCACAAGATGTCGAACGAACTGATCGACGCGGTATTCGATACCAACCTGCGCGGACCTTACATCCTGTCCTGCGAAGTGGCGCGTCGGCTGATCGCGAAGGAACTGCCCGGACGCATGGTGAACATTTCGTCGATGGGCGCCTTCAACTACAACGGCGGCGGCGCCGCGCTGTACTCGATCACCAAGGCCGGCATCGTACGCATGACCGAAGCGCTCGCGGTCGAATGGTCGCGCTTCAACATCAACGTCAACTGCATCGCCCCCGGCGCGTTCGCATCCGAGATGATGGACGGCATGCTGCAGCGGATCGGCGACATCACCAAAGCGTTTCCACGCAAACGCCTTTGCGATCCGGCGCAGATGGACAGCACGCTGCTGTTTCTCGTCTCGCCTTCGTCCGAATGCGTAACCGGTGCGGTCATCAAGATCGACGACGGGCAAGGGTCGCGCTAACGAGGTATTCGGGGGGCGACACAACAAGTCAACGGACGGTGCCAGGCACCCGCCTTTGCACATCGAAATAAGTCACTGCCGGTGCCAGGCACCGGTAGTGACTTACTCAATCCCGAACGAAGGCGAGAGGTTGGATGTGGAAGGGTGACCTATCTCGGCGCGAACCGCTGCCCGCCATCCACGCGAATCGTGCTGCCGTTCAGCATCGGATTCTCGAAGATCGCAATGGCCATGATCGCGAACTCGCGCGGCTTGCCCATGCGGCGCGGGAACGCGGCGTCTTTGGTCAACTGCAGTTCGCCTTCGGCTGGAATGCCGGCGGTGAGGCCGGTTGCGAACAAGCTTGGTGCGATCGTCATCACGCGAATGCCGAGCGCACCGAGGTCGCGCGCCATCGTCAGCGTCATCGCCGCGATGCCGCCTTTGGCGGCGGTGTATGCAACCTGGCCGATCTGTCCTTCGAACGCGGCGATCGATGCGGTGTTGATCATCACCCCGCGCTCGCCGTCGGCGTTCGGTTCGTTCTCGCTCATGTGCTTCGCGCCGATGCGGTTGACGTTGAACGACGCGACGAGGTTCAGATCGATGATGCGACGGAAATCGTCGAGCGGGTGCATCGACCCGTCTTTCGCGATGGTGCGCTTGGCAACGCCGCCGCCTGCGGTATTTACGACGAAATGCAGGCCGCCCAGCGCTTTCACCGCTTCTCCGATCACCTTCTCGGTGCCTTCGTAATCCATCACGTTGCACGGGTGGAACGTTCCTTTCAGGCGCGCAGCCTGTTCGGCGCCCTTCGACTTCTCGAGATCGAGAATCGCGACTTTGCCGCCTTTCGCGACGAACGCTTCGGCCGTAGCGAGCGCCATGCCCGATGCGCCGCCGACGATGATTGCCTTGCTGCCTGAAATCTCCATTTCCGCTCTCTTCGGTTTGAATTGAGCCGCGGATGATACCGGGCCGCCCCGCGCGCGAGAACTCGCACGCCATCCGTCAAGATGGTGCTCACAACACCGATCCCCCCATGGGTTTCCGCGTCGCCTGCCGGAAGACCGCCAACATGAGCCGAAGCGTTTGGCCGCATGGCCGTGCAAAGTACATTCCGCAGTCTCTGGAACTCGACGACCGCGCGCCAGGTCACGAGTGCGAACGCCCCTCAGAACGGTCGTTTTCACGTTGGCTGAATCGGGCTCCCTCCCGCCAAACACGAGTCGAAGCACGATCGGATACCGCGCGGCCGGATGACTCTGCTCCACTCCCGCGGTGACCAACGCGTCGCCGCGGCCAGAGTAGGAATTTTCCTACACAAACGCCGCTAGACCAGTCCGGCGATGACCGCAAATTGTTCTGTGACACAGGTCACATCCGTGGCTAGACGAGGTTTGCAAATGCATTACAAAACGGCAGGGTGCGCCTTCCCGCGCGCTCTCACGGTGAATCGCAGATGACACAGCTACATGCGTTGCCTCGTTTCGGACGGACCGGCCTCCCCCTCTGGCTTACCGCGGCACTGGTCTTGACCTTGTCGAGTAATGCATACGCTGCACCTGCACCAACGCTCACGTTTACAGGGTCCAAGACCGTGAACGGCGTTTTTACGGTGAACTGGTCTTCCGCCAACGCAAAAACGTGCGACGCGAGCGGCAATTGGAGCGGCGCCAAGGCTACGTCCGGAACCGCCAAGGTCGGGCCGTTCACGTCAGGCGCGTGGGTAGCTCTTTGGCTGACCTGCCGGGGAGATGGGGGCAAAGTTGCAAAGAAGGTGGCTGGGACTGTGCTTCCTTGGCCGTCCGTTGCGCTGAACGCGGCACCCACGAGCGTCGCATCCGGCGGTTCGTCAAAGCTGTCTTGGACTTCGACAAACTCGACCAACTGCACGGCCGCCGGTGGTTGGAGCGGCACGAAGGCGCTGAGCGGCAGCCAAAGCACGGGCGCGCGTACAGCGACGACGACCTACAAGCTGACGTGCTCGGGCGCCGGCGGTTCGCAGACGGTATCGAGGACCGTCACCGTCACAGGCAGCAAGGCCCCCGCGTTGACCCTGTCCGCGTCGCCGACATCGGTGAAGTCGGGCGGTACCTCGAAACTCACCTGGGCCGCCACCGACGCCACAAGTTGCACCGCATCGGGTGGTTGGTCCGGGGCGCGTGCCATTTCCGGTTCTGCGACGACGGCCGCACTGACGAAAAACACGAGCTACACGCTGACGTGTAAAGGCGCCGGTGGCTCGATTGCGCGCACCGCAACGGTCACGATTGGCGCTACCGCGCCGACCGTGACGTTCACCGCTTCGCCGACATCGATCCAGGCCGGCGCGACCTCGAAGCTGGCGTGGAGCAGCACCAATGCAACGAGCTGCTCCGCATCGGGTGCATGGTCAGGCACGAAAGCGATCTCCGGTTCCGCGACGACCACCGCGCTCAATGCGAACGCGAGTTATACCTTGACGTGCACCGGCACCGGCGGCTCGACCAGCCGGACCGCGACAGTTGCCGTGACATCCAGCCCGCCGACACTGACCCTGACGGCTTCCCCTACCAGCGTTCAATCCGGTTCCGCGTCACAGTTGACGTGGAGCACGACCAACGCAACGAGTTGCGCAGCGTCGGGTTCATGGACGGGCTCGAAAGGGACGTCCGGTTCACAAAGCACGGGCGCATTGACGGGAAACGGTAGCTTCAGTCTTACCTGCGCAGGCAATGGCACCACTGTCGCAAAAACAGCGACCGTGACGGTCACGGCCGGTTCCGCCACCCTCAGCATTTCGGCGAACCCGCCAGGCGTGGCCCGAAGCGGCTCGTCCACATTGACGTGGACCAGCACGAACGTCACGAGCTGTAACGCGTCCGGTGCCTGGACCGGTACCAAGGCAATCTCCGGCTCACAAAGCGTCGGGCCGCTCGCACAGGATTCGACATACACCCTGACGTGCTCGGGCAGCGCCGGCAACGCAGTGGCGATGACGACCATTACCCTTCGTGAAGCGGTCTTGTCGTGGTCCGCACCAACGAAGAACGTCGACGGTTCGAATCTGACCAATCTCGCCGGCTACAAGGTCTACTACGGCAACGCGCCCAAGACGTATACGCAGACGGTTTCGGTAAGTGGCGCATCCACGTTGCAACGCACGATCGCGTTGACCCCGGGCACGTGGTACTTCGCTGTCTCGGCGGTCGATTCGCAAGGCGTTGAAAGCACGAAGTCGGGCGAGGTGAGCAAGGTCGTCAAGTAGCTCACCGATCCATTCAGGAACGCTGTTCTATCACCGGCGGCACGAACGCTTTGACTGGCGGCGCGACGCCGGTGAAGCGTTCGACCTCCACCAGCGCGTGCTGTCCGGAGCAGCCTTGCGACAGCTTCGAAGTTCCGATGTCGCGCGTCAGCATGTTCGGATTGCCGTGCACGCACATCGCGAACTCCGCGCGCGGATCCTCCGGGTCGAACCACGCACCGGTCGACAGCTGTACCACACCGCGCCTCACGTCAGTCGTCAGCACGGCTCCGGCCAGGCAGCTGCCACGATCGTTGAACAAACGCACCACGTCGCCAGCCGTGATCCCGCGCGCCGCTGCGTCGTCGGGATGCAACCGCACCGGTTCGCGCCCGGCAACTTTCGACGCCTGACTGTAGGCGCCGACGTCGAGCTGACTGTGCAGCCGCGACGCCGGATTGTTCGCCACGAGCGCCAACGGGAACGTTGCGGCGCGCGCGGCGCCCAGCCACTCCTCGCTTTCGAGCCACGTCGCGTGGCCGGGACAGTCCGCGTAGCCGAAGCCGGCCAGCGTTTCGGAATAGAGCTGGATCCTGCCGCTCGGCGTCTTCAGCGGATTGACAGCAGGATCGGCGCGGAATGCTTCCAGCATTACCCGGTCCGCATCGGTGTCCGGCACCGCGAGCGAGCCGTTCTTCCAGAATTCGTCGAAGCTCGGCGTCGCCGCGTTGAGTTCGCCGAACGCTTCCCGGATCCGCGCGTACATGTGCTCGAGCCAGGCGCGTTCGTCGCGCCCTTCGGTGAAGGCGTCGCGCACGCCGAACCGTTCGGCGAGACCGGCGAAGATGTCGTGGTCGCTGCGCGCCCCGCCCACCGGCGCCACCGCGCGATGCATCGCGACGATGCGGGCGTCGGCCCGGCCCGAACCGATATCGTTGCGTTCGAGCGACGTCGTCGCCGGAAACACTAGGTCGGCGTGCCGCGCCATCGGCGTCCAGTACGGTTCGTTGACGATCAGCGTATCGGGGCGCGCAAGCGCGCGGCGTAACCGGTTCAGATCCTGATGGTGATGGAACGGATTGCCGCCTGCCCAATACACGAGCCGGATGTCGGGATAGGTGTAATCGGCGCCGTTGTACGCGAACGTCTCTCCGGGCTGCAGCAGCAGATCGGCAATGCGCGCAACCGGAATGAAGTCGCGCACCGCGTTGCGGCCTTCCGGCAGCGACGGCAGGTTGAGGCTCGCGGTCGCGTTGCCCACGTCGCCCATCGATCCGTAGCCGTGGCCGAAGCCGCCGCCCGGCAATCCGATCTGCCCGAGCAGTGCGGCGAGCGACAGCGCCGCCCACACCGGTTGTTCGCCATGTTGCGCGCGCTGCAGCGAGTACGACACGGTGATCAGCGTGCGCTTCGATGCCATCTCGCGTGCAAGCGCACGCAGCTCATCGGCCGCAATGCCCGAATGGCGCTGCGCCCACTCCGCGGATTTGGCGACGCCGTCGTGCCGGCCGAGCACATACGCGATGAAACGATCGCCACCGTGACAAAAGCGTTCGAGGAACGCCGCATCGTGCAGATCTTCGCTGACGAGCGTGTGCGCGAGCCCGAGCATCACGGCCACATCGCTGAGCGGCGCGAGCGGGTACCAGCGCGCTTGCGCCTCCGCCACCACGTCGTCGCGCAGCGGCGAGAAGTGTGCGATCTGCATACCACGGCGGCGCGCCGCGTCGAGGTGCTGGCGCAGGTGGTGACGGGCGTTGCCGCCGGGCGAGACGAACGTGTTCTTCAGCGGTAGACCGCCGAACGCGACCATCAGGTCGGTGTGACGCGCGATGACGTCCCACGCGGTGGCGCGCCGGAACACTGCTGCCGAGCTGCCGACGAGATGCGGCAATAACACCAGCGACGCACCGATGCTGTAGCTGTTGCGGTGCGCAGTGAAGCCGCCGATCAGATTCAGAAAGCGGTGCAGCTGGCTCTGGCTCTGGTGGAACATGCCGGCGCTCGCCCAGCCGTACGAGCCGCCGAAGATCGCCTGATTGCCGTGCTGCGCGACGACGCGCTTCAGTTCGTCGGCCGCGCGATCGAGCGCTTCGTCCCACGAAATCGCCACGAACGAATCGTTGCCGCGGTCGCTCGTCGGGCCGGGTCCGCGCTCGAGCCAGCCGCGCCGCGCAACCGGCTGCGCGATGCGCGCCGGATGCCGCAGACTGCCGGGCAGATTGGCGAGCAGCGGCGACGGATCCGGATCGTGCATCGGCTGCACGCTGGCGATGTCGCCGTCGCGCACCGTCACGTCGAATGCGCCCCAGTGCGAACTGTGCGGAACGGTATGCGATTCGGCCATCGTCGCTACCTCATGGCGTCCAGTTGACCATGCCGTTCGACGCCGTCCACAACACGATTGCGCCGAACGCGATGCGATACCAGGCGAAGATGGTGAAGTCGTGCGTGGCGATGAAGCGCATCAGCCAGCGTACGCACGCGAACGCCGACACGAACGCGGCGATCATCCCCACCGCGAATACGCCGAGATCGTGCACATCGAACAGCTCTCTGTGTTTCCACGCATCGTATCCGCCGGCGCAGATCAGCGTGGGCACCGCAAGAAAGAACGAGAACTCGGTGGCGGCGCGCCGCGACAGGCCGAACAGCAGACCGCCGATGATCGTGGCACCGGAGCGCGACGTGCCGGGAATCAGCGCGAACGACTGCGCAACGCCGATCTTCAGCGCGTCGCGCCACGTCATGTCGTCGACCGACTTCACGCGCACCACGTGCTTGCGTCGCTCGGCCCAGATGATGATCAGGCCACCGACGATGAATGCGATCGCGACCGGCACCGGTTTGAACAGCGCCGCCTTGATGGCGCTGTTGAACGCGAGGCCCAGCAACGCGGCCGGAAGGAACGCGACGATCAGATTGACGACGAACGTGCGGGCCTTCGGATCGGAGCCGAGCCCGAGCAGTACGCGGGTGAAGCGCGTCCGGTATTCCCACAGGATCGCAAACATCGCGCCGGTCTGAATGACGATCTCGAACACCTGTCCTTTCTGATCGTTGAAGTCGAGCAGATCGCCGACGAGGATCAGGTGACCGGTCGAGGAGATGGGCAGAAACTCGGTGAGGCCTTCGACCACGCCGAGCACGAGCGCCTTGATCAACAGCACGATGTCCATGGGCGCGGCATTGTACCCGTCGCAGGCGCCGCGTCGATGCGGCCGCGAAAATAGACCGCGGCGCCGTTGCCGCCGCCGGCCGCGCTTCGATACCATACTCCCCTACAGTATCTGGATCGGTCCGATGTCGAAGCCCGCGTTACACGAAACGCATCCACAGATTCTCAAGCGGTTGAAGCGCGCCGAAGGACAGGTGCGCAGCGTCATCGCGATGATCGAATCGGCGCGGCCGTGCCTCGAAATCGCGCAACAGCTGCAGGCGGTGGAGAGCGCGATCCGCGCCGCGAAGAAAACGTTGATCCACGACCATATCGACCACTGTCTCGGGCAAGCGGCGGACGGTCGCGCCGCGCGCGCGTCGATCGACGAGTTCAAGACCGTGACGAAATACCTGTGAAGGCGCTCTACCGCAAATCATGAACGACGCGCTGCTCGGAAGCATCGCCGTAACCGGTCTCACCGTGGCGTTTCTGCACGCCGCGCTGCCGACCCATTGGCTGCCGTTCGTGCTGGCCGGCCGCCGCCAGAACTGGGCGCGAAAAAAGACGGTCGCGATCGCCGCGCTCGCCGGCTCGGGGCATGTGCTGTTCACGATTGCGATCGGCGCCGCCATCGCGTGGTTCGGCATCGCGATGGATTCGTGGATCGGCAACGTGTTCCCGTATATCGCAGGCGGTATCCTGATTGCGTTCGGCGCGCACTACCTGATCAGCGGTTCCGACGACCACCACCATCATTTCGGCGCGCACGCACATCACCACTCTGCGCACGGCCATGATCACACTCATGAACATGGTGCTGATCATGATCATCGGCACGAGCCGGACGACGGCCAATCCGCCCACGCGACGGCGCACCTCAACGGTCACGCGCAGCGCGACGCGGCCCTCAGCGACAGGACCGTCGTCATCGGTCTGCTCGCCGCGCTGACGTTCTCGCCGTGCGAGGGTTTTCTGCCGGTATTCGTCGCAGGCGCCAAGTTCGGCTGGTCCGGCTTTCTCGTCCTGTGCGTAACGCTCGCAGTCGCAACGCTCGCCGGAATGATGCTGCTGACGTGGCTGACGCTGCTGGGTTTCCAGCACGCGCGCTTCGACCGCTTCGAGCAGCACGAAGGCAAGGTGCTCGGCGGCTTGCTGATCGCACTCGGCCTCGCCGTGCTGATCGCGGAGGGCTGACATGTCGCAACACACGCACGATCATTCGCACGATCACCCGTCGCACGACCACGGTGATCACGACCACCATTCGCACTTCGCAACGCCGCATCACGCGAGCGAAGCGCGGCTGCGGCGCGCGCTCGTGCTATTGGCCGCGTTCACCTTGTTCGAAGCGGCGGGCGGGCTCTGGGCGAACTCGATCGCGCTGCTCGCCGAAGCGGCACACATGCTTGCGGATTCCGCGTCGCTGCTGCTCGGCATCATCGCAATCCGCTTCGGGCGTCGCGTTGCCAGCGCCGATCGCACATACGGCAATCGTCGCTTTCAGACGCTCGCCGCGTACACCAACGGGCTGACGCTGCTGGCGTTGACGATCTGGGTGCTGGTCGAGGCCGTGCGACGACTGATCGCGCCGCCGGAAGTGAACGGCGCCGTGATGCTCGGCGTGGCCGCAGTCGGTGCGATCGCAAACGTCGCGGCATACATGGTTCTGTCCGGCGCGAGTTCGCTGAACGAACGCAGCGCGCGCGCGCACGTGATGAGCGACGTGCTCGGCTCCATCGCGGCAATCGCCGCCGCGTGCATCATTCTCGCCACCGGCTGGTTACCCGCCGACCCGCTACTTTCGGTCGCGGTGTCGTTTCTGATCCTGCGCTCCGGCTGGCAGCTGACGCGCGAATCCGCACACGTGCTGCTCGAAGGCACGCCGGCGAACTTCGATCCGCAACAGGTTGAGCAGGAGCTGAAGAATCTGCCCGGCGTCTGCGACATCCACCATCTGCACGCGTGGTCGCTGACCGGTGAGGCGCCGATCGTGACGCTGCACGCGCAACTGTTCGAACACGCCGACCGGCAACAGACGCTCGCCGTCATTCTGGAGAATCTCGGCACGCGCTTCGGCGTCGAACACGCCACGGTGCAGATCGAAGAAGGTCCGTGCGCGGCGCCGAACGACGATTGCCATGCGCCGGTTGCGAGCGAAGACGTCGCGCGGCGATGACCCACGCGTCGATCAGCCCGGCAGCGCGACGTTGAACCGGATCGCGTTCAACTGGGCGGGTGCCTTGCCGATCGATTCGAGGAACGCCAACCAGCGCGAATCGCCGTAGAGATTGCGGAAGAGACGGTCGGTCGGAAGGTAGCTCAACTCCGGACTGCACGATGCGACGGCTTTCCCGAGCCACTCGAGGGCACCGCCGACATCGGCGCGAAATGCCAGCAGCGACGCGATGTGGTAAGCGCCGAATTCCGCGTGCGTCGCGATCAAGCACCCGAGCGCAGCGTCCGATTCGCCGGCATGACCCAACGCATGGTGGACCAGTCCGGCAACGAGCAGCCTTCCCAACTCGTCGGGACACAATGCCATCGCATCGAGCGCCGCCGGCAAATCCCCCTTCAGCAGCAACGCCACGGCAATTCGGTGACGGATCGTCGAATGCGCCGGACGCAGATGGTCCATCGCGCGAAAAGCCGCGATTGCTTCGTCCCAACGACCGGCGTCGAGGAAGCTCGAACCGAGGTTCCTCGGCACAAACCGGAACACGGGATCACGCGCGAGTACGTATTCCTGCAGCTCGATTGCGGCGTCGAGCCGACCGAGGCTGCGCATCAGTAAGCCCGCGTCGGCGATGAACCCGAGCTGCGTCGGGTCGAGCGACACCGCGCGTTCGAGGTGCCTGGCGGCAGCGGCGAGATCTCTGTCGTATACCCTGGCGATCGAACCGAGGTGCGCATGCGCGTGCGCGTTGTCGTGGTCGATCGACAGAGCCTGCTGCAGAATCGCGCGCGCTTTCGGGTAGCCTTCGTGCTCAGGCAAGAGATGGCCGTCTGCCTGAACTCGATAGCTCCAGCCGAGTTCTGCCCACGCCGGCGCATAGCCGGGATCGATCTCGAGCACCTGCTCGAGCAACCTCACCGAATCGGCCAGGTCTTGCGCGCCGCTCTGATAGATCAGCTGGCGCGCCTGCAGAAACATTGCGTAAGCGCGGGGGTCGGTCTTTGTTACGGTCGGTACCTTCCCGAGCAGCCGAACCCTCAGCTGCCGTACGATCATGGCGCAGATGTCGTCCTGGATCGCGAAGATGTCGCCCAGCGTGCGATCGTACGTCTGCGACCACAGGTGGCTATCGGAGCGCGTCTCGATCAGCTGCACCGTGACGCGCACGCGCTCTCCTGATTTGCGCACCGACCCCTCCAGCACGTGAGTGACGTTCAGCTCACGCGCGACATCCGTGATCCTGATGTCCTTTCCCTTGTACGAGAACACGGTCGAACGCGATGGAACCCTCAGCTTCGGAATGCGTGTCAGCAGCGTCATGAGTTCTTCGCAGATGCCGTCGGAGAAGTACTCCTGTTCAACGTCCGAACTCATATTGACGAACGGCAGCACGGCGATCGACGCCTGTCGAGCCGGCGCGACGACGACCGGCTCAGCATGACGCACGATCTCCGCGATCAACCGATAGCCACGATTCGGAATGTTCTGGATGTAGCGCGGTGTGCGCGCATCGTCTCCGAGCGCCTTGCGCAGCTGTGCGATGGCCTGATGAACGACGTTGTCGACGACGACCAGATTCGGCCACACCCGTTTCAGCAACGCTGCAACCGACAGGACACCTGGTGCCGCATCGGCCAGTTCGATCAGCACGTCGATCGACTTGCCGTCCAACCGCTTGCCGTCGATCTCGTTCGCGTCCGGAGCAACCGACCGACCGCCGACGCAGAATGCTGCGCGAGCGCGGGTCTCGTTCCGATCTTTTCCGGGCATGACCCAACCCACCACGATGGCGATGGGTCAATCTTGCGCTCCGGGCACGTCGCTATGCCACTCGCCGACCCGCCTTGGGAGAGGCGGGTCGGCGGTTGCGGCTCCCTCACCAGGGTTGTTGGATTTCTACCATCGATGCGGCGGCTTCAGCGGCCGGAAATAATTCTTCGCGACCCATTGCGCCACTTCGCGACCCAACAGGGCGCCATGTTCCGTAGACGTCCTGAAGTGCATCCCGCCGTAGATGCGCGCAAGACCGATGTCGCGCACGTAATCGTCGGTATCGTCGTAATGGCGAACGGTGCCGGTCACCGTGCTCTCGACGTCGAACTCGACGCGCTTCGTTCCAAAAAACTGGTTCAGCGTTTCGCCTACGGCGCCGTCCGAACAGGTGTGGGCGGCGGGATACTCCGGATGATTCGGCGTCGGCAGGAACGGCAACCAGGTCGGATCGGCCGTCGTCGCGGCGTTGCCGTCCAGGTCCGCTTCCGGGATTGCCGCACGCGGGCGCCAAGCAGTGAAGTAGTACTTCGAGTCGAAGCACGCAATCGTCACGTCGGCCTGCGCCACCCACATCATCGCCTGCAGCCGCGCGTTCTGGACGATCGAGCGCCTGTCGTCGGCGAAGCTGCGGATCAGACGCGGCGTGTAAATGCCGGGATTCTCGGTCGCAAAGCGCGCCAACTCCTCCTGCTCCGGCGTGCGTGTCGCGCTCACCGCGCCGCCAACCGCCTTCGATTCGTTCAGATCGCGCGCGTAACGCGCACTGGTCAGATCCGGCGGTCCGTACGCACGGAACTGCGAAGCGGACGTCAGTGTAAACGGCCGAACGAAGGGGATGTTGATGCCGATCGGCGTCGGTGTCGGCGGGAACGGAACGAAGCTGCCCGGCGTACCAGTGGGGGTATAGCTGACGACGGCGGATCGGCCATCGTCCTTGCGCAGCGCCAGGATCTTGTCCGCCACGTCGACACCCACGGCCACCCCCTTCAGCTGGGAAGGAGTGCCGGTGCTCGACGGCAGATATCCGGCGCATGCCTGCGAATACATGCTGGAGCGATTCGGAAAGAGCACCTGCAGCACCCGACACGTTGCCGCGCCGGCGGCGGACGCCGCCGATGCGCCGGCGGTGGGAGCAGCCGGCGTGGCGGCGAACGTCTGGTAACGGTGATCGATCGCGTTCACGGCGTCGTAGATGGCAACATTCACCGTCGCGAGATCGAGCGCCCCTGTCGGCCGCTGCTCCTCCGGCGTCGTAGCTGGAAATCCCGTGGCGTTTATCGTGTTCGTCGCTAGCAGATTCCAATCCGCGATGACGTTTGCAGTCGCCGGTGCGGCGCAAGCAATCAGCGCGAGAAGCGTTGCGACGCGCGACGCCCGCAGCGTCTGCCAGCGCGGGTTTCGATTCGACTGGTACCAGGTAATCACGGTTCACCCCCAATGTTCGACGAATGGCACCGGCACGCCGTGCTGCCGTGGTCGTCACTGTGGGGCGAACTCACCTGCTGCGTCCTGAGACGCGCCTGAATTCCGTCTGAATTACGGCAACGTCCGGACGGCCATCCAGAGTCGCTCGGCGGTCTGCGCGTCGATCGTTCGAGAGTTCGCGATCGAATAGTCGAGCTGTTCGCGCGCGACGTAGTCCGCCAGGGACAACAGCGCACCGACGAAGTCGTCGTGATCGACGCCGAGGTCGGCCGGATTCGCGGCTACACCGGTGCGCACCACAACATCGCGCGCCCATTCCGGGTCGTTACCCTGCAGCGTGCACATCGCCACCACGCACATCGCGATCAACTCGCCGTGCAACGGATGTGCGTTGGTACGGTGTTCGTAGGCATAAGCGAGGAAATGCTCCGAGCCTTCCTCGAACCGCGAATGGCGCAACGCGCTGCATGCGGCACCGATACGCTGATAGGCCGATGCGAGCCAGCGCACCGCGTCGGGCGTGACGGCGTTGATCGCCTCGGCGCGTTCGTCGAGCTCTTCCAGCAACTGACGGCCCAGCGAGGCCGCGTCCGCATCCCAGGGCACGCCTTCGCCCCGCTCGATCGCGAAGCGCCAGTCCCAGAGCCCGGTGTGGCATGAGAGAACATCGCCTACGCCGGATCGGTTCATCCGTTTCGGTGCAGAGCGCACCAGATCGACGTCGAGCGCGACGTACTGCGGCAACACCCGACCGATGTAGCGCACGCGTCCGTCGCTGCGCACGCCGATCGCGTCGGTGAAACCCGCATCGACAGACGTGATCGACGGAATCTGGATCAGCCGCTTGCCGGTTTTCCACGCGACGAACTTCGCGGTGTCGATGGCGGAGCCACCACCGAGGCCGACCACCGTCTCGGAATCGGGCTCACCGCTGACGAGATTCTCGAGGTGCTCGAGCTCCATCGACTTCACGACGATCACGCGAGCCGGCGGCGCAACGCGCGCGGCGACAGACGACCACGGCGGGTCGTTCGTGCAGACGGTATAGCTGCCGATCCCGCCGAGCACCTCGGCGACGGAGCGTTCCTCGATGCGGATCGGTTCCGTCATCTGCCGCGCAGTTCATGCGCGTGCGTGCGTATCTTCGCCAGCGCCTCGACCAGGCACGCGGCGTCGTCGCGCGATCCCATCAGCAGCTGATGTTTCATCCACAGCGTGGTCGCCGCGGTCGTGCTCGCAACCGGCAGATCGAGCGCCGGATAGCGCGGCCAACGGCTTCGATCGCGGTGGCGCGGCGCAAATCCGTTCGCAGCCTCGAACGCATCCAGCGTGTGGACGGTCGGATAGCTCGCGGTCATCGGAATGCCTTCCGCCTCCAACGCCTTTTTTATGGCATCGCGGCCCAGGCCGAACTGCGCCTCGTCGATGCGCACCACGTAGCAGTAATAGCCTTGCGCAGTGGTGCGCTGGTCGCGGGCTTGCGGAATCACGCCCGGCAGCTTCGAAAGCTCCGCGTTGAGATACAGCGCATTCTCGTTGCGGGTACGGTGTTGCTGCGGGAACCGTTCGAGCTGTGCCAGCAGCATGGCGGCCTGCCACTCGGTCATCCGGTAATTGCCGCCCAGCGCGAAATGGCTGTAGAACCACTGCCCCGGACGCCGACCACAATCGGTGTACGACCGCACCGAGGCCGCGGTCTGCGGATCCTGAATGGTGATCGCGCCCCCTTCCCCGGCCGTCATCAGTTTCGATTGCTGGAACGACCAGGTACCGGCGGCGCCGAACCCACCCACCGGCGTGCCGTTCCAGGCCGAACCGTGCGCGTGCGCGCAGTCTTCGATCAACGCGAGTCCGTGGCGCGTGCAGATCGCCGTCAGCCGATCGAGATCGGCCGGATGCCCGGCGAGGTGCACGGCAATGATCGCGCGCGTGCGCGGCGTGATCGCGGCAACCACTGCCTCGGGATCGATGCAGAACGTATTCGGGTCTACGTCCACGAGAACCGGCACCGCGTTCACGCACGCCACCGCCGACGCCGAGGCGAAGAACGTGTAGTCGGTGACGATGACTTCATCGCCTTCGCCCACGCCGAGGCCGAGCAAAGCTACTTCGAGCGCGTGCGTACCGTTGGTAACGGCCACGCAGTGGCGCGTTCGGACGAATTGCGCCCAGGCTGTTTCGAACGCCGGCGCTTTCGAACCTTCGGTTGCCCACCATTTGCCGGATTCGAGCGCCTCGAGCAGCTGTTCGCGCTCGGACCAGTCCCATTGCGGCCAGCGCGGAAATGGTGCCGTGCGAACCGGCGTGCCGCCGGTGATCGCGAGTTGACCCATGCTCCTTACCTCTTGTCGATGCCGAACACGCGTTCAAGGCCGCCGAACCGCACCACCCTGAATTCCTCGGCCGCCGGCAAACCGTGACGGCGTCCCGTGGCCTGCGCGCCGCCGCGTAACAACGGTTCCATGAAGGGGCGCAGATCGCCGTTCTGCGCGCGCTCGAGCTCTGCGATTTCGTGCCCGCCGGTGCGCGCCTGAAGGCGCAACTGGTTGACGTAATGCCGCAGCATCGTGTCGTGCGCGAGCGCGGCGTCGACTTTTCGGTCGAGCGTCGAGGAGATGTCGACCGGCGTGGTCACTTCGACGACGCGTCTCGCGAAGTACCAGCGCTCGTAAACGCCGTGCGGCGCCAGACCTTCCGCGAAATGTTCCGGGTGGTGTTTGTCGAATTGCGCGGTCCAGTACGTTTCGTCCACCGCGTGCGCCACTTTGATGTGATCCTGGTTGTCTTCGTGGAAGGCGCCATACGGATCGAACGACATCACCGCATACGGGCGTACACGCCGAACGTGATAGATGAACCGCTCCCGCAGCGCGACCTCGCTCGCGTCGCCCAGCCGATCGGTTTCCCAACCGAGTTCGATGATCTCGTCTATGCCGAGAATGTCCGCTGCGCGGCGCATCTCCGCGGTATTCCTTGCGATCGTGTCGGCCACGTTCATGCCGACCGAGTCGTAGCGATCGTCGGTCACGCGCAACATCACCAGTCTCGCGCCGCGATCCGCCATCAGCCGCAACGTGCCGCCGCAGAACAGCGCCGCGTCGTCCGCATGCGCGACGACGATCAGCACCGTCTGACCGCGGGTGGGAAGTTCAGTCATGGCGCCGGCGCGTCGATTGGCCGGTGGAACACCGCCTCGTGATACGTCTTCTTCACACCGGGTACCACCTTCAGGTTCGGCGAATTCTTCGTCCACCACACCGCCGAGAGTCCGGGGAACGGAAACGGCACGATGAACCGCTTCAGCTCCGATTCGCGATCGAAGCACTTCTCGATCTCGCCCACCTCGTTCAGCACGCAGTACTCCATCTTGGGGTCGTACATCGAACCGGGATCGCTCGCCTTCGGACGCACTTTCACCGTGCGTTGCACGCCTTTTTCCTCGACCACGATCTTGCCGTCGGCCTGCACGCGCTTCAGCAAACGCAGTTGCGCCAGGTACTGACGGGCAGTGGGATCGATCAGCAGCGCGAACTCGAGATCGTTCGACGGCACCGCATAGACGCGCGCAGGACAGTTACCCCAATCGAAATCGAAACGCGCGGCGAACACCTGATACGGTTCGGTCGGCGTTCCTTTCGGCGGCTTGGTCATATCGAGTTCGAGTAGATCGCCGACCTTCGAGCGGCAACCGAAACCGAGCAGATCGAGTTCGTCGTTCAACTGCGCCGAAGCGGCGTCGATGTAGAACTGCACGCGCAGCTGGTTCGACCCGTCGAGCGACAGGCGCATCACCGGATTCTCGAGCGTGTAGCGGCTGATGCCGTCGGAGACGTCTGCCGTGACGGAAGAATTCCATTGGCCTTCGTAGTCGCCGAGGTACGGCTTCACAGCGGCGACCTGATTCTTCGGAACGATGCCGTTCTTGATGGTTGCCGCGCTCGCCGAGCCCGCGGTGCACATCAGCACGGCGACAAGCCCCACGGCGAAGAGCCCCGCGGCGGCAAGACTCAGGCGACCCACCGATAATTTTGGTTGCAGCAGCATCATCCACTTCGACAGCTCGAGGCGCCGAATCGTACCACTCCGCACCGGCGCGCCCGCGCGTCCTTGCACTTCGGCACCTGCATCGGCAAGGTTGCAGGCAATGCCGAGATCGCCGACGAGATGGTAGAAGGAACGGCCGACATTGCGGTGTCCGGATCGATCGCGCGATGCACCGGGCGCTGGACCGCGCAGACGCTCGACGGTATCGAGCACCGGCTCGACACGATCGCGTGGCCCACCGGCCCCGTGCGATTCGATCTCAGCGGCGTCGAATTCGATACGGTGGGCGCATGGTTGCTGAATCGCACCGCGCGCAACCTGCGTCGTGCGGGCCGCGACGTGTCGCTCGATGGCGCCGATCCGGCCGCAACCCGCCTGCTCGAGCTCGTTGAATCGAACAGCGGCGCATGCGATGCGCCGGTGAACGTGCACGTGCCCGGCATGTTCGAAGAAATCGGTCGCGAGTCCGAGCAGCAGTGGCGCAGCTACGGCGACTTCTTCGCGTTCATCGGTGAGACCGCCGCCATCGCGGTGCTGTCGGTGCTCGATCCGCGCAAGATCCGCTGGAAGCAGATCGCCACCGAACTGCAGCTCGCCGGCGTCAACGCGCTGCCGATCGTCGGATTGCTCGCATTTCTGCTCGGCGTCGTGATCGCGTATCAGGGCGGCACCGTGTTGCGCGACTACGGCGCCAATATCTTCATCGTCGACATCGTCGCGCTGGCGATCGTGCGCGAGCTGGCGCCGCTGATCACCGCGATCATCGTCGCCGGCCGTACCGGCTCTGCCTACACCGCGCAGATCGGCACCATGATGGTTACCGAAGAGATCGACGCGCTGCGCAGCATCGGCATCGCGCCACAGGAACTGCTGGTGTTACCGAAGATGATCGCGCTGGTCATCGCGCTGCCGCTGCTCACCGTCTATGCAGACGTGATGGGACTCATCGGCGGAATCGTGATGTCGAATTCGTTCCTCGGCCTCAGTACGCACAGCTTCATCGACCGGTTGGCGGAAGCGGTATCGGTGAAATCGTTTCTGAGCGGCATCGGCAAGGCGCCGGTGTTCGCGGTGCTGATCGCGCTGGTCGGCTGCTTCCAGGGCTTTCAGGTATCGGGCAGCGCGGAAGGCGTCGGCCGCCAGACGACGATCAGCGTGGTGCAGTCGATTTTTCTGGTGATCGTCATCGACGCGGCGTTTTCGATCGCGTTCAACCATCTCGGTATCTGAAGAAGTGGTCGATCAACGGAGCACGGCAACGCTCGTCGCGGTACGCGGCGTCGAAATGCAGTTCGGTGAGAATCGCGTGCTGGAAGGCGTCGACCTCGACGTCGCACGCGGCCAGATTCTGGCCATCGTCGGCGGCAGCGGCAGCGGCAAATCGACGCTATTGCGCCTGATGGCAATGCTGTCGCGGCCCACCGCCGGTTCGATCCGGTTGTTCGATACCGAAGTGACGCAGATCGACGATAGCGCGGCGCTGCCGCTGCGCAAACGCATCGGCGTGATGTTCCAGAACGGCGGACTGTTTGGCGACATGAACGTACTGGAGAATGTCGGCGCGCCATTACGGGAGCACACGAAGTTGACCGATGAGACCATCGAACAGATGGCCGACATCCGCATCTCGCTCGTCGGACTCGACGCCGACGCGGCGATCAAGTATCCAGGTCAACTGAGCGGCGGCATGCGCAAGCGCGCTTCGCTCGCGCGCGCGATGGCGCTCGATCCCGAGGTGCTGTTCCTCGACGAACCCACCTCGGGGCTCGACCCGCTCAGTTCCGACGCGATCGACGAACTGGTGCTGGATCTGAAGAACTCGCTCGGCCTTACCATCGTCACGGTGACGCACGACATGGACTCTCTGTGGCGGATCGCCGACCGGGTTGCGCTGTTGGCGAACGGACGCGTCGCGGTGGAAGGAACGATGGCAGAACTGGCGAAATCCGATCACGCCGTGGCGCGCGAGTTCTTCGGCGGCCGGCGCGGGCGCGCGAGCGAGCGGGCGGCGCAATCGTGACGTCGAAGACCAGCTATATCCGCATCGGCATCTTCGTCGTCGTGCTCACCACGGCGCTGATCTGGGGAACGCTGTGGCTCAGCGCCGGCGGCGCGCCGGGCGATTTCGATTTCTATACGACGTACATGAACGAGTCGGTGTCCGGCCTGAGCCCCGACTCGGCGCTGACGTATCGCGGCGTGAACGTCGGCAAGGTCGCCGACATCTCCATCGATCCCCGGAACCCCGACCGGGTGCGCCTGCTGCTGCAGGTGAAGCACGGCGTGCCGATCAAACAGGACACCGAGGCGATCCTCGCGATGCAGGGGCTCACCGGTCTCGCTACGATCGACCTGCTCGGCGGCTCGCCGGGATCGCCGCCGCTGACGATGACGGAAGGCGAGCCGTACCCCGTCATTCCAAGCCGCCCTTCCCTGCTGGTTCGTCTCGACTCGGTCATCTCCGACCTGCTCGGCAATCTGATCGAGATGAGCAAGAAGGTAAACGAGATGCTCGACGACGACAGTCGCGGCAACATCGCGAGCACGCTGGCCCACATCGAGACCATCACCGGCACGCTGGCGGGCCAGTCGAACCGGCTCAGCGCGATCGTGAACGACGCCGAAGCGACGATGAAGAATGCGCGGCAGGCGAGCACCGGGTTACCCGATCTGATGCGTGACGTGTCGCGGTCCACCGAGACGCTGGCGAAAATGGCGGAGCAATTGCGCGCGGCCGGTGAAACGATCAACGCCACGTCGAAGACGTTGCAGCGGACCGCCGCAACGAGCGGCACCGACGTTCAGCGCTTCACCACTTCCACGTTGCCCGACATCACCGCAATGACGCGCGATCTGCGCGACGCGTCCGAGAACCTGCGCCGGATCAGCGAGTCGATCGAGCGCGACCCGAGCGTGCTGTTGTACGGACGTGCCGAACAGAAGCGCGGCCCCGGCGAATGATCAGGAGAACCATGAGAACGCCCAGTGCATACCACGCGGCTCGCGCCTTCGTCCTGTCGTTGGGGGCTGTCGCGCTGGCCGGATGCGCCTTGTCGGGACGATCCGAAGCGCCGCCGGTCGCAACGTTCGTATTGCAGGGCAACGCGACGCCGGCGGCCGTGCAGACCGTGGCAACCGACCTGGTGCTGAAGATCAGCACGCCAGAAGCCGCGCCGGCTTACGCATCTTCGCGAATGGCATACATCGAACAGCCGTATCGCATCGACTACTTCGCACGCAACGAGTGGACCGATCCGCCGTCGCGCATGCTCAAGACGTTGCTGACACAACAGCTGGCGAACTGTGGGCTGTTCCGTTTCGTGTTTTCCGACTCGGCCGGCGTGGACGAAACGTTGCGGCTCGACTCCGAGCTGATCGAACTGGTGCAGGCCTTCGACGCATCGTCGAGCCAGGTTCGCGTGACCATCCGATTCGACCTGGTCGACGTGGCGCAACGCACGATTCTGTTCAGCGAGACACTCTCGGCGTCGGAGCCGGCAGCGCGCGATCCATATTCCGGGGTGGTGGCCGCGAACGCCGCGCTGCAGCGCGTGCTCGATCAGCTGACTGCGAAGTTGCGTGAACCGGTCACTTCGCTGCGCTCTTCAACGCCCTGATCGGGGCTTCGCGCCGACCTCTCGTTCACTCGACTGGCGCCGCCGCGCATTTCCTTCCGTTTCGCGTCGTTCCCGGTTGACGGCTGCAGACTTAATGAGAATAATTCGCATTCGCAAATGCGACTGTACCTCTTTATGGACGAGTTATGGACGAGACGAAACCGTTACCACGCGCTCGGCCACCGACGCCGAAATTCTTCTGGTCCGTCGCACCGCTGGGATTGTGTCTGCGAATCGGCGTAATCGCGCTCGTCGGCGCGATCGCGCATTGGATTCACAACACCATGCTGTGGGGGATGGGCAGCGTCTGACCGCGCCGCGTGATCTCGTGCCTCAGCGCGCCTCGAACCACCCGGTTGGGGAATTCGGCGACGTTAGCGTGTCGATATCCGAAGGCGCCGGCGTCGCCCATCCCACGGCGTTGCAGAGCACGCGCGCGATCACCGGATCGTGATAGATCGGATACGTCTCGTGCCCGGGGCTGAAGTAGAACACCCGGCCTTTCCCGCGGCGGAAGCAGCAACCGCTGCGGAACACTTCGCCGCCTGTGAAACTGCTGACGAAAACCAGTTCGTCCGGCGGCGGAATGTCGAAGTACTCCCCGTACATCTCGTGCTTCGGAATCACGATCGGATGCGGCACGCCCGCCGCGATCGGATGCTGCGGTGCCACGGTCCAGATCAGTTCCCGGTCGTCCGCTTCGCGCCAGCGCAGGTTGCAGCGCGTACCCATCAAGCGGCGGAAGATCTTCGACAGGTGCGCCGAGTGAAGAACGATCAGACCCATGCCGTCGAGCACGCGTTGCGCGATGCGTTCGACCACGGCATCGTCGACCTTGTGATGCGCGAGGTGACCCCACCACAACAGCACGTCGGTTGCGTCGAGCCGCGCAGCATCGAGCCCGTGTTCGGGTTGCTCGAGCGTTGCCGTCGCGATCTCGTTACCGGGCAGCCCTTTCGCCAACAGGCGCGCGATGGCGTTATGCATGCCGTCGGGATAGATCGCCGCTACCGCCGGATTCTTCCGTTCGTGAACGTTCTCGCCCCACACCGTGATGTTCATGATTTCGTCCACCGTGATTGCCAGCCTTCGCGCGGCTGCTCTTTCGCGAACGGCCACTCCGTTCCGAACGTGTCGAGGTACGCGACGTCGCCGACCGGCTTGCGTCGCACCGGACCTTGTCGATCGGTCGGGTAACCGATCGGCAACAGGCAGTAGATCTGATTGTTCTCGGGAATGCGCAGCATCTCGCGCAATTCCGCTTCGTGTGACAAGGGAAAGTTGAACACCGATCCGCCGAGACCCAGCGCGCGCGCTGCCAACAACAGGTTCTGCACGGCCGGGAACGCACTGCCACCGGGCGTGCCATGCCGGCCTTTCAGGCCGAGCACCACGACGATTGCCGGACACTCGGCGAGATGATGCACGAGGTGTTCGACGCTGCGCAGCGACAGCCGCTGCGATCTCGGCAGTTCGTCGATCGCGGCTGACGCGTCGGGCCGATCCGCATAGCGCGCGATGTAGCGTTGCCACGGCGTTTGCGACCACTGCTGCATCTTCGCCTTCACGGCCGCATCGCGAACGATCAGAAAACGCCAGTCCTGCGCGTTCTGTCCCGACGGCGCACGGATCGCGGCGTCGATCAACTGGAACAGCACCTCTTCCGGAATCGGATCGATTTTGAAGCGACGCAATGCGCGCGCGGTGTACAGCGTGCCGAACAGCGGATGATCGGACATCGTCAACGCTTGCCCGCGCCGAGCAGTTGCGCGCCACCGCGGCCTTGTTGGATCGCCGGCACGTAGGTCGCAAGGCGTTTGTCCGTGGCCGGATCGGTGAGGTCGATCGTGCGACCCTCTTCAGCCGACAGATAAGCGGCCATCGTCAGCCGCACGATCTCGCGGCCGTATGCCCAATCGAGCAGCGCAGGACGCTTGTTGGTGAACGCCTGCACCGCGTCGACGTTCTCGTCGACGTAGCCGTAAAGGTCGGGCTCGTTTGGCTGCACCGCGAGCAGACCCTGGCTCGCGGTGGATTTCTCGAGCGCGAGCTCGGCGTCTGCAACGCCGGCCGCCGCCGCGTCGCCGATGAAGATCTCGAGCGGCGACCGCAGACTGTTCGCTTCGAGCGCATATCCGGGGCCGAGACCGTCGAGCAGCAGCCGCAAACCCTGCTTGTCGTACATCCACGACACCGTGAACTGACCCTGCACGCGCTGCCCGGTCTCCGGATTCAGAAACGTCACGATGCCGGTCGCGAAATCCTCTGCAGGCGTCTTCGTGTAATCGACGCCGTGCTTCGCGCGCAATTCTTCGCGATACCGCGGCAAACCCCACTTCAACAACGCCACTTGCGCGTTGACGGACTGAGGCACGAGAAAGGTCGGCGATTTGCCGGGCGGCGTCAGCGCATACCACGACAGCGCAATCGAGTGACAACCCATGTCGGACAGCACGCCGCCGCCCTGCTGCGTCGGGTCCCAGAACCACGCGTTGTGCGGACCGGCGTGTTCTTCCGCTGAGCGGGCGAGCGCGAGCGGACCCATCGCGCCGATCACGCCGCGTAACTGCCGCAGCGCGCTCTGCACCGACTTCATGTGGATCTGGTTCTCGAAATACGCGGTCGGTGCGCCGATCTGCTTTGCCAGCGCCATTACGCGATCGGCTTCGGCGAGGTTGCGCGCGAGCGGTTTCTCGATGATCAGCCCGCTGAGCTTGGCGCCAGACGCAACGGCCTTCGCCGCCTCCTCCAGTGCAGGAACCCGCGTGAAGTTCGGTCCGAAGAACGCGAGCACGTCGCAGTTGCGCGCGAGCTCGCCGATGCTTTTGTAGATCGTGCCGGCGCCGAGACCGTTGTCGCGCACGAACTTCGCCAGCCGTTCCGGCGGCGAGCGCGAAAACAACCCCGCCACCTCGACGGCGCGCACGCTGACGAGCGCGCGCAGCTGAAACTCGGAAATGAAACCGCCGCCGATGATGCCGTAGCGTAGTGCCATGCCGTCAGTCTTCCAGTGTGTCGTCGGGTAGTCCTGCCGCCAACGGTTCAGGTCGGGTGCAGGTGGTATCGAGGTTTACGTGTGCGCCGATTTCCGACGCGTGAATGGAACTTTCCATCAGATCGAGGACGTGCAACGCGAGTTCGCCGGACGCGCGATGCGGCCTGCCGCGCTGCGCGCCAAGCACCATGTCGGCGAGGCCGATGCCGCGGCTCTGCTGCGCGTTGCCGTGCGTGAGCGGCACGTCGTGCCACTCGTCGCCGGAGTGCTTCTTGATCTGCACCCGGCCGCCGAACGTGTTCGGGTCGGGCACGGCGAGCGTGCCTTCGGTGCCGTAGATTTCGAGGAAGCGATAGCGCGATGCCTGCACGTCGAAGCTCGTCACCAGCGTGGCCACCGGACCGGACGCGAAATCGACGACGCTCGCCACGTGCGTGGGCACCTCCACCTTCATGCGCTGGCCTTTCAGCGGCTCGCTGCCGATGGTGCGTTCCGCGCGCGAGATGCGCGCCGAACCGGTGATGCGGCGCGCGGGGCCAAGCAGCGACACCAGCGCGGTGAAGTAGTACGGCCCCATGTCGAACATGGGTCCCGCGCCAAACTCGTAGAAGACCTGCGGCCGCGGATGCCAGCCCTCAGGACCGGGCGACAGCATGAATGCGTTGGCGGCGAGCGGTTCGCCGATTGCGCCTGAATCGATCAGACCGCGACACGTCTGCAGACCGGCGCCGAGAAAGGTATCCGGGGCGCAGCCGATGCGCAGGCCTTTCGAGCGCGCCGTCGCGACGAGTCCGCGCCCCTCCTTCACCGTTAGCGCGAGCGGCTTTTCGCAATAGACGGACTTGCCCGCATCGAGCGCGGCGCCACTGACGCTGACGTGCGCTTGCGGGATCGTCAGGTTGACGATCAGGTCCACCTCGCGATCATTCAGCAGCTCGTCCACCGCCAACGTTCGCGGAATGTCGTGCGCAACGGCGAATGCGGCCGCGCGCTCGCGGTCGAGGTCGGCGCAGGCAACGAGGTCGATGAACGGCAGCGCATTCAGTTTCTCGGCGTAGACCTTTGCGATCACACCGCAACCGACGATGCCGACGCGCGCTGCGGTGTCGGTGGCCACGCCTACGCCCGGCCCGCCGCGAGCCCGTGACTGGTGAGATAGCGGTGACTCTTCTCTACCGCCGTGAACATGTCGGTGGCGCACTGATCGAGTTCCACCACGTGCCACTTCGCGCGACTCGCTTTCGCGATCGCTGCAACGTCCATTGCGCCGTCGCCCACCGCGACCATCGGCGCCTCGTGATTCGTCGCGGGACCATCCTTGATGTGCAGCAGACGTGCACGCTCACCCAGGTCGCGCACGACGTCGGCTGGATCGGCACCGCCGACTTTCGCCCAGTACGTATCGACCTCCGCGAACACAGTCGGGTCGAGCAGGCGGAACAGCATCGCGTGCGCGGTCTCGTTGCCGATGCGGTTCGAGAACTCCCACCAGTGATTGTGATAGCCGAGCGACATGCCGCGCGCGCGCGCTTGTTCGTTGAACGCGTTCAGTCGTTCCGCGCAGGTGCGCACGCCATCGGCGTCGGCGAATTTATCCGGCGGCAGAAACGCAACGACCAGGTCTTTGTTGCCGATCGCATCCTGCGCATCGAGCACCTCAGCCGTGCCTTCCGGCTTCGGTAACGCGACGTGCCCGCTCGACACCACGAGTCCGGCTTCGGCGAGGCAGCGTTTGAATGCTGCGGGTGTCAGATCGTGCAGCCCGGCCGTTTCCACGCCCACATAACCGATGCGGCCGAGCCGCTCGAGTATCGGCGCGAGCCCCTGCTTTGCTTCTTCGCGCAGCGAATACAACTGAACCGAAATCGGTGGTGCCATGACGTTCCCCCAGGTGTTGTCGGACGATGTCGCAACGCACGCCGCCACGCAAGTCTCGACCCGCTCACCGGTTCGACCTCGCGTCGCTGACAAGTCATCGCCGGCGCCAATCAACGCGCGGTGCCTGGCACCGCGTTTTGACTATAAGTCACGGCCGGTGCCTGGCACCGGCCGTGACTTGTTGGACGATTCGCGAGCCTCGCCCGATGTGCCGCGATGTTGCAATATGCAACGCTTGGCACGCGAACCGACCGGGGGATTCATGGAATACGGCATCGTTCTTCCGCACAACGAAATCGGCACCGATCCCGGTGCGATCAAAGCCTTTGCGCAAGGCGCCGAGGCACTGGGTGCGACGCACCTGCTGATCTACGACCACGTCATGGGCGCCGATCCGAACCGGCCCGGCGGCTGGAAGAACCGGCCGTACGACAAAGACGTGGCGTTCCACGAACCGTTCACCACGTTCGCGTTCATCGCGGCGGTCACGTCGAAGATCGACATGATGAGCGCGGTGTTGATCCTGCCGCAGCGGCAGACCGTGCTGGTCGGCAAGCAGGCGGCCGAAGTCGCGATCCTGTCGAACGGCCGCTTTCGTTTGGGCGTCGGCACCGGCTGGAACACGGTCGAATACGAAGCCCTGAACGAAGATTTCCATACGCGCGGCGCGCGTCAGGCCGAGCAGGTGGACCTGCTGCGCAAGCTCTGGAGCGAAGACAGCTTCTCTTACGGCGGCAAGTGGCACACCGTCACTGCGGCCAGCATCAATCCACGCCCGAAGAAAACGATTCCGGTCTGGTTCGGCGGCGGCGCGCCGGCGTTGCTGAAGCGCTGCGGCGAACTCGGCGACGGCTGGATACCGATTCAGGGTCCCACGCCCGAAGCGGCCGAATCGTTGAAGACGATCCGTTCGTATCGCGAAGCTGCCGGCAAATCGTGGGCCGGTTTCGGTGTGCAGGCGCAGGCGCAGTTCCGCGGCGGTAATCCGGAGCGCTGGCAGGGCCACGCCGGCAAGTGGCGCGACATCGGCGCGACGCACCTCGCGGTGGCAACGCAGAATGCCGGGCTGGTCGGCGCGGATGCGCACCTGCAGGCGGCGGCGAGTTACCTGTCGGCCGTGCGCGAAATCGTCTGACTTGAGTACCGTTCGCGCCCGCGCCAAGGAGCAGCTGCCGCAGGTTCTGCTGACGCTGATGAGCATCATCCAGGCGTTGGCGCTCGAATTCCTGTGGGACGACGTGCGCGTCGCGGAGCGAGCGCTTCGCTGGGACGCCGTGTCGACGTGGTTTCAGATCGTCGCAGACATGCTCGGCATCGTGCAGGTCTGGCTGCTGTACACCAGTGCGACCATGCGCGTCCGTTGGACGCCGTCGATGCGCGACCTGATCATTCCGTTTCTGATCGGCATCCTCGAATTCATTCTGATCGATCTGACCGGCCCCGATCACCGCGGCTTGTGGTTCCTCACGCTCGCGTCGGTCTACATCGTCGCGTCGTGGGACGCGCAAAGCGTATTCAGCCGCGCGCGGCAGGATCCCGACAACGTCGAGTTCTTCAGCCGCTTCCGTCCTCCCACCCTCCTCGACCGCATCGAGCTGCCGCTGGTCATCGGCACCTTGATCGGCTTCGGTCTCGTCGCCGAGTTCATCGACGATCCGCCGGAACTGGTACTGGGAGGGCTCACCTTCGCGTGCGTCGTGCTGATCTACCGTATGGAAATTGCGCGGCGCTTCTGGGATCGCTCGATGTCGATCGAGCCGCTCGTGGACGACGAACGCGCATCGGGCTGACGCGCGTCAGTGTCGCGGCACGCGCGCCGCGTGCGGACCCTGCAGCGCTTTCAGCATCCGCCGGGTCGGACCCAGCAGGTAATCGATGGGTTCGTCCGTGAACGTCGCGTTGAACTGCAGCGGCGAGCTCGCCAACAACCCTTCACAGTTGCGCGAAAACAGGACCGGCCTGCCGCGCGGCTTCTCGGCGTTCACCACCACCATCGCGATCATGTGGCGATACTCCCGCGAGGGATTCGGCACGCCGCGATGCCACAAGCGCGAGTCGCGCAGCAGAACGTCGCCTTTTCTTAAGACGCCACGCACTGGTGGCCTTTCCAGGCGACGCGCTGCGATGGCGTCGTCCGGCACCGGCGTCGGCACCACGATCGCGTGCGTGCCCGGCCACAACTCGACCGCGCCGTTGTGCTCGTCGACGCTCTGCGGCACCACGTTGACCACCACCGCGGACGTCGGCGCGGCCGCATCGACCGACGCCGACGCGTGCATCGCGTCGAGGTGTAATTGTTGATACGTGCTGTCCGGACAGTTGGTGTTGCCGTTGTAGAACTCGCAATACGCGCCAGTGCCGAGAAGCGCCTGCAGCGCGTCGCAGATCAGCGGGTTCGCCACGTAGTCCGCAAACACGTACGGCGTCATCGGCGGTGGACCCTGCTGCAGATGTCCGCGGTCGCGCGGATTGCCGCCTACGCTGTCGCAGAACGCCAACAGTTCGAGCGAGTCGCGGTCCATGCGCTGCTTCAACTCGTCGAGCGGGGCGTGCGCGATCACCTGATCGAGCACCAGCACGCCGTCGCGCCGCATTGCGTGCACCACGCGTTCGCGATTGGCGCTCGATAGAGCACCGCTACGGCGCTCGGCCGGCGACGCGTCGACATGAATCACGACGTGGCGCGCTTCGGCGGCACGACGCGCTGCGAAATCGATCCGAAGATGGACTGGCCGCGGCCGTCGCGCATCTCGAGGCGCACCGAATCGCCGTAGCGCAGGAACGGCGTCGCCGGCGCGCCGGTGCGGATCGTCTCGATCGTGCGGATTTCCGCGATGCAGGTGTAGCCCACGCCGCCGTCTGCAATGCTTGTACCGCGCTCGAGGTCCTGCCGGTTCGACACGGTGCCGGAGCCGATGATCGTGCCGGCGCACAGATTGCGCGTGCGGCTCGCGTGCGCGACCAGCGCGCAGAAGTCGAACACCATGTCGACGCCGGCATCGGGTCGTCCGAACGGCGCACCGTTCACGAATGCGAGCAGCGGCAGGTGCACGCGGCCGCCGTCCCACGCGTCGCCGAGTTCGTCCGGCGTTACCGCCACCGGTGAGAACGCTGACGCCGGTTTCGACTGGAAGAAGCCGAAGCCCTTGTCGAGTTCTCCCGGAATCAGGCCGCGCAACGACACGTCGTTCACCAGCATTAGCAGCTTGATGTGCGAACCGGCCTGCGCAGGCGACGTGCCCATCGGAACGTCGTCGGTGATCACCGCCACTTCGCCTTCGAGGTCGATGCCCCAGCTCTCGTCGCCGGCCACGATGTCGTCGTGCGGCGCGATGAAGTCGTCGGAGCCGCCCTGGTACATGAGCGGTTCGGTCCAGAACGTCTTCGGCATCTGCGCGCCGCGCGCGCGACGAACCAGTTCCACGTGATTGACGTACGCGCTGCCGTCGGCCCATTGGTACGCGCGCGGCAAAGGCGAAGCGACGGCGCCCTCGTCGAAGGCGAACGCGTTCGCGCAGCGTCCGTCGTTCAATGCAGACGACAGCGCGTTCAGCTGCGGCGCGGCCTCACTCCATGCGTCGAGCGCCGCCTGCAGCGTCGGCGCGATGTCAGTGGCGGCGACAGCGCGCGCGAGATCGCGCGAAACGACCAGCAGCGCGCCATCGCGGCCGTGCTTCAACGACGCCAGCTTCATGTGTTCGTTTCCTCGTCGACCGACTGGCGGGCTTTCTCGAGCGCCTCGCGCAGCACGGAATCCGCGCCGATGTGATTCGCGAGCAGCAGCACGAGCCGCGTGTTCAACGCCGTGCTCTGTTCGTCCGACAGACCGCGGTGCGCGTCGATGAGCGCCGCGTAGAACGCGTCCGCGTCGTCGAAGTTCGGCTCGACGTTCAGCCCGCTCACGCCACCTCCTTCAGTTCGCAGCCGAGGGCGCGTCGCAGCGCATGCAGTCACCGCGTCGACATCGAGCCCGCGCCAGCGCGCGGCGACGTGCTGATCGGGCCGCATCAGATATGCCGCGCCGCCAACCAGATCGTAACGGCGCGCGAGATCGTCCGAAGTCGCAACGAAATCGGCCCCGAGTTCGAGCACCGTCAAATCGGGCAACGCGCGCATCCCATCGGGCACCGGCAGACCTGCGACCAGCAGCACGAACGATCCGCCAAGCTGCTCCAGCAACCAGCCCGATTTGCCGCGAACCGAGATCGGAGCGTCCGGACACGGTGAGCCCGGCCGTGCGAGCGGTGTGAATCGGTCCTCGTCCGGCGTGTTCAGCGGCGAATCGTCGTAGCGGCACGGCGTGGACAATCGGCCGCTGTTGACCAGCGCACGCGCGAACGGATAGCGCTTCGCGAGCCGCAGCACCGAATCGCGGAACACGCGGCTGATCGGACTCTTAGGCGTGATGAAGTCGGTCGCGCGCGTCGAGTGCAGCAGATTTTCGGCAGCACCGCGTTGACGCTCAGTGTCGTACGTCGACAGCAACGCGTCGGGCGCTTCGCCGCGCATCACCCGTGCCAGCTTCCACACCAGATTCTCCACCCCCTGCACGGCGCCGTTGGCGCCGCGCGCGCCGAACGGCGACACCTGATGTGCCGAATCGCCAATGAACAGCACGCGGCCGTGTGCGAGGCGATCGAGCTTGCGGCAGCGGAACGTGTACGCGCTCGCCCACTCCAGATCCCACGTCGTCCGCGCGCCGAGCATCGCGTCGATGCGCGGGCGGATGTTCTCGATGCGCAGTGCCTGCGCCGCATCCGCGTCGGCGCCGATCTGAAAGTCCACGCGCCAGACGTTGTCGGGCTGACGATGCAGCAGCACCGAGTGCCCGGGATGAAATGGCGGATCGAACCAGAACCACCGCTCGGTGGGGAAATCAGCGTGCATCGAGATGTCGCAGATCAGGAATTGATCGTGGAACTCCTGTCCTCGCGCGACCGCACCGACCGAGTCGCGCACCAGACTGTTGGCGCCATCGGCGGCCAGCAGATAGTCGCAGGACAGCGTATAGCGCCCGTCCGGCGTTTCGACTTCGACCTGCACGCCATCGTCGCGCGGTTCCACGCGCGTCACGCGGTTCTTCCATCGCAGATCGACGCGCGGCAGTTCGCCGATCCGCTCGACCAGGAACTCCTCCACGTAGTACTGCTGCAGATTGATGAACGCCGGCATCTTGTGCCCGCCTTCCGGCTGCAGGTTGAACTGATAGACCTGCGCATCGCGGAAAAAGACCTTGCCCACCTGCCAGACCACGCCCTTCTCGAGCATCGGCGCCGCGCAACCGAGGCGGTCCCAGATCTCGAGCGTGCGCTTCGCGAAACAGATCGCGCGCGAACCGGTCGACACAGTGTCGTTGTCGTCGAGCACCACGCTGTCGATGCCGCACGCATCGAGCGCGATGGCCGCGGTCAGTCCGCTCGGCCCGGCGCCGACGACGACGACCGGATGATGGCGCGAGGTGGCGCCTTCGTCCTGGTCCGCGCTACGCCGGTAGGCATACACCGGGTTGTGATGGCCGCTCGGCATGCGCCGGCCGTCAGGCGAGTTGTTTCTGCAGCGAGTGCCACATCTGGTCGTCCCGCTCCGCGGTCCATATCCGCGGGTCGCGATGTTCGCCCGCTTCATCGTAGCAGCGCGTGATGTCAAACGGCAGGCAATGGTCGAAGATCACCCAACGACCGTACTTTGGCGCGAGCCTGGCGTACGTTTCCTTGTAGCAGTCGGACAGCGTCTTGCCGGCGGCGCGCGCCTGTTTCACGCTGCCGTACATGTCGGCGAGGAATGCCCGGGTACCTTCGATTGCATCGCGCGACTTCGCGGCGCTGGTGAGTGCGTCGCCGCGGCCCGGCACCAACCGCTCCGGTTTCAGTTCCAGCAACCGGTCGAGCGTCGTGGGCCAGTCCTCGTGATAGGCATCGCCCGTGTACGGCGTTGCGCCGAACTCGACGAGGTCGCCGGAGAACAGCACTTTGTGCTTCGGCAGCCAGACGATGGTGTCGCCTTTCGTGTGGCCGCGGCCCGGATGCCAGATCTGCACTTCGACGCTGCCGAGATGCAGCGTCAGCTTGCCGTCGAACACGATGTTCGGCCACGTGAGACCCGGTACCGAATCCACACCCTGAAACAGCCGCGGAAAACGGCCGAGCTCGGAATCGAAATCCTGCTGGCCGCGCTCAACGATCAGATCGTAGGTGTTGCGGCTCGCGATGACGTTCTGCGCGCCGTACGCAGATGCACCGAGCACTCTTACTGCGTGATAGTGACTGAGCACGATGTGTTTGATCGGTTTGTCGGTCACGGAACGGATCTTCGCGATGACGTCCTGCGCCATGATCGGCGTCGCCTGCGTATCGACCACCAGCACACTGTCGTCGCCGACCACGATGCCGGTGTTCGGATCGCCTTCGGCCGTGTAGGCGTACGCGCCCGGCGCGAGTTCCGTGAATGACACCTGCTTCGGCGCGAGATCACCTTTCGACGCAAACTGCTTTGTCACGTTCGTCTGTCCTATGTGTTCATGCGGTGCATTGGTAACATCCGTCCGCGCCGCCGACAATCCCTTTGAGAACCCTTGGGGGCCCTTTCGCCATTCCACGGACCCGATCATGCCGACACCTTTTCGCATCGACATTCCGGACAGCGAGATCGCGGCGCTGCACGCCCGCATCGACGCCGCGCGGTGGCCCGATCAGATCGGCGATCCGTGGGTGTACGGCACCGACCTCACGTATCTGAAGGAACTGTGCCGCTACTGGCGTCACGATTTCGACTGGCGCGCGCAGGAAGCGAAGCTGAACCGGTTCGATCAGTTCAAGACGACGCTCGGCGAGCACGAATTGCATTTCATCCACCAGCGTTCGACCAGCACGCACGCGCAACCGTTGCTGATCACGCACGGCTGGCCCGGATCGGTCAGCGAGTTCGTGAAAATCATCGAGCCGCTGACGCAACCAGAACGCTTCGGCGGCGACTGGCGCGACGCGTTTCACGTGATCTGTCCATCCATTCCGGGTTACGGCTTCTCGCGCGCACCGCGCAAGCCTGGCTTCCAGCCGCGCGCCTGCGCGGAGCTGTTCATGCAGCTGATGGATCAGCTCGGTTATCAGTGCTACTTCGCGCAGGGCGGCGACGTCGGCTCCGCGGTGACGACGTGGCTCGGTGCGCTCGGCGGCGATCACGTCAAAGGCATCCATCTGAACCTCGTGTTCGCGCGGCCGCCGAAAGAGAATCCGATGGCCGGGGTCACCGAAGTGGAACAGCGCGCGCTCACCGAACGCCAGGCGTACATGACGAACGAAGTGGGTTATCAGCACATTCAGGGCAGCAAGCCGCAAACGCTCGGTTACGCGCTGAATGATTCGCCGGTCGGCCTCGCCGCGTGGATCACCGAGAAATTTCACAAGTGGACGCATCACAGCGGCAATCACGAAGACGCGATCACGAAAGACGAGATTCTCACCGACGTCAGCATCTACTGGTTCACGCAGAGCATCACGTCGTCGGTGCGGATGTATTACGAAAGCCGGCGTTACGAAGGCGCGCCGTTTCCCGAGCGCGTCGACGTGCCGACCGCGGTGGCGAATTTTCCGGGTGAGCTGTTTCTGCCGCCGCGCGCGTGGGTGGAGAAACAGTTCAACGTCGTGCACTGGTCACATCCGGCGCGCGGCGGCCATTTCGCCGCGATCGAAGCACCGGATCTGCTCGTCGACGACATCCGCGCTGCATTCCGCCCTCTACGCTAGGCAATCTCAATGCGTCACTTCGCGATTCTGCTCTGCCTCTTCTGCGTCGATGCCTGCGGCAGCGACGCGTCTCCGGCGAACACCACGGCCGCGACCATCGCGCCGCCGGTCGCGGGCGTTGCGCCGGTCGACGCAAACGAACCGCTGCAGACGGAGCCGTGGCACTACCCTCGCGAACGCATCGTCGACGGCAACCGCGTCGTCGTCTACACGCCGCAGATCCGCTCGTGGCCCGATTTCTCCCACTTCGAAGCCGTGGCCGCGATCGAGTTTCATCCAAAGGACGGCGGCGCCCCCCACTACGGAACCACGACGATCTCGGGCGCCACCGAAGTCGATCTCGACAGGCGGTTGGTCATCGTCACGGAGCCGAAAGTCGAGGACGTGACGTTCGCCGAGAAAGGGACCGACGCCGCCGACGTCACGATGACCAACATGGTGATGCGCGAACGGGTGGAAATACCGCTCGACATGTTTCTGCTCTACCTGAGCGATGACGTGCTCGAAACGCCACCGCCGAAAGGATTCAACACCGCGCCCCCGCCGATCTACGTTGCCGACACGCCGACGCTGCTGCTGTTCATCAACGGCAAACCCGTGCTGACGCCGGTCGAAAAGACCGGGCTCGAACTCGTCGTCAACGCGAACTTCCCGGTGCTGCGCGACACGGCGTCGGGCACCTACTACCTGATCACCGGACCGCAACGCCTGAAGGCAGCCGATCTGAAAGGTCCGTGGACCGCCGCCGGAGCATTGCCGGCCGGTTTCGCACAGATCGATCCGAAAGGCGAACAGGCCGCCATCGCGGCGGCGGTCGCAACGCCGGTGGGCGATGCGCCGCTTCCGAAAGTCATTCAGTCGACGGTGCCGGCCGAACTGATCGTCACCGAAGGCAAGCCGGAACTGGAAGAAATCGCCGGCACCGACGGGCTGCAGTACGTGACGAACACCGACAGTCCATTGTTCGAACTGAAGGGCACCTATTACTACCTCGTGTCGGGCCGCTGGTTCGAGACGAAGCGTCTCGAGAAAGGGCCGTGGAAGTTCGTGCCGAATCTGCCCGACGCGTTCTCGAAAATTCCGGCAGACAGCGAGATGGCCGACGTTCGCGCGTCGGTGCCCGGCACAGTCGAAGCGAAGAGCGCCGCGCTCGAAGCGCTGCTGCCCACGCGCAAGTCGATTGCAACCGGTGCCGCGCCGGACGTGAAGGTGAGCTACGGCGGCGAGCCGAAGTTCGAGCCGATTCCGGGCACGCAGGTGTCGCGCGCGGCGAACAGCGGCAACGACGTCATCCTGTACGACGGCACTTACTACCTGTGCTACGAAGGGGCGTGGTACACCTCGTCGTCGCCGAACGGACCCTGGTCCGCAACGGCGACCGTGCCCGACGCGATCTACAAGATTCCGCCGAGCTCGCCGTCGTATCCGGTGACGCAGGTCACCGTGTACGAAACGACGCCGACCACCGTGGTGTATTCGTACCCACCGTCGTACAGCACGAGCGTGTACGTCGCGTACGGTGTGCCGTGGTACGGAACCGGCTGGTATTACCCGCCGTACATCTACGGTCCTTACTACTATCCGTACTGGGGTGCGTCGTACGGTCACGGTTACTGGTACAGCCCGATGACCGGCGCGTACGGCTCGCGCTCGGTCTGGTACGGACCGTATGGCGGCTACAGCTACAGCCAGGGCTACAACCCGAACACGGGGCGATACGGTTACGTCGAGACAGGCTGGGATGGCGACACCTGGGAGAGCCACAGCGAGAAATACAACCCGCGCACGGGCGTCGCCACTGAAACGTCGCGCCGTTACAACGCCGACAACAACACCGCAAAGATGTCGCGCACCGTCGAAGGACCCAATGGCGGCGCGGTCGCCATGGAACGCAAGACCGACTTCGACAACCGAACGATGACGACGAACCGCGAGACGTCGAACGGCGGCTCGTCATCGGTCACGCGAACCGGCGACGGCAACGGCAACATCACGAAGTCCGGCACGATCACGACCGGCAGTGGCAAGACCGCCACCATCGAAGGCGAACACCAGATCGGCCAGGGCGGCAACACGACGATCACCGGCTCCGAGGGCGGTCAGGCGTCGGTCGACCGCTCTGTGTCGGGGAACGGAACCGTCACGCGCGACGGTACCTTCAGCAAGAACGGTCAGACGGTCGACACCGAAACGACGCGCCGTGGCGATACCTCAGTGACGAAGGCCGAGGGCAGCAACGGCGGACAAGCGGCATCGATCTCGCGCGGTGGCGACCGGACAAGCGTGGTGAAGTCCGGCAGCGGCGACATCTATGCCGGGAGTCAGGGCAACGTCTACAAGAAGACCGACAGCGGCTGGCAGCACTACGACAACGGCAATTGGAATCAGGTCGACACGCCGCAACGGCCGAACCAGGGCGGCTCGACGGCATCGTCAGCACGCGATCGCTCGGCGCAGGCACCGGAACTAACGAGCGAATCGATCAAACCCCGATCGCAGACCGGACAGCGCAACGGAACGTACGGCGGCGGAACGGGTGACCGCAGTTATGGCGGCGGCAGCTATAACGGCGGCAATTACGGGAGCGGCGGTTACGGCGCGGGGCGCGACGACATGCGCCAGCTCGATCGCGATGCGCGCGCCCGCAGCGGCGGATACGACCGCTTCGAGCAACGCCGCAGCATGTCCTCGGGCGGACGCAGCGGCGGCTTCAGTCGCGGTGGCGGACGCGGTGGCGGAGGACGGCGGCGCTGAGGCGCGTTACATCGGCGAACGGCCGTTGACCAGGCCAAAGCCTTCCGTCTTGTACGCCAACAACTGCAGTAAGGTGTCCGAGGCGTTCTCGCGAACCGACGGATCGAGCGCCAGGAACCAGTTTTCCTGCGTGCGATAGATCGGCCGCGTGTACCAGCCGAACAGACCGGCGCGATGCGACGACGCTGTCGTGTTGCTGCCGGTGCGATGCCACACGCGGCTTTCGAACACCATCATCGTGCCGAGCGGCGCCTCGATCGGCACCGACTCGTCGGCGTCCTGCGGTGTCGCATTGCGGCTGCGCAAATGGCTGCGCGGCACCACGTGGGTGCCGCCGTTCTGCGCCGTGAACGCATCCAGACACCATGCGACGTTCACGCCCTGCGGCGCGGCCGGCCACGGTTCCGGAACGAAGATCTGGTCGGCGTGCAGCACGCTCGCATCGGCGCCGGGGCCGACGATGTTTGCCGACAGATTGCCGAGCAGCGCGGGCCAGCCGATCGCCGCGCGAACCAGGCGCAGCGCGGCGGGATGCTGGACTAGGTCGGCGAAGATCGGATCGCGGTTCAGCACGTTCCACACACGCTGATTGGCGTCGCCGTAGTCAAGGCCGAAGCGCGGCTGCTCGCGCCCCTTCGCACGATCGTCTGCGGCTGCTTTGTAAAGCGCCGTGCGCGCGTGCTCAACCTGGTCCGCGCTCAACACGCCTTCGACGAGACACAAGCCGTAGGTTGCGATGTCGCACTCGGCCTGATCGAGATCCCGCGTCGGCGATGGAAGCACGCTCATCCGTTCACTCTCCCAGCAACTCACCGATCGGTTTCAGCTCGTCGACGCGATCGCAGATCGCCTTGATCGCCAACATGATCGGCATTCCGAGCAGCAGACCCCAGATGCCCCAGAGCCATCCCCAGGCGAGCACACCTACGAACACCACGACCGGATTCATGCTGCTTGCCCGCCCGGTCAACCATGGCATCAGTCCATAGCCGACGATGCTGTGGATGACGAGCGACGCACCGGCAACAATCAACGCGGTCTGAAGCTGCCCGAACTGCACGAAGCCGACCAGCGCGGCGCCGCCGGTGACCGCGATCGCACCGAAATACGGAATGAGATTGAGTACACCGGATATCACACCCCACACCCCTGCATACGCGAGACCGATCCACAGGAACGCGAGCCATGTGGCAACTCCAACGAGAGCGCTGAGGAGCAGCTGCACGAGCAGATAGCGTTTGATCTGCCCGGTGATCTCGTCGAGCGCCTCCACGGTGATGCGCTTTTTCTTGAAGGTGGGTCCGGCGATGCTCGCCATCTTGCGCCGGAACGCGTCTCCGGAAACGAGAAGAAAGAACGTGATGAAAAGCACGATGGTTGCCTGGCCGAGCAGCGCCACCAGGCCGAGCGTACCGCTCCACAGGTGTTCCTTGATGTCGAACTTGGGCTGTTCGATCTGCACGCGCGTCACACCGCCCTGTGCCTTCGGCGCGGCGGTTTCGGCGGCCGCCTGCTCGATCTGGGTCGCAGCCGCCTGCACGTTCGCGATCGCGCTGTCGGGCGTGCGCGTTTGCGGCCGCAGCGCATGACGGATCTTCTGCGCCGTGTCGGGCAGCGTCTCGATCAGCGCGTTCGCGTCGTCTTCCATCGAGTACATCGCCGCCACGCTGCCACTGATGATCGACGCCAGCAGCATCGCCGCACCGATGACGCGCGGTATGTGCCACGCCTGCAGTCGGTCGACGATCGGCGACAGCGCGTAGCTGAACATCAGGCCGAGCAACACCGGAATGAAGACCTCGGCCGCCCAGTCGAGCAGCCAGAGCGACGCGCACACGGCCACCACCGCGAGCGCAACGCTGCGCACGACGACCGGAAACCTGTCACCGCCGCCGTTCTCCTCCGCCGGTGCGTCGTCCTTCGCGTCCACGCTGCTCCGCCTCCTGCCCTTCACGAAGCATGCTATTGGAAATGCGCGGACGGTGCGCGGTCAGCTTCCTTTCACGTAACCCCTACCCTCGACGATGAGTCCGTCGCGCACCCGCATCAGGTTCACCCCGCGCACCGAACTGGCATTGTCATCGCCCCAACGGAAGCGCCAGCGGATCACCGCGCGCGTTCCCGCCACGTCCACGTCCTCGAGGTCGAAGCGCGTTCCTGGCGTCGCGATGATGCCTTTCCACAGTGCGAGGCACGCCTCACGACCGACATGACGCGAACCATCAGGGGCCGGCGTCGAATTCTCGAGCACGCAGTCGGGCGCGATGAGATCGTCGAGCAGCGACGGATCGTGCAGTTGGAACGCGTCGTTGAAACGCCGCATCACGGCAGCGGTTTGTTCTTCGACGGCGTCGGCGCGAGGTTGCGGCGAGTTCATCGCTGCGATACCGCTTGAACCTTGGCCTGCGCCTCGCGATACAGCGCGAATTCGTCGGTGAATGCTCGCGCTACGCTCGGGCGCTTCTGAGTTCGCGCGAAATAGTCGCGCACCGCGGGCCACTGCGCGAGGTCCACGCCGGTGAACGCGGCCCAGTTGAGCACGGTCACCAGATACGCGTCGGCCACCGAAAACTGCGCCAGCAGAAACGCGTTGTCGGCGAGATGCTGCTGCAGCACGTCCATTCGCAACGGAATCTTCTCGCGCGCGTACGCCTTCACGGCATCGTTGGCGCGCGGGTCGAGCAGCGGGATGAAAATCGCCTTGTGGATTTCGGTGCCGATGAAACCGAGCCACTGCTGCAGCCGCGCGCGCATGAGTCCCGAACCGGGCGCGAGCTGCGCGGCCGGGTATCGGTCCGCCACGTATTGCAGCACCGCCGTGTTCTCGGTGAGCACGGTGCCGTCGTCGGTCTTCAGCGCCGGCACCTGTCCCATCGGCGCGACGGCCAGGAAGTCGCTGCCGTCGGCGATTCGCTTCGCGCGGGTATCCACCTGCGTGAACTGCGCCTGCGCCTCGGCCTCGTACAGCGCGATTCGCGTTGCCAGCGAACAGGCGAGCGGTGAAAAGTAGAGGTTCATGTGGTCTCTCCTTATTTTGTACAAGACAGTACATAAATATCCTACCGCCACTTCTGATAGAATTTCCACAGGTTTCCGATATTTTTGTACCGAAAGGTAACACTGTGACCAGCAAAGAGATCCGGCGCGGCCGGCCACGCGCGTACGATCCGGGCGAAGCGCTCGAACGCGCCACCGACGCGTTCTGGCGACAAGGTTATTCAGCGACCTCGCTCGACGCGCTCAGCGCGGCCACGCGCATGAATCGGCCGAGCCTTTACGGCGCATTCGGCGACAAACACGCGTTGTACGCAGCGGCGCTCGAACGCTACATCGCCGAGGGACGCGAGCAGATGGAGGCGGCGCTGGACGAAGCGTTGCCGCTACGCGACGCCCTGATGCGCGTCTACGATGGCGCGCTCGCGATGTACTTCCCGACGAAAGGCGCGGCGCGCGGCTGTTTCCTGATCGGCACCGCGGTGACCGAATCGATGACCGACCCCGACGTACGCGAGCGGCTCGGTCGCGGGCTGCGCGAATTCGATCGCCTGTTCGAGCAGCGCCTGCGCCACGCGCAAACCGACGGCGAGCTTCCGCCCACGGCAGACCCGCAAGCGCTCGCCGGCGTGGCGTCCGCGCTTCTGCACTCGCTCGCGCTGCGCTCGCGCGCCGGCGATTCGCGCGCAACTCTGCGTGCGATCGCCGAATCCGGCGTGGAGTTGATCTGCGGGAGTTCGCGCGAGAAGAACAAGCGGCGCAACGCGCGCCGCGCCGACGCCTAGCACTCAGCCTTCGAGCGCCGCCACCTCGGCCGTCAGGCGCGCCGACGTTTCGTTGCCGCTGCGCAACAGATTCATCAGCAAGCCGATCATCAATCGCGGCCGATCGCGCTCGAGTTTGCCGAACGCGCTGGCGGTGAGCGCATAGCATTCCACCGCAGAATCGGCGCGCACGTCCGCCGAGCGCACACCGCCGGCGATCAACGCGGACTCGCCGAAGCCCATTCCGGGCGTCAGCGTCGACAGTCGCTTGTAACCGCCCTTAGGCAGATCCACCACCACGCTGACGTCGCCCTTCACGAGGAAGTACAACGCATCGGCCGGGTCGCCGCGGTGCACGATCAATGCGCCGGGTTCGAATTCGCGCCGCTCGACGATGCGTTCGAGAAGCGCCACGTCGGCGGGGCTAACGCCCGCACAGAGGCGATGTTCGAGCAGGCCGCCGAGCCCTGCTTCGCTGCGTCGCACCGAATAGCGATCCAGCAGTTGTCGTTCGCACCACTCGAGGCCGAGATCGAGTTGCGGCTGAAAGCTCACCGAATCGGCGGCTCTCGGATCGAGTTCAGCGCCGAACGATGCGAGCAGGTCGCCGCGCCGCACGCGTGTGAACACCAGGTGCCGGCCCTCCGCCGCGCAACACTGCGTCAATGCAGCGAGCATCCGTGTCGCCGGACCGTCGACGTGCGCGACGCGTTTGAAGTCGAGAACCGCGAAGTCGAGCGCGGCGCCGCTGTCGATGATCTCGCGCACCACGCGCTCCACCGTGGCAAAGCGCAGGTCGCCCTGCAGTTCGTAGATTGCGGCGCGGGCGCCGTGCTCGTCGAGCAGCCGCACTTCGTTTGCCGGCCGGCGGCGCTTCGAGCGCACTGTGCCGAGCGTGTAGCGCGCCCGCACCGTGGAAACCGACGGGCGCGGCGGATGCAGGAAGTGCAGACCGAGATCGTTCGACAGCGCCTCGCACACGGCAACGCCGCGCACGCTGTTGCCGCGCTCGTCCAACGCAGGCGAGAACACGCCGATGCCGAGTTGTCCGGGCAGCACCGCGACGATGCCGCCGCCCACGCCGCTCTTCGCCGGCATGCCGACGCGATAGACCCATTCGCCGGCGAAATCGTACATGCCGCACGTCGTCATCACGCTGAGAATCTGGTCCACGAATTCGGAGCGCACGGCGCGCGCGCCTGTCACCGGATTGACGCCGCCGTTGGCGAGCGTCGCGCCGATCATCGCGAGGTCGCGGCAGTCGATCAGAATCGAACACTGTCTGAAGTACAGCTCGAGCGCGGGCTCGGGGTCTTCGTTGACGATGCCGTAGTTGCGCAGCATGTGGCCGATCGCGCGGTTGCGATGGCCGGTGGCGCGCTCCGACTCGAACACCGCCTCGTCGATGTCGAGCGGACGTCCTGCGTATGCGGAAACGGCATTCACCACGCGATCGATCCGCGCCTGCGACGTCTCGCCGGCTACCAGCGACGATGTCGCTATCGCTCCGGCATTGATCATCGGGTTCAGCGGCCGGCCGGTGCCGGGTTCGAGGCTGATCGAGTTGAACGCGTCGCCGCTCGGTTCCACGCCGATGGCCTGGCGCACCCGCTCCCCGCCGCGGTCCTCCAGTGCCACACCGTAGATCAGCGGCTTCGAGATCGACTGAATGGTGAACTGCTGCCGGGTGGCGCCGACTTCGTAAACGTGGCCGTCCACGGTCGCGATGACCACCCCGAACCAGGCGGGATTGGCGCGCGCGAGTTCCGGGATGTAGGTGGCGACGCGGCCGGTGTCGAGCGTCGACAGCCGCGCATGCAGTTCTTCGAGGTAGCGCCGGATCGGCGACCGAGTAGCGTCGTTGGGGTTGTTGATGGTCACGGCGCCAACGCATGCAACATTTGTGCGCACTTCGGCGCGCCGGGAAATCCCACGGTCCGGCCGTGACATGGCACCGGATTGCACCGAAATGGGCTCAGGCACGCACCATAAAGGTGACGCGCCGACGGCTCGCCGAATGTCAGGTGTTCGTGGCGGTGCCGAGGATGACGGCGGTGGAACAGTTGTAGACGGTACTCTTGGTACCCATGCACCAGTTGATGTCGTTGTTCGACTGCGGCCGGTACACCGGCTTGTCGCCGTCGTTGCGGTTGCACAGGCAACGGCCGCAACTGCTCTTGCCGCAGCAGTCGTTGTAGCTGATGACGTAGCGTTTGCCGTCGGCCGGGTTCTCGCAGGTGCCGATCCAGGTGAGCGGCGACATCTCGGTGCCCGGCGGGCACTCGTTGCGCGTGCCGCCGCAGCAGCTGCACAGGAAGCCGTCGATGCCGCAATAGCGCCAGTATTCGCACGTCGACGGATCGCCCGGGTCGCCTGGATTACCGGTGCTTTGCGCCGGCACCTGCGACTCGCCGCCGCCGTGGCTTGCCGCGCGGGCGACCGGCAAGAGGGGCACCGCAGCAGCACCGACCAGGCTGGTCGCCAACAGACCTAAGAAGCCGCGCCGCGAACTGCGTCGCGCCACGCCGCGTGCCCTGTTCTCCATCCATCGATCGAACCAGCGCATACCTTCGGCCTTCACTCGATCCGGTGAATCATGTACGGCGTTTCGCCGACGCCGTGGATCGTGTGCATGTACGTACCCGCATTGGCGTCGTACACGTCCACGGTTCCTTCGACATTCGCCACCAGCATGCGCGGCGCCGCATCGGCCGTGACTTCGATGGCAATCGCCGCGGTTTTCAGCGCGATCTTCGCGACGCGCGCATGCCGCGCCACATCGAACACCCACACTTCGGTAGCGGGATCCTTGTGGCTGCCGGTGTACCCCTTCGGAATCATGCCGACGAACAGCCGCCCGTCGGGGTGACCGGCGCTCCAATGCCAGCCCGCCGGACGCCAGCCGTCTTTGCGCTCCTGATCGGTCGTCAGCCACCAGGTATCGGCAACGCGGGCCACTTCCTTGTCGGCTGCGATCACCTGAACGCGCCCGAGGTAGCTCGGGAAATACCAGTTCGTTCCGATGCGGCTCGACTTCTCCGTTAGCGGGTCTTTGTCGATGTCTATGAACGGCTTGGAGTGGCTGCTGCTCTTCTGCGCGCCGTGTTCGTCGAGCGTGATCGCCAGCAGGCTGCCGTCGCCGCACAACATGAAGAAGCCGCGCTCGACGGTCGCATAGACCAGTGCGCAGCCGGGGGTGGGGATTTCGCCGACGAACTGCCGCTTGTCGAGGTCGACCACGCTCACCGACATGGCCGGATTCATGTTGTACACCACGAGAAACCGGCCGTCGGCCGTGAGGCTGGCGCTCGCCTTGTTCACCACGGAGTTGGCGCGCTTGGTCGGAATTTCGATTTCGGCGAGAACGCCCAGCGTCGCCATGTCGTAAACCGTGACGAGATCGGCCCGCGTGCCGCGGCTGCCGTGGCTGTAGTACGTCTCGCCCACGTACAGTTCGTTGCGCGCAGCCGACATGTCGAGCGTGGCGAACTGCCCCGCGCTCAGCATGCCGAGAAACGCCTGCGAATCCGCGTCGACCAACGAGAATTTCGAGTCGATGAGGTTGCTGAACGCGAAGTCGTGGATCAGCGCCAGGTGCGGACCATACGGCGTCGAGACCTTCGCGACGCCGAGCACGGACTCTGCAGGCAGGTCGGCCGTCGTCGACGCAGCGACGCAGAGGAGCAACCCGATCGATATCCATCTCTTCATCTGACGCGTTTGTCTTTTTGAGACCGTTCGACTTGCAGGATTGTATAAATGTTCAACGTCAGCGAACCTAGCCGCCGTGGGGGGCGCGTGTCAATTCATCTAACAGGGAGATTTTCAGATGAGCGGCAGATGGCGCAATTGGGGAGCGATCGTGCTCGTAGTGTCGGCGTTCGCACCAGACGCTCGGGCGGCCGAGGCGCTGATGGAAGAAATCACCATCACCGCGCAGAAGCGCGAACAACCGTTGCAGGATGTCGGCATCGCGGTCACCGCGTTCACCGGACAGCAGATCGAGCAACTCGGTTTTCAGAACAGCATCGACATCGTGGCGCACACGCCTGGCATGACGTTCGGCACGCCGACTGCGCAAGGCAACAACGCCAACATCGCGTTGAGGGGCGTTGCGCTGAACGACTTCAACGACAACAACGAATCGCCGGTGGCGATCTATATCGACGAGGTGTACGTCAGCGCCATTGCCGGCGCCACGTTCCAGCTGTTCGACCTCGATCGCGTCGAGGTGCTGCGTGGTCCGCAAGGCACGCTGTTCGGCCGTAACGCATCCGGCGGTCTCGCGCAGTTCGTCAGTGTTGCACCCGGTAAGGAGTTCGAAGGTTACGGCAGCCTGACGCTGGGACAGAACGGACAGGTCAAGTCCGAACTCGCCGTGAACGTGCCGCTCACCGACCGCATCGCGGCGCGCTTATCGGTCGCGCAGGACAAATACGACGGCTACGTGCACAACCGCGTGCCGGGCATCCACAACCCGAACGATGCCGACAACAATGCAGGGCGTCTGCAGATCGCCTGGGACATCACCGACGACGTGTACTTCCTCGGCAAGGTGCACGGCTTCCGCACCGACAACCGCGACGGTTCGTGGCAGCACCAGTCGACGCAGTCCGGCGGCGGCCAGTTCGGCGACAAGAACATCAAGCTTCCAGCCGATGTTGTGAATCCCAACCCGGCGGTCGCCAACGGGCCCGGCAACGACATCTTCGGCTACCGCGACACCGACAGCGATCCATGGGCCGGCGACTACGACCGCGACGGACCGCTGAAGATCGAGAACTGGGGCTACAGCGGCCGTTTCAACTGGAACATCACGCCGAATCTGGAACTCACTTCGATCACGTCGTGGGACCACTACACGCGCCTGTTCGGCGAAGACACCGACGTGGGTCCCACGCCCGGGATCGTGCCGACGTTCGATTCCGACATCGATCAGTGGACGCAGGAATTCCGCCTCGCGGGATCTTCCGACCGGATGAACTGGGTCGCCGGTGTCTTCTACTTCAACAGCAACGTCGGCGGCATCATCGACCTCGGTGCATTCGCGCTCACGCCGACGGCTCCGCTGTGCCGCGGTGGTCCGTGCGCGCCACCCGATACTTCGTGGCTGATCTACTACAACGCCGACTACCACCAGGACACCGAGTCCTGGGCGACGTTCGGCCAGATCGAATACGACCTCACCGACAAGTTCACGCTGATCGGCGGTTTGCGTTACACCGACGAAAAACGCAGCCTCGGGTTCTATGCGCAAGACCTCGCCGGATTTCCCGAAAGCCTGGGTTTACCGAACAACGTCTACATGGACTTCACGCGACCCGTGGTCGGAAAACTAACGCAGAACGACAGTGACAACGTCACCGGTAAGGTGGAACTCGACTGGCACGTGCGCGACGACGTGCTCGCTTACGGCTACGTATCGCGCGGCGCGAAGTCGGCCGGCTTCAACACCGGTCTACTCGACAACAACGGCATCTTCAACACGGTTACGCCGAAGCAGGTACCGTTCAATCAGGAAACGCTCACCGCATACGAGCTGGGATTGAAGAGTACGCTGTTCGACGGCCTGATGCGGTTCAACGTGGCGGCGTACTACTACGACTACACCAACTTCCAGGCATTCGCATTCCAGAACCTCGGTCAGCTGATCTTCAACACCGACGCGACGGTGAACGGCGGCGAAATGGAAATCACCGTATCGCCGACGGAACGCTTCGAAGCGTCGTTCGGCGCCAGCTGGATTCACGAAGCGGAAGCGCAGGACATCCCCAGCTACACCGACCGCATTCGCGACCGCCGTATGGTGCTGGCGCCCGAGTGGCAGTTGAATACGATTCTGCGTTATTCGTTCCCGCTGGCTGGCGGCGCCAACCTCACCGCGCAGTGGGACGGCTTCTATCAGACGCAGACGTACTTCGACATCCAGAACTACCCGATCTCGCGCAGCGACAACTATCAGATATGGAACGCGCGCCTCATCTACAACACGCCCGACGACAAGTGGACGGTGACGGCGTGGGTGAACAACGTGTTCGACGAGGAATATCTGCAGTACAGCTTCGACTTCACGAACTCGTTCGGTTTCAACCAGCTCGGTTACGGCAGCCCGCAATGGGCCGGCGTCACCGTCGGGTTCAAGTGGTAGCACGCTGCATTGCGCTCGCAATGCCGTTGGCAGTGCTGTTCGCGAGCTCGGCCGGCCATGCGGACGCGCGCTTCGACTACATGATGAGTTGCCAGGGTTGTCATCGCGACGATGGTCGCGGCAACCCCGGCAACGTTCCCGATTTGCGCGGCGAACTTGGACTGCTGCTCGGCGAACCCGAGGGTCGCCGCTATCTCGTGCAGGTGCCGGGCTCGCGCAATGCCGCGATGGACGATGCGGCATTGGCCGCAGTGCTGAATTGGATGGTGCCGACGTTCAGCGCAGCGACGCTGCCGGCCGACTTCAAACCCTATTCCGCCGACGAAGTTCACCGATACCGGAGCGAACCGGCCGACGACATCGCGGCCGAGCGCGCGAAGCTGATGCAAGACATCGATCGGCGCAAGCGCTGAGCACGTCTTTCACAATGGTTGCGTTCCCTGTCTAATCCCGGCTCCCTCACAACGGACTCGTAGTACGTATGGAAGCCACATCGCAACTGCCCCGCCCGCTCCGACCGCTACCGTGGCTGCTGTTCGGCAGCCGCTGGCTGCAGGTTCCGCTGTACCTCGGCCTCATCGTCGCGCAGGGCATGTACGTCGTTCAATTCATGCGCGAGTTGTGGCATCTGGTCGTCGACGTGCACTCGTTCACCGAGACCACCATCATGCTGTCGGTGCTCGGCCTCATCGACGTGGTGATGATCTCGAACCTGCTCATCATGGTGATCATCGGCGGTTATGAAACGTTCGTGTCGCGGCTCGACCTCGAAGGACATCGCGACGAACCGGAGTGGTTGTCGCACGTGAACGCAAACGTTCTCAAGGTGAAGCTCGCGACGGCCATCATCGGTATCTCGTCGATTCACCTGCTGAAGACCTTCATCAATGCGTCGAACCTCGACGCGAAGACGATGCACTGGCAGGTGGTCATTCATCTGACGTTCGTCGGTTCGGCAGTGGCCATCGCGTACATCGACCGGTTGATGAGCCCGTTGCAGAAGCACGCGTCGCCTTGACGCTGCACCCTGGGCGTCGTCGGGACGGTGGTCGCGGCGAAGCTGCCGATCGATACGGAGATGACCGACTTGATCGGGACGCTCACGTTGCGGATCTTTCTCGCGATTGCCATGCTCTCGCTTGACGGGGTGGAGGGGACGAACAGATGACTTGGCTCGCGCGCATTCTCGTCGGCCTCGTAGCCGCGTTCTTTCTGGTGTGGGGACTCCGCTTCTACTTCTCGCCCGATTCGATGGCGGCCGAGTTCTCGATCGCACCGTCCGGAATTCCGGGCGTATCGACGGTGCGCGGTGATCTCGGCGGCCTGTTCATCGCGGTTGGCCTGCTCGCCGCCTCGGGCCTGCGGCGCGGCTCGCATCGCCTGTTGTATTCGGCCGCTACCATCGTCGGTGCGGTAGCGTTCGGCAGAGTGGTGGGCTTCGCATTCGAAGGCACACCGATGACGACGGTGGTTCCTTTCGTCGCCGAACTCGTGTTCGTGGCCATCCTGCTGTTCGGTGCGATGCGTCTGCGGGTGGAGAACCGATCATGACGCTCGGCTTCTCGATCGAGAAACTCGGCAACATTCAGGCGTTCGTCAAATCGTACGTGGACGACGGCAAGCTGCCGGGCTACCTCTGCCTCGTCTCGCGATACGGCGAGGAAGCGCACTTCGTTTCATACGGCAAGCGCGACGTCGAGCGAGGCACTCCGATTTCGCGCGATACGGTGTTCCGCATCTATTCGATGAGCAAGCCGATCACCAGCGTTGCATTGATGATGTTGTACGAGAAGGGCGCGTTCCAACTGGACGACCCGGTGGCGAAATACATTCCCGCGTGGCGCGATCTGAAAGTGTTCGCCGGCGGCGACGAGAAGTCGTATCAGCTGAGCGCACCGGCGCGACCCATGAACGTGAAGGATCTTCTCACGCACTGCTCCGGACTCACCTACGGATTCCTCGGTACGCATCCCGTGGACGCAATGTATCGCACCGCGAAGATCGGCGGCGGCGCACCGGGCGCAACGCTCGCCGGAATGGTCGACGACCTCGCGCGGATTCCGCTGCAGTTCTCGCCGGGCACGCAATGGAACTACAGCGTGTCCACCGACGTGCTGGGTTATCTCGTGCAAGTGCTCGCGGATCAGGACTTCGATGAGTTCGTTGCCGAAAAGATCACGCGGCCGCTCGGCATGGACGACACCGGCTTCTTCGTAGCACCGAAGAATCACGACCGATTCGCCGCGTGTTACGACCGCGTCGCCGCCACGAACTCGCTCAAATTGCAGGACGATCCGAAGAAGAGTCCGTATCTCAGCCGCCCAACGTTCCTATCGGGGGGCGGCGGCATGGTGTCGACGATCGACGATTACCACACGTTCACACGGATGCTGCTCGGCAAGGGCGCGGCAAACGACGTGCGGATACTCGGCCGCAAAACCGTCGAGTACATGACACTGAATCATCTGCCAGGCAACAAAGACCTCGCCGCAATGGGTCAGCCGATCTTCAGCGAAACGCCGTACGACGGCATCGGCTTCGGGCTCGGCTTCTCGGTGATACTCGATCCGGCCACTGCGAACGTGCTCGACTCTCCGGGCGAATTCGCGTGGGGCGGCGCCGCCAGCACGTATTTCTGGATCGATCCGGTGGAAGAACTGATCGTCATCTTCATGACGCAGCTGTTGCCGTCGTCGTCGTATCCGATCAGGCGGCAGTTGAAGGCGTTGGTGTATCAGGCGTTGGTCGACTAGCCGGAGAAGTCGTCCACGGAACCTGATCGTTGGACCCAATCATCGCTTGCTGGAGTAGGCGATCGACATATTGGACGACCTCGGGATTCAGGTTCCTCCCGTGCATTTCATACCAGGCCTTTGTCAGCGCCCGCCTTCCATACATTGATCGAACCGTGTTATCGAACTCGAGCCGTTCGCCGTCCGAAAGCTCTTCGATGTTGGAAACGACCTGGACTCTGTACTGCCACTCTGCGTTGAGTTCCATAAACACGGTCCAGGCGTCATCGACGGACGTCCTGCCGGGCATGGCGCACCTGAACTGCCAGATAAATGAGCGTGAGGAAGACGGCCAGTGACCCCATCAACTCCGAAACTGCACCGATTGCGTTCCAGTTCACTTTTCGTTCCTGCTCTCGTTTGTCTCAGCTTGTCTCTGCGCGGCTTACGCGGCATGCGATGTGATCACTTCGAGTCAACCGAACTACTACGGGCCGCTTCGGCAGCCCATGCCTTCGTGGCATGACATGTTTCCATGGCCCGCTTGTAGCCTTCGCGCGCACTGGTGCGGGCCACATAGGCCCGCTCCGCCTCGCCAAGGTCGAAGGCACCGGTTCTTTGCGCAAACTCCAGCGCGTACGTCACCGAAATGTCAGCTGCCGTGAATGCATCACCCGCAAGATACGGCACGCGAGCGAGTCGGCGAGTTACCAATCCCAGTCGGCTCTCGAATACTTCGAGTGCCTTGCGGGCGCCCCAGTTCTGCCGCTCGGCCTCGGGCGCGAGGTTGCGGCTGACGACGACGAAGTAAAGGGACGCGGCAAGGCCGGCTTCGCCGAGATGAAGGAACTGCTGGTACGCGGGAAACGCGGGATCGTGTGGGTCCGGCGCAAGCGGCGTCGGTCCGTAGCGGGCGATCAGGTACTCCATGATCGCAATCGACTCGACCATGGTGACGTCGCCGTCCTGAATCGCCGGGATGAACCCCGCAGGATTGATCGCCAGAAATTCCGTGTCGTTAGCGACACCGGCCAGCAAGTCGACTGGCCTCAACCGATACGGGAGACCCATCTCCTCCAGTAGCCATACAACCCGGAATCCCCTTCCTTCGCCGAAAACGGTAATCATGTTCGAGCATCCCTGAGTGACGCCACCTAACGCTTGACGTGAGGGGCGCTGCAACTGCGAGAGCCCCCGTTTGTGCACGATTCCGCGATGTAAGGATCAGGTTTGCCGTTCGTGGCACACCACTTCGATGTTGTGCCCGTCCGGACTAATGACGAAAGCTGCATAGTAGTTTGAGTGGTAGTGCGGGCGCAGACCGGGCGCACCATTGTCTTTCCCGCCCGCTTGCAGAGCCGCGCGGTAGAAGGCTTCAACCTGGTGGCGATTCTCGGCCGTGAACGCCAGGTGAAGCTGCGCCGGCTTCTCGTCGGTTTGGTACAGGCACAATGAAGCTTGACCCTTTGCGCTCAGCTCGACACCGTACGTGGGCGCTCCTTCCGAGACAACAGTTACGCCGAGGGGCTCGAGCGCCTCGAGGAAGAACGCTTTGCTCGCCGCATAGTCGCTCACTCCGAATTTGACGTGGTCAAACATGAGTTGCTACTGAAGTGCGTGGGCCTGCGCGAGCCTGGAATGCGTCACGCCCGGGTGTTCTCCACGAGTGAGGCGATCTGCACGAACTCGACACTCGGGCGCACACCGTAGAGGCCGGCCACCCGCTCGAGCAACTGATCAGTGAAGAACGCTTTGGCCGCGTCTTCGGAATCCCAAACGTAGAAGTTCACGGCCTCATGCTTTTCGGAATTCACCGTGAAGGCCTTTGAGCGTAGCCCCGGCATTCCTTCAAACCTGACCCGTGCGGTCTCGGCGATCTTCCGCACCGCTTGCTCGTCGAAATTGTCTCCGTACCGAAACTTAACGAATACACCGATCACCACGCACTCCTTTCGAGGCAACTGTATTCGGCTGACCCCGTCACGGTAGTGCCGCCATCCTACATTGAGTCACCTTCATAGCGTCTTCCATTCCTTCACCGCAACCTGGAAGGGACCATAAGCCAAGCCTGCGATGTGAGACCCAATTGTCGCCTGCGCAAGCGGAAGATAGACGGCGATCACGCGTACGACAGCCCAGGGAGAGATAAAACGGCGGCCACAGTTTGAAGGAGCGTCCCAGGTACGGGTGACGCCTAGCCAGCCAGCATCAGCCGCGCGCCAGACAGGCGACAAATTTGCGTATGCAAATTTGATGACTGGCTGGGGCGTCGGCTGCATCAGTAGTTAGGCGGCAACGCCACGCGGACTCACGCGGTGACGTTGATTTTGACGCCAAGGCTCTGCAAGACCTTTTGCACGGTCTCATAGCGCGGCTTGGCCCCTGGAGCGAACGCCTTATACAAGCTTTCGCGCCCAAGTCCCGTGCTCTCTGCAATTGCGCTCATACCTCGAGCCTTCGCGACCTGGCCGATTGCAGAGAGAAAGACCTCGGGGTCTCCGTCTTCGAGCGCCGCCGTCAGAAACTCAGCAATCACCTCCTCGTTGTCGAGGTAAGCGCTGGCGTCGAACTCTTTGAGCTTAATACGCATCATCAATCCTCACTCAATTGCCCGCGCTATCTGTTTTGCACGAGCGATGTCCCGACTCTGAGTCGACTTGTCCCCGCCACAAAGCAAGACGATCACGATGCGCTGGCGGCGCGTGAAGTACACGCGATAGCCACCTCCCACATCGACACGCAACTCGCTCACTCTGTCGCCGACCGATCGAGTGTCACCGAGATTTCCAAGCCGAACCGCTTCCAAACGCGCAACGATTCGCGCCTTCGCCCGCATATCGCGCAGACCCGTTAGCCACGTGATGAATGTATCGGTCTGTTGAATCTGGTACACAAGGAGACTGTATCCATTTGGATACGATCGGTCAAATCCGCCGAGACACTCGCTGTTGCCACCTAACAGCCAGTATCAGCCGCGCACCAAACAGGCGGCAAATTTGCGTATGCAAATTTGATGACTGGCTGGAGTGTCGGCTGCATGCAGTGGTTAAGCGGCGCCGCCACCGGATCTTGATTTCGCGATGACGAACATCGTCGCCATGTCGAGAGTGGTCTACCCAAACCACATTTCGCTTCAACCTCGCGGGGCGCTGCCTCCAAATGGGATTGGCGTGATTTACTACCTGGCTCGCTATTCCTATTCGTGAGCCTCAAAGGCAGACGAGGTAAGAAAATCCACGTTCTTCGTGCCGCCATGCTCCAGCAGTTCAGCTGCTTCAAGGATTGCCGCGGCATCTGCAGGCGAGTACTGGGTATCGAAGTAGTCACGTCTCTCACTCGCGCTACATTCTTTGTTATGTAGGCACGCCAGGTAGCCCCAAGTCTCTCTAACGACGTCGCTTGAGTCCGGGCCCTTGGCGGGGTACTTGTAAAAGAACCTGAGTGCCAAGTCGTACAATCGATAGTCGGAAGAACCCGCGAGTTGCGCCGTACCGATGGTCTCGCCGGTGATCGCGCCGTTGAGGAGGACAGCCATCGATCTGCGATTCTCTTCGCTGGGCGGATCGAAGGAAAGCATGTGTAGCTGCGCTATCGGATTGCCTGCTGCCGCCGCTTTCTCATACCAGTACAACACCCGCCGTGCGTACTGACCCGTCGGCATGTGCTCGTTGACGCCACGACATTCCGTAGCGAGACGGTCGAACCACGCCTTCACGACATCCAGTTCCTCCGGTGTGAAATTCCGCTCCCATTCCGCCAACTGATCGGGTGAGTCCACGGATTGATTCCAATTTTCGTACTGTCCTGCAGGCCCACAGGTCTCAGTTATCTCGGCGATGGTTAGCATGCTTGCCGCATCACCGCTTTCAGCACGGCCGATGTGCGCATCAAATTTCGCTTTTAGATCGGAGTGCGTGCTAGATCCAGCGGAACTCGATGACGCCCGCTGCAGATCTGGCATCGTCGCGGTCGGTTCGGCGCGCAAAACGATAGCTCGTTTTGGAATCGGAACATCCGGCTGCGGCACTCTGACTTCGTGCGAAGCGCCCCGATCGTTTTCGATTCGAATGATCCGCGCGCACACAAGCAAGAGTGCAGCACCGATCAATATGGACCCAGCTACCCCCCGGTACCGCATCGACGCAGATTCGCGTATGCAAATTTGGTGACTGGCCGTGGCGTCGGCCGCATGCAGTGCTTAGACAGCGACGGCACTGGCCACCATTGTGTATGCGTTGCCAACCGTTCCAATGACCTTGAACCCCAAGGTCTCGTACAGATGCAACGCAGGATTGTCTCGCTCAACACTAAGGCTCACTCGCTCTGTGCCCGCACGCGCCACGTCGGAAAGTAGTCGCTCCATGAGCCTCCGCCCGATGCCCATGTTTCGATACGTCTCAACAACTCCAATGCCGAGTTCCGGAACATCGCGCGATACGTAACCAAATGAATGATCCCGATCTCGCCAGAATCGAAGCCATGCGGCGCCAACCGATTGCGATGCGTCCTCGGCGACCACGGCCAAATCTTCTCGTCCCCAATCGGCAAACACTTGTGGAATTCGCGCGTCGACAGACCAGCCTCAAGGTCGGGCCGAATGCCTCCTCTCCAGTACGCCGCTTCGTACGGCATCTGCCGTCAAGAATGGCACGTCCGTACTTTCGCTCGATCGGATGCGAACCGACATCAGCGCCCGGTGATCTCTTGAAACGGCCGAGTCGTGAATCCCCAGCGGGGAACGGCACGCCGGTAGGCCCGATACGACTCCCCGAACTGTGACTCAAGGGCACGCTCCTCGTAGGAAACGACGAAGAGGTGGAAGAAGACGAGCACCAGGAGTGAGTACTCGACCAGAGACACGCTACCGAACAGCCACGCCTCGCCCAGGATGAGCGCGAGAACCCCGTTGTACATAGGGTTGCGGGTGAAACGGTACAGACCTCGGACCACAAGGAAGCGTGGGGGATCTATAGGGGCGAGAGTGCCCTTGCCTGAGTCGAAGAAGTCCCAGACGCACCGGAGGAGAACAAGAGCACTGGTGATGGCGACGACGGAGGCGGGCCCGAGGCCTGGGACGCGCTGTAGGTTTCCGGCTCGGAGGATGCTGAATGGGACGTAGACGGCCACTGTCCCGGGTAGCAGCAGGACGAAGAAGAGAGCTCTGAGTGCGAGGAGGAGTCGCATATTGAGAAGGACGGGCAGCGCCTAACAACCACGCTCAGTGGCAGAACAACCTGGCGGTTGCGTTGCGTATGCAAGGCAAATGACAGGTTGGGCTGTCCGCTGCAGCGCCATGTTTAGGCGGCCACTTGAGATTAGCTTTCAATTGAGGTCCCCTGGTGGAACAGCATCTGCCAGCCTTCATCGTGGCGAACCCACAATGACGACCGACGTGAACTGCGTTGGATCTCTCCTGATGTAGATCTATTGCCAGATACGTAGAGCAACAGTGCGCTACTGTCACTGATCTCAACAAGCTCAACATCGAGGACCACGACTGCCGGTGATTCTGACTCCCCCGCTAAAAGCGAAATCATTTGATCTCGCGAATATCTACGGCCAGAACGACCGATCTCCACGAAGTCAGGGTGCGATAGCTCCATCAACCGAGCATCATTGCTCCGCGTTTCGAGCTCCGTGTAATTCAACCTCAAGGGCACGCAAATCTTCGAGTAGATCGCTCACGCCCAAAGCGGCCTAACAGCCAGCATCAGCCGCGCACCAGACAGGCGGCAAATTTGCGCATGCAAATTTGATGACTGGCTGAGGCGTCGGCTGCATGCAGTGGTTAGGCAGCACCTCGCCGATGCTCACGGCGTTGCCTCCATGAGATTGTGGGTTTCTGAGCGACCAACCTGACGAAACCCCAAACGTGTGTAGAGCCTAAGTGCATTCTCATTCTTGAGCGCGACACTCAGCCGTACTGGCTTCCTGGCTAGGCGCGCAGCGGAGATGATGTCCAGCAAGACTCGCGTGCCTATGCCGCGATTCTGTCGATCCGGTTCCACCTGGATCTCCCCAATCTCAATTGCATCCGGCCTATCGAAGATCTGAATGATTCCGGCAGGCTCTCCATTCAATTCGATGATGTTGATCTCTTCAAGCTGATGATCTTCCGCAAAGTGGCGTTGGTGCCTCGCCTCGTCCCAAGCCCCCCACGTTGCGTTGAAGAGATCTTGATACACAGCACGCCGAAGTGCTTCGAGCCAATCTCGATCCGAGGGTAAAGCAGGAACCAGCTCGGACCTCACGGTATCTGCGCCTCGATTGAGTGCCGCCTAACAGCCAGCATAGGCGGCACGCCTCCTCCCAGTTCCCACACTTCGGCAGTTGCCTATGCGGACACAAACTCCTGCAATGCGGCTTTCCTCTGTCAAATCGTTCACGCCGCCGCTCCAGCGAATTGTTAGGCCAGCACTCTCCCAGCCTCTGCCATCAGCGCTGCCGGAAGCACTATGCCAAGGCGCGAGGCTGCGCCCGTGTTGATGGTGAGACTGTAGCGGCCAGCGTATTGGATCGGCAGATCGCCCGGCTTGGCGCCCTTGAGGATGCGGTCCACGCTGCGCGCAGCTTCGCGGTATTGTTCTTCCTGATCAGGTGCCCAAGCCATCAAACCACCGGCTTCCACGAAGAATGCCGACTGATAGATGGCCGGCAATCGTTGCACGGCTGCAAATTCCACGATGGATTGTCGTCTGGCGAGAGAGAGTCCACCTTGGAAGTTCAGCAGGCCGTCGAAGCGCTCGTCGGCAATCGCCACCAGTGCCGCTTCTAGCGCTTGGGGCGAATTCGCGCGAAAGGATTTCACTTCTATGCCAGACGATCTGCCCGCGTTCTCTCGCTTCGGCGAGTTGCGTCTCGTGACCTCCTCGGCCGGGTGTGGTCGAGAGCAACGCGATGCGGGAAGCGCTCGGCACGGCAAGCTTCAGAAGTTGCAGCCGCTTCGCAGTGACGCCGGGCACCAATTCTTCCATCCCCGTATAGATGCTACCGGGACGCTCGAGGCTATTCGCGAATCCATTGCTGACCATGCCCGGGCAAGTGGCGATCACCATCGGCATCGACGAGTTGGCCTGACGCACTTCGAGCGCCTGCGGTAGTGCCGCAGCCACGATCAGCACCAGATCCATGTGAGCAAGTTCCCCCGCCAACGCGGCAGTTCCGGACGAACTAGAGTCGGTTACGCGCTTCTCGACAATGCAGATTCTCGCCCTGCACGTAGCCCAGCTTGCGAAGTTCTTCCTCAAAGGCCCGGATCATGGTGGGCGCCTCACCGATCAGAAAGCCGATGCGCCTTGTGGGAGACGAGAGACCTTGCTGCGCGAACCCCTTAAGCGATAGCGCGAAACCGGAAAGTCCGATGAGGCTGACGAAAGACCGACGACCACATGCGCTAGACATATCCTCTCCGTTGACACACCCGCGAACTGTGCCTCGAAAGCATGACGAATGTCGGCGCTAGGAGACTACAACGAAGGCGGCAAATTTGCGTATGCAAATTCGATGACTAGTCTGGAGCGTCGGCTGCATTCAGTGGTTAGGCGTCACTTGCGCGCCTCCTATTGATACGTTGCGCCATTGTGCTTTAGCCAACCTCCTTGATGTTGGCCGCTCGGGTCGTGGTGCGTCCAGTGAACTGCGCCACCCTTGTCGTTCCATTCGTATAAGCCATTGAACGCAACGTATCTCCCGCTTCAAGCTCCTCAATGCGAGGAGCGAGGTCGATGTTGTGTGCTACGAGTAAGGTCTGTGCCGGAGGCGAGTCGAACGATGAAGCGTTGATGACGACTACCGTCATTGTCATCGGATAAAACTCATCTACGACGCCATCTCCGATAGCTGCATGTCACTCCTTTGATCTCTGAACGCGGTCGCGACAAGCTCATTGCTCGCCGAGCCACCCAGAACATTGTCTGCTCCGTCGAATTAGCCCCAGCCAAAGTAAAGCGCCGCAACGATCAACAGTGGCGTTAGGTACTTACTCACGATCTCGGTAGTCCTCCGATTGGCACGACGATCGAGTAGTGACGCCTAACAGCCAGCATCAACCGCGCACCAGAAGCGGCAAATTTGCGCATGCAAATTTGATGACTGGCTGGGGCGTCGGTTGCATGCAGTGGTTAGACGGCACGTGGCAACTAGACCCAAGTCGGAGAGGCACGGGTGCTCAACACGCCGCCTCCCGAGCGGCCAATGATATTTCCGTTGGTTCTCGGCAATGGGTAAGTCATTGATGCTTGCTATGCGCAATCGCATAAGGCCTCGCTCGTCAAATTCCCAGTTCTCCTTGCCATACGATCTGAACCAATTTCCGGAGTCGTCGTGCCACTCATAGGCAAAGCGTACCGCAATGCGGTTGCCGTGATAGGCCCAGAGTTCCTTGATCAAGCGGTAGTCGAGGCGTCTCTTCCACTTTCTGATAACGAACTGAACGATCGATTCACGCGCAACAGGAACTCGGTCCGATATGCGCCATCTGCTATCTGGCGTGTAGGCAAGCGCGACGCGCTGCGGGTCGCGAGAATTCCAGGCATCTTCCGCCATGCGCACCTTCGTGGTGGCCGCCTCCGCGTCGAATGGCGGAAGCGGGAGCGGATAATTCGAGCTCGTCATGGATTGGCTCCAAGTATCGGTCGCCGCCTAACAGCCAGCATCGGCCGCGCGCCAGACAGGTGACAAACTTGCGCACGCAAATTTGATGATTGGCTGGGGCGCCTGCTGCATGCAGTGGTTAGGCGTGCGTGCGATACCTCTGGCAGAGGGTTGTTCTTGATGTCGTTGATCGCTTCAAGAAGCTTGATGGTGGCATCGCCATCGAGCGCATCGCCGGTGTAGCGGACCTCGTACAAGCCCTGCAAATTGCTCGGAAGTTCTACGCCTTCTCTAACGAGCAATATGAAACGTCGACCGTAGAGGCGCATAGCAGCTCCGATTTCGATGAGCACATTGGGGTTGAGTATCTTGTGTTCCTTGGCGTCCTTGTCGCTTAGTGTCTGTTCGGCGTCGACGTGAATTATGGCGGCGCTGCAACTTCGCATGTCTTCCATGACTTTGTCTGGAACTGGCTTCGAGACCGATTGCTTCTCAACAGAAACAACCGGCGTCATTTCCCCGAACCCCAACAACTTGCGTATCGGATCAATGAACGATTTGTCTTTGCCGTGAGTGATGAAGACTCGTCTATTCAGTTGCGATGGAGGCCGTGCGGCGGGCGGAGTCTGAACTAAAGGAACCGTTGGCTTTGTGTCGTCATCGGTGGAGTCGTCCTCGGTTTCATCATCACTTGCGTCTTGGCAAGCCACCAACTGCGGCTGAGCAACGCCGGTCAGATCGACGTACTGCTTTCCTTTGATTTCACGAAGCAATCCGACCGTCTGAGCACTGTCCAAGATGAGCGTGAAAACGGACTCCGCCTTGTCCTTCGGCACGCCCATTTCCTGAAGAACGTTTAATGCAATGTCGTGGCGCGGTAGTGGCGAGCCCCAGTACTTTGTAAGGAACTCTCAGAGCGCGCTTTAGGATTGCTTCTCGCTTTGCGAGAGCGTCGTCGCCTTCTTCAAGTGGTTTGACGATCCTCTTTCCCAACGGCTGCAGGGAAATTTGCTGTGCGTTGTATCCCACCGTTCGTAAGTCCGTAGGCAATTGACGGCTCCGCAAAGAGATCGAAACGGTCCCGAAGATGGAGACATGTTCAATGCTGCGGCCAACTGTCAGGGGAGTAACTGGACCGCCGGCGTAGTTTTCGGATATCGCGCGAGGCACTCGCAACGCGTTCTCAAGCGAGCTTCCCGGCACGTCCTCCTGCGATAGATACGATCGCTTCTGCGATGTCGCCGGAGTCCCAGTCGATGTTACCTTTGGCTTCTTCATTCCCCCCTCCAATTTCCGCAGCGACGCTCGATCCTGACGCCTAACAGCCAGCATCAGCCGCGCACCAGACAGGCGGCAAATTTGCGTATGCAAATTTGATGACTGGCTGGGGCGTCGGCTGCATGCAGTGGTTAGGCGCGGCCCGGTTCATGGCGCCTGAATTCTGTTGATTTGATCCAAAAGATAGCGCTTCGCCTGCGGGCTCGGAACAGTTTCGGCGATCTTGAGCGCCAATTTGAGGTGCGACCTCGCATCCTCGATGTTCCCAAGAACTAGGTGCGCTCTCGCCAGAGCTTCGTGCGCGTAACCAAAGAATGATGGCAACAGCCCCGAACCATCCAGCGTGCGAAGGGACGCCTCGGCATAGCTCAGAGCTTGAGTGCCGAAGCCATTGGCAGAGTACGCTCGCGACAGCAACCACAGTGCTACCGCAACGTTCTGCGTGGTTTTGTCGGTTCGGCGACTCCAATGCCAGTGCGCGACGTGTGCGAGCTCAATCAGACTTTCGATTTCACTCGGCGAAGCCTCTGCCGAATAGAGGATATCGGTGGCTCGGTTGTGTGCTTCCACTGAGAACTGATGGTGGTGCTTCTGCAGGTCGTCACTCTCAGCCATTGTCGCGGCTCCGTTTAGACGAATGAGCGCCTAACAACGATTGAACGACAGAGTGTCGGAATACAAACCGATACCGCGAAGTGGTCGCGGTGCGTTACCGCAAACCGTCGCAATCAAAGGCGACTCTCTGTCGCCTATCCACCCGACCGCGGTACCCACGTCCCACATGTCATTTAGCCCGCCCCTCTCCCACCACCCCAGACCCGACCAGCGCATCAATCTCCGCGTCGCCGAGACCATGCTCGCGCAACACCTCACGGCTGTGCTCCCCGATCGTCGGCGCGCGCGAGGGCGTCCGCTGCGCTTCGTCGTGAATGCGGAACGGCGATGCGAGCGTTCTGTCGTACCCCGGCTCCGTCGAATCCGTCCCCACAACGAGGCCGTTGGCGAGCAATTGCGGGTCGGTGACCACATCGGCGACGCGCGCCACGATGCTGAAGGTGATGTCGTTCGCCTTGAGTGCCGCATCGGCCTGGTCGACGGTCAACGCAGCGAAGCCCGACTGGATCAACTCGCGCAACGCGTGGCGATACTTGAGCGCCGAACGGATGTCCGCGAACCGTGGATCGGTGGCCCACTCGGGATGCCCGAGCGCTTTGGCGAGCCGCGGGAACTCCTGCTTCGGCACCGCCAGCGCGAGCATCAGGTGGCGTCCGTCGCCGGTGCCGTAGATGTTGCTGAACGGATTGGACCAGCCCTCTTCGTCGCGCCGCTCGGTCGAATCGAATCCCGCGAGCACGCCGGCGAGCGTCAAGCCGTTCGCCCACGCACCGGTTACGGCGAGCGACGTCGACACCATCGCCCCTTCGCCGGTCTGTTCGCGTCGATACAGCGCCATCATGATCGCGCCGAACAGCGTCATTGCGGTGGCGTGGTCGCCAACGCCGCCGGCGGGGGGCGCCGGTGCGATGCCTTTGTCATGCATCACGTCGAGAATGCCGGTACGCGCGAACCAGCCGGTGATGTCGAACGCGCGCCGCGCCGATTCGTCGCCTTCGAGTCCGTAGCCCGAGATCTGCGCGTAGATCAGTCGCGGATTTTTGCGCCGCAGCGTTTCGTACGAGAGGTCGTAGCGCTGCAACTGATCGGCTCGCAGGTTGAACAGCACCACGTCGGCCGCCTCGGCCAAACGCAACAGCACGTCGCGGCCCGCGCCCTTCGTGAAGTCGAGCGCCAGGCTGCGCTTGTTGCGGCCGGTGAGCTGCCACGTGTAGTCGATCGGATAGGCGCCGGACAGTCGTCGGTGCCCATCGCCATACAACGGTTCGATCTTGATCACGTCGGCGCCATAGTCGGACATGATCGTCGCCGCGCACGGTCCGGCGAGAAACGATGCCGCGTCGAGAACGCGAATGCCTTGCAGTGTCGATGTCATGAGAGTCTCCGTCAGTCGACGATGGCCGCGAAAACGAGATCGGCGAGCCGCTGGTGCCGTTCGGTGGAGCGCGATTCTTCCATCAATCCGGTCGACAGAAACGCGAAGCTCAGTTCGCGCTCCGGATCTACGAAGAAAGTCGTCGAGCCCGCACCGACGCCGCCGAACGTGCGTGGGCTGGCAAGCGACCCGAACGGCGTCGGATGAAAACCTTTGCCGCGCAGGAAGAAGCCGAGCCCGAGATAAGCCGGGAACACTGGCCAGCCGCGCGCTTCCACCGCATAGTCCCAGATGTCGTTCGGCATCGTGCCGGTGTGATTGCGCGTGGCGAGATCGAGCATTGCGCCGGAGAGAATTCGCACGCCGTCGAGTTCGCCGCCGTTGCGCAGCATCTCTGCGAAACGCGAGAAGTCCGAGATGGTGGTGACATATCCCCCTGCGGGAATCTCTGTGTCGGGCCGCAGCAACTCGCCCATCGATTCGAGCATGTCGGGGTTGAGTAGTCCCGGCGCGCGATCGCGTACAACGACCGGACACAGTCGCGCTCGCAGTTCGTCAGGCAATCCGAGCGCCGACGAGTTCATCCGCAGCGGCTGGAAGATCTCTTCCTTCACGATTTCTCGAAACGCACGGGACCCGCCGTCGACTCGCCGCACCATCTCCGCCATCACCGCGTGTCCAGGCGAGATCGAGTAGCGCACGCGCGAGCCGGGTACCGATTCGGGCGGCGTCTGGCACATCGCGGCAACGAACGCCTGCAGATTGCCCATGTCCTGCGGCGGCATCGGTGGCGGCATCGACGCGATGCCGCTGGTGTGTGTCAGCAGTTGCGCCAGCGTGATGCGGCGTTTGCCGTTCGCGGCGAACTCCGGAATCACCTCGGCTACCGGCTGATGCAGCTGCAACAACCCTTTCTCCACGTACTGCAGCACGGCAACCACGGTGATCTGCTTGCCGGACGAGAACGTCACGAACACCGCGTCGGAGGAAAGCGGCGTGCCGCGGCCGCGGTGCGCATAACCTCGGGCGATGTCCAGCACCAGCCGACCGCGCCGGTGCACCCGCAAGGCTGCGCCGTCGTAGCGTTGCGCAGCGATATCGCCGGCGATCGTCTCTTCGACCCGCTGCAAACGCGCACCGTCCATTCCCAGCGATCCCAATTCCTTCACCCCAATCTCCCTCGAACGACGTCCGCGTATACTGCCGCAGCGAGGGGAGATCGGCATGCGGGATTTCGACGGTAAGGTCGCTTTCGTCACGGGTGCTGCGAGCGGCATCGGACTGGGCATCGGCTACGCGCTCGCTGAAGCGGGCATGAAGGTGATGCTCGCGGACATCGAGCAGGCCGCGCTCGAGAAAGCTGCGCGCGAGGTGCGCGCGACGAACGCAACGGTCGAAACGGTGGTGTGCGACGTATCCGATCCGCGCTCCATGGTCGCCGCCGCGGACGCAACGATTGCCGCGTTCGGCAAGGTGCACGTGCTGTGCAACAACGCGGGCGTCAGTAGCGGCGGACTGGTCGAAGAACTCGACGACGGCGACTGGAACTGGGTCGTCGGCGTGAACTTCCTCGGCGTTCTGCATGGTTGCCGCGCCTTCCTGCCGCACATCAAACGGCACGGCGAAGGCGGCCACATCGTCAACACCTCGTCGATGGCGGGTCTGCTCGGCGGAATGGCCGGCTGGGGTCCGTACAACTCGACCAAGTTTGCCGTCGTCGGGCTGACGGAAGTGCTGCGTCAGGAAGGCCGTCAGGGCGGGTACGGTGCATCGGTGCTGTGCCCCGGCGGCGTGAACACCAGCATCTACGAAGCGCCGCGCAATCGCCCGGCGAGATTCGGGCCGCAGGTGTCGAAGGTCGCGATGGACGACATTCGCGACGCGTTGAAGCAGGGGCTGAACCCGCGCGTGGTCGGGCGGCTCGTGTTCGAGGCGATTCGCGACGATCGACTGTACGTGTTCACCGACCCGCGCATGCGCAGATTGGTCGAGCAACGCCACCAGCATCTGCTCGAAGACTTCGAATGGGCTGCGGCATCGCAGGCGTTGAACGACGCGGGCGCGCCGGGCTCGAAGCGCGGCGGCTGACGCCTCAGGCGATGTCGACGCCTACCGGGCAATGGTCGGATCCCAACACCTGCGGCCAGATGAACGCATCGCGTACCCGCGACGCCGCGGTCGGCGACGCGAGCACGTAGTCGATTCGCCAGCCGACGTTCTTCTCGCGCGCGCCGCCCCACTGCCGCCACCACGTGTAGTGCCCCGCTTCGCCCGGATGCCGCGCCCGGAACGTGTCGACCCAGCCAGCGTCGATCCAGCGCGTCATCTCGGCGCGCTCCTCCGGTAGAAACCCGCTGGTCTTCTCGTTGGTTTTCGGCCGCGCCAGATCGATCGCTTCGTGCGCAGTGTTGTAGTCGCCGATCACGAACACCGGCCCGCGCCGCTTCAGCTTCTGCACGCGCTCGAACAGCGCCGCATAGAAATCGAGCTTGTACGGTACGCGGCTGTTGTCGCGCTCGGTGCCGCTGCCTTTCGGGAAATAGGCATTGACGACGCTGGTGCGACCGAACTGTGCGATCAGCACGCGCCCTTCCGAATCGAAGCGGGCGTCGTGCAGCGTGGTTTCCACCTTGTCGGGCTTCGCGCGCGAATACACGCCCACGCCGCTGTAGCCGGCGCGTTCCGCCGCAGCGAAGTGCGCGTGCCAGCCGCGTGGCGATCGCGTCTTCTCGTCGAGTTGCGCGGGAAACGCCCGCACTTCCTGAACCCCGATGACGTCGGCCTTCGACGCTTCCAGAAACCGGTCGAAGCCTTTCGCGGCGCAAGCCCGCAGACCGTTGACGTTCCAACTAACGATTCGCATGAGGCGCGCTACTCTTCGTTTGCGTCGAGTTCGTTCAGCATGCGCTTCAGCGCGAAGTGCTTGTAACTCACCATGACGAGTTCGCGCACCTCGTTCCAGTCGGCTTCTTCTTCTACGTCGAGCTCGATCCAGCCGTTGTGGCCCATGTATGCGGGAATCTGATAACGCTTCTCGAACGTCAGCATCGCCTGCATGTCGCTGCCCACCCAGAACTGCAGCTTCAGCCGGCCGCCGTATCGATGCGCGCTGCAGAACGTTTTCTTGCCGGCGCGCCAGGTCGGATTGCCGAAGGTGGTTGCCTCCGAGGCTTCCGGCAAGCCGAGGCACAGCTTGCGCAACGGCGCCAGCACCTGTTTGGCGCGCTTCGACGCCATCGGATCGAACTTGTCGGCGTCGATCGTCTTCGTCGGCGGTTTGATGACGATCGCCGGACCGAGATCTGCCGTGAGCTTCTTCGGCGCCACGTTCAGGTACGCCTCGCGAACGTGATGTGCCACGCGCTTCCAGTCGAGACCGTGATTCAGATGCACGCCGAGCCAGCCGCGTGGGCCCACATACGGCGGAACGAAGAAATACTCGGGTTCCGCTTCGGTGTAGCGCTGCTGCGCGCCGGGCGGCGCGCTCAACCACAGCGAGATGCGGCCGTCGCCGTGATGATTGACGACGTGCGAGGCGAACGTCTTGCCGCGCACGCGATAGTCGGGCGAACCGTGCGAAATCGCTTCGGTCGCCTCCGGAAACGACAGGCAGATCTCCCGCACGGCAGCGGCGATGTCCTTGGCCATGATGTGTTCCTCGCGAGCGGTCATGAAATCACAGTCGCGAGCGGCGTCACAACTCGCGCACCGCGGTGTGACTCGGCGCGCCATTGGCGATATGGTTGCGAGCGAATTCTGCGCTCCGGTCCCGCCGATGGACGGCCTCGAGAAGATCGCCTACGCCCTGCTCGGCTTCGTCAGCCTGGTCTACCTCGTCGTGATGGTGGCCGGCCTCATCACCGCGTTTCCGTGGGGTATCGTGGGGCTGCTCGCGATCGTCGGCATCGGCCTGCTGTCGATCAAGGTGATCCGCGAGCGCATGCGCAACCGCGAAGACGATTACTACTCGAAGAACGTCGACCAATGAAGATCACCACGCAGGACCGCTTCGAAGACGCCACCATCGTCAGAACGCTCGGCCTCGTGCGCGGCAATACCGTGCGCTCGCGGCATCTCGGTAAAGACATCCTCGCGGGTCTCCGGTCCATCGTCGGCGGCGAAATCATCGAGTACACGAAGCTGCTCGCAGAAGCGCGCGAGCAATCGCTCGACCGGATGATCGCCGAAGCGAAGAAGCTGGGTGCCGACGCGATCGTGGCGGTGCGCTTCGTCACCGCACCCGCCATGCGGGACGCCGCCGAAATACTCACCTACGGCACTGCGGTGAAACTGGACAAGCTGCGACCGTGAGCCAGGTCCGCGGCAGCCAGATTTCCGAAATACGCAATTGATCGAAAGCCCTCAGTGTAGGACCATCCGCGCCTTGCCCCATGGCGCCCTCCCGAACAACCCCACCAGGAGAATCCATCCGCCAATGTCTGACACAGCGGTTCTGGTCCACGACTACTTCGATGACGCTACTTTCGGCCGCATCAAATCCTTCGCCGACACGCATGAAACGCCCTTTCTCGTCGTGGACCTCGCGACGATCAGTCGCCAGTACGACGACCTGACGCGTTACTTTCCTTCCGCGAAGATCTACTACGCGGTGAAGGCGAATCCGGCTCCGCAGGTGCTGAACCTGATCAAGGACAAAGGCGCGTCGTTCGACATCGCTTCCACGTACGAGCTCGACAAGGTGCTGGCGCTCGGCGTGTCGCCCGACCGCATCAGCTTCGGCAACACCATCAAGAAGGCAAAAGACATCCGCGCCTTCTATCAGAAGGGCGTGCGGATGTTCGCAACCGACTCCGAGGCGGACCTGCGCAACATCGCCAAAGCGGCGCCCGGCTCGCGCATCTACGCGCGCATCCTGACGGAAGGCACGCTCACCGCCGACTGGCCGCTGTCGCGCAAGTTCGGTTGCGAAAGCGACATGGCGATGGACCTGCTGATCCTCGCGCGCGACCTCGGCCTCGAGCCGTATGGCGTGTCGTTCCACGTCGGCTCGCAGCAGCGCGAAATCGGTGCCTGGGATGCCGCGCTCGGCAAGGTGAAGGTGATCTTCAACCGTCTGCTCGAAGAGGACGGCATCAAACTGAAGATGATCAACATGGGCGGCGGCTTTCCCGCCAACTATCTGCAGCGCACGAACGAACTCGCGGTTTACGCGGAAGAGATCGCGCGCTTCCTGTTCGAAGACTTCGGCGACGACATGCCGGAGATCATCATCGAGCCGGGCCGTTCGCTGATCTCGAACGCCGGCGTGCTGGTGAGCGAAGTGGTGCTGATCTCCCGCAAATCGCGCACCGCATTACATCGCTGGGTATACACCGACGTCGGTAAGTTCTCCGGGCTGATCGAAACGCTCGACGAATCGATCAAGTATCCGATTTACACCGAGAAGAACGGCGAACTCGAAAACGCGATCATCGCGGGGCCGACGTGCGATTCCGCCGACATCATGTACGAGAACTACAAGTATGGGTTGCCGTTGAACCTCGCGACCGGCGACCGGTTGTATTGGCTCTCGACCGGTGCCTATACGACGTCGTACAGCTCGGTGGAGTTCAACGGCTTCCCGCCGCTGAAGGACTACTACGTCTAGCGCGCCTCGGTAGAGACGTTAGGCCGCGGCGCTCTTCAGCATATCGAACAGCAGGAACTCGGCGTCGGCGCTCGCTTCGATGGTGATCGGTCCCGCATCGCCGACGGCCGCGCCGTCGCCTTGTCGCAATGCCTCGCCGTTGAACGACACGTCGCCGCGCGCCACCTGCAGCCACGCATGACGCCCGCGGCGCAGCGTGTGCACCACGCGCTCGCCCTTCGATAGCAGCGACGCATACAGATCGACGTCCTGATGGATCGTGATCGATCCGTCGCGCGCGTCGCGCGATCCGACCAGACGCAGCCGGTTGCGGCGGCTGGCCGCGTCGAACTGCTTCTGTTCATAGCCGGGTTCGGCGCCGTCGCGCTCCGGCAGAATCCAGATCTGCAGGAAGTGCACGCGTTCGGTCTTCGAGTGGTTGAACTCACTGTGCCTGATGCCGGTGCCGGCCGACATCCGCTGCACGTCGCCCGGACGAATCACCGAACCGGTGCCGAGGCTGTCTTTGTGTTCGAGCGCGCCTTCCAGCACGTACGAGATGATCTCCATGTCGCTGTGGCCGTGCGTCTGAAATCCCTGGCCCGGTTCGACCTGATCTTCGTTGATGACGCGCAGCACGCCGAATCCCATGTAGCGCGGATCGTGATAGTTGCCGAACGAAAACGTGTGTTTGCTCGACAACCATCCGAGGTTTGCAGAGCCGCGCTGTCCCGAACGTCGCAATTCCATGTCCGATTACTCCTGAGCATTCCGAATCGCGATGATGGGCGCCGCCTTCGGAGGGTGCCAGCGCTTGTGTTTTCGGCTGATCCTTGCTTGTATCGCCGTCTGCCCGATCAACACCCCCGCAGCACCGGATTCGCCGCGCCCGAGGAGTCGCCCATGGCCTACGCCCCTGCCGACCGCGCGTTCTACGACGCCGACAGCCACATCATGGAACTCCCGAATTTCCTGCTCGATTACGCCGATCCCGACGTGCGCGACAGGATTCCGCCAGTGAACTACAGCGCCTCGATCGTCACCGACGAAGAGGTGGCGGAGATCGTGGCGCGCGGCGGACGACATAGCGAGGCCCACGTCGCGGAACTGCTCGCCCTCGGCGACAAGCTGATAGAGAGCTCGAAAGAGATTCAGGCGCTCGGCGCGTTCGACTCCAAAGAGCGAACCATCGCGCTCGACATGCTCGGCTTCAAACGTCAACTGGTGTTCGCCACACACAGCGTCGCCGTGCCGTTCTCGCCGAGTTCGAAGATGACACTCGACGTCCGTTACGGTTCGGCGCGCGCACACAACCGTGCGATGGGCGACTTCTGCCGCAGCGACGCGCGCCTGCTCGGCGTCGGCGTGGTGCCGCTCGACGAGCCGGCCGCTGCGATCGCCGAACTGGAACATGCGATCAAACAAGGGCTCAAGGCCGTGTGGATACCGCACCGCCCGTGCGGCGACAAAGCGCCGGGGCACGTGGAGTTCGATCCATTCTGGGCGCGCCTCGCCGAAGCGCGCGTACCGTTCGTTCTGCACGTCGGCGGCGCGCCGCTGCAGTTGAACAAGGCGTGGTCGAACAACGGCCGTCCACCGACCAAGGACTGGCTCGGCGGCGGCGAGAACGTGCGCAGCAAAGACATCGCGATTCTTCACGAAGGTCCCGAAACGTTCCTGAGCATGATGCTGATCGACGGCGTGTTCGAGCGCTTCCCCGCGCTGCGCGGCGCGAGCGTGGAACTCGGCGCCGGCTGGGTGCCGTCGCTGCTGACGCGCCTCGACTGGGTGGCTGCGCACTGGAGCAAAGCCGACAAGAATCTCGCGAACTTCAAACGCACGCCGTCGGAACAACTCACCGAGCAGTGCGCGTTCACGCCGTACGTATTCGAAGACGTCGGCACGTTGATCGATCAATCCAACGAAGATCTGTATCTGTTCTCGAGCGACTACCCGCACATCGAGGGCGGCCGCAATCCGATCGCGCGCTTCGAACGTTCGCTCGGCGACCGCTCGCAGCCGATCCGCGACAAGTTCTATTCCGAGAATTTCCTGCGCATCTTCCCTGATGCGCGAGTGCCCGAAGCCCGGGCCGCATGATTTCAACGCACGGAGACTGAAAGAAAATGGCACGACTCAAATTCGGCGCGTTCCTGGCGCCGCACCATCCGATCGGCGAGAACCCGACGCTGCAATTCCGCCGCGATCTCGACCTTGCCGAGCACCTCGACAAACTCGGCTACGACGAATTCTGGTGCGGCGAGCACCACTCGACAGGTTGGGAGATCATCGCGTCGCCGGAAATGTTTCTGGCTGCGGCCGGTGAGCGCACGCATCGCATCAAACTCGGCACCGGCGTGGTATCGCTGCCGTATCACCACCCTTTCAACGTCGCACAGCGCATCGTGCAGCTGGATCACATGACCGGCGGCCGCGTGATCTTCGGTTCGGGTCCGGGCGCGTTGCCGTCCGACGCATACATGCTCGGCATCGATCCAATGGTTCAGCGCGACCGGCAGGACGAAGCGATCGGCGTGATCAGGAAGTTGCTGAGCGGCGCGCCGCGCTTCAGCCACGAGAGCGACTGGTTCACGCTGCGCGACGCGCGGCTGCAACTGCTGCCGTTGCAGGAAAATCTGCCGTTCGCCGTGGCGTCGATGGTCAGCCCGTCCGGTATGACGCTCGCCGGCAAACACGGCACCGGCGTGCTGTCGATCGGTTCGATGTCGACGGCCGGGCTCGCCGCGTTGCCATTGCAATGGAGCTTTGCGGAAGAAGCGGCCGCGATCAGCGGAGCGACCATCAGTCGCGGCGAGTGGCGCATCGTCATGACGTGGCACATCGCCGAATCGCGCGAACAGGCGCGCAAAGAAGCGCGCGATGGTCTGTACCGCTGGCACAACGAATACACGGTCGGCACGCTGATGCGACCCGGCGCCGAGAAGTTCAAGTCGCCCGACGACGCCGTGGATCAGACCGCGTTCGTAGAGGGATCGGCTGCGGTGATCGGCACGCCCGACGACCTCGTGAAGTCGCTGCGCGACATGATGAAGTTGACTGGCGGGTTCGGAACGGTGATCGGTTTCGCCCACGACTGGGCCAATCCCGAGGCGACCATGCGCAGCTGGGATCTGATCGCCCGCTACGTCGTTCCGGAAGTGAACGGCATGCTCGACAGCTACCGCGAGTCGCAGCGCCACGTGATCGAGCATCGCGACATCTTCGATCGCGCGACCACCGCGGTGGTCACCAAGATCATGCAGAACGAGCGCGCTGCGAAGGCATTGGGCGAGGCCAGCACTGGCGCGGCAGCGATGCCGGCGCACCACGCACCGAAGGTCTGATCGGCTCCGTTCCCGCAGCAGCAATGCAGTACGACTATCTGATCGTGGGCGCCGGCTCGGCCGGCGCGACGCTGGCCGGCCGTTTGTCGGAGAATGCGGCGGTGCAGGTCGCGCTGATCGAAGCCGGCCCGGATCATCGCAGCGCGCAAGCGCCCGACGCCATGCGCAGCCCGAATCCTTCGCGCATCATCAACGCGCCCGATTTCGAGATGTTCCGCTGGGACACACTGCAGGCGCGCCGCACGACAGCACAAGCGCCGCGCCTCTATTGGCGCGGTCGCGGGCTTGGCGGCAGTTCCGTCATCAACGGCCAGATCGCGATCCGCGGCGTACCCGAAGATTACGATCGCTGGGCCGCGGCCGGGTGCACCGGTTGGGGATTCGCCGACGTGCTGCCGTACTTCAACCGGCTCGAGACAGATCTGCGCTATGGCGACGCGGACTATCACGGCAACGACGGCCCAATTCCGATCTACCGCGCGCCGATGTCGAACTGGGGACCGGTGGACCTGACGCTCGCCGAAGCAGCAATCGATCTGGGTTATGCGTGGGCGCCGGACCACAACGCCCCCGGCGCGCTTGGCGTATCGCCTTATGCAATCAACAGCCGCGATCACCAACGCGTCAACACGAACGACGCGTACATCGAGCCGAACCGCGGCCGCAACAATCTCGCGATTCTCTGCGACACGCAGGTCGACAAGGTGCTGTTCGACGGCGATCGCGCGATCGGCGTGCATTGCGTGACGAACGGCCGCTGGCACGAGATCTATGCCAATGAAGTGATTCTGTCGGCCGGCGCCATCCACAGCCCGCCGATTCTGATGCGTTCGGGTATCGGACCGGCGGACCATCTGCGGGGGCTCGACATCGACGTGCGCGTTCCGCTGCCGGTGGGCGACAGCTTTCAGGACCATCCGATCGCGGCGTTCCCGATCGTTCTCAAAGAGCATGCGATAGCGTTACCCGACTTTCGCCACACGAACTGCTGCGTGCGATACGCGTCCGGGCTCGGCGGCGCCGGACCTGGCGACATGATGCTGGTGGCGATGAACCGACTCGGCGACGGTCTCGGCCGCCACACCCGCGCACCGACGCCGAACTTCGGCCTGATCGGCGCATGGGTGAACGAGTGTTTTTCCCGCGGCACCATCCGCCTCGCCTCTGCCGACCCGTTGGCGCAGCCGATCGTCGAAGAGAACATGCTCGACGATCCGAGCGATCTGCTGCGCATGCGCGACGGTATCAAGCGGCTGCTCGAACTCGCGCGCCGGCCGGGGTTCGCGGACATCGCCGAATTCATCGGCACCGGCGCATCGACCGCCGGCATCGATACGCTCGACAGCGACGCCGCGATCGACGCGTGGGCGTTGCAGAACGTCGGCGACGCACAGCACGGCACCAGTAGCTGCCGGATGGGCGCCGCGGACGACCCGCTCAGCGTCGTCGATCCGGACTGCCGGGTGCTCGGCGTGCGGGGACTGCGTGTGGTCGACGCATCGGTTATGCCGAGCGTACCGTGTGCGAACACGCACCTCACCACCGTAATGATCGCCGAACACATGGCCGACCGACTCAGGAGTACCTGACATGCCGGATTCGATGCAGGACCAGTTGCGCAAGATCGGTCTGATCAACGACAAGAAACTGCGCAAGGCGCAGCGGGTGAAACACGCGGCCGAAATGGAACGCAAAGCGCATGGAACCGCAGTGGACGATCCGGCGCTGGCGGCGCAGCGCGCGCGCGCAGAAAAGAAGACGCGCGATCGTGCGCTGAACGAAGAGCGCGACCGGCAGGCGAGTCGAAAAGCGCTGAAAGCCCAGATTCGCCAGCTGATCGAGTTGAACCGACAGCCGCGCGATGGCGGCGACATCGCGTTCAACTTCAAGGATGGGCTCATCATCAGGAAACTGTTCGTCACGAAGCGTCTCCAGGAGCATCTGGTGAACGGACAACTGGCCATCGTGAAGCTCGATGAGAAATACGAGCTTGTACCAACCGCAATCGCACAGAAGATCCGATCGCGCGATCCGGACACGGTCATCGTCTGCAACGATGCGGCTGAAAGCGCGCAGCCCGCCGCCGACGATCCATATGCGAACTACAAGATCCCGGACGATCTGGACTGGTGACGCTTCGCGAGTCTGCGGCGGAAGCTTCCAGCGAGAAGGATCGATGAAATTGCCCGCACCAACGCACTGGATGCTGGGCTCTGCTGCTCGTCGCTGCGTTCGCTGACGCCGCGCCGAATAGGACCGAGATTGTCGGGAGTTTCATCGCAGCGAAACGGATCTACCACCGGACGCACGCACCTGCACCGTATTCATCTTCGGCCAGCGCGGCGTCAAGGTGAGTCTCGTGGAGACCCTGGTAAGACGTCGAATCCCGACGAGGCGCCGCTCAGCGAGGCCGACTGACTGCCAGCGCTAGTTCGTCATCCGCCGCAGCGCCGGCTGCTCGATGCCCTGGCTGCGCAGGTAGTCGTCGTAGTTGCCTTTGAAATCGACGATGCCATCGGGCGTCATCTCGATGATTCGCGTTGCAAGCGACGAGACGAATTCCCTGTCGTGGCTGACGAAGATCAGCGTGCCGGGATAATTCTCGAGCGCCAGGTTCAGCGCTTCGATCGACTCCATGTCGAGGTGGTTGGTGGGTTCGTCCATCAGCAGGATGTTCGGTTTGCGCAACATGAGCTTGCCGAACAGCATGCGCCCTTCTTCGCCGCCTGAAATCACTTTGACGGACTTGTTGCTGTCTTCCTTCGAGAACAGCAGCCGTCCGAGCGTGGCGCGCAACGTCTGTTCGTCGTCGTTCTTCTGCTTCCACTGACGCATCCACTCGAACAGCGTCGTGTCGTCCGCGAAGTCATCGGTGCGATCCTGAGCCACATAGCCGATCTCGGCGTTCGCTGACCACTTCACGATGCCGTGTTCCGGCTGCAATTCGCCGATGAGGCACTTCAACAACGTCGTCTTGCCGATACCGTTCGGGCCGATGATCGCGATGCGTTCCCCGACCTCCACCATCAGGTCGAGATTCTCGAACAGCGGCGCGCCATAGCCCTTGGCAAGACCTTCGAGTTCCAGCGCCAGCCGGTACAGTTTCTTGTCCTGGTCGAAGCGGATGTACGGACTGACGCGGCTGCTCGGCTTCACCTCTTCGAGTTCGATCTTCTCCAGCTGACGGGCGCGCGATGTCGCCTGTCTCGCCTTCGAGGCATTCGCCGAGAAGCGGCTGACGAACGCTTGCAGATCAGCGATCTGCGCTTTCTTCTTCGCGTTGTTCAGCAGCATACGTTCGCGCACCTGCGTCGACGCAGTCATGTACTGATCGTAGTTGCCGGGATAGACACGCAGCTCGCCGTAGTCGAGGTCGGCCATGTGCGTGCAGACGCTGTTCAGGAAGTGACGATCGTGCGAAATGATCACCATCGTGCAGTTGCGGTCGTTGAGAACGCCTTCGAGCCAGCGGATCGCGTTGATGTCGAGGTTGTTGGTGGGTTCGTCGAGTAACAGCACGTCCGGATCGCCGAAGAGCGCCTGCGCAAGCAACACCCGCAGCTTCCAACCCGGCGCGACGCCGCTCATCAATCCTTCGTGCTGCTCCAGCGGAATTCCGACGCCGAGCAGCAGCTCGCCGGCGCGCGCCTCCGCGGTGTAGCCGTCGAGTTCGGAAAATTCGACTTCGAGATCGGCCACCTTCATGCCGTCTTCCTCGCTCATTTCCGGCAGCGCGTAGATCCGGTCGCGTTCCTGCTTCACGCGCCACAACTGCGCGTGACCCATGATGACCGTGTCGAGCACGCGGAATTCTTCGAAGGCGAACTGATCCTGGCGCAGCTTGCCGAGACGCACATCCGCTTCGATCGAGACGTTGCCCGAGGTCGGCGCCATGTCGCCGCCGAGGATCTTCATGAACGTCGACTTTCCGGAGCCGTTGGCGCCGATCAGGCCATAGCGGTTGCCCTGCCCGAACTTGACCGAGACGTTCTCGAACAACGGCTTGGGGCCGAACTGAATCGTGAGGTTTGCAGTGGAAATCACGGATGTTCCATCGAAAAGTGATTGGGGAAGCCGCCGATCCGGAGCGGATCGGGCCGCCGCGGGCTTAAAGCGGGCGCCCTTGTATCACTTTCGGGGGTCCGACGCCAACGATGCGTCGGCGACGGGTCAGACCAGCACGCCGATCAATGCGCCGATCAGGCCGATGGCGATGCTCGCGAACAGCGTGCGGCGCGCGAGCGATACGGTACCGTCGTGCGCAGTGCGCAGCTCGAGCAGAATCGGCGCCAGAGTGTTGTACACGCGCACGCGAATGACTTCGCGGCTGCGGCGGTCGTCGGCCGAGTCGCCGGCGCGTTGCGCCAGCTGCTTCGCGACCGACTTCAGCAATCGCTCCGCCTCGGCGATGCGACGCTGTCGGTTCGAGCCGATCTCGAGCGACATCAACGGATTGCGCAGTGCCCGGTTCAGATCGAGTAACAGATCTGCATCGGAATCGATCGACGACACGGTGACGCTCCTTTCATTTCCGCTACGGCTTCCGCGGCGCATCGGTCAGCCACGCAGCAACTCCCGCAAGGCTACCATCGCGGACGCGCATGGCACCGGTGGGTGCCGCCAAGGGTGAACGCCGTCACGAAATCGGAGCAAACCGCTACTAAGCCGCAGTGATCAGACGGGTCGCGTAAGCGATCGTGCCGCGCGTCAGCGCATGGCGGCGGCGGAAATTCTCGGTCGCTTCCGGTGGCGGCTCGCGCGACGCCTGCCACGATTCGAGTCCGTCATACCACGTGCACAGCAGCATCAGTCCAGCGGCGATGCTGCGATCGCGCAGACGGAACAGACCTTGCGGCTCCGCCCGATAAGAAGCCGCCGATTCGAACGTGGTCCACGCCTCGCGCGACAGCTGCGCGATCTCCTCGACGTCAGCGCTGCTCACGTCGAAGAAACGAAACACGTAGAGGCCGGCGCGCGTCAGCATGCTTGCCCTCTCAGGTCGGACAGTCGGCTCGAGCAGATGCTGTTCGACGACGCTGGCGGGTGCGTTGGCGATGTGCGCATTCAACAATCGGACGTGATCGATTGCCGCGTCCGCAAACGTCATCAGCACCAGTTCGTTGGAACCGATTCCGAACAGGCCGGACCACGCACCCCAGCGTTGCACGCCGACGTTCGCGAGCGCCGGCAGCGTCGTGGACGTGAGGTGATCGAACAGCGGTTGCCAATTGCGCTGCGCGCCTTTCAGGCGCATGTAGCAATACGTCGGATGTGTCTCCATCAAAGCGACTCCCATGCCCGCGCTTGCGACGACCAGGCGATATGACGTGTCGGATGCAGGCGAAGCAGCGTCGGAGTGCCCTTGAAGACGTCGACCGACGCGTACTGCGGATACTTTCGGCGCAGCGCGGCAACGATGCGCTGCAACGTCGGCGCATCGGGTTCCGTAACGACTTCTGCCGCTGCATCGATGCGCACCCACCACAACCGGTCCCAGTCGCCGTCGTACTGATCGAGCAGCAGACTCACCGACGCATCGGCGGAGACATTGCGCATCCGTTGGAGCATGCCGTCGCGCTTCGGCTTGCCGTCGATCGGCGAATAGATCGCGCCATCGAGCGGTACGAACACGATCGGAACGAGATGGGGTCGACGCTGCGGACCGACGCTCGCGAGGCGGCCGATCGGCCACACGTCGAGCAGATGGAACAGTTGCCGTTGATCCAGTTGCACGCATCAACCCCCGCGATGGCAGCGTAGTATAGAACCGCAATCAGGCAGGGGCTCTCGAATGGCATTCGCAAACGAACGCGCGCATTTCGGCATCACGATGTTCCCCACGGACTATTCGATCCAGCCGGTCGAGCTCGCCCGCGCGGTCGAAGAACGCGGCTTCGATTCGCTGTTCTTTCCGGAACACACGCACATACCGACCAGTCGCAAAACGCCGTTCCCGGGCGGCGGCGAACTACCGAAGCACTACTCGCACACGCACGATCCGTTCGTCGCGTTCGGTGCGTGCGCAGCAGTGACGAAGCGCATCCGTCTCGGCACCGGCATCTGTCTGGTGATCCAGCGCGATCCGATCACGCTCGCGAAGGAAATCGCGTCGGTGGACAGTCTGTCGAACGGCCGTTTCGTGCTCGGCATCGGCGCCGGATGGAACCGCGAGGAGATGTCGAATCACGGGGCCGACTACGCAAATCGCTGGGGATTGGTGCGCGAGAAGATCCTCGCGATGAAGGCGATCTGGACGCAGGACGAAGCGGAGTTTCACGGCAAGTTCGTCGACTTCGATCCGATCTGGTCGTATCCGAAGCCGGCCCAGCGCGGCGGTCCGCCGGTGTGGATCGGCGCGAACTCCAAGTGGGTGTTCGATCGCATCGCCGAATACGCGGATGGATGGATGCCGATCGGCGGACTCGGCTCGGGGAACCTCGAACGGCTGAAGGCGGCCTGTGAAGCGCGCGGGCGCAAGGTGGAAGACATCACGCTCGCGCTGTTCGGCGCGCCGACGTCGAAGGAGACGCTGCTGGGCCGGATCGGCCAGGGCTTCGACGAACTGATCTTCAACGTGGATTCGGAACCGGCAGACGTTGTGCTGCCGAAACTGGATCGGTTGGCAAACCTGGTCGCGTCGATTCGAAAAGGCTGATCCGAGATCGGCCGCGCTGACCGTCGGGTCAGTCCGCGTTGATCCTTGGAATCAGCCCTGCGCTGGTCGTTCCGATCAGCGCGGAGGGTCACTCGGCGTCGAGCGACTCTTCGTCGACCCATACCGGAGCCCACGGTTTGCAGAATGCAATGTACGCACTGCCGTGGAGTTCGATCGGGTTGCGGGGATCGGATTCGTCGCCTTTCGACAGCGACCAGGCGCCCATGTGCGCCATACCGTTTTTGTTGTCGCGACTCTTCGACCATCCGTTGCCGTGAAGCTCAGCCATGTCACATCCCTTTACACAGTTGGCGGATCGAATGTAGGGGACCGCCTCGCAGAAGAACGTTAACCTCGTCGCAGATTCTCGATTCATCCGGAAACGCGGCAAGGCCAACTCATCTTAGCTGTAAGACATCGCCGCGCAAACCGGAACATCTATGGCGAGTGAGAGACTTTCGCCAGCGACCAACGACGCGTTCGACGCCATGGCGCCGCCGATCTATTGTTCGGCGCCGCTGGCTGCAACCGGAGTCGGCGGTTTCCCCGGCAATACCACGGCCACCACTCTACGATTGCGTTCGCGCCCCTCTTTCGTCGCGTTGGTGGCGATCGGCTTCGTTGCACCGAACGCTTTCGTCGAAACGCGCGCGGCGTCGATGCCGAGATCGGTCACCAGCACCTGCGCAACCGCTTCCGCCCGCGCCTTGGACATCTTCATGTTGGCAGAGGCGCGACCCGTGTCGTCGGTATGACCTTCGATCACCACCGTCGTCTCGGGATACTGCGTGATCAACGCCGCGACCTCGGCCAGCGCGCCGCGCGGATCGCCGACGATCTCCGAAGAACCGGTTTCGAACGTCAGAAGCAGTGTGTACTCCTGCGCTACGGCAAGCCGGGGACGGCACCCCGTCTCATCCACCGGCTCTCCGTAAGGGCTGTCGGGACAGAGATCGGTCTGCCCGACCACGCCGTCGCCGTCCGCATCGACCGGGCAGCCGCTCTGGTCCACCTGCTTGCCCTGTTCCGTATCGGGACACGTGTCTGCGGTATCGACGACACCGTCGCCATCGGTATCGGCGGGGATATCGGTCGGCTGCGGTTCCGGGGCATCGGTCGACGCCAGCTGCGCGTCGGGCGTTTCGGTCGCATTGGGTGTGGTCGCCGGATCGGCGTCATCGGTCGGCGCAGTGGTGACGATCTCCGGTGCCTGCGTCGAACGGTCGGGCAACCCGTCGCCGCATCCGAGCAACGAGCACAGCATCAGCCCGAACGTCAGCACGCGCACGCGGAACTCCTATTCACGTACCGCAAGATCGTTCATGCCGCGGTGTCCTGGAATTGTAATTCATAGAGCGTTCGATAGACCCCGGGGCGCGACAGCAACTGCTCGTGCGTGCCCACTTCCTTCACTTCGCCATGCTGCAGCACCAGTACGCGGTCGGCTTCCTGGATCGTCTGCAATCGGTGCGCAATCACAATCGACGTGCGCCCCTTCGTCAAGACACGCAAGGCATCCTGTATCAACAATTCGGTTTCGGTGTCGATGCTGGCAGTCGCTTCGTCCAACACCAGGATTTCCGGATCAGCCGCCAGCACGCGTGCGAACGCGAGCAATTGCCGCTGTCCTTGCGACAGGTTCTGGCCGCGCTCGATCAACGGTTCGTCGTAGCCGCCCGGCAACCGCGTGATGAAGTCGTGCGCGTGCACCAGGCGGGCCGCGGTTTCGACCTGTGCGCGGGTGATGCCTGGATTGCCGAGGCTGATGTTGTCGGCGACGCTGCCGGAGAAGACGTGGAAGTCCTGCAACACGATGCCGATGCGGCGACGCACTTCCGCGGACGGAATCTCCATCAGGTCGATGTCGTCGAGAAACATCTGGCCGGGTGAGAAATCGTAGAAGCGCGCCAACAGGCGGATGATGGTGCTCTTGCCCGATCCGGTGGCGCCGACGATCGCGAGCTTCTCGCCCGGTTCGATGTGGAACGTGACGTCCTTCAGCACGCGCGGGCCGTTCGCATACGAGAAATTCAAGTTGCGCACGTCGACGGCCCCGCGAAGGCGCGCCGGCAGCGTTGCAGGCACCGCAGGTTCGTAGATGCGCTCGTTCCAGTCGAGCGCCTGGAAGATCCGCTCGGCGCTCGCCATCGCGCGGAACAATACGTTGTACTGCTCGCCGACCGCGACGATCGGCCGAAACAGCATGTCGACGAACTGCGTGAACAGCACGACGCTGCCGAGCGAGATCGTCTGCTGCAGCGCATGGCCGCCGCCGAACCAGATGATCGCACCGACCGCAGCCGAGCCGAGGCTGTCGATGAACGCACCGTAGAACGTCTCGAGTTCGATCGCCCTGTTCTCTTCGCGGCGGTTCTCCTGATTGATCTGCGTGTAGCGCGCGAGGTTGCGATCTTCGCGGCGGTTGAGCTGCACCACCTGGATGCCGGACAGATTCTCCTGCAGGTTCTGGTTCAGCTGCGAAATGCTCTGCCGGATCGCGCGATACACCGTGCGCGTGCCGCGGCGGAACAGATACGTCGCGACGGCGACGATCGGCACCGCCAGCATCAGAATGCCGGTGAGCTTCGCGTCGATCGCAAGCATCAACGAAAACGCTACCAGGAACGGCACGAACTCACCGATCAGCACGCCGAATCCGGACAGCAGCTGGAACAGCACTTCGATGTCGTTCGTCACGCGCGTCATCACGCGGCCGACCGCAACGTGGTCGTAGAACGACGCGGGGCGCGTTTCAAGATGCGAGAACAGGTCGTAGCGCAGATCGCGCAGCGCATTCAGCACCGATTTCGCGAGATACACCCGATGGTAGTGCGCGGCAATCGCCCACGCCGTCGTCGCCAGCATGTACAGAACGCAGGCCGCCAGCAGGTGCGTCATGCCGCTGGTACCGGCAAACCAGTCGGTGACGGCATTCATGCCGAAGTCGGGCAGCACCACCGGCCGCGTGCCTTTCAGCAGACCATCGATCACGACGCGCGACACGATGACCGGCATCAGAATCGCCAGCACCGACGCAACGAGCACCAGCAGTCCGCTGATCGCGGCCTGTCGCCAGTGCGGTCGCACCCAGACCAGCAGTCGCCCGATCAGTCGCGCGTTGAACGACTTTCCGGCGAGTTCCGCATCGAAGACGGCATAGTCGCGTTGCGAGGCACTCATCAGGCGCCCGCCTCCGCTTCGTGCAGCTGTGACAGCAACCGGCCGCGACGGCGCTGCGTCCGCTCGAGTTCCGCGTACCAGCCGTCCTGCGCGATCAACTCGTCGTGGCTGCCGATCTCCGAGATGGCGCCGTCGGCGAGCACGATGATTCTGTCGGCATGGCGCGCGGTCGAAACGCGGTGCGAAACCAGGATCGTCGTCATGCCCCGGCGCGCGCTGCGCAGGCGTCGCAAGATGTGTTCTTCCGTTTCGGTATCGACGCTCGAGAAGCAGTCGTCGAGGATCAGCACCGGCGGCGTTCGAATCAGGCCGCGCGTCAGCGTCGAGCGCTGCTTCTGTCCGCCCGACAACGTCACGCCGCGTTCCCCAACGGGCGTATCGAGGGCGTCGGCGAAGGCGACGATCGTATCGCGCAGATCGGCGTCGCTCGCGGCGGACCAGATCAACGCGTCGTCCCGTTCCGGATTGTCGTAGCTCAGGTTGTGGCGCAGCAGATCCGCGAACAGAAACGGATCCTGCGGCACCAGCACCACCTGGTGGCGCAACTGGCTGAGCGGAAAATCTCTGACGTCGCGACCGTCGATCAGCAGCGAGCCCGCGGGCGGATCGAGCAGCCGCACGAAGCAGCGCAGCAGTGTGGTCTTGCCCGCACCCACGCGACCGAGCACGGCCAGCGTTTCGCCCTCGGCGATGTCGAGGTCGATGCCGGTCAGCACTTCTGCGCGCGCGCCGGGGTAGGTATAGCGCAGGCCGCGCAGCTGGATGTGGCCGCGAATCATCGGCGGCACGGCGCCGGTACCGCGGTCGGCAATTTCGGGCACGTGGTCGAGCACCTCGAACAGCCGCTGCGCGCCGGACGCGCCTTGTTGCCACAGCGTCACCATCTGGCCGGCCTGGCGCACCGGCCACAACACCATCGATACGTAGCTGAAGAACGCGGTGAACGTGCCGATCGACATCTCGCCCGACGCGACCAGGCTGCCGCCGTAACCGAGGATGACGACGGTCGACAAGGCACCCACCCACGGCATCACACCCTGTATGAACGAATTCGTCCGCGTCAGTGTCATGAAGCGCGTCGCGTAGTCGAGGTTCACCGCATCGAAGCGCTCGACTTCGTGCGTCTCCTGCACCAGCGCCTGCACGGTGCGTATGCCGTTGAGGTTCTCCTGTACCTGTTCCGACAGCGACGCAAAGCCTTCCTGCACGGCGAGCGACTGTTTGTACACGCGACGCGCGAGCCACCACCCGAGCAGCAGCAATACCGGCAGCGGCGTGAGCAGCAGCAACGTCAGCGTCGGGGCGAGCGCGAACATGCAGGCGAGACCAATCAACGCCGAGAAGATGATCACGAGGATCGTGCGCAATCCCATGCCGACGAGTTGTCGCACGAGGTTGATGTCGTTGATGGCGCGCGCCATCAGATCGCCGGTGGGGTGTCGCGCGAAAAAACCCGGCCCCTGATGCTGCAGGTGGTCGTAGATCCGCTTGCGCAGATCGTACGCAACGGAAACGCCGATGCGCCGGATCACGCGACGGCTGACGATGATGCAGGCGAACTCGCCGAGCACGCACAGCACGATCGCGAATGCAGGCCACGCGAGCGCGGCCCGCGCGGCGGCGACGTCTATCGTGCCGGATGCGACCCACTCACTGCCCGACGCGATCCGATCGATGCCGTCGCGCAGAAACAGCGGAATGGTCGCTTCGAATACACGCGCCGCGAGCAGACCGCACATTCCACCCCAGAACGGCACCTTGTAACGATCGTGATACGGCAACAAGCGCCGCAGCGGTGTCGCCATTGCGACTCCTCGTTGCCATCCGGGATATGAAACGACAGCGCGCGGCGAGGGCCGCGCGCGCCGTGCATGATAGTGGCAAATGCGACCGCTGCCAAAACGGCGAATTGCCGCCTAAGGATCGAACGAACGGGCGACGCGGATTGCCAGAGCGTCCAGTTCGATCGGTCGGCTCGTGTCGAGCGTCACGACGATCGCTTCGGAGACGGTCGGCGCTTGGTAGTTCGCGAGCTGCGCATCGAGCACTTCGACGGTCGCCTCCGACGGATCGTGTCGTTCCGCATTGCGGCGTTCGATGCGTTGGGCGAGTACGTCGCGCGACGCCACGCAATACACGATTACGCAAGCCATACCGCTGCGAGCCGCCGCTTCGACGAATGGCGCGCGCCGTGCGACCGTCAGAAACGTCGCGTCGACGATCGCCCGCTCGCCGCCCACCGCGAGTGCTTCGGCGCAATCCAGCAGGTGGCCGTACAACACATCGCTGCGATCGGCCGCGTACAGACCAGAGTCGATTCCGGACTGGGTACGCGCCTGCGGCGCGAGCTTCGCCAACCGCTTGCGTTCGATGTCGGAGCGGATGCGCACACCCGGCAGACGCTGCACGAGCCGCTCCGCTATCCACGACTTGCCGGACCCGGAGACGCCGCACATCAGCACGAATCCGGAGCGCCGCAGCAACGCGCGTTCGCGCGCGAAGTCGACGTGCGCGTCGAATCGTCGCAACAGGTCCGCGTCGTCCGCCTTCTTCGCCTGCAGCGCCGCCACTTTCGCCCGCACCATCGATCGATAGACGAGATAGAAGCCGAGCAGCGCAACGCCTCGATAGTCACCCGAATGCTCGAGATATCTGTCCAGGAAAGCATGCGCGAGATCGCTGCGATTGCGCACTTCGCAGTCCATCATCAGAAACGCGGCGTCGCTGATCACGTCGATCCAGCGCAACGCCTCGCTGAATTCGATGCAGTCGAACGCGTGAATACCGTCATCGAGCCGAACGAGATTCGACAGATGCAGATCGCCGTGACACTCGCGCACGAACCCGTCGCGGCGGCGTTGTTCGATCGTTGGGACGAGTTCGGCATGTCGCGCATTGCTCCATGCTTCGAGTTCGTCCACCTGGTCCCGCCGCAACGACGAGAACAGCGACTGCCGGACCTGCAGGAAGTTCTCGGCGACCGGATCGAGTACGGCGGCGGCAGTGCCGAACTTCGCGGCGGGCGCTACGCGCGGCAGCGTCGCATGCACGGCTGCGAGCGTGTCACCGAACGCGGCGAGCTCTTCGGTGGGGAGTTTCCCCGCTTCGAGAAGGCGGTCGAGTTGCATCTCGGTCGGGAACTGCCGCATGCGGACGGCGTATTCGATCGCTTCGCCGGTGCCGCAGAAACTCGCAGCGCCGTCGACCATCGTGATGGGCACGACGTCGACGTACAGCGATTCTGCAAAGCGGCGATTGAGGCGTACTTCCTCTTCGCAGAAGCGGCGCCGCAGAGCGAGTGTCGAGAAATCGAGAAACCCGAAGTCGACCGGCTTCTTGATCTTGTACGCGAACTCGCCGGTGAGAAGCACCCACGAGATGTGGGTTTCCATCAACTCTATCGCGGTGCAGCGATGTGGATATGCAGCGGGACGCGTCAGGTCCCGGAGTAGCGTTGCGATTGTCGCCGTCAGGCTGATTCGCGCTGGTCCGGACCGACCGCGTTCACCAGCACATCCAGTACTTCGAAAATGTGGGTTCCCCTGAACCGCGGGTCGTTGCGAATTTCTTCATCGAAGAACTCGATATACGCGCCGTCCTCGATGACACGCCCGGTCCGCCAGGCGACCCATGCGTTGACGAGTGCGACTTCGTCGTGCCTGGTCATCTGTCCTCCATTACTTCTTTATCTTTGTCGCGGTCTTCCCCTAACCGCCCAACGTGCCCCCCAAAGGGAGGCGCAGCATATCAGTCTCAAATTGCGGACCCAAGTCTCAATCCGGAGTTCGTTAGGCATTCTGGCTCAACCTAGACTCATGAATGAATACGTGGACACCCGCACTGGTTCTGTTCGCGGCGCTGATCGCGTGGACGGCGGTACTCGCGCCGTCGCCAAGGAACGCCATCGAACCCCGCCGGCCCGCAACGGTTACAGCACAACCGTCGCCGCTCGCTTCGTCGATGCCCACCGCCATTGCGCAGCGCGCCGAAGAACGCAGCAGCGACGTAGTGCGCGAGGACTATGCGTTGAACGAGGGTGCGCTGACGAAGCTGCGGCGCGGCGACCGGATCGCGTTGCCGCATCCGGACGGCGGCACCGTCGAGCTGCGCGTCGCGCGTGCCGATTCAGCGGACGGACACCGGCACCTGCTGCTGGTGAACGTGAACGACGGTCTCGTCAGCACCTTCACCGAAGCGCGCGGCTCGTTCTTCGGCACATTGGCCACGCCGCGCGGGGTCTATGCTTTGGAAGGCGATGCCCGCGGCAGCCGGCTGACACGGCACGCATCGCTCGATCAACGGATGAACAGCCATGCGCTCGATTATCGGAACAGACCGGCGAGTTAGCCGGCCATTCCTCGCTCTGTCTCTGCTGGTCGCGCTATCGGCCTGCGGCGGCGGAGGCGGCGGCGAAACGGCGGTCGCTACGCCCGGCAGCGGACCCGGCGTACCGCAATCGGTTCCACCGCCCCCACCCTCGGCGCGAGTGGTCGTCGACGTGCTCGCGCTGGTCAGCACGTCGGTGGCAACCGAGTACGCCGATCCGGCGCTGCGCGTGCAACATCTGTTTGCAGTGGCGAACGACGTGCTCGTAGGCGCGAACGTCGATCTCGAATTCAACGTGGCGCGCATCGAGACGGTCGACTATCCCGACGGTCCCGACGCGCCCAGCGCGCTGGACGATCTGACATTCGGAAGCGATGCGTCACTCGCGGGTGTGGCTGCATTGCGCGACGCCACGCATGCCGACCTGGTGGTGCTGATCCGACCGTACGCGAACGACGGCTACTGCGGTTACGCATGGACCGCCGGACTCCGCATGCAAGGCGACCTTTCCGCGCCCGCCAACGCAGACTTCGGCTATGCGGTGGCGGCGGCCGACTGCTCGGACTACGTGCTGGTCCATGAGCTCGGACACACCCTCGGTCTCGTGCACTCGCGCCGCGAATCGCCGGACGGCGGCAGCCTCAGTTACGGCGCCGGCTACGGACGCGACAACGACTTCGTCACCATCATGGCCAGCCCGACGATGTTCAACGCCGTGCAGCTGCCGGTGCTCTCCGACCCGCAGCGCAACTGCGACGGTATGCCGTGTGGCGTCGATCACGCGGACCCGGTGAATGGCGCCGATTCGGCGCGCGCGTTACAGGTGACGATGGGCCAGGTGGCAACGTACCGCTGAGAACGGGTCGTTGCGTCAGCGATGCTCGGTGCCACGACCGCGCGGCAACGAAACCACCGGCGCCGGAACCACCTGCTCGCTCAAGTCGATCAACTGCTCAGCAAGGTCGGCGCCTTCGACGAGGCGCTCGATGAAGCGCTTGATCGCGTCGTAGTCGAAGTTGTCGCACGCCTGCTCGAGCGTATTGAGCGCACCGCGCAGCTCGGACCATGCAACGTAGCGCTCTTCCGCGCGCATGATCTTGCGGTGCTCGGTGCCGGCCGATGCATCGGCGATCAGCAGCTCTTCGTGCAATTTCTCGCCCGGCTGCAGTCCGGTGAAGCGGATTTCGATATCGCCCTCCGGATGCTCCGCGTCGCGGATCGTGTAGCCCTTCAACCGGATCATCCGCCGCGCCAGATCGAGGATTCGCACCGGCTCGCCCATGTCGAGCAGGAATACGTCGCCACCGGTCGCCATCGCACCGGCCTGCAATACCAACTGCGCCGCTTCCGGAATCGTCATGAAAAAACGCGTGACGTCCGGATGAGTGACCGTGACCGGCCCACCGTGATCGATCTGTTCGAGAAACAGCGGTACGACAGAACCGGACGATCCGAGCACGTTGCCGAACCGCACCATCGAGAACCGCGTGCCGGTGGTGTGGGCCTGCAACGCCTGCAACACCAGCTCGGCCAGACGCTTCGACGCGCCCATCACGTTGGTCGTGCGCACTGCCTTGTCGGTGGAGATCAGAATGAAGTTCGACACGCCCGCCTCGAGCGCGGCCTCTGCGGCGTAAAGCGTGCCGAACGTATTGTTCTTCAGCCCCTGAATCACGTTGCGTTCCACCAGGCCCACGTGTTTGTACGCGGCCGCGTGATAGACCGTGTCGATCTGGTAACTCGTGAACGTGCGTCGCAGCAGCGCCGCGTCGGTGACGGAACCCAGAACCGCCAGCGTCGGCACCTCGAGCCCGTGACGCTCCACGATGCTCCGCAGTTCGCGATGAATTTCGTAAAGGCCGTATTCGTTCTGATCGAGCAGCACCAGCATGCGCGGCGCGCCGTGAACGATCTGGCGCGACAACTCGGAACCGATCGAGCCGCCCGCCCCGGTTACCAGTACGGCGTTGCCTCGCACGCAGCCGTACAGGAGGTGCGGCAACGGCGTGACCGCGTCGCGTCCCAACAGATCTTCCACCGCGACATCGCGCGTGTTCGCAACGGTCTGGCCTTCGACCAGGTCGGAGAGATCCGGGATCAGTCGCACGTGCACCGCGAACGGTTCGAGGAATTCGATGATGCGTTTGCGGTCCGCCGCGGCGGTGGATGGCACCGCCACCAACACCTCGCGCGCCTGCGTGTCGTTCAGCAACGCCGGCAGCGAACGCGGCGGATAGACGTAAACGCCGTTGATGGTGCGACGCTGCAACAACGGATCGTCGTCGAGAAACGCGACCGGTACCCGATCGCCCTGCTGCAACAGCGTTCGCGCGAGTTCGACGCCACTCTTCCCTGCGCCGTAGATGACCACCGGCGCTTTCGCGCGGAAGCGTTGCGCGATCCAGTTGAAGTAGCTGCGCACACCGAAGCGCGTGCCACCCACGTACGCGAGCGACAACAGCCAGAAAATGATCGGTACCGAACGCGGAAATCCGGGCAGCGGCGTCATGTACGCGACGAGGCTGATGCCGAGCGCCGTGATCGTGACGCCCTTAACCACGGCGAGCATCGCGTGGTTGCCCATGTATCGCACCACCTGTCGATACAGCCCGAGGCGCATGAACACCGGCAGACAGATGACTGCGCTCGCGACGAAGGCCGGCCAGAACTGGCCGACGCTCGGCGAGATCTCACCCAGACGCAGCGCCAGTGCGGACCACAGCGCCACCGGCAGCATCACGGCGTCGGCGATCACGGCGATCAGCTGTTTCTTGCGCCGCGACAGGTGCTCCACCGCGGCGACCATCGTTTCGGAGATTGGCGATTTCACGCGACTGCTCCGCCTTCAGCGCGGCCCGCGCCCATGCGAATGCTGGCAAAAAGCAGCGGCATCACCGCGATCGCCAGCCAAAGCAGACTCCACCGCGGGTATGCGACGCACAGCCACGACAGCGGCAGCAACCAGACGACTGCGAAGGCAACGAACATCGATGTGGTCCGTCCATGACCGAACCGCTGCGCGCACTTCTGATACAGATGACTGCGATGCGCGGATGCGAATTTCTGACCCGTCGCGATTCTGACACAGAGCGTGTAAGTGGCGTCAAACCAGAATCCGGCGAGCAGTATCAGCGACGCGACTAGCGGCATCTGGTGCCGGGCATCCAGCGTCAGGCTGAGAATTCCGGCCAGCAATCCCAACAGGCCGCTGCCGACGTCACCCATGAAAATCCGCGCCGGCGGCCTGTTGAACCACAGGAACCCGACGGCCGACCCGAGCAGAACCCACATCAACTCCAAAGCGAACGCGGCAGGATGACCGATGAGCAACACACCGGCGCAATAGATGACGCACTGGCTCGTTGCGATCCCATCGATGCCGTCCATGAAGTTGTAGAGGTTCACCATCCACAGCACGATGAGAAAATCGAGAGCGACCACCAGCCAGCCCGCGTGGATCGAGATCGGCGGCACGACCAGCGGAATCGCGATCGGCACTAGGCTCAGCGACACGGCTGCGGCGATGGCCTGTATCGGCAATCGGACGCGGGCGGTCAGGTCACGCAGATCGTCGACGAGACCGAGCACCGCGAGCAGTCCGCCGCCGCAGAGCACCGCCCAGCACAGAGGGTCCTGGCCGATCCGGTATGCGCACCAGGCGAGAACCGGCAACGCGATGGCGATGCCGCCCATCGTCGGGGTCGGCGTCGTGTGAGAACTGCGCTGATTCGGAACCGCCAGCACGGAACGGCGCACCGCGACGGCCATGACGATGCGTGTCAACACCGCGGCTGCCGCGACGGCGACGGCCGCTTCGGTCATCGATGCGTTCGCCACCATGCGATGACCTCGTCGATCGCGTTCGCCTGCGCGAGCGCCGGCGTCCAGCCGAGCGACTGGCGCGTTTCGTGGTCGGCGATCACCAGCGGCTCGAACAGACGCTGAAACAGCGCTTCGCGACCGGTCATGTGCGTGGCGGCACGCATCAACCGCCGCGGCACCGGCAGCAGACGCGGCGAATGTCCGAACGACCGCGCCATCTGCGTCACCAGTTCCCGAACCGAACAATCGCCATCGTCGCGTGCGTGCAGCACGCGCCAATCGGCGGTATCGCGCGCGACGATCGTCAGCAGATCCACCAGATTGGACCGGGCGATCAGGCTGCGCGGCGCATCGGCGCGGCCCAACGGCAACGGCCAGCCGCGCGCAACGGCGGCCAGCAGCGTTGCAAAATTGCCCTTTACGCCCGGACCGTACACGAGCGGCGGACGCACGATCGTAACTCGCGTTCCGCCGGGGCGGCGCGCGTCTTCGAGACAACGTTCCGCCTCGAGTTTCGTTTGCGCATAGACGTCCTGCGGATCCGGATCGTCGTCCGGATTCAACGGCACTTCGCTGACGTCGCCCAGCACCTTGATGCTGCTGAGGTAGATGAAGCGGTCGACCGAATTGCGTTGCGCGGCGGCGAACAGCAGCCGCGTGGTCGCGACGTTGTCGCGTCGGTAGAGTTCGTAGCGCTCGAGTTCGGTACCGCGGTCGTCCCGGTGCGCGCGCCCGGCCAGGTGATAGGCCACCGACACACCGTCGAACCACTGGTCCATGCGTGTCGGCTTCTCCGCAGCCAGATCTTCGCAATAGATCGCGCTGCGATCGGAGTAGAAAGCCTCGCCGCGGCCGACCGCACGCACCTTCCAGCCGAGCGAGCGTAGACGCTCGCACAATGCACTGCCGATGAAGCCGCCGGCTCCCGTCACAAGGGCCAGATTCATGCTCGCAGCAACTCGTCGTATATGAGGAAGGTATCGCGCACCACGTCTTCGATCGAATACAACCCCTCAGCGCGTTCGCGCGCCGCTTTGCCGAGTTTGCGCCGCAACACCGGATCCTGGCCGAGCCGCAGCATCGCATCGGCGAGCGCGGTGCTGTCGCGCGGTTCCACCAACAGCCCGGTAATGCCGTCGCGCACCACTTCGCGACATCCGGGCACGTTCGACGCGATCATCGGTCGGCCGGCCGCAGATGCCTCGAGCAGCGACTTCGGCAAACCTTCACGGTACGACGGCAGACACACCACGTGCGAACGGCCGAGAATCGCGTGCACATCGGCCCGATGGCCGAGCCACTCGACCACGCCTTCAGCGTTCCACGCGATGAGTTCCACCTCGGTCAGCGACGACGGATTGCCGGCGTCGACCCCGCCCACCAGCTGAAAGCGCCAGTTCGGCTGCAACAGCCGTACCCGCCGAGCCGCCGCGACGAATTCGCGAATGCCTTTGTCACTCAGCATCCGTGCGACCAGCACGAACGTGACCGGTTCCGGCGGTTCAGGTGTACACGGGAATTCGTTCAAATCGATTCCCGATCCGCGGATCAGATACGTTGCGTGTTCTGGAATCACCGTGTTCTCGACGAAACTCTGCAGATCTTCGCGGTTCTGGAAAATGTACCTCATGTTGTCGTGGTTCAACGCGATTTTGTACAACAGATTCACTAGGCCGCGAACGACGCGCGCGTTGAATCCGCGCTGCGTGAACACGAAACCCATGCCGGGGATGGCGTTCACTACCGCCGGCACGTGCGCGAAGCGCGATGCGAGCGTTCCGTATATGACCGGCTTGATCGTCACGTGATGGACGATGTCGGGCGCCTCGTCACGGTAGATACGAAGCAGCGCGAAGAACGTCTTCAGGTCGCGCAGCGGGTTCAAACCGCTCCGCGACAGATCGAATGCGCGACACCGGATACCAAACTCTTCGAGTGTGTCTTCGCCGGTCGACTCGCCGCACGCAACGACCGGCTCGAAACCACGCCGCAGCGCTTCCTGCGCGAGACGCAATCGATGCGATCTGAAGAATCCCGCGTCGTTGACGACGAACAGGACCTTGCGACGGTCGTGGTTCACGAGCGATCTGCGGGACTGCCGATATCCTTCAGTGTAGCCCGACGAGTTCAAAACCGGAGCCGCGCCGTGGCCGTCCAACTCACTGCTCGATTCGCGCGGCATAACGATTCAGGTTCGCGTTTGCACGAGTATAACCGCGGGCGTTCCGGGCGCTAACTTGGGCTGTGGGGTGCGGGTCGTGGGAAGTGTGTGGGGCGAGAACCGCCCCACACTGGAGTCGCACTACTTGACCGTGAGGCGAGCGCGATTCGCATCGACCACGTGTTCGCCGATGCCTTTGACCTGAGCCAGATCGTCAACCGACTTGAACGGACCGTGGGCTTCGCGGTACTCGACGATCGCTTTGGCACGCGCGGCACCGACGCCATCGAGCGCAGTCGCCAGGGTCGATGCGTCGGCGGTATTGATGTTCACGGTCATCGGCGCCAACGGCGCCGGCTTGTCTGCGGCCACGACCGGCACGCCGATCGCCAGCAGCAGCGCGATTGCAATTGCATTCAACAGTTTCAACATGTCGTTCCTCCGATCTCCATGGGTGGGCTCGCCGCCGGGCGCGGCGAAGATCAACCCTAGAATCGGTGGGCACGGGGTGTGCACAGCGGAAGGCGGCGAACGGCGTGAGAGTTTGCAGAGTTTCGTTGGCGGCGACGCGAGGTACGAACTGTCAGACCGCGTCTGCGACGAAGCTGAATCGGCCCCACTTGCGACAGCCCGGGCACTGCCACATCAAACGCCGCGCGGCGAATCCGCAGCCGCCGCAGCGGTACAGCGCTCGGTGCGCAAGCGCCGCGTCGGCGAACTCGACGATCAGGTTCGCGTGCCGCACCGCCATGGCGTCGCCATGACGGATCTGAAAAGCCGATAACGCACGCAACGCGGAGATCGACGGGAACTGCGCGAGCTGTTCGGTCAGCAGCGTTTCGGCGCGCTCGATTTCACCGCGCTCTTCGTAGTGCTGCGCCAATGCGCATGCCACCCGCGAGTCGCTCAAGGCCGTGAGACTGTGTTCCAGGAAACGCGCGAGTTCATCGGGCTCGTGCAATTCTGTGCACGTGCGTGCGTACGCATCGATTGCCTCGCCTGCGAGACCCGGTGTGATCTTCGCCACGTCGCGCAGCGCTTCTCGCGCATGCCCGGGTTGGCCCGCCTCCAGATCGAGATCCGCGCGGAGCAGGCCGATGCGCGGACAGGCGCGATCGTGTTGCCGCGCCTGGTCGAGCCGATGACGCGCGCCGGCAAGATCGCCCTGCGCGCGCAGTTGCTCGGCCAGTTCGCAGTGGAAATGCGCCAGCGCAGTGCGCCCTTCGCGATCACCGCGCCGCACGATCTGCGTTGCGATTTCGATCGCCCGGCTCCAGTCGCGTTCGCGCTGGTAAACCTCCAACAGATGTTCGAGCGCGACGCGATCGGTCGCACCGCCGCGATCGACGAGTTCGCGCAACAGCTGTTCGGCGCGATCGAGCAAACCGGCTCCGAGGTAGTCGCGCGCCAACTCGAGTTCGGCGAGCGCGCGGTTTTCGGCCGACAGATGCGGGCGATCGAGCAGGTTCTGATGGATGCGGATGGCCTTGTCGAGTTCGCCGCGTCGACGCACGACGGCGCCGAGCGTCAGATGCGCATCGATTCCGGCCTCGCCGGCCGGAAGCGCATCGATGAAGCCGTCGATCGCCAGATCGGGCCGGTCGTCGAGCAGGTAGTTGATGCCTTGATAGTAGTCGCGACCGAGGTCGCTGATGCGGCGTACCCTGCGCCGCGCGCGTTCGCGCCGTCCCAGCATGAAGCCGAGACCAATCGCGACGACGAGGATGAGGTAGAGATCGAGGTGTTCGAGCATCAGACGCCGGTGACGTCGCTTTTCGCGCGCGCCAGTTCGGTCTGACTGCGGTCGAGATCGCGCCGTAACCGACGGTTGCCGGACAGAACGCGCAACACCTGCACGCCTGCGCTCATCCAGCCGACTGCGACGCCGAGCCCGAACGCGCCGATGATCCACCAGTAGATGCTGAGTTCAGGTGTGGACCAACCGAGGAAACGCAACGCAACGCCGCTGCGGTTGTCGATCACCGCAAGCACGCTGATCACGACGACGAGAATGAATGCGATCGTCGTGATCCAGCGCGAGAGTTTACGCATAAGGGGTTAGCGCGATCGGCTTTCGCCATCGGCGCGGCTGCGCCCGACCGGCGCAGCCGGCGTCGGGTACTCCGCGAGACTTTCGTTGACGCGGTCTCTCAGTTCTTTGCCGGGCTTGAAGTGCGGGACGTACTTGCCCGACAGGCCGACCGATTCACCGGTTTTCGGATTACGACCGATCCGCGGCGCCCGGTAGTGCAGTGAAAAACTGCCGAAGCCGCGAATTTCGATGCGATAGCCCTGCGCGAGCGTCTGGGCCATGTGCTCGATCATGGTTTTGACCGCCAGTTCGACGTCCTTCGCGGACAACTGCGACTGGCGCGACGTGATGCGTTCGATCAATTCCGACTTGGTCATGGCAGTTGCGTTCACTGCGCTGCATTCCAGCGTTGCACGCTACCACAGCCAATTCGGGCGTCAAGAAAAAAATCCTTATTTTTCATGCAGTTGAATGTAAGTCGCAGAATGCGTGTGGGGAGAAGCATGAGGGGCCGCGTTCGGCCCCTCCACAAACGGTTCGGATCAGCCCTGGTCCTGACCCATTTGCGCCTTGATGAGGTCGCCCAACGTCGTCGGGCCAGGACGCTCTGCTTCTTTCTGCTTGTGCTCTTTAACTGCACTGCGTTCGTCGTCGATGTCCTTCGCCTTGACGGACAAACCGATGGTGCGGTTCTTGCGATCCACCGAAATCACCTTCACTTCGATCTCGTCGCCGACCTTCAGCACGTTGCGCGCATCTTCGACGCGGTCGACGCTCAACTCGGACGCCTTCAGCACGCCGATCACGTCGGCTGACAGCTCGATCTGCGCTTCCTTCGGCTCCACGCTCAGGACCTTGCCCTTCACGACGCTGCCGCGATCGTTCGCTGCGGCATAGTCGGTGAACGGATCCTGATCGAGCTGTTTGATGCCGAGCGAAATGCGCTCCCGCTCCGGATCGATCGACAGCACCAGCGTTTCGATCTCTTCGCCTTTCGAGTAACGACGCACGGCGGTTTCGCCGGGCTCGTTCCACGAGATGTCGGACAGATGCACGAGACCGTCGATGCCGCCTTCGAGACCGATGAAGATGCCGAAGTCGGTGATCGACTTGATGTTGCCCTTGATGCGATCGCCCTTCGCGTATTTCTGTGCGAACTCGCCCCACGGGTTCGGACGACACTGCTTGATGCCGAGCGAAATGCGGCGCCGCTCTTCGTCGATGTCGAGCACCATCACTTCGACCTGATCGCCGACCGAGACGACCTTCGACGGATGGATGTTCTTGTTGGTCCAGTCCATTTCGGAGACGTGCACCAGACCTTCGACACCTTCCTGGATTTCGGCAAAGCAGCCGTAGTCGGTGAGGTTCGTGACGGTGGCCATCACGCGCGCGCCTTCCGGATAGCGGCGCATCAGATCGACCCACGGATCGTCGCCGAGCTGCTTCATGCCGAGCGACACGCGGTTCTTCTCGCGGTCGAACTTCAGAATCTTCACGGCTACTTCGTCGCCGACGTTGACCATTTCGCTCGGATGACGGATGCGGCGCCACGCCATGTCGGTGATGTGCAGCAGACCATCGACGCCGCCGAGATCGACGAACGCGCCGTAGTCGGTGAGGTTCTTGACCACACCCTTCACTTCCTGGCCTTCCTGCAGCGACGACAGCAGCGCTTCGCGCTCGACACTGTTCTCCTGTTCGAGTACCGCACGGCGCGACACCACGACATTGTTGCGTCGTTGGTCGAGCTTGATGACTTTGAATTCGAGCGGCTTGCCCTCGAGGTGCGCGGTTTCGCGCAACGGACGGATGTCGATCAGCGAACCCGGCAGGAATGCGCGGATGTCGGTGATGTCGACGGTGAAGCCGCCTTTCACTTTGCCATTGATGATGCCGCTGACGACGGCGTTCTTCTCGAATGCCTCTTCGAGCATCATCCACGACTCCGCGCGACGCGCCTTCTCGCGTGAAAGGCGCGTTTCGCCGAAGCCGTCGTCGACGACTTCCATCGCGACTTTGACCTGGTCGCCGATCTTGAGCTTGAAGTCGCCCTTGTCGTCGACGAATTGAATGCGGGGTATGACCCCTTCGGATTTCAGCCCGGCGTGTACAACGACCCAGTCGCTGTCTATGTCCACCACCGTGCCGGTCACGATGGAGCCTGGTGCCATTTCGATGGTGTTCAGGCTTTCTTCAAAGAGATCCGCAAAACTTTCGCTCATGCCAAATGATTCATCTGTTGTCCTAAATTAACGATGGGGTTTCCCCATCGCGCCTATGTCTTCTTCGAACGCGTTCGCGAACGCGGCTTCGACGTCTTCTTCGTAACCGGCGTGAGACCGCGATTGCTCGCGAGTTGCCACACCTGTTCGAACACGGCATCGATGGAAAGCGAGGAACTGTCGATCACTACCGCGTCGTCTGCCGGCTTGAGCGGTGACACCGCCCGTGATCGATCGCGCTCGTCGCGTTCCCGGATGCTTTCGAGAAGGGCGCGGAGACTAACACCCAAGTCCTTATCTTTCAACTGCTTATACCGACGCTGAGCACGTTGCTCCGCGCTCGCGTCGAGGAAGACTTTCAGCGGCGCCTGCGGGAACACGACCGTGCCCATGTCGCGGCCGTCGGCGACCAGTCCGGGAGAACGGCGAAACGCATGCTGCGTCTGGAGCAACGCTGCGCGAACCGGCGGCAGCGCGGCCACACGCGACGCGGCGATGCTCACCGCTTCGTCGCGGATTTCCTTGCTGATGTCGGACGCGTTGACGCGCACGACCACCTCGTCGTCGGAGACCATCTCGAATCGCGCCTGCAATCGGGTCGCGAGCTGCGCGAGCGCATCCGCATCGTCGAGCGCGACCGATTCGTGCAGCGCGGACCAGGCAACCGCCCGGTACAGCGCGCCGCTGTCGAGCAGGTGCCAGCCCAACCGCCGCGCGAGCCGCACCGCGAGCGTTCCCTTCCCGGACCCGCTCGGCCCATCGACCGCGATGACGGCGATCTCAGCCATCGTTCGCCTCGTTTCGGTCGAGCATGCGCAAGCGGGCTGCCTGTGCACGTTCCATGAGTCCCTCGAGTTCGTCGTCGCGGCCGTTGCGCAGCAGGTCCGCAAACCGGGACATCGACGCGGCCCAGCCGTCGTATTGCGCAAGCACCGCGGCGCGATTTTCGGACAGGATCAACCGCCACATCGCCGGGTCCGACGCCGCGATACGGGTGAAGTCGCGCACGCCCGGACCAGCAAAGTCGATCGGCAGCGCGGCGTGCGGCTGATCGACCCAGTTCATGAATGCATAGGCGACGAGGTGTGGCAGGTGGCTCGTCAGCGCAACCATTTCATCGTGAATCGGCGCGCTCGTTTCGACCACCCGCGCACCGGTCGCGTTCCACCACTCACGTGCGCGGCCGAGTGCGGCTGGATCGGTCTCCGGCTGCGGCGTCAGGATCACGGGACGATCGCGAAACAGGCCCGCATCCGCGGCGGCGGACCCGCGCTTTGCGGAACCGGCCATCGGATGGCTCGGTACGAAACTGGCGGGCATCACACCGGAACCGCGCAACGCAGCAAGCACGCTGCCCTTCACGCTGCCGACGTCCATCACGATCGGGACGTTGGCTTTGCGCACCGTCGTGATGCGTCGTACCAGCAATGCGATCGCATCTGCCGGAACCGCAACGAGCACCGCGTCGGCCGTCGCGACCGCCGCATCCAGATCGAGCGCCACCGCGTCGATCTGCCCGCGTTGCAACGCAGCGTTTGCACACGCCGCGTCGGAGTCGTATCCGTCGATGCGCGCGAAACAACCGGCTTCGCGCATCGCCAGCGCAAACGACCCGCCGACGAGTCCGGTTCCGATGACGAGAAGTCGCGGCATGGGCGCGATCAGAGAACTCGCGCCAGCGCGTCGAGGAAACGTGCGTTTTCTTCGTGCAGCCCCACCGTGACCCGCAAATGGTTCGGCATGCCGTAACCCGCGATTGGCCTAACGATTACACCGAGGCGCAACAACGCGTCGTATGTCACGGCAGCGGGTCGTTTGAGATCGATGCACAGGAAGTTGCCGCCGGAACGGATGTATTCGACGCCGAGCTGGTCGAGACCCCGGTGCAGCTGTTCCATGCCTGCGTCGTTGATCTCGCGACTGCGCCGCACGAACTCCTGGTCGCCGAGCGCCGCTTCGGCGCACTCGAGCGCCAGCGACGACACGTTGAAGGGCTGGCGAACGCGATTCAGCAGATCGGCGATGTCGCGGTGCGACACGCTGTAACCAATCCGCATGCCCGCCAGGCCGTAGATCTTCGAGAACGTGCGCGTCACCACCAGATTCGGATAGCGACTCAGCAGCGAAATGCCGTTCGGATAATCCGGGTGCTGCAGATACTCGAAGTACGCTTCGTCGAGTACTGCGACGACGTGTTCCGGAATGCGGTCGAGGAAAGCCGTTAGTTTGGCTCTATTCACCCACGTCCCGGTCGGATTGTTCGGGTTTGCAACGAATACGATCCGAGTCTTGTCGGTGACGGCGCGCGCCATGGCGTCGAGGTCGTGAGTCCAGTTCTGCGCCGGCACGGTGACGAGTTTGCCGCCGTGCGCGATCACCGCGAGCGGATACACGACGAACGCGTGCGCAGAGACGATGCCTTCGCTTCCCGGCGACAGCGCGACGCGCGCGACGAGTTCGAGCACGTCGTTCGAGCCGTTGCCGAGCGATATCTGCTCCGCATCGACGCCGAGCTGCCGCGCGAGCGCGTGCTTCAGCCGATAGCCGCTGCCGTCGGGATATCGCGAAAGCGCGGTCGAAGCGCGTGCGATTGCGGCGTGCACGGCAGGACCGGGACCGCGGGGATTCTCGTTGCTCGCGAGTTTGATGACGTCGGTGATGCCGAGTTCGCGTTCGAGCTCTTCGATCGGCTTTCCGGCCTGATACGGCTGCAACGTCAGCACGTCGCGATTGGCCCAGCGGTCGACGAACTGCGTCATACGACATCCTGCGGGTAGGAACCCAGCGACTTCACTTCCATCGACACCGCGCGCACGTCTTTCAGCACGGCGCCGATCTCCGGTGCCGACTCGTGACCATCGAAGTCGATGAAGAACACGTACGTCCAGCTACCGGTTCGCGACGGCCGCGTCTCGATGCGCGTGAGGCTGATGCCGTGCCGGTGAAACGGCTCGAGCACGCGATACAGCGCGCCCGGCTCGTTGCGCGTCGATACGAGAATCGACGTCTTGTCGCGTCCGCTCGGCCCCACCTTCTGTCGACCGATGACCAGAAAGCGCGTCTTGTTCTCCGGATCGTCTTCGATGTTCGCGGACAACACCCGCAATCCGTATCGCTGCGCCGCCATGTCGCCTGCAATGGCCGCGCAATCGCTGCGCTTCGCGACCATCCGAGCCGCTTCGGCGTTGCTGTTGACGGCAACGCGTTCGATGCCGGGAAAGTGCGAGTCGAGCCAGCGCCGGCATTGCCCCAGCGACTGCTGATGCGAGTAGATCGTCACGATGGCGGCACGTTCGGTGGTTGGCGCCACCATCAAAGAATGGTGGATCGGCAGCTCCACTTCGGCGCAGATCTTCACCGGCGACGTCATGAAGCAATCGAGCGTATGGTTCACCATACCTTCGGTGGAATTCTCCACCGGCACTACACCGTAGTGGGCCGCTTCGGCCTCCACTTCGCGGAACACTTCGTCGATCGTCGACAGCGACCGCGTCGAAGCAAAGTGACCGAACTGTTTGATCGCCGCGGCTTCCGTATACGTGCCCGACGGCCCGAGATAAGCGATGGTCAACGGTTGTTCGAGCGCGAGACAGCACGAGATGATCTCGCGGAACAGGTGCGCCATGTCGCTATCGGACAGCGGACCGGTGTTCTCGCGTTTGACGCGGGTGAGAATCTCGGCTTCGCGCTCGGGTCGATAGAACACCGGCGCTTCGTCGCCGGAGTCGGCGGTCTTCACTTCCGCCACGCGCAGCACGCACGCGGCGCGGGCGTTGATCAGCCGCTGCAGTTCCCGGTCGATCGTGTCGATCTGCGCGCGAATTTCACGCAGCTGATCGACTTTGCCGTCTTTGTCGTCGGCCATCACTTTCCGACTCTGCGACAGCAGAGTCGGTCTCGCCACTCGGACAAGGGTTCAGATTTCACGCGCCATGTTCCGCTTCGAACGAAGCCATGTACTCGATGAGCGCATCCACCGCCGCTTCCGGAACGGCGTTATAGAGGCTCGCGCGCATGCCGCCCACGCTGCGATGTCCTTTCAACGTCTGCATGCCCGCCGCTTCGGCGCCTTTGACGAACGCGTTGTCGAGCGATTCGTCGGCCAGCGTGAACGTCACGTTCATCAGCGAACGATCGCGCTCAAGCACCGGGCAGCGATAGAAGTTACTGGAATCGATCGCGCGATACAGCTTCGCCGCTTTCGCGCGATTGCGTTGCTCCATCGCCACGAGACCGCCCTGCCGTTTGATCCAGCGGAACACCAGTCCGGCGATGTACCAGGAATACGTCGCCGGCGTGTTGTACATCGAATCGTTGTCGGCGTTGAGCTTCCAGTCGAGCACGCTCGGCGTATCGGCGCGCGCGCGTCCGAGCAGGTCGCGGCGGACGATCACCAGCACCAGCCCGGCCGGACCGATGTTCTTCTGCGCGCCGGCGTAGATCGCGCCGTACCGGGAGACGTCGATGGGCCGCGACAGCAGCGTGCTGGACATGTCCGATACCAGCGGCACGCTACCGACGTCGGGAATGTCGTGATATTCCACGCCGCCGATCGTCTCGTTGCCGATGATGTGCACATAGGCTGCGTTCGGATCGAGCTTCCATTCGGCGCGCGGCGGAATGCGGTCGAACTTCGTCGCTTCGGAACTCGCGACCACGTTCGCCCGGCAGTAATGCTTGGCCTCGCTGATGGCCTTCTTCGCCCAGGCGCCGGTATTGACGTGATCGGCGGCAGTCTTGTCACCAAGCAGATTGAGGGGCACCGCCGCAAACTGCGCGGTTGCGCCGCCCTGCAGGAACAGCACCGCATAGTCGTCGGAGACGCCGAGCAGCTCGCGCAGATCGGCCTCGGCGCGCTGCGCGATCTCGACGAATTCGTCGCTGCGGTGACTCATTTCCATCACCGACATGCCCGTGCCGCGGTAGTCGAACAGTTCCGCTGCCGCTTCTTCGAGCACTTCCAGCGGCAACGCCGCCGGACCCGCGGAGAAATTGAATGCACGCTTCATGGCTTCACTCTACTTCGGGCGCGCCGCTGTCCAACGACTCGCCACCCGCTTGGGCAACATCGTCGCTCGCCACGGCTGCATCGTCACCGTTCACCTCGGACTCGACGATGCGGGCGATGCGCACGAGGCGCTCGTCATCGCGCACCGCGATCAGCCGCACGCCCTGCGTATTGCGACCGACCAGAGACACCTGGTCTGCCGGAATCCGCACCAGCGTACCCTGGTCGCTGATCAGCATCAGTTCGTCGCCGTCGAATACCTGTACCGCACCGACCAGCGCGCCGTTGCGTTCGCTGACCTGCATCGCGATCACACCCTGCGTGCCGCGACCCTTCAACGGGAAGTCGGTGACGAGCGTGCGTTTGCCGTAGCCGTTTTCGCTGGCGGTCAGGATGTAGCCGTTCTCCTGCGGGACGATCAGCGCGATCAGGCGATGGCCACCGATCAACCGGATGCCTCGGACGCCGCGCGCGGTTCGACCCATCGCCCGCACATCGGATTCCTTGAAGCGCGCCGCTTTACCCGAACTCGACAACACCAGCACGTCGCAGTGGCCGTCGGTCAACGCCACGCCGACCAGCGTATTACCTTCCTCGAGATCGAGCGCGATCAGTCCGCTGGTGCGCGGCCGAGAAAACTGCTCGAGCGGCGTCTTCTTGACGGTGCCATTCGCGGTCGCCATGAACACGAATGCATCGGCAGCGAAATCGCGGATCGGCAGAATCGCGGTGATGCGCTCTTCGGCGTCGAGCGGCAGCATGTTCACCAGCGGACGCCCTTTCGCACCGCGGCTCGCCTGCGGAATCTGGTACGCCTTGATCCAGTACACCTTGCCGAAGTTCGAGAAGCACAACAGCGTGTCGTGGCTCGACGTGACCAGCAGGTGCTCGACGAAGTCTTCGTCCTTCACCGCCGTCGCCGCTCGGCCGCGGCCGCCGCGTCGCTGCGCCTGATAGTCGCTCACCGGCTGCGTCTTCGCGTAACCGTGGTGCGAGACCGTCACCACCATGTCTTCCTCGGTGATGAGATCTTCCATCGACAGATCGAGATGGCTGCTAACGATCTCGGTAAGGCGATCGTCGCCGTACGTCTCGCGGATCGACCTGAGCTCTTCGCGAATGACGTCGAGCAGGCGTTCGGTGGATGCGAGGATCGCGAGCAGCTCGGTAATTTCGTCGAGGATTTCCTGGTATTCGTCGATCAGCTTGCTCTGCTCGAGCGCGGTCAAGCGGTGCAGACGCAGATCGAGAATGGCCTGCGCCTGCTCCTCCGACAGATAGTAGAGACCGTCTCTGAACCCGAATTGCGCGTCGAGGCCTTCAGGGCGGCACGCATCGCTGCCGGCGCGTGCGAGCAATTCGGTGACATTGGCCGACGTCCAGCCTTCACCCATCAGTCGCGCGCGCGCTTCCGCGGCATCGGGCGACGAGCGGATCAGTTCCACCACCTTGTCGATGTTCGCCAGCGCGACGGCCTGCCCTTCAAGGATGTGGCCGCGCTGCCGCGCCCGGCGCAGCAGGAACACCGTGCGACGCGTCACCACCTCGCGACGGTGTTTGACGAATGCTTCGAGCATCTGTTTCAGGTCGAGCACGCGCGGCTGACCGTCGACCAGCGCGACGCAGTTGATGCCGTACACGCCCTGCAGTTGCGTCTGGCTGTAGAGGTTGTTCAGAACCACTTCGCCGGATTCGCCGCGACGCAGTTCGATGACAACGCGCAGACCGTCTTTGTCCGACTCGTCGCGCAGTTCGGTGATGCCTTCGATCTTCTTCTCTTTCACCAGCTCAGCGATGCGCTCGATCAGCCGCGCCTTGTTCAGCTGGTACGGGATCTCGGTGATGATGATCGTGTCTTTGTTGGTCTTCTCGTCGGACTCCACCTCGGCCCGTGCACGAACGAAGATGCGGCCACGGCCGGTTCTATACGCTTCGACGATTCCCGCACGGCCGTTGATGATGCCCGCAGTAGGGAAGTCCGGACCTTTGATGTACTCCATCAGGCCGTCGACCGTGATCGCGGGATCGTCGATCAGCGCGAGACAGCCGTCGATCACTTCGCGCAGGTTGTGCGGCGGAATGTTGGTGGCCATGCCCACCGCGATACCGGTAGACCCGTTCACCAGCAGATTCGGCACCCGCGTCGGGAGCACTTCGGGAATCTGCAGCGTGTCGTCGTAGTTCGCGACGTACGGCACCGTTTCCTTGTCGAGGTCCTCGAGCAGCTCGCTCGCGATGCGCGCGAGGCGCACTTCGGTGTAGCGCATCGCCGCCGGCGGATCGCCATCGACCGAACCGAAATTCCCCTGGCCATCGACCAGGCAATAGCGCATTGCGAACGGCTGCGCCATCCGCACGATGGTGTCGTACACCGCGCCTTCGCCGTGCGGGTGGTACTTGCCGATGACATCGCCGGCGATTCGGGCCGACTTCACATACGGTCTGTTGTAGGTGTTGTTCAGCTCGTTCATCGCGAACAACACGCGTCGATGCACCGGCTTCAAACCGTCGCGAACGTCGGGCAACGCGCGACCCACGATGACGCTCATTGCATACGCAAGGTATGACTTCTTCAGCTCGTCTTCGATCGCGACGGGCAGTATTTCTTTCTCGAATTCGGCCATGGATTGGGCTGTAAACCGGAGGGTGCGAAAAACGCGCTAGCTTAACACGATCGCTTTCGAAACCGAGCCACCGGCTGCGGCTGCGACATATAATCCGCCGATGCCGAAAGCCACCGCCGACCTCATTCTCGACCCGACCTGGATGCTGCCGATCGTTCCGCGGCGGACCGTTCTCACCGGCTACAGCGTCGCGATCGGCGACGGGAAAATATCGGCGATTGGACCGACCGACGAGATCCACGAACAATTTCACCCGACCGCGATCGAGCGCCTCGACGGGCAGGTGCTGATGCCGGGGCTCGTCAACGCACACGGTCACGCGGCCATGGTGCTTTTGCGCGGTCTCGCGGAAGACATGCCGCTCGACGCATGGCTGCGCAACCGCATCTGGCCGATCGAAGCGCACTGGATGTCGCCGGACTTCGTCGCCGACGGCGTGGCGCTCGCGCTGCTCGAGATGCTGCAATCCGGAACGACCTGCTTCAGCGACATGTACTTCTTCCCGGAGGTGTCGGCGCGTGCGACGCAGGAAGCCGGCATGCGGGCGCAGATCGCGTTTCCGCTCGTTTCGTTTCCGAACGCCTGGTCGAGCAACGCCGCCGAGGGCTTTCACAAAGGTCTCGAACTGCACGACGAGCACCGCGACGACCCGCTGATTCGCGTGGCTTTCGGTCCGCACTCCGCTTATGCGCTCGGCAAAGCCGATCTCGTGAAGACGCTCACCTACGCCGAGGAGATCGACGCGCCGATTCACATGCACGTTCACGAGACGGCCGCCGAGGTCGAAGCCGCGCGTCGCGAACTCGGCACCAGCCACATCCATTACCTCGCCGACCTCGGTCTGCTCGTGCCGCGGCTGCAGGCGGTGCATCTGACGCAGGTCGACGACGGCGAACTCGAATTGCTGGCCGAATCCGGAGTACGTGCAGTGCATTGCCCGCAGTCGAATCTGAAACTCGGCAGCGGCACGTGCGACATCGAACGCTTCAGGCGGCGAGGCTTGATCGTCGGACTCGGCACCGACGGCGCCGCCGCGAACAACACGCTCGATCTGTTCACCGAATTGCGCGTGGCAGCGCTGCTCGCGAAGACGGTCACCGGCGATCCGACCGCGCTTCCCGCGTTCGAGGCACTCGAACTCGCGACGCTCGGCAGCGCCCGCGCGCTTGGTCTCGAGACGACGATCGGATCGATCGAGGCCGGCAAAGCGGCCGATCTGATCTCGGTCGATCTGACCTACTCCGCCGCGCTGCCGCTGCATCGCGCCGAAGCGACGCTGCTGTACGGTGCGTCCGGCAGCCACGTTCGAAACGCGTGGGTTGCGGGCCAACGACTGCTCGATGAAGGCAAAGCAACGATGCTCGACGAGGCTGCCGTTCACGCGCGCGTCACCCGCTGGTCCACGCGCCTCGCGTCGCTCGCCTCATGAAACCGCGCGCCGGCACCCATCAACTTCGAGGCGAACCGTGACCGAGAACGTCGATCAGTCGGAGATCACCAAGTTCGATTCGCTCGCGCATCGCTGGTGGGACCCGGAAGGCGACTTCCGCACGCTGCACGACATCAATCCGCTGCGCGTCGACTATATTGCGCGCCGCTGTGAGCTCGTTGGGAAGCACGTGGTCGAGATCGGTTGCGGCGGCGGAATTCTGGCGGAGGCGCTCGCCGCTCGTGGCGCCCGCGTTCTCGGCGCCGATCTCGCGGAAGGCACGCTGGCAGTTGCTCGCCTGCACGCCGTCGAATCAGGAGTAACCGTCGAGTACCGGCAGATCAGCGCCGAGGCGCTTGCAGCCGAAGCACCTGGCGCATTCGACGTAGTCGCGTGCCTCGAAATGATCGAACACGTGCCGGATCCGCAGTCCATCGTCGGCGCGTGCGCGGCGTTGGCCAAACCGGGCGGCCACGTCTTCTTCTCGACCATCAATCGCACTCCGAAGGCCTGGGCACTGGCGGTGGTCGGCGCCGAATACCTGCTGAACCTCGTGCCGCGCGGCACGCACGACTACCGCAAGTTCATCCGCCCGTCCGAACTCGCGCGTGCCGTTCGCAACGCCGAACTCGAAACGCGCGAAATAATCGGCATGACGTACAACCCGCTCTCGCGCAAAGCGGCATTCGGCGCAGACGTCGACGTGAACTACTTCCTCCACGCCATCAAACCCGAAGCAATCTGATGTACGCCGAACTCGACGCCGCCCGTTGCAACTGGCGGTACCAACCTCCCGCTGATCTGCTGGCAGGACGCACGATACTGGTCACCGGCGCCGGCGACGGCATCGGCCGTTGTGCCGCCCGCACATTTGCGGCGCATCGCGCCAATGTCGTGCTCTTGGGGCGCAGCCAGAAGAAACTCGAAGCCGTGTTCGACGCGATCAAAGCGGAAACCGCCACCGATCCGACAATCGTGCCGTGCGACCTCGAAGTGGCAACCGCAGAAGCGTATGCGGAACTGAACGACCAGGTCATCGACCACTACGGCCGTCTAGACGGACTGTTGCACAACGCGAGCATGCTGGGGCCGCGCGTACCAATCGAATTCTACGATGCAGCAAGCTGGCGGCGCGTCATGCAGGTGAACGTCGAAGCGATGTTTCTGCTCACGCAAGGCGTGCTACCGGCGTTGCGGTGCTCGAGCGATGCGTCCGTGGTGATCACGTCGTCGAGCGTCGGCCGCGCCGGACGCGCGTACTGGGGCGCGTATGCCGCATCGAAATTCGCGGCAGAAGGCTTCGCACAGGTATTGGCGGACGAACTCGCCGACGAAGGTCGTGTGCGGGTGACGACGCTGAACCCCGGCGCGACGCGCACGACCATGCGCACCACTGCATACCCCGGCGAGGATCCGATGACGGTGCCGCCGCCGGAGGCACGCATGGATCTCTATCTGTTTCTGATGGGGCCGCAGGCGCGCGGCCGTTCGGAAATCCAATGGGACGCCAGAGACTGGGCACCCTGACGGAAATCCACGACGGGCCGTTGACGCGCGTCAACAAGCCGTCGTCGCAATGGCTCGATCGATTCGCGCAACTATCTGATTCCGAACGGAATGTCGCGCGCGCTCGCGTGGCACGGATGGTGCACTACAGTTAATCGAGGATTCAGCACCCGGCGCGCCGCCGGATTCCTGACGCGAGCACCTTCATGAGCATCGACTCTCCGCGCGTAGTTTCCGTTGCCCTGCTCGCCGATGCGCGCGATCCGCGCGCCTTCATCGCGTCGCTGGCGACCGAACTCGAAACGGCGCTGCCGGGCGTAGGCATCCACTATCACCATGCCGAACACGGCATCGAAGTGATCCGCAACGACGGCGGTCGTCACCAGCTCAGCTATCGCCTGCGGCACAAGGGCGCGTTCCTCGGCGAAGTGACGCTGCGATCGTCGAAGCGCTTCAGCGGCGCGGACATCAGCCGCGCCGAGTCGATTCTGGCTCGCGCAATGCCATTGCTCGCGACGCAACTGCAGTCGCTCGCCGGCCATGCCTCCAGCGACCTCGACCCCGTCACTGCCTTGCAGACGCGTAGCGCACTCTTGCGTCATCTTGCTCGGGCACCTACCCAGCAACCGACGACGCTGCTGATCGTACGGATCGACGACGCGATCGACGGCGGCACACGGCGCCGCGTCGCGCTGCAGCTTTCGGCCGTGCTCGGCGATCCCGACCGCGCGTATTGCATCAGCGATCGCGCCTTTGCTGTGGCGTTGCACGACGCAGACGCGGCTTCGACACAGTTTCTCGCGGAACGGATCCGACTCATGGTGGCCGCCATGCCGACCGCGCTGCCGGCGCCTTCGGTGACCGTCGCGGTCGCAACCGTTCACGCCGGAGACGCAGACACTGCAGTTACGCGGTTCGAACAGGAACTGGAGTTGCGCGCGGACCTGCGCAATCGCGTCGTCAGGCTCTGACGCGGCGCAACTCCGGATACGGAATCAGCACCGACTCCGCTTCGCGACGCACACCGCGCGTTTCGAGCCGGGGTTTCGGCAACCCCAGAATGCGATAGAGCTCGCCGACGTCGCCGGCAGCGACTTCACGCCACTGTCCGCGACGCAACGAAGCCGGCAGCACGACCGGGCCATAACGTACACGTTTGAGGCGCGACACGCGCACGCCCTGCGATTCGAGCAGGCGCCGCACCTCGCGGTTGCGGCCTTCCATCAACGTCACGTGATACCAGTGGTTGTAGCCGGTGCCGCCGTGTCGTTCGATGTCGGTGAATTTCGCGATTCCGTCGTCGAGCAACACGCCCTCGCGCAGCACACGCTCCATGTCTTCGTCGATCACGCCGGCGACACGCACCGCGTATTCCCGATCGATTCCGGTCGACGGATGCATCAGCAAGTGCGCCAGCGCGCCATCGTTGGTCAACAGCAGTAATCCGCTGGAGTTGACGTCGAGTCGCCCGACGACGACCCATCGCCCACCGGACAGTTTGGGCAATCCGTCGAAACAGGTCGGCCGGCCTTCCGGATCGCGGCGCGTACACACCACGTCGTCGGCCTTGTTCATGATCAGCACCCGCGCCGTGGTCTCGGCACGATGGTGCAGCGGTGCGCCGTCGACGGTTACCTGGTCTTCCGCGCTGATCCGATCGCCGAGCACCGCGGGCCCACCGTTGACCGTGACGCGACCCGCTTCGATCCAGCGTTCCATTTCGCGACGCGATCCGAGACCCGCGTCGGCCATCACCTTGTGGAGCTTTTCGGTGCGCAGGGCATCGACCGCTGCGGCGGGCGCCGCGTCGCGCTGCGATTTGCGGGACGGGCGCGGTTTCTTCACCGCTCCTGTTCCGCGCGCGCTTCTACGTCCGGTACCAGCGACTCTTCTTCGGCAGCCACGATGTCGGTCGGGAACTCCACGCGCGGCCCTTCGACGTATTCGGGACCTGCGCCGGCCAGCTCCGCTTCGATCGGCTCGATCAACGCCCTGATTTCCGGCAGCGTCGGCAATTCGTCGAGACTCTTCAGGTTGAAGTAGTCGAGGAACGTCTTGGTCGTTCCGTACATCGCCGGACGTCCCGGCACCTCGCGATAGCCAACGACGCGTATCCAGTCGCGTTCGAGCAACGCGCGCACCATGTTCGAGTTCACGGCGACGCCGCGCACCTGCTCGATGTCGCCGCGTGTGACCGGTTGCTTGTACGCGATCAGCGCGAGCGTCTCGAGCACCGCGCGCGAATAACGCGGCGGCCGGTCTTCCCACATCCGGCTCATCCACGGCGCCAGTTCCTGCCGCACCTGAAACCTATAACCGGATGCGACGCGCTTCAGCTCGATGCCGCGACCCGCGCAATCTTCCTCGATGCTCTCGATGATCGACTTCAGCGTCGGCTTGTCGACCTCGCCTTCCGCGAAGAGGCGCTCGAGCAGGTCTACGGTGAGCGGTTCGTCGGCGCAAAGCAGCGCCGCTTCGACGATCTGTTTGATGCGTTGCAGTTCCAGCATGGGGTATCCCGAATTAGTTGGCGGCGGCGCGCAGATAGATCGGTGCGAACGCTCCGTTCTGCACCAGGTCGATCAGCCGTTCCCTGATCAGCTCCATCAACGCCAGGAAGGTAACGATCACGCCGAGCCGCCCTTCGCGTACGTTGAACAGGCTTACGAAGGGGACGAATTCCTCCGGTGCATCGTTCACCCGCGCGAGCACGTCCGACATCCGCTCGCGCACCGACAACGGCTCGAGCTTCACCGCGTGACGCGTGTACATCTCCGCGCGGTGCAGCACTCGCGACAGCGCGATCAGCACTTCCTTCAGATCGACTTCGGGCTCGACCTGCTGGCGCGTCAGTTCCGGTCGTTCCGCGTACGCGCGGAAAACGTCGCGCTCGAGCCGCGGCACCGTATCCAGCTGTTCGGCTGCGCTCTTGAAGCGCTCGTATTCCTGCAACCGGCGGATCAGCTGCGCGCGCGGATCGTCTTCGTCTTCGAGGTCGAAGCTCGGCCGCGGCAACAGCATGCGCGACTTGATCTCAGCCAGCAGCGCGGCCATGACGAGATATTCGGCAGCGAGCTCCCACTGCAGCGCCGTCATGAGTTCGATGTACTGCATGTACTGGCGCGTGATTTCGGCGACCTTGATGTCGAGGATGTCGAGGTTCTGCCGGCGGATCAGATACAGCAGCAGATCGAGCGGCCCCTCGAACGTTTCGAGAAATACTTCGAGCGCATCGGGCGGGATGTACAGATCGGTGGGCATCTGCGTGAACGCCTCACCGCTGACGATCGCATAGAGCTCCTCGGAATCGTCGCCGCGTTGTTCGCGCAGCGCGCGCAACCGTTCGCCCGGCACCGGTGCGTTTATCTCGGTCAGCGGCTGATCGGATACTTCGCTGCTCACCGGTGCGAGATTCCGATTGCCGCGCGCACTTCATCGAGCGTCTCTCGCGCCACTTCGCGGGCTTCCTCTGATCCTTCCATCAGGATGGATTGCACCATGTCTTTGTCCCGTTCGTACTGTAGCGCGCGCTCGCGGATCGGCGCCTGCTCCGCCTCGACGGCGTCGATCAGCGGACCTTTGCATTCGAGACAGCCGATGCCGGCCGTGCGACAACCTTCCGCGGCCCACGCGCGCGTCTCGTCGCTGGAATAGATGCGATGCAGCGCGAACACCGGGCAGATGTCCGGATTGCCCGGATCGTCGCGCCGCACCCGCGCCGGGTCGGTTTTCATCGTCTTGATCTTCTGCTCGATCACGTCCGGCTCTTCGCGCAGCCGGATCGTGTTCTCGTACGACTTCGACATCTTCTCGCCGTCGAGGCCAGGCACCTTTGCGTCCTCGGTCAGCAGCGCCCTCGGTTCGGGGAGAATGATCCGGCCCCCGCCTTCGAGATAACCGAACAGACGTTCGCGATCGCCGATCGACAGGTTCTGCTGTTCGGCCAGCAAGGCGCGCGCTTTCTGCAACGCATCGGTGTCGCCGGTGGTCTGATACGTTCTGCGCAGGTCGCTATATAGGCGGCCGGCTTTCTTGCCCATCTTCTTCACGGCCGCTTCGGCGTGCTGCTCGAAGCCGGGCTCGCGCCCGTAGATGTGATTGAAACGGCGCGCGATCTCGCGCGTGATTTCGACGTGCGCAACCTGGTCCGCGCCCACCGGCACGTTCGCCGCCCGATAGATCAGTATGTCGGCGGACTGCAGCACCGGATAACCGAGAAAGCCGTAGGTCGACAAATCACGTTCGCCGAGCTTCGCCTGCTGATCCTTGTAGCTCGGCACCCGTTCGAGCCAGCTCACCGGCGTGATCATCGACAGCAGGAGATGCAGTTCGGCGTGCTCCGGAACCTTCGACTGCACGAACAGCGTCGCCGAGCCGGGATTCACGCCGGCCGCGAGCCAGTCGACCACGGTATCGAACGTGTACTGCTCGATGTCGTACGGCTCGTCGTAATGGGTGGTCAGCGCATGCCAGTCGGCCACGAAGAAGAAGCACTCGTACTCGTGCTGGAGGCGAATCCAGTTCTTCAGGACGCCGTGGTAGTGCCCCAGGTGAAGTCGGCCGGTCGGCCGCATCCCCGATACGACCCGATGTTCCGAGTCATTGGTACTCAATCCGCGTCCTTAGAATTTTCGACGCGGCATTATAGCCGACGAATCACGCGCGGCGGCTTCGGATCACGCTCACTCGAACGCGCCTAGTCCGGGCCGCACCACCACCGGCGGCACTTCGGTGAGGTCGACGACAGTGGTCGCCGTGAAGCCGCATGCTCCGCCGTCGATGATCAGATCGACGCGCCGTTCCATGTCTGCGCGAAACTCCTGCGGATCGGTGAGCGCCTCGGTTGCATCCGGCAGGATCAGACTGGTGGACATGATCGGTTCGCCGAGCGCTTCGAGCAGACCCTGGGCGATCACGTGATCGGGAACGCGGATGCCGATCGATCGTCGCTTCGGATGCACGAGCCGCTTCGGCACCTCGCGCGATGCGTGCAGCAGAAACGTGAACGCGCCCGGCGTGTAGTGTTTGAGAATCCGATAGCTCGCGTTATCGACGCGCGCGTAGATCGACAACTCCGACAGGTCGCGACACACCAGCGTGAAGTGATGCAGCTTGTCGAGCCGACGGATTGCCCGGATCCGATCGAGCGCGGCCTTGTCGCCGATGTGGCAACCGAGCGCATACGTGGAGTCGGTGGGATACACGATCACGCCGCCGCCGCGAACGATGTCTGCGGCTTGCGCAAGCAGGCGACGCTGCGGATGCGTCTGGTGCACGGAAAAGTACTGGCTCACGGCGATTCAGCGAGTGATTTGAAACTGCTGCAACGGTTTCCTTTAGTGGAGCCGACGAATCTTTTATCATCGCGCGACCGCAACTCAGTAGCCTTGCATGCAGCTGGTCGAATTCCTGCCCATTCTAGTCTTTGTCGCCGTCTATTACGCATTTGGCATTTTCTATGCGACCGCCGCGCTGATGGTTGCGGTGGCGCTGCAAGTCGTCGTGCTATGGCTGATGAAGCGGCCGATTTCCGGACAGACCAAAGTCACCTTCTGGTTGTCGTTGGTGCTTGGCGGCCTGACGCTGCTTCTGCACGACAAGACCTTCATCCAGTGGAAGCCGACGATCGTGAACTGGGCAATGGCCGGCGCGTTGATCGGCAGCCACTTCTTTGCGCAGCGCAATCTGGTCGAACGCATCTTCGGTCATCAGCTGAGCCTGCCGAGTGTGGTGTGGGCGCGTTTGAATTTCGGCTGGGCGGCCGGCTTTTTCGTCGCAGGCGCACTGAATCTCTACGTCGCGCGCAACTACTCCGAAGCCTTCTGGGTGAACTACAAGCTGATCGGTGGCATCGCCATCACGCTGATCTACGTGCTGATCACAGTCGCCTATCTCGGCTTGAGCGGATACCTCAACGACGCGGTCCGCGATCCTTCCAAAAATACCGGCAATCCGCTGTGATTCTGCGCGCGGCGCTGCTGATCGTGGCCACCTTGACTTCACCCGTGTTGCGCGCGGAAACGGCGTGGGTGTCCGACGAGTTCACCGTGCCGGTGCGCAGCGGGCCGTCCGACGGTCACCGCATCGTGCATCGCGGCCTGCCGAGCGGCACCGAACTCGAGGTGCTCGGCGCAGACGCTGCCGCGCAATACACGCACATACGAACCGCAGGCGGCGTCGAGGGTTGGATCGCCAGCCAGTATGTGGTCAAACAGCCCATCGCCCGCATACAGCTCGCGACCGCCAACAACCGCATTCAGGCGCTCGAGCGGCAACTCGCACAACGCGGCGAAGCACTGACCGAATTGAAGAGCACGAACAGCGAAGCGACGTCGAACGGCGATCGCCTCGCGGCGCAGGTGGCAAAGCTCGAGGCCGAACTGGCCGACGTGAAGCAGGTATCGGCCGGTGCGCTCGAAGAACACGCGCGCAGTCAGGAGCTCGCCAGCCTGAACGCGCGGTTGCGCGCGGAAGTGGACGACCTGACGGAAGAATCGCAGCGTCTCGAGAGCAATACCGAGCAGCGCTGGCTGCTGATCGGCGGCGCCCTGGTGATCGGAGGAATGCTGGCCGGCGTCGCCATCAAAGCGCGCCCGCGACGCAGTGGCTGGTCGTGATCGAGCTGTCCGTCAATCTGAACAAGATCGCGCTGTTGCGGAACTCGCGCGGCGGCGATCAACCGAGCGTGCTCGAGGCGGCCGCCATCGCCATCGGCGCGGGCGCTTACGGCATCACCGTTCATCCGCGACCCGACCAGCGGCACGTGCGTCCGCACGACGTCACCGATCTCGCGAATGCGTTGCGCACGCGCCACCGCGGAATCGAATTCAACATCGAGGGGAATCCGTTCGCCGACGCACGCGACAATGGCTACCCGGGTTTCGACGCGCTGATCGAGTCGACGCGTCCGGATCAATGCACGCTCGTGCCGGACGACGACAACCAGCTCACGTCGGACCACGGCTGGGATCTGGGCGGCGACACGGCCCGCCTCGTCGACTCGATCCGCCGCTATCAGGCGTGCGGTGCGCGCGTGAGTCTGTTCATGGATCCGGTTCCACGACAGATCGACCGCGCCGCGGCGATCGGCGTCGAACGAATCGAGCTTTACACCGGTCCCTTCGCAGAAGCCGTCAGCGCGCATGGTGTGGAAAGCGAGGCCGCGCAACAGAGCCTCGCAACGTTCGCCCGTGCTGCCGCTCACGCAGCGTCGATCGGGCTCGGTGTGAATGCGGGCCACGATCTCGATCTCGTCAATCTGCCGCTGTTCCGCCGGATCGCCGAGGTGCAGGAGGTTTCGATCGGTCACGCGCTGATCGGCGACGCGTTGCGCATCGGCCTTGCCGCCGCGGTCGCGGCTTACATTGGAGTACTACGAGCATGACATCACTGATCAACTGCAGGCTGCGAGTCGGCGTTCTCTGCGCGCTGGTCGCGTTGCTGGCGTCGCCATTGGCATCGGCAGCGAACGAACGCGTGGTGCTGAAAACGTCGAAAGGCGCGATCGAGATCGAACTCGACTCTGCAAAGGCACCGATAACGACGGCGAACTTCCTGAAATACGTGGAGGCGCACTTCTACGACGGGCTGACGTTTCACCGCGTCATCCCCGGCTTCATGATTCAGGCCGGCGGATTCGACGTAAATATGACGGAGCGTGCGACGAACCCACCGATCGCGAACGAGTCCAAGAACAGTCTCAGCAACGTCATCGGTACGGTTGCCATGGCGCGTACCAACGCACCGGATTCGGCAACGGCGCAGTTCTTCATCAACGTCGCTGACAACAAGAACCTCGACTACCGCGCGGGTAGCCCTGGCTACGCCGTGTTCGGTCACGTGACCGCCGGCATGGACGTGGTCAAGGCGATCGCGGGTGTCGAGACCGGAACGGTCAATCACATGGACGACGTGCCGCTGCAGCCTGTGATCATCATTTCGGCGCGACGCGTCGACAGTAAATCGCCATGACGCGACTGTTGGCCGCGGCGGCGACGGCGTTGTTCCTCGGCGCCGTCGTCACCGAGATTCACTCGCGGCTGTTCGCCGGTCGCTATTTCGCGCTGCTGGTTCTCAGCTTCATCGGCATCTTGGTCGGCGGCCTGGCCATGCACCGGATCTTCGAGCGCATCGACAGCGATGCCGAAGACGACGTGAGATCGGGCGCCGCGGACGCGGTGCTCGCCGACGATGCAGACGACGGTCGCGAAACGGGTCGCGTCAAATGGTTCAACCGCACCAAGGGTTTCGGCTTCATCGTCCGCGACGGCGGCGGTGAGATCTTCGTCCACCATCGCAACATCCAGGGCTCCGGACGGCGCAGCCTGAAAGACGGCGAAGTCGTCCGTTTCAAAGTCGCGCAGCACGACAAGGGGTTGCAGGCGGAACACGTCTCGGTGGTACGCGAGTCGTGAGCCGCAACCTGCGAGCGCTGTTGGACGAGCGCGTTCGCGCCGCGATGACGGCGGCCGGCGTGCAGAATCCGGTCGCTGTGATCACGCCAGCCGCGCGTCCTGAATTCGGCGACTATCAGGCCAACGGCGTGATGCAGGCGGCAAAACGCATCGCTCGCAACCCGCGCGAACTTGCCGCCGAGGTCGTCGCGAAACTCGATCTCGCCGGAATCGCCGAGCGCGTCGACATCGCCGGACCCGGCTTCATCAACATTCGCCTCGGCGATGCACTGCTTGCGGAGGCCGCGAATCCGGCCACGCCGCTACTGAGCCCGGTCGCGCAAGCGAAGACCATGGTCGTCGACTACTCGGCGCCGAATCTCGCGAAGGAAATGCACGTCGGCCACCTGCGCAGCACCATCATCGGCGACGCGGTGGTGCGCGTACTGAGTGAGTCCGGCCACCGCGTAATCAGACAGAACCACGTCGGCGACTGGGGCACGCAGTTCGGAATGCTGCTCGCGTACCTCGAAGAAACCGGCAACGCCTCGGAAGTTCTGACCGACCTCGAACAGTTCTATCAGGCCGCGAAGCGACGCTTCGATGCCGATCCCGCTTTCGCGGAGCGCGCGCGAGCTCAGGTTGTGGCGCTGCAGTCCGGCGACGCCAAGACAAATGCACTATGGCGCAGGTTCATCGACATCTCGATGAGCCACTGCGAAGCCGTCTACAGTCGGCTCGGCGTGTCTCTTAGTCGCGCCGACGTGCATGCCGAAAGCGCGTACAACGACGACCTGGCCGACATCGTCCGCGCACTCGACGACGCCGGATTGCTGACGATCTCCGAAGGCGCCAAGTGCGTCTTCCTGGACGAGTTCAACGCAAAGGAGGGCACGCCACAACCGGTGATCGTGCAGAAGTCCGACGGCGGATATCTGTATTCGACGACGGACCTCGCAGCCGTGCGGTATCGATCGAAGACTCTTCACGCCGATCGCGTGCTGTACTTCGTCGACGCCCGGCAGAGCCTCCATTTCCGGCAGATTTTCGCGGTAGCCAGGCGCGCCGGCTTCGTCGCGCCGAACACGACGCTCGAGCACCATCCGTTCGGCGTCATGCTCGGCAAAGACGGTCGGCCGTTCCGCTCGCGCGACGGCGGCCTCGTGAAACTGGTGGAGCTTTTGGACGAGGCGCAGCAGCGCGCCTACGAGCTGGTCACCAGCAAGAATCCGGCGCTGTCGGAGAGCGAACGCCGCGACATCGCGCGCGCCGTCGGCATCGGCGCGGTGAAGTACGCCGACCTGTCGAAACACCGGACCAGTGACTACGTGTTCGATTGGGACACGATGCTCGCGTTCGACGGCAATACGGCGCCGTATCTGCAGTATGCCTACACGCGCATCGTCAGCCTGTTCCGGCGTGGACAAGTCTGGGCCGAACAGCTCGAAGGCCAGGTACAGATCGAGGCGCCGAGCGAGCGTGCGCTGGCGCTGACGCTGGCGCGATTCCAGGAAATCGTCGACGACGTTGCGGCCGATGCGTTGCCGCACTATCTGTGCGGTTACCTGTACGAACTGGCGGCGCGTTATATGCAGTTCTACGAGCAGTGTCCGGTGCTGAACGCCGAGGAAAGCGTCAGAACCAGCCGCCTGCTGTTGTGCCGCAGGTCTGCGGACACGATGAAGCGCGGACTCTCGCTGCTCGGTATCGATACGGTCGAGCGCATGTAGCTGGCGCTTCGATACTCCGCAAAAGAAAAAAGGGCCCACATTCGGGCCCTTTTCTTCATGCGCTCGATTCGAATCAGGCGCGCGACAACTTCGGTACCGTGTACGACTTCAGGTCCGCAACGAATTCACGCAGCGCTTGAATGCCAGTGGCTTCGGCATCGATGCACCACTGTTTGAAATCGCCCAACAGCACTTCTGCGTCGCCGCCGCGCCGCGCCCACACGCTCTGCAGGCGTTGCTTCAGTTCGTAGATGGTCTTGAGTGCCGGGCTGCCATCGACGGCACGGGTAATGTCGTTGCGCCCCGCTTCGTCGACCAGCGTTTCTTCGCGCGTCAGCAGCGTCTTCGCGCGCATCAGCACCGCGCGCGTCGCCGCGTCGGCGCGCTGCACTTCCGTCTCCACGGCCGGCGCGACCACGCGCTCGGCGTAATTCGCCATCACGCGGAAACGGTCGTTCAACACTGCCCACAAAGTGTCTTTGTCGATGAGGTTCTTGCCTTCGACTTTCTCCACGATCGGACCGGTGCTGAGCGGACGCGCGAGTCCGAACAGCCGGAACAGGTTGATCCACACCCAACCAAGATCGAACTCCCACGCTTTGACCGAGAACTTCGCGGAGTTCGGATAAGTGTGGTGGTTGTTGTGCAGTTCTTCGCCGCCGATCAGGATGCCCCAGGGCACCAGGTTGCGTGCCGCATCGGGGCATTCGAAGTTCCGATAACCCCAGAAGTGGCCGATGCCGTTGACGACGCCGGCAGCCCAGAACGGAATCCACATCATCTGGACGGCCCAGATGGTCAGCCCGGAAACGCCGAACAGCGCGAGATCGATCACCATCATCGTGCCGACGCCGGAGATCTTGAACCTGCTATAGAGGTTGCGCTCGATCCAGTCGTCGGGCGTGCCCTTGCCGAAGCGCTCCAGCACCTCGGGTTTCGCCGCAGTCACGCCGTACAGTTCGGCGCCTTCCCACAGCACTTTCCTGAGGCCGAAGATCTGCGGGCTGTGCGGATCTTCCTCGGTTTCGCAATCGACGTGGTGCTTGCGGTGAACCGCGGTCCATTCCTTGGTCAGCATGCCGGTGGTCAGCCACAGCCAGAACCGGAAGAAGTGCTTCAGCACAGGATGCATCTCGAGCGCGCGGTGCGCCGAGTACCGGTGCAGGTACAGCGTGACCGAAACGATCGTGATGTGGGTCATGACGAGCGTGTACAGCACCATCGTGCCGAACGACGCGTCGAGGAAACCCTTGTACAGAAATGACAGATCCACTCGGTTTAACTCCCTTGAAGTCGGTCCATGAACCGCGCAGTGGCCGGCATTGTGTCAACTACCACCCTGAAACGCCACCGCGAGCCCGGGACGAGCCAGAAACGCGGCTAGTATAGAGATCTGCGCCCGCCGCGGCGGAACGCCGTCCGCCGGTGAGACCTGGGTCATGGGAAGAGGCTGACAGTCGTCGGCCCGATTAAGAAATTGCGCTATGTATGACACCTTGATCGACCACAAAGTTCTATACGTACATCACGAAGATCCGGCGTGGTGCTTGCTCGACTGCCGGGCTTCTCTCACCGATCCTGCGGCCGGCGCCGCCGCGTATGCCGCCGGACACATACCCGGCGCCCTCTTTGCGGACCTCGCGACCGACCTGTCCGGACCGCTGATCGCCGGGGTCACGGGTCGCCACCCGTTGCCCGATTCGAGTGCGCTGGCGGACACGTTCGGTCGGTGGGGGATCGATGCACGGACGCAGGTCGTTGCCTACGACGCCGGCAACGGGGCGTATGCAGCGCGGGCCTGGTGGCTCCTTCGCTGGTTGGGTCACGCCGCCGTCGCTGTGCTGAACGGCGGCCTGGCCGGCTGGCAAGCCGCCGGATATCCGCTGCGCGGGGATGTCGAGACGCGACGCGCCACGACCTTCCCGATCCGCACCGCGTTGACTCGGGTCGTGAACGTGGAAGACGTGGTCGCAGGCCGCGGATCGATGGATCTCGTAGACGCGCGCGCAGAAGCGCGCTTCCGCGGCGAAGTGGAACCGATCGACCCGGTCGCCGGCCACATTCCGGGCGCGCGCTGCGTGCCGTTCGAAGGCAATCTCGATGGCGACGGCCGCTTTGCGGCGCCCGAGGTGTTGCGCCGTCGCTTCGAGGCGAACCACCAACCCGATCGCGAACTCGTCTGCTATTGCGGCTCGGGCGTGACGGCGTGCCACAACATTCTCGCGATGCGGCATGCCGGTTTGCCCGAAGCGACGCTGTATGCCGGGTCTTTCAGCGAATGGATCCGCGATCCGGCGCGTCCGGTCGAACGGTGACCGAACCGACCGCAACGGTAGGCGATCGGATCGTTCCGGCACGGCTGAGTTGGCAGGGAGACCAACCATTCTCGCGCCAGTTCGGCGACATCTATCACGCACCCGACGGGATCGCCGAAGTGGAACGGGTGTTCGTCGGACCGCAATGCCTCGATGAACGCTTCGAGAGCGGGCCGCGTGTTTTCACGATCGGCGAAGTCGGTTTCGGCACCGCGCTCAACTTCGCCGTCGTCGCGCAACGATTCCTGGAGCGCGCTCCCGCGCCCGCGCGATTGCACTTCGTCACGGTGGAGAAGCATCCGGTGGCGCCGCGCGAATTCGCGACCCTCGCGCAGCGACGCGCCCAACGTTTGCCAATCTATGCCGAACTCGCGCGCGCCTATCCGCCGTTGCTCGCCGGCTGGCATCGGCGCCACCTCGCGGCCGGACGCATCACGCTGTCGATCTTCTTCGGCGACGGCGCAACGGGATTCGGCGACATCGTCAGCCGACAGCGGCTGCCGGTCGAGGCGTGGCTGCTCGACGGATTTGCGCCCGATCGAAACCCGCAACTGTGGAGCGAAGCGTTGTGGCGCACCGTTGCACAGTTGTCAGACGAAGGATCGACCATCGCGACGTTCAGCGCGGTCGGCGCAGTCCGTCGCGCGCTTGCCGACGCCGGATTCGCGATGCGCAAGGTCGACCAGCGGCCGCACAAACGCCACACGCTCGCCGGCGTGTTCGCGCTCGCGCGCGGTGCGACGTATGCGCCGCCGCGCTCCGTCGGCGTGGTCGGCGCCGGTTTGGCCGGCGCGGCAACGGCGCGCCAACTCGCAGAACGCGGCGTTGCCGTGACGCTGTTCGACGCCGCACCGAGTCCAACGAACCGCATGGCCGCCACGCTGTTCCATCCGCGTCTCCTGCCCGACGGCAGCGTCGGCTCGCTGCTTCGCTGCATGAGTTATCTGTACTCGACGCACTGGTACGACGGCACTGACTGCGCGAAGCGACCCTGCGGAGCGTTGCAGTTCACAGGTCCGAACATGCCGCAGTCGCGGCTGGAATCGGCCGCCGAGGCGTTCGCATCGACCGGCAATTGGGTGCTTCCGGTCGATTCCGCGACGGCCTCTTCTCTTGCGGGCATGCCGGTACGCAGCCACGCACTGTTCTTTCCGTACGCACGTGCGCTCGATCTCGGCAGGCTCTGCGACGCGGCAATGTCGCATCACGCCGTCGACTATCGCCCGGGTTCGACCTGTCTCGGAGTATCCACCGATGCCGATCAGGCGACTCTCGGCACGGCTCAAGGCGCTTCCCATTACGACCACATTGTTCTCTGCGCCGGCACGGACGCCAACGGTTTCGAGCAGGCGCGCTACCTCGAGCTGCTGCCCGTGTGGGGACAGATCGACCGGATCGAACTGGCGCGCGCGCCGACAATGGCGATGGTCGGCGACGGCTTCATGACGCCGATGCAGCCGGGTTGGGGCGTCGGCGCGACGTACGAACAGAAGCCGTGGGACGAAGCGCGCGCGACCGAATTCAACCTGCGGCGATTCCACGCCTGGTGGCGCGAGTTGACCGGCGCCGAGCCGCAGCTGAAGTGCATCGCGAAACTACGCGGCAGTCGCGCCGTTGCGTCCGACCGGATGCCGGTGATCGGTAGCCTGTTCGACGCCGCCGGCGAAGCAGTCCCTCGCTTGCTGGTGAACTCGGGTCACGGATCGCAGGGCACCGTCAGCGCACCGTTCGCCGCGGAATGGATCGCGAGCGAACTGTGCGGCGAGTTCGCGCCGTGCACGCGCGCGCAACTCGACGCGTGGCGAACGATGCGCTTTCGGTTGCGGCAGGCGCGTCGCGGGCCGCGCCACGGCGGCCGCGCCTAGTGGTCGCTACTGTTCGAACAGCCGCACGTTCATCACGCTGCCGATCCGGTTGATCTCCGGCAGCAGGTCGGCCGGAATCGGCGCCGCAACGTCGATCAGGTTGTAGGCGACGTCGGCGCGGCTCTTGTTGATCATGTCGATGACGTTGATGTTCTTGTTGGCCAGCACCGACAGAATCTGCCCGAGCATTTTCGGCACGTTGCGATTGGTGACGGCGATGCGGACGCCGTCGGTCCGCTCCAGACTCACCGTGGGGAAGTTCACCGAATTGCGGATGTTGCCGTTGCGGAGAAAGTCGATCAGCTGATCGGCCGCCATCACGGCGCAGTTCTCCTCCGCCTCCGCCGTGCTCGCACCGAGGTGCGGCGTTGCGGAAACGTTGGGCAGTCGCGCCAGCATCGGTGAAGGAAAGTCGGAGAAGTAGCGCGCCAGGCGACCCGATTCCAGCGCGCGTGAGAGAGCCGCCTCGTCGACGATCTCCTGACGCGCGAAGTTCAACAGCACGGTGCCCGGACGAAACGCCTTCAGCGACTCGTCGTTGATCATGTTGCGCGTTGCGTCGAGCAGCGGAACGTGCAGCGTGACGTAGTCGGAACGCGCGAACAGCGTCGGCAGATTCTCCATCTTCTGCACGTCGCTCGGCAGCCGCCACGCCGCATCGACCGAGATCGCCGGATCGTAACCGAGCACCTTCATGCCGAGCCGCAGCCCTGCTTCGGCGACCAGCGCCCCGATCGCACCGAGACCCACCACGCCCAGCGTTTTGCCGTAGATCTCTTCGCCCTGGAAGCGCTTCTTCTCCGCCTCGACGCGCTTGTTCAGCTCCGCAGCATCTTTGACGTCTTTGATCGAGGCGACGTAGTCGAGCCCGCCCAGCACGTCGCGCGCCGACAGCAGCAGCGCGGCGAGCACCAGCTCTTTCACCGAGTTCGCGTTGGCGCCGGGCGTGTTGAAAACCACGATGCCGCGTTCGGTGTAGTGCTCGACCGGAACGTTGTTCACGCCGGCGCCGGCGCGCGCCACCGCGCGCAGGTTAGGCGTTACGTGATCGGCGGTGAGAACGTGGCTGCGCAGCAGAATCGCGTGCGGATCGGAGATCTCCGTTCCCACCTCGAAGCCGTCGCGCGGAAAGCGTTCGAGGCCGCGCAGGGCGATCTGGTTGAAGGTTCGAACCTTGTACATGTTCTATCCGGTTGCGGGCAAAGGCGCGTATTGTAGAGACACTCCGTTGATGCTGCGATCCAGCCTTAAATGAGCCGCATCGATCCGTTACACGTCTTCATCGCGGTGGTCGATCACAAGAGCTTCACCCGCGCTGCGGAGCTGATGGGCTTCACGCCGTCGGCGGTCAGCAAGCAGATCAGCCAGCTCGAAGATCGCCTCGGCACGCGACTGCTGCATCGCACGACCCGCTCGGTGATGGCTACCGAGGCCGGTCAGCTGTACTACGACCGTTGCCGGCAGATCATCGAGACGCTCGACGAAACCGAGAATCAGATCCGGGCGCTCGAAAACGCGCCGGCCGGCCGCATTCGCGTGCTTGCGCAGCCGTTCTTCGGCCGCAGCGCGCTGGCGCGGCTGTTCCGCACGTTCCAGCAGAGCTACCCCGACGTGTTCATCGATCTCACGCTTTCGGAAGGCGTCCACGCGTTGTCGCGCGATGCATTCGACGTATCGATTCTGTTGGAGCGCGCGGAAGAAGAGCGGCTCGTCTCGCGCGAGCTCGCACAGCTGCCGACGATTCTGTGCGCGTCGCGCGGCTACCTCGAACGCTGCGGCCGGCCGCGCTGCGAAGCGGATCTCGTCGACCACGGCTTCATCGAGATCACCACGCCGAGCCACGCCGATACGCCGCGCTGGTCGAAGACGCGCGCATTCATCGTCAACGACGTCGACATGGCATATCACGCGGTGCTCGAAGGCATGGGCATCGGCATGCTGCCGCTATACGTGGTCCGGCGCGACATCGAACGCAACCGCGTCGATCAGTTGCTGCCGGATCTGCAGGTGGCCAATCAGAGCGTGTGGCTCAGCTACCCTGAGCTACGCCGGCAGTCGGCCAAGACGCGTGCGTTCGTCGATTTCCTGGCTACGACGCTGGCCGCGCCGCGCACCGAATCCTGATCGTCAGCCAACGTCTGCGAAGAGGGGCTTCTCGAGTTCCGCCCAGTCGGTGATGCCGTCGTGCGGCAGCGCCTCGAATTCGAGAACGCCGAGCTGTTGATACAGCGGCCGCACCCGCTCCGTCAGCAGGCCGATGCGCTTGAGATTCGGAATCACGCGGCCGAACAGCAGTTGCGCGAACGTCTGACGGCTTTCGGAGTTGCCGCTGAGCGACAGCAGCATCCGTTCGCGCGCTTTCTCCACGTCCCAACCGAAGTGCTCGAAGATCTCAGTCGCTGCGAGACGATCGCGCATCACCACGCAGGCTTCGTACGCGAACTGCGCGCGGTCGTCGATCTGCTCCGGCGTCAGCGTCTTCACGTACTCTTCCAGATAATTCACACCGAACGTCACGTGTCGGGCCTCGTCGCGTACCACGTAGTGCACGAGGTTGCGCAGCAAAGGGTCGTTGGTCGTCATCTTCGCGGTGTTGAACGCGGCGAGTGCAAGCCCTTCGATGATGATCTGCATGCCGATGAACTTCAGATCCCAGCGCTCGTCGGTGAGGATCTTGTCGATCAGCAGTTTCAGATTGCGCGACATCGGATACATGATGCCGACGCGGTGGTGCAGGTAGCGGTTGAACACCTCCACGTGTCGGGCTTCGTCGAACGTCTGCGACGCCGCGTACAGCTTCGCGTCGAACGACGGCGCGCACGACGCGAGTTGCGACGCCACCAGCAACGCGCCCTGCTCGCCGTGCAGGAATTGCGACAGCTGCGACGCCATGCGATGCCAGCCGAACTCCACTTTCTGCGCCTGCGTCATCGCTTCGTACGGCGCGTAGCCGACGAACGGGTTGAACGCTTCGTTGTTCGGGAACTCGCTGCGCGAGAACGGAATCGTCCAGTCGAGATCGGTACTCGCGTTCCAGTTGAGCTGTTTGCCGAGTTCGTACAATTTTTCGACGCGACCGCGGCCTTCCGTGTAGTCCCAGTTGTATGCGCCGGTCAGCGGCGTCTGGAAGATCTCGACCACCGATTCGACGTCCGCCGTGGTCATGCGGCTGGCGACGTCGTCCGCCGCGGGAAGGAAACGGACCTCGCGGGCCTGGTCTGCGCGATAGCTGATTTTCATGCTTCGTACTCCTTGTTCAGGCCGACTTATCGTAGAGCGGTTTGGACAGTTCGTCCCAGTCGATGCGGCCATCGTCCGGCAGTGCTTCGAACTCCAGCAGACCGAGTTCTTCGAACTTCGGCCGGATCGCATCGGTCAACAAGCCGATCCGCTTCAGGTTCGGCACAACGCGCGCAAAGATCATGTTGCGGAAGCGCTGCCGGTGTTCGCCGCCGGTCGCAATCGCGGTTGCTTCTTCCACGGGCCAGCCGAACTGCCGATACACGTCGGTCGGAATCAATCGCGTGCGCATGACGACGCACGCTTCGAAGGCGAACTGCGCGCGCTCTTCGCGCTGCTCCTGCGTCAGCGTCTGCACGAACTCTTCGAGGTAATTCACGCCGAACGTCACGTGGCGCGCTTCGTCGCGTATCACCAGATGCACGATGTCGCGCAGCACCGGGTCCTGGGTGCTCTGCTTCATCGTATTGAACGCCGCAAGCGCGAGCCCTTCGATGATGATCTGCATGCCGATGAACTTCAGATCCCAGCGCGGATCGGTGAGGATCTTGTCGAGCAGCAGCTTCAGGCTGCGCGAGATCGGATACGTGAAGCCCACCTTGCGCTGCAGATAACGGTTGAATACCTCGACGTGGCGCGCCTCGTCGAACGTCTGCGATGCCGCATACAGTTTCGCGTTGAACGACGGCGCGCACGACACCAGCTGCGATGCAACGAGCAGGGCGCCCTGCTCGCCGTGCAGGAACTGGCTGATCGCCCAGCTGTGCTGATGGCGCATCCACTGGATGACCTGATCGGTATCCAGCGCTTCCCACGGCGCGAACCCCTTGAACAAGGCGTTGGCGCGGTTTTCCTGCACTATGTTGCGCTGCTCGTCCGATACCGGTGGGCGCGCATGGAAGTCGGGCGTCTGGCTCCAGTCGATGTCGACGCTGGCGTTCCAGTTGAGCTGCTTGCCGAGCTCATAAAGCCTGCGGATGCGGTCGTCCTGCGTCGTGTAATCCCAGTTGTAGGCGCCGGTCAGCGGCGTGTTGAACAACTCGGCAACGTGCTGCACCTGTTCGCTGTCGAGCCCCAGCTCGTTATCGAAGTCGGCGACGGTCGGCGCGGGCTTCTCGAAATGCGTCAGCGTGCGCGGCGTGTCCACCCAGCGAATCGACATCGAATCACCTCGAAACGTAGAATGTGAGCCTCGGCTCAGGTTCGTGAAAATTATGAGCAGCGACTCACATTGTCAAGAAGCGCCTCCGCGTCAAGCGCCTCCTCGTCAAGAAGCGGCGCAGCGGCGCAAGACGCCCCGCCAGCAGCGGGGTCAGGAAACGCTCGATGCGCTCGTCGCCGCGACCGCGGCGCTGATGGACGAAGGCGACTACGAGCAGCTCACCACCAAGGCCATCGCCGCCCGCGCCGGCACCTCGATCGGCTCCTTCTATCAGTTCTTCGCCAACAAAGAGGGCGTGGTGAACGAACTGGTGCAGCGCTACCGCGCTCAGGTGCGAACGTATCTGGCCGGTTCCGTCGGCAACCCGCACCACGACGGCATCTCGTCGGCCTGGGTGTCGCAGATCATCCTCGGGCTCGGCCAGATCTATCGGAACATGCCGGGCTTTCACGGCGTGTGGTCGGGGCGGCATCGCTCCGGACCGCTCGGCGAACAGGCTCGCGCGTTGCGTCAGGAAGTATTCGACGCGCTCGATCAGACGCTGGGCGACGCGTTCCCGAACGTGTCGGTCGAGGCGCGGCAACGCTGCCTCGGCATCGCGCTCGAGACGGCGTATCAGTTGCTGTCCAACGTCGACGACAAGCGGCTGGTATTCGAAGAACTGCAACGGATGCTCGGCCCGTATCTCGCGTCGTATTTTCCGGCCGCGGCGACCGCGGCGTCGACTACTACGCTGGTCTCGCGTAGCGGCAAATGACGTCGGCCACGGCCGCCGTGCCATCGCCGAGCCCCGCTCCTTCCAACGCTCGCGTCAGTTGCGCACGCTCGACGTAGATCGCGCGCACTTCGGCTTCGAGCCGCGCCGCGTCCAGTTCTTCCTCGGCCACCACGCGGCTCCAGCCGTGCGCCTTCGCGTAACCGGCGTTGCTGATCTGATCGCCACGGCTGGCGCTGCGCGGCAGCGGTACCAGCAGATGCGGTTTGCGCAGCGCGACGAGTTCGTACAGCGAGTTCGCGCCGGCGCGGCTGACGACGATGTCGGCTGCCGCCAGCAGATCGCCCCATTGCGCGCCGACGTACTCGAACTGGTGGTATCCGGCACGGCCCGACAACGATGCGTCGGTGCGTTTCGGCCCGCACACGTGCGCGAGCGTTGCGAAACCGAGCAGACCGTCCAATGCTTCGCGTACCACCCGATTGAGCGCTTCGGCGCCCAGACTGCCGCCAACCACCACCACTAAGGGGCGATCCGCGGGTGCGGCCACGAAAGCGCGTCCCCGCGACGCATCGCCGTGCAACAGCTCAGGCCGCAGCGGCGTTCCGGTGTGAATCACCGGACGATTGCGCACCGGAAATTCCGTGACCTCGAACGTAGTGCATACGGCCGCCACGAACGGAAGCGACAGGCGATTTGCCAGACCCGGCGTGAGGTCGGACTCGTGCGCAACGATCGGAATGCGCCAGATCCACGCGGCCACAACGACGGGAAACGCCGCGTAGCCGCCTTTGGAGAACACGACGGAGGGCCTGAGCCTGCCGATCAGTGCGATCGCCTGGACGATGCCAACGGCAATCCACAAGAGGTCGGCGACATTGCGCCACGAGAAGTAGCGACGAAGCTTTCCGGACCGTATCGCATGGAACGGCACGCCGAGCGGCGCGATGAGTCCGCGCTCCGGTCCTTCGTTCGAGCCGACGTAGCTGATCGCCGATCCCGCCGCGGAAAAATGCGCGATCAACGGGATGTTCGGAACGACGTGGCCGGCCGATCCGCCGCCGGTGAAAAGCACGTGGCGCGGCGGCTTCACAGACCCAATACGTCCTTCGCGAGCGGAATGGTCAAGCGCCGTTGCTGCGCCAGCGCCCCTCGATCGAGTCGTTCGAACGCCGCGATCAACTCGTCCATGCGGCGCGGGGCGCGGCGCAGGATGAAACTCATCACGTCGGCGCCGACCTCCAGACCACGTTGCGCCGCCAGGTGCTCGATCGCTTGCGCACGATCCGAGTCGTCGAGCGGACGAAGTGAGAACACGTGCGACGCGCGCCATCGCGACGCGAGGTCGGCAAGCTGAAATTCGAGTTCGAGCGGACCGCGTGTAGACGCGAACAACAACGCCGCGCCGCGCTTCAGCAGTTGCTGATAAAGGTGCAGCAGCGCTTCCTCCCACTCCCGCGCGCCGATCCATTCCTCGGCATCGTCGAGCGCGACAAGACCGAATTCGCCGAGGCCGTCGAGCACGTCGATTCCGCCGGCCATCAGCCGCGCCGGCAGATACGCGGCCGTACGGCCCACCCCGGCCGCCGCATGACAGGCACCCTGCAGCAGATGCGATTTTCCGGCGCCGGGCTCGCCGACAAGCCACAACGGCGCGAACTCGTCGGCACTTGCGCGCCTTTCGATTTCCGCCACCAGTTCGCCGTTCGGGCCTGCTTCGAAATTGTCGAGCGTGCAGCGCCGTTCGCTCGCGAACTTCAGCACGAGCTGGCGCGTGCCTTGATCGTTCACGTGGGGTTCCCGCTATTCGGGCGTTGTTGCGACATCGCGCGGCGGCTCCACGTGACGACGTAGTCGACGCCCGACGCAATCGCGAGCGCCGCCACCAGCCAGAATCCATACGGCTGCACGATGGAACCGGCAATCGGGCTCACCATCGGGAAAGCGCACAACTCGAGCAACAGCAGCAGCAGCACGACGATCTGCACCGCGGTGTTCGCCTTGCTGAGCAGCGTGGGAGCGAACTCGATGTGCTTGAACATCAATCGGTATGCGGCGGCGCCCGCGAGGATCACCACATCGCGGCCGATGGCAATGCCCGCTACCCACAACGGCAATGCGCCCTTCACGGTCAACGTGATGAACAGCACGCCGACCAGGATCTTGTCCGCCAGCGGATCGACGGCCGCGCCGAACCAGGTGATCCAGTCGAACCGACGCGCGAGCCATCCGTCCACCGCGTCGGACGCGCCGGCCACCGCCATGAGTATCAGCGCCTGCACGTACCGGCCTTCGACGAGGCACCACGCGGTCGGGATCACCAGCAGCACCCGCGCCACCGTGATCACGTTGGGGATCTGCCGCAACAACGGTGACGTCATTGACGTGTATCGCCCCGCCAGACCAGCACGCGCCGCTCGGCACCAACCTGGATCTGATCGGACGGCGCGAGGCGGCCGTCGAGCGCGAGCAGATCGCGCAAGCGATCCCACGGCGTGCGCGTGCGCAACGACAGCATCACTTCGTTCGCCGCCACTTCCTCGATCTGTACCGAATCGACGTACTCGAGGTGCCCGAGATACTTCAGCAGCGCGCCGTATTGCGCGACATCGGTGATGCCGTCGACGCGTATCTGCAGCCGCTCCTGATTGCCGCCGCCGACGACGACGTAACGCGCAACGAGATCGGCCACCAGTCGGTCGACCACCGCCGCACCCGCGGCATCGGCGCTCGGCGAGTCGAAGCGGAATTTGCTTTCGGTGCCGCGTTGCGACAGCTGCCAGTCCGCCGCCCACGCATCGTTCGCACCGTGCGTGGCGCGCCCGACGAGTATCTGGTCCGCCCGGTAGCGCTCGGATGCACGCTCGATCGCCGGCGACGACGCGCCGCTCGCGACCACACCGTCCGACACCGCCGACTGATCTTCGAGATCCATCGCCGGAATGATCAACGGCAAGCCGCGCTCGCGCGCGTGTGCTCTGATGCTGTTCAGCAGCGCGCTCTTGTCGTTCACGCCGAGCACGGTGCGGTTAGGACCGTCGCTGACCGCAATCCATGCGAGCGTCGTCGGCCGATTCGAACTCCACAACGGAAGGCCTGCTTCGGCGACGAGCTTCTGAATGGCATTTTCGGCAAACCGCACCGACAGCATCGGCACCTTGGCGGGCATCGCGCCGATCACCGGATTGTCGCCATCGTGATAGCGGTACTCGACGTAGTACCGCTGCGGCGCCTCGAGCGCGCTCGTGACGGCGGGATTCGGCGGCACGTCGTTCAATCCGGTGATCCGCTTCAACGCGATCAGCAGCGCCTGCCGGAATGCCGTGCCGCGGACTTCCGCGGATTGGTCGGTTACCGGAACGTCGACGTCGTAGAGCCAATCGAGAGCAGCCGCGCGCGCCGACATCGGCGATGACGTCAGCAGAGCAATTACCCAGCAGAAAACGACTGCGTAGCGGCCCATGCTTTCGTCCGATCGACCCGACTGGCGCTGCGAGGGCGCAAGTGTACTTCAATTCAAACGGCGGGTGAGCTTGGTGGGCCTTTGGTAGACTGCGCGCTCCGCGCAAACCCGGACATCCACTTGAGCCGTCAATTGACCTATCGCGACGCCGGCGTCGACATCGAGGCAGGCGACGAACTGATCCGCCGCATCGCACCCGCAGCGCAACGCACGAAGCGACCGGAGATGATCGCCGGCATCGGCGGTTTCGCAGCCCTGGCGGCCTTGCCGAGTCGTTATCGCGAACCCGTGCTCGTCACCGGCACCGACGGCGTCGGCACCAAACTGAAACTCGCGATCGATCACGATCGCCACGACGGCGTCGGCCAGGATCTGGTCGCGATGTGCGTGAACGACGTACTGGTCACCGGCGGCGAGCCGTTCCTGTTCCTGGATTACTACGCGACGTCGCGTCTCGACGTGGACGTGGCGGAACGCGTGATCAAAGGCATCGCACGCGCGTGCGAACTGGCCGGCTGCGCGCTGGCCGGCGGCGAAACGGCGGAGATGCCCGGCTTCTACGGCAAAGGCGATTACGATCTGGCCGGATTCTGTGTCGGTGTGGTCGAGCGCGACCAGATCATCGACGGCCGCAGCATTACGCCGGGTCATCGATTGATCGGGCTCAAATCGAGCGGCCCGCATTCGAACGGCTATTCGCTGATCCGCCGCATCATCGCCGATCAGGCACAAGCACCGACCGGCGACCTTCTGGAATCGCTGCTCGCGCCGACGCGCATCTACGTACGGTCGATCCATGCGGTGCTCGCGACAATGCCGATTGCCGGCATGGCGCACATCACCGGCGGCGGCATCATCGAAAATCTGCCGCGCATGTTTGCCGACGATTCGGTCGCGGCGTTGATCGACCTCGACAGCTGGACGCGTCCGTCGATATTCGGCTGGCTCGCACAAGCGGGGAACGTCGTCGAAGCGGAGATGCTGCGCACGTTCAACTGCGGCATAGGCTTCGTGCTGTGCGTCGCACCACACGACGTCGAGACGGCGATGCGGACGCTCGAAGCGGCCGGCGAAGCGCCGATCCTGATCGGAGAAATCGTTACGGCCGGCGAACATACGCTCGCGTCGGGCCAACTGCAGTTGAACGCCGACTACTCGTATCGGCTGGGCTAACGACTCTCTACGGGCGCGGCAACGTTACGCCGCGCTGACCCTGGTACTTTCCGCCGCGATCCTTGTACGTGACTTCGCACGGCTCGTCGCCCTGGAAGAACAGCATTTGCGCGACGCCTTCGTTCGCGTAGATCTTCGCGGGCAGGTTGGTGGTATTCGAGAACTCCAGCGTCACGTGGCCCTCCCACTCGGGCTCGAGCGGCGTGACGTTCACGATGATGCCGCAGCGCGCATACGTCGACTTGCCGACGCATAGCGTCAACACGTCGGCCGGAATCCGGAAATACTCCACGGTGCGCGCCAGCACGAACGAATTCGGCGGGATGATGCAGATGCTGCCGCGGTGGTCTACGAAGCTGCGCGCGTCGAACGCCTTCGGATCGATCGTCGCCGAGAACACGTTGGTGAATACCTTGAACTCGTCGGCGCAGCGAACGTCGTAGCCGTAACTAGAGGTGCCGAACGAGATGACTTTCTCGCCCGCCACCGTGCGAACCTGACCGGCCTCGAACGGCTCGATCATCTTGTGCGTTTCGGCCATCGCGCGGATCCACCGATCCGATTTGATGCTCATCGTTCCTCCGCTCGTTCGATCAGTCGTCGGTCATCGAGATGCGCGGCGCGGCGGCAGCTCCGCGTGCGATTTGCCACAACCGCGCCGCGAGGTGTCGCGCGCCGTCGCGATATGCACGCGCGAGTCTGCCGTCGGGGTCGGCCGCGACAGTCGGGCGCCCGGAATCGGCCTGTTCGCGGATCTCGATCGCGAGCGGCAACGTCGCAAGCAGTACGGTGTCGTAGTCGCGAGCAATCCGCTCGCCGCCGCCGGAACCGAAGATGTGGCTCTCGTGCCCGCATTCCGGACAGATGTGCAGTCCCATGTTCTCTACGATGCCGAGCACCGGCACGGTGACCTTGCGGAACATCTCGATGCCTTTCGCGGCGTCCTGCAACGCGATGTCCTGTGGCGTGGTCACGATCACGGCCCCGGCCACGGCCGCGCGCTGCGACAACGTCAACTGGATGTCACCGGTGCCGGGCGGCATGTCGACCACCAGATAGTCGAGTCGGTCCCACAACGTCTGACTCAACATTTGCGTCAACGCACTCGACGCCATCGGCCCGCGCCAGACCATCGGCGTTTCTTTCGTCACGAGAAAGCTCATCGACATCGCCTGCAGGCCGTGCGCCTTGATGGGCAGGAAGAACTTCTCGTCCTTGACTTCGGGGCGCTGGCCGACCGGTACCCCGAGCATGATGCCGAGACTCGGACCATAGATGTCGGCGTCGAGAATGCCGACCTTCGCGCCCTCGCGCGCAAGCGCCAGCGCGAGGTTGACCGCCGTCGTCGATTTGCCGACGCCGCCTTTGCCTGACGCGATCGCGACGATGTTCTTCACGCCGCGAAGGTTCGGACTCGCGCTCAACGTGGGTGCGTCGAATCCCAAAGTGAGCTCGACGCGCGCGCCAACAGCGGTGCTGAGTCGCTGCGTCAGCTCGTCCTTCAAGCCCTCGGCCGGATAGCCGAGCACGGCATCGACCTGCACCGCATCGCCGCGGCGTTCGACCCGGCGCAATGCGCCGAGCGATTGCCAGGTGACGTCCAGATAAGGGTCTGCGAACCGATCCAGCGCTTCGATGGTCGCCATGACGAATGAACCCGGGTTTGAGCGAGGGCGCATTATAGGTTCGGTCAAGGAAAAACCAAGCGATGATGCAAACGCGGGACGGCTGAGAGTATAGTCGCGCCTTTCGCGAATCCGCACCGGCCGCATCGATGTCCGCGCCCCGCAGAATACTGGTCACCAGCGCGTTGCCGAACGCGAATGGCTCGATCCATCTCGGGCACCTGCTCGAACACATCCAGACCGACATCTGGGTGCGTTTCCAGCGGCTGCGCGGCAATCAATGCACCTACGTCTGCGCCGACGACACGCACGGCACCGCGACGATGCTGAAGGCGGAGCAGCTGGGTATTCCGGCCGAAGAGCTCATCGAGCAGATCCGCGTCGAACACGAGAACGACTTCAAACGTTTCCTGATCGCGCACGACAACTTTTACTCGACGCACTCCGAAGAGAACCGTCGGCTGTGCGAAGGCATCTACACGCGCTTGTTCGAAGGCGGCTACATCTTCACGCGCGACGTGGAACAGCTGTTCGACCCAGAGCGCAAACTGTTCCTCGCCGACCGTTTCGTGAAAGGCGAATGCCCGCGCTGTGGCAGCGACGACCAGTACGGCGACAACTGCGAAGTGTGCGGCGCAACATACGACGCGACCGACCTCAAAAATCCGCGCTCGCTGATCTCGGGCGCAACGCCGGTGCTCGCGAGTTCGAAACACTACTTCTTCGACCTGCCGCAATTCTCCGACATGCTGAAGAAGTGGGTGTTCAGCGGCACGCTGCAGCCCGAAGTTGCCAACAAGCTGGCTGAGTGGCTGGATTCCGGACTCAAGCCCTGGGACATCAGCCGCGACGCGCCGTACTTCGGGTTCCTGATTCCGGGAACGACCGACAAGTACTTCTACGTCTGGATGGACGCGCCGATCGGCTACATGGCGAGCTTCCGCAACTACTGCGATTCGCACAACGAGGTCGCATTCGACGAGTTCTGGCTGCCTGATGCCACAACCGAAGTGCATCACTTCATCGGCAAGGACATCGTGAATTTCCACGCGTTGTTCTGGCCGGCGGTGCTACAAGGCGCCGGATATCGCAAACCGACGCGCATTCACACGCACGGTTTCATCACCGTCGACGGCACGAAAATGTCGAAATCGCGCGGCACGTTCATCAACGCCGGCACGTATCTGAACCATCTGAATCCGGAGTATCTGCGCTACTACTTCGCGACGAAGCTGAACGGCACGGTCGACGACATCGACATCACGTTCGACGACTTCGTGCAGCGCGTGAATTCCGACCTGGTCGGCAAAATCGTCAACATCGCGAGCCGCTGCGCCGGCTTCGTCAATCGGCTGGCCGGCGGCGAGCTCGGCGCAACCATTCACGATCCGCAACTGTGGCGCGCATTCACCGAAGCGGCGCCCGCCATCGCGGCGGGCTACGAGTCCGGCGAATACGGCAAAGCCGTGCGCGAGATCACCGCGCTCGCCGACCGCGCGAACCAGTACATTGCGCAACAGGCGCCATGGACCCTCGCCAAACAGGACGGTCGAGGCGCAGAGGTGCAGGCGATCTGTACGCTCGGCATCAATCTGTTCAAGGTGCTGATCGTGTATCTGGCGCCGGTGTTGCCCGATACCGCGCAGCGCAGCGTCAAATTCCTGAACCTGCCCGGCTTGAGCTGGTCCGACGCGCAGACCTTTCTCGGTGCGCATCGCATCAACGCGTTCGAACCGCTGTTGACCCGCATCGAAACCGACTCGGTGAACCGGATGATCGAAGAGACACGCGCCGAGGGGCAGACGTCGGTTGCGCCCGCGCGCGCGAATGCGGCCACGGCGACAACGCCGAACTCCGCGGCGACGGCCACCGAAGGGTCGGTCGAAGACCTGATCGACATCGACGCATTCAACCGCATCGACCTGCGGGTCGCTCGCGTCGTTTCGGCGGAAGCCGTCGACGGCGCCGACAAACTGATCAAGCTGGTGCTCGATCTCGGCGAATCGCGCCGGCAGGTGTTCGCCGGAATCAAGACCGCGTATACGCCGGAATCGCTGGTCGGACGTCTCACCGTGGTGGTGGCGAATCTGAAGCCGCGCAAGATGCGGTTCGGCGAATCTCAGGGCATGGTGCTCGCGGCCGGTCCCGGCGGCGAACAGATCTTTCTGCTCTCGCCCGATTCCGGCGCGGTTCCGGGAATGCAGGTCCGCTGACGACCGCCCGAATGGTAGATGCCTTTCCGCTGCTGATCGGTGCCGTGCTCGCCAACAATTTCGTGCTGACGCAAATGCTCGGCGTGTGTCCGCTGTTCACGGGCGGCCGATTGGACAACGCCTGGGCACTCGCACTGGCCACCGCGTTCGTGCTGACGCTGTCGGCCGCGGCCAGCCACCTGATCGAGCAATTCGTTCTGGCGCCGCTCGAGCTCGAATACCTGCGTCTCATCGCCTTCATCGTGGTGATCGCGGCGTTGGTGCAGGCGGTGACCTACGCGATCCGCGCGATCGATCCGGTGCTGCATCAGGTGTTGGGCATCTATCTGCCGTTGATCACCACGAATTGCGCTGTACTCGGCGTGGCGTTGCTCGCGTCGAGCCGGCACCTGAGCCTGTTCGAGACGATCGCCTATGCACTCGGCGCCGCGTTCGGCTTCACACTGGTGATCACGATGTTCGCGGCGCTGCGCGAACGGCTCGACGAGACGCGCATTCCGGGGCCGTTCCGCGGCGCGCCGATACAGCTGATGTCGGCCGGGCTCATGTCGCTCGCTTTCATGGGGTTCAAAGGCATCGGGGGCTGAATGGCATTCGCCGGAATAGCGGTGCTCGGTCTGCTGACGATTGCGTTGGGGGGGATGCTCGGCTTTGCGCAGCTGCGCCTACGGCCGACCGGCGCCAGGCTCGTCGCCGCCATCGATCTGTTGTTGCCGCAGACGCAATGCGAGCGCTGCGGCCATCCCGGCTGCCGTCCCTATGCAGAAGCTGTGGCCGCGGGCGCCGCGATCAATCGCTGTCCGCCCGGCGGTGCGCAAGCCATTGCCGCGCTCGCATCGCTATTACAGCGGCCCGTTGTGGCGCTCGATCCGGAGCTGAAGCCGATGGATCCGCTCGCCGTCGCGCAGATCGACGAGTCGCGTTGCATCGGCTGCGCATTGTGCCTGCCAGCGTGTCCGGTCGACGCAATCTCCGGCGCCGCAGGGCACATGCACGCCGTGATCGCGCGCCATTGCACAGGATGCGAGTTGTGCATACCGGCCTGTCCGGTCGACTGCATCGCGATGATCGCGGGCATTCGGAACGCAACCGCAGAACTCCCGGAACCCGACGCCAACGCAAGCCGCGCCGCCGATGCACGGCGACGCTTCGAAGCGCACCAACGGCGCGCCACTGCTCAGGCGCTCGCGGCCGAGGAGCGCCGTCAGCAACGGCAGGCGCGCTTCGCGGCGCGGCGTTCGTGGGACGACGTGTGATTCGTCCCGCAACGCCTCAGCAAACGACCGCCTTCGTACTGGTTGCCCTGGCTCCCGGTGCGACGCTACAGGCGGCCACCTTCGGCGACCGGGTGCTGGCGAACGTCGCGATCGCGGCGATTACGGCAGCGGCGGCTGAGACAGCCATCGCGAAACTGCGCGGCATTGCACCGGTGAACGTTCTGCGCGACGGCAGCGGACTCGTCACCGCTGCGCTGCTCGCACTCGCGCTGCCGCCCGCGGTTCCGGTCGGCATCGTCATCGTCGGCGTGTTGATCGCCGTCGGCATCGGCAAGCACGCGTTCGGCGGCGCCGGCGCGAATCCCTTCAATCCGGCGATGGTCGGATACGCCGCCCTGTTGCTGTCGTTTCCCGCCGCGCTCGCGGTTTGGCCCGACACGACGGGCACGGCCGTCGACGGCATTACCGGTCCTACCGTGCTGGATGCATTCAAACACCGCGGCGGGCTCACCGTCGCCGACTTCTGGACGCCGCCCCGCGGTTTCGGCGCGTTCACCGCCGCCGCGTGGGAATGGCTGAACGTCGCCTATCTCCTCGGCGGCGCTGCATTGATCGCCACCCGCGTCGTCGATTGGCGGATTCCGCTCTCGATCCTTGCATCGCTATCGCTGGTCGCCGCGATCAACTACGACGGCGGCAGCTCGGCCAGTCTCGGCTCGCCGCTGTTCCACTGTCTCAGCGGTGGCACGATGTTGGGCACGTTCTTCGTCGCGACCGATCCGGTCAGTTCCCCAACGACCTCGCGCGGGCGCATCTACTACGGCGTGTTGATCGGCGTGTCGTTGTTCGCAATCAGAACGGCGTCGACGTATCCGGACGGCATCGCGTTCGCGGTGCTGCTCGGCAATGCCGCCGCGCCGTTGATCGACCGCGCGGTGAACCAGCGCAACGCAGGTGTCGCTTGAGCGTTGCGGCCACAGCGTGGCGGCTCGGCCTGCTCGGCGCCGTCGCCGCCGCCGCGCTCACCGGCGTCAATGCACTTACGCGCGCACGCATCGACGCGAACGAACACCGCGTGACGCTGCGTCCACTGGTGGACGTCACCGGCGACGCGAGGGTGGCGAACCTGCGCGGTCCTTCCGTTGCACCGCTGACGATCTGTTCCGCCTCGGGTACGCCGTTGTACCGCGTCTTCCTGCACACTGCGTCCGGCTATGCGGGGCCGATCCGGCTGCTGATCGGCCTGGACGCGGCAAACAGGTTGACCGGCGTCCGCGCCGTCAGTCATCGCGAAACGACTGGTATCGGCGACGCAATCGACACGGCCAGATCGGCATGGATTCTGCGGTTCAATGGACTGTCAGCGGACGATGTGGCGTTGACCGCCGACGGCGGACGGATCGACGCGATCAGCGGCGCCAGCGTAACCTCGCGCGCAGTGGTCGAGGGGGTTCGTGGGGCGCTGGCCGACGCATCGTCCGACGCGGCCAACGCACCCGCACGGAACTGTTCGGATGTCATCGATGAATGAAGCCGGAACTGCCTGGCGAGACAACCCGGTCTGGCACCAACTGCTCGGCCTGTGTCCACTGCTGGCGGTCACCACGAACGTGAGCGACGCGTTTGCGATCGCAACGGCGACGTTTGCCATTCTGGTTCTGTCCAACGGCGCCATCTCCGCGCTCCGCAACTTCATACCGGATGCTGCGCCGCTGCCGGCATACATGCTGGTAATCGGCTTGTGCACCACGGTCGTCGTGATGCTGACGCAGGCCTACGCGTTCGACTCGTTCCAGCGGATCGCGCTGTTCCTGCAGATCGTCGTCTCGAACTGCGTCATCCTGACGCACGCCGATCGCGTCGCGCGCCACGAGTCGATCGGCCGCGTGCTGCTCGCCAGCGCGGTCACCGGATCCGGGTTCGTCGCCGTGGTGTTGGTGGTCGGCGCGGTACGGGAAGGTGCAGCGTACGGCCTGCCGCTGGCCGCGCTTCCGCCGGGCGCGTTCCTCACGGTGGCATTGCTGCTCGCCGCAAAGAACGCGGTCGCAGCACGCCCATGAACGCCGGGAAGAGACATCTGATCTTCGAGCGGCTGCGCGATGCGACGCCCGCTCCCGAAACCGAACTGGAGTACGCCTCGCCGTTCGAGCTGCTGATTTCGGTGATTCTGTCGGCGCAAGCGACGGATGTCAGCGTCAATCTCGCAACGCAAAAGCTGTTTCCGGTTGCCAACACGCCGGCAAAGGTGCTTGCGCTCGGCGTCGAAGGTCTCACGCCTTACATCCGCAACATCGGGCTCTACAACACGAAGGCGCGCAACGTCATTAAGACGTGCCAGATTCTCATCGAGCAGCACGACGGCGAAGTGCCGCGCGACCGCGCCGCGTTGGAAGCGTTACCCGGTGTGGGACGCAAGACCGCGAACGTGGTACTCAACACCGCATTCGGCGAACCGACGATCGCGGTCGACACGCACGTGTTCCGGGTTGCCAACCGCACGCGCATCGCGCGCGGCAAGACGGTTCGCGAAGTCGAAGACCGGCTGGTGAGACTGGTGCCGGCCGAATTCAAGGATTTCGCCCACCACTGGCTGATCCTGCACGGCCGCTACGTCTGCACCGCACGTAAACCGCACTGCGGCGCGTGTCCGATCGAAGACCTCTGCGAGTACCCGCACAAGACCGAGTACGACCGTTAGAGGTCGACCAGCTCGACGTCGTCCGCCGTCAATGCTTCACCCAGGAAGTGCCGGCCGACGCGCGCGAAGCGGTCGCGACCATCGGTCGCCATCAGATGTCTGCGCGCGCCACCCGTCGCCGCGCCGCGCGCGAGTCCGGATGCAGCCAGCGTCAGTGCCACTGCTGCGGCGGTGGTCGCCGCAGAGTCGACGAGCGTCAGCGCCGGACCACCGACGCGCTGAATCACCGGCGCCAGGATCGGAAAGTGCGTGCAGCCGAGCAGCAGGCAATCCGGATGCGTTTCCTCCCGCAACCACTCGCCCAGATACGCTTCGATCACGCGCTCCGGTACGTCGCCGGACACCCAGCCCTCTTCCGCCAGCGACACCAGCAGCGGACACGGCCGCGCCAGCACGCGGGCGTCGGCGCGCCGCGACAGAATCGCGCGCTGATACGCGCCGCCGCGAACGGTGCCTTCGGTTCCGATCACGGCGATGCGCCCGCGGCGCGAGACCCGACACGCTGCCTCGGCGCCGGGATCCACCACGCCGAACACCGGCAGCGGCGAGTACGCGTCGCGCAGCGCGTCGAGTGCCACGGCCGAGGCGGTATTGCAGGCGATCACGAGCGCTTTCACGCCGCGGTCGACCAGCGCACGCGCCGCTTGCACCGCGTATTTCTGCACGGTACCGGCGCTCTTCGTACCGTAAGGAAGCCGCGCGGTGTCGCCGAGATAGATGAATCGCTCGAGCGGCAACGCCGCTTCGAGCGCCTTCAACACAGTGAGACCGCCTACGCCGGAATCGAACACGCCGATCGGCGCGTCAGTGATTTCGGCTGAGCGGGAAGGATCTAACGATGGCAATGCGGCGCGACCCGTACGGGGGTGGCCGGCATTCTACTGGCTGCGCTCGTCTTTGCGACCCAGCTTCAGAACGCTGCGCCAGAATCCGCCGAAGGGATTCCCGGACGAACTCGCGGGCGCGCTCGCCGGCGGTTCGCGGCGCGGACGTTCCCGCCTTGCCGGTTCCGGTCGTGCGGGCTCCCGCTGGGCAACTACCGGTTCGCTGCGCGCATGCGGACGCATCGACGCGCCGCGCGGCGCAGTTGCCGGACGCGGCGCAATCGCAGGGCGCACCCGTTGTTGCGACGGCACCGGTCGCGGCGTGCGGCGTTTGATCGGCTCGATCCGGTCGGCGACGTCGGGCACTACCGCGTCGGCTTCGCCGAACCCGCCCGCTTTCTGACCGTCCTTCAGCCCTTTGATCTTTTTCTCGATCAGCAGATCTTCCTTGCGCTTCTGCTTCGCCGCGGCCGCGATGTCGACGCCACAGCGCGCGCAGAATTCGGATTCGAGCTGCAGGTGACCGCAGCGCGGGCATTCGTGGTGTGCGGCGGTGATGTCTTTCAGCGTCTGATCGACGTGCTTGTCGATCTTGAACTTGGCTTTCTCGTCGGGCGATATGTCCTTGATGCGCGCGATGGCGCCCAATGCGGCGAGTTCGCCCTGCAGTTCGTCCGCGGCCTCGCGCGTGAGGTCGCTGCGAATGACCACGGTGCGGCCGCTGAACAGCTGCGCCACCTTGCGCTCGTCGAGCCCCAGCCGACGCATGAGATTCTGTCGAACAGCCGCCTCGGTGGCGCCCTCCACCACCTCACCACTGAACAACACCTGAAAGCGGCCCATCGATCACTCCGAACTGCTAGGCCAACCGGTCGGCACGCGCGCGGCACCGGGAGAAGCCCGAACGACTTTCGGCTGGGTGCATCCAGCCGCGTCCTTTTCATGATAGGCGCGCGCGTTGCAGTCGAACGTGACTAGGTTCGCAACGCAAAAGCCGTCGGTCGGCCGTTCCGAACCGCCGACCCCGACAGCCACCAGCGCTGACGACACGGCGCATTCCCACTACTATTCGCCTCTTTTTCGGAGCTGGTCATGGCCACGAACATCCTGCAGCGACTCCCGGTCGGCAAACGGGTCGGCATCGCGTTCTCCGGTGGCCTGGATACGAGCGCCGCGGTGCATTGGATGCGTGCCAAGGGCGCGATTCCGTGCACGTACACGGCGAATCTCGGGCAGCCGGACGAATCCGACTACGACGAGATCCCCCGCAAGGCGCTGGCCTATGGAGCCGAGACGGCACGCCTGATCGAATGCCGCCCGCAGCTCGTTGCGGAAGGCATCGCAGCCATTCAATGCGGCGCATTTCACATTTCCACCGGCGGCGCCACCTACTTCAACACGACGCCCCTCGGTCGCGCCGTTACCGGAACGATGCTCGTGGTCGCGATGCGCGAAGATGACGTCAATATCTGGGGTGACGGAAGCACGTACAAAGGCAACGACATCGAGCGGTTCTATCGCTACGGACTGCTCGCCAATCCGCGGCTGCAGATCTACAAACCGTGGCTCGATCAGCAGTTCATCGACGAACTCGGGGGACGCACCGAGATGTCGCAGTACATGGCCGCACACGGCTTCGCGTACAAGATGAGCGTCGAGAAGGCGTACTCGACCGACTCCAACATTCTCGGCGCCACGCACGAAGCCAAGGATCTCGAATACCTCAACAAGGGCATCGACATCGTGCAGCCGATCATGGGCGTCGCATTCTGGCGCGACGAAGTGCCAGTGAAGCCGGAGACGGTGACGGTGCGTTTCGACGAAGGCCAACCGGTTGCATTGAACGGCGAGGCGTTCGACACGGCCCTTGACCTGTTCTCGCGCGCCAACGAGATCGGTGGGCGGCACGGTCTCGGTATGTGCGATCAGATCGAGAACCGGATCATCGAAGCGAAGAGCCGCGGCATCTACGAGGCGCCCGGAATGGCATTGCTGCACATCGCCTACGAGCGGCTCGTCACCGGTATCCACAACGAAGACACGATCGAACAGTACCGCACCAACGGCCGCCGTCTGGGTCGCCTGCTTTACCAGGGCCGCTGGTTCGATCCGCAATGCATGATGCTGAGAGACACGGCGCAACGTTGGGTGGCGCGCGCGGTGACCGGTGAGGTGACGCTGCAGCTGCGTCGTGGCAACGACTATTCGTTACTCGATACGGTCAGCCCGAATCTCACCTATCACCCCGATCGCCTGACGATGGAAAAAGGCGCGGGCGCGTTCACGCAGCAGGACCGCATCGGTCAGCTGACCATGCGCAACATGGACATCAGCGATACGCGCGAGAAGCTGCAGATCTACTCGAAAGTAGGTCTGCTGGCGTCCGATTCCGACGGCGAGTTGTCGCTCCTGCCACACGATCCCGAAAAGGAAGGTTGAGCACTCAGCGCTTAGCAACCTTTGCCGGACCGCGCTCCGGACCGCGTTCCAGCCGCACCGTGGTGCGCCGGTTCTGAACCCGCCCCGCCTCGGTGTCGTTCGAGGCGATCGGAAAGCGCGAGCCGTGGAAGCGATACTCGATGGATTCCGAGCCGCAGCCGGCGCCAATGAGGTAGCTCGTGACGGCTTTCGCGCGCTGCTCGGAGAGAACGCGGTTCTTGCGTTCGCGACCGGAACTGTCCGTATAACCTTCGACGAATATGTGCGAGACGGCGCGATCTGCCTTCACGTATTCGGCGATCAGGTCGAGACGCGCCTTAGCGGCATCGTTCAGGCTCGCGCGGCCCGGCGCGAATGCGATGGTGCTGCGTTCGATCTGCTTGAACGACACCGGCACCAGCTGCGCCACACAGCGGGCGTAGGAATCGTAAAGCGGCCTGAAGCTCACCGCCGAGAGCGAGACCCTGACGTCCTGCGATGCAAACCGCGGCTGCTCGCCGCGATAAAGCGCACGCAGCATCGATTCGGCGAGCGCCGCGTCCGCTACGACCTCGTGCGGCTGCGACACTTCGACGCGACCGAGGGCCTTATCCAGCGGATGTCCGGCGAGCCAGGGCGGCGCGAAGCTCGTGACGTCGAGCGCGCCGCTCAGGTCGACGCGCCATGCGGACATGTCGAACTGCAGGCTGCCTCCCGCCTGTTGCACGAAGCGCGCTTCGCCGAAATTTGGAATTTCATGGGACAACCGGCAGACGGTGCGGCTGCCTTCGAACTGCCACGCGGCATCCGCCGGCGCCGCGCCGAATTCGAGCGGCGCTTCCGCCGACGCGACACACCACGTCAGAACCAAAACCATCGAGGCAATGCTTCGCGCCACGGGAGTTCCTGTGCCTTTCGTTGGCTATCGGCACGCGGCGCGGATTCTTTACCCGGCGGCGAGACCGGCGCTCTCGACGGGCGTGGTAAGGTACCCGCTCATGTGGAGAGAGCAGTGTCCGAAAGATCCCAGATTGCAGACCGCTTCCGCGGTTTTCTGCCCGTCGTGGTCGACCTGGAAACCGGCGGCTTCAACGCGAGCGGCGATGCCATTCTGGAACTCGCTGCCGTACTGCTGCACTACGACGGCGAGCGCCTGACGCGCAATCAACTACTGCATTACCAGGTGGCACCGCTACCGGGAACCAACATGGACCCGGCTTCGCTGCGCTTCATCGGCATCGATCCGTACAATCCGGCGCGTAAGGCGCGCGCAGAACCGGAGGTGTTCCAGGAGTTCTTTCGCGAGGTGCGCAAAGCGGTCAAGCACGGCGGCTGCAGTCGCGCGATCGTGGTCGCCCACAACGCCGCTTTCGATCATCAGTTCATCATGTCGGGCGCCAATCGCAACGACATCAAGCGCAATCCGTTTCACCCGTTTTCGTTCATCGACACCGCGTCGCTTGCGGCAGTCGCCTACGGCCAAACGGTGCTCAGCCAGGCGTGCGGCCGCGCCGGAATTGCCTACGACAGCAACGAGGCACACTCCGCGCGCTACGACGCAGAGGTGACGGCCGCGCTGTTCTGCGCGATCGTCAATCGGTGGCAGGATATGGGCGGCTGGCCGCTCCGCGAGTAGCGGGGTGTCGTGTCCGAAGACACGACACGGGTTACTTCGTTGCGGTCGCGGGTGTTGCAGCTTTGGCGCGTGCCGCCGCGCCGGCGATCAGCGTCTTCAACTCGCCCGACTGGTACATCTCGGTCACGATGTCGCAGCCGCCGACGAGTTCTCCTTCGACCCACAGTTGCGGAAACGTCGGCCAGTTCGCATAGGCCGGCAGATTCGCGCGAACGTCCGGGTTGCTCAACACGTCGACATAGGCAAACCGCTCTCCGCAGGCCATCAGGCACTGCACGGTTTGCGCCGAGAAACCGCACTGCGGCGCCTGCGGCGAACCCTTCATGTAAAGGATGATCGCGTTGCTGCTGATCTGTTCTTTGATGCTGTCCAAAACGTCCACGTACGCTTTACCTCATGAACACAAACGCGGAGCATTGTACGCCACGTGATCAATCCCGCTCCAATAACCAATACCCACACCGCTCATGAACGAATTCGATAACGTCGTCGAACGGCGTGGTACGGACAGCTCGAAATGGGGCAAATACAAAGGCGTCGACGTGCTGCCTTTCTGGGTTGCGGACATGGATTTCCGCGCACCTCAGTTCATTCGCGACGCACTGCAGCGGCGGCTCGACCACGGCATCTTCGGCTATAGCGACACGCCACTCGAACTGACGCACGCCGCGGTCGCGCGGCTCGACGCCGAATTCTCATGGAGCGTGAACCCCGAGTGGCTGGTGTGGATTCCGGGCGTCGTCACTGGCATGAACCTCGCATGCCGCGCGGTCGGCGCCACCGGCGATTCCGTGATGATGAACGTGCCGGTCTACTACCCGTTTCTGTCCGCGCCGGCCAACGGTGCGCGCAACGCGATCGAAGTGCCGCTGGTGCTGAACGGTCCGCAGTGGGAAATGGACCTCGCCGCCATGGGCGACGCCATCGACAACCGAACGCGCCTGTTCATGTTCTGCAATCCGCAGAATCCGACGGGGCGCATCTATCGGCGCGAAGAACTCGTGGAGCTGGCACGCTTCTGCGAGCGGCACGATCTGCTGATCTGCTCCGACGAAATTCACTGCGACCTTCGGCTCGACCCTGACCGCCCGCACATCCCCATCGCGTCGCTGTCGGCAGAAATTGCCGCACGGACCATCACGCTGATGGCGCCGACCAAGAGCTACAACACACCAGGCCTCTGTTGCGCGTTCGCGGTGATACAGGACGCTGCGCTGCGCCGCCGCTTCGGCGACGCGCGCGCCGGACTCGTGCCGAGCATCGGCGCACTGGCCTATACCGCGGCGTTGGCGGCTTACGAAGATCCGTCGGACTGGTTGGATCGCTTGCGCTCGTATCTCGCGATCAACCGCGACGCGCTCGAACAATGCGTGGCGCAATTGCCCGGCGTTTCGATGACGCACGTCGAGGGCACCTACCTGGGTTGGATCGACGTGCGCGGTCTGCGTCTCGACCATCCCGCGCGCTACTTCGAAGCCCACGGGCTCGGACTATCGGATGGCGCGCAGTTCCACGGTCCGGGCTTCGTCCGTTTCAACTTCGGCTGTCCGCGCGCGACGCTCGACGAAGGCTTGCAACGCTTCAGGCACGCGGTTCTCGCGGCTCAGTAGGCGCGTTGGGAACACCCCAACCGCCGCCGCCAGGCGTCGCGATCGTCAGTACGTCGCCTTCACGAACGTCGAGCGCCACCTTCGCCGCCACTTCCACGCCGTTCAGCGCGTTCGAGCCCGGTGCTCCGGCATCACCACCCGCCAGACCCCACGGCGCATGCGTGCGCCGTTCGGTCAGCAACGTCACTTCCGCCGGCTCGAGGAACTCGAGTTCCCTGACGATTCCGTCACCGCCCGAATAACGGCCCGCTCCGCCGGAATTGCGCCGCACCTCGTATCGCCTCACCCGCAATGGATAGTGGGTCTCCAGGCTCTCCACCGGCGTGTTGAGCGTATTCGTCATGTGTGAGTGCACCGCGGATACGCCGGGCCCGTGCGGATATGCGCCGGTGCCGCCGCCAATGGTTTCGTAGTAGTCCCACCGCGACGTTTCCGAGTGTCGCCCCATCGCAACGTTGTTCATCGTGCCCTGGCTCGCGGCGGGAACGCGATCCGGCAATGCTCTTGCGAGCGCACCCAACAGAACGTCGACGATTCGCATCGACGTTTCGACGTTGCCGGCCGCCACCGCCGCCGGATGTCGCGCATCGACGAGACTACCGGGCTCCGCAACGATCCGGACACATCGGAATGCGCCGCTTACCGCCGGCGTATGAACAGGCATCAGACAACGGAACACATAGAGCACCGCGGCCGCCGTGACCGACAACGGACAGTTGATGTTGCCGCGCACCTGCGCACCCGTTCCGGTGAAATCGGCCGTGCAGCCATCGCCGATCACGTGGACGCGCACGCGTATAGGCACATCGCGCGTACCGACACCGTCGTCGTCCATGCTGTCTTCGAATTCGTACTCGCCGTCGGGAATGGCGGCGATCGCGCTGCGCGCCAATCGCTCGGCATAGTCGTTCAACTCAGCGACGGCCGTTGCGAATGCGCCCGTGCCCATCTGTAGCGCCAGCTGACCCACCCGGCGCACGCCGAGACGGCACGCGCTCATCTGCGCGAAGAAATCGCCGAGGCGTTCGTCGCCGAGATAACCCGCAGCGGAAGCGTGCTTTCGCCCGGCGAGTTCGTCGAACAACGCACGAGCGGACTCGGTCAGTGTGCCGCCGCGTTGCGCGAGCAACGGCGAGATCACGATGCCTTCCTGCTCGATCGACGTCGACACGGGCATGGAGCCCGGGCGATCCGAACCAATGTTCGCGTGGTGCGCGCGGCACGCCGCGAATCCGACGGGTGTCTTCTCGTGAAAGATCGGACAGACCGCGGTGACATCCGGCAGATGCGTGCCGCCGAGAAACGGATCGTTCAGCAGCACGAGGTCGCCGTCGCGCCACTCGAACCGTCGCACGATGTCGGCCATCGCATACGCCATGCTGCCGAGATGCACCGGGATGTGCGCGGCTTGCCCGAACAACGCGCCATCGGCATCGAACAGCGCGCAGCTGAAGTCGAGACGGTCTTTGATGTTCGGCGAAAACGCAGCGCGCCGCAGCGCCACGCCCATTTCATCGCAGACCGCCTGCACGCGACTTCCGAACAACGCGAGCGCGATGCCGTCGAAGGTTGAACTGGCCATATCAGTCGACTACCATTGCGGCCTTTCCAGGGGCAGCACTTGCTGCCTTTTGTCGTTTAGGAGCCTGCTGAATCGCTCTCGCCGTGGAGCGAAACCGACGAGGGTCTTGTTCATGGCAGCACTCATGGATACCTACGCGCGATTGCCGGTGGCGTTCAGCCACGGCACGGGTGCGTACCTGTACGACGAACAGGGTAACAAATATCTCGACGCGCTCGCGGGCCTCGCGGTGACCGGGCTCGGCCACGCGCATCCGGGCGTTGCAGCGGCAATCACGCGTCAAGCCAACACGCTGATGCATACCTCGAATCTGTATCGCATTCCGCTTCAGGAATCGCTGGCGGATCGCATCACCGCACTCGCCGGCATGGACCGCGCGTTCTTCTGCAACTCCGGCGCGGAAGCCAACGAAGCGGCGATCAAGATCGCTCGGCTATACGGCCACGGTCGCGGCATCAACAAACCGCACATCATCGCGATGGAAGGTTCGTTTCACGGCCGTACGATGGCGACGCTGACCGCCACCGGCAATCGCAAGGTTCAGGCCGGCTTCGAACCGCTGCTCTCCGGTTTCGTGCGCGCGCCCTACAACGATGTGAAAGCCATCGAAACGATCGCCGAGAACAACAACGAAGTGGTCGCGATTCTCGTCGAGCCGGTGCTCGGAGAAGGCGGCATCGTGGTTCCCGACGACGGTTATCTGCCGGCATTACGCCGCATCTGCGACGCGAAAGGCTGGTTGCTGATGCTGGACGAGGTGCAAACCGGCAACGGCCGCACCGGCCGCTACTTCGCGTATCAGCAGCTCGGGATATTGCCCGACGTCGTTACGCTGGCGAAAGGTCTCGCAAATGGACTGCCCATCGGCGCGTGTCTGGCGCGCGGTATCGCGGCGGAAACGCTCAAACCCGGCAACCACGGGTCGACGTTCGGCGGCAATCCGCTCGCGTGCGCCGCCGCGCATGCGGTCATCGATGCGTTGGAGAACGACGGGCTGATGGAACGCGCCGGCGTGCTCGGCGACAGGATGCTGAACAGATTCAAGAAGGCGCTGGCCGGCGACAATCACGTCGTGGACATACGCGGCAAAGGCCTGATGTTGGGAATCGAACTCGATTCACCGCAACCGCATCTCGTCAAAGCCGCCTTGGCCTCAGGACTGCTGCTCAATGTCACGCACGAGCGAGTAATTCGCCTGTTGCCGCCGCTGATCCTCACCGACGAGCAGGCCGACGAAATCGTCGACCGTATCGTTGCGTTGATCAAGGAACCGGTACCGGGTGCGGCGTGACCCGCCACTTCCTCACGCTGCTCGATTTCAGCCCTGAGGAACTCTCTCGGCTCGTCGACAGAGCCATCGAACACAAGCGGATGCGCGAAGCCGGCACGATTTACGAGCCGCTGCGCGGCCGCACGCTCGCGATGGTCTTCGACCTGTCGTCGACGCGAACCCGCGTGGCATTCGAAGCCGGCATGCAGCAGCTCGGCGGACACGCCATCTTCCTGAGCCCCGCCGATACGCAACTCGGACGCGGCGAACCGATCGAAGACACCGCGCGCGTGCTGTCGGAGATGGTCGACCTGATCATGTTGCGCACGCGCGATCATGGCGATGTCGAGACGTTTGCGCGCGCCGCCACGGTCCCTGTGATCAATGCGATGAGCGCGCGCGCGCACCCGTGTCAGCTGCTGGCAGACGTCCAGACGTTCGTCGAATGCCGCGGCTCGATTCAGGATGCCACCGTCGCCTTCGTCGGCGACGGCTACAACATGTGCAACTCGTACATCGATGCATCGCGCCAGTTCGGCTTCGACCTGCAGATCGCGTGTCCGAAAGGGTTCGAACCGTCAGCAGAAATGCTCACCTCCACCAATCGAGTGACGATGGTCGATACGCCGCAGGATGCCGTGCGCGGCGCCGACCTGGTGGTGACAGACGTGTGGTCGTCGATGGGGCACGAAGCCGAGGTTGCCGAACGCCGCAAGCGCTTCGCGGGCTATCAGGTGAGCAGATCGCTGCTGGATCTCGCGAATCGCGACGCCGTATTCATGCACTGTCTTCCCGCACATCGCGGCGAAGAAATCAGCAACGACGTACTGGACGATCCTCGATCGGTGGTGTGGGCGGAAGCGGGAAACCGGCTGCATTCCCAGAAAGCGCTGCTCGAATTCCTGAGCATCGCACGAACCTGACGGTTCAGTTCAGTCGCAGGTTCGAAAGCAACTGCGGCTTTTCGATGCCGTAACCCTGCGCATAGTCGACACCGATTTCGCGCAGCTGGCCCAGAATCGCATCGTTCTCCACGAACTCGGCAATCGTCTTCTTGCCGAGGTAGTGGCCGATTTCGTTGATCGACCGAACCACCGCGTAGTCGCTCGGGTTGTTGTTCAGGTCTTTCACGAACACGCCGTCGATCTTCACGTAGTCGACCGGAAGGTTGCGCAGATACGAGTACGACGACAGCCCGGTACCGAAATCGTCGAGCGAGAACCGACAGCCGATGATCTTCATCCGGTTCATGAAGTCGCGCGCGTTGTCGAGGTTCGCGATGGCTGCGGTTTCGGTGATCTCGAAACAGACTTTGCTCGTCGGCGCCTGCATGCGCGAGAACTGCTCGAGCACGAAGTCGGCGAATGACTCGTCGTTGACCGAGTGTCCCGACACATTGATCGCAAAACCGCCGAAGTTGTCGAGCGAGTTCCGGTGATCGGCCATCCACTTCAGGACGTTCTCCACAACCCAACGGTCCACCATCGTGACGCGGTTGTATGTCTCCGCGGCCAGAATGAACTCGCTCGGCGGCATCAGGTCGCCCAACTCGTCGCGCATCGTCAGCAGAATTTCGTAATGGCTGCTCGAACCGTTCGACGCGACCGGAACGGGCGCAATGCGTTGGCAGTTCAGAATCAGGCGGCCGTCGTCGATCGCCTTGTCGAGTTGCGTCACCCACTCCATTACGCCGCGCCGCCGCATCATGCGCGCATCGCCGAGTTCGTATTCCTGCACGCGGTTGCGGCCCGCGTCTTTCGCCGCGTAGCACGCTTCGTCCGCCGAACGCATCGCGGCGTCCGCGTCCGGCGTGCCTTCGTCGATGAACACTACACCGATGCTCGCCGACATCGAATAGTGGCGATCTTCCCAATCGAAACGTTGCTCGCGCACCAGCTTCAGCAGCCGTTCGGCGATCTCGCGTGAAGGTTCGTTCTCGATGTTGGTGATCAGCACGCCGAATTCGTCGCCGCCCAAGCGAGCAACTTTCGCGGGCAGATCTTTGAGACCTTCGACCAGACGCTGGCCGACCATCTTCAGCAATTCGTCGCCGGCGGTGTGGCCACTGCTGTTGTTGACGATCTTGAACTGGTCGAGGTCGAGGTAGAACAGCACGTGTTGCGCGCTTGTCGCCTTCGCGCTCTCGATCGCGGCTGCGAGATTGCGCTCGAATTCCTTGCGATTGAGCAGCTTCGTCAGATCGTCGTGCGCCGCCTGGAACGTCAACTGGTTGTGCATGTTCTGCAACATGCGTTGCGAGGCGCGCTCCATCAGCGGCAAGTCGAAATCGTCGAGCAGGGTGACGCGCCCCTCATGCAGGCCGTCAGCCATTTCCTTCAAAGGAATCTCGCGCGACTTCACCCCTTTACGGTTCACCAGAACGAAGAAAGCGTAGTCGTCGCCGATGAATGCGACCGACAAAATCAGCGGACGGCCTTGATCGTCCGACATCGCCAACCATTCGCCGACGCTCATGCGACGGGCGCGGTCGAGCGCGCGGCTCCAGTTCTTGCGGATGTCTTCGTCGTCGGTTTCGATGGCCGGCGCCGAATCGGGCAGCAGACCCTCGAGACCCAGCGCCTTTTCGGTCTCGTTGGTGCCGATCTTGGTGACTTTGACTTTCGTCTTCGCGCCGGTGGTGTCGCCGACGAGCGCGTCGGACAATCCCATCACCAGCGGCGTGCGTTTGCCCGGCTCGAACGAAATGCTGTTCAGACCCGCGACGACGCGTTTCAGCAGCGTTTCGGGCTCGACGAAGCCGGTGCTGCCCGGCTTCGACTCGCCGGTCAGTTGCGCCAGAACTTCCTCGGCCGTGGCCGCAGCATCGCGCCATTCGTTGCTGTTCGGGCCGTGCCGCAAGTGTGTGTGTACCAGCAGGTTGCGCCAGCCCGGATTCATCAGGCGCAGGAACAGCTCCGGTACGTCTTTCCCCGCGAGACGGGGTTCCAACTGACGCGCCACCGCGCGTCGCGCACGTGCGAGTTTCTGCTGGCCTTCGCTTGCGCGAACGGTGCGTTCGACGTTGCCGCGATACGCTCTCGCCTGCCGTTCGACCAACGGACTCAGTTCCTCGAGAACGTCTTCGAAGACTTCCGGGTTGCGGTCGTAGTCTTTGACGATGCGTTCCAGCAATTCGTCTACGCGATGCCCGACTTCGCGGTCGATGCCGACTCTCACGTCCTGGGCATTCCCCAACTTCGCCAACTGGTTGAGAACCTCGACCGCCGAGTGCGGACGTTCCGCGTCGTGGTCCAGGAACTCCGGATCCTTCGTTGCGAGTTTGTTGAGGGTGATTTCCAACCGTTTCACCCAGCCGCGGATACCTTCCGTGAGCAGCTTGTCCTGTTCGATCGAATCGACCAGGTTCTCCATCACGTCCAGGGTGTCGTACAGCTCTTCGCCGAAGGCTTTCTTGCCACCGTGCTGGGCTTTGAGTACTTCCATCAGACGCGGCTTCAGGCGGCTGTCGGTAACCGGTGCGTCGCCGAGTTCCGACTCGATCTGCGAGATCGCCTCCAGGATGTCTTTGGGATCGTACCGTTGATCCGGCGCGGCATTGGGCGCCGCAAATTCCACCTCTTCGGGTGCGCCCTGCATGCGTCGCGCGCGACGACCGAGGTTCAGCAGTTCACGCGCCGCCTTGTACACCTCCGCCGTGCCGCCTTCCTTGCTCGGAGCAAACGGATTGTATGAGGTGCGCGGCGCAGTCGATATTCCGTCGGCCGCCATTGCGGCTTCGCGCACCGGACCTTCGAGTTCCTGATAGTTCTGCGTCGGTTCCGGGCGCGCCTTCGCTGCGCTGCGACGCATCGACCGCTGCATCACTTCGCGCATCTCTTCCAACGACGGGAATACGCCGCTCTCTTCGAGCATCTTGCTGATGGCGGGATAGAGATTCGCGAGCACCTGGTGCAGAACGATCTCAAATTCTTTGTAGATGTCCTGACGCACCTGACGCCGCACGTCGACGCCGGACAACGCGTCGTCGAATGCCCACGCGAGCGCGGCGGGGCCGATCGGCACGACGTCTTTGTGACCCCACGGCTTGGCGATCATTCCGAGTCGCGAACGGATCTCGAACAGGATGTCGCTGAAACGGTTTTCGGTTTTGGAGATGACTTCCGCGACCGCGAGCCACTCTTCGAACTCTTCGGTATCGACGAGCTGCAGCTTCACGCTGCTTCCGGATTCGCGACGCCTGCGTTTTTCCAGCACCGACTCGAGATCCGAAATCTGATCGATCTGCGCGATCACCGAGCGGCCGAATTTCGCGCGGATCGAATCGCGCTGTTTTTCGAGCTGATCGAGCCCTTCGAAATACATCATCTGAACGGCGTTGGTGCCGGCATCGCGCGCTTTGAGCAGCAGATCGCGATCGCACTTCTCGAAGAACAGTTTCGAAACGCGGTTCACTCCGCGCGTCGCAATCCGCCGCAACTGTTCTTTTACCTGTTCGGCGTCCTGATCGCGGATGCGACGATCGCGCAGGAACGTTTCGGGAATTTCGGTGGCACCTTCCGTCTGCGGCTCGGCCGACTCCGCTTGCGGTTTGCGACCGCGCGCCAGATCGGCGGCGCTGTTCGTCACCATCCCGGATGCAACAGCGAAGTCCATCAGCACTTCGAACGCTTTCGGCTGCAACGGCGACGGGAAACGAATACCCATGCCGTTGCCGGAATCGAGCACGCGCGAAATCATTGCCTGCATGCGGAAGTGTTGTTCGCCCTGCGGCGTCGGAACGGAGAAGTGCAGATTCAGCGGATCGCCGGCGCGCGGCTCAGCGCCAGTCGCCAGCAGCGAACGCGAACCACCGGTGCCGACGAGCAGCATGCCGCCCTGGCAGAAATCTCGAATCGTGCACAACCACGACCGCCCTTTCTGCGGGTGTACGAGCGCACCGATCGATATGGGTTGTCGCGCGTGAGTTCGCCGGTCCACGTCCTTCTTCTCCGGCTTCGGTGCGCTGAATGCGTACCGGAATGCGGCCGTGAGAGCCTAACTGATTTAAGGGGCGCGGGTCACCTGCCGGCGGCAGGTGATATGGCCCGTGTCTCAGTCTCAGGAGCAACCACGACACGGTTCCTGCCCTGAGTTTTCGCTGCGTACATCGCAGTGTCGGCCCGACTCATCAATTGCTCGACGGCTTCTCGCGCGCGATACGCCGCGACGCCGACCGATGCGGTGACCGCGAAGTCGGGCGCTTTGGGATCGATCACCATCAATTGCGTCTGGCGACGCAGACGATTCGAAACCTGCACCGCATCCGCGAGCGTAGCGTTCGTGAGCACCATCACGAATTCCTCGCCGCCGATACGCGCGACGAAGTCTTCTTCGCGCACCACCTTGCGTGCAATGTCGGCGAATGCGCGCAGCACTTCGTCGCCCTGCTTGTGGCCGAAGAGATCGTTCACACGCTTGAAGTGATCGAGATCGACGTAACACAGCGCAAACGCCAGCGTGCCGCGATCGGCAAGCGCTTTCTGGCGATAGAGGTATTCCATCAACTGACGGCGGTTGTACAAACCCGTTAGATCGTCGCGCATCGCCATGTCGCGAACACGCGTCAACGCGCGCTCCAATTCCTCTGTGCGACCGGTGAGTTCCTCGCGCAGACCGGCGATCTGGTCGGCGACGAACAGCGCGATGACCAGAAGGAGCGAGTAACACGACCAGACGAGAAACTCGTCCGGCAGATTCGCGCTCTGACCGTGCTGAATGTGCAACACGAAGCCGAGGCTGGCGGTCGCCCACGTCGACACCGCGATCAGACGCAACCGCGAACGGCCGAGATGCAACGCGGCGAAGTTGAGGCCGAGCAACGTCACCGCCAGCAGAGCCAGGCGCAACGGCGCGTTTCCGAACGTCGCGGTCGCAACACAGCCGAGGCTGGCCCACAACGTGACGGGTAGTCCCAACGACGCAGTCGTGTCGCGCAGGCGGAAGTCGGCGACGATCGACAGCGCGAGCAACACCAGGCCCACACCGAACACGACGGCGGCGAGCACCAGCGCGACGTCGGTGGTATCGAGCCGACCGGATGTGGAGCCGACCCACCACAGCGCAATGAACGCAGCAACGCCGGCGCCGGTCAGCAGCGACCGACGCAGGCGCGTCAACGCATGCGTGACGTGATGTTGGAGAGTTGCGGCCATTTACTGGTCTACACCCGAACTGTTGGCCATTCTAAGTGACGGCCCTCTCGTCGATGTATCGCACGCAGAACCCCTTGTAACCGCTTTGTAATGCGGATGCCGAGCCTCACCCGGCGGTCCGTCCCAAAGTCTTAGAGACCGCATCGGCCCAACCGTTCATCAGCTTTTCGCGCTGCGGCGCGCTCATAGCGGGCTCGAACGCGCGCTGCAGTTGCCAGAGTCCCGCGGCCGCGTCGAGCGAACCGACGAGACCGCCGCCGAGCGCCGCGAGCATGCCGGCGCCGAATGCGGTGGTTTCGGTGATCACAGGACGCTCTACGCGCACGCCGGCGATGTCGGCGAGGCACTGGCAGAACCAGTCATTGGCGACCATGCCGCCGTCGACGCGAAGACGCGTTACCGGCGCGCCATCTGCCGCAAGCGCGGCCAGCAGATCCGCCGACTGATATGCGACGCTCGCGAGCGTCGCCGCGATCACGTCGTCGCGACTCGTATCGAGCGACAGGCCGCAGACCAGACCGCGCGCGTCCGGACGCCAGTGAGGCGCGCCCATGCCGGTGAACGCCGGCACCACGTACACGCCGCCCGCCTCGGCGCCGCTGCGGCGCGCGGCGGCTTCCGTTTCACCCGCCGAGTCGACGATCCGCAGCGAATCGCGCAACCATTTCACCGCGGCGCCGGCAACGAAAATGCTGCCCTCCACCGCGTACGTCGTGTGACCGCCGATGCGATAGCCCACGGTAGAAAGCAGGCCGCTCATCGACCGGATCAACTGATCGCCGGTGTTGGTGACGAGAAAACATCCGGTGCCATAGGTGCTTTTCGTCATGCCGACTTCGAAGCAACCCTGGCCGATCAACGCCGCCTGCTGGTCGCCGGCAACGCCGAGAATCGGAACCGCGCCGCCCAGCCATTTCGCATCGGCCACGCCGAAATCACCGGCGCAGTCGAGCACCTCCGGCAACAGATTCACCGGAATGTCGAAGTAGCGGAGCAACTCTGCGTCCCACCGTTGCGCACCGATGTCGAACAGTTGCGTGCGCGACGCATTCGTCGCGTCGGTAACGTGCTTGGCACCCGACGTGAGGCGCCAGATCAGAAAGCTGTCGACGGTGCCGAAGCGCAGCTGGCCGCCCGCGGCGCGCGTTCGCAGTCCCGGAACGGTGTCGAGCAACCAAGCCACTTTCGTGCTCGAGAAATACGGATCGATCACGAGACCCGTTGCGCTGGCGATTTTGTCCGCCATGCCGTCGGCGCGGATTTTGTCGCAACGCGCAGCGGTCCGACGGTCCTGCCACACGATCGCGTTGTGTACCGGTGCCCCGGTTTCGACGTCCCAGACAACCGTCGTTTCACGCTGGTTCGTGATACCGATACCGGTCAGCTCGCGCGCCTCTACGCCGGCGTTAGCAAGCGCGCCGCGTGCCGCAAAAAGCGTGGTGTCCCACAGCACTTCGGGATCGTGCTCCACCCAGCCGTCGCGCGGGAATATCTGATCGAATTCGCGCTGCGCGCTTCCGAGCACCCGGCCACGCGCATCGAATACCAGCGCGCGCGTGCTCGACGTGCCCTGATCGATCGCCAGTATGCAGTCCATTTCGCGCCTCTCCGCCCCAAAGGCAAAACACAATATCTAGTGGTCCGAAAGGCGGCAATAGGCGCGCAAAAGCCGCTGAACCGCGCGTCGTCTTGGTGCACAGGACATGCACGTGTTCGGCACAGGTTATCCACAGCTTTGCGCCTTGCATTGCACGGTCGCACCGCATTATCTTGTATTCCCCTCGTCGTCCAACCCAACATGTTGGGGTATGCGCGGGTCGTCGGCACCAGCGCCATCGTGCGTGAAAGTCGACCGAACGGCCCGGGAATACAGGATGAACGAGGTACGCTGGCGCGCTGGAGCAGGAAAAACCGCAGGCACTAGATGTTGTGGTTGGCGCGACGGCAAAAAACCAAGAAACGGACCGATTTCGAACAGCACACCGGGGAGTTACGCCACCAATGCAAACGGACACGCTACCGCGCACCAGCGTCATTCAGGATTCTCAGGCACCCGCATTGCCGCCTTCCGCATCCATCGCGGCCACCGCACCGGGTCAATTGCGGGTGATCAAGCGTAACGGCACCGTCGTGACCTACGACGACAGCAAGATCGCCGTGGCGATGACGAAAGCTTTCCTCGCCGTCGAGGGCGGTACCGCGGCCGCATCGTCGCGCATCCGGGAACAGGTCCGCTCGCTCGTGGACCAGATGAGCGCCACGTTCGAGCGGCGCTTCCCGTCGGGTGGCACGCTGCACATCGAAGACATCCAGGACCAGGTCGAACTCGCACTGATGCGCTCCGGTGAGCACAAAGTGGCGCGCGATTACGTGCTGTACCGCGACAGCCGCGCCCGTGCCCGTGCAGAGCGCAAGCCGGCCGCCAGGCCGACGCAGAGCAACCTGTCGATCACGCGCGCCGACGGCACCCGGGCGCCGCTCGACGTCGAACGGCTGCGCACCGTCGTCAACGAAGCGTGTGCGGGTCTGAAAGACGTCGATGGCGAGCGCATCATCGCCGAAGCACTGAACAACATGTACGACGGCATCTCGGAGAAAGATGTCGCCACCTCGGTGCTGATCACTGCGCGCACGCTGGTCGAGGAAGAGCCGAACTACACCTTCGTCACCGCCCGGATCCTGCTCGACGATCTGCGCGCCGAAGCGCTCGCGTTCCTCGGCGTTCAAGCACGCGGCGCGACGCCCGGCGACTTCCGGGCCACGCAGTCGCAGATGCGCGACGTGTATCCGGTGGCGTTGAAGGCGTTCATCGAACGCGGCGCCCAACTCGAACTCGTCTCATCCGATCTGCGCAAATTCGATCTCGACGCGTTGGGCGCGGCGTTGAAGCCGGAACGCGATCACCTCTTCACGTACCTCGGCCTGCAGACCCTGTACGACCGCTACTTCATTCACAGTAACGACGTGCGCTTCGAACTGCCGCAGGTGTTCTTCATGCGCGTCGCGATGGGGCTCTCGCTCGAAGAAAGCGATCGCACCGCGCGCGCGATCGAGTTCTACGACCTGCTGTCGTCGTTCGACTACATGAGCTCCACGCCGACGCTGTTCAACGCCGGCACGCTGCGCTCGCAGCTGTCGTCGTGCTTTCTCACGACGGTGCCCGACGACCTCGACGGCATTTACCGCGCGATCCACGACAACGCGATGCTGTCGAAATGGGCCGGCGGCCTCGGCAACGACTGGACGCCGGTGCGCGCGCTCGGCGCCTACATCAAGGGCACCAACGGCAAGTCGCAGGGCGTGGTGCCGTTCCTGAAGGTGGTCAACGACACCGCGGTCGCGGTGAACCAGGGCGGCAAGCGCAAGGGCGCCGTCTGCTCGTATCTCGAGACGTGGCACCTCGACATCGAAGAGTTCATCGAGCTGCGCAAGAACACCGGCGACGACCGCCGCCGCACGCACGACATGAACACCGCGAACTGGATTCCCGATCTGTTCATGAAGCGCGTGTTCGAAGACGGCACCTGGACGCTGTTCTCGCCGAGCGACGTTCCGGAACTGCACGACCAATACGGCCTCGCGTTCGAGCACGCCTACACCGCATACGAGCGCAAGACCGAAACCGGCGAACTGCCGCTGTTCAAGCGCGTCCGTGCACAGGATCTGTGGCGCAAGATGCTGTCGATGCTGTTCGAAACCGGGCATCCGTGGATCACGTTCAAAGACGCGTGCAACATCCGTTCGCCGCAACAGCACGTGGGCGTCGTGCATTCGTCGAACCTGTGCACCGAGATCACGCTGAACACGTCGCGCGACGAAATCGCGGTGTGCAACTTGGGCTCCGTCAACCTCGTCCAACACGTCACGAAAGACGGCCTCGACCTCGACAAGCTGCGCCGCACTGTACGCACCGCTGTGCGGATGCTCGATAACGTCATCGACATCAACTACTACTCGGTCGCGCAGGCGCGCGCGTCGAACATGCGTCACCGGCCGGTCGGGCTCGGCATCATGGGCTTTCAAGACGCGCTGTATGAGCTGCGCATTCCGTACAGCTCCGATGCGGCCGTCAAGTTCGCCGATGAATCGATGGAAGCCGTCAGTTACTTCGCGATCGAAGCGTCCAGCGATCTCGCGAAGGAACGCGGCAGTTACGCGAGCTTCGAAGGTTCGCTGTGGAGCCGCGGCAGTCTGCCGCTCGATTCGCTGCGTCACCTCGAGCGTGAACGCGGCAAGCAGTATCTCGAAGCGAACTACGACTCCACGCTCGACTGGGAAACGCTGCGTCGCAAGGTGAAAACCGACGGCATGCGCAACTCGAACGTCATGGCTATCGCGCCGACCGCGACCATCGCCAACATCACCGGCGTGTCGCAATCGATCGAACCGACGTACCAGAACCTCTACGTCAAATCGAACCTGTCCGGTGAATTCACCGTCGTCAATCCCTACATGGTGCACGACCTGAAAGCGCTCGATCTGTGGGACAAGGTCATGGTGAACGACCTCAAGTACTACGACGGCAGCCTGAAGCAGATCGACCGCGTGCCGGAGAACCTGAAACAGCTTTATGCGACCGCATTCGAAGTCGAGCCACGCTGGCTCGTCGACGCCGGCGCGCGCCGTCAGAAGTGGATCGACCAGGCCCAGTCGCTGAACCTCTACATCGCCGGCGCGTCGGGCAAGAAACTCGACGTCACCTATCGGATGGCGTGGATCCGCGGCCTGAAGACGACCTACTACCTGCGCGCGCTGAGCGCGACCAGCGCAGAGAAATCGACGGTCGATCGCGGCACGCTCAACGCCGTTTCGTCCGGCGCGGGCAGCGTGTCGGCGAAGAGCGCCGCTACGGTCGACGTCACGCAAGGCGGCCCGGCCGAAGTTCCGCTTGCGTGCTCGATCGATAACCCCGATTGCGAAGCCTGCCAGTAGCCATCAAGGAGGATGACGACAATGCTGACTTGGGATGACTACGAGGAGAACGACGTACCGGCGCCGGTCGTTGCGCGCGCTGTGTCACAAGGCGTGTCACCAGCCCCGTCACAAGCTGTGGCACAGCCGGAACGGATCGAACGGCCAGAGGTCGTGCCGCATCCGGTCACGGTGGCGGAAGTGCAAATGCCGGCGCCCGCTCCGGCGCCGGTGGACGACGGCAGAAGCAATCTCGAAAAAGCTCAGGCCGCCGTAGCCGCGCTCGATGCGAAAGCCGAGTTCCGCGCCACTGAGGGCTCGTTAGAACGTGTCACGGTCGATCAGAAGCGGATGATCAATTGCCGCGCCGACCTGAACCAGCTGGTGCCGTTCAAGTACGACTGGGCGTGGCAGAAATATCTCGACGGCTGCGCGAACCACTGGATGCCGCAAGAGATCAACATGACGGCGGACATCGCGTTGTGGAGAACCGAAGGCGGTCTCTCCGAAGACGAGCGTCGCATCGTGAAGCGTAGCCTGGGGTTCTTTTCGACCGCCGATTCGCTGGTGGCGAACAACCTCGTGCTCGCGATCTATCGGCTGATCACCAATCCGGAATGCCGGCAGTACCTGCTGCGTCAGGCGTTCGAAGAGGCGATCCACACGCACGCGTATCAGTACGTGATCCAGTCGCTCGGCATGGACGAAGGCGAGATCTTCAACATGTACCACGAGGTGCCAGCGGTGGCGCGCAAGGCGTCGTGGGCGCTGAAGTACACGCGCGATCTGTCCGACCCGACCTTCATGACCGGAACGCTCGAAACCGACAAAGCGCTGCTGAAGAACCTCATCGCGTATTACTGCGTGCTCGAAGGCATCTTCTTCTACTGCGGTTTCACGCAGATCCTGTCGATGGGTCGTCGCAACAAGATGACCGGCACCTCGGAGCAGTTCCAGTACATCCTGCGCGACGAGTCGATGCACGTGAACTTCGGCATCGACGTGATCAACCAGATCAAGTTCGAGAATCCGCAGTTGTGGGACGACGACGTGCGCAACTGGGCGTTGCAGACAATTCTCGAAGGCACGCAGCTCGAGATCGAATACGCACGCGATTCGATGCCGCGCGGCGTGGTCGGGATGAACGCGAACATGATGGCCGAATACCTGCAGTTCATCGCCAACCGCCGCTTCGCACAGATCGGTCTGCCTGAACAGTTCCCCGGCGTGAAGAATCCGTTCCCGTGGATGTCGGAGATCATGGATCTGAAGAAGGAAAAGAACTTCTTCGAAACGCGCGTCACCGAGTATCAGACCGGCGGCGCACTGACCTGGGATTGATTCCGCACCTTACGACTCGCTGTCGCCAAGCCTTGCCATGGGCCTATTCGCGGAACGCCGATTGGATGAAGCGTTCCGCTCTGGCATTGGTCTGCGTTCGATACGGCCGAGCTTTTTCGTGTCGATATGGATCACGTCACCGGGGGCTGGCGTGTTCGTAACGTGTCACTTCCGATCGCGGCTCGAGATCGGGGCACGGGAGATACCCGTGAAAATGCATCCCGCGAGGTCGGGATGTTTAGGACTTCCCTCGACGAAGCGAGCAGTCATAGCCTCGTGAAGCCATCAGAACTCCACTGTTCCGAGCCGACGCCGTTGTGGACGAAGAACAAGCCTTCAGGATCGTATGCGCGTTTGATTTCAGCCAAGCGCGCGTAGTTGCTGCCCCAATACGCGCGCTGCCATTCGTTCTCGAAGTAATTGCTCTCGCTGACATACGCGCCGGGATCCGACACGAGCGCGCGCAATCGACCAATGCATTCGGCAACACGCTTGCGAGCGCTTCGGGCCGCATCGACGGACGGCTCGTGACCGACCATGCCGGGATACGCGGGGCCTTGGCCATCCGCCGAGATCGCGAGCGCAAACGCGGTCAGCACCGCTGGATTCGTTGCCGCATCGCTTGCCGCGGCGATAGCCTCCGGTGGCGCGCCCGCCAGTCCCTTGTTGAAGTGCAGGCTTACGCCCCACTGACGAGAGGCTGCGAACAATGCGTCCGCAAGGCGAGGCTGCGCGTTGTCGTCGAGCAACGATTCGGGCAGCCACAACGATTCGTACGCCCACAGCACCTGGGCGATCTGCTCGCCATCACCCGCCCACCATGCATTGTCGGGTGCCGCGCCCGGTCGAGAGTCGAACTCGAATACCGGCTGCGGAACGAGGTGGACCAAGGCGTAGTCGAGCGCTGTGATCAGTGGGTTGCTGTTCGGATTGGGGAACGCGATCTCGGGCCAATGCGCCTTCCACCATTCCACGTCCCACCAATGGCGCGCAGGGATGCTGCCGATCACCGTGCGCCCCTCAACGGAATAGTCTTGCGGCGAAGCCGTCACCCATTCGAGGAACGGCTGCCAGATTCGCTTCGCCTGCGCCGTGTCGAGTCCCTGCGATGACATCTGGATCTCGAGGGTATTGTCGGGTCTCACGCGCGCCTGCTCGCCCCAATGGTCGTTGAAGAGGTGCGCCCGATAGAACGTCACGAACTGGCCGATTAATCGCCGATACGCCTCGTCCGATACCGCTCTAACCTTCATATTGGCCGCGCCGAAGAACTCGGGCAGATCGTGCGTGCGCAGCGTCATCTTGCTCACCACCCCGAAGCTGCCGCCTCCGCCGCCTTTCAACGCCCAGAACAGATCCGGGTTTGAGCATGCGTTGGCGATGCGAATCTTGCCGTCGGCCGTGACGACCTCGGCTTCTAGCAGGCTGGCCGCAGCAAGACCGTAGCGCTTCGAATAACTGCCGAAGCCACCGCTTTGAACCAGACCTGCCAAGCACACCGTCGCGCACCCGCCGCCTTGGACGTACCTGCCGCCTTGGGTCGTCACCGCGTCGTACGCCTGCATTCCGATGACGCCGGCGCCGAGCGTCACGGCGGGTTGCGGTGCCATTACGTGCTCGCATCCTTGCGGAACGAACGCGGAATGCATGGCGATGTCGTTCAGATGGCGCGTCCAGATCAGCAGCGAGTCCGGTGCATTGGACGTGCCCTGATAGCTGTGGCCGCCGCCTTTGACGACCAGCCGCAAGGCATTGTCGCGTGCAAAATTGATCGCCTGCGCAATGTCGTTGGCGTTTCTTGCCGCCAAGGCATATACGCTAGGTTGGGTCGTCCACGCATCCACCCATCCCAAGGTCTGCGTGAGGCCGGGCTGATCGCCGATGTAGTACGGATTCTTCAGGTCACCGGCAAGTTGTTTGGCCGCGGTGCTTGCGTCATCACCAAACGCAGCCAGTGGAAACACGACGGGGATCAGGTTGCCGCCGACCGCCGCATCGAGTTGCTTCCACGCGGACTGCGATGGCCAGCCGGGGTCGGTCGGCCGACGCCGGCGGAACGGTGTGCTCGCGTTCGCGCGCCGTGGCCAGATCGGCATGAAGGTAGCCGCCAGCAGGGCCTTCAAGGTGCCGCGTCGGTTCACTACGGATCTCCAGCGAAGAGCCGAGGTCATCGGTACGAGAATACCCATGAAAACGCACCTCCGGGCAAGGGATGTTGGGTGTACCGAACACGAGGGGCCCAGTTGGCCGCGCCATGCCATGAAGGTAGAAGTGGGGACCGTGCAAGCGAAGTCCGAGATGCCGCAAATCCTGTGTATGTGCGCTAGCGAGCCGACGACATGCTTCGGCGCGCTCAATGTTCCCGAAGACGCGTCAGTCGACGCGTCCGAGGAGATCCGATATGGACGAGTCACGCGCTGCCGGAACGCCCGAGTCTCTGCTCGAGGCCATGCGGATCCAGACGCAGACGAGAAAGCGGCTGCGCGAGCTGCAGGCATTGCGTCAACCCACGGACGACGAGCGCGACGAAGCGTGGTTGTTGCTGCGCGCGGTCCGCACCCTTGCCGCACACACTCGACGACTTCGAACCGAAGCGGCAAAGGCCCGGCTGGGCGGACGATCGATCAGTCGAGACGAAGTCGCGCCTTAGCTGCGTCGTTGGCCCGATGGCTGTGAATCTGGCTCACGCCGCCTTCGAGCTTGAGTATCGAGGCGAAGATATGGGATTTCAGCTGTTGCCCATTGTCATCCAACTGCTTCCATTTCCTCGGGCTGAACCAGAGCTGGAAACCCTCGTTGACGTCGCTTGCATCTTTGCGAATGGACGTGCCTTTCGCGTCCACTGAACGCTGGATTTCGTGCGCGATCGCGCGCACCCGCTGCGCGCAGAGCGGGTTCATACCCGGCGGTCCGTTCGCTAGACCTCGGAGTTCGTCGCAGAGCGCGTTCAGCCGAATGTCGTCCATGGCACTTTTCTTGCGACCGGAGATGACGTTGTTGTGCCGTTCGTCGGGATTGCAACCCGCCGATAGAGGTATCTATCCGCGGCCGGAGCCTAGAGACTGATGCGGGTTCAAATTGGTGAAGCAAGATGAAAGATCATCCGATCGTTCGAAGCGGCGGCTGGATCAGCGTCGCGCAGAGTGACTGCGTGGTTACAAGGGTCTACCCGGAAGGTTCCGCGTCCGGCGTCTGTCAGGTCGTTTCCGATATACGCAAACCTGCAACTCACGACGTCGACTGGGATGGCGCGGCGTGGTTTTTCCCCGATCGCTCAGTCGGCGGACGCACGCTCGACAGCAGCCCCTTCGTGCAGAAACTGCAGCGCGGCCGACGCGAGGTGTGGAAAGGCCCGTCGAGAGCGGCTCGGACATTCTGAGATCGCGTGAGATCGGCGCGAGGTTGCGGCATAGTATCGCGGCTGCTTCATACCGTTGGGGGGAGGGTAATGGTGTTGGCGAACCGCTCACTGCGATTTGCGTTTCTGACCGTTTGCGTCGTCTTTCTCGCTGCGTGCGATCGGCAACCCGCCTCACCGCCCGCTCCGACGACCGCACCCGTATCGGCCGCTCCACCCCCCGCCGCTGCGCCATCGGCCGAGTCGACCGCAGCAACCGCCATCGCCGCAGCCGTGGCAAACCCGGCGCGTCCTGCTGAAGACGTGGCGCGCGATGCCGACCGCAAACCCGCTAAGACGCTCGCGTTCTTCGACGTGAAACCCGGCGAGGTCGTGTTCGAATTCGTGGCCGGCGGCGGCTACTTCACCGAGCTGTTGTCGCGTACCGTCGGTGATGGCGGCCGCGTCGTTGCGACGCGTGAAGATCCGAAACGGATCGCCGACGGCAGGTTACCGAACGTCACCGCGGCCGCCGACGGCGACTGGGGTCTCACGCCCGATTCGGTCGACCTGATTTTCACCGCGCTCAACTATCACGACGTCGTCAATCTGAAAGTCGAGCGACCGCCGTTGCTCAAGAACTTCATGACGATCCTGAAGCCCGGCGGCATCTTCGCGGTGATTGACCATTCCGCTGAAGCCGGGTCCGGAGACCGCGACGTCGGCACGCTGCATCGCATCGACGAAGCGTTCGTGGTATCCGAAATCAAGGCCGCCGGTTTCGAACAGATCGGTTCCAGCGACCTGCTGCGCAATCCGAACGACGCGCGCACGCTCAAGGTCTTCGACCCGGCGATTCGCGGGAAGACCGACCAGTTCGTCCTGAAGTTCCGCAAGCCGCTCGCCAGCTAAAGGGTCTCCCGCGGGAGGAGAGAGATGCGCAAATTCGTCGTTGCCGTCGTCGTATTGATCGTACTGGCCGCCCTCGCATACGCGTTCTGGCCGAAGCATCAGGAGCCGCCGCCGGTCGCGGACCAGTCCACACTGCGGCAGACGCCCCTCGGTCCGGTCGTTGGATTCACTGGCGCCCGCGGCGCCAACGTCTGGCTCGGCATACCGTATGCGGCGCCGCCGGTCGGCGAACTGCGCTGGAAAGCGCCGCGTCCAGCGCAGGCGTGGACGTCACCGCGCAACGCACTCGCGATCGGCAACATGTGCGTGCAGTTTCCGTCGCTGCTGTCCGGTGCCGGTCGGTCACCGAAATCGAATGCACCGGTCGGCAACGAAGACTGTCTGTACCTGAATGTCTGGGCGCCGCCGTTCGCGCCGGCCGACGTACCGACAGGCGATAAAGCACGACCGGTGATGTTCTGGATACACGGCGGCGGCAACAGCATCGGCCACGGCGGCAGTTACTCCGGCGCGCATCTCGCCACCGCTCACGGGGTTCTGGTCGTAACGTTCAACTATCGCCTCGGGCCGTTCGGCTGGTTCTCGCATCCGGCGTTGCGCAGCGCCGACGCGTCGGCGGAAGACAATTCCGGCAACTACGGTCTGCTCGATTCGATCGCGGCATTGCATTGGGTGCGCGACAACATCGCCGCGTTCGGTGGCGATCCGAACAACGTGACCATCTTCGGCGAATCGGCCGGCGGCGGCGACGTGCTCGCGCTGATGGCGTCGCCGCTCGCGAAAGGGCTGTTCCAGCGCGCCATCGTCGAGAGCGGCGGCTTCTTCGTAGCGCCGCGCAGCGTCGCAGAGAACTACCACGACGACGCAAACCCCGGGCACCGGTTCAGCGCCCGCGAAGTCGTCAACCGATTGCTGATCCGCGACGGCAAGGCCGGCGATGCCGCGGCAGCGAAGACTGCGCAGAACGCGATGAGCAACGACCAGTTGCGCGCACTGCTGATCGGCACGAAGGCGGCCGACATCATGACGTTATACGAAGGCGGCGGCTTCGGCATGATCGACGCCCCGGAAATGTTCGGCGACGGCGCGGTACTGCCGCTCGAACCGGACGCGGTAAAACTGTTCAGCGACCCGAGGCAGTACAACTCGGTGCCGGTCATCCTCGGAACGAACCGCGACGAGCCAGCGCTGTTCATGGTGCGCGACCCGCGCTGGGTGGAGAACCGCTTGTGGATCTTCCCGCACCTCAAGGATCAAGCGAGCTACCTGCGGCACGTTCGATATGGCGCCGACTCGTGGCGCATCGGCGGCGTCGACAGCATCGCGACCGTGCTTTCGAAAACGCAACCGGGCCAGGTTTTCGCCTATCGGTTCGATTGGGACGAAGAAAACTCGGTGATGGGATACGACCTGGCCACCGCGCTCGGCGCCGCACACGGTCTCGAGATCGCGTTCGTGTTCGGCGAGTTCGAAGGCGGACTCGGGCTTTCGTATCTGTATCCGAAAACACCGGCGCGCGATCAGCTTTCCAACAGCATGATGTCGTACTGGGCCGAGTTCGCGCACTCCGGCAATCCAGGAAAAGGCCGCGATGGCACCGAAGTGCAATGGTTGCCGTGGGGCACCGACGGCAAGACCACGATCCTCCTCGATACCACGCCGCCGGGCATCAGGATGTCGTCGGATCTGATCACGGTGGACAGTCTCAAGCAGCGGCTCATCGTCGACACCAGCATCACCGACCAACGCGAGCACTGCGAACTGTACGCCCAGACGTTCCGCTGGGAGTGGTTCGACAAGGACCAGTATCTGCACCTCGGTAAGGACGGCTGTGCCGCGTATGATCCGGAATCGTTCCGCCGCTTCTAGAGACTCGCCATGGCATCGATCGGCCTGCGCGTGAAGACCGGCAAGGCGATGGCCGTGGCCATCGCCGGTTCGCAAGGCGTGCCATTGCCGATCTTGCGTGAAGAGGTGGCGCTGGCCGATCGCTCGGACGGCAACACCGTGCATCCATACCACCTCGAAATCGAGGGGCATCCGGATTCGGTCGCCGGCGCCGTGCGCACGGCCAAACGCATCGGCGCCGCGGCGTTGAAGCGCCTCTTCGAAACCGTCAGGCGTACCGAGGCGATCGATTTCGTCACCGTGGTCGTGAACACGCATACGCCGCCGGAACGAATCACCAGTCCGCACATGCGCGCGCACGGCAAAGAAGGCTGGCTGTTCCGGGAAATCTGCGAGCAGGCGGCGGAATCCTGCGGCATCGAGCCGTTGACGCTGTCGCTCGAAGAGATCCCGCTCGACGCGCGTAACACGCAGCGCGCGCTCGTCGCGTTGGGAGAGTCGTTCGGACGTCCGTGGAGCGCCGACTGGAAGCTCGCCGCCGCGGCCGCATGGACCCGGTTACGGTGAGCTTCCGAGCTAGCGCTTCTTCTTGTTGAGCTCGTAGTTCTCGAACGCGCGCTGCACCATCGGCCTGCGACGGCCCTCTGGCACTTTCAGCGCATAGTTCGGATCTTTCTCGCCCTCCGACGACAGAATGTGCAGCGCGTGCGCCGCGGAGATATGCGCGGAAAAGCCCTGCTGGTCCTGCATCTGATTCACGGCGAGCTTGATCATGCGCAGCTGAAACGGATCGTTGGCGGCGATGCGGTGCGCATATTCGAGCGTCTCGACCATCAATTCGGCGCGCGGCACCACGCGATTGACCAGGCCGAGTTCGGCCGCCTCGGCAGCATCGATGAAGCGGCTCTCGTACAACAGCTCTTTCGCGCGGCGCGGATGCACGTCCCACGGAATCGAGAAGTACTGGAAATTCGCCGCGAGGAACATCGCGTCGTCCGCGGCGAAAATGATGTCCATCGCAGAGGCCACCATCCAGCCGGCGAATATGCAGTAACCCTGCACCGCCGCCAGTGTCGGCTTCGGCAGTTCGCGCCAGCGCAGCGTCTTGTCGACGAAATGTTCACGCGAATGCGCGTATCGCCCGCGCAGCCCGTCTTCGAGCGGACGCTTTTTGCGATCTTCGAGTTCGTCCGCGGAGCCGAGGTCGTGACCGCCGGAGAAATGCTCGCCGGCGGCGCACAACACGATCACCCGCACGTTGCGATCGTCCACCGCCTGCGCAAACGCGGCGTCGAGTTGTTCCAGCAGCCGTCGGCTCTGCGCGTTGCGCACGCTCGGCCTATTCGCGGTGACGCGCGCCACGTGACCTTCGACCGCGTACTCGACGTCGGTGAAATGCATGGTGTCTCCCCATTCAGAGCGTTGAGGCCGGCAATGTCCTGATCAGATCGCCGAGCTTTCGGCACGTCATCGACAACAGCGAAAAGTCCTGCGACGTCGCGCGTTGCGGCCCTTCCATCACGCTACGCCAGCTGCGAACGAACGCGGCCTGCCGCGCGGTCCACCGATCGACGGCGTCCGCTTCTCCGCCGCCCGCGCAGTCTTCGATGCAGATGCGCGCTGCCAATGCAGCGTGATCGCTCATCAGGTCGTCGAGCAGCAGGTCGCGTTCCATCGCCTGCCACAGGCTCGTCGGCACGACTCGCGACAGCTGATCGACCAACCAGTCGATGGACAAGGTCGCGTTCAGATTCGCGAAGATCGTCGCCACCGTTTGCGGCGGCGCAGCGCGACGCTCCGCCGCGTCGATCACCGGCAGCGTCGTCACCAGCGCGCCGGCATTGCCGCACGACTCCGCGACGGCCGTCGGCACGCCGGCGCGGGTCCAGCGTTGCAGTTGGTCGTCGCGGCGCGCGCGTCCGGAGCCGCCCATCAGCGCCAGTCGGGACGGTGCCAGCAGCGCGATGTTGGCGGCGAAATGCTGCGCCAGTTCGCCGACGTCGAGCGCGTTGCGCCGGTGTCGCAGCAGCCAGCGGGTTGCGCGGCGCGCGAGCTGGGTGATCTGCAGCAGCATGTCGAGCCGCGTTTCGCCGTCCACGCGCTCCAGCGACTCGATGCTGCGGAAGGTTTCCCGAATACCGAAACAGCGGGCCGCAGCGTAGTACGCGCGTACGATCTCTTCCGCCTCGCCGCCAACGAAATCGGAGAGGTGCACCACCGACGCGATTCCGAGGTGATGTATCACGTCGTTGGCAACGATCGTGGCGACGATCTCCCGATACAGGCGATGCTTGCGCGCCGCTACCGTATAGCGTTCACGGATCACTTCCGGGAATTCCTCGAACACCGTTTCCGATATCACCGAATCGGCGTGAATCGACGACCGGATCAGGCGTTCCTTCACATAGGTCTTCGCATACGACAACAGCACCGCGAGTTCGGGTCGCGTCAGAACTCTACGCTCCGCGAGCGTTTCGTCGGACGGCACGCCTTCGAGCGCGCGGTCCAGCCGCTGCTCCGTCTCCATTCTCGATATGAAACGCTGATACTCCGCGAGCCTGTCGCGCGAATGCCGTTCCGCGATCGACAGGGCCTGCGCCTGCCGGAAGTTGTTGGCGAGTACCAGTTCCGCCACGCTCTCGGTCATCTCGGTCAACAGCTGATTGCGCTGCTTCTGCGTCAGATCGCCGTCTGCCACCAGCTGGTTCAGCAGAATCTTCAGATTCACCTCGTGGTCGGAACAGTCCACCCCGCCGGCGTTGTCGATGAAGTCCGTATTCACGCCGCCGCCCGCCAGCGCGAACTCCACGCGCGCCGCCTGCGTCAGGCCGAGATTGCCGCCTTCGCCGATCACGCGCGCGCGCAAGTCCAGGGCGTTCACCCTGACGCCGTCGTTGGTGCGATCGCCTACGTCCGCGTGGCTTTCCTCGCTCGCTTTCACATAGGTGCCGATACCGCCGTTCCAGATCAGGTCCACCGGTGCTTTCAGCAGATGGTGGATCAGCTCATCGGGTGAACAGCTTTCGACATCGATGCCGAAGCGCTCGCGCATCTGCGGTGAAATCGGAACCGATTTCTGCGCGCGCGGGAACACGCCGCCGCCGGCCGAGATCAGCGCAGTGTCGTAGTCGGTCCAACCGGATCTCGGCAGCGCGAACAGACGCTCGCGCTCCACGAAGCTGCCCGCCGCGTCGGGGTTCGGATCGATGAAGACGTGCTGATGGTTGAACGCCGCAACCAGCAGAATCGATCGCGAGCGCAACAGGCCGTTGCCGAAGACATCGCCCGACATGTCACCGATGCCGAGCACCGTGATCGGATCGGAGTTCGCATCGATGCCTCGTTCGTTGAAGTGGCGCTGCACCGAGATCCACGCACCGCGTGCCGTGATGCCGATCTTCTTGTGGTCGTAGCCATTCGAACCGCCGGAAGCGAACGCGTCTTCCAACCAGAATCCGTACTGCGCCGATACTTCGTTGGCGTAGTCGGAGAACGTGGCGGTGCCTTTGTCGGCTGCAACGACCAGATACGGGTCGTCGCGGTCGTATCGGCGCACGCGCGGCGGCGGCACTACCACGCCGTCGACGATGTTGTCGGTCACGTCGAGCAGCCCGCTGATGAACTGCCGATAGCAGGCGATTGCTTCCGTCATCAACGCGTCGCGCGCAACCGGCGGATTGCGCACGAAGAAGCCGCCTTTCGCACCGGTCGGTACGATCACGGCGTTCTTAACGGTCTGCGCTTTCACCAGCCCGAGCACTTCGGTGCGGTAGTCTTCCAGTCGATCGGACCAGCGCAGCCCGCCGCGCGCGATTGGACCGGCGCGAAGGTGCAGACCCTCCACGCGCGTGGAAAGCACGAGGATCTCGCTCATCGGCACTGGCGCCGGCACGTTCGCGAGGCGCTGCGGCGCAAGCTTCAGCGCCAGCTGGTCCTTCGGCGCGCCATCCTGCGTCCGTTGGAAGTAATTGGTCCGGTCGGTCGCTTCGATCAGCTCGAGCAGCCGCCGCAGGATCCGGTCTTCGTTCAACAGCTCGACGTGATCGAGACGCTCCACGATCTCGGCATGCAACGCAGCGCCATCGCCGCTCGCCTCCGGATCGAAACGCTCCACGAACAGCTGCACCAACAGCCGCGCCGTTTCGGGATGTTTGAACAGCGTATCGCTGATGAATTCCTGTTCGAAACCGAACAGCGTCTGCTTCATGTAGCGCGCGTAGGCACGCACCACGATGACCTCGCGCCATTCCAGTCCGCCGACCAGCACGAGCCGATTCAGCGAATCGTCGTCGGCCGTGCCGTGCCAGATGCGCACGAACGTTTCCTCGAACCGTTCTGCAACGGCAGCGATGTCGATCGGCCGTCCCGCGCACAGTTCGAGATCGTGAATCGACACGGTGCGTTCGCGGCCGTTGATTCGATACGGCAACTCGCCGATCGCGCGCACACCCATGTGCTCCAGCGCGGGTATCAACTCGGACAGCGGCAACGGTTCACCGAGGTGAAACACGCGCGCAAAGAACATGTCTTCCGGATCTTCCGGTGCGCGGTAGAGCCGCATCGTCAGATTGCGCTGCTCGCTCAGCTGCTCCATTTCCTGAATATCGGCGACCGTCGCGCGCGGCGAACGGTTCTCGCGATAGCCGGCCGGAAGCTTGTCGAGATACGCCTCGGCGAGACGCCGGCCCGCAACCTCGCCGCATTCCTGCAGCAGCGCCTGCCGCACATCCTGCGACCAGTCGCGCGACAGCGCGACGATCGAGCGCTGCAGTTCGTCGATGTCCACTGGTCCATTGGTGCCGGGCGGCACGCGAATGACGAACTGCAACCGCACCAGAATCGATTCGGAGAAGTACGCGTCAAACGGCGCATCTTCGGCGCCGAGCTTCGCCATCAACAGCTGCTGAATGCGCACGCGCAGTTGCGTGTTGTAAAGCTCGCGCGGCATGAACACGAGACACGTATAGAACAGCCCATATCGGTCGCGCCGCAGAAATACCCGCGTGCGACGTCGCTCATGGATCTGCGTGATTGCCATCGCCGTGGCGAACAACTCGTCTTCCGAACTCTGGAACAGCTCGTCGCGCGGGTAGCTCGCGAGCACGTGGGCGAGGATCTTGCCGTCGAAACCGTCGGGATCGAGCCCTGATCGGCGGCGGATGTTCGCCACCTTCTTGCGCAGCAACGGAATCATGTCCGGTCGTTCGGTATAGACGTTCGACGTGTACAAACCGAGGAAGCCCTGCTCGCCGATCACCTCACCCGCGGCGTTGAAGCGTTTGACAGCGATGTAGTCGGGATACGCCGGGCGATGCACCTGCGAGCGCGTGCCGGACTTCGAGAATGCGAGCAGCGTGCGTTCGACCAGGAATGCTCGCGTGTCGTCGGGCTGCTCGGCCAGCAAGCGCTCCGACGACGGCTCACGGTTGCGCAGAATGCCGAGCGCGCTGTCGGGAACCTGTCTGATGGTTCCGCCCGAAAAGTCGAATTCACGGTAGCCGAGAAAGGTGAAACTGCCCTGCTCGAGCCATTCGAGAAATGCGATCGACTCGTCGACCTCTTCGGCAGACAACGGCGGCGGCGCGGTTTTCAACGCCGCCGCGATAGCGTGAATACGCGCTTTCATCGCCGGGAAGTCGCCAACCGCGGCGCGCACGTCCTTCAGTATCGAGTCGAGCTGGGCAGCCAGCGGTGCGAGCCGATCTTCTTCCAGGCGATCGATCTCCGCGTAGATCAGCACTTCCGCACGTGCTTCGCTCGCCTGCGGATCGATGTGCAGCAGATTTCCTTCCGCGTCTCGAACCGCCGCGAACACCATGTTCTGCAGGTGATGGGTGATCAAGCCATGGCGCGACAGTTCCATCAGCACCGAGTCGGTGATGAACGGCATGTTCGGATGCGCAATCTGCACGATGGTGTGGATCGACGACCACCCGTCGCGCTCGTACTGCGGGTTCTCGACGTCGATGTCGACCGCGTCCCAGGGGCGTCGTTGGAAATGTCTGAAGCACGCGATCGTCATGCCGGCCGCGTCTTCGGCGTTCCGGTTCTCGAGATCCTCGGGGACTACGCGCGACCAGAACTGCCGGGTGAATGCGGCCGCCAGGCCGTGCTCGCGCGGGTCGAGCCGGCTTCGAATGTGATCGAGCACAGCCACCAGGAAAGAGGCTTTCTTCTGCATAGCAGGACGTCGTCCGGTCGGTGACGCGCCAGTATAGGCCGAGTGGACCCACCGACGATCGCCCAGTAACCTGCCTGCACTTCCGCCCGAAGCTCCACCGAGTCACCGCATTGCTCAGCTATCGACACGGCTTTCACGCCGGAAACCTCGCCGATGTGTTCAAACACTGCGCGCTGACGGCGGTGCTCGATGCGGCGATCGCCAAACCCGCTCCACTCGCCTATGTCGACACGCACGCTGGCGCGGGCGTGTATGCGCTGGATGACGACGGCGAACACGGCGGCGGCATCGTGCCGCTGCGCGCGCTTTCGCGGGACTCAATGCCGCAGTGTGTATCGCGCTATCTCGAATGCGTCGGATCGTTCAACACCGGCGTCTCGCTTCGACGCTATCCGGGCTCGGCCATGATTGCCGCACACTGGTTGCGCCCCACTGACCGCTTACTGCTGTGCGAGCGCCATCCGGCCGACCATGCGTCGCTGCACCAGACGCTGCGCGCCGACCCGCGCGTGCAGATCGAATGCGACGACGGATACGCACTGCTGAAAGCGGTACTGCCGCCGCGCGAGCGGCGCGGCGTGATCCTGATCGACCCTGCTTACGAACTCGCAGACGAGCCGCAGCAACTGGTCGACGGCCTGCAGGCAGCGTTCGCGCGCTTCGGCCACGGCGTCTATCTCGTGTGGTATCCACTCCACGGCAAGCACGATCCGGTGGCACTCAAGCGCCGCTACAAACGTCTCGATCCGCCGAAGACGTTGTGCGTCGAGCTCGATCCGCATCAGCCGGCGTCTCGCGGCGTTACCGGTTCCGGTCTGCTGATCGTCAATCCGCCATATCAGGCGGTCGCGGAGATCGAGTCTCTGACGCCCTTCCTCGGGCGCGCGCTGGTGCCGAACGGACGCGCCGCTTGCGACTGGCTGGTGCCGGAGTAACGTATGGTCAGCCTCGCCGACGCAATCGCGCACTTCGACCTCGCGCATCCGCCGGCCGGATTCATCGACAACCCGTTTCCGTGGTACGCGATGCTTCGCGAAACCGATCCGATCCATCGTTGCCCCGACGGTTCGTATCTCGTAACCCGTTACGACGACTGCCTGCAGGTATACCGCAACTCGAACTTCAGCTCCGACAAGCGCCGCCTGTTCAGACCCAAGTTCGGCGCCGGGCCGCTGTTCAGCCATCACACGACGAGCCTCGTCTTCAACGATCCGCCCTATCACACGCGCGTGCGCGCGACATTGGCGGAAGCGCTGAAACCGAAAACGATCGAGCCGACGATCGTGGCGCTCGAACGCGTCGTGGTGCAACTGCTCGACGAACTGGCGCAGCGCTTCGCCGGCGGCAGCGATGTGGACCTGATCGAGCACTTTGCCTCGCGCGTTCCAGTCGAGATCATTTCGAGCCTGCTCACGGTACCGGAGGAGGATCGCGACAACCTGCGGCGCTGGTCGCTGGCGATTCTCGGTGCGCTCGAGCCGGAGCTCACCGCGGAACAGCTCGAACTGGGCAACCGCGCAGTGACCGAGTTCGTGGACTATCTCCGCGCGCTGGTGAAGTACCGCCGTTCGCACCCGTCCGGCGCGCCGAACGACGTTCTGTCGACCCTAACAGCCCTGCACGACCGCGGCGAACTGCGCGAGGCCGAGCTTTTGCACAACTGCATCTTTCTGCTCAATGCAGGGCACGAAACCACCACCAACCTGATCGGCAACGGCGTGCACTGCCTTCTGACCGAGCCCGGCGCGCGCGAACAACTCCGCGAACGGCCTGCATCGATCAAAGGCGCAATCGAAGAGACGCTGCGCTTCGCCAGCCCGAACCAGCTCGGCAATCGGGAAGTGTCGGTAGCGACGCAGATAGGCGGCGTCACGTTCGAGCCGGGCACCCAGATCACACTGTGCATCGGCGCCGCGAATCGCGACGCGGCACAATTCGACGAACCGGAACGCTTCGACATCGAGCGCACGCCGAATCATCACCTCGCGTTCGCGAGTGGCATTCACGCATGTGTCGGCATGTCGCTCGCCCGCATCGAAGGCAAGGTCGCCATCGGCGCACTGCTCGAGCGATTTCCGACACTGCAGCTGATGCGAACTCCGCCGGTACGACAACGCATCCGCTTCCGCGGCTTCGAGCGGCTCGACGTGAGCGTATCAGCGTCGCGCTGAGCCACCGAAACGCCGATGGAACTGCGCGCGCGGCTCCGGCAGGGTGCCTGCTTCGTTCTCCAGCGTCTGCACGAAGCGCGTCGAACGTTCGGTCACTTTGGCGTACAGCGCTTTCGTCAGATCGAAGGCGGCGTGACCCGGCCAATCCGGCGGCAGCAACGAGTCGGGCAGATCGGGATCGGTCAGCACGATGCGCCGGAATTCGTGAATCAGCAGCGTGCGCACGACGAAGCACGTTTGCGGTTCGAGCCTTGGAGCCAGCGGCAACAACGGCTCGAAGTCGACCAGGAAACGTCGATACCGCCTGGCGAGTTCCGGCAGGTGCCAGCGGCCCTCGGCCAGTTCGGCAATCGACGCCGGCTCGGCCTGTGCTTCCATCACCAGAACGCGGCGTTCGAGCGCCAATTCTTCGATCAGATCGGTGAGACCCTGCCGGTCCGCCGACGGCCGCGCAAACACGCCTGACGCCAATTGTCCGAAGCCGATCCAGCCGAGGCTGGTTCGCAACGTCTCGCGCGCGGCACCGGATACGTCGTGCAGGATCGCCAGCGTCCACGTGCCGTCCCACGCCGGGCGCGTACTGGAATAAACGCGCGCCGCGGTGCGCTCGTATTCGCGTTGCCCGTGCGCGGTGAAGCGATAGTAGCTGCGGCGCCCGAGGCGTTGCACCGCCAGCCAGTCGTCCTGCACCAACCGGTATACCGAGGTGCGCGTCAGCCGTTCGTTGATCGAGAACAGCTCCAGCAACCCGATCAGGCTGCCGAGCCACAGGCTGTCGCCGTGTTGCGACACGCAGTCGCCGAACAGCGTGACGATCAGCGACTGCGCAGCGGGCTTCCTCCGCTTCAGCAGCTGCACCAGCGTCGCTTCAGGCATCACGACTTTCGCGTTCACGCGCGGCTCACACCGCGTCGTAGTCGACCACGATGCGCTTCGAGATCGGATGCGCCTGACACGTGAGGATGTAGCCGGCAGCGACTTCAGCCGCACCGAGCGCGTGGTTGAGGTCCATCTCCACTTCGCCCTCGAGCAGCTTCGCCTTGCAGGTGGCGCAAACGCCGCCTTTGCACGAGAACGGCACTTCGAGACCGGCCTCCAGCGCGCCGTCGAGCACGTTCTCCCCATCCGATGCGAGTTCGAAACTGATTTCGCGGCCGCCGGCACGCACGCGCACCTCCGACAGCGAACCCGCGAACCGTTCCGCGCGCGCGTGGTGTTTCGCGATCACCGCCCGGGCGTCCTGCGCCGACGCGTGAAACAGCTCGTAATGGATGCGCTCTTCGCTGATGCCTTCGCGGCGCAGCCCGCGCGACACTTCGGAGATCATCGCTTCCGGTCCGCACAGGAAGAACTGATCGAACGCGCGGATGCGGATCAGGTGCCGGTTCAGTTCACCGCCCTTGCGGTTGTTGATGCGGCCGTTGAGAACGTCGGCTTCCTGCTGTTCGCGGCTCATCACGTTGATCCATTGCAGGCGATCGAGGTAGGCGTTCTTCAGGAAGCACAGCTCTTCGCGGAACATCATCGTGGCGGTGCGGCGATTGCCGTACAACAACGTCACCCGGCTGCGCGGTTCGCGCGCCAGTACGGTACGGACGATGGACAGGATCGGCGTGATGCCGCTGCCGGCCGCGATGCACAGGTAGCTGCGCGCCTGCTCGGGCTGCAACGGTGTAGTGAATTCGCCCGCAGGCGGCGCAACCTCCACCGACATGCCGCGCCTGAAATTGCGATGTACGTGCTCCGAGAACCGGCCGCCGTCGATGCGCTTCACCGCGATCGTCAGATCGGGATCGCCCACAGCGGAACAGATCGAGTACGAACGCCGCAACGGCTCGCCCTCCACCTCGTCGCTCAACGTGAGGTACTGGCCGTGCTGGAACCGGAACGCAGGCGCCACGTCGCCCGAAAGCGCGAATCGCACCGCCATTGCATCGTCGGTGATCATCCGCGTCTCGACGATCGGCAGCTTCACGAACGACTCAGTGCGGCTTGAAGTAGTCGAAGGGCTCACCGCATTCCTCGCATCGATACAGGGCTTTGCAGGCCGTAGATCCGAATTCGGAGATCAGCGCCGTGTGCGCCGAACCGCATTGCGGGCAACTCGTCGGACCTGGCGGCGCGATTCCATACTCGCGCAACGCACTGCGCGCTGCGTTCGACATCCAGTCGGTGGTCCACGCCGGACTCAGCCGCCGCTCGATCGTCACCTCGTTGTAACCCGCCTCCGCCAGCCGCTGCCGCACCGCTTCTTCCATTGCGTGCATCGCCGGGCATCCGGAGTAAGTGGGCGTTACGACCACTACGACTCCGTCGGGCCTGCGGCGGATGTCCTGCAGCACGCCCAGTTCCCACAAGCTGAGCGCCGGCACTTCGGGATCCATCACCGAGTCGAGCAGCGCCCAAAGCGGCTCGTCGGCAGATGCGCGCCGTACCGCGAGACGCGCCGCGTGTGCCGCCGGCACGATGTCGATGTGCCGCGCACTCACCATCGCTGTCCCGGATATGCGCGCTGCATGAACTGCATTTCGGCCAGCAGATAGCCGAGATGTTCGGTATGCACACCGTCGCGCCCGCCGCGGATGCTCCACGTGTCTTGTGGCATTCGCAGCGTTGCTTCTTCAAACGTCGCAGCCACTTCGCGCCGCCACGGGTCTTCCAGCGCTGCGCGATCGGTGGTGATGCGCGCGGCGGTCAGGCGCGCCTCCGCGCCGAACGGCTCGAACAGCTCGCGCGTGTAGCCCCACAGCTCCTCTGCGGCGCGCTGCGCGCGGTCGTGGCTCTCCGCAGTTCCGTCACCCAACCGCAGCATCCAGTCGCGGCTGCGGCGCAGGTGGTATGCGGATTCCTTCACCGCCTTTTCTCCGATAGCCGCGAGCCCCGGCTCGCTCGACGTGGCGAGCGCCGTCAGGAACGGCACGTTGAACGCATCGACAAGGAACTGCCGCACCATCGTGAACGCGAAGTCGCCGCGCGGCAGTTCGTTGATCAGCAGGTTGGTGTAGCTGCGCGTATCGCGGCCGAACGCGATGGAGTCTTCGTCGCTGCCATCCGCCGCGATCTCCGCCGCGTGGCCGTAGAACATGCGCGCGCGGCCGATGTGATCGAGCGCCACGTTCGCCAGTGCGAGTTCTTCCTCGAGCGACGGCGCGTTGCTCACCCACTCGGCGAGCCGCTGCCCGAGGACGAGCGCGTCGTCGCCGAGCGCGATCGAGAACGCGCGGAGGTCGGCCGCGTGCGGCGCCATCGCCACTACAGGTTGCTCACTTCGTCCGGCACTTTGTAGAACGTCGCGTGCCGATACGGTTTGTCGTCCTGCGGATCGTAGAAGCTCGCACTGTCGGCTTCCTGCGACGCGACGATGTCGCCGCTCTTCACCACCCAGATGCTGACGCCTTCACCGCGGCGCGTGTAAACGTCGCGCGCGTATTCGAGCGCCTGCGCCGAGTCCTCGGCGTGCAGACTTCCGACGTGCCGGTGGTCGAGCCCGCGCTTGGAACGGATGAAGACTTCATAGAGCGGCATCGCGTCGGTCACGACGCCACCTCCAGGCGCGCTCGAGCCACGCGTTTGGCTTGACACGCGTGAGTGGCTTCACGCACCCACGCGCCGTCGTCGTGCGCGCGCGTGTGGTGCGCCAGGCGCTGACGATTGCACGGTCCATCGCCGGCGACCACGCGCTGGAACTCGCTCCAGTCGATTTCGCCGAACGCGTAGTGGCCGGTGGCAGGGTCGAGGCACAGCTTCGGATCGGGAATGGTGATGCCGAGAAACTCCGCCTGCGGCACCGTCTGGTCGATGAACTTCTGCCGCAGCTCATCGTTCGACTGACGCTTCAGCTTCCACTGCATGGACTGTGCGGAGTGCGCCGACGCCGCGTCGTGCGGCCCGAACATCATCAGCGACGGCCACCACCACCGGTTCAGGGCGTCCTGTGCCATCGCGCGCTGTTCGTCGCTGCCGCGGCACAGCGCGAGCATGATTTCGTACCCCTGGCGCTGGTGAAAACTCTCCTCTTTGCAGATGCGCACCATCGCGCGCGCATAGGGGCCGTAGGACGTCCGCTGCAACGAGATCTGATTGACGATCGCGGCGCCATCCACGAGCCAGCCGATCGCGCCGACATCGGCCCAGGTGAGCGACGGATAATTGAAGATCGATGCATATTTCGCGCGGCCTTCATGCAATGCATCGACGAGCGCTTCACGCGTCGTGCCGAGCGTCTCCGTGGCGCTGTACAGGTAAAGACCATGCCCTGCCTCGTCCTGCACTTTCGCGAGCAGAATCGCTTTACGCTTCAGCGTCGGCGCCCGGCTGATCCAGTTGCCCTCCGGTTGCATGCCGATCACTTCGGAGTGCGCGTGCTGCGACATCTGGCGGATCAGGTTGCGGCGGTAGGCGTCCGGCATCCAGTCTTTCGGCTCGATGCGCTCTTCCGCGGCAACCCGCGCATCGAAGCGCGCCTGCAATTCGGATTCGTCGATAGCGGCCATGGCGCCGTCCTCTCAAAGTGATACGAAATTCTTGGGACACACCGAATTTATGAATCATACGGCGTATACGCACCAAGTCAATGCGCGGCGCCGTCCTTCGTCAGGAATACCGACATCTCCCGCATCACCTCCGCAAGGTCTTCGGTGTGAGCCTTGAAGAAAGGCAGCGCCGGCACCGGCGCGTAATCCCCTTGCCGATGGACGTCGGCGTCGAAGCCGCCGCTGAGCGGAATGGTCGCGACGTAGTCTTTGTCGATGTACGCGAAACCAGACCATTCGCTGGCGATGACGCGCGTTCGATCCGGCACACCACGCACCACGTCGGCACCGAGCGCGTAGTCCACCGGCGGATTCGTTACCCCGAATGCAGGCAACAGCGACGGCACGATGTCGAGATGGCTCGTCACGGTGTCGATCACCCGCGGCGGCTGCCCCGGAATCCGCATCACCATCGGCACGTGGATCTGTTCGTCTACGAACGCCGAGCCGTGTCCCCAGTGACCGTGTTCCAGCAGCTCTTCGCCGTGGTCGCCGGTGACCACCACGATGGTGTTCTGCATCAGCCCCTTCGCGTCGAGGTAATCGAGCAGACGGCCGATCTGGCTGTCGACGAAGTGCGCCGCGTTGACGTAACGGTTACGGATCAATTCGATGTCACGCGCCGGATTCATCAGCGCGTAGTTCATCGCGTCGCCGTAGGGTTTCGCGATCGCATCCTGCTCCGGGAACTGATACGGCGCGTGCGTGCTCTCGAAGAATAGAAAACGCATGAACGGCTTCGCCGTGTCGCGCTTATCGAGGCTCGCGACGATCGCGTCCACGTTGTGCTCGTCGCGATGCCAGAACACTTCGTCTTCAAAATATTCGTGACGACGTTCGGGGGGCACGTCGACGAAAATCGTGCGATCGAACTCCGGATACGAGAACTTCGCGCTGGTGAACACTTCCACGTCGTAACCGAGCCGGCCCATCACGTCGAAGAACACCGGAGCGCGCTGCTGTTCGAGCACGTGCGACCAGTACGGGCCGTGCAGCGAATAGAACATCGTGAACATGCCCATGCGCGTGCGATTGCCGCCGCTCAGGTGACGCGTGAAGCGCAGATTATCGGCGGCAAACGCCCACAACCGCGGCATCGTTGTGTCGTTCAGCAGATCGAAGCGCATCGACTCGACCGCGAGCCATAGCACGTTCGGCGGTGTTCCAATCGGTGCAATCTCGATGGGCTTGCGCGGGTACGCGAGCGTGCCGCGCTGCGACACCGACCCGATCAACGCGGGCGCGGGTTCGATGCCGACGCGTTTGGCAGCCGACCGGAACGTGACCGGCTGATAGAACGGGAACAATCCCGACGCGCGCAACATCTGGCCGTTGCCGGAGAGGTCCGCATAACCGTAAAGCCCCTTATCGCATACGACGACCGCGATCACGCCAGCGACGACGATCCACCGGCGAAACCGCAACGCGACGTTGTCGCGCCGTTGTAGCCACCAAACGCCTCCGAACACCGCAGTTAAGACTGCGACGATGGCCACTGCCACGGTCAGCCACGTTTCCGTCGACGCTTCCATCGATGCGATGCCGCCTGGTGTCGTGACGAGATTCCAGACGAAGCCGTTGATGTGGAAGCCGTACAACTGGTGAATGCGCACGTCGGCCAGCAGCGTGGCCGCGACGAGCGTTGCAACTACCGCGAACACCAAGCGCATCGTTCGCGCCACGGTCGCGCCGCGTTTCGTTCGTCGTTCGAGATAACCCGTCAGCCACGCCACGCCGAACAGCGGCGCCGCGATCAGCAGCGATTGATCGAGCCATGCAAAGAACACGAACGCGATCTCGTGCACATCAACCGGACGCCACGTCGCCGCGAACTGCGCGAGCGCGATCAGCACGATCACGAGACCGAACATGCTGGCGCGCCATAGTGCCGGCGCGAGCGGTCGCGTTGCCCGTGTGCTCGATCCGATTGCGTCTCTAACGGTTGACATGCGGTCGCGTTGCCGATGACTCTCTGCGGCGCGCAGATTACCGCCCCCGGAGGTTGCTTGCCCGAGATCATTGCCTACGACACCGAGCGGGCGTCCGCGTATCACCGCCATCACCGCAAGAACCTGCGCACGCGCATCTCGACCGCGCGCGAGCGCCAGCTCGTCGGACGCGCGCTCGCGACCTTCCGCAAGATGGAAACGGTACTCGACCTCGCGTGCGGTACGGGCCGGTTCTGGCCGGTGATCGACGCGCGCGCGTCGTCGGTCGTGGCCGTGGACAACAGCGACGCGATGCTGCGCGAGGCGGTCGCGCACGCGGCGCCGAACGCCCACCGCACCGCCGTATGCGGATCGGCATTCGCGCTGCCGTTCCGCGAACGCACGTTCGACGTCGTGGTGTGCATGCGCTTCCTCCACCACCTGGCGCATCGCGACGATCGTTTGGCCGCGCTGGCCGACATCCGCCGCGTCACTCGCGACGGCGCCGTCGTGTCGTTGTGGACCGACGGCAGTCGCGAAGGGCGACGGCGACTGCGCGAGCAGCACGCTTCGACCCTGCCGCGCGGCTTCGGCCGACGCGTGTGCGTCGAACGCACCACCATCGAGCGCGACTTCGCCGACGCAGGATTTTCCGGTGCAACCGGCTTCGATTTCGCACCGGGGTTGTCGATGTGGCGGGTTTATGCGCTGCACTGCGCGAATTGATGCGGTTGTAATCGCCGAAATTACGCCTCCGGCATTGCGTTTCGACCCGCCGCCCATAGACTAGCCGGCTTTTGTCGACCGCAGGCGCGAAGCAATCCCGATGTCGCACGCCGCTACCAGCACGAAATCGCAACGTCCGCACGAACTGAATTTCGACGTGAATGGCCTGCGCCTAACGGCCAAGGCATGGGGCGATCCGGCAGGCGTTCCCACGCTCGCGCTGCACGGCTGGCTCGACAACGCCAACACCTTCGACCGCCTCGCGCCGTTGTTGCCGGAACTCGACCTGGTCGCTCCCGATTTCGCCGGACACGGTTTCTCGTCGCACCGCACGGCCGGCGTTCATTACACGTCGCTGCTCGACGTGCAGGACGTACTCGCCATCGCCAATGACCTGCGCTGGGATCGCTTCAACGTAATCGGCCACTCGATGGGCGCAAGCGTTGCAACCGAACTCGCCGGCCTGTTCCCGGAACGCATCCTGCGCGCGGTGCTGATCGACGGCTTCGCGCATCACGAAGGCGACTCGAACGAGGGCGTATTGGCTAACCGTCGCGCCATCGAGCAGATGCTGGCGCAGCACAAGTCGCCGCCGGTCTACGCCGACCTCGACGCGATGATCAAGCGCGTCACCGAAGCAACCGACCAGAGCTGGGACGCCGCGGCGACGCTGGTCGCGCGCGGCCACCGCCTGGTGCGCGGCGGCTACACGTGGCGCACCGACCCGCGCATCCGTTTCAGCACGCCGCAGCGCCAGAACGACGACCAGCTCGACGCGCTGATGCAACGCTCCACCGCGCCGACCCTGCTGATCGTCGCGAACCAGGGCGACCGCTGGTACCGACCCGGCATCGAACGCCGCGCCGCGCACCACCCTGCGCTGCGCATCGAGTACATCGACGGTCCCCACCACGTGCACCTCGAGCACGCACCGCGCGTCGCTCATCTGATCCGGGATTTCCTCGAACTCGGCTAGACCGGTGGAAGCGCTGCTAATCCCGGCGCATCCACCACACGCCGAGCGTGGCGCCCTGTCGAATAAGTGTCGGACGGTGCCTGGCACCGGCGGTGACTTATTCATCTCCGAACGAAGGCGCGGCCTCGATGGATGGAAGGGCGACGGGTGATCGGTGCGGAGGCGCATCACACGCCGGGCCGGAGCACCGATCATCCGTCGCCCCCCATGGAGGTGCCGTGGGACACCTGCGAGCGTGTCCGGCGCACCGAACCTCCGCCGCTCCAACCGTTCAGTCGAAGTCGTGCCGAATCCCGTTCTCGATGTCGCGCGCGTGCGTCGCCGTCCGCGGCGTCGCCAATCGCGACAGCCGCGGCAGAATCCAGCGCTCGAAGTCGTCGACGAATTCGTACACCACCGGCACCAGCACCAGCGACAGCACGGTCGACGTGATGAGCCCGCCGATCACCGCGATCGCCATGGGTTGGCGGAACTCCGACCCCTGGCCGATCGACAGTGCGGTCGGCAGCATTCCAGCCATCATCGCGAGGCTGGTCATCACGATCGGCCGCGCGCGTTCGCTGCACGCCTCGAGCAACGCTTCGCGCTGGGTGTGTCCTTCGCGTTCGCGCTCGATCGCGTACTCGACCAGCAGGATCGAGTTCTTGGCGGCCAGTCCCATCAGCATCAGGAAGCCGATCAGCGACGGAATGCCGAGCATCGAACCGCCGAGCAGCAGCGCGAGGAACGCGCCTCCCACCGCGGTTGGCAGCGCCATCATGATGATCACCGGTTTGAAGAAGCTGCGGAACAGCAACACCATCACCATGTAAACGAGGCCGATCGCCTCCACGAACGCGACGAGGAAACCGAGCGTCAGCTGTTGCAGCGCCTGTTCCTGTCCCTGCGACGCGCGACCGAGTCCGGGCGGCGGATTCTTCAGTACCGGCAGTGCTTCCACCTTGTTGAGCGCGTCGCCCAACTGAACGCCGCCGGTGAGATCGGCGCGAATGGTGAGGTTGCGCCTGCGGTCGAAACGGCTGATCTGCGCGGGACCCGCCTGAAAATAGACGTCGGCCACGGTCTCGAGCGTGGTCGTTCCGCCCATCGCGGTGGGAATGCGCATGTTCTTGATCACCGACAGATCGGCGCGCGCGTTTTGCGGCAGCCGCACGCGGATCGGAATTCGGCGCTCGCCTTCGTTCAGCTTGGCGACGTTGGCGTCGATGTCGCCCACCGTCGCGATGCGCGCCGCGGCGGCGATCGTTGCGACCGACACACCCAGACGCGCGGCCTCGTCGGCCTTGGGCCGCACGACGATTTCGGGACCGCTCGGCGGTGTGGTGGGGCGCGAATCGACGATGCCCGGTATGGCGCGCATCTGACGTTGCAGCGCGAGGCCCGCCGCTTCGAGACCGTCGCCGGTCTCGCTGGTCAGAATCACGTTGATGCCGGCCGAGCCGAATTCGGCGTTGTCGAACGTCAAGCGTGCGTCGGGGATCTCTAGCAGCTTCGGGCGTATGCGATCGCGGATCGCGCTGACGCGGGACTGTCGGTGTGGGTTCAGGATCAACGTGACCGTGCCTTTGGTGACACCGGCACTGGATGTGAAACCGCCGGGGCCTCCGCTCGGGCCGCCGTTACCCACTTGAGCGAACACCGACTCGGCTTCCGGCTGCGCGGCCAGCAGATCCTGAACCTTGCTGACGACCGCGCGCATGTCGTTGATCGTCGACCCGGGCGGCGCTTCGATCGCGACGCTCAGGAAATTCGGATTGCCCTCAGGCTGCACGCCTTTCGGCAACGGCACCACCAGCGCAATCGAGAGGAAGAACAGAACAGTGGCCAGAACGACAGACGCCCATCGATGATCGAGCGCCCACGTCAGAACGCGCCGGTACAGCGCCGGTAGTTCCGGGCGTTTCTTGGCCGGCTTCGGCACCAGGAAATAGGCCGCCATCAGCGGCGTTAACAGGCGCGCCACCAGCAGCGAGAACAGCACCGCGACGGTCACCGTCACGCCGAACTCGCGGAAGAACTGGCCGGGAATGCCCGGCATGAACACGACCGGGAAGAACGTGGCGGCGATGGCGAAGGTCGTCGCCACGACGGCCAGGGCAATCTGGTCCGCACCCTGGATGGCGGCGTCGTACGGGCGCAGCCCGCGGTACACGCGCTTCTCGATGTTCTCGATTTCGACGATGGCGTCGTCGACCAGGATGCCGATCACGAGCGTCAGCCCCAGCAGGGTCACCATGTTCAGGCTGAACCCCAGCACGCTCATGAAGAAGAAGGTCGGAACCAGCGACACCGGCATCGCGATGGCGGTGATCAGCGTCGAGCGCCAGTCACGCAGAAAAACGAACACGACGAGCGCCGCGAGCAGCATGCCCTCGAGCAACGTGTGCCAGGTGGCAATGAAGCCGGCCCGGGTCTGGTCCACGCGCGACAGGATCTTCGTGATCGACAAGCCTTCGTGCGTCTTCAGCAACTTTTCAATGGCGGCGGAAACGCCGTTTTCCGTCGTGATTTCGCTGGCGTCTTTGACCTTGCTGACCTGGAACCCGACCACGGGCGAGCCGTTGAGCAGCGCAAAGGAGCGCACCTCTGCGGAACCGTCTCCAACATCCGCAACATCGGAGAGCCGCACCGAACGCCCGCCGCCCGTCGGGATGGTGATGTTGCGGATCTGCTCGACCGTGGCCGCGGCGCCGAGAATGCGCAACGTCTGTTCGCGACCGCCTACCGTCACGCGTCCACCCGGCGCATCGAGACTCGCGACCGCGAGCGCCTGGTTCACGTTGTCGGCGGTCAGTCCTTGCGCGGAGAGTCGGTCGGGATCCAGGACGACGTTGATCTCGCGATCCACTCCACCCACGCGGCTGACCTGCGCAACCCCGGGCGCGCCCTGCAGGGTGCGGGCAACGGTGTCTTCGATGAACCAGGACAGTTCCTGTGTCGACATCGCGGGCGCAGAAACGGCGTAAGTGATGATCGGCTGGTCATCGATCTCGAGTCGCCGGACCAACGGCGGATCGACGTCGCGCGGCAGGTCGGCGCGGGCCTGATCGGTACGCGTGCGAACGTCGTCCAGGGCCTTCTGCAGATCCGTCCCCAGGTAGAACTGAACGACGGTCGTCGAAGAACCCTGCGTGATCGTCGAGGCGATGTTCTGAACGTTCGCGAGCCCGGCCATCGAGTTCTCCATCTGCCGGGTGATCTGGCTTTCCATCTCGGCCGGCGCCGCGCCGTTGCGCGTCACGATGACCGCGACGGCCGGGAACTCCACGTTCGGGAAGTTCTTGATCGGCAATTTGAAGTAGGCGAACAAGCCCATCACCACGAGCGCGATGAACAGCACCGTGACGGGAATCGGGTTCCTGATACCCCATGCGGAGAGCCGAAACTCGTTCTGGTCTGTCACGACGGCGGTGCCACCGGTGCAGTTTCAACGGGGACGATCTTATCTCCGGTCACCAGCATGGCCGCAGCCTTGGCGACCACCCGGGAACCGACCGGCGGCCCGCTGACCAGTTCCACGTAACCGCCGCCGCGCTGTCCGGTGACGATCGGCGCGCGGCCGATCGTGTTGTCTGGTCCGACCAGCATCACCGCGGCGCCGTCGGCGTCGTACAAAACCGCGGTTTCGGGGACCGCTACGGTCGCAGCCGAAATGCCGGTAAACCGCGCCCGCGCAAAACCGCCTGCACGGATCGATGCGGTGACCGGCAGTTCGATGCGCACCTTTCCGAGCTTCGTATTGGCATCGACGCGCGGGCTGACGAGGCGCACAGTGCCGTCGACTTCGGTTCCATCCGCGAGGATGACCTTGGCAGCGGAACCCACCTGCAGTCGCGTCAACGCGTTCTCGGACACATCGGCAGCCAACTCGATCTGGCCGTCTTTGGCGATACGGAACCACGGCGTGCCGCCGCCCCCCATGTCGCCCACGCGCACGTTGCGCTCTATCACCAACCCGGCATACGGCGCCCGGATGATCATTTTCTCCTCGCGGGTGCGCAGATCGCGCGCCGACGCGGCCTGCGCGTCGGCTTGCGCGCGTGCCGCCTTGGCGGCAAACCGGCGCGCCTCGATCTGTTCCTGCGCAAACACGCTGGCGTTATCGAGATCCTTTACGCGCGCTGCTTCTGCTTCTGCCCGTTCGGCCTGCACCGCAAGCTGCGTCGCGAGCGCTGCCTGCTGCTCGAGTTGCGACCGCAGCAGCGTGTCGTCGAGCCGCGCCAAGGGTTGGCCGCCCGTCACCCACACGCCCTCCTCGACCAACACTTCCGCCACGCGATAGCCGTTGAGATCGGAGAACACCGCGGTGTCTTCGCGCGGCATAAGCGAGCCGGACGCGATCAGGCCGCCCTCGATGGCACGCGACGAAACGGTCACGACGCTGACGGCTTTCGAAGGCGCCACGGGCGCCGGCACGGACGCCTCTCGGCTACATCCGGCCAAAATCGACGCAACACCGACGAACAGCACAGCGGTCCGCGTCGAACGCAGGAGTAAATGCATTGTCGACACGAGCTATTTAGGAACCGTTCGGGCGAGGGAGCACGATGCACGCATGGGCACGCATCTTCCCGCAGATGGGCAAAACAAACCACCTCCCCATGGATCGGCGTGCCCGACAGCCTCGCGAAGGGGAAGGGATGCGCTTGCGCTGGTGAGCCAGCTACCGTCGGCGGTATCCCCAAGTCCCTCTGACGGCGTCGGTCCGCGCGATCAGGTCCCTCTCAGCGTAGCGAGCATCTCCCGCAGCGCTTCGACGAACCGTTCCGGTTGATCGAGAAATACGTGGTGTTGCGCGTCCTTTACGCCGATCGCCGGAAAATCCTGCGGGATCAGCTCGCGCATGTACTCGAGCGTGCGCTTCGAGAACAGCTCGCTGTTCTCGCCGTAGATCACGCCGACCTTGCAGCGCAGCCCTTTGTAGTCGTCGGCGAACCGCTCGGCGCCCTTCAGCGTGTCGAGCAGATCGTCGTCGAACTTCCAGGTCCAGCCGCCGTCGGCCGGCATCAGCGAATGCCGCGCGATGTAATCGAGGATGTACTGGTTCTCGCACGGTTGCGGCGGTTGCAGCCGGAATCGCGTCAGCGCGGTTTCTCGATCGGGGTAGCGTTTCGCGCGGCCGCCCATTGGCGGACGATCGGGCACGGGCTCGTCCGGATGGCGGATACCGGAATCGACCAGCACGAGCGCAGCGAAGCGATCGGGAAACAGATTGGCCGCCTTCACCGACATGTAACCGCCGAAGCTGTGCGCCACGACGATGCTGTCAGGGCCGAAGCTGGCATCGTCCAGCACGCCGCTGATCTCGGCGGCATACGTGGCCGGATCGTATTCGTAACGGAAGTCGGAATCGCCCATTCCGGTGAGGTCCATCGCCGCAACGCGATACTCACCAGCAAACTGAGGGGCGATGAAGTCCCACCAGCGCGAATGCGCATTCATGCCGTGAATGAACAACAGACCGGGACCGTTGTCGCCGGCCCACCGCCGATATGCAACGTCGCACTCCTCTACCTCGACGCGCCTTTCCTGCGATTCGGTTTCGACCGCCTTGAAGAACCAGTCGGGGATCGTGTTCGAACTGGGCCGCTCCCATCTGCTCATCGTGGCACCTCTCTGTACGCCTTTCGGTCTGTACGGCTACAGGGCTCCGAAACGCTTCAGGTGATGGTCGACGTTGCCGAACATCGTGTCGATCATGGTCAGCCGTTTGAAATAGTGGCCGATGCTCAGTTCCTCGGTCATACCCATGCCGCCGTGCAGCTGCACCGCCTGCTGGCCGACGAAGCGCCCGGACTTGCCGACCTGCACTTTGAACGCCGACACCGCTTTCTGCGCCTCAGGACCGTAACCCTCCGCGAGCCGCATCGCCGCCATGAACATCAGCGACTTCGACTGTTCGTACTCCATGAACATATCGACCATGCGGTGCTGCAGCACCTGGAACTTGCCGATCGGCTGGCCGAACTGCACGCGTGTCTTGCAGTACTCGACCGTCGCCTTGTACAGCACTTCCATGCACCCGACCGCTTCCGCGCCGATCGCGAGCGTCGCCTCGTCCACCGCCTGTTCGAGCACCTCGAGACCCTTGCCGAGGCGCCCGAGCACCGCCGACTTCGGCACGGTGACGTTCTGCAGATGCACTTCCGACGCGCGCAGCGCATCCACCGTCGGATAGTCGCGACGCGTGAGGCCGGCCGCGTTCTTCTCGACGATGAACAACGTGACCCCGCTGCGCGCCCGCTGCTGACCGGACGTGCGCGCCGAGACAACCAACAGATCGGCAGAGGGGCCGTTGATGACGACGGCCTTGTGGCCGTTCAGCACGTAGCCGTTCTCGGTCTTCTCCGCGGTGGTGGTGATGTCGGCGAGGTTGAAACGGCCTTGGGGTTCGGCGAAGGCGAACGCGCCCTGCAACGTGCCATCGACGATGTGCGCCAGATACTTTTCCTTCTGCGCGCGGTTACCGGCGATGCGCAGCAGGCCGCCGACCAGCACCACGGTCGGCACGAACGGTTCTACGACGAGCCCGCGGCCGAACTGCTCCATGATCAGCATCGTTTCGATCGGCCCGCCGCCGAAGCCGCCGTCCGCTTCCGCGAACGGCACGCCGAGCCAGCCGAGTTCGGCGAACGTCTTCCAGTTGCTGGCGCTGAAACCCGGCTCGTTCTTGATCAGCTTCTGCCGCGCGTCGAACGCGTAATCGTTCTGAATGAAGCGCTCGACGCTGTCCTTCAGCAGGCTCTGTTCGTCGGAGAAGGAAAAATCCATGAAACGTCTACCCCCGTGACAATGTGTTCTCGTCGGCGCTTCGGGTCTGCTTTTGGAACTACAGCCCGAGAACCGCCTTCGAAATGATGTTCTTCTGAATTTCGTTCGAGCCGCCGAAGATACTCGACGCGCGACCGAAGAGCATTTCCTTCAGCGCGGCTACGGCGAGCTCCGGTCCGATCGGACCTTCGTTGTCGATCAGCCGCTGTTGCGGATACGGCACGCCGTAGTAACCGTACGCCTCGATCGTCAGATCGCTGATGCGCTGACTGATCTCGGTGCCGCGGATTTTCAGAATCGACGACTCCGGTCCGGGCGCGCCGCCCTGCTCCACGCTCGCGAGCGTGCGGAGTTCGGTGACTTCGAGCGCCATCAGTTCGATTTCGACTTCGTCGATCTTGCGCTTGAACGACGGTTCGTCGATGAGCCGGAGGCTTCCGAGCGACGTTTCGGCCGCAATGCGCTTCAACTGCGCGATCTGCACCTGCGACCGCGCAACGCCGGCGATGCCGGTGCGCTCGTGCGTGAGCAGACCTTTCGCGTACGTCCAGCCTTCGTTCTCTTCGCCGATCCGGTTCGCAACCGGCACCCGCACGTTGGTCAGCGTGACCGAGTTGACGTGGTGCTGGTCGCCGAGAATCAGGATCGGATGCACTTCGATGCCGGGCGTCTTCATGTCGATCAGCAGGAAACTGATGCCCTGCTGCTTCTTCGTCGCGCGCGCATCGGTGCGTACCAGGCAGAACATCCAGTCGGCGCGGTGCGCGACGCTCGTCCAGGTTTTCGCACCATTCACTACGTAGTGGTCGCCGTCGCGCACGGCGCGCGTCGCAAGCGCCGCGAGATCGGATCCGGCGCCCGGCTCCGAATAACCCTGACACCATTGCACGCGCGCCTCGCGGATCGGCCCAAGGTGGCGAGCCTGCTGCTCCTTCGTGCCCCACGTGTACAACACCGGCGCGAGCATCCGCGCGCCGAACGGGCTCATCTGCGGGCAGTTCGCCCGCGCTGTCTCGCGGTCCCAGATGTAGTGCTGCGTCGGCGTCCAACCGGTGCCGCCGAATTCGATCGGCCAGCTCGGCACCGACCAGCCACGCGCGACGAGCGCGTCGAACCATTGCCGCACCGCTGGCGTCGTCGCAGACGCCTCGAACTCGTATGCGTCGCTGCGCACGTGTGCGGGCCAATGCCGGTCGATGAACGCGCGCACCTCGGACTGGAACTCGAGATCGGCTTCGCGCAGCTTCAGATCCATGTGCTTTCGCAGACCCGTTCGAAAAAAATCACGGAATGGTATGCCGCGGCTCCGCGGGCTGACAAGGCAACGGCCCTCCGGCCCGTCACGGAACCGGTTAAGCGTTGGAAAATGGCAGACAGTCGAGGCAACATAGCCCGCTCGCCCGCCCACCCGGTCAAATCGCATGAGTTATTCGCAAATCCTGTACGACGTCGAAGACGGCGTACTCACCATCACGATGAACCGTCCGGAAAAACTCAACGCGTTCACCGGCACGATGATGACGGAGATGATCGACGCGTTCGATCGCTCCGACGCCGACGATGCGATTCGCGCGGTGATCGTGACCGGCGCCGGTCGCGCGTTCTGTGCCGGTGCGGATCTCGGCGCGGGCGGCTCGACATTCGATGCAGACGGCCGCGCCGATCGACCGAAAGGCCTCAACCGCGACGGCGGCGGACTACTGACGCTGCGCATTTTCGACAGCAAAAAACCGGTGATCGCGGCGGTGAACGGTCCCGCGGTGGGCATCGGCGTGACGATGACGCTCGCGATGGACATCCGCCTCGCAGCCGACGTCGCCCGCTTCGGTTTCGTATTCGCGCGCCGCGGCATCGTGCCAGAGGCGTGTTCGAGCTGGTTCCTGCCGCGCGTGGTCGGCATCAGCCGCGCGCTCGAATGGGCGTATTCGGGGCGCGTGTTCCCGGCCGACGAAGCGCTCGCAGGTGGACTCGTGCGCAGCATCCATCCAAAGGACGAACTGATCGCCACCGCGCGCGGGATCGCGCGGGAAATCGCCGACAACACGTCGGCGATCTCGGTATCGCTGATCCGCCAGATGATGTGGCGCATGCTCGGCGCCGATCATCCGATGGAAGCGCACAAACTCGATTCGCGCGGCGTGTACTACACGGGTCGCTCGCCGGACGCGCGCGAAGGCGTAGAAGCGTTCCTCGAGAAGCGCCCGGCACATTTCCCCGGAAAAGTGTCCAAGGATTTACCGGAGTTCTATCCCTGGTGGAAAGAACGCACGTTCGAGTGACATCGACGGAATCTGTTCTCGGCAATCGGAGTTCGCAGCATGGCCACACCGCGTATCGCACAAAAGGCGCCGTACCCTGTCGATGTACAGGCCGGTAAGAAGTACTTCTGGTGCGCCTGCGGCAAAAGCGCCAGCCAACCGTTCTGCGATGGATCGCACAAGGACACCGAGTTCACGCCGGTGAAGTACGAGGCAGAAAAAGACCGTACGTTGTATTTCTGCGGCTGCAAACACACCGCGGGCGTTCCGCTGTGCGACGGCAGCCACAACAAACTGTGACCGGAAACCGGTCACGGCCCTTCGCTTCAAGGCAGCGCCATGTTGTCGAGATTGTTCAAGAGTCGAGCGCGATTCGATGATCCGAATCCTGAATCCAGGCGCGCGGCCGTGCTCGCGATTCCCGACGACGAAGCGAAGAACTTCCAGGACGACTTCGCGGAGCTCGCGCGCTCCGATGCCGACGCGGGCGTTCGCCGCGCCGCGCTGTCCAGGCTGCTCGACGGCAAACACCTCGCGCCGTTCTTAGCCGACGCCGATCCCGAGATCGTCCGCGCGGCTGCGGAAGCGATTGCGCGCGACGTCGACGCAGGCGAACTGCTGCACCATCCGGAAGTGCGCAGCGCCGCGATCCGCATTGCGCGCGATCCGGAGAGCGTATCGCGCCTGATCGGCGACGTTGCGTACGACCACGAGCTGATCCGCCTCGCCGTGGAGAGCCGCAGCCCGAAGGTGCGCCTCGCGGTAGCCGACAAGCTGATGAAGGAATCGTCGCTGGTCGAAATCGAACGCTTGTCGCGCGACAAGGACAAGAACGTGAATCGGCTCGCGCGCAGCCGGCTCGAAGAGATCAAGCACGCGCGTGCGGAACTCGACAAAGCGCTGCGCCGCGGCGAAGAGTTGGTGCACACCGTCGAAACGCAACTGAAGCCGGAATCGGATCCGTTGTTCACGGCGCGGCTCGGCGTGGTGAAACACGATTGGCTCGTCAACATCGAGCGCCACCGCGCCTCTTCTCAACTGTTGGCGAACCACGGTGTTGCCGCAATCCCTCTCGACGCACTGGCACAACGTTTCGATGCCGGCGCCGCCCGTCTCGATGCGCAAGCGCAGGTGCTCGCACCGGCGGCGCCTGTTGTCGCTCCGCCCGCGGCCGCACCCGCCGCCGCCGCGGGGAACGACGCGGCATTCGCGAGCGCGCTCGCGTCGCTCGAAGCGCTGTTCAATGCGATCCGCCGCGGCGAACGCGACGGCTACGCCGCGATCGAGTCGATCCACGTCGACAGCCGCACGTATCAGGACCAGTGGCTGGCGGAGGCCGATCACCGGCCGCCGCCGGAACACCTGGCGGCGCGCTTCCACGCGATCACGCACAATTTCTCGTTGTTGTACGAAGCGGCCGAGCGGCTCGCCGCGCATGCGAACGAGCTGGCGCAGGCCGAAGCAGCGGTGCCGGCCGGACCCGCGGCGGAGTCGCCGGAAGAGTTCGAAGCGTTGTGGTCCGAGCAGCGTCGCGTACGCCAGGCAGGCGAGCGGCTGATGCGCACTCTGGAACGGATCGACTGGCCCGGTGATCTGCCGCGTCCACAGCGGCTGCGCGACGCCGATCAGTCGCGCATCCGTCTCACCGAATACGACGCCGCGTGTCACGCCCTGCACGAGCAACTGCTGCAGCGACTGCACGACACCATCGGCAAGCTCGAAGCGCAGATCGACGCCGGTAACCTTGCGAGCGCAGCGGGTCTCGAAGGCGAAGGCAAGCGCCTGTTGCACAGCCTTCCGGCCGGCACCGCAAAACGCGTGCAGAGCGACTTTGTTGCGTTGTCAGTACGCGTGCAGGAATTGAAAGACTGGCGCACCTTCGCCACGCATCCGAAGCGCGAGCAGTTCCTCGTCGAGATGGAGAAGCTTGCTGCCGAACCGCTCGAGCCAACGCTGCAGGCAGAACGGATTCGCGAATTGCGGCAGGCATGGAAGGATCTCGGCCCGGTTACGAATCACAACGACCGGCGCCTGTTCGACCGCTTCAATCACGCCGCAGAGATCGCGTTCAAACCATGCCGCGAGCATTTCGACGCACAAGCCGCCGCGCGCAAATTCAACCTGGAGCAACGCCGTAAGATCTGCGCCGACCTCGAAGGTTATCTCGACGGAATGAAGTGGGATCACGCCGACTGGCGCGCTGCCGAACGCATTCTGTATGCGGCGCGCGAAGAGTGGCGCAAGTTCCACCCGGTGGACCGCTCGCCGGGGCGCAAGCTCGAAGTGCAGTTCGATGCGCTCACTGCGCGGCTTCACGCGAAACTGAAGACCGAGTGGGATCGCAACACCGAAGCGAAGCAGGCCATCGTCGACGAAGCGAAGGCGATTCAGGCCGCCGGCGGCGATCCGCGCCCCGCAATCGACAAGATCAAGGCGCTGCAACAGCGCTGGCGCAGTGTCGGTATCGTGCCGCGCCGCATCGACCAGAAGCTGTGGAAAGAATTCCGCCTCGCCTGCGACGCGGTGTTCGGACAACGCGAAGCCGCGCGCACGGAGCAACGCCAGGTGTTCGAGTCGCAACTCGCGCGCGCCGATCAGCTGTGCGCCGAGTTCGAACAGGCCGTCGAAGGGGCGTCCAGCGAAACGGCCGACGCGTCGCTGCTCACCGAATTCAACGCCCGCTTCCAGGCGTTGGGAGAACTGCCGCGCGATGCATCGCGCCGCATCGAGCAACGCTTCCGCGAAACCGAACGCAACTACCGCCTGCTGCTGCGACAGGCGCAGCACGACGCCGTCATGCGCGGCGTAGATCGGCTCTACGACATCGACGTCGCGCTGTCCGAACTCGAACGGCAACTCATCGGCGGCAACCCGACCGACACTGCCGAGCGCCTGCACGACATCGACGGACTCGACCTCGACCGCCCCGGACCGTTCGCCGATCGCGTCAAATCGCTCGCACGCGCCGACGCGCAGGCACTGAAATCCGCCGCGGCTGACACCACCGCCGCGCGCATGAAGCTCGCGATCGAAATGGAAATCGCGGCCGGCCTCGAAACCCCAACCGAGTACCAGAAAGACCGCCTCGCGCTGCAGGTAGACCGACTGAATCAGGGCATGAAGCACCGGCGCGTGATGGAAGAAGCGCCGATGCAGCTCGCCGAACGCTGGTGCCGAACCGGCCCCGCCTCCAACGACGACAGCCCCGCACGCGAACGGTTCTTCCGGGCCTGTCGGATCGCGTTGGAGTAGTGCTCCGGGCGTGTGATGCGCCTCCGCACCGATCACCCGTCGCCCTTCCACATCCAACGTCGCGCCCACGCTCAACGATGAATAAGTCACTGCCGGTGCCTGGCACCGGCTTTTGACTTAGCCGTGAAATAAAAGCGTGCAAAGCGCGCGTTCACTCGTTCCCGCATCTCCGCCGCGCTCGAAGCTCCATTCCACCCGCACCGATCCGAAGCTCCGTTCCACCAGACCGGCCTATGCCGCACCAGACAACTCCAGAATCACTCGCGCCCCACCCAGCGGCGACTCTTCGATCGTCAGCCCGCCGTGATAACTGGACACCAGCTCGGCGACTACGGCCAACCCGATGCCGTGACCCGCTTCCATCGTGTCGCCGCGCGCGCCGCGGGCGAGTACTTGCACGCGTTGGTGGGTCGGGACACCGGGGCCGTCGTCGTCGATGATCAGGCGCGCGGTCGCGCCGGCCTCGGCGCCGATCACCACTTTCGAGCGGCAGTACTTGAACGCGTTCTCGATCAGGTTTCCCAACATTTCCATCAAGTCGCGCTCGTCGCAGCGCACGAGGAGTTCGGGGGGAATGTGCTGTTCGGCCGTGACGTTCTTCGCGATGTAGGCGGTTCGCAGCGCTTTGATCAGTCGCTCCGCCAGCGGCGCCGGTGCGGTCCAGCCTGCCAGCACCACCGGGCGCGCCGCCATGGCGCGCGACAGTTGATGCGCAACCGTCGTTTCCATCCGGTCGAGCTGGTCGCGCAGCAGCTTCTGATCGTCGGCGTGACCGGAAGACAGCGCGTTGCGGAACACCGCGAGCGGCGTCTTGAGGCTGTGCGCGAGATCGTCCATCGCGGTGCGATAGCGGTCGCGGCTGCTGATCTCGTGGTCGATGAAGCGATCGATGTTGCGCGCGAGACCCGAGAGTTCCGGTGGATAGTCCTCGCCCATGCGCTCGCGTTTTCCCGCTTCGATCGCCTGTATCCGCGCTGCCATGGTCGCGACCGGGCGCAAGCCCCACGCGATCGCGAGCACCTGCGCGCCCATCAATGCGATCACCACCGCCGCGAGGCCAAACATCAACGTTCGGCGGAAGCTCGCGATTGCGACCCGGAACGGCGCCCGGTCGGCGATCACCCGGAACGTGAAGATCTGATCGCCTTCGGTTTCCCAGATGACGCGATAGAACATCTCGAAGCGGCCGTCGGTTTCGCGAAATACGAAACTGCCCGGCACCAGCTTGCGATCGGTGGGCGGTGGCGCGAGACGCAACCACGCGAGGTTGCCGAATTGCAGCGAAGGCGATCGCCAGATCACGTTGCCCTTCGCGTCGCTGACGGTTGCGTAAAGGCCCGACTCGGGCTGCTGTAGCCGCGGTTCGAGCGGCGACGACGGAAAGCGCAGGGTCGACCCTTCTTCCTCCGCGGCGCCGAGCAGCGAATAGGTCAGGAGCTTCAGCTGTTCTTCGGCGCCGGCGACCACGCTCGCGGTGAACGATCGGTCGAGCACCCAACCGGTGAGGCCTAGGCCGAGGCCGAGCACCAGCGTGCTCGTCAGCAGCAGCCGCGCGCGCAGACCGATTCGCGACGTCTGCGCCAACGCTAACTCGATTCCTCGGGGGCGAAACGGTAACCCTGGCCGCGCACGGTGCGGATCGGATTCAGTTTACCTTCGGGGTCGAGCTTGCGGCGCAAGCGGCCGATGAAGACCTCGATGACGTTGCTGTCGCGATCGAAGTCCTGTTCGTACAGATGATCGGTGAGCTCGGTTTTCGACACCACGCGCGCGGCATTCAGCACCAGATACTCGAGCACCCGATATTCGAACGCGGTCAACTCGACGGCGTCGTCGCCTGCGCGTGCTTCCTTGCGCGCGGTATCGAGCGAGAACGCGCCGACGGTGATGACCGGCGACGCATGTCCTGCAGCGCGCCGCATCAATGCGTTCAAGCGCGCGCGCAGTTCCTCCATGTGGAACGGTTTCGTCAGGTAATCGTCGGCGCCGGCTTCGAGGCCGACCACTTTGTCCTGCCAGTGCGCGCGCGCGGTGAGTATCAGTATAGGGAGGCTGCGGCCGAGCCCGCGCAGCGCCTTGATCACCGCGATGCCGTCGCGTTTCGGCAAGCCGAGGTCGACCACCGCCGCGTCGTATTCGAACTCGCGGCCGAAGTAGACGCCTTCGTCGCCGTCGGCAGCAGCGTCAACCACATTGCCTGCTTCTTTCAGATTCTCGACGAGCTGAGCGCGCAGCCCCGCATCGTCTTCGATTACCAACACGCGCATCGAGGTTCCTTCGGATCAGTTCGACTCTCTCAAGCTTCCGCGCGAATCGACCGACACTGTCTTCACGCGGCCGCCGTCTAGCAGCACTCTCACCTTGTAGCCGTTACCTTCCTGCTTCACCGACACCACACGCCCGTCGTACGCACGCTTCACGATCGACGCCGCCTGATCGGCCGAAATGCCGTCGTTCTCGGAGCCACGGTCGTGACTTCCGCGATCAGCGCCTCCGCGATCGGCGGCGGCCGGCAGGCACGTCAGAGAAAGCGCGGCCGTCAGCACCGCGGCAAACAATGATCGTGAGCGCATGTTCATCGGGGCATTGTACGCTGAGCGTTCAGGTCATCCACACTGTGCGGTCGTTAGAACGCCGGCGTCACGTCCACGCGTACTCGCACGGTGTCGCCCGGCGGGTTCCGGGTGAACGTCGAATACGTCTGGCCCATGTACGTGTAGCGCACGTTGTAGCCGCTGATGCGTTGCTCCTCGTGCACGTCCTGCACTTCGGTGCAGACCTCCTGAGTTCCATAAGTCACATACCGAGGCGTCGCGTTCCGACGCGCAACGTCGTAGCCGACGGCGCCGCCGAATACCGCGCCGATCACCGCACCGGCCTGCTTGTTGTTGTGGCCGTTCGCTACGGCCGAACCGAGCGCACCGCCGGCAATGGCGCCCAGCAACGGGATCGCCGGCGACGTGCCGCCACCGGCTCCGGTCTGCACGCGCTGCTCGCTGCATTGCTCGCGCGGCACCGTGTAGCTCACGGTTTCGTAAACCGGCTGAACGCCGGTGACGCGGGCCTGCTCATAGCTGCCGGCGAACGCCACCGACGGGATCAACAGTCCGGCGGCGAGCATGCGAAAGGTACTCATGTCGTTTCTCCTGTGTGACGACTGACTTGCGATCCAGGTGTCACGATACGTTCGCGGCGCTGAACCGAAGATGAACGAACCAGCCGGCCTCAACGCCCTGATTTCGTGGCGGAAGTCACGATCGCGTGATCGTTGTCGAGCACCACAGTCAGATCGGCCCGGCCGGGTAAGTCCCGCAGCATCCAGTACGTCAACCGTTCGTAGTGAGCGGTGAATCGCCGCAATTCGGCCGCGCTCATGCGCTGCCGCTTCGGCAACTGCATCTCCTGCTCGGCGCGCCAACGTCGCACCGCATCGAAGTTCGGCACCTGCAGGAACACGAGCCGGTCGAAGCGTGCGAACAGCGCCTGATACCGCACCAGCGCGTCGTTGATGTAACGGCGCCAACGACCGTCGGCGTCTTCGTTGCTCTCGAGTTCGTTGACCGGCGCAACGAGGTCGTCTGCGGATTGCGGCCGCGCACCGAGACACCACCCTTCGATCACAACCACGTCGGAGACGCCGGCCGTCGGCCATGCGCTGCGGCCGACACGGTCGTCGAGGCCTTTATCGAACTTCGGCATCGGCGTCGGCACCCGCACCACGCTGTCGAGCGTTCGCTTGCACAGCTCGATGTCGTGAGTTCCCGGCACCCCGCGCGTGATCAGCAATGGATGCACGGTTCGCGACAAATTAATGCGCTGCGCACGCTCGAGATAGAAGTCGTCTAACGAGCACGCTACGGCGCTGACGCCCGACAGTATCAGCTGCTCCGTCAGAATCTCGGCCAGCGTCGTCTTGCCGCTGCCTTGCGCACCCGAGATCGCGACGCACATCGGCCGAACGGCACTCGCGATGACATCGGCCGCGAGCGAGCGCGCCAACGGCATCCAGGTGTTTCTCGCAGACATGGACATCGGCTAAGGTTAGAGGAAACCAAGGAGTCGCCACCATGTCCGCGCGCACGCTTCAGATCACCGCTCCGCTTTACGAATACCTGATGCAGGTCGGAGTGCGGGAGTCGGCCACCGCCGCAGCGCTGCGAGTGGAAACGGCCAAGCTGCCCATGGCGATGATGCAGATCTCGCCGGAACAGGCCGGGTTCATGCAGATGATCGTCAAATTGTTGGGCGTGAAGCGCGCGCTGGAGGTCGGTACGTTCACCGGCTACTCGGCGCTTGCGGTCGCCGAAGCGATGCCCAGCGACGGCAAGCTGATCGCGTGCGACGTGTCGGAGGAATGGACGTCGATCGGCAAGCGTCACTGGGCGATGGCCGGCGTGGCCGGCAAGATCGACCTGAAACTCGGCCCCGCCGTGGCCACGCTCGATCAGCTGATCGCCGCGGGTCAGAGCAACACGTTCGACTTCGCGTTCATCGATGCCGACAAGAGCAACTACGACAACTACTACGAGCGCGCTCTGAAGCTGGTGCGCGTGGGCGGACTGATCGGCATCGACAACACGTTGTGGAATGGCGCGGTGGTCGACGCGTCGCGTCAGGACGCCGACACCAAAGCGATCCGCGCCCTCAACAGCAAAGTGCACGGCGATGCGCGCGTCGACATCGTGCTGCTGCCCATCGGCGACGGACTGACGCTCGCGCGTCGGCGCTGATCAGGGGCAGCGCCACTCGAGGCCGCGAGGGTTCTCCGGTTCACTCATCGAATTCACGGCCGTATTGGGCCCGCGCCGCCCGCAATCGAATGAGCATTGGCCACACGAGCATGCCGCCCAGCACCAGAGTGACCCGCGCGAGCAAGGTTTCGTCGCGTGCGTCTTCGTCACCTATCCAAACACCCACGCTCACACCGAGTCCGAATAGCAGATATGCCAGCACGATCAGCAGTGTCGTCATTGCCTACGTCCTTCTTGTCTCAGATCGGGCACCGAAACTCGGTCGACGGTCCGATACGCGAATCATGGAATTCGGGCGGCGAACGGCACGTCGATCGACCAGCAGTCGAATGGACAGTAGTTGACCTCGACGTTGGCCGTTCCGTGGACCGTGCGGCCGGATTGGAATGCACCGTCCGTCGGCGACTGGATAAGGTAGTGGGTCTCGAACGTGTCGGCGCTCCCTTCCAATACCTGCAGGAGTCCGCGAAACAGAGTCGGAAGTTGGTGCGGGTCATTCGTCCACAACAGCGCGCCACTCGTGCCTTCGGCCAGTTCGCTCAACGCAACGACATCGGTGGGCTGCGAAGCGCTACCCAATCCGATCACGACGATCGACACACCGTTTGCCCGGGCTTTGCTCGCCAATGCTTGCCTCGCCGTCAGGCATTGGGCGGTGGACCCGCACGTCCCGTCAGGCCCGGTGGTCAACACGACGACCGCGCGACGGCGACCCGGCGGGGTGTTCTGGGACGTGAAGTCGAGCATCCTGTCGATCGCTGCGTACAGCGGCGATGCGCCGCCCTCGAGGGTCGCCAACGAATCGACTATGGGGAACATCACTGCTCCATCGCTCGCCGCGAACGTCGGACTCACATCATCTGGCAGCATCGTCACCGGCGCGTCCGGCAAGAGCGCTCGCGGACCGGCGGGGTCGTCCGATGCGAACGCCGCAAGCAGTACGCGGTCTTCCGCGTGCAGCATCGAAAGGAAGTATTTGACCGCAAAGAGACGGACATCCGCCGAATCGTTCAGCGCCATGGCGCGCCCCTGATCCAGCAGCACCGCCACCGAAAACGGAGCGGCCGCACCACCCGGAATCGTGGTACCCAGGCGTTCGTCGTAACCCGGTGCCTCGTACGGCGCATCGAATGCCCCCGAACCCTCGACGCAATTGGGTCGGAACGCAGGCGTATCATCGGCCGAGTCCGGCGAACAATTGGCCAGATTCAGCCCGAGCACACTCGTGGGTGAATCATACTGATCAATCGATACGGTGAACGAATACAGGTCGATCGCCATGTCCACTGAGCGACCGTCTGCACTCGCTCCGCTCGCCTCGACCCACGACGCGCGTACTGCCACGAACGGATCGCCCACTGGGAGGAGCGCCACGTTGATTTCGAGCGCGGAACCATCCGCTACTTGAATGGATCCGGAACTGCCGCTGAACGAGACGCCGGACGGAGAATCATCGGACACATAGATCGATGCTGTCCCGGCCGGAACGTGTGCGAAACGGACTCTGCCGCCGGCGTCGGTGGTCGCTCGCAACGATTTCCTTATGCCCGATCCAAAGGCTTCGACTTGCGCATGTCCCACGGGCTGTCCCAACACGTCGCTGACCACCACCGTCAGCGAAGCAGTCGGCGGTTCGGAACCGCTTCCGCCTCCACCACCGCAGCCGCCGAGCAGGACTAGCGCCACGACTACAATTCTCGCCGGCGCGGCAATGCCGCACCACCAACACGCTGTGCGTGCCATGTTTCCTCCTCTCCTCTCAGATCCCGTCACGACCAAGCGACTCTCTGACCAGACCTGACGCGAATCTGCCACGATCGCCACTCCCAATTTCTTCCCGATTCCTTCCCTTTTCCTTCCCGCTGGGCTAATAGTTGCTCAGGGGTAAAAGGGGATTCGTGTGGCCAACGGATCGAATGGGGGGGAAAAGCTTCAGGTCGGACGGATCGAGGTCGATCCCAACAGCCGTCTCCTGACCTACGAAGGCACCAGCACGAAGCTCAGCCCGCGCGCGATGAACGTTCTGATTTATCTGGCTCAACGCGCAGGGTCCACGGTCACGCATGACGAGCTCTTGGATGCGCTCTGGCGGGGTTCCCTGTCTTCGCGCAATGCAGTCCACAAATGTGCGGCTGAGCTTCGACTCGCGCTCGATCGCCTCGGGGACGATGGCGTGCATTTCGAAACCGTACCGAAGCGTGGCTATCGACTAACGGCGCCTATCACACCCATCGATGCAGATGCGGCAGAAAAACAACCGTCCTCGCCGATGATCGTTTCCTTTGGGACGAGAACCGTGGTCATCAAGCCAATCAAACCAGGCGGCTCGACCTCTCGTGGCAAAGCTTTTGCGCAACGCATTCGAAACGAGATGGTCGCCCAGTTGAATCAATTGACCAACGTAGTAGTGCGACAGCAAACGGAAGTTCGTGTTGAGCAAAGTCGGGGGCCGACCTTAGGTCGTGAATCGCGCGCGGACTACACGGTCGACTTCGACGTGCAGGAGATAGGCTCTGAACTGCGTGCCACCATTGTCTTGATGTCTGGGTTGGTGGAGTCGCCGTCCCATCAAGAACACTTTGATGCATCGGTCGTGTTGCACGAAAAAATTGCGCACTTAATCGACACGCTGGTGGTTCTACTCGACTCTGACCATGCGGAGCGTATGCGCAGATGGGGCACGCGCAATGTGGAAGCGTATCTAGCCGCTTTCGAAGGAGAATTGGTGCATCGCGTTCATTCCTTCGATGCGTTCAGGCGAGCGGCGGCGTTATTCAGTCGCGCGTTGGAGAAGGATCCTAGATTCGCGATGGCTTATGTTTGCCTCGCCGCCTCTTACAAGGACATGGGCAAGGTGGGTCAACATACACAGGGACGGGAACACCTCCGACAACAAGCACAGGCAGTGCTTAGACGCGCCCGACAGTCGCACATTGACCCGGACGCCATTCGCGACATCGAGCAGACATGTCGCTACATGTCGTTGGCCAATCCCGTCGACGGCGAGGCATTTTGGCGATCAGAGATCATCAAAGATCCGAGCAACGTTCACGCACTGCGGCGGTACGGTGCGATGCTGGGTGGAACCAATCTCCTCGATGAAAGTGCGGCTTATGTGGCGCGTGCAATTTCCTTGGTCGATCAAGAAGACCGGATCTATATCGAAACACACGAGGCCACGATTGCGCAGGCCAGAGGCGAACTTGAGCAGGCCGTTGCGCTCATGAAACGAAATGTCGAACGATTGCCCGATTTTTCGGTTTCCAACTACGGACTGGTGGGGGCTTTGGCGAAGCTCGGGAGATATCGGGAAGCCGATTTGTACGTCAACCGTTTGGAAGCTACGTCTGCGGGCTGGGGGTGGTACGCACGGCTGACGCTGGCAGCCATCAGGGGCGACATCTCGCCGCGCAGCAACGAGCTTGCGCATTTGTTCGCCCATCCGCGTGCCAACAATTCGGCGCGCGGCGCGGTGAGCTTCATGCTCGGCGACGTAGAGGCCGGAATAGGCTATTGGGCCGAGATGGAGCCCGGATACTTGGCGACCTGGTGGGACTACCTAACAGGCATGCAGTGGTATTGGGCACCCGGCGTCGTGGAGAACCCGCAGTATCAGGCGTTACTCGACGAACTGGGGTTTGGCCGCCGTTGGCATGCCTATCTGCGGTCCAAGGTGGCCGAACTCACACCGATTACGGGCATTGGCGTGACCACTCCGCCTCCTCCCCAGGACGTTGGTTCTTCTATTGCTACGCCTACTACTCCCTTCCGAATTCCCGCGAGGAATTGAAGATCGGATCAGCCTCGAACGCTCGCGCGAACTGAAACGTCCTGAGTGTGTCTGAAAAAGGGTCCTAACCCTTTCTTGCTTTACAATCGCCGCGCCGACAACCGGAGAATCCATTGAATCGTCTGTTTCAGCAGCGCCTGCCGCTGCCCGTTTTGCTGCGTCGAGTTCAGTCGTTCGTCGTCCTGTTGCTGCTGGCCGCCTGCACTACGCTCCCCGCCAGTTCGACGACGATCATCAAAAGCCCGAACGATCACCGCGACTATCGCGCGATCACGCTGCCGAACGGTCTGCTCACGGTGCTGGTTTCCGATCCGACGACCGACAAGTCCGCCGCGGCGCTGGCCGTCTATCGGGGCAGCTACGACGACCCCGAAGGCCGCGCCGGGCTCGCGCATTTCCTCGAACACATGCTGTTCCTCGGCACCACCAAATACCCCGACGTCGACGACTATCAGAACTACATCACCACGCATGGCGGCACGTTCAACGCCTACACCGCGTCGGATCACACGAACTTTTTCTTCGACATCCAGAACCCCTTCCTCGAAGGCGGTCTCGACCGGTTCGCGCAGTTCTTCATCGCCCCTACGTTCGATGCCGCTTATGTCGAGCGCGAGAAGAACGCGGTGAACTCCGAGTATCAGCTCTACCTCAAGGATGACGACTGGCGCGCCGGCGCCGTCGAAAAGCAGGTGATGAACCAGGCGCATCCCGGCGCCCGCTTCTCCGTCGGCAGCCTCGATACGCTGAGCGGCGACGTGCGCACCGACCTGGTCGAGTTCTATCGCACGCACTATTCGGCCGATCAGATGGCGCTGGTGGTGCTGGGCAACCAGTCGCTCGACCAGCTTGCTTCCTGGGTTACCGAGAAGTTCTCGGCGATTCCGCGACGGCAGATCGCGAAGCCCGCGCCGATCGGCCCGATGTTCACGCCCGGCACGCTGCCGCGAAAAGTGACGTACCAGACGGTGAAAGACACGCGCCAGGTGACCTACAACTTCCCGGTGCCGAATCTCGACCCGTATTTCCGTGAGAAGCCGGGCGCGTACGTGGCGAACCTGCTCGGTCACGAAGGCGTCGGAAGCCTGCACGCGCAACTGAAGGCGCGCGGCTGGATCGAGTCGTTGGGCGCCAGCGCGGCGCGTTTCGACGCGGACAATGCGCTCGTGATGGTGTCCATCGAGCTCACCGAAGACGGCTCGGCGCACGTGGACGACATCACGCGCGCCCTCTTCGACTACATCGCGCTGGTCCGCGAGCAGGGCATCGCGAAGTGGCGATACGAGGAACAGTCAAAAGTGGCGGGCCTGGCATTCCGCTTCCAGGAGAGCACGTCGCCGATGAGCTTCGTCTACAACACCGCGCCGAACCTGCGGCTGTATCCGGTGAAGGACGTGCTCGAAGGTCCGTACATGATGGAGCGTTACGACGAGGCGCTGATCCGTCGTTACATCGATGCGCTGCGTCCCGACAACCTGCTGCTCGAAGTCAGCGGCCAGACGGTGGACGCGGACAAGATCGAGCCGTGGTTCCAGGTGCCTTACAGCGATCAGAAGCTGACAACCAACCTCGGCGGCGGCGCGCCTGACGAGTTCGCGCTTGCGCTGCCTCCTCCGAACGAATTTCTGCCGACCAACCTGGCCCTCGAAACGCAGCCTCAAACGCTGCCGAAACGGGTCGACTCGACGCCCGGCCTCGCGCTGTGGTGGGCACCCGACACCAGCTTCGGCACGCCGCGCGCCACGACTTACCTCAGGCTCGACGTGCCGGGCGGATTCCGCACGCCGGCCGACGCGGCTTACGCGAACCTATACGCCCATCTGGTACTCGACGCGCTCAACACGTTCGCGTATCCGGCCGAAGTGGCGGGCCTGAACTACGACATCGACGTTCAGTCCAGCGGCTTCCTCATCACGGTGTCGGGTTACGACGACAAGCAACCGCTGCTGCTGAAGCGGATTCTCGACGTGTTCGCCAACATCGCTCCGTCGCAGCAGAAAGTGGCGGACTATCGCGAGGAGCTGCGTCGTTCGTGGCAGAACTTCGTGGCGGGTCGCCCCTATGAGCAGGCGATGGCGAGCCTTTCGCACGTGATGATCGCCGGCGGCTGGCCGCCTGCGCAGCTGGCGGACGCGCTGGCCGACGTAACGCCGGAACGTCTCACCGCGTGGCGCCACGATCACCTGAATCAGTATGGCGCGCTGCTGCTGATGCACGGCAATGTCAGCTCCGAGGAAGCCGCGCACGTCGCGAAGATCGTGAAGTCGGATCTGCATCTCGACGCCGTGGATTCGCAATCGAGCACGGTGGCGAAGCTGCCCGAAGGCGACTTCACCTATCCGTTGACCATCGACAACGCCGACTCGGCGATGGTGATGTACCTGCAGGGCGCCAACGAGTCGTTCGCCGAACGCGCGCTGTTCGGCCTGACGAGCCAGGTATTGCGCAGTCCGTACTACAACGAACTGCGAACCGAGCAACAGCTCGGCTACGTCGTGCTCGTTACGCCGTCGGTGCTGCGCCGTGTGCCGGGCATCGCGTTCGTGGTACAGAGTCCGGTCGCCGGACCGAACAAGCTGCTCGACGTCTCGCGTTCGTTCCTGACGCACTACCGCGGCGCGCTCGCGGCGATGTCGGCCGAGGAGTTCGATGCCTACAAGCAGGGGCTCATCGGGCGTCTGCGCGAACGCGACAAGAATCTCGCCGATCGCAGCCAGCGCTACTGGACCGACCTCGACGTCGGCTTCACCTCGTTCGACTCGCGCGAACAGATCGCACAACAGATCGAGCTGATCGACCAGCCGCACCTCCTTGCGTTCTACGATCACCTGCTCGACCTGGTGCAGAAACAACGGCTCGTCATCTACAGCCGCGGCAAGTTCGACGACCTGCCTCCCGGAACGGCGATCACGGACGTGGGCGCGTTCCGACAGTCCGCGGGGTTCGTCCCGACCACCAACGGATCGCCCACGGCGCTCGCACAGTGAAATAGACCGCGCGCACTTGCCTCGGCGTTCGGTGTCGAGGCAGGCTTGGAACCGTCGGCGCAATCGGGCGAGGCATCCGTGTGATTGCGGTTGCGGGTACGAGGGGGAACTCGCGTAGAACCTTCTTTGGCGAAGTGAGGCCGTTGTTCTGCGGCCTCGGACTCCTGCTGGCGCTCGCCCTGCTGCTGATCGTGTCGCTGTCGATTCAGGAAGACGTCGGAGTGTGGCCGACCGCGACGCTGGCTGCGGCACTCTCGTCGCTCGCGCAGAACGCCGGTGCGCTTGCGGCCGGGCTGCTCCCGCTGTTGCCCCTACTCGTCGTGACGCTGAATCGCGCGCCCCGCGCGCAGCGCCTCAGGGTCGCGTGGTTGGTCGCCGCTGCGATCGCGTATGGATTCGCGGCATCGGCGATCGATCCAGGGATGAACGAGCTGCCCAATCTCATTCTGTTCGCTCTAGTGTTGACCGGCGCGTTCGAGTTTCAGCATCGGGTCACGGAGAGCGAGAAGGCTCTATCGCGGGCGCTACTCGACGCGACGGCCCTCGACGCCGAGATGGCGCGCGCTCGTCTGCAGCTGCTGCACGCGCAGATCGAGCCGCACTTCCTGTTCAACACGCTTGCAAACGTGCGGCAGCTCGCGCGCTCCGACACCAGAGCCGCAACCCACATGATCGACAATCTGATGCAGTACTTCGCGGCCGCACTGCCGAACCTGCGCACGGAAGAAACCACCCTCGCGCAGGAAGCGGAACTGCTCAACGCCTATCTCGCCATTCACCGCATCCGCATGGGTGAACGCATGACCTACGAAATCGCGTTTCCGTCCGATCTGGCTGACGCGCGCGTGCCGACCATGATGCTACTCACGCTCGTCGAGAACGCGATCAAGCACGGCATCAACCCGATGGCGGATGGTGGCGCCATCAGCGTGCGCGCAACCCGCAACAACGCCGATCTGCAACTCACGGTAGTCGATTCGGGGAGAGGAATGGCGGCGACCGCCGGCAGCGGCACGGGACTCTCTAATATCCGATCGAGGCTGGCGCTGCTTTACGGCAACGCCGCAGCACTGAGTCTGTCCCGGGTGCAGCCACGGGGGGTCGCCGCGACGATTACGATTCCGGCGAGCGCCGACACATGAGCGCGTGGGTTCGCCAACACCGTGGTGTCGGCCCGCTCGTCGGAGATGTCGCAGTGCGATTCACCTCGCGCACGCTGCTGGCCGCTCTCGTTCTGGCCGGAACATCGCTGGCGTTCCACCTGCTGATGGCGCGGTATGTCGACTTCGCCACTGATCATTGGTCCATGTTCGTGCGGGGCGGAGCGATCATCTCCGCCACAATGGGTATTGGTGTGATGGCGGCGATCCTTTGCGCGGACGAGATGAGTCGACGCGGCATATCACCGACTTTGGCCTACCCCCTTTGTCTGCTCGTTATCAGTGCTGTCAGCGGCATTGCTCAGTGGTACATCCGCGAATTGTTCGGATTGTCAGGACTCGGGGACGGCGACCACGCCGACGCGTTTCGCGACATGAACATGATCTACATGGCCCTCGACACGCTCGTGTGGGGGGCGTTCGTCATGTTTGCGCACACGCATCGGCAGCGTGAAATGCGATGCCGGCAACAAGTGGAAAAGCTTCAGCTCAATCACATGCGGCTCGCGCAACAACTCGCCCGCTCGCGCCTCCTCGCGGCGCAAGCGCAAGTGGAACCGGATTCGTTGCTGGGGATGCTCGATCGGATAAAGCAGTCGTACGAGGCGGCCGCCCCGGACGCAGAGCCGCTGCTGGAGGACTTGATCGCGCAGCTGCGCGAACGGCTGAATTCAGTTAGTGCATCCGTCGGACCGTCGTCATGAGCGCACCCACGGCGGTCATCGCCGAAGACGAACCGCTGCTGCGCGCCGAGATTCGCGAAGCGTTTCGCGCACTGTGGCCGGAGCTCGTGGTCTGCGCGGAAGCCGCCGACGGTGTCGAAGCGCTACAGGCGTTGCGGCAATACGCGCCGCAGGTGCTGATTCTCGACATCCAGATGCCGGGTGCCAGCGGCCTCGATGTGGCGCGCGAGGCGAGTGGCAAGGCGCACGTGGTGTTCGTCACCGCCTACGATCAGTACGCGATGGCGGCCTTCGAGCACGGCGCGATCGACTACGTGCAGAAACCGATCGCAACCGCGCGGCTCGAAGTGACCGTACGCCGGCTGAAACAGCGGCTGCTGAGCGCGCCGGCCGATCTCGACGGTATCCTCGATCTGCTGAAGTCATACGCCGGGATCGCGCCGAAGTATCTCAAGTGGCTGACGGTACCGTTCGGGCAGGAGCTGCGACTCGTCACCACCGACGAGATCTGCTATCTGCGCGCCGACAACAAGTACACGTCGGTATTCACTGCCGCGTCCGAATATCTGCTGTCATCGACGCTGAAGCAGATGAAAGACAAGCTCGACCCGAACGTGTTCTGGCAGATCCACCGCGGCATCGTCGTAAACGTCAGCGCCATTCAGAGCATCCATCGCTCGTTCCGGGGTTCGCTCGAGGTGAAGCTCAAACAGCGTCGGGAGATGCTGCCCGTGAGCGCCGCGCACGCTCACCTCTTCAAGCACCTGTAGCTAGACGCCGACGGCCTCGGCCGGCTGCGCCACCTTCGCGCGCATATCGGCGGTGAATTCATCGAGCATCTGTTCGGCGCGCGTCGAGTCGCGCGCATACATCTGCTGTAGCGCTTCGAGTCTGCGGATCACCTCGATCGGATCGACCTCCGCCTGCAACGCCGCGAAGCGCGAGTCGACGGCCTGTTGCTGATACCGCGCCCGCTCGAACTCCGCTATCGCGACGCGTCGCATCAGACGCAACCTGCGGCGGTGATCGAGGTAGATCAGCACGAACAACGCACCGTACGAGAGGATGTCGCACGCAACGTAAACGCCCGTCGCAATCTGGTCCTCGACGTCGCTCGGGTCGCCGGCGCCTTTGAAGACCTGGAGCCAGCTACGCAATTCGAACTGCGCCAGGCTTCCGATCACCGCCATCGAAACGAGCGACAACGCGTACGCCAACAGCGGCGTCATGCCGCGCGCGACCGCCTGGTCGCCAATCAACGCAGCGAGCAGAATGCTCCATGCAACGATCTCGGAAATGATCAGCCGCGGCTCGACCATTGCGAGCGGATTCGAGAACACCGTGACGACGATCAGTTGCACGAGTACGGCGAGCACCTGGACCAGCAGCAGTTTCTGCCAGGTGAACTCGCGAATCACATCGCGGACGAAACCCGCCACGTCCGCCACCCTACTCATTCGCCGAACTCGATCGGCAACTGCACCGTCGCAATGAAGCCGCGCGGCCTTCCATGCGCGAGCGACAGACGCGCGCGCGAGCCATGCAGCATCGACAGCCGCGCGCGGATGTTGGCAAGACCTGTCCCAGGACCTTCCGTCGCCACCATGCCGCGCCCGGTATCGGCGACCTCGACGAACAGCATCGCGCCGCGCCGCATGGCAGAGACACGCACGAAGCCGCCTTCGACGAGCGGATCGATCCCGTGCTTCAGCGCGTTTTCGACCAATGTCAGCAGCATCATCGACGGCACCTGCACGGCTTCGAGTTCGCTGCGCAGGAGCACTTCGTACGCGAGGCGCTTACCCATGCGAATGCGGTGAATACGCAGATAGGCGTCAACCAGGCGAAACTCGCGTCCGAGCGTGGATTCCGCCTCGTTCCGATGCGCGAGCGCGATCGAAAAGTAATGGATGAGATCGCGGAGCATGCCGGCGGCGCCCGCTCGATCGATGCGCGAGAGACGCCGCACGGTGGCGAGCGTATTGAACAGAAAATGCGGCGCGATCTGCGCCCGCAGCACCTGCATGCGCGCGTGCTGCAATTGTGCGCTCGCGAGCGCCGCGTCGGTTTCGGTGCGCAACAACGCGCGCGCACCGAGCAGCGCGCGATGCCTGAATTCGAATACCGCCACGAGCATCACGACGAAGATCGCGAGCTGTTTTTCGGCGACGCCGTTCAGCGGAATCGTGTGCGTCAGGCGGCCGACGAGCGGCCACGCGAAGCACACGCCGATCGAAACGAACGTCGTTGCCGCGATGAACAACAGCCGGCGCAGACCCACCGCCGGTGCGAGATTCGATGCCGCGACGATCAGCGGAAGCACCAGCAGCAACGTTGCTCCGAGCGCAAGCAATACATACACGCCGGACGCGAACAGGTGTCCGCCCGCATCGGACGAATCGAAAGTGAACTTCATCGCCGTTGCTGCGACGAGAAACGCCACCAGACTCAGCGCGTAGCCGAGCCCGGACAGTGCCGCGCGGATGCGCCCTGCAAGCGCGTTGCCAGACCAGAGCCGTACGCTTGTCGCGTCGCTGCTCATCGCGAAACCTCGAGTTCCGCGATCGATCATAGCGCGCCGGCCGCGCCGCGGTTTCAAAACGGCGTCGATCCGCGCCGCGAATTCGCTGACTCACTCCGCGCTGCACGCATTCGCTCCCGCCGGGCCGCGATTCGTCGGAAACACGTTGTCGCGTCGGAACCGCCAATCAGAATCGATCGGGGAGTAGGGGTTGCTCGGCGCGTCTGCCATCGGCAGGCGTTCAAAAGAACCCGGGGCCGAATCAAACGGGAGAGAGAACATGAATGCTGTGTTTGGAAAGGTGAACGCAACGTTGGGAGCCGTCGTTGCCGCGATGGGATTCGCCGGATACGCAAACGCGGGTTGTTCGTCGGCCGACGTCGCGCGCGCACACGCGGCGTCGCTTCAGGCGGAATGGGCAGGCGGGCTGCAGTCGGCCACGTTCAATCCGGACTCGCACGATTACGCCGCAATGTATGTGAACCTCACCGGCTTTTCTTCAATCGTCGGGATGTGGAAATTCGAGTTCAAGGCAGAGGGCAACGGCGGCCCACCGGACGGCGCGACGATCGACTCGGGATATGTCACGTGGCACAGCGACGGAACCGAGTTGATGAACTCCGGTCGCGCGCCGACCACCGGCGACTTCTGCATGGGCGTTTGGCAGCAGGTCGGACCCTCCACCTACAAGCTGAATCACTTTCCGCTCGCCTGGGCGTTCGACGCCGACGCGCCGGTTACCGGGCCGGGCACCGGCGGCGCCGACTTCGTCGGTCCCGCGAACATTCGCGAAGTGGTCACGCTCGACCGCGGCGGCATGAGCTATCACGGACACTTCGAGCTCATTCAATACGATCAGGACCACAACGTGCTGGCCGACATCCTGGGGTCCATCAGGGCTACGCGCATCACGGTGAACACCCGCATCACCGACTGATGCGACGCGCGTGAGCGTGACTCAGCCGTCGATCACGCGGCGAAATGGCGGCAGCGCGTCGAGCAGACGCGCGCCGTATCGCTGCGTGACGATGCGTCGGTCGAGCAGCGTGATGCGGCCGTGGTCGCCTTCGTGGCGGATGAGCCGGCCGCACGCCTGCACGAGACGCATCGCCGCATCGGGCAGCGAGATTTCGAAGAACGGATTGCGGCCCTGTGCTTCGAGCCATTCGGCCATCGCCTCGTCGAGCGGATCGTCCGGCACGGCGAAAGGCAGCTTCACTACGATGACGTGGCGGCAGTAGTCGTCCGGCAGGTCGACGCCTTCGGAGAAACTCGCGACGCCAACGACATAACTCGACCGCCCCGCGTCGATCGCTTCGCGATGCGCGTTGAGCAGCGCCTGTTTGCTGCCGTTGCCCTGCACCTTCAGCTGATCGACCAGCGCCTGCGGCAATCGCCGGACGACCTCGTTCAACTGCCGCCATGATGCGAATAGCACCAATGCGCTGCGGTCGAGTGCGAGCAGACCCGGCAACAGTTCGGCGACTTCGTCGGTGTGGGCAGCGGCGTCGCGCGGGTCGGCGCGCATCGCCGGCACGTTGAAGGTGGCGATGTTCGGGTAATCGAACGGACTCGGAATGCGTTGCACCACGACGTCCTCGCCGAGCCCCGCGCGTTCGAGAAAGCGGTTGAAGCGGCCGAGCGCAGTCAGTGTCGCCGATGTGCAGATCACCGCATACGCCTGAGACCACAGCGCGTCTTCCAGCAGCGAACCCGGCTGCATCGGTGCGGAGACGAGATCGAAGTCGTCGCCGTTGTCGAACAACAGGCGCGTCGCCCACCGGGCGCGCGGCTCGGCTTCGTCGTTGGCGCCGTCGCGATAGTCGAGCAGCAGCGCGGCGGACCCCCCGGCACGATTGACGTGCTGGCCGATGATGCCCAGCCAGTCTTCGGCCTCGTGGCCGTGCTCCCAGCTGCGCTGTCCGTCCACCACTTCCTGCAGCAACCCGTGCACCGCGTCCACCTGCATCGCCAGAGCTTCCATCTCTTTCGCCGCGGCGGCCGCGAGTTCGCCGACGTCGGCCGGAATGCGGCCCAGCGGAAAGCGGAACAGGTGCCGCTCGTCGTCGCGCGACACGTATTCGAGCGCCGCGGCGCGCTCGATCAGTTCGCCGATGGGCGTTGCAAGCGCGGTGGTCGACGCCGTGATGCCGCGCACCAGCGACATCAGTTCCGGCGGCCGGCCGACGCGTTGCGCCAGCGTGCTCACGCTCGAATTGACCTGGTCGAGCCATTGCAGCGCGCCGCGCAATCGCAGCCGGTAGGTGAAGTGCTGCTGGGTTTTGTCGGGCAGATGATGCGCTTCGTCGAGGATATAAATGGTGTCGGCCGGATCGGACAAGACCGCACCGCCGCCGAGCGCGAGGTCGGCGAGCACGAGATCGAGATTCGCGACGACCACGTCCGCTTTCTCGAGGCCACCGCGCGCCTTGAAGAACGGACATTGACGGAAGAAGCCGCAGCGGCTGCTCGAACAACCGCGGTGATCGGTGGTGACGCTGCGCCAGTGCGCCTCATCGACGCCGTCAGCCCAACTGTCGACGTCGCCATCCCACGTGCCGCGCGCGAATGCGCCTAGCAGTGTCTGGTACAGCACGCGCGCGTCTCCGGACACCGGCTCGAACATCGCCAGCGTATCCTGCGTGTCGCTGCGCAGCCGATCGTCGAGGCGTTTGAGGCAGACGTAGCGCTGCCGCCCTTTCGCCAGCGCGAAACCGAATTCGAGTCCGGTGCGCTTCGCGAGATCGGGCAGATCGCGCAGCACGATCTGCTCCTGCAGCGCGACCGTTGCAGTTGCGATGACGAGCCGCTTGCCGAGCGCCTTCGCGATCGGTATCGCAGCGATGCAGTACGCAGCCGTCTTGCCGGTGCCGGTACCCGCCTCGATCGCCGCGATCCGCCGCTCGCCTTCCGGACGCGTCAACACGCGCGCGATCGTCGCGATCATCTCGCGCTGCCCGCGCCGCGCCCGGAACTCGCGCGCACCGAGCCAGGTGCGATACGCCTCCTGGATGCGCGCCTTCAACGCATCGTCGAGTTTCGTTGTGGTCATCCGGAATCGCGCAGGTACATAGGAAGCAGATCGATTCACGCGGCACAAAGAGCGCGTGAGCCTACGCCGGATGACGCGCGGCTGACCAGTGGCGAATCGCCGCTCTCCGACTGCGTCATGGCCTCGACATTCCAGACTACTATGGTTAGTCTTAAGACGAATCGTCTTAAGGAAGGCATCGATGCTCACGCTCGCGATCGGGTTGGCCCTAGCGGCGGCCGCCACACCACCGCTGCTGTTGGAACGGCCCGACGGACAGGTGGCGTACGAGGTCGTCGGCTCGAGCGGGCCACTCGTGTTGTGCGCGCCCGGCATCGGCGACGTGCGCGCGCAATATCGTTTCCTCGCGCCCGCGCTCGTCGACGCCGGCTTTCGCGTGGTGCTGATGGACCTGCGCGGCCTCGGCGATTCGACCGCCGATTTCGCGAGTTACTCGGCCGATGCGGTCGGTGACGACATGGTCGCGCTGCTCAACAGCCTCGGTGGCAAGCACGCGACGATCATCGGCAATTCCGCGAGCGCCGCGTCCGCCGTGTGGGCCGCGACCGCGCTGCCCGACATCGTCTCGAACATCGTGCTGATCGGACCGTTCGTGCGCGAAATTCCGAGCCCGTGGTATCAGCGCGCATTGCTGAACGTGGCTTTCCGCGGCTTCTGGGGACGCCCCGCCTGGCTCGCGTACTACTCGTCGCTGTATCCGACGCGCAAACCGGAAGACTTCGAACGCTATAAGACAGCGCTATCCGAGTCGCTCGACGGTCGCATGCGCGTGGTCAACGCCATGCTGTCAGCGTCGAAGGCCGCGAGCGAAGCCAAGCTCGACGACGTGAAGGCGCGCGTGCTGGTGGTAATGGGCTCGCGCGATCCCGACTTCGCGGCGCCGGCGGGTGAAGCGTTGCTCGTTGCGACGCGCTTGAAGGGCGCCGTACTGATGGTAGAAGGCGCCGGCCACTATCCGCATGCGGAGATGCCGGACGTGACTGCGCCCCCGATCATCGCATTCCTGCAGCATGGAACCACCGATGGGCGCTAGGGCCGGATACTCACAGGCCGATGTCGTCGCGGAAGCGATCCGCCAAGTGGACGAACACGGCTGGCACGCTTTGTCGATGGGCGATCTCGCCGCGCGGCTCAAGATCAAGCCGCCGTCGCTGTACAACCACGTCGACGGCGTCACCGGGCTGCGACGAATGCTCGCGTTGCGCGCGGCCGCAATGCTCGACGAGGCCCTGGTGCGCGTCACCGTCGGCAAGAGCGGCGACGACGCGGTGCACGCGATGGCGCAAGCGCACCGCGCCTTTCTGAGGGCGCACCCAGGCCTGGCCGAGGCCACGGTGGCCGCGCCGCCGAAGCGTGACCGCGCATGGAACGAAGCGACCGATCGCGTCGTGAACACGTGTCTGCTGGTGCTGCAGGGCTATGGCCTCGAGCGAGACGCCGCGTTGCACGCGTTGCGCGGACTGCGCAGCGCAATCCACGGCTTCACCATCCTCGAGCGCCACGGCGGCTTCGGCCTGCCGCTCGACGTAGATCGCAGTTTCGACTGGCTCATCGACGCGCTGATCAACGGGATTCATGCGTTGCGCCGGGCGGGTCGAGCTTCGAGCGTCGGTATCCAAGTTACGTCGCGCCTCAACGCGCGCGAAGCGCGCGAATAAGTCACCGCCGGTGCCTGGCACCGGCGGTGACTTATTCATCCTCGAACGAGGGCGCGACTTCGGATGTGGGTAGGGCGACGGGTGATCGGTGCGGAGGCGCTTCCCCCATCGCCGGGCCGGAGCACCGATCACCCGTCGCCCTACCCGGCTAAAATCGCACCACGATCTCCGGAACACCGATCACGTCACCGCGACCGCCGATCACCCGCCGATCATGTCCGACCGCCTCCATCGCCGTCCACGATTGGCGATCAGCGCACCGACGAGCGCGGTCCATCCCGTCTGGTGCGCGGCGCCGAGACCTTCGCCGGTGTCGCCGTCGAAGTATTCGTAGAACAGGATCTGATCGCGCCATTGCGGATCGTTCTGGAACAGCGTCGATTGTCCGTAGATCGGCCGGCGGCCGTTTGCGTCGAGCAGGAACAGGCTCAGCACGCGGCGTTCGAGTTCGTCGGCCACTTCGCCAAGCGTAGCGAGGCGGCCGGAGCCGGTCGGCAGTTCCACCTTGAAACGCTGGCCGAGACATTCGTGCAGGTTGCGCAACGATTCGAGCGCGAGGAAGTTCAGCGGAAACCAGATCGGTCCGCGCCAGTTCGAATTGCCGCCAAAGATGCCGCACTTCGATTCGGCGGGCTCGTAGTCGAGGCGCGCCTCGCCGTTCGGCAACGGCACCACCAGCGGGTGTTCGCGATGGAAGCGCGACAGCGAACGCAAGCCGAACGGCGAGAAGAACTCGTTCTCGTCGAGCATGCGCGACAACACGCGCCGCAGCTGCTGCGTGTCGACCAGCGTCGCGAGTTCAATGCGCCATTCGGTCTTGAACTCGTCGAGATGCGCGAGCGTGCGCCGGTGTCGCAGGAACCACGCGGCGCGCGCGCGAAAATCCGGCAGGTTCTCCCACAACGCCGCTTCGAGCCGCACCGCGGCGAACACCGGCAGCAGACCCACCATCGAACGCACGCGCAGCGGACGCGTCGATCCGTCCGGCATGCGCAACCGGTCGTAGAAGAAGCCGTCCTCTTCGTCCCACAATTCATGCATCGCTTCTGCGATGGCGGCGAAGTGCTCGAAGAATTTCAGCGCGACGCCTTCATACGTGTGATCGCGGTTCGCCAGGCGCAACGCCATCTCGAGCATGTTCAGACAGAACTTGCCCATCCACGCGGTGGCGTCGGACTGCTCCAGCACGCTGCCGTCGGCCGACATCGTGGAGCGGTCGAACACACCGATGTTGTCGAGCCCGAGAAATCCGCCTTCGAAGACGTTGTCGCCGCGCGCGTCTTTGCGATTCACCCACCACGTGAAGTTGATCAGCAGCTTGTGGAATGCGCTCCCGAGAAATTCGAAATCGGTGCCGCCGTCGATGCGGAACACCGCGAGTGCGGCCCACGCGTGCACCGGCGGGTTCACGTCGTCGAACTTCCATTCGTACGCGGGAATCTGGCCGTTCGGGTGCATGTACCACTCGCGGCACATCAGCAGCAGCTGATGTTTCGCCGCAGCGGGGTCGGTGTTCGCGAGCACCACGCAGTGGAACGCCAGGTCCCACGCGGCGTACCACGGATACTCCCATGTGTCGGGCATCGCGAGGATGTCGTGGTTGTTCAGGTGCCGCCAATTCGCGTTGCGGCCGGTCTTGCGTGAAGCCGGCGGCGCCGGTTGCGCCGGATCGCCGTCGAGCCAGCGCGCAACGTCGTAGTGATAGAACTGCTGGCTCCAAACCATTCCGGCGAACGCCTGGCGCATCACCGCCGCTTCCTCGTCCGTGGTGCGCGCGACGCGCATCGATGCGTGGTATTCGTCCGCTTCGCGCGCTCGGTCCGCGAACGTGCGGTCGAACCCGGACGCCAGGTCGAGCGCATCGTCCGCATCGGTGTGCGTCAGCCGCAGCCGCAGCTCGATGCTCTCGTTGGGAGAGACGGTCTCGCGATACCAGCACGCCATCTTCGTGCCGCGGTGCGCAGGGTTCACACTCGCAGCGCCGGCAACGACATGATCATTGATGCCGTCTTTCGGATAAGGCGTTTGTGCGGCGCCGCCGAACAGCCGCACGGCATTGGTGTCGTTGTCGCAGAACAACAGCTCCGGCGCACCGCGCGGACCCGCGCCCGCTTCCAGCAGCCAGCGCCCGATCCGATGCTCCTCTGCAACGGCGCACACGCGACGGTCGCCCGCGCGGATCGACGGACGCACCGCATCCAGATCCCACGCCCAGCGGTTGCGAAACCACAGCGTCGGCAACACGTGCAGCTCGGCCGCTTCGAGTCCGGCGTTACGGATGCGGATGCGCACGCAAACGTCGCGCGGCGCCGCTTTCGCGTAATCGACTTCGATCTGCCAATAGCGATTCGTATCGAATACGCCGGTGTGTTCCAGATCGAACTCGCGCTGCGTGCGATCGCGACGCGCGTTCTCCTCGCGCAACCGCGCGTACGGGAATTCCGCCTGCGGGTAGTGATAGCGCCATTGCAGCCACGATGCAGTCGGCGTGGCGTCGACGTACCACCAGTATTCCTTGGCGTCCTCGCCGTGGTTACCTTCGGGTCCGGACAAACCGAAGATGCGTTCCTTCAGGAACGGATCGCGGCCGTTCCAGAACGACAGCGCAAAACACATGCGCTGCTCCAGATCGCAGATGCCGGCGAGACCGTCTTCGTTCCAGCGATACGCGCGCGACCGCGCATGCTCGTATGGAAAATAGCCCCACGCATTGCCGTCGGCGCTGTAGTCCTCGCGCACCGTGCCCCACGCGCGTTCGCTCACGTACGGGCCGATCGCTTTCCATTCGCCGGGTTCGCGGTCGGTCGAAGTCGCCAGGCGTGCGTGTTCTGCAGTGGGCGCGGTCATTCGTAGCCTTTCGACACTTTGCCGCGGAACAGCCAGTACACGCGGATCGTGTACACCACGATCACCGGCAGCACGAAGAGACCCGCGCCGTAGAACAGAAAGCTCAGCGACGCTTCGGGCGCAGCGGCGCTGCCGATCGTGATCGAGTACGGAATCATGTACGGCCAGAACATCACCGCGAGGGTGGCAAACGACGCGACGACGAACAGCACCGTCATCGCAAACGGCAGCACGTCGTGGCGGCGCCGCGTACCGACTACGACACCGACCAGCGCGAGCGCGCCGATCGCGGGAAACACGAGACCCCAGCGGCGGTCGCTCCAATGCCCCTTCGCGATCTCGCTGTAATCGAGCGTCAGCAACGCGGCAACGCCGAGCACCGCGAGCACGGCGCCTGCCAGCCACGGAATGCGCGCGTATGCCCAGCCGCGCAACTCGCCTTCGCTCTTCAGCACCAGCCAACCGGCGCCGAGCAACGAATAGCCGAGCACCAGACCGACGCCGGTGAGCAGCGGAAACGGCGCCAACCACTGTGTCGAGTCGCCGGCGAACTGGCCGTCGCGCACCGGCAGGCCGAGCATCACGCCGCCGATCGCCGCGCCCTGCACGAACCCGACCACCGCAGAACCGGCGGCAAAGCCGAAATCCCACACGGGCCGCATGCGCTCGCTGCGGTCGCGATACTCGAACGCGACGCCGCGGAAGATCAGCCCGATCAGCAGCAGCAGCACCGGAACGTAAAACGCGCCGAGGAATACGGTGTAGACCACCGGAAACGCGGCAAACAGGCAGACGCCGATCATCACCAGCCACGTTTCGTTGCCGTCCCAGAACGGCGCGATGGAATTCATCATCGCGACGCGATGCGATTCGTCGCGGGTTGTGCCGAACAGCACACCGACGCCGAGATCGAAGCCGTCGAGCACGACGTAGACGAGGATCGACAGCGCCGCCACACCGGCCCAGAACAGCGCGAGGTTGCTAGCGTCCACGCGGCCGTTCCTCTTTCGCGGCGGGACCGTCCCGCAGCAGTTTGTAGATGTAGTACACGCCGAACGGGATTACCACCGAATACACCAGCACGTAACCGGTAAGCGACAGCAACACGTCGGCGCCGGTGAGCGACGGCGTGATCGCGTCTTCGGTGCGAAGCAAGCCGTACACCACCCACGGCTGGCGCCCCACTTCGGCCGTCAGCCAACCGGCGATGATCGCGACGAAGCCGGTGGGAAACGACAGGTACGCGCACCACAGGAACCAGCGCGTCGTTTCGAGCGTTCCGCGCAGCCGCAGCAGATTGCCGAGCCACGATACCGCCAGCATCACCAGCCCGGCGCCGACCATGATGCGGAAGGCAAAGAACGGAATCAGCACCGGCGGGCGATCGCGCGGCGCGAAATCGTCGAGGCCCGTTTCGCGCGAATCCCACGTGCCGCTCGCGATGAAGCTGCCGAGCTTCGGCACTTCGACGGCGAAGCGATTGCGTTCGACCGACTCTTCCGGGATCGCGATCAGCACTTCGCTCGCCGGCTGCTGGTTTTTCCAGCGCGCCTCGATGGCCGCGAACTTCGCCGGCTGATGGTCGTGCACGTAGCCGCCGGTCAGATGCCCGGCGACGAGCTGAAACGGAATCAACGCGGCCACCAGCGCGAGCCCCCAGTTGAGCATTACGCGCGATTCCGCCATGTGTACCCGCCGCAACGCATACCACGCGCCGGTCGCGATCACGCACATGCCGGTCGTCAGAAACGCGGCAAGGAGCATGTGCGGCCATCGCACACGCTGAATCGGACCGGTGGTGATCGTCCACCAGTCCGCGGGAACGATGCGGCCGTCGACGATCGCGTGACCGAGCGGCACCTGCATCCAGCTGTTGTTCGCGAGAATCCAGAACGACGAGAACATCGTGCCGAGCGAAACCATGCAGCACGCGAACAGATACGCGCGCGGCGATACGCGTTCGCGGCCGAACAGCATCACGCCGAAGAACGTCGCCTCCAGCATGAACGCGGTGAAACCTTCATAGCCGAGCAACGGTCCCTGGATCGAACCCATCCGCTGCGACAGCACGCCCCAGTTGGTGCCGAACTGAAACGCCATCACGATGCCCGTGACCACGCCCATGCCGAACGACACCGAGAATACTTTCAGCCAGAAGTCGAACACGCGCCGGTACAGTTCGTTGCCGGTCACCAGACGCGCGCCTTCGATCGTCGCGAGCCATGCGGCAATGCCGACGGTGAACGCCGGAAAGATGATGTGGAAGCTGACGACGAAGGCGAACTGAATGCGCGACAGCAGAAGCGGATCCAGATCCACGCTCATCGTCCCTCGCGATTCTCACGCGCTCCGGCAACGAGAACTACCACGGAGCGTGCTTCCACGCGGTACGTCGCCGCACTCATCGCCGGCGCTTCGTTCCACGGGCTGATGTCGTGCGGCGCCGCGAGCGCGGTGTCGATGCAACGACGCCACGCGGTGTGGTCGGCGCCGGCATCCGGCAACTGAAACTCGAGCGGTTGCCAATACGCATTGACCATCGCGTGCAGCAGCAGACGGTCGCCGATCAGGCGCGTCGTTGCGGCCAGCGAGTGCGAGGCGGTTCCCCAGTCCGGCGCATCGAGCTCCACGCCATGCCACCGCACCGCGTTGTCGCTCAGCAGTTCGGCAAGCGTCGTCTGCGCGTGCTCGATCGGCAGCCGCCGGTTCAAACGGAACGCGATCAGCTCGCGCGTGAAACGCAGCACGTCGGCGTGGCGTTCGAGCAGCGTCCAGTCGAACCACGTGGTCGGGTCGTCGTGGCAATACGCATTGTTGTTGCCGCGCTGCGTGCGCCGCACCTCGTCGCCGGCGAGCAGCATCGGCGTGCCGACTGCGAGCAGCGTCAACGCCAGGAAGTTCTTCACCTGCCGATTGCGCAGCGTCTCGATGAGCGGGTCGTCGGTGGGACCTTCCACACCACAATTCCAGCTGCGGTTGTCGTCCGCGCCGTCGCGATTGTCCTCGCCATTTTCCTCGTTGTGCTTTACGTCGTACGACACGAGATCGTTCAGCGTGAAGCCGTCGTGGCACGCGACGAAGTTGATGCTCTGTTCCGGTTCGCGATCCTGATGGCCGTACACGTCGGGGCTGCCCGTGAGCCGGTACGCGAGTGAACGGACCGTGTCCCGATCGCCTTTCACGAACGCGCGCACGTCGTCGCGGAACTTGCCGTTCCATTCCTTCCACGTTTCGCCGGCAAAACCGCCGACCTGATACAGGCCGCCGGCGTCCCACGCTTCAGCGATCAGTTTGACGTGCGACAGCGCGGGATCCGATTCGATGTCCCGAACGATCGGCGGCGACACCATCGGCTGGCCCTCTGCATCGCGTGACAGAACCGCGGCCAGATCGAAACGGAAACCATCCACGTGCATCTCGCTGGCCCAGTAGCGCAGGCTGTCGAGAATCAACCGCCGCACCACCGATTCGTTGGCGTTCAGCGTATTGCCGCAGCCGGTGTAGTCCGCGTAGTCGCCGTCGGCTTCGAGCAGATAGTAGGTGTCGTTCGCGAGCCCGCGCAGCGACAGCGTCGGGCCGTCGGCGTCGCCTTCCGCGGTGTGGTTGTAGACCACGTCGAGAATCACTTCGATGCCGGCGCGATGCAGCGCTTTCACCATGTCGCGGAACTCGTCGAGTGCACCCACTGCATTGCGACTGATGCTGTAAGCCGGATGCGGCGCGAAGAACACGAGCGGCTGGTAACCCCAGAAATTCACCAGCCCCGTCGGCGCCGCCTGCTCGTCGAACGCGAACACCGGCAACAGTTCGACTGCGGTCACGCCGAGCGCTTTCAAGTACGGAATCTTGTCGACGACGCCGGCGAAGGTGCCGCGCCTCGCAACCGCCACGCCGGAACTCGGATCGCGCGTGAAGCCGCCGACGTGCAGTTCGTAGATGACGCTGCGCGCGAACGGCGTGCGCGGCGGCGCGTCGTTTTCCCAATCGTAACGACTGGTATCGACCACCACGCTCTTGAGCGCCGTCGCCGCATTGTCGCCGGGCCGCGACGCGGCATCGCGGCTGCGCCGCGCCGGCCAGGCGACCGCCTTCGCATACGGATCGAGCAGCAGTTTCTGCGGGTCGAACCGGCGTCCTTTCGCCGGATCCAGCGGACCGTGCGCGCGATATCCATAGTGCTGACCGGGTGCGACCCCGGGAACGAACGTGTGCCAATAGTGGTACGAACGATGAATGCGCGCGTCGAGCTCGATCACCCGCGCCGCTGTTGCGTCGTCAGAACGATCGAACAGGCACAGCTCCACCGCGGTGGCCCGCTTTGCGAAGACGCTGAAATTGGTTCCGCCGGCGACGAGGTTCGCGCCGAGCGGATGGCTCACACCCGGTGCTACAGGGCTCCCAGTCACGGCGCCGCCTGCCGGTCCGCGAGGATCTCGGCGTTGTCGGCGCGCACCCGGCCACCGGGTATCGCGCGGCTGCCGGTCCGCAGCTGCGTCAGCGCCGCGACTTTGTCGGCGCCTGTTACGAGCCACAGAATCCGCCGTGCGCGATCGATGACCGGATACGTCAGCGTCATCCGGCGTCGGCCCTGATACGGCTTCGTGAGCGCCACGTCCGCACCGGTCACGTCCAGTACCGGATCGCCGGGCACCAGCGAGGCGGTGTGCCCATCGGGGCCGAGCCCGAGATGCACGAGGTCGAGCACGGCCGGGGCGCCGCACAAGCCACGCAACGTGGCCTCGTAGCGCCTCATCGCATCCGTTAGGTCGGACGCGTCGACCGGCATTGCGTGTATGTGATCCGCTTCCAACGGCGAGTTCGCGAGCAGTGTTTCGTGCAGGTGCGTCAGATTACGGTCCGGATCGTTTGCCGGCGCTACACGCTCGTCCACCTGCACTACGTGCACCTGCGGCCACGGCAGCTCTTCGCGCGCCAGCAGCTTCAGCATGGTCCATGGCGTGCGGCCGCCGCTGACGGCGAATACGAAACGGCCGCGCGCGCTTACCGCGTCGCGCGCTGCCGCAGCGATCAGCCGCGCCGCTCGCGCGGCCACCGCATCGGCGTCGACGAGCACTTCGATTCGCATTGCGTGTCCGACTCAGCCGGCCGGTTTCTCGACGTGACCGCCGAACTCGAAGCGCATGGCCGACAGCAGCTTGTTCTGGAAATCCGCTTCGCCGCGCGAGCTGAAGCGCTCGAACAGCGCGGTGGTGAGCACCGGCGCCGGCACCGCTTCGTCGATCGCGGCGCGGATCGTCCAGCGACCTTCGCCGGAGTCCGACACGCGTCCGGCGAAGTTGTCGAGCGCCGGATCTTTTGCGAGCGCCGACGCGGTGAGGTCGAGCAACCACGACGCAACGACGCTGCCGCGGCGCCACACTTCCGTGATGTCGGCGAGGTTCATGTCGTACTGGTACTGCTCAGGGTCGCGCAGCGGCGTCGTTTCCGCGTCGACGTCGTGGGTGCGCTTGCCGATGTTGGCACTGCGCAGGATGCCGAGGCCTTCGGCGTAAGCCGCCATCAAGCCGTACTCGATGCCGTTGTGCACCATCTTCACGAAATGACCGGCGCCGTTCTGCCCGCAGTGCAGATAACCCTGCTCGGCCGTGCCGCTCGTCTTTTCGCGACCCGGCGTGCGCGCGATGCTGCCGATGCCCGGCGCGAGTTGCGCAAAAATCGGATCGAGATGCGCGACGGTGGCCGGTTCGCCGCCGATCATCATGCAATAGCCGCGTTCGAGCCCCCACACGCCGCCGCTGGTGCCGACGTCGACATAGTGAATGCCTTTGGCCTTCAGCTCTTTCGCGCGGCGGATGTCGTCCACGTAGTACGAATTGCCACCGTCGATCAGGATGTCGCCGGCTTTGAGCAACGGCAGCAGGTCCACGATCGTGCGGTCGACGACGGCGGCCGGCACCATCAACCAGATCGCGCGCGGCGCTTTCAGCTTCTTCACGAAGTCTTCACGCGACGCCGCACCGGTTGCGCTTTCTTTCGCGAGCGCCTGCACCGCCGTTTGCGACATGTCGAACACCACGCACTCGTGGCCGCCCTTGATGAGCCGCCGGACCATGTTCGCGCCCATCCGTCCCAATCCGATCATTCCGAGTTGCATGCGTCGACTCCTGATTTCCGGGTTGTCAGCTTGCCCGGAGTTTGCGATAGCGGCGTATCAGCGCGTTCGTCGATCCATCGTGCGGCAGGTTCGCGTCGTCTGGCGCGTCGAGTTCGCCCATGATGCGTTGCGCCAGCACTTTTCCGAGCTCCACGCCCCATTGATCGAACGAATCGATATTCCAGATCACGCCCTGCGTGAAGACGCTGTGCTCGTACAGCGCCACCAGTTTGCCGAGCGCCGCGGGCGTGAGCCGATCGATGAACAGCGTATTCGAAGGCCGGTTGCCTTCGAACGTGCGGTGCGGCACGAGCCAATCGGGCGTGCCTTCGGCCTTCAGTTCGGCCGGCGTCTTGCCGAACGCCAGCGCTTCGCCTTGGGCGACGACGTTCGCGATCAGTATGTCGTGGTGCTCACCGAGTGCGCTGAGGGGCTGCGCAAACGCGATGAAGTCGCATGGAATCAGCCGCGTGCCCTGATGGATCATCTGATAGAAGGAATGCTGGCCGTTCGTGCCGGGTTCGCCCCAGTAGACCGGCGACGTATCGACCCCGACCGGTTTGCCGTCGAGCGTCACGCTCTTGCCGTTGCTCTCCATCGTCAGCTGCTGCAGATACGCCGGAAACCGCTTGAGGTACTGCTCGTACGGCAAAACCGCCACGGTCTGCGCGCCGAAGAAGCAGTTGTACCAGACCGACAACAGCGCCATCAGCACCGGCAGGTTGCGTTCGAACGGCGCGGTGCGGAAGTGCTCGTCCATCTCGTGGAACCCGGCGAGCATCGCGCGGAAATGGTCGGGGCCGATTGCGATCATCGTCGACAGTCCGATCGCCGAGTCCATCGAGTAGCGGCCGCCGACCCAATCCCAGAAACCGAACATGTTCACGGTGTCGATGCCGAACTTCGCCACCTCGCCGGCGTTGGTCGACACCGCGACGAAGTGTTTCGCCACCGACGCCGCGTCTCCGCCGAGGCCATTCACGCTCCACGCGCGCGCAGTGTGCGCATTCGTCATCGTCTCGAGCGTGGTGAACGTTTTCGACGACACGACGAACAACGTTTCCGCCGCATCGAGATCGCGCGTGGCTTCGACGAAGTCGGTGCCGTCGATGTTGGAGACGAAGCGGAACGTCAGGTCGCGCTGGCTGTATGCACGCAGCGCTTCGTACGCCATCACCGGACCGAGGTCCGATCCGCCGATACCGATGTTCACGATGTTGCGGATACGCTTACCGGTGTGGCCTTTCCACACACCGCTGCGCACGCGCTGCGCGAAGGCGCTCATCTTCTCGAGCACGGCTTGCACCTGCGCTACGACGTCGGTGCCGTCGACGACGATCGACGCGCCTTTCGGCGCGCGCAACGCGACGTGCAGCACCGCGCGGTTCTCCGACACGTTGATCCTGTCGCCGCGGAACATCGCATAGATCCGGTCGCGCAGATCGGACTCGTCGGCGAGGCGCACGAGCAACTGCAGCGTCTCGTCGGTGGCGCGGTTCTTCGAATAGTCGAAATGAATGCCGCACGCATCGAGACTGAAGCGCTCTGCCCGCTTCGGATCGGCCGCGAACAGATCGCGCAGATGCCGCTTCGACAACGCCGCGTGATGCGCGGCGAGCGCGCGCCACGCCGGTCGATCAGCCGCCGGGGGTAACGTCATGAACAGTTCTCCATTGGCGCATAGAGATTACTTGATGTGGATGGGCGGAGCTTCGGGCGTTGGTGCGGTGGAACGGAGCTTCGAACGCGGCGGAGGTGCGTGTGTGCCGCGTCGGGCACGCTCGAGCCATCCCTGGGCGCTCGAGCCGCGGCCATCCCTGGCCGCGGAAGGCCCTCCGCAACACACACGCACCTCCGCCTGGAGTCATGTCTCCATCGACAGTCGTTTGGGGGGTGAGTGAACGCGCGCTTTGCGCGCGTTCATCTCTTAGGAACGAAGGCATCGCGCTGGGATGTGAAAAGGGTGGCGGGTGATCGGTGCGGAGGCGCATCACACGCCGGGCCGGAGCACCGATCACCCGTCGCCCCCCGCGACCGAAACCGCGGCCATTGACCCCGATCACGCGAGCGCGGCACTCTTCGATGCGATGACGCCCAACAGCTCGTGCCATGATTTGACGAACGCTTTCGCCCCTTCGTCCTGTAGTTGGGATGCGAGCGCGTCGACGTCGATGCCGGCTTTGCGATGCGCTGCTATGACGGCTTCACAGTCGCCGCCATCGGCCGGCACCAGCGCACCGATTTCGCCGTGGTCGGCAAATGCCTTCAACGTCGCCTCCGGAATCGTGTTCACCGTCAGCGGTGCGGCGAACGCCTTCACGTACAGCACGTCGGACGCCTTCGGATCTTTCGTGCCGGTGCTTGCGAACAGCAGACGTTGCGGCCGGGCGCCGTTGTTCAGCGCTCGCTGATAGCGCGGCGACGCGATGAACTCGCAGTACGCCTTGTAGCAGCGGCGGCCGATCGCGATGCCGAGCGTATTGGCCATCGGCGCAGGCACTTTCGATGCCACTGACACGTCCCACCGGCTGATGAAGACGGACGCCACCGAGGCGACGTCGGCGCTCAACCCCGCCGCGATGCGCCGCTCGATGCCGCGCAGATGCGCCTCCGCCGCCGCAACGTACTGCTCACGTGAGAACAGCAGCGTCACGTTGATCGGCACGCCGGCAAACGTCGCTTCCTCGATGGCGGGCAGACCTTCTTTCGTGCCGGGAATCTTTATGAACAGGTTGTGACGGGCCGCGCGCGCGTGCAGCTGTTTCGCGACGGCGGTGGACGTCTTCGTGTCGTACGCGAGCAGCGGCGAGACTTCGAGCGACACCCAGCCGTCGACGCCGCCGGTGCGTGCATGAACGGGGGCGAACAGATCGGCGGCCCGGGTGACGTCCTCTATCGCGAGATCGAAGAACAGATCCTCGCCGGAGCGTCCGGCGGCCAGCCCTTTTTGGATCGCGGCGTCGTACGACGCACTGTTCTTGATCGCCTGATCGAAGATCGTCGGGTTCGACGTGAGCCCGGTGACCGCGTACTCGTCGATGTAGCGCTTCAACGTGCCGCTGTTCAGTAGATCGCGCGTGATGTTGTCGAGCCAGAGACTCTGGCCGAGGTCGTGCAGTCGTTGCGTCGCGTTCATGAGACCACCGCCTTTCCGTGTTCGATACGCGAACCGTTCGATAAACGGCTCGTCCGGAAAACATCCGACCACCGACCGCAACGGTCGTTCAACCCGATCCGCCCTCGAGCGATTCAAGGCGTTGCAGGAAGGCGTCTTCGTCCAGCACCGGCACGCCGAGTTCGGTCGCGCGATCGAGTTTACTGCCGGCGCCTGGACCCGCCACCACCTGCGTCGTCTTCGCCGACACCGAACTTGCAACTTTGGCGCCAAGCGCCTGCAGCCGCGCTTTCGCCTCGTCGCGCGTCAGCTGCTCGAGCGTGCCGGTCAAAACCCAAGTCTGTCCGGCGAGCGGCGCGGCGGCCGCGCGCTCCATCGGCGGCAGCGCCGGCCAGTGCACGCCTATCGTAGGGTCGGTCAACCGTTCGATGACTTCCCGATTGTGCGTCTGCTGGAAGAACTGATGGACTCGCTCCGCCACGATCGGTCCCACGTCGGCAACCTCGATCAGCTGCTCGAGCGTCGCGTTCATCAGCGGCGGCAGGTCGCCGAAGTGGCGCGCGAGATTCAGCGCCGTCGCCTCGCCCACTTCGCGGATGCCGAGCGCGTAGATGAAGCGCGGCAGCGTGGTCGCACGACTGCGATCGATGGCGGCGCGCAGGTTCTCTGCCGATTTGGGTCCCATCCGGTCGAGCGCTTCGAGCGCGCCGACGTCGAGCGAATAGATGTCGGCCACGTGGCTGATCAGTCCGCGCTCGACCAGTTGATCGACCAGCTTGTCGCCGAGCCCTTCGATGTCCATCGCCAGCCGCGATGCGAAGTGGCGGATCGCTTCCTTGCGCTGCGCAGGACAATCGAGACCGCCGCTGCAGCGCGCCACTGCTTCGTCGTCAGCGCGGTAGATGTCCGAACCGCACACCGGGCAGCGCGTCGGCACCACGATCTCGGTCGCATCGGCGGGCCGTTTGGATGTGACGACGCTCATCACCTGCGGAATCACGTCGCCGGCTCTTCGTACCGTCACGGTGTCGCCGATCATCAGGCCGAGACGCGCGATCTCGTCCATGTTGTGCAGCGTCGCGTTGCTGACGGTGACGCCGCCGACGAACACCGGTTCCAGACGCGCCACCGGCGTGACGGCGCCGGTGCGGCCCACCTGGAACTCGACGCCGAGCACGCGGGTGATGGCTTCCTCCGCCGGGTATTTGTACGCGATGGCCCAGCGCGGCCGGCGCGTGATCGTGCCGAGCCGTTCCTGCTGCTCGAGTTCGTTCACTTTGAACACGACGCCGTCGATCTCGTAGCCGAGTTGCGCGCGGCGCGCCAACAGCCGCTCGGCATACTCGTAGCAGCCGCGCGCGCCTTCCACCACGGCGCGCTCGGGGTTCACCCTGAGACCCCACTCCTTCAACGTGTTGAGCACATCGCTCTGCGTCGTCGGCGCGAACCCGCCTTCGACGAGGCCGACGCTGTAGCAGAAGAACTTCAGCGGACGCGTCGCCGTGATGCGCGGGTCCAGTTGCCGCAGGCTGCCCGCGGCGCCGTTGCGCGGATTCACCATCGGTTTGTCGCCGCGTTCGACGGCGCGCGCGTTGAATGCGCGAAACGCTTCCACCGGCAGATAGATTTCGCCGCGCACTTCGAGGGTTGCCGGCGCGCCTTTGCCGCGCAGTTGCAGCGGAATGGACGAGACGGTGCGGACGTTCGCGGTGATGTCCTCGCCTTTCTGGCCGTCGCCGCGGGTTGCGCCAAGCTTCAAGACGCCGCGTTCGTACATCAGGCTGACGGCGATGCCGTCGATCTTCGGCTCGCACGAAAAGCGCAGCTCGCCTGCAACACCCAGCCGGGTCCGGCAGCGTGCGTCCCATGCGTCGATCTCGTCGAGCGTGGTGCACTTGTCGAGCGACAGCATCGGCAGCCGATGCACCACCGTGCCGAACTCGCCCTGCGGCGCGGAACCGACGCGCTGCGTCGGCGAGTCCGGCGTGATCAGTTCGGGGTATTCGGCCTCGAGCGCGCGCAGCCGATCGAATAGCTTGTCGTATTCGGAGTCGGGTACTTCCGGATCGTCGAGAACGTGGTAGCGGTAATTATGGTGATCGATCGCCTCGCGCAGCGAGCCGATCTCTTCTCGCACCTTGCGGGGGACGCTCACGATGGCTGCGCCGGGTCAGGCCCGTTGCGACATCCGCTTGCGCGAAAAATCCTCGATCCGGGCGCGACAGTGCTGAATCGTCTGGCTCGTCATCACCGACAACTGTTCGTCCTTCAGGTCGGCGCTCAACGAGGCGGCTACGTCGCGCGTCACCGCGAGCATGTCTTCGAACACCTCGAGCGGTTGGCCAGGCCCGGGCATGCGCATGAAGAAGCTGACGCCCGGCGTCTTGAATGCCTCCATCGCGGAGAGGTCGAACGTGCCGGGTTCGACTGCGCTCGCCACGCTGAACTGCACTTCTTTCGACGCCGGCTGAATGCGATGGAAGATGTTCATGTCGCCGAACTTGAGTCCATTGCGCAGGAAGGCCTCCATCAGATCGGTTCCGCCGAACTTCGCGCCGTTGCGCGCCAGCACGTTGATGACGATCACTTCGGTCGGCAGCGGTTTCGCGGCGGCCGGTTCCGGCGCCACCTCCATCTCCGCGTGTTGTGTAACCGGACGCGTCTGGATCGGCTGCGGCACCGCGCGCGCGGCTTCACGGGCGCGGTCGCGCGGTCGTTCCGGCACGATCGGCCGTTCCGGCACGATAGGACGCGCCTTCGCTTCCTTCTGCATGGCCGGTTCGCGGTGCGGCATGGTTTTGCGCTGCGGCACGATCGGTTTGCGTGGCTGTACCGGCTTCGCGGCCACGACGGTGGCGTCGACCGGTTCCAGTACGAAGTCGGTCTGCTCCACCGGCTCGATTCTGCGCACCCGGGCGCCGCCGTTCGGCAACTCCGCGCGCAGCAGATCGAGGTCGTCGAAGTCGCCGCGCGGAATGTTCGGATCGATGTCGATCTTCAGCGTATCGCGTCGGCTTCGCCAGGCCAGCCAGAATCCGTGGCCGATGACGGCGACCAGCAACAGCCCGCCGCCTACGAGTATCCAGTCCTTAATGTCCATTGGCGCCCCTCGCGCACATCGTCAGCGTCGTCCTAGATGACACCAGTGTCGTGACTCATAGATCAATGTCTATGAGTCACGACACTAGACGGCGGCCATCTCAGCCGCCTCCTCTACATCCACGGATACCAGGCGCGACACACCCGGCTCGTTCATCGTCACACCCATCAGGTGATCGGCCATCTCCATCGTCAGCTTGTTGTGCGTAATGACGATGAATTGTACGCCCTCGGACATCTCGCGAATCAGGCTCGCGAAGCGAACGACATTGGAGTCGTCCAGCGGCGCGTCCACTTCGTCGAGCAGGCATACGGGGCTCGGATTCAACTGGAAAATCGAGAAGATCAGCGCCACAGCCGTCATCGCTTTCTCACCGCCCGACAGCAGGTGGATGCTAGCGTTGCGCTTGCCGGGCGGCCGCGCCATCAGCGTGACGCCGGTATCGAGCAGGTCTTCGCCGGTGAGCTCGAGATACGCGTGACCGCCGCCGAATACTTTGGTGAACAGTTCGCCGAGACCCTTGTTGACCGCATCGAACGTCTCTTTGAAACGCGAACGCGTTTCGCGGTCGATGCGGCGGATCGCGTTGCCGAGCGTCTCGAGGGCCTCCACGAGGTCGGCGTGCTGCTGGTCCAGATACTGTTTGCGCTCGGACGACGACTCGTACTCTTCGATCGCGGCGAGGTTGATCGGGCCGAGTCGCTGAATACGGTTCGCGATGCGTTCGAGTTGCTCGGTCCACGCCGCTTCGGTCGCTTCCGCCGGAAGTGTTTCGCGCACGGTCGCGAGCGCGAGACCCGTGGCCTCCAGCTGTTCGACCAGGCTGCCGCGCCGCACGTGCAGACCCTGACGGTCGACGCGCGCGGTTTCGAGCATGGCTCTCACACCTTCCACCGCTTCGGCGTGCTGGCCGCGCTTCGATTCCAGTTCGCGCACCTGCAGATCGGCCGATTCCAGTGCCCGGCGCACATCGCCCAGCTTGTGTTCGACCGCGAGACGCTCCGCCAGCTTGCCGTCGAGTTCGCCGCGCAGATTCGGCAGCGGCGCCTGGCTCGATTCGACGCCGGCGGTCAATTCGTCGTGCCGTTCGGCGAGTTCCTGCTGCTGACGCAACAACCGCTCCCGCGCCGTCTGCGTCGCGTCGAGCCGCGATACGAGGTTCTGCTTCTCGCCGTTCAGGGCGTGGAAGCGGTCGCGATCGGCGCGTGCCTGCTGCCGCGCCTGTTCCACCGCCTGCATGTTGGTTTCGCGCGCCGCTGCCAGCGTCGCGCGATCGGTTTCGAATCCTTCGCGCGCATGCTCCGCCTGCACCAGTTTTTCGCGGGCGGACTGCAGACGACCGGCCTCGTGCGTCACCTGCTGTTCGATGTCGGCCGCCTCGCGGCGCAACCGTTCGCGGCGCGCATCGGCTTCTTCGAGCCGCACGCGATGCACGCCGTGATCGGCGCGCAGTTGCCCGAGCGTTTGCGACAGTGCGTTGATGGTGCCGTGCAGGTCGTGGCGGCGATGATCGAGACCGTCGACGCGCGCGCGCCCTTCGGCGACGCGACCCTGCAATTCCGTCAGATTCAGTTCGGCCTGTTCGACCCGTTCGCGCAGCACTTCGAGCTGCTGGCCGCGTTCGATGATGCCGTGGCCGATGTCTTCGCCGCGATCGATGCGCAGCCAGTCGGCGCCGAGCCAGATGCCGTCGCGCGTGATCGCGCTCTCGCCGTGGCCGAGCTTGGCGCGATGCTCGAGCGCCACCGACAAAGACGTCGCCGCGTAGACGCCGTTCAACAACGAGCCGAGCGGCACCGACGATTTGACGAAGCTCGAAAGCAGCGGCAGATCGCGGCTGCCCGCTTCGACGCGGCCGCCGTCCACCAGCGTCACCAGCCCGTGTTCCAGACTCTGGAACTGCTGCGCGTAGGCGGCGATCGAGTCGACGTGCACCGCCTGCAGCCGGTCGCCGAGAACGCTTTCGACCGCGCGCTCCCAACCGGAAGTCACCGACAGCTTGTCGCCGACGCGGGGCGCATCGGTGAGCCGCTGCGAACGCAGCCAGTCGTCCGCCGCGCCTTCGGTGCGCCCGAGCGCGGCCCGTTGCACTGCTTCGAGCGACGCCAGCTCGTGACGCAGCACCTGCACGTCGCCGCGTGCTTCTTCGAGCACCTGTTCGCGGATCACCAGGTCTTCGCGCGATGCGCCGAGCTCGGCGAGGCAATGCTCCATGTCGAGTTCGGCGGCTTTCAGCGACGCGGTCTCGGCGGCGATGCCGGCCGCCAGTTCACCGATGTCGTCCGACGTATCGCCGGCAACCAGGTTGCGCGCCTCGTCGTCGAGTTGCGCGGCGCGCGAACGCAACCGCTGCAACACCTGTTCGAAATGCTCGATGCGCGATGCCTCGACATCCGACTCGCGCTGGTTGGCGGCGGCGCGTTCGTTGAACGATTCCCAGCTGGCCTGCCACTCGTTGAGGCGCGCTTCGGCCGCTTCGAGCGCGACGTTCGATCGCTCGTCGTCGGCGCGCGCAGCGTCCACGCGCGGCCCTGCTTCGGCCAACGCGGAGCGCAACGTCAGAATCTGTTCTTCGTCCATCGCCAGCTGACGATCGGTTTCTTTGCGCCGCTGCGATACCGAGTCGAGGTCGAGTTCGAGCTGCGCCACGCGCTGCTGGTTGTAGGTGATCGCTTCTTCGATGCGGGCGATGTCGGCGCCGAGCTGGTAGAAGCGGCCCTGCACCTTGTTGAACTCGTCGCTGTGCTCGGTGTGCTGCGCTCGACTCTTCTCGATGTCGGCGTCGACCGCGCGCTGCTCGGCGATGGCCCGCTCCAGCGCCACTTCCAACGCCCGGATCTCGGTCTCACGCGCGTGCAATGCCTCTTCCAGCGCGATCAACCGCAGCGCGTGCAGTTCGGCAGTGGCTTTACGTTCCTCTTCCTTCAGCTCCCGATAACGCTCGGCGGCACGGGCCTGGCGCTGCAGATGGTCGAGTTGCCGCGTCAGCTCCTCGCGCACGTCGTTGAGGCGCTCGAGGTTCTCTTCGGTGTGCCGGATGCGGGTTTCGGTCTCGCGGCGACGCTCTTTGTATTTCGAAATGCCGGCCGCTTCTTCGAGATAGACGCGCAGGTCTTCCGGTTTCGCCTCGACCAGCTGGCTGATCATGCCCTGCTCGATGATCGAGTAGCTGCGCGGGCCGAAACCGGTGCCGAGGAAGATGTCCATGATGTCGCGGCGCCGGCACTTCGTGCCGTTCAGGAAGTACGCCGACTGCGCATCTCGGGTGACCTGACGGCGGATCGCGATCTCGGCGTATTGCGCGTATTCGCCGCCGATGCGGCCATCGGAATTGTCGAACGTGAGTTCGATGCTGGCGAGCGCGGTCGGCTTGCGCGACGTCGAGCCGTTGAAGATCACGTCGGTCAGCGCTTCGCCGCGCAACTGACGCGCGGAGCTTTCGCCCATCACCCAACGCACTGCGTCGATGATGTTCGATTTACCACACCCGTTGGGACCGACGATTGCGCAGCGATTTCCGGGGAAACTGACCGTTGTCGGATCTACGAACGACTTGAAGCCGGCCAGCTTGATTTGCTTGAGTCGCATCGACTGCTGCGTGTGTTTCCGAAAGCGGCGGACGAACCGCGGCTCAGTAAATTGCTGATAACGACCGCTTGAGAGGTTGCCGGAAAACTCCGCTCAGGCAGAGTTTAGGCCGACGGGCGCCCTGCGGGACCGCGCGTAGTGTATAGAAATTATTTTGCGATCACTACGCGCGCGTGCGGGAATTTATTGATGCGCGCGACGTTTTCGAAAGAGTCGTCGATGTGCGCCGACTTCACAGCGATGACGGACGGTCGATGCGCGAGCCGATTCGCGTATCGATCAGTGAACTGCGGCGTCGAGCGCGAGCGTCGCTTCGCGACGGAAGTGTGCCCGCACCAGTTCACCGAGGCGCGTCCGGTCGTTCGCCACCACCGCATCGAGCAGCGCACGGGCGAAGCGGGTGACATCGCGCGGATCGAAGTGGCTGTGCTCCGCCGCGCGTCGCGATACCCGGTGCATCGCCGGAGTCAGATCGTGCACGACCGTGCTGAGGTAGGAATTGCCGGCGAGTTCGAGTCCGGCGTGGAAAAACGCTAGCTTTGCCGACACCAGCGCGTCGATCGACTCAGGCGCCAGACTGTCGCCCATCTGCGTCAACGCGCACTTGAAACCGTCGAGCGCGTGCGGCCGCCCGTTGCCGTTCACCTTCGCCGCCACGCGCACGAGCAGCATCAGGATCAGCTCGCCGAAGAACTCGGTGAGGTCGCCGATGCGCACCGGTTCGAGGCCGCTGACCACCGCGCCGCGGCGCGGAATGATGTCGATCAGGTGGCGTCCTTCGACGATCAACAGCGCTTCGCGCACCGAACCGCGCGAAACGCCGAGGTCCTTCGCCACTTTCAATTCCTGAATCCGCTCGAGCGGCGCGAGCCGCCCGTTAATGATTTCGTCGCTCAGGTGGTTGGCGATCTGTTCGGTAAGACTCGCCGCCGGCTTGAATCCCATCATCGTGCTGTCTCTGTGGTCCGCAAGGTAGACGGTTCGACAGCACGCGACCGATTTTGTTTCCGCAAACGTGCGGATCAGCCGCCGATGATCAGCTCGATCGTTCCATCGCTGCGAGGATCCAGCACCTGCGCCGCGCTCTCGATGTCGCCGGGTTGCCGCATCGGCTTGCCGGAGCGGGACAAACGCGCCAGCACTTCCACGCGATCGAACATGCTCAACACCCGATTCGGCTGCATCGCGTCGCGATCGGTCAGCACGAGTTGTTCCGGCAGACCCAGCGGATCGAGCGCGCGTACCGCAATCGGCATCGGCGGACCCGACGTCGCGCGCGCGATGACGAATACCCGTGCCGACGGCGTCGTCTCCACGCCGGGCGCGAGCGAAACGCTCAGGCGCATCGCCACCGCGGTCGCCGGCTTAGCGGCCTGAGCCGGCGCAGCAGCTGTTGCGCTCGCCGCGGCGGCACCCAGCGTCAGCCGTACCGGCGTCACCCCGCCTCGCAACGTGACGCCTTCCTGATTCGCATGCGGATCGTCGCCGCCGACCGACACGGCGCCGCTCGCGGACACCCGTGCCGCGATGTCGAGCGTTTCACCTTCCTTCAACGTCACGTCGCCCTGCATTGCGTTCGTTCGATCGAGCCGCACTGTCATCGTCGCGCCGTCGACGGGGCGGCGCGCCACCAACAACGGCATCCGCTCGCCCGGTTTGCGGGCCGAGACGAACAGTGCGGCGCTGGCTGGGAGTCCGCGCGCCACCTCGCCGATGTCGATGGTCACGTCGAGCGCCGGTCCCACCGCATCGCCGAGCAACGCGCGCGCGCGCTCGAGCCCTTCCTTCAACGCATCGGTGCGCGGGCCGGCGGCGCCGCCCGCGATGGCGGTCTGTAGATGCCGCGCGGCGCTCGCGTAGTCGGCTCTGCGGAACGCATCCAGTGCGAGGATTTCGAGCGCCACGGCCTGCTGCGGATCGGCGGCGAGGATGGTGTCGAGCAACACTCGATTCTCTTCGGTGACGGTGCCGCGGTCGGCGACGAAGCGCGCCTGCGCGAGCGCCACCTGCACCGACGGGTCTTCCGGCTCTTCCGCATAGACGTGCTCGAACGCGCTCACCGCACCGGGCGCATCGTCGAGTCGCATCAGCGTATGGCCGAGCAGGTACCAGCTCTCGAGATCGCTCGGCGTCGCGGCGACGCGTGTGCGCAGACGCATCACGAGATCGCCGAGCGCGGTTGGATCCGCGTCGCCCTGGCGCAGCACCTTCGCCGATTCGCCGAGTTGCACCGCGTCGTACGCACCGAGTTGTCGATACATCGTCAGCGAGATGACCGCCACGGCCACCACCGCCGCGACAGCCGCCCAGACCGAGCGGCCGCTCGAACCTGTGTCCGATTCTTTGGCTGCAGCATCATCCAGCAGCGTCGCGGCGAGTTCCTGCGTGAGCGACTCGGCCACGTCTGCCGTCAGCAACCCCGCTTCGCGGTCGCGCTCGATTTCTTCGACACGCTGCCGGTACAGCCCGACGTTGGTACCGCGACGATCGGCAGCGTCGATCGTGGGGCGCAGACGCAGTAGCGGCCACGCGGCGAGCGCGGCCGCCACGATCAGACACACGCCGGCGGCGAAAACGAAGCCGGTTGCCGTCATTTCGCGTCTTTTCCGCCGGCGCGCAGCAGTTCGTCGAGGCGCGCCCGATCGGCATCGCTCAACGGTTCGGCGCTGCCGCGGCGACGTCGCGCCAGCACCACCACCATGGCAAGACCGACGGCGAGCAGCAGCGCCGGTGCGATCCACAGCAGCAGCGTGTCGCGACGCACCGGCGGATCGTACAGAACGAAATCGCCGTAACGAGCCTGCAGATAATCGCGAATGCCCTGATCGGTCGCCCCTTCGAGAATCAGTCGGTGCACCGTCGAGCGCAGGTCGGCGGCGATCGGCGCATCTGAACCGGCCAGATTCGTGTTCAGACACTTCGGACAACGGAACTCTTCGGTCAGTGCGCGATACCGCGCTTCCTGCGTCGCATCGTCGAACTGAAACGCTTCGATCGCACCTTCCGCGCCGGCGCGCAGCGGCGCGACGAGGAGCGCGAGCATCAGCGCGAACATTGCAATGTGAAGATCAGCAAGGCGCGGATCAGCCATGCGGCACCCCCGCGGCGGATGCCGACTTCGCGAGCGCATCGAGATGCGGCTTGATCTCTTCCTGCCAGACGCGGCGGTTCACGTCGCCGACGCGTTTGTAGACGATCGTGCCCGACGCATCGACCAGAAAACTCTCTGGCGCGCCGTAAACGCCGAGATCGACACCGAGCGAGCCATCGGCATCGACCACGTTGAACTCGTACGGATTGCCCAGTTGCGCCAGCCACAACCGCGCCTGCGCGGGATTGTCCTTGTAGTTGACGCCGATGATGCGCAAACCGCTCTCGTCGTGAATGCGCAACAGCTCCGCGTGCTCGGCGCGGCAAGTTGGACACCAGGTGGCCCAGACGTTCACCAGCACCGGACCGCGGATGTCGGTCTGCGTGATGCGCGCATCGGCCGAACCGTCTGCGCCCAACGTCGGCAGATCGAACGCCGGGAACGGTTTGCCGATCAGCGCCGACGGCAACTGATGCGGGTCGTTCAGGCTGAATCCCGCATACAGCAACGCGACGATCACGACGAACGCCGTCAGCGGAATGAACAGGCTGGCTCTGCTCAAGCGCCCTCCTCCGTGATCCGCGCTATCGGTGGCTTCGAGGCGCTCTTCAAGCGCCCTCCTCCGTGATCCGAGCAATCGATGGTTTCGAGGCGCTCTTCAAGCGCCCTCCTCCGTGATCCGAGCAATCGATGGTTTCGAGGCGCTCTTCAAGCGCCCTCCTCCGTGATCCGAGCAATCGATGGTTTCGAGGCGCTCTTCACGCGGACTCGGCCGCCACAATGGGTGCGTCGCGACGCACGCGCAAGCGTCGATAACGCGCGTCGGTCACCGCGATGACGCCGCCGAGCGCCATGAACAACGCGCCGACCCATACCCAACGCACCATCGGTTTGTAGTGCAACCGCAAGGTCCAGCCACCCTCGGCCAACGGTTCGCCCATTGCGACGTACACGTCGCGCGTTACGCCCGGTTCGATCGCCGCTTCGGTCATGATGTTGCCGCCCGACATGTAGCGGCGCTTCTCCGGATACATCACATAGGACGCTCCGCGATCGCCGTCGATGCGCACCGAAGCGCGATCGGCGAGGTAGTTCGGTCCGCGCACCTGATCGACGCCGACCAGCGTGACCGTCAGCGCGCCCAGTTGCGTGGATGCGCCGTTGGTCAGCCGCACGTCGCGCTCGATCGACGAATGACTGGTGACCACGATGCCGATCAGCGTTACCGCAAAACCAATGTGCGCGATCGTCATGCCGATGTATCCAGCCGTGAGACGCCGCAGACCCGACAGGCGACCGCCCGACTGCTGCCAGAGATCCTGCAGATGCGAACCGACGATCCACAATGCGATCGCGCAACCCACTGCGATCTGCCACTTGAACGCGCCGCTGATCAACAGCGGCAAGGCGACGCCGATCACCAGACTCGCGGCGAAGACGGCGCCGAGCTTGCGCAGCAGATACTCGACGCTGGTCCGCTTCCAGCGCGCCGACGGCCCGACCCCGAGCGCCAGCGACAACACCACCATCAACGGAATGAACACGCTGTTGAAGTAAGGCGGACCCACGGAGATCTTGCCGCCGTTGGTGAGCGCTTCGTACGCGAGCGGATACAGCGTGCCGAGCAGGACGCACGCCATTGCCACCACCAGCAGCACGTTGTTCACCAGCAGCAGCACTTCGCGCGACACGCCGGAAAAATGTACGCGCGAACGGATCAGCGGCACGCGCACCGCATACAGCGTGAGCGACCCGCCAACGACGATGACGAGGAAAGCGAGAATGAACAGGCCGCGCTTCGGGTCGACCGCGAACGCATGCACCGACGTCAGCACGCCGGATCGCACGATGAACGCGCCGAGCAGCGACAGCGAGAACGCACCGATGGCGAGCAGCACGGTCCAGCTCTTGAACGCACCACGCTTCTCGGTCACCGCCAACGAGTGCACGAGGGCGGTGCCCATCAGCCACGGCATGAACGACGCGTTCTCCACCGGATCCCAGAACCACCAGCCGCCCCAACCGAGTTCGTAGTAAGCCCACCAGCTGCCGAGCGCGATGCCGACGCTGAGGAACGCCCACGCCGCATTCGTCCACGGCCGCGACCAGCGCGCCCACGCCGCATCGAGGCGCCCGGTCATCAGCGCGGCGAGCGCAAATGCGAACGCCACCGAGAAGCCGACATAGCCGGTGTACAGAATCGGCGGATGGATGGTCAGGCCGAAGTCCTGCAGCAGCGGATTGAGGTCGGCGCCTTCGCTCGGTGCGATCGGCAACGCGCGCTCGAACGGGTTGCTGGTGAACAGCGAAAACGCAGCGAATCCGGCAGCTAGCCAACCCATCACGGCGAGTACGCGACTGATCATCGCCAGCGGCAGGTGACGGCTGAACGCGGCGACCGCGAGCGTCCACAACGACGCGATGAGTATCCACAACAGGAACGAACCTTCGTGCGCACCCCACACCGCCGCCACCTTGTAGTAGATCGGAAGCAGCGAATTCGAATTCGTCGCCGTGTAGCGAACGGAGAAATCGTCCGTGACGAACGCGTATACGAGACAGCCGAACGCGAGCATGGCGAACACTGCGACGCCGGCGGCGAGCGTGAAGGCGGCACGCATCCATGCCTGATGACCGCGCGCCGCGCCGATCAGCGGTATCACGCCGAGCAGCAGCGCCAGCGTGAATACGAGGATCAGCGCGAAGTGGCCGAGTTCCGGAATCATGTCTGCTTCTGCATCCCTTTGAGTTCCGGCGGCATGTAGTTTTCGTCGTGCTTCGCCAACACCTCGTCGGCCTTGAACACGCCGTCTGCGCCGAGATGGCCGGTTGCGAGCACGCCCTTACCTTCGCGGAACAGGTCCGGAAGGATGCCGTGATACACGACGGTGAAGTCGGAGCCGGCGAGGTCGGTTACCACGAAACGCACGTCGAGGCCGTCGGAGGCGCGTTGCAGGCTGCCGTCTTTCACCATGCCGCCGGCGCGGATGCGCGGTCCTACCGGGGCCTTGCCGGACACCACTTCACCCGGCGGATAGAACAGGTTGATGTTCTCGTTCAGCGCGCGCATCACCAGCATCACCGTGACGGCGACGCCGACCAGCAGGAACGCGACGGCGATGAGCCGGTTACGACGGACGGGATGCATCGACACGCTCCGCGCTGCTGGACTCGAGACTCGATTGGCGGCGCAAACGCTGACTCTGCTGCGCGAAGAACCGCTTCCGCGCGCGCAGCGGCCGCAACAGCGTCACGACGATGCCGAGTACACCGATCGCGTATGCGCTCCACACGAACGGATAGTGGCCGCCCATGTACAGAAAGTCGTGCCAGCTGTCGAAACTCACGGCTGCCGGCTCCGCACCAGATCGTTGACCCATTGCGTGCGCTGCTCGCGCACCAGCACTTCGTTACCGACGCCGAACAGCAGCACGCCGACGAAGAACGCATAGAAGCCGAGCACGCTGACGAGCAGCGGCAGATACATCTCCGCCGGCATCGACGGCGCCGACGTCAGTTTGAAAGTGGACGTCTGGTGCAGCGTCAGCCACCAGTCCACCGAGTATTTGATGATCGGGATATCGACCATGCCGACCACTGCGAGAATCGCCGCGGCGCGACCGGCCGTTTCCTCGCGCGGCACCGCCTGACGCAGCGCCATCACGCCGAAGTACAGGAACAGCAGCACGAGCATCGACGTGGTGCGCGCATCCCACACCCACCACGTGCCCCACGTCGGACGTCCCCAGATCGCGCCCGTCAGCAATGCGACCACGCAGAACACCGCGCCGATCGGCGCCGCGGCCGCCACCACCATGTCGGCGAGTTTCATGCGCCAGATCAGCAGCACCGCCCCGGCCAGACCCATCAGGATGTAGCAGCTCTCCGACAGAATCGCCGCCGGCACGTGCAGATACATGATGCGGAAGCTGTTGCCCTGCAGATAATCGGGCGGCGCAATGGCCAGGCCCCACGCGAACCCGACGACGATGCCGATCAGGCCGATCGCCATCGCGCCGATTGCCCAGGGACCACTGATCTCGAAGAACCAGCGCGGCGAGCCCAGCCGATGCCACAACGTTTTCAGTCGACCCATCGCGTCACTCCAGTCCCACCCGCAGCGCCAACGCCGCAGCAAAGGGGGTAAGCGTCAGCATCAGCGCGAGAATCGCGGCCAGCCACGCGAGTTGCGCCGACGGATCCACGCCGTCGATCACCGCGGTCACCGCGCCGGAACCGAGTATCAGCACCGGTACGTACAGCGGCAGGATGATCAGCGTCAGCAGCAACCCGCCGCGCTTCAGTCCAACCGTTAGCGCCGCGCCCACGGCGCCGAGCAGACTCAGGATGGGCGTGCCGAGCAGCAACGTCAGCACCAGCGTCGGAACCGCCGCGGCCGGCAGAAACAGCATCAATGCGGCGAGCGGCGACAACAGCGTGAGCGGCAGGCCGATCACCAGCCAGTGCGCCAGCACCTTCGCCAGCACGCCGACGAACAGCGGGTCGACGTTCAGCACCAGTTGCTCGAGCGTGCCGTCGTCGAAGTCGCGGCGGAACAGCGCGTCGAGCGACAGCAGCGTCGACAGCAGCGCGAGCACCCACAACACGCCCGGCGCGATCTCGGACAACCGCTCCGCGCCCGGCCCCACGCCGAGCGGAAACATCGAAATGCCCATCACGTAGAACATCAGCGGATTGATCAGTTCGCTGCGCGACCGGAAGGCGATCGTCAGGTCGCGTTGCAGCTGCGCGGTGAATGCGCGACCGATCGACGGCGCGCGAACGAATGCAGTTGCGCTCACGCGGCCCGTCCGAGTGCATGCTGCATGGTCCGTTCGAGACCCAGAGGCTGGTGCGTGGCGCACAACGCGGCGCCGCCGTTCGCGCGATGGCGTTCGAGCAGTTCGCGGACGAGCCGGCAGCCGGCATCGTCGAGCGCGGTAAGCGGTTCGTCGAGCAGCCACAGCGCGGCATTGCCGAAACACAGACGCGCGAGCGCCGCCCGCCGCTGTTGACCGGCGGACAACTGCTGGCACGGCGTGAGCTCGTAGCCGGCCAGGCCGACCCTTTCGAGCAACGATGACAGTGTTTCGTTCGATGCATCCGAACCTTCGATCGCCGCAGACCAGCGCAAGTTCTGCAGCGGCGTCAATTGCAGATTCAATCCGCCCCTGTGTCCGACGTAGCTGAACCGGCCGACATGGCGGATCTCACCGTCGAAATCGCCGGTGAGCCCGGCCAGACACCGCAGCAACGTGGTCTTGCCGCTGCCGTTCGGACCCGTCAGTTCGATCAGGTCGCCCGGGCGGATGTCGAGGTCGAGATCCTTGAACAGCACGCGTCCGTCCCTTTCGCATCCGAGCGCGCGCGCCGTCAGAAGTGATGCCTGCAATTGCGGGGGCCGTCCATGAAGCCGCGCGCATTATAGCCAGCCGTGGCGTCATTTCCGGGCTCGAGGGCGCTAATTTCGGGCCCGTTCACAGTTTTGCTCGGTTCGATGGCGAGCCGCGGGTCGGATTCGGTGGAAAGAAGCTTCGAACGCGGCGGAGGTGCGTGGGTGCCGCATCTGGTACGCCAACGC
>CAWADH010000008.1:0-1642197 GCA_963780795.1 uncultured Gammaproteobacteria bacterium | reverse complement strand
GACCTGCTGTTGCATCCTGCGTCCTATGACTCCGGCGGCAGCGTGTTGCTGGAGGCGCTGGTCGCCGGGTTGCCGTCGGTTTCCACCGCCGTCTGCGGACACGCCGGCTACGTCACGCGCGCCGAGGCCGGACGGGTGATGGACAGTCCGTTCCGGCAGGACATTTTGAACGGTATGGTGGCCGAGGCATTGGCGGACGCGGCGCAACGCGAGCGTTGGCGTCGCAATGGCATCGAGTTCGGCCGAACCGCGGACCTGTACAGCAGGCCGATGCGCGCTGCGGCGTTCATCGCCGCGGTCGCGGGGCCGGTGTCGATGCGTCGCAATGGGCTCGACGTCGGAGCGGACGATGACCGACACACTGTATCTGCGTGACGACCTCGCCGCGGCGTGGCGCGGTGACGATCCGTTCGAACGCGTTGCGCGGCTCGAAGGCGAGGTGTTCAGAGACGTGTCGGTGCGCCGCACGTTGCGCTTCGAAGCGGCCGGACGCGGCTATTTTGCAAAGATCCACCTCGGCGTCGGCTGGCGCGAGATTCTGAAGAATCTGCTCGTACTGCGACGGCCGGTGGTCGATGCGAGCAACGAATACCGCGCCTGCCTGCTGTTGCCTCGATTTGGCGTGTCGACGCCGGCACCCGCCGCGTACGGCATACGCGGGCGCAGTCCAGCCACGCGCCAGTCTTTCATCGTCTGCGACGAGCTGACCGATCACGTCAGTCTGTCGACGCTGGCGAAGAACTGGCACAACGTACCGCCGTCCCCTGCGTTCAAACGGCAGTTGATCACGGCGGTTGCCGAGTTGACCCAGGCGATGCATCGCGCCGGCGTCGTGCATCGCGACTACTACCTCTATCACCTGCTGGTTGACGAGAAACAGCTGAAGGTGGGCAAGGTGTCGTTGTCGCTGATCGACCTGCATCGCGCGCAGTTGCGGCGCAGGATTCCCCCGCGATGGCTCGTTAGGGATCTGGCGGCGCTGCTGTTCTGGTGTCTCGATCTGCCGATCACGCGCCGCGACAGACTGCGCTTCATTCGCGCGTACGAAGGACGCCCGTTGCGCGTGGCGTTGCAAGCGAACGGCGGCTTCTGGTCGCGCGTGCAGCGCCGCGCCGTCGCGCTGTATCGTAAGGGGCAGCGCAAGGGGCTCGTGGCCGATCGCTACGTGCCGGGTGCGTTCGATGATTGATGCGCCGGCAGTCGAAGCCGCTGCGGCGGTGATGCTGACCGGTGCCGAGATGGCGCGACTCGGCCGGTCGCTGCCCGAGAGATTCGACGTCTCGCTGATTGGCGCGGCCGAAACAGTCACGTTGCATTGCGATGCGGTGCTGCGGGTTCTGCCCGGACGGCGCATTGTCGCGCGCGCGGTCGCCGACGGACGCACCGTGCTCGCGAAGTTCTTCGTCGGTTCGCGCGCGGCGGTGGAACGGCAATGGGAAGAACGCGGCCAGGCGGCATTCGTGCGCGCCGGAGTGGCGACACCCGAGGTTGTGGGCAGCGGCTCGCTCGAGGGCGGCGGCGAGGCGCTGCTGTTCGAGTTTCTGGAGAACGCGGCGCCCGCTGACGACGCGGATCTGCCGCAGACGATGCCGATGCTGGCGCGATTGCATCTGCACGGGATCGTTCAAAACGACCTGCATCTCGGCAACGTGCTGCGCACCGATCGCGGACTCTTCCTCGTCGATGGCGGCGCCGTCAGCGGCATGGGAACCGACAAGCCGTTGGCACTGCAAGCAAGCATCCGCAACGTAGCGTTGTTTCTCGCACAGTTCAGGATCCGCGCCGAAGCCGGTTTCGTCGCGGCGTGGCACGCCTACTCGGTGGCGCGCGGCTACAAGACCATCGCCGCAGACGGCGGTTCGCTCATCGAAGCGGTGCACCGCGCGAGGCGCGATCGGGTTCGTCACTACCTGCGCAAGGTGCTGCGCGACTGCAGCGAGTTCCACGCGGAGCGGCGGTTCGATCGTTACTTCGTCTGCGACCGGGCGTCGTTCAAAGGTGCAGTCGCTGCCATGCTCGAAGACATCGACGCGCAGTTCGAGCGCGGCTTCGTGATCAAGGCCGGGAACACCGCAACGGTGGCGCGTCTGTACGTCGAGGGCGAAGCGTTCGTGGTGAAGCGGTACAACATCAAGTCGTGGAGCCATGCCCTGGGGCGCATGTGGCGTCCGACGCGGGCGCAGCGCGCATGGCAGAATGCGCATCGGTTGCGGATGCTCGGCATCGCCACGTTCAAGCCGATCGCGTTGATCGAGCGCCGATTCGGCCCGCTGCGGCGTGACGCGTATCTGGTGATGCGTGATATCGGCGGCGTCGACCTGCGCGAGCGATTCGCCAACAAGCACATTCAGGCGCTGGTGGCGCTGTTCGCCGATCTGGCGCACGCCGGTCTGGTGCATGGCGACACGAAAGCGACGAATTTCGTCGACGTCGGCGGAGTGATCCACCTGATCGATCTCGATGCGATGCGCGCGCCGCGCACGAAAGCGGGCTTGCGCCGCGGCGTCGCGCGCGATCTCGAGCGGTTCGTCGCGAACTGGAAAGACAGCGCGACGATCCGCGCCGCGTTGACGCGCGCATTCGCCCGGTTGATGCCGAACGCGCCGGCGCGCAAACCCCGATGATCATTCTGGGATTGTCCGGGGCGCTGAATCACGATCCGTCGGCGGCATTGCTGATCGACGGCGAGATCGTCGCCGCGGCGGAGGAAGAGCGGTTCATCCGCGACAAACACGCTAAGAACCGGATGCCGCTGAATGCCGCGCGCTTCTGCCTCGAATTCGCAGGCATCGGCGCGCGCGACGTCGACATCGTAGCGTTTCCATATGCGCCGATCGGGCTCGGCACGCCCGCGCGCTGGCACTATGCGAAGCGGCACTGGTACGCGCCAGATCGCGCACTCGACGCGCTGTTGAACGGCAACCGGCGTTACCGGCGTAACCGCGGACGCGTGCTGGTGATGGGCAACGCGCTCGGCATCGACTGGTCGACGACGCAATTCGTGCCGGTGGAGCATCACCTCGCGCACGCGTCGAGCGCGTATCACCTGTCGGGATTCGAGGAGCGTACAGCGATCCTGGGCGTGGACGGCAAGGGCGAATACGCGACGACGTTCTTCGGCTACGGTGAAAGCGGGCGCATTCACAAGATCAAGGAGCTGTACGACCCCGATTCGATTTCCGGTGTGTATGGCGCGATGACCGAGTACCTCGGCTTCGAGATGCTCGACGGCGAGTACAAGGTGATGGGCATGGCGCCATACGGTGATGCCGGGCTCCACGATCTGTCGCGCCTGTTCCGCACGCCGTCCCGCGGCGAAGTGGAAGTGGATACGCGATACGTCAATACGGTGGGTTTGCGGCGCTATCGCGAAGACGGCGTCGGCTACTACTTCAGCCGCAAGCTGGTCGATTGGCTGGGTCCGCGCCGCACCGACGCATCGCTCGACGAGCCGTTCGTGCATTATGCCGCCGCATTGCAGAAGCTGTTCGAAGACACCTGTCTGCAGTTGGTGGACGTGCATCTGGGCGCGATTCTCGGCGAGACCGGCAAGCTCGCGTTCGCCGGCGGCGGCGCGTTGAACGTAAAGCTGAATCAGCGCTTGATCGCGCGCTCGGACGTGAAGGAACTCTTTGTTCAGCCCGCCGCCGGAGACTCGGGAACCGCACTAGGTGCTGCGACGTACGTGGCAGCCGGGCGCGGCGAGAAACTCTCGCGCATGTGCCACGCGTATCTGGGGCCGGCGTTTTCCACCGAAGAGTGTCAGGGCGCGTTGCGCGCCATTACAGAGCCGTTGGAATGTGCTCGGCTCGAAGACGTGCCGCGCGAAACGGCGCGGCTGCTCGCAAGCGGCAATCCGGTGGCGTGGTTCCAGGGCCGGATGGAGTTCGGTCCGCGCGCGCTCGGTGCGCGTAGCATCCTCGGCTGCCCGAGCGTCGCCGGCATCGCCGACCGCATCAATGCGCAGATCAAGTTCAGGGAGCGGTGGCGGCCGTTCTGCCCGAGCGTGCTCGATCGCGTCGCCCCGCAGGTCATCCAGTCGCATCATCCAGCACCGTTCATGACGATCACGTTCGACGTCGCGGAGGGCTGGAAGCGGCGCATTCCAGAAGTCGTGCATCGCGACGGCACGGCGCGCGTGCAGGTGGTGGAGCAGGCGACCAATCCGCGCTATTACGCGTTGCTCGAGCAGATGGAAGCGTTGACCGGCGATGCCGTGTTGCTGAATACGTCGCTGAACCGGCAAGGCGAGCCGATCGTGTGTACGCCCGCCGACGCGCTGGCGATGTTCGTCGGCTCGGATCTCGAATATCTCGTGATGGAAGATCTGCTCGTGACGAAGCGGCGATGACGCAAGCTCGCGCGTTGCAGCTTTGTCCAAACGATCATCCGCCGTTTCTCGACCTGTGTCGGAACCACGCCACGGCGCTCGAACAAGTGGGAATGGCGGTGGATACAGTGTTCCTCGGCGCACCTCGAGGCGAGCGTTGGGAGGACGCGACGTATCTGGGTGTCGAACGCGGAACGCGACAGATGGCGGCGCGGCTGCGCGAGATCACCGCAGGTCGCGGCTATCGACTCGTGATCGCGCATCGGTATCGCGCACATCAGGTCGTCACGCGCGCGCGCGACATTTTCGCCGCCGCGACGTTCGTTACGGTGGCGCACGAGTTCGGCGTGTTCGCGCGGTGGCGGCGCCGATGGCGGCGACGCTTGTTTGCGAACGGCGTGCTGTACGCGGGGGTGTCGCAGGCGGTGGCGGACGAGATGCTGCGACATGGGATCCCGCGCTCTCATGCGCTCGTATTGCCGAATCCGATCGACGTCGCGCGCTTCGACGCCGCGTTGCTGCCGCGTGAGGCGGCGCGCGAGCGACTGGGAGCATCTGCAGACGCGCGCCTGATCGGCGTCATTGGCAGGTTGCACCCGAAGAAGCGACCGCAACTGGCGCTCGAAGGGTTCGCCGGACTGGGCGATGAATTCCAGCTGATGTTTGTCGGTGATGGTGCGCTGCGCGGCTCGCTGGAGTTGTTAGCGGTGCAACTCGGCGTTGCGGAGCGGATTTGTTTCGCCGGCAACGTAGCGGGCGCGTCGCGATACGCAGCGGCGTTCGACGCGGTGATCGTCGCGTCGACGCGGGAGGAAGCATTCGGCATGGCGCTGCTCGAAGCGATGCTTGCCGGCGTTCCGGCGGTGTGTGCCGATGTGCCCGGCCCGCGCAGCGTGCTGGGTCCGGAAGGTGTCTATTTCTCGGATGCGGCGTCGCTAACGGCCCAGTTGAGGCGCTGTACTGTGTTGGCGCCTCGCGAACTTGCAGCGTTATCCGAGATGCAGCGCACGCGAGCGGTGGAGCTGTTCTCAGTGGAAGCGGTAGCGGCGCGCTATCGGGCGCTGCTCAGTAGGGACGCGATTCGCCTTCCGGACGCGTCTTGAAGCGCCGATGCAGCCACAGGTACTGATCCGGGTGGCGCCGGATCTCGCGTTCGATCACCTCGTTGATCCGGCGCGCGTCTTCGACTTCATCGGTACCGGGAAATGCTTCGATTTCGCGCAGGTGCAGCGACCACGTTCGCGTCGCCGCGTCGCGGAAGTGGCTGATGAAGACGGCCGGCGATGAATTGAATCGCGCGAATCGCGACGTTGCGGTGATGGTCGCGGCCGGCACACCGAAAAACGGTGCAAAAATCGACACTTTGCGACCGTAGTCCTGGTCGGCGGCATACCAGATGGTGTGGCCGTCCTTCAAACGCGTGAGCACCGTGCGCGCGTCGCTGCGCTCGATGACTGCCTTGAAGCGGCGTTCGCGCCCGTGGCGCATCGCCCACTCGATCACCGGATTCTTGTTGTAGCGATAGATCACGTCGAGTTCGACCGCCTGTGACAACAGCGCACCCGCGAGATCGAGTGTCGAGAAATGCGCGCCGATCAGTACCACGCCACGGCCGCGCCGTTGTGCAGCCGTCAGCGCCTCCAGCCCTTCGAACGTGACGCGCCCGTCGAATCGGCCGATGTCGCCAAACCACGCCATCGCGGTTTCCACCGCGCCGATACCTGTGGACGTGAACGTCCGCCGCACCAGCGCCTCCCGCGCGCGCTCGTCGAGTTCGGGAAAACACAGCGCGATGTTGGTACGCGCGATATGCCGACGCGCCCGCGCAAAGCGGTAACCGATCGCACCGATCGCGCGACCGAGCGCGAACTGCATGCTGCGCGGCAGGTGCGCGACAAGCCACATGACGCCGACGCCGAACCAGGTGGGCCAATAGCGAGGGGCTGCGAGGTTTGATGCCATGCGTGATTCTAAGACCGTGCGGTGCATTGTATCGGTCGGCGCCATACCAGCCGGCACCATCAATAGTCCCAGTTTCGATCGGATTGGGCGCCGGATGATCGGTGCTCCGGGCGTGTGAAGCGCCTCCGACCGATCCCCCGTCGCCCTTTCCACATCCAACGTCGCGTCTTCGTTCAACGATGAATGAGGTCACGGCCGGTGCCTGGCACCGTCGGTGACTTATTCGAAGTGCAAAAGCTGGCGCCTGGCACCGTCAGCTGACACCAACCCGAAGCTCCGACCACGGCCATCGACCCGAAGCTCCGCACCTGCGTGCTACCATCGCGCCCGTTCCGCCGAGGCCTCCATGAAGCTGAAAATTCCGTCGTTTCGTGACGCGTCCGTTCTCGTGATCGGGGACGTGATGCTCGATCGCTACTGGTACGGAACGGCGGGACGTGTGTCGCAAGAGGCGCCGGTGCCGATCGTCGACATCGAGTCGAGCGAGGACCGCGCGGGCGGCGCCGCGAACGTCGCGTTGAACCTCGCGTCGCTGGGTCTGAACGTGACCCTCATCGGCGTCGTCGGCGGCGACGATGCGGCGGTGACGCTGCGGCAGAAGCTCGATGCGGCGAACGTGCGGTGCGAACTCGTGGCAGTCGCCGATTGGCCGACGATTCTGAAGGTGCGCGTCGTCAGTCGCCGGCAGCAGATGTTGCGGATCGATTTCGAGAAACCGATTGCCCTCGACGTCGAGCCGCGACTGGAACGCGCATTTCGCGAACACGTCGCGGCCGCCGACGTCGTGGTGATCGAGGATTACGACAAGGGAACGCTGGCGCGGCCGCGGCGCTTCGTCGACATCGCGCACGAACACGGCAAGCGCGTGGTCGTCGATCCGAAATTCAAACCGTTCGATGCGTATCGCGGCGCCGATCTGATCAAACCCAATACCGCCGAGTTCGCGCAGGCCGTCGGCGGCTGGACGGATTATCGGGAACTCGTTTCCAAAGCCGCCGAACTCGCTCAGCGTTGCGACTTTGGCGCACTGGTGGTGACGCGCGGCGAAGCGGGCATGTCGGTGATCGAACGCGACGGCGCGCACCATCACGTGCCGGCGCGCGCCGTCGACGTGTTCGACGAAACCGGCGCCGGCGACACCGTCGCAGCCGTGCTGGCGGCCGGCCTCGCAGCGGGTTGCAGCGTGCACGAGAGCGCGATGCTGGCGAATCTCGCGGCGGGCCTGGTGGTGACAAAATCCGGAACGGCGACCGTGTCGGTGCCCGAGCTGCGTCGCGAACTGGCGGCAGAAGGCCATACCGACCGCGGCATTCTGTCGCACGAAGAACTGCTCGAAGCGGTCGAGGATGCACGTCGTGCCGGCGAGCGCATCGTGTTCACGAACGGCTGCTTCGACATTCTGCACGCCGGTCACGTGGCGTATCTGGAGGAAGCGAGGGCGCTGGGCGACCGGCTCGTCGTGGCGGTGAACGACGACGCGTCGGTGGCGCGACTCAAAGGCGAAGGCCGGCCGGTGAACGGCGTCGCACAACGCATGCGCGTGCTCGCGGCGCTCGCCAGCGTCGACTGGACCGTGTCGTTCGGCGAAGACACGCCTGAAGCGTTGCTGGAGTTGGTGAGGCCGAACGTGCTCGTGAAGGGCGGCGACTATCGCCTCGATGAAGTCGTTGGCGCTGACATCGTGCGCCGCAACGGAGGCGAGGTGCGCGTGCTGGCACACGTGCCGAACCTGTCGACATCGGTGATTCTCGGCAGCTTGAAACGAACGGGCGATTAACCCAGTAGTGCGGCGTTCGCCAGGAGGTGCGCCGGATTCGTAGTGCCGATCACGATGCTCGATACGCCGGCAACGCTCGCGATGTAGTGCAGGTTACGTCGCCGCAGTTCGTCGCCCTGCGCAGACTTGCCGCTATCGAGCGCCTTCTTGATCAACACGCCGCAGTCCAGCGCAAGTGCGCGCTCCACCACTTCCAGCTGCTCCGTTTCGGCAACGCTCAACGTCGTCATCACGACGTCGCATGTTTCCACCGCATGCAATCCGCCGGCGAGTGTCTTGTGCGAAATGCCGAACGCGCGGATCAGTCCTTCGTCCTTCAGCTGCGCCAGCATCTGTAGCGTGCCTAGGTTGCGGATGATGTCGAGGTCATCGCCGTTGGAATGCACAAGCACGACGTCGAGGCGATCGGTGTCCAGCCGCTTCAACGATTGCTCCACGCTGCGACGCGTGTGTTCCGGCGAGAAATCCCAACGCGACGCTCCGGCTTCGAATGTTTCGCCCACCTTCGTGCACAACACCCAGTCGCTGCGCCGCCCGACCAGCAGTTTGCCCAGTCGTTCTTCACTGACGCCGTATGCGGGCGCGGTGTCGATCAGGTTCACGCCGGCATCGCGCGCAACCGCCAACAGCTGAGTCAAGTCGCGCATCGACGGCAGGCGCTGCGTAGCCGCGTACTTGAGCCCGGCCGTGCGTCCGAACGCAACCGTTCCGAGGCCGAGCAGCGACACGCGTAATCCGGTCGCGCCGAGTTCGCGATACTGCACGCTAACGATCCCAAGGCGCCGCGGCGACGGGCGGCGCGGCGTAGTCACCGACGCCGATATCCGAAGCGCCTGATGGCGCCGGCAACTGCGCGAGCACCTTGGCACCGAGATCGGGCGTCAGCGCGAGCTTCGTGGGCCAGCAGATCAGCGCGTTCGCGACCGCTGCGACGAACGCTTCGTCGGGGCGTCGACCACCGGTCGTGCGCGGTTCCGCTCGATCGACGCACACTGATTCGATCCGTGCGCCCGACAACTCGATCCACGGCAGACACGCGGCCAGCTCGGCGCGCGCATGTCTTTCCTGTTCGCCGTCGCTGCGTTCGACGCCGTCGCTTGCAAGTTGCCCGCCGACATACCAGAGGCGCCTTCCATGCGGATCGGCGTGCGTCGTCACCGTGAGCCGTGGTTCGGTTTTCGGCAATTGCGGCACGCAGTGCCCGTACAGTGCCGGCAGATTCGGGTGCCGCACGATCACCTGACGCAGCGGCCGGCGCTGCATCGGCGGAGCCGTTTGGCCGAGTGGCGCGACGAGCGCTTCGTTGCCGGTGCCCGCGGCGAACACGTATTGCGCGGCGCAAACGTCGAGCGTCGGAAGGCGCAGCGCCGCGATCGAACCGTCGTCGTCGCGCACGAACTGCTCCGCGATCACTTCGGCGCGCATCGTGAAGCCGCGCTGCGCGTCGGCCAATTGCGCGATCAGCGAGCGTGTATCGAGCACGAGTTCGTCGAGTTCGTAAACGACGCCGCTGAATCCGTTCCGGTCGAACGGCGCCGGATGCCCGTGCGCGTCCAACCGGCGCACGCGACCGCGCAGCGCCTTGCTCGCGAGGAGACTGCCGAGGCGCCCCAGCATCGACTCGTCGGGGCTCCACAGGTAACCGCGATCAGACGACGTACGAACGCCGCGCAGGTCCACCTCGCCTGAGCCGTTCAGACATGCGCGCCAACGTTCGGGCATTGCCGCGAGCGCTTCCGACGCGGCGGTGAGAGAGCCGCTCAGCGCGTACTTCAAGCCGCCGTGAATCATGCCTTGAGAGCGGATTGTCTGGCCGTTGCCGAACGCCTCGCGTTCGATCAGCACAGCGCTGTAGCCTCGTCCGCGGAGGAGGTTCAGCAACCACAATCCGGCGATGCCGCCGCCGACGATGGCTACGTCAACGCGGATGCGGTTGCGTGCACTCATGCGTACCTCATAGAGTGGAGCGAGTATAGCAACGTAGGCGCGCGATCAATGGTTTGGCGGGCGTTGTACGCCACACTGCTGGTTCTGGCCTATCCATTCGTCGTGCTGCTGCTGATCTGGCGCGGTGCGCGCAACCCCGACTATCGCGGCGGCCGACGCGAACGGCTCGGATGGGCTTACGCGGAAGTGCCGCGGGATGTCGTCTGGGTGCATGCGGTATCGGCCGGCGAAGTGATCGCGGCAGCGCCGTTGATCCGTCGGCTGATGACCTTGCTGCCGGAGATCCGCGTGCTCGTCACCACGATGACGCCGACCGGCGCCAACCAGGTGCGTCGCCTGCTCGGCAACCGCGTGTCGCATTGCTACGCGCCGTACGATTTTCCGTGGGCGCTGCGTCGCTTCATGAAACGCGTGCGTCCGCAGCTGCTGGTGCTGATGGAGACCGAGTTGTGGCCGAACATGGTGCGCATGAGCGTGGCGCGCGGCATTCCGGTCACGTTGATCAACGCGCGTCTGTCGGAGCGCTCTGCACGGGGATACCGGCGCATCGCCGGACTGACGCGCTCGATGCTCGCGCAACTCACCTGGATCGCGGCACAGTATCCGGAGCATGCGGAGCGCTTCCTCGAACTCGGCGCGCCGCCGGCAATCGTCGACGTGGTAGGCAACGTCAAGTTCGACGTGGAGATGCCCGGCGATTTTCGCGAGCGCGTTGCGGCATTGAAATCCCGTTGGCAGACCAGCGGCCGTCCGGTGTGGGTCGCGGCGAGCACACACGACGGCGAAGACGAGATAGTGCTCGATGCGCACCGGGCTCTACTCGAGAAGTCGCCCGATGCGCTGCTGATTCTGGTGCCGCGCCATCCCCAGCGTTTCGATTCGGTGGCGCACCTCGCGTCCGATGACCTGGTTACGCGGCGGATGACCGATGCCGCGGGTTCGCGGGCGCAGGTCATTCTCGGCGACACGATGGGGCAGCTCATCTATCTGTATGGCGTTGCGCAGATCGCGTTCATCGGCGGCAGTCTGGTGAAGCACGGTGGACACAATCCGATCGAGGCCGCCGCGACCGGGTTGCCGCTCATCATGGGTCCGCACGACTTCAACTTCACGTCGGTGGTGGCTGCATTCGAGACGGCGGGTTGTCTGCATCGCGTAGCGGATGCGGCGAGCCTCGCTGCGGTGCTGGGCGAGCTGTTCGAAGATCCGGAACGCCGCGCAGCGGAAGTCGCGCGGGCGAAACAGGTGGTGATGAATAACTCAGGCGCCACCGACCGGATTGCCGATCGGCTGGCGCTGGAGATCAGCGGCTCATTGCGACGGCGCAGCGGGTCCCGTGCCGTTCGTGATCGTGTTTAGACGCCGCACCGGCTGCTGCGGGTCGGCATAGGCGTTCAGTGTTGCGACGTCGGCTGCATTCAGCGTGCCGGCCGTCTTCTTCAACAACATCAGGTCACGCACGTAGTTGTAGCGCGAGTCGGCATAGTCGAACTGCGCCAGGTACAGACGCTGCTGCGCCTGCAGCACGTCGACGATGTTGCGCGTGCCCACTTCATAGCCGGTCTGCGTCGCTTCGAGCGCCGATTCACTCGATTTGATCGACTTGATGCGCGCCTGCACGCGGATCACGTCGGTGGTGACGGCGCGCAGCAGGTTGCGGATGTCGCGGCTCACGGTCCATTCGTTGTTGCGCAGCAGTTCTCCCGACTGGAGCAGTCGCGCGCGCGCTTCGCGCACTTTCGACTGCGTGAAGCCGCCCTGGTAGATCGGCATCTGCAGCTGCAGTCCGTAGACTCGCGTGTTGGTCTGATCGCCGAGGAAAGCCTGGCCACCCGCCAATTGGTTGTAGTGATTGACGTCTTCGTTGTAGCTCGCGATGGCGTCGACCGTCGGCAGATGTCCGGCCTGACGGGCGCGCAGATCGCGCTCGGCTGCGGTCTGTGCTTCGCGCGACGCGAGCACGGCCGGATTGTTGGCGAGTCCGATCGCGACCCATTCGTTCTCGTCGACCGATGCGGGATTCACGATCGGCAGGTTCGTGGAGATCTGGTCGACCTGTTCGTACGATTCGCCGGTGAGCGTGGACAGCGTCTCGAACTGGATGCCCTGATCGCGCTCGGCCTGAATGCGGCGCACCACAACGTTGTCGTACGCGGCGGTTGCGTCCAACACATCCGTAATGGCGACGAGGCCGACGTCGAAGCGCTGCTGCACCTGTTCCTGCTGACGCTTCACCGCAGCTTCTTCGGCGCTGGTCGACTCGAGCACCGCCTGGCTGCGCAACACGTCGAGGTATGCGCCGACGGTGCGGACGATCAGATTCTGCTCCGAGCCGACGTAGTCCTGCTTGGCCTGTGCCTTGAGCGCCTGCGCGCTCTTGTAGGTGTAATAGGCCGCAACGTCGATGATCGGCTGCACGAGCTGCGCCTGCCACGCGTGCGTGTTGAACTCCTGGCCCGGAATGCCGCGCAGTTGCCCGAAGTTCGGGCTCGCGGGATTGGTGTCGATGAACTGACCGTTGGGATACTCGAGTCGATCGTACGCCGTCGAGCCGTTCAGGCTGATGCTCGGCAGCAGACCCGCACGCGTTTGTGGAACCACTTCCTCGCGCGCGGCGTAATCCTGCTTGGCAGCACCGAGCACCGGATCGTTTTCCACCGCGGCCTGATACACGTCGGCGACGTTTACAGCGAATGCGTTCGTCGCCAGACCGAGCGCGGCCGTGGCGATGACGTACGAGAGTTTCCCCATGTTGAGCCCCGTAAAACGACGGCGGAGTTTAGCAGATAGTCATTCGAACGAGGCCACAGAGTGAGGCGTCCTTGGCTCGACATTGCCCGATGCACGGTTAGAATGACCCGCTCGTGCAGTTGAGTCGGCAACGCTCAAATCGTGGCAATGCAACGTTATCGGATCGATCTTTCGGCGCATATGGCGGAGTGCGACGCGAACTATTTGCGCCTCACCAAGCTCGCTCCGGACCTCGATGATCGCGAAGAGCGCGTGCTCGTGCTGATGCTCGCCGACCGACGCGTGTCGGTACGCATCCGGTTGCTCGAACGCTGTCCGTATACGTCGCTGATCGAAGTGTCGCAGCATCCGTGGATGGAAGGTCTTGCGTTCCACCTGCCTGCGCCGCGCCTGACGGTGCGGATGTATCACGACGCGCGCTCCGCTGAAGTGGTCGAGTTCCAGGACGGCCGCCGATTCCATCCGGTCTACAGCTATCCGAACGGCGAGATGCGTCAGCGCGATGAAAAGGCGCAGATCAATCGCTTCCTCGCCGAATACCTGTCTGCTTGTCTCTATCACGGCTTCGCCGAAGACGAGGCGGTGGTGGCCGGCGGCGGCTGAGGTTGATGGTTAGCGGTTCGTTCTCCCTTCTTCAGATTACCGACTTGCATCTGCTGGCGGCCGAAAATTCGCGGCTGCTGGGTGTCGACACCGCCGCGAGTCTCGATGCCGTTCTGCGCGCGGCGCTGGCCGAGCGCGCAGCCGATGCGATGATCGTGACCGGCGACATCGCACACGATGCGGCGGAGACGACGTACGCGCGGGTGCGCGCGTCGATTGCGGCACACTACCGGGGCCCGCTTCTATGGTTGCCGGGTAACAACGATATCGCCGCACCATTCGATCGACAGCGGCCCGAACCGCGCGAGTTGCGGCTGGGAGCGTGGCAGATCATCGCGCTCGACACGCACGTGGACGAGATGCACGGCGGCAACGTGGCCGACGCGGATCTGCAATACCTGCGCTGCGAGCTTGCGGGCACCGCGGCTCGATTCGTGATCGTCGCTGGTCATCATCCGCCCGCGCCGCTCGGAACGCCGTGGCTCGACCGCGACGCGATCTCGAACGGCGCGACGCTGCTCGAACTCTTGTCCAGCGACGCGCGGGTGAAGGCCTATGTGTGCGGACACGTGCACCAGGAAACGGCGACGACGCATCGCGGCGTGCGCGTTCTGACGACGCCGTCGACCTGTTTTCAGTTCGTGCCAGGCACCGCGAGTTTCTCGGTGGACGCGACGCCGCCGGGATGGCGCTGGCTCGATCTCGCTTCGGACGGTACCCTCACGACCCGCGTGGGTCGCGCGACCGGGTTTGCGGTGACACTCGACCTTTCGGGATTCAAGAAGAAAACCTCCGCGTGAGCGGAGTTTCTCGGCAACTCTTAGACGCAGGACGCGCAAAGTCACATGGCGGAATCGAAATACTCGGCTGAATCCATTCAGGTGCTGTCGGGCCTAGAGCCGGTGCGAAAACGCCCGGGCATGTACACCGACACTTCGCGCCCCAATCACCTCGTTCAGGAAGTCGTCGACAACAGTGTCGACGAAGCGCTCGCCGGACACGCGCACGAAATCCGCGTGTCGCTGTACGAAGACGGTTCCGTGGACGTCATCGACGACGGTCGCGGCATGCCGGTGGACATGCATCCGGAATTCAAGCTGTCGGGCGTGGAGCTGATCCTCACGCGGCTTCACTCGGGCGGCAAGTTCGACAACAACACGTATGCGTTCTCGGGCGGCCTGCACGGCGTCGGAGTGTCGGTGGTGAACGCGCTGTCGAGCTGGCTCGAGGTGGAAGTGCGCCGCGACGGCTCCGTGCACCATCAACGATACGAACACGGCGAGCCGAAGACGAAGCTGAAAGTCATCGACAGCGTCGGCAAGCGCAATACCGGCACGCGCGTTCGCTTCCTGCCCGATCCGAAGTACTTCGACACGACGCAGATCGCGGTGGCGCGGCTTAAACATCTGCTGCGCGCGAAGGCCGTGCTGTGTCCCGGGTTGCGCGTCAGCCTCACCGTGCATCGCGGCGACAAAGCCGAAACGGACGAGTGGCTCTACGAAGACGGTCTTTCCGGGTACCTGTTGCAGGAGCTCGGCGCCGCGGAGATGGTGCCCGCCCAACCGTTCTGCTATGGCGCGCAGGGCAACCACGAAGCGGTGGACTGGGCGCTGGCGTGGATTGCCGATGGCGGCGAGCTCGTCACCGAAAGCTACGTCAACCTCATCCCGACGCCGCTTGGCGGAACGCACGTGAACGGCCTGCGCAGCGGGCTCACCGAAGCGATGAAGGAATTCTGCGAGTTCCGCGACCTGCTGCCGCGCGGCCTGAAACTCACCGGCGAAGACCTGTGGGATCAGTGCAGCTACGTCTTGTCGGCGAAGTTGCAGGATCCGCAGTTCTCCGGGCAGACGAAAGAGCGGCTGTCGTCGCGGCAGTCGGCGGCGTTCATTTCGGGCGTGTCGAAAGACGCGTTCAGCCTGTGGTTGAACGAGCATCCGCAGGAAGGCGCAAAGATCGCCGAAATCGCGATCCGCAACGCGCAGCGGCGGCTGCAGGCCGAGAAGAAGGTCGAACGCAAGAAGATCACCGCCGGACCTGCGTTGCCCGGAAAGCTCGCCGATTGCTCCGCGCAGGACAGCGGCCGCACCGAACTGTTCCTCGTCGAAGGCGATTCCGCCGGCGGCTCGGCGAAGCAGGCGCGCAATCGCGAGTTCCAGGCGGTGATGCCGCTGCGCGGCAAGATCCTCAATACCTGGGAAGTGTCGTCGTCGGAAATTCTCGCGTCGCAGGAAGTGCACGACATCAGCGTGGCGATGGGCGTCGATCCCGCCTCGGCCGATCTGTCGGGACTCCGTTACGACAAGATTTGCATTCTCGCCGACGCCGATTCCGACGGTGCACACATCGCGACGCTGCTGTGCGCGTTGTTCCTGCGTCACTACCGGCCGCTCGTCGACGCCGGTCACGTATACATCGCGATGCCGCCGTTGTATCGCGTCGACGTCGGCAAGGACGTCTACTACGCGCTCGACGAAGCGGAAAAGGAAGGCATCCTCGACCGGATCGCGGCAGAGAAGAAGCGCGGCGCCGTGAACGTGCAGCGATTCAAAGGGCTGGGTGAAATGAATCCGATCCAGCTGCGCGAAACGACGATGGATCCCGACACGCGGCGCCTTGTGCAACTGACGCTGGCGGCGCCGGAAGAAACGCTCGAGATGATGGACATGCTGCTGGCGAAGAAACGCGCGGGCGACCGGCGCGCGTGGCTCGAGACGAACGGCGATCAGGCGAGCATCGCCTGAGACACATCGGAAAGAGACTATGACGATCACGACTGAATCCGGCGAGACCGAACAGGTCCCGCTGAAGACCTTTACCGAGAAGGCGTACCTCGACTATTCGATGTACGTCATCAACGATCGCGCGTTGCCGCACATCGGCGACGGATTGAAGCCGGTGCAGCGGCGCATCGTGTACGCGATGTCGCAACTCAATCTCGATGCCGGCGCCAAGTTCATGAAGTCGGCGCGGACCATCGGCGACGTGCTCGGCAAATTCCATCCGCACGGCGACTCGGCCTGCTACGAAGCGATGGTGCTGATGGCGCAGCCGTTTTCGTATCGTTATCCGCTGGTGGACGGACAAGGCAACTGGGGCGCGCCGGACGATCCCAAGTCGTTTGCGGCGATGCGTTACACCGAGGCGCGGCTGTCGCGCTTCGCCGATCTGCTGCTGGCAGAAGTCGATCAGGGCACCGTCGACTTCGTTCCAAATTTCGATGCAACGCTCACGGAACCCTCGCTGCTGCCGGCGCGAGTACCGATCGTGCTGCTCAACGGCAGCACCGGCATCGCGGTGGGCATGGCGACGGACATTCCGCCGCACAACATCCGCGAGGTGCTGAGCGCCTGCATCCGGCTGTTGGACGAACCGAAGGCAACCACGCGCGAGCTGATGGAGCACGTGCGCGGCCCCGACTTCCCGACCGAAGCGATGATCATCACGCCGCCCGCGGAGATCGAGAAGCTGTACGAAGAGGGGCGCGGCAGCGTCAAGGCGCGCGCCATCTATTCCGTGGAGCAGGGTGAGATCGTCATCACCGCGCTGCCGTATCAGGCGTCGCCGGCGAAAGTGCTCGAGCAGATCGCCGCGCAGATGCAGGCGAAGAAGCTGCCGATGCTGGTAGACCTGCGCGACGAGTCCGATCATGAGAATCCGACGCGGCTCGTGCTGGTGCCCCGCTCGAACCGCATCGACGTCGAACGCCTGATGAGCCACCTGTTCGCTACCACCGACCTCGAACGCAGCTTTCGCGTCAATCTGAACGTGATCGGCCTCGACATGCGGCCGCGCGTGAAAGGTCTGGCTGAACTCCTGCGCGAGTGGCTGGTGTTCCGGCAGGCAACCGTGACGCGCCGCCTCGAGCATCGACTCGCAAAGATCGAGCAGCGGCTGCACATCCTCGCGGGATTGCTGATCGCTTACCTCAACATCGACGAGGTCGTGCGCATCGTCCGCGAAGAAGACAATCCGCGGAACGAATTGATGGCGCGCTTTGCACTGTCCGAAATTCAGGCGAACGCGATTCTCGATCTGCGTTTGCGCCAGCTCGCGCGGCTCGAGGAAATCAAGCTGACGACCGAGCGCGACGAGCTCGATGCCGAGAAAGCCGACATCGACAAGACGCTGAAGTCGAAAGCGCGGTTGAAAACGCTGATCAAGAAGGAACTGCTCGCCGATGCGGAAGCTCATGGCGACGCGCGGCGGTCACCGCTGGAAACCGTCGACGAAGCGGCGGCGTTCACCGAGGAAGATCTGCTGACGAACGAACCGATCACCGTCGTGATGTCGGAGAAAGGCTGGATCCGCGCGGCGAAAGGTCACGAGGTCAACGTCGTAGAGCTGAGCTATCGCACCGGCGACTCGTTCCTGATGGCCGCGAAAGGCCGCAGCAACGACGTGCTGGCGGTGGTCGACTCCACCGGCAGAGCGTACTCGTTGGCGCCGCACACGTTGCCTTCAGCGCGCGGCCAGGGCGAGCCGCTCACCGGCAAACTGAACCCGCCGGAGGGCGCGCGCTTCGTCGGCGTCGTGATCGGCCGAGCCGATCAGCGCGTGTTGCTTGCGTCGAACGCGGGATATGGATTCGTGACCAAGCTCGGCGACCTCGTCGCGAAGAATCGCGCCGGCAAAGCGGTGCTGAGCGTGCCGGGTAACGGCACGGCGCTGGCGCCGGTGCTGCTGACGCACGAAGGAGAACAACTGGTCGTCGCGATCACCGATCAGGGCCGTATGCTGGCGTTCCCGATCGGCGAAGTGCCGGAACTCGCGCGCGGTAAAGGTAACAAGCTGATCAACGTACCGAGTGGCGCGTTCAACTCCGGCGAAGAGACGATGATCGCCGTGGCGGTGATTTCGCAGGCGGACGAGTTGCGGGTGCGCGCCGGACAACGGCATCTGCGCATGAAGTTGAAGGACCTCGAGCATTACGTGGGGCAACGCGCTTTACGCGGTCACAAACTGCCACGCGGCTTTCAGAGAGTGGACGGCGTCGACGTCGAGTCTTCCTGAGCCCGCAACAGTTCGGCCTGATGGTCGAGTGCGGCGCCGTATGCATCGGCCACGGCCGAGACGATCACGCAGCTGTCGTGTGTGGTGGTTGCGAGCGTGCGCAGGATCGGATTGGTCTGTTCCTCTACGATGAATCGTTCGGGACGCGGCAATCGCTCGAAAGCGTCGTGACTCGCCGCGATCGAACCTTCCGGTGCGACTGCGCTGAGGACGACGGTGTCCTGCACTGCGTCGGAGTTGACGTCAGTGGGCGCGTCGCCCGGTCGGGTCGTGAGGTGAACGCCGAAACGGAACTTCATTTCCGGCCGAGCGGCGATGTGCAGTGCTTCATTGAAGTTGTCGAGGCTCTCGGCCAGCAGCAACGCCGCGCACAGCGCCTTGAAGCACTGATCCTCACCGTCGGGGAACGTCAGCAGCACGCCGATGTTCGACAGATCGCTCGCGATTGCGCCGTGCTGACGAGCCACTCGTGTCGCACGCCGCCGCACCTCCGCCAATACGTCCGCGCGCTCCTTGCCCGGCAACGCCATGAGGTTCAGCAGGTTGACCGCCAGCAACCACTCCGTGACCTCACCCGGCTGTTCCGGCTCAAGGGCATCGACGGGCGTTTCCAGTTCCGGAACGGCATCGAGGCGCAATCCCAACAGGTATCCGGCCACGGCCGACAGCAACGCGCAGATCAGCGCCGGCAGCAGCAGGTACGGCGGTGCGAAGCCCGAGGCGGAGAACGCTTCGGCGGCGATGGCGATCTGCACCGCCCCGGCAACGACGCCTTCGAATTCGATGTCGTGCGTGAAGAGCGGCGTGTCGGCGAGCGGACGTGTTCCGGCGTTTGCGACGATGCGGTCGTCCACGGTGACGATGGTCACCGATTCGATCTCCGGTAATTCGCTCATGCGTGTGGCGAGAACGCCGAGGCGGATGCGGTCGAAGGTGATGAGCGGTTCGATCGACAGCGCGGCGAGTTGCGCGGCGGCGGCATTGCCGAATTGCGCCACGCGCGCACTGCGCGCATCTTCCACCGAGCGATACCACGACACGCCGAGCAGCAGCGCCGTCAGCAACGAAGCACACAGAGCAAGCAATGTCGCCTGCCAACGTCGCCTCGTTAGAGCGTCGCGGACGTTCGGCCACATTGGTTTGACGGGCATGGTGTGTGGGCGTTAGGTTCTGCGCGGACTTTTCGTGGGTACGGCGTCGTAAGCGGATGCAAAGAGTGTGATCAGCGAGATCGTGTTGGTGAACGTTTCGGGCGAGAACAAGCCCGCGCTGATGGGCATGTTGACATCGACGTTGACCGCTTATCAAGTTCGGATACTCGACGTCGGTCAAGCCGTGATCCACGACGAGCTGAGTCTCGGCATGCTGATCGAAATTCCCGATCGAAACGCGACTGGCGCATTGAAAGAGGCGTTGATCACGCATACGCGTGCGCTAGGCACGGTCATTCGCTTCACCAAGGTTTCGTCCGCCGAATACGAAACGTGGGTGTCACAGCAGGGCAAGCCGCGCTACATCGTCACGATGTTGGCGGGCGGTGTTGCGGCGGAACAACTCGCCGCGGTGATGGCGATCGTCGAACGACATGCGCTGGGCGTCGATGGCATCCGGCGTCTGTCAGGACGCCTGCCGCTGCACAACGGCGGCAGCCCGGTGCGCGCATGCGTCGAGATTTCGCTGCGCGGCGAACTCGCCGATGCGCGGCGGCTGAAGGCCGAACTGCTCGAAGCAGCGGGGCGACTCACGTTCGACTTCAGCGTGCAGGAAGACACCGTCTACCGGCGCAATCGGCGCCTCGTCGCGTTCGACATGGATTCGACGCTGATCCAGGTGGAGGTGATCGACGAACTCGCGCGGGTGCACGGCGTCGGCGACGAAGTGGCGGCGATTACCGAGCGCGCGATGCGCGGCGAGATCGACTTCAAAGAGAGTTTTCGCCGTCGCGTCGCGCTGCTGAAGGGATTGTCGGCCGCTGCGTTCGCCGACGTGGCCGCCGCCGTTCCACTCACCGACGGTGCGCGCCGACTGATTTCGGCGCTGCAGCATTTCGGTTATCGCACCGCGATCATTTCCGGCGGCTTCACGCACGTCGGCGATCGATTGCAGCGCGAACTCGGCATTGACTACGTGCACGCGAACGCGCTCGAAACGCGCGATGGCGTCGTCACGGGTGAGGTGGTAGGCGAGATCATCGACGCAGAGCGCAAGGCGAGTCTGCTGCGCGCGCTGTGCCGCAACGAAGGCATCGCGCTGGCGCAATCGATCGCGATCGGCGACGGCGCCAACGATCTGCCGATGCTGGCTACGGCGGGGCTCGGCGTGGCGTTTCACGCCAAACCGATCGTCAGGGAATCAGCGAGTCACGCGATATCGAACTTCGGGCTCGATAGCGTCTTGTATCTGATGGGATTCACCGACCGCGACATCGAACAGGCCGCAGCAAACGATCAGTCGTCCGCGGCGAAGTCGTAGTTCATCTCGGTGGACGGTTCCTGCAGGTAGTGTCCCTGAATGTAGTTCGCGCCTGCCTGCCAAAGTGCCGAAAGCACCGTTGCGCTCTCCACCATCGGGATCACCGTCAGTTTGCCGTGCTGCTGCAGCTCGCGAATCATCGCCGTGAGCTTGTCTTTCTTCTGCGGATTTCCGTCGAGCTCCTGCACGTGGTTGCCGTCGATCTTCACGAAGTCGACCGGCACGTGCCGCAGCGTTTCGAACGGACTGTCGGTTACGCCGAAATGGCGCAGCGACGTGCGGCAGTGCATCGCTTTCAGCCCCTGCACGAACTCGCGCGCCTGGCGCACGTGGCCGGCCGCGTCGGGTTCTGCAATCTGGAAGATCACCGCGTCGCTCGGCAGACGCGCCGCCTTGATTGCGACGCCGAGCCATTGAATGAACTCGTCGTCGATCAGGCTGTTGCGCGTGAGGTTGATCGTCAGTCGCGTGTTGTGGCCCTTCGAGCGGTGCACCGACAGCACCTTGATCGACTGCAGAATCACCCAGCGGTCGATCTTCCCGGCAACGCCGTTCTGGATCGCGAGCTCGAGGAATTGGTCTGGCGGCAGGCGTCGGCCTTTCTCGTCGACGAGACGCAGGAATACTTCGTAGTGTTCGTCCGAATCGCCGCGCAGGCTGATGATCGGCTGGAACAGCAGCACGAACGTCTGATTCTCGATCGCATCGTTGACGAGCTTGAGAATCCGTTTCTGTTCGCCCGAGAGACCGTTGGTGTTGCCTTCGGCTTCGAGCGCGGTGACGCTCGGCCACTGAATGCAGTTGCTCTTGTTCGCGGCGCGCGCGGCGACCAGCGTTTTGAACGCGAGATTCATGGCGTCCGTGGCGGTACCCGATTCGCTGATCGCAGCGGCGCCGATCGAGATCGTGCGGCGCACGGTTTTGCCGTCCACTTCGAACAGCGCGCCTTCGATCGATTCGCGCAGGCGTTCGGCCAGCACGTCGCCGCCGGCCTCGCTGCCGATCGCCGCGACGGCAAACCGGTGATTCGCGATGCGCGCCAGACGCGCGCCGCCCAGTTCCGTCGTCAGCGCTTCCGCGAGCTGGCTTACCAGCGACTCGGAGCGCAGCAGGCCGAGTTCCACCTGCATCGTATCGAAGTCGTCGATCTCGACCACCAGCATCGCGCCATTCAGCGGTGCGTTGCTGTCGAGCGCAGCGAGAAACGCGTGCGTCGAATGGAACGGGTCGGCGCTGCCGTTACCGTTGACGACGGCCGGTGCGGGTAGCGGTGGCGGTTCCGCATCGTCGAGCGGCGGCAGCGCATCCTGCAGCACCGGCACCGCATCCTGAAGAACCGGCACGGTCTCGGAGCGCACCAGCACCTGCGTACAATGTTCGCCTTCGTATTCGGCGCCCGATAGCGTCATCTGGCCGGCGATCGGCGCACCTGAAGTGGTGCGTCCGCGAAACGCGAACGACAGTTCGTCGCTCGAATCGTCGCGGAACGTCCTGATTTTCGCCCGGAAGTCGTCGGTGAACGACTCGTCCATCAGATCGAGCAGCGGCAGGCCCAGCAGTTCGTCGGCGTCTTCGAAGCCGAACAGCTTGAAGTAATCGTCGTTCGCGTAGATGTGCATGCCTTCGTGCACGTACGCGATGGCAGCGGCGGAGTTCGCCAGCAGCAGTTCGCAACGCCGCTCGGCTTCCTGCAGTGCGCGTCGCGTCTGCGTGAAGCGGTGGCGTTGGCAGACGTTTTCGAGTTCGCGCTTCACTACATAGAGGAAGCGCTCGTTGTCATCGTCGAAGACCACGTCGGTGGCGCCCATCGCGAGGCCGCGTGTCAGATTCCTCGGCTCGGACGAATCGTCCATCACGATGATCGGCAGATCCGGCTTGCGCTTGCGCAGCGCCGGCAGCACCTGTTCGAGGTGATCGAAGCCGGAACGGCAGAGGAGGAGATCTATGGCTTGTTCGGCGACCGATTCGTCGGAGAGGTCACCGCAGAATTCGGAACGGGTGGCGATGCCGGCGTTGCGCAGCACGGAGTCGATCTCATGTGCGCGATTCTCGGAGCGATCGGCAATGAGGAGACGGACCGGAGATGGCGTGGCCATACCTCGACACAATCCCTATTGTTGAACAGTTTCCCTACTTCTTCCCTTTGGCGGGCCCGCTCGGAGACGCCTTGGGGAGCTGCTCGGACTGATCGGCCTCGATCATGTTCCACAGCGAGTCCATGTTCAGGTCGATCTGGGTGTTTTCCAAGTAACCATCCAGCATTCGGAATGTGAACTGGGTAAAACTTTCGGTCATCCGGACGCGGCGCATCAATTGCCCCGTCGCCTGGATTCCGTGCCGTTTGAGCTGCACCTTCTGCGACTCGTTGTACGGCAACCGCGGGGTGATCAGCATGGCGGGCTGACCGATGGCTTCGAGCGCGGGCAGCAGAACCGCCCGGTGATAGTCGGTGCTATTGCCGCGTTTCTGCAGCATGCGCACCGCGATGGGAATTGCTTTCGGCGCCAGTAGTTCGATGCCCATCAGCGTTTCCTGATCGCTGTGACGGATCCAGCGCGACACCGCAATGCACCAGCGCGCGTCTTCGCGCTCGCGAATCGCCAGCAACTCGCCGGTCTGCAGCTGGTTCGGCAGCGGCGTTGTCCAGCGCACGCAGTAGCCGGACGGACTCGTATCCAGGATCTCCGAGTCGTAATACGGATAGCTCGCCTCTAAGGCGTCGCGTGTCTGCGGCCGGCGCGTGTTCAGCAGAATCCGGTTCGGGTCCTCGATGAGCGGATTCAGCGGAATCTTCGCGCCGCGCAGATCGAACGCGTTGTCCCAGACGTCGCGCGGGCTTGCATCGCGTTGCGCGGCGCGTTCGTACAGGAACGGATTGATCTCGCGCCGGAGCAGCGCCTCGGTGGTGCCCAGTTGATCGGCGAACTCGACGCCGCCGGAGATGTAGTAGTGCAGCGTGCGCAGGCCGACGCAGATCTTCATAGGACCCGACGAGCGCGAGCGGCGGAACGAGCGCTTCTTCATCACACCCCAGGCGTGGGCCAGGTGGCGCAGCAGATCGAGCCCGATGTAGTCGGGCACCGGAACGTCGGACGCCATTTCAGCGAGGTAGGCCTCGAGTTCGTAGACCAGCACGTCGGTGCGGATGCCGCGCAACTGGCTTCCGGTGTGGCTGCCGAGTTCGCGATAGCTCGGCGGCGCATCTGCATCGAGATCGACCACGAACATCGTGTCGTCGGCGGGCGCGCCGATGGTGACTCGCGGCGTCCACTGATCGAGCGCGTTGAAGACCGCCGACAGATCTTTCTGCCGCAGCTGGTTCGGCTTCGCCGCCGCGAGTAGCGCGATGCGCAGATAGACATCGGCCAGCGTCAGCATGCCGCCGCCGCGACTCTGTTCGTCGGCGTACGCGCTCGTCGCGATGCCGAGGTCGTCGGCGAGGCGGTAGATCTGGTTCAGTTCGTACCAGGCTTTCGGCGGCGAGTCGGTATAGAACTCGTACGTTCTCAACAGCGCGCACGACAGGTCGGCCGCGGTGCGGTGCATCGCGTTGCCGAGCAGATCCTTCAACGGATCCGACAGCTCGTGCGCAGCCAGCGCATCGCGAACGACCGCCTTGTAGCCGAGCACCAGTTCCCTCTGCACCGATTGCGCGAGTTGCGCGTGACCCTCGCCCGCGGCGGATGCACCGGCAGCGGTCCGATCGAGGCGCGCGCAGATGTAGTGCGCTGGTGGCCGTACGGTCTCGAGACAGTTGAAGCGCAATTCGGGTTCGGCCGTTACGCGCGCGAGTTCGGTCGCGACTTTCAGCAGCTGGTGGGCCGCTTCGAACGTGTGCGCCATTGGCAGGTGTGCGACCCATTCGGCCAGCGCTGCCGGATCCATGTCGCACACGCTCAGACCCGCGAAGGTGCTGTCGGGGACGAACAGGCGCAGCGAATGATCGCTCATGGCTTCGGAGGCGGTGCTGGTCGCTGCAGTATAGAGGATGAAGAGCGGCATTTTCGGACCGCGTTCACGTCCGTTTGCCTACGGACGACATCTGCATCGTCAGGTGGACTCGACGACCTGTTTCGCGTCGAGCCCCGCCACTTCGCGGACCAGTCGGGGCACCAGATAGCCGGGCAAGCGCGACCGGAGTGCGGCGATCAGTTCGAGCCCTTGCTGCTGCGAGACGTCGAAGTGATGCGTACCGCGGACGCGGTCCGGCAGGTGCAGGTAGTACGGCAGCACGTGATTGTCGAACAAGCGCTGCGACAGTTCGTCCAGCGACTCGACGTCGTCGTTCACGCCGGCCAGCAGCACGCTCTGGTTCAGCAGCGTAACGCCGCCGCGATGCAGCGCCGCGAGCGCGTCGACGAACCGGCCGGCGATCTCGTTCGGATGATTCACGTGCAGCACGATCGACATCGACTTTCGCGCGTCGCGCAGCAGTTGCACCAACTCGGCCGTCACCCGCTCCGGAATCACCACGGGCAGGCGCGTATGGATGCGAATGCGGCGCAGATGTGGAATCGCATCGAGCCGCGCGACGAGACGGCGCAGCGGTGCGTCCTTCAGCATGAGCGGATCGCCGCCGGAGAGAATCACTTCGGAGATGCCCGGATCGCGCTCCACGGTGGTCAGCGATGGAAATGCGACCGCCTGTTGATGATCCGCATACGGGAACGCACGCCGGAAACAGTACCGGCAATGCACCGCGCACGCCGGCGCCGCAATCAACAACACCCGGCCGCGATACTTCTGGATGACGCCGGGCGCCAATGTCGACGACGCTTCCTCGAGCGGATCGAGCGAGTAACCGTCGACTGCGTCGCGCTCGGTCGAAAGCGGTAACACCTGACGCAGCAGTGGGTCGCGCGGATCGTGCAAGCGCATCCGATCGACGAACGATTGCGGCACGCGCAACGGAAAGTCCGGCGCGAAGTCGACGTCGTTCGCGTCGAGTTCGAGACGTTCGAGCAAAGCACACGGATCGGTGATCGCTTCGGCCAGCGCACGCGTCCACGCATCCGACTGCCACGGAATCGGCTTCAGCGGTATCATGGCGCGGTTTTTTGCACAGGTGCTACGCACGACAAATGGCCTTTTATTCTACCAGTGAGTTCAAACCCGGCATGAAGGTTCTGCTCGACGGAGCGCCATGTTCGATCGTCGAGAACGAGTTCGTTAAACCGGGCAAAGGCCAGGCGTTCAATCGCGTGCGATTGCGTAACCTGCAGAACGGCCGTATGTGGGAGCGAACCTTCAAGTCGGGCGAAAGCCTCGAAGGGGCCGACGTGCTCGACATGGACATGCAGTATCTCTACACCGACGGCGAGTTCTGGCACTTCATGAAAACCGACGGCAGTTTCGAACAGCTCGCGGCCGGCGCCGACGTGCTGGGCGATTCGAAGGACTGGCTGAAGGAAGAAGACACCTACATCGTTACGCTTTGGAACGACGTGCCGATCGCGGTTACGCCACCGAACTTCATTATTCTCGAAGTCGTCGAAACCGATCCCGGCATCAAGGGCGACACGGCAACCGGCGGCACGAAACCGGCGAAGGTGTCTACCGGCGCCGTGGTCAAGGTTCCCCTCTTCATATCCGTTGGCGATGTGCTGAAAATCGACACCCGCACCGGCACGTACGTCAGCCGCGCGCAATAGCGCGATGGAGAAGCCCGTTGCGCGACGAGAACTGGCGCCCGACCTGTTCCATTGAAACCCTCGTAGCGCGCTCGCAGACACTGACGTCGATCCGCGCGTTCTTCGCGCAACGCGGGGTTCTCGAAGTGGATACCCCGGTGCTGTCGCGCAACACCGTCACCGATCCGGCGATCGAATCGCTGTCTCTCGTCGATGCCGGCGAGCGGCGATATCTGCAGACGTCGCCCGAGTATCAGATGAAGCGGTTGCTCGCCGCGGGTGCGCCGTCAATGGTCCGCATCGGCCCGGTGTTTCGCGCGGAAGAATCCGGCCGGCTGCACAACCCCGAATTCACCATGATCGAGTGGTATCGGCTCGGCTTCGGCCTCGCGCAGCTGATGGCAGAAGTCGCGGCGCTCGTCGACCTGGTGCTCGGCGCCGAACGCAATCGCACCGTGACGTATCACCAACTGCTGCACGAAGGGGCGGGCGTCGACGCATTCGAAAGCGACGCGAGCGAGTTGCTCGCCGCGTTGGCTGGATTCGGTGTGGACCTGTCAACCGGTGCGGCGGCCGACCGTCGCGCCCTACTCGATCTGTTGGTGACTCACGCGCTCGACGCGCTCGGCGCCGGTCGAGTCTTCATCACCGATTATCCGGCCGACCAGGCGGCGCTGGCGCGGCTGGTGCGCGATTCCGGAGGCCGGAGCGTTGCCGCGCGATTCGAGCTGATCATCGACGGCGTGGAAGTGGCGAACGGCTACGACGAACTCGCCGACGCGGGCGTGATGGAGCGCCGCATGACCGGCGACATCGAACTGCGGCGCGCTGCGCGCCAAGACGAACCCGCGCACGACCGACGCCTGCTGGCTGCGATGCGTCATGGCCTGCCGCGCTGTTCGGGCGTAGCGCTCGGTTTCGATCGTTTGATGATGCGCAAGCTCGGTGCAGCGCGCATCGAAGAGGTCATGCCGTTCGGAATTGCCCGCGCGTAAGGTTGCCAAGCGGTTCGCCCATCCGTACGCGCGTGCCGACGGCGAGTCGCGGCGCCGGAACGAAGGTGTCGCGCGGCACGACCACGATCACCGTGGAACCGAGCAGGAAGCGGCCGATCTCTTCACCGCGCGCGAACGTCCGAGCGTGCGTGTTCGTCATTTCGCTGCGGTACGGCGACGGCGGCGCGTCGAACACCGTCTCGATGCTGGCGACGATCAGCGCGCCGACCATCACCACGACGAACGGACCGATCGCGCTGTCGAAGTGCATCACCAGCCGTTCGTTGCGGCAGAACAGCCGTTCCACGCCCGCCTCCGTCTTCGCGTTCACCGAGAACAGCTCGCCCGGAACGGCAACCGAACGCACCAGCGTTCCGTCCATTGGCACGTGTACGCGGTGATAGTCCGACGGGGCGAGATAAATGGTGGCAAACCACCCGCCGTCGAACGTCTTCTCGGCGCGGCTGTCGAGCACGAGCGACGTCAGCGAATAGCGCATGCCTTTCGCCTGCAGCAATGCTCCGCTGCCGATCGCGCCAAGCTGGCTCACGACGCCGTCCGCCGGCGACACGAGCGCCGAGCGATCTTCCGGCAACGGTCGCGCGCCCGCCGAGAGCGAACGCGTGAAGAAGTCGTTGAACGTTCGGTACTCGTCGACGGAACGGCGCTCGGCCTCGTCGAGGCTGACGCCGTACGCGGCGCTGAACGCCTGAATCAACGGCCGGCTCAGCAGTGGAGAGTTCGCGAACCGGCCCAACAATCGCGACAAGGCGTGCTGCGGCAGCAGTCGCTGAAACTGGACGAACACGCTCATCGGACGCTCATTCGCCGGTCTCGATCGGCGTGTCGTCGCGATTGCCCCATTCGGACCACGAGCCGTGATAACCGCGGATGTGTGGATAGCCGAGCGCGCGGCCGACGAGATAGGCGAGGCCGGATCGATGATGCGTCTGGCAGTGCGCAATGACCTGCTTGTCGGGCGTGATGCCGCGCGACGCCAGCAGCTCGGCCACGTCGGTGCGCAGCCGCAGCTGTCGCGCGCGATCCATGAGGTCGAGCCAGTCGAGGTGCACCGCGCCGGGAATGTGTCCGTTGCGCGCCGCAGTCGCGCGCGCGCCGGTGTACTCATCGGCGCTGCGGCAGTCCCAGATCACGGTGGACGCATCGTCGAGGTGGTCGAGGATGTCCTGCGCGTCGGCGATCGGCGCGCGATCGATCGGGAGTTGTACCTGCGTCGGCTGCGGTCGCACCGGCGTTCGGTCGATCGGCATGCCGGCGGCGGCCCACGCGTGGATGCCGCCGTCGAGGTACAGCCAGTTTGCATGGCCGATGACGTCGAGCGTCCAGATGAAGCGGCCGGCCCAACCGCCGCCTTCGTCGTCGTAAGCGACGATCGTCGCGTCGGGTCTATAGCCGATGCGCGCGAACAGCTGTTCGAGACGCGCGATGTCGGGCAGCTGGCCTGTAGCAGGTCTGATGCCCGAGACGAGTTCGCCCGGGGCGACGTGAATCGCACCGGGGATGTGTCCTGCTGCGTAGGCTTCCGCCGATGCCACATGGATCAGCATCAGGGTGCGATCGGCCGCAATACGCGCTTCCGCGATAAGCGCTGCCAGATCGTCGGGTTCGAGGACGTGATTCAACTCTTGATTCAACTACCGATGCTCGGATTCGAAGTCCGCGCGGATGATACAACGACCCCGCGGCAGCAATCGCCGCAACGCTGCTATCCTGCGGCGTAAGAACAGGTGTGGTGGAACGTGGCGATCAGCAATCTGGTGTGGATGGACCTCGAAATGACCGGGCTCGACCCGGAGCACGACGTGATTCTCGAAATGGCGACGATCGTAACCGATGGCGACCTGAACGTGATCGCCGAAGGTCCGGCGATCGCGCTCGCGCAACCGGAAGCGAAACTCGCGGCGATGGACGAATGGAATACGTCGCATCACACGGCGTCCGGTCTCGTGCAGCGCGTGCGCACCGAAGGCATCAGCACGACCGAAGCCGAAGCGGTAACGCTCGCGTTCATCGAAAAGCACGTCGAGAAGGGTCAGGCGCCGCTGTGCGGCAACACGATCTGGCAGGACCGCCGCTTTCTCGCCCGCTACATGCCGACGCTGGAGAGTTTTCTGCACTACCGGATGATCGACGTCAGCACGGTGAAAGAACTGGCGCGGCGATGGGCGCCCGGGGTGCTCGGCGGATTCTCGAAGCAGAGCCAGCACCTGGCGCTTGCGGACATCCGCGAGTCGATCGCCGAGCTCGCGTATTACCGGACGCGTCTCTTCAAGATTCCGTGATCCGTTCGCGTTCGAGCTGACGCTCGATTGCCCAACCGATGTGGTCGGCCAGCAACGGCGAAGCCGCGGGGCGACGCTGGCGCAGTGCCGCGACGATGCGTGGATCGTACGGTGCGTTGCCGAGCGCAACCGCGACGTTGCGCTGCCACTGGTCGTAGTTGATCCGCCGCAGCGCGCTGCCTTCGGTGCGGGCGAGAAACTCCACCTCTGTCCAGCCGAACAGATCGAGCAGCGGCGTTCGGTCGAGCGCGTGGCGCGGCATGAAATCTGCTTCGGCGCTGGTCTGTGCGAAGCGATTCCACGGACACGCCAGCTGACAGTCGTCGCAACCGAAGATGCGGTTGCCGATCAACGCGCGCAACTCGAGCGGAATCGCGCCTTTGTGTTCGATCGTTAGATAGGAAATGCAGCGGCGCGCGTCGAGTTGTCGCGGACCGGTGATGGCCGCGGTGGGACACACCGTCATGCACGCGCTGCAACGGCCGCAGTGATCGGTTGCGTCCGGCGCGTCGACTGGCAGCGGCAGGTCGGTCAACACTTCGCCGAGGAAAAACCAGGAGCCGGCCGCACGGTTCAGCAGCAGCGTGTGCTTGCCGATCCAGCCGAGCCCGGCTTTCTCGGCGAGCGCTTTCTCGAGAATCGGCGCGCTGTCGGTATAGGCGCGCACGCGCGCATCGCCGCTGCGTTCGTTGATGCGCCGGGCGAGCGCGCGCAAGCGGCCGCGCACCACTTTGTGATAGTCGCGTCCGAGCGCATAGCGCGACACGTAACCGAGGTCGGGCCGTTCGAGGATCTGCAGCGGCTGTGTGTCGGGTGGTTGATAATCCATCCGCGCGACGATTGCACGGCAGCTGCCGGCCACGAGCCGTGACGGATCGAAGCGAAGGTCGACGGCGCGCTCGAGATACTTCATTTCGCCGTGGCGGCCGGCCGCGAGCCACTGCTCGAATCGCTCGCGATAGACGGCGACGTCGAGATCGGCGATCGCGATCTGCTGGAAGCCGAGTTCGCGGCCCCAGTATTTGATGTCGTTGGCGAAAGCGACGAGCTGCAACGGACGTTCGATCCCGGCGTTAAGGCGCGTTGCGCGCACTATAATGCCGGCGCGTGGTCTGGTCCCTCTTCGTTCAGGTGAGCCGTGTCTCTCGATCGTTTTTCAGGCGCAGCGTTCGACCGTCTGTTCACGGCCGCAGAGTCGCGCGCGCTCGATCGACTGGCGATCGAACGCCACGGCATTCCCGGCATCGTGTTGATGAAGCGTGCCGGGCGTGCCGCATGGTCGACGTTGCAGCAGCGCTGGCCCGGCGTCGCAGCGATCACCGTCGTGTGCGGTCGCGGCAACAACGCCGGCGACGGTTACATCGTGGCGGGCTGCGCGCGCACCAGCGGCGTCGATGTGCAACTCATCCAGCTGGGGAGCGCGTCCGAACTCCGCGGCGATGCGGCGCTCGCCCGCGACTGGGCCGTCGGTCTCGGTGTGGCGATCGAAGAAGTGGCCGGTGAAACACCCGTGTTTCGAAGCCGCGGCACGGTGATCGTCGATGCGTTGCTCGGCACCGGCGCCAGCGGCGAGGTGCGGCCCGCCTTCGCGCGGGCGATCGAGCGGATCGACGCGGCGGCGAAGCCGGTACTGGCGCTGGACATTCCGTCGGGCCTCAGCGCCGACACCGGCGGCGTGCTCGGGTGTGCCGTGCGCGCCCACGTCACGGTCACCTTCATCGGCGTGAAGCGCGGGCTCGTGACCGGCAGCGGACCGGACTACACCGGCGACATTGTGCTCGACACGCTGGGCGTACCGGACGACTGCCATCGCGAAATCGGCGGCATCGCGGCACTGCAGTGGAGCGCGCTGCGACGCCTCATTCCGCAACGCGCCGAGACCGCATACAAACATCAGTCCGGGCATGCGCTGATCGTCGGCGGCGACCTCGGTATGGGTGGTGCCGTTGCGATGGCGGCAGAAGCCGCGCTGCGCGTCGGCGCCGGACTCGTCAGCGTCGTCACCCGACCGGAACACGTGCCCGCCGTGCTCGCGCGCCGGCCCGAGATCATGGTGAAAGGCGTTACCGACGCCAACGGCCTCGATGCGTTGATCGAGCGCGCGAGCGTGATCGCGATCGGCCCGGGGCTCGGTCGCGCCGATTGGGGACGCGCGTTGCTCGAACGCGTATTGCAAGCGGGCAAACCGATGGTGGTCGATGCGGACGGTCTGCATCTGTTGGCGCAGCACCGCGTCGACGCGGGAAGTGCGCCGATGGTGCTGACGCCGCATGTCGCCGAGGCCGCCGGCTTGCTGGGAAACACCGTCGCCGACATCCAACGGGACCGCTTTGCCGCGGCTGCTGCGCTCGTCGCCCGCTCGTCCAACGGCGCGGTGATTTTGAAAGGCGCCGGTTCGATTGTCGCGGGCGCTGATCGTCTCGGTGTCTGCCTGCACGGTAATCCAGGCATGGCGACTGCTGGCATGGGCGACGTGTTGACCGGCGTGGTGGCCGGTCTCATGGCGCAACGACTGAGCGCGACGGATGCCGCCGCCGTGGGCGCGTGCCTGCACAGCTTCGCCGCGGATCGCATCGCGGAGCGTCACGGACGCATTGGGCTGCTCGCCACCGATCTGGTGACCGAACTGCGCGCGATCCTCAATGAACGCCCGAATGAACGCGCGAACTGAGTTCGTGCTCGGCGAGGCGGCGATGCTCGAATACGGCGCTGCCATGTCGCAAGAGATGGCGGGCGACGAACTGGTGTTCCTCGAAGGCGAACTCGGAGCGGGAAAGACGACGCTGGCGCGCGGCATTCTGCGCGGCCTCGGATTTTCGGGCCACGTGAAGAGCCCGACTTACACGCTGGTGGAACCGTACGAGTTCGCGTCGCACCGCGTGTATCACTTTGACTTTTATAGAATCAGGGATGCCGAAGAGCTAGAGTACATCGGCCTCGACGATCTGCTTGGCGAACGCGCGATCAAGCTCGTCGAGTGGCCGGAGAGGGCGTTCGGACGACTGCCGCGGCCGAACAGGGTCGTTAGGATACGGGTGGAGAACGACGGCAGAATCATCGAGCAGACATTCGACGATCGCGCGGCGACTGGAAACCGTGGATGAAGGTTCGGCTCCGACATCTCGCTGATCGTCTCGCGTTCTGCTCCGCGCTCCTGCTCGCGTCCCCGGCGTTCTCGGCGACCATCGATGCAGTGGCGGTGCAACCCGACAGCGGCAACACGCGTGTCGTCTTCGACGTATCGGCGCGCGTTCCATTCCAGGTGTTCACGCTCGAAAGTCCACACCGTGTGGTGGTCGACCTCGACAACTCGCGCCCGCGCGGCGGCTTCAACGTCGGCGATGCGAAGGTGAGCGGTAACGACGTCACCGGCATTCGCGGCGGCCCGCGCGACGGCGCAGGCTATCGGATCGTCATCGACGTGGCCGATCGATTGCAGCCGAACGCATACATGATTGCGTCGCCGACATCGGGCGGCGACCGGTTGATCGTCGAGCTGCGTAACGGGTCGCCCGGCGCTACGACCAGTCGAACCGCGCCGGTGAAGGCGGCGCCTCCTTCGCCTGCGTCCGTTGCAGCGGCGCCGGCGATACCGAAGACGAAGGCTGGCCGCAGCGAAGCGAGCGCGGCCGAAGGTCCGCTGCGCGACTTCATCGTCGCCATCGACGCCGGTCACGGCGGACAGGATCCCGGCGCGATCGGCGTCGGCAAGGTGCAGGAGAAACGCATCGCGCTGGCGATCGCAAAGGAGCTGGAGCGCCTGTTCAACAGTGCGTCGGGTTATCGCGGCGCGCTGACTCGCAAAGGCGACTACTACCTCACGCTGCGCCAGCGCACGACCGTGGCGCGCAACCAGCGCGCCGATCTGTTCGTGTCGATTCACGCCGACGCGTTTTCCGGGCCTGACGCGCGCGGCGCATCGGTGTACACGCTATCCGCCAAAGGCGCCACCAGCGAAACGGCGCGCTGGCTCGCCGAGAAGGAGAACGCGTCCGACCTGATCGGCGGTGCCGGCGACGTCAGCCTCGACGACAAAGACGCGCTGCTCGCGCACGTGCTGCTCGATCTGTCGATGGATGGCAATCGTTCGGCCAGCATCGAGGCCGGATCGGCCGTGCTCGAAGCGCTGAACGACTTCACTCAGTTGCATCGCGATCACGTCGAACAGGCCGGCTTCGTGGTGCTGAAGTCGCCTGACATTCCGTCCATTCTGGTCGAAACCGGCTATCTGTCGAACGCGAGAGAGGCGCGCAGCCTGTCGCAGGTCGCTTATCAGCGAAAAGTCGCGCAGGCGATCTTCAAAGGCGTCAGCGAGTATGCGCAGCGACATGCGCCGCCCGGTACGACGCTGGCGTATCGTCAGCAGAAGCGGAGCCCGCCAAGTTGAGCCGCGCCCGCATCAAGAGGTTGTCGTCGTTCGTCGCGAACCAGATCGCAGCGGGCGAGGTGGTCGAGCGGCCGGCCTCGATCGTCAAAGAGCTGATCGAGAACAGTCTCGATGCGCAGGCGCGACGGATCGTGCTGACGGTCGAACAAGGCGGCGTGAAGCGGGTGCGGGTGTCCGACGACGGCGTCGGCATTCACGCCGACGATCTGCAGCTCGCGGTGTGTCCGCATGCAACTAGCAAGATCGGCGTGGCCGACGATCTCGAAGGCGTTGCGACGCTCGGTTTCAGAGGTGAAGCGCTCGCGAGTATCGCGTCGGTTGCGAAGCTGTCGATCAGCAGTCGAACCGCCGATGCGGAAAACGGTTCGCGCATCGACGTGGACGGCGCATCGGAAGCGCGCGTTGGCCCGGCGGCGCATCCGCGCGGCACGACGGTCGACGTCAGCGATCTGTTTTACAACACACCGGCGCGCCGCAAATTCCTGAAAACCGAACGCACCGAGCTTGCGCACCTGAACGACATCGTGACGCGCCTTGCGCTGGCGCGGCTCGATGTCGAGTTCGAAACGCGCAACGGTACGTCGATTCAGCATCTCGCGCCGAGCGAAGCGGACGGCCTGCGTCGCGTCGCACAATTGCTCGGCGCGGGATTCGCGGCCGCGTGCGTGCCGATCGACGAAGAGCGCGACGGTTTGCGGTTGCGCGGCTGGGTCGGCCTGCCGACGCATTCGCGCGCGCAGGCGGACCAGCAGTACTTCTTCGTCAATGGTCGTTCGGTGAAAGATCGCATCGTTGCGTATGCAGTCAGGCAGGCTTATCGCGATGTGCTGTTTCACGGACGTCATCCGGTGTTCGTGCTGTATCTCGAACTCGATCCGCGCCAGGTCGACGTCAACGTGCATCCCACCAAGTACGAAGTGCGCTTCAGAGACGCGCGCAACGTTCGCGATTTCGTGTTTGGCGCGTTGAACCACGCGTTGCGCAACCTGCGCCCGGCCGGCGCATCGCTGGAGCCGGTGCATCGGTTCGAGCGCGCCGTCCCGCACGCGCACGAGTACTCCACGGAACACCGCCCGCGTGAGATGCCGTCGCTGCAGCAGTTGATGACGCTGTCGTCATCTGCAGATGCACATGAACTGCCGGTACGCGAAGAGCGGGCTCAACCGTATGACGCGGAGGAGCGAATCATACCGCCCCTTGGTTATGCCGTTGGGCAGCTTCACGAGATCTTCATTCTGGCCGAGAATGCCGATGGGCTCGTCATCGTCGACATGCACGCGGCGCACGAACGGATCACGTACGAGAAGATGAAGGCGGCGCGCTCGCAGTCGCAAGGAATACAGCAGCAGCGCCTGCTGGTGCCGCTCACCATGAGCGTGAGCCCGGCGGAAGCGGAGGTTGCGGAACAGCACCGCGAAGGGTTGGCCGCGTTGGGGTTCGATATCGACCGCAGCGGTCCCGCGAGCCTGATCGTGCGCGGCATTCCCGCGCTGTTGGCGAGCTCCGATGCGGAGAACCTCGTGGCCGACGTACTGGCCGATCTCGGCACCGACGGTTCCTCGGAGCGATTGCGACACTACGAGGACGATCTGCTGGCGACGATGGCCTGCCACGGGTCGATCCGCGCACATCGCAAACTCACCATCGCCGAGATGAACGCGCTGCTGCGCGAGATGGAAACCACCGAGAACGCGGGCCAGTGCAATCACGGACGCCCAACGTTCATAGTCGAGAATCTGCGCGATCTCGATCAGCGGTTTCTGCGCGGCCGATAGTCGCGAGCAACGTGCGTGACGCATCCGGACGATGTCATCGTCACATTGATGGGGCCGACCGCCTCGGGTAAGACCGATCTGGCTATGCGCATTGCCGATGCGTTGCCGGTCGAGATCATCAGCGTCGACTCGGCGATGGTCTATCGCGACATGAACATCGGCACCGCCAAACCGACGGCGGCGGTGCTCGAACGCTATCCGCACCGGCTCGTCGATCTGAAGGATCCAGCGGAGTCGTACTCGGTCGGGCAGTTCGTCGCCGATGCGCGCGCGTGCGTCGCGACGGCGCTCGAAGCGGGGCGTTTGCCGCTGCTCGTCGGCGGCACGATGCTGTATTTCAAGGCGTTCAAAGGCGGCATCGCCGATCTGCCGGAAACGTCCGACGAGATCCGCGCCGAGCTCGAGCGGCGCGCCCAACGCGAAGGTCTGGCCGCACTGCACCGGGAACTGCAGCGCATCGATCCGGTCGCTGCCGCAGGCATCCATCCGAACAATCCGCAGCGGCTGCTGCGCGCCCTCGAGGTCTACGCCGCGTCGGGTCGGCCGATCTCGGAATTCTGGGCGCGACAGCCGCGCGGCGGCGTCGCGCAAGCGCTCGGTTGTCGGCTGCTCGAATTTGCGATCGAGGCGCCGCGCGACGTGGTGAACGCCCGCATCGAACGCCGCTTCGACGACATGCTGACCGGCGGGTTGCTGGAGGAAGTGCGCGCGTTGATGGTGCGCGGCGACCTGTCGCCTGAAGTGCCGTCGATGCGCGCCGTCGGATATCGGCAGGTCTGGCAACATCTGAGCGGCGACATCGACCGTGCGACGATGGTCGATCGCGCGGTCGCGGCAACCCGTCAGTTGGCGAAGCGACAACGCACGTGGCTGCGCAATTGGTCAGGGAAAAGCGTGCTGAACGACGCAGTAGAGGCGGGCCCAATCTTGCAATCTATACGGGGTGACCGCATAGTACGGCGGTCCTGATAATGAAAAAACGGGTGCGCCCGTCGAATAAGGGACACAGGAGGTCGTGATGTCGAAAGGGCATTCCTTACAAGACCCTTATCTGAACACCTTGAGAAAAGAGCGTGTTCCCGTTTCGATCTATCTGGTGAACGGCATCAAGCTCCAGGGGCAGATCGAGTCGTTCGACCAGTTCGTGATTCTGCTGCGCAATTCGGTGAGTCAGATGGTGTACAAGCACGCCGTCTCGACCGTGGTGCCGGCACGCAACATCCGTCTACCGAGTTCATCGAGCGGAGATGACGAAGATGCGCCAGAAGCCTGAGACGCACTGACGCGCACGAGGCGCGTCCTAACGCGCGCGGCGCGTAGCGACGGTAGTTCGCCTACCTCACACACGGGCCTGTGGCCCGGTACGTAAGCCAAACACACCAACGGTGCCGTATCTCGGTTGCGATACGCGAGACGGCATCGCCATTGAGCGATAACGACAGTGTTTTTTGACAGACCTGAAACCGGACAGCGCGCCGTTCTCGTGCACGTGCGGTTTTCTCAACTCGAAGAGCAGGAGGAGATCGCCGAGTTCGAAGAACTGGTGCGCTCCGCCGACATCGAGCAGCTCGCGATTCTGATCGCGCGACGCAAGCGCCCCGATGCGCGGTTGTTCATCGGCTCGGGCAAACTCGAGGAGCTGCGCGCGCTGCTGGCGGAACATTCGGCCGATCTGGTCGTCGTCGACCACGACCTGACGCCGTCGCAGCAGCGCAACATCGAGGAGGAACTGAAGTGCCGCGTCGTGACGCGCACTGAACTGATTCTCTACATCTTCGGCGCGCGTGCGCGAACGCACGAGGGTCAGCTGCAGGTCGAGCTGGCGCAGCTGCGTCACGCGGAGACGCGGCTGGTGCGCGGATGGACTCACCTCGACCGGCAGAAAGGTGGCATCGGCTTGCGCGGCGCCGGCGAGACGCAGATCGAACTCGACCAGCGCATCCTGTCCGATCGCGCGAAGGCAATCGACAAGCGTCTCGAGAAGGTGCGCAAGCAACGCGAGCAGGGGCGGCGCGCGCGAGAACGCGCCGACGTGCTGACCGTGGCGCTCGTCGGCTACACGAACGCGGGCAAGTCGACATTGTTCAACGCGATGACGCAAGCGCACGTGCTGGCGGAGGATCGTCTGTTCGCAACACTCGACCCGACGTTGCGGAAGCTCGATATCAACGGCTTGGGCGATGTCGTGCTGGCCGACACCGTCGGCTTCATCCGGCATCTGCCGCACAGCCTGGTCGAAGCGTTCAAAGCGACGCTGGTCGAAGTGGCGCAGGCCGATCTGCTCGTTCACGTCATCGACGCGACGATGCACGGCGACGACGAGGAGCGCGCTAAGCAGGTGCGCGCCGTTCTTGCCGAGATCGGCGCGGACGAGCGGCCGATGCTCGAGGTGTACAACAAGATCGATGTGGTTAACGAACCCGCGCGCATCGACCGCGGCGCACACGGCGAACCGATTGCAGTCTGGTTGAGCGCGAAGCGCGGCGACGGCATCGATCTGTTGCTCGAAGCGATCACCGAGCGGCTGACCGTCGACAGTCCGCCGACGCGCGTGCGGTTGTCTCCGGCCGCAGGAAAAACACGCTCGTGGCTTTATGAACAGGGCGCCGTATTGAACGAACAAGCGTCGGCTGACGGCGGCATGGAGTTGACCGTGCGCCTGAATCCGCAATCGCTCGCTCGGCTCGCGGCGCAACCCGGTGTTTTGTTGCCAGGGTCACAGGGCGTAAATAGAATCTCGCCCTCGCCCGGACCGTAACAGAGGCTGATACGAATGGCATGGAATGAACCTGGGGGAAATAAAGACAAAGACCCCTGGGGCCAGAAGGGCGCGGATCAGGGTCCTCCCGATTTGGATGAAGCGTTTCGCAAACTGCAGAGTCAACTCGCAGGCATCTTCGGCGGGCGCACCGGCGGTTCCGGCGGCGGATCGGGCCCGACGTCGATCAATCCGCGCACGCTGTTGATCGTATTGCTCGTTGCCGTGGTGATCTACGTGCTGTCTGGGCTCTATCAGATCGACCAACAGGAACGCGGTGTCGTGTTCCGCTTCGGCGCCGTGAAGAACGACGTCGTCATGCCGGGTCTGCACTGGTATCCGCGTTTCATCGACACGGTGCAGACTGTGAACGTCACGCGCGTCAACTCGATCAAGCACCAGGCGCTGATGCTGACGCAGGACGAGAACATCGTCGACGTCACGTTGACGGTGCAGTGGGTGATCGACAACCCGATCGACTTCGCAACGAAAGTGCGCGACCCGGAGAACAGTCTCGAGAACGCCGCGGAAAGCGCGTTGCGGCACGTGGTCGGCAGCACGCAGATGGACGACGTCATCACCGAAGGTCGCGCGGCGATTGCGGTGGAAGTGGGCGAGCGACTGCAGACGTACCTGAACCGGTACGGCACCGGCATTCTGGTGAGCAAGGCGAACATCGATCAGAGCGTTCCGCCGAAGCAGGTGCAGGACGCGTTCGACGACGTGCAGCGCGCGAAGGAAGACCAGCAGCGCGTCATCAACGAAGCGACCGCGTATCGCGAAAGTATCGTTCCGGAAGCGCGCGGTGATGCGCAGAAAGAGATTCTGCAGGCCGAGGCATATCGCGATCAGGTGACGGCACGTGCGGAAGGTGAAGCGCAACGGTTCAACAAACTGCTCGGCGAGTACAAGGTTGCGAAGCAGGTGACGCGCGACCGCCTGTATATAGATGCAATGGAGACGGTGCTGTCGCATTCGACCAAGATCCTCGTTGACGTAAAAGGCGCCAATAACATGCTGTATCTGCCGCTCGATCGCCTGATGCAGCAGCCCACCACCGCCACGCCCCCGGCTGCGGACGCGGCGAATACGCCGACCGTCGTCGCTCCTAACGACCGCGCTGCGACGCGGCGAACCAGCCGATAAGGAGCGCGTCATGAGAAACCTCGTGTTCTTCGTCATCGTCGTGCTCGTGCTGTTGCTCGCGCTCGACGGGGTATTCGAAGTGAAACAGACGGAACGCGCCGTGCTGCTGCGATTCGGTGCGGTACAGAGCGCCAACGTGCAGCCCGGTCTGCACTTCAAATGGCCGATCGCCGACAGCGTGAAAATCACCGACGCACGCGTGCTGACGCTCGATTCGCAGGCCGAACGCTACTACACGCTCGAGAAGAAGCCGCTGATCGTCGATTCGTTCGTGAAGTGGCGCGTCGCCGACGTGTCCACCTTTTATACCGCGACGTCGTTTGACGAGAGACAGGCGGAACGCCTGCTGTCGGAACGGGTGAACGAAGGGCTGCGCAACCAGATCAGCCGCCGCACCATGCACGAAGTGATCTCCGGCGCGCGCGACGAGTTGATGAAGGAGCTGACCGAGTCGCTCGACAAGTTCATGCGCCGCGACGTCGGCGTCGAAGTGCTCGACGTGCGCGTGAAGCGCATCGACCTGCCGCCGGAAGTCAGCAGCGCGGTTTACGACCGGATGAATTCCGAGCGGCAGATTCTGGCGCGGCAATTCCGCGCGACCGGACGCGAACGCGCGCTCGAAATCCGCGGCGACGCCGACCGGCAGGTTGTCGTAATCGCCGCAGATGCGTACAAGAAAGCGGAGGAGACGCGCGGCGACGGCGACGCGAAGTCGGCGGCGGTCTATGCGGCTGCGTTCAATGCGGATCCGGAGTTCTACCGGTTCTATCGCAGCGTCAACGCGTACGTGAACGTATTCGAAGACAAGACGGATCTGCTCGTACTCGATCCGGAGAACGAATTCTTCAGATACCTCAAACAAAGCGAGAAGTAGCGTCAGACAGCGGACGGCGGCGATGTTGTGGAAGGAACTGGCGGCAGCGCTGTGCATGGTGCTCGTCATTGAGGGCATTCTCCCGTTCCTCTCACCGCGCAGGTGGCGATCGGTCGCGGAGTTGGCTGTGCGGGTCGACGACCTGACGGTCCGGATGCTCGGTTTGTCGAGCATGGTGATCGGAACGACGTTGCTGTACTTCGTTCGCTGATCTTGGGTCGAAGTCCGAGGACGGGTTCTCTTGAATCGACACACGTGGCGTCTTCCTGACGGAATCGATGAGGTGCTGCCGCCGGACGCGTGGGCACTCGAGCAGTTGCGCCGGCGCGTGCTCGATCTGTTCGTCGCGTGGGGCTACCAGTACGTCGAGCCGCCGCTGGTCGAATTTCTCGATTCGCTGCTGGTCGGCTCCGGCAACGACCTCGAGTTGCAGACGTTCCGCATGGTCGACCAGCGCAGCGGTCGGATGCTCGGCATTCGCGCCGACATGACCTCGCAGGCCGCGCGCATCGATGCGGCGAGCCTGCGTGGGGACGGTACCCGTCGGCTCTGCTATGCCGGCACCGTGGTCCACGCGAACCCCACCGGCGTGCTCGAATCGCGCGTGCCGCTGCTCGCCGGCGCGGAGCTGTTCGGCGCGAACGATACGGAGGCGGATGCGGAAGTGGTCGCGTTGATGGTCGATGCGCTGCATTGCGCCGGCATCGACGAGCCCGTGATCGAACTCGGTCACGTGGGAATCTTCCGCTGCCTCGCTGCAGCCGGCGAATTCGACCTCGCGGGCGAGCAGGCACTCTTCATCGCGCTGCAGCGCAAGGCAAAACCCGACCTCGAAGAACTGCTGGCCGGATCGGTTCCGGGATCGGTTCGGGAATCGGTGCCGCGTGACATCGCGGCGGCGATCCTCGCGCTGCCCGATCTGCTCGGTGACGTCGCCGTGCTCGATCGCGCGCGCGTTGCCTTTGCCGGACTACCGGCAGGCGTGCTCGAAGCGCTCGATGAGTTGCAGGCGCTCGCGCAAGCGGTGGCGCAGCGGTGCGAGCAGGTGAAGCTGCGGTTCGATCTGTGCGAACTGACCGGCTACGGCTACCACACCGGTGCGGTGTTCGCGGCTTACAGCGAGAACTTCGGCCGCGCCGTCGCGCGCGGCGGCCGTTACGACGGCGTCGGCGTATCCTTCGGACGCGCACGCCCTGCAACCGGGTTCGACGTCGATCTGAAGCGATTGCCACGAGCGTCTGCCGCAGACACAAGCGCGGCGGTGTGGGCGCCGGGGCTCAGATGGGTTCCGGCCGACAGACGCGACGCGCTATGGTGCGCGATTCGCGATCTGCGCGCGGCCGGCGAGCGCGTGATCGGCGCATTGAACGAGAACGAAACGCCGACCGACGATTGCGATCGCGAGTTCGTGTGGCAGAAGAACGGATGGCGGGTGCAGACCCTGAAACGACGGCGATGAAGGCGGAATGAGCAATGGGTAGCAACGTAGTCGTGATCGGCACTCAGTGGGGTGACGAAGGCAAAGGCAAGATCGTCGATCTGCTCACCGAGAACGTCGCCGCGGTCGTACGTTTTCAGGGCGGCCACAACGCCGGACACACACTCGTCATCGACGGCGTGAAGACGGTTCTGCATCTGATCCCGTCCGGCATTCTGCGGCCGAACGTGCAGTGTCTGATCGGGAACGGCGTGGTGCTGGCGCCGCACGCGCTGATCAACGAAATCTCGAAGCTCGAAGGCAACGGTGTACCGGTGCGCGAACGACTGCGCATCAGCCCGGCGTGTCAGCTGATTCTGCCGTATCACGCGGCGCTCGATCTGGCGCGTGAGAACCAGCGCGGCGAGTTGAAGATCGGCACCACCGGCCGCGGCATCGGACCGGCGTACGAAGACAAGGCGGCGCGGCGCGGAGTGCGGCTCGGCGATCTGTTCTATCTGCAGGAGTTCGCGGCCAAGCTTGCAGAGGTGATGGACTATCACAACTTCGTGCTCGCCAATTACTACAAGGTCAAAACCGTCGATTTCCAGCAGACGCTCGACGAGACGCTGCAGATCGCCGAGCAGATCCGTCCGATGGTGGCCGACATCATCCCGATCCTGCACGGCTTGCGGAAATCCGGCGCCAACCTGTTGTTCGAAGGGGCGCAGGGCGCGTTGCTCGACATCGACCTCGGCACGTATCCGTTCGTGACGTCGTCCAACACGACCGCCGGAGGAACGGCGGTGGGCAGCGGTTTCGGTCCACGCTACCTCGACTACATCCTCGGCATCACGAAGGCGTACTCGACGCGCGTCGGGTCCGGCCCGTTCCCGACCGAATTGTTCGACGACGTCGGCAAGCGGCTCGCGAGCCGCGGCGCCGAATTCGGCTCCACCACCGGACGCGCGCGCCGTTGCGGCTGGTTCGACGCGGTCGCGCTGCGGCATGCGGCGCAGATCAACAGCATTTCCGGTCTGTGTATCACCAAGCTCGACGTGCTGGACGGTCTCGATACGCTGCGCATTTGCGTCGACTACGAAGGACCGGACGGCGAGGCCGGACAGGTTCGGTTCGGCAGCGAGTACTACTCCGGTGTAAAGGCGGTGTACGAAGAACTGCCCGGATGGAAGGAATCGACGCTCGGCATCCAGCGCATCGACGAGTTGCCGCTGAACGCGCGCAACTACCTGCGCCGCATCGAGGAAACCTCCGGCACGCCCATCGACATCATCTCGACCGGACCCGACCGCGACGAGACGATCGTTCTGCGGGATCCGTTCGCGCGCTAGAGCTGCTGGGTGATCGTCACCGATTCGGCCGCCAGTGCGCCGAACGCCGGGCGGCTGATCGTCACACGAGAATCCGCGTTCGCCCAGGAACCGGTCGAACTCACGCCGATGGCGCCCGTCACGGCGTCGCCGCCACCCACGACAAAAGCCGGACCGCCCCCGGGAGCGGGCGGAGCGTCGACGCCGATCCGCGCGACCCACTCGGCGCTGGTCGTCGGAACAGGTGGCGCCGGGGGCCGGCCCTGCGACTTCTGAATGTGCGCGTTCTCGTACGAGAATCTGACTTCGTCGGCCGCAATGCGGTAGTGGGCGATTACTCTGGAGGTCTGCGCCTCATGGATGTAGTCGTTATAGGCGCCGATCGCGATGGCCGAAAGGAGACCGAGAATGGCAACGGTCACCATCAATTCGACCAACGTGAATCCGGTGGATGAGCGTCGCATGAGACCTGTCCTTCGAGCTGCGCGAGGTTAGCCTGTCGGACAATCTGATGGCGTGACGGCTATCAAGTGCCGTCGATTCGCACCAGTGTCGAATGGCTGCCGGGCTCGGTTTAGACTGGCCGCCGCCATTCAACCGCCTTCGAAGGACTGCATGCTCGACGCAAAACTGCTGGAAATCCTTGTCTGCCCGGTCACGAAGGCATCGCTGGTCTACAAAGCGGAACAGCACGAGCTGTGGTGCCGCGCCAGCGGCTTGGCCTACCCGGTTCGCGACGGAATCCCGGTGATGCTCGAACAGGAAGCGCGGCAGTTGACCGCAGAGGAACGGTCGAGTCTTTCGAGCTGAGAGTCGTTCGCGGCTAAACGCGTGGGCGACGCATGTGCCGCTGCACGAAGAAGTAGTACATCGCGACCAGCACCGCACCGGTACCGGCCAACCACAACGTGATCCGCGACAGGCTGCCCTGCATCAGCGCTTCGTCCTGCCCCGCCGTGACGCCGACCCAACACAAGACGGCTGACCAGATCGCCGACCCGACCAGCGTCGCGAGTGAATACCAGCCGTAGTGCATGCGCACGATGCCGGCCGGCAGGCCGATCAGATGGCGGATCACCGGTAGAAGACGCGAGACGAAGACGCCCGGCGCGCCGAAGCGGTCGGACCAGGCTTCCGCGGCTTCGATCTTCTGTTGGGGCAGCAGCACGTAGCGTCCGTACCTCATCAGCAAGGGTCGGCCGAGCAGTCGCGCGCCCCAGTACATCAGCGTCGCGCCGACCCACGACCCCAGGGTTCCGGCGATGACGATGCCCGACAACGTCATGTTGCCGTTCGTGTAGGCGAGATGCGCAGCAGGTGGAATCACCACCTCGCTCGGCAGCGGCACGATCGAACTCTCGAGTGCCATCAAACCGGCGATGAGCGGATAACCGCCGGATTCGAGGGCGCCGAGATACCAGTCGAGGAACGCTTTGATCACGCTTCGCGCGCAACCGGTGTCTGAAGGCTTTTCGGGCGCCGGCCGAACAGCTTCTTCAGCATGTGCGGCAGCGCCAGCATCGCCGGCGTGCACACCAACGTGAGGACGGTCGCGAACGTCAGCCCCCACACGATCGCCTGCGACAGCGGTACCCAGAACAACGACATCTGGCTGCCGAAGATGATGCTGCGGTTGACGAAGTCGACCGACATGTTGAACGCCATCGGCAGCAGGCCGAGCACGGTGACGATGGTCGTCAGCAGCACCGGCCGCACGCGCTGGGCGCCGGCGCGCACGATCACCGCGACGTAGTCGAGTTCCGGATGCTCACGCCGCAGATGGTTATACGAACTGAGCAGAATGATGTTGTGGTTCACCACGATGCCGGCTAGCGACACCACGCCGACGCCGGTCAGAATCGCGCTGAACGGTTTACCCATGATGACGAGTCCGAGCAGCACGCCGGCCGTCGACATCACCACCGCCGAAACGATGAGGAACGCCTGATAGAGGCTGTTGAACTGTCCCACCAGCATCACGAACATCAACAGCACGGCGAGCAGGAACGCCACCGAGATGAACTTCATCGATTCCGATTGCTCCTCGTTCGCGCCTTTGAATTCGATGCGCAGGTTCGGATCCCATTGCTGCGCCTCGATCCACGTCCGCATCTCTTTCACCTTGTTGTCGGCGAGCACGCCTTTCATCACGTCGGCGTGGATGTACTGAACCGGCACGCCGTCGATGCGCTCGAACGTGTCCACTTTCGGTCCGGGAACGCGCTTCACGAAACTCGAAATCGGCACGAGTCCGTTCGCGGTATTGATCTTCAGTGTGTCGAGCGCGAGCAGACCGCGGTCCTGCAGCGGGTAACGAACGCGGATGTCCACTTCGTCGAGCGCGCCGTCAGGGCGGTACTCGCCCACTTTCAGCCCGTTGGTCACCAGCTGCACTGCCATTCCCACTTGCGACACGTCGGCTCCAAACAACGCCGCTTGGGCGCGATCGACCTCGAGCCGCCACTCGATGCCCGGCATCGAGCGGGTGTCGTCGATGTCGCGCAGCCCCTGCACCTGCGTATCCATGTATTCGCGCACGCGAGTCACCGCAGGTTCGAGCAGCTTGCGGTCGCGCGATCGGAATTCGAGCTCGACCGGCTTGCCGACACGCGGTCCTTGCTCCATCGCTTTCACTTCGACCGACACGCCAGCTAACGACGCCGTCCGGGTGCGAATCTCTTCCAGTATCGCCGAGCTGGGCCGGTCGCGTTCGTTCTCGCCGACGACTTCGACAAACATCTGTCCGATGCGGTCGAGCCCGCGCCGCGTATCGCCCGACACCGTGGTCCAGGTGTTCAGACTCTTGAGGCCGCGTACATCGAGAATGCGCGCTTCCACTTCATTGACGAGCGTACTGATCTGATCCGCCGCGAGGTTGCCGCGCGACTTGATCACGATCGATGCGAACTGCGTTTCGCCTTCGTTGAAGAACACCATGCCCTTGCCGTACTTGCCGTACAGCATGAACGATCCGATCAGCGCGGCGATCATCAGCAAGACGGTGAGCGGTGCCCAGCGGACGGCGCCCTGAGCCATGCGCGCATAGAGTCCGAGCAGCGTGCGCAGTTTCGTCGGATCGCCTTCCTCGAGCTCCCGCAACGAATCGGTGCTCTTGCGGTCCACTGCGCCGGCTTTGCCGAACAGCGCACCCAGGCACGGACAGATGATCAGCGCATAGAACAGCGAGCCGGCGAGCGAAGCGAACACCGTCACCGGCAGATAGCGCATGAATTTGCCGGAGATTCCCGGCCAGAACATCAGCGGCAGGAATGCGGCGAGCGTGGCGCCCGTGGACGTTACGACGGGCCAGAACATTCGTTTTGCCGCAAGCGAATACGCGGCGTGCCGATCGAAACCTTCGACGAGTTTGCGATCGGCGTATTCGGTGACCACGATCGCACCGTCCACGACGAGTCCGAGTCCGAGCAGCAGCCCGAACATCACCATGAAGTTGTACGTGTAGCCGATCAGGTAGATCGCTGTCAGCGCCACCAGGAACGACACCGGTACCGACAGGGCGACGATGATGCCGCTGCGCACGCCCATCGACGCCACCACCACGATCATCACCAGCGCGAGCGCCGTTACGATGTTGCCTTGCAGCTCCGTAACCTGTTCCTGCGCAAACGGCGCCTGGTCCTGCGTGTAGAGAATCTGCACGCTGCCCGGAATGTGCGGGCGCGCCGCCTCGACGACCGCGCGCACTTTCGACACCGTATCGATGACGTTCGCGTTGGTGCGCTTGCTGACGTTCAGCGAGATCGCCGGTTTGCCGTTCACGCGGGCGTAACTGACGCGGTCTTTGAACGTCGGACGAATCTGCGCGACTTCGCGCAGCGTCACCACCGTGTCGCCGTCGGTCTTCACCGGAATGTCGAAGATGTCGCGCGCCTGCTCGATCACGCTCGGCACTTTCACGGCGAAGCGACCTTGTCCGGTGTCGAGCGCGCCGGCGGGAATCAGGCGGTTGTTGTTGACGATGTTCATCAGCAACTGTTCGTTCGAGATCTGATAGCTCTCGAGCGCAGCCGGATCGATCAGCGCTTCGAGCACTTCTTCGCGCTGGCCGTTGAGATCGGCAGACAGCACCTGCGGGATGGCTTCGATGTCGTCGCGCAACTGAACAGCCGTGTTGTACAGCACGCGTTCCGGCACGTCGTCGCCGAGCAGGTTGACCTGGATGATCGGAAAGTCGTTGGCGTTCTGTTCCTGAACGATCGGTTCTTTCGCGGTGCTCGGCAGTTTCGCCTTCGCGCGATTGACCGCGTCGCGCACGTCGATCGAGGCTTTGGTGAGCGGGTAGTCGGCGTTGAACTCGATCACCAGCGTGCCGGCGCCTTCCGACGAATACGACGTCAGTTCCTTGATGCCCTCGATCGAGCGCATCTCGGTTTCCATCGGCATGACGAGCAGCCGTTCCGAGTCCTCGGGCGAGATGCCTTCGTGCGGGATCGTCACGACGAAGAACGGCACCTCGATGTGCGGTTCCGACTCCACCAGAATCGCCCTGTCCGACGCGATGCCGGCGATGACCACCATCGCGAGAATCAGCAGCGTCGTCCGCGAGCGTTGGATCGCGGCGTCAATGATTGCGTACATCGTCGGATCTCGGGGCGAGGGTGTGTGAGGACCAGGGAACGTTGCGCGGGCGCTAGTTTATGCCGACATGCGATTGTCCGCGACGATCGGCAGCGGTTACTCTGCGCCTCCGGGCAGTACGGGTAGAGCTTCACGGTATGTACCAATCCGACGGGCGGGTGAGCTGGCCCGTCAAGTTGTGGTACGCGGCAGGCCAGGCCGGTCAGTCGATCACCGACTTCGGATTCGGCACGCTGCTGTTCATCTACTACAACCAGGTGCTCGGCCTTTCCGGCTCGTACACCGGACTCGGCGTGGCCGTCGCGCTGTTCTTCGATGCGCTCGTCGACCCTGCGGTGGGTTCCTGGTCGGACGGCTTTCAGTCGAAGTGGGGTCGCCGCCATCTGTTCATGGCGGCCGCCATCGTGCCGCTCGGATTGCTGTTCTTCGGCCTGTTCTGGCCGCCGGAAGGGCTCACTCAGATCCAGCTGTTCCTGTGGTTCACCTTGTTCAGTGTGCTGGTGCGCACCGCGCTGACCTTCTTCAACGTGCCGTTTCTGTCGCTGGGTGCGGAACTGTCGCAGGACTATTCGGAGCGGACGCAGATCGTCTCGGTGCGCATCGCGGTCGGCGTGTTTTTCATTCTCGCGGTCACCGCAATCGGCTGGAATTTCTTCTTCGTTGGCACGCCGCAGAATCCGACGCCCCAGTTGACGCGTGCGCCGTACTTCTCGTACGCGATCGCGTCGTCGCTGCTCATGGTGGTGGTGCTCGCTGCGTCGACCCTCTACACCGCGCGATCGATTCCACATCTGGCCGGCTCGCGGCAGAAGCCGCGAGACTTCGGCGTGACGCGGGTCTATCGGGACCTCTACGAAGCGCTCAGTAACGATTCGTTCCGCGTGTTGTTCGTCGGCACGCTGATTTATTTCATTTACGCCGGCACGCAGGGGGCATTGTGGATGCACCTGATGACGTTCTACTGGCAGCTCGACACCACGGGCATCCAGTGGATTCAGTACGCGGGCTTGATCGGTGCGATCTGCGGTGTGCCGCTCGCCCCACAGTTCAACCGTTGGTTCGACAAGAAGTGGACGGTGATCGTCGGCGTTTCCGTCGGCGCGCTGACCGACACCGTGCCGGTGCTGCTGAAGCTGGTCGGAGCGATGCCGGAGAATCAGGCGACGCTGGTATACATACTGATCGGCTTGTCGAGCCTCGGTTCGTTCTTCGGCGTGCAGGCTTCGATCACCGTAGCGTCGATGATGGGCGACGTCGCCGACGAACACGAACTGAAGCACGGCACGCGGCAGGAAGGCGTGTATTTCGGCTCGTACAGCTTCTCGCAGAAATGCACCGGTGCATTGGGCAACTTCATGGCGGGCATCGCCATCGACCTGATCGGTCTGAATCCGAAATCCAAGGTCGGCGAAGTGCCGCAGGAGGTGCTGAATCACTTCGGCGCATCGTACGGGCTCATCGCGCTGTTGATCGTGGCGGCGATCTGGGTTTTCCTGCCGTACTCGCTCAACAGCAAGCGGCACGCGCAGGTGCTCGTGGAACTGGCGAAACGGCGGCCTGCCGATGCCGAGTCGGTGCCGGGAATGCCGCAAGCCGAAGTGCCGGCTCCCGCACCGGGCGGATAGCGAACCGGAGGTGACGACATGAATCGACGCGGCGTGCTCCTCCCCACCGAACAGTTCGACGCGGCCGCGCTGGTGGACTTCGCGAAGGCGCTCGACGCGCGCGGCTACGACAGCCTCTGGCTGCCGGAACTGTTCGGCCGCGAGCCGATCGCGACGGCGGGTTATCTGCTCGGCAGGACCGAGCGCATCGCCGTCGCCACCGGCATTGCCAACGTGTACGTGCGCGATGCACACGCGATGGCGCAGGCGCGGCAGACGCTCGCCGAACTGTCCGGCGGTCGCTTCATCCTCGGGCTCGGCGTGTCGAACGCAGGACTCAACACGTCGCGCGGTCACACGTGGCAGCCACCGCTGAAAAAGATGACGGCCTTTCTCGACGCGCTCGACAAAGTGGAGGTCGCTGCGCCTCCCGCGCCGCAGCGATGTCCAACTTATATCGCCGCGCACGGTCCGCAACTTCAGGCGCTGGGTGCGCGGCGCACCGACGGCGTCATCACGTATCTGATGACGCCGCAGCACGCGCGGCAGTCGCGCGAGCGGATCGGCGCGAATGCGGCGCTCAGCGTCGTGGCGCTGTTCCTGGCGGAGACCGATCCGACCGTGGCCCGCGCGAAAGCGCGCGCCGCACTGAAGATGTACGTTCGCCTCGACTACTACCACCGCGAGTGGCGCAAGCTCGGGTTCACCGATGCGGACTTCGCCGACGGCGGCAGCGACCGGCTGGTCGACACGCTGGTGGCGTGGGGCGACCGCGACGCGTTGAACTCGCGCATCGCCGCGTTCGAACAGGCGGGCGCCACGCGCGTGATCGTGACGGCGCTCGGTCTTCAAACCAAACAGGGTCTCGATCTGCGCGTGCTCGATGCACTCGCGCCGGCGCTGCAGTGAACGCTCAGTTCTTCTTGCCGGGCTTTGTGCCGGCGGTCGCAGCGGCGAGTTGCGCCGGCACGAACTGCTGCATCACCGCTTGTTCCAGCAGGTCGAACGGCAGCAGACCCTGGCTCAGCAGGAAGTCGTGATACGCGTGTGCGTCGAAACGGCCCGATAGCGCGAGCTCGGTGCGCATGCGTATGCCGTTGAGGCGCGAGTAACCGTAGAAGTAAGACGTCGCCTGCCCGGGCGCGTTGAACGTGTAGCGGTCGACCTCCTGCTTGGCCATCGGCTCCGACAGCTGCACTTCTTCCTGCAGAAAACGCTGCGCGGCATCGGGCTCGAGCAGTCCGAGATTCAGCATCGGGTCGAGGAACGCGCGCGCTTCGCGCATCATCCGCAACTGCAGCGCGCCGATCTGTCCTTCCGGCGGCAGGTACTGCTTCATCAGTGCCTCGGCGTAAAGCCCCCAACCTTCGACGTTGGCGCTGTTGAACGCGTAGACGACGCGCGCCGTCGACAGACCGTGCTCGAGCATCGCCGCGAACTGCAGCTCGTGCCCCGGCCGCGCTTCGTGTGCGGTGAGCGCCCACGCGATCGCGTCGTAGTTGAAATCGTCCATCGGCGCGTCGGCGCGCGCGTTCGGATTCGAAATCGGCAAGACGAACTGCGCCACTTCTCCGGTGTTGCCGATGAGGCGCGGCGGATCGAGGTGCGGCGCAGGCGACGCGGCGGACTCGGCTTCGGTGGCCAGCCGGATGGCGGCGTCGCGCTGCGGCAGCGTGACGATGCCTTCCCGCCGCACGATGTCCTCGATCTGGTGCAGACGCTGCGTGTACGTATCGAGCAGGCGTTCGTTCGGGATGCGTTCCTTCTTCAACGCCTTGATCGCGCTGCGATAGTCGGCGTCCTTCCATCCTCTGGCGGCGGCAACCTGCGCCGCGATCACGGTCATTTCATCGCGGGTCTGCAGATAATCGGCGAGCGCCGCGTTCATCAGCGTATGCGGATCGATGTCCACGCCGTAGTTCTCCAGCGCGTTCGCGTACAGCTCGGGCGGCAGCGCGCTGTTCTTCCGCGCGCGCGGCAACACCACGGTGCGAAGCCACTCGGCGTAACCGTCGAACTGCTGGCGCAGCGTCGCGTAGTCGGTCTGCCATCCTTGGAGGCCGCTCGCCGTCAGCAGCTCGCCGATGCCGTCGAGGTACCGGGTCTGGTTGTCGAGGTATTGCTGCGCCTCGACGACCCACGGCCCGAGCAACGCGGCGTCGCCGGCTTTTTCGTCATAGCGCTCGCGCGCGAGCGTGGTGATTGGCGTGTAGCCCGGTTCGGCGCCAGCGTAGCGACGCAGGCGCGTGACCGCCGCGTGTTGGCGATCCTTTGCAACCCGTTCGTCGAGCAAGCGGCGGAAACCCTCGAATACCGACTGGGCGAGGTCGAAGAATGGCAGCAGGTATTTGCGCGTGAGTTCCGACGTCTTGCGCTGGTCGTGCGCGGCATCGACCAGGATGTCGAGATCCTGCTGCACCCGCGGGTCCGTGGCTGTGGTACGCAGCGCCTCGAGACGCGATGCGACGGCGGTGAGATCCGCTTCCAGACGCTCGCTCGCGCGAGGCTTGAGGTCGATGATCTCGGCGTCGTGACCTTCGACCCCGAGCGAGGCGGTTGCCTCCGGGTTGTAACGCGCGTCGACGTCGAGCAGCAGTTGCGCGTTGCGGTTGCTCTCGACGATCCAATCGTCGGAAGCCGCGAGCGTGGTGCCGGCGGTGGCGGTCGCGAGCAGGAGCAGCAGCGTTCGAATCATGCGGGAGTTCCTTAGATATCTTGGCGGTGAGACATCGCAATATGATCGCGCATCCGAACGACGGGAGACACGACATGGCTGAGGCTGATGCCGAACTGGGCACCATCGAACGCGCGCGCGGCTGCTTCGAAGCGCGCCTCGAACGATTCCTCGAACACGATCAGAAAGCGGTATGGACGATGCTGACCGATCCGGCGCGGTTGCCCGAGTGGCTGGCGCCGGGCGAGTTGTCGTCGAAGCAAGGTGGTCCTGCGAAGCTCAACTTCCCGGAGAGCGGCACGGTCATCGATAGCCGGGTCAGCGCGATCGATGCGCCGCGGTTGATCGAGTACTCGTGGAGCGGTCCGGGCGAGCCGGAACGGCCGGTGCGGTGGGAGACGGCGGCAGAGAACGGCGGTACCCGGCTGACGTTGACGTTACGCATTCCGGATACGGAAGACATCGCGCGATCCTGCGCGGGTTGGGAAGCCCATCTGCAGATGCTGCTGGCCGCGATCGAAGGTGTGCCGATCAAGTTTCCGTTCGACCGCTTCAAAGCGACCCGCGAATCGTACAAGGCGCTCGTTGCGGCAAGCGGTTGAGCGCGGGCGGACGAGGTCGTTGGCGAACCGCGCATCGCTCTTTCGCGGGTGGACGCTTGACGCAGTGGCGCTTGACGCGGTCGCACTTGACGCGGTGGCGCTTGAACGTGGTGGCGCTTGACGCGGCGGTGGCGCTTAACGCGGCGGTGGCGCTTAACGCGGCGGTGGCGCTTCGCTGGTGGTGAAGTTCGCGAAATGACACGGAAGCGTGTCGCGGATCACGATGTAACTCCAGTGATCCAGGTCGCCGGACGGGCTCGTCACGAATCCGACGGCCTCCGAGTGATCGAGGCCGGTACACGGCGTCATGAACGTGCCGTAGAACCACTTGCGGCTGGTGCTCTGCACCCAGATGCCGCGGATTCCATCGGCACGCCAGTCGTTGATGCCACCGTGATCGGCGAACGGAATCGACGCGTCGCCGGGCCGACTGGTCGACGCGTCGATCGGAGCGGGAGTGGAACGCGTCGTCGCCTCATTTGCGGCAGCCGCCGCGCCGCTCAACAGCACTACGAGCACGCACCGCGCCGTGAATCCCGCGAAACGCATGGTGGTTTCCTTCTCGATGACGACTATCCATTCGACGCGCATCTTCGGCGTTAGTTGCCACTACAATCGAACGCCACCTATCGCGAGATGTACCGATGAACGCAAACGCCCTCGACGAACGCATGCATCCGGTGCGCAACGAGCCGGCCTGGAGCGAGAGCTACTACTTCAACTTCGTCGATCCGGACACGAAGCTCGCGATGTTCACGCGCATGGGCTTTCGCCCCGGCGACGGTTGGGCCGACGGATTGCACGCGGTGTATCTCGGCGGCGATCGCGTTGCGTTCACTTACGGCCGCCGCACCATCGAGGCGGATCTGTCGCGTTACGACGGCGACCTCAGCGTCGGCGGATTGCGCATCGAGTGCGTTGAGCCGTTCGGCCTGTGGCGCGTCGGTTACTCCGGTCCCGCGCAGGACATCGCCGATGCCGCGATTCTGCTCGAGCGCAGCAAGTTGCGGCCGGAGGGCTGGTATCGCGACGCCAAGCTCGAGATGACGGTGGATTTTCGCGCGCTCAGCGAACCGCACTACGCAGCGACCGGCACCCGCGGCCACTTTGAGCAAACAGGTCGGGTGAGGGGCGAGATCACGATCGGCGGACGCACCACGCGCGTCGCCGGATACGGCGTTCGCGACAAGTCGTGGGGGCCGCGCGACTGGGGTGCCGCTGCACCTGCGCAACCATCCAGCGCTTCGACAAAACCGTCAGGGCCTGCACCGTTCGTCAACTGGTTCTCGATGAACTTCGGCGCTGAGCTCGCTATGGGTGGTTCATGCGGCCGCGCCGCTGACGGTGTGATGCGCGGCTCCGGCTGGATACATCACCGCGGGCGCACCGAAGACCTGCACGACGTGGTCATCGAGAGCGAATACAAACCCGGTTCGATCCTGCACAGGGCGATCCGATTGACCGGAGGCGCGGCAAGCGGCCGCAAGATCGAGGTCGACGGCCGAGTTTTGACCGTATGCCCGACCAAAATACCGATGCCCGGCGGCGCGACCTTCGTCAACGAAGGGCTCGCCGAATTCCGTTGCGACGGCCTCACCGGTTACGGCATCAGCGAGCACTGGCATCGGGTGACCGGCGCCTGACGGTTACGGACGCACGCTGCGCAGGTAGTCGTTCAGGAACGCACCGTTGGGATCGATCGCATCGCGCGCCTTCCACCATTCGCTCCAGCGCGGATGCCGCTCGGCGAGCGTGGCGCCGTCGAGGTAATTCACCTTGCCCCAGTGCGGCCGTCCGGCGTATGCATCGAAGATTTCCTCGCACGCGCGGAAATACGGCTCGTCGTCCACGGCCACGTCCTGGTGCACCGAGATCGTTACGGTTGGACGCTCGTACGCGGTCGATAGCCACACGTCGTCGGCCGCGAGCGTGCGATATTCCACCGGCCACTTGAGGTCGGGAAACTGCTTGCGAATCAGCGCGCGGATTTCGTGCATGCACGCGGGTCCGTCTTCGGCCGGCACGCTGTATTCCATTTCGGTGTGCAGCGTCGGCCGATGGTTCGACAGCACTTCGTAACTCCACGCGCAGCGCGAGCCCTCTTCCGCCAGCGGATACACGGGCGCCGACGTCGTCGTTCGGTGGCTTTCGCCACGGCGACGTCGGTGTGCGGATACCAGAAGAATTCGAAGTGGCGCGTTTGTTCGATCAACGCATCGAGCTTCGGCATCAGCGTTTCGTACGGTTCCGACCAGCCGCGCTCCTGCAGGCGGTAGGCTTCGGCCAATTGCAGTTGCAGCTGCGTGACCACGCCGAATGCGCCGAGGTTCAGCCGCGCGGCGCGGAACAGATCGGCGTTCTGCTGCGCGTTGCACTCTACGATGTCGCCGGACGCGGCGATCATCCGGATGCCGGTGACCGACGACGTGAGGTTCTGCAGCGTGCGCCCCGTTCCATGCGTGCCGGTCGCCACCGCGCCGGCGATCGCCTGCCGGTCGATGTCGCCCTGATTCCTGAGCCCGAGACCCTGATCGTGCAGCGCGCGACCCAGCGCATAGATGCGTGTGCCGGACCATACCCACGCGCGCTTCGCAGCGGCATCGGTGCTGACGACGCCGGCGAGGCCCGATGCGTCGATGATCACCCCGTCGCTGAGTACGAGCGGCGCGTGACTATGGCCTGCGCCCGCGACTCGAATCGATCGTTGGGAGGCGACGGCATCGCGGACGATGGCCGCAGTGTCGGCTTCGCTGCGGATGAAGTGGAGCGCGGCCGGTTTGGAGCGCTGGCGCCCCGACCAGTTCTTCCACGAAGCCATGTTGCGTCCCCTGTCGATTAAAGGCGCACGCTTACATCGAATGGCGGTGTCGTCAACCGATCGAGGTGCGCCATACTCGACCGCAGAAAGGTTCGAGCGAATCGACATGAATCTGGACCGCGTGACCACCGGCAACGACGTGCCGCACGAAATCAACGTCGTGATCGAAATTCCGATGAACTCGGATCCGATCAAGTACGAGCTCGACAAGAGCACGGGCGCGATGTTCGTCGACCGGTTCGTGTCCACGTCGATGCACTATCCGTGCAACTACGGCTACATCCCCCACACGCTCGCGGACGACGGCGACCCAGTTGACGTGCTCGTCGTTACGCCTTTTCCGGTGGTTCCCGGAGTGGTGGTGCGCTGTCGGCCGGTGGGAATGCTCGCGATGACCGACGAGGCGGGCGGCGATACGAAGTTGTTGGCCGTGCCGATCGAGAAGCTGTCGCCGCTCTATCGCCACGTCGATTCGCCGCAGGACTTCGCGCCGCTGGTGCTCGATCAGATTCAGCATTTCTTCGCGCACTACAAGGATCTCGAGCCTGGCAAGTGGGTAGAGATCGAAGGCTGGAAAGACGCAGATGCCGCGAAGCGCGAGATTCTGCTCAGCGTCGAACGTTACGCGCGGGCCGATCCGAAACCGGTCTATTGAGGCGCGGGTCCGAGCAGCAGAAATCTTCCGGAGTCTTGTCGAAACGCCGTGACGCGCGGCGACTAAGGTCGACCTCGAACCGAAGGAAGACCGAATAAATGAAACTCTATGGAACGCCTCCCACCCGTGCGCTTCGCGTGCTGTGGTTGTTGAACGAACTGGACGTCGACTGCGAAGTGGTGACCGTGAACATGGGCGCGGGCGAGCACCTCGCAGCGGACTTCCTCGCGCTCAATCCGGCCGGGAAGTTGCCGGCGCTGGTCGATGGCGATCTCGTACTGACGGAATCTTCGGCGATTCAGCTGTATCTCGCGGAGAAGTATCCGGAGCGCGGCTTCGTGCCGCTCGCGCTCGCCGATCGTGCCGCGATGTACCGCTGGATCTTCTTTCTCGTCACCGAGATCGAACAACCGCTGTGGCGGATCGCGCTGCACACGCGGATCTATCCACAGCACGAACGCATCCCGCAGGAAGTTCTGCTCGCGACGCGCGACTGCAGGAACATGCTCGCGGTTTTCGAACGGCACATGCGAGGGCGGGAGTTCGTTGTGGGAGACCATGTGAGCGTCGCCGACTTCAACGCCGCGTACACGCTCGATTGGGCGCACGAAGCGGGGATGCTGAGCGATGCGCCTGCATTGCGCGACTATCTCGCGAAGATGTACGCGAGACCCGCCGCGCCGCCGACGATCGCGGAAGGATTCAAAGCGCTGGGTCTGCGAATGTCCGGTTAACCGGCGCCGCGCTCGGTGCACTGAACGTCAAGGCGTCAGCGAATAACCCTTGCCGGTCATGCAGGTCGAGTACGTTTGCTTCGACGCGGCATCGGCAGTCTGGGTTGCCTGAGCAGCCTGGTCCTTCTCGGTCTTTTCCTGCTCACGCCGCGATTGCCGCTGTTTGGCGCCGCCGACGACGGCACCCGCAACCGCGGCGTCCTTGGCCCTCTCCTGCCGGTACTCCTGCTGCACGTCGCTGTCGACTTTGTCGTAGTTGTCGTGCTGATTGCCCTGCACCTGAGCGACGGTGGCACCCGCGGCCGCGCCGGCCGCCGCACCCTTAACGCGGCCACCGGATTTCTTGTCGTTGGTCGATTCAGCCGCCGCGTCGGCGGAAGCCATCGACTGATCGTGTGCGGTCTTCGCCTGCTCCTGACAATCCGAAGTGTCCTTCTGAATCTGGTCGGGCGTCTGCCCTTTCGTTGGCACCACGGTCTCGGCGTGAATGACGACGCTGAATGCAGCGAGCGCGGCTGCGCACGCGAAGACGACAGTTCTGCGGGCCATGGCCTGAACCTCGGGTCGCATGAGGGTCGTGAGCATACGCGTCCTCCAACGTCGAAAGCACGCGTGCTTCTACGGTGCCTTACAGTCGTCGCGTCCCGGTGCGCTGCAGGATCGCGTCGTACGTGGCGAACTTATAGAGATCGCCGAGCGTCGGATAGTTGAAGCACGCGCGATTGAACAGATCGGCATCTGCGCCTTGCAGCATCGCGATCAGTCCGATGTGGACCATTTCGGTCGCGTGCTCGCCCATCACGTGCACGCCGAGCAATTGCATGTCGCTCTCTCTGAACAACAGTTTCAGGAAGCCCCGTTCGTCGCCGATGATGTGGCCGCGCGCTGTGTCGCAGTAGCGCGCCCGTCCGACCAGATACGGAATGTTCTTTTCCTTCAGCGCGGCTTCGGTCTCGCCGACCATGCTCGCTTCGGGAATGGTGTAGATCCCCGTCGGCTGCAACGATGCGAGCGTCGCTTTCGCGGTGATGCCGAACGCGTGCGTCATCGCCCAGCGCGCCTGCTCCATGCCGGTGGCGGCGAGCGCCGGTGGACCGATGACGTCGCCCGCGGCGTAGATGTGTTCCACCGCGGTCCGGTATTTCGAATCGACGGTGAGCAGCCCGCGTTTGCCTGCGCTGATGCCTGCAGCTGCGAGATTCAGTTCGTCCGTGTTGCTCGATCGGCCGGCGCAGACGAGCACGCCGTCTGCGGCCAGCGTGTTGCCGCTGCTCATCGTCAGCCGCACTTCCTCCATATTCGAGACGTCGCACGATACGACGCGCTCGTTCCAGTAGAACTGCACGCCGCTCGCCGCCATCGCGCCGGCGAGCGCGTGCGACACTTCGGCGTCGAGGAACGGCAGCAACGTGTCGCGGCCGTCCACGAGATGCACGTCGGCGCCGAGCACCGCGAACGTGCTGGCGTATTCGCTGCCGATGACGCCGGCACCGATCACCACCAGTCGTTTCGGCAACGTCGCGAGCGCTAACAGTTCGTCTGAGTCGTGCACGCGCGGATCGTCGAACGGAAACTCCGGCGGCTGCCACGGCGACGACCCCGTCGCGATCAGAATCCGCTCGCCGCGCAGCTGCGTGATCGCGCCGTCGGATGCGATGATGCGGATCGTGTGCGGATCGACGAAGCTCGCCGTACCATGAAATCGCTTTACCCCGACGCGATCGAGATTGGTCTCGACGCGCTTGCGCTCCGCGGCCGACACGGCGTCGCGGTGCCGGGTGAAATCGGCGACGGTCGTTTCCCGGCGCAGCGACAGATCCACGCCGAACAACCGGCGCGACTGCCAGCCGGAGAGCGCGAGCGCAGTTTCGCGCAGCGTTTTGCTGGGAACGGTACCGGAGTTGAGTCCCGCGCCGCCGAGAGTGGCGGCCTTTTCGATCAGTGCAACGCGGTGACCGAACAGTCCAGCGGCTACCGCACCCGCCGTTCCGGCCGGGCCGCCGCCGATGACGATCAGTTCGTAGGAGCGCGTGATGTTCATGCGGTGAGTCTACTGCGACCTGGCGAGGACTCGCAGACGGAAGCAAAACCGGACCCGAGGTTTCAGGATGAGACGCTACGTATAGTTCCGCGTACTCGTTAGCCAAACGACTCGTTAGTCTCCACCGCTGAATTCGTAGGGGTTGGGGAGATGTGGATCGCAAGCACGATCAGAAGGAGTATTTCGCCTGATGGGGCGAACGTGCCTCTGCAACTCAGCCGAATTGCCCTTTCGCTCATGGCGGGTCTCGCTCCGGCGACTATGGTCATGGCAGCGGACGCGCAACCCAACTGGTGAGCGTCAACCTCGCGGGGGCGTGAGAGTCAGCGTCGGCGTCGGGGCGCTCCACGCCCCAGCAGGCGCCGTTGAGTCGACCTGTACGGTGGTCCCGGCCGAAGTCGTTCCGCCGGGACCGTAGCATTGCAGAACATAGGCTTGGGGGTCTCAGTGGGCCAGTGGGATACGTGCCCCGCGTCCACTTTCGGCCGTTCCAAGCACCGGATGCCTTACAGCGCCACGCGTAGGTCGCCGACCAGGAAATGAGACTCGAACCGCCTGCAGCGACGGAATCCGGATTGGCCGTCAACGAGATCATCGCGGGCGTCGTGGTTGTCTGTTGAGGAGCGGCTTCGGAGAGCGCTGCTGCCACCATGGACGGCACCGCCCACACCACCGTCGGCGCAATCGGTCGACCCCTCATTCGCGTCCTCCCTGCGTTGCGCGTCAGTCAACCGGACTTCGCGCAGACGCTCCGCAGATGGCCGTCCCCCATCCCACTCCGATTCTTGACACCGTAGATTATTCCTTGTCCGGTCGATTCCGATGACTTCGATCGGATGTCGCGCGCGGGTCATCGCGCGGCCGATCCGGCGCAAGACGCCGGCAGCGTGATCGGCTTCGTTGAGCAGTTCCTGCTTCTTCATTTCTCTTGAGGTGCGCGATTTGGAAGGGCTCGTCTGCAAACCGTCGATCAGTCCGTATCGAACTGTTCGTGGCAAGACGACATGGATCAAAATAAAGAATCTAAACTACTCGCAATCGGAAGGCCGCAGAGAGCTATTCGACAGACGACGCATTTAAGGCGCCGACACCGGTTGGTTCGGCCGCGGAACAATGAAACCAAAATCCAGAACGCGCGCCCGCCCCACGAAGATCGTTCTCCTACCGCGACATCCAAGCGTCACACCAGGTCTTTTACGCCAGCGCCTATCGAAGGGATAGTCGCGAGATAGGGCTGCCAACGAACCTGCGCGGCTGTACAAGTCGGCGACGATTCGAGTCAATGGGAAGCGGATTTCCCGACTCCAGGTGATGCGAACCGCAGGCGTTGGAATCAACACCTTCCACAGCCGATTGCGGCTCGGTTGGTCGGCCGACAAGGCAGCATCGACGCCACCGGCGTTGTGGAGACCCCCCAACACTCGTCTAAAGCCGATGTACGAGTACGGTGGCAAAAGCATGTCGCTACCCGCTTGTGCGAAGGAGCTGGGCCTCAACTACCGAACGTTGGTTGCTCGAATCAACCGCGGTCTATCTTTCGTCGAAGCGATCGAACATCCAAGCGGCGCGCCACTGCCGAAGCGTTAGCTACGCATCTGCTATTCGACCACTCACCCAAGCGATCCCCAATCGTCGCGATAGAACGATTTCGCACGCGCGACGAGATCGTCCGACAGCCGGTACCGCACGACGTGGATCATCACGGTACCACCGCGCGTCAAGCTGCGAGGCTCGGGAACGAGCCGCGCAGTCCGGCGACGAGCATGTCCATCGCGATCGCACTCAGCACCAGACCCATGATGCGTACGACGACATTCATGCCCGAGACGCCCAGGCCGCGCTGCAGGGGAGTGGCCACGCGGAACGCGACATAGACGATCGCGGCGTTCGCGAGAACCACCCCGATGAGCACACCCTTTTCCAGCCAGCCGGACACTTCGTGCGCGAACACGATCGCCGTTGCCATCGCGCCGGGGCCGGCGACCATCGGGATCGCGAGCGGTACCACCGCAGGGCTGTCCTTTTGCGCGCCTTCGACGGTCTCTGCTGCACCCCCATGGGTTGGACTCTGCTGGGCTCGCAGCATCGACAGGCCGATCGTGAGTACCACGAGGCCGCCGGCCAGGCGCAGATCGTCGATGTCAATCCCGAAGAAATCGAGCATCGCCGAACCAGCCACTACGCATATCGACAAGGTGACTGCGACGGCGATTGCGGTCGTCAATGCAACACGTCGACGCTCGACAGGCGTGCTGCCGCTGGTCATCGACAGGAACAGCGCCGCGTTCCCAATCGGATTGACGATAGCGAGTAGACCGACGAACGCCTTTATCCAAGGGATATGCTGCACGCGATTCTCGAAGCAACGTTAGCGGTTGGCGTCGATGCCGCAATTCGGCACCAGAAGTCGTCAGGATAACTTTCGACCGCGACGGTCGATAGATCAGCACACATTCGGGCGGCGCGTTTCCAGAGCGACGTGTCGTAATCGGAACACTCGAACAGCAGGAACAATTCGTGGTTGTCGTATTTGCGGGTAGAGATAGGATCAGCCTGTCCGCGTACACTAAGTTGATTCGCTCATCAATCCCGTCGCGACAATGACGTCGTTCTGCGCGCCCACGATCCAGAAACCGTCCATTCTCAAACTTGGATTCAAGCGGTGGTATTGCGCGAGACATTTCGCGTAGGTCTTGAGCTGCTTCGGTTTCATGGGGTCCCCAGTCGCCCGATCAAACGCGCGCGCGCCTTAACAGGATCGTTGTCGAACGGTGCGAGGAAGAACAGCCAGGGCACCAATCCGAACAAAAAAAGGCGGCGAGAAAAATTGGGGGAGGTATTGGTGCATGGAGCCTCTCGATCTCCTATGAGGGGCACCCCCATCGACATGGCACCCGGGGGGTCTCCGTAAAAAGCAAGTGCTTCCGGGGGCAATTCAAATCATCGTCTGTACTACGCGCCGAAGCCGGCAGTACGCGAGAGGACGACACCGAGGGAAGCTCGCCAGGTAGGTCTAGTCGCTCGCGTCGGGTGTCTTCGGAGGTATCTCGATCTCGCGATATGGCTTCGACTCGCGTTGCGCGTCTCTCAGCAGATCTTGTATTTGCGAAAGGCGTGCGTTCTGTTCTCTGAGAATTGCCTTTACGCCATAGATCGCGAAGGGAAGAAATATCCACATCAAAACAGTGATGATCGCCAGGATGCTGAGCAGAACCATCAGCCAACCCGGCGCCCACGAGAACGAGTCAGTCCAAACCCAAGTCCGAGACGTCGTCGAAATCGACTCGTTCACCAACTCGCTCCTGTTGAGTCGCCACGCGCGCGTGAGATCAGTCTCAACGCACCTTTTGAAGCCTGCGGTACAACGTTGATGGGTCGACCTTCAGAAGTCGAGCCACCTCATTCCAGGACTTGGAGAATCCGCCAAACCCGCTTCCGCCAAACTACGGGGTCCTCGGCTCGATCCCGCTGTCACGGCAGCAATTTGATGCGAGCGGTTCCGTCGATCTCGATTTGTGCGTCGGTACGCTGTCATACACCGCCGGCGAACTGACGAGCTTGAGCCCCATCGGTTTGCCCGGCGATCAGTTCCCCGATCTTTCGACTCTGAACGAGGGCGTTCAGTACGGCTGCGTGTACGATCGGGACATCACGTACCCGACTCCACCGCCGGACAGCGGCCCGGTTATCGGACTCAAGGAACTCATTTACCCTCAGGGAGATTGGGGCGTATCGCGAGTTCAGTGATATTCCGGATGCCGAGGTCATTGGAAATTCGTTCAAGGATCTCGGCATCGACCGGATCAGGGTGTCGATTGCGGCCGCGCACGATGTCGCAGCGCACGAGCAGCAGCATCGCCTCTTCGTAGGGCAGACCCTGGTTACGTGCGGCTAGCAGACCGTCCGCGAGGTCGCGTTCCGCGTCCTCACTGCACCCGAGCATCGCGAGTGCCGTTGCCCTCGCGTGAGCCAGAACCGGCCGCATCAGACCCATGTCGTTGGTCCGGGCCGCCGCACTGACGCGCGTGAGCAACTCCAAGGCTGCCGCCGGCTTGCCGCGCGGCACAGACCCACGGTGCGTGTCGCGGATGCCTCGATCGCGTACATGGGTTTATCCAGTCGTTCGAATTCTGCGATGACGCCTTCGAGCATCCTGTCGGCAGTGTCGTAGGCGCCACGTTCGATCTGAATGCGGGCGAGCTGCAGTTCGATTGTCGCAACGCCTTCCGCCCATTCTGAAGTGCGCACGACGCGCAGGGCATCGAGCAGGATCGGCGGGGCCTCGTCGAATCGCCGTTGTTTGACGAACATTTCGCCGAGGTTCGTCGCCTGAAAGGCCGCACTGACAGCGTCGCCGCCGCGCAGGAACGCATCGTGCGCGCGGCACTGAACCATTAAAAAGAAAGACCCGCCGGATGGCGGGTCTTTCGTGAGCCAAGGACCGGCGTCAGGCGATCTTTCGCCGACGCAACAGACCGAGTCCGAGCAAACCCGCGCCGAGCAGCGTTAGCGTGCTGGGCTCGGGAACCGCGGTCGCACTCGTCGTGTACGAACCGCGGCCTCCGGCAATCGAGAATCCTACCGCGTTGACCGAAAAGACCGAGCTTCCCGCGTTCGCGTTGATATAGAACAATAGTTGGCCGAAACCCATCGATCCGCCAACGATGTTCCCGCTCGAGTCGAGGTTGTAATTCCCCGACGCGTTTGTGCCGTCTCCGCTGAAAACAATCGAATCCACCACGAAGTTGAACGACGTGACGTCTCCAGAGCCAAGGAACGGCTCGTTCAGTTCATTCGACAGGCCCGACAGCGTCGGATCACCAAACAGCGATCCAGATATCGAGGTGCACCCGTAGGCACAAGACCCGGAGTACGTCCACGACATGGGCACCGCCATAGCGGCGCCCGCAATACTCATCAGCGCAAACGCAGTGGCGGTCTTAATGATCTTTTGCATTTGTTCCCTTCTCCAAAATAGGGAGTGTGGCATGCAGTGAAAGCACGATACATGCCACGTTAAAATACATATATTTTTCATTGTCTTACGGAGCCTAACCAACCGATCAAAGCCGCGAACGTAAAGGATCCCGACGCTTTTTCGGAACCTTGCAAATCAGAGCGTCAAAGAATGCGACGCCAAATGCCCGTCGGGTGATACCCGGACCAACACTCGGAAGCATAGGGTCGAGTTGCCCGGGATTGCGTGGTTTGACCTGCGCCCGCTTGCCTCAGTCGAATGCGCTGCGCGCGTTACGCCCGATAGGAGGTCGCGATCAATATCGCATTGGTGCGCACGGCAGCCATGTTGCCGTCGCATGGGATCGCTCAAATCTTCAGAACCCGCAACGCGCGTCCTCGAATTCCAAGATCATCTGCTTCACGACCGTGGACCGTGACGAAGCAAAACTGATTGTCGCTCTGCACCTCGATTCCTTGCGGGAGAGAGGATAAGAAGCATAAGCCACTAACAGCTTGCGGACTGTTGATTGGTGGAGCTGAGGTCAATTTAATGACCTCCACAGGGCGTGTAAACATTGCAATTTGCCGTTTGTACGAAACCGAGTTGCCCCCAAAGTTGCCCCCTACTACCCGGTTCAATCTCGGAATTCTACGGTCGCGGCATCATCTAACGAATTAATCACGCCGCACGACGGTGCGGTTTTCCATCGATGAAACTCTGCGTAGGTCCTAGCATGCCCGCGACTGTTCAACAGGTGACTGGCATGCGACTCATCAGGGAACGGGATCGGCGCACGAAGACCGGCGTACCACGGTCGACTTGGTATGCACTCATGTCAGAAGGCTTGGCGCCTAAACCGGTGAAGCTCGGTCCGCGATCTGTCGCGTGGATCGAAGACGAACTCGAAGCCTGGATGGGTGAGCTCGAAGCAAAACGGGAACGGAGCGCCTCGTAGTGGCCCGTGTTTACCTGTGCGCACGCCTTCGTTCTGGTGCGCAGTGAGCGATCATCTGCCGGATCGTGCCTTCATCGAGACAACGACTGCGGCGCTCGTTCGAAAACAGGCTCGCGAATGGCCGCGTGGCGAATCGAGCATCGACCAGCGCCGTTCGCAACTGGACGAGGGTCGGCCTCGATCGATGCTGATATCCCGCCGTGCGGACGCGATCGCACCCGAACCGATCGATTGGCTGTGGCCGGGGCGCATTGCCCGCGGAAAGATCACGGTCATCGCAGGACATCCCGGTACCGGTAAGTCGCAGATCACGTCTGCGATCGTGGCGACAGTCACCCGCGCGGGCCGATGGCCTGTGGATGGAACGCGCGCGTCAGATGGATGCGCAGTGATTTTGTCCGCTGAGGACGATGCGGCAAACACGATCGTTCCGCGCCTGACTGCCGCTTGTGCCGATCTCAGTCGAGTGCACATCGTCGATGCAATCCGTGCCATCGCGTCCGATGGAACGCCTGGGAAACGCGGGGTCGACCTTGGCAGAGACATCGCCGCGCTCGAGACGTTACTCGAGACGATCGGTGACGTGGCAGTCGTCGTCATCGATCCAATCACCGCTTACCTGGGCAGGACGGATAGTCACGTTAACGCCGAGGTACGCGGACTTTTGATGCCGTTGGCGGAGCTGGGTGAACGCTATCGCGTGGCGATTATCGCCGTTACTCACTTGCGCAAGTCGGCAGGTTCGGAAGCGCTGTTGGCCGTCAGCGGAAGCTTGGGTTTCGTTGCCGCCGCACGTGCAGCGTACTTGGTGGTAAAGGACACGGCGGATCCCGCGCGTCGACTTTGGTTACCGGCGAAGAACAACCTTGCCGCGGACCTGGCTGGACTGAGCTACCGGCTCGAGTCACGTGAGATCGCCAACGGCATCGCAACGTCGCGCGTTGAGTGGGAGCCAGAGCCGGTGACTATCACGGCCGATGATGCGCTGGTCGCGCGAGCCGATGATGAGGCGACCGAGCGCGATGCCGCCGCGCAGTGGTTGCGTGAGGTATTGTCGACGGGCTCGGCACTCACCCGCGAGGTGCAGGCTGACGCCAAATCAGCCGGTTACAGCTGGGCAACGATCCGACGCGCCAAAGATGTCATCGGCGTGCAGGTGAAACGCGATGGCTTCGGCAAAGGAGGGGCGTGGCGCTGGATGCTGCCGGCGATAGATGCTGACAGAGATGTTTAGGTGCCCAGCAGAAAAGCATGAACACCTATGCATTCTATGGGGTTGGTGAGCGTCTATGGGGGCGCCAAAGACCGCTCTCTCGACGCCAGACAGCCATAGATGCTCACTCGGAGTCCATAGAATGCATAGATGCTCACCCTTTTACGGCTGAGCACGTTGAGCAGGTATGCCCTCGTGTGACGGCGACGGTTGTGAATGGTGCAAGGTTAGTAAGGAAGATCGCTTGAATTTGCCCAGCGTCACCGTCAGCCTGCACGTGTCATCACCGTTCAACGCGCCACGCGCCGAGGCGCAGTGACGCAGCAGTGACTACGCCGTACAAGACCATTCCGGCGGCGATACACGCGCAAACAAAGCCGAGCCCCATGTGGAACCAGTGCACGCCGGCGGCGGCCATGCCAGCCGCAACGATGAATCGCAGAATCGTCGCGACGACGGGCCACACGACCGTGCCTGCGCCTTGTGAAGCGAAATACAAGGACAGTCCAAGACCCTGAAAGAAGAACGCCGGTCCGGCGATTCGCAGGTACGTTGCACCGGCTGCGTAAGTGGCCGGATCCTGAGTGAACAGATTGATCCAGAGTCCAGGCGCGATCGCCAATACCAACCCGACGCCGCCGGTGAGTAGGGCGGCGGAGGTGCCACCAATCCAGCCGACGCGTTCTGCCCGGTCGATGTTGCCGGCACCGACATTGAAACCGACTAACGAAGTCATCGAGGCGCCGAGGCCGAACACCAGCGGAATCAACAGGAATTCGAGTCGTGCGCCGATGCCGTAGCCGGCAATGGCGGCCGTGCCGAAGTCGCTCATGACACTGTTCAGCAGGCCGATCGTCAGCACCACGAAGATCGGCGACAGCGATGCCAACGCGCCGACTCGCAGAATGTCGGCGAACAGCTCGAAGCGAAGGCGCAGCGCCGCGCGCCGCAACGGCACGGTCACGCGACCGTAAGCCAGTCGCGCCAACAGGATCACGCAATTGAGAGCGGAGACGATGGTCACTGAGACCGCGCCGCCGGCGATGCCGAGCTGCGGCGCGTGGAACCAGCCGAGAATCAAAGCGCCCGACAGGGGAATCTGCACCGCAGCGCCGGCGATCATCATCAGAGCCGGGGTCCTCATGTCGCCCATGCCCCGAAACACTGCGCCCAGCAGTGCCATGAGCCAGACGAACACGGAACCCCCGAACAGAATGTCGGCGTAACGGGTCGCCTGGTCCAGCACTTCCGCGCGCGCGCCGAGTCCGACGAGAAGCGCGTGGCCGAACAGAAGGTTGAGGGCAAAGAATGCTGCCGCTCCCACGCAAGCCATCGCGAACGCGTGCCAGACGAGCTTTTGTGCGCGTTCGACATTGCCGCGGCCGAGCGACTGTGCAATCGCGCTGGTAACGGCACCGCCGATCGCGCCGCCGGACAGCATCTGCATCAGCATTAGAGCTGGAAAGACGAGCGCAATGGCCGCCAGCGAGGTGGTGCCCAGCTGACCGATGTACCAGGCCTCGATCATGCTGACGCTTGCCTGCACGAAGAAACCAAACGCGTTCGGGGTGGCCATGCGAAGCAGCATTGGCAAGATCGCGCCTTCGAGCATCTGTTGGGAGTGCGCGGTTATCGAGCGGCCGAGAACGGGAGCCACCGAAGGGACAGGTGTGATCGAATCCAGACGCTCCACGGAACCTTGCATCAATTGATTCTCTGTCGGAGTTGCGCAGTTGCCCGGCCAAAAGTTGAATCGCCTCCCCCTGTGTTAGCAGCAGACACTGCAGCCATTGCCGTTCGCAGGTCCGTTGGCTCGTCCGAAGAGGAATGCGCAGGTGCGCCGTCTGCTGTTGGTTGGACCCGGAACCACGCGGCATAGAGCGCAGGCAGGAATAACAGGATCAATACCGTGCCGACCGCCGTGCCGCCGATCAACGCATAGGCCATCGATCCCCAGAAAACCGAATGCGTGAGCGGGATGAAGGCCAGCACGGCGGCAAGCGCGGTCAAAATCACCGGCCGTGTGCGTTGCACCGTGGCCTCGACGACGGCGTGATAGTCGTCGAGGCCGGCGGCACGGTTCACCTTGATCTGTTGGGTGAGGATCAATGTATTGCGCATCAGGATGCCGGACAGGCCTATCAGGCCCAAGATAGCGTTGAATCCGAACGGCTGGTTGAAGGCGAGCAACATCGGCACCACACCGACGAGCCCGAGCGGCGCCGTCAGCACGACCATGGCCATCGTCGAAAAGGATCGCACCTGCAGCATGATGACGATCAATGTGATCGCGATCATGGCCGGGAAGACCTTGCCCAAGGCGTCGTTGGCCTGGGCCGACTCCTCGATCGCGCCACCCATTTCGATGCGATAGCCGACGGGAAGCGATGCGATCAGCGGCTGAAGGGCTGTCATGACTTCTTTGGAGACCTCCGGCGGCTGAGTCCCCTCGCTGACGTCCGAGCGGATCGTGATGACCGGAATACGATCGCGGCGCTTCAGCATCGGCTCCTCGAGACGAATTTCCGAATGGCCGATCTGATCGAGCGGAATCGCGCGGCCGTCCCGACTCGTTAGCGAGAAATCGCCCAGGTGCGTCGGATCCAGTCGCTCGTTGCCGGCGCTGCGCGCCACGATGGGGACGTTGCGGATGTTCTCGCGCAACTGCGTGACGGTCACGCCGGTGAGAAGGAACTGAATCTGCTGCCCCACCTGGGCGGGCGAGAGGCCGATGAGATTCAGTCGATCCTGATCCGGGACGAAGCGCACGACGGGCGTGCGATCACCCGAATCGCGGTTGGCCTCCCGCACGTCGGGGACGTTCCGCATGACGCCGAGCGCCTGCTCGGAGATGCCATACAGTTGCGCGGGATCTGGACCCATGACCCGGAACTCGACCGGAAACGGCGTGGGTGGGCCGAACACGAACTGGGTCACGTGCACGAAAGCCTCGGGCACGAGTCCATCGGACACCGCGGCGCGGAGTCGATGCTTCAACGTTTCGCGGGTGTCGGCGTTCGGGGTCAGCACGACGATCTTGGCGAATGCGGAATCAGGCAGTTCCGGTGCCATCGAGAAGAAGAAGCGGGGAGCGCCCTGACCGATATAGCTCGTGACGATCTTGCTCTCGGGCTGACTGCTCAGCCAACGCTCGAGCTTCTCCACCGCGGCAGTCGTCGTCTCGATGCTGGTTCCTTCCGGTAGGCGAACCTCCACCAGCACTTCGGGACGGTCGGACGTCGGAAAGAACTGCTGCTTGAGGGCGCCCATCCCGACGCCGGAAAGCGCGAAGACCATGGCGACGATGCCGCAGGTTGCAAACTTGTGGCGCACGGCAAAGGCGATGAGCCCGCGCAGGCGTCGATAGTTCGGTGTGTCGTAGATCGCCTGGTGGCCGCCCTCGACCGGTTTGATCTCAGGCAGCAGCTTCACGCCGAGATAGGGCGTGAACACCACCGCGACGATCCACGACACGATGAGCGCGAACCCCACCACCCAAAAAATGTTGCCGGCGTATTCGCCGGCCGTCGAACGCGCGAAGCCGACTGGCAGGAAACCGGCAATCGTCACGAGTGTTCCCGACAGCATCGGCGCCGCGGTGTGGCTCCACGCATAGGCCGCGGCCTTGATGCGATCCGTGCCCTCCTGCATTTTCACGACCATCACCTCGATGGCGATGATGGCGTCGTCGACCAGAAGACCGAGCGCGAGGATGAGCGCACCGAGCGTGATGCGATCGAAGAAGCGGCCCGTCTCCAACATGATCAGGAACACGACGGCAAGCGTCAGAGGGACGGCAGCTGCGACGACGATGCCGACGCGCCATCCGAGGCTGATCAGGCTCACCAGCAGCACCACGCCGAGCGCCATCGCGAACTTCACCATGAACTCGTCCACCGCCGTGCTGATGTTGACGGCCTGATCGCTGACCTTTTCCAGCGTCATCCCGAGCGGCAGGGTGTTGGCGATTTCTGCCGTCCGACTTTCCAGCGCCTTGCCGAGCGCGAGACCATCCCAGCGCTCCTGCATGACTGCGGCAAGCATCACGATGGGTTCACCCTGATGCCGTATGGGGTAGGTCGGCGGATCTTCATAACCGCGGCGGACCTCGGCGATGTCGGAGAGTTTCAGCGTCCGCCCCGAGGCGACGATCGGTGTGTCGGCGATCGCCTGAACGTCGTCGTAGGCGCCGTCCACCCGGATGAAGACGCGCGGTCCTCGCGTGTCGATCGAGCCGGCCGGTGTCACGGTGTTCTGTCGCTGCAACGCGGCAACGATGTCCTGTGCCGATACGCCGAGCGTTGCCAGCTTCGCGTAGGAAAACTCGACGAATATCTGTTCGCGTCGCTCACCGAGAATGTTGACCTTCTTGATGCCCGGCACGTGCAGGAGGTCTTGGCGGATCGTCTCGGCTTGCCTCGCCAACTCGCGCATCGGCATGCCCGCCGCTTTAAGTGCATAGAGCGCGAAGCTCGCGTCGGAATATTCGTCGTTGACGAACGGGCCGAGCATGCCGGACGGGAGGTTCCTGGCTTCGTCCGCGAGCTTCTTGCGGGCCTGGTAGAACTCCTCCGGACACGACCGAGGGCGGCGTGGTGTTTTTCAGCGTGACCGTCATGTAGGCGTAACCCGGTCGAGTGGTCGTCTTCCACCCGGTCGTACCAGGTCAGCTCCTGAAGGCGTTTCTCCAACGGCTCTGCGACGAGGTCCTGCATCTCGCGCGGCGTCGCACCGGGCCAAGCGGCCGTCACCGTCAGATTCTTGAGGGTGAAGCCCGGATCCTCCGCCCGCCCGAGACTGAGGAACGCATAAGCGCCGGCGGCCATCAGCAGAAGAATGAAGAACAGCGTGACGGCGCGTTCGCGAACGGCGATCGCCGAAAGATTGAAGCGCATCAGACGCCCCCGCCGTTCGAATCCGTCCTGACGCGAGTGCCCTCGTGCAGCAGGTGAGCGCCCAGCGCAACGATCGGATCACCCGCGCGCACTCCGGAGATCACCGCGGTTTCGCTGGTGACGCGCACGAGTGCGACGCTCTGAAAGTGCACGGTCGAGTTCGCGCCGTCGAAAACCCACACGCCGACCTGTCGGCCATCGTCGAGCACTGCGCCCAACGGCACTTGAACTTCCGGCCGACCGGCCTCGCCCGCAAGCCGAACAGTAACCGTCGCGCCGAGCGGTGCTGCCGAAGCCTCACCCTCGAGTACATAGCGGGCTTCATAGGTACGTGTCTGCGCATCGGCGGAGTCCGACAATTGCCGCAGATGGGCCGGGTAGCGGCGTTCATCGCGTCCGTACAAACTCGCCTCGGCCGTCGAGCCGATCGCCGGTCGGATCGTTTCCGGCAGTGTGACCACCGCCTCGCGCGGGCCGGCGTCAGAAAGCCGAACCACGGTCTGGCCGGCGGAGATCACCTGTCCCGGTTCACCGAGTGTTTTAGTCACGGTTCCATCCGCGTCGGCCTCGAGCACCGAATAGTTCGCCTCGTTCTCGGCGACGCGTGCTTCGGCTTCGGTGGCGGCGAGTTGCGCTTTGGCTGTATCCGACGCGGCTTTTGCCCGCTCGTAGCCCTGGCGGGAGGCCCATCCCTCGTTGAGCAAATTGGCGTATCGCCGTTCATCTGCGGCCAACTGAACCACTGAGGCGCGTGCCGCGACGACGGCGTTGCGCTTTGCCGTGAGCGCAAGGCGAAGGTCGGTTTCGTCGATCCGCAGCAGCGGCTGGCCGGCTCGGACCTCCTGACCCACGTCGACGAGCCGTTCGACGAGCTTGCCGGCGACACGAAAACCTAGGTTGCTTTCGACCTTCGCCCCGATGACGCCTGTGAAGGCGCGTTCTGATGCGGTGACCGGCGCTGCCGTGACGAGTCTGACGAGAGGCGGCTGCTGTCGCGGATCACTCGTGCCGGACACTTCTTGTGTGCGCGCGGAGAGTGCGAATGCGGCGGCTCCAAACGCGGCCATTGAGAGGGCGGCAAGTACGACAGCGGCTTTCTTGTTCATCGCGAGGCGTCGACCTAGAATAGATTGCGTTCGAACTCTAAACCGATATAGAGTTCGAACGCAATCTAAACGTAGGGGTCGTCGACGATGCGCGTCAGTCGCACTCAGGCTGAGGAAAACCGGCAGACCGTCATTGACGTCGCGAGCCGCCTCTTTCGAGAGCACGGCTTCGACGGCATCGGGCTTAAGGACCTAATGGCGGGTGCGGGGCTGACCCAAGGCGCGTTCTATAAACAGTTCGCGTCGAAGGACGACTTGTCGGCGCGTGCCGTGAGCCGAGCATTGGAAATCGCGCTCAATCGATGGAAAGCCGCAGCCGAGGACAACCCGAAGGACCCGCTGAGCGAGGTGGTCTCGTTCTACCTCAGCATGGAACGTCGCGCTGCAAGAGGGGACGGTTGCCCGGTTGCGGCGCTCGGTGCAGACGCTGCGAGGCAAGGCGCCGAGGTAAAGCGGTCATTCGAAGCCGGGATCAAAGAACAGCTCAAGATACTCGGCGGTTGGATTGGCGACACCCAACGCGACGAGTTCAGCGACAGGGCAATGGCGATTTTCTCGACGATGGTCGGTGCGGTGATCCTCGCGCGAGCAGTCAACGACACCGATCTCGCTCGGGGATTTCTCGACACGGCTGCCGATCAGGTGCGTGCAGTTGCCGCCGAAAAAGGATCCGGAGTCCGTCGATCCTCCCAGGGTCAGCGGCGAGGTAAGCGCCGGCGGAAGGTCTCGCCGCGGCGGCAAACTGGTGATTAGTTCGGTAACGATGAACCGCGCCGTAACGGCTTGCGCCAGCCGGCGCGAGTAACGATCTGGCATCAGGGAGAACGATATGGACGCAAGCACACTCGAAGACGCCATTGCGCGGAATCACGCCGCACTCGACTCGATGTTGAAGGGGGACTGCAGCGGCTACGTGGCTCTGCTGTCTGATCACGACGACGTGGGGCAATCCATTCGGGCCGTTTGCACGAGGCCGCGCGAGCGTTAAAGCCACTCTGGCCAGCGCAGCCGCACGCATGCCGGGCGGCGATGCGACCAATTTCGATGACGTCGCAATGTACTGCGCGCAAGACCTTGCAGTCGTGGTCCAAGTGGAACATGGGAAAAGAACGGCCGAAGGCGCGGAGGCCCGCCGCCGATCGCGTTGCGTGTCACCAGCGTCTATCGGTTGGAGGGAGATGCCTGGAAGCTTGTTCACAGGCACGCGGATCCGATCACGACGCCGCGCTAGGTCACTCCGTGGTTTTAATGTAGCGGGCATGGCTGGTGGCACGGCGTTGTTTAGAAGCCCAGCGGATCGACTGGGGCAGTCACAGTTCACTGCACGCGGCCGCCAAGTGCGTGATGGGGCTATCTGCCGGCGGCGCCCGATAGGACCATTCCAATGACGAGCGATTCTCCAGCCGACGCGCGCAACACAGCGGCCTGTATCTGGTAGTGCGCAGGTAATTTATCGGACTCGAGTTGATGGCGGATTGGCTGACCAGACGCGTTGCTCGCCGTGGACTGACAGAACGCCAAGGTGAAGGAGTTTGATGCAAACACCGATCTTGGTTACCGGATCATGTCTGTGCGGTGCGGTCCGCTTCGAAGCCGCCGGTCCGCCGCGCCGGTGACCCACTGTCACTGCGAGATGTGCCGGCGAGCGACCGGCGCCGTCGTGGGAACGTTTGCGACGTGGGAGACCGGCGCTGTTCGGTTCGTGGGCAGCCTCGCGCGTTACGAGTCGAGCCCGGTCGGCTGGCGAGGTTTCTGTCCGCGTTGCGGAAGCAGCATCTGTTTCGGTTACAAGCCTCGTCCCGAGCGCATCTATGTCGCGCTGGGTGTATTCGATGCGCCGGACCTTTTCCAGCGAGGTTCCACGACCATCGAGAATCACGTATTGCGTGGCTCCGTCTTGACGACCACCTGCCGGATGCAGCGGATTTCAAGCCACGCCCGCAATGAGCAACTTCCCGGACGTGCTTGTCAGCAAACGCAACACAAAGCGTCTACCCACCGAGCGCTGTCGTGCGAGGACGACCGCAAAGACGATGATTACGACGACTGCAAACGTGCGCTTGACGGCAAACGCCTGAATCGACGAATCGGCACCTTTCTGTCCCGTTAGTGCAGTCGAAGGCTGGTTGGCATCGTGGCGAATTCGCGCGCAGGGGCGTTGTTCGCACGGTTCGCGACCGAGACCTTCTTCGAGTGGAAGGTTGGAGCGCGACCGTCAGCTTCGCGGAACCATGCGATGCTCAAGAGGCTGCTCGGTCGATCTTCTGTAGATATGGCTCGACGTCCGGCGCGAAGGCGAGATCCGCGCACAGAACCATCGAATGCGCGAATGCCAACGTATATGCGACGTCCTTCTTCATTTTCTCGAGCAGCGATGGGAGGGCCCTTTCGTTCGAGCGTCTCCCTCCTGCCGCTCGTTGGAGAACAGCGCGAGCTCGGCGACGAACAGATGTCGGCCAGCGTGAGTCCGTCGCCACCAGGAAACGGCGCTGCGGAAGCAGCGTTCGGTTGATCCCGGCGAGATAGGTCGCCAGCGCGTCCTGGGCACGGGCGTGAATCTCGGCCGACACCGAACCATCGCTCAGCGACAGCAGGTAGGTCTGCGCGTCGCGCGCGAACACGAGACTCGCGTCGAGGAAGCTATCCACGCGCGATGCTTCGTAGGGGCCGCGGCCATAGACTGGAGAGCGCCCTTCGCCGACCCGAGCCACCGCCCGCATGATCCTGTTCGACTCGAAGATGCCGACGGTTCCGTCCGGGCTGAATGCTGCGGGAACGGTGCGCCGAATGGATGTGCGTCGAGGAAGGATTCTGCTTGAGCAGCTTGACGCCTTCGAAGCTTCAGTTCGTCCGGTCTGTTCACTCACCAACTCCACTGCGTCGCCGGGCGAAATCGGTCGAGCGTTCGAAGTCCCAGAGCCAGGTTGAAGCTCCGTTCGTTTTGCACCGCGTCTTTCAATTTCGACGCCGCGGAGACGGGCGGTAGTCGTCGCTTTCCGGATCCGCGGTTCGACAGATACGAGAAGATCCGAAGCTTCGTCATCATCGGTTCACCACGCCGATGCGGTCACCATTTCTCGAGCCAGGGTCGCAGCACGACTTCGAACGCCCAGGTCGAGCGATGCTGGCGATGCAGCTGCAGATAGGTTTCCGCGATGCGGTCCGGGTCGGCCATGTTGTCGTCGACGGTCGTGCCCGCCAGTCGGTGGGCGCGTGTGCCGTCTTCCTGGGTCCAGCCGATCGCGGCATCTATCGGCACGTTGGCGACGTGGATGCCTTGCGGCATCAGCTCCCTCGCCATGCTTTGTGCGAGCCCGGCCTTGGCGTGACATGCCATCGCGAAGGCGCCGCTCTTCGGGAAGCCTTTCAGCGCCGCACTGGCGTTCGTGAAGATGATCGTTCCCTTCGCGCCGTTGGCGTTCGGCTTGTTCTCGCGCATCAGTCGGGCGGCCTGCTGGCCCACCAGGAAGGCGCTGAACGCCGAGTTCCGCAGGGTTTCGAACGCCATGCCGGGCTCGGCTTCGGTGATGCCCTTGCGAAAGATGCCGGGGACCCGGCCGTCGATGTTGTGCACGACGAGCGTGGGCGCGCCGAGGTCGCGAACGACGTTCTCGAACAGCGCTCCACGGCCGCCGGATCGCTGGCGTCGCACGCGTAGCGACGCACGCCGTGCGTCTTTCTCCAGCGCCTGCAGGACCGGCTTGTCCGGGGTTCTGGCGGCGACTGCGACCCGCATGCCCTTCGGCGAATAGCCTCGCGCAACTGGCGCTGATGCCGGGGCCGCCGCCGACGATGAGGGCAACCTCCTCTCGGCAGGTCTTTCTGAACTCGCCATATCTGCGTCGCCCTGAAAATATCGGTTGCATTGAAAACTTCATGGTGGTCTTATTCAACCATGGTCTTTGCGGTGTTTTTCGTTTTATCAACACAAACGTTTTCAACGACATGAACTGCAATGATGCCCCGGCGCTTCGAGGCTCTCGGTGATTCGTCGAACACTACTGATCATACATGACACATTCTTCGGGGTGCTGCACGTAGAGGCAAGTTGAGATTGGCCCCGACTTCGGTATCGCGAAGAGCATCCTTTCAGCGCGCCTGCAGCGTCTCCCATAAAACAAAGCATCTTCAACCGTCTCAACGGTCGGAAGCTCTCGCGGAACACCTCGAATACCAGCTGACGAAAAAAGGTCAGGCGCTGTTGACCGTATCGACGAGCGCTGCGCTAATCGTACGACGAGTGGGTCTACGGACACAGCAACGAGCCGCTGATCATCCGGGACCGAAAAACCATCAGCGCGTTCCCCGCGTTCATGTGAGCAACGCCGAAGGAGATGCGCTCGCTTTCAGGGACTTGCGCGCGGAGCCGGGAACCGGTCGTCACGGACACGCGACAGCAGTTCAAGCGTCGCACAGAAACAGGCGAGTGATGTTGGGCTTTACGTCCGGATGAGGCCTCGTCGCCTCGATGGCGACAACACGACAAAAAAAATTGGAGGATTTGAGCGATGCCTGAGTTCATTCCTACTTCGACTACCGCAGCCCCTCAGCTACCTCGGCCAGTCGCAGCTCGGCGATCTCGCGCTGGAGATTCACCCTTTCGATGTCCTCGACGTCATGAAGCGTGTGAACAACGCGCCGACGACCTCACATGCGCGGCGAAAACCGCTACGCCGGTCCGGACCTGAGCCGCTGGGCGGCTGGCTACGGAACTCCGTTCACACCGAATCCGCAGTGCGCGCCCTCGATGGCAGACGGCTCCTGCGCGACACTTGCGGTGAAGCAGGGCGCCGAAAGACAAAAGGCCGCTGCCGCGCTGTTCGATGCGATGTCGGCGTGCCGGCGCCGCTCGGTACGGTCGATGAAGTGGCCGCGGTACTGACGAAGGCCGGTATGAATGCCGCGGCGATCAAGGCCGCCTTCGATGCAGCGGAGACCGAGACCGCGCTGGACAAAGCGTGCGCTGACGCTGCGGAACGCGGTGTATTCGGCTCGCCGACGTTCTTCGTCGGAACCGAGATGTTCTTCGGCAACGACCGATTGGATTTCCTCAGAGAAGCGCTGGCGAGGGCAGCATGAAGCCGCTCGCGATCATCACCGGCGTTGGGCCCGGCACCGGATCCGCGCTGGTGCGGCGCTTCCACGATGGCGGATCCAGGTCGCGATGCTCGCGCGCAGCGAGAGTCGTCTGGCGGAGCTCGAAAGGGAATTACCGAACGCATTCGCAGCGCCGTGTGACGTCGCGGACGCCGTGCGCTGCACAGCGCGTTGACCGCGATCGAGAGCCGCGCGGGTTACCGAAGGTGGTAGTACACAACGCCGTCGGCGGCGCCTTCGCCAACTTCCTCGACGTCGCGCCGGAAGTCCTGCAACAGAACTTCCAGGTGAATGTGATGGCCTTGATGCATCTGGCGCGATGGGCGGCGCCGCGGATGACGGACGCAGGAGGCGCGTTGATCGTGACCGGCAATACGTCGGCGTTGCGCGGCAGAGCCAAATTTGAGGATTTGCGCCGACCAAAGCGGCGCAGCGGATCTTGGCCGAGTCGATTGCGCGAGAGATGGAACCCAAGGGCGTGCACGTCGCTTATCTGGTGATCGACGCGGTCATCGATGTGCCCTGGGCGAGGGAGGCTTTCAAGGAGGCGCGCGACGACTTCTTCATTCAGCCGGCGGCGATCGCCGCGGAGGTGTTCCACCTCGCGCACCAGCCGCGCGACGCGTGGTCTTTCCTGGCCGAGGTGCGGCCTTTCCACGAACCGTGGTGACGGTGGGACATTTGGGTTGGCGCTGCGATTCGGAGAGTCGGCGCGCATTCGGAATGACAATTCAGCTATTGGGAGAAACCGATGAGCAAACTTGCGATGGTCGCCACGATCAAGATCGCGACCGGTAGACGGGATGAGTACCTGGGACCGTTGAAGGCCCATGCGAAGCGTTGCCTCGCCAACGAGCCGGGCACGCTGCAATTCGAGATCCTCGTGCCTCACGAAGAACCGGACACGTTGATGCTCTACGAAGTCTATGCCAGTTCGGATGCGTTCCAGATCCATTGGAACGGCGAATCCATGAAACAAGTGCGCCGCGACACCGAGGGTATTCAGGCGAGCCTCTCGGGCGTTCGGTGTGACTTGGTCGAATGACCAGCGGAATCGAGCATCACCCAGAGGCACCAGCTCTCGCGAGGCAGTTGGACCGAATACGACTCGCCCCCTGTTAAACTGTTAGACGCACCAGGAGAAAACATGTCCGAGTGGAAGTCGACCGCCTGCATCCTGTGCGAGTGCAACTGCGGCATTGAAGTTCGGCTTGGCGGCGAGGATGGACGCCAGCTTGTCAAAGTGCACGGCGACGACGCGCACCCGGTTTCCCGAGGCTACGTGTGCGAGAAGCCTGCGCGCCTCGACTACTACCAGAACGGCCCGCATCGTTTGACGAAGCCGCTGCGCCGGCGCGAAGACGGCACATTCGAGGAGATCGACTGGGACACGGCGATCCGCGAAGTCGCTGCACGCTTCGCCGCGGTCCGCGACGCGCACGGCGGCGAATCGATCTTCTATTACGGCGGCGGGGGCCAGGGTAACCACCTGCCCAGCGTCTACGGCGGCGCGACGCGCGCGCTCCTCGGATCTGTGCATCGTCGAGCGCGCTCGCCCAGGAGAAGACCGGCGAGTTCTGGGTCGCAAGCAAGATGGTCGGCGGCTACTCGCGCGGCGACTTCGAGCACTGCGACGTCGGGCTGTTCATCGGCAAAAACCCGTGGCTCTCGCACGCCATCCCGCGCGCCCGCGCGACCCTGCGTGAAATCGCGAGAGATCCGAACCGCTGCCTGATCGTGATCGATCCGCGCCGCACCGAGACCGCGGAACTCGCCGACATTCATCTTCAGGTGAAGCCCGGCGGCGACGCGTTCCTGCTCGCCGCGATGGTCGGCGTAATCGTTCAGGAAATCTCCATAAGCGCGCGTGGTTGAGCGAGCGCACGGACGACTCGAGGACGTACTGCCGCATCTGATGGCGCTCGACGTTTCCGTTCATGCGGCGAAGAGCGGCGTGCCGGAGGAGCAGTCCGCGATACGGCGCGCCGCATTGCAGGGGCTGCGAGTCTGGCGACGTTCGAGGACCTCGGCGTGCAGATGAACCGGCACTCCACGCTGGTCTCGTACCTGCACAAGTTGCTCGTGCTTTTGACCGGGAATTTTGGAAAGAAGGGCGCGGGTTATAGGCCGAGCTCACTCGTCGCAGGAGCCTTTGGCGGTGTCAGAGCGCGGAACGACGCCCGTGACCGGTATCGAAGATCATCGGCGGACTCACGCCTTGCAACGTGGTGCCGGAGGAGATCCTGACCGATCATCCGCGGCGTTTTCGCGCGATGCTGGTCGAGAGTGGCAATCCTGCGCATTCCATCGCCGACCGCGTTCGCATGCGGGAAGCGCTCGAGGCGCTCGAGCTCGTGGTCGTCATCGACGTCGCTTTCACCGAAACGGCGCGACTCGCTCACTACGTGCTGCCGGTTGCGAGCCAATTCGAGAAGGCTGAAGCGACCTTCTTCAACTTCGAATTCCCCAACAACTACTTTCATCTGCGCAAGGCACTGATGCCGCCGCTGCCGGGACTTTTTTCGGAGGCCGAGCTGCACGCGCGGCTGGCCGAAGCGCTCGGCGCGCTCCCCAACGATGCAATCGAGGCGCTGCGCGAAGCCTGGCTCGACAGCCGCACTGCATTTCGAGCGAAGTTCTTCGAGATCATCGCGAACCGGCTGCTGGCGGCGGTAGCGCCGCTGCTGCTCTATCGCGCGATCGGCGAGCTGCTCCCGGAGGGCCTTGCCGAGGGGGCAGGCGTTTGGTTGATCTGCCAGTCGGCTGCGCCAAAAATCGGGGCTTCGCTTGCGCGTGCCGGCTTCGTCGGATCGCCGCCCGACGCAGCCGATGCACTGTTCGACGCACTGCTCAGCAGCAAGAGCGCGGTCATCTTCGCGGTCGACGAGTGGGAAGAGAGCTTCGCGCGCGTGCGCACGCCGAATGGCCGGATCCAACTCGCGATCCCGGAACTCTTCGACGAGCTCGACGGGCTCGCATCCGAAACAGAGCCGACGAGCGCGGAGTTCCCCTTGTGCTGTCGGCCGGCGAGCGGCGCTCGTTCACCGCCAACACGATCTTCCGCAACCCGGATTGGCGGAGAAAGGACCGTGACGGCGCGCTGCGCATGCATCCGGACGACGCCAAGCGGGTCGGCGTGCTCGACGGCGGACGCGTGCGGCTCTCGACCCGGCGGGGTACCGCGGAGGTCTCCGTGGAGATCTCCGACCGCATGCTGCCCGGACACATCAGCCTGCCGACCGGGTTCGGCCTCGATTTCCCGGACGCAAACGGCAAGCAGGTGGCGACCGGCGTCGCGCCGAATGATCTCACGCGCTCCGAGGACCGGGACTGGATTGCAGGAACCCCCTGGCACAAACACACGCCGGCGCGTGTGGAGGCGTTGTGACGGAATGAAGATCCGCATTCTCAATGACGCAGTACGGCTCCGGCTGGAGCGAGATGAGGTCGATGCGATCCGTTTGGGTCAACCCGTCGAAGCATCGACGCACTTCATGGACGCGCAGGTGTTCCGATACTGCCTGCGCGTTGGCGACGTAGCGTCGGTGGAATGCCAGCTTCCGGGACAATCGATTGACGGTGGTCCTGCCGGCGCAGCTTGCAACGCAATGGGCAGCCGACGAGACGGCGGTATCGATCGCCGGCGAACACGGCCTCACTTCCGTGCTTGTCGAGAAGGACTTCGAATGTCTGGATCCCCGCGCAGGGGAGGACCAGAGCAACCGCTTCCGAAACCCCAAAGCCGACTGACGCGAGAGGGTCGTGAACTGAGATGACCTTTGTCGTTGGCGAAAACTGCATCAAATGCAAGCACACCGATTGCGTGGAAGTCTGCCCGGTAGACTGCTTCTACGAAGGCCCGAACATGCTCGTCATTCACCCGGATGAGTGCATCGACTGCGCGCTTTGCGAGCCCGAGTGTCCGGTGGATGCGATCTTTTCGGAGGACGAGCTCCCGCAAGAGCAGGGGGACTTTGTCGGCCTCAATACCGAGTTCGCGAAGATCTGGCCCAACATCACACAGAAGCAGGAACGTCCTCCGGACGCCGAGGAGTGGGACGGCAAGCCGAACAAACGTGAGCTGCTCGAACGCTGACGCGGGTGAGGACTCGAGTGGATGAAAAGCCGCGTATGCACGCTACACATTCAGCTATCGTTTCGACGCTCACCGCATAAGGCTTCACGAAGGAGATGCGTCGTGGATGAACAATCGCGTTCCCCAACGAACATCGAGCATGTAGAAAAGGTGCATGCCGATGCCATGGTGATCGACGCCCATGCAGACATCGAAGTGCCGGGCAAAGAATCGCCCTATGTCGGCCCCGATGGTCGTTCCAAAGTTGCCCCGGACAAGATGTTGCGAGGCGGCATGGACGGCGTGGTGCTATCCGTCGCGACAGGGCCGGGACCGCGGACGGCCGAAGGGTACGCGAAGGCCAGACGAATCGCCGACCGAAAGCTGGCGGCCGCTCGTCAACTGATCGCGGATCCCGCCAACAATCTCGTACTGGCGCGTAACGCCGCCGACGCCGACGAAGCAAAGGTGCAAGGCAAACGCTCGATATTCTTGAGCTTTCAGAATACGCAGATCATCGGCACTGACCTCGACGCGTTGAACGAGTTTCACGAAGCCGGCGTCACCGTGTTTGCCCTGAACCACATCGGACACAACGACTGCGCCGATTCATCCCGGCCGAACTTCATTGCCGCCACCGGCAAGCACGAGCCCGACGAGGAGCACGGTGGGTTGTCGCCGCTGGGACGCGAGGCAATACGTCGCATCAACGACCTGGGCGGTCTGGTCGATGTCTCCCAATCGTCGCTGAGCGCTACTTTGCAGACAGTCGAACTATCCAGCGCACCGGTGATCGCCAGCCATTCCAACGTGCGCGCTTTGTGCGACGTCAGCCGCAACCTGTCCGATGCTGAAATCGACGCCATTGCTGCAGGCGGGGGTGTGATTCACGTGTCACCGTTCCGCGGCTATTTGTTCGATACCACCAACCAGCAGCTGGTGGACGACATTCGCAACGCGCGCTTAGGCGCAGGGCTGCCGGAGAAGTACCTGTATCCATTTGAACTGTACTGGGAAATCAAAGACCCGCACGAGCAGGCGGCATTCCGCGACACCATCAGTCGCCTGCTCGGCCCGGGTTCGTTGGACAGCCTCGTGAATCACATCGACTACATCGTGGAGCGGGTTGGTGTGGAGCACGTTGGCATCGGCACTGACTTCAACCATGGTGGCGGCATGCGTGGCTTCGATGAAGCGAGCGATGCGCCCAATGTCACCGCAGCACTGCTCGTGCGAGGTTATTCACCGGACGCCGTCGACAAGATCTGGGGGCGCAACTTTCTGCGCGCGCTCACCGCCGCCCAGGCGGGTAGCGTTTAGCAATGGCACGAGACGTGGCCCTTGTCGTCGGGGTCGGCCAGGCCACCGGCCAGGCGGTGTGCCGGCAGTGGTCTGATCGCTACAAACTGATCCTCGTTGCTCGCTCGAAAGAGTTCATCGCGGCGCTCGCAAACGAACTCCCGGATGCTCATGCACTGCAGTGCGACGTTGCTGACCGCGATGCCTGGGGCGCCACATTGCGTCGCATCCGGGGCGAGTTCGGCCTACCGAAGCGCATCCTCATCAACACCGAGGCCGCCGCCTGGGGCGAATACAACACGCTGTCGCTGGATCAGCTCGACAACAGTTTCGACGTCAATGCCATCAGCCTGCTGCAACTCGTGCAAACGCTGTTCCCGAAGAAGGAAACGATTCCCGCAGGTACCCGCATCATGATCAGCAGCTCACCTGCTGCCTACAATCCGCCCGCAGGGTTCCTGGGCATCGCGCCCAGTCGGGTGGCACAACGGGTGCTGGCCGAGTTGCTGCACGAGAACCTCGCACGTCACGGCCTCGCTTTTTCGGTGTTCTCGATCAATGGCGCCATCGACGAACCGAAGATGCGCGCGATATACCCAGACAAGCCCACGTCATTCTTCATTCAGCCCAACGACATCGCGAAGGCGATGGTGAGCCTCTTCGACAGTGACGATTTCAAGCTCGCTGCGGAAATACGCGGCGAGTCGTCGTTTGCCTAATAAGAAATGAGCCGCGCCGGGCAGGTCGTTCGAGGCGTTTGATCGAAAAGGTGCTGAGAGTCGCGCGACGTTCACCAGGGAACGGCCTTGCCCATACGATCGAGGTATTCCAAACCCGGCCTGCTTCGTTTCGAGAGCAGCGTGTTCACGATGTCTGGAGTGGTTTCTTCGAGGCTGAACGGTGCGTTCGGACCGCCCAGTGCCGTGCGGATCCAACCCGGAGCCATTAGAACGAAGGCGCGTCGCTCACCCGCATGCCGTGCGGCGTAGCTGCGCATGAGCTGGTTCAGCGCGGACTTGCTGCTGCGATAGACTTCGTGCCTGCCGTTGGTGTTATCGCTGATGCTGCCCTGGCCCGACGACATCACGCCGATCAGGCCGTCGTCGCTGATCCGATCCTGCAATCCTTCGATCACCCGCATCGGGCTGAGCGCGTTCGTCACCAGTACGCGCGCGAACTCGTCGGCCGGTACATCGGCGGCGGTCTCGTCCTTCATGTTCGCCGTGCCGGCGTTCACGAACAGGATGTCGAAGGTGCGACCCGACAGACGGTGGTGCAGCGCCGCGATCTGATCCGGCTGCGTGATGTCGAGCGTTTCGATGTCGACGCCGCCTCCGTGCTCATCCGCGAGCTCATGCAGTTTTGTTCGGGCGGTCCCCCGAACAGTCGCGACGACGTGCCACTGCCTTTGCGCGAACTCGTGAGCCATGGCGAGTCCGATGCCGCGCGATGCGCCGATGAGAAGAATCGAACCTGCGGCGGCGTGTGGAATGGTTGACGACATGGGCCAATTCTCTGTTGTGCTGTGACGTCAACAAAGTGAGCCGTCATCCGACCTGGCACAAGACGCATGGGATGCACACTATTGTTGCGTCAGGCGCTATGTCATGAGTGCCCGATGATCTAGATTGCGGGCATGGACCATCTCGACCTGAACCTGCTTCCAGCGCTCGACGCGGTGCTGACAGAGGGCAGTGTGACCGGCGCTGCGCGCCGTCTCGGCCTGAGTCCTTCCGCGATGAGTCGAACCCTCGCGCGGCTCCGGTCAGCCACCGGTGACCCGCTGCTGGTGCGCGCCGGGCGTGGACTGGTGCCGACGCCCCGTGCGCTCGAATTACGAGACCGCGTTCGCGATCTCGCCCGCGAGGTGCACGCGGTTCTCGGCCCGCAGGCAAGCGAGTTGGACGTTCCCACACTGCAGCGGACGTTCACGATCCGCACCAACGAGGCGTTCGTCGCGGTGTTCTCGTCGTCGCTCGTGGCGGCCGTCAGTGACGCCGCTCCAGGCGTTCGCCTGCGGTTCGCGCCAAAGCCCGTGAAGGATGCGCGGCCGCTTCGCGAAGGGCAGATCGATCTTGAAATCGGTGTTGTGGGAGAGGCTTTTGCGCCGGAGGTGCGGACGCTCTTCCTGTTCCGCGATGAATTTGTCGGTGCGGTCCGAGAGGGGCATTGCTTGCTCGATGCGACCGTGACGCCCGAGCGCTATGCAGCCTGCAAGCATGTGGTGGTATCGCGAAAAGAGAAATTCACGGGACCGGTCGACAGAGCTCTGGAGGAGTGCGGTCTGCGGCGAGAAGTCGTCGTTGTCGTGCCGGGGTTCCCCGATGCCTTACGGATCGCGCGGCGATCAGACCTCGTCGCGCTCGTGCCCCGTTCGTGTCTCGATATCGATCCAACGAGCGGCGAGCCGTTGGTCCAAGGCGTCGTCGGGTTCGAATTGCCGTTCCCCACGCCGCAGATCAGGGTGTCGGCGATGTGGCATCCCCGGTTCGATGCCGATCCTGCCCATCGCTGGTTTCGAAACGCTGTGATCGACGCGTGCCGCCTTGCGAAGGGCCGACCACCCCGAATTTGAGCATCTCGTTGACGCGCTCATTGTGCGTTCCGCGCCTGAGCTGGCCTGTTGGCAGATAGCGCAGTCGACGGACGACATTGGTGGCCAGGGGCAGAATTGAACCGGTCGTCGCACAGTGCCGGCACGCGAATTTTCAGTTGGATGGGACTACGGTAACTAACTAGTAGAATCAGTCACGTAGCGCGCTTGCTGTGTGACGAATCCGTAGTTCAGCGTAGTTCAATCCAGCGGCGCTCGGCGACTAGGCCGAATGGCGCGCGCTCGTGGTCGCGCGTCCGATGGAGCGTTTTGGTTTGGTCGGAAGGCTGGACTGCGGCACTTTTTCTGTGCGCTGCCCGAGGCCCTGAGAAACCAACGATACGACCAGGGTATTGAGCGATACGCCTTCCGCCTTGGCTCGAGCGATCAGCTGCGCATGAAGCGACCGGGGAACTCGTTGGACGAAGCGACCGCTCACAGCGGAAAACGGCCAACGCTGCTTCGGCGCCGGGCCTCCTCGCCATCGGGACGCCGGGGTGAAGGCGGCGTTCTCGTACTCGGCAACCGCGATACCTTGCTGGGCCATCTCGATCGTCGCTCCATCGCGCCCGCGGTCGATAATGTATGCATTCGGGTTCCATTCGGACGCTGTGCAGTGATTGCCCCGGATGACCTCTCGTTCGGGCTCGGCCGGATGTTCCACGGGTTTTCGTGGCCGATGTTTGCCGACATCCGGGTGTTTCGAAGCAACGCCGACGCTGTGACGTGGCTGAACGACGAACCTTGACCGGACGGCAACCACTCACGATCGCGCCAGTTGCAGCTTTTCGTTTTGACCCGCGATATTCGAAGTGTTGGTGATTCAGGTCTTTACGGTGCTGGAACAGTTTGGTTAGTGTTTCTGATCGACTCGGCAGCCGTAGCTGAACGAGTTCCGCTTTCGCGGTGATGATCGTGGGACACCACTCCCTGACCTGAACAGTGCCGATATCCGGCGACCCAGAGCCTCTTCGGTAGAAGAGAACATCTGCGCCAGTACCAACGGACCTACACAGTCAGGTCTTACTTCGAACGTGGTTTTCTAGAATCACCTCCTTTGGATGATGCGGCGGAGCCGCTGGGTTGATGAATGATCTTGCGATCGCCGTGGCGATCCCTCGATCTCGGTAGGAACGATGGGCAAATGCCCGACTTGAACGATTGGATCGAAGATCCGAACTCTCGACGATGAACCGATGACCTTGACGGTCATTGCGACATTGCACGGTTCTCGATGTCGCTGTTGCAGTGATTGAGCGTCTGCTTCGCTGTCCGGTTGGCTTGCGCCAGGCTGGATCGACCTGCCACTTTAAACGCAGTGGCCGCGTATAAATCGTCAGTGCAGGCAGTTTAGGCATCCGTCACTCACCTGTCTTTGCGAAATCCGCCCGCGGCACGGCGTGATTACTGGCGTGTGGCCGTCGTCACTACACGGCTACGCCTCGTAGTGACGACGGCACCTTCGGGTCGTGGCAGGGATCGCGCCGGGCTTCGCCCGTCACGAGCCCTGCTTCAAGTGCTACCGCGCCTTCGGTTCGCGTTCTCGAGTATAACCGCGTCGCGTGATTTCGGCTGTCGCGGCTGCGCGCATGTGGGGTGCGCTCCGCCGCCATCGGTTCTCGGCTTGCCAGTTCTGACGATTGCACATTGTCGCGGCCTTCGGTGTCGACTGGGTAAGTGGGCTCAGTGAGCCCACTCACAGCCGTGCTGAATTTCATACCACCCACCGCGACCGGTGTCCGTCCCGTTCGGGCGCGCTCGCGGCATTTCGGTTGCGCGATTGTCCGAGGAGTACTTGGGCTCACTGAGCCCACCGCGTTTATCGAGTTCGAATTTTTCACTACAGAACGTTGCGCGATTTCGGCGCCCGTCCGTGCACTTGCCGACGCGTTACGTCGCTTGAGCCCGGATCGGTACCACGTTGTCGCCTGCCTTCAACTTGTCGAGATAGTCGGCCCACCGCTGCATCATCTTGCGCCGTTCGACGAGGTGGGCTGTACGGTTGTAAGCACGTCCATTCGGATCGCGCACCGCGTGCGCCAACTGATGTTCGATGTAGTCGGGGCGTACGTGCAGAACTTCGTCCAGGATCGTGCGCGCCATCGCGCGGAACCCATGACCACTCATTTCATCTTTGCCGATTCCCATCCGCCGGAGTGCCGCAAGGATCGCGTTGTCACTCATCGGTCGGCCGTTGGTACGCGCGCCGGGAAAGACGTATCGACCTCGACCGGTCAACGCGTGCAGCTCACGCAGGATGGCTACGGCTTGTTTCGACAATGGAACAAGATGCGGTTCGCGCATCTTCATGCGCTCCGCGGCGATGTTCCATTCAGCGTTGTCCAGATCGATCTCTGTCCACTCGGCCTTGCGGAGTTCACCGGGACGGACGAACACAAGCGGTGCGAGTCGAAGCGCAGACAGCGTGATGAACGATCCTTGGTATCCGTCGCAGGCACGCAACAACGAAGCAACTGCTTTGGGATCTGTCATGCTTGCCAGGTGCCTTTCTTTTGCCGGTGGGAGCGCGCCTCGCAGGTCGTTCGCTGGATTGCGATCAGCGCGTCCTGTCGCGATGGCGTACCGGAAGATCTGACCGCAGTTCTGCAATGCCCGATGCGCTGTATCGAGCGCGCCGCGATGTTCGATGCGTCGCAAACACGCCAGCAGATCAGGCGCCCTTAGCTCCGCGATCGGTCGACCACCGATCCAAGGAAATAAATCTCGCTCAAGCCGGCTGATGATCTTGTCTGAGTGACTCGCGACCCAGTTCGGTTCGAACTTCGCGAACCATTCGCGTGCGAGCACCTCGAAGCTGTTAGCAGCTCGCTCACCCTCAGCGGCCTTGGTCGCTTTTCGATGTTCACCAGGATCAACATCTTTGGCCAACAGCTTGCGGGCGTCGTCGCGTCGATCTCTCGCGAGCTTGAGTCCGACATCCGGATAGACGCCGAGCGACAGTCGCTTCTCTTTACCGCCGAAGCGGTACTTCAAGCGCCACCACTTGCCGCCGGATGGAGCCACTTCGAAATACAACCCGCCGCCGTCGAAGAGCTTCTGCGTCTTCGTGCTGGGCTTGGTCCGTTTGATCGTCGTATCGGTTAATGACATTTGGGGGCAACTGCGAGTGGCATTAGGTCAGATGCCCCCAATGTTGCCCCCAGTTGCCCCCAGATTTCAATATTCAAGGTAGGATCGGTTTGGACAATAAAAAAGGCCAGAGGCCTTATGTTTCGGGGCTTTCTGGCCTTTTTAGGACCGTCTGGGATCGGTCAATTGGTGGAGCTGAGGGGGATCGAACCCCTGACCTCTGCATTGCGAACGCAGCGCTCTCCCAGCTGAGCTACAGCCCCGTTAACAAACTGCACGACGGTGCGAAAAATAACCGGTTTCGTACCGCTTTTGCACTCTTGCTCTTGCGACCGCTACCACGCTTCCACGCCGGCAAGCCGCGCTCCCAATGCGGTCAGCTGCGGCGCCGGGCCGGGCTCCGGATCGAGTTGCCCAGCCACCTTCTGTCTGATAGCCCATGCTGGTGGATGCTTCTCGATGCACTCGCGCGCGTTGCGTAGTCGCGACTCTTCGGAGCCGGCCGGCGTCATCGTCACGTACTGCACCAGGCGCGGCCTGGTCGAGTTGTTGGCGAGACTCGTATGCGGCATCTTCCGGTGCCACAGTACGACGCTGCCTTGCGGCCCGCCGACCGGCACCATTGGGTATCCGGATACATCGGGTTTGAGCGCCTCGGCGTCACTGCGCGGCACCTCGAGCCACTGATCGAGCGTGCGATAGAGATCGGGCACCATCGCGAAAGCGCCTTGTTCGTCCGGCGTGTCGGTGAGATACACGAGACCCTGCACCGCCAGATCTTCGGTCACGCGCGGGTCGCCGTCCCAGTGCACCGCGTTCATGCGGAATCCCGATTCGTGGAAGCTGCTCGGTACCTTGAACGAACCGCGGTCGAAGCTCACCCACAACTTCTGCGTCTGGTAGATGATGCTGAATAACTCGTGCAGCTGCGGCAGCTGCCGCACGTCCCACAGCGCCTGGTGATGGTGTAACGGGATGATGCCGTGGCCGTGCGTCACGTAGTTGCGCCAGGTGTCGGGGTCATCCGGATCGACGTTGATGAATTCGCACAGAGCCGCCGCAGAGCGGTCGCACAGCGCCTGTGGCACTACGTCGGGAATCATCAACCAGCCCTGCTCGATGAGCTGGTCGCGATGCTTGGATGTCAGCGGTTGCATTGGGCTCATGTGGCTTCGAAGAACGCGCGAACGCGTTCGGCAATGACGGCGGCCTGGCTCGCGTCAATCTCGCGCGGATCGACCAGCGCGAACCCGTCGTCGAGATGGTGATTGCGCGTACGGATACTGGGAGAACCGGCCGCAAGGTACTTCACGAGCGCTCGGATGTCACCGCCGTCCGCGCGTTCCAGCGCGAGCCGTTCGATGCCGCGGCCGGCCTCGTCCGGTTTGCGGTACACCCGCAACCGGGACACCGCTGCAAGTTGCGTCTCCAATGCCCCAACGACTGCGCTCTGGCGCGCACGGTCGGCGGCCAAATCGCGAGCGGCGTATTGCTCCAGCGCCACCAGCAGCCCGACGATCGCTTCTTTGCCCACCTTCATTGCGCGCGCGATGCCGCGCTGCTGTAGTTCGCACGCCTCGATCAGATCGCGATGGCCGGCCACGAAACCCACCGTCGGTCCGCCGATCGCCTTGCCGCCCGAGTAGGTGACCAGATCGGCGCCGAGTTGGACGTAGCGCCGCAGATCTTCCTCCGCCGCGGCATCGACGATCACCGGCACGCGATGGCGCTGCGCGGCGGCGATGCAATCGGCGAGCGGCACCATCTGTTCCTGCACGCTGTGATGCGACTGCACGTACAGCAGCGCGACGACGTCGCTGTGCGCGGCGAGCGCGTCGTCGAGCAGTGCCTTCGGCACGGTGTTCACCCAGCCGATCATCTCGGCTACGCCGCCGCCAAGCCGGATCATCTGCGCCACCGACGCGCCGAAGTTGATGTCGTGCCCGGCCTGCAGCAGCACGCGACGGTCGAGACCTTCGGTGTCGGGTAGGCGCAGCACGCGGTCGAGGTGGGTGCCGGTGATGCATGCGGCAACGGCAACCGCGATTCCAGCCGCCGCCCCGGATGTGATCGACGCCGCCTCGGAACCGACGTAGTGCGCAACGAGTTCACCGGCACGGCGCCGCAGCGTGTCGAGATCCACGTGGCTCTGCGCGGCTTCGGCCTGCGCGCGCGCCACGGCATCGCTCTGCGCCGTGCCGCCTAGCGCGGTCATCTTGCCGGAGGCGTTGATTACGCCGTCGAGGCCAAACCGGCGATAGATGCTCTCGGCCATTTCAGAGCTCCGCGCTGCGCTCGAAACACCGGCCATCGACGAACACCGCACGCGGTACGATCCACTGCTTCGCAGTGCGCTTCTCGCCTTCGGCGTCTTCGATTTCGCGCGCTTCGTCGCGCACGTCGAAGATCGTGACGTGCGCCGGGGCGCCGGCCGAAAGCGATCCGAATCCGCGCTCGTCGAGGTGCAGCATGCGAGCCGGCGTTGCGGTGACCGCGCGCACGACGTCTGTCAGCGGCATGCCGAGCGCCAACAGTTTACTCATGGTGCGCGACAGCGAGATCGCGTAGCGGTTGACGTTGCCGGCGTGCAGATCGCTCGAGATCGAATGCACCGGCATGCCTTGTTCGAGCGCCCGCTCGCAGGTGCGGAAGCTGAACGAGGCCTGGCCGTGGCCGATGTCGGTATACACGCCGCGCTCGATCGCCGCGCGGAACGCCGGAAGGATCTTGTCCTTGTAAGTCAGCACGCCGCCGACTTTGCCATGGTAGGTGTGCGTGATGATGTCGCCGGGCCGCAGCATGTCGAGCACGTCGTCGATCACTGGCGGCGCGTTACCGATGTGCAGCATCACCGGCTTGTCGACCAGTTCAGCGGCCTTGCGCGCCATCTTCACGGCCTGCTCGCCGAATGCTTCGGTGTGCGACGCCGATGCCAGCACTTTCACGCCGAGCAACCAGTCGCCGTGGCGGTCGAATGCGTTGACCACGCCTGGCAGATCGCACAGATCGGGCCGCGACGCGTGGCCGCCGCCGACGTTCGGCAGACCCGGCGAACCGATGTTGATGAACGCGTAGGCGCGGGTCTTCTGCGTCTGGTGCACGAACTGCGGGAATGCATCGACCATGTTGGCCCCGAACGAGCCGGCGTCCACGCAGCACGCAACGCCCTGTTGCACGCCGATGCGATCGGCCTGTACGCGTCCGGTTCGGAACAGAGGGTGCGCGAAGATGTGCGTGTGGCTGTCGATGAAGCCGGCGGACACGTATGCGCCCGCCGCATCGAAGGCGGTCGCACCCGAAGCGGCCGTCGCGTCCACGCGCCCGACCGAGACGATGCGGGTTCCGTCGATCAGCAGGTCGCCGACGCTGAAAGCGTTGCGTGCGGCATCGTAGATCTGGCCGCCGCGGATCAGGGTTGTTGGCATGCGCTACGCGACTGCTACTGGCAATGCTTCGAGCATAGCAATGATCGGTCGCGCGCACAGCGCGTTGCGACCGCGGCCGATTACCAGTGCCAGATCACCGAACCGCGCAACGTGCGCGGTTCCATCGGATGTACGTGCACGTCCTCCACGCCGTCCGCCGGCTCTCCGGCAGCCGCGAGGCGTAGAAATAGGAGATGTCGGCGTCGCCGGAATCGAACACGTTGAACAGGTCCAGCCGGAACTCCAGCGGGTCGAGCCGATAGTTCACGCCGGCGTTGACCACTGCTCCCGCAGTTGCTGGACGTCAGATCGACGAACCCGCATTTCGCGAACGCCTTCCGCTGCGACAAGTCGATTGACCAGCGTATCTCGACGGCGCGCGCGTCTCCCGTCACCGCGTCGGGTGTCGCGTTCGCGGATGGCGTTTCGTTTCGGTCGTGACGAAGTCGAGCCGCTGGAACTGAGAGGAGTTGGCGACCGGCGTGCCGTCGCAAACGCAGGACCTCTCAGTCGCGATCGAGTAGTTCGAAGTTCAAGACGCCACCGATCGCTGCTTGGCCGAGCTTGAAGAACACGTCGGTGTTGTCCATCACGCCGGTAAACATGTATGCGCCGCGGCCGTATGCCGAGATCGGAATGTCGGTCGCTGTGTGCGCTGCCTGCTCTCCGGCAATTTGTCCGGCGATGAAGTAGCCGCTCGCGATGTCGCGGATCGGACGGTTCGGTGCGCCGCTGACCTGTGCGTCGCTGGTGTTGATACCAGGATAGCCGGCCAGCAGGCCCGTCTTTTCGAACGGCTGCTGCGTGTCGTGGATCGGTTGCGCGTTCGTCTGCCAATCCTCGTAGCGATCGGTGTTGGAGCCGTAGCCGATCAGCATCTTGAAGTCGACGTCGGTCGACGCGGGATAGCCGTCGGACTCGAGCGTGTACTTCGGAAAGCTCGCCGCGTCGTAAAGGCCAACAACGCCCTGCAAAGCCGTGGTGCCGGATTTGGTCTTCAGATCTTCGTTTTTGACGATCGACGCGCCGATGATGGCCGCGCCCGAGCATTCGTGGTCCGCCGTCACGATGACCAGCGTTCCCTGGTGACGCTTCGCATAGTCGCGAGCGACGCCGACCGCTCGGTCGAACTCGACCGTGTCGAGCATCCAGCGCTCGCTATCCATCAGGTGTGCCTGCTTGTCGATCGATGCGCCTTCGGCCATCAGGATGAATCCCTTGGGGCTCGTCGCATCGAGCACGTCCAGCGCCTTCTGCGTCATCTCGTCGAGCATCGGCTGGTCGGGAAAGCCATAGTCGTCGACGATCGTCGACTCGCCACGGCGGCCGTCGATCTTGTCCTTCGCGACGTTCATGTTCGAGAAGGCGAACAGACCGAGCAGTGGCGAATGATCCGACGTCCCGTCGAGAGCGGTCTTGTCCGCCGCGTACTGGAATCCGGCCGATTGGAAATCGCCGATCAGGTCGCGCTCGTTGTCGAGCTTGCCGGGCGCGGCGCCCCAGCCGGTGACGACGTCGGCGGGCAGCACGTAGTCGGTCGACGTACGTCGCTGCGAGCCGTTCGGTGCCTGTGGGCTGGTGTTGTTGCTCGCGTTCGGAAGGAACCACTTCCGACCGCCGCCGAGTAGAACCGTCAGGCCCGTCAACTTTCGGTCGTCCAGGTATTGATCGGTGATCCCGCTGCCGTTGCCGCGGTTCGACGTGTGCACGGCGTTTGCCGCGGGCGTCGCGTCGAAAACGTCTGCGGTCGTCACGATACCGAGCGACGTGCCCTTCAGTCGGTGCAGATACTCGCTCAAGTACTCGACGCGGGGGTTGTCGAACGCATCGGTCGTGTCATCCGGGAACACGCCTTCCTGGTTGTTCTGTCCCTTGTTGCCGTTGACGTAGTTCGCCATGCCGGGCGCGGAGTCGGTGACGATCGAGTTCAGCGACGCGGTCATCACCATGCCGGTGACCGGCATGTCCATCGCGAGTTGACTCTTCGCCTTACCCTGCGCATAGCCTTTTGACATGATCCGCGCAGCGGTGCGGTGCGCCGCGCCCATCCCGTCGCCGAGCATGATGATGATGTTTTTGACCTTGCCGAGTCCCGGTGCGATTCCGACCACTTCGAAGTTGCCGCTCGCTGTAGCTTGCGCACCGTCGCTCTGCTTGGCGCTTACGGTCAGGGTGTGGCGGCCGGGTCGAGCGTTCGAATAAGCGCGCAACGACGCGGCGGCCGCGCCGGGCACGGTCGCAGTCAATGCGGTGGCCGGTACGAGGCTCATGCTTCCAGAAACGCCCGGCGCGATGGTGGCGACCACTGCACCATCGACTTTGAATGTAACCACGCTGATCGTCTGGCCGCTGTCGGGACGCACGGTAGCTTGCAGGTCGAAGCGTTGCCCCGGCAGAAACCGCGCGATGATTGGATCGTCCTGACCCGATGCGAACTTCTCGCTCGGCGGAGTGAGGCGCGAAATTGTCGGTGCTGCGACGGCGGTACAGGCGAGACTGCCGAGGACGGCGCCGGCGACGGCGCGCGCCCAGAGGTGCCCGGAGTTGGGAAGGTGACGCATGTATTTCTCCTTGAACGCTAACTTCACTGGGAAAGATGCGGCGTCGCGAGCGACGCTGTGACGGGAACGCGAATCGGTTCGATCGCCGCGGCTTGCGCGGAACTCAACTGCAAGCGCACTTGCGAGACGTGGCCGTCGGCTTCTTCGTGCGACCCGAGCTCGAGCGTGCCGGTTACCTGCACGACACCGGAAATGTCGAGCGAGGCTGCCTCGTAATGTACGAATACAACTGCTGGCGGCAGGTCATCGGAAAGGCTCTCGTCCGCGTCGCCGAGTTCGATGGGCAGCGGCGAAAGGATCAGTACGCCCGGCGTCGGTACCGCCTGGCGAACGACGTATCCGCGCATGCGCACGGTTCGACCGTCGAGCGCGGCCAGCTGTGCAGAGGGTTCTAATCCACGGGACCCGACCGGCATTTTGAAGAAGTCGCGGAATCGCAGTTCGGCAACGCCTACCGGCGCACCGTCGGTCTCGGTCGCGCCCGCCGCGAACGTAGCACCGAGTGTGACAATTAGAGCGATCGCTTTGAGCGTAAGCGCGGTGAAGGACGACCGGTCCTCCTCGCGCGGATCCTGACATGGCTGACGCGGGGTCATACGGGTAACCCGGATCGTTCAGTAGAAGAGCCATGATCCGAGAGCGGAATTAAGGGAATGTTATGGTCGCGTGAACGTTCGATGACGCGCGGTGCGGGCACCGGTGTGGACACGGATTGGGGTACGTTTTGCTCTGAGGGCGCGTATCGCGTCGCGCGATCAACTCGATGCGAGCGCGGCCGCGGCGCGTGCGCGCCGTCCGATTTCGTCCCACGCGTGTTCGGCGATGAGGCGCCGCGGCGCAATCCACGACCCGGACACTGCGATCACGTTCGGCCGCGACAAGTAGTCGGGCGCATTGCCCGCGTCGACGCCGCCGGTTGGCACCAGCATCACGTCGGGGAACGGTCCAGCGAGCGCGTCGACCATTTCGAGGCGCGACGGAAACAGCTTCTGTACGCGATAGCCGGCCTCGGCAAGCACCATCACCTCGCTGGCGGTGGCGACGCCCGGCAACCACGGCAGCGTCGTGTCGCGCGCCGCTTCGATCAACGCCGGCGTCGTGCCGGGGCTGATTATCGCGATGGCACCCGAGCGGGCCGCCGCGTGCATGTCGTCGACGCTGCGAACGGTCCCGATCGCCACGTCGATCGCGACGTCTGCTTCGCGGATGGCGCGCAGAGCAGGCAACCCGGCCGGCGTGCGCAGCGTGATCTCGATCAGCGTGAGGCCCGCATCGACCAGGCAGCGCGCCAGCGGCACCGCATCGTCCACCCGATCGAGCGCGATCACCGGAAACGCGACGGCGCGGCGGAGCAGGCTCTCGAACATGATGATTCCCGGTGCACGACGCGACACCATACCGCGACGCGCGGGCTGATACAGTCGCGCTTTGTCGCACGAGGTCGCGATGGCGCAGCGGCGGTTTCTGGTCGGCACTTACACCACCGAGCGCACCACCGAGCGCCCACCGAGCCGCGGCGCGCGGCCTCTATCTGTGCGCGATGGATTCCGCCGGTCAAATCGATGTCGTCGACGTGTGCGACATGCCGGATCCGTCGTTCGTGGTGCTGCATCCGGCGCTGCCGCTCGCGTACGTCGTCAACGAAACGCCGACGGGCCACGGCGGCGTCTCGGCGGTTGCGATCGGCGATCGCCTCGAACCGCGGCAGCGCATCGATTCCCAAGGCGAACTGCCGTGCCACCTGGCGCTGCTCGGCGGCACGCGCGCGCTCGTCCTGGCGCATTACGGTTGCGGCACGATCAGTGTGTTGGAACTCGATACGCGCGGCGCGATTGCACCAGCTCGAACCTGGCGACACGCCGGCGCATCGGTGCATCCGCGTCGCCAGAGGTCTGCGCATCCCCATTGCGTGCTCGTTGGGGCGTCGGGAGATTTACACGTTACCGACCTCGGCCAGGACTGCGTGGTGCGCTACGCCGGTGCCGGACTGGCCGAGGTATCGCGCTGCGCGATCCACGCGGGTGCGGGACCGCGGCATCTGTGTCTCGACGAAACCAACGGGGTCGGCTGGGTGAGCAACGAACTCGACAACACCGTGTCGCGACTCAAAATCGAATCTGATGGGTCGCTCCGCGAGCTTGATTGGGTGAGTACATTGCCGGCCGACTTCTCCGGCCGGAGCGCCGTCAGCGAGATCGCCGTACACCCGAGCGGACGCTGGCTGTACGTCGGCAACCGCGGCCACGATTCGATCGCGTGCTATTCGATCGGAGAACTCGGACGTCTCACCCTCGACGGCACCGTGCCTGCGCGAGGTCGTCATCCGCGGCACTTCGCACTGACGTCGGACGGCGCCGCGATGCTCGTCGCCAATCGCGACTCCGACAACCTGGCGCCGTTCCGGATCGATGCGAGCGGCCGACCGGAGCCGTTGGCGGAGCCGTTCACCGGCATTCCGGCGCCAGCGTGCGTGCGCTGGTTATAACGCGAAGTTCGCCGGCGTTCGACGATCGAGCGGCCGCGTTGCTTCCGCAACGTTGCGCCAGTCACGATACAGCGTTTCGTATTCCGCTGTGAGCGCTGCCTCGGGCTCGTAACGCTGTTTGATCTGCACCAAAGCTGCCGCCGCCGCGTCATAGTGCGGATACAGGCCTAGTGCGACGGTGGCGAATACAGCAGCGCCTCGCCCCTCTACTGCCTCGTCCGACGCTTCGACGCTACGACCGAGTCGTGTTCGCGAGGATCTCACACCAGACGCGGCTGCGCGCGCCGCTCCCGGTCAGCCGGATCATCGACGGTTCGCCGCACCATGCGAGTATCTGATCGAAGATGGACCTGATTGCGAATACGCCGCCTTCCAGCACCGCGCGGTATGCATTCGAGCGGTCGTGGGACGTGCGCAGGCCGGTGAATACCGCGCTCGCGCCGGGACGTGACTCCGGTGCCACCTGGCCCGAAAGGAACGGCAGGAAACGGACGCCGCCGGAACCCGCGTGAACGGAGGCGGCCGCTTCGTCCATCGCGACGAAATGCCGCGCCCTGGCGCGGTCGTTGGCGCCAAAGATCAGATCGAGGAACCAGTCCGCGGCGCGGCCGCCCATCACCGCATTGCCGCCGATCACGTGGCGGTCCGGCGGCAGATCGTAAAATCGGAACGACCCTTCCGGGACGTCGGTGCGGATGGCGCGCACGACCGCGTGGGTGCCGAGTGTGATCGCGTAAGCGCCGGGATGGCCGGCGCCGGCGCCGACGTTCGCGCAGATGCCGTCGTGTGCTCCCACCACCACCGGTATGCCGGCGGGAAGTTCCAGCACCTTCGCCGCACGCGGATCGAGCGGCCCGGCCACGTCCCACGGCAACGCCACGTTCGGCACCAGGTTCGTGCTGGCGGTGTGGTCGAGCGCGCGAGCGTCCCAGGCAGCGGCGTCCGGGCCGCTGGTGCGATCGGTAACGGTCGCGCCGGTGAGGCGGTAGATCAGGAAGTCTTTTGCATATAGTACGTGGCGCAGCTGCCGCGCCCGAACGGGCTCGTTGGCGGTGAACCATTGCTTCTTCGCGAGCAACGCCGCCCCATAGTTCGATAGGTGCGCGCCGCCTTTGCGCCATTCGACCAGCGCATTCAGTTCCGCTGCATGCCGTCGGTCCGACCACGGCTGCCCGATCACGGTGCCGTCGCGGCCGATGAACACCGCCGCGCCACCGCGTCCAGAGACCGACACGGCCACTACGTTGCGCGGCTTCGCGCCGAGCAGTTCGCGGGTCAGGCGCACCGCGTCGCTCCACCAGCCGTCGGCGTCCTGCCAGGCGCGGTTGCCTTCGCGGTATTCCGGGTGACGCGCTGCGCGCTGGCGGATCAGGCGCCCGCGCAGATCGAACAGCGCAACCTTGATGCGAGTCGTACCGAGGTCGTAGGTAAGAACGGCAGCGTTTGCGTTGCGACTGGATGTGTTTGGCATCGTGCTAACAGATTGCGCTGACTGCACATGACGGAGCAAGGTAGCGCGACCCATAGGAGGAAGTAAGCATGAAGGGCAGTGTGGTGTTGGTTACGGGTGGCGCGCGCGGCATCGGCCGCGCGATCTCGGAAGCGTTCCTCAATGCCGGCGCCAAGGTGATGATCGGCGACCTCGGCGCGAAGGCCGGCGACTGGACATATGACCTGTCGGGCGCCGACGCGCTGCAACGCAGTGCGAAGGAGCAGGCGGCGATCGGCGAGGTGAAGGCGACCGAACTCGACGTCACCGATGCCGCGAGCTGCGAAGCGGCAGTTGCCGCGACCGTGGCCGCGTTCGGCGGCATCGACGTGCTGGTGAACAATGCCGGTGTGGTGCAGTCGGGACCGATCGCCGAATTTTCGGAGCGCGATTGGGACCGCATCTTCGCCGTCAACACCAAAGGCATCTATCTGATGGTGCGCGCGGCGCTGCCGGCGTTGAAGCGCTCGCGCAACGCCGCGATCGTCAACACTGCGTCCATCGCCGGCAAGCAGGGCTATCGCAACATGGTGGCGTACTGCGGCTCGAAGTTCGCCGCCATCGGCATAACGCAGTCGTTAGCAGCGGAACTCGCACCGGACAACATCCGCGTCAACGCGATCTGCCCCGGCGTGGTCGGCACCGCGATGTGGCTCGAACACCTGATGCCGATGAACACGCTCGATCAGGCCGCGAAGAACGCCGAGTTCGAGAAAGCGATGAAGGAGATGATCCCGCTCGGTCGCCCGCAGACCGCGCAGGATATGGGTGCGGCTGCGCTGTTTCTCGCATCGGCACCGAACATCACCGGCGTGAGTCTCAGCGTGGCCGGCGGCTACGAGATGAACTGACTCATTGGTCTCGCGTCGCCGGCACGGCGAGCAGTGGGCAGCGCGCGCGGCGCAACACCCGCTCGGTGGTGCTGCCGCTCAACGCTTCGAACACACCGGCCCGACCGGCGGTGGGCATCACGATCAGGTCGGCGCGAACGACGTCGGCTGCGGCGAGGATCTCGGTGACAGGATCGCCGTCGCGGTACATCCGCGCGAACGTCCATCGATCGCCGTCATGTGCATTCACGGACGGTGCATCGGCGACAGCGCCGACGTACAGCAATGTGATCTTGACGTTGCCGTCGCCGAAGAGGTCGGCCGCGCGTCTGGCGAACTCGATGGCCGCTGCGGCATCGGGCGCGTGATCAATGGGGATCAGCACGTTGCCGAGCGTGAGTTTGCCGTCCGCGGCAACGATGCTGCGCTCGGTGTCGGCCGGCACGAACAACGTCGTGGTCTTCGACCACCGCGCGACGGCTTCCGCGACCGACCCATGCAGCCAGCGCGCGACGCCGTCGCGTCCTTCAGTTGCAACCACCAGTAGATCGGCCGGGTACTCGCCGAGGTAGTCGACCACCGCCAATGCCGGCAGACGGCTCGAGATCGACCGCTTCGTCACACGGATGCCGAGTTGCTCGTGCACTGCGGCCTGCGTGCTGCCGGGCGTGAGCAGACCCCAGCGTTCGAGCATTGCGCGGACGCCGGGAAACCGGCTCCAGTCAGTCTCCGACTCGCTGCCGACGTGCAGGATCGTCAGGCTGGCGCGGCGCAGGAGCGCGACGCCGAGCGCGTGCGCGAACGCGCGTTCGCTGGCCGCTGAAAAGTCCGTTGGATGAACGATCGTCTGTACGAACGGAACTTCGTCATCTGCCATTGGCATTGCCATGAGACTCCGATGGTTTCATTCAAACGTGCTGCTGCGTCGCTCGCTTCAGTCGGACAGGCTGGCTCGCGCTCTGGTCGGCCATCGTCGCGCGCTTCAACTTGTCGCGTCGGGCGGAGAGCCACTTCGCGAACAGCGCGTTCTCATGTTCGCCGAGGTGCTTGGCAGAGGTAGGCGGCGTCTTCAAACGAATCTCCGTGAGTATGAAAAGATGACACGCAAGCTAATGTGCGGTGACGGCGGTCGTCGGTGCGGTATCGGACGACAACATATCGCGAGCGACGGACGGAATTTGGGCGAGAGTTGTTACCGAATTGCGAGGCGAGCCTCGCGTGGGTCATGCGCGGCGTCGGAGGAGGCGCAACCCGCTGGGCCGCGCCTGCAAGTGTCGCGAATGAACGAGATCGGTCATTCGCGATCGTTCGACGCCTCAGGTTGTGCTTGTAGACGAACGTCGCGATCTCGCGTGCACGCACGTCGAGGACACCGTTGAGTGAAGACGCGTAACGGAACACTCGCATTCATCTCAACTACGTCTTGATCGTCCGCCGGCCCTGACAATTTGCGTTTGGCTCATCGATTGCTCGGCACCTGGCTCAGCTATAGCATCGATCCGTACATACTCGTTGGGAGTTGCCATGCGTATTGTCGGGACGATCGTAGAAGAAGAGTCGGGCAAGCCGCTGGCCGGGTTGCAGGTCCGAGCATTCGATAAGGATTTTCTGTTTGATGACAAGCTCGGCGCCGCAGTCACGGATGCGAACGGTGCATACAAGATCTTTTACTCGTCGTCGGATTTCGCCCTCGATCCGGACCTGGAAACAGTCCCCGAGCTTTATATTCGGGTCTTCGATGCGACTCGCAAGAAGCTGCTTTACTCGACCGAAAAGGCCATTCGCAAGGGCCGCATGGTCGAAGAGCGCTTCGACGTCAAGATCCCCAGGGCGAAGCTCGCTTAGCTGCCTCGAGTGACTGCGCAGCTGACCGGCACGGTCGATGCCGGTGGTGGCCCAATCAGTCGAAAACGGCGGGTTCGACAGCACGTGATCGTAACGCATCAACCACCGCCTTCCACATGCTGCGGCTCTGCTAGCGTGTGGCCGTTGCGCAGGGCGGAGCGGATGCCATGCAGCAACATGTCCATCTTGGCGATCGACCACACGGTGCCATTCGCTTCCTGTTCACAAAGGTCGGCGCGGCTACCGTCGCCGCGAATCTCATCGATGTACTCCTTCGATGGGATGAGCATCCGGAACCGACACATGGGTCGTAGATTCGTCGTTGAAACTCTTCGGGTAACACGGTCGAGTGAAGCGCGATCAATGAACGCCCCTATGACCCGCGCGGCGATAGCCGCCACGCACAGACGCCGACACCGGAAATACCGAGGCGTGCCGCGCCATATATAGGTAGGATGCCGCCCGGTAGACCCCGGGCCACGAGCGCCTCGTACGCGCATTGCGCGTGTATCAGCGAAGCCGACCGGGAATCTAACCGACTGATGCGACAGAGGTTGGTGCCGAGGAGAGGACTTGAACCTCCACGGGGTTTCCCCCACTGGCACCTGAAGCCAGCGCGTCTACCAATTTCACCACCCCGGCGAGTAGCGGGTGGCGACTGTACGCACCGATTCCGGGGTTGTCAACGTGACAGAAAAACGCAAGCGCCGCAGTAAATCCGTTGGATCGGAGCCGCGCGCCCACGACGCAGAACGCAGCACTTCATTGACGCCGAGCGCGGTAATGGAGCTGTTCCGCGCACACAAAAAACCGATGCGGTGGCCCGAAATCCGCGACGTCGCAGGCGTGCGTCAGGGCGCGGACGTCGATCAACTGCGACGTGTGCTGCGCGGCTTGTGTCACTCCGGCGACCTGCACATCGACAGCCGCGGCGCCTATCAGCGGGCTCAACCGGAAACCGTGGTCGACGGTGTCATCCGGCGCGGCGATCGCGGTCGGCTGGTGCTGATCCCGGCGGCCGGCGGCGACGCCTTGCCGGTTCGGCTGACGCGCGATTCGCGGTTGCGCGTCGGCGATACGGTGCACGCGCGGCTCGTCGAAGGCCAGGCGGTGATCGCCGCGGTAACGGCGCGTTCCGCCGAACCGGTGATCGGGCGTGCCGTCGAGGGAACCCGCGGCTGGTATGTGGTCGCCGAAGGCGACTTTCGCGGTCGCGTCTATCTGATTACCGACGGCCAGGGTGAGGCGAATGACGGCGATACCGTTTCCGTCGCAGTGGTCGGCGAGGAGAGCTTTGGACTGACGGGTCGCGTCATCGACGTGATTGCCCCGGGCGACGATCTGCACGCGGCGTCGATCACGTTGCTGCGCGCGCACGGCGTGCCGGTCGAGTGGCCCGCGGAGGTCGACGACGAGGTGCGCGGTCTGCCCGATCGCGTCGATCCGAAGCGCTACCTCGATCGCGAAGACATCACCGACATTCCGCTCGTCACCATCGACGGCGAAGACGCGCGCGACTTCGACGATGCGGTCTATTGCAGCCCGCGGCCGAAGGGCGGCTGGCGGCTGATCGTCGCGATCGCCGACGTCGGCAGCTACGTGAAACTGGGCTCGCCGCTCGACATCGAGGCGCGCGAGCGCGGCAACTCGGTCTACCTTCCCGATCGCGTGGTGCCGATGCTGCCGGAGGCGCTGTCGAACGGGTTGTGTTCGCTGCGGCCGCAGGAGCACCGGTTGTGCATGGTGTGCGACATGCAGGTGTCGCCGCTCGGCAAGGTGACCACCTACCGCTTCTATCCGGCGGTGATGTTCTCGCGCGCGCGGCTCACCTACACGCAGGTCGCCGCCTTCATCGACGCTGGCTACCACGGTTTCGAGCGCGAAGTTTCGGAGTCGCTGCACGCGCTGCATCTCGCTTATCAGGCACTGCTCGCAGCGCGCGAAGAACGCGGTGCGCTCGACTTCGACGCGCCGGAACAGAAGCTGATTCTCGAGAACGGACTGCTCGAACGCGTCGAGCCGGTGGTGCGTAACGACGCGCACCGGTTGATCGAAGAAGCGATGATTTCGGCCAACGTGTGTGCGGCGAGATTTCTCGAGAAGCATGAAGCGATGGCGCTCTATCGCATTCACGAAGGTCCGACGCCGGAGAAATTCGACGTGCTGAGGCAAGCGCTCGCTTACGCGGGCATACGCTTGAGCGATGAGGCGCCCTCGCCGAAGACGCTGCAGGCGGTGTCGGCGCAGCTCACCGCGCGGCCCGATCGCGGTCTGCTCGAAACGATGATCCTGCGGTCGATGATGCAGGCCCGCTACAGCCCCGAGAACATCGGCCATTTCGGTCTCGCGCTGCCGCGCTACATGCATTTCACGTCGCCGATCCGCCGCTATGCGGACCTCGTGGTGCATCGCGCGATCGCCGGCGTGTTGAGCGGCGACTGCGTGGACCAGAGTCATCTCGACGAAGTCGGCGAGCACCTGTCGGTGACGGAACGGCGCGCCGATGACGTCAGCCGTGGCGTGGCCGATTGGCTCAAGTGCGAGTTCGCGGCGCAGTTCGTCGGCGAAACGTTCGACGGCACGGTCGTCGCCGTCACCGACTTCGGCGTGTTCGTCGAACTCGAGCGGATCTTCATCCAGGGTCTGCTGCACGTATCGAATCTCGGTGATGACTACTTCACCTTCTATCCGGCCGCGATGTCGCTGGTCGGCGAACGCTCCGGCCGGCGCATCAAGCTCGGCGACAAGTTGTCGGTCATCCTCGCCGACGTCGACACCGAGTCGCGCAAGATCGACCTGCTGGTGTCGGGTGGCAAGGGAGGCAAGCGGACGCGGCGAGGTCGCTCGTGAGCACCGAACAGGTGTTCGGCATCCATGCGGTGGAAGCGGTGCTTCGCGGCAACGCCGAACGGGTGAGGCGTCTGTTCGTGCAGGCCGAGCGCCGCGATCCGCGGATGACCACGTTGCTCGGGCTCGCCGCGGCGGCGAGCGTACCGGTCGAGAATTGCGAACGCTCGCGCCTCGACCGCATGACCCACAACGGCCGGCACCAGGGAGTCGTGGCCGAAACCGCCGAGGGCGAACTCGGTTCCGAGACCGAACTGGAATTGCGGTGGCCGTCGTTGCCGCAACCTCTATTGCTGCTTGCGCTCGACGGCGTGATGGACCCGCGCAATCTCGGCGCCTGTCTGCGCAGCGCCGATGCCGCGGGCGTCGGCGCGGTGCTGTTGCCGAAGAGTCGCACCGCGCCGCTGAGCGAAGTGGCTCGCAAGTCGGCGAGCGGCGCCGCGGAATCGCTGTTCGTCGTGCAGGTGAGCAACCTGGTGCGGCGGCTCGAATGGCTGAAGCGGCAGGGCGTGTGGGTAGTGGGTGCCGCCGGCGATGCCGACGTTGCGTGGGACGCGGCGGATCTGACGCGGCCGACCGTGCTCGTGCTCGGCGGCGAAGGAAAAGGTCTGCGCGAGTTGACGCGCAAGACCTGCGATCAGCTCGTGAGCCTGCCGATGCGCGGGTCGGTGTCGAGCCTGAACGTCTCGGTGGCCGCAGGCATTCTGTTGTTCGAGGCGGTCCGACAGCGCTCGGCCTGATTCGGCCGTGACATTTGCCGACACCCTCTCTAGAATCCGCGCTCCTTCAAATCACTCCTTGCTTCACGCCCCCCTCTTCTTCGAGAAAAGGCGCGGAAGCGGTTACGCCATAAGGAGGCGCAATGCGACATTACGAAGTCGTGTTTCTCGTGCATCCCGATCAGAGCGATCAGGTGCCGGGAATGATCGACCGCTACAAAGCCCTGATCGAACGCGGCACCGGCAAAGTCCACCGTCTCGAAGACTGGGGTCGCCGGCAGCTGACGTTTCCGGTGAAGAAGATCCACAAAGCCCACTACGTGCTGATGAACATCGAAGTGAACGCTGCGACGCTCGAAGAGCTGGCGAGCGCCTTCCGATTCAACGACGCCGTGCTGCGCAACATGATCATCAGCCGCAGCGAGCCGGTGACCGAGATCTCGAAGATCTACGCCGAAGAACTGCGCGATCAGGAAAAGGAACGCGACCGCGATCGCCGCCGTGAAGAAGAACTGGCGGCGCGTCGTGCCGATCCGGAGAGAGCGCCGGCCGAAGAAGGCGAAGCCGTGGGAGAACAGAAATGAGCATGCCGCGTCAGTTCCGCCGCAAGAAATTCTGCCGCTTCACCGCGGAAGGCATCAAAGAGATCGACTACAAGGATCTCGAGCTGTTGAAGCAGTACATCACCGAAACCGGCAAGATCGTGCCGAGCCGCATCACCGGCACCAGCGCGCGGTATCAGCGCCAGCTGGCGGTCGCGATCAAACGAGCGCGGTATCTGGCGTTGCTGCCGTATACCGACGCGCATCAGTGATCGGGAGCATCAAGTGAACGTCATTCTGTTGGAACGCATCGTCAACCTCGGCGACCTCGGCGACGAAGTGGTCGTGAAGAGCGGGTTCGCCCGCAATTTCCTGATCCCGAAAGGCAAAGCCGTTCGCGCGTCGAAGGACAATCGCGCGGTGTTCGAAGCGCGTCGCGCCGAACTCGAGCGCGTGGCGCAGGAGCGTATGGGTGAAGCGCAAGGGCGCGCCGCGAAACTGCAGGGCATCGCGGTGACGATTTCTGCGAAGGCCGGCGACGAAGGCAAGCTGTATGGTTCGGTCGGTACGCACGACATCGCCGAAGCGCTCGAAGCGCAAGGCGCCGTCGTGGCGAAGAGCGAAATCCGGATGCCGGCCGGCGTCATCCGCGTAGTTGGCGAATACGACATCGACGTGCATCTGCACACCGACGTGAACGTCACCATCAAGGTCGTCGTCGTTCCGGAATAACGCGGGCATCTCCTCTTGACTGGCGAGCGTCGATCTTCGACGCTCGTCACCCCCAACGATTACCCGCCCGCTATGTCGGATACCGCCGCCGAATCGGAGACAGCGCGTCCTGCGTCGGTGCATCTGTCCGCCACCGCGCAGCTGAAAGTTCCGCCGCACTCCGTCGAAGCCGAGCAATCGGTGCTCGGCGGTTTGATGCTGAACAACGATGCGTGGCTGAACGTCGCCGACGTGCTGACCGCGCGCGACTTTTACCGCGCGCAGCACCAGATCATCTTCGAAGCGATGGCGAGCCTCGCAAACGCCAACGAACCGCTCGACGCGGTGACGTTGTCCGAAGCGTTGAGTCAGCGCGGGCTGCTCGATAAAGCAGGCGGCATCGGCTTCCTCGCGGAAATCGCCGAATCGACGCCCGGCGCAAGCAACGTGATGGCGTATGCGCAGATCGTTCGCGAACGCTCCACGCTGCGCCAGCTCATTTCGGTTGCCAACAAGATCGCCGAGTCGGCGTTCGCGCCGCAGGGACGGCCGAGCAGCGAACTGCTCGATATCGCCGAATCCGAAGTGTTCAAGATCCACGAAGGCCGGTTGCGCGACGAAGGCCCGGTCGCCATCGTGCCGCTGCTCGCGCGCGCGGTGGAGAAGATCGAGTCGCTGTTCGCGTCGCGCAATCCGATCACCGGGCTCGCCACCGGCTTCGACGATCTCGACAAGAAGACCGCCGGCCTGCAGTCGTCCGATCTCATCATCGTGGCGGGCCGCCCCTCGATGGGAAAGAGCTCGCTCGCGATGAACATCGCGGAACACGCACTGATGACCGACGACCCGGGCGCCGTGCTGGTGTTCTCGATGGAAATGCCGTCGGATCAGCTGGTGATGCGCATGCTGTCGTCGCTCGGCCGCATCGACCAGACGCGCATGCGTACCGGCGACATGCACGACGACGACTGGCCGCGGTTCACCTCGGCCGTTAGTCAGCTGAAGGACAAGCCGATCTATTTCGACGATTCGCCGGCGCTCACGCCGAACGAAGTGCGCACGCGCGCGCGACGCGTGGCGCGACAAGCGGGCGGCCTGAAGCTGATCGTGGTCGACTACATCCAGCTGATGCGCGCAAATCGCGACCTCGACAACAACCGCACCGGCGAGATCACCGAAATCTCGCGTTCGCTGAAGGCGATCGCCAAGGAAATGCGTTGTCCGATGGTGGCGCTGTCGCAGCTCAATCGCGGCGTTGAGAGCCGTACCGACAAGCGTCCGTTGATGTCGGACCTGCGTGAATGCGTGACCGGAGATACGCTCGTGCAACTGAGCGACGGACGCAGAGTACCTATCGCTTCGCTGGTGGACACTCGTCCGGAAGTGTTCGCGATGTCTCCCGAGCAGCGAATCGTAGCTGCAAAGGCCGAGTGCGTGTGGCATGTCGGCCGCCGTAACGTATTCGACATGAAGCTCGCGAGCGGGCGCACGCTGACCGCGACCGCAGGCCATCGGGTGTTCACGGGATGCGGCTGGACGACGCTCGATCGAACGTCGGTCGGTGACCGGGTTGCACTGGCGCGCGAGTTGCCCGAGCCGAAGGCTGCGGAGAGATGGCCCGAGGGGCGCGTCATCCTGCTGGCTCACCTGATTGGAGACGGAAGCTATCTCACGCACCAGCCGTTCCGGTACACGACCGGATCCGAAGAGAACAGCGATGTCGTTGCACGGGCCGCCATTGAAGAGTTCGGTGTCAAAGTGTCTCGCCATCCCGGTCGAGGCAACTGGCATCAACTGGTGTTCAGCGGCAACGGCAACCGATGGGCGCCGGCCGGCATCAATCGTTGGCTGCGCGATCTGGGCGTTTTCAATCAGCGGTCTGCAGACAAGCGCGTTCCAGATGCCGTGTTCGCGTTGTCGAATGAGCAGGTGGCGCTGTTCCTTCGACATATATGGGCGACAGACGGCTCGATTCACGTCAGAACGCAGGGTGGCGCGCCAAGGGTTTATTTCGCGAGCTGTAGCCGGGGCCTCGCGCTCGATGTCGCGGCGTTGCTGTTGCGGCTCGGCGTGCATTCGCGCCTGAGGACGGTGCGCCAGCGTGGCAGCGAATGGTTCAACGTCGACGTTTCCGGCAAGGAGCAACAGGAACTGTTCCTGGGTCGCGTCGGAGCATTCGGTCCACGCGTTTCGCCGGCCAACGCGCTGGCACGGGTCTTGGCATCGAAAGTTGCAAACGCAAACGTCGATACTTTGCCGCAAACACTGTTCACGAACGTGCGAGTAGCGATGGCTACTCGCGGCATTTCGCAGCGTCGAATGGCGCAACTGCGCGGTACTAGTTTTGGCGGCACCAGCCACTTCAGGTTTGCGCCGTCGCGCCACGTGGTCGCGAGTTACGCGGAAATATTGGAAGACGCCGAGCTCAAACAATGGGCTGAGTCGGAGGTTTTCTGGGATCGCGTGGTGGCGATCGAGCCCGCTGGCGAAGCGGACGTTTACGATCTCACGGTTCCCGGGCCCGAGAGCTGGCTCGCCGATGGAATCGTCTCTCACAACTCCGGCGCAATCGAACAGGATGCAGACGTGATCCTGATGATCTATCGCGACGAGGTGTACAACCCCGAATCGCCGGACAAAGGCACTGCCGAGATCATCATCGGCAAACAGCGTAACGGACCGATCGGCAAAGTCAGACTGGCTTTCATCGGCAACCTGACGAAGTTCGAGAATCTCGCGCGCAACGACTACTCCGAATACATGCGTTGATGACGCGCTCTGGGGCCAAACGGAATGGCTAAGGCGCGGGTCGCATACGTCTGCAACGACTGCGGCGCCGAGCATGGCAAGTGGCAAGGCCAGTGTTCCGCCTGCGAAGCCTGGAATACCCTGACGCGCATTACCCTCGGCCCCGCCAAAGCGTCGAAGCCCGCGGCCGGTTACGTCGGTACCGCACCGAGCGTGCAGCTTCTCGCCGACGTCGATTCTGCGGACGGCGCACGCATCGCGACCGGCTTTGCCGAATTCGACCGCGTGCTCGGCGGCGGACTGGTGCCTGGATCCGTCGTGCTGATCGGCGGCGAACCCGGCGCAGGGAAGAGCACGCTGCTGCTGCAGATCACGACCTCGCTTGCGACGCTCGGCGAGGTGCTCTACGTCTCCGGCGAAGAATCGCTGCAGCAGCTCGCGATGCGCGCGCGCCGTCTCGAACTGCCGCTCGACCGCTTGCGCGTGGCATCCGAGACGCGCGCCGAGGAAATCGCCGGGCTCATCGAGCAACATCGGCCGCTGGTGGTGGTGCTCGATTCGATCCAGGTGATGCAGCTCGGCAGCGTCGAGAGCGTGCCGGGCAGCATCACGCAGGTGCGCGAAACCGCGGCGTTCTTCACGCGCCTCGCGAAGCAGACGCAGACGGTGGTGATTCTCGTCGGGCACGTGACGAAAGAAGGCAGCCTCGCCGGTCCGAAAGTGCTCGAGCACATGATCGACTGCTTCGTGATGCTCGACAGCCCGGAAGGATCGCGATTCCGCACGCTGCGCGGGCTGAAGAACCGCTTCGGCGCGGTGAACGAACTCGGCGTGTTCGCGATGACCGATCGCGGCATGAAGGAAGTGTCGAATCCGTCGGCGATCTTCCTGCAGCGACCTGAGGCCTTATCGCCCGGTAGCGTTGCGACGGTGACGTGGGAAGGCACGCGTTCGCTGCTGGTCGAACTGCAGGCGCTGGTCGATGCCGTGCAGGGCGGATATCCGCGACGCGTCGCGGTCGGTCTCGATGCGCAGCGGCTGGCGATGCAGCTGGCGGTCTTGCACCGGCACTGCGGAATTTCGCTCGCCGACCAGGACGTGTTCGCCAACGTGGTGGGTGGGGTGCGCATCGGCGAGACCGGATCCGACCTCGCGCTGATCCTTGCCGTGCTGTCGAGCTATCGCAATCGAGTGTTGCCGCGCGATCTAATCGTGTTCGGGGAAATCGGTCTGACGGGCGAGGTGAGGGGAGTGCCCAACGGTCAGGAGCGGTTGCGCGAAGCGGCGAAACACGGCTTCAAGCGGGCGATTATCCCGCGCGGAAACCGGCCGAAACCGGCGATGACGGACATGGACGTTCGAGCCGTGGCGACATTGAACGAAGCGCTCGACGTGCTGAACGAGGGCGCCTGATCAGGGCTTCCCCGCCTCAGCTTCTTCACATCAGCGTCACAAGCCTACACACCTGAAATCGTCTAACAGGAGAACAATGCCTGCGTTGTTCGTAGTAGGTCATGGGTCTGACCTGTAGGAGGCAACGTGTTCGGCTTCGCACTGAAAGACGTCATCGCGTTCATCATCGGCTGCTTGATCAAGCTGCTCGGTTGAAACGGTGTCGGAGCGCCGATAAGGCACTCCGACTCCCTTTCATTTCCTGGGTAAACCCGACTCAGGCAAGTTTTTTGTAACGGATTCGCTTCGGCTCGTTCGCATCCGAGCCCAAGCGTTTCTTGTGATCCTCTTCGTAATCGGTGAAGTTCCCCGCGAACCACTCGACGTGACTGTCGCCTTCGAACGCGAGCATGTGCGTCGCGATCCGGTCCAGAAACCAGCGATCGTGTGAAATCACAAGAATCGTTCCCGGGAAATTCAGCAGCGCGTCTTCCAGCGCGCGCAGCGTTTCCACGTCGAGGTCGTTCGTCGGTTCGTCCAGCAGCAGTACGTTGGCGCCCTGCCGCAACAGCTTCGCCAGGTGCAACCGGTTGCGTTCGCCGCCCGACAGATCGCCGACCTTCTTCTGCTGGTCCGCGCCGCGGAAGTTGAAGCGGCCGACGTAAGCGCGCGACGGAATTTCGTATTGGCCGATGCGCATGATGTCCTGGCCGTTCGACACTTCTTCCCAGACGTTCTTCGAGTTGTCGAGGTCGTCGCGGCTCTGGTCGACGTATGCGAGCTGCACCGTTTCGCCGAGTTCGAGCTTGCCTTTATCGGGCTGCTCGCGTCCGGTGATCATGCGGAACAGCGTCGTTTTTCCGGCGCCGTTCGCGCCGATGATGCCGACGATGCCGCCGCGCGGAATGCTGAAGGTGAGGTCGTCGATCAGCAGCCGGTCGCCATACGCCTTGCTGACGCCGGTCAGTTCGATGACCTTTTCGCCCAGTCGCGGCCCGGGCGGGATGTAGAGTTCAGCGGTTTCGTTGCGCGCCTGCACTTCCTTCGACATCAGTTCTTCGAAGCGGGCGAGGCGGGCCTTGCTCTTGGCCTGGCGTCCCTTCGGGTTGGACCGCACCCATTCGAGTTCGGACTTGATCGCGCGCTGGCGCGCCTGTTCCTGGCTCGCTTCGGAACTGAGGCGTTTGTCTTTCGCGTCGAGCCACGCACTGTAGTTGCCCTCGAACGGGATGCCGCGGCCGCGGTCGAGTTCGAGAATCCAGCCGGCGACGTTGTCCAGAAAGTAGCGGTCGTGCGTGACCGCGACCACGGTGCCGGGATATTCGCCGAGGAAACGTTCGAGCCAGGCCACGCTCTCGGCGTCGAGGTGGTTGGTGGGCTCGTCGAGCAGCAGCATGTCGGGTTGCGACAGCAGCAATTTGCACAGCGCGACGCGACGTTTCTCGCCGCCCGACAGATTCTTGACCTCGGCGTCCCACGCCGGCAGCCGCAGCGCGTCGGCGGCGATGTCGAGCGTGCGATCCAGATCCCAGCCGTTCGCCGCGTCGATCTTGCTCTGCAGGTCGCCCTGCCGTTCGAGCAGCGTGTTCATCTCGTCGTCGGACATCGGCTCCGCGAACTTGTTGGAGATCGCGTCGTATTCGGTCAGCAGCGACTTCAGTTCGGCCACGCCTTCTTCGACGTTGCCGCGCACGTCTTTGCTCGCGTCGAGTTGCGGCTCCTGCGGCAGGAAGCCGACTTTGATGCCTTTCTGCGGCCGCGCTTCGCCGTCGATTGCGGTATCGATGCCGGCCATGATCCGCAGCAGCGTCGACTTTCCGGAACCGTTCAGGCCCAGCACGCCGATCTTCGCGCCGGGGAAAAACGACAGCGAGATGTTCTCCAGGATCTTGCGTCCGCCCGGGACCACCTTGGAGACGCGATTCATGGTGTAGACGTACTGCGCCATTTGTCTGCTTGGGCTCTGCTTGAAAATTTGCGGGCGGCCATTGTAGAGCGAATGTCGCGAGAATGTGATTCACGCCGGCGATGACGGGCTTTCAAGTGCTGGGGTTTCGGGGCTTGGGCTACAATGCGCCGCTTCGTTACCGCAGCGGATAACCCATATGTTCGACCCGAAAATGCAGATTGCCGGCTATGACGACGCGGTGTGGCAGGCGATCGTCGACGAACAGCGGCGGCAGGAAGAACACATCGAACTGATCGCGTCGGAAAACTACGCGAGCCCGCGCGTGCTGCAGGCGCAGGGAACGGTGCTCACGAACAAATACGCCGAGGGCTATCCGTCGAAGCGTTACTACGGCGGCTGCGAATACGTCGATCAGGTGGAGGTGCTCGCGATCGACCGCGCGAAGCAACTGTTCGGCGCCGCGTTCGCGAACGTGCAGCCGCACTCGGGATCGCAGGCGAATGCCGCGGCTTATCTCGCGCTGCTCTCGGCCGGCGACGTGGTGCTCGGCATGAGTCTCGATGCCGGCGGTCACCTCACGCACGGCGCGCCGGTGAACTTCTCCGGCAAGGTCTATCACGCGGTGCAGTACGGCCTCGTTGCGGCGACCGGTGAAGTCGACTACGAACAGGTCGCGGCGCTGGCGCAGCAGCATCGGCCGAAGCTGATCGTCGCCGGCTTTTCGGCATACTCGCGCAAGCTCGACTGGCAGCGCTTCCGCGACATCGCAGACTCGGTGGGCGCGTATTTCCTGGTCGACATGGCGCACGTCGCCGGGCTCGTCGCGGCGGGACTGTATCCGAACCCGGTACCGTTCGCCGACGTCGTCACCACCACCACGCACAAAACGCTGCGCGGGCCGCGGGGCGGCATGATCCTCGCGCGTGAAAACCCCGACATCGAGAAGAAACTGAACTCGGCGCTGTTCCCCGGCACGCAGGGCGGTCCGCTGATGCACGTCATCGCCGCGAAGGCCGTGTGCTTCAAGGAAGCGATGGAACCCTCCTTCACCGCGTATCAGAAGCAGGTGCTCGCCAACGCGCGCGTCATGGCGACGGAGTTCCAGCAGCGAGGCTACAAAGTGGTTTCCGGCGGCACCGACAACCACCTGTTCCTGCTCGACCTGATCGACAAGAAGATCACCGGCAAAGACGCCGATGCCGCATTGGGGCGCGCGAACATCACCGTGAACAAGAACGCGGTGCCGAACGATCCGCGCTCGCCGTTCGTGACCAGCGGCTTGCGCATCGGCACGCCCGCCGTCACGACGCGCGGCTTCAAAGAAGCCGAGTGCAAGACGCTCACGCACTGGATGTGCGACGTGCTCGACGATCTGAAGAACGACAACATGATCGGCTCGGTGAAGCACAAAGCACTGGAACTCTGTCGCCGCTTTCCCGTGTACGCCGCCGCGATCTGAGAACGCGCCGTGCACTGCCCGTTCTGCGGCGCCGACGATACCAAGGTGATCGACTCGCGGCTGGTTGCCGACGGCGATCAGGTTCGCCGTCGCCGCGAATGCCAGACGTGCGGTGAGCGCTTCACCACCTTCGAAACCGCCGAGCTGGTGATGCCGCGCATCGTCAAACGCGACGGCATCAGGGAACCGTTCAACGAAGAGAAGCTGCGTTCGGGATTGCTGCGGGCACTCGAAAAGCGCCCGGTGAGCACCGAAGAGATCGAAGCCGGCATCGCGCGCATCATGCATCGCCTGCGATCGTCTGGTGAACGCGAACTGCCGTCGCGGATGGTCGGCGAGGAAGTGATGCGCGAGCTGCGCCAGATGGACGGCGTCGCGTACGTTCGATTCGCATCGGTGTATCGCGACTTCCAGGACGTCAGCGAATTCCAGGAAGAAATCCGCAAGCTGACCAAGGGCCGCGACGACGACGTCGCAGCGCGCGCGAAGACCAAGGGCGATCTTTAACCGTGACCGAGTCCGATCTGCTGTTTCTCGATGCGGCGATCGAGCTGGCGCGCAACGGCCTGTATTCGACCACACCGAACCCGCGCGTCGGTTGCGTGCTGGTGCGCGACGGTCGGGTGATCGGTCGCGGCTGGCATCATCGCGCCGGCGGGCCGCATGCGGAAATCGAGGCGTTGAACGACGCCGCCCAGCAAGCGCCTGACCAATCGATCGAAGGGGCGACCTGCTACGTGTCGCTTGAGCCGTGCGCGCACCACGGCAAGACGCCGCCGTGCGCCGACGCGCTGATCGCGGCGCGCATCGGTCGCGCAGTCATCGCTTCGCGCGACCCGAACCCGAACGTGGCCGGAATGGGTATCGAGCGGATGCGCGCGGCCGGCATCGCGGTCGACGTCGTCGAGCGTCCGGCTGCGCTCGAACTGAACAAGGGATTTTTCCTGCGCTTTACCGAACGGCGGCCGTGGGTGCGCGTGAAGGTGGCGGCATCGCTCGACGGACGCACCGCGATGGCGTCCGGAGAAAGCCGGTGGATCACCGGCGCGCAGGCGCGCGCCGACGTGCAGTACTGGCGCGCGCGCAGCTGCGCCATCGTCACCGGCGTCGGCACGGTGCTCGCGGACGATCCGCAACTGAACGTTCGCGACTCCGCGTATCAGGTCGACGGCGCAATCCGGCAGCCGCTGCGCGTGGTGGTTGATTCGTCGTTGCGCACGCCGCCGGCTGCGCGCGTGTTGCAGCCGCCGGGCAAAGCGCTCATCGCCGTGTCTGCCGGTCACGCGAAGCAGGCACTCGTCGATGCCGGCGCGGAACTGTTCGAAACGAGCGGTTCGCGGGTGGACCTTGCAGCGCTGTTCGCGAATCTCGCCGCGCGCGGCGTGAACGAGCTGCTGGTGGAAGCCGGTGCGACGCTCACCGGTGAGGTGCTGCGACAGGCGTTGTGGGACGAGGCGGTCGTCTATCTCTCGCCGAAACTGCTCGGTCGCGACGCGCGCCCCTTTGCGGAACTGTCTGTCGGTCGGCTGGCTGACGCCATAAACGGCACGATCGCCGACGTTCGCCTCGTTGGAGACGATCTGCGCCTGCAGATTTTGCGCATTGCCGCATAGCGCTTAGACTTAGCCGCAATACTTGGAGACGACTCATGACTGACGTGAAGACCATCGAGGGCGATTTCGGCGGAAACGGCCGCAAATTCGCGATCGTGGCGGGGCGGTTCAACAGCTATATCGTCGACAGCCTCGTCGACGGCGCCATAGACACGCTGGTGCGTCATGGAGTCAACGCCAAAGACATCACGCTGATCAAAGTGCCAGGTTGCTTCGAACTGCCGCTGGCGGTGAAGCGCGTTGCTGAGGGCAAGGCCAAGCACGATGCGATCATCGCGCTCGGCGCGGTGATTCGCGGCGCGACACCGCACTTCGACTACGTCGCCGGTCAATGTGCGGCCGGGCTCGCGCGCATGAGTCTGGAACTGTCGCTGCCGGTCGCGTTCGGCGTTCTCACCACCGACTCGATCGAGCAGGCCGTGGAGCGTGCCGGTACGAAAGCGGGCAACAAAGGCGCCGACGCCGCGATGACCGCGCTCGAAATGGTCACCCTGCTCGACAAGATCGGCTGAGTAAACGCTATGGCTGAGGCGCGCTTCGATCCCTGGTCCCGACGCCGCGCGCGGCGCCTGCTGCTGCAGGCGCTGTATCAGTGGCAGATGTCGGGTGCCGACGAGGCGGAAATCGAGCGGCAATTCCGCGAAGACCCGAACTTCGAGCGGGTCGACGCGCAGTTCTTCCACGAAGTGCTGCGCGGCGTGATCAGCAGCTGCGCCGCGCTGGACGAATGTCTCGCGCCGCTGCTCGACCGCAAAGTGATGGAACTCGATCGCGTGGAACTCGCACTGCTCAGGATGGGCGTTTACGAGCTGTGCCACCGTCACGATGTCCCGTTCAAAGTGGCAATCGACGAAGCAGTGGGTCTTGCTCGCGTGTTCGGCGCCGAAGAGAGTCATCGCTACATCAACGGCGTACTGGATGCGGTCGCGCGATCCCAACGGGCCCGCGAAGTCGCGGCCGATGGATGAATTCGAACTCGTCGACCGGCTGATCGAAATCCTCGGCGAAAATGCTCGCGGTCCGGCAATCCTGTTGGGACCGGGCGACGATTCAGCGCTGATACGGATGCCCGCTAACTCGGTCGTGGTCAGCTCGATCGATACGCTCGTGGCCGATGTGCACTTTCCCGCCGCGGCGCCGGCGGATCTCGTCGGATTCCGCTCGCTCGGCGTCAGCATCTCGGATCTCGCGGCCATGGGCGCCGAACCCGACTACGCGTTGATCGCGCTGACACTACCCGATGGATCGGCCGAATGGCTGGAGCGATTCGCGCATGGCGTAGCCGCGGCGGCGGCGCGCTTCGGCGTGAAGATCGCAGGTGGAAATCTCGCTCGCGGTCCCCTCAATATATCCGTCAGCGTACATGGGCACTGCGCGCCTGACGAAGCGATCGTGCGCAGCGGCGCGCGTGAACACGATCTGGTGTGTGTGAGCGGAATATTGGGCGGCGCCGCGGCCGCGCTCGAACGCAGCGATCTGGCGACGCCGCCCGGATATGCAACATTGCTCGCGGCCACTGAAAGCGATCCACACTATCAGTTGCGGCGCTACTACCTGCCGGAACCGCGCATCGCACTGGGGCGCGCGTTGCGCGGGCTTGCGACGGCGGCGATCGACGTCTCCGATGGATTGGTTGCGGATCTCGGTCATCTCTGTGCCGCCAGCGGCGTGGCCGGTGTGATCGATCTCGATGTGGTCCCGCTGGCGCAAAGCAGCACCGCAGTGCAAGCCGCGTCGGGTGGCGACGACTATGAACTGTGCTTCACCATTGCGCCGGATGACCGCGCACGCCTGAGCGGATTGCCGGAGCGCGTCTCGGTGGTCGGTCGAATCGAGGCGGGCAGTGGCGTGTCGTTGCGTTTCGGCGGTCGCGCGGTCGAATTGCCGCGCGGAGGATTCCGCCATTTCCGCTGATCCGGAAGACTCGCCCAAGGATTCGCTGAAGGGCCGGATCACAGCGGCCGATCTCAGCAATCCATTCGTGTTGCTGGCGACCGGCCTCGGCAGCGGTCTCGCGCCGAAAGCACCCGGCACGGTTGGCAGCCTGCTGGCGCTGCCGATCTGGTGGTTTCTGATCGCGGAGCTGCCGCTGCCGTATCAACTCGGGTTCGCCGCCCTGATCACGCTGCTGTCCATATGGATCGTCGATCGCGCGTGTCGCGCGGCCGGCGTCGGCGACGCATCGGCGTTCGTGCTCGACGAATTCGTCGGGCAGTGGGTGGCGCTGGTGGCGGCACCGAAAACGCTGCTGTGGGTCGCAGTGGGATTCGTGCTGTTCCGCGCCTTCGACATCATGAAACCGTGGCCGGTGTCTTGGGCGGACAGGCGCGTATCGGGCGGCCTCGGCGTGGTGCTCGACGACGTCCTCGCAGGAGTTCTCGCCGCAGTTGTGCTGCAGCTCTCAGTCGCACTGATCCCTGCATAAATCGTTTACGGTTGCACCGAAGCGCGGACGTATGATTCGAGGGGAATCGCGGAGCGCCGATATGAACCGTCCCGGAAACAGGATCATCGAACGATGTCGCGCGGCGCTGCTTGCGCTGCTGACGACTGCGGCGATTTCCGCGTCGGCCAACGCGCCGGTCGAGGCGGTGGGGCTGTTCAAAGACCGCGCCATGATCCGCGTGTTGGGCAAAGAGCACTATCTGACCGTCGGCCAGACTTCGCCCGAAGGCGCCACACTCGTGGAATCGGACGCGCAGCATGCGGTGGTCCGCTACAAGGACGAGACGTACAAGCTGACGTTGAGCGATCGCGTCGGCGGCACGTTCCAGGCATCCAACCAGGCCAGTCTCTCTATCGCGCCAGACCAGATCGGCCAGTACCGCGCGCAGGGTTCCATCAACGGCCACATGGTCGATTTCCTCGTCGATACCGGCGCGTCGCTCGTCGCGATCAGCGAACGCACGGCCAAGCAGATGGGTATTCCGTTCGCCGAATCGCCGGAACGCGCGCCGGTGGTGACGGCGCAAGGCCAGGTCAATTCGTACCTGGTCGATCTCGATACGCTCACCGTCGGCGGCATTCAGACGCATCACGTGCGTGCCGCTGTGATCCCCGGCGACTATCCGCTCGAAGTGCTGCTCGGCATGTCGTTCCTGCACAAGGTGAAGATGGATCAGCAGGCCGGCGTGCTGGTGCTCAAACAGCTTTATTGAGGGGCGCCGACCGGTGCTCGTTGCGCCGATTTGTGCCCTTCGATTCCCGGTGGAGGTGGTGGTGTGTTGCGGCAGGACGCGCTCGAGCCATCCCTGGTCGCTCCGTCGGCGCCATCCATGGCGCCTCAGGGTCCTGCCACAACACACCGCCACCTCCGCCTGACGTCGGCGTATCCACCACACGCCGAGCGTGGCGCACCTGTCGAATAAGTGTCGGACGGTGCCAGGCACCGGCGGTGACTTATTCATCTCCGAACGAAGGCGCGACTTCGATGGATGGAAGGGCGACGGGTGATCGGTGCGGAGGCGCATCACACGCCCGGAGCACCGATCACCCGTCGCCCATCCCCATCGCGGTGCCGCGGTATGGCTCGAACGTGTCCGGCGCACCGAACCTCCGCCGCTCCAACCGCGAAATCGAAGTCGCGTGGGAACTACCGTTAACGCGTCCGTTCAACGATCTGTCGTGCGATTTCGAGCAATGGCCCCGACTCGATTCCGGCGTCGTGCAACGCGTCGACCGCTTCCCGATGCAACGCGGCTGCGCGTTCGCGCGCGGCATCGATGCCCAGCAGTCCGGGAAAGGTGTTCTTTCCCAACGCGGCGTCGGCTCCGGCGCGCTTGCCGATGTGTTCGGTGATGCCGGTCTCGTCGAGCAGGTCGTCTACCACCTGAAATGCGAGACCGACGGCCGCGCCGAATCGGCGCAGCGCGGTTCGCGTGGCCGGATCGGCAGCGGCCGCGATCGCGCCGAGTTCGACGGCCGTCGTCAGCAGCGCACCGGTTTTCGCGCGGTGCATCGATTCGAGCGCGTCGATCGACAGAGCGCGGCCGGTTGCGTCCATGTCGAACGTCTGCCCGCCGACCATACCGTTCCAGCCGGCGGCGCGCGCGAGTAGTCCGATCATCTCCACGCGCGCATCGAATGGCAGCGATGCATCGCCGCTGATCGTCTCGAACGCGAGCGCCTGCAATGCATCACCGGCCAGAATGGCCACCGCTTCGCCGAACGCGACGTGCACCGTGGGGCGTCCGCGTCGCAGGTCGTCGTCGTCCATCGCCGGCAGATCATCGTGAATCAGCGAATAGGCGTGGATGAATTCGACCGCGCACGCGGGTGCGAGCGCGTGCACCGGATCCGCGCCGAGACTGGCCGCCGTCGTGCACGTCAGCAGCGGCCTGATGCGTTTGCCGCCGCCGAGCGTCGCGTAGCGCATCGCCTCGACCAATCGTGGCGCGAGTTCGTCGTGGCGCGGCAGTCGCGCAGATAGACCGGTTTCGATCAGATCGAGGTAATGCGCGAGGAAGGCGGACTCAGATGTCATCGTCGTGCTCGAATTCGTCGGCGTCGACGTCCTCGAGCGCGAGCCCTGCTTCGGTTTCCGTCAACGCCTGCACGCGCAGCTCGGCATCCTTCAGCGCTTTCTGACAATCGCGGGTGAGCGCCACGCCGCGCTCGAACGCCTTCAGCGACTCTTCGAGCGACATGTCGCCGGTTTCCATGCGTTCGACCAGCTGCTCGAGTTCTTCGAGCGCCGCTTCGAAATTGACGGTCGGTTCGGTGGCCATGGCGCGACGTTAACCGCGCCCTTCGGCCGCGGTCAACGACGGGGTTCCGCGGAAGTGGATTGCAGATTTGCTACTAGACTTCAAAGGCCCCGTCTGGGTCTTCAGGGTCGGTTCACGGATGGATCTCGCAACGCTGTTGGGTCTGGTCGGCGCGCTCGGAATCGTGCTGACCGCGATGCTGATGGGGGGATCCGTCGGCATGTACTTCGACGTGCCGTCGCTGCTGATCGTGTTCGTCGGCTCGATCTTCGTCGTGCTGATCAAATTCAGCTTCGGCCAGTTTCTCGGCGCCATTCGCGTTGCGCTGAAAGCGTTCAGTTTCGAGCAGGTGAAACCGCAGGAACTGATCGACGAAGTGGTGCAGATCGCCGACGCCGCGCGCAAAGGCGGACTGCTGTCGCTGGAAGGCCGTACTTTCTCGAACGAGTTCCTCGGCAAGGGCGTGCAGCTGCTCGTGGACGGCCACGACGTCGACATGGTGCGGGCGCTGCTGTCGAAGGAATTGCGTCAAACGATCGAGCGTCACGAATGGGGCGCCAAAATCTTCAAGGCGCTCGGCGACGTCAGTCCGGCTATGGGCATGATCGGCACGCTGGTCGGGCTGGTTGCGATGCTCGGTAACATGGACGATCCGAAGAAGATCGGGCCGGCGATGGGCGTCGCGCTGCTGACCACGCTCTACGGCGCGGTGCTCGCCAACATGATCGCGCTGCCGATCGCCGATAAGCTGACGCTGCGGCGCGTCGAAGAAGGGCGGGTGAAGTCGATGATCATCGACGCGCTGCTCGCCATTCAGGCGGGCCAGAATCCGCGCGTCGTACGCTCGATGCTGAAAGCCTATCTCCCCGATTCCAAACGCGACAACGGAACGTAGAAGGTGTCGCTCGAAGACTACGTCGAAGCGAAGCCGGAGGTCGAAGAGCGCTCGGCTGGCTGGATCGTGACGTTCGCAGACCTCATGGCGCTGCTGATGTGTTTCTTCGTGCTGCTGCTGTCGTTCTCGTCGATGGACGCCGAGAAGTACAAACGCATAGCCGAGACGATGCGCAACACGTTCGGCGTGCAGGCGCCGATGCGATTCGACGCCTCCTCGGCTAACGGATCAATGGAGGTGCAAGCGACCCCCCCGCCGGTCGCCACAGCGCCTGGCCCAGCCACTGCATGCCCGGCGCCGGAAGTCACCTCGAATGAACCGGACGCCGCGGAACGCGAAGCCGAGCAACACATCGTCGACGAGGTGGCGGCGCTCGTCGGTGCGACCGAACACGACGCGGTCGCACTGGCCACCGCACTGTCGAAGGAGATTGCGGCGGGCGTACTCGAGGTGGAAACGAACGGGCGCCGGATCGTGTTGCGTGTGAAGGAACACGGCAGCTTTCCGTCCGGATCGGCATCGCTGACTAGCGACTTCAAGCCGGTGTTGAGAATCATCCGCGGCGTGTTGAAAGACACCAGCGGAGAGATTTCCGTCGAAGGCCACACCGACGACGTACCGATTTCGACGTCGGCGTTCCATTCGAACCTGGAGTTATCCACTTCGCGGGCGATCAGCGTTGCACACGGACTGTTCGAAGACGGTGCGCTCGACCAGCGGCGGTTCACGGTGGCCGGATATGCAGACTCGCGTCCGTTGGTTCCCAACGATACATCTGAGGGGCGGATCAAGAACCGGCGAGTCGAAGTAGTTGTCGAGCAGGGTCTCGGCGCCGACGTGAAGCACGACCTCGACGCGCTGCGCGGCAGCGACGCCGAAGGCTTCGACCGGGTGAGAACCGAACTCGTGCGCCGCTTCAACCTGAAGCCGGACGAGGTCTATTGATCGGCGATCAGGCTCGCCGGTTTGCGCGGCGCGCGTTGCGGCACTCGGCTCGGCGGTGAGGTGGTGCGCTCTCGCTGGCGTTGGGCGCGGTTGAGACGATCCTGGCTGATCAGCCGACTCTCTGAACGATCAATCACTTCCGTGTAATTCGTAATACTGCTAGGAGGTGCAGACTATATCTCATTGATCCAGATACACAAAGTGAATTCCGATTTCTCTTCCTGGAACGCTTTCCGTAAGCTTCGGAACGGCATTCAACCCAGCGGAGACAGCATGCGGATATTGATTGGGCTCATCACGGCGGCATTCGCGCTATCGGCGGCGGCGGATCAGAACGCGATCGACTACCGCAAACATACGATGGACGCGGTCGGCGGTCATATGAAAGCGCTCGGCGCGATCGCGAAAGGACAGGTCGACGAGAAGAGCCACATTCCGGTGCATGCCGCGAGTCTCGCGGGGTTGTCGCACATCGCGCCCGATCTGTTCGGCGCCGATACGAGAGACGGCGACACCGACGCGTTGCCGAAGATCTGGGAAGACCCCGCTTCGTTCAAGGAGCGGCTCACGGCTTTTCAAACCGCCGCGGACGATCTCGATGCGGTGGTGAAGAGCGGCGACATGACGAAATTCGGCGCATCGCTCGGCGCACTCGGCAAGGCCTGTAAGAACTGCCACGACACGTTCAAGAAGGAATGACCGGAGAGCCGCGCGCAGGCGATCAGGCCCAGCGCGCGGCGAACCAGATCAGCGTCGCTGCAGCGAGAACCGTCGCCGCCGCCTGCCACCAACGATGCTGCACGAGCGCGGGAAGCGCCGATCGCTGGCGGCCATGCAGCATCGACAGCGCGATGGGGTCACGGCGCGTCGCATACCAGCCGATCGCGGTGACGTGCACGGCGACGAGCACCAGCACGAGCCAGAACACGCGGGTGTGAATCGCGGTTGCAAGATCGACGCCGCGGCTGCTGAGCAGATGCGCGTACGGACCGTCGGTGAGAATGTCATCGCTCGAGAACAGTCCCGTGATGGCCTGCACCAGCACCGCGCCGGACATCGCGACCGCCATCGCGGCCGCCGGCGCGGAATGCGCGTTGCCGCTTCGCGGTAGACCGCGCAGGTGCTGCCACACCGCAGCGGCCGACGTCCGATATTGGTCGAAGCGAACGTACCGACCGCCCCACAGCGCCCATCCCACACGGAATAGCAACAGTCCGAGCACCGTCACGCCGCTCGCCACGTGCAGTTCCATCACCTCGCTGTCGCCGTCGAGTCCCGTGTAAAGCGAAACACCAATGCAGATTGCGAAGGCCCAATGCCACAAGCGATGCGGCCAGTCCCACGTCAGAACGGAATCGGGTGCGGCGGCCATGACGGCGCGCGAAGAGCGCTCAGGCGGTGCCGCTGCGCTTCTTGGTGCCGGCGAGGTTTTCGGCAAGATGCCATGCGCCGGTCTGTTCATCGATGACGATGGCGCCATCCGTTTCGAGCGCCGTGAATGCGCCGCGCACCTCCCACGTGCCCATCGGCTCACCGAGTTCTCGAAGGCGCGTATTGACCGCGCCCGGCGTGATGCCGTCGGCGCTGGCGGGTGCGAGTTCCTTGAAGACGCGCAACACGAGGTCGATGTGTCGGCGATCCGTAGTCATGCGTACAGCCTGGCAAAAAAACGCACGTATTGTTTCAGAAAGGGTGCAGCGGGCCAAGGTTGAAGAGCGGTGTCGATTACTCGCGCCAGGGCTGTTGCTGCAGATAATGCTCGAGGCGCCGTTCGAACGCGTCGTGCAGCGCGCGCTCGTCGCTGCCGAGTGCCGCGAGCGCATCGCGTTGCGCCGCCACCGCCTTGTCGAAGTCACCCGATTCCGCGTATGCGGCCGCCAGCGTATCGAGGGTGGTCGCCGATCGTTCGAGCGCGGTGGCGCGGTTTGCCTCGGTCACGGCAGTAGCGCCATCGCGCAACTGGTCGAAGCGGGACGTTGCGAGCACCCAGGCGAGCCCGTTGTGCCCCTGCGGATGATCCTGCTCGGCGGCGAGACGCAGCCAGTGCAGCGCGGATTCGGTGCTCTGCATCGTCGCCGGTGGTGCGAGGTCCAACGATGCGAGGCGCAGTTGCGACTGAACGTCGCCCAGCGCTGCACCCTTCTCGTAGTTCTGCGCTGCCCGTGCGCGGCTGACCGATACACCGAGCCCGTCCTGATACAAACGCCCGAGCCCGGCGAAGGCTTCCGGATACTCGACCGCAGCGGCGCGCTCGAACCACTGTCGCGCAGCGTCGTAGTGACGGTCGGCGATGCTCATGAATCCCAACGCTGTCTGTGCGGCAGGCGAACCCCGCTCCGCCGCCTGACGGAAATACTGTGTCGCGCGCGTGAGATCGGGCGCGCCGGTCTCCGCGCCGAGGTACACGTAACCGAGCGCGGTCAATGCGTCCACCGATCCCTTGTCGACCGCCTGCTGATACAACGCCAGCGCGTGGTCGAGATCGGGCGGGTTGGCGAACGGCGCGCGATAGCTGCGAGCGAGTTGTACCAGCGCGTCGACGTGCCCCGCGTCGGCGGCGTCGCGCAACCAGTAGCGCGCCTTTGGAACGTCGGCGGCGGTTCCGATTCCGCTGAGCAACGCGTAACCGACGTAGAGACGCGCGGTGTCGTTGCCGGCGCGCGCTGCCTTCTGAAACAGCTTGAACGCCGTCGCGGAGTTTTTGGCAACGCCATTGCCGTTGGCGTACAGCCGTCCCATTTCAGCGAGTACCGTCGAATTGTCCGGATCGAGTTCCAGCGCGCGCTCGAAATCCTGTGCCGCCGATACGTATAGACCATCGGCCAGAAATGCATAGCCGCGGTAGTAGTAGGCGCGCGAACGCTGCACGCCGTTCAAGCGCAGGTCGGCAACAACCGTGTCGAGATAGCTGCGCGCCAGGCTGTAACGCTTCGCTTCGATCTGCTGCAGCGCGTGCGCCACGGCATCGGCGGGCTCGACGGCCCACGCCGGCGTGACAATCGATACCACGAGCATCGCGATCAGAAGCTGCCTGCCGCGTTTCCGCGGTTCGGCGAGCGGGATACAGTAGCGGTGCGGTTGTGTGTCGACCACGCGACGAATACTACGGGAGACGATCGTTGATGCACCTCGAATTCAAGGCAGGCGTGATGGCTGCACTGTTTGGCCTGTCGGTGGCCGCGTTTGCCGAACCGCTGCACATCGAGCCCGGACTGTGGGAAGTGACCTACAGCTATTCGCTGCAGGGTCAGCCGCCTCCGTCGGTGCTGGCCAAAATGACGCCCGAGAAGCGCGCCGAGATGGAGAAGAAGTGGGCCGAGCGCAAAGGCCAGACCAAGACGAATGCGTCGAAATCGTGCGTCACGGTCGAGGAGCTCGCGAAAGGCACCGCGTTCGAGAACGATGACGACGCGCAGAAGGAGGGCTGCCGCCGCACGGTGAATACGCAGACCGCGGTGCGCTGGACCGTGGTGGAGCACTGCGATACCGACACCGGTCCGTCGGAACGCAACGTCGAGATCATCGCCAACGGCGCGCGCACGGTGACCGGATCGATGAACGCGGTCAAGGGCGAGGGCAGCGCAGCGAGCGGGCTGAACATGACGTTCACCGGAAAATGGGTGGCGAAGGAATGCGGCGCCGAGGAGTAGCTGCGTGAACTCCACCGAAAGCACTTACGTCGACTGTCCTTACTGCGGCGAACGCATCGAAGTGGTGGTCGACTGCAGCGTCGAATATCAGGAATACATCGAAGACTGCGCGGTCTGCTGCCGGCCGATCACGCTGGCCGCGTCGGTCGACGCCGACGGCACGATCAGCGTTACGACGCGCGACGAAAATGAGACGTAGCCCCTGACGATCCCGCGAAGGGGCGCGTCAGCGCCCGATCGTCGACCGGCCGAAGACGTTGCCCAGGCGTAGGAAGTAGACGCGCTCGCCGCCTTCGGCAAAGCCCACACCCCAGTACAGCGGTCCGATGGGTGAACGGTTCGCGAGGTACAGACTGCCGTTCATGATGCCGTTCGAGAACGGATCTTTCTTCTGTTCGCCGGCATTGCCGAATTCCGCCGACACGCCTATGAACGCCGGAAACAGCCCGCCTTTCTCGTTCAGATCGTAGCGGTAGCTGGCGAGCAGTTCGCCGAAGTTCTGCCCGACGACCCGATTCGGCTCCAGCCCGGACAGGTTGAACAGACCGCCGGCCCGGAACAGCGCGTAGATCGGCGCGTCGTTGTCGAGCGTGATGTCGTATCGGAAGCCGCCGATGATCGTGTGTCGATGGGTGGTCCACACACCGATGAGCTGCGTCATGATCTGTTCGTACGGTTCGTCGGCGCCGAGTGCGGTGCTCGACTTCAGATACGTAATGTTTCCGATCGTGCCGTAGTTCGGGATATAGCGGTCATCCAGCCGGTCGAGCGCGGCGTTGAAGACATATTCGGCGCCGTTGTAGCTGAAGCCGGGCGTGGACGGCAGGCCGATCTCGACGTCCGCATCGCCGGAGAAGCGACGCACGCCGGCAGAGATTGCGGCATAGCGGCTCAGTTCCTTAAGGATGTCGAGCTGTCCGCCCCACTGATTGACCGAATAAGTGTTCAGGATGTTGCCGCTATCGTTGAACGTGTCGAACGTCTGCTTTTCCCAGAACACCTTCGGTCGCAGGTACAGCTGCCGGGTCGGGTCGACCGCTTTGTAGACTTCCCAGATGGCGCCGGGCGTTTCGCCGAGTTGCACCAGCACGCGTTGTTCGGAACCGTATTTGTCGAGACCGGTGTTCAGTACGGCCAGGCGCAGATTGGCGTCGGTGTTGTTGCCGTCGCTGAACACGTCGAGGCCCCATTCAAGGAAACGCGTGCCGCGCGCATCCTGCGTCACATGGACGACTACGCCGCTCTGGCCGTTCTCCTCGGCAAGCGTATACGTGACGAGATTCAGGAAACCGAGCGCATAGATCTGGCCGATGTCCTTGTCGAGTTGCTTCGTATCGAGTGGTTCGCCGAGTGGGATGTGCAACCGCTCCTGAATGACCGAATCGGCGAAGCGTGACTGATTGTCGATCTTCACGAATTGGATCGGCGCCGGTGTGCTGATGCACCCTTCGATGAACGTACGGTCTTCGTGATATCGCGCGGCGCTAATCGCCAGTCGCTCGAGCTCGGCGCGTTTCACGTTCGCGCCCTCGTAACCGATCGGGATCGCCTTGTCGACCAGGTCGAAACTCGACGAGGTTATGTCGGAACCGAGTTGCGGGCTGATCAGCACGTCGCGATTCGTCAGCGTCTCGATCTGTGCTTTGGCGTTGCGCACGACGAGCAGACCGGACAGTTGTGCGGTGATGCTGACGAGCGAAGTGAGGTTCTCGCGCGGTTCCAGTGGTGTGCCCACATCCACGGCGATGACGATGTCGGCGCCCATCTTGCGCACCACGTCGATCGGTACGTTGTCGGCGAGGCCGCCGTCGACCAGCAGATACGGGCCGATCTGTACCGGATCGAAAGCGCCCGGCACCGACATGCTGGCGCGCATCGCCACGGCGAGGTTGCCTTTGTCGATCACCACGGCATCGCCGGTGACGATGTCGGTGGCCATCGCGCGATAGGGGATCGGCAGATTGTCGAAGTCGTCCACCTGCACGCGCTGCGACGTCAGAGTCTGGAACAGAAACGAGATCTTCTGTCCGCTGATGGCGCCCATTGCGAGAAGTTGCGACTTCGGTCCGATGCCGACTTTCGGCCCGAACAGTCCGAGGTTGTCGTCGAGCTTTCGCAGATAAGGTTCGTCCCTGCGCGCCGTCGAATCCTTGAACAGGGTCTCGAAGTCGATCGCGCGTACGGTTGCCTCGAGCTGTTCCGCCGTCATGCCTGTCGCATAGAAGCCGCCGACGAGCGACCCCATGCTCGTGCCGGCAACGTAGTCGACCGGCACATGCAGTTCCTCCAACAACTTGATCACGCCGATGTGCGCGGCGCCGCGCGCGCCGCCGCCGCCGAGCACGAGGCCGATCTTCGGCCGGTCGGTTGCAGGTGCGCGTGCACACTGTTCTGCGCTCGCGGCAGGCGCCGCGATCGTTGCGACGATCAGCGCGGCTGACGTCGCGGCAGTGAGCAATCGAATCATGGCGTGTCCTCGTAGTGAACGTGCGGCGATTTGCCGGCGGGCGACGCTGCTGTGACTGTTGCGGAGATTGCACTGCGGAAGAACCGTGCGCAACGAGCGGCAGGTCACCTAAACTGCGGTCATGCAAACGTTCCGCGAACGGGTCCGCACGATCGTCTTCGAGTCGGATACGCCCGCGGGGCGTGCTTTCGACGCGGCGGTGATTGGTTGCGTTCTGGCGAGCGTCGTAGCCGTGTTTCTCGACTCGATTCCTGCGGTGCATCGCGCCCATGCAGATGTGTTGTACGGCATCGAGTGGTTCTTCACGATTCTGTTCACCATCGAATACGCGGTGCGGCTGTGGTGCGTCGATCGACCGCTTGCTTACGCGCGCAGCTTCTACGGCGTGGTCGATCTGCTCGGCACATTGCCGACGTACGTGAGCCTGCTGTTGCCCGGTGCGCGTTTTCTGCTCGCGATACGCGTACTACGGGTGTTGCGCGTGTTCCGTGTCCTGCGGTTGCTGCGCTACGTGGGCGAAGCGGATGTGCTGATCGAAGCGCTGCGCAGCAGTCGTCGCAAGGTCACGGTGTTTCTGTTCACCGTGCTGAGTCTCGTCGTCGTGTGCGGTTCGGTCATGTACCTCGTCGAGGGCGAGGCCAACGGCTTCACGAGCATTCCGATCAGCATGTATTGGGCGGTCGTCACCGTAACGACCGTGGGTTACGGCGACATTTCGCCCGGCACGGCGCTCGGACGACTCATCGCGAGCGCGCTGATGATCATGGGCTACGCGATCATCGCCGTGCCGACCGGCATCTTCAGCGTGCAGTTGACGGAGGCAATGCGGAAACGCGAGACCAATCGCACCTGTCCGCGCTGCGCGGCCGAAGGTCATTCGAGCCCGGCCGCGTTCTGCTGGCGCTGTGGTTCGCCGCTGCATCCGGAGCCGTCATGATGGCCGCGATCGTGCCTGCGTGTTTCGTACTGCTGCTGATCGGTACCGCGAACACTGCGCCGTTATTCGCGAAGAGATGGTTCGGCACACGATTCGCGTGGCCGGTCGACGGCGACGCGAAGTGGTTCGACGGCGAGCCGGTGTTCGGTCATTCGAAGACGATCCGCGGAATCGCGTTCGGCATCGCGACGCCGTCGTTGCTCGCGTGGCCACTCGGTCACCCGATGTGGCAAGGCGCAGCGATCGGTGCAGCGGCCATGGCAGGCGATCTCGTCTCGAGCTTCTGCAAGCGGCGCATGAGGCTGCCCCCGAGCACACAGGCGTTCGGTCTCGACCAGGTGCCGGAGGTGCTGTTGCCGGTGCTGATCGCGCGCGACTGGTTCGGGCTGACGATGCTCGACGCGGCGCTCGTCGTGGCCGTGTTCTTCTTCCTGGAGGTTGTGCTGTCGAAGTTGCTGTTTCACTTTCACCTGCTGCGCGACCGGCCGTACTAGCGGCGGCCGGACGTCAAAGGGTCGACCCGGGAATCCACTGTGTTCCGGCCAGCGGCACGTGCGCCATCGCCGCGGCTTCGACCGTCAACGCGACAAGATCTTCGCGTTCGAGGTGATGCACGTCCTGCTTGCCGCACGCGCGCGCGATCGTCGTCAGTTCCATCGTCAGCGTCTTCAGATAATTCTTCAGATGGCGCGCGCCCCACTCCGGTTGCAGGCGTTGCTCGAGCTGCGCGTCCTGCGTGGTGATGCCGACCGGACACTTGCCGGTGTGACAGTGATGACACGCGCCGGCGCGCGTGCCGAGTGCGGCGTAGTCGGCAGAGCGCGCTGATCGGGCGACCCTCTGCGAAGTAGTCGTCGCGATTGCAGCCGAGCGCCATCAACGTACCTTGGCCGATCGCCACGGCATCGGCCCCGAGCGCGATGGCTTTCGCAACATCGGCGCCGGTGCGGATGCCGCCGGAAACGATCAGCTGCACGGTGTCCTGCATGTTCAGGTCTTCGAGCGCGTCCACGGCCTGCCGAACGGCCGCGAGCGTCGGAATGCCGACGTGCTCGATGAACACGCTTTGCGTGGCCGCGGTGCCGCCCTGCATGCCGTCGATGACGATTACGTCGGCGCCTGCATGCACCGCGAGCTTCACGTCGTTGAACACGCGCGTGGCGCCTACCTTCACGTAGATCGGCTTTTCCCAGTCGGTGATCTCGCGCAACTCGTGGATCTTGATCGTTAGATCGTCGGGGCCGGTCCAGTCGGGATGCCGGCACGCGGAACGCTGATCGACGCCTTCCGGCAGCGTGCGCATTGCGGCGACGCGCGGATTCACTTTCTGGCCGAGCAGCATGCCGCCGCCGCCCGGCTTCGCGCCTTGACCGATCACCACTTCGATTGCGTCGGCGCGCCGCAGGTCGTCCGGGTTGAAACCGTAGCGCGACGGCAGGCACTGATACACCAGCGTTTTCGATGAGTCGCGCTCTTCGGCCGTCATGCCGCCGTCGCCGGTGGTGGTCGACGTGCCCATCGCAGTGGCGGCGCGGCCGATCGCTTCCTTCACGTTCGCCGACAGCGCGCCGAAGCTCATGCCGGCGATGGTGATCGGAATGTCGAGCACGATCGGCTTCGTTGCGAGACGCGTGCCGAGCACCGTTTTGGTGACGCAGCGCTCGCGGTACCCTTCCAGCGGATAGCGCGACAGCGATGCCGCCAGGAACAGCAGGTCGTCGAAGTGCGGCAGTTTGCGTTTTGCGCCGAGCCCGCGGATTTCGTAAAGGCCGGTCGCGGAAGCGCGATGGATGTAGTCGATGATGGTCCGGTCGTACGACGCCGACTCTTCAGCCGTGGATGGATTTTTCGATGCTCAATATTCCTGCTCCGCGTCCGCATTCCAGTGATACAGCGAGCGCGCCGATGCGACGCGCTTGAACTGGCGCGCATCGTGATTCAGACCGGCGCCGGCGAGCAGTTCTCTGAGCGATGCGATGTCGCCTTCGCCGAGCGGTTCGATGCGAGCATCCGCACCCAACGAGGCGATCGCGCCGCTTCACGTAGATCACCGCTTCGTAAAGCGAGTCGCCGAGCGCGTCGCCGGCATCGCCGCAGACCACCATGCGTCCGGCCTGCGCCATGAATGCCGGAAAAGCTGCCGACCGATCCGCCAACCACGATGTCGCCGCCCTTGAGCGAAATGCCGCAGCGCAAGCCGGCGTCGCCGTCGATGACCAGCAGTCCGCCGTGCGCGGACGCGCCGGCCGCGTTCGACGCGAAACCCTTCACGCGCACCGTGCCGCTCATCATGTTTTCGGCCACGCCGGTGCTGGCGCTGCCCTCGATGAGCACGCTCGCCAGTTGGTTCATGCCGGCGGCGTAGTAGCCGGCATGTCCGTAAACGGTGACGTGCAACGGCGCGTTCAATCCGACTGCGATGTTGTGCGCGCCGTCGGGATTGAAGATGCGCACTTCGCGCCCTGCGAGTTCGGCCGCGCGCGCGTGCAGCCGTTGGTTCATCTGCGCGCACGGTGTCGCGCGCCAGATCGAAGCTCAGTGCTTCCATGCGTACACCCGCTCCGGCGCCGGTTCGAACACGTGCGCGTGTTTCACGCCCGGCAGGTGCGCCAGCGAGCGGAACTCGGATGCGATCGCCACGTAGTCGTCCGTCTCCGCCACCACGGCGGGCTTGCACGCGAACGGATCGCGAATCAGCGCGAGTTCGTCCGGCGTGCCCATCAGGAAGGTGTAGAAGCCGTCCAGCGCCTCGAATCCCCTTTGCAGAGCCGTTGGCAATTCGTCGCCCTCGCGCAACCGCCACTCCAGGAAGCGGCACGCCGCTTCGGTGTCGTTGTCGGTGTCGAAACGGATGCCGCGCGGTTCCAGCATGCGGCGCACCGCATTCGGGTTCGACAGCGAGCCGTTGTGCACCAGGCAGAAGTCTTCACCGGCGGTGAACGGATGCGCCCGATCGGGTGTAACCGCCGATTCGGTCGCCATGCGCGTGTGTCCGACGAGATGGCTGCCGGTCAGCTGCGCGAACGCATAGCGCTGCGCGACCTGCGCCGGTTTGCCGATGTCCTTGTACAGATCGATCGTGCGTCCGGCGGACATCGCGTGCAGCTTCGGCGCGTGCGTCTGGAGCCATGTCTTCACCGGCGCCACCGCGCCGTCGAACGTGACGACGGCATGATTGCCGTTGGTCGCAGCGTCGGCGTGCGCATCCAGGTCCGCGTTCAGTGCGTCGATCAGCCGATGCCAGTCGTAGCCGGCGCCTTCGTCGGTGAGGCCGGAGTAGAGGCTGACCTTGCGGCGTCCCTCCGGCAGCGGCGTCGTGAACACCGCCATGCCGGCGGAGTCGGGGCCGCGGTCGGTCATGCCGATCAGCATCGGCACCATCAGTTCGCCGAGCTGCGCATTCAGCGCGGCTTTCTTCAGCAGCAGACCAACGATTCCACACATGCGCGTTCTCAGAAGAACTCGAGGTAGGTCTTGATCTCCCAATCGGAGACGTGCCGCATGTACTCGATCCATTCCATGCGCTTCAGCTTCAGGAATTCGGCATGTAGCGGTCCCAGCGCATTGCAGATCACGCTGTCGGCCTGCAGCGCGTCGAGCGCCTCGTTCAGGTTCTGCGGCAATGTGCCGATGCCGGCTTCGCGCAGTTCGCCGGGACTCCAGTCGTACAGATTCACGTTGTGCGGTTCGCCGGGATCGAGGTTGCGTTCGATGCCGTCGAGCCCGGCCGCGATCACCGCCGCGGTCGCGAGATACGGATTGCACGAACCGTCGGGCACGCGCAGCTCGAGCCGGCCCTTCGGAATGCGCACCATCGCGGAACGGTTGTTGTCGCCGTAAGCGATGTAGGCCGGCGCCCAGGTGGCGCCGGTCAGCGAGCGGCCGACCACGAGGCGCTTGTACGAATTCACGGTGGGCGCGCACAGCGCGGTGACGGCCGCTGCGTGCGCGAGCACGCCGCCGAGAAACTGATACGCGAGTCTGGAAAGATGCAGACCGCGCGCGTCGCTCTTGTCCTCGAACAGGTTGCGGTTGCCATCGCCGATCGACACGTGCATGTGCGTGCCGCTGCCCGGCAGGTTCGCGAACGGCTTCGGCATGAACGAACAGATCAGCCCGAGTTCGTTGGCGATCTCGCTGGCGGCCATCTTGAAGAAGATGTAGTGGTCGCACGAGGTGAGGCAGTCGGTGTAGGTGTAGTTCATCTCGAACTGGCCGTTCGCGTCTTCGTGATCGATCTGATACACGTCGATGCCGGTCGAGCGCAGCGCGTTCGACAGCTTCTCGAGGAATACGCCGCGAGCGCGACAGCCCTTTGTAGTCGTAGCACGGCTTCGCCAGCGTATCGCTCGCGTCGCACGGCTCGATGCTGCCGGAGATGCCGCGCTTCAGCAGCGAGAACTCGGGCTCGAGCCCGGTGTACATCGTCCAGCCGTTCGCGCTGAGGCGCTCGATCTGCCGGCGCAACAGAATGCGGCTGTCGTACGGCCACGGTTCGCCGTCGACGTGGCCTTCGCATACGATGCGCGCGAGCCCCGGTTGCCACGGCACGAGTGAAATCGTCTGCAGATCGCCGCGCGCCATGAAGTCCGGACCGTGCGGTTCGATGCCGACGCCCCAGATCGCGAAGCCCGCGAAGCCCGCGCCGTCGGTGAGCACCGAGTTCAGATGCGCCACCGGCACCGACTTCGCCTTCGCGACGCCGTGAATGTCGACGAACTGCGCCAGCACGTAGCCGATGCCGTTACCGGTCAGATGGGCCCGCGCCTGTTCGACGTTCTCGAACCGCAAAGGCGGCGGCAGCTGAGCAACGCCGTAGCCGTTCGAGAGTGCGGTCGCGTTCATGGTGATCCCCTTTTGCACTGGCTCAGAAAAAGAACGGGCGCGCGGCGCCCGTTGTTTCGACTCCGCACTCCGGGACATCCGTGTCCCGGGCAGGTGTCGTGCGGCAATTACATGTGGTACGCCTTCTCGCCGTGCGCGGTGAGGTCGAGTCCTTCGCGCTCGTGGTCTTCGGAGACGCGCAGCCCGATCGTCAGATCGACCAGCTTGTACGCGAGGTACGCGACGATGCCGGACCATACGATCGACACGCCGATACCCCACAGCTGGCTGACGACCTGCGTCGCCATGTCGAACTCGCCGACCGCGTTCGCAACGTAGTCGTATACGCCGGTGCCGCCGAGATACGGCGCAACGAACACACCGGTGAGGAGCGCGCCGATGATGCCGCCGACGCCGTGAATGCCGAACACGTCGAGGCTGTCGTCTGCGCGGAACAGTTTCTTCACGAGGATCACGCCCCAGTAACAGGCGAACCCGGCCGCGATGCCGATGACGAGCGCGCCCATCGGTCCAACGAAGCCGCACGCCGGCGTGATCGCAACCAGCCCCGCGATGGCGCCGGAAGCTGCGCCGAGCATGGAAGGCTTACCCTTCGCCATCCATTCGGTGAGCGTCCACGCCACCGTTGCCGCGCAAGTGGCAAGGAACGTGTTGATGAACGCGAGTGCTGCTACGCCGCTCGCTTCGAGGTTGGAACCGACGTTGAAGCCGAACCAGCCGACCCACAGCAGTGATGCCCCGATCATCGTCATCGTCAGGCTGTGCGGTGCCATCTGCTCTTGTCCGTAACCGACGCGGCGGCCGATCAGGAACGCACCGACGATGCCGCCCATCGCGGCGTTGATGTGCACGACGGTGCCGCCGGCGAAATCGATCGCGCCCTTCTGGAACAGGAAGCCCGCCGTGGCGGTTGCGGCAGCGGCCGCGTCAGCCGAGGTATACGCATCCGGGCCGGCCCAGTACCACACCATGTGCGCGATCGGCAGGTAGCTGAACGTGAACCACAGCACCATGAACATCAGCACCGCGGAGAACTTCACGCGTTCGACCAGCGAACCGATGATCAGCGTCGGCGTGATCGCGGCGAACGTCATCTGGAACGCGATATAGATGTATTCGGGAATCGCGACCCCTTTACTGAACGTCGCCGCCATGCTGTCGGGCGTCACGCCGAACAGAAACATCTTGCTGAAGCCGCCGAAGAACGCGTTGCCTTCGGTGAACGCGACGCTGTAGCCGTAAATGCACCACAGCACGCCCAGCAGCGAAAACGTCACGAACGACTGCATCAATACGGACAGCATGTTCTTCGATCGCACCATGCCGCCGTAAAACAGCGGCAGTCCCGGCACGGCCATCATGATGACGAGCAGCGTTGCGGCGATCATCCAGGCGGTGTCGCCCTTGTTGACGGTTGGCGCGACTGCTTCGTCGGCGAAAGCGGCCAGCGAGGTGAGCGCGAGTACGCTTCCCGTCGCGAGCGCCATTGAGAGTTTCTTCATTGCAGGCAATCCCCTTGTTCGTGTTGGCGTCGAAGGGAGGGAGCAACAAGCGTGCCAGCGATTGCGCGCGGCCGTTCGGACGGGCAAACGACTCAGCAGAGTCGCGGCAAATGCGCGACCGCGGCCGTGAGCATGCCGCGCAATGCGCCCTGAACGCGTGCGGCTTTATCGGGCAGGTAGTCGAACGGTGCGTCCTCGTTCATATACAGGCACTGACACATTTCGAGTTGCAGTGCATGAATACCGTGCACGGGTGCACCGTAGTGGCGCGTGATGTAGCCCCCCTTGAAGCGACCGTTCAGCACCTGGCCGAACGGATGGGCCGAAGCAGCGGTGAGGATGCAGTCCGCCAACGATGCGCCGCAGGCGCGTCCGTCGTCGGTGCCGAAGTTGAAATCCGGTAGCCGGCCGTCGAACAGACGGGGCACCCGGCTCGCGATCGAGTGAGCTTCCCACAGCAGCACGGCGCCGTGTATCGAGCGCAGTCGATCCAGCTCGGCGCGCAAGACGGTGTGGTACGGCAACCAGTAGTTGCGCAGCCGCCGCTCGCGCTCCTCCGCGGCCACGCCGCAGCCCGCGCGATACAGCGGTTCGCCGTGAAATGTCTCGGTGGGGCACAGACCGGTGGTGGCGCGGCCGGGATAGAGGTTGTCGTCGGTCGGCGGCCGGTTGAGATCGATCGCGTAGCGTGAAATGCGCGCCTGCAGCATCGACGCATCGAGTTCGCCGACGAACTCGTAAAGCCGGTCGAGGTGCCAGTCGGTGTCCTGCCGCAGCTCCGCTGCGTCGGTCATCTGCGCGCGCACGTCGTGCGGGAGCCAGGTCCCGAGATGCGGGATCGAGACGAGCAGCGGTGCGCTGCCGCGGCGCAGCGTGTGGGTGAACGCGTTGATGTCGCTCATTCCTTCCCTCGGGCATGACAACTGCATGGCGTGAGCACCACGCAAGCCGTTGATCCCGACTTTCAATTTCTGTGCCGCCTCGAAATGCGGCGTGCAGGTGACCGCGATGCAGAGCTACGACGCGATCGTGATCGGCGCCGGCGTGATCGGCTGTTCGGTTGCATACCATCTCGTCCGTTTCGGTGCGAAACGGGTGCTCGTCATCGATCGGACCCAGATCGGCGCGGGCACCACGTCGCAGTCGTCTGGCATTCTGCGCACGCACTACACCGTGGCCGAAAACGTGGAACTGGCGCTCGCGTCGTGGCGCGTGTTCAGGAATTTCGCCGAATACGTCGGCGATCCGGAAGCGTCGGCCGGTCTCGTGCAATGCGGCTACCTCATCGCCTCGCCGGACGGGCCGAAGCTCTCCGCATTGCGCCACGGACTGGACGGACAACGTCGTCAGGGCATCACGGTCGACGAACTCGACGCGCGTCAGGCGAGCGAGCTGCTGCCGATCGCGCGCTTCGACGATGCGGCGCTGATCGGCTACGAACCCGACGCGGGCTTCGCCGACCCGTATCTGGTCGCCAGCGGATTCGCGAAAGCGGCGCGACGGCACGGTGCGAAAATTCTCGAAGGCGTGGAGGTGCAGGCGCTGCAGCACGACAACGGTCGCGTGGTCGGCGTCGAGACATCGCAGGGGTGCTTCGCGAGCGACACGGTGATCAGCGCGCAGAACATCTGGGCACGCGACATCGAACGCTGGACCGGCATTGCGTCCCCGGTGAGTGCGGAACGCCACACGCGTGCTCGCGCTGCGCGGTCCGCAGCCGTACACGCCACGGATGCCGGTCTACAAGGATCTGGGCTCCGCCGGCATGTTGTACTGCCGCTGCTATGGCGGTTCGCAGATGCTGGTGAGCGAGGGCATCGCCGGCGAGACGCTGGCGGAACCGAACAACGAGCAGGGCGCGATCTCGATGGACTACGTGCTCGACGTCGGCGCGCAGGTCGCCGAACGGTTTCCGTCGTATGAAACCGCCGATCTCGCGTCGTCCTGGACTGGCGTATACGACGTGACGCCCGACTGGAATCCGGTGCTCGGCAGCGTGCCGGACATGCGCGGCCTCATCGTCGCGTACGGGTTCTCCGGACACGGCTTCAAACTGTCGCCGTGGGTCGGTCGCGTGCTGGCGCAAGAGGCGTTGGGTTTACGCCACCGACGTGTCGCTCGCGCCGTATGCGCTCGAGCGATTCCGAACCGGTCGGCTGCTCACCGGCAAATACGGCGTGGGAGCGGTGTCCTGACGCAGCCCGCAATGCGGCGGTTCTGCCATCGACTCGCTAACGAGCGAACCCTGGCGCAACGGCGGCGGTACGACCCGCACCGTCGCGACCGACGGCGCGCACGCGCGCGACTGGGACTGGCGCGTGAGCGTCGCCGACATCGCGCAGAACGGACCGTTCTCCATGTTTCCGAAAGTGGATCGGCATCTCACGCTGATCGAAGGCCACGGCATCGTGTTGCACGGCGGCTCCGGCTCGATTCGGCTCGCGCGTGTCGGCGACGGCGTGACGTTCCCCGGCGAACAGGTGCTGAACGTGGAATTGATCGACGGCCCGGTACGTGTGTGGAATGTGATGACGCGGCGCGGCGGAGCGATCGGACTCGTCGACATGCATCGCAATCCGCCGGACGCCGTGGACACCTACGACATCGCGTTGGTCGTCGCGGGAGAATTTGCGCTGCGCCGGACGGGGTCACGTCAGGAAATCGTGGGTGCCGGCGATTGCATCTGCGCGCCTGCTGTCGGGGCACCTGCACTGCGTGCGTTGTCCAAAAGCAGTGCAGTGTTGTGCACGGCCATCCGCACCGCCGCGGTCACGCAAATGTAACAACCGCGCCCTACGGTTAGATCCCAACCTCCGACCGCTCCCTTCGCCATGGGCTACCGAGAGCTGCTCAAGAAGTACATTCGCTTCGTCGAAGAGCACGCGGGCGATCATTTCATCGACTCCATCGGATACAGCTCGAATCCCGCTTCTCCGATCGTGAATTGGGCGAACTGCGCGCAATGGTCGGCGACATTCGAGGACGGCGGTGAGCGAAATTACGTATGGCCCGACGCCGAACTTCAACTATAGGCTGCGCTTACTGTTGATCTGTTATGGATTGACGCTGCAGCAGGCCGCCGATATGGCAGGCACCGATGCGCAAACGGTCCGGCGATGGCGAACCAACCCGCACTCGCGTCGTTTCGTAGAGATGCGGGAAGACGACTTCGTGCGTTTCGAGCGCGCGCTATTCGAACGCACGGCCGTTCAGCACCGCGATATCACGATGCGCCAGCCCGGGCGCATCTGAGTGACTGTCATATGCGGAGTGGAAGCCCGAAACGATGGTCGTCAAGCGTTCCTTCGATGGCTTGTGTCTGCTAGCGTGCGTTCCCGGGAGTGGGACACAAAACCAAAGAAGACGGACAGCAATAAAAGATGACTATGCAAGGACAGTCTGATTTTCCTGCGGACCCCGTGACGTGGTGGCGAGCTTCCCACCAGCGCGATGTCGAATCATTCGCGCGTACTCACGGACGAAAGCCCGAATCGTTGAGTGAGCTGTCGAAGTGGCTCAAGCCGGTGCCGATTCGCTCGAATAATCCTCGACGATAGACGCGCGCCGCGCGTCCGTCGGAAGTTGCGCCCCAATGCCGACGTTCGAGGGGGATCGGGGGAGTCGGCACCGGGGCGCGCTGGTCCCGAGGGAGCAATCCCGTCGTTTTGACGGTGCGGCCACCTTATCCGTTGAAATCTACGAAACCGTGACAGTCGTGCGACGGTTCCGTGTACACCCTTGCATCATTGCGTCCTTCGCGCCTCATTCAAGTAGTTAGCGCTTCCCGCGTGATCGCGAATGTTTCCGCTTCCGTTTGATGATCGAGAGCAATCGTCCTTCAGCGCTCCGTTTGGGCTCACGAACAGAATGGGCCGCCGGCAACCCTCTATCTAGCGACGCCGATCGTGAGCAGGTTTCGGCCGTCAGCACGTCGATAGGCAATGGAGTTCGCGGACTTGCGCACGAGCAGCAACCCGAGCCCGCCCGGCTCCGCATTTTCGATGGACGCGGGCGGCGTTGGATCGTCGGGTTCCAGCGGGTCGAAGCGCACGCCGTCGTCCTCGAATTGCAGTACGACATCGGTCGGACGAATCTGAACGGTCAACTCGATTCGGTGCGGCGTGTCATCGTCGAACGCATGCAGGATCGCGTTCATCAGAGTCTCTTCGAGGATCAGTTCGATGTTGAACGTCAATTCAGGCCCAAGCGTTTGTCGCGACAGAAAGTCGAGCACGGCAAGTCGGGCCGGTTCCAGGCAGTCTTTGCGATTGGGAATAGATAGACGCAGGGAAAGGTCGTCGCATCGTTCAACTGAGATGGTCTGGGCATCCATGCGATACCTCGATCAGCCGTTCGACGGCCGTAGTGGCGGGTTGCCTACGCGCTCAAGCGCTCTCGCGCCTGCTGTTCGGTAGCCACGATCGGAATGATCTGATCGATGGCCGCCTGCTCGATCACGTTGAGGACCAGGTCTTGCGCGCCGAACAACACCATCGTTTTCCCGCGTGACTTCAGACCGACTCAGCACTGAGGCGATGCCGCGCCACAGGTCGTCGAGGCCGCACTCCCGTGAAGCGAGACGGTCGTCGGAGGGCACGGTGTCCGAGAGCCGCCACCACTGGTTTGATTTCGAACACATGCCTGAACGGTCTGCGTCGTTACGTTCGAGGCAATGTCGCTGACTTGGGCGGTGCGCCCCGGGAGTGGACCTAAACAAGAACGGACTGCATAACAATGACTACGCAAGGCCGATCGGATTTCCCCGCAGACCCAGTGATGTGGTGGCGTGCTTCACACTAACGCGACCTGGGATCATTCGTGCGCACGCACGGCCGTCAATCCGAATCGTTGGATGAGCTGTCGAAGTGGCGCAAGCCTCCGCCGATGCGTTCCGAGCGTCCTCAATGCTGAGGACGCAACACTGAAATATCTGCGCCATAACGCCGAACTTGCAGCGGATCGAACGAGTCGGCACCGGCGCGCGCGATGGAACAACGACTGTCCTTCGACAATGGCTCCGCGACGCTCTCTCAGTTGTACTGGACGAAAGACTCGCCTTCGGCTGGCAGCCTGCGCGACCGAGTGCGGGCGTTAGTCTGCGCTGAGGCCATGCGACCGAATAACCGTAGCGTTCGCTTCACAGTCAAAGAGAGACCATATTGCGGCTACGGCACGCAATCCGTTCGCACCGTATCGCCACCCTCGATAAGGACCGTTGGCGGGCAAGGGACGGGATGAGGTTGGCTCTGAGGAGCGCAGCGAAAGTTCGCAACTGTGGCTGCAGTCTCGCCTAGCGTTCTCACGTTGTCGTTTTGGTTTAGGATCCCGTAGTCCGGTGGGCTAGACCATCTCGGAATCCGGGGGCAGCCGACATTGGAGCAGGTGGAGGTTTCCGCCATGACGGTTCGCCATTCCGATGGCTTCGCCAATCCACGATTGTAGTGGACCAATTGGTTCCCGATGACGATCCCGGGAGATCCGACATCATGACCAGCTCCCACCGCGTGCCCCAACTCGTGAGAGAAGACGTACTCGATGCCCGTCGCCGTGTCTTCAGGCACAACGCTGAATGCGTTCTTCTCGAAGTATGGATTCGTGGCGGGCAATGGATTGGTCGCGCCGCTGGACGGGGTGTCGTACTCAACAGAGGGTTTCGGAATCAGTACGACAATGTCCGCTGCATGCTGATCGCGCAAGGTGTGAAGCGAATTGATGAATGGCACGTCGGCGGTTGCCGGCGGATCGGCGTCAAGCCTGTGTAGGTCTCCGTCGACGGAGCCCCCCTCGGTAAACCCGTCGGCGAGGCCCTGGTAGGCGAGTGCGACTGTCCGAGCGATAGAACTGTTCGTGTAGGTAGTGTTTATCTCGGTAATAGCAGTGGCTATCTTGCCTGCCGTCACAATTTGTGCGGTTGCGGAGCACGCCGTGTCGTTCCCTGCGACCGCGCAGGCGCGTTGCGTATACAACACCATGACGTCGATTCGATCGGGGCTATCGGAACACGCGGGCGCGGGAGCCGGCGCCGGTCCAGGCGGCGGTGGCGGCGGTGCGGAAGGGGCGGGCGCGGTCCTTGGAGCGTAAGGCGGTCCCGACGTGAGTGGTGGTGGAGCAACTGCAGATTCCGGAGGGAACCGACTGACGTCCAGTTCCATGATGACTACAACGCCGTTAGGCGCCGCGTAGTCGACTCGATATGCCTTTCCGTGCGAAGTGACGACGTCCCCGGTCAGGATGCCTTGGGTAACCGCAAAAGTGGCCATACTGAGAGCATCACCCTCGACTCGCCCCAGCCAGACTTCACTGCGTCCAACGCGCTTCTCGCCGACCTTGATCAGCATGATTGATCCTCCTCCTTCGAGAGGAAGCGCTACGCGTTGGCTCACCAGAAACGCCTGAGCATCGACCACCATGATCAACTTAGAGATGGCCTGAGGCGGTAAACGCAGGTGGCCGTTCCATGTGGTGGGCGTCCACGGACCGAGCGGGTTCGCGGATTGGGCGCAGGCAAGTGAAGGCAGCCCTAACAAGAAAAGACATGCGACCCAGAACCCTCTGCGCCGCGGACGAAGAGATGGATTGATTCTGCACATCTGCATTGCTCCTGGAGTCGAAGGAGAGCGGAGAAGATCAGCAGGAATTGCAGTTGCCCGGTGCCTTACGGCCGCATCCGTCCGAACAGAATTTCATGACCGTACAGGGAGCCGTGTGCGGTGGGTCGGGGCAATCGCGTTCAGGCACGTTGGCATCGATCGCGAGGGTGAACGTTGTAGCGGTCCCGGGTGCCTGAGTCTTGCTCCACGCTTCGCCGAGCGCGGCGAAAATGCCTGGAAACTCGCGAGGGAAGATGTACTCGAGTTCGGTTGGCGATTAATCGTCCCGAGTTGATCGCATCCGTGTATGCATCCTATTTGATGGGCTTCGAGGTCAGTGAATCCGATGATCTGTCTGAAGTTGTCGTCGAAACTCTTCAGTTGCTCTGGCTGGCCCTTTCCGACGACGGCGCGCCCCCAAGTAATCAAATCGAGATCAAACCAGGGGGGAGGGTATGCGGCCTCGCAACATCTTGGTGGGGAGGAAGATGTCACGCACGACGACACCACGAATAAGGCGACTAACAGAATCGGTAGTCTCAGTACTTTCATTGCTTTATCTCCGTTCGATGCTGTCATTCGTGAAAATGACCGCTCTGAATCAAACTTCATCAAAGGAAGACCCTCAGCTCTACGAAACCTAAACGGCGAGTTGCAACGCGAGGATTTAACGCGTCGATTTCGACGAGATCGATGTGTGTATCGGCAATGTTCTTTGCGCCCATCGAGATCACGCCCGCTCTTCGGGGAAGCCGATAGTCGACTGATGCGTCGGTAATCCATGCACTGTTGTCTGTATCAAAAGTGGGATTTCCGACGTCTATCGAGAATTCGCCGTTCTGCTTGACGTAGGTCGTGCTGATTCTCAGCAACAAGCCGCTGTCGTCGAACACTGCGACGCCGATGGGCACACGGATCGTCTCCAGGTCCCTGATGCCCTTCTGATCCCGTCAGGACTTGAGGACGTTCGATCTTCTCGTACTCGCCGTCTAACGTTGCAGCGCCGCTCCACCGCGCGAAGGAGAACGTCTTGTACAGGTATGCGAGCCCTGTCCACTCATCCCAGTTGAAGTCTCCATCCACACCTAGAGACGCTACGTCGAGATCGCGCTTTGCCGCTTCGACGCCGCCGAAAATGGATCCAGCAAATGTCTGGTCAAACCCGATGCCCGCGCGTTCCAAGACCGTGCCTTCGACTTCTCCGTAGAGTTGCTCGTACCCGGAAAAGAACTGATTGAAACCCGCAACCTGCGTCGGTTCGATGGTTTGGCTACTCACGAATCGGCGTTTGACCCAAAAGAATGCCGCAAGACGCAACGCGGAGCCCAAGCGAGGTGACCAGGCGAGCCCGAACTTTGGGCTGAGGTCGTTGCGCGATACGGAAATTGGACCAGGAGAATGCTCCTGTCGATACCGATCGCCCGCAAGGCCAAGTTCGATCGTTAGAGCACCATCGGTGGCTCTCCATCGACTGTAGATGTACGCGTTCGCGGCCGAGGAGCGCACGATGGTCGACTCGAGTTGGAAATCCTCCTTGTCCTGAACGTATCCGCCGCCCCAGATCGTCTGAAGATTTCCGAAGACACTGTGTTCCTGCACTTCGCCCGCGTACGCGTTGCCATCGGTATTCGCGAAGGGAAAGCCATCGGGGAATGAGTTGACCTTTCTATTTCTATCGTCGTAGACCGCGGACCAGATCCAATCCGATGTTCCTTCTGTCTGTACACTGCCACTCAGTCGGAACGCGTTGCCGGTTTCCGGAACGTAACTGGCAGTTGATTATTCGGATCGGGATCCAACGCGAAGAATGTCTCGCCAATCTTGAACTCAGTGCGCTTCACGTCCAGCTGGATCGACGAAGCCCACGTGAGCTGGGTTTGGAGGAAAAGATCGTAGATCGTCCTTCTCTGAAGAATCGTTAGAAGTGAAGCCGTCCGTTTCGTAGTGCAGTTGGCTGAACGCCCCGGCAACGTTGCCCTGGAGTGCGCTGAGGATCACCTGGTCCCCAAGCGTGTCCCGGCTACCGGATATTCCGTCGGCTTCGTAGTCGCAAACCATCTCGATTGAACAGGGGGTTGTATTCATTCATACCGGATCGAGAAGGTCCTGTATCCCTGAGAATCGTGAGAGTGTCAGATGCTCGACAGCAGGGCACCGCGGAAAGAGATAGAGGTTGTCTAATCTGGGCCTGCAGAGCCTCGCTGACGCGAGCGACGTCATACCGAGGAAGGTTCGAATCGACGTCGCCAGCAATTCATGGGCAGAGCTGTTGCTTGGATCTTCATCGATCGCCTTGGTGCTCGCGAGGATCGCGAGGCGCTCGAATCCGAGATCGCCGTACACCGCGGCTGTATCTGCGGCGCGGGCCGCGTGGTCCTGATCGATCCGCAATTCGGACCGGTAGACGGCGCGGTAGCCATTCTTTTCTATCGACGTGTTGAGCGACTCCAAGGATTCCACCGGGCGATTCTGCGACAGCTGCAAGATCGCGCCGTAGAACCAAGGCGTCGGATCCTTCGGGTCCAGCTGCTTCGCCAATCCGAACTGGTTTGCCGCAAGCGCATCTCGCGCCTTCGTGTTCTCTTCGTAGTAGGCCTTGCCCACATAGCTGCGTAGCAGCGAGTTCGACGGATCGAGGGCCACGGCGATTTCGAGTTGTTCGCGGCCCGCGACGAGCTGGCCTTCCCGAATGATTGCAAGTCCAAGGCCGAGCCGAGGTAAGGGTTCGAAGGAGTCGCAGGCAATCGCAGCGTCGAAATCTTTGCGTGCAGCTGCGGTATTGATCTGAGCTAAATGAACGAAGCCCAGCATCGAGTGGCCGAGAGGCTCGTTCGGATTGGCGTCCACTGCTTTCTGCGCAGACCTTTCGGCCTCGTTGAAGCGCCCGAGCGACAGCAACAGCTCGGCCACGCGCGCGTTTGTCAGCGCAAGCGCCGGCTGAAGTGCTTGGGCCTTCTGTGCGCTCTCCAGAGCGGCATTGAGATCGAACGCGGCCTGCTGCGCATAGGAGAGAGCGAGCCAGGTTCGATACTCGTTCGGCGCGGACGCCGTCGCGGCGGTCGCGATCTCGCGCGCCTCGACCACGTTGTTTGCAGCAATCTCGATGATTGCGCGCAGTGCGTTGGCATCCGCGTTCGCTGGATTGAGAGACAGCGTCTCGTCGATGGCGCGCTGCGCGTCGGAGATCTGTCCTCGCCGGAGAAGAACCTCGGCACGATGAGTAAGACACGCTTGGTCGGCCGGCGCCTGCAGGCCGCGACATTGCGCGACGGCTGGAATATCGCCCACCGCATTTGCCTCACTGAGCGGCGGGTAATAGAGAACCCATTGAACCGCGTCGGTCGGCTTGATCAGTGTTTTGAATACGGAGGGTGTAGAAGGTCCGGCCGCCCACGATTCACCTTTCGTAAGTAGCCGTTCCTCACCTGATGAAACTGTTCGGGCGCGAACGGCACCCTCGATAACCGCCAGTTCCGTAGTGGCGCACTGGAGCGCCATTTGAAATTCGGTACCCTCGATCGCTGCATTCAGATAAGGCGACTTGACGCTCAGCTTCTTGGGGAAGCGCGAAATGAAATACCCGGCACCGCAGGAATTCGAGCTGGTCGGCCGAGCGCTTTGGTCCTCGAAGAACTCGATGACGGTTTCGTCGACCGTCTGTGCCAGGGCGATCGTCGTGTGTTGATCAACGCGTACTATCGTCTCGGACTGTACGTAGAGGGCCGCGCGAGACGTGGCACCCGTTCGCAGTAGATCTCCGGAACAGATCGGTGTGTCGAGTCGAGTGATCGGCATCCAATCGCCGCTTCCGGTGCGACGTCGAACCTCGACCGTACCTTGAAGGGAAACGACGCGTGCGACGATGGGCTCGCACGTAGGCGCAGTCTCTTCGGCCAGGGCGCGTGTGCTGCAAAGCACCGCGCAGACTATGACGGCGACGGCGACAAGCCGAAGGAAGGCGCTCGAACTCCCCCACAGCGCGCTGTTGGCGTCTGTCCCCATACTCGCCCCGCAGATATTTTTCTCTGAAACGCAGGACTGCGATACGACGACTGCCAACTCGACCGTAGTGCTTTGGCGTGCGAAGCGCAACAGTTTCGACGTTTCGAATCGGTGACCGCGCCAGTGACGTACTGTTAGTCGACTCGTACCGCGCCGTTCTCGAGCGGGGTACCCGATTCGAGGAAGCTCAAATAGAAAGCGGTTGGCCCGTCGGATGGGAAGGAGTTTTGGACATTCTGCAGACGAAGCCGTGCGGCGGTGACATCCGCATTCTGCAGACTTTCCATGATCTGTTCGAATTGCGCGCACAGATCGACCTGCGCCTGCGTCGCGTTGTCACGACGATCGATCAGTTCATGGATCTGCGAGGGGTGGCGCTTACCGCGGAGCAGAAAGCTCCCGAGGTTGCGGGTGAGGAACTCGCTTTGGCGTTGCCGATCGATGGGTGCGAAAGCAGGATCCGTGTGCCGAGTTTCTTGTTCAATTCCTGGATTCGCCCGGCCGTGTTCGCCGTGTCCCCAACGGCCCGATATTCGTAATGCGACTCCGCGCCAACCGTCGTTAACGTCACGCGACCCCAGTCCACGCCGAAGCGTGTCATCAATCGATTGCCGGCGAGTTGTTCATCGAATTGCTGGGCCGCGTCGCGCATCTGAATCAATGCGCGCAACAACCGAATGTGAGTGTCTGAGGATCGATGCGGCCAGATGGCGAGCATGGCGTCGCCGACCACGTCTGATACAAAGCCGCCCTGCGCTGCGACGCCGCGGAATAGCGCCTCGAAGTACGAATTGAGGAAGTCGGCCAGTGCATCCGGAGCCATGCTTTCTGCAAGCGGCGTGAAATTTGCCGCGTCGGTTGCGACACAGGCGCACTCGATAGACTCCTTTACGTGCCCGATCTCCTTGGCGTTTTGCTCCAGCATTCGCACGACGTCTTCCGGTACGAAATACGCAAAGGCACGACGCAACTCTTTTCGTTGACGCCTCGTCGTCGTGTATTTCCACACGAAGCTCGTGAATGCGCCCGCCGGTACGGCGATGCACATCGGAATGACGAACGGAATCCAGATTCCCTTCGTGGCGAATGCATAAAGCACGCCGCCACCGAACGACGCGACGCCTATCGCAATGACGGCGATCGCGAAGCGGTTGCGGAGGCGGATGCATGCGACAGTCGTGAGGAGTCCGCTCAACAGCGTCGTCAGCGGCGATATTAGCGACGGGGGCGAGCGCAGCGTCTTGTCGTGCAGGAGGTTTGCGAACGCGGTCGCCGCGACTTCGACACCGCTCAGATCCGCTGTTGTGGCGGACGAAAAGACCGTGGCGAAATGTTCGGTCTGTTCCGGTTGATCCTCTTCCAGATAGCCAACGAAGACCGCGCGGTCCTTGAACAACGAAGACAGTTGCTGTGGGGTTGACGCCAAAACCTGGTCGTATCCGATCGCAGGTATGGTCCCGGAGGGGCCGTAGAAATTCAGCAGGCGTGCATCGTCGCCTTTGAATAGAGAGACAAGCGCTAGAAGTTGCATGCGCGTTTCCGCGTCGTGCGAACGCTGCGTTTGCAGCGCGTCGACCATTGCCGGGCCGAGCAGCGGATCGCTGCGGAACGCGTAGTGAATTAATAGGCCGTTAGCCGCGAGTTGTCCGGACAGCGGTGGATCGTCGGATGCCGGCAAAACGTCGACAAGGGTATGCGTTCGCTGGTTGAGCAATTCGGTGAAGAGTCGATTCGTGCCACGTGTGTAGGCTTGCAGAGCGATGGTTGGCAATGTCGGCGTGAGGAACGTCGAGTGGTGGAATGTCGGAAACCGATCGACGCGTCCCTCGTCGACGTTGAGCGGAAACGGTCCCGCTCCGAGTGCCGCGGCCGCTATCGGTGCGCCGATCTCTGACAGCGTCTCGTGCCCGTTCAAGATCTCCAGCTTTTGCGCGAGCACGACGCGCGCGGATGCTGCAAACGCAGTCGCGAGACTCTCGTCCTGCCAGGCGTTCAGGTTTCCTTCGGCGCCTGGCAATGGTGGCCGCTCACGAAACAGCACGTCGAACGCAATTACACGCGCGTCGGCGTCGACGAGCTTCTCTACAAGGCGCGCGTGCATGCACCGGGGCCATCGCGACGGCATCGATGGCAGCACGACGTAGTTGGGCGGCGCCGTACCAACGATTGGATTGACGCAGCGATGAAACTGCTCAGGATCGCGCGGAAGAGAAATGTTGGACGCCGCACGCTGATTCATTGCGACGATCGCAACCTCGGTTGGAGGACTTACCGGCCCGCGCAAACTGAACAGCCATCGCAATCCGAACTGCTGTTCGAGGTCACGAATTGGCGGAATCCACAACAACGCCGCGCAGAGAGTCCCAACTGCGGCGCCGGCTGCCAGCGTGAGGGGCCACGACTTTGTTTCCTTGACCGAGTCGGGATGTAGCGAACGCGCCATCGAAGCGACGAACTCTCGCGCCCGCGTACTGCGCGATGCCGGGCCGTGTTTCGGCGCGTGTTGTGACGCACCCGCAGCCGCTTCAGAGTGCTGACGCCAGTCGTCCGTTTTCCCACGCATGAGCGCAGTTTTCACCGCAGCGATTAGACGTTCCCGTCCACTCTGTTCGGCGCCATCGAGACGAAGCGCTTGTACATTGCCGATTCGGAAACGTAGTGGCGGACTCAATACGGTCGCTGCAAGGTGAACTGAGAGAAACGGCCGCAACCGATCAAGCGCATAGTCGATCTCTCGCAGACAGTCCGCCCGCGCCATTGAGTTCGGTGATACGAAGAATAGAAACAGGCTCGAATGTTCGATGGCGTGCGCGACTTCGCTGCGCCAGAGTTCGCCGGGACTAATGCCTTCGTCGTACCAGATGTTTACGCCTTGTTCGCGCAGCCACGACATCTGCGGATAAACGAGCGCGGCGTCAGCATGCGCGTAGCAGACGAAAATGTAGGGACCATCGCCTTTATAGGAGGAGAACGGACCCATAAGTTGCGCTCTGGCCCAGAAGCGGGGATGAGTCTACGAAAAACGCGCACAAGGAGCGCGGAGTACGCGACGTTGGTCCGGCTAAGCCGACTGCGCCTCGAGACGCAAGGACGCCCTTGAACCGCCTGGTGCGTCCTCGGGAGACCGCGCAATTGGTGGAAATGGTGAGAGTTGACCCGCGCCCGCCGGCACGCGTGCTGAGTCCAACTGTTGCCGCTTGCCGCACGCGAGACCGTAGCGTCGATGTGATCGGTCCGTGTGATCCGCGTCACGGACGTTCCGGGATCCGGTCTACAGATGTGCCCCTCATGAGTCACGTTGGCGCGCCTGCGCGCGCGTCCCGACTGGCGCGAGTTCACGTGTCGTGAGGTGGCCGGCCGTGTGCCGGACGCATTTGCGCGATCGATCACAACGTTGCCTCCACTATTCGTAAAGACTTTGTACTCGCCATGTAACTCGGCGCGCCGCTGTCTGCCGCGGGGAAGTTTGTACGAGCAGGGAGTAGAGATGACGAAGTCGTTTGTGCCTTTGTTTTTTCTGATCCTGATTGTGTCGAGTTGGGCAAGCTCGAGCTGGGGCGACGGTGGGTCGCAGCAAGAGATGCGCAGCCTCGACGAGCAAGTGCAGGAGATCAAAACCGACGTTCTCAGCATCGGAACCGATCTGAGCCAGCTCGAGGAACGGTTGTTGTTCCCCTCGAACACTCAGGTGGCGGTGTTCATTTCGCTGTCTCAGCAGGATCCGTTCCGCCTCGACGCGGTGCAGATCCGCATCGACGGCGAACTCGCGACGCACCACATCTACAGCTTCAAGGAGCTCGATGCGCTGAAGAGCGGCGGCGTCCAACGGATATTCACCGGCAACTACAGTACCGGCGCACATCAACTCGAAGTGTCGGTCATCGGCAAGCTCGAAAACGGCAAGGACTACAAAGAGAGCCGGCAGTTCACCTTCGACAAGGGCATCGATCCACGCTTGCTCGGTGTCGCCTTGGCAGGCTCGAGCGCGGAAGCGATCGAACTCCAGAACTGGTAGCCATGTCGCTCAAAGCCTGCCGGATCGCAATGCAAGTCATCGTGGTCTTGATCGCGCCGCTCGTTTTTGCGGACGAGGATCCCCGCGGGGACAAAAGTCCCCAGGGGGATAAACATCCGCACGCGGAGAAACCGCCGCGCGACCTGTATTTTTCCGAGGCGATCTACTACGCCCAACAAGGGCTGTACTTCGATGCGCTCGCGCGGCTCGACGCCGAACTCGCGCAGCATCACGGCCTCGACGAACCGAACCTCGACTCGCTGTATCCGTTGGTCGACTCGGCCGAGTTTTCGGTCGGCGATTTCGAACTCGACTACCGAATGCACCTGCGCGCCGGTCATGCGATCACGGCGGTGCTCGAGGGTAACGTCGACGAACCGATTCGCAACGATGCCGCCTATCGATTGGCGCGCATCCAGTTCCAGAAGGGGCAACTGGCCGATGCGGTCAGAAGCCTCGACCGTATCCACGGGCGCGTGCCGGAGAAGATCCGCGACGACGTCGAATTCCTGCGTGCGAATGTCTATCTGTATACCGGCCGCGCCGACGAAGCGGCGCAGATTCTGAAGCGTTTGGCAGGAAGCAAGGCGCTGGTTGGTTTCTCCGACTACAACCTCGCGATGGCGTACCTGCTCGGTGACCACCGTGCGGCGGCGCTCGAGGAATTCGACAAGGCCGGCGCGGTCAGTGCTCCCAACGAGGAGACGATGGCGATCCGCGACAAGTCGAATCTCGTGCGCGGCACGCTACTCATGCAGTCGAACGACTTCGTCGAGGCGAAAAACTCTCTCGAACGCGTTCGACTGTCCGGTCCGTTCTCGAATCAGGCGCTGCTGAGTTCCGGGTGGGCAGACGTGTCGGCAAAGCGTTACGAAAGTGCGATGGTGCCGTGGAACATCCTCGTGCAGCGCGATCAGACCGATTCGTCGGTGCAGGAAGCGATGCTCGCGTTGCCGTACGCATACAGTCAGCTCGCGATCTACGGTCGCGCTGCTTTGTTGTACAGCCAGGCATTGGATTCGTACGGCAACGAGCTCGGCAAGCTGCATGCGTCGATCGACAGCGTACAAAGCGGCAGATTCCTGAAGGCGCTGGTGCGCGAGGAAGTTCGCCAGGACAAGGACTGGGTGATTCGGCTGCGCTCGCTGCCCGAATCGCCTGAAACGTATTACCTGACGGAACTGTCGGCATCGCACGACTTCCAGACGGCACTGCAGAATTACCTGGACCTCGACGACCTGCGGGTCCGGCTCGACACGTGGCAGCGCAGCTTCGCCGCGTACGAAGACCTGATCGCACGGCGGCGCGCGTACTACGAGCCGCTGTTGCCGGGCCTCGATCAGCAGTTCCGCGAACTGGATTCGCGGCGCCGCATACGGCTCGAGCAGCACAAGATTCTCACGGATCGCATGCAGAGCATGCTCGTTGCGCCGCGTCCGGACCTCCTCGCGACCAGCGACGAACGTCTGCTCGTCGCGACGCTGAACAAGCTCAGCGACCGTATTGCCGCCGCCGAGGACGGTCCCAACGAAGCTTTGGTTGCACGCGTGGGCCGGCTCCGCGGCCTGGTGACGTGGAACCTGAAGACCGAATACCAGGACCGCCTGACGCAGTTTTACGACCACTTGCAGGAGTCGCAGAAAGCTGTTGATCAGCTCAACACTCAGTACAACGAGTTCGTTCGGGTGCGCCAGGCGGCGACGCACAGTTACGAAGGATACGGCGTCCCGATCAAGCGCTTGCGCGCGCGCGTCGAGAAAGCGATCGGCAACACCAAGTTGCTGATGGCGCGGCAGGGCAACGTGCTCGAACGCGTCGCGATTGCGGAGCTCGAAGTTCGCCAGCAACGACTCGAGGACTATCAGGTGCGCGCGCGGTACGCGATGGCCGACAGCTACGACCGCGCGACGGCTACTCAGCAGCAGGCGAAAGCCGAATGAGAACGGCGCTGGTGATCACAGCGGGATTGCTTCTCGTCGGCTGCCATACGGTGCGCGACGATCGCGGCACCATTTCGCAGCTTCGCAACGTGGAGCCCGATCTGAAGGAAGTGCCGGTCGACAACAGCCTCGTCAGCGCGATGGCGGGCTACCGGCAGTTCTTGAACGCAACGCCGAATCATCAGTTGGCGCCGGAAGCGATGCGGCGCCTCGCCGACCTGCAGATCGAGAAGGATTACGGCGTTGTAGGCGGCAAAGGCGGCCGCGCCGATCTACCGGCACCGCTACCGGCGCCCGCGAGCAGCCCCGGCGAGGTGGTTCCCGTCGCGATCACCGCGCATAAGGAGGCGGATCCGGCGCCCGCACACGAAAACGCCGCACACGAAAACGCCGCAGCGGAAAGCGCCGCCGCGGAAAGCGCCGCGGACCGTGCCGCCTCGGAAAGCATCGCCGCGTTCGAAGCGCGCGCGACGGCGCAGTCTCCGATGGACGCCTACGACCTCGATGCGACGCAGTTGCCCGAGGGTGCCGATGTCGATCTGACGGGGCCGCTCCAGGCGATCACGACCTACAAGAAGATCCTCAACGATTACCCGTGGTACGAGCGCAACGACCAGGTGCTGTACCAGATGGCGCGCGCATACGACGAGCTCGGCGCGTCCGACGACGCGCAGCACGTCATCGATCGTCTGATCGCGGAATATCCGCAGTCGAAATACGTCGACGAAGTGTATTTCCGCCGCGGCGAGTACTTCTTCGTGCGTCGCAAGTACGCCAACGCGGAAGCGGCATACAAATCCGTGGTTTCGATGGGTAGCGCGTCGTCGTTCTACGAACTGTCGCTCTACAAGCTCGGCTGGTCGCTGTACAAGCAGGAGTTCTACGAAGAGGCGCTGCATCAGTACTTCGCGTTGCTCGACTACAAGGTGTCGACCGGCTACGACTTCGACGCCAAGCACGAAGAGGAAGAGGCGAAGCGGATCGACGACACGCTGCAGGTGGTGAGCCTGAGTCTCTCGAACCTCGGCGGACCCGAGGTGATCGACGAGTACTTCGCGACGAACGGTCACCGCGGCTACGAAGACCGCGTGTATCGCAACTTCGCCGAGTTCTACCTGGCGAAGCGCCGTTACAACGATGCGGCGACGGTTTACCGAAGCTTCGTCGCACTGAACCCGCATCACGCCGTCGCGCCGCGCTTCAGCATGCGCGTGATCGAAATCTACGATCAGGGCGGATTCTCGAAGCTGGTGCTCGAGTCGAAGAAAGAGTTCGCGACGCGCTACGGACTGCACGCCGACTACTGGCAGTACTTCGACGTGAAGCAAACGCCGGAGGTGCTGGCGTACGTCAAGAGCAACCTGAAGGACCTCGCTAACCACTATCACGCGCAATATCAGGACGCGTCCAAGGTCGACGACAAGCCGGCCAACTTCGCCGAGGCGACGCGCTGGTACGGCGAGTTCATCGACTCGTTCCACGACGATCCCGAAACGCCAGCCATCAACTATCAGCTCGCCGACCTGTTGCGCGAGCAGAACGACTTCGCAGGCGCGGCGCGCGAGTACGAACGCACCGCATACGACTATCAACCGCACGAGAAGGCGGCCGCCGCCGGATATGCGGCGATCTTCGCGCATCGGGAATACCTGAAGGTGGTCGGCGAAACCGAGAAGGACGCCGCGAAGCGCGAGACGGTCGACAGTTCGCTCAAGTTTGCGGACACGTTCCCGCAACACGAACACGCCGCGGTCGTGCTCGGCGCCGCCGCCGAAGACCTGTACGAGATGCAGGACTATCCGCTTGCGCGGAACTCGGCGCAGAAGCTGATCGAACGCTTCCCGAACGCCGAACCCAGCATCGTTCGCAGAGGGTGGCTCGTGGTGGCGCACGCGTCGTTCGATCTCGCCGACTACAGCCAAGCCGAACTCGCCTATTCGCGCGTGCTCGCCGCGACGCCGGACAACGACGAATCGCGTCCGGCGCTCATAGAGACGTTCGCCGCGTCGATTTACAAGCAAGGCGAGCAGGCGAACGACGCCGGCGACTATCGCGCGGCGGCCGATCACTTCCTGCGCATCAAGCAGCTCGCGCCGACATCGTCGATGCGCGCCGGCGCCGAGTACGACGCGGGCGCCGCGTTGATACGGTTGAAGGACTGGGACGACGCCGCGCAGGTGCTCGACGACTTCCGGCTGTCGAATCCGGGCCATGCGCTCGAGAAGGAAGCCACGAAGCAGATCGCGTTCGTGCATCGCGAAGCGGGCGAGTTGTCGCAGGCCGCTGCCGAATACGAGCGCGTTGCCAAGGAATCGGATGATCCGGCGCTGCGCGCGGAGGCATTGCTGCTCGCGGGCAATCTGTACGAGCAGTCGAACCGCAGCGACAACGCGCTCGACGCGTACGGGCGTTACGTCGAGCAGTTCCCGAAGCCGGTCGAAACCGCGGTGGAGACGCGCGCCAAGATGGCCGCGATCCTGAAGACCGCCGGCGACACGACGCGCTATCACGAACAGCTCGAGAAGATCGTGCAGATCGACGCCGCGGCCGGCGCCGAACGCACGGACCGTACGCGCAACGTGGCCGCGCGCGCAGCGCTCACGTTGGCGGAGCCGACCTACAGCGAGTTCGCCGCGATCGAGCTGCGCCAGCCGTTCGAGCGCAGCCTGCGCGAAAAGCGGCAGGACATGGATGCCGCAATCAAAACGTTCAGCGATCTCGTGTCGTACGAAGTCGGCGACGTCACCGCGGCTGCGACCTTCTATATCGCGGAGGTTTACTCCAACTTCGGCCACTCGCTCGTGGAATCGGAGCGCCCGATCGGCCTGACGGGCACAAAGCTCTCGGACTACGAAGACGCGCTGGAAGAAGAAGCGTTCCCGTTCGAAGAACGGGCCATCTCGGTGCACGAGAAGAATCTCGAGCTGATGCGCGACGGCGTCTACAACGCCTGGACCGAGAAGAGCCTCGCACGGCTCGCCGAGCTCGAACCCGGACGCTATGCGAAGTCCGAGATCAGCAGCGGCTTCCTCGAGTCGATCGATCAATACACGTACTACGTGCCGGAACGCGCGGTGATCGCCGTCGATAACGGCGTAGCGCAGCCGACAGGCGAATCGTCCGTCGGCTCGGATACGTTGCCCGCGCAAGGCGCCGAGGTACCGAACGAACACGTCGACGAATCGAACTCCGACACGTCGAGTACGAACGCCGAAACGACCGAATTGGAAACCGAGCAATATCCGGGAGTGGCCAATGCGAACACGCAATGACGCGCTCGCACAGGTAGCGCTGCTGGCGGTGGCGCTCGCGCTCACCGGCTGCTCGACGTCCGCGCCCGAAAGGACGCCGGTTTCGAAGGAATCGACGATTCTCGATACCGGCACCGGCTTTACGGTTGCCGAAGAGGTTCGGGTCGGTGACGACGCGCGCCGGCAATACGCGGCGGCGATACAACTGTTCGAGCGCAACGAATACGCGCAGGGCATCGCGCTGTTGACCGAAGTGACGAAGAGCGCACCGCGCGCGTCGGCGCCGTACATCGATCTCGGCATCGCCTACGGGCGCTCAGGCGATCTCGACAACGGCATCGCGAGCCTCGAGCACGCGATTGCGCTGAACCCGCGTCATCCAGTCGCCTTCAACGAACTCGGCATGCTGTATCGAAAGAAAGGTGAGTTCGCAAAAGCGCGTTCGAGCTACGAGAAAGCGCTCGCGCTGTCGCCGCAGTTCCACTACGCGCGACTCAACCTCGCGATCTTGTGCGATCTGTATCTCGCGGACACGACGTGCGCGCTCGACAACTATGTCGCGTACCAGCAAGCCGTGCCTGCCGACAAGAACGCAGCCATCTGGATTGCCGATCTGCGCAGTCGCGCGAACAAGTAGGAGGAACCATGCGTCGTGCATCGTTGATTTTTGTGTCTGGGCTCTTGATCGCGAGCGCGGCGTTCGCTGACGACAGTGCCAAGGCGCCGCACGCGAACGCAGGCCAGGCGGCGGGCAAACCGGCAGGTGACGTCACAATGTCGGGGATGTCGATTCTCGGCAACGACGAAGCACCGAAGTCGCTGGTGCTCGTTCCCTGGAAGAGCTCCCAGCTCGGCGACATGCCCGCACTTTCGAGGCTTCCGGACGATTCGATCAAGCCCGTCGACAAAGACGTGTTCGCCCGAGAGCTCTCGTACTACCAGATCCGCACGGATTCGAAGTGAGTCGTTAACCAAGAGGTTTGCAGCATGGACATTTTTTACTCAGTGGTCGGTTTCTTCACGCGGGGCGGCATCTTCATGCTGCCGATTCTGTTCGTCGGTGCGCTCGGCGCAGCGATCGCCATCGAACGGTTCATCACGCTCACGCGGATGGGCGTTCTCAATCGCGGCGCGTGGACCGCGCTCGATCCGGTGCTGATGAAGGGCGAATTCGACAAGGCCCGCGAAATGGCCGGCAAGGACGACACGGCGATTTCGCGCCTGATCGGCGTCGGTCTTTCGCTGCAGGGCGCGGTGCGTCGCCGCGACGACGTGAAGACGGCGATGCAGGAATGCATGACCGGCATCATGCCGCAGCTCGAGAAGCGCACCCACTATCTGGCGACGCTCGCAAACATCGCGACGCTGCTCGGCCTGCTCGGCACGGTGAGCGGTTTGATCCACGCGTTCTCGGCGGTCGCGACGGTGAATCCGGCGGAAAAAGCCAACCTCCTGTCGGCGAGTATTTCGGAAGCGATGAACTGCACCGCGTTCGGCCTGATGGTGGCGGTTCCGTTCCTCGCGCTGCATTCCTGGTTGCAGACGAAAACGGTGCAACTGATCGACCACCTCGAAGCGGCGTCCATCAAATTTCTGACGGTGCTCACGAATCGCCAGCCGACGCGCCAAACCCACCTCGAGCTCGCGAAAGCCGCGAACGGATAACGCCATGTACTCGAGTAACGCGATGTACGACAGCCACACGCGCCGTACGATCAAGCCGGCGGGGCTCCTGCTCGTGCCGATGATCGACATCTTTACGGTGTTGGTGACGTTCCTGCTGATGACGGCCGTGTTCGCGCGCATCACGATTCTCGATCTCGATCTGCCGAGTTCCGCGAGCGGCAATCCCGCGAAGCCCGAGTTCAGGCTCGAAGTGATCGTGCGCAAGGAAGGCCTGGAGCTCACCAACGGCACGGACCGCATCGCCGCGATTCCGAACGTCGACGGTGCTTATGACCTCAAGACGCTGACGGATCTCGCGCTGTCGTTGAAGCGCGACTATCCGGAAACCGACAACGCCTCCGTATTGCTCGAGCCCGAGGTCGAATACGACAGCCTCGTGCAGGTGATGGATGCGATTCGAACCGTCGACCCGGCCCTCGCGGGAGATGCGTTCCAGGTTGCCGACGTGTCCGCCGCGATTTCGGCGGGCGGTACGGGAAAGCCGGCGCGCGTGGATCTGTTTCCGAAGATTGCCGTTGGAGATGCGCCATGAGCCTGTTGGTTCCATCGCGGAAGTCGAAACACAGCCTGCTTCATCGCGCCGAGGCCGAGCTCAATCTGATTCCGCTGATCGACATTCTGTCGGTGATGGTCGCGTTTCTGCTCGTGTACTCGACGAACGTCGAGATCGTGCAGAACGCCAAGGGCATCGCGATACCGCAGTCGAGCTCGGAATCGCAGCCGAAGCAATCGGTCGTGGTGATGGTCACCAAGGATCAGTTGTTCGTGCAGGGCGAATTCATCACCACCGTAGAGGAAATTCGCGCCTCTACGGAGTCGTCGGTCGATCCGCTGCGAGCGGTACTCGAACGCCCGATGCTCGTTGGCGACCTGGCATCGACGGAAGAATCGATGGCGTCGCGTGAAATCACCGTGCTCGCCGACAAGACCCTGCCGTATTCGGTGCTGAAGAAGGTGATGTCGACGTGCACGGCAGCGTCGTACGGCAAGCTCTCGTTGGCGGTGATCGAAAAGGAACTACCGGCGCAAGTCGCGTCAGCGACGTAGCGGCGCTTCATCGGCAACCGAATGAAGCCGATACAAGTTGAGGGATGTGATGCAATCCGAAGCAATTGACGATCCGATAGCTGAGGACCCCACCGAGCGGCTCTCACTGGACGCCATGGGTGAGGAATTGGCCGGCCCCGGTCCGACGTCCCAGGAGTTGGAGCAGTTCCTCGCCGCGGCGCGCGAAAAGCTCGACGGGCTCGTGGGTGAGCTCCGCGCGATCGATGTCGAGCTCGAAGATCTCGCGCCCGACCGCCAGCAGCACCATCTGCTGCAAGGTCTCTGCAGCGCGTTCGATCAACTGAACGAGGCCGGTGCGGCGGCGCTGTTCTGGGGCGACGACCATCCGAAAACGAATATCGAAGAACGCTTGCGCGCTGCGCGCGCGCGAGTGAGTGCGTTCGACGAGCGGATTGGCGCGATCGAAACGCGCCGCCGCGGGAAGCTCGACGAAATCAACGAACAGCAAGAGCACGCGGAGTGGCTCGAAGACGACGTGTTCGAGGCGCTCGAAGAAGAAGAGCGCATCAAACACGAGTGGATCGTCGAACGGGAGATCGACGCGATCCGCGCGGCACAAGCGATGGAGTCGTGGACGCAAGGCGGCGAAGACGATCGTCGCTTCCGCAAGACCGCGACCAACGCGCTGCTCGCGTGTCTGGCGTTTGCGCTGATCCTGCCGTTCATTCCAATGCCGACGCCGGAACCCGACGAAGTACCGGACGTGCCGGAGCGCGTGATTACGCTGATGGTGCAGGAGAAGCCCAAACCGAAACCGGTCGAAGTGGCGGTGCAGCCGCCGAAGCAAGTCGTGCAGGTCAAACCGGTCGAAAAGGTCGAGCCGCCGAAGGTCGTCAAACCGGCCGCGCAGGAACCGAAGCCCGATGACGCGCCGGGTCCGGCGCAGGGCATTCTCGCGTTTCGCGAGAAGCTCGATTCGTTCAAGGACGCGCCGGTCGTGGCGCTCGGTTCCAAAGCGAAAATCAACAACGCCGACGCATCGTCCGCGCAACCGCAGCGGTCGATGCTGACGACAAACGCGCCGGGTTCCAGCGGTGGTATCCACCTCGCTGCGCTGAGCAAAGACTTCGGCAGCGGCGGCGATGAGCGCGGCGCGATTCAGGGCGCGGCGCTGACGCGCGCGTCGAGCAAGATTTCGGCAAGCGGCGGCAACGATCGACCGCTCTCCGACGGCGCAGTCCTGTCGCGTACCGACGAAGAGATTCAGATCGTGTTTGATCGATACAAGGCAGCGCTGTATCGCCTCTACAACCGCGAGCTGCGCAACGATCCGACGCTGCAGGGCAAGATGATTCTGCGCCTCACGATCGAGCCTGACGGCAGCGTCTCCGCGTGCGCGTTGCACGCAACCGATATGCACGCGCCCGAACTCGTCACGCAGGTCGTCGCGAGGGTTCACACGTTTGATTTCGGCGCGAAGGACGTGCCGGCGATCACGATCGTGTATCCGATCGATTTCCTGCCGGCCGCGTGATGTCGCACCCTAAATGCGAACGGATTCTCAGAGTGGATCGTCCGACACACGCGCTGGAAAGCGTGTGAACCAATCACCACAACCACCTTACAACCCAAGCGATAGTTCGTTACACAAATCTTACAAGGACGCGCTACCGGGACTGCGCGCGTCCGCTGGGGTGGGATACGGGGCTGACATGGCGGTACGTAGTCGAACCATGTTCGTTTCGAACGTTGCGCGCATTCGACTGGCTCTGGGCTACTGAGACCGAGCTGGTAGCGCGCATGCGAACTCCGAACGTCAGAGTGCTGGCGGACAGGGGTGCGTGGCAGGTCGCACGCTCCTTCGTTGCGTCGTTGGCAAACCTCGCAGGTCGTGCGACGCGATGGCGGTCGCTCGCTGCGCGATGCGTTGCTCTGCTTCTCTGCGCGATGGTGGCGTTCGCTTCGAACCCCGCCACCGCGGCGCAGATCACCTACGTATCCGTTACCGGCAACTGGCACGACCCGACGGACAACGTCGCCGGTAGCCAGCCGGGCGATCCCGTCATCACGAACGGTGTACCGACTTCGATCATCCGGTGGGGCACCACGTCCGGAACGCCGCAAAGCGGCTACGACTACACCACGACCACACCGGCGCCGGTGACGTTGCCCGGGACCGGTCCGTTGTTCCCGCTCGGAACATTTACGCACCGGAACTTCGAGGTCGGCGATCCGTCCCTGACGTCGGTTCTGCTCGATGTCGTTCTGGTGCTGGACGTGGACGGAGTCTCGACGGGGCCGCTGACTTTCACGTTCAGGTTCGACCACGTGGAAACACCGAACAACCAGACTCCGTGTCCGTATCCGACGCCGGTCGGCGAAGGATGTACGGACCGGGTGACGATCGTTTCCTCGGCGCAACCCACGACGTTCCAGGTCGACGGGATCGACTACACGTTGTCGATGGGTTTTCAGGACTCGAACGGCAACCCGGTATCCGAATTCATCACGCGAGAGGGCGGCACCCTCAACACGTCGGGGCTGATCGGCCAGTTCACGTTGGCGCCGATCCCGCCGAATCAGCAGCCGTTGCTTGCGAAAGCGAGGACGCAACCGACTGCGACGATCGGCGAACCGTTCAAGTACCGCATCACGGTGCCGGCGACGCCGCACACCGCAGCGCTCTATGACGTGCGGATCCTCGACGATCTCGACGCATCCGCCGCGGACATGGAATACGTCGCTGTGACGAAGGTCTCCGGTCCAGGTACCTGGACGGCGGTGAACACCGGCACGAGCACGAACCTCGTCATCGAAGGCAGCGGTGGCGGCATCGACATACCCATAGGCCAGCAGGCCGTCTTCGATGTGACCGTGCGTCTTCGCGACACGCCGACGAACGTCGCCGGACTCGCGTTCACGAACACCTCGTCGTTCACGTACAACCAACTGAAAGGCGATGGCGCGACGCAGCAGAACGGCAGGAGTGGCACCAGCGGATTGATGACGGTGGTCGAGCCGCTGCTGACGCTGCAGAAATCGGGTCCGCCGGCAATGGCCCTTACTGTGCCGGGCGTCTTCCATCTCGACGTACGCAATGCGGGCGGCGCCCGCGCGTTCGCGCCGGTGATCACCGACCGCTTACCCGACACCGCGAATGGCGGCACGTGCGGCGCGGCGCCTACGCAGGTGACCGCGCAGATCTTCCAGGCCAACGGCGTCACCCCGGTCGCGCCGGCATTGACCGCAGGCACCGACTACACGGTTGCGTACGTCGGTGCGCCGACGTGTACGGTGACGCTGACGATGCTCACGCCGACGGCGTCGATCGGACCGAACGAGCACCTGATCATCGGCTATGACACGTTGCTCGACGCGACCACCAAGCCGGGCGCGAGCCTGACGAACGTGGCAGGCACCACCGACTGGTACAGCATCGATCCGTCCGTGTCGGCCTCTGCAGCCCGCCACTACGCGCGCACCATCACCGACGGTACGCCCGGCGTGCTCGATTTTCAGGACGCGCACACCACGCTCGTGGGCGTCGCGCTGCCGCTCACGATCACGAAGCAGGTGTCCGTGGTCGGCAATGGACCGGCGATTGCCGGCGCGATGCTCGAATATCTGGTGACGGTGCGCAACCCGGGCTCCGTGACGCAGCCGGGTGTGTACATCACCGACGATCTCGACGAGAACGCCCCTGCGTATCTGTTGTACGTGGATCAGTCCGCGCTGCTCAACGGCTCGAACACCGGCGTCAGCATTGCCGGAACGGTGATCACCGCGAATTACGGTGACCTCGCGCCGGGGCAAACGATCGAGCTGCGCTTTCAGGCGAGGATCAATCCGAACCTCGCGATCGGCACGCACGTGACCAATACCGGCCACGTGATATGGAACACGGATCAGACCGCGGCGGCGAGCGTGACGATCGACGTCGGCGGCGTGGTCGGCTCGGGCATCCTCAACGGCACGGTCTGGCACGACGCGAATTTCAACGACGTGCTCGATGGTAACGAGCACGTGCTGCAAGGGTGGACGGTGGACCTGCGCCGCAACGGTACGTCGGTGATGACGACGACCACCGACGAGACCGGCGTCTATCAGTTCATCGGTGTCGTGCCGAACTACCTGACGCCGGACAAGTACGAGCTGGTCTTCAGCGCGCCGGGTGCGAGCAGCCGAACGGCGTTGTTGGGGCTCGCGAGCTCGGACTTCAGCAATGCGTTGCAGCGCATCTACGACATCGTCGTGCTGGCCGGCAGTAACCTGCAGAACCTGAACCTGCCGATCGACCCCGACGGCGTCGTCTACAACTCGATGTCGCGCCTGCCGTTAGCCGGGGCGACGCTGACGTTGGTCGACCTGAATACCGACAACGCGCTGGCGACGGCCTGCTTCGACGATCCGAATCAGCAGGGCCAGGTGACGCGCACCGACGGCTACTACAAGTTCGACCTCAACTTCGCCGATCCGAGTTGCCAGAACGGCGGCAGCTACCGGATCGACGTCGTGCCGCCGAGCACCGGCTACGAGACTGGCTACTCGCGGGTGATCCCGCCGCTGAACGACGCAACTAAGCCGCCGTTCGACGTGCCGATGTGCGCCGGCGGCACCGATGATGCGGTTGCCGGGACGATCGATCACTGCGAGATGACGATGTCCGAGTTCGCGCCGCCGACCGGCGTTGCCGCGGTGAGCCGCGGAACGGCGTACCAGGTTCGGCTGGTGCTCGACGGCACGCGCGTACCGGGCTCGAGCCAACTCTTCAACAACCACATTCCGGTCGATCCGACGCTGACCGGCGTGGTGGGGGTCACGAAGACGACGCCGCTCACGCACGTCACCAAGGGTCAAATGGTGCCGTACACGATCACGGTGAAGAACGCGTGGCCGTTCGCGCTGACGGGCGTCGAGCTCGTCGATCGCTACCCGGTCGGCTTCAAGTACGTGGAAGGGTCGGCGCAGTTCGACGATCACCAGCTCGAGCCGACGGTCGTGGACGGACGCTTGCTGTGGCGGAACGTGACGCTCGCGGCGAACGGCACGCACACGATCAAGCTGTTGCTCGCCGCCGGCGCGGGCATCACCGAAGGCAAGTTCACGAACTTTGCGTTCGCGCAGCAGAGCGGCTCGGGCTTGGCGCTTTCGGGACAGGCTTCGGCGACGGTGCAGGTCGTACCGGATCCGACCTTCGATTGCACCGATGTCACCGGCAAGGTGTTCGACGACAAGAATCGCAACGGCATTCAGGAATCGGGTGAAGCGGGCATCGCAGGCGCCCGGCTGATTACGCCGACCGGCCTCGCCGCACTAACGGACGGGTATGGGCGCTTCCACATCACGTGCGCGATCACGCCGCGTGAAGGCCGCGGCAGCAACTTCATGCTGAAGCTCGACGACCGTTCGTTGCCGGCAGGCTATCGGTCGTCGACCGAGCCGTTCCAGATCCAGCGTGCGACGCGCGGTAAGGCGCTGCACTTCAGCTTCGGCGCGTCGATCAACAAAGTGATCGGCCTCGACATCGCTGATGCAGTGTTCACGGCCGACTCGGTCGAGATGCGGCCGCAGTGGCGCCCGCGCATGAGCTTGCTGATCGAAGAGATGCAGAAGGGACCCTCGATTCTGCGTCTGTCGTATCTCGCCGACGTCGAGGATCCGAAGCTCGTCGAGCGTCGTATCGACGCGATGACGAAGCTCGTCACCGACAGCTGGACCGAGGCGCACGGTGGCTATTCGCTCGTGATCGAACACGAAGTGTTCTGGCGCACCGGCAAGCCGCCGTCCGAGGATCCGCGTTTCAAGGGCTTGCAGCAGGCGAACGGCGGGAAGGTCGGCCCAACGGAAGCGAGCGCACCGCACGCGAGCGGCGGGGAGGCGCAGAGATGATGCGTTTTCGCCGTATTGCGATGTTCTACCTGGCGCTGCTCCCGGCAAGCGTGTTCGCCGAGGCGCAGGACCTGGCCATGGGGTCGAGCGTCGAACGGCATTTGCCGGGCGACGAGCAGTTCATGCAATGGACGCGTGATGCGGAGCGCCTTGCGACGCAACAAGGCGACGAGATGGCGATGCGCGACGTGGTCGTTCCGACGCCGGAAACGATCAAGCTGCAGAACGTCGTGCCGCCCATTCATTTCGATTCGGGCGTGGCTGAAGTGCCCGACAGCACGATCGCGAATTTGCGAGCCGCGCTCGAAAGTGTGCGCGACAAACAAAACGTGCGCCTGCACCTGGTCGGTCACGCGGACAACCAACCGCTTTCGGCTCGCCTCGCGCGGCGTTACGGCGACAACGAAGGTCTTTCGCGCGAACGCGCCGGTCAGGTGGCGGAACTCTTCCAGAAAACGCTGGAACTTCCGCCGGAGGCGATGTCTTTCGAATGGGCTGGCGACAGCAAACCGATCGCGGGTAATGAGACGGCCGCGGGTCGTGCGCAGAATCGTCGCGTCGAGGTCGAGGTCTGGTACGACGAGATGAAGGACGCGACGGTGACCGAAGAGGTACTCGTCAAGAACGACATCCGACAGGTGAAGGTGTGCCGGGTCGAGACCGTGTGCAAGATGCGTTACCTCGACGGCCATCAACACCGCGCGCGCGTACGCAATCTCGTGGCGCCGCTGCACTACGACGAAGCGTCGGTCGACGTGACGCCGGAGTTCGTCGGGCAGGTTCAGCGCACGCTGGAGCACCTCGCCGATAAGCAACACGTGATGGTTAAATTCATCGGCTATACCGACAACACCGCGCTCGCATCGCGCGAAGAGCGCATCTACGGCGATCAAGAGACGCTGTCGAAAGCGCGCGCCCGCCGCGTCGCGCTGGCGATTCAGGAACAACTGCAGCTGCCGACCGAATCGGTCGACAGCGAGGGCCACGGCACCGACCGCGCGCTTGCTTCCAACGACACGCAGCAGGGGCGGGCGATGAATCGCCGCGTCGAGGTCGAGTTCTGGTATGACGACTCGCTGCAGGAACTGCCGGACGAGCCGCAGATGTGTCCCGGCGACCCGGGCGCAGAGTTAGTGACGCGGGTTTACGACTCGCCGCGCGGCGAACTCAAGCCGGTCATGCTCGAGCAAGGCTCCCCGGTGTTCCCACCTGGGTACCTCGACAAGCTGAAGCTGGCGCTCTCCGACGTCGCGGACAAGACGAATGCGCGCGTCCGGTTCGTCGGCTACACGAAGAACGAGGGCCTGGACCGACGCACCGCGCTCGTCTACGGCGACGACATTGGACTGTCGGCGGCGCGAGCGCGACGGACGATGGAGGCGGTGGCGCAGGAACTGCAGCTCACCGGCAAACAGACGGAATTCGAAGGTCGCGGCTATCTGTACTCCGACGACGTCGTGAACGCAGGCTTCGTTCAAGGCGATACGTCCTACGTCGCCGTGCAGGTGGTCTATGACGAGCCGGCGATACTCGACAAATACGAAGGCGTCGACATCACGCCGCTGACGCGCGACCTGAAGGAAGCCGAACCGCTCGCGACGAACCTGATGCGGATCACGGTCGACGGCAAACCGATCGACGACAAGCTGCGCAGCTCCGAAGACGTGCAGCGCTGCACCGATGTCGCGATGCAGGACGCGGGTATCCAGTTCACCTACGACAGCCTCGCCGACGGAAAGCGTTTGAACGTGGCGGCGAACACCGAGACGGTGCAGCTCTACACGATCAACCCGGCGGTTGTCGTGGCCGGTCCGGTACGTTTCCGGATGTATTCGAACTACGGTCACTACATCGATCACGCCGAGGTGCGCATATTCGATGCGAATGCTGCGACGCCGTCGGAGCCTTTGACGGTCATTCCAGTCGGTGAAGACAGCTATGCGGAGTGGCGTCCGGATACGCAGGCCTTCGCGGGTCCGGTGAAGGAACTCGAATACGCGTTGCGCGCGTACGACGCGGAAGGTCATTTCGACGAGACGGTGGCGCGGCCGCTGTGGATTCACGCCGATGCGTCCGCGGCGGAACTCTACGCGAATGCGCAGCCGAAGCCGGGTACCGTTGCGGCGGCGCAAGGCGAGTCGGTGCCGGCAGCGCTGTCACCGGTGGCGCTTTCGAGTTTCGGCGAAAACGCTCTCGCGACGCAGAACATCCCGGTCACCGGTGGCACGGTACGGGTGCAAGGCGGCGGTCTGCTGCCGAATCAGCAGGTCTGGGTGGCGGGCTCGCCGGTACCGGCTGACCCGAGCGGCCGCTTCGTCGGCGAGACACTGATGCCCGCGGGCGTGCATACGGCCGAAGTTGCGGTGCTCGACGACGAGGGCGCAGGCAATCTGTATCTGCGCGACCTCAAGATCGAACAGAACGACTGGCTGTACGCGGGTATGGCCGACGTCACCTGGTCGCAGAACGATGCCAGCAAGAATGCCAAGCTCTATGTCGGTGAAGATGCGCCGTACGATTTCGGTTCGTCGCTCGACGGGCGCATCGCGATGTTCGCGACCGGGAAGTTCGGCGAAGGCTGGGGGCTGACGACCAGCATCGACACGCGCGAAGACGAGCTGTCGAACCTGTTCACCAATTTCCTGAGCAAGCAGCCCGACGAATTGTTCCGTCGCATCGATCCGGACTACCACTACCCGACGTTCGGCGACGACGGCACCGTTCAACAGCTCACCGCGACCGAAGGCAAGATGTACGTCAAAGTGAACAAGGGCGACAGCTATGGCATGTGGGGCAACTTCGACGTTGGCTACATGCAGAACGAACTCGTTCAAGTCGATCGCGGCTTGTACGGCGGCGACGCCCACTATCAGTCGAACGACCAGACCAGCTTCGGCGAGAAGAAACTGTCGGCGGATCTGTTCGGCGCCGAGCCGGGTACGATTCCGAGCCGGCAGGATTTCCGCGGCACCGGTGGCTCGCTGTATTTCCTGCGTCACCAGGACATCCTGACGGGCTCGGAGCGCGTCCGGATCGAAGTGCGCGACAAGGTGACCGGCATCGTGACAGGTGTGGTGAACCTGAGCCCGGCGGACTACGAGATCGATTATCTGCAAGGCACTGTGGTGTTGTCCGAACCGCTCGCGAGCACGGTCGACGATCGTCTGCTTGTTCGTGCGGGGGCGACCGGCGGCGACGAGGCGTACCTCGTCGTGCGCTACGAGTACACGCCTGGTTTCGAGGACATCAGCGCGGTTTCGGTCGGCGGTCAGGTGCATTACTGGCTCAATGACTACGTGCAGGTCGGCGTTACCGGCAACGACAACAGTCAGATCCAGGACGAGAGCAGCCTCAAAGGTGCAGACACGACCTTGCGCCTGACATCGTCGACGTGGATCAAGGTGCAGAGCGGAGTGACCGAAGGCTTGCTCACGCAATCGCTCACCTCGAACGACGGCGGCTTCTTCTTCCAGGACGACGCCGATCCTTCGTTCGTCAACGCGGATGCCAACGCGTATCGCACCGACGTCAGCATCGGCCTGCAGGACATCTCCGACAAATTGAAGGGCACCGCAACGCTCTACGGCCAAACGATCGACGCCGGGTACGCGGCGCCCGGGCTCGAGACGCTCACGGACACGAACGCGTACGGCGGCACCTTCAACATTCCGCTCACCGAGGCGCTGTCGGTGCGCGGCAAATCGGATGCGATCGACCAGAAGGATCGCATTCACGCGGAAGCCGATGAGGTGAACCTGAAGTATCAACTCGACCGGCATTGGAGCATCAGTACCGGCGCGCGCTATGACAGCCGTGAGGACGATTCGCCGATCGTGCTGCCGACGCAGCAAACGGGCGACCGGACCGACGGTGTCGTGCAGATCGGTTACGACCCGCGCAACGCACCGTGGAGCGCGTACAGCTTCGCTCAGGACACGCTCGACAAGAGCGGCACGCGCGAAGACAACAATCGCTACGGTTTGGGCGGTTCGTATCTCATGACCGATCACCTGAAGCTCGACGGCGAGGTTTCCGACGGCGATCTCGGCGGAATTGGCGGCAAGATCGGCACGACGTACCTGCAGTCCGACCGCACCAGCATGTACATGAACTATGTGGTCGAAGACGAGCGTATCGACAATCAGTTCACGTCGACCGGCGGCCGTCAGGGCAGTCTCGTCACTGGAATGAAGACGCGTTTCACCGACACCTCGAGCCTGTTCGCGGAAGAGCGCTACCGGAACGGCAACTCGTTGACCGGATTGACGCACGCGGCGGGCGTTCGCCTTGCCCCGGCACAAGGTTTCAATTTCTCCGCGACGACGGACATCGGCACGCTGCGGGACCTGCAGACGGATGCGAAGACCGACCGGGTCGCCGGCAGCGTCCGCGTCGGCTACGCGTTCGAGACCTTGCAGCTCTCGACCGGCGTGGAGTATCGGGACGACAAGTCGCAGCAGATCGATTTGACCGACACCACGCTGAAGACGTGGCTGTATCGCAACACCTTCCGCTGGCAGATGACGCCGTCGTCGCGCCTGCTCGGCAAACTCGACCTGTCGACGAGCGACAGCTCGCTCGGCGATTTCTTCGCCGGCGAATACACCGAAGGCACGCTTGGCTACGCGTACCGTCCCGTCGAGAACGATCGGCTGAACATGCTGGTGAAGTACACCTACTTCTACAACGAGCCGACCGTAGGCCAGCGCACCAGCGCCAATGCGGTGGCGGATTACATCCAGAAGAGCCACATCGGCGCGATCGACGTGAATTACGCCGTGACGTCGAAGTGGAGCGTCGGGGGCAAGTACGCGTACCGGTTTGGCGAGATGAGCCTGTCGCGCGACGATCCGCAGTATTTCGACAACTCCGCAGCGTTGTACGTTCTGCGCACCGACTATCGCTTCCGCGAAAAATGGGAACTGATGGTGGAGGGCCGTCTGCTCGACATGACCGACATCAGCGAACACAGCGCCGGCACGTTGCTGACGGTGTCGCGCTATGTCGGCGAGCACTTCAAGGTCGGCGTCGGCTACAACTTCACGGACTTCTCCGACGACCTAACGCACCTCGACTACGACGCGAAGGGATTCTTCCTGAATTTGACCGGGGCGCTTTGATGGGAAAGGTCGTGCGGGCCGGTGGCGCCTTCACGACGTCGTCAGTCAGTAATTGACTAACGAGAGTTACTACCCTCTCGGCATGCACCTTCCAGTCGCGGTCGCGTTTGCGTTCGCTGGCTGGCGCGTTTGTCGTGCGGCTTCTTGCCTTCAACCGCCATTCAAGTGAGCGAAGCCGGATACCTATGTCTTCTGGGACGGCATTCATCCCACGCGGGCGCTTCACGCCATCGTCGCGTAAGAAGCGGCCGTGTTGGTCGGACTTGGCTTCGCCGCGCCCTAGATGGCTTCGCAGTGGATCGAAGCTTAAGGACAAACGTAGAGCCCCAGCACGAGCCACACCCAACTTGACGACCATGCGCAATGGCTGAGAGGCTTCCGGCCGATGACTCAGGGGGGCGCGTGGAGAAGCCGTTCTCGGCATACGACGGGGCCGAGCCGTACGTGTTCGTGTGTTACTCGCATGAAGACGCAGAAGTGGTGTATCCGGAGCTTGCATGGCTGCGCGATCAAGGCATCAACCTGTGGTATGACGAGGGCATTCCGGCGGGCCGCAATTGGCGTGAGGTGGTCGGCGATTCACTGTTGGGTGCGCGGCATCTGTTGTTCTACATCTCCGATCGCTCGTTGCGGTCGGATCACTGCAATCGGGAAGTCGGTTTGGCCCTCGACGAGGGTAAAGACATCGTCCCGGTTTATCTGCGTAGCGTCGAACTGACGTCGGACTTGAAGATCGGTTTGAACCGGGTCCAGGCGCTCGATCGGGAACACGACGCACACTATCGGCAACACCTTGTCGAGGCGTTGCGCGTCGTGGCCGGAGCGAGTCGTGCTTCTCGCCGCAACGACGGTGCGCAGTCGACGCCAGGCACATCCGCCATCGCCGTGCTGCCGTTCACCAACCTTAGCAACGATCCGGAACAGGAATTCTTCAGCGACGGGATCGCCGAGGACATCCTGAACGAATTGGCGAAGAACCCCGATCTGACGGTGCGGCCGCGCTCGTCGTCGTTTTCGCTGAAGGGCGCGCGACTGGATCTACCGACGATGGCTGCGCGACTGAATGTAACGCACGTGCTTGAGGGCAGTGTTCGGCGCGCTGGCGACCGGGTCCGAGTGACAGTTCAGCTGAGCGACGTGGTTGATAACCGATCGGTATGGTCCGAGCGATTCGATCGAGACCTCACCGATGTGTTCGCCGTGCAGGACGAGATTGCCGGCGAAATTCTCACTGCGTTGAATGCTCGCCTCGGTGCGCGCGCATCGCCCCGAACGTTCGCCGGAACCGATGCGTACAACGCGTTTTTGCGGGGCCGCCACTGCTTCAATCGTGCAGACCTGGGACGGGCGGGGGTGTACTTGAGGACAGCAACCGAACTTGATGCCTCCAACGCCGACGCGTGGGAGTTGCGCGCCGAGATTCGCGCTTATCTAGCGGCATCGGGTTTCACCTCGAACGCTGGTGAGGATCGCGCACGTCGCCGAGCTTTCCTCAACAAGGCGCTCGCCATTGACTCAAGCCACCCGGACGCACAGGCTCAACGTGCCTACATGGACACGCATTGCGTTGACCGGGACTACCAGACAGCCGTCAACGAGCTCGTGCGTCTGGTCACGGCCTATCCCAACTATGAGCAGGTTCACGCGCACCTCTCTTTTGCGCTGTCCTCGATCGGCCGGATGGATCTCTCACGACGCGTCGTCGCACGGCTGTTTGCTTTGTCGCCCCTATCCGCATTTGCCAACAGTGAGCGAGTGCAATCGCTGCTCGAAGACGGAGCGATACAAGACGCCCGCGCGGCGTTGGCGCGCTATCCGCGGCTCGGCATCGAACACGGCGAAGAAGCGGCGTACCTCGCAATTGCAACGCGTGATGCCGCCGCGCTTCAGGAGATCGTGGATCGCGGAACCCAGACGGGCCCATTTCACCACGCGTATGCTGCGCTGGTTCCCCACCTTCAGGGGAACTTTGAGTTCGCCCGCAAGAAGATTGCGCAGCTCAAAAACGTCGAGGGATATCAATCCTTTCTACTAAAACACTTCATGGCCTTGATCGAAGGTGATGTCGAAGCCGCGCTCGCCTTTTACTACGAGGCAGTCGATGCGGCGGAGCCAGTGGCGTTCAACTGGGTGCAGGGAAAGCCCGAATGGCGTGGTTTGTTCCCGGAGTTCTTCGAAAGTTCGGGCTACCAGCAGATGCTGCGGCATTTCGGACTCGACCCCGTCTCGACGACCAGGATCGTCGTGCCGGAATTGCCCTTCTAGCGGGCGACCCACCGTGGCACAGGGCAACTGAGCGTCGCATCAGGTCAGATACCCCGAGATCTAAAAGGCCAGAAGCCGGATATTTGCTGGGCTTTCTGGCCTTTTTCGGACCGTCTCGGATCGGTCAATTGGTGGAGGCGGCGTCAATTGAATCACGCCTGCAGGGCGCATGATCGCTGGCGTTTGGCCAATTTTAGCGAAGTGAGTTGCCCCCAAAGTTGCCCCCAACTACCCGGTTCAAGTCCTGATTCGTCGCGTTGAATCGGGCCGTCGGATAGTAGACAGCTAACGAATTAATCCCGCCGCACCCTGGTCGAGTTTTGCGGCGACTCTACGAATCTTCGGTCCTACGATGGCTGTCACCGTCTTTTGGAGACCTGCAGTGCGACTAATCAGAGAGCGAGATCGGAGGACTATGACTGGGGTGCCCAGGTCGACATGGTATGCGCTTATGACCAGCGGCCTGGCACCCAAACCGGTCAAACTCGGTCCGCGATCGGTAGCATGGATCGAGCATGAACTCGAGGTCTGGATGAGGGACTTGGAACGTCGCCGGGATCCGTTCGATAAGTGAGTGCGATCAATCCGGAAGTGATCGGCGGTTCTAACGAGCGGAGACGGTCGCACTGTTGGGCAACGAGTCACTGGAAGTAACGAACGGTTGCTCTGCCATAGAACTCTTCTCTGGCGATGCGCTTGAACCCGAGCTGTTGGATGATTTTGACCGAAGCAACATTATCGGTGAATGCGCCAGCAGCCATATTCGTCAATCCCAGTTCCGTGGCTCCATACCGAAGTATCCAGAGCGCGGCTTCCTTGGCATAGCCGTGTCCCCACGCATGGTGCGCGTAACGCCAACCGAAATCGACGTAGTCTGGTTGTTCTTTGAAACCACAGAACCCGATCAGGTCCATCTCACGTTTGCGTAGGACCGCGTATCGAGAAATTCCCGTCGTGCGATCTCGATCGATGCAATCGCGTATGTAGGTTTCGGCTTCTTCGTAGGTGTGTGGTGACCCGTCTGCAAGGTATTTGGTCACACGCGGGTCAGCGACGATCTCCGCATAGGCAGGCACATCCGAGATGGAGAACGAGCGTATTAGAAGGCGCTCAGTTTCAGTACGCACGAGTCACCTCGAAGGACGGTTCGATTCTGAGGTATTCGGCTAGCTCATTTTCCATTTCATGGAACTCCTGCGCTTTGATCATGCGCGCAAAGGATCCCTGGGTTTTCCACAGTCTCAACGACTGAGTTCGGGGTATAGATACATACGGCGGAAATATCCGACTCTGAGCCACGATCGCGTTTCCCTTCCACGGAAGATAGGCGCGCGACGTCGTCTTTCTTTGCGATACTTTTGAAGTCCAATCGTTGTTAGGCGGCGATATGACTGTTGAGTATCCCTCTACTTCGCGACCAGCGGCACGCGTTGTCGTGATCGATGATCGCGATCGAGTACTGTATCTCCATGCGCGTGAGGGAGAATCGGGGAAAGAGTTTTGGGTCATGCCGGGAGGTGGATTAGCGGCGGGCGAGAGCTTTGAAGAGGCCGCCATCCGAGAGACTTACGAAGAGACGGGCCTTTCGATCGATCTAGGGCCGTGTCTCTGGACAAGGCGCCATGTCTTTGATTGGTTGGGCAAGCGTCTAGATCAGTTCGAAGCCTTCTTCTTGGTGCGAGTAGTCGGTACGGAGCGCATTGGTGGCACACCCGATGACTATGTGCATGGACATCGCTGGTGGTCTCTTCGCGAACTGGAACTTAGTGACGAGATCTTTGCGCCGCGAAGAATTGCACACCTAATCGCGCCAGTATTGAGAGGTGAATACCCTAGTGAACCTTTTGATTGTGGCGTCTAGCTATTGCAGCACGATGACCAACGTGTCGCCGTCTGGGTTCAACTCTGAAGTGCAACACTGATCAGAATGCATCCCGCCTTGTGATCTTCGAAGGGATCATGGGATCGGGGAAGTCGACCGCGACCAGTACATTTGGTGGACGTCTCGCGGCTTTGGGATTGCGAGTAGCGGCCTTCGCGGAAGGCGCGGCTCCGCACCCTGTTCGTGCGTCCGATGACCTGGCCGACTTCTACCAGCCGTGGACGCAAGTCACGGCATTCGACTTGTCGAGTCGAGTGCACGAGAAATGGGCGCGTTACGTGGAACGTCGACTTCGAGACGAAATCTTCACGGTCATGGACGGGCAGCTGTTTCACGGTGATCTGACGAACCTTTTCATGATGGACATGGCGCCGAGCGACATCTCCGCTCATACGAGTACGCTGATGCGCATACTGGCCCCGTTGAGACCGCTGGTGATCTATTTCCGCCAAGACGATCTGGAGCACGCTTTACACCACATCCTCGGCGCCCGCGGTCCGGACTGGGAGGCTTACCAACTTGGTTGGAAGCTGCGATCACCGTATGCAGCGCGTCGGCAGCTGGTAGGTGTTGCGGGCCTCATCGCGATGTATTTGGACTACCGAGCCCTGACAGACTCGTTGTTCGACCGACTTGACTGCGCGAAGCTCGCCATCGAAACCGGTGGCGGCGATTGGCGGGCCTACTACGAGCAGATCAGCGAGGCAATGGAGAATGCCAATCTGCGCGTTTAACTAAGTGGTTATCGGATGCTCCATGGTGCCACCTAACCACTACATGCGGCTGATGCCGGCTGTTGTACGGCTGCCCGAGACAGCAGCGTGATCAACCTCAGTCTCCTTCTGTTGTGACCCCCGCATCAGCTGAGGGCATCCTGTCGAGATGATCCTAGATCGGTTTGGTACGACCAATCTGACCCTGAGACCCTTCACGGAGGACGATGCAGCTGCGGTCTTTGCGTACTGGAGCAGCGATTCCGGATGGGAGCGATTTAATGCCAGCGTGCCCTCGAATTTCACGCCACACGACGCAGAGAGATTCGTTGTCGAGATGAGCGCGAGGAGCCGAGAGGATCGGCCGAATTGGGCGGTCGTCCATCTAGGAGTTGTAGTTGGAGTCGTGAGCCTAACCTTCGAACAACACTTTGGGATCGCTGTCGTTGGATACGGCGTTCATGGAGATCTGCGGGGACGCGGCTTCGCAGTCGAAGCAGCAGGCGCGGTCATCGACCAAGCCTTCGCGAAGTATCCGCAATTGCAGAGAATTCGCGCCCATACCGATCTAGAAAACGCACCATCGATGAGAGTTCTTGAAAAACTTGGATTCACGCATGAAGGTACTTTGCGGAGCAATCAATTCGTCAAGGGCCGATTCTGCGACGAAGCGGTGTTCGGCTTGCTGCGCGAGGAATGGATCAGATCAGACAAGTAGCCGTCTTGATCGCAAAGAACGGACGTTGGGTACCGTGAGAATGCCGTATGACCATTCGTTGGAGCAGACCCACCAGACAGTCATCAAATTTGCACACGCAAATTTGCGGCCTGCCTGCATGGCCCTTGTCTGGCAGGCGACTGTACCCATGATTCATCCAGCCGATTTCAGAAGCTCCTGGCAATCGTGGTCGTCGTAAGCAGAGAACGCCTTTTCGAGCTTTGGCATCCAGTCTAGCGGCGGAATCTTCCAGCGGAACTCCATGATCGGCATGAGTAATCCGACGACGATACCGATGCGGTAATCCAAATAAACATCCGCTCGGCTGTAAGAGACATCCGATTCCTCCAATGCCTGCCAGTAATGATCCAGTAGCACTGACTCAAAGCGACGGCGGTGCTCTGGATACAGATGCAGCGCAATCATGTAGGCCAGATCGCATCCCGCTAGGCCGGTTCTCCAGAGGGTCCAGTCGAAGATCACGCACCGATCTTGCTCTTCGTCCTTGGGGTACAAGAAGTTCCAAAAGTGCGGATCGGTATGGAGAAGCGTCGTGTTCTCGACGTTGAGTCTATTGGCGAGTAGAGAGTCGACAAAGTCGAAGACGCGCTCGTACTGCGCGAGGCGAGTGGGCGAGAGGTATTCACCCACGAAATCGACGAACGGTGAAAAGTTGCTCGCCAAAGCCAGACGAGCTGCATCGTAATGACGCGCAACCGGCGGGCTCCCGGCTTCAATCGAATCTGCCCGACCCCACCAATGCGCGTGGATGTCCCCGAGAGTCGCTACAGCTCGCTTGCAGTTCAACAGGCTCGGGATGATCGGCCAGGCTGTTTGCTCGTGAGAATCCGACAGATCTTCAAATAACAGCGACAGCGGTTTATCTGAGGCTTCATCGACCACGCCGAAGTAACCCATGATCGGCAGACTTGGTTCCTGGCGAAGTATGAATTCATAGACGTTGGCCTCTCCCCGACCTCGATCACCTTGTAGCGGCCTCTTGATGACCATTCTGTTTGGCAGTCGATGATGAACGGACGAGTAGCGAAGCTTGGCTGCGTAGAACTCCGAGCCGATCCCGTTTGTCACGAGCGGCGTCAGCTCGACAGCTACTACGGTTGCGTCCCCGAGATGGCCGTTATCGCGTAGAACCGATGTCAGCAGCTCAGTATCCATGACCCCCCAACTTGAGCTACGCGGACATCCGCTTTACCAATTCTGAATACCGAAGACTCGTACCACCAAATATGTCGAGCGCGCTCCCGACCGTGTAGTCAATCCGACCGTTACCGAGTTCATGGATCGAATCGATATCGGCGTAGGAAGAAACACCACCAGCATAAGTTGTCGGGCGTGGCGACTCACTTCCTAAGAGTTCAACAAGATTCTTATCGATTCCACCGGAACGTCCTTCCATTTCGATGGCATGAACTAGGAACTCGGAACAAGATTCGGCAAACATGCTGAGAGTTTTTGCGTCGATCTGGACATCCGTGGCTCGTTGCCATCGATCGGTCATCACGACATAGGCGCTGTCGATCCGAGCGCAGCTGAGATCCAGTACCAGATGGTCCCGACCCACCGAATCAGCTGCCTGCTGAAGTCTGTCTTTGGAAAACGATCCGTCTACGAACATGAAGGAGGTAACTATGACGCTCTGCGCACCTCGCTGAAGCCAGAGGCGTGCGTTCGCAGCGTTAATTCCTCCCCCAATTTGTAGCCCATCCGGGTACGCGCGGAGTGCTTCTGTTGCTGCGATTTCGTTGCCTTCACCAAGCATTGCTATGTGTCCGCCGACAAGTGCATCGGATCGGTACAACTGAGCAAATTCAGCAGCCGGTTTGCTGGTCTCGAAGTTCGTTGTAGGCGAATCGTGACCGTGCAGCGTAGCGCCGACGATCTGTTTTACACGCCCGTTGTGGAGGTCGATACATGGGCGGAATTTCATATGCGACGCATCCTACGGCGACTCAGCCGACAGCGTCGGTTGGCAGAACGGCACACCCTCCCACCACGCCACGTCGAACTGGGCGTGGGCGAGCGACCCTGTCGAGTGAGCGCGACATGGTAGGTTAAGTTTCGCGGGATCTCTCTCTCCGTACTCAAACATGGCGAGCCGATGTTTCGCCCGTTGACTCGCGACGAAGCGAAATGGATTCTCGGATTTCGTTGGGGGCTTCACGGCGACCCTCTTTGCCACGAGCGCGTGTCCTGATCCGTCGATAGCCTGGCTAGGCGCTCATCGCGCGTTTGCAGGCATCGCGACCGCGCAGTCTTGTCAGGTAGTCATTGGCGTGCGGATACTGGTCATCGAGCATCTTGCTGTGTTCAAGCAGCGCGAGCGAGTAGCCCATCATGATGTCGGCAGCGTCGAAGCGCGATCCCAGCAGGAACTCCCGATCGGCAAGCGCGTTGTCGACCACTTGAAGACCGATGCGCGTTTTCGCCTCGGCATCTAACGCGATTGCTTCACCGGTCTCGGACTTGCCACGCAACAGTCGAACGCCGCCGAGCGGCCTTATCAGGGTCGCTTCCGCGAACCAGCACCATTGGTGGTGCATCGCGCTCTCCTTGGTGCCCGGTGATGGACGCAAGCGGCCGTTACCGTAGCGCTCCAGGATGTAGTCGACGATTGCTCCGGACTCGAACATGGTGAGATCGCCATCCGTCATTGCCGGGACTTTTCCGGCGGGACTAATCGCACGCCATCCTGGTGTATTGCGAAACGCCTCCGAGAAATCGATCGGTTCGATCGCGCATTCGAGGTCGAGTTCATAGCACAGCCAGATGGGCCGGACGGATCGAGTGCCGCGAACGTGATAGATCTTTAGCATGGCTGGTGTCTCCTCCGATCCAAATAGCCCGCCATAGAAGGTGCAGCTGAAGACAACAATCATCGCGGCGTCGCGTTGGTGCTAACCCACTGTTCAATCGCGGAACGGTGGTTCGCCGGGATATTCAATTGTGCCAAATCGGCAACACCGAACCACCGCACTTCGGTGTGTTCCTCGCTCGCGCGAAGCGTCGATGTCGACACCGCGTTGCACCCAACGACGACCTCGACAATGTCATCGAAGTAGTGGTGAGGAAATGCATCCAGCACTCGGCCCCAAGTTACCTCAAGCCCAAGCTCCTCATCGAACTCTCGGCGTAAGCAGTCGTAAAAACTCTCGCCGTTCTCACGCTTCCCGCCGGGCAGCTCCCATTCGCCTCGATGGTTGAGCGCCAATGCCACACGACCGTTATGGCATACAACACCCTTGATCGAGACCAGGCCGCGATAGAGATTGTTGTTGGTAGACATCACGCGCGGAGAATACCTCGATGCCGCAAGGGAATTGTCTGTGAACGTGAACTGTCTACTGCGCGGCTGAACGACCTGTCAGGGCCCCTCACGCTCAGTCTGCGGTGAGATGCTCCGACGGCGAAAGATCTCGCGCCACACGAAATCCGATACCGTCCCAGAGCGTTTCGGGAGGGTCGTCGCTCCGATCCGCCGACCGCAAACTTGGCAGGTCATAGAACATTGAGCCACCACGGATACTCCGCGCTGGACACCACGTTGCTTCGAACGCCGACCCATCGCGCGGGTTCTCGCGATAGCTGTCGCGATAGCAATCCTGCAGCCACTCCCACGCATTTCCGGTCATGTCGTAGATCCCGAAGGCGTTCGGGAGAAAGTGCCCGACGGTTGTCCAGAGCGGAACTCCGTCATTGCACTCGGTGGTCTGCCGACCTGGCGCATAAGGTCGCAACGAGACATCGGGCACGTTGCCGTACTTGCAGAGATCTTCTTGGTCGTCTCCGAAGTGATAGCGGGTGGTGGAACCCGCGCGCAGCGCGTACTCAAACTCCGCCTCCGACGGAAGCCGATAGCGTTTTCCGGTGCGCTCGCTGAGCCAGCGCGTGTACGCCACGGCCATGTTCCAGTCGATGCACACCGCCGGTTCTTCGTCGAGATTGGGGCGACCCTTGTTGTCCCATCTGCCCTCTGGCTCTGCTTGCAGCGGGCGACCTGGCGCAAGAACAACGATGCACCCGCCGGGCGCTTTGTATCCGCTACTTTCAATGAACGTTCGAAATTGGCCGTGGGTAATTTCGTACGCACCCAAGGCGAAACGAAGGACGGTCACCTTCACCTGATTGCCACCGGGACCCGGCGTGTCGTCCTCATCACCGTTACGCGGGTCTGCATCGCGGCCTTGCTCATCCTGCGGTGACCCCATCAGAAATTGACCAGCGGGAATCACGACCATGGCCGGGCAATCCGCGCAGTCCGAGAATGTCGTGTGTTTTTGCTGCGCGAATGGGGTAGCGGCGACTGAGAGTGACATTGTTGTCGCACACGCCAACACCAAGAAGTTGAACGCACAGACGAACATCCCTCTCCCCACGTCTTGATCCCACCATACCTGGTGCATTTCTCGATCTGAACCCAAACAACCCTGGGCCGGCACCTCAACGGCATCGTCAGACACAGCGTCTTTCATAACACGCGTCTATCCACCCGTGTTCCATCAACGCCGCGCATCGGGTCAGCTAGCGGCCTTTCTCCCGATGGCCCACGACTGCTCGATTGCGTCGACCGTGAATCTCATTCGCTTTATCGCATCTTCCGCATTTGTGGTTCGAAGGTGAATCAACATCGCCCGCGCGATCAGGGCACTCGCGATTTCATCGTTAGATACGGTCAATGAGAAACGCTGAATCAGGTCGCCTAGTTCCTGCCCGAGTACCTTGGATTGGTTCGTCACACCCCTGGTCCTTTGCTTCGCAAGAGAGAAGTACGAATTCCACGCCGATCGCCAAGTCCCGTCAATGCAGCGACGCCGGTGGCGCCGCTCGAACTTCGCCCGTTCCACCTCCTGATCGGCTAGGAGCCCTTCAGTGACGAGACGACCTAAGCACCGAGATGTGCAATGCCTCATCGAGTGTGTCGATTTGGACAATAGAGGAATCGATCTCGGCCGGACGCGGGCGCCCGTTGTGTTTCAGCACGCCGAGCATTCCCATGCCAACAGCGGGCGCGATATCGAGCGAGTGGTTGTCGCCAACCATTGCGGTCTCGTCTGCTTCCACTCCCAAAGCATCCAGCGCGTGTTCGAATATCGTCGGGTGTGGCTTCCGCAAGCCCACTTCGCCGGCGGAGATGACGGCGCCGAACATCTCGTCTAGTCCGAGCGACTCCAGTTCAGTTCTTACCAAGTCCGACGGCGATATTCGATTCGTGACGACACACAAACTCAACCCGCGGTCTCGTAGGGTCGTTAGGGTATTGATACTGTCCGCGAAGCACACGCGACCGAACGCTGCGGCTGGAACTTGGAAGAGCGCTCGCCAGCAATCTGATGCCAGACGATCAGAACCAAAACCAAGGTGGCTCCTCATCATCTGCCCGAGAAATCGCTCGCCCAATAGCCACTGGCGTTCATCGAAAGGCGGCGCGAGCGGATCTGGTTCTGGATGCCGCGAACTGAATTCGCTCCAGAAGGCATCGAGGAAGCCTCGAAGATCGTGGTGCGGCTCGATGTCCGTCCCAATTATGTCTCGCAGCAACTTGACTTGAGCGCGTGTGACCGCCTCCCATCCTTGACGGTTGGGTATGTGTACAAGCGTGTCATCCAGATCAAACAGAACTGCTCGGATCATGTTGCGCCCTCTATCAACACGCGAGCGGTTGGCGGCGATGTCGGGGAACCTCGGACCTTAGCCCTTGTAGCACCAATGCCAAGGCTCGTAGGTGTAGCCGGCGGAGTTCCCCTCAGGATATGAGAGCCGAAAGCGGTATGCACTGGCGTTACTCGCCAGCCAGGCAAACGCATCAGTGTTTTCAAAACTCTTCTCTAGCAGCTGACTGTCACCGGCTACGCCAACGTCTACTGCCATGCCAGTGTGATGCTCGCTATAGCCCGGAGGTGCAGATACGGTAAGGATGTCGCTGACGCTCGATCCCGACGCGATCTTTCGGCGAAAGATCTCCGCTTGGCGTTCCACGCTGCGGAAGGCGGAGACGATGAAAAGTTCGATGCCTGCTCCCTTAGCGCTCTCAGCCATGTTCCTCCAGTACCGCGCTGCAACCGGAGTCAGCAGGTGTTGCCTCCCATCTGCGTCCACCTGTACCAACTCGAGATCCGCTGCTTCTTCGCATCGGCATAGTCCGCGCCGCTCAAGTTCAGAAACGCGGATTCCCAGATCAGCGAGCAACAGCGCAATATTCACAACGGAGCGGCCCAACGTCGTCGTTCGGTGCGCGGGATGATGGCATGAGTGGGCAAGCTGATACCGCAGTCCTCATTTCCTCACGATGGTCACTGACAACACGAGCCGCGGCGTGCTCCCGCAGTTTGAAGTGAATGTGTGAAGCAGGTTTGGATGCCAGAAGATCACGTCGCCGAAACCACCCGTCATCTCGGCCACTCGGATGCGCACACCCCGAAGCTCTACACCGTGGTCCATGAATCGAGCGACGCGACCTGACTCGCGCTCGTCGCCCCGCGAACACAAGTCGGCGATCCACGGACTCTCGCGCTTGAGTCTCTTGATGACCGTTTTGGAACGGATGGGCTCGTTATCGATGCTCATTTCCGACATGGCTCGAATGACCGCTCGGTGGGAGCCAGAGACGTACGCCGTTCCGCCGCCTCTCGGCTCGACAGGCGCCAATAGTACGAATATGCGAACGCGGTCGGGCCAAGGCTCCGGTTCCACGCCGTCCAAATGCCAGTGCAGCGTGGGCAGGGTCCACGACGCCCCGCGCCTTGGAAAGGACACGCCCAGCGGTCGCGGCAGAAGGGTGGGCTCCTGCCAACCGCGTTCGCCGAAGAAATCGTTGAGCAGGTCTCTCACACCCGGACTCAGCATTCCTGCGAATGCGCCGGCGCGCGCGACGTCTTGGAACTGCTCCGGCTTGTGCGTCCAAGTTTCCGGGCGGTCCCGCACCGCTCCGATCTGGCGTTCCAGTGTGTTCCAGATGGTGTCGGCGAGGCCATCGACGATGTCGCTCGGGATGATGCCGGACACGCGCACGAGTCCGTGGGCCAAGAACTGATTGCGTTGATCGAGGGTTAGCGTGAAGTGTGTTGCGGGCACTAGCGTCTCCTTGGTTGAAGACGCCCCGCGGCAAACCTCATGCGCTGACCGAAGCCAGTGCACTCGATTTACCGCGGCGTTACCGCGGCCCACCGCAGGGCGCGGTGAACGATCAGCAGAGCATGCCGCGACCGGCGATATCGGTCAATCTTTCCCGCTTTAACGCAACTGCTCAGGATTCCAGACGATTCCGTCGAGGGGCGTGATAGTTCGTTCCAGAGAATTGACGCGACGATGTGTAAGTCGACCTCGAGACGAGTTCAAAGGTGAAAAAAGAGGATTTTCAGTGAACGGAAGTCTCAATCAAGGCGTAGGCGTTCGCCTGCCGCTTTCATCCATGGCATAGGGCCTTCGACGGTCACGCGCTCGTAGCCGGCCTGGCCAGGTTGGTCAAAACGCAGCGTCATCTCCGGATCGTCCACCAACTGAAACGCCGTCGGAGTGAAGGGCTCGTACCGACTGCGTGGGCCTGGAAACGGGGTCGTTAGTCCTCCGTCATCCACCGCGATGTGCCATGGACCCATGTCGAACTGGAAGTGTCCCGCGCAGCGCGCGAGGTCTTCCTCATTGATGGAGACGTGTGGACGCGCGAGCGGGTCGGGCAGGGCCAGCGCGCGGCGCACAAGGGCGAGGTGCGCTCGTTCGACGGGAAAGCTCTCCAGATTGCAGAGAACTACCACCGTCAGATCATCCCCCTGGAAATGCGTCATCACCGCTCGGAAACCATTGATAGCGCCCCCGTGTGTGACTGCGGTCCGACCGCTGTATTCGAACCTGAGAAGGCCGAAGCCGATTTCGCTGAACGATCCGTCGTTGAGTCGAGCTGGCTCAATCATTGCTCCATACGATTTGGCCGATACAACCTGACCGCTTCGAAGCGCATGTGTCCAGGTCAAGAGATCGCTCACCGTGGAACCTAATCCGTATGCCGCCTGCGGAAGCGTCATCGATATCGTGCGTGCGTTTTGTATACCCTTGGCGCCGACCGCATAGCCTCTTGCGCGCTTGGCCACGATCGGTTCGTCGTAAAGATAGCGAGTGTGCCGCATGCGTAGCGGACGGAAGAACCGCTCTAACAGGAACGTTCTGTACGCCATTCCGGACAAGGCTTCGATGATGGCGCCAAGAAGGATGTAGCCCGAATTCGAAAAGGCGACGCGCTCGCCCGGATTGAAGTCGGGTGGCAGGTCCTTGAACAGCCCGATGACCTCGTTCAACGTCAAGTCAGTCCTCTCCGGAAAGCCGGGTAGAGCGTTGAAGTTCTTGATCCCCGAGGTGTGGTTCAGCAGATGCCGGATCGTGACGCGACGTTCCGGAGCCGGATAGTCGCCGAGCACGGATTGAATCGTGTCATCGAGCCCCAGCGTTCCTTCCTCCACGAGCGACATGATCGCCGCCGCGGTGAATTGCTTGGTGATCGAGCCGATCCGAAAGACGGTGTCTGCAGTGATCGTTGCACCCCACTCGACATCTGCGAGCCCAAAGCCTGCGACGTACGGAGGGTGATGGCCATGATGCACACCGATGGCGGCGCCGGGACCCTCAGGATCGACCATGCTTTCCATCACTGCTTCGAACTTACTGTGAGGCATGCCCGTGCCGATCGCTGGTGCCATGCGCCGGAAACGTCAACGCGCACGCCATGCCTGATCTCCTCACCAAGTCGCCGCAAGGAACGAAAGTGGCTCAACCATTGTCAAGACCGGCTCGTCTCAGCCGATCGAAGGCGCTGGGGCGGCCCCGCGTTTCCAGCGCGCCAATGATCTCCGCGGCGAGCGCCGAACTGGGCGTTGTCGTGGAATCGACCTCCAGGTCATAAATCCCATGGGCATGCACGCGCTTCACTGCACCTAACGCGTTACCTGGGGCGCGATCTCGGCGCGCGCGCTCGCGCAGGACTAGCTCCTCCGGTGCGCAGTGCACGCCTACGAAGAATACGTCGACGCCGTCCAGTGCTGTCAGCCAGTCATTGAGCAACTCGCGCGTGACGATTGCATCGTCCACCACAACGCCCAGCCCCTCAGCCACACAGGCGCGCACGGCCCGGTGGTAGGCGCGGAACAGCTTCGACGGTTCGGCAGCGTTCTCAACAGCAGCGCCATCATCGCGCGGTCCGCCAAGGAACCGCTCGACCGCTTTGAACCAACTTGCCGGTACGCGTTCCCAGATGAAGTCGTCGATCCCCATCCGGACAAACGGCAGGCGCGCCTGCAGTGTGAGGGTGAGCGAGGACTTGCCAGCACTCGACGTGCCGTTGAGGAGAATGACGTCTGGAAGCTTTACCTTCTCAGGAACGGCGAACAACGCGGATGATCCGCGTGAATCAGTGTTGCGTCATGGTTCATGTCTCAAATTGCCGAATGAAAATCAGCGCCATCCGCCGCGGCGGCGACGCTACGAAAGTCGCGGTATGAGCCGCGCTTCAGTCAGGCAGTTTGGAAAACATGAGACGCTCCATGACGGGCAATGTTGGTGCGCGGCCAACCCGGCGTCAAGCCACGGCGATCCGCTTGTCAGGTAAGCTCGTTCGGGAGACTCAGACGGCTGGGAGAAGGCGACGTATTTGATGAGTCCTCAAGAGGCGGCTTCAGTTGATGGAATGGAATTTGGTCTGCCGTTCTTAAGTAGCGTAGCGAGTCGACCATGAGAATCGACTATCTATCTCACCACGAGGAGTTGTACCAAGAGCGACGCGGCTCTGGACGATATGAAGGATGGGAGCGGGAATATGCGCGCGCCACAGCGTCCATTCGTCGAGTGTTCGAAAATGGTCGGGCGCCAAAGTCAGGTCGAGTCCTGGAGATTGGGTGTGGCGCAGGGAACACAACCCTATGGTTGGCGCAGCAGGGTTTCACGGCGTATGGGATCGACATCTCACCGACGGCCGTTGACTGGGCGAGGGCCAACGCCGTAGCGGCTGGATTGCCCTGCGAATTTACGAACGGCAGCGTGCTCGACTACGGAAACTACCCAAGCGGGCCCGTCGACATGGTTCTCGACGGGAACCTTGTCCATTGCATCATCGGTGAAGATCGACGCAGGCTATTTGAGAATGTCCGAAGAGTGCTGAAGCCGAACGGCTACTTTCTGGTGAGGAGTGTGCTGAGCCCGGTCGACGAGAACCTAACCGAGAGATATCGATTCGATGCTGCGTCCCATGTCCTCTTCCACGGAGACGTCGCTTATCGGTACCTGCCGACTTTTGAAATGCTCACGCGCGAATTGTCCGATGCCGGGTTTGGGATTCTTGGGACAGAGCTCTTGTACGACCTGACGGCGAAGCGCGGGTTTCAGATGGGCGTCGTCGAAGCCGTGAACGCGAGCTAGAAGTGATAACGGAAGAAGACGTCGGAACATATCTGAAACGCGAGTTCGCCGCGGATGCAGTGATTGTTGTCGGGTCTCGCGCGGACGACGTCGCCCGAGAGGGCAGCGATTGGGATTGTTACGTGCTCATTGATGACGGTACGGGTCCGACGGTCCCGCGCCCTGAGCCGCGCGAACTCCACGGTGCGCAACTCGATATCGGCATTGTGCATCTACCCGTTGGCGAAGCTGATGTTCTGAGGGTTTTTGGCCCTAACCTTCAGCAAGCCAAGGTTCTCTTCGACACACCCGCCAACTCGGCGCGCCGGATCGTCGACTGCCGCCGCTGTGATCTATGCCGGAGGTAAACGGCTGACCGACTATGAGAAGGCGCAGCGCGCTCATCAGATGGCGCGAAACATCTCGACGATGAGAGCGAGGAGCGATCAACCTGGGCCGTTCTTCGAAGCGCTGACCTTCGTCTTCTACATATCACATCGCTATTGGTATGAGGTTCTTCACGGCCGCTACTCGCAGAGCGTGCATCGCGCGATGGACGAAATTCAGGTAGGAGATCCGGATTTCCACGCGGGACTCATGACGTTGACGTCGTCGGAATCCATCGAAGCAAAGATCGCGGCGGCTGAGTACCTGCATATGAGACTTTTTGGCGGCTGAATTCGTTGCAATCGCCAAATCGCGAAGTCGGCACCGAGAGTGAGTAACCGTTTCGCGCTTATGACCTCTCGCTCTGACGAGGAAAGAGTGGCGCGCCCGAAGAGGTGTCCATGGTCTTGTGGATGCGTTCAGCAGCATCTGGCATGAATGGGCGGAGTGCGTCGCCAATTGAGCGCAGGGTCGCATAGAGTTCGGCCAGAACGTTGCTCAACGCGCGTGTTTCTCCTTGCTTCGCGAGTTTCCAAGGCTCTGTCTTGTTCACATACGCGTTCGCCGCGTTGATCACGTTCCAAATCGACTCGAGAGCGCGGTGGACGGCAAACGCATTCACGTGGAGTGCCACTGCTTCGTTCAGGCCCGCTGCCAACTGTGACTTCGCGAGATCCGGCGTTCCGTGTCGCCGACCTAGCGCCGTCGTTCTGGACACCAAGTTGCCGAGATCGTTGGCGAGTTCGTGCTCGTAGACTTCGCCGAATCGCGACCAGGAGAAGTCGCCGTCGTGATGACTGCCGACATGTCGCAACAGGTAGTACCGCAGCGCATCCGCGCCGAACGGTTTGCACGCATCGGCTGGAGAGATCGTATTGCCGAGTGATTTGCTGACCTTGCTTCCGTTTATCGTGATGTAGCCGTGAACCAGAATGTCTGACGGCGGCCTCACCCCGGCGGATAGGAGAATGGCGGGCCAGTAGACGGCGTGAAATCGAGAGACGCCTTTGCCGATCACATGACCGATCCGATCTGCGTTCGTCCAGAAGCGTTCGAAGGATGGACCACTGTCCGCATAACCCAACGCGCTGATATAGTTGGCCAACGCGTCGAACCACACATAAATAATCTGGTTGGGATCATCGGGGACCGGAATCCCCCAACCACGCGCGCGTTCCCAGCTTCTTGAAATCGACAGATCGGCCAGCGGCCGTTGCAATAGCGATAGGACTTCGTTCTTCCGGTGGGCTGGACGGATCGCAATCTCGTCTTGCCGAATGAGCCGAAGTAGCTCGTTCTGGTAGCGGCTCAGTCGGAAGAAATAGTTGCGCTCGGAGATCGTATCGGGGGTTGTGCCGTGCTCGGGACAAACGCCGTTGATCAAATCCTCCGCTGTGTAGAACTGTTCGCATCCAACGCAGTACAGACCCTGGTAGTCGCCCGCGTAGATGTCGCCGTTTCTGGCGCAGGCTCGCCACAGTTTCTCGACCGCAGGCGCGTGCCTGGCATCCGCACTCGTACGAAGGAAATCGTCGTAGCTGACGTTCATAGTCGACTTTAATGTCGCGAACTCGTCGGCGTGCCAGTCCACGAATGCTCTCGTCGTCATGCCAGCATGCTCGGCTGCAAGCGCGTTTTTGAGGCTGTTGTCATCGGTGCCCGACAGAAAGTAGACGCTGTCGCCCTGCAATCGCGCGTGCCGCGCCATCGCGTCGGCAATCACCAGCTCCAGCGCGTAGCCGACGTGGGGCGCCGCGTTCACATAGGGGATCGCGGTGGAGAGGAATTGCTGTGTCATTGCATTTCTCCGGGCAAAAAAAACCGGGCCACCTTTCTGGGGTGGCCCGGTCCTGGATTCAGTCAAACGAAAATCAGATCGAGCGCAGCCCCCATGTGCTTCGCATGGACATCTGGGAGATAGATCTGACAGGTGAGAGCGTCATATTGCGGGAGGATAAGCGACAGAGCTTTCCGGGTCGATACCCAGTGGTGTCGTGCCCCATCAAGTCAAACGTTGGCGTGGTGCGACCTGCCTGCCGACTCGTAGGACGGTTCTCGACCGATTTCCGAGCGTTGCGATCGACGAGGCACACGAAGTCTTTGCAGGCATCTATCGCCGTTGCCCGATCCTGCCTTCATCGAGGCAACGTGCAATCCGCGCCATCGCGTTCGATGGAACACCGGGGAAACGGGGGGTCGACCTTGGCAGAGACATCGCCGCGTTCGAGACGTTACTCGAGACGATCGGGAACTCGGCTGCGGTGCAGGAAACATCGCGATCTGGTTTGCGAAGCAGGGCTTCGACACATACGGGATCGACATTTCGCCGACCGCGATTGACTGGGCAAGAGAGAATGCCGATTCAGAAGGGGTGGCATGTTCGTTCACGGTGGGGAGCGTGTTGAATGGGGCGAGATATCCGGATGTGCCGTTCGATTTCATCCTCGACGGCACCGCGTGCACTGCATTGTCGGAAGCGATCGAGAACGGCTCTTCAGGAACGTTCGTAGCGCGCTGAAGCCCAACGGATACTTTCTCGTCCGCCACGTTCTCAGTCCGGTCGATGGCCACCTGACGGATCGATATCGATTCGATCCGGAATCGCACCTGCTCTTTCACGGCGATAGGCCATACCGATATCTGCCATCGTTCGACATGTTGCATGCCGAACTCGAGGCTAGGGGTTTTCGTGTACTCAACTGCGAGTTGACCCGAGCGCCGAGCGCGGTTTCCAACTCGCGATGTTTGAGCTCTCATAGAGATAGGAGCGCAGCCGGCGGATGTCTTCAGACGGCTGTGACATTGTGTTCGTGTGCCGAAAACGCCTTAGCGGTTGAGGTCAGCCCTGCCCCTCAATAGACCTGTTTGTGAATGAACACGGGCACGTTTGACGCTCAGCCAACTTCCTCGGCGGCCATCATCGTGATGAACAGGATGACGCCGTGACCATGGTCATCATCGCGATGAACATGCTCATGATGAACTTCGCCTTGGGCATGCCGGTGGTGCCTCATGAATGTCGACACCATCATGATGATGCCGGCGATGCCGCGTGGTCCCGTCGGGGAGCAGCAGAGACTATTGCGGTGACTCCAATTAAACCATTTAAAATCAATCAGATAGATAGAAAGTGCGTAGATTAACAGACGTATTCTACGCATTTTATGCGTAGAATAACGCCCTCTTTCACCGCAGTGTGTCGATAACCTACGCACAAAATGCGTATATTACTTGACTCATGCGTCGAATCGTCACCATAATCTACGCAGAATATGCGGAGATTAGATGACCTATATCTGGGAAAACGATAACTGGCCGGCGCTCACCTGGGACACCGGCAAGCTGCTCCCGCTACTGACCCGCGTCGCGCATGAGCAGGGCCGGTTGCTTGGCAAGATGGAAGGGCTCGGCTTCGAGGCGCTCAGGGACGAGGCCCATCTGAACGCCATGACCGACGATGTCGTCAAATCTAGCGAGATCGAAGGCGAGCAGCTACCGCAGGACGAGGTCCGATCTTCGATCGCCCGCCAGCTGGGCATGAAGCATGTGAAGGATTTGGTCCCCTCCTCGCGCGATGTCGATGGAATTGTCGAGATGATGACCGACGCAACCACGAACTATGACCGCCCGCTGACGCGCAGACGCTTGTTTAGGTGGCACAGCTCGCTCTTCCCCACGGGGAAGAGCGGTGTGTCCGTCATAGATACCGGCAAGTACAGGGACGGCCCGATGCAGGTCGTCTCCGGCGCGATCGGCAAAGAGAAGCTTCACTTTGAGGCACCGTCCGCCGACCGGCTCACCGAACAGATGGCAGAATTCCTGGACTGGTTCGAAGACCCCGGCGAGATGAACCCGTTGCTCGCTGCCGGCCTTGCGCATTTCTGGTTCGTCACCATCCACCCGTTCGATGACGGCAACGGCAGGATCGCCCGCGCCATCGCTGACATGGCCCTCGCCCGCGCCGAAAACACACGCCGTCGCTACTACAGCATGTCCAAACAAATTCGCAGCGAGCGCAGCGACTACTACAAGATGCTCGAACAAAGCCAGAAAGGCACTTGCGACATCACGGCCTGGCAGGAATGGTTTCTGAACTGCCTGTACCGCGCGATAAGAAGCGCGGATGCCACCGTAGAAACCGTGCTGCAAAAGGCGCGCTTCTGGCAGCGCTTTGCCACCGACACGCTGAATGAACGCCAGATCAATATTCTCAACCGGCTGCTCGATGGCTTCGAAGGCAAGCTGACCACGAGCAAATGGGCAAAGCTCACCAAGACCTCACATGATAGCGCCCTGCGCGACATCAAAGACCTGATCGATCGCGGCGCACTCAAACAGGAAGAAGGCGGCGGCAGAAGCACGAGCTACGTGCTGGTGCTTGAAGTTTGAGGCGGGCGCCGTGGCGAGCGGGAAACGACGGAACGCCGCTTATGTTGCCAATTGTGCCAATGGAGGAACTCCTTGGCTCTCTGGGCTTCGAGGTTCGCAGTAGTTGCCGACACGCCTAGATCGCGGCCATTGCCAAGTGTTGGTGGTTCAGGTCTCTACGGTGTTCGAACGGTTTGGTAAGTGTTTCTGATCGACTCGGCAGCCGTAGCTGAACGAGTTCCGCTTTCGCGGTAATGATCGTGGGACACCACTCCCTGACCTGACAGTGCCGATCTTCGGCGACACAGGGCCTCTTCTGTTGAAGAGTACGTCTGCGCCAGAACCAACGGACCTACACAGTCAGGTCTCATCTCGAACGTGGTTTTCTGGAAGTCACCTCCTTTGATGATGCGGCGGAGCCGCGGGGTTGATGAGTTGTCTCGCGTCGCCCAAGGCGAATCGCTTGACTCGATAGGAAGACAGGCCGATGCCCGAAATGAACGAACGGATCGAAGATCCTCAGTCTCGACGATGAACCGATGACCTTGACGGTCATTGCGACATTGCACGGTTCTCGATGTCGCTGTTGCAGTGATTGAGCGTCTGCTTCGCTGTCCGGTTGGCTTGCGCCAGGCTGGATCGACCTGCCACTTCAAACGCAGTGGCCGCGTATAAATCGTCCAGTGCGTGAAGTCTGGGCACCGAAACCCCGGCTGTCACTTCGAAATCCGACCGCGGGACCGCGTGATTACTGGCGTGTGGCCGTCGTCACTACTCCGCTTCGCTTTGTAGTGACGACGGCACCTTCGGGTCGGTGCACGGATCGTGGCCGGCGTTCGCCCGCCACGATCTCTCTGCTCCAGCTGTTACCGCGCCTTCGGTTCGCGTTGTCGAGCACAACCGCGTCGCGTGATTTCGGCTGTCGCGGCTGCGCGCATGTGCGGTGCGCTCCGCCGCCATCGGTTCTCGGCTCGCTTCTTCTGACGATTGCACACTGTTGCGGCTTCCGTTGTCGAGTGGCTGAGTGGGCTCAGTGAGCCCACTCACAGCCGTGCTGAATTTCATACCACCCACTGCGACCGGTGTCCGTATCGTTGAGCCGCTCTCGCGGCATTTCAGTTGCGTGTTTGTCCAAGGAGTACTTGGGCTCACTGAGCCCAACGCGTTTATCGAGTTTGAATTTTTCACGTCAGGATGGTGCGCGATTTTCGGTAGCCGTCCGTGCGCCTGCCGACGCTCTACCTCGCTTGAGGGCGGATCGGCACCACGTTGTCGCCCGCCTTCAACTTGTCGAGATAGTCGGCCCACTGCTGCATCATCTTGCGCCGTTCGACCAGATGCGCAGTGCGGTTGTAAGCACGTCCGTTCGGGTCGCGCACCGCATGCGCCAACTGATGTTCGATGTAGTCGGGACGTACCTGCAGGACTTCGTCCAGGATCGTGCGCGCCATCGCGCGGAACCCATGACCACTCATTTCATCTTTTCCGATTCCCATCCTCCGGAGTGCCGCAAGGATCGCGTTGTCACTCATCGGTCGGCCGTTGGTACGCGCGCCGGGAAAGACGTATCGACCTCGACCGGTCAACGCGTGCAGCTCACGCAGGATGGCTACGGCTTGTTTCGACAATGGAACAAGGTGCGGCACGCGCATCTTCATGCGCTCGGCCGCGATGTTCCACTCGGCTTTGTCCAGATCGATTTCGCTCCACTCGGCTTTGCGGAGCTCACCGGGACGGACGAATACCAACGGCGCGAGTCTCAGAGCACACAGCGTGACGAACGATCCCTCATAGCTGTCGCACGCGCGCAGTAGCGACGCAACTGCCTTCGGGTCCGTCATGCTCGCCAGGTGATTTTCTTTCACCGGTGGGAGTGCGCCGCGCAGGTCGTTAGCCGGGTTGCGCTCAGCTCGGCCGGTCGCGATCGCGTAGCGAAAGATCTGACCACAGTTCTGCAGAATGCGGTGAGCGGTCTCGAGTGCACCTCGCGCTTCAACGCGACGCAAGCATGTCAGCAGTTCGGGCGCTTTCAGTTCGGCGATCGGTTTACTGCCAATCCACGGAAACATATCTCGTTCAAGCCGGCTGATGATCTTGTCCGCATGGCTCGCGACCCAGTTGGGTTTGAATTTGGCGAACCATTCGCGTGCGAGCACTTCGAAGCTGTTCGCAGCACTTTCACCCTCAGCGGCCTTGGTGGCCTTTCGGTGTTCACCGGGATCAACATCATTCGCTAACAGCTTGCGCGCGTCGTCGCGTCGATCGCGTGCGAGCTTGAGACCGACGTCCGGATAGACACCGAGCGAAAGTCGTTTCTCTTTGCCGCCGAAGCGGTACTTCAACCGCCACCACTTGCCGCCGGACGGAGCCACTTCTAAATACAACCCGCCGCCGTCGAAGAGCTTCTGAGTCTTCGTGCTCGGCTGGGTCCGTTTGATCGCGGTATCGGTTAATGGCATTTGGGGGCAACTGCAAGTGGCATTAGGTCAGATGCCCCCAATGTTGCCCCCAGTTGCCCCCAGATTTCAATGTCCAAGCCGGGATCGATTCGGACAAGAAAAAAGGCCAGAAGCCTTATGTTTCGGGGCTTTCTGGCCTTTTCAGGACCATCTCGGATCGGTCAATTGGTGGAGGCGGCGGGAGTTGAACCCGCGTCCGCCGGCACGCGACCATCGGATCTACATGCTTAGTTTCGTCTATTGATTTAGCTTCAGAACGACCCGGCGAGCAGGGTGTTCCAAGCGATCCCGATTGGTTTTAACGACGCGGCCCCGGGCGAGGCGTTGTGCGCGATCCTGTGAAACGTGCCGCTGATTTCATGCCACAGGCAGCAATCGTCAGCGTTAGCGGGCTTAAGCCGCTAGTGCGTAGTTTTCGTCGTTGGCAACTATAAATAGCTGCAGTAATTGATTTACGAGAGTTACTACCCTCTCGGCATGCACCTTTGGCGTTGTCACCGCCGTCGAAGCCAAGTCGCCCCCAGTTCTCAAAGTGAGTCGCGAGTGTACCACCCCTTAGAATGGGGCTCAGGCCGAATGTTTCAAGACGCGACCCTGTTGCCGCTTCCAGTCGCGGTCGCGCTCGCTGTCGCGCTTGTCGTGCTGTTTCTTGCCTTTCGCGAGGGCCACTTCGCACTTCACCTTGTTGCCTTTCCAGTACAGCGACGTCGCAACGCACGTGTAGCCCTGCTGGCTCGTATCGGCGAAAAGGCGCGCGATCTCCTTCTTGTGCAGCAGCAGTTTGCGGACGCGCTTCGGGTCGGCGATCACGTGGGTCGAGGCGCTGACCAACGGCGTTATTGTGGCGCCGTGCAGGAAGGCTTCGCCTTCTCGAACCATCACGAAACTGTCGACTAGTTGCGCCTTTCCGCTGCGGATGCTCTTCAACTCCCATCCTTGCAGCGCGATGCCCGCTTCGAAGCGATCGAACAGCTCGTAATCGAACCGCGCGCGCCGATTCTGCGCGATGGATCCCGGTGATTTGGGTTTGGATTTGGCCATGCGCGCGATTATAGGGGGAGCTTGAGGGGGTTACCCGTTTTGTCGACAATGCCGCGTCTCACGCACTCCACCCTCGCTCGAAAAGGTTGTTGGTATGCCCCAGGTGCGGCGCTCGGCGCTGTTGCCGTATTCGGCGGCTCAAGTATTCGACCTCGTCGGCGACATCGAGCGTTACCCGGACTTTCTGCCGTGGTGCAGTCATGCACAGATCGTCACCAACGGCGGTGGCGAAATCGTTGCCGAACTGACGATCATGAAAGGGCGCATCAGCGAGCGATTCACCACGCGCAACGTCATGTCGTACCCCGATTCGATCGAGTTGCAGCTGGTGCGGGGTCCATTCAAACGTCTTGCCGGAATGTGGCGCTTCACCACGCTTGCCGCGCTCGGCAGCAAAGTGGAACTCGACCTCGACTTCGAGATGTCAGGTTCGCTGATTCAGAAAACGCTCGGCATCATCTTCGCGCATGCTGCCGGCACCATGGTGGATGCCTTCTGCACGAGAGCGCGTTCGGTGTACGGGACAGGCGCGGCGTGAAACGCATGCGCATCGAAGTAGTGTATGCACTCGCAGACGTGCAGCAAGTTGTGGGACTAGTTCTGCCGGTCGACGCAACGGTGGCCGACGCGCTCGATCGCGCGCGCGGGCTTCCGGAGTTCAAGGGCGTCGACGTCGACAACTCGGCCGTCGGCGTGTTCGGAACGGTAGTCACCGACCGGAACCAACGGCTGAACGAAGGGGATCGGGTGGAGATCTACCGGCCGCTCACGGTCGATCCGATGACGGCGCGACGCCTGCGGGCTAACCGGCGGGCGGAGTGATCTGGTCTTCGCGCGGACCTTCCAGCAGCGGGTCTGCCACTGCGTCGGCCGCCTTGTTCTGTGTCGCGGTGGTCGGGGCCATGTCGCCGGAGAACTTCGCGAGCGTGTCGTTCTCGAAGAACAGCGACATCCGCAGCTGCTGATAGACGACGGTGCCCACCTGAACGGAGTAAACGTAATCCCATCGATCGGGATTGAACGGGTCGCGCACCACCGGTTCGCCCATCACGAACGCCACCTGCCGACGCGTCATGCCGGGCTTCAGCCGGTCGACCATCTCCTGCGTGATCACGTTGCCCTGCTGCACCGCCACTTTGGCGACTTTCGGAAAACCGAAGTGACAGCCGCTGCACAGCAGCGCAGACATGAGCAGTAGAACCGCTATCGCTAACGGACGCACGCGCGCTCCGGGGATCGTTGGGGCGCCGATATTAACGAGCCGTGCCAATGGCTACAACGCGCCGGCGCTGATCAGTTCTTCGGCGTACTCGATCGTTTTCTTCGTGATGTCCTGTCCGCCCAGCATGCGGGCCAGCTCTGCGACGCGGCCTGCGCTGTCCAACGATTCGACCATGGTGTCGTATTCGTTGGACTTGCTGATCAATAGATGGTGCTCGCCGCGCGCCGCCACTTGCGGTGCGTGCGTGACGCAAAGCACCTGCGTGCGCGCCGCGAGCCGACGCAGCAAACGCCCGACGACGTCGGCGGTGGTGCCGCCGATGCCGACGTCGGCCTCGTCGAGAATCAGCGCGGGCAGCTTCGACTTCTCTGCCGCAACCACCTGAATCGCGAGGCTCACGCGCGAGCGTTCGCCGCCGGACGCAATTCGCGCAAGCGGCGCCGCCGGATACTTCGGATTCGTGACGATGTGGTATTCCACCGAATCGAGGCCGCCCTCGTGCTCGGCGTCGCTGAACACGAGTTCGAGGCTGCCGCCGGTGATGCCGAGGCTGTCGATGTGCGTGCTCACCTCGCGTGTGAACTTCTTCGCGGCGCGGCGGCGTTTGTTCGATAGCTCTGTGCCTGCGCTCCTGAACGTCTGCTCCGCATCGAGCATCTTCTGTCGAACCGCGTCGAGGTCCTGATCGCTGACGCTGAGCGAACTCAGCTCGGCCGTCAGTTCGCTGTGCCGCTCGGCGAGCATTTCAGGCCGCAGCCGGTGCTTGCGCGCGAGTTCGGTGATGCGATCGAGCCGCGCCTCGATCCGTTCGAGTTCGTCCGGTGCACTCGTCAACTCATCTAGATAGCGGCGCAGTTCGCGCGACGTTTCATCGAGGTGCGTCAATGCGGTGTCGAGCAGTTCGCGCGCGCTCGCGAGCGACGCGTGTCCGTCGTCGATGCCGGCCAGCAGCGTGACGATGCGCACCACGTCGGCCACGCCCGATTCGGATTCGCCTTCGAGCACGCCCAACGCAGTGCCTACGCGCGTCTGGATGTCCTGCGATTTCGACATGCGCCGGTACCGGTCGTGCAGTTCCTCGTATTCGCCCGGCGAGATGGCGAGTTCGGAAAGTTCGCCGAGCTGATACTCCAACAACGTTCTTCGGTCGCGCGACTGTTCGGCACTGGTTTGCAGCGTGTGCAGCGTGTCGGCGGCGCTGCGCCAGGTTCGGTACGCGTCGCGCACGCGGGCGGCCAGCGCTTCGGCGCCCGCATAGTGGTCGAGCAGGTCGAGCTGCACGTCGCGCCGCAGCAGCGACTGGTGTTCGTTCTGGCCGTGAATGTCGATCAACGTGGCCGCGAGCTCAGTGAGATCGTTCGAAGTCGCGGGTGCGCCGTTTATGTACGCGCGCGAACGCCCTTCTCGATTGATGATCCGCCGCAGCACGCAGCGGTTCGGCGCGTCGGGATCGTCGAGACCGCGCGACGTGAGGAAATCGGTGGCCCGGCGGTTGCCGTCGACGTCGAACTCGGCGGTCACGTCGCTGCGCTCGGCCGACGGTCGCACCGATGCAGCGGAGGCCCGATCTCCAAGTGCCAGCCCGAGCGCGCCGAGCAGAATCGACTTGCCGGCGCCGGATTCGCCGGTGAGCACGGTGAGGCCGCGGTCGAACGTCACGTCCACCGCGCGCACCAATGCAAAATCGCGGACGGTCAATCGGGTTAGCATGACGCGCGCGATCCTTCAGTGAGCGGGCTCGATGAGAGGAACGTCGAGTTGGTTTCGCCAGACATTCGTGCCATTTTAGGTTCCGGCGTCGATCAGGGTAAATGCGTTTCTAACAGCGTGAAGCGACAGCAAAGACCAGAGGACAAAATCGGAGAGCGTGCACAGCGCCTGCTGAAAATGCTGGTGGAGCACTATCTCGCGCAAGGCACGCCCGTCGCTTCCAAAACTCTGGCGACGCAACCCGGTGTCGACGTCAGTCCCGCGACGGTGCGCAGCATCATGGCGGAACTCGAAGCGCGCGGCCTCGTGGTGTCGCCACACACGTCGGCGGGAAAGATCCCGACCAACCTCGGACTGCGCTTCTTCGTCGACACGTTGCTGTCGGTGCAACCGCTCGGACGCAGCAGCGTGCAGATGCTGCGCGAAGGACTGAATCCCGATCTCGCGCCGTCGCGGCTGGTCGAACTCGCGTCGGGTCTGCTGGCGGAGATCAGCAGCATGGCCGGTGTGGTGACGTTGCCGCGCAAGGAACAGGTGCTGCTGCGGCAGGTCGAGTTCCTGCCGCTAACGGCGAATCGCGTGCTGGTGATTCTGGTCATCAACGAACGCGACGTGCAGAACCGCGTGATCCACACCGACCGCGAATACAGCGAGAGCGAACTGGTGCAGGCCGCCAACTATCTCAATCGCGAGTTCGCCGGCGCGTCACTGATGAACATCCGCAGCGCGCTGGTGGAAAGCATGCAGCGCGACAAGGCGAGCGTCGATCAGATGATGCAGATGGCACTCGATATGGCGGCGAAGGCGTTCGACGTGCACGGAGCAGGGGAAACGGATGCTGAAGGCTACATCGTCACGGGTGAGACGAATCTGCTGAACACGCCGAACGATGCCGAAGCGATGCGCCGGCTGTTCGATGCGTTCGCGCGCAAGCGCGACATCCTGCACCTGCTCGACCGTTGTCTAGATTCGGAGGGCATCCAGCTCTTCATCGGCGACGAGTCCGGCTACGAAGTGCTCGGTGACTACAGCGTCGTCACTGCGCCGTATCGGGTAAACGGCATCGTGGCCGGCGTGCTCGGTGTGATCGGACCGACCCGGATGGCGTATCAACGGGTGATCCCGATCGTCGACGTGACCGCCCGCGTGCTCGGCGCCGCTCTCGACCACACCTGATCGTCACCGCCAACACGACGCGCCCCAAACCGCCGCAGACGGGTTGGAAATCCGGATCGAGTCCCCATTAACGAAGGCCGCGCCAGCTTGGAGTTTTGACGCATGTCCGATGACAAATCGCCGGGGCAGGAAACGTCGACCGGCGTCGCCGACGATCAGTCCACGCCGCAGACGGTCGACGAGCTGATCGCCGCACTCGAAACCGCGCGCTCGGCGGCCGAACAGGCCCGCGATCAGGCGCTGCGTGCCCAGGCCGAGGCCGAGAATGTTCGCCGCCGGACCCAACGCGACGTGGAGAATGCCCACAAGTTTGCGCTCGAGCGGTTCGGCAACGATCTGCTACCGGTGGTCGACAGCCTCGAGCGTGCCGTCGAGGCTGCTCGTACGACCGAACGCGACGGCGCGGTTGCCGCGATCGCGGACGGCGTCGAACTGTCGCTGAAGCTGTTCGTCGACACGCTCGCCCGGGCGAGCCTGATCCAGGTCGATCCGGTCGGCGAACCGTTCGACCCGAAGCTGCATCAGGCGGTGAGCATGGTCGAGAGCGACACCGCCGAACCGGGGTCGATTCTGCAGGTGCTTCAGAAGGGCTATACCTTGCACGGACGACTGGTACGTCCGGCGATGGTGATCGTGGCCAAATCCCCGGCCGGATCGAGCAATTGACGGTTGAAGTTTGGCGTCGAGCGCCAATATAGCGGCTAACAATCGCCCCGCAGACCGGGGCCGTTAAGGAGAAGGCTCAGATGGGCAAGATTATCGGCATAGACCTCGGAACGACGAACTCGTGCGTCGCCGTCATGGAGGGCAAAGACGTCAAGGTCATCGAGAATTCCGAAGGCGACCGCACCACGCCGTCGATCATCGCCTACACCGACGAAGGCGAAATCCTGGTCGGCCAATCGGCGAAACGTCAGGCCGTCACCAATCCGACGAACACGTTGTCGGCGGTGAAGCGGCTGATCGGCCGCAAGTTCAAGGACAAGGTCGTTCAGAAAGACATCGACATGGTCCCGTACAAGATCGCGGAAGCGAAGAACGGCGATGCGTGGATCGACGTCAAAGGCCAGAAACTCGCACCGCCGCAGATCTCGGCCGAAGTGCTGAAGAAGATGAAGAAGACGGCGGAGGACTACCTCGGCGAGACGGTGTCCGAGGCGGTGATCACCGTGCCTGCGTACTTCGACGACTCGCAGCGTCAGGCGACCAAAGACGCGGGTCGCATCGCGGGACTCGACGTCAAGCGGATCATCAACGAACCGACGGCGGCTGCGCTCGCTTACGGCATGGACAAGCACCGCGGCGATTCGAAGATCGCGGTATACGACCTCGGCGGCGGTACCTTCGACATCTCGATCATCGAGATTGCGGACGTGGACGGCGAGAAGCAGTTCGAAGTGCTGTCGACGAACGGCGATACGTTCCTGGGCGGTGAAGACTTCGACAAGACGCTGATCGACTACCTGGCGGACGAGTTCAAGAAGTCGAACGGCATGGATCTGCGCGGCGATCCGCTCGCGATGCAGCGCCTGAAAGAAGCGGGCGAGAAGGCGAAGATCGAACTGTCCTCCAGCCAGCAGACCGAAGTGAACCTGCCGTACATCACGGCCGACAAGAGCGGTCCGAAGCACCTCGTGCAGAAAGTGACGCGCGCGAAGCTCGAGTCGCTGGTGGAAGCGTTGGTGGAACGCACCATGGCGCCGTGCCGCACGGCACTCGACGATGCCGGCGTGAAAGTGAGCAGCATCGACGAAGTCATTCTGGTCGGCGGCCAGACGCGGATGCCGCTGGTGCAGGCGCGGGTGAAGGAATTCTTCGGCAAAGAGCCGCGTAAGGACGTCAACCCCGACGAGGCGGTTGCCATCGGCGCGGCGATTCAGGCCGCGGTGCTCTCGGGTGAAGTGAAAGACGTGCTGTTGCTAGACGTCACGCCGTTGTCGCTCGGCATCGAAACGCTCGGCGGCGTCATGAGCGTGCTCATCGAGAAGAACACGACGATTCCGACGAAGAAGCAGCAGGTGTTCTCGACCGCGGACGACAATCAGACCGCCGTGACCATTCACGTGCTGCAGGGCGAGCGCAAGCAGGCGTCGCAGAACAAGTCGCTCGGGCGGTTCGACCTGGCGGACATTCCGCCGGCACCGCGCGGTATGCCGCAGGTAGAGGTCAGCTTCGACATCGACGCGAACGGCATCCTGAACGTGTCGGCCAAGGACAAGGCCACCGGCAAGGAGCAGTCGATCATCATCAAAGCCTCGAGCGGTTTGTCCGAGGGCGAGATCGAGAAGATGGTCCGCGACGCGGAAGCGCATTCGGAAGAGGACCAGAAGTTCGAAGAGATGGTGATGCTGCGCAACCAGGCCGACGGCTTGATCCACGCCGCGCGCAAAGCGGCGAAGGATGCCGGCGACAAGGCGACCGACGCGGAGAAATCCAAAGTCGAATCGGCGGCGAAAGCGCTCGAAGATGCGATCAAGAGCGACGACAAGGACGACATCGAGAAGAAGATCGAGGCGCTGACCGAAGCGTCGGGCGCGCTCGCTCAGAAGATGTACGCCGATGCGAGCGCCGCCGGCGCGAATGCGGGCGGCGGTGACGCCGAAGCGAACGCGGCGGGCGACGGTGCCGTCGACGCCGAGTTCGAAGAGGTCAAAGACGACGATAAGAAGTAGCATCCCCAACCTGACGGGTTGACATGGGCGCACGCTCAAAAGAGCGTGCGCCCTTTTTTGCTGAGTGGGGTTTAGAGACGGGCATGGCAAAACGCGACTACTACGAAATATTGGGGCTCGAACGCGACGCCTCGGAAGCAGACGTGAAGAAGGCCTATCGCCGTCTCGCGATGAAATTCCACCCGGACCGCAACCAGGACCCGGCGGCCGAGGAGAAATTCAAGGAAGCGTCGGAAGCCTACGAAGTGCTGTCCGATCCGTCGAAGAAAGGCACGTACGACCAGTTCGGTCACGCCGGACTCGATCAGAACTCGATGGGCGGCCGCGGCGGCGGCGGCAGCTTCTCCGACATCTTCAGCGATGTATTCGGCGACATCTTCGGTGGCGGCGGACGCAGTTCGGTGCAGCGCGGCTCTGACCTGCGCTACACGCTGGAACTCGAACTCGAGAAAGCGGTGCGGGGCGATTCGGTCGAAATCCGCGTGCCGGTGCTGTCGGCCTGCGAAGAATGCGAAGGCAGCGGCGCGAAGAAAGGCACCAAGCCGATTCCATGTGGCGATTGCGGCGGCGCCGGACAGATTCGCGTTTCGCAGGGATTTTTTTCGCTGCAGCAGACATGCCCGCGCTGTCGCGGCGCGGGTTCGGTGATCAAGGATCCGTGTCGGTCGTGCGGCGGTAGCGGACGCGTCGAGAAACGCAAGACGCTGGCGGTGAAGATTCCGCCGGGCGTGGACACGGGTGATCGCATCCGACTCACCGGCGAGGGGGAAGCGGGTCACAACGGCGGACCGCCAGGCGACCTCTACGTGCAGATCGCGGTGCGCGAGCACGCGATCTTCTCGCGCGACGGCAAAGACCTGTATTGCGAAGTACCGATCTCGATTGCCGATGCGGTGCTCGGCGGCGAACTCGAAGTGCCGACGCTGGGCGGCCGCGTGAAGCTGAAAATTCCGGCCGAAACGCAGACCGGTCGGATGTTCCGGTTGCGCGGCAAAGGCGTGTCGCCGGTGCGCGGTGGCGGGCCGGGCGACCTGTTGTGCCGCGTGGTGGTCGAGACACCCGTGAAACTGACGAGCGAGCAGAAAGCCATGTTCGAGCAGCTGCGCACTACGCTGCGGCAGGGCGGCGAGGCGCACTCGCCGAAAGAGACGTCGTGGTTCAAGGGCGTCATGGACTTCTTCGACGGACTGAAATCATGACCCGAATCGCCATCACCGGTGCGGCCGGACGCATGGGCCGCACCCTCGTTCAGGCGTTGGAGGAAGTCGACGCACTGACGCTCGGCGCCGCGTTCGAACGGCCCGGACAATCGTTGATCGGAGCGGACGCCGGAGAACTCGCCGGGGTGCGTCGCCTCGACGTGCCGGTAACAGGGTCCATCAAGGACGGGCTCGATCGGTTCGATCTGTTGGTCGATTTCAGCGTGCCGTCGGCAACGCTGGAAGCGCTCGCGATCTGCCGCGCGGCGGGGAAGGCGATGGTGATCGGCACCACCGGCATCGACGCTGCGGGTCGTGAGGCCGTGAAAGCGGCGGCGAACGACATTCCGATCGTCATGGCGCCGAACTACAGCGTCGGCGTGAACCTGTGCTTCAAGCTGATCGAAGTGGCGGCAACGGTACTCGGCGACGACGTCGACATCGAAGTGATCGAAGCTCACCACCGCGGCAAGGTCGACTCGCCGTCGGGCACCGCGCTGCGCATGGGCGAGATTCTGGCGCAGGCGCTCGGCCGCGACCTGTCTGAAACCGCGATCTACGGCCGGCACGGCATCAACGGACCGCGCGACCGCAAGACGATCGGCTTCGAGACGATTCGCGGCGGCGACATCGTCGGCGAACACACCGTGATGTTCGCGGGCGCGGGAGAGCGGGTGGAGATCACCCATCGCGCGGGCAGTCGAATGAACTTCGCCACGGGCGCGATGCGCGCTGCGCAGTGGTTGACCGGCCGCGGCAAAGGTCTGTACGACATGCAGGACGTGCTCGGATTCAGAGGATAAAACCGCGCTTTGAGTGACACGCGGAAGGGCTTTCCCTAGAATACGCGCCTAGCCTGCGCAGCCCCGGACTCTGTCGAGAAATCCGCGGCGCGACCTCAATCGATGAGAACAACAAGCGGGTGGGAAGTGATTCCCCCCGCTTTTTTGCAACCTCGGGAACGCGAACTTGACACCGGCTCTACTGGCGCTCGAAGACGGCAGTGTGTTTCGCGGCACCTCTATTGGCGTCGACGGCCAGGCAGTTGGGGAAGTGGTGTTCAACACCGCGATGACCGGCTACCAGGAAATTCTCACTGACCCTTCGTACGCCGGACAGATCGTCACGCTGACGTATCCGCACATCGGCAACACTGGCACGAACGCCGAAGACGTCGAGTCGGAGCGGGTTTGGGCAGCGGGGCTCGTGATCCGCGATCTGCCGATTCTCGCCAGCAACTGGCGGATGCAGATGACGCTCGCGCAATACCTCGTTGCGGAGCGCGTGGTCGCCATCGCCGAGATCGACACCCGGCGGCTCACCCGACTGATCCGCACGAAAGGCGCGCTGTCGGGCTGCATCGTGAGCGGCGCAATCGACGAAGCGAAAGCCATTGCGGCTGCGCGCGCGTTCCCGGGACTCAAAGGCGCCGATCTCGCGTCCGAAGTGACGTGCCGCGCCGCGCACCAATGGCGCGGCGGCAGCTGGCAACTGGGCGAAGGCTATCGGATGCCGGCAGCCGAAACGTTTCGCGTGGTCGCGTACGACTTCGGGGTGAAGCGCAACATTCTGCGGCTGCTGGCCGACCGCGGCTGCAACGTGACCGTCGTGCCGGCGAAGACCACCGCGGCGCAGGTGCTCGATCTCGAACCCGACGGCGTGTTTCTGTCGAACGGCCCCGGCGATCCGCAACCGTGCGACTACGCGATTCGCGCCATAGAAGAATTGGTAGAGACCGGGTTGCCGACGTTCGGCATCTGTCTCGGCCACCAGTTGCTGTCGCTGGCGAGCGGTGCGGAAACGGTGAAGATGTCGCACGGACATCACGGCGCGAACCACCCGGTGAAAGATCTGCGCGACGGCCGCGTGATCATCACCAGTCAGAACCACGGCTTCGCGGTGGATCAGCGCAGCCTGCCGAATTGTCTCGAAGCGACGCATGTGTCGTTGTTCGACGGTTCGTTGCAGGGCGTACGGCGCACCGACCGGCCGGCGTTCGGCTTTCAGGGTCATCCCGAAGCGAGCCCCGGACCGAAAGACTGCGAGTATCTGTTCGACCACTTCATCGACCTGATGAACGAGGCGCGCGCCGTCGATGCCTAAGCGCACGGACATTCAATCGATCCTGATCATCGGCGCGGGTCCGATCGTGATCGGACAGGCGTGCGAGTTCGATTACTCGGGTGCGCAGGCCTGCAAGGCGCTGCGCGACGAGGGTTATCGCGTCGTACTCGTGAATTCGAACCCCGCGACGATCATGACCGATCCGGCGATGGCCGACGCCACTTACATAGAGCCGGTCGAGTGGCGGACCGTCGCACAGATCATCGAACGCGAACGTCCCGATGCGCTGTTGCCGACAATGGGCGGACAGACCGCGCTGAACTGCGCGCTCGACCTCGTTCGCGAAGGCGTTCTGGAGAAGTGGGGCGTCGAACTGATCGGCGCGAGCCAGGACGCCATCGACAAGGCAGAGGATCGCGAACGATTCGGTCGCGCGATGAAGTCGATCGGCCTCGACACGCCGCGCAACGCGATCGCACACAGCCTCGAAGAAGCGCTGCAGGTGCAGAGCGCGCTGGGTTTTCCCTGTGTGATTCGTCCGTCGTTCACGCTCGGCGGCAGCGGCGGCGGCATCGCCTACAACCGTGAAGAATTCGAGGAAATCTGCACGCGCGGACTCGATCTTTCACCCACCAACGAACTGTTGATCGACGAGTCGCTGCTCGGCTGGAAAGAATTCGAGATGGAAGTCGTTCGCGACAAACTCGACAACTGCATCATCGTGTGCTCGATCGAGAACCTCGATCCGATGGGCATTCACACCGGCGACTCGATTACCGTCGCGCCGGCGCAGACGCTCACCGACAAGGAATATCAGATCCTGCGCAACGCTTCGATCGCGGTGCTGCGGGAGATCGGCGTGGAGACCGGCGGCTCCAACGTGCAGTTCGCGATCGATCCGAAGACCGGCCGCATGGTCGTCATCGAAATGAACCCGCGGGTGTCGCGTTCTTCCGCGCTCGCGTCGAAGGCAACCGGTTTCCCAATCGCAAAAGTCGCCGCGAAACTGGCCGTTGGCTATACGCTCGACGAACTGACCAACGACATCACTGGGGTGACACCGGCGTCGTTCGAACCGGCGATCGACTACGTGGTCACCAAGATTCCGCGTTTCACGTTCGAGAAGTTCCCGAACGTCGATGCGCGGCTGACGACGCAGATGAAGTCGGTCGGCGAAGTGATGGCGATCGGCCGCACCTTTCAGGAATCGTTCCAGAAGGCGTTGCGCGGACTCGAGATCGGCCGCACCGGGCTCAACGAGCTCACGAACCTCGAGGACGACGACGAAAAAGCGCGGTTGATCCGCGAATTGAAGGTGCCGGGCGCAGACCGGATCTGGTACGTGGCCGATGCTTTCCGTTCCGGCATGAGCATGGCGGACCTGGTCGAATTCACCTCGATCGATCCGTGGTTCCTCGCGCAGATCGAAGATCTCGTCGCGATCGAGAACGAGCTGAAAACGCGGCGGCCGGTTCTCGACAAAGCCGACATGTTTCGTCTGAAGCGCAAGGGTTTCTCGGACGCCCGTCTCGGACAGCTGTTGGGACGGTCCGAGGCGGCGCTGCGGGCGCACCGTAAATCGCTCGGTATCAGACCGGTGTTCAAGCGCGTCGATACCTGCGCCGCGGAGTTTCCGTCGGCGACCGCGTACCTCTACTCGACCTACGAGGAGGAGTGCGAGGCGGCGCCGACCGATCGACGCAAGATCATGGTGCTCGGCGGCGGCCCCAACAGAATCGGGCAGGGGATCGAGTTCGACTACTGTTGCGTGCACGCGGCGCTCGCGATGCGCGAAGACGGTTACGAAACGATCATGGTCAACTGCAATCCCGAAACCGTGTCTACGGACTACGACACGTCGGATCGGCTGTATTTCGAGCCGGTAACCCTGGAAGACGTGCTTGCCATCGTCGAGGTGGAGCGACCGACCGGCGTCATCGTGCAGTTCGGCGGGCAGACGCCGCTCAAGCTCGTCGATGCGCTGCAGGCGGAAGGCGTGCCGATCATCGGCACCAGTGCCGATGCGATCGACCAGGCGGAGGATCGTCAGCGCTTCCAGCAGATGATCATGAAAGTCGGCTTGTTGCAGCCCGAGAACCGCACGGTGGCAACCGTCGAGGCCGGCATCGAAGCAGCCGACACGATCGGCTTCCCGATGGTGGTACGGCCCTCGTACGTGCTCGGCGGCCGCGCGATGGAAGTGGTGCACAACAAGACCGATCTGGCGCGTTATCTGCGCGACGCATTCGTGGTGTCGAATTCGTCGCCGGTGCTGCTCGATCACTTTCTCGATCAGGCGATCGAGATCGACGTCGACGCGGTGTGCGACGGCCAACAGGTGGTGATCGGCGCGATCATGCAGCACATCGAGCAAGCGGGCGTACATTCGGGCGACTCGGCGTGTTCGTTGCCGCCGTATCGACTCGCGCCGGAGATACAGGACCTGATCCGCCGCCAGGTGAAGGCGATGGCGCTCGAACTCGGCGTGATCGGGCTGATGAACGTGCAGATGGCGGTGCAGCAGGATCGCGTGTTCGTGCTCGAAGTGAATCCGCGTGCATCGCGCACCGTGCCGTTCGTTTCGAAGTGCATCGGCGTTTCGCTGGCGAAGATCGCGGCGCGTTGTATGGCCGGAACGTCGCTCGAAGCGCAAGGATTCACCAGCGAGATCATCCCGCACTACGTCAGCGTCAAAGAGTCGGTGTTCCCGTTCAACAAGTTTCCCGGCGCCGATCCGATTCTGGGACCCGAGATGAAATCGACGGGCGAAGTGATGGGCGTCGGCACGAGTTTCGCGGAAGCGTTCGCGAAAGCCACGCTCGCGAGCGGCGAGCGGCTGCCGCGCGGCGGTCGTGCGTTCCTGAGCGTGAAGGGTTCCGACAAACCGGGCGTGGCGGATCTCGGACGCGATCTGGTGGACCTCGGCTTCGAATTGGTCGCAACGCGGGGAACGGCTCGCGTGCTCACGGAAGCGGGCGTGCCGGTCGAGGTTGTGAACAAAGTGACTGAGGGGCGGCCGGACATTGCCGACCTGCTGAAGAACGCAAAGATCGACTTGATCGTGAATACCACGGAAGGCCGGCAAGCGATCACCGATTCCGCGCTCATTCGCCGGCTCGCGTTGCAGAACAAAGTCTGCTACACCACCACCTTGGCGGGTGGCGAGGCCTTCGGCATTGCGATTCGATTCGGTCGAGGCAACGAAGTTCGCCGATTGCAGGACCTTCACGCGAGCATCGAGCGATGAAAGTACCCATGACACTGGAAGGATCGGAACGGCTCCGCGAGGAGCTCACCCACCTGAAATCGGTGCTGCGTCCGCAGATCATCAAGGCCATCGCCACCGCGCGTGAACACGGCGATCTGAAGGAGAACGCCGAGTATCACGCCGCAAAAGAGCAGCAGAGCTTCGCAGAGGGCCGCATCAAGGAGATCGAAGGCAAGCTTGCGGACGCGCAGATCATCGACATCACCAAGATCAAACACACCGGCAAGGTGATCTTCGGATCGACGGTGACGCTGGTGGAAGTCGAAAGCTCGTCCGAGAAGCGCTACAAGATCGTCGGCGAAGACGAAGCGGACCTGAAGCAGAACAAGATATCGGTGATGTCGCCGATTGCGCGGGCGCTGGTCGGGAAGTCGGAAGGTGATACCGTCGTCGTGAATGCCCCGAACGGCTCGATCGAGTACGAAATCGACAAGGTCGAGCACATCTGACGGCGGGCTTCGGCTAGGAGAATCTCGCGACGTTCGACAGTCGGGGATCTGCATCCGGGTTCGGACGGTACAGCACCCACACTTTGCCGATCACTTGTACGATTTCCGAACCGGACTGCGTCGCGAGCGCTTCGCCGAGCTCGCGCCGCGCGTCGCGATCCGCCACGTTGACCTTCGCTTTGATGATCTCGTGATCGGTGAGTGCGCGGCGCGTTTCGTCGAGCAGGCTATCGGTAACGCCCTTCTCCGCGACGATCACAACGGGTTGCAGATGGTGGGCCACCTGGCGCAGGCGGCGTTTTTCCTTGGAACTCAACATCGGCGCAGTATATTGGCCGTGATATGGCTAAGCGAACGAAATCAAGCCAGCTCTGGCTCGATCGACAACGGCGCGATCCGTATGTGAAGAAAGCCGCGGCCGGCGGTCTCGGCTCGCGCGCGCACTTCAAGCTGGCGCAACTCGACGAACGCTTTTCGTTGTTGCGTCCCCACATGGCCGTGCTCGAACTGGGTTCGGCCCCGGGCGGCTGGACGAAATATCTTGCAGGGCGGGCACGCGACGGTCGCATCGTGGCGGTCGACTATCGCGCGATGCCGGTGCCGCGCGGCGTGGTGTTCCTGTGCCTCGACATCTACTCGGAGGAATTCGAGCCGGCCGTGGACGCCGCGCTCGAGGGACACAAGGTCGACCTTGTATTGTCGGATATGTCCCCCAACATCAGCGGAGTGAAAGCTTCCGACCAGGCCGCCGCGATGGATCTGATCGAACTCGCGACGGCGAGCGCGATGCGATGGTTGAAACCTACCGGCGCACTCGTGGTCAAGATGTTCCAGGGAGAAGGCACCGACGCATGGATCAAAGGCATGCGGCGATGCTTCGACAAGGTGACGCTCGCCAAACCCGCAGCGTCGCGTGCCGAATCGAGAGAGGTTTACGGGATTGCGACGGGATTCACGGGTGACCCGGCGTGCGCAGACCCTCTCGGTGGCCGCACCCTCTGATGTGTAGTAAGCTCCAAACCCACCCGCCTACGGACTTCGCGAGGATAACCCATTGAACGATATGGGGAAAAATTTACTCCTGTGGTTGATCATCGCAGCGGTGCTGCTGACGGTGTTCAACAATTTCAGCGTGCGTCCGCAGCCGCAGGAGATCACCTACTCGAGCTTCATCTCCGAAGTTCAGCAGGATCAGGTGCACGAGGTCGCCATTAACGGCCTGGTGATCATCGGCAAGCGCAAATCCGGCGAAGACTTCAAAGTGGTTCGCCCGCCGATCGACGATCCGAAGCTGATGGACGAGTTGATCAACCACAACGTCAACGTCATCGGTGAGGCGCCGGAGCAGCAGAGCATCTGGGCGCAGCTGCTGATTGCGAGCTTCCCGATTCTGATCATCATCGCCGTGTTCATGCTGTTCATGCGGCAGATGCAGGGAGGTGCCGGTGGCCGCGGCGGGCCGATGGCATTCGGCAAGAGTAAGGCACGGCTGCTGTCGGAAGATCAGATCAAAACCACGTTCGCCGACGTCGCCGGTGTCGACGAAGCGAAGGAAGACGTGCAGGAGCTGGTCGATTTTCTGCGCGACCCGGGCAAATTCCAGAAGCTCGGCGGACGCATTCCGCGCGGCATTCTGATGGTCGGTCCGCCGGGTACCGGTAAAACGCTGCTGGCAAAAGCGATTGCCGGCGAGGCGAAAGTGCCGTTCTTCACCATTTCCGGTTCCGACTTCGTCGAAATGTTCGTCGGCGTCGGCGCATCGCGCGTGCGCGACATGTTCGAGCAGGCGAAGAAGCAGTCGCCGTGCATCATCTTCATCGACGAAATCGACGCGGTCGGTCGGCATCGAGGCGCTGGTCTGGGCGGCGGTCACGACGAACGCGAGCAGACGTTGAACCAGTTGCTGGTCGAAATGGACGGCTTCGAGCCGAACGACGGCATCATCGTCATCGCCGCGACGAACCGTCCGGATGTACTCGACCCCGCGTTGCTGCGGCCGGGCCGCTTTGACCGTCAGGTGGTCGTCGGTCTGCCGGACATCCGCGGTCGCGAGCAGATTCTGAAAGTGCACATGCGCAAAGTGCCGCTCTCCGACAACGTCGATGCGAGCATCATCGCGCGCGGCACGCCGGGATTCTCCGGCGCGGACCTCGCTAACCTGGTGAACGAAGCCGCGCTGTTTGCCGCGCGCGCCAGCAAGCGGCTCGTCGAAATGGACGAGTTCGACAAGGCCAAAGACAAGATCATGATGGGCGCCGAGCGCAAGTCGATGGTCATGTCCGAGAAGGAAAAACGCACGACCGCCTATCACGAAGCCGGGCACGCGATCGTCGGTCGCAGCGTGCCGGAGCACGACCCGGTCTACAAAGTCACGATCATGCCGCGCGGTCGCGCGTTGGGCGTGACGATGTTCCTGCCTGAAGAAGATCGTTATAGCCACAGCCGCCAGTTCATCCTGTCGAAGATCAGTTCCTTCTTCGGCGGACGCATCGCGGAAGAGATGGTGCTGGGTCGCGACGGCATTACCACTGGCGCGTCCAACGACATCGAACAGGCGACGCGATTGGCCCGCAACATGGTCACCAAGTGGGGTCTGTCGGAGAAACTCGGGCCGTTGAAGTACGACGAAGACGACGCCGAAGTGTTCCTCGGTATGTCGGCCGGCACGAAGACGAAAGCCATCTCAGCGGATACTGCGCGACTGATCGACGAAGAAGTTCGCCGCATCATCGACCAGTGCTACAACCAGGCCGAGAACATTCTGAAGACGAACGAAGACAAGCTGCACATCATGGCCGATGCGCTGATGGAGTACGAAACGCTCAGCGCCGATCAGATCGACGACATCATGGCGGGCGCGAAGCCGCGAGCACCGGGTGACGGCGGCCCGGCCAATCGCGCCAAAGGCGAACGTCCGTCGTCGAGTCCAGGCGCCCGCAACATCGGTGGTCCGGCCGAGGAGCACTGACGCCTTCGTTCAGGGGCGTCGATGGTCTCGCCCGCTTCCATTCTCAGGTGTCGCGACCGGCAATTGCCGCTCGCGACGCCATGCGTGATGGGAATCCTCAATGTGACGCCCGACTCGTTCTCCGACGGCGGGCGATTTCTGCGCGACGGCTCTACTGATATCGAGGCGGTGGTTGCGGCCGCGGTTGCTATGGTTGAGGACGGCGCTGCGTTGATCGACGTCGGCGGTGAGTCAACGCGCCCGGGTGCGGTGCCCGTGGACGAAGCCGAGGAACTGCGTCGTGTGATCCCGATCGTGGAGCGTGTCGTTGCGATCGGTACTATCGTTTCGGTGGATACGAGCAAGCCTGGGGTGGCGCGTGCCGCGATCGATGCAGGAGCTCACTTGATCAACGACGTGCGCGCGCTGACCGATCCCGGTGTGCTGCGAGCGGTAGCCGCGTCGGACGTCGCGGTGTGCCTGATGCACATGCAGGGCGAGCCGCCGACGATGCAGAAAGCTCCCCATTATGAAAATGTCGTAGCGGAAGTGAGAGCTTACCTTGGCGAACGCGCGGCGAGCTGTCGGGATGCCGGGATCGACCCCGAGCGGATCGTGATCGACCCCGGTTTCGGTTTCGGCAAGACGCTGAATCACAACCTCACGCTATTGCGCGGGCTGAACGAACTGACCGATCTCGGCTATCCCGTGCTGGTCGGTCTGTCCAGGAAAGGAATGATTGGTACGATCACCGGGCGCGCGGCCGATGCGCGGGCGGCGGGCGGTCTCGCAGCGGCGCTTGTCGCGGTGCAGAACGGTGCGAAGATCGTCCGCACGCACGACGTTGCGGCAACCGTGGACGCTCTGAAGATGGTGTCCCGGATCATGGAGGTCTGACATGGCAAGGAAGTATTTCGGCACCGATGGCATCCGCGGTCGGGTCGGCGAAGCGCCGATCACACCTGATTTCTGCCTGCGCCTCGGCTGGGCTGCTGGTCGAGTCTTCGCGCGAAACGGTCGGCGGCTGATCCTGATCGGGAAGGACACACGGGTTTCCAACTACATGTTCGAATCGGTGCTCGAGGCCGGGCTCTCGTCCGCCGGGGTCGACGTGAGGCTGCTCGGACCGATGCCGACCCCGGCGGTCGCATATCTCACGCGCACGCTGCGCGCCGACGCCGGCATCGTGATCAGCGCCTCGCACAATCCGTTCTACGACAACGGCATCAAGTTCTTCGATTGGGACGGCAACAAGTTGCCGGACGCAAAGGAGCTCGAGATCGAGGCCGAACTCGATGCGCCGTTGACCTGCGTGGGTTCCGAAGCCATCGGGAAGGTGAAGCGCGTCGAAGACGCGCGCGGTCGCTACATCGAATTCTGCAAAGCGACGGTCGATCGCGGCATGCGGTTGAGCGGCTTCAAGATCGTGCTCGACTGCGCTAATGGAGCGACCTACGACGTGGCGCCGGGCGTATTCGCGGAGTTGGGTGCCGATATCACCGTGATCGGGGCCGACCCCGATGGACTCAATATCAACGCCGACTGCGGATCGACCCATCCGGAGCGACTGCAGCAGGAAGTGCTGGCGCGTGGCGCCGACCTCGGTATTGCTTTCGACGGCGACGGCGATCGCTTGCTGATGGTCGACCAGAACGGCGTGGTGCTCGACGGCGACGAACTGCTGCTCATCATTGCGCGGCACCGCGTGGAGACAGGCCGGTTGCCCGGCGGTGTCGTAGGCACGTTGATGAGCAACTTCGGTATGGAACAGGCGCTGACGCAGCTGTCGATTCCGTTCGCGAGATCGAAAGTGGGCGACCGCTACATCCTGGAAGAACTGAAGAAACGGGATTGGGAACTCGGCGGTGAAGGCTCCGGGCACATTCTGTGTCTCGACCTCAACACCACCGGCGACGGCATCGTGTCGGCGTTGCAGGTGCTCGCTGCAATGATGATCGCCGACAAGTCGCTGGCCGAGTTGCGCACCGGAATGGAGAAATACCCACAGACGCTCGTCAACGTCGGCGCGAAGGAACCCGGCCGCGTCGTCGACCGGGCGAAAGTGAAGCGCGCGGTCGATGAAGCCGAACACGCGTTGGCGGGCACCGGAAGGGTTCTGTTGCGTCCGTCCGGCACCGAGCCGCTGGTCCGCGTGATGGTCGAGGGACAGGATGCATCGCAAGTGAGCCGACTGGCGGACGAGCTTGCTGCGGTGGTTCGCGCAGAAGCGAACGGCGCCTGATCCGACGCCGCCCGACGTCGCCGTTGTGCCGGCCGACCTCGTTGTTTACCATTGCCGGCCATTTTTGACCCGCCGCCGAGTCGCGAGGTCCGATCGAAGTGCGCCGTCGTGTGGTTGCAGGCAATTGGAAGATGCACGGCTCGACGGCGACGATCGAACGATTGCTGGATGCGCTGCTTCGGCTGAATGTTCCGCGAGTCGACGTGCTGCTGTTTCCGCCGATCGCGTATCTGTCGGCAGTGATCGATCGAACCCAGGGCAGTCGTTTGGCAGTGGGCGCGCAGAACATCCACGCAGAACCGTCCGGTGCGTTCACTGGCGAGGTCGCGGCGGAGATGGTGAAGGATCTCGGTGCGACGCACGTGTTGGTCGGTCATTCGGAACGCCGTCGATGGTTCAACGAAACCGATGCGATCGTCGCGCAGAAGTTCGCGGCGGCATTGCGCGCAGGACTCGTGCCGATCCTGTGTGTAGGCGAGACGGCGGCCGAGCGCGATAACGGCCGCGCGGAGCAGATCGTGATGACGCAACTCGACGCGGTCGTTGCATCGGCCGGCGTCGGTTCGCTGCGGCGGGCGATGATCGCATACGAACCGGTGTGGGCGATCGGCACGAGTCGAAGCGCGACACCGGCTGATGCACAGGCGATGCACGGCGCGATCCGTGCGCGGATTCGAACGTTGGATGGATCGGTGGCCGATGCATTGCCGATCCTTTACGGCGGCAGCATCACCGACGGCAACGCAGCGGCGTTGTTTGCCGGCGCGGACGTGGATGGTGGTCTGGTGGGTGGCGCCTCGCTGAATGCGGGGCAATTCGAGAACATTTGCAGGGCGGCATAGCGCATGAGCACGCTGGAAACGATTCTTCTGATTCTGCTGGTGCTGAACGCCATCGCGTTGTGCGCGCTGGTGCTTTTGCAGCAAGGCAAGGGCGCAGACATCGGCGCGGCGTTCGGTAGCGGCGCGGCGAGTGCGGTCTTCGGCGGTGCCGGATCGGCGTCGTTCCTCGCGAAACTCACGGCCTGGCTCGCGATCGGTTTCTTTCTGCTGTCGCTCGGGCTCGCGTTCACCGCGAAGGAACGCGCCGCATCGTTGAAGGATCTCGGCATTCCGCTGGTCACCGAGCCAGCCGTTCCGGCACAGCAACCAGCACAGACAACTGCGCCGCAACCGCAGTCGCAACCCGAACCGGAACAACAGAACGCAGCGCCGGACACGAAGTTGACTGCACCCGGCAAACCTGTAGATTCCGACGTTCCCGACGCCTGAGCGGGATTCGTCTTCTTCTCCAGCCGAAGTGGTGAAATTGGTATACACGCAACCTTGAGGTGGTTGTGAGCGAAAGCTCGTGGAGGTTCGAGTCCTCTCTTCGGCACCAACATCGATAGGGTCAGCAAACGCGTTGACCCGAAATACCCACCTCCCTATAATCCGCACCCTCCTGATGCGGGGTGGAGCAGTCTGGTAGCTCGTCGGGCTCATAACCCGAAGGTCGTGGGTTCAAATCCTGCCCCCGCTACCAATGAGTCGGGAGCCCCTTTTTAGGGGCTTTTTTGCAGGTCTGGAAGGCTCGGTCCTTCCCCTTCAAATGGGCGTCAGCCCATTTTTTATTTGTGGAGTCGCACGGAAGCGACGCCGATTCGGATACAGATGATTGGTGGATGACCAAGAAGGAACGAGAACTCGAAACGCTGTTGACGCCCACAGTGGCGGCGTTGGGTCTGCGCGTGTGGGGAATCGAGTATCTCGGGCAAGGCAAGCACTCGGTTCTGCGGATCTACATCGATCGCGACGAGGGTGTGACGATCGACGACTGCGAAGCGGTCTCGAAGCAGGTGAGCGACGTGCTCGACGTGGAGGGAACGCTGACTTCGAGCTACACGTTGGAAGTATCGTCGCCGGGCATGGATCGCCTGCTGTTCAAGCCGGAACAGTACGCCGAGAGCATCGGCGAGACGGTGGATGTGCGGCTGAACTATCCGTTCGAGGGGCGCCGGCGAGTGGTCGGCGCGCTGACGGGACTCGAGAACGACGAAATGGTCGTTCAGGTCGAGGATTCCGAATATCAGATTCCGCTGAGCAACGTTCAGCGTGCGCGGATTGTGCCGCGATTTGAATAGGTCGAGATCATGAGCAAAGAGATATTGATGGTGGTGGAGTCCGTCTCGCTGGAGAAGGGCGTCCCGAAAGAAGTGATCATCGACGCGCTCGAACACGCGCTGGCGATGGCTACGAAGAAGCGCTACCAGGAAAACGCGGAGTTCCGCGTCTCGATCAATCGCGACACTGGCGAGTATTCGACGTTCCGCACCTGGAAAGTCGTCGATCCCGACGAGCTGCCCGAGGAAGAGGAACCGAACCCCGCGGCGCAACTGACGCTCGAAGAAGCGCACGCCAAAGATCCGAACCTCAAACTCGGCGACACCTACGAAATTCCGGTCGAGTCGGTTGAATTCGGACGCATCGCCGCGCAGACCGCCAAGCAGGTCATCGTCCAGAAGGTGCGCGAGGCAGAACGCGCGCAGGTCGTGGAAGCGTATCTGCCGCGCGTTGGCCAACTGGTCAGCGGCACGGTGAAGAAGGTCACGCGCGAGTCGGTGATCGTCGACCTCGGCAACAACGCCGAAGCGCTGCTCGGCCGTGAGAATCTGATTCCGCGCGAAACATTCCGCGTCAGCGACCGTCTGCGCGCGCTGCTCGTCGAAGTGCGTCCGGATGCACGCGGTCCCCAGCTCATTCTGACCCGCACCTCACCGAAGATGTTGGTCGAGCTGTTCAAGATCGAAGTGCCGGAGATCGCCGAGTACATCATCGAGATCCGCGGCGCCGCACGCGATCCGGGATCGCGCGCGAAGATCGCAGTGAAGACCAACGACGGCCGCATCGATCCGGTCGGCGCGTGCGTCGGCATGCGTGGATCGCGCGTGCAGGCGGTGTCTGGCGAGCTGGCTGGCGAACGCATCGACATCGTGTTGTGGGACGACAACCCGGCGCAGCTCGCGATCAACGCGATGGCGCCGGCCGAAGTTGCGTCGATCGTGGTCGACGAAGATGCGCACGCGATGGACATCGCAGTTGCAGCAGACAATCTCGCGCAGGCGATCGGTCGCGGCGGCCAGAACGTGCGGCTCGCCAGCGAGCTGACCGGCTGGACGCTGAACATCATGACGGTAGAAGACGCGGCTTCGAAGCAGCAGCAGGAGTCCTCGAAGTTCATGACCGAATTCATAGACGCACTGCAGATCGACGAAGACGTTGCGGCGGTTCTGGTCGAGGAAGGCTTCACGACGCTCGAAGAAATTGCCTATGTGCCGATGGACGAAATGTTGGCCATCGAGGGCTTCGACGAAGAGATCGCACAGGAGCTGCGCAATCGCGCCAAAGACGCGCTGTTGACCAAAGCGATTGCAGCCGAAGAAAAACTCGGCGACGTCGAGCCGGCCGAAGATCTATTGGGGCTCGAGGGAATGGATCGCCGCCTTGCGTATCTGTTGGCGAGTCACAACATCATCACCCGCGAAGACCTGGCCGAGCAGTCGGTGGACGACCTGATCGACATCGAAGACATCGGACACGAACGCGCGGCTGCGCTGATCATGACGGCGCGCGCCCCCTGGTTCGAATCGGCCGAAGCGGATCTGGGGTAGGCGCGAGAAAGCATCGGAGGGACGGCATGGCGGATGTCACGGTTAGAGAGCTTGCGGAGACGGTTGGCGCCCCCGTCGACCGTCTGCTCAGGCAGATGCAGGACGCGGGTCTGCCTCACAAGGCGGACAAGGACGCCGTGTCCGAAGAAGAAAAGCAGGAGCTGCTGGCTTATCTGAAGCGCAGCCACGGCGAAGCCGAAGGTGCGCCGCGCAAGATCACGCTGACGCGCAAGTCGGTCAGCACGTTGAAAGCCGGTCAGGGCAAAGGCCGCACCGTTGCGGTCGAAGTGCGCAAGAGCCGTACGTACGTGAAGCGGGCGGATGCACCTGCCGATCACGCTAAGGGGCCGGCGGCAGAGGCGCCGACGCAGGCGAAGCAGCCGGTCAAGTCTCAGTCGGAAGTAGAAGCCGAACGGATCCGTCGTGAAGACACGGCGCGAAAGGCGGCGGAAGAAGAAACGCGGCGCATCGAGGCGGAGAAGAAGGCCGAAGACGAACGCCGACGCGCCGAGATAGAGCGCAAGAAAGAAGAAGCTCAAGCCGCCAAGGCTGCGCCGAAAGTCGAAGAAACCGACAAGGCGCGCCTCGAACGCGAAGCGGCCGAAGCCGTTGCACAGGCGCAAGCCACAGAACAGAAGGCCGGTTCGCCGAAGCGCGCAGCGAAAGATCGCGGCCGCGACAAGAACAGTCGCGGAGGCGTCGTAACGGCGGTAGACGACGAGTTCGGCGACGGCAAGCAGCGTCGCCGCCGCGAAATCACGTTGAAACCGGATCTGCGGCGTCCGAAGCGGAAGGTCGACAAACAAGGCGGCGAATTCGAACGTCCGACGGAAATCGTGAAGCGCGAAGTGCAGGTGCCGGAAGCGATTACGGTCGGCGATCTGGCGCAGCGCATGTCGGTGAAGGCCGGCGAAGTCATCAAAACGCTGATGGGCATGGGCGTCATGGCGACGATCAACCACGTCCTCGACCAGGACAGCGCGATTCTGGTGATCGAAGAGATGGGCCACGTCGCGAAGACCGTCGCATCGGATGCCATCGAACATGCGCACGAACAATCGCTGAACATCGAAGGCGACGCGCAAACGCGTCCGCCGGTCGTCACGATCATGGGTCACGTCGACCACGGTAAGACATCGCTGCTCGACTACATCCGCAAGACGCGCGTCGCGAGCGGCGAGGCCGGCGGAATCACGCAGCACATCGGCGCGTATCACGTCGAGATTCCGCAAGGGAAGATCACCTTCCTCGACACGCCGGGCCACGCCGCGTTCACCGCAATGCGGGCGCGCGGTGCACAGGCGACGGATATCGTCGTATTAGTGGTGGCCGCTGACGACGGCGTCATGCCGCAGACGGAAGAAGCGATCCAGCACGCGCGAGCGGCCGAAACGCCGATCATCGTCGCCGTGAACAAGATGGACAAAGAAGGCGCAGACCCCGAGCGCGTCAAGAACGAACTCGCGTCCAAAGGAGTGACTCCGGACGATTGGGGCGGCGATACGCAGTTCGTGTACGTGTCGGCGTTGACCGGTCAAGGCATCGAAGACCTGCTGAACGCAATCATTCTGCAGGCCGAGGTGATGGAATTGACGGCCGTGCCGGACGGTCCGGGACGCGGTGTCGTCATCGAATCGCGGCTCGATCGCGGTCGTGGTCCCGTTGCGACGGTGCTGGTTCAGAACGGCACGCTGCGGCAGGGCGCGGTGTTGATCGCGGGGGAATACATCGGCCGCGTTCGCGCGATGGTGAACGACCGCGGCGAGCAGGTGAAGGAAGCAGGTCCGTCGACACCCGTGGAAGTGCTGGGCCTCGCCGGCACGCCGGATGCGGGCGATCCGTTCTCGGTCGCGCCGGACGAACGCAAGGCGCGCGAACTGGCGGACTTCCGTCAGAACAAGAGCACGGAGCAACGGCAGGCCGCGCATCAGGCGACCAAGATCGAGAACATGTTTGCCTCGATGCAGGAAGGCGAGAAGTCGGTGTTGCGTCTGGTGCTGAAGACCGACGTGCGCGGCTCGCTCGAAGCGATCACGCATGCGATCAACGACATCAGCACCAGCGAAGTGAAAGCGCTGATCATCGGCTCCGGCGTGGGCGGTATCAGCGAATCGGATGCGATGCTCGCACTGACGTCGCGCGCGACGATTTTCGGCTTCAACGTCCGCCCCGATCCGGCGGCGAAGAGGATCATCGAGCGCGAGAACGTCGACGTGCGCTACTACAGCGTCATCTACGAACTGCTCGACGACATCAAGCAGGTGCTGTCGGGCATGTTGGCGCCGGAAATCCGCGAGGAAATCCTCGGCCTCGCTGAAGTGCGGGACGTGTTCCGTTCCCCGCGCTACGGACAGGTCGCCGGCTGCATGGTCGTCGACGGCACGATCTTCAGAAACAAGAAGGTCCGCGTGCTGCGCGACAACGTCGTGATCCACGAGGGCGAACTCGATTCGTTGCGCCGCTTCAAGGACGACGTCAACGAAGTTCGCGCCGGTCTCGAATGCGGGATCGGCGTGCGCAACTACGACGTCAAAGTCGGCGACAAGATCGAAGTGTTCGATACGAAGGAAATCGCGCGGGCGCTCTGACGCCCGGATAGACGTCGATGAAGGAACAAGGCCGAGGCCCCCGAGTTGCCGACCATCTGCGAGAGCGGCTGGCGGACATCATCCGCGCGGAGATGCGCGATCCGCGGGTAGGCATGGTCAGCGTGAACGACGTACGGGTCACGCGCGATTTTGCCTATGCCGATGTCTTCGTGTCGGCGCTCGGTGTCGACGACGAGAAGGCGAAGAAAGAACTCGTCACCGTGCTCGAGCACGCGGCCGGGTTTCTGCGTTCAGCGGTCGCGCGCGACAACACGATGCGCACGACCCCGAAGCTGCGCTTTCACTACGACGATCTGATCGTGGAAGGGGCGCGTATCGAAACGCTGATTCGTCGTGCGGTGGCCGCAGACGAAGACTCGCAAAGGCGGCGCGGAGATGGTGACTGATGGTGCGCCGACAACGCGGTCGCGACGTGAGCGGCATGATCGTCGTCGATAAGCCGGGCGGAGCGAGTTCGAACGACGCCGTGCAGCGGGCGAAACAGTTGTACCGGGCGCAGAAGGTCGGACACACCGGCAGTCTGGATCCGCTCGCAACCGGTGTGTTGCCGTTGTGCTTCGGCGAGGCGACGAAGTTCTCGCAGTTCCTGCTCGATTCGGACAAGAAGTACTGGGCCCGGATCAAGCTCGGCGTACGCACCGACAGCGGTGATGCGGACGGACAGGTGCTCGATACCTGTCCGGTCGTCGGAATCGACGAGGCAGCGGTGCAGAAAGTACTCGAGCGTTTTCGCGGCGAGGTCGAACAGATTCCGTCGATGTTCTCGGCGATCAAGCACCAGGGCCAGCCGCTCTACAAGCTGGCGCGTCGCGGCATCGAAGTGGAACGCAAGTCGCGTCGGGTGACGATCTACAGCAACGAACTGGTGGCGTTCGACGGCGACCAGTTCGAACTGGAGATCCACTGCAGTAAAGGGACCTATGTGCGCACGATCGCCGAGGAGATCGGCGAGGCGCTCGGGTGCGGAGCGCATGTGTGCGCCTTGCGCCGCCGCAAGGCCGGTCCCTATGATGAGTCGGAGATGTTGAGTTTCGCGGAACTCGAAAGGGTTCGCGACGAAGGCGGATTCGAGGCGTTGGATGCGCTGCTGCTCCCGGTCGAGAGCGCGGTGCGGGACTGGCCCGTGGTGTCGCTCAACGACGCGACGGCGTTTTACATCCGTCAGGGTCAGCCGGTGATCGTGCCGCACGCGCCGACATCGGGTCGTGTGCAGCTGGTGGAGCAGTCGACAGACAGCTCGAAGCAGATGTTCATTGGGGTGGGCGAGATACTGGACGACGGGCGCGTAGCGCCGCGGCGGCTGGTGGTTGCCCACTGAGTTTGACGGGAGCGACTGCAGATATGCGTGGTTGCTACCCGGACAGGTTGCGGAGAGAACTCCGCGTTCATTCACAAGGCATATTCGGAGAACGTTGGAAATGGCACTGAGTGCGCAAGTAAAAGCGAAAGTAGTAGAAGAGTATCAATTGTCAGCAAACGACACCGGGTCCCCCGAGGTCCAGGTTGCGCTCCTCACGGCGAACATCAACTCGCTGCAGGAGCATTTCCGTTCCAATCAGAAGGATCACCATTCGCGGCGCGGTTTGATCCGCATGGTGAATCAGCGGCGCAAGTTGTTGGACTACCTTCGGGAGAAGGATTCCGCCCGCTATGCAAGCCTGATCGAACGGCTGGGTCTGCGACGCTAATCCGGTGCAACAGGAGGATATCAATTTGAGTCGTGTAACAAAGGAATTCCAATACGGCGATCACCGCGTGATCCTGGAAACCGGGCGTCTCGCCCGTCAGGCCACCGGCGCGGTGCTCGTTTCGATGGGCGAAACCGTCGTGCTGTGCACCGTGGTCGGATTGAAAACCACCCGTCCCGGTATCGACTTCTTTCCGTTGACGGTGAATTACCAGGAAAAAACCTATGCCGCGGGCAAGATCCCGGGCGGTTTCTTCCGTCGTGAAGGTCGTCCGTCGGAGAAGGAAACGCTGACGTGCCGCCTGATCGATCGTCCGATTCGTCCGCTGTTCCCCAAAGGGTTCAAGAACGAAGTCGAGGTCATTTGCACCGTGATGTCGGCGGACAAGGACATGGATCCGGACATTGCTTCGCTGATCGGTACGTCGGCGGCGCTGGCCGTGTCGGGTCTGCCGTTCAATGGCCCGATCGCGGCTGCGCGGGTTGGGTACAAAGACGGTCAATATCTGCTGAACCCCGGCTATGCAGCGTTGAAGGAATCGCGACTGAGCATGGTCGTAGCGGGAACCGCGTCGGCGGTGCTGATGGTCGAATCGGAAGCGCAAGAGCTGACCGAAGACCAGATGCTGGGCGGCGTGCTGTTCGGCCACGACGCGATGCAGATCGCGATCAATGCGATCAAAGAGCTCGCGGCTGAGGCCGGCAAACCTCGTTGGGAAGTTCCCGTCGTTGCGCAGAACGAGGCATTGGCCACGGCGGTCAGCGATCTGGTGAAAGCCGATCTCGGTGCAGCCTATCGCACGACCGACAAGCAGGAGCGCCAGACGAAGATCGGTGCGCTGCGCGCTCGCGTGGCAGAGACGCTCGCCGGCGGCGATGCGCCGCAGTTCAGCGCCGGTGATGTCGACGCGTCGTTCGGAAAGCTCGAGAAGCAGATCGTGCGTCAGCGCGTGCTGAACGGCGAACCGCGGATCGACGGACGCGATCTGCGCAAAGTGCGGCCGATCTCGATCGAAGTCGGCATCCTGCCGAAAGCCCACGGCTCGGCGCTGTTTACGCGCGGTGAAACGCAAGCGATCGTCGTTGCGACGCTCGGCACGCTGCGCGATGCAGCGATCATCGATGCGCTCGAAGGCACGTATAAAGACGGCTTCATGCTGCACTACAACTTCCCCCCGTACTCGACCGGTGAAGCCGGCATGCGCGGCGGCCCGAAGCGGCGCGACATCGGTCACGGCCGATTGGCGCGGCGTGGTGTCGCGGCGGTGTTGCCGCCGCCCGATTCGTTCCCGTACACGTTGCGGGTCGTTTCGGAAATCACCGAATCGAACGGCTCGAGTTCGATGGCGAGCGTCTGCGGCGCATCGCTGTCGCTGATGGATGCCGGCGTGCCCCTCAAGGCGCCCGTCGCCGGCGTTGCGATGGGCCTCGTAAAGGAAGGCAATCGCTACGCGGTGCTCACCGACATCCTCGGTGACGAAGATCACCTCGGCGACATGGACTTCAAAGTGGCGGGCACCAGTCGCGGTGTTACGGCGCTGCAGATGGACATCAAGATCGAAGGCGTCACCGAAGAGATCATGGAAGCAGCGCTCGAACAGGCTGCCGAAGCGCGTCTGCACATTCTCGGTGAGATGAACAAAGTGCTGTCGCAGTCGCGCGCGTCGATCTCGACGAACGCACCGCAGATGGTGGTACTGAAGGTCAATCCGGAAAAGATCCGCGACATCATCGGCAAAGGCGGCAGCACGATTCGTGCGATCGTCGAGCAGACCGGCGCGCAGATCGACATCGACGACGACGGCAGCGTGAGAATTTACGCGGCCGATGCGGCGGCGAAAGACGCCGCGGTCAATCGCGTGATGGAGATTGCAGCGGATGCCGAGATCGGCAAGGTGTACCGCGGTCGGGTGGAGCGCATCGTCGACTTCGGCGCGTTCATCAACATCCTGCCGGGCAAAGACGGTCTGGTGCACATCTCTCAGATCGCCGACGAGCGGGTCGAGAAAGTGACCGACTATCTGAAGGAAGGTCAGGAGGTAGACGTCGTGGTACTCGACGTCGACCAGCGCGGACGCGTGAAACTGAGCATGAAGGAAGTACCGAAACAGGCCGGCGCCGCCGGCTGATCGGAACGGTCACGATCAACCGCCGCGCCCAAAAGGCCCGGCGGTTTTTTTTGCCTGTCGTCTCTTGCTGTCGAAAGCGCACGAGATTGAGCGTCACTGTCACGGCGGCGCATAGTGCCTGTCACACGCAGGAGACGATTTCATGCAATACATGCTGATGATCCATTCCGACGATTCCGGATTCTTCGCGATGAAGCCGGCCGAGCAGCAGCAGGCGATGGGGGCCTACATGGCGTACACCGAAGCGCTGCGGAAGGCCGGTGCGCTGGTCGGCTCCAACCGTCTGATGCCGAGCGCCGATTCCACCATCGTGCGCGTGGCGAACGGCAAGCCGCAGGTGCTGAACGGACCGTTCACCGACAGCAAGGAGCAACTCGGCGGGTACTACCTGATCGAGGCACCGGATCTCGACGCTGCGATTGCATGGGCGGCACGATGTCCGGGTGCGGGCCACGGTGCGGTCGAGGTGCGCGCAGTCAGAACCAACTGAACGACGCATGACGGTAGCGAGCGACGACGCGAAAGCACGTGCGACGGCGGACGCGGTCGCGCGGCGCAGCTACGGCAAGCTCGTCGCTCTGCTCGCCATGCGCACGCACGACGTGGCCGGGGCCGAGGATGCGTTGTCCGAAGCATTCGCCTCGGCGCTGACCGATTGGCCGTCGAAGGGATGTCCTGCGAATCCCGAAGCGTGGTTGTTGACGGTTGCGCGGCGAAAGCTGATCGACGTCGCGCGGCGTCGCAGAAGCGGCGAGAAGGCGGCGGCCGAGTTACGGCTGCTGGCCGACGTGTACGAAGCCAACGAGTTTCATGAGGCGCAGTTTCCCGATCAACGCCTTGCGCTGATCTTCGCGTGTGCCCACCCGGCGATCGAGCGTGCCATCCACGCGCCGTTGATTCTGCAGGTGGTGCTGGGTCTCGATGCCGCAACCATCGCGTCTGTATTCCTCATGTCGCCGGCCGCGATGAGCCAGCGCCTGGTGCGGGCGAAACTCAAGATCCGGCGCGCACGCATACCGTTCCGGATTCCGCGACGCGACGAGTTGCCGGGTCGCCTCGATGCGGTACTGGATGCGATCTATGCGGCCTTCGCGGAAGGCTGGAGCGATCCCGCCGGAACCGACGTCGCGCGGCGCGACCTTCCGGACGAAGCGATCTTTCTGTGCCGTGTGGTCGACGAACTGCTGCCCGACGAACCGGAAGTGCTCGGCCTGCTCGCGTTGATGCTGCATGCGGAGGCGAGGCGCGCGGCGCGGCGGAATGCCGACGGCGACTACGTGCCGCTGGCAGAACAGGATCCCGCTGAGTGGGATGCCGGGATGATCGATGAGGCGGAGTCGTTGCTGCTGCGAGCAAGCGCGAGAAAAGCGATCGGCCGTTATCAGATCGAAGGCGCGCTGCAGTCGGCGCACGTGCATCGGCGCCGCAGTGGTCAGGCGAACTGGGGCGCTGTCGTGCAATTGTACGACGCGTTGCTCCTGCTCTCGGGATCACCGGTGGTGGCGATCAACCGCGCGCTTGCGTTAGCGCACCTGCGCGGCGCGGTTACCGCACTCGAAGCGTTGGATGTGGCCGCTGCCGATCCGCGGCTCACCGAATACCAGCCGTATTGGGCGGCGCGCGCCGAACTGTTGACGAACGTCGGCAGGAACGCCGAAGCGCGACATGCATACGACATTGCCATCGGGCTCGAGCGAGACGCGGCGGTGCGGCGCTTTCTACAGCAGCGGCAAGCCGCGTTGACTATTCCTTCTGCCGATTCTTGACCAGATCGTCGACGACTGCGGGATCGGCCAGCGTCGTGGTATCGCCGAGGTTCTCGAGTTCGTTCGCGGCGATCTTGCGCAGAATGCGACGCATGATTTTCCCGGAGCGCGTTTTCGGCAATCCCGGCGCCCATTGAATGACGTCAGGTTTGGCGATTGCGCCGATTTCCTTGCGCACCAGTTCCGATAGTTCGCGCTTCAGCTCTTCGCTCGGTTTGGCGCTGCTCATCAGGGTGACGTACGCGTAGATGCCTTCGCCCTTGATCGAATGCGGGAATCCGACGACCGCGGCTTCCGCCACGGCGTTGTGCAGCACGAGCGCACTCTCTACTTCCGCAGTTCCCATGCGGTGTCCGGACACGTTCATCACGTCGTCGACGCGTCCGGTGATCCAGTAGTAACCGTCGGCGTCGCGACGCGCGCCATCACCGGTGAAGTACATGCCTTTGTAGGTGCGGTAATAGGTATCGATGACGCGCTGGTGGTCGCCATACACGGTGCGGATCTGTCCTGGCCACGACGTGGTGAGCACCAGATTACCGACCGCTTCGGTCGTCGTGATGACATTGCCCTTGTCGTCTACGATCGCCGGCTTCACGCCGAAGAACGGCAATGTCGCGGAGCCGGGCTTCAGATCTGTTGCGCCGGGCAGCGGCGTGATCATGATGCCGCCGGTTTCGGTCTGCCACCATGTGTCGACGATCGGACAACGACGTTCACCGACGACGTTGTAGTACCACTCCCATGCCTCCGGATTGATCGGTTCACCGACGCTTCCTAACAACTTCAGTGTGGCGCGCGACGTGCGCTTGACCACCTCGTCGCCTTGTCCCATCAGTGAGCGCAGTGCCGTCGGCGCGGTGTAGAAGATGTTGACCTGATGCTTGTCGATCACCTTCCAGAAACGCGATGCGTCGGGATACGTCGGAATGCCCTCGAACATCAGCGTGATCGCGCCGTTCGCCAGCGGTCCGTACACGATGTACGAATGCCCCGTGACCCAACCGACGTCGGCGGTGCACCAGTACACGTCGCCGTCGTGATAGTCGAAGACGTACTTGTGCGTGATAGCGGCCTGCAGCAGATAGCCGCCGGTCGAGTGCTGCACGCCTTTCGGCTTTCCGGTGGACCCCGACGTATAGAGGATGAACAGCGGATCCTCGGCGTCCATCGCCTGTGGTTCGCACGCGTCGGACTGTGCGGCGACGAGGTCGTGATACCAGACGTCGCGGCCGCTCTTCCATGGCACGGGCCCCGCGGTGCGCTTCACCGTCAGAACGGTGTGAACGTTGGGGCAACTCGCGAGCGCCTCTTCGGTGTTCTGCTTCAGCGGGACGGGGCGCCCGCCACGCACGCCTTCGTCGGCCGTGATCACCACTCTACAATCCGAATCGAGGATGCGGTCTTTCAGCGACTGCGGCGAGAAACCTCCGAACACTACCGAGTGAACCGCGCCGATGCGCGCGCAGGCGAGCATCGCGTAGGCGGCTTCGGGGATCATCGGCATATAGATGCAGACGCGATCGCCTTTCTTCACGCCACGGCTCTTCAGCGCGTTCGCGAGCCGGCAGACGTGTTGATGCAGTTCGCGATACGTGATGCGAGAGTCGACCGAGGGGTCGTCGCTTTCCCAGATGATTGCGGTCTGATCGGCGCGCGTCTTCAGATGCCGGTCGATGCAGTTGTAGCTGACGTTGAGTTGCGCGCCTTTGAACCAAGCGAAGCGGCCGTTGATGAAGTCCGCTTCGCAGACGGTATCCCAACGCCGCGACCACGTAATGAACGCGTCGGCCTGTTCGGACCAGAACGCGTCGGGATTCTCGATCGACTTCTTATACATCGCGAGGTATTTGTCGCGATCGATATGCGCCTTGGCGCGGAAGCTGGCCGGTACTTTGTGGGTCTCGATTTCAGTCATCTGTACTTCCTGCCTCGAATTGGAACGAATCATACCTGCACGCGCACGTTGTCGATCAAGCGGGTGCGGCCGAGCCGCGCCGCCGCGAGCACGGCGAATTCGCGGGTTCCACCTTGTGCCGGGTCGAGCGTGACCGCGTCGCGAACCGATACGTAGTCCACCTCGAACCCGGCCTCGCGCAGATTCGCGACACCGGTTCGTTCGAGCGCATCGAAGGCACGATTGCCGCGCGCCAGCGCCGCGCCGATTCCGCTCAGCGTGCGGTAGATCGCCGGCGCGCGCGTGCGTTCCTCAGCGCTGAGGTAGCGATTCCGGCTCGACAGAGCGAGTCCATCCGCTGCCCGCACGGTCGGCACGCCGGTGATCTCGATCGGCACATCGAGCTGAGTGCAGATCGTTCTTATCAGGGTCAGTTGTTGATAGTCCTTTTCGCCGAAGAACACCTGCGACGGCGCGACGATGTTGAACAGCTTCAGCACGACGGTGCCGACACCGTCGAAGTGTCCTGGCCGGTGCGCGCCGCAAAGAATGCTGGCGAGACGCGGCACGGAGATCAGCGTATGGCCGTTGCGTCCGTTCGGATACATTTCTCGCTCGCTCGGTGCGAATAGAATGTCGGCGTCGTGTTCGAGCAATGCGGCGTCGTCCTGCAACGTGCGCGGGTACGCCTCGAAATCCTCGTTGGGGCCGAACTGCAAAGGATTGACGAAGACGCTGACCACGGTTACGTCGCACGCTTCGCGGCACGCTTTCACCAGCTTCAGATGGCCATCGTGCAGATTGCCCATTGTCGGCACGAGACCGACGCGCGCGGCGCCGCGTGCCGCGAGCGCAGCGCGAACGTCACCGATCTTGTCGAAAATCCGCATGATCAATTGAACGAGTGTTCGGGACCCGGAAACACGCCGCCTCGCACCGCTTCGGCATACGCCTTGAACGCGCCGGGAATTCCGGCTCGGCTCTCGGCGAGAAAGTTCTTGATGAACTTCGGCGCTTTGATCGACGGCGGCGTGATGCCGAGCATGTCGTGCATCACCATGATCTGACCGTCGGTGTGCGGGCCGGCGCCGATGCCGATCGTCGGTATGTGCAGACGTTGCGAGATCTGCCTTGCGAGTTCCACCGGAACGCACTCGAGCAGCAGAATGCTGGCGCCGGCCTCTTCGAGAACCAGCGCTTCTTCGATGATCGCGTGAGCCTGATCGGGGTCACGCCCCTGCACGCGATAGCCGCCGATCCGGTTGATCGATTGCGGCGTGAGTCCCATGTGCGCGCACACCGGAATGCCGCGCTCCGTCAGCAAACGACTCGACTCGGCGAGCCACGCGCCGCCTTCGAGTTTCACGATGTGCGCACCGGCGCGCATCAGCGTGGCGGCGCTCTTCAGCGATTGTCGTTCCGACGCATAACTCATGAAAGGCAGGTCGGCCATGATCAGCGCGCCGCGATTGCCGCGGTGCACACAGTTCATGTGATACACCATGTCGTCGAGCGTGACCGGCAGCGTGCTGTCGTGACCCTGCAGCACCATGCCGAGCGAGTCGCCGACCAGAATCACTTCGACGCCGGCGCTGCTGATCAACTCGGCGAACAGCGCGTCGTAAGCGGTGAGCGCCGCAAACTTCACGCCGTTGCGTTTTCTGTCTGCCAGCGTATTCAGTGTGACGTGCGAGCGATTGCTCTGGCTGCTCATATCAGCGTCGGATGCGGGTTGAAGTACTGGCGCATGCCGGACATGTTGGCGATGTGCGAAACGAGTTGATCGTAGTGACGGTCGTTGTTCACGAAGTCGATTTCCGAAGCGTTCACGATGAGCACGGGCGCGTCGTCGTAGAAATGGAAGAAACGCGTGTACGAGTCGATCAGCGCCTCGAGATAGTCGTTGCTGATGCGCTGCTCCGACGCGATGCCGCGCCGTCGCACGCGTTCCATCAGAACGTTGGCCGGCGCCTGCAGATATATCACCAGGTCCGGCGTGGGCGCGTTAATGGCGAGCTTGCCGTAAATCTGGTCGTAAAGCGTGAGTTCGTTTGCGTCGAGCGTGATTTCCGCGAACAGACGGTCTTTCTGAATCAGGAAGTCGGCGACCAGCACCGGATGGAACAGGCGGCCTTCACCGAGTTCGGCGAGCTGACGCGCGCGATGCAGCAGAAAATACAGCTGCGTCGGCAGCGCGTGCTTGCCGCCTTCGCGGTAGAAGCGATCGAGGAAAGGATTCTCCGCGGCGGGTTCGAGCAATGTCGGGTAACGGAACGTTTCGCTCAGGCGGCGGGCGAGCGTCGTTTTGCCGACGCCGATGGGTCCTTCCACCGCGATGAACCGCGGCAGCTCAGCCTGGTCGACATCTGCGATCGGCATAGCCATGGGGGAGATTCAGCAGCGCTCGCGGCCTCGGTGACGCGCCATGATGGAGAACCGGGGATCGTGGATCAAGCAGCGCCGCGACGGCGACGACGGCGTCTGCGTTTTCCCTTTGCAGGTGCGATTGCGCTGCTCATCGACGAGCGCTGTTCGTCGTCGGCAGCCTGGTAGTTGGTCCACCAGTCGGCGAGTTCCTGTTCCACTTCGCCGACGCTCGCGCGCAGCAGGAGGAAATCGTACGACGCGCGAAAGCGCGGGTGCGAGACCAGCTTGTCAACTCCGTTGCCGGGCGGCGTTTCGAGACGCGGCTGGAGCAACCACACCTCGCGCACGAACTGGGCGAAACGACGCGGAATCGCGGCGATCTCGTTCTGGTCGCGCAGCACTTCGGCGCTGGCGGACTCGCGCGCTTCGATCAGCGGCATCGCATCGCTGTGTTGCGCCAGCCGTTCCCGGTAGGAATCCCACAGCAACACCGCGATCAGAAAGCCCGGAGTGACTGGTTTGTCTTCGCGAACCCGCTGGTCGGTGCCTTCCATCGCGTTGCGAATCAGATCGAGGCTTCGCGTGGACGTGTTGTGATCGGGAAACAGCGTGTCGGCGAGTTCGTAGCGCTGCAGCAGTTCCCATGCGCCGGTGGCATGGCCCAGCAGCAGCAGTTTGCACAGTTCGTCGAACAGCCGGGCCGGCGCCACCGCGCTGATCATGTACGCGGCGCCGGGAATCGCCTCGTTGGTTTCGCGCTCGATGTCGAAGCCGAGTTTGGTCGCGAATCGAATGGCGCGCAGGATGCGCACCGGATCTTCGCGAAAACGCACGTTCGGATCGCCGATGAGTTTCAGCCGGCGCGCGCGAAGGTCGGCGAGACCGCCGACGTAGTCGACCAACGTCCGATCGATCGGGTCGTAATACAGCGCATTGATCGTGAAGTCGCGACGGAACGCGTCTTCGTGGATATCGCCGTAGACGTTGTCGCGCAGAATCATGCCTTCGACAGAACGCGCCGAGTCTTTGTCGCGCAGTTCGCGCCGGCTGTGGTTGTGCACGACATCGTCATCGTCAACGTCGACCTGCCGGCGGAACGTCGACACTTCGATCGTCTCGCGGCCGAAACGCACGTGTGCGATCCGAAAGCGTCGTCCGACCAGCCGCGAACGCCTGAACACGTCGCGCACTTCTTCCGGCGTTGCGTTGGTGGCGACGTCGAAGTCCTTCGGCGCGATGCCAAGCAGCATGTCGCGAACGCAGCCACCGACGAGAAACGCATCGAATCCGGCGTCGCGCAGACCCTGGACGACGCTCAACGCGGCGGCGTCGACGAGTTCGACGGAGATGCCGTGTTCGGACTCTCCCATTCGCATAGGTTCAGAGAAGCGCGCGGTCTCGCTCGAAGAGGCGAGACCGTCAGAAGACGTCATGGCTGCTTTGGATTCACGTGAGCGGAAGTTGAAATGGTATCAGATCGTTGAATCAAAAAGGGAAATCTACCAGCGACGCATCACTGTTCGCTGTCGCGTCGCGGCGCTCGGGTGCCGGTGCGTTTTCGCGGAATGTTCAGACGTTGTCGCCGTTCCCACAGACTCTTGCGGCTGATGCCGAGCTTGCTTGCGAGTTCGGTTTCGGTCAGCACGTCCTGATGCTCGAGTACGAACTTGACGAAGTAGCCTTCGAGACTGGTCTCACCTTCGGTTTCTTCGGCAAAAGGCAGTGTCGCTCTGCGCGGCGCTTTGACGGTATCGATCGCAAGCAGATCCGCTTCGATCACCGTGCCGTCGCACAGAATGACCGCGCGTTCGAGTGCGTTCTCGAGTTCGCGCACGTTGCCGGGCCATTCGTATCGACTCATTGCCGCCAACGCGCTTTCGGACAACGACATCTCGGGCTTCGACAGCTTGTGGCAAATGCGCCGGAGCAGCCAGTTGGCGAGCTCGACGACGTCGTGGCCGCGTTCGCGCAGCGGTGGCACCGTTAGCGTCGCCGCGTTCAGCCGCGCATAGAGCGGTTCGAGGAATCGACCGGCGTCGACCAGGGGTCGCAGGTCGCGATGCGTTGCGGCGATGACGCGAACGTCGACGTTCGATCCATTGCCGGTTCGAGCGCTGCTGCGTGAATCGTCGTCCTGCAGCAACTGCAGCAGACGCGCTTGTGCTTCGAGCGTCAGCGCGCTGATCTCGTCGAGAAACAGCGTGCCTTCGTCGGCGGCGTCGACCAGGCCACGGCGATGATCGGCGCCGGCCCGATCGCCGAACAACTCGGCCTCGATGAGCGACGCCGGAATCGTGGCGCAATTCAGCGAGATCAGCGGACGGGTACGCCGGCGGCTCGCTGCATGCACGGCGCGCGCAACCAGTTCTTTGCCGGAGCCCGATTCGCCCTGAATGAGCAGCGAACCGCGCGTTTCCGCCAGCGTTTGAATGCGCTGGAACAAGTCGAGCATGGCGGGACAGTGTCCCACCATCATCGCCATCGCGGGTTGTGAGCGTTCATCGCCGCGCGCGCGCGAGCGTTCCAGACTGCGATTGATGGCGGCGATTGCTTCATCCGTATCGAACGGCAGCACCAGATAGTCGGCGGCACCCTGCTGCATGGCTTCGACTGCGCGCCGCACGCTCGGGTCGTCGGTGAACAGAATCAGCGGCAGACCGCCGAGGCGGTCGCGCAGGCGGGCCGCGGGACCCGATGGCAGATCGGCTTTGCTGAGCACGACGTCGATGCCGGCGAGGTCGATGGACACGAGTGCGTCCCGGTCGCCGATGCCGATCGCAAGAAGACCCTTTTCAGTGAGCCCGTGGCAAAGGCTGTCACGACGCGCGACGTCGGGATCCAGCAATAACACTCGCCTCATAAGACTCCGCCCCCAGGCAGACCGAGGGGATGGTAGCAAAGGCCTTTCATATGCACACGAATCCGATATGAGTTGCGTGTGGTGGTATGCGCGCAAGATCCCATTGTGCGGTCGCCCACGCCAGCAATTCGCGCGGTTCTGCGAGTCCAAGAGCGGTTGGAGGCTCGTGGCCAAGCAAACTAAGGATGAGCCGTAGATTGTCGCTCGGCGAACCGACGTTGACCGCAGTGGCGCCCGTCTGTTTGCTGAGCTTCTGACCGCTACGATCCACCAGGACAGGCACGTGCGCATAGCGCGGCGCAGGGGCACCCAAGAGCCGGAAGAGCAGCAACTGCCGCGGTGTGTTGTCGAGCAGATCGGCGCCGCGAACCACATGCGTGATCCGCTGCGCCGCATCGTCGACTACTACAGCCAGCTGATACGCGATGATTCCGTCTCGTCTCGATACCACGAAGTCGCCAACGTCCGTGCGCAGTCGCTGTGCGTAGCGCCCTTGAATCTCGTCTACGAACTCGACAGTTTCGTCGGGTACGCGTACGCGAATCGAATGGGGCGAGTCGGGCGGCACAACGCGTTGCCTGCAGTTCCCGGGATAGACGCCGCTTTCCTGTATCTGGCTCCTGCTGCACGTGCACGCAAAGGTGTGCCCGCCGGCGCGAAGCTGTGCGAGCGCGTCGCGATAAAACTCGATTCGATCACGCTGATACGTGAGTTCGTCCCAGTGCAGCGCATGCCGCTCCAGCGTTGTGAGAATCGCGTCGGCGGCGCCGGGTACACAGCGTGGCGTGTCGAGGTCTTCCATTCGAACCAGCCAACGACCGCCCAACGCTCGCGCGTGCGCGTAGCTGGCGACCGCCGTTAGCAATGATCCCAAATGCAGGGGACCCGTTGGCGACGGCGCGAAACGACCGGTCTCTACCGCGTGACCTGCGTTCGCCAACCGATCAACCGTGGAGCTGGCGCTCCTTGATTTCGTCGAGCGTCTTGCAGTCGACGCACTGCGTTGCGGTCGGTCGCGCTTCGAGACGTCGCAAGCCGATCTCTACACCGCACGTGTCGCAATAGCCGTAATCTTCCGCATCGATGCGTTCGATCGTCTTGTCGATCTTCTTGATCAACTGCCGCTCACGGTCACGCGTGCGCAGTTCGATGCTGAACTCTTCTTCTTGTGTCGCACGATCGGCCGGGTCGGGGAAGTTCGCCGCCTCGTCCTGCATGTGATGCACGGTGCGGTCGACTTCTTCCATCAGATCCTGACGCCACTTCAGCAGAATGTCGCGGAAATGGTCGAGTTGCTTCGAATCCATGTACGCTTCGCCACGCTTGGGCTCGTACGGGATGAAGTTCTTGAATGGTGAATCCACCACCCGCGCCTTCGGCTTCGGTTTGGCAGTGGGCTTCGGGGATACTTCCGCTTTTGGTTTCACGATCGCTTTCGCCTTGGTTTTTGCTTTTGCTTTGGGCTTTGCTGTGGGTTTTGCGGTCGTGGATTTCGCCGCGGTCGGCTTCGCTGCTGCAGTTTTTTTCCGTATTTTCGCCGCCATTTGCTTAGTTCGCTCGCCTCCGAATCGGTGGCCTTTGGTGGTGAGAGGACGGGGCCCCCGCAATGAAGGGCGCGTACGCTACCAGAACATTTCCGCCGCCGCCAGAAAAATCGGAACGCGCCTTTGGCCCGTCAATTCGAGCGGATTTCAGCCTGAATCTTCGGCTCCTGCCCGTATGCGAACGAGCTGCGTGAAGCGCTGCTTCGCATGCGCGCAACGGCGGTCTGACAACAGAACAATCGAGGGGATGGCGTTTCGGCCCCGGTCGGATCGCGGCTGTTTCCGCTGATGGACTTCTCACCGCCGCTGCTCGCCGGCGTACTCGTGCGCCGATACAAGCGCTTCCTGGCCGACATCGTCGATGCTTCGGGCCGTCCCTTCACGATTCACTGCCCGAATCCGGGCGCCATGTCCGGATGCGCCGACCCGGGCAGTCGCGTCTGGTATTCGCAATCGACCAAAGCGAATCGAAAGTATGCATGCACGCTCGAAGTCGTCGAAACGCTGGACGGTGAACTGGTCGGAGTGAACCCGGGTCGCGCGAACGCGATTGTGGGCGAAGCACTCGAAGCGCAACGCGTAAGCGGTCTAGGCGGAATGATGGTGCATCGGGAAACGCCGATTCCCGGTGAAGACGGCCGGTTCGACTTCCGGCTCGATCGCGGCAACGAGCGATGCTACGTCGAAGTGAAGAGCGTGACATTGTTGCGCAGCGACGGACTCGGTGCGTTCCCGGATGCAAAGAGCGATCGTGCGCGCCGTCACGTGGTTTCGCTGCAGCGCATGCGCGACGCGGGACATAGGGCCGTGCTGTTCTTCTGCGTGCAGCACAACGGCGTCGAACGCGTTACGACGGCGGACGACATCGACCCTTCATATGCCGCTGCGGTGAGAAGCGCGCAAGGCTCCGGCGTGGAGGTGATCGCCTATCGGACACGCGTCAGCCTCGAAGCACTGACGCTGACCGACCGAATTGAGGTGTGCCTGTGAAGCGCCTCAGTTCGGAATCTTGCGGAAGTCGTCGTAGACGGCACGATAGTCGGCCATCGTTTCGAGGCGCGCACCATATCGCGTGATCAACCGCGCGGCGGCGAAGTTGCCGAACCGCGCCGCCACCTGCGGTGGCATACCGCCGTTCCAGCCGGCGAGACACGCACCCGCGTAGATGTCGCCTGCGCCGTTCGTATCGATCGGCTTCACCGGAAAGCCGGGAACTTCCCAACGATCGTGGCCGTTGATGACCAAGCTGCCGCGCGCGCCGAGTGTGACGTTCACCGATCGGGCAATGTCCTTCAGCTCTGCAACGGCGATGTCGAGTCGATCGCTGCCGGCCCAGTTGAGGGCTTCTTCTTCGTTACAGAAGAGGTGATCGACACCGTTGCCCAGCATGATCGTGAGTGCGTCGCGAAAGATCAGGACCATGCTGACGTCGGACAGCGTCATCGCGGTCTTGATGCCGTCGGCTTCCGCCTGTTCGCGGCAGCGCGTCGCGGCGATACGCGCTGTTTCGGACGAGCTCAAGAAGCCCTCGATATAGGCGTAGCGGGAATTGCGCAGCGCTTCCTCGTCCACTTCGGAGACGGTGAGCTTGTCCGAGATGCCCAGGAACGTGTTCATCGATCGCTCGGCATCCGGCGTGACGAGCACGAGGCAACGCCCTGACTTCGCTTCGGTCGTGGGTCGTTGTCTATTGGTCGCCACGCCTATAGTCGCGAGATCTTTCACGAAGAACCCCCCGACGTCGTCGTCGGCGACCTTGCACGAATAGAAGGTGCGGCAACCGAACGCCTGTGCAGCGATCATCGTATTCGCGGCAGAACCCCCGCTCATGCGCTTCGGCTCGAGCTCTCGAAGGCTCAGAAGCAATTCTTCCAGGCGCGCCTCGTCGACGAGCGTCATGTGACCCTTGTCGATCTTGTGACGTCGCAAGAATCCGTCGTCGACGCTGTATTCCATATCGACGAGCGCATTGCCGAGGGCGTAGATGTCGTAGCGGGTCATCGCGATGCTACTTCTGCGAGCGCTTCGTCGGCAGCGGCCAGTGTCGCCGAGATTCTCTCGTCATCGTGTGCGGCGCCAACGAATCCAGCCTCGAATGCGGACGGCGCCAGGTACACGCCGCGCGCCAGCATCGCATGGAAGAAGCGGTTGAATCGTTCGACGTCGCACGCGGATACGTCGTCGAGGTCGCAGATCTCGGACTGAGAGGTGAAGAACAGACTGAACATTCCGCAGACCCAATTCACTCTAACAGGTACGTTGTGTCGCTGTGCCGCAGCCGCGAGCCCGGTTGCGAGCCGCTCGGTAGTTGCTTTTAATCGATCGTAGAACCCCTGATTGTCGATTTCGCCGAGCGTCGCGAGTCCCGCCGCCATGGCGAGCGGACTGCCGGATAACGTTCCGGCCTGATAGACCGGGCCGAGCGGTGCGATCTGATCCATGATGTCGCGGCGGCCTCCGAATGCGCCGACCGGCAACCCGCCGCCGATCACTTTGCCCAGCGTGGTGAGGTCGGGCTTGATGCTGTACAGCGCCTGAGCTCCGCCGCGCGCCACTCTGAATCCTGTCATGACTTCGTCGAAAATCAGCAGCGCGCCGTATTGCTGCGTGACCTCTCGCAGCACTTCGAGGTATCCCGGCCGCGGCGGCACACAACCCATGTTGCCAGCGACGGGTTCGACGATGACGCATGCAGTGCGATCGCCAAACTCCGTGAAGGCATTGCGGACCGCTTTGACGTCGTTGAACGGAAGATTCAGGGTGTGCTTCGCGATGTCTTCGGGAACGCCGGGCGAATTGGGGATGCCGAGCGTGAGAAGTCCGGAACCCGCTTTGACCAGCAGCGAGTCCGCGTGCCCGTGATAGCAGCCGGCAAACTTGATCACGATGTCGCGCCCGGTGAAGCCGCGGGCGAGACGTATTGCCGACATGGTCGCTTCGGTACCCGAGTTCACCATGCGCACCTTCTCGATGCTCGGCACCATCGCCTTGACCTTCTCGGCCATCATCACTTCGATCTCGGTCGGCGCTCCGAACGCGAGTGCGCGTTCGACCTGATCGGCGATGGCCGCACGCACTTTCGGATGTCCATGACCGAGGATCATCGGTCCCCAAGCGCCGACGTAGTCGATGTAGCTGTGTCCATCGACATCGATCAGTTGAGCGCCACGCGCGGACTTGAAGAAAAGCGGCGTACCGCCGACGCCCCGAAACGCACGCACTGGAGAGTTCACTCCACCCGGAATGCTGGCTTCGGCGCGGTGAATCAGTTCATCCGACTTGGCGTATCTGGAAACCATGTTCTGTCTCAGAAAGGTTTGACGACCACGAGCACGACGATTCCGCCGAGGAGCAGCAGCGGCGGCCCGTCATTGAACCACCGAAAGAAGCGGTCGCTCTTCTGGTTCTCGTCTCGAGCAAACGCGCCGATCAGTCGGCCACAATAGATGTGGTAGCCGATCAGCAGCGCGACCAACGCCAGCTTCAGGTGCATCCATCCTGCGCGTGCGAACGCGTCCCAGGACGCGCCGAGTAGCCAGAGCCCCAATAGAACTGCGATCACGGCCGCGGGAGTCATGATGCCGCGATACAGCTTGCGTTCCATCACTTTGAATCGTTCGATGCCGACCGCGTCGGTCGCCATCGAGTGATAAACGAAGAGTCGGGGAAGATAGAAGACGCCGGCGAACCAGAAGATCACGAACATGATGTGAGCGGCTTTGACCCACAGCATATTCAAAACGACGGTGCGGGGCGCGATCGGAGCCGAAATATCGTGATCGATCGCTGCAACATGTAGACGCCGTCTGCAAAACTGACCAGCCGGGCATTCTAGTATAAGAAGGGACCGAATGAGCGGAGCGCGATGAGTCGGAGTATTCACTCCCTGCGGATGAAGGTGGTTGCGCATCGCCCGTTGCGAAATGCGGTGCTGGCTGCAGTCGTGCTCATCGTATGCGCGGGTGCCGGATTGGCCGGCTACATCGTGGGACGCGGACAACTCGGCGCAGCCGCGACCGCGATCATCGGCACGACGTCTGCGAATGCGTCGGCCGAACAGCGGGTGGTGGAACTCGAACGCAAGCTTGCCGACATCCAGCTCAGCCAGGTCGTCGACGGCGACGCCAACGAAAGTCTGCGGCAAACGATCAAGTCGCTGCGCGCCGAACTTTCAGCGTCGCAGGACGAAGTGCTGTTCTACCGGCAATTGATGGCGCCGTCTGAAGCGCAGCGTGGATTGCGCGTGGAAAAGCTGGAACTGAACCCTGGCGCGACTCCGGCAGAGATCAAATACCGCCTGCTCTTGACGCAGGTCTCAGACAAGAACGACTGGGCGTCGGGAACCGTGACGGTCGACATCGTCGGTAATTCTGCCAACGAACAAGTAGTGCTGCCGCTCACAGAAATGACTCAGGTCGAGTCCTATCCTTTGGCCTTCAAGTTCCGGTATTTCCAGGACTTCACCGGCACCTTGGTGGTCCCTGAGGGACTGAAACCGGAGCAGGTCGTCGTAACTGCCGCTACGTCGGGAAAGGACGGAAAGCGAGTTCAGAAGACGTTCAGTTGGACGCTCGAGGAGGATTGACGATGATGAGCAAGAAGCCGGTCACCAAGATGGGCAAAGGCGCAACGCTGATTGCCGAAAACACGGCGGTAACCGGCGACGTGCGCTTCTCGGACCAGTTGTATGTCAACGGTCACATAGAAGGTAATGTGCTGGCCGAGGCGGGAACCGACGCGACCTTGATGATCAGCGATGTCGGCTCGGTGAAAGGCCAGATCAACGCGCCGTTCGTGGTGGTGAATGGCCGCGTGGAGGGCGACGTGCATGCCGGCACACGCGTGGAACTCGCGCCGCACGCGAGGATCTCCGGCAACGTCTATTACACGCTCATCGAAATGCAGCTCGGCGCGATGGTCGATGGCCAGTTGGTGCATGTTCACGCCGACGCCGAAGCGAAGAGCAACGTGCATCCGCTGCCGCGTGTGAGTGAAGACGCCCGCTGAAGCCCGGTTGTCCGGCGACATTTGACCCAGGCGAGACCGCTCCCGATAATCGGCCTCCTTGTGGAAAAGAGTGGTTCAGTGACCGCGACCCTGCCCGAAATCCACTTCTCCGATCGAGCCGCACACAAGGTGCGCGACCTCATAGAGGGAGAAGGCAACGACGCCTTGAAGCTACGCGTGTTCATCACGGGCGGTGGGTGCTCGGGTTTCTCCTACGGCTTCACTTTCGACGAAGACATCGCTGACGACGACTCGCTGATCGAGAACGGTGGCGTAACGATGGTCGTGGACTCGATGAGCTATCAGTACCTGGCCGGCGCGGAAGTGGATTACCGCGAAGACCTCCAGGGCGCGCAGTTCGTCGTACAGAACCCGAACGCCTCGTCGACGTGCGGCTGCGGCAACTCGTTCTCGATCTAGAACTGACTTCCGGTAAATTTCTCGTGTTTTCCGGAGACTCTCGCGGCACGCGCTCATTGATTGCGAGCGACCTGTAGTTCGCCGCGGTGCTCGTCGAGCAGCGCGAGTAGCGGAGTTGTCTGCGCGTTGAAGCGAGCGCGTTCGCGGGAGGGAATCGGTCGTGCTTTCGGCAGCGGCACCGTCCGGGGATCCTTGTGCACGCCGTCCACCAGAAATTCGTAGTGGAGGTGCGGTGCGGTGGCCCAACCGGTAGCGCCTACATAACCGATCACCTGGCCTTGCCGCACTTGCGTTCCACCGCGTATTCCACGACCGAACTTGGAAAGGTGCAGGTATTTGGTTTGGATGTCATCGCCGTGCTGAAGGATGACGAAGTTGCCATTGGGCCCGGTACGCATTGCCTTGCTGACGCGACCATCGCCCGCAGCAAGTATCGGGGTTCCCGCCGGTGCGACATAGTCGATGCCTCGGTGCGGCATCACCCGCTTCTGTATCGGATGGAAGCGCCGCAGATTGAAGTTCGAGCTGATGCGGCTGAATTCGACTGGCGCGCGCAGGAACGCTTTGCGCACGCTCTCGCCGGACGCGCTGAAGTAATCGCCGCGACCCGAAGCATCGACGTAGTAGACGGCCCGATACTTCGTGTTCTGATTGACGAACTCGGCGGCGAGGATCTTGCCGAAGCCGATGAACTCACCGTCGACGTACTTCTCTTCGAACAAGACGGAAAACTCGTCGCCTTTGCGGATGTCGAGGACGAAGTCGATGTCCCACTGGAATATATGCGCGAGACGCAGCGTCATCTCGTCCGTAAGCCCGGTCTGTTGACTCGCCACGAACAGCGATTGGTTGATCGTTGCGTGCTTGTATGCGGGAGCGACCTGCGCATCGCGCGTCACATGCTTCGCTCTGAACGCGTCGCCGTCGCGTTCGAACTCCAGTGTTTCGAGAGGGTCTGGTGCGTAGCTGAGTTTTAACAGTCCGCTTTCGGGCGACGTAACGAATCTGATTTCGTGGCCGGGATATATGCGCTGAAGAACTTTCGCCAGCGGTCCACTCTCGAGCACCGCCGCGAGATCGCGCTGCGAAACGGCCACTCTCTCGAATACTCGCGCGAGGCTGTCTCCGGCCCGCACCTTCTCGATGTGCTCCGAGACGTTGGGAGCCGATTGAGAGGCGGGCGTGCTGAATTCGGCTTTGGCTGCAGCCAGGCTCGCGCCCTGAGATCGCAGGTCGGTGCTCAACCGTTCGATGGCATCGTCAACAATGGGAGGAACACTGACCAGATTCATTTCGTTGCGCGTTTGGTCCACGCGTTCCTCACTCGTGTCTACAAGTAGGAGTGATGCCAGCGGCATCGCGATCAGGCAGACGGCGATGAGGTGGGTTCTGGGAAATCGACGCAGTGTTCCCATCAAAGAAGTGCTTTGGAGTAGACCAAGTAGTTGAGGGAGCTAATTCGTTGGTGATCTAGCTATGTGGCCGAGTATAGGATGTTTGTCGTTCGTGATGAAAGCATGTCGGCTCGCTAACTTGGGGCGCAAGCATCCCCAACAATTCCATTAAGGCTCGAGCGGTTGGGAGTGCGAACGGGAGATGATCCGATATCGCGCCGCCCTAGATCGTCGTCATGTGGGCGACTAACCCTCGAAATCGAGTGATCGAAAATAAGTCGAAATTCTCCTTGAAGGGCGCTTGCCATGGGGGGGTCGCTGCGTATAATACGCACCCCTTGGTTGCCGGGTCACCCGTGCAACCTGCTCTTTAAAAAGCTAAGCAAGCCATTCGTGTGGGCGCCTGAAAGTTCGTAATGAACCAGAGCGTTTATTTCTTGTGCCGAGTCTTTCCTTCGGGAGAGGCAAAGCAGACGTTAAAAAGTGAAGAGTTTGATCATGGCTCAGATTGAACGCTGGCGGCAGGCCTAAAACATGCAAGTCGAACGGTAACAGCGGAAGCTTGCTTCCGGCTGACGAGTGGCGGACGGGTGAGTAACGCGTAGGAATCTACCTAGTAGTGGGGGACAACCCGGGGAAACCCGGGCTAATACCGCATACGCTCTACGGAGGAAAGCAGGGGATCTTCGGACCTTGCGCTATTGGATGAGCCTGCGTCGGATTAGCTAGTTGGTGGGGTAAAGGCCTACCAAGGCGACGATCCGTAGCTGGTCTGAGAGGACGATCAGCCACACTGGAACTGAGACACGGTCCAGACTCCTACGGGAGGCAGCAGTGGGGAATATTGGACAATGGGCGCAAGCCTGATCCAGCCATGCCGCGTGTGTGAAGAAGGCCTTCGGGTTGTAAAGCACTTTCAGCGGGGAAGAAAAGCTCCGGGCTAATACCCTTGAGTCTTGACGTTACCCACAGAAGAAGCACCGGCTAACTCCGTGCCAGCAGCCGCGGTAATACGGAGGGTGCGAGCGTTAATCGGAATTACTGGGCGTAAAGCGCGCGTAGGCGGTCTGTTAAGTGGGATGTGAAATCCCCGGGCTTAACCTGGGAATTGCATTTGAAACTGGCTGACTAGAGTACGGTAGAGGGAGGTAGAATTTCCTGTGTAGCGGTGAAATGCGTAGATATAGGAAGGAACACCAGTGGCGAAGGCGGCCTCCTGGATCGATACTGACGCTGAGGCGCGAAAGCGTGGGGAGCAAACAGGATTAGATACCCTGGTAGTCCACGCCGTAAACGATGAGAACTAGCCGTTGGACCCCTTGAGGGTTTAGTGGCGCAGCTAACGCGATAAGTTCTCCGCCTGGGGAGTACGGCCGCAAGGTTAAAACTCAAATGAATTGACGGGGGCCCGCACAAGCGGTGGAGCATGTGGTTTAATTCGATGCAACGCGAAGAACCTTACCACCCCTTGACATCCTCGGAACTTGGCAGAGATGCCTTGGTGCCTTCGGGAACCGAGAGACAGGTGCTGCATGGCTGTCGTCAGCTCGTGTCGTGAGATGTTGGGTTAAGTCCCGTAACGAGCGCAACCCTTGTCCTTATTTGCCAGCGGGTAATGCCGGGAACTCTAAGGAGACTGCCGGTGACAAACCGGAGGAAGGTGGGGATGACGTCAAGTCATCATGGCCCTTACGGGGTGGGCTACACACGTGCTACAATGGGCGGTACAAAGGGTTGCTAACCCGCGAGGGGGAGCGAATCCCAAAAAACCGCTCGTAGTCCGGATTGGAGTCTGCAACTCGACTCCATGAAGTCGGAATCGCTAGTAATCGCGAATCAGCATGTCGCGGTGAATACGTTCCCGGGCCTTGTACACACCGCCCGTCACACCATGGGAGTGGGTTGCACCAGAAGTGGCTAGTCTAACCTTCGGGAGGACGGTTACCACGGTGTGGTCCATGACTGGGGTGAAGTCGTAACAAGGTAGCCGTAGGGGAACCTGCGGCTGGATCACCTCCTTAAACGAAAGGCCAAATCGACATCTCTTTGGAGACGGTGGATGCGGCACCAAGGTTCATTGCGATTTTCTCGCGCTCACACGAATGGCTTGCTGAGGTATGCCAGCATCAAGGTTGTTGGGTTTGAAGCGTTGGCTTCGGCGTAACCGACCGCAGTCGGGTCTGTAGCTCAGTTGGTTAGAGCGCACCCCTGATAAGGGTGAGGTCGGAAGTTCAAGTCTTCCCAGACCCACCATCTAGAACAAGACGTTTCGATTGCCGGTTCTAGAGGGGCCATAGCTCAGCTGGGAGAGCGCCTGCCTTGCACGCAGGAGGTCAGGAGTTCGATCCTCCTCGGCTCCACCAGCGCCCGACCGATGGTAACTATGAGAGCTAACATCTAGTGCTTTGCGGATGAGCGCCGCCCGTTGGGGGCAGGTACTAGATGTTGGCTTTCGCCGTTTTTCGAGCGGCAGCTTGTTGTTTAACAATTTGGATTCAATGCAGTGTTGTGTCGTGAGCGACCTCGGGTCGTTTGCGACGCAAACGGTTTTGGCTTGATGCCAAGACTGATTGAAACGTCAAGGTAACGTTGGATTTAAGACACGTACGACCTAACGAACCTATGAAGGTGCGTTGGGTTATATGGTCAAGCAGAATAAGCGCATATGGTGGATGCCTTGGCAGCTAGGAGGCGATGAAGGACGTGGTAGCCTGCGAAAAGCCTCGGGGAGCTGGCAAACAGACTTTGATCCGAGGATTTCCGAATGGGGAAACCCACCGCTATAAGGCGGTATCGTCACACTGAATACATAGGGTGTGGAAGCGAACCCGGGGAACTGAAACATCTAAGTACCCGGAGGAAAAGAAATCAACCGAGATTCCCTTAGTAGCGGCGAGCGAACGGGGATTAGCCCTTAAGTGGCGTGGAAGTTAGTGGAAGTGTCTGGAAAGTCACAGCCATAGAGGGTGATAGCCCCGTACACGAAAACGACTGTGCAGTGAAATCGAGTAGGGCGGGACACGTGAAATCCTGTTTGAACATGGGGGGACCATCCTCCAAGGCTAAATACTCCTTACTGACCGATAGTGAACCAGTACCGTGAGGGAAAGGCGAAAAGAACCCCGGAGAGGGGAGTGAAATAGAACCTGAAACCGTATGCGTACAAGCAGTGGGAGCCCTTCTTCGGAGGGGTGACTGCGTACCTTTTGTATAATGGGTCAGCGAGTTATTTTCAGTGGCAAGCTTAACCGAATAGGGGAGGCGTAGGGAAACCGAGTCTTAATAGGGCGTTTAGTCGCTGGGAATAGACCCGAAACCGGGCGATCTATCCATGGCCAGGGTGAAGGTGAGGTAACACTGACTGGAGGCCCGAACCCACTACTGTTGAAAAAGTAGGGGATGAGCTGTGGATAGGAGTGAAAGGCTAATCAAGCTCGGAGATAGCTGGTTCTCCTCGAAAGCTATTTAGGTAGCGCCTCGTGTATCACTGCTGGGGGTAGAGCACTGTTTCGGCTAGGGGGTCATCTCGGCTTACCAACCCGATGCAAACTCCGAATACCAGCAAGTGCAGCACGGGAGACACACGGCGGGTGCTAACGTCCGTCGTGAAGAGGGAAACAACCCAGACCGCCAGCTAAGGTCCCTAAATTACGGTTAAGTGGGAAACGATGTGGGAAGGCACAGACAGCCAGGAGGTTGGCTTAGAAGCAGCCATCCTTTAAAGAAAGCGTAATAGCTCACTGGTCGAGTCGGCCTGCGCGGAAGATGTAACGGGGCTCAAACCGTATACCGAAGCTGCGGATGAAACGTCTTAGGACGTTGCAGTGGTAGAGGAGCGTTCTGTACGCCTGTGAAGGTGAATCGAGAGGTTTGCTGGAGGTATCAGAAGTGCGAATGCTGACATGAGTAACGATAATGGGGGTGAAAAACCCCCACGCCGAAAGTCCAAGGTTTCCTGCGCAACGTTAATCGGCGCAGGGTGAGTCGGTCCCTAAGGCGAGGCCGAAAGGCGTAGTCGATGGGAAACAGGTTAATATTCCTGTACTCTGAATTGCTGCGATGGAGTGACGGAGAAGGCTAGGTCAGCCAGGCGTTGGTTGTCCAGGTTTAAGCGTGTAGGCGGAGATTCTTAGGCAAATCCGGAGTCCTAATGCTGAGACGTGATGACGAATCTCTCTTATACGAGACGGGAAGTGATTGATGCCATGCTTCCAAGAAAAGCCTCTAAGCTTCAGGTAATGATGAACCGTACCCCAAACCGACACAGGTGGACAGGTAGAGAATACTAAGGCGCTTGAGAGAACTCGGGTGAAGGAACTAGGCAAAATGGCACCGTAACTTCGGGAGAAGGTGCGCCCCTGTTAGGTGAAGGCACTTGCTGCCGGAGCTGAAGGGGGTCGAAGATACCAGGTGGCTGCGACTGTTTATTAAAAACACAGCACTCTGCAAACTCGAAAGAGGACGTATAGGGTGTGACGCCTGCCCGGTGCCGGAAGGTTAATTGATGGGGTTAGCTTCGGCGAAGCTCTTGATCGAAGCCCCGGTAAACGGCGGCCGTAACTATAACGGTCCTAAGGTAGCGAAATTCCTTGTCGGGTAAGTTCCGACCTGCACGAATGGCGTAACGATGGCCACACTGTCTCCACCCGAGACTCAGTGAAATTGAAATCGCTGTGAAGATGCCGTGTACCCGCGGCTAGACGGAAAGACCCCGTGAACCTTTACTATAGCTTTACACTGGACTTTGACCTGATCTGTGTAGGATAGGTGGGAGGCTTTGAAGCCGGGACGCTAGTTCTGGTGGAGCCAACCTTGAAATACCACCCTGGTCATGTCGGGGTTCTAACTCTAGACCCGTAATCCGGGTCGGGGACAGTGTATGGTGGGTAGTTTGACTGGGGCGGTCTCCTCCTAAAGAGTAACGGAGGAGCACGAAGGTACGCTCAGCATGGTCGGAAATCATGCGTTGAGTGTAAAGGCAGAAGGGTGCTTGACTGCGAGACTGACAAGTCGAGCAGGTACGAAAGTAGGTCTTAGTGATCCGGTGGTTCTGTATGGAAGGGCCATCGCTCAACGGATAAAAGGTACTCCGGGGATAACAGGCTGATACCGCCCAAGAGTTCATATCGACGGCGGTGTTTGGCACCTCGATGTCGGCTCATCACATCCTGGGGCTGAAGCCGGTCCCAAGGGTATGGCTGTTCGCCATTTAAAGTGGTACGCGAGCTGGGTTTAGAACGTCGTGAGACAGTTCGGTCCCTATCTGCCGTGGGCGTATGGAGATTTGAGAGGAGCTGCTCCTAGTACGAGAGGACCGGAGTGGACGAACCTCTGGTGTTCCGGTTGTCACGCCAGTGGCATTGCCGGGTAGCTATGTTCGGACGGGATAACCGCTGAAAGCATCTAAGCGGGAAGCCCCCCTCAAGATGAGATCTCCCTGGATCTTCGAGATCCCTGAAGGGCCGTCGAAGACTACGACGTTGATAGGCGGGGTGTGGAAGCGCAGTAAGGCGTTGAGCTAACCCGTACTAATTGCCCGTGAGGCTTGACCATATAACCCAGCGCATTTGGGCGCTTCGATCACCGCATTGAATCCAATTTGTCACGGCACCGGTTTATCGGTTTGCCTGACGACGATAGCGAGTCGGAACCACCTGATCCCATCCCGAACTCAGCAGTGAAACGGCTCAGCGCCGATGGTAGTGTGGGGCTTCCCCATGTGAGAGTAGGACATCGTCAGGCTTCTTAATGCACAGAGCCCACCCTTGGTGGGCTTTGTCATTTCTGCGTCTCGGAAAACGCGTGAGGTATCCTCGCGCCTTCGCTCTCGGAGTGGGTGCCTTTGGCTGGATCAGAACACCAAGCGCTCGATCGCGAATCGATTCTCGCGGATCTGTCGCACGATAATCGTCACTGGGTGCGCGAGTTACGCGTTCACACTGAGATCAACTCCACCAACACGCATCTGATGGCGCGCGCTGCCAATGAAACGATTGACGGTGTCGTTTGCATAGCGGAACGACAGACGGGCGGCCGAGGAAGACGTGGGAGAACGTGGCTGACGCCGCCCGGCAGCAACATTGCGTTGTCGTTGGGCAAGTCCGTACCCATTTCCATCTCCCAGGTCGCGCCACTCAGTCTGGTTGTTGGGCTTGCAGTAGCCAACGCGATGGCTCGTGTCGGCGTGAAGGACGTGAAGCTCAAATGGCCGAACGACATACTGCTGGGCGGAGCAAAAGTCGGCGGCATACTGATCGAGCTCGCCGGAATTTCGAACCCTTTGGCGATCGTCATCGGAATCGGCATCAACATGGGGTCCGGTTCAGAGGTGAGCGCGCACCTCGGACAGCCTGTTGGCGATGTGCTTGCCGCCTGTAGTTCGATCTCGCGAAACAACCTCATCGCCGAGCTGATCAACTGTGTCTTTGAATTGACGACGCAATTCGAATCGTTCGGTTTCGCATCCTTCCGATCCGACTGGGAACGACTCCACGCATACCAGAATAAGGTCGTTCGAGTGATCGGCATGAATGAGACCATAGAGGGAACAGCGCGTGGCGTGACCGACGGCGGAGAACTGATTCTCGAGACGGATTCAGGCGTTCGACACTTCAGTGGCGGCGAAGTATCTCTGCGTGGCGAGCATGGATCCTCATAGCTCGATACTCGACATCGATGTTGGGAATAGTCGCACCAAGTGGCGGTTGCGAGCGAACGACGGCACAGCGCGTGGTGCCGTGGATCGGGAACGCGTTCTGGATTCCGGCGAGTGGCCGAAACGTTCACCCACGCGCATACGTGTCGCGAGCGTTGCATCGCAAGAACACGCTCGTCAGTTGGCTGTTTTTCTGCAATCTCATTTCGGGATTGCGCCTGAATTCGCGCGAACCGCCCGATTTGCGGCGGGCGTGACCTGCGGATACGAAGATCCTTCGCGGCTCGGCGTCGATCGTTGGCTTGCGATGCTCGGCGCGCGGCAGTTGTCCAACCGCCCCTTCATCGTGTTCGGCCTCGGCACTGCAGGGACCGCGGACTTCGTCGACAATCAAGGCTTGCACAAGGGCGGTTTCATCGTGCCCGGGTTGCGACTCATGACAGAGGCGCTATTCAGGGGAACAGCGGACGTTCACGTCACGTTCGAAGCGTCGAACAATCACGCGCCCGGAACGAGTACACCAAGCGCCGTGAGTCGCGGTGTGACGTTGATGCTCGCGGACTTCGTCAACGGCTCCATCAGGCGCTTCGGTGGGATGTGTGCCGATATGCCGCTCGTCTATCTGAGCGGCGGCGATGCCGACGTGATTGCACCGCTCGTCGACGCTGCTTTCGAAATTCGCCCCGAACTCGTTCTCGATGGTCTCGCACTTGCGCTGCCATAGCCGCAGAACACTGCTCATTGACGGCCAATCGCGCGCCGCGATTGCGAAGGGGCGGCGCATTCTTTAGAATGCCGCCCCCATTTCGGCCGCCATAGCTCAGTTGGTAGAGCAGCTCATTTGTAATGAGAGGGTCCAGGGTTCAACTCCTTGTGGCGGCACCAAGCGCGGGTCATGCAGTGTCAAACGATAACGTAAGTGCTTGCATTTACAGGGATAAGGCGCCCTGTATCGTTGACATGCGTCGGGGTGGCGGGCAGAATCGCGCGTCCTTGCTCGGAGGGGTTCCCGAGCGGTCAAAGGGATCAGACTGTAAATCTGACGGCACAGCCTTCGAAGGTTCGAATCCTTCCCCCTCCACCAGGCAGTCTGAGTCGAAATCGGAAGGTAACGCGTGGGCGCTTCGAACGGTGGAAGCCGTGTGTATCGACCACCATGTCGCTGAGATAGAAAGAATTGTGCGGCGGGTATGGTTCAATGGTAGAACCTCAGCCTTCCAAGCTGAAGGTGCGGGTTCGATTCCCGCTACCCGCTCCATCGGGTGGATGCTTTCCCGAGCTCTGGGTCGACTCGCGGATGGCGATCCCAACGGCAGGAAGCTCTATTGCTCACATAGCTCAGTAGGTAGAGCACTTCCTTGGTAAGGAAGAGGCCACCGGTTCGAATCCGGTTGTGAGCACCACAATCCCCGAGATCGAACACGAAATATCCGTAACACCGGGACGAGTCAAAAGGAGACGGTCGGGCAATGTCGAAAGCGAAATTTGAAAGAAACAAGCCGCACGTGAACGTGGGGACGATTGGTCATGTGGACCATGGTAAGACGACGTTGACGGCGGCGTTGACGAAGGTGTGTGCGGAGACGTGGGGCAAGGGCGAGATCAAGGCGTTCGACCAGATCGACAATGCGCCGGAAGAGCGAGAGCGCGGGTATTACGATCAATACGTCGCACGTGGAGTATGAGAGCCCGAAGCGGCACTACGCGCACGTCGACTGCCCCGGCCACGCCGACTATGTGAAGAACATGATCACCGGTGCGGCGCAGATGGACGGCGCGATTCTGGTGGTATCGGCAGCAGATGGTCCGATGCCGCAAACGCGCGAACACATTCTGCTGTCGCGGCAGGTGGGTGTGCCGCGGATCATCGTGTTCCTGAACAAGGCGGACATGGTGGATGACGCGGAACTGCTCGAGCTGGTCGAGATGGAAGTCAGAGAGCTGCTCGATCGTTACGAATTTCCGGGTGACGACACGCCGATCATCATCGGCAGTGCGCTGAAAGCACTGGAAGGTGAGGTGAGCGATATGGGTGTCGGCAGCGTGAAGAAGCTGGTCGAGACGCTCGATGCGTACATTCCGGAACCGGAACGGGCGGTGGATCTGCCGTTCCTGATGCCGATCGAAGACGTGTTCTCGATCTCGGGTCGCGGCACGGTGGTGACCGGTCGAGTGGACCGTGGCGTGATCAAGGTCGGCGAAGAAGTCGAGATCGTCGGCATCAAGGACACCACGCGTACGACGTGTACGGGTGTGGAGATGTTCCGCAAGCTGCTCGATGAAGGTCGTGCGGGTGAGAACGTCGGTGTATTGCTGCGCGGTACCAAGCGAGAAGAAGTGGAACGCGGTCAGGTGTTGGCGAAGCCGGGTTCGATCACGCCGCACACGACGTTCGAAGCAGAGGTGTATGTGCTGTCGAAAGACGAAGGTGGCCGTCACACGCCGTTCTTCAAAGGTTATCGGCCGCAGTTTTTCTTTCGGACGACGGACGTGACCGGCTCTGTGGAGTTGCCGGCGGACGTTGAGATGGTGATGCCGGGCGACAAGGTGAACATGACGGTGACGTTGATCAACCCGATTGCGATGGACGAGGGACTGCGCTTCTCGTTCCGCGAGGGTGGTCGCACCGTCGGCGCCGGTGTCGTCGTCAAGATCATCGAGTAATGGAGCTTTAGGCCAGTAGCTCAATTGGTAGAGCAGCGGTCTCCAAAACCGCAGGTTGGGGGTTCGATTCCCTCCTGGCCTGCCATCATGGCGTTCGAAGGATCTTTAAGTTGGTGAGTACAAGTTCCGAGACCGGCCAGTCCATTACCGATTGGTTCAAATGGATCGTTGTCGCGGTCATCGTCGCGGGCGGTGTGTTTGGCAACTGGTACTACCAGGACCAATCGCTGCTCTACCGGGTGCTCGCGCTGCTGGCGCTTGCGGCAGTTGCTGCGCTGCTGTCGTTTCAGACGAACCAGGGCAAGGCGTTGTGGGCGCTGATCAAGGAGTCGCGAGTCGAGATCCGGCGAGTAGTTTGGCCGACTCGACAGGAAACAACTCAGACGACGTTCATCGTGGTCATGTTGGTATTGGTGTTCTCGATGATTCTCTGGGGGCTCGACTCGTTGTTGAGCTGGATCGTTTCTATTGTGATCGGGTAGCGCGATGGCGAAACGTTGGTACGTAGTGCACGCCTATTCGGGCTTCGAGAAGAACGTTGCCCGGGCGCTCAAGGAACGGATCGGGCTGTCGAAGCTCGAAGAGTACTTTGGCCAGGTGTTGGTCCCGACCGAAGAAGTCGTCGAGATGCGCGCCGGACAGAAGCGTCGCAGCGAACGCAAGTTCTTCCCGGGCTATGTTCTGGTCGAAATGGAGTTGAACGACGAGACCTGGCACCTGGTCAAAGAAACTCCACGTGTGATGGGTTTCATCGGCGGCAAGGCCGATCGGCCGGCACCGCTGACGGAGAACGAGGCGAAGGCGATCCTCGATCGCGTCGAGTCGGGCGGTGACAAGGCAACGCCGAAGACGATCTACGAACCGGGTGAACTGGTGCGCGTCACCGATGGTCCGTTCAACGACTTCAACGGTGTGGTCGAGAGCGTGAACTACGAGAAGAGCCGGTTGGTGGTGGGCGTCACCATCTTCGGGCGTTCGACGCCGGTCGAACTCGACTTCGCGCAGGTGGAAAAGGGTTGAGCGTCGCGCGCGAGCGCGACGGTGTGACGAAATGACGACCGCAGCTACACGCGGTCACGGGGAGTGCGAATCGCAACGTCGACGCACGTTCGGACCCATACAAGGAGCGAGAGATGGCGAAGAAAGTTCAGGCCTACATCCGGCTGCAGGTGCCGGCAGGTAAGGCGAATCCGAGTCCACCGGTCGGCCCGGCGCTAGGTCAGCATGGTGTGAACATCATGGAGTTCTGCAAGGCGTTCAACGCCGACACGCAGGGCATGGAAGTGGGAATGCCGATTCCCGTCGTGATCACCGTTTACAGCGACCGCAGCTTCACCTTCATCAAGAAGACGCCGCCGGCGGCCGTGCTGCTGCGCAAAGCGGCGAACATCGAGAAGGGCAGCGCGGTTCCGAACACGACGAAGGTCGGCAAAGTGACGCGTGCGCAGGTCGAAGAGATTGCGAAGCTGAAAATGCCCGACCTCACCGCTGCAGGCCTCGACGCTGCCGTACGCACCATCGCGGGTAGCGCGCGCAGTGCCGGCATCGACGTGGAGGGGCTCTAACATGGCGAAGCTATCGAAGCGCATGAAGGCCATCGCGGCGAAGATCGACCGCGAGAAGAGCTACTCGGTCGATGATGCTGTGAAGCTGCTGAACGAAGTCGCTACAACCAAATTCAAAGAATCGATCGACGTCGCGATCAACCTCGGCGTCGATCCGCGTAAGTCGGATCAGGCAGTGCGCGGCGCAACGACGCTGCCGCACGGCACAGGCAAAGTCACCCGCGTCGCCGTATTCGCGCAAGGCGCGAACGCCGACAAGGCGAAAGCAGCGGGCGCCGACCTCGTCGGTTTCGAAGATCTCGCAGAGCAGATCAAAGGCGGCGAACTGAATTTCGACGTCGTGATCGCAACGCCCGATGCAATGCGCATCGTCGGTCAACTCGGTAAGGTGCTCGGCCCGCGCGGCCTGATGCCGAACCCGAAGACCGGAACGGTCACGCCGGATGTCGAGACCGCCGTGCGCAATGCGAAGTCGGGTCAGGTGCAGTTCCGTGCCGATAAGGCCGGAATTGTTCACGGCAGCGTCGGCAAGGTCGGCTTTGGTCCGAAAGAGATCAGAGAAAACCTGGAAGCGTTACTGACGGATTTGAGAAAGGCCAAGCCGGCGTCGGCGAAAGGCGTGTATCTGAAGAAGATCACCCTGTCGACGACGATGGGACCCGGCGTGGCAATCGATCAGGCCTCTTTGGAGGGCTGAACTGTTTTGAGGGCGCCGTGATGTCGCGAGACGTCGCGGTCCGTCAAAGACCGTGGGTGTCGGCAGCGGTTCTCCGTTGTCGACTTAAGTCGAAAGGGCCCACGCAGGCGGTGAGTCTTGAACGAGATCTGGATCTCGCCGTGCAACCGATCTGCCGTAACGGGCGGATCAGAGAAAGAAGGTAGGCCGGGAGACCGGCGTCATCCAGGAGAGCATCAGTGGCACTGAAACTCGAGCATAAGCAAGCGATCGTTGCTGAGGTGAACGAAGCCGCCGGGAAAGCGTTGTCCGCCGTATTGGCCGATTATCGCGGATTGACCGTCACGCAGATGACCGAGATGCGCGCGAAGGCGCGCACGTCGGGAGTCTATATGCGCGTCATCCGCAATACGTTGGCGAAGCGAGCGGTCGCGGGGACGGAATACGAGTGCCTGCAGTCGGCGCTCGTCGGTCCAACCCTCGTCGCATTTTCTCAGGAGGACCCTGGCGCGGCTGCGCGTCTGATGAAGGAGTACGCCAAGAGCTTCGAGAAGCTCGAAGTCAAAGCGTTATCCATCGGTGGTGTGTTGTTGGGCGCAGATCAACTCGATCGCGTCGCAACGTTGCCGACCCGGGACGAAGCGTTGTCGCTTCTGATGGCGGTGATGCAGGCACCCATCGCGAAGCTGGCCCGCACGCTCAACGAAATACCAGGAAAACTGGTGCGCACGTTGGCCGCGGTCCGGGATCAGAAGGAAGCAGCGGCATAGTGATCGGTCCTTGAATTGTTCATCCAAGCAACTCAGATACGAAGATAGTCAGGAGATTTCGAGATGGCTTTGTCCAAAGACGATATTTTGAACGCGATCGCCGACATGAGCGTCATGCAGGTCGTGGAACTCGTTCAGGCAATGGAAGAGAAGTTCGGCGTGTCGGCCGCAGCGGCAGTGGCCGCGGCACCGGCGGCAGCGGGCGGCGCGGCGGCGCCGGCAGCAGAAGAGAAGACCGAGTTCAACGTAATTCTCGCGACGGTCGGCGAGAAGAAAGTCAACGTGATCAAGGCAGTTCGTACCGTCACGGGTCTCGGCTTGAAGGAAGCCAAAGACCTGGTCGATGGCGCTCCGTCCACTGTGAAGGACGGTGTGAGCAAAGCAGAGGCTGAAGAGATCAAGAAGCAGCTGGTGGAAGCCGGCGCCACTGTCGAGCTCAAGTAGCCTACTTGAGTTTCGATCCGGCGCCGCGCTCGATCGAATGGCTGGCGACGCAACCGAAAGGTCGCGTCGTACCAGCCTTTTGTCGTTGGGACAGCGTTGACAGGCAGTTAGGTGAAAGCAGTTGGACGTAAAAGTTGAGCAACCGGGAGATTCGAATGGCGTACAGCTTTACTGAGAAAAAGCGGATCCGAAAGGATTTCGGCAAGCTGCCGGAAATCATGGAGATTCCGTATCTGCTCTCCATCCAGATCGACTCCTACAACCGATTCCTGCAGCTGAACGGAAGCGTAGAGGAGCGGCAGGACGCGGGTCTGCATGCGGCATTCCGTTCGGTGTTTCCGATTGTCAGCTATTCGGGCAATGCCGCGCTCGAGTACGTCGACTATCGCCTGGGCGACCCGGTGTTCGACGTCAAGGAATGCGTGTCGCGCGGAATTACCTACGCCGCGCCGCTGCGCGTTCGCGTACGCCTGATCATTTACGATCGTGAATCCGCGTCGAAAGCGGTGAAGGACGTGAAGGAGCAGGAAGTGTACATGGGCGAGATTCCGCTCATGACCGAGAACGGCACCTTCGTCATCAACGGCACGGAACGCGTCGTCGTTTCGCAGCTGCACCGTTCGCCTGGCGTGTTCTACGATCACGACCGCGGCAAAACGCACTCGTCAGGAAAGTTGCTGTACAACGGCCGCGTGATTCCCTACCGCGGTTCGTGGCTCGATTTCGAATTCGACCCCAAAGACTGCGTGTTCGTCCGCATCGACCGCCGCCGCAAACTGCCGGCGACGATTCTGTTGCGCGCGCTCGATTTCACGTCCGAGCAGATGCTCGAGATGTTCTTCGAGACGAACCAGTTCCACGTCAAGAAAGACGGCTTCTCGATCGACCTGATTCCCGAGCGTATGCGCGGCGACGTCGCGTCGTTCGAGATCAAGGACAAGAAGGGCGACACGATCGTCGAAGTCGGCCGTCGTATCACCGCGCGTCATGTGCGCCTGCTCGAGAAGTCGGGTCTGCGCCGCCTCGACGTGCCGCGTGAGTATCTGCTCGATCGCGTGATCGCCCGCGACATCGTGAATCAGGACACCGGTGAGATTCTGATTCCGTGCAACGCGATCATCACCGACGAAGTGTTGAGCAAGCTGCTCGAAGCCGGTGTATCGACGATCGAGACGATCTACACGAACGAACTCGATTGCGGTCCGTACGTCTCCGATACGTTGCGCATCGATGCGACGCGCAACCGTCTGGAAGCGCTGGTCGAAATCTATCGGATGATGCGTCCGGGCGAGCCGCCGACGAAGGAAGCGGCGGAGAACCTGTTCAACAACCTGTTCTTCACGCCGGAGCGCTACGACCTGTCGGCGGTCGGCCGCATGAAGTTCAACCGTCGGCTCGGTCGCGAAGAGATCGTCGGCTCGGGCGTGCTGAACGCGCAGGACATCATCGACGTGCTGCGCACGTTGATCGAGATCCGCAACGGCAAAGGCACCGTCGACGACATCGACCACCTCGGCAACCGCCGTGTCCGGTCCGTTGGCGAGATGGCTGAGAACCAGTTCCGCGTCGGCCTGATCCGCGTCGAACGCGCGGTGAAAGAGCGTCTGTCGCTTGCCGAGAGCGAAGGCCTGATGCCGCAGGACATGATCAACGCGAAGCCGGTGGCCGCCGCGATCAAGGAATTCTTCGGCTCGAGCCAGCTGTCGCAGTTCATGGACCAGAACAACCCGCTGTCGGAAGTCACGCACAAGCGGCGCGTATCGGCGCTCGGACCGGGCGGCCTTACGCGTGAGCGCGCGGGTTTCGAAGTACGCGACGTGCATCCGACGCACTACGGTCGCGTGTGCCCGATCGAAACGCCTGAAGGTCCGAACATCGGTCTGATCAACAGTCTTGCGACGTACGCGCGTACCAACGAGTACGGTTTCCTCGAGACACCGTATCGGAAGGTCACCGCCGGCAAAGTGACGAACGACATCGAATACCTGTCGGCCATCGACGAAGCCGAGTACGTGATTGCGCAAGCGAGCTCGAAGCTCGACGCAAAAGGTCAGTTCGTCGGCGATCTCGTCGACGTTCGGCACCAGAATGAGTTCGAGAAGTCGACGCCGGAAAACGTCAATTACATGGACGTGTCGCCGAAACAGGTCGTTTCAGTCGCAGCGGCGCTGATCCCGTTCCTCGAACACGACGATGCGAACCGCGCGTTGATGGGTTCGAACATGCAGCGGCAGGGCGTGCCGACGATCCGTACCGAGAAACCGCTGGTCGGTACCGGTATGGAGCGTCACGTTGCGCGCGACTCCGGCGTGTGCGTCATCGCGTTGCGCGGCGGTGTCATCGACAGCGTCGATGCGGCGCGTATCGTGGTGCGCGTGGCCGACCGCGAGACCGATGCGGGCGAGGCCGGTGTCGATATCTACAACCTGACGAAGTTCACGCGTTCGAACCAGAACACCTGCATCAATCAGCGTCCGCTCGTGAAGAAAGGCGACGTGATCGCGCGCGGCGACATCCTGGCCGACGGTCCGTCGATCGATATGGGCGAACTGGCGTTGGGTCAGAACATGCGCATCGCGTTCATGCCGTGGAACGGCTACAACTTCGAAGACTCGATTCTGGTCTCCGAACGCGTCGTGCAGGAAGAGCGCTTCACCAGCATCCACATCCAGGAGCTGACGTGCATCGCGCGCGATACGCGGCTCGGACCGGAAGAGATCACGTGCGACATCCCGAACGTCGGCGAGTCGGCGCTCGCGAAGCTTGACGAGTCGGGTATCGTCTATATCGGTGCGGAAGTGAAGTCGGGCGACATTCTGGTGGGCAAGGTCACGCCCAAAGGCGAGACGCAGCTGACGCCGGAAGAAAAACTTCTGCGGGCGATCTTCGGCGAGAAAGCGTCCGACGTGAAAGACACGTCGCTGCGTGTCGGCACCAGCATGAAAGGCACGGTGATCGACGTACAGGTGTTCACGCGCGACGGTGTCGAGAAAGACCAGCGCGCGAAGGACATCGAGCGTTCGCAGCTCGCGCAGATCCGCAAAGACCTCGACGATGAGTACCGCATCGTGGAACTCGCGACGTACCAGCGTCTGCGGCAGGCACTCGTCGGCAAGAAGGCCGCCAGTGCGCCGGAGATGACGAAGGGCGGCACGATCACCTCGGAATACCTCGACACGCTGACGCGCGGCGACGACTGGTTCCGCATCCGCATGTCGGAAGACGCGTTGAACGAGCAGCTCGAGAAAGCCGAGGCGCAACTGAAAGCACGGCGCGAAAAGCTCGATGCACGCTACGCGGACAAGAAGTCGAAGCTCGAGAGCGGCGACGATCTGGCGCCCGGCGTGCTGAAGATCGTGAAGGTCTATCTCGCGATCAAGCGTCGTATTCAGCCGGGCGACAAGATGGCCGGCCGACACGGTAACAAAGGGGTGATCTCGGTGATCATGCCGGTAGAAGACATGCCGTTCGACTCGCGCGGCGAGCCGGTGGACATCGTCTTGAACCCGCTCGGCGTACCGTCGCGGATGAACGTCGGTCAGGTGCTGGAGACTCACCTCGGCTGGGCCGCGAAAGGTCTGGGCGAGAAGATCAACCGGATGATCGAAGAGCAAAGGAAAGCGGCAGACATCCGCAAGTTCCTCGACGAGGTCTACAACGGCGGCGGCGGACGGCAGGAAGACCTGAAGTCGCTCACCGACGAAGACATCATGGAACTGGCGCGCAATCTGGTCGGCGGTGTGCCGATGGCCACGCAGGTGTTCGACGGCGCGCGTGAAGACGAGATCAAGAAGATGCTCGCGCTGGCGGATCTGCCTGCATCGGGTCAGGCGACCTTGTGGGACGGCCGTACCGGCGATCAATTCGATCGCCCGGTGACGATCGGCTACATGTACATGATGAAGCTGAACCACCTCGTCGACGACAAGATGCACGCGCGTTCGACCGGTTCGTACAGCCTCGTCACGCAGCAGCCGCTCGGTGGGAAAGCGCAGTTCGGCGGTCAGCGTTTCGGCGAGATGGAAGTGTGGGCGCTCGAGGCCTACGGCGCGGCGTACACCTTGCAGGAAATGCTCACGGTCAAATCGGACGACGTCACCGGCAGAACGAAGATGTACAAGAACATCGTCGATGGCGACTTCCGCATGGATCCGGGCATGCCCGAATCGTTCAACGTGCTGCTGAAGGAAGTTCGGTCCCTCGGGATCGACATGGAACTCGAGAGCGAGTGAGTCGGAATCCACTAAACGGAGAGAGACATTGAAAGACTTATTGAATCTTCTCAAATCTCAAGGAACTGTCGACGAATTCGACTCGTTGCGCATTGGTCTCGCATCGCCCGACATGATTCGGTCCTGGTCGTTCGGCGAAGTGAAGAAGCCGGAGACGATCAACTACCGTACGTTCAAGCCGGAGCGTGATGGTCTCTTCTGCGCTCGAATCTTCGGGCCGGTGAAGGACTACGAGTGTCTGTGCGGCAAGTACAAGCGCCTCAAGCATCGCGGTGTGATCTGCGAGAAGTGCGGCGTCGAAGTCACGCTGACGAAAGTGCGGCGCGATCGCATGGGCCACATCGAGCTCGCGAGCCCGGTTGCGCACATCTGGTTCCTGAAGTCGCTGCCGTCGCGTATCGGGCTGTTGCTCGACATGACGCTGCGCGACATCGAGCGCGTGCTGTATTTCGAATCGTACGTGGTTGTCGATTCGGGCATGACCGATCTCGATGTGGGTCAGCTGCTGACCGACGAGGAGTACTACTCGAAGCTCGAAGAGTACGGCGATGAATTCGTCGCGAAGATGGGCGCCGAAGCGATTCAGGCGCTGCTGAAGGCGCAGGACATCAACGAAGAGATCGCGCGCCTTCGCGAAGAAATTCCGGCGACGAACTCCGAGACGAAGATCAAGAAGCTGTCGAAGCGCCTGAAGCTCATGGAAGCGTTCGTCAACTCGGGCAACAACCCCGAGTGGATGATCATGACCGTGCTGCCGGTGCTGCCGCCGGACCTGCGTCCGCTGGTTCCGCTCGACGGCGGTCGTTTCGCCACGTCCGATCTGAACGATCTGTACCGCCGCGTCATCAACCGCAACAACCGCCTGAAGCGGCTGCTCGACCTGAATGCACCCGACATCATCGTGCGCAACGAGAAGCGCATGCTGCAGGAAGCGGTCGATGCATTGCTCGACAACGGTCGTCGCGGTCGCGCGATCACCGGTTCGAACAAGCGTCCGCTGAAGTCGCTCGCCGACATGATCAAGGGCAAGCAAGGCCGGTTCCGTCAGAACCTGCTCGGCAAGCGCGTCGACTACTCCGGTCGCTCGGTGATCGTGGTGGGTCCGACGTTGAAGCTGCACCAGTGCGGTTTGCCGAAGAAGATGGCGCTCGAACTGTTCAAACCGTTCATTTTCGGCAAGCTCGAATCGCGCGGTCTCGCGACGACGATCAAAGCTGCGAAGAAGATGGTGGAACGCGAAACGGCGGAAGTCTGGGACATCCTGGCCGAAGTCATCCGCGAACACCCCGTGCTGCTGAACCGCGCGCCGACGTTGCACCGGCTCGGCATTCAGGCGTTCGAACCGACGTTGATCGAAGGTAAAGCGATCCAGCTGCACCCGCTCGTCTGCGCCGCGTACAACGCCGACTTCGACGGCGACCAGATGGCCGTGCACGTGCCGTTGACCTTGGAAGCGCAGCTCGAATCACGCGCGCTGATGATGTCGACCAACAACATTCTGTCGCCGGCCTCTGGCGAACCGATCATCGTGCCGTCGCAGGACGTCGTGCTCGGTCTCTACTACATGACGCGCGATCGCGTGAATGCGAAAGGCGAGGGCATGACGTTCGCCGATGCGGCGGAAGTGCTGCGTGCTTACCGCACCGGTACCGCGTCGCTGCATGCGCGCGTCAAGGTCCGGATCATCGAGCACGTCACCGACGAAGATGGCAACGTTCGCGAAGAGCGTTCGCTCGTCGAAACGACCGTTGGCCGTGCACTGCTGTACGAGATCGTGCCGAAGCAGCTGCCGTTCGGCCTGATCAACAAGCCGATGGACAAGAAATCGATCTCGGGTCTGATCAACGCGTGCTATCGCAACGTCGGTCTGAAAGAGACGGTGATTTTCGCCGACCAGCTGATGTACACCGGCTTCGCTCAGTCGACGGCATCGGGTGCGTCGATCGGCGTGGAAGACTTCGTCATTCCGCAAGCGAAGGCGAAGATCATCGGCGACGCGGAAGCCGAAGTGAAAGAGATCGAATCGCAGTACGCGTCCGGTCTCGTCACGCAGGGCGAGAAGTACAACAAGGTGGTCGACATCTGGTCGCGCGCGAACGATCTCGTTGCGCGTTCGATGATGGACGGCATCTCGAAAGAGAAGATCGTCAATCGCGACGGCAAAGACGAAGACCAGGCATCGTTCAACTCGGTGTACATCTATTCCGACTCGGGTGCGCGGGGATCGCCGGCACAGATCCGGCAGTTGGCCGGTATGCGCGGTCTGATGACGCGACCCGACGGCAGCATCATCGAGACGCCGATCATCGCGAACTTCCGCGAAGGTCTCACCGTGAACGAATACTTCATCTCGACGCACGGCGCGCGTAAGGGTCTTGCAGACACCGCGTTGAAGACGGCGAACTCCGGCTACCTCACGCGTCGTCTCGTCGACGTCGCGCAGGATCTGGTGGTCACCGACATCGACTGCGGCACCCGCAACGGTCTGCACATCAGTGCGCTGATCGAGGGCGGCGACGTCGTAGAACCGTTGGCGGCTCGCGTGTTGGGTCGTGTCGTTGCGAACGACGTGCACGCGCCCGACGGCAAGACGCTGCTGATGACGGCCGGCACGATGCTCGACGAAGCGTGGGTCGAACAGCTCGAGACGCTGGGCGTCGACGAACTGGTCGTGCGCTCTCCAATTACGTGCGACACGCGGCATGGCGTCTGCTCCACGTGTTACGGACGCGACCTGGCGCGCGGTCATCTGGTGAACGTCGGCGAATCGGTCGGCGTCATCGCGGCGCAATCGATCGGTGAACCGGGTACTCAGCTGACGATGCGGACGTTCCACATCGGCGGTGCGGCATCGCGGGCTACTGCAATCGACAACATTCAGGTTAAGCACGGCGGCGCAGTCCGCCTGCACAACCTTAAGACCGTCACGCGCGATTCCGGCGAACTGGTCGCCGTATCTCGTTCAGGCGAAATCGCAATCGCCGACCTGCAGGGTCGTGAGCGCGAACGCTACAAGCTGCCTTACGGTGCGGTGATCTCGGTCAGCGAAAACGAACACGTCGACGCAGGCCAGATGATCGCGCAGTGGGATCCGCACACCCACCCGATCATCACCGAAGTGGCGGGTAAGGTCGTGTTCCAGGACATGGAAGAGGGACTCTCGATCAATCGTCAGACCGATGAGTTGACCGGCCTCACCAACATTCTGGTGCTCGACGCGAAAGATCGTCCCAGCGCAGGTAAAGATCTGCGTCCGGCGATCAGCCTGGTCGATGGCAAAGGCAAGGAAGTGTTCCTGGCGGGCACTGACGTGCCGGCGCACTACCTGTTGCCGGCCGATGCGATCCTGAGCCTCGAAGACGGCGAGAAGATCGGCGTGGGCGACGTCATCGCGCGGATTCCGCAGGAAGGTTCGAAGACCCGCGACATCACCGGCGGTCTGCCGCGTGTCGCGGACCTGTTCGAAGCGCGCAAGCCGAAGGAGCCGGCGATCCTCGCGGAAGCCTCGGGCACGATCAGCTTCGGCAAGGAAACGAAGGGCAAGCGTCGTCTCGTGATCACGCCGGCCGACGGCGATCCGTACGAAACGCTGATTCCGAAGTGGCGCAACATCGGCGTGTTCGAGGGCGAATCGGTAGAGCGTGGCGAAGTCGTATCCGACGGTGCCGCATCGCCGCACGACATTCTTCGGCTCAAAGGTGTGAACGAGCTCGCTCGCTACATCATCAACGAGATCCAGGAGGTCTATCGTCTGCAGGGTGTGACGATCAACGACAAGCACATCGAAGTGATCGTGCGGCAGATGCTGCGCAAGGTGGAGATCACCGATCCGGGCGAGTCGTCGTTCATCCGCGGCGAACAGCTGGAGCACGTTGCGGTGGTCGAAGAGAACGAGCGTCTCGCGGCGGAATCGAAAGACCCCGTGCAGTTCGAGCGCCAGTTGCTCGGCATCACCAAGGCGTCCTTGGCAACAGAATCGTTCCTGTCGGCGGCTTCGTTCCAGGAGACGACCCGCGTGTTGACCGAAGCGGCAGTTACCGGGAAGCGGGACTACTTGCGCGGCCTCAAGGAAAACGTCGTGGTCGGTCGGTTGATTCCGGCGGGCACCGGTCTTGCGTACCACAGCGAGCGCAAGCGCAAGCGCGAGCAGGAACTGGCGGCACGGTTGGCGAAGGAACAGGGCGCCACGGCCGACGAGATCGAAGCCGCGTTGTCCGAAGCGCTCAGCAGCAGCGGCAGCTGACGATCCGCACGAAGCGCCACGGTAGGAAACCGTGGCGCTTCGAGTTGCGGGGTATTACGGGAGCGATTAGAATCGCGCACCTTTCGCACCGGGGGTCCCAAACGGCCCCCGGTTTTCATCTAGAGGAAGACGTTTGATGGCCACGATCAGCCAACTCGTGCGCAAGCCGCGCAAACACAAGGTCGAAAAGAACCAGGTGCCGGCATTGCAGGGTTCGCCGCAGAAGCGCGGCGTATGCACGCGCGTATATACCACCACGCCGAAGAAGCCGAACTCGGCGCTTCGCAAAGTGTGTCGCGTGCGGCTCACGAACGGCTACGAAGTGGCTTCGTACATCGGCGGCGAAGGTCACAACCTGCAGGAGCACTCCGTGGTGCTGATCCGTGGCGGCCGAGTCAAAGACCTGCCCGGCGTTCGATATCACACGGTTCGCGGAACGCTGGATACGTCCGGTGTAACCGACCGGCGCCAAGGTCGGTCGAAGTACGGAGCGAAACGCCCCAAGTAATCTGACGAGCGGCTCGAGCCGCACATCGTCTCCAAGTAAGGCCGGCTTGCGTGCCGGACCACCCTGAATTGAGGAGCTACCCATGCCAAGACGTCGCGTCGCTGCCAAGCGCACGATTTTGCCGGACCCCATGTACGGCAATCAGATACTCGCCAAATTCATCAACCACGTGATGGTCAGCGGCAAGAAAGCCGTCGCAGAAGGGATCGTGTACGGCGCACTCGATCGCATCCGCGAGCGCGGCAAATCCGACCCGATCGAAGTGTTCGAGAAGGCGCTCGAAGCCATCGCTCCGTACATCGAAGTGAAATCGCGTCGCGTCGGCGGCGCCACTTACCAGGTTCCGGTCGAAGTGCGGCCGTCGCGTCGTCAGGCGCTCGCGATGCGCTGGCTGGTGGACAACGCGCGTGGACGCGGCGAGAAATCGATGTCGGCGCGTCTGGCCGGCGAGATTTTCGACGCCGCGGAAGGTCGCGGTGGTGCGGTGAAGAAACGCGAAGATACCCACCGCATGGCGGAAGCCAACAAGGCGTTTGCGCACTATCGATTCTGATCCGGCGTCGCTCTCGCTCACGGATGTCGAGGCGCCCGGTGGTCGACGGAGAGGGAAATGCCGCGCAGGACGCCCATTTCGCGCTATCGAAACATCGGCATCGTTGCACACGTGGATGCCGGCAAGACCACCACTACTGAGCGCGTGCTCTTCTACACCGGTGTGTCGCACAAGCTGGGTGAGGTGCACGACGGCGCGGCGATCATGGATTGGATGGAGCAGGAGCAGGAACGGGGCATCACCATCACCTCGGCCTGCACCACCTGTTTCTGGAGCGGAATGAATGAGCAGTTTGCTGAACATCGCATCAACATCATCGACACGCCGGGGCATGTCGACTTCACGATCGAAGTCGAACGCAGCCTGCGCGTGCTCGATGGTGCGTGCGTCGTGTTCTGCGCGACATCGGGTGTCGAGCCGCAGTCGGAAACGGTCTGGCGGCAAGCCAACAGATACGCTGTGCCGCGTATCGTCTTCGTCAACAAGATGGATCGGCCCGGCGCCGATTTCCTGCGCGTGTGCGACGAAATCCGCGCTCGCCTCGGCGCGGTATCGGTTCCCGTTCAGTTGCCGATCGGCGACGAAGGACGCTTCGAAGGCGTCGTCGACCTGATCACGATGCAGGCCATCTACTGGAACGACGCGGATCTCGGACTCACCTTCGAAACGAAGGCGGTGCCGGCCGACCTGCGTTCACAATGTGAATCGATGCGTGAGCGTCTCGTCGCCGCGGCGGCCGAAGCGAACGACGAGATGACCGAGAAATATCTCGCCGGCATCGCGCTGACGGAAGCGGAGATCAGAGGCGGTCTGCGCCAGCGCACGATCGCGAATGAGATAGTTCCAGCGCTCTGCGGCTCGGCGTTCCGCAACAAAGGCGTGCAGGCGATGCTCGATGCGATCGTCGACTATCTGCCGGCGCCGACCGAAGTCGGACCGATCGAGGGCATTCTCGCCGACGGCGTAACGACGGGGCGTCGCGAGTCATGCGATGAAGCGCCGTTCGCCGCGCTCGCGTTCAAGATCGCGAACGATCCGGTGGTCGGTACGCTGACGTTCTTCCGGGCGTACTCGGGCGTGCTGTGTTGCGGCGACACCGTATTCAATCCGGTCAAACAGAAGAATGAGCGCGTCGGACGGATGGTGCAGATGCACTCGAACGACCGTAACGAGATCACCGAGGTGCGCGCCGGCGACATCGCCGCGGCGATCGGGCTCGAGGACGTCACCACCGGCGACACATTGTGTGACGCGAGCAGCGTGATCACGCTCGAGCGGATGGAATTTCCAGAGCCCGTGATCTCGATCGCGGTGGAGGCGAGGTCGGCGCAGGACCAGGCGAACATGCGCGTTGCGCTCGGCAAGCTGGCCCAGGAAGATCCGTCGTTCCGCGTGCACATCGACGACGAGACGGGGCAGACCATCATCGAGGGGATGGGAGAACTGCACCTCGAGATCATTGTCGATCGCATGCGCCGCGAGTTCGGAGTCGATGCGAACGTCGGCAAGCCGCGCGTCGCGTACCGCGAAACCGTGCGCCAGTGCGTCGAGATCGAAGGCAAGTTCGCGCGCCAGTCCGGTGGCAGAGGTCAGTACGGCCATGTATGGTTGCGCATCGAACCGCTGACCGACTCGAAAGAGGGGCGAAGCTACGAGTTCGTCAACGAAATCGCTGACGGCCGTGTACCGCGCGAATACGTTCCGGCGATCGCCGACGGCGTCAAGCAACAGATGCTCAGCGGCGTGCTGGCGGGTCATCCACTGGCCAATGTCAGAGTCGCGCTGTTCGACGGATCGTTTCATGCGGTCGACTCGTCCGAGGCGGCATTCCGGATCGCCGGGTCGATAGCATTGAAATCGGGCGTATTGAAAGCAAAACCGGCGCTTCTCGAGCCGATCATGAAGGTTGAAGTGGTAACGCCCGAGGATTACCTCGGCGACGTGATCGGCGATCTGAATCGCCGCCGTGGCACGATCGGAAGCATCGATCAGGGTCCGGCCGGTAAGATCGTTCGCGCAGAAGTTCCGATGGCGGAGATGTTTGGTTATTCGACGGACGTACGTTCGGTCACGCAGGGCCGCGCGACGTACACGATGGAGTTTTCCAGGTATCAGATCGTCCCTGACGGGATCGCTGAGGGGATCGTCAAAAAGGCATAGTTTTGGTTTAGACGGAGCAAAAAAAGATGTCGAAAGCGAAATTTGAAAGAAACAAGCCGCACGTGAACGTGGGGACGATTGGTCATGTGGACCATGGTAAGACGACGTTGACGGCGGCGTTGACGAAGGTGTGTGCGGAGACGTGGGGCAAGGGCGAGATCAAGGCGTTCGACCAGATCGACAATGCGCCGGAAGAGCGGGAGCGCGGGATCACGATCAATACGTCGCACGTGGAGTATGAGAGCCCGAAGCGGCACTACGCGCACGTCGACTGCCCCGGCCACGCCGACTATGTGAAGAACATGATCACCGGTGCGGCGCAGATGGACGGCGCGATTCTGGTGGTATCGGCAGCAGATGGTCCGATGCCGCAAACGCGCGAACACATTCTGCTGTCGCGGCAGGTGGGTGTGCCGCGGATCATCGTGTTCCTGAACAAGGCGGACATGGTGGATGACGCGGAACTGCTCGAGCTGGTCGAGATGGAAGTCAGAGAGCTGCTCGATCGTTACGAATTTCCGGGTGACGACACGCCGATCATCATCGGCAGTGCGCTGAAAGCACTGGAAGGTGAGGCGAGCGATATGGGTGTCGGCAGCGTGAAGAAGCTGGTCGAGACGCTCGATGCGTACATTCCGGAACCGGAACGGGCGGTGGATCTGCCGTTCCTGATGCCGATCGAAGACGTGTTCTCGATCTCGGGTCGCGGCACGGTGGTGACCGGTCGAGTGGACCGTGGCGTGATCAAGGTCGGCGAAGAAGTCGAGATCGTCGGCATCAAGGACACCACGCGTACGACGTGTACGGGTGTGGAGATGTTCCGCAAGCTGCTCGATGAAGGTCGTGCGGGTGAGAACGTCGGTGTATTGCTGCGCGGTACCAAGCGAGAAGAAGTGGAACGCGGTCAGGTGTTGGCGAAGCCGGGTTCGATCACGCCGCACACGACGTTCGAAGCAGAGGTGTATGTGCTGTCGAAAGACGAAGGTGGCCGTCACACGCCGTTCTTCAAAGGTTATCGGCCGCAGTTTTTCTTTCGGACGACGGACGTGACCGGCTCTGTGGAGTTGCCGGCGGACGTTGAGATGGTGATGCCGGGCGACAAGGTGAACATGACGGTGACGTTGATCAACCCGATTGCGATGGACGAGGGACTGCGCTTCTCGTTCCGCGAGGGTGGTCGCACCGTCGGCGCCGGTGTCGTCGTCAAGATCATCAAATAAGAAGGCCCTTCGACCCGGCGCTGCGGCCGAGTTCAGCCGTTAGCAGCCGGGATCCCAGGGCGATCGAGCGAAAAAGAAGAAACGCGGCCACGCACTGTTTGACAGGCGTATGACCGCTCATTAGAATGCCGCCTCCTTTTTCCAAGGGGCGGCTCTTTTTTCCCCCAAAACAAAGGGTTGGAGTCAACCAGACGTGCAGAACCAGCGGATCCGCATTCGATTGAAGGCCTTCGATCACCGTTTGATCGATGTGTCGACACAGGAAATCGTCGACACGGCGAAAAGAACCGGTGCGCTCGTGCGTGGGCCGATTCCGCTGCCGACACGCAAAGAACGTTTCACCATTCTGGTGTCGCCGCACGTCAATAAAGACGCGCGGGACCAATACGAGATTCGCACCCACAAGCGGCTGCTCGACATCGTCGAGCCGACCGAGAAAACCGTGGATGCGTTGATGAAGCTCGATCTGGCCGCGGGAGTCGAGGTCCAGATCAGCTTGAACTAGAACTTCCTCGCGGCGCCGTTGCGCGGCGCACGTCGGTCTCGATGGACGACCAGGACGAGGAGGTGCGCCAGGGTCCCGATAGGGGATCACGATTGGGCAGTAACCGTTTGCGAACTCTCGCGGAGAGAGCTGGCAAACGGTTTCTACATGTGGCCGCGTTACGCACTTCGTGCAGGAACCGGTCGAACTGAACTGAGAGGAATGCCGTGGCCATTGGCTTGGTGGGCAGAAAGAGCGGAATGACGCGGATCTTCACGCCGGAAGGCGTGTCGATTCCGGTGACCGTGATCGAGGTGGATCCGAACCGGATCACCCAGGTGAAAACCGAAGAGCACGACGGTTATTCCGCGGTGCAGATCACCACGGGTACACGCAAGGCGCAGCGGGTGACGAAGCCGATGGCGGGTCACTTTGCGAAGGCGGGCAGCCTGGCTGGTCGAGGCACCTGGGAATTCCGACTCGACAACGATGCAGCGGCCGCCGAACTGGCGCCGGGCAAGACGCTCGGCGTCGATCAGTTCGAAGCCGGCCAGAAGGTCGACATCTCCGGTGTTTCGAAAGGCAAGGGCTTCGCCGGCACGATCAAGCGCTGGAACTTCGCGGGTCAGGACGCGACGCACGGCAACTCGGTATCGCACCGCGTGCCGGGGTCCATCGGCCAGAACCAGTCGCCCGGTCGCGTGTTCAAGGGCAAGAAGATGTCGGGTCACATGGGCAATCGTCGCGTGACCGAACAGAACCTCGTCGTCGTGCGAGTCGATACGGAACGCAATCTGCTGCTGGTGCGCGGGGCAGTCCCCGGCTCGGCAGGCGCTGATGTATACATCCGCCCGGCCGTAAAGGGCTGAGCGGCTTGCGGATGTTGGAGGAATAGTCGGTATGAATCTGAACTTGGCAGCACCCGGCGGCGGCACGGTAGAAATCTCGGAAGCTGCGTTCGGGCGCGAGTTCAACGAGTCGTTGGTCCACCAGGTGGTCGTTGCATATCTCGCCGGCGCCCGTCAGGGCACGCGCAAGCAACTGACCCGTGCGGAAGTCAGCGGCGGTGGCAAGAAACCGTGGAAACAGAAGGGCAGCGGTCGCGCGCGTGCGGGTAGCAGCCGCAGCCCGTTGTGGCGCAGCGGCGGCATCATCTTCGCGGCGCGTCCGCAGGACCATTCGCAGAAGGTGAACCGCAAGATGTACCAGGGGGCTCTGCGCTGTATCGCCTCCGAACTGATCCGCCAAGACCGCCTGATTGCAATCGACACCTTCTCCGTCGATGCGCCGAAGACCCAAGCCCTCCTCGCGAAACTCAAAGCCCTCGAACTCAGCAACGTGTTGATAGTCACCGAAGACGTCGACACCAACCTGTACCTGTCGGCCCGCAATCTGAAGAACGTCGACGTATGCGATGTCGCGGCGCTCGATCCGGTTGCACTGCTGAGCCACGAGCGCGTGTTGATCACGGTGGCGGCACTGAAACGCTTCGAAGAGGTGCTGGCATGACCACCGAACGTCACTTCACGATTCTGCTCGCGCCGCACTTTTCGGAAAAAGTCGCGACGCTGACCGACAAGTCGAACCAGTACGCCTTCAAGGTCGCGCGCGACGCAACGAAACCGCAGATCAAAGAAGCCATCGAGTCGATCTTCTCCGTCAGCGTCGAAAACGTGTCGACGTTGAACGTGCGCGGCAAAGAAAAGCGCACGCAGCGCGGCATGTCGCGGAAAAACCACTGGAAGAAGGCGTACGTGCGCCTCGCGCCCGGTCAGACCATCGACCTGACGGCGTCGGAATAAGGGGATCGCGATGGCAGTAGTCAAAACCAAACCCACTTCGCCCGGACGACGCTTCGTCATCAAGGTCGTCAATCCGGAGCTGCACAAAGGCGAGCCGTATTGGCCGCTGGTGGAGAGTCAGAACAAGAAGGGCGGGCGCAACAACGCCGGCCGCATCACCACGCGCCACCAGGGCGGCGGTCACAAACAGCACTATCGGTTGATCGATTTCAAGCGCGACAAAGACGGCATTCCCGCAACGGTCGAGCGCATCGAATACGACCCGAACCGCACCGCGAACATCGCGCTGCTGAAGTATCGCGACGGCGAACGCCGCTACATCATCGCGCCGCGCGGCATCACTGCGGGCGATCAGCTGATGTCCGGTTCGACGGCGCCGATTCGTGCCGGTAACGCGATGCAGCTGCGCAACGTGCCGCTCGGAAGCGTCGTCCATTGTGTCGAGCTGAAACCCGGCAAAGGTGCACAGCTCGCGCGCAGCGCCGGCGGCTCAGCGCAGCTGGTTGCACGCGAAGGCGCATACGCAACATTGCGTTTGCGGTCCGGTGAAATGCGGCGCGTGCTGATCGAATGTCGCGCGACGCTCGGCGAAGTCGGCAACAGCGAACACAGCCTGCGCTCGTACGGTAAAGCCGGTGCGCGGCGCTGGCGCGGCATTCGGCCGACGGTGCGCGGCGTTGCGATGAACCCGGTCGACCACCCGCATGGGGGCGGTGAAGGTAAAACGTCAGCCGGTCGTCATCCGGTGTCGCCGTGGGGTACGAAGACCAAGGGTTACAAGACGCGCTCTAACAAGCGCACCGACGGCATGATCGTGCGCCGTCGCGGCAAGAAATAGGGCGGGAGAAGCCAAGTGCCAAGATCGTTGAGAAAAGGACCGTTCGTCGACCTCCACCTCGCGAAGAAAGTCGAGACCGCGGTTGCGACGAACGACAAGCGTCCGATCAAGACCTGGTCGCGCCGTTCGATGATTCTGCCCGACATGGTCGGCTTGACGATTTCGGTTCACAACGGGCGCCAGCACATCCCCGTTTACGTATCGGAAGAGATGGTCGGTCACAAGCTGGGCGAGTTTGCGCCGACCCGCACGTATCGCGGTCACGCCGGCGACAAGAAAGTGAAGCGCTGATGCGCGAGAGTCACGGAGCGAAATGATGGAAGCCACGGCAATTGCAAAACGTCTACGGATCACTGCCCAGAAGGCGCGGCTCGTAGTCGACATGGTGCGCGGCAAGCCGGTCGCGCAGGCGCTCGACATTCTGAATTTCGCGAACCAGAAAGGCGCTGAGCTCGTGAAGAAAGTGCTCGAGTCGGCGATTGCGAACGCGGAGAACAACGAAGGCGCGGACGTCGACGAATTGCGGGTGCACCGGATATTCGTCGATGAAGGCGTGACGATGAAGCGGATCATGCCGCGGGCGAAAGGACGTGCGGATCGAATCTCGAAACGCACCTGCCACATCACCGTCACTGTATCGGACACGGCCGCGTAAGCGCGGCATTACAGCCGCGTAGGCGCGGCGCAGCGGAGCACACATGGGTCAGAAAGTTAATCCGACGGGAATGCGACTTGGCATCGTCAAGAGCCATACATCGGTTTGGTACGCGGATAAGAAGCAGTATTCGAAATACCTGCTGAACGATCTGCGCGTCCGCGAATTCCTGCGTGATCGACTTTCACAGGCGTCCGTCAGCCGCATCGAGATCGAACGCCCGGCACAGACCGCGCGCATTTCGATTCACACCGCGCGTCCCGGCATCGTAATCGGCAAGAAAGGCGAAGACGTCGAACGCCTGCGCCGCGAACTCGCCGTGATGATGGGCGTGCCGGTGCACGTGAACATCGAAGAAATCCGCAAGCCGGAGATCGATGCGCTGCTGGTCGCGCAGAACGTCGCGCAGCAGCTCGAACGCCGGGTGCAGTTCCGCCGCGCGATGCGCCGCGTGATTCAGAACGCGATGCGGCTCGGCGCGAAAGGCATCAAGGTGCGCGTCGCCGGCCGTCTCGGCGGCACCGAGATCGCGCGTTCGGAGGTTTATCACGAAGGGCGCGTGCCGCTGCATACGCTGCGCGCCGACATCGACTACGCCACGGCGGAAGCGAAAACGACGTACGGCGTGCTCGGAATCAAGGTCTGGATTTTCAAAGGCGAAATTCTGGGCTCGGACGTAGAGGCACAGGCGAGCGCATAGCGCGGCGCCGGATTAGGGAACCTATTCATGTTGCAACCCAAGCGAACGAAGTTCCGCAAGATGCACAAGGGCCGCAACCGCGGTCTTGCAGTGCGCGGAAGCACCGTCAGCTTCGGCGAGTACGGTTTGAAGGCGACCGGTCGCGGGCGTTTGACCGCGCGTCAGCTGGAAGCCGGACGGCGCGCGATGACGCGGCACGTCAAGCGGGGCGGAAAGATCTGGATCCGCGTGTTCCCGGACAAGCCGATCACGAAGAAGCCGTTGGAAGTGCGGCAGGGTAAGGGTAAAGGCGCGGTCGAATACTGGGTTGCGCTGATCCAGCCCGGCCGCGTGTTGTACGAGATGGAAGGTGTAACCGAGGAGCTTGCCCGCGAAGCGTTCTCGTTGGCGGCGGCGAAGCTGCCGTTCAAGACCACGTTCGTCAAGCGTTCGGTGATGTGATGAAAGCGTCCGATATCAGACAGAAGACACCGGCGGAGCTCAAGACCGAGCTGCTGCGCCTGCGCAAGGAACAATTCAACGTTCGCATGCAGGGCGCGAGCGGCCAGTTGAACCAGCCGCACTTCATCAAAGAACTGCGTCGCGACATCGCACGCGTGAAAACGGTGCTCAGGGAGAAGCGTGACAATGGCTGAAGTCGAGCAGAAGCGGGTCAAGGGCCGTGTCGTTACCGGTCGCGTGATCAGCAACAAATGCAATCAGACGATCACCGTGTTGATCGAGCGTCGCGAGCCGCACCCGGTTTACGGCAAGTACATCCGTCGCTCGACGAAGGTTCACGCGCACGACGAGAAGAACGAGTGCAACGAAGGCGACTTGGTGACGGTGCGCGAATCGCGGCCGTATTCGAAAACGAAGTTCTGGGTGCTCGCGAGCATCGACGAACGCGCTCCGGCATCGGAATAACGGCTTTAGGGTAAGAAAATGATTCAGTCGGAATCGATGTTGGATGTGGCAGACAACAGCGGCGCGCGCCGGGTGATGTGCATCAAGGTGCTGGGCGGGTCGAAGCGTCGCTATGCCGGCATCGGCGACGTCATCAAGGTGACGATCAAGGAGGCGATTCCGCGCGGCCGCGTGAAGAAAGGTCAGGTCATGAACGCAGTAGTCGTTCGCACCAAGCACGGCATCCGTCGTCAGGACGGTTCGTTGATCAAGTTCGACCAGAACGCGGCGGTGTTGTTGACCCCGCAGATGCAGCCGGTCGGCACGCGGATTTTCGGACCGGTGACGCGCGAACTGCGTACCGAGAGCTTCATGCGGATCATCTCGCTGGCTCCGGAAGTGCTGTAAGGAGAAACGGATGCGCAAGATCAAGAGCAAAGACGAAGTGATCGTCATCACCGGACGCGACAAAGGTCGTCGCGGTGAAGTGCTGTCGGTGCGTCCGGACGGTCGTCTGGTCGTCGCCGGCGTGAACGTCGCGAAGAAACACCAGCGCGGCAATCCGAACGCGGGACAGCCCGGTGGCATCGTCGACAAAGAGATTCCGATCCAGGCGTCGAACGTTGCGATCTACAACAGCGAAACCGGCAAGGCCGATCGCGTGGGATTCCGGGTAGAAGACGGCAAGAAAGTCCGCTACTTCAAGTCCACCAAAAAGACGATAGACGCCTAACGAGACTTAAGATGGCAGATTTACACCGACACTACATCGACAACATCCGTCCGACTCTGATGGAGCAGTTCTCCTACAAGAACGTGATGGAAGTGCCGCGGCTCGTGAAGATCACGCTGAACATGGGCGTGGGCGAAGCCGTGGGCGACAAGAAGATCATGGACAACGCGGTCAACGACATGATGTTGATCTCCGGGCAGAAGCCCGTGGTGAACAACGCGCGCAAATCCGAAGCCGGCTTCAAGATCCGCGAAGGCTATCCGGTCGGCTGCAAAGTGACGTTGCGCGGTGCGCGCATGTTCGAATTTCTCGAGCGGCTGGTCGGCATCGCAATTCCGCGGATGCGCGACTTCCGCGGACTGAACCCGCGTTCGTTCGACGGTCGCGGCAATTTCTCAATGGGTGTAACCGAGCAGATCATTTTCCCCGAGGTCGACTACGACAAGATCGACACGATCCGGGGCATGGACATCACGGTTACGACGACGGCCCGGACCAATGCGGAAGGTCTCGCGCTGCTCAAGGCATTCAGCTTTCCGTTCCGCGAGGCGCATTGAGGTATGGCTAAGACATCGGTAGTCGAACGCGAAAAACGGCGCTCCAAGATCCAGGCGAAGTTCGCGAACAAGCGCAAGACGCTGAAGACGATCATCAACGATCGCAACGCGTCCGACGACGAGCGCTGGGATGCGCAGGTGAAGCTGCAGAAGCTGCCGCGCGATGCGAGTCCGTTCCGCAAGCGTCGCCGCTGTTCGATCACCGGTCGGCCGCGCGGCGTGTATCGGAAGTTCGGGCTGGCGCGCACCAAGCTGCGCGAAGCGGCGATGCGTGGCGATGTGCCGGGTCTGGTGAAAGCGAGCTGGTGAGGAGTTTCAGAACATGACGATGCAGGATCCGGTTGCCGACATGCTGACGCGCATTCGCAACGCACAAGCGGTGCAGAACGCGAACGTGTCGATGCCGAGTTCGAAGCTGAAAGTAGCGATCGCGCAGGTGCTGCGCGACGAGGGTTACATCGGCAGCTTTACCGTATCGGAAGGTCCGAAGCGGACGCTGTCGATCGATCTGAAGTATCACAAAGGTCAGCCGGTGATCGAGGTGCTCGATCGCGTCAGTCGCCCCGGTCTGCGCGTCTATCGCGACAAGGACGATCTGCCGACGATCCAGGGCGGTCTCGGCATCGCCGTCATCAGCACCTGCAATGGTGTGATGACCGATCGCGCCGCGCGCAAGGCGGGAATCGGCGGCGAAGTTCTGTGCACCGTATTTTGAGGTTGAGCCATGTCTCGAGTAGGTAACTATCCGATCGACGTCCCGAAGGGAGTCGAGGTAACGCTGGATGCAGCAGAGCTGCGGGTGAAAGGCTCCAAAGGCAGTCTGTCGGTTCCGGTCGACGAAGCGGTGGAGATCAAGCGTGAAGACGATCGGCTGCGCTTCACCGCGCGGCGCGACGATCAGCATTCGCAGGCGATGGCGGGCACGTTGCGCGCGCTCGTGAACAACATGCTGAAAGGCGTGTCGCAGGGTTTTTCGAAGAAGCTCGAACTGCAGGGCGTCGGTTACCGCGCGCAAGCGACCGGCGGCCGGCTCGACCTGCAACTCGGCTTTTCGCATCCGGTGCAGTACAAGCTGCCGGAAGGCATCAAGGCCGAAACGCCGAGCCAGACCGAAGTGATCGTCAGCGGCGTCGACAAACAGCTGGTCGGCCAGGTCGCATCGGAAATCCGCGGCTTCCGCCCGCCGGAACCGTACAAGGGCAAAGGCGTCAGATACGCCAGCGAGCGCGTCGTGCGCAAAGAAGCGAAGAAAAAGTAGGGACGGCAATGAACGAGAAGAAGCAGGCCCGCATGCGCCGCGCGCGCAGCAGCCGGATGAAGATGCGTGAACTCGGTGCGACGCGCTTGTCAGTGCATCGCACGCCGCGCCACATCTATGCGCAGATCATCGCGCCGGAAGGTGCGCGCGTGCTGATCACCGCTTCGACGCTCGATGCGGACTTGCGTAAGGCTGGCAAGACCGGCAACAAAGACGCCGCTGCGAAAGTCGGTGCGTTGATTGCAGAACGCGCCAAAGCGGCGGGTATCACGCGCGTTGCGTTCGATCGATCCGGATTCAAGTATCACGGTCGCGTCAAAGCGCTGGCCGACGCTGCCCGCGAGGGCGGCCTGGAATTTTAACGCTCGTGATTAACAGGTAAGCCATGGCGTATACCCAGGAAGTGAAAGAGGAAGGACTGCTCGAGAAGCTGGTCCAGGTGAACCGTGTCGCCAAGGTCGTGAAAGGCGGACGGATTTTCGGTTTCACCGCGTTGACCGTGGTTGGTGACGGCAAAGGCCGCGTCGGATTCGGTCGCGGCAAGGCGCGTGAAGTGCCGGTCGCGATCCAGAAAGCGATGGAAGCCGCACGCCGCAACATGATCGAAGTGGAACTGGATCGCGGCACGATCTGGTATCCGATTACCCGACGCCACGGTGCATCGAAGGTGTACATGCAGCCCGCGTCGGAAGGTACCGGCGTCATCGCCGGCGGCGCGATGCGTGCGCTGCTCGAAGCGGCCGGTGTGCATAACGTGCTGGCGAAATGCTACGGCTCGACCAATCCGGTCAACGTCGTGCGCGCCACGTTCGAAGCGCTGCGACACATGAAGTCGCCGCAGCAGGTGGCCGAGAAGCGTGGATTGACGACGGAACAGATGCAGGCGTAAACCGCGGCAAGCAGAAGGTAGTGGTGAGATGAGTAGCGGAAAAACAATTCGCGTCACGCAGACCAAGAGCGTTGCTCATCGTCTGCCCACGCACAAGAAATGCGTTGCCGGGCTGGGTCTGCGTCGCATCGGCCATACGGTCGAACTGCAGGACACGCCGTCGGTACGCGGGATGATCGAGAAGGTCTACTACATGGTGCGCGTCGAGGGAGAGCAGTGATGCGATTGAACGAGTTGTCTCCCGCGGCAGGCAGCAAACCGGTCAAGAAGCGCGTCGGTCGCGGCATTGGCTCGGGTCTTGGTAAGACCTGCGGTCGCGGCCACAAAGGACAGAAGGCGCGCAAGAGCGGCAATCCGAAGCCCGGTTTCGAGGGCGGTCAGATGCCGTTGCAGCGGCGCGTGCCGAAGTTCGGTTTCCGCTCGCGCGTTGCGCTGGTGACTGCGGAAGTGCGACTCGGTGAACTGGCGAAAGTCGGCGAAAACCTCGTCGACCTCGACGCGTTGAAAGGCGCCAACCTGGTCAACAAAGGGGCGAAGCGCGCCCGCATCATGCTGTCGGGATCGATCGACAGAGCCATTACCGTGAAAGGCATCAAAATCACGAAGGGCGCTCGGGCCGCGATCGAAGCAGCCGGAGGCAAGGTAGAAGACTGATGGCCGTTCAGGGACAGAAACTGGCAGGCGTTCAGGCGGGGCTCACCGAGCTCCGCAACCGTCTGCTGTTCGTCTTGGTCGCGCTGATCATTTCCCGCGTCGGCAGCCACATTCCGGTGCCGGGCATCAACCCGGATCGACTGCGGCAGCTGTTCGAACAGAACCAGGGCGGCATCCTCGATCTGTTCAACATGTTTTCGGGCGGCGCGTTGCACCGCATGAGCATCCTGGCGCTCGGCGTGATGCCATACATCACTTCGAGCATCATCATGAATCTGCTGACGATGATGCATCCGCCGCTGCAGCAGCTGCGCAAGGAAGGCGAAGCCGGCCGGCGCAAGATCACGCAGTACACGCGCTACGGCACCTTGCTGGTGGCGCTGATCCAGGGCTCGGCGTTGGCCGCCACGCTCGCGAACCAGGGGCTCGCGTTCAGCCCGAGCTTCGCGTTCCACTTCGTCGCGATCACGGTGCTCGTCACCGGCGCGCTGTTCATGATGTGGCTCGGCGAGCAGATCACCGAACGCGGCGTCGGCAACGGCATCTCGCTGCTGATCTTCTCGAACATTGTCGCCGGTTTTCCGGCGGCCATCGGCCGCTCGTTCGAAGCGGCGCGCCAGGGCGACATCAACATCGTCGCGCTGCTTGCAATCGGCGTGTTCGCCATCATTGTCGTGGCCTTCGTGGTGTTCATCGAACGCGGCCAACGGCGCATCACCGTCAACTACGCGAAGCGCCAGCAGGGACGCCGCGTCTATCAGGCGCAATCGAGCCACCTGCCGCTCAAAGTGAACATGGCCGGCGTCATTCCGGCGATCTTTGCCTCGAGCCTGCTGCTCGCGCCGTCGTCGCTGGCGCAGTGGTTCGGCCAGACGAAAGGCATGGAATGGCTGCAGGAAGTGTCGCTGGTGCTGTCGCCCGGCCAGCCGCTGTACATCCTGATGTTCGCCGGCGGCATCGTGTTCTTCAGCTTCTTCTACACGGCGATCGTGTTCGACCCGAAGGACGTCGCCGACAACCTGCAACGGCAGGGTGCATACGTGCCGGGTATCCGGCCGGGGCAGCACACGGCGAAGTACATCGACGACGTGATCACGCGCCTGACCACCTTCGGCGCGCTCTACGTAACGCTGGTGTGTCTGCTGCCGGAATTCATGGTGGTGTTCTTCAAGGTCACGTTCCAGCTCGGCGGCACGGCTTTGTTGATCGTGGTGGTGGTCGCGATGGACTTCATGGCGCAGGTGCAGGCGCACCTCATGTCGAGCCAATACGCGAAGCTGATGGAAAAGTCGAATCTGAAGAACTATGGGCGCGGTCGCCGATAGGCGCGCGCCGCGTACAACGAGGTAATCCAGGTGAAAGTCAGAGCATCGGTCAGGAAACTGTGCCGCAACTGCAAGATCGTACGACGCAAGCGCGTCGTTCGGGTGATCTGCACGGCTGAAGCGCGCCACAAGCAGCGTCAAGGCTGAAGCGCGCTTGCGCGCCGGTATGAATCAATTGGTAGGTCAGTTGAATAGAGTCGGTTCACCCGCTAAACTTCGCGCCCTTTTTGCGCCGGGTTCGCGCGTGCCCGCTCCATTTCGAGCAAGGTTTTACGGAGCTAATTGAATGGCGCGAATCGCCGGAATCAACGTCCCAGACAACAAACACGCGGTCATTTCGCTGACCTACATCTTCGGTATCGGCCGTACCACGGCGAAGAAGATCTGCGAAGCGGCCGGCGTCAATCCGAGCGCGAAAGTACAGGATCTTTCCGAAGCCGACCTGGACGCGATCCGCGGCGAAATCGGCAAGATCACCGTCGAGGGTGACCTGCGGCGCGAGATTTCGATGAGCATCAAGCGGCTGATGGACCTCGGCTGCTATCGAGGCATCCGCCACCGCCGCGGTCTGCCGCTGCGAGGTCAGCGCACGCGCACGAACGCCCGTACCCGGAAAGGTCCGCGGCGCCCGATCAGGAAATAGAGAGCATTCATGGCAGAGCAACCGGCACGAAAGAAAGCCAAGCGCGTCGTCGTCGACGGCGTCGCCCACATCCAGGCGTCGTTCAACAACACGATGATCACCATCACCGATCGTCAGGGAAACGCGCTGTGCTGGGCCACGTCGGGTGCAACCGGCTTCCGTGGTTCGCGTAAGAGCACGCCGTTCGCCGCGCAGGTCGCCGCAGAACGCGTTGCGAATGCCGCGCAGGAATACGGCATGAAGAGCGTGGACGTCTTCGTGAAAGGCCCCGGCCCCGGACGTGAATCGGCGGTGCGTTCGCTGAATGCATCGGGCCTGCGGATCAACAGCATTGCCGACGTGACACCGATCCCGCACAACGGGTGTCGGCCGCCGAAGAAGCGGCGCGTTTAGGAATCAGGAGAGAACGATGGCCCGTTATCTAGGCCCGAAACTGAAACTGTCGCGGCGCGAGGGAACCGATCTGTTCCTGAAGAGCGGCGTGCGGCCGCTCGACTCGAAGTGCAAAGCGGAGACGGTACCCGGACAGCACGGTGCGCGGCGCACACGGTTGTCGGACTACGCGGTGCAGCTGCGCGAGAAGCAGAAGGTGCGTCGTCTGTACGGTGTGCTCGAGCGCCAGTTCCGCAACTACTACAAGTCGGCCGAAGGGCAGAAAGGCGCCACCGGCGAAAACCTGCTGATGAACCTCGAGGCGCGCCTCGACAACGTCGTTTATCGGATGGGTTTCGGCAGCACGCGCGCGGAATCGCGCCAGCTCGTCACGCACAAAGCGATTCTGGTGAACGGCAAAGCGGTGAACATTCCGAGTTATCAGGTCGAACCGGAAGACGTGATCGCGGTGCGCGAGAAAGCGCGCGGCCAATTGCGAATCCAGGCAGCCCTCGAACTCGCCGTACAGCGCGGGTCCATCGAATGGGTAGAGGTCGACGCGACGAAGATGCAAGGCGTGTTCAAGCGCCTGCCCGACCGCGGCGAACTGCCGAGTGAGATCAACGAGAATCTCATTGTCGAGTTGTACTCCAAGTAACAGGCTTGACGAAGATTTAAGGAAGGAGATGGGATCAATGGCACAGTCGGTGAATGAATTCCTGACGCCCCGTCATATCGATGTACAAGAGCTCGGACCGACACGCGCTCGCGTGACGCTCGAGCCGCTCGAGCGCGGCTTCGGTCACACGTTGGGCAACACGCTGCGGCGCATTCTGCTGTCGTCGATGCCCGGCTGCGCGATTACGGAAGTGCAGATCGACAACGTGCTGCACGAATACAGCGCGATGGAAGGTGTGCAAGAGGATGTGATCGACATTCTGTTGAACCTCAAAGGCGTCAGCGTATTGCTGCACAACGCCGATGAAGCGGTCATCACGCTGTCGAAGAAAGGCGGCGGTCCGGTTACGGCCGGCGACTTCCAGCTGACGCAGGACGTCGAAATCGTCAATCCGGATCACCTCATCTGCACGCTGAACGAAAACGGCGCGATCAAGATGGAAGTGAAGATCAATCGCGGCCGCGGCTACGAGCCGGCGGAGAACCGCGAAGAAGTCGAAGAAGAAGAATCGCGTGCGATCGGCGTGCTGCGCCTCGATGCGACGTTCAGCCCGATGCGGCGTGTTTCGTACACCGTCGAGAACGCGCGGGTCGAGCAGCGCACCAACCTCGACAAGCTGATCCTCGATCTCGAAACGAACGGCACCATCGACCCGGAAGAAGCGATCCGCCGCGCCGCGACGATTCTGCAGCAGCAGCTCGCCGTGTTCGTCGATCTCGAAAGCGAAGGCGAACCGGAAGCGGTCGAGAAGCACGACGAGATCGATCCGATCCTGATGCGTCCGGTCGACGACCTCGAATTGACCGTGCGTTCGGCGAACTGTCTGAAAGCCGAGAACATCTATTACATCGGCGACCTGATTCAGCGCACCGAAGTCGAGTTGCTGAAGACGCCGAACCTAGGCAAGAAGTCGCTGACCGAGATCAAGGACGTGCTCGCCTCGCGCGGTCTGTCGCTCGGCATGCGTCTCGAAAACTGGCCGCCGTCGGGTCTGCGCGACGACAAAGTCGCCTGATTCGAGCCGCGAGCAAAGCAGAACAACAGGAACTCAGGTAAATGCGCCATCGTAAGAGTGGACGTCACTTCAACATGCCGGGTGCGCATCGCGATTCGATGCTGCGCAACCTGGCCGTGTCGCTGATCGAGCACGAGCTGATCAAGACGACGTTGCCGCGCGCGAAAGAGCTGCGTCGCGTCGCCGAACCGCTGATCACGATGGCGAAAGAGGATTCGGTGGCGAACCGCCGGTTGATCTTCAATCGCACGCGCAGCGACCGCACCGTGGGCAAATTGTTCGACGAACTCGGCCCGCGCTATCAGGGGCGTCCCGGCGGCTACACGCGCATCCTGAAATGCGGCTATCGACAAGGCGACAACGCGCCGATGGCATATATCGAACTCGTAGACCGTCCGGTGGCAGTGGAAGACGCATCCGACGATTCGGCGGACGATTCACAGGACTGACGGCGTCCTGAAAAGATGAGCAAGAGCCGGACATCGTCCGGCTTTTTGTTTTTGGCAGCAGCAGTTTCGGAGACAGTAGATGACTAACAGTTTCATTCCGCCGCAGCGAACGCTGATGGGTCCCGGTCCGTCGGACGTCAGTTCGCGTGTGCTGGCGGCGCTGGCGCGACCGACGATCGGCCACCTCGATCCGGAATTCGTCCGCATGATGGACGAAGTGAAAGCGATGCTGCAGAACGCGTTTCGCACGCGCAACGCGATGACTATGCCGGTGTCGGCGCCGGGTTCGGCCGGAATGGAAACGTGTTTCGTGAATCTGATCGAGCCGGGCGACAAGGTCATCGTCTGCGTGAACGGCGTGTTCGGCGGGCGGATGAAGGAAAACGTGCGACGCATCGGCGGCGAGGCGGTGCTGGTCGAAGACGCCTGGGGTGCGCCGGTAGACCCGAACAAGGTCAGTGAGGCGCTTGCCAAGCACCCGGATACGAAGATCGTCGCATTCGTGCACGCCGAAACGTCGACCGGCGCACGCTCCGATGCGCAAACGCTGTGCCGGGTTGCCCGCGAGCACGATTGCCTGTCGATCGTCGATGCGGTGACCTCGCTCGGCGGCGTGCCGCTCGAGGTCGACGCGTGGGGCGCCGACGCGGTGTATTCCGGCACGCAGAAGTGTCTGTCGTGTCCGCCCGGCATTTCGCCGGTGACGATGAGCCCGCGCGCGGTCGATGCGATCCGCAAACGCAACGCGCCGGTGCAGAGCTGGTTTCTCGATCTGAACCTCGTCATGGCGTATTGGGGCGGCGAAGGCGCGCGTGTGTACCACCACACCGCGCCGGTGAACGCGCTGTATGGCCTGCACGAAGCGCTGGTGATGCTCGAAGAGGAAGGTCTCGAGAACTCGTGGGCGCGCCACGCGCGCGAACACGCGGCATTGCGCGCCGGCGTCGAAGCAATCGGCCTGCAGTTCTTCGTCGACGCGCAGTCGCGGCTGCCGCAGCTGAACTCGATCGTAGTGCCCGATGGCGTGGTGGAAGCCGACGTACGTCGCGCGCTGCTGAACGAATTCGATCTCGAGATCGGCGCAGGGCTCGGCGCGCTGGCGGGCAAAGTATGGCGCGTCGGCCTCATGGGACAGAGCGCGTGCCGGCGCAACGTCTTGTACTTCCTGAGCGCGATGGAAGCGATTCTCGGCCGCAGCGGCGCCGTTGCGGCGGCGCGCGCCGCGGCGTAGCGGAGCGACACCAGCAAGGTCGCCTTAGAGCGGGTCGTCAGCCCCACGGATCTCTTCACGGAACTCTTCACGGAACATCGGGATGCGCGTTTTGCAACGTCTCCTCGCGGTACCGGGATTACCTCCGGCGATCGCGCGCACGTTCCGGGCCGAACAGCTCACCGAATGCACGCTGCCGGTTGCGTTGAGCCTGATCGAAGGCGGCTTCGCCGCCGTGGTGGCGGCGAAGACGTTCGACGTTGCGCCGTGGCTGCTCGCGGTGATTTCGGCATCGCCGATGTTCGGCAACCTGTCGAGCTTCGTCTGGAATCGCATCGCGAGCGCACGCTCGAAAGTGCCGATGGTAGTCACGCTGCAGGGGTTGGTGCTTGTGTGCGTGTTCGCGGTGGCGTTGAGCCCGCGCTCATCCGTCGGCGCCACGGTGCTGGTGTGCAGCGTCATCCTCGGCCGCTTGTTGATCGCCGGCGTCATCACTGCGCGCAGCGTCACGTGGAGCCTCAACTACGGTCGACACCTGCGAGCGCGCGTCACCAGTCGTCTGCAGGTGCTGTCCAGTCTGATCACGGTGCTGACGACGAGCATCGCCGGCATGATCCTCGATGCGCATCCGGAGAATTACCGCTGGCTGTACGGGGCGGGCGCGCTCGTCGGAACGATCGGCGTGTGGTCGTTTTCGCGCGTGAAGGTGCAGGGTGAATTGCGACATCGCGTGCTCGAACGGCAGAGTGACAACGACCAGGACGGACGCAACGGCTTCGTGCAGATTCTGCGCGCCGATCGTAAATACGCGCGCTATCAGCTGCACCAGTTCACGTCCGGCGTCGCAGCGATGATGCTGGAGCCGGCGCTCGTCTATCTGGTGTCGAAGCAACTCGGCGCGAGCTACGTCGTCAGCATCGGCATCATCATGATCATTCCGTTTGCGATGAACCTGATCACGTTGCCGTTGTGGGGTCGTTATCTCGATCGCGTGCACGTCGCCGAGTTCCGCGCACGGCAGAACGCGATGTGGGTGCTCGGCGTGCTGATCATGTTCTGGGGTGCGCTGACCGGGTCGCTCGCGTGGATCGCCGCAGGGCGGCTCGTGAACGGCATCGTCAACGGCGGCGGCTCGCTCGCGTGGCAACTCGGCCACAACGACTTCGCGCCGCGCGATCAGCTGGCCGCTTACATGGGCATTCACGTGACGCTCACCGGCGTGCGCGGCGCGTTCGCGCCGTTCCTCGGCATGGCGCTGTATGTCGGGTGGAGTGAGGGTATGGTGTTGCCGGAAATGCCGGGACTCGGCCCATATCTGTTCATCGTGTCCGCGCTGCTCGGCGTGATGGCTTGGCGTGGCTTCAACACACTGCGGCACGAAGTCCGCATGGACATACGGCAGGCATAGAATGCCGCTCATGCACGCCGCCAAACCGTTGTTCTCCTATCGCAAATACTGGGCGCACCGCTTCGGTACGGCGCCGTTTCTGCCGACCACCGCGGCAGAGATGGAAGCGCTCGGCTGGGACTCGTGCGACGTCGTCATCGTCACCGGCGACGCGTACGTTGATCATCCGAGCTTCGGCATGGCGGTCGTCGGGCGCCTGCTCGAAGCGCAGGGCTTTCGTGTCGGCGTGATCGCGCAGCCGGACTGGCGCAGCGCCGCCGACTTTGCGCGGCTCGGTCGGCCGAATCTGTTTTTCGGCATCACCGCGGGCAACATGGACTCGATGGTGAACCGCTACACCGCGGATCGGCGCATCCGCAGCGACGACGCGTATACGCCCGGCGGCAAAGCGGGCAGCCGACCCGATCGCAGCGTGATCGTCTACGCGCAACGCGCGCGCGAAGCGTTCAACGACGTGCCGATCGTCATCGGTGGCATCGAAGCGAGCCTGCGTCGCATCGCGCACTTCGATTACTGGTCGGAGAAAGTCAGACGCTCGGTATTGCTCGATGCAAAAGCCGACATGCTGTTGTACGGCAACGCCGAACGCGCGTTGGCGGAAGTGGCGCATCGACTGGCGGCCGGTGAATCGATCGATGCGATCGACGACGTGCGCGGCACGGTGTTCGTGCTCGACCGGGCACCCGACGGCTGGATCGAGGTGGACTCTACGCATCTGGATTCACCCGGGCCGGTAACGCCGCATCCCGACCCTTACGCGATGTCGCCGTCGCAGGCAACGACGCAGCCGGACGGGGTCGTTGGCGTCGATGCGCCGCAAGTCGTCCGGTTCGTGCGCGACGTGCCCAGCGCGAAGAGAGACGTCAGCGTGATCCGGTTACCGGCCTACGAGGCGGTCCGCGACGATGCGGTGCTGTATGCGCACGCGTCACGCATCCTGCACATGGAATCGAATCCCGGCAACGCGCGGCCGTTGGTGCAGCGCCACGGCACGCAGGACGTGTGGCTGAATCCGCCGCCGATTCCGCTGACGATGAAAGAGTTCGACGCGGTATACGAATTGGCGTATGCGCGCGCGCCGCATCCGTGTTACGGCGAAGCGAAGATCCCAGCGTGGGAAATGATCCGCTTCTCGGTTGCGATTCAGCGCGGATGCTTCGGCGGCTGCACGTTCTGTTCGATCACCGAACACGAGGGCCGCATCATCCAGAGCCGCTCCGAGGCGTCGGTGCTGCGCGAGATCGAAACGATCCGCGATACTGTCGAAGGCTTCACCGGCGTCATTTCGGACCTCGGTGGACCCACCGCGAACATGTATCGGCTCGCGTGCAAGAGCCGCGAGATCGAGTCGGCGTGTCGTAGACCGTCCTGCGTCTACCCGGGCGTGTGTCCGAATCTCGACACCAACCATGCGCCGCTGATCGAGCTGTATCGCAAGGCGCGCGCGCTGCCCGGCATCAAGAAGGTGCTGATCGCATCCGGCGTGCGATATGACCTCGCGATCGAGTCGCCCGAGTATGTGAAGGAGCTCGCGCAGCATCACACCGGCGGTTATCTGAAGATTGCGCCGGAAGCGATCGGCGAAGGGCCGCTGTCGAAGATGATGAAGCCTGGTGTCGGCACCTACTACAAGTTCAAGGAGCTGTTCGACAAGTTCTCTAACGAGGCAGGTAAGGAGCAGTACCTCATCCCCTATTTCATCGCCGCGCATCCTGGCACCACCGACGACGACATGCTCGAGCTCGCGCTGTGGCTGAAGCAGAACGGCTATCGCGCTGATCAGGTACAGGCGTTTCTGCCGGGTCCGATGGCGACCGCAACGGCGATGTGGCATTCCGGTAAGAACCCGCTGCGGAAGGTAACGCGCGACAGCGAAGACGTGGTGGCGGTCAAGGGTCTGAAGCAACGCAGGTTGCACAAGGCCTTCCTGCGCTACCACGATCCCAACAATTGGCCGCAGCTGCGCGAGGCATTGCACCGTATGGGTCGGGCGGAGCTGATCGGCAACGGCAAGAAGCACCTTGTGCCGCGCTTCCAGCCGAAGGACACCGGCGACGCCGAAGGCAAGCGCAAGCGGCCGTTCCGCACACAGCACGTTCGCTGAGAACTTGCGCGAGGTAGACTCGCGGCATGCAATTCGAACGACGTTTCGCCGATGCGATCAAATCCGGCGATGTGACGCTGACGTTCCGCCGCTGGGCGCGACCGCAGGCCGTTGCCGGGCACCGTTACCGCGTGCCGCAGATCGGCTTCGTGGACGTGACGCGCCTCGAGGAGATCGACGAAGCCGCAATCACGCTGCGCGATGCGAAGCGCGCAGGCTTCGCCACGCTGCAGGAACTGCGCGACTACATGCAGGTGAAGGCGCGCGCGGCCGGCACGTTGTACCGCATCGAACTTCGCTATGCCGGTGTCGGCGCACCGGATCCGCGCGCAGAGCTTGCACGTCGGGCCGCGGGCGAAGACGAGTCGAACCAACTGGCCGCGCGGCTGGATTCGATGGACCGCCGATCGACCAACGGTGCGTGGACGCGACGCTTCATGTCGTTGATCGAAACATCGCCCGGCACGCGCGCCGGCGATCTCGCAGCGCGCATCGGCTGGGATACGCCGACCTTCAAAGCGCACGTGCGCCGTCTGAAGGAGTTGGGGCTGACCGAGAGCCTCGAGGTGGGATACCGGTTGTCGGCGCGCGGCGCGGCGTTCATGCGCGAGAAAAGCGGGAAACCGCGCCTCGACAAAGCCTGATCGGATGCACCATCCTCGCCGACACGCACGCGACGAGGTCCAAGCGATGACGCAAGCCCTTCCAACCCTTCCCGGCCGGCTCGGCACACCTTCCATGCAGCTGCGCGACGATCCGCGCGCCGATCCGCGGATGCTTGCCGCGATGGCGGCGCTCGGCCTCGATGTTGCCGGACCGCCGGCGCCGATCGACGCCAGCGCACCGCTCGAGCAACTGCGTGCGTTCGCGGCAGAAGCCGAAGCCGGATTCGGCGGAGCGTTCGAGGCCTTGATTGCGTCGCTGCCGCCGGTGAACGGCGCGACGTCGACGACCGAAACCATCCGCGGCGTGGACGGCAACCCGATCAAGTTGTTCATCCATCGACCGACGTCGGCGCGCGCTCCGACGTCGGGCATGCTGCATCTGCACGGCGGCGGCATGGTCATCGGCGCGGCCGCAGACACACAGTACGTGCGCTGGCGTGACGAACTCGCAGCGGCCGGCATGGTGGTGATCGGCGTCGAGTTCCGCAACGGCGCCGGCAAACTCGGATCGCATCCGTTTCCGGCAGGATTGAACGACTGCGCCAGTGCGCTGCAGTGGGTGACCGACAACAAGGCGCGATTGGGAATTTCGAAACTGATCGTCTCCGGCGAATCCGGTGGCGGCAACCTCACGCTCGCGACGACGCTGAAGGCGAAGCGCGATGGCCGCATCGCGCAGATCGACGGCGTGTACGCGCAGTGCCCGTACATTTACGGTGGGTACGCGCAGAAGCCGCGCGAACTGATGTCGCTGCAGGAGAACGACGACTACTTCATCGGCTGCGCGCTGATGTCGATCCTCGTCCGCGTATACGACCCGACCGGTGCGAATGCGACCAATGCGCTTGCGTGGCCGTATCACGCGACCACCGCCGACCTGCGCGATCTGCCGCCGCACGTCATCTCGGTGAACCAGCTCGACCCGCTGCGCGACGAAGGACTGCGCTACTTCCGCAAGCTCCTCGACGCGGGCGTCAGCGCGGTGAGCCGCACCGTGAACGGCACGTGTCACGCCGGCGACTGCATCTTCCGCGGCGCGATGCCGGAGGTGTACGCGGCGACGATTCGCGACATCAAAGGGTTTGCCGACTCGTTGGGCTGATGTCGAGCAGCGCAACGATTCCCTTCGATCGTCGCGTAAGATACACGCCAACGATCGAACGGACCGTCATCGAATTGCGCGTACAACGACTCATTCCGACCGCGATGTTCCTGCTGCTCGCCAGCGCGACCGCCCATGCCGCCGAGGTGTGGCACCTGCTTGGATCCGCTTCGGTAACGGCAACGCCGTCGGATGCAACGGCCCCGCAGCACGAAGAGATCCGGCTGCCATCGGCGCGCGGACCGTTCGTGACGCTTCGACTCGAAGTGGAAGGTGGGCCGGTCGCGGTCGATCGCCTCGTCGTCACGTTCGCGCACGGTTCGCATAAAGCCGTCGATCTGAAAGGCAAAACGCTGAAGCCCGGCGAGTTCACGCCCGAGGTCGCGGTAACCGGAACCGACCACGTGGTCCGCAAGGTCGAGTTCTGGTACAGGGCGCCGAAGTTTGCGACGGTGCGGTTGTACGCGCGCTGAGCGTCTCGCGCGCTACAACATCGCCTTCAGGAATTTCCCCGTATACGACTTCTTGTGTTTCGCGAGCTGCTCCGGCGTGCCGGTGGCGATGATTTCGCCGCCGCCGCCACCGCCTTCCGGACCGAGATCGATGATCCAGTCGGCGGTCTTGATGACGTCCAAGTTGTGTTCGATAACGACGATCGTGTTGCCGTCGTCGCGCAGTCGATGCAGCACTTCGAGCAGCTGTTTGATGTCGTGAAAGTGCAGGCCGGTGGTCGGCTCGTCGAGGATGTAGAGCGTCTGCCCGGTGTCGCGCTTGCCGAGTTCACGCGACAGCTTCACGCGCTGCGCTTCGCCCCCCGATAGAGTCGTTGCGCTCTGGCCGAGCCGAATGTAGGAAAGACCCACGTCGACGATCGTCTGCAGCTTGCGCGCCAGCATCGGCACTGCGTCGAAGAACTCGCGCGCTTCTTCGACGGTCATCTCCAGCACTTCGCTGATGTTCTTGTCCTTGTAGCGCACGTCGAGCGTTTCGCGGTTGTAGCGTTTGCTCTTGCACACGTCGCACGGCACGTAGATATCGGGCAGGAAGTGCATCTCCACCTTGATCAGGCCGTCGCCCTGGCACGCTTCGCAACGGCCGCCTTTCACGTTGAAACTGAAGCGGCCGGCTTGATAGCCGCGGCTGCGCGCTTCCTGCGTTTGCGCGAACAGCTCCCGGATCGGCGTGAACAGCCCCGTGTACGTGGCAGGATTCGAGCGCGGCGTTCGGCCGATCGGGCTCTGGTCGATGTCGACCACCTTGTCTACGAGGTTCAGACCGTCGATGCCGTCGTGTGCGGCCGCAGTCGGCGTGGTCGCCTTGTTCAGTACGCGTGCGGCAATCGGCATCAGCGTGTGATTGATCAACGTCGACTTGCCTGAACCCGACACGCCGGTGACGCACGTGAACAATCCGAACGGAATGTCGACGGTGAGATTCTTCAGGTTGTTACCGCGCGCGCCGCGCACGCGGATGACCTTCGACGGATCCACCGGGCGACGCGTCTTCGGCACGTCGATCTTCTGCTTGCCGGAAAGGTACTGTCCGGTGATCGAACGCTTCGCTTTCAGGATGTCCTGCAGATTGCCTTGCGCCACCACCTCGCCGCCGTGAACGCCGGCGCCGGGACCGATGTCGATGATGTGGTCGGCGCGGCGAATGGCCTCTTCGTCGTGTTCGACCACGATCACGGTATTGCCGAGGTCGCGCAGATGGATGAGCGTGCGCAACAACCGCGCGTTGTCGCGCTGATGCAGGCCGATCGACGGTTCGTCGAGAATGTACATCACGCCGACGAGACCGGCGCCGATCTGGCTCGCGAGCCGGATGCGTTGCGCTTCGCCGCCGGACAACGTGTCGGCACTGCGATTCAGCGTCAGGTAGTTGAGACCCACATCGTTGAGAAACTGCAGTCGCGCGCAGATCTCCTTCAGGATCTTGTCGGCGATCTCGCCGCGCCGTCCGCCGAGCTTCAGTTTGGAGAAATAGTCGAATGCATCTTCGACTGAGCGATCGGTGAGTTCCGGAAGCGTCGTTTCGCCGATGTAAACGTTGCGCGACTCTTCTTTCAGTCGCGTGCCGCCACAGGCTGGACATTCGCGTACTGTCAGATAACGCGCCAGATTCTCGCGCACCATAGTGGAGTCGGTTTCACGGTAGCGTCGCTCCATGTTCGGCACCACGCCTTCGAAGCGGTGGCGGCGCTGGATGACGTCGCCGCGATCGTTCACGTAGCTGAAGTCGATGCGCTCCTGTCCGCTGCCGTTCAGGATCGCGTCGCGCTGCTTTTTCTTCAGCGAGCCGAACGGCGCGTCCACGTCGAATTCGTAGTGTTTCGCCAGCGAAGCGAGCATGTGGAAGTAGTAGACGTTGCGCCGGTCCCAGCCGCGAATGGCGCCCTCGGCCAGCGACAGATCGGGATCGGCGACCACTAGATCGGCGTCGAAGAACTGTTTCACGCCGAGTCCGTCGCACTCGGGGCACGCACCGGCCGGGTTGTTGAACGAGAACATGCGCGGTTCGAGTTCGTTGATGCTGTAGCCGCAATGCGGACAGGCGAACCGCGCGGAGAACACCAGATCCTTCGACTTCTCGTCGTCGATGAACGACACCTTTGCAACGCCGTCGGCCAGGGAGATCGCGGTTTCGAACGATTCGGCGAGGCGTTGCTGCGCGTCGTCGCGCACGCGCAGCCGGTCGATCACCGCCTCGATCGTGTGCTTCTTGTTCTTGTCGAGCGTCGGCGGGTGGTCGAGATCGGTCACGATCCCGTCGACGCGCGCCCGGATGAAACCGTTGGCGACCAGTTCGCGGAAGACGTGCTGGTGTTCGCCCTTGCGATCGGAGATGACCGGCGCCAGAACCATGATGCGGGCGTCGCCCGGCAACGCGAGCACCTGATCCACCATCTGGCTGACGGTTTGCGCCGCGAGCGGTTGACCATGGTTGGGGCAGCGCGGCTCGCCGACCCTCGCGAACAGCAGGCGCAGGTAGTCGTAGATCTCGGTGATCGTGCCGACGGTTGAGCGCGGGTTGTGCGACGTCGACTTCTGTTCGATCGAGATGGCCGGAGAGAGACCTTCGATATGGTCGATGTCCGGCTTTTCCATCATCGACAGGAATTGCCGCGCGTAAGCCGACAACGATTCGACATAGCGGCGCTGACCCTCCGCGTACAGCGTATCGAACGCGAGCGACGACTTTCCGGAGCCGGACAAGCCGGTGACCACCACGAGTTTGTCCCGCGGAATCGTCAGGTCGAAGTTCTTCAGATTGTGGGTACGCGCCCCACGCAGCGTGATCTCGTCCACTGACCCTTCCGCGCGGCGAAAACGAGAAAAAATACGCGGTACATTCCCGCGCCGCAAGGCGCCTATCACTCACTCCTGACAGCGGCGCGCGCCGTGTGTTTTCGAAAGAGCGATGCGATATGCTGCCGCGTCTCACGACCATCGGCACACGAGAACTGACATGGCGCGCGGCATCAACAAAGTCATCCTGATCGGCAATCTGGGGCGCGACCCGGAGACTCGGTACACCCAAGGCGGTTCGGCGGTGACGAACCTGCGTCTCGCAACGGCCGAGTCGTGGAAAGACAAGCAGACCGGCGAGCAGCAGGAGCGCACCGAATGGCATTCGGTCGTGTGCTTCGCGCGGCTCGGCGAAATCGCCGGCGAGTACCTGCGCAAAGGCAGCAAGGTCTACATCGAAGGCCGGTTGCAGACGCGCAAATGGCAGGACAAAGACGGCAACGATCGCTACTCGACCGAGATCGTCGCCAACGACATGCAGATGCTCGACAGCCGCGGCGGCGAAGCGGGCGACCCGCCGATGCGGCAGAGCGGCGGTGCGCCGCGCAATCAGGCGGCGCGCGGCGACAAGCGGGCGGCCGAGCCGCAATCGCAAGGCTCGGATCGATACGATTCGAGCACCAGCGACTTCGGCGACGACATCGACGACGACATCCCGTTCTAGCCGCAGCGCGCCGTAGGCGCGCGGCTCAGCTCCGATACAGACCGACGATCAGCAAACCGGCGCCGAGCGCGAGCAGATAGGCGACGTACGGCGCCATGCCGGTGCGCTCGATCCATTTCAGGAAGTGGTGGATCGAGAGGTAGGAAGTGATCCCCGACACCGAGAAGCCGACGAGCACGTCGTTCCAGGCTACCGCGGAGTGAAGCTGGATTGCGCCGATCGTGCCGAGCGTGGTGGTGCCGAGAATCGTCGGAATCGCCAGCAGGAACGCAAAACGCGATGCCGCCTCGCGTGACAGGCCGAGCAGCAATCCGGCGGTGATCGTGATGCCCGAGCGCGACGTGCCCGGCACGATCGCCAGCATCTGCAGGCAGCCGATGAGCAGCGAGTCGCGCCACGATACTTCGAACTCGGTGGTGCCGGAACGCGGCACGCGCGTATCGGCCACCCACAGCAGCAGGCCGAATCCCACGGTCGTCGCGGCAATCAGGAACAGCGAGCGCGGATTCGGCTCGATCCAGTCACGCAGCAGAATTCCCAGCGCGACGATCGGCAGCGTGGCTGTCAGCACCTGCGCCATCAGTCTCACGTAAACGTCGGCCTGACCTTCGCGGAACCACTTCCACAGCCCGGCGCCGAAATGCACCAGGTCGTGGCGGAAGTAGACCACCACCGCGGCGAGCGACCCGGCGTGCATCGCTACGTCGAGCACCAGCCCTTGCGGCGGCCAGCCGAACAGCATCGACGGAAGCACCAGGTGAGCGGATGTCGAGATCGGCAGAAATTCGGTCAGCCCCTGCATCAGCGCCAGCGAGATGACCTGAAATAGATCCAAAGAGGGCGTCACGTACGCAAAGGAGGCTGCAGTCTAGCGACCCGCGTGCACGTTCGACAGGCCGCGCGCCGGGGTGATGTCGATGCTACGGGTGCGTGATATGGTGGGGCGCATGCAACCCGAAGCGTCCGTTCGCAAGGTCATTCCGTTGTTTCCGCTGGGCACGGTGCTGTTCAGCGGCGGCCGGTTGCCGCTGCGGATCTTCGAGCCGCGCTACACCGCGATGGTCAGCCGGTGTCTGCGGGAGAAGTCCGGATTCGGCGTGGTATTGATCCGCGAAGGCTCCGACGCGCGCCTCGGCAAGAACCCGACGCAGCCGGACATCTTCAGCGTCGGCACTTATGGAACGATCGTCGACTTCAACACCCTCAACAACGGCATGCTCGGCATCATCACGAGCGGCGGTCCGAAGTTCCGCATCCTCGAAACGTCCGAGACGAACGATCATCTGTTGATGGGTACGGTGGAATTCCTGCCGGAGGAGCGCGCACAGGCGACCGGCGAAGAACACGCCTCGCTGATCGAAATGCTGCGCGAATTGATGAAGCATCCGATGGCGCAGAAGCTCGCGCTCGATGTGGATTATCGCGACGCGCGTTCGGTGTCGTGGCGTCTGTCGGAACTGTTGCCGCTCGAACCCGAAATCAAGCAGGGTCTGCTGCAGATGAGCCTGCCGCGCGAACGGCTCGCGGAGCTGACCCGCATCGTCAACAACCTGCGCAACTGACCATGGCCCGCACCACACATGCACCTGCCGCTGCGACTGCGATCGACATCGACGCTTACATGCTCGGACTCGGTCGCAATGCCCGCGCCGCGTCGCGCACGATCGCGGCAGCCGGCAGCGGCGCCAAGTCGAGGGCGCTGCAGGCCATCGCGGCGGCGCTGAACGGCGCGCGGGGCGCGCTTGCCGAAGCCAATCAGCTGGATCTCGCCGGCGCGACAGCAGCGAAAATCGACCAGCCGCTGATCGATCGTCTGGTGCTCGACGAGCGCGGCATCGACCGGATGATCGACGGCATCCGCGAGGTGGATGCGCTGCCCGATCCGATCGGCGCGATCACCGATCTCGAATTCCGCCCGAGCGGCATCCAGGTGGGCCGCATGCGCGTTCCGCTCGGCGTCATCGGCATGATCTACGAGTCTCGGCCGAACGTAACGGCCGATGCCGCGGCGTTGTGTCTGAAATCGGGCAACGCCTGCATTCTGCGCGGCGGCTCCGAGGCGTTTCACACCAACACCGCAATCGCGGCGGCCATCGCGAAAGGGTTGATCGAAGCGCAGCTGCCGGCGACGGCGGTGCAGCTCGTCGCAACGACCGATCGCGCTGCGGTCGGCGCGCTGCTGAAGTTGAAACAGTACATCGACGTGCTGATACCGCGCGGCGGCAGGAGTCTCATCGAACGCGTCAGTGCCGAGTCGACGATTCCGGTCATCAAGCACCTCGACGGCATCTGCCACGTTTACATCGACGACGGCGCCGATGCGGACATGGCGGTAGCGATCGCGTTCAACTCGAAGACGGAAAAGTATGCAGTGTGCAACGCGATGGAGACGCTGCTCGTCGCGCAATCGATCGCGCCGCGCGTACTGCCGTCGTTGCGTCACCAGTTCGAACGCGCCGGCGTCGAACTGCGCGGCTGCGCGAAAACGCGCGTGCTGCTGCCCGGCATTGCGACGGCCACCGAAGCCGATTGGCACGCCGAGTATCTCGCACCGATCCTGTCGATCCGGATCGTGGCTGGGCTGGACGAAGCACTCGACCATATCGCAACGTACGGGTCGCAGCACACCGACGTCATCGTCTCCAACGACTATGCAAGGGCGCGACGCTTCCTCACCGAAGTGGACTCTGCATCGGTGATGGTGAACGTCTCCACGCAATTCGCCGACGGATTCGAATTCGGCCTTGGCGCCGAGATCGGTATCTCCACCGACAAGCTGCACGCGCGCGGCCCCGTCGGGCTCGAAGGACTCACGACGCAGAAGTTCGTCGTGTTTGGCAACGGCGAGATCCGGCATCGTTGATCGGTTTTCTCGGCGGCACCTTCGACCCCATCCACAACGGTCATCTGCACGCGGCCGCATCCGCTGCCGCGGCGCTCGATCTGGAGCGGGTCGATCTGGTACTTGCTGCGCGGCCGAAACATCGCGCTCAACCGTTTGCATCGATCGCAGACCGCTGGGCGATGCTCGAACTCGCGGTGACGGGCAACGAAACGCTGCGCGCCGACGATCGCGAGATCAGGCGCGGCACGGCGACGTATACCATCGAAACGCTCGAAGAAGTGCGTGCGCAGTGCGGCGCGCACGCGCCGATCGTCTGGTTGCTCGGCTGGGACGCGTACCGCGGTCTGACCACGTGGCACCGCTGGCGCGAACTCGCGAAACTCGCGCATCTCGCTGTGCTGCAGCGACCCGGAGACGACGCGCAACTGGACGACACCATGCGCGACTTCACCGCAGCGCACCGCGCGAGCGACGTTGCGTCTTTGCGGCTCGAGCCGGCCGGTCGGGTCTTGTTCGTCGAATCGCCAATGTTGGGCGTTTCGTCGACCGAGATCCGATTGCGCCTACAACGCGGCGAGAACGTCGAGCAATTGCTCCCGTCTGCTGTCTCGACCTATATTAAAGAACACCAACTGTACCGAGGACCCTCCAGCCAATGACATCAGTCGCCTGATGAAAGCAGTACGCAGTGCGTCAGCGCACATGCCACCGAACAAGCTGCGCGATCACGTCGTACGCGCACTGGAAGACCTCAAAGGAAGAGAGATCGTCGCGCTCGATGTATCGCGCGCCACCAGCGTGACCGACTACATGGTCATCGCCAGCGGAACCTCCAACACGCACGTCAAAGCCCTCGTCGACAATCTGCTCGAGTCGTCTCACGCGAACGGTATTCCGTCGATCGGCGTCGAAGGACGCGAAACGATGGAGTGGGTGCTCGTGGATCTCGGCGACGTCGTCGTGCACGTGATGAAGCAGGAAACCCGCGACTTTTACGACCTGGAGCGACTCTGGTCCGAAGTGCCGCGCGCCGAGTCGACGGTGACCGCGACTTAGCGCGGTCGTTCGGTGAAGATCCGTCTGTTGTGTGTGGGTACCCGAGTGCCCGAATGGGTTGCAGAAGGCTATGCGACGTTTGCCCGCCGCTTACCTAAGGACAATGCGCTCGTGCTGGAAGAAGTTCCGGCGACGCGACGTCAGGGTGACATCCAACGCTGCATCGACGACGAGGGTGAACGCCTGCTCGGCAGGATCAGCCGCGACGATTGTGTGATCGCGTTGGATGAACGCGGCAGCGCGTGGAGTAGTGTCGTGCTCTCGCAGAAGCTGGCGACGTGGCGGCGCGACGGCCGCGACGTCGTGCTGCTGGTGGGTGGTGCGGACGGCTTGTCGGACAAGTGCATGGCACGAGCGTGCGAGTCATGGTCGCTGTCTGCAGCTACACTGCCGCATGCACTGGTGCGCGTCGTGGTTGCAGAGCAGATCTATCGAGCTTGGACGCTGCTGACCGGCCACCCCTATCACCGGGAATAGAAGGCACCGGGAATGAACGCCGGCACTTATTAGATGGTTGCTTCGTCCCACATCAAAGATCCGAATCGCGAGCAGCGCGACTTCACCAGTCGCGTGATCGCTTTGTTTCTTCTGGCGCTGCTCGCGATCTTCGTGCTGATCGCCCGGATGATCCATCTGCAGGTCGCCGACTACGAAAAGTACCGCACGCGTGCCGACCAGAATCGCATTCAGGTACAGCCGATCGGCCCGCCGCGCGGTCTTATTTTCGACCGCAACGGCGTGCTGCTCGCCGACAACCAGCCGGTGTTCTCGCTCGGGCTGATCGCCGAACAGATCACGGACCTCAACGCAGTGCTGACCGAGCTGCACGAGCTGGTCGAGTTCGACGACCGCGACGTCGATGCGTTCAAGAAACGCTTCGAACGGCGGCGCCGGCCGTTCGAGTCCGTTCCGTTGAAAGTGGTTTTGTCGGAGCAAGAAATCGCCGCACTGGCGGTGAACAGATTCCGCTTGCCCGGCGTGGTCGTCGAAGCACAACTCGTGCGCCATTACCCGCTCGGCAGCCTGATGGGCCATGCGATCGGTTCGGTGCGGCGCATCAGCGAGGACGACCTCAAGGTGCTCGATCCGGTCAGCTACAGCGCCACGCAGTTCATCGGCAAGCTCGGCGTCGAACGCGTGTACGAGCGATCGCTGCACGGCCAGGTTGGTTATCAGCAGGTCGAAACGGATGCGCGCGGCCGTGTCCGCAAAGTGCTGAACGTGCAACCCCCGGTGTCTGGGCAGAACCTCACGCTGCAGCTGGATGTGCGGCTGCAGCAGGCCGCAACCGACGCGCTCGGCGAACGCCGCGGCGCGGTGGTGGCGATCGATCCGCGCACTGGCGGCATTCTGGCGATGGTCAGCAATCCCGGGTACGACCCGAATCTGTTCGTCACCGGCATCAGCGCAGCCGACTACAAAGAGTTGAGCGAAGACCGGCGGATGCCGCTGTTCAACCGCGCGATCAACGGCCAGTACGCACCGGGCTCCACGTTCAAACCGATGGTCGCAATCTGCGGGTTGTCGCTCGGCGCGACCAACTGGGACCGGACGATTTCGGATCACGGATTCTTCAAGCTGCCGGGACAGGCGCGGATCTACCGGGACTGGAGCTGGACCAAAGGCAACAGCGGCGGTCAGGGCATCGTCGACTTGACGCGCGCGATCTACCGGTCGTCGAACGTTTACTTCTTCGATCTGGCATCGCGGCTCGAGATCAACGACTTCGTGTCGTGCGCGCGGAAGTTCGGATACGGCAAGAACACCACGGTCGACGTGGCCGACGCGCTGCCGGGGCGGTTGCCCGATCCGGTGTGGAAGCGTGGAGCCAAAGGCGAGCCCTGGTATCCGGGCGACACCGTCAACATGGGGGTCGGGCAGGGCGACGTGCTCGCGACGCCGCTGCAACTCGCTACTGTGGCCGCACTGATTGCCGAGCGTGGCCACTGGATCAGGCCGCGCTTGCTGCTATCGAGCGACCAGGCGTTGACGGAGTGGGATCCTCCGCCGCCGATGCCCGACGTCACCAATCTGGTTTCGGCGTCGGACTGGGAACGCCTGGTCGATGCGATGGAGATGGTGGTGCATCGCGGCAACCTCGGTTACCACCAGAGTGGTACCGCGTTCCCGTACATCGGCAAAGATCTGCCGTATCGCATGGCGGGCAAATCCGGTACCGCACAGGTAGTTGGCATCAAGCAGGGCGAGGTCTACAGCGACAAGGAACTGACTGAGTTCCATCGTAAGCACGCTTGGTTCATTGCGTTCGCACCGGCCGACGCGCCGGAGATCGCCGTGTCGGTGCTGGTCGAGAACGGCGGTGGTGGGAGTGCGTTCGCGGCGCCGGTGGCGCGTAAGGTCATCGACGCCTATCTGTTGCCGGCGCTCGCGACGGCGACGAGATGAGCGGCCGCGACTTCGTACGGTCGTTGCCCGGTGGCGGCCTGCCCGCAGTGCGCCGGCTGAACAACATGCACCTCGATCCGCTGCTGCTCGCGGCGCTGCTCGCGGTGATCGCGTTCGGGCTGGTCGTGCTATTCAGCGCGCTGGGCAAAGACGTCGCGATTTTCGACGGACAGGTGATACGGATCGTGCTCGCCTTGACCATCATGGTCGTTGCCGCGCAGTTCGAGCCCGGCGTGTATCTGCGGTGGACGCCGTTGCTGTATGCGATCGGCATGGTGCTGCTCGTCGCGGTCGAGTTCTTCGGTGTGATCGTCAAGGGTTCGCAGCGCTGGCTGGAAGTGCCGGGGCTGCCGCGGTTCCAGCCGTCGGAAATCATGCGGATCGCCGTGCCGCTGATGGTGGCGTGGTACTTCAACGAACGACCGCTTCCGCCTACGTTCGGCAACCTGGTGGTCGCGCTCGCAATCATTGGCGCACCATCGGCGCTGATTGCGATCCAGCCGGACCTCGGCACCGGCATTCTCGTCGCTTCGGCCGGGCTCGCGGTGATCGTGCTCGCGGGTCTGCAGTGGCGCTGGATCGGCCTCGCTGTGGTTGCCGGCGCTGCGGCATTGCCCGGATTGTGGTACGTGATGCGCGACTACCAGCGCGAACGCGTGCTGACGCTGTTCGATCCTGAACGCGATCCGCTCGGTGCCGGTTGGAACATCATCCAATCGACGACCGCGATCGGCTCGGGCGGGGTGTTCGGCAAAGGGTTGTTCGAGGGCACGCAGTCGCACCTCGATTTCCTGCCGGAAGGACAGACCGACTTCATCATCGCGGTAGTGGCCGAGGAACTCGGACTCGTCGGAGTGACCACGCTGCTGCTGCTGTATCTCGTGATCATCGCGCGCGGGTTATACATCGCGACGCAAGCCCGGCAGACGTTCGGTCGTCTGACAGCGGGCGGATTGACCCTGACGTTCTTCGTCTACGCATTTGTTAACATCGCGATGGTCTCGGGGCTGTTGCCTGTGGTGGGGGTACCATTGCCACTCGTCAGTTACGGCGGCACGTCGGCGATCACGCTGCTCGCGGGATTCGGAATCGTGATGTCGATCTACACCCATCGCGGGTGGTGACAAGGAGGTTGCAGGACATGCGGATGGCGGCGGGAATCGGTTTAGCCGTCGCGTTGCTGTACGCGCTGTACAGCCTCGCGGCGTCCGAATTCAGCGGTCGCGCCGACGTCGATGCGTACATCGACCAGCTTTCGCAGCAGCAGGGATTCAACCGCGAGGAACTGACGAAGCTGTTCAAGGACGCCGAACGCAAGCCGAACATTCTCGATGCGATCGCGCGTCCGGCGGAGAAGACCAAACCGTGGTCCGAATATCGCGACGTCTTCCTCACTGACTCGCGCATCGCCGAAGGCGTCGAGTTCTGGCGCGAAAATGCCGCGACACTCGCGAAGGCGCAGCAGGAATATCTGGTGCCGCCGGAAATCGTCGTCGCGATCATTGGGGTGGAGACGCGATACGGCCGCAATGCCGGCACGTATAGGGTGCTTGATGCATTGAGCACGCTCGCGTTCGACTATCCGCCGCGCAGCGATTTCTTCCGCGGCGAACTCACCGAGTTCCTGTTGCTCGCGCGCGAAGAAGGCATGGATCCGCGATCGCTCATGGGTTCGTACGCGGGGGCGATGGGATACGGCCAATTCATTCCGTCGAGCTTCCGCAACTACGCGGTCGACTTCGACGGCGACGGCAAGCGCAACATCTGGACGAATCCGAAGGACGCCATCGGCAGCGTTGCGAATTATTTCCGAAAGCATGGCTGGACCGCCGACGGTCACGTGGTCGAACCCGCGTCGATCACCACACCGCAGGCCGATGCGATCTCGAATGAGAGCCTGAACCTGCAGTACACCGTGGGCCAGCTGCGGGCGCTCGGCGTAACGGTGAACGGCGTCCCGGACGCAGCAGAGGCCGGCTTATATCGGATGGATGGCAGCGCTGGGCTCGAGTATTGGGTAGGCTTGCACAACTTCTACGTCATCACCCGATACAACCACAGCAGCATGTACGCGCTCGCCGTCCATCAACTCGGGCAAGCCATCGCGGGCCGCGCATCGGAATTGGCGCTGGCCGAACCGCCTGCGGAGACGGTCAGCCAATGACGTTGTTGGCCCGCGCGTGCCGGCTGGCCCTCTTGGTGGTGCTGGTAGGCTTCATCGTCGCGTGTTCGACCACGGCGCCCACTCCCACAGCGGATAGCGGGCCGGTCGGTAAGACACCGGATCTCAGCAATCTGCCCGACCCGATTCCGCGCGTCGAACCGCCGAGCAAGTACGGCAACAAGAGTCCCTATGAGGTTCTCGGCAAGACCTATTACGTGCTGCCCAATCCGGAGAACTACAAGGAATATGGCAAAGCATCGTGGTACGGCACGAAATTTCACGGCCAGCGCACGTCGAGCGGCGAGTTGTACGACATGTACAAGCTGACCGCCGCGCATCGCAGCCTGCCGATCCCGTCGTACGTCCGTGTCACCAATCTCGATAATCATCGAACCGCGATCGTACGGGTGAACGATCGGGGGCCGTTCCACAGCGAGCGGCTCATCGACCTGTCTTACGCCGCCGCCGTGAAGCTCGGCTTTGCCGATCGCGGCACGACGCGCGTGATGGTGGAGCTCGTCGACGGGACCGATCAGCTGCCCAACGTCGCGTCGTCGAACGCGCCGACGGGTGCGCGTACGCCGCCGCCGTCCGCTGCGTTGGCGATGGTGCCGCCCGAATCGGAAGTGCCGGGCATCGGGCAGATATTTCTACAGGCGGGCGCGTTCAAGGATGCGGCCGGGGCAGAACGACTGCGCACCGACCTGACCGAACTGGTCGGCAGCTCCGTCTACGTTCAGCGGCTGCCGAACGATGGCTACTATCGCGTTCGAATCGGCCCATTGGCACAGATGAGCGAAGCAACCCGGCTGCAGGCGCTGATCTTCGGCGCGTCGCACCCCAAGCCGCTGATCGTCAGGGAATGACGTACAATCGCCGCCGCGTTTCCGTCCCATTGATCTAAACCAACGAGAATCATGACCGCCAGACTACGGATCATCGTCGCGCTTTTCCTTTGGCCGTTCGTCGCCGTCGCCGCAGAACCCGCGCCGGTTCCCTCCGCAGCGCCCCCACCGCCGCCGGAAATCAATGCGAGCGCCTACATCCTGATCGACTACGACACCGGTGACGTGCTCGCCGAGAAGAACGTTGACCAGCGCGTGCCCCCGGCGAGCCTGACGAAAATCATGACCAGCTACATCGCCGCGCGCGAGATCGAGTCTGGCCGCATTCATCTCACCGATGACGTGCCGGTCAGCGTGAACGCATGGAAACACGCGGCGCCGGAAGAGAAGCAGTCGGCGATGTTCATCCGCGAGGGCACCACGGTGAAGCTCGAAGACCTCTTACGCGGCGTCATCATTCAGTCGGGCAATGATGCGACAGTCGCGGTGGCTGAGTATGTCGGCGGGAGCGAAGACGCGTTCGTCGATCTGATGAACCAGGAAGCGAAAACGCTTGGCATGTTCGGTACGCACTTCATGAACTCCGATGGGCTCCCTGATCCCGAGCACTACAGCACCGTGCGCGATCTTTCGACGCTAGCGCGCGCGCTGATCCACGATCATCCGACTCACTACGCCATCTATTCCGAGAAATCGTTTCGATACAACAACATCGATCAGGCCAACCGAAACCGGCTCCTATGGCGCGACCGCACGGTGGATGGCGTGAAGACCGGTCACACGTCGGAGGCGGGTTACTGTCTGATCGCGAGCGCGCTGCGCGACGGTATGCGGCTGATCTCGGTCGTGATGGGCACCGACAGCGACGAAGCGCGGATGCGCGAGAGTCAGAAGCTGCTCTCGTACGGCTATCGCTTCTTCGAAACGCAGAAACTCTACGAGCCTGGGGTGATGCTGCGCACTGCCGAGGTCTGGTACGGGCAGGAGAACGAAGTGCAACTGGGTGTTGCGGCGCCGGTCTACGTGACGATTCCGCGCGGCCGCTATGCGGACCTGAAGGCCGAGACGGATGTCGCACGCGTGGTGAAAGCGCCGTTCGCGATCGGCGATCCGTTCGGGGAGTTGCGCGTGATGCTCGACGACAAAGCGGTCGTGAAGGTGCCGTTGACTGCGCAATCGGCCGTCGAAGAAGCGGGCTGGTTCAAACGCCTGTGGCAGAGCATCTATCTTTTCTTCCGGGAGCTGCTGAGTTGACCGACCCTTCGACCGAAGGCGCGCCGCGGATCGAATTCCCGTGCGACTATCCGGTGAAGATCGTCGGCGAGAATCATGAATCGTTTTCGGTCACTGTGATCGAGCTGGTCCGCAGACATGCGCCGGAAATCACTGACGAGCACGTCAAGGTGCGCGAGAGCAGCGCCGGAAAGTACTGCGCCGTGACGATTACCATCCGCGCGACGGGTGAAGACCAGTTGCGCGAACTGCACGAAACTCTCAAGACGCATCCGATGGTTCACCTGGTGCTGTGATGCGGGTGCAGGACCTGGGATCCACCCGCTACCTGCCGGTGTTCCAGGCGATGCAGACGTTCACGGCGGGGCGATCGCCCGACACGCCCGACGAAATCTGGTTGACCGAACACGAACCGGTTTTCACGCAAGGCCAGGCGGGGCGGGCGGAACATCTGCTCGCGCCGGGCGAGATCGAAGTGGTGCAATCCGATCGCGGCGGACAGGTGACATATCACGGGCCTGGCCAACTCGTCGCGTATCTGATGATCGACGTGAAGCGCGCAAAGCTGACGCCGCGCGGCCTCGTTTCGGCCATCGAAGACTCGATCATCGCGCTGCTTGCGGCGTATGGCATCGAAGCGGCCAATCGCCGCGACGCGCCGGGCGTGTACGTCGACGGCGCCAAAGTGGCATCGTTGGGGCTGCGCATCCGGCGCGGCTGTTCGTATCATGGTTTGGCACTGAACGTGAACATGGACCTCGAGCCGTTCGGCCGGATCAATCCGTGCGGTCTGATCGATCTGAGCGTGACGCAACTCGCCGACCTGGGCGGACCGGGCTCGGTCGACGCCGTGAAAGGCCCGCTTGTGGATCGACTGAGTGAACGCCTGAAGCGCTGATCAGTGGTGAATCGGGCACGCCGGATTGCGGCGTAGCCGCAGCTTGTGCCACTCCATCGCCAGCGCATCGAGATACAGCACGTGACCGGTCAACGGCGCGCCGGTTCTCGTGATCAGCTTCCACGCTTCCATCGCCTGCACGCTGCCGATGATGCCGACGAGCGGCGCGGCGACGCCGTTTTCGGCGCAGTTCAACGCTTCGTCGTCGCCGCTCGGGAACAGGCATCGATAACACGGCGCGTCGGCTACGTTCGGATCGAACACCGCGACCTGCCCTTCGGTTCGGATCGCGGCGCCGGAGACGAGCGGCTTGCGCGCCGCGAAGCACGCGTCGTTGATGGCGTAGCGAACGAGGAAATTGTCGGTTCCGTCGACCACGACGTCGGCACCTTCGATCGCGCGCGCCAGCGCGTCGCCGGCCAGACGTTCCTTGATCAACGTGAGCCGCGTTTCGGGATTCAACGCTCGAATCGACGCCGCGGCGGACTGGACCTTGGGCATGCCAACAGATCCAGTATGGTGCGCGATCTGTCGCTGCAGGTTCGATATGTCCACGTTGTCGTGATCGGCGAGGATCAGATGCCCGACGCCGGCTGCCGCGAGATAGAGCGCAACGGGTGAGCCGAGCCCGCCGAGCCCGACGATCAGTACGGTTGCCGCGAGCAGCCGCTCCTGCCCCTCGATGTCGACTTGGGGCAGCATGATCTGACGGCTGTAGCGGAGCAGCTGATCGTCGTTCATCGCTCTCCAAGCGTAACACGTTCGTGCCCGGCGACGTCCCGATGCGTCGTCACGCGACGGAAGCCCGCGTGTTCGAACATGCGTCGTACCTCTTCTCCCTGATCGAAACCGTGTTCGACGAGCAGGTGTCCGCCGGCAACCAGGTGATCCGGTGCACCACTCACGATGGTTCGCAGCGCGTCGAGTCCGTCCGGTCCGCCCACGAGGGCCAGCGTCGGCTCGCCAACGAGTGCAGTCAGGTGCGGATCATCGGCGCGAATGTACGGCGGATTGGAGACGATGACGTTGAACACGCCGTCGACCGCGTCGTACCAGTCGCCGATACGAAGGTCGATGCCGAGTTGTTGTCGATCTGTGTTGTGCTTCGCTACGGCGACGGCGTCTGCGGAGATGTCGGTGGCGGTCACTGTACAGTCGCCACGCTCGCGTTTGACTGCCAATGCGATGGCGCCGGAACCGGTGCCGAGATCGAGCACGCGGGCATTCGGCGGGAGTCGTTGCAGCGCGAGTTCGACCAGCAACTCGGTCTCGGGTCGCGGAATCGAGCACTGCCGGCTCTACGTCGAGTGTGAGCGTCCAGAAGTCGCGTCGGCCGGTGATGTACGCCACCGGCGTACCATCACGGTATTGTTCGAGCGCGTGCGCGATGCGTTGCGCATCGTTGCTTTCGAGTCGTTCATCGCCGTGTGTGTACAGATCGGCCCGGGTCACGTCGAGCACGTTCGCGATCAATACTTCGAAGTCGCGCCGCGCCTCGTCGGACGGCGCGGCGCGCAACAACGCGGCAATGGTAGTCACGCGACGCCGAGCGCGGCGAGCGCTTCGGCCTGATGTTCCTGAACCAGCGGCTGGATCACTTCGTCGAGATGACCTTCCATGATGTCGCCGAGTTTGTAGAGCGTCAGATTGATGCGGTGGTCCGTCAACCGACCCTGCGGAAAATTGTACGTACGGATGCGCTCGGAGCGGTCGCCGCTGCCTACCAGCAGACGGCGTGAATGCGCTTGTTCCTGTTGCTGTTTCTGCTGTGCCATGTCGAGGAGTTTGGCCTTCAGCAACGACATCGCCCGAGCGCGGTTCTTGTGCTGCGAGCGTTCGTCCTGGCATTCCACCACGAGGCCCGTGGGGATGTGCGTGAGACGCACGGCGGAGTCGGTCTTGTTTACGTGCTGTCCGCCGGCGCCGGACGAACGATACGTGTCGATGCGCAGGTCGCTCTTCGGAATGTCGACGTCTTCGACTTCGTCGGCTTCCGGAAGAATCGCCACCGTGCACGCGGACGTGTGAATGCGCCCTTGCGATTCCGTCTGCGGTACCCGCTGCACGCGATGCACGCCGGACTCGAACTTCAGCTGGCTATAGACGTGCTGCCCTTCGATGCGACTGATGATCTCTTTGAATCCGCCGTGTTCGCCCGAACGTTCGTTGAGAATCTCGAGTCGCCAGTGCTTTTCCTCTGCATACCGCGAGTACATCCGAAACAGGTCGCCGGCGAAGATCGCTGCTTCGTCACCGCCGGTGCCGGCGCGAATCTCCAGGAACACGTTCGCGTCGTCGTGTGGGTCCTTCGGCACCAGCAGCGCCTTGATCTCGATCTCCAGCGCTTCGATGCGCGCTCGCAACTGATCGCGATCGTCGGATGCGAGTTGTCGCATTTCCGCGTCGTCGTCCTCGAGCAGCGTTTGCGCATCGTCGAGTTGAGCGCGCAGCGCCCCGATGCGTCGGTAGCGCTCGATGAGCGGCTCGAGTTCGGAGTATTCCTTCGACAGCGCCGTAAACTTGTCGCGGTTCGAAACGACTTCCGCTTCGCCGAGCAGCGCCGACAGCTCTTCGTGACGATCGGCAAGATCGTCCAGCGTTGTGAGGATGGACGGCGACAGAGTCATCGGTTGAACGGGTCAGTCCGGCTTGTCGAGGCCGTACAGCGCGCGCACGTAGTCGAGCATCTCGTGATGGCCCTCGGCACTCGCTTCGCGGATCGCAATGGTGGGTTCGTGGATCAGTTTGTTCGTGAGCGCGCGCGCGAACGCCTTCAACACTTCGTCGCTGTCTTCGCCATTGATCAGTCGTTGGCGAGCGCGATCGAGCTCGAGCAGCTGCAGCGATTCGGCACGGCTACGGAACCGGGTCAGCAGATGCTGCGCATCGCGAATGCGTTTCTCGCGGAAATACCGGTCGGTGCCGGCAACGATCAGTTCTTCGGCGCTCTCTGCTGCGCGCCGCCGTTCGCTGACGTTCGCTTCGATGATTTCGGTGAGATCGTCGATCGAGTACAGATAAACGTCGCGCAATTCCGCCACTTCGGGTTCGATGTCGCGCGGCACCGCGATGTCGACCATGAACATCGGGCGGTGGCGGCGGCTGCGGATCGCCGCTTCGACGGCGCCCTTGCCCAGCACCGGGAACGGACTGCCGGTGGATGCTATGACAATGTCGTGTTGCGCGAGCACGCTCGGCACGTCGGTGAGCTGGATCGCGCGGGCACCGAAGTTCGCCGCCAGTGAACGCGCATTCGCGAGCGTGCGGTTTGCAATGGTCATCGAACCGATGCCGGCATTGCGCAGGTGTTGCGCCACCAGTTCGATGGTGTCGCCCGCACCGAGCAGCAGTGCAGAGTTCTGCGAAAGATCGGCGAAGATCTGTTGCGCCAACGACACCGCCGCGTACGCGACGGAAACCGGATTGCGACCGATGTCGGTATCGGTGCGCACCTGCTTGGCAATGTTGAGCGTCACCTGTGAAAGAAGGTTCAGCTCCGGGCCGAATGTTCCGGCCTCGCGCGCGCTGTCGCACGCATCCTTCACCTGCCCGAGAATCTGCGGTTCGCCGAGCACCTGCGAATCGAGTCCCGCGGCGACGCGCATCAGGTGCCGGGCGGCGTCGCGATCCCAATGTGCGTAAGCCGCGTCGCGAATATCGGACGGCGCGATGTTGCGATAACGCGACAGCCAGTCGAGCAGCGCTTCCTGATCGTTCAACTCCGCGGAGCAATACAGTTCGGTGCGATTGCAGGTCGAGAGAATCGCCACTTCGCCGACGGCCGGGATGGAGCGCGCGAGATCGCGATGCGCCTGCACGAGGCCGTCGACCGGAAACGCGATGCGCTCCCGAAGATCGATGGGTGCCGTGCGAAAGTTGAGGCCGTACGCGAGAATCGCCATTCAGCGGGTTCCGACAGAACCGCGACATCATATCAAAGCCGCGCCGGAAATCAGATGCAACGCTTGGCTAACCCGTTATTTCTAAAAGCGTTTTCAAACGGATGTCGACGCATTGCCTTTTGCTGCGTGGCGCTCGTCACGGTCGCGGGCTGCGCACTGCTGCATCCCGGACCGAAACTCGAGGCACCGGACGTCGGCGGCTTCGCGGTGAAGGGGCGGATGGCGGTGCGCAACGGTGACGATGGCTTCACCTCGAGTTTCGTCTGGCAGCACGCAGTGGGGCGCGACGAGATCGATCTGTGGGGACCGCTGGGTCAGGGCCACAGCCGGTTGGTCGGCGAAGGCGATGCGGTCACCGTGTATACGGCGAAGGGCGAGGTCTATCGGGAACACGATGCCGATGCGGCCATGCAACGCTGGTTGGGCTTCAGCCTGCCGATGACCGCGCTGACGCACTGGATCCGCGGCGAGCGGGCGCCCGGTTACCCGGTCGACGGCACGAGTTCCGATGCTGCCGGCGATCTCGCGTCGCTCGAGCAGTTGTCGTGGCGCCTCGAATTCTCCGGTTATCAACCGTTCGACGGCGGGGCACGTCTGCCGGCGCGCATCATCGCGGTACGCGGCGATGTTCGGGTGACGCTGCTGCCCGCGGAGTGGTCGTTCGGTACGCAGAACGCGTTTGACACCCCTTAACCTGATCCTCAGAATACCGCCCTTCCGCGAATCGGGGCACGCCCCCGCGCGACACTAATCTTCGTCGAGTCCAGTACTTGGGGCGTCGCCAAGCGGTAAGGCAGCGGGTTTTGATCCCGCCATCCCTAGGTTCGAATCCTAGCGCCCCAGCCAAAGTCGGACCGACCAAGAACGTCCCAATGAGTCCGTTCGACCGTGAGTGATTAACAGTTGCCCAACCTGATCGTATTCGCCGGGAATTCGCATCCGGAACTCGCGAAGCGCGTGGCTCATCAGCTGCGCATCGACCTCGGCGCAGCCGACGTCGACCGCTTCAGCGATGGCGAGGTGCGCGTCGAGATTCACGAGAACGTGCGCGGCCGCGACGTGTTCATGCTGCAGTCGACGTGCGCGCCGACGAACGACAATCTGATGGAACTGATGGTGATGGCCGACGCCATCAAGCGAGCATCGGCTAGCCGTATCACCGCAGTGATGCCTTACTTCGGATACGCGCGTCAGGACCGACGACCGCGTTCGGCACGCGTTCCGATCAGCGCCAAAGTGGTAGCCGACATGCTCGCGGTGGCCGGCGTGAATCGGGTGCTGACGGTCGACCTGCACGCCGACCAGATCCAGGGATTCTTCAACGTGCCGGTCGATAACGTGTACGCGTCGCCGTTGCTGGTCGACCACGCGCTCGCGCAGCGTTACCCGAATCCGATGGTGATATCGCCTGACGTGGGCGGTGTGGTGCGAGCGCGCGCCATCGCAAAGCTGATCAACGACACCGACCTCGCGATCATCGACAAGCGGCGCTCGGTGGCAAACGAATCGGAAGTGATGAACGTGATCGGCGACGTCGACGGGCGCACCTGCATCATCGTCGACGATATCGTCGATACGGCCGGCACGCTGTGCCAGGCGGCTGCGGCGCTGAAGGACCGGGGTGCAGCCGGCGTCGTTGCATACATCACGCACGCGGTGCTGTCGGGTCCGGCAATCGACCGGATCAACGACTCCGCGCTCGATTCGATGTTCGTCACCGACACCATTCCGCTGTCCCCGCAGGGGAAAGCGTGTTCGCGGATCACACCATTGAGCCTCGACCGGCTGCTGGCTGAAGCGATTCGACGCGTCAGCAACGAAGAGTCGGTCAGCGCGATGTTTCGTTAATTTTCGAAGGGTGCGTACGGGTTCTGGTCGCGGACCCGACACGCGTTTGAACGTGACAACCAGGAGATAACCATGTCACAGCAGATCGAGTTGGTTGCGGAAGCGCGCGCCGACGTCGGGAAAGGTGCGAGCCGCCGCCTGCGTCGAAATGCCGCGATGGTACCGGGCATCGTCTACGGAGGCGGTGAAGCGCCGGTGAACATTTCGTTGATCGAGAACGATCTGTCGAAGGCGATCCAGGCGGATACGTTCTTCTCGCAGATTCTCGCGTTGAAGCTCGGCGGCACGCGGAGCCAGGTGTTGGCGCGCGACATGCAGCGGCATCCGGCGACGAACAAGCCGATGCACATCGACTTCCAGCGCATTCTCGCGAACCAGGAAATCACCGTTCAGATTCCGTTGCACTTCATCAACGAAGAAGAGTGCATCGGGGTAAAGGAAGAGAAAGGTCTGATCAACCACCACATCATCGAAGTGGAAGTGACCTGTCTGCCGAAAGATCTGCCTGAAGCCATCGTCGTGGACGTAGGTCCGCTGAAGATTGGCGACATCCTGCACCTGTCGGACCTGAAACTGCCCAACGGCGTGGTGCTCGAAGACCTGGAAGGTCTGTCGGACGAAGAGCGCGAAGAGCAGAACGTCGCGGTGGTCAGCGTGCATGCGTCGACGCTCGCATCCGAAATGGATGCGATGGATGCCGCCGCGAGCGAAGCGGCCGCGGCCGCTGCGGCGGGTGCACCGGCCGAGCCGACATCCGAAGGCGAAGAGGCGTCGGACTCCGACAAAGGCTGAGCCATGGCCGCGCTTCGTCTCATCGTGGGCCTGGGAAATCCGGGCCCGCGATACGAAGGCACTCCCCACAACGTCGGCGCGGAATTCGTTGCAGCGCTTGCGTCGCGCTTTCGCATCGCATTGGCGGACGAGCCCAAGTTCAAGGGGCGGCTGGGCCGCGGAACGATGCTCGGCCACGACATGCGGTTGCTCATTCCGAACACGTTCATGAATCTGAGCGGCGAGTCGGTAGGCGCCGTGGCGACGTTCTACAAGTTCGCGTCGGCGGAAATTCTGGTGGCGCACGACGAGATGGCGTTCGAACCGGGCGTGCTCCGGCTGAAGCGCGACGGCGGCCACAACGGCCACAACGGTCTTCGCGACATCATTGCCTCGTTGGGGAACGACGCCGGATTTGCGCGATTGCGGATCGGCGTGGGGCACCCCGGCCACAAGGATAAGGTGAGCGGTTACCTCACCGGCGCGAAGATGCGCGGCGAGGATCGGGACAAGGTGCGCGACGCGATGGCATTGTCTGACGAGTTGTTGGGATTGATCTGTGCGGGCGAATTCGCCAAAGCGATGAACGTGCTTCACACGGCCGGAAACGGGGACGATTGATGGGCTTCAACTGTGGAATCGTCGGGTTGCCGAACGTCGGCAAATCGACGCTGTTCAACGCGCTCACCAAGGCGGGCATCGCCGCGGAGAACTTCCCGTTCTGCACGATCGACCCGAACACCGGCATCGTTCCCGTGCCTGACCCGCGTCTCGATCGCATCGCCGCCATCGCAAAGCCGCAGAAGGTGATTCCGACGACGATGGAGTTCGTCGATATCGCCGGGTTGGTGGCCGGCGCGTCGAAAGGTGAAGGTCTGGGTAACCAGTTTCTTGCGCACATCCGCGAGACCGATGCGGTGGCACACGTGGTGCGCTGTTTCGTCGACGACAATGTCGTGCACGTGTCCACGAAGGTGTCGCCGCGCGACGACATCGAAGTGATCGACACCGAACTCGCGCTGGCTGATCTGGAAACCGTCGAGCGCGTTTACGATCGCACGCGACGCACGGCGAATGCGGGCGATAAGGATGCAAAAGCGATGGTTGCGTTGCTGGAGCGCGTGCGAGCCGCATTGAACGAAGGGAGCCCGGTGCGATCCCTGACGCTAGATGCTAACGACTCCATCCGGCTGCGCGAGTTGCACCTGATCACCGCTAAGCCGGTGATGTACATCGCGAACGTCGACGAGCACGGTTTCGAAAGCAACCCGCTGCTCGACGAGGTGAAGCGCATTGCTGCAGAGCAAGGCGCCGTAGTGGTCGCGATCTGCAACAAGCTGGAAGCCGAAATCGGCGAACTGGACGACGACGCGCGCGCCGAATTTCTCGCCGATCTTGGTATGGAAGAACCCGGCCTGAACCGGGTGATTCGTGCAGGTTACGAGCTGTTGAGGCTGCACACGTATTTCACGGCCGGGCCGAAAGAAGTGCGGGCCTGGACGATTCCGATCGGCACGCGCGCACCGCAGGCGGCTCGCGTGATCCACACGGATTTCGAGAAGGGTTTCATCCGCGCCGAGGTCATCGGTTACGACGACTACATTGCATGCAATGGCGAACAGGGCGCCAAGGACGCAGGCAAATGGCGGCTCGAAGGGAAGGAATACGTGGTTGCCGACGGCGACCTGATGCATTTCAGATTCAATGTTTGAACTGGGATTTCGCGCGGGACTCCTTGAGGTCCGATTTCTTGACATCAATGGACCATGTTCGGAAAATCCGCAGCCCTTTCCATGGCTACGTAGCTCAGCTGGTTAGAGCACAGGATTCATAATCCTGGGGTCGGTGGTTCAAGTCCACCCGTAGCTACCAATAAATCAATTGGTTACGAGCTGCAGGCCACAAGTGGTTTCCAATACCTGGCCATCTTTCCAATATTCGACTAGCGCGCCTTCGATTCCCAAGTTTGCGCGTGGTGTTCAGCGAATCCTAAAGATTGGTCCAGCGAAAGCCGCCGGGCTTTCGAACGCCGCAGTTCGCCGCCGCGTTCAACTGATTGAATCCACTCGCTCTCGGTGCATCACCTCTCGACCCCGCTCACTCAATTTGGTCCGCTTCGGGCGCGCGGATCTTAGGGTTCACAAAGGCTTTTGCTGCTGTCGATAGAGAAAATTCAGATCGAGCCGCGTCAGGGCGATGCACTGGAGCGTACAGCGCCAGATCGCCACGATGCGTCAAAGAAAAAGCTGCGCGCTGAACCCGACGAACGTCTCGGCGTCGCCGCGCTTGTCGCCGGGGATCACGCGTTGCACATCCGCGGTCAGTCGCAGCCAGCGGTTGAGTTCCGCCTTGTAGAACATCTCCATACCGCGCTCAGCGCCCAAATCGATGCCAGCCAGAGCGATGCCGTCGTCGAGTGGATCGCTCAGCTCGTATCGATAAAAGCCGATTCCAAAACGATCGGCGGGGCGCCCCGCGATCAACCCGGTGCCGGCGAGGCCGCCAAGTACCTGCCAACCGAGTGGGTTGGGGTTCTGATCCGATATACCGGCCTGTACAAACACGCCCCAGCCCGCACCGGGAATGTCGGGGTGCTGCCACAGGTACTGCTGAACCGAATACGACATCCAGTAAGAACCTTGTTTGGTGCCGAGCCCGGCGGGCGGATCAGACGGTAGGACGATATCGGGGATGTCGCGAAAATCGACGCCCTCTTTGGTTGAATACACGCCCTGCAGCGTGTGGAATCCGACGCGTCCGGCAATCTTCAGCGGCACTGTCACTGCGGCGCGTGTGGTGATGCCGTCGCCACCCCAGTTCTTCAGCCCGGTGGTCTGCTGTGCGTCGCGCGGGTCGTACACCATCAGCGACACACGCGCGATGCCAACGACGGCATTCACCGCCGCGCCGGTCAGATAGGGCGGCACGAGTCCGGTCGGCGGCGTACCGAGGCCAACGTTCCAAAACGAATTGAGGCCACCGCTGATCATTGGCGTGCGCGCGGCCATGTCGAACATGTTGAACTTGCCGATCGTCAGCGACAGCGTGGGGCTGAAGCGCTGGGTGTAGGTGACCGACAGATCAGCTCCTTCGCCGCCGTTCTGCGGAAACGCCAGGCCCGTGTTTTCCGGAAGCACTGATCCACCGGCATTGTTGACGGTGCTGCCGTAATCGAACTCGCCAACCAGCCGCAGCGAGCCGTCCTCCCACAGACCGAGCTTACCGCTGTCCAGTTCGACTGTTGCGTCGAGCCGGCCGCCGCTCTCCCAGCGATTGCCGCCGGAGCCGCCCATGACGCCCTGCATGTATTGGGTCGCCGCGAGATCAACTCCGACGCCTTTCTCTTTCAGCATCGCCTTGTCGTCGGCATGCGCCATCACGCATGTCGAGAACACGACGACGCTCGCGAGGAGCACGGTAAGGTCGCGGCCGCGACCACGCGCGGAACGCGTCAAGCGACGGGGAATGTGCACGTCAATGTTTCGCCAGCAGACTCAGCGCGGCGACCGCGTCCACCTTCGCACCGATTGGAATCGCCGCCAGATCGACAAAGAAATCTGGATTGTGATTCGCGTACGGCGCCGCCATGCCGGCGGCCTGCGCCGCCGCGAAGCGTTCCGGTGGTGCGACGCCAATCAGCACGAACGCGTACGGCGTGCCGTGCTCGTGAAAGACCTCCTGAAAATCCTCTGACCCCATCACCGCCGGAAACTGTGTCATCACCCGACCCTCGCCAAGGAGCGCCGTCAGCGCCGGATTTACCCGATCGGTGACTACAGGATCGTTCACCAGCGGACCGGCATGACCCTTCATCGTGCGTGTCGGCATGTGCGCGTCAGCCACTCCGGCGGCGATCGCTACACCGCGGTTCACTTCATCGATGCGCGCAAGCAGCTGATCACGTACCTCGCGCGTGAACCAACGCAGGTTGAGCCGCAGCGTCGCGCTGGACGGAATGACGTTGTTGTCGCGGCCTGACTCAATAGCGCCGACCGTGAGCACAGCCGACGACTGCGGATCGACGTTGCGACTGATGATCGTCTGGTACGACAGCACGGCCTGCGCCGCCATCACCACCGGATCGATCGTGGTTTGCGGCGACGATCCGTGCCCGCCGACACCGAAAAACACCACGTCGAGCTGGTCGGTGCCCGCCATCCGAACGCCCGGCGCATTGGCCACCGCGCCCACCGGTCCCGGCATCGCATGCGCGCCGAGCGCGTAGTCCGGCTTCGGAAAGCCGCGATTCCAGATGCCGTCGGTCACCATCGCCTGCGCACCAAGACCTACCTCTTCGGCGGGCTGCGCGTAAGCGACGAGCGTTCCGGACCAGCGCGACTTCAGTTCGACCAGGACCTTCGCCATGCCGAGCAGCCACACTACATGCGCATCGTGCCCGCACGCATGCATCGACCATACCTCCTCGCCGTTCGCCAGGCGCTGCGGCGATTTCGCCGCCCAGTCAAGCCCGGTGGCCTCCTGTACAGAGTTCGCGTCCATGTCGGCGCGAAACCACAGGGTCGGGCCCGCGCCGTTCTCGAACACGCCGACCACACCGGTTTTGCCGATGCCTTCGGTCACCTTGAATCCCAATGCCCTCAGTTCGGTCGCAACGATGCCCGCGGTGCGCGTTTCCGTGAAAGCCAGTTCGGGGTGCTGGTGAAGATCTTCGAATAAGTGAACCAGACGGTCGGCGTCGCGATCGACTGCTGCCGACACCTGCGCGATCACTTCCTTCGACGGCGTTGCAGCAGCCGAGGCCGTCAACGCGCCTAAAACGGCGCCGAGCAATATCGCCCGGCGCGCGGGGATTCGACGACGCTGCATATTTGGCCTGGGGGGTGACGGCCGCGCAACGTACCGTACGAAAGCAGTGGCGGCAACCTGATTGGGTCGCGAGGCAGTGTAAGTTGTTCCATCTGATTGTTGATAGAGGCTGCGATTCTGGAGCCTGCGTGCGTTGCGATGACAGACCAACCGACGAGCCAGCGTCTCTTCCCATACAACTACGACATCGCATGGTTTGGTTTTTCATTTCGATGTCCAGTGCCTTACGTTGCCTCGGCGGGAACTAGGCGATTTTGAAAACAGAATGCGCCGCTGATCGCAATACCGGTTGAACAGCGGCTAAGGGGTTGACGATGGAAGGTGGTTCAGGTCTCTACGGTGTTCGAACGCTCTGGTAAGTGTTTCTGATCGACTCGGCAGCCGTAGCTGAACGAGTTCCGCTCGCGCGGTAATGATCGTGGGACACCACTCCCTGACCTGAACAGTGCCGATCTTCGGCGACACAGGGCCTCTTCTGTTGAAGAGTACGTCTGCGCCAGAACCAACGGACCTACACAGTCAGGTCTTATCTCGAACGTGGTTTTCTAGAAGTCACCTCCTTTGATGATGCGGCGGAGCCGCGGGGTTGATGAATTGATCTCGCGTCGCCCAAGGCGAATCGCTCGACCTCGATAGGAAGATAGGCCGATGCCCGAATTGAACGAACGGATCGAAGATCCTCAGTCTCGACGATGAACCGATGACCTTGACGGTCATTGCGACATTGCACGGTTCTCGATGTCGCTGTTGCAGTGATTGAGCGTCTGCTTCGCTGTCCGGTTGGCTTACGCCAGGCTGGATCGACCTGCCACTTTAAACGCAGTGGCCGCGTATAAATCGTCAGTGCATGCAGTCTGGGCAGCGAAACCGCGGCTGTCACTCCGAAATCCGCCCGCGGATCCGCGTGATTACTGGCGTGTGGCCGTCGTCACTACACCGCTGCGCCTCGTAGTGACGACGGCACCTTCGGTTCGTAGCACGGATCGCGCCGGGCATTCGCCCGTCACGATCCTTGCTTCAACTCGATACTGCGCCTTCGGTACGCAGTTCAAGTACGACCGCGTCGCGTGATTCCGCTGTCGCGGCTGCGCGCATGTGCGGTGCGCTCCGCCGCCATCGGTTCTCGGCTCGCCTGTTCTGACGATTGCACGTTGTCGCGGCCTCCGTTGTCGAGCTGGTGAGTGGGCTCAGTGAGCCCACTCACAGCCGTGCTGAATTTCATACCACCCACCGCGACCGGTGTCCGTCCCGTTCAGATCGCTCTCGCGGCATTTCGGTTGCGCGGTTGTCCGAGGAGTACTTGGGCTCACTGAGCCCACCGCGTTTATCGAGTTTGAATTTTTCACGTCAGCGCGTGGAGGGATTTCTCTACCTAAACGCATCCATCAGGAGCGAAGTGTTTAAACGCTACGATCGGTTCCTGCAGCGCGTCGATTCGCCGAATGTTGCGCCGCGACAAGGAAACACGCCCCTCAGATGACTCGTTTGGTGCCGAGCGTCACCCCCGTGACCGTCAACCAAACGGCTATAGCTCACTCTTTGGTTATGACTGAACTACCGCGAAGGTGGCCATCATTGCCAAGTTCCCCAATGGGGAAACGTGTCAATCTTCGGCGATCTTGGCAGCCTTGGGCGCGATCGCCGGACTCAAATTCCAGACCCAGCCGCTGTCAAAGTTGGGCTTCCCTGACACCACTCTCAGCGCCTTTTTTGCGCGGTGCAGCGTGCGTTCGGCGATACCCGCTTCGCGAGCTGCGGCGAGGACCGCCTTCGCTGATGCGGGTCCGTTGCCGAGGATGTCGAGCAGAAAGGCCATCGCTTCGTCCTTCGCGCTCGAATCGGGGTCGGGATTGAAAACCTCATCCGGTGTCACAGATACAGATCGATCGTCCCACTCGATGGATGCGATGCCGTCGGTGACATCAATGCGGTAGGCGAGGCCGGTTTCGTCTTCGGCGAGGTTGTTCTTGATCGGCATCATGAGCCGACGTTTCGGATCGTCTGGATCTTTCGCGATCAGATACACGGCGCGCGCGGTGGCTGTGAATGCAATGCTGCCGGTCACCCGATAGTTGGCGTGCAGACCTGTACCCTTGTTGAGGTGGCTGACGGCGACGATTGCGACATCGTGTCGCTGTGCGAGTTTGATCAATGGGGTCAGCAGTGCGCGCACATCGGCATTGCGATGGGTATCTGTTCCACCCAGGTACGCACTGATCGGATCGACAACGATCAACCGACAGTCCGGCATCAGCGCGAGTTCGCGTTCCAGCAGTTGCACATCGCGCTCGAGCGAGAAGCCTCGATCGAACGGGTTACCGGAAACCGAAGTCTCGCGAACGCAATCGAGCAGTTTTACGCGTAACAGATCCGCATCCGCCGCGATCAATCTCGGCACCATCGTGTCGGCCGGATCGTCTTCGGCGCTCAGGATCAAGGCACTACCCTCTGGAGCTGCAGCGTTCTCCAACGGCCACAGCCTGCCACGGCTCACGCGCGACCAGGTCGATCGTCACCAACGACTTGCCCAGACCTGGATCGCTAGCAAGGAGCGTGATCTTGCGCAGCGCGATCCGTCGGGGCCACAACCACTGAACTGTTTGCGGTTCGATTGAGCTTGCATCGAGCAGTATCAGCCGCGGCGGTTCATAGCGATCAATCGCCTCCGCCGCTCCATCAATGGAGTCAGTCATGGACCACCTCGAGTAAATTCACGAGGCGCGCATGCGCCGCGAATAAACGGGCGCGGTCCGAGTCGTTGAATGGTTTGCCGTCCAACAGGTGCGCTGCAGCGATGACCGCAACTTGGATCTCCCTGCGAGCCAGCAACAACAGGTCGTGATAGTTCCACCGAATCGTTGCTGGTTTGGCCGGAGTCGGAACATTCGGATACAGATCCGCGAGCTCGAGTCGCATTGCCCTCAAAACCTCATCGATCGCGCATCCGGCAAAGCAATGGAGCAACACCCGACCATCGTCGAGCACTTTGATCGATAGACTCGGATTGGTGTCGTCATGCGCCGGACAGCGAGCGAAGAACTGGCCGTAGCCTCGATCGACGACGCGTTCGAGGCGCGCCAACACGCGACTGCCGGGATCAGCTCGATTTGCGGACGAACCCAGTTGTTCCGCCCGCCTCATGCCAGTTCTCCCAGGCGACGCTCAAGCGCTTCGACGTATTCGCAGAGTGCTTGGTGCGAGACGCGCCGCGATCGTCCCACCTTGAACGATCGCAGCTGTCTGTCTTTGACGGCCTGCCAGAGCTTGGTCTCCGGCACGTCCAAGACTTTGGCGGCGTTGGGAATCGAGTATGAGATGCAGGGCAAGTCGGTTGTTCGTGGTTGAGCCATGGTGTTCGCCTCCAATAGCGATGGTTTCGGGCGAACAGAACTATATTGCTCAGGCGCTTCTGCCTGACCAGAAAATCAAATCAAGAGTTGTCGGGTTTTAATGCATGAAACGCGGTGAACTCGCTTCACACTATTGGAAATGACTGGCGAAGCCGAGTTCGATGGGCGTAACGTTTCTGCTGACCGAGGAGGTTGAGGAGCTGACCGGCTACAAGCGGAAGGCCGACCAGCGAGCGTGGCTCGTACGAAACGGAATACCGTTCCTCCCCAACAGATTTGGGCAGCCGGTCGTTGCACGAACCGCGTTGCTTGAGCGAATGGGTCAACGCCGTTCAAATGTGGATGCGCCGGACTGGGACGCACTGAGGGAACTTCAAGTTGGGTCGAAAGCGTCGTAAGGATCGACATCTCCCCGAACGCATGTACCTCAGGTCGGGAAGTTACTACTTCGTCGAGTACGGTTCGAATAGCTGGACAAATCTTGGTCGCGATTACGTCAGAGCAATGGCGCAGTACGCGCGGATCCGAGATTCAAATCAACCGCTGTCGACGATGTCGAGGGTCATCGATCGTTACATGGCAGAGGTCGCTCCGCTGAAAGCTGAGTCGACACACAAGAGCAACCTCATCGAATCGAAGTATCTGCGCGCAGCGTTCGGCAAGATTGAGCCGTCGAGAATTTCGGGCCAGGACGTGTATGCGTATCTAGATGAGCGCGCAAAGACTTCAAGAGTTCGTGCCAACCGAGAGATCGCGTTGCTTTCGCATATGTTCAAGAAAGCGGGGCGGTGGGGAGCGGTTCCTACCGATTTCAATCCTTGCCGAGGCGTTGAGCGTTTCAAGGAGAAGGCGAGAGATGGATACATCAACGACGCAGAGTTCATCGCGTTTCGAACGTTCGCGGGCACGTTTCTCGCAGCGTATGTGGACGTGAAAGTGCTTACCGGTCTACGACAGGGTGACTTGTTGGAGTTGCGTCTAGACCAACTGAAAGACGATGGAATTCACGTCACGATGCGCAAGACGGGCAAGCAACAAATCATCCAATGGTCGGCCGAACTCCGAGCAGCGATCCAACAGGCGCGGCGGCTACGCCGGCGTATCGGAAGCCTCTACTTGTTCTCGACTCGTTCGGGGACTCCCTATTCGCGCGATGGTTTCAAGTCGATCTGGCAGCGCCGGATGACTTCCGCGATCGAGAAAGGCGTCCTGGCCAAACGATTCACCGAACATGATCTGCGTCGGAAGACGGGTAGCGACACGACACTGGAACATGCGCGTCAGCTGCTCGGGCATGCTGACTCTGGCGTGACACAGCGCGTGTACAGAGTGAAGCCAGACACGGTCAAACCCTTGCGTTGATTTCTAATTCGGGCGACGAATCTCGGAGTTCGCGCACCTCGTAAGCCGCAAAGCGCGCATCGCTTAACATTTCGCCAGCCTAGGTTAGCCTTGGATTTTTCGCTACTTGCGCTGGTCCGCGCTTTTTGCGGCCAATTGTCAGCCCTGATGTGCAGGAATCTTGCCATCGCCAACCAAGCCTATATAGAATTCTCGGCTACTACCCCGGGGACTTCGGTCGCTGGGCGCGGGGCTCCTTCGGGAGCCCCTGCTTTTTCTGGGAGCGAAAATGTCCGCACGGACAATCGTCTACGTCGACGGATTCAACTTCTACTACGGATGCGTTAGGGGAACGCAATGGAAGTGGCTCAATCTTGAGACGCTCTTTCAGAGCGTCCTGGATCCTAAGAAGAACAACATTCTAAAGGTCAAATACTTCACTGCGCGGGTGCAGCCGACCCCAAACGATCCAGGCGTCCACGCACGTCAAGACGCCTATTTCAGAGCCCTCGTTTCCGCATGTCCCTTAGTTGAATTTCATTTCGGTCATTTCCTTCGACACAAGGTCCGTCTCGAAAACGCATCGCCACCGCCGGCCACGGTCGAAGTGTGGAAGAACGAAGAGAAGGGCTCCGACGTCAACCTCGCGGTAAGCATGCTCGACGACTGCTGGCGCAACAAATACGACTGTGCAGTGGTGGTCTCAAACGATTCGGACCTAGCACTTGCGTTGTCCTTGGTCAGGGCAAAACAGAAGACAATCGGGCTGATCACGCCGGGTGCTCCTCTTCGAAAGCCCTCAGCCGAATTGCGTAAGAACTCCAGTTTCATTAGACACATTCGGCCGCATCACTTGAGCGCAAACCAGCTGGCCGATCCAATCCCTGGTACCACGATAACAAAGCCACCGCGCTGGTAGGGCGCGCTAGTCGGTCGCAGATCCGCTCCGAGAGCCCCCGCTTCGAGTGTCTAGAACGTGCGGCGACTTCAGGGCGAAGAGACGGATTCAACGATCGTGTACAAGCTGCGACGCGATGCACGCTTTCGCGCTGGCGTTGATTTCCAATACCGCCGTTAGCACGGCTGCGAATCAACGAGTTAGTAAAGGTGCGCAGACAACAGTATTGGAAACGGTGAGGGCCTCATCGCTTGAGATTTCAACATCATGGATCGCGAACGGCACGTTGATTCATAATCCTGGGGTCGGTGGTTCAAGTCCACCCGTAGCTACCAACAATCGACACAGACGCCAAGCTAGACAAGAGCTCGCTGTTCGAAGCGTCCGTGCATGGCGCGCTGCGCGTCACTAACGCATACTCCATCGCGGCATTCAGCCCAGGCCGCCCCCCTCCGTCGGGGAAGTACGCAACGTGCGGGGCTCATCCTCTTCGAACCCGACTGTTCGAGCGCATCACACAAGGAGGGACTGTGAACGATGCCCGCAACGGGAGGTTTGAGTATGGAATTGTCTGCGCCGATTTTCCGATTGAAGCATGAGGCGAGAGTTCTCGCCCGGAAGGAACGGATTCCTCTTCACGAAGCATTGGATCGTATTGCGCGACGCGAAGGGTTCAAGACCTGGAGTCTGCTTGCCAGTCGGTCGTTCGACCGCGAGCACGGCAAGACCCTGTTGGCGGAGTTGGTTCCGGGAGACGTCGTGCTGTTGGCCGCGCGACCCCGTCAGGGCAAGACGCGCCTCAGTCTGGAGCTGATGATCGAGGCGATGAAAGGCGGTCATCGTTGCGTGTTCTTCACGCTCGATTACAACCTAGCCGATATTGCCAGACGCTTTACCGAGCTCGGCGAGGATCTTGGAGCTTTCGGGTCGCGCTTCACATTCGACGATTCGGATGTCATCAGTGCTCAATACATCATCGACCGGATGGATCAGGCCCTTCCTGGCACCGTGGTGGTCGTCGACTATCTGCAACTCCTGGACCAAAAGCGCGAGAACCCCGATCTGGCGGATCAGCTAACGGCATTGCGCGACTTTGCGCGACAACGCGGGCTGGTGTTGCTGTTCATTTCACAGGTCGATAGGCGTTACGACTCTACGAGGCGCGCTTATCCACGGTTGGCTGATGTTCGCCTGCCGAACCCAGTGGACCTGACCCTTTTCAACAAAGCGTGTTTCCTCAACGCCGGTAGGATGAAGATCGAGGCGGTGCCGACGACGTAGCGGCCGCGATGAGCTATCGGATTGGTGCATCCCGGCGCGCGAGCGCCGTCGCCCGCCGGACGCTTCCTACGCCGTGCTCCGTCGCGCACCCACAGACGACTGGTTCGTCGCAATCGAACATTGACGCTTCCGACTTGCAATGCGTTGGAGTGCGGAATGGATCTCGTGAATTGGTATCGGACATGTTCGGAGCATCCCGCGACGTCGGATGAGTTGCGACGGATGCTCGAAGAGTACAGGCGTGGTCGCCGACGTGCGGCGCGGGTGAGTCATCTGGCCATTACACAACGGGTTGCGGTGCCAATCCGTTCTCGTGCGTCGCGCGAACCACAGACCACCTGAGGCGTTACGGCGAAGGCACGGGCGCCTTCTTCTCTCGATCCTTCTCGACTTTCGCTTGAGTCTGCGCCGTTTCCGTACTGACCTGATCCTTGCACAGCTTCGCTTCTTCCCACACGAGGCCCTCGCACTTCTTCATTTCCGCCTGATGCTGGTTGTCGGCTTTCTCGGCGGCCGCTTCGTGGCGTCGTTCGTTGGCGCCTTGCATCAACTCGGTCTGCGCGGGAGTGGGTCGGTCTCCGGTGGCGTCTGCAGCGTCAGGCGCGTCTGCTACATCGGCCCAGCCAGTGGGACAGTTGAACGCAACCAGGCAGGCAATCATCTCAACCATTTTCATCGTGGCTATCTCGGTGCGGATTTGAACCATGGTCGCGAGGGCGGCCTAGCGGCGCTGTCGGGTCTCAGGCGAGTGCAGTGTAGGAAACGTCCGATGGCGTACATTTGGCTCCGAAGCAATGTCGAGCGGAAGAATGACTGGAGTCGCGCATTCTCACCACGTCACGGTGGTGTGTGCCGTCATCGAACGAGCCGGCAGGGTGTTGGCCGCCAAGCGCGCCGCCGGCAAGGCGCGGGCGGGACGATGGGAATTTCCCGGCGGCAAAATGCTTGCCGGTGAATCTGCTGAGCAGGCCGTCGTTCGCGAGGTGAGCGAGGAACTCGGCTGCGTGATTCGTCCGACGCGGGCGCTCTTGCGCGTCGAGCATCGCTACCCGGACATAGAGGTAACGCTGTTGCCGTTCGTGTGTGCACTTACCGATGGCGTTCCGCGAGCGCTCGAGCACGCAGAACTGCGTTGGGTGAATGACGCTGAAGTCCGAACGCTCGATTGGTCCGACGCTGACCTGCCGATCGCGATCGAGTACTTCGCCGCTACGCGCTAGGCAAGCCTTCCGCGAGGAAATGCTCCGCAACGGCGCAGTGCGCCGCCACGCCGCGCGCCAGCACGGATTCGTTCAGCACCATGCGGTTCGAATGACATGGGCAGGCGGTGTGCCAATCCTGCCCGTCGGGGCAGACGCCCAGCATCATCATCGCGCCGGGTACGCGTTGCAGAACGTAGGAGAAGTCTTCTGCGCCCATGATCGGCTTCTGCATTGTCTGCCATGCCGTCGCGCCAAACAAATTGATTATGGCGCGCTCGGCCATCGATGCTGCACGAGAATCGCAAACCGTCACCGGAAATCCTCGTTTGATTTCGACCACCGCCTCCGCGCCATGGGCGAGCGCGATGTTTTCCGCGATGCGCGTGACGCCTGCGTGCACCTTCGCGCGCGATTCTTCGGACACCGACCGAATGGTGCCGTTGAGGTACGCGGTCTCGGGAATGACGTTGTCGGTCGATCCGGCCTGGATCTGCGCGATCGTCACCACCACGGGATCGAACGCGTCGATCTGCCGCGTGACCAGGGTTTGCAGCGCAGTGACGATCTGGCAGGCGATCGGAATCGGATCGAGCGCGTGATGCGGCATCGATGCGTGGCCGCCGCGGCCGCGCACTTCGATTTTGACGACGTCGGCGGATGCGAGCATCGGACCTGCTTTCGACGACAATATGCCGGCAGGTGCGTTCGGCGCGATGTGGATCGCGAACGCGGCGTCGGGCGACGGGTTGTCGAGCAGGCCGTCGTCGATCATGTGCCGAGCGCCGTGAAAACCCTCCTCGCCCGGCTGGAACATGAACATCACGCGGCCGGCGAGGCGGTCGCGTTGTTTGCACAAGAGCTTTGCCGCCGACGCCAGCATGGCGGTGTGCGCATCGTGACCGCACGCGTGCATCGCGCCGGCGACGGTGGAACTGAACTCGACGTTCGTGTCTTCCGGCATCGGCAAGGCGTCCATGTCGCCGCGCAACAGCACGGTTCGGCCGGGTCGGGCGCCCTCGAGAATCGCGATCAGTCCGGTGGTCGATGGTCCCGTTTTGAACTGCAGCGGCAGTCCCGCGAGTGCGGCTTTTACCTTGGCGAGCGTCTTCGGCGTTTTGAGCCCGAGTTCCGGTTCCCGATGAATCGATCGCCGCAGCTCGATGGTCTCGTTCTGCAGCGCGCGCGAACCTTCGAGCCAATCGGTAATGCGAACCTGCTGATTCATGGCGCTGATCCTCGTGTTGTGCGGGCGATGCTAGCACGCGGCCGGGCGCAGACAGCCGGGTCGCGTTTTCCTACACTGCCGCAACCCTCGAGCTGCGGACCACGGCGTTGAACATCGTCCTCGACCTGAACGAAGCGCGCATCATCGGTTCGTTGATGGAGAAGTCGGTTGTGACGCCGGAGCAATATCCGCTCACGCTGAATGCGCTGACGCTCGCGTGCAATCAGAAGTCCAGTCGCGATCCAGTGCTGTCGCTCGATCAGGGAACCGTGCAGCACGCCGCGCGGCAGCTCGAGAACAAACACCTGGTCAGCAGCGAGGAGAACTTCAAAGGTCGGGTGGTCAAATACACGCAGCGGTTGTGCAATACGCCGTTTGCGGAGCTGCAGCTGTCCGAGCCGAAGTTCGCGGTGATCTGTCTGCTGCTGTTGCGTGGCCGTCAGACACCCGGCGAACTCCGCGCCCGAAGCGGGCGGCTGTACGAATTCCCCGACAACACGGCCGTCGATGAAACGCTGGAAGGACTGATCAACCACGAAAGCGGTCCGTTGGTGGCGCGCCTGCCGCGCACGCCGGGGCGTCGCGACTTCGAATACATGCACCTGTTCTCGGGCCCCATCGAGTCGGTTCCGGCCGATCCGGAGCCGCGTGCGTCGACGCCGACACCGGCGAGAGTCGATCGAATCAGCGGACTCGAGTCGCGCATAGAAGCGCTCGAGCAGGAGTTGCAGGAGTTGAAGCGAATCCTGGGTTCCTCCGCGGATGGACCGGCCTGAACAGTGAACACCGTCTGCGAGGCGACACCATGACGTTCGACCAGTACATCGGCATGCAGCACGCAGACCAGGACGGAGACGTGAGCGCGCGGATCGAGATCGAAGCGCATCACTGCAATCCCACCGGCAACATCAACGGCGGCGTGATCATCTCGTTAGCGGACAACATTTCGACCGGCGCAGCGAACCGCGCTTACGAGAGCAAGACTGGCGAGCGCAAGTTCCTGGTCGGCGTCGATCTGCACGCCGTCATGCTGGCGAACCAGCAGGGGGGCACGATACGTGGTGTCGCGGTGCCGGTACGCGTCGGACGCAGGATCACGGTCATCCGCACACAGGTCTGGGGCGACGACGACAGGCTGCTGGCGGAAGTCACGACGACACACGTGCCGACCTGACGCCGGACAAGCGCAAAGAGCGCCGAAGTTGAAGCTAGGAGAAGGGAGGGGAGGTGGCGCGACTGCCTCTAAGCGCAGAGACCGGAGACATCTCTAGGGTCGAACGGTTTCGCTGGATCGTCCTAGAGGCAGCCGCTGGGGAGCTAATGTATCGGCGCTTCCTGAGAGAAAACCGGGGGAGTAATGGAGGATTAATGGAGGATAGGGTTCCCAGGGCCCCATTTTGGTGCGGATCGAGGCAGGTCAACCTTCGGAAGCCCGCGGCGCTAGCTCGAACAGCCACAGACTGCCGGAGGTGACGGCTGCCGGCGTGGCCGGTGCGCCGTATTTGCGACTGATTTCCTGCGTCAACGGCTCGAGCACTTCGCCGCTCTGAACCCGCACCAGCTGTCTCTCGTACTTCTTGTCGCCTACGCGAAGAATCGCCCGACCGTCCTTCTCCGCTTCCACCGGCCACTGTTTCCAGATCCGGCCCACCGTGCTCGTCATATAGCCGCAGGGGATGTAGACCTTGCCGCCAACCTCGAGGATCCAGGTGGTGCGCGATCGCGCCGGCGACAGCAGCTGGAATTCGACAGTGGGCACGTCGTGCACGAACGCCCAATCCGGTTCCGGTCCGGTTACGAGTTCGCCACGCACCAGCGGACCCCCCGCGATCATTCCGAGCGGACCATCGTGGAATCGAGCCGCGACGAACACCGCCCCGACTCCAACGACGAGTACGGCGACCGCAATTCCGAGCCACCGCAGGATACGCATCCTTATCTCCGTCGACTTGTTGATGAGCTTGCGGCGCGAGCCGGTCGGTAATCTACGCGCGATGTACCAACGATGCCACAACGCCGCTCCGTGTCAGTCGCGGCGTGATCTAATTGCGGCGTTCCCATACGAGCCTTCGATTTGATCTCAGTCTCGCTGACCGAATCGCGCTGGCTCAGGCTCGCTTCGTTCACGGCGTTTTATTACGCGCAGGGCATTCCGATCGGCCTGTTGACGATCGCGGTGCCGGCGTGGCTTGCCGAACGCGGTGTGGGCCTCGCGGAAATTGCGGCTTACCAGGGCGTGATCGGACTGCCGTGGGGTTTGAAGCTCTTCGCCGGTCCGTTCATGGATCGCTTCGCGTTCCCGGCGATGGGAAGGCGGCGGCCGTGGGTGATGTCGGCGCAGTTCGGGTTGACGCTATCGATGGCGTCGCTCGTATTGGTTACCGATGCCGCTGCTCAGCTCGCGATGCTCACGGTGATCGCATTCGCGGTGAACCTGTTTGCCGCGGTTCAGGACGTCGCAGTGGACGGTATGGCCATCGACGTGTTGCCGCCTTCCGAGCGCGGAAGAGCGAACGCATTGATGGCGTTCGGCCAGGTTGCGGGCTTCTCGTCGTTTGCGGCGCTCTCGGGTGTACTGCTGAATGCCGGCGGTCTGCCGACCGCGGCCCTCGTTGGAACGGCCGCGATCGGAGCGGTTCTTCTGCTGATCACCCTGACGCGCGAACGAAGGGGCGAGCGAATTCTGCCGTGGACCGCGGGAATTGCCACGAATCGAGAACACGCGTCAGAGACCACATTCGCTGGAATCTTCTCCGGGCTATTGCGCGTTCTGTTCCTGCCGATGAGCGTTCTGCTGGTGTTGGTGGAACTGCTGGTGCGCACGCGCGACGGTATCGCGATCAGCGTGTTCCCGGTGTTTGCCGTGCAGAGTCTGCATTTCACAAGCGTCCAGTATTCGTCGTTTCAGGGCTACATGGGTGTTCCGGTTGCGATGATCGGCGTGATGTTCGGCCCGTTGATCGATCGCTTCGGTATCAAGCGCCTTTATCTCATTGCGCTGATCACCAGCGCGGCGGCCACGTTGGTGTTTGCGTGCACGCCGTTCTGGTGGGTGCGCACCGGCTACGTCGTGGCAATCTGGTCGATCGCCGCGTTGAGCAACCAGATGTTGTTCGTGGCATTCATCGCGCTCGCAATGAACATCTGTTGGTCGCGCGTCGCCGCCACGCAGTTCGCCGTGTACATGTCGTTGTCGAATCTGAGCCGTTCGATCGGCGCTGCGGGGTTTGCAGTCGTTGCGAACCATCTCGACTCGACCGACAGCTTCCTGCTCATCTCGGCGTTGATGATCGGCGCGGCTGTGGGCTTGAGTTTGTTCGACCTCGACTCGCATCAGCGGCGCCTGCGGGAACTCGACGATCGGTCGAAGACGGTTCCGTTATGATCGCGGTGTGAAACTCTCGGTACTGGATCAGAGCCCGATTCGCAGCGGTGGCACCGCGGCCGATGCGCTGCACGAAACGATCGAGCTCGCGCAGATCACCGAACGGCTCGGGTATCACCGTTACTGGGTGGCAGAACACCATGGCTCGGCGAGTTTCGCAGGGTCATCGCCGGAGGTACTCATCAGCACCATCGCGGCGAACACGTCGCGCATCCGTGTCGGCTCAGGCGGCGTGATGCTGATGCACTACAGCCCGCTCAAGGTCGCCGAGAATTTTCGCCTGCTCGAGACGCTCTACCCGGGTCGGATCGATCTCGGCGTCGGGCGCGCGCCGGGAAGCGACGGCATCACCGCGGCCGCGCTCGCATACGGCTCCAAGATCGGCATGGAGTATTTTCCCGCGAAGCTCGCCGACTTGAAGGCCTTCATCAACGGCCAACCTCCGTACACCGAAGCGTTGAGTCCGGTGCGCGTTACACCCGTACCCGCCACTGCGCCGGAACTCTGGATGCTCGCGTCGAGCGAAGACGGCGCGCGACTGGCCGCGCACTTCGGGTTGCCGTTGTCATTTGCGCATTTCATCAGCCCACATTCGGCCGAGTCGAGTTGTCAGATCTATCGCGACACGTTCCGGCCGTCTGACGTCTGCCCTGTGCCTCGCGTCACGCTCGGCGTGTTCGTGATCTGTGCAGACAGCGATGCGGAGGCGCAGGTTCTCGCCCGGTGCCGGGATCTCTGGCGCTTGCGCGTTGAGCGGGGCGAATTCGGCCCGTTTCCTTCACCGACCGAAGCGCTTGCCTACGAAATGACGCCCGCGGAAAAAGAGCGCTTCACGTCGCGACGCGATCATCAGATTCTGGGTACGGCGAAGCCGGTACACGCGCAACTCGGCGCAATTGCCGCGAGCTGCGGCGCCGAGGAGCTGTTCGTGGTGAGCATCACGCACGAGTTCCGGCAGCGCGTCCGATGCTACGAGCTGCTGATGCAGACCGACTGAGAAGCTCAACTAGTGGCGCTCGGCCTCAGTCGCGCAATCGAGGCAGAGGCTGGTGGTCGGCATGGCTTCGAGCCGCGCGGTCGGTATGTCTTCGCCGCACGACGTGCAGTACGCATATTCGCCGGATTCGATGCGCAGCAGCGCCCGCGAGATCTGCCGCAACTCTTCAGCCACCTCGGCGTCCAGCGCCTCGAGCAGTTCCTGATTCTCGAGTTCTACGGCCTGCTCGGCAAAGTCCTGCGGCAGCGGTTCTTCGCGGTGCCGGGTTTTGCGGGCAATGCGGCTGTGGCGCTCGAGCAGTTCTTCCTTGCGAGCCAGCAACGTGCGCTTGATCTGCTGATGGTCCACCACAGCCCTCCGGTCACCGTGTCCGGATCATACCCGACTGATCGCGGGGCAACAGGTGGATGTCACGTATTCGCTCGGTCGATTGCTAATGCGCCGCGCATCCCCTATACAGAGGGTCGGCTCAACGAACTGGAGGTAGTGGTGGCGGAAATCAGACCGGTTGGCGGCGCGCTCAGTCGCAGCATTGAAATCAATCGCGTGCTGCGCAACACGTATCTGCTGCTCGGAATGACGTTGGCGTTCAGCTCGCTGGTGACATACGCTGCGGTCGCCGTGGGTGCGCCGTACCTGGGCTTCTTCCCGACGTTGATCGGATTCTTCGGTTTGCTTTTCCTCGTGCAGCGGCTCGCCAACAGCGCGTGGGGCCTGCTAGCGGTGTTCGCGTTCACCGGCTTCCTGGGTTATTCGCTTGGGCCGGTGCTGTCGATGTACATGAAGCTGCCGAACGGGCCGCAACTCGTCGGGCAGGCGCTGGGCTTGACCTCGGTGGCGTTCGTCGGTCTGTCGCTGTATGCGCTCACTACACGCAAAGACTTCAGCTTCCTCAGTGGATTTCTGGTGACGGGATTCTTCGTGCTGATGGGCGCGATCCTGCTCAATCACTTCACCGACATCTCCGGTCTCTCGCTGGCCATCTCCGTCGGCATCGTGCTGTTCGCATGCGCGGCGATCCTGTTCGAGACGAGTCTCGTGATCAGCGGCGGCGAAACGAACTACATTCGCGCCACCGTCGGGCTCTACGTGTCGATCTACAACCTGTTCACGAGCCTGCTGCATCTGCTCGGCGCGGGCGGCGACGACTGATCGCATCGTCACGCGGTCAGTTTGTGGTAGACCTTGGTCAGTGCGTCCGGCAACGACTCGATCTCGTCTATCACCATGTAGCGATCCTCCGCGCACATTCGCTTCAGATAGTCGTGCCCTGATCGATCGACCGTAATGCAGAACGTCTGAACGCCGGCGCGCGCCGCTTCTTCGAGCGCGCGCGCCGTATCCGCCACCCCATATTCGTGATCGCTGCGGTCCGGTCCGTAATCGCAGTCCTGCGGGAATCCATCGGACAACATGATGAGCACCTTCAGTGCGCTGCCGGTTCGCGCCAGCTTCGCGGTGCTGTGGCGGATGGCCGGACCCATGCGGGTGCTGCGGCGCGGTCGCATGCCCACCAGCGCGCGCATGCTTGCGCTGCGGAATGCTTCGCCGAATTCCTTGGCAACGTAGTACTCCACGCAGTCGCGCCCGTAGCCCGAGAAACCGAATACGCCGTACGCATCGCCGTGGCTGTCGAGCGCGCGCGCCATCAATGCAATAGCGTCGCGCAGTACGTCGATGATACGTCGCGGCGGCGGTGCATCGCGGTCGATCTTCAACGGTTGCCACAGGAATGAATCATCGTCGTCGTCCGGGTTCGCCGTCGGCGCGGGTTTGGTCACCGGATCGTCCGTCGAAGCCGAGAGGTCGATGAGAAACGCTGCGGCGACGTCGCGCGTCACGCGATCGCGACGTTGGTACACGCGTTCGTCCGGCGCGGCGCCGCGCCGCAGGTCGGTGTGGTGATCGAGGATCTGATCCCAGTCGAGCTCTTCGCCGTCGAGCACGCGGCGCGTGCGCTGATACGCCTGCAGCGGCAGTTGCTGAAACTGACGGCGCACGCGCTGTTCGTGCGGTGCGATGCGTTTCAGCAACGCGATGACGTCGGCTGCTGAACCGGGTTCGGTGCGGCGCTCGTACAGGCGGCACCAGCCGCGCAGATACCGGTTCGCGTGGCAATCCCATTCGTCGTAGAGATAGCTGTGGCTCGGCGGTTTGTCGTCGTGGCCGAGCGCGTGCCGCAACGTGTTGCGCTCCATCTCGATGCGCCGCGCGAGCGTGTCGCGTTGATCGGTGACCTGGCGCACTTCGATCTCCGGCGGTCGTTCGGCACCGGCTTCCGAGATGCCGGCTTCCGCATCGCTCGCAGCCGTGGCGATCATCGCATCGAGGCCCTCTAGTTCCTCGATCCAGTCGTCGAGGCGGTTTTCGCGCTGCAACCATTCGGTCGGCGGTGCACCGTGAATCTCCGGACGCGGTACGTCGATTTCGGCCGCCACAGCGGTGGAGGTCAACACAGGAGGCAGCAGTCCGTTTGCTTCCAGCAGTAGATAGGCGGCGGCCACGCCTTCGACGGTTGCATACACGTCGGCACCGGCGCGTTCGACCGTTGCGACGATCGCCAGCAGGTGTTGCATGACGCCGGTCGCGTCGATGTCCATCAGCATCTGTGCCGATACGCCGAGCGTGTGGCGCAGCGTGCCTTCGAGTACCTCGCGCAAGCCGGTGATGAAATCGAGCGGCTGACGACGTTCCAGCTCAGTCGCGCTCTCGCGTTGGTGATCTACGCGTACGCCCGGATAGGCGGCCAGCATCCGACGATCGATGCGATACGCTTCGATCAGCTGGAATAACGCGCGCGCCAGTGCAGGCACTTCGAATCGCGTGTAAAAGACGTCGAGATCGGAGTCGCGGATGGAGTCCGTTGTGCCGATACGGTTCGCGAGCGTCAGTGAGTGTTCAGCCGCGATCGGCAGGCGAAACTCGAACGTGCCGAATTCGCGATAGCCCAACTGATGCAGCGACAGCAGCCGATACACGCGCCGGTTGATCTGGTGGACGGCGTTCGTTGCGATTCGCGCCGGAAGAAACAGCGCTTTCGAACTGAGCATCGCACGGTCGTGCCGAACGATCACTTCGTCGCCGGTGAACGTCTCCGACGCGCGCACTTCGTAAGCCGAACCGGTGATTGCCTGCGCGAACAGCGCGATACGCCGCTCGATGTCGAGCAACTCGACGGCTTGCGTCACGGCAGAACGACGTCGACTACGTCCGCGACCGCCTGCTGCACGGTGGCGTCGTCGGAAACGGCGTGCACGACGCCGATTTCGCACGCGCGCCGCGGATCGATGCCGCGTCTGATGAGTTGCCCGGTGTAGGTCAGCAAGCGCGTGCTGACGCCGTCGTCGAATCCCTGGTCGGCGAGCTGTCGCGTTTTCGCGCCGATGACGGCGAGCCGTTCGGCGGTTGCCGAATCCACGCCGCTTTCATGCGCGATGATGATCGCCTCGCGCTCGGCGTCCGGATAACCGAACGCGATCGCGACGAAGCGCTGCCGCGTGCTCGGTTTGAGATCTTTCAGCACGCTCTGATAACCGGGGTTGTATGAGATCACCAGCAGAAAATCCGGGTGCGCAGGCAACAGCTCGCCGGTCTTTTCGATCGGCAGCATGCGGCGATGATCGGTCAGCGAATGGATGATGACGGTAGTGTCTTTGCGCGCCTCGACGATCTCGTCGAGGTAGCAGATCGAGCCGGCGCGAACCGCGCGCGTAAGCGGCCCGTCCATCCACACGGCCTCGTCGCCGCGCAACAGATAGCGGCCGACGAGATCGGTCGCGGTGAGATCTTCGTGACAGCTCACCGTGACGAGTGGCTCAGGAAACAGCTGTCGCGGCGATTCCTGTTGCCGATACAGTCGCCATGTCATGTATTCGACGAAGCGCGTCTTGCCGCAACCGGTCGGGCCTTTCAGCAACACCGGCAATCGCGCTTCGTACGCTGCTTCGAAAACTTCGAGTTCGTCGCCGATCGGAAGATAGTAAGGCGCAGGTTCGTGCTGCGTCGTCCGCGTCATGGCACGAACGCTTCGCGACCGCGATGGAACGTCATGAACGTCTGATTCGAGTTGCGATTCGTCAGACGCCGTCCCCACATCGGGTGCCGCATGCTCCGCACTTCATGTTCGAGTTCCACGAGTGCGCCGTTGTTCTCCTTCGGATCGACGATGCCCTGGAAGCGATACTGATGCTGATCGGATTCCTCCGTGATCAACGCGCGCGAGTCGAGCCAGTCGTGCGCGGCCGAGAAGTTCGCGACGTAGATGGCGATGTGATGGCCGTCGTAGGCGTCCACGTCGCCCGCCTTCTCCACGAAGCGCACCGTCTGGTTCGTTCCCATCTGCACCTCAGCCACGCCGTTGGCTTCGGTGGCCGGAGTGGCGAAGACGTCGCGGTAGAAATTCGCGATGCCCGACGCGGCGCCGGTTGGCACGTCCATGTCGAGATAGCGGATGCCGAGCGTCATCGACTCGTCCGGCGCGTGGCATCGCAGACGATTGCCCCACGGACACGTGACGCCGATATAGTCATCGTAAACTTCCCAGCCGAACTCGGTGTCGGTGAGCGACCGTCCGACCTGATCGAGACGCCAGCGCAGCTTGTCCAGATCAGGCACCGTCAGGCCGATGGTGCCGCGAAAATGCTGGGCTTTGCCTTGCGGCAGATGGAACTGCTGGTCGCCGACGTTTACCCACATGTTGTTGAAGTTGAACACGCCGAAGTCGACGTACGGGTCGCGCGTGAAGCCGAGCCCTGAAACGTAGAACAGCGCAGCCGTGGTCTGGTCCGGAACCGTCAGATTGAGGTGTTCGAGCGCGAGGATGTTGCCGACGTCCTCTACGCCGCGGTCGAATTTCCTGGCCACGATGGCATCTCCGTGTGAGCGCCGGAACCCGGCTTCAGGTCGGCCATTAAAGCAGACTTGTTGCGCTGAGCCATAACCCCGGAGAATGACCGAAACCGATCCGCGGGGTGCGTGATGACCGACGACAACGACGCGCTGCTCGACGCCGCAACGGCGCTGGTTCCGCCGCTGCTGAATGCGCTCGAGGCGCTGGCGTTCGCGGGCAGGCATCTGCATCCGCCGCACCTTCCGAGAATCGCCGCGGCGCTGGAACCGTTCGAGGCACCCGTTCGGGAGGGTCGCGCGCGTTTCGATGCGGTGAAATGGCCCGATGATCTCGAGTTCTTCCGCTCGCAACTGGTGCTCTCCAGCGACGCCGCGTTGCGCGCGCTCAGTGGAGTAGCGCAGAGCGCGACAGATCCGAACGGCGTCATGCGCGCGTATCGCTCCATGCGCAGCAGTACGCAGGCGGTCGAGGCGCTGTATCCGCTGTCGTTCATGTTGCCGCCGGTGAGCCGTTTCTTTCTCGAACCGGAGCGGCGACAGGACGACGCATTGGTGCGCCGCATCGCGGACGCCGATGCGATGCGCGACGACGTCGGCATTCTCAGCGTCGACAACGCACGCGATGCGCGCGGCGGCTTCTCGCTGTACGTGCCGGAGTACTACGACGCATCGCAACGCTGGCCGCTGATCGTCGCGCTTCACGGCGGCAGCGGCCACGGCGCCGATTTCCTGTGGAGCTGGCTGCGCGAAGCGCGCACGCGTGGCTGCATTCTGATCAGCCCGACGTCGCAGGAGGGCACCTGGTCGTTGATGAATCCACCGCTCGACGGCGACGCGCTGCGCACGCTGGTGGGTCGCGTCGCGGAGCGCTGGTCGATCGACACGGATCACGTGTTGCTGACGGGCATGTCCGACGGCGGCACGTTCAGTCTGCTCACCGGTTTGATGAACCGCGGTCCGTTCACGCACCTCGCGCCGATCTCGGGCAGCTTTCACCCGATGCTGCTCGACGCTGCGGAGGACATCCGCGGCTTGCCGATCTATCTCGTGCACGGCGCGCTCGACTGGATGTTTCCGATCGAGATGGCGCGCACTGCGAACGCGGCGCTGTCGGCCGCCGGTGCCGCAGTCACGTTCCGCGAAATTCCGGATCTGTCGCACACGTATCCGCGCGACGAGAACCCGCGCATTCTCGATTGGCTGCTCGGCCATGAGCCAGGTGCCTAGATCTTCACGCGCCTCAACACGATCCAACGGTCCCCGCGGTGTCCGCCCGGTGCCGCGAGAGTGCCGCGCGCATCGATCAGCGGCTTGGCGCCGTCAGGCAGACGATAGGCGGTGTCGAGCAGATAGCCGTCGATGCCGTCTGGCGCAGAGGTGTCGATCTCGATCGTGACGTCGCGCTGTGAGGGTGCATCGAACGCCACCTCGAGATAGTCCGTGGCATCGTTCGTGTCGATTGCGACTGCACGACCTTCGATGCGTATCGCCTCGATCGGTGCCTGCTTCGGAAGCACCAGCGTGATCGTGCCGGTTTCGGCGACCGGGTGCAGCCGCAGGGTGCGCGTGGTGCCGGAGACCGACTCAGGCGCGAGCGTGGTTGCTTCGCGCTGGATGATGTCCGCAGCCGCCAGCAGCGGTGGCTCCCCACGCTCCCACGGCAGCGGCGTCGGTCCTTCGGCGAACGGCAATGCGGCGGCGACCTGTGGCGGCAATGGATTCGGACTCCACGCCAGGAAGGTTGCACGATTCTCGTCGGCGTCGAAGACGTAGGTGTAGTTGACGCGCTGCGGTCGCAGCTCGGAATAGAGCGATGCCCAATGCGCCAGTGCGAGACCAGAGAGCGCGACTGCGACCGCGATCCACCGCGCGATCTTGACGCGACCGCGGTCGAGCAGCGGCAGCAGCGTCAGGCCAACCAACGCAAGCGGGACGTACATGGCCGGAGCGGCGTTGAATCCTTGCGTGCTCTCGCCGATGTAAGCGAGCGGCAGCAGGAACCAACCCGCGATCACCGCATTGAGGATCGCCGCGGAACAACGGAACACCGGGCGATCGAGCGGATGCGCGAATGCCAGCACGACGATGACGAGCGTGGCCGCTACGGTGGCCGGCAATGTCAGATGAGAGGCGAGCGGGAGATACGTCGCGAGCGCAAGCGTGATCAATGTCCAGAACCACCATGCCGCCAGCAGTGAGTTCCAGAACCCCACTCGCCTGACGAGCGGACGCTGGAGCGCGAGCGCGACGATCGGAAGCGAATAGATGATCAACCGCCAGGGCCACGGATTGGCGGGCCACGCAACGCGCGTGCCCGCGATCAGGTCGGCGAGTGCGAGCGTCGCGAGTTCCAGCACTACCGTCGTGGCCAGCGCGAGCGCGACGATGCCGAGCGCGGCGAAGAAATGTCCCGGTCCTTGCCAGCGTCGCCACGTGGCGAGTCCGAGCAGCGCCACCATGCAGATCGCGAGCGCGAGTCCGGTCTGCGGGCGATACGCGATCCACAACGATTGGCCGACCGTCGAGTAGACGTATTTCGGCGCCGTCTTCGTCAGATCCGCTTCTGCCAAAGCCCGCGCGAGCGGCAACGCATTCTCGCCGTGATGCTGCAAGGTCGAGAGGCTGAGGTTCGCAATCGAATCGCCGCGCGAGTGGTAGTGATTGCGCTCGCCCACGAACGCGAAGTCGATCCCCGGCTTGCCGGCATGATTCGACACCGACAGATCCGTGTCGTTGGGAAGCCGTTTGAACAACTCTTCCGAAAACGAAGACGCGACCGGAAATCGGGCCACTCTGCGGAATGCGTCGAGCACCGCGCCGCTGTGCGGGCCGATGCGCAACAGCAGCGAAGGACCTTGCGACCCGGAGCCTTCCACGTTGATCACTACGGCGACGTCGTCGGCCCACGCGTGCTGCGAAAAGAATGCTTCGGCACCGAGCAGGCCGGATTCTTCACCGTCGGTGAACGCGAACACGACGCTGTTGCGGGGCTGCGGCGCATCGTGCATGGCTCTGGCGACTTCGAGCAGCGTCGCGACGCCGGCGCCGTCGTCGCCGGCACCCGGCGCGGAGGCGACCGAGTCGTAATGGGCCATCAGCATCACGCTGGAACGCTGCTGTCCGTCGATGCGCGCGAGCACGTTCTGCACGCGGCCGCACACCGGCCATTTGAAGCTGCACGCTACCGCGTCCTGAACCTCCGGCGCAAAACCCAACTCGGTTAGACGCTCGACCAGGCGCCCCTTCACCAGGACGTTGGCGGCGCTTCCGATCGGATGCGGCGTTTCATCGCCGAGCAGTCGAGCGAGCTGATCGTGCGCGCGCATCGCGGAGAACACACCGGTTGCGGCATCGGCGGCGACGGGAGCCGGCGATCTGAAGCTGAATGCTCCGACCGCGAAGACGACGCAAAGCAGGAGCAGACATGTTCCGAAGCCGGCCGCGGCGAACTTCGAAAAGCCGCGCGGCATCGTTATGCGGCGACCCCGCGGTTGCCCAGGGCGTTACCCATCAGGTCGGCGAAATTGCCGCGATAGAAAGCCTGCCGAATCAGATCCGACGCGGCGTCGAGCGATGTCTCGAAGCGCTTGATCGGATTGCGGCCGCCTTCGACGTGCGGAAAGTCGGACGAGAACAACGGAATTTCCGGGCCGGCTTCGCGCACGATCCAGCTGACGTCTTCGGTGGGATACGGCGTGGCGCGCAGTTGCCGTTTCACGTATTCGCTCGGTCGCATCGACAGCTTCTGCAGACGCTCTTCGTGCCGCGCGAATGCGTCGTATGCGCTGTCGAGATAACGCATCCAGCTCGGAATCCAGCCTGCACCTTGCTCGATCACGCCGAACATCAGCTTCGGATGCCGTTCGAATATGCCATCGATGATCATCGTCGCGAGCGTCTGCATCACCGGCGTCGGAATCGCCATGTAGTCGACGGATCTGAAGTTCTCGGCGCCGCCGTGGAAATCCGGCGGCACTGGAAGGCCGTTGGCGAAGTATTTCGGGTCGAGCAACACGCCGCCGCCGCCGACATGGAACACGATCGGTATGCCGGCTTCTTCTGCGATTGCCCAAAGCGGGAACAGACCGATGTGGCTCGGCGAGTGGTTGCGCGGACACGCCGAAGGAATCAACAGCGCCGAGAAGCCGTCCGCCACTGCGTGTTCTGCGATCGCGCGCGTGCGCTCGAATTCGGCGAGCGGAATATATGCGGTCGGCAACAACCGACGATCGACGCTGCAGAAGTCGAGCATCGCGCGGTTGTGCGCGTCGGCCGTGCCGTAGATCAGATCGAGATCGTTGCTCGTGCGTTCGAGCCGCGCGCTGTAGCCGTTGACGAACGTGTTGAACACGAGCTGGCTCGCGAAGCCGAGCAGGTCGAGCGCGCGCGGTCGATCTTCTTTGTAGTACGCGCCGGTTGCCGCCCAGTTCTTGCGTTGCAGAATTTCGCTTTCGTCGTCGGCGCGGTAGGCCGGATCGCGATGGCGCGCGAGCACGCGTTCCAGCTCCTTGAGACTGGTCGCCACCGACGCGCTGCCGTCGAATCCGAGCAGGTGGCGTTTGACCTTCTCGCTGGCGAAGTCGGCCAGCATTTCGGAGGTTTCCATGATGTGCGAGTCGGCGTCATGGACAACGCGCCCTTCAACGTACGGCATTTCTCCCCTCCTCGAACTGTTCCGCAGTCAGTTTACATGGCGGACGCTATTGCGGTGGAAACGGCAGCGAAGTCGCGTCGAACATCTTTACGTCGACGCTCTTCGGCGGATGCTTGCGCATCGCCTCGTTGAACGTGGCCATGTGAGCCAGCGTGAAGTGCTTCTTCAGCGCGTCGATGTCCTTCCAGTGCTCGATGATGCGGATGTTGGTGGGGTTGTTCAGTTCGGTAGAGAACACGTATTCGATGCAGCCGGGTTCTGCGCGGCTCGCTTTCTCCATCGCCGCGACGGCGTCTTTGAGCGCGGCGGCGGTGCCGGGACTGGTTTCGATCTTCACGTTCAAGACGATCATGTTGGTGCTCCTTTCATTTGCGGCGTCCCCTCATCGGACTGGTTAGTCGGAAGCGGTTGCTACCTGTGCTTCTGCAGTGTCCCACAACGACGGCTGCAACGCGCCGGCCGCATGGGCAAAGTGTTCGATCGAATAATCGACGCGCTCGTCGACCGTGAAATGCTGCAGCTCATCGAGCGACTCGACGTGGCGAAGCCGCGGCAGCAGACCCCGGTCGTTCGCGACCTGGATGGTGAGACCCGGTCGAGCGTTGAGTTCGAGCAGCAGCGGACCCCGGTTGACGTCGAGCACCATGTCGGCGCCGAGATAGCCGAGACGTGTCACTTCGTAACACCGCGCTGCAAGCGAAAGCAGCTGACGCCAGTGCGGCACTTCGATGCCGGCCAGCGAATGACCCGTATCCGGGTGACGGTCGATCGGCCGATTGAACTGCACGGCGGCGATGCTGCGTCCGGTCGCGATGTCGAGCCCGACACCGACCGCGCCCTGATGCAGATTCGCCTTGCCGTCCGATTGCTTCGTGGCGAGCCGCAGCATGCCCATTACCGGGTAGCCCTTGAACACGATCAGCCGGATGTCGGGTACGCCTTCGTAGCTGATGTGCTCGAACGTCGCGTCCGTAGTCACCAACGCTTCGACGAAGGCGACGTCGGTGCGACCGCCGAGCGAATAGAGGCCGCTGATGATGTTCGACAGGTGCCGCTTCACATCGGCGACGGACAGTTGAGCGCCGCTCGATTTGACCAGCCGGTCGCCGTCGTGGCCGACGATCACCAGGATGCCTTTGCCGCCGCTGCCGCGCGCCGGTTTGATCACGAACTGAGTGAACTTCGCCAGTATCTGTTCGATGTGTTCGATCTCGTGCTGCAACTGGATCACCAACAGCAGTTCAGGCGCAGTCACGCCGGCTTTGCGGACCACCATCTTCGTCAGCAGCTTGTCGTCTACCAGCGGATAACGTTCGCGCGGGTTGTACCGCCCGATGTACGCGACGTTGCGGCAGTTCATCCCGAGGATGCCTTTGCGCCACAGCGTGATCGGATTCGCCCACATGATTCAGTCGTTGCCCATCATCGTGGAGAAACGCCGCAGTTCGAGGAGCCGATAGCCGGTGTAGCGGCCGAGCAGCAGAATCACGGCGAGCACCACGAGGTGCAGTTCCGGAAAGTTGAATGCGAGATGGCGCGTCAACGGTTGGTCCATGACAAGAAAGGCGGTGACTGCAACGAACAGGCTGCCGCTTCCTTGAACCAACACTTCTTTCGGCCCGTCCTCTTCCCACAGGATCGACATCCGCTCGATCGTCCACGCCAGAATGATCATCGGGAAGAACGTGATCGTGAGCCCCGCTTCGAGTCCGAGTCGATAACTCAGCACGCTGACGATCGACATGATCGCCACCACCACGATCACGAGCGTCGCGATGCGCGCAACCAGCAGCAGGTTCAGCGTCGACAGATAGCTGCGTATGAACAGACCCACGACAATCACCATCAGGAAGCTGATCACGCCGGGAATCAGCTGCGTCTGCAGAAATGCCAACGCGATCAGCACCGGCATGAACGTGCCGGAGGTCTTGAGACCGACGAGCGTGCGAAGCACCACGACCACGAGCGCGCCGATAGGCAACAGCATGATCAGCTTGAACATGTTCTGTTCTTCGACCGGCAAGCTGTAGAGCGAAAGGCTCGGCGCGTCCATACCTTGTGCGCCGGATGTCGCGAGCGACAGCGAAGGCCGCGTCTGGCTGATGATCGCGAAGCTGATGCGGCTGCGCTTGCCGCCGATCACGTCGAGCACGCTCGGCGTGTCGGTCTGCCACAGCAGCAGGTCGGACGTGTCGGCGATCAACCCAGTAAGCGGATTGAACAGATGCCATTGGCCGCCCTGCCACACCTGAACGAGTTCGACGAGCGACTGTCTGCGGCGGCCTTCCTCGAGTATCAAAGCCTCGACCCGCCTTGCCGGCACGTTCGAGAGCGCCAGCAGATCGCTGAACAGCGTCGGGAGCGAGAAGCGGTCGAGCAGCAGAGCGACGTTCTGGTCGTGCGGAATCACTGTCATTTCGCGGATCAGTTGCTGCCCCAGCGTCAGCGCGTCGGCGGAGCGCGGCACCACCGCGCTGACGATCGACTGCGCCGCGGTCGCGTACGGCTCGTCGAGCCGAACCGACGCTACCGCGGGTTCCGGTTCTACGTTGCGCAATTGATTCGGCTCGGCGACGAGTTCGACTTTGTAGTACAGCGTCTGCTCGCCGGTTACGTCGCGCTTGGACCAGCGTGCGCGGCGTTGTCCGTCGCGCTCTTCGATGACGAACCCATACCCGGACGACACCGTGTTTTCATTGACGATTCGATAGTCGGCCTGGTTCGACGGCAGGCTGAGGATCGCCTGCACCGGCACGCCGTCGCCCCAGAAATTGATCTTCGCTTCGATCTGCCACACGGTTTCCTGCGTGCCCGGCAGGAACGGAATGTTGAACTTGATATGGCGGAAGACCGCGCTCGTCACGCCGGCGACGACGAGCAGCAGAACGAGGAACAGGAAAGGACCTCGTTGCGTCATGGCGTCGGTTTGCCGCCTTCGTTTGCGGGCGCTTGAGCGCGCGGTTGCACGTAACGCGCCCCGACTTCGACCAGCGCGATGTCCTTCAGAAAACTGCGGCCGAGCACCACCGCGTGATCGGCACGATCGGTGAGCACGAACCAGAACGTATCCTGCACGTCGCCGAGCTTGAGCCGCATCCGCACCACGGGTCGTTTGACGCCTTCTCCGCCCCCCGATTGAACCGTTCGCACGTGCCGCGATACGCGCCGCTCCAATGGAATCGGCTCATCCGAATCCGCTGCGTGCAGCACGAAGCGCACCCAGGACTTGCCGTCGCGTTCGAACTCGACGATTTCCTCGCCTAACAGGGCATTGTTGACGGCGGTGGTGTCGATACGCGCGTTGAGCGGAACGCCGGGCGGGTCGATCCACACCTGCTCCACGTCGCCGACGACCATCTTCGAGCCGCTGATCATCACGCGTTGTACTTCGGCCGGCTTGCAGTGCGCTTCGCTGCTCTGCGGAATCGGGCAGAGCCGCTTCAGCGACTCCGGCAACGTCGTAACTGCGCTTTCCACGCGCCCGATCGCGTGAGTCTGCACGTCGAGTTCGGCCGTTACGGCCTGCTGTTCCGTACGCACGTCGGCAAGCGTGGTGTTCACGTTGGCGAGTTCGGCGTTCAGTCGCACGACCTCGGCCTTCAGTGCGTCGATCGCCGGATCGACCGCCGGTTCGGCGGACGGTGCCGAAGCAAGCGGCGCGCAGCCGAGCGCCAGCGCCGCCAGCAGCGCGACGACAACGAGCCCGGGCTGCAGAGAGCCGATGCGCACGCTGAATGGGACCCCCGCGAACGAGGGTCGGATTCTACAGGATCACCCGCGGACCAGTTTGCCGGGTAGCGCGCCGGTGTGCTCGCCGTCGGCGAAGATCGGCACGCCGCTCTTGATGATGTGTTTGTATCCCTCGACCCGCTGCACCAACCGCTTGCCCCCGGTCGGCAGATCGAAGATCGCCTCCGGGCGATGCAGCGACAGCCTCTCGAAGTCGATGACGTTCACATCGGCGAGCTTTCCTTCCGCCAGCAACCCGCGATCGTTCATGCCGTATGCGGCGGCCGTGTCGAATGACAGCTTCCTGACGAGGTACTCGAGGGGCAGCTGTTCGCCCTTCGTGCGATCGCGCGCCCAGTGCGTGAGGATGAACGTCGGCATGCCGGCGTCGGCGATGACGCCGCAGTGTGCGCCGCCGTCCGACAGGCCGAACATGATGTTGGGATGCTGCATGTTGGCGCGAAAGAAATCGAAGTTGTATGTGCGGTAGCCGCCGAGCGGCTGATAGAACAACTCTTTGCCGTCGTGATCGACCAGCAGGTCGTACATGACTTCGAACGCGTCTTTGCCGGCACGCTGTGCGATACCGGCGACGCTGTCTTCCCGGTCGGGTTCGTAATTCGGCTTCTCGCCGAGCGGAAAGATCTGCCACAGCAGTTCTTCGAGGCTCGACGCCGACAGAGTCCGCGTCAGCGAGCTGTGCTCGGCGAGGATCTTCGCCTTCACCGAGGGATCTTTCATGCGACTAACGAGTTCGTCGAGGGGCAACTGCTTCAGCTCGTTCGCAAATGTCGGATGACGCATGAAGATGTGGAAGTTCGATTGCAGACCATGCAGCACGCCGGTGGGGCGGCCTGCCATCTGCGGGCGCACTTCGATGCCTTGAAGGCGCGCCTGCTCCGCGATGTTGAACATCTTGTTACCTTCGTATGCGCCGGCCGACGTCGCAACCAGCGTGACCGGGCGGCCGGTCTCTTCGGCGAATTGCGTGACCCACGCCCATTCGTCGTCGGTGCCGAGATGGTCCGATACCAGCTCGAACACGCCGTGATCGAGACCTTTCATCGACAAGCCGAGCGCGAGCATTTCGTCGCTGCCGGCGAACGTGCCCGGCACGTGGATGCCGTGTTTGTCCTTGTGCAGCAACGTGCGTGAACTCGAGAAACCGAGGGCGCCGGCTTCGATGCCGCCGCGAACGATCTCCGCCATCTGTGCGATTTCTTCGTTGGTCGGCAGGTCGTCGGCGGTATTGCAGCGCTCGCCCATCACGTACGCGCGCACGGCGCCGTGCGGCACCTGCGTTGCGATGTCGATCGTGCGCGGCAGTTCTTCGAGCGCATCGAGATATTGCGCGAAGCTCTCCCAGCGCCAGTCGATGCCTTCTGCGAGCGCGGCACCCGGAATGTCTTCTACGCCTTCCATCAGCTCGATGAGGAAGTTCTCCTGCCCAGGACGCACCGGCGCGAAACCGACGCCGCAGTTACCCATCACCACCGTGGTGACGCCGTGCCAGCTCGACGGCGCGAGGATCGGATCCCACGTGGCCTGGCCGTCGTAGTGCGTGTGCACGTCGACCCAGCCGGGGGTGACGAGACAGCCCTTCGCGTCGATCGTGCGTTGCGCGGGAGCGTCGATGCGGCCGATGGCGGTGATGCGGTCGCCGTCGATGGCGATATCGGCCTGGATTCTGCTGTTGCCGCTGCCGTCCACGACGGTGCCGTTGCGGATGATCAGATCGTGCACGGGTGCTCTCCTCACGTGTGCTTCGAATGGAAAGGTGTCGGCCGACGCTAATGGATGTGAATTACGTTGTCCATGCGCGCGTGACTCCGGACGTTGATACTGTACGTACATACAGGTTACTGTTGCCGTCCGCCTTCGAGAGGACCTTGCCGTGTCAGTGCATTCCAAGCCGACGCTGATCAAGGGCCGCGGTGCGCTGTCGAATCCCGCGGGCCGCTTCGAACACCAGAGCACTGAAGTGGTCGACGATGGTTGGGGCGAAGACCCGACACCCGACACGCAGCCCGCGACGCAACTGTTCGCGGACAAAACGCGCAACATCATCGCGCGCAATCAGTCGCCCGACGTGCCATTCGATCAGTCGATCAATCCGTACAAAGGCTGCGAGCACGGCTGCGTGTACTGCTTCGCGCGGCCGAGCCATGCGTATCTCGACCTGTCTCCCGGCATCGATTTCGAAACGAAGATCTTCTACAAGACGCACGTTACCGAGCGGCTGGTGGAAGCATTCAGTCGCCCGGGGTATGTCTGCAGCACGATGGCGATGGGCACCAATACCGATCCGTATCAACCGGTGGAAAAGCGACTGAAGATCACGCGTCAGGTACTGGAACTGCTGCGCGAATGGCGACACCCGGTTTCGATCGTCACAAAGGGCGCGCTCGTTCTGCGCGACATCGACATCCTGCGCGAGATGGCGGCGCTGGAACTCGCGTCGGTCGCGCTCAGCATCACCACGCTCGACAACGCCTTGAAAGCCTCGTTAGAGCCGCGCGCAGCAGGACCGGCCGCGAGATTGCGCTGCGTGCGCGAGCTGTCCGCGGCGGGCATTCCGGTGAGTGTGCTGATGGCGCCCGTCATTCCGGGACTGAACGATGAAGAAATCGAAGCGATTGCCGCCGCCAGTGCGCAGGCCGGCGCGCGCAGCATCGGCTACGTGGTGTTGCGGCTGCCTTACGAGGTCAAGGATCTGTTCAGGGAATGGCTCGATACGCACGTGCCGGAGAAAGCGGGTCGGGTAATGAAGCTGGTACGCGAGATGCGCGGCGGCAAAGACTACGACGCGAAATGGGGCGAACGGCAGAAGGGCACAGGCCCGTTGGCTGAACTGCTGCGCCGTCGCTTCGAACTCGCGCGTCAGCGACATGGGCTCGACGGCGCGCGGATGTCGCCGCTGCGCACCGATCAGTTCCGCAATCCGAACGCGGCGCGACAGTCTGACCTGTTCAGATAGCGTCGTGAATCCGGAGCACGGTTCGCGTTCGCAGATCGGAGCAACCATAATCGCGCCCGATGCAAACGGCAGAGCATGCGACGTCGTGACCGGTTCCAAAACCTTCCAGCTGAACTACCGGAATCGTCCGATCGAACTCGAAATCGTGAACGACCAGGAACTCGTGTTGCGCCTCGACGGCGTCGTCCGCAAGCGGCGTCATCGCGACGGCGTCAGTTGCTTGTACGTGTGGACGAACGTGGAGCTGCACTGGGAAGAACATCACTTCATCGAAGGACGCTGGTGGCCGGAGACGCAGCGCATTCATCTGACGGTCAACGGCGCGACGTTGCTCGACGTCACGCTCCCTAGTGACGCACCTGGTTAGCGGCGCCTGACGGCGCTTTGCTGCGCGCGTTCAACATCGCCTTCAGCAGCGTCGATTTCTGGATCGGCTTGGTGACGTAGTCGGTCATTCCGGCTTCCTCCGCACGACGGCGGAACTCCGGCATGGCATGCGCGGTCAGCGCGATGATCGGCGTCGATACGCGATGCGCGGAGCGTTCCAGGGTGCGGATGTGGCGGGTCGCGGAATAGCCGTCCATCTCAGGCATTTCGCAGTCCATCAGCACGACGTCGATGTCCTGTCCGTGGCTGCCGAACATCTCGATCGCCTCCTGGCCGTTCTCGGCGAAATGCACCGTGGCGCCCCAGTTGTTGAGCATTTTGCCGACCACGAGCCGATTCGTCCGGTTGTCTTCGGCGACGAGAACGCCGAGATCTTCGAGCGGACGCTGGTCGGCGCGCGCCAATGCAGTGTCGTTGGCCGACTGAAGCAACCGCTCCAGTTGCGCGAACAGCACGGGCCGTGCCAGCGCGTTGCCGCTGTCGAAGCCTTCGCCGATCCACGCCACGTTCGTCGCTTGGAGGTTGGGGTCGGGTTCCACACACGTTTCGTCGAGTATCACGCGGTCGTGGTCGGTGGGTGCGTGGGCATCGAGTTCGTCGAAGTCTTCCAGCACCACGAACAGGCTGACCCATCGGCTCATCACCAGGCCGATCGACCGCGCCAGCTCGGCGTCGTCCGATACCAGGAACACCCGCGTCGATGCGTCGATGTTGCGGATCAGCGCACGATCGACCGCCGGCGCCGAGATCGAGAACCTGAACGTCGTACCGACGCCCGGTTCGGTGGTCACGTCGATTTCACCGCCTAGCAGTTCGATCAGGCGCTTTGAAATCGCCAGGCCGAGGCCGGTGCCGCCATAGCGCCGGCTGATGGACGAATCCGCCTGCCGGAACCGGTCGAACAGCTGCGACGCATGCTCCGGCGCGATGCCGATTCCGGTGTCCTGGATCAGAAACTCGATGCAGTTGGCGCGATCGGCGCGCGGCCGCACCAGAATGGAAACCTGGCCGCGCTCGGTGAACTTGACCGCGTTGTTAACCAGATTGCCAACTATCTGCTTGAGGCGCGTCGGGTCCGATTTGAAACACAGCGGTGTGTTCGCTTCGACGAAGACGTAAAAGTCGAGACTTTTGCGGCGGAAGTGCTCTCGATACAGCACGTTGATGTCGTCCAGCAGTTCGAGCAGGTCGACGGTGACGACTTCGAGTTCCATCCGCCCCGCTTCCGCTTTCGAGTAGTCGAGCACATCGTTCAGGATGTTCATCAGTGCTTCGCCGGAGCGCTTCAGCGTCGCGATGTAATAGCTCTGCTGTTCGTCCAGCGCGGTGCCGCGCAGCAGTTCGGCCATACCGAGAATGCCGTTCATCGGCGTGCGGATTTCGTGGCTCATCGTGGCGAGGAACGATGTCTTCGCGCGGTTGTCCTGTTCCGCGAGGTCGGCCTTCAGTTCGGATTCCTTGGCGCGCAGTTTCGCGATCAGTGCCGCGTGGTGGGCGTCGCGTCGATCGCTCGACAGCACCTGAATGTGTTGCGCCAGCGCGATCGCGAGCATCACGCCGAGGAATACGCTCGATAGCAGCACCAGCGACTGCACCGTGCCTACTTCGAAGCTGGCGCCGACGATGCGCGCTGTGGCGCTGACGGCCATCGTCGCGATCAGCGGACTGGTGGCAACGACGAATCGCCGCGCGTTCGGATCGCCGCTTCGAAACTTCGACACTGCGTATCCGAGCAGCAGCAACAGGCTCGGCGTGAGCGAGATCGAAAGCGGCATGAACAGCGATGGCATCGGCCAACAGAACAACAGTGTTGCGGCGGCGATGCACGCGAGCAGATACACATGCATTGCCCGACCGATCCGGCTCGCGGGATCCAGCGCAAGAAAGCCGCGACTGAATTGGATCAGAGCGGCCAGACACAGCGGCATGACTGCGGGCAAGGTGCGGCCCGTCAACCACGGCGCGTCCGGCCATAGCAGCAGATCCGCATAACCGTGACCGATGACCTGCCAGAACGCGATCAGAACGAGCAGCGCGGAAAGCCGCGCGTAATTCGGTGCGCGCGTGATCAGAAACACCACGAGGTTGTAAATGCCGAGAACGAGCAAGGCACCGAGCCCTGCTCCGATGACCATCTCGTTGCGCAGTTGATAGGCGCCGAATGCGGACTCGCCCCAGAGCCTCGCCGACATCACCATGTTGTCGCGCGACGCGGCGTAAATCAGCAGCGTGGCATGGCTCTTCGGCCACACCTCGAGCGGAATGACGGCGTTCGGAAAGCTGGCGCCGCGCGTTGCCACCGTCATTCCGGCGCCGGTGCGAAGAATCTCGCGGTCGGTGTCTTCCGATTGCAGCCGCGCGACCAGCATGCCGAGGCGGCCGTGGGTGAGTTCCAGCATGCGGTGCACCGGCAGCGCCGAAGGATTGTCGAGTTCGAGCTTGAACCAGTAGCCGTGATCGTAGCGCTCGAATGCGGGGTGGCGGCGGGTGACGGGCTGAAACAGCGTGGGGTCGGGCGACGTTTCCGACGTCGCGTCCTGGTAGGTCATGCGCGTGGTGACGTCCAGGAAATCGGTCGGGTTGCTCACGTCGATCGATGCTGCACCGCCCGCCACGCAGAGCGACGCGGAAAGCGCGAAAAGACCGATGGCCCAGCGGCAGCAATCGAGGAGGAAGCGGCTCATCCGCAAAGTGTAGTTGCCGGATCGGGCCTCGCTGGTCGGGCGGTGACGCGCCGTGAATCAGTGCGGGTGGGCGGGCCCGTATACCGCGGCGCGCCAGCCGGCGCGGCTGAAGCGTTCGAAGCGGCCTTCCGGTTGCGACAGCCGGTCGGCGATCGCGTAATACACCGCCGGATTGAAACCGAGACCGCAGTGGCTGCCGTACACCTCGATGTTGTCGGTAAACGCACTGGGTTCTTCCATCGCCGCGCGCCACCCGACGACGCCGTCGGTGCGGCTATAGATGGCAGTGCTCGGGATCTCGGCATGCGGCTGACTGCCACCCAACGGGCTACCCAGCGTGATGACCTGCCGCACCTGATGCGGCGCGCGCTTGGCGAGATTGCGGGCATGCACGCCGCCGAGACTCCAGCCGACCAGACTGGCGCGCCGGCCGGTACGCTCGGCGAGTCGTTCGAGCTCCCGGTGCAGCGCGTCGAACGCGCCCGCTTCTCGCAAACCGAGGTTGCGTCCCAGATTCCACGGCCGGGCGTCGTAACCGATCGAGCGCAGATACCGGCGCAGCAGTCGGGTCGACTCATCGCTGGCGGTGAAACCGGGCAGGACGATCACCGGATGACCGTCGCCGCGCTCGACCAGCTGCAGATACGCCGCGGACGCGGCGAGCGAACCCATTTCGAACATCGTACGTGGCAGTTCGAGGGCACCCAGCAGGGCGCGACGGGTTTCGGCGGCGGGCATCAATGAACCTGAATTAAGGATGAATCGCGGCCAATGCTGCATAGCACCATCGCCGAAGTAAACCCCTTTCGATGCCCACGCCGCGGCGGACTCACAGATTCTGGTGACGCGAGTGGGTCAATCGCGAGGGCAATTGCAACAGACGCCGGCTTGACCTGCTGACCGTTTCTACCCAATCTTGCCGCGCAAAAGGGCGGGGGAAATATTTCCCCGTATCAGGCGCGCACAGTCTCTGACCGAGCAACCGGAAGCGATGCCCAACACGGAACGAATTCTTGCAGCGGTCGGACGTATTCTCCGTCCGATCGTTCGCATCTTGATCCGCAACGGCGTGCCATCGGACGCACTGACGCAGATCGTGCGGAAGGTATACGTGGACGTTGCCGCGCAGGATTTCCGTCTCAACGGCAGGCGTCAGACCGTGTCGCGAATCTCGGTGATCACCGGGTTGCATCGCAAGGAAGTGGCGCGGTTGCGCGCGATCAATGCAGTCGACGTCGGTTCGCAGGCGTCGCAACGCAACCGCGCGGCGGCAGTGCTCACAGCCTGGCTGCGCGATCGGGAGTTTCTGGACCGCAAGGGCGATCCGCTCGATCTGCCGTTCGCCGGCACCCAGAGTTTCAGCGAGCTGGTGCGACGCTACAGCGGCGACATGAAGCCGCGCGCGATGGCCGACGAATTTCTGGCCTCGGGGGCGATCGAGATGGTAGGGGGACGATTGCGCATGTCCGCGCGCGGGTATGTGCCCGGCATCGACGCCAACGACATCATCGACATGCTCGGCACCGACGCCGCGCAATTGATCGACGCGATCGACCACAACATGCAGAACGGCGAAAAGCGCTACCAGCGCAAAGTCGAATACGACGGTGTACCGGTCGAGCACGCACCCGAGTTTCGCGCGCTGTCCGCACGTCTGTCGCAGCACCTGCTCGAGGAACTCGACCGGTGGCTCGCGTCGCGCGAACCCACCGAGGCATCGGGAGATTCCACGATGACGCTCGGTCTCGGCATCTTTCAGATTGAGGACGCAGGCAAACTATTGCCTCGCAACGAGGAGAACAGAAGTGACGACGACGCAAATGCGTGACCGAACGGCAGGCGCGGTCGTGCTCATCGTGCTTTTGGTGCAGGCGTTGATTGGCTGCGGCGGCGGAAGCTCCGGTCTCGCCAGCACTGGCGGCATCAGCGGCACCGGACTCTCGGTCGGTACCGTAACGGGATTCGGCAGCGTCTTCGTCAGCGGCACCGAGTTCGATACCGCCGGCGCTGCAATCGTCATCGACGGGAGCGATGCGACGCAGGGCGACCTGCGCGTCGGCCAGGTTGTCGTGGTCAACGCGAACTTCGACGATCACAAAGCGAGCCGCGTCGAGTATCGGGCGCAGATCAAAGGCCCGATCCAGGCGCTCACGGTGCAGGACGCCGCGGTGGGTATTGCGACCATGACCGTCATGGGGCAGGCGGTTGCGACGAATTCGTCGACGAACCTGTCGGGCGCGCGCTTGGATGCGACGCTGCCGGGCGCATTGAAAGTAGGTGACGTGGTCGAGATCAGCGGTCTGCTCGATGGCAACGGCGTGCTGGTTGCGACGTTCCTCGAAGTGAAACCCGCGCTCGCGGAGTATCAGGTGATCGGCCGCGTCTCGAACCTCACCGCGACGACGTTCCAGATCGGCGCGCTGACGGTCAATTTCGCTTCGGCGAGCGCAACGCCGCGCGGGGGCGACACGGTCGAGGTCGCCGGCGCAGCCGCCGGCTTCGACGCGGCATCGAACACGTTCGTTGCCGATCGGGTAGAGACCATCGCGGGCCTCTCGCTGTCGGGTTCGGAGTCGGCCGAGGTCGAGGGTTACATCACGCGCTTCGCCGGGCCATCGGACTTCGACGTCGGCAGCGTGCATGCGGCGGTCGATTCGAACACGCAGTACGAAGGCGGCAGCGCGTCGAGTCTCGCGCAGAACGCGAAGGTGGAAATCAAAGGGAGTGTGAACTCGAGCGGCGTGCTTGTGGCGCGAACCGTCGAGTTCAAATCCACCGGCTCGATCCGCATCGAGGGTCCTGTCGAACAGATCGACGCCGCCCGACAGCAGCTCACAATGCTCGGCGTGACCTTCGCGGTGCGGGCAGGCGCCGAGTTCGAAGACGAAAGCAGCGCGAACGCCGAGCCGTTTGCATTCGCCGACATTGCGGTTGGCGATCGCCTGCAGATCCGGGCGTTCCTCGACGGCAGCGCCGTCGTCGCGTCCGAAATAGAACGCGACGATCCGCGTCCGGATGCGCGGTTGCGCGGTCAGGTCACCGCCGTGAACCCGGCCGCGTCGCAGCTTGCGATTCTGGGCGTTACCGTCACGGGCGATGCGGCGACCGCCTATCAGGGTGCATCCGGGCAGAGCGCGTTCTTCGACGCGGTGCGTGTCGGCGATTTCGTGTCCGCTCAATGGGACGATTTTACCGCAACCACCGCGCCGGCCGACCAGCTGTCAATGGAAGACGACTAGATCGCGGCCCGAAGCGTACGATGGACGACGGCAACCTGGGGAGGAGAGCCGTCATGGAACAGCTGTCGGGACAGGATGCATCGTTCCTCTACGCGGAGTCCAAACACGCGCCGCTGCACGTCGGGTCGGTCGCGATTTATGATCAGTCCACGGTGCCCGGTGGAATTCTCCGGTTTCGGGAAATCCTGAACTACAACGCCGCGCGACTCCACCTAACTAAAACGCTGAGGCGCAAGGTAGTGCGCGTGCCGTTCGACATCGACCACCCGTATTGGGTGGACGACAAGGACTTCGACCTCGAGTATCACATCCGCCACATCGCGCTGCCGCAGCCGGCCGACTGGCGTCAGCTGTACATCCTGGCGTCGCGCATTCTCGCTACGCCGCTCGATATGTCGAAGCCGCCGTGGGAGTCGTACTACGTCGAGGGTCTCGACCACGTCGAAGGACTACCGCCGCGTTGCTTCGCGGTGATCACGAAGACGCACCATTGCGCCATCGACGGTGCCTCCAGCGTCGACCTCGCCGAGTTGCTGCACGACCTGACGCCGGAGCCGCGGCAGATTCCCCCACCGACCGAAGTATGGCGCGGCGAAGCAGATCCGCCGGTTGCCGAGCTGATGTTGCGCAGCATCGCGAACAACGCGTTGCAACCCGTGCGTGCGGCCGAGACGTTCGCGCGTTCGCTTCCGGGAATGTCGAAGGCGATGTCGAGCCTGGCCGATCGACCGATTCAGCCGCCGGCGCCGATCCCTCGCACGCGCTTCAACAGGACCATCACGGCGCATCGGGTGATCGGTTTCTGCCGCTTCAGCCTCGACGAGATCCGCGCCATGCGCAAAGGCGTGAAGGGGGCGACGGTGAACGACACGGTCGTAAGCCTCTGCGGCGGCGCGCTGAGAAAATATCTCTCGGCGAAGTCCGAGTTGCCCGCCGAATCGATGGTCGCAATGGCGCCGGTCAGCGTGCGCGGTGCTGACGAGAAAGGCGCGATGGGCAATCGCGTCTCGGGAATGATGATTTCGGTCGGCAGCCACATCGAAGATCCGCGCGCGCGGCTGGCTCACGTTCAGACCAGTTCTGCGCAATCGAAAGCGCTCAGCAACGCCATCGGAGCGCGCCAGATGACCGACGCGATGCAGTTCATTCCCGGATCGTTGATGGTGATGGGCACGCGCTTCGCGAGCCAGATGGGCATCGCGAACGTGCAGAACCCGGTCTACAACTGCGTGATCACGAACGTTCCCGGACCGCAGGTGCCGCTGTACTCGATGGGCGCGAAGCTGCTGACGACGATCGGATTCGGGCCGCTGACGGACGGCGTCGGTCTGATGTTCCCGGTCGGAAGCTATTGCGGCGAATTCATGGTGTCGTTCACGGCGTGTCGCGAAATGCTGCCCGATCCGCAGTTCATGGAGCAATGCATTCGCGACACGTACGCGGACATGCGGTCGACGCTGCTATAGGCGAATCGGCGCGACTGTGTCGCGCCGTCAGCTCACCACTGCTTGCCGATGCCGCCTCGATGGCCGAAGAATGCCGCGGGCCAGTTGCGGCCGGTGATCATTGCCTTGTCCACGTCTTCCTCCGTGGCGAGACCATCGGCGACGATCTTCTTGCGCTTCACGAAATGCCGCGGCGAAGACGCGATTCAGGATGAAACCGTATGTGCCGGGTGCGTCGCGCACCATCGATACCGCGCGCCCGGCTTTTTCGGCCACACCGCGCGCGGTGTCGATCGTCGTCTGACTGGTCTGCGGCGTGAAGATGACTTCGCACATCCGCATCACCGGCACCGGGTTCGAGAAGTGCATGCCGACGCACAGCGGCTGGCGCTTCGCCGGAAGCGCGTTGACGATGTCGGAGATCGGGGAACCCCGACGTGTTCGACGCGAGAATCGCATCGCTCTTGATGATCGAGTCGAGTTCGCCGAACACGCGCTGCTTGAGTTCGAGCTTTTCCGGCACCGCCTCGATGACGAGGTCGCACTCGCGCAGATCGTCGAGCGTCAGCGTGTAGCCGATCCGTTCGATGGCAGCCACGGCGAGATCGAAGCCGAGCTTGCCGCGCTCCACCGAGCGCTTGAGGCTCCACTTGCGATCGACCACTTCGGCGCGCGTTTCGTCGAGAATCTGTTGCGTCAGATCGCGGATGGTGACGCGATAGCCTGCGAGGGCGAGCACTTGCGCGATGCCGCCACCCATCACGCCGCCGCCGACGATGCCGATGCGTTGCACGGCGTTCAGTTCCATGATCGTTCTCCCCTTCGACTGGTTGTGGCGGCAAGCATAGCCGCGACGCGTGCGCTTGAGCGAAGGGATTTGGGTATGATCGCGACCGGCAGAAATGGGGGATGACGATGCACGACACCAGTCGCGCGACGATGCTCGAACTGCTCGGCCGCCAGCGCGCCGACTATCTGAAACACGGCGAAGTCGACGCCAAGACGCGCGTCGACCGCATCGATCGCGCCATCGCGTTGCTGGTCGATCACCAGCAGCGTCTGGTCGAGGCGCTCAGCGCCGATTTCGGCCACCGCTCGCGCCACCAGTCGCTGTTCACCGACATCGCGGCCTCGATCGGTCCGCTGAAGCACGCGAAGAAACACCTGGCCGAATGGATGAAGCCGGAGAAACGTAAAGTCGATTTCCCGATGAATCTGCTCGGCGCGAAAGCGCGCATCGAGTACCAGCCGCTCGGCGTCGTCGGCGTGATCAGCCCGTGGAATTTCCCGGTCAATCTCACGTTCACGCCGCTCGCCGGAATTCTCGCGGCAGGCAACCGCTGCATGATCAAGCCGTCAGAGTACACGCCGGCCACGTCGCAGCTGATGGCCGATCTCGTCGCGGCGTCGTTCGACGAACTCGAGATCGCGGTGGTGGCCGGCGGTCCTCAAACCGGCGCCGACTTCGCCGGCCTGCCGTTCGACCATCTGTTGTTCACCGGTGCTACGTCGGTGGCCCGTCACGTGATGCGCGCCGCGGCGGACAATCTCGTGCCGGTTACGCTCGAACTCGGCGGCAAGTCGCCGGTGATCGTAGGTCGCTCTGCCGACATCGGCAAAACCACCGACGCGATCATGGCGGGCAAGATGCTGAACGCCGGACAGATCTGTCTCGCGCCGGATTACGTATTCGTGCCGAAGGAGAGCATCGGCGAGTTCGTCGAATCGACGCAGCGATCGGTGAAGAAGATGTTCGCGAGTCTGATCGAGAACGACGATTACACGTCCATCGTCAATCAGCGGCACTTCGATCGCCTCAACGACTACGTCGAGGACGCGAAGCAGAAAGGCGCGCGAGTCGTCGAAATCAATCCGGCGAACGAAGACTTCAGGCAACAGCCGCATCACAAGATGCCACCGACACTCATCCTCGACCCCAACGATTCCATGAAGGTGATGCAGGACGAGATTTTCGGGCCGGTGATGCCGGTGCAGACCTACGACGACGTGTCCGAGGCGGTGGACTACGTGAACGAGCACGCGCGTCCGCTCGGACTGTACTACTTCGGTACTGACGACCGAGAGCAGCACCGCGTGCTGGCGCACACGACGTCGGGCGGCGTTACCGTGAACGACGTGATCATGCACGTCGCGCAGGAAGATCTACCGTTCGGCGGCGTAGGTCCTTCGGGGATGGGTTCTTACCACGGTCGCGACGGATTCAAGGCGTTCAGTCACGCGAAGTCGATCTTCACGCAGTCGAAGATCGATCTGGCCGGACTCGTCGGATTGCGCCCGCCTTACGGCGATAAAATCGAAAAGCTGCTGAAAACACAGATCGGCAAATAGCCGGCGTCGTACGGACCGGTAGCGCCTCTGCAGGCTCGTTGGGAAGGGGAATTTAGTTTGAAGATCGACGACACCACGCGGCGGTACGTGCTGGGCGTCCTGGTGGTCGTCTACACCTTCAACTTCATCGACCGGCAGATCCTGTCGATCCTGCTCGAGCCGATCAAACTGGACCTCGGGCTGTCGGATACGCAGCTCGGTCTGCTCACCGGATTCGCATTCGCGTTTTTCTACGCATTCCTCGGCATGCCGATTGCGCGGATCGCCGATCGCAGTAATCGCCGCAACCTGATCGCGGTATCGCTCACGGTCTGGAGCGCCATGACGGCGCTGTCGGGGATTGCCACAAACTTCTGGCACCTGCTGATTGCCCGGATAGGGGTCGGAGTGGGCGAAGCGGGCTGTTCCCCGTCGTCGCACTCGATGATCGCCGACTACTACTCGGCGAAGTCGCGTGCGACCGCGCTCGGCATCTACTCGCTCGGCATTCCGTTCGGGATTCTGTTCGGCTTCTACATGGGCGGCACGATCAACGAGATGTTCGGTTGGCGCGCCGCGTTCTTCATCGTCGGCATGCCGGGGCTACTGCTTGCGCTGCTGGTGCGGCTGACGGTGCGGGAACCGCCGCGCGGAATGGCCGAGGGCCGTTCTGCCGAAGCGGCTCAGCCTGGCGTCGGAGAGACGTTCCGTTATCTGTTCGCGAAGCGCGCGTTCCGGCATCTCGCGCTCGGTGGCGCGCTCACGGCGTTTGTCGGCTATGGCTTCGTCAACTGGACGCCGTCGTTCCTGATCCGCTCGCACGGCATGAGTACGGCCGAAATCGGCAAGTGGCTCGGGCTCATCATCGGCGTCGCCGGCGGCATCGGCATCTCGTTGGGCGGGTTTCTCGCCGACCGGTGGGGTCGTCGCGACGTGCGCTGGTACCTCTGGCTCGTCTCGGTTGCGCTGATCGTGGCGCTACCGTTTTCGGTGGCGGCATTTCTGGCGCCGTCCTCTACCCAGGCGCTCTGGTTTCTCGTCGTACCAGTATTGCTCGGCAACTTCTATCAGGGGACGACGTTCGCCCAGACGCAAGGACTGGTCGGCCTGCGCATGCGTGCGGTCGCCGCCGGCGTGCTGTTGTTCATCGTCAACATCATCGGATTGGGAGCAGGTCCGACGGTCGTCGGCTTCGTCGCCGACCTGCTGTTGCCGCGTTTCGGTACGGAATCGATGCGCTATGCCCTGCTGTTGTGCTCGGTGGTGAACGTCTGGGCAGCCGTGCACTACTACATGGCAGGCAAGTATCTCGAGAGCGATCTGGAAAAAGTCTGACGGTGCGATAATGCGGCCTTGCGTTGCCGCGGTAGTGTCATGGTCGCCTCGAATCTCGAAACAGAAGCCGAGCGCTTTCATCGCGACGGTTTTCTCATCGTCCGTCAGCTGGCGAGTCCGGAGGAGTGCGCGGCGCTGCGCGCGCTCGCCGCCGCGATGCTCGATCCGCTTCAGGGTCCGGTCGAGTTCGAAGCCGACGTCGGCTATCCCGGCGCGCCGAAGTCGAAGCTCGATGCTGGCGGCGCCACGCCGCGGCGGTTGTTGCACGCCTACTCGCGCGATCCGTTGTTGCGCGCATGGGCATGCGACCCGCGCGTCGGCGACCGCCTGAAGGCGTTCTTCGGGGGGCGCACGCCGTTCGTTTCGCAGTGTCACCACAACTGCATCATGACCAAGCACCCCGGTTTCTCGAGCCTCACGTCGTGGCACCAGGACATCCGCTACTGGTCGTTTCAGCGCGCGGATCTCGTTTCGACGTGGCTCGCGCTCGGGCCTGAACGAAAAGCCAATGGCGCGCTGCTGGTGATTCCCGCCAGCCATCGGTTGCAGGTCGATGCGTTGCGTTACGACCAGGCATTGTTCTTGCGTACCGATCTGCCGGAGAACCAGGAGTTGATCGACAAGGCACAGATGGTCGAACTCGACGCGGGCGACATGCTGTTCTTCCACTGCCGCCTGTTCCATGCGGCGGGTCGCAACGAGACCGACACGCTGAAATGCTCGCTGGTGTTCAGCTATCACGACGAGCTCAACAAGGCGAACCCGGGTACCCGCTCCGCGGTCTATCCATCGATTCCGTTGCGTGTGTGAGGGACGAGATGGACGACGATGACGAAGTCTTCCGGGCGGCGATGACCGATGTCGAGCGCCTCAACGTCGCGCCGAAGCCGGTCAAGCCCCGGTCCGGACCGACGTTGAGCCAGCGCGCGCATCGCGAGCAGGCGGAGTGCGACCGCCGCACGGTCGTCGACCCTAACTACCTGACGCTGGGGGAGGTCAAACAACTCGGCCCGCACGAGCTGGTGAGCTGGAAGAAGGACGGCGTGCAGGAAGGCGTGTTCAAGAAGCTCAGGCTGGGCGAATACGCATTGGAGGGACGGCTCGACCTGCACCGCAAGACGGTGAAGGAAGCGCGTGAAGCACTGTTCGACTTCACGCGCATGGCGGTGGCCAGGGGTTGGCGCTGCGTGCTGGTCAATCACGGTCGCGGCGAGCGCAGTCCGACCCCGGCGCGGATCAAGAGTTATGCGATCGCCTGGCTTGCGCAGATGCCGGAAGTGCTGGCGTACCACCATCCCGAACGCCGTCACGGCGGCGCCGGCGCAGTATACGTGCTGCTAAGAAAGTCGCCGGCGAAACGCGAAGAGAACCGCGAGCGTCACGGCCAGAAAAGTTCCGAGTGAGCGCTCTGCTCTAGCGACATTTATAGACGATAAACGACAGCGTGCCGCCGGACGGCGGACCGCTCTGCACGATCGTGTCGCCGCCGATCTGCGCGGCGCGGTTACGGGCCAGCGTGACCTGCTCGTCGCGCATCACCTCTTTGTTGCGCGGTATTCCGGCGGCGGTGGCTTGCGTGCTGCCGGCGGCCGTGCCGATTTCCTGGCAGCCGCCGACGTCGGCAGCAGTTGCTTCGCGAACCTGTTCGCCGCCGGGCGTGGTCTTCACCCAGGAGCAGGCGGCGGCCAATACCGCTGACGCGAACACGAAGGCGAGGGTACGTCTCATCACAGAACTCCTTTGTCGAGATCGAGGCTGCCGCGCGCGAGGTTCAGGCGCAGCACGTCGCTCGCGCCTTCGGCGAGCCGCAGCGAGCGCACCTCGCGATACAGCTGTGCGAGCGGATGGCCGACGGTGAGCGCTTTGCCGCCGACCAGTTGAATCGCACCGTCCACCACATCGCTCAGGGTCTCCGTCGCATAGACCTTGCACGCGATCCCCTCGTTGACGATGTTCGCGCCGGCCTCGCCGAGGCGTGCGGTTCGATACAGCATGCTGCGGGCGGCGAAGGTGCGGATCCGCAGGTCTGCATACCGCAGCCGAACGCCTTCGCGTGCGCCGAGCGGCTCGCCGGAATGGTGCGGTGCTTTCAGGTGCTGGGTCGTGTAGTCGATGGCCCAACGAGCGAGCCCGACCGCTTCGGCGGCGATCAGCAGCCGCGTGTCGCCGATCTGCCGCATGGCGCGCGGCAGTCCTTCGCCGGGCCGACCGATGAGGTGATCGGCCGGTACGCGCGTATCGTCGAAGCGGAATGCCGCGTGATGGCTACCGTCGAGCGATTCGAAACGGCGCTCGACCACCACACCGGGCGCGTTGGTATCGATCACCAGCATCGCGCGACCCTGGCCCGGAATCTCGACGAGCGCATTGAGGAAATCCGCGCTGCCGCCGCCTGTGACGTACGACTTGCGCCCGGTTACACGCAGTCCGTCGGCAGTTGGTATCGCGCGCGTGAAATGCGCGGCGTCGTCCGGTTCCGTAAACGCGAAACCCGCGCGTTTCTCGCCGTTCAGCAACGGCATCAGATACTGCGAACGCAGCGGCTCGGCGCATCCGGCGAGCACGCCGGGTCCGGGGCCGAACGCGTAGTGGGCGAGCCCCGTGTTGAAGCCCGCGAGCGTGTCGCGCACCACCGTCAGGGCGAGCAGCCTGGCCTCGGTGCCGCCGACGGAGCGCGGTTGCGTCATGCTGTAGAGATCGGCTTCACGCGCCGCGCGGATGACGTCGGCGCGCACCTTCGCTTCGGCGCTGCCTTCGGCCATTGCAAGCTTGTTGGGAACGAGCACGTCGCATGCAAACCGTTCGGCGCGGTCGCGCAGGGCGACCAGTTCATCCGAGATCGACTCCGGCATCTGCGGGCCCGTTGCGAAGCAAGTTTGCGAAGGCGGCTACTTTACCATCGAAGTTCGATGCGGCAGCGCGCCTGCGTCTCCGTGCGATCCGGCATCGAAATTCGAAGCGCGACCAAGTATCCTCGCGCCCTGCGAATGATAGACAACCCGCCCCACCGTTGATTCGGGAAGCTGTAGGAGAAAAGTGGATGAGCCCCATCAGGGTTGCCATCGTTGGAGTCGGAAATTGTGCGAGTTCTCTGATCCAGGGCGTCCACTACTACCGTGACAAAACGCCGGAAAACGCCGTTGGCCTGATGCACTGGCGCATCGGCGAGTACGGGCCGTCGGATCTCGAAATCGTCGCCGCCTTCGACATCGACGCCCGCAAAGTGGGACGCGACGTCAACGAAGCCATCTTCGAACTGCCGAACTGCACCGAAGTGTTCTGCGAAGACCTGCCGCGCAGCGGCGTGAAGGTGCGCATGGGGCGCGTGCTGGACGGTTTCTCGGAACATCTGCAGGACTATCCGGATCATCAGACGTTCGTTCGCGCGAACGTTCCCGAAGCGGATCAGGCTGAGGTCGTCGCGGCGCTGCGCGCGTCGCGCGCGGAAGTGCTGCTGAACTACCTGCCGGTCGGTTCCGAGGAAGCGGTGCGTTTCTATGCGGAGTGCGCGCTCGAGGCGGGCGTGGCACTCGTGAACTGCATGCCTGTGTTCATCGCCAGCGACCCGGCTTGGGCGCAACGTTTCCGCGAAGCTGGTTTGCCGCTCATCGGCGACGACATCAAGGCGCAGCTCGGCGCCACCATTACCCACCGGATGCTGACCGACCTGTTCCACAAGCGCGGCGTCAAACTCGAACGCACCTATCAGCTGAACACCGGCGGCAACACCGATTTCCTGAACATGCTGAACCGGTCGCGGTTGCGGTCGAAGAAGACGTCGAAGACCGAAGCGGTGCAGTCTGTGGCCGAGGAACGGCTCGACGACGACAACATCCACATCGGCCCGAGCGACTACGTGCCGTGGCAGAAGGACAACAAGGTCTGTTTCCTGCGCATGGAAGGCAAACTGTTTGGCGATGTCGCGATGAATCTCGAACTGCGCCTGTCGGTGGAGGATTCGCCGAATTCCGCCGGCGTCGCCATCGACATGGTGCGCTGCGCGAAGCTCGCGTTGGAACGCGGGCAGTCCGGTGTGCTCGACGGTCCGGCCGCGTATTTCTGCAAGCATCCGCCGCGGCAATACACCGACGACCAGGCGCACCAGATGACCGAAGCGTTCATCGCCGGCGCGCCGGTCAGCGTGACGGTAGAGCGGGAAGCGCGCCTGACGAGCGAGGCCGAACGCAAGCGCCGGCTGGTCTGACGCTCACCTGTCGAAGCATTTTTCTGCGATCACGACGCACCGCACCGGGGCAGGGTGACCTTCTACCGTGCGCGTCGGATCGAGCGGGTTCAGCGCGCTTTCGAGCGAAGCGAAGCGCATCCATGGCGTGGCGCGTTGTTCGGCTATGGTCGTCGGCGTGACATCGACCACGCGAATGGCACCGAACCCCGCGTCGGCCAGCCAGCGTTCCAGCGTGATCCGCCCGGGAATGCACCAGACGTTGCGCATCTGCGCGTAGCGCCCGTCCGGAATCAGCACCTCAGTCGATCCGTCAGCCACGATCAGCGTCTCCAGCACGAGTTCGCCGCCTGGCCGCAGACGCGCATGCAATGCATCGAGATGCTCTGCCGGATCGCGCCGGTGGTACAGCACGCCCATCGACAGCACGGTGTCGAACACCGGATGCGACGGCGAGTCTTCGAGGCGGATCGGCAGCAGCGCGTGATCGAACGATGGACGCGCCTGCGTCAGGTACCGCGCCAGGGTCAGGTACTGCATCGAATAGACGATGGTCGGATCGATGCCGACTACACGGGCACCGGCTTCGCACATCCGCCAGCCGTAGTAGCCGTTGCCGCAACCGACGTCGAGCACGCTGCGTCCGGCGAGAGAAGTCATGTGCGGCGCAACGCGATTCCACTTCCAGTCGCTGCGCCACTCGGTGTCGATGTGGATGCCGAACAGCGAGAATGGTCCTTTGCGCCATGGATGCAACGCGAGCAGATTGCGGTGCAGCGCCGCGCGTTGCGACTCGTCGAGGTCGGCCGCCGCTCCGACGCGGATGGTCGCGCCGACGTCGGCGTCGTAGCGAATCGGATCCGGCAACGCGGCGACCGCTTCGAGCCAGTCACCGCTGTCGCCGTGCGCAGCGACGTTGTGCGCTAACAGTGGCACAAGGGCGCGCCATTCGGGAAACATCTCGAATGCGCGCTCCCACAGCGCCGAGAGGCGGTCTCGCGGCGTCACAGCATCGCGACGAACGACACCCAGTTCAAACAGCGGAACCAGGCGTGCACCCGGCCGAACCCGGCCGCGCGAAACCGCGCTTCGTGATCTTCGATGCGGTCGGGAATCAATACGTTCTCGAGCGCCGTGCGCTTCTGCGCCACTTCCAGCGCGCTGTAACCGTTCGCGCGTTTGTAGGCGGTGTGGGTGTGATCGAAGTAATTCTGTTGCCATTCATCGGCGAAGCGCACTTTCTCCGACACGATCAGTACACCGCTCGGATCGAGCCCTTTTCTGATGCGGGTCAGCAGCTGCAGACGATCGTCGGCAGGCACGAACTGCAGCGTGTAGTTCATCACCACCGCGCACGCATTCTCGATCGCAACGTCGCGCACGTCGGCGTGCAGCCAGTCGATGCGGTGCTCATCGCCATGCAGCGCCCGCGCGCGATCGAGCATCGCTGTCGAATTGTCGACCGCGACGATGCGACAGTTCGGCGTTTCGAGTTGGCGCAGAATCGCCATCGACGTTGCGCCGAGCGAGCAACCCAGGTCGTAGCAGACGGCGCCGGAACGCGCGTGGCGCGCCGCGATCAGACCGCTGATCGGCACGACGGTTTCGTAGCCCGGCACCGAGCGGCGGATCATGTCCGGAAACGCGGCGGCGACCGACTCATCGAACACGAAATCGACGATCTGGCTGCGCGGATGTCGAAATACTTCGTCACGCATCGGCGTGGGTGTCATTCCATGGTCACGAAAGGCCGACATGATAAGCTGTTCCGCCGTTGACGACCCCACCACGCGCGCGATGAACGCACCCACTCCGAACCTCGCCAGTCCCGATCTGTACATCAACCGCGAGTTGTCGCAGCTCGAGTTCAATCGGCGCGTACTCGAACTGGCCAAAGACGACGACGTGCCGTTGCTCGAGCGCTTGTCGTTTCTGTGCATCGCCAACTCGAACCTCGATGAATTCTTCGAGATCCGCGTTGCCGGGCTGATCCATCAGCAGGCGTTCGGCACCGCTCAACGCGGCCCCGAGAATCAGTCGCCGGCGGAGCAGTTGCGGGCCATTTCGCAGGTGGCCCACGAGCTGCTCGACGAGCAGTATCGGGTGCTGAACGAGTTGCTTCTGCCGCGCCTCGACGCGGAAGGCATCCGCTTCATTCCGCGCGACAAGTGGAATCAGAAGCAGTCGGCCTGGTTGCGCCACTACTTCACGCACGACCTCGTGCCGATCCTCAGCCCGGTGGGCCTCGACCCGGCGCACCCGTTCCCGAAAGTGCTGAACAAGGGTCTGAGCTTCATGGTGACGCTCGAAGGCAAGGACGCGTTCGGACGCGCCAGTGGCAAAGCGGTGGTGCAGGCGCCGCGCTCGTTGCCGCGCCTGGTGCGGTTGCCTGCGTCCGTTGCGCAGGCGCCTTACGACTTCGTGTTCCTGTCGTCGATCGTGCACGCCAACGTCGGCGATCTGTTTCCCGGCATGAAGGTCACCGGGTGCTATCAGTTCAGAGTCACGCGCAACAGCGATCTCTTCGTGGACGAAGAAGAAGTGGACGATCTGTTGCGCGCGCTCGAAGGCGAACTGCCGACGCGCCGGTTCGGCGACGAAGTGCGGCTCGAGATCACACACGACGCACCGGCGGCGATCAGCGCATCGCTGATGTCGGAGTTCGGCCTCACCGAGAACGACATCTATCTGTGTCGCGGTCCGGTCAACCTGAACCGGCTTTCGGCGCTGCCCGATCTGGTCGACCGTCCCGATCTCAAATTTCCCGGCTTCATTCCCGGAGTGCCGGAGCGGTTGAAGGAGAACAAGGATCTGTTCGACGTGATCCGCCAGGGCGACGTGCTGCTGCACCATCCGTTCCAGGCCTTCACCCCGGTGGTGGACTTTCTGCGGCAGGCTGCGGCCGATCCCGACGTGTTGTCGATCCGGCAGACGCTGTATCGCACCGGCTTCGATTCGACCGTAGCGAAGTTGTTGGTGGATGCCGCCAATGCGGGCAAAGACGTGCTCGTGGTGATCGAGCTGCGTGCGCGTTTCGACGAACAGGCGAACATCGACCTCGCGAACCAGTTGCAGGCCGCCGGCGCGCAGGTCGTATACGGCGTGGTGCGCCACAAGACGCACGCGAAGATGAGCATGGTGATCCGGCGCGAAGGCCGGGTGCTGCGGCGTTACGTTCACCTCGGCACGGGCAACTACCACGCGAAGACCGCGCGTGTGTATACCGACTATGGACTCTTCACCTGCGACAAGAGCATCGGTGAAGACGTGCAGAAGATTTTCCAGCAGCTGACCGCGATGGGTCGGCCGGGTCGCCTGAAGAAACTGCTGCAGTCGCCGTTCACGCTGCATCGATCGGTGCTCGACCTGATCGCGCACGAAGCGGAGCAGGCGTCGAAAGGCCAGCGCGCGCGCGTGATGGCGAAGATGAACGCGTTGATCGACCCGCAGGTGATTCAGGCGCTGTACCGCGCGTCTCAGGCCGGCGTAAAGATCGACCTGATCGTGCGCGGCATGTGCGCGCTGCGGCCGGGCGTTCCAGGCGTATCCGACAACATTCAGGTGCGCTCGATCGTCGGCCGTTTTCTAGAGCACGCACGCGTGTACTACTTCGAGAACGGCGGCGACCCGAAAGTGTATCTGGCGAGCGCCGACTGGATGGAGCGCAACTTCTTCAGCCGCGTCGAGGCCGCATTCCCGATCGAAGACAAACTGATTGCGCGACGCGTGATCGGCGAGTCGTTCGAGTTGTACAACGCCGACAACTGCCAGGCTTGGGTGCTGCAATCCGACGGGCGCTACAAACGTTTGCGTTCGGGTGCGGCACGCCGGCGTAGCGCACAGGACACGTTGCTGCAATCGCTCGCCGAAGTCAGTGGCGCGCCGGTGTTGCGCATTCAGTCGCCCGACTAGCCGGCGATCTCCAGGCGCAACGGCACCACTTCGAGGAATTCCGATTCCTGTTCGAGATCGAGTCGCGTCAGCGGATGCGCGTTCAGCCATTCCGACGGAATCGACATCTTCAGGCGATTGCCGTCGGCCTGTAGTGTGATGCGCGGCAACGGTTCGCCGATGCGATTGCGCCGCAGAACGACGGCGAGGCGCAGCAGCACCGCGAGTCGCATCAACGTCGTGCGCTCGTCGGCATCCACGCGGTCGAACTCCAGCGCCGGAAACTTCCTGCGATGCGCGCGCACGAGCAGCGCGAGGCGCAGTTTGTCGGTCTGCGAGAAACCGGCGAGATCCATGTACTGCAGCAGATAGTGACCGTGCTTGTGATACTGGCTGTGCGAAACGTCCATGCCGATTTCGTGCAGCATCGCGCCCCAACGCAGCAGGCGTTCGTATTCGTCGTCGATAAGACCCCACGCGGCCGCAACCTGCACCAGCAGAGTCTGCGCGGTTTCGGCGACTTTCTGCGCGTGCGATTCGTCGACGTGATAACGGCGCGCGAGATCGGCCACGCTGTGCTCGCGCACGTCTTCGTGACGCACGCGGCCGATGAGCTCCTGCAAGAGCCCTTCACGCAGCGCGCCGCTCGATACGGTGAGCCGTTCGATACCTAGACCTTCGAAGATACCGCGCAGTATGGCCACGCCACCCGGGAACACCGGCATGCGTTCGTTCGGAAGATTTGCGAGCGAAAGCTGATCGATGCGCTTCGCCGCGATCAGCGCCTTAGTGAGATCGGTGAGCGCCGCGGGCGTCAGACCGTCGACCGCACCGCGTTGCATCGCCACGTCGTTGATGGCGTTGATCGTGCCGGACGTGCCGATCACCGTGTCCCAGCCGCGCCGTCGATACAGCGCTTCGACCGGTTCCAGTTCCTGGCGCGCGGCGAGTTCCGCCGCGCTGAAGCGGCCCGCTTTCAATTCGCCGTCGTTGAAGTAGCGCTCCGACATCGAAACGCAGCCCATGTACAAGCTGTCCATCAGTTCGGGTTCATAGCCGCGACCGAGGATCAACTCGGTGCTGCCGCCGCCGATGTCGATCACGAGACGACGATCGGCCGCCGGCCCCATTGCGTAGCAGACGCCTTTGTAGATCAGCCGCGCTTCTTCGCGGCCCGAGATGATTTCGATCGGGTGACCGATCACGGCTTCGGCGCGCGAGATGAACTCCCAGCCGTTGCGCGCTTTTCGCAGCGTATTCGTTCCGACCACGCGCACGCTGTCGGATTTCAGATGACGCAACCGCTGGCCGAAGCGCGACAGACACTCGATGCCGCGATCCATCGCCTGGCGCGACAACGTGTCATTCGCGTCGAGTCCGGCGGCGAGACGCACCATCTCCTTCAACCGATCGACGACGTGAATGCGGCCGTTGTGCTGCTGCGCGACGATGAGATGGAAACTGTTCGATCCGAGATCGAGAGCGGCGAGCTGAGTATCGGGTTCCGGAACTGAGGCGGTGGTGAGAGTTTCTGCCATGCTTGGCCGCCGAGGAAAGCGCAATTGTAGCGACTCGGCTGCGACAGGGAAGCTCGACCGCAGCGGTCGAACGACTACAACGCGAGATCGGGCGGCAACGGACAGTCGAGCGTCGCCGCGATGCCGATCAGCAATGCGCGCTCGGACGTCGTGGCTTCGTCGGCGAGCGCGCACGCAGCGCATCCTTTGATCAGCCGCGGCTTCGCGAGCGGATGCAACGCGCGCAGTTCGCGCAGCGCGTCGTTCAGGCGGCTGAAGTTCGGATCGTCGTCGGCAACGAATTGCAGCTCGAGTTCGACTGCGGCGGCACCGGCGGCGAACGCGCGCTGTTGCGTTTGAGCATCGCGGCCGCCGGCGCGCGCGATTGCCGACAGCGTTTGCGCAACCGGATCGCGCACCGCGTCGAGAGTGCGATGCTGCACGCGCATGGCGGTCGGCGGCCCTTCGAAGTGCGACTTCAGGCTCTTGAGCAGCACGCGGTGCATGACCCATTCGAACAAGTCGATGCGCCGGTCGGCGCGAATCAATGCGACCACGTCGGCGACGAAGCGGTCGTATTGCGGTCGCGACATCGTCATCAGCGCCGGCACCGACATCGACACCAGCGTCAACCGCTGCATGTCGTCGAGCGTACCGATCACCCGCTCGATCTGCGGCAAATGCGCAACGACCTGCGGCTCGAGCACGTCCATGAGTGCGTCGCGCGAGGCGCGATCGTCGGGCAACAGCAACGTATAGAGCAGCGCGCGGGCCGACCACGGATCATGCGAGGCGACGACGCAACGCGGCGGCAGCCCCGCGATCGTCGCTTGTGCCTGCGTGAGGCTCGCCGCCGTCGGGTTGCCCACCGCCTCCGCGACGGCATCGTGCGTTGCAGGCGTGGAAGCGCTCGCGAAACCCGCGGCACCGGGCGGTACGTCTTCCGTATCGGCCACCGGCGCGCCGGCGATGAACTTTCCGTCCCAACTCGGCTCGATCGCGCGGATGCGAATGGGCAACGGCGGGTGCGTGGCCATCAGCGAGTTCATGAACAGCGTGACCGCCTGACCGAAGAACATATGGCTCGCTTCGTTGGCGCGCGTGTTGGTGAGGTGCGAGCCGCTCGACGATCCGCCGATCTTCTTCAGCGCATTCGCGATGCCGCCCGGATTGCGGGTGAACTGCACCGACGCGGCGTCGGCCAGGAACTCGCGCTGCCGGCTGACCGCGGCTTTTATCAGATTGCCGCAGAACGTGCCGGCGTAGCCGATCACGAGCAGACCGACGCCCAACACGATCAGCGGCATGCCATTCGAGTCGCGTCGACCGCCGCTGTTGGCGCCGCCGCGCAGCAGCAACCGCCCGACGATGCCGATGAACAGGATGCCGTTCAGTAGCGCGATCAGCTGCAGGTTGAGCCGTGAGTCGCCATTCAGCAGATGGCTGAACTCGTGGCCGATCACGCCCTGCAGCTCTTCGCGATTGAGATACTCGAGCGTGCCCGACGTAACGCACACGACGGCGTCGTCTGTGCCGAACCCGGCGGCGAATGCGTTGATGCCGCTCTCGTCGATGCGGTACACCGCGGGCACGCGTATGCCCGAGGCAATGGCCATCTCTTCGACCACGTTGAGCAGACGCCGCTCGGCGAGCACTTGGGTGCCCGGATCGATCTGCCTGCCGCCCAACATTTCCACAACGGCGCGGCCGCCCGAGCGGAGCGCAAAATACTTGTACAGGCTCGCGCCCGCGATGCAGATCAGCACCATCAAAGTGATCAGCCACCACGTTTCTGCGGATTGGTCGTGCAGCGTCTGGTTGACGCCGTTGGCGATGCCGACGGTGGTGGAGAACGCGACGGCAATGGCCACGAGCACGTTCGTAGCGAGAATCAGCCCCACGACCGCGATCGCGAACAACGCGACCAGCAGCCACGTTTTGCGGCGGGCGCGATCCTGCGCGGCGAAGAAGTCCATCGCGGGCTGTTAGCGGATCAGAATTTGACCTTCGGCGCTTCCTGAATCGCGGCGTGATCTGCGAATTCGAGTAGCGATGCATTGGCGCCGTGCCCGAACGGTGCCGCGAGCAGAACGGGAGGGAAAGTCTGCTTGTACGTGTTGTACTCGGTGACCTGATCGTTGTACGACTGCCGCGCGAACGACACGCGGTTCTCCGTGCTCGTCAGCTCTTCGGACAGCTGCATCATGTTCTGATTCGCTTTCAGGTCCGGATACGCCTCCATCACGACGTTGAGTCTTCCGAGCGCGCCACCGAGTGCGGTTTCTGCGCTGCCGAGCTGTTCCATTACGCGCGCGTTGCCTGGATCTTTCGCTGCGGCGGACAACCCGGCGACCGCCTGGTTGCGCGCGGCGATCACCGCTTCCAGCGTGCCGCGTTCGTGCGCGAGATATCCTTTGGCCGTTTCGATGAGATTCGGGATCAGATCGTAGCGACGCTTCAGCTGCACCTCGATCTGCGAGAACGCGTTGACGTAGCGGTTCTTCAGCGTAACGAGCTTGTTGTAGATCGCGATGACCCAGACGACGAGTACGACGATGATGCCGAGGAACGTCAGTGTGCCGAATCCCATGCTCGAGCTCCGTATCGTGATCAGACCGAACGTAAGCTTAACAACTGCTAGCTCGTTCTACGGCACCAGCGACCTTCAGCCGCCAGCAACTGGTCGGCCTTGACGGGAAGGTGTTTAGCAATGATTCGACGAAAGGTTCACTCTCGCCGCGGTTGTCAGCGCCAGTTCTTTCGCAGCCGCTTGTAGGCCCGATCGAGGTCCGCTGCCACCTGACGCAACGAGGCGGCGACTTCTCCAGCCGACGCCTTGGCTTCGTTGCCGAACGAATCGAAGCGCTGCTCGAGGTTGTCCCATTTCTTTTCGAGCTGCTCCCATTCCTGCTTCACCTCGGCCTTCGCGAGGTGCAGCTGCAGATTCAGCTCGTCGCGTTCCTGCCGCAGCGATTCGATGATGTCGTCGAGCTTGATCTTTTCAGCCATGACCGATCCTCGTGCCGTTCGTAGTGGCCGCGCCCTCAGGCGGCGGCGTAGTGGCGGGACATTAGAGCAATCGCCGCGCCACAACAATCCGTCGCGGGACCGCGCGGGCAGTCATGTCGCGCCGCCCGGTAACGCCAGCGCGACGCGATCCAATCCCATGCCACTGATGAAACACCGCTCCTTTGCGCTGCCGACGAGCCGTTGCGTCCAGTCGACGATGCCACCGTCGCTCGTCTCGAGCGCGCTGCCGCCGAACGCCGCATGCACTTTGAAACAGAACTCGTAGTAGTAGCCGCGACCGCTCGTGCGGTCCGGATCGTCGACGCATGTCACGGCATCGAAGCCGGCGAGCGCATCGCGCACCGAATCCAGGACCGATCTCGACCGACCGCCGGAGAGATCCGTCAGGGCGACCGTGACTTCGGTCGCGCCAAGTGCGACGAGGGCTCGGATATGGATAACGAGATGTTCGCTCGCGGCCAGCGCTTCGAAGGCGCGGCTGCCCTGATCGCGACCGGCGCTGACGAGTCCGAACAACTGGAAGTGCGCGAACCGTCCGGGGCCGGAGACGTGCTGTGCGCGCACCACGCGCTGGCTCGCGCCGAGCCGGACGACGTCGGTCGATTTCGGATCGGCTCGCAAGGCGACGCCGCGCCGCGTAGCCGCTTCGAGCGCGAGCGCATTCGTCGGGTCGGCGGCCACCTCGTTGTTGCGCAGGGTGGTCAGCACCTTGTTCTGGTCGACCGGCGCGATCGCGCTGTGCGTTCCGAGCGGTACCAGCGGTGACAGCGCAACCGCTTCATAACGTCCGGCACAGACGGCGAGCACAGCGTCTTCGACGCGGCGCAGCGCGTTGAACGACGCCGTCGGCGCGGTGACGAAGCGATCCGTTGCATAGCGCTGCAGCAGGGCAGCGGGCGTGACGGCTGCGGCGCGTTGCCGCATCACTTCGAGCAGCAGCGACGTCAGATCGGCGCCGGACAATTGCGCCGCCAGTGCGTCGATCAGCTGCGGCATACCGAGCTTCTCGACGATTCGATCGACCGGACGTTTCACGATGAATGATCCCGTTGCGAAACAGGTGTGTGCGCGTTCCCCACGCATGCGCGCGATTTGAGCAGACTTTCCCTAGAATCAGAACGGATTCACACGGGAGAAGGGTCATGAGAGTCGGAACGGGGATCGGCGGCTGGTTGACGGCCATCGGCGACGGTGCGCGTAAAGCGGAAGAACAGGGCTATGACTTCGTCACGTGCGGCGAGCTCTCGCACGACTCGATCCTGACGATGACGGTGGCCGCCACCGCGACGCAGCGCATCGAACTGCTCACCGGAGTCACGATCGCGTTTCCGCGCAGTCCGATGGTGCTCGCAATGGAGGCGTGGGACTTGCAGCACTTCACGAAAGGACGCTTCTCGATCGGGCTCGGCAGCCAGGTGAAAGGTCACAACGAGCGCCGCTTCGGCGGTACCTGGAGCGCGCCCGCGCCGCGGATGAAGGAATACATCCAGATGATGAAGGCGGTGTGGGACAGCTGGCAGAACGGTACGAAGCCCGAATTTCTTGGCAAATCGTACAAGTACACGCTGATGACGCCGAACTTCAATCCGGGGCCGCTCGAGTACCCGCGGCCGAAGATCTTCCTCGCAGTGGTCGGCGACGCGATGGCGCGCGTCGCCGGCGAAGTGGCCGACGGCATCCTGCCGCACGGCGGCATCATGACCGACAAGTACATGCGCGAAGTGATGCTGCCGAACATCAAGATCGGCCTCGAACGTTCCGGCCGGACGTGGAACGACATCGACATCACCGCGAGCGGCTACACCGTGTACGGCGAGAACGACGAGGAGATCCACAGGAACCTCGACGGATTGCGTCAGGCGCTGTCGTTCTACGGCTCTACGCGAACCTATCACGACGTGCTCGAGCTGCACGGTTTGAAGTATCTCGGCGACAAGCTGCACCAGCTGTCGCTGCGCGGCGAGTGGCAGAAGATGCGCGAGGTGATCACCGACGACGAGCTGCTCGAGCTCGCGCAGGTGTCGACCTACGACAAGATGCCGCGGTTCCTGCGCGAACACCGCGAGTACGCCAAGCGCACCACGCTCGGCAACGTCCGCTACTCGACGCCTGACGAGCGCGCGAGAGCGCACGCAGTGATGAAGGAAGTGCAGAAGGTGCAGACGCCGGGGGTGCCGAGAGGGCTCGAATTGTAGCCGGTAGTTCCTTGACGCCCTGTTGATTCGACGCACATCGCGATGCGTGGCACTCACAGTCGTTCGTGGCGCGCTACGCATCCTCTGACCTGCTGAATTCGGTCTGAGATTTGCCTGAAACGGCGAGGCATCGATTGCGAATAGTGAGCGCCGGCGCGCCTGTGCCTGCAATTCGAGATTCGATAGCTTTCTGATGTGATGCGTAGTCTGCGTGTGGATTGGAAGCGCGGAATCGATATCGGTGCTGTCGGTACGGTGATATGCGAAAGCAGGATTACACGTCGAACCGAATCGATGACTGCAGATCCGCACGTCGGCGATGCGCGCGCGCCTCAATGAAGTCGTTTGCTAGTTGCGGCGCCGTGACGAAGGGAATATACAATCCGGCTGCAAAGTAGCCTGATTTCGGGCTATCAGAAACGCAATAAACACCGGATTCGGAGCCCCACATGAGCAAAATGACTCACGCAGTTCGCGCCGTGTGCATCGTGGCATTGTTGACGGCACTCCAAGCTGCTGCCTGCGGCGACAGTCTGTTTCGAGCCGGTTTCGGCCTGAACATTCCGGTAGTCAAGGTCGAGCACCCTGCGAAGATCGTGATCTTCACACCGACGAACCATGACGTGTTCTTCGATGATAAGAAGGTCGCCGCGCGATTGGACAAGAGCGGACACCAGGTGACTGTGGTCCACGAAAGCGCGGAGAAGCCGTCCGACGAAACATCCAGCTTCGACATCGTCCTGGCTCGCGACAGCGATTTCGAAGTCGCTCGGCAATCGATGGGCCCGCAGGTTGCCAACTCCGTATTCGTGCCGGTGCACGAAGGGTTCGCGAAGAGCAGCGACACGTTGAGTTTGTCCGGCAACGCGCAGCTGCAACAGATCCTCAAGGTCCTGAAGCTCGCGCTAGAAACGGCGCGCGCGGAACATCCAACGGCCTGACCGTTCGGACAGCAATTGGAACCGCCGGGGGGAGGTTCGGTCTTGCGCGCAGCTCTCTTGAGAAGCCTGGTTGTGGCCTGTGGCGGTGCAGCGGTTTGCGCAGTCGTTGCGGATGCCTATGCAGTGACCCCCTTTACGCCGGAAGCAGGTGGTGGGTGGGCCGGTCTCGCGTACGACTACGTCCACATGCAGAACCATCTGGATCCAGACGGGAAACCCGCCGATATCGGTTCGATGAATACGCAACGCCTGGCCGTGAGTGCCGAGTACGGCGTGACCGATCGCCTTGCGATTTACGCAGGGCTGCCGTACGTCCAAAGCCAATACACCGGGTCTTATCCGCATACGCTCACGACACCGGACGGCGTCGTGCACGTTTCGCAAACCGACGACGGGAGCTATCACGGCAGCTTTCAGGACATATCGATCGGAACGAAATATTCGCTGAGCGCCGGCGGGTGGGCCGTGACGCCGGGGATCGAGTACGGCCGTCCTACGCACGATTACCCGGACTTCACCCATGCGGCGATCGGCACGAACGAGAGCCAATTGAGTTTCGGGGTTGCGTCGGGACGGATCCTTCCGGAGCCGCTCGACCGCTTCTATGTAGAGATCGACTACCTTTACACCACGTTGGAGCAGTTTCAGGGCACGACGGTCACCAGAAGTACCGTCAATCTCGAAACGGACTTCTTCGCTACCGAACGATTGATGCTGCGGCTGTATGCGATCGGCGTGAAAACGCACAACGGCCTCGGCCCCGCCGACTTTCTCGGTAATCCAGACCTTTTCGAACATCACGAACAACTCGGCCGGATCGACTCGATCGACGTCGCGGTAGGCGCGTCTTATCTCCTCACTGGCAGAGTCAGCGTTTTTTCGTCGGTCTCGACCATGACGTGGGGCGAGAACGTGCACGAAGTGAAGTACGACGTGCGGGTGGGAATCAGCCGGTCGTTCTAAAGGTCCTCCATCTCGAACCCGTGTTTCGCAAGCGTGGCCGGCAGTCGATCCCGGATTGCATCATGCCGAGCTTGCAGCACTTCGATTGCCTTCTGATAACGCGGCTCCTCGTGTAAGTCGCGAAAGCAACCTGCGTCGCGCAGATAAGGCAGCCACGCGAGGTTCGGCGCCGCGGCCGTAGTCTCGACCTCCGTTAAAGCCTGCTCGCGTTTGCCCAGCTCCGCGAGCGCACACGCCTTCCACCAATGGGCACCCCATCCGGGCGTAACGACGTACGGGTTATTGTCGGGAAGCAAGTCCGTCGCGAATTGATCCAGCCAGGCTGCCAGGCTCGTCGCTTGCCGAGTTTCGCCGACACTGCGTAGCGCGCCAACCAAGACTGCCAGATGATGCAAATGGGCCCATCGACGCAGGTCGTTGTCCATTGCAGCGTTCGGTAGTCCAATCGACTCGAGGATCGGAATCGCTTCGGAGTCGCGTCCGACCGCTTGAAGGGCGAACGCCAGATAACCGAGCGAATCGGCATCCGCGTCGTCGAGGTCCACATTCGACATGCGATCGATGATGTCGTCGTAGCGACGCTGCCAGAACAGGATCCGCAGCGACGACTCGGGTTCCACCCGTTTCGATTCTGCGTCGAGGCCAATTCGCGCCAACCGTTCGGCAATGTCGCGAGAAACGTCTTCATGCCGCGGATCGAGCCGTTTTGCTTCCATCGCCCAGGCAATGGCTTCATCCAGTTGGCCCGCGGTATCGAGAATGCGGGAAAGCGCGAACCTGCCCCCCGCATCGGGAAAACGCTCCTGGATGATCGTGGAGAGCTTCGCGACCTCCTCGGTGTTGCCTCTCTGCGCTTGGTGCGACGCCACCGTGCCGATGTAGAGCAACGAAATCGGATCGAGTTCGCGGGCGCGGTTGAGGTGCATTAGCGCGTCGCTGTTCTTGCCACTCTGAAACGTCAGATACGCGCCGTAGTAATACTGGGCGTCTGCGTCGTTTGGATTCAGCTCGACTGCTTGCCGAAGCTCTGCGCTGCCACCGTCGCGGAACTGCACCCACAGCAAGTGACCCAGCACCGCATGGCCTTCCGCAAGTTTCGGGTTGATGCTCAGCGCCAGTCGGGCCTGACGCTCGGCGCCGTCGACGTCCTTGCCTTGATACAGCAGCGCCTGCGCGAGCCGCGCGTGCGCGAGTGCGGACTCGGGGTCGAGCTCGAGAACCTGTTGGTACAGCGATACCACCTTGTCCCACTCTTCGGGACTGACGGCCTTCTGCTGGTAGTTTCGCGCGAGCATCATCAGGTCGGTCACCGAAGCCTGGTACTCCGGGCGCGGGAGTTCCTTCGGATCGACTTGGGGAAGAATCTGCCGGCTAGCCGCTAGCGCGACTTCCTGCTGAATCGCGAGCAGGTCGGTCGACTTGCGGTCGTATCGCTGCGACCAGAGTTGTGCGTCGTCGGTACCATCGATCAGCCGCACGACGATTCGCAACGAATCACCGTCCTTGCGAAGACTGCCCTCCACCACCGTTGCAACTCCCAGCTCCTTCGCAATCAGCGATGCGGGTTTGTTCTGCCCACGAAAAACGATCGACGACGCGCGCGCGACGACACGCAGACCTTGCACGCGGCTCAGTTGATCGCGCAACTCGTCGGAGAAACCCTCGCTGAGATACGCGTCCGCTTCATCGGGGCTCCCGTTCTCGAACGGCAGCACAACGAGTCCCTGATGTTTGGCGGTCGACTCCGGCCCGTACCACTCGCCAATGATCTGTGGTCGCCAGGCCAGTAGTGCCGCGGAGATCAACGCAATCGTCGCGGCGACCGCGACGAGCGGGGCGAAGCGTCGGGACGGTCGCTTCGCTTCAGATCTTCCGGTCTCGTGTCGTTCGAAGATCGTCGCGTCGCGTTCGGCGGTGGGCGGTGCGTTCTGAAACGCCAATACGGCCGACGTCAGCCGCTCGCGATACTCGGTCTCGGTGAATCGCGATCGGATGATCGCCTGCCGGTTACCGATCTGAAGGCGAAGGGCCGCCGGCAGTTCGGTGGCGTCCAGTTGCACCGGTATGACCGGTCGTTCCGCCTGCAGCGCAACGGCGAGCTCTCCGCGACATACGCGTGAGTCGATCGATTGGCTGGTGATGAAGAAAACGAATGCGCTGCAGTTTTCGACCGCGCTCGCCAGTTCTTCCGGCCATTCGCGGCCGGGATCGATGCCTTCGTCGTAGTAGATTCGGGCACCGCGCGCCGTGAGCAGTTCGATCTCGCGTTCTACCAGCGCCTCGTCACGGTGGGAGTAGCTGACGAAGACGAAAGGTTCCGAGCCGCGGTAGGCGGGCGTTCGGGTCGTTGGAAGGGGCGTATCGGACAACGCAGGTTCTTTTGGCCGGGCTTCCAACTATGCGGTGGGCCGCGACGATTTGTCACGCGTTGTGCCCACAGGTCTCCGTGGGCACCCCAACCAGTCCGTCAGCGGAATGAACCAGCGAAGAAGCTGCTCTTAGAGCTGATCCATCGAAAATCCGTGCTGCGCGAGCAGTCGCCGGCAGATGCTTCCGTCATCTTGTCGATACGCCCCTGCAGCTTCTGACGGCCCTTCTGGTAACGCGGGTTCGCCGTGCAGGTCACGGAAGCATGCCGCGTCACGCAGATAAGGCGTCAAGGCGAGACTGGACCCTGCAACCATCGCCTCGATCTCATGCAGCGCCTCGTCGCGTTTTCCCAGGACTCCGAGCGCGCACCCCAGCCACCAGTGGCCGCCCCAGCCGTGATCATTCTGGATTCCCGGCCGTTGGTTTTGCTCCAGCCATCGCGCAAGTTTCCGCGCCTGCGCGGTCCTGCCGATTGCATTCAGCGAGCCGAACAAAATCGCGAGATCGGTGCAGGTGCGCGATGCGCCGCATGTCGACATTCAGCGCAATCTCGGGAAGTCCCATGTCGTTGCAGAATCGGAATCGCTTCTTCGTCGCGGCCCGTGGCCTGCAGCGCAAAAGCGAGGTAACCGAGCTCATCGTCATCGTGTTCGTCCAGATCGACGTTCGACATGCGCTCGATGATTTCATCGTATCGCCGCTGCCAGAACAGGATACGCAGCGTCGGTTCGGGTTGAACCTTGTTCGCTTCCGCGTCCATCCCCAGACGCGCCAACCACTCGGCGATGTCGCGCGACACGTCCGGGTTGCTGGGATCTAGACGCCGCGCCTCCATCTGCCACGCGATTGCCTCGTCGAGTCTGCCGGCCTGGTTTCCGAGGGTCCGGGCGAGCACGAAGCGGCCATTGGCGGTCGGAAACCGCTCCTCAATCGTCTTGAGCGCCGCCTCGCCGGCGCCCGGCCGACCTCCTAGCACATGCGCCCAGGCAAGGTCCGCCGCTTTGACCGGCGAATACGGATCGATGTTGCTGGCCTTGCGAAGATAGGGATATGGATCGCCCGTACCGCGCCCCATGAGGTACACACCATAGTCGTGCAACGCCTCGGCATCGCCGGGATTCAGTTGGACCGCGCGCGCGAACTCCTGGCCCGCACCCGGGCGCCAAAGTCCGTCGAGGATGACCGCGAGTACGCTATGGCCTTCGGAGAGGTTCGGATCGATCTCCACGGCCTGGCGCGCGTGCCGCTCGGCGGCTTTCAGATCCAGGCCCTGACGAAACAGCGCCCGCGCGAGCCCTGCGTGCGCGCGCGCCGACTGCGGATCGACCTCGAGGATCTTCTCGTACAACGAGACCGGCTCGTCCCAATCCTTCGGAGTGACGGCGTTCTGGGCGGAGTCGCGCGCCCGGAGCATCAGTGCATTCACCGACTCTTTCCAATCGGGCCGCGGAATTTCTTTCGCGTCGACCTGGGGCAGGATCTGCTTCGCCGCAGCAACGGCGATTTTCTGTTGGACGGCCAGCATGTTGCGATCGTTGGCATCGTAGCTTTGCGACCACAGCTGAGTGTCGGTTTCAGCGTCGATCAATCGCACGACGACATGTACCGAGTCGCCCTCTTTGCGCAGACTCCCCTCCACGACCGACGCTACGCCCAACTCCTTTGCGATCGCCGACGCCGGTTTGTTTTGATCGCGAAATGCGGTCGACGACGAGCGGGCCAGCACTCGCAACGCGCTCAAGTGGGTGAGTTGATCCCGCAGTTCGTCCGAAACACCTTCGCTCAGATAGGTATCGGCATCGCGGCCGCTGGCATTCTCGAACGGCAATACGACGATGCCTTCGTTCTTTGCCGGTGCTTCGAGCGAGCGCAGTTCGCCGCCGATCTGTGACCTGAAAGCCAGGAGCGTACTGGCCGCAATCGCAACTCCTCCAAGGATCGAGGCGAGCAAAAGACGGCGGCGACGGCGCCGATTGCTGGTCCGTTCGATTAGCGCGTACAGGCCGTCAGCGTCCGCTTCAAGCGGCGGCGCCGCGTTCTGATATGTCAGCATCGCCGCCGTCAACCTCTGGCGATACTCAGCCTCGGTGAACCGCGATCGGATGATCGCCTGGCGATCGCCGAGTTGTAGGCGCATCGCCGAGGGAAGCTCGATGTCGTCCAGGTGCACCGCAACCACTGGCCGCTTCTTCGTGAGCGCGAACGTGAGTTCCCGGCGACAGTCGTCCGACGCGATGGAGTACTTCGAGATGAAGATCAGGAATGCGCAACAGGTTTCGATCGCCTCCGCCAGGTGGTCCGGCCACGTGTGTCCCGGGTCGATCCCTTCGTCGTAGTTGATGCGCACGCCCCGCGCTGATAGAGCCGCGATTTCCGCTTCGATTCGCTGCTCTTCGCGGTGCGAGTAACAGACGAACACGAACGACTCTGACCCACGGTAGGCCGGTTGACGCGTCGTTGTTGGATTCGTTTCGGACACAGCGCACGGCTCGAACCGGATGTCCGAACTATGCGCCGGCCGTGCTTGCTTGCCAATCCGACTGGCGCGCTGCCGGCACTCTAGGCGTGGTTGCGCCCCAGCACGCCCGTCAGTAACTTCATCGCCATAGTGAGCGCGGCTTCGCTCTGCGCGCGGACGACTCTTGCCACCACCTTGTTAGACGCATCCGAACCGCAGCGACCTTCGATTGCTATGCGCGCGTCACCCTCCCAAAGGCTGCCGCGCACGACGATCAACTCATCACCCCGGGACGAACGCTCCGTGACGGCGTAGCGAGAGAACTTCAGACCATGGCCGGGACCCACTTGGTCCCGAATCGCCACGACGCAGCGCATCACTGCGTCGTGGTTGGGTGCCCGGTTCGCGTTGTGATCCTGGATCAGTAACGGACCTGCAAGGACCGAAGCGGCGGCAGCGAGCGTTGAACACGAGAGACCAACACGCAAAATAAGCGATATCGATGTGTTCACCGTTGCCTTCGTCGCGATTGCAGCGCTCATGCACTCGGTTGCACGTTCGGTCATCGCGGACCGAATGTCCTGCGATGCGCCTGAAAGATGACTGAAACCCCGCTGAGTACCGGTACCCGCGCTTGACCGTGCGTGGCCCGTGCGATCTATTGGATGCGGAAGAGGGGATACCGTGAGCACAACGCGTTCGAAGCAGAACGACGCATTCCGTCTCGGCGACTTCTGGATCGAACCGGGCATAAACCATGTCGGCGGTAATCGCGTCGATGCGAAGGCGATGGACGTTCTCGTCGCGCTGGCAGACGCCTCGCCGCGCGCGCTGTCGTCCGCCGATTTGTTGGATCGTGTGTGGCCGACCGTCGTCGTCGGCGACAACGTGGTGCATCAGGCGGTCGCCCATTTGCGCGCGGCATTGTGCGACCAGGCGCGCGCGCCGCGCTTCATCGAACACGTACCGCGCCGCGGCTATCGGCTGATCGCTCCCATCGAGCGCGTCGATTCGGTCGCTGCGACGGAGCCTCATCCATCGATGGGTTCACTTCACAATCTTCCTGCGCAACTGACGAGTTTCGTCGGCCGCGCCCGCGAGAAGTCACAGGTGCGCAGCCTGCTGGACGCGCACAGATTGGTGACGATTACTGGCGTGGGCGGCGTTGGAAAGACCCGATTTGCGCTCGAACTCGCCGATGCGATGGTAGTGGCGCTGCGGGACGGCGTCTGGTTCGTCGAACTCGCGTCGCTCACCGATCCGACACAGATCAGCCACGCGATCGCCGCCGCGTTGCGTTTGCGTGAAATCCCTGGACAGGCATTGGACGACACGTTGGTGGCGGCGCTGGCACCCAAGCGGGCATTGCTGCTGCTCGACAACTGCGAACATCTCATCGACGGTTGCGCTCGCCTGGTGGAACTACTGCTGCGACGAGCACCATTCGTCAAGATCCTATGCACGAGCCGCGAAGCGCTTGGGATTGCGGGTGAACATTCCTGGAGAATCGCGTCGTTGGCTATTCCAGACGCGGAACGAATGCTCACCCTTGGCGAACTCGGTGAGATCGAATCGGTTCGCTTGCTCGTGGAGCGTGCGCAGGAGATGCAGCAGAGCTTCTCGCTGACAGCCGAGAACGCGAGATATGTCGCACAGATCTGCGCGCGTTTGGACGGAATTCCATTGGCGATCGAACTCGCCGCCGCGCGGCTGAGGGCGCTGACGGCTGAGCAGATTTGCAGCCGGTTGGATGATCGTTTTCGACTGTTGACAGGGAGTCGCCGCACAGCGGTACCGCGCCAGCAGACGCTTCAAGCGGCATTCGACTGGAGTCACGAACTGCTCGAGGGGCGCGAGCAGGTCCTGTTGCGGCGATTGGCCGTTTTTTCCGCGGGTTTCAGCTTGGAATCTGCCGAAACCGTCGCCGGCGTTGATCCGTTGGCGTGCGAGTCGATCGTCGACCTGCTCACGAGACTGGTGGACAAGTCCTGGGTGCAAGCGGGTTCCAAGACCGGCGGGACACCGAGGTACAGAATGCTCGAAACGGTTCGTCAATATGCGAACACGCGACTATTGGACGCCGGCGAAGGCGAACTGCTGCGCGACCGCCATTGCGACCACTTCTGCGCGGCGGCCGAACAGATGGCGCGGGCGCTTCGGACGAGTGAGCAGCAGACCGTAATGGCTGCCTTCGATGCGGAGCACGACAACCTGCAAGGCGCGCTGGAATGGTGTTCAAACGGCGATACGACGACCGCATTGCTGTTGGTCAGCAGTCTCTGGAGATACTGGATGACGCGCGGTCTCGCGACCAGCGGGCGACGGTCGTTGGAAGAACATCTGGGGCAGGCGCCCGAAACGCCGGCAACCTCGTCGGCGCGCGCGAGCGCACTGCTCGGCGCCGGCTGGATGGCTCGGTTTCAAGGCGATTACGCAGCTGCGCAAGGTCAACTGACGAAGAGCGTCGCGTTGTTCCGCGAGCTCGGCGATCGCGCAGCTGAAGCGGAGGCGCTCAGCAATCTGGCCAGCAACCTGTTCTACATGGGCGAAGCGGTGGAAAGCGAACGCGTCGCGGAACGCGCGCTGGATCTCGCGAGAGTTGCCGGTGATCCATACGTTGCCGGCCATTGTTTGCAGTCGTTCGGAGATCAATGCGCGAGCCGGGGGGATTTCGATCGTGCGCGCGCGCTGTTGTCCGAAAGCGTGGAAATCCTTCGCTCCATCGATCACGCGCCCAGCCTGGCTTTTGCATTGGCGAAACTCGGCAACCTGCTACTACAGCGAGGTGATCTCAAAGCGGCGCGCGCGTCGCTCGAACAGGCACACGCCCTTCATCTGCGCATGGGCGAGGGTATGGGCGTCGATCACACGCTGCTGCGGCTCGGCTGGCTGACGCACCACGAAGGTAACAATACCGAGGCGGCATCGTTGCTGGCACAGAGCCTCACCATCGCCGAAGAGGCCGGATTCGTTCCCGAGGCCGCGCTTGCGTTGTCACTGCTGGGGCGTTTGGCATTGGAACGCGGCGAGACCGACCGGGCTTTCGAGCTGTTTGCAGACGGGTTGTTGCGGGGGCGGCAGGTTCAAGCCCACGATGCCACGGCAAACTGTCTCGAAGGATTGGCGAAGGTGGCAATCGATCGCGCGCGCCCGACAATTGCCGCGCGACTCCTGGGCGCTGCTGAACGGATTCGCGAAGGCGCGGTCAGGCCGCTGCCCCCGATCGAGCAGCCCGCGTACACGTGCGTAATCGACGCGCTCCGCGAAATGCTCCCCGAGTCCGAACTCACGGCTGCTTGGGAAACGGGCCGAGCGATGACGCCGGAGCAACTCAGGATCGATGTCTAACTCTGCTGTCCAATTGCAGCTTCTGCACGCGGTGCTATAGCCGCGTCACAACACCATGCCGAAGCGAGTCAGCGCCTCTGCAAACTTGTCGGGATCGTACGCGAGGCAGATACGGATGTAGCGTTCATTGTCTGCGTGATCGCGCGGACCGAACGACATGCCGGGAGAAACTCCGATGTTCGCGTTGTGAAACAGCGAATCGGCGAATGCAAAACTATCCGTGACGCCGTCGATCGCGACATAGCCGTAGAAACCACCGGGCGGTTCGGCCCAGCTCAGCCGTTGATGACTGGCGATGAACTCGGCGAGCTGCCCGCGGTTGCGCCGGCAGCGTTCGAGCTGCAACGCGACGAATGGATCGCCCTGTTCGATCGCGGCGATTGCGCCCGCCTGCACGAAGCTCGTCGCGCCGGTGTTGCCCGACACCGACACCACGCCGAGCGCTTCGGCCACTCGGCGCGGATGAATCACCCAGCCGACACGCCAGCCGGTCATCGCCCACGCTTTCGAAAAACTGTTCACGATGAAGACCGCGTCGTCCGGTTCGGCGAGCGTTGCGAAGGTTGGCGCGTGCGCCGAGCCGTCGTACACGATCGGGCCGTACACTTCATCGGAGATGATGCCGATGCCGCGCGCGCGACACACATGTAGCAGTGCTCGTTGTTCGGCTGACGACATCACCCAGCCGGTCGGATTCGACGGCGACGCGAGGAACACCGCCTTCGTGCGGGCGTTCATAGCGTCGATCACTTCGCCCATGTCGAGCCGCCACGGCCCGTCGTGCTCACGCTTCAACCAGACGAACCGCGGCAGGCCGCCGGCGACCTCGATCGCCTGAAAGATGTTGGGCCACATCGGCGCGATCACGATCACTTCGTCGCCGGTCCGCACGAGGCATTGCACCGAGTGGGTAACCGCGAGCATCGCGGAACCCGGTACGGTGATGCGTTCGACGTCGATGTCGGCGTTCACGCGCCGCCGGTGCCAGTCGCGGATCGATTCGCGCAACCGCAACACGCCGCGCGCCGGCGTATAGAAGGTCATGCCGTCGTCGAGCGCGCGCTTCGCAGCGGCGCGAATGAAATCCGGCGTCGGCAGATCGCTCTCGCCGTACCACAGCGGAATCAACCCTGGCCGATCGCCACGGCCACGGCTGATCAGCGTAATGCCGCTCGGCGTGAGTGCGGCGACATCGCTGCGTATGGGATCGATCATGCGCATAGCCTCAATTCGTGCCGGATCATCGTGCGGCCGCGAGCGTCGAGCCAACGCTCGACCTCGGCCGCGGCTACGGCGTGTGCCACGCGTAGCGATGCCGTGTTTTCGGCATCGACGATCAGATGCGCCCGCGGTGCGTCAGTGTGTTCGGTGATGAAGCGCACGACCAGTCTCACGGCACGCGCGACATACCCGCGTCCGCGGTGCGCCGGATGCGACGAGTACGAAATGTTCGCATCGCCCGCCGGTACGTGCGCGTTGGCGAGATCGAAGTCGACGTAGGCGACGTAGTTCGCGTCCGCCGAGTCGACCGAGAAGCACCACTTCGGGCCCGCTCCGAACGCATCGCGGTTTGCTGCGAGCGTTCGCGTAGCGTGAGCACGCTGCTCGTCGCACGTCATGGCTTGCCATTGTTCGCGTTGACCGGGGAGCCACAGCCAGTTGATCTGCTCTTGGTCCTTCGCCGCCAGATCCGCCTCGAGGTCGTCCGCGCGTTGCGGGCGAATCGTGACGACGCCGTCTGAATAACTCGGTGGCGGGTTCAGTCCGGCAGCCCCAACACCCGCTTCGCGATCACGTTCAGCTGCACTTCGCTGGTGCCGCCTTCGATCGAGTTCGCTTTCGAGCGCAGCCACTGGCGCGTCGTGTTCAATTCGCGATCGCTGAACGCGGTGCCGTCCCAGCCGACTGCCTGCGTGCCCATCGTTTCGAGCAGCACTTCGTATTTGCGCTTGTTCTGTTCGGTGCCGTAGTACTTGAACATCGAGTTCAGGTTGCCATCCGCGCGACCCGCTTTCGCTTCTTCGATGGAGCGTCCCAACGTCAGTTGAAAGGCGCGGTCGTTCATCCGGTGGCTGGTGATCTTGGAGCGGATCGCGGCGTCGGCGATGCGGCCGTCGTTTTCACCGACGTACTCTTTCGCGATGTCTTCCATCTTGCGGCCCGTTGCGCCGAGTGCCGAGTTGCCGCCGATGCCGGCGATCATCTGCCGCTCGTGCTGCAGCAGCCGCTTCGCGATCGTCCAGCCGTGATTCTGCTGGCCGACGAGATTCTGTTTCGGCACTTTGACGTTGTCGAAGAACGTCTGGCAGAACGGCGACGAGCCGCTGATCAACGTGATGGGTGACGTGCTGACGCCGGGCGATTCCATGTCGAACAGCAGGAAGCTGATGCCTTCGTGCTTCGGCACTTCGAAGTTGGTGCGCACCAGACAGAAGATCCAGTCGGCCTCGTCGGCATACGACGTCCAGATCTTCGAGCCGTTGACGAGGTAATAGTCGCCCATGTCTTCGGCGCGCGTGCGCAAGCCGGCGAGGTCGGAACCGGAACCCGGTTCCGAGTAACCCTGGCACCAGCGGATTTCGCCGCGGACGATCTGCGGCAGATACTCGAGCTTCTGCGCTTCGTTGCCGAATTCGAGCAGCGCGGGTCCGAGCATCCAGATGCCGAAGCTCGACAGCGCCGGCCGCGCGGCGATGCGCGACAGTTCCTGCTGCAGCACGCGGTTCTCGTCGATCGACAGACCGCCGCCGCCGTACTGTTTCGGCCACATCGGACACGTCCAGCCTTTCTCCGCCATTCGGGTCAACCAGACGCGCGACTCCGGATTGACGAACTTCTCGCGCCGACCGCCCCACACCGTTTCTTCTTCGCTGCCGGGCGTGCGCATCGACGGCGGACAGTTCGCCTCGAGCCAGGCACGGGTTTCGCTGCGGAACGTATCGAGATCGGCCACGGACATCACCTTGATGGATCGAAGGAGTGGGATTTTAGCGGGGTTCTCGCGGCACGCGCAGCCCTCTGCGTAAGAGAAGCAGCGCGCCAGTGTCGTGGAGTTGCCTTCTGCTATAGTGCCGCGGTTTCACGGCGCGCGGGGAACCGATGGCAGCTACCGACGTGGCCTTCGACGGCCGGACCTTTCGCAACACGCTGTCGCAATTCTGCACCGGCGTGGTGATTGCGACGGGTGTGCTCGACGGTCAGCCGGCCGGCTTCGCCGCGCAGTCTTTCACGTCGTTGTCGCTCGATCCGCCGCTCGTCGCGGTATGCCCGGGTAAAACCAGCACGAGCTGGCCGAAGCTGCGCCGCTCCGGCAGCTTCTGCATCAACGTGCTGTCCGCGCGGCAGAAAGTGGTCTGTGACCAGTTCGCCAAGCCCGGACAGTTTGCGGATGTCGGCTGGCGTCCAGGTGTAACGGGTTCGCCGGTGCTCGACGGTGTGATCGCATACATCGACTGCGATGTCGAAGCCGAACACGATGCAGGCGATCACATCATCGCGGTCGGCCGCGTGCGCGACCTGCAGATTCTCGATGCCGGCGCGGAACCGCTGTTGTTCTTCCGCGGCACATACGGACGCTTCGAGACGTTCATTTAGTAGACAGCAGGCGCCGCGCCTCAAGTCGATTCGTTAGGAATTTCAAACATGTTCAAGACCCGGGTCTGCGAAATACTGGAGATCGAATTTCCCATCGTGCTCGCGGGCATGGGCGGCGCGAGCACGCCCGAACTCGCGGCGGCAGTCTCGAATGCCGGTGGATTGGGTGTGCTCGGCGCGGCCGGCTGCGGGCCGAAGCTGTTGCGCGAGTGGATCCGCCGCACCCGCGAACTCACCGACAAACCGTTCGGCGTCGACACGCTGCTGCCGGCTTCGGTGAGGCGCGCCGACTATTCGCACAGCGAAGGTCCAACGCCAATGGATCTGCTGCCCGAAATGCAGGCGTTCGCCGCGCAGTTCATGCAGGCGCAGCACCTCGCGCCGGTCGACCCCGCAGCGCTGCGCCAGCGCCGCGAACCCGGCGAACCGGCGCCGCTGTCGAAGGAATTTTTCGACGCACAGATGGAAGTGGTGATCGAAGAGCGCGTGCCGGTGTACGCGTCGGGTCTCGGCAATCCCGGTCCATGGATGAAACGCCTGCGCGCCAACGACACGAAGGTGATGTGCGTGGTCGGCAAGGTGAAGCACGCGGTGCAGGTGATTCAGGCCGGCATCGACATCGTCGTCGCACAAGGGCACGACGGCGGCGGCCACAACTCGCCGATCGGCACGATGGCGCTGATTCCGCAGGTGGTCGACGCGGTTGGCGACGTGCCCGTGCTCGGCGCGGGCGGCATTACGGACGGGCGCGGCATCGCGGCGGCGATGATGCTCGGCGCCGAAGGCGTATGGGTCGGTTCGGCGTTTCTCGCGTCGAACGAAGCGGGCATTCAGGACTTCCAGAAGCAGGCGATCGTCGACGCGAGCGAAGACGGCACCGTGGTATCGCGCAGCGTCACCGGCAAGCCGGCGCGGATCATCCGCAGCCTGTGGACCGATGCGTGGGAGCGTGCGGACAAAACGCCGTTGCCGATGCCATATCAGGGTGCGGTGTCGGGTCCGGTGCTGGCGGCCGCAACGCGCGACAAGCGCGGCGACGTGAATCCCGGTTTCGCCGGTCAAGGCATCGGGCTGATCAAGTCGGTTCGGCCCGCATCGGAGATCTTCAAAGAACTGGTCTGGGGAGCGGAGCAGGCCCTGAAACGCAGTTCGAACTGGATTTGAGTATGGCGGGAGAGCATCACTACATTCGCACGACGCTGATCGGCGGCATGCTGGTGGTGCTGCCTCTGTTCGTGTTCGCGAATCTGCTGTTGTGGCTCGGAACGTGGATCGCGGGCAAAACGGCGCCGGTAGCGGAACTGATCGCGACCAATCTGCAATTGCCGATCTGGGTGGGGCACGCGCTGACGGTCGCGGTGATTCTGGTGTCGTGCTTCGTACTCGGCGCGATCGTAAGCACCCGCTTCGGCAACCGCGCGTTCAACTGGCTCGAGCGCAATACGGTACAGCGCGTGCCCGGCTACAAACCGGTGAAGGAGATCGTCAGCTACCTGGGCAAACGCGATCAGAACCCGTTCGCGCGGCCGGTGATCGTGACCGTAGGCGATGACATCCGGTTGACCGGCTTCCTGTCTGACGAAGGTCCTGAGGGGACGACGGTGTTCGTGCCGACCGGACCCAATCCGACGACGGGCCTGGTGCTCCACGTGCTGCCGTCGCAAGTACAGCGGGTGCCCATACCGGGAAGCGACGTTCTGCAAACGGTCATTGCTTGTGGTGCGGGTTCGCAGCGCCTATTGCGGTCTCTCGTGCAGCCCGGCGTCGCGCTCGCAGAAAGCGTATCGCCCATATCAGCAGACCGCCGATGACCAATGCGGCGAGGATGCGGCCCTCGTAGATCTTTCTCGATCCGAGCAGCGTCTCGGCAGTGTGACCGAAGTAGTAGCCGATTGCCGGAATGGACGTGGCCCAGATCAGCGCCCCTGCTGCGTTGAGAAAAACGAAACGCGGCCACGCGATGTTGGTGATGCTTCCGGCTACGAACGGAGTCGCGTTGCGTATTCCATACACGAAGCGGAATCCGAGCAGCACCGGCACCTGATAGCGATTCAGCAGCTGCTCCGCGTGCGCCATCCGTCGTTGCACCATCGGCGACTTCGGTTTCCAGCGCGAACCGTATATGCGCCCCAACCAGAACGCCGTCTGGTCGCCGCAGAACGAACCGATGAACGACACCAGCATGACGAACGTCAGATTGAGCAACTCGCCGTGCGCGATGAAACCGCCGAGCAGCGCAATCGACTCACCTTCGACGAACGTGCCGAGGAAGATCGCGACATAGCCATACTGTTGGATCCACGCGGCGACTTCGTTCATCGATGACTCATCGTCTGACTGCCCGGCTACTGTAACCGCTTCGGCCGCATGGATTCGTCATCATGCGGGCACCCGGTGCGTCGGCGGATGCCGTCGAGCTAGTTCCGGAGCGCCGTTCCGGTGTTGCGTAGATGGGCGAACCTCGCCTGGGTGAGCGGCGTTTGCACGAGTTGAAGGAAGTAGCGGCGCTCCAGATCGAGCAGCGTCTGTTCCGGCACTTCGCGCGCGGGGCCGTCGCCGCCGCAGAGCACGCGCGCGATGTCGGCGTTCACGCGACGCTGATGTGTCGTGATCGTCTCGCCTGCCGCCTGCAGCGCGATCAGCTGTTCGCGCGCATCGGAACCACCGACTCGAATCGGCGGGTTGCGCGATGGCGGTCGATGACCGTTCTTCAACAGCTCGCGCCCGACGCGTTTCGCCACGGAGAGCAGGTCGTCTACGTCGCTGACGACGTCGTCTTGCGCCAGTAGATCGAATTGCTTTGCATCGCGCGCGTAAGCGATGCGAGCGCCCGACACGACCGCGAAGGCGCGCTCGAGGTCGGGTAGGAGATTGCCGGTGCCGGCGCGCATCGCCGCCCGCCGCGCCATCTCTTTGACGCCGCCGCCGCCGGGCATTATGCCGATCGACGCTTCGGCGAGCCCGATCGGACTCGTCGGCGCCGCGATGACGCGCGTGCAATGCATCAGCACTTCGCAGCCGCCGGAGACAGCGACCCCGCGGCTCACCGCGATTGTTGGGATGCGCGCGTGGCGGAGTGCCAGCATCGTTTGCTGGTAGTAGTCGAGCAGGCGATCGAGCGGCGTCGTGTCGCCACTTGCGGCGACAGTTACCGTCTCGCCGAGATCGGCGCCGTAAGCAAAGTCTTTCTGACCCTCGCCGATCAGCAGCATTTCGAAGCGCGATTCGGCGAGCGCGATGGCGCGGTGATAGGCGTCGAGCACCGCGATCGAGATCGTCGGGCGTTCGCCTTCGAGCGTGAGCACGAGTGCGCCGTCGCCGGCGTGCCAGCAGCGGATGCCGGTAGACTGAAACTCGACGTTCATCGGCTCAGCTGAGCGCTTCCACCGGCAGCGCCACGCCGTGAATTGCGTGTGCCGCGTCGGAGGCGAGGAATGCGATCGCGCGCGCAAGATCGGCGGGCGCCACCCACTTCGAGTAATCGGCGCCGGGCATGTCCTGCCGGTTGCGCGCCGTGTCGATGATGCTTGGCAAAATGCAGTTGACGTTGATGCCGCTGCCTTTCAGTTCGTCGGCGAGGCTTTCCGTCAAACGGATGACCACGCTCTTCGACGCGCAGTAGGCGCCCATGCGCCCGGCGCCTTTCAGACCCGCGCGTGCGCCGATGTTGACGATCCTGCCGCGTCCTGCCGCGAGCATCGACGGCACCGTGGCCCGCACCATGTTCAGCATCGTGATCACGTTCAGGTCGAACATGAACTTCCACGTTTTGTCGGTAGTCTCGTGGACGGTCTCGCCCATCGTGAAGCCGCCGGCGACGTTCGCAAGCACGTCGATGGTGCCGAGCCGACCGGTGACGTCGGCGACGATCTTTTGCGCGGCATTCGCGTCGGTGAGGTCGCCGAGCAACGACAGGTGTTTGCCGGGGGTCGCAATGATGTCGACCAGCGCGAGTTGCGCGCCGCGACTCGCGAATTCCTCGGCCACTGCCTTTCCGAGCGCGCCGGCGGCGCCGGTGATGACGACGATCTTGCCGCGGAAATCGTCCATCAGCCGGCGGCGCCTTTCAGTTCTTCCAGCGCCTGCCAGTGCAGATCGCCGAAGGTGCCGTTCGGATTGATCGGTTGAATGCAGACGTGACTTGCGCCGGCGTCGAAGTGAGCCTTGATGCGCTTCTTGATCGCATCGGCAGTTCCCCAGGCGAAAGTCGCGTCGACGAAACGGTCGGAGCCGCCGTTCGCGAGGTCGTCTTCCGTGAGACCCATCCGCAACCAGTTGTTGCGATAGTTGGGCAGACCGAGATAAATCGCTGCGTTGGCGCGCGCGAGCGGTCGCGCCTTCGCAGGATCGGTTTCCAGAATCACTTTCTGTTCGACGCACAGCCACGGCTTCGGCCCGAGAATCTCGCGCGCCATCGCGGTGTGGTCAGGAGAGCTGAAGTACGGATGCGCGCCGGTGCACATGTCGCGCGCGAGTTCGAGCATCTTCGGCCCCAGCGCGGCGATGACACGCGGCGGCGGCTCCGACGGCGGAACCGCGCCGTACGGCGACGCATCCATCTTTGTCAGATAGTTGCGCATCGTTTCGACGGGTTTGCCGTATGTGAGACCCCGGACGTTCTCGACCATCGGTTTGTGCGATACGCCGAGGCCGAGCAGGAAACGGTTGCCGGACTGTTCGGCCAACGTGTTCTGGCCGGACAGCGTGGCACCGGGTTCGCGGTGATAGATCGACGCGATGCCGGTCGCGACGATGAGCTTCTGGGTTTTTGCGAGCAGCCACGCGGCGTGGGCGAAAGGATTGCGGCCGGTTGTTTCGGGTATCCACAACGCCGAATAGCCGAGCCCTTCGATGCGTTGCGCGGTTTCCGCGGCCTTGTTTGCCGGCATGGTTTCCGTGAAATACCAGACGCCGAGTTTTCCGAGATTCATGTCCTACCCCTTAACGTTGTTGGCGGAGCGATCGGTTCACTTGCCTTTGAAATTGCCGGGACGTCGCTCCGCAACCGAGCGGATGCCTTCGGCTGCGTCTTCCGTTGCGCGCAGCCACTGCTGTTCTTTCAATTCGTGTTCGGTGGCAGCCGCAACTCTTTTCGGCGAGACCCTGGCGCACGGTTGCGCGTACCGACACCACGGCGAGCGGCGCATTCTCGGCGATCTCGAGCGCCAATGCCCGTGCTGCGTCGCGCAGGTTGTCCTGATCGACGAGCTGATCGGCGAGTCCGATCTTCAGCGCCTCTTCACCGCTCAACCGGCGGCCCGTGAGGAACATCATGTTCGCGGCCTGCTGGCCGACGAGGCGCGGCAGCGTCACCGTCAGGCCGAAGCCGGGGTGAATGCCGAGCTTCGCGAAGTTCGCGGCGAAACGCGCTTCAGGCGATACCACGCGAAAATCCGGCACGAGCGAGAGGCCGAGCCCGCCGCCGATCGCCGGACCTTGAATCGCGCCGACCACCGGCTTCTTACAGCTGAACAGACGCACGGCTTCGCGATACAGCTTGCCGGTGGTGTTGCGGAACCCTTCCTCTGTAAACTCCGCGCTTCCCGACCCGTCGCTCCGACCGCTTCCGAAATTTGCTCCCGCACAGAACGATTTGCCCTGGGCCGCCAGCACGATGGCCCGGCACCGCGGGTCTTCGTCCATTGCCGAAAACGCATCGGCGATCTGGCCGATCAGGCTGAAGTCGAAGAAGTTGTGCGGCGGGCGCTGGATCTCGATGGTGGCGACGTGTCCATCGAGGGAAACGCCGATATCGGTGAACGCAGGTGCTGGCATGGTTGCGGCCCCTTATATGAGTTGGTTACGCGCGACTGCTTGGACGCGGCTGCTTGGACGCGACTGCTTGGACGCGAATTGGTTAATGCGATCGAAAGGGCGGCAATGTTAGCAACAATCCCCGGTCGGACCTAGCAAGCCATGGCCGAAGAGACACAAGCGGTCGTCGTGCATGAGCGCCCGAGCATCCTGCAGCTCGCGTTGCCGGCGATTCTCGGCAATCTGCTGTACGGCATCGTCGGTCTGGTGCAGACGAAGGTGGTCGGTCAGCTCGGCGCGGAGGCGCTCGCAGCGGTAGGCGCCGGGCAACGCGTGTTCTTCGCCTTGCAGGCGGTGATGATGGCGATCGGTGCCGGCACCACCGCACTCGTTGCGCGCGCGTGGGGTCGCAACGACGAAGTGGAAGCCGGACGCATCACCATCGCATCGCTGGTGCTCGGCGGTGTGTTCGGGCTCGTGTTGACGATTCCCGGTGTGTTCTTCTCCTCGCACGTCGCATCGATATTCGGGCTAGACGCGCACACCGTGGAACTCGCGGCGGCGAACATCCGCTGGCTGTCGATTTTCAACGTGGCGTTTGCCGCCAACTTCATCATGGGCGGTGCGCTGCGCGCCGCCGGCGACGCGTGGACGCCGCTCTACGTCGGCGCGTTCGTGAACGTCGTGAACATTCCGCTGCTGTACGGTTTCGTGTTCGGCCTGTGGGGACTGCCCGCGATGGGCGTGGCAGGCGCGGCGCTCGCGGCCGGTCTGTCGTTCACGACCGGCGCGGTCATCCTGGTCGGCTTGTGGTGGAATCAGCGGCTGCTGATCCGGCACATCCGCGGCGGCTGGTTCCGCACGGAACGCCTGAAGCGGCTGCTCGACATCGGTTACCCGGCGGGCATCGAGCAGATCATCTTCCAGGCCGGTTTCTTCGCGTTCCTGATGCTGATCGGCAACTTCTACGGCACGCAGGCGTTCGCTGCATACAACATCGGCGTGAACATGCTGAACATCTGTATGGTGGCCGGATTCGGTTTCTCGATTGCGGGATCGACGCTGGTCGGGCAGGCGCTCGGCGCGGACGACACGGAAGGCGCGGTGCGCGCCGGCTGGCGCTCGTTGCGCATGGCGACGGCGACGATGGGTGTGCTCGGCGCCATCGTGATCTATTTCGCGCGCGACCTCGCGACGTTCTTCATCGGCCACGACGCCGACACCATCCAGCACACGGTCGAATTCACCTACGTGCTCGGCGCGATGATGCCGTTGATGGCGGTCGACTTCGCGATCGGCGGATCGTTGCGCGGCGCGGGCGACACGCGCTTTCCGATGCTGGCCACGTTCTTCGGCCTGATCGGCATGCGCTGCACGCTGGCCGCGATCTTCACCTATTTCGGATTGCCGGTGCGCTGGGTGTACGCGGCGCTGATCGGCGACTACGTGTTGAAAGGCGCGATGCTGCTGTGGCGATTCCATTCGGGCCGGTGGAAGTACGTGGTGCGCAACGAAGAACTGATGGCGAATTGATTAGAAGGCGGGCGCGATGCCTGAGCTTCCCGATCTGACGGTCTATCTCGAACACCTCGATCGACGCACCCGCGGCGCGGAGCTGATCGCGATTCGCCTCGCGAGCCCGTTCGTTTTGCGCACGGTCACGCCGACGGTTGCGCAGGTGTGCGGTCATCGCGTGCTGGGCTGGCACCGGCTCGCGAAACAGCTCGTGATGTCGCTCGACGGCAGCTACTACGTCGTCATTCATCTGATGATCTCGGGCCGCCTGCGGTGGGAGCGCGTCGGCACGGCGGTGCCGAAACGCAACGGTCTCGCGGCGCTCGACTTCGACACCGGCACGATGATCTTCACCGAAGCGAGCAAGAAACGCCGCGCCTCATTGAAACTGGTGGAGGGCGCCGAAGGTCTGGCTGCGCTCGACCCCGGCGGCCTCGATGTGCTCGACGCGTCGGTGCAGGAATTCTCGGCACGTCTGAAGAGCAGCAATCACACCGTGAAACGCGCGCTGACGGATCAACACATATTCGCCGGCATCGGCAACGCGTATTCCGACGAAATACTGCTGCGCGCGCGGATGTCGCCGTTCAAGCAGGGGAGTGCGTTGACCGACGACGAAACGCAGCGGCTGTATGCGGCGTGTCGCGAAGTGCTCGCGGAATGGACCACGCGACTTCGCGAGGAGGCCGGCGAAGACTTCCCGACGAAAGTTACTGCGTTTCACGACGAGATGGCGGTGCACGGCAAGTTCCGGCAACCGTGCCCGGTGTGCGGCGCGCCGGTGCAACGGATCGTGTACGCGGAAAATGAGAGCAACTATTGCGCGAAGTGCCAGACGGCAGGTCGCCTGCTGGCCGATCGATCGTTGTCGCGGCTGCTGAAAGCGACGTGGCCGAAGCGGCTGGAAGATCTCGAGTGAATTGCCTCAGCGGCTGACGATGCCGCGACCCTGCTTGCGCAGTTCGGTGGATGAAACGTCGTGGCGGAACTCTGCTTCCGGCACAGCGGTACACAGCGCGCGCAGCGCCTCGGGCAGTGCGATGTCTGCAAGCCCTCTGAAGCGACCGTTCACCGTGCGTCCGAACACCAGGAACCCGCAGCCGAGCGCCGCGAGTTCGCCAACTGCCGTGGCGAGGCGCGCCGCATCGTTGCCGTAGTATTTCGCTTCGCCGATGCGGCTGGCGGTATCGACGCCCACGACGAACTTCACGCCGGGGAAGCTGCGCGCCTTTTCCACGAACGTCGCGGTGTTCGTGACCCACACCGGTGTCGATGCGTCGAACTGGCTGACGCGGTGCCGCAACGCGATGTAGTTCAGCCGCGGCTTATCGACATTGTTGGCGCAGATCTCGAACGCGACCGGTAAGCCGTAATGCCGTTCGGCGAAGTTCGCCATTGCGACGTGCCCGTCGTGCAGCGGGTTGAACGCGCCGGGAAACAACACTTTGGGCCGGGCGGCCCGATTCACCGGCGCTGCATCGATGCGGCCGAGCAGAATGTCGTCCCAGCCGGCTGCGGCCGCGGCGCGATCGCCGTCGATCTCTTCGCCGGCGCGCAGATCGAGCGACAGATTCGTTTGCAACGCGAAGCTCTCCGCGAGCACGGCCAACGCGATGTCGGCGAGCAGTCGCTCTTCGGCAGCCCGATCGCGCGCGCCTTTCGTGAACGTCATCGACCACGTGCGCGTTTCGGCGAGCGTCTGCAGCGCGAGATGGGCGCGATGCTCGCCGCGCTTCGGCGACGTCGTCGCGAGGCTTGCTGTGCAAGCGAACCCGAACCGATGCTCCGGGCTCGTTTGGTGCGAGCACACGCGCGCGTTGAAACGCGGCCATCGCCATGTCACACGCGGTTTGTGCGCTGCACGCCTGATCAGGCGCCGCGCCGATGAATTCGGCGAGCGCGTCGCCGGCATACGGTACGAGTGCCTCCAATACGGTTGCAGACGCTCCGGGTACGGTGAGCAGATCGGCCAACAATACCGCTCCGCCGCCGGTCACTGCGAACACGCCGCTGTCGGGCAGCGCATGCAGGCGTTCGATCAGTTCGGTGCGCGCGTTCACGCGGCGAGGAATTTCCGTACGACGTCGAGGAACGCGTCGAGCTGGTCGTGATGCACCCAGTGTCCGGCGCCTTCGATGTTCGCCACGCGCACGTTCTTGAAGTGTTTAGCGCGGCCGTCTTTCTCCGGATCGGAGGCCCACGATTCCGTGCCGCGGATCAGCAGCGTCGGGCAGGTGATGCGCCCGTACAGTTCGTTGCTCTGTTGCGGCGACAGGCCAACGGGAAAGAACGAGCGCACGTAGTTGTCGAACTTCCAACTATAGGTGCCGTCTTCGTTCTGGTTGCTGCCGTGGATGGTCAGATGCCGCGCCTGATCGGCGGATAGATGCGGATTCTCTTCCTGCATCCGCTTGAACGCTTCCTCGAGTGAGTCGTAGCGGCGCGGCGAGCGGCCGGCCATCTTGCGCAAGCCGTTGATCCACTCGTGCAGACGCTCGTGGGTTTTCTGCTCGCTCATCATCTTCAGCATCTGCGGCGGCGGTCCCATGCCTTCGATCGCGACCAGCTTCCGCACCGTCTCTGGATACAGACCCGTGTAGTTCAGCGAGATCGAGCCACCGAGCGAGTGGCCGATGATGGTCACCGGCGTCATCTTGGTCTGGTTCAGCAGCTGCGCGATGTCATAGACGTAGTCGAGCTGGGTGTAGCCGCCGCCTTTCAACCACTCCGAGTCGCCGTGGCCGCGCAGGTCCGGGGCGACGATGTGGTAATCCTTGCGCAGATCCTCCGCCACCCAGTCCCAGTTGCGGCAGTGGTCTCTACCGCCGTGCACGAGCAACAAGGGCGGTGCGTCGCGGTCGCCCCAGGCGACGTAATGCAGGCGCAGACGTTGCGAGAAGTAGATGTGGGAGGTGGGGCCGCCCTTCGGCATGCTGGAACCTGATTCGAACGGGTAGCGGCAGTATAGCCGAGCGCTGTCGCCAGACGCAGGACGCGCAGGCACAATGCCGCGCAACGTCGCGCCGAGGAACATCGTGCAGCTGCTCAAGGAATTTCACGTCGCATTCGCGTATCTCACCGTGGCGAGCTTCGCCATACGCGGATTGTTGTCGATCGCCGAGTCGCCGCTGCGCAACGCGAAGTGGATGCGGATCGCGCCGCACGTCATCGACACGTTCCTGTTGTTGTTCGGCATCGCGCTGGCGGTGACGTTGTCGCTGTCGCCGCTCGCCAACGGCTGGCTGATGGCGAAGATCGTTGGCCTGGTGGCATACGTCGGCTTCGGCGTGATGGCGATGCGCGCGCGCACCCGGCCGCTGAAGATCGTCGGCTTCGTACTGGCGATCGCATCGGTCGGCTACATCTTCGCGGTCGCGTATTCGAAGCAGGTCATGCCGTTCTAGGTTGCCGTGCGCGTTTTCCTGGCGTGCGTCGTCGATGACCGAACCGCCGATCGCTTGTGGCGCGATCTCGAGCCCATGCGGCGCGCATATACCGGCGCCGCGTACAAATGGGTGCCTCCCGCCAACTATCACGTCACGCTGCGATTCTTCGGCGAGCTCGGTGCGGATCAGGTCGATCGCGCCGTTGCGCTGATCGCGCCGGTCGTGGCGGCGGCGCCGCGTTTCGAGGGTTGCGCATCGTCTGCGCAGCCGTTTCCGAACCGGCGCCGGCCGACCGTCATCATGCTGCCGATCGAATCGGCCGGGAGGCTTGAAGCGTTGGCCGCAGACTGCAACCGCGTGCTGAACGACGCGTTCGGTCCGCCCGACAAGCCGTTCAAGGCGCACCTGACGGTGATTCGGTGCCGGCGTGGCGCGCGGTTCGTCGAAGCGGCAGATTCCTCGACTTCCGGCTCGCGTTCACGCGCGTCGCGCTGTTCGAGAGCACGGCCGGCGACGGCGCGCCGAAATACACCGCATTGCGCGTAGTTCCGCCTCGGTGCGTGAGTCGCCTCAGAGCAATCCGTCGTAGACCAGTTTGGCGCCGATCACGATCAGCGATCCGTATATGACGTGATAGAACGCGCGTTCGTCGATGCGGTCGTGCGCCACGCGTCCGATCCAGATTCCGAGCGGCGCCAGCGGGGAGAGGATCAACGAGGTAGAGAGGTTGGTCAGTTCGAGTTGCTCGAGCCACGCGTAAGCGGGCAGCTTCAGCCAGTTCACGATCAGGAAGAACGCGACGGTAGTCGCCTGGAACAGCGACTTGTCGAGCCGCTGCGACAACAGATAGACCTGAATCGGCGGCCCGCCGGCGTGGATGCTGAAACTGGTGAAGCCGGACAACGTGCTCCAGAACGTTCCGCGCAGCATCGACGAGGGCTTTGCGGCGATGTTCGTCGGTCCGACGTACCACGCGATCGCGATCGTCAGTGCCATGAAGCCGACCAGCAGCCGCATCGCGTCGTTCGACAGCATGCGAAATGTCGCGAGTCCGATCAGCGTGCCGATGATTGCGCCGGGGATCATCGTGCGCAGATTCGCTTCGTCCCAGCGCCGCCACCACGCCCGCACGGCGAACACGTCCATCAGCAGCAGAATCGGCAACATGATCGCGGCGGCGCGGACCGGCGCGATGGTCAGCGACATCAACGGCACGCCGACGATGCCGACACCGCCCCCGAGCCCGCCTTTCGCGATGCCGACGATCAGCACGGCGACGACCGCGCAAGCGTAGAACCAGGGATCGGTGATCATCTGGACCGTGAGATGGATGGATCGGCGAACCCGGCGCCGCCCCGCGAATCTGATTGTCAGTATGATAGCGACGCCGTGCGGTCTACGCCGCATGCGACATCTCAAAGCGAAGGCGGCTCGATGGATCTGAAGAACACGGCGACGCGGTACGGTGTGATCTCGCAGGGGATGCACTGGCTGATCGTCGCGCTGATCATCACGCAGTACGTGCTCGCGCAGCTCGCGGACAATGCGGGGCACGACAGAGCAACGCATCCGGCGGCCGCGCTGCAGCAGCTCGCGCTGCTGGCGCGGCACAAGTCGGTGGGGTTGACCATCTTCGCGCTGGCTGTGTTGCGACTGCTGTGGCGCTGGTTCTCGCCGCCGCCGCCGTTTCCGGCGAGCATGCCGCGCTGGCAGGTGAATACCGCGCGCCTCACCCACTATGCGTTCTATGCGCTGCTGTTCCTGCTGCCGATGTCCGGACTCGTGATGTCGGCCGCGTCGAACTACCCGGTGTCGTACTTCGGACTGTTCACGATTCCGAACGTCGTCGCGCCGGACGAAGCCCTCAAAGACATCATGAAGGAGCGTCACGAGATGTTGTTCGACATTCTGGTGATCGTCGCGGTCGTGCACGTGGTCGCTGCGTTCAAGCACCACTTCGTCGACCGCGACGACGTGTTTCGCCGCATGCTGCCGTGGACGCAGCGATGAGATTCGCGCTGCTCGGCATCGCGCTTTTCGTGTGCGCGTCGGTCGCGGCAGAGCCGGGTCGTTGGACGATCGACTATGCGTCCAGCCGCATTGCCTTTACCGCGGAGCAGGCCGAGGCGCCGTTCGACGGCAGCTTCAAGACGTTCGAGGCCGACGTGCGATTCGATCCAGCGGCGCTCGCAGAGAGCCGCGCCGACGTACAGGTCGACACCGCGTCGGTGGCGACCTCCGACAAGGAACGCGACGGCATTCTCAAGGGCGGCGGCTGGTTCGAATCGGAACAGTTTCCCAAGGCGCACTTCGTCGCGAAGGAGTTCGTGAAGACCAGCGACGGATACGAGGCGCGAGGCGAGCTGACGATCCGTTCGGTGACGCTGCCGGTGGCGTTCCGTTTCACGTTGAAGGAGACGGGCGGGCGGCTCGAACTGCACGGCGTGGCCGACCTCGATCGGCTCGCGTTCCAGTTAGGCCTCGGCGACTGGGCCGATCCGAAGTGGATCGGCAAGACGGTGCATGTGGCGGTAACGCTGATCGGGACCCGCTGAGCGTGAAGATCGTAACGTCGTTTCCGCGCGCCGTTCGCGAGATCCCGCATCTCGATATCCGGCTGCGCGATGGTACGAGAATCGCCGCGCGGATGTGGCTGCCGGAAGACGCGGAACGGTCGCCCGTGCCGGTCATCCTCGAATACCTGCCGTACCGGAAAGGCGACGGCACCGCGATCGACGACGCGACTCGGCATCGCTATTTCGCAGGCCACGGCTTCGCCGCGATTCGCGTCGACATGCGCGGCAGCGGCGACTCAGAAGGTTTGTTGCTGGACGAGTACAGCCAGACGGAGCTGAACGACGCGGTCGAACTGATCGGTTGGCTCGCGTCGCAACCGTGGTGCAACGGTCGCGTCGGCATGATGGGCATCTCGTGGGGCGGCTTCAATTCTCTGCAGGTGGCCGCGCTCGCGCCGCCGGCGCTGCGCGCGGTCATCAGCATCTGTTCCACCGACGATCGCTACAACGACGACGTGCACTATCAGGGCGGCGCGGTGCTCGCGCGCGAAATGCTCGGCTGGGCGATGACGATGCTCGGCTTCAACGCGAAACCGCCGGATCCGCAGGTGGTCGGTGAACGCTGGCGGGAGTTGTGGCAGCAGCGCCTCGACGGTACGCCGGCGTTCATCGATAAGTGGATGGAACATCCGCAGCGCGACGCGTACTGGCGCCACGGTTCGATCTGCGAAAACTATTCGGCGATCCGTTGCCCGGTGTTGATGGTCGGCGGTTGGGCCGACGGCTACACCAACACGGTGATGCGGGTGCTGAACGGACTCGACGTGCCGTGTCGCGGCATCATCGGTCCATGGGCGCATCAGTATCCGAACGCCGGGCGCCCGGGCCCGGCCATCGGCTTTCTGCAGGAAGCGGTGCGCTGGTGGGATCACTGGCTCAACGACCGCGACCGCGGCGTGCTCGACGCGCCGAAGCTGCGCGTGTGGATGCAGTGCCATACCGCGCCTCAGTCGAAAACCTCCTCGGGCCGGTGGTATGGCAGCGGGCTTGCGGGCAGCGAGTTCGAGCGCCGCGAGTTGTACCTGAGCGGTGCCGCGTTTTTGCAGCCGACCGCAACGCCGGTAGTGATGAAACCGCTCCCGTCCGATCCACGGCACGGCGCTGCGTCCGGTATGTGGTGTCCTTTCGGTCCAGGCGACCTCGCCGGCGATCAGCGCCCCGACGACCTCGTTAGCATGACGTTCGACTCGGCGCCGCTCGACGCCGAACTGTCGCTGCTTGGCGTGCCGGAAGTGATCGTGGGCGCGAACGGTAAGCCCGGCGCGCAGGTGATCGCGCGGTTGTGCGAAGTCGCGCCGGACGGTTCGTCGCTTCTGCTGTCTTGGGGCGTACAGACCCTCGACGGTGATGGAGAGGTGCGCGTGCGCATGAATGCTTTCGGCCACCAGGTGAAGGCCGGACATCGTCTGCGCCTTGCGCTGGCCGCGTCTTATTGGCCGATGGTGTGGCCGTCGGCCGCGCCGCCGCCGAGCGTCGCGACCGGCTCCAGTCGTCTGGTGCTGCCGGTGTGGACCCCGCAGACGACCGCGGTCGCGTTCGAAGAGCCGGAGTGCGCCGAACCGGCGCAGTTCGAAGTGCTGCGCAAAGGCGCGATGACTCTTTATGGGGACGGCACCGGGCGCCGCGCGGATCAGGGGCGCATCCGGCACGCGAACGGCATGGAAGTGGAGACGGTGTTCATCGACGAAATGACGTGGGAACGCGATAAGCCGTCGGCGTTGTTCGCCCGCGAGTTCGAACTGGCACGCGGCGACTGGCAGACGCGCATCGCGGTAACCGGTGAGATGACGTCCGACCGCGACGGCTTCGACGTGCGCGTCGGCCTGATCGCGTCGTCAGGCGACGCGCGTTGTGCCGATCGAACGTGGACGTTTCGTTTCCCCCGACGCTCGGCGTAGCATTGCGCAGTCGCGCGATCGTCGCGACGGAACCCTCCGGGGAACCTCCAAGAGATCGACGATGACCGGCAAATGCAGGCTCGGCGCACTGTTCTTCGATAGATTCGAGCTGCTCGACATCTTCGGTCCGCTCGAGATGTTCGGCGTGCTGCCCGACCGGTACGAAATCGTCACCGTGGCCGAGCGCAAGCCGTCGATGGCGAGCACGCAGGGTCCATCCGTGACGATCAATCACACCTTCGAAGACTGCGGAAAACTCGACGTGCTGCTGGTGCCGGGCGGTATCGGCACGCGCGGCGAGGTGAACAATCCTGCGCTGCTGCGGTTCATCGCAGATCAATATCCGAAGCTGACGATCCTCGCCTCGATCTGCACCGGCGCGGGTCTGCTCGCGCGCGCCGGCGTGCTCGACGGTCGGCGTGCGACGTCGAACAAGCGCGCGTTCCAATGGGTGGTGGAACAGGGCCCGAAGACCACATGGGTGCCCGAAGCGCGCTGGGTGGAAGACGGCAACATCTTCACCTCGGGCGGCGTCGCCGCCGGAATCGACATGGCGCTGGCCATCATCGCGAAGCTCGATTCGGACGAAATCGCGACGGGCGTTGCGCATCACACGGAATACGACTGGCACCGCGACGCCTCGTGGGATCCGTTCGCGAAACTCAACAATCTCGTTTAGGAGCTATCACCCAATGAGCGAGCTGCGCGATCGGATCCACCAGAGCTATCGCGCATGGGCGCCGGTGTCGGAGCGGATGATCGAGGCTGCGCGTCGCAGTTTCCCCGGCGGCGATACGCGGATGAGCGCGCACTTCGGGCCGTATCCGCTGTTCATCGAACGCGCGTCCGGCTGCCGGATGCACGACGCCGACGGCCACGAGATCGTCGACTTCATGAACAACTTCACCTCGCTGATGCTTGGGCATGCGAACCCGGCGGTGGTCGATGCTGTATCGCAACAGATGCAACGCGGTTCGGCCTATGCGGCGCCCACGCGCAGCCAGGTAGCGCTGGCCGAGATCATCCGCGCGCGCGTGCCGTCGATCGAACAGTTGCGTTTCACCAGCTCCGGCAGCGAGGCGACGTTGATGACGCTGCGCTGCGCGCGGGCATTCACCGGCCGTCAGAAGATCATGAAGATGGAAGGCGGCTACCACGGCAGTTACGAACTCGCCGAAGTGAGCCTCGTGCCGCGCCCGGATCGGTGCGGTCCGCTGGAAGCGCCGAACTCGTTGCCGATCGACGCGAGCATCCCGGACAGCGTGCTGGGCGACGTCGTCGTATGTCCGTACAACGAGCCGGAACTGGCGCGCGCCCTGATCCGCAAGCACGCATCCGAACTGGCCGCGGTGATCGTCGAGCCAGTGCTCGGCAGCATGGGCATGATTCCGGCAACCACCGAATTCCTGCGCGCGTTGCGCGAGGCGAGCGCGGAAAACGACGTGCTGCTGATATTCGACGAAGTGATCACGCTGCGGCTCGCTGACGGCGGCGCTCAGGCGCTGCACGGCGTGAAGCCCGACCTCACGGCGATGGGCAAGATCATCGGCGGCGGCTTGCCGATCGGGGCGTTCGGCGGCCGCACCGATCTGATGCGGATGTTCCATCCCGATCAATCCGAACCGGTCATGCACGCCAGCACGTTCAGCGGCAATCCGGTGTCGATGGCGGCCGGCGAAGCGGCGATGAGTCAGGTGAATCCGCAACTGATCGCGCAGGTGAACGGGCTTGGCGAACGGCTGCGCAGCGGCTTCGACGACGCGTTCCGGCGTAACGGCATCCGTGGGCAGGCGAGCGGTCTCGGCTCGCTCGCGAACATCCATCTGACCGACGCGAAGCTGGCGGATTCGCGCGACGTGATCGCCGGACTGGGTCGCTCCGGTCGCATCAATCAGTTGTTGCACCTGTCGATGCTGATGCGCGGCGTGGCCAGCGCCAGCCGGTTGATGTATTGCACGTCGGCGCCGATGACGGTGGCCGAAATCGACTTTGCAGTGGATGCGCTCGACGACGCGTTGCGCGCGCTGAAGCCCGATATCGAACGTGAACGCAGGGAGTTGCTGTTGTGACCGATGCCATCAAGCTGATCTCTGGTACCTCGCACCCCGCGCTGGCGGCAGAAATCGCGCAACACCTCGGACTGCCGCTGTGCGAAACGGAGATCCATCGCTTCGGCAACGAGAACATCCTGTTCCAGTGCAAAGAGAACGTGCGCGAATCGGATGTGTTCGTGATCCAGACGTCGTGTCCACCGGTATCTGATTTGCTGATCGAACTGCTGATCATCATCGACGCGCTGAAGCATGCGTCTGCGCGGCGCATCACGGCAGTGTTGCCGTATCTGCCTTACGCGCGCTCCGACAAGAAGGACCGGCCGCGCATATCGATCACCGCGAGGCTGGTCGCCGACCTGCTCGAGACGGCCGGAGCGCACCGCGTGCTGACGATGAATCTGCACTCGCCGCAGGTGCAGGGGTTCTTCCGCATTCCGGTCGACCAGCTCAACGCCACGCCGATCGTGTGCGATCACCTGCGCGCCACGACCAATCTCAGCGAGAGCGTACTGGTCGCCAGCGACGTAGGTGAGGCGAAGGACCTCGGCGAATACGCAAACCGGCTGAAACTGCCGCTTGCGATCATCGACAAGCGCCGCCGCGACGACAGCGAGAATCCGGTGGCGGTCGGCCTGATCGGCGACGTGCGCGATCGCGACGCGCTGATCATCGACGACGAGATCGCATCGGGCGGCACGATGATCGAAGCGGCGCGGTTCCTGCGCGCGAACGGTGCGCGGCGTATCGAAGCGGCCGCGGTGCACCCGGTGTTGTCGGGTCATGCCATGGAGCGCTTGCGTGCATCGCCGATCGAGCGACTGATCGTGACCAATTCGATTCCGCTGCGGCCGGGCATTTCGCCCGATCAGGTGGAGGTGATCAGCGTGGCGCATCTGTTTGCCGATGCGATCCGCGCGATCCACAGCGGCGACAGCGTGTCGAAGCTGTTCAGCTGAATCCGGTGCCGCCGTGCAATTCACCAAACGCCTGCACGAAGGCATCCGCAACGGCGACATCACCGTCAGCGTGCGCATCTGGCAACGCCCGCACGTGCGCGTCGGCAATCGCTACAAACTCGGTGACGGAATGATTCACGTCGACGCGCTGCGCGAGATCGGGCTCGACGACATCACGCCGCAGCTGGCGCGCCGTTCGGGATTCAACGGCGTGGTCGACCTGCTGAAGATCGCTAAGCACGGGCGGGGCGAGAAGGTGTACCTGGTGGAGTTCCACTATCTCACGGCGGACGAGGCGTAACGCGATGTTCGGCACACACGATCTGTGGTTGTTCGTGTTTTCGGGACTGCTGCTCAACGTCGCGCCGGGTCCCGATACGTTCTATATCCTGAGCCGCACTGCGAGTCAGGGCTGGCGCGGCGGTGCGGTGGCCGCGCTCGGCATCGGCAGCGGCTGTTTCGTGCACATCTTCGCTGCGGCGCTCGGGTTGTCGGCGTTGCTCGCGGCATCGGCCACCGCGTTCACGGTGCTGAAGTGGGTCGGCGGTGCGTACCTCGTGTGGATGGGCGTGTCGATGCTGCGCACCGCGCCGCAAGCGCTCGAAGCGGATGCGCATGCGCCGCAACAACGTTTGCGCCGCGTGTTCGCGCAAGGCTTCGCGACGAACGCTCTGAATCCCAAAGTGGCGCTGTTCTTCCTCGCGTTTCTGCCGCAGTTCATCGCGCCCGATGCGTCGCACAAGGCGTTTGCGTTCGTGTTCCTTGGTTGTGTCTTCAACTTCAACGCGACGCTGTGGAATCTGTTCGTCGCCTGGTCGGCCGCGCGGATCGCGAACCGCATGCAAGACTCGAAAGCAGTTCGCGCCTGGGTCAATCGCTCGATCGGCGGTGTGTTCATCTATCTCGGTGTGCGGCTCGCCACAGTGGCGCATTGACGCGGCGCGGAGCGGTTCGCCGATCGCGCGCGTCGCAGTATGCTTGTGGCCGGTCATCAGGAGCTGTCATGGCGGGCATAGACGAGGTCATCAGGCAGTGGGTTCAGAAGGTCGAGCAGACCGGTGAACTGCGCAACAACCCGGGGTTCGGTAAACCGTTCGAATTCAAAGACGGCTTTCTCGAAACCCCGGACGAACTGCGGATGGCGTACAAGATTCTGAAAGACGCGGGTTACGTGCCGGCCGAGGTCGAGATGGTGCAGCGGCTCGCGACGCTGCGTGAGCAACTCCAGACGACGCATGGCGAAACGGAACAGCGTGCGTTGAAGATCAAGATCGCTGAACTGCAGCAGAAAGTCGCGATGATGCTCGAGGCGATGCGCGGCAAGCGCTGACGCATCGTGCCGCCGGCGCCGAATCTTAGTGGACGCATCGCGGTCGTCACCGGCGCGACGCGCGGCGTAGGCAAAGGTGTCGCCGCGGCGCTCGCTGACGCGGGTGCGCGGGTTTACGTCACCGGACGCTCCGTGAGCGTAGAGGCGGATCGAACGACGCGTTCTGACTCCGACGCAGCGGATAGCGTTCTTCCTCTGCGATGCGATCATGCCGACGAGGCCGCAACAGAAGCAGCGTTCGAGTTCGTGATCGCGCGCGAAGGTCGGCTCGATCTGTTGGTGAATGCCGCGTGGACCGGTTACGAGCGGATGGTCGAAGACGGTCGGTTCACCTGGTCCGTACCGTTCTGGCAGCAACCAATGTGGCGGTGGGATGCGATGTTCGACGGCGGCGTTCGTGCGCTGTTCGCGTGCAGTCGGATCGCGGCGCGGCAGATGGTGACGCAGCGCAGCGGTCTCATAGCGAACATTTCGTTCTGGGCCGCGCAGAAGTACGTCGGCAACGCGATCTACGGCGCCGCGAAGATCGCGACCGACCGGCTCACGGCCGACATGGCGCGTGAACTCGCGGAACACGACGTCTGTGTCGTTTCGGTTTATCCTGGATTGGTGCGCACGGAACTCGTGATGCAATCGGCCGAGTTCCTCGACATGTCGAATTCCGAATCGCCCGAGTTCACCGGGCGCGCCATCGCGCACCTTTACGCAGATGGTGAGCGTCAACGACGCAGCGGCAGCGTGATCGTGGCTGCCGCATACGCGCGCGAGATCGGCTTCACCGACATCGACGGACGCCGGCCGATTCCGCTGACGCTAAACATGGTATGAGTGCCGACGCTTGCCGAACCTGACGATTCTCGCCATCTCCGGCAGCCTGCGCGCTCGCTCGACCAACACCGAGCTGCTGGTCGCGCTCGCAACGCTGGCACCCGTGGACGTGGCGGTCGATCTCTACGACGGAGTCGATCGGCTGCCGCATTTCAATCCGGATCTGGAACCCAGCGAACCCGCGCCGGTGATGGAACTGAAGCGGCGCATCGCGGGTGCCGATGGTCTGATCATTTCCACTCCCGAATATGCGCGCGGTGTGCCCGGTTCGCTGAAGAACGCGCTCGACTGGCTCGTGAGCGGTTCCGAGTTCGTCGACAAACCGGTGGCGTTGCTCAGCGCGTCGTCGCGATCGACCTACGCGTTCGAGGCGCTCAAGACGACGCTGACGACGATGTCGGGGCGCTTCGTCGCCGAAGCGTCGATTACTTTGCCGTTGCTGGGACGAAATCTGGACGCGGCAGCGATCGCCGCGGATCCCGAGCTGTCGGGTGCGTTGCGCGACGCGCTCGATGCGTTCTGTCAGGCGGTTCGCCAACGACCTGCTGCAGGGGAGACCTGACGGTCAGTGCGCGAGTGCCTCGCGCAATCTTTCCTTCATTGCGGCGCGATCCGCGTCGCTCGCGACGATGTCGAACTGCCCCGTGAAGCGCTGCAGGCGAAGATAGTCGATGAGGAAATCGTAGACCGCGTTCGCGGCGTTCTGATCGGCGTTGAACGCCGAGAACTGCGCGTCGACGAGGTCGGTCACCGTCATCACGCCGCGGCCGTACGCTTCGGTGACGAGTTCGAGGTTGTTGTGGCCCGAGGTCGCGGCGGTATTCGAATAGCCGATTCGATCGAACCGCGCTTCCGTCGACAGCACCTGCTGCAGCACGCCGGCCTGCAGATCGACGATCAGCTGGTCGTAGCGCAACTGCTCCTGGTCGAGTTCCGCTCTGGCGCGATCTCGCTCGGCAGTGCGCGCGCCGCCCTGATAGAGCGGCAGACGTGCCTCGACGCCGACGGCCCAATTGGTTTTGTCCGTGACGCCGCCCGGCGCGCCGGGAAACAGCTTCGAGAAGTCGACCTGCTCGGTGCCGTCGCCGCCGCGGCCGAGTTCCTGATCGACGCCGGCCTGCGCCGAGAGCTCCGGCAGATAGAACGCGCGCTGCGTCGTGGTGAGACGACGATTCTGTGCGTCGAGGCGCTGCTGCATCGCTTTGATCTCCGGCGCGCCGTGCAGCGTCTCGTCGACAAAGTATTTGCGCAGCAGCGCGCGCGAGCCGGGCCGCGCGAGTTCAGCGCGGATCTCGGGCGACGACACCATGAAGTACGCCGCATCGATCGACGGCGTCTCGGTCGCGTACTGATTCCCCAACGGCTCGTTCATGGTGCGATTCAGGGTGATCCGCGCCTGCTTCGCGATCGCTTCCGAAGTGACGACGCTCGCCTGGGCGTTTGCGCGCGCGGTTTCCCAACGATAGATCTCGGAACGCGTGCCGACCCCGAGTTCGAGCCTCGAGGTGGCGCGCTGCAGGTTCGACTCGGTGACGGCGAGGTTCTTCCGGTCGACTTCCAGCAGCGCTTCGCCGCGCAACAGGTCGAGATACGCCACCGCCGTTGCGAGAATCGTGTCGAGCACGCGCGCTTCCTGGTCTTTCACGCGCGCCGCTTCGAGCATCCGTTGTATCTGAAATGCGGCGAGCGCCTTGTCGGAGTACACCCGCTGCCGCACCCCGAGCGACGCGAACGACTGGTATTCCGGCGCCTGCCCGACGGCGGCCAACGCGCGATCGTCGTCGATGCGGCTGCCGTGCAGCGACGAATCGATGTGCGGCAGCAGTTCCGACCGTGCGACGCCGACGTCGGCAGCGCCGATCAGCACGTCCTGCGCGCCGGCGAGCAGATCGAAGTTCTGCGCCAGCGCGCGATCGATGGCTTGAAGCATCGTCAGCTCCGTCGAAGCCGCGACCACTGAATCAGCTGGCGGAGCGGCCGCCGGATCGGCAGCGCCGATCGCGTTTGCAGACACGCACACGACGGCGAGCGCGAACAGACAGCGCCCCCGCGACAAGCGCCCCCGCAACAAGCGCCCGCGCGACAAGCGCCACCGCGACAAGCGCCACCGCGACAAGCGCCACCGCGACAAGCGCCACCGCTTTCGTGACAGCCAGCCGGTGCTCAAGGCAGACCGGCTCCGGGGTACGGCGCGGTGACAACCTGAATGCGACCGTCCCGATTGCGCCGGCATGCGTCGGGTTCGCTGCTCGATGCGGTGAGGATGAACAGCGTGCGTCGGTCGGCGCCGCCCAGCATGCACGCGAATGCCTGGTCTTCGAGGCCGACGCGGTGCGTGATGCGGCCACCCTGCTCGACCCGCACGCACTCGCACGTGGCCGGCGACGCAACCCAGATGCCGTCGGCCGTATCGAAACAGATGCCGTCGGGCACCGTGCCTTGCGGCAATTGCGCCCACACGCGACGCGCGCTCAGCGCACCGTCGGCCGCGATGTCGAACGCGGTGAGTCGGCCCGCGAAGCTCTCACCGACGATCAGCGTGCGGCCGTCCGGCGTGATCACCGTGCCGTTGGGAAACGCCATGTCGGTGGCGACGACCAGCGCGCTGCCGTCGGGATCGACGCGGACCAATTCCGCCGGTTTGAACGTGCTTCCCGCGTGCAGATCGAAGCCGAAGTTGCCGATATAGGCACGGCCGAAGCGGTCGACCACCATGTCGTTGCAGTGAAAGCTCGCCAGCGACGAGAGGTCGGCAACGTTCGACAGACGCTTGCCGTCGTAGCGCAGCAGGCGCCGGTCCGTCATCGATACGACGAGCAGATCGCCCGACGGTGTCCAGCCGAGTCCGGAAGGACAGTGTTCCACTTCGACGATCGTCTCCGGTCGGGCGTCGTCGCCGACCGCGAGCACGCGATGCGCGTGCATGTCGGAAAAGTACAGACGGCCGTCGTGCCAGCGGGGACCTTCGCCGAAGCACAAACCGGTCAGCAGCGTCGTCGGTGTCATGTCGAACTCGGGCGTTTCGGCAAGGCGTGCATCATGTCCGAACTCCGGTCTGATGCAAGGGCTGCCGACGTCGCGGAAGCCCGCGCCGCGCGCGGTTCGCGAAATATTCGCTTCGATTCTTTTCATGTATGCTCGCGTCACCGCGATGGCGACCAGGGGATCAGGACCGGCTGACGATACGCGGTGAGTAAGAAAACGAGACCACAGGAGAAGGACATGAGTAACACGATTCGATTGGTCGCCGTGGCCATGCTGGCGATTCTGGTGGGTTGCGGTCAGGGCAAAGATGCCAGTGCAACCAAGGCGAGCGACGCCGCGAGCAAGGCGATGGATTCGGCTGCCGATGCAGCGGCCTCGGCCAAAGATGCTGCAAACGCTTCCGCCGATGCGATGTCTGAAGGCGCAAAGACCATGGGTGATGCATCGTCGCAGGCGATGGATTCCGCCGCTGACAGCGCAAGCGAAATGAGCGACGACGCGACTGCCACGGTCAACAACGCGATGGACGAAGCGTCCGATGCCGCCTCCGATGCAGCCGATTCCGCCGACGCCGCAGCGCAGAGCGCGAAAGACGCCGCCGACGCCGCAAAGAAAGGCAGCTGATAGACCTTTCATTCCGATCTTCCGATCAGTGTGATCCAGGCGGCGCGTCAGCGCCGCCGTTCCTCTCTCCGCATTTCCGGCACCGGCGCAGCGCCTTCCCACGCATGGACGAATCCCGGTAAGATCCGGCATCTTTCGGTCCAATCCGGACCGGTACATCACGCAAACCATCGGGGGATTTCGCAATGAGAGACGTGGTCATCGTCGACAATGTCCGGACCGGCCTCGCGAAAGCATTTCGCGGCAGCTTCAACCTGACCCGCTCCGACGACATGCTGGCGCATTGCATCAACGCGCTGCTCGATCGCAATCCGCAGGTCTCGCCGGACGAGGTCGAAGACGTCGTCGTCGGGTGCGCGAGCCATGCCGGCGAGCAGGACGGCAACATCGCGCGCCTCGCGGTCGTGCTGTCTCGTCTGCCGATCACCACGGCGGGTCTGTCCATCAACCGTTTCTGTTCGTCCGGTCTGCAGTCGATCGCGATCGCCGCGAACCAGATTGCGTCGGGTCAAACGCACGTTGCGATGGCCGGTGGCGTCGATTCGATTTCGATGCGTCAGCGGCAGGAAGCCGGCAAGTCGAAGCCGAACAAGCGCCTCGTCGAGGAAAAGCCCGCGATCTTCATGGCGATGGGCAACACCGCGGAAGTGGTAGCACGGCGTTATCAGGTCACACGCGAGATGCAGGACGAATACGCGCTGCAGAGTCAGCAGCGTTATGCGAAAGCGGTGGAGAAAGGTTACGTCCGCGAAGAGATCGCGCCGATGACGGTGACGATGAATCAGGTCGACAAGAAGACCGGCGCCGAGAAACTGGTCGAAGTGACGGTCGACAAGGACGAGTGCAACCGTCCGGATACCACCCTCGAAGGTCTGGCGAAACTGCCGCCCGCATTCGAAGAAGACGGTTCGGTCACGGCGGGTAATGCGTCGCAGTTGTCGGACGGCGCATCGATGACGCTTTTGATGAGCGCCGAACGCGCGTCACAACTCGGCCTGAAGCCGATGGGCATTTTCCGCGGCTTCACGGTGGCCGGCTGTGAGCCGGACGAAATGGGAATCGGGCCGGTGTTCTCGGTGCCGCGTCTGTTGAAAAACGCTGGACTGAAGATGAAGGACATCGACCTGTGGGAACTGAACGAAGCGTTCGCCTCGCAGTGTCTCTACTGTCGCGATGCGCTCGGCATCGACAATGACATTTACAACGTGAACGGCGGCAGCATCAGCATCGGCCATCCGTTCGGCATGACGGGTTCGCGCCAGGTCGGCCTCGTGCTGCGCGAACTGAAGCGTCGTAAGAAGAAGTACGGCGTGGTCACGATGTGTATCGGTGGCGGGCAGGGTGCCACCGGTTTGTTCGAGGCGGTATAACGAGCGTACTGGGGCGCCGCCGGCGCCCCTCGATGCGGACCATGTAACACACTGTAACCATTTCCCTCGACGCCGACATGTCTCGGAAACGCAGATCGCAGACACTTGCACCGCTTGGGAAGAAGCAGAACCGCGTGATCGCACGAGCGCTCCTTGTCACCGCATGCGTTGGCCTCGCCGGATGGGTCAATGCCGCCACTCTTTATGCCGACAAATCCGACCGTGAACTGACCGACCTCGCCGCGGGGTGGGAGTCGTTGTCGGAAGATCAACGGCGTGCGCTGCTGACCGAAATCAAAGGCCGTATGCACACCAACTCCGGCAAGGTTCCGGTGCTCACGATCAAGACCGAGCGACGCTATGGACGCATCGTGCGTCAACCCGACGGCTCGCTCGTGCGCATCGAGACCACCGAGCACGTCGTGCGTTATCAGGCGCTTCCAGAAGATGCCAGCGACCGACCGTTCGGACTCGGCTTCGAACAACGCGTCGTCGCCGGCAGCGCGTCTCCGCCCGGAGCCGACACCGTGGTGCCCGCGCAAACACCGCCGATTGCGGCGCCAGGCCAGCAGCCTCCCGTCATACACGTCGGCAACGCGCGCGCCCACCCATGAGCACCGAGCGTGCCCGGCTGCTCGTCGTCGACGACGACGCTGAGTTGCGGGAACTCGCGCAGGCATATCTCAAGCAGCAGGGTTTCGACGTAGAGACCGTCGCCGACGGTTCGGAAATGGATGCGGCCCTGTCGTCGCATGCATTCGATCTGATCATCCTCGACCTGATGTTGCCCGGCGAAGACGGACTGTCGATCGCGAAGCGGCTGAAGGGACAGCTGAACGTGCCGATCATCATCGTTTCGGCGCAGGGCGAAGACGTCGACCGCATCGTCGGTCTGGAAATCGGTGCCGACGACTACATCGCGAAGCCATTCAATCCGCGCGAGTTGCTCGCGCGCATTCGCGCCGTGTTGCGGCGCGCGCAGAACCGGCCCGCCGCGGAACCGGAAACGGTAACGCGCTTCGGCCCGTTCGAACTCGACCTCAACGCGCATCGGCTGACGCGCGACGGCAAAGCTGTTCCGCTCACCTCCGGTGAATTCGACCTGCTCGTAATTCTCGTGGCGCATCCGAACAAAGTGCTCGATCGCGATCGACTGCTCGATCTGCTGACCGGCGCGGAGCGATCGCCGTTCGACCGTTCGATCGATGTGCGGGTGACGCGCCTGCGTGGCAAGATCGAGCAGAATCCTTCGGAACCTGTCTACATCAAGACGATCTGGGGCAAGGGATACATGTTCTGCCCTGAAGGTGCGTAAGCCTTCCGGCGTCGCCATGACGCGCGCCGCTTCTCTGCTCGTTCGAACCACACTGGTGCTCGCAGTCAGCGCCGTGGCGATTGCCGCCACCGCGATCCTCGCGTTGAACACGTTCGTGATCCGGCCGATCGCGGAGCGGTCCGCCGACGACGAAGCGGCGCTGCTCGTCCTGTCGGCGCAGACGTGGGTCGAACTACCGCCGAACGCGCGTCCATATTTCGAACTCGAACTCGCGCAGAACCACGACCTGATCATCTCGCCGCAGGCGCGCGATCTTCCGCCGGCCGATCTCGGCATGTCGTACCTCGATCTGCTGCAGGCGAAACTCGGCGAGCGCCTCGGTACCGACGTTAGGCTGATGCAGGGTGACGACCTGATCTGGGCGAACGTGCCGATGGGCGGTTACACGATGCAGATCGGCCTGTCGCCGAACCGCAAAGACATCCAACCGCTGAACGTCGGCCTCATCATCGTGGTCATGGGCGCGGCCATCGTGTTCGGAACGTCGCTGCTGATCGTGCAGCGGATCGCGCGACCTCTGGTGCGCGCAGCGCAACTCGCGGAGACGTTCCGCGGCGGCGAGCAGTTCATTCCGTTGCCGGAGAACGGACCGAGCGAACTGGTCACACTGGCGCGCAGCTTCAACACGATGGCGCGCGAGATCGCCGCGTTGCTGTCGAACCGAACCACGTTGCTCGCCGGCATTTCGCACGATCTGCGCACGCCGCTCGCGCGGATGCGGCTCGCGCTCGAGCTGTTGCCGGCGAACGTCGACCCGAAGCTGATCGAGCGCTTCGAACGCAACCTGACTGTGATGGATGGCCTGATCGGCGATGCGCTGCGCTTCGCGCGCGGCACCGGCGAGATCGCGCAGGAAGTGGATCTGCACGCATATCTCAACGAAATCGTTGCCGGAATCGACGATGCAGTGCAGGTGCAATGGCGCGGCAACGGCGCAGCGAGACGTCCGGTTGCGGTCGGTGCGTTGCGTCGCGTGCTGCAGAATCTGCTCGCGAACGCGCGCCAGCACGGTGCCGGCATACCGGAAGTGATCGTCGATTCGGACAAGTCGGTCGATATCCACGTGGTCGATCGCGGTCCTGGCATTCCGGCCGATAGTCGCGAGGCTGTGTTTCAGCCGTTCTTCCGGCTCGATCGTTCGCGCAGTCAGGCCACCGGCGGCAGTGGACTCGGTCTCGCGATCGTTCAGCAGCTGTGTCAGGCACACGGGTGGCTGATCGAGATTCGCGACCGCGACGGCGGCGGCACCGACGCAGTGCTGACGATCTGCAGATGAAGCCCAGCAGTCTGCGGGCGAGTGAAACAAAATGTCACAAAAAGGCGGGGCGAGGAAATTCGAGGGAAACAGCTATTCGGCAGACTGAACTCGAAGTCGAGTGATGCAAATCATTTGGCTTCACCCCATGAGGCAATCTCTATCCCCTTGAGACCTTGTGCTCTTAGGTCCTACAAACCGCTGAATCCCTCCAAGGCTCAGCGGTTTTTTTTCGGGCGCGATTCTTCCTGCGTGAACTCCAGAACCATTTCGGTACCGTTTCGGCGCGTTCGACACGGTTACGTCTCGGACTTGACTCGCCGTAGGCCCGCGCGATCGTTGGGGCGGGTGTTGCCGAATTATTTCGGTGCGGCTGTACAAGAAGTGGGCGTTCGCCTAACCTACGACTCCCGAAAAAATAACACAGCCTTAGTACGTCTGGTTAGGGCTGATAAGGGATACCCCCGATGAATGAGAGGAGCACACCATAGTGAGCAGCCGCGTGAGGTTATTGATTTCCGTCGTTGCACTGTGCAGCGCGTCGAGCGTTTGGGCCGCCGACCAGGGTCCGGGTCCGCTGAAAGGCCAGTTCTACATCCATCCGATGGCAACCTGGTTCGACCCGCCGGGTAAACTCGGCTACGACGACTCCTCGGTCGGGCCGGGTATCGCACTCGGTTGGTCGTTCCTCGACAACTGGGCCATGGAAGCCGAGTACGACAATCACGAGCCCGATCTGAAGAATCCCCCGGGCGGTAGCGGCAACATCGACAGCTGGGCCGCGAACATCCTGTATCAGATGCCGGTATCGCGATGGCTGACGCCGTTCGTGACCATCGGCGGCGGTCGCGGCGAATACGATCGCGACACGTTCGGCAACGGCAAGACCAGCACGCAGAACCAGTACAACTTCGGTCTCGGCACGTACGTCGGCACCAGCAAGCGCTTCGCGTTCCGCGCCGACGTTCGCGGCATCTACCTGAACGATGCCGAGAAGCTGCAGCCCTGGGCAGCGGTGGGCTTCGTCCTGAAAGTGGGTCGCATCGAAGAACCCCCGCCGCCCCCGCCGCCAGTAGCGAAGGTGGTCGATAGCGACGGCGACGGCGTACCCGACAGCAGCGATGCCTGTCCGAACACACCGGCCGGCGTAGTGGTCGACAGCCGCGGTTGCCCGCTCGACAGCGATGGCGACGGCGTGCCCGACTACCTCGACAAGTGCCCGAACACCCCGGCCGGCACGAAGGTCGACGCGCAAGGTTGCCCGATTCCGGTAGCGACCACGTTCGATCTGACGGTCGAGTTCGCTTTCAACTCCGCAGAGATCAACGACCTGTCGTTCCGCGAGTTGCGCAAAGCGATGACGTTCATGCGCGAGCATCCGGAGGAGAAAGCACTGGTCGAAGGCAATACCGACAGCGTTGGCGGTGAGGCTTATAACCAGAAACTGTCCGAGCGTCGTGCGGCAGCGGTGAAAGACGTGCTCGTCAAGTCCGACATCGACGCCAGCCGAATCACCACGGTCGGCTACGGCGAAACGCGTCCGGTCGCGTCCAACGACACGGAAGAGGGGCGTGCGAAGAACCGCCGTGTCTCCATCGTCGTGAAGTGATGCCGAAATAAGGCCCTAAAAGGTGGCCTGAAACGCCGATGCGCCAACACGGGCTTCGGCGTTTCGCTTTTGTGGAGCACCGATCGGAGTGACATCGTGAAAGTCATCGGCGTTGCCATCGTGCTGTTGTTGCTGTTGGTCGTCGGTGTATTCGTCTATGTCGGGTACAACACCAACTCGATCGTGAAAGACGCGATCGAAACCATCGGTACGCAATATCTTGGTGCGCCGGTGAAGGTCAAAGAAGTGGAGATCTCGTTGCAGGAAGGCCGCGGCACGCTGAAGGAACTGGAGATCGGCAATCCGCCCGGATACAACGGCGCGTACGCGCTGCGTTTCGGCACCGTGTCGGTGGAGATCGACGCGGCCCATTCGAACCCCGGGCTGGTCGTTCTCAAGCGCGTTACGGTCGACGGTGCTCGCGCGGCCGCGATCGCCGACACACCGAAGGACACGAACTTCCGCGTGATGTCGTCGAATGTGCTGAAATCGAGTGGACCATCGCCGGTGAAAGTGATCGTCGACAAACTCGATCTCACCAATACGCAGGCATCCGTTTCGTCGCCACTGCTGACCCGCGCGCTCGAAGTGAACGTGCCGGACGTGCATCTGACCGACATCGGACGCTCGACCAACGGCGTCGACGTCGGCACCGTCATTGCGCAGGTATTGGCGCCGATCACGAAAGCCGTCACGCGCTCGATGACCGAAGCCGGCATGAAGGGTCTGGGCGTCGATCCGAATCAATTCGAGTCCGATGCAGCGCAGCGGATGCGCGATACGCTGCAGAGTCTCGGCCATCCCACGAACTGATCCGGAGCGGTAGTCGTGCCCGCATTCGCCAATGTGCTGTATGAAGTCGCGGATTCGCTTGCGCTGATCACGATCAATCGGCCCGACAAACTCAACGCGATCTCGCTCGCGACGCTCGACGATCTGCGTGCCGCGGCCGCAGAGGCGGCGAACGATCCGGCGGTGCGCGTGATTGCGATCACCGGTGCAGGCGACAAGGCCTTCGCTTCCGGCTCGGATCTGTCCGAAGTGCTGCACCGCGATTTCGAGAAAGCGCTGGAGCCCATCGTGCAAGGCCTCGCGGACCAGCTCGAACGCACACCGAAGCCCACCATCGCCGCGATCAACGGCATCTGCATGGGCGGTGGCCTGGAAGTGGCGCTTGGTTGCGATCTACGCATTGCGGTGGCCACCGCGACGTTTGCAACACCCGAAGGCAAGCTCGGCATCATTCCGGGCGGTGGCGCCACGGCGCGACTGCCTAGAATCGTTGGTCGGGGCTGGGGCATGGAAATGCTGTTGATGGGCGAGGCGATCGATGCGCAGCGCGCGTTGCAGATCGGCCTCGTCACGCGCGTAGTCGAACGCGCCGACTTGATGCCTGAAGTGCGCCGCATGGCGCGGCACCTCGCGAACTTCGCGCCGTTCGTGCCGCGCACGATGAAAGCGATGGTGCATTTCGGCATGGACGGCAGTCTCGCGGCAGCGCTGATGCTCGAGAAGTATGCGCAAGGCGCCCTGGTACAGACCGACGACAAGGTCGAAGGAATCACTGCGTTCCTCGAGAAGCGCAAGCCCGACTTCCACGGCCGCTAGCGTCCGGGTCGTCCGGTTGATCGCGCTATTTTGCTGATGGATACTGCGTGTCCTTTGCGTCGCGGTGCTTCAGGCCGGCGATGCGCATTTCAGCTCATTTCAAGAACGGGGGAAGCGATGGCGATCAAGAATTTTGCGATCGAAGCGAGCCACATCATGATGTTTGCTCGCTCGATTGGTGACGACAATCAGATCTACTACGACGCGGACTATGCGAAAAAGACGGAGCCCAAGGGCATCATCGCACCGCCGACGTTCGTGCAGTCGAGCGCACAGTTCGATCCCGATTACTTCCTGCGTCCGAAAACCGGCCAGGCGTGGTTCGGCTCCGGCAAAGAACCGACCGGTATCAAGCCGTCGAAAAGCGGTGGCGGTGGCGGTGGTGGCGGCGGCGGCGGTCTGCATGCCGAACAGCACTACGAGTATCACCGCAACGTGAAGGTCGGCGACGTGCTGACGGCCACAACGAAGCCGGGCAAGACCTGGGAAAAGGAAGGCAAGCGGTCCGGCAAGCTGGTGTTCTCCGAATCGATCACCGAATACCGTGATCAGAATGGCGAACTCGTCGTAACAGCGCGCGGCGTGGGTGTTCGCACCGAACGTCCGGTGGAACAGAAGTAGGAGACGCAGCGATGGCACTCAAAGCAAGCGAACTGAAAGTCGGCGATACGTACACCGAACGCCTCGTCGAAGATCTGAAGCGCACGCAGATCGTCCAATACGCCGGCGCTTCGGGCGACTACAACCCGTTGCACACCGACGAAATCTTCACGACGAAAGTCGCGGGCTACCCATCGGTGTTCGCACACGGGATGCTGAGCATGGGTATGACCGGGCGGATGCTGACGAACTACGTCGGCGACGGTCGTCTGACCAAGTTCGGCGTCCGGTTCACCAGCCAGGTCTGGCCGGGCGACACGCTCGATGCGACCGCAACCGTCGAAGCCATCCGCAAGGAAGGTGGCAAGAGCTTCGTCGATCTCACGGTGACGACCGTGAATCAGAACGGCGTGGAAGTGATCAAAGGCAACGCGACTGCGCGCGTCGACTGAAACGCTTTAGAAAGTCAGCTTCCGGAAATGGTCGAGCGCCTCTGGATTGGCCAGGGCGCCGACGTTTTTCACTTCACGTCCGTTGACCACGTCGCGCACGGCCAGCTCCACGAGCTTGCCGCTGCGCGTTCGCGGAATGTCGGGTACCGCAACGATCTTATCGGGCACGTGTCTCGGACTCGTGCCAGTGCGGATCGTCTGTTTGATTCGTCTTTCGAGCGCGGCGTCGAATTCGAGGCCGGCTTTCAGGCGCACGAACAGAATCATTTCGATGTCTGCCGCGACGTCGCGACCGATCGCGATGCACTCCAGCACCTCGTCGATCGCTTCCATCTGACGATAGATCTCGGCCGTGCCGATGCGAACGCCGCCGCGGTTCAGCACCGCGTCGGAGCGACCGTGGATGACCACGCCGTCGTGCTCGGTGAACTCGCCGTAGTCGCCGTGATGCCACACGCCGGGAAACCGCTCGAAGTATGCGGCGCGATAACGCGCACCATCCGGATCGTTCAGGAAGCCGATCGGCATCGACGGAAACGGCCGCGTGCACACCAGTTCGCCTTTGCCGTGCGGAATCGGCTTGCCTTCGTCGTCGAAGAACGCCACGGCCATGCCGAGTCCGGCCGACTGAATCTCTCCCGAGTGAACAGGCAACGTCGGATTTCCAAGGGCAAAGCACCCCATGATGTCCGTACCGCCGGTAATGGACGACAATCGCACCTTTGCCAGATTGTTGTACGCCCATTCGAAGCTCTCCGCGGGCAGCGGCGAACCGGTGGACAGGATCGACTTCAGACCATCGAGCCGGTGCTTCGCGCGCGGCACATAGTGATTCTTCGCGAGGTTCGAGAGAAATCCCGGGCTGATGCCGAAGTGATCGACCCGTTCTTCGTCCGCGTATCGCAGCAGCACGCCGAGATCGGGATGAAACGGAGAGCCATCGTAAAGGCAGATCGTGGCGCCGGTTGCAAGGCCGCTGACGAGCCAGTTCCACATCATCCAGCCGCAGGTGGTGAAGAACAGCAGCCGCTGATCGGCGGCGAGATCACAATGCAGCAGCTGTTCCTTCTGGTGCTGCAACAGCGTGCCGCCGATGCCGTGCACGATGCACTTCGGCACGCCGGTGGTGCCCGACGAGAACATGATGTACAGCGGCGCCGCAAACGGCAGGCGCGGGAACTCGCGCAGCGGCACCGGATGCACCAACAACGCAGCGAAGTCGCGCGATCCGGTCGGCAACGTCGCATGCGCCGCCGGATTGGTGCGGATCACCACGGTAGTACGAACGCTCGGCAATCGCGCCGCGACCTCCGCCAACCGTCCGGTGCAATCGAACCATTTGCCGGCATAGTCGTAGCCGTCGCATCCGATCAGCAGTTTCGGCTCGACCTGGCCGAAGCGATCGACGATCGCCGACGCACCGAAGTCGGCCGAACACGAACTCCACACGCCGCCGAGCGCGGTGGTTGCGAGCATCGCAACGACCGTTTCGATGCGATTCGGCAGGATCGCGACGACCCGGTCGCCGGGTGCGATGCCGAGATCGCGCAGGTGCGCGGCAACCGATGCAACTCGCGCGAACAGTTGCGCGAACGTCAGCGACTCGCGGGTTCCCGATTCGTCTCGATAGATCAGCGCCGTCGCGTCGTCGCGCCGTCGCAGCAGGTTCTCCGCATAATTGAGGCGCGCATGCGGAAACCACCGCGCACCCGGCATCCGCTCGAGGTGTTCGGCGACCACCGCGCCGGGTTCACCGACGACCTGCGCGAAGTTCCATAACTCGCCCCAGAACGCATCCGGTGAGCGAACCGACCAGGCGTGGAGCGATGGATAGTCGGAGTGACCGGTCTGTCGTCGGAAGCGGTCGAGTTGCGTGGCCGCGACTTCCGCCTCATTCGGCGACCAGAGCTTCACCACTTCTCTTGCGAGGTGCGAACGTCGACTTCGAATGACCAGGCGTTGCGCGGTTGCTTGTACAGAAACTGAAAGCCGTCGACGATGCCTTCGAGGTTGATCAGGCCCTCTTCGCCGAGCTTGTTCGCATACTCGGGAAAGCCGCGGATGATCTTGTCGCCGCCGATCGGGCCGTCGATCACGACGTGCCCGACGTGAATGAACTCCGGTCCGTATTCCTTTGCCATTGCCTGCGCCATGTTGCGCAATGCGCCCTTCGCGGCGTTGAACGCGCCGAAGTTCGCGCGGCCGCGCATTGACGCGCTCGCGCCGGTGAACAGCAACGTGCCGCGTTTGTTCGGCAGCATGCGTCGAACCGCTTCGCGCCCGAACAGGAAGCCGCCGAAGCAACCCACTCGCCACGCGCGCTCGAAATACGCCGCATCCATGTCGATGATGCGGCCGGGTGTGTTGTTGCCGGCGTTGTAGATTGCCACGTCGAGCGGACCACCCGGCGCTGCGTCCGCGGCATCGAACAACGCGGTCACCGCCGCTTCGTCCGTCGCATCGGTGACGACGGCCGTAGCCATTCCGTCGTTCGTGGTGATCGATCGCACCACGCGATCCAGATCGGCCTGCGTGCGGCCGGCGACGAATACGTGAAGGCCGAGGCTGGCGAAGCGTTGCGCGAGACGTGCACCGAGACCCGCTTCCGGACCCACGCCGATGACGATCGCTTTCCTGCTGCTCATGTCGGCGTGCTCACACGATTCGGTGCAGCAATGGTTGCGCGTTTGTCAGGCGATGGCAATTTGCGACGGCGACGTCGAGGCTGCGCTGCAATGTCTCGCGGGTGAGCCACGCGATGTGCGGCGTTACGACGACGTCGTCGCGCCGAAGCAAAGGATTCGCGGCAGCGACCGGCTCCGTCTCGAATACGTCGAGGCCAGCTGCAGCGACGCGACCCTCATCGAGCGCGCCGATCAGCGCGGCTTCGTCGACCAGTGCTCCTCGCGCGGTATTGATCAGCACGCTGCCACGACGCATCCGCGCGAAGCGCTGCGCGTTGAGCAAATGGCGTGTGTCTTCCGACAACGGCACGTGCAGGCTCACGATGTCGGCGCGTTCGAGCAATTCGTCGAGCGTCACGAATGCATACGGCAACGCGGGTTTGGCTGTGCGCGCGGTGTAGACGACGTCGGCTCCGAGCGCGATCAGCGCCGGCGCGAGCAGTTGCGGGATGCCGCCCATGCCGACGAGTCCGACCGTGCGTCCGGCAATTTCGCCGAGTCGATCCTGGCGTTGCGCGCTCCACGACCAGCCGTCGCCGCGGCGCGTGTCGCCGTCGAACCGGCGGATCTGCCGCAGTACCGTCAGCATCAGTCCGAGCGCGTGCTCCGCCACGGCGCGGCTGTTGGTGCCGGGCATGTTGCACACCGCAATGCCGCGGGCGCGGGCGCGTTCGAGATCGATCGTATTCACGCCGACACCGATCTTCTGCACGAGTCGCAGTCGCGGCGCCGCGTCGATGACTTGGGCATCCACCGGACGCAGGCAATGCCACAACACTTCCGCCTCGCGCAGCAGCTCGAACAAACGCGCATCTTCCGACTCGGGGCACACCGCCACGTCGAGCCCGGACGCAGACAACACAGCGAGCGACTCTGCGAACTCGGGTCCGGCCGCGTAGTTGTAGATCACCTTCACTTCGGCAGAACTTTCCGGAATCCGTGGAACGTGACGCTCGCGAACAATCCGGCTTTCCGATAGGGATCTGCTTCGCTGAAGCGACGCACCGCAGCAAGGTCGTCAGCTTCCACGATGAACAGCGAGCCGAGCATGCCGCCTGCGTCGTCCAGCAGCGGACCGGCCAGAACGATGTCGATCGGCTTCGTGTCCATGTAGGCGAGGTGCGCGTTGCGCGTCGCCATGCGCAGGTCGAGCGAGCCGGGTTTGTCGAGGCAATAGATCGCGAATTGCATGTTTAGAAACTCCTGTGTTCAGTGACGTGTGGGCAACGGTCGGATTGCGCCGTTACGCAATTGCTCGGCGATGCGGATTCCTTCGTTCCACTTCGCGGTGCGCTCGCCGCGGGTGATCGATCCCACCTTGATCATCGGCGCTTGCCAACCGACCGCCAGATGCACGATCGACACGTCTTCGGTCTCGCCGGAACGCGCCGAGACGATCGGCATGATGCCGGCGCTGCTGCAGGCGTCCAACGCGGCGCGTGCACCGCTGACGGTGCCGGACTGGTTCGGTTTGATCAAGGCGGCGTCGATGAGATCTTCGTTGGCGGCTGCACGAATCCGCATCGCATCGGTCACCACGAGATCGTCGCCGACCACCGACGCGGAAACCGCCGCGCGGAACGCGGCGTAGTGCTCGCGGTCGTCTTCGGCGCAGGGATCTTCCACCAGGCGGACCGCGTATCGATCGGTCCATTGCGCGAGCCGTTCGATCCATTCGGCGGGCGCGTAGTCGCGGCCGTCGGCCTTCAGCGAATAGCGATCCCCTCGATAGAACTGGTTGGCAGCCACGTCGAGCGAGATCGCGACGTCGTCGCTCGGCTTGAGTCCTGCCCGTTCGATGGCCTGCAGCATCAGGCCGAGTATCGCTTCGTTGCCCGCGACGTCCGGCCAGAAACCGCCCTCGTCGGCAACTCCGCGCAGGCGGCCCGACTCGGCCAGCAGCGAGCCGGCCGCGCGATACACGCGGGCACACCAGTCGAGCGCCGTCGGCCAGTCCGACGCGCCGACCGGCAACGCCATGATGTCCTGCAGATCGATCCGCCCTTGTGCGTGGGCGCCTCCGCCGAAGATCTGTATCTCCGGCAGCGGCATTCCCAGATCGTTAGACGATGCGAGGAAGCGCCACAACGGTTCGCGCGCCACGGCGGAGGCGGTCTGCAGCACCGCAAGCGACGTGGCGATCAAGGTATTGCCGCCGAGCCGCGAATGCTGCGGGCTGCCGTCGAGTTCGACCAGCATGCGGTCGATCTTCGCCTGATCGCGGCAATCGCAGCCGATCAGCGCCGGCGCGATTTCGCGTGCAAAAGCCGCGCATGCGTCTGCAACGCCGCGTCCGTCCGCGTCGCGTCGTTCGCGCGCTTCGTTCGCGCCGGTCGACGCGCCCGCCGGCGCCACGCCGCGCCCAACGACATCGCCGGCGCGCAATTCGACTTCTACGGTCGGTCGACCGCGGGAGTCGTAGATGGCGCGCGCTGTCGCACTGGAAACGGTGGTCACGGGATTGCTAGGGGAAGAACGTCAGGCGCCAGTCTTCGATGAAGTCCGCGATCGACGGCGGCGGGTCGAGCAAGAGACGCACGGCAGTCGCGCGAACTTTGGTGCGCACTTTCTCGTTCAGATAGTCGGCTGGCGACTTGCCGTCCACGCGCGCGATCAGCAGTGCGGGAACCAGCAACAACAGACGGTCGTTCACCGGTTCGGGCGCCGCGTCCTCGTACGCGGCGATCAGTCGCCGGATGGTTTCGTAGAACCAGCCGCGGTAGCGCGTCAGGTGCGCCGATTTGAGGAACAGGTGCGCGCACAGAAACGCCACGTCGAATGCGGGATCGGCCCAACAGGCGCACTCCGCGTCGAGCAGCACCGGCGGCCGCGAGATGTGGATCAGAACGTTCTTCGGGCTGACGTCGCCGTGGATCAGCGCGGTGCGATAGGTGGTCAGATGATCGACCGCTTCGCGCAATCGATGTGCGACCTCGGGATTCGTTTCCATCGCTGCGACGAAGAACGGCTCGAGGCGCAGCGCCGACAGCAGATCCATGTTGTCGAACGACCGCGCGAGTTCCGGTTGCTCCGTGCTGCGCCGATGCAGCGCCGCGAGCAGTTCGCCCATTTCGGTGCCGACGGCGGGACGCACCAGTCCCTGCATCAACTGCTGCTTCCAGTTCGTCCAGCGTGCGGGGTCGAACCAGCTCAGTATCGCGATGCCCGACTGCGCGTCGTCGGCGACGACGGCAGGTACCTGGCGCGGCGCAACGGTGGCGGCAAACCGCAACCAGCGGACTTCCTCTGCGTTGCGTCGAACCGGCACCAGCCATTCTTTAGCCACGTTGAGCCGTGGCAACGCGCGCTTCAGGCAGTACGTTTTATCCGCCGCGTCGATGCGCCAGAGTTCCGACGATACGCCGGCCACCATCGGCGAGAACGTGGCGCCCGACACACCGAGCATCGCTTCGGCGCGCTGCGCCAGTTCGGCGTCGATTGCCGATTCGAATTCAGCGGCCGAAGACATTGCGCAGGCCGGCTACTGCCTTGTCCATCGCCGGCTTCACGGCCGAGAGCTGCCGGCTCATCGCGAGAAAGTCGTGTATCAGTCCATCGAACCGCACGTAATCCACCGGCACGCCAGCAGACTTCAACTTGTTGGCGTACGCCTCACCTTCGTCGCGCAGCGGATCGAACTCGGCGGTCATGATCAGCGCGGGCGGCAGCTTCGCGAAGTTCTTCGCGTTGAGCGGCGTCGCCAGCGGGTCGGAACGCTCCGCGGCGTTCGGCAGATAGGTGTCCCAGAACCACTGCATGCCGGCCAGGGTCAGCAGATAACCTTCCGCGTTGGCGCGGTATGAAGGTGTGGAGAAATCCGCACCGGTCACCGGATACGCGAGTAGTTGATAGGCGATCGACGGACCTTTCCGGTCGCGCGCGAGATGGCTCACCACGGCTGCGAGGTTGCCACCTGCGCTTTCGCCGCCGACCGCGAGCTTGTTCGCGTCGCCGTTGAGCGACGCCGCATTCTCCGACGCCCACTTCGTTGCCGCGTAGCTGTCGTCGACCGCGGCCGGAAACCGATGCTCCGGCGCCAGCCGATAGTCCACCGACACGACGACGCAGCCGACCCGCTGGCAGAACTCGCGCGCGACCGCGTCGGCCGTTTCGAGATCGCCGATCACCCAACCGCCGCCGTGGAAGTAGACGAAGATCGGGAACGGACCGGCGCCGCTCGGCGTGTAGATGCGCGTCGCAATCGCGCCGGCCGGACCCGGAATCGAATTGTCCTGCACCTTCGCCACCGCGAGATCCGGCGCTGCCGGTCGCATCATCCGATACATCGCGCGCGCGTCGGCCACCGGCATGTCGTTGATCGCCGGACCGGGCGTGGCCGCCAGTTGCTTGAGCATCGCGTCGTATTCGGGGTGCAGCGGCATGACGATGTCCTTGGCATGTGTCTGAGACGAATCAGCGCGGAAGCTTAACCCGGATTACACGAGTTTCGAGTACCATGGCCCGCATTCCACCTAAGTCAGGAGCAGGCGATCATGAATTCGTCCCGTCATCGTTTGAACGGCGAAGAGGCAGCTGCCGAAGCCGCGAAGCAGTTCAATTTCCTCGAGAACACGTTGCTGAAGCACCGCACGCTGACGATCTTCGGAGAGATCAACAAGGAGGTGGCGCAGCGCACCGCCGAGAAGCTGCTGGCGCTGTCATTCGAAGGCGACGCGCCGATCACGATCTTCATTGGTTCGCCTGGCGGCCACGTCGAGTCCGGTGACACCATTTTCGACATCATCCGATTCATCAAGCCGGTGGTGCGCACGGTCGGAACCGGTTGGGTCGGCTCGATTGCAACGCACATCTATCTGGCGCCGGAAAAAGAGAACCGCTACGCGCTGCCGAATACGCGCTTTCTCATTCACCAGCCGTCCGGCGGCTTCGGCGGCGATGCCACCGACATCGCGATTCAGGCGCGCGAGATCATCAAGACGCGCGAGCGGATCAATCAGACGATCGCACAGCAGACGGGGCAACCGCTGGAGCGCGTCGCGCAGGACACCGACCGCGACTACTGGATGAGCCCCGAGGAATCGCTGGCTTACGGCCTGGTCGGCAAGATCATCAAGTCGGCGGCCGAGCTGCCCGGCTAGGCGAGGGACGAACCGCCATGGCGCACGTCAACGACATCCGCACGCTGGCCGAGTTGACCCGCTTTCACGCGGGCCAACGACCGAACAAAGTCGCGTTCCAGTACGAAGACCGCTCGACCACCTACGCCGAGTTCGACGCGCTGTCGAATCGCGTCGCGAACGGCCTGCTTGCGGAAGGCTTGCGCGCCGGCAGCCGCGTGGGTTTCCTCGACAAGAACTCCGATCTGTTCTACCAGCTCGTGTTCGGGGCGGCGAAAGCCGGTGCAGTTTCGGTGGGCATCAACTGGCGACTTGCGCCGCCCGAAGTGGCGTACATCCTCAACGACAGCCGCGCAGAAGTGCTGTGCGTTGGGCCCGACTTCTACGGCCTGGTCGAACAGATCAAGGGCGAGTTGAAGCACGTGAAGCGGATCATCTCAATGCGCGCGGGACATCGCGATTGGGCCGACTTTTCGCAGTGGCGCGACGACCAGAACGCCGGCGATCCCGCGGTGTCCGTTTCTCCCGACGACGTCGCGATCCAGATGTACACCAGCGGCACCACCGGACATCCGAAGGGCGTACAGCTGCAGCACCGCTGTTTCTTCGACCTGCAACGACTGTCGCCGAACGACGACATGGAATGGAACGACTGGAGCGACCGCGACGTCAGCCTGGTCGCGATGCCGAGCTTCCATATCGGCGGCGTCGGCTATGGCGTGTGGGGTCTTCGCTCCGGCGCGATGAACATCGTGGTATCGGAGTTCGACCCGGGAGCGACGCTGGAACTGATCGAGACGCGTGGCATCTCGAAGATGTTTCTGGTGCCGTCGGCGATCCGCATGGTGGTGCAGCATCCCAAGGCGCAGCACACCGATTTCAGCAACATCAAATACATCATGTACGGCGCCTCACCGATTCCGTTAGATCTGCTGCGGCAGGCCGTGGCCGTGTTTAAGTGCGGTTTCGTGCAGTTGTACGGAATGACCGAGACGACCGGCGCCGCGACCTACCTGCCGCCGCACGATCACGAGATGGGCGGCAACGAACGGATGCGCTCCGCCGGCAAGCCGTACCCCGGCGTCGAACTGAAAGTGGTCGACGAAGCGGGCAAACCGGTGCCGCCGCGCACCGTCGGCGAAATCTGCATCAAGTCGAAAGCCAACATGCTGGGTTACTGGAACCTGCCGGATGCCACCGCGAAGACGCTGATCGCCGGTTACGTGCACACCGGCGACGCGGGTTACCTCGACGAAGACGGCTACGTCTACGTGCACGATCGCGTCAAAGACATGATCGTGTCGGGCGGCGAGAACATCTATCCGGCGGAAGTGGAGAGCGCGCTGTTCGGTCATCCCGCGGTGGCCGACGTGGCCGTGATCGGCGTGCCGGACGAGCGCTGGGGCGAGGCGGTGAAGGCCGTCGTGGTGCTGAAGCCCGGACAGAAGGCGACCCCCGACGAACTGATCGGCTTCGCGCGCACGCGTATCGCCGGCTTCAAGCTGCCGAAAACGGTCGACTTCATTCCGGAACTGCCGCGCAACCCGTCCGGCAAAGTGCTGAAACGCGAGCTGCGCAAGCCGTTCTGGGAAGGGCGCGATCGCCAGGTGAACTGAGTCTGCGATGACGACTTCGGAATCGATGGGGCGTTTTCGGGTCGCGTCGGGCGAAGTGTCGTGGATTCTGAGTGATACGGCGGACGCGGTTGCGGTGCTCGTGCTCGGCCACGGCGCCGGCGCGAACATGCGGCACGCGAGCATGACGTCTATTGCGACCGAGCTCGCCCGTCGGGGCGTCGCGGTGCTGCGATTCAACTTTCCGTTCATGGAAGGTGCGAAGCGACCCGTCGATTCGCGCGCGGTGTCGACCGCGACCGTTGCCGCCGCCGTTGCGCGGGCGCGCGAACTCAAACCGCAACTACCGTTATTCCTCGGCGGCCACTCATTCGGCGGCCGCATGGCTTCGCACGCGGTGCTCGATCGTGATGTGGGCGACGTGCGCGGACTCGTGTTCTGCTCGTTCCCGCTGCATCCGGCCGGACAACCGGGAACCTCGCGGGCCGATCACCTCGACGCGATCGAAGCACCGATGCTGTTTCTGTCCGGAACGCGCGATGCACTGGCGGAACGCGCGTTGCTCGAAAGCGTGATCAGGCGGCTCGGTGCGCGCGCGGAACTCGTGTGGCTCGAAACCGCCGATCACAGCTACAAGGTGCTGAAACGCAGCCGCGCGCGCAGCGACTCCGTGTTCGAAGAACTCGCCGACGCCGGCGCGCGCTTCGTCAGCCGCCTTTGCTGAAAGCCTTCAGGCGCTCTTCGAGATCGGGGCCGCGTCCGGGACTGTTCGCGCGTTCGAACTGCAGACCTTCCGAGAGCGTGTAGTCGAGGCCGCGATTCACCAGCATTTTGTCGGCGCGCAGCGTGAACCAGGAGTTCTCCAGAAACTTGCGTGCCATTGCGGTTGTGGTCTGCATCAGTTCGGCGTCGGGCACGCACGCGACGGCCAGGCCGATGGTCAGCGCTTCCTGTCCCGATACCGTTCGCCCGCTGAACATCAATTCTTTGGCGCGGCCGACGCCGACGCGCCGGGGCAGACGCTGGCTCATTCCCCACGTTGGCGACATAGCCCACTTGCCGTGCGTATCGGCGAACCGAGCATTCTCAGCAGCGACGATGAAGTCGCATGCGAGTGCGAGTTCGAGAGAGCCGGTGTAGCAGTGACCCTGTACCGCCGCGATCACCGGTTGCGGCAGGCGTTCGATCGCCTCCAGCGTTTCTGCCTGGAAGTGCCGGCTCGGCGCCACGTCGCCGGATTGAATCGCCTTGAGGTCGTTGCCGGCCGAAAACGAGCGGCCTTTTCCGCACAGAATCACGCAGCCGATCGTATCGGTCTGTCTGGCGAGTGCGTCGATGTGCGCGCGCAGTTCGACGAACAGCTTCGGGCTCAATGCGTTCAGTGTGTCGGGTCGGTTCAGCGTCAGCACGCAGAGACCCTGATCGTCTTCGCGTAGTACGAGTTCGCTCATCGTTTCCTCTGCGGTGGCCTCGAGAAGTGCCGGTCATCATAATTCATCGCTTCCCTCAATGGTCCACGCGCAAATGCTTCCCACGGAAACCGCATGGCACGAATGAACGTGGTGGTGATCGGCGCCGGTATGGCGGGCATGTCGTGCGCGGCCGAGCTCGCACGGCACTGCGACGTCACCGTGCTCGAAGCGGAAGACGCGCCCGGCTATCACAGTTCGGGTCGCTCCGCGGCCGCGTACATCGAGCCGTACGTGAACGGTACGATCTTCACGCTCACGGCGTCGAGCCGCGCGTTCTTCGAGCGGCCGCCGGCCGGCTTCGCCGACGCACCGCTCGTTACGCCGCGGGCGGACGTGATGATCGCGCGTGAATCCAAGACGCATCTGGTGGATACGTATCTGCAACGATGGCGACCGTTCTGTCCCGGGTTGGTCGAGATACCAGCAGCGAGCCTCCGCGAACGGGTGCCGATTCTGCGGCACGAGACGGTTGCCCGCGCGGTGGCGGACCCGAACGTGATGGACATCGATGCGCACGGCTTGCTGAACGGTTTCCGTCGCGTCCTCAAGGCGCGCGGCGGCACGCTGGTCACGCGCAGCCGGGTCGAGTCGTTAGATCGTGCGAACGGCGGATGGCAGCTCGAGGCCGGCGGGCGAAAATACGCGTGCGATGCGGTGGTGAACGCCGCAGGCGCATGGGGCGACGAGGTGGCGGAACTGGCAGGAGCGGTGCGCGTCGGGCTGGTACCGAAACGGCGCACCGCAGTGCTCATCCGATGCGGCAACGCCGACGTTTCGCGCTGGCCGATGGTCCACGAGATCGAGAGCGAGTTCTATTTCAAACCGGACGCGGGGCGGCTGCTGCTGTCGCCCGCCGATCAGACGCCCAGCGCGCCGTGCGATGCGCAACCCGAAGAGATCGACGTCGCCGTGGCGATCGAACGATTCGAAGGCGCCACGACGGTGGTGGTCGATCGGATCGAACATCGTTGGGCCGGACTACGATCGTTCCTGCCCGACAGCCTGCCGGTGGTCGGTTTCGACGACGCGGCACCCGGGTTTTTCTGGCTGGTCGGCCAGGGCGGATTCGGTATTCAGACATCCCCGACGATGGGCCGGCTGAGCGCCGCTCTGGTTCGCGGCGAAGAACTGCCCAGCGATCTGCGCGACAGAGGATTGTCGGCTGAGTCGTTTGCGCCGCGTCGTTGAACGGGTCTCGCTAAGAACCCGCGCGGGGTCGGGCATGTGAGATTGGGGCGAGCGAGGCTGGTTTGATAGGGAGGAGGGCGCTCAGGATGAGTGGCCGAGATTGGACTGAGCGAAGCAGGTTTGATTAGGAAGGAGGCGATGGGGAATGACCACCACCGAACATGGCCCCAATCAAACGATGGCGCTGAACAAGTGCGTCGAGGCGCGAGCAGCGCACGCTGTGCGAGATCTCGCACCGCAGGTCGGGCGTCTGTCGAGCTGCGGCATTCGGACCATGGCCCTAATCTTTAACCCATGGAGCGGTCAGCAAACAAACCCTTCGAACAGCTCACCCTCGATGCGATGCGGTATCACACCGGTCGCGGCGGACCGCGCCACGGTGCGGGTCGGCCACGCGGAGCACGACCGCGGGTGATGCATCGGCTGCGAGAGCGCATCGTCGCCCGCGTGCCGGTTCACGTGACCATCCGGTTGAGACGCGGCATCCCCACCGTGCGTCAGCCGCGGTTCGTGCGACGGTTCCGAACCTCCCTGGCTCAGGCCTGCGTCCGGCACGGTTTCCGTGTGGTGCACTATTCGATCCAGCGTGATCACTTCCATCTGTTGGTCGAAGCGCGTAACAACCGGTCGATCGCGTGCGGAATGAAAAGTGTTGGCGCCCGGATCGGCAAACTGGTGAATCGGTTGTTCCAACGCAGCGGTAAGGTTCTGGACGGTCGCTACCATCTGCGACCGCTGCGCACGCCGCTCGAGGTACGCCGCGCTCTGCGCTACGTGCTGCTCAATCATCGGCACCACGCCGCGCAGCGGCGCAGCGCAGCGGGTCACTGCTTGCCCGCAACGCCGGATCCGGCGAGTTCCGGGCGCTGGTTCGACGGCTGGCGCATAGCCACCGCGCCTCCCAACTCAGCCGATGTCCGCGAGGTGGCTGAAGCGCGGACCTGGTTGATGCAGGTCGGCTGGCGTCGGCATGGACTCATCGATGCCGCCGAGGTTCCGTACAGGGTGCGTTAAAGTCCGAGCACCAGCTTCGCGACGATGTTCTTCTGCACTTCGTTGGTGCCGCCGGCGATCGACATCGCGCGATAGTTCAGATAGTTCGGCAGCGCCACGATGCCCTCGTTGGGACCGATGGCGGAAACGTTGCTCCCGACGGTTCGCGCTTCAGGCTGATGCGGAGAGCCGTAATAGCCGATCGCTTCGACGGCGAGTTCCGAAATCCGCATGCTCATGTTCGAGCCGAGGTTCTTCAGAATCGACGACTCAGGCCCGGGACTGCCGCCGCGCGACAGCGCGGCGAGAATGCGGAACTCGGTGTACTGGATCGCGGTGAGGTCGATCTCGGCGCTCGCGATCTTGCGCGCGAACGCGGGATCGTCCGCGAGCGAACCGGCCTCCGTGCGGATCAGCGATGCGAGCCGTTTCAGGCGCGTCAATGACGCCTGCATGCGCGCGGCGCCGCTGCCGCCGCGTTCGAATTCGAGCAGGTATTTGGCAACGCTCCAGCCATCGTTCTCGGCGCCGACGCGATTCGAACGCGGCACGCGAACGTTGTCGAAGAACACCTGATTCACTTCGTGCTCGCCGGATACGAACACGATCGGCTCTACGCTGATGCCGGGCGTATCCATGTCGAGCAGCAGAAACGTGATGCCCTGTTGCGGCTTGCCGGAGAAATCGGTGCGGACGAGGCAGAACATGCGGTTGGCGTAGTGCGCGTGCGTGGTCCAGATCTTGGTGCCGTTCAGCACATAGTGCTCGCCGTCGATGTCGGCGCGCAGTTTCAGTGACGCGAGATCGGAACCGGCTCCGGGTTCGGAGTAACCCTGACACCAGTAGTCTTCGCCGGAAAGAATGCGCGGCAGATAGAACGCGCGCTGGTCCGGCGTGCCGTGTCCGATCAGCATCGGTCCGCACATGCCGAGACCCATCGGCGCAACGCCCGGCGCGCCGGCGAGACTCGCTTCGGTGGTCCAGATGTGGCGCTGCATGAGATCCCAGCCGGTGCCGCCATACTGCTTCGGCCAGCTCGGCGCGATCCAGCCCTGCTCATACAGAATGCGATGCCAGCGGATGTTGGTTTCGTAATCCTGGAACACGCCGGGACAGAAGCGCGCGCCGTCGCGCAGATCGTCGTCGAGCGCGCCGGCGAGAAAACGTCGCACCTCGTCGCGAAAGCGTTCGTGTTCAGGCAACAGGCTAATGTCCATCGGCTTCCAGCGCTTTTACGTGAGCTTCCAACTCGAACACGTGCGGATCGTTAGCGTCAAGGTTGCGCAGCGCCGCGGCGAGTTCGTACAGGTATTCGCGGTTGGTCCCGCTCGGTCCGCGACTGTTCAGGATCTGCAGCGCGATACGCTCGATCGGCGCTTCTCCGAGGAACGCGTGATTGTTCCGGTGCGCGATGTACACGACGCCGCGCGCGCGATCGCTTTCGAACTGCAACTCGACGTCGTTGCGCTCATAGCCGTTCTTCTCGCGATGATCGAGATGTTCGAACACCGTGTGGTCGATCAGATAAGCGATGCCGTCGCAGTGCGCGGCAGGCGTTGCGACGAGCGTGACGACGCGCCCCGGAGCATCAGTCGTTCCGCGGTGGTCGTGCGAACCTTGCCAGAAGCGCCGGCTCCAGCCGGCGATGCGCGCGCGCTCGCATTGCGCGAACGGGAAGTCGGGTCGCCAGATCAGCGAACCGTAGCCGAACACCCACACATTGCCGGTTGCGCTCAGGCGATCGTGCTCGCGTGATCGTTCACGACAGCCCCACCGATACGGCAAAGGCGCGCTTGCACTCTTCCTGCAGCGATGGGGACTGCAGATAGTCGATTGCGGTCATCGCAAGCGCTTTCGCGCCGTCGAGCGCGGCGGCATCGCCCATCTCCGAGCCCGCCCACTTCGCGAAGTCCGGATGGTGAATCACCACGTTGTTCGGCGCGGACGCCAGCATCGGGTGAATCGACGGAACGCGATAGCTGACGTTGCCCATGTCGGTGCTGCCGCTCGAGCCGGCCGGCAGTTTTTCGATCGGGAAGAACGTGCGGCCCAGCGATTCGGCGTTGCGCTGGAAGCTCGCCGCGAGCGGCCAGTTGGTATTGAGATCGAGATAGTCCACGCCTGCCCACTTCACGTCGACTTCGCAGCCGCTACCTTTCGCCCCGGCCTCGAAGCATGCCTGCACGCGAGGCTTCAGCCGCGCCAGATCGTCGACGTTGGCGGCGCGCACATAGAAATCACCGGCCGCGAAGTCCGGCACGATGTTCGGTGCCAGCCCGCCGTCGGTGACGATGCCGTGGATGCGCTCGGTGGCCTGGATGTGCTGCCGCAGGTTCGAGATCGCCTGATATGCGAGCAGCAGACCGTCGAGCGCATTGATGCCGCGGTGCGGCATGGCGGACGCGTGCGCCGCGCGACCGTGATATTCCACCCGCACCTCCGCTACGCAGATGCACGGCATCGTCGTCAGATTGATGCCCGACGGATGAATCATCATTGCCGCATCGACACCGTCGAACGCGCCGGCGCGCGCCATCAGTTCCTTGCCGCCGCCTTTCTCCTCGGCCGGCGTCCCCAACAGACGCACCGTGCCGCACAGACGATCGCGGATCGCGGCAAGGCCGAGTGTCGCCCCGAGCGCGGACGTAGCGATCAGATTGTGGCCGCAGGCGTGGCCTATGCCGGGCAACGCATCGTATTCGGCGAGCAGAGCGACGAGCGGGCCGGGCGCGCCGCCTGAGAAGTCGCTCTCGAACGCGGTCTCGAGGCCGTAAACGGAGCGTTTGACGGAGAGGCCGGCAGACGTCAGCGCGTTGCACAGCAGCCCGCTCGCGTGATGCTCGTTGAAGGCGAGTTCCGGGTGCGCGTGGATGTCGTGCGACACCTCGATCAGTTCGCCCGCCAGTGCATCGATCCGGCTTGCCACGATCTGTTTCAGTTCGGCGGTCATGATGAGTCTCCGAGGACGGCGAACGCGCGAGTCGCATGATTGCAGGGATGCCCGGCGGACGACAAGTCCGCGTCCGCCGGGACATTTTTCAGGCAAGTTCCGTCCAACTCCCAACGATTGAAGTGAGGGGCAACTGGAAGCCGCGGCGCATGAGTCGCGACGCGTCTTTCGGGGCGCAATTCTGCTGCGGCCGCGCCATCCGCCGAGTCGAACAACCTCTAATTCAGGCGCTTTACTGCCATTGACTCTCAAACGGCGATCTTTTAAAAGAATCAAGCTTGCCGGTTTTTTGGCGAGTGGGGTGTTTAAAGGGGTAGCGATCCCGTCGCAACGCGACGGGCCAATTAGGGGAAAACCAAGCATGAGATTTTCGAAGCTGTTGGTTTCGATGGCGCCCTCGGCGTGCGCATTCGTTGCCGGAGCAGCGGCATTCGCATTCGTCGCGGATTCGAATGCGGCCGAACCGCAACAGGCGAGCGCGGGCGTCGTTGAAGAGATCGTCGTGACGTCGCGGCGCGAAGAGGAACAGATCCAGGACGTTCCGGTCGCGGTGTCCGCGTTCACGCAGCAGGACATCACGCGGCTGGCGCCTTACACGCTGGCCGACATGGACGGACTGATGCCCAACGTGTCGATTCAGCAACAGACCGCCGGCCCCGCAATGGGCGCGATCTACATCCGCGGTATCGGCAGCGCCGACGTCGAGAAGACCACTCCGCCGCAGGTCGGCATCGTGGTCGACGGCATCTTCATGGCCACCAACACCGGTCAGCTGATCGACATGTTCGACGTCGACCAGATGGAAGTGAACCGGGGTCCGCAAGGCGTGCTGTACGGCAAGAACACCACCGGCGGCACGATCGTCGTGCGCCGTTCGCAACCGCAGTTCAACGAGTTCACTGCGAAAGCGTCGGTCGAAGGCGGTACCTACAACGAGGAACTGTACAAGGGCAAGGTGAACATACCGCTGATCGACGACACGCTCGCGCTGAAGCTGGCCGCGGCGGATTCGCAGCGCGACGGCATCTACCGGAATCAGACGCTTCACACCGACGACGGCGAGGTCGACTACAAGACGTACAGCGCGTCGCTCAAATGGGCGCCGGTCGAAGCGATCACCGCCACGATCTGGTACGACAACATCGACGACACCGGCAACTGGGGTGTTCCGAACGATCCCTACGTCGACGGCAAGACGCCATACAAAACGCAGGCGAACCTCAAGCAGCCGGTCAAGTACAACGTCGACGAATGGGGCATGAACATTCAGTGGGACCTCGGCGATGGTCTGACGCTGGAGTCGATCACCGGCTCGGTGAATTCGAAAGACATCGTGCAGCAGGATTTCGACAACTCGACGATGGACACGCTCGCCGTGCCGTTGCCGCAGCTGCACACGCTACGCAACCAGAACTTCCAGCAGACCAGCGAAGAGCTGCGATTGAGTGGCGATCTTGCAACCAACATGACGTTCACGGTGGGCGCCTTGTACTACGACACGTCGCTGAACTTCCGTCAGGGTACCAACCAGCGGCTGCAGTTGCCGGCTGTGGCGCTCGGCTTGCCTACAGGCGTTCCTTGCGCGGTCATTCCGGGCTTCAACGCGAATCCGATCGTCGGTGACCTCTTCTGCCAGGGTCCTCCGACGGGCTCGTATCAACGCACCAATCAGCAGGACTTGTCGAAAGCGGCCTATGGCGCGATCAACTATCAGCTGACGGATCAACTGGAGTTGAGCTTCGGCGCCCGCCGCATTCAACAGGACATCAACTTCCACGCGGCGTTCTACGCGGCGGCGATTCCGACCGGATCGATCAATCCGCCGAAGGGCGCGACGGATCCCACGCCGCTGGCGCCGTTCCCGATCAACAGCAGCAACGACTGGAACAAAACGATCTACGAGGGCACCGCGACGTACCAGTTCACCGAAGACAACATGGCGTATGCGCGCTATTCGCAGGGTTTCCGCAGCGGCGGCTTCAGTAACCGCGGTAACGATCCCGCGTTCCTGTCGTTCGGTCCCGAGAATGCCGACGCGTACGAGATCGGCAGTAAGAACGAGTTCTTCGACCATCGCGTGCAGTTCAACCTGACCGGCTTCTACACGATCGTGCAGGAAGCGCAGTTCAGCTCCGTATTGACGACGAACGGCATACCGCCCGGCACCAACACGATCGTCAACAATGCATCGGGCGACATCGACACCTACGGCGTGGAGGTGCAGGCCGCGTGGTTGATCAATGACCTGTTCTCGCTCGTTGCGACTTACGGATGGCAGGACAACGAAGTGGACGAGTTCGACATCAGCAGCGAACGCGTGCCGTTCGACGCGGGCGGTGCCGCATGTAACCCGACCACTAACGGCGGACCGTGTCCGAATGTCTCGCTCGGCGGAGAGAATCTCGGCCGCGCACCGAAGTACAACTACTCCGTGCAGGGGATCTACTCGCAGGACTTCGGCCCGTACAACGTTTCGCTGAGCGTCGTCGGACATGGTCAAGACGACATGATTCTGGTCGGCGGCGCGAACTCCGCCGCGGTCGTTACGCAAAAGGCCTATTCGCTGGTCGACGCGCGCGCAGCGCTGCAGTGGAACATGGAGAACAACAGCCTGCTGCGATTGTCGCTGATCGGGAAGAACCTGACCGACAAGGAGTACCTCACCGAAGCGTTGCCGCTCGGCAATGGCGGGTTCGAGGGATGGGGTACGCCTCGCACGATCGCTGTCGAACTGCTGTATCAGATGTAGAGCCTCGTCTCTGCATGAAGCCGGCCCTATGGCCGGCTTCTTTTTGTCGATCTCATTTTTTTATTCATTATTGGGTTGAGTTTCCTGTTACGCAGGTGTATCAATTTGTTTCGACGTCGGCGGGGGGTACGTCCGGCGTCGCAGACCGAGTCTGTACTGGGCCATTACGAGGGGTGAAATCGTGAATCGATTGAGCTATGCCGCGCTCGCGGCGCTTTTGCTTGTCGGCTGGAACTCTCGCGTGTGGGCTGCGGAAGCCGCCGCTCCGAACGTCGAAGAGATCGTCGTCACCGGTTCTTACATCAAAGGCTCCGCCGAAGATGCTGCGCTGCCGGTCGATACCATCACGCAGCAGGACATGGTCGATCAGGGCAGTCCGAACATGATCGAGATGGTCCGGCAGCTCGGCGTCACCTCCGGAAACCTCGGCCAGACCAACCAGTTCCAGGGCATCGGACAAGGCAACGAAGGGGTGGTCAGCATCAACCTTCGCGGTCTCGGTGCAGCGCGAACGCTCACGTTGATCAACGGACGGCGCCAGGTCGCGACCGAATCGAACGGCGTCGACGTCAGCATCATCCCAACGTCCGCACTGGAGCGCACAGAAGTGCTGCTCGGCGGCGCGGCGGCCACGTATGGTTCGGACGCGATCGCAGGCGTGGTCAACTTCATCACCCGCAACGAGTTCGAAGGCTTCGAAATCGGCGCAAGCGACCAGTACATGGACGAATCAGTCCGCACTGCGGGCAACCAGCAATACAACATGATCTGGGGCACCGCCGGCGACCAGTGGCACTACATGATCGCGGCCGAGTATGACTACCTCTCGGAGCTGCACGTGAAGGACCGCGACTGGGCGCTGCGTCCGTTCTCCGCGAATGCGGCCGGCGGCTGGTCCAGTATCAGTAACCCGGGAACGTACTATCAGGCCATACCGACCGCGAACAATCTGCCGCCTCCAACGGCAACTGGTACTCCGGCAACGGCCGGGCTGTTGCGCGGAGGCGTAGCCGATCCGGGATGCGCCGCGGCGGGCGCATTTCTCGACGGGACGCAGGGCGGTCCCAGCACATGCCGCTTCCAGTACACGTTCTTCGACAACCTGCAGGAAAAGACCGAAACGACCAAGATGTTCACGTCGTTCAACTACGACCTGAGCGACGCGTCGAAATTCCACTTCGAGGCGCTGTACTCGTACCTCGATCTGCCGAACGGCAAAACGTCTCCCGGCTATCCGCCGCAGTCGTTGTTTGGTCCCGACCGCTGGATTGCGCCGAACCATCCCGGCCTCGTCGCGATGAAGGCCGCAAACCCCGGCATGTTCACCACAGTGGCCGGAATTCCGGGCGACGCGCAGGCGGTCTACTCGCAAAGCCGCTACCTCGGCGTGACGGGACTCGAAGGCCACCCGCAGAACGGTTCGCGACGGGTGAACACATATCGGTTGGGTACGGGTCTCAGCGGCAGCCTCTTCGAGGAAGCGATCAGCTACGACATCGGGGTCACGTACTCGTCGCGTAACCGGGTGCTGCAGGCAAACGACATGTACGTGGAACGGATGGCGTTTGCGCTCGATGGTCTCGGCGGTCAGAACTGCACGCCCGGTGGCAGCGACCCGGCAACCTCCACGCCTGGCACCGGACCGTGCGAGTACTACAACCCGTTCTCCAATGCGATCGAACGTTCGGCAGTGACGGGCCAGCTGAACCCCGGCTTCAACCCTGCGGTTGCGAATTCGAACAGCCTGCTGCAGTGGCTCTACGGCGGTCAGCGTTACGAAGAGACGAGCGACCTGCTGACGTGGGACGCAGTCATCAGCGGCGAAACGCCGTGGACGCTGCCCGGCGGAACAATGGCATGGGCGGCCGGTCTGCAGGTGCGGAACGAGAAGTACGACCTCAGTCTGAACAGACTGACCGACCTCGACAGAACGCCGTGTCCGTTCGTGAATCCGTACTCGATAACGCTCGGCAACACGAAGTCGCTGGCCTGCACTGCGCCGACGGGTCCGTTCGCGTTCCTCGCCGGCGCGACGCAGTCGAACACCAGCCGTAACGTGTACGCGGCGTTCACCGAATTCCAGCTGCCGATCACCGATACGATTCAGGCGCAGTTCGCACTCCGTTACGAAGACTACGGTTCCGACGTCGGTTCGACCGTCGATCCGAAGATCGGCATCCGTTGGCAGGCGCTCGACTGGCTGGCGCTGCGCGGTTCGGCCACCACGACGTTCCGCGGTCCGCCGCAGAGTTATCTCAGTGGCCAGGTCACCGCACTCGTGTTCATCACACCGACGTCGGCGTTCAAGGCGGTTAACAACATCGGCAACCCCGCTCTCAGCAACGAATCGGCGACGACCAGCAGTCTCGGTTTCATCGTCAACGCGGGCGGCTTCACTGCGACGGTCGACTACTGGAAGTACGATCTGAAAGATCCGTTCCAGACCGAAGACCCGAACCAGATCGTCAACGCGTACACCTCGCAGGCGTGTTTCGACGGCGGCGCCGGTGCCGCGACGGCAGATTGCCAGGAACTGCGCACCCACATCGTTCCGACCGGCGTTGCTCCGGGAAATATCGAACGGATCGACGTACATGTGATCAACGGTTCCGACCTTTCGACGTCGGGTGTCGATGCCACGGCCGAGTACGATTTCGACGACGTGTTCGGCGGTCAGCTGTCGTTCGGCCTGCAGGGTACCTACACGATCGACTACACGTCCGACGACTTCAAAGACATCGGCGGCGTGACGCTGGCACCGGGCGGCGATTTCGTCGGCAAGATGAACATCGGCACGCCGTTCACGTCGTTGCCCGATCTCAAAGGCAACGTGTGGGCGAAGTACGTGTATGGTTCGAACCGCCTCACGTACATGGTCCGCTATGTTTCGGACTACGAAGATGACACAGCGTTGAATGCACCGCTGCACGACATCGATTCGATGACGTATCAGGACCTCTACTACAACGTCACGCTGTTCAATGACTCGACGCTGATTAGCGTCGGCGTCATGAACCTCTTCGACGAAGACCCGCCGAAGACGGCGACGAACCTGAACTACGACCCGTATACGGCAGATCCGTTCGGCCGCTTGATCAAGGTCGGGGTTCAGTACACGTTCGGCGCGACGAAGTAACGCCCGAGCGCGGGCTCGATCAGGCCGGTCTCTCGACGAGAGACCGGCCTTTTCTTTTCTAGGGCCAGGCAACGCCGATGCAGGCGTTCTAGAATCGGCCTGTCTTCGAATTCAGCAGAGCAATTTCCCCGGGGGATTTGGCATGGCTTACGACTACAAACTTTTGCGCGTAGAACTCGAAAATCGCATTGCCTGGGTCACCGTCGATGCGCCGCCGATCAACGTCATCACCGGACCGCTCTACGCAGAACTGTCGGCGTTGTCGAAGGAACTGAAGGCCGACCCGAACCTCACTGTCGTCGTGCTGAAGAGCGCCGATCCGGATTTCCTGCTGGCACATTTCGACGTGGGCCTGATTCTGCAGTTTCCAACCCAGGAGGCGGCGCAGCGCGACCCCGAACTGAACGACTACCACGCCATGTGCGAACGCTTCCGTACGATGGACAAAGTGACCATCGCGCAGATCGAAGGCCGTGTCGGCGGCGGCGGCAGCGAACTCGTTTCGTCCTTCGACATGCGCTTCGGCGTGCGCGGCAAGACCAAGATCAATCAGATGGAAGTGCCACTAGGCATCCTGCCCGGCGGCACCGGTACGCAGCGGCTGCCCCGCCTCGTCGGCCGTGGCCGCGCGATCGAGATCATCCTGGGCGCCGACGATCTCGACGCCGAAACGGCCGAGCGATGGGGCTACCTGAACCGGATCTTCGCCGCGAACGAAATCGGCCCCTTCGTGACAGCGTTGGCGCGCCGCATTGCGACATTTCCGGTCGAAGCCGTGCGGCTCGCCAAAGAGAGCATCAACAACGCCGAGAAACCGCTTTCGGAAGCGCTGCCCGACGAAGCGTTCCTGTTCCAGCGCACGCTTCGCACGGAAGGTGCGCAACGCAACATGAAGCGCTTTCTCGAGATGGGCGGACAGACTCGCGAAGGCGAGTTGAAGGTGGGCGAATTGATGGCGAAGGTCGCGAAACCATGACGGTGCGGCAACTCGAGCTGCTGGCCGACAAGCTCGTCTTCGAGGCGGACGTCGACGGCGTTCCGGGGTCGCCGCTCGTACTGTTGTTGCACGGCTTTCCGCAGACGAGTCACACGTGGCGTCATCAACTGCCGGCGCTCGCAGCGGCGGGATATTTTGCGGTGGCGCCGAATCAGCGCGGTTACTCACCGCACGCGCGTCCAGCCAAAGTCGAAGACTATTCGACCGACCGGCTGATTGCCGACGCGCGCACCATGGTGAAGTCGTTGGGCTACGAACGCTTCAATCTGGTCGGCCACGATTGGGGCGGGCAACTGTCGTGGCTGATCGCGGCGCAGTTCCCCGACGAACTCGATAGCCTGACGGTTCTATCGCGCCCGCATCCTGCCGCGTTCGCGCGGGCGATGAAGGCCGACGCGGCGCAGTCCGAACGATCGCGGCATCATCGCGCATTTCAGGAGGACAACGCGGCGAAGGAGCTGCTCGCCGACGACGCCAAGCGCCTGCGCGACACGCTGCGCCATCAAGGCGTTCCGGAACCGGACGTTTCGGCCTACTTGAGCCGCCTGGGTACGTTCGAAGCATTGAACGCGGCGATCAACTGGTATCGAGCGCCGCGCGTCACCGGCAGCACGCTCGCGCTGCCGGACGTTCCGCCGGTGAAGGTCCCAACGATGTATGTGTGGGGCGATCAGGACGCAACGGTCGGTAAGGTCGCCGCCGACGCAACGCGGGATTTCGTCACCGGACCGTATCGGTTCGAGGTGTTGCCCGGGGTCGGGCACTTCATCACCGATCAGGCAGCGGCGCGGGTAACGGCGCTGCTGCTCGAATGGCTCGAACTTTCCGCGGGCAAGAAGGCTTGATGGGCTCTTTTGAGAAGGCCATAATAGCCTCATGGAAAAAGCAACGATTTCGCAGCTCAAAAACAGACTGAGTGCCTATCTCAAGAAGGTTCGGGCCGGACAGGCTGTGCTGATCCTGGATCGCGACGAGCCGATTGCCATGTTGGAGCGTGTCGATAGCAGATCGCTGCCCGACGAGCGGCTCGCTCGCCTCGAGCAAGCGGGCTTGATCAAGCGGTCGAAGACCTCACGGCCGCTCGAAGCTATGCGGGGATACACGCCGATCAAGACGAAGGCGAGTGTCGTTGAGGCATTGATCGAGGAACGGCGCGAAAGTCCGTGAAGTTCTGGGACTCTTCTGCGGTCGTGGCGTTGCTGGTCGACGAACCCGGCCAGACGTTCGTGCGGGGAGAACTCGAGCAGGATTCCGCGATGACCGTGTGGTGGGCAACACGCGTGGAATGCGTATCGGCGCTGGCCCGGCGGGAGCGCGATCAGTCGATCGACGCGGTGAACACTCGTCTCGCGTTCGATCAGTTGCGCAAACTCGGCGCTGAGTGGCACGAAGTACTTCCCACATCCGTGCTGCGAAACGCCGCGGAACGAATGCTTCGAGTTCACGTACTCAGGGCGGCGGATGCGTTTCAACTCGCGGCGGCGTTGACGGTCGCAGCCGACGATCCGTCGGCGCTGGAATTCATCAGCCTTGATCAGAGATTGAAGGACGCCGCCTCGCGCGAAGGATTCCGGGTCCGATAGCGGGGAAGCCGAGCCGCCCTAGGCCACTTTGACCGGCGGCTGGTTCTCGCTGCTCGCCAGTATCACGTCGTCGGGCGTCGCCAGCATGCGTTCGTACGCACCGGACGGATAGTTCGTCATGTGCGGCCCGGGTGCGTTCACGCCCGGTTGCTTGACGGTGCCGCCCTGGTCTTTGTAGTCGGCCGGCTTCTTGTAGCGGGCGAGCTCCAGCGGCGTGATGCCGGCCAGTGCCATCACCTCGGGATCGATCCACGCGCGCGCGTCGATCGGCTCGTTCGAATACGAAAGCTCCAGCGACAGATTCTCGAGACCGGCGAAGTAGATCGACTTGCACATGCCGTGATCGAGCGGTCCGAGCACCGGAATGCCTTTCGAGCGGATCCGGTCGCGCATCGCCATCAGCTCTTCGTCGTTCTTGACGCGGAACGCGAGATGCTGCATGACGCCGCGCGCGCAGTTCGCGCCGGGGTTTCCAGCGTGCGTCTTGCCGAGTTCGACCGGGATCTTCTCGATGTCGGGGTTGCAGACGAACGCGACTGCGCTCTCGTCGTTCAGCCGCAGGAAACCGTGCCAGGTATTCGCCACGCCGTGCATCCAGTACAACGCGACGAGCTCCATGCCGAGTACGTCGGTGAAGTACTCGATCTGCGCTTTCATGTTGGCAGTGGTGATTGCGATGTGGTGCAAACCGTCGACTTTGTTCATGGCATGAATCCTCGCTGATCGTCTGTTGGACCTAGGATGCCACAATCCGGCTTTACAGCATCGGTGACTTGCCGTCGTCGAACCCGAGCAGTAGGGTGCCGGCACCGTCTACGGTCTTCGGTTGCGACGATGTGCTGGCACGCAGTGGTCATGTCGCGCAGCTGCCGGTCGAACGGGTTGTTCGCATAGACGGCCACGCCGCCGATCGTGTCGTACATCATCTGCGTGGGCGGCCGGTCTGAAAAGCGAACTGCCGCGACAGCACCGTGTGGGCCTGCTCTTTCGGCGTGAGCGCAATGCGGCGTTCGAGCTTTGCCCAGTGGCTTGCGGTCGCGATCGAATTCTGGCGCGAGGTTGGGATTGCGGATTTCCGCCGCCACACGGCGGACGTTCGCGTTGATGTCCGCACCCGCGCGGCCGTGTCCGCTCGTTGGCTCAGCGTCAGACGATGCGCGAGTCGTGTTTGCCCCAATACCGGTCTTTGAGAATCCGCTTGTAGAGCTTGCCGGTGGGCAGCCGTGGCAATTCCGCTTCGAAGTCGATGCTGCGCGGACATTTGTAGTGCGCGATGTGTTCGCGCGCATACGCCATCAGTTCGGCCTGCACTTCCGGACTCGGCGCGATGCCGGGCGCGAGCTGCACCACCGCCTTCACTTCTTCGCCCATTTCCTCGTTCGGCACGCCGACCACGGCAACGTCTGCCACTTTCGGATGCATCACCATCGCGTCTTCGATTTCCTGCGGATAGATGTTCACGCCGCCGGAAATGATCATGAACGTGGCGCGGTCGGTGAGGAACAGATAGCCCTCGTCGTCGATGTAGCCGACGTCGCCGAGCGCGCTCCAGTTCGGATGTTTGGGGTGTTGCGCGCTCTTGGTTTTGTCCTTGTCGTGGAAATACTCGAACGGCATCTGCGGTTGTTCGAAGTACACGAGCCCGCTTTCGCCGTTCGGCACCTTTTCGCCACGCTCGTCGCATACGTGCAGCGTGCCGAACACCGATTTGCCGACGGTGCCGGGATGCTTGAGCCAGTCCTGCGGCGTGACGTGCGTGAGGCCGTTGAATTCGGTGCCGCCGTAATACTCGTAGAGGATCGGACCCCACCACTCGAACATCTGCTGCTTCACCTGCTTTGGACATGGCGCCGCGGCGTGGATCGCCACCTTGTGCGACGACAGGTCGTAGCCGCTGCGTTCCGCCTCGGGCACTTTCAGCATCCGCGAGAACATCGTCGGCACCCATTGGCTCGCGGTGACGCGATAGTCCTGAATCGCCTGCAGTGCGAGCAGCGGATCGAACTTCGGCATCATCACGACGGTGCCGCCGAGCGCTTGCGTGCCGGTGGAGAAACCGAGCGGCGCCGAGTGATACATCGGCGCCGGCGACAGATACACGGTGTCCGAACCGAAGTTCCACAACTGCTTCTGCAGACCGCCGAGCGGACCGGCGTCGTCGCTGATCTTGCCGGGCGGCAGTGCACGCAGAATGCCTTTCGGGCGGCCGGTGGTACCGGAGCTGTACAACATGAACGCACCGGCCGGTTCGTCATCGAGCTGACGGGCCGGGTAAGCCGCGATCGCTTTCTCGTAGTCGTCGAATCCCAGCGCGGTGCCGTCGACCATCAGCCAGGTTTTGCAGCGCGTCGATGTGGCCGGCAACCCGCTCGCCACGTCCGCGAGATGGTGCGACGCGACCAGCACCTTAGCCTCGCAGTTGTCGAGGATGTATGCCGCTTCGTCGGTCGTCAGATAGCGATTGATCGTCGTCAGATACAGGCCGGAACGCATTGCAGCCCAGATGACGTCGAAATAGCTCGCGTGGTTTTCCATCAGGATCGCGATGTGATCGCCGCGGCGCAGGCCGCGATCGAACATCAGCTGTGCCAGCCGGTTCGAGCGGTCGTTCAATTCGCGGAACGTGACCACGGCGCCGGTAGCGGCATTGATCAAAGCGGGTTTTTCGGGCGAGACCTTCGCCCAGTGTCCTGGATACATCGCCTGATCCTGTCGTGAGTCTGCGGCCCTCGTAGATAACAGAGCGCGCAGCGACGTTCAACTTGGATCAACGGCGCGGAGCGGGGTCAGGCACGATCCGCATCGAGTTCGCCGTCGACGGCGCCCACTCCAGGAGACCGGATGGACGCGACGCTCAGCTTTCGCCCGATCGCGTACGTAGCGAATCCGAGCAGGATGGCGAGTGCACCTTCGTAGTAGTCGCTCAGAACATCGATGCGTTTCCACAGAAACACCGCAGCCACGCCGACCAGCATCATCGCTATCGCAAGGCCCTGAGAAGGCCGTCCACCGAGCACATAGACGGTCATCAGTGGCGCGAACGCGGCCGCGAGCACGGCCCACGAGACGATGACCAGGCTGAACACGGTGTGATTGCCCTGCAAGGCGAGCGCGAGTGCGAATGCAGTCACCAGCAGCGTTGCGGTCTTGGCGATCCAGACGGGTGCCCGCTCACCGCTCGTGAAGTCTTCGGTAATCGATGCGGAGCAACTGAGGATCAGTGAATCGGCGGTCGACATGGTGGCGGCGAACACCCCCGCCAGCACCAGGCCGACGAGCATCGGTGGAAGCAGCTGGGCGGCGATGGTCGGAAGTGCCAGTTCCGCGTCGAACGCCGCGGCATCCGGCAACAGCACCCGCGACAGCAGGCCGACGGCGTTTGCGAGCGCGTAGAACGAAATGAACCAGGCGTAGTAGTACACGCGCGCGCGGTTGGTGTGGGCCGGATCATCCAGTGCCATGAACCGCACCATGATGTGCGGCTGCCCGACCACGCTGAAGCCGGCAAATATCCAACCGATGATGAAGAGCGCCGGCCCCAGTGCGTGGCCGAGGCGCAGCCCACTCGGCATCAGGGAGAGGTACGTCGGCGAGACGGCGTCGAGCGCGGCCACGGCGCCGGTGACTCCGCCAGCAGCCTGAATGCAGACGACCAGCATCACGGCCATCGCGCTCATCATCACCACCGACTGTGCCGCATCGGTCCAGATCGACGCACGGATGCCGCCGGCGAAACAGTACACCACGACAATTCCTGCGCCGATTGCCGCGCCCACCCACGCATCCCAACCGAACAGCACCGAAATCGCCTTGCTGCCGGCGACGAGTTGCGCGGCAGCGTAGGTGCCGAGAAACACGACGGAGATGACGCCGGCGATGCGGCGGTACACACGGTAGTCCGTATCGTTCCAGCGTGAGAGCAGACCGGCGAATGTGTTCTCGCGGCGATGCCCCGCGACCGCACGCAGTCGACGGTGCACGATCTGCGATGCGATCAGGTCACCGACGATCCAGCCCACGAGCAGCCAGGTGGCCGCGAGCCCGGTCGTATAGGTGTAGCCGATGACGCCTATGAACATGTAACCGGAGTTGTTGGTGGCTACTGCTGAAAGTCCAACGAGCCATGGGCGCACCGTCTGCCCGGCGAGCAGGTAGTCGCGGCGATCGGCGCGAGAAAATCGCGACGATGCCAGACCGATCACACCGAACACGCCGAGCACGCACAGGAATGTCGCGATCATCGCGACGGGCGCATCAGGCGACACGTCGAACTCCGTTCGAATTCTGTTCGATCAGACGCGCGTGCAGACACGCGATCGTCCGTTCGTAGTCTGCGTCGTTCACGATCAGCTTGACGTCGACGCCACGCATGGGCTGGAACGCAGCGAGCAGTGGAATGTGCTCGTCCGAAATCGCGGTGACGCAATCCGAGATCAGCCCCGGCAGCTTCAGGTTGCTTCCGATCACGCTGACCACGGCCACCTTACGGACGCTGGACGCCGCATTCGGGAACGCGCTTTCGATGTCGGTCTTCAAGCGATTCGCCCGCACCGCGTCGCATGAAAGGTAGTGGGTGACACTGTTGGCATTACCGTCGCTCGCGATCACCGGAATACCGTTGCCGTCGAGGGCGCGTTGAATTGCGGCGCGCTGATCGCGCTGATCCAGCATTTCGTGATCGAACACTTCGAGGGCATGGATGCCGCGTCGTCCGCAGACGATCTCCACGCGTGCGACGTCGCAACGGTAGTCGGCGTCGATCAACGTGCCGCCGTGCTCGGGATCGAATGCACACTTCACCCGCAACGGAATGCCGGCCCGCCGCAGCACCCGCGCGGTCCCCGGATGGACCGCTTCCATGCCGAGCAGAGACATCTGGTCGGCGACATCGTAGTTGGTGCGACAGATGGGAACGGCCCGCCCGTCAGGGACGATGCGCGGATCCGCGCTCGACAGGTGATGCGCCTTGTGGATGACTGCCAGATGGGCGCGCGTCACGGCGGCGATACGGCTGAACGTGATTTCCGAATAGCCGCGCTGATAGGTCGCGACGAGTCCCTCGCGACAGTGCGCGTGTCCCGTCACAACCGGCAATGTCTCGGTCAGATCGATGCCGCTGAAACGCGTGTCGATCAATGCGTCGAGCGTCGACGGGTTCGCCTCCCGCCCGTCGGTCAGATCAACGAGGAAGGCGTTCAACGCGCGCGCACGCAGGAGCAAGGTGGTGTTGAATGCGCTGTGCGCTTCGCCCAGCCCGGCGAGGAGTTCGCGCAACGCCGGCAGGTGTTCGTCGGTTCGTGAGGAGCGCCGCATGCGATGCAGATCGGCAAGGATCGTTCGCGCGGCTTCGACTCGCCTGGCGATGAAAGTGTCTGCGGCGGAGCGATCGGTCCCACGGGCGAACAAGCGCACGTTCATGTCGAGCATGCGCTGCTCCACCGCGTCCAATGAGTCGGACCAGCTGCTACTGCCGTGACGAAAGAGGCCGAACACACCGGGTTTGCCGCTGCGTTTGTCTTCGAGCAGCAGATCGGTGATGCCGGCATATGCGGAGACGACGAAGATGCGCCGATAGCGTGACTCACCGACCCTGAGCATCACGCGATCGCAGAGGTCGGGCCAGCACATCGCCACGCCGCCGAACTTCTCGACCGTATGCGTCACGGGGCGGGGTCCACGTCGAGCGCGCCTGGGCCTGGTCGATGCGCGACGAACTCGGGCCGGCAGCGCCGCGCCGCAAACGGCGCCTGCAGCGCATTCGAGCGCGCGTTGTAGACGAGAAAGAGATTCGTGCGGGATTCCGGCGACAGGTTGTTGTACGACGCGTGGAGTGTGTTGCAGTCGAACACGACCACGGACCCGGCGGGGCCGGTTGGCATCTGCAATCCGCCGGCGGCGATGCACCTGTCGAGCATTTCCGGTGTCGGCGTGCCGACGCGCTGCGAAATCAGCGACGTTCTGTAGTGGTCCTCAGGGGTTGCGCCGATGCACGGAATGAACGAGCGATGCGACCCCGGAATCAGCATCAGCGGCCCGTTGAATGCGTTGTTCTCGCGCAGCGCAATCGAGATGCTGATCGCGCGCATGTCGGGCATACCGTCTTCCGCGTGCCACGTTTCGAAGTCGGAGTGCCAATAGAAGCCCGTACCTGTGTAGGCCGGCTTGTAGTTGAGGCGCGACTGGTGCACGTAGGGTTCGTCACCGACGATCGCCGCGGCAATGCGCGTCAGGCGCGGATGCCGTGCCAGCGCGGCTAATTGATCCGAATACTTCGGCGGGTCGAACAGCGATCGCAGCGAACCGCTGGCGCGCTCGAAGAATGCTTCCTCCGGCCGCGCGTCCTGGCACCAGCGCTCGAGTCGCTGCGCCTCTTCGAGCCAGAGTGCAGCTTCGCTCGGTGAGAAGAAGCCCTGCAACGAAAGAAACCCGTCGGCTTCGAAGCGCTCGGCCGCATCGGCGATGCCGGTTGCGCCCGCCAGTTCGGCAGCACCGCCGCGCACGACCGGTGCGCGGCGCCGTACGGCGCTGGGCGGCGTCGATGCCACTTCGAACCGTGTCGGGTAGGGGTCGAATCTCGGCATGGTGCGGGCGACGTCAGTCATCGATCGCCTCCGCGTCGATCGCGTAGGCACCGCTTTCGTCGTGAACTTCGCGACCCCGCAACGGGGGATTGAATACGCATACGCACACGATGTCGGTGAAGGCGCGCAGGATGTGCGGGTCGTTTCGGTCGAGCGCGTAGAGTGTTCCGGGTTCGATCGCGTGAACGCGACCATCCTCCAGCGTTACGACTTCGCCGCGACCTTCGAGGCAATACACGGCTTCGAGATGGTGGCGATACCACATCCGCGTTTCGCGTCCCGCGTATAGGCGGGTCACGTGCATCGAAAAGCCCATTTCATCCGAGGCGAGCAGCAGTCGGGTGCTCTCCCAGTTCGCTGCAGTGACGTGGCGCGGCGATTGCAGCAGATCGCCTAATTTCTTCACGATCATGCTGTGTTCCTCAGGAAACCCGCTTCAGGCCGGCCGGTCGTGTGTGACCAAGGGTTTCGCCGACGGAATCGGAGAGAATCACCAGCGCGCGGTCCAGATCGCCGAGCTCGATCACCAGCGGACACAGACACTTCACGACCTGTCCTTCGGAGCCGCTCGTCTCGATCACCAGCCCCTTTGTGAATGCGTTGGCTGCGATCTTGCTGGCGACATCTCCCGACTCGAATTCGATGCCCAGCATCATGCCTCGGCCTTTCACGCGTGCACCTTCGTGTTTCGCCGCGATAGCCGCCAAGCCGTCGCGAAGTCGCATGCCTTTGTCCTGCACCTCGAGCGCGAACGCGTCGTCGCGCCAGAAATGCTCCAGCGCAGCGCGGGCCGTTACGAACGCGTGATTGTTGCCGCGGAACGTGCCGTTGTGTTCGCCGGGCTTCCATTGGTCGTGCTCCGGCTTGAGCAGCACCACCGCCATCGGTAGACCGTAACCCGACAGCGACTTCGACAGCGTGACGATGTCCGGCGTAATCCCGGCGCGCTCGAAGCTGAAGAACGAGCCGGTTCTGCCGCAGCCCGCCTGAATGTCGTCGACGATCAGCAGCATTCCATGGCGTCGACACAGCGTTTCGAGCCGCTGCAGCCAAGCGAACGATGCCGTGTTCACACCGCCTTCGCCTTGCACCGTTTCGACGATCGCGGCGGCGGGCAGATCGATGCCGCTGGATCGATCGGTGATGAGACGGTCGAGCATGTCGAGGGTGTCGACGCCGTCGCCGAGATAGCCGTCGAACAGGGCGCGCGTGACCCCGGTCAAGGGGATGCCCGCGGCATTGCGATGCAGGGCGTTGCCGGTTGCCGCGGCGGCGCCGAGCGACACGCCGTGGAAACCGTTCGTGAAGGCGATGACGTTGTGCCGCCCCGTTACGTTGCGCGCAACCTTCAGAGCTGCTTCTACCGCGTTCGCGCCCGTCGGTCCCGTGAACTGCACGACATAGGGCAACTGCCTGGGCGCGAGGATGCACTCGTAGAGCGATACGAGGAATGCTTCCTTCGCGGATGTGTGCAGATCGAGGCCGTGGGCGATGCCGTCGTGCTCTATGTAGCGCACCAGCGCGCGTTTCAGCACGGGATGGTTGTGTCCGTAGTTGAGCGTTCCAGCGCCTGAAAGGAAGTCGAGATACCGGCGGCCTCTGTTGTCGAACAGGTGTGCCCCGACCGCCCTGTGAAACGTGACCGGAAAACTGCGCGCGTAGCAGCAGACGGAAGATTCGAGTTTGTCGAAGATGTTCATCGGTGCGCCTCCTTCAGCATGCGATTTTGGTTTTCGTGGACGATGGGTCCGATCCGCACGAGGTACTCGGACTCGTGCCGGGAGGAGAAGTGCGTCACCCTCGACAGCCAGGGTTCCGTTACTACATTGGTGCCTAACGTCCGCGCTAAGGCGCGGAACGACTGCCACGATGGATGGTTAGCGCGCGTAATGCTGGTTTCGAGCGAGGTCACCTTGCGACATACGTCGCGGGACAGGAGGCTGCTGAGCATCGCGACCGCGAGCCCCTGGCTGCGGCACTCCGGCGCTACGGCCACCTGCCAGACGAAGATCGTGGTCGGGTCGAGTGGTAGAAGGTAACCGGACACGAAGCCGGAGAGGACGCCGGCACTTTCCGCCACGACCGACGTTGCCGCGAAGTGGGTGCATTGCAGGAGGTTGCAGTAAGTCGAGTTGACATCCAGCGGCGGGCACCGCGAAACGAGCTCGTGTACCCCGCTACCGTCGGTCGCGATAGGCGTTCGAAATTCGATGTCTGGAATCACACCGTCTCCCCATCTGTAGCTTCCCCAGGTCTCCTCAAATAGTTTATATATCTAAGTATATGTGTCAACTTTTAGCAGGCGCTTGTGCGTTATTATGAACAATTTCAAAGGAATTTGAACCAGATCTATATTTCGCTTTCAAAGTATATAGAAGAGCGCAGAAGTTCTGTTGGAATGGATGTCCCGCAACGCGCAATGAGCCGCCCGATGGCCGATTCGACCGATGCCGTTCTCGTCGCACTGCGACGCATCATCCGAGCGACCGACATCTATTCTCAGAAGCTGCGCAAAACCGTTGGACTGACCACGCCACAACTGTTGGTGCTGCGCGCCGTGGCGCGAACGGAGGACGTGACGCTTGGACGCGTCGCGCAAGATCTGAGCCTGTCGCAAGCGACGGTCACGACCCTCGTGGATCGACTGGAGGGCGGTGGATTCGTCACCCGTGCACGCAGCGAAGAGGATCGCCGTCGCGTGTTCGTACGGCTGACGACGGCGGGCCGCGAGGTGCTTTCGCTCGCACCGGACTTGCTACAGGACCGCTTCGTGCGCCGGTTCGAGCGGCTCGAGGAGTGGGAGCGCTCGATGATCACCGCTGCACTGCAACGCACCGCGGCGCTGATGGACGCTGCAGACCTGGATGCCTCGCCGGTACTGTTCACCGGCGACGTCATTCCCCGAGTTGCGCCGGACTAGCGGTCGTATCAACGTGGTGCTGGCGAGCGCGGCTTCGGAATGCTGCGCGCGCATTCCGGGGATCGATCAAGAAAAAAACGCTGATGGTGAATTTCGACAAGTTCGCGCCGTCCTCACTCGACTTCTTCATCTTTTGCTTCACGAAGACCACCTGGTGGGGGCTATCACGCGGTCAAACACGACGTGCTTTTGCGGACGCTCGCGATCGCGCAGCACGGCGCACATCTCGCCGAGGAAATGGCGCAAAGCGGCGCGCGGTCCAATTGCAGCCACCTCGTGATCGCGACTCGATCAGGCCGTTGGAGGTTTCGGATCGGTCGTCTTGAAAACAATCTCGCGATGCGGGTAGGGAATTTCTATTCCGTTCAGCTTGAACGAGTCCCACAGCGCGAGCAGCACCATACCGCGGATGTTCGTCAGACCGTTGCGCGGGTCGCTGATCCAGAACCGCAGTAGAAAGTCGATCGACGAGTCACCGAAGCCGGTGATCCAGCACACCGGTTTGCGATCGGGTATCACGCGCTTTACCGATGCCGCCGCCTCGATTGCGAGGGCGGTGACCCGATGCGGGTCGCTGTCATAGGAAACGTGGAACGGTACGTCGAGGCGAACGAAGTCGTCCGAGAACGACCAGTTGATCACCTCGCGCGTGATGAAGTCCTCGTTGGGTATCAGGTACTCGCGGCCATCGCGTGTCACGACGGAGACGAAGCGCGCGCGCAACTCGCGGATCCAGCCGAAGGTATCGCCGAGGGTAATCGTGTCGCCGGGCTTGATGGACTGGTCGAGCAGAATGATGATGCCCGAGATGAAGTTCGAAACGACCTTCTGGAGGCCGAAACCGATGCCGACTCCGATCGCGCCGGACAGCACGGTGAATACGGTGAGGTCGACTCCGATCCCGGCGATGGCGACCAGCGCGGCGATGACGATCAGGCTGATTCTCAGCACCTTGCCGACGAGAACGCGCAGTGACGGCGTCAACTCCTCCGAGCGTTGAATGCGGTTGTCGAGGACGTTGCCGACGCTGACGGCGATCCACAGCCAAACGCCGAGGAACACCACCACTTTGATCATCAGCAGCAGCGACAGCCGGAACTTGCCGACGGTGAAGCCGATGCTGTTGAGCAGGCTCGCGGCCTCGTCGGAGATTCCGAGCACCAGCAACGCGACGTAGGCCCAGCCAGCAATCGCGATCACACGCGCAGTGGCGCGGCTTCGGATGGTGCGTGACAGCACCGCGATGACTAGCCACGCGAGTGCGAGCAGGAAAGCGTTCGACGCAAGTTCGGTGGTTTCCGGCCATCTCGAGGCGCGCATGGCGAGAAGGGCGATGCCGGCGAAGGCCACGAAGAACACCCACTCGAGGCGCCGCAACAGCGCGATCACCATTCTGAGCAGGTTCGGGTCGCCTTTTATGGTGCGGGCGCGGGCCTCTACCTTCGGTTCCACGCGACGAGACAGCAGCAGCGCCACGAGGTATAGGGAGACGACGATCGCGATCTGCAGAATTGTTGCGGGTTCGCGAATGTAGGCGAACGTCGGCGTGCCGATCTCGATCAGCTTGGAAAGGATTGCATTGATATCGATGGTGCTCTCCTGGCCGGCTCTCACATACCGAAGTGTTGGACCAACAGGTACGCGAGGCTCGTGATCATGATAAAGGCGAGCGGCAGACCGACGCGTACGAAATCTCGAAACGTGTAACCCGCCGCGCCCATGATCAACAGGTTCGTCTGGTAGGCCATAGGCGTGACGTAGCACAGATTGCAACCGAACAGTACGGCGAGCACGAGCGGTTCTGCCTGGATCGACAACTGGCTGGCGAGGCTGACTGCCAGCGGCGTGCTGATCGCCGCCGCCGCGGTGTTCGAGATGAAGTTGGTCAACACCATTGAAAACGTCATCAGGCCGGCAACGACCACTGCGGTGGGAAGTCCGCCGAGCCCGAGCGCGAACACGGATGCGAGCCATGCGGCCCCACCGGTTTCCACCAACGCTCGTCCGAGCGCGATGCTGGCAACGACCAGTACGATCACTTCGACGCTCAGCGCGCGTCCGATGTTCTCGTATCGCACGCAGCCTGTGGCAAGCATCGCGATCGTTCCGGCCAACGCGGCGATCGCGATCGGTACCAGTTTGAGTGCGGCCAGTACGATGACCGCAGCAGTGATCGCGAGGGCGATGGGCGCCTTGGCCGTGCGCGGCAGTTCGAGCACGTCGCGCAGCACCATCGTTCCTTCGATACGTTCGAGCTCGACCAGCGCGCTCGCGGTACCTTGGACCAGCAACACGTCACCCACCTCCAGTCGTTCAGCAGCGGCCAATTGCGCGCGAAAGAGATGCGTGTCGGCCGCGCGATAGGTACCGAGCACGGCCACGCCGAATCGGTCCCCTATGCGTGCTTCGCGAACCGACTTCCCAACCAGCGTCGAGTCGCCGCCAATTGCCAGTTCAGCGAGACGGCGGTCGGGAGCACTTTCGGTGTCCGCCGCGTCCAACTCCGACAGCAACGCCTCGGGTGCTAACGGTGCGCGCAGCGATTCGCTGGCTTCGCGCAGTTGATCGATGGTGCCCACGATGGGTACCAGGTCGCCCGCCTGAAGGGGCGCCGCGACCAACGGACGACCGTAGCGCAGTGCAGTGCCGAGTCTGATCGCAGAGTCCACGCCCTTGCTGAGCGCTTCGAAGGTTTTGCCGACGACCGTCGAGGTCGCTCCGATATGAAGCGTGGCGCTGTAGCGGCGATTCGAGGTCTTTTCGTCTGACGGGTTCGTTGGAAGCAAGCGCGGCGCGACCAGCCAGAGATAGGGGAATGCGAGCAACGCGGCGGTAGCGACGATACTTGTATAGGAGAAGACGCCAATGGGTTGCACGCCGAGGTCGGCAGCGATCGACACGACCAGCACGTTCGTTGAAGTTCCTATCGTGGTGGCCATGCCGCCGATCAAAATTGCGAAGTTCACCGGCATCAGCGTTTTCGACGCGGCGATTCCAGCGCGTTGGGCGAGATTGAGCAGAATCGGCATCATCAACACCAGTACCGGCGTGTCGTTGACGAAGCCGCTGATCAGCATGCAGACAGCGAGCGTGCATAACATTCCCAGCACGTGGCTGAGCCGCCACAGACGACCCAGTATTCGCGCCGCCGGCTCGAGCGCGCCGGTTACGACGAGTCCGCGACCGAGAATCATCAGGCAGCAAATTGCAACCAATGCCGGGTGACCGAAGCCGCCGAAGGCGACCTCCATGCCGGTAAACGTGCCGCCCTTTTCGATTGGAAACGCGTAGAAGCCGATCGCAAGTACCGCGATCACCAGCAGACAAACGAGTTCGATGCGCAATCTCGAGCTCACGAAAAGTCCGAACGCAACGATGGTGACTAGCAGCGACGCGGCGGCCTGTAGCGACGGAATTTCGGGCATTTACGGGCAGGGTCTCTTTCGACGCTACGTGAACGTACAGGAAGGGGCGGAGGCCCGAAAGGCCGAGGCTGCGGGTCGGCTGGCTTTGCAATCTCTGCCCGCCGCGTTAGCCTCGCGCGAACCATCGCAAAGAATAGAGAGACGCACTATGGACGTTCGCGCTGCAGTGGCGTTTGCCGCTGGCGAGCCGTTGACGATCGAGACCGTTCAACTCGAAGGGCCGAAAGCAGGTGAGGTGCTGGTCGAAATCAAGGCGACGGGCATCTGCCACACGGACGCCTATACGTTGTCGGGCAGCGATCCGGAAGGTCTGTTCCCCGCCATCATGGGTCACGAAGGGGCGGGCATAGTCGTCGACGTCGGTCCGGGTGTGACGTCGGTGAAGAAGGGCGATCACGTGATTCCGCTGTATACGCCAGAGTGTCGGCAGTGCAAGTTCTGTACGTCCGGAAAGACCAACCTGTGTCAGGCGATCCGCGAGACGCAGGGCAAGGGCGTGATGCCCGACGGCACCAGCCGCTTCTCGTTCAACCGCAAACCGCTGTACCACTATATGGGCACGTCGACGTTCGCGAACTTCACCGTGCTGCCGGAGATCGCGGTGGCGAAGATTCGCGAAGACGCGCCGTTCGACAAGGTCTGCTACATCGGTTGCGGCGTGACCACCGGCATTGGCGCGGTGATCAACACCGCCAAAGTCGAGCCGGGTGCGAACGTTGCGGTGTTCGGCCTCGGCGGCATCGGGCTCAACGTGATCCAGGGTGCGCGCCTGGTCGGCGCGAATCGCATCATCGGCATCGATACCAATCCGTCGAAGAAACCGCTCGCCGAGAAATTCGGCATGACCGACTTCGTCAATCCGAAGGAAGTGGACAACCTGGTCGCTACGATCGTGTCGATGACCGGTGGCGGCGTCGACTATTCGTTCGAGTGCATCGGCAATGTCGACGTGATGCGGCAGGCGCTCGAGTGCTGTCACAAGGGCTGGGGCGAGAGCATCATCATCGGCGTGGCGGGCGGCGGTAAGGAAATCAGCACGCGGCCGTTCCAGCTGGTAACGGGCCGGGTATGGCGCGGCACCGCGTTCGGCGGCGCGAAAGGCCGCACCGACGTGCCGAAGATCGTCGACTGGTACATGGACGGCAAGATCAACATCGACGATCTGATCACGCACAAGATGCCGCTCAAAGACATCAACCAGGCGTTCGATCTGATGCACGAAGGCAAGTCGATCCGCTCGGTGGTTCAGTACTGACCGACGGTTTCGTATAGGAGAGGGGACACATGAAATTCGGCGCGATGATCGCGACGCGCATTGCCGACTGGCGACTGCTCGTCGATGCGGAAGAGATGGGCTTCGATCACGGCTGGGTGCCGGATTCGCAGATGATCTGGTCCGACTGCTATGCGGTGCTCGCACTCGTCGCGGCACACACGAAGCGGATGAAGATCGGCACCGGCGTGGCCATCGTCGGCACGCGCATCGCACCGGTAACGGCGCATTCCATCGCGACGATCAACCAGATCGCACCGGGCCGCGTGTTTCTCGGTATCGGCACCGGGCACACCGCGATGCGCGTGATGGGCATGGACGCGGTGAAGCCGAAAGTGTTTGCCGAATATCTGCGCGTGGTGCGCGCGCTGCTCCACGGCGAAGAAGTGGAGTACACGCTGAACGGCGTAACGAAGCCGATCCGCTTCCTGCATCAGGACATGGGTTTCTTCAACGTCGAACAGCCGGTGCCGATCTACGTTGCCGCGAACGGTCCGCTCGCGCTGGCCGCGGCGGGTGCTTACGGCGACGGACGCATTTCGGCGGGCGGCGAACCGCAGGCGGTGTTCACCAACAACCTCGCTCGGGTGCGGGCGGGCGCGGAAAACGCCGGTCGGGAGTTCGACGACGATTTCCACACTGCGGCGCTGACGTTCAGCTGCGTGCTGAAGCCCGGCGAGAAGCTGACGTCGGATCGGGTGATCGATCAGGTGGGCTCGATGGCGTCGGCGAGCCTGCACTTCTGGTGGGAGCTGTATCGGGCAAGCGGATCGGACGCGTTCATCCGCCCCGAAGTGCGCGACGTGTGGGATCGCTATCTCGCGCACGTCAATCGCATTCCGCAGGCGCAGCGCCATCTGCGCGTGCACGATGGTCACTGTACGTATCTGATGCCGGAAGAGCGCACGTTCATCACGCCGGAACTGATCCGGGCGTCGGGCGGGCTCGTCGGAGAGCCAGACGAGATCATCGCGATGCTGCGCGAGCAGGAACGCGGTGGGCTGAAGGAAGTGACGCTGCTGCCGCCGATGGCCTCGGCGCGCGAGTGCTACTCCGACTTCGCCAAGCATGTGATCGAGCGCTACTGAGCTTCCAACGAACAAACTGGGGGGAAACATGGATCAGGCGGCCTGGCTTGCGCAGGTGAACGAGCCGGTGCTCGAACCGGACCTGCCGATCTGCGACCCGCATCACCACCTGTGGGACCATCCGAACAGCCGCTATCTGCTCGACGAGCTGCTGCTCGATACCGGTTCCGGGCACAACGTCGTGTCGACCGTGTTCGTCGAGTGCGCGTCGATGTATCGCGCGGACGGACCGGAGGCGATGAAGCCGGTCGGCGAAACGGAGTTCGTCAACGGCGTTGCGGCGATGTCGGCCAGCGGCCGTTACGGGCCGATCCGCGCGTGCGCCGGCATCGTGAGCCTGGCCGATCTCACGCTCGGATCGCGCGTGGGCGAAGTGCTCGATGCGCACATGGCCGTGGGTTCTCGCTTCAAGGGCATCCGTCACGCGGCGGGATGGGACGTGTCCGATCAGGTGCGTAACTCGCACACCAATCCCACTGAGGGGCTGTTGCTCGACGCGACGTTCCGCAAAGGCTTCGCCGAACTCGGCAAGCGCGGCTTGAGCTTCGATGCTTGGTTGTATCACCCGCAGATTCCGCAGCTCACCGACCTGGCGCGTGCATTCCCCGGCACGACGATCATCGTCGACCACTTCGCCGGACCGCTCGGCATCGGCCCTTATGAGGGCAAGAGCGCCGAGGTGTTCGCGCAGTGGAAGAAGTCGTTCTCTGAACTCGCGAAGTGCCCGAACGTCGTGGCGAAGATCGGCGGCATCGCGATGCCGATCAACGGCTTCGGTTTTCACCGTAACGCCCGTCCGGCGACGTCCGACGAACTCGTCGCGGCGGGCGGTGACTTTTACCGCCACGCGATCGACGTGTTCGGGCCGGACCGCTGCATGTTCGAGAGCAACTTTCCGGTGGACAAGGCGAGCTGCTCGTATCGAACGTTGTGGAACGCGTTCAAGAAGATCGCCGCCGGTACGTCCAAAGCCGAGAAAGCGTCGCTGTTTCACGATACCGCCGCGCGCGTCTATCGCCTGGCATAACCCACGGAGCAAATGATGAAAACGTTTCTGATGTCCGCTGCGCTGATGCTCGTATCGTTCGCGGCCGGGGCGGCCGGGGCGGCCGACGTGCCGCTGTCGCCGTCACCCGCCGGCGCGAGCGTCTTCTTCGTCGAACCTGCCGACGGCGCCACGGTGCCCGCGACGTTCACGGTGAAGTTCGGCGTGAAAGGCATGACGATCGCACCGGCCGGCACCGATCAACCGAACAGCGGTCACCATCATCTGCTGATCGACGTCGCCGAACTGCCGGACATGAAGCAACCGCTGCCGGCGAACGAGCACGTCGTGCACTTCGGCAAGGGCCAGACCGAAACGCAGGTGACGTTGCCGCCGGGCAAGCACACGCTGCAACTCGTGTTCGCGAACTATCTGCACATTCCGCACGACCCGCCGGTGGTGTCGAAGCAGATCACCGTTACGGTGAAGTGAGCGAACAAGTGCTCGCGGTGCCAGGCACCTGTCGTGACTCATCGAGTCAACGCGCGGTGCCAGGGCCAGCTGTTGCGCAATAAGTCACGGCCGGTGCCAGGCACCGGCAGCGACTCATCCGGCGAATTCCGGCGGCGCTTCGTGCCCGAGCAGGATCCTGCCGAGGTCCGCATAGAGGGGATGCGCAACCCACCGGTGCGTCGCGCAGCCGTGCGCATCGCGCAGTTTGCGCTCCAGCGGACTGTGCATCCGCATGGCGCTGGTGCCGGCGGTGTTGTGCACCGTGTCGACGACCTGCATCGACGCATTGGCCGCGTGCGTGCACGCGAGTCGCGCAATCTGGGTGAGTTTGCCTGACGGTGTTTCTCTGCCGCGGCGCAGTTCCTCTTCCACCGCTGCCATCGCCTCCAACAGGAACGCGCGCGCCGCGCGCAGCGTCGCTTCGGCTTCACCGTAGCGGTATTGCGCGATCGGCTTGTCGCGCAACGGCACCGTCGACATCAACGGCAGCTTGGTCTGCGCGAGGTTCGCGAACTCGTCCAGTGCACCGCGCGCCACGCCGATCGCCACCGCCGCCTTGTTGTAGGCGAGACGCAGCGGCACGGGAATGCGATACACGGGATTGTCATAGAGCGCCGGCAGCAGCATCAGGTCCACGCGCGCCCACTTCTCGCTGACCAGCGCGCCGTCCGCCTTCACATCGTGGCTGCCGGAACCGCGCAATCCCGCAACGTCCCACGTGTCGACGATCTCGTATTGCGACTTGTGCAGGAACCACATCTTGAACGAGGGTTGCCCGTTCGGGCCGATCTCCGGCGCGTCGCCGTCCATCACAGGCGCGCCCATGAAACACCATTCGGCGTTGTGACAGCCGCTGATGAACGTGGTCTGGCCCCACACGCGGAAGCTGCCGTCTTTCTGCCGCACCGCGCGCGACGGCGTCGTGCCGGGACCGCCGCCGCCGCACATGATCACGCGCGGGTTGTCGAGATAGACCTCGCGCGCGAGATCTTTCGGCATTCCGCCAGCGGCCATCGCGTTGATTTCGGACCCGAGCATCACGTTCCAGCCCACCGACGCGTCGACCCTTGCAATCGCCTCGAGCACTTCGATGGTCTCGCCGACGCTCGCGTTCTCGCCCCCCAGTTCTGTCGGCAGGGTGAAGCGGAACATGCCAGCGTCCACAAGAGCGCTGACCGTCTCTGGTGCGAGGCGTCGCAGCTCCTGCGCGCGATCGCCGCCGGTTTGAATCACCTCGGTGAGTCCGGCGACCCGTTGCAGCGCGCGCATCAGCTGAGCACGTCCGTTAGAAATCGTTCGAACAGCGGATTGAACATTTGCGGCCGTTCCCAGAACGGCGCGTGTCCGGATTGCGGTATGACGTGCACTTTACGGTCCCACAGGTTGCGATATGGAAACGACAGCAGGTAGTCGTTATTGATGAATGGTTCTTCTGCGCCGGTGATGACGGCGACAGGCGCCGGATTCGCAGAAACGACTTCGCGCTGATCGGCGCCGCGCGCCGCCATCGCGGCTTCCATCATCAACCGTCGCGCGCGGCCGTCGGTGCGGCGCACCGCGGCTTCGAGGAACGGCGCCGGCGCGCCGGCCGTTTCGTTTGCATACGCCTGGATGTCGGCCTCGCTGAAGTGTTCTTTGCCGGTGAGGTCCATGTGTTCCTGCGGGCGGAATCCGGCGGCGAAGTCCGCGGCGTTGTGGCCGATCGGCGGCGTGCCGGTGATGGCGAGACCCGCGATGTCGATGTCGCGCGTGAGTAGTTCGATGCCGACGTGCCCGCCGAGTGACCAGCCGAGCACTGCAAGATGATCGACGCCGAGACGCTCGAGCAGTTCCAGCGCGACGTCGGCATATCCCGGTATCGAATAGCTGCGTTGCGGGTCGCTCGCATCGGACGACGCACCATGGCCCGGCAGGTCGAACGCCACGAGCCGGTAGCGCTGCGTCAGTCGCGACTCGAACTGATGCGCGAAGATCTCTTTGCACGCCGAGTTGCCGTGGATCAGCAGCACCACGGCACCGGGACCGCCACTGTCGGCGACGCTGATGCGCGCGTGACTCGTAGCCACCATGCTGTTCGCCACGGGGAATCAGCGCGCGAGGATCGTTACGCCCGACAATCCTGGCGCGCCGTACACATGCGTGTAGCCCGTCTTCAGTTCGCGCGGCACTTGTCGTTCGCCACCTTCGCCGCGCAGCTGCGTGCAGATCTCGTAGACCTGGCGCAAACCCGACGCGCCGATCGGCTCGCCGTTTGCGAGACAACCGCCGTCGGTGTTCACCGGCAGGCGACCGCTGATTTCGGTGACGCCGTCGCGCAGCCACTGCTCCTGCTCACCGTCTTTGCAGAAGCCGTTTTCGGCCATGTGCATGATTTCGGCGCCGGACTCGGTGTCCTGCAGTTGCGCCACATCGATCTCGTCAGGGCCGATGCCGGCCATCTCGAAGGCCGCGCGCGACGCGAGCACCGTGGGCGGCGTGTCGGTACGTTCGAGCGCCTGCGATTGGCTGAACACTTCAAAGGAGCCGAACGGCCGTGTCTTCACGCTGACGGCCTTGAGGTACACCGGCTTGCGAACGAGTTCCTTCGCTTTGTCGGCGCGGCACAGGATCATCGCGCAACCGCCTTCCGCCGGAGAGCAGAACATGTACTTGCGCAGCGGATGGCACACCATCTGCGAGGTGGCGACCTCTTCGTAGCTGAGCGGCGTCTTGCGCCAGGCGTTCGGGTTCTTCGCGCCGTTGCGATAGTTCTTCACGGCGACGCGAACGAGCGTGTCTTCGGTGATGCCGTAGTCGTGCATGTAGCGCTGGATCTTCATGCCGAAGAATTGCGGCGTCAGCGCCATGCCGATGTCGCCGTACCACTTGCCGAGTCCGCCGCTCTGCGTATCCACCGTGAACGCGCCGCGCGGATGTTTGTCGAATCCGACGGCCATGCCGATGTCGAACATGCCGGATTTGATGGCCATGTAAGCCGACTGCAGCGCGCTGCCGCCGGTGGCGCAACCGTTCGCGACGTTGATGAACTGCAAGCCGGTGAGGCCGAGCTTCGACACCATTGTGTCGGCCGCACCGGCCGCCGCGCTGCCGCCGTAGGCGAAATTCATGTCGGACCATTCGAGCCCCGCGTCTTTCAGCGCCTGACGCGCGGCGAACACGCCTTGCTCGAGTCCGCTGACGCCATCGGTGCGCCCGAACGGGTGGATTCCGATGCCGATGATTGCGACGTCTACCATGTGTGTTCTCCTCTAGCGTTCGGCGACCGGTTGGAAGAAGTACGCCATCACCTCGCGGCCGGCGTCGTCTTCGACATATTTTTCCACGACCAACTCCATCTCCATGCCGATGCGCAGCTGCGACGGGTCTTTGCATTTGAGGCGGCTCTCGACGCGAACCTGATTCGGCAACTCGACGTAGCCGACGCCGAACGGACGAAAGTTCTCGGCCGTTTCGGGGCCGGTGTAGGGCGGTTTATTCGGCAGGAATCCCTGAATCGTCCACGTCCACAATGTGCCGTGGCGTTCGAGCTCGATCGTTTCGACGTTCTGACCCGAGCACGCGGGACAGCTCTTCTGCGCCGGAAACGTCACGATGCCGCACGCACTGCAGCGGCTGCCGAGCAGGCGCGGATCGTTGGACGGCCAGGTGAAAAGTCCCTCTGCAATGGGGATCTGTTTGGCGGCGGACATCGGTTTCTCCAGCGTCGGCAAAACGGTTCGGAACCGCGGCGACGCCGGAGTACATCACAAAACAGTCAGGCTGTCATGTTTTCGCGGCGCGCTTGCGGGGTCGCGTTTTTGGCCGCTTCGGCGCGGCTTTTTTTGCCGATTCGCGATCGAGAGAAGTCAGTACGTCGCCGAATAGACGGCGCAATTCCGCCTTCAGCCATTCGAGCAGGTCGTCGGAAACTTTCGTCAGTTTTCGCGTGTGCAGGTTGGCCGCCATGCCTTCGAGCAGCAGCAGCGTCAGCCAGTTCGCGCGGATGATTTCGGGCGATAACGCGAGGTCCGGAAAAATTTCGCGCACCGTCACCGCCCATGCGCGGTCGAGTTCTTCGATGGCGGGAGTCAGCACCGCATAGAGTTCTGGGTCGGTGCGCGCCGCGATCTGCAGTTCGTGAAATACCACGAAGTACGGCGTGTTGAGCTGCCGCCAGTACGTGTCGATGCCTTCTTCGACGCGACTGTGGGTCGCGTCGCTCTGCACGGTGCTCTCTTCGCGCTTGAAGAGCTCCAGTCGCTTGTCGTTGAGATGCAGCACGGCCGCCTTGATCAGATCGGCGCGCGATGGAAAGTGATGCAGCATCGCCCCGCGAGACACTCCGGCCTCGTTGGCAATCTTCTCGGTGGTGGTATTGTTGTAGCCGAATCGGTAGAAGCAGCGGATGGCCGCATCGAGAATCGTGGTGCGGGTGTTCTGACTTTTCGTTTGCTGCCAGGTTCGATTCGAGTTCGAGGCTGGCACTGCACGCGACATGGTGGCTCCGCTGGCTTAAGGACGAATTGTAGGGGAGAAGCGGTGCGCGACAAAGAAATACTGCTGATTACCAAGGGGCATCCGTTCCAGCGCGATGCATTCTTCGAGGTGTTCGACTCGCTGGCCGGAGTCAAGTGGACGCACGTCGAACAGCCCGCCGCGCAGGTTTTCTTTGCGCCGTCTTTGGCGCGGCCTTACGACGCATTCGTGCTGTACGACATGCCCGGCATACGGTTCCGCAGCGACGGTCCGCCGGATTTCCTCGAACCACCCGCCGAACTCGAGCGCAACATCGAAGAACTGTTGGATACCGGGATGGGTCTCGTATTCCTCCACCACGCCGTGGGGGGATGGCCCGCGTGGCCGCAATATGCGGAGATTGTCGGAGGCCGCTTCCTCTATCTACCCGGGGAACTACGGGGTGTGAAACGGCAGGATTCGGGATATCGGCACGAAGTGACGCACGAGGTGAGCGTGGTGGCGGACCATCCGGTGACCAAGGGCGTGCCGAAAACCTTCTCGATCACCGACGAGCTGTACCTGTACGAAGTGTTCGAAGACGACGTGGTGCCGCTATTGCGCAGCGGACATGCATTCATCCGCGACAACTTCTACTCGGCGGCCAAAGTGGTGCGTGAAGGCAAGATGTTCTCGAACGAGGGTTGGGAACACGCGCGCGGCAGCGACCTGATCGGTTGGGTGAAGCATTACCGCAACAGCCCGATCGTGTATCTGCAGTGCGGTGACGATCCGCGCGCGTACGCGAATCCGCAGTATCGGCAATTGCTCGCGAACGCGATCGAATGGGTGTCGAGTCCCGAGGCGCGCGAGTGGGCCCAGCACCGCCATCAGCAGGAGAAGAGGTAGATGCCGCTCGAAGTCATCGGCGCCGGATTCGGGCGCACCGGAACGCTGTCGCTGAAGTTCGCGCTCGAGCGGCTCGGCTTTACGAAGTGCTATCACATGATGGAAGTGTTCCAGCACCCGGAGCACCTGCCGTGGTGGGCCGATGCGCATCGCGGCAAGCCGGTCGACTGGGAGCGGCTGTATCAGGGGTATCGCGCCAGCGTCGATTGGCCTTCGTGCAATCTCTGGGAAGAACACGCGGCGCTGTATCCGAACGCGAAAGTCATTCTCAGCACCCGCGATCCCGAGAGCTGGTATCAGAGCGTTATGGCCACGATCTACCCGTCGTCTACGCGAATGCGCACGGCGGACGATCCGGCGATGAAAGCCGCCGGCGAGTGGGCATACGAGGTGGTCTGGAAAGGTGTGTTCGACGGACGCGTGGAAGACCGAACTTACGCGATCGCCGTTTACAACGCGCACGTCGCGAAGGTGAGGGCGACGCTGCCGAAATCCCGCTTGCTCGAGTTCGAAGCGAAGCAGGGTTGGGAACCGCTGTGCCGATTCCTCGGCGTCGACGTTCCGGAAGAACCGTATCCGCGCGTCAACACCACCGAAGACTTCATCGGCCGCAATCAACCGCAGAAGCCGTAGTGCGGTGATCCGGCGGCCGTCTACGTTGCAGTGACGCGCGCGGGATAGCCCGACCAGGTCCACGCGTAGCTGACGCGACTCACGCCGAGCATCACGCCGCCGAGCGCGCGCGGATGCACGAACAATCCGTTCGGATCCTCGTCGCTGCCGGTCCAGTCGCGCGGCGCCAGCTGCTTCAGCCGTTCGCGCAGTTCCGGCAGGCGATCGGTCTCGCCGTAGCACATATATAGCGTCGGTCCGAAGCGGTCGAAGTAACGGCCCATCGTTTTGCTGCGGTCGAACGGATGAATGGTTTCGATCCGATGCAGTGCGTGCGGGTCGAACAGCGTCAGCGTGCCTTCATAGCCGAACTGCTCGGAGCGGATCGGCACGAAGTTGCGCAGATCGAGTTCGAACAGCCGCGCGATGGCAGCTGATGCACCGGCCGGATCGGCGGTGAGGTGTGTGACTTCGTACAGTGTCGTCATCAGGCCGACGCGCGGTCGTTCGACATCGGCGCTGACGACGACGTTGAGCCCCGGAATGCCGAGCCGGCCCGCATCGACGAAGAATTGCTGGCCGATCTGCGTGGGCACGATTCCCGCTTCGGCGAAACATCGCCGCGCGTGATGGATGTCGCGCGTGGCGAGACCCGCGGCGAATGCACCGCCGCCGGCGGCGAGATGGCGCGCGACCGGACCGGGTGCTACCGGTTGCAGAATCTCTACTTCAGAGTCGCCAACGCTGATCACGATGCGATCGGCGCCGAGCACCGCGACGCGGTCGCGTCGATCGATGCGGGCGTCGACCAGTTCGACCCAACGATTCGCTACTGCCGCGGCGTCGTGCGCGGTGAGCATGACGCGATCGATGCGACTCAGCATGGTGTTGTTTCCCCCGTCATCATCCCCAGAGGCGACACTACCGCGGCGCCACTTCGTCCGCCAGACGATGGATCAGCGCCGCCGTTTCGCCGAAGCCGAGGCAGGCGTCAGTGACGCTTTGCCCGTAACGCAGCGTGCCGCCGAGGTCCTGGCGGCCGCCGACGAGATGGCTCTCGATCATCAACGCACGGACGACGCGATCGCCGGCGCGTTTCTGTCGGATCACCGAGTCGACGACGTCTGCCTGCCGGGCCGGATCCTTGCCGCTGTTGCCGTGGCTCGTGTCGATCATCAGCCGTTGCGGCAGGTTGGCTTTTGCCAACAGTTTCGCGGCCGCCGCGACCGCGCTTGCGTCGAAGTTCGGTCCGCTCTCGCTGCCGCCTCGCAACACCACGTGACAGTGCGGGTTGCCGGATGTCTCGAGGATGGCCGGCGCGCCTTCCTTCGTCAGCGACGGGAACAGATGACTGCTCGACGCCGCGAGCAATGCGTCGACCGCCACCTGTACGTTGCCGTCGGTGCGGTTCTTGATGCCCACCGGCATCGACAGACCCGACGCCAGTTCGCGATGGATCTGGCTTTCTGCCGTGCGCGCGCCGATCGCGCCCCAGCTGACGAGGTCGGCGTAGAACTGGCCGAACGTCGTGTCGAGGAACTCGGTGCCCGTGGGCAGACCGATCGCCGCGATGTCGGCCAGCAGCTGGCGCGCCAGACGCAGCCCTTTGTTGATGTGGAACGAAGCGTCGAGATCGGGATCGTTGATCAGACCTTTCCAGCCGACCGTGGTGCGCGGTTTCTCGAAGTACACGCGCATCACCAGCAGCAGGCGGTCCGCGACCGAGTCGGCCAGCGGCTTCAGGCGCTGCGCGTATTCCACCGCGGCGGTCGGATCGTGGATCGAGCATGGCCCAACGACCACGGCGAGTCGCGCGTCGCGGCCGTCGAGAATGGCTTCGTACGCGCGACGGCCGTTCTCGACTACCGTCGACGCGGTGTCGGTGAGCGGCACATCTTCGGCGAGAATCGCCGGCGCGATCAGCGGCCGCACCCGCCGGATGCGAAGGTCGTCAGTGCGCATCGTCGGCCTTCGCCGCGATCGGGGCATATGGAATCGTCGCGAAGTATTTCGGCGGCGTACGCGCGTGCGATGCCTGTTCGAATGCGTATGCGAGACCGATCAGCTGCGCTTCGCTGTACGCCGGTCCCATCAGCGCCAGGCCGAGCGGCAAACCATGCGACTCGCCCATCGGCACCGTGATGCTCGGAGTGCCGGCGACCGCCGCCATGCCTGCGCCGCCACCGACGTAGTGATCGCCCAACAGCAGATCCGTCAGCCAGGCGGGACCGTCGCTCGGCACCATCAGTACGTCGACGCGATTCGCATCGAGCGTAGCGAACAGACCGTCTTCACCGGCCAGCTTGCGCGCTTTGGCGCGCGCCTCCCGATATGCGGCGTCTTTCAACGAGCCTTTGGCTTGCGCCATCTCGAACAGCTCCTGGCCGAACCAGGGCATCACCGTGTCGCGATGATCCTGATTCCACGCAATGAGATCGGCGAGCGATCCGGGTTTTGCGCCAGCCGCTTTCAGGTATGCGTTGATGCCGGCTTTGAACTCGTAAAGCATCACCACCATCTCCGCAGCGTCCCAGCTGCGATAGCCCTCGATCTTCACGTCGATCACGATCGCGCCGGCGGTGGTCATCGTGGCGACGGCGCGCTCCATTGCGGCGTCGACGTCAGCGTTGAAGCCAAGCGCCTGCCGCACGAGACCGATGCGTTTGCCGGCGAGCGCGCCGGGATTCAGGAACGCGGTGTAATCAGGCGCTGCATGCGACTTCGCCTGCGCGCTCGCCGGATCCGATTCGTCTGCGCCGACCAGCACGGCGAGCAGCGCCGCGACGTCGGCCACCGTGCGTCCCATCGGACCCGCGGTGTCCTGCGACGCCGAAATCGGAATGATGCCGCGACGGCTGACGAGCCCGACCGTCGGCTTCAGCCCGACCAGACCGTTGATTGCCGACGGGCAGATGATGCTGCCGTCGGTCTCCGTGCCGACACCGACGGTGGCGAGGCTCGCGGCAATCGCGGCACCGGTGCCGGCGCTCGAGCCGCACGGATTGCGATCGAGCACGTAGGGATTGCGCGTCTGTCCGCCGCGACTGCTCCAACCGGATGTCGAGTGCGTCGAACGGAAGTTCGCCCATTCGCTGAGATTCGTCTTACCGAGCAACACCGCGCCGGCGGCGCGCAGGCGCGTGACGAGAAACGCGTCCTGCTGCGGACGGTTGTCGGCGAGCGCGAGCGAACCGGCCGAGTTCACCATGCCGACGGCGTCGATGTTGTCCTTCAGCAGCACCGGTATGCCGTGCAGCGGGCCGCGCAGTTTACCGGCGGCGCGTTCGGCATCGAGGCGATCGGCGTCCTGCAGTGCCTCGGGATTCAGTTCGATGACGGAGTTCAACGTCGGACCCCGGCGGTCGATCGCCTGAATGCGGTCGAGGTAGGCCTGCGTCAGTTGGTGCGACGTGAACTCGCCGCCGGCTAACTTCCGTTGCGCGTCGCTCACGCCGAGTTCGGCGACGTCGATCATCGGAGCGGGCACTGCGGCGGTTTTTTCCTGCGGCGTCGGACCGCAACCGGCGAGCGCGAGCACGAGCAGCGCGAAGCGCAGTCGCGGTCGCGTGCACGCATCAGACGAGGGTCGCAAGAGTCGGCTCGCCCGAGACCAGTGCCTCGCGTTGCAATGCGACCAGATGCGGCGTGCGGCGCACCAGATACGTGTACACCGTGGGCACGACGAACAGCGTGAACAGCGTTCCCACCGTCATGCCGCCGACGATGACCCAACCGATGTCGTTGCGCGCTTCCGCACCGGGCCCGGTCGCCATCGCGAGCGGCACCGCGCCGAGCACCATCGCGCCGGTGGTCATCAGGATCGGTCGCAAACGCATCACGCTCGCTTCGAGCACGGCTTCCATGATCGGCTTCCCTGCAGCACGCAGCTGATTCGAGAACTCGACGATCAGTATGCCGTGTTTCGTGATCAGACCGACCAGCGTGATCAGACCGATCTGGCTGTAGATGTTCAACGAACCACCCGAGAGTTTCAGCGCGAGCAACGCGCCGGCCATCGCCAGCGGTACGCTCAGAATGATGACGAACGGCGCGACGAAGCTCTCGAATTGCGCCGCCAGCACCAGATAGATGAACGCCAGCGCGAGCAGAAACGTCACGTAGATCTTCGACGATGAGTCTTTGAACTCGCGCGCAGCGCCGACGTAGTCGATCTGCGCGGCCGGACCCATCACTTCGCGCGTCGTCTTCTCGAGCACGTCGAGCGCCTGTCCCAGCGTGTAACCGTCGCCCACCGACGCCGAGATCACGGCGGCGCGCTGCTTGTTGAAGTGATTCAGTTCGCGCGGCGCCACGTCTTCGCGCACGGTGACGAGGTTCGACAGCTGAATCATTTCGCCGTTGCCGCCGCGCACGTAGATGTTCGTCAGGTCGTCAGGATCGCGGCGGTTCACGTCGGCCACCTGCAGCTTGACGTTGTATTGTTCCGCATTGCGTTTGAAGCGCGTCACCTGGCGGCCGCCGAGCATCGTTTCGAGCGTCCGGCCGATTTCGACCACGCTGGCGCCCACCGCGGCGACCTTGTCACGATTCACGTCTACCTTCAGTTCAGGCTTGTTCAGCTTGAGGTCCGAGTCGGTGTTCACCAGCGCGGGACTGTTGGCGAGGCGTGAAAGGATCTGTGCGATGTACTGATCGAGTTTCTGATACGACTCGGACGTTTGCACCACGAAATTGATCGCCATACCGCCGCCGCTGGATCCGCCGAGCGATTGTGGCGTTACCGCGAACGCGCGAATGCCCGGAATGGCCATCAGTTTCGGCATGATGCTCGCTGCGACCTGCTGCGAGGTGCGCTCGCGCTGGTGCCACGACGACAGCGACGTGTACGAGATCATGTTGCTCACGGTCGGGCGCCCCATGATCATCATGTAACGCTGCATCTCGGGGATCGACTTGAAGACGTCGTCGATCTTCTTCGTGTAGCTGTTCAGGTAGTCGAGCGTCGCACCTTCAGGAGCGATCGCGAACACCATCACGGTGCCCTGATCTTCCATCGGCGCGAGTTCAGCGGGCAGGCCGCGATAGAACAGCACCGATGCCGAGCCGACCAGCAGCATCAACGCGATCACGATCGGCCGCTGGCGTAGCGCCAGTCCGAGCGTCGAACGATACAGATCGGCGATGCGATGCAGCACGCGCTCGCCGAAGTTGAACATCGCGTTGTGCTTCGTCTCGTGGCGCAGAATGCGTGAAGCTAGCGTGGCAGACAGCGTCAACGCGACGAAGCCGGAAACGACGACGGCACCGGCGAGCGTCAGCGCGAATTCGGTGAAGAACCGGCCGGTTTTGCCTTCGCTGAACGCGATCGGGGTGAACACGGCGGCGAGCGTGAACGTCATCGCGACGATGGCAAAGCCGATCTGCTTCGAGCCGACGAACGCGGCTTTGATCGGATCCATGCCCTGTTCGATGTAGCGGTAGATGTTCTCGAGCATCACGATCGCGTCGTCCACCACCAGGCCGATCGCCAGCACGAACGCGAGCAGCGTCAGCGTATTGATCGAGAAGCCGAAGCCCCACATCAGCGCCAGCGCGCCGATGAGCGCGATCGGAATGGTCACCAACGGCACCAGTGTGGCGCGCCAGTTGCGCAGGAACAGGAAGATCACGAACACGACCAGCGCGATCGCTTCGAGAATCGTCACGAACACCCGATCGATCGACTGCTGCACGAAGATCGACGAGTCGTAGCCGATGTCGACCCGCATGCCCTCGGGCAACACTTTGTTAACTTCCACGAGTTCGCTGCGCAACGCCTGCGCGACGTCGAGCAGATTCGACGTGGACTGTTTGATGAGCCCGAGCCCGATCGCGCGGTGGCCCGACGCGCGCGACATGTTGCGCACGAGCTCCGGCCCTACTTCGACGCGCGCAACGTCGCCGAGGCGTACGAGATAGCCGCCGGCGTCTTTCAGAATGATCTGCGAGAACTGCGCCGGCGTTTTGAGATCGGTCTCCGACAGCACCGTGAATTCGCGGTCGCTGCTCTCGATGCGGCCGGCGGGCACCTCGACGTTCTGTTCCGTCAGCGCGTGCTCCACGTCGGCGGGCGTCAACGAATACGCGGCGAGGCGGCCGCGATCGAGCCACACGCGCATCGAATAGCGCCGTTCGCCCATGATCAGCATCTGCGCGACGCCGGGCAGCACTTCGAGCCGGTCTTTGACGACGCGATCGGCGTAGTCGGTCAGTTCCATCTCGTTGTGGCGGTCGGAGTTGATCGCCATGTAGATGATCGGGGTGGCGTCGGATTCGACCTTCGCGACGATCGGATTGTCGATTTCCTTCGGCAGGAAACTGCGCGCGCGCGCGACCCGGTCGCGCACGTCGTTTGCCGCGGCATCGGGATCGCGACCGGTGCTGAATCGCACCGATATCTGCGACTGCTCGGCGCGGCTGATCGAACTGATGTAGTCGATTCCCTCGATGCCGGAGATGCCGTCTTCCAGCGGCTTCGTCACTTGCGATTCGATGATCTCGGCGTTCGCGCCAAGATAGTTGGTAGTGATCGTGACGACCGGGTCGTCCACGTTTGGAAATTCCCGGATCGTCAGCCGATCCCACGCGATCAGGCCCACCAGCACGATGATCAGATTCACCACGGTCGCGAGCACCGGCCGGCGAATGCTGAGGTCGGACAGAATCATGAGTCCTTCACGGCGGTCGTCGGTTGCGCGGCCGGTGCCGCTTTCGCGACCGCATCGTCGGCGGAAGTCGTCTGCACCGCGATGCCGTCGCGCAGCTTCAGTTGTCCTGCGGTCACGATCAAATCGTTGGCGCTGACGCCGCTGCGCACTTCGACTCGCGTGTCTTTGCGCTTGCCGATCAGCACTTCAGTCAACGCAACGCGGCCGTCGGCAACGCGATACACGAAGTGTCGCTCGCCTTCGGGAACGATCGCGTCTTCGGGCACCAGCATCGCTTGCGCGTTGCGATCGACGATCAACGTGACGCGCGAGAACAGTCCCGGTCGAAGCTTGTCGCCCTGATTCGGTAAGCGCGCGCGTATGACTACGGCGCGGCCGTTGACGTCGACTTCCGGCTCGATCGCGTACACGGCGCCGTTGAACGTCTGTGTAGGGAACGCATCGACTCTGACGGCGATGTCCTGTCCGGCCACGACGTCCGGCAGGTTGATCTCACCGACGCGGAAATCGACTTTCAGCAGATCGATGTCGACGAGATTCACCAGCACCTGACCGACGTCGACGAAGTCGCCGACGCTCACGGTGCGCAGTCCGATCACGCCGTCGAACGGCGCGAGGATGCGGGTTTTGTCGAGCCGGGCGCGCGCGAGCTGCAATGCTGCGTCGTCGGCTTCGAGTTGCGCTTCGGCGCGATCGCGCACCTCGATCGACGCGGCTTTCTTTTCCACCAGCAGCTTGGCACGCTCGTAGGCCAGTTCGGAAATCTTGCGGTTGGCCGCTTTTTCCGCGACTTCGGCGGCGTTCACCGAGTCGTCGAGCGTAATCAGCGTCGCGCCTTTGCGTACCTTCTCACCTTCCTTGAACCCGATCGCGACGACGCGCCCCGCGATCTCCGGACGGATGGTGACGGACTCGTTCGCACGCAACGTGCCGACCGCTTCGACGGTTCGCTCCACTGTGCCGAGTACGACAGGCGTGACTTCGACGACGGGCGGCGGCATCTGGAACTGACCAGCCGACTGAGCCGCGTTACTCTGGTGATGTCCATACCAGAGCAACCCGGTGCCGCCGAGCGCGAGCACAACCGTGGCAGCGATCCAGGTTTTCATCTGGGTGCAAAGTCGGTGAAAGGCGGCATTATATGCTCAAAGCGCGTGAATTAAGGGAGTAGGAATGGCTTCGATCCAGCATCGCACCGTCGCAACGAACGGCATCAACATGCACATCGCCGAAGCGGGCACGGGTCCGCTCGTGGTGTTCTGTCACGGCTTTCCGGAGTCGTGGTATTCGTGGCGGCATCAGCTGCCCGCGCTGGCAGACGCGGGATTTCACGTGGTGGCGCCGGACCAGCGCGGCTACGGACAGACCGATGCACCCGACGAGATCGACGCGTACACGCAGTTCAATCTCGTCGGCGACATCGTCGGCCTGGTTGCAGCGTTGGGCGAGCGACACGCCGTGATCGTCGGCCACGACTGGGGCGCGCCGGTGGCATGGAACGCGGCGTTGTGGCGACCCGACATCTTCCGCGCCGTTGCAGCCTTGTCAGTGCCGTTCTCGGATCGCGCGCCGATCGCACCGACCGCGGCCATGCGAATGATGGTCGGCGACAACAACTTCTTCTACATCCTCTATTTCCAGCAACCCGGCGTTGCCGAACACGAGTTGCAGCACGACGTGCGCCGATCGTTGCGCCGACTGCTGTTCGGCGCTTCCGGCAACGCGCCGGACCGCGGCCTCGCCAGCATGACGAACCCGCCGAAGAATACGTCGTACTTTCTCGATCAACTGGCCGACACCGATCTGCTGCCGGCCTGGCTCACCGAAGCCGATCTCGATTTCTTCACCGCCGAATTCACGCGTCGCGGTTTCCGCGGCGGCCTCAACTGGTATCGCAACATGGACCGGTCATGGGCGCTGTCGGCGCCGTTCCAGGGCAAGAAGATCGAACAACCTGCGCTCTTCATCAGCGGCGACCGTGATCTGATCCGGATGAATCCCGGCTACGAAGCGCAGATGCGCGCGGTGGTACCGAACCTGCGCGACGTCGTCACGCTGCCGGGCATCGGACATTGGACGCAGCAGGAATCGCCCGATGCGGTGAATCGGGCGTTGATTGGTTTTCTTCGGTCGCTTGGATGAGCTTCGGATTTGGGCTGGTGGAACGGAGCTTCGGGTGTAGTGCGGTGGAACGGAGCTTCGCCTCGGGTCATGTCTCCATCGACGGATATGGGAATGAGTGAACGCGCGCTTGGCGCGCGTTCATCTCACCAACAAGTCAACGGACGGTGCCAGGCACCCGCTTTTGCACATCGAAATAAGTCACCGCCGGTGCCAGGCACCGGCACGCACTTATTCCATCCCGAACGAAGGCACGACGTTGGATGTGGAAGGATGACGGGTGATCGGTGCGGAGGCGCATCACACGCCCGGAGCACCGATCACCCGTCACCCCCGCGATCGAAACCGCGACTATCGATGGTCCCGCCTTGGATGGCTCTAGCGGCTCCGGAATCCCGATCACCCACTGGTCACATCATCCATACCAGCACCGTCTCACTCACTTTTGCCGACCCTATACGCGCACCGTCATTTCCAGCCCACCGGCAAACGGCAGGGTCATCGTGCGCAGACGGTTCTTCGGATCCTCGATGTAGGCGAAGTAGTCGCGGTAGCCGCCGCGCGCCTCTGTGGTGTTGTCGGCGACGATGATCGCGCCGTCGCGCAGATGCGGGGCAACGTTCCGCACCGCCGGCATCACGGCGTCGGTCCAGATGTCGAGCAGCATGAAATCGACCGGGCCGTCGATCACCTTCAGCGTTTGGGCGAGGTCGCCTTCGCGGAGGTCGATGTAGCCGCTCAACCCTGCGGCGGCGAAATTCGTGCGCGCGATTTTCGCTTTCGAGGGTTCGTACTCGGTCGCGATCACCATGCCACCGCCGTTGTCTCTGACGGCCGCCGCGAGATAGAGCGTGGATACGCCGAACGACGTACCGGCCTCGACCACACGTTTGGCCCGCAGCGCTCGGCACAGCGCGTAGCAGTACTCCGCTTTGTCCTTCTCGAGCGCCACCATCTTGTCGCGGAAGAATGTGTGCGTTTCGTCGTCCATGTGCTTCCAGTCGAGCGTGCCCTCACGCGCGCGGCGACCGAAGTAGTCCGCCATGGCGCCCGACTGGCCCTCACTCTGTGCGTGGAGTGCCGCGAGCAGCGCTTCGAGTTTCGGATCGTTCAGGATGCTCATCGGTTTGCCTCTACGCTGTCGAGATAGAAGACGTTGCCGTCGGGATCCGCCAACAACGCCATGTAGCCGCCCCACGGCTGCTTCGACGGCGGCATCGTGAACCGCACGCCCTTGGCGGCGAGTTCGCGATGCGCTGCGTCGACGTCGGGCACGCAGATCGCGATGCCGGTATGAATGTCGCCGCGGGTCAGCCGATCGTTGTCGACATGGCCGACCACCGCGAACGTCACGTCGCCCGCCTGAAAGCGCGCGAACTGGAATTTCTCGTCGCTGAACAGCAGCGGAAAGCCGATGACGTCGCGAAAAAACGCAATCGAGCGCTGGTAGTCGATCACGCCGAGCGTGATGTAGCCGATGATTGGATTGTCCATGCCGTGCCCCTTCGTTCAGTTGTCGTATTTCATCGCGCCGACGCGATTGCCTTCGGTGTCGGCGAAGTAGATGAGCGTTCCCACGCCTTCGATGCGCGACTTCTGCATCGTGATCGCGCCGCCAGCCGTCGCTACCTTGCGCGCGATGTCGTCGACATCGTCCACGCTCACCGTGATCTCGAACGGGATCGCCCCTTCGCAGAGCGGTTCGCGGCGCGCCTGGAGCGCGCCCGCAAGGCCGGCGCCGCGGATCAGGTAGAAGTCCGGCGGTCCCCAATCCTCGAACGTCCAGCCGAACACCGTCTCGTAGAACGTTCTGGCCCGCTCGACGTCGTCGGCGGTGATGGCGAAGTAGCGCACGTGGTTTGGCATCGCATGCTCCGAAGCGGGAGCGAGTTTTGCGCGGCAACGCGATGGCGCAATATATCGATAACGACAACTTCTATCGGAAATACGACAGGTGGGCGATTTCTGCCTGCGCAGCATGGGGGTCAGCTATTCCGCCGGCCACGTGCTGGAACCGCACTCTCATCGCTGGGGCCAGCTGATCTATGCCGTGTCCGGCACCATGCAGGTGCTCGCCGGCGACACGCTGTGGCTGGTTCCGCCGACCCGCGCGCTATGGGCGCCGGCGGGAATGACGCACTCGATCGAGATGCGCGGCGAAGTGGCGATGCGCACGATCTACGTGCCGACGGAGTTCTCGGCGACGCTGCCCTCCGTCTGCCACGCGGTCGACGTGCGATCGCTGTTGCGCGAGCTGATCCTGCACATCGTGACGCTGCGCTTGCTCGCGCGGGAAAACCCCGAGCACCTGCATCTGACGCACGTATTCCTCGATCTCGTCGCGCGGGCCGAGCGCCTGCCGTTGTTCGTGCCGATGCCAAAGGACGGACGCGCCGCTTCGGTTGCGCACATGCTGCGGGAAGATCCGGCGCGGAACGACGGCATCGAGCTGCTGGCGCGCGAAGCGGGCGCGAGCGCGCGCACGCTGCAACGCGTGTTCAGGGACGAGACGGGACTGCGCTTCGTCGAATGGCGGCAGCGGTTGCGCCTGTTGCAGGCGATCACGCTGCTCGAGCAGGGCTCGTCGGTTACCGAAGCGGGAGCAGGCGCCGGCTATTCCAGCACGAGCGCCTTCGTGGCGGCGTTCAAAACGCAGATCGGCGATACGCCGCACCGGTTTACGCGGAGCAGGGGTAGATGAAGCCAGCTCCACGCCAACGCCAACCAGCTTACCGCGGCGCGACGCTCAGCCGAAGAAACCGAACGGGGTCTTTCTGACTGCAACGCTGACGATAAAGACAAACGCAACGAGGGCGCTCAGCCAGAGTAGTTTGCGCACAACGGGACTGGACGCTCTGAATGCCGCTGCTCCGAGACCGATGTAGAAGATCAGGCCGACGATCTTCGCCATCAACCAGGGCTGTTCGCCCGGCGACATGTTCAGGTACGCCGCCAGCGCGATTCCGCTCGCCAACAGAATAGTGTTGATGACGTGCGGCATGACCTTTACCCATCTCCTGTCGAGCATCGTGGAACCCATGAACAGCCAGATGCCGCGCACCAGAAACACCAGCAGCGACAGCGCCACGAAGGCCATGTGAATGTGCTTGAGCGTGAGATACACGGTGACTTCCTTTGCGTCTTTGTGAAAAGTAGGGTGTCGATCAGCGCGCCGAACGCTGACGGATTGGTGAAGGCGCCTCCGCCCAGTTCGACCGTGGCTCCTGTGCGTGCCCAGTGGGTGTCGTCGTGGCCGGGATATTACATCTAACATATTTGATGCATCAAGTGAATTTGATGGATTATCGAAGTGGACGAGAATCCATCCGCTTGCCGTATCTCGGTCAGAGGGTCCGGCGACAAGCGAACGAGCAGATCGAAGCGGTCGTCCGGCGGCAGGATTACTGTCGATCGAATCGTCAGGCGCTGACGCGACGAAAGTTGAGACCGTCGGTGGCAGTGGCCGGTGAGAGATGGAGCGACGTCGCGCGTGCGCCGATTCAGGAATGAACGTGCCGCCAAACCACTACGGGGCGGGGCAGCCCGAATGCCGCGGTGGCGTCAGCGTGCCGCCACCGCGGTGACGCGTGCTGTTATTGCGCCTTTCGGCTGCGCATCACGATCACGACGATCGCAATGATGATCGCCGCGCCGATGATGATGAGCAGCCACGGCATCTCACGTTCGGGCGGCGCCGCCGGCGCCGGCGCGCGTGCTGCCACCGGCGGTGGCGGTGGAGGCGTCGCCTCCATGGGCGGTGGCGTTTCCGCAGCGGGTGCCGGCGCGGGCGGCGGCGCTGCCTCGGGTGGCGGTGCCGGCTCGGTCATCGGCACCACGTCCTCGATCGGCGTTTGCTCTGCCGCCGCAATTTCCTCGCCGACGTTGACGACGAAGCGATCGGATGGAATGAAGAGCGTCAGGTCTTGACCTCGCTGCGCGTCGCGAACCCTGAATTTCCCCTTCGACGTCTGTATCACCATGTCTTCCGGCGGATCGATTAGAACCGCGTGATCGCCCCCCGGCACCTTCTCACCGCCCAGGAAGCGGATGTACAAGGCGCTGCCGGAACGTCTTTGGACGACGCCGTCGAATCGCGCGTACAGCTTCCCATCGCGTTCGACGATGCCCTGACAGACGGCGCCGATGTTCGGAAATCGGGTGAGCACGTCGGGTTGCCACGTGATGTCGCCGCACGTTTTGCCGGTTCCGGTGAACGACGGCTTGTCAGCCGCTGACGCGCCGATCGACAGAACACAAAGAACGACTGCGAGTGTTGCGTAACGCATGATTGCCTCCGGGAGTTTAGTGTGCGGGACCACAGTCGGTGCGACGCAGCACGACGCGTCGATTCTGGGCGCGCCCCTCTGCGGTGGCGTTATCCGCCACGGGATTCGTTTCTCCGTAGCCCTTGACCACGAACCGATCACCGAGATTGACTCCCTGCGACTTCACATAGTCCGCGACAGCCTGAGCCCGACGCTGCGAGAGTCCGACGTTGTACGCTTCGTCGCCCGTGTTATCGGTGTAGCCGTCGACTTCTCCCAGGATGAACGCCACTTTCGGATTCTTCAGCACCGGGGTGATCGCGTCGATCTTCGCCTTGTCGTCTGCGTGCAGCTCAGCCGAGTCGAACGGAAAGTCCAGCGTCAGCGTGTAGTCGCAATCGCAACCGCTAAGCCCAACACGCGCGCCAGGCGGCGTGTTCGGGCATTGGTCAGCCGCATCGCACACACCGTCGTGATCGCCATCGGGACATTTGGCAGGAGCCGCCATGGGCTTCGGTGCCGGGGCTGGTGGCGGCGTGGAAGCCACGACCGGCGCTGGCTTCTCCTTCTCGCGGAAGAACGTGTACTGCAGGCTGCCCGTGACGGCATACAGGTCGTCGAGCTTGTCGACGTCATAGGCTTCGTATTCGGCCCGAATCGCCCAGTGGCCGAAGTTGTACATCGCACCAGCGCCGTACGCCATCATGCCGTTACCCTCACTCGAACTGTCGTGCTGAGTACCTGCAGGAGGAACCGGTCCGGGGAAATGCACTTTCGTCTCGACATCGATGTTCGCCGCGATGCCGCCGACTTTGGCGAACAGGTCGAAGTTGCCGAGCGGCAGGTACAGCACGCCAAAGCCCTCCCAACCGTTGGCCGACACTTCGCCTTCGACCTTATCGGGGTCCCCGGTAACCACGACCGGGAAATTCCGGCTTTGACTCTGGTTGCCCAACTCGATGTAACCGCCCTCTATGCCGAACCAGTTCGTGAAGTTGAAGCCGCCGTATCCCTTGTAAGCGGTGTCGCTCTCGTCCACTTTGATCTTCGGCCCGAGGTTGTTGTCCGACTCCGCCTTCATCGTCGACTGGCCCGCTCCCGCACCGATGAAGAAACCTTCCTCCGCTGCCGATGCAGTTCCAGCGAAAAAGAGAAGTACAGCCGAAAACAAGAAAGTCCTACTTCTGTTCATGACGCGTCTCCTTTTTTGTTGCACCTTTTTTCGACCGTTCGCGATTTTTCGAGAACGGCGTGAAACATGACCAGACCGGCTTCCGGATCGACGAGTCTGCGATAACACGTTCCCTAACGTGTTAGTCGAGGGGAGCCGTGCGGCAGCGGGCGGAAAGGGCTCCTTCAGTACCGCGCAGACAAGGGCGTGGTGGCGGCGAATGAGGATCGCGTGGGGTTGAGCGGCATGGGTCCGATCCGCGCACTGCCCGGCTCTCGCGGGCTGACTTCGATAGCAGTCGGCCCCACCGCCGTCATCGACATGGGACCGAGTGATACAACCCAAACGGAGCTGGGAACGAGAGGAACGGCAACTCTGCCGTCGGAACTGTCCATGGAGCGCCGCATGAAGTCCCCTCGATGCAGCCATGAACGGGGATGGGGACGCTAGTACCGACGCCTCAGAGAATCAATTCGGTCGCAGGCGTTGTCGGACAAGCTCGAATGATCAGCGCTGCGCGGGCTGAAAGAGCTCGACCGGATTGCCCGACGGATCGTCGAGCACGATCTGTGCGCCGCCCGGACCTCTCACGATGTCGCTGCGGAACGGCACCCCGGCGTCGCGCAGGCGCGCCACTTCCGCTTCGATGTCGTCGACGAGCAGGTGGATGCGGTTCCAGCCGCCCGCTCGCGGCTGTCGTCCGTCCGGCATCGGCCGAGCGGCGGAACTGGCGGGTCCACTGAGCAGCAGCCGCAACGGGCCGCGCACCACATCGGCAAAAGCCGGCCCGAAGCTGGTCAGCTCCTTGAACCCCAGATGGGTCGTGTAGAACTTGAGTGCCGCGCCGACATCGTCGACGAGGTAGCGGACATTGACGAGTTCATCAGCCATGGCGTGTGTGCTCCTGATTTGTCTGGTGGTCGATCTGCGAGATCAAGAATCCAATGCGCGACTCGAGGTCATCCGCGACCGCGCGAAACGCGGGTGCAGTGGTGCGAGGTGTGCCGGGCGCGGTGCTCGGGTCTTCGATGCTCCAATGCAGGGTCCGTCCGCGTCCCGGGAACTTCGGGCAGATTTCACGGACCTTGTCGCACAGCGTGATCACGTAGTCGAAGGGGCGTCCGCTGAATTGGGTGAGCGGTTTGGATTGCGCGCTTGCGATGTCGATGCCCTTCTCTGCCAGAACCTTGATTGTGTTCGGATGAATCGGCTTGGGATGGCTGCCGGCGCTGACCACTTCGACCATGTCGCCGGCCTTGTCGCGTAACAACGCTTCCGCAATCTGCGAGCGGGTTCCGTTACCGGTGCACACGAACAGCACCTTGATCCTGGCGTGGCGCCGATCTTTTGCGACGCGACGAGCTCGCTGAGGCGCAGTGCTCGATTGCAGGGCGGGGTGGAGCGCAGCACCCGTCGCCGCGAGCAACTCGCTGCAGCGATCTAGGTGCACGCGGTAGTAAGTGGCGCGACCGTCGAACGAGCTCTTGCGCGCCGACACCAGGCCGCCGTCGCGAAGGCGCGCGAGATGGTAGGAGACCAGCCCCTGCGGCTCACCGACGAGATCGGTCAGCTCTCCGACCTGGCGATCGCTGGCGGCCAACTCGACCAGCATCTGCCATCGCACCGGATGTCCTGCGAGATCCAGAAACGCTGGTACCACACCACTCTCCGTTCGAACAAGCGACAGACGACATTACATCTATTTTGTTTGATATATCAAGCGCATTTGTTCGATTAGGTGGTTCCCGCGATCTCCACCATACAAGTGCGGGAACGGTCGTCCTTGCGTTACGCTCGCTCCCCGCTCGCGTTCGACTACGCGAACCTGCCGTGCTGGATGGTGTTCGATCAGGGTTTCATCGAGCGATACGGATTTTTGATCAGCGGCGGCAAACCGGGTGTGGCGCCGCCACAGTGGGTACCAGGCGCGTCGACGCTCACCGGGCTCGCCGAACGTCTCGCGATTCCCGCGGCTGCGCTCGAAGCGACAGTGAAACGCTGGAATGCGCAGGTCGCCGCCGGGCGCGATGACGACTTTCATCGCGGTGAGGCCGCGCACGATCAGTGGTGGGGAGACGCGGCGCTCCGCGGCGGCGTGCAGGCGTCGTTGGGGCCGATCGATCGCGGACCGTTCTACGCCGTGGAAATCAAGAGCGGCGCGCTCGGTACGAAAGGCGGCCCCGAAGACCAACGTGAACGCGAACGTGCTGAACGTCGATGGTCAACCCATCGTCGGCTTGTACGCGGCGGGTAACGTCATGTCGTCGCCGATGGGCATGACCTACGGCGGCGCGGGCGGCACCATCGCTCCGGGCATGGTGTTCGGTTATCTCGCCGGCCGTCACGCCGCAGGCAATCCGCTCTTTGCCGACGAGGCGGCGCGATGAACCGCCGTCTCGATTTCAGCGGGCGCGTTGCCGTCGTCACCGGCGCCGCTTCGGGCATGGGCCGCGCCACCGCGCAGGCGTTCGCCGAAGCGGGCGCACGCGTGGTGCTCGGCGACGTCAACGAACGCGAAGGTCAGGTCGCAGTCGATGAGATTGGTCGCGCCGGCGGCGAAGCGGCGTTCGTCGCCTGCGATGTGAGACGCGAAGACGACGTGCGCGTCTGGTCGAAACCGCCGCAACCAGGTTCGGCGCGTTGCACGCGATGGTGAACAACGCAGCGGTGCTCGGCGATTGGAAACCGATCGCCGAACAAAGCGCCGACATGCTCGACCTCGTGTTCGACGTGAATCTGAAGGGCGTCGTGTACGGCATCAAGCACGCGCTTGCGGTGATGCGGCCGCAGCGGCAGGGGGTCATCGTCAACATCGCGTCGGTGCAGGGTTTCCGTGTTGCGTACCCGGGTGCCGCGTTTTATGCGGCGAGCAAGGCGGCGGTGGTCTCGCTCACGAACTCGGCGGCGCTCGAGAACGGAAGCGAAGGCATTCGCGTCGTCGGTATCGCGCCGGGACCGATCGATACGCCGATGCTGCGCAGTCGCGCCGGCAACGAGTGGCCCCGGCGATCGTCGGCGTAACGCCGCTGGCGCGAATCGGTGAGCCCGTCGAGATCGACAATGCGATTCTGTGGTTGTGCAGCGACGAGGCAAGTTACATCAGTGGCGCAACGCTGCCGGTGGACGGCGGGTTCCTCGCGCCTTAACGCGTCAGGTCAGCGAGTTGTCGCCGACCAGTGTCGTCAGTGGGAGCACGGTGCTCCCGGGTGCAGCAGCTTCATCCGATCGAGGTCGAGTTCGAACTGACCGAGGGTGTTTTGTTTCTCGACCTGACGCTTCGCGATATCGTTGTTAGCCTCGACGATTTGCGCGTCGATGGATTCCATGTTCTGTAGGATGTCGGCCGATGGCGACAGCCCAGCGCGCTCCCGATCGGCCGCCTGTTCCTCGAGGTCCTGCTTCTTCTGTTTCAGAGCCTGAAGATCAGATTTTTTTGATCTGATGGCTGAATCGATCGAAAGGATCTTACGGGTGCGGCTCGCCTCTACATCACACGGTGAGGCGTAGAGTTTCTCCAGTTCCTCATCGGTACGCGGATGTGGAATACCGGCCGCTTTGGCGGCCTTCTCGGCCTCATCTTCGAGATCGCGTTGCTCCTGCTCCTTCGGCGGCAACTTCGGAGGAACGACGACTTCCCGGCCCTTGGTGATGCAGCTGTAACCCTTGTCGGCGAGCTCCGGCGGAATCGAGTTCGAAATCTCCGTAACGCCATTCGCGTTCTTGTAGCGGTACGAATCGCACGGGACTGTCGGCGCGCTGGCAACGCTCCTGCCGAAGCAAGCCAACAGCAGCGCAAGCAGTGGCAATCGCGTTGACCTGTGCAGCCGCGTTCGCGACATAGATGACCTGATACGCCAATCGGATGCTTCGAATGTAGGGTGGGATGCGCGGGTTGGCAAGGAGTTCCGCGCGCCGATCGCTGACGACACCGCTAAGGTGCCAAGGCGTGCACAAAGTCGACCTGAACACGCGTCGGAATTCGCTCGGCTCGGCAGCGTCCGAATGGGGTTGTTCACTGGCACACGTCGCCGGTATCGTACCAACCCCATGTCTGGAGCCGCGCACATGTCGAAATACATACCTCCCTCGCTCGATTGGGTACGCAAGCAGGTGGAGTTGTACGAAAGCAGCGGTGGCACGAAAGGCACCACGCTGCTGGACACCGGTTTGCCCTGCATCATCGTCACGCACGTCGGAAACAAGACCGGCGGAACGCGCAAGATCCCGTTGATGCGCGTCAAGGTCGGCGACGGCTACGCGCTGGTGGGTTCCATGGGAGGCCAACCGAAGAATCCGGTGTGGGTCTACAACCTGCGCGCCAATCCGGATGTCGAAATACGCGACGGCACGAAGGTGACCAAAATGCGCGTGCGCGAAGTCACCGATGCCCAGGAACGCGCGCGCTTGTGGTCGGCCAGCGCGGCGGCGTATCCGCCGTACAACGACTATCAGGCAAAAACATCGCGGAAGATTCCCGTGTTCATCGCCGAACCCGTCTGAATGCCTCGGTAGCTACAGAGCTCGGGCATCGTGTTCGCCAGTCTCCAACGACGCGAGTGAGGTGCCCCTCCCGACCGTGCGGAAAGAGTCGCGGTATCGCTCGTGGGCGGACGAGCGCCGTCGCCCCTCAGCGGTCGCAAATTGTGCAGAAAGTCTCACAAATCGCCGTGGCCGCTGTGGTCATTCGCCGGCACGCACCGATAATGATCGGCGGTCGAACGGCGTGCGCTCGGACATTCGAGATTGCGCATTCCGCGATCTGCGTCGAGGCCAACCGGATGGGCCATGCCGAGATTCCGTCACGCAACTGCGCTGTTGATCATCGCTTCGGTGGTCGCGCACGCGTCCGCAGCTGGCCCGCCCCCGAGTGCCGCAGGTGCGACGCCGAACGTAGTCGAATTCGACGAATTGCGTCGGCGCCACGTAGAACTGCAGCGCGATATGGTGCTCGCCGATCGGTCGAGAATCGTACCGGGTAGTTCACAGATCGCCGTCTACGTTTCGATGGACCCGCGCGCGACGGCCCGGGTCGCGGGAGTGTCGGTCGAAATCGACGGCGCCGTCGTCGGCGTGGAGCAGTTCTCAGCTCGGCAGCAGGACGCGTTGCATCGCGGCGCGTCGGCGATGGTCTATCTCGGTCCGGTTCCTGCGCTCGCGAGCGTCCTTTCGGCAACGATCTCCGGCGCGCGCAACGACGGCAATGCATTCGTGAAGACCACGACACTGCAGTTGCTCGAGCAGACGGGGCCGCGCTTTGTCGACATCGAACTGGCGCATACCCAGACCAAAGATGTGCCGGATGTTGTATTACGCGTTGCCGGTGCAGACGAAAACATGGCGACGTCCGAGACGGCATGTGACTGGCTGTTGGGCTGTCCAACGGCGCCGGCGGTGTCGGTCGCGGCGGATCTGCAGTACCGGTCGGTATTGTATCCGGCGTATCAGGAACAGCCTGAAGAGGCGCTGGTCGAGTCGGCGGCGCTCGCCACGCTTGTCGACGACCCATCGGCGCGCGTGCGCCTTCAACTGGCACAACTCGACGCCGCGATTGCGCTCGAAATGCACGATGTCGTCGAGCAGATCGTCGCGACGCTCGACCCCGAACAAACCAGCGCACGGGCGCGAATCCGTCTCGACTTTCTTCACGCGCGCGACTGTCACCGCCGTCAGGCTTGGTCATGTCTGAAGAGTTCGATCGAACAGTTCGATCAGGCGCGCCGTGAACTGCGCGATGTACCGCCGATCCCGCGGCAGATCGATGCGGAGATCTCGTTCATGCGTGCGGAACTGGCGACCGCCGATGGGGATTTCGATCGCGCGCAATACATCATCTCCACCGAACTGTCGCCGAACGAGAGTTATCGCGCATATGCGCTGTTCAATCTCGGTGTCAGGCTGCGACAGGCAGGCATTCCGGCGCGCGCCGTACGCGTGTTCACCTATCTCGCGTCGATGCCCGTCTACACCGACGACGCACTCGATCTCAAGAGCCGCGCGCGCATCGCGCTATCGGTGATCGATCTGCAACGCACTCAGTCGGCGTCAGCCGAAGCGGCGTTGCGTGACGCGCCTGCGAAGGGGCGCTACCACGAGCAGTTCATGGCGTCTTACGGAACACGGGCGATGGAACACGGCGATTACGAACTCGCGGCGAGAATCTGGCTGACGCTCGCGAACGAGGCGCCGTGGTCGTCCGCGGGCAAGACCGCGCAGGTCGCGTATCCGATGTGCCTCGAACACATCGCCGCGCCGAATGTCGTTCTCGCCCAGTACCGCAATGCCGAATTGAAGTTCCAACAGCGCCTGGTCGATCTCGATGCGCTCACGCTGCGAACCAAAGATCTCGCATGGGACGGTCGCCTGCTGGATGCATTCGCGCGTGATGAAGTGGATGTGTCGGACCCAACGCTTTCGGAATGGCGCACTCGGATCGGACATGATGACTGGCTGTACTGGTTGAATTCCGATTCGACGCAAACGCAACTGCGACAGCTGCGCGCGCTGGAACAGATATCGTTGTCGTTAGCCGACCCGGTGCCGGCCGCATTCGCTGAGCGTGCGCGTACCATCGCTACGAACGCATCGCGTCTCGCCGGCGACCGACGTGCGCGCCTGTCGCGTTCCATCGCCGACATGTCGACATACGAGGTCGAGATGGCGCAGCAGCAGCTGGGTCTGATCAGGGTCGGTATTGCGAAAGCCAGCGATCGCATCGCCGAGCCGCATTCGATCGGAGCAGCGCCATGAGAGGCATTGTTGCGATTGCGCTGACGATTGCGCTGGTCGCGTGCGCGAGCGGACCGCGCACACTCGAAGACAAAGGTCCCAAGGTGGGCGCGGTGCTTGCGGAATTGCCGCCGCTGACCACGGCGCCGCCCTCGACGGGCAGCGTCGATACGGCGGATACCGTGGCGGCGTATCACCGGGTCGAGGGCACGCTCCCCGATGCGTCGGACAACCGCGCCATCCAAAGGAGGCTCGGCGATCTCGGTCGCCGGCTCGGCGCCGAGACGGAACCCGAACACAGCGCCGATTGGTACAAGGATGCGATCGCGCGCTATCAGGCGTTGCTTGCCGATCCGGCGGCCGGAGACACCGAGTATCTGCTGTATCACCTGGCCGAAGCGTACGACGGCCTCGACGATCACAAGGCAACGAATCGATATCTCGATCGTCTGATCGGTGAATTTCCCGACAGCGAATATCGAGTGGAAGCGCATTTCCGCCGCGCCGAGCTCGCGTTCTCCGCCAACTCCTATGCGCACGCCGCTGACGATTATCGATATGTCGTGAAGCAAGGGCGTTCGAGCCGGTTCTGGCAGAACGCGAACTACATGCTCGGTTGGTCGCGGTTCAAGCAGGGCGAATACGAGGAGAGCCTCGAGGCGTTTCTCGCCACCGTCGACGCGATTCTCGCGGAGGACGAAACGCCCAAGGGCGCGACGCAGGAAATGCTCGACGACACGTTGCGCGCGGTCGTCCTGGCAGTTACGTCGCTCGATGGTGTGAAGACGCTCGACGAACAGTTCGCGCGGCTGCACAAGCCGCGCTGGCAATACCGCGCGTATGCCCGCCTTGCCGAGGACCTGCGCAGCAAGCAGCGCATACTGGACAGCGTTGCCGCACTCGAGGGGTTCGTGCGCGCGAATCCGTACGACGCCAACAGCGTGGAGTTTGCGCGGCGCGAGATCGAAATCCTCACCGAGGCGGAGTTTCCGACGGAGGCCCGCAATCGCAAGGAAGCGTTCGTCGCGCAATACGGCTTCGATCAGGAGTATTGGGTGGTAGTCGGTCTCGACGCGCGCGAACCGTACGAGCCGGTGATGAAGACGTATCTGCTCGAGGTGGCCAAACTGTCGCACCGGGATGGCCAGAAGCTGCAACAGAAGCAGGCGCTGCTGACCGCGGCGCGATATTACGAACAGTTCATTCGAACCTTCCCCCTCGATCCGGCTGTTGGGGAGGTTCTGTTTCTGGAAGGCGACGCGCTGACCGATGCGAAAGAACCCGCACGGGCGTTGGTCGCATATCAGCGGGTCGTTCACGAACACCCGCAGGATGCACACGCCCCGGACGCGGGTTACGCCGCTATCGTCTCGCTCGGCACGCTGCTACAAACGGCCAAACCTGGTGAAACGACGCTGCTGACACGCAGCAGAATCGACGCGCAGATCGAGTACGCGACGCTGTTTCCGACGGCGCCGCACGCCGCGGAGGTGCAGGTGGACGCAGCCAACACGCTGTTCGAGAGCCACGAGTACGCCGAAGCGATGGAGTTGGCGACGGCCCTGTTGGACGGCAACTCGCAGCTGCCGAAGGCGGTGGCGTCGACTGCGACGTTGATCGTCGCGCAAGGTGCATTCGAACAAAGCGACTACCGCCGCGCCGAAACGAACTATCGCAAAGCGCTGGCGCTCACCGACGCATCCTCGAGCGATGCAGCGAGCATCAAGATCCGCCTGCTCGCGTCGGTTTACAAGCAAGCCGAAGCCGACGATAAGAGCGGCAATGTCGACGCGGCCGTCAGGAACTACTTGCGCATCGCGGAAGACGATCCTCGATCGGAGCTGGCTGCCCAAGGTCACTTCGACGCGGTGGCCGTGTACGAGTCGGCTGAACGGTGGGGCGACGCCGCGGATCTCCTCGAATCATTCAGAGCGCAGTATCCGAACAGCACGCTCGCACCGGACCTCGATCGGCGGCTGGCCGCTCTGGACGAGAAAGCAGGACGTCGTCTGGCCGCGGCGGGAGAATTCAACCGCGTGGCGGTCGCCAACAAAGGTACTGAGGTGGGCCGGGCTGCTCTGTACCACGCAGCCGAACTCTATGCGGACGACGAGCCGAACCAGGCCATCGAGTGCTTCCGCGGCTACGTCGACGCGTATCCGAACCCGGCCACACAGAGGCTGGAAGCGGCGCATCATCTCGAATTGTTGTACGCCAGTGCCGGTGCTACAGCGAAGGTCGACGACTGGTTGCGCAAACAGGTCGAACTCGTCGACGGATCGGGTAGCGACATCAACGATCGTGGTCGCTACCTGGCCGCGTCGGCGCAGATACAACTCGCCGCCGGGTCCCGTCGCGCGTTCGACTCGATCGAACTCTCGGGCGATCTCAAGAAGAGCCTCGCCCGCAAGAACGAAGCACTGAAGCGGACGGTCGCCGCGTACGAAAAGGCCGCGAGTTACGGAGTAGCCGAATTTGCGACCGCGTCCACCTATCAGATCGCCGATACCTACGCTGCGCTGGCCGACGAACTCGTCGCGTCTTCACCACCAGCGGGCTTGTCCGATCTCGAACGCGAACAATACGAACTGCTTCTCGAGGAGCAGGCCACGCCGATCGAAGAACTCGCGATCTCGATCCACGAAATCAACGTGCATCGAAGCTGGTCCGGCGATTACGACGCGTGGGTCGGGAGGAGCTTCGATGCGCTGGGCAAGCTGTATCCAGCGCGCTATGCGCGAACCGATGCAACCATCGGCTTCGTCGACACGCTGCGGTAGCAGCGGCAGCTGCGGTCTGTGTTTGCATTTTGTTCGTTGGGGGTAAAGCCAGATGAGTGACGCAGAGCCATCGTACCGTCGCCGCAACATTGCTCTCGCGGCGATCGCAGCTGCCATCGTCGTCGGCGCAATCGTCAGAATGGCGCTGACCGCGGAGTCGAAGCCGGCCGAGGCGCCGGTTTCGCGACCGACGAGTCAGACCGAGGCTCAGCCGACAAGCGCGGCTCATGCGAACGCGGGTGTGCCGATCGACGTCGAGGTCGTTTACCCGGGTGCGGTCGATGCGCTGCCTGGGACGGCCAAGGTCTACGTATTCGTCCGACCCGTCGGAGAGCGGATGCCGCTCGGCGTGCAGACGTTCGGCCCCCACGACTTTCCGCTGGCCGTTGCATTTGCGCCGACTGACAGCACAGCGAAGGCGCAGACGGTCGAGGTAGTTGCCCGGTTGTCGATGAGCGGCGCGGTATCGCTGCAGTCAGGTGACTTCGAAGCGGTCTCGGGTCCGCTGCAGTTCGGCACCGTTGCGCAGAACGTCCGGCTGACGCTCGGTTCGGCGCCGTCGAGCGCTACGCCGGCAGCGGCGACCGCGGCGGCCCCCGCGGATGCGGTTCGCGTCATGGTGCACGTCTCGATCGGAGCGAACGTCAATCTGCCACCGACTACGCCGGTGTTCGTGATCGTTCGGCCGTCGGATGGCACGCCAATGCCGCTGGCCGTGAAACGCATTGCGTTGTCGGAGTTGCCCACCGACGTTACGTTGTCGGATAGCGATGCGATGATGCCGGGGCGATCGATCAGCGGCGCCGGCAGCGTCGAGATCGTGGCGCGCGCGTCGGTGTCAGGAAGCGCCAAGCCCGAACCGGGCGACTACGAAGCGCGTTCCGGTGTGTTGCACGCTACTGACCTGAGTTCGCCGATCGCGCTGGTGATCGACAAGCCGCTGTAGGAGCGCAGGATTGCACCGCCGCCGGCGTCGAGGTCGCGACCATCTCAAAAGCTGCTGCTAGTGATCCTGTGGCAGCCTGATTGGGCGCAGTTCTGCTTGGTCGTAGGCGTGCCACCATGCCCGTTCTTGTATTGACTGAGGTGGCAGACCGCACACGTTGATCCGTAGGTGGCCGAAGGGAACGTGGAAATATCCGCATTTCCTTTGACGGTGACGGTTCCGGCCTTCGTGTCCGTATGACACTGGACACAGGTTTTGACTTTCGTTGCGCTGTGGTTGCCGGTTGCCGCCGGCACCACGGGGATGTAGCCGGGCGGATTGGGAAGGTGTTTGTACGTGGCGGCCGTGACCGGCGTCCAGGCGGTGGTGCTCGCGTGACACGAAGCGCACGCCGCGACAGACGTGACGAAGTGGGCGGATGATTTGGCCGTCGCGACATGAGCGGTATTACTGCCGTCGTGGTTGCCATCGTGACAGCTCTGACACGCCTCGAACGTGACCACCGAATGATCCATCGACGCATTCGCGAACGTCCCACCCGCACTCTTGTGGCAGCTGTAGCAATTGACTTCAGCCGATCCATTGACGATCGGAATGTGGGGCAGCGGATTCGGGTCATCGGCCGCATCGGTCACGTTGGGCGTGCCTGACATGTGGCAACCGGAAGCCGCGCAGCCGGTTGTCACTCCGGTGTGATTGAAGGACGTGGCATTCGCGAACGTCGTCGTGTCATGACACGCACCGCAATCCGAGTTCGTTGCGATATGCGTGAACGTGCCGAACTTCGTTTTGCCAACAGCGATTCTGTCGTTGTGGCACTGCATGCACTGATGCCCGGTCATCTCGGGACCCGAGTGGTTGAACGTGCCGCCCGCAAACGATGACGTGGTGGGCGGATACCCTGCATGACAGGTGATGCAATCGCGCGTTGTCGGCAAGTGGTTTATCGTTTTGCCGGTTGCCGTCATGCCGTCGTGACATGACGAACACGCCAGTCCGTGATTTACGCCGCCGGTATTCAACGTCGTGTGATCGAAGCCCGCCGTAAAGGTACCGCCGGCCTGATGGCACTGCTGACACGTATCGGACGTCGTCGGATGCGTTGGGCCTTTGCCGATCGCTCCGGCCGTGTTGCCTGCAATGTGGCAACTCACGCACGGTTGGGCCTTAACTGCCGGATCCTGGTGATTGACCGGATTCGTTTCCTGGAAATTGCCGGTCGTAGAGTGACACGCATTGCATTCCCAGCCGTTGGAATCGACCGTGGCATGCACGGAATCGTTGGGATGCGCCTTCGCGAGATAGGTTGCATTGTCGTAGGAGCCGTTGTGGCACGAGCGGCAACCGGTCGTGTACGCCGGATGCACGGTGTTCACGAACGGATCCGCGCTGGTAAATCCGCTCGTGACCGTGCCATTGACGCCGGGACCGTTGGTCGTATCCGCGTGACACGTGCTGCAATCGGCCGGCGTGGGGATGTGAGCTGCCGGCCTTTTGATCACGACTACGCCATCGTGTGCTTTGCCGTCGTGGCAGCTGGCGCAATTGTTCGTGATGCCGGCAGCAGCATGGTCGAATGTCGGCAACGCGAAACTGGTGAAGCCGGTGTCGTGACAGACCAGACAATCCTGGCCCGTGGTCGGCAGCGGTACGTGTGTCAAAGACTGACCTGTCGCTGCCACCCCGTCGTGACAGGAGACGCAGGCCGGTGTTGACATGTTCCCGGTTATCGAAAGACCCGAATGGTCATAGCCCGCACCGAACCAGTCGCTGCGTTGCGGATCATGGCAAGCGCCGCAGTCCTGCGTCGTTGCCAGATGTCCGACGGACTGGCCTGTTGCAACGGTGCCGTCATGGCAACCGGAACAACTGGCGTACTGCGGTGGGAGGGTGATGTTGCCCAGCGATCCGAAGCCGCTGTGATCCACAGTCGCGTTGGCGAAACTTCCGCCGGCGGAGTGACAGTTGCCGCAGCTCTGCCCGGCCACGGCGGTATGGATGTCGACGAGAACCTGCGGAGTGGTAGGCGTGCCCTGAATCGGCAGCGTGACGGTCGCTCCCGTGGAATCCACGAAGCTCCATGTATGCGCGCCGTCGTGACAGTCCGTGCACTGCTTGCTCGTGACATCGGGGGACGTATGGTCGACAAACCCGCCTACGAACGTCGACGTGTTGTGGCAGTTGCTGCAGTCGGCGGTCGGAGCAATGGGTATGTGACCCGCGATCATGCCCGTGGCGCTCAATCCATCGTGGCAGGACTTGCACGCGATGGGATGCCGCGCCAGTACGCCGTGATCGAACACGCCGCCCATGTTGAATGTTGAGGTGTTGTGGCAACCGTCGCACGCCAGAGTGATGTTGCCCGTATCAGGGTGCGGATTCGACGCAGAGTTTTTGCCGGGAATCGCCACACCGTTTGCCATCATGCTCTGCCCATCGTGGCAGCCGCCCTGGCCGCAGGTACCCGGCACCACGACCTTTGGATCTGAATGATTCGGGAACGGCGTCGTGAACGTCACCGTGCTGTGACAGGCGTTGCATTCGACCGAGATGCTTGGATGCCCCGGCGGATTAGGCGCGCTGTCGGTACCGATGGCGGCCGTGCCGTTGTGGCAGGCAGAGCAGCCTCCGCTGATACCCGTGTGATCGAAGGTTCCGTCCGGATTGAGATTGACCCAGCTGGTTGTGGTGTGACAGTCGCTGCATTCTTGCGTGGTGACCACGTGATTTGCCGACTTGCCCGTGGCGACGATGCCGTCGTGGCAACTGCTGCATGCGCCGAATACTTCGGCGTGATCGACAAAACTCGTGACGTTGAAAGCCAGGGGATAGTGACAGGCCTGACACGCGTCGCTCGTTGCCATGTGCGTGCTCGACTTGCTCTGGATTGCCGCACCCGCGTTTGCGGTATGGCAGGAAACGCAGTTGTCCGAAAGTCCGCCGTGATAGTTGTACGGCAGCGCACCTGGATTGGTCGTTGGATCCGGATTGAGCGTTGCGTCGTCGAGCGCCACCACCAATGCCACCGCGCGTTCGCTCGAGGCGCCGTTGGCGGTGACGATCAATTGCGCCGTGTAAGGACCCGCCTTGTCGGGCACGAACGTCGGATTGGCGGTATCTTCCCCCGTCAACACCGCGCTGCTGCCTTTCGGTTTCGAAACGAACGCCCACGCGAAGCTCATTGGATCACCGCCCGTGGTGGTCGAGCCGCTGCCGTCGAGATACGCGGTGTAAGGGTCGCTGCCGCCGTTGCAGGCCAATGGAGGCGGGGATCGCGTGTAGGCTTCTCCGGTCAGAAGCGTTTCGCACACGCCCCCCGCATCTGCCGTCAGGAGTGCGGCTGCGCCCGGGAGCGGTGGTGGTATGGGAGGTGTGGTCGTCGATCCGCCGCCGCCCCCACAGCCGGCGGTAAGCAGCGCGAAGCAAAAAAGCCACGCGAACGCGAACGGCGCACTACGGACGGCGCGGCAATCGAGTTGCCCGTTGAACATCGGCCCGAACAGCTGTGCTACCCCTTGATTCAGCGTTTCATAGCGCGCAAGCGCTCGAGTCCTTCACTGATCGAAGTCGAGATTTTCAAAAGTTCGACAGAGTTAATGTGTTGTGATTCACAGCCCTGCCGTTCCTTCATGGATGTGCCGCGATAGGTATGCTGGCGTTTCCTGAGGTGTTGCTGGCCGCCAGCGTCGATAACTCGAGTAGGTACTAAGTTGGTCTTTGCCAGTCGAAGTGGCAATAACCTCACCCCCGAAAAATTGCGCCTTTTGGAACAATCTGGCCGCCGGGGCCTCACGAGCGGGCGAAGGGGAGGGTTCAAGCGGTCGTTATTGCGTGAGCAACGACAGAACGGAACGCGAGTGTTCGTCGAACATTGCGGCCCATTGCGGTTCCGGATTATCGCGCGCGAGATCGTACGCGCTGGCTGAATTCGAGTTGCGGATTCGTGCGTCGGCTCCTTGCTGCAGCAGATACTTCGCCATTTCGAAGTGACGGGCGCTCGTGGCGCGGAACAACGGTGTGTTGCCTTGTGAATCGCGGCTGTCGAGGTGGGCACCCGCTGCCGTCAGCAGCGTAGCCGACGCGATATCGCCGTCGATCGCTGCAAGGTGCAGCGGCGTCGATGCTGCACTCGTGGCGACGTTGGGATTGTGGCCGTCCTTCAGCAGTGCGTCGACCGACTCCGCGGCGTGTGCGCTGACTGCCCTATGAAGGGGTGTTACGCCCGATGAATCTGCAGCGAATTTCTCCGTGGCAGGCACCGGCTTCAGCGCCGTCAGAAGCAGAATCACATCCTTCGAATCGATGCTCCCGGACGCATACCAGAGCGCGGTGCGGCCGCGTTCGTCGGCAAGCGTCGCGTAAGCGCCGTGCCCCAGCAGACTGCGAACCGACTCGGCTGCGCCGGACTCCGCCGCGATCATCAGCGCGGTACGCCCACCGGCGCCGCGGACATTCGGATCCGCGTGGTGTTCGAGCAGACGCGAGGTCATGTCCGCGTTTACGCGAGTCGCAGCGAGCCCAAGCGCAAAGCGACCTTGTGCGTCGACCGTATCGGTCGGCGCGCCCGCTGCGAGCAGCGCGAAGGCGATCGTGTCGTAGTTCTTTTCGATGGCGATCTGCAGCGATGTCTGCCGGCCGGGCAGGGTCGAGTCGTCTTTGGCGCCGTGCCCGAGCAGTGCTGCAACGACTTCTGCGTGTCCCTGGTCCACCGCGCGACTGAGCGCGGTCTGTCCAAGTGTGTCGCGCACGTTTACGTCGGCGTTGACCATCAGCAGCTCGACCAACTTCAGATCGCCGCTCCATGCGGCGACGCTGAGATCCGGCCAGCCGTCGAACCGTTTGTCTTTGCGCAGGCCCGCGAGACGCGCGGCTGGATCGAGCGATTCGGTTGGCGCGGCCTTCGAAGGGTCGGCCGCGACGCCCTTGGCCTGTGCGAGCTGTGCCGCGGTCCACCCTGCGGCGTTGCGCGCCCCGAGGTTCGCGCCGTGGCGCGTCAGCTGCGCGACCACACTTTGCCGCCGATGTGCGATCGCGACGTGCAGTGGCGTATCGCCGTTGCGGTCCGCAACGTTCGGATTCGCACCTGCGTCGAGCAATGCTTCGATGACGGAATCGCGACCCTGCTCAGCGGCGTAGAACAGCGCGGTTCGTTCGGCGCGATCGCGTTGGTTCACATCGAGATGGGCGCCGAGCAAAAAGGCGACGACGCGTGTGTGGCCGGCGGCAGCTGCGGCCATGAGCAGCGTCTGACCCTGCTCATCAGCGATTGCCAGGTCGCGCCCGGTCAGTTGGCCGAGCACCGCGTCTTCGTCCGGCATCGCGACGATCGTCAGCAGATCGCCTGGTTTTTGCGAAAGGCTTTGCATTCGCTCCAGCGCGCGAGTGTCTCCGGCACGGGCTGCACGCGTGTACCACTCGCCCGCTTTGACGACATCGCTCGGAACGCCGATCCCGCGTTCGTAGCACTGTCCCACCATGTATTGTGAGGGGACATGTCCGGCAGTTGCCGCCTGTTCGTACAGGCGTGCACTCTCCTTCAGATCCTGCGGAATTCCGACGCCGGCGCGATACAGGTTCGCGAGTCGGTACATCGCTTCGGTATCGCCGCCCTGCGCCATCTCGTCGAGTAGTCGCCGCGCTTTTGCATAGTTGCCCTGTACGACGCTTGCATCGATTTCCGCGAACGCGCGCTCGACGGCGCTCGCATTTGGCGTAGCCAGCGCGATCGCAAATCCGATCGCGAGTGCCAGCACGAATTTCGGGTGGCTACTCCGTGCCATATTTCGTCTCGATGTGAATGCCGACGCGACGCAGGAAATCCGTTGGCAGGATGCCACCTGCGCAGACGATGACTTCGTCGTTGGCGACCTCTGCGGGTCTTTTCTCCGCCTCGAGCAGTACGTGCCGAGGCGTAATTTCGACGACGTTGGACTGTAGTTTCAGATCGATCCTGCCGGCGCTGTGCGCGGCGTCGATGCGTTGCCGGTTGAGCAGTTTCGTTCGAGAGAACGCGGCGGAACGGTACGAAAGCGTGACTTTGGCGTCCGGCGCATCTGAAACGGCGAGCGCCGCTTCGAGCGCCGAGTCGCCGCCACCCACCACGAGCACTCGCTTGCCTGCGTACTGTTCCGGTTCGATCAACCTGTAGACGACCTTCGGCAGTTCCTCGCCCGGAACGCCGAGCTGTCGCGGCGTTCCGCGCCGACCCAACGCGAGCAGTACGGAACGCGTTCGGTACTTCTTCTTGGTGGTCGTAACGATGAACGCATTGCCGTCAATGTCGATCGCATCGACGCGTTCCTGGTAGTTGATGCGTATCCCGGATTCGGTCTCCGCGTTCTTCCAGAACTTCATCAGCTCTTCTTTGTCGATGTGTTTGAAACTCATCCAGCCGACCATTGCGAGCTTCACCGGCGCGGTCATGACGAGTTTGCCGCGCGGAAAGTGCGCGACGGTGCCACCGAGAAGGTCCTGTTCGACGGTAACGTAATCAATGCTTTGTTCGTGCGCAGCAAGCGTCGCGGCGAATCCTGCGGGGCCGGCGCCGATGATGACGACGTCGTGTGTTCCTGCTTGACGCTTACCGTTGGTCAGCACCGTCTTGGCAATGTTCTCGATCGCCTGTTGGCCTTGCACGACCGCGTTGCGAATCAAACCCATTCCGCCGAGTTCGCCCGCGATGAAGATGCCAGGTACGTTCGTTTCGAAGGTCGGCGTCACTTGCGGAATGTCCACGCCGCGCTCTGCGGTGCCGAACACGAGGCGGATCGCGTCGACCGGGCATGCCGTTTTGCACGCGCCATGCCCGATGCAGTCGGACGGCCCAACGAGATGTGCTTTGCCGCGAATGACGCCGAGTACCTTGTGTGCCGGGTACTCGGGGCACGCGTGAACACACGATTCGCAACCGATACATTTCAGGTGGTCAATGACGGGATGCAGAGACGGCGGCGCCGACAGACCCGCCTCGACGGATTCGAAATGAATAGCGGCGTTCAGCCTGTGCTTGCGGGCGCGGCGCAGCGTCACCATCAAAGCTATGACGGCAAGTGGCACGGCGTATGAGAGATACGGCAGCAGCTCGTCGATCGAATTCATCATCCGTATTGAGTCTCAATCCTGCTGCGAAGCCGCGAGTCAGCACCGCATTATCGGAATGCAATTCGTCTGCGACAACGCAACGATTGCCAATATGTGAGAAATCGCGCACAACTTTTCAACGAGGCGGCTATTCTTCTCGCGCTAGTGCGTCATGCGATTCAAGGATGAAGCAAACCCCTTCCGCCATCGACAATCCGATCATCGACCTCGCGTCGCGCACGCCTGCGCGCGGCTCGGGCCAACGCGACGACCGCGTACGCGCAACCAGCGCTGTACGCGCGGCTCCTCGTCGTGAGGCGCCGGCGAGCGTTCAAACTCCGGCGACCACGAACGCAGACATAAGAGATCCGTTGTGGATGAAGCTCGGCGCATTCGTGTTCTACACGTTGTGCGCGCTCGTCTTATGGTGGGGCTGGGAGGTGAGAGACCAGCACTACATCTCGGCCAAGTTCGGTGTCGGTTATGCGCTTGGAATCATCGGTACGACTCTGATGGCCTTGCTGCTTCTGTATCCTGCGCGCAAACGCGCGCGCGCATTCCGCAACCTTGGACCGATCCGGTACTGGTTTCGCGTGCACATGCTGTTCGGCGTCATTGGGCCGATTCTCGTGGTTTTTCATTGCAATTTCAGTCTCGGCTCGTTCAACAGCGAGACGGTGCTGCTGTGCACGCTGATCGTTTCCTTGTCCGGATTCTTCGGACGCTACTTCTATGCGCGCATCCACCACGGCCTGTATGGACACAAGGCGAGCCTGGACGAACTGCAGCGCGATTTCGTCCAGATCCGCGACAAAGGCTCGGTCTTCTCGCAATTTCTGCCGACCATCATGGAAGACCTGGCGCGAGTCGAGCGCCCGTTATTGTCGCCGACCGGGAGGCTCGAGCCGGGCATGGGTGCCGCGATGTTGACGGGCGTCACAACTCGGTGGGCCTTCCTTCGTATTCGAATGAAATTGCGCCATGCGCTGGACGAAGCCGCGAAGTCTTCGCCGATCGTTGCGCGTGAACGCGCGCGCCTGGAATCTAACAGTCGGCGGTACGCCGCGGGTCGTCTGGAAAAGTTGCGAAAATTTGCGCAGTTTCTGATGTTCGAACGCCTGTTCTCGATCTGGCACGTCGTCCACTATCCGCTCTTCGTCGTGCTCGTGGTTGCAGTTATCGTGCACATCGTCGCGGTTCACATGTACTGACAATCGTGAGACTGCTTCGCCGGGCACGCATCGTGCTGATATTGACGTTGTTCGTGCCCGGGCTTTCATTTGCTGCGAATCTCGAACGATTGGTCATGCCAGGCCCGGTGATCAAAGGGCATGCGGACCTGGAAAGCGACTGCTCGAATTGCCATCGCGCATTCGTGGCGGCCGAGCAGCCGGCGCTGTGCATGGAATGCCACAAGGAAATTCGTTCCGACGTGACGTCGCTAACGGGTTTCCATGGACGCATCACGAAAGATCAGCCGCAGCTCCTCTGCAAGAACTGTCACACCGAGCACAAGGGTCGCGACGCCGACATCGTCGGGCTCGACCGTTCGACGTTCGATCACGATCGAACGAATTTCCCGCTTCGCGGCGGTCACGTCGGTCGTGACTGTGGTACCTGCCACGCGCAAGGCAAGCCGCTTAGAGAAGCTCCGGTTGAGTGCGTCGCCTGTCATGGTGATGCGCAGCCGCACATGAAGCGCCTCGGCGAAAAGTGCGCCGGCTGCCATGGTGAAGAGCGCGCATGGCCGGACGTTCGCTTCGATCATTCGAAGACTGCGTTCGATCTGCGCGGCGCGCACATCGAGGTTGTCTGCAAGCGTTGCCACGTCGACGAAGTTTGGAAAGGTCTGGCGAAGACCTGCGTCTCGTGCCATAGCGCCGACGACGTACACAAAGGGAGCCGCGGCACGAACTGCGCGTCGTGCCACAACACGATCAAGTGGAGTGGAGCGGCGTTCGACCATTTCAAGCAAACCGGCTTTGCGCTGGTGGGACGACACAAAGAGCTCGTCTGCAGCGCCTGCCACCTCGACAACATGGCGATCAAGAAGCCACCGAAGGACTGCAACGGCTGCCACAGCGCCGATGATCATCATCACGGCCGTTTCGGCAGCAAATGCGCGGACTGCCACGGCGAATCGACGTGGAAGAGCGAGTTCGACCACCTTGCGAAAACCGGCTTCGCGTTGAAGGGAGCGCACGGACCGTTGCGCTGTGAAAGCTGCCATCGCGGGGCGTTGACCGACGACTTGCCGAAGACGTGCATAGGTTGTCACGAGAAGGACGATCCGCACGGCGGTCGCTATCGCGCATGCGAGAGTTGCCATTCCGAAGTCACCTGGCATTCGGTGGCGTTCGACCACGCGTTCACGAAGTTTCCGTTGATCGGCATTCACGCATCAGCCGCGTGCGAGGCGTGCCATTCGAAGCTCGACTTCACGGGCGTGTCGCAGGTATGCGGCGATTGCCACGCGGATCGCGACTATCACAAAGGCGCGTTCGGGAAAGCGTGTGGCACCTGCCACAACCCCAACGGTTGGGATCGTTGGCAATTCGATCATGACGCACAGACCACATATCCGCTGACGGGCGGACATCGCGATCTGGAATGTGCAGCGTGTCACAAGGCTGCAATTACCGACAAAGTTAGAGTGTCGCGAGCGTGTATCAGCTGCCACGCAAGGGACGACAAGCACGACGGCAGGTTCGGTACGGATTGCAGCCGATGTCACACAACCGAATCGTTTGCCGATCGCAGTTTGCTGAACAGGTGAGCGTGATGAACGTCGGCAAAGGCATCTGCTGGCTGCTCTTGCTGCTTGCCACTCCGACGCTCGTTTACGCGGCTGCGGCGCCTGGCGTGCCGTTCGATCACTTCACCACCGGCTTCGAACTCGACGGCTTGCACCGCAACGTGGACTGCGAGTCGTGCCACATCCGTGGCGTATTCAAAGGAACGCCGCGTACGTGCGCGGGCTGTCACGACGGCAGCAACCGCGTCGCGAACTCCGCCAAGTCGCCGCGTCACATGCTGACCACGGCCGTCTGCGAGGCATGCCACACGACGACGATGAGCTGGAATTCGGTGCCGGTCGTCGATCACGAAGAGGTCGTCGGCACCTGTCAGTCGTGTCACAACGGCACGTATGCGAATCCGAAACCTGTCAATCACCCGCCGACCTCCGACGACTGCGAGCAGTGCCACAACACGTATTCTTGGACGACCGTCGCGTTCAACCACGCCGGCATCGTCGACAACTGTGTTCGCTGCCACAACGGTTCCACGGCCACGGGTAAAGGTCCAAAACACATCCTCACCGACAACGTCTGCGAGGACTGCCATACGACGAACTTCTGGAAACCGGTGACGGTTGTCGACCACGCACACGTCATCGGCAGTTGTTCGAGCTGCCACAACGGCACGATCGCAACAGGCAAAGCGCCGAACCACCTACCGACAACGGAAGAGTGCAACGCATGTCACTCGACGCTCGCGTGGAAGCCGGCGGTGTTCGATCACGCCGGCATCGTCAGCGGCTGCGCGCAGTGCCACGACGGCGTGCGGTCGACCGGCAAGAACGCAAATCACATTCCGACCGACAATGTGTGCGAGGCATGCCACTCGACGGTAACGTTCAAACCCGTCGTCACCGTCGATCACGCTCATGTGCTGGGCTCGTGTTCGTCGTGCCACGACGGCACGCGCGCGACGGGTAAGAACGCCGGCCACATCCCGACGACGGCGGAATGCAACGAATGTCATTCGACGCTCGCATGGAAGCCGGCGTTGTGAACGGCGATTCGGGCTGTCGCGCAGGCGTGCGCTCGCGCCGGACGGCGTCGCGCCAGCGGCAATTGGTTAGATGATAATCGCCCGCGTTTGCCTCGCTTCCGTACTCCTCTGGAACGGCACCGTATACGGCGCGTCGCCGTATCAGACCGCCCGGATCACCGAGCAGTCAGGCAGCAGCCTCGTCGTCGAATTCGCATTCATCGACAGCGTCCGAACGACGGCGCAGGAGATCAAGCCGGACGGGATCGAGATCCGGCTGCGGGGATCGACATTGTCCGCGCAGTTCGATCAGAAGGACGAGAACTACGCCGGTGACCTCGGCCCGATAGAACATGTCTCCGTCGAAGGCAGCGGCGCCGGCGGATACAAGCTGTCAGTGAGCCTCATTTCACCGATGACCATCGAAGTGTTGCCGCAACCGGACAACCGGCGCATTGCGATCCGGTTGACGAAAGCGGCTGGCTTGAGCGAGCCGGAAGTCGCTCAGGCGCCGCAACCGATCAGGGAGGAATCCGTTGGCGCACCCGCTATCGCTTCGCAATCACGCGGCGAACCGGGCCTCCCTGCCAGCGTTGGATTGAGCGAGACGAATGCGGCGTCGAATTCACCGGACGAGCCCGGCGTGGCCGGGGAGTCGGCGGATGCGTACAGGCAGGCGCTCGACGAAGGGCGTCAGGCCGCGATGAGCCAGGACTACCCACGCGCGATCGCGCTGTACACGAAGGCTTCGCAATCGACCGATACCGCGACGCGCCAGGAAGCGCTCGAAATGCTCGCGACCGCGCGCGAGCGCAACCACCAGGATGCACAGGCGAAGGTCATCTACGAACAGTTTCTGGTCGAATATCCCGACTCCGAAGCCGCGCCGCGGATTCGTCAGCGTCTCTCCGGTTTATTGACCCGCAACCTGCCGGTAAAGAAAAAACTGATCAAGCCGGAACCCAGTGGGGGCGTGTGGACGGTGGTGGGCAACGTTTCGCAGTTCTACCAGCGCAACGAAATAGCGGTGAACGACGACAAGGCGGTTACTGGTGTCGACGGCATGTTCACCAACGCAGACCTCATCGTCGACCGCCGATCGCCGAGCCTCGACCTCGGCATGCGCGTGTCGACCAACGGTCTATACGATTTCGGTCCCGATGGGGACAGCACGTATCAGATGTCGACGGCTTATCTCGAGGCCCAACAGATCGATTGGGGGGTGGACGTGCGCGTCGGCCGGCAATCGCAGCAGAGCAACGGCGTACTGGGCCGCTACGACGGCGCGCAGATCCGGTACAACGTGTCTTCCTGGCTGAAGGTCGGGGCCATCGGCGGCTATGCGGTCGATTACAGCAGCAACGCCTTCAGCACGGATCGACCGCTCTATGGTGTAAACGCGGAAATTTCGCTTGCGGACGGAATGTGGGAGTTCGCGCCGTTCTACATCGAGCAGCAGGCGGACGGCCTGCTCGACCGGCGCGCGGTGGGGATGGAAACGCGTTACTTCCGCAACAACATGTCGGCGTTTTCGCTGCTCGACTACGACACTTTCCACAAGACGCTGAATACTTCATATGTCATGTTGAATCTTCGCTTCGAAAACGGCCTGACGTCGTATGCCACGTTCGATCATCGCCGCAGCCCCTACATCACGACCGAGAATGCGTTGATCGGGCAGGGCGTAAACAACCTCGGCGACCTCGAGAATACGTACACCGATCAACAGATACAGCAACTGGCCGACGATCGCACCTCGACGCTCACGTTGGCGACCGTCGGCTTCGACAAGGAGATCTCGCCGCGATTTCAGATCGGCTCCGACGTTTCGTATTCCGACTATGCGCAGACGCAGGCATCGGGCAACGTCGCCGCCATTCCGTCGCAGCAGGACTACTACTACACCCTGCGCTTTCGTTTCGACGAGATTTTCGGCAGTCAGACCTACTCAGCGCTGTACCTGCGCTATGCAGACGGAGACGACTCGCGGGTGAGTTCGGTCTATTGGAACAACCGTTTCACGTTCCGGAGCGCGTGGCAGTTCTATCCACGCATAAGAGTCGACTACCGAGATTTCACCAGTAGCGGCGACTCGCAGTGGACCGTTGCGCCGTCGCTGCGGCTCGACTACCGGCCGACGCGTAGCACCTATCTCGAATTCGAGGCGGGTTACGACAAGACGCAGCGCGATTCGCAAACGCAGATGCAGCAGATGGACATCGTGGGTTACTACTTCCGTCTCGGATATCGGACCCTGTTCTGAGTATTGAACGCTTGCGCCAGAGGCGCGAGCGGTAGCCCACGACTGTACCGACGGCGCCGGCGGCAGCAGAATGAGTGCTTCGAACCGAATCGCCATCACTTCGGAGCACGCGTGCGATGCAGAACCTGACTGGAAAAGTGGCTGTCGTAACCGGCGGCGCAAGCGGCATCGGCCTGGGTATGGCGCGCGCGTTTGCCGGCGCCGGAATGAAACTCGTGCTGGCCGATCTCGACGATGCAGCGCGCGATGCGGCGGTGGCCGAGTTCCGTGCCGCCGGCATCGAAGCCGTGGGGCAACGTTGTGACGTTTCGGTGCACGAGCAGGTAAAGGGGCTCGCGAAACTCGCGACCGACACGTTCGGCGGCGTGCACGTGCTGTGCAACAACGCCGGCATCGGCATCCCCACCGCCACGTTCCCGATGAAGTTGAGCGACTGGCGCTGGATTCTGGACGTCGATCTGTACGGCCCGATTTACGGCGTGGAAGTTTTTCTGCCGATCATGGAGGCGCAGGGCGAAGGCCACATCAACTCGACGTCGTCGATGGCCGGTCTGTTCGCGGGCGGCTTCATGGGCGCGTACAACGTCGCGAAACACGGCGTCGTCGCATTGATGGCCACGCTCGCGCGCGACCTTCATGGCCGCAAGAGTCCAGTCACAGCCTCGGTGCTGTGCCCGGGTCCGATCAACACGAACATCAGCCGGCACTCGGTTGCGTATCGTCCGGGCCACGCGAAGCCCGCGGCAGACAGTGCGGGCGCGGGCAAAGCGGCGGCAGGCATTCAGAAGATGCTCGAAGAGCAGGGCATGGATCCGGACGAGGTCGGCCATCTGGTGCTGAACGCCATACGCGGCGGCCAGTTCTGGATTCTCACGCACCCCGGCATGGCGAAGATCGTCACCAAGCAGGCCGCGGCGCTTGCGGCCGATCAATCGCTAACGGGCATGTGAAGGCGCCAGCTGTGGCGAGTAGAACGAGGTCGCCCTTTTTCTTTAATGCAGGTGGCGGCGCGTTGATCCCGGCACGAGCGCGATGACTAAACCTCCGGAGACCGACGAGGAACTCGCGGCGACACGGGTATCCGGAGCCGTGGTTCCTCACAATGCAACGATTGAGCTGCTCCCGTACCAACCGGAGTGGCCTCTGCAGTATGCGGGTGAGGAGCGCAAGATCCGCGCTGCGCTGGGAGATGCGGCAATCGTTCTGGAGCACGTCGGCTCTACGTCGATACCGGACATGCCGGCGAAACCCATCATCGATATCGTCGTTGCAGTAGAGGACTCCGCAAAAGAGGACGCGTACGTCCCTGCGCTCAGCGCACAGGGCTACCGTTTACATCTGCGCGAACCCGCCTGGGAAGAACACCGGCTGATGAAGGGCGAGCACCCGTCCGTGAATCTGCACATCTTCACGGCGGGCTCCAACGAGATCACTCGAATGCTGGCCTTCCGCGATCGCTGCCGAACGGACCCCGACGAACGCGAACTGTACAAGCGAACGAAGACGGAACTCGCGAAACGGATCTGGCGTCACGTTCAGCACTACGCCAATGCAAAGGCCGAAGTCGTGGAGGCGATCATTTCGCGAGCTTTGCGAGGCAACTAGCTCGCCTAAGTGAACACCCGATCGTTTCCCGCGGCTTACTTTCTGCGTCCACCACCCCGCACGAAGAAGAGTCCGACGAGACCGATTGCGAGCAGCAGGACGATCGTCGCAAAGCCGCCCTGCTGACTGTGCGTCAGCCGCGTGCCGATGTTGACCAGCGACGGTGCCAGCCACGCCGTCGCTACACCGGATAGCGCATAGACACCGAAGAATGCGCCGGTCTGCTCCGGTGGGGTCAATCGCGTCAACGTCGTGCGACTGGACGCGTACTGCGCCGTGATGAAGACGGCGTTGGAGAATCCGATCAGCAGGAACGCGAGATCCGGCAGCGTCTTATAAAAAGGTCCGTCCCACAGCGGCGCGTGCGTGGCCGGGTCATATGACCAGAAGAAGACGATCTTGTCGGGCGCCATTCCCAGCAGTGCGCCGAGCCCCAGTATCGACATGAAGATTTCGATGCGCAGCGCGTTCTTCGGTCCCAGGCGATCGTCGAGCCAGTGGCCGACGAACCCGCCCAGCACCGCGAGTATGGAGAGGATGATGCCGGTCACGAGGAGATCCAGCGACTTCCACTTCATCACGCCGGCCGCGAACACGCCGAAGAAGAACAGCACGCCGTTCATGCCGTCGACGAAGAACATCCGCGATGCGAGATAAATCACCGCGTCGCGATAGCGCCGCACGGTCTTGATCATTTCCCACAGGTCGGCGGCGCCATCGCGGAACGCGCGCAGCGCCGGAACGCCGGTCTTCGGTGCGTCGGGCGTGAACAGGAAGAGCGGAATCGCGCCCAGCACCAGAATTCCGGCAGAAAGAAATGCCACCACGCGCTCGGGTTCGTGCGCCGCCGGGTCGAGACCGAACAGCGGGGTCGCGGGTACCCAGCTCCAGTCCACTTTGCCCGGCAACGCGAATGCCCATGCGGTAAACCCCAACGCGCACACTGAGGCGAAGTTGCCGAGCGAAAGCGCCAGTCCCGAAGCCTTGTGTGCGGCTTCCAGACCGGCGGCGCGCACCAGCAACGAGTTGTGCAACACCTCGGAGTAGGCGAACAGCACGTTGACGAGCATTGCGATGAACATGGTCGTCGTGACCGTGAGCGCCGAGGAATCCGGCCGCGCCCACCAGAGCGAAGCGATCATCGGCGTCATCGCCGCGATGACGAGGCCGAGCCAGAGCTTACGTGGCCCGAGCTTGTCGATGGAGGCGCCGAGAAACGGCGCGGTGGCCATGACGATCCAGCCTGCGTACTGCTGCCAGCTGGAAATCACTTCCTGCCCTCGCACGGGATCGCCCACCATCACGGACGATACGTACGGAATGAAGATATAGATGGTCATCAGGATGACGTACGGATCGCGGCCGCCTTCGAAGACTGCCCAGGCGATGCCGCCGCGAGACAACTTCGCGTCGCCGCCGATCGCCGAGATCACCGGCGGGTCGACTACCGACGACACTCCGTGCGTCTCGAGCGATGTGGAATCCGTCACTGCGATCTCCCCGTTCCGCCTGAATGTGCGGCCGTGCGGACGTTAGCCGGTTTCATGCGGTCAGCGCCAGTAGAGTCGTTGCGCGCCTACAACCCCAACGCGCCTGCAAAGGGGTGCGGCGAGCTCGTGACGAGCGCCGAACGCGGCCGTGATACCACGTCCGTTCAGTGAGCGTACTCGAGCTTCGGATACCAGTCGGTGCCGCGTCCGCCGGGAGTGAGGTCGAGGATGATCCAGAGCGGCGCCGGGTCCGGAGCGCCGTGCGGATCTTCGCCGGGGTCCTGGGTTCCGGCGGATTCGCCCCCCCAGAAATGGTGGACCTTCGAACCGCGCCGCACAGCACACGTCGAGAGCGGGCCTCATCGCCGATACACTGGTAGAACTTCAGGTTGGTCACCACCCGCGTTCGCGTGCGAACGCGAACTGACGCGCGACCGGCGAACGCCCGATGACCGCCATAACCACACGCTCGTGCAGGTCTCTTGCGGGGGTGTCGAGCGAGCCGATCAACGACGTGCACATCAGGCACGGCCGCGCGCGGTCGGGACCATACATCCCAAAGTACGTCACGAGCGTAACGTGCGCGCCGAACATGACAGATGAGCTCAGGCGCGGTCCACCGCAGGAAGTGGCGTTAGAAAGCGCACAGACACACGGAACAGCGGGTCAGAGCATCACTCCAGTCGCACCCTATCTGGAGGGATACGCCCATGCGTTTCGTCATCTCGGGATCGGGTCCTGGCGAGTTCCCGCTCGGCTCAGGCAACTATCGTGCCTTCATCTACTCGCAGAAGGGTGACCAGGAGATTGCGGCCTCGTTCACCCAGAGCGAGCTCATCGATGAAATCGCGCGCCTGACCGCGCTCGGAGAGGCGACCGCTTACTACGCACGAGCGTTGCAGTGCCTGCAGTTGCTGAACGGCCCGACGAAGCATCTGCCCGACCTGGATGCGAGGAGTGTTCCCCGATCCGACCGCGCCATGCAGGCACCGTCTCGATAGGCGTCCGCGACTCAGACTTTGATGTCGGACAGATCGTGTCTGACGACGGTTTCGATCAGCTCGTACGGTTTGACGCCGACCCCTCAGCGCACCCGTTGGGGATACGTGATTTCAACGCTCTCCGAACGATTCAGAGACGGTCTTGCGCAACGGCTTCAGCAAGACGTCCATCATCGACCGATGGCCGGTTCGGATGTCTACCTGCGCAGTCATCCCGGGGACGATCTCGAGCTGTCGACCGGTCGTGGTTCGAACGGGAAAAGTGTCTGGCTTGACGTGCACGCGGTAGTACACCTCGGTTCCCCGCTCGGAGTCTTCTTTCAAGGTATCGGCGCTAACGTAGATGACTTTCCCGGAAGCCGCGCCGTAGATCGTGTAGTCAAACGGGTCGAAGCGGACGTTGGCCACAAGGCCCGGTTGGATTCGGGCGATGTCGACCGGACGCACGCGGGATTCAATGATCAGTTCGTCCTCCACCGGCACGATCTGCATGAGTTCGTCGCCGGCCCCGAGTACGCCACCAACAGTCGTCACGCGGATGTTCTTGACGATTCCTGGAACCAACGCAGTGAACACACTGTTCGTCTGCTCCTCGAGACGGCGGATGAGTAATTGTTCGTTCTGGGCGATTTCGTCTTCCGCCTTGGTCAGTTCGAGGCGGGCATCTTCGAGGAAACGATTGCGCCGGTTCACCAGTGCAGCCTGCGCTTCGTTGAGCCCGCGTTCGGCACGCAACAGCTCCGAACCGCTCGAGTCGCCGTTGTTGTACAGGTGCTGAACGAGCGCCAGTTCGCGCGTTGCAAGATTCACGGCCAGCTGCAACGTACTCAGCTCTTCGGTCAAACCGGTGCGACGCTGCTGAAACAGCGCGCGCTCGACTTGGGCGATCTCGGGGGCTTGTTGCTCCAGTCCGTCAGCAAACGTCAGTTTTTCGCGGCCGACGACTTCGGCGCGCAACCGAGCGACTTTGGCTTTCAGCGCGAACAGGCGTGCTTTGATTTCGCCCACGGTCGAAGCAAAGCGGGTTTGATCCAGCCGTGCGAGAACCTGTCCCGATGCAACGCGGTCGCCTTCATGCACCAGCAACTCGGCCAGAACGCCGCCATCCACGGACTGAATGACCTGCACGCGACTATTGGTGATCACCTCACCGCGGGCGCGGGCCACCTCGTCGATCTGGAACAGGCTTGCCCAGACGATGAATGCAGCAACGGCAACCGCAAGAACAACCAGTACGGTACCGTAGCGTTCGCGATGAGCGTGCTGCAGTCGCTCGATCCGCCGTCGCGCGCGCGGGCTGTCGTCATCCGCAGCGACGTCAAACCACATCCGCTTTCCCTCTCGGAGGGGCGAGCTGTCGTGCGTTCTGCCCCACAATCTGTGGCAACAGCGCCTCTGGCCTGCCGTCCCGAACGACGCGTCCTTGTTGCATCACCAGCACACGATTCACCAACCGGCTTGCCAGGAGCGGTCTATGGGTGCTGACGATCAAGATGTCGCTCGGACGCAGCGCCGCTTCGAGCGTTTGCCACACGCGTTCCTCCATCTCTCTGTCGAGCGACGCCGTGGGTTCGTCGAGGAACCATATATGGGGCTGATTGACGAACACGCGCGCCAGAGCCACCAGCTGACGCTGGCCGCCGGAAAGACCTTCGCCGCCTTCGCTGATCGCGAGATCCATACCTTGTGGACTGCCGCCGGCGATCGCGTCGATGCCGAGTTGCCGGCTGACCTGCAACAGGCGGTCGTCGTTGGCGGTACCGGTGAGGCAAAGGTTGCTGCGCAGGGTGCCCCGGAATAGGTGAACGGATTGCGGCAGATAGCCGATCTGAGTGCTGACCAGCAACGGATCGGTCTCCCACAGATCTGCCTGCCCGAGTCGCACGCGACCCTCGCTGGGCCGATAAAGGCCGGCCAGGACCTTCAGCAGCGTGGATTTGCCTGAGCCCACCGAACCGACGAGGAGGACCCGGTCGCCGGACTTGAGCTGCAAGTCGTCGATGATGAGTTGTCGGATCGGCGAGCCTGCGTAGGCGAAGCGGACACCCTCCAACGCCATTGATGCCGGAGCCTCGTCAGGAAGGATCAACTGCTGGTTCGCGCGTTCAGGCGGAAGTGCGAGGACCTGGTGCACCATGTTCAGCGACTGGCTCACGTGCTGCCATTTCTCCAGGTACTGCACGCTCTGCGCGACGGGCGCAATGATTCGACCGCCGAGAATGCTGCAGGCGATGAGGCCGCCCATGGTCAGGAGACCGGCTTCGATTTGCCAGACACCAACTACGACCGCCGAGACATACGCAATCGTCGCAAGACTGCCGGCCGCGATCGTGGACGAACTGCTGATGGCGCGCTGTTGTATCGCGTAGCGGTCGATACTGGCGGTGATCTGTTCCCAGTCGCGAGCGAAACGCCAGCCAGCGTTATTGGCGCGGATCGATTCGGCGCCGCGGATGGTATCGACCAGCAGACCCTGGCGTTCGTTGCTGCGCGAGAGCTGTCCGCGCATCAATCCCCTTAGCCGCCACTGCGTGATCCAGCCCAAGAACAATGCCACCGGCAACAGCGCCGCATACACCCACGCGACCGCGCCGCCGATGATGCCGATGAAGGCGAGAAACAACAGCGCGAACGGCAGATCGACAAGGGCGAATACGACGGTGGCGGAAAAGAACTGGCGCACGGCTTCGAGACTGCCTACTTGGGCAGCCAGCGTTCCCAAGGTGCGCGGTTGCGCGTCGAGTTGAACGTGAAGCAGGTGCTCGAAGACCTGCTGGGAGAGCCGTTCGTCGACGGCGCACGAAAGGCTGTCGAGGATTCGCGCTCGGATCGTTTTGAGCGTCCAGTCCAGCACGACCACGATCGCCATACCGACGACGAGCGTGGTCAGTGTCGCATAGGCCATGGTGGGTACGACGCGATCGTAGACCTGCATCGCGAAAAGCGACGTCGCGATACCGATCAGGTTGACGAGGCACGTCGCCGCAACGATCTGCCACAGCCACCCTCGATCCCGGAACAGTTCTCTCCAGACGAGTTGGGTCGCGAGGTTGCCCGCCAAGGTAGCCGGGGGATTCTGCGAACGGTTCGCCTGGTGCTTGATCCACAGCACATCGGCGCCGTCGAGCTCCGCGGTCCCAACGGTGGACTTGCCCCCATCCGGGGTCGTTAGAAGGACCTGTCCCATCTCAGCAGCGCTTGCGAAATGCCACGCGCCACGCGATCGCATCAGCACCGGCAGCCGCTGTGGGTCAAACCGCTGCCAAGGCAAGAGAACCAACGCCACTTCTTTCACGTTCGCGGCGATCAGCAGCTGGCGCAGCCACTGGGTGGGTCCGCCCGGCCCTGGTTCGACGCGTGCGGCGGCCTCGCGCAGCCGCGACTCTTCGTGCGGGATCTCCAGCGCATTAAGCAGCCGTAGCAACAACGTCAGATCAGGATAGAGGTCACCCAAGTTTCGTTGCTCAGCCATCATTTCGCTCTTGGACACCCGCCAGACGGTCGAGGTCGCCGATCCGGGCTAGAAGTCGTAGGGAGTATATCTGCCAGTCGGTTTGCGCCTGCACCAGCTGACGCTTTTGCTCGAACAACTCGCGCTGGACGTTCAGTAGATCCAGCCAGCTCTTGGTTCCACTCTCGTATTGGCGCTGGTAGGAAGCCAGCAGTGATTCCAGGTCGGATAGGGAAGCGGTCTGCAGTTCGATCAGCTGGGTCTGCAAGAGCCGGTTGCGCTGCAGCTGTTTGATCTGACGCGTCAGTTCGACTTTGGCTAGGGCAAGGTCCTGCGTCGCTGCGACGTGATCCGCAGCAGCTTCTGCAGTGCGCCCCTTCGCCGCCAACCCCAGTCCATCCAACGACGCTTCGAACACCACGCTCGCCTGACTGTCATCGTTGAGCCCGGGCTGGTCGTAGTATCTGGCCGCCTGCAAATAGATGGTCGGCATGGAGGCTGTTCTGGCTTGGTCCACTTCGAGCTCAGCCTGCCCCATCTGGCGCTGCTTGACGGCGACCTCTGCGCTTTGATCGATGGCCCTTTCGATCAGGTCCGTGGAATCGCCCAACTCGAGCAGGTCGGCGGGCACTGGCTCATCGGTGTTGACCGCCACCTGCGTGAACCCGAGCAGATCGTCGCGGGAGCCTTCCCATTCGCTGATCGCGCGTTCGAGCTGAGCCCGGGCGTCGGAGAGTCGTGCCGCGGCAAGGCGCTCGTCGGCGCTCGAAGCGAGCTGACCCGCAACTCGACGCTGGATCTGCGCGAACAACTCCTCATGCTGAGTGACGTTCTGGCGTGCAATGTCGATGTGTTGCTGACTACCGCGCACCGTCGCGTACGCGGCTGCCGTGTCCTCCACCAGTTGGCGGCGTACCCGCAACAGGTCGGCGCGCTGCGTGCTCACTTCTGCGTTCGCGACGGCAATGTTGTTGTCGATGCGTCCGAACGCCCATATCGGCTGTCGGATGCGCAGAATGTATGGTTGAGAAAGGTCCTCGCCCGCCGCCGAGCGGCCGCCTTCCCCATACTGTTCCGCCTGCGCTGTGAGTGTCGGATAGCGTTGGCTGCGGACAGCGTCTGCGGCATGGCGCTTCGCGTCCACTTGCGCCTCTTGGCCGGCTACGGCCGGATAATTCTGCAGCGTGGCTTGTAAGGCTTCGCGCAGCCCGTCGGCCGCGGCACTACCGCAGAGCAAACAGTTGATCAGCAGCGGACGCCAACAACCGCGGACGCGGAACTTGCGCATGTGGATTCCTCGCACAACCGGTAGTCGAGGCGGATTGGGGACTCCGTGGCTTCCGAGCTCGGAGCTGTCGGGTCGTTCTGGCCGCTTACAATTGCAGCGGCCTCCTGATCGCGGCCGTCAAGGCGATAAGCCTGCGCCAGGTCGCCGCGCCAGTGGTGATTCCACGGACAGCGTTCGAGACCCCGCTCCATCAGCGCAATGCCGTCGGCGCGGTGGCCTTTGCGCACATAAGTCAGGCCCAGCATGAAGAGGGCGGCAGCGTGCTCCGGCAGGTAGCTCAACAGTTGCTTGAAGCGATGCTCGGCGCCGTCGAGGTCACCGCTTCGATAGCGGTCCACGCCGGCATTCAGCCAACCCGGCTCCGGCAGCGTAACCATTTCGAGCGGCTCCGATGGAATCGCCTGTTTAGTCGCGGCGATCAACGGTCCCAGATGTTGCTGATAGTGGCGCCAGCGTGCCTTTGAACTGGCGTAGAGCGGCTGTCGCACCTGCCACATGCTCGCGGTCCTGATCGGACGCTCCAGTGCATAGAACTCGAGCACCTGTGGCTCCCAGTCGACACCGATGTAGTCCAGCATCCGCTGCGCGTTCGTCGCGGGATCCTCCACTACGTCTTCATATCGAACTTCCAGAATCTCTCCTGGAAATACCTGCTGCCAGTGATGCATGAGCAAGCTGTGATCCGCGAGCTGGTGGCCGATCCACTCCAGTGAGTACGCGAATCCCATGCCGCCGTGTTTGTTCGTGTAGTCGATGAAATAGTTGGAGATCGCAATGTCGCGAGGATCGCGGCGTACGGAAATGATCTTTGCCTTCGGGAACAGCAACTTGATCAGCCCGATGTTCTCGAAGTTGTGAGGCAGCTTATCCACCACGTGATCTGCCTCGGGAGCATATTCACGCAGTTCCTTCAGGACGTTTTCGGCGATGCCACGGCTGACCTGCGAATCGAGGTCGTCCACGCAATCCGGGTACCGCCGTCCGGAGCCGGTGTGGCGTTCCCAGCGTTCGAGCCCGGCGATGACGCGCGGAATCGTTCCCAACTCGCCGGCCCCGTGAATCCGGCTGTGTCCCGCGATGATCTGCTCCACCAGCGTTGTGCCGGAGCGAGGCATGCCAACGATGAACACCGGCAGTGTGGTGTCGTGGCCGCAACCCGGACGATGCTGATAGAGCGACTTGGGAAAGGCGTGGCGAATGCGGGCGCAGTGCTGCCGATGCGCACTCGCGTCGTAGCGCAGCAGTCGGCGGCTGGCAGCATTGCTTTCGTCGGCGAGAGCGAAGGCTCTGTCGTACTCCGCGCGCTGCTCCCATGCGGTGGCGAGTTGGAACAGCAGACCGGTGCGTACCGATCCTTCGGTACCCGGTGTGCGGGCGAGCTGTTCGAGCTGGTGCAGGACGCCTGGTTCCTTTGGGAAACGCCGTGCATTGATTAGCGCTCCATGACCCCGCGTCGGGTCGATCGAAGTGACCCGCTCGAACAGTTCTACCGCTTCATCGATGCGGCCTAGCTGCATGTAGAGTTGGCCAAGACCTTCTAGCGCCGGGATCGTGTCCGGACTTCGTGCGAGCACCTGCCGATATCGCCATTCGGCCGCGCCGTGGTCCTCTTCCTGCGATTCGATGGCGGCCAGCGCCACCTCGACCAGCACCGGCGCCTCAGCGATCTCGTTGGTAACAGGGTGGGTCTGTTTGTTGAGTTGCTCCCGAGCCCGCTCGGCGGCCCATCTTGCGAGGCGGAAATTGGCTTGCAGCGCGGTGGCAGACAATCGAATCAGCAGCATTTCACTGGGCTTGTCGAGCACCTCGGCGAGGTGGATCGCGCGCGTCAGCAGTGCGATGGCCTGTTGAGTCCGGCCCTGCAGATGCGCCAGCTCGGCCAGTTGATCGTATAGCGCCAAATGGTTCGGGTACTGGCGCAATCCAGTGTGCAGCCATTCTTCGGCCTGGGCGTGGCGGTCAGATGTTGCCAGACGCTGGGCCAGTGTCGACACCAGCGCACACCAGCCGTCTTCGTTCAGCGCGGCGCGCTGCTGTTCGGCCCAGGCTTCTGCCGTCTCGAGACGGTTCTCTGCCAACCACAGGTCGAGTTGTAGAGCTCGCAGTTGCTGACTGTGCATCTCCCTCTGCGCGTCTGGCCAATCGGATTGCTCCTGATTCCACAGCTTCCAGGCGGCATCGAGACACGCAGCCATCTCGAGCAGGTTGCCGCGATCCCGATGCACCCGAAGCACATTGTGGTAGACCGCCATTAAGGGGCGGAGGCTCAGACTGCGCTGGTACAACTCGAGCGCACGATCGCGGTTCCCCTGGTGCAGCCGACACCACGCGAGTCGCGCCAGCAGCACGGCGTGATCGGAGTTCGTCGATAGATCGGCTTCGAGAAGGTCGATGGCCGGATTCAGTTCGCCCAACGCAATATGGACCGCTGCCAGATCGACACGCGCATCGAGCGAGAGCGTAACGCGATCGAATGACGCGAGTGCGCAACGTCCGGCAGTCATGTCACCGAGATGCACGTTGGCCAGCGCCAAAAGCACCTGCACTGCCGGATCACCGGAGTCAGTTTCCAGGCACGCTTCGCGCAGCGTCGAGTAGTCCTGGTGCTCCGCAAGGCCGCGAAGAAGGGTCAGCGCCTCCATGATGTCGTCAGGACACCAGACCCTGTGAGGTCAGGATCGGCGCCGGTATGTTTTCCAGGGAGGCGACATGGCCCGCACCGTCGAGGGAAGCGCCCGGTAACGACGCCTCGAAAGCGGGTGAGCTGGCGATGGGGAGTCCATGCTCCTCGAGCGAGTCGGCCAGCGACTGCAAAGGAGCGCCGACTACATTGATCGACACCTGATTCGCCGGTGCTGACGGGTTCCAGGAGTCGGCACTCACAACCATGATCCGGTCGTCGCTACCGAGATTGGCAGCGCCGCTCCAGGCTCCGAAACTGGCGGCATCGGCACTCGGTGCGACGTCGCTGCCTGCACCGCGGATGTCGATACTGTCGCTCGCGAGGCTCTGAAAACTGCGACTGTCGGCGCTGGCGCTTTGCGCTAAGGCGAGGGGGGAAACGATGACGTCTTCGGTTGTGAAGTCGAGTGTTGTGATGTCGCTGATGCCCGCATAGGGATTGCCGGCTGCGTCGGTGATTGTCCCTGCGTCGATCCGTACGCTGTACGTGGTACTGAAGACCAGGTCTGACGTGGGGTCGATGGTCAGCTGATTACCGCTGATGCTGACTTGAGAGCCATCGGTGACGGGGATGGTGTGGCCAGCCAAAGGCGGAACATCAATGCCGCCACTGATGGTGATGTTGCCGCTGCCGGCCAGTACGTTCTCGTTGAACGTCAGGACGATGTCTGCTCCTTGAGGGACGTCAGTCGCATTGTTCGCCGGTGAGCTGGAGGACAACGTCGGCGCGGTCGTGTCCACTATAAAGGAAGGGTTGCTTGGGACCGGCCCGTGGGCGAGGTTTGCCGCACTGCCCGGCGGGTCTTGGATAGAGCCGCCGTTCGCGCTCAGCGAATCGGGCCGAACGCTGATGCCGTTGCTGTCGTTTTCACCCGCCTGAATCGTGTACGCAAAGACCAGATTAGGCGTGCCGCTGCCTGAGACATAACCCGCATCCACCCTGTCGCCGCCGATGGACAGCTCGATGCTTGGCGTACCGCCGGCAGTGTTGACCACGGTGTTCTCAGACATCGTCACGGTGACTTGCACCGTGTCCCCCGCATTGAGAATGCCGTTCTGCGCTCCGACTGCGCCGGTGACTGCAATGTGGTCCACACTCGGTGGGACGTTGTTGATCGCCAGCGAGACTGCACTTGGCTGGCTGCTATTGCCCGCTGCGTCCGTGGCCCCTACGGTGAAGTTGTAGCTGGACTTCGTCTCGAAATCCGGGATGCCAGTAAGGGTGACGACGCCCGTGTTGGTGTTGATGGCGAACGCGGCCGCATCGGTGCCGCTGAGGGTGTAGTGAGTGCTGCCGGTGCTGACATCGCCGGTGTCGGTGCTGGTGACGGTGTAGACGACCCGCCCGGCGGCACTGTTTTCGTTGATCGCAGTCGCCGTAGGCCCCGACGTGATTGTCGGCGCCACCTCGTCCAGATTGTTGATCGCCAGCGAGACCGCACGTGGTTGGCTGTTATTGCCCGCTGCGTCCGTGGCCCCCACGGTGAAGTGGTAGCTGGACTTCGTCTCGAAATCCGGGATGCCAGTAAGGGTGACGACGCCCGTGTTGGTGTTGATGGCGAACGCGGCCGCATCGGTGCCGCTGAGGGTGTAGTGAGTGCTGCCGGTGCTGACATCGCCGGTGTCGGTGCTGGTGACGGTGTAGACGACCCGCCCGGCGGCACTGTTTTCGTTGATCGCAGTCGCCGTAGGCCCCGACGTGATTGTCGGCGCCACCTCGTCCAGATTGTTGATCGCCAGCGAGACCGCACGTGGTTGGCTGTTATTGCCCGCTGCGTCCGTGGCCACCACGGTGAACTTATAGCTGGCCTTCGTCTCGAAATTCGGGATGCCGGTAAGGGTAACCACGCCCGTGTTGGTGTTTATGCTGAAGGCGGCCGCATCGGTGCCGCTGAGGGTGTAGTGAGTACTGCCGGTGCTGATATCGCCGGTGTCGGTGCTGGTGACGGTGTAGACGACCTGGCCGGCGCTGCCGTTTTCATTGATTGCGGCTGTGGTGGCGGACGTGATCGTCGGAGCCACCTCGTCCAGATTGTTGATTCCGAGTGCGACAGCTTGCTGTGCAGTGTTGTTCGCCGCGTCTGTCGCGATCACTGTGAAGCTGTAGCTCGGCTTCGCTTCGAAGTTCGGACTCGCGGTGAGGGTCACGGCGCCCGTGGTGGAGTCGATGCTGAATGACGCAGCATCGCCGTCGGCCTTGAGGCTGTAAGTAACTGTCGTCCCGGTGGTGGCGATCGCGGCCGCGGTGTAGACGACCTGGCCGGCAGCGCTGTTTTCCGCGATCGCCGCAGCGCTTGCACCGGACGTGATCGTCACCGGTGTATCCGCAACGTTGCCGATGGCGAGGCTGACCGCCTGCACGGCGGTGTTGTTCGCCGCGTCGGTTGCGACGACCGTGAAGCTGTAGCTGGGTTTGGCTTCGAAGTCGGGGTTGGCGATTAAGGTCACCGCACCGGTTCGAGCGTTGATGCTGAATGCCGATGCGTCTCCGCCGGCCTCGAGGCTATAGGTCACGCTGCTCGTGTCCGTCGCGGTGACGGTATAGACGACCTGGCCTGCGCCGCTGTTTTCGGCGACTGCCGAAGCGGTTGCGCCCGACGTGATCTGAGGCGGGGTGGTATCCGGTGGGGGAGGGACGCCCCCACCGCCGCCAGACTCACCACCACTGCCGCCGCCTCCTCCTGCAAGGGCAGCGAGGCCTAATCCACCCGCCGCTAACCCGACCCAAAGCAACGGAGAGCTGCCGCCGCCCGTGCCCGTCGTGGTTGCAGCGGCAGTAGCGGCGCCGGCCTGTTCGTGGCCAGCGGACCAAACTTCGGGCTCAGCAGGAGCGGAAGCTGCCAGCTCCGGTGAGTTGGCCGTGAGCGCCGCACCGGAAAAAGGCCCTTCGCCGGCGGCGAGGTTTGTCGTCGGATAGAACTCGGCGTGCTCGGCGGTAAAGAAACCATCGAGTACGACTGCGTCGCTTCCCTGCACCTCGATCACGAGATTGTCGCCCTGGCGTTGCGGCACCAACGTCTTTGGAGCCTCGTACCCCGCCCGGTCCACCACGGTATACGCGGAGTCGGGTGTGACAGGAACGTGTTGCGGAGGATTCTGGATCGGGATCCACTCGACCCTGCCGTCTGAAAGGCGCCGGATCAGGATCAGGCTGACTTGTACTGCTTCACTCATTGTCTTTTCGTGCGTTGATCAGCTGTTGTCGGTAAGCGACCTCGTCCTGCAGATTGGCGACCAGTGATGGGTCGGCGCCAACCCCGGCCGCGGCCTCCAGAGACCGGCGCGCGTCGTCCAACGCATTGCCGGCCAGCTCAGCTAGCGCGCGATTGATCAATTTCTCGCGGACGGACTTCAAACCATTCCTGGCTTCCGGCGACTCAGGATCCAGTGTCAGGACCCGGTTGTACAGGGCATAGGCGTTCGCATCGGGAGGCGTCGTCAATCTGCCTTGCGCCAAAGCCTGATCGGCAGCAAACAACGCGCGCTGGCGAGCCAGTTCCGAAGCTCGCGCTTCACTTGCCGCGTCTTTTGGAGGTGGCGGGCGCTTCGCGACCGCATCGCTCGCCACGGGGCGCGTAGCTTTTGCAACCGGTTCCGTCGCCTTGGCTACGGGGGTTTGGGCCACCTTGGGAACTGAGGGGGGCTCCACGCGCTGCCGCACGATCTTTTCAGCGGCTGGCGGGGGCGTGGGTTCGGGCTCCGGCACTGCGGGAGACGCTTCGTGTGCGTTCGATCGATGCGGCCTTGGCCGGCAGCGTTGCCACCTGCTCGCGGGCGCCCGCCACCTGTTGGGTGACGAGTGGCTCGGCCGGAGGCGACGCATCGCGGGCTGGCGGCGGCAGCGGCGGTGGCGTCGACGGGATGACGGTGGAAGGCAACATTTCCTCGCGCGGCTGCTCGGAGCTCATGGCAACGGCCACAGGCGCTTGAGCTGGCGCAACCTGCGTCGGCTCGAGGGCGACGGTGTCGTCCGGTCTCGGCGCGTCGTCGTCACGCAGGCCGAAATACAGCAATCCGAGGCCGACAGCGGCCAGCGTGACCAGCGCCATCGTCGACGGACTCGGGAGGTGTCGGCGCCGCCGAGCACGGGTCCCCTCGATGGGCACCTTGATCGCTTGCTCGACGATTGGCTGCACCGCCGCCTTCGGCGTGTGCGACCGCACGTCGGGAATCACGACGTCGGACTGGTCCGGGACCTTTTGCGGAACCCGTTCCGTGTCTGGCTCAGTGGCGTGATCGATTGACCGCGGTGCGGGGACATCCTCGACAAAGTCCGTGTCTAGGATCAGGACGTTGTGAGCGAGGCGGATTTCCGCGCCTCGATGGCGCGCCAGACGTTCGCGGTGGCAGCGTGCGCCTCCGGCCCACTCCAGCTCGTGGCCATCGATGGCACTCAGCACCAGACCGCCATCGTCATCGATATCGAGTTCGAGCTGCGCGCAGGACGCTTCGAAGCTCAGCTCGCCCGATGCCGTTTCTCCCAGCAACATGCGGGGCCGCACACGCATCACCATGTCGCCATGGCGAGCGATCAGGTACCACTGGCCCGTGCCATGCACCTCCCGCGACTGCCCCATCTCGCCTTTGCCGGTTGTTTTCAGTCCGAACCCGAAAGGTAAGCCCGGCGCTCGATCAGAGTCCAGATTTGCGTAGTAGGAGCAGTTGTCGCGACAGCAGCCGATTCATCGCGCGAATCACGTTCGGCTCCGCAGTGATCTTCGGTGCCGGCTGCGGGGAGGCGGGAGCGGCGAGCAGGCTGCGCCAGGATCCCCGGTGCCAGGTCCGCCAATCCCGTCTGTTCGTAGCGCAGCGTTACGAGTCCTCGCGCCCGGCTCGGATGGGCGTCTGTACGATCGCCCATCCGATATGCACCTATCCTGGGGAAGCCGGACAAGGTGACTCAAGTGGGCTGAGCGATCCGCGGCGACGAAGGTCGCGTTTTTCTCTCGAGTCCCAACGAGCGCCTTGGGGCGCACGCATGATGTGGTCTTCTCGATGTCAGCCCGCAAGCTATGCCAACTCAATCGTCCATGTCGGCAGGGCAACTTGCGGCAAGCCACTTTCCAGTCATCTGAACGACCACGCCGCCTGTGCTCTGTTGCTGGCTGAATTGGGCGACGATGTGCTCGGGATCGGGTGCTTCGACCTTGAAAGTACCGCGACGTCCCTCGGCGCCGGCACATTGCACGGCTTCCTCTTGGACGGTTTTCGTGCGCGTCAGAGAGGTGTATTTGCACTTTTCGTCGTCTTCATCGCGAAAAGCACCCTTCTTGAGGTCTTCCGCGGTGACGCAGGTTTGATCGGTGTGCGGCTTTGGTCCCGCTACCTGCTGAGCCTTCATCGAAGCCTCGATCTTGGCGCGTTGTTCCGGTGTCAGCTTGTCTAGGGCTGATTGTGGGAGAAGCGTGCCGTGCGTTGCGGTGATGTAGGTTATTTCCCAAAGGCCGGTCTTCACGTCCAGGGTGTCGGACGCGAACGCAGTTGCGCTGGTGACCAGTGCCGCAAAGAACAGACGAGTGCGCATTGGTGTTACTCCTCCGTCGAAGCTGAGCCGATGTAGGTTGCGGTCCGAGGACGCTGCCAAGAATACAGCTACGTCGATCTGCCGCGTACCGCGTGTTCGATCGGATGAACTTCAGAACTCTCTTCGGGCTCCAGAGGTGGCGTGTAAAAGCCGAGTCCGTAACCGCCCGAGGCGTATCCCATCAGCGCCTGCAATTCCGGTTCGAGTGTGCGGGCGATCTCGGGCGGGCAGGACAGATACTGGTTCTCTTCCTGCCGCAGCCAGTTGAGGCAGTAGGTGAGATTCATGCCTACGCGCGGTGCGTTCGATCGGTTCGCGCCGCCGCCGTGAAAAACCGAACCGGTGTAGACGAGCACCGAGCCGCGTTCCATCTCCGCGTAGGCAATTTCGTCGGGCCGCGGTCGGCGGCTGTCGGGCCATGTCCACGAACCCGGCGCCACCTGCGTTGCGCCGTTCTCGCGCGTGAAGTCGGTCAGCGCCCAGATCGTGTTGAGCTGCGGTTCGATGTCTTTCAGATAAGCCCACGACCAGCGATCGCGGTGCATCACCTGTGCGACTTCGCCGGGCATGATGCGGATGATGTGCGTGACGTTGACCTGATAGCGATCGCAATTCGGCAGCAGCACCTGATCGCAGATCGCACGCACCCGGCGATCGAGAATCGCTTGACGAACACGAGGCGAGCGCGCCGCCAGCGCGCCGGTGCGCGTCGTCTTGAATCCCGAGAAACTCTCGCGACCGGGCCGCGTCGCTTCGAGATGCGGCATCAGTTCGTCGGTGAGCGAGATCGTCTCTGCATGCGACATCATGCCGGAGAGAATCACCGCGCCGTCGCGGCGAATGACGCGCATGACGTCTTCGATCGGAGTTGCGTGCGATAAGGTTTCGAGCGTCCGCATGGCAGCTACGCCAGCTGCTGATCGGCGAGCCAGTCGTGGAACAGCTCGATCCACTTATCCGATGGCGCTCCCTGTTTCACCATGCCGAAGCCGTGGTCGCCGCGCCGGTAGATGTGCATTTCCGCGGAACGCTCGGCATCGGTCCAGTCCGAGTAGAGAACTTCGGCGAGCCGGTAAAGAAGCAGGTCGTCCTGGGCCATCACCGTGAACAGCGGCGGTGCATCCGCAGGCACGGTGCGTCCCAGTGTCTCGCCGCCGTAAATGGGCGCGACGAAGGCGAGCGGTGCGGCGCGCGGATCGACCGCGACATCGACGACGAGAAAAGCACCGGCAGAGAATCCGATCATGCCGACCTTCGCGGGATCGACGTTCCAATCCTTCGCATGCTCGCGAACGATTGAGATCGCGCGGCGTCCGTCGTCGGCCGCGGCTTCGCGCGCGGCGCGGATCGACTCGTAGGGCACGACGTCGCCGATCGTGCGCGGTGCTCTGCGTCCCTTGCGGGTGACGTCGATCGTCGTGTACAGCCTGGCCATGTCGGCGTCGTAATCGGCCTGCTTCGCAGGCGTACCGCGCACGCGGTACTTCAGCAGGAACGCGGTGTAGCCGCGCGCCGCCAGCCAATCCGCCACGTCGATGCCTTCGTGTTCCCACGCGAGCAGACGCCAGCCACCGCCGGGACAGACGATCACACCGATGCCGTTCGGCTTGCCGTTCGTGGGACGGAACACCGTCAGCGTCGGCTCCGACACGTTGCGCAGCATCACCGTTTCGGCGGCAACGCCGACCGGTCCGCGGAAGGTGACCTCAGGGCCGACACCCTCGAGCTTCGTTGGCGGGCCGTCGGGCCAGAGGTGGATGACTTCTTCGGGCAAAGCACTGTGGGTCATTGCACTCCTCGATTCGGGAATCCGGATTCGTCGTCTATCGGATTCGTCGTCTATATAGCGACGATGCCAAATGGCGACGATGCCAAGTCTCGCGTTGCGGAACAATCGGCGCGACGAACTTTACGTCGCGCACCGCGGAGTCGGGCACTTGGGCTGGATCCAACCAGGTGGATCAGCGCGTGTTCTGCGCAGTGGATCATCGTCGACTATGTTTAGTGACGATAGATTGGGCACCGTGAGTTGCACGTGAATCGACGGCGTACCAGGTGACCCCGCGGCTGAGGAAACGGAGTGACGACGTGGACAAGGACGACCGCGAGCTGATCGATCTGAAGCGCCGGATCGTTGCGCTCACGGACGAAGCTCGCAAGAACGAGGACGCCTGGCAGCGATCGCAGCGTCGTGAGATGGAACTGCTCGAGGCGGACAGTCTCGACACGCTGTTCGAGCGTCTCACGACCGGCTTGCGCGCGAGCTATCGGCTGGCAGCGGTCACGCTCGTGCTCGCCGATCCCGAGCACGAAGTGCGGCAGCTGCTCGCCGCACAGGGCACGCGCGCAGGCGGGCATGAAGCGGTCTTGTTCGTCGATTCAATGCGCGCGTTCGCCCCGCAGCTTGCGTCGGGAAACCGGCCATGGCTCGGAAGGTTCGCGCGCTCCGATCACGGGCCGCTGTTTCCAGTCGACGTGCGCCTTCAGAGTGTCGCGTTGCTTCCGCTCACGCGCGAGGAACGCATCGTCGGCAGCCTCAATCTCGGCAGTGACGAAAGCCACAGATTCGGTGGCCATCTCGCGACCGACTTTCTTCACCACCTCGCCGTCATTGCCGCGTTCTGCCTCGAGAGCGCCGTCAATCGGGCGCGCCTCGTCCGAAGTGGACTGACGGATGCGCTCACGGGCTGGCGCAACCGGCGCTATCTCCAGACACGGCTGTACGAGGAACTCGCGCGCAGCCAGCGCGACAACAGCGCGCTCACGTGCCTCATGATCGACGTCGATCACTTCAAGAAGATCAACGACCAGTACGGTCACCTCGCCGGCGACGAACTGCTGCGACAGCTCGCACGTCGCATCGAAACCGAAGTGCGCAACAGCGATGTGTCTGCGCGGTACGGCGGCGAAGAGTTCGTCATATTGCTGCCGCGTACCGGCATCGAAGCGGGTCGCTCGCTCGCTGAACGAATGCGCCGCGCGGTCGCGGCCAAAGGATTCGAGTTGCCGGGCGTCGGCGAGCGCGTTGCTGTGACCGTGTCGATCGGCGTCGCCGAGCATTGGCCCAGCACAGACATGGGCGACTCGAAGCTGGCGGGCGAGCGGCTGATCGAACTCGCCGACACGGCCCTGTACGACGCGAAAGCGGGCGGCCGGAATACGGTGGTTCACGCCACCGACCACTAGACCCGCAACGCGTACACGGGCGAGCGGATCTATCTGGTCGCACGGTTGAGATTCTGAGGAATCGCACACTGCAGCCTGTCCTAACCGATCGATGCGGGGCGCGGTGCAAGCAGAAGTCCGTATCGCCATTGCCCCTGTGAAGCGTTAGAAGAGCACACGCACACGGATGGAGAGGGGCGCTCAAATGCTTACAGCGGCGGCTCGATTTCTTCGGCGTGGCCGAAATGCTCGGCTTGAGAGGATGTGCACTCGAGGTCTCGTTTTGATTCTGGTGGAGACCGTGGCGTCTGTTGTGCAAGCAGCAGGGGAGCCGGAGCCCTTCAGCCCGCAGACCGAGTTGGTGAGTATCAATCGGTTTGGAACCAATAGTGGCAACGGCGATTCGCACTCTTCGAATCGCTTGCCCGCGCTCAGCGGAAACGGCCGTTTCGTGGCGTTCGTCAGCAGCGCGAGCGACTTGGTTGCGACCGACACCAACGGTGGCAGCCGGAACTGTCCGAACAGTTGCGGGGATGTGTTCGTACGCGACGTGCAGACGGGAACAACGACACTGGTGAGCGCAAACCTTGCGGGCACCGACAGCGGCGATGGCGGTTCTGGTCAGGTAGGACCGTCGATCAGCCGCAACGGCCGCTTCGTGGCTTTCATGAGTGAGGCACACGACCTGGTGGCGAACGACAACAACGACAGCTCTGACGTGTTCGTGCGCGACCTGCAGACGCGAAAGACAACCCTGGTGAGCGCCAACCGGTCTGGAACGAATGGTGGCAATGATGGATCGATCGATCCCGTGATCACCTCGGACGGCCGTTTCGTAGTGTTCGTGAGCAGCGCTAGCGACCTGGTCGCAAGCGACACCAATGGAAGAAGCGACGTGTTCGTGCGCGACCTGCAGAGGGGAACAACGAGACTTGTAAGCACCAACCTGGCAGGAACCGACAGTGGTCGGGGCGATTCGGGCCTGTACAGCTTTGCTATCAGTAGCAACGGGCGCTTCGTGGCGTTTGTGAGCGATGCGAGGGACCTAACGGCAACTCCTCTCACCAGCGAATGCATTCACTTCTCATCTGATCCTGCGCCGTTGTACTGCGGTGATAACGTGTTCGTGCGCGATCTGCAGGCCGGAAAGACCACGCTGGTCAGTATGAACCTGGCCGGTACTTCCACCGCAAATTGTCTATCACTCCTCTCTGCGCTCAGTGCAAATGGCCGTTTCGTGGCGTTCACCTCTTTCGCCAGTGATCTGGTCGCGACTGACACCAACGAGGACTTTGACTTGTTTGTCCGCGACCTGCAGACGGGCGTGACCTCTCTCGTGACTGTCAACTTTGATGGCACGGACAGCGCCAACATCAGGAGGGGACAGACTGGATATCCTCCCAGCCCCGCCGCGTTCAGCGCGGATGGGCGTTTAGTCGCATTCGAAAGCAGCATGAGCGACCTGGTGGCGAGAGACACCAACGATGCGGACGATGTGTTCGTGCGCGACCTCGTGACCGGCACGACTACTTTGGCAAGTGTCAACCGAGAAGGAACCGACGCCGCACGGCCCCCCACGGAGTGTCGTCCCGAACAAGGCGGCTGCGTCTTCAGGCCGTTCGGCTCCGGAGGTCCGACCATCAGCGCGGACGGCCTTTTCGTAGCGTTTGGAAGCAGCGCGAGCGACTTGGTTGGAACCGACAGCAACGGAAATTTCGACGTGTTTGTGCGCGACCTGCGGGCGCGTTCAACGCGGTTGGTGAGTGTCAACCGGGCTGGATCGGACAGCGGCAATAGCGGGAGCTTCACGCAGAACATCAGCGCGGACGGGCACGTCGTAGCGTTTGTGAGCGACGCTAGCGACTTGGTCGCAGCCGACACCAATGGAAGGATTGATGTGTTCGTGCGCCCCGCGGAGGGCGCCATCACGTTCGCGCGGTTCGAGCCCATGGCCAATATCGATTTGAGTCCGGTGCAGGGCAAGGATCGGTTCGAGATGTTTGCCGCTGTCACGCTGGGCGCCGACAGCGACGGGATTCCATCCGTCATCGAGCCAGTAACAATCCAGGTCGGTACGTTTTCGACGACGATTCCGGCGAACGCTTTCCAACTGAAGGATGGAAAGTTCACGTTCATCGGACGCATCCGAGGCGTGAAGGTGTATGCGCAGTTCCATCAAATCAAAGGCAGGAACTAAGAATTCTGGACGTATGTGAACTGCGCCACTCTAAGCGGTACGAGCAACCCGGTACGCGTGGGGCTCGCGATCGGCAACGACGGGGGCAGCGCCACAATCACGGCAAAGTTTGGCAGCATGGCTAGTTGGCACTGAATGGCGATCAACAGCTATTCGATCCGGCCCGGCAGCGCCGCGAACCCTAGCAGCACGTTGTTCATCACGATTCCGGTTCGCTGGCCTGTAACGTTCCGGCTGCATTCTCGTGCCAGTCGTCGGTCTCCCTTGCACCGGCTCAATCGACGCGAACGATCGTGGTGCCGACGGTATCGCCGTGCAGCAGATGGATGAACGCGGCGGGTGCTGACTCCAATCCCTTGTACTCGGTAACGCGCGGCACGAGCTCGCCGCGCTCGATCCATTGCATCATCTCGCCCCGCGCCTCGTCGTATCGGTCTGCGTAATCGAATACCAGAAACCCCTCCATGCGCACTCGATTGTTGACCAGCAGGCCGGGGATGCCGCGCGGACTGCCGGTCGGTCGCGCCGTGTCGTACTGGCTGACGGCGCCGCAACAGACGATGCGTCCGTGCGCGTTCATGCGGAACAGCGCGCTGCCCAGGATGTCGCCGCCGGTGTTGTCGAAGTAGACGTCGATGCGATTCGGCGTCGCGTCTTTGAACGCCGCGCGAAAGTCGCCGTCTTTGTAGTTGAGCGCTATCGTCGAAGCCGAGTTCGTCTACGAGGATGCGGCACTTCGTGTCGGAACCCGCGACGCCGACCACGCGGCAGCCCATGCGCTTCGCGATCTGCCCCACGATGTGACCGACCGAACCCGCAGCGGCCGAGACGACAACGGTTGAGCCAGGCTTGGGCGCGCCCACATCGAGTAAACCGAAGTAGGCCGTAAGTCCATTCGTGCCGAGCACGCCGAGGTGCAACGCGGGATCGCCGCCGGCCGGCACCTTGCGCAGCGAGGACGCCTTATGGACTGAAAGCGCCTGCCAGCCGGTCGGGCCGACCACTACGTCTCCCGGTGCGAATCCGGCTGCGCGCGATTGCTCGACGCGCGCGACGCCGGTTCCGCCCATTACCACTCCGGCTTTCGGTGCGCCTGCGTAACTCGCGCTGCCCTGTAGACCTGCTCGTTGCCCGGCGCCGATCGTCAGCGCGAGCGTGCGGCATAAGAACCTGGCCGTCGCCGCAAACCGGCGCCGCGGTCTTCCTGGACCTGAAAATGCTCGGCAGCGAGCGGCCCGTCGGGCACCGCCGCGATCAACACTTGGGTGTTGCTGGACATCGAAGAACTCCTGGCTTTCGGATGGAAGAGAATCACCGGTGTGTCACGGCTTTCGATACACGTGACGCGCGCTGTGTTCGATGACGGGATCGAGCAGCGACAGATCTCCCGCCACGACCTGGTTGCCTTGCGGGAACGGCGCGCCGGTGACGACGCCGATCTGCACGCGCACGCGGTCGTTCTGGTAGTAGCAGTCGTAGACGCGCGTCAGCAGTGCTTGAAACAGCTGCGGATCGCTCACACTGAACTCGCGGACGTATTCGCAGCGACCAGCGAGGGGGAGATCGGCGAAGGAAGATTTGAAACGCTGCAACGCCGATATCACGAGCGGGATGAAATCCTCCGCCTGGGCGAGCAGATACGCGTCGAACCCGACGTCGGCGGCGCTTGGCATCGCACCGTCGTCGCTGGCCGGAACCAGTGTGTCGAGAACCGCGGCCAGGAGAATCTGTTGGGAACGCGTCAACGGATGGTCGGTGGAGATGATGTCGGCCATGGCGTCGCTCCTCAATCGAAAGGCTCAGTCGAACAGGTTGGCGAGGTTCTTCTTCATCGCATCGGCCACGTACAGCGCCCACGCCTGTATGGTGCTGGCCGGGTTCACGCCGCCACCGGTGACGAACACGCTGCCGTCGACGATGAACAGGTTCTTCACGTCGTGGCTGCGCCCCCAATGGTTGACGACGGATCGCTTCGGGTCCTTGCCGGTGCGCGCGGTGCCGAGCAGATGCCAGCCGGATACACGCAGCGGTCCGGAACTCGTAACCGTGTGCGCGCCGGCCGCGAGCAACGCCTCCGTAGCGCGTGCCTGACCGTGTTCCATCATCCTTAGACTGTTGTCGCTGTAGCGGTACGTGATCTTCGGCGCTGGGATGCCGTTCGAATCGACGCGCGTCGGGTCGAGCGTGACGGTGTTGTGTTCTTCGGGTAAATCCTCGCAGAGGATGCCGATCGACGCGACGTGATCGAACCGTTGGCGGAATGCCTCGTGATGTCCGGGGCCCCACGGAATGGTTCCGCTGACGTAGCCCGCCATTGCGGTACCCAACGGACCCGATCCACGCGCGATCTGCATGTTGTAGCCGCGTACGAAACCGCGCGACGCGTCCGTCTCGTAGAACTGCTTGCTGAGAATGCAGCACGCTTGCGGACCTTTGTGACTGTCGAGCCGTTCCTCGAACAGACCCTGTACGAACGCAATCGGATGGAACATCAGATTTTTACCGACCAGGCCGCTGCTGTTTGCCAGACCGTCGGGGAACTGTGGCGACTTCGAGTTCAGCAGAATGCGGGGCGTGCCGACGCCGTTGCACGCCATCACGACGACCTCCGCGCGCTGGAAGCACTCCTCGCCGGCCGCGTTGAAGTAAACGACGCCGTTCGCGAAGCCGTGTTCGTTCACCGTGATCTCGCGTACCCGACAGCGCGTGCGAAGCTCCACGCCGCGGCGAATTGCGTCGGGCCAATACGTAATGTCGGTGCTCGATTTGCCGCCTTGCGCGCAGCCGGAGATGCACGGTCCCAGGTTCACGCACTTGTCGCGCCCCTGATACGGCTGCGAAATGATCGCACTGTCGGACGGCCACCAATGCCAACCGAGCTTGTTGAAGCCGCGCGCGACCGTTTCGCCGACGAGACCCATCGGCAGCGGCGGCAGCGGCGGTTGCTTGGCCGGATACATCGGATCACCGGCCAGCCCCGACACCCCCATCATGCGGTCGTTAGTTGCGAAGTATGGTTCCAGCGTGTCGTAGTCGATTGGCCAGTCCTCCGCGACACCGTCGAGCGTTCGCACCTTGAAGTCGGAGGGATGCAATCGCGGGAAATGCGCGCCGTACAGAATGGTGCTGCCGCCGACGCCGTTGAAATTGACCACCGTGACGGCGGATTCGTCGTTGTTGATCGGATAGTCCGTGTCGCGGCCGCGCACGTTCGGGTCGATGTGATAGGGACCGTACGCCCGGCTCTCCCAGTTCGCGGCGGTGCTCGGGTAATCGGACGGATTCGTCCAGTCGCCTTGCTCGAAACAGACGATGCGCATGCGCGTATCGGCCAGGCTCCACGCGACCGCAGCGCCCGAAGCGCCTGCTCCGATGATCAGAACGTCGACGACGTCGTCGGCCATGGCATGCTCCCCGCGATGACGGGACAGTGTAACGCGACGCGCCAGCGGCCAATGAGCGCGGTCGAAGGTCTGTTTACTCAATGCCGCAAAGCCTGCAGCCGAAGAGGCTGGACGTGGGGGTGTGACGAATACGACCTGCCGTTCGCGGTGCGGATCCCGTAGCCGAAGTTTGAAATCCGCGCCTCTAAATCATTTTCCGCTGAAGCAAGACGTTGGCGGCGCCGGATCGAAGCTGCTGTTGGAGCGGGCGAATCCAACAGCGGTACCAACGAATTCGAGCCGATTGCCGGATGGGTTACTGGGCCGCATCATCACAAGGCGAATAGGCGTTGTTGCGAAGTCCGCTGCCAACGCTACCGCTCATCTGAACGCGCAACGTATTGCGCTGGCCGGCGTCGAGTCCGGGCAAAGGCGGTTGATCCTGGTCCAGCAGGGCCTGCGCGGGGTGCAGTTGCAGATCGGCCGCGTTTGCGCCGACGCTGCGGATACGCAAATCGTCAAACTGAAGGTCGAGTGTGTTGCCGTAGAGCGGACCCGAGCCGGACACGATGCGTCGTGCCGCGATCGCAATGATCGCGTTGGCAAATCCTTCAATGCGATCTGCACTGGAGCGCACGCGCAGCATATTGAAGGCCGGTCCCGCAGCTTCACTTGGCAGATGCGGCCCGCTGCTCGCACCGATCAGAAGCCAACCCCGTACGTTGCCGTCCTGAGGCGCGACGAACAGGTTGTGGTCCGTTTCGATCACGGTCGTTGCATGGTCAATAGTTTCGGGTCGATTCGCTGCACCGCCCGCAACCAGTGTTCCGAGGACCCGATTGCGGATCAGCGTCGCACCAGTTCTCGTACCCGATGCGAAATTCAATACGAACACTGCGACGCCATCGTCCGTGTCACGAATGATCGAGCGCTCGATGCGCACGTTCACCGCTGCGCCATCATGAGGTCGTCGAGGCTGCGTCAAGGGATTGCGTGTATACGCGACAACCCCGCGGCCCGTCGGTCCATCCGCCGAGAACGCCTTCGCATTCGAACTGACGATGTCGCATTCGATGATCGAGGCGGCCACGACGTCACCCGGTCGACGCGATACGACGGAGACCACGTTGCCGGCGCGCTCCTTGTTTGGGCTCGGATCGTCGATCAGAACCAGGCCGCGCAGCGCGCTGCCGTTTCCCAGCGTCAGAAGATCGCCATTCATATCGGCCGCGGTCTCCAGAATCGTCTCGGTGCCCGGCTCGAATCCGCTGGGGGTGCCGTTTTCGTCGAAACGCATGACACCGTCGCCCCTGATCACTACGCCATCCGGAACGACGATCGGCCGATCGATGCTGTATCGGCCTCGGGTGATATGGATTTCGTGCTCGCTTTCCCCCGAGCTCAGTATCGCCAACAACTCCGCCGAGGTGCGCACGACGATGGACTCGGTCGCAGCGTCTTGCGCATTGACCGGAGCGGCCGCGATGGCGATCGATAGGATCGTGGAGAGGACCCGAATACGCATGATCAGACCCGATAGCTCAAACTGAAAAAGTAGCGGCGGCCCAGCACGTCATATTGCGACGGATCGGTATTCGCCTGCTGCCAGCTTGGAAAAATCGGTGGGTCTTCGTCGAAAACGTTCTCGATGCCGGCACGCGCGGTCAGCCCCCGGTAGGTGCCGGACTCGATCTCGTAGCTGGCGCTCAGGCCGAAGTAATCACGCGCGGGCACCTTGAACTGGGTGTATTCCACGTCACGCATCGAGTCGATGTGCTGCCATTTGGCAAACAGCGTAAGTGCGCTCAAGCGATAGTCGATGGTGAACAGCGACTTCCACTGCGGCAGCGAACGCCCCAGGCCATCACCGCCGATGGTGCCGACGTACTCGATTTGGCCGCCACCTGGATCGCGATACTGCCAGACGTCCACATATGTCAGGTTTTCGTTCACGCTCAGACGGCCCGGCCCGGCATCCAAACCCCAGTCGATCTGCAGATCAACGCCCGATGTGCGCAATCCGCCGATGTTGCGGTCGAGAATCAGCGCGTAGATCTGGCCGGTGTCGGGTTGCCGCTCGAAGAACGTGCAGTACACATTGCGCAGTGAGTAGGTGGGATTGAAAGCGGGGTCGAAGCAACGCGCCACCGCCGAATCAGACTGCCAGCGACCGATGCCGTCTTCGATGTCGATGCGATACCAGTCGATGGCCACCTGCAGATCACCGAATGCGGGTGCGCCGATCTCGGGCGTGAGCACCACGCCGACGGTGTACGTATCGGCCTGCTCCGGATCCAGATCGGGATTGCCGCCGGATACGCCGTCCACGCGGGCCAGCGGGAACGTGAATCCCGGTAGCAGTGCGGGAGGCAGCCCCTGCGCCAGGCACAGCGCTTCCACCTGAGCGCGGTCGGGGCCCGTGCGCTGCGTACTCTTCGCGTCGCACGGATCCGGTGGGACCAGTACAAACTGGCCCGACACGGGCGGGTAGAACAATTCCTCGACGCTGGGCGCGCGAACGGTGTGCTGGTACGAACTGCGCACGCGCAACAGTCCATCCGGTCGATATGACAGATCTGCTTTGTAGGAACTCACACCGCCGGCGTGGTTGTAGTCCGAATAGCGGTAGCCGAGGCCTGCTTCGAGGGACTGCACATAAGGCAGATCACGCAACAGCGGAATCAGTAGCTCGGTATATATGTCGGTGTTGTTTTGGCTGCCGCTACGATCGACGGCGGCTTCGAAGCCGGCGATGTCGGGTCGCGGCCCTATGACGCCGGGCACACCGGGCAGTTGAGCGCTCAGGATCGGGTCGGCGTTGAAGTCGAATTGATCATTCTTGTGAACCACGCCAAAGGCGGCCCGCAGTTCGCCGGCCGGTAGTGTCCACAACGGTCCGTCGACGGATATCTCGCCGAGCGTCTGTTCGACGGTGACCTTGTTGGAGGCGTCGAGTGCGACGTACGCGGCGCACGCGGCCGTCAGCGAATTCTTCGCGAACGGATCGAAGTCGCCGCAGATCGATGCGCCGCCATCAGCCGCGAAGGTGAGTGCCTCGATCTTCGAGAGCTGCGCGTTGCCGGACTGCTGTTCCGTGCGCTCATTGCGGCCGAACTGCACATACGCGTCATAAGTCCACTGGCTCGACAGCGCACCGGTCGCGCCGGTGGTCACCTGCACCATATCGCGCTCGTTGTCGGCGACGCGCGGACCCAGTTCGGTGAGCCGTTTGAAGGAACGAAACGGCGCGGATGGATTCGTACGAGACGCCACCAGCGTTGCGAGATCAGCAGAGATATGCGGATTCGTCGCGGGAATCAGCGTGATCCCGGCTGTAACCGGTGTCAGCTGGCGGGTGACCGTGTAGTTCGCGGCCAACACCTGCGCGTACGCCTCCAGACTTTCCGAGAATGCGAACGTGGCGTGTGAAAATACCGACGTTCGATCCAGCGGCATCTGCAGGGCGGTGGTCGGGGCGCTGTTGAATTCATAGTAGGAACGGTCATTGAACAGCACCGGATCCTTCGCGCCACGGAAATTGGCGACGCTTCCCGGGGTATCGTTGCCCAGCGTGAACACGGTGCCGTCGGCGTTCAGGCTGATGGCCGGCCAGTAGGGCACGGTCCCTGCCGGATAACCGTAGCCGGCAAACAGGTTCTGAAAGACGACCGGATTTGCGAACACGATCGCGTGGCCTTCCTGAACGCCGCCCGAATCGTCGACGAGAAACGCCTGGTGGGGGCCGAAGCCGTTGTGCTCATCGGCGAAATACCGCAGCGGATAGGCAGAGAATTGCCGAGCGTCTTGATTGATCTGGTCACGCTCGGTGTAGCCGAGATAACCCATGATCGTGCCGCGTCCATCCGCGAACGCGGTGCCTGCAGTGAGGCTGCTGGTGTATTCCTCGCCGTCGCCTTGTGCGGTCTGCGACCATCCACCGTCGACCTGCACGCCCTCGAAGCTGTCCTTCAGTTTGAAGTTGACGACACCTGCGATTGCATCGGATCCATACACCGCAGAGGCGCCACCGGTGATGACGTCGACGCGCTCGATCAAGGCCGGTGGCAGCACATTGAGATCCACCGAGCCGCGTCCGTCGGCGGGCATCAACCGCCGTCCATCCAGCAGCACTAGCGTCTGCAGCGGGCTCAACCCGCGTAGTGAAATGTTGGCCTGCCCGTCGTTGCCCGGCGCATTCGACGTGCCCGTCGCCATAGGGACGAATTGCGGCAACTCGTTCAGCGTGCGTTCGACGGAAGCGGCGCTCGATTGCTGAAACAACGTTGCGGGAACGACCACGGTTGAACTCGCAGACTCGTCGAGACCCGAACGCGACAGACGCGTTCCCGTGACGGTGACCGTCTCGATTTCGTCATCCTGCGCAGTCGCGCCCAGCGCGAACGCGGTGATCGCTACGGCGCTGGCAAGCCTGATACGGTCCATCCACATCGAAAGTTCTGGCCACTCTACGCGGGGGCGTCTGCGTATGAGAATCGTCGCGGTGGCGACGGCGGACCCTGCTTGATACACAACGCCTGCATTGAACACAACCGCGTGCCGCGCCAGCTGCGGTCAATGCGCAGTCTTGCGCGGCCAACCTGCTCGCCCTAGGCTGCCGGTCTTCGTTTGAACCCATCCGCATCGCCTTTTTTGAGGACGGCATGGCAGCTGCGGCGCCGCGCGCCTACCACTTCGATGGTTTTCGGGTAGATCTCGTCCGGCGCCAGGTCCATGCCGCCGACGGCGCTGCCCTGGTGTTGTCGAGCCGCGCGTACGACGCATTGGTAAATCTGATCGAGCGCCGTGGCGAAATTGTCAGCAAAGACGACTTGATGAAAGCCGTCTGGCCTCGGGCGGTGGTCGAAGAAAACAATTTGAGTCAGGCGATCTCATTGTTGCGCCGCGCGTTGGGAGATCCACGGGATTCGCCGCGCTACATCGCGACGATTGCCGGCCGCGGCTACCGTTTTGTCGCCGATGTGGATGTCGAAAGCGCCACCGAAACGGAGCGCGCGGCGATAGCCGCGGCCCCCGACGAAAGTGTGCCGGTGACGGTGTCGGACGATGCGTCCGCTGCACCGCGCGCGGTTACGCGACGCTGGATCCTGGTTGGCATGGCTGCTGGAGGAGTTGTTGCGACGGGCGCGGCCTGGTTGTGGCAACGCCATCCCAAGGCGCTAACCCAGCCGTCCCGCTCGATCGCCGTGCTGCCGTTTCAGCCATTGCTGGACACGATGGCGAACGATGCGCTCGAGCTCGGCATGGCAGATACGTTGATCAGTCGATTGAGCGAACTTCCAGGTGTGGTGGTGGCGCCCTTCAGTTCAGTGCGGGCGTACAACGGGCGTGATCAGGATCCTCTTGCGGCGGGCCGTGACCTGGGTGTTTCAGCGGTGCTCGAAAGTCACATCCAGATGCAGCCGGATCGCGTTCGCCTCACGGCGCGGCTGCTCGACGTTGGCAGCGGCAGCGCCTTGTGGTCCGCCCGATTCGACGAGCGGTCCAGCGATTTTTTCGCGCTCCAGGATGCGCTTGCACAGCAGGTGGTGGAAGCGCTGCAGGTGGAACTCTCTGCCGACACACGGCAGCGGTTACGCCGGCACGAAACCGACAATCTCGAGGCGTGGCAGCTGTACCTGCAGGGTCGCTTCAATTGGGCGACGCGAAATGTCGTGGGACTTCGCCGTGCGATCGAACTGTATAACGCCGCGCTGGCGCTCGATCCCAAATTTGCGCTGGCGGCGGCCGGGCTGGCTGATAGCTGGTCCGTGATGGGCGTGTTCAACATGCTGCCGTCCGCCGAAGCGTTTAGCCATGCGCGGGCAGCGGCGGAACGCGCGGTGGCGCTCGATCCTCAATTGGCCGAAGGGCAGGCCGCGTTAGGCCACGTCATGGTGCAGGCAGACCGAAACTGGAAAGGTGGCGACACTCAGTACCGGCTCGCGCTGAGAAGCAAGCCGACATATGGTCAGGCCTTCTTCTGGTTGGCCAATAACTTGTGCTATCAGGGGCGCATCGCGGAGGCGTTGTCACTGGCGCAACTTTCGCAGTCCATGGAACCGATGTCAGTGCCATTCGCCGCCAACGTCGGGATGATTCAATACATGTCCCGGGATTTTGATGCGGCTTACGAGCGCCTGGCAGGAATCGTTGAAGCGGCGCCGCAATACGCGGTGGCGCGTCGGTTTCTGGTTCGCGTCCTGTTGATTCGCGGCCAGGTGCGTCAAGCACTGGAATTGTTGAGCGGTCACGAGACGGAATATGCGCCCGGCGCGTTCGCCGATATGGGACGCGCGTTGGCGCTGAATGGACAACTCGACGCGGCGCATCTGGAAATGGCCCGCATCGAAAAACTCGGCGAGCAGGGCTTCGGTGTCGGCTATGACCTGGCGCAGATCCACTGCGCGCTCGGCGAACATGAAGATGCACTTCGCGCTCTGGAACACGGTGTGATCGACGGTTCGCAGACAATCGGCCTTCTAAACGTCGAACCTGCCCTGGATCCGATCCGGAATATGCCGCGTTTTCGGGCCGTGTCGCGTCAGCTGGGTCTGCGCTGACGCCCTATTTCATTGGGGCGCGGCTGATTCAGAACTTTTCAGAACGATTCAGCGCGACTCAAAGACGTGTGCGAGCTCGGACATGCACCGTTGGCCAACGAAGGGCCGGCAATACCGCCGCCCCCAAGGAGGTCGAGTTCATGAGCGTGCGCACGATGTTGTATTCAACAATGCTTCCGCTGGCGATCTGTGCAGGATCCGCAGTCGCGGGTGGCGGCGCCAACGAAAAATCATCGGTACCGCTGCAGGGCGCCTGGCAGTTGACGATCAACCCGGTGAATTGTCAGACGGGGGTTCCCTCGCCGGTGAAGTTCGTTTCGTTCATCACTTTTTCCGCGGGTGGAACGGTGACGGAAGCCACCTCGAACCCATTCTTTCAACCAGGCCAACGCAGCCCGGGGCTCGGCTATTGGGAACGTAACAGCCGCACGTTCTATCACTCGATCGTGCAGGCGTATATTCAGTTCGACAGCGTCGATCCGGTGCCGCCGGCGCCGCAGTACGTTCGGGGCATACAGACACTGGATCAGACGATCAGGATGCAGGATGCCGATCACTGGACCAGTGACGCCTTGGTGACGTTCCACGATGTGTCGGGAGCCCAAGTGCCGCCGAGCGGATGTGCGAAGGCGACTGCCGTACGGATGTAGCGGCTTCTTTTGAGGCCGGCGCTCCGCGCCGGCCTCATCATTCTGCTAGTTCGCTTAGGCTCCTCGTTGCCAACCATGCTGACGGGAGAGGTGAGGGGAGCACTCAGCTCCACCAGGACGCGGTTGGTACGAAACCCAGGTGCCCTGGGTTCCGAGGCTGTCGTTGGCGACGCCGTAGCTTGGCCGACGCGGTCGAACCGCGGCTCGTCTCTACGTCGATGCACTATCCGTGCAACTATGGCTACATCCCGCACACGCTCGCCGACGATGGCGATCCGGTGGATGCACTCGTCGTCACGCCGTTTCCGGTCGTGCCCGGTGTGGTGGTGCGCCGCCTGCCGGTCGGGATGCTCGCTGTGACCGACGAAGAAGGCGTCGATACAAAACTGCTGGCGGTGCCGATCGAAAAGCTGTCGCCGCTCTATCGCAACGTGAAGTCGCCTCAGGACTTTGCGCCGTTGGTACTGGATCAGATCCAGCACTTCTTCGCGCGCTTCGCACTTTAAGGACCTGGAGCCGGGTAAGTGGGTTCGGGTCGAAGGTTGGAAAGACGCAGATGCCGCGAAGCACGAAATCCTGCTGAGCGTCGAACGCTACGGTCGCGCAGACCCGGTTCGAGTACCGCCGGCGATGCGAACGAGGTTGAACTGATCGGCGCCTCTAGCGAGAACGCGGCGTGATCTCCGGCTGCGGTGCCAGCAATCGCAACCCGCAATCGCGTAAATCAGAAGAATTCAGAGCATTTCAGTTTCCGCCAAAGACCAGGTGACGCTGCAGCCGCAACCTCATCCGTCGTCACATTGGATGGATTCGAGAAATGAAGCTGCAATCCACGTGCTTTGATCAACTCGCTCAGCGCCTCTGCGCGCGCGCGAATGTCCTGGTGCTCGGGGCCATCGTGGCCGTATGTGCCGGCTGCGGAGAAGGATCCGGCGGCGGATCCGCAGACGCCGTCTCCGGTACGGCCGTGGTGAGCGTCACGGATGTGCTGGGCGATCCGGTACCGGGTGCGTACGTAGAGTTCAGCTTTCGTCTCGGCAAAACCTACGAGCAGATCGGAAGGTTTGCTGACGCGACTGGCACCGCCACGTTCAGCAACATCGAGTCTCGCTGGCCCGTCAACGCGTACGCGTGGGACCGCGACAAGGAGGCGCCTGGAGCGCAGTTCGGATCCTCGGAACAAGCTTCGCTTCTAGCCAACGGACGCATCGACCTGTCGGTAACGATTACGCCATCGGGTGTTCCGGCGCTGGTCGGCGTCGCGCCGTCCTCCGCCGTCGCGACAGAGATCTCGCCCGACGGACGCGTTCTGGAATTCTCGATAGGACTACTGCACTCGAATTGGGTCTATACGAACGACTACGAATATTTCCGGATGCGCCCATGCACACCGGATCCGACAAACGACGCCACGGCATACCCTATCGACTGCATCGCAGGCGGCGGTTCAGACGCTGCGTATGACGCGCCAGACGACAATGGCAACGCAGTGTCGGTGTCCGGCCCTGCTCAGGAGGCAAGCGGCGGTCCGATCTCTGTGGCCATTCTGCTGGACCAAAGCAATCACATCGCCATGAACGACCCGTCGGACGAGCGAATCTTCGCCATCAAATATTTCCTGACGACGCTGACGCCCGACGACCATTTCGTTCTCGCTGCATTCGCGTCAGACGATATCGCCTCCGGGCAGCGCAGCCCATTGCCGCAGACACCGGTCACGATCTTTCCGGCCGAGGATCCCCGGTTCGCGACTTTCGATCGCAGCAGCTTCGCAACGGTCGACTCGCTGACGACGCTTGAAGGGGGCACGGCACCGCTATACGCCGCAATCGACACGATGCTGGACTTCACCGCAGCCCATGAGCCATCCGACCGGCGGCGCGCCGTCGTCGTGCTTACAGATGGTGAGGACGACACCTGCCTACCCGCCGACTGCGCACGCCTCCGCCAGACACTGATCGACAAGAGCCGCGCCAGCGGGGTCGCGATCATCACGATCGGCCTCGCGAATCCGTTCGGGCCGATGGGCCGGGAAACGTTGAGCGAATTCGCCAATGGCGGCGCAGGAGCTGCGCTCTGGATTGACGCCGCGGATCCCGTCGTGGCCTCGCCGGGGCTTGGCTTCGGTGCGCTGCGCGCCGTGCTGGATGGCACCGCGCCCATCTACGAGGCGCGCTATCGAATCGAATCGGCGGCGATCGGGGCATTTCAATCCGGCCGCCGTGTCCTGGGAACTTTGGTTTCCAATGGCTGCGGAGGGGACTGCGACGGCACCGTCTATTTTTCGGTGCCGATCCCGTGACTCCGTGACGGTCGACGGCGCTGTTCAACTCAGCACCGGCGTTCGTTTCGCTTCGTCGTCGCGCGATACTCGATGCACGAAGGGGTGGTTGATTCGTCCAATCGCCTTGCTCGTAGCAAATGATGCGCATGCACGTGTCGGCCAAGGGCGCAAAGACCAATCGATATGTATGGGATCGTCCTCCCGCGTAGTATCCGCGTGGGAACCCGTGGCTTATTTCGAGGAGCAAAGTCCGCATGCTGACAGTTCATCATCTGGGGATCTCGCAATCGGAGCGCATCGTCTGGCTGTGCGAGGAACTCGAGCTCGACTACCAGCTCAAGCGATACGAACGTCGAGCCGACAATCGTCTCGCGCCAGACGAGTACAAAGCACTGCACCCGATGGGGATCGCGCCGGTAATCACCGACGGCAATCTCGTGCTGGGTGAGAGCGGAGCGATCTGCGACTACATCTGCGCACGCTATGGCCGTGGCCGGCTCGTCCCCGCTTCGAACGACCCGGACTTCGCCGATCACCTGTTCTGGTTTCACTGGTCGAACGGCACGTTCATGACCACGCTCATGATGCAACTGGTTCTGCAAGGCAGCGCTGGCAATCCTGGCGCAGGGTTCGTCGAAGAGCGGAGTCGGCGTTGCTGGGCGATGGTGGAGGAGTGGCTGGGCCGGAAGCCGTACTTCGGCGGTGCGAATCTGACGACCGCGGACATCATGCTGGTCTATTGCCTGACGACCAGCCGTGCATTCCGCGGGACGTCGCTCGAACCTTTCCCCAACGTTAGGGCCTACCTCGCTCGGATCGGTGCGCGTCCGGCGTATCAGCGTGCGATGGCCAAAGCGGAGCCCGGCACGAAGCCGTGGCTCACCTGAACAAACGATCTACATTCCGCGCACCATGCAGAACCTGAGTGGGAAGCTGGCGCTCGTCACCGGCGCATCGTCCGGCATCGGCAACGCGTTTGCCCGACGGCTCGGCGCCGATGGTTACAACCTCGTAGTCGTGGGCCGTCGTCGTGATCGGCTCGAGGAGCTCGTCACCGCGCTCCCCAACGTCGAGGTTCGTCCGATGGTCGCCGACCTGGGCACCGATGCCGGTATCGAGGCGGTAGCCGGGGTGTGTGCGCGCGAAAACCTCACCCTGCTCGTCAACAACGCCGGTGTGGCGCATTACATGCCGTTCGTCGATCTGCCTGCCAGCAAGGCGAACGAGCTTCTTCGCGTGAAGATCGTCGCTCCGACGATGCTGTCGCGAGCCGCGGTCCCCGGCATGGTCGCAAGCGGCGGAGGCACGATCATCAACGTATCTGGAATGCTCGCGTTCAGTGGGCCGGCGCCTATCGAAAAACTGCCCCTTCGCCGGGCCGTTTACACCGGCGCGCTGGCTCACATCGTTGCCCTATCGCAGGCGTTGTACGAGGAACTGAAATCGCAGGGCGTGCGGATTCAGGCGCTTTGTCCGGGCGTGGTCGCCACCGAGTTCCACGAACGACAAGGGCTCGACCTCAGCGCCGTGCCGCGGATGTCGGCGGACGACGTGGTCACCGCCAGCTTACGAGGACTCGATTTTGGCGAGGTTCTCTGCGCGCCCGGGGTCGAGAGGTCCGATCTGCTCGACGCGGTATTCAGTGCCGACCTTGCCGCGTTCGCTGCGCAGGCACCGCAACTCGCATCGCGTTACCGAACGACATGACAAGCGACGTCCGCGCCGCCTAGGCGTGGCCCGGCAAAGGGATGACGATTTCGGCGTCCGTGCAAAACAGCTGATACTCGATCGGCGCCTGCACACCGTGCTCGATGTCGCTTCTGCCCACCGTCGATGCAAACGCCGCGCGCAGATCTTCTTCCGTATCGAACCACAGGAATGCCACACCATCGCTGCCGGGATCGCCGTCGGGCTGTCCTGTTGCAGGATCGAATCCGCGAAGGAGCGGATAGACCACGTATTTGCGCAGCTTCGGCAGCAGCCGCGCGCCCATTGCGTGCTCTTCCAGCCACCACTTGCGGAATGTCGCGGTGTCCATGTCAGCAGGTTTCTTCAGGATGCCGATCAGTGCGTACATATCGATAGCGCTCGACCATCAATTCAGCGGGTGACGAAGGTTATCAGGGCGAGCGCTCGAGAACCGATCCCGATTCACGCCGCGCTCCGCCGTCTCGTCGACGCCTCCGTTTCATGCAGATAGGTCGTGAAACCATCCTTCGCCGCTGCAACCGAATTGAGCAGCATCACAGCGCTGACCTGTCCGCGGTGACCGATGCCGTGCGTGATCACGTGCATGAGCATCTCCTCGCGGGACATACGGCCAGGAGCGCCGTCGGTGAACGCGAAGTCGATGCGTTCCGCCAATTGCTCGCGATCGAGCGCCGTCACGTAATCGATGTACTCCCGATCGCTCTTTCTGATGTCAGCAGACAAATCTTCCAGCGTCGGCATCTCGCTCGAATTGGCCGATGTGTACGCGTGAGGCTGTCGCCGCATCTGCGCGGCGAAGATGCGGTCGACGATATAGCTGTGGCTCAGCGCCCTGATGGCCAAGCCGGTAATGGGCGATTCGTCACCCAGCGTGGCGAGCGTGCTCAACAGCTCGTCGTTCGCCCAGGCTTTGTATCGGAACAAGCGCTGCAATGTGTTGTCGTGCATGTCCGGATCTCCTGATGGATTTCGACGCGTGTTGCGCGAGGTGTTGGCTGGCATTTCCATATCGAGCAGAATATGAGCGATAACTCGCTTTAGATACTCGCATTGGCGGCGTGGAAAAATGGTGCGCAGACCGCTCTCAAAGCCCAGGAAAGTCGCGTCTCAGCAGCGATCGCGCGCGACGGTCGACGCGCTCGTTGAGGCGACGGCTCGCATTCTCGTCAAGGAAGGCTTCGACAAGGCGAGCACCAACCGCATCGCGGAAGTGGCGGGGGTGAGCGTCGGTTCGCTCTACCAGTATTTCCCGAGCAAGGAAGCGCTCGTTGTCGCGGTCATCGAACGCCACCAGCAGGAGATCATGCAAACGGTCCAGAGCGTTTTGGCAGAGGTTCTGGACGAGCCGGTGGAGAAGGCGGTGCGCAAGCTCGTCCTCGTCGCAGTCAAGTCGCACCGTGTCGATCCGAAACTGCATCGTGTGCTGGCGGAGCAGATTCCGCGCGTGGGTAAGCTCGAGAAGCTGGAGGCCTTCAATCGTGACAACTACGCCGTGTTCAGAGCGTATCTCGAGCGCCACCGGGACGAACTTCGTGTCGATGACCTGGAACTCGCCTCATTCGTATGCGTCACGTCGATCGAGGCGTTGACGCACAACGCGGTGCTGCATTTCCCGAAAGTGTTTGCGGATGAAGCGATGGAAACGCTCATCGACGAGGCCGCGCGCCTCGTGATCGGATATCTGAAGGGCTAGTTGGTATCTCGCGTGGAAGATCGCCACCGCGTGGGGTCGTTAGACGATCGCAGCCAACACCAAGTCCGAGAGAATTCCAAGGCGTTCCAGATTACGGCTCGCCTACATGAGACCGGTGGAAAGGAACGTAAACGACAGATTCCTTTTCGGGTCGACCCAGAATGCGGTCGCGCCGGCGCCCATACCGGCGATGCTGTGGGGCGAGTTCAGCACCCGAATGGTCCCGGTGTGATGCCTTCGCCGCGGACGAAAAAGCCGAGCCCGATGTATGCAGGCGTCGGCAACCAGTTGCGTGAACTCAGCAGCGCGTCCATGAGGACCATTCGAAGTTCGCCGGTCTGATTGTGCGAGGCGTAATCGATCATTCCGGGCGACAGAATTCGTACCCCGTCCAGTTCGCCGCCGTTGCGCAACATTTCCACGAAGCGAAACAGGTCTGCCATTGTGGAAACCGCTCCGCCGCCCGGGATTTCGGCGCCGGGAATTCGCATGAGATGGTTCATCGCTTCGACGGTTTCGGGAGGCACGGCACCGCCGCCGCTCCATGTTGCTTTCACCGGACAGTAGCGGGCTTCCAGGTCCGTTCTCAGTGACAGGCTGGTGTCGCGCATGTCGAGTGGAGCGAAGATTTCCTCGTCGAGCATTTGTGAATAGCTGCGCCCGCGGCCGTCGGCCCGCAAACAGAGCGCTGCAATGACCGAGTGCACGACGCAGATCGAGTAGTTCACCTGCGCGCCCGGAAGCGACTCGAGCTTCTGAGAAGCAGCGTAATTCGTGAGTTGCTCGATGCTGCAAACGATCTCGAGTGGGACGCGCGGAAATGCGGAGCAGATGCCGCTGGTGTGCGTCAGAAGGTGCCAGAGGTTGACCGTCTCATGACCTGACGCGCGGAACTGAGGGAGCAGTTCCGCTATAGGAGCGTGGAGTCGCAACAACCGCCGCTCGACGAGGGACAGCGCGAGCACGTTCGTAAACTGCTTCGCCACCGAAAGCGTGCAGAACACGGAGTCGTGCGACAGCGGACGTCCCGCCACCCGGTCCGCATCGCCTTCGATCAGATCGAGAACGACACCGTGCTCGCCGGCCACGCGCAACGCCGCTCCGTGGTACTTGCCGGCTGCGATATCTCGCCGAATGGCCGCGCCAACGTGCGCGAGGCGTTTTTCGTCGAACTTGGGCGTGGTGTGTCGGGTGTCCATCGGACTTTCCTCTCGTCGATGCGGTGAGTTCGTGAGATGCATGCCGAGGTAATGATCCAGGCTATTGCGCGCGATTCGAACTCGCATTTCCGGACGACGCATCTGGAACGGAAACTCCAGAGACCCGGCGTCTCAGGAGCCATGGCGTTGAATCTTCGATGTGACTTTGGACGTGCCTACTCGTGTTTCGGGCGGGTGACGCGCCCGCAGGCAAGCAACGACAAACGACATATGTCTGAATCGACCCAGCGACTCGACTGAGGGGTTTGGAGCCGTTGGCCGGGCCGCGAATACTCAGGCGGATTGGCCAGTCGGTGGTTTATGCTGCCTCACCTCGCCGATCGGAGTTCCCATGGACATGATTGTGGATGCGCTTGCCGCCACCGCCGTGACGATTGTGGCCGTGGTTGCGTTCTTGGCCTTACGGTATCGCGCGCCGGATCACAGCGCGTACGATGCACCGAAAACCGCGCCTGTCATCGCAGATGCCGACGTCAGCCCAGAGCACGACGACGTCGTCAGGACGTTGGGCGAGTTCAACCGAAACAACACTTCAAAAGACATTCACGTCGCGCGAAAACGCATGGAAGACCTGTTCTACCGCGACGTCGAGGCGAAAGTGGTGCCGGTCAGTGTCGACGGTATGCCCGGCGAATGGGTGCTTGCAGACCGCGCGGACCCGACGCGTCGATTGCTCTACCTGCATGGCGGTGCGTTTCGAGTGGGGAGCCCGCGATCGCACCGACACATTACTTCCGAGTTATCCAGGCGCAGCGGCGTTGCCGTTCTGGCAGTCGACTATCGTATGCAGCCCGAAGTGAAGACTGTCCAATGCCACGAGGACGCGCGAACTGCCTATCGGTGGATCCTGCGAAACGGGCCGGATGGAAACAGTGAATTGAAATCCCTGTTCGTCGCCGGCGATTCGGCTGGCGGCAATCTCACGCTTTCCGTCATCGCCTGGGCGAGAGATGAGGGCATACGGCAGGTGGATGGCGCGGTGGCTTTCGCGCCGTTGACCGACGCGACGTTTGGCAGCCCGACGTGGAAAGCGAACGCGCGGACCGATCCATTTCTCGGACCCGGTGTCGGTCCATTGCTGTCCATACCGAAGTTCGCGATCGCGATAGCGAGTCGGTTCACGTCCGGGCGTCCGGTCAACGATCCAATGCTGTCGCCATTGCTCGGCGATCTCGCGGCACTACCAAAAACTCTGATTCAGGTGAGCCGCGACGAAATGCTCTACGGTGATTCACAGCGCTACGCCAACAAGGCAAAAGCTCACGGAAGCGAAGTGACACTGCAGGTCTGGCCGAGGATGGTTCACGTCTTCCAGGGTTTTGCCGAGCTGCCGGAGTCGAGCGCAGCCCTGGGACATGCGGCGGACTTCATCAGAGCGCAGTTCGGAAGGAACGAACCGGCGGTGGCAAGCGAACGGTAGTCCGGTTTCATGCGCCGTCAGGACTGAAGCGTTCCAGTGGTCCTGTGCGTTCTCAGCGACTGCAAGAACCGCTCGCGATGCTGGCGGCAACGATGTGGGTGTCGTCGCCGTGAACGGTAGAAGACCAGATGACCACGCCGGTCTGACCCGGCGAAACCGCTCCCGTCGCCTCCTGCTGATCGGTCATGCCGTTTGAATAGGTCATCGAGACGAAGTAGTCGCACTGGTAATCGTCCTCGGATTCGTGCGCGTCATCAGCGGCGCAAACCAGATTCCAGATGTCGCCGTCGGTAGTGGGTTCAGCGCATTGCGCTGCAGCGAGGGCTGCAACCGAGACCATGCTCGAGACGATCGCCAGCAGGGCCGAGCCTAAGCGAATCACTCGTTGTCTCCTTCGTCGGCCGTCACCACGTTCGTGAATTTAGCAGGTCCGCCGTCGATGATGTCGATTCGGCGGTGGTCCAATGCAGCCGAGCTTGCGACACTATTCGCTCACTATCTCACCAGACCGACGTGAAGAAGCTCGCAGCGGGTGTCGTGGTCGTGCATGAATCGAACCTCGGACCGAGGTTCCTGCTGCTGCGCGCATATCGAAACTGGGATTTGCCGAAAGGCCTCGTCGAATCAGGCGAGCAACCTTTCGATGCAGCGTGCCGCGAGGTGGAGGAGGAGACGGGCATCACGAATCTCGATTTCGCATGGGGGACCGACTTCGTCGAGACGGAGCCGTACAGCGGAGGCAAGGTGGCGCGGTTCTATGTAGCGCGAACACCGATCGATCGCGTGATGCTGCCGGTCAATCCGGTGCTCGGACGCCCGGAGCATCACGAGTATCGCTGGGCGCACCTCGACGATGCACTCGCATTGCTCGTGCCACGCCTGCAGACCGTGTTGAGGTGGGCCGCGGCCAGGATGGGTCGTTAGGCGCCTTTGTGGCGCTTTCGTGCGTGGCCCTGCTGGCGGGCAGCGGGCTGACGATGGGTCAGGAAATGTACTCTCGTACACCCAGAGCGCCGGCGAGGCGGAGAGAGCGCTCGTTGCCAGCCCTCTGGAGTACACGTTCAACCGTCCGCTGGAGATCTCGATCACTGCGGCGCTACGCGCCATCGTTGCGGGGGGCGGCTGAGATTCGGTTTCGGTGCGGACGTCGTGCAACGGCCTGGCTGGAGTCTGCGACGAATGCGACGGACTTGAGCGTTGCAACGGCCGATTCCACGATTTATCCCACGGCTGCTACCACGTCGATGCGGCAGATTGTCGACAACGGCCTGAGGGCCATCAGACAGAAGGATCACGACATGTACTCGATCGCGCTCGGCAAGACGCGCAATGCATCCAAGTGGAAGTGCGAAGAAGGGGAAACGCAGCAGCGTATTGGGGCGCAGCAGTGGGAGTGGGGCACGCCATGACCTCGCTCAAGCTGCTTCAGTTCGCGCTCGCCCTGTTTGGCGCGGTATTTCTTCTCGTCTATCCGCTCGCAATCTTCTGGCCGTCCGGCTGGGCCTGGCACGCCGGCGCGCCGTACGAATCGCAGTACTTCATGATGATCGTCGGCGTGTACGCGACGCTGGGTCTGTTCCTGATCAATGCCGCTCGCAGTCCGCTGGCGAACCGGAGCCTCATCTGGTTCACGATTGTATCGAGCGTCGTTCACGCCGCGATCATGGCCGTGCAGTCGTTCGGCGGCGACGGGCACATGCACATGGGCCATCTCCTGGGCGACGTTCCGGCGTTGCTTCTGGTGGCCCTTGTGTTGTCGATTCTGATCTCCGCTGCCGGCCGCGACGGAACGATGGCGGCGTCCGGGCGCGAGGCGGCATGACAACAGTTGGCCAGTTCAGCTGGATGATCTGTTGGCGGTGATGCCCAACACATTCATTCGGGCGACAAGAACGAGCCGGCTAGATGGCCGATTCAGGGGCGATCAGCGCGGCGAGATATCTGGAGTTGGATTCTTCGCAGCACGCGAGCGATGCAAAACGCGCTGCGATCGCGCCCTTGCTGCCGGTCGCGAACCGTCGCATGTAATCGGCGCCACCGAGCTCGCCTTCTGACTGAATGCGCAGTTGCTCGACGCGGCTGCGCCCGGCCATCACCGATTCGTAGCGGGCGTTCAGATCTGGAAAACGCTTGTTGAGTTCGGCTGCACGCGCGGTTGCGTCCACTTCCAGCGACTCGATGAATTCGGCGATCTCGTCTTCCCTCAGGGCGCACGCGAGCAGTCCCGCACGCTCGATCGGGTCGTCCGTGCCGTCTGCCCATCCGCGATAACGGTCGGCGGCGAGCTGCTCGATCATCGCGATCAGCATTGGAATCTCTTCCTGGCGAACGTGGGGTAGCAACGGTGCGAATGCGTCGACGATCGATGCCGGCTTGGACATGGCTTTGCCTTTGTGAATTTCAGTCGAGTATACGGATCAAGACCGAGCGCGATCACGCAACCGTTTCAAAGCGCGCTTTCGAAGGAGGCGGTGATCGACTAGCCAAGTGCTTGTCGATGAAGTATCAATGACCCACGACGCCACCAAGGTGCCTGATGCAAACGTGGCCCGTCCTGAGTCGCACGCCAAGAGCGTTGCTTGAAACACACAGTTGGGGAGTGAGTTACTTTGGCGTATCGCCCGAAGCGGATGAAATTCGGCATTTTCCTCGGACCGTTTCACCGCGTTGGCGAAAATCCGACGCTCGCGTTGAAGCGGGACATGAAGCTGATTGAGCTTCTCGACGAGCTCGGCTACGACGAAGCGTGGATCGGTGAACACCACAGCTTCGGCCGCGAGATCATCGCGGATCCGGTGGTGTTCATGGCTGCTGCGGCCGAGCGCACGAAGCGCATCAAGCTTGGCACTGGTGTTTTGAGTTTGCCGTATCACCATCCGCTGATCGTGGCGGACCGCATGGTGCAACTCGATCACATGACGGAAGGTCGCGTGATGCTGGGCTGTGGCCCGGGCGCATTGACGTCCGACGCACACATGATGGGTATCCCGCCGACCGAGCAGCGACGCCGCATGGGCGAGTCGCTCGACGCGATCATGCAGCTCCTGCGCGGCGAAGAACGGGTGACGATGAAGACGGACTGGTTCGAGCTGAAGGACGCGATGCTACAGCTCGCTTCATATTCCGATCCTCACCTGCCCATGGCGGTGGCCGCGTCGTTCACGCCCTCCGGTCCGATGGCCGCGGGCAAGCAGGGCGTGGGGCTGCTCTCGGTCGCAGGCGTGGACAATGCCGGCTTCGAGCGCACGTGGGGCTGGGCCGAAGAAGCCGCCGCGGAATCCGGACGCAGGATCTCGCGCGAGCACTGGAAGGTCGTCGTGCCAATCCACGTTGCGGAGTCGCGCAAGCAAGCGCTCGCCGAAATCGAAGAAGGTTACAAGCTGCGACCCTACACCGGTGACGCGAAGAATCCTGCGGCCGCGGGACCCGGCTTGTTTGCCGGTGCAGGCACGCTCGAAAACCAGGCCGAAAGAGGCTCAGCACTGATCGGTTCGCCGGATGATGTCGCGAAGTCGATCGAGACGATCATCGAGCGCTCGGGCGGTATCGGCGGCATTCTCGGTCTCGCGCACGAATGGGCGAGTACCGAAGCGACGAACCGCAGCTTCGAGCTGTTCGCCCGTCATGTCGCACCGCGCTTCCAGGGCCAGCTCGAACCGGTCCAGCAAAGTCGCGATTGGGTCGAAGAGCACATGCGCGAGGTGTTCGGTGGAACGCTACCTGCGGTGGCCAAGGCATTCACCGACGCTGGCAAAGAGTTGCCCGCTGCGATCGTGCAGCAGCAGAAGGAACGCGAAGAGCGCCGCAAGGCCAGGGCGGCGAAGAAGGCGTCTGGGGATTAGGGGCCGTTGATGCAGATGTGCCAACATATTAATTGAGGGGTAGAACTCGACACCTTCCCTCGAACAGTTGATGAGGTGTTGTGGCCTAACTCATACGCGCGCCGCCACTGATCGGGAAATTCCTGCGCGTGCAAAGGTCTGTTCCGGGCTGCTGAAACGAGTTCCGACACCCCGCAGTCGCTCGCCGAGTCGAAGTTCCTCTACGCGCTCGAACATGTTCCGAACGGGTTGTTCCGTCGTCTGAGGCGCGCCGCAGCGTCGTCGAATGGCCTGCCGATCGATCCCCTTAGTCCGAGCGTTGGGTGCGCGAGATCTAGGCAAGGCTCGAAAAGCACTCGCTGGAGCGACGATGCGAAAACGGCCGACGAATACGCCGTAGGAGTGCCAACCCCCGCACAGCACCACTTTAGCGGCGCAGGACGTCGCTGGCGCAACAGCGACGCCGGAGAACGCCCCTTTTCCAATCGGTCAGCACAGTCGGTCGCGTGTCCGACAATCGGCCGGGTCCCTTGTTGGTGCTGGCGCACGAAGCGCATCCTTGATTCGGCACGGCGTGAGCCGATGAGAGGTTGCCGGGAGTTCAATGCGGCTGCCAGGCGCAAGGCACGGGTGCAAATCAGACGTCTCGCCGGAGGAAGCAAATGCGAAATATGATCTTGTCTGGTGTAGTTCTTTTGCCGGCGACAGCGCTCATGGCCGCCAGCCTCGATCCGCTCGACGTCAAGACGGGTCTATGGCAGGTAACCATGACCAGCAAGGTGAACCAACTGCCAGCGCCAAACACAAGCACCTATGAGTCGTGCGTAAGAACAGAAGATTTGAGCAAGTACCCATTTACCGACCCCGAAGCGAATTGCACTTGGAACGTCGTCAGTTCGACGGGCAGCAAGATGGAAGCCAACGGAACGTGCTCGCCCGAAGGCATGGGGAACGTCGAGTTTAGAATGCGTCTGGAGGCCGTCGATTCCGGAAACGTTAGAGGGACAGGGCAACTTACCGCTAACGGCCCGGCCGGCACCATGAGCGGAAGTTATGCAGGCACGGCTACGTGGGTCAGCGCCAAGTGCCCATGAGGTGTCGGAACATCGCCCAACCCGGCAGCCGAAAGCCGAAAGCCTGGTCCTTACCTGGTTGGTTCGGGTTCGCGTTGTTCCGTCGGGGGCCATGGAAGATCTTCCGGGACGTTCAGCGAACTGCGGACGAACGCATTCCACTCTTAGGTCGCCGCGTTTGCCGCTGCGCGATGTCGTTCTGCGCCTTCGTGATTCTCCGCGATGAACGCGTTAATAAAGCTTCGGTACGAGTCGACCTGATCGATGAATCGATTCCACACGTCCGCGTCGTTCTTGTCAGGCGGCCTCGTCGGTTGGACGCAAGCGTGTACCGGAGGTTCTGTGTGGCCGAAAGGCGAATGTCGACGGAAACGTCAGGCATAGCACGATCAGCTTTCTGGCAACTGTTCGGTGGGTCATCGGTTCGTCCGTCGTGATGGTTGAGCGCGTGATACGGAAGTCGATCGAGCACCGAGGGTATTGGCAGGCTCAGCATCGTTCCGTCGGGAAGGATCGGGCTCGGGTGCCCGCCAACGCTGCTGTCGAAGTCCTCGCGGCTGAGAATGACCTTCAAGGCGCAGTCGCTCGAAATCGGTTGGGTTTTGGGGATGCGCGCAAAGCAGGCGATGGACGGAATCGCCGAATGCACCGCGCGCCGTAGTTCGGCCGTTGGCGATCAGCATAGGAAAATGACTGCACGGTGGCCTGGGGCAGACTGAAACGATCGTCGGAGGCGCTTGTTCGGATCCAACAGTTCACAGGCCGGATATTGATCCATCACGCAGGTGCGGACTACGATGGCCGCGGCTCTATCTGCGCGAGCGTTGGCTCGAAATCAACCCGGACCAGTACGGTGACGATTATGACCAGAACCGCTTTGCTCCGCCCGGCATCCTGTGTCTGGCTCACCGCGATCGCAGCCTCGATCGGGGCCGCAGACGCGAGGGCAGACGTCACCATCGAACGAAATTCGTGGGTGAATGGCGGCGGCGCGATGAGCATCATGAACATGACGACGCACACGACGACGTACATATCCGGCGACCGATCTCGGACCGACAGCACTGCCAACATGGACTCCGGCTTGATGCGCGTGTTCATGCACGGAGGACCGAGAGCCGAGATCGTCAGGCTCGACACCGACGCCATCTACGAGCTCGATATCAAGAAAAAGCAATACACGGAGACGTCACTTACCGCGCGCCGTGAGCAGATGCAGAAGGCCATCGCGCAATCGCAGCAGGAGCAGGCTTCGCGGCAGCAACAAGCATCCGGGGTCGACGAATCGAAGTGCGAGTGGTCGCCGGCGACGGCGGCCGTGTCAAAGACCGGCGAGACGCTCACCATTGCAGGCTTCCAGGCGAAACGCACCACGATCACGGCTTCGCAGACGTGTAAGGACAAGACACACCCCGCGGAACAGTGCGAGTTCCGCCTGACATACGATCAATGGCTGGCATCCAGCTTCCCCGCCGAAAAGGAAGCTCTCGTCTACTATCGTGCCTATGCCGCGAAGATGGGGCTCGACGTGAACTCCGCGGATTTCGCGGAGCGCGCCGAATCGATGTTCGGTCACTACAACGGGATCTGGGCGGCGATGGTATCGAAAATGAAGGACGTCCCCGGCTATCCGATGAGAGCGAATTTCGCACTCGCCATTGGCGGACCCCAGTGCGCGAGCTCCACTCAGCCACAATCTGCCGGCAACGGCGAAGCCGGCTCGCCCCCCACCGAAAATGTTGGACGCGCGCTCGGCGGGGCTATCGGTGGAGCAATCGGCGGTTTGTTCCATAAGAAGCCGGCTGCGAGCCCCGAACCCGCCACACCGACGGCGCCGCCGGCTGCCAATCCGGACGGGTTGATCGGATTGCTCAGCATCGGCTCGGAGATCGTCTCCGCAAGCCAGACCCCTGTGAATCCTCAGGAGTTCGAAGTGCCGGCTGGCTTCAAGGTAAAGCGCTAGCGGGCGCGCAGTCCGTCGAGCGCGACGGTTGAGCGGCGCGCAAAAAGGTCCTAGCCCGCCTCGATCCACTCGTTAGTTGCCAGTCGGACTCGAGTACACGTTCAGCACCGCGGCGCCAATGTCGATCAGCGCGATGCCGCCGATCGCCGGTGCGCTCAGCTTCTGATCGAACGGGGCAGAATTGATCTGTCGACACGCGGATTACAGTGAGCAACGTTGAAATAGAGTAACGCATTGATTGAGTTACATTTTTGTAGTTCGGGGTTTCCAATACTTCTCAGCGGTTCGCCACCACTTGAGCCTGGATGCTGGCGTTAGACGGTTCCATATTGGAAACGAATTCGACCCGCATTTCCTGCGCGCCACAGCGGTGTGCTCAAAGTGTGTCCCAGAACCCGGTGAACGTATCGGCCCCTCGGTCGGATGCTGCTAGTTGCGCCCTGGAATCGGACGGTGCGGGCGCCGAGGCGGGCGGCCGCAAGCTGACGAGCGCGGCTCACTGGAGAGCCGAGGGAGCCGTCACTCGGGAATTTCGTCCATCCAGGGATTGAATACGGGGACGCCAGCGCGAACGTATTCCGGTGTGTCGCGCGACACGATAGTGAGCCCGTGATGACGGGCTGTCGCGGCAATAAACAAATCCGGCTGGGAAAACGTGTGGCCTGCCTTTCGTCCGTCTTCGACCATCAAGCGCCATTTGACGATGACGTCTTCGCTGACCGGCAACGCTCGCTGTTCGAACATCGGCCGGACCTTGTGCGTCAACCAATCGGTCAAGGCGGCGCGGCGAGCAGCGTCGGGAAGCAACTCGATACCAAACCGAATTTCCGCCAACGTCATGACGCTGATAAAAAGTGCATCGAGCGGTTGGGCACGAATAAACGCAACGACTTTTGCCTCAGGCCGCGGTCGTCGCAATTCAGAAATGATATGGGTATCGAGAAGCCACTCCGTCACAGCGGCACATCGCGAACGGGCAGGGGGCCGCGCGTCGGCGCAATATCTATATCCCGATGAGGCGACGATTGGATCGCCTCGATGAGAACCTCACCCGTTAGGTTCCCTTTCAACCGCCGAAAGTCCTCGGCGGCAATGACGACAACCTCGTCGCGCCCGTGGACAGTGACGTGTTGTGGCCCCTCACTGCGCACCTTACGCACGAGTTCACTGAAACGTGCCTTCGCGTCTTGCAGGAGCCAATAGCCCGAACGGTTCTTAGCGCCGCGCGATTTTGCCGGTTTCGCGGGTGGAATCTTTGCTTTCTGAGATCTAGTCATGCTGACCAGATTAGTCCAAAAGACCGATACGCTCAAGGTGTCGCGGTGAATGACGGCGCCCGGCAGCTGGTATAGACCTCGGCAGTGAGCGCGCACCTGGGCCTCGCGTTAAAGGTGAGCCTTCGGTGTGAAGGATCGACTGCATCGGTCGTGCACTCTCTCTTTACGGCATGCACCCTAGTGTCGAGTTCGTGGAGATTGCCACGCTCGTGGGGAACAGCCAGTAGGTACGCGCCCTATGGATAGGGATCAACGATGCCTTTTGCTCGATTTTTACGCATCGCCGTATCAAAGATCGACGATGTGATTTTGTAGAGCAGGTGCCACGATGCGGCTAGGAGTGGCACGACGTCATGTCGGTCTTCGAATGGTTGGCGCGACCGCATACGAAAACGACTCGACAGAGGGGTGACCGGATTAGAGTGGTCGACTTCAACCAGACATCCGAAGTGTCTATTTTTCTTGCAAAACCGGTTGCCCAACAAATGTATAAAGGCGTGAGTTATCGCACTCATACGTTCTATGGTGGCCAGGCGCGGAATCCAACCGTGGCGTTAGGCGTTGCGCGTCAGTCGATGCCGAGCTTGCGCAGTCCAACGAGGAGGGGCTCCACGACGCTGTCGCGATTGCGCCACGCGATGCGCATTCCCTTTTCGTAAAGGGCCGACTTGAAGACCGGAACATAGCTGCGCACCCGTTCCATCGCTTCCTTGGCCTCGCCGAGCTGGCCACACATCGCCAACGCGTTTGCCAGCGCCACCCAGGTGAGATACCTCAACGGGTCCGTGGCCGTCGCGCGCCGCGCCCACGTGAGGGCCTCCGGCCAGTCGCCATTGATGGCGCATACCGTGTACAGGAACTGTTCGGGTGGCGGCTTGCTGTCGAGCATGCGCCGCATCGCCTCGTCTAAACGCCCTGCCTGAATCAGGCAGGAGAACAGCTGATTTTCGAGACGCCCTCCGCCGAACCCTGCGTGGACCATGTCGTCGGATCCGATGGCCGCGTCGACGCGCTCGGCTAGATCGAGCGCGAGGGCTTCGTTGCCGAACACGCGATGGGTCAACGCCGCGCCTGCCATGATCAGCGGATTGCCGGGAGCCAGCGCCAGCGCTCGATCCACGTGCAGGAGCGATTCACTGATGTCCGCCTCGGGCGTACGGGTAAACATCGTCATTACGGATGCGCTCAGAAAGCCACCCAGCATGGAGTGCCCTATCGGGAAATTTGGGTCACGTTCGAGCGCGAGTCGCAGTCGAGCGATGCTGGCATCGCGATCGCGCATGTTCCTCCAACCACCCGCCGGTCCATTTGCCTTGAGGCAGAGCCCAAACGCGTCGAGCTGCTCGTCGTCGATGGTCATCGCGCGTTCGTGCTCGCAGCGTAGTAGCGCCGTCGAAATGTCGATTGCAGCGACGCGACAGATCGAGTCGGACGCTTCGATGGCATGACCCGATTCGCTGTAACGTTCGCTCCATACCTGGGTGCCGCTCTCGGCCTGGGTCAGCTTCAGGTTGACTCGGTAGCCGGCATCGGCGCGACGCACGCTGCCCGACACCACGTAGCCGACGTGCAGTGTGCGACCCAGCATGGCCGGATCGCGTTCCGGGTCGTGAGTAACAGAGCACTGCCCCAGCGAGCGATGCCCCAGCAAGGTCGTCAGATCGTCGACGAGCCCCCCCGCCCAGAACGCAGTCCCCGCGTCATCGGTGGCAAGCGCCTGCACGGCGATCGACCTCCCCCGGGTCGGGATCGGATGCGATTCGACGTTGGCACCGGGCCGCGGAGCCGGCGGTGCAATCGCGGCCAACGCATCGATCAAACGCTTGCGATATGCGTCGTCGTCGAAGTTCGCGCGGTCGAGCATCTGCCGGTCCGACAACGACAGCCGCAACAGACTTGGCAGCTTGGTGTCGTCGAGCTTGAGGACGAACACGGGCTTACCCTCGTCGAGTGCGAAATTCAGCTCTCTCAGGCAGTGATCGGATTCGACCGACGATCGGGTTGCGAGGAACACTATGCCGGCGGCGTCGGAAAGCGCCTCGGCGATGGCCTGCCGCCACACGGCGCCAACGTGGATGCCCTCGTCGTACCAGAGGTTGAAGCCGGCGTCCTGCAGCGCCCGCATTTCCGGATGGACCAGCGTGGCATCGTCGTGCCCATAGCTGACGAAGAAGTACGGGGCATCACCGGAATAGCTCGCAAGCGCTCGGTCGGCCATGGTCCGCTCTCGGTCCAGCTGCCGAGTTTATCCTTGCAATTTAATTGACGGTAGATGATTGCGCCGACCGTGCCGAGGGCCGGTGCCGTTTCGCGCTCTAGGCGCGCTTGCCCACCCAGCCGTCGGGCATGAAGCCGGGCTTGAGCATTTCGACAAACTCGGCACTGGTGTTTACGTGCGGATACGGCTCCCTCGGCACGTTCGTACCGAGAAATCGGCACAACGGTTCCCACCCGTCGGAAGATTGAAATACTAGCAAGCGGCTAGCGACAGGATGCACGTGCGGTTTCCGACACCGCGGAACGCCGGGCCGAGGCAAACCATTTGTCGGGATCGCGTCACTTCGAGCGACATCGCATGCTCCTTCGTTTCGCGTTCACGGTCCGCTGCAACCGGTTGTTGTGCGCCAGGCGAACCCGCAAAACGCAAATGGGCTCCACTGGTCACGCTGACTCCAATGGCGGCGGCAACTTGCGCCAAAAATCAGCGTTCATGATGCTGCGATAGCGTGCGGACTCGGCGGCGCTCATGAGCTCGAGCATGAACTTGTTCTCGAGCCAGAACTCCACGAGCTTGAAGAAGCCGCCCCGATCACACACTCGGGCAATCCAGCCTTCTCGGGACGCGATGGCAAGAACCTCGTCATAGCTCAAGGCGGTAGCCATGTTGATATGCACTTCGCTGAAGGGCGAAGCGATTGGATTGCGCTGGAACCCAACTTCAGCTTCCGCCGGAATCAGTTCTATTCCGCGCGGCGCAACCTCAAGCTCGGTGCCATGAGCGTCATCGGCGAGAACGACAAAGGTGCACGGCGCGATGAAAGGGTGGTACGTCCCACGCCAAAGTTCAGCGATAACCCGAGCCACGCGCTCGGGGTCATCGGCGGGGATGGAGGCGTGATGGATCAAGGTGCGACCTCTGATGATCCTAGCGCATAACAAACGTAGCTATGCGTCACGGGTAAGCAGGCTACAATTTTGCGCATGCAAATTTGATGACTGACTGAGGCGTTGGTTGCATGTGATGAAATGGACTGTTCCTGCCTCTGTATCTGCATCATCGTGGCACCTGAACCATTCGGCATGGAGGAGTCACCGTCACGAATGCTACAACCACCGCTGTTGAAAATATCAAAGTCGGTCTTCCAACTGTCGCTCACCAATCGGGCGGGCCGCGTCGTCGAGCGCAATTGAGAACGCCTCCTATCAGGGTCCGTGATCGCGGGCTTTGTACGACCTGCTTGGGTCCGATCTCACTTCTCTCCTTCCGGTAATTCACCGGTCTTGAGCCAACGCGCGCAATCGGGTGTTAGGTTATTCGCCGCGACCGCATCGCAACGCGCGATCTCCTCCGCTGACAGAACATCCTTCCAGCGGCCGTTGGTGCCCTTGTAGAAGAGGGTATTGGCGCCGTCCCGGAAGGCTTGCTTGTAACCCTCGATCTTCGAGGACGCGTCCCGCATGAACTCTAAGCTGCAATGCTTGAGAATCGCAGGCATCGCTGCGTCATCGATCGGAATATCGAGAAATGCAGTGATGCGCCTAATCTCGCTCGCAAGATCACCTTTCAAATTGCCGAAGTGCACGAGCAGCACATTCGGCAGGTCACGCACATCCCACCAGCCTTTGACATGGCCCCAGTAAGAATCCTCCCACATGCCCATGCCGTCATCATGTTCGAGCCAATGAAGATAATAGGCTCGGATGTCGGGCTTCCAGCCCGGCGCGTCTTTGAGTACGTCTTCGTGCAGGTAGTTAGCGCGATGATTGTGCGCGCTCCAGACAACGTCGCGCGGATCCCTAGCGACATTGATGTACTTGACCTTTGTATCGAAAGGCAACGCGTCGAGCGGCATATGCGAATCGAAAAAGCGCCTGCCGGTCTGCGCCTCGGCGAGAGCCAGCCACCTCTCTAGAGGCACGCTGACCATTTCGAGCCGCGGCGCCATCATTGTGCCAAGGCGGTCTGCGCTGCCCCCATAGATCACTTGCGCAACGATTTGCCTCATCCAATGCGAGCCGGACTTGCCGTACGTGTCGATGAGGATATCGCCGTCGCGAAACGTCAACGCGTTCCATCGTGTCGAATCCCACATGGCATTGCGAATGTCACGGGTCTTCTTTGGCCGCGGGGATGTTGTGTTGATCATGGACTCGGTCAAGGTACTGAAACCTTAGGTCGTAGGCATAGACGCACCCCTTGATCCGAAAGCTACCACGCAAGTGGATACCTTCAAGTGGTTGTGGCTCGAATGAGTCCCGGTGCGCCGTCGGTCACGACCAGAACGGGATCGATCAGACCACGTGACTTCAGGTCGCGGAGGAACTCCTTGCACGATACGGTTCTTCTCGTGTGGCGCAATCGCGACCGTGTCGTGGAGCCCCTCCTCGTTGGCCTGCGCAAGCTCGGCAGCGACTGACTTGCGTCGCGATTCGAGCGGAGCAGATCGACGCGAGGCCGCACCGCGTTAGCGGCGATGCGGGCGCTTCGCGGATATTTGCACGAAGGTTGGCCCAGTCAGCATCTCCGACAAGACCGAGCAGCGGTCGAGCCCGCGAGGAGATCTGCACAAACAGACAAGATCTGACGGGTTTGTAAAGGCGCAGCATCAGCGCAAGCTACTGATATCATTTGGCGGCCGGGGGCAGAATTGAACTGCCGACACGCGGATTTTCAGTTGGATGGGACTACGGTAACTAATTAACACGATCAGTCACTTAGCGCGCTTGCTATGTGACGAAACCGTAGTTCAGCGTAGTTCAATGTATGTGTGACTACTGTTGTGTTGACACAGTTTTGTCACAGCGGCGGTCCCGCGAACTCTGGAGTTCCTCTTCCATTTGCGACTGCGTCGCGTGGATGCGACTCAGATCTGTGGTTCTGTCGACGCGGCAGGGTTCAATCAAGTGGCGCTCGGCGACTAGGCCGAACGACGCGCGCTTTTGGTCGCGCGTCCGGTGGAGCGTTTTGGTTTGGTCGGAAGGTTGGGCTGCGGCACTTTTTCTATGCGCTGCCCGAGGCCCTGAGAAACCAACGATACGATCAGGGTATTGAGCGATACGCCTTCCGCCTTGGCTCGAGCGATCAGCTGCGCATGAAGCGACCGGGGAACCCGTTGGACGAAGCGACCGCTCACAGCGGCAAACGGCCCTGGAATCTTGTCACCGAACTCACGCGCGACGGCAAGCCACGACTCCAATGCGTCGCGGCCATTCTTGATGGCCTCTTCCGGCGTTGCGCCGTCCGAACGGCAGCCCGGCAGATCCGGAAACGTAATGACGTATCCGCCCCCTTCTTCCTTCGACAGGGGACGAATCTCGAACGGATAGTCGATCCGAGGTGTTTTCATTCGGCTACTCCATCTTCGACAAGGCGAACGAACTTCTTGACGTAAACCGGCTTGATCGGGCGGCGCGCAGGGACGCTCAACATCGCCCCATTGGCGTGACGGAAGATCACGTGGCTCCCGCCAGGCTGACGGCAGATCAAACCGTAGGCTTCGGCGATCGACATCAGCGTCTCGATTCGCCAATCCCGGGGATTGGCCTTCATTCGATCGAGCGTCTTTGCGGCTTTCGTCATTTTTTTGAATGATACTGCCAGTGACACTACCAAGGAAAGGCCAAATGCACGTCTGGCCATGTTCAAGGACCTCGGCGTGCCGCACTTCTTTCGCGCAACGACGCGCGGGACCCTCGAAGTACGTTCTCGCGCTAATGAAAAGTGCGCGCCTCTGTCGTGACGGCGGTTGTTGCGGCGTTGCGTGATGCGAAGAGCTTTCGGGAGTTCGCCACGCCTAAGGCGTACGGGTTGTGTGCCTGTGTGAAGCCTTGTACACAGGCATGAAGCAGCAAGTTAGGGCAGGCGCGCGATGAAGTTGCGCTTGGCCTTGAACTCCGACCGCAGTTGCTCAAGGTACTCGTTACGCTGCTCCGAACTCAGTCGCGCGAGCGCGAGCGACACGACTCTGAGCGTCGCGGTATACGGCGTCTGGGCATGTCGCATCTCGGCTCGAAATACGCGGTCGAGCAGCGCGAAGGCCGGCGCATCGGCGTTGCTCGGCAAGCCCTCGGCCACCGCCTCGAGTAGTCGCATATCGCAGACGTTCGGCAGTTGAACCAGATCGAGGGCGCGCGCTATTTCCCCGTCATGCAACAGCATCGCGACCGTTGCGCTGACATCGCGGCCAGTTCGATCCGCCGAATCTGCGCGGCTGCCCCGATACGGGGCGGATGGTGCGCGCTCGGAAGCAGCGGCTGCTTCCGCATAGGCCCACGCACGGATTGCGACGATGTCTTTCTTCGCCGCCTGCGCCGCTGCGAGCAGCGCTTGGTAGTTCGTCACGGACGGCCGCGCGGCGAAGCGTCGCTGACGGATCTGCAATGCCTCTTCGTCCCAACCGTCACGCTGATAGGCCTCGAGCAGCAAGTCCTCGACGATCGGGTGATCGTTGAAGGCCTTGCATGCGGCTTGCGCAATTTGAAGCGCCTCCCGATGGCGGCCGTAGTGTTCGAATGTGCGGATCAGATCCGCGTGCTCAAACAATCCGCGTGCGGTGCCCTTCATGAAATCCAAACCGGCGGCGACGTCGCCGCGGCGCCGAAAATCCGACAACATCAGAGTCACGGGCGCGCGCGCGTGAGTGCTCAGGCTCCAGATCCGCTGCCTCCTTCCGTTCCACTTCGTCCCAGCGCTGCGCGACGCGGGCGCTGAATGCCTTCGTCACCGATTCGCCGGCGAGTTCCAGCACCTGATCGACATTCCAAAGCCCAAACGGGTCTTCGTCCAGCAAATCCATGAACCGATTTGCCCAGGTGGCCGGCGGCGGCGTTCGCCGTACTGTATCAACGATGATCCCGATGATCATCTGCATGACCGCGCCAACTTCGCCGTCCGAATCATCGGCGTACTGAGATGCCGCGTAGACGCGCCGCAGCGCCCGCTCGGCGACCAGTCTCGCCGTTTCGGGAGACCGCTCCATCGCCGCTCTAAGCAGTGGTTCGACCTGGCGGGCGCGTTCGGCCCACGCCCATACTTCACGACCATAGATGATGCGCTTCGCCGAGAATGCCAGCAGTTCGTTCACTGCCTCCTGCAGCGCCTTAGGATGGTCGTTGGCACGTGCGCTCGCAGCCCAGGCCTTGAGTTCTTTCATCAGGTAGGAATCGATTTCCGCCTGTTTCCACAAGCGGTTCGCAAGTTCAACAGCAGGCTGCGCGTAGACGAATGCCTTGAGGCGCTCGCGATTTGCTGCGCGCGTTTGTGCGGCTTTGCTGGATCGCGCGTCCGGCGGTGCAGCCTGGGGTTTGGTAGCTTCGCCGCCGCCCAGGTGCTGCCGCCACATTACTGCGGCCGCGACCATGTGTTTGCAGAAGCTGCCCTCCTGCGCATGCGGGCACGTGCAATCGACATGCAGGCCGAGATCTTCGAAGTAGAGTTCGGTTCTGTACGTCCGCGTGCCGATCACGTCGAATGTGGCGCTGGCGCCGTCGTCCCTTAACAGTCTCACGCGATTGTCCGCGGCATAGGCGAGGCCGCGTTCGTAGACCAGCGCTCCGGCCGCGTCCCTTAGTGATATGTCCGAAAGTTCCTCCGAGATCGAGAGATCCAGCGGCGGTTTCGACCGTTTCATCGTTTGGCAGCCAAACCGGAAGGGTTGTTCGTCGAATAACAGGTGGCACTGCGTCTGGCGATGAAGGGATCAATACGCCGCACACGAAACTCCTGAGCGAGACTCTCCAAGTGTACACAGTCGTCCTCTCGCGATTGTCTTCGCACCGCTCACTAGCTGGCCGGTCTCAAGTGTGCGAACGGAGGGCGACCAAGCCGAAATGGGTGATGCTAAGGCGAACCAAGCGGGGGCGCGAATCCCACAGTTTTTCCTACATGGACGTGGCCAACGATTCTGCATATGTCGTGTTGGCACAGTCTCAGATTTCGACGATTTGTACGAAGGCGTAAACGGCGCGATAAGCACCGTCAACGGTACGCCGAAGCGCGATGACGCGCCGGCGTGCTCGACTTCATTGGTTCTGTTCAGAGCTTTTGCCCTTTTGCGGCTTGGCCCTTCAACAAAAAGGGCTTCGGGTATTTCCGTCGCCGCAGATCTTGAAAGTTCCAAAGTCCTTGTACCAAGGACCGTCGGGGCGTCGGGTTCTGATTCCCGCCACATCTTCAATTGGTAAGGATCGTCTGCGGTGATCTTTCGCTCCCGCAGTCGATCAAACAGGTGGTCCCGGAGAGCGGGAGGCAGACGAGTCCACTGGATTTTCGGCACTACTCAACGAAAGTGATGCGGGCCAGATCTTCCTTGAGACGCTTCTGCTCCGCCGGATCTCGAGCACCAGACTGCACCAAGATGTTCTGCACCGGGAGTCTGTTTATCGTCGTCACACGAAACTCTGAAGGGCGACCGACATCCGGAGGTGTGTGCCAATCCAAAGCGACAAGTCGCACCGAGAACGGGCTCCCTGACGCGTTCTTGATCTCCATCGCACGCACTCGCCGATTCGTGAGGAATCCGCGTGTCGGCGCCGGCAGGGTGTGCAACCGGGGTAGGTGTTTGTGTATTAAGGTACACGTGGTGTGCTCTCGACCAAGGCGTGCAAGAGCGGGTTACGACGCACCAGCGTCGCCGACTTTCGCTGGCGCGACCCGCGCCTGGGCTTTGTGGCATCTGCAGAGCGGTGCGAGTCTGCGTCAGCTGATGGAGCTCGCCGGCGGCATTCGCATGAGACAGTGCTGCGCTACGCGCATCTGGCCGGTAAGCATCTGATGGGTTACGGCGAACGGACTGCGCCGACTGTGCCAATTTTGTCACAAAATTGGCACAGTACAACACTTTCACTAAGGCGTGAATTATCGCAACTCAATGATTTTGTTGGTGGCCAGGGGCAGAATTGAACTGCCGACACGCGGATTTTCAGTCTACAAATGAAATGAGTAGCGTTAATTAAATCAATGGCTTACCGGGCGTCCGTTGCAACCAGATGCCCCAACAATGCACCACCGTGCACGACTGATCCCCGCAAAATCCCCGCACGTGTTCGTTGCACCTTGGTTGCCTCGTTGGTGCGGATGATGGTCCTGGCGAAAAGGATCCCTTGTTCTTAGCCAATCCTCGGCCCACGCTACTGGCGTCTCACGCAATTTGTTAGACGACGCGGTACGTCGGACAACCTTTGGCTTCACGTCTGTGGCCTGCGAGGCGGGGTCGTTGTGTTAGTCTTCAGCGAATCACACCTTTGGGGGGGCTGAATCATGAGCGCTACGTGGGTGTATCAATTCGACGATGGCTCCGGTAGTTGCTCCGTTGTGGTCAGCTATCCTGTCACCGTTGGCGGATCACCACCGAAATTCGGACGCCTCAGCGGGAGCTGGCAGGCTTCAGTCACCGACACGGGGGCGATCTCGATCGAGTCCATGGATATAGCCTTGACCGATGTCATGATCCCTCTTCTCGTTCCGGACCAGGCCCCGAGCTGGATCCAACTGGATGCGCCGGTGCTCACGCTGATTCAGAGCAATAATCCGCATCCACACCTCAGCACGCTGCCCCGCCTGAATACGGGCAAGATAAACCTGGCAAATCGCTTCACTCAGCTGAGCTGGGGCGTCAAATTGACATCACCCACATTGAGTGACCTCGAACTAGACGACATTGTCATTGCGTACCATGAATCAGGCTATCTGCACGAAGACCATGCGTTCGGAATCCTCGGCGGGTCGGGAATGGTCACGGCTCCCGTTGTATTGGGCAACGTAACGATCTCAACAACGAACGTCATGCGGAAGATCAGCGCCCCAAATCCGTGAAACGATTCGCGTTCCTCGTTCATCCGCGCAACCGAGCGGACATGGAGCGACACCGAACGCGCGAGCCACACCGATTCGAATTGGCGTTGCGGGAGAGGAAGCCCGTCGAGCTCACAGAGCTAGAGTATCGAGGCGCAGAGGGTAGCGTCATAGCAGTACCCTTGACCACAGCACAGATGATTCGGCTGCCGAGGCGTTTTGTACGCCATAAGGTTCTCGAAGCGGCGCAGTTCGCGCAGCGATCTGGTGCGAGTGTTATCGGGCTCGGTGCAATGACATCCGTTGTTACGAGAGGAGGGCGCTGGCTGACACCGTTGCTCCCGGGATGCACCCTGACCAATGGCAGCGCGCTCACAGCCGCGACCGTCGCCGACCACGCCGAGAAGCTGGGCGGCTTGCAGGACAAACGAATAGCCATCCTTGGCGGTAGCGGATCCGTTGGGCTGTGCATCGCGCAGCTGCTCCAGCAGAGATGCAGGGAGTTGCTATTGGTAGGAAGAAGCTCCGAGAACTTGCGGCACGCAGCCACCACCCTCGATAGCGAATCCGTTCGCACAACGAATGATTATAGGGCTGCCGTGAATGCGGATCTCATCGTCGTTGCAACCGCGGGGCCGGATCCAGTTATCAGCATGGCAGAGATCGGTGCGGGCACTCGCGTACTGGATCTCAGCGAGCCTTCCAACGTGGCGTTCGAAGCAGGTTGTTGCAGCGATGCGCGCCTCGTACCGTCAGGACGACTTCGTCTCGACGGTGTCGATCTGTCCAACTGTATTCCTGAGTTGGCGCCGGGTGTCGTATTTGCCTGCTTGGCGGAAACCATGCTCTTCGCGCTAGAGCACGGACTCGACAAGCACAGCGTCGAACAGCCTGACGCGAGATGGGCTCGAGAATTGGCGGTTATAGCCGTCTCCGCGGGCATGCGCCCCGCCGCGTAGCGCTACAACGGCCGGGTTGATCATTGATGACTAGGACGTGGGCGTACCTCCAGGAATTCCGTTTTGAACGAGGTACTCCAGCGCGGCAAGTCGCTGAGAATCGTCGCTTCTAGGCGGCCGGCCCGTTCGGCGTCGATACTCTCGACTCTCGTTCGTGGCTGCGAGTGCCTCGGAAGCTCTACCCCCCTGCTCGAGCGACAAACTCAGCTGTCGTGACGCGTCCGCAGCAAAGTACCAGTCCTCCAGATCCACGAAAATATCCTTGGCTGCCTGAAGTCGATCGATCGACTCACCCGTTGAACCAAGCTTCCGAAGCGAGGCCCCCAAGAGGTTCAAAGCAACTGCCTCCAGATGCCGATCCCCCAACTCTTGCGCAATAACCAGTGCTTCCTCGGCGTGGCCAATCGCACGCTCAATGTCATTGGCGGCGAGCTTGCGCACCGACAGAATACTGCACGCTTGGCCCTCTACCCGGCGGTTGCCGATTTGCTGAGCTATCGCCAGTGCACGCTGAGCGGATTCCAAGCTCAGCGTTGACTGCCCGAGTTCCTCTTGTACCAGAGAAATGTTGACGAAGAGATCGCACAGCTCATCGGCCTGCTCGAATTGCTCTGCGACGTCAGTACTTCGTTGGAAGCATTCGAGGGCTTTTTCGGGCTCGCCGCCGCGCCAGTAAACCTGACCTAGCAGGTTCATGGCGTGACAGAGCTCGCGCTGAAGGTGCCGAGCTTCCGCGAGGCGAATCGCGTCCCCAAGCAGCTCTAGCGCGCGCGCCCTGTTGCCTTCATTTCCGAGACAATTGCCAGCAGCACTCATTAGCCAGCACTGTCTGGATGCATCGCCCGCAATCTCCGCCGCCCGCACACCGCAGAGGAGCCAGTCGATTCGCTCGGACCTGTTCAGCCTATGAGACAGAACGTCCGCGGTCTCGCAAAGCGCCCTTGCAATTGCTTCCGCTTCCCCGACCGCCGTCATCGGTAACGCGCTCATCGCTCGCACCATGAGATCGATGTTCCGCCGAGCCGCATCGAACACGGCAAGGCCATCGCGCCCTCCCCTGAGCGAGTCCGCCGACTCTGTGAGGACCTTGGAGAAATGCCTGACGTGCCTGGCCAGCGCGGTGGCGTACTCCCCATCCTCCATCTGCCCTCTCGCGAAAAGCCTCACGAGATCGTGGAGTCGATACCCTGAAACCACATTGGCGCCTTGCCACTCAATGAGGCTGTGTCGTAAAAGTGCCCCGACGAGATCCAGTGCCAGTTCCTCATCTGCGTTCAGTACGGCCAGAAGTGCAGAGCGATCAAAGGCGCCCGAGCAGACCGAAAGGAACCGCAGTGCCGATCGCTGTTCAGCGTTCAGAAGCCGATAGCTGAGCGCGAGCGAGGCGCGGATTCCGCTACCGCCTCCGTCATCGAGCCGAGCAAGGCGCCGTTGCTCGTCTTCCAAGCGCTTTACGAAATCACTCGCAGAAAGATCCGGGCGTGTGAGCAGTGTGTCCGCTGCAATCCTGATGGCCAGTGGAAGGTGATCGCACAATCTAACGATCTCGCTTTCGGAACCGCTCACAATTGGGCAGATCGCTTTTAGGAGAGCCTCCGCTTCCTTCTGGGGAAGGCCGCCTAGCTCGATTCGGTGTGAGCTCGGCAAAACGAAATGCTGGCGTGAAGTGACGATCGCCACACTGCCCCGATCGGGTAGCAATGGGACTACTTGCTCCCGACTGGCTGCGTTGTCGAATAGCAGTAGCGTCTTCTTCTCCGCGAGCAGCGATGCGTAGAGGGTTGCCAATACAGAGGGATCGTCCAGAGTCGTCACATCCGGCTTGAGGCAACGCACCACGTGTTGCATCACGGTCGCAACCGGCACTGGATTGTCTGAAACGCCTCTGAGATCGATGTAAATCTGCCCGTCGCGATAACTGACGGCCAATTGGGAGGCCATTTCGAAAGCCAGTGCTGATTTCCCGACACCACCGAGGCCGGCGATGAGAACGGAACGCGCTTCTCCGGGGCTGACAGCAGCCACCGCGGATGCGACCTCTTCCGCGCGCCCACAAAAGTCGTCCGGTGGTTCAGGAATCTGTCTCGGAACTCGTCGAATGTTCTGGCGCTGCAGCCAACGGGCCAGGGCCGGGGCTACGTCAATGGAAGCGAGAGACTCTCCAAACTCTGACACGCCGTGATTCTCAAGCAAGCCAGCACGCCATTCGCCGACCTCTTTATCGGTGCTGACCCCATCGCATTCGTTCTGCATAAATACCAGCACGTCCTTACCGAGCCTGCAGGCCCAGTCGTACTCAAGTTGGGTGATGCTGCGGGTTTCCCCCCTCGGGACGTGACCCAAGCGATGCCCCACCAACAGCACCAGCAGATCGCACTGCTCTAAATACCGTCGGGAAAAATCCTTGGGTTGCTCGGCATCGCTGGTCCACTCTTCCATGGCATCAACGTCAAACCCCGCGCGACGAAGAGTGGCGATAACGGCCGCCCGGTGATCCTTCAGGTCACTGTAGGTAGAGGAGACGAACGCTCGATACGGCACCGCTTGATCCGAGGCACATCGCTGACGAAGTTCAGTAGATTCTGCCATCAATGCGCGCGGGTTACAGGTGACCGCCACTCGGCCCGAGGTATCGCACCCGCGGCTCCTCCCTTTACCCAGCCCGAGGTCAAGCGAGTTGATGCCTACGGGCGAATGAATCGAGGCGGCGAGCGAAGTAAGGCCCTAAGGCTCAGGTCGACGAGTTCCCACACGCGCAGTACGCAGGATTCTTCTCACCGGTGTGTCTTTCAGCCCGAGGTTCATGAGTGCTTTGCGGTACGTGGCCAGAGCATATTTGGATCGTCTGGTCTGAGGTATTTGTTCGGGGACTACGCGAAGTTGCCCGGAAGCGCCTTCTTTGGCGTTGGATTTCCATGAGTGACCACCGAATTGATGGACGCCCTGATAGATAGGAAACTCGTCAAACGAACCAACATTGATCTCGTTCATCGCGATTACTAGAAGAAGACGGCGGCTCGACTATATTGGCCGTGCGGCCGTGCGGACATAGTCCGATTGCGGCGAATGCGGGGGATGGACGCAAAATCCGTCACAAATCCCTTCGGAACAATGATCCCGTCCTGGTATCGGACGGATGTTACAGGGGTTATACGTATGCATAGCTTCGTCGCCTGGAGTGCGGTCGCTAGCGTTCAGCACGGCGACGGGAACTCAAAGCGGACGATGACTAACACCGTGCTCATCGATTCCACTTGCTCTCTGCAAGACTCGAACGCTACATGTCGATGAAGCCACGTGAGTTAGGTCTGAAAGCCCTTCGCACCGCGAGCAGGGAGAGACATTCTTGCCCAACGTCCCTATTGAGGCGCAGTCGAACGGCGACCAGGGTCGATGCGCTATGAGATCGCGCCCGCAGACGGCACAGGTGAACCGAATGCTGCAAATTCAGAGGGTCGTTGTGATAGCGCTTAGTTTGAACCTATGCGCTTGCGCAGCATGGGGGCCAACCGTCGTCGTGTCGCCAGATGGATCGTCGCTTGATGGGATCGGAAAACTCGTTGAAGACTCCGACCGAGTAAACATTCTGCTTGTACACGGTATGAGGCAAGACGGCAGTTCTAGGGAGGCGGACAAGAAACACTTAGACAGGCTCGCAGTTGAGCGAGAAGGTGAAGCAGAGCTGATCGACAAGCTTGCGTCAGAACTAGAGCTTAATAGTGTCGGCTCGACGGAATACGTCAGGCTGAATGTGGCAGATTCATTGCCAGATATCTTCCTCGGGAAGGAACGTGTCTGGAATGACAAGGATCGCTGGGCCAGGTCAGCCCCGCGGCTAGCCATTCGACGTTTCCAAGATCGTCAACACTTGAAGAAGGTGAATTTCTACATCTTCGATTATTGGCCGGCGCTGGTGGATCTGAAGTGCCGCTACATCGTGGCGAACGACACATTCCTTGTAGGGCGAAGCAGAATTTCAAAGTACTGCCACGATGCCTTCGAGAGTACCGAACACCTTAGCGTTGGCGCCACGCCGGAGATCTTCAATCGATTAGGTAAGACTGAGATTGTCGAGTGGGGTCTCGCTGATGCCGTCATCGCTGTCGGTGGCTTTAGAGAGATCCTACGAAGATCAGTCAGACAAGCGATCGCGATTGAGCTTCGCGAACAAGCGGAATCAGGTGATCCGAAAGCTTCGTTCGTGATCATTAGCCAAAGCCTGGGCAGCTTTGTCATCCTGGATGCTGCGCTCAACCCTGATCCCCCCACAAGGCAAGATGCGGCTGCGGACATTACTGCGCAGAGCGTCTACTCCAGCTTCGCCTTCACAACTAGATCTCCGAATCTGCTTTTCTGTTTGACGAACCAGTGGCTCCTGCTCGCCAATCAGATTCCTCTTCTACAACTATCAGACCTGTCTGGGAACCCGGCGACCGCGCTGACAAGTTTTCAATCGTTGAACCCGCCGTGTGACGATCCCACGCTGAGCATCTTTAGCAATGACCGCCCGGAAACAACGCAGGTCGTCGCGTACCATGAGCCGAATGACGCTCTAACGTTTTATTTGAGTGATGCGAACTCACCGGATGCAGAACATGAGTTCAGCTACACGAACGTCATCAGCTCATTCGCAACCGTGTGGATCCCGTGGCTCGTCGCGAACCCCGCCGACGCGCATACCGCCCAAATGAAACGTCGCGACTTGGTCAAGATGATGACCCACGGATACTGCTACAAGGCGACAGACAAGTCCGGGTGCGCGGACCAAAAGGGCATGCCCAACCATTGAGCCGAAATCTCAGCGCGGGGTTCGATCTGCAACGGCGTGATCACGGGTGATTCGGATTGACGATAAGACTGGCCGCCCTAGTGGGCACCTCGGACATCCTCTTAGATGCTCAAGCTGCGTGAGGGCTTTCGTACTGGGCGATGCAAACTCGCGGGATCTTCTGATTTATTAAAACGTGGACTACTCGGGTGGACCGCACGTTCTCTGGTATTTCGGTCAGGGCGAGCTGTCTCTAGCTGGGCTCAAGGAGCTCGCGCCTACCTCGATAGCAATTGCGTTTCGTCGGCGCCTTAACGACACTAACCGGGAGGGCAGATGGAGCGGGCGTACGCCCCTCAGGCTCCCCGTTGGCGTATCACGGTATGCGACCCTGTTTGTTACTACGTGCCGTCCGCGAACTGCTTGAGGCCATTCTGGCGCATGTTTCCTACTCGGACCAACTTGTATGTCAACTTACCAAAGTTGTCATTCCATTCCATCTGGCTTGATTCAAAAGTAGTAATTTGAGATTCCCAGGCCAACTTGGGGACTTGGAGTATCTGCGTATAGAGGTACGCTCCAACGACCACACGAAGTCGCGTCCCCTGGCCGTAAGAAAGGCGATAATCTTCGGCCCAGAACAGAACTGGCAACGCGACGTTCGGGTTCTCGCTAAGCCTTTCATCAAAAACACTCGCGCGTGCCCCGACTCCGCCTCAATCTTCCAGATGCCGCTGACATCAAGGCGACGACCACGAGTCTGTTGGGACAGCACCAACCGTTTGGGATCAGCTAAATCAATGGATTGCATGGTGGCCAGGGGCAGAATTGAACTGCCGACGCGCCGATTTTCAGTGAACTGATTTCGTGCTCCAACGTGAGCTAGCGTGATCGAAGCAAACGCTTAGCTCGGATTTCTTAACACGTTGGCTCACGTTGAGTCGTTGAGTGGCGTTGAGTGATCCTGGATTGGGCACCCGACGATCATCGTACAGGCGATCTTGATATGTGCGCTCGCTACGAGCGAACAGCAGGAGTTCTAAATCGACTGAGCGTCAGCACACTGGCCGATCTGAATCGGAAGAGGTTTTTGATTGTTTGAATTCCTAAAGCGTCTCCTCGAGCCAATGTCGAATGTAGTTTAAACAAGCGACGACTCGCCCCTTAGTTCCGCGGCGAGCTCAAAGTTTTCGCTGTCGAAGAGGCTCACCATCGCCTTCGCGATGTCGTCAGGCTGAATGAAGAAGGACGTCGGCTTGTCCATGTAGATCGCATATCCAATGACTCGATGAGCTATGCCGGCCGGTCGAAGTCCGAGAACGGACGTGGCAGATTTGCAAGTTCGCGATTGAGTTCGACCAAACTTGCGAGACCGTCCGACATCGCAGCGCTGTCGATCACCTAATCGAGACGAACACCAAGATCGACCTCGCTGGTGCGGCAGTTTCCCACGCGCGCCGCAGCGTGAGCTTGACCTGAGTATCCCCTGTCGCCTCCGCGACAAACAGGAAGAGTACCTCTGCACTTCCACCCACCGAGCTTCCGCTCGGTTCGATTCTCCGCTCTCCGACGGCTAGCAAGGACCGTGTGGCTTCTGCTACTTGCCAGCGATAGCCGGTCGATGCGTTCTCGTTGAGTCGAAATAGCAGTGTGTCGCCGACATCGAGATCGACGTGCGCTCCATCATCGAGTTCACCGAGTACCCTTTCCGTTCAGCCCTCCGCGAGCGCGTGAGTCACGCTGTAAGCTTCGAACAACGACTCACGGAAAGACCGTGTCTGTCTTTGTCGATCCATCGCTGAACGTCACCGTTGTTACGACCTTCCTCACTACGTTTCCAGGAGGAGTCGGACTCGGCCCTGGACCGCTCACGTTGCGCAGGGTCCAGAAGTCGGACGCCAATCCGGGATTGGTGAGGTAGCTGTATGGGAAATAGACGTAGCCGCGATCACCGAATTGGGGTCCCCAGGAGTTGCGGCTGATGAACACTTGTCGCGAATCGTCGTAGCCGAGGAGAAGGTTTGCGTGCCCGCCAAGGACGGCGCCCTGTGGCATCTGAACAACTCCGGTGTTCGAGGTCGGGGGCGACTCGAAGTTCTCATAGACGGTGAACCCGATCAGGATCGGATAGCCGTTCGCGAGGCACGATTTCATTTGATCGAGTTGCTGCGCCACGCTGAGGTATTGGACCACCTTGTGCTGAAGCGCATCTGCATACGCCTTTTGCGGCGGTTGCTGAGTGAACTTGCTGGTGTCGTAGGGCCAGTCCGTCTCGGGCGCGATGCCGTATTTCGATAGCGCCTTGGAAACCTCCCGAATCGAAGCGCCACTGTCGCTCGCAACGGTGCCCTGATCGACGCGCTCCACGTAGTAGAGGAATAGGGGAGAGCCTAGAAGGTCCGGCAAACCTTGCTTTCTGTTCAAGAAATGGAAGCAGCCCTCGCCCGCAAACGCGGTACAAGAGCCCAACTGTCCTTGGTCTCGGATAGCCGCGTCACCTGCGCGAAGATCAACCATCGGTGGAACCGCGACACTTATGGTCTCGAATGCCACGAGCTTGTAGTCGCGATAGTCCGGCAGGTCTCGCTTCCACCCATAGTGATGCGCCATTGCTTGACCCTCCCTAAATCGGACTGTCTGCAAAACGCGTCGTCGCCTGAGACTATGACTCGCGCGAGAGTGTTGTCTAGCTGTTTCCAACGCTGCTCGGCGCGGCTAACAGAGGACATGACCTTCCTCCGTCAGGTAGGCACGGTCATTGCGAGTTTGCGGCATCGACTGAACCTTGTTTCGGTTGCTCTACCGACGCGCCAGCGATCCGCAGCGATGGCCGGAACAAATCTCGTCAGCACTGTTGTTTCCAGGAACGATCCGAGTGGTCACCATCATTGCCATGTCCTCGATTCAGCGCCAGGAGGTCGGCACAAAGCAGGCCCAATCTAACGGATTTGATAAGTCGCGATGCAATGTAGGCTACTGATTTAAATTGGGGGCCAGGGGCAGAATTGGACTGCTGACACGCGGATTTTCAGTTGGATGGGACTAGGTCGACTAACTAACGGAATCAGTCACTTAGCGCGCTTGCTGTGTGACCAAACCGTAGTTCAGCGTAGTTCAATGTATGTGTGACTCATGCTGTGTTGGCACAGTTTTGTCACAGTGCCCGGTCGGTCCTAACGGACTCAGCCGGTGGCACGATGCTGCGGCGATGCTGAGCGGAGTGTTGTTGCTCATCGTGTTGCGACTTCAAGCAGCACCTCCGGGTGACGCGCCGCGATCTTCAGGAGTGTCTGTGATCTTCCCCCGAGTTTCCGGACACCGAGTTAAGGGTCATACAATGATCTGCAACGAGGTGTTAGATGACGAAGAAGCGAAGAGAGTTTGGTAAGGAGTTCAAGCAGGAGGCGGTGGCGTTGGTGGTTGAGCAGGGCTACAGCCTTGCCGAGGCCGGGCGTAGTCTGGGTATTCGCGGCAACCTGGTCGGTCGTTGGAAACGGCAGCTGGAAGTGGAGCAAGGCGAGGCGTTTCCAGGTCGCGGCAAACTGACGCCGGAACAACAACGGATCCGCGAGTTGGAGGAAGAGAACCGACGGCTGCGGATGGAGAAAGACATTCTAAAAAAGGCCACGGCCTTCTTTGCGAAGGAAAGTCGGTGAGATATCGATTCATCGAGACGCACAAGAAGGTCTGGCCGATCACGCTGATGTGCAACGTGTTGAATGTCTCCAGCAGCGGTTTCTACGAGTGGGGTCATCGTCGACCGAGTCGTCGAGTGATCGCCAATGACCACCTGGATGGCCACATTCGGCAGGTGTTCGACCAGCACAAGCAACGCTATGGCGCGCCGCGGATCGCCGATGAAATCAACGGCCAAGGTTTATCGTGCAGCGAGAACCGTGTCGCGCGGCGCATGCGGGTGTTGGGAATCCAGGCGATCCAGTGCAAGAAGTTCAAGGTCACCACCGACTCGAACCACGCGAGACCGGTCGCCGAGGATCTGATCAATCAGGACTTCACGGCCGCTCGGGCGAATGAGAAGTGGGTCAGCGACATCACTTACGTGTGGACCGACGAGGGCTGGCTATATCTGGCCGTGGTGATGGATCTGTATTCTCGTGCGGTCGTTGGTTGGTCGATGAACCGGCGGATGACCCAGCAGCTGATCGCTGACGCGTTGACGATGGCGCTGTTCCGGCGAGCCTTCCCGAAGGGCAGAGCCTGTCAGGAATTTTGTGTTTGTGAGCCGTACGATGAGTCCCGAAGGAGGGATGTATGGCAAGCGAACGGAAGTTTACAAAGGAGCTGTTAGACGAGTTGTTGGCCGGTCGAGATCCGAAGACGGCGTTGTCGTCGGAGGGGCTGATTGGCGAACTCAAGAAAGCGTTAGCGGAGCGCATGCTCGACGCCGAGATGGATGTTCACCTCGACGGTGAGCGCGAGCAAGAAGCGGGCAATCACCGTAACGGCTACAGCCAGAAGACGATTCTCACGGATACCGAGACGTTGCCGTTGTCGATACCACGCGATCGACATGGTCGCTTCGAACCGCAGCTGATCGAGAAGTACAAACGCCGTTTTCCTGGTTTCGACGAGAAGATCATCGCGCTTTACGCACGCGGCATGAGCACCCGGGACATCCAAGCGCACCTGCGCGAGTTGTACGGGGTGGAGATCTCGCCGGATCTGGTCTCGGCGGTGACCGATGCGGTACTCGACGAGGTGACGGCGTGGCAGAACCGGCCGCTAGAGCAGGTCTATGCGATCGTCTACTTCGATGCATTGCGGGTGAAGATCCGCGACGAGGGGACCGTGAGAAACAAAGCGGTGTACCTCGCGATCGGCATTCGCTGCTCGGGTCACAAGGAAGTCTTGGGGATCTGGATCGAGCAGAACGAAGGCGCGAAGTTCTGGCTCAAGGTGATGACGGAGCTCAAGAGCCGAGGCACGCAGGATCTGCTGATCGCCGTGGTCGACAGACTGAAGGGGTTCCCGGATGCGATCGAGGCGATCTTCCCCGACACGCTGGTGCAGACCTGCATCGTGCATCTGATCCGCTACTCGATGCAGTTTGCATCGTGGAAGGAACGTAAGCCCATCGCCGCCGCGTTAAAACCAATCTATCGGGCGGAGACTGCGGAGCTCGCCGCCGACCGCCTCGACGCGTTCGATGCGGGCGTCTGGGGTCAAAAGTATCCAGCCATTACGGCGAGCTGGCGACGCAACTGGCAGCACGTCATCCCGTTCTTCGCCTTTGCGCCGGAGATCCGAAAAATCATCTATACCACCAACGCGATCGAGAGCTTACACAGCCAGGTCCGCAAAGCGGTGCGCGGTCGTGGTCACTTCCCGAGCGATCAGGCAGCGACGAAGTTGATCTGGCTGGTACTCGAGAACGTCGCGGCAAAATGGAAGAGCAAACCGATCATCTGGCACGCGGCGAAGGCGCAGTTCGCGATCCAGTTCGAGGATCGGTTCGTTCCCGAAGTCTGAGGTGGCCGTCGTCGTGAACTCGATCATGTTCGCCGCTGCACATCGATCAAGCCGAATCCGCTTCGCGGCTGTCGCCTTGACCGATGTGCGACTGCGCATGCATCGTCACTACGGCGACAATGGGATCGTCAAAGGTCGAAATCAAAACCCAACCCGCTCACACACAAAATTACTGACACTGCCGAAGGGCACGATCATTCACTCGGATCGCGGCAGCCAGTACTGTGCAACGCGTTACCAGCAGCTCATCAAGCGCAATGGCTTACGTTGCAGCATGGGTCGCCGGGCGACCTGTTACGACAATGCTGCGATGGAGAGTTTCTTCCATACGCTGAAAGTCGAACTGGTACATCGGGAACGCTATGCCTCGAGACGTTCGGCGACAGCCAAGATCTTTGAATACATCGAGGTGTACTACAACCGGCAACGCAAGCATTCTGCGATCGGACATCAGATCCCCATGCTGTTCGAACAGAAACGTCCTTAACCGCGTGTCCGGGAAAACGGGGGAAGATCACTGCGCGGCCCCGAAGGCTCGCGTCGGCCCTGTTTCCATTTGCTCCAGCGTGCGCTTCGAAACGCCAAGTGCTGCCGCGAACTGTGTTTGCGACAGCCCACTGTTCAATCGAACACGAACAACATCCGACTTCGGCGCCACTTTCGTGCGCTTGCCTCCACCGGCCTTGATTTCGCGCACACCGTCGAGGACCTCCTGCCGGACATCTCGCTCGTCCTCGAATTTGGCGAGTGCCTTGCCGCTGAGCTTCTTAGCCATTTCGAAATACCTCCAACAATTGCTTCAGGATATGCCCGGCGCATCGTCGCGCTTAGCCTTCGAATAGATCGTCAACATCCAAAACTCATTGGGCTCGACGGCCACGAAATAGATGACTCGCAAGCCACCACGCTTGCCCATGCCCGGACGTGACCAACGCAGTTTTCGAACGCCGCCTGAGCCGGGAACCAACTGACCGGCTTCTGGATTTTGCATCATGAATTGCTGCAGTTCGGCGTACTCATCATCGTCCAAGTACATGGAACAGGCCCGTGCCGTTGCCTACGCCTGCGCCCGCGCTGATGACGCAGCTGCTCGATGTGATTGTGCGGTCCATGGCGAATGCGGGTCGATCGCACCGATGGCGACGTCGTCGACTGTCGAACAGATCTGCCGCGTCGCGGAAGGACCGGGTGTCCCGTCTCGCGCGAATGCCGCAAGCACGGGACACACGCCTACGACCGCACGATTGCACCTCTCGATTCGCCGGCCGAGTTGCCGGTTCATTCGTCCAACGTGCATTCGTCGAGTTCGCGGTCACGAGGTCCGACACAACGAACCACGACGCCATGGATCGCCTGCGTGCCGAAGTGGCCGCTCGCCGGCGTGCCGAGCGCGAAGGTCATGTTCGAGTACGTGACGTTGGCGCCGCCCAAGACGCATACGGTGATCGGCGACGGGTTGCCGAACGGAGCGGGGCTGCCGTTGCCGGTGATATAGGCCGTACCGGTGACTGTGAATCCCTGCGTGACAGCGGGCTTGAACAGGGGGCATTTCGACCAGTCGTCGCTGACCACGCCATCGGTCACGTTGATGTGATGCGTGTGGGCGCCGCGCGAAGTCGGGTTGTCCTTGTCGACGCTGCCCTGGGTGATGCCGTAGTCCGACGTCTCCATGTTCATCGAAGCGTAGAACGTCGCGGTGCCTCTAACTTCATCCACGTCCATCGACCATTTGCCGCGCATTTCGTACGGGCCGCCGCCGACGACGGCGGCCGACGGAGTGTAGTCGTTGATCAAGCCCTCGTAGTGAACGGGCGGCGTGCGTCGTTCTCCTCCGGCGAGAGCAAGCGCGAATCCCCCCAACCCGATCAACGCTGCGCCGAACGCGATGCAGCGCTTCACCCATATCGACCTTGTCTTGTTCATCGGAAAGCCTCCTACCTCGAATCTCTAGGAGCCGGCGGTAACTCGTCCAACAGTCGAACTCGGCTGCGATCGATCGGTTGATACCGAACCCGCTCGGCGTTTTTGCGCGAACTGCGCCGCTGTCACGTTCGGTCGCGCGTGGAGACTCGGTCAAACGGCAATGAACGGAGCCTTGCCGTTGCGGCATAATGCCGTCGTTTACCGTGCTCTTTTTGATCGGTCGCTCGGCGGTCGTGCAGAATGATCGTCGAGTGCGATCCGCCGCGGAGGCGGGATGAATACACCGAGTTCTGATCAACCCGACGCGCCGCAGCGTCCGAGCGACGATCGCCTCGACTCGTGGAAGAAGATCGCGGTGTATTTGAAACGCGATGTCACGACGGTTCAGCGTTGGGAGAAACGGGAAGGAATGCCCGTCCATCGCCACCTACACGACAGGATGGGCTCGGTGTTCGCGTTCCGTTCGGAGTTGGACGCGTGGACACAGCGCCGAACCGAACGACCTTCGGAAAACGGTCACGAGCCCGTGTCAGACGAACCGGTTCAACCGCAGACATTGCCCGCTGCCTCGGCGACTGCTCGCGTTCGACGGATCGCGATGGCATGTGTCGCGCTTCTGACCGCAGTCGCGGTTCCCGCAATCGTCGTGATCGAGCGCACCGATCAATTCTGGCAAAACCCAATTGCGGGCGCGGTCTATCAGCAGATCACGGACATGGACGGAAAGAACGAGGCCGCTGCGATTTCGCGCGACGGACAGTTCGTCGCATTTCTGTCCGATCGCGGCGGACACACCGATGTCTGGGTTACGCAAGTCGGTTCGGGGCAGTTCCACAACCTCACGCGTGGTGTCGAAGGGGAGTTGGTCAATCCGTCGATTCGTACGCTCGGCTTCTCACCCGACGGATCGCTCGTGACCTTCTGGCTTCGCACGCATACGGGTTCGGCAGGGGGCGACATCAGTATTTGGGCCGTGCCCACCTTGGGCGGCGAGCCGATACCCTATCTCGAAGGGGCTGCTGAAATGGCATGGTCGCCCGACGGCAACCGTCTCGTCTATCACACGCCGTTGCCCGGCGACCCGATGTTCGTCAGCGACGGCCGGGACCTCTCGCGCAGTCACCTCATATTCGCCGGGTCGGCGGGGCTGCACAGTCACTTTCCGTTGTGGGGGCCGAGCGACCATCTTTACTTCGTCAAGGGCGTGTTGCCCGACCAATTGGATGTTTGGCGAGTCGGCGTTCAAGGGCAGGCACTCGAACGGATCACTTCGCATGCTGCTCGGTTGACCTACCCCGTGTTGCTTGACTCGCGCACCTTGCTGTACCTCGCGAGCGGGCCCGAAGACTCCGGTCCGTGGATCTATGGCATGGACACGGAACGCCGCATCCCGCATCGGCTGACCACAGGCGTGGAGCGCTACACCTCGCTCGGAGCGAGCGCCGACGGTCGCCGTATGATCGCCACCGTGTCGGCGCCGGAGCGAACACTCTGGCGCGTGGCAATCGATGAGGCCGCGACCAGCCCGTCGCCCCCCGAGCGGATTCCGATCAGCACCGGTACCGGTTCCGCGCCGCGCTTTGGGCCGGACTATCTGCTCTATGTGGCCGCAGCGGGCACGGGCGAGAGCCTATGGAAGACTTCGCGCTCCGCGGCTGCCCAGTTGTGGGCCGGCGACAATGCCCAGCTCATCGATGCGCCGGCCGTTTCGCCCAACGGACTGGTCATTGCGTTCTCGGTACGGCAGGGCGAGCGAACGTTGCTCTACACCATGGACTCGGACGGCGCGCGGGTTCATGTGGTGACGGATTCACTTTCGCTGTTAGGTGCGCCGGCATGGGAACCGGACGGGCGGTCGGTCACCTCGGCCGTCAATGAGAGCGGCGTTCCGCATTTGTGGCGTATTCCGATCGACGGGAGTCCGCCGACGCAGATCGTGCCCGGCTACGCAGCCGGGCCGACATGGTCGCCGGATGGCCGCTTCATTCTTTTCACGGGTCCCGACGTCGGGACCAAGTTCAGTATCGAAGCCGCCGCCGTTCCGGGCGGCGAACACGTATTGCCGCCGCTCACACTGACGCGCGGCGTGCGCCATCTCGTACTGCTACCCGACGGCCGCACGCTGCTTTTCCTGCAAGGCGAGATCGAGCACAAGGAGCTTTGGAAGGTCGATCTCGATAACGGTGCGCTGCAGCAGCTGACCCATCTGCCGACGGATTTCGACGTTCGCGATTTCGACGTCTCGCGCGACGGCCGCGAAGCAGTACTCGAGCGCACGCAGGCGCGCTCGGGTGTCGTGCTGATCGAGCGCGCGTCGTCGTGACGGATTGCACAACCTGATCGACTCAGCCGTGACCGCCGCCGACACCGAGTTGCGTACGCGTCCCGCCGGATTGCCGACCACAGGCGTCGCCGGACTTCAGCGCGATCAGCAGTATCGCGACGGTTCACTGAAACTCCGCAATGTCCGGCGTTGGCGGACTCGTCTCGCAGTGGCATGTGCAGAGCGCTACTAGGCTGCCGGAGCCAATCGAACTCGGCGGCGGGTCTCGCATGAGACGGTGCTGCGCTACGCGCAGCTGGCAGGCTAGCATCTGCAGGTCCCGAGGGTCAGACTGAACGTGTCATTTTTGTCACAAAATTGACACAGTACAACAATTATACTAAGGCGCGATTGCTCGCAACTCAATGATTTTGTTGGTGGCCAGGGGCAGAATTGAACTGCCGACACGCGGATTTTCAGTATGGAATGAAATGAGTAGGGTTAACTAAATCAATGGCTTGCCGGGCGTCCGTTGCAACCAGATGCCTGACGACGCACGACCGTGCAGCGCTGATCCCCGCAAAATCACCACACTCTAGTCGCGCGATCAGGTGCGAGTTGGGGCCGTATCGGCGACTGAGCTCGACGTTGAGCCAAGTCTGGAACTCGATCACAATTTTTACTCGCGAAAGATAAGCTGATCCAGAGCGATTCCGGCGGCGTCGATGAATCACCGCTGATGGCCCCGTGAACCCTGAAGTTTCGCGATTTTCAGTGACGAGAGTTGCCCCCAACTGCCCGGTTCAATGCCCAAATTCCTACGTGACGTGTTCTGTTCATCATTCGCTAACGAATTAATCACGCCGCACGATGGTGGAGTTTTCCATCGATTCAACTGCTGCGGCCGTCCTAGCATGCCCGCGATTGTTCAGCAGGAGACTGGCATGCGACTCATCAGAGAACGCGATCGACGAATAAAGACCGGCGTACCGCGGTTCACCTGGTATGCACTCATGGCCGAAGGCATTGCGCCAAAACCCGTCAAGCTCGGTCCACGTTCTGTCGCGTGGATCGAGGACGAGCTCGAGGCGTGGATGCGTGAGCTCGAAACGAAGCGGGAACGGACCTAACTGGCTTGTCGGTCAGCTTCGCTCGAGTGCCGCTTGAGCTAGAACTTGCCCGAACGCGACTTCATCCAGCGGACGGCTGCCGAACTCTTAGGGCAGCAGGAGCGCGAACGGCGCGGAGGCGGAGCGACCAATCGGGATCACGTCGGTCGGCCTCGATCTGTCCGGATATCCCGGGCGGGATCTGGCGGTGGAGTCTGCCAGCGACGATGTTCCCACCATAGGCGCTATTGAAGCGGGACGCGAAACCTGAGCGCCTATGAATTCTATGGAGATGGTGAGCGTCCAACGACGAGCACCACGCCGGTCGTTGCCGCCACAACGCCGAGCATCTGCAGCGGCGACACCGGCGTGCGGAAGCGCAAGTACGCGATAAGGAAAACGAAGATCGTCATCACCGCCTGCGTAATGCCGAGGTTGAGCGCCGTCGTGTGGTGTGCCGCGACATAGAACAAGATGTTGAACGACGTGTAGCCGAGCGCACCCAATACCGCGATGCGACCGAGATATGGACGCAACGTCGTCCAGTCCTTCGATAAAGGCCGCCACGCAAGCGGAACCAGCACGACCATCACGACGAGCCAGCGCAACGCGACCAGCGCCATCGGCGAGATTTCGCCCACCGCGAGCTTCGCGAAGATCGTGTTCACGCTCCAGCACAACGAGGTGATCGAGAGCAGGAGCCACGCGCGCGGCTCAGTCGCATTGGACCGCATCGCCATCCGGCCGGCAGCGGTCTGGCCAGCCATTCTCGCGCCAGAAGTCGACCAGACCGATCGATCGCAAGTACTCCACAAAGCGCGGGTCGCGACGCACTGACGAAGCCGGGATGATCCAGATGTCTGCCGTCACGACGCTTGGATAAGGAATCCCGCCACGCGCGGCGCGTACCGGACCGCCGGTGCCGTCGGCCCTGATCAACGAGTCCGGATCGACGTTGACGTACAAGGTCCGGATGGCGGCGTCGACATCACCTACGTATGCCTCCACCGCCCAACGGCCGACTCCCAGCGGCCCGAAAGGAAGCAGCGCATCCAGCATGGCTCGGGTCGGGGCATCGATCTGCTTCTTGCGCAAGGCCGCCACCGATTGCTCGATCTGCGCCTTGAGTCGCGGGTTCGCCCGGCTGTACAGCTGCTCGGCAAGATCCAAATTGCCTTTCTGCTGCGCCGCGCCGCCCATGACGGCGTCGGGCTGCCAGTCCGGCCAACCATTCTCGCGCGAACGTGCGGCAAATTGGTCCACGGCGTCGAAACGCCCGGCCGCCAGCGCTCCAAACGCCACCTGCCACGCAATGGACGGCGACAACGGATCGAGTTCATCGGCGCGTTGAAGTTCGGCCCAACCGTGATCGAGGTAGCCGATCGCGATCAGGAACTGACCATACTGCAGTCGAACCTCCGGGTTACCCGGAGCCCGCGCAACGGCTTCCTTGAACGCCTGGTTGGCCTCGCTCCAACGATTGAGCCCGCGCAAATGCGATGCCCGAACGAAGTACGGTTCGCCCAGCGTTGGGTCGATTTCCAACGCACGATCGGCAGCTTCGAGGGCGCGGCGCCAGTAGTCGTCGCGCCGCGCCGGCTCGGCATAGTCTTTGAGATTCATCTCCAGCGTCGCGCGCAGTGCGTAGGCACGCGCAAATTGCGGATCCCGCACGATCGCTGCATCGACCAGTCCGAGCGCATCCTCGAGGTCGGAGATTTTGGTGTGATTTCGGAACAGTAGACTCGCGCGCAAATACTGCTGCCACGCCTCGAGATTTGCGGTCGGCGGTTTGCCGATCGAATGCAACTCATCGGCGTTCATCGCGATCTTCAACACCTTCGCGATCTGGCCAGATACATCGGCCTGGATCGCAAACACATCGTCCTGTTTGCGCTCGTAGCGCCCCGACCATAGTTGCGTGTCGCCGGCGACGTCGATCAACTGCGCCGTGACGCGCACGCGGTTACCGTCCTTGCGGACACTCCCCTCGACGACGTAACTCACGCCGAGTTGGCGCGCCAACGTCGCGAGGTCCATCTGCTTGCCTTTGAATGAGAACGACGACGTGCGCGATGTGACCCGCAGACCCTGCACGCCGCTCAGCAGGTTCAGGATCTCTTCGGTCATCCCCTCGGCGAAATATTCGTTCTCCGGATCCGAACTCGCGTTGACGAACGGCAGCACCGCGATCGTCTTCTCGGCAACCGGCAAGAGGGTCACTGCGACGAAGATCGCTGCCACGCCGATTGCCACTGCTGCCGCGATGTACCGGACCTTTCGGCGGAGGAACCAGGACTCTCGCACCGCTGCGACGTCAGTGCTTACGGCCGAAGGTACCGTCGCGCCCGGTTCAGGCGCCTCGACATCGACACGCACATCGGCGACGAAGCGGTAGCCGCGGCTGGAAATCGTCTCAATGAAGCGCGGCCCTACGCGCCGATCACCCAACGCCTTCCGCAATACCGAAATCGCCTGATTGAGGTTGTTCTCTTCGACGAATCCGCGCGGCCACGCCGCACGGATCAGATCGTCTTTACTGACGATGCGCGTGCGGTTTTCGAGCAAACACAACAACACGTCGAACGCAGTTTGCGTCAACACGATCGGCTCGCCGTCGGCGCCGAGCAGCCGTTGCCGCGCGACGTCAACGACGAATTGCTCGAAGTGGTAGGTGCGCGGCGACGCTGCCGCATTGGAGCCTGAATCGGTCCGTATCAAGCGCTGCGATGCTCAGATCGGGTTCGGCGGCAGCGTACGGTTTGGCAACCCAGTCCCGCAAGCCGTCGCCTGCGACTGCCGCCGGAGTATCGGTGTTGCCGTGCGTTCAGAAACTTTCAGATCGGTTCAAGAAGATCCAAAGAACGCACGCGCAGCTTCGGACACCTTGGTCGCCGGCAATACCGCCGACTCAAGAGAGAAAACCGATGAATGCCAAATTGACTCTACGTTCCACAGTTGCGGCGTTAGTACTCGCGACAGTTGCGGGTCCAATCGCTGCATACGGAAATGTCTTCGGCCAGTGGCAACCCCCGTCGCCGCTCGACGGCACATGGAAAGTAGCTATCACGCCCGTCATCTGCGCGACCGGAGTGGAGCTGACGTTCTTCACGGTTCAGAACCTGACGACGTTCGCGTCGGGCGGCACGCTTGTCGACGTGACGTCGAACCCGGACCTTCAACCCGGTCAACGCAGCACGGGGCTTGGTTATTGGGAACGCACGGGACGGAAGTCCTACCAAGCGCACGTCCAAGCGTTCCTGCTATTCGACACTGTCGACCCACCGCCGCCGCCTGCACGTTCGTACCTGCGCGGCACGCAGACCTTTGACCACAGCATCGAGATGCAGGATGCCAATCACTGGACCAGTACTGCGACGGTGACATTCACCGATCTTTCGGGCGCCACAGTCTTTTCGTCGGGCTGTGCGAAGGCTGTTGCAGAGCGGATGGAATAGGGGAGATATCGCCATGCAGATCAATCACAGCATATGGATAGGTGTGATCGCCGCGCTCACGACCTTCGGCTGTGGCGGAGGCGGCAGCGGCGGCGGTGCACCCGCCGCTGGAGCCGCAACCGGCACGGTAGTGGTCACGGTCACCAACGAGTTTGGCGAGCCCGCGGCCGGCGTCCGCATTTCCCTGATACCGCCTTCGGGATTGGGAGCATTCGAGGGCAGCGCCGACGCGAACGGCCAGTTCACGTTTACGAATGTAGAGTGTTGCGGCGTCTACGCTTCTGCAGAAACGTTCGATGGATTGGGCCGCCACTACGGCGCGACGCCAGGGTTGATTCCGTCGAATGGTCATCTCGACCTGGCCGTTGCGCTGGAACTCAAAAACGCGGATCCGCCTACGGCCCTCGGCATCGCCTCCGCTGCGGCAGTTGCCGCCGGCGGTCATTCGCTGGAATTCACACTGCGGATGATCTACGTGCCCGACGACGAATCGGAGCCCCCTCGGTTCGAGATGGGGATCGCGGACTGTGCGCCGGATACAGGCAATGACACGCCGGTGCATCGCGCCGACTGCGTCGAAGGCACCGGCGGATTCGATGCGCCATATACGGTAGTGGACCCGCAGAATCCGGACGTGACGAATCTTGCGGGCGGAGCGCCTACGGCATTCTCTGCGGCCTTGCTGATCGACCAAAGCCGGAACGTCATTGCGCACGATCCCCACGATTTACGCCTGTTCGGCGCCAAGTACTTCTTCCACAAGAAAGGCGCGAACAACCGTGTCGCGTTGGCCGCGTTCGCCGCCAACGATGGCGTGTCCGGCGAACTGCGCCTGATTCCGGAAGAACCGATCACGGCCTTTCCGAACGGCGACCTCGAGTTCACGACGTCCGATAGCGGTCTCTTCCCCTCGATCGACTCGTTGGCCACGGCGGAAGGCGGTGCCTCGCCGCTATACGCGGCCATCGATGCGGCGCTGGATCTCACGATGAGCAGTTCTTCAGCGACCGGTCGCAAGACCATCGTTGTGACGACGGCGGGCCTCGACGATACATGTGGTTCGCTGACCGCATGCCATGACGCGCAACTCGCGCTGATCAAAAAAAGCCGCGCAGCAAACGTTGCAATCGTGGTCGTCGGAATCGCAGGCCCTGCGCAACGGGAACTCACGCAGCTCACGGAAGCAACCGGCGGTGCTGCCTTATGGACCGAGGATCCGGTTCAAGTCGCCGTCCTGTTCCGAGATCTGGGTCTTGTGATCGACGGAAGTATCAACACACGGGCGGCGCGGTTTCGCATTGAATCAACGCAGGACGACGCGTTTCAGTCCGGCAAGACCGTACTCGGTAACGCGACGTTCCAGGTGTGTTCCGGGGGATGCACGGATTTTGACATTCCGTTTGCCGTTCGAATTCCGTAATCGATGAAGGACTCGGGGCGGCGCTGCTGGTTCGCGTCGCAGTCGTTGCGCTTGAAGTTGTGCCTACGAATCGGTGAAGTGGTCTTGGGGTGACGGGGACTTGGCGATGGTGAGGAACTTCAAACCTCCGTTTGGAATTTTGGTGCTGGTTGTCGTGGCGCCCGTTTACGCGGATGAAACGAAAGGGATAGAGGAAATCGTAGTTACGGCCCAGAAGCGCGAGGAATCGCTGATGGACGTCGCAATGGCGGTTCAGTCGATCAACAACGCCGAACTGCGCCGAAATGGTATTGAGAACTTCGAGGAACTGGTCCAGTTCATCCCAGGCGCGTCGATCGTCTCCAGCACCGCACCGGGAGACGAAACGATTCAGATCCGCGGTATCACGAGCGGCACCATCGGCGACTCGACAGTGGGGTACTACATCGATGACGTGCCGTTCAGCATTCCCAATTTACAGCTGGCGCCGCCCTCGCGGATGTTCGATCTGGAGCGAATCGAAGTGCTGCGTGGTCCGTCCGGCACGTTGTACGGTCAGAGTTCGATGGGCGGCACGATCAAGTTGCTGACGGCGGAACCGGACAGCAAAGCGTTCTTCGTCAAATCGCGGCTTGAAACGGCAACGACGCAAGGCGGCGACCCTTCGTATGGCGGTGATCTCGCCGTGAACGCGCCCATCATCGAAGATCGGTTGGCCATTCGCGTGTCGGGAGGCTATGAACGGTCAGGGGGATGGGTCGACAGCCCGGAGATTTCGGGCGACGACATCAATCAAGCCGACCTATGGAACGTACGCGTGAAGACGCTGTACACCCCGACGGATGATCTCGCGGTCACGTTGACGTATTGGACGATTGATACGCAGCTCAACGGGGCCAACACGTTCTCTCGTTTGGATCCGTTGACCGGTGAGGAATGGGATAAACCAACGATGGCGGGTACTGCGGGTGACCCGGGCCACACCGACACACATCTGGATTCCTATTCGGTGCTGGTCGATTGGGATTTGTCGTTCGGCACACTGGTCAGTTCCACGTCGTACCTCAGCCACGAACTCGACTACCTGTTTCCGCTCTTCAATGCGGGACTTCAGTTTTTCAATGACAGCACGTTTAGCACACACGCGACCACGCAGGAGCTGCGGTTACTCTCGAGCGCCGACAGCAAAGTGAAATGGATCGTCGGCGCCTACTATCGCGACGCTGAGATCAACGCGGACGTCGACTTCCAACTGGACGTGGGGTCCGTCACCGTACCCCTTGTTGATTTTGTTGGCGAAATCCACTCGAAATCTTGGGCGACATTCGGCGAGGCATCGATCGAACTCTTCAACGGCAAGATCGAACCGTTGGTGGGTCTGCGTTACTACGAAGACGATCGCCACACTGCCAATGGTTTCGATCGGGCTGCAGGGTTGCCGCGGCAGCCAGTCGGTAAAATCTATACCAGCACCGATCCGCGATACGTCATCAAGTATCACGCGACGGACGACGGCATGGTCTACGTCAGCGCGGCGAAAGGATTTCGCAGCGGCACCACACAGACGCAAGCTCAAGTCGACCTGGCGGCGTTCGTTGGTGTGCCGACGAGCAGGACGATCGAGCCCGACGAAGTGTGGACCTACGAAATCGGCTCGAAGTGGCAGTTGTTCGGCGGCGCGCTGATGTTGGATGGAGGCATCTATTACAGTGACTGGCATGACATCCAGCTGCAGTTCAACGTACCCGGGACCATCGCCCTTGCGAATGGTGGTGATGCCGAAATCAAAGGCATTGACCTCGCGCTGAACTGGCAAACACCCATTGAAGGGCTGACGTTGCAGTTCTATGGGAACGCGACCAACGCCCAATTCAAGAACGTGAATCAGGCGCTTTCCGACGCCACGGTAACAGTCGGCAATGGCGAAGACCTACCGAATGTGCCGGGCAACACCGCTACGCTGACTGTGCATTATCGTTGGGATCTGCCGAAAGGGCTGGGCGGATTTGCCAACGCGATCTACTCGTATCGCGCCAGCCAGATCGATACCGGATCCGGACTTAAGTCCGGCTCGCAGAAAATTGGGCGACTCCGGCTCGGCGTGAGGAGGGATGACTGGGAACTCGCGCTGTTCGGCAACAATCTCCTGGAAGAGGACGATCCGATGCTCCGAACGGGTACCGGGGTCCAGTTCGAAACACCGCGGACAATCGGCCTCGAGTTGACCTGGGACTGGTGATCGCGGAGCAACACCCTGAACGACTACATCAAGCCACGGTACAGCACGAAGAAGGTGGCGCCATGACCTCAACGGTCGTTCCCGTCGGGGCGGCAACGCTGCACGAGGCCGGAGGGAAGGCCGAGGGACTTCAGCGCCTCATTAAGCTTGGCCTCCCCGTGCCCTCGGCGTGGGTCATTGGCGCCGGTGCCTGCCGAGACCACCTCACCCAGCTTGCGGGCGCTTCCGCAGAGACACGGCGAGAGCAGCTCCTCGCCCTGTCTCTGAGCGCGTCACTCACCGGGGAGATTGGTTTGGCCATCGAAGCGCTGGGGCCGGGACCGTACGCGGTGCGCTCGTCGGCCCTCGCGGAGGACGGCAGCAGGCACTCCTTCGCTGGTCAGCACGACACGGTGCTGGATGTCGCGGATATGAACGGCGTCCTCGATGCCGTGAAGCGTTGCTGGGCGTCAGCGTGGTCCGACCGTGCCGTGGCTTATCGCGCATCGGCGGGCCTGGGCTCCGACGCGGCGGTGATGGCGGTCGTGCTCCAGCGGATGGTGCGCGCTGATGCGGCGGGCGTCGTCTTCACCCGCGATCCCTCCGATGGCAGCGCGCGGCTCGTCATCGAAGCCCTGCCCGGCCTCGGCGAGGCGCTCGTCTCTGGCCGGGCTGCGCCGGATCGGTTCATCCTGACACGGCCGGAGCTGAATATTGCCGAGCGGCACATTGAGGCGCGGGCGCCCGTCGATGACGCGCTGATCGCCCGGATTGCGAAGCTCGGACTGCAGGCAGAGGCCGCGTTAGGTGGCCCGCAGGATCTGGAGTGGGCGGTCGAGCGCGGTGAGCCCGTGCTGCTTCAGGCCCGGCCGATCACGACGCTCGCGCGGCCAGCTCAGGTGAAGGCGCCGAAGTACGTCTGGTCGAATACGAACACCGGCGAGCTGCTCCCCGAGGTCGCGACGCCGATAACCTTCGAGATTCTGGATCTCTACGTCCGCGCCCTTCTCCAGCCGATCCTCAACGGCTTCGGAATCGATCTCAGGGGTGCACCGCTGATTGGTCGCGTCGGTGGCCGGGTCTATTTCTGCCTGAATACCGTGAGCGCTCTGATGTCGGTCGCGCCGGGAATGAAGTCGCGATCGATGGGCGATCTCTTCGGCGGCAACGTCGAGGAGATGCAGCGCGCGCTGGACGCCATGAAGGCGGAGGATCGCCCTCCCGTTCGATTCTCCTGGCGGCGTGCTCTGACCGGCGCCCCCGTCCTGCTGTCGAGGATGCTGTTGCACATCAACGTTCGGCTTGAAGCGACGCTTGCACGGGCACAGGCGCAGACACGGCGCCTCGCCTCCGTGGACCTTCGCTCGTTGGATGACCGGGCATTGATGGCGCATTTTCAGGCGCTCAACGACGGTGTCTTTACCGATCTTCACGAGTGCTTCTTCGGCGTCGCGATGGGGACCAACTTCGTCGGCCTGATCAACTCGCTCTCGACACGCTGGCTGGGCGATCACGATGGATCCATGGCCAGCACGTTTTTTTCCGGCATGGGCGGGCTCGACTCCGCGGAGGCTGGCCTCGATATGTGGCGGCTGGCGACGCATGGCAGATCGCCGGCGCTGGCGGTGCACCTTCGGGATGCGGCGTCAACGGCGGACCTTCGCCAACGCCTGACGGATTCGCACGAGGGGCGAGCGTTCCTCGCGCGGTGGGAGGCGTTCCTCGTCAAGCATGGCCATCACGCCCGAGGAGAAATCGACGTCGCGGTGCCGCGCTGGCGCGAAGAGCAGGATGCCGTACTCGGGACCGTTCGCGCGATGGCGTTCGGGAACTCCACTATTGATCCCGAAGCGGTTTACCGGCGACGAACGACGGAGCGCGAGACCATCGAGAGGGAGCATCTGGGGCGACTTAATCCCATCCGCCGCGTGATCTTCCGGGCATCGCTCGTGCGGGCCCAGCGGGCTCTCGCCATGCGCGAGAATATGAAGAGCGAGGCGGTGCGGCGCCTCTCCCTGACGCGGGACGTGCTCCTCGAGATTGGCCGTCGGCTCGTCGAACGGGATCGGGTGGAGCGCCGCGAGGATGTGTTCTTCCTGGGCTTGAACGACCTCTCACCCGCACTCGCGGGCGGCACCGGCTGGAAGACACAGGTGACGACGGCGCGACGCGATCATGTCCGCAACCAGGCCCTGCATCCGCCGCCGCTGGTCATCGGCGAGTTCGATCCGCGAACAGCGTTGCCACTGCCTCCTTCCGACGCGCGCCTCCTGCGTGGGCTCGCGGTGAGCCCGGGCGTGGTCGAAGGAAAGGCGCGGGTCATCCTCAGCGCCGACGCTCACCAGCGGCTGGAACCGGGCGAGATCCTCGTCGCGCCGTTCACGGATCCGGGGTGGGCGCCGTACTTCGTCGCCGCCGCAGGACTCGTCGTGGATATGGGAGGGATGCTGTCGCATGGGAGCATCGTCGCGCGGGAGTACGGCATTCCGGCGGTTGTGAACGTCGGGCCGGGGACGCGCGCCATCCGCACGGGGCAGAGGATCCGCGTGGATGGGCATAGGGGGGAGGTCGTGGTGCTGGATTGAGGTGGGGTGCCGTCAGCGAGCTCCAAGGCTCCGCTCGAGACGCTCCATTGGAAGTTCACTCACCTGGATGAATCCTCGCCATGGCTGGTCGAGATCGAGCGAGGCATAGAAGACGAACGCCGCCAGCAGGAAGATGAGCATCATGCGCGGTTGCTTCTGCAACGAAGCGCCTTCGGAGCGGCCGACCAGAAAGGCGCAGGCACTCGACGTCACCAGCAGCACCAGCATGACGTCGAGTGGGACGCGCGCGAGAGTACCGTGGACGCGTTTCTCATACTCGTCGAGCAGCGCGTTCAGCGGTGGCATCACCATGAAGCTGAGAGTTGCGCCGGGCGGGGGTGCGCAGAAAGTCCGTAATCGTCTGGACGAAGCCATTCTGGATGTCACGGATCTCGCGATCGAACACGAGCCGCTCTTCTCTCGGTACGCATCTACACATGTTGGTATTGGATGGCGTCTACGCCAACAAGGCGGGTCAGCTGCGATTCCATCCACTACCTGCCCCTGCGGCAGCCATGATGACGCACCACTCGACGTCATTGTGTTGCGCGTGCTGCGCTGCCTGGAGCGCGATGGTCTGCTGATCCGGGATTCGGAACAGCCCTGGCTCGATCTGGCATCGCGCGATGCGCTGGATGCATTGGGTGCCGCGTCGATCCAGTACCGGATTGCCGTCGGCCCGCAGGCCGGGCGTAAGGTGCTGACGCTCAAGCTCGCCGCACCTGCAGCCACGTCGAGCGTGCCGAAACCGTTCACGGCGGCGCGTGACGGATTCTCGTTGATGCGGCGGCCGTGTGCGCCACACCAACGTGAGCGGATCGAACGGCTGTGCCGCTACATCACCCGACCGGCACTGGCGCTGGAACGGCTGAGCACGAACGGGGCAGGGCAGGTGGTGTATCAGCTGATGCCGCCAAGCATCGTAGTGCGGTGGTACCGAACCCGTCGCAGCGAACCCGCCGACGGCGCACGGCTGGACACCCTCGGGTGCGGACGCCGGGTGGAGATCGTCAAGACGACCCTGCTGCACCGACGCCCCCATGCGCCGATGACGTGGATGGAGCGACTGCGCAGAGTATTCGCGATCGATCTGTCGATCTGCCCGCACTGCGGCGGTCGGCTGCGTGTCATCGCCGATGTCACCCGTCCGGACATCATTCAAAAAATCCTGGAACACGTCGCCCGACAACAGGCGCCGCCGGAATTCAGCGCTAGCAGCGGTTCGATAACGGTTCACTGAAACTCCGCAACGTCCGGAGTAAGCAGACTCGTCTCGCAGATCAGCGACTTCCGGATCAGCTACCAGCACTTGTGCGCGTTCGGCCACGATGTCCATCAGCCGTTCGCGTCATTCCACATCTCAGACGAATTCAATAACTGCTTCCGCTTCGCCGCGCAGTCACGCGATACTCAGCCCGATTCACCAACAGGTGGTTTATGCTTCTTATCTTCCGGGCGGTCTGACTCAGCGAGGTCGTTAGGCAGTGCGAATTCGGCGTAGCACGGAGAGCTATGAGAGCTACATACGAAGCGGACCCCGCGTCCGGGTTCAGGGCGCTTTTCGATTGTTGGTGGTTCAGGTCTCTACGGTGTTCGAACAGTTCTGGTAAGTGTTTCTGATCGACTCGGCAGCCGTAGCTGAACGAGTTCCGCTTTACACGGTAATGATCGTGGGACACCACTCCCTGACCTGACAGTGCCGATCTTCGGCGACACAGGGCCTCTTCTGTTGAAGAGTACGTCTGCGCCAGAACCAACAGACCTACACAGTCAGGTCTTATCTCGAACGTGGTTTTCTGAAGTCACCTCCTTTGGATGATGCGGCGAAGCCGCTGGGTTAATGAATGATCTCGCGATCGCCATAGGCGATCCCTCGATCTCGGTAGTGAAGATGGGCGGATGCCCGAATTGAACGAATGGATCGAAGATCCTGAGTCTCGACGATGAACCGATGACCTTGACGGTCATTGCGACATTGCACGGTTCTTGATGTCGCTGTTGCAGTGATTGAGCGTCTGCTTCGCTGTCCGGTTGGCTTACGCCAGGCTGGATCGACCTGCCACTTTAAACGCAGTGGCCGCGTATAAATCGTTCAGTGCGTGCAGTTTGGGCACCGAAACCGCGGCTGTCACTTCGAAATCCGACCGCGGGACCGCGTGATTACTGGCGTGTGGCCGTCGTCACTACACCGCTTCGCTTCGTAGTGACGACGGCACCTTCGGGTCGTTGCAGGGTTCGCGGCGGGCGTTCGCCCGTCACGATCCCTGCTTCCAGCTGTTACCGCGCCTTCGGTTCGCGTTGCTCGAGTACAACCGCGTCGCGTGATTTCCGCTGTCGCGGCTGCGCGCATGTGCGGTGCGCTCCGCCGCCATCGGTTCTCGGCTCGCCTGCTTCTGACGATTGCACATTGTTGCGGCCTCCGTTGTCGAGCGCGATGAGTGGGCTCAGTGAGCCCACTCACAGCCGTGCTGAATTTCATACCACCCACCGCGACCGGTGTCCGTCCCGTTCGGGCGCTTTCGCGGCATTTCGGTTGCGCGCTTGTCCGAGGAGTACTTGGGCTCACTGAGCCCACCGCGTTTATCGAGTTTGAATTTTTCACGTCAGTGCGCGGAGGGATTTTGTCGTCGGTCTTGCGCGACTTCGGACCGACGTTGGCCCTTCAACCGCGGTTTTCCCTCCAACGCCGATAAATCACGTCAAGGCATGGAGAGGTTTATCGGTTCCAGTGTGACGACGGAAGTTCATCCTTTAGTGAGCCCCCCGGTAACGTCGTTGGGAGGCGCGAGAGGAAATGAGCAACCGACGATCGTCAATTCCGTTTCCACCCCGGTTTGTCCGATTTCGGGACGCGCCGAGCTATCTCGGCATGGACCGCAATCGCTTCAACCGCGAGGTTCGGCCGTACCTCACGCAGATCCCGATCGGTCATCAGGGCGTGGCCTTCGACCGCCTTGAACTTGATGACTGGGCAGACGACCATATTCGGCGCAACGGACGTCCCGGTCGGCTCAGAGGAGAACGACTATGGGACGAAAAAGAACGCCGGGCCTCATCAAACGTGGTGACGCCTGGCACATCGAGAAGCAGGTTCGTGGCCGGCGAGTTCGAGAGAGCTGTGGAACAGGTGAACTCCAGGAAGCAGAGCAGTACCTGATCAGGCGCCTCGAAGAAATCCGGCAGGCTTCGATCTACGGAGTGCGGCCAACACGAACGTTTGAGGAAGCGGCTGCGAAGTTCGTTCGTGAGAACCAACACAAGCGCAGCCTGAGGGACGACGTCACTCGTTTCCGGCAGTTGATGCCGTGGATCGGAGGGCTCGGCCTCGATCGCATCGGCATGAGTTCACTGCAGGCATGGATCGATGCGCGTCGGAAAGAGGGTGTTCGTCCGGGAACGATCAACCATGGCCTCAAGGTTGTTCGACGGGTTCTGAACTTGGCGGCGTCTGAATGGACGGATGAGTACGGCATGACCTGGCTATCACACGCACCCAAAATCCGGCTGTTGCCGGACAAGGACAAGCGTCAACCGTATCCGCTGTCGTGGGACGAGCAGTCGCGTTTGTTCAGCGAGCTGCCGGTGCATCTGGCGGAGATGGCGTTGTTTGCCGTCAACACCGGATGCCGTGATGCCGAGGTATGCCGTCTGCAGTGGGATTGGGAGTGTGCAGTACCGGAGTTGGGCACGATCATGTTCATCATCCCGGGCCGGTTCGTGAAGAACGGTGACGAACGGCTGGTGGTGTTGAACGATGTGGCGCGTTCTGTGATCGAGGCCCGGCGCGGTAAGCATCCGACGCACGTGTTTGCCTTCAACGGCAAACCGGTGTTTCGGATGTTGAACGGCGCTTGGCTTCGAGCGAGAGAACGGGCGGGTCTGACTCAAGTTCGGGTACACGACCTCAAGCACACGTTCGGTCGCCGCTTGCGGGCATCGGGCGTCTCATTCGAAGACCGCCAGGACTTGCTGGGACATCGGTCCACTCGGATGACGACGCATTACTCCGCGCCTGAGTTGTCTCGTTTGCTCGAAGTCGGCGAATCAGGTGTGCGAGCGGAAGGGGACGAAGCCGCAACTCGTCATGCTCAGACGACGGAGCGCGGCATGAAATCCCCACAAAATCCCCACATGGACGTGGCCAACGGATCTGCGTTGGTGCGTAAGCCACTGATTTACATGGTGGCCAGGGGCAGAATTGAACTGCCGACACGCGGATTTTCAGTCCGCTGCTCTACCAACTGAGCTACCTGGCCGGGCGGAGAGAACTGGAAGATTCGACGATTCGCTCGATGCGCTGGGTTCACGGGCGCCCATCGCGAGAGGGCGGTATTAAATCGACTGACCCCAGGTCCGTCAAGGCAATGGGCGTCAGGGTTTGCTCGGCGGCACGTAGCCTTCTGCAGTCTCGACATCTGCATTGCTGAGGAACTTCTCCATCTGCTCGGAGAGATATCTGCGGGCTTCCGGATTCACCAGGCTCAGATGCTTCTCGTTGATCAGCATCGTCTGGTGCTTTTGCCATTCGGCCCATGCTTGCTTCGAGACGGATTCGTAGATTTCCTGGCCTCGTTTCCCTGGCAGCGGCGGCGCGTCGAGCCCCTCGAGTTGTTTCTGGTATTTCCGGCAGAAAACCATTCGTGTCACGTGAGTACCAGAGTCGGTTGGATGACGGACAGCAGTCTAACGGCCACGGCGGACAGCCCGAGCGGTTCATTCTCCCCGACACCGTACCAGCGCCAACGGTCGCGATCGGACACTACGAGCCGTGTTTCAGACACCTCGACTCGTATCGGTTCGATGTCCAGGTGGAAATGGGTAAACGTGTGACGAAACCGCGGCAGCTGGTAGTGGTCCAGCACGCTCGATGAGGGCAAACCCAGTTCATCGAGCAATTCGTTCGCGTCCGCATCGCTGCCGCGCTCCGGTGGATTCCAGAGGCCGCCCCATAGTCCGGTTGGTGGGCGACGCTCGAGCAGGCAGCGTCCATTTGGATCGATGACCAGAAACATGCGGGCGCGCTTCACCGGCATTTCCTTGCGGGGCTTTGGCGCCGGATAGAGACGCATCGCATCGTCTCTGCGTGCAACGCAGTCCGTGGCAACAGGACAGTCGCCGCATCGCGGGCTCGAACGCGTACACAGTGTCGCGCCGAAATCCATGATCGCCTGCGTGTAATCCGCGGCGCGTGTCGTCGGCGTGGTTGCTTCGGCGTGCGCCCAAAGCGCATCGGCAACTGCGCTTTGGCCGGGGTAGCCCGGCACTGCGAAATATCGGGCGAGCACGCGTTTGACGTTACCGTCGAGAATCGGCGCGCGAATACCATGTCCCGCCGAGAGAATCGCGCCCGCGGTCGAGCGGCCGATACCGGGCAGCGCAATCAATGCGTCGAGATCGCGCGGCAGCTCGCCGTCATGATCGGCAACGATGCGCTTGGCGGCGGTGTGGAGGTTGCGCCCGCGTGCGTAGTAGCCGAGGCCTGTCCACAAGTGCAGCACGTCGTCGATGTCGGCGCGCGCCAGCGTGCAAACGTCGGGGAATCGCACGATGAAGCGCTCGAAGTACGGGATCACCGTGGCGACCTGCGTCTGTTGTAGCATCACCTCGGAGATCCACACCCGATATGGTGTGCGCGGGTGCTGCCACGGCAGGTCCTTGCGGCCGTGAATGTCGAACCATGCGAGTACGCGGTCGGCGAACGAGGTCACGGCGAAGGGGAGCTGGGTGGGGGCGGCTGTTGTTTGCCCTTGTTCAGCATCTCGAGCAGGGAGCGCGCCGCGTCGCGATACTGTTCCGGCACTTTTTCGTCGATCGCCTTGTCGAGCTTCTTCTTCGCTTCCGGATTCTTGCCGGACAACGCGTCGGCAACCAGCTGGCGTGTGCCTTCGTCGTCGGCACCGCACTTCGGTGAAGCGAGCGAACCTTTGCAGCGGATCGGCAGCGCGAGTCCCATCAATGCGGAACTCACTTTGAAGCTCTGATACTTCGGATCTTCGTTAACTGTCACGGTGGCGCGCAGATCCATGTCGTCGGCCAGCGTGTCGAGTTTTCCCTTCGCCCTGAACGTGAGGTTGTCGAGCGCAACGTCGATCACGTGCTCCGTTCCGTTCGCGTCCCAGTTGCCGGTGAAGCGCTGGTACTTCAGTCGATCGGGCCACGCGTTCACCTTGTCCGTTCCGCCGGCGAGCTTGGCAACGGCAAGGGCCGCGTTCTTGATCTCGGTGATGTTGATCATCCCCTGGCCGCCGTCGAACGTCGTGTGCCCGTTGAGTGAGGTGATCAGGTCGCGACGCGTGTTGCCGCGCAACTCCAGATTGCTGCCGGCCATGAAAAACGCGATCCAGTCGTATTTGGCATCGAGCCACGCGAGCAGCGCCTGACTGTCGACGTGGCGCAGCTTCGGGGTGACATTCCATTCCGGCGTCGCACCGTGTGCGTCGATCTTCAACGTCGTTGCAGCGGTACCGCCAAAGAAGGCGGGAAGGTCGACATTGGCGCCGATCGCTCCGGCATCGTTGCTCGATACGATGGACGCGCGGTCGAACGTCGCGCCTTGGTACACCAGTTGGCCGATCGAAAGCTTGCCGTTCCAATCCGTTTTGCGGATGAGTTCGATCGGCAGCAGCGGTTCGTCGATCGACGGATCGAAGGCAACCGACGGTGCCGCAAACGCGAGCACAGCGAACGAACCGCCGCCGAGTGCCGCGACGGCCGTCTTCGACGAAGGCACCACGAAACGATCGGTGGCGAGGTCGAACGTCACGCTCGATTTGTCCCCCAACGTGGTGCCGACTTTGCCGGTAACGACCGACTGTCCATAGCGTAGTTCGGCATCGCTGAGGTCGAGGCGCTTCTCAGTCCCGCTGAACGCGGTCTTGACGCCTACTGGTGCATCGAACTTCGTCCCGAGAATGTCCGAAAGCGGATCGAGCGACTGCTGCGGCAGATCGATGTGGCCGCTGTATTGCGCAAACGTGAGGATGTTGGTGGCCGCCACATCAAAGCCAGCAGCTACCTTCGCAATTTCCGCGTGCGCGTTCTGCAGTTCGAGCGTACCCGCGGCGGTGTTGAGTCGAGCATCGGCCCGAAGCTGGAACGGCGGCCCCTGTTTACCGTATGTGCCGCTGATGTCGATTCCGTCCAGTTGCCACTGTGCAACGGCCTGGTCGAACGTGATGTCGGCGGCGATGTTCACCGGGATTTCGCGATCGGCGTCCTTCACCGTCAACTTCGTGCGTAACGGGAAGCGCTTGCTCGGTGCGATGCCGCGCATGTGCAGCGCGTCGATGCTGATCTGCCGCGCGTTGTCGTCGACGACGTAGTCGATCACCGCGTCGTTCAACGCAACGTCGGCGATTTCCCAAGGCCCGAAACTCCTTGATGCGTCTCCGGCGGCGGGAGGCGGAATCGGCACCGGCGGCACTGCGGGGCCGGCGTAGGTCGGCGGCATCCAGTTCGCGCGTTCGCCGTGCTGTTCGAGGCGTGCGTGCAATCCATCGATCGCCACGCCCTGAATGACCAGCTTCGGATTCTTGGACAGCAGCGGCCATAGATCCGCGTCGAGTCGCAGCGTGCCCGCGGTCAGCATCGGTTGCTTCGCATCGGCCGTCCAGTCGGCGGTGAGGCCTTTCGCCACGAGCTGTACGGGTGGCCACAACCGCCACGACAGATCGCCCTGAATGCCCACGGCGAGTCCGGTGCGGGAGTGGATCAGCTCGACGAGTTGCGGTTTATAGCGGTTCGCGTCAGACAGCAGCCACCACGCACCGGCAACGACCATGACGAGAACGGCGAGGGAAATCAGCAGGAATTTGCGCATGCGGCGCAGTATACGGGAACCGCGCAGCAGAACCGCCGGAGTGACTTTGGATTGTCCGGCTCCGGCGCGTTCGACTAGCTAGTGGAAGGAGAGATCAGGCCTTCTGCGGTTTGGGCGCAGGGGTCTGCACTTCGTTCACGCGACGCGCGAAGTGGCGTAAGTGTAACCAGCGCGGCCACGTGAAGCTCATTTCGGATTGGCGCCGGCAGGATGCGACGTACCGATTCATGCTCTCGCTGGCTTCGCGATGGCTCGAATACGGACCCATGCTCGTGTTGCCGCGGATGTGGAAGTACCAGCGACCGTCTTCCCGTTGAAATGTGCGCTCCGATTGCATGTCTGAAGCACCTTCGTTTGTGATCGGATGAATGAGCGGGTTCATTGCAGCACAGGCCTCCAGCTGTGTTGTGCCTACGTTGTAAAGGCGGGTAGGCTGATCGCAAGTTATGACCACGTGATGAACGATGGTTGATGTTGGAGTGTGGCAACCCGACGCCGTTCCGTTGAACGCCGCCACCTTGGTAAGACTGTCGGAAGCAGCAGATTCATTGGAAAAACCCGATCTGGGTCTGACCGCGGACGAACGCGCCGGTTGGGGGGCGTTGATGAAGATGCCGGCCGATGTGTGGTCGCCATTGATCGCAGCGGAATCGGACGAGCGACTCGTTCGGATCGCGAAGTCGCTCACGGTTGCGGAGATGCGACTACCCGGTTGGGAAGCCGGGGCGCGCTCGCCGGTGATCGCAATCGTGCGCGAACTTCGGCGTCGCGGCAGTTACCCGAAAGACCTCACCGGGTGGATCAAGGCGCATACGACCAACCGCTTCTTGCCGTACGGCAGTCTCGCGGACCGGCTGTAGCACGGCTCGAATCGGCGCGCTGCTATACTGCGCCGCCTTGCGACCGACCTGTTTTTGGAAATATAGGGATCAGGCATGAAAGCGCGCACCGCGCGGGTATCGCGCGACACGCTGGAGACGAAGATCGAGGTGGTGGTGAATCTCGACGGCACTGGCGTGGCCGAGATGGCGAGCGGCATTCCATTTCTCGACCACATGCTCGATCAGGTTGCGCGCCACGGCGTGATCGATCTGGCCGTCAAAGCGAAAGGCGATCTGCACATCGATGCGCACCACACGGTCGAAGACATCGGCATCACATTGGGTCAGGCGGTGGCGCAGGCAGTCGGCGACAAAAAAGGGCTCACCCGTTATGGGCACGCCTATGTGCCGCTCGACGAAGCGCTGTCACGCGTGGTGATCGACTTCTCCGGCCGGCCGTCGCTCGAGTATCACGTGCCGTTCACGCGCTCGAGGGTCGGCGAGTTCGACGTCGACCTCTGCCACGAGTTCTTTCAGGGCTTCGTGAACCACGCGATGGTGACGCTGCACGTCGACAACCTGCGCGGCGACAACAGCCATCACCAGGCGGAAACGCTGTTCAAGGCGTTCGGCCGCGCGTTGCGCATGGCGCTCACGCTGGATCCGCGGCTCGGCAAAACGCTGCCGTCGACGAAGGGCAAACTGTAAGCAGTCCGATGCTCGTCATTCCCGCGATCGACATCAAAGATGGCCAGTGCGTGCGCCTGCGACAAGGTCGCATGGACGACGTTACCGTGTTCGGCACCGATCCCGTCGCGATGGCGCGACACTGGTTTGCCGAAGGCTGCAAACGACTGCACCTGGTCGATCTCGACGGCGCCGTTTCCGGCACGCCGCGTAATGCCGGAATCATCCGCGCGATCAGCGCTGAAGCGCGCGGCATTCCGGTTCAGGTGGGCGGCGGTATTCGCGAGATCGCCACCATCCGCAGCTATATCGATGCAGGCGTCGACCAAGTGATCATCGGCACGCGTGCGGTGCGCGAGCCCGCATTTCTCGCCGAATGCTGCGCCGCGTTTCCGGAACACATTCTGCTCGGACTCGACGCGCGCGACGGCATGGTTGCAACCGACGGTTGGGAGTCCACCTCGAACGAAAGCGCGGTTGCGTTTGCAAAACGCGTTGCGCATCTGCCGCTCGCCGGCATCGTCTACACCGACATCGCGCGCGACGGGATGGGCAGCGGGCTCAACGTAGCCGCCACGATCGATCTCGCCGAACAATCGGGCATCGCAGTGATCGCATCCGGCGGTGTGCGCGATCTCGATCATCTGCGCGAACTGACGCGCGCGGCTGCGGCGAGCCGCGGCACGGTGCTCGGTGTCATTACTGGGCGGGCGTTGTACGAAGGCACGCTCGACTTGCGTTCGGCGCAGGCGTTGCTGCAGCCGGTCGCGAACTAGCGCTTCAGCGCCAATCAGCCGCTATGAGGATGCTTCAGTTGGCGGACGGCTTCGGCTAACAGCGCCGCACCGTCGTCATCGGACCCATCGGCGTCCATCTCGACGTCCGGATGAATCCCTTTCGACTGAATCGAGCGACCGCTCGGCGTGAAGTACAGCGCGGTCGTCAGTTTCAACGCGCGGTGGTGATCGAGCGGCAGCACCGCCTGCACCGAACCTTTGCCGTAGCTCGTCGAACCGAGCACGAGCGCGCGTCGATGATCCTGCAACGCACCGGCGACGATTTCGGATGCGGACGCAGAACCCTTGTTGATCAGTACCACCAGCGGCGCGCCGTGCAGTAGATCGGGCCCGGTCGCGAGATAGCGAAGGTCGGCAGAGCGTTGGCGTCCTTCGGTGTAGACGATCAAACCGTCGGCATCGGTGAGGAATGCGTCGGCCACGTCGACCGATGCCTGCAACACGCCGCCGGGGTTGTTGCGCAGGTCGAGCACGAGTCCCTGCAACGGACCATGTTCGTGCTGCAGCGTTTCGATGGCCTGGACCACCTCCGGGCCGGTGCCGGTCTGAAATTGCGAGATGCGCACGTAGCCGTAACCGGGTTCGAGGAAACGGCTGCGGACGCTGTCGACGTCGATCGACGCGCGCTTGATCGCGAAGTCGAGATCGCTGCCGTCGCGCCGTACCGCGAGTTGCACCGACGTTCCCGGTTCACCGCGCAATGCGTCGGTCACCTGATCGAGTGTGCTGCCGACCACGGGTTTGGTATCGATACTGATCAACTCGTCGCCGGCGTACAGCCCCGCGTGTTGCGCCGGCGTGTCGTCCATCGGCGCGACGATCCGGAACGCGCCGTCGTCGAACGACACTTCCACGCCGATTCCGCCGAAGTGGCCGGTGGTCTGTTCGGTCAGGTTCGCGAGCGCGCGTTCGTCGAGAAATACCGAGTGTTCGTCGAGTCCGCTCATCACGCCGCGGATGCCGTCGTCGAGCAACTGCCGTTCGGTGCGCGGTTCGACGTAGTTGTCGCGCACTTCGGTGATCACCTCGGCGAGCGCGTGTACGTCGGGTGCGGGAGGAATCGGATCCGGCTCGAGCATCTCGCGACCGGCGAAGCCAATCAGAACGCCTATGAGTCCGCACGCCAGCGGCACTTGCCAGCGCGGACGCTGCGGTCGTTCGGAAATCAGTTCGTCCATGTCCACGCTCGTTCGTCGCGACCGTCAGCGTCGCGATAGCCACGCCAGCGGATCTGTCGCGGTACCGTTGGTGCGGATTTCGAAGTACAGCCCGCTTTCGCTTTGGCCGCCACTGCGTCCCGCGGTCGCGATCGTCTCTCCTGTATCGACGCGGTCGCCGACCTGCTTGTACAGCACGTCAGAGTGGGCATACAGACTCATGTAACCGTCGCCGTGATCGATGATGGTCAACAGTCCGAATCCCCGCAGCCAGTCCGAGAACGCGACGCGGCCCTGATGGACTGCGGTCACAGGCGCGCCTTCCGGTGCGCCGATGAAGATGCCTTGCCACTTCAACAGACCGCCGGAGCGTTGTTCGCCGAAGCGATGCGCCAGTTTACCGGCGGATGGCCACGGCAGCTTGCCCTTGCTGCGCGCAAACGTGGTGGCTAGTGCTTTTTGTGCGCGGCGTTGCAATTCTGCGATCAACGACGCGAGCCGTTTGCGGTCTTCGGCCAGGCGCGAGCGCTCCTGCGTCTTGCCTTGCATCTCGGTATTGAGCGACACCAGTAGCCGCTCGCGGCCGTGTCGTTTCGAGCGTAGCTCCTCGCGTTCGCCGTCGAGGTTGCGCTGCTGCTCCGCCAAGGCCTGTTCGCGCGTGCGCGTCGCTTCGGCGTTCGCCGCTATTTCGGTCAGCGTGGCCTGGTATTCGGTGAGCGCCTCGGTGCGAGCGGCGGAGAAATAGCGGTGGTAATGCACCATGCGGTCGAGCTGTTGCGGATTCTGCTGGTTCAATACCAACTTCAGAAAATCCTCGCCGGACAGGCGGTAGGCGGCGGCGAGGTGGCTAGCCACCAGCTGCGCCTGCTCGTCGCGCTGCGCGTTCAACTGCTTCATCTGGTCGGCGAGGCCGGTGAGCTCTTTGCCGATCCGCTTCAGCTCGTCTTCGATCTGGCGGATGTCATTGCTGGTGCCGGCGATGGACTGGTCGGTGGAACGCAATTCCTTCTGCAGATCGCGCTGCCGCCGTGTCGCGTCGGAGAACCACGCATCGAGGTCGTTCAGACGTTTGGTGATGCCGTCGACGTCGCGGCGCGCTTTCGAGATGTCTTCAGCGGCATTGACGGTGAGCGGCAGGAAGATCAACGCCCATGCAAGCCAAGCGAAAGGGCGCCACTGCATAACCGTTGGGCTAAGCGGTGCGACGCGCCGGCTCGGACTGGTCGATCAACGATCGCCCCGTCATCTCCTTCGGAACCGGAAGCTGCATCAGCGTCAGCAGCGTAGGCGCGACATCCGCCAGCGTGCCGCCCTCGCGGAACCGCAGCCTGCGCGCGCCGACATAGACCAGCGGCACCGGCTCGCAGGTGTGCGCCGTATGTGCCTGTCCCGTAGCAGCATCGGACATCTGTTCGACGTTGCCGTGGTCCGCTGTGATCAGGCATTCGCCGTCCACCTCGCGTATTGCGGCGACGATGCGGCCCAGACACTCGTCGAGCGTCTCTACTGCCTTCACCGCGGCGTCGAAAATGCCGGTGTGGCCGACCATGTCCGCATTGGCGAAGTTGCAGATGATCGCGTCGTAGTGCCGCGAGCGAATCGCCTCGACGAGCCTGTCGGTTACTTCGCGCGCGCTCATTTCCGGTTGGAGGTCGTAGGTGGCAACTTTCGGTGATGGCACGAGAATGCGGTCTTCGCCCACGTAAGGCACTTCGCGACCGCCGCTGAAGAAGAACGTCACGTGCGCATACTTCTCGGTTTCCGCGATGCGCAGTTGCGTGCGGCCGAGCGTCTCCATGTAAGCGCCAAACGTATTCGAGAGGTTGTCCGGCTCGAACGCGCAGGGTGCCTCGATGTCGTCGGCGTAGCGCGTGAGGGTGACGAACTCCGACGGATGTACTCGGGTGCGACGGGTGAAGCCGGTGAAGTCGTTTGCAAGGAATGCGCGCGACAATTCGCGAGCGCGGTCGGCGCGGAAGTTCATGAACACGATTGCGTCGCCGTCCGCTACGCGAATCGGCAGCGCATCTGCTGCATGCACGGCGGTCGGTTGCACGAATTCGTCGCTTTCACCACGCTGATATGCAGCCTCCAGACCCGCAACGGCGTTCTCGGCGTGAAACGGCGCTTCGCCGCGAACGAGCAGGTTGTACGCGCGTTCGACGCGGTCCCAGCGCTGATCGCGATCCATCGCGAAATAGCGCCCGACGATCGATGCGGTTTGCCCGACGCCGAGTCTCGCGAACTCGGCGTCCGCACGGGCGAGCGACGCGGCTGCGCTCTTCGGCGGCGTATCGCGGCCATCGAGGAACGCGTGCAGATAAATGCGTTTCACGTCGCGCGATGCCGCATGGGCGATCAACGCAAAAATGTGGTCTTCCTGGCTATGAACCCCGCCCGGTGACAGCAGGCCGAGCACGTGCAGCGCCGCGCCGTTTCGTGCCGCGTCCAAGGCGCGATTGATCACTGGATTCGCGGCGAATTCGCCCGTTTCGATCGCGAGGCTGATGCGCGTCAGGTCCTGATAGACGACGCGGCCGGCGCCGAGATTCATATGGCCGACCTCGGAGTTGCCCATCTGCCCTGAAGGCAATCCGACATCCTGACCGGAACCCGAAATCAAAGTGTGCGGTGCGCTGGACCAGAGCGTGTCCCATGTCGGACTGTGGGCCGCCGCGATGGCATTGCCTTCGGTCGCGGCGCTGTAGCCGAAGCCGTCCAGCACGATGAGCAGACCGGTGCGACGCGGCGTGTCTGTCATGAGCGGGAAACCCTCTTCTGGTGGGCGGCATTCAAGGACGGCGATTCTAACAGTTTGGCCATCTGGGAATACCGCGCGTGTGTATAATGCGCGCTCTCTCGGATACGCCACCCCTAGGTTCTCGATGTCCCAGCTGTTTGAATTCGTTGGAAATCATCCAATTCTCGTCGGTATTTTTGCGGTGCTGCTGACCCTGTTCATCCGCAACGAAAGCCAACGAGGCGGGCGAGGGGTGAGCCCGCAGGAACTGGTGAATCTGGTCAATAGAGAAGGTGCGGTGATACTCGACGTGCGCGACTCGAAGGAGTTCGCCGCGGGCCACATCGTCGATGCGGTGAACGTGCCGCACACGTCGCTGGAAAGCCGGCTGCCGGAACTCGAGAAATACAAAGAGAAGCCGGTGACGATCGTCTGCAAGATGGGGCAACACGCCGGCACGGCCGGTGCGGTGTTGCGCAAGGCCGGATTCGCGTCGGTGTCGCGGCTGTCCGGCGGTATGACCGAATGGCGCAATCAGAACCTGCCGGTCGTGAAGGGCTGATGGGCAATCCTCCCACCGAGTTCGCGCTGGAACGGATCTACATCCGCGACTTGTCGTTCGAATCGCCGCGCGCGCCGGAGTCGTTTCGCGAAACGTGGCAGCCGCAGTTGCAACTCGACCTCAACACGCGCACCAACGGACTCGGCGACGAACGCTTCGAGGTGATCCTCACCGTCACCGTGCACGCCAAGTCGGCCGCCGGGCAGACGATCATGATCGTCGAGGTGCAGCAGGGCGGCGTGTTTCGCATCCGAGGGCTGGGCGAAGACCCTTTGCGGCGGGTGCTCGCGACCAACTGCCCCGGCATTCTGTTCCCTTACATCCGCGAGACCGTCGACACGCTCGTCGTCAAAGGCGGTTTCCCGCCGTTGATGCTGGCGCCGGTGAATTTCGACGCGATGTTCGACGAAGCGTTGAAGCGCAACGCCGCCTCCGTTCAGCACTGACCGTCGTTCAGCCGGCGCCGGCGTAGCCGAACTGTCGCCACGCTTCGTACACCACCACAGCGACCGCATTCGAGAGGTTCAGGCTCCTCGAATTCGGGCGCATCGGAATCCGCAGGCGGGCTTCGTTCGGAATGGAACGCAGGACGGCGTCAGGCAAGCCGCGCGTTTCCGGTCCGAACAACAGCGCATCCGACTTTTGGAAGCGGAAGTCAGGCAGTGTCTGACTCGATTTGGTAGTGAGGGCTAACAATCTTGGCGGCGACACGGCCGCAATCGCCGCCTCCAGAGTGGCGTGGACCCTCACGTCGGACCAGTCGCCGTAGTCGAGACCGGCGCGCCGCAGCTTTGCGTCGTCCAACTCGAACCCGAGCGGCGCGATCAGGTGCAGCCGGGCACCGGTGTTCACGCACAACCGCATGATGTTGCCCGTGTTCGGCGGAATTTCGGGCTGATAGAGCAGAACGTCGAGCATCGGGTGGCCGGCCGGGCGGATCGCCGGGGTGTTCCTATACTGAGTGATACGGATCAAACGGAGCAATGGATTGCGCGTCCGGCATCTGCCCTTTCTCGCGCGGCGACCGAAGGTCTGCGCGGGACTCTACCTGTCCGCGTCGGGCGTCGCTTTGGCCGTGGCGCAACCAGGTGCCGAGCAGATCGCGTGTGCGAGCGAACCGGTTGGCGATCCGACCCTCATTGGCGGGGTGCTAAGCGGTCTCGTTCGTAAGCTCGGCGCGCGGGGCGCACCCTGCGTGCTGGTGCCCGCTGCCGGTACGTACCAATTAATGCTGATCGAGCGGCCGAATGTGCCTGCTGCAGAGCAGCGCGACGCGGTGCGCTGGCGAATCCAGGAGTTCCTCGACTTTCCCGCTGCCGATGCGGTAATCGACGTTTTCCCGTTCCCTGAGGCAGGCACGCGTGGTCGCGCGCCGATGGTATTCGTCGTGGCCACCGCGCGGGCACGGCTCGAAGCCGCGCTGCGAATTGCCAACGAAGCGGGGCTGTCGCCGATCTGTGTCGACATCAGCGAACTGACGTTGCGCAATCTCGTGCATCGCATCTATCCGTCCGCGGAGCACGCGATCGCGTTGCTGCGCATCACGCCGGGGAGCGGCATCGTCAACATCACCCGCGGCGACGAGCTGTTTCTGTCGCGCCGCATCTCTGCCGTTCCGCGCGAACTCGACGATGCAGCGTGGGATCTCTTCAAAGATCCGCTGCTGCTGCAGGTGCAACGCTCCATCGACTACTACGAAAGCGCGCTGTCGCAGCCGCCGGCCGACTGCCTGCTCGTCGCGTCGACGCACGGCTGGCAGAAGCGCGTGGTCACCCATCTGGAATCCATGCTGCCATTGCCGGTTCGGTCACTCGCAAGCGTTCTGACCGACGCGTTGGCGATCGATCTGCACGATCCGCATCCGCACCGGCTGGTCGCGGAAACACTCACCGATGGGCAGGACATTGCCCTCGCCGCCGCGCTGCCCGCGCTCGGTGCCGCACTGCGCGCAATGGCGCAGATGGACGTGGCCGCATGACTGCGATGACGCAACAGGTCAATCTGCTGATCGACGATCTGCGACCGCAGCGCGCAGTCCTGACTTGGACTCAGGCACTGAGCGGTGTGGCGGTGTTCGCAGCACTGCTGGTCTCCATATCGGTCTATCAGTGGTTCGGCATCTCGGCCGTTGCCGGACACAGAGAGACGCTATCGGGGCAGCTCGCAACGCTCGCAGACAGCAACGCGAAGGCGCGCGCCTCAATTAATCTGGTAGAGGAGCCAAAGCTTGGCGCCGCTGTCGCCGATCTGCGGACGCAATTGCAGAGTCGAACTCTGCTGACGACGGTGCTGACCGGCAGCACGAATGGACGCTCGGCCGGATTTGCGGAGCGCTTCGACGAACTTGCCTCCAGCACCCGACCCGGACTATGGCTGACGGACATCGAACTCACGGATGGCGGACGCCGAGTGCGTCTGGCAGGCATGACAACTGACCCCGTGCTCGTGCCGCAGTTCCTCAAGAACCTCGGCAGCGGTGCGCAGTTCGTCGGCCATCGCTTCGACTCATTCGAACTGGTCGCCGGCGACACCGACGCCTTGCACTTCACCATCACCGGCCCCGACCCGGACCAGCCATGAATCGAAAGGTCCCATCGATTGCGTTGCGGTTCGACGCCCTGACATTGCGCGAGCGCGCGCTGGTGGCGTTGTCGGTGTTCGCGCTCATCTGGCTCGCGTGGGACTGGACCCTGCACCAGACGCTGAACCGAAAGCTCGCCGCAGCGCGCGGTGACGTGACGTCGCTGCAGGAACGAATCGTCAGTGAAGTTGCTCTCGCGGACCAGCTGAAGCAGGCGCTCGAAGACGATCCGAACAAGCGGCTGGCGTCCGAGCAGCGCGAGCTCACCGAACGGATTGCGGCCGCCGATGCGCGCCTCGAGTCGCTCGTTGGCGGATTCGTAGCGCCATCGATGATGCCGGTATTACTCCAGGACGTGGTCGCGCACCACCGAGGAGTGACGTTGCAGCGGGTCGCAAATCTACCCGTGGAGCCGGTACGGCAGCAGCGTGATGGAGAGCCGGTGGCGGGTCTATATCGCCACACCATGCGGGTCGAACTGCGCGGCGGCTATTTTGCGGTGCGCGACTACCTGAAGGAACTCGAGGAAGCGCCGTGGCGTTTCTCGTGGCGCAGCATGAACTATCACGTCGAACAGTTTCCGGATGCGGATGTGGTGCTCGAAGTCGAAACGATGAGCCGGGAGAAAACGTGGTTGGGAGTATGAGAGTGCGTGCAATTCTGTCGCTGCTGACCGCGTTGTCTCTGCCGGCGGCAGCGAACGAGTTGTCGGACCCGACGCGGCCGCCCACCGTTTGGCAGGCGAAGCGCGCAGATCCCGCTCTTGCTCCTATGGGCATCCAAGTCGGGCCGCGACTCACGTCGATACTGACAAGTCCTTCGCGGCGGATTGCGGTGATCGACGGAATGTCGCTGCATGAAGGCCAAACCGCCAACGGACTCACTGTGGTGCACATCGGAAAGACGTGGGTAGACGCCCGTGTCGGCGGCGCGCCACTGCGCCTGTCGTTGAGCGACGCGAAGGTTACTAAGGAACCGCGATGACGATCATGCGTTTGAGGCACGTGCTGCTGGTTGGCTGCATTGCCATCGTCGGATGCCAGCAGTTGAGCCCGCTGCAGCCGCGTGCTGCGTTGGACACGGATAGCGCGAGCGAGGCGCAGGCAACGCTGGAGGCCGGGATCCAGCGGAACCGGCAGGTGCCGACGCAACCCACGGACACCGGAAAAGAAATTCCCAAAGACGTGATGCAACAGCTGATGCCGCCGTTGCCGGGCGTTGCTTCGACGCCGGAGCCGGGTGAAGAGCGCTTCGATCTCTCTGTGGACAAGGTGAAAGCCGCCGACTTCTTCCGATCGCTCGTTTCGGGCACGCACTACAACATGGTCGTGCATCCCGACGTGAAAGGAGAGGTGTCGCTCGATCTCAAGGACGTCACCGTTGCGGAAGTGATGGACATCATGCGCAACGTTTACGGCTACGACTATCAGAGAAGCGGCCGGCTGTACCAGGTGTTCCCGGACGCGATGCGCACCGAGATCATGCACATCGACTACCTGAACGTCGGTCGCAAAGGCCAGTCGGAAATGCAGGTGAGCGCGAGCACGATCACCGATCAGAACAGTGGCGGCGTCAACGGCGAATACACGAATCCGTACGGCGGCTACGTGCAGAACGGCGCCGGCAACAACAGCGCGACCAACACCGTCGGCACGCAGGTGAATACCGACAGCGACGCGAACTTCTGGCAGGAACTCGCGAAAACGCTCACTTCGATCATCGGTGACGTTCCGGGCAGCAGCGTGGTGGTGACGCCGCAAGTCGGCATCGTCGTGGTGCGCGCGATGCCGAATGCGTTGCAGGCGGTGCGCACGTATCTCGATCGCGCGCAGCTGATGCTGCGGCGACAGGTCATTCTCGAAGCGAAGGTCATCGAGGTGACGCTGAAGTCCGGGTTCGAGGCCGGCATCCAGTGGAACACCTTTGGCAAGGACTCGGGCGGATCGTTCAAGCCGATCATCGATGCCGACGGCAACGTGATCGCCGCCGGCAGCAACAACGACGTTGCCGGTCAGTTCGATTTCAACCAGGCGAAGCAGTTCTTCAACCCGCTCGAGTCGAAATTCAATCTGTACATGGCGTTCTCCGATTTCGACGCCGTGATCAGCCTGCTGGAAACGCAAGGCGCCGTGCAGGTGCTGTCGAGCCCGCGCATTTCGACCGTGAACAACCAGAAGGCGGTCATCAAGGTGGGCAGCGACGAGTACTTCGTAACGAATATCTCCACCACGACGGTGACGGCAGGCAGCGCAATCAACACCAACGACTCGCCGCAACTCACGCCGTTCTTTTCCGGCATCGCGCTAGACGTCACGCCGGAGATCAGCGCGCAAGGCGAAGTGATCCTGCACATTCATCCGACAGTCAGCGAAGTCAGCCAGCAGAACAAGATCATCGCGGGCCAGAGCGTGCCGCTCGCGGCCAGTACCATTCGCGAATCCGACAGCATCGTGCGCGCGCAGAGCGGACAGATCATCGTGATCGGCGGATTGATGCAGACCACCAGCGGCGATTCGGATTCCGGCGTGCCGTGGCTGTCGCACGTGCCGGTGCTCGGCTACGCGTTCAAACAGAAACAGCAGTCGAGCGTGAAGAGCGAGTTGGTGATTCTGCTGCGGCCGGTGGTATCGGACGACCAGTCGCAGATCGAGGCCATGAACGAGAGTCTCGCACGAGTGAAGGCGTTGAAGGCGCAACTGGATCCGCGCGTGGCGCAATGAGGTGACGACATGAGCGACGTCTCGGTGAATTCGCTGGTTGCGCTGCCGGATCGACACGGGGGTGCGGCTCGCCTCTCCGTGTTTTTCGCGTTGTGGACGCTGGCACTGCTCGTGGTGCACGACGTGCGCGTGAACGCGGCGCCGATCCTTGAACCTGCGCCAACTGCCGATACGCCCTGGCTTGCGGCACCCGCGCCGGCACCGTCAGTGAACACCGCGTCGATTTGGACTGCGCTCGCGCAGCACAGCGAAGTGATGAGCGGGCGCTGGAATGGAAGCGCTCGATCACAGGCAAAATCGATCCAGGCCGTCGCTCGCGCCGCGACGAAGCGCGCCGCATCGGTTGCATTCTATAAACCACCTCCGGCGAGAGAAGCGACGCCGGTCGTCAAGAACGCCAGTGAGGGCACTGATCTCGAGGTTCAGGTAGCGCGCAGAATCGCCGTGCGCGACTTCAGCGGCGCGATCGCAATGATTGACGGGGCCCGCGCCGATAACCCGAAGGCAGTGTCCAGGCTGCGCGTGCTGGATGCGCATGTCGCAGTCGGTCAGGGCGACTACGAATGCGCCTATGCGTTGCTGTTGGAAGGGCTGCCGGACATCCACGTCTCGACGCAACAGCATGACCTGCTCGCGGCGGTGATGGTGCGGACGTCGCGCTACGCGGAGGCGGCAGCGGTCTATCGCGCGCTGCTCACGCTGGACTCGACCAACACGCGCTGGTGGGCCGGGTACGCGGTGACACAGGAGAAGCTCGGGCGGAGCGGCGAGCTGGTCGGCGCGTACAGAACGCTGCGAACGCTCGCAGCTCCCGGAACGCCGCTCGCTGAGTGGGCGGCACAGCGGCTCCAACGTATCGGTTGAGGCGCGACGCGTGATACCCAGAAGAACCAAGGTTCGCATCGGCGACATGCTCGTCAGCAACGGCGAAATCACCGAGGAACAGCTGCAGGCCGCGCTCGCTGAACAGCGCATCTCCGGGCGCAAGCTCGGCCGCATTCTCGTCGACAAGGGCTTCATCGACGAAGACCGGTTCCTCGGCTTCCTGTCCGAGCAATTCGGCATTCCGTTCGTCGATCTCAAGCACGTGAACTTCGAGCCGACGCTGGTTGGACGGCTGCCGGAGACCTACGCGCGGCGCTATCGGGCAATCGTGCTGGAGGAGCGCAATGGCGAGGTGCTGCTTGGCATGGCGGACCCGATGGATGTGTTCGCGTACGACGAACTCGCAAGGCAGCTGAAGCAACCGGTTGCGCTCGCGGTTGTGCGAGAAAGCGAATTGCTGTCGATGCTCGACCTGGCGTATCGGCGCACCGGCGACATCGTCAACATCGCCGGCGAGCTCGAAGGCGAACTGTCGGACGATCAGTTTTCGCTTTCCGCGATCGGAGCGTCGGAAGAAGGCGCGTCGAGTCCGGTTGCACGGCTGCTGCAATCGATCATGGAGGACGCGGTGCAGGTGCGCGCGTCCGACGTGCACATCGAACCCGACGAACTGGTGCTGCGCATCCGCCAACGTGTAGACGGGGTTCTCCAGGAAACGACCATCAAGGAAACGCGCATCGCCGCGGCGCTCGTGTCGCGGCTGAAGCTTATCGCCGGTCTCGACATTTCCGAGAAACGCCTGCCGCAGGACGGCCGTTTTGAAACGCGCGTGAAAGGCCGCGATATCGACGTGCGGTTGTCGACGATGCCGGTGCAGCACGGCGAATCGGTGGTGATGCGTCTGCTCGACCAGAGCGGCGGCATCGCGCGTCTGGAAGCGATCGGTATGCCCGAGAACATCATGGTGCGGTTGCGGTTTCTGATCGCGCGTCCCAACGGTCTGATTCTGGTGACGGGTCCGACCGGAAGCGGCAAGACGACCACGCTGTATGGCGCGCTGAACGAACTGAACATGCCCGGCAAGAAGATCATCACGGTCGAAGACCCGGTGGAATATCAGCTCGAGCGCGTCAATCAGGTGCAGGTGATGCCGAAGATCGGCCTGACCTTCGCAACGGTGCTGCGCGCGGCGCTGCGGCAGGACCCGGATATCCTGCTGGTGGGCGAGATCCGCGACCGCGAGACGGCCGAAATTGCATTGCGCGCGTCGATGACCGGACATCTCGTGTTATCTACGTTGCACACGAACGACGCGATCAGCAGCGCTACACGGCTGCTCGACATCGGCATCGAAGGGTATCTCGCTGCTGCGTCACTGCGGGGGATTCTCGCGCAACGTCTGGTGCGGAAGATCTGCGAGAAGTGTAGCGAAGAGGCCACGCCGGACGATCAACAGTATGCGTGGCTCAACGCGCTCGTTGGAAAGGACCGTGCACACGCGCTGACATTCTACCAGGGGCGCGGATGCAGCCGTTGCAACCGTACCGGGTTCTACGGCCGCACTGGCGTGTTCGAGCTGCTCGAGCTCGACGAGGAACTCGCGAACACCTTACGCGGCGGCGACAGCGAGGCGTTCGGCCGCGAAGCCCGCCGGCAGCGCGGCTTCCGGTCGCTCGTACTGAACGCGCTCGATCTCGCCGTGCACGGCGATACGGCGCTATCGGAAGTGCTCGCGCTGTCCGGACAGGTGGACGACCTGAAGATCGGCGAAGTCGATCCGCTGACGAGCGAACTGCTCGCAATGAACACGGCGCGCGGACATGCCGCGTCGCCGAATTCCGCGAGCCACTGAACGCCGTGACCCGCTTCAGCTACCAGGCGCGCGATTCGAACGGTCGATCGCTTCGCGGTCAGGTCGAAGCCGCCAGCGCGGCGATGGTCGCAGCGCAACTGAGCGAAACAGGCGCGATTCCGCTGACCATCGCGCCGACCGAGGCCGATCGAACGCCTGCGCTTTCGCTACCGTGGTTCAAGACCACCGTGAACCTCGACGAACTGATCATCTTCAGCCACCAGATGTCGACGCTCGCGAAAGCCGGCATCTCGATCGTACGCGCGGTGCGCGGGCTCTCGGAGTCCGCGCGTAATCCGCGGCTCGGTGCAGTGCTCGAGGAAGTGGCGGTGGATCTCGAAGGCGGCGTCGACTTCGCAACGAGTCTGAAGCGACATTCGGACGTGTTCTCGGATCTCTACTCCGCGGTGATCCACGTCGGTGAGAATACCGGCCGGCTCGACGAAGCGTTCCGGCGCATCGCCCAGTATCTGGAACTCGAACGCGAAACCATCAAGCGCCTGAAGTCTGCCACGCGGTATCCGTCGTTCGTGCTGATCGCAATCGGAGTGGCCATTGCGATTCTCAACGTGTTCGTGATTCCGGCGTTTGCCAACGTGTTCGCCAAGTTTCACGCGCAGCTGCCGTGGCAGACGCAGGTGATTCTCGCCATCTCGCAGTTCTTCGTCGCGTTCTGGCCGTATCTGCTGGTGGGATGCTGCGGCGTTGCGTATGCGATCAAGCGCTGGGTCGAAACCGACGACGGCCGGCATGCATGGGACCGCTGGAAGCTGAAGCTGCCGATCGTCGGGCCGATCTTCGAGCGCATCAACCTGGCGCGTTTCTGCCAGACGTTCGCGATGGTGATGAGATCCGGTTTGCCCGTTACGCAGGGTCTCACCGTCGTGGCCGGTGCCATCGGCAACGAGTACATGTCCCGGCTCGTGCTCGGCATGCGCGCGGGTATCGAGCGCGGCGAGAGCATCACCACCACCGCAGGCGCCAGCGGCATGTTCACTCCGGTCGTCATGCAGATGCTCGCGGTCGGCGAAGAGACCGGTTCGATCGACGAACTGCTCGCGCAATCCGCCGGTTTCTACGAACAGGAAGTGGACTACTCGCTGAAGACGCTGACCGACGCCATCGAACCGATCCTGATCATCGCGATTGGCGCGATGGTGCTGGTGCTGGCGCTCGGCGTATTCCTGCCGCTTTGGGATCTCTCGAGCGTCGCGCATCGCTGAGGCGTTTTCATCGTTCGATATCGCGACGCGGAGTTCCGCGCTTGCGCACCGTATCCGCGTCTGCTTCGATGCGCGCTCAATCTGATGCCGGAGGGTGCGATGAAGATCGGTCTGATTCCCGTGAACATCGGCGTTGCGAACGCCGAGCAGATGGTGCGCATGTCGCAGGTCGCCGAATCGGTGGGTGTCGAGTCGGTATGGACGTTCGAGCACGTGATCGTGCCGCTCGACTACAAATCGAAGTATCCCTACAGCCCGAACGGCAAGATGGGCGCCACGCCCGAGACGAACTTCATCGATCCGCTGATCGCGCTCGCGGTCGTTGCGGCGCAGACGAAGAAGATCCGGCTCGGAACCGGCGTCAACATCCTGTCGCAGACCAATCCGCTGCTGATGGCGAAGCAGGTGGCGAGCCTCGATCTGGTGTCGAACGGCCGCTTCATGCTGGGCGTCGGCATCGGCTGGTTACAGGAAGAGTTCGTCGCGATGGGCACGCCGTTCGAACGGCGCGGCGCGCGCTTCGACGACTACGTGGTGGCGATGAAGAAGGTGTGGTCGGGCGATGTGGTGGAACACGACAGCGAATTTCTGAACTGGCACGGCTTCAAGAGCTACCCGATTCCGGTGCAGCGCCCGCACGTGCCGGTGATCATCGGCGGTGCAAAGGGCAAGATTTACGAACGCATCGCGACTGTGGGTGACGGCTGGTTCGCACCGGCCGGCGATCCCGCGGAACTGTCGAAGTCGTTGGACGAGCTGAAAGCCGTCTGCAAACGCCTCGGGCGCAATTATTCGGAGATCGAGATCACCGCGATGTGGCAACCGCAGACCGGACTCGACACCATTCGTAAGCTGCGCGACATCGGCGTGTCCCGCGTAGTGACCTTTGCGATGGCGGCCGGTGATCCCACCGACGCGATCAAGCGGCTCGGCGACGAGGTGATCGCCAAACTGTAGAGCTCACCTCGCGCTGTCCGAGAGCCAACCCTCCGAACCTCGCCGGCGCGCCCGATCGGCGGCGCGCCGTGCAGATTCGGAAATCCCGACTACGCTTCCTGCATGGCATCGATTCACTCGAGGAGAACGTCCATGCGTCGGACCAGTTCCGGTTTCACGATCATCGAATTGGTCGTGGTGATCATCCTGTTGGGCATCCTCGCTGCAACAGCATTGCCGCGGTTCATGAACGTCGACACCGAGGCCCACGCGGCGGTGGTCGAAGGCGTTCACGGCGGCATGCAGACCGGCATTTCGCTGTATCACGCGCAATGGGTTGCAGAGCAGCAGCCCAACCCGAACACGCAGATCGCCGAGTTCAACAACCTGCGCACGAATGCCAACGGATTTCCGTATGGAACCGCGAACCGGTCGGCGACAGGCAGCAACGTGACCACCTCGGCCGATTGCGCGGCGATCTTCAACGGCGTGCTGCAGGCCGGCGCCCCGACGGTCAGCAGCGTGGCTGCCGCAGCCAACGTGATCGGGAGCAACACCGATTTCACCGCAGTAGTGAACGGCGTCAACTGCAACTACTACTACACTGCCGAGAACAACACGGCCGGCTCCGTTGTGCCGCTTCTGCAGTACACGTCGACGACCGGATTGCTGTCCGCGACGACGGCCACCCTGTAATCGTCGCAACGTCCCTCGCGGTGATGCTTCGATGCGTCGCGCACTCCGCTTCGGACCGATGCGCGACCATCACGTCGGCGGATTCACCGTCGTGGAGCTCATCGCCGTCCTGCTGCTGATGGGCATCCTCGCGGCGACCGCGACCAGCCGCATGGTCGGCAGCAATGCATACGCACCGGCGCTCGTCTCGCAACAGTTGATTGCGCTCGGCAGGCTCGCTCAGCAGACCGCGCTCGCGCGGCAGGACGCCAGCGTCAGCCTCGACGTCGATCAGAACGCCGGCGATTGGCGCTTTCGCGTGCAAGTGGACGACGGCGCATCGGTTGTGACGGCTCACGAAGAGCACGCCGACGTGGCCAATATCAGCTTCACGGTGACGAACGGCGCCTCGAACGTGCCGTTAGGACCCGCAGCGCCGCTGCATCTCGTATTCGACGGTATCGGTGGACTTGTGTCCGGCACCGCTGCAGCGACGGCACTCGACGCCGCGATCGGTGTGAGCTTGACGGCGAGCGGCGATTCCACGTCCAGCGTCTGCATTGGATCCACCGGATATGCGTACCGTGGCGCCTGCAGCTGACGCGCGGCACCGAACCGCGTCGCAGGAATTCGGATTCACTCTGATCGAACTCGTCGTGACCATGCTCATCATCAGCATCGCTGCGCTCGGCGTGATGTATTCGTTGAGCCTGGGATTGCGGCATCAATCCGACGCGATCTGGCAACCGAAGGCGGTGGCGCTCGCCGAGTCGTACATGGAAGAGATTCTGGGCCGGCGTTACGACGAGCAATCGCCGCCGGGCGGCACGCCCGCGTGCTCGACGTCGACGACCGCGTGCTCGCCCGCCGGTGCATTCAGCGACGGGGAAGTGCGCGCACAGTTCGACGACGTGGATGACTATGACGGTCTGGTGGAACAGCCGCCGCGCGATGTCGACGGTAATCCGCGTCCCGACTACGACAGCTATCGTGTGGCGGTGTCGGTAGCGTACGCGACGCCGGCGCAGGTGGCGCAACTCGGCCTCGATGCGGCAACCGACGCGAAGCTCGTGACGGTCACCGTAACGACGCAAGAGAGCGGCTCGATGTCGTTCAGCGCGTTGCGCGCCAACTTCTGATGACTCGCAACGACGCCCGGCATCTCACACGAGCGCGAGGCTTCACGCTGATCGAACTCGTCGTGGTGATCACCGTGATGGGAATTCTGTCGATCGGCGCAGTTTCGTTCATCACCGACGCGAGCGACGGATACGCGAACACCGTGCGCCGCACCGAGCTTGGCAGCACCATGCGGCTGGCTGCGGAGCGGGTGACGCGCGAGCTGCGAAATGCGTTGCCGAACAGCGTGCGGGTCTCCGGCAACTGTCTCGAGTTCGTTCCGGTGGAAAGCGGATCGACCTATCTGAATCTGCCGGTATCGATCGCCAGCGCAACGTTCGATGTCGCCGCGCCGATCGATGCGACTCTGACCGGCGCACGAATTGCGGTGTTTCCGGACAACCCAGCTGCCGTTTACGCGCTCACCGATCCCGGAGTGGTTTCGCCGCCGGCCGCTTTCGGCGCGCCGGACGCAGCCAACGTGGTGCGCGTCGCGCTCGGTTCGCCGCATCGGTTTCCGTTCGAGTCGCCGGAACGGCGCTTGTATCTGGTGCGGGAGCCGGTGTCGTATTGCGTGGATCAGAACCGGCTGTGGCGCTATCAGAACTACGGGTTCAGCGCGACGCAACCGACCGTTGCGGCCTTGCCAACGAGCATGCCCGGCCGCGGGCTGATCGGCGAGAGTGTGGCCATGGGATTCCCTCCGTTCGCGATAGCGAATGCGACGCTGACTCGAAACGCGGAAGTCTCTGTCGACCTCGAGTTCACCGACGGCGCCGATGCGTTGCAGATCCACCACGTCGTGCAGCTTCGCAATGTTCCCTGATCGTCAAAGCGGCATCGGCCTGATCGCGGCGATCTTCCTGATCGTCGTGGTGGCGAGCCTTGCCGTGGGTATTGCGAGCCTCGTGAGATCCGGCGCGGCCGGTTACGTCCAGGACGTGCTCGCATACAAGGCGTTCCTCGCAGCGGACAGCGGCGCGCAACTGTCGCTGAACCGGGTGTTTGCGCCCGAAGGCACGCCGAGCTGCGGCAATCGGGTGTTCCCGTTCAGCGAACCCGGACTGGAAGGATGCGAAGCGACGGTATCCTGCAGCGCTGTTTCCGTCAGCGGCGTCATGCGTTACGACCTCGAGAGCCGTGGACGGTGCAGCACCGGCACGGAGGTTGCGGAGCGCCGCATCGCAGTGCGAGCCAGCGCGCCTTAGACGAGTCGGTTAGAGCTCGCGCCAGAAGATGATGCGGTCGTCGCCACGGTATCTTCCGAAGCGGGCGTTGCCCGCAGGATCCGAAGCACCGGCGCCGGACCAGTCGAATTCGAGATAGGCGGGAACGTCGACGGTGACGTCTACTGCGCCGTCGTTACCGATACCCGGTGCGGACAGCAGCAGCGGCGCAGAGGCCGTCGATTCACCGGATACCAACGAAGCGGCACCAATGGGTGAAGCGACCGTCGTTTCGCCGGAAGACAGGTTGCCGCTGTATCCCGACAGCGTCGTTTGCGCGGCGGCGTACGTGGTGCACGCATCGAGTTCGTTGCGCGCGAACAACGTGCCGTCGAAGTATTGTGCTTCGAGCGAAACGGCGAGATCGAGCGATTCCGGCCCGAACGCCGGTTTCACCATGAACCTGCCGTACCGCACTTTCGTCGCCGAGCCGATCTTTGCGCCGTCGCAGTTCGAGGCCGCCGTGCAATCGCCCGCGGTGGCCGCATTCATGTTCTCCGCGGCCAATTGCGTGTTGTGCAGCGGATCGGTGACGCGCATGCCCAGGTCGAGCGTGTCGTACGGGCCGTCCGGAGCGGCGTTGCGCCGGAAGCTGACGGCGGTCGAGTCGAATGAGGAAGCGCCTGACACCCATGGACTGACGACGTTACTGAGACGCGCGCCGAGGTCGAGGCCGTCGTCGTCGTTCTCGGCCGCGGCGGTCAGCGTGGCTACGGCGTTCGCGCCGAGCAGAGCCGCGTCGTAGTTCTGCGTGACGCCGCCGCCGGTCGAGTGCGCTTCGATGCGATAGTGAAACGCGAGCCGCGCGTCATCCATGTAGGTGAAGCCCGTGCAGGCGGGCGTTACAGTGCTGCCGGCCACCAGAGCAAAACTCGCGGGATGGAAACGGCCGACGTTTTCACTCGGTGTCGCGGTCACCGCGCCATTGGCGAGATAGTCGCCGTCCGCCACGCTGGCGACGATGCGGATCACGCCAGCTTCGTCGAACGAGGCCGTGTCGTTGCGGAAGCGACCTGGAGTTGCGGTTGCGACGAATGCGGTCGCGCTGCCGAGAATGCCGCTGCCGCTGCTGCCGTTGCGGCCGCCGACGGGCACCACCAGCGCCGTGCTCGCGATACGAATGCCTTCGGGTGGTGCTTCCGTCCCGTAGCTCGGCGTCAGGCTGCCTTCAGAGTCTCGTGCTTCCACTTCCACGCGAAACGGCGCGCCGGCGGCGACGAAGGCCGGTCCGAGCGAACTCGATGCGTTGGGATTCGGTACGCCCGCGAGCGTTTCGACGCGACTGATCGCGAGGTCCGCCGGCTTCACGACGAACGGGTTGGTTGCGCCGCGAATTTCACCGGAAAGACCGGCCGGGTCCTTCAGCTGCAGCCTGATCGAACCGACGTCTTTGTACTTGGCCGAGACCTGCGCCTGACCGAGGTTGAAGGTGACGCTTTGCGCGATTGCAGCGGCTTCGTTCGAACCCACCGCGCTGCCGTTGACCGACGCGTTCAGCGCCCCGGGCGCCGGATTCAGGTGATCGTTCCAGAAGGTAAGCGCGTGCGGGCCGGTGTACGTTTCGATCACGCCGCATTGCGGATCCGCAGGGGTCTGCCCGTAAGCGGTGAGGTGAATCGGGAACGTCGTACCGGCAGTCTGCGTCGCTACCGGTGAGTTGATGGAGACGGGTGGCGGGTTGGTCAGCACACCGCCGGTAACGGTGAATCCGTTGGGGCTGAAGGCGAGGGATCCTTCGGCGTCGTCGTCGTGAATGGTCGGATCGTCGGTCTGGAATACGTCGACGTCGATCGGCGACGTGCCAGCCGGATAGTAGACGCCGAACAGCACCTGGCCGCCGTCGGAGGGTACGAACTGATAGCTCGCCACGCCGTCGTCGGGCGTGGCTTCGACCAGCGTTCCATGTCCCGATACGAGGCTCCATGTGCCGCGCCCCGATTGAGTCGTTAGTGTTACCGCGCCCGAATACGTTCCGACCAGGCCGTTGAGGCCATCCAGCGCATATGTGGTTACAGGCTCGACGCGACAATTTATCCCGTGGCCGCTGTGCGAGAGAAGAAAGTGAGAGGCGCCGAGCGATGGACACGTGGCGCGCGTCTCCGCCATTACGCTCTGCACGTCAGCGGCGGTCAGCGTTCGGGGATAAATCCGGAACTCGTCGATGGTGCCGTCCGCAGACGTCGGCGCCCCGGTCAATCCGTTGGACGCGGCGCTGCGATTGTCGCCGACGTACAGCGTGCCGAGCGACGCGTTGAGCTGTCCGCTCGTGGTTCCGGTGGCGGTCGCGACGTTTACGCCGTCGAGATAGATATTGACGACGGTGGCGTTCGCGCCACCGAGCACCCGCCACGTCACCGCGATGTGTTTCCAGGTGTTTGCGGCGATGCCGGTGTTCGCGGTTTCTGCGGAGACGGTGACCGGTGTCGACGAGTTGTCGGTCATCTCGAAGCGCAGTCGACTGTTGTTGCGCTTGCCGAGATAGAACAGTTTTCCGGCCTGTGTCGTCGCATCGAACAGATAGTTCGCCGAACCGTTCCAGCCGCTGCGCGCGCGCCACCAGAATGTGACCGAGCCGAATGCGCCGACGGCGTTGGGCGTGACGCCGGTGTCGACGGCGTCGAGCTGCGTGGTGCCGCCGTTGTCCGGCACGTCCATGCCGCGGCAGACCCTGCCGGAAGCGATGGTCTGCACGACCGATGCTTTTGGCGGCGACGCAATGCGGGAGCCGTTGTGACCGTGGCCGCTCGAGTCGACGACCTCTCCGGGCGTGCCGTTCCAGGTGCCCTCGTCCAGCCGATATTCGGCGTACGGCTGTGCAGGCGTGAAGCGATACGTCCTACCGTTCGCTGGCAGACCGGTGCCGATCAGTGCGAAATCCGATGAATCAATCTGCCAGCCGATCTGCGCCGGCCCGACTGCCGTATTGGTCGGCTCGGTGATGTCGTCCGAGTTGCCATAGACGAAGTAGAAGTCGCCGTTTTCACGCAGTTGAACCTGAAAGTTGTACGACGTGCCGCCGCCGCGGTTCTGCGCGCCGCCTTCCTGCCACGCAGACACGTTGTTCCAGGTGACGACGAAGATCCGGTTCGGTGCGGTGCCGGTCGTTGCGTACGTGATCGTTCCGGCGGCGTTCTCGTCGAGGTCCGCACCGTAAATCTGCAACGAGTTGTTGAGGTTTGTGCTCGGCAACGGGTTCGGATACGTCCGTGGAATGCCGGTTGCAGCGGTGCCGAAACTGCAATACGTGTTGTTGAACAGCAGGCGCCCGTTCGTGTTCACGCGCACCTGCGTATAACTGGTTGCACCGAGCCGGAACGCGAAGCCGAGATCGAGCGGTGCGGAGAGACTGTCGTCGCCAACGGTGTCGGGGCATCCGAGCCCCGAGGCCCATGCCGAAATGACGGTGTGGCTGGCCGAGGCGATCCAGGCGGATGGGACGCTGGTTACGTCATAAGTGAGCGCGCGCGCGGGCGCGCTCACCAGCGCGAGCAGGAATGTCAGCGCAATGATCGGCCGGGAGCGCGCGTCCATTCATGAAGGCTAGAAGCTCCTCGCGATCCTGCCAGCGCAATGGCCGGCTATTCCCCGGCGGACTTCATGTCCAGTTCCTTCATCTTGCGCGTGAGCGTATTGCGACCCCAGCCGAGCAGCACCGACGCGTCGCGACGTCGCCCGCCGCTGCGCGCGAGCGCGGCTTCGATGACGATGCGCTCGAAGCGCGGGATCGCCGTGTCGAGCAGCGGCACGCCGTTGCCCGGCTGAAGCCGAGACAACTCTTCGTGGGCCCAACGAGCGAGCGCAGTTTCCCAGTCGCTCGTCGACGTGCCGGAACTCTCGATGGCGCGCAGCTCCGGCGGCAGGTCGTCGACGTAAACCTCTCGTCCCGACGCCATGACCGTGAGCCAGCGGCAGGTGTTCTCCAATTGCCGGACGTTGCCGGGCCACGGCAATCCGGCGAGGTATTGCTCCGTCTCGGGTCGCAGAACCTTGGTTTCGCCGCCGAGTTCCGCTGCCGCGGCTTTGAGGAAATGTCGGGCGAGAAGCGGAATGTCTTCCCGACGCTCCGACAACCTCGGCAGATGGATCCTGATGACGTTCAATCGGTGATAGAGGTCTTCGCGGAACGAACCCTGTTCGACGAGGCGTTCGAGGTTCTGGTGCGTGGCTGCGATGATGCGAACGTCCACGCGAACGGGCGAATGGCCGCCGACGCGGTAGAACTCGCCATCGGCGAGCACCCGCAACAATCGCGTCTGCGTGTCGGGCGGCATGTCGCCGATCTCGTCGAGGAACAGCGTGCCGCCGTCGGCCTGCTCGAATCGTCCGACGCGCTGTTGTGCAGCACCGGTGAAGGCGCCTTTTTCGTGACCGAACAATTCCGCTTCGACGAGATCCTTCGGAATGGCCGCCATGTTCAATGCGATGAACGTGGTCGCGGCGCGTGGGCTATGCCGATGCAACGCGCGCGCAACGAGTTCCTTACCGCTGCCCGACTCGCCGTTAATGAGCACGGTGACGTTCGAGTGAGACAAGCGTCCTATGGCGCGAAACACTTCCTGCATCGCTGGCGCCTGACCGATGATCTCCGTCGGCCCCACCTCTTCGTGGACCAGTTCGGATTTCTGTTCGCGCGCGTGCGTGACGGCGCGGCGCACCATCGCCATCGCATCGTCGACGTCGAACGGTTTGGGCAGATAGTCGAACGCGCCGCTCTGGTACGAACTGACGGCACTCTCGAGGTCGGAGTGCGCGGTCATGATGATGACCGGCAACTTCGGCAGATCGTGATGCACGCGTTCGAGCAACGCGATGCCGTCGATTCCCGGCATGCGAATGTCGCTGATGATGACGTCCGGCTGTTCGCGCGACAGGCGCTGCAACATTGCATCGCCGTTGTCGAACGTCATGGTCGTCATTCCGGCCTGCTCGAGCGCGCGTTCGAGCACCCATCGAATCGAACGATCGTCGTCGATGACCCAGACGTTACTGCTGCTACTTGCCATGCGGCTGCTCCAAAGGCAGATAGATGCTGAAGATGGTCGAACCCGGTTTCGTTTCGCACTCGATCAGACCGCCATGCTGACTCACGATGCTTTGGGCGATGGACAGCCCCAGACCGGACCCGTCAGCGCGTCCGCTGATCATCGGGTAGTACATGCGATCGAACAGATCGGGCGGAATGCCCGGACCGTTGTCGGCGATGTCGATGCGCAACACCTGCCGGTGGCGCGCTGTGCCGATCGTGAACTGGCGGATGATCCGGCTGGTCAGACGAATCACTGGCGATGGCGTTTTTTCCAACGCCTGCTGTGCGTTGCGGACGATGTTCAGCAACGCCTGAATCAGCTGTTCGAGGTCGGCTTCGACCTCGGGCAAGCTCGGGTCGTAGTCGCGAACGAAGCGGATCTGTCCAGGCGCCTCGGCCTGCAGCAGCTGCACCACGCGCTCGAGCGCCTGGTGAACGTTGACCGGTACCAACCGAGGTAACTGGCTCGGTCCGAGCATGCGATCGACCAGATTTCTCAACCGGTCGGCTTCTTCGATGATGATCCGCGTGTAGTCGCGCTGGCGCTCGGTCTCGAGTTCCCGTTGCAGCAGTTGCGCCGCGCCGCGGATGCCGCCGAGCGGATTCTTGATCTCGTGCGCGAGACCACGAACCAGCTTGCGCGTCGTCGCCTGTACCGAAACGTGGTGGTCGTCGCGGTTGATCCGCAGCAATCGGTCGAGCGGCACGATCTCGATCAGCAACTCGGACGGGGTGCGGTCGAGCATCGGCGTGACCGTGTAGTCGACGCAAACGGTGGCGCCCGAGTTGATGCGCACGCTGGCGCCGCGTTTCGTGAACGCCTGTCCGCCTGTCAGTGCCTCTTTAAAGGTGGCGGGTGGTGTCGCGGCGTCGCTGAACACACGCACCAACGGCTCGCCGAGCAATCGGTGTCCGCTCGCCTCCACCAGGGCTTCGGCGGCCTGGTTGAGATACAGGATCTCAAGGTCGGCCGACACCGCCATGACGGCAGTAGTCTGCTGATCGAGGATGTAGTCGGGCGAACGCATGCGAACGGCGAAAGCTCCGTATTGGTGCAAAGAATAAGCTGAGCGCGCGACAGGTGGTCTCTCGTCAAAATGTTTGCAATTATCGAACCAACGCAACAGCGAAGATCGGTCCCACGTAGTGACTGCTCACAATGCCGTAGGGCACGCCAACAGCGTGCCCACGTTCGGACCAGCCTGGGCCGCCGGCGAACAAGTGCGCACTAAAGTAGGGCGGGGTACTGCGGGGGTCAAACGAGTTGGGTGCGGCTCAGCCGCCGTGCGGCGTTGGGACGAGGGGAGGCAGCGCGACGCGCATCAGGTTGAACGTGGCAGGGTTGCTTTCGATCACAACGTTGCCCTGCCGATCGACGACGCGTGCCGCGGCGGTGTGAGTACCGCGGTCGACGTTCGACAACTCGAACACGCCATTGACGGCCTCGACTTCGGTCGCGTTGCCGTCGAGCACCAGCAACAAGCGGTGGTCCGCCCGCAGCTGCGGCGCGATGGCGACCTGGATCTGGACGTTGCCCGCATTGTCGCGAATGGTTTCGTCTTCTGCAGGTGAGATGACTTCGAGCTGCGCGTAGTAACCCACCTCGCCCGACGACGGCGGCGTGGCATTGGGTTGAGCGACGGCGGCCGGCGGCGGCTCGTATGAGTTGATCGGCTGGACCGTGACCGCCTGCGGCGCAGGTTGTCCTGAACGATCCACCGGTGCGATGTCGGTGAATACGACGTTGCCGTTTGCGTCGACGGTCTTGTAGATCTCACCCAGCGCTGTCGGCGGGACAGCGGCGAGAACGAGGATCAGGGCCAGTCGGCTGTTCATGGAAACGCTCGCAGTGACTCAGGCCGCTAATATGCGGCGGCGGTACGTATAAAAAAACCCCGAGTCCGTAAGGACTCGGGGTTTCGTGACGCGGTCGAGATCAGACGCTGCTTTTCAGACGCTGTAGTACAGCTCGAATTCCGCCGGGTGTGTGGTCATGTTGATGTACGCGACGTCCTGGCGCTTCAGTTCGATGTAAGAATCGATCGTATCGTCGGTGAACACACCGCCCGCCTTCAGGTAATCGCGGTCCGCGTTCAAGCAGTCGAGCGCCTGTTCCAGCGACGAGGCCACCGTGGGCACGCCCTCGAGCTCTTCCGGCTCCAGGTCGTACAGGTCTTTGTCGAACGGATCGCCGGGGTGGATCTTGTTTTTGATGCCGTCGAGACCCGCCATCATCATCGCAGCGAACGCGAGGTACGGGTTCGCCGTGCTGTCCGGGAACCGCACTTCGATTCGATAGGCGCGTGGATTCGCCGCGAGAATATAGGGAATACGGATCGACGCGGAGCGGTTGCGCGCGGAGTAGGCGAGCAGTACCGGCGCTTCGAAGCCGGGTACCAATCGCTTGTACGAGTTGGTGCTGCAGTTGGTGAAACCGTTCAGCGAGCGTGCGTGCTTGATGATGCCGCCGATGTAGTACAGCGCGGTCTCCGACAGACCCGCGTACGCGTCGCCGTGGAACAGATTTTTTCCGCCTTTCGAGATCGACTGGTGCACGTGCATGCCGCTGCCGTTGTCGCCGACGAGCGGTTTCGGCATGAACGTGGCGGTCTTGCCGTAAGCGTGCGCAACGTTGTGCACGACGTACTTGTACATCTGCAGTTCGTCGGCTTTCTTCACCAGCGTGTTGAAACGCACGCCGATCTCGTTCTGACACGCGGTTGCCACTTCGTGGTGATGCACTTCGATCGGCAGACCCATCGCCGCCATCGTGCTGCACATCGCGTTACGGATATCGGCAGCCGAATCGACCGGCGGAACCGGGAAATAGCCGCCCTTGATGCGCGGACGGTGACCCATGTTGCCGCTCTCGTATCCTTCGTTGGATTCCCAGGCAGCTTCCTCCGAGCCGATCGAATACGACGCGCCCGACATCTGCACCTTCCAGCGGACGTCGTCGAATATGAAGAATTCAGCTTCCGGACCGAAGTATGCGGTGTCGCCGATGCCGCTCGACTTCAGGTAGGCCTCGGCTGCTTTTGCGATTGAACGGGGGTCGCGTGCGTACGGCTGCATCGTGCCGGGCTCGATGATGTCGCAGCGCAGGTTCAGCGTCGTCTCGTCGCGGAACGGATCGATGACCGGGGTTTCGTCGTCGGGCAACAGGATCATGTCCGACTCGTTGATCGCCTTCCAACCGGCAATCGACGAACCGTCGAACATGAAGCCTTCTTCGATCGTGTCTTTGGTGACGACGTTGGCGGGGAAGGTGGTGTGCTGTTCCTTGCCGCGCGGGTCGGTGAACCGCAGGTCGACCCATTTCACGTCGTTGTCTTTGATCATCTTCAGGGTGTTTTCGGACATGGATTACCGCTCCTTGATTCGGTGTGCGTGAGAGCTGTTCTAAAAGGGAGTGCGCTGCCCGCCCCCAGCAGGCGACTGCCCCCGAAGGGGCTGGGTATCTTAGCGGTTTCCGAGAGCAATAGTCATGCCACGGAAACGGTCAATGTTGGAGCACCTGTACGCGTGAGCGGACGCTCACGCGTGCATCGAAATGGTGCGAATTATCCGCACCGCACCAAAATAGAACGACGCGGACTCAACGCTCACTCAACGCGGTGCACGCGCATCCGCACACGCACCTCCCGGTCGTGCTGCTGTGCCTCGAGCACCTCGTGGCCGTGCACGCGACACCAGGCCGGAATGTCGTGCAGTGCGCCGCGATCTGTCGACAGGATTTCGAGTACGGCGCCGCAAGGAAGTGTCTTCACCCGGTCCTGCGTCCGGATCACCGGCATCGGACAGATCAGCCCGCGCGCATCGAGTATTGCGATCTCGGGCTGGACGCTAGACATGCCACGCCTGCGGAATCTGGTGCGGCGGCATCGGAGTAACCGACAGCTTTTCGACGACACCGTTCGGGTGGTGCGCCGACACCTGCACGACAGTCGCGTCGCGACCCTGGCCATAACGGGCGGCGATCCGCGCAGCCAGCTCGATGTCGGCGAACGAAGGACGACCATCTATCAGCGTCAGCGGACCTTCGTGACTCTCGATCCGCAAATGCACGAACTGCTTCCGATAGCCTTCGAGGAAGTTGTTCTCGCCATCGTCTCTCGCGACGATCACTTTGAAATGTGCGGCCGGACGTAAATGTCGGCCGACCTTCAGCAGCACAATGTCGTCGAGGCTGTAGTCGCGTTCGCCCCGCGCTTCCCACAGATCGGCGAGTTTTGCCGAGTATTTCGCGTCGGTGAGGAAGCAGCAGCCGCCTGCGGGTTGCGCGAAATCTTCGAAGCCGAAGCGATTCGCAAGTTCGATCTGAGGCTTGCGATTGCGGCCGTGAAATCCATAGAGATGCTCACGATTCACCCAGCCTTCGCGCTCCGGCAGCGTCGGCGGCAGGTTCAGCGCCGTCAGCGGACGAAGCAGCCGGTCCTTGGCGCCCGACTCTCGCGCGATCAGCGGCATCGTGTCGCGGCGTTGCGACTTCGGACGCTGCCCGACGACCTCGCCTGTAACGATGAAGTCGAAGCCGTTCTCTTCCATGAACCCCCAGCTGCGCGCCTGCTCGACCATGAAGATCTTGCAGTCGAGGCACGGATTCAGATGCGCGCCATAACCGTGCTTCGGATTCAGCACGACATCTTTGTACTGTTCGGAGATGTCGACGATGTGCAACTTGATGCCGAGTTGCTCTGCGGACCACAGCGCGTTGTTGCGTTTCGCCTTGGTGTGATCCGGATTGCGGATTGCGTGAGTGTGCCCCTCGACGCAGAAGCCCGTGAAGAAGTTCAGCCCTTCGACGTGAACGCCTTCTTCTATTACGACTTTGGCGGCGAGCATCGAATCGAGGCCGCCTGAAATCAGCGCGACAGCTTTTCTGCGTTCAGCCATAATGCGCGCCCGTTTGGGCAGGTGCCCGTTCCGTCAAGCCTCTTAGGGGCCGCGAAGTCTAGCACGAAGCCACAGCCCGTCGTTTCGAAGTAACCCATCCGATGAATGCACAAAAGCTGCGCAACGTTGCCATCGTTGCACACGTAGACCATGGCAAGACCACTCTGGTAGACCGGCTGCTCCAGCAGACCGGCACGCTAGATGCGCGTAAGGCCGCGCCCGACCGGATCATGGACAGCAACGAACTGGAACGGGAGCGCGGGATCACGATCCTCGCGAAAACGACCGCCATTCGTTATCAGGATTATCAGATCAACATCGTCGACACGCCCGGGCACGCCGACTTCGGCGGCGAAGTGGAGCGCATTCTGTCGATGGTCGATTCGGTGCTGCTGCTGGTGGACGCGGTCGACGGCCCCATGCCGCAGACGCGCTTCGTGACGAAGAAGGCGTTTCTGGCGCACCTCAATCCGATCGTCGTGATCAACAAGGTCGATCGGCAAGGCGCGCGACCACACAAGGTGGTCGACCTCGTGTTCGATCTGTTCCATTCGCTCGGCGCGACAGAGCAGCAGCTGGATTTTCCGGTGATCTATACCTCGGCGCTGCAGGGAACGGCCGGGCTCGATCCGGACGATATGTCGTCCGACATGAAGCCGCTGCTCGACGCGATCCTCGAGAAAGTGCCGGCCCCGAACGTCGATCCCGACGGCCCGTTCCAGATGCGCATCAGTTCGCTCGACTACTCGAGTTACGTCGGGGTGATCGGCATCGGCCGCATCGCGCGCGGATCGGTGCGCACCAATACGCCCGTCAGCGTGATCGACCGGAACGGCGGCACACGGTCCGGGCGAATTCTGTCGGTCCTCGGCCACCTCGGCCTCGCACGCGTCGAAATGGAAGTAGCGCGTGCGGGCGATATCGTCTGCGTAACGGGCGTAGACGACATCAACATCTCCGACACGTTGTGTGCCCGCGAAAGCCCGGAAGCGCTGCCGCCGCTGACCGTCGACGAACCGACCGTGTCGATGATGTTCTGCGTGAACACGTCGCCGCTGGCCGGCATCGAAGGTAAATACCTGACGAGCCGGCAGATCCGAGAGCGTCTGCTGCGCGAGGCATCGCACAACGTCGCGCTGCGCGTCGAAGAAACCGGCGACCCGGATCAGTTCCGTGTGTCGGGTCGCGGCGAACTCCACCTCGCTATCCTCATCGAAACGATGCGCCGGGAAGGTTACGAGCTGGCGGTGTCGCGGCCGCGCGTGATCACCAAAGAAGAGAACGGTAAGGTGCTCGAGCCGTTCGAAGAGCTGACGCTCGACATCGAAGAAGTGCATCAAGGCAAGGTCATGGAGACGATGGGCGCGCGTCGCGCCGAACTCCTCGACATGCAGCCTGACGGCCAGGGTAGGGTGCGGCTCAGCTATCGAATCGCATCGCGCGCCTCGATGGGCTTCCGGCCTCAGTTCCTGTCGATGACGTCCGGTACCGGAATCATGTCGTTCGGCTTTGCCGGATACGACGAGGAAATCGCCGCGCCGATCGGACAGCGTTCGAGCGGCGTGCTCATCTCCAACAGCAAGGGCAAGGCCGTGGGCTATGGCCTGTTCAACCTGCAGGAACGCGGACGTTTGTTCATCGGCCCGAACGACGACGCGTACGAAGGCATGGTGATCGGTATCCACAGTCGGGAAAACGACCTGACGGTGAATCCGCTCAAGGAAAAGAAGCTCACCAACGTGCGTGCTGCGGGCAGCGACGAGAACATCATCCTCACACCGCCGGTGCGGATGACGCTCGAACAGTCGCTGGAGTTCATCAACGACGACGAACTCGTCGAGGTGACGCCGCATTCGATCCGCATCCGCAAGCGCTATCTCACGGAGAACCAGCGCAAGCGCGAAGCGAGAGCTTGATTGCACGCGCTTCTGCAGCGCGTAACGCAAGCGAGCGTAGTCGTCGACGGAGCGCGCATTGCATCGATCGACGTGGGACTGCTGGTGTTCGTCGGCGTATTCCCCACGGACACGAATGAAATCGCCGGCAAGCTCGCCGATCGTACCGTCGATCTCAGGATCTTCGCCGACGCCGCCAAGCCGATGAACCGAAGCGTAATAGATGTCGGCGGTGCGGTGCTGGTGGTATCGCAGTTCACCCTGGCGGCCGACACGTCGAACGGCAGGCGGCCGAGCTTCACATCGGCGGCGCCGCCGGATCAGGCGCGCGCTTTGTACGAGGTATTCGTCGAACGGATCCGGCAACGCGTCGGTCGTGTAGAGACCGGGCGCTTCGGTGCCGACATGCAGGTGGCGTTGGTGAACGACGGGCCGGTGACGTTTCTGCTCAGCTGAGCGCCGAGGTTCAGTCCTTTGCTTCCGCCGCTTCTGCGGCTTCCGCCGATTGCGTGCTGCGTTCAGCCATGCGCGCGAAGAACACGCCGAGTTCGAACAGAATCCACATCGGTACCGCGAGCATGATTTGAGATATCACGTCAGGGCCGGGTGTCAATACCATTGCGACGGTGAAGCAGCCAACGATTACGTAAGGACGCTTGTCGGTGAGACTCTTCGTGGTGGTCAAACCCGTCGATACGATCAGAAACGTGGCGATCGGAATTTCGAACGTGAAACCGAACGCGAAGAACAGGCCGAGCACGAACTCCAGATAGTGGTTGATGTCGGTCATCATCGTCACGCCGACAGGCGTGACGCCGGCGAAGAACTTGAATACGAGAGGAAATACCAGGTAATAAGCGAACGCCATGCCCAGGTAGTAGAGCACCACGCTCGATACCAGCAACGGCAATGCGAATCGCTTCTCGCGCAGATAAAGTCCAGGTGAAACGAACGCCCACATCTGGTGCAGGATCACCGGCATCGCGAGGAAGAACGCGGCGTACATCGATAGCTTGAACGGCGTCAGAAACGGCGACGCCACTTCTGTGGCGATCATGCCGCTGCCGGTCGGCAGGTTCGCCATCAGCGGCGCAGCGACCCACTCGTAAATGTTGTTGGCGTAGTAGTAGAGCGGGAAGAACAGCACCAGCACGGCGAGCAACGCTTTGAGCAGGCGCTCCCGCAATTCGATGATGTGATCGAGAAACGGCCGCTCGTCGGTATCGACCTGCGCGTCGTGGTCTTCGGCGCGCTTCGGCTTTTCCGTCAGCTGAGTTGCCATCGCTTCAGGCGCGCGGTTGAGTGTCGTTCGTTGCAGACGCCGAAACCTGGGCAGGCGGTGTTTCGACCGGAGGCGGCTCCGGATCCTTCACTTCGGCATGCCCGGACCCGTTGCTGGTCGGACCGCGAACGTCGCGTTCGATACGCTTCAGTTCGTCCATCACCGCTTCGTTGTGCAGTTGCCGCCGAATCTCGTCCATACCGATCTCGCGTTCGATCTCGGTTTTCAGGGCGCTGAACGTTCGCGACATGCGTCCGACCCAAAGGCCGAGCGTTCGCAGTGCGCCGGGTAGGCGGTCCGGACCCAGTACCAGCAGCGCTATCACACCAACGACGACCAGCTCTGGAAAGCTGATATCAAACATTCGTGTCCTGTTTGCGAGCGTCTGCCGGACGCGATGCTCGTTCTATTTCGCCTTCGATGACGCGTTCGCGAGGTGCGGGCGCGCTTTCCTCTTCCTTGACGGCCGATCGGAATCCTTTGATCGCGCTACCGAGATCTGCGCCGAGCGTCTTCAGCCGCTTGGTGCCGAACAGCAGCACCACGATGCCGAGGATTACGAGCAGCTCTCCCATGCCGATGCCGAACATTTCATTCTCCCTATGAGACGGCGTGAGTGGCGCATTATACGCGCCCGGTTGTCAGTCGATCTGCGACGTGGTTCTGCCCGCTTTTTCGACATGGCCGGATATGCCCATGCGCTGAGCGAGCTCGTCCAACACCCAGACCGGCTGCTGGTTTAGATGCACGAGCATCACCAGCGTGTGGAACCACAAGTCTGCGACTTCACCAATCAGCGCGTCGTCGCGTGCCGAACCTTCGACATTCTTGGCGGCAATTAGTGCCTCGCCGGCTTCCTCGGCCACTTTCTTGAGGATCTGGTCGAGGCCGGAGGCATATAAGGAGGCGACGTACGACGACTTCGGGTCGGCTGAACGACGCTCTTCGAGGGTTTTCGTCAACGCTTCGATGACGTTCATCGGATCATGCTCTCGCGATCAGCATGGAGCCTAGCACAGCGGTCAGCACGCCGACCGTGATCGGCAACGGTTCGCCAGTCTGCAGCGCGTGCGCCACGGGCGCCCACAGGAAGGCGCCGCTGACGACCAGCAATGTGGCGCCGAGCCAGCGACGGCCGCGGCCCTTGCGTTCCCGATTCTCGATCAGAGTCGCCAGTCGATTCATGACGGCGCGCTGTTCACGCGCGACTTTGTCGAGTCGTCGTAGACCGTGACTCGCGCCGAGAATGAGTTCCGGCAACCGCGGCAGTTGTTCGATAAGGTCCGGCGCGTACGTGCTGAACTGGCGTAGAACTGCGGCCGGTCCCATGCGCTGCTCCATCCAGCGTTCCATGAAAGGCTTTGCGGTGTTCCACAGATCGAGGTCGGGGTAGAGCTGCCGCCCCAGACCTTCGATGTTCAACAGCGTCTTCTGCAGTAAGACCAGTTGCGGCTGCACTTCCATGTTGAATTCGCGGGCGGTCTGAAACAGTGTGACGAGGAAATGGCCGAACGAGATCTCCTTGAGTGGTTTCTCGAAGATCGGTTCGCAGACGCGGCGGATCACGTTCTCGAACTCCGTCACCTTCGTTTCCTCGGGAATCCAGCCGCTTTCGAGGTGCAATCGCGCCACTTCGCGATAGTCCTGATTGAAGAACGCGAGCAGATTGCGGGCGAGGTAGTTCTGATCCTCGTCGGTCAGCGTGCCGATGATCGCGCAGTCGATTGCCACGTAGCGTGGGCTCTTCGGATCGGTGACGTCGACGAAAATGTTTCCCGGGTGCATGTCGGCGTGGAAGAAGTTGTCTACGAACACCTGCGTGAAGAACGTTTCCACGCCGCGTTCTGCGAGCAGCTTCATGTCCGTACCGCATGCACGCAGTTCTTCGATGTTGGCGATGGGCACGCCGTGGATCCGCTCGAGCACCAGCACGTCTTCGCGCGTGTGGTCCCAATAGACGCGCGGCACGTACAACAGCGGCGACTCGGCGAAGTTGCGCCGCAGTTTCGCCGTGTTCGCGCCTTCGTGAATCAGATTGAGTTCGTTGAGGATCGTCGACTGGTAGTCCTCGACGATGGTGACGAGGTGCAGCCGTCGGGCGTCACTCGATACGCGCTCGAGCAAACGAGCGATGGTGTGCAGCAGCTGCAGATCTTCGCGGATGATCGACTCGATGCCGGGCCGCACGACCTTCACCACCACGTCGTCGCCGTTCAACAGACGCGCGGCGTGCACCTGGGCGACCGAGGCGGACGCTAAAGGTTGCTCTTCGAACGAAGCGAAGACGTCGGCCAGCGGTACTCCCAGGCTCGTCTGGATCTTCGCGCGCGCTTCCGGACCCGGAAACGGCGGCACACGATCCTGCAGTTTCGCCAGTTCCTCGGCGTAGTCCGGCGCCAGCAGGTCGCGCCGGGTCGACAGAATCTGGCCGAACTTGATGAATACCGGTCCAAGCGTTTCGAGCGCCAACCGGAGTCTGCGCGCGGGTGGATCGGCCGGTGTCGGTAACCAACGCGTCGGTGACAGGCGCCACAACACGCGCAGCGGTGCAGGCAGCTGCTCGTCGGCGACGCCGGTTCGATCGATCAGCTCGTCGAGACGATATCGCAGCACCGTGGTGCCGATACGCGACAGTCGCATCAGCCGGCTCACATCTTCGCTCCGGACGTGCGTTCGACGATCTCGATGCGCGCCGCGAGCCGATCGACGCGCACTCTGAGCGTCTGCATCGATGCGATGAACGCGTCGAACTCGCTTGCCGTCAGATAGCGTTGTCGCGCTCCTTCCTTCGCGAGCCGGGCCCCCTCGTCGCCGAGGCTGCGGCCGATCGCCGCGAGTGTCGAAAGTCCCACTTCGAAAACGTTTGCTATGGACTGCGCCGCGTCCTTGCCGACGAGATTCTCGAGGGGCGACAGCAGGTCGGGACGATAGTCGCGAACGATGCTGCGGAACTGACTGAGCACGACTTCATCGCCATCTATCGATAGTCCACCGCGGCCGCCGCTGCCGAGGAAAGCGCCGGCCAGAGCGATCGGTGCGCCGCGCACGATGACCGAGGGTGCGTGGGTCGTACCGGGCCGCAGGCGAATCGATGCGTCGTCGAACTCGAGCGTGGTCGTTTCACCGGGAGGATCGACGACGATCGCAATGCTGTGTCCGGAGAGCGCTCGGAGCCGTGTGCGGGTCAACGAATCGAGATTTGCCGACCCGTTGGCGAGCGTCTCGACCCAGCGTGTCAGCAGCGTGGCGAATGGGCTCACCGCAGCGGCGCTTTGTCGGCGTGATGGATCGCCACGATTCCGTTCAACAGGTTCTCGTAGGCGGGATTGTCGAATCCGGCGTCGGTCAGCATCAGCTTGAGTGCCTTTTGCGACGGGTGCACTTCGATCGATTCCACGAGATAGCGATAAGCGTTCGCATCGCCGGTTACGAGCCGGCCGATGGTCGGCCACAGTGCCTGAAATGCACCGTATCCCGCCGCCACGATCGGGTTCTCCGGCTTCGAGAATTCGAGCACGAGCAGCCGACCGTTGGGGCGCAACACGCGATGCATTTCGGCGAGCGCGCGCTCCTTGCGGGTTACGTTGCGCAAGCCGAAGCCGATGGTGATGCAGTTGAAGCTCGCGTCGGCGAACGGCAGCGCTTCGGCGTCTGCCTGGCAGAACGCGACGTTCGTGAGACCGCCATCGAACAGCCGGTCGCGTCCCACTTCCATCATCGCGCCGTTAATGTCGGCCAGAACTACCTTGCCGGTGTCGCCGACCAATGGCGCGTACAGTGCGGCGAAGTCACCCGTTCCGCCGGCGAGATCGAGAACATTGTGACCCGCGCGCACACCGGACATCTCGACGACCATGCGCTTCATGATTCGATGCGAACCGAGCGACATCAGATCGTTCATCACGTCGTAGCGCTGCGCCACCGACTCGAACACCCGGCCGACGCGCCGGGCCTTCTCGGAGGCCGGAACTTTCTGGAAGCCGAAGTCGACGCGCTCTTCTTCGTCGGGCTGCATGGCGTCTAGCCTTTGTCGGGTTGCCAGTGGCCGATCGGGATGTTCGGCAACCGGCTGGAGTTCGCGACTTTCAGTTCCTCCATATAGCGCTGCCAGTAGCTGTCGCGCTGCTCGCCGAGCTCTCGCAGATATTCCCAGGCATAGATGCCGGTGTCGTGACCGTCGTCGAAGACGATGCGGATGGCATAGTTCCCAACGAGATCGATCTGCTGAATGTTCACGTATTTCTTGCCGGTCATCAGCTTGCGGTCGCCGGAACCATGACCTCGAACTTCGGCGGAGGGCGAATACACGCGCAGCAACTCGCACGGAAGACGGAACCGCGCCCCGTCGGGAAAGCCCACTTCGAGCTCTCGCGATTGACGATGCAGCTTCAGTTCGGTGGGCGCCTGAGTAGCCACTTTAGAGGATGTAACGCGATAGATCCTGATCGCGCGCCAGTCCGCTGAGGCGCGCGTCGACGTACGCTGCGTCGATGCTGACGGACGTGTCGTGACCGGAGCGTTCGGTCGCCTCGAACGATATGTCTTCCAGCAGCCGCTCCATCACGGTATGCAGCCGCCGTGCACCGATGTTCTCCGTGGATTCGTTCACCTGGAAAGCGAGTTCCGCAACGCGCGCGATGGCGCTTTCGGTGAATTCGATCTTTACGCCTTCGGTCTCCATAAGTGCGCGATATTGCTCGGTGAGCGAAGCGTTGGGCTCGGTGAGAATACGCTTGAAATCGTCGGCCGTGAGCGCATCGAGCTCGACGCGAATCGGTAACCGGCCCTGCAACTCAGGGATCAGGTCCGATGGCTTCGTCAGATGAAATGCGCCCGACGCGATGAACAGGATGTGATCGGTCTTCACCATGCCGTACTTCGTCGACACGGTGCAGCCTTCGATCAGCGGCAGCAGATCGCGTTGCACGCCTTCGCGCGACACGTCGACGCCCATCGTTTCGCCGCGCTTCGCCACCTTGTCGATCTCGTCGAGGAACACGATGCCGGTCTGCTCCACGCTCTCGATCGCACGCGCTTTGATGTCTTCTTCGTTGACGAGCCGCAGCGCTTCTTCTTCGCGCGTCCGGCGCAGTGCGTCCTTCACCTTCAATCGCACCGTGCGTTTGCGCTGATTCGTCAGATTTGAAAACATGCTCTGCAGCTGATTCGTCATCTCTTCCATGCCCGGCGGCGCCATGATCTCCACGCCGACCGGCGACGCTGAAAGCTCGAGCTCCACTTCCTTGTCGTCGAGTTCGCCTTCGCGCAGTCGCTTGCGGAATACTTGTCGCGCGCTGGAGTCCGAGCGTTGCGTGGTTTCCGCGAATCCGACCGAACGCGGTTCGGGAAGCAGCGCGTCGAGGATCCGGTCTTCGGCGGCGTCTTCGGCGCGCGGCTTCACCTTTTCGATCTGCTCCTGGCGCAGCATCTTGACGGCTGCGTCGGCGAGATCGCGAATGATCGACTCCACGTCGCGGCCGACGTAGCCGACTTCCGTGAATTTCGTCGCTTCCACCTTGATGAACGGCGCGCCGGCCAGTTTTGCGAGGCGGCGCGCGATTTCGGTTTTGCCGACGCCGGTAGGACCGATCATCAGAATGTTCTTCGGCGTCACTTCGTCGCGCAGCGTCTCGCTCAGCTGCATGCGCCGCCAACGGTTGCGCAGAGCAATTGCAACGGCGCGCTTTGCGGCCTGCTGCCCGACGATGTGCTTGTCGAGTTCGTGAACGATTTCGCGAGGCGTCATCACGCCGGGCGTCGTCGCGCCGGGCGTCGCCACGCTGGACGTCACGCTCATGACGCGACCTCCAGCGACTCGATGGTGCGGTTGTGATTCGTGTAGATGCAGATGTCCGCGGCGATCGTCAGTGCTTTCTCGACGATGCTTCGGGCATCGAGATCGGTGTTGTCCAGCAGGGCGCGCGCAGCCGACTGCGCATAAGGTCCGCCGGAGCCGATGGCGATCACGTTGTTTTCCGGTTCGATCACGTCGCCGTTGCCGGTGATCATCAGCGTGGTGTGAGCGTCGGCCACTACCAGCAGCGCTTCGAGACGCCGCAACGCGCGATCGGTGCGCCAGTCTTTTGCGAGTTCGACGGCGGCGCGCGTGAGATTGCCGGAATACTGGTCGAGTTGCTTTTCGAACCGCTCGAACAGCGTGAAGGCATCAGCGGTGCCGCCGGCGAATCCGGCCAGCACGCTGTCCTTATATAGCCGACGCACCTTGCGCGCGTTGCCCTTCATGATGGTCTGGCCGACCGAGACCTGCCCGTCGCCGCCGACCACGACCATGTTGCCGCGTCTGACGCTGAGGATGGTCGTGCCTCGATACTGTTCCAACGGAGTCTCCGGCGTTGCTGCAGGCCGATTGGGCATAGTGAGGACCGTAACGGTCGAATTCAACCGGCGGTCGGTTTACGCGCGAGTACGAGCGCGTCGACGTCCTGCTTGCGGAGTTGGCTGATCGCGCGTTGCGTTTCCTGCGACGACGAGAACGGTCCGACGATCACGCGATGGCGAGTGGCACCGCTCGACAACGTGACCGTCGCGGTCTCCGTATTCCAGCCCGATTGCGCGAGCGTGGCGCGCAAACGTTCTGCGTCTTCTTTGTTCGTGAACGATCCGGCCTGCAACAGGAACTCGTGCGCGCCGTCGACCGCGGGCGGTGCGGTGGCCGTCTCGGTCGGATCGGGGCGCGACGAGATCTTCTCGTTCGGCAGACGTTCGAAGAATTCGAATCGGGTCACGGGCGTCGAGTCGCTGGCGACGGGCGCTTGTGCGATCGCTGCCGGCCGACTGCTGCCCCACCACTCCGGTAACAGCGCGCCGGCCAGCGTGAACGCAATGCCGAGCGCGATGCCCGCGCCGAAGCTGCCCCAGTGAAATGCCGATTGACGCTGACGTGGACGGCCGCGCGAGTCGCTACGCAATGCGCGTTTGTGCCGCTGTGCGTTCGCGAAATCCTGCGCCATCTTCGATCCGCCGTTGAAACAGCGCGCATCATAGCCACGCGCGCAGCCCGCTCAAAACATATCGTCGCTCAAAACATATCGTACGGATCGACGTCGATGGACCAGCGCACGCCGGGGTAACGGCTCTGTCCGTGCGATGCCACCAGTTGGTCGAGCGCGGCCCCGAGCGTGCTGCGGTCGCGCGCGAGCAGTGCGGTCTGGCAACGGTAACGACGCGCGCGCCTCGCCAGCGGCGCCTGCGCCGGACCCAGAATTTCGATCGCCGAGCGCGACAGGCCATCGACGAGCGCGCGCAGACACGCGAGCGTTCGTTCCACATCGACGCCGTCGGCCTTCAACAACGCCATCGCACGAAACGGCGGAAGCCCGGCTGCTGCGCGCTGCTCGAGTTCGGTCGTCGCGAAACCTTCGTAACCGCGTTCGACGAGCGCCTGCAGTAACGGATTACCTGGATTGAATGTCTGAATCCAGACTTCACCCGGACGTTCGGCGCGCCCTGCGCGCCCCGCCACTTGAACGATCAGCTGCGCCGTGTGTTCGGGCGCGCGGAAGTCCGGACTCGTGAATCCGGCGTCGGCGTTCAGCACGCCGACGAGCGTGACGCGCGGGAAATGGTGTCCTTTTGCGAGCATCTGCGTGCCGACCAGCACCGCCGGTTCGCCGCGCCCGATCATTTCGAGGTGCGAGGCCATGGTGCGCGCGCTACGCGTCGTATCGCGATCGATGCGCAGCACCGGAACGTTCGGAAACGCACGTGCAACGCCCTGCTCGCTGCGTTGCGTACCGACGCCGATGCCGCGCAGCGCCGGCTGGCCGCAATCCGGACAGCGCGGCAGCAGGGGCGACGCGAATCCGCAGTGGTGACAGCGCAATCCCGCCGGCGACTGATGCAGCGTCAGCCGGCTCTCGCAGCGCGGGCATCCGGCGCACCATCCGCAGCGCGTGCACAGATACGACGGCGAATAGCCGCGGCGATTGATGAACAGCAGCGCCTGGTTGCCTTGCCCCAGATGCGCGGCGATCGCATCGCGCAATGGATCGCTCAAACCGTCGTCGAGTTTCAGGCCGCGGATGTCGACCAGTTTGATGGTCGTCGGTCGCGCCGCTCCGGGTCGCGCCGTCAATCGCACGTGCCGGAAGCGGCCGCGTTGCGCGTTGTGCAGCGTTTCGAGCGCGGGCGTTGCGGTGCCCATGATCAACGGAATGCTCAGCAGTTGGGCGCGTTTGGTCGCGAGGTCGCGCGCCGAATACCGGAAACCGTCCTGTTGTTTGAACGAGCCGTCGTGTTCTTCGTCCACGACGATCAGGCCGAGCGCCGCGAACGGCACGAAGATCGCGCTGCGTGTACCGATCAGAACGCGCGCGCGTCCGTCGCGACACTGCATCCACGTTTGCGCGCGCTCGCGTTCGGTGAGGCCGGAGTGATACACCGCGGCCCGACCGAACCGCTGAGTGAAGCGTTCGAGCGTTTGCGGCGTGAGCGCGATCTCGGGGATGAGCACGAGCGCCTGTTCGCCCTTCGCCAGAACCGACTCGATCACCTGCAAGTAGATTTCGGTCTTGCCGCTGCCGGTTATGCCGTCGAGCAACATGCATGCGAAGCGCCCCAGCGCCGCGCGTGCGAGGTCGATGGCCGCACGCTGCTCTTCAGTCAACTCGAACGCGAGCCGGGTGACCTCGACGGCGTGGTTGGCGGGCGCCGATGCCGCCGTGACGATGCCTTTCTTGACGAGCCCGGACAGAACACGCGCGTCTACGCCGGCCGCGACGAACTCATCGTGGCTGGCGAGTCCTCCGGCGATACGCAGTTGCTCTATCGCGGCCAGTTGCCGGGGGGCGCGCTTCAACGAGTCGGCCACTCCGGCGTCGATCTCGCCCAGTTGCCAGAAGCGTTCGCGCAGGGGCTGGAGCGCGCGACCGTCGCGCAGCGCCACGGGTACTGCGGAGAACAGCGCATCGCCGAGCGGGTGGCGATAGTACGCGGCGCCCCAGCGGATCAACTCGAAGATGTCGGCTTGCAGCACGGGCTGCCGATCGATGACTTCGAGCACGGACTTGAGATCGGTAGTGACACTGTCTGTACACGCGGTCTCGACCGCGAGCCCCACGAGTTCGGTGGAACCGAATGGCACGCGCACGCGCGCGCCGGGCAGCGGCGGTGACATATCCGGCGGCAGCAGGTAGTCGAAGGGCGTCCAGAGCGGCCTCGGGACTGCGACGCGGACGATCACGCTCATCGCAGCGATGGTACAGGCCCGGTGCGCGCGGCCGAAGCAGAGATCGCTCGACGCCGGTGTTCGAGCGGCGCGCAGGAGGTGGGCTTGCCACTGAGGCTCGCTCTGGTACACTGCGCGCCCTTCGAATTCCGGGCCTGAGCATCATGAAGCCAGACATTCATCCCGCGTACACCGCGATGAAGGCCACCTGCAGCTGCGGCAACGTCATCGAGACGCGCTCGACCCTGGGCGCCGACATGCACCTGGACGTGTGTTTGAAGTGCCATCCGTTCTATACCGGTCGTCAGAAGATCGTCGATGCCGGCGGTCGCGTCGAACGGTTCCGCAAGCGTTTCGGGCAACGCGGCGTCAGCTGACCTCGGGCTCCGCTTCGGCTGCATCCGGGGCGAGCGCAACTCTTGATCGTCGAGACACTCTAAGAGGTTGCAACGACATCGCGCGTGCGGTGTCGTAGCGCATCCGGGTGAGTTCGAGGCGTTTCGTGCGAACCGACATTGCAAAGCTCGTCGTCGCCGCTCTGCTGATGGTATGGCAGACGTTTGCGTATGCCGAGTCCGGCAAGAAAACCCTCGAGGAGTTCGCTAAGCAGGGTCAGGTTTACGACGACCCACGCTGGCAGGAGTACGTGACCAAGGTTGGGCAGCGCTTAGTTGCGAACAGCTCCGAGCCGAACCGCGAATTTCACTTCACCGTTCTGAATCTCTCCGACGTGAATGCGTTCGCGATGCCCGACGGGTACATCTTCGTGTATCGCGGTCTGCTCGCGTACCTCGAGAGCGAAGATCAGCTGGCCGCGGTGATCGGCCACGAGATCGGCCACGTCGTGGCACACCATTCCGCGAAAAAGAATGCGCTGGGCGCCGTCGGAAACGTCGCGGGATTCGTCGCAGCGGTCATCACCGGCGTGGGTCAGGTGAGAGACGTCACGAGTCAGGCCACCGACACGGTCGTTTCCGGTTACGGCCGCGACATGGAGCTGCAGGCCGACCAGATCGGCGGCGAGATCATCGCGAAGGCTGGGTACAACCCGTTCGCGATGATCGAAGTGATTCAGGTGCTGAAGGACCAGGAACTGTTCGCCACACAGGTCGGCGGCGAGCAGAAAAGCTATCACGGCGTGTTCGCATCGCACCCGCAGAACGACAAACGGCTGCACGACGCGGTAGAGGAGAACGCGAAGTATCTCCCCGCCGAAGTCGTCGAACCGGTCGGCGATTTCTGGCAGACCATCGACGGTCTCGTGTACGGCAACCTCGCGGGCGCCGGAGTCGTGAAGGACGAAACCTTTTATCACGAGGGCTTACGCGTGGTGGTCACCTTCCCGAAGGATTGGGACGTAACCAGTTCGTCGTCGAAGGTCACCGGCATTTCTCCGTCGGGCAACATGGCGGGGAACATTACGTTCCAGCGTCAGGAAGCGCCGAAAGCGAAGCAGACGCCGAAGGACTACGTGATCGACACGCTCAAGCGCGACGACATCGTGTCCGGAGAAGACGTGAAGGTCGGTGATTACAGTGGATACATCGCCAAGGTCGATCTGGCGAAGGGCAATCTGAAGGCGAGCATGATCGCCGTCATCTTCAAGGATGGCGGCGTCTATCTGTTCAAAGGGGAGGCCGGCGAGGGCGGCGACGCCGCGCAATTCGAAGCGGACTTTCGCGCCACTGTGCAGTCGTTCAGGCCGATGCAACCTTCGGATCTGAAGGTTGCGAACAACCAGCGCATCAAAGTGATCGAAGCGAAGCCGGGCGACACGTATGCGTCTCTGGCTGCCAAGTCTTCGATCAAGAACCATCCGGAAGAGACGCTTCGGTTGCTGAACGGCGATCATCCGCTCGGCGAACCGCGCGCCGGTAATCCGATCAAGATCGTTCAGTAGTCGAGGTCGCTGCTGGCGTTCAGAAGAGGTCGATCGGTCGCACCGGCTGCTTCGAATCGATGTCGGTCGTCGTCTGGCTCGAAGCGCGCGCGGTCGGTGTGTGATCGGCCAGGAAGTATTCGAACAGCGCGTTCTGCTGATCGGGCGACGCCGGCTCGCCGGTTCTCGGATCGATCTTCAGGGTCACGACGTCGGACGGCTGCTGGCGCGTTTCTTCCGGCACGCCTTCGAGCGCCACCTTCATGAAATCCATCCAGATCGGTAACGGCGAGTTCGAGCCGTACTCATTGTCGCCGACCGGGCGATGGTCGCTGAATCCGACCCACACGGACGCCACGAGGTTCTTCTGATATCCGTTGAACCAGGTGTCGGCTTCGTTGGTCGTACCCGTTTTGCCGGCCAGATCGTTGCGGTTGAGGCTCTTCGCCCGGATCGCGGTGCCGCGCCGGATCACGTCCTGCAGCATCGAGTTCATGATGAAAGCGTTGCCTTCGTCGAGCACGCGAGGAGCGGGGATAGGGCCGCTCGAGTTGGCGGCGACATCCTGCGTTGGTTGATCCTCGGCGGGCGGCGTTGCCGGCTGAGGGCATTCGGCGCAGACCTCGGGATAACGGGCTTTGTAGATCGTTTCGCCTGCGAGGTTGCGCACCTCTTTCAGAATGTTGGGGTCGACCAGATAGCCGCCGTTCGCGAACGTCGCGTAAGCCCGAACCATTTGAATCGGCGTGACGCCCATGGTGCCGCCGCCGATCGCGAGCTGCGTGTTGCGCGGAAAATCGGTGGTGTCGAAACCGAATCGTTTGACGTAGTCGAGAACCGGACCGGCTCCCACGGCCATCAGCACCCGGATCGACACCAGGTTGATCGACCGATAGAGCGCTTCGCGCAGGCGTGTGGGGCCGTTGAAGCGCGAACCGTCGTTCTTCGGCCGATATGTCGTTTCCAGATTCTCGTCCTCGAAGACCAGTGGCGCGTCCATGAAGATCGTCGCAGGCGTCACGCCGCTATCGAGCGCCGCCGAATAGACGAACGGCTTGAATCCCGAACCGGGCTGACGCGACGCCTGCAGCGCGTGGTTGAACTGGTTCGCGGAGAAGTCGAAGCCGCCGACGATCGCCTTGACCGCGCCGTTGGCGGGGTTCATCGCGATCAGCGTCGCCTGGATGTCGGGCATCTGCGACAGCGTCCAGCCCTCCTTGAACTGCTTGAGCCAGACGACGTCACCTGTGGCGACGACGTCGGCCGCCTTGGTCGGCGGCGCAGCGCGGCTGTTGGCGTCGATCAGATGGGCCGCCCACTTGTAGCCGTCGAGGCCGATCGAGACCGTTTCGCCGTTGGCGCGCATTGCAGAAAAGCTCGCCCCGTCCACCGCAACCACCACGCCCGCCTCGAGACCGACGTGAGGCGGATACGGGACGAGCGCGTTCTGAACCGCTATTCGCTTTGCGCCCGGGTCGGCCGGCACGTCGGTGTGGGCGACCGGACCGCGGAAGCCGTGACGTCTGTCGTAACGGAACACACCGTCGCGGACCGCCTTCGTCGCGACGTCCTGTAGATGTGCATCGATTGTGGTCATCGCCTCGTACCCGCTCGAGTACACCTCCGCGCCGTAGCGCGCCAATAGTTGCTGACGAACCCACTCGGACGCGTACGGGGCTGCAATGTCGAGGTCGCGCTCGTGCACCGTGGCGGTATTCGGCGAATTCACGGCCACGTCGTACTGCTCCTGGGTGATCGAACCCTGTTCGAGCATGCGCGACAGCACCAGATTGCGGCGTTTCATGGCCCGTTCCAGGCCGTTGATCGGGTTGCCGGCGGTCGGCGCCTGCGGGATGCCGGCCAGCATCGCAAGCTGTGCGACGTCGAGTTGATTGAGCGGACGTCCATAGTAGGTAAACGCCGCGGCCTGGGCGCCGTAGGCCCGCTTTCCGAACGGCACCACGTTGAAGTAGAGCTCCAGGATCTGGTCTTTGGTCAGCTCCCGCTCGATCTTCAGTGCCAGCAGCATTTCCTTGAACTTGCGGATGAACGTCTGTTCGGGACTGAAGGAGATGTTCTTGGCCAGCTGCATGGTGATCGTGCTGGCGCCGGACTTGATCTCCCGATTCACCAACAACTCGATCGAGTCGTTCAAAAGCGAAATGAAATCGACGCCGCCGTGCGAGTAGAAGCGCTTGTCTTCAGTGTCGAGCAGGGCGTGGATGAACAACGGCGGCACATCGGCGAGCGTCAACGGAATGACTCGTCGTTCACCGAATTCGGCCATCAACTGACCGCCTTCGGCGAAGATTCTGAGCGGCGTTTCTATCCGAACATGGCGGTATGTCTCAGCTGTTGGAATTTGTGGGTTTAGATAGAGAAAAACCCCCGCGAGACTGAGCACTGCACCACATACAGCCGTCCAGACCAACCACATAATGCTTACGAATCTAGTACGCGACCGCGAACTCATGGTTTCTCTGATATTGTTAAGGTGTTACCTGCAATGTCGGACCCTAAGTTGTGATCCGTACGGCATTTTTCTAAGGGTACCCGATTGCTCTGACGTTCAGACTGGTATTTAATTCTGAATCGCACGAAACGGACGTAAGTGCCCGCGCCTGTAAGGAAAAACTACCGTGTTTGGCCTTTTCAAGAAGAAGTCGGAAACACTCCTGGGGCTCGACATCAGCTCCACCTCCGTAAAGCTTCTGGAACTATCGAAGGCGGGCGGCCGCTATCGTGTCGAAGCTTACGGAGTCGAGCCGCTGCCGCCCAACGCGGTGGTGGAGAAGAATATCAGTGACGTCGAAGGTGTTGGAGAAGCAATCAAGCGGCTGGTGAGTCGTTCGAAGGGTAGCTCCAAACTGTCGGCGGTCGCAGTTGCAGGTTCTGCGGTCATCACGAAGACCATCGAGATGGATTCGTCGCTGTCGGATGACGAGCTCGAGAACCAGATCACCGTCGAGGCCGACCAGTACATTCCCTACCCGCTCGACGAAGTCGCGATCGACTTCGAAGTGCAGGGGCTCTCCGAACGCAATCCCGAACAGGTCGAAGTGCTGCTTGCGGCTTGTCGCAAGGAGAACGTCGAACTGCGCGAAGCGGCGCTCGATCTCGGCGGGCTGAAGGCGCGCGTGGTCGACATCGAAGCGCACGCGATGAAGCGGGCCTTCGAGCTGATCAAGTCGCAGCTCGGTGAGAACGCCGACGACCTGGTCGTTGCGATCATCGACATCGGCGCCACCATGACGACGCTGTCGGTACTCGCCGACGACCGTTCGATCTACACCCGCGAGCAGCTCTTCGGCGGCAAGCAGCTGACGGAAGAGATTCAGCGTCGCTACAGCCTCTCGTTCGAAGAGGCCGGTCTTGCGAAGAAACAAGGTGGCTTGCCGGACGACTACGAGGCGGAAGTGCTGCAACCGTTCAAGGAAGCGGTGCTGCAGCAGGTCACGCGTTCGCTGCAGTTCTTCTTCTCTTCGAGCCAGTACGACGACGTCGACTACATCGTGCTCGCCGGCGGTACGGCCTCGATCGAAGGTCTGGCGGAGATGATCGAGAACAAACTCGGTACGCCGACCGTCATCGCCAATCCGTTCGTCGACATGTCGATCGCGTCGAAAGTGGATGCCAACGCGCTCGCCAATGACGCCCCCGCGATGATGATTGCCTGTGGTCTGGCCATGAGGAGCTTCGACTAATGGCGCGTATCAACCTACTCCCCTGGCGCGAATGGGAGCGAGAGCGACGCAAGAACGAATTCCTGATCAGCCTGGGCGGCTCGGTGCTGTTCGGCGCACTGATCGTGTTCGCCGGCGGCCAGTATCTGAACCACTCGGTGGAGCAGCAGAACGCCCGCAACCAGTTCATCAAGGACAAGATCGCAGTGCTCGACCAGCAGATCGCCGAGATTCGCGATCTGCGACAGAAGCGTGAGCAACTGCTCGCGCGCATGCGCGTCATCCAGGAACTTCAAGGCAACCGGCCCGTCATCGTGCGTGTCTTCGATGAACTCGTCAGGACGTTGGCCAAAGGCGTCTACTTCACGTCGATGAAGCTCGATGGGCACACGCTTGCCGTCGACGGTACCGCCGAATCGAACAACCGCATTTCGTCCGAAATGCGCAATCTCGAAGCGTCCGAGTGGTTCAAAGAGCCCAACCTCAAGGGCATCAAGGAAAATTCCGAAGCCGGTGCTCAGGCGAGCAACTTCCAGATGACGGTCGTGCAGACCAGTCCGAAGAAGCCCGGGGCGGAAGGGGAGGAGTAACGGATGGCGCTTCAGGACACGCTGGACCAGCTGCGCGGACTCGAGATATCCGATCTCGACGTCAACAACATCGGCGGCTGGCCCGGCCCGCTCAAGGCCATCATCCTGGTGGTGCTCTTCGTCGTAGTCGTTCTCGCGGGCTACTTCTTCTATCTCACCGACAAGGAAGTCGTGCTCGACGCCGCGCGGAAACAGGAAACGGCGCTGCGCAGCGAATACGAGAGCAAGGCCTTTCAGGCTGCGAACCTGCCGCAGTACCGCCAGCAGAAGGACGAAATGGAAGCGTCGTTCGGCACGATGTTGCGACAACTGCCGAGCGACACCGAAGTCCCCGGCCTGATCGAAGACATCACGCTTGCGGCGCTCGACAACGGGCTCGTCATTGAGAGCATCGATCTGCAACCCGAACGGAAGGCGGAGTTCTACGTCGAGCTTCCAATCACGATCGTGGTCACCGGCGAATACCACAACATCGGCGCGTTCGTTTCGGGCGTCGCCAACCTGTCGCGGATCGTGACGTTGCACGATTTCAACATCAAACCGATCAAGTCGCCGACGGAACTGAAGATGTCGATCGTCGCGAAGACGTATCGGTACCTGGGAGATGAGGACAAGTAATGCGCGCGCCTAGACAAGCATTGCTGACCCTGGCCGTTGCGGGACTGATCGCAGGCTGTTCGGCAAACAACGACTACCAGGACATCAAGGCCTTCATGGACGAAGTGGACGCGCGCGGCAAAGGCCAGATCGAGCCGCTGCCGGAATTCCTGCCGTACCAGGCGTTTGCCTACAGTGCGGGGAGCATGCGCAGTCCGTTCGAACCGCCGGTGGTCGTGAAGCCGGTCGATCCGAACAAGAAGACTGCATTGGTCAAACCCGACCCGAATCGCATCAAGCAGTTCCTCGAACAATTCAACATTGGCGCGATCGCGATGGTAGGAACGCTGTCGCAGGGCGCTCGCTTGTATGGCCTGGTGCGCGATCCGAACGGCGGCGTGCACCGCGTGCAGATGGGCGACTACATGGGATTGGATAACGGAAAGATTCTCGCGATCGACGAGAACAGGATAGAGCTGTTAGAGATTGTGTCCGACGGTACCGGCGGTTGGGTAGAGCGCGAACGCACCGTGAACCTTGGAGGAAGCGCTCAGTCATGAGGGTGAAGAATATGGAAACAAGAACTTCAGCATTGCATCGGGCGCGTGCGCGCGGCGCGATGACTGGACTCATTGCGGTGCTGTCGTGGCTCGTCGCCGGGTCGGCGATGGCGTCCACGATGGAGTCCATCGAGTTCTCGTCGCTCCCCGGTGACAAGACCGAAATTCGAATGAAATTCGATGGTGCACCGCCGGATCCGAAGGGCTATACGATCGAATCGCCGGCCCGCATCGCGCTCGATCTTATGGATACGAAGAGCGCACTGACCACCAAATACCACAGCCTCGGCACCGGCAACGCGCGCGAAGTGACGGTCATCGAAGCGAAAGACCGCACGCGCGTTATCGTGAACCTGACCCAGCTCGTACCGTACGAAACGAAGGTCGAAGGCGACACGCTGTTCATGTACGTCGGTACCGGTGGTGGCGCGCAAGCGGTTCCGACGCCGTCGAAGTACGGTGACGCGGACGTCGTGAAGACGGAAGTCGCACCGTCGCGCGACTCGCACGTTTCAGACGTCGACTTCCGTCGCGGCGAGAACGGCGAAGGCCGGATCGTCGTAACGCTGTCGGATCCTAAAGCACCGGTCGACGTGAGCAGCGAAGGCGGCTCGATCAAGGTTCAGATCCGCAACACGCAGCTGCCCGACAATCTGCGCCGTCGTCTCGACGTCACCGACTTCGCGACGCCGGTTCAAGTGGTCGATGCGGTTCAGGTCGGTCCGAACATCGCGATCACGATCGCCGCGAAAGGCAACTACGACTATCTCGCTTATCAGGCGGACCAGACGCTGACCATCAACGTGAACCCGATCAGCGACAAAGAACTCGCGCAGCGCGACGACGTCTTCAAGTACAAAGGCGAGAAGCTGTCGCTGAATTTCCAGGACATCGAAGTCCGCTCGGTGCTGCAGCTGATCGCTGACTTCACCGATCTGAACCTGGTCGCGAGCGACACCGTGTCGGGTCGCATCACGTTGCGTCTGAAGAACGTACCGTGGGACCAGGCGCTGGAGCTGATTCTCAAGACTAAGGGTCTCGACAAGCGCCAGGTCGGGAACGTTCTGCTGGTCGCGCCCGCTGCGGAAATCGCGGCACGGGAGAAACTCGAACTCGAGAACCAGCGGCAGATCTCGGAGCTCGCACCGCTGCGCACCGAGTTCATCCAGGTCCGCTACGCCAACGCGACCGAACTCTACAAACTGTTCAGCACCAGCGCTGGCGGTAAGGCCGGTTCGGGTCCGGCGGGCGCGGCTGCGCAACCGTCGGGTGCTGCAGGCGGCGGTCGCAACTCGATCGTGTCGTCGCGCGGCAGCGTGATCGTCGACGAGCGCACCAACTCGATCATCCTCACCGACACGGCGGATCGTCTCGAAGAGTTCCGCAAAGTGATCTCGCGCCTCGACATTCCCGTTCGTCAGGTGTTGATCGAGTCGCGAATCGTCACGGCCAGCACCAACTTCGATCAGGAACTCGGCATTCGCTGGGGTGGCGCGAGCCTGACGAACTCCAACGGGACCACGATCAAGACCGGTGGTAGCCTGAACACGTTGAACGAACTGCAGAACATTTCTGTGACGGGTACCGGTCAGGTCACGTCTCCGGACGATCTGGTCGTCGACCTCGGCGTTGCCGCGGCGAGTTCGAGCTTCGGTATCGGCTTCACCGGCTCCGACTACCTCGTCGACCTCGAGCTGACCGCGCTCGAAGTCGATGGTCGCGCACAAGTCGTCGCACGGCCGAAGGTGATCACCGCGGACAAGCAGATGGCGGAGATCCGGTCCGGTACCGAAATTCCGTATCAGGAAGCGTCGAGCAGCGGTGCAACGTCGGTGTCGTTCAAAGAAGCCGTGTTGTCGCTGGAAGTCACGCCTCAGATTACGCCTGACGACCGCATCATCATGACTCTGAAGGTAAACCAGGACTCGGTCGGCCAGGTCTTCAACGGCGTTCCGAGTATCGACACCAACCAGGTCAAGACGCAGGTCCTGGTCGATAATGCGCAAACGGTCGTATTGGGTGGCATCTTCAAGGATCAGGTAACGGAGTCGACCGAGAAGACGCCGTTCCTCGGCGATCTCCCGTACGTCGGTCGGTTGTTCCGCAAGACACTCGACAAGACCGACAAACAGGAACTGCTGATCTTCATCACGCCGCGAATCATTCAGGATTCTCTGACAACGCGGTGATCCCGGCTCGAGGGACAGACTTGCGACTGTCCCCGTATTAGACTGAACGGCGCCCTCATGGCGCCGTTCGTCGTTATGGTCAACAGGAATCACAACGTGTTTTTGATCGGACTCATGGCCGTCGGTAAGACGACCGTGGGTCGCTTGCTGTCCGATGAACTGGGGCTACCGTTCTTCGATACCGATCGCGTCGTAGAGGAAAAGGCGGGCGCCGACATCGCGTGGATTTTCGACAAAGAGGGCGAAGCCGGCTTCCGCGATCGCGAGTGTCAGGTGGTGGACGAACTGACGCAGCGCGACGGGGTAGTTCTCGCAACCGGCGGCGGAGTGGTTCTACGCGAGGAAAATCGTCGCAATCTGGCCGCGCGTGGAATCGTCGTGTTTCTCGACTCGCCAATAGAAAGGCTGGTCGAACGCACGCGTCGCGACAAGAGACGGCCGTTGCTTCGGCAAGGTGACGCCCGTGCCACGCTCGAGCGTCTCTCGCAGGAACGCGCGCCGCTCTACACGAGCATCGCGAACTACCGCTTCTGCGCCGATCGACACTCAGCAAAAGCGTTGGCGAAGGAGGTCGCCGATCATCTGCGCCGCGACGGGTGCTTCGTGTGACTGAAACGCTGTCGGTAGAACTCGGCGATCGCAGCTACCCGATCCGCATCGGCACGGGCCTCCTGAACGACCGTGCCCAGTTTGCGCCGTACATTCCGGGCCGACAGGTGTGCGTCGTCACCAACGAGACGATTGCGCCGCTGTATCTGAACGCGCTCGAGTCGACGTTGGCCGGATATCAGGTAGACGCGTGTGTTCTGCCCGACGGCGAGCAGCACAAGACGCTGCAGACGTACGCGCGCGTGCTCGACCACCTGATGGCGCATCGCCACAACCGCTCTACTACGCTCATTGCACTCGGCGGCGGCGTGATCGGCGACATCGCAGGTTTCGCCGCTGCAACCTATCAGCGCGGCGTTGCGTTGATTCAGGTGCCGACGACGCTGCTCGCGTGTGTGGATTCGTCGGTCGGCGGGAAGACCGCGGTGAACCACCCGCAAGGCAAGAACATGATCGGCGCTTTCTATCAGCCGCGGCTGGTACTGGCCGATCTGCGAACGCTCGTCTCTCTGCCGGCTCGCGAGTACCTCGCGGGCATCGCGGAGGTCATCAAATACGGGATCATCCGCGACGCGCGCTTCTTCGAATGGCTCGAAGCGCACGTCGCCGATCTACTGCGTCGCGACGCCGCCGTGTTGAAGCATGCGGTGCTCACGTCGTGCGCGGTGAAGGCCGCGGTGGTCGCGGTGGACGAACGCGAGGACGGCGTGCGCGCGATCCTGAACTACGGTCATACGTTTGGTCATGCGATCGAGACGCTCACGCGCTACGAGTATCTGCACGGCGAAGCGGTCGCGATCGGCATGGTGTTGGCCACCGATCTGTCGATGCGAACAGGCATGCTTGATCGCGCCGCCGGAAGACGCATCAAATCGCTCGTCGCCGCCTTTGGCTTGCCCGTGGTTCCGCCCGGAAACATCACGCCTGACGCCATGCAGTCGGCGATGGGCATGGACAAGAAGACGGTAGACGGGCGATTGCGGCTGGTGTTGGCGCGCGCCATCGGCGACGTGATCGTTACGGAGACATTCGATCCGGGTGCGTTCAAGGATACGCTCTCGGCCCACGGCGGCTTGTGTGAAGAATAGCGCACGCCCCTCACTGGAAGCGTTGGGACTGTCGAAGAACCCGTTTCGGGAAGCTACCGACGAATTCTTCGGCGAAGGTGATCGTGGTCGGCGCCTCGAGGAACTGCGTCACCTGGCGCGTTGGTCTCGGCGCCTCCTGGTCGTTACCGGCGAACGCGGTGTCGGCAAGTCCACGCTGTATCGAGCGCTGTCGAAGGGGCTGGATCCGGGTGTAAAAGCCGCGCGCATCAACGCCAACCTGACAAGCGACACGCGCGAGGTCCTGGCCGGAATCATTCAGGGATTCGGCATGGCGGCGCCGGCCAATGCCGATCCACGCCTTTTGCTCGAACTCATCGCGTTGCACGTGCAGGAGCAGATCGACGCGCACCGCTACTGCCTGGTGCTGATCGACGATGCACATCTGCTCGAACTGCGGGCGCTCGAGCAGTTGCTGAAGCTGGTCGATGCCGGTGCAGAAGATGGCCTTCGCATGGTGTTCTTCGCGGAAGCGTACTTCGTGCAATCGCTCGACAAGGCATCGAAGCGCACCGATCAGGCGCAGAACTGGCACGAGATCCGTTTGACGCCGTTCAACGACGACGAATCGCGACGCTACGTCGCGTTTCGGCTCGCACAGGCGGGATTGCACGATCGCTCGGCGTTCACGCAGAACGAACTGTCGGTGATCGTCGGCGGGTCGACCGGTATGCCCGGGCGCATCGACGAGCTGGCGAGCGCCATCCTCACCGGGGATCTCACGATCAGCGAAGAGCGGCGCTGGCTGCCGCGGATGCACCGCGCGCTGGTCGTACTGGTGTTGATCGGTGCGGGTCTCGGATGGCTGATCTTCAACAGCTATCCGAAACCCACCGCAGAATCGAGCAAAGAACAGACGAGCGTCGCGCAGGTGGCTGAACCGACAGCGCCGGTCAGCGGAACCGCGACGCTCGCGATTCCGAGGCCGCCCATCGCGCGGATCGCCGAATCCGCGGCGCCTCAGGCTACGCAAATGCCGGCGGAAACACCGAAGCCGCGGGTCGAACCACCCAAGGAGACTGCGGCTGTCGTTGCGGTACCCGCGACCGCTCCCGAAACGAAGCGCGTCGAATCCGCACCGGTGACGGCTGCACCGAAGCCTGTCGCGGAGCCTCCCGCCAAGCCGGTCGCAGAACCCGTCAACAAAGCGCCCGAGGCAATGCCGCAGGTTGCCAGCACGAAGCAACAGAACTCGCCCCCGACTTCGGCCGTTGGCAAGCCGCGTTCGGCCCAATGGATACGCGATCAGCCGGGCAAATACTTCACGCTGCAATTGTTCGCGACCACCAGCCGCGAAAAGCGCGACCAGTTCCTGCGCCAGCAGGACCACAAGGAGCAGTTCGCCACGTTCGAGACGAAGCGCGACGGCGTGCCATGGTTTGCGATTGCGTACGGCAGCTACGCCACGCAAGCCGAAGCCAAATCTGCCGCGGCATCACTGCCGGCGAGCGTTGGCCGGGTAGAGCCGTGGGTGAGAACGTTCGCTTCGGTACAGGCGACGCTCGATTGAGCGCCGCCGTTGGAGACGGTCAGGGCAGCAGCGTTTCGCCCATCAGTATGCGGTCGATCTCGCGCGCTGCTTCCCGACCTTCGTTGATGGCGCGCACGACGAGCGACTGGCCGCGGCGGCAATCGCCGGCTGCAAATACCTTCGGCACGCTGGTCGCGTATTTGCCGTAGTCCGCGCGCAGATTGCTGCGCGGGTCGTAGGCAACGCCGAGCGCGTCCGAGGCGTGATGTTCGGGGCCGAGAAATCCCATCGCGATCAGAATCAGATCGGCTTTCCACACCTTCTCCGTGTTGGGGATTTCTTCCAGCTTCGGTCCCACGAACCTCACTTCGGTGGTGCGCATGCCGGTCAGTCGGCCGTCTTTGCCGTCGAACGACTTACCGGAAATGCTGTAAACGCGCGGATCGGCGCCGAAGCGTTTTGCCGCTTCTTCATGCCCGTAATCCACGCGGAAGATCTTCGGCCACGTCGGCCACGGGTTGTCCCATGCGCGCCCGGCCGGCGGTTGCGGCAGGATCTCGAAATTGACGAGCGAACGACAACCGTGACGCAATGACGTGCCGATGCAGTCGGTGCCGGTATCGCCGCCGCCGATCACGATGACGTCTTTGTCTTTCGCCGAAATGTAGTTGCCGTCCGCGAGCTTCGAGTCGAGCAGGCTCTTCGTATTCGCGCGCAGGAAATCCATCGCGAAGTGGATGCCGGAGAGCTCGCGACCCGGAATCGGCAGGTCGCGCGCGACAGTGGCGCCGGTCGCAAACAGCACGGCGTCGTTGTCGGCAAGCAGACTCTTCGCGTCGAGCGAACCGTTGCTGCCGTCGCCGACCGGCGTAGAGACGTGGAACGTAACGCCTTCGGCGCGCAATAGATCAATGCGGCGGCCCACTATTCCCTTGTCTAGCTTCATGTTCGGAATGCCGTACATGAGCAGCCCGCCGATGCGATCGGCGCGCTCGTACACCGTGACGAGATGGCCGGCCTGATTCAATTGCGCGGCGGCGGATAGTCCCGCGGGACCGGAGCCGATGACCGCAACGCGTTTGCCGGTGCGATTCGACGGCGGGCGTGCCACCACCCAACCTTCCTCGAATCCCTTGTCGATGATCGCCATCTCGATGTTCTTGATGGTGACCGCCGGATCGGTAATGCCGAGCACGCACGCGCCTTCGCACGGCGCCGGGCACACGCGCCCGGTGAACTCGGGGAAGTTGTTGGTCTGGTGCAGCCGATCGAGCGCTTCGCGCCAATGGCCGCGGTAAACCAGATCGTTCCACTCCGGAATCAGGTTGTGGATCGGACAGCCGTCGGTCGACTGACAGAACGGCACGCCGCAATCCATGCAACGCGAGCCTTGCACCGCCAGCTGCTTCGCGTCGTGCGCCGTGTAGATTTCTTCGAAATCGAGCAACCGCATCGTTGCATCGCGGTACGCCTCGGCCTTGCGAGGAAACTCTTTGAACCCCGTGGGCTTACCCATTCTGCTGTCTGCTTATGCTTCGGCAGCGAACGGCAGCGGCTCGCCGGCTTTGCGTGCCTGGAGAACGCGCTTGTAATCGGTTGGCATCACTTTGACGAACCGCGCCAACGATCGCGCCCAGTCGTGAAGGATCGACTTGGCAACGGTCGAACCGGTGAACTCGAGGTGATTCTCGATCGCCTTCTTCAATTCGATGATGTCCTCGTCTTCGGCGAGCGCTTCGAGTTCCACCATTTCGGTGTTGCAGCGCTGCTTTAATAGGCCGTTCGGGTCCCACACGTACGCGACGCCGCCGCTCATGCCGGCGGCGAAGTTGCGACCGGTTTCTCCCAACACGACCACTCGACCGCCGGTCATGTATTCACATCCATGGTCACCTACGCCTTCGATGACCGCGTTCGCGCCGCTATTGCGCACCGCGAAACGCTCCGCCGCGATGCCGCGGAAATAGGCTTCGCCGCTGGTTGCGCCGTAGAGCACGACGTTGCCGATGAGAATGTTGCGTTCCGCCGCGAACGAACTCGTGGTGGGCGGATAGATGATGATGCGGCCGCCGGAAAGACCTTTGCCAACATAGTCGTTCGCATCGCCTTCTACTTCGAGCGTCACGCCTTTCGCGAGCCACGCGCCGAAGCTCTGCCCGGCGCTGCCGTAGAAACGGAAATGGATCGTGCCGTCGGGCAACATCCCGGGTCCGACGCGCTTGATGATCGCGTTCGACAGCATGCCGCCGACGACGCGGTTCGTGTTCACGATCGGCAGGTTGTGCAGCACCTTCTCGCCGGTCGCGAGCGCGGGTTCGGCCAGACGGATCAGCTCGTTGTCGAGCGCCATGTCGAGTTCGTGGTCCTGCTTGTGCTGTGCGTAGGATCCAAGAAAATCTTCGGGCTCTTCCGCCGGTGCGAGAATTTGCGACAGATCCAGGCCCTTCGCTTTCCAGTGATTCACCGCGGCGTCGACTTTCAGCGCATCGACGCGCCCGACCATCTCGTTGACGGTGCGGAAGCCGAGCTCCGCCATGATCATGCGCAGCTCTTTCGCCACCATGAACAGATAGTTCACGACGTATTCCGGCTTCCCGCTGAATTTCTTGCGCAGCTCGGGATCTTGCGTCGCGACACCGACGGGACAGGTGTTGAGGTGACACTTGCGCATCATGATGCAACCGAGCGTAACGAGGGGCGCAGTGGCAAAGCCGAATTCCTCGGCACCGAGAAATGCGGCAATTGCCACGTCGCGGCCGGTCTTCAGCTGCCCATCGGTCTGCAATACCACTCGCGAACGCAGATTGTTCATCACGAGCGTCTGATGCGTCTCCGCGATGCCGAGCTCCCATGGCACGCCCGCGTGCTTGATCGACGTGAGCGGCGACGCGCCAGTTCCTCCGGTGTCGCCGGCAATGACCAGGTGGTCCGCGCGCGCCTTCGTTACGCCGGTTGCAACGGTTCCCACGCCGATTTCCGCACCGAGCTTCACGCTGATACGCGCGTCGGGGTTCGCGTTCTTCAGATCGTGGATCAGCTGCGCGATGTCCTCGATCGAATAGATGTCGTGGTGTGGCGGCGGGCTGATCAGTCCGACGCCTGGCGTGGAGTGGCGAATGGCGGCGATGTATTCGTCGACCTTGCGTCCGGGCAGCTCACCGCCTTCGCCGGGCTTCGCGCCCTGCACGATCTTGATCTGCAGTTCGTCGGCGTTCGTCAGATAGTCGATCGTGACGCCGAACCGGCCGCTCGCGACCTGCTTGATGGCAGAGCGCTTCGAGTCGCCGTTCGGTAGCGGAATGAAGCGGATCGGATCTTCGCCGCCTTCGCCGGTATTCGACTTGCCGCCGATGCGGTTCATCGCGATCGCGAGCGTCTCGTGCGCCTCTTGCGAGATCGATCCAAAACTCATCGCTCCGGTTACGAACCGGCGCACGATCTGAGCCTCTGTTTCGACTTCGTCGATGGGCACCGGGCCGTCGTTCACCGTGGTGTTGAAGGTGAGCAAGCCCCGAAGCATCGAGTTGCGCGTGACTTCCTGGTTCGTGTGTTTCGAGAACCGCCAATAGGCGTCTTCACTGTTGGTTCGGGCCGCGACCTGCAGTTCGGCGATCGCCGTCGGATCCCACATGTGGCGATCGCCGCCTTTTCGCCAATGGAAATCGCCCGGGTTTGGCAGAATGGGTAGCGCTACGACTTCGCGACCGGGGAAACCCAGTGCGTGGCGGCGCTGCAGTTCCTCAGCCAGTACGTCGAAACCGACACCCTGAACGCGACTGGCCGTACCGTTGAAGCAGCGGTCGATGACGTCCGACGCGAGGCCGATCGCTTCGAAGATCTGCGCGCCTTTGTAGGATTGCAGCGTCGAGATCCCCATTTTCGCCATGACTTTGAGGATGCCCTTCGCAGTCGCCTTGCGATACGCGTACACGACGTCGTCGTCGCTCTTCACGTGTGGCGCATCCGACAGGATGCCGTCGGCTCGGGCTTGCCACAGCGCTTCGAAGGCGAGGTAGGGGTTGATCGCGTCCGCGCCATAACCGATCAGCAACGAGTGATGGTGCACTTCGCGCGCTTCGCCGGTTTCCACGATGATGCCGATGCGCGTGCGCGCATGCTCGCGAACAAGATGGTGGTGAACGGCGCCGGTTGCGATCAACGCGCTGTGCGGCACGCGCGATGCCGAGATCGCGCGGTCCGACAAGACGATCAGACTCATACCGTCGGCGATCGCCTCCGATGCTTCGCGACAGATGCGGTCGAGCGACTTCGTCAGACCGGCCGCGCCCGAATCGCGCGGGAACGTGATGTCGATGGTGCGGGCCTTCCAGCCGCGGTAGTCGATCGACTTCAACGCCGCCAATTCTTCGTTGGTCAGAATCGGGTGCGGGACGCGCAGTCGATGTGCGTTGGCCGCCGAAACGTCCAGCATGTTCGCTTCGGGTCCGATGTAGCACTCGAGCGCCATGATCACTTCTTCGCGAATCGAGTCGATCGCCGGGTTCGTCACCTGCGCAAACAGCTGCTTGAAGTAGTCGTAAAGCATGCGCGGTTTTTCGGACATCACCGCAAGCGCCGCGTCGTTGCCCATGGACCCCAGCGGATCGCGCAATTCGCGAATCATGGGCAGCAGCATGAACTGCATCGTCTCCTGGGTGTAACCGAACGCCTGCATGCGCTGGATCAAGGTCTCGGCGTGGAAACCGTGCGCATCGCCGTTCACCGGCAGCTCGCGCAGTTCCACGCGTTGCTCGTCGAGCCATTGCCGGAAAGGGTGCGAGCGCGCCCAATCGCCCTTGATCTCTTCATCGGGGATCATGCGCCCCTGCTCGAAGTCGATCAGGAACATCTTGCCGGGTTGCAGGCGACCCTTCGCGACGACGTGCTCCGGATCTACCGGCAACACGCCAACTTCCGACGCCATGATGCACATGTTGTCGTCGGTGATGTAGTAACGGCTTGGACGCAGACCGTTACGATCGAGTACCGCGCCGATGTAATTGCCGTCGGTGAATACGATCGATGCGGGACCGTCCCATGGTTCCATCAGGCAGGAGTTGTACTCGTACAGCGCGCGCTTCTCCGCCGACATCGTCGAATGCTGCTGCCATGCCTCCGGAATCATCATCAGCACGGCTTCCTGCAGCGTCCGCCCGGACATCAGCAGGAACTCGAGGACATTGTCGAACGTGCCTGAGTCGGAGCAATCGAGTTCTACGATCGGAAACAGCTTGTCGATGTCGTCGCCGAACAGATCCGACTTCGCTAACCCTTCGCGGGCGTTCATCCAGTTCTTGTTGCCCAGCACGGTGTTGATCTCACCGTTGTGGCTCATGAAGCGGTTCGGCTGCGCGCGGTCCCATGAGGGGAACGTGTTGGTCGAGAAGCGCGAGTGCAGCATCGCGAGGTGCGACTCGTAGTCGAGATCGTCGAGGTCGCGATAGAAAGGGAACACCTGGTGCGGTGTCAGCATGCCCTTATATACGATCACCTTACTCGACAGGCTGCAGACGAAGAACAGCTTCCGCTCGACCAGCGAGACGTTCCCGCGCAGCAGATGCGTGGCGTGTTTGCGGATCAGGTACAGCTTGCGCTCGAACGCGTCGCCGCTGACGTCGCCGGCCGCGCCGATGAACAGCTGTTCGATCGTCGGCATTGCGCGGCGCGCGGCTTTGCCGATTCCGGCGCCGTCGGGGTCCACGGGGACCTTGCGCCAGCCGAGGAGCACCTGGCCTTCGGCCTTGATCCGCTCTTCGATGACGTTCTTACAGTGCTGGCGCTCCTTGATCGCGCGCGGCAGGAATACGTTGCCGGCACCATAGCGTCCGGGGCTCGGCAGCTTTTGCTTCAGCGCGCGTTTCGCAAATTTCGCGAACAGCTTGTGCGGCAGCGCGGTGAGGATACCGGCGCCGTCGCCGGTGTTCTTTTCGTAGCCGACGCCGCCACGGTGCACCATGCAGCAGTTGATGTGCTCTGCGGCGCGGACGATCTGGTTGCGCGCCACGCCTTTGATGTCGCAGACGAAGCCGACGCCGCAGCTGTCGTGTTCGAAGCGGGGATCGTATAGGCCGCGCGCACCCGGCATCCCGAGGGCAAGCTCCTCGTGCAGTGCGCTCGGTCTGCGACTGGTCATTGCGCTTCTCCGTAAAGCCCGATCGGGACAGTCAAGGGGACCCCCGTCTCCATCCTCGGACGGAAACCGGAATCCCCAACATGATTGCTGCGGCGCGTCGCCAAAGCGACCGGCGAATGTATCACTCGTCCCTCCAAAGTCAACCGACGCGCCATCGATCGGCGGCTCGAAGCCATCGATTCGCGTCAAACCGCAGGTGCGCAGATTCTTTGTCTTTGTGGAGGGCTTCCGGCAAGCCCTGGAGTGCTACCACGCGGGGCGGTCCACCATCTCAAAATCATTCTGGCGAATCAAGCCGATGCTGCAGCGCGACAACGCGGCGTCGCCACTCAAGGCGCGACGCGATACCAGTAGCGGTACAGATCACCGAAGCCCAGACGCTGATACAGCGCGCGAGCGGGCAGATTTGCCTCCATCACCTGCAGATACGCGTGGCGAGCGCCGTTGCTGCGACCCCACGCGAGCAGCGATTCGACGAGCGCGTTACCGTGCCCTTGCCGCCGCGCGGACGGCAACGTAACCACATCGAACAGGCCGACCAGCTCGCGTTCGAGCACGGCGATGCCGCAGGCCACCGGCACCCGGTTCAGCGAAATGAACCCGAAGACGTGTTCGGAACGGATGCCCGCCAGCAGCATCGCATGCAGCTGCTGGCCGGTGGGCGGCACGTCCGCCGCTCCGGCATAGGCATCGAGCCATTCTTCGCGCGGCACTTCGTGGAACGAGGCGTCGACGCTGAACGAAGTGCTCTGCAGGTCGCACACCAGCACGCGCGTCGGGTCGACGTGCTCGTATCCGCGTTGCTCGAGCAGTGCATCGAGCGGCTCGGCTTGCATCACGGTCGTCAGGCGGAAGATGGTCTTGAGTCGCTCCCTCGAGTAGAGGTTCTCGCAATAGCGGATCTTCTCGATCGCGCTCTGCTGCGACGGATACAACGGCACGATCGAGTTGGCGCGCTTGGTAAAACCGCGGCTGAACCGGAGCACCCAGCCGTCGATCAGCGACTGCTGCAGCGCCGGCCAGGCATTCAGCGATGCTTCCTCGACGCGGCGACACAGCGTTAGATCGGTCATCGGGCGATGCTAGCGGCGGCGGACCGCGAGCGCGATAAGATGCCGCTGTTTGGAGGATTCATGCGAGACGCATTTCCGGTCGTCGTCCATACGCTGATGTGGCGACGCGGTGGGGTGTTGTTGCTGCGACGCGCCGGAACCGGTTATCTCGACGGTTGCTATGCGCTGCCGGGCGGTCACCTGCAGCGCGGTGAAGGCATCGTCGAGTGTGCGATGCGGGAAATACGCGAAGAAACAGGCATCGTCGTAGAGGCGTCGCAGCTGCGCGCCGCGGCGGTCATGCCGTACCTGTCAGGCGAGCATCAGGGGATCGACTTCATCATGGCGTGCGACGATTTCGTGGGTGAGCCGACGCTCGGCGAACCGCATCTGGCCGATGCGATCGGCTTCTGGAGCGCCGGCGCGCTGCCGGCCAACACCGTTCCGTATCTGCGCGCGGCGCTGGACCTCGCCGCGAGCGGGGAGTGGTTTCTGGAGTTCCGGGGTTAGAGCGTATTCGATGCTGCGCGGCTGGCGTCTCGGACTGGCGATCACACTCGGGCTCGGCGCAGCAGGTTCGCTGCCGTTGCTCGTTGCCTATTCCGGCGACTACGAACTGCACTCGCTGTACCGGTCTTTCGTCGGGCTGTGGGTCAACGCGGTGGTGATCGGCTACATCGTCGGCTGGCCGTTGTTTCCGATGCTCGCCGCCGATGTCGAGCAGCTGACACCGGCGATGGAGCCTGCAGACCGATCGCTCGCACGCGCTGAGTTGAGCGAAGCATGGTCGAACCGAGGAGTGTGGGTCGCGCGCGGTATCGGTGTGATTTGCGGAATCATCCTCAGCGCGCAGGCGGGCATCGACGCGTTCGGGCGACGCCCCGGATATCTGGCATACCTGTGGGTGCCCGTGGTGGTTCCGCTGTTGTGGGCGACGATTCTGCCGGCGCTGTGGCGATTGATCCGGATGTCGCTGTTCGTGCGGCGGCTCGGCGGCCGTGTTCGGATCGATCTCAGCGATCCGCACCTGCTCGGCGCGTTTGCCGACATCGGCATCCGGCATCTGCTCGTCATCATCGTCGGACTGTCGGTGATTCCGATGCAGGCGATACTCACCGGTCAGATCGCCACGGTCGATTTCGTGCCGGCACTGGTCGTTACCGTACCGGTCGCGCTAATGGTTCTATTACTTCCGATGTGGGGCATACGAGGCGCGGTGATCTCCGCGAAGCGGAGCGAACTCGATCGGCTGAACGAACTCGCCACTGCATCGGAGCGTGGTAGCGATCGCCATATGTTGCTGTCGCTGTATCGCAGACAGGTTGCCGATACGTCTGAGTGGCCGGCATCGGCAGGCGCTGCGTCGCGTTTGTTGTTCTACGTCGTGATTCCGCCGTTGGCATGGGTCGCCGCCGCACTCGTGCAAAACCTCGTCTCCAACGTATTGGGCTTGCGATGACGCTGCTACAATCCGACGCCGTTTGAAACGCATTCCATTCAGTACGAGGAAGCTCTCTCATGAAACAGCCCGTTCGGGTCACCGTCACCGGCGCTGCCGGACAGATCGGGTATGCGCTGATGTTCCGCATCGCGTCCGGCGCGATGCTCGGTAACGATCAACCGGTCATCCTGCAGATGCTCGAAATCACGCCGGCGCTCGGAGCGCTCGACGGCGTGATCATGGAACTCGAGGACTGCGCCTTTCCGTTGGTGCACGGCATGATCCCCACCGACGATCCGAACGTAGCGTTCAAAGGCACCGACTACGCGCTGCTCGTGGGCTCGCGTCCGCGCTCGAAAGGCATGGAGCGCAAAGACCTGATCGAAGCCAACGCGGCGATTTTCTCGGTACAAGGCAAAGCGTTGAACGATCACGCGTCGCGGCAGGTGAAGATCCTGGTTGTTGGTAACCCGGCCAACACGAACTGCCTGATCGCACAGCGCAACGCGCCGGATCTGAATTCACGGCAATTCACCGCTATGACGCGTCTCGACCACAACCGCGCTGTGGCGCAACTGGCGAAGAAAACCGGCAAACACACCACCGACGTGAAGCACGTGACGATCTGGGGCAATCACTCTGCGACGCAGTATCCCGACGTGCACGCGGCGACCGTGGCCGGCAAGAACGCGATGAGTCTCATCGATGCCAATTGGTACGCGAAGGAGTTCATTCCAACGGTGCAGCAGAGGGGCGCGGCGATCATCGAGGCGCGCGGCGCGTCCAGCGCGGCATCGGCAGCGAACGCGGCGATCGATCACATGCACGATTGGGCGCTCGGAACGGCGGCGGGCGACTCCGTCAGCATGGGCGTGTACTCGGATGGCAGCTATGGCATCGAGAAGGGGTTGATCTACTCGTTCCCGACGGTGTGCAAAGGCGGCGAATGGCAGATCGTGCAGGGCCGTACGATCAGCGATTTCAGCCGCGAGAGGATGAAGGCGACGGAGACCGAGTTGCGCGAAGAGCGCGACGCGGTCGCGCATCTTCTGCCGAAATAGCTGCCGGCATTCGAAGCGAGTGAGCGTCTGCGAGCGATGCGCGACGGGTCTCGCATCTTCTGCCGAAATAGGCGGTGGGTTTGAGTTCGGCGCGTGTCTCCACTCGATGCGCGACGGGTCGCGCATCTTCTGCCCAAGTAGCCGGCGGCATTCGAACGCACTCTGCAAGCGATGCGCGACGGGTCGCGCATCTTCTGCCGAAGTAGGAAGAATCAGCGACCTTTGAACGCAGGCGGACGCTTCTCCGCAAACGCCCGCCGTCCTTCGGCGCCGTCGTCGCTGTCGCGCACGCGCAGCAACTGGTCACGGGCGGTTGCGGCCGCTTCCGCCGGACTCTTGTTCAGCGTCTCCAGCGAAAAACGTTTGAGCGTCTGCACTACCAATGGCGCCGATCGCGCGAGGATGCGTGCGTACACCAGCGCCGCATCGCGTTGCGTTCCGTTCGGCACCACCTGGTTGACCATTCCCACTTCATAAGCCCGCTGCGCGGGGAGATCCTGGCCGAGCAGCATGAACTCCATCGCGATCTTGTGCGGCAGCCGCGCAGCCGCGCTCGCGATCAATCCTCCGGTGAATCCGACCTGCGCTTCCGGATATTTGAACATCGTGTTTTCGGCGGCGATGACGAGGTCGCACATCTGGACGATCACGTACGCACCGCCGATGCACCAGCCGTGCACCGCAGCGACCACCGGCTTGTACAGTTCCACGCCGATACTCGGCACGCCCTGCCACATTTCTCGAGGGGCGTCCTTGATGTCGGCACCCACTGAGAATGCACGATCGCCTGCTGCGGCCAGAACCGCGACCCGCTCGTCGCCGTCGGCGAAACGTTGCCACGCGCCGCGCAAACCCTGAATGACATCTTCGTTGAGCGCGTTCATCCGGTCGGCGCGCTGGATGGTGATCAGCGCGATGCCTGGTTCGGCGACGGTGTACGAAACGAGTTCGCTCATCAGTGCGGCTGCTTGGCGTTCGGGTCGAGCCATGCGTTGAACGAAGCCGCGCGCTTGTCGCGGAACGCGGCGACACCTTCGCGCGCATCGGCATGATGGTCGGAGATGGCGGTCTTCGATGCGATCTCGTCGAGCGCCTGTTCGAATGACAACTCCGCCGCGTTGTATACCGATCGTTTCAGCAGCCGCATCGACACCTGCGGACCGGTGGCCAGTTCGGTGGCGAGCGCCATCGCGGCGGCTTCGAGCCGATCCGCTTCGACGACCTCGCTGACCAGGCCCAACCGCAACGCTTCGTCCGCATCGACGATGCGTTTGCGCATGAGGAAATCCATCGTTTTCGCCACGCCGAGTAATTGCACCAGCAGATACTGTCCGCCTTCGTCTGGCAGCAAACCGAAGCGGAGCGTGGCGCTGCCGATGCGCGCAGTGCGGGCCGCGATACGGAAGTCGCACGACAGCGCGAGTGAGAAGCCGGTCTGGATCGCAACGCCGTTGATTGCGGCGATGGACAGTTTATCGAGCCCGCGCACGGCAGCGTTGAGTCGTTGGGAGATGGTGCGCAGGCCGTTGTAGGTGCCGAGTGCGTTGTCGTGGCCCGGTGGAATTCCCGGCACCAGCGGTTTGCCGCCGAGCTCCGCATCGCGATAGGCCTTCAGATCGTCGCCGGCGCAGAATGCGCGACCGGTGCCGGTGAAGACGACGATACGCACCCGATTGTCCATTTGCGCCTGCGTCACGGTTTCGATCAGATCGCGTTTGATCGCGGTGGTCATTCCGTTGAGGCGCTCGGGCGTGTTGAACTGAATCCACGCGATGCCGGGATCGCGCATTGACACTTCGAAGCCGGAAAATTTGCCGGTATCCATCTGCTTTCCCCTCGGTCTCTCCACTTCGATACTATCGAAGTCCCGTCAAGGAAGTTCAACGATGATTCGACGCAGCCTCGTTCTGATGTTTCTGCTGGTCTCCGGCTTCGCCATGAGCGCCGATTCGCGCGATGCGATCTTCGGTCGCTGGGCGTCCGACAATTCGATTCTCGAGGTGAGCGAAAGCGACGGGGCTCTGCACGCGCGCATCGTCGCGATCCTCGATCCGCTGTACAAACCCGGCGAAGACGGACCGGTGGGAACCGAGCGCGTCGATCTGCACAATCCGGATGCGGCACTTCGCGCGCGACCGCTGGTCGGCCTCGATCTGCTCAGCGCGTATCAGTACAAAGACGGGAAATGGCAGGGGCAGTTGTACGATCCCGAGTCCGGCAAAACCTACAAGAGCCAGATCACGCTGGGTTCCGACGGCAAACTGCAGATGCGCGGCTACATCGGCGCGCCGATGTTCGGCCGCACGGCGGTCTGGGCGCCGGTGTCTACCTGTACCGCCAGCATCGTGAAGATGCTGGCGATGGCCAAACAGTCGGAGAGTCGTTGCGGCTGACGGCGGCGGTCAGCCCATCACCTGCTTCCACGTGCCGAGGTCGTCGATGCGAAGGTACGGATTCTGTGCCTTGGTTTCGGCCATCGTCGCGTTCGGTGCTTCGCTGTAGTGGTGACCCGGCAACAGCAGCGTGTCGTCGGGCAGCGCCGCGAGCTTGCGCAGGCTGTGGTACATCTGCTCCGGATCCGAGCCGGGTAAGTCGACGCGCCCGCACCCCTGAATGAACAGCGTGTCGCCGGATACGAGCGTGTTCCGGATGCGAAAGCACTGCGACCCCGGCGTATGACCGGGTGTGTGCAGGAACTCCACTTCGATGTCGCCGACTTTCAGTTTGTCGCCCGATTCGACTCTGACCAGATCGGATTCCGAAACGCCGGTCACCTTGCGCACGCCGTCGGCTTCGTCGCGATGCGTGTAGATCTTCACCGGCTGCTTCGCCAACAGTTCCGCGAGGCCGGCGATCTTGCGCCCGCCGAAACCACCGCCGACGTGATCGGGGTGATAGTGCGTCACGAGTGCGCCTTTTAGCGTGTAGTCGTTCTCGGCGAGGTGCACGGTCAGTGCGTCGATGTCCCAGGCCGGGTCTACCAGCACGACTTCGCGCGTCGCGCGCGATCCGACGACGTAGACGAAGTTCTGCATCGGACCGATCTGCAGCTGCTCGATGATGAGTTCGGACGTGGCCATGGCGTCTCCGAGGATCGATTTTGGCAGTAGTGTAACCGACGCAATCGAACGCACCTTCAAGGGGCACGATGCGCAGTGATAGACTCGGCGCCCTTCGAACGGCGGCTTCCAGTGGACAAACGAGCTCTGTTGGATGAACTGAAGATCGATCGCGGCGCGGCGGTCGAGGAATCGCCGCGGCGGCCGATGCGGTGGTTCGCGTTGATCGCATTGGTCGCCGGTGTCGCGTTCATCGCGTGGTACGTGGTGTTTCCGAAGGCCGATCCGGCCGCGGTCGCCGCACCGGTGGTGCCGACGACGGTGGCGCTTGCGCCGAAACCCGCCGCGGTCGAGGGCAGCGTGCTCGATGCAACCGGTTACGTGGTGGCGCGGCGGCAGGCGACCGTTAGCGCTAAGGTCACCGGCAAGGTCGTGGAAGTGTTCATCGAAGAAGGCATGCGCGTGCAGGAAGGGCAGTTGCTCGCGCGGCTCGATGCCAGCATCCCGCGCGCCGAACTCGCCTTGTCCGAGTCGCAGCTCGCGTCCGCGAAGAGCGCCCTCGAAGAAATGAAAGTGCAGATCCGTCAGGCGGAACTCGACCTGCAGCGCACGGAAGGGCTGGCGGCGCGAAAACTCGCGAGCGAGGCCGACCTCGACCGCATGCAGTTGACGTTGCAGGGACTACAGGCGCGGCTCGAACGCCAGGAACGCGAGGTGGTGGTTGCCGAGCGCGCCGCGTCGGTGCAACGCCAGTTGCTGGACGACATGGAAATCCGCGCACCGTTCACCGGCGTCGTCGTGGCCAAGGCCGCGCAGCCGGGGGAGATGATCTCGCCGAACTCGGCCGGCGGCGGTTTCACGCGTACCGGCATCTGCACGATCGTCGACATGGAGTCGCTCGAAGTAGAAGTCGACGTGAACGAGGCGTACATCAACCGGGTGCAGCCGAAGCAACCGGTGTCCGTAGCGTTGAACGCTTATCCGGACGAACACCTTCCTGCGGAAGTCATCGCGATCATTCCGACCGCCGATCGCAACAAGGCGACGGTGCGGGTGCGCATCGCGCTGCTCGAAAAGAACGCGCGCGTGTTGCCCGACATGGGCGTGAAGGTGGCGTTCCTCGAAGATCACGCGGCAGCGTCGTGACCGCATCGTATCGGCAATCGAGATCAGTCCGTGCGCAAGAAAAGTCAGGCGCCGCATGCGGGCATCGCGCAGCATGAGCGCCTCCCTTCCATCGTTGGTCACTATCGGGAGTTGCGATGTCCGCAATCGTTTCGCTGTCGAAAGTTTCGAAGAGCTACACCCGCGGTAAGCAGGAAGTCGTGGTACTGCGCGATCTCGACCTCAGCATCGAGGAGGGCGATTTTGCTGCGCTGATGGGACCGTCCGGCTCCGGCAAGACGACGCTGCTGAATCTCATCGGTGGCCTCGACCAGCCCACTTCCGGCAGCATCACGGTGGCGGGACAACAGCTCGAAAAGCTGAGCGCCAAGGCGCTCGCGAAATGGCGCGCCGAGAAGATCGGCTTCGTGTTCCAGTTCTACAACCTGCTGCCGGTGCTCACGGCGCAGCGCAACGTCGAACTGCCGCTGCTGCTGACAAGGCTCTCCGCCGCCCAACGGAAGAAGAATGCCGCGACGGCGTTGCAGATCGTCGGACTGCAGGATCGCGCCGGGCACAAGCCGGGCGAACTCTCCGGCGGCCAGCAGCAGCGCGTTGCCATCGCCCGCGCGTTGGTGGCCGACCCGACGCTGCTGATCTGCGACGAGCCCACCGGCGACCTCGACCGCGATACCGCTGACGAGATCCTCGACCTGCTCGCGCTGCTGAATCGCGAACACGGCAAGACCATCGTCATGGTCACGCACGATCCGAAAGCGGCGGATCACGCGCGTCACGTGCTGCACCTCGACAAAGGCCGGCTCGTGGAGGAAGCGCACGCGTGAGTTTCGTATCGCTGATCTGGGCCGGCCTGTTCAGGCGCCGCACGCGGACGGTGCTGACGCTGTTCTCGATCATCGTGGCGTTTCTGCTGTTCGGACTGCTGCGCAGCATCGCCGATGCATTCACCGTCGGCGTCGACGTGGCGGGCGTCGACCGCCTGATCGTACAGCCGAAGTATTCGATCATCGATCCGCTGCCGATCAGCCACACGAGCCAGATCGTTCGCGTTCCGGGCGTTGCGATGGTGACACACGCTGACTGGTTCGGCGGCTTTTACCAGGAGCGCAAGAATTTCTTTCCGAAATACCCCGTGAATCCGCGCGAATGGTTCGCGGCGTATCCGGAGTTCCGCATCGATCCGGCGCAGTTGGATGCGTTCGAGAGAACGCGCACCGGCGCGGTCGTGCCCGCATCGCTCGCAACGAAGTACGGCTGGCACGTGGGCGACAAGATCCCGATCGAGGCCGACATCTATCCGAAGAAAGACGGCACGCGGCTATGGGAGTTCGATCTTGTCGGCACGTACGACACGCCCTCGGGCGATTCGTCGCAGAACGGCAGCGTATTCCTGTTCAACTACGACTACTTCGACGAGGCGCGGCAGTTCGGGCAGGGACAGGTCGGCTGGTTCGTGGTGCGTGTGGCGGACCCGTCCAAAGCAGCCGAAGTCGCTCGCTCCATCGACGCCCTGTTCGAAAACTCGCCGAATGAAACCCGCACCGCGACCGAAGCCGAGTTCGCGCGGCAGTTCGCGAACCAGATCGGCAACATCGGCCTGATGATGGGCGGCATCCTCGGCGCGGTCTTCTTCACCATCATCCTGCTCACCGGCAATACGATGGCGCAGACGTTCCGGGAACGCGTTCCGGAACTCGCCGTTCTGAAGACGCTCGGCTTCAGCGATGCGCTCGTGTCGCTACTGGTGCTGGGCGAGGCGGTGCTGCTCTGCGGAGCCGGCGGCGCGATCGGTCTCGGTATCGCAGCGCTTCTGGCGCCCGGTGTCGCGCGCGGCATCAAAGACATCCTCCCCGGGTTCGAAATCGTCTGGCAGACCGTGGCGTTGGGCCTCGCCATTGCGGTGCTGTTGGGGCTCGTGGTCGGCGCTGTGCCGGCGCTGACGGCGCGACGGCTCCGCATCGTCGACGCGCTCAGGGAGCGTTGATATGTTCGGCCAGATCCGCGAAATCACCTGGATGAACCTGCGCAATCTGCCGTCGCGGCTCGGGTCGTCTTCGGTGATCGTCGTCGGTATCGCCGGCGTGGTTGCGGTGCTGGTTTCGATTCTGGCGATGGCGGTCGGATTTCGCACCGCGCTCGAGTCGACCGGCGTGCCCAACAGGGCAATCGTGCTGCGCGGCGGGTCCGGCGGCGAACTGTCCGGCGGCATGGACAGGGAGTCGGTGAACATCGTTTCGCAGATGGAGGGCGTGGTCGCCGCGAGCGGTGAACTGTACACGATCGCTGACGTGCCGAAGCGGCGCAGCGGCACGCCGGCGAATCTCGTGGTGCGCGGCGTCGAGCAGAACGCGTTCGTGGTGCGGCCCGAAGTGAAGATTGTCGAAGGGCGGACGTTCGAACCCGGCAAGGGCGAAGTGATTGCAGGGCGGCGGGCGGCTGAAGAGTTCGCCGGCATCGATCTCGGCGCCACCGTGCGATTCCGCGACAGCGACTGGAAGATCGTCGGAATCTTCGAAGCGAACGGCGATGTCAACGAGTCCGAGGTGTGGGGCGACGTCAAGGTGGTGCAGGCGGCGTTCCGTCGCGGTGGGGGCGTCAGCACGATGCGGCTGACGGTTACCGATCCGTCAGTCATCGGCACGATCGCAGAGCGGATGGCGAAAGATCCGCGACTGGACCTGCAGATCCGCACCGAGCAGGAATTCTACGGAGAACAATCGAAACGCCTGTCGTCGATCATCACCGGCTTCGGCTACCTGGTCGGCGTGATCATGGCGTTCGGCGCCATCTTCGCGGCACTGAACACGATGTATAGCGCGGTATCCTCGCGCACGGTGGAGATCGCGACGTTGCGTGCCATCGGCTTCGGCGGTACGCCGGTGGTCGTGTCTGTGATGATCGAGGCGCTGTTGCTCGCGTTGCTCGGCGGTGTGCTCGGCGCAGCGCTGTCGCGGCTGATCTTCAACGGTCTGACGGTGTCGACGCTGAACAACGCGTCATTCTCGCAGGTGGCATTCGACTTCGCGGTGACGCCACAGTTGATGACTCAAGGTCTCACCTGGGCCGTGATACTGGGCTTCGTCGGCGGACTGTTCCCTGCGCTGCGTGCGGCGCGCCTGCCGATCACCGTCGCATTGCGCGGCGAGTGAGCAGAATCAGACGAACTCGATCAGCGTGATTTCCGATCGCGACCCGATGCGCAAGACGGGTCCCCACGTGCCGGTGCCCGGCGAAACGTAAAGACGCGAACCGTTCAACTCGTGCAGCCCGCGCATTCGCGGGTAGATGCGCTTCACCAGAAAGTTGAACGGAATGATCTGGCCCGCGTGCGTATGTCCGGCGAGCATGAGCGGAATGCCGCGCGCCGCGGACGCGTCGAACCCGTCGGGCCGGTGGTACAGCAGCACGCCGTAGTGGTCGCTCGATAGATCGATGCGGCTTAGCGGCGCGGGAATGCGCGCTGCGGCGTCGACGTCGTCGATGCCGATGAACTGAAATGGCCCAAGCGTTACCGCTTCGTCGCGCAGCACAGTCACGCCGAGCGAGCGCATCCGTTCGTCGATGGCCGCGAGGTCCACATACCGTTCGTGATTGCCGATCGCGAAGATGGCCGGCGCATTGAACGTACCCAGCGGTGCGAGCTCGGTACGCGATATTCCGGCGAAGTCGATCAGGTCGCCCGTGATCAGCACGTAATCGGGATTCAGCGAATTGACGCTCTCGACGATGCGGTTCAGAAGGCGAGGGCTGCGCGAGCCGATGTGAACGTCGCTGATCTGGGCCAGTGTGCGGCCGGCCACGCTCGTTGGGCCGGGTATGCGCACACGTTTGACGTGCAGTATCTGGGTGTTGGCGAAGCCGACCACACTCAACGTGACGATGATCGTCGCAAGTACGATGCCGGCCGGTCGCGACGGTAACGAAACGACCGCGTTGACCAGTTCGAACGGGATCATCAGCGCAAAAAGCTGGAAACAGATGCCGAGCCACGTCAGTGCGATTGCCGCCAGCGTGCGTGTCGCGGCGGTTGGATGCCGCTCGTAGACGATCCGCCCGAGAATCGGTCCGACGATGATCGCGAGCAGTTCGATCGTATTCGGCGTCCAGGTGGGAAGCAGCAGGCCGATCAGGCGCAGGATCGGATAGACGAGAATCGCGAAGTACAGACATACGAAGATGGCGGTGCGCGCAACGTAGCGCCGTGTACGCTTGCGCTGCGCAATCGGCGCCGAGTCGTCGGCTTCCGGATTCGCGCTCACAGTCCTGGGCCCGACAGCAGGAACACGGCGTCTTGTGCGCCGGCGTTGAGCAGCGTGCGACGCGTTGCCGATTGCGGAACGAGGCAGGCCGATTGGTCGGCGAGCGCCGCGTTTCCGAGCGTGACTTCGCCGCTGACGGCGATGCACAGCGTGTAGGGCGGCGTTGTCGACAACGTCAATTGGGCGCCCGGCGCTAGCCGGACGCGACGCACGCTGAACGCATCGAACTCGACGACGCGCTCAATGGTGCAGTCAGGTTCCTGTACCAGCACGCGCGGCTCTACCGGCGGCGGAATGTCGAGGCGCATCTCGGCGATGGCGGCCTCGCTGTCCCAATGGTCCTGAGTCAGCACTTTTTGTGCGAATGACACAATGTGGCGCTCGTAGGTAGGCGTCTGCAGTTCGATGACCCGGACTCCGTGCTGTAGTGCGTGCGGGAATCGGCACGGCAGCTGCACGATATCGCCTTCGCTCAGCGGACGCATCTGCGTGAACGAGTTCATGACGTCGCGTCGCACCCGCTCGTCTTCGATCAGCAGCGGGTCGAGTTCGTCGAGCCAGCGTTGCATGAGCACCAACGGCACCGGAACGTCGAGCGCGACGCCTGCGGCGATGCGCTTCGCGTCCAACAGGTCGTCGATGGTGCGGCGGACCCTTTCGTACTCGCGCACCGTCTTCAGGAACGCGGCGCGGAACTTCGCGTCGTCGGCGTATACCGCACGCCGCGCTGCGTTCATGCCGAAGCGGATGGCGCCGCGGCCATCGGGCCACGCGCGACGATCGACATGCGTGACGACGTATACCTCCTGCTTCGTTTCATGCAGCTCGAAGTAGAGGTCGCCGAGCACCGGTTCCGGCGCCGGATCGAGCACCTTCAAGAGTGCGACCGGCGCGTCTCCGCGCAGATGCCTCGGTGCGCTGGCCAGCACCCACGACAGCGGCGTGGTGCAGCGCCCGTCGGTCACGCCGCTGGTGCCACGGGCTTCGATGCCGGTGTACCAGATCTCGCGCCCCCACGGTTTGTCGATCGACACCGGCGCCAGCCGCAGCGGCTGCTGCAACGAGAAGATCGCGGCGCGACAGCGCTTGGCTGTGGCGTGGAAATGACCGGGTCCGGGCGTATCGAGCGCACGATCGGTGACGAACGCGTGCACGGCGTCGGCTTCGATCAGATACACGGCGGTGAGCGGCGTGTGCCGCTCCGGCCGCGACCACGTTTCGTGCAGGTCGAACCGGCTGGCCAGCGTGCGAGGTCTGTCGTACGCGGCCACAGCGCGATCGAGCGTCTCGTCGATGTCGGTCGAGTGGGGGGCCACGATCAAACTGCGCCGGGCGGGTAAGATGGCGGAAATTATAGAGCCTTTGAATCCATTCAAAGCGGAATCAGTCCACGCGAAAGCCGAAGCGACGATGTACTACACCTATATGGACAGCCCGATCGGACCGTTGTTGCTGGCGGGTAGTCGTCACGCATTGAAGGTGATCGGCTTTTCGCGCGGCGACAAAGCCCGTCGCGAAGAGCCCGATTGGGAGCGGCTCGACGAACCGTTCACGCGAGTCAAACGCCAGCTGCAGGAGTATTTCGACGGGGAGCGGCGCACCTTCGATGTTCCGTTGGCGCCCGACGGTACCGACTTCCAGCGCGCGGTCTGGCATGCGCTGACGACGATTCCTTACGGCACGACTTGCGCCTACCTCGACATCGCAGAGCGCGTGGACCATGCGAAGGCGCTTCGAGCGGTGGGCGCCGCCAACGGTGCGAATCCGATTCCGATCATCATCCCGTGCCATCGGGTGATCGGCAGCGACGGATCGCTCACGGGATTCGGCGGAGGGCTCGACACAAAGCGCTGGCTGCTCGATCTGGAGCGCAGCCGTTCGGGCCTGTTCCGCTGACGCCTTCGATGCATTTCATATTCGACTTCTTTGGCACGCTGGTGACCTATCGCGACGGCGTTCGCGGCAATCCGGTGACGCGAGCGCGCGCCGCGTTGTCCGCCGCCGGCGTGGAGCTGACTGCAGATGCGTTAACCGAGCGTTTTACCGGGTGTTTCGCAACGCTGGAGCGCGCGGCGGGTACGACGCTTCGCGAGTTCAGCATGCACGACGCTGCGGAAATGCTGTTCGAGGAGATCGCTCTGGCGGCGTCGCAAACGCGCCTCGATACGTTCATCGAGGCGTATCTCGGCGACTGGACCGAGAGCGTGCAGGCGTTGCCGAATCTGCCGGTCTGGCTCGCTGAATTGCCGGGATCGAAGTCGGTGCTCAGCAACACGCATCACGAACCGATGGTGGTCGGTCTCATGGAGCGGCTGAACATTCGCGATCCGTTCCAGTGCGTGACGACATCCATCGGCCATGGTCACCGCAAACCGCATCCGAGCATCTATCGGGCGCACCTGGACGCGATCGGCGCGCAAGCGGGCGACGTCGTGTTCGTGGGCGACAATCCGGAATGCGATTACTTCGGACCGCGCGCGGTGGGCATCGAGGCATTTCTGGTTGCCGCGCGGCCGGTGAACGGCGTCGCAGAGCGCCATCGTCTGGCGCATCTCTATCAGTTGTCGGAGCGGTTCAGTTAGACGTGGAGTGGTCTTCGACTTTCCAGTACTTACTGCCTTTCAGCGACAGATCGAACATCAGACCTTTGTCGTCGAAGATGAACCCGATGATCGGTTCCTGAATGTTGTCGGTGTCGATGCTGTTCCCCACGCCGAAGGCGATGACGGCGATGCTGCCGTCTATGCCGGCCTGCCAGCCGTTGCCCGCGCGGAATTTATCGAGCGCCTCCTGGGTCATGAACATGATGATCTCGGTCCGCCATTGGACGCCCAACTGGAAGCCGTACGACAGCGACGTGGTGCGGTAGTACTGCACGGTCTGGCCATGGACCTGCAGCGCCCCGTCGCCAATGCCGCCGCCGAGCACGAAACCGGCCTTGTAGACCTTCGGGAATACCAGGATGCCGACCGATTTCTCGATCAACTGCGGTGCCAGCGGAATCTTGGCCTGGAAGCTCGCCATGGCGGCGCGCACGTTCGCATCGAGGGAATCCTTCGCCGCCCGGGCATTTCCTGCCAGCAACAGGCTGATCGCCATTAGCAGCAGTGAAATGCGGGCAACCGGGGTCGGCATGGGCTCACGTCCTTTTTTCCAGCGCGTACGAACAACAGCGCGCGCCTTTATAGCAGAACTGTTGCGCAAATTCCGCCAGCCCCTCTGCCCGCGCCGCATAGCGATCACCTTACCCCGATCGAGGCGGGTTCTGGACTTGTTCAACGGACGGTTACATCATGGTAACTATATGGTTACTAAAGCCCGCAACCCCGATCGGACGAAGCGCGCGATTCTCGACGCCGCTGCCGCCGAGTTCAGTGCGGTAGGCCCGGCGGGTGCGCGCATCGACTCGATCGCCGCGGCCGCTGGCGTCAACAAACGCATGCTGTACCACTATTTCGACAACAAGGAGGGCCTGCTCGCCGCGGTGCTCGACGAGCAGCTGGCGTCTCCGCTGAAGACCTCGGCATCGCTGGTCGAGCGACACGGTGATGCTGCGGCCCGTCCCAACTGGCTCCGGCTCTTGATGTGGCACGCGTTGGCGGGATCAGACGAGAACGCCGACGCGACAGCGCGGACCCACCACGCCGCTCACGAACCAGGCTGCCCGAGCGGACTCGATGTCGCGCAACTGGAACTGACACGGGCGGCGATCGCGCTGTTTCCATTTGCGTTCCCGCAGTTGACCCGGCAGATCACCGGCATGTCGCCCACCGATGCGGCGTTCCTCGCCGCGCGATCGTCCTTTCTGGAAGCGTTGGAGGCACGCATCGAACGCAAGCCCGATGCGGTCGAAGCGCCGAAGCCGCGCTTCCGGCTGACTGCGAGCGTCACCGAGTCGCCGCCGCGCTAATGCGCAGTTGAGTTCGAGACGCTGGCGGATTCAGCCGGTACGGCAGATCGACGCGAACACGTCGAAGTAATCGGGAAACGTCTTCGCGACGCACTCCGGATCGAGGATCGTCACCGGCACGCCGCCCAGTGCGGCCAGCGAAAAGCACATGGCGATCCGATGATCGCCATACGTCTCGATGCTCGCCGGTGTGAAACGCCGTGGCGGCGTCACCTCGATGCTGTCGTCGTGTTCGACCACCTGCGCGCCGAGTTTCCGCAGCTCCGTGGCCATGGCGGCGAGCCGGTCGGTCTCTTTGACGCGCCAGTTCGCGATGTTGCGGATGCGCGTGGTGCCGTCTGCGAACAGCGCCAGCACCGCCACGGTCATCGCCGCATCCGGAATGGCGTTGAGGTCGAGATCTACGCCGCGCAGTCGCGCGGAACTCACTTCGACGAAGTCGTCGTCCACGCGCACGTTCGCGCCCATCGCGCGTAACACGTCGATGAAGGCGACGTCGCCCTGCGCGCTGTGCCGGCCGATGCCGCGCACCTGCACCGGGCCGCCGCGAATCGCGCCGGCCGCGAGAAAGTACGTCGCGGAGGACGCGTCGCCCTCGACGAGAATCGATCCCGGCGAACGGTAACGTCCGGTCGGAATGTCGAAGCGCCGATAGCGGTCGTGGCTTGCCTGAACACCGAAGCGACGCATCAGGTTCAGCGTGATGTCGAGGTACGGTTTCGATACCTGCTCGCCGTCGATCGTCACGCTGATCGGTCCGTCGGCGAGCGGCGCGGCCATCAGCAACGACGTCAGGAACTGGCTCGACACGTTGCCGCGCATGCGGACCTTCCCACCGCGCAAACCGGTTCCATGCACGCGCAGCGGCGGGTAACCGTCGCGCCCGAGATAGTCGATCTGCGCACCGAGCGGTCGCAATACGTCCACCAGATCCGCAATGGGGCGCTCGGTCATTCGTTCGCTGCCCATTAGGCGGAACGTGCCGCGGCCGAGACACAGTGCAGCCGTTAGCGGTCGGTAAGCCGTACCGGCCATGCCGAGATACAGCTCGCGTTCGATGTCGTCGGTGACCAGCGGGCCGGCCCGTCCGACCACTTCTGCCGTGTCGCCGTGGCGGCCGATGCGGATGCCCAATGCGGCGAGCGCATCGAGCATGTAGCGCGTGTCGTCGCTGTCGAGGAGATTGCCGATGCGCGTGGTACCCTCGGCCAGCGCGGCAAGCAGCAGCACCCGGTTCGAAATGCTCTTCGAACCAGGCAACTGCACCACGCCCGCGACGTGGTCGATCGGATTCAGAGTCAGGGATTTCATCGCCCGCGCATTTAACGACAATCGACTGGTTTGGTGCTACCCGGAAACAGGTGTGACCGACGTTTCGCACGAACTCGACGCTTTCGTCGAGCGCTATCTGCAGCAGTATCCGGAGCTGGTCGATCCGTTCGATCCGCGGTGGCGCTCGCCGTGTGAAAGCGGCGAGCCGTTCGCTTCCGGCGATGCTGTGCAATGCGTGCCGTGGCGGCCTTTGCGACGGGCGTTCGCAGACGACTTCGCCGGACTCGAGCGCGCGCTGGAAGCGACCATCCATCCGGACATCAAGGCGTACTACGGCCGGTACTGGTCCGGCGGGCTCGAAGCGACGGCTCAGGAAGGCCATGTGAGCCTGATCCTGTTGTGGAATCCGTCCGACGCGGAGCGGCTGGTCGAGAACCTGATCGGTCACGCACTGGCGAAGCGCAGGGCGCGAGCGCCATTCACCGTGTTTTTCGCGTGTACCGAGCCCGAGTCGGATCTGTTTCTGTCGGTGGACAACGCAAGCGGCGAGGTCGTGCTGGAGGCGCCCGGCGCGAAGCCGATTCGCACGGTCGCGCCCTCGCTAACGACTTTCCTGAGGGGGCTCCTCCCCGCCGCCCCCGGATTGCATCCCGAACGGCGGGTGATCGCGCCGATTTGAGTCGCCGCCCATGCCGTGCATGTGAGACGGCCGGCGCATCGCGCGTGCGAGCGACTTGCGCTCTTCGGGCGTAAGCGACTTCGCCATCTCGACGAACGAGTGATGACTCGCCACTTGCGCCGCCGTGAGGTTGGTGCGCAGGTCGGCGAGCGCCGTTTCGAGCGCTGCTGGTTCGAATGGCTCAGCCGTCAATGTCTCGAATACCTGGTGCTGGTCGCCGCGCATCTTGCGCAGCACCGGCATCAGTTCGCCCATGTCCTTGCGTAGAGTAGGCGCAATGGCCGCGCGACGGTCGTCGGGAAGGAAACCGAGCAGACGGAAGAAGCCCGATGTCGGATCGGGACCGAAGCCGGGCGGCGGGCCGAAACCCGACATGCGCCCCGCCATGAAGCCGACCAGCAGCAGATTCAGTATCAGCGATACGACGAGCCCGCCGATCAACCACCTGTTAGTTCGCATCGGAATACGCCTCGTAGTCGGCAAATGCGAGCAGGCTGACGTCGGACACGAGGTCTTCGTTGACGCCGCCGGGCTGATACCCGACGCCGATCGCATAGCCGAGAACCAGCGGAATGATCGCCGCTGCGATCGCTACCGGGCGCAACAGACGCGGCCCGAAGTTCAACCACGCGAACATGCGGGGCTTCGCGGTCTGTTCCGTTAGCGCGGCCAGAATGCGACTGCGCACCGCGCCGGTCGACAACGTGGCCGCCGGCAGCGCGTCGTCCAACAGCGTTTCCAAGGCGCGGGATTCTGCGTACAGCGATTGCGCCGCATGCGAATCATCGATGAGGGGCCTTGCCCGCGAGGCGAACTCGACAGGCCATTGATCGAGATCGGCGCCGTATCGGTCGAGCAGCGACTCGAATTCGTCGAGAGTCATCGGGTTGTCGGACATGGCTGCATCTCTTGCATTTCGAGTAACGGTCGCAACGCGCTCTTCAGGGTTCGGCGTGCGCGTGCGAGGAGCGATTCGAGTGCTTCCACGGTGATTTCGAGCACCGCAGCGGCATCCGGGTTCGACATCCCGTCGAAGTGGCACAGCACGAGCGCGGTGCGCTGACGCTCGGGCAGTTGGGCAATTGCGTTCTGCATCATCTTGCGACGTCGTTCTGCGTCGATCGCGTGGCCGGTATCCGGCGCGTCGTCGACGATCTGTTCGAGATTTTCATCGTTCGTCTCGCGGTGTTTGCGGTGTCGGTCGATCGCCAGATTGCGCGCGATTCGAAACAACCAGGTCGTGAACCTGACGCGATCCGGCTGCCAGTTCTTCGCGTGACTCCAGATGCGCAGGAAAGCCTCTTGAGCGACCTCGTCCGCGTCGGCTGCGTTGCCAGTCGTACGGATGAGAAATTTCTGCAACCCCGCGAGGTGTCGATCGAGGAGGCGTGTGAACGCCTCCTGATCGCGGCGCTGCACTTGCGCCATGAGTTCCTCATCGGTGGGGGTCGGCAATCGCCAATCTCAATTCGGCGGCGTCGGAGGAGTCTGCGCACGTTGTGCTGCGTGCGCCGCCTTCATTTCGTCGCGCGATACGGTGCCGTCGCCGTTGGTGTCCATCGCCGACATCTTCGCAACGTACGGCGGGAACTCGTCCTTCGTCAGCACGCCATCGCCATTCTTGTCGAATTTCTTGAACATCTGCGTCTTCATCATCGTGTGCGCCGTTTCCCAAGCCTTCGAGAACTCGGCTTGCGACAACTGACCGTTGTGGTCGGCATCCAATGCCTTGTACAGGTCGGCCTGGAACGCTTCGCGCTCTTGCGGCGTAATGCCGCCGTCAGGACCGGCACCGTGATGACCCATGCCCATACCCATGCCGGGACCCTGCATGCCCATCGCTGGACCGTGCTGGCCGTGCATGCCGGGCGCGTCGCCGCCCGGTCCGCCCGGAGGCCCTTGCGGCGGTTTGACGGCGAGAAATTCGGCCTGCGTGATCTTGCCGTCGCCGTTCGTATCGACAGAGCTGAACATCTTGGCGGCGCGCGCATCCATCTTGCTCAGATCGATGTCGCCGCGATGACCGGGCGGACAACCCGGTTCTGCAGGGTTGGCGGGTGCCGGTGCGTCCGCGGCCAGCGCGGTGGTGGCGAGGAAGCCGGCCAGCATCAGGCCGCCTGCGTACTTGAATTTTCGATCCTTCGAGAACATCGGAACTCTCCTGGTGTGTTTTCCATACCTTCATACGCCCGAACGGCGCTGATCCGTCGCGGGACCTTTCAATTCCACGGTGTTTCCGTCGGGATCCTTGATGTAGATCGATGGGCCGGTGCCCTTCGCGCCATAACGCTGCGAGATCTCTCCGTGTTCGACGCCGTGTGCGGCAAGATGCGCGGATATCGCATCGCCATCGAAGCGGCCGAGCTGCAGCGCGAAGTGGTCCATGTTGCGGCCATCGGTGCCCGGTCCCGCTCCGCCGAGACTGCCGAGCGGGCTCGAGACCGGCACCAGATCGATCAGCGATGCGCCGGCGCGCAGCTGCACCAGTCCAATGTCGAGTTGCCGTTCGACCGACAGCCCCAGCGCGTCGCGATAGAACGCGAGCGACGCGTTCAGATCCTTTACCCGCAGCACGACATGGTCGATTGCGTCGATCTCAATCGGGTTCACGGTAGTCGACCTCCACGATGTGAAAGTGCGCCACGCCGTCGGGTCGTTTCACCTCGATGTCGTCGCCGCGCGTCTTCTTGAGCAGGGCCTTCGCAACCGGTGAGTCGATGCTGATGTAGCCGGGTTCGCGGTCGAATTCGTCTGGACCCACGATGCGGTAGCGGTGTTCCTCTCCGTCGTCGTCTTCGACCGTCACCCAGGCGCCGAAGAACACGCGCGACCGATCCGGTGGAGTCCGGTCCACCACGACCAATTCATCGAGGCGCTTCGAGAGGAACTGGATGCGCGAGTCGATTTCCCGCAACTGTTTCTTGCCGTAGATGTATTCGGCGTTCTCCGACCGGTCGCCTTGCGCAGCCGCTTCGGACACCTTGCGTGTGACCTCCGGCCGTTTCACCTTCCAGAGATACTGCAGCTCTTCGGTCAGTCGCCGCTGACCCTGCGGTGTAATGAGCGACGTCGACTTCGCCCTCGGTGGTCTGTAGCGGGTCACACCCGGCGCGCCTCTGCGAACTCGTCAGGCATTGCCATTTGTCAGCCGCTTCAACGTCTGGTCGAACGGAGGCGCCAACAACCCGGCATCGGTGACGAATGCGGTCACCAGGTGGTGCGGTGTCACGTCGAATGCGGGATTGCGCACCTTGACGCCTGCGGGTGCAGTGGCACGCCCAAACACGCTGCGCACTTCGGCGGGATCGCGCTCTTCGATCACCACGGACGCGCCGTCCGCAGTGGTCGGATCGAACGTCGACGACGGACACGCTACGTAGAACGGAATCGCGAAGTGGCGCGCCAGAATCGCGATGCCGGACGTGCCGATCTTGTTCACCACGTCGCCGTTGCGCGTTACACGATCGGTGCCGACCAGCACGAGATCGATCGCACCTTCGGCCATCATCCGCGCCACCATCGTGTCGCAGATCAGCGTTACGTCGACGCCGGCCTGCATGAGCTCCCACGCGGTGAGCCGGCTGCCCTGCAACAGCGGCCGCGTTTCGCCTGCGTAAACCCGAAATGGCACGCCAGCCGCGTGCGCGAGATACATCGGGGCGGTCGCGGTACCGAGTTCGGATACCGCCAGCGCGCCGGCGTTGCAATGCGTCAATACGCCGCTGCTCGGCGCGATCAGATGCTGCCCGGCGCGGCCGATGGCGCGACACATGCGCCGGTCTTCTTCGTGAATGGCCTCGGCCGTCGCCTTGATGCGGGTGTAGCGCGCTGCGCCATCGCCCGGTGGTTGGGCGGCCGCGAGAATGCGGTCAATCGCCCAGCCGAGGTTCACAGCTGTGGGTCGCGCTACGCGCAGGCGATCGGCGGCGGCGTGCAGCGTTGCGAAGAACCGTTCGCCATCCGCGACGCGATGCGCCTGCATCGCGATGACGAGCCCGTATGCAGCGGCGATGCCGATCGCCGGTGCGCCGCGCACCTTCAGCTCGCGGATGGCGTTGTAAACCGTCTCGAGCGACGTCTGGAATTCGAACACCACTCGGTCGGGCAGTTGCGTCTGATCCAGCAGTTCCAGGCGCTCGTCGCGCCAACGGATCGGTTCGGGCGCGGCGCTGCTCATTGCGGAGCGCCAAGTGCAGTTGCAAGCGTGCGAACCAGCAGGGCGCCGGTCTCGTCGGCGGATGCGCCGCCGACGAACACGCCGTCTTCGTGGCCGAGCGTGGCGAACGCGATCGGACGATCCCGAACCTGCCGCATCAGCGCGGCCACTGCGCTCGCCATCGCAACCGAACCGTACCGTACGTTTGCGCCGGTCACCGACAGTTCGAGACGGTTCGCATTCCGCCAGATCGAGCGCGAGTGCACGTGCATCACCCATGCGATCGACGGGTCGGCGGCGTACAGCATGCCGTGCGTGATGCTCTCCGACGACGGTGGCACTGCCCCCGTGGCGCGAACTTCGAAGCGCGCCGCGTCCCAGCGATCGATGCGCACCAGGTGCGAACGATCGAAGTTCGAGTCGCCGCCGGTCTGACTCGCGGTGACGAAGAAGCGGCGGGCTTCCGCGCCGTCGCGAACGCTCAGGTTGCCGTAGGCGAATCCGTCGTATCGCGTCGGATCGCGGCCGATCAGGTCGAGCTGACGCAGAATCGCGCGCCACGCCGCCAGCTGTGCGAAGCGCACGTCGTCGAGCACGTCTGCGGCGCCGGGCGCGTGGAGCGTGTAGCGGAACTGAATCGTGCCTTCTGCCGTGGTCATGGATCGTTGCTGTTTTCGGACGGGGCTGAATATAGACTCGACCGAGGGTCACAGACAGAGGAAGGGGAATCATGGCTGATCAGGACGCGAAGAATCCGTGGCCGAATTTCGACGTCGGCGAATTGTTCAAACAGTTGCAGATTCCGGGTGTGGACGTCAGCAAGCTGATCGAAGGTCAGCGCGAGAACATCAAGGCGCTTCAGGAAGCGAATCAGACGGCGTTGCAGGGCTGGCAGAACCTGATGACGCGCCAGACCGAACTGATGCGCGAAGCATTCGAGGCGTGGCAGACGTCGGTGAGCGACACCGTCAAGTCGCCGCCCGGCGAGATGGCGCAGAAACAGCTCGAACACGGCCAGAAAGCGTTCGAGAAAGCGCTGTCGAACATGCGCGAGCTCGCTGAGATGGCCATCAAGTCGCAGACCGACGCGGCGGACGTCATCCGCAAACGCTTCGAAGCGGGTCTGAAAGAAATCCAGAATCGTTGATCGCACGGTAGTCCGATGCGGGTGGAGAAGGCCGCCGGCGCGCTCGGCGCGTTCGTGCACGATGTTCAGGTGACCGATGCGGTCGGCTCGAATGCGCTGTTCGAGTCGATCCATGCAGCGCTGCTCGACCATCAGGTGCTGTTCTTTCGCGATCAGCACATGACGCCGCAACAGCAACGCGCATTTGCCGTGCGATTCGGACTGATCGAAGGTCATCCGGCATACGAGGTGGTGTCCGGCACTTCGGACGTGCAGATTCTCGAGAGCACGAAAGAGAAGCCGTCGAAGATCGAAATGTGGCACACCGACATGACGTTCAGGGCGGCGCCGCCGATGCTGACGATGCTGCATGGCAAAGTGATCCCGCCGTTCGGCGGCGACACGCTGTTCGCGAGCATGACCGCGGCGTACCAGGCATTGTCGCCGTCGATGCAGACCTTTCTGAACGGCCTGACGGCGACGCACGATTTCGCGCACGGCTTCAAAGAAAGCCTCGCGGAACCCGGCGGCTACGAGCGGCTCGCCGGCGCGATCGCCGCCAATCCGCCCGTATCGCATCCGGTCATTCGCAGGCATCCCGAGACGCACCGCAAGGCGATCTACGTGAATTCGCTGTTCACGGTTCGAATCAACGAACTAACGGTTACGGAAAGTCGCGCGGTGCTCGATCTTCTGTTCCGCCACGTGACCACCGACGAGTTCACCGTGCGGCTCGGCTGGGAACCCGACACGCTGGTGATGTGGGACAACCGCGCCACGCAGCACAAACCGGTGAACGACTTCTTTCCGCAACACCGCCGGATGCACCGCATCACGGTGGCCGGCGACGTGCCGTGCTGATCAGACCGATGGACGGCGCGCTGGGCGCCGACATAACCGAGGTCGACGTGCGCAGGATAGACGCGAACCAGCTCGCGCGGATTCGCGCCGCGCTGCTGGAATATCACGTGCTGGCGTTACGCGACCAAAGGCTCGACCCGGCCGCGCTGAGCGCGTTTGCGGCGCATCTCGGCGAACGCGAGATCTATCCGTTTGCACAGTCGCTGCCCGACGATCCTTACGTCGTGCCGATCGTGAAGGAACCCGAAGACGAGTCGAACTTCGGCGGCATCTGGCACACCGACTCGAGCTATCTGCCGGCGCCGCCCGGCCTCACGTTGCTGTATGCCGTTTCGTTGCCGAAGCAGGGCGGCGATACGCTGTTTGCCGACATGCACGCAGCGTATGACTCGCTGCCGTTGCAGACGCGTCGGGAGATGGACGGACTATCCGCTCAATACACCGCTTCGCTGGTGCACGACGACGACGGCGCTTACGCACAGGTGGCCGGCGCCAATCGGAACCGACGCACGGCCGGTGCGGCCGTCACGGACGCGATCCACCCGGTCGTTCGAACGCACCCTGACAACCAGACGAAGGCGCTGTATGTGAGCCTCGCGCACACGCGCTGCTTCGTGGGGCGCACGCGCGAGGAAAGTTTGCCGTTGCTGACGCAGCTGGCGGAGCATGCGATTCAACCGCAGTTTCTGACACGCCTGCGCTGGACGCCCGGCACGCTCGCCATCTGGGACAACCGTTCGGTGCAGCACTTTCCGCTGAACGACTATCCCGGCGAGCGCCGGGTCATGCACCGCGTGATCCTGAAAGGCGAAGTGCCGGCCTGACGAGCCGTCGAAAGGTCAGCCGGCGCCGATGGGTTCCGGCGCGGGAATCAACGCCGGATCGAGCCGCACCAGCCGCCGCGGCGGAAACCCGGTTAGCACACGGATCATCGTTGGCAGACTGTGCTCCGCGTTGACGCGGTCGAATTCAGCGCCGGTGACCGGTACCGCCACGTACGCCGCGGTCTTGCCGTCCCACGTGACGTCCACCTGCGGATGCGCGAGCACTTCGTTGTACCAGCGTCTCGGCCAATGATTGGCGGCCACGTACAGCTTGCCGTCGCTCTCGAGCCGCGCCACGACGCGCTGCTTCGCATTGCCGCTGTCGTCGTGTGTGGTGATCTCCATCGTGCTCTGGTCCTTCGGTTGAAAGTACCCGATCAGCGACTCGAATCCGGCGACGATGCCGGCGTAGACGAGGAACAGGATCACGATGGTCTTTACGACGGTCTTCATTGCACTTCTCCCGTGGGTGCGGCGGCGATGATCGCACGCGATCGAATCGGGTCGAAACCGAGTGCGGTGTTCGGCGGAGACTCGATCGCGTGAACAGGGGCTACTTCGGGTCGAAGTCGCTGGCGCTGTGGCGCTCGACCACCCGTTCCGCTTCGGGACCCCACGGCCGGTTCACGCGGCGACCGCGCTGCACCGCCGGCCGCTTTTCGATCTCGGTGGCCCATCGAATCACGTGGGTGTAGCTCGCCACATCGAGAAACTCCGCGGCTTCGTAGATGTTGTGCAGCACCAGCGCGCCGTACCACGGGTAGGTCGCCATATCGGCGATCGTGTACTCGTCTCCGCCGAGGAATCTGCGACCTTCGAGGTTGCGGTTCAGCACGTCGAGCTGGCGCTTCACCTCCATCGCGTAACGGTCGATCGGGTACTGCATTTTCGACGGCGCATAGGCGTAGAAGTGGCCGAAGCCGCCGCCGAGGAACGGCGCGCTGCCCATCTGCCAGAACAGCCACGACAGACATTCGCCCCGTCCGCTCGGGTCGGTGGGCAGGAACGCGCCGAACTTCTCGGCGAGATACAGCAGGATCGCTCCGGACTCGAACACGCGCGTCGGTTTCGGTGTGCTGCGGTCGAGCAACGCCGGAATCTTCGAATTCGGGTTGATCGCGACGAAGCCGCTGCCGAACTGACTGCCGTCGCCGATGTTGATCGTGTACGCGTCGTACTCGGCGCCGCTGAATCCGCGCTGCAGCAGCTCCTCCAGCATCACGGTCACTTTTACGCCGTTGGGCGTAGCCAGCGAGTACAACTGCAATGGGTGGTTGCCTACCGGCAACTCCTTCTCGTGTGTTGCGCCGGCGATCGGCCGATTGATGTTGGCGAAGCGTCCGCCGTTGGCGCTATCCCACTTCCACACTTTGGGCGGTACGTATTCGGAATCGCTCACGTGGTGACCTCTTGTCGATCGACGGAAAGTCCAACGGTGTCGTGAAGCCGCGCCTCAGTCAACCGCATTCACCGTCGGGTCTATGGCAGCGGTGCGAGTCGGTTACCATGCCGCTTCCGAAAACTACGGAGGAAGAGCCATGTTCAGTCACGTGATGGTTGGCGTTAAGGATCTGGAGGTGTCGAGGAAGTTCTACGATGCGGTGCTCGGTACGCTCGGCATCGGCCCCGGTGTGGCGAACAAGAACCGCTATTTCTATCGCAGCCCCACCGGCATGTTCGGCATCACGACGCCGATCAACGGCAAACCCGCCACGTACGCGAACGGCGGCACGATCGGATTCGCCGTGAAGTCGGCCGAGCAGGGCGCTGCGTTCCATGCTGCCGGGCTTGCGAACGGCGGAGTGACGTGCGAAGACCCGCCGGGCTTTCGCGACAAGACGTACCTCGCGTACCTGCGCGATCCCGACGGCAACAAGCTTTGCGCGCTCTTCCGTCAAAGCTGAGTTCCGCTGACGCGCGAGCGCGCGAAGCACAGGTGGTCCCGAGACGCGAGCGCCCCGCCTAACGCGGGTCACCGAGGCGCGTGCGCAGGCGTTCGATCTCGGCCTTCAGCGGAGCGATGAGGCCTTCCACCTCGGCAACGGTGAATCGCTGCGTGATGTGTTGTGGGCAATTCCAATCCCACGCTTCGACGCTGATCACGACGGTGCGCTCGACCGTCGCCTCGTACCCCGGCACCGTCACGCGGGCGATCAACTCCGGATCGTCAGCGGCCTCGACGACTCGCGCGCGCCCGAGGATCTTCAGCCGGCGTCTGTTCGCGTAGTCCATCAGGATCAACGAAACACGGTCGTCGCCCGTCAGATTGCCGACGCTGATGTATTGCACGTTGCCGCGGAAATCCGCGTACGCGATCGTTCGATCGTCGAGTACGTTGAGGAAACCCGCCGGGCCGCCGCGGTGCTGCACGTAGGGCCAACCGGTTGCGCCGACCGTCGCCTGGAAGAAATGATCGCTGTGCCGGATGAACTCCGCCTCGCGTTCGCTGAGCTGATCCCTGCGATCGGTGGCACGATCGAACGCTTCGTATTTCGAGCGGCTGCCCATGCGTGTTTGCAACTCCCGCACCGCGGGTGTGAACGCGATGTCCGAATAAGCGCGTGACATATCAGTTCTCCTGTCGATGCCGCGCAGTCTGATTGATTCGGTCGATGGAATTAATACCTCATTTCGGTAAGACTCCATTTCGATTTGAGGAACAATATGGATCGTCTTTCTGCGATGGCGGCGTTCATCGCGATCGTCGATGAAGGGGGCTTTGCAGCGGCGGCCCGAAAGCTGGGACAGTCGCCGCCGGCCGTGACGCGCGCCGTTGCCGAACTCGAATCGCGCATGGGCGTCAGGTTACTCACGCGCACGACGCGTTCGGTTCGGCTGACCGAGGCCGGCACACGATATGCCGCCGATTGCCGCCGCATTCTGGCGGACGTCGCCGATTCGGAAGCTTCGATCATCGGCGCACATTCGCAGCCGCGTGGACATCTCGTCATCACGGCGCCGGTGCTGTTCGGCTCGATGTACGTGATGCCGATCGTCGCGGAGTATCTCGATCGTTACCCCGAAACCGACGTCTCGTGCTGGTTCGTCGACCGGGTCGTCAACCTGATCGAGGAAGGAATCGATGTCGCCGTCCGCATCGGAGAACTGGCCGATTCGAGCCTGCAGGCGGTCGGCGTCGGTCGGGTCGATCGCGTCGTGTGCGCGTCGCGGCGCTATCTGAAACGCCACGGGGTTCCACGCGAACCGCGGGAACTCGGCGAACATCGCATCGTGTCCGCAGGCGCGGTGACCCCAACGCAGGAATGGTCGTTCGTGGCCGAGGGCCGTCCGATGCGCGTACGCATTCGACCGCGCTTGATGACCACGAGCAACGATTCGGCGATCGTCGCCGCGCTCGGCGGTTTCGGCATCACGCGCGTGTTGTCGTATCAGATCGCACAGCACGTAAAGGCGGGTAAGCTCGAACGGGTGCTTCAGAACTACGAACCGCTGCCGTTGCCGATCCACGTCGTACACCGAGAGAGGCGCCATGCCGCGCAAAAGGCGCGCGCGTTCGTCGATCTCGCCATCGAGCGTTTGCGCGGCGATGCGTCTCTGCGCTAGCGATCAAGCAGAGGGGTGATGGTGTTCCTCGCGGGATCCAATCGGACGATCCGTTGTGATTGAAGCAGGTTCCCGACGATTCGCGGAACGACTCACTCTGCCGGCGTCGCCCGTACCGCGTAGTATTCCGCGTCTGCGCGTCAGCCAGATACAGGGGCGGCTCGCATCGGCATAGAGGAGAGGGGATAGAAACGCATGACAGAGCCATCGTCGGATCTGGAACTGCGGCAGCGATTGCAGCAGCTCGAAGCGAGCGACGCGAGGCTGCGCACAGAACTTGCGGCGGCGGTGGAGCGCGAGGCGGCGCTGGCGCAGATTGCGCAACGCATCAATGAGCATCCTCGCGACATCAAAGGCACGTTGCTGGCGATTGCCGAAGCAACATTGAAGCTGCTCGACGCCGATGGCGCGCGAGTTTGGCTTCGCGATGGCGAGCAGTTCAGGCCGACGACCGGCGCGATACGAGAAATACCGGAAGCGTTCGTGCATCTCAGCACGGCGGTGCCGGCATCGAGTGAAACGCCGGTGACACTGTGTGTGCGTGAGCGGCGCACCCTTGCGGTTCCCGACCTGCTGGACCTGGTACCCGCGGGTGCCACGCGCGACGCCTACGCAGCTGCCGGTATCCGCTCCACGATGGCCGCGCCGCTCGGTCGCACCGATCCCATCGCGGGTTCGCTCGCCGTCGTGCGCGCTCAAGTGCGGCCGTTCAACGCAGCCGAGATGGCTACGCTCGAAGCGTTTGCGGCCCAGGCGGCAATCGCGATCGAAACCGCACGCGCGCAGCAGCAGCTCGGCGAGCGCAACGACGCCCTCGCCAAAGGACTCGAACGCGAAACCGCCACCGCCGACATCCTGCGCACCATCAGCCAGTCGCCGGGTGAACTCGAAGGCGTGCTGTCGGCGATCGCGGCGGCCGCGCAGCGATTGTGCGCCGCAGACCACGTCGCGATCGGTTTCGTGAACCGCGATGCCGCAGGCGACGTACGCGCAGTGGTCTGGGATCCCATCCGCGGACTGCAGGCGTCGCTTCCAAATGCAGCGCGCAGTTGGGATGACGAAAACCTGAGCACGGAAGTGATGCAGGCCACCGGCGCCATTGACTCGTGGCCGGCCAACTTCGCTGCGCACAAGCTTCGCGCACGCGAGGACGGGCTCTCGGAAGCGGCGATGGTCCGCATCAACGTTTCGTCGGCGGCGGGTACGAAGGGCATGGTCATCGTTCGCCGCAACATGGCCCGCGAGTTCTTGCCGGAGCAGGTGACGCTGCTGCGGCGTTTTGCCGATCAGGCGCTCATCGCCATCGACAATGCGCGCGTGTTCAACGAACTGCAGGATCGCAATCGCGAGGTATCCGAAGCGCTGCAACAGCAGACCGTGATGGCACAGGTGCTGGAAATCATCGCGGCGTCGCCGTCGGATCTCGACGCGGTGTTGCCGCAACTCGCCGGTGCAGCCGCGCGGCTGTGCGATGCAGACTCGGTGGTGGTTGCCCACCAGAAATGTATCTGGGCGACGGGCGTGGGTCACACGGCGATGCCTCGATCCGGTGCCGGCCGCGGCGTGCCTGGCGTCCGCGCCATCGCAACGAACGCCCCCGTGCGGTATGCCGGCCCAATCGAGACGTGGGCGAGCGAGTTTCCCGACGCTGCTTCGATGGCGCGGGCAGCCGGACGCACAGAGGCTGCTGCGCTGGCGGTTCCCATGCGCAGCGATGCAGGTCCGGTGGGAACGATCGTTGTGACCCGCCACAACGCAATTCCTTTCACCGATCGCCACGTCGCGATCCTCGAGACGTTTGCGAGCCAGGCGCTTATCGCGATCGAGAACGCGCGGCTGTTCGATGAACTACAAGCGCGCAACCAGGAGATAACGGAAGCACTGAGGCGCGAGGAAGCGAGCAGCGACATCCTGCGGCAGATCAGCCGGTCGCCCGAGCGACTCGATGAAACGTTGCAGGCGATTGCCGATGCCGCCATGCGGCTCACCGAATTCAGCGCCACGCTCTACACCATCGATGGCAACGAGGCGGTGCTGCGCTGCCGGTCGAATGTGGCCGGTGACGCGGGCATGGAAGCGATCGGATGGCGGCGGCCGCTGGAAGGTGGGCTGAAACAGGCCGCCGAGTCCCGCCGCCCCGTCGTGATCAACGCCGACGACGAGAGCCGGGCCGTGTCTCAGGAGTACACGGCGGCGCTCGACCGTCTTGGCTTTCTCAGTGGGGCAATTGCGGCCATCGTGCACGGCGATGCGGTGCTCGGGTTGTTGGGGATCGGTAGCCCCGCCGGAACGCCGATCACGACCGAGGTACTGGCGCTGCTGCAATCGCTCGCCGACCAGGCCGCAATCGCCATGGAGAATGCACGGCTGATCCGCGAACTGCGCCAGAGCAATCAGACCGTCAGTGAAAACCTCGATCGGCAGCAGGTGCTCGGCAATGTTCTCTCGATCATCGCGAGTGCACCGGCCGACCTCGACACGACGCTGCCGCAGATCGCCGCGGCCGCGGAGCGACTCTGCGAGGCCGACAGTGCAGCGGTGAACTACCTCCAGGAGGGTCGCCTTCGCGGGTGGGACGCCGTGCGCGGCAGTTTCGACGTTCAAACGCTGACGGATCGTCATCAGCTCGCGGGATCGCGTACGTTCATTGGCGTGGCGATCGATGATAACCGGATCGTGGAAGTCACCGGCCCAATCGAGTCGTGGGCCGATGACTATCCTGGCGCGGCGCAGATCCACCGCGCCGACGGGCAGACGGCGCTTGCGGCTCTAGCAGTACCGATGCCCGGCCACGAAGGCCCGTTGGGCGTGGTGATGGCTATTCGCCATGAAGCGAAGCCGTTTGCCCCGCGCCACAAAGTCATCCTGCAAGCGCTGGCGAACCAGGCGGTGATCGCGGTCGAGAACGCGCGGTTGTTCAACCAGCTGCAGACCAAGACGCAGGAACTCGAAGTCGCCTCACGCCACAAGTCGGAGTTCCTCGCCAACATGTCGCATGAGCTGCGCACGCCGCTGAACGCGATCATCGGTTATTCGGAACTGCTGCAGGAAGAATGCGAAGACCTGGGTCAGGACGACTTCCTGCCGGACCTCGGCAAGATCCACACCGCCGGCAAACACCTGCTGCAGCTGATCAGCGGCATTCTCGATCTGTCGAAGGTCGAGGCCGGACGGATGACGATGTATCTGGAAGACTTCGATGTGTCGACCCTCGTCAGTGAAGCGGAGTCGATCGTGCGTCCGGTGGTGGAGAAGAACCGCAACGACTTCGAGATCGACTGTCCGCCGGACATCGGTGTGATGCACGCCGACCTGGTCAAGGTGCGGCAGGTGCTGTTCAACCTGCTGTCGAATGCGGCGAAGTTCACGGAGGGCGGCACGATCACGCTGACCGTTCGGCGCCACCCGGACGGGTACACGTTCGCGATCTGCGACACCGGCATCGGCATCACCGAGGCGCAACTGGCGCGGTTGTTCGAAGCGTTCTCGCAGGCCGAGGCGCACACGTCGCGCAAGTACGGCGGTACGGGTCTGGGCCTGGCGTTGAGCCGGCAGTTCTGTCTGATGATGGGCGGCGACATCAGCGTCGAGTCCATCCCCGGTCATGGCTCGACGTTCACCGTGACGCTGCCGGTGGCGTGCGTGCAGGGGGAGGGCGCGTCATGAAGCCGACCCTCGAGCGGCTGCAGACGCAACTGGCGGGGTTGCAGGCACAACTCGCGTATTCCCAACAGGAACGCGATGCCGCGCTGAAAGCGAGCGCCGCGGCGCAGGAACGCGAAACTGCAACCGCGGACATCCTGCGCCTCATCAACGAGACGCCCGCCGACCTCGAACGCATCATGCCGGAGATCGGACGGGCGATTGAGCGGCTCTGTGAAGCCGACCACGGCGTGATGGGGTTCGAGGTCAAAGGCGCGGATGGACAACCCACCTTCCACAACTGGGACCGGATCCGGGGGCTGCGCGTTTTCGAGCAGGGTGTTTCGAGGTTCGTTGTGAGTGCGGCCGACGAGATCCGCGGCTTTACCCATGTGGTCGGTCGGGTCGAGGCCTGGGAGGCCGAATACCCTGGCCTTGTGGGGATCACGCGCGCCGATGGACTCACAGAGCTGGCCCTGTTGTCGGTTCCACTGATGTCTGGGAAGACTCGCATCGGCTACATGCTCGCGCGCCGCAACACTGCGCGCGCGTTCGACGCACACCACATCACGCTGCTGCAGTATCTCGCCGCGCAGGCGGTCGTGGCCGTGGAGAACGCCCGTGCGTTCAACGAACTGCAGGATCGCATCGGACGCGAGACCGCCGTCGCTGCCGTGCTGCAGGCCATCAGCCGCTCGGCGTTCGACCTCACTGCGGTGCTGAACACGTTGGCCGAGAACGCCGTGCGGCTGCTGAAGTCGCGGGGCTCGGTGATCTTGTTGCGGCGCGGCAACATCCTTGAACCGGCGGGATCGTTCTCTCACGTGCACGCGGACATCGGTGCGATGGTGGACAGGGAGCTTCCGATCGACCGGGAGCCCACGGCGACGGCGCTGCGCACGCGCAATCACACCGTAGTCACGGTCACGCGCGACGACGCCAGCATCGATCGGCGCAACGAACTCGTCGACCACTTCGGCGAGCACACCATCCTGTTCATGCCCATCCTCGCTGGCGACGAGACCATTGGCGTGCTCAGCGTCGAGCGTCCTGGCGTGGTCACTTATGCTCCCAACGACGTTGCAATGCTGCGCACATTCGCGGACCAGGCCGCTATTGCCATCGAGAATGCACGGTTGGTCGATGAACTGCAGGACAGCAACACGGAACTTGCTGCATCCGTGGAGCGTGAGGCGGCGCTGGCGCGCATCTCGCAGCGGATCAATGAACATCCGCTCGACGTGGACGGCACGCTCGTGGCGGTTGCAGAGGCCGCGCGCCTATTGACACACGGCGACGGGGCCTGGGTTTTTCTAGTCGAGGGCGACGAACTGGTGCCCAGTCAGGGTTCGATTGGAGACAGTCCCGCGGCATACGTCGATAACTCGTTTCGCGTGCCGTTGTCTTCGCCGGCGCCGGCGGCGCGCGCATTCCGGGAGCGACGCAGTGTCGCGGTGGATGATCTCCTCGAGATCAGGTTCGAGCCCGCGCGTTTGGCGGTGCTAGCGTCCCGCATGCGTTCAAACATGGCCGCGCCACTCGGCCGCGCCGGACAGATTGCGGGCACCCTCGCCGTCGTGCGCACCGAAGTTCGTCCATTCACCGCCGCCGAGATGGCCACCCTCGAAGCGTTCGCGGCGCAGGCCGCCATCGCCATCGAAACCGCCCGGGCGCAGCGGTTGCTCATCGAACGCAACGACGCACTCGCCAAAGGCCTCGAACGCGAAACCGCCACGGCCGATATCCTGCGCACGATCAGTCAGTCGCCGGGTGAGCTCGAATCGGTGCTTGCCGCGATCGGCGCTGCCGCGAAGCGCCTCTGCGAGGCGGAGCACGTAGCGATCGGGTTTTCCAGCGCCGACGCATCCGGTCGTAGCCGGTCCCTTGCCTGGGACCCGGTTCGCGGGCTGCGCGACGCATCCGCCGAGACCACCTCACCATGGGCAGTTGCCTCCGCCGGGACATATCGGATCTGCGGTCCCGTCGACGAGTGGGCCGATCAATACCCGGGCGCCGCTGCGAAGGCACGCGAGGATGGATTGGCGGAGGCAGCGTTGCTGCGTGTCGCGATGTCCGGTGCATCAGGCACGTCCGGCTTTCTCATCGTCCGCCGTGATGCCGCCCGCGCCTTCCAGCAGGAGCACGTGACGCTGCTGCAGAGCTTCGCGGATCAGGCGCTCATCGCCATCGACAATGCGCGTGTATTCAACGAACTGCAGGCGCGCAACAAGGAGATCTCGGAGGCGCTGCGGCGCGAGGAAGCGAGCAGCGACATCCTGCGGCAGATCAGCCGGTCGCCCGAACGACTCGATGAAACGCTGCAGGCGATTGCCGATGCCGCGATGCGGCTCACCGAATTCAACGCCACGCTCTACACCATCGATGGCAACGAAGTGGTGCTGCGCTGCCGGTCGAATGTGGCTGGCGACGCGGGTATGGAATCGATCGGATGGCGGCGGCCGCTGGAAGGTGGGCTGAAACTGGCCGCCGAATCCCGCCGCCCCTTTGCGGTTTCGGCCGGCGAGGCCCGGTCGCTGTCTCCCGAGTACCGAGCCGTAGTCGAACGCCTCGGCTTTCGAAGCGCGGCGATTACCGCCATCGTGCATGGCGATACGGTGCTCGGGTTGCTGGGGATCGGTAGCCCGGCTGGCGCCCCGATCACGACCGAGGTGCTCGCGTTGCTGCAGTCGCTCGCCGACCAGGCGGCCATCGCGATCGAGAACGCGCGGCTCATTCGCGAGTTGCGCGAGAGCAATCAGATCGTCAACGAGAACCTCGATCGGCAGAGAGTGCTGGGCAATGTGCTGTCCATCATTGCGAGTGCGCCGGCGGACCTGGATGCCACCCTGCCAAAGATTGCGGCGGCAGCGATGCAGCTCTGCGAGGCGGAATTGGGCATCGTGAACTGTGTCGAGGGTCCAACCATCAGGCACTGGGGATCATCTGAAACGAGCGCCGGTTCGACGTACCCGGTTGACCTCGACGACGCAGTCCGACAGGGCTCGTTCATGGGTGCTGCACTCGCGGATCAGGTGGTCGACGTGGCCGGCCCGATTGATGAATGGGCCGAGCAATATCCGCTGGCGGCAGAAATCAATCGCCTCAGCGGCAGGACGGCGTTGGCGGCGCTTGCGGTGCCCATGCCCGGACGCGAGGGGCCATTGGGAGGCATCCTTGTTGTGCGCAGCGGAACGCGGCGGTTCACCGCACGCAACCGAACCGTGCTCGAAGCGCTGGCGAACCAGGCGGTGATCGCGGTCGAGAACGCGCGGTTGTTCAACCAGCTGCAGACCAAGACGCAGGAACTCGAAGTCGCCTCACGCCACAAGTCGGAGTTCCTCGCCAACATGTCGCATGAGCTGCGCACGCCGCTGAACGCGATCATCGGTTATTCGGAACTGCTGCAGGAAGAATGCGAAGACCTGGGTCAGGACGACTTCCTGCCGGACCTCGGCAAGATCCACACCGCCGGCAAACACCTGCTGCAGCTGATCAGCGGCATTCTCGATCTGTCGAAGGTCGAGGCCGGACGGATGACGATGTATCTGGAAGACTTCGATGTGTCGACCCTCGTCAGTGAAGCGGAGTCGATCGTGCGTCCGGTGGTGGAGAAGAACCGCAACGACTTCGAGATCGACTGTCCGCCGGACATCGGTGTGATGCACGCCGACCTGGTCAAGGTGCGGCAGGTGCTGTTCAACCTGCTGTCGAATGCGGCGAAGTTCACGGAGGGCGGCACGATCACGCTGACCGTTCGGCGCCACCCGGACCGCGGTACACGTTCGCGATCTGCGACACCGGCATCGGCATCACCGAGGCGCAACTGGCGCGGTTGTTCGAAGCGTTCTCGCAGGCCGAGGCGCACACGTCGCGCAAGTACGGCGGTACGGGTCTGGGCCTGGCGTTGAGCCGGCAGTTCTGTCTGATGATGGGCGGCGACATCAGCGTCGAGTCCATCCCCGGTCATGGCTCGACGTTCACCGTGACGCTGCCTACAGTGGTCGCCGATTCGGAAGCCGCGCCGTACTCCGATCCAACAAAAACTCGAAGGAGCTGATTCCGATGCCCAAAGTGCTGCTCGTCGAAGACAATGAGGCGAATCGCGACATGCTGACGCGGCGGCTGCAGCGACGCGGCTTCGTCGTTGTGTTCGCCGTCGATGGCGCCGAAGGTGTTGCGAAGTCGAAGACCGAGCTGCCCGACATCGTGCTGATGGACATGAGCCTGCCGGTGATGAACGGTTGGGAAGCGACGCGCGCAATCAAAGCCGATACGACGACGAAACACATACCGGTGGTTGCGCTGACCGCGCACTCGATGGCCGGCGATCGCGAAAAGGCGATGGAAGCCGGCTGCGACGACTACGACACCAAGCCGGTCGAACTGCCGAGACTGCTGGAGAAAATGGCGGCATTGGGCGTTGCGGCTCCATGAAGCGCGCTCCTCATGCGGATCGCGGCTCTGCGGCCATGACTACTTGATGTTGGCTTCACAACGGAACGAGACATTCGCATGGATTTGAAGAACAGGGTCGCCGTCATCACCGGCGCAGGCTCGGGCATCGGCCGCGCGCTCGCGCAGCGCATCGCGCGGGCGGGTGCGCGCGCTGTCGTGTGCACCGATCTGAACGGCGCGAACGCCGCGGAAACCGCGCGAATGATCGGCGGCGTTGCGACTTCCGAAGCGCTCGACGTCGCCGACGAGGCGGCCATCGAGAGGATCGTTGCGGACACGGAAAGGCGCTACGGCGCCGTCGATCTGTTCGTTTCGAATGCAGGCTATGGGCGCGCGGGCGGCCTCGATCTGCCGACGTCCGAATGGCAGAAGATGATGAACGTGCACGCGTTTTCGCACCTGGCAGCGGCGCGGGCGGTGATTCCGGGAATGCTGAAGCGCGGTGGTGGTTACCTGCTATCAACCGCGTCTGCAGCCGGCCTGCTGACGCAGATGGATTCGGGCCCCTATGCGCTGTCCAAACACGCGGCGGTCGCCTTTGCGGAATGGGTGGCGATCAACTACGGCGATCAGGGCATCGGCGTATCGGTGCTTTGTCCGCAGGCCGTTCGCACGAACATCCTCGGACCCCGCGCGGCAAATGCGTCGTCCAGTACGCGCCAGGCTGCCGGCGACGGCATTCTGGAACCGGAGTTCGTTGCGGACGCATGTCTCGATGCCATTCGCGACGAGCGTTTCCTGGTGCTGCCGCATCCCGAGGTGCTCACGTATTTCCAACGCAAGGCGAATGACTACGACCGATGGCTGGCCGGTATGCGGCGTTTTCGGCGCAAGTTGCAGGGCCGCAGTTGATTGCATCGCAGAACGCGCGCATCGATAAACCGTCATCAAGGAGAACTGCACTGTGTCGATCACCGGTCACTGCCTCTGCGGGCAGATCAAGTACGAATTCACCAAAGCGCCCGCGATGACGGGTGTGTGTCACTGCAAGAACTGCCAGCGCCAGGCGGGGTCGTCGTACTCGACGCTTGCTGTCGTTCCGAAGAACGACTTCAAGTTCACTGCGGGCAAGCCGAAGCTCTACGAAGACAGCGACACGGCGAGCGGCAACACGGTGCAGCGCTATTTCTGCGGCAACTGTGGTTCGCCGATTTACTCGGCTGTTCCGTCGCAGCCCGACAACGTCTTTCTCAAGACCGGCACGCTCGACGATACGTCGGGCTTCACGCCTATGTTTCACGTCTGGTGCGATAGCAAGCAGAACTGGGTTGCGCTCGAACCCGGTGTGCCGACGATCGCGAAAGGCGGCTGAGCAGGTCCTCTACGGCGGCAACCTTCGCGCTTTTCGCATCTCGGCGTTTACCTGAGTGACGTGATGAATACTCCAATGACCCCGGAACAGGTTCGCGAACTTCGCCACGAATTGCGGACGCCGGTGAACCATCTGATCGGCTATGCCGAGCTGCTGCTCGAAGAGGAAGGCTTGACGAGCGCGAACATCGCACAGCTCGAGGGCATACGCGCCGTCTCGCGGCAGGTGCTGGAACTGGTACCTGGCATCATCGACGCCGACGGTAACCCCGGCGAATCGGCGGCGCGCCTGCGTGTGCACGTCAGCGAGCTGGAAGCCTCGACCGCCGCTTTGCGCGCTGCGCCGGGCGTGCTGCCGATTTCCGATCTGGAGCGGCTTACCGCCGCCGCTGTCAGGCTTGGCGAACTCGCGCGCAAGCTGGCGACTGGAACGGTCTCGAGCGCCTCGCAGCCGGGCGTGGCCGAGCCGCCGCGTCCGGGCCGGCTCGAGACCGTGCTCGTGGTGGACGACGACGAGGCGAATCGAGACGTGCTGGGTCGCCGTTTGCAGAGGCTCGGCTATGGTGTGATCGACGCGTGCGACGGTGTGGAAGCGTTAGAGCGCATGGCGGCCGGCGGCATAGACGTGGTGCTGCTCGACGTCATGATGCCGCGCCTCGACGGTTTCGCGGTGCTCGAGCGGCATCGCATCGATGCCGCAATCCGAGACATTCCCGTGATCATGATTTCCGCGCTCGACGACATGGCCAGCCTGGTGCGCTGCATCGAAGCGGGTGCGGAGGATTACCTGACGAAACCGTTCGATCCGGTGCTGCTGAAGGCGCGTCTCGGCGCGTGCATGGAGAAGAAGCGATTGCGCGACAACGAGCGCGCGCTTCTCGCGCGCGTGGAGGCACAAGCAGAAGAACTGCACGGCTGGAACCGTCAGCTCGAACAACGCGTTGCCGATCAGGTGCAGGAAGTGGAACGCCTCAGCCTGATGCGCAGGTTTCTGCCGCCGCAACTTGCGGACGTCATCACCTCCGGCGGCATCGACCTGCTGAAGAGTCACCGCCGCGAAGTCACGGTGCTGTTCTGCGACCTGCGCGGCTTCACGCCGTTTGCGGAGCGCTCGGAACCCGAGGACGTGATGGCGGTGCTCGCCGAGTTGCACAACGCGGTCGGCCCGCTGGTGTTCGAACAGGGCGGCACGCTCGCGCAGTTCCTGGGCGACGGAATGATGGTGTTCTTCAACGATCCGGTGCCTTGCGACGAACCGGCCCGCCGCGCCGTAGCGCTCGCGCTCGGCATGCGTGACCGGGCAGCGATGCTGTCCGAAAGCTGGAAGCGGCGCGGCCACGACCTGCGTCTGGGTGTTGGCATTGCAACCGGCTATGCCACGTGCGGTCAGGTCGGTTTCGAAGGACGCTACGAATACGCCGCGATCGGCACCGTCACCAATCTTGCAGCGCGCCTGTGCGGCGAAGCCAAGGGCGGCCAGGTATTGATCTCGCAACGGGTGTTCACGATGCTCGACGGCGCCGCGCATGCCGAGCATGTCGGCGACATCGAGTTCAAGGGCATCGCGCAGCCGGTTCCGACATACGTGGTTCAGCACCTCGCGGAGTGAACCGGTCGTGTCGCGCCTCGGATATGCTGTCAGTCAAACAAATTAAGGACCATTCATGAAACGCAATCGTCTGGGCCGCAGCGGCATCGTCGTCTCGGAAATCTGCATGGGCACGATGACGTTCGGCTCGATGGCGGACGAGAAAGCCGCGATCGAAGTGCTCGATCGCAGCTTCGACGCCGGCATCGACTTCTACGACACGGCCGAGAACTATCCGGTACCGCCGGATCCGAGCTATGCGGGACGCACCGAGGAAATTCTCGGCCGCTGGATGAAGACCAAGCCGCGCGATGCGCTGATTATCGCGACGAAGGTGTCGGGCCCGAGCCACGGCTGGATCAAAGCGGCGGTGCGTTCCGGCATGACGACGCTCGACCGTCACAACATCGTGCGCGCGGTAGAAGCGAGCCTCACGAAACTGCAGACCGACTACATCGATCTCTATCAGACGCATTGGCCGGACCACGGCGCGCGCTACGAAGCAACGCTGGAGGCGCTCGACGAACTGGTGCGCGACGGCAAGGTGCGCGTGATCGGCTGCAGCAACGAAACCACCTGGGGGCTCACCAGGAGTCTCGCGGTTTCGGAGATGAACGGTTTCGCGCGTTACGAGACGATTCAGAACAATTTCAGCCTGAACAACCGCCGCTTCGAAGACGAACTCGCGCAGGCGTGTCGGAGAGAGCAGGTCAGCCTCATTCCGTATTCGCCGCTCGCGGGCGGCGTGCTGTCGGGCAAGTACAACGAGGGCGCTCAGCCGCAAGGCGCGCGGTTTACGAACTATCGCCAGGCCGGCGCACGGCAGGCGGCGATGGTGAACCGCTTCGTCAACGACAAAACGCTGGCGTCCACGGCGCGCTTCAAGGCGATCGCGGAAGAGGCGGGAATGTCGGTGGTCACGCTCGCGACGGCCTGGAGCAAGCAGCACGACTTCGTCGCGTCGACCATCGTCGGCGTCACGCGCGCGGCGCAGCTGCCCGAGATTCTCGCGGCGGCGGATCTCACGCTCGGCGCGGACGTCATGAAGAAGATCGACGCAGTGACGAAGGAGATTCTCTATCCAATGGGGTGAAGCCACGCGATGGGATGAAATCAAACCTCCGGATCGAGCATCGGCGTCCAGTTGTCCATGTAGTAAGCGCCGTCGGCGATGATCGATGCGCCGTTGATGTAGCGCGCGGCCGGTGAACACAGGAACGCGCAGATGCCCGCCACTTCCGACGTTTCGCCGAGCCGGTGCGCGGGAATGTCCTTAACGGCCACCTCTTCGTAGTTCTCGATGTCGGAGTGCGCGAACTCTTCCTCGCGCACTCCGGCAGTGGCGATCGTTCCGGGTGCGAGCGCGTTGATCGTGACGCCTTTGCGCGCCCAGTAGTAGGCGAGCGAGCGCGTCATGCTGACCACACCCGCGCGGGCGGCACCGGAGTGGACGAACGGCGGCGCGCCGCGATCGAACGAATAGATGTGCACGATGCTGACGATGGCGCCGAAGCCGCGCTCGACCATGTGCTTTCCGACGCGGCCCGTGACGTTCCACGTGCCGTTGAGGTTGAGATCGACCACTGAGCGCCAGCCGTTGTCGCTGATGTCGAACGGCCTTGCAGGAAACTGACCACCCGCGTTGTTGACGAGGAAATCGATCTTGCCGAACTTCGCGATGGCGGCGGCAACGAGCGCGTCCACTTCTTCCGGCTTGCGCACGTTCGTCGTCTGCGCGAGACAGCGCCGGCCCATTGCCTCGATGTCGCGGGCGGTGGTCGCGAGGTTGTCGGGATTGCGGCTCGCGATGACGAGGTCGGCGCCAAGGCTTGCGAATGCCAGCGCGATGTCGCGGCCTATACCTCTGCCGCCGCCGGTGATCAGCGCGCTACGGCCGGCGAACAGATTCGGGGCGAAGGTCGACAGCGGTGCGATTTCCATGGATATTCCTCAGCCCAACGATTCAGCGATGGTACCGCAATGATCAGGTCGACTCAGGCGCTGTTGCGCGTATTTGCGATGCTCGCGCTCGCGGTGATCGCCGGCGCGGCCGCGCGCGCGGACGACGCAGCGAACGCGTTAGCGGACGCGGCTGCGCGCGGCGTGATGGACACGTTCATGGCGGCGTTCAACGCGAAGGACAGCGAAGCGTGGGCCGATACGCTGCTGTACCCGCACGTGCGGTTCGCCGGCGGGAGGGTCACCACGTTTCCCGATCGCGCCGCGTTCATCGCGGCGAATCACATCGAGGCGCTGATTGCCGGCGAGGCTTGGGACCACAGCAAATGGGACTCGATGCAGATCGTGCAGAGTTCGCCGACCAAAGTGCACATCGCGGTCGAGTTCTCGCGCTACCACAAGGACGGCACGAAATACGCGAGCTACCCGTCGCTGTACATCGTCGAACAGGTGGACGGACGGTGGGGTATTCGAGCGCGTTCGAGTTTCGCGCCGTAGCGGCACCACTGCAGTTCCACACGTAGTACCTTAGGAGAAGTAGCAAATGGACTGGTCCGACGACGAGTTCGGATTCGAGACGCGCGCCATTCACGCCGGCCAGGCGCCGGATCCGACCACCGGCGCCATCATCACGCCGTTGTACCTGACGTCTACGTACGCGCATTCGACTCCCGGCGTGCATCAGGGCTACGACTACACGCGCAGCGGCAATCCGACGCGGCGCGCATTCGAAGATTGCGTTGCGAATCTGGAAGGCGCGCGGTTCGGTTTCGCTATGGCTTCGGGTTCCGTCGGCACGGCGACGATCGTGCACCTTCTGTCCGCGGGTGACCACGTCGTGGCGTGCGACGACATGTACGGCGGCAGCTATCGTCTGTTCGAACGCGTGTTCAGGCAGCAGGGCATCGACTTCAGCTACGTCGACATGGCCGATGCCGACAACCTCGCGAAGGCGATGCGCAAGAGCACGCGCATGGTCTGGGTGGAAACGCCGAGCAATCCGCTGCTGAAGGTGGTCGACATCGCGAAGGCCGCCGAAGTCGCGCATGCATCGGGTGCCTTACTGGCGGTAGACAACACGTTCATGAGCCCATACTTCCAGCGGCCGATCGAACTCGGCGCCGATCTCGTCATGCACTCGACGACGAAGTACATCAACGGCCACAGCGATCTCGTCGGCGGCGTTCTGATCACCAACGATGAAGCGCTGGCGGAGCGATTGAAGTTCCTGAGTAACGCGATCGGTGGCATTCAGAGCACGTTCGACGCATACATGTGCCTGCGCAGCCTCAAGACGCTGGCGGTGCGCATGAAGGCGCACGAATCCAACGCGCTCGCGGTGGCGCGCTTTCTCGAATCGCATCCGAAGATTGCGTCGGTTCGATTCACCGGTCTGCCGAGCCACCCGCAGCACGCGCTCGCGAACCGTCAGATGACAGGTCACGGCGGCATGCTGACGTGCAACGTCGCAGGCGATCTCGATGCAACGCGGCGGTTCCTTTCGTCGGTGCGGGTGTTCGCGCTGGCTGAGAGTCTCGGCGGTGTCGAATCGCTCATTGAGCACCCTGCGATCATGACGCACGCGAGCCTCCCTGCGAGCGTGCGCGAGCAGCTCGGCATCGGCGACAACCTGGTTCGGCTGTCCGTTGGCATCGAGGCCGAAGCGGATCTGCTTCGCGACCTCGACCGCGCGCTCGCCGCGGTGTGAAGCGATGATCATCGACGACATCGACCTGCACATCGATGAGGCGGGCTCCATTGATCGCGCCGCGCTGGTGCCCGGCATGTATCTGGCGTGGTGCGTGAACCTGCAACTCGTTGCGCCGAAACTCGAAGCGGCGTTCGGGCGCGAGGTGCTGCGGTTGCGCTATCGGGAACTGACGCCGGCGGCATTCTTCCTGAAGGTCGCGCACGGCCGCTTCACCGACGATCTGCTGTCCAAGCAGGGAAGTGCGTTCGCCGCGCATCACTACGCCCAGTACCGTTCCGACACCGCCGCCACGCTCTACGACGCGAAGGACGATTGGGGCACCTACGACTCGATTGCACCGGCATTGACGAAGGCGTATTACGCCTTCGCAGAGGGCGGCGGCAACTCGACGCGGCCCGCCAAACACTGGTGGCAGGGCTGGCGTTCGTGACTTGACGATCGGGAGGGTGCGATGCTGAGAGCTACACCTGAAATCGAAGCCGCGCGGCTGCGCTGGCGTTTTCGCGGCGACGTGCGTCCCGACTTCGCGCACGCGGATGCCGCGCACGAAGAGTCGGTGTGGGACTATCCGCGCCCGCCGATGCTCGTTCCCGATACACGGCTGGTGCAGGTATTCGCGGAAGGCTCGTTGATCGCCGATTCGCGCGACTGTGTGCGAGTGTTGGAGACCGCGAGTCCGCCGACGTTCTATCTGCCGCCAGACGATGTCGAGTGGGATGCGCTCGAAGCAACCGGCACGCGCACCACGTGCGAATGGAAGGGCATCGCAGCGGCTTACGACGTGATCGTCGACGGCGAACGGATCAAAGGCGCGGCGTGGAGTTACGTCGAGGTGTTTGCCGACTTCAGGGATCTGCTGGGATGGGTGGGGTTCCATCCGGGCCGCGTGAGTTGCTTCGTCGACCGCGAAACCGTGTATCCGCAGCCCGGCGACTATTACGGCGGCTGGGTGACGCGCGAAATCATCGGCCCGTTCAAGGGTGCCGCCGGCACGGAAGACTGGTGAAGGGTTTCGATCCCCGTGACGCGCGGATCCTGCGGCCGTATCCCGAGGAAATACCCTGGCACCTGCTGCTCGACGCCGACCCGTCACGCGCACGCATCGAGAGCTACTTATCCGACACGCTGACGCGGATCGCGAAGCGCAACGACGAAGTGATCGGTGTGTACGCGCTGAAACGGACCGGCGAGATCACGTTCGAGTTGATGAACATCGCGGTGGCCGAGGCGTATCAGGGAACGGGGCTCGGACGTCGCTTGCTCGGCCACTCGATCGGCCTGGCCGAATCCAGCGGCGCGCGCGTGATCGACGTCGGCACCGGCAACTCCAGCTTCCGCGCACTGCGCTTCTACCAGCGCGCCGGATTCCGCATCGTCGGCGTCGAACCGGATTTCTTCACCAACAACTACGCTGAGCCGATCGTCGAAGACGGCATCCGTTGCGTCGATATGGTGCGATTGAAGCTGGTACTCACGCCGGAGTGAGAGGTGTCACGCCGGAACCTCGCCGATGTATTTCGCCGCGGGACGGATGATGCGATTGTTGATGCGACTCTCCATGAAATGGGCCAGATAGCCGTAAACGCGCGACATTGCGAACGCTGCAGTAAAGAAATCGACTGGTAATCCAGCTGCGCGATACACGATGCCTTTGTAGAACTCGAGGTTTGCGTGCAATTCAGTGCCTCGCTCAGCCATTCGTTCGGAGATCCGCGCCTCGATCGCTTCGAGCGTCCTGTACAACGGTTCCAGTGAGGTGCCGCCCGCCAGGTCGGCGGCGAGCGCCTTGACGAAACGCGCGCGCGGGTCGAGCACGCGGTACTCGCGGTGTCCCATGCCCATGATCTTGCGACCGGTTGCGAGACAGTCGTCGACGAAGTCGGCCGCCAGTACGGGATCGCCGACCTCGATCGCCATTTCGAGCGCGGCCTGATCGGCGCCGCCGTGCAGCGCGCCGTGCAAGGCGCCGAGCGCGGCCGCGAGTACGTTTTCGACCGGCGCCAGGGTGCTTGCGACCACCCGCGCGGCGAACGTACTGGCGTTGAAGCTGTGTTCGATCTGCAGGATCTGCGTCACGTTGAAGGCGTGGGCAAGCGCGGGCTTCGAGGCGAAGCCCATCTCTGCGAGGAAGCGCGCATTCGGATCGAGCAGATCACTCGGGGCGGGGAGTGCTTCGCCGCTGCGCAATCGATGCAGGCCCGCGATCAGCGACGGCAACTTCGCGGCCACGGTGAATCCGTGCGCCGCATCGCCATAGCCCTCGAACTCCGCGCAACGCGACAGCAGCGGCACCAACCCTTGCAGTACGGCCATCGGATGCGCGCGCGTCTTCGCGGCCAGTGTCAGCAGCCCGGCATCGTCCGTGGAAAGTCGCGATGCGCGCAACAATGCAGTCTCGAACGCGCGGCACTCGGCGGCGTTCGGGTCGTCGCCCGTGAGCACCAGCAGCACGACGCGGCTGAAGGGCCACTCTATGAGTTGCGTGACGTCGCGGCCGCGATAACTCAAGCGGCCGCGTTCGCCGTCCACCAGCGAGATCTTCGTGACGTCCACTTCCACGCCTTCCAGACCTTTCGGTACTTCCACTGCGACCTTTCGCATGTTCTTCCCCACGCACGTTTGTTCGGTGTCACGCTACGCCGCTCCGAACGACGTCGCGAGCGCGATCGGCTAATGCCGGCATGCGCGGCGCTTAAGTATCAGCGTCGCTGATTGCACGATAAGTGGTGCGCCCCCTTGTCCTGTGGTTTAGTCGGCGCGGCAGGGGAGCGAACATGCAGATCGAACGACACGAAATCCGCGTGCTTTCGGCGGTGATCGAAGAAGGCGGGTTCAGCCGCGCGGCGGAGCGGCTGAACGTCTCCCAATCGGCGGTGAGTCAGGCCATCGCGAACCTCGAGCACAAGCTGAACACCGCGTTGCTCGTGCGCGGCCGCGTGCCGCACCTCACCGAGGCGGGGCTGCGCCTGTTCCGCTTCGCGCAGACCATGATCAACGAAGAGCGCAACGCGCTCGACGACATCCAACAGATCCGACAGGGTGCGCTGTCCACGCTGAATCTCGCCATGAACAGCCTGGTCAACAGGTTCTATGGCAAGTCGCTGCTGCTGAAATTCTGCGAGCGCAATCCGTTGACGCGGCTGAAGCTCGACGTGGCGCCGAGCCGGGAGATCGTTTACGGCGTGGACGAAGACCGGTGGGAACTTGGCTTCGGGCCGTTCCAGCATCAGATGCCGCGGCACTTCGTGCAGCGCGGCTGTTTCGACGAACAACGGGTGCTGGTGGCGCACGAGTCGCATCCGCGCTTCGAAGCGCTGATCCACGAACCGATGAAAGTGCTCGGCGAAGTCACGCTGATCACGTCGTATCTCGACGAGGCCACGAAGCGGCCCGGCCACGAACGTCTTCGCGACTGGTTCGCGAGCATCTGGGAAGTGAGTCATCTCGAGTTGCGCCTCGCGTTGCTCGAAGCGGGCAAAGGCGTGACTTTCCTTTCGGACCGGCTGCTCGGCGAACTCGACGGCTTCGTGGCGTTACCCGCGCTCGAGTTCGGCGCAATCCGGCGCACCGTCGGCATCTACTACAAGAAACACAAACCGCTTTCGGAAGCGGCGAAGCGCTTCCTCGCGATCGTCGAGAGCGAATTCCCGCCGCACCCGGCGAGTCGATCCGCGGACTAGCCGCCCGCAGCAGAAATCGAGGCTTGGAACGCTTCGGAGCGCGCGGTTTGCGGTCGCGTGTGGCGCTGGCGTAAGGTTTGCGGCCCCTGACGACGATGCCATGCGGCCGGTTGGAACAATCCGGTCGCCAAGGACCGTTGATGCCCGGAAGAACAAAAGACCGTCTTCTGTCGTGGATCGACGCCGCACTGGCGATGCTTGGCTACGGCTTCGTGACTTCGTGGAGTAAGGTCGAACGCTCGACCGCGACGCGGAATATCGAGCGGACGAAGCGGCCCAGGTGTACGTTGCGCGCGCCGAAATGAAATCCGTTGGCGCTCTACTCGGTGTTCCAGAAGGTGGCTGCGATCGGCAGCGCGTCGCCGAGTCTGGCGGAGTTGTACAAAACGCATCCGTCGCTGGACGCGCGGATGGACAAGACCGACAAGCGCGGTTACGGCGCACTCGCAAGTTATACGACGAGGGAGTAACGGTCCGCATGGTTCGCACAATCGACACTCCAGCTGAGCGAGATTCCGAATGACCGACGAATCGGCAGAGCCGAGCCCGACCGAACGCGCGCGATGGTCCACCGAATTCTTCGCCCCGCTCGTGCCGGGCCAGCTCGGCTGCGTGTTCGACCATTCGGCGCGCGATCTCGTCATCGGCCATATCGACGTGACGGAGAACCTCATCGCCGGCACCGGATTCCTGTTCGCGCCGGCGGTGATCGCGCTGGCCGATACATGCGCGGCAATCGGCTGCGGCAACAACATTGCAGAGGGCAGCTCGTTCACCACCATCGAGCTGAAGGCGAACTTCCTGTCTTCGGCGCGTGTCGGCGATCGCGTCACGTGCCGATGCGTGCCGGTTCACCTCGGCCGGCAGACGCACGTATGGGATGCGACGGTCACGAACGAAACCAACGGACGCACGATGGCGCTGTTCCGTTGCACGCAGATGGTGCTGGCAGCGCGCTGACGGAGCGCTCACCTGATTCGAGCTAGAGCGGTTCCGACTCGATCCGATCGGCAAGCGCCTGAATGCCGCTCGGCCGATTCGGGTCCGGCGGATTGCCGGCCATCAGACCGCCGTCGACCACGAACTGCTGACCGGTGACGAACGTCGATTCGTCGCTGGCCAGGTACAGCGCCATGGCGGCGATGTCGGCGCCGATGCCGGCGCGGCGGATCGGCGTCATCGTTGCCGGAAATTTCTCGAGCTCGTCGGCGAAGCGCTGGCTCGTTTCGTAGCTCCAGTTGCGCGCTCCGGCGAAGATCGCGGTGGCAATGAAGCCCGGGCAGATGGCGTTGACGCGGATGCGCTGCTCGCCGAGTTCGATCGCGGCTGAGCGCGACAACGACAACACGGCGGCTTTCATCGCGCTGTAAACGTGCGGCCCGTAGCCGGCGCGCAAGCCGGCCACTGACGCGGTATTGATGATGCTGCCGCCGCGGGAGCGCATCGCGCGCGCCGCGTGCTTGGTTCCGGCGACGACGCCGGTGAACAGCACGTCGACGGTGTTCCGATACGCGTCGCCGAGTTCGAGATCGACGAGGTTGCCGCCGATGCCGCCGAAGCCCGCGTTATTGAACATGCAATCGAGCTGGCCGAACTGGTCGAGCGCATGTGCGACCAGCGCTTCGACGTCGGCTTCGCGCGCGACGTCCGTCAGCTTGAATCGCGCGGCGTTGCCGAGTTCGCGTGCAAACGCCGCGCCGGGTTCGCCCTGCACGTCGCCGATCACCACGCGCGCGCCCTCTTCGATGAAACGTTTGACCGTTGCGCGGCCCATGCCCGATGCACCGCCGGTGACGATCGCGACCTTCCCGTCGAGCCTGCCCATCGTTGTCCTCACAGTTCGAATCGCCCGCAACGATTGCGCGGCGTAGTGGCATCGACTATACAGGCGCGCGTTCGGCGGGGTGGTCGATGGTCGCGCAGCGATGGCGAACAGAATAAAAAAAAGAAAGCCCGTCAGGCCTGTCGCGCGCGTCGGTCGCGTGCGTCGCCTGCTCGCCGCCGTGCTGTTCGGGTTGCTCGTGTGGTCGATCGGCAGCGTCGTGCTGTTGCGTTGGGTGAATCCGCCAACGACCGCGTTCATCGTTGCCGACCGGATGCACGCGTGGATCGACGCCGAACCCGGCTACCGGTTCCAGCAGCACTGGGTCGACTGGCCGCAGATCTCGTCGAGCGCGAAGCTGGCCGTGATCGCCTCGGAAGACCAGCGTTTTGCCGATCACTTCGGTTTCGACTTCGTCGAGATCGAACACGCGTTGGAACAGCGCAATCGAGGCAAGACGCAGCGTGGCGCGAGCACCATCACGCAACAGACCGCGAAGAATCTGTTCCTCTGGTCCGGGCAAAGCTGGATCCGCAAAGGCTTCGAAGCGTATTTCACGCTGTTGATCGAAACGTTCTGGCCGAAGACGCGCATTCTCGAGGTGTATCTGAACGTCGCCGAGTTCGGGCAGGGCGTATTCGGCGTGGGCGCCGCGAGCGAGCGCTTCTTCCGACAGCCGGCGGCGCGGCTCAATCGTCCGCAGAGTGCACTGCTCGCCGCGGTGCTGCCGAACCCGACGACGTTCCGCGTGAACTCGCCGTCGCGTTACGTGCAGACGCGCCAGATGTGGATCCTGCAGCAGATGAACGCGCTTGGTGGCGAGCACCACCTCACCGACCTGGAGGAATAAATAAGTCACTGCCGGTGCCTGGCACCGGCAGTGGCTTATTGGGATCCCGGACCTGCCGTGGCGCGGATGTCGCGCGCGGCCAGCACGCGGCCGTCGCCGCTGCGGACGGCCATCGGCGCGATCGGTTCGCCGGTGGCGCGTTCGACGAAGATCACGCGCTTGCCGTTGGCGTGCGGCTTGTGCCGGTCGCCCCAGTGCGTCATTGCCAGCAACACCGGCTGAAGCTCCAGCCCCTTCGGCGTGAGCACATACTCGAAGCGGCGCGCTTCCACCGGACGTTTCTCCAGAATGCCTTCCCTGACGAGCCGATTCAGGCGCGAGGAGAGGATATTTCGGGCGATGCCGAGGCCTTTTTGGAATTCCTCGAAGCGCTTCTTGCCGAAAAAAGCCTCGCGCAGGATCAGCAGGGTCCAGCGTTCGCCGATGACGTCGAGCGTCAGCGCGAGCGAACAGTTCATGTGGTCGAACGATTTGAGCTTCATGGACGGCCATTGTAGCCAGACAGTTGCATGACGCAACTTACGGCGATACAGTTCGTTTCGTCATGAAACTATCCGGGAGGCCAGAGGTGGCGCGGACTACGCTCGAAACCGGCACCGATCAGCTGAAATGCGAGGTCGAAAATGGCGTTGCGACGATCACGCTGAACCGACCCGAGAAGCGCAATGCGTTATCGAACGAACTGACGCCGGCGTTGCGCCAGATGCTGCTCACGGTGGAGGCCGAACCGGCGGTGCGCTGCGTGGTGATCACCGGCGCCGGCCGGGCGTTCTGCTCCGGCGGCGACGTTTCGGGAATGGGCGGCGGTGCGGCGGCGCCCGCCGAAGGACCGAAGCCGATGCTCGAAGACGCGGTGCGGAAACTGCAGATCGGTCAGGAGACGCTGACGCTGCGGCTGTTCGATCTCGCCAAACCGACCATCGCCGCATTGCCGGGTGCGGCGGCGGGTGCCGGCATGTCGATCGCGCTCGCGTGCGATCTGCGCATCGCTGCTCAAAGCGCGTTCGTCACGTCCGCCTTCGCGAACATCGGACTCTCGGGCGACTACGGCGGCAGCTGGCTGCTGACGCAAATGGTCGGCGTCGCAAAGGCGAAAGAGCTGTATTACACGAGCCGTCGGGTCGGCGCCGAGGAAGGACTCGCACTCGGCATCTTCAATGAAGTGGTTCCCGACGACCAGTTGATGGCGCGCGCGCAAGCGCTGGCGGAGTCGATCGCCGCCGGCCCGCCGATCGCACTGCGTTACATGAAAGAGAACCTCAACCGGGCCGTTGGCGTGGATCTGCGCAGCGCCCTCGCGCTCGAAGCCGACCGCATGGTCCGTTGCACGCGCACCGACGATCACCGCGAGGCCGTTCAGGCCTTCATCGGCAAACGCAAACCCACGTTCCACGGCAAATGACCTGGCAGGAGAACCCAGCATGGCGATCAACGTCGAATTTCTGTTCGATTTCGGCAGCCCGAACGCGTACCTCAGCCATCTGGTGATTCCGCGCATCGAGGCGCGCACCGGCGTGAAGTTCGAATACGTGCCGGTGCTGCTCGGCGGCGTGTTCAAGGCGACCAACAACGTCTCGCCGGCGGTCTCGCTGCAGGGCATCAAGAACAAGCCGCAGTACACGCAGCTCGAAACGCGGCGCTTCCTTAAGCAACACGGCATCACCGACTACGCACCGAATCCGTTCTTCCCCGTGAATACGCTCACCATCATGCGCGGCGCCGTCTTCGCGCAGCGCGAGGGCTTCTTCGAGCAAGTACGTAGACGCCGTGTACCGGCACATGTGGGCGCAACCGAAGAAGATGGACGATCCGGCCGTAGTCACGGCCGCGCTGACGGAGTCGGGATTCGATGCTGAGGCGATTCTCGCCGGCACACAGCAACCCGAAGTGAAGCAGCAGCTCATAGCAAACGTCGACGACGCGGTGACGCGCGGCGTGTTCGGCTCGCCGAGCTTCTTCGTCGGCACCGAGCTGTACTTCGGCAAGGATCGGCTGCGCGACGTCGAGGAAGAAATCGAGCGGCAGAGGAAAGGAGTCGTTCGATGAGCGCCGCCAACGACACCGGAGAGGTGCGGAGCGAGCGCGCGGGACACGTGCTGACGATCACCGTCGATCGCTCCAGCAAGATGAACGGCTTCACGCCGGAAATGTTCGACGCGCTGTCCGACGCGATGACGGTGCTCGACGAAGATCCGCAGCTGTGGGCCGGCGTGCTGACGTTCGCGGGTCCGCACACGACCGCGGGTCTCGATCTGCCGCGCTTCGCCGCGGCGTTCTCGTCGGACGGCAGCCCCGCGACGACCGACGACCGCATCGACGCCTTCGCGCTGCGCCGCCGCTGCCGCAAGCCGGTGGTCATGGCGGTGCAGGGCATCACGTTCACGATCGGCATCGAGATGATGCTTGCTGCCGACATCGTGGTGGCGGCGGAAGACTGCCGCTTCTGTCAGATGGAACCGAAGCGCGGGCTCGCGGTGTTCGGCGGCGCGCACGTGCGCTACGTCGAGCGTGCGGGATGGGGCAACGCGATGTATCACCTGCTACGCGCAGACGAGTTCGGTGCGGCGCGCGCGTTGCAGCTCGGTTTCGTGCAGGAGGTGGTGCCGGCGGGTCGACAGGTCGAGCGTGCGCAGGCGATCGCGGCAGAGATCTGCACGCTGGCACCGTTGGCCGTGCAGGAGATCAAGCGCGGTGCGCTCGTGTACCTCGAGCACGGCGAGCGCGCCGCGTTCGCCGAGATTCCGGCGATGCGCGCGGCGACCGCGCGGTCGAAGGATTTTGCGGAAGGGCTGGCTTCGTTCCGGGAAAAACGCTCGCCCCGTTTCGAGGGATGCTGATTTATTTCGGACACCGGCTAAACCAAATGGCGGGCCGTCGCCGTCTAAGCTGACAATCCTCAGGATTCCGGCTGGCAAGTGGACGCGGCGATCGACGACGACACATTCAATGCCTGTACCGCTTTGTTCCCGAGCGAAGACGAACGCTTGCTCGGGGCCGCGCGCGGCGGCGACCGGCGGGCGTTCGAGTCGCTCTATCGGCAGCACGTCGGACGCGTCTATGCGATCTGCCTGCGCCTCACCGCAAACGTGCAGTCGGCAGAGGACCTCACGCAGGAGGCGTTCGTCCGCGCCTGGCATCGCCTGGCGGGCTTTCGCGGCGACAGCGCGTTCGCCACGTGGCTGTACCGTCTGACGGTCAACGTCGTGCTGGATCAGCAACGCGCGCAACGGCCGTGGTTGCGTCGCCTCGTCGCCATCGACGACGCCACCGAAGTCGTGGCGAGCGAACCCGCTCCGGTCCTTTCCAACGCCGATCAGCACGATCTCGAATCGGCCATCCGCAAGCTTCCGCCGGCCGCGCGCACGGTGTTCGTGCTGCACGACGTCGAGGGTTGGCAGCACGACGAAATCGCGGCGCGCACCGGTACCGCCGTCGGCACCAGCAAGGCGCATCTGCACCGCGCACGACAGCTTCTCAGGGAGTGGCTTTCGCTATGAACGAACGCGACGACGCGATTCCGAAACTCGACGCGCTGATCGGCCGCCTGCCGCGCGCAATCGATCCGCCGCGCGATCTGTGGCCCGCGGTCGACGCGCGTATCGCATTGCAGCGCCCGCGCTCGCGGCCGTGGGAACTCGCCGTCGCAGCGGCGCTCGCGGCGATCACCGTCAGTGCGATGTTCGTCGGCTTCTCGCACGACGTGCAGCCGCGTTTGCCTGGCCCGCACTGGGCATATGAGCAGCTCGACGCGGCTTATCGGCCGTTGCGGCAGGCGTCGCTCGAGCGTTACCGCAGCGGCGCCGATCGCCTCGATCCGCAACTGCGTAAGACCGTCGAGACGAATCTCGCGATCATCGAAGGCGCGTTGGCGGAGATCCGTTCGGCGCTGGCGAGTCGTCCCAGCGACGCGGCGTTGGGACAGATGCTGCAAAGAACGTACGAACAGGAAATCGCGATCGTCGACGCGGTAACTCCGCAGACGGTCGCGCCGGATCAATCACGTTATCGAGGTGCATTGTGAGAGCGTTGAAACTCGGATTGCTGCTGTCGTGCTTCGCGGGTGTCGCGCACGCCGGTGAAGCGGTCGACAAAACCCTGGCGGTGAAGGCCGACGGTCTGGTGCGGATCGACAACGTCCGCGGCCGCATCGAGGTGCAGGGTTGGGACCGCAGCGAGGTGACGGTCAAAGGCACGCTCGACGACATGACGAAGACGTTCACCTTCGAGACGTCCGGCTCGACGACCACGGTGAAGGTGGAAACGCCGGACAACCTCAATCACGGCAAAGGCTCCGACCTGGTCATCCACGTGCCGTCTGCGAGCCGCGTACGCGTGGAACTGGTCTCGGCAGATCTCACGATGCAGGCACTGCACGGCGGCGTAGACGGGAAAACCGTCAGCGGCGAAATCGAGGCACGCGACCTGAGCGGCACGATCGTCATCGGCAGCGTCAGCGGCGGCATCAGCGTAACTGGCGCGGCCGGTCCGACGACGTTCAACTCCGTGAGCGGCGCCATCGAGGCGCAAACCGACGCAGAGCAGATCAAGATCAGCACCGTATCGGGCGATGCCCGGGTCCGCTCGAACGCGCGGCTGAAGGAGCTGACGCTGCACTCCGTCTCGGGCAACTTAGACGTGAATTCGGACCTCGCCGAAGGCGCGCAGGTGAAAGGCTCCACGACGAGCGGCTTCATGCGGCTTACGGTGAATCCGGACGTCGGGGCCGTGGTCGATCTGCGCACCACCAGCAGCGGAATCAAGAACCTGCTGTCGGGCGATCGGCCCACGCACGAAATGTCGGGCGGCGGCGAACTGGATGCGACGATCGGCGACGGCAGCGGCGTGATCGAACTGACGTCGATCTCGGGTCGGCTCGAGTTGCTGGCGCGCTGACCGGCGTCAGCCGACGAAGCGCTTGAACAGGCCGCCCCAGAACTTCGAGCGCTTGCCCGACGCGAATTCGGCGCGGTCCGCACGGTCGCCGAAGAATTCGATGGCTTTTCCGCCGAAGAAGCGCAGCGGTTCCGGTTCCCAACGGGGACCCTGATCGTTCACCCACGGCAGTTCTGTCAGAGCAGTGGCGCGGCCGGTGACGAGGTCGGCCATGATGCGGCCGGCGAGGTTCGATGCCCCGACGCCTTCGCCGACGTAACCTCCGGCCCAGCCGGTTCGTGCCTCGGTATCCCACTGCACACACGGCCGCCAATGCCGCGGCACGCCCATCAAGCCGCCCCAACCGTGCGTGATCTGGTAACCCTGGAGCATCGGAAAGAGCTTCGTCACAAGCTTTTTCACGCGCACCACTTTAGGGTCGTCAGCGGGTATAGAACGGCGGCGCTTCGAGCCGAAGTAGTAGCCGGCACGACCGCCCAGCACGAGGCGATTGTCGAGCGTGCGCTGGCCGTAGATGACGAGGCGGCGCGGGTCGCCGAACGTCTCGCGTTCCCTCAAGCCGATTTCCTGCCACAGCGATTCCGGCAGCGGCTCAGTTGCCGTCACCATCGAATAGAGCGGCATCAGACGGCGTCGTTGGCCCGCGATCGTATCGGTGTAACCCTCGGTCGCGCGGACGATCGTGCCGGCGTTCACGTTACCGCGCTGCGTCGCGATGCTGCCGGATTCGATCGCGTTCACCGGCGTGCCTTCGTAGATGCGCGTGCCTTGCCGGCGCACGACGTCGGCGAGACCGAGCACGAGCCGCGCCGGGTGAACGGCGGCGCAGTGCAGGGAATGCAGCGCGCCGTGGTTCGGCGTCATTGCGAGACGCGCGCGCGACGCCTGCTCGGGCAGCCACCTGTAGTCCGTTTCGCTGAAGCCGGCGCGATACAGCTGCTCCAGGTGGCGTTTGAGATTCGGCACCTGGAATGGAATGGTGGCGACGTTGAGCGTGCCGCCTTTCGCGTAGTGCGCGTCGATGTTCTCGGCCTGACACACGCGGCCTACCTCATCGACGGTGTCGAACAACGCGCGCGCCAGCGTCACGCCGCGGCTGCGCGTCGCCGGATCGTCGAGCAGGCCTTGCACGCCGTATGCGGTTCCCATGCACCAGCCGCCGTTGCGGCCGCTGGCGCCGAAGCCGACGCGCTCCGCTTCGAAGATGCCGATACGCAAACCGGGTTCACGCTGCTTCAGGTAGTACGCCGTCCAGAGTCCGGTGTAACCGGCGCCGACGATCGCGACGTCCAGACGATCCGGTAAAGGCGCGATGTCGGCGGGCGGCAGGTCGCCGAGCGAATCGAACCAGAAGCTCACGTCCGACAGCGCGTTGCTCATGCGATCAGGTCCGGATCCAGAAATACTTCATGCGGCGGAATTCCGGAACCGGGGCGAATTCCCAGCCGCGCGGGCTGAGTTCGAGCTGCGGAAACTGCTTGATGATGCCGACCAGCGCTTCGGTGGCGACGGTGCGCGCCAGCGTTTCGCCCGGACAGGCGTGGCGTCCCGCGCCGAAAGCGATGTGCGGCGTATCGGCGCGTTCGATGTCGAACCGGTCGGGATTCGGGTGCGCGCCGTCGTCTCGATTCGCGCCGGCGATCGAGATCGCGATCGTCTCGCCGCGCCGGACGGGGCACGTTCCGACGCGCATGTCGCGATCCGCGATGCGGACCGCGCCGAGCACCGGCGAATCGAAACGGAGAACCTCTTCGACGGCGCTCGGTACGAGATCGTGCCGGTCGCGCAGCTTCGTCAATTGGCGCGTGTTCTGCAGGAATGCGCGGATGCCGTTGGCGATGAAGTCGGCGGTGTTCACGCAGCCGAGAACCAGCAGCAGGTTGCTGACCGCGACGATCTCGTCGTCGCTTGTATCGGTGCTTCCCGCGGCGCGGATCATCGCGCCGATCGCGTCGTCCATCGGCGTGCTGCGGTGCGCCGCCACGGCGGTGCGCATCATCGCCTCGAGCTCTGCGTCGGCGAGTCTGCCGGCGTGCGCTTCGTCGTCGTTGCGGAACGGGTTGAAGAACGCGGCAAACGCTGTGTCGGTCAATCGCCTGATCTGTCGGAACGGCGTCGGATCGATGCCGAGAAATTCAGCCATTACGCGGGTGGCGATCGGCGACGCATAGCGGCCGATCGACTCGACCTCGAACTCGGACACTTCGAGATCGTCGAGCAGCGACGTGACGATCGCCTCGATGCGCGGCTTGAACCGTTCCACCGCAGCGGGACCGAATGCATCGTCGATCAGCTCGCGCAAGCGTGAGTGCTCGCGATCGTCCGCGAATGGTGCGAGCTGCGGATACCGGAGATCGAGCTGACCGCGCCAATGCGCGAACGTGCCGCGGTGCCCCTTTGTCGGGTCGGTGAGCAGACCATCGTCGCGCAGCACCTGGGTCGCTTGTTCGTGCGACGTGATCACGCAGCGGTTCAGTTCCACGTCGCGATGCACTGGCTCGTGCGCGCGCAGTTCGGCCAGCAACGCATACGGCCCGCCGAGGAAGTGCGGATCGAGCGGGGTCAATCGCAGGCCGGTCGGAGGCGACGGTGCGGGCGCGTCGTCAGCGTCGGAATCGATCGGCGTTCTGCCGTGCTCGGCCATACCGGATGCGGCGTTCGACTGAGGATTCGGCGAGCCTAATCCAGGTGCGCGTGCGACGGCAAAGGAAAGTCGTACGCGTAGAGACCTCCCCTCAGCGGGGCAGGTTGTCGGTGCGCGCCATACGTCCGAGGTAGCCGCCGTGATGGCGTTTGCCCCAGTCGGCTTTCGTCACGCCTTTCTGTTCCATCAGCGCGACGGCGACCGCGTCGCTGATCGCGAGCATCACGGCCATGCTGCTGGTCGGTGTGAGCCCTAACGGACACGCTTCTGCGATTTCGCCCATATCGAGAATCGCTTCGCAGTGGTTGCGCAGTTCGGAGTCGGGGTGCGAGGTGACGCCGATGATGTGCGTGACGCCGAGATGGCGCGACAGCTCGAGTATCTCCAGCACTTCCACCGACTTGCCGCTGGTGGAGAACGCGATCATCACGTCGTCTTTGCCGACCAGGCCGAGGTCGCCGTGGGCGGCTTCCGCCGGATGAATGAAGTCGGCAGGCGTCGCCGTGGAGCACAATGTCGCCGCGAATTTGCGCGCGATGTGGCCGGCTTTTCCGATGCCTGTGGTGAGTACCTTGCCGCGACAGGCGAGCAGTATCCGCACCGCCTTTTCGAAATCGTCGTCGATTTTGATCGAACGGATCGCCTCTGCCTCGGCTTCGATCACGGCGCGCATCCGGTCTTTGATTTCCATGTGGTCGGTCGCCGTATTGAGTCGGGCGGCATGGTGTCAGAAGCATCCGCCGCGCTCAAGTTACGCGGGTCATCGCGTTGACAAGCCCGGTGTCGTCGCGGAGAGTCGCTGCGACCTGACGCAACCGGGAAACGCTCGAACGCGATGAGCGAGTCGCTCGCATTGATGCCGTGGCCGCGCCGCGTGACGCGGATCGAATCCGCGCTCGAACTGAGCGCGCCGGAGTGGACGGTGGAGTGGCTCGGCGTGCGTACCTTGCGGCTCGAACGAACGGCCGCGCGCATCACGCAACGCATCGCGCGCAACGGCGGCGGTGCAGCACTCGCGATCGACTGTGCGTCGGCGTCGGCGCCCTATCCAGATCTCGACGACGACGAATCCTATTCGCTGAAGATCGATGCATCGCAAGCGCTGCTGACTGCCGCGACGGAATGGGGCGTTCTGCGCGGGCTTGCGACACTTGCGCAATTGAGCGCGTCGCGTCGAATACTGCCCGGTGTGATCATCGCCGACACGCCGCGTTTCGCGTGGCGCGGCCTCATGGTCGATTCGGCGCGCCACTTCATCTCCGTCGCAACCCTGTTGCGCACGCTCGACGCGATGGCGCTCGTGAAACTGAACGTGCTGCACCTGCACCTGACTGACGACCAGGGATTCCGTTTTGCCGGCCGCGCCTTTCCGGAACTGGCGGCGCGTGCGAGCGGCGACGAGGTGTACACGGAGGACGATCTCGGCGACATCGTCGCGCACGCGGCCGAACTCGGCATTCGCGTGGTGCCGGAAATCGACATGCCGGGCCATACGACCAGCTGGCTCGTCGCGCATCCGGAGTGGGGCGCACTCGACGAAGCGCGCACGGTGTCGACGCGGTTCGGTCCGCACAGCGCGTGCCTCGATGCGACGCGCGACGAGATCTATGAGGCGCTTGGTCGGCTGTTCGACGACGTGGCGCGGGTGTTCCCCGACCGCTTCGTGCACATCGGCGGCGACGAGGTGAACCCGAAGTGGTGGCAGGAAAGCGCGGCCGTGCAACGTTTCATGAGCGAGCACGGCATCCGCGACACCGACTCGCTGCACGATCTGTTCAACGAACGGCTCGCCGATCTGCTGATCGACCGGGGCCGGATGCTGATGGGTTGGGATGAAATCGCGCATGGCGACCTGCCGCGCACGTCGATCGTGCAGAGCTGGCGCGGCGGCGCATCGCGCGACCGCGCGGTGGCGCAGGGTTTCGATTGCGTCTTCTCGGCGGGCTATTACCTCGACTTTTTCTATCCGGCGGATCTGCACTACGCGTACGACCCGGAGAGTCCGTCCGAAGAACTGCTTCGCCTCGATGCGCGCGTGCGCGCCGATCCGCGGCTCGCGCATGTGCGCGACGGCCTCGGCTGGGCAAGCGAGTTCGCGGGTCGCAGCGCGGTGGATGCGCCGTCGAGTAGCTCCCCGGGAGGCCTGCCACCCGGTCGCGTGCTCGGCGGCGAAGCGTGCATGTGGGCCGAGATCGTCAATGACGAGGTCTTCGAGGGGCGCGTGTGGGGCCGGCTGCCCGCGATCGCCGAGCGATTGTGGTCGCCGCGCTCGCTGCGCGACGAAGCGGACATGTATCTGCGGCTGGCGCAGTTGCGGCCGATGCTCGCGGCGTTCGCGGACGTAGACATCGAAGCGCGGCGGCGCGAATCGTTCGAACGCATCGGCGTCGACGCGGCGGAACTCGCTGCATTGCGCGATCTGTTCGATGCGATCGAGCCGATCAAGTGGTATTCGCGGCTGCTGGGGCAGGCCGCGCTGAAGGCGCGGGTGGCAGGGTCGACCGAGAAGGTGGAGCGGCCGTATACGGTTGCGACGCCGCTGGATCGGGTTCCCGATCTGATCGAGCCTGCCAGCGAGTGGATTCCGCGCTTCAACACGGCGGTGAGAGCGGTGATCGGCGACACGGCTGAGGCCGAAGACACTGCGTTACTCGAAGCGACCGCGGCGCGATGGCGTGGTCAGCGCGACGTCGTGCGAACCGTAGGAGCGCGCTTGCCTGCCATCGCCGAACTCGAGGCGATCTCCGCGCAACTGGCGCGGCTCGCGGACGTGATCGACGCGGGTCTGGCCGGCAAGCTCGACGACTCGCATCGGGCGCTCGTTGCAGCGGCGCGCGAACCGTCTGGCGAGTTGCTGATCGCGGCGGTTCCGGTGCTCGACGAATGGCTGCAGGCCTAGTGGCCGAAGCAGATGAACGGCTGCTGTCTGTCGCCGCCGCATTCGCGGTGACCGGCGTACCGGTGCGCGCCGACGCGCATACCGGCGGCCACATCAACGACACCTGGTTCATCGCAACGGATGGCGGCGCGCGCTACGTGCTGCAGCGGATCAATCCGCTCGTGTTTGTCGATCCGGCCGGTGTCGCAGCGAATACCGCGCGCATCATCTCGACCATACAGCGCACCGCACCCGGCCTTGCGCCGCCGTTCGTAGCTGCGCGCGACGGCGCCGCGGCGGTGCGCGACGACAGCGGCACGTATCGGATGCTGGGATTCGTAGAAGGGCGCAGCCTCGGCGGACTCGAAACCGTTGCGCAGGCGTCCGCTGCCGGCGTTGCGTTCGGGCGGTTTCAGCTGGCTCTGGCGCATTACGACGCGAGTTCGCACGTTGTGCCGATTCCGCGCTTCCACGAACTCGAATGGCAGCTTGAGCGATTCGACGCCGTGCTGCTGAAGCCCGTTCCGGAACGACGGACAACGGCTGCCAACGACATCGCCAAGGCGCAGCGTGACAGAGTGCGTGTCACCGCGGAATCGCTTGGCCCTCGCGGCATGATCCACGGCGACGGCAAAGTGACCAACCTGCTGTTCGACGCGGACGACCGCGTGTGCGCGGTGCTCGACTACGACACCGTCATGGCGGGCGCGCTGAGCTGGGACTTCGGCGACCTCGTGCGCTCCGCGGCCGCGCTGGGCGATGAAGACGATCCGGCCATCGATTTCTCGATCGAGCGTTATCGCGCGCTGACGAACGGTTACGTGCGCGGTGCCGGCGACCTGGTCGACGCGGATCTGCGCGCGGCGCTCGGCGCGGTGCCCGCGTATATGGCCTATATGCTCGGCCTGCGCTTCCTCATCGACTATCTCGGCGGCGACACCTATTTCCGGGTGGCGCATCCGGAGCACAATCTGGTACGGGCGCGCAGCCAGTTCCGGCTGTTTCAACTCATGGTCGACGCGCGCGCCGAGCTCGACCGAATTGCCAGAAAGGCCTGAACAGTGTCCATCGATATCAACGGCGTGGCTCACATCTACATCACCGTGCAGGACTTCGCGCGCTGCCGACCGTTCTATGGCGCGCTGCTTCCGTACTTCGGCATGGTGTGTCTGGTCGACACCGACGAGCTGTACTACTGCATCGGCGGCCGCACCGGCATCGGTATACGCGCGGCGTCCGCCGAGCACGCGAACACGGCGTTCGATCAATACCGCGCCGGGATGCACCATCTTTGTCTGCGCGCACGCAGCACGGCGGACGTCGATGCAGTGGGCCGCTTCGTCGCCGATCTCGGCGTGCGCATCGTGCACCCGCCGCAGCTCGACGAATGGGCGCCCGGCTACTACTCGGTGCTGTTCGAAGACCCGTGTGGGACGCGCCTCGAAGTCAATCACGTGCCGGGGAGAGGCCATCTCGCCGACGACGCGAAGCCGCCACTCGATACTGGCGTGCAGCAGCGTCTGAGCGACAAGTAGCGGCCGGTGCCTGGCACCGGCGATGACTTATTCGAGCTGATCAGTAGTAGAGGATCGGGCTCTTGCGGACGAACGTCGGGTCGATGACGTGCTTCAGCATGAAGTCGGCCAGGTCGGCGCGCGAGATCTTCGCGTTGACCGGCGGGCGCAGGTCGACCCCGAAGCGGTAAACGCCGGTGTGCGGGCCGTTGGTCAGCCACGGCGGACAGACACTGATCCAGTCGAGGTCGCTGTTGCGGATCAGCGCGTCCTGGTTCTCTTTGTCGTGGAACGCGTTACGGTCCAGGGCGCGCAGACCGTTCGCGACCAGCTTGCCGAGTGCGCTCAACTGATTGCGCGCCTCGCCGGTGCCCACGCCGGAGACGTTCAGCAACCGTCGCACGCCGAACTTCTGCATCGCCGGAACGATGGTGGCGGTTGCGATGGTGCATATCTGATCCGCCACGCCCATCTTCACCCCGAGTGACATCATCACGACGTCCTGACCGTTGACCACTCGCTCGACGTCGCCCGCGTTCGAAACGTCGCCAACGACGACGTCCAGGTTCGGATGCTGTTGCGCGACCGAGCCGGCCGTACGCACGAACGCCGTTACGTCGTGACCCAGGTCGAGAGCTTGCGATACGAGGCAGGTGCCGGTGAGCCCGGACGCTCCAAAGATCGTCAATCGCATCGAGCCGTCTCTACGCTTTACGAGGAAGAGGCCGCGCTGTGCAGCACGAACCGCACCACCGAAGCGACGATGACGACGAAGACGATCGTGAAGACGATGCCGGCGATGATGAAGTGCATCGGTTTACCGCGACTGAAGTCGCGTTCGCGATTCGCGCGGCTCTGCACGCCGAACGCGGCGGCCGCGGCGCTGCCGGCGATCTGCCAGAACGTGAGAGGCTTCTCCTCGGGCGAGGGATCTTTCGATGGCTTTTCGTTCATGCGTGCGTGCTCGCTGTGGGTTCGTTTTCGATACGCGTGAGCCAGTAGTCGGCGTCGAACCGGTCGTCGCCGAGCAGGTAACGCCACATGCGGACGCGATTCAGATATTCGAGGCGCCCCGTGTCGGCTTCGAACCACGGTTCGGGTGTCGTCAGTATCGTGTGCACGCTGTCCGGATCAGGCGCTTCCTTGATGAGGAAGATCGGCCGCTGCTGATAGTGGTCGTTCGGCAGATCCGACGTGTCCCACAAGCGCTGCTGCCGCACCGTGGGATTGATGCGGATCTTGAACATGTAGCGCAAACGGTCGGAGCGATTCACGCCGCCGCCGTGCCAGATGCCATGATGCAGAAACAGCAGCGTGCCGGCCGGACACACGACGTGCTGCTGACCGCGGATATTCTGATAGCGCGCCACCGCCGCTTCGCTGACAACGCGCAGATGCGTGCCGGGAACGAAGCGCGTGCCGCCCATCTCGCGCGTGACGTCATGCGGGTAATACATGATCTGGATGTCGAACGCGCGACGCGGATCGATCGTCGAATCCTGGTGCGTGTGCTGCGAAACGTTCGGCAACCCGCGCGCTTCATAGAACTCCGGCGGAAACGTCACGTGCAGGAAGTGGTGATCGAAGTTCGGATTCGGTCCGACGAGACTGTCGATCGCGCCTTGCACCACCGGCAGCGCCAGCACGCGCGCAATCGCAGACTGCTCCGGGTAAGCCTGCGAGAGCGGCGTTCCCGCCGGCACCGCCGGAATGCCGCTGGCCGACAGCAGCTTCGCGTAAGCCTTCCTCACGCTCTCGCCTGGTTGCGGCGGCCGCCCGACTTCGTTGAGAAACTGCTGGTTGATGTCGTCCGGCACCGCGGCGTCGAAGCGCAGAAATCCGCGCGCGACGAAGCGCGCCATTTGCGCCGAACTCAGCAACACGCGGTCAGCCATCGACGTCCACCCATTGCTCGAACAGACATTCGTACTTCAGATACGAGGTGGTGAATTCCGCTCCGGGCGCGTGCGCCTGCAGCGGTGCGATCTGCAACAGCCGCCAGCCGTCGCGCAACGCGGCAAGACCGCTCGCATACGGCGGCTCTTCCGCGTCGCCCGCCATGTGCTCCGATTTCGCGGTGCCGTCGTACTGCGCCCACGCAATCACGTTGGAGTCGAGCGCTGAATCGGCGAGGTAGAGCACGAGTACTTTCTGACGCTTCATGAGGCCGCGAAGGATAACGAAAGCCTGGGGTCGTTGCATCGCCGCGCAGCCGCCGTCACGCTACGCGTCTTTCGAAAACGGGCAGCACGAATGCATCTCTTTGGAACGCGCGCCGGCGCCGCGCCTGTGTGGGAGCAACCGGAGTGCATTGCGCTGAATCGGCTGCCGATGCGGGTGCCGCTGACGTCGTATCCGTCGGCCGACGCGGCGCGCGAGGGCGAAGCGTCGCCGTGGCGCATGTCGCTCGACGGAACCTGGCGTTTCAGGCTGGTGGACTCGCCGCGCGCCGCGCCGGACGACTTCGCGGCCGTGGACCACGACGATTCGAACTGGGTCGACATTCGCGTGCCCGGCACCTGGGTGCGGCAGGGCCACGACCATCCGCACTACACCAATGTGGTGATGCCGTTCCAGTGCGAGCCGCCGCTTACGCCGGAGCACAATCCCACCGGTCTTTACCGTAGAACGTTTGCGTTACCCGCGCAGTGGCGCGAGCGGCGCGTCGTGCTCCACGTCGGCTCGGCCGATAGCGTGCTGATCGTATACGTGAACGGCGCGTTCGTAGGATTGTCGAAAGACTCGCGCTTGCCGGCAGAGTTCGATCTAACGCCGCACTTGAGGCGCGGCGAGAACGTGCTGGCCGCGATGGTCATCCGCTGGTCCGACGCGAGCTACATAGAAGACCAGGATCAATGGTGGCAGCCCGGCTTTCACCGCAGCATCGAGCTGTATTGCACGGCGCAGACGTACATTCAGGACCTCCGCCTCACAGCGGGTCTCACCGACGATCTCGCGGCGGGGACGCTTTCGATCGACGCCGAAGCGGCCGGCGTTGCCGAAACGGGCTGGACGCTGCGCTACAGCGTCGAAACGCTGAAAGGTCGCGCGCTGGTGCGAAAGCCCCTCGGTGGCGAAGTGCAGGTGTATCGCCACCATTCGCATCGTGCCGCGAGCGTGTCGTCGGCGATCCATACCGGCGCGGTCGTGCGAGCATCGGTCGAGATCCGCGGCATCACCGCGTGGACGCACGAAACGCCGCAGCTGTATCGCGTCGTCGCGGAACTCGTGGCGCCGGACGGCGCGGTAGTCGAAGCGGTGTCGCAGCGGTTCGGTTTCCGCCGCATCGAGGTGCGCGACAGGGCGCTGCTGATCAACGGCGCTCGCGTGTTCATCCGCGGCGTAAACCGGCACGAGTTCCACCCGGTGCACGGCAAGACCTTCGACGTAGACGACATGCGCGAAGATCTGGTGCTGATGAAGCGCTTCAACTTCAATGCCGTGCGCACCGCGCACTACCCGAACGATCACCGTTTTTACGACCTGTGCGACGAACTCGGGTTGTATGTCGTAGACGAGGCGAACATCGAGACGCACGCGCGGTTGCGCAGCCTGGTGCACGACCCACGCTACACCATGTCGTTCCTGACGCGATTCCAGCGGATGGTGGCGCGCGACCGCAACCATCCCTCCGTCATCATGTGGTCGCTCGGTAACGAAAGCGGCTATGGAGCGGTGCACGACGCGATGGCGGCCTGGTCGCGCGCCAACGATCCGAGCCGGCCGCTGCACTACGAAGGCTCGTTGTTCGTGGCGTGGGGCCAGTTCCAGGGCCGCGCCTTCGAAGAGTCGTTGGTCGAACGTTGCGAACTGGATGTGCCCGCATCGGACGTGATCGCGCCGATGTATCCGGGCATCGACGAACTGGCGCACTGGGCAAAGACCTATCGCGGACAGAAACCGTTGATCATGTGCGAGTACTCGCATGCGATGGGCAACTCGAACGGCAGCCTGAAGGACTACTGGGATCTCATCGAGTCGCAACCCGGATTGCAGGGCGGCTTCATCTGGGATTGGGTGGACCAGGGATACCTCGAACGCGACGCCGATGGACGCGCCTACTATGGTTTCGGTGGCGATTACGGTGACTTCCCGAACGACGCGAATTTCTGCTGCAACGGTGTGGTGTGGCCGGATCGCACGCCACATCCGGGCATCTGGGAACATCACCGCATCGGCCGCCCCCTGCGCGGGCGCCTCGTGCAACGCGCGCCGCTGCGGATCGAAATTACGAACTGGAACAACTTCACCGGCAGCGATGCGTATCGCGTTCGAATGATTGCGCTGGTCGACGGCACGCCGGTCGCAGAGCAGGTGCTGACGGTGCCGTCGATCGAGCCGGGTGCCAGCCGCACACTGGCGCCCAAGTTCCGCGCACCGCATCTGCAGCCCGGTCAGGAATTGGTGGTGCGCCTGGTCTACGAACTGAAGCGCGGTCAGACGTGGGCGGACGCGGGCCATCAGGTGGGCTTCGACGAATTCGCGATCGGGCGCGGCGCGACGCCGCGCAGGCGCGCCGCACCGACGCCTGGCCCAGTCGTCGTGCACGGGAAGACGCACGTGGACGTCACCACGTCCGACCTCGCGTTGAGATTCGAGGCAGCCACCGGCGAGCTGACGCAGGCTGCGTTCGCCGGGCGCGCAGTGTTCGCGGCGCCGCCACGCCTGTCGCTATGGCGCGCACCAACCGACAACGACGGCGTGCGCCTGGCGCCGCGGGTGAGCGGCGTGCTGGCGAAATGGCAGGCCTGGAACGTAGCCGACGTGCGCGCGCACGTGACGAAAGTGCGCATCAGACCGTTCCAGGGCGGTGCATTCACGCTGGAACGTACGGTCAACCACCAGATGCGTGGCGGCGCAGCCACGATTCGCCAACGGGAGAGTTGGGGGGTGATCGGCAACGGCGAAATGGTACTGCGTCAGGAAGTGCATATTCCGCGCGAATTCGACGATCTGCCCCGGCTCGGCGTGCTGCTGCGCCTGCACGGCGGACTCGAACAGCTGGACTATTACGGCCGCGGCCCCGAAGAAAACTACGCGGACCGGCAATTCGGTTATCCGCTCGGCCGTTACGCTTCGACCGTAGACGACGAGTACGTGCCGTACGTCACGCCGCAGGAGCACGGTAACCACACCGACGTGCGCTGGCTGTCGCTGACGGACGGCACGCTCGGGCTGCTGTTCCAGCCGGACGAACCGGCGCAGTTCTCTGTCAGCCATTTCACGGCCGACGATCTCTACGCGGCTCGCCACACGGTCGATCTGACGCGCCGCGACGAAATAGACGTGCACCTCGACCACCTGAACCGCGGCGTCGGCACCGGCGCCTGCGGACCCGATACGTTGCCGCAGTACCGGATCGGACCCGGCACCTATCGATTCGCGTGGCGGATGCGCGCGTATCGATGTGCCGAGAGGCAACCCGACGAACTGGCGCGCGAGCGGTTTACAATCGGCGCCGATTAGCGGGAGGAGGGGCGATGCGTTACGAGCGGCATCCGCGCAACACCGATTTCGCGTGGCGGTGCAGCCAACGGCCGTTCCGCGGGCTGAGCGAAACGCAGGTGCGGGCGTATGCCGACGCGGGCTACTTTGCGCTGCACGACGCGTTCACGCCGCAGGAGGTAGCGGCCGTGGTCGCCGCGATCGATCCGCTCGAAGCGAAAACCGAAGCGTTCCTGCGCACGCGCGACGACGGTACGTTCGGCATCGCGCGCGCCGGCGAGATCACGTTCCGTCCGCACCTGGTTGCACAGTCGGCTGCATTGCGCGAGTTCTCGCGCCACCCGGTGCTGCTCGATCTCTGCCACGATCTGATCGGGGCAGACGTGCGGCTGTATTGGGACCAGTCGGTGTACAAGAAGCCGGAAGCGGACAAGGAATTCCCCTGGCACCAGGACAATGGCTACACGTACATCGAACCGCAGCAATATCTGACGTGCTGGATCGCGTTGACCGATGCCACGATCGACAACGGTTGTCCGTGGGTGGTGCCGCGCCTGCATCGGCTCGGCACGCTGCAACATCGCTGGACGCCGCTCGGCTTCGAGTGTCTCGACGACGTCGAAGGCGCGGTGCCGGTGGAAGTGAAGGCAGGGTCGATCGTCGTCTTTTCGAGTCTCACGCCGCACCGGACGGGTCCCAACGTCACGGCTCAGGTGCGCAAATCGTACATTCTGCAATACGCGCCCGACGGCGCCGTGGCTTATCCGCAGGGCAAAGACGCAACCACCTGCGATGCGGCCGATAGGCAATACATGGTGCTACAAGGAGGAAAGGCCGCATGAATCGAGTTGCGATGGTGATATGGATGGCGCTCGTCCTGGCGGGATGCGCGACGTCGTCGGCGCGACCGCCGGAGGTTCTTTCGGCGGGAGGCCTCGTTTATCCGGTGGAAGCGAAAGACAAGAAAGTCGAAGGCTATGTTCGAGTCGCGTACGACGTTTCAGTCGACGGCAGCGTGACGAACGTGCGCGTGGTCGACTCGAATCCACCGGGCGTATTCGACGAAGCCGCCGTTGCCGCCGTACACGGATGGCGCTTCCATCCCGCAATCGGCAGCGACGGCAAACCGATGGTGAAGGAACTGGTCAGCCGCGTGAACTTCAAACTGGGCGAGAGCGAAGGATATGCCCGCTGATTCCGACCGCGTCCTCATCACTACGGTTCTGCTGAACGCGCCGGTGCCGGTCGTCTACGCGGCCTGGACACGGCCGCAGCACATGCGCCACTGGTTCGGCCCGGAAGGGTTCACGGTCTTCGAATGCGAAATGGATGCGCGTGAGGGCGGTCGCTGGCGCGTCGGCATGACGGCGCCCGAGGGCACGCAGCACGTCGAACTCGGGACGGTGCGCGAACTCGTGCCGGACGAACGGCTGGTGCTGACCCATGCGTGGCTGCGGGACGGCAAACCCGGTCATGAAACCACCATCTCGGTAACGCTGGCCGATGAGCGCGGCGCAACACGCATGACGTTCCGGCAAGGCACGTTCGAATCGGTCAAGGCGCGCGACGAGCACAACGACGGCTGGAGCAGTGCGTTCGCGCTGCTCGCAGAACACCTGTTCGGTATCGCGAGTCCGGAGAGCCTCGGGCGTCCCGGCGTGGTGTCTGAGTTGCTGCAGCACGCCCGGCCGCACCTCGACGCGTTGCGAGCGCACGTCGAGGCGAAGCCGAAATCCGAATCGAAAAAGCCTGACGCTTGAGCGCAGCGCCGTTCGACGCTCGACGATTACTGCGCGCCGTTGCAGCGTCGTTGGCGTTCTGGCTGGCCGCCTGTTCGTCGTCGGTCACGCCGGTGCTCGGCTGCAGCGCCGCCGACGGTATCGAACCGGTGTGCGACTTCCGCAATCCCGAAGACATCGTCGGCGTGCCGCCGGGCGACTGGCTGCTGGTGAGCCAGATGACGGAGGCGGGCGGACATCCGGCCGGCAGCATCGCCGCGTATCAACCCGGCAGCGGCCGGATCGAAGTGCTGTTTCCGGTCGGAGAATTCGACGACGTGCGCGACTGGGGCGACCCGGCTTGCCGGCCGCCGTCGATCGGGCAATTCGCGCCGCACGGCATCGACGTCGAACGGCGCGCGGACGGTGCCGAAGAGTTGCTGGTCATCAATCACGGCGGCCGCGAGTCGGTCGAGTACCTCAGGGTCGAACGCAGCGATGAAGGGTTGGGGTTGCGCTGGCGCGGTTGTGTCGAGGCGCCTGACCACGCGTTTTTCAACGACGTCGTGGCGCGCCGCGACGGCGGCTTCTGGGCCACCGACATGATGCCGAAGAACCATCAGTTGTGGGCCATGTTGACCGGTTCGTTGTTCGGCGCCGACACCGGCAGGGTGTATCGGTTTGCGCCGCAGGAAGGATTTACAGTGGAGCCCGCCAGCGCGATGCCGTTTCCCAACGGAATCGAAAAGGGGCCGGACGAAGACGTTCTGTACGTAGCGAGCTTCTTCGGCAACGAGGTGCGCCGGCTCGATCTGAAGCGCGGCGCAGTCACCGGCCGGGTGCACATCGAACGGCCCGACAACCTGACGTGGAGTCCCGACGGAAAACTGCTCGCCGCATCGCACACCGACTCGCTGATCGAAATGATGCGCTGTCGCCAGGTGCCGGTGGGCGCGTGCGGCGCGGCCTTCGAGGTGGTGTCGATCGATCCGGCCTCGATGGACCAGTTCGCCATTCTCGGCCACCGCGGCGCGCCGATCGGCGGCGTGTCCGTGGCGCTGCGCATCGGCGACGTCGTTTACCTGGGTTCGTTCGCCGGCGACCGCATTGCGCGCTGGCATGTGGTCGGCGAAACGCCGTAGAGACTTTGCTTCGAGTTAATCCAATGCTTCGGCGACGCGACGCCACAGTTCCTGCTGCGCGAGCGTCAGCAGCGGCGACGTCGGTACCGGAAACGAACCGTAACCCACCACCATCAACTCGCGTGCGAGATCGAACCAAGCGAACTGACCGTGGATGCCGAGCATCGCGAACTGCCTGTCCGGTTCGATCACCCAGAACTGATTGCGATAGTGGCCGTTCGGAAAGCGCGCCGACCGTTCGACGGCGTTGAACGCCCGATGCGCCGCTGCGTTGTGCGCGCACGTTTCTGCAACGAACCATTCCGGTACGACTACCTCGCCCGACTGGTTGCGTCCGCGGCTGATCATCACGCTCGCCCATCGCGCAAAGTCGCGCAGCGTCAGGCTGAGCTGCCCTTCTGCGATCGGAAAACCCAGCGCGTCGGTGTTGAACCAGCCGACCGACTCGGCGCCGGTGCGCTGGAACAGCTGGCGTTCCAGCAGCGGCAGAATCGGCTCCCCGAAGGCGTGCTCCGCCGCCATCATCAGCGCGTTCGTCAGCGGTGACGCATAGTTGAAGCGGGTACCGGGTTCGGCAACACGCCGCGTCATCTTCTCCATGAGCCAGCGCCGCGCCCCGATTGCCTCGTTGGCAGGCGCCGGGTAATAACCGACGGCGCGGGCATACGAGTAGTAGTCGCTGTTCCGGTCGTCGTACGCTTCCACGTAGTGCAGGCCGGGGCACATGTCGAGCACGTGCTGCAGCGTTACGCCGCGCCAGCCGGCCACGTTGCGCAGTTCCGGCAGATAGCGGTCGAACGGTGCGTCCGCCTGCATTTTTCCGGCTTCGATGGCTTGCGCGAGCAGCATCGTGGTCAGCGACTTCGTCGTGGAATGCTGCACGTGGTGATCGCCCGCCTTCATGCCGTTGCGGTACGACTCGTGCACCACCGCACCGCGGTGCATCACCAGCAGCGCGTCGTTGAACAACCGGCGGTCGAGAAAGGTCGCGCCGTCCATCGGCGCGCCGGTCAACGGGTCGACGTAAGTGAGTGCGTTCACGTCGAGCGTACGCGCGGCGTGCGGCAACGCGAATCGCCGCACCGGGCTCTAGATGCACCACCGGCATCATCCGGTCCATGTGCAGCTGGCTCAGCGCGAGATGCGGTGGGTGATCCCAGTTCGAGCGGTCGATGCCGAGTTTTGCCTCGATGACGCCGTCGACGGTGCCGGAGCTGACGACGCGCACCATCGATCGCGCGGCTCAGTCGGGCCGTTCGACGCGCACGGCATACTCGCCGGTGAAGCGCGCCGCGTCGTTGCCGTTCGCACGGATGTCGCATTCGAGGTTGAAGCGCGTTTTGCCTTGCGATTTCAGGCGCGCCAGCGCGTCGGACTGATCGGCGAGGATGAAGCGGCACGTGGCGACGATCGGCTCTTTGACGGGCCGTTCGTAATGGATGTGACCGTCGGCGATGACGATGCTGCCGTCGATGCGGCGTGTTTTGAGCTGCAGCCACGTCATGCCCCAGCCGCACAGCGCGGCGATGGCATACAGGCTCCCGGCGAATGCGGTTCCGTGCACATTGATGTTCGGTTCGAGTTCCGCCCGCACCACGAGTTGGTCGTTGGCGAAATCGGTCACGCGGATGCCCATCGCTTTGCTGATGGGAATTTCTTCGTGCCAGGTCCGTTCGAGTTCTGCGCAGAGGTTTTTCATGGGCGCGCAGTATACCGATCTGCGCGCAGCAGTCGCGGCAACGTTGCGGCGTGGTGCGTGGCGGCTTCGACCGACTTCGCGAACGCGAGCAGGCGGGCTTCCTGGCGCACCGGCGCGACGATCTGCATGCCGATCGGCAATCCATCGTCGCTGAAACCGGCCGGCAGCGACAGCGCGGGGCAACTGGTCACGGTGAGGCGCGCGCAGCTTTGCATCCACTCGAGATAGTCCTTCATCGGCACGCCGTCGATCTCCGTCGGATACGGCTGCTCGACGTCGAACGGCAGCACCTGCGTGGTTGGGGCGATCAGGAAGTCGTAGCGCGTGAAGAACGTGGCGACGCGACCGTACACGGTGCGGCGCGACGCCCACGCCCGGTCGAGATCGGAAACCGTCAGCGCTTCGCCGGCTGCGAGGTTCCATCTGATCGTGTCCTTCAATTGCGCGCGCGACGCCGGTGACAACGCGGCAAAACGCTCGCGAAAACCGTTGGCGCGCAGCACGTGGAACGCTTCGGTGGCGCCGGACAGATCCGGGCAGGCGATCTCGACGTTTGCACCCAGCGATTGCAGGAGCTTGCCCGTCGCCTCGATGCAGAACCGGATCGCGGCCTGCACCGGCAGATTCAGATCGGCCGTCAGCGCCACGCGCGCGCCGCGCAGGTCGAGCGGCGTCACCGGATAGAAGCGCGACCCAGGCTCGGTCAGCGCGATCGGCACGCGCGGATCGTCGCCGACGAGCACCGACAGAAACAGCGCGACGTCGTCGACGCTGCGCGCCATCGGTCCCAGCACCGACATGTCGGACCATGGATTCAAGGTCGGATGAGCCGGCACGCGACCCGGCGTCGGGCGCAGACCGAGCACGTTGCAGAATGCGGCGGGATTGCGCAGCGAGCCGCCGAGGTCGCTGCCGTCGGCGAGCGGCAGCATGCGCGCCGCGAGCGCCACCGCGGCGCCGCCGCTGCTACCGCCGCACGTGCGATCCGGATCGTAGGGATTGCGGGTGGCGCCGAAGACGCGGTTGAACGTCTGCGAACCGGCGCCGAACTCGGGCGTGTTGGTCTTGCCGATTGCGATCGCCCCGGCGTTGCGGATGCGCTCGACGATCAGATCGTCGCTGTCCGGAACGTTGTCGGCGAACAGCGGCGATCCGAACGTCGTGCGCATGCCGCGCGTCAGCACGAGATCTTTGTGTGCCGTCGGCAGTCCCCACAGTGGAGGCAAAGCATTGGCGCGGTAATTTGCGTCGTGGTCCGCTGCTGTTCTGCGAGCGCGTTCGGCGTCGAGCGTAACGATCGCGTTGAGGCGCGGGTTGAACTCGGCGATCTGCGCGAGGTGGGCGTCCATCACCTCGACGCAGCTCGCCTCCCGGTTGGCCAGCAGGCGAACGAGGTCGACGGCGCTGCGCAGGCACAGCTCGTTCATGAGCGGTTTGCCCCGACGCCCCAGCGGTCGCCGAAGCGGGCGTCCAGCGCGTCGGCGATCTTCGTTCCGACCGGCGCCACGACGTCGCCGGACCGCAGTCGATAAGCACTTGCAGCGTCCACGCCGCGCGGCGAACGGCCGGCGGCCTGATCGTTCACCGCGGCCAGCATCATCTGCCGGAACCGCACGATGCCGAGATCGGTTTGCCCCAACAGTTCGCGCGTGCGGTCGACGATGAGGCCCTGGCTGTCGGCGATTGCCGCGTCCTGTTCGGAGATGCCGGCGATGCCGGTGTAACTCCACTGCCGCTGTTGCGAGCGGTCGATCTGGTAGTCGTTGTCGCGGTTGCGGATCGGCACATAGTTCGCGTCGATCGCGGGAAAGATGCCGGAGCCCTGCTTCCAGCGCGTGCGTTCGTCGTCGGTCAGCGCGCGCTCCGGATTCCATGCATAGCAATAGATCCAGCACGAATGATCGTCGACCGGCACCCAGGTGTTGCCGAGCTGGTTACCGCCGGGCCAACTGCCTGGCGCGAGCGAATGATTCGGCATCAGGAACTGCGTAACGCGCCAGTAGAGGTCGTCGTTGTCGGTTCTGCGCGACGCGGCGAGCACGAGACCGGCGGCGTGCTCGATCACCGTGAAGTGCGGCGTGCCGTCGCTGGCCATCCAGCGAAAGCTCGCGACGCTGGGCGGTTCGTTCTGGCCGGACGGTGCCGGCCGTGCCCCCGGCAGCGCTTCCAGCAGGCTGATCTTCTCGCCGTCGCGCACGCCGGCGTGCAGGTACGAGAAGTGCGCGGTATCGAGACCGCCTTCGCACGCCTGCGCCCAGTTGCACTGCTGCAGCTTCTTCGACACGTAGCGATGCGACGCCGGCACCGTTGCGAACTCGAACTGCGGCAACTCCGGTGCGTCGCCGTCGCCGAGATACGCCCAGATCACGTCGCCCCACTCGCGCACCTGCAGCGCCCGAATATGCGCCTTGGCGCGCACGCGCTCGACGACGTCGGCCGGCAGCGTCGGCATGTCCACACACTGACCGTGCACGTCGAACTTCCAGCCGTGATACACGCAGCGCAGGCCGCATTGCTCGTTGCGGCCGAAGAACAGGTTCGCGCCGCGGTGCGAGCACTGCGGTTCGACGATGCCGACGCGTCCGTGGCTGTCGCGAAACGCGACAAAATCCTCGCCGAGCAGCTTCACTCTTACCGGCGCGCAGTCCGGCTCAGGCAGTTCGCGCGACAACAGTGCCGGTTGCCAATAACGACGAAACACGTCGCCCATCGGCGAGCCGGGTCCGGTGAGGGTCAGCGTTCGGTTCTCTTCGGCCGTCAGCATCTGGAGTCTCCTCTACGGAACGAACCGATGATCGCACACGTCGGCGACGCGCGATGCGGAGTCAGGTTTGCGTCTGCTTCTGCCCGCTGCGCGTCAGCCGTTCGGCGCCGGAATACACGGTTACACCGATCGCGAGGCAAATTTCCAGGACCACCTGAATGACCAGCGCATCGACGTTGCTGCCAACGGCGGTGTTGGCGATCGGCAGGAACACGCCCGCAGTGTTCGCGGCGGCATGCAGCATCGTGGTCATCAGCAGACTGCCGCGGGTGTTGTTGTAAACCCAGGCGTATACGACGGAGGCCGACATCGTGCGGATCACGAACAGCCAGAACGGGCTGGTGTTGTCGGGCGCGAGGAACTTCGGCAGATGCCAGAACGCCCAGATGACGCCAACGATCAAGCTCGCGACGAGCGCGCTGTGGTTCGCCTGGACCCGCGGCAGAACGTAACCGCGCCAGCCGATTTCCTCGCCGTTGCTGATCGCATCGACGAAGAAGAACGGCACGATGAACATCGGCAGGAACGCCGAAGCGCCGAAGATCCGGTGCGCGAACACCGCGCTGAAGTCGAGCGGCGTGTGGGTGAGGCTGCTGTTGATGAGAACCGCGCAGAACAGGACGGTGGGATACAGCAGAAGTGCAATGAGCCACCAGCCCCAACCGACGCGCCAGACCAGAAAGCGCTTCAGCAACGCCACGACGCCGGCCTTGCCGTCCGTCAACGCGGTCATGATCAATGCGGCGGCGACGAAACCCCAGCCGAGAAACAGATAGACCGGAAACGGAACCTTGAACGGCAGCCGGCCCGAGTTGGCCAGATCGATCGGCCAGGTCAGAAGGAACATGAGTCCGATGCCGGCCACCAGCGGGTGCCGCTTCGCAAAATCGGTGAGCGACTTCATGACTGAGCTGACGTCATGGAACTAACGACCCAATCTGGCGGCGATCTCGTCTTCGAATTCCGGAAAGTACCGGTTGATCACCGTCAGGTCGAACTCTTTCAGAATCGACGTGTTCGGTTCGCGTTCGAGCAGGAACTGGAACGCCTGAATCAGCACCCACTCGTGGGTGAACCGGGCGCCGCTGAGTTTTCGGTAGTAGTCCGGCGACATGCGGACGCGATGCGTCGTTTCGACAGCGCCGGACACCACCACTTCGTACGTGTTCGCATCGACGAGCGACGCGCTGATCATTTCACCAGGTGTTCCAGTGGGTGATGTTGGAGACCGGCGGCCGTTCGGCGCGCTTGAAGTCGGTACCCTTCGTATACGCCACCGGCAGCAGCGCGACCTGCACGACGTTGTCGGGAATACCGAGAATCTCCGCTGCTTCCTTCTCGTGAATCAGGTGCAACGTCGTCAGCACGGTGCCGAGGCCGCGCGAGCGCGCCGCCAGCTGAAAGCTCCACACCGCCGGAAAGATCGAGCCGAAGTAACCCGCCAACATCGCCGCTGGGGTGCCTGCAGGTGGTCGTCCTTCGAGACAGGGAATCAGATGAACCGGCACCTTGTGCAGCACGTCGATCAGATACATGGCCGAGTCGTAAACGCGCTGCGTCTGCACGTTGCCGGCTTGCTTCGCCTGCTCGCCGGCCTGTGACAGATACGCTTCGCCACCTTTGCGATAGAGGTCGGCGAGTGCTTTCTTCTTCGTCGGATCGTCGACGACGAGCCAGCGCCAGCCTTGCGAGTTCGAGCCGGTCGGGGCTTGCACGGCGAGTTCGAGGCACTCCATGATCACCTCGCGCGGTACTTTCCGATCGAGGTCGAGACGCTTGCGGACGGCGCGTGTCGTCGCCAGCAACTCGTCGGTCATCGCGAGATCGAATTTCATCGTGTCACCCCGTCTTGGTCTTGAAGGAAAGAGACGCAGTGTATCCGACTCGTCCCGGACGGCTCCACCTGACGCTCGCAATCGCTGCGCTCGTCGTCTTGCTGATCGCGCAACAGCAGCAGCTCATCAAATTGCCGAATTCCGGGCGCTTCTGGGCGGCCTTCCCGGATGCCTTGCACGGTACATGGTTCGCTTGCGTAACGTGGCTCGTCCTCGGGTTCGTGAAGCGCGTGGCATTGCGCGGCAATGTCGTGCCGACGACCGTGTTGATTGGTGCGTGTATCGCTGTAGGAACCGAATTGATCCAGAAGCTGACGGGTGGAGACGCGGAAATCGGCGACGTCTTCTTCGACATGGTAGGGATGAGCGCGGCGCTCCTGCTCTGGTGCGCGCGCGAGAAAACCGTTCCGTACCGATTCGGAATCGTAACTGCGACGCTGCTGATGGTTGGCTCGCTGTGGCCCATCGCCATGCCGATCATGATCGATCGATATCGCGATTCGATCGCCCCGCAGTTGGTCCGTTTCGATTCGAGGTACGTCTTCGACCTCGTGCATAGCGGTAGTGTCGTCGCGCTGGTAGATCCGCCGGTCGAATGGGCAATTGACGGCCGCGCGTTGAAGGTCACGCTCGCGGATGAAACATGGCCCGGTGTCTGGTTTCCGAACCCGATCTCCGATTGGCGCCGGTTTTCCGAGCTGGACGCGGACGTTTTCGTCGAAGGAACCGGTCCGATGCCGATTACGATCTCGATCCGCCTTCGTGGTGCAGAGGTGGACCACGTTTACCATCAGTTTCAGTGCGCCCCCGGGCCATGCCGTTTGCAGTATCGGCTCGACGGCCTGTTCGACCGCGACGTCGCGCGCGTGACCATGGTGGTCGTCCACTCCCTGCGCTCGCAGGCTGGTCGTACGTTCTATCTCGGGCAGATCGGACTTCGCGAGTAGACTCTAACGAGTGAATCAGGGGGATGGCACATGCGACTCGAGGCGCTGATGATCTGCGGTGTGCTGCTGTGCGCAACGGCGCACGCGGATATTGACGAAGACATCGACGAAGGCGCAGCCGCGGTCGAGGCGAACGTCATCGGGTGGCATCGGGACATTCACGAGAACCCGGAACTCTCCAATCGCGAGGTCCGCACCGCGGCGCTGGTGGCCTCGTACCTCAGGACGCTCGGCATCGAAGTGACGACCGGTGTCGCGCACACCGGCGTGGTCGGAGTGCTGCGCGGAGGGAAGCCCGGCAGAGTAGTGGCGTTGCGCGCCGACATGGACGCGTTGCCGGTGGTGGAGGAAACGGGTCTGCCGTACGCGTCGACGGTGACGAGTCAGTATCTCGGTCAGGAGGTCGGCGTGATGCACGCGTGCGGCCACGACAACCATGTTGCGATCCTGATGGGCGTGGCGAAGGTTCTGTCCGGCGTGCGCGCGCAGCTGCCCGGCACCGTGAAGTTCATCTTCCAACCGGCGGAAGAAGGGGCACCGCCGGGCGAGGAAGGGGGCGCCGGCATGATGGTGCGCGAAGGTGTGCTGAAGAATCCCGACGTCGACGCGGTGTTCGGACTGCACGTCATGCAACTCGACCGTACCGGGCAGGTTTCAATGCGGCCACTGGGCGCGATGGCGAGTTCGCAGCGCTTCGAGATCGTGGTGACAGGCCGGCAGACGCACGGCGCCATGCCGTGGGCCGGCATCGATCCGATCGTCGTCGCGTCGCAGATCGTGGTGGCGCTGCAGACGATCGTGAGTCGCCGCGTGAACATCACGTCGTCGCCCGCGGTCGTTACCGTGGGCACGTTCCAGAGCGGCGTTCGCAACAACATCATTCCGGACGACGCGAAGCTGACCGGCACGATCCGCACGTTCGATCCTCAGGTCACCGAAGCGGTGCACGAAGAGATCCGGCAGATCGCCACCGGCATCGCTCAATCGATGGGCGCGCAGGCGTCGCTGTCGATCAGCGAAGGCACGCCGGCGACGATCAACGACCCGGCGCTGCTCGAACAGATGCGGCCTACGCTCGCGCGCGTCTACGGCGAAGCAAACGTGCTGACCAGCGGTCCGTTGATGGCGGCCGAGGACTTCGCTTTCTATCAGCAGCAGGTGCCCGGACTGTTCTTCTTCGTCGGCGTGCGGCCGCCCGATGTTCCGGTGGACGCCGCGATACCGAACCACTCGCCGAAGTTCTTCGCCGACGAGAACGCATTGAAGGACGCGGTGCGCGCGATGGCGTCGCTCGCGGCGGATTATCTGCGGCAACAGAAGGAGGAGTGAGCAATGACGGAAGCAGCGGTGCTCGAAGGCGGTTGTCAGTGCGGCTCGGTGCGGTATCGCATCTCGGGCAGTCCCGTCATGGCGGCGTTGTGCCACTGCACGATGTGCCGCCGCGCAAACGCGGCGCCGGCCGTTGCGTGGGCCATGTACGAGGAAGCGAAGGTCGCGTTCTCCGAGAAGCCCGCGGCGGTGTACGAATCGTCGCCGGGATGTCGGCGCGGCTTCTGTGCGCGATGCGGCACGCAGGTCAGCTTTTCGGCGAACTACATTCCGGGGCTCATCGACATTACGATCGGTAGTCTCGATGATCCTGCGATGGTGAGCCCCGCGCTGCACTACTGGGACTCGGAACGGTTGCCGTGGGTCGAATTCGCCGACCATTTGCCACGACATGCGGAGTTTCCGCCCACCGAGTAGTACGTTTGTCTTCTTTCGACGAAAGGGATCGCATTTGAACGCATTGAGAATTGCCGCGCTGGCGTTCATCGTCGCCGGCGTGCTGGCGTTGGTGTACGGCGGCTTCAGCTACACGAAAGACACGCAGCATACGAAGCTCGGTCCGATCGAGTTCACGGTGAAGGATCAGGAACGCGTGAACGTGCCGGTTTGGGCCGGTGTCGGCGCGATCGCGGTCGGCACGGTGTTGTTATTGCTGCCACGCAGAAAATCATAGGAGTAACGCGATGAATTCCAGACTCTGCAAACGGCTCGGAATCGAATTTCCGCTGTTCGCGTTCAGCCACTGCCGCGACGTCGTGGCGGAAGTGAGCAAAGCCGGTGGGTTCGGCGTGCTCGGCGCGGCCGGCCACACGCCCGAAAGCCTCGAGATAGAACTGAGCTGGCTCGACGCACACGTGAACGGCGCGTCGTACGGCGTCGACCTGATCGTGCCGACCAGCATGGATGCGAAAGAGGGCGGATTGACTGCCGAGGAAGTGGAGGCGCGCATCCCGCCGGAGCACAAGGCATACGTCAACTCGATACTCGCGCAGCACGGCATCGCGACGAGCGACCTGTGGCAACGCCGCGTACGCGACGACTTCGGCGACAACATGCGCGAGGCGGGCGCGGCAAGAGTGCTCGACGTCGCGTTCTCGCATCCCATCAAGATGGTGGTGAACGCGCTCGGCGTTCCGCCGCGCTTCATGATCGAGCGGGCGCGGCGCGAAGGGGCGCTGGTTGGCGCGCTCACCGGTGCGAAAGAGCACGCGATCAAACACGCGGAAGCCGGCGTAGACGTGCTGGTGGCGGCGGGCGGTGAAGCCGGCGGCCATTGCGGCGACGTCGCGACATTGGTGCTGGTGCCCGAAGTGCTCGAAGCGATCCGACCCTACGGAAACATGGAAGTGCTGGCGGCGGGCGGCATCGTCACAGGCCGGCAGATGGCCGCGTGTATGGCGATGGGCGCCGCGGGCGCGTGGACGGGATCCGTCTGGCTGACGACGGCTGAAGCCGAAACGAATCCGGTTGTGAAAGAGAAGATGCTCGCGGCCAATTCGCGGCAGACGGTCCGCTCGAAGAGCCGCACCGGCAAATACACTCGCCAGCTGCGCTCCGCCTGGACCGACGCATGGCAGGCGCCGGGCGCCCCGGAACCGCTGCCGATGCCCCTGCAGAGCCTCGTTAGCGAGCCGGCGCTCGCGAAGATCGACAAGCTGGCAGAAGCCGGCGATCCCGGCGCCAAGGCGCTCGCGACGTACTGGGTGGGTCAGGGCGTGGGCCTCATGAACGAATCGATGTCGGTTCGTTCGGTGGTGTTCGAGTTCATGCAGGACTTCGCCGCCGCGTGCGAACGCATGAACGCATTGATGGAGGAATGACATGGCCGGGTTCGACAGTATCATCTATGAGAAGGCAGACGGTCGCGTGCGTCTGACGCTGAACCGTCCGGAAAAGCTCAACGCCATTACGCTGCGGATGATGGAACAGCTGAACGAAGCGCTGTGGGAAGCCGACAACGACCGCGAGGTGCACTGCGTGATCGTCAAGGGCGCAGGCCGGGCGTTCTGTTCGGGCTACGATCTGCGCGGCGACGATTCGAACGTGCCGGTGTCGCGCATTCAGAGCGAAGAGAATCGCTATCGCGGCGGCCGCAGCATCGACGACGACGCGTGGCAGCTGGAGCGCGCGCAACGCTATCGAATGGCGTTGTTCGACATGCACAAGCCGAGCATCTGCCAGGTGCACGGCTTCTGTCTGGCCGGCGGCACCGACATCGCGCTGCTGTGCGACATGGTGATCGCGGCCGACGATGCGACGTTCGGCTTTCCGCCGGCGCGCAATCTCGGTGCGCTGCCGAACAACATGTGGCTCTACAACGTCGGCCCGCAATGGGCGAAGCGGCTGACGATGACCGGCGATACGGTCACCGGAAAAGAGGCACAGCAGATCGGGCTGGTGCTGAAGTCGGTACCGCGCGAACACCTCGAACACGAAGTGGAGCAGCTGGCGGATCGCCTCGCCATGATCGATCCCGACCTGCTTTCGGCGAACAAACGCATCATCAACCTGGCGCTGGAACTGCAGGGCGCGCGCACGCTGCAGCGGCTCGCGGCAGAGAACGACGTGCGCGGCCACAACACGCGCGGCGCCGACGAATATCGCCGCTCATACGCGGACGGTGGACTGGCCGCGGCATTGAAGGCACGCGATCAGAAATTCGGCGACGGCCGCGCGCGCGTGAACGGACCGGAGATTCGCGACGCCGCGGGACGGCTGGTCGACTGACGTTGCGCGCCTTAGCGAGGGGGTTGGGCATGGCGACGAAGATCGTTCCACAATCGGAGTGGCTCGCGGCGCGCAAAGCGCTGCTCGCGAAGGAGAAAGCGCTGACGCATGCGCGGGAAGATCTGGCGCGGGCGCGTCGTGAGCTGCCGTGGGTGAAGGTCGAGAAGACCTACCGCTTCACCGGCAGCGCCGGAGCGTTGTCGCTCGCCGACCTGTTCGGCGACCGGAGTCAGCTGATCGTTTACCACTTCATGTATCCGCCGGGCTGGCAGGCCGGCTGCAAGAGCTGTTCGTTCTGGGCCGACGGATACGACGGCATCGTCGCGCACCTCAACGCGCGCGACGTCAGCCTCGCCGCGGTATCGATCGCACCGTATCCGAAGCTGGCCGCGTTCCGCGAACGGATGGGCTGGTCGTTCGAGTGGGTGTCGTCGGAAGGCAGCGACTTCAATCGCGATTTCGGCGTCTCGTTCTCCGCACAAGAGATCGCTTCGCACTCGCCCGTCTACAACTTCGGCACCGAGCCGTTCGGCGTCGAGGAAGCGCCGGGCGTTTCGGTGTTCGCCCGACGCGACGGCGCGATCTTTCATACCTATTCGACGTATTCGCGCGGGCTCGACTGGCTGAATCCCGCGTATCACCTGCTCGATCTCCTGCCGAAAGGCCGCGACGAAGCGGGGCTTCCGTCCCCTATGTCGTGGGTGAAGCTGCACGACCAGTACTGAAGCGGGCGGCATACGGTTCGAGCGGCAACCTCAACGCGTTCGTCAGGTAGCTGACGGTGCGATAGAAGCCGGCCAGCATCAGCAGTTCCAGCATCGCTTCCTCGCTGAACGTCGTGCGCAGCGCGTCCCATAGTTCGTCTTCGACTGCGCAGTCGCGATGCACCGCGTCGCACAACTGCAGCAGGAGCCGGTCCTGCGCGGACCAGCACGCGTCATCCGCCGACCCGCTCGCCAGCGACGCGATCTGCGCCGCATTCAATTCGGCGCGTTGCGCGAACAGCGCGATGTGAACGCCCCACTCGTATTCGGATCGGCACAGCGCGGTGGTGCGATCGATCACGATCTCGCGCTGGCGCAACGTCAGATGGCCGCGATCGAGCAGACCGGCAGCGAAGAACTTGCCGAAAAGCCGTGGATCGCGAGCGAGCGTGGTGAACAGCACCAGCGGCGCCATGCCGGCGGGCATGACGCGTTCGAGCGCTTTGGCGATGTCTTCCGGAAAAGGCGGGGCCGCCGGTGCGATGCGTGGAGTCATGATGCGGGTCCGATCCGATGATGCTACGATTTACATAGCATTCTACCCGAGCGCTATGGAAAGTAAAGCAAGATGCCGCCCATGACCGCCCCCAAAGTCGGAAAGAAGGTTCGCGGATCGACGACCGGCCGGCCGATCATGGTCGTGCTCGACATGCTCGGCCGGCGCGCCACGCTGCGCATATTCTGGGAGCTCCGCAACGCGCCGTTGACGTTTCGCGCACTGCAGGACGCGGTGCAGACGAATCCGAGCCTGCTCAATACGCGGCTGCGCGAACTGCGCGAGATCGGCTGGGTCGAGCACGATGCAGGCGGCTATCGATTGACCAGGGCGGGTATCGAGCTGACCGAAGCCATGCAGCCGTTGTATATATGGGCCGGGCAGTGGGGAAAGAAACCGAAACGCCCGCCGAAGGAGAACGAACGATGATCACCAACGTGGTTACGCAGCTGCGCACGACGAACCTGGAACAGTCGATCCGCTTTTACACGGATACGATGGGATTCGCGCTCGAGTTCCGATTCCAGGACTTCTACGCCGGCATTCGCGCTGGACTCGAAGTGTTCCATCTGAAGTTCGTCGACGACCCCGATCCGTCGATCGAGTTCGTGCGGAAAGGCCAGCACTTCCACCTCTACTTCGAAACCGAAGACGTGGAGGCCGAAGCGAACAGACTGCGGAAAAAGGGCGCGCGTCTGGTACGCGACGTGCACGCCACCGAGTGGGGCGCGCGACAGTTCATTCTGGAAGACGATCAGGGACACACGCTGCACGTCGCCCAGAACGTTGCATGAATGGCGCGCGACGGCGCCGCGGCGCGAAGCACCGCTCTGCGCGGCGTAATTCCGGCGTTGGGCCGGGGCGGTGTGACACAAATCGCCTTTCAACCGTCGCGCTCGGCATAGAATCGCGCCCATTCGACAAACGGACCGGTCGGCGTTGCACGCATCAGTCGCCACCCGCCTCTTACTCGTCCCGCTCTTCTGCCTGCTGATTCCATCGGCCTGGGCCGACAGCGCCGTGCCGGTCTGGTTCGACGCGGCGTGGCACTACCGCGTGCCGTTGACCGTTCCGGCCGCAACCGCCGTCAACAGTACGGTGGTCGTGAACCTGGATTTCGCCGCATTGATGACGCAGCTCGGAATCTCGGGCACGTTCGACGAACGTTCTCCGCGCGTAGTGCGACCGACCGGTGCGCTCGCGACAACGCAGGAATACAACGAACGCGTCTACAACGGCATACTCGACGCCGCGAGTAACGGCCGCGGTGAGGTGCGCTTCATCGCCCAGGACGCTGCTAGCGCAGGCACCTACTACGTCTACTTCGATGTCGCGGCGAACGGCGCCAAGGCAGCGAACGCGGCTGCGCCGATCAACGGCACCTTCGAGCAATCGGTGGGCAGCACGCCCACTTCGTGGGTCATATCGGCGCTGAACGCCGGAGGCGCGCAGAACGACGAGGTTTATCGCACCGCGCTCGGCGCCACCTCGAACGTTGCGGCCGGATGCGCGACGACTGCACGAACGGTCGATAGCAGTCCCGCACGATCGGGCGCATCCGCGACCGGCGAAGCGTGGATGCTGCTCGGCTATCGCGACCGCTGCGAAGACGGCAGCGGCGAGGAACACATTCGCGTATCGCGCGACATCGCGGTACCGGCGGGCGCAGCCGCGGGCAGCCTGACATTCAACTTTCAGGTGCAGGGCTGGGACGGCATCTCGAACGCGACGAACTACGACTGGGTGATCGTGTCGGTGAACGGCGCCGCGGTGAACCACACGGCTCTCGGCATCAACAACACCACCACGCCGCAGCTCGTCATCGACACGAACCGCTTGGGACGCAACGCCTACAACACCACCTATCTCGATCACGGCTGGAAACAGGCAACGCTGAACCTGTCGGCGTATGCCGGCACGACGGTCAACTTCCGCGTCGAAACCCGCCATACCTCGGCGGACGACGACTATCGCTCGTGGGTGAAACTCGACGACGTCGCATGGAGTGTGCAGACGGCGGCGGTGGGAACTCCGCAGGGATTCGGCGCAAACGTCGTGTCTCCCAACGACACCGCGGCGGGGAGCGCGTCTTCGCTGACCGCGGGACAGCGGGTGCTGGTGCGCGCGCAACTCGATGCGAACGTTTCTTCGGCAACGGCCGACATCTACAACAACGCCGGCACGCTGGTTCTAGGGGGTGTCGTGCTGTACGACAACGGCACGCACGGCGATGCGATCGCGGGCGATCGCGCATGGACCAACGACGGATCGGTGGCGGCGCAGCCTTCGTACACGATTCTCGCGACCGATCCGGTGGGTGCGAACTGGCGCGTGCGCGTGTTCGCGCGGGACGCTTCGACTTCCAGCGTCGCGTCGAACGGCCTCGTGCACCGCCCCGGCCTGCCGAACACGCCGTTGGTGCAGGCAAACTTCTTCAACATCGACGAACAGTTGTTCACGGTGTTCGTAACGAACCTCAACGTGGCAAAGAGCGTGGTGACGGTTCGCGATCCCGTGAACGCAGCGGTGTCGCCAAAGGCGATCCCGGGCGCGTGGCTCGAATACACAGTGGCCGTGACCAATACCGGCCCAGGTGTGGTCGACGCGAACTCGGTGGCGGTGGTCGATACGTTGCCAACGACCTTGTCGATGTGCGTAACGGCCGCGTGCGCGGGTGGCGCCACGCCGGTCCGTTTCGACGATTCGACCTCGCCGGTGCCGACCGCGTTGACGTTCAACTACGCGACGAACGTGTCGTACTCCACCGACGGCACCACCTTCGGTTACACGCCGGTACCAGACGCCAACGGCTTCGATGCGGCGATCAGAGCAGTGCGTATCGCCCCATCGGGCGCGATGGCGGCGCCGACCGGCGCCGGCAATCCGGTGTTCCGTTTACGCTACGTCGTGCAGCTGCTCTAACCAACCTGCTTGCACGGCCGCAACGATTCTGCGACGTTGCGTCGATGCGCATTTCGGTCATTCCGGTCACACCGTTTCGGCAGAACTGCTCGCTGATCTGGTGCGAAGCGTCGCGCTCGGGAGCGGTGGTCGATCCCGGCGGCGACATCGATCGCATCGAAGCGGAGATTGCCGCGCAGCGCGTCGACGTGGCGCAGGTGCTATTGACTCACGGCCATCTCGATCACGCCGGCGCCGCCGCGGAGTTGTCGCGGCGATTGGCCGTGCCGATCGTCGGGCCGCATCGCGACGATGCATTTCTGATCGAACGACTCGGCGAACAGGGCGCGCGTTACGGTTTGCCCGATGCGGCCGCGTTCGAGCCGGCTCGTTGGCTCGACGACGGCGACATGGTGCAGGTGGGTGAATTGGAGCTCGACGTCATCCACTGTCCGGGACACACGCCGGGCCACGTGGTGTTCTACGAACGCGGCAGCGACTATGCGCTGGTCGGCGACGTGCTGTTCAACGGCAGCGTCGGGCGCACCGATCTGCCGCGCGGAAGTTATGCCGCGCTGGTGAATTCGATCCGTCACAAACTGTGGCCGCTCGGCGAAACGGTGACGTTCCTGCCGGGTCACGGTCCCACGTCGACGTTCGGCTGGGAGCGCAAATGCAATCCATTCGTGGCGGACCTCGCCTTCGATGATTGAACTGCTGCTGGTCATCGCCGCCGCCGGCTGGACGCACTATGGCGGCGACGCCGGCGGTATGCGCTACGCGGAGCTCGATCAGATCGATCGGAACAACGTCGCGTCGCTGGAGATGGCCTGGGAGTTTCATTCCGGCGATCTGTCGATCAAACCGGCCGCGTTGCATCGCAGCGCGCACGAAGCAACTCCGATTCTGGTGCGCGACAAGCTGATCTACTGCACGCCGTTCAACCGCGTCATCGCGCTCGATCCCGGCAGCGGGACGAAACTGTGGGAATACGACGCGAAGATCTCCCTCGATCAGCAGCCCGCGAATCAGTTCATCTGTCGCGGCGTCTCGTACTGGGAAGATACGGGTCGATCCGGCGAGTGCAGCGCGCGCATCTTCATGGGCACCAACGACGCGCGGCTGATCGCGGTCGACGCCGACAGCGGCCGGGCCTGCAACGGCTTCGGCACGGCGGGACAGGTGCACATCGACGCCGGCATGTCGCTGCTGTGGCCCGGTGAGTTTCAGATCACGTCGTCGCCAGCGGTGATCGGCGACGTCGTCATCGTCGGCTCGGCGATCAGCGACAACGCCCGTGCCGTCGCGCCGCGCGGAACTGTGCGCGCGTTCGATGCGCGTACCGGCGCACCGCGCTGGACGTGGGACCCGATCCCCAACGACCTACCTGAGTCGTGGCAGAACGATTCCGCGGCCAGAACCGGGCAAGCGAACGTATGGAGCACGATGTCCGTCGATGAGGCGCGCAATCTGGTGTTCCTGCCCACCTCCAGCGCGAGCCCGGATTTCTTCGGCGGCGAACGCCCCGGCGACAACCGCTACGCGAATTCGGTGGTTGCGTTGCGCGGTTCCACCGGCGAACTCGTCTGGCACTTCCAGACCGTGCACCACGATATCTGGGACTACGACCTCGCTGCGCAACCGAATCTGGTCGAGATTCAGCCGAACGGCGAAGGCGCGCCGGTAGCAGCGGTGCTGCAACCGACCAAGACCGGACTCGTCTTCACGCTCGATCGCGACACCGGCAAGCCGTTGTATCCCGTCGACGAACGGCCGGTGCCGACCGACGCCGTGCACGGCGAGTGGTTGTCGCCGACGCAGCCGCTCCCGCAGAAACCACCGCCGCTGGTGCCGCAGCGCATTACGGCGGACGAGGCGTGGGGGTTCACGTTCCTCGATCGCGACGCGTGCCGGAAGGCCATCGCCTCGCATCGCTCTGACGGACTGTTCACGCCGCCCAGCATCGAAGGCACGATTCTGTACCCGTTCACCGGCGGCGGAGTGAACTGGGGCGGCGCGGCGTGGGACCCGCAACGCCAGTGGCTGGTGGTGAACACCAACCGAGTGATGCACGTCGTCTCGCTGATTCCGGCGGACGACGTGGAGAAGGCGCAACGTGCCGAACCGGACAAGGAGATTTCTCCACAGACGGGCACGCCGTTCGGCATGAAACGCGAACTGCTGTTATCGCCAATCGGCGTGCCGTGCAATCCGCCGCCGTGGGGCGCGCTCACTGCAGTGGACATGAAGCGCGGCGAAATCGTCTGGGAGGTGCCGCTCGGAACGACCGAGGGCCGCGTGCCGTTCCTCAAACGCAATTACGGTATGCCCGGTGTCGGCGGGCCGATGATCACCTCTTCCGGACTGGTCTTCATCGGCGCGGTGACCGACAACTATCTGCGCGCGATCGACATCGAGTCGGGGCGCGAATTGTGGAAAGGCCAGTTGCCCGCCGGCGGACAGGCGACGCCGATGACGTATAGCTATGGCGGGCGACAGTACGTTGTCATCGCGGCGGGCGGACACTCTTCGCTCGGTTCGCGCGCCGGCGACAGCATCATGGCGTTCGCGCTACCGCGCTGACGCGCTCTCGATCTGACGCTTGTTTGAACTCGAGTTGCGCGAGGATCGCGCTGCGGCGCCGCGTACGATATCTGGGACTTCATGTAAGCTTGCTGTGCCTGCGCGCCCTGACGGGATCCGCAGCGCTCTCCAGCCGCTTGCGCTGGCTTCGAACCATCGTCGATTTCGGAGTAGTCATGATTCGCGTCGTTCCGTTGGCGTTGCTGTTCGCCGTGTGCGTTGCGCACGCAACGGCGTCGTTGGCCGAGCGCACGCAGGTTGCGCTGTTGCGCGTCGAGGTGCGCGCCGATCAGAGCGAGCGGTTCGAAAAGATCCTGAACGAACACTACGACCGCAGCATCGCGATGTTCAGGCGCGAAGTGCGTACGGCGCCGGAAGACGTCGACAAACGCGTGCCGCGGCTGTTGCGGACGATCTCCAAAGACACGCTGAAGAACATGAACAAGGTGCTCGACGCCAAACAGATGGAGGCGTTCGAGTACGCGCTGGATCTCGAGAACCGGCGCTTCATGCAGAGCAACGGCGTTCACGAGCCGTAGGCTACTGCCCGAATCGACTCGCGGTACGCAGGAATTCGAGTTCGGCCGGAGTGGAAGCGCGGCCGAGATGCGCGTTGCGATGCGGGAAGCGGCCGAACTGCAGCACGATGTCGCGGTGGCCGATCGCGAAGCGTAGTGCCTCGTCGGAGTGGCCGCGATTGTCGGCTGGTGTGTCCGCAGCAAGCCGTGTGAACAACGCGACCGACGTCTGCTGATCCGCCTTGGACTCCGAGTGCTCGAACGGCAGATAGAAGAACGCGCGTTCGTCGAAACCGAGTTGCCGGTCGTGCCCCAGTTCGACGCCGTCTCTTGCTGCCGATAGGGCCAGACCGTCGGTCGCAAAGGCGGCGGGTGTGCCTCTGCGAATCTGTCGGGAAAACTGATCGGTCACTACGATGAAGGCGAGGCGGCCGCGCGGTTCATCGAGCCACTTCGTCAACGCACCTGCAGCGGCGGCTTCCAGTAAAAGGCCGAATCGGCCGGCAACTTCGCGATCGAATTGCGGATCGGCGGCGAACCAGCGCCGGCGCGCGTCGGCGCCGCTGAATCCGTGCGATTGCGGACCGAACCAGAAAGCGAGCACGTCGTTCGGGGTCTGATTGTCTTGCTTCATGAGGTGGGCAAGAATGCACGCCGCAAAACCAACTGGCCCGATTGTGGAAGCGCTGCGATCGTCGATCAAGCAAGGCTGGGAACGGCTCACCGAAGGCATCGTCGCGTTCCTTGCGGCGCGCGGCGTCACGCCGAATCAGGTGTCGTTCGCCGGGCTGTTCGTGACGATCGCGTCGGCGCCGCTGTTCGCCGAGGGCTGGCTGTCGCTCGGCGCATGGATCTTCGCGGCCGGCAGCCTTACCGACAGCATCGACGGTGCCCTGGCGCGGAAAACGGGGACGTTCAGCGAGGTCGGTGCGTTTCTGGATTCGACGTTCGACCGTATCGGCGAAGCCGCTGCGCTCGCCGGAGTGGCGGTGTTCCTCGCTCGCCAGGGGTCGGATCTCGCCGTCGGCGCGATCGTGCTCGCGCTGCTCGGCGGCAGCCTGACGAGTTACGTGCGCGCCCGGGCCGAGTCGTTGGGAATCGAATGCACGTTGGGCTGGATCAGCCGCACTGAACGCGTGTTCATCATGGGTATGCTGCTGGTCGTGCACCTGCCGGAACTGATGGCGTACGTGCTCGCGTTGGCAACGTGCTTCACGGCGCTGCAGCGCATCCTGCACGTGCGCCAGGCGCTCGCGCACGGCAAGGCAGACACCGCGCTCCAACGCTCCCGTCAGCGCTGATTGCGCCGCTGCAGCAGAAACTTGCTGGTGATGCGCGCCGCGCCCGTTGCCGCGCTTCCGGCGTCGGCGAGCTTGGCGGTGCGGTGATACAGATAGGCCGCGAAGAACACGTCACCCGCGCCAGTGGGATCGCATCCGTCGATCGGCGGCGCGGCGGACCAGTGCACGTCGCGCTGCCCGCTGCGCAGCAGTATCCCGCCTTCCGCGCCGTCGGTAACCAGCGTTTCGATCGCGTTGCGCGCCGGCCGCTCCATCGGCGACAGATGCAGGTGTCGCTGCAGCGTCTGCCATTCGATCCGCGACGCTTTCAACCATGTCAGGTTGGGTAGCAGATCGACGACGCGAGGATCGATATCCGGAACGACGCGCTCGCCGTCGATGCGCCGCGCGAATCCCTGCAGATCGAGCCCTGCGGGCTTCGCGCGATGCTCTTGCAACCAGCGCGCTTCCAGATCGTAGGGATGCAGCGGACCGAGGTGCAGCCAGTCGATGTCTTCGAAACAGTCGGCGTCGTAGGCGATGGGCGCGGCCACCGCCGGCACGCGTTGCGTGCGTTCGTCGTTGGCGCCGTAACTGTTCTCGAACGTGGTCGTCACCGGAGACGGCTGCGCCACCAGTCGAACGCCGGGCAACTCTGTAGCGATCAGCGTTTCGTCGGCCGCGGCGAGCCGCGAGATCAGCGTGACGTCGATGCCGAAACGCAGATACGTGCGCGCCGCATACAGCGCCGTGCCGCCGAATGTGTGCTGCGCGACGCCGTCGAAGATGTTGGTGTCGCGGGTGATCGACCCGACGACGAGGGCGCGCATGGTCGGGCGCCGCGTCAAAGGGCGTCGATGCCGGCGATCAATGCGTCCGCCGTGGTTTCGTCCGGCATGCGCCAGTCGCCGCGCGGTGAAAGGCTCACCGTTCCGACCTTCGGTCCCGGCGGCAGCGTGGTGCGCTTGAACTGCTGGCTGAAGAATCTACCGAAGAACAGTTTCATCCAGCGCTTCACCGTGTCGTTCGGATACGCGCCCTCGAAACTCGCGCAGGCCAGCGAGTAGATCTTTACTGGCGCAAAGCCGTTGCGCAGGTAGTGGTACAGGAAGAAGTCGTGTAACTCGTACGGCCCGATGATCGACTCGGTGGCCTGACTGATGGCGCCGTCGTCGCCCGGCGGTAACAGTTCGGGGCTGATCGGCGTTTTCAGAACGGACTCCAGCACCTTTGCCAGATTGTTGGGCGAACGGTGGCGCGCGTACCAGCGCACGAGGTAGGCAATCATCGTTTTCGGCACGCTTGCGTTCACGTTGTAGTTTGCCATCTGGTCGGCGTTGAACGTGCACCAACCGAGCGCGAGCTCGGACAGGTCGCCGGTGCCGACGACGATGCCGCCCACCTTGTTCGCGTAGTTGAACAACAACTGCGTGCGCTCGCGCGCCTGCGCGTTCTCGAACACCACGTCGTGGCGGTTCGACGGATGATCGAGATCGGCGAGGTGCTGTTTCACCGCCGCGTCGATCGGAATCTCGACCAGCGTGGCGCCGCCGGCTTTGGCGAGCGCGCGCGCCGATGCAAGCGTGCCTGCGCTGGTGCCCGGGCCTGGCATCGTCAACGCATGCAGCGTTGCCGACGGCCGAGCGCGTTTGGCCAGAGCGTCGAGGCAGACGAGGAAAGCGAGCGTCGAATCGAGCCCGCCCGATAGACCGATCACCAGCGTTTCGGATCGTGCGGCCATCTGACGACGCGCGAGCCCCGTCGCCTGAATCGACAGGATTTCCTGCGCACGCGCGTCGAACTCGTGTTCGTCGTCCGGCACGAACGGGTGCCGGGGATAACTGCGCGTCAACGTCGCGATCGGCGCCGGTGTCACGCCGGTGTCGATGCACGCGTAGTGCTGTGGACGCGTGGCGGCGGCAAACGTGTTGTTGATGGCGCGGTCGTGCCGAAGCTTTTCCCGGTCGAAGTCTGCGACCAGCCGATTGCCGTCGAGCGCGAAACGCCCGGACTCGCCGAGCAGCTGACCGTTCTCCGCCGCGATCAGATGGCCGCCGAACACCACGTCTTTCGTCGACTCGGTCGGCCCGCACGACGCGAACAGATAACCGCAGATGCGCTGGCCACTGGTCATCCTGACCAGATCGCGCCGGTAGTCTGCTTTGCCGATCAGATCGGTGCTGGCCGATGGATTCAGTATCAGATCGGCGCCGGCCAGCGCGTGCCGGTTACCGATCGGGTCGGGTGCCCAGAGGTCTTCGCAGATCTCGATAGCGAAACGGCTCTCGCCGATCTGGAACAACTGGTTCGTCGCGAGCGGGAATGCGCCGTACATCTCGTCGTCGATGGTGAGCGCGACACCGGCGCCGGACACGAACCAGCGCTTCTCGTAGAACTCCCCATAGTTCGGTTGCGTGCTCTTCGGCACCGCGCCGAGCAGGCGGCCGCGCGCGGCGACGAACGCGCAGTTGAGCAGGCGCCCGTCCGCCAGCAACCACGGCGCGCCGACGACGAGCACCGCCTGCGTTCCGGAGGTGGCGCGGACGAGCGCCGCGAGCGCCGCGCGCGAGGCGTCGAGCAACGCGCGGGTGAAGAACAGGTCTTCGCAGCTGTAACCGGTGACCGACAGCTCCGGAAACAGCACGACACTCGCCCCTTCGGCGGCCAGTTGGTGAAACTCGGCGGCGATGCGTTGCGCGTTTTCGGCTGGATCGGCCAGCGCGACCGCGGGTGCAGCGGCAGCGGCGCGCAGATAGCCGAGTTCGGTCATGTCGCTCATCGCCGAAGTGTAGCGCGAATGCCCACCCGACGATCCGTCGCGGGCTCGCCGCGCGGTTGCGGCAGACCCGAAAGCGTGGACAATGCTAATTCGCCTGATTTATCGCAAATCGGGTTTTGAAATCGTCGAGTTCGAACTAGAAGAACCCTGGGGGGACGCATGAATTTCGAGTTTTCGGAAGAACAGAACCTGCTGCGCGAGCAGGCGAACGGATTCCTGAAGGCCAACTGCCCGCCGACTGCGGTGCGCAAGATCCTCGAAGGCAAGGCGTCGTACGACGAGGGTCTGTGGAAGAAGATCGGCGAGATGGGTTGGACGGCGACCACCATTCCGGAACAGTACGGCGGACTCGGCCTCGGCTATCTCGAACTGTGCGTCATCGCCGAGGAACTCGGCCGCGCGGTGGCGCCGGTGCCGTTCTCGTCGTCGGTGTATCTGGCCACCGAAGCGCTGTTACTCGCCGGCAATGACGAACAGAAGGAACGCTGGCTGCCGCGGCTCGCGAGCGGCGAAGCGATCGGCACGTTCGCACTGTCCGAAGCACCGGGTCGTCCCAGCGCGAAAAGCCTCAAGACCGCGCTGTCGAAAGGACGGTTGCGCGGCACGAAGCTCGCTGTTCCGGACGGCGACATCGCCGACTTCGCGGTGGTCGTCGCGAAGAGCCGCGTCGGCGACAAGGCGAGCTGGTATCTCGTCGATCTCACGCAACGCAACGTCAAGTGCACGCCGGTTTCGACGCTCGACCCGACCCGCTCGCACGCATCGATCACGTTACGCAGCGCCGATGCTGAACTGTTGGGTGCGGAAGGCGAGGGCTGGGCGCTGACGCAGAAGCTGCTCGATCGCGCGGCGATTCTCTTCGCGTGGGAGCAGATCGGCGGCGCTGAAGCAGCGCTCAACCAGGCGAAGGAATATGCGCTCGGCCGCTACGCATTCGGTCGGCCGATTGCGTCCTATCAGGCGATCAAGCACAAGCTCGCAACGGCCTACATCAAGAACACGCTGGCGCGATCGAACGGCTACTACGGTGCGTGGGCGTTGAACACCAACGCGGCAGAGCTCGCGCTTGCAGCGGCGACCGCGCGCGTGTCGGCGACGCAGGCGTACTACTTCGCATCGAAAGAGAACATTCAGACGCACGGCGGCATGGGCTTCACCTGGGAGTTCGACTGCCAGTTCCACTATCGCCGCTCGAAACTGTTGTCGGTGAACATCGGCAGCGAAGGCGCGTGGCAAGACCGTCTCATCACCGCCGTCGAACACAGCAACGTCGCTTAACAGCGACCAATTCGGAGAGCACCATGGATTTCAACGACTCTGCCGCCGAAGCGCGTTTCCGCGAAGACGCGCGCGCGTGGCTGAAGAAGAACGTACCGACCGCCGCCGAACTCGAAGGTCTCGATTACATCGGCAAGGCGAAGCTGTGGCAGAAGCGCAAGTTCGACGCGGGCTGGGCGTGTTTGCGCTGGCCCAAGGAATTCGGCGGCCGCGGCGCGAGCGCGATCGAGCAGGTGATCTGGGGTCAGGAAGAGGGCAAGTTCGAAACGCCGCAGAGCGTGTTCCAGATCGGGCAGGGCATGGCGGCCCCAACGCTGATGGCCTATGCGACGGAAGACCAGAAGAAACGTTTCCTGCCGAAGCTCGCGAGCGGCGAAGAGATCTGGTGTCAGCTGTTCAGCGAACCGGCCGGCGGCTCCGACCTGGCGGCGTTGCGCACGCGCTCTGAGAAGCGCGGCGACGAATGGGTGGTGAACGGCCAGAAGATCTGGACGTCCGGCGCGCATTACAGCGACTGGGGCATTCTGGTGACGCGGTCCGATCCGACCGTGCCGAAACACAAAGGGCTCACCTATTTCTTCCTGAACATGAAGAGTCCCGGCGTAACGGTGAAGCCGATCAAACAGATCTCCGGAGGGGCGAACTTCAACGAGGTGTACTTCACCGACGTGCACATTCCGGACTCGCAGCGCCTCGGCGCGGTGGGTCAGGGCTGGCAGGTGTCGCTGACCACGCTGATGAACGAACGCGCGTCGATCGGCGGCGGCGGAATGGGCGTCGGCTTCCGGGTGGCATACAAGCTCGCGCAGAAGGTGATGATCGACGACAAGCCGGCGATCGAAGACAGCGCGGTGCGCGCGCGCCTCGCGAACTGGTATGTCGAAGAGTCGGGCCTGAAGTACACCGGCTATCGGACGATGACGGCGCTGTCGCGCGGCCAGACACCCGGGCCGGAGAACTCGATCGGCAAGGCGGTCGGCGCGCCGAAGACGCAGGACATGGCGTCGTTCTGCATGGACCTGCTCGACATGGCCGGTGCGATCGACGATCCGGAGGTCGCTGAAGCGGCGGGTCTGCTGCAGATGACCTATATGGCTTCGCCCGGCGGCCGCATCGCCGGCGGCACCGACGAGATCATGCTGAACATCCTGGCGGAACGGGTGCTCGGCCTGCCGCAGGACGTGCGCGTCGACAAAGGCATCCCGTTCAACGAGGTACCGACCGGACGCGGTTGAAGGCCGCTACTTCAGCGGTCCCCACGAACTGATCGCGCCGCTGCCGCTGCCGTCGAAGCGCGGCAGCGCATCGTGGATCTCGAACCACGGTACGCGCTCGGCGTGAAAGACGTGCCCGGTCGGCACGAAGTTCTGCGGATCGTCGAGCGCGCACACGTACAGGTGCAGTTCGTCGCCGGTGCGATCGGATTCGTAAGACAGCGGCGTGCCGCAGCGGGCGCAGAAGCCGCGCCGCACGCCCGCGGACGATTCGAAGATCGAACGGTCGAGCGAGACAAATTCCACCTGATCGCGTTTGTATCCGACGAATGTCGCAACCGGTGAACCGGTGTGCCGCCGGCAGCTGTTGCAGTGACAGTGCGCCACCCACAGCGGCGCGCCGCGCGTGACGTATCTAACGAGTCCGCAAAGGCAGCGTCCGGAATGCGTTTCGGCCATCTCTCGGGTTCAGCCGTCGGCCATCGTCAGGTGGCGCGGATGGGCGGCGATGCGCGCCAGCCAGCGGTTGACTCCGGGGTACGCGTCGAGCGAGAAGCCGCCTTCACCGGCCACGTGCGTGTAGCCGTACAGCGAGATGTCGGCGATGGTGAAGCGGTCGCCAACGAGATAGTCGTGGTGCGCGAGCTGCGATTCCATGACGCCCAACGCGGCGTGGCCGCCTTTCTGTTTGCCTTCGTATTCGGCGCGGCGCGATTCGGGCAATCCGAGATACAACGCGATGTAACGCGCGGTGGCGATGTACGGCTCGTGGCTGTACTGCTCGAAGAACTGCCATTGCAGCACCAGCGCGCGCAGCCATGGATCATCCGGCAGGTACGGCGTGCCGCTCGCGATGAAGTTCAGAATCGCGTTCGACTCGGCCAGATGACGTCCGTCCGGCAGTTCGAGCAGCGGAATGCGGCCGTTGGGATTGCGCGCGAGAAATGCCGGTGTGCGCGACTCGCCTTTCATGATGTCGACGTGGATCCACTCGTGCGGCATGTCGAGGTGGTTCAGCAGCAGCTTGATCTTGTAGCAGTTGCCGGAATACATGTCGCCGTAAACGCGCAACAGCGGTTGTTGTCGATTCGTCATTTGCGTTTCTTGCCCGTACCGAGCGCCACGACGTTGTTGGCGGTCGTCGCGACGCGCTCTTCCCGCAACACCATCTCCCACGTCACCTGCGACTTCGGCGACCGGCTGAAGCCGCGAAATCCGCGACCGGCACGGAGATCGAACATCGCGCACGACACCTGCAGCTCGCCGCGGGTTCCCCACAACATGCCGAGGTTCGGATAGCTCTCCATCTTCGCCGTGCCCTCCATGTTGGCACCGGCGAACTGCGCGGCCACGTCGTAAGTGCCAGTGTCGTTCGGCGTGATCCACACCGCGAACGCGTGGCGCGTGCCGCCGTCGCGCAGCGTGAGTTCGCCTTTGACGTGGGTACCGACCTGTTCCGACGTGACGTCGAACGTGCACTCGATCGTGGTGCCGAGCGATTGGCCCTTCTCGAGAAAACTACCGCGTCCGATCCATGTGCCCGGCGTGAGAAGGTGTTTAGTCATTGATGGCATCGTGCGGGTCCTCGGCTGACGTGTACACGGTGCGAAAGTGCAGAACCGTTGGGAACGGATCGTAGAAGTGATGCAGCAGCGCTTTCCAGTCCTGATATTCCTTCGAGCCGCGGAAACCGACGGTGTGCGCTTCGAGGTCGGTCCACTCGACCAGCAGCAGATACCGGTTCGGATGTTCGAGACAGTGCTCGAGCCGGTGCGACAGATAGCCTTTCATCGCGCTGATGATGTTCTGTGCCTTCGCGAACGCCGCCTCGAATGCCTGCTCCTGCCCGGGGCGCACCTCCAGCATCGCGTGTTCCAGGATCGTAGCATTCACGGCAGTCACGGCGCGGCGTGGCAGACGGCTTCGACGTTGTAGCCGTCGGGATCGAAGACGAACGCGCCGTAGTAGGTCGGGTGATACATCTGCGCGCACGCCGGGCTTGCCGTTGTCCTTCCCGCCGGCCGCCATCGCGGCGGCATAGAACGCGTCCACTTCCGCACGCGTGTCGGCCGCGAACGCGATGTGGGTGCTGTGGTTTCCGGGTTGGCCCGCGGCAAACCAGAACTGCGGCCGGCCTTTGCCCATCCCGGCGAAGCCGTCGAACTGCATTATTACCGTGATACCGAGCGGCGCCAGCGCACGTACGTAGAACGCTTTCGAGCGTTCGAAGTTCGACACCGAGATGGTCAGATGATCGAGGATCATGTGCGGGCTCCAACGGGCGTGCGCGCCATGGTACTCCGGTCACGCGCCGGCCGTCAGAGCGCCTCGGGGTTGAGCATTGCGCATACGGATGATCGAGAAACCGAGGGTCGACGCGACCACCGCATCGCGCAATGGCCACAGCGACGACAGCACGCGCAACTCGACGCCGCGCGCGACGAGTTCCGTCAACGGATCGGCGATTTCGCGGTGCGCGATCGGCGCGGCCGCGCGGGTCGAAACCCAGTACGCGGCGATCGCGTCTTCGAGCACGAAACCGCACGCGTCGAACTCGTAGACGTGCAAGCGGGTGTCCCGCACGGCAGGGAGCCAGGCCTGCTCGATGGCGACGACCGACTGTGTGTCCGAGACGGTGAAGAATGCGCGCCGGTCGGCGTCGGACGTGGTGGCATTCGCATAGTAGGTGACGCGCGGGCAGTCGCGCGGCAGCAGATAATTGTGCAGCCGCGATTCGCCGATCGTCCACACCCGCAAGCGGCCTTCCGAATCGGCGCGCGGTTCGAAGCGCGTGATGCCGGGCGTTTCGCTGACGTGAAAGATCCGCTCGGCCATCGCGTCACTTGGCCCACGGGTTCAGGAACGTGGAGAACTCGTTCCAGCGTTCGGCCAGCATCCGCCGCGTGCCGGTGCGCCCCACCACCTCCAGGCGAATGCCGTCGGGGTCTTCGAAGAACGTCGCGTAATACTCCGGATTGTACTCGGGATACAGCGCGGGTTTGGTCGCGGCGATGCCGAGTGCGGTGAGTGCGCGATAAGCCTCGTCGATGTCGTCTCTGGTCGCCGCCTGCAGACATAGATGATGCAGACCGGCCGCGTACGAATCGTGCGCGACGGTGCTGCGCGCAGGCCGCAGCGAAATCTGCAGGTTGGGGCGCAGGTAGTGGGCATGCGGTTCGTCGGCGATCCATTCGTCCGATTTCTTGAAGCCGAGCGCCTGCATCACCTGATCGTAGAACGGCTCGGAGCGGGCAAAGTCGCTGACGGTGAGATAGATGTGATCGATGCCCGTGATGTTCATCGCGCGGTCCTCGCGGCGTTCAGACGAAGAAGCAGTAGCCGACTTTGCACAAGACGTGCAGCGCCTGATCCTGATGGAAGCCGATCCAGCGTTCGCATTTGGCGTAGTCGATGGCGGAGTGCAGGATGACTTCGACGAGCGCGAGCACGGCACTGCCGGTGACGACGAACACGACGCCGCCATGCACCAGCGCGTGCGCGGCGAGCCAGTAGTACCACGGCGGAAAGCTCTCGCCCTTGTCCCTTCGCGAAATCGCTGTGCCGGTCCTTCGCGCGCGCCATGGTGTCGGTCTGAAGGACGAAATCGGCCAGCGCATGGCCGATCACCAGTTGGAAGAACAGGATCATTGCGAGGTTGTTTCCGCGGTATCGAAAGCGAATGGTGCCGGGATTTCAGCGCGCTGTCGCGTGCGCGATCATGCGCGACGCTCGCCGACGCGTTCGATGAACGTCGCCATTGCGCCGAGTGTCGGCTGCAGTTGATCGCGGTGCGGCGCGTGACCGCATTGCTGAACGACGCGAATGTCTGCGCCAGCGCCGGCCTGTTGGCGAATCGCATCGAGTTGCAGCGCGGTTCCGTATTCGTCGTCGGCGCCCTGCAGAGCGAGTATCGGGACGCTGATCTTGCCCAACAGCGGGCGGATGTCCCAATCGCGGAACGCCGGGTCGAGCCAGGCGTCGCACCAACCGAAGAACGCGACGTCGGTGTTGTCGCCGTGATGACGCACCAGCGCGGTGCGCAAGCGGCCCGATGTGAAGTCGCCGCGCGCACGTTCGATCGCAGCCACGGTCTTCGGCTCACAGAAAACGTGCGCCGCTTCCGTGATGACCCCGCGTAGACCCGGCGCGGCCGCGACAGCGGCGTAGATCAATGCGATGGAGCCGCCGTCCGAATGACCTACGAGGATGTGATCGGATATGCCGGTGGTTTCGAGCAGCTCGGACAGCACGAACGCCTCGTCGTGCATGTAGTGCAGCGGGCGCGGCAGGCTCACCGGATCGGACCGGCCGTAGCCGAAGCGGCTATAGACCAACGCGGCACATCCGGTCCGCGCCGCGAGTTGCGCAGGATAATCTCGCCATTGCGCGATCGAACCGAGCCCTTCGTGCAGGAAGACCAGCGTTGGCCGCCGTGGATCTGCGGCGGGCATTTGCTCGATCTCGACCTGTCCGGCACGCAGACTGACGAACGATCGCGCCGTATCGGGGTCGTTAGACAGGATCGGCCGCTCCGTGACGAACGGCCAGTATAATGCGCGGGTCAACGAGGACATGCCGATGCCGGACATCGATCGCTACCGCATGCCGCCCGAGTGGGCGCCGCACCAGGGCACGTGGCTGTCGTGGCCGCACAATCGCGAGACCTGGCCCGGCTGCCTGTCGGAAGCCGAGGCGGCGCTGACGCTGGCCGTGGTCGCCCTCGCGGAGGGCGAAACCGTGCACATCAACGTGCTCGACGCGGCGCATCGCGCCGCGGTCGCGGCCCGATTCGCGAAGACCGTGGCGCCAGAGCGCCTGGAGTTCCATCTGATCCCGACCAACGACGCGTGGTGCCGCGACCACGGCGCGATCTTCGCGTTCGATTCGAACGACGAGCTCGTCGCGCTCGACTTCCGCTTCAACGCGTGGGGAGAAAAGTACCGGCCGTTCGACGCCGACGATGCGGCGGCCGCGCGGATGGCCGACGCGCTCGGTGTGCGCACGGTGCGCATCGATCGCGTGCTCGAAGGCGGCTCGATCGACGTCAACGGCGCCGGCGCGGTGTTGACCACCGAACAGTGTCTTCTGAATGCAAACCGCAACCCGCAGATGACGCGTCACGACATCGAAGCGATGCTGGCGCACTATCTCGGCGCGCCCGACGTGTTCTGGCTCGGCGACGGAATCGTCGGCGACGACACCGATGGGCACATCGACGATCTCGCCCGATTCGTCGACGAGACGACGCTGGTGACCGTGATCGAAGCGAATGCGCGCGACGCGAATCACGCCGCGCTGGCCGAGAACCGCAAGCGGCTCGACGGTTTGCGACTGTCGGACGGACGCGCGCTGTCGGTCGTCGAGTTGCCGATGCCGAGTCCGCTCATTCACGGTGATCGAGGTCGTCTGCCAGCGAGTTACGCGAACTTCTACATCGGCAACGACGTGGTCATCGTTCCGGTTTTCAATGCGCCGCAGGACGCGCAGGCGATCGACGTGCTGTCGAACTGCTTCCGTTCGCGGCGTGTGGTGCCGATCGATTGTCGCGCGCTGGTGGTCGGCCTGGGCACGCTGCATTGTCTGACGCAGCAGGTGCCCGTAAGCTGAGCCGCTTCGCAACCGGAGTGACTCGATGGCCCAGATCAGCGAATTCATCCGCCATCACTACCGGCATTTCAACGCGGCGGCGCTGATCGACGCGGCCGACGGATACACGCGTCACATCGATCACGGCGGCAAGATGTTCATGACGCTCGCGGGCGCGATGAGCACCGCGGAGCTGGGGTTGTCGTTGGCGGAGATGATCCGGCGCGGCAAGGTGCATGCGATCTGCTGCACGGGTGCGAACCTCGAAGAAGATCTGTTCAACCTGGTCGCGCACGACCACTACGTTCGCGTGCCGCACTATCGGGAGCTGACGCCGCAACAGGAGGAAGAGCTGCTCGATCGCCATCTGAACCGCGTGACCGACACGTGCATTCCGGAAGAAGAGGCGATTCGCCGCATCGAGCACGTGATCGTCGAAGAGTGGATCGCGGCCGATCGGGCCGGCGAGCATTTTTTTCCGGACGAATACATGTACAAGGTATTGCGCTCGGGCAAGCTCGAGGGCAGCTTCCAGATCGACAAGAAGGATTCGTGGCTGTACGCGGCCTATGAGCGCGATCTGCCGATCTTCGTACCGGGCTGGGAAGACTCCACGCTCGGCAACATCTTCGCGGCACACGTGATCAACGGCGACGTCGCCAACGTGCACACCGTTCGCAGTGGCATCGAATACATGATCCGGCTGGCGCACTGGTATCGGCGGACCTCGTCGGAGGCGTCGATCGGCTTCTTTCAGATCGGCGGCGGCATCGCCGGCGACTTCCCGATCTGCGTCGTGCCGATGCTGCGGCAGGATCTGCTGATGCAGGACATCCCGCGGTGGGGTTATTTCTGTCAGATCAGCGATTCGACGACGAGTTACGGCTCGTATTCGGGCGCGGTACCGAACGAGAAGATCACCTGGGGCAAACTGTCGGCGGATACGCCGAAGTACATCATCGAATCCGATGCGAGCATCGTCGCGCCGCTGGTGTTCGCGAGCGTGCTCGGCCAATAGGGCGGGAGATGGCTATGACGATCGAGAATGGCGCGCGTGCCCACGCAACGCCCTGGACCGTAGAGAGCGCAGAAGAGCTCTACGCGGTGCGCGCGTGGGGCGATGGTTTCTATTTCGTCAACCAGGCCGGCCACGCGGCGGTGCGCCCGCTGCTCGACAAAGATCTGTCGATCGACATCCTGGAAGTGGTGCAGGCCGCTGCCGGCCGCGACGTGGCGCCGCCGATGCTGGTGCGCTTTCAGGACGTGCTGCGCGCCCGAGTGCGCCGGTTGGTGGAAGCGTTCGACGCCGCGATCGCAGACGCCGGATACGGCAGCCCGTATCAGGCGATCTATCCGATCAAGGTCAATCAGCTGCACGAAGTCGTCGAGGAAGTGCTCGACGCAGGCAAGGCATATGGCCTCGGCCTCGAATGTGGTTCGAAAACCGAACTGATCGCGACGCTGCCGCACATCGGCGACGACCGTCTGCTGCTGTGCAACGGCGTGAAAGACCACGTCATATTGTCGTTGATTCTGTCCGCGCAGCTGCTCGGCCAGCGCGTGCTGCCGATCATCGAGAAATACACCGAGTTCGAACAGCTGATGACGCTCGCGGACCGTGCGAATCAGCTGCCGCGTCTGGCCGTGCGCGTAAAGCTGGCAACACGCGGCGCCGGACGCTGGTTCGAATCGGGCGGCGAGCGCTCCAAGTTCGGGCTGACGGTGCCGGAACTGGTGCGGCTGGTGCACGAGCTCGAGCGGCGCGGCATGCGGGATCGGCTCGAACTGCTGCACTTCCACCTCGGCAGCCAGATCACCGAGATCCAGGTGCTGAAGCGCGCCATAAAGGAAGTGACCCAGGTGTACGCCGATCTGCATCATCGCGGCGTCACCGTGCGTTGCCTCGATGTCGGCGGCGGTCTCGGCGTGCACTATGGCGGCGGTTATGGCGTGGATGATTCAGCGATCAACTACAGCCTGCAGGAGTACGCGAATGCCGTGGTGTTCTCGGTGCAGGAAATCTGCGCGTCGCGCGACGTGCCCGAGCCGGTGCTGATTTCGGAAAGCGGCCGGGCGATCACCGCGCACCACTCCGTGCTCGTTGTACCGGTGCTCGGGCAGCACGGTCACGCCGCCGGCGAACTGAGCGAACCGCTGCCGAAATCGGACGACGGACTCGTGCAACGCATGCTCGCGGCGCTGGAAGAGGCGCGCAACGCGGACGACAACGTCGGCGAACTGCTCGAGGCGTATCACGATGCACAGGAAGCGCGCGCCGAAGCTGATACGGTGTTCCGCCTCGGCTTTCTCGAACTCGAGCAACTCGCCACGCTCGAAACGCTGTACTGGGGCGCGTGTCGCGAGATCCTCGATGGCCTGATCGCCGCCGCGCCGGAAACGCCGCCGCCGGTGCAGGCGGAACTCGAGGCGTTGCTGACGGACATGTATTTGTGCGACTTCTCGGTGTTCCATTCGATGCTCGACCACTGGGCAATCAAGCAGCTGTTTCCGATCGTGCCGCTGCAACGCCTCGACGAGCGCCCGGAACGCCGCGCGGTCGTGGTCGACCTGACGTGCGATTCCGACGGCAAGGTATCGGAATACGTCTCGTCGCTCGAAGACCGCAGCCATCTGCCGCTGCACGTTCTGAAGAAAGGCGAAGCGTATTACCTCGGAATTTTCCTCGTCGGCGCATATCAGGACATTCTCGGCGACGCGCACAACCTGTTCGGCCGCTTGCCGGAAGTGCACGTTTATGCGGACGACGAAGAACCCGGCAACTTCTGGATCGAAAAAGTCATTCCCGGCATGTCGGTGCATGAGATGCTGGCGCAGGTGCAGTATTTCCCGAATGATCTGAATCGGCGGATGAGCGAACTGGTGAGATACAAGATCGACACCGACGAGGTACGGCCGAACGTCGGCATGCGCATCCTCAACGAGTACCAGAAGCGCTTCAACGAGACGACGTATTGCTCGACCGACATTGCCGACGCGACAACGCCTGCAGCACCGGTGAACGGCGATGACCGCTGAAGCACGCACGACGATCGTTGGTCTGGTGCAGATGCACATGTCGGAATCGCCCGACGACAATCTCGCGCGCGCGATCGCGGGCATCCGCGATGCCGCGGCAAAGGGCGCGCAACTCGTATGCTTGCCGGAGCTGTTCCGCAGCCGCTATTTCTGCCAGAGCGAAAGCAACGAACACTTCGCGCTGGCCGAGCCGGTGCCTGGTCCCACCACGAAAGTGCTGGAACCGCTTGCAGCGGAACTCGGCGTCACGCTGATCGCGAGTCTGTTCGAACGACGCGCGCCCGGGCTGTATCACAACACGGCTGCCGTGCTCGATGCCGGCGCGGGCTATCTCGGCAAATACCGAAAGATGCACATTCCGGACGACCCGCGGTACTACGAGAAGTTCTACTTCACGCCCGGCGATCTCGGCTTTAAGGCATTTCCCACGCATGTCGGCAACGTCGGCGTACTGGTGTGCTGGGACCAGTGGTATCCGGAAGCGGCGCGCCTCACTGCGCTCGCTGGCGCCGAAATGCTGTTCTATCCCACCGCCATCGGCTGGCATCCGGAAGAGCGCGAAGAGGTGAATCGCGCACAACACGACGCATGGGAAACCGCACAGCGCGCGCACGCGATATCGAACGGGTGCTACGTGGTGGCGGTGAATCGAACCGGCTTCGAACCCGACCCCACCGGGCAAGGCGGCATCCGGTTCTGGGGTCAGAGCTTCGTCGCGGCTCCTGACGGCTCAATCGTGGTGCGGGCATCCGCCGATCGCGACGAAGTGATCGTGTGCGAACTCGACCTGGCGTCGGTCGGAAGGCAGCGCGTGGGCTGGCCGTTCTTCCGGGATCGCCGAATCGACGCGTACTCGGAACTCACGCGCCGCTTCATCGACTGAGCTACTGCTGCTGTTGCGACTGCGTGTGTTTCGCGAGGTGGCGATCGAGCGCGTTCGCGAAGGCCTGTCGCTCGACGTTGCCGAGCGGCGGAGGGCCGCCCGAAATCGTTCCGCTGTCGCGCAGGTTCGCCATGAGGTCGCGCATCGCCAGCCGCTCGCGGATGTTCTCCACCGTGTAGAACTCGCCGCGAGGATTGAGCGCGGTACCGCCTTTCTCGACGGCGCGCGCCGCCAGCGGGATGTCGGCCGTCACCACGAGGTCACCGGCGCTCATCCGTTCCACGATCGCATCGTCCGCTGCGTCCGGACCTGTCGTGACCGTCACGGCGGTGACCCAGCGCGAGCGCGGCGTCTGCACTGGTTTCCCCGCGACCAGTGTCATCGGTGTGTGCGTGCGCTCGGCCGCGCGCACGAGAATCTCCCTGATCGCGTTCGGACACGCGTCGGCATCCACCCAGATGCGCATCACAGCTGCCCGAACGCGCAGAGGCGCGGGCCGAACGCGCGCAGTCGCGAACGCAGCCACGGCGTGAAATCGTCGGGCGCTGCGCCGATCGAGGCCGCGAGTTCGCTGATCGTGATCCGGCGGACGTCGGAGACTTCCGCCGGGTCGGCGGTGATCGGTCCGTCGTAGACGCCGCGAAAGGTCTGCTGGAACTCGAAGTCGCGGATCTGCAGTTCCGGGATCTCGATGCAGCCGCGGACCACGTCGCCGAGCGGCGTCAGCGTTACACCGCGTACGGCGAGTTCTTCAGCGAGGCCCCGATGCGCCGCCTGCTCGAACGTTTCTCCCGGTTGCAGGTGTTCGCCGACGCTGAGGTCCCATGCGTTCGGCCAGACGTCCTTGGCCGCCGCTCGCCGCTGCAGGTACAGACGTCCGTCGGCGTCGAACAGGAACACATTGCTCGCCCGATGCCACAGACCGCGCCGGTGCACTTCGTGGCGGGGAACCAGACCGAGTGGGCGGCCGTCGTCGTCGAACGTTTCGAACAGTTCGACGGAGAGGCTCAAATCAGGGCCGGATGACGATCACGGTGCCGTCGTCGACCGCGTTCCAGATCGCATCCATCGCCTCGTTTGCGACGGCGATGCAGCCGTCGGTCCAGTCGTCCCAGGCGATCTGCGCCAGGTGCGGATCGTTCGGCAGACCATGAATCATCACCATGCCGCCGGGTGGCGCGCCGGCGCGATGTGCATGAACCAGGTCGCGGGGGCTGGGATACGAAATGTGGATCGAACGGTAGAAGCGGCTGTCCGGATTGCGCCAGTCGAGGTAGTAGCGACCTTCCGGCGTGCGCGCGTCGCCTTCGTGCGTTTTCGGACCGACCGGGTTCCTTCCGAGCGAGATCGGGAAGTGGCCGATGACCTCGCCTGCGCGCAGCAGCATCAGCAGCCGTTCGGATTTGTATACCAGAACTGCGTCGGCTTTGAGCGACTGATCGGCGTGGCCGGTGGTGGCAAACAACCCGGCGACGACCAGGAGAAGGGTCTGCAGTCTCAGTCCGAAAGCGCAGCGTTCGCGCGGTTCGCCCATCGAGCGATCGATCCTACAGCTACAAGCCCGCATATTCTGACCCGGGCGTCGCAGCGGCGTCGAGAGGACGGATGAGATGCAGCCGGCTCGCGCGTCGTGATGCGAATCGCAGTTCGGTGCGGGCGAGCGGGTTTGTCAGCCGCCGACGGCGTCGCCCGATGCGATCGTGCCGTCGGACACGATCCGCCCGCGCAGTCCGGCGCGGTGGGCGAACGCGGCTACCACCGCAGCCGCGGAGATTTCCGGCGTGGCCAGCAGGCGGCCGAGGGTCGCGCACGGTTCGCACAACTCGACGCCGGTCACGCGGGTCTCGCCTAGGCGGAACTCGCGACCGACCAGTTCGTGCAACGCAATGCCTCGGGTAACGACGTTGCGACGCGGGTCGCCCCAGCCGATCCGCAATCCGGTTTCGCGGCAGACGCGCTCGATCTCTTCGGCGGCGATCAGCGTGATCTGCGCGTCGTGCGGCGTCGCGGTCCCGGTGCCTTCTTTGAAGTTGCGGTCGCCGCGGATGCCGCAGCCGGCAATCAGTTCGGCGCGCGCGACCGCCCGCATCGGATCTCCGGAACGGGAAGCGACGTAAACGCACTCGATGGTGCCTGGCACCGGCCTGTGCATTGTTGCGTCCTGTTCCCGGGTGTCTGTCACGATGCCTTTCCGTGTGATGCGCACCGCGATAGTAGCTCAGGGCCCACTGGTAATGACCAATGGCATGGTGTAGCCTGCGATCCGCCTAGGAACAGTACCCGCCCCGATTTCCCTTCTGAGCTCACACCTTACGTTAGCAAGTCGGTCATCGTTCCGTTTCGAAGCGGTCGTTATGGCATCTGTCATATCGAGTCAGTTCTTAACCTGTGCAGGCCGTTGCGTGAGCGGGAGCCCAGCACTTTGAGAGGTCCGGACAATCCGGACGCGGAGTAAATTAGTGAAGAAGATCTACGTTGGAAATCTGTCCTGGGGCACCACGGACCGCGACCTTGAGACGCTGTTTTCGGCTCATGGCGATGTTCGTTCGGCCACTGTCATCACCGATCGGGACACGGGCCGTTCGCGCGGCTTCGGTTTCGTCGAAATGGAAGACCAGGCAGCGAACGAAGCCATCAGCGCGCTCAATGACAAAGAAGTCGACGGTCGTCGGCTGAAGGTCAACGAAGCCAAAGATCGTCCGGCGAAAGATCGCGGCGGTGATCGCGGCGGTCGTGCAGGCGGCGGTGGTGACCGACGCTGGTAATTCCTGCGATTTCGGGTACGCGCTTGCGCGTACGCCGATCCGGAGTTCGCTGATCCAATAAAGAGGCCCGTCTTAGCGGGCCCGGATAGAGACCCTTAGACCCTTACCGCCTTGGTCGGCTCACGCCGGCATATCGCGGTAAGCGGTCCATGTTTTGTCCCGCGCCGTGCTAGACCCGTTGCCCTCGGTCCGCGTTAGACTCGTTTCCCTCGCTCGTTGTAGCCCGCACCGTCGAACGGTTGCAGCTTGTCGAGCCACAGCGCTTCCAGCACTTCGAGATCCTCCGCAGGGTCGTAACCGGGTTTGTCCGACGGCTCGAGCGTGTCGAGCATTTCGAACGCAAACGCTCCCTTGCCGAACTCCTTCCAGTCGCCGAGCAGCGCTTTGTTCGGGTGAATGCCGAGACTCAGTTCTGCCTCGTGCCGGTTCAACCGCGCGCGCATGTCGCGCGACGCACCCACCAGCGATTTGCCATTCACTGTGTTGTGCACGCGATAAACGCCGAACGCTTTCGGCGTTTCCTTGTAGGCGCGGATCAGTTCCTTGCGTCGGTCGGCCATGAGCGATGGCTCCTGCAGTCATCTGAAGGCTGCGTAGCCTACGCTGGAAGGCGCGATCGCGACACGCCATGCGGCTGCTTTTGCAGCCGCCGCGATCGATGCGTTCGCCGGACTGGTGGACGGCAACCGCAGATAGCTCACCGCGCGCGTCGCGACGAGTGAGCGCGACACATGTCGGCGGTACAGCGCTTCGGCATTGGCGCCGTTGAAGAGCACGCGATCGACGCGCGGGTGCTGTTCGAAGAAACGCGCGAAATCGTTTGCCACCGCCGACGTGCGGTCGATTGCCGAATCGAGGCTGCCGCGTCGTTCGCACGAGCGCAGCACGTCCCACACGGCGATGCCGGCACCGATCAGCCGTTGCGTGCGCTCGACGTAGTCGAGGCTCGGATCGAAATCGAGCAGATTCGCGAGAATGCCCCAGAAGGCATTGCGCGGATGTGCGTAGTACTGCCGGGCCGCCAGCGATGCGACGCCGGGCATCGTTCCGAGAATCAGTGTGTGCGCCGACGCGTCCTCGATCGGCGGGAAGCTGCGGATGCGCGCCACAACCGTTCCGTCAGGAATGCCCCTTCAGCGACTGGTTGATCTTCGCGAGTAACGCTTTTTGTTCTTTTGTAGTCGTCGCGCGCATGCGGGTGAACTCCGCGAGATCGAGCTTCACGTCGGCGAAGATCCCGGCAGGATCTTCGTGAAAGTGCAAATAAGCCTTCGACTTGAAGTAGAACGTGCCGGGCGATTTTTCGCGCAACTGCGGCAGCTTGCGCACCTCGCCGAGCAGATCGGGCAGCCGCGCGAGCGTGTCCGCGCCGGCGTGCTTCACGTCAGCGACTCTGCGAATTTGCACTCGATGCGCAGGTAACTCGCCATGCCGCCGGGCACGTCTTTGAAGATCGCCTGCCACTCCGGCGTTGCGAACGCTTCGTCCAGCGTCGATTTGCGACGGGAGATGTCGTCCCAGCCGATGATCCAGGTGATGTTCGACGACCCGAGTTCGTCCATCGGACGACCGGTGACGTCGGGCTCGAGATCGGTGTTCACCCAGAAGCCGAGCACGTTGAACTTACGTTTCAGATAGCCCATCGCCTTGTTCTTCGCCCACGCCTTGTACGCGTTCACCTGGCTCGGTTCGAAGTAGTAGTTGCGGATCTCGTAGATCATGGTCTGGCCTCACAAGGAGCGGGATTGAAGCGGAATGGTAAGCCTGCCGGCGAGCCGCGGCGTGAGTTCGATGATCCGATCGATCGTTGCGCGAACGTGGGCTTCCACCGCGCGCGGATTCGATGCGTGATCTGCGACGGCCTCGTCGACGTCGGGCAGCGGTTCGTCGTCGAGGCCGCACGCAGTGGTGAACAGCGGTGCCGTGAAACCGAACTCGTCGCGCAGCGCGACAACGTGTTCGGTGCTCATGGCCACGACGAGATCGGCGGCGAGCATCGCCGGCGTCAGCGTGCGGCGACGGTGCGCGCGTACGTCGAGCCCCTTCATGTTGAGGTAGTCGCTGACGATCGGTTTGACGACGTGCGGGTAGTCTTCGGTGCCCGCCGACTCGACCACGATGCGGCTGCCGCTGCGGCGCAACTCGGCGCGCAGCGCGTACTCCGCCGTGAGGCTGCGGAAGATGTTGCCCGTACAGACGAACAGCACGCGATTTACCGCTCGACCTTCACGCGTCATGCAGCGCTGCTCTTCGTCATTCAGCGGTGCTCTTGAAGTGGAAGAACGACCACGCTTTGCCCTTCACGATGCGGCGCTCCTCGATCTGCCGGTCGTTCGCGTAGCGCGAGATGATCTTGCGCCAGAACGGAATCGCCGGAACGTTGCCTTCGTATACCCGCACAAGCCATTCGCCCGGATGCATCGCCCAGATCGCCTTTGCGAGCGCGTCGCCTGCACCGGTATGCCGATAGCGGCGCACGATGAAGAATTCCTCGACGTCGTGACCGTCCGCACCGTTCAGCCACGGCTTGGCCGAGGTCACCAGTGCAAAGCCGGCGAGCTTGCCGCCGCACCGCATCAGATACACCTCGTCGCCGCGCTGCCAGTGCGGCGCCATGTCGTAGTGATAGCGCCCGTCGTCGCCGGTATCGAACCGGAACCACTCCGCCATGTCGTGCAGGTAATACTCGAAGAGGTTGCTGATGATCGCATTCGACGACTGGTCGATGCGCTCCACCGTGAAGTCGAGTGAGTCCATTCGCGCTCCTGCGTGTGGTTGCGGTCAGAGTGCCCGATAGCGGGCTTCGACGAGTTGCGATGGATACAGCCGCTCGAGACGACGGATCGTGAAATGTCCTTTCGCCATCTGTTGATAGTGGCTGATGAACAGCCAGTTCAGGATGGCTCCGCCGGCGGCGCCGATGATCGGCACTGCTTGTGCGGCGGCCTTTTCGGAAACCTGGATGCTGAAGCGCGCTGCGATCTTCTGCAGCAGATTCAATAGCGGCGGCGCCGCACCTTTGACCGCGTGTTTCGACATCAGATGGTGCGCCGCTTCGCTGACCGCATTGGCCAGGCTGACGCGCGCGATGTAGTAGGCAGATTCGGATGCGTCGTCGGAAGCCGCACGTCCACCGAGCGCGAACACGGCAAGGCACGCAACCTTCGCGTCCGCCGCGCGCAGATCTTCGCCTTCCGCTCGCGCGATGTCGGCGATCGAACGCAGCATCACCGTGGTCGACAACGGCAGTTCGAGCGCAAGCGCGGAAACGCCGAATGCCCCACCGGCAGCGCCGGTGCTGGTCACGGCGAGTTTGTGCAGCAGCTCGCTCGCCGAACGCGGACCGACGGAATCGACGCTCCATAGCGCGACCTGCGCCGCCTTCTCGAGCGCGGAGTGGCTGATCGAGAGGATCTTCTCTCGCCAGTTGGCGGGCAGGTGATTGATGCCTTGTTCGATCGGAACGCCCAGCCAACTGACGGCCTGAATCGCAAACCGCGGGCTCTCCAACAGTTCCTTTGCGTGGCGAAGCTCGAGCAGATGCTCGGGCGCAAGATCCGCTGCTGCAATCGCGCGCTCAGTCACCGTGCTATCGCCGTTGCGTCGATCGGTGCGAGATGCAGCGCATGCTCAGGGCACGCGTTTACGCACAGCTGACACGCGTGACAGTCGAGCGGGCGGACGACGAACGCCTGCTTACCGCCGTGCGCCCACGCTTTGAGGCGGCCGGCGAACGTCAGCGCGCCGCGCTGCTGCGCAGTGAGCGTGCCGATTTCGAAAACGTTGAATGGGCACACCTGCACGCAGTCTTGTTTTCCCTCGCAGCGATTGCGATCGACGACAGGCGCTACACGTCCAGACACTTCGCTACAGCTTTCGTTACTCGACATCCGTTGCCTGCTCCCGGTTGCGAGACAGTATACGTTTGCTCGAACTCAGCGTCCGGCGCCTGAAGCGGTGCGCGGCGTCGCGAAGCGTTTCTCCGCGCGCGCCTTCGCCCGGGCGATCTCTTCCGCCCGATTCTTCGGCGGCGCGTTGGTTTCGAGCGATTGCAGCAGCTGTGTAGAGATGCGGGCAATTTCGTCGACCGAGAACAGGAACGCCGCTTCGTTCGCCTTCGAGGGTTTGTTGAAACCGCTCACCTTGCGCACGAACTGCAACGCGGCGGCGCGGACTTCTTCGTCGGTGGAGGGTGGGTCGAAGTTGAAGAGCGTTCTGATGTTTCTGCACATGGCATTCGTCTCCGATCGATCAAGCCTGTTCCAGTTTCGCGATCGCGTGGGCGATGTTCAGTCGCGCCTGGGTCTCGAAGCGATCGCGCAGCAGCAGCGTCGCGTAGATGTGCGGTCGCTTCAGAAACTCCGACAACACCGCAATTCGCGATTCGACGTATCGCGGCCACGGCACCCAATGGTATTCGCGACGAATCGCCGCGTCATAGTCGTCGAAGACCGGGCGCGGTTGTCCGAGGATTCCGAGATCGATGTCGACCAGTAGTCGCTGGTCGGGATCGTCGACGGCGGCGTCGTGCCGCGTGGCCATGATCAGCGCGTGAATGCGCGTGACACACGCTGGATCGGCGTTCTCCGACGACAGAAATTCCGCCGCCCACTGGGCGCTCAATCGTTCGTTGTCGTTGCGTTGCGCGTGGTAGATGGCATCGTGGAACCACAGGGCAATCTCCATCTCGACCGGATGTTCGGCGAGCGAACGATAGGGCTGGAACTGCGTGAGACACGCATCGACGTGACGCGCGGTGTGATAGTGACGGTCCGGCGCTGCATACGCGCTGGCGAGTTCCGCGAAGAGATCGCGCGACCGACGAACGCCCAGCGCCGCGAGGCTCGATGCCAGATTCGACCGCGTAAAACACTTCATCGCAGGTGGCTCTTCATCGTCGGATACAGACCGGCGGCGAGTATTGGAATCACCCACCACGCCCATTCGCCGAGAAGCAGCGCGAAGCCCGCATAGCCAAGCCACGGCAATCCGACGATCGCGAGCAGCATCGCGAGGCCGAACGCGCCGGTCAGCGACGCGAATACCACCCAGAACGAACGCGGCAGACCGCGATGTCCGTCGAGCGACGCACCGCTTCGAACGGCCAGCGTGAGAAAGGCAATCACCACCAGCATCACCGAGAACGCGACCAGCGAGACGATGTTGGTTTGCGACCATTCCGGACGCCATGCCGCGAGACAGAGGAACACCGTCAGTGCGAACACGAGGATGCGCAGCAACACCACCTGGCGGGCGGGCATGGGCTGGTTCACGACAGATCGGCCTGTGCCGCTGATGCATCGGAGTCTTGTGCAATCGCCGGCCGCGATCAAGCCGAAACGCACCGCTGCCGGCAATCGGCTGTTCTCGCGGCCGGGAATCGTGCGATCGACACGCGAGGGCACTCACCATGATCCGTGTGATATTCCTGCTGCGCCGCAAACCCGAATTGTCGCTGGCCGAATTTCGGCGCTACTGGCGCGAACAGCACGGCCCGCTGGTGGCGAGCCATGCGCAGCGGATCGGTGCGTTGCGATACGTCCAGGTGCACCGGCTCGACGACGAGATCAATGCACGGATGGCAAAGTCGCGCGGCGGCATGGAAGAGCCCTACGACGGTGTGGCCGAACTGTGGTGGGATTCCGAAGAGGCCCTCGCCGCTGTGCTGGACACCGAGGCTGGCCGCACCGCGAGCGACGCGCTACTTGAAGACGAACGCAAATTCATCGACCTGCCGAACTCCCCGTTGTGGTTTGCGCACTAATATCCGCAGGTCAATCCGACGCCGGAGAACATCGTGGCGCGCGAGCGCAGCGGCATCGTGAAGCTCTACTTCCCGTTGCGCCGCCGCTCGGAACTGAGCGAGGAAGCAGCGCAGCGATACTGGCGCACGAGCCATGGTCCCGCTGATCCGCTCACAGGCGCAGGCTGGCGGCATTCTCCGATATCAGCAGGTGCACCGGTTCGACGGTCCGCTCGAACGAGGTCTGCGCGAGTCGCGCGGTACCGTAACGCCGTCCTACACCGGCCACGCCGAGGTGTGGTTCGACCGCGGTGTGGCGCGCACCGGTCCCGAAGCGGCCGCCTCCGGTACGCGTGCGATCGAGGACGAAAGCAAGTTCATCGACTTCAAGCGTTCGTGCATGTGGATCGGGAAGGAGCACGTCTTCATTGATCGCATGTAGGCGGTTGGGAGCGCGTCCGGCGCAGCCAGCCGCCACCTTCGCCGGAGTTTGAAGCTCAATCGGCCTGAGTTCGATGCTCGCCGTGACGCGCGAAGCGTTTCTTCCGTCGATACGGGAACACGTCCATCACTTCGCCGTCGCGGATTGCGCGCTGCAGACTTTGCCAGTAGTGCGGATCGAACAGCTCGCCGTGCATCTGTGTGAACAGTCGCTTGATGCCGGGGCGGCCGAACAGGAAGCGGCGGAACTCCTCGGGGAATACGTCGCGGGGGCCGACGCTGTACCAGGGTTCTGCAGAGAACTCTTCGTCGCTGTTGTGCGGCGTCGGCAGCGCCCGAAAGTTGACGTCGCTGAGATAGCAGATTTCGTCGTAGTCGTAGAACACCACGCGACCGTGTCGGGTCACGCCGAAGTTTTTCAGCAGCATGTCGCCGGGGAAAATGTTGGCGGCGGCGAGTTGCTTGATTGCGTTGCCATACTCGTCGAGCACTTCGCGGATCTGCTCGTCGTTGGCGGTCTCGAGATAAAGGTTCAGCGGCGTCATCAGACGCTCGGTGTACAGGTGCTCGATGATGACGAGATCGTCGTTCAGCGTGATCGACGATGCGGCGACAGCCTTCAGCTCTTCGATCAGTTCCGGTGAGAAGCGCGCGCGCGGCAGCGCGAAGCGGATGAACTCCTGGGTGTCGGCCATGCGCCCGACCCGGTCGTGGGTTTTGACGACGTAGTACTTTTCCTTGACCTGCTCGCGCGTGATGTCCTTCTGCGGCGCGAATTCGTCTTTGATGATTTTGAAGACGGTCTGATACGACGGCAGTGTGAACACGGTCATCACCATGCCCTTGATGCCCGGTGCGATCTGGAACTGATCCTTGCTGCGCGCGAGATGCGTGAGGAAGCCGCGATAGAACTCGGTCTTGCCGTGTTTGTGCATGCCGATTGCGGCGTACAGTTCGGAGCGTTTTTTGCCGGGCAGCAACGCGTTCAGATAGTCGACGAGCGCGTACGGATACGGCGCGTCGACCATGAAGTACGAACGCGTGTAGCTGAACACCACAGACAATTCGTCTTCGTCGCAGATCAGCGTGTCGACGTAGAGCTTGCCTTCTTCGTCGACGAGAATCGGCAGCACCACGGGCCACGCTGCTCCTGCATACCGCAATGAGCCGACCAGGTAAGCGCCTTTGTTGCGATAGAAGATCGATTCGAGAATTTCGACGTCGAGCCCCGCCGGGCGACGAATCTCGGGCCGCGCTTCCGCTAACGAGCGAAGAATGTTGCGCACGTCGCGGTCGATGTCCTGCCACGGCAATTCGAAATCGAGATCGCGCAGGATCTGCGTGGTCGTTGCCACCACGTCGCGGTGCATCGGATAGGTTCGGAAGATCGGCCGCGCCGGCGTTACCGGCGGCTCGTGAAATTCGCTCCACACGAACGACTGCGTCTCGTCGACGCGATCATCCTGTGCTACGCGGCGATGGATCGAGTTGTAGTACGTTTCGGCGAGCTCGAAATCGGGTTGGGTCGAAATCAGCTTCACGTATTCGGCTTTCACGGCGCGCGACAAGGTCGGCGTCAGTGGCAGGCCGTCGAGGCGTTTGCCGATGTCGTGCTGCAGGGCCGCGATGAAATCCTTGTAGATCTCGATGCGCTCGGCGCTCGCGTGTTGTCCTTCGAGCCATGCCGCGTGCTGGAAACGCCTCTTGGCGGCGAGCGTGATGGCGCGGAAGCCTTCGCGATACGCACGGAAGTTCGCGAGAATCAATGCGGCAACGTCTGCCGCAGCGCTGCGCGTCGCCGGCGCAATCTCCGCGATCATTGACCGAGTTGCGAGAGTGATCCCACGAGCATCGACATTACGATGTAGCCGATCAACACGAGGTAAGGCAGTTGCGCATTGACGCCGCCGCGCGCTTCGAGGTAGCGGGTCTGCGCGTCGGCCTGTCCGGGAAACTCGACCTTGGCGCGGGCGATCTCTTTGCGCGCCCAGTTGTAGTAGATGCCGTTGGCGTGAAGCGGCAGCCACACGTAAACGAAGCTGAAGCCGAGGATCGACAGAATCAGCAACGGCCAGCCGCTGCCCGGCATCACGGAGTCGATCAATGCGCCGACCGTCGTGGCGAGCGCCGCGAGGGCGAACACGATCAGCGCGAACGCGTACTGTTTGCGATACAGCAGCCAGAACAGGCCGACGAACAACACCGGCCAGTGCCACGAAATCGGCGCGTAGCCGCGATCGTCCGCGCGCCGGAAGTAGCTGAGGTAGAACTCCTGATTGGGTTCGCCGATGACGGCTCGATATAGGTCGTTCGACGCGTCGTCCGACGGTTGATCAGCCCGGGTCACGACCCTCTCGGAATCTCATTGAACGGAACGCTCTTGTCGACGCGGATGTCGGGCGGTAACCCGAGCACACGCTCCGCGATGATGTTGCGCAGAATCTCGTCGGTGCCACCCGCGATGCGGTACCCCGGTGCGCCCATGAAGTTCTGTTGGAACGCGAGGTCGGCCGGAACGCGCTTCGGATCCATCAGGATGCCACCCATGTCCATCAGATCCATGCCGAACGACCCGATGTCCTGCTGCTTCTTCGCACTGACCACCTTAGTGATCGAGTTTTCGGGACCGGGCGTGGCACCGCGCGACAGCGCGCTGATGACGCGATAGTTGGTGAAGCGCAGTCCGCTCGACTGGCAATACCAGTCGGCGAGCTTTTCGCGCACCGCCTGATTGCGTATGGCGGGCGCGCCGTCGAGCTTCACGGCGTTGGCGAGGGCCAAAGCGTCGTCGAAATCGGCGCCGCCGGCGTTGCCCACTGCGAGGCGTTCGTTCATCAATGTGGTCAACGACACCTGCCAGCCCTGGCCGACCGCGCCGAGGCGTTGTGCGTCGGGGATCCGCACGTCGGCGAAGTACACCTCGTTGAAGTTGGCGTCGCCGGAGATCTGCTTGATCGGCTTCACCGTGACGCCGCTCGTGTGCATGTCGAGGAAGAAGAAGGTCAGTCCTTTGTGTTTCGGCACGGTCGGATCGGAGCGCGTCACGAGGATGCCCCAATCGCTGTAATGCGCGCCCGACGTCCAGATCTTCTGGCCATTGATGATCCATTCGTCGCCCACGCGCTCGGCCTTCGTGCGTAACGCGGCGAGATCGGATCCGCCGGCCGGCTCGCTGAACAACTGGCACCACACATGCTCACCGGACGCCATGCGCGGCAGCATCTCGCGTTTCTGCTGCTCGGAGGCGTACGCGATCATGGTGGGTCCGCACATGCCCAGACCGATCGCGAAGGGTGCTGTCGGTACGTCGTAGCGCGACTCTTCCTGGTTCCAGATGATCAACTGCATCGGCGTCGCGTCGCGGCCGCCGTATTCCTTCGGCCAGTTCAGGCAGGCCCAGCCGTTTTCGTATTTCAGCTTCTGCCAGGCTTTCGCACGCGCGAGGTAGTCGGCTTCACTCTCGTCGCGCGGCTCGGAATCGTTCTTCAGCTGCGCGTGGGCATTGAGGAAGTCGCGCGCCTCGGCGCGGAACAGGCTTTCTTCGGGCGTGTCGTTGAAATCCATCGTAGTCCTCGTTTGGCGTCGGCGCGGCTAGTGCGTGGCTTCGATCGCGGTGATCAGGCGATCTTTCCAGCGCGGCAGGCTCCCGAGATTGACCGACAGCAGCTTCGACCGCCGGTAGTAAAGGTGGCAGTCGAACTCCCAGGTGAAGCCCATGCCGCCGTGGGTCTGGATGTTCTCCTTCGACGACTCGTGGAACGCCTCGGTGGCGCTCACCCGCGCCGTGGCCGCGGCGATCGGCAGTTCATCGGCGTCGGTCGACAGTGCCCAGGCGCCGTAATAGCAGTTCGAGTGCGCCAGCGTGTTCGCGATGTACATGTCGGCGAGCTTGTGTTTGATCGCCTGGAACGATGCGATCGGACGGCCGAACGCGAATCGACCGAGCGCGTACTGCTTCGCCATGTTCAGGGCGGCCTGCGCGCCACCGACCTGCTCGAACGAGAACAGCACCGCGGCGCGGTCGAACAGCTTCTCGGTCTGCGCCCAGCCTTTGCTTTCCTTTCCGAGCAGTTCGCCCGGCGCGTCGCTGAAGCGGATCGACGCGTGCGAGCGGGTCGGGTCGAGCGTGGGCACCACCTCGCGCTTCACTCCGCTGCCGTTGAGGTCGACGATGTACATCGTCGCGTGCTTCTTGTCTTCCTTCGCCAGCACGATCGCGAAATCCGCCACGTCGCCGTCGGGCACCGGAACCTTCGTACCTTTGATGGTGCCTTTCTTTGCCTTCGTCTTGAGGCTGCGCGCCGGCTCGCCCGCACCCTCGGCGATGGCAAAGGTGCCGATCCATTCGCCGGCGGCGAGCTTCGGCAGGTAGCGGGCTTTCTGTTTTGCGCTGCCGAATGCTAGCAGCGCTTCGGTGGCGAGGTACACGCTCGAGGAGAACGGCGTCGGTGCCAGGCTGCGACCCAGTTCCTCGGCAAGCACGCACAGCTCCAGATAGCCGAGCCCGATGCCGCCGTACTCCTCCGGAATCGCCGTCGCGGTCCAGCCAAGGTCGATCATGCCGCGCCAGACCTGCGCGTCGTTCGGTTGATCGCCGTCGAGCACGCGACGAACCGCCGTCAGCGGACATTTGTCCGCGAGGAACGACTGGGCCTGTTCGCGCAACAGATTCTGCTCGTCGGAGAACTCGAAATTCATGCTCGCTTCCTGTGGGCTGACGGCGGCCGAGACGACCTGAAAGGGGGGTGATTCAATCGTATTAACCGTCACCTGGCAAGGCGCGGCGTCAGGTCAGAACGCCCAGCGCGCCGCCGTCGATGCGGATGTTCTGGCCGTGGATCGCGTCGGCGCGCGGGCTGGCCAGAAACGCCACCAGATCGGCCACTTCCTCGCGTCGCACGATGCGCCCGATCGGGATGTCGGCCGCCACGTGCGGTTCGACTTCGGCCCATGTCTCGCCCCAGCCGTTGCGCCGTCCCTGCGCAAGGTAGCTCGCTTCGACTTCAGCGGTGTGAATGAGTCCCGGCGAAACCAGGTTTACCGTGATGCCCGAGCCGGCGACCTCTTTCGCCAGGCTGATCGTCAGCGTCGCGAGCGCGCCTTTGGACGCATAGTAGTGCGGCATCCGCGCGGCGGGTCGGGTCGAGCCGACGGTGCCGAGGTTGATGATCCGGCCCCAACCGCGCTCGCGCATCGCCGGCAGCAGACGCTGGATCAGCCGCTGCGCCGAGAGCACGTTGCGTTGATACATGTCGATCCACGCCGCTTCGTCGGTGTCGTCCCATCGGCCGGCGCCGGCGGTGCCGTAGTTGTTCACCAGGATGTCGACCGGCGGCGCCGCAGCGCAGTTCGACAACAACTGTTCGGTCCCTGCGACGGTGGCGATGTCGCCGTACACCGGCCGACCGCCGCGGAGCGTCCGGCACGCGGCTTCGGCTTCGTCGCGGGTGAATCCGTGGACCAGCACCGTCGCCCCTTCATCGATCAGGCGCGACGCGATCATCGCGCCAGTGCCGCGATGGCTGCCGCTGACGAGTGCGGTCTTGTCCGAAAGTCCGAGTTCCATGCAGCGGTACGTTAGTGGAAGGCGCCGTGCGATGCCACGGCGGTGTCGATCGACGGAACGTCTGTGAACCCGTTTACATTCTCGTCACGTCGAAGTTCGAACTGCTTTGCTAGTCTGCGCACCTGTTTCGCACATACCAGAAGAAAGAAGAGGGGAAGAACGTGTTTACCCGCATTGTGATCGTGACAACCCTGATCTCGATGGCCGTCGCTGCGAGCGCCGTCGCGATGAATGTCATCCGTGTTCCGGATCCGAGCATTTACGTTCTGGTCGCCGCTGGCGTGCTTGCACTGGTGATGCTGCGTCGTCGTACTTCATAAGCCTTTTCGGATTGTCCGAAGCGTCAAAGGGGTGCTGAAGCACCCCTTCTTTTTGGCCGCCTTCCACACTTCACGCCCGAGTTGCCCCGTCAGCGCCTCGCGCGATGCAGTTTCGCCATCATCCCGAACAGACTCGCAGTGTCGTTCGGTGTCGTGTCGCCGCTGAACTCTTTGAACAACGTGGACACGTTGACGACGATGCGCTCGGCGTCGCCCCATGAGTCATAGTCGGAGAGTGAGATGTCCACGGCGGCGTCGTATGCGTTCATGCCGGCATCGTAACGTCGTCGCGCTTCGTCTTTGACGTAGGCGAGGTAGTCGCGCACGGCCAGCACGCCGCGCTTGTCGGTGATCGGTCCGTGCCCCGGCACCACCACGTCGACGTCGAGCGACGCGATGTGGTTGCACGCGTCGATCCAGTTGCCGACCGGACCCGCCCACAGAATCGGATGTCCTTCGATGAACAGGATGTCACCGGTGAAGACGAGTCTGTCGGCGGGCACGTGAACGATCGTATCGCCGCGCGTGTGCGCAGGACCGACCTGCTTAAGGTGCACTCGCTTGTTCCCGACCGCCAGATCCAACGCGCCTTCAAAGGTGCGCGTGGGCAACGTCTGAGTCACTTCCTCGAAGTGAAACGCGCCGAAGCAGTACAGGAAGAACTCGCCGACTTCGCCCATGCTCGGCGCCTGCTTCATCAGCGCCGTCATCATGCGCGGAGATTCGTGCGCCAGCTCGTCCGCGGTCGCCTTCGATGAAATGATCTGCGCGCCTTTGACGAGTTCGTTGCCGTTGCAGTGATCGCCGTTCGAGTGCGTGTTCACGAGCTGGCCGATCTGGGCTTTGGGTGCGGCGCGTCCCATCGCTGCGAGCATCTCGGCCGTCAGCCGCACGTCGAACAGCGTGTCGATGAGCAACGCCTGGTCGCCGTCGCTGATCAACCCCGCATTGCTCCAGCCCCAGCCGCCGTCGGGTTGCAACCACGCATACCCACCGCGTCCGAGATCGACGAGGCCTTTTTCATAGGGCCGAATGCCGAGAGACGTCATGGCCTGCTCTCCAGTCGTTAGTTCGGCTGACGATGGTAGTTGAACGCGGCGCTTTTGTGTCGGGCGGCTTTTGGCTAGCCTGCACGCCACCGTTCGCGCAGCCAGCCGGGATTCGATGCCAGAAGCCGTCACCGACTTCGAAGAGATACGTCCGTACCGTGATGACGAAGTCGCCGGCGTGCTTCGACGTTTGAGTCGCGATCCATCTTTGCTGCGCGACCTGTCGGGCTATGCAGCGCCATCGTTGAGTCGCTGGGCGCCACCGCTCGCACGCTGGCTGGTCGGAGGAAGGCTGCGCAGTGCGTTCGCAAAAATCGATTCGGTCGACGCATTCCAGCAGGCGTTAGCTACGGTGTTCCAGCGCATGATCGACGATACGACCGACGGCTTCTCCGTGTCGGGAATCGAACGGCTGGAACCGGACCTCAGCCACCTGTTCATCTCCAATCATCGCGACATCACGCTCGACTCCGGCTTCATGAACCTCGCGCTGTTCCGCGCGGGGCACCCGACCACACGGATGGCGATCGGCGACAACCTGCTACGCACGGGTTATGCGGCAGACGTGATGCGCTTGAACAAAGGTTTCGTCGTCCACCGCGGCAAACGCGGCGCCAGGATGGCGTTCGCGTCGATGTCGCTCACCTCGCGCTACATCCGTCACTCGCTCGAAAACGGGCAGTCCGTGTGGACCGCACAGCGCGAAGGCCGCGCGAAAGACGGCAAAGACCTCACCGATCCGGCGCTGATCAAGATGCTGTCGCTCGCTTATCGAAAGGACATGCCCGAGATCGCGGCGATGATCGGGCGTTTGTCGATCGTGCCGGTCGCAGTGTCGTACGAGCTCGATCCGTGCGACGAACTGAAGGCGCGCGAACTGGTCGCGCTCGCAAAGGACGGTGTGTACCGGAAAGCGCCCGGCGAAGACCTGCGCAGCATCATCACTGGCGTAACCGGACGGAAAGGGCGCGTGCATTTGAGTGTCGGTCCGGCGCTCAGCGGTAAGTTCTCCGATGCCGACGCCGTTGCGGCCGAGATCGATCGTCAGGTGGCACGCGGTTATCGTCTGTTCCCCACTCACTTCACGGCGGCAAAGCTCGCGGGACTCGACTGCAGGCAGCCGATCGAGAACTCCGCTGCGCTACGCGAGTTCGAACAGCGTCTCGCGTCGACGTCCGGCGACCTGCGCGCGCAGATCGTTGCCCAATACGCCAATCCGGTCGCGCGTGCGTTGGAACTCGGACTGATCGACTAACGTCGTCTTCGCGGCCGTTACGGCGCGAGCGGCGGCTCGTCGAGCGCGGCGAGCTGCTCGCGCAGATGCAGCACGTGCTCGGACCAGTAGCGCACGCCGCCGAATGCAGGGAATCCGACCTGAAACGCGGGATCGTGCCAGCGCCGCGCGATCCATGCCGCATGATGCATGATCCGCAGCGTACGCAGCGCCTCCACCAGGGCGAGTTCGCGCAGATCGAATTCGAGAAACGTCTCGTAGCCTTCGAGCAGCTTCGACAGCGAACGCGTCTGCTCCTCGCGTTCGCCCGAAAGCAGCATCCACAGATCCTGCACGGCCGGCCCCATGACGGTGTCGTCGAAATCGACGAAGTGCGGCGCGTCGTCGCGCCACAGCACGTTGCCGGGATGGCAGTCGCCGTGAATGCGCCCGGCGGCGGGAAGCGATTGTGCCTCGATGCGGGTCAGCAAATGCGTCGTGACCGACGTGTACGCGTCGATCAGTTCGTCCGGAACGAAGTCGTGCTGCAGCACGAACTCCCTCGATTCGACACCGAGGCGCTGGACGGTGAATTTCGGGCGATGTTTGAAGCGGCCGCTGCGACCGATTCGATGGATGCGCGCCAGGGTGCGGCCGAGCACTAACAGGTTTTCTTCCGACTCGAGATTCGGCGCGTGTCCACCCTGACGCGGAAACAGCGTGAACCGGAAGCCTTCGTGCAGCAGCAGTGTTTGCCCCGATTCGGCGCGGAGCGGCGCGACGCATGGCAGTTCTGCGTCGGCGAGTTCGGCGATGAATGCGTGCTCCTCGAGAATGGCAGCGTCGCTCAACCGCGCGGGGCGATAGAACTTGGCAATGATCTTGCTGCCGTCGTCGAGGCCGATCTGATAGACGCGATTCTCGTAGCTGTTGAGCGCGAGCAGATGGCCGTCGCAACGGAAGCCGAACGCCTCGATGGCGGTGAGAATCAGGTCAGGAGACAGATTGGCGTACGGGGTCTCGTCGGCCTGACTCACGACGTGATGACCCGGCCGTGGCGGAGTGCCGGTTTCAATGAGTGGGCGCGAGAACGGCGTAGCCGTTCGCTTCGATCAGCGCGCGACCCGCGTCCGATGCGACGAAGGTGAGGAATGCCTGAGCGCGCTCGGCAGATGACGTATTCAGAACGACCGCCTCCTGCACGATCGGCGCGTGCATGTTCAACGGCACGAGCCAGGCGTCGGTGGCGGGAGGCTTGCCCTTGTAGTGGGCGATCAGCTGCGACTGCGCGACGAAGGCGCCGGCCGCCGTTTTCGATTCGACCAGTTGCATCGCCTGCGTCACGCTGTTGGCGCTGACTAGTCGCGGTTGTATCTGCTCCCACAGCTTCATCGAGGTCAGTGCCTGTTGAGCCGCGAGACCGTACGGCGCGTTTTGCGGATCGGCGATCGCGACGCGGTGCTGCGGATCTGCCAGCCAGTCGGACGGCGCTTGAGAAGGCGCGCCTGGCGTCCACAACGCCAGCCGGCCGATTGCGTAGACGAATCGGCTCGTCGCCTTAGCGCGGCCGTTAGCGACCAGTTGCTCGGTACGATCGCCGTCGGCGGCGAAGAATGCCGCGAACGGCGCGCCAGTCACGATCTGAGTGTAAAGAAGGCCGGTAGCGTCGTATGTACCCTCGATCCGATCCGATGACTGCTTTGCGTAGGCCGTCGCGAGCGCTTCGAACGTCTCGCGGAAGTTCGAAGCCACCGCCATCCGTAACGGATCGGCGCTCGCGGAATGCGAGATCAGGAAGAACAGCAGGCCCGCAAGCAAGCGACGCATCCTGGGCTCCGGTCGTGAACTTGCCGCTCATTCTAACAGCGTCGATTCGTGCGTCGGGTGCAGCGTTCTCGCGGCAGCCCACACGTGAACTTCGCGCGCGCCGGCCGCGAGCAGTGTTCGTGATAGCGATCCGACGGTAGTGCCGGTCGTCATCACGTCGTCGACCACTGCGACAGTCAGATCGTCGAAGCGACGTCGGGCCGCAAACGCGTCGGTCAGATTGTGCAATCGCCGCGCTCGGGAGAGCCCCGCCTGAGGCGGCGTATCGCGGACGCGCTCACACGCCGCGGGTTCGAACGGCCGGCCCAACCAGCGCGCGAGGAGTGCCGCCTGGTTGTGGCCGCGTCGCAGCAGGCGGCGACGGCTGAGCGGCACCGGTACGACTAGATCCGGCGGCGACTGCTGCGTGTACGCAGTCGCGATCGACGCAGCGAGCAGACCACCGAGCACCCGCGCGTCGATGCGCGAACCGCGAAACTTGAGTCGGTGAATCATTCGCGTGACCGGTTCCGAGTAGCGCAGCGCAGCTACGGTGCGCGCATAAGGCGGCTGGCGCGCGCGGCACGCGGCACAAAGCGCATCGTCCGGGTTCTGCAGCGGCAATGCGCAGCGCGGACACGGCGCTTCGAGCCGCGGCAGCGCGGCGCAGCAGTGCTCGCACAGGTCGGCGGCGATACCGGTCGACGCGTCGCAGAGGACGCATACGCCGGGCAGCAGCCGCCAGAGCAGTTGGTCGAAGCGACGTCGAGCGGCATCGAAGTGGTGCATCCGCATTCGATAACGCGGGCTCGCTTCCAGGGCGATTGTGAAGCGACGCACAGTTGCGTACGACTTCGACCCGGTACGGCAACGACCCCGGTAAGCTCGCTCCCGGATCTCACAGGACCTCCGTCATGGCCGTAAGCCCCATCATGCAAGCGGGCGCCAACGGCATTCAGACAGGCCTCAAGGGATTGAAACGAACGGCGCAGGACATTGCCGACCTGAACCTGGATGACCGCGCGCAACCAACCACCGACGCCGTGCTGCGTCACGACAAGCCGACCGACAAACTCGCCGATGCCGCCGAAGCGATCGTCGACCTGAAGGTGCATAAACTTCAGGTGGAAGCCTCCGCAAAGGTCGTCGAAACCGCCGACGCCGTACTCGGATTTCTGCTCGACGTTCGCGCCTGATCGCATTCGCCTGACCGTGTTTTGACACCTCCGACACCGCGACGTTAAGGTGCGCGTCCGCGGTGTTTTTTCCGCTTTCCGCAACCGAGGCCCGACCATGGCGGACTTCCGCACCCCGCTTCGCGACACACGCTTTCTGTTGTACGACGTGTTCGACTTCGAGTCTCACTATGCGCGCTTGTCCGATCGAGAACGGGTGACGCGCGATCTGCTCGATCCGATTCTCGACGAAGCCGCGCGGTTCGCCGAAACCGAACTGTTCCCGATCAATCACACCGGCGATGTCGAAGGGTGCCGCTTTGAGAACGGCGTGGTGACCACGCCGAAAGGATTCAAAGAGGCGTATCGGACGTACGTCGCGAACGGCTGGACCGGAATGACCGGTTCCACCGCATACGGCGGCCAGGCCCTGCCGCACAGCATGAGCCTGATCGTCGAGGAACCGATGACGATCGCTAACATGGCGTGGACGATGTATCCCGACCTGTCGCACAGCGCGATGAACGCGCTCGAACGCCACGGCACGCCGGAACAGAAACAGCGGTTCCTGACCTTGCTGCTGTCGGGCTCGTGCACTGGAACGATGTGTCTGACGGAACCGCAGGCCGGTTCCGACGTCGGCATTCTACGTACCAAGGCCGTACCGAATGCCGACGGCACGTACGCGATCACCGGCACCAAGATCTTCATCTCCGCGGGTGAGCACGACTTCGTCGACAACATTCTGCATCTGGTGCTGGCGCGCCTCCCGCACGCGCCGCCCGGAACGAAGGGCATCTCGTTGTTCATCGTGCCGAAGTTCCTTCCGCGCGACGACGGAACGCCCGGACCGCGCAACGGCGTGCAGTGCACCGGCATCGAGGAAAAGATGGGCATTCACGGCAACGCGACGTGCGTGCTGAACTTCGATGCGGCAACGGGCTTCCTGGTCGGCGCCGAAAACGAAGGCATGCGCTGCATGTTCACGATGATGAACGCGGCGAGGCTCGGCGTAGGCATGCAGGGCGTCGGCGTCGCAGAAGCCGCGTATCAGGCGTCGCTTGCATACGCGCGCGAGCGCCTGCAGATGCGCGCGGTGACCGGTGCACAGAACCCCGATGGTCCGGCCGATCCGATCATCGTGCATCCCGACGTGCGGCGGATGCTGCTGACCCAGAAAGCGCTGATCGAAGGCGGTCGCGCGCTCGCGTATTTCACGGCACAGCAGGCCGATATCGCCGAATTCGGTCCCGCCGAAGAACGCGACGACGCGGAGACGATGCTGAGTTTTCTCACGCCGATCGTGAAGGCGTTTCTAACCGAGTGCGGATTCGAGAGCGTCAATCACGCCGTGCAGATCTTCGGCGGCCACGGTTTCATCCGCGAGACCGGCGTCGAGCAATACGTGCGCGACAGTCGCATCACGCTGATCTACGAAGGCACCACGCAGATCCAGGCGCTCGACCTGCTCGGCCGCAAAGTGATGATGACCCAAGGCAAGGCCTTGCTCGTATTCGTCGAAGAGATGCACCGGCTGTCGAAGGAATGCGCCGGCACGCTGCCGGACGTTTCGGCCGCGCTCGAACGGATCGCCAGCGAGTGGGCCACGTTGAGCATGGCGACGGGCGGTCGTGCCGCAGCGGACCTGAACGAACTCGGCGCGGCGTCGGTCGACTACCTGATGTACAGCGGCTATGCGGCGCTGACGTACTGCTGGGCGCGGATGGCGCTCGTCGCGAGCCGACAGCTCAACAAGGGCGCGAAGATCGGCGCCGATCCGTTCCTCACCGGCAAGATCGCAACGGCCCGGTTCTACGTGGCGCGCATGCTGCCGCGCGCTGAAATGCACAAGCGTGCGATCGAAGGCGGCGCCGCAGTGCTGATGCAGATCGACGCGAAGTCCTTCGACCACATCTGACGCGAGAGACCACGAAACATGCCCGATTACCTGGCACCGACGCGCGACATGGAGTTCGTGCTCTTCGATCTGCTCGATGCGGAATCGACATGGCGTCGCATTCCGGCACTCACCGAGGTGACGCGTGATCTGGTGGCGGCTGTGCTGGAGGAAGGCGGCAAGATCGCATCCGAGCAACTCGCGCCGCTGAATCCGGTTGGCGATCGCGCCGGAAGCACGTGGAGCGCCGACGGTGTGACGACGCCTGCGGGCTTCAAGCAGGGTTTTCGAGCGCTGGCCGACGGCGGCTGGCTCGGTGTTTCGGGCGATGCGTCCTATGGCGGCCAGGGTCTGCCGAAGATGCTGACGGTGGCACTCGAAGAGATGTTCTACGGTGCTAACACCGGACTCTATCTGTGCGGCACGCTCACCGTCGGCGCTGCGACGTGCATCGCCACGCACGGCAGCGAGGCGCAGAAAGCGTTGTATCTGCCGAAGCTGTACTCCGGTGAGTGGGCCGGTGCGATGGCGTTGACCGAAGCGCACGCGGGAACCGATCTCGGCATCATGCGAACGCGCGCGGAACCGGCGCCGGACGGCAGCTATCGCATCAGTGGCACCAAGATTTTCATCACTTACGGCGATCACGATCTAACCGCCAACAGCGTGCATCTGGTGCTCGCGAAATTGCCTGACGCGCCGGACGGCACACGCGGCATTTCGCTGTTCATCGTGCCGAAGTTCGTTTTGAACGAAGACGGATCGTTGGGCGCGCGCAACACATTCGCGAGCGGATCGATCGAACACAAGATGGGGGTGAAAGGCAGCCCCACCTGCGTGATGAACTACGATCGCGCCACTGGACATCTGATCGGCGAGCCGAACCAGGGGCTCGCGGCGATGTTCACGATGATGAACTACGAGCGTCTCTCCGTCGGCATACAGGGATTGGGCACCGCCGAAGCGGCGTACCAGGCCGCCAGCGGTTATGCATCGGAACGACTGCAAGGGCGTTCGCCGCTCGGCCCGCAGCGGCGCGACGCCGCCGCCGATCCGATTCTCGTGCATCCGGACGTGCGCCGCATGCTGCTGACGGTACGCGCGTACAACGAAGCCGGTCGCGCCTTTGCTGCGCTGGTTGGGCGCGAACTCGATCTCGCGAAGTACTCTCCGGACGACGTGGAACGCGAGCGTGCAGAACGCCTCGTCGGCCTGCTCACGCCGATTGCGAAAGCGCATCTGACGGATCGCGGCTTCGAAGCGTGCGTCATCGCGCAACAGGTTTTCGGCGGCCACGGCTACGTTGCCGAGTGGGGCGTTGAGCAGTTCGTGCGCGACGCGCGCATCGCGCAGATCTACGAAGGCACGAACGGCGTGCAGGCGCTCGACCTGCTTGGACGCAAGGTATTGCGCGACGGCGGCGCCACCGCCAACGAGTTCTTCGCGTCGATGCGCGCCGACGTGAACGGCGTAGCGGCCGAGTATCGCGACGCGCTGGAACTCGCGATCGACCGTCTGGCCGACGTGACGAAGCGCCTGATCGACCGGGCATCCGCCGATCCGGCTCTGGCCGGTGCCGCGTCGGTCGACTATCTCGACCTGTTCGCGCTCACGACGTACGCCTGGTTATGGGCGCGGATGGCAACCATTGCGCCTGCCGACGAGTTCGGTGTGGCGAAACGCCACACTGCGGCGTTCTTCTATGCGCGGTTGTTGCCGCGATCGCTCGCATTGACCGCGGCGATCGACAGTCCGTCGTCCGCCATCATGGACATGCCGGCCGCGTCATTCTGATTTGGCAGCCGGCTTCTGCGCGGTGGCGGGCTCCACCTGCGCCGCAGGACAGGGATGCCGTTCGTCGGTGTCGTTGCACGCCTTGATCGCGCGCAGATACAGCGACCACTCGGCCACCGCTTTCGCGACTTCGGCCTCCGGGGTCTTCGCATCGGTGTCTATCGGCGGTCCCCGTTGCGCACGTGTGATCACATAGAAGTGCGCATCGCCGCGGATCGTCTTCACGAGCGTCAGCTGACCCTTTTTCGTCAGCGGATTCTCCGAGCAGATATACAGGCGCACGGACGTCGGATAGTCGTTCTCCACACCGGAGAACGTCTCGTGGTCGGAGAACTTTTCGCACGTCTTGCGCTGATCCTCGGCGATCGACTTCAGCAGCATGATCGGGTCGGGTAACGGCGGGTCGCTGAACGATTCGAATGACACCTTTTCGGTCCACTCGTCCGGACTCGACTTGGGCGGCACGTACTCGACCATTCGAATACCCGGACCCTCTGTGTGAAAACTCTGCAGCCACCCTGCCGGCGGCTCTGCGAGCAGATGTTCGGGCGAAGTATCCGGCGGCGGTGCGGGGCGCGTCGGCGGAGCCGCCGGCTTCTCGGCAGCCGACTGCTCGGGTTTGCCGCCACCGCATCCGGCCAACGCGACGGCCAGAAGCAGTGTCATGCACCTTTTCGACATCGTTAGCGACCCTCGAGGATTTGCGGCAGCGGGAATGCTAGCGCGTCGGGTCCGACTTCAGTACACATTCCCGACGATTTCCGCGACGAACGTCTCAGCGCCGCCGGACACGAAGCCGGTGCAGTACGTCGTGCTTCGGCCGGAGCCCGTGGCATCGCACTCCAGCAGAGCGGGTTGCTTGCCGTGCGGTGGAACGATCCGAACGCGCCGCTGCTCGGTCACGAACAGTTCGGGATGCGTGAGCCACGCGACGGCAGCCGAGTCCCACGGATGGAATCCGCGTTCGGTCGGAAACTCGCGGGTCCAGTGCCGGAACCACGCCAGCGAGTTGCGATACAGATACGACGCCGTAGCGGTGCCGCGTGCGTCGATGGTCGCGAGATCTGCATCGGTGATGACGACCTGGCTGGTCAGCTCGAAGCCGGCGAGCACCAGCGGTATCTCGGTCTCCAGCAGCAACGCCATGGCGCGCACGTCGTTCTCGAAATTGAAGTCCTGCACCGGCCCGGCGCTGCCGATATAGAAGCGACTACCCGGACTGCGTCCGGCAACGACGATCATCGCGTCGATGTTGGCGATGCACTCTGGGAAGTGGTGCACGAGCAGACCCATGTTCGTCACCGGACCGATGGCGGCGATCGTCAGACGTTGATTGCGCAGCAAGGCAGCGAGCCGCTGAACGGCGGAATTGGGGGGCGGTAGCGGCCCCTGTTGCGGTATCGCGTTTGCGGCGCCTCGCCATACCGGAACGTCGGACTGTTTCAACGCGACCAGTTCGCGCGCTACGCGATCGACGTCGGCGAGCGGCGCGTTGCCGTACACGGTTGTTACCGCGAGCAGATCGAGCGACGCGAGGTTCAGCGCTTCGACGATTGCGAAGCCGTCGTCGATGTCGCGGGGGCGCCCCTCGTGCATTACGCCGAGGGCGACATCAGTGTCGATGACGAGTCGGGTGGTCACGACGCCGCCACGAATTGACGCGCCGTTTCGATCCAAGCGCGCTTGGTCTCGAGATCGGCCGTCAGCGGCAACTGTGCGACGCCGAGCAGGCGACGGATCACCTCGATACCGGCGAACGCGCGCGCGAGCGGCAATGAGAAGCGCGGCGGTGCGTCGTAGCTGTCGAGCGCGTTCATCAGGTCGGCCTGTGCGAAACCCGCGAACTGCAGGTGCGCCATCAGCACACCGATGTCGAACTCAGGAGCTCCGATGAACGCGAACTCCGGGTCGATGATCTTGACGCCCATGGTCGGATGCCTGAGCCACGAGCCGGGGTAGAAGTCGCCGTGCAGCAGCGCCGGCACTGACTCCGGCGCGGCTTCACCGAGATACAGCTTTCCGAGCGTTGCCGCCTTCTCCTTCAGCGCGCTGTCGTTCGCCAACGACTTGGCAATGGCGCTGAGTCCCGGTGTAAACGCGTCGAGATCGATACCGTTGTCCGGCTGCAGCGGAATGTCGAAGATGTGCGCGTGATTCAACACTCGCATCGCCCGGTTCTCGAGTTCGGGAAATCCCGTCCGGTCCACGTGCAAGGCATGCAACGCGCCGATCCAGTGCAGTAGCGACGCGATGTGTCCGGCGGTGATGTCGCTGCGGGTCGCCGCATTGCCGCGATGTGCGTAGATCTGGGTGAAGTCGGAGGATTCACCCAGATCTTCCAGCGCCATCAGTCGATTGTCGGGGTCGTAACCGCGCACTTCCGGCAGCCGCGATGCGAGTGCCACCGAACCGACCGTTGCGCGATAGAACGCTGCTTCCACCGCAATGCGATGGGCTGGCGCCTGGATCGACGGATACTTCGCGACGAACGGCAACGACTGCTTCAGCACGAGCGTTCGATGCGGTAGATGTGCGCGCAGCGTGCGGTTCATGTTGCCCGCACCGGCCGGCTCGAGCGCACGGATCGATTCGTCCGGGGTGATCCAGTCGAGCGTGTGCAGATGGGCGTCGATGTCGGCGAGGTTTTCGGCGAGCAGGTCCAGCATCACGCGGCGCTTTTCAGCGACTCGGCCAGCTTGCGATGGATGCCGCCGAAGCCGCCGTTGCTCATGATGACGATGTGACGACGGTGTTTCGGCGCCGGCAGCGCCGTCAGCGTGCGGATCAGGTGATTCAGATCGTCGTCCATCGACGCGCGCACCACGCTCGCGTGAACCACTTCGGTGAGATCCCACTTGATGTTCTCGCCGCGGAACCAGTACACGCTGTCGGCGGCCGCGCAGCAGGTCGACAACTCGTCGCGCAGCGTGCCGAGAGACATCGTGTGCGAGCGCGGTTCGATCACCGCGACGATTTCGTCATTGGCAAAGCGATTGCGCAAGCCCTGAAGCGTCGTCCGGATCGCGGTCGGGTGGTGCGCGAAGTCGTCGTAAACGCTGACGTTGCCGACCTCCGCGATCAACTCGAGGCGGCGCGTGACGCCCTGGAACGAACTGAGCGCCTCGATCGCGACTTCCGGCGGCACGCCGGCGTGGCGCGCCGCGGCGATCGCGTTCAGAGCGTTGGCTACGTTGTGCTGGCCGAGCTGATTCCACTCGACATCGCCAAGCGGCGTATCGTTCAGTTGCGGCGTGAATCTGGAACCGTCCGAAGACACGTCCTTTGCGCGCCACAATTCGCCGTTATCAGTCGACACCTTCGCGACTTTGCGCGGTCGTTGGTTACCGCGAACGCGCGCGACCGGCGTCCAGCAGCCCATGCGCAGTACCTGATCGACCGCTTCGTCGTGCTCCGGGGCAACGATCAATCCGCCGGACGGAACGGTGCGCAACAGATGATGGAACTGCGTCTGGATTGCAGCGAGATCGGGGAAAATGTCCGCGTGGTCGTACTCGAGATTGTTGATGACGAGCGTGCGAGGGCGGTAGTGCACGAACTTCGACCGGCGATCGAAGTACGATGTGTCGTACTCGTCGGCTTCCACCACGAAGAACGGTTGACTTCCGAGGCGCGCGGAGATGCCGAAGTCTTTCGGTACGCCGCCGATCAGGAAGCCTGGATTCAGTTCCGCACGATCGAGAATGTGCGCGAGCATGCTGGCGGTGGTCGTCTTGCCGTGTGTGCCGGACACCGCGAGCACCCAGCGGCCGTTGAGAATCTGGCGGCCGAGCCACTCGGCGCCGGACGTGTACGGCAGACCGTTCTCGAGCACGTACTCGATGCCTGCGTGACCGCGCGGCAACTGCGCGTTGCCGATCACGACGAGATCGGGTGCGGGTTTCAGCTGCGCAGGGTCGAAGCCTTCGTGCACGGTGATGTCGGCTGCGGCCAGCTGATCGCTCATCGGCGGATACAGCGCTTTGTCGGATCCGGAAACGCGCAGACCCGACTCGCGCGCCAGCAGCGCCAGGCTGCCCATCAGAGTCCCGCCGATCCCCAGGAAATAGATGTGCTGCGTCAAGGTAGTCCTCTGGCCGCTAACGATTCGACGCGGCGCCCGCTAGAACGATGGTGAGGAAGGCCATACAGAACGAAAGCACGATACCAACGAATACCGTCACATTCATCGCGCGATGCAGGATGAATCCGTATACGGCGATGGACCAGATGGTGATGAGCGCCCAGGTCCACACGGTGATGGGGCTCGCGATTCCGACGATGGGTACCAGTAACGCGATCAACAGTGTGAACAGTAGGTCGCATCCGAACATTGCGGTGATCGTCGCGGGGAATCGCCCGACGACGCCGCGCACCGTCAACGCGGTCCAGGTGAGCGCGGCGAGCGTCGCCATCGACACCAGGGTCGATGTCGCGACCTGTACGGCGGTCGCGTCAGTCGCCTGAATGCCGACGAAAAAACCGGCCAGCACGTTCAGCACGATGACACCGCCGACGAACAATGGATGCGTCGGCACGAGTTCCGGTCCGCGCCGCAACAGGCAGATGTTCCAGAACACGGCGAGGATGGGCTTCATTGCGAGGTAGGCTCCGACGAGCGGGAATTGTCGCACAAAAATCTTTACCATGGCCGCCGCCCGCGCATCCATTGAGAACCAGAACGAGGAATTCATGCCGAAACGCAATGCGTTTTACGCTCAATCCGGTGGCGTCACGGCCGTCATCAACGCGAGTGCGTGCGGCGTCATCGAAACCGCGCGGCGTCATCGCAACGTGATCGGCAAGGTATACGCCGGAAGTAACGGCATCATCGGCGCGCTGCGCGAGGAGTTGATCGACACCAGCAAAGAGTCTGCGCGCGCGATCGCGGGATTGCGCAATACGCCGTCGGGTGCATTCGGTTCGTGTCGCCACAAGCTGCAGTCGTTCGACAAGGATCCGCGCGAATACCAACGGCTGATCGAGGTTTTTCAAGCGCACGACATCGGCTACTTCTTCTACAACGGAGGAGGCGACTCGCAAGACACCGCCAACAAGGTGGCGCAATTCAGTTCGAAGCTCGGCTATCCGATCACGTGCATCGGCGTTCCAAAGACCGTCGACAATGATCTGCCGTTCACCGACACCTGTCCCGGCTTCGGTTCGGTTGCGAAGTACGTGGCTGTGTCCATTCGCGAAGCGGCTCTCGACGTCGCCAGCATGTGCGAGACCTCGACGAAGGTCTTCATCATGGAAGTGATGGGACGCCATGCAGGCTGGATTGCGGCCGCAGCCGGTCTCGCGCAGGAAACGCCGAAGGGTCCGCCGCACATCATCGTGTTTCCGGAGATCGCGTTCGACGCAGCGACCTTCATCAAGAAGGTGGACGAGACGGTGCGACGCGCGGGCTACTGCGTGATCGTCGTTTCGGAAGGCGCGCGTCGGGCCGACGGAACGTTTCTGGCGGAGGCAGGCACGAAGGATGCGTTCGGTCATGCGCAACTCGGCGGTGTCGCGCCGACGGTTGCGGAGCTGGTGCGCAGCGAGCTCGGCTACAAGTTTCACTGGGCGGTGGCCGATTACCTGCAGCGCGCCGCCCGCCACATCGCGTCCGCCACCGATGTCGAGCAGGCCTACGCGGTGGGTCGCGCTGCGGTGGAATTCGCGGTGGCCGGCAAGAACGCAGTGATGCCGATCATCGTGCGCAAGTCGTCGAAACCGTATCGATGGACGATCGGCGAAGCGCCGCTTGCGAAAGTGGCCAACGTCGAGAAGAAGATGCCCCGCAACTTCATCACGCGCGACGGTTTCGGCATCACGCCGCAGGCGCGCGAGTATCTGCAGCCGCTGATCGCCGGCGAAGACTATCCACGGTACCGGAATGGTCTACCGGAATACGTGACGCTGAAGAACCAGCTGATCCCGAAGAAACTCGCATCGTTCTGAATAAGTAGCGGATGGTGCCAGGCACCGTCGGTGACTTATTCGACTCAAAAAAAACCCCGGACCAGCCGGGGTTTTTCGAGGGGTAACCGGTTCGATTAGAGAACCGGCACCATCAGCAGGGCCACGATGTTGATGATCTTGATGAGCGGGTTCACCGCCGGGCCAGCCGTGTCTTTGTAGGGGTCGCCGACGGTGTCGCCGGTGACCGCCGCTTTATGCGCGTCGGAACCCTTGCCGCCGAAGTGACCGTCTTCGATGTACTTCTTCGCGTTGTCCCACGCACCGCCGCCAGTCGTCATCGAGATCGCGACGAACAGGCCTGTGACGATCGTGCCGATCAGCAGTCCGCCGAGCGCTTTCACGCCGGACGCAGCGTCCATCGCGAACGTCATCACAACGACCAGCACCACCGGCACCAGAATCGGCAGCAGGCTGGGCACGATCATTTCTTTGATCGCCGCCTTCGTCAGCATGTCGACGGCGCGGGAGTAGTCCGGCTTACCGGTGCCTTCCATGATGCCTTTGATCTCTTTGAACTGACGCCGAACTTCGTTGACGACCGTGCCAGCTGCGCGGCCGACCGCCTCCATCGCCATCGCGCCGAACAGATACGGCACCATGCCGCCGATGAACAGACCGATGATCACGGCCGGATCCGACAGGCTGAAGTCGACCAGTTTGCCGACGGCCTGCAGGTTGTGCGTGTAGTCGGCGAACAACACCAGCGCCGCGAGGCCGGCCGAACCGATCGCATAGCCTTTGGTAACGGCTTTCGTCGTATTGCCGACTGCGTCGAGCGGGTCGGTGATGTTGCGGATTTCCTTCGGCAGACCTGACATTTCCGCAATGCCGCCGGCGTTGTCGGTGATCGGGCCGTAGGCGTCGAGCGCGACGATCATGCCGGTCATCGACAGCATGGCGGTGGCGGCAATCGCGATGCCGAACAGTCCGGCGAGCGTGTACGAAGCCCAGATGGCGACGCACACGGCGAGCACCGGCAGTGCGGTCGACTTCATCGATACGCCGAGGCCGGCGATGATGTTGGTCGCGTGGCCGGTCTGCGACGCTGCAGCGACGTGTTGCACCGGCGCGTATTCGGTCGCGGTGTAGTACTCGGTGATGACGACCATCGCGGCGGTGAGGATCAGGCCGACGATGGCGGCACCGAACAGCGGCATGACGTGTTCCGGCGGCATCATCCACACGGTGATCGGATAGAACGCGATGGCTGCCAGCACACCGGAGACGATTACGCCTTTGTACAGCGCGTTCATGATCTTGCCGCCTGCCTTCGCCGAGACGAAGAACGTGCCGATGATCGACGCGATGATCGACGCGCCGCCGAGCACGAGCGGATACAGCACGGCATTCGAACCCGCGTCTTTCATGACGAGACCGGCCAGCAGCATCGTCGCAACGATCGTCACGGCGTAGGTCTCGAACAGGTCTGCCGCCATGCCGGCGCAGTCGCCGACGTTGTCGCCGACGTTGTCAGCGATCACCGCCGGGTTGCGCGGATCGTCTTCCGGAATTCCGGCTTCGACTTTACCGACGAGGTCGGCGCCGACGTCTGCGCCCTTCGTGAAGATGCCGCCGCCGAGTCGGGCGAAGATCGAGATCAGCGAACCGCCGAATGCGAGACCGACAAGCGCGTGCAGCGCCATCTCTTCGCCGACCATCGGCAGGATGGCAGCGTAGTAACCGGCGACGCCCAACAGACCGAGTCCGACCACCAGCATTCCGGTGATCGCGCCGCCGCGGAAGGCAACCGCCAGCGCGGCATTCATGCCGTTATGTGCGGCCTGCGCGGTGCGGACGTTGGCGCGCACGGAGATGTTCATCCCGATGAAGCCGGTGAGACCCGACAGCACTGCGCCGATCAGAAATCCGATTGCGGTGAACCAGTTCAGCGCGATGCCGAGCACGATGAACAGCACGGCACCGACCATCGCGATGGTCGTGTACTGACGGTTCAAATAGGCTTTGGCGCCGGCCTGAATGGCAGCGGCGATTTCCTGCATGCGTGCGTTTCCCGCAGGCTGCGCAAGAATCCAGCGGATGGACACCAAGCCATAGGCCAACGCAACGACGGCGCAGACCAAGGCAATGATGAGCGGCGTAGACATGAATCCCCCTTAGAGGCTTTATTGTTGAGAAGCCGGGCTTTGACGGGTGAAACTGCCGTGCGGGTTCAACCAGACAGCGCGGGAATTGCCCGCGTCCGGCTGGACCCCCCCGACAAAGGCGGCGATTCTACAACAAAGACCGGGACATAGAAGCTCGGCGTGAGGGAACGTTGGGGGAGACCGGTGGTAGCGGCGAAGTTCAAGTACGAAGCATTCATCAGCTATAGCCATACCGATTCGCGATGGGCGAACTGGTTGCATCGCGCCATCGAGACTTATCGGGTTCCGAAGCGTCTTGTCATGGAGGGTTCAGCGGCGCGGCTGTCGCCCATCTTTCGCGACCGAGAGGAATTGCCGAGCGCGAGCGATCTGGGCCAGAAAATCGAGGAGGCGCTGGCGGGATCCAAATGTCTGATCGTCGTGTGTTCCCCGCGAGCCGCCGCGTCGCGCTGGGTCAATGCAGAGATCCAGCGCTTCAGGACGCTCGGTCGCGGCGATCGGATATTCGCGATCATCGTGGACGGCGAGCCGAACGCAGCGAAGCGCGGCCACGATCCCACCCAGGAGTGTTTCCCCGAGGCATTGCGCATCGGCGCCAGCGGATTACCTCACGAGCATGTGGCGGCAGATGCACGAACGCACGCGGATGGGCGTCGTAATGCGCAGCTGAAAATCATCGCCGGCATGCTGGGTGTCGGTCTCGATGATCTGAAGAGGCGCGACCTGCAACGTCGCCAACGTCGACTCGTCGCTATCACGGTCGCTTCAGTCAGTGGTTTGATCATTGCAACCACGCTGGCTGCATTTGCGTTCCTTGCACGTCGGGATGCTGAACGGGAAGCGCAAACGTCTCAGCGCACTACTGACTTCATGGTCCAGTTGTTTGATGTCGTTGACCCTGGTGAGGCGCGTGGCCGCAGTGTCACCGCATACGAAATTCTTGAGAGAGGTGTCGGTCAGATCCACCAGTTGAACGATGCACCTGAGGTGCAAACGACATTGCTGGAAACGATGGGCAGGGTGTTCACGGGTCTCGGTCTATACGGAAGGGCTGAGGCTCTACTGACCGAGGCACTGAATACCCGGGCCAGGACGGATGCGAACACAGCGAATCGTTTGACCGCCGAAGTAGCCCTTGCGGACGCGCAATACCTTGCTGGTAGCTACGCGGCGGCTGAAGACCATTACCGGCAAGCGCTCGCTTCGATAGCGCCTGGTGCCGCCTGGAACTCTGCAAGTTCTGGTGCGCTGAATGGACTGGCTGACGTGCTCGCGCAGAAGGGGCAATTCGACGACGCGATTGCCCAGTACCGCATTGCGCTTGCGCGCGATCAGAGGACCTGGGGCGATAGGAGTCGACACACCGCGCGTACTTTGAGCGGACTCGCGTCGGCGTTGCTTTTCGACGAGAAAACGGACGAGGCAAAGGTCGATTTCGAAGCCGCACTGTCCTCGTACCGTGCCAGTCTCGGTGACGATCACCCCAAGGTAGCGGAAGCGATCAATAATCTGGGCGCGGTGTACTACTACACCGGTGATGTTGCAGGCGCTGCACGCTACTACCGCCTGGCGTTGCCGTTGTATCGGAAGGTCTATGGGGAGGGGCATCCGGAGGTAGCAATTATCCTGAACAACCTCGCCAGAATGGAGCTTGAGTTGGGTGATGTCGACGCGGCGCTGCCATCACTCGAAGAGTCGGTCTCGATCGATCGAAGTCTCGGGCGTACAGGGCATGATGATTTCGTGCTTGGGTTGAGCAACCTGGCCATTGCCTACAAGGCCAAAGGCGACCTGGATCGATCCGAGACACTGCTGGACGAAGCAGCTCAGCTTGCAGCGTCGATTGATCACCGGTACTGGGGACCGCTGCTCGTAGACCTTGCTGATATTCACTGCCTGACTCATCGCGAAGCGGATGGGTTAGCACTGTTGAGCGAATCGGAGCCGAAGATTCGATCTGTCTATCCTGACGAGCCATGGCGGATTGCGCTGCTCGAGAGTGTGAAGGGCGGCTGCCTCAGTTCCGGGGGAGCGTCGGCGGAGACCGAGCAAATGCTCCTCGAGAGCTATGCGGTCATCGCGGGGCGATGGGGAAACGACGGACTCTTCACCCACGAAGCCCGCAGGCGCGTTGCCAGATACTACGAACGCACCGGCAACATGGAGGCGGCAGCTCGTTATCGGGTGCCCGGCGAGACGTGACCCCAATTCCGCAGATCCGAAGTCGAGCGTCGCCAGCCAAGGAGGGCGAGACCCAGTAGCAACAGCGTCAATGCAGAGGGTTCAGGCACCGGCGTTGGTGGCGTCGATCCTTCGCTTGGTTGGCCATTATTGAAGGCCAGGGTCGTATCCACGTCGAACGTATACGGTCCCGGATTCGACGCAGTGAAAGCGCCAAGCGTGTAGCCGGAGGTGGTCGGCGTGCCGACATTAGCGCCATAGTTGAGTTCGATGTCGAACGCGTTCGGATTGATGTCGGTTCGTTGAATCAGCACGAGCTGCGCAGAAATGATGTCCGCCCCGTCGCCTACCTCGTTCCACGTCACGCGCAGTGCCGGCAGGGCATCCGCTTGCGAATAGGGGTCCACGTTGGGGTCTGGGTTCGCAGTTATATCGACGATACCCCGCGAGTAGGACACGCTATTTGGTTCAAAGAAGAGAGATGGCGGTACCACGGGTGACCACGTCAGCGCGGAATCCTGGTAAGGCGCGATGATGTTGGTGGAGGACGCGCTTCCGAATGAGACGAAACCCTCCTGGTGGATGAAGAGAGACGTCGGAGTTCCCTGCCCGAAATCAAAGATGAACCCTGCCAGCGCGACCTCGGCTGGGCCAGACGAGAGATCTGGATAGCTCAGTGGATCCCACAGCCCCCCGGTGAACGTATTGAAGCTGCCGCCAATGTCTACCCGAATGCTGCGGGCAGCGGCATCGGGTACCGCGAATGCGCCTATGGAAATCATTAGCGCGACGCAACAGGCAGTCTTCACGTCCATCATGAGCACTCCGCGTTCGTAGCGGATTTGTCTGCAATTTGTATGCCCCTGAAAATCGACCTTGAATTTCAAGTGGTTATCGAGCGGCTGGATTTCCGAGTTGTAAACACGTCCGACGCTTTCTCCGGTGAACGCGAATGCGGCGTAAGAAATGGCGACATCCCTAGCCCTGCTCCAGCAGATTCCGCAGATCGATGATCGCGGCGTTCGCGCGCGAGATGTACGACGCCATCACCAGCGAATGGTTGGCGAGCAGGCCGAGCCCGTCGCCGTTCAGCACCATCGGGCTCCAGATCGGCGCCTGGGTGGGTTCCAGCTCTCGGATGATCTGCTGCAGGCTGATCCGTGCGTTCTTCTTCTCGAGCACGTCTTTGAAGTCGTGGTCGATCGCGTGCAGCAGGTGCAGCAATGCCCACGTGTGGCCGCGTGCCTCGTAGAACACGTCGTCGATTTCGAGCCACGGCGTCTTCACTTCGGTTTCGCCAGGCGTCACCGCGGATGGGGGCACCGAGCTGTCGCCGGCAAGGCCGGTATTCAGTTGGCGCTTCCCAACGGCACTGCTGAGGCGCTGCGACAGGCTGCCCAAGCGCGTGGAAACGCCGGCGAGCCAGTTCCGAAGGTTGTCGGCGCGCGGATAGAACTCCGCGTCGGGATGGTTCGGGTCGGCGAGCCGATGCATGTAGCGCTCGAGATACTGAATGCCTTTTCGATATTCGCCTTCCGTATCCGGGAACAGCCAGCTCGCGTTGTCCCAATAGAACTTGCCCTCGGCTTCCGAGAGGTCGGCGTCTTCGGCGGATTGGCTTTGCGAGCGGCTGAAATCAAGGCGCATCTCGCGACTCATGTCGCGGATCTGCACCAGCACGCCGAACTCCCAGCTGGGTACGTTGTCGAGCCACACACCGGGCGGAAAGATGTCGTTCGACAAATATCCGCCGCGCTTGTCGAGAAGCGTTTCGGCGAGGCGCGCGACCGTTGCAGCGGTCGTATAGCCGGTGACGACGGTCACGCCCTTCGCTGCTGCGTGGGCCAGCGCGTTGTCGTCGACCGAGAATGCGGCGGGTTCGTAGTCCCACCACCAGCCGAGACCGGCGCACACGACGAGATAGCCGGCGACCGTTAGCGCCGCGCCCCGGCCGATCCAGCCGGCCATTCCGGTATCGGCGTCGGTCTGCCAGAACTTCCAGTTCATTGTGGTTTCTCTCCCGTCAGCGTGCGGACCTCGAACGAAACGGTTTGCTGCGAACCGTCGGAAAACAGCAGCGTGATCGGGACTGCGCCGGAAGTCACTTCGCGCATGCCGAGCAGCATAAGGTGAGTGCCGCCGGGGCTGAACGACACCCTTTGTTTGGGCGCGAGCGTGATGCTGTCGAGTTGGCGCATCTGCATTGTTTCGCCGCCGTGCGACTCCGCGTGCATCTCGACCGACCGCGCGACGTCGCTGCTGGCGCCGACGAGTTCGATCGGCGTCGCGGTCCGGTTGACGGCGTCGAAGTATCCGGCGGCGACGGAAAGCCCGGGCGCAGGCAGCCGGATCCACGCGTGCGTTATCGCGATCGGTTGCGATTCACCGCACGCGGCGATGCCCAAGGCCGCGACGAATGCGAGCGCGACACGTCGCATCATTCACTTTCCTTGGGCTTGGCCGCGTTGAGCTGAAGCAGATCGACGCCCGGTGGTGCGCCGAGCGTCAGCTCCGCGCGGATGCGCCGTTCGCCCGGCGAGTCGGCCATCTGCTGATAGATCCAGCGTCCTTCTGCATCGTTGCGCGCGCGGATGACGACCCACGCATCGCGTGTTTTCGCTTTTGCTCCGAGCGCTTTCAGCTGGCCGGAGAGCTCGGCGCTATGCGACGCCAGTTGTTCGGCGTCGAGCGCCGTGTGATCGCGCTGCGCGGTGCTGCGCACAGTGATCTGTGCTTCGGCGGCGGCGATGCTGTCGAGATCCGGATCCACCAGGCGGGCGTGGTCGAGCATTTTGCGCGCGGTGCCGTACTGACCTTTCTCAGCCGCCTGTTCTGCCATCGCGACGTATCGCTCTGCCACCCGCTGCAGGCCGTGCAGCGCTGCTGGATGATCCGGTGCAACCACCAGCGCTTCGCGGTAGAAGTCGTACGCGCAGTTGTCGATCGGAGTCAGCAGCCGGCCGTCTTTCAGGGCGGAATCGCCCTTTTGAAGCAACGCATCGAGCCGGTCCGCCTGTTCGAGCGTCATCCCTGTTGGCGGCGGTGGCGGCGCCGGAACGGGTTGCACCGGTGGTGCCGGCGCGGGAGTCGGCGCAGGCGCCGGCGCGGTGCACGCGCCGAGCAGCAGCCCCGAGAGGAGCGCGCCGCGGACTGCGCAGCGCGTCACGTTACGATTCAGTTCAGGCGGAGATATCGCGTCGGTCACGCGGACTTCGTCACGTCCATGCAGTCGCGCACCTTATAGTGATTGGGGAGACAGTTACAATGGAACCGCACCTCGGCTGATGAGTCCGAGTGGGGTGCGAAATCGACGCTGCGGATGAACTCTAGGCATGTTCAAGAACAGATGGATCCTGTCGTGGCTGGCGCTGCTTGCACCGCTTGCGTTTGCCGCCGATCTCGGTAGTGCCGCACCGAATCCGCTCGAGGAGGAACCGGAGTTCCTGTCCGCCGATCAGGCCTTCGTGCTAACGACGGAACTCGACAACGGTGTGCTGCGCGCGCACTGGCAGATGCCCGACGGTTATTACCTCTATCGCCATCGATTCGAGTTCGCAGTGCCGGCAGGCAGCCCGTTCGTGCTCGGCGAGGCCGACATCCCGAAGGGCAAGGTCAAGAACGACGAGTACTTCGGCGAGGTACAGGTCTACTACCACGAAGTGACGGCACGGGTTCCGGTGAGTCGCACCGAAGGCGCCGCGCCGCTTCTCGACGTGGCGATCACCTATCAGGGCTGCGCCGATCGCGGGCTGTGTTATCCGCCGCAAACGAAGCACGTATCTTTTCCGGCGCAGTCGATTGCCGCAGCGGCGGGTGCCGTGTCGCAGGCGACCCCGTCCGACACTGCGCCTTCGGATAAGACGGAGGAGCAGCATCTCGCGGGTCTTCTTGCCGGCGGCAATCTGCTGGTTTCGCTCGCGATATTCTTCGCGGCCGGGCTCGGTCTCGCGTTCACGCCGTGCGTGCTGCCGATGGTGCCGATTCTGTCGAGCATCATCGTCGGACAAGGCAGTTCGGTGACGCGTGTCCGCGCCTTCACGCTCTCGTTGGCATACGTGCTCGGCATGGCCGTTACGTACGCGGCGCTCGGCGTCGTCGTCGGTTTGTTCGGCGCGAGCATGAATCTGCAGGCTGCATTGCAGTCGCCGCCGGTACTCGTCGTGTTCGCGCTCGTATTCGTGCTGCTTGCATTGTCGATGTTCGGTTTCTACGAGCTGCAGTTGCCGCAGGCGTGGCAGAACCGCATCAACTCGATGTCGCAGAATCAGAGGGGCGGCGTGCACGCGGGCGTCGCGGTGATGGGCAGTCTGTCGAGCCTGGTCGTATCGCCGTGTCTGTCTGCGCCGCTCGCGGGCGCGTTGATCTACCTCAGTTCCACCGGCGATGCCTTGCTCGGCGGCAGCGCTCTGCTCGCGCTGGGTCTGGGCATGGGCGTACCGCTGCTGCTGATCGGTTCGAGCGGCGCGCACCTGCTGCCGCGCGCGGGTGCGTGGATGAACAACGTGAAAGCCGTGTTCGGCGTGCTGCTGCTCGGCGTCGCCGTGTGGCTGCTCGAACGGGTCGTGCCCGCACCGATGACGCTGCTGTTGTGGTCGCTTCTCGCGATCGGGGTCGGCGTGTATCTCGGTGCGCTCGACCGCTCGCCGCGTCAGGGTTGGGGCCAGTTGTGGAAAGCGACCGGCGCATTCACGTTCGTCTACGGCATTCTGTTGCTGATCGGCGCCGCGAGCGGTGCGAGTGATCCGCTCGCGCCTTTGTCGGGTGCGGCGCAACTGACGACCGCGCAGCGCGACTCGGGCGTGAAGACCAACGAGGTGCAGTGGAAGCGGGTGCGCGGCGTCGCGGCGCTCGAGGCGGAACTCGCGGCTGCGGAACAGGCCGGCAAACCAGTCGCGCTCGATTTCTATGCCGACTGGTGCATCTCGTGCAAGGTGATGGCGCGCAACGTGTTCTCCGAACCCGCTGTCGCGGCTCAGCTCGGTCGTTTCCAGTTGTTGCAGGCCGACGTTACGTCGAAAGATCCGCTCGACCAGGAGCTGCTGCACCACTTCGGCCTATTCGGTCCGCCGAGCATGCTGTTCTTCGGGCTGGATGGCCGGGAAATCAGCGGGCTGCGCATGCAGGGCGAGATGGATCGCAGTGCGTTCGAACGCCATCTCGGTCGGGTTCTTTCCGGCGTCTGATCTCCCCTGGAAGGGTGGCGCCTGGCACCAGCGGCGCCGTTCGGCGACAATCCCGCGGTCTCGTGAACGGCGTCGTCGATGGCCAAGTTACTCGTCCTGAATGGCCCGAATCTGAATCTCCTCGGCACGCGCGAGCCCGAGATCTACGGCAGCGAGACGCTGGCCGACATCGACGCCCGCCTCACCAAGCTGGCGAAGTCGCGACGACACTCGTTCGACAGTCTGCAGAGCAACGCCGAGCACGTGCTGGTCGATCGCATCCACGCGGCCAAGGCTGAAGGCGTGGGCTACATCGTGATCAATCCGGGCGCGTTCACGCATACGAGCATCGCTCTACGCGATGCATTGCTCGGCGTCGGCATTCCGTTCATCGAAGTGCACCTGTCGAACGTGCACGCGCGCGAAGACTTCCGCCAGCACTCCTACCTGTCGGACGTCGCGCGCGGCGTCGTCACAGGCCTCGGCGCGCGCGGCTACGAATACGCGTTGACCTACGCGATGGACGCGCTGGAGGGATAGCGTCGATGGACCTGCGCAAGATCAAGAAGCTGATCGACATGGTGGAGGAGTCGGGCATCTCGGAACTCGAGGTGCGAACCGGCGAGGAGTCGATCCGCATCGCGCGTCCGTTGCTGCCGAAGAGTGGCGTCGCATCCACCGCAGGAGGCGCCCGCTCCGGCGCGCCTTCCCGCGGCGCGGACGTCCCGCGGATTCATCGTTCGCGCGCCGCTGACCGGCACCTTCTATTGCGCGCCTGCACCCGGTGAGCGGCCGTTCGTGCGCGTCGGTCAGGCGATCGAGGTGGGCGACGTGCTGTGCATCATCGAAAGCATGAAGATGATGAATCAGATCGAAGCCGAACGAGCCGGCCGAATCGCCGAAGTGAACGCGGAAGACGCATCGCCGGTGGAAACCGGGACGCCGCTTTTCCGCATCGAATGACGATTCGTATCGGGTAATACCATGGCATGGCTGAGCATCCGGCTGTCGTTGCCCGCAGCGCGGATCGAAGCTCTGTCCGATCTGCTGATGGAACTCGGCGCGGAATCGATTGCCGTGCGGGATGCCGGCGATTCGCCGGTACTCGAACCGGGGCCCGGCGAAATGCCGCTGTGGCCGCATGCCGAATTGGACGTGCTGTTTCCGCTCGATGCCGACGTAGCGTCTGTGCGCGCTCGACTCGCCGTGGAGTTGCCTGCAGCAGACGAATGCGTGCTCGACGTGCGCTTCCTCGAAGACGCAGATTGGTCGCACACGTGGCGCCACCATGCCGTCGAGCAGTGTTTCGGCGACCGCTTATGGGTGCTGCCGCGCGATGCGCCGTTGCCGCACGGACCCGCTGCCGTGCTGCGGATCGATCCGGGCCTTGCGTTCGGCACCGGCGGCCACGCGACCACCGCAATGTGCCTCGAGTGGCTCGCGCGGCAGAACGTCGACGGCTGGTCGGTGGTGGACTACGGCGCAGGGTCGGGGATTCTCGGCATCGCCGCGTTACTGCTCGGCGCGGCACACGTGATTGCAGTCGATCACGATCCGCAGGCGTGCCTCGCGACGCGCGCGAACGCAACCTACAATGGCGTCGCTTCGGAACGGATCACGATAATCGCGCCCGACGGACTGGCCACGACGACGCACGACCTCGTGCTCGCGAACATCCTTGCAGGACCGTTGATGTCGCTCGCGCCGGATCTGACACGCCTGGTGAAACCGGGCGGCGCGCTGGTGATGTCCGGCATGCTGGCGCATCAACTCGACGCGGTGACGGCGCACTATCCGGACTTCCTGTTTCAACCCGCGCAAATGCGCGATGACTGGGTGATGGTGCAAGGAATCAAAGCGCGTGGCTGAAGATTCGCTCGAACCGTTGATCACGCAATGTCCGACGTGTCGGACGCGCTTTCGTGTCACGGAGACGCAACTGAACGCCGCGTCGGGCCGCGTGCGCTGTGGCGCGTGTCTTGCGGTGTTCGCCGGGCTCGAGCATCTGGTGCTCGCTTCCGGCCCGCGGCTGAAGCCCGGAGAGAGCCCGAACGAAGCGCTCGATGCATTGCTCGACGAATTACGCAGCGATTCCGAACCGCGAGCCGCCATTCAACAGAATCAGCCGAAAACGCACTCTGAGCCTGAATCACCCGAACCGCGCCGAGAAGAGCGTTCCAGCGCCAGCGTAAAACCGTTGGGAAATTCGGAGCGCGTTGCGGCGCCGCGCGAGGAGGCGGCCGACGCGGGTGGACCGGAGAAACCAGACGCGCCGATGAAGCCGAAGGCAGACGCTGACGCGGCGCCTGCGCTCGATGGCTTTGCGGCGCGCAAGGCGCGTCGTTTGAAACTCGCGGCCGCGAGTATGGCGAAGCCCGAGGCGGTGGCGCAGGCGCTGACAATCGACGCTGCGGCTGCGGCTGCGGACGCAGCCGCAGTCGAAGTGGACGCGCCGGAGCCGGAACGCGCGGTTGCGCCGGCGCCGCTCGATCTGACGCCTGAAGAACTGATCGCGATGCCGGCCGTACGTCGACGCCGCTGGTGGGTTCCGCTCGGTGTCGTGTGCGCAATCGTGTTGCTCGGGGCGCAGGTGCTGTATCTGCAATTCGACACGTGGGCGAAGAATCCGGACATCAGGCCGGTCTACGAATGGCTGTGTCCGCACCTGCAGTGTCAGTTGCCCGTGATGCGCTCGCTCGACGAGATCCGGTCGAAGAATCTCGTGGTGCGCGCAAATCCAGACGTGCCGGGAGAATTGATGGTCGACGCGCTCATCGTCAACCAGGCGCGTTTCGCGCAGCCTTTTCCGGTGATCGAACTGCGCTTCTCGTCGATGGAGGGTCGCCCGATCGCGGCGCGCCGGTTCAAACCGGACGAATACCTCGCCGGAGAATTGAAAGGCGCCACGATGTTCGCGCCGTTGACGCCGGTGCATATCGCACTCGCGATCGAAGACCCCGGCACCGATGCAGTGAGCTACTACATTCAGTTTCGTTGAGCGACTGTTTTCGTGCGCGCGCGGCCGTTGCGTCCCATCGACGCAGCGTTATTATGGCTCCCCATTTTTTTCCATCCGAGTTCTGCGTGGTCGCGATCGGCCCTCACAGGTTGCGAAACGCCGTCGTTCTGGCGCCAATGGCAGGAGTCACCGACGTGCCGTTCCGCGAACTCGCGTGGAACCTCGGCGCCGGGCTCGTCGTTGCCGAAATGACCAGCGCCAACCCTCTGCTGTGGCAAACGCGCACGTCGCGCTTGCGGCGTGAAACGGTCGTTGGGGCTCGACCGCGCGTTGTGCAGATCGCCGGCGCCGATCCGGCCTGGATCGCGGCCGCCGCGAAGCGAGAAGCGGACGACGGGGCCGAGATCGTCGACGTGAACATGGGATGTCCGGCGAAGAAAGTGTGCAATCAAGCGGCCGGTTCCGCGTTGCTGCGCGACGAAGCGCTGGTTGAGCGCATCCTGCGCGCTGCGGTCGAAGCGGTGTCCGTTCCGGTCACCGTGAAGATCCGCACGGGCTGGTCGCCGGACCGGCGCAACGCCGTGACCGTTGCGCGAATCGCGCAGGACGTCGGCATCGCGTCGATCGCCGTTCACGGCCGCACGCGCGCGTGTCGTTTCATGGGTGCCGCCGAGTACGACACGATCGCCGCGGTCAAAGCGGCCGTGAGTATTCCTGTATTCGCCAATGGCGACATCACGAGCGTGGAGCAGGCGCGGCAGGTCTTGGCGCATACCGGAGCGGATGGCGTGCTGATCGGGCGCGCTGCGTTGGGTGCGCCGTGGTTGCCCGGCGACATCGCAGAGGCGCTGTCCACCGGACGTTCGCCGAAAACCCGTTCGCGCGCCGAAGTGCTGTCGGATCGCCGAGCGTCACGTTGCGCACATCCACGATTTCTACGGTGCAGAGCAGGGCGTGCGCATCGCGCGCAAACACGTCAAGGCGTATCTGCAGGGGCTGGCATTCGATGCGCTGCAGATCCGCGCGTTCAACGAGCTCGAGACGCCGCGCGAACAGACGTCGTTCCTTCGCGTCTCCGCGGAAACCGACGCGCCCATGAGGGCCGCGTGAAAAAGCCCGCGCCGAAACTGCGCAAGCGCGCCAGCGCCAAGGCGGCCGGTGCGCACGCAGCGTTGGCGAACGGCGCTGCATTTGCCGACTTCGACGATCGGCCGTTGCATCGTTGCGTCGAGAGCGCGCTCAATGCGTACTTCGATGCGCTCGACGGCGAAAATACCTGCGGGCTCTTCGACCTGGTGATGGCGGAAGTCGAACGGCCCATGCTGGCCAGCGTCATGCACTACGTCGGCGGCAATCAGAGCCGCGCGGCCGAGGTACTCGGGCTCAGCCGCGGCACGCTGCGCAAGAAACTCCTTCAGTACGGCCTGCTGGAAGACTGACATGACAGACATGACCATGCGTTCGATCCGTCGAGCGCTGTTGAGCGTTTCCGACAAGACTGGAATCGTCGAGCTGGCGCGGGCGCTCGTCGACAGCGGCGTCGAGATTCTGTCCACCGGTCGCACCCATCTTGCATTGGCGGAAGCGGGCATCGCCGCGCGCGAAGTTGCGCAGTACACCGGTTCCCCCGAAATGATGGACGGCCGCGTCAAAACGCTGCACCCGAAGGTGCACGGTGGAATTCTTGGCCGCCGCGGCACCGACGACGCTGTCATGGCGCAGTTCGGCATTGCGGCGATCGATCTCGTGGTCGTGAACCTCTACCCGTTCGAGGCGACGATCGCGCGGCCGGATGTAACCGCCCAGCTCGCGGTGGATAACATCGACATCGGCGGCCCGGCGATGATCCGGTCAGCGGCGAAGAACCACGCGGACGTGCTCGTGATCGTCGATCCCAACGACTACGACGAGGTGCGAGAGGCGATCGCGGCCGGCGGCACCCGCTTCGAACAGCGGCATCGGTTTGCCGCCAAGGCCTTCTCACATACCGCCCGATACGACGCGGCGGTAGCGTCGTATATGTCGAATGCCGAAGGCGACTTTCCGGATCTTCTCAATCTGCAGTTCGAGAAGCGCCAGACGATGCGTTACGGCGAGAATCCGCATCAGCGAGCCGCGCTCTATGTCGATCGCGATGCTGCGCTCGGCGGCACCGTCGCCGGCGCACGGCAACTGCAGGGAAGGGAGTTGTCGTACAACAACGTGGCGGATACCGACGCCGCGCTCGAGTGCGTTCGGGTATTCGACGAACCGGCGTGCGTGATCGTCAAACATGCGAATCCGTGCGGCGTGTCGGTCGGCAAAGATCTGCGTGCGGCCTACGACGGCGCGTACGCCACGGATCCGACGTCCGCATACGGCGGCATCATCGCGTTCAACCGCACGCTCGATGCGGCAACGCTCGAAGCGATCGTCGTCCGACAGTTCTTCGAAGTGGTGATCGCACCGGCGATCGAACCTGCGGCGGTCGAAGTAGCCAAACGCAGAAAGAACGTGCGCGTGCTCGCGTGCGGTCCGCTGGTGTCGCGTTCGCGCGGCTACGAGCTGAAGCGGGTCGGCGGCGGCTTGTTGGTGCAGACCCCCGACGAAACGTGCCTCGACGACGGCGCGTTGAAAGTGGTGACGCGCCGCACCCCAACCGAGGCGGAGATGGCCGATCTGCTGTTCGCGTGGAAGGTGGCGTGGTTCGTCAAATCGAACGCGATCGTTTATGCCAAGGGCGGTACCACCATCGGTGTCGGCGCTGGGCAGATGAGCCGCGTCGTCAGCGCGCGAATCGCCGCGCTGAAGGCGGCCGACGAAGGTCTCGCGGTACCGGGATCGGTGATGGCATCGGACGCGTTCTTTCCGTTTCGCGACGGTATCGACGCAGCGGCTGACGCCGGCGTGACGGCGGTGATTCAGCCGGGTGGATCGGTGCGCGACGACGAAGTGATCGCTGCCGCGGACGAACACGGACTCGCGATGGTATTCACCGGATTGCGTCACTTTCGCCACTGACGGAGTGTGTCGATGAAAATCCTGATCGTTGGGAACGGCGGTCGCGAACACGCGCTCGCGTGGAAGATCGCGAAGAGCCCGCGCATCACGCGCGTGTTCGTTGCACCGGGCAATGCCGGGACCGCGCGCGAGCCGAAGGTGCAGAACGTCGCCATCGACGTGCTCGACTTCCCCGCGTTGGCCGATCTCGCGCGGAAAGAAGGCGTGGGCCTCACCATCGTCGGACCCGAAGTGCCGCTGGTGGCGGGTATTCGCGACTATTTCGACGCGCAGGGATTGGCCTGCTTCGGACCCTCGCGGGCGGCCGCGCAACTCGAGGGATCGAAGGCATTCACCAAGTCGTTCCTCGAGCGCCATCGGATTCCAACCGCCGCGTACCGCACCTTTACGGAACTGGCTGCAGCCGAGACTTACATTCGTCAGCGTGGCGTGCCGATCGTCATCAAGGCAGATGGGCTGGCAGCGGGTAAGGGAGTGGTAGTGGCGCGCGCCATCGACGAAGCGTTGGGCGCCGTCCGCGACATGCTCGCCGGAAATACGTTCGGCAGTGCGGGCCACAGAGTGGTCATCGAAGACTGCCTCGTCGGCGAAGAGGCGAGTTTCATCTGCATCGCCGATGGGCGCCGCGCCGTGCCGTTCGCGAGTTCGCAGGACCATAAGGCGCGCGACGACGGCGACCGTGGACCGAATACCGGCGGCATGGGCGCGTACTCGCCCGCGCCGGTGATCACCCCCGCCATCCATGAACGGATCATGGCGGAAGTGATCCGGCCGACGATCGACGGCATGGCGGCCGACGGCGTGCCATACGTCGGTTTTCTGTATGCGGGTCTGATGATCGCCGCGGACGGCACGCCGAACGTCATCGAATTCAACTGTCGTTTCGGCGATCCGGAAGCACAACCGATTCTGATGCGGCTCGATTCGGACCTCGTCGAGTTGTGCGAAGCGGCGCTGGCAGGTCGGCTCGACACCGTGCGCTTGCGGTGGGATCCGCGCGTTGCGCTCGCAGTCGTAGTGGCCGCCGGAGGCTATCCGGTGAGCTATTCGAAAGGTGACCCGATCGACGGCCTCGATGGCGTCACCGGTCCGGATGCGAAAATCTTCCACGCCGGAACGCGGATGGTCGGAGATCGTGTCGTCACGGACGGCGGTCGCGTGTTGACTGTGGTTGGAACGGGCGACGACGTTGCCATCGCACAGCGCCGTGCGTACGACGCGATACGGCAGGTTCGCTTTTCGAACGCTTACTATCGGCGCGACATCGGTTATCGCGCCGTCGCGCGCCTTCGGAACGGCTGAGGCCGTCGATATCGCGCACAGCGCGATCAGCGTCGAGCCACTGCTCGCGGAAATGCGCGTCGCGATACTCGACGCATGCTGGCCCGTCTACTGCGTCGATTCGAACCGTTTGCTGCGCTGGAGTGGACCACGCTCTGCAGCGTGGCGCGTCATGCGCGGCTGCTGCGCTTCGCCGCGCAACGCACGCTGTCGCCGAATCGGCGCAAGCACCACGGCAGCTGCTATCTCGTGAAAGGCGTGGTGCGGCGCCGCGACAGGAGCGGCCATGAACAGCAGATTGGCGACCAGGATGCAGTGGCGCGGCAGGCGCTGCTCGTCGCCGGCGATGGTACGTCGGTCGAAACGCTGGGAGCCGTCACGCTGCTGTGGATCGACGTCGACCCGGTTGCGTTCATGCTGAGAGCCGAGACCACCGGATACGCGGTGGAACGCCTCGATGCAGCGCCGGACGATCACTGGATGCATCGTTTTCTAGGCCCAGGGCTGGTCGAACATCTGACACCCAGCGCGCTGCAGTCGGTGTTCAGAGCGTTCGATCCGGTGCCGCTTGCCTCCGGCGAGACAGTGGTGCGCGAGGGCGAGCCGGCCGACATGTTCTACGTGCTCGCCAACGGCTCGGCAGAGGTGCGGCGGCGCGATCGGAGGCTTGCCGCGTTGATTCCCGGCGACTCGTTTGGCGCCGACGCGCTCGTGACCGGTCAGCGGCGCAATGCGAGCGTCGTGATGGTTTCGGACGGTCGCGTGATGCGCCTGCCGGCCGATGCGTTCCGCGATCTGGTGAGCGAACGCCTCGTACGATGGGTCGATGCCGCACCTGCGGCACATGCGATCGACCTGTCGATCCGTCCGCGTGGCCCTGACGGGTTGCGCGCGTTGGCGGGCGAGCTCGATCTCGCGGCGACGTATGTATTCGACGGAGCGGCCGAGAGCGATCGCGCGCTGGCCGCATTTCTTGCGACTCAGCGCGGTGTGAAAGCGTTCGCCCGCCGCGGTTCGAAGTCGACTTGATCTGGGGTCAAGCGGGAACGGTGCGGTCCTTCGCCCACGCACGGAGCGCCTGCACCGAATCGGCGCGCAATACCGACATCGGATAAGTTCGATTGATCGCGCCGAGAACGTCTTCGGTTGTCACCACCGCCTGATGCGATGCGGACAGATAACGCGCCGAAACGATCGCCTCCTCGATTTCGGCACCGGTGAAACCCTCGCTCTGTTCTGCGAGGTGATCGAGGTCGAACGCCGCCGGGTCCATCTCGCGTTTCGACAGGTGAATCCTGAAGATCTCCTTGCGTGTCTCGATATCGGGGAGATCGACGAAGAAGATCTCGTCCATGCGACCCTTCCTGACCAGCTCCGGCGGCAGCTCTGTGATGTCGTTGGACGTGGCGACGATGAACACCTGACGCTTGTTCTCGGACATCCACGTCAGCATCGTTGCCAAAACGCGCTTCGACGTGGCGTTGTCCGAATCGCCCGTGGCGATGCCTTTCTCGATCTCGTCGAGCCAAAGCACGCACGGCGCCATCAGTTCGGCCTGTCGCAACGAGTTGCGCAGATTGCGCTCGGTTTCGCCGAAGTACTTGTTGTATAGCGTGCCGAAGTCGAGCCGCAGCAGCGGCACGCCGAATAATCCCGCCACCGACTTCGCGGCGAGACTCTTGCCGCTGCCTTGCACGCCGAGCAGCAAAAGACCTTTCGGACGATCGGTGCCCTCCGGCTTGATGAACTCGTGCTGGCGCAACCGCAGCCAGTTCTTCAGGTTGGTCAGGCCGGCGACGTTGGCGAACGATTGCGTGTCGTACTCGTAGTGCAGCACGCCTTCCGTATCGAGCAGCTCGAACTTCAGCTTGTTGATTTCGGGGATGTCGGAGTCGCTGATCACGCCGTCTGCGAAAACCGCGCGACGGATCAGTATCTGTGCGTCCGAGTGCGTTACGCCGCGCAGGTTTGCGATGAGCTTGTCGAGCGTCTTGCTGTCGGTGGTGACCTTGCGACCTTTGTGCAGCCGAGCCCACTCCTGTGCCTGCTTGCGCAACATCGCCAGCAATTCGTCGTCGCTCGGCAGCCGCAGGTTGAAGGTGGCAGTCAACCGACCGAGCTCCTGTGGAATCGTTAGCGCGTGGCTCACCAGCACCAGCGTGTTGCCGAGTCGCTCGTAGTCGAGCGCGATGTCTTTGATATAGCGGATCGTCTTCGGTTCGTTCGCCAGGTACGGATGGATGTCGCACAGCGCATACAGCGCGGGACCTGGCGTCGAACAGATGTGAATGAGCGCCTTGTTCGGATCGCACAGCGCGACGTCGGCGGCGCCTTCGCCAACCAGTTCACCCCGCCGCAAACCGCGCGTTGCAGACCATTCGCTGAACGGCAGGCCGCGCTGCATCGCAAATTGCAGCAGCAGCGCGAGCACGCGGCGCTCGTCGGGCGATTCGATGACGACGATCGGAATCGCCGCGTCGAGAATCAGACCCAGGTCTCTGGTGTCGCTCACGCGCGCCTCCTTGCTTTCATGAGCTATTCCGATCCGCTAGAGTGGCTCGAGCCTATTCAAGGATAGCCAGTGAAGCCAGACTGTCTCTTCTGCAAGATCGTTGCGCGGCAGCTGCCGAGTGACGTCGTCTATGAAGACGGCGACGTGCTCGCATTCAACGACATCAATCCTCAGGCGCCGACGCACGTGCTCATTATTCCCAAACAGCACGTCGCCACCGTGAACGACGTAGCAGATGCCGATGCGGCCGTATTTTCGACGCTGGTGCTGCGCGCGCGCGCCATAGCGGAGAAGCTGGGAATTGCCACGCCGGGTTATCGGTTGTTGTTCAACGTCAATGCGGCCGGTGGTCAAACCGTATACCACCTGCACCTGCATCTGCTCGGCGGACGACAACTGAAGGGACTCGGCTGATGGCCGCTCCGTCGTTACTTGATTTCGCCGTGATCGCCGCCGATCGCGTGCTGAAAACGCTCGCCGGTCAGCATGTGCCGGAACGCAGTTCGCCGGCTGCTTCGGTGCCGGGGACACCGCTCGAAGAGGAACAGCGGGCACACGCCGCGGGCCTGATGCGCGTGAATCACGCGGGCGAGGTATGCGCGCAGGCGTTGTACGAGGGGCAAGCGTTGGTGGCACGCGACGCGCGCGTTCGCGATGCGCTATTGGCGGCGGCGCGCGAAGAAGAAGATCACCTCGCGTGGTGCGGCGAGCGACTGCGGGAACTGGATAGCCGGCCGAGTCTGCTGAATCCGCTGTGGTATGGCGTGTCGTTCGCGCTGGGCGCCGCGACCGGATTGATGGGCGACCGCATCAGCCTCGGCTTCGTCGCGGCGACGGAAGATCAGGTGTGTCGTCACCTCGATCGACATATGAGCGATCTGCCGGCAGACGACGCGCGCAGCCGCGCCATCGTGTCGCAGATGCGCGACGACGAGGCTCGTCACGGCACCGCGGCGCTCGAAGCAGGCGGCACTGCGTTTCCGCAACCGGTCAAGGACGCGATGACGATCGTCTCCGGAGTGATGACGGCGACAGCGTATCGCGTTTAGCGAGAACTACTGCTCGCTCTCGACGAGTTCGAAGTCGTGAGTGATCTCGACGCCGCCTCGTTGCAGCATCAGCGTCGCCGAGCAGTATTTCGTGGCCGACAGTTCGACGGCGCGCTCCACTTGTCGCGGTTTCAGATTCCTGCCCGTCACCACGAAGTGAATGTGGATCTTGGTGAAAACCGCAGGTATCGACGTCGCTCGCTCGGCGGTTAACTGCGTCACACAATCGGTGATGTCCTGGCGAGATTTCTTCAGGATGTCGATCACATCAATCGATGTACAGCCACCCAGTCCCATCAGTACCATCTCCATCGGCCTCGCACCGAGGTTTTTGCCACCGTGATCGGGTGGTCCGTCGATGATGAGCGTGTGGCCGCTGTCCGATTTCGCAATGAACTGTCCGTCTTTCATCCATAAAACACTGGCTTTCATTGCGCTCTCGTCGTGTGATTCGTGACGGTCTAAGAGGAAACGATGTTAACTCTGACCGTTCGGTCCCTGAAACTGTGCCACTCGTCGTGCGAAGCTCGTCTACCTGTTCACGCCTGTGCCAGAGTTCAATTCGACAGGCACGTCACGAAGGAGCGATGGAAATGCTTGCAGTGAAAAGTACTCAGCCGATGGGCGCGATGCCAAAGCGTCCCGTGGCGAAAGGGTATCAAACGACCATGATGAACACGGACAGTTCAGACACTCATCTCGAAGCGTTTCTTGCCGCTGCGCATCGCCGCAAGTATCCGGCGAAGAGCACGCTGATCTATGCGGGCGACAAGTCCGATTCGATCTACTACATCATGAAGGGCTCCGTAACGGTTCTCGTCGAAGACGAGTCCGGTCGCGAGATCATCGTGGCGTATCTGAACAAGGGCGATTTCTTCGGCGAAATGCCGTTGTTCTTCGACGACAGCTCGCGTTCGGCATGGGTGAAGGCGAAGACCGAATGCGAAGTGGCCGAACTGTCGTATGCGAAGTTCAAGGAACTCGCGGAGAAGCACACCGAATTGCTCTATGCCGTCGGCCGGCAGATGGCAGAACGGCTGCGCAAGACGACGCAGAAAGTCAGCGACCTCGCCTTCCTCGACGTGACCGGCCGCGTTGCGCGCACGCTGCTCGATCTGACGCGTCAGCCCGATGCGATGACGCACCCCGACGGCATGCAGATCAAGATCACGCGTCAGGAGATCGGCCGTATCGTCGGCTGCTCGCGCGAAATGGTTGGCCGTGTTTTGAAAACGCTGGTCGATCAGGGTCTCGTGTCGGTGAAAGGCAAGACGATGGTCGTATACGGCACGCGCTGAACCTCGTTCGAAGCGGCGGAAACGGATTTCCGCCAGATCGTACGGTCGCCACGACGTACGATGAACGCCACTGACGGCCACGGAGGGCCGAGGCGTTCGAAAAAGCCCGCGGTGCGGGCTTTTTCTTTTTCGCGAAGCGCAAACGGGTGTCAGGCGTCGAGCAGCGCGACGATGCGCGCGGCGGCCTCGCTCGCTCCGCACTCACTGGTGTCGATCTTCACGGCCGGCGTCGGCATCGTTCGGAACTGGAATGCACCCTGATCGCGCAGCCTGCGGTACTCCGGCAGCGACGCGAGTTTGCCGATCAGGCGCCGATCTTCGTTTTCGATGCGCGCCTCGATCGTTTCTTCGGGACACGTCAGTTCCACGAACACGACCTGGCCACCGAGCCGCTCGATGATCACACAGGCGTGTGAGATGAACGAACTGCGGATCGCCGCCTGCGGCTTGAACGTGAATACGAGCGAACGGTTCGCGTGAACGGCCTCTCGCAATACTTCGATCCACGCCCACTCGCGAATTCGCGTGAACGCGCGCATGCCATAGTCGAACACGCCTTTCACCAGATTCACCGCGAGGTGATCGGGGAACAGGCGAAATCCGGTGAGGGACGCTACTTCGCTCGCGATAGTCAGCTTGCCGGACGCCGTGGGACCAAAGATGAAAACGACCTGCAAGTACTCGCTCCTTGAATGCGCGCCCCGTCTGAATGCGCGTTCGAAATGAAGCGCCGCGACAAAGACACCGCAAAATGCGGCGCTATCGTGCCGTCGGGTCGACGCAAACGCAACGTCGGCTATGGCGTTGTCGGAGTATCCGGATTGCCGGTCTCGACGAAACGTTGCAGGCGCTGCAGTTGTCCGAGTTGCACGCGATCGACCGGCTCCGCGAGGCCTTCGAGACCCTCTGGCGAATAGCCGCCCACGGCGTACACATACTCGAGCCGCGTACCACCGCCATCGGTCGCCGCGAGCCTGAACGTCATGCTGCCGTTGACAGCCAACGCCTGAAGCGGGCCGAGTCCGCCGACCATTCGCAAGGTCGCATCGCGTTCGACGAAGACGACGCTCATGTGCGCGACGCTGCCGTTTTTCAGTCGCTCGCAAAAGCAGCCGCCGGCTCGTGCGTCGAGGGAAAAGTTCGCGGCCACACCCGAGTACGAATGCTCCGGATTCCACCAGCGACCCACGTCGTCGGTCAGCGCGCGAAATACCTGCGAGGGCGGCGCTGGAATCGTCAGCACGTGCTTCGAGACGAATCCGGCCGGCGACTTTGCCACGACGTCGGCGTGTATCGAGGACGATAGAGAGGTGACGAGCACTGCGGTCACGATCTTCGAAGGGCGCATTGCGGGCTCCGCGGGATTGAGGCGTTGCGATGGTCGCGAAGCGGCTCACTCGCGTCAAAGGCGTTCGGTGACCGCGGCGTAGCCGACTCGTCTCGGGTTTCCTTGAGCGGAACGCCAGCGCATGTGAAGCTGCAAAGCCGAGAGTCGATTGGGTTCGTTCGAATGGTCGAGGAAAGCGCCGCGCCCCAATATCCGTGGAGTCGGGGTTGGGATTGGATCAACAAAGGCACCGAGCTGTTCCTGGCGGCGCCGTGGACGTGGATCGGGCTGCTGCTGCTGCAGCTGATCATCGGAATCGGTATATCGATGATACCTACGCCCGACGGTCCGACAGGGTGGCTTCTCGACGTCGTGCTCGAGATGATCGGCCTCGTCGTTGGAGTTCTGTTCGACGCCGGCCTGCTTCTCGGTTGCGAGGCGATTCGACGCGGCGAGCCGCTTCGCATCGAGACGCTGTTCGCGGCGCTTCATCATCCCGCGGCGCTGTCGTTGATCAAACTCGGGCTGATTCAGGTGCTGGCGTGGATCGTCGTGGGCACGATTGCGCTGTTTCTGACCGCGCTTCTCGTGATTGGAAGCAGCTCGGTCTCGACCATCGATGCCAACGGTCTAGTCGAGGCGCTGCTACGATCGCTCGGCAGCGCGCTGATCATCTTTCTTTTCGTGATGACGCTGTCGCTGCTGCTCGTCATGGCGATGTGGATGGCGCCGCCGCTGGTGTTGTTTCGCGGCTATACGCCGATGCGGGCACTGGCTGAAAGCTTCAATGCGAACTTCCGGAATGTCCGTGCGCTGACGGTTTACGGTCTCGGAATGGTCGGATTGGCGTTCGTCGCGATGCTGCCGCTGATGCTCGGCTTCCTGATCTGGTTGCCGCTTGCTACGACCACGAGGTATGCGGCGTTTCTCGATCTGTTCGATGCGGCGCCCGGCGCAGCGTCGCAAACGGTGCGCGCGCTATAGCGCTCGACTAGTCGAAGAACAACGTTCGCAGCGCTGCGCCGGGATCGGGGGCGCGCATGAACGCTTCACCAACCAGAAACGCATTCACGCCGCGCGCGCGCATGGCGGCGACCTGCGCTCGATCGTGGATGCCACTCTCTGTCACCACTATGGTCCCGTTGGGGACCTCCGGCAGCAGGTCGTACGTCGTGGTCAGCTTCGTATCGAACGTCCGCAGGTCACGGTTGTTGATGCCGACGAGCTTCGGCGACAGCTCCAGCGCGCGGCCGAGTTCCAGCCTGTCGTGTACTTCGATCAGCACGTCGAGACCGAGTTCGGTTGCGCAGGCGTGGCATTCGCGCAGCAGCGCGGGTTCCAGCGCCGCGACGATGAGCAGAATGCAGTCCGCGCCCAGTACCCGTGCTTCGTAGACCTGGTATGGATCGACGACGAAATCCTTTCTGAGTGCTGGCAGTCCGGTGGCTTCACGCGCGGCTACGAGGTAACGATCGTGACCCTGGAAATAGTTCTCGTCCGTCAGCACCGACAAACACGCGGCGCCGGCCGAGGCATAGCTGCGCGCGATCGAGGTCGGATCGAAATTCTCGCGGATGACGCCCTTCGACGGCGACGCTTTCTTCACTTCCGCGATGACCGCCGGGTCGCCGGCCTCGATCCGCGCGCTGAGCGCCGCGACGAATCCGCGCGCCGGCGCGGCGGCTCGCGCGCCATCGATCACGGTGGCCATCGGTTGCGACCGGCGCCGTTGCGCTACTTCATCGCGTTTGTGCGCGAGGATTCGATCCAGCACCGTTTCGGTCATCGTGCTTCGCCCATCATCGCGGTGATTCTCACCAGCTCGGCGAGGCGCTCCTTTGCCAGGCCGGCGGCAATCGCGTCCTGCGCCATTGTGACGCCGTTGGCCAGCGTCGTTGCAACTCCGCTCACGTAGATCGCGGCTCCTGCATTCAACGCGACGATATGTGCGGCGGGGGATTCGGGCTCGTCGAGGGCCCGATACAGCAGTTCGAGACTGGCGAGCGGCGAATCCGCGTAGAGTCCGGCGAGCGACGAAGTCTCGATGCCGAATTCCGACGGCGCGATCCGAAAGCGAGAGATTCGTCCGTGCTTCAGTTCGACGACATCGGACGGACCCGCTATCGACAACTCGTCGAGTCCCTCCGCGTGCACCAGCATGACGTGACGGCTGCCGAGCTGTTGCAGCACCTGCGCAAGCGTTTCCATGCGTTCCGGCGCGAACACGCCGATCACCTGATTAGGTGCCGAAGCGGGATTCGTCAGTGGGGCCACGAGATTGAAGATCGTCCGCGTGCCGAGTTCCTTGCGCGCTGCCGACGCATGTTTCAGCGCGCGGTGATGTGCCGGCGCGAACATGAAGCCCACGCCCGTTTCGTGTATGCAGCGGCCGATCTGCGCGGGCGTCAGGCTCAGGTTCACACCGGCGGCTTCGAGGACGTCGGCGCTGCCGCTCTTGCTCGTCATGCCGCGGTTGCCGTGCTTTGCCACGTGCGCGCCGGCAGCAGCGGCAACGAACGCGGCGGCAGTGGATATGTTGAACAGCTTCGACGAACCGCTGCCGCCGGTACCGCAGGTATCCACCAGGTACGCGCATTCGACCGCGACCTTCTCGGAGAGCGCGCGCATCGCATCGACCGCGCCGGTGATCTCGTCGACCGTTTCGCCTTTCACTTTGAGACCCATGAGCACGGCGCCGATCTGCGCGTTCGTGGCTTCGCCGGTCATGATCGATTCGAACAGCGTGCGCGACTCGTCGCGCGACAGGTTCTGCCGTTCGCCGATCTGCGCCAGTCTCCGCTGAATGTTCTCGTTGGCGCTCATCGCAGCTCAGGCCGCAACCGAGGTACGCAGGAAGTTGCGCAGCAGATCGTGGCCGCATTTCGTCAGGATCGATTCCGGGTGAAATTGCACGCCCTCGATCGGCAGCGTGCGGTGCCGCACCCCCATCACCTCGTCGACGGTGCCGTCTTCGTGTTGCGTCCACGCGGTCATCTCGAGACAGTCGGGCAACGTGCTGCGTTCTACGATCAGCGAGTGGTAACGGGTTGCCTCGAACGGCATCGGCAAGCCCTCGAATACGCCGCGGTTGTTGTGGTGAATCATCGACGTCTTGCCGTGCATCACCCGTCGGGCGCGGACCACGTCGCCGCCGAATACGGCCCCGATGCACTGATGTCCGAGACACACGCCAAGCAGCGGAATGCGTCCACCGAACGTGCGTACCACATCCATCGAGATGCCTGCTTCGAGCGGCGTGCAGGGACCGGGCGATATGACGATGAACTCGGGATCGAGTTCCTCGATCTGCGCCAGCGTGATTTCGTCGTTCCTGTGTACGATCACGTCGGCGCCGAGTTCCGCGAGGTATTGAACGACGTTGTAGGTGAACGAATCGTAGTTATCGATCATCAACAGCATTTGAAAGTCATCCTCTCGAGACGAAAGCGGGTGAGTCCGTGGATCAGTCCTCGACCAACCGGAGTCACCCGGCCGGCGCTCGTTCGGTAGTCGGGGAAATGTCAGACGTGTGGGGCGATGCTCGATGGGCGCGGCGCCCACCAGGACGTCCGACGGAACGTCGAGCGGAAGTGCGTGTTTGATGGCTTTCGAAGCATTGGGCGCTTATAAGGGTTTCGGGCGGTTTACGCAATGTTTTTACAGGTGTTGCGGTAACAGCCGGTAACAAACTGATACTCAAAAATAGCCGTTCGAAACCGCGATTCCCTAGTTGCGAAGGGTCGCGAACTGTATACTCCCCAGCCAATTCAACAATCAAATCTGCCCCCGCCAATCATCGCCTGCACCTTCAGCGTAATTCGTGTCTGCGGTCGCTGATCAAGGCGTAAAAACCCTCAAAACAAATGAAAATCCTGATTGCGCTCCTCGTAGTGTGTTTGGGTTCTGCAGCCTTCTGGGCTTCTTTCGATCATCCATTGCCTGCCCCGGACTGGTCCGGAAAGCTCGGCGGCATCTCGTACAACCCGAGCGGCTTGTACGACAAAAAGAGCTTCGACGAACCAGTGCCAGAATCGGTCATCCGTGGCGACATGAAGCAGCTGTCGACGCTGACCAACCGCATCCGGACGTACTCGGTCGCCCGCGGCCTGGATCGAGTTCCATACATCGCCAAGGAGTTCGGTCTGAAGGTGACGCTCGGCGTGTGGCTCAGCGATGACCGCCTGCTGAACGAAGCCGAGCTGGCGCGTGCGATCGAGGTCATTCGCGACAACCCGGAAACCGTCGACCGCGTGATCGTCGGCAACGAGACCGTGCTGCGCGGCGAACTGGCCGCCAGCGACGTCGTCGCATACATGCATCGCGTCAGAAACGCGATCGCCAATCCGAAGATCGAAGTCGGCACCGCCGACGTGTGGAGCGTCTGGCTCAAGTACCCGACGCTGGCACAGGGCAGCGCGTTCGTCGGTATCCACCTGTTGCCGTACTGGGAAGGCATCGCGGCCAACCAGAGCATGGGCTATGTGGCCGACCGCTACGCCATGATCAAGAAGGCGTTCCCGGACAAGAAGATCGTGATCGCCGAAACCGGCTGGCCTTCGGAAGGTCGAGTCAAGAAAGGGTCGGTGCCGTCGGATTCGATGGAAGCGTTCTTCATTCGCAAGTTTCTGAAGCTCGCCGCGTCGAACAACTACGACTACTACATCATCGAAGCATACGACCAGCCGTGGAAAGCGAAGCAGGAAGGTGCGGTCGGTGCGTTCTGGGGACTGTTCAACGCCGATCGGTCGCCGAAGTTCGAGCTGACCGGCGGCTTGTCGTCGTTCCCGCAGTGGCCGACGTTTGCAACGTCGGCGGCGCTCGGCATTCTCGCCGTTGGCGCATCGGTGCTGGCGTCCATCCCGGCGGTGGCGCTGTCCGGCTACCTGCTGCTGGGCGGCATCGTCGGCTTCGTGGTGTCCGGCGTCGTGTTCATCATCGACGCGCTTTCGCTGCGCTACGTGGACTGGGGCACCGTAGGCGGCGCGATGGTGGTCATGCCGGCGGTGCTATTTACCGCGGTGGTGCTGCTGACCGAGACCGCTGAGTGGGCGTTGAGCCTGTGGCGGGTGCGCCGCAAGTCGCTCCCGACCGTCGACTTCGGCGGCACGCCGCGCGTGTCGATTCACGTTCCGATTCACAATGAACCGCCGCAGATGGTGATCGGTACGATCGACGCCTTGGCGCGTCTCGACTATCCCGATTTCGAAGTGATCGTGCTCGACAACAACACTGCGTCGGAGGCCGACTGGCGGCCGGTGGAAGCGCATTGTCAGACCTTGGGGCCGCGCTTCCGGTTCTTCCATTTCGACGGCATGAAGGGCTTCAAGGCCGGTGCGCTGAACAAGGCGCTGGAACTGACCGACCCGGAAGCCACGTTCATCGGCGTCATCGACAGCGACTACCAGGTCTCGCCGGATTGGCTAAAGACGGTCGTACCCGCGTTTGGCGACCCGCAGGTGGCCCTGGTGCAGGCGCCGCAGGATTACCGCGACGCAGACGAAAGCCTGCTGAAGAAGTGCTGCTACGAGGAATACCGCGGCTTCTTCCATGTGGGCATGGTGGAGCGCGACGAGCACAACGCCATCATCCAACACGGCACCATGTGTATGGTGCGCCGTACCGCGTTGACGGAAGTGGGTGGGTGGGCGCCGTGGTGCATCACGGAAGATACCGAACTCGGCCTGCGCCTGTTCGAAGCGGGCTACGTTGCGCATTACACGCCGAAATCACTCGGTCGCGGCCTGATGCCGGATACGTATGCGGCGTACAAGGGCCAGCGCTATCGCTGGGTGTACGGCGCGATGCAGATATTGAAGCGCCACGGACCGATGCTTTTCGGCCGCGGCAGCAAGCTGACGCTGGCGCAGCGCTATCACTTCGTAGCCGGGTGGCTGCCGTGGTTCGCCGACGCATTTGCGTTGATCTTCTCCGTGCTGGCGGTGATTTGGACCGGCCTTATGGTCGCCGCCCCGAAGTACTTCGACGTACCTTTGACGGCGCTGTCGTCGACCGCGCTCGCGCTGTTCACGATCAAGACGATCAAAACGATCGTGCTGCATCGGGTGAAAGTCGGCGGCGGCATTCGCGGTTCGATCGCGTCGGCGATCACCGGCCTTTCGCTGGCCTACATCGTCGGCAGAGGCGTGCTGTTCGGGCTGGTCACGTCGTCCACGCCGTTCGTACGCACGCCGAAGTGCGAAGATTCCGCGCCATTCTCCACTGCGCTGCGGATGAGCGCGGCCGAATCGCTGATGCTCGTGGCGATCACGCTCGCGTTCATCGCGACCGTAATGGTCACCCGAGTCGACGACCCGGCGGAGCAGGTGTGGGCGATCGCCTTGGCGGTACTCGCGGTGCCCTATGCCGCGTCGTTGATCGTGGCGATCGGGTCGTGCGTCAAACCGGCACGCCGTCCGGTGCTCGCGCCCGAAATCACGCCGACTCCGGCCTACCGCAACTCGGATATGGATCTGGCAGCCTGAAGCAGGCTTATCCTGCACGAGGCTGGTGAAGAGGAGAGGACAATGAACGGACGACAATTGACTGGCGCTGCATTCGCAATGGCCGCGGCCGGATTCTTCGCGACCATGCCGGCAACGGCTGCAGATGGCGCAACGGCCGCCGCGACTCCGGCGGGCGTGCACTGCTACGGCGTGAACAGCTGCAAGGGGCAGAACGACTGCGCGACCGATCGCAACGCCTGCAAGGGCGAAGGCTCCTGTAAGGGCCTCGGCTTCACGAACATGAAGTCCGCCGAGGAATGCACGAAGGCCGGTGGCAAAGTCGGTAACTAGCCGATTGCGACGATAGACGATAGATGAAGGGCGGCTTCGAGCCGCCCTGCTTGTTTCGGCACTCACGCGAATGCAAAGCGGCAGACGGGCGATGAGCGAAAACCGCAGCCTCGGCTTTGGTTTGGGTCTCCGCACGGCGTACTACGAGCAGATCCTGGCCGAACGACCCGCGATCGACTGGTTCGAGATTCTCTCCGAAAACTATCTCGTCCGCGGGGGCAAACCGCTTCACTATCTCGATCGCATACGTGAGCACTACCCGCTCGTGATGCACGGCGTGTCGCTTTCAATCGGCAGCGCGGATCCGCTCGACTTCGACTATCTCCGCCAACTGAAAGCACTGGCCGATCGCATCGAACCCGAGTGGATCTCGGACCATCTGTGCTGGACCGGCGTCGGCGGCCACAACTTCCACGACCTGATGCCGTTACCGTACGACCTCGCCTCGGTTCGCCACGTTGCCGAGCGGGTGCTACGCGTGCAGGACTACCTCGGACGCCAGATCCTGCTCGAGAACGTCTCGAGCTATCTCGAGTACCGCCAGTCCGAGATGCCGGAATGGCAATTCGTGGCGGACGTTGTCGATACCGCAGACTGCCGGTTGCTGCTCGACGTCAACAACGTATACGTCAGTTCGGTCAATCACGGGTTCGACGCGTGGACCTATATCGAATCGATACCGCGCGAACGCGTGCAGCAGATCCACCTGGCAGGGCATCGCCACCATGGCAACTACATCATCGACAGCCACGACCAGCCGGTGGTGGATTCGGTGTGGCGTCTGTACGAGCGCGCGATCCAACGGTTTGGTCCGGTCGCAACGATGATCGAGCGCGACGACAACATGCCGCCACTCGCCGAACTCCTTGCGGAACTGGACCGGGCGAGGACGACGGCCCATCGGGTTCTTGAAGCGGCATGACCCTCGCCGAGCTGCAGCACGAATTCGGGGCATATCTCCTCAAAGGCGACGAGCGGTTTGCGGCTGCGGTTGTGAGCACACCCGCACTGACTTCGCACGCGCGTATGGAGATCTATGCCAATGCATACCGGACGCGTTTCCTGGAGGCGCTATCGGCCGACTTCCCGGTGTTGCGCTCCGTGCTCGGCAGCGGCCCCTTCGAGGAGTTGTCAGTAGCCTATACGACCGCGTGGCCTTCGACGTCTTTCACGCTGCGCGACTTCGGCGCGCGGCTGCCTTCGTTCATCGAATCGCGAGCAGCAATGGCCGAACGTGAATTCGCGGCGGAGCTGGCCGGGTTCGAGTGGGCGCTCGTCGAAGCATTCGATGCACCCGATCATGCGGCAATCGGCGTCGCTGAGATGGCGGCGATTCCGCCGGAGTCGTGGCCGTTCCTGGAGTTCACTGCGCACCCGTCGGTGCGGAGCGTGCCGACCCGATTCAATACAGCGAACGTCTGGAACGCGGTGAAGACGCAACAGCCGACTCCGGGCATTGCCGAACAGAACGATCGAATCGCGTGCCTGATCTGGCGGCAAGGATTGTCGTGCGTATACCGCTCGATGGAGTCGCTCGAACATTCGGCCTGGAGCGCACTGACCGGTGGCGCCAATTTCGCCGCAATGTGCGACGGGTTGCTGGAGCGGCTGCCGCCCGACGAGATTCCGCTCCGCGCCGCAGCATTGCTGCGCGGGTGGCTGGCAGACGGCCTGATCGGAACGCTTGACGTTCCGTAGTCGGCCGCATGTTCTACGGGGCCGAACGCGCCTCGTGGGCCGGTTCCGGCGAACGTTCCGATCCGCGCTCCGCCACCGCGAACGCGATCCCCGTCGCGGCCATGGTCCACACCGTCAACGCGCCGGTCGGCAGATCGGTGACCATAGAAGCGACCAACCCCGTCAGATAGCCGATGGCCCCGACCGCGTACGCCTTCGCCGTGCGATGCCGAACCGCGCGGCGCGTCGCCAGCGCCGGAACGATCAGCGTCGAGAACACGAGGTATACGCCGACGATCTGCACCGACGCCGTCACGGAGAGACCGAACAGCAGATAGAACCCCATCCGCCCGAGGCGTTGGGGGCCGACGCCGAACCAGGCCGCGAGGACCGCCGTCGTCAGCACGGCGACGGCGCCCAGTTGGGCGTAGTTCACCCACAGGATCTGGCCCACCAGCAGGTCCTTCAGGTATTCCCCGGCGTGAACGTTGCCGGCAAGCAACAGCACCTGCAGGGTCGCCGCGAGCACGAATACCGTGCCGATGATCCCTTCCTGTATGTCCGGCCAGCGGCGTTCCGTCCAGGTCATCAGCAACGCGCCGCTCAGTGCGGCCGTTAGAGCCGACAGCTGCACTGCATAGCCGCCCGAAGGCAGGCCGAAGAAGTCCGCCGCGACGACCCCGACGCCGGCGATCTGCGCGATCGCGATGTCGATGAATACGATGCCCCGCCGCAATACCTGAATGCCCAGCGGCACGTGAGTGGCGGTGACGAGCAGACCCGCCAGCAGCGCGGGGATCAGGATGCCGAATTCGATTGCTTGCACGTCATTTCCTCACTTTTTCGAGGCGGGCGATGCTGTCGTCGAACAGCCCGAACAGATCTTTCGCTTCAGGTGTGCCGCCGACCGTGTATGGCAGATCGACGAGCGGTACCTTTGTGTGTTCGGAGAGCCACTGTGCGGCTTTCGGGTCGGTGTACATGCTGCGCGTGATCGCATCCGCGCCGTTGCTCTGAACCTTGTCGACGAGTTCGGCCAGATACGCTGCGCTCGGAGGAATGCCCGGCTTCGGTTCGATGTCCATCACCTCGACCATGCCGAGCCAGTGGATCAGGTAGACGGTGTCTTTGTGATAGGGCACCAACCGCATGCCCTTGAGAGGCGCGGCGCGTTGTTCCCATGTCACGATTGCAGCGCCCCAGCGCGTCTGAAAGTCTTCGCCGCGTGCCGCATAGAATGCAGCGTTCTTCGAATCGAGCTTCGCCAACCGGTCGCTGACGACGCCTGCGACCTTCGCGATGTTGCGTGGGTCGAGCTGGATGTGCGGGTTGCCGCTTGGATGGATGTCGCCTTCCGCGCGGTCGAGGCGTGTCGGGACTTCCAGACGTTCGACGTAGTCCGCCGCCGCGATGTAGCCCGGTGTCCCGGGTTGCACGTTGCGGTTACCTGCGGTCTGCATCAGCACCGGCAACCAACCGGTCTCCAGTTCCGCGCCGGTGCAGATCACGAGATCGGCGCTGCGCATGTGCGCGACGAGACTCGGCCGCGCCTCGATGCGGTGTGGATCCTGCAGTGGACTCGACGCTTGGTACACCGACACTTTGTCGCCGCCCAGTTCCTGCGCGAGCGACGCCCACTCCGGCAGACAAGCGAATACGCTCAGCGCAGCGTGTGCCGATGCGGACGCGAACAGCGCGATCAGCAGTCCGGCGAGAAATCGAAAACGAATCATGCGAATCACCTCGTCGTGGACTGTGGATCAGAACTTGTGCGCGCCGTGTGCGCCGAGACTCATGATGTATTGCAGCGACAGCTCGTCGTCGGTCTCGGAGAAGCGCGCCTGATCCCATGCGTACTGCACGCGCAAACGCGAGAACTCGGACGGCGAGAAATCGACCATCGTCGTGGTGCGGCGAGGATCGTGGTCGGCGAGGATCGGAAACGCAGTGCTCGGCAATAGCCCGGTTCGAACAAGGCCGATGTCGGTGCTGCCCGAATCGAGCCGGTCGTAACGCGCGCCGAAGCGCCAGCGCGGCATGAACTGATACACCGCCTGTGCATACCAGCCGTTCTGGTCCGAGTTGTAGTTGCCGGTCGCGTCTCCAGGTCCGTCCTGATCGAACGTGAGCGACCCGTTCTCGTTGCGATGGAAGTACTCGGCCTGCAGTTTGAAGTTGCGCTCCACCGAATTGCCGTCGGGCGCCCACTTCCAGACGAAGTCGAGTCCCCACATGTCGGTATCGCCGGTGAACGCATCGGTTACCGGCGTGCCGAACTGATCGAGATCCTGATAGGTCCGGTCCGACGCCTTGGACCGGTACAGGGTGGCGCCGAGCAGATAGCTGTTACTGAACCCAACGTCTCCACCGAGGTGCGCGAACGCCAGCATCGAGTTGAAGCCGTTCTTGTCGCGATCGGTACCGGGAAACTGCTCGCCGAGGCCGAGTTCCATCCCGACCTCGATCAAGAGCGAGGTCGGTGCGACCCATCGCGCCTGCAACCCGTCCTGCTTCAACTGGCCGCCGAAGAATGCCTGCAGTGCAAGCGGCGCATCGACGAAGTCCCACGCGTGCGCATGAATCTCGTTGAGATAGCCGAAGTCGGATAGAAACCGGCCGAACTTGATCGTGGCTCCCGGAATCAGGCCGACGTGGCTGACGAACGCTTCTTCGACCGACGTGCCGTTGTCGCCTTCGAATGCGCCGACGAAGTAGCCGGAAAAATACGGGTCGATGTTCGCGGCCAGCGTCAGTTCCGATTCGCCGAGCTGGAAGCTGCGCCCCGGCGGCCCTACGTCGCCGTTGGTCGGAATGAAGCCGCCGATCTGGTAGTTGGCCGGATCTTCCGATTGCTGGCCGTAAGTGCCGGTGAGAATCAGCGATGCAGCAGGATTGAATTCGTTGCCTGAACTCCCTGAACCCGCCGTCGCCAGAGGCGGTTGCGCGAACGGCGCGGGCTCCGTCGGCACGGACTGCTCAGCGGTTGTTTGCGCCGCTGCCAGGCGTGTCTCGAGCGCGCCGATGCGCGCCTCGTAGTCGCCGCGCAATGCGGCCAACTCGTCGCGCAGCTGTTGGATTTCGGAATCGGTCGCGGCGTTCGCCAACGGCGCGCACGCAGTCGCGGCCACCGTCAGCGCCGCGACGAATACTCTCGCATACATGGAATCTCGTCCTCAGCAGGAATTCGCAACGCACGGCGTAGAGCGCCATGCGAACCCAGGAAGAATTCAGCCGATGGACGGAGGGGCGCGGGATTGAAATACCGTCGTGGTCCGGCGAACCGAATCGGAATCGACGACGGTGTGCAGCGCAATCGATGTGGGTGCTTCGAACGCCACCCACGCGGTCGACGGAACGAACGACGACAGCTGTCCGAATATCGAGCATTTCGCGCACAGCGTCGTGTGCGAGATGCTCTCCTTCAACGAACCGGGATCGAGGTGAGACAAGGCGTGCGCTTGCGCCGCCTGCTGTGCAAACAGCAGCGTCAGTGCCAGCACAATCGGGAGTGAGCGCGATGCAGTCATGAGCGATCCGGGCGAATCGGTGGCGAGTGTATCCCGATCAGGATTTGGTGGAAACGTCGGCTATCCAGGCACCGACCAACCAGCGCGAGGCACCCACCTGCACGGCAACCGCGTTGCCCCCGCGCTCGGCCGTCTGCTCGAGCCACGATGTTGCCGCATCGGTAGAGTCGAATCGTTTCGGCAAGATCGCGACCGCGCGTACGCCGGGAAAGTGCGCTTGCGATGCAGCCGGAGCTGCGAGTGTTCGCGACAGGAACATCCCGCGGACCATACCGTCTGCGCCGATCACTTCATGAGTCACGAATCGCATCTCGGCCATACCTCAGTTTGAAGCACCGGGCGTATCCCACGGTTCGTTGCCGTGCAGCCTGATGCCTTTGTCCATCAGATACTGTTTGAGTTCCCGTCTGGCTTCATCTGCCGTCACGAATGGACCTTCGTTGCGGCCTTCGCGCGTGGTGAAGAACCATTTCCCGTCGACGACGAAGTAACGGTCGCTGCGAAAAACAGTGAGATCCTTTGGGTCCGACTCGCGCTTCATGGCCGCACCTTCCATGCCGAGGCGGGTCGAGTGTAACTCAGCTTTCGATCGCGTATCGTCGGCGAACCGCAGGCAACCCGGATGGTCAGGAAATGATGGATCGCAGCGAGACGAGTCTGGGTGTCGCACGACATATGATCGAGGCGTGGCGCGCGCTGGACTGGGATCGTGTGGTAAACCTGTTCAGCGACGACGGCGTGTTGCAGGTCGTGCCGCTGAAGCCCTATACCGGGCGAGCCGCCATAAAGGCACACCTCGACCAGATTGCATCCGGAATCGAACGCCTGGATTTCAAGATCAAACATCTGAACGCGATCGGGCACATCGTGTTGTTCGAACGCTCGGACGAGTTCGTATACAAAGGCCGCGCCGCGAGCGTACCGGTGGTCGGCGTGATGGAGATCTCTGACGGCCACGTTAAGGCGTGGCGCGAGTACATGGATCTGGCGACGATGTCGAAGGCGATGGGTTCCTGACGGAGGCTCGAAAAATGCCGCGTACGTTCTACAACGAAGGGTCGCGTGAGATACAGGATCGGTTCGACAGCCGACGCATCGCCGATCGGCTCGAACAGGTGACGCTGCGGCGCGCCTTCACAGAGGAGGACAAGGCGTTCATCTCGAAGGCGCCGATGTTCTTTCTGGCGACAGCCGATGCCGATGGCCATCCCGACTGTTCGTACAAAGGCGGACTGCCCGGCTTCGTGCGCATCGTCGACGACGTTACGCTTGCGTTTCCGAGCTACGACGGCAACGGCCAGTTCCGTAGCCTAGGCAACCTCACGGTCAATCCGCCGGTCGGCATGTTGTTCATCGACTTCGAAGCGACGAAGCGCATCCGCGTGAACGGTATTGCGTCGATCGATCCGCACGACCCCTTGCAAGCGGCTTACCCGGGCGCCGATCTGGTGGTGCGCGTTCGCGCGGAAGAGATCTTCCCGAACTGCCCTCGCTACATTCACAAGATGCAGGTGACCGAACTGTCTGCGTATGCACCGCGCGCGAACTACGAACCGCCGACGCCCGCCTGGAAGCAGATGGACGTGTTCCGGGACCATCTGCCGGTCACCCCCTCCAAGCGATAGCGCGCTTCTAACGGCCCAACCGTTCAGCTAAGGTGTGCAGCGTCGTTTCCAACGGGGGAGAGAGGAATGGCGAGCTTCATGGCACCACTGAGTAACTACACGTACGCCGCGCTTCGCATCGTGACGGGTCTGTTGTTCATGTTTCACGGTTCACAAAAACTGTTGGGATGGCCGGTACCGCCGATGGACGGCATGCCGCCATTCATCACGTACATCGCCGGGCCGATCGAACTCATCGGCGGCGCATTGGTGATGGTCGGGCTGATGACGCGCTGGGCGGCATTCTTCTGCAGCGGCCTGATGGCAGCGGCGTATTGGATGGCGCACGGCTCGAAGGCGCTATATCCGATGCTGAACGGCGGCGAACTGGCGATCGTGTTCTGCTTCGCGTTCCTGTACATCTCGTCGCACGGTGCCGGCATCTGGAGCCTGGACGCGATGCGAGCCAACCGCTGAGCGAGCGGGAGACCGGCGCAGGAAGCGCTTAGATCTGAATGGTCGGCCGACGTGCGTGGTCAGCTGACAGCTCCGGAGAGTCGCTGCTGGAACTGGCGTTCAGCTTCAACGTGCCTTCCATCGCGCCGGCCAGGTCGAGGCGGATCGGAACCGTCAGGCCATCTACCTGACCGAGCCAGACCGTCGCGTCGATGCGTTCGTTGTCCTTGTTGTTGACTTCGAACGTGCAGCGCTCGGTGGCGCCGTTGCTCGACGACGAGATGGCTTCCTGATTCGTAAGCTTCAGCGAGAACTGATCCTTGCCGTTGTGTACGGCCGAGCCCGCTGAGGCGCAGTCGTGCGATACGAACAGCGCGGACAGCAGATCGATACTGGTCGGCGCGCGTGGAGACCGGACCTGGCCATTCTTGACGTACGTCAGGCGGCCATCGCTGAGCAGCAGCTCCTTGACCTTGTCGCGGGCGCGTTCGATGAAGCGATAACCGTCGTTGACGGGACCGCTATCCGCCAATCGACCGGTCGAGCTGAACATGCTCTGCCACTGCGTGACGAAGCTGAGCACGCCGACCGTCCAGGCCTTACCGCTGATTTCGTAACGGGCATCGTCGGTCTCGATTTTGACCTCGGCGGCGCCCACCTTGGCGCCGGCGACGAAGGCGTCATAGCCGAGCGTCGTCTGCTGTGCCCATACGGGCGCGGCGGCGAGGAGCATGGCGGCAACGATCGCGGAACGCATGTCGGGAGCCGTTTCAAAAATGGAGAGAAAGTGGATGCAAATTGGACCATCGCCTTGACCGTGTCAAGGCGGGATTTCTCAGATTTTCGCTCCCCGATTCAGCCGGCGTTCAGGTTTTTGAAGCGGCGTTCCGCCATGGCTGCGGCCCGGAAGATTGCGCGGGCCTTATTCAGGGTCTCTTTCCACTCCAGGCGTCCGATCGAGTCGGCGACCACACCCGCGCCGGCTTCGATGTAGATCTTGCCGTCCTTGATTACCGCGGTGCGGATCGCGATGGCGGTATCCATGTTGCCGTTCCAGGCCAGGTAACCGACCGCACCGCCGTAAACGCCGCGCTTCACCGGCTCGAATTCGTCGATGATCTCCATCGCGCGGATCTTCGGCGCCCCGGATAGCGTGCCGACCGGAAGCGTCGCGCGCAGCACGTCGAACGCGGTCGCGCCGTCTTTGAGCCGGCCGACTACATTGCTCGAAATGTGCATCACGTCCGAATAGCGCTCGATCGTGAACCGCTCGGTCACTTCCACGCTGCCTGTCGCGGCAACGCGGCCGACGTCATTGCGGCCGAGGTCGATGAGCATGAGGTGTTCGGCGATCTCCTTCGGGTCGCCCAGGAGTTCGACCTCCATCGCTTTGTCTTCTGCTTCGGTGTGGCCGCGCCGCCGTGTTCCGGCCAGCGGCCGGTTCACGATGACGCCGTCTTCGACGCGGGCGAGGATCTCCGGTGACGAGCTCACCAGGTGGAAGTCGTCGAGGTCCATGTAATACATGTACGGCGACGGATTGAGGTTGCGCAGCGCGCGGTACAGGTTGATCGGCGCGGTGCCGAACGGCACCGACATGCGTTGCGCGAGCACCACCTGCATCACGTCGCCCGCGACGATGTACTCGCGGATCTTCTCGATCGCCGCCATGAATGCGTCGCGGCCGAATTCCGAAACGAAATCGGATTCTTCTACCGGTTGATTCGCACTGGACGATGGCACGTCGGGAACGGGACCGGCGAGGCGCCGACCGATCCTGCCGAGATGTTCCTTCGCGCGCGTCAGCGCATCGGGCGAATCCGGCTCGGCCAAAGTGATGATTTGCATGATCCCTTTCAGGTTGTCGAAGACGATCACGTCGTTCGACACCATCAGCAGGATGTCCGGAGTTCCCAACGAATCGGGTGGGGCGCTGTGCGCGAGCCGCTTCTCGACGTAGCGCACCGTGTCGTAGCCGAAGTATCCGACGAGACCGCCGTAGAAGCGCGGCAATCCTTCCAGCGGTGCGACGCGGAAACGACTCATGAAAGCTTCGATGTAAGTGAGCGGGTCGTCGCAGTCGGTCTGTTCCACCACGGTGCCGTCGGTGGTGACGGTGACGTGGTTCGCGGCCACTTTCAGCACTGTTCGCGCGGGCAGCCCGATGATCGAATAGCGTCCCCACTTCTCGCCGCCGTGCGCCGACTCGAGCAGATAGGAATACGGACCGCCCGCGAGCTTCAGGTAAGTCGAGAGCGGCGTATCGAGATCGGCCAGTACGGTTTCGACCACGGGAATGCGGTTGAAACCTTCGGCGGCCAATTTGGCGAACGCTTCGGGAGTCATGGCGGCGACGAGCCGTGTGGGGAAAAGGCGGGCAGGCTAAAGGAGCTGAATGAGGGAATCAATGACAGCGTCCGCGCCGAGCTGCGTGGCGGGCGTGCCGTGGTTATAGCCGTCTCGCACGCAGACCACCGGACACCCGGCCGCGCGCGCCGTGTCGACATCCGTGATCGAATCACCGACGAACAACGCGTTGGACGTCGCCACATCGAGAAGTCGGCAGGCGTGTCGAGCCGGCTCCGGGTCCGGTTTGTGCTGCGGCAACGTGTCGCCGCAGACGACTGCGCCGAAATAACCGTCGATGCGTAGCGCGGCGAGCAACTGCTTCGACAGACCAGTCAGTTTGTTGGTAACGACGGCCAGTCGGGCACCGCGTGATTCCAGCGCCTTCAGTGCCTCGACTACACCCGGATACGGCCGGCTGGAATCGGCGATGTGCGCGCTGTAGTGATCGATGAACGTCCGTAGCAGGCGCGCCATCAACGCCTCGTCGGACACGCGTTCGGGATAGCCGTGGTGTGTCAGCGCCTGTTGCAGCAGCACGCGTGATCCGTGACCGACCCAGTGCCGCGTCAGCGGTTCGTCTACCGTCGGATAGCCGCCGCTCAGCAGGGCGGCGTTCATCGCACCGTTGATGTCCGGCGCCGTGTCGACGAGCGTGCCGTCGAGATCGAACAGGTAGGCGCCGTATTGCCGCGCCAGCACGGACGCGTCAGGAGGCAAGCGCTCGTCTCATCGAGGCGATGGTGGCTGCATAGTTGGAGCTGCCGAAGATCGCAGAACCGGCGACGAAGGTATCGGCCCCGGCGCGCGCCGCCGCAGCGATGTTGTCCGGCTTGATGCCGCCGTCGATCTCGAGACGGATCGACCGGCCGCTGCCGGCGATGATCTCGCGCGCGTCGCTCAACTTGTCGAGGCTTGACGGGATGAACTTCTGTCCGCCGAAGCCCGGATTGACCGACATGATCAGCACCAGGTCCACCATGTCGAGCACGTGCGACAGATGGTCGAGCGCTGTTGCCGGATTGAATACGAGGCCTGCGCGCGCGCCGCCTTCGCGGATCAGTCCGAGCGAACGGTGCACGTGTTCGGTCGCCTCCGGGTGAATGCTGATGTAGTCGGCGCCGGCATCCAGGAAGTCGCCGATCAGACGATCGACCGGCTTCACCATCAGGTGCACGTCGACCGGCAGCTTCAAACCGTGCTTGCGCAGCGACGTCAGCACCAATGGGCCGATCGAAAGATTCGGCACGTAGTGATTGTCCATGACGTCGAAGTGAATCAGGTCCGCGCCGGCCGCCACGACGGAATCGACCTCGTCGCCGAGGCGGGCGAAGTCCGCTGACAGAATGGAAGGCGCTATCCAGAGATCGTTCATGGCCGCGGATTGTACGGCGTTTCCTATACTTCGGCCCATGTGGAGACGCTCGCTGAGTCTGACCCTCGCTGCGCTGGTATGCCTACCGGCTGCATCCGACGCGCCGGCGCCGAGCGATGCCCCGGCCGAAGGTCGGCCGCAACCCGGTGTCGAACGCGCGGGCTTGCTGCCTACTGAAGCGAGGCGCGCGAGCGAACTCGAGACGACGTTTCCGGACGACGTCATCGTGCGGATCGGTGACGGTGACGATCGCGCGGTCGGCGTCTATCGCGAAGCGATTCAGCCGAAAGCGCTCGGCGTCATCGTCGTGGTGCTGGGATCGGGATTGAGCGCCGATTCCAACGCCGACTCGACGGCGTTGCGCCGGACGTTGGCGCGCCGGCGCTGGGCGACGCTCGCGGTCCCGCTTCCCGATCTTCCCAACGAGACGCTGCCGTCGCGACAGCGCGACAAGTTCGTCGAGGGCGCTGCGGCGCCGGCGACCGCGGCGCCAACGCCACCCGCATCGAAAACCGCAGACGCGGCGCAAGCCGCCGATCCGTTGCCCGCAAAGGTCCGGGCACGCCTCGATGCGGCCGTGAAAGCCGCACGCGGCAAAGGATCCAAAGTGGTGGTGCTTGGCGAAGGTGCCGCAGGCGCGTGGGTCGCATGGGCCAAGCTACGAGGACTCGACGCGGATGCCATCGTCACCATCGACCCGGCGCGCGACGCGCCGCGCATCGAAGGCAAACGCCCCAAGGACGTGCTCGCCGAGTTCAAGTCACCGGCGCTGCTTTTGATCGGGTCGCCCCTCGACTGGTCCGTTGACGACCGTCTCTCCCCGGAAGTCGACCTGCGGCGGACGTCGCCAGGAAGCCCCGCCGGCGGCCGGCTCGGCCGGCAGATCGAAGGTTGGCTCAAACACCGTTTCGACTCGCGCGGATGAGTTCGAACGCGCTGCGGACCACCGCGCTGTTCTCACTCGCGCGTCGCGCCCGTTCGGGATCGGGGTCGGACGCCGACTTGTCGGGGTGATGACGGCTCATCAGCCGCCGGTACGCGAGCTTCAATTCGGCGTCGCTGACGCGATGGTCCACACCAAGCACCTGATACGCCTGGCGAAGGTGCAGCGGCATCTGCCGTCGCTGAAACTCCTCCACGCGAACCTCTGCTGCGTGCAGTGTCGCGGCGTCGACGCCCAGCATCGACGCCGTGCGCAGCAGCTCACTCCGGCACGCAGCGTTCGGTGCGCCACTGGCCCATGCCATCGCGCAGAGCGATTCGAGCGCGAGTTCGTTCAACACGTCGCGGTCTTCTTTCGTCTCGCGGCAGGCGCGCGCCAGCGTCGAAAGGTCGAAGTCGGGATGCTTGCCCGCGGCAAAGCCGCGGATCGCGCGTCGGCGGTCGCTTGCGCCGAAACCCAGATCGGCCATCAGACGTTGCGCGACGTCGATGTGTGCCGGCAGTACTACGCCGGCTGCTTTCGCGATTCGACCCAACGCGGCAAACGTGAACTCGGTGTATGGCATTGCGCCGGAGGCCGATCGCGATCGGCGCAGCGGCGCGAGCAGCGACCGGATCGATCTGGAAACGCGTTCGGCTAACCTCACCCGCGCAATTCCGTTGGTCAGCTGGTGATCTGTCTGACGGCGGCCAACTGATCCGGTGTGCCGATGTCGATCCATCGCCCGGTCCACACTTCGCCGCTTACGCGTCGATTCGCGATGGCGTCGAAGAGCAGATCGCGCAACGAGAACGGCCCTGTCGGAGCCCCGACGAACAAGTCGGGGCTCAGCAGCGAGATGCCGCAGTACACGAAGGAACGATCAGCGCCGCGTGTAACGCGATCGCCATCGAAGCCGAAGTCGCCTTCGGTGCGGTTCGGCGGCGTCGGCGTCAGAACGAGATGCGCGAGGTCATCGTCGAGTGAACGCGACAGCCGCGCGAACGGAAAATCGGTCCAGGTGTCGCCGTTCAGGATGACGAAAGGCTGGTCGCCCAGCAGCGGTAGCGCCTTGACGATGCCGCCGCCGGTTTCGAGCAACGTCGCTTCGCGGCTATACGCAATGCGCACGCCGAACGCGGCTCCGTCGCCGAGCGCAACGGCGATGGCTTCGCCGAGGTGATGCAGATTGATGACGATGTCGCGGATGCCGGCCTGCGCGAGCCAGCGCACCTGATGCGCGATCAACGCTTCGCCGGCGATCGGCAGTAGCGGCTTCGGGATGCGATCGGTCAGCGGGCGAAGACGTTCGCCGCGCCCCGCCGCCAGGATCATTCCGCGCATGCGATGCCGCGGCTGGACAGCGCGATTCGGGCCGCCGGCCGAATCGTTCCGGCGAGCCAGTCGCCGAAGCGTTCGACGTCAGGGTAGGTGCGGGCGACGTCGCCGAGGTGATCGAGCACCGGCTCGATGTCCACGAGGTGACTCGGTCGCGCATCGCGCAGTTCGAGCCGCGAAAAGATGCCGATCGCTTTCAGCTGTCGCTGCATCGCGGTCAGGTCGAGGTGTTCGGCGAACTTCGCCGCATCGGCCTCGATCGGCAACCCGGCGGCCAGGCCGCGAATCCTGAAGCGTTCGCGCCAACGCGCGATCTCGCTCTCGTCGAAACGGACATAGCAGTCGCGCAGCAGCGATGCGATGTCGTAAAGGACGGGACCATGCAGCGCGTCCTGAAAGTCGACGACCCGCGTCGTCCGATCGGCACCCCACAACAGATTGCGCGAATGGAAATCGCGATGAACGCACACCTTGCCTTGCCCTTCGACGCACTCGATCAACGCGCGCCACACTGCGTCGAGCATTCCCCCTTCTGCTTTCGTCAGTGAGTGGTGCAGCATGCCGTCGAGGAACCAGACCTTGAACAGTTCCAGTTCGTCCTGGAAGCGCTGGCGCGTATACGGCGGAACGATGCCGTCGGCGTTGCCGACCCGCGCGATGGTGATCATCGTCTCGAGCGCGGCCTCCAGGGCGGCGTCGTGTTCGTCGGTGCCATACACGGTCGAGTACATCAGTTCGCCGAGGTCGGATACGAGCAGGAAGCCGCGTTCGATGTCGCATGCGACGACTTCCGGAACGCAAACACCGGCGTCGCGGAACAGTTTCGACAAGCGCACGAACTGGACGTTGTTCTCGGTGGCCGGCGGTGCGTCCATCGCGATGAGCGTTCGAGATTGCGTGGAGACGCGATAGAAGCGACGAAAGCTCGCGTCGCCAACGACGGGCTTCCAATCGTTTGCGACCGGCGCGCCCGCAGCGGCGAGCACACCATCTACCCAACTCTCGAGTGCGTTCTGTCGGCCAGATGATTGGGCGGTTTGCATTGCGCGAATGTTATCATCCGCGCGCAATTCCACGATGCCACCCATGCGTTCAGCAGTTCTTCTGGCCTGCAGTGCAGCTTTTGTGCTCAGTGTTCACGCCGACGATCGTTGGGTGTGCAGTCCCTCGTCCGACGGTAGCGGTTGGCAGTGTTCGGGCACCGGAACACTGCCGACACCGGTTGAGAAATCCGCGCAACCGACGAGCCCCAACGCGAGCACTCCGCCGCCCAAGGTACCGGCGGCGAAATCAGCCGCTCTTACGCTCGACTGGGTGCCTCGCTCGGAGCTACCCGCATCGCGTTTGAGCGTGCTTCCCGAGTATTGCGACGGCGCTTATGTCGAGCCGGTGTTTCCGGCGCTGCAGAAGGGCGAACTCGAGACCTTGCCGCTGCATGCCGAAGCGCAGCAGCTCCAGTACTGGGTGCAGGATCGGGCTGACCTGAGTGGATCCGTGGAGGTGACTCGCGGAAACCAGTCGTTGATCGCGAACAAGGCGACATACCACGAGACGGACGGAACGGTGACGGTCGATAACGGCGTGACGTTGCGGCAACCAGGAATGTTGATCGTTGGCGACTCCGCGATTTTCATGGTCGACACCGGCGCCGCGTCGATCACCGATTCGCAATACGTTCTGCAGCCGAACGAATTGCGCGGTACCGCGGGCGTGCTCTATCGCAGCGGCGAAGGCGATATCGAGGTGTCGCGCGGATCGTTCACGCGTTGTGAACCCGGGAACAACGAATGGCGCCTCACCAGCAGCACGATGAACATTCCTAACGGTTCGAAGTTCGGAACCGCGACGAACGCGGTGCTTCGCGTGCACGACGTGCCGGTGTTCTACACACCATACATCCGCTTTCCAGTGACCGACGAACGCATGAGCGGCTGGCTGTTTCCCGATGTCGCGGTCGGCGACACGAATGGCACCGACATTGCCGTGCCGTACTACCTGAACCTGGCGCCGAACTACGACGCGACGATCACGCCGCGCTACATCTCGGAGCGCGGCGCGGATCTCGAGGGCGAGTTCCGTTTTCTGTCGCCCTACGGCAAGGGCTTCCTCGGCGGCGCGTTCCTGTCGAAGGACGATGAATACGACGGCCAGTATTCGCGCACCGATTTCACAAACCTCGGCTTGCCGGGTCCGTTCGATCCTGCGAACCGGTGGCTGTTCATCGCCAAGCAACAAGGGCGGTATGGCCAGTTCGCGACCGAGGTGAACACCACCAAAGTGAGCGACTTCGACTACTTCCGCGATCTCGGCAGCAACCTGGCATCGTCGAGTCAGGTGCAATTGCAGCAATACGCCGCCGCCTCGTACGCGCATGGAGGATTGTCGACACGCGTTTGGGTACAGGACTTTCAGCGCCTCGACGTCAACGTCGTCGAACCTTACCGGCGGTTGCCCGAGGTCGACATCAATTACACCGGGCAACTGTTCGGGCCCGTCGCGTGGAATGTCGCATCGTCATGGGCGAGCTTCGAGCGACCGAACGGCCAGTTCACCGGCATCCAGCAGATCAACGGCGACCGGCTGAACATCGACCCGCGCGTGCGCCTGCCGTTCGACTGGACACCCGGCTTCCTGCATTTCACTGGCGGTTATCGCTATACCCAATACAACCTCGACGACGTGCCGGTCGGCACGTCCGAAGAACCGGATCGGAAGATCTGGATGGGTTCCGTCGATAGCGGCCTGTTCTTCGAGCGCGAGTCGGAGCTGTTCGGCGGTGGAATCCAGACGTTGGAGCCGCGCCTGTTCTACCTCTACCAGCAGTACCGCAATCAGAACGATCTGCCGCAGTTCGACGTCAGCGAACTGTCGTTCACGTTCGACCAGCTGTTTCGCGACAACCGCTTCGCAGGTATCGACCGCATCGGCGATGCGAACCAGTTGACCGCGGCCGTGACGACGCGCTGGTTGAATGCCGACAGCGGCATGGAGCGGTTCCGCGCGAGTCTCGGACAGATCTTCTACTTCGAAGATCGGCGGGTGACATCGAGCGGAGTGATCACGGCCGACGACGTCCACAAGAGTTCTGCGTTCGCGGGTCAGATCGGCGCGACAATCAGCGATGCATTGGTCTTCTACACGAGCGCGACGTGGGATCCGAACGACGGTCAGCTGAACGAGATCGGATCGACGCTGCAATATCGGGCGGACAACCGGCACATCATCAACCTGAGCTACCGGCGGCGCGACGACATTCAGCCGCTGCTGAAGCAGACTGACGCGTCCTTCTACTGGTCGATCTTCCGCCAGTACGCGCTGATCGGCCGCTTCGACTACGACCTCGAGGAGCATCGAACTATCGAGGCGCTCGGGGGTCTTGAGTACAGTGATTGCTGCCTGCAGATCCGGATCGTGGGCAGAAAGTTCCTTTCGACGCCCGGGAGCACGGTGACGCCGGACGCCCAATCCGACGAAGGCATCTTCATACAAGTGGTCTTCAAGGGTCTGGCCAGCCTCGGCGGGCGGATCGATTCGATGATGCATTCCGGAATTCCCGGATACGTAGCGGAGGAGTTCTGATGTCGTTCAAGTGGTGGCTGTGCGGCTTACTGATGCTGGCAGGCGCTGCAGCGCAGGCCGTACCCAAGGATCTCGACTACGTCGTAGCGATCGTCGACGACGACGTCGTGCTGGCAACCGAACTCGTCAATCGACTGACGTCCGTTCGCAAACAGATGCTTGCCGCAAAGATGCCGATTCCGGCGGACGACGTGCTGTTCAACCAGATGCTCGAGCGGTTGATCATGGAAGACATCCAGCTGCAGATGGGCCAGCGCGCAGGCGTGCGCATCGATGACGAAACCCTGACCAACGCGCTCGAGGGGATCGCGAAACAGAACAACATGAGCCTCGAAGATTTCACCGCGGCGCTGGCGCGCGACGGCATGGCGTACGGCGATTTTCGCGACGAAGTTCGCCGCGAGATGATCATCCAGCGCGTTCAGCGCAATCGCGTGAACAGCCGCATCTATCTGTCCGACGAAGAGATCGACGCATTCCTCGCGTCGCCGCTCGGCAAGCGCACGCTATCGGACGAATATCGCGTGGGACACATTCTGATCGCGGTCGACAACGAAGCATCGCCTGCGACGGTGGCGAAGGCAGAGCGGGAAGCGAACTCGATATACGAACAATTGAAGGCGGGCGCGGATTTCCGCCAGATGGCGATCGCGCACTCGTCCGACTCACGGGCGCTGGAAGGCGGCGACCTCGGCTGGCGGAAAGCCGGTGAATTGCCCAGCTTGTTCGCCGAACAGGTCTTTGCGCTGGAGGTCGGGCAGACCGCCGCGCCGATCCGGAGCGGCAGCGGCTTCCACATCGTCCAGTTGTTGGAGAAGCGCGGCGCCGGAAACGAAGTGGTGGAGCAGACGCTGGTGAGACACATTCTGGTCAAGCCTTCCGAGATCCGCAGCGAAGCAGACACGCAGGCGCTCATCCAGCAGATTCACGATCGCATCGCGAAGGGCGAGGATTTCGCTGTGCTTGCGCGGTTGTATTCCGAGGACCCAGGCAGCGCGCTCGCGGGCGGCGACCTGGGCTGGTCCGAGCCGGAGAAGTTCGCGCAGGAATTCGGCGACGTGATGAAGGAAACACCCACCGGCAAACTGAGCGAACCGTTCCACACCAAATTCGGTTGGCACGTTCTGCAGGTGATGGACCGTCGCCAGCACGACATGAGCGAGGACGCGCGCCGCAACCTGGCGATTCGCGTGTTGCACAATCGTCGCTACGAGGAAGAACTGCAGGAATGGCTGAAGGAAATCCGCGACGAAGCGTACGTTGAGATCCGGGTGACGAATGACGGCAAACCCAAGGCCGAGTGAATGAAGGCGCCGCTGGCCCTTACGACCGGCGAACCTGCCGGCATCGGGCCGGATCTCGCGGTTGCGTGGGCGCAACGCTCGCGTGACGTGTCGGTGGTCGCGGTGGCCGATCCCGACCTGTTGCGCGCGCGCGCGAAACAACTCGGCCACGAACTCACGCTCGTCGAATACCCCGGATCGGTGACGCGGGCCGCCGGATCACTGTCGGTGCAATCTGTTCAGCTCGGCGTGAGCGCCGTCCCGGGCCACCTCGACGTGCGCAACGTGCCGTTCGTGCTCGAAACGCTCGCGACAGCGGCAGACGGTTGCGTCGAGGGGAAGTTCTCCGGCATGGTCACCGGACCCGTACAGAAGTCGGTGATCAACGATGCGGGAGTTGCGTTCTCCGGACATACTGAATTCCTGGCCGAACGTTGCGGCAGTGCAACCGTCGTCATGCTGCTGGTCGCGGGTGATCTGCGGGTCGCGTTGGCGACAACGCACGTGTCGCTGGCCGAAGTGCCGGCATTGATCACCCGTCGACGGCTCACCGAAGTGCTCGAGGTTCTGCTCGGCGATCTGAAGGCGCGGTTCGGAATCGCGCGCCCACGGGTTCTGGTGGCGGGCCTCAATCCGCACGCCGGCGAAGGCGGGCATCTCGGGCGGGAGGAAATCGAAGTGATCGCTCCGGTATGCCGCGCGTTTGCGGACCGCGGAGTCGTCGGACCGTTGCCCGCCGATACACTGTTCACCCAACGACAGCTCGCAGGGGCCGATGCGGTGCTCGCGATGTATCACGACCAGGGGTTACCGGTTCTGAAGCACGTCGGCTTCGGCAATGCGGTGAACGTCACGCTCGGTTTGCCGATCGTGCGGACATCCGTCGATCACGGCACGGCTCTCGACATCGCCGGTCGCGGCGGCGCCGACCTCGGCAGCTTCGTCGCCGCGATCGGACTCGCCGACCATCTCGCGCACTCGTGAGCCACCAGCCGAGACGCCGCTTCGGCCAGCACTTCCTCGACAGCGAAGCCATCCTCGAAGCCATGACGGAACGGCTTGCCTATTCGCGCGCGGACCCGGTGCTCGAGATCGGTCCCGGAGAGGGTGCGTTGACGCGTCATCTCGTGGCTGCGTCTGACGACGTCACCGTCGTGGAAATCGATCGCGATCTGGTGGCGCTGCTGAAACAGCGCTTCACCGGCGTGCATGTGATCGAAGCGGACGTTCTGCGGCTCGATCTGGCGCCGTTGATGACCGCGGGTCGCCGCGTCGTCGGTAACCTGCCGTACAACATCTCCACGCCGCTGTTGCTGCGCTTGCTCGAACTGCTGCCGGGGATCCGCGATCTGCACTTCCTGCTGCAGAAAGAAGTGGTCGATCGGTTGAGCGCCGCGCCGGGCAGCAAGGACTGGGGCCGACTGTCGATACTGACCCAGTACGGCGCCACCGTGGAGCCGCTGTTCGATGTCGGCCCCGAGAGCTTCCGTCCGCCGCCGAAAGTGATGTCGACGTTCGTGCGCATCATGCCGAAACCGAGCCCGTTGTCGCTGCGGTCGCGCGATGCCCTGGTCATCGTGTTGCGCGACGCGTTTCAACAGCGCCGTAAGACGCTGCGCAATGCACTACAATCGCTGAGCATCGATTGGAACCGGGTCGGTGTTGATCCAGGTACGCGCGCAGATGCCGTCGATCTCGCGGGTTATGTGGATCTCGCCAATCTACTTGCGGAGCAACGCGAGCATGAGTGAGAAACGCAGGTTCGAAATCGATGTAGAGCCTCGCTACATCGCGCGCGAATCCGATCCGGAAGCGAAGCGTTGGGTTTTCGCGTATACGATCACGATACGCAACACCGGCGAAGTGGCCGCGCAGTTGAATCACCGGCACTGGATCATCACCAACGCGGATGGCGTGCGCCAGGAAGTGCGCGGTCGAGGCGTCGTCGGTGAGGAACCGCACATCGAACCGGGCAGGTCGTTCCGCTACACCAGCGCCGCAGTGCTCGAAACTCCGGTGGGATCGATGCAGGGACATTACGAGTTCGAGGCCGACGGCGGCGAACGCTTCCTGGTGCCGATCCCCGTCTTTTCATTGTCGGTTCCCAACCTGGTCCACTGATGCCCGTATACGCGATCGGCGATGTTCAGGGTTGTTACGATTCGCTGCAGCTTCTGCTAGAGAAAGTCGACTTTGACGAAAAGAGAGACCACCTCTGGTTCGTGGGTGATCTGGTCAATCGCGGTCCCGCATCATTGCCCACACTGCGTTTCGTCAAAGACCTCGGCGACCGTGCGATCACGGTGCTCGGTAATCATGACCTACATCTTTTAGCGGCCGCTGCCGGACAACGCGCACCGAAATCGGGCGATACGATGACACAAGTGCTCAAAGCGCCCGATCGTGACGCGCTGGTCGATTGGCTTCGCCGCCGACCTCTGTTCCACATCGACGAACAGCTGGGGTTTGCAATGGTCCATGCGGGTCTTCCCCACATCTGGGACTTCGACGTTGCGATGGAACGCGCGCATGAAGTGGAACAACTGCTCGTCAGCGACGACTGTGGCGCGTTGCTTGCAGAGATGTACGGCAACTACCCCGCATGCTGGAGCGATGGTCTCAAAGGAATGGAACGAACGCGCACGATCATCAACTACCTGACACGAATGCGGCTGATCGACCCCGTTGGCGTACTCGAGTTGACGTATGACGGTGGTGTGGAGGGGATACCGCGCGGCTATGACGCGTGGTTCGACTTTTATCGCGCGAAGCGCCCGCGCTTTCCTGTCGTCTTCGGCCACTGGGCGGCGATCAACGGCGAATGCGACGTCGAAGACATGTATGCATTGGATACGGGCTGCGTCTGGGGCAACAGGCTCACCGCGCTGCGCCTCGACGATCGTGAACGGTTTTCCGTCAATTCGGTCGAATAATGTGAGGTAACTGCGTCGGCAAATTGACACAGGTGTGACGGAGTTAACTGGCGCTTCGGTGCGCGCTGTACTACGGTTGTAGATAGGCGCACCAGGCGAGGGACTCACGGCAGGGCGCCGCAGTGTGAGACCTCCGTCATGTGGATCGATCCCCTGGTCGATCGTTTACATGGAGGAGAACACATGGGCGTTTTCGAGCACTACCGCAGTCGTTACGACGCATCGCAGGAAGAGCGGTATTCGCTGAAGGAATTTCTGGAGATCTGTCGAGCCGACCCAACGGCGTACGCCACCGCGGCGGAGCGTCTGTTGCTGGCGGTCGGCAAGCCCGAATTCGTCGACACCTCGAAGGATGCCCGCCTCTCGCGGATATTCTCCAACAAGGTGATCAAGCGGTACCCCGCCTTCGACGAGTTTTACGGCATGGAAGACGCGATCGAGCAGATCGTTTCGTTCTTCCGGCACGCAGCTCAGGGATTGGAGGAACGCAAGCAGATCCTGTATCTGCTCGGTCCCGTGGGCGGCGGCAAGTCATCGCTCGCCGAACGACTCAAATCGATGATGCAGCGCATGCCGTTCTACGCGATCGAAGGGTCGCCGGTGAACGAGTCGCCGCTCGGCCTGTTCGATGCGTCCGAAGATGCGGGCATCCTCGAAGACGACTACGGAATACCGCGGCGCTATCTGCGCAGCGTCATGTCGCCGTGGGCGGCGAAGCGCCTCAAGGAATTCGGCGGCGACATCTCGCAGTTCCGGGTGGTCAAACTGTACCCGTCGATTCTCGACCAGATCGCGATCGCCAAGACGGAACCCGGCGACGAAAACAACCAGGACATCTCCGCGCTGGTCGGCAAGGTCGATATCCGCAAGCTCGAGGAGTTCGAGCAGAACGACCCGGACGCGTACAGCTACTCCGGCGCGCTGTGCAAAGCGAACCAGGGATTGATGGAATTCGTCGAGATGTTCAAAGCGCCGATCAAGGTGCTGCATCCGTTGCTGACTGCCACGCAGGAAGGCAACTACAACGGCACCGAAGCGATCGGCGGCATCCCGTTCGACGGAGTCGTGCTGGCGCACTCCAACGAAGCGGAGTGGCAGAACTTCAAATCCAACAAGAACAACGAGGCGTTCATCGACCGCGTTTACATCGTGAAGGTGCCGTACTGCCTGCGCGTCTCCGAAGAAGTGAAGATCTACGAGAAACTGATCAAGGGATCGTCACTCAGCAAAGCGCCTTGCGCGCCCGACACGATGCGCATGCTGGCGCAGTTCTCGGTGCTGTCGCGGCTCAAGGAGCCCGAAAACTCGAACCTGTTCTCGAAGATGCGGGTTTATGACGGCGAGAACCTGAAGGACACCGATCCAAAGGCGAAGACGCTGCAGGAATATCACGATGCCGCCGGCGTCGACGAAGGCATGCAGGGTCAATCGACGCGGTTCGCGTTCAAGATCCTGTCGAAGGTGTTCAACTTCGACGCGAGCGAGGTGGCCGCGAATCCGGTACACCTGATGTACGTGCTCGAGCAGCAGATCGATCAGCAGCAGTTCCCGGAAGACACGCGCAATCGCTACCTGGGTTTCATCAAGGAATACCTCGCGCCGAAATACATCGAGTTCATCGGCAAGGAAATCCAGACCGCGTATCTCGAGTCGTATTCGGAGTACGGTCAGAACATATTCGATCGCTACGTGATCTATGCGGACTTCTGGATTCAGGATCAGGAATATCGCGATCCGGAAACCGGCGATATTCTCAATCGCTCGTCGTTGAACGAAGAGCTGGAGAAGATCGAGAAGCCCGCAGGCATTTCGAATCCGAAGGATTTCCGCAACGAGATCGTCAACTTCGTGTTACGCGCACGCGCCAACAACAACGGCCAGAATCCGTCGTGGCTCGGTTACGAGAAACTGCGCACGGTCATCGAGAAGAAGATGTTCTCGAATACCGAAGATCTGCTGCCGGTGATCTCGTTCAACGCGAAGGGCTCGAAAGACGAGCAGAAGAAGCACAACGACTTCGTCGCGCGGATGGTCGATCGCGGCTACACGGAGAAACAGGTCAGATTGCTCGCCGAGTGGTATCTCCGGGTTCGCAAAGCCCAATAGGAGGCGCTCGCGCCGTGTCCTACATCATCGACCGTCGGCTGAACAGCCGGAACAAGAACGCGGTGAACCGGCAACGGTTCATGCGCCGCTACAAGTCGCACATCCAGAAGGCGGTGCAGGAAGCGATCAAGCAGCGCAGCATCACCGACATGGAGCGCGGCGAGGACGTTTCGATTCCGGCGTCGGATGTCGACGAACCGACGTTCAGCCACGGCAGCGGCGGACGCCGCTCGGTCGTCCATCCCGGCAACAAGGAGTTCATTGCCGGCGATCGCGTGCCGCGACCTTCGGGTGGCGGCGGTGGTGGCGGCAGCAGCGCGTCCGATAGCGGTGAAGGCGACGACGACTTCGTCTTTCAGCTGACGCAGGACGAATTCCTCGACGTGATGTTCGAAGATCTCGAACTGCCCAACCTGGTTAAACGGCATCTTCGAGGGGCGGACAGCTACAAACGCGTGCACGCCGGCTTCTCGCACGACGGCGTGCCGGCGAAATTGAACGTGGTGCGGTCGCTGCGCGTTGCGAAGGCGCGACGGATCGCGCTGACGGGCGGCTCGCGGCATCGCGTCACCGAACTCGAAGACGATCTGGTGCTGGCGGAAGGCGCCGGCGACGAGGTCACCGCGCGACGGATCAAGAACGAGCTGTCGGAACTACGCCGCCGCATCAAGCGCGTGCCGTTCCTCGATACCTACGACCTGCGCTACAACCTGCACCTGAAGCAGCCGGTGCCGACGTCGAAAGCGGTGATGTTCTGTCTGATGGACGTTTCCGGCTCGATGGACCAGCACATCAAGGAACTGGCGAAACGCTTCTACCTGTTACTGTACCTGTTCCTGAAGCGCAATTACGAACGCACCGAAATCGTCTTCATCCGTCACCACACGGTGGCGAAAGAAGTGGACGAACAGGAATTCTTCTATTCGCGTGAAACCGGCGGCACCGTGGTGTCGAGCGCACTGAAGCTGATGGCCGAAGTCATCGCTGAACGCTACTCGCCGAACGAGTGGAACATTTACGGCGCGCAGGCCTCGGACGGCGACAACTGGAATGACGACTCGCCGCTTTGCGTCGACGTATTGAAGAAAGGCATCCTGCCGCACGTGCAGTATTTCTCGTACGTCGAAATCACGCGCCGCGATCCGCAGGCGCTGTGGAACGAGTATCAGAAGCTGGCCGACTCGATGCCCGATCGCTTTGCGCAGCGTCGCATCTCCGAGGTCGCCGACATCTATCCGGTATTCAGAGACCTGTTTCAGAAAAAGGTAGCGGCGGCATGACCGCGCGAATCGTCAGAACTACGGTGCGTACTCCGATCTCGACCGGTTCGGAGTGGACGTTCGAGCTGATCCATCAGTACGACCAGGAAATCGGCCGTCTCGCGAAGGAGTTCCGCCTCGATACGTATCCGAACCAGATCGAGGTGATCCGCTCCGATCAGATGCTCGACGCGTACGCGTCCATCGGCATGCCGCTCGGTTATCACCACTGGTCGTTCGGGAAGCACTTCGTCGAATCGGAGCGCAGCTACCAGCGCGGCTACATGGGTCTCGCGTACGAGATCGTGATCAATTCGAATCCGTGCATTGCCTATCTCATGGAAGAGAACACCATGACGATGCAGGCGCTCGTCGTCGCGCATGCGTGCTACGGCCACAATTCGTTCTTCAAGAACAACTATCTCTACCGCACCTGGACCGACGCGAGCTCGATCATCGATTACCTCGTGTTCGCGAAGCAGTACCTGAGCCAGTGCGAAGAACGCCACGGCGTGGAGGAAGTCGAGAAAGTGCTCGACTCGTGCCACGCGCTGATGAATCACGGCGTCGATCGCTACAAACGTCCGCATCCGGTTTCACCAGAGGAAGAGCGACGCCGTCAGCGCGAACGCGCGGAATACATACAGCGCAACCTGAATGATCTGTGGCGCACCGTGCCGCGCGCGAGAGAGATGAGCGAGCGCGACGACGAACAGTTCCCGAAAGATCCGCAGGAGAACCTGCTGTACTTCATCGAGAAGAACGCGCCGCTGCTCGAACCCTGGCAGCGCGAGATCGTGCGCATCGTCCGCAAGATCGCGCAGTACTTCTATCCGCAACGTCAGACGCAGGTCATGAACGAAGGCTGGGCCACGTTCTGGCACTACACGCTGCTGAACGCGCTGTACGACGAAGGCAAGGTGACCGACGCATTCATGATGGAGTTTCTGACGTCGCATACCGGCGTCATCTATCAGCCGAGCTACGACCATCCTTATTATCGCGGCATCAATCCGTACGCGCTTGGCTACGCGATGTACACCGACCTGCGGCGCATCTGCGAACATCCCACGGACGAGGATCGCGAGTGGTTCCGCGACTTCGCCGGAGCGCCGTGGCTCGAAGTGCTCGATCACGCGATGCGTAACTTCAAAGACGAGAGCTTCATCCTGCAGTTCCTGTCGCCGAAGGTCATGCGCGATCTGCGGCTGTTCGGCGTCGTCGACGACGACGAAGAATCCGAACTCGAGATCGCCGCAATTCACGACGCGAGCGGCTATCGTCGCGTGCGCGAACTGCTGGCAAGCCAATACAACCTGAGCGAGCGCGAGCCGAATATTCAGATCGTGGCGGCCGACATCCGCGGCGATCGCAGCCTCACGTTGCGGCATACGCAACACCAACGCCGCACACTGAACGGAGGCACCGACGAAGTGCTGAAGCACATGCACCGGTTGTGGGGATTCCCGGTCCATCTGGAGTCGGTCGCAAACGATCAGGTCGTCAACAAGACGACGTGCCCGAGTTAGCTTTCGTTGGCATGCACGCGCGTTCGTGGTAACACAGCGCGCAATTTCGCTGCGGCAGCATTGAGTGGAAATCTATCTGGTCGGCGGCGCGGTCCGCGATGCCTTGCTCGGCGTTCCCGTTCGCGAGCGCGACTGGGTGGTGGTCGGCAGCACGCCCGAGGAAATGCTGCGTCTCGGCTATCGGCAGGTGGGTCGCGACTTTCCGGTCTTTCTGCATCCGCAGACGAACGCCGAATACGCGCTCGCGCGCACTGAACGCAAGGTCGGTCCCGGCCATACCGGATTCGTTTGCCATGCAGGACCCGAAGTCACGCTGCAAGAGGATCTCAAGCGCCGCGATCTCACGATCAACGCGATGGCGCAGGCAGACGACGGAACCCTGATCGACCCGTGGGGCGGCGCCGCCGACCTGGCCGCGCGTCGTCTGCGGCACGTCTCGGACGCGTTCGCCGAAGATCCGTTGCGCGTATTCCGCGTCGCGCGGTTTGCCGCGCAGCTCGCTGCATTCGAGTTTCGGGTGCAACCCGGAACGGCGCAGCTCATGCGCGAGATGTGCCGCACCGACGTGGTCGCCGAACTCGCGCCCGAGCGGATCTGGCAGGAAGTATCGAAGGCGCTGACGTCCGTGTTGCCGGGCAGGTTCTTCGAAGTGCTGATCGAATGCGGCGGAATGTCGCGTTGGCTTGCCGAACTCGCGGCGGTGCGTGGTGTTGCGGCGTTCACGAACGAGCGCGCGCGAAGACTGTCCGATCCGCTCGATCGTTTCGGCGCGCTCGGCTGGTTGCTGAGCGCGAGCGAGATCGCGACGCTCGCGGATCGATTGAGATTGCCGAACGACTACCGGCGTATTGCGCTCGATGTCGCGCGACACGGCCGGACGTTTGCCGGGTGGCGCACCGTCGCCGCTGAAGCGCTGCTGGAAGCGATGAAGGGAACTGGCGCGGTGCGGCAGCCGGAGTGGTTTGCGCGAGTGGTGTCGGTCGTGGCGGAGTGCGCCTCAGTGGATCTGTCTGCGCTCATTGCAACGGGTCGAGGCGTGGCAGGCGTATCTTCCGAGACGTTTCGCAACGCGGGTCTCGAAGGCCAGGATCTCGGCAAGGCGATCGACGTGGCCCGCACGGAGGTGATCCGGGCGGTTCAGACGGCTAACTGACGCGGTTCCGCTCGATTTCGATGCTGGTGTCGCGTGCGCCGGGCACCGCGCCGGGTTTGTGGACACAGACTTTGAGCCTGGCGACTGGAAATCCATCGAGCACGCGCTGCGCGATGCGCTCGGCCAGCGTTTCGATCAAGTGACACTCAGAGGTACGAACGAAATCGGCGATGTCGTGGGCGATGATGCTGTAGTCGAGCGCGTCGGCGATGTCGTCCGATGCCGCCGTGCGTGCCGCATCGGTTTCGAGTTCGAGATCGACCGAGAGCCGCTGCCGCACCTGCTGCTCCCACGCGTGAATCCCGATGCGCGCCGATACTTCGAGACCGACGATCCGCAATTTATCCATCGGCGCGTGCATCCACGGCAGCCAGTTCGTCGAGCGGCCAGCGCGCGCGGGTTTCGATTTCCAGCGCGGTGTGTTGACCGGCCGCGAGGCGTAGATAGCCGGCAAACGCCACCATCGCGCCGTTGTCGGTGCACAGCGCGGCCGGCGCGTAGTACACGTTACCGGGGAGGCGCTCGCCGAGCGCCGCGCGCAGGCGCGTGTTGGCCGCGACGCCCCCAGCCATGATCAGACGGTCGAGTCCTGACTGCTCGAGCGCGCGACTGCACTTGATCACGAGCGTGTCGACCACCGCGTCTTCGAAGGCGCGCGCGACGTCGGCTTTGTCCTGATCTGTCGCCTGGCCGAGCCGTTGCAGAGTGTTGCGGGTAAAAGTCTTGAGTCCGCTGAAGCTGAAGTCGAGACCGGGCCGATCGGTCATGGGCCGCGGGAACCGAAAGCGCGATGGGTTTCCACGCTCGGCGAGCCGCGCAACCGCGGGGCCGCCGGGATAGCCGAGGCCGAGCATCTTGGCGGTCTTGTCGAATGCCTCACCGGCGGCATCGTCGATGGATTCGCCAACGATCTCGTATTGCCCGATCGCGTCGACCCGAACCAGTTGCGTGTGGCCGCCTGAGACCAGCAACGCGACGAACGGCGCTTCCGGCTTTGGATCGGCCAGCAACGGTGCGAGCAGATGTGCCTCCATGTGATGCACGCCGATCGCCGGGACGTCGAGCGCCCACGCCAGCGACCGGCCGATGGAGGCGCCCACCATCAGCGCGCCGATGAGTCCAGGACCCGCGGTGTACGCGACCGCGTCGATGTCGCGCAGGCTGAAGCCGGCGCGCGCCAGCATCTGCGTCAGCAGCGGAACCGTTTTCCGGACGTGGTCACGCGAGGCGAGTTCCGGCACCACACCGCCGTATTCGGCGTGCATGGCGACCTGGCTGTAGAGCGATTCCGCAACCATCCCGCGGGTGCTGTCGTACAGCGCAACCCCGGTCTCGTCGCAGGACGTCTCGATACCCAACACACGCATAGGGCGGCGATGGTAGCACCCGTTCACGACGCGGTCCGATCGGCGCGCCCGTGCTTTGCGTCCATGGCGGTAACTGAGTAGAATCCGCGTCCCTTTGTGTCGACCACAGTTGATCGATCAGGATTTGGAGGACGAGTTCGGGTGCCATCAGTCAAAGTAAGAGAGAACGAACCTTTCGACGTCGCGCTGCGACGTTTCAAGCGGTCCTGCGAGAAGGCAGGCATTCTGTCCGAAGTACGTCGCCGCGAGTTCTACGAAAAGCCGACGTCGGTCCGCAAGCGCAAAGCCGCAGCCGCGGTCAAACGCCATCAGAAAAAGCTGCAACGCGAATCCCGGCGCTTCGAGCGCAGTTTCTAAGTTCGCATCATTCCATGTCCGATCTCCGCGGACGGATTGCAGAGGCCACCAAGGACGCCATGAAGTCCCGGGACAAGTCCCGGGTGGCGGTGTTGCGGCTGATCGGATCCGAGATCAAACGGATCGAAGTAGACGAGCGCCGTGAGCTTCCCGACGCGGATGTGCTCGCGGTGCTCAACCGCATGCTCAAGCAACGCAACGACTCCGAATCGCAGTTTCGGGCCGCAGGTCGAATCGATCTGGCTGACCAGGAAGCGTTCGAGATCGGATTGATCCGCGAGTTCATGCCCGAAGCGCTCGGCGAAGCGCAGATCGACGCCGCCATTCGAGACGCGATCGCCGCCTCCGGCGCGACGTCGATGCGCGACATGGGCAAGGTGATGAGTGCGTTGCGCGACGCGCTGCAGGGTCGTGCCGACATGGCGGTGGTCAGCACTCGAGTCAAGGCGCTGCTCGGCGCCGCCCAGTAGGGTCTCCGGTTTCCAATAGACGATTCGTTCGTCTGGGAACGGATCGAACGCGAGAGATACACTGCCGCATGGCCGGCCGGATTCCCCAATCGTTCATCAACGATCTGCTGACGCGGATCGATATCGTCGACGTGATCGATGCGCGCGTCACGTTACGCAAAACCGGTCGCAACTTTCAGGCGCTGTGTCCGTTTCACGACGAGAAGACCGCGTCGTTCAGCGTCAATCCGGAGAAGCAGTTCTACTATTGCTTCGGATGCGGCGCCACCGGCACCGCGCTGACTTTCCTGATGGAACACGATCGGCTCGACTTCGTCGCGGCCGTGGAAACGCTCGCGTCGATCGCCGGGGTAGAAGTGCCGCGCGAGCGCGGCGCGCGCACCGACGACGAACTGCATGGCCGCCTGCTGAAGGCGCTCGAGGAGGCGAACAAGTACTTCCGCAAGATGCTGCGTCAACACCCGGAGGCGCCGCGCGTCATCGACTATCTGAAGTCGCGAGGTCTCACCGGAGTGGTCGCCCGCGATTTCGGCATCGGTTTTGCGCCACCGGGATGGGACGGCTTGAAGACGGCGCTCGCGAGCATCGGCGATGCGGAGCTGGTGGCGGCGGGTCTGCTGGTCAAGAACGAGCAGGGGCGCACCTACGATCGCTTCCGCGATCGCGTCACGTTTCCGATCCGGAATTCGCGGGGTCGCGTGATCGGATTCGGCGGACGCGTGCTCGGCAACGAACAGCCGAAATATCTGAATTCGCCGGAGACCGAGGTCTTCCATAAGGGTAGGGAACTCTACGGTTTGTACGAAGCGCGCATGGCCCTTCGCCGGATCGACCGGTTGCTCGTGGTCGAGGGCTACATGGACGTCGTCGCGCTCGCACAAGCCGGGCTGCCGAACGCTGTCGCGACGCTCGGCACCGCAAGTGGTGTCGCGCATTTCGAGAAACTGTTTCGCGCTGCGCCGGAAGTGGTGTGTTGCTTCGACGGCGACAACGCCGGGCGTGAAGCCGCCTGGAAGGCGCTGACTGTTGCCCTGCCAACATTGACCGCGGGCCACCAGCTGTCGTTCATGTTTCTGCCGGATGGCGAAGACCCGGACTCGCTGGTGCGCAAGGAGGGTAAGGCGCGTTTCCTCGAGCGGATGGGCGGGGCAATCAGTGCCGCGGAGTATCTGTTCCAGGGGTTGGGACGCGGTCTCGATCTGAATTCGATCGATGGTCAGGCTCGCCTGGCCGACCTCGCCTTGCCCTACATCCGAACGATTCCGGATGGTGTGTTGCGCGAGATGACGATGGAACGACTCGCAACGATTACGAAAACGTCGCCCGAAGCGCTCAATCGGGGTGCAAAGATGTCGCGAACACATGCGCCCGGACCTCGCGCGCTGCCGGAAGGCAGGGGCGCGTCGCGCTTGAGCGAGCGGCTGCTGACGATTCTGCTCAAACACCCGGAGTTTCTGGCGAAGCTCGACGATCACCGGCGTGCGCGCCTCATTGGTCTGGGCGATACGCTGTTGGGCAGAGTCGTGCGTTACCTGGCGGAACAGCCCGATGCGGACCTCGGGTCGCTGCTCGGCTATTGGGCGGGGCAGGAGGGTGACGACACCCTGTTGGAACTCGCGGACCGGCCGTTGGTCTTGAAAGATGAAGCCCTCGGGGACGAGTTCGACGACGCCGTCACGCAGTGTCTGTCTGCGGTCGAGCGAGCCAATCGTCGGGCCTTTCTCGAGGTGCTGAGAGACGAAGGTTCGGCCGAGGCGCTGGCGCAGTATTGGCAGCTGAAACAGAAAGCTGACTAAGCTTGAAGTCGTGCGCAAGGAGCTTGTTTCCGGCTAGTTGTGCCCCATCAATGCGGATATACTGCCGCGTTTTTTCGCGGCAACATGGCGGGTGCGTTCGTGCATGCGTTCGCGTCCGCGCAACAGTCCAACCAGCAGAGGTCTCATGAGCACTGATACCACGCAGCAGCAGTCCCGTTTGAAAGAGCTGATTGCCAAGGGTAAGGAGCAAGGATTCCTGACTTACGCGGAGGTCAACGACCACCTGCCGGACGACATCTCCGACCCGGATCAGATCGAAGACATCATCGGCATGATCAACGACATGGGGATCACCGTATACGAGGTGGCTCCGGATGCCGACGATCTGTTGACCGGTGGTGAAAGCACCGCCGACGAACTGGCGGCCGAAGAAGCTGCAGCCGCATTGGCCGCCGTGGAAACCGAAGCCGGTCGCACCACCGATCCGGTGCGCATGTACATGCGCGAGATGGGTACGGTCGAACTGCTGACACGCGAAGGCGAAATCGCCATTGCGAAGCGCATCGAAGAAGGCATCCGCGACGTTCTCACCGCGCTTTCCTACTATCCCGGTCCGGTCGACTACATTCTCGAAACGTACGCGGACGTCACGAAGGAAGCGCGCCTGTACGACCTGCTGGTCGGCTATCTCGATCCCACCGACGAAGTGCCGGAGGCGGCGCAGGTCGACCTCACGATGCAGGCCGTCGAGAAGGACGAAGACGAAGAAGAGGAGGAGAAAGGACCCGATCCGATCGAGGCGAAACGCCGCTTCAACATCCTGAAGCGTCAGGCCGCGAAGACGATAAAAACGCTCGCGAAAGGCCGTACCAGCGCCGCTGCAAAGAAGGATCTCGAGAAGCTCGGCGAAGTGTTCTCGGTGTTCAAGCTGGTGCCGCGTCACTACGACGAAATCGTCGAGATGCCGCGCGAAGCGCTCGCGCGTGTCCGCCGTCAGGAACGCGCCATCATGATCGCGTGCGTGCGTCGCGCGCGTATGCCGCGCAAGGTGTTCCTGAAGGAGTTCCAGGGCAACGAGACCAGTATCGCCTGGGTGAACAAGCACACGAAGGCGAAGAAGGACTACAGCGCCGCGCTCGAAGAACAACGCGACGAAATCATCCGCGCGCAGAAGAAGCTGAAAGCCATCACGCAGGAGACGGGCCTCAGCGTCAGCGAGATCAAAGACATCAACCGCCGCATGTCGCTCGGCGAAGCGAAGGCGCGCCGCGCGAAGAAAGACATGGTCGAGGCGAACCTGCGCCTCGTGATCTCGATCGCGAAGAAGTACACGAACCGAGGACTGCAGTTCCTCGATTTGATTCAGGAAGGCAACATCGGCCTGATGAAGGCGGTCGACAAGTTCGAATACCGCCGCGGCTACAAGTTCTCGACTTACGCGACGTGGTGGATCCGTCAGGCCATCACACGTTCGATCGCCGACCAGGCGCGCACCATCCGGATTCCGGTGCACATGATCGAAACCATCAACAAGCTGAACCGTGTGTCGCGGCAGATGCTGCAGGAGATGGGCCGCGAGCCGACGCCGGAAGAACTCGGCACGCGGATGGAAATGCCGGAAGACAAAGTGCGCAGGGTCTTGAAGATCGCCAAGGAACCGATCTCGATGGAAACGCCGATCGGCGACGACGAAGACTCGCATCTCGGCGACTTCATCGAAGACGTCACCATCGGCTCTCCGATCGATCTCGCAACCGGTGAAGGTCTGCGCGAAGCGACGCGCGAGGTTCTCGCAGGCCTCACTGCACGCGAGGCGAAGGTTCTTGCGCATGCGGTTCGGCATCGACATGAACACCGACCACACGCTCGAAGAAGTGGGCAAGCAGTTCGACGTGACCCGGGAACGCATCCGGCAGATCGAAGCGAAAGCGTTGCGCAAACTTCGCCATCCGAGCCGCTCGGAACATCTGCGCAGCTTCCTCGACGAAACTAACTGATAGGTTGAGTCGCACACGTTGGCGCCACGGAAGGCACCAACGCGATTTGTTCAAGGGCCCATAGCTCAGTTGGTTAGAGCAGTCGACTCATAATCGATTGGTCCCAGGTTCGAGCCCTGGTGGGCCCACCACACCGGCTCGCGAGGATTGCATGGCTTCATCTGACGCGCGTGGAGCACGAGTGAAGCGGTTGCTAAAGAACTTCGTCGACAAGGGACTCGCCAAAGCCGGCTTTCATCTGTCCCGAGCGACCTACGCACATGATGGGCTTGCGACCATACACAATGACCACTTTCGACAGGTCCCCGATTTTCGGGCGGCGTACCGTCGTGGCGTAGAAGCGGGACATGGTGTTGACCCGGCATTCGAATGGCGTGTGCACATTGCGCTATGGGTTGCGAAGGCGAGTTTGCGAAGCGCTGGAGATTTCATCGAATGCGGCGTGAACGCCGGCGTCATCAGCTCGTCCATCATGCATAGGTTGGGCTGGGGCTGTCTCGACCGGAAGTTCTACCTTGTCGACACTTGGAAGGGCCCCCCAACCAATCAGTACAGCGAAGTGGAAATCGAACTCGGCAGACGCGGTTTAGCCGACGCTGCGCTTGCCCGGGGAGCGTATGTAACCGACCTGGACCGCGTGCGCGAGAATTTCTCCGAGTGGCCGAACGCAGTTATCGTGCAAGGGTCCGTTCCAGACATACTTCCGACCATTCCGTCGGTCGAAGTCGCTTTTCTGCATCTCGACATGAATTGTGCATATCCAGAGGCAGCGGCATTCGCTTTCTTCTGGGAGCGTTTGTCTCCGGGCGCCATGGTGCTGCTGGACGACTACGCCTATCACGGGCACGAACAGCAAATGGTCGCGCTGAACGCCGCGGCGAATGCGCTTGGGATCGATATCTTGTCGCTGCCCACCGGCCAGGGCCTGATCGTAAAGTGAATCGGAAGACGTTGGAAAAAAGGGGCGGCGGTTCCGGCGAAGTATTGGCTGTTGATTCGTGCCGCGCTCCTCCTCATTCGTTAGGAGCAGGCACGAGAAGACAACATTGGAATCGGAACTGAGTGATGAGATCCAGGATTGCCCAGCAGGCAACGACGCTCGATCGGGTCCTCGGGCTGTTGGTCGGACTCTCACTGTTCGGCGTGTTTCTAATGCCGTCTCAGAGCGGAGCGAGCTTCCCCACCTACCTGGTTGCAGTGCTCGCGCTCGTGACCGGGACCGATCGGTGGCGCCCGTTCGTCGAGTCACGACTCCTGGCCGCACTCCTGGTGGCGCTGCTCATCTATTTTTCGTCATCCGTCTGGTGGTCGACGGAGCATCAATTGCGAAGCGCGCTCTCGGTCTATTCACGCTGTCTGCTGATAGTGACGTTCGTCGCTGCATTGTCGACGTCACTAGCTCGAGTGCCGAACCTCATGCAGTGGCTCTCGCGCGGTGTCGCCGTGAGTGGTGGCGTTGCCGCAGTGGCCGCGCTCATCAACTTGCGCTTGCATCCGACCTGGGATGGACGGCTGTCCGGACTCGGCCAGCTCGACAACAGCGTGGTTGCTGCGCTGACCTTTGATGGCGGCATGTTGTTCGCATTGAGCTGCGGGATTGCAGAAGTTGCATGGTGGCGTGCGATCGGCACGGTGAGCGTTGCGTTAATCAGTTTGGCGGTCTTCGCCACCGGGTCGCGCAATGGCTACTTCGCGGCCGCAGTAGGAATCTGGATCCTGATTGTCACGAACTTGCGCCCGGCTTCGCCACCCCGGCGACTGTGGCTCGCCGCGCCGCTGCTGGTTGCGGCCACGATTGTTATTGCCCTGTTTGCTCGTCCCGAATGGCTAGTAACACTGCTTCCCCGCGGCGACAGCTTCAGGCTGGAGATCTGGAGTACCGAGTGGCGGCGGCTGGTCGAGAACGGCCCGTGGTTTGGTCTGGGCATCCTGACGCGCGACGACGTCGCGCTCGAGGGCCACACGTTTCTACACCCCCACAGCCTGTATTTGTCGAGCGCATTGCAGGGCGGACTGGTGGGCCTGTTACTCTTGCTGGGTTTGCTGAGTTGTGCAGGCTGGAGGCTGCTGCAGGCGGCTCATCTACCTGACGCCAAACTGGGAGCGGCCCTGTTGGCCACAGGCATGAGCGGCTATCTGTTCGATGGTTGGGAACTGATCGACAAGGTAGGTCTCAGTTGGTTGCTGTTGTGGGTGCCTGTAGCGATTGCGATGGCTGTTGGGGTGACATCGAATATGACGGGCAAAACACGCGAGAGCGCAGGCTCGAACTCGGCTGCGCGCGTGTCTGAAGCGGTCGGACGCAAGCCGTGACGATATCCGGATCCGTCGCAGTGGTGGTCGTGAACTTCAATGGTGGTAAGTATTTGCACCGGTGCCTGCTCGCGATCGACGCGCAGTTGCGTCGACCCGATCACGTCATCGTCGTAGACAACGCGAGCGAGGACGGATCGTTGACCGATGCGCGGTCCCGATTTCCGCAGTTTCGATACGTCGCCAACAGCACCAATGTCGGTTTCGCGGCCGCGAACAATCAGGCGTTCGACATCTGTTCGAGCCTGGGTATGGAGTATGTAGCGCTACTGAATCCAGACGCCTTTGCCGCGCCCGACTGGCTCGCGAAATTGCTCGCCGCGGCGGAGGACGGAGCGGGTTATGCGTCGTGGGCGTCATGTCTGTTGCGTGCTGGCGCACCGACTGAGGTGGACGGCCTGGGCGACACTTACCACATCTGCGGCTCGGCGTGGCGCCGTCGTCACGGGCAACCGCTCGATCGAGCCTGGCTCGTCGACCGCGACGTCTTCTGCGCTTGTGCGGCCGCGGCGCTGTATCGACTTGATGCGGCCCGCAGCGTCGGCGGCTTCGACAGCGATCTGTTCTGTTACATGGAAGACGTCGATCTCGGGTTTCGTCTACGCCTGATGGGTTATGGGTGTCGTCTCGTAACAGCCGCAAAAGCGGAGCATGTGGGCTCTGGCATCTCGGGTTATCGCTCGCCGATGGCGACCTATTACGGCCAGCGCAATCTCGTTTGGGTCTTCGCTAAGAACATGCCCGCTCGTTTGATCTGGCTGCTGCTGCCGCTGCACCTGGTCTTGAACGCCATGATGATCGTGGTATGTGCGCGTAGAGGACAGTTTGGCGTGGCGGTGCATGCCAAGTTGGATGCTTTGAAAGGGCTCAAAGGCATGCAGGCCAAAAGGCGAGCGGTACAACTTAGCGCGATCGCCCCAACAGGTATGATCTGGCGCGCGTTGAGTAAATCCCTGGTGCCGGGAAACTGACGCTTATGCGCCTATCGGCCAGCATCGTTACATTTCGGTCCAACGTGGCGCTCTTCAGCGCCCTTGTTGAGAGCCTTGTATGCGCGCTGAGACGCGCCCGAACCGAATTTCCCGTGGTCACCGACCTCGCGGTGGTCATCAACGACACGCGCGAGGAGGACATTGCTGCGATCGAACGCGCGGTCGAGAAGATCCGTGCATCCGCCCCCGAGTACGTTCGTTTGCGAGTCGTAAAGGGACATGGAAACGTGGGTTACGGTGCCGGCCAGAATCGTGCGCTCGAAACCGTGTCGTCCGACTATCACCTGATCCTCAACCCGGACGTATTCTTGGAAACGGACGCAGTCCTCGAAGGGCTCCGGTATCTGGACGAGCATGCCGAGGTCGCAATGCTCGTTCCGCAGGGTTTCGATCCGCAGAACGAATATGCGCGCCTGTCGAAGCGTCATCCGACCTTGCTCGTATTGTTGCTGCGCGCATTCGCAGTTCGCAGTTCGGATGGACTGTTGGGGCGCCGCGTGGCGCGCTACACATACGGCGGCGAGTTGCCGTGTGACGCGCCGAAGTCGATCACGCTCGCGAGCGGCTGCTTCATGTTGTGCCGCACCGATACCTTGAAAAAAGTGAACGGGTTCGACGAACGATATTTCCTATACTTCGAAGACTACGACTTGTCGTTGCGCGTCAAGAACTACGGTCCGATCGTGGAGCTGCCGCAAGCCCGCATCACGCACTACGGCGGTCACACGGCGCGACGCGACCTCCGCCGAGTCGTTCATTTCCTTCGATCCGGTGTCAGGTTCTTCAATCGATACGGCTGGCGGATCGTATGATCGGCGCCGGCAATGGAGCAGCAATTAGATGAAGGCCGTCCTTCCAGTGGTACTCGCCGGTGGCGCAGGTACGCGCCTGTGGCCATTGTCGCGTGAACTGTATCCGAAACAGTTCCTGAGGCTCACCGGCGCCCAAACGATGCTGCAGGACACACTGTCGCGTATCGCCGGTCTCGACGCCGCTGCTCCGTATCTGATCTGCAACGAAGATCATCGCTTCATCGTTGCCGAGCAATGTCGTGCGATCGGCGTAGAGTGGGGCGCGATTGTGCTGGAACCGGCTGCGCGCAATACGGCACCAGCCATCGCGTTGGCTGCGCTGCAAGCCATGTCGGGCGGTGACGATCCGGTGATGTTGATACTCGCCGCCGATCACCACGTCGCCGATCCCGCAGCGTTTCGCGCCGCTGTCACGACTGGTGCAGATTTGGTTCGCGAAGACCGGTTGCTGACGTTCGGAATATTCGCGGAAGTTCCAGAGACCGGCTATGGCTACATCAAAGCCGGTGTCTCAATTGGCGCGGGCGCGCACGAAGTGGCGCAGTTCGTCGAAAAGCCCGATGTCGACACGGCCCGCAAGTACCTTGCCGCTGGTGGATACTTCTGGAACAGCGGCATGTTCATGTTCAAGGCGAGCACGTTCCTCAAGGAACTCGAGACGCATCGACCCGACATCTTCAAGGCTTGCCAAAGCGCAGTCCGGAACATGTCGAACGATCTCGACTTCATGCGCCCCGGCGCCGAGTTCAGCAAATGCCCTTCCGAGTCGATCGACTATGCGGTGATGGAGAAGACGCGTCACGCCGTGGTGCTGCCGATCAATGTGGGCTGGAGCGACGTTGGATCATGGAAAGCCCTGTGGGAAGTCTCGCCGCGCGACGGTGGCGGCAACCACATTCGCGGCGACGTCGTGACGGTCGACACGTCGGGCTCGCTGCTGATATCCGAGGGACGACTGCTCGCGACGGTGGGCGTAAAGGACCTGATGGTCATCGAAACCCCTGACGCCGTCCTGGTGGCGCACCGCGATCACGCGCAAGACGTCAAGCGCGTCGTAGAGAAGCTGCGCGCGACGAAGCGGTCGGAACATCTCACGCATCAGCGCGTATATCGCCCGTGGGGAAGCTACGAAACGGTCGAGCAGGGCGACCGCTATCAGGTCAAGCGGCTGACCGTAAATCCGGGCGCGACACTTTCGCTGCAGATGCACCATCACCGTTCAGAACATTGGATCGTCGTGCAGGGAACTGCGACGGTCACTTGCGACGATAAAGAATTCGTAGTGCACGAAAACCAGTCGACTTACATTCCGATCGGCACCAAACACAGGTTAGCGAATCCCGGTAAGATTCCGCTGCACCTGATGGAAGTTCAGGTTGGATCGTATCTGGGGGAAGACGACATCGTTCGGTTTCAGGACGCGTACGGTCGGGGATAAACAGGTTTAATGCCATGCGAGTGCTAGTTACGGGCGGCGCCGGCTTCATCGGCTCCGCGCTGGTTCGTCACCTCCTGCTCGAACACAACGCGCAAGTCTGTACGATCGATAAGCTGACGTATTCGGGCAGCCTCGATAATCTCTCAGAGATTTTGGAGCAGCCGGGGCATCGGTTCGAACAGATCGACATCTGCGACGCTGCCCGACTGCGCACTGCGTTTTTTGATTTTTCCCCCGATGCAGTCATGCATTTAGCTGCGGAAACGCATGTCGATCGCTCGATCGACGGTCCGGGTGACTTCATTCAAACGAATGTAGTCGGCACGTATCGGCTGCTCGAGGTCGCCCGCGAGTTTGCGGCTGCGAAAGGAGACTCCTTCCGCTTCCTGCACGTGTCGACGGATGAGGTTTATGGCAGCCTCGGAGCCACGGGTCGATTTACCGAGGACACCCCGTATAGTCCAAACTCGCCGTACTCTGCGTCTAAGGCAGGGTCAGACCATTTGGCACGCGCATGGTTCGAGACTTACCGTCTTCCGGTCTTGGTGACCAATTGTTCGAACAATTATGGGCCGTATCAGTTCCCCGAGAAGCTGATCCCGTTGACCATTCTGAAGGCGCTCCAACACCAGCCGATTCCGGTCTATGGCGATGGAATGCAGGTGCGCGATTGGCTGCACGTTGACGACCATGTGCGCGGACTGCTCAAAGTGCTTGAAAAGGGGCGCCCCGGCCGGACGTACAACATTGGCGGCAACTGCGAGCAACACAATGTCACGGTGGTAGAAAGCATCCTTCGATCCGTCGCGCGTCATACCGGCGAGAGCGAGCAAGAGATGCTTCGGCTGATTCAGTTCGTCACCGATCGCCCGGGACACGACCGACGCTACGCGATTGATTCACGGCGGATCCGCGAGGAACTGGGTTGGGTTGCGCAGACGGAATTCTCGAAGGGAATTGACGACACGGTCGCCTGGTATGTGGAAAATCTGACCTGGTGTCGGCGCAGGAGCAACCTGTACTCCGGGCATCGTCTCGGTGTTGCCAGAACGGAGGACCGCGTTGGTTGACAAGAACACGAAGGGGATCGTGCTGGCAGGCGGTCACGGGACACGTTTGTATCCGGTCACGCGAGCATTGTGCAAGCAACTGCTCCCCGTCTACGACAAGCCAATGATCTACTATCCGCTAACGACACTCATGTTGGCGGGTGTCCGTGACATTCTCGTGATCTCTACTCCCGCGGACACGCCGAGATTCGAAGAACTGTTGGGAGACGGCGGTCAGTGGGGACTGTCTTTGAGCTACGCCGTTCAAGATGAGCCTCGTGGGCTCGCTCACGCGTTCGTCGTCGGTCGACACTTCATCGGCAACGATCCGTGCGTGATGATTCTTGGCGACAACATCTTTTTCGGTAGCGATTTGTCACGATTGACTCAAACAGCGGTGCGCGACAATCGAGGCGCAACGATATTCGCTTATCCGGTCAAAGATCCTGAGCGGTTTGGAGTGGTCGAGTTCGACTCCGATGGCCGGCCGACTGCGATCGTCGAGAAACCGGTCAATCCGCGTTCGCACTTTGCGGTCACGGGCCTTTACGTATACGACAACGACGTGGTGGCAATTGCGCGCGATCTCGCTCCGTCTGCCCGCGGAGAGATCGAAATCACCGACCTCAACCGGCACTACCTCGAACGCGGCCGGCTCGACGTCAAGAGTATGGGGCGTGGCATGGCATGGCTCGATACGGGAACGCACGAGTCACTGCTGGAGGCGAGCCAGTTTGTTCAGACCATAGAACACAGGCAGGGTCTCAAAATTGCGTGTCCTGAGGAGGTTGCTTGGCGCTTGGGTTGGATAGACGACGCTGCATTGACGACGCTGGCCGGACGCATCGGGAAATCGGCGTACGGAGAGTACCTGTACGAGTTGCTGCGCGAAGTGAGACACGACGGCAGCGCAGACGCGCGAGACGCGGCGCCGTCGTTCTGGAATGCGGGTAGGTGAAGGTCACACGGACCAAGCTCGACGGTGTGCTCATCCTCGAACCGCAGGTTTTTCGTGATGATCGAGGGTTCTTTGTCGAAACGTACAATCGGCAGCAATACGCCGACGTGCCCGGACTCGATATCGAATTTGTGCAGGACAATCACTCGCACTCCAGAAAAGGAGTCTTGCGGGGTCTGCATCTGCAGCGCAAGTACCCGCAAGGCAAGCTGGTTCGAGTAGTGAGGGGTAGCGTGTGGGACGTTGCTGTCGACGTGAATCCGCAGTCGAACACGTTTCGGCAGTGGGTTGGGATCGAAATCTCAGAGACGAACCATCTGCAGTTTTATATCCCGCCAGGCTTTGCTCACGGTTTCTGCGTGCTTTCGGATCGTGCTGACTTCGAATACAAGTGCACGGAGTTCTATCACCCGGAAGACGAGATCGGACTGCTCTGGAACGACCCCGAATTGAATATTCATTGGCCCGTGGAAAATCCGATAGTGTCGGCGCGGGATGCGGTAAACAAACCACTGCGCAGCGCGCTCGCTGTCGAATGATGCTCCGACGCGTGCTGATTATCGGAGCCTCTGGTCAGGTCGGTCGCGAAGTTGTGATGTCTGCACCGTCGAACTATGAGGTCGTTGCTCCCGCCTCGCGCGAGATGGATATCCGCGATGCCGAATCAGTCACAAAGGTATTTGCCCGCATCCGCCCGGATCTCGTCGTCAACGCTGCGGCCTATACGGCGGTAGACAAGGCGGAATCGGAACGCGAATCGGCGTTCGCCACAAACGCCGACGGTGCAGGGAACGTCGCCCGCGCCTGCAGCCCGCACGCGACGCCGTTGATTCACTTGTCGACGGATTACGTGTTCGACGGACAACGCACTTCGGCCTATCGCGAAGACGACAGAACAAACCCGATCAACGTTTACGGTGAATCGAAACTGGCAGGGGAGCGCCAGATCCATGATGCGCGGATACCCGGTCTGATCCTCCGAGTTTCCTGGGTATACGGCGTGGCCGGGTCGAATTTCGTCAAAACAATGTTGAGATTGGCGAGCCAGGATGTGGTCAGGGTGGTCGACGATCAGTTCGGCACGCCGTGTGCGGCAGCTGACATTGCAGAGGTGGTGTGGCGCTACGCCGCGCGACCTGACATACGCGAAGCCGGACGCCTGCTCCACTATTCGTCTCAACCGCCAACGACATGGTTTGGTTTTGCGAAGGCGATATTCGAAACCGCTGCCGCGTTGGGGATGGTACGCCGTGTACCGCGACTCGATCCCATAACGACCGACCAATACCCAACGAGCGCGAGACGACCATCGAACTCGATCCTCGATTCGTCGGAATTGCAGAGAATCACGGGCGAAGACGCGCCGGATTGGCGGGACTCGTTGCGTCGTGTTCTGATCGGTCTCGGCGAGGGTGAGGCTTCGGCCACTTGACCGGTCTCGCATGACGAGTTCATGCCTGCTTCTTCGATCCTTTGAATATCAGTTGGCAAGTGCCGAGATGCCCCAACGCGCCGGAGGCATACGCGGCAATGTGGATGTCTTCGAACCCGGCATCGCGTGCCATCGTCAGCAGATCCCACCCGAAGTCTGTGAAGACGAGAGATCCTTTGCGCGACATTGGATTTTCATGAAACTCAGGCGGAAGCACGTGGTGCAATCCGCCGTCTTCGAGTCGCGCTCGCGTCACCGACTCGTCGTAGTCTTCGTGAAATGGCACGGTTGCAAGCAACGTCCCGCCGCGCCGCAGGGTTCGTGCACACTCCGAGAACGCTCGTACTGGCTTGGGGACATGCTCGAACACGTCGTTGCTGACGATGAGATCCAATGATTCGGCGGGGAAGCTCAGATTCATCATATCCTCGTGACGGATGCCCTCCCTGACTTGACCGCCGTCAAAAGCGTCTCCGAGGTACTCGCTGCCAATGATGCGGTGTTGTGGAAATGCCGTTTCGGCCCACCGAAACATGGGTGTGATCTGCTCCATGAAATACACGGCCCTGTTGCGGGACGGTTCGAGTTCCTCTCTGAGCAGCGTTGCAACCAAGCGCTGACGGTTGTTCATTCCGCACACTGGACACGTCAGGGTCTCCCTCCAATTCGGGTTCCGATGTCCGCTCCGCGGATTGGTGGGTCCCATGACAATCTGGAGCGCGACGCGTCCATTGCATGGAACGCAAAACCCATCGAACGAAACGATTTCGTCGTCGGCGCTTTCAACCAGACGATTCTCGAGACTGCCAAGCGTGGTGAGCACCTCGTTCTGCAGACCCCGTTCGAACTCGCCGCGAGTCCGAGCGACGAAGATGGGGTTCAGATAGACGAGCTCAACCCCAGGCGACCTCAGCGAGACTTCGCTAACAGAAGAGTAAAGGCGCAGAGAGCGCTCGTTGCGCTGTGAAGCGAACCCGAGTCGGGCAAGAATCTCCGAGAGATTTCTCCAGGCCGCTTCCGGTCCCCACGCCTTGTCGGCGAATGCGATTCCGTTCCGGCTCAGGGCGTTCCAGACAGATTCTTCTTCGTAGACGCGGGCGATGCTCGATACGAACTCGTTTACGGCATCGGCCACAATGACGTTGTCTCCATCGGTCAGTGACATGCCTTCGGTCGCCATCGAGGTGGCTACGACCGGCAGGCCCACCGACATTGCAGATGTGATCTTGCCTTTGATCCCCGCCCCGAAGCGAAGTGGGGCAACTGAAACACGCATCTGGTTCAGAAGCGCGTCCAGGTCCTCGATGTATCCGGTGACCGAGACGTCTTCACTGGCCAAACTTTGGACTTCCGGAGTGGGGTTGCTACCAGCCGCGTAGAAACGGACACCCGGTAGTCGCGTGCGCAGCAGTGGCATGATCTCAGCAACGAAGAATCGCACTGCGTCGACGTTGGGCGTGTGGTGATAGCTGCCCACGAATACGATGTCGCGTCGTTCGTGGAACCCCTTTACTGTCCCCGGAACTGAGACGATGAGAGGGAGAACGAAAATCGCCTCGCCGCTTAGTTCGCGTCGCAGCAGTTCGAGTTCGGCCGTACTGACCACGATCGTCGCATCCACTGCTCGAATGGCGTTGAATTCGAGTTGTTTCATGCTCGTTGCTAGCTTCATCGTCTTTGAGTCACCGAGAAGCTCGCCTTCGCGTTGCATTCGAAGGAAATGTAGGTCCTGCGTGTGGAACAGTACCTTTGCGTTTGGGCAGTACTTTCGAGCGGCTTTGACGTACTGCGCTACCACGCTGGGACGATACAGGAGCGCGAGATCGTAGCGGCGCCCGCACTGCTTGAGATGCGATTCAACCGAAAGGAGGTACGGCGCCCAGAGCACTTCGACGCCGATGCGTTGCAGCGCAGTCGTATGTCCTGGTACATACCGAAGTTCGCTCTCTGCGATGAACGTGACTTGAAAATCCATCTCTCGCAGCAGCAGCAGCATGTTGAATACGAGCACTGACCCGGCGTCCTGATCGGGCGTGGGAGTGCAGTGGTCGAGTACGAGCGCCCGCCTCTTCGCCGTCCGATCTTTCGCCTTGTCCGGATCCTCGCCAGGGGCTTGATGCGATTTCAACTGTTCTCGCCAACGCTCGAACAGCTTCATCGTGTTGGTGATCTGATACGACTTGATGCCGCTTGCAGGATCAGTACCCGAGGTGACTCCCTCGTAGTGAAATACCGTTGAAAGCGGTTGGTAGATCACGCGGTAGCCGGCGGCTCGAACCTTGAGTGCCAGATCTGCGTCTTCACAGTACGCCGGCAGATAGCGTTCATCGAAGCCGCCAAGTTCGTCGAAGAGCGACTTCGGCACCACGATCGAGGCGCCGGAACAGTAGTCGACTTCTCTCGCATAGTTGTACGTCGGTAGCGCCGCGTCCTGGTCGCGGCCGAAGTTCCAGGCGCTTCCGTCTTGCCAGATGATCGCGCCTGCCTCCTGTAGACGTCCGTCGGGATAGACGAGCTTGGAACCCACGAATCCAGTGCCCGGGAATGCGTCGAACGTTCTCAGCAACTCATCCAGCCAGCCGCGGGTCACGACAGTGTCGTTGTTCAGGAAATGCAGGTATTGCCCACGTGCGATCGCTGCGCCCGCGTTACAGGAACGAATGAAGCCTTGATTTTCCTCGTTGTGGATCAGACGTATCCCGTCGATGCGCTGGAGAGCCACCGCGGTGTCGTCCGGAGAGCAATCGTCGACCACGATGACTTCGAACGCTGCCGTAGGGGTGTTGGCTGCGATGGAGGCGAGGCATCGAGTGGTGTATTCGATCTGTCCGAACACGGGGATTACGATCGAAACAAAGGGATTTAAGGACGAGCGCACATCGAGCGGACTCATTTCGGAATCCGGATTGAGGTGGCCCGGCAGGATTCCAAGCGGCAGATATTGGGGTACGGTCGCGAGAACCGGAATCGATGAACGTGGGGCTCCGCTCAGGAGCAGGAGCCTGGGAAATAGATGCGCGACTACGCGTCGATGCACGGCCTTTGACTCGTAACTCAACGGCAGCGTTTGATAGGCGCGTTTCGCGAAGCGAAGCCCGTGTCCAATCAACCGATCGAAGGCTACCTTGATCAACTAGTGCGTCCTAGTGTCCCAGTTAGAGTCGACTCGTAGACTCGCATTGGCTTCCCGGCGTTTGTGGCCGAACGCGCGAGGCTCGACGCAATTGTATCGGGGAACGAGAAATGAATCGGGAAATCGCTTGACCGCAGTCAACGTGGCCATGCTGGTTGCGTATTCGATGGGGATGTCGTTCGGTCGGATGTTGTTCAAGCTCGCTGCTGACCAGACCAAGCTCGAACGCTCCTCCACTTTCATTCAGGTACTCCTGACGAGTTGGTACTTTCATGGTGCTGTTGTGTTGTACGCCTCCCTCGTCTGGGTTTGGATTCTGACTCGCGTACCGCAGACGTTGCTCGCCGCAGGAAGAAGGCCGTGACGGGTTCGGTTAGACTTGCCCGCTCTTCGCGTGGAATTCAGACTGATGGAGGAGATAGAAGCTGGCGTCATTGCGAAAACGCGGATGTGCGCGACGCCTGAGATTTCGGTGGCGGTTCCGATTTTCAACGAAGAAGAAAACATTCCGATCCTGTACGAGCGGATCCGGGATTCAATGGATGCGTTGGGACGCTCATGGGAATTGATCCTCGTCAATGACGGCAGTCGCGATCGTTCTGCTGAGCGCCTCGACGGTGTCGCCGCCGGAGACGATAGGGTTATAGTTATTCATCTCAGCCGGAATTACGGTCAAACGGCAGCTCTTATGGCCGGACTCGACCACGCGCGCGGTGACATCATCGTGCCGATGGATGGCGATCTTCAAAACGATCCGAGCGACATCGGACGCCTGTTGGCCAAGCTAGAAGAAGGATTCGACGTCGTGTCGGGTTGGCGTAAGGACCGGAAGGACGCCGCATTCAAGCGAAATCTGCCGAGCCGTCTCGCAAACGATCTGATTTCGAAAGTGTCTGGAGTCCACCTTCATGATTACGGGTGTTCCCTAAAGGCATATCGTCGGGATGTGTTGGAAGGTGTGAGGCTCTACGGGGAGATGCATCGCTTCGTGCCGATCTATGCGGCGTGGAATGGGGCGCGAGTGGGCGAAATTGAGGTCACGCATCATCCGCGTGTTCACGGCGAGTCCAAGTACGGATTGGAGCGGGTCGTTAAGGTAGTGCTCGACCTGCTGGTGGTGAAATTTCTGTTCCGGTACGCGGGAAAGCCGATTTATTTGTTCGGTGGATTCGGTTTGATCAGCGTGTCCGTTGCGACACTCGTGCTGGCGTGGGCCACCTGGCTGAAGCTCTTCGAGGGAATTTCCCTCATCCAGACTCCGTTACCCATCCTGGCGGTAATTCTGTTTGCAATCGGCGTAATGAGCTTCCTGATGGGATTGCTCGCCGAGATGGTCAACCGCACCTACCACGAGTCCCAATCGAAGCCGGTATATCGAGTACGCCGCATCGTCCAGCGGACCGGCTGAATGTGCGGAATTGCCGGCTTCGTCGGTCAAGGTTCTCGCGACGACATCGCGCGCATGAACGCGGCACAAGCATGGCGCGGGCCGGACGGTAGCGGGGTTTGGAGCGATCCCGAGCACGGTGTCCATCTGGGACACGTCCGCCTCGCGATCATCGATCTCGAAGGAGGCGTCCAGCCGATGTGGACGCCCGATGGTCAGATCGGAATCGTCTTCAACGGGGAGATCTACAACCACGCTGAATTGCGCGAGGAACTGAGGGCCGCTGGCGGACAGTTCGTCACCGATCATTCGGATACAGAGGTACTTCTCCAGGGATATCGGCTGTGGGGTGATGGCTTCGTCAATCGACTGAACGGAATGTGGGCATTCGTCATTTATGATCGTTCGCGACGACGCCTGTTTGCGAGTCGAGATCGGTTTGGAAAGAAGCCGTTCTATTACACCCACAGGCAAGGTTTTTTTGCGTTTGCCTCCGAGCTGACAGCGCTGCGGGCACATCGGTCGGTCAATAGCGCGATATCGAGCGTGGGGCTTCGGAAGTTCTTTGCCTACGGATACATCCCCGCTCCTAACTGCATCCTTGAGGGGAGCCGAAAGCTGCCGGCTGGGTACTGCCTGGATTTCGATGTGGCAACGGAACGACTACGCCTGTGGAAGTATTGGGATTTCGTGATTGAGCCATTCGATGAAATTCCAGCGGACGCGGAAGAGCGATGGTGCGAGGAGCTGCGGTTTTTGTTCGCGCGCGCAGTCAAACGTAGGCTTGTCTCGGACGTACCCATCGGGGCGTTCCTGAGCGGTGGCATCGATTCCTCCGCAGTTGCATCCTTCGCGGCGCGTGAACTCGGACCTGGCCGACTTCACACCTACAGCGTTGGTTTCGAAGAGCCGACGTTCGATGAATCCGTGTATGCTCAACGTGCAGCGGACCTCGTGGGTAGCGTTCACCACACCCAGAAACTTTCGATCGATGCAGCTCGACGCATCGTGCCTGAGGTGCTCAGTCGTCTGGACGAACCACTGGGCGACAGCTCGCTGCTGCCCACGTACCTCCTGTGTGGATTCGCGCGCCAGCACGTAACCGTTGCCTTGGGGGGCGATGGTGGCGATGAACTCTTTGCCGGCTACGATCCGTTTCTTGCCCTTCGATGGGCGGATCTTTACCGGAAAATGGTTCCGCGACCATTGCATCGGGCCATTTCCATGCTGATTGCTCGGCTACCTGTGTCGCATCGGAACATGAGTCTGGATTTCAAATTGAAGCGAACGTTACGTGGCCTCGATCACGCTCCAAATTTGTGGTGCCCCGTCTGGATGGCACCACTCGGACCCGCCGATTTGGCGGACTGTTTCAGCGAAAGCTTGGATCTCGAAGACGTCTACTCGGAAGCGATCGAACAGTGGGATGGATGTCGGAGCGGTGCGCTGGTCGACCGGACGCTGCAGTTCTATACGAAACTCTACCTTCAGGACGACATCCTGACCAAAGTCGATCGGGCGAGCATGATGCATTCGCTCGAGGTCAGAGCCCCCTTTCTCGACATCGATGTAGTCAATTTCGTCCGAAGGATACCTTGGCGCTTCAAGTTGCGTGGCGGCGAAACAAAGTACCTGCTGAAAAAGGCATTGGAGCCCATGCTGCCGAAGGACGTTCTGTATCGTTCAAAGAAGGGCTTCGGAGTGCCGATCGGATCGTGGTTCAAGTCGGGGGAAGTAGGACTTCCACATGTCGATTGTGCCGCGCTCCGTGTAAATTGCCTGGCGAACAGGCTCGCGGCGCATCGAACAGGTCAGAGCGATGAGCGAGCGGTTCTGTGGGGGGCGCTCACGATGGCAAGTTTTTTGAACGGATCTCAAGGCAAATCAACAATCTGATAGCACTGCTGGGCAGGATTGAGAACCGGTCATTGGCCAGCTTAGGCGCTATCTCTTACCTGTCAATTCCGCAATCCACCCAAGCAGTGCGCCGAAGAGCAGGTACGAAAACAGTACCAAGGACAGCGAGAGCGCTTGCGTCGCAGCAACGCCAAACACACCCAGCAGTCCGACGTAGCCACCCTCCCGCAGTCCGAGGCCTGCGACGCTGACTGGCAACAGCAGCAACAGCGCTACCCCGGCATAGACCAAGAGCCAAACCGCTACTGGGAGTTCAAAGCCCAGCGCGTGCGCCAACATGATTTGGATCGCAGTACAAAGCCCGTGAAAAACCAAGGCGAGCATGAAACAAGCGACCAGACGAAGCGGGTGCTGCAGCAAACGATGCAGACCATCGACCAAGCGAACGAGAAGCGTGCGCAGTTTCGTCGGTCGCTTTGGCGTTATCCAGCGCGTGAGGAGCATATGCGCGCGCGACTGCGCGAGTAGCAGCGTGCCAAGGAGACATGTGGTCGCCGCCAGTACGAACAACAAGGTCAACCCGTCGGGCGCCCGCTGCACCCATGGTGCCGCGCTCGCACCTAGGAAGAACAATGCAAATGTCGCAACCACGCGGTCGATTAGCGTCGCCGCCGCTGCTTGACCGGGCTCACTCTGTCGGTGGCTCAACCGATGCGCCTTCATCACGTCGCCAGCAACCTGGCCCGGTAGTACCGTCCCGTAATACAGCGCCACAAATGTCATTCGCACGACATCGCGGAGTCGGAATTCGGGCGCGAGGCACCACAGACGCAGTGCTGAAAGCCACCAGGCAGCCAGCGTCAGTACCAACGCGGCAAACATGCTTACGAAATCAAGAGAGCCCAGGGTCGCGCCTATTTCTGATACGGGCGTTCGCCAGAGAAGCCACGTGACCAATGCCGCCGATACGAGGACTTTGAAGAAAACCGGCAACGTCATGCCGCTAACTTACGCAACGTCAATATGATGGGGGACCAACCGCGAGTGACGATCATCAGTCGCGCGAGAAGCGCGCGCGCGCGCCAATGCGCTATGAGCATCAACGGGCGCTTGACGCGCCCCAAGCTAGCCCATGTGCCGAAGTCCAAAGAGACCATCCGCTGGCGGAAGATGTCCTGACCCAGTCCAAGTATTTCGAAGTGGTGCGATTGGGACAGTTCGCGTAGCGCGCGTAGGGTCCAACCGACGTTCAGCTCGGTGCGCAACGTGCGTGCAAACGTCGGATCTCGTCCGCAAAGCCAACGCACGTACCATGGAAAGAAACCCGGCCACAGGACCGGGGGATGAAATACCCCATAGTGGCCGTCGTAAAACGAACGATAGTTGGGAAACACGAACTGCAGGGTTCCACCAGGGCGAAGGACGCGCAGCGATTCAAAAAGCACATCCAATGGCCGCTCGGTGTGCTCGAGTACGTTCGCGGAGTAGACGATGTCGAAGGTGTCATTGGCAAAAGGGAGCTGTTCGCCGACCGCATTGACGATGCGATCGGGCTTCAGACCATTCTCTTCCATCAGCTTGCGACCCAGCTTGAATGAGGCGTCGAAACCAACTGCATCTGGTTCGACACCGTGGACATCGCTGCCGTAATGCTTGCTCCATACAACGAGGTTCATCGCCAGACCTGCGCCCACCTCCAAGAGGCGAGCACCGTTTAGAGTTGCAAAGCGCTGCAAGATACCAGCCTGTTGATGTGCCTTGGCTTCGCTCAGCAAATCCGCTGCTTGCTTGTGGCGATCAACTCCCGACAGACGCTCGAAAAAGGTGCCTTGTGTCTCAACGACGGAGTCGTACACGTCCTGCGAAACGCGGATCGTCTTGTCGGTCGTATCGTTTATCACATCTAGATTTCCTTCAGATGGCAGAGAGCTACGTAGCGTGAGCGTTGACCTGAACGTGCCGCAGCGCTACCCGTCGAACTCCTCTCTGGTGTCTGCGTCCGGATCAGGATCCTTAGTTGGGTACACAAAACAGAACCGCGTGAAGCACGCCAACGCTAGGATCATCCGCATTGAAATCATCCGAGATGTGGGGCCGTATTCGTGCGAACTCGCGCGGATCTTCCTCTTGATGAATAACCCGGACGCTGAATCCAGCCTGCTCCAATGCTGTCACGTGATCGGCAAGTCGCCAGCGTGGCAGGTCTCCCGGATTCAGAAACCTACGCCACGTGTTTTGCGAAAACTGAAGAAAGTGCAGGGGATATTTGAAGAAATGATCGCGGTAGTCGACTACGTGCAACATCGCTCCATGCCTCGATAGGCAGAGCTTCATTTGAGAAAAAGCGGCAGCTGGTTCGGCCAAGTGCTCTAAGACCGAGTGCGACAGAATCAGATCTGCTTGCCCGGCGCCAACGCTTGCGAAAGATGTGCAACGGCGCACGGCCGCGCTAACCGAATCGGCTTGCAGATCGTGTTGACTAGCAATCTTCGCGAGCAGAGTCGCGTCTAGCTCAAGATCGAGGTGCACATATGGCTCGATGCACCAAACCCGTGAAGCGCCGGTGCTCACGAGAGCATACCCAGCCCCGTTGGTGGAGCCGCTCCCCACTTCGACGATCCTCTTGCCCTCCACCGACCGGCTCACCTGCGCCAACGAGGCGCAATAGAGGTCGCAGACCTGATCGGGTCGAACCTCGGCCAGATTTGTGCGATAGAAAGGGAGATAGCGACCAACCCGCTGTAGGTCCGTCGGGAACAGGAACTTACGCGCGAGACGAAGCGCGATGTATTCGAGGTTGCTAAGGAAAAGCTGAGACACCTGCCTCGGCGATCTTCGTCTCCTAGGTTGCAAAGCACCTCCGTCCGGTGGATCGGTTCGAACTGTTTTGCATGTGCGTGTCCAACTAATCCGGCGTACATCGGTGATCGCTGCCGATCTCAGGGCTTGTCGCTTCCGAGGGACTTCGAGCGAGCCGATTCGCGCTGCCAAGGCTTCGTAGTTCTCGATGGGCGCAAGAGTCAAGGTCGTCGGTCTATGCGCTGCACGATTGTAGCGTGGACTTGATCCTGTCCGAATCCGTTTCAGATTACTTTCGCGTATAAAAAGGTGGATTCGTTCAACTGACCGGCTACCGCGGTCACTCCTGAAGCGGTACGCTGCGCGTCAACAAATGCGTGTACTTATTACCGGCGGCACGGGACGGATTGCCCGGGCCCTTGCGCCTTATTTGCAATCCTTGGGGTATTCGGTCTTAGTCACTAATCGTTCCGGTCCGTCCGGCTCGGTGAGTGATGCCGCCGGATGCACCGTGCTGCATTTGGATTGCCTCGAATCACCCGAGTTGTTTGGCCAACACATCCAAGAAGGGGACACGGTAATCCACCTTGCGTGCTCGTCGGATCCGACGATTTCGCAGGCCGATCCTTCCTTAGACATTCAAACGAATGTGTTGGGTACGCTCGCCGTGCTGCGCGAGAGCGTGGCGCGCCGCGCGAGGAGATTCGTATTTGCATCATCCGGCGGTACCGTTTACGGCCCTGCCATCGGTAGGGCCGCCATACGGGAAGACGTGCCGCTCGAGCCTATTTCCATGCACGGAGCGATGAAGTCTGCGACGGAAAAGTATCTTCGCGCTACGGCATACGGCACCGATATCGTTCTTCAAATACTTCGGATATCGAACCCCTACGGCCTCATGAGCGGTACGCAGCGGCAAGGATTCATCGACGTCGCGATCCAAACGTTGAAAGCCGGAGAAAAACTGAGCGTGTGGGGGGATGGCTCTGTCGTTCGCGACTACCTATACGTGGATGACCTTCGTTCGGCCTTCGAATTGACGCTGAAGAACGAGAGCAGTTTCACTTTGAACATCGGTTCTGGTGTAGGTTCGTCCATCAACGAAATCATAGATTTGTTGGCATGCCACTTTGATCTGGCCGACCGAGTCGATCGTCTTCCCGGGCGACCCATCGACGTGCCGCGGAACGTGCTGGATATCTCTGCTGCGCGAAGCACTCTCGGTTGGGAGCCTACGGTCGCGCTCGCTGAAGGCATCCGGCGAATCATTTCGCGCTAGACGATGCGCATCTTGTTTTTGAACTACGAGTATCCGCCCGCCGGCGGCGGAGGCGGGGCCACCAGTCGATTCCTAGCAGAAGCGCTTGCCGATCGCCGGCACACGCTTCACGTGCTGACGAGCGGCACCAAGGAAATGTTGGGGGTCGACCGGTCCTTTTCGCGATTGACGGTCGAGCGGATCGGCACCGGGAGAAAGCGCGCCGATGTCTGCAGTCCCTTTGAAATGCTCCGATACGTGGTCGCTGCGTCACGACGCCTTCCAGCGCTGCGGAAGAGTTTCAAGCCCGACATAGTGCATTGTTTCTTCGGTATGCCGACGGGCGGCGCGTTGTATCTCGATGGCCTCGCGCACAGCAAACCTTATGTCGTTTCCTTACTGGGGGGTGATGTTCCCGGTTTCTTGCCATCGGAGACCGCGATGATGCACAGGGTGACGATGCCTGCGACTCGAGCCATTTGGAGGCAAGCCGCTCTCGTGTTGCCGAACAGCAAAGGTCTGGCCGAACTCGCGCGCCATACCGTCGACCGCAGATATGACGTCGTGACGAACGGCGTGAGTCCACAGCAATTCGTCGATGCTGGCGCGATCTCGTCTGCCCGTCCGCTTCGCCTGCTGTTCGTTGGCCGTTTGGTTCGGCAAAAGGGATTGGACGTCCTCATTGAGGCGCTGCGGAAAGTCTCGTTGCGCGAACCGCTGACGATGACGATCGTCGGCGACGGTCCCGAACGGAGCAATTTGGAACCACTGACGGCGGGCTTGAGTGATCAGATCGAATTTTCGTGGTGTGGTTGGGTTCCTCTCGACACTCTCCCGGAACTCTATCGGGGGCATCACGCGCTCATCATGCCCTCGAGATTCGAGGGCATGGCTAGCGTGATGCTTCAAGCAATGGCGTGCGGCTGTACGATCGTGACTTCCGACGTGTTTGGCGCTTCCGATGTCGTGAAAGACTCGGTTTCGGGTTACGTGGTTCCGATAGAAGACGTAGATGCACTTGCTGACCGCCTATCGCGACTTACGCCCGAGGTTTTGACACGGCTGCGTGCAACAGCTCGGCTCACTGCAGGCGAATACTCGTGGGAGAAAATTGCGGAACGCGTTGAGACGCTCTATCTCGAGGCCGTTCAATCGCGTTGACCACCTATCGACCTTGTTCGTTGCCGATACAATTCCTGACGCACGAACTCGAATCGGCTGGAAGAGGAGAACGCCTTGAACGCGCTGGAATCCGCTGCGGCGGTTTTGGTCGCTGCCGTCAGTGCCGGGATTGCCTTCTATGAATACCGTCGCTGGTACGCGTTGGGAGTCCTCCTAGTACTGGTGGCGGCACTCTTCAGCGCTGCACGAGTGAGCCAGTTCGCCACCATTGACGAATATGGGATTGCAATGGGTGCGGCGGTCGATGCTCCCAGTTTCCTCGTTCAGTGGCAGCAGGGGCCATTGCATACGACGGGAGCGATCTTCATTCCGATCGGCAAACTGCTCGGACTCGTCGTGCCCGGTTTTGCGAGCGGTGAAGTAGGGTTGCCGATCCTCAAGGTTCTGCATTGGGCGATGAGTGCATTGTTACTGATCGTACTGGCGCTGCAGGCAGCCAAGCTCGTTGGCGATCATGACAAGACGGGCCGCAACTTCTTTGTGCTTGCGACCGTGCTACTGCTTCTACCTGTGAGTTCACTGGCGATAAAGACGTTCAACTATGATGCAATCTCCTTGATTGGCGGGGTGCTGGCGTGCCTGCTGATGGTGCGTGCGTATCGCGAGCGCGTCGTACGCCTGGCCAGAATAGCCGTGATCGTCGCAGCTCTGGCGGCCCAGGAAAAACTCAATGCATCGCCGATATTGCTGCTCTGTCTCTACTGCGACGGTCTCTTGGTAGCGGACCTTCGTAAGCGCACGCCTTGGCTCGACGCGCTGAGGACGCTCGCGCTGGACACCGTCATCGTGTTGCTGGTTGGCGCGGTCTCCGCCGTCGGATATGCAAGCGCGACGGTGCAGTCGCTACCCCCTGGCTTTTTTCTAGAGGCCATTGCAGACCCCCTCGTGATCTGGGCCTACATGCCGTTCGCTTTTCTCTTCGATAGGCCAGAACTCTTCGCGAAGCTGGCAATTCTGTTGGTGCCTGCGACCGTCGTCGTGATCGGAATTGCGCAAATTCTTACTATATGGATGCGCGGACGCCGAGCGTTGGCGTGGCTGACGTGGAAGAGCGCAGATCGTGTGGCGTTGTGCATTTTGCCGATCGCGTTGTGTGCGGCGGTGATCGGAGTTCTAGTCGTCAAGCCGAAGTGGGCGCCACATGCTCCCAGTGAGATAGCGGCTCTGAATCGTTCACACCTACTGAACGGTGTCTTTCTTCATTTCGGCATGGACACGCTGCTGCAGCATTACGTTGCCTATCTCCTCTACGCGTGCGCGGTGTGCTTTGTCTCCTTGCCATTCGTGTTCTGGTTGGCGGCGTTGGCGGCATCGACGCGTTTCCGCAACGCCCCGCCCGTATTTCAACCCGGGCTGAGTGCCTTGCTGTGGCTTGCTTATGCGCTAGTCCTGCTGGCCGTGTTGCTGGCTGTACCGTTGAACTCGAAGTATCTGAGCATCAGCATTTTCATTGTCGCTGTGGTGGTCGCTATTCGAGCTTTGCAGGTCGCTGCCCCGATCTCTTCGAAGGCATGGAACTGGGGAGCACTATGCATCGTCGCCGCAATGTTGCTCGAATTGGCAGCTTTTGCGCCGCTGTACGCGACCTTTCGTCCCTTCTGGCTCGACTACGGTGACATGGAGCCCAAACCGGGTGCGGTCAACGCGTCCTGGGTCGGGTGGGGCGAAGAAGCCATGCAAGCAGGCCTCGTCATCCAAAGCGCGTGTGCAAGCAACAACGGCAAATTCGAGGGTACCCCCTGCAAGGACATTCGATTGCATGCCGGCTATTTCGGTATGTGGTTGGGACCGCACGAAATCAGCCAGGATGTCGGTCTCTCGCCCAGCTTTAATACCAATTCCGATTTCTTCATCCTCAATCGCTCGCTGCTCGTTCAGAGCCCGGCAACTCTGAAACCCACCATTCCGCCGGTATTCACGATCGATGCACGTGGCTATCCGATGGCCTGGGTGTACCGAGGCGATCAATTGGCAGCGTCTGGTTGGTTTTCGAGAAAGTGATGCCAGCAAACCTTCCGAGTAATGGGCATCGGCACGGGGGCGCTGAAGACCTATCGACCAGCCAATGCCGGGAGCGCGACCGTCGCAAAGGACAGCACGGAACCGGCAAAACACGCAGCCACTCCAATGCGGAACGCGTAGCTCTTCGAGAGTTCCGGCTGACTCTGCAGATATGCTGCGATCATCACGAGCGCGGGAAATAGATATCGTCCTTGAGGTTGAAAGTCGTTGGCCCAACTCTGCAGGATCGAATTCAACACGACCAACGTGGCGCCGCTGACGAGGATACTGAGTTCGGTTCGCGCGTTTGCATGTCTGAACGCCCATGTGGCCATGCTGACGCACAACAGCAGAATGGCTGTGGAGAGCAGCGCGTACAGCAGCTGCGGCGCGAAGATGCTCATGTAGCCGTACACTCCGAGCAAGCTGTACCAGCTGCTCGTACTCCACTCGTTCGGTGGGCCGACTATTTGCCAGAAGCTCGTACCTTTCGCTGCGGGCTTGAGCCCGGGGTAGCTTGCTGACAGGTCGGCGACCAAGGTCGAAGGCTTGAATTGCGTCTGGGCGTACTCCTCGGCCGCCGCTGACATGCGTTGCGATTTTTGTAGCGGACCGCCGTTCGTCGCGATGTCCGCAACAACGCGCGGCGTCGCGACTCCTGCCGCGAGGACAAAGAGCAGCACGAGGCGATACAGTCGCAACCGCAAGGCTGGTTGACGAGAAATGCGCCATAGCGCCGTGGCCGCAACCGACCCGAGTGTGACCAAACCCACTGGCGCGAACCATCGTGATGTAAGCGGAAACATGTGAACCAACTCTTTGCCGGCGACCAATTGACACGACAGCAGGCCTGCACCTATTGCCGCAACGCAACACGTCCAAGCCTTCAATCCTAGATGGCGCGCGGCCAGTACCAGTCCAGTGACAAGTACGACCGGCAGATAGTTGCGTTTCGAGACGAGCAACAGACCGAGCGTGATTGCGAAAAAGCCTAGAGACACTCGGGATACGCGTTGCCCGTCGATGAAGCGCGACACGGGTGAATCAGTGGCGGCAAATAGCGTCGTCATCATGAGCGCTAGAAACAGAGCGAAACCGTCGGCATTGAAGTACGAAAACACGTACCAGACCTGGGGAGTCAGCAACAGGACGACGCACGTAGGCCAACTCTTCCGGAATGTCGCGGCAATCGCGACCAATCCACCGAAGAGGAGCACATTGAAAAAGCGAAGAGAAGTTGTCTCTGCAAGACCGAATACCGACCAGAGTTGGCTGGCCTTGGCAGCGATTGGGTAGACGAGATCGAGTTCGTTGAGATAGCTCGCGCCGTAGGCTGAGTAGCTGTCGATGATTTCCGGTGAGTCGACGCGCGGCGGAAGCCAGTGACTGTAATAGTACCGAGCCGCAGCAACATGAGAAAATTCGTCTGGATGCACTGATCGGCTGGTTGTGGACGTGAGCGCCATCGCTGCGATGAGCATCCATGCACCGAAGAGCAGCGTATGTGCCGGTACGCCGGTACGTGGTCTTGCCAATCGGAGGACGACAGCGAGTCCCACCGTCAGGAGCAATAGACCTCGACAAGCGCGGCCAATCGCAAGCTCCCAAGTTCTGGGCGTGAACTCTTCGTGAACCGGAAGCAGCGTTTGTGGGTCCTGTGCGTTCGGAGCGCTAACCACCGTCGCGCCGGTCTCTTCGTGTCCGATCGAGGCGATATCGTTGAGCGGAGTTAGATCGTCGAGTGGTAGCGTTGCCGAGCTTGCCGACCTGCGATCCTGAATAACGACTTTGTCCAGTCGCACTCGAACCATGGTGGGGTCTGGATCGAGCCGCAATGCTTTGAGCGGCTCTTCGGTCAATCTGATCGAATACGTATTAGAGCCTGGTTTGACGGCAATTCGGCTCGAATCCTGCTCCGAAAAGCTTGCCCCGTGATCAAAGAAAACCTGAAATCCACCCCGTTCGTCTGCAGTCAGCGAGACGAGAAGCTGTCGGCCCGAATCGGCGCCGTACAGAAGTGTGTAGATCGTCGCAAACGCTAGAACCGAGATCCAAAAGGCGATGAACCGTACGGGCGGTTTCCCCTGATGCTCTTGCAGCGAATTCCTTCCGTCGGGCACCGTCAATTACGGACGTTCTACGCGGGGTGGCCAAGCGAGAGAGAAGTCTTCGTATTCGAACGTCAGATTCGGATTGTATGCGGGGTCGTTCAACAGGCGCGGACCCCAATGCTTCTGCATGTACGTCACTTCGCCTTCAAAGCGCTGTCGCTTTTCCGGCGAGTTCTCCTCTCCACGCGTTGCTGATTCGTGATGGATGAGTTCCGCATACGGCGTCCACACGTTCCTGTATCCGGCCTCTCGGATCCGCAAACAGAAATCGACATCATTGAACGCAACCTTCAGGTTCGCCTCGTCAAGACCGCAGACTTCCTCATAGGTGCTTTTGCGTATCACCAAACAGGCTGCGGTCACCGCGGAAAGTGATTGGATGAGTGTCGCTCGACCGAAGTAACCAAGTTCTCTCACTGGCAGGTGCCTGTGCGCATGTCCGGCGACACCGAGTATTCCGCAAATCACGCCGCCATGCTGCAGAGTCCCGTTTGGATAGAGGAGGCGCGCGCCCACCGCGCCCACGCCGGGCTGTTGGGCCAGGCTGACCATCTCGCCTAGCCACCCGGGAGAAATCACTTCTATGTCATTGTTTACGAGTCCGAGAAACACACCGCGTGCACTCCGAACTGCAGAATTGTTCAACGCGGAGAAGTTGAATGGTTGATCATCGCGAAGGACCCGGATTCGTGGATCAGTCCGGAGGCTCTTCAAATACTCCAAAGTCGCAGGATCATCTGAGCCGTTGTCGATTATCAGGATTTCGATATTCGGATACAGCGTCTTTTCTACGATGCTCTGGACGCATTGTTTGATTAGATGCAACCCGTTGCGCGTAGGGATCAAAAGGCTGACTAGCGGTACGGGCCGACTAATTTCATAGTGAACCCGATACATATCGGATGGCAGCAATTCGGCCCTCGCTGAGACGCCTAGTCGCACGAAATGATCATCGAGTGCTCGTTGACCTGCCGTCAAAGCGTAGGGCTTTTCGCTACCTCCTTTGGCCGTACTTCCCGGGTGGCTGCGCCAGTGATACAGAACCCGAGGGATATGATGTATCTGATGTGCTTCGAGTCGCTCGATGCATCTCAACGCCAAATCATAGTCCTGCGATCCTTCGTAGCCTTCGCGAAACCCTCCGAGTTCCCTGACCAGTTCGGTTCGGTACGCGCCAAGGTGGCTGACCATGTTTTGCGAAAGAAACAGATCGGGATTCCAGTCGGGTTTGAAATATGGCGCGTAGCGCGCGCCAAGTTCGTTGATTTTGTCTTCGTCCGAGTAGATCAGCGCAACATTGGGATGATCCGTAATCGCTTGCGAAACCCAGTACAAGGCGGACTCCGCCAACAGATCATCGTTGTCGAGGAACGCAATGAATTCGCCGCAGGCGAGATCGATTGCCGAGTTACTGGCGGCAGCGATGTGGCCGTTGCGCTCTCTGAGCGTCACCTTGATACGCGGATCGCTCTCAGCATACTTGCGAAGTAGCGGTCTTACCGACTTATCAGTCGACGCGTCGTCTGCGATGCATAGCTCCCAGTGAGGGTATAGCTGACGTTGAACCGATTTAATTGCCGCTTCGAGCATCGGTAGCGGTGGATTGTAGACGGGCATAATGACCGAGATGAGCGGCGTATGGGGCAGTTCACGTATACGTGTCTTGATCTTATCGCGAGAGGAATCGTCGAGCGTATCGTAGCGACGAATCCATTCGGCGTAGTCGTTACGATCGGGTTCTGCGCTCGAAATTTGCGTCGGGCTGGCATCAGCCAACGCCCAGGAAACGATGCGCCGCTTGGCGGCGCTGAGTCCGCCGACCCTGTAGTCCATCGAGACCGCCTTTGCTGCCTCAAGATGGCCGCCATAGGCAGTTCGCGCGTAATAAACGGCCCGGCGCATCGCTTTGACACGCAAAAGCTGGCGGCCGAAGAATCTAACGGGGGCACTCAGTCTCCAACTCGTCGAGCTGAGTAGATCTGACACAGTCGCCTGCAGGCGTCCGATCTGTGCCAATTGCACGGCCACCGTCTGATCGCGCTGGAAGATGACCTGGCTGAGTTCGTTGATCCGCTGACTGCGCTCAAAAGCCAACTCATTCAAATCGTGAATCTGCCGATTGCGATCGAAGGCAGCTACGTTGAGGTCATGCAACTGGCGATCACGCTCCGCCACTGATCCTTCGAGATCTGCGATCCGCGCGCCACGCGTGGCCAGCAGTTGGTCGAGTGCAATGATTTTATTGTCACGCTCTGCGAGATCGGCGTTCAGGCTCTCAATCTGATCGGTTCGCTCGGCTAGGACACCCTTATGGTGGTCCAACTGGGCGTCGCGTTCAGCCACCCACGCGTCACGTTCAGCCACCAATTCAACTAGACCAGCCACCCTTTCATCGGAGCGCGACATATATTCAAGAGCCGGTGACATAGCGTTGAGCCGAGTCTCGATGGCCTCGAACTCCTCTTCGATCGGATCCACCGGGACTTCGTCATTGCCGCTGCCGAGACGAACCAACATTTGGTAGGCTCGCCGAACGTCAGACGCTGCTGCGCGGTCCTCCGACAAGTCCTCCAGTTCAAACTGGGAGTGTCGAAGATTGGAGTCCAAGAACTCGCTGAGGTACTCCTGAACGCGTGGTGAGTCAGGATCGAATGGCAGCCCCAGTGCCTTCGCCATCCGTTCTAATTGACCGCTCGGATCTGCCATCAGCAAATCGAAGTCGACGACGACTCGCGTTGCCCCTCCAGTTTCGAGGATGGTCGGAAGGACGTGTTCCAGCCAAAGGTAATAGCTCTTCTCGAAGTCGAATCCATCTCTCTTCTGCAGAGATTGCGCCACGCTCTTTGGATTGCGGATCGCGATTACGTAGGACGGCTTAATGTCTAATTCATCGAACACCGCCTGCCAGAACGGTAGCAGGCGTCCAATTCGAGGATTTTTCAATCCAAACGTCTGATCGCCAATCTTCGTGCGCATCAGTTCGATGGCGCGCAACTTGAGTGGCTCGAGCGCCTCGCTTTGGAGCGACTCGGGCGGAATGCGAGACAAGGAGTGCCAGTCACGATTCAGTGCCGCCAGCAGTTCTGTGTTGAGCTCGTTAACTTCGAGGTCTTCGAAGAACCCCTTATCGTTGTTGTTCAGCATCGGTGGCATTAGGTCGCTGCCCAGTGGCACACCAAGCGCCGACAATCCGCGCGTTATCGCGCTCGTGCCGCTGCGATGCATTCCCAGGACAACCACCAAGCGACTTCCAAGTCGATTCAATTGAAGCCACCTGGAGAAGAGAAAAAACTAGCGATGAGTGCTCGCGTTGACATTGCCATCTCGCCCATTGAATATCGCGAACCCGCGCTATTTCCTTCGAGGCAACCGATGCTGACAAGTGCTACGCATCAGAGCAACGTGCGGCTTGCGCTAACGGACATGGGTGCGTCATTGCGGGGATGGCGAATTGTCTTGCTACTCGGTTGGACAGAGATTGCCAAACGCTACCGGCGTTCGGCTCTCGGTCCCTTCTGGCTGACGCTCAGCATGGCCGGCACGATCGGTTCGCTTTCGATTGTCTATTCTTACTTGTTCGGGCTGAGCTTGGAAGCCTACCTGCCCTTTCTAACGGTCGGATTCGTCCTCTGGAGTTTTCTCAGTCAATCCATTATCGACGCATCAACCGCATTTTCGGCAAACGGGGGGTTTCTACTTCAGGTGCGAATTCCCCGGTTTACGTTTCCGCTTCAGCTCATTTTTCGTCAGCTAGCGATACTGGCACACAATTCGATTGTCCTACTCATCGTGTTGATTGTTTTCCCTCCTGTTTTCAGCGCTTCAATGTTGCTCTTTGTTCCCGCATTTGCGCTGTTGATACTTTTCAGCACGTCGCTTGCCACCATCACCGCGACGCTGTGCACCCGATTCCGCGACCTTCCGCAAGCGGTGGCCAGCCTGATGCAGATCGCGTTTTTCGTAACACCCATCATGTGGAAGCCCGAACAGCTCAGCGGCGAGCGTCAATTCATCGTTAGTTGGAATCCGTTCGCGGCGTTTATCGACCTAACGCGCGTACCGCTCATGGGTGGCAACATCAGAGAAGGCCTTTGGCTTCAGGCGATCCTAATCACGCTGATCGCCATGGGAGTTGCGTTCATGGTCTTCGCGAAGTTCCGAGCCCGGATCTCGTACTGGCTCTGACATGGCATCGATTTCAGTCGTCAATGTCGGGATCGTCTTCCCCATCTATGACGCTCGCGGTCGATCGCTCAAGAGCCGTGCATACGACTCCGTTCGCAAGCGGAACCACGCCAGCTCTTCGATCACATTGATTACGGCGTTGGACGGAGTGTCGTTTGAACTCCGTGACGGGGATCGGTTGGGCATCATTGGAAGAAATGGCTCCGGGAAGACAACTCTGTTACGTGTGCTTTCTGGCATTTACGAGCCGACGTCCGGAACCGCCGTCATCGATGGGAGTGTCGCGTCGATGACGGACTTGACTATGGGAATGGACTCGGACGCGACCGGTGAGGAGAACATCATCATCCGAGGGATTCTTTTGGGTCTTACTCGGAAGGAAGCGGTGTCGCTCATCGAACCGGTTCGCGAGTTCACCGAATTGGCGGACCGACTGCAGTATCCGATCCGAACGTATTCGACCGGAATGCTATTGAGACTGGCGTTTGCGATCTCAACCTCGATCAAGCCCGATATATTGGTCATGGATGAAATGATCGGAGCCGGCGATGCTCACTTCCTGGAGAAAGCAAAACGGCGGGTTCAGGACCTGATCGGCGGCAGCAGCATCCTGGCTATTTCTTCGCACAATCTCGCGATGATTCGCGAGTTCTGCACCTCAGCGATCCTACTGAACAACGGGCAACTGCTTGCGCAAGGCAGCGTCGACGAAGTCATCGCGCGATACGAGCAGATTGACGGAGAGATCCCGGTCTGAATCCGCCCAGAGATGATTCGGTTTGATGAACGCCGTGGTGAAAACACCTCTCGACACGTTGCAACGACGACTTAGGTCGTTGCCGTTCTATGCAGCTCTGCGCGTCGCCTGCGCACACCGACGAAGTATGTGTATCGCTACCTTAATCGGACTTGTGGCCACCGGCGCGCGGACTTTGCGAGTATTGCTTGTCCGCCGATACTTGCGCTTGCGGCCCGTCAGTTAGAAAGCCAACCGAAAGCCGAGGCGTACGTCGCGTCTGTCTGCAGCCTAAGACGATCGTTAGGATTCGCGTGCTTCCGGCACTTTCTTGGCGCTCAAGTTCGTCATGACGAATTTGATCAGCGCCGCGACGCCAGATGCAACCGTCTCATTGCGGGTGTCGACGACGATTTCCGGACTGCCCGGTGCTTCATAGGGCGCGGAGATGCCGGTGAAATCCTGAATCTCTCCAGCCCGCGCTTTCTTGTACAACCCCTTCGGGTCGCGTTGTTCGCACGTTGCCAGATCGGCAGCCACGTACACTTCGTAGAATTTGTCGCCCGCGGCGCGCCGCGCGATCGCGCGGTCTTCGCGATACGGCGAGATGAACGCGGAGATACAGATCACGCCGGCGTGAGCGAAGAGGGCCGCGACCTCACCGACGCGCCGAATGTTCTCTGTACGGTCTTCGTGAGAGAAGCCGAGGTCGGACGCGAGACCGGACCGTACGTTGTCGCCGTCGAGTACGTAAACCTGGAAGCCGCGCTTGAAGAGTGCCTCTTCGAGCGCAATGGCGAGCGTCGACTTGCCGGCGCCTGATAAGCCCGTGAACCACAGCACTGCGCCTTTGTGCCGGTTGCGTTGCTCGCGATCCTTGGTCGACACGCGGTGTTCTACGCGTGTGATGTTCTTCGACTTGCGCTCTGGCATCGGCGGCCCGATCAGCAAAGCCCCGATGTTGGGGAATCGATCCCGCCAAGTCAACGCAGCACACGAGTTCCTTACGATGTGACCCATTCAGTTGGCGTTCAGCAGAAATCGGATAACAATGGCGCGCGCAATTTTGTTCACGTTGAGGATTAGCGATGAATCGAACGACTTACTCCATCGGAGCGGTATTGTTGGTCAGCCTGCTGCTGGGCGCGTGTCAGACCACGAATCCGTACACAGGCCAACAACAAACCAGCAACACCGCGAAAGGCGCTGGAGTGGGTGCCGCAGCTGGCGCAATCATCGGCGCGCTTGCCGGTGGCTCGCGCAAGAGCGCATTGATCGGTGCGGGAGTCGGAGTTCTGGCGGGCGGCGCCGTCGGCAACTACATGGACAAGCAGGAAGCGCAGCTGCGGCAGCAACTCCAGGGAACCGGTGTAAGCGTTACGCGCAACGGCGACAACCTGATTCTAAACATGCCCGGCAATGTCACCTTCGCGACGAACCAATCGGACGTGAACGCCAATTTCTATCCGGTACTGAATTCGGTTGCGCTGGTACTGAAGCAATACGAAAAGACGATGATCGACGTGGTGGGCCACACCGACAGCACCGGCTCGATGCAGCTCAACATGCAGCTTTCGCAAGCGCGTGCAGCCTCGGTGGGCGCGTATCTTCAGAGCCAGGGAATTCTGCCGGCGCGCATCGCGACCCAAGGCGTTGGGCCGCAATATCCAATCGCATCAAACGACACGCCTGAGGGGCGCTCGCAGAACCGTCGCGTAGAGCTGATTCTGCGTCCGCTGACCGCGTAGTAACCCCAATCTATTTGAAGTAGTCCTTCACGTAGTCCGACAGCGCGTCCACGTGGACGCGCTGTTGCTGCATCGAGTCGCGATCCCGGATGGTCACCGTGTGGTCGCCTTCGATCGTCTCGAAGTCCACGGTTACGCACAGCGGCGTGCCGACCTCGTCGTGGCGCCGATAGCCTTTGCCGATGTTGCCGGTGTCTTCGAACAGCACGCGGCCAACGCCCAGGCGTTGTAGTGTCTGCTTCAGGCCGCGTGCCTTCTCCATGATGCCTTCGTGGTTGCGCTTCAGCGGCAGCACGGCGACTTTGATCGGCGCCAGGTGCGGACGCAGTGCGAGCACGGTGCGTTCCGTGCCGTTGTCGAGCCTCTGCACCTGATATGCCTCGTTCAACACGGCGAGCACACCGCGATCGACGCCTGCTGACGGCTCGATGACGTACGGCACCATCCACGAATTGGTTTCGAGATCGTGGATGGCCAGCTTCGAGTTCGAGTCGGTATTCGGCATCACTTTGGCGGTGAGGTTGAAATCGGCCTGACTACGCGTGTGCGAACCGAGGTCGAAGTCGGTTCGGTTCGCGATGCCTTCCAGTTCTTCCACGCCATGCGGGAAGTGGTACATCACGTCGAAGGTGGCCTTCGAATAGTGCGCGAGCTCTTCGCGCGGCACTTTGTACAGTTGTAGCCGGTTGCGATTGACGCCTTGGTCCGACCACCACTCGAGACGGTTTTCTACCCACTGCTCGTGCCAGGCTTCGTCGGTGCCCGGTTTGACGAAGAACTCGAGTTCCATCTGCTCGAATTCGCGCACCCGGAAGATGAAGTTGCGCGGCGTGATTTCGTTGCGGAAGGCCTTGCCGATCTGCGCGATGCCGAACGGCAGCTTGCGCGACGTCGAATCGAGCACGTGCTTGAAGTTGGTGAAGATCGCCTGCGCCGTTTCGGGCCGCAGATAGGCGAACGAGCTGCCGTCGTCCACCGGGCCAACGGTAGTCTTGAACATCAGATTGAAGGGGCGCGGATCGGTGAGATCGGCCGAGCCGCAGCTCGGACATTTGTTCTCGGTGAGATGGTCCGCGCGCCACCGGCTCTTGCACTTGCGACAGTCCACCAACGGGTCTGAAAAGGTGGCTTCGTGGCCGGAGTAGTGCAGCACCTTGGCGTTGGTGAGGATCGCTGCGTCGAGACCCTCGACGTCGTCACGGTCGTACACCATCGAGCGCCACCAAGCGGCTTTCAGATTGTTCTTGAGCTCGACGCCGAGCGGGCCGTAGTCGTAGATGCCCTGCAAGCCACCGTAGATGTCGCTGCTCTGGAAAATGAAGCCGCGCCGCTTACACAGCGAAACGATCTCATCCATGGAATTTGCTGGCATTTCCTTCGCTCGGCGCAATTTTCGAGCCGCGAACTATACCCGATTTGATTTGCGAAAAGGCTCGCACGCGTTACAAGCGCTATACAGCGAAGTACAAGCCACGCCCAACGTAGGGCATGGGGTTTTGGTCAAATGGCACGGCACTTAACCTGAAAGCCAACATGCGTAGACGAGAAGATCGCGAAGAAAAAACCTACTTCCGTTCAGAGCGGGTATTCGCGATGAACGGGCAGTGGTACTTCGGCGCGCGAGAAGGCGACTGCGGTCCGTTCCGCACGCAGGAGATCGCCCGCGCCGCCCTGGCACGCTTCATCAACGAGAAGGTTGAACTTGCCGGGTTCCAGAAGTCTCGTGAATACGAAGTGCGCAAACCCAAGATGACGTTGGCGGAACGCCTCAAGATCGCCGATGTGGTAGCGGCGCCGAGCCGCACGCTCGAGCCTGCCCCCGAACTGCTGATCTAGCGCTTACTCTTTCGGCTCGTAGAAGCGCGGCGGGCGTTTTTCGCGCTGCGCGTTGCCGCCTTCCTTCGATTCATCCGTCTCGTAGTACAGCGCCACCGTTTGCATGCCGAGCGCGCCGATGCCGCGCTGATGCTCGGTATCCGCGTTGATCGACTTCTTCGCGATCGAAATGGCCGTGGGGCTGCGCTGCGTCAGCTCCTCGCACCAACGTGCGACTTCTTCGTCGAGCTTGTCGTGCGCCACCACCGCGTTCACCAGACCCATTGCCAGCGCTTCGGCCGCGGTGTATCGCCGGCACAGATACCACATCTCGCGCGCTTTCTTCTCACCCACGATGCGGGCGAGATACGCCGTGCCATAACCCGGGTCCACCGATCCCATCTTCGGACCGACCTGGCCGAACACGGCTTTCTCCGACGCGATCGTCAAATCGCACAGCGCGGCGAGCACATTGCCGCCACCGATGGCGAACCCTTGCACGCGCGCGATCACCGGTTTTGGACAGTCGCGTATCGCGGTGTGAACCTGCTCGATGGGCAGACCGATGGTGCCGCGCCCACCGTATCCCGCACCCGCATCGGCGTGGGACTTCTGATCGCCGCCGGTACAGAACGCGCGATCGCCGGCACCGCCGAGCACCACAACAGCCACTGATCTGTCCCACGATGCCGCGTCGAACGCAGCGATCAATTCTTCGCAGGTTTCGGCGCGAAAGGCGTTGTAGACGTCGGGGCGGTTGATGGTGATGTGCGCGACGTGGTTGGTTACAGCGTATGTGATGTCCCGATTCGTATTCATATGGTTCTTTCCAAGTCAGTACCTACGATGGCCTCCGGTGGCCCTTCGTTTTTCAGCGAGTCAGTCGTCGAACGGAAGAGCGACCGCTTCCTCGTCGGACACGTCTAGATCAAGCATAAGAGTCACGCCACCGAACTCGATTGGCGAGGTCTGTGGAGCCAGCGCCATTGCGCGCCATACCCGGCGACCTACTCGAACGAGTTTCGGAGACTCCTCGTGCGCAGCTTCGAAGGATCGGATGCTGTCGAGGATCAAATCTTCTGCCTCATATCGGGTCATCGTCAGAAAGCGCCAGCGAACCAGCGCTTGAGCTTAGCGCTGCCCACTGGCCAGAACCAACCCCGCAAGCGTCTTTTGACACTGTCTTTGGATATTGGGGACGCTAAGCCACGAAGGTGTCGCTCTAACCAATTGGCGAGGGGGATGGCACGAGGCGTGGATAGAACGCGGTTTAGATCGGCTTGCGGGCGAACGCTAGGTCGCTGTAGCCGCGATACACGGTCCGTACCGTATCCATTTCGAAGCCGATTTGCGCGAGCGTCTGATGCAGCTGCTCCGCCGTGTGTTGCCAATAGACTCCTGCGCGTTGTGCGTCAGCGATCCGTCGGTTTGCGCGAGAGATGACACGGCCTTCATTCAGCAAGACGCGAAGAGTGCGGACGACTCCGAGAGTGCGGCGATTGCTCCTAACAAGAAACGACGTCCACTCAGTAGTGTCCTGTATGCGCCCCAAGTCAACCAAGAACAGGCTTCCGCCCGGACGCAGCCAATGAAAGGTTCGTCTCAAGATCGCTTCAGGATGGGGCATTGCGTACAGGGCATTAACTGACAAGATGCAGTCGAGCGAACCCACGGGAAACACGCTCTTGCTTGCGTCTCGGTGAATCATGTCCACCCGAAGCTCGCGAGCGACATACTTCTTGTTGGCGATCGAGAGCATTCCAGCATCAGCATCAAGGTGTATGAGTTCGCTGGAACTGGCAATCGTAGATGGCAGCGCCTTGCAGAAGAAGTTGCCCGTGCCACCACCGAGATCAAGGACTCGCGATCCGGGCGATATGGTCGATAAGGCAAATGACCGGAACTCATCAAGAAGCTCGGTATAAGCGGGGTTCAGATCACAAAGGAGGTCGTAGCAGCGTGCGTAGTCATTCCAGTCGACCGTACTCGTTGCTTCGGCCACCTGGTGCGGCGCAAGGGCGATCTCACTCATTTGGTTTCGCCGTTTTCCTTGGTCTCTTCATTCGACGTTGAAGCAACAGAGAGATCGGTCCGAACAGGCGATAGAGATTCATTCGAGCCCTGTCAGCCTGCGTCAACTCTAAGATCTGCGTATCGACCATGTACTTAGTGGTTGGGGCCCAGACTGCGTTCCAAAACAGAGGGTTCACAGTCGCACCACTCATGGCCTTCGGGATGTCACCGAGCATCACTGTATGTGGGGAGTCCACAAGCTTACTGTGACGGTATTCAATCTTTTGACGCTCCATCCCTATTCTCGAATACAGGCCGACGAGGTCATGGGTGCAGCCGATCACGATGTAGCGCCGTTTTGATTGTGCAACTGTGATCGCAATGAACTGGAACATTGCCATCAGCAGATCGCTGCCACGAAACGAGGGATGCGTGCAGGTTCGTATGGACTCTACCATTTCATCGCGCCGAGGCAGCAACGGCGGCCATTCGACGTTCTCTTCGATCTCCATTCGATCGTGGTACTCGTTGAAGACCAGGCCGGAGCTTGCGACCACCTTCCCTCGATGTTTGCCAATCACGATTCGGGATCGCGTGTCGTAAATATCAGCCATATCACTGGCACCGAAATCCTCGGGTATCTTTCCTGCTGCTCGATATGCCAGCCGCCGAAGTTCTAGAACCTGCTGGTAGTCTTCAAGCGTGCGCACGAACGAAAACTCCACGGACGAACCTAGTGACCTTGGAGCCAAGTCTTGCTTTCGGAGGTCGTCGAGTGACACGCCCTCTCCGAATTGGATCAAGTATTGACCTATAACTTGCCGTTCTTGTCGGCTGAGTTCTCCCAGACTCACGCCGATCGAGAGAAAGTCCTTGCCTCCGTCTGTGGTGAGCCTAACGTTCTCAATAACCATCTTCAGCGGTAGTTGAGAGATGAACGGAAAACTCGCGACACAATCGAGCGTCATGCCTTTAACGAGGAACTTGTTGCGAAGACTCGTTAAGAGTCGCATCCCGTTTGCGGATATCTCCTTTACGCGCAGATAGACGAAGTCGCTGTACCGAGCCGGGTTCGCCGCTACACAAACTGGAATAAATTGATCGCCGCAGATCCAACGCGGTGTGCCTCTTCTGTCGGTTCCATCAAAGCGTTCCGGGGATCTGTCGATCAAACGAATTCCGAGAATCTTGTTTCCGACCTCGTTCGTTGCCGTGATGATCGCGAGACCGGCCAGCGAGGTCACAGTTGTGCCGAGCCTTAGGTCGATATCCACGACGCTTCCCACTTCCAGCTTACTTGGCAGGGGCTCAACGATGAGTTCCAGCCCAAGCGGGCTGAGACGCCAGACTCGAGCGGACTCAACGACTGCACCTTCGCCACCGACGCTTCTTACGGTCGCTGAGATTGCCTCGCCCGGATATACATCCGTGGGGTAGTAGCTGCCGTGGAGTTCAGGATCAGGAGCGAACTGTTTGTATCTGTTGGTTAGAGCGGTAAGTGTCTGCGACATCTGTGCTCACTAATCCTCTTAGTTGCATATTTGTGTTTGTGGCAGTCAGAGGGTCGACGCGAAACAAGAATATCTTATCGACACTTTCGAAGTCGCGAATGTGAAGGCCGAGTTTCGTTAGATCTACGTGATCGACTTCAAATTGAGGAAGGATGGCCGCGAGTCCCATGGCTGTCCTTTCGTCCATCACGATGTGTTGATTGGTGACGAGGTTTCGAATCGCGGGATGTTTCGTTGCCTCATCAATTCGACTGAGAAAGTTCACGGGATTGCCGAGCGCTGTGATCTCGATGGAAGAGTCGAATCCGCCGAGATTCCCGACCACTGCTTCACCGGAGGTGATCAGAACGTATCTATTAATCGGTTCTTGATCCGGCCGAGATTCGTTGAACTCGGTATTCACCTGAATTACGTCGACAGCAGCCTTGAAGCACCTGACCAAGTTGTCTTGTGGATTTGGCTGGTCAAAGTATGCAAATAGAAGATCTCCGATCTTTCGAGGAATGCCGCCGCTTCTCTCCACAGCGTAGGTGCATTCCTTTACGTTTGGGATGACACCTTGATCAAGAAACACGTCGCCCTTTCCTTGCGTCGCTCTGGTGAAACCACGTATGTCGCTAAAAAGGCACGCGATATCGCGATGTCGCGGACGAAGAACCTCCTCGATCGCTTGAAGTATCGTCATGCGCCGTTCCTCGACGTATCGAAAGAGCCGAGCCGAGATTTCTTTAGGAAGGAACGCGCGAATACGATCCGCGAACTCAATGTTCAGTTCGATGATTTGTCTCTGATTCTCGATGTTTTCTTGGTTCGCCTTGAAGTACTTCAATTCGGCCGCGTATCCAGACCGTGCAAACACGATGAAGATCAAGCTGATCGCGGTCGCGCTGAAGAGAAGTGGAACTCCAATTCCTGCTTCAAGATAGGAGTGCCACTGTGCGGCAATCAATGTGCTCGCGTAGACGAGGCTTTGAGCAATGCTCAGTCTTAGCACGACGGTTGCAACGATGACGAAAGCGAACGCGTAGAAGTAAAGCCCACCTTCGTACCAGACAAGAACTCGCGCTTGGTAGTAGCAGAATATGGCGCCCGCAATCATCGCAGGAACCTTGTAATACCGAACTTCGTACAGTGACGGTACGAAGTAATAGCCCGCCGTCAGGAGCGCAGCTGCGGTCATGATCATCCGAAAGCGGAACCAGAACTCGAGTGGCTCGAGCTTCATAACTCGATCAAAGAAGACGTAGTGCGCCACATATGCGGCGGCAACTACGATGAAGAGGATACGGGCTAAGAGAAGGAAGTCGCTTCGTTCCTTTGACTCCCAGAGTGCGTACCAAGGCGTTCCCTGAAGGGTCAGTGAAGGGAATACCCAAGAGATGATTCGATCTAGCAACATTCCCGAGCTCTATCCCTGAGCGCGTTGATTGGCGACGAGTCTGCAGATTGGCGCGCCGCTGACCTCACCTTAATCAACCTCCTGTTGATATCGCACACTTCACGCACTTTGCAGGCCCCACATTGGCATCGTTAGGACGCAAAGCTCGGCGTGCCTTGGCATTCTCCCATCCGATGCCCCCTATCGAGGTATGACATCCGTCACACTATTCGCTACCGCTCATCAGGTGTGAAGGCGCTGGCATAGACGGGGAATGAGGCCACTCCTCCAGTATGGACGAAAACGACGTTATCTGCAGGCCGACCAAATCGTTTCGTCGAATCATCTCGAAAAGGCCCCCCGAGTGCCTTTCCAGAATACACCGGATCAACGAGGATCGCCTTCGGTCGCCGCGAGTGTGGCGATCGCGTGAAGGGTTTCACGGGTCGGAATGCCATAGTCCTCGCCGACGAAATTCGTGAACAAGATTCGCACCCTTCCTGAAACGTCAGCGACGAGTTGCAACGCGCTGCAGCAGTTCCTCCGAGCAATCGACCCATGCGACGCTCGATGCGCTCATGGTCGGTGTCGTAGACGTTTATTCCGATCACGCCGCAATCGGATTCCGTAGCCGCAAAGCCCTGCGATCAGGCCGGTTTGTGTGCCGCCGCTCGAGGTCGCATGCACGATCAGATCCGGTCGAAATCCGCGGCGTTGGCTCTGATCCAGAATCTCAGCGGCACAACGCACGTATCCCAGCGCTCCGATTGCGTTCGAACCGCCCGTTGGCACCACGTAGCAGCGTCGCCCTTTACGCGTAAGGTCCTGTCGATGGCTTGGCACGAAGTACGTTTTCGGCGTCTGCACTCTCTAGAAGATGCACATGCGCCCCCAACAGCCGATCGAACAGCACATTTCCATTCGTCTCGTATTCGGGATGCTTCCACGTCACTCGACGGGTCAGGATCAGATGACATTCGAGTCCGAGCTTCGCGCAGGCAGCAGCGGTTTGGCGCGCGTGATTCGACTGCACCGCGCCGAACGTGATCACCGTGTCCGCGCGCTGTGCCATGGCATCGGCCATCAGAAACTCCAGCTTGCGCGTCTTGTTTCCGCCGGTTGCAAGCCCTGTGCAGTCGTCTCGTTTGATCCAGATGCGCGGGCCGCCGAGCGATTCGGAGAGTCGATCGAGTGGTTCGAGCGGTGTGGGGGTGAAGCCGAGATCGATACGCGGAATACCAGCGAGAACGTCGGTCATGGTGCGTCCTTAGATGACGGAGCGGAGATAGGCTGAAACGGCCGGTGCGAAGAAGCGATGGCCTTTGGCGGCGCGCTCTGCCGCATCCAGGCTGTCGACGGCTGTCAAAAGGTCGCGCGCTGCCTCGGGATACCTGACTATTTCAGTGAGGGGATGGCACGTAACCCGTATCGTGAACATCACCGCATCGGCATCGAGGCGGCGCAACGTCTGCCGTTCGGAACGCACTACGAGTTGTGCCACGGTGTCTGGCGTCACGTCGTGCCACGCTTCCGAGTGGGGGTGATACAGCGCGGAGTTGGTGTGCATCAGCCAGTTACGGCGTTCGAATATCGCGCCCTCGGGCAATCGCGTGAAGAATTGCGCCATCTTCACCGAGAGTTTGTCGTTGAGTGTGGGCACCGGATCGTGAATGCCGTCGAGCGTGCGCCCGATTTTTTCCGAAAGGCGCCAATAGGACGGCGAACAGACGCAGGCTGCCGTCAGGCGGTATGCGTCGTCGAAGCGCTGCATCAGGCAGAGATCGTCGGGCACCTGCAGCGAAGCGATGATCAGCGGTGGCGCGTCGTTCGATGCGATGTGCCTGTTACCGAGCGCCTCGTTCACCGCATCGAGAATCTTCTGTTGCCCCGGGCGCGAGTTCGCCAGCTCGGCAAACACGCCGCTCGCGGTGTCGTCGAGCAGGCGTTGTTTGCGCGCCAGTTCTGCAGGGTCGATGCGGTCGGGTAGCCACGCGCTCGAATCGATCGGCCGCAGGCCCATCCGGTAGCCGGCCTTGCCGCCGCGCCACGGTGGATCGCGCCAGAAGGAATCGGTCACTTGCGCTTGCGAGCGGTCACCCGTATCTCCACGTGTGCGCCGGGCACCGCGAGTTCCGTGATGCCGATGGCGGTCCACGCGGGCCATGGCTCCTTCAGAAACTGATCGCGCACTTTCATGAACGTGGCCATCGTGGCCTGCAGGCCGACGTGGTAGGTCGTGTATTCCAGAACGTCGCTGAAGTCGACGCCGGCCGCTTTCAACACGCTGCCCACCTTGGTCCAGGCGTTAGTGAATTCTTCCGAGAGGTCTGCCGGCACTTTGTTGTCGGCACCGATGCCGATCTGCCCGGAGCAGAGCAGTAGCTCGCCGGATCTGACGGCTTGTGAGAAGTGATAGTTGTCGTGCAGAAACTTCGACTCTTTCGGATTGATCGTTTTGATTGCCATTGCGTCCTCCCGGTTCGAACGTCGACGAATCATAACCGGCCGGCGCGGCGCGAGCAGTGGCTGTGCAATAATCGCGACCCCCGGGGAAGCCCAGCGCCAATGATCTTCGGCTATCACGCCAGAACCGCCGTGTCCGCTCGCGATCGCGATGCATACCTCGCTGCCGCGGTGGAATTCGCGCGCGATGCCGGCGCGGTGATCCTGCCGCATTTCCGCAATCCGATTGCGGTGGAAAACAAAAACTCCGACGGCACCTACGATCCGGTCACCATCGCCGACAAGGCCGCAGAGTCGGTGATTCGCGCCGGCATCGAACGGCGTTTTCCAACGCATGGCATTTTCGGTGAGGAACTCGGCCATCAAGCCGGTGGCGGGCTCACGTGGGTAATCGATCCGATCGACGGCACGCGTGCGTTCGTCACCGGCATGGTGCATTGGGGTGTGCTGATCGCATTGTTCGATGGCGAGACGCCGGTGATCGGCGTGATGTACCAACCATTCACCGACGAACTGTTCACCGGCAACAACGAAGTGGCGCGCTACCGGCGCGGCACGGTGGAGCGCTCATTGAAAGTGCGATCGTGTGAGTCGGTAGCCCGAGCGGTGCTTGCATCCACTTCGCCGCAGGTATTCGGCAGCACGGAAGAGCAGGCGGGCTTCAGAGCGTTGCGCCGCCGGGCTCAGCTCACACGTTGGGGCGGCGACTGCTACCAGTACTGCATGCTCGCGATGGGTTACGTGGACGTCGCCGCGGAAGCGGGCCTCAAGCCGTACGACGTGCAGGCGTTGATGCCGATCATTCGCGGTGCCGGTGGCATCGTCACCACCTGGGAAGGCGGCGATGCATCGATGGGTGGGCGCGTCATAGCGTCTGGAGATGCGCGCGTGCATCGCGAAGCGATGGCGCTGTTGATCGACGGCATGGCCGGCAAAACGGACTGAGGAAAAGCATCATGGATTTCGGCATTGCACTCGCGACTTCGACCGAATCGTGGAAGGCGGTGAAGCGCGCGGAAGAGTTGGGTTTTACGCACGCGTGGTTCTACGACACACAGCTGTTGAATCCGGACGTGTTCATCGGCATGACGCAAGCCGCCATGACGACGAAGCGCATCCGGTTAGGTACGGGCGTGCTCATTCCATCGAACCGCATCGAACCGGTTACCGCGAACGCGCTCGCCACGCTGAACAAGATCGCACCGGGCCGCATCGACTTCGGTGTGGGCACCGGCTTCACGGGCCGGCGCACGATGGGTCTCGGCGCCATCCCGCTCGCACGGCTCGAAACCTACGTCGAACGCGTGCAGGCGCTGCTGCGTGGCGAAACGATCTACTGGGATTTCGAAGGCGAATCGCGGGCCATCCGTTTTCTGAATCCGGATTTCGGTCTGATCAACATCGATAGTCCCATTCCGTTGCACGTCTCTGCGTTCGGGCCGAAGGCGCGCAAGCTGACGGCAAAGCTCGGCGCGGGTTGGGTGAACTTCGGCGCCGACGTGCAGCGCGCCGCGAAGGAGCTCGACGACATGCGCGCCGCGTGGCACGCAGCCGGCCGAACGGAGCCGTTGTACAGCACGCAGTTCGCGCTCGGTTGCGTGTTGAAGAGCGGAGAACCCGCGGACTCACCGCGCGCCGTCGCCCAAGCGGGGCCGTTGGTGGCGGTGCTGTTTCACAATCTGGTGGAAACGACGTCGCCGGGTTCCATGGCGGGCGTACTGCCCGATCCGGTGAATGCCGCACTGGAGCAGTATCGGAAGGTTTACAACGGCTACGAACCCGCTGATGCGCGCTACCTGATGAATCACCGCGGCCATCTGATGTTCGTGAAGCCGGAGGAGCGGCCGCTGCTCACGGCATCGTTGATCGAGTCGTTTTCGTTCACGGGTACGCAGGATGTGTTGCTCGAGCGCCTGCGCACGCTGAAAGCGGCAGGTTATTCACAGTTCACTATTCAACTGGTCGAAGGGCAGGAAGCGGCGCTCGAGGATTGGTCCAAATTGTTCGAGCGGCTCTAGTGTCGAAGCGGGAGCACTACGTTGCACTGGCGCGTTCACTCGGGGCGCTATTGGCGGGCGAACGCGATTGGATCGCGACCCTCGCGAATACAGCGGCATTGCTAGCGGCGGAGCTCTCCGACATCAACTGGGTCGGCTTCTATCTGCTTAAGGACGGAGAACTCGTGCTAGGCCCGTTTCAGGGCAAGCCCGCCTGCTTTCGCATTGCGATCGGCAAGGGCGTTTGTGGAACGGCTGCGCAAAGTCGCGAGAGCGTTGTCGTGCCAAACGTGCACGAATTTGACGGGCATATCGCTTGCGACAGTGCCTCCAACTCTGAACTCGTCGTGCCGGTGATCCGTGCAAACGAGTTGCTCGGGGTTCTGGATGTGGATAGTCCAAAGTTCGGACGTTTCGACGACGAAGACCGCTGCGGTTTGGAAGCGATCGTACGCGTCATCGCAGAAATGGAGCGCAATTGATCGCATTCGTGGCCCTCTCCGTCGAAGGACCTGACGCCCTTCAACGGAGAAGCTCAAAGAAGTTCAGTAAGCAGTCTCGGTGATCTCGATCCGTTCGGCGACCTGTTCCAGCACGAACGCCAATGGCAACTCCACCAGCGAAGCAACGGTGTTCTCCTTGCGGAAGCATCGAACCCGCCGGTTATTCGGTTGTTTGCTGGCCACCAGGTAATGAATCTTGCCAAGCCTGAAGGTGCGCCCCACGAGATGCCCGTGGTGACTCTGGGTACGTTCAATATGCCTTGAGGTCACGGGAACCGCAGCCGGCAGGGCGTGTGCACGCGAACGCATGTCTTCAGAGGACGGCCCTGAGCCGCGATTGCGCGGGTGCCACAACGGTAGCGTCATGTCGCGCACCTGCATCGGCATTTCGCTGACGCCCACCACAAACTCCGCGTGCACGAGTACGCCTCGAACGTCGAGCACGCTTGCTCTCGCATAGTGCCGTAGAAGACTCAGGCTGCCATTGGACAGGAATAGAACCGCACGTGTCACCCGCAGTGTGCGAAACACGCTGGCTTCGAGCACTTCGTGTACCGATGCAACATCATCATGGTTGAAGTGCCGATCAATGAACCAGGCAATATCGTCCTCGAAATCGACTATCACGTTCGCCTCCCTGGAACATGCGTCGCAACACGTCGTACAACGTTGTGCTTCGCCGTTCGGTGTTATTGATGAAATGTGTTCATCTTCTGATTGTTATCGCGGCGAGAGAGAGCGGTGTCCTCTACCCCTTCGCCCGACGGTTATCCTCGACCGAGCGGCGTCGCGGGTTGTCCATACTGTGTAACGACTTGGAAACAGAAGTGTTCGATTGAGAGGTGTGCCGCCGACTCTGCTGGCTACTTCAAGCGCAACAACATGTGCGTCTCGTCGTAGTCGACGCCATCCACCTTCAACGCGGCGGGTTCCGTTCCCCACGCTTCGAAGCCGAGCGACCGATACAGCGCCAGCGCAGCGGCGTTCTCCGACGTCACCGACAACAGCACGTGCTCGAGGCCGGGCAGATCACGCGCGCGCTCGACCATCGTAGCGAGCAACTGTCGCCCGAGTCCGCGCCCGCGTAGCGAATGCGTGACGTACACGCCCCAGATCGAACCGATGTGCTGACGCTTGGGTGCGGTTTCGCGGACGAACCCGCCGATGCCGATCAGCTGTTCCCCTTGCCATGCGCCGAGCACGTAGTTCTCGGGTGAGCCGGTCAAGCGGTCACGGTACTTGTCGGCTTTTGCGCTCGCTTCCACTTCGTAGCTCGAACCGAAGGCCGTCGGCTCGGTGCGCAGCGCTTCGAGGCGCAGCCGCCGATAGCGATCGAGGTCGCCGTTGCCGAGCAGCCTGAGTTCGATCTCGCTCACATTGCGTCGACCAGGTTGCGCAGCTTGTCGCAATAGCCCACGCGATCTTTCAGCGTTTTGCCGACGAATCCGACGTTCAGGGCGTTCACGCCGGATTCCTTCAGTGCCGCCAGACGATCGCGAACGAAACCTTCCGGACCGACCAGCGACGTGGCGTCGATGTACGACTGCGGAATGGCCGCTTCCGCTGCATCTTTTTTGCCGGCGAGGTACAGGTCTTGAATGATCTTCGCGTCCTTGTCGTAACCGTATTTAGAGAACGTGTCGTTGTAGAAATTCTTCGATCGCGCACCCATCCCGCCGATGTACAGCGCCATGCCGGGCCGGCCAAGGTTGCGCAGAGCTTCCAACCCCTCGCCGATGGCAACGCCGCCGCCAGCGAATATCTCGAGTGGCGCGCGGTTGGGATCGCGCTTCACCGCGCCAGCGCGCAACGCTTTGCCCCACACCGCGTCTGCACCTTCTGCCATGTAGAACGCGGGCAGCCATGCATCGGCCAGTTCGGCGGTGAGCTCAACGCTCTTCGCGCCCAACGCCGCGACGGCGATTGGAATGTCGTCGCGCACCGGATGGTTGATCAGCTTGAGCGGTTTGCCGAGACCGGTACCTTTGTTCTGCGGCAGCGGAATCTGAAAATGTTTGCCGTCGTACACCACTTTCTCGCGCCGCCAGACCATGCGGCAGATCTCGATGATCTCGCGGATGGTTTGCGTTGGCGAGCCATACGGAACGCCGTGAAATCCCTCGATCACCTGCGGGCCCGATGCGCCGAGGCCGAGCATGCAGCGGCCGTCGGAGAGATAGTCGATGCCTGCGGCAGTCATCGCGAGCAGCGATGGCGTGCGCGTGTAGATCGGCAGAATGCCGGAGGCGATGGTTACGCGTTGCGTGCTCGCGGCGATGTAACCCATCGCGCTCGGCGCATCGAACGAATACGCCTCCGGTACCCACACCATGTCGAGGCCTGCCTTCTCCAGTTCCTGCACTTCCTTCACGGCTTCCTTCATGCCGTTCGAATAACTGAGCAGTGTCGAGATGCGCATGCGAATGACTCCCTTTTTGATGTTGTCGTGTTCTATGAGGCGATGCTGGAGCGCACCGGCCGATCGACTAACGAGCGCAGTGTGTCGATCAGCAGTTGGCGCTCCGCCGCTTTCACCTTGTGTTCCAGCGTTTCCGGCGTTTCTGCTGCGGCAACCGGTACGCGCACCTGCGCGATGATCGGCCCGCTGTCGTAATCGCCCGATACCCAATGCACCGTGGCGCCGCTCTCGGTGTCGCCGTTCGCGAGCACCGCGTCGTGAACACGGCGTCCGAAGAAGCCGCTGCCACCGTACTTGGGTAGCAGCGACGGATGGGTGTTGATCATGCGGTTGGCGAAGCGCGCGAGCGTGAGCGGACCGAGCCGTTTCATGTATCCGACCAGCACCACCAGATCCACGTTCGCCCGTTCGAGCGTATCGCTGATCGCCCGATCGAGCGCCGCCGCATCGGCGTGCGTCGTCGACGACAGATGCGCCGTTCGCACACCGGCTTCCCGCGCGCGCCGCAGCGCACCGGAGTCGCTGTTGTTGCTGATGACGACGCCAACGCGCGCACAAAGGCGCTTGTCGGCGCAGGCGTCGAGTATCGCCTGCAGCAGCGAGCCTTCGTGCGAGGCGAGCACACCGATGCACGGCGGAGTACCCATCAGCCCTTCGGTGCCACTTTGTAGATCGCGGTATGAACTGCTTCCACCGCCGGTGTGCCGTCGACAAGAAACGCGAGGTACAGTTTGATGAACTCGTGGCCTTTGCGTTCCCACTTCTCGATCGGGATCGCGCGCACGTCCACGGCGTCGCCCACTTTCAACACGCGGCGGAACGTCATCTCGGTGCCGACGTGGATCCACGCAGGCAGAATGAAGCGCCGCACCAGCATCTGGTTGCACCAATGCTGGATCAGATGCGGATGCACGACGCCGGTTCGGTACACCGGCAGATCGTCGGCAAGTTCGTCCGTGTATTTGCGATTCTCTTCGACGCTCGGGGTCCAGGCGACCGCAGCGAAAGGCGTGTTCACCTCGATCGCGTTCCAGTCGATCTCGATGCGTTTCGGTTTGGCCGCCGCTCCGGCAATCTGCGCGCGCGGATCGACCGGCGGCAGCACCTGCGGAAGTTCCACCGTCAGTTGTGCGAGCAACACGTCGGCCGCGTTGTAGCACTCGACGAGGTACGTCTGTTCGCCGGTCTGCTTTAGCGGCACTGAGAGACGATCGCCGTTGTACGCAGGCTTATGCAGCCGCAGTGCGACACGGCTGTGGCCGAGCCAACCCACGCCCAATTCGTTCGTCAGCGGATAGGTCATGTGACCGAAAACCGCGACCCCCGGCACCAGCGCGCCGGTAAAGCCGTACGCGCGTGCAACGTCGTCGCTGTGGATGCGGTTCTCGTGCGCTTGCGAATGATTGATCGCGACGGGTTGGTGCAGCGGCATGGGAGCGTTCCTGGCGGCAGGCAACGCATCGTATCGCCATCGTGGGTGTGAAGCACCGTTGAACGACGTTCGACAAGTCACCGACGGTGCCTGGCACCGGCGGTTCCTTATCGCCGGTCGCGCTGCGCGGCGACATGTCGGCAGAAGGTAAGCCAGCATTGTCATGCCCTGGCGCTTTCGCTAGCCTAACGCGCCTTTGTGCGGCGCACCGCGCAAACGCCTGCCGTAACACTGACGAAGATCAACCAAGAAGAGGATGGCTGCATGCGCATCGGCGTGCCGAAAGAAACGTGGCCGGGTGAACTGCGGGCGGCGCTGGTTCCGGCCGGCGTCAAGAAGCTGACGGGTCTCGGATTTTCGATCAACGTCGAGTCGGGATTAGGCGCCGGTGCACGTATTCCCGACGACGAATACCGTGCTGCCGGCGCCACCGTCGTCGCCGATGCGCGCGCGGCCGTGTCCGGGGCCGATGTGGTCGTGCGGGTGCGTAAACCTGCGGAAGCAGACCTCGCAGAACTCGCGCGCGGCGTCATCCACGTCAGTTTCCTCGACCCGTTCAACGAAAAGGCGCTGGTAGCAGCGCTCGCCTCGCACGGCATCACCGGCATTTCGATGGAGATGGTTCCGCGCAGTACCCGCGCGCAGAAGATGGACGCGCTGTCGTCGCAGGCGAATCTGGCCGGCTACGTCACGGTGATTCTGGCGGCCACCTACAGCCCTAAGATGCTGCCGATGATGATGACGCCCGCCGGCACGATTCAACCGTGCCGCGTGTTCGTAATCGGCGCGGGCGTCGCGGGTCTGCAGGCCATTGCCACCGCAAAGCGCCTGGGCGCGCGCATCGAAGCGTTCGACACGCGGCCGGTCGTTGCGGAACAGGTGCAGTCGCTCGGCGCGAAGTTCGTGCAGATCGATCTGGGCAACACCGGGCAAACCGAGCAGGGATATGCGCGCGAACTGACGCCGGAGCAGCTCGAACTGCAACGGCTCGGCATGAAGAAGGTGATCAGCCAGTCCGACATCGTGATCACCACCGCGCAGGTATTCGGACGGCCGGCGCCGCGCATCGTCACGCGCGATATGGTCGAGGCGATGAAGCCGGGCAGCGTCATCGTCGACATGGCAGTCGAGTCCGGCGGCAACGTCGAAGGCGCGGTCGTCAACGAAGTGATGGACATCAACGGTGTGCTGGTCGTCGGCCTCGGCAACCTGCCGTCACGCGTCAGCCGCAATGCCAGCGAGATGTACTCCAGCAACATCGTGAATCTGTTGGACGAGTTCTGGAACAAGGAAGCGAAGGAACTTCGCCTCGATCCTGCGGACGACATCATCAAAGGCTGCGTGATCACGCGCGGCGGTGAAATCGTCAACGAGACCATCAAAAAGCTGTAAGAGCCGATCATGCGTCTGCACATCGTCGACGTATTTGCCGAGACGCGCTATGCCGGCAATCAGCTCGCGGTGGTGCGCGACTGCGCGGGGCTGTCAGACGAAGCGATGCAGACCATTGCGCGCGAGATGAACTTCTCCGAAACGACGTTCGTCACTTCAGAAACCGTGTCACGGGCGAAGGTGCGCATTTTCACGCCGGGCGAAGAGTTGCCGTTCGCGGGACATCCGACGATCGGCACAGCGTGGGTGCTTGGACATACGCGGCCGAGTTTCACGCTCGAACTCGCGTTGGGAAACGTCGACGTGAGTTTCGACGGCGCCGCCGGCGTTGCGTGGATGGCACCGCCGAAGCCAACGCTCGGCGAACGGTTTCCTGCCGAACGCGCCGCGCGCATGTTGCGGCTGACGGTTGCAGATCTCGATCCGCAGCTCCCGGCACAGCTCGTTTCGATCGGTCCGAAGTTCGTCTTCATCGGCGTGCGCGATCTTGCGACGCTGCGCCGTGCGCGCCTCGACGAGGCGTATTTCCACGCATGCGGCGCCGAAGGACTGCCGATCAACTCGGTGTTCCTGTTCTCGCCGCAGGCGTATTCGAGCGAGGCGCATTACGCCGCGCGCTTGTTCTTCGACGCGAACGGCGTGCGCGAAGATCCCGCCACCGGCAGCGCCAACAGCGGCTTCGCCGCCTATCTGCACGCACATCTGAAGAAGCCGATCGACGTGATCGTGGAGCAGGGCTTCGAAATCAGGCGACCGTCGCGTCTCTACCTGCGAGCCGATGGGCGACAGTTGCGCGTCGGTGGACGCGTTCAGGCTGTTGCGGAGGGGCGCCTCCTCGAGCAATGACCATGTTGCGCGCTGGGTCGACGTGTTCGCTAGGAGGGAACTTTGGGAGCGTAGACCGCGGGCCCGAGGTGTTCGGTGCCGTCTTCGAATAGCTTGAGAGTCGATTCCGGCAATCCAGCCAGATCGCTAACGCGCCGGAACTCTCGAAGCGCGCTTCCCGTGCATGCACAATCGGTGTTCGGTGCGCCCAGCCCCGAGTTGAGGTCCGCGCACGTCTACCGTATGGAAATCCACGCTGAATCGTGTCCTACGTGATGTATTCGGGACGGTGGAATGCAGGTGCGCGCTCGAGAATACGATTTGTCCACCCGGTGGGCAGATCAGACGAACGGTAGAGGAATAGTCGATCGTGTGTGTCGGGGCTGGCAGAGGACGCGTGTCCTTGTCGATCATTTGAGCGACGTGTTGACCGCGAAACTTTGTGTTCCACTCGTAATAGTTATAGCCGGACGATGTGTTTTCGACCGGCTCATTCCAGTAGTGCGGATGGAACGCCATACAGTTATCACTTCTGATGGGATAGATCGGTATCCACCAATTGATCTGACATTGCGCCCCCGAATACCAAGTATCACGATGAGGATGCCATGCGTACGCGATCCCGGTGGTCAGATAGTTGTCGCTCGTCGAGGAGCTTAGCTTGGGGACCTTGAAATAGGTGTTGTTGGGGTCACAGCCGCGCTCGCGGAGCATCTCTGCCAGTCGCGCACTGGATCCGGGGGCGTGGATGAAATGGGTTTGAGGCGTCCGAGAAGCTCAGCGTAATCCGGAACCGCCATGTCAAATTGCGCATATTCCGGATCTAACTTGCCCGAAATGCTCTTCAATCATCTCCTGAGTGAAGCGGATGAATTCGAGACTGGCGGCGTTAGGTGAGTATACGTAAATGTCCCCTTCATAGATGGCGAGCGCGCCGTTCCTCGTCCGAATGTGTTGCGTCAAAGTGAACGTTCAACATGTTTACGCCTCGTCTGATTCAGCCTAACTGCAACACATTAAACCGCTTTGCGGCGTGTGAAAATTGTAACCGGAATCCGAGTTCGCCGACCGCGTCATGTGACCCCGAGCCGCTCGAACTGCTCAGCCGGCGCTTCGATCGTTTTCAGCGCAACGCGCAACAGCTCGATCATGTCGGCCTCGTCGCTTGTTCCCACCCGGTTTTCCGTTTCGCCCGGATCGTTGTCCAGACGATAGAGGTGGTGTTCGCGCGTACGCGAACCGAGTGACCAGTACGGCAGCGCGTCGCCCGGCTTGAACGGTTGACGGATCACCGGCACCTCGGAGCCGGGCATGAAGTCGAGGAATGCGTTGCGGTTCGGCCGCGGCAGCTTCAACTCGTGCATGCCGTGCACCGGCATCGTCGACCAGCGGTTCGACCACATCGACAGCGGCAGATTGTCGGCGGTCACTGGTGCGCGGGCGTACTTGCGGGCGCCGTCGATGACGTGCACCCAGCGGCCGAATACACCGGCCAGCGCCCAATCGCGTATGTGCTGTGCCGTGCCGGTCACCAACGGCACCATTGAGTGGCCGTGCGTGCGTTGCTCGCACGTCACGCCGAAGATGTCTGCAATGGTCGCGTGAATGTCCACGTTCGTGGTCAGCGCCGGCGTGCGACGATGAGCGACGCCGGGCCACGCGATCATCAGCGGCGTGTGGCCGAGCGGTTCGTAGTGCGGAACGCCCGGCTTACCGAAGATGTCTTTCTCGCCCAGATAGTGGCCGTGGTCGGTGCACAGGATCACGGCGGTATCTCTCCACAACTGCTTTTCGTCCACGACGTCGAGCAGGCGCCCGAACCAGTGATCGATCATGCTGAGCTTCGACCCGTAATTGGCGCGGATGTGGTCGGCCTCGCGTTGGGTGATTACGCCGCGCTTCACGGCGCCGATTGCGTACGGCGGCCAGATGATCTGTTCGCCGTGCCACGCGGGGTCATAGCGATTGGTCCACGGCGCTGGCGTATCGAACGGTTCGTGCGGGTCGAATTCGTCGACGAAAAGCATGAAGCGATCGTGAAAGCCTGCGTTGTCGCGCAGCCAGTTGGCGGCGGTCGACATCGTGCGAGGTCCGGGAAAATCCAGCTCTTCTCTGAACCAAGTGCGGCTGAGGTCGTACGGCGCGCCGCGACCTCTCGCTGCCGGCAGCGTGGGTGCGCCGACAGCGGACGGATCGGCGCGCGTCTTCCACGGATCGCCTTCGTGGCCGCGCAGGTACTCCCACGCGCGAAACTCGGTGTGGTAGTTCTCGCCGCCGTTTTCGAAAAGGTGCGGGTGATCGGTGACCAGCATCGTGGTCACGCCGGCGCGCCGCAGCGGTTGCGTGATCGGCTCTTCCCACAACTCGATCGAGCCCCACGGCTTCCATGGAAAGTCGAGCGCGCCGCACAGCACGTCGTGTCGCGCCGGCATGCACGGCAGCGAACCGACGAAGTGGTTGTCGAACTGCACGGCGCGGCGCGCGAAGCGATCGATGTTCGGCGTATCGAACTCCGTTCCGCCATAGCTGCCGAGCATGTGGCGGTTCAGGCTGTCGAGCAGCACCACGATGACGTTCTTCGGCGTGTTTGGCATAGCGGATCTCGATCTCGTGAGCGCGACCGACGCATTCTACGTAAGAGCCGCGCGTTTTGACTTTAGTCATGAATCTGGAAATAGTGCGTCAAAAAGCGGAGGCACAATGGCGCACTCGGTCGAACGAGAGATCTTCGGCGTCGGCTATCGCGAAACGAGCGCATTCAAAGACACTTACGGCGGCGAAGTGGGCCATGTGTTCATCGAATGTCTGCGCATCAAACCGGCGAACGTCGAGTCCGACACGGTGCTGGTGTTCAGCCACCCGATCGGCGGCGGCGCGTTTCTGCCGGCGATCACGCAACTCGCACGGGCGGGTCACCACGTGTTGTTCGTCAACACGCGCTACCGCGGCAACGACAGCGCGCTGATCATGGAGAAGTGTCTGCTCGATCTCGGCGCGGGCATCAAGGATGCGAAAGAGCGCTTTGGTTACTCGAAAGTCGTGCTCGGCGGCTGGTCCGGCGGCGGATCGTTGTCGTTGTACTACCAGGAGCAGGCCGAGCGCACCACGGTCGATCACACGCCCGCCGGCGACGCGGTTGATCTCGCCGGCGCGAAGCTGATTCCGGGCGACGCCATCATGTTGATGGCCGCGCACGTCAGCCGTTCGGTGACGCTGACCGAGTGGATGGACGCATCGATCGTCGACGAGATCGACATCGGCAGGCGCAATGCCGAGTTCAACCTCTACGATCCGGCGAATCCGAACCGCGCGCCGTACAACAGCGGATTTCTGGCGCGTTATCGTGCAGCGCAGATCGCACGCAATCGCCGCATTACCGACTGGGTGAAGGGCGAACTCGCAGCGCGCATTCGCGCCGATGGGCCGGGCGCCGAACGCGGCTTCGTCGTGCATGGCACGATGGCCGACCCGCGCTGGCTCGATGCGTCAGTCGATCCGAACGATCGCGAACCCGGCACGTGTTATCTCGGCGATCCTCGCGCGGTCAACCTGGGGCCGGTCGGGCTTGCGCGGTTCTGCACGCTGCGCAGCTGGCTGTCGCAATGGAGCTTCGACGAGTCGCGTGCGAACGGCGTGATGAACGCGAAGAACGTGACCTGCCCGGTGCTGGTGATCGGCAACACTGCCGACAACGCGTGCACGCCGAGCCACACGCATCGTCTGTTCGACGCGGTAGGACATCAGAACAAAGAGCTGCGCGAGATCAAGGGCGCGACGCACTACTACGCCGGGCAACCCAAGCACTGCGCAGAGGCGATCGACGTGTGCACGGAATGGCTGGTGCGCAAAGGTCTATCGAAACCGGTATGAACAGGAGAACCGCGGATGAGTAAGGACAAGGTCAGAGGTGCGCCGTTCACGCTGGGCAGTTTCGGTCTGCGCCTGTTGTTCACACTCGCTCTGGTAGCTCTGACCTTCAATCCGACGGGCTATTCGTTTGTGCACTGGCTGCAAGCCGCGTGGTTGTCGACGCCGAAGACGCTAGGGCCCGAACACGCCGTCGCCGGCATCGCGTTGCTCGGTGGCTGGTTGATCGTCGTAACGGCGACTCAGCGCGCACTCGGATCGCTGGGCTTGCTCGTGCTGGCCGCGTTTCTGGCGGCGCTCGTGTGGTGGTTGTTCGACGTTGGCTGGCTCAAAACCTCGAGCGCCGGCGCGCTCGAGTGGATCACGCTCGTGTGCCTCGCGGTTTTTCTCGCGGTCGGCATGTCATGGTCGTTCATCTGGCGACGCATGACCGGCCAATACGAGGTCGACGAAGTCCACGATTGACGCGGACTCTCAGCGGCACATCACCGATCCGCCGCACACCGTGATCGCCTGCCCGGTGATGTAGCTCGACGCATCCGACGCGAGGAACACGGCGACGCCGGCGACTTCGCCCGGCTCGCCGATGCGCCGTAACGGCATGCGTTCCACCACCCGACGCTCCGTTTCCGGATTGTCCCAGAGCGCCTTCGCGAAATCGGTGCGGATAAGGCCGGGACAGATCGCGTTGACGCGGATGTTGTGCGGACCGTACTCGAGCGCGAGGTTGCGCACCAGCGCGAGATCGGCTGTCTTCGAGATGTTGTACGTGCCGAGCACTTCAGACGGACCGAACGCGGCGGTGCTCGACGTGATCATGATCGAACCCTTCTTCTTCTCCACCATGTCCGGCAACACCATGTGCGCGAGCCAGTGATTCGACTTCACGTTCGACGCCATGATCTTGTCGAACGCGGAGTCGGGGATGTCTGACGACGGGCCGTAGAACGGATTCACGCCGGCGTTGCAGATCAGAACGTCGATGCTGCCCAAACGATCATGCGTTTCGTCCACCAGCGCCTGCAGCTGTTCCTTGTAGCCGATGTTGCATGCGATCGCCGTAGCGCGGCCGTTGCCGTGACGCGCGTTGATCGCGGCGCACGCTTCCTCGCATTGATCGACCTTGCGGCTCGAGATGACGACGCGAGCACCGTGATCCGCGAGCGCGTTGGCCATCGCGAGACCCATGCCTTTCGACGCGCCGGTGAGTACCGCGACGCGATCGTTCAGATCGAAGAGACCCATGGTTCCCCCTGCTGGAATTGTTATCTGGTACGCTGAAAACGCCGCGAAAAATCTTAACAGGGGAGCGCACGAGTGTCTGTGCAATCGACCGAAGTCGGTGGTCGCTACGCGAAGTACGTGCTGTTCGTGCTCGTCATCGTTTACGTATTCAACTTCATCGACCGGCAGATCCTGTCGATTCTCGCAGAAGACATCAAAGCCGACCTTGGCATCAGCGATGCCGAAATCGGCTTCCTGTACGGCACCGCGTTTGCCGTGTTTTATGCGGTATTCGGCATTCCGATGGGCAAGCTCGCGGACGTGTGGGTGCGCAAGAATCTGATCGCGATCGGGCTCGCGTTCTGGAGTCTGATGACTGCGCTATCCGGCTCCGCGCGCAGCTTCGGCATGCTGGCCGCGTGCCGCTTCGGCGTCGGCATCGGTGAAGCGAGTGCATCGCCTGCAGCGTTCTCGATGTTGTCCGACTATTTCCCCTCGCGACTGCGCGCCACCGCGATCGCGATCTACTCCAGCGGCATCTACATCGGCGGCGGCATCGGCATCTTTCTGGGCGGCACCATCGTCGACGGTTGGCGCGAGGCGTTTCCCGATCCGGCGAGCGCGCCGTTCGGACTGAAACCGTGGCACGCCGCGTTCATGGCCGTCGGCCTGCCGGGCTTGCTGATGGCTGCGTGGGTGGCGACGTTGCGCGAGCCGCGGCGCGGCCTCAGCGAAGGGCTGAGCGAACGCGTCGAACCGAATCCGTTCGCGGCGGCCGGGCGCGAGCTGCTCGCGGTGCTGCCGCCGCTCACGCTCATCGCGGCCGCGCGTATCGGACGGCGCGCATTGCTGAACAACATCGCGGTGGCGCTGGTGGTCGCCGTCGCGGCGGTGGCGATGATCGAACTGGTTGGCAACCGCACGCAGTGGATCGCGCTCGGCGTCGGCGTGTATGCGGCGTTGTCGTGGGGCCAGAATCTCGCATCGCAGGATCCGGCGGCGTTCTCCATGATCTTCCGCTGCCGCGCGTTGCGTTGCGTGGCGATCGGTTTCCCTCTGATCGCATTCGTCACGTACGGCATCGGCTTCTGGGCGCCGCCGTTCATGCGCCGTGTGCACGGCGTGGATGCATCCACCGCCGGCACTGTCCTCGGTCTCACCGCTGCACTCGGCGGCCTGATCGGCGTGACGTTCGGCGGCTGGATCTCCGATCGGCTGCGCGCGCGTTCGATCAACGCGCGTCTCTGGGTCGGCATCGCTGCGCCGGTGTTGTCGATTCCAATCGCGTTCCTGTTTCTCACAACAGGCAACGTGGTGGTGGCGTACGCCTGCAGTTTCCTGTTCAGCATCGTTTCGCCGATGTGGCTCGGCCCCGGTGCCGGAACCGTAAACGACCTCGTCATGCCGCGCATGCGAGCAATGGCCTCGGCCTTCTACCTGCTGATGGTCACGTTCATCGGTCTCGCGCTCGGGCCGTTCACGATCGGCCAATTGAGCGATGCGTTCGCGGCGGCGGGCATGAGTCCGGCCGACGCACTGCGCGAAGGGATGCTGTGGGGACTGATCCCGCTGGGTGCAGCGGTCGTGTTTCTGGCGCTCGCGCTGCGTTATCTCGAATCCGACGAAGCGAGCCGGCTCGACCGGGCGCGCGCGGCCGGGGAACCCGTTTAGCGTCACCCCTCAAGCAATCGGTTAGTCGAGAAGTGGCGGTCGTGCACGCGGTGCGTGACCACCGACTCGGTGCGCCGGCAACGCCCCATTTTGGGTAGTTTCGTAGCGTTCGAAGAACCGCTCGGAACGCTCGCGAGTATTCTTGAGCAGGGGCCGGAATCGTGCGAGAGTTCCGCCTCCTTGGGGAGGACGTAGTGCAACAAGCCGGAGAATATCGGATCGCTGCTGCGCGGGAAAAAGTGTGGCTCGCGCTGAACGACCCGGAGGTGCTGGCACAATGCATCGAAGGTTGTCAGAGCATGACGAAGGTTGCAGACGACGCGTACACGACCTCGATCAAAGCGAAGGTCGGTCCGGTGAGCGCCACGTTCAGCGCCGACCTGAATCTCTCCGATCTGAATCCGCCGTCGAGCTATACGCTGAACGGCAGCGTGAAAGGCGGCGCTGCAGGATTCGGCAAGGGCGCGGCGCACGTGTCGCTGGTCGAAGACGGCAACGCGACCATTCTGCGTTATCAGGTGGATGCGAACGTCGGCGGCAAGCTCGCGCAGGTGGGGTCCCGATTGATCGACGGCGCGGCCCGCAAAATGGCCGACGACTTCTTTCGCAGATTCAGCGAAGTGGTTGCACCGGGACAGATCGAAGAGCTTGCAGCGGCACCGGTTGCGGCCAAGGACGGATACGAACGCAGCGGGCAGTACATCATCTGGATCATCGTGTTCGTCGTACTCACGCTCGCGATCGTGCTGGCTTTGTGAGCGGGAAGGCGAACCGGGAATCGGTTGGATAATTACTAGAAAGAGAACGGTCGGGGTTCGAAAAGGGAGGGTACAGCGTGAATGTGACGTTGACGGTCAACGGCGAAGCGCATTCGGTCGATGTCGCGCCGAACACCTTACTGGTGGAACTGCTGCGCAACCATCTCGGATTGTCGGGTACGCACGTCGGCTGCGATACCAGCCAGTGCGGCGCGTGCACCGTACACATGAACGGCGCGTCGGTGAAGTCGTGTACGGTGCTCGCGGCGCAGGCGGACGACGCCGAGATCACGACCATCGAAGGCATCGGCTCACCGGAACGATTGCATCCGATGCAGGCGGCGTTTCGCGAATGTCACGCTCTGCAATGCGGTTTCTGTACGCCCGGCATGATCATGAGTGCGATCGACCTCGTGAACAATTCGCCGCAACTCGACGAAGCGGCGGTGCGACACGGGCTCGAAGGCAACATCTGCCGCTGCACCGGTTATCACAACATCGTCCGCGCGGTGCTCACCGCGGCGGCCGAAATGCGGAGTGGCGCATCATGAGTGCGACCGGCATTGGTGCATCCGTACGACGCGTTGAGGATGTGCGCTTCATCACCGGGCGCGGCCGCTACACCGACGACATGAATCAACCGGGTCAGGTTTACGCGGCGTTTCTGCGCTCGCCCTATGCGCGTGCGCGCATCGTCGACGTCGACGACGCCGGCGCGATGGAAGTGGAAGGCGTGCTTGCGGTGCTGACCGGTCGCGACATGGCGGCCGACGGCCTCGGCGATCTGCCGTGCGGCTGGCTGGTGAAATCGAAGGACGGCACCGACATGCGGCAACCGCCGCATCCGCCGCTGGCGGCCGAGGTCTGCAACTACGTCGGCGAACCGTACGGCGTGGTCATTGCGACGACGATCGCGGCGGCGCGCGAAGGCGCCGATGCGGTGATGACGGAGTTCGAAGAACTCGAAGCGGTGGTGTCGGCGGCCGAGGCGACGAAATCGACGCAGATCTACGCCAACGTCCCGGCGAATCGCAGCTACCAATGGGAACTCGGCGACAAAGCGGCCACCGATCAGGCGTTCGCACGCGCCGCGCACGTCACCAAGCTCGACATCACCAACAACCGCTTGATACCGAACGCGCTCGAACCGCGCGCGGCAATCGGTGTGTACGACGCCAGCAACGAATCGTACACGTTGTACACCACGAGCCAGAACCCGCACCTCGCGCGCCTCGTGCTGTCGGCATTCGTGAAGCTCGCTCCTGAACACAAGCTGCGCGTCGTAGCGCCCGACGTCGGCGGCGGCTTCGGATCGAAGATCTTCATCTATCCGGAAGAGACCACGGTGGCGTGGGCGTCGCGTCGTATCCGCCGCCCGGTGAAATGGACGGCCGAGCGCTCCGAATCGTTCCTGGCCGATGCACACGGCCGCGATCACGTGACGCATGCCGAATTGGCGCTCAACGCCGAGGGGGACTTTCTCGGATTACGCGTGAAAACCATCGCGAACCTCGGCGCGTATCTGTCGACCTTCGCATCGTCTGTGCCGACGTTCCTCTACGGTACGCTGCTCGCCGGCCAATACCGAACGCCGGCGATCCACGTCGAAGTGGACGGCGTGTTCACGAACACCGCACCGGTGGATGCCTATCGCGGCGCCGGTCGTCCGGAGGCGACGTACGTGGTCGAACGCATCGTCGAGACCGCCGCGCGCGAACTGAAGATCGACCCTATGGAACTGCGGCGTCGCAATTTCATTCAACCGAAGCAATTCCCGTATCAAACGCCGGTCGCGCTCGTGTACGACATCGGCGACTACGAAGCGAGCCTGAACAAGGCGCTTGAGTTGATCGACTACTCCGGCTTTCCGGCGCGCAGGGCCGCATCGTTAGCGCGCGGCCGAAAACGCGGCATTGGTTTCTCGTGCTACATCGAAGCGTGCGGTCTGGCGCCGTCGAAGCTCGCCACGGCGCTCGGTGCTGGCGTCGGGTTGTACGAGAGCGGCGAAGTGCGCGTGAACCCGACCGGGACGGTAACGGTGTTCACCGGCTCGCACAGTCACGGCCAGGGTCACGAGACGACGTTCGCGCAGATCGTTTCGGACCGGCTCGGCGTACCGATCGAAAACGTCGAAGTGGTGCACGGCGATACCGGCCGCATCGAGTTCGGCCTCGGCACGTACGGTTCGCGGTCTGTCGCCGTCGGCGGCTCGGCGCTGATGAAGGCAACCGACAAGGTCATCGCGAAAGGCAAGAAGATCGCGGCGTACATGCTGGAATCGGAAGCCGACAACATCGACTTCGACACCGGCGTGTTTTCGGTGCGCGCGAGCAACCGTTCGATGACGTTCGGCGAGGTGGCGTTCGCAGCGTACGTCCCCTCGAACTATCCGTTGGACGAACTCGAGCCCGGTCTGTCGGAGAAGGCGTTCTACGATCCGCAGAACTTCACGTTTCCCGCGGGCACGCACATCGCGGAAGTCGAGATCGATCCGGATACCGGAGTGGTAACCATCGCGAACTTCGTTGCGGTGGACGATTTCGGCAAAGTCATCAATCCGATGATCGTCGAAGGCCAGGTGCACGGCGGCATCGCGCAAGGCATCGGCCAGGCGTTACTGGAGCACGGCATCTACGACGAATCCGGCCAGCTCATCACCGGCTCGTTCATGGACTACTGCATGCCGCGCGCCGACGATCTGCCGAACTTCACGGTCGATACGACGGTGACGGCGTGCACGCACAACCCGCTCGGCGTGAAAGGCTGCGGCGAAGCCGGCGCCATCGCGGCACCCGCGGCGATCATGAACGCGATCACCGATGCGATCGGCGTGAAAGACGTCGCGATGCCGGCCACACCCGAACGGGTGTGGCGCGCGTGCAGGGGGGAATAGCATGTACAGCTTCAACTACCATCGCCCGACCAGCCTAGACGCCGCCGCGAAACTGCGCGCCGACTGCGAAGACGCCGTGTTTCTTTCCGGCGGGCAAACGCTCATTCCGACGCTGAAGCAACGCCTTGCCGCGCCGACCGATATCATCGACCTCGGCAGCGTAGAAGGTCTCGCCGGCATCGACGTGAACGAGAAGCGCGTGATCATCGGCGCCATGACGCGGCACGCCGAAGTGGCGCGGTCGTCGGCGCTGCGCAAAGTGCTGCCGGTGTTGTGCAATCTCGCCGGACAGATCGGTGACGGTCAGGTGCGTAATCGCGGCACCATCGGCGGATCGATCGCCAACAGCGACCCCGCGGCCGACTATCCCGCCGCAGTGATCGGCCTCGGCGCAACGGTGCACACCAACAAACGCACGATTGCCGCGGAGGGCTACTTCAAGGACCTGTTCGAAACCGCGCTCGAGCCCGGCGAGATCGTCAAGGCGGTGGAGTTCCCGGTACCGCGTCGCGCGGCCTACTGCAAGTTTCCGAATCCCGCATCGCGCTACGCGGTGGCCGGTGTGCTGGTGGCCGATTTCGGCGGCAAGATCCGCGTCGGTGTCACTGGCGCCGGTCCGTGTGCGTTCCGCGCGGTGAATCTCGAGCAGGCATTGAATGCGAAGCTCGCGCCGCAGGCGGTCGACGCGGTCGAGATCGAATACGACCGTTTCAACAGCGATCTGCACGCGACAGCAGAGTTCCGCGCGAATCTGGTTCGGGTGATGGCGCGTCGCGCGGTCGCGGCGTTGATCTCCTGACGGCTCCGTAGGGTGGCACGAATCCGCAGCGTTCGCTGCCACCGCATCGCGGAAGACATCGGTACGGTCGTTCTCGAAGAGGTCGATCTGCCGCCGCCCGGCGCCGGTGAAGTGCAGGTGCGCCTCAAGGCGTGCGCGGTGAACTTCCCCGACATTCTGATGATTCAGGGCAAATATCAGTTCAAGCCGCCGCTGCCGTTCGCACCCGGCGGCGAAGCGGCCGGCGACGTCGTGGCCATTGGTCCCGATGTGACCGAACACAAAGTCGGCGATGCCGTCGTCGTCGCGATTCGATACGGCGGTTTCTCGGAAGCCGTGAACGTATCGGCGCGCGCGGCGCAGCCGATTCCGGCGCACATGAGTTATGCGAAAGCGGCGTCGTTTCAAACCGCCTATCTGACGGCCTATGTAGCACTCGTGCCGCGCGGCAACCTGCAGGCCGGCGAAACCCTGCTTGTGCATGGGGCCACCGGCGGCGTCGGACTCGCGGCGGTCGATCTCGGCAAAGTGCTGGGCGCCACCGTCATCGCCACCGGCGGCACCGACGAGAAACTCGCCATCGTCAAGGCGCGCGGCGCCGATCACGTCATCAACTACACGTTGCCCGACGGTCGCCTGGGTGGATTCCGCGATCGCGTGAAGGAACTGACGGACGGGCGCGGCGCCGACGTGGTCTACGATCCGGTCGGCGGCGACGTGTTCGACGAGTCGATGCGTTGCGTGAACTGGAACGCGCGTCTGCTGACAATCGGTTTCACCAGCGGTCGTTGGCCGCAAGCCGCGGTGAATCTGATATTGATCAAGTCGTTGAGCGTGATCGGTGTACGCGCGGGCGAGTACGGCAGGCGCGAACCCGAGAAGGGCGCGCAGGTACACAAGGCGCTGTTCGATCTGGCGGAGTCCGGTCGCATCGATCCATACATATCGGCGTCGTTTCCCCTCGAGGAAGCCGTCAGCGCGATGAGAATGCTGACCGACCGCAAGGTTGTTGGAAAGGTCGTCGTAACGATGAACGGTTATGCGGGTGACGGCCGATGACTCATGGCTGGCGCTGTCGCTGTGGCAAGCTCGCCGGTGAAGTGGACACCGCTGCCGTCGTCAATCGCGGCGTCTGCTACTGCAAAGACTGCCAGGCGTTCGCCTACTTTCTCGGCGCGCCCGAGCGCATTCTCGACGCTCGAGGCGGCACCGACATCGTGCAGACGTCGCCGCAGGCGCTGACGTTCACGACCGGCCGCGAGCACCTCGCGTGCGTGAGACTGACGCCCCGCGGACTGATGCGCTGGTACGGCGCCTGTTGCAACACCGCGCTTGGCAACACCGCGCCGAACTATCGGCTGTCGTTCGTCGGTCTGATACACGATTGCCTGACGAACTCGTCGCAGGCACTCGATACATCGTTCGGGCCGGCGCTGATGCGCGTGAATACGCAATCGGCCGCTGGCGAGCCGAAGCCGCGCAGCGCCGGCGTTTTCGGCGCGGTCGTGCGACTGGGCGGCATGATGTTGAGGGCGCGCGTCACCGGTGCATATCGGCATTCGCCGTTCTTCTCTGCCGACGGCGCCCCGATTGCGCAGCCGAAGGTACTCAGCGTGGACGAACTGCGAGCGGTTATGGCGAACGTCGCGCGGCACGGTGCCGCGCATAGGGCGACGTAAGCACGCTACACACCATCGATGCCGGCAATCGCGTTCGGACTGGTTCTCGTCGCCGCGCTGATCCATGCGCTGTGGAACTTCGTGGCGAAAAAGAGCGGCGGCGACATTCGCGTATCGCTCCTCAGCAACATTGCGCTGTGCATTCTCTGGGCTCCCGTCGGCGTCTGGTTCATGTGGCGCGACGTCGCCGCATTCGGCGTGCTGCAATGGAGCCTCGTCGCCGCAAGCGGCGCGATCCACGTGGTGTATTTCGTGACGCTGTTGCGCGGTTACCGACTCGGCGACCTGTCGGTCGTCTATCCGCTCGCCCGGGGCACGGGTCCGCTGATCACGGCGTTCGTCGCTACGACGTTTCTCGGCGAAGCACTAGGTCCTGTCGGGTGGATGGGCGTGCTGGGAATCGTCGGCGGCATCATGGTCATCGCGGGCGGTCCCGCGCTTCTGAAGTCGATGCGTGGCGGGACGCATTCGCACCATGATCTGGTGCGCCTTCGTACAGGCGTTAGCTACGGTCTCGTAACCGGTGCGTTCATCGCCGCGTACACGGTGGTGGATGGCTACGCGGTGAAGCACGCCGGCATATCGCCGGTGCTGGTCGACTATCTCAGCAACGTCGTGCGGTTGCCGTTGACCGCGCTGCTGATCTGGTTGATCCGGCAGCGCGAACCGCTGCCGTTGCTCGTATATGCGAAACAGATGTGGCGGCCGGCGCTCGCGATCGGTGCACTGTCGCCGATTGCCTACGTGCTGGTGCTATACGCCGTTGCGATGGCGCCGCTATCGCAAGTGGCGCCGGTACGCGAAGTGTCGATGCTGTTCGCGGCGTTCCTCGGCGGATCGCAACTCGGCGAACACAACCGCCGCGCGCGCCTGTTCGGCGCGGCGTGCATCGCCGCCGGCGTCGTGGCGATCGCGCTCGCCTGATCAGGCGGTGCGTGGCTTGAGCGAAGGTCCCAGCAACGCGACGAGCAGAATTGCGCCGGCCACCAGCACCACGGCGTTGATCCACGTCATCGACCCGGTCGCCGCGCCATAGGCATTCGCGATCGCGTGTGGAAGCACGCCGGCGATCAGGATGCTGTGGTTCGCGTTGACGAACAGCCATGTGACGAACACCGACAGTGCGATGCCCGCGACCACGAATACCGGCAACGCCATGCCGGATTGCGGTAAGCCCGACGCGAAGAACGCCGGCAGATGCCACAGCATCCAGATGGCGCCAACGACCAGCGCGGCGCGGGCCGGCTGCATGCGTTGCAGCATTCGGGGCAACAGGTAGCCGCGCCAGCCGAGTTCTTCACCGAGCGGTCCGAGCAGCAGCGCCGGCAGGTTGAACACGCCGATCGCAACCGCCAGCCAGACGTCGGGCGTGGCGAGCGGCCGCCCGAATGCGAGCCCTATGCACTGAACGATCAGCATCAGCGCCGGATAGAACGCGAGCGCCGCGAACCATACCCACGCGCTGGCGCGCCAGCGAAACAGCCGAGAGAACAGGTCCTTCACCGCAGCAACGCCGCCTCGTGCGCTCGTCAGCACGAGGGCCGCGATGTTCGGCGCCCAGACGGCGACGTAGAAAAACGGCGACGAACTGCTCAGCGGCCCGAAGTGGGCTTCGAACCAGGTGGAAAAACCCAGCGCCATGATGGCGATGGCCCAGGTGATGCCGAACGTGATCGCGAGGAACAGCGCAACTTCGGTCTTCCAGGCATCGCGTTCGGCGCCGTCCTCTGCAAGGGCGCCGTTCACCTCGTTACGCTAGCGATTGGAACACCGCCATCGCCAACCGACCGCCGCGCAGATCGCCGGTGGTGCCTTCGCCCATCTTGTTCATGACGTATGCGAGGCAAACGCGCGCGTCGGCGTCGACGATCACCAACGAGCCGCCCCAGCCGCCCCAGAACGCGGTGTGCGGATTCGGGCCGAGCGGAAACGCTTCGCTCGTGAGGCCGTATCCCATTCCGAACCGCGTCGGCACACCGAGTACGAGATCGAGGCCGTTGCTCTGTTCGTCGAACACGCGATCGCAACCGGCTTTCGACAGAATGCGTTTGCCGAATGCGCTGCCGCCGTTCGCGATCAGCGTTTGAACCTTCGCGACCGATCGCGCGTTGCCGTGTCCGTTGCCGGCCGGAATCTCGGCTCGACGCCATTCCGCCGTGCGTGAATCGAGCGCGTTCACCGGCGGATAGCGGAACGTGCGCGCGGCGATCGACGTCGCGTCGCCGGTCGCGATCGGCGCATCGCCGCCCGGCGGCGGAATCAGATTGCCAACGCGGCCGAAGTGGCGCGGGTCGAGGCCGATGTGAAAATCGGCGCCGATCGGCTCGGCGATTTCCTTGCGGAAGAACGTGCCGAGCGACATGCCCGTGACGCGCCGGACGACTTCGCCGATCAGGTAACCTTGTGTGATTGCGTGATAGCCGCTCTGCGTACCCGGTTTCCACCACGGCGCTTGTGCTGCGAGCATGCCGCACATCTTGTCCCAGTCGTAGACGTCGGACGTAGTCACCGGACCATCCATTCCCGACAACCCCGCTGAGTGGCTCATGAAGTGGCGCACTTCGACGTCGCCTTTGCCGTTCTGCGCGAACTCGGGCCAGTACTTCGAGACCTTCTCGTAGAAGTCGATCTCGCCGCGATCGGCGAGCACCAGCGCACTGATGGCCGCCATGGTCTTCGTCGTGGAGTAAACGTTGACGATGGTGTCTTCCTTCCACGGCGTCTTCTTCTCTTCGTCGAGATGTCCGGCCCAGATATCGACGACGTATTCGCCGTCCACCGTCACCGCGAACGATGCGCCGAGGTCGCTGCCATCTGCGAAGTTGGTGGCGAACGCTTCGCGGACCGGTTCGAATTTTTCGTGGCAATAGCCGTGGATCGTGGTACCCATCTTCCCTCCAGTTGGCTCGTTAGCGTCGATACTGTTCGGCGAGACGGCGCATGCCGGCCAGCCAGCGATCGTAGTCCGCGGTTTTGCGCTGCATGTACGTGAGCACCTCCGGGTGCGGCAGCACGAGGAAACGCTCCTGATCGAGCGTTTCGACGACCGCGTCTGCCACCTGCTCCGGTTCGAGCATGCCATCGATGCCGGCCACGCCGCCGTCGCTGCCCGCCGTCATACCGGTGCGCACCGCCTGCGGACACAGCACCGACACCTTGATGCCTTCGTGGCCGTGCGTGATCGACAGCCACTCACCGAGCGCCACCGCCGCGTGTTTCGTCACCGCGTACGTGACCGACCCGATCTGCGACAGTAGTCCCGCAGCCGATGCCGTGTTCAGCAGGTAGCCGCCGCCGCGTTTCACCATGCGTGGAATGAGGTTGCGCGCGGCGTACACGTGCGACATCAGGTTCACTTCCCAGATCTTCTGCCACGTGTCGTCGGACGCTTCGATACCGCGACCGATACCGATGCCGGCGTTCGAGCAGAAGAGTTCGATCGGACCGTGCTCGTGTTCGGTCGTGTCGATCAGCGCCTGAATGTCCGCCTCTTTGGAGACGTCGACCTGCCGACTCGATCCGCCGATCTCGGCCGCAACCGCCGCCGCGCCTTTGCCGTCGAGATCGGCCACCACGACATGCTTCGCGCCTTCCGCGGCAAACCGACGCGCCAACGCGCGGCCGATTCCACTCGCGCCGCCCGTTACGCCGACGACTTTGCCGGTGACTCTCATTGTGTTTTCGTTCCCCCGATGGAGCGATCAACCTTAGTCGATCCTCAGTGGGATTTCAGCCGGTGGGCGAAGTGCGATCCGTGTTCCAGGATGCACGGGAGTATCAATAGGGTTGGGCGACGGGTGATCGGTGCTCCGGCCCGGCGTGTGATGCGCCTCCGCACCGATCACCCGTCGCCTCTTCCACACTTCCCACATCCAACGTCGCGCCTTCGTTGGAGGATGAATAAGTCACCGCCGGTGCCAGGCACCGGCGGTGACTTGTTCGATGTGAAAGCCTGGTGCCTGGCACCGGCTTTTGACTTGTTCGATCAGTGAACGCGCGCGTTCACTCCAAAGCTCACCGTCGATGGAGACACGACCACACACACCTCCGCCGCGCTCGAAGCGATGTCCCACCGAACCGGAACCGAAGCGTGCCATAATTCGACCCCGTTGCGGGTGTAGTTCAATGGCAGAACGGCAGCTTCCCAAGCTGCATACGAGGGTTCGATTCCCTCCACCCGCTCCATCCATACGACGTCGTTCCTCAACCGGAAGATCTGCATGCGGCCGGATCGCTATCGCTGGGTTTTGGCGTGCAATCTGTTCGCCATTCTGACGATTTCGTCGGGGCTCGGGTTCTACAATCTGTCGGTGTACATGCATGCGCTCGCCGCTCAGCGCGGGTTTTCCGTCGCGTCGATTTCGTCTGCGGTGGGCCTGTTTTTTCTGACAGGCGGCATGGCCGGACTCGTCACGGGGCGCTTACTGCAGCGTGGCGATGCGCGGCTCGTCATGATCGTTGGGGCCGTCTTTTCGGCGAGCGCGATCGCATGCATCGGGCACATTCGTGCCGAGTGGCAGTTGTATCTGGTGTACGCGTTGTTCGGCATCGGATATACCGGCATCTCGGTGCTGCCGGCCACCACGTTGATCACGCGCTGGTTCGATCCGGGAAGCCGGCCGGTCGCGCTCTCGTTTTCGTCGACCGGCCTGTCGTTGGGCGGAGTGATCCTGACGCCGCTGTCGGCCGCGCTGCTGGAGCGCTGGCCGATCGAGCACGCCACGCCGCTGCTCGGCGGAATATTCGCGCTGGTGATCGTGCCAATTGTCTGGTTCGGCGTGCGTTCGTTCCCGGCCATGCCGGCTCCAGGCACCCCTTCGCCGGTGCGTCGGGGAACTGCGTTCGCGGTCGCGATCCGGTCGCGCTTCTTCGTATTGCTGACGCTCGGCTATCTGCTCGCGATGGGCGCGCAGGTGGGGACCATCGCGCACATGTACACGCGAGGCGTAGCGATTGCGACGCCGCTGCAGGCGTCGTTTGCCGTATCGGTGCTCGCCACGCTGTCGGTGATCGGCCGACTGATCGGCGGTTTCATCATCGGCCGCGTGTCGATCAAGAAGTTCGCGCTCGCCACAGTAGTGGGCCAGCTGTTGGGTTTCGTGGTGATCGGCGCCGCGGAGAATGCGAGTCAGCTGTGGATCGGTGCCGGTCTGTTCGGCTTCACGGTCGGCAACCTGTTGATGCTGCAGCCGCTGATACTCGCGCAGGCGTTCGGCGTGATGGACTACCCGAAGATCTTCTCGCTGAGCCAGGCCGTGTCCACGCTCGGCATTGCGAGCGGTCCCGTGCTGCTCGGCGCCATCACTGCGTCTCACGGCTACCTGATGGCGTTTCTCACCTTCGCGGCGCTGTCGGGCGTGGCGTTTGCGCTGATCGTCGCGGCGGGGCCCGTGCCGGAAGGCGAACTGGCGCGCTGACGAATTGTCCGCGGCGTGGTCGAAGGTAGCGGATTGGTGTAGCGACACCGGACAACAACGAACGAGAGGACGACCAATAGATGCGATTTCATGTGGCTGTGTTGATGGCGCTGTTGATGGCCGGCGATGCGGGTGCCGCGCTACCCGCGAGCAGCGAGATGCCGAGCCTGGCGCCGATGCTCGAACAGATCACGCCGTCGGTCGTCAACATCGCCACCTACACGACCGTGCAGGTTCGCAATCCGCTGATGGACGACCCGTTCTTTCGCCGCTTCTTCAACATTCCTGAACAGCAGCAGCGCTTTCGGCGCACCAAAGCCGCCGGGTCCGGCGTCATCGTCGATTCGCGGCAGGGTTACATCGTTACCAACAACCACGTCATCGACCGCGCCGACGAAATCACCGTCACCCTATCCGACGGCCGCGCGCTGCCAGCGAAGCTGGTCGGCACCGACCCGCAGGTGGATCTGGCCGTTTTGAAGGTCGAACCGAAGAAGCTCGCGCAGATCGCGTTCGCCGATTCGAGCCGCCTGCGCGTGGGCGACTACGTCGTTGCGATCGGCAATCCGTTCGGCCTCGACCAGACCGTGACGTCGGGCATCGTCAGCGCGCTGGGGCGCAGCGGGCTCGGAATCGAGGGCTATGAGGATTTCATTCAGACCGACGCCTCGATCAATCCCGGCAACTCCGGCGGCGCGCTGGTGAATCTGCACGGCGAGCTGATCGGCATCAATACCGCGATCCTGGCGCCGGCCGGCGGCAACGTCGGCATCGGCTTCGCGATACCGAGCAACATGGTGTCGGCGATCATGGCGCAGCTGATCAAGCACGGCGAAGTGCAGCGCGGCCGTCTCGGCTTGCGCGTTCAGGCGCTGAACGCGGAACTCGCGCAGGCGTTCAACGTGAACTTCGTGGAAGGGGTCGTCGTCGTCGAGGTAGACAAGGAGAGCGCCTCCGCCAAGGCCGGCATCACTCCGGGCGACGTCATCGTCAGGATCAACGATCGCGACATCAAGCGCGTGGTCGACTTCCACAGTCAGTCGGCGCTGTTGATGGTCGGCGACAGTGTCAACCTGACGGTGTTGCGCGACGGCAAACAGAAGCGCGTGAGTTTCGACCTGATGGCCGAGAGTCTCGAGCAGATCGCCGGCGAACGAGTCGACCCGCGGCTGACCGGCGTTTCGTTGCAGAACTTCCGCAGCGAGAACGACCCGACGACGGGCGCCGGCGTGCTGGTCACCGATATCGTCGCGGACAGTCCGGCGCTGCGGCAGGGATTGCGTCCCGGCGACATCATCGTGGCGGTGAATCGCAAGGCGGTGCGCAGCATCGGCGAGATGACCGATCAGCAGGCGGCGTCGAGCGAGCGGCTGGTGCTACGCGTCTACCGGTCCGGCGAATTCGGTTACATCGTGCTGCCGTGACGACAGGTCAACGCTCGGTGCCAGGCACCGGAGTTCAGTCGACCAGAGTGAACTGCGGCCGCGCCGGCTCGGCGGCGTCGGACACGTAGACCTCGTCGAGGTCGTCGATGCACTGCAGCGCTTCGGCGAGCGGAATCAGCACGCGCTGCAGCGTGCCGGTCTTGTCGCGATACGCGGCGACGACCGTCGAGTCGTGCGCCTTCACGATCAGGTACTTCGTTCCGTTGCGGGTCAGCAGATGACCCGGCAATGTCTCGGAGATGTTCATCGTCGAAACTCCGCCACCGATGTGTGCAAGTTAACGCCTCTGGGCGGCAGGAGTTGATCCCACTCGTCGTCATTGCCGAACCGTTGGGCGCCGTCCCGAACCTGACGGTCGATTCGAGGGTGTGAACGGTCGATCGGAGCGTGAGTCACCCGGCGGTTCGAGGCGGCGCAAACGAAGAAGGCGCCGATTGGCGCCTTCTCTTTCTCAGCGGTGGGAAGAGATCACGCGTCGAACATGATCACGCTGCGCGCCACTTCGCCTTTCTTCAGCGCCTGCATCGCATCGTTGACGTCTTTCAGCTTGATGCGTCCCGAGATCATGTCGTCGAGGTGCAGCTTGCCGTTGAGGTAGAAGTCGACGAAGCGGGGCATGTCCACGCGGAAGCGGTTCGAACCCATGTTTGAACCCTGGATCTTACGCTCCATCAGGAATTCGGCGCCGTGCAGTTCGATCATCGTGCCGACCGGGATCATGCCGATGATCGTCGCGGTGCCGCCTTTGCGCAGCATCCGGAACGCCTGCTCCGTTGTCGCCTTCAGGCCGATCGCTTCGAACGAGTAGTGCACGCCGCCGCCCGTCATCGCGATGATCTCGTTGACCGCGTCGACCTCCTTCGCGTTGACCACGTCGGTGGCGCCGAACTTGCGCGCCAGTTCGAGCTTACTCGGCACGGCGTCCACCGCGATGATGCGGCCGGCGCCGGCGATCGCCGCGCCGTTGATGCACGACAGACCGACGCCGCCGCAGCCTATGACCGCAACCGTTGCGCCCGGTTCGACCTTCGCGGTATGGATCACCGCGCCGACCCCGGTGGTCACGCCGCAGCCGATCAGCGCGGCGCGGTCGAGCGGCATGTCGGGACGGATCTTCACGATCGCGTGTTCGTGCACGAGCATCTTCTCGGCGAACGACGACAGGTTGAGGAACTGGAACACCGGTTGACCGCCGGCGGTCAGTCGCGAAGGTTCATCCGCCTTGCGGTCGAGATCTTCCCGGTCGCACAACGACATGTGTCCGGTGAGACACGGCTCGCAGTGACCGCAGAACGCCGACAGACACGTGATCACGTGATCACCGGGTTTCACGTAAGTGACGTCGGAACCGACGGCTTCGACAACGCCGGCCGACTCGTGGCCGAGCACCGACGGCAGCGGATACGGATACGAGCCGTTCTGAAAGTGCAGGTCGGAGTGGCACACGCCGGCGGCGACGGTGCGCACCAGCACTTCCCGCGGTCCGGGTTTACCGTGGCTGACCTCTTCGATCACCAGCGGCTCGTTGACTTTACGCAATACTGCTGCCTTCATCCCTCGTCCTCCACCAATGCGGTTCGTTATCGGAAAGGGTTCGGAGTGTGCCAAAGGCGATGCCTGTTTACTACTTGAGAACCACGCCACACGCAGGTCGTCGGACATGTGTCCAGCGGACGTGCTGATACTGGTCGGCATCGGCTCGAACCGCGGCGACTCGATCGGCATCGTGCTCGACAGCATCGAACGGTTGCGCGCTTTTGCGCGCGGCGTGTTGCGCAGCTCGTCGCTTTGGCGCACCAGCCCCGTCGATTGCCCGCCCGGCTCGGGCGACTTCATCAACGCCGTGGTAGCGTTCGAGCCGCGCAGCGGACTCACGCCGGAAACGCTGCTCGCCGCGCTGAAACGGATGGAGCGCGAGTTCGGCCGTGCGACGACGCCCGTTCGCAATGCTCCCCGCGAACTCGATCTCGATCTGCTGATTTACGGCGACGAAACGCGGAAGACACCGCAGTTCCTGCTGCCGCACCCCCGCGCCACCGAGCGACGTTTCGTCATGGCGCCGGCCGCCGAGGTCGCCGCGGAGCTTCGTTGGCCGGATACCGGCGCGACCGTGGCGGAACTGCTCGCACGCATCGACGACCACGAGACCGTCGAACGGCTCGCAATTGGCGCGCGGACCTCGTCCGCATCCGCCTCGTCGGCCTGATAGCGTGATAGCATCGCTCGAAACAGAAGATCCGACGGCGCCGCTGCGTCGGACGGGGTTTCGAGGACTCTTGGGGAGGCATTCCGGGCATCATGCAGAGAGTGAGGCGGCTGCTTGTTTGCTGCGCGCTCGTTACCGGCGTTCTGCTGGCTGACTCGGTCCACGCATACGATCCCGTTCTGCATCAGCAGTTCACCTTCATCGCGGCCAAACAGTTGAACCGGTGTCTCGAAGGCTCGGCGCTGCCGCGGCTGACGCCGTTGCAGGTCCGCTACATCGCCAAGAGCGACGTGGCGCAGGCGCAGGGCAGCTGGTTCGGCCAGTTCCGCTGGGGTTACTACGATCGTGCCGCGCAAGGTCAACGGAAACTGCTGTGGGTGATCGACACGCGACTGCACGACCACTTCAAGCAACTCGAAACCGAAATGTCCGATGCGCGCGAGATGGGCGATCAATACTCCGACCTCGGCTACATCGTGAACTATCTGCAGAACATGACCTCGCCGGCGCACGTGGTGCCGGTGTACTTCACGCGCTGGTGGCGTTTCAGCCTGTCGGACCGGTTCGACGGTTACCCGATCGACGCAGCAGCCCTCGACAAGGCGATTAACGTCGACTGCGCGGCCCTGCTCGCGTCGCCCGATCAGCCGATGGAGGAGGTGTTGCGCGACACGGCGAGCGCCACCTTGCGGGCCGTGCAGCGGCGCATCGATAGCCTGCCGATGACGTGGCAGGCGTTCTGGAAACTCGCGGACGATCCGGAGCAGTTCGGCGAATACGGCCGCGCCGGCAACAACTTCGGCCGGCGCGTCGAGTTCAAGTGCGGCGAAACGAAGTGCGTGCTGCTCGACAAAGATCCGCTGTACGACGGGTTCGCGCTCGAACGTCACGTCGAGGCGGTGAACGCGACGATGCGTGCGATGTTGTGGCTGCAACGGCGGGCGGTGGGTACAGAAGTTGTCGGCCACTGAGGGTGTACTCGCCGGTGTCAGGGTATTCGACCTGACCGACGAGAGCGGACTGCTGGCAGGACAGATTCTCGCCGACCTCGGCGCCGACGTCGTGCAGGCGGTACCTCACTCGCGGCAGAAGGAATCCGTTGGCGACTATCATTGGCGCGCGTACATGCGCGGCAAACGTCTGCTCGAAATCGATCCCGTCGATGGCGCTGCAATCGATGAGTTGCTGACCGGCACCGACGTCTTCATCGAGTCGCTTTCGAACGAGGCAGCAGAGCGCTTGTCGCTGACGCCGGCGCAGGTGGCCGCACGGCATCCGCATCTCGTGCACATTTCGATCACTCCGTTCGGTCGTGTCGGGCCGAAGTCGGTATACGCCGCCACCGATCTGACGATCGGCGCGGCGTCGGGATTCCTGTTCGTTTCTGGAGCGGCCGGCGAGACACCAGTGCGGATCTCGATTCCGCAGGCGCACGCGCACGCCGGCGCCGACGCCGCAGTGGCAGCGTTGATCGCGCTGCGCGCCGGACGCGGCCAATACATCGACATCTCAGCGCAGCACTCTATGACGCTCGCGCTGCTGGGTCGCGGTCTCGACGCTGCGGTGAATCAACCGCGCGCCGAACGCAGTAGCGGCTCCGGTATGGTCGGCGCGGTGCGTGTGCGCACGATCTATCCGGTGCGCGACGGTTGGGTGCTGGTGTCGGCAGGCATCGTGCCGCCGGTGGCGGCGTTCATGCGGCGGCTGATGAGCTGGGCGGCAGAGGAAAAGCTGTGCGACCCCGCGTTGATCGAGTGGGACTGGGGCAGCGTGGCGCCTCGCATGATGCAGGGCGCGATCAGCGCGGCGGACTGGCAGGTGGTGGACGAAGCGATCGCGCAGCTGCTTGCGCCGCGCACGAAAGCAGAAATCATGGCGCAGGCGGTTGCGCGCAAGTTGCTGCTCGCGCCGGTAATGCACGTCGGTGAGCTGCTCGACAGCCCGCACTTCGCCGCGCGCGGTTACGTGCAGCGCGAAGGTACGCCGCATCTTGGTGCGTTCGCGCAGTTCGGTCGCAGTCCGCTGCAGCTGTCTAACGGGACGACCAAGGCGCGCGCCGATGACCTGCGCAAGGCCTGGACCCGACGGCCGCCGCCGAGACCCACTACGCAGTCGAAGCCGCTGGCCGGGCTCAAGGTGCTGGATCTGTTCTGGGTGGTCGCAGGTCCCGGCGCGACGCGCATGCTGGCCGACTACGGCGCCACAGTGATTCACGTCGAGTCGCGCAATCGCCTCGACATGTTGCGCGCCGTGCCACCCTACATCGACGGATCGCCCGATCCCGAGCGCACACCCGGATTCCACAGTACGCACGCCAACAAGCTCAATCTGTCGCTCGATCTCGGAACCGCGGAAGGGCGCGAAGTGCTGGCCGACCTGATCCGCTGGGCCGACGTGTACGGCGAATCGTTCTCGCCCGGCGTGATCGACAGAATGGGATTCGGTTACGACGCGGCGCGCCGCCTCAATCCGAACGTCATCATGGTGAGCAGCAGCCTGCTCGGACAGACCGGTCCGTGGCGCGAGTATGCCGGCTTCGGCAACCTGGCCGGCGCGGTGTGCGGCTTCTATCAATTGGCGGGCCTGCCGGATGCGCCTCCGGTAGGGGCGTTCGGGCCATATACCGATTTCATGGGCGTGCGTTACAACGCGCTCGCGATTCTGGCTGCGCTCGCGCACCGCGACCGCACCGGCGAAGGTCAATTCATCGACATGGCACAGGCGGAAGCGGCGCTGCATTTCCTGGCCCCCGCAGCGCTGGCGTATCTCGAGGCGAAGCGGGTGCCGGAAGCGCGCGGCAATCGCGATGCGTCGATGGCGCCGCACGGCGTCTATCCCGCGCGCGGCACCGACCGGTGGGTGGCAATCGCGGTGCGCACCAACGACGAATGGAAACGCCTGTGCCGTGCGGCGCGACTCGTCGAACTCGGTGACGACAGCTCGCTGACGACCGCTGCCGGCCGCAAGCGTGCCGAAGATCGCATCGACGCGGCGCTGGCCGAGTGGTCGCGCGAACGCGATGCGCACGAGATCGAGGCCGAACTGCAGCGCGCCGACGTGGCTGCACATGCTTTGCTCGATACGCACGAACTGGCGAGAGACGCGCAGCTGATGTCGCGCGGCTTCATCCGCCGCATCGCGCATCCGCAGTTCGGTAGGACCGCGATCGAAGGCAGCAGAGTGCTGATGTCGCATTCAGAAGCGGCGCAGCCGACGCTGGCAGTGAGCTATGGCTCGCACAATCAGGCCGTCCTCGGCGATATCCTCGGCTACTCGGCGGAACGCATTGCGCAGCTGACGGCAAAGGGGGCGCTTCGATGAACGCCGCATCCAACGCGCGCGGGTTGCTTCGATACGTTGCGGTAGTGCTGTCGTTGGCGGTTGCTACGCAAGCCGAAGCAGCACCCGATACCGTGTGGCTCGACGATTCGACTGCGGTGCACGAGTTCATCGACGGTGTGATGGCATCCCAGATCGCGGCCAATCGTGCGGTGGGTGCAACGGTCACGATCGTGCGCGACGGCGGCGTAGTGCTGTCGCAGGGTTACGGCGAAGCGGACCAGGCCGCTCACAAGAAAGTCGCGCCGGACACGCTGTTCCGAATCGGTTCGGTGTCGAAGGTATTCGTGTGGGTCGCCGTCATGCAGCAGGTGGCAGCGGGACGGCTCGACCTGAATACCGACGTCAATACCTATCTGAAGGATCTGCAGGTTCCGGAGACGTTTCCCGAGCCGATCACACTGACGCACCTGATGACGCACACCGCCGGCTTCGAGGACAAACCGATCATCGGCCTGTTCGCGCGCGGCCCGCAGACCGTCGGCAATTTCCACGAAAACCTGCAGACGATGATGCCGCGACGAGTGTGGATGCCCGGGCAGCACGCGGCGTATTCGAACTATGGCGCGGCGCTGGCCGCGCACATCGTCGAAGTGGTGTCGGGAGAGAGTTGGGACGATTACGTCGACGGCCACATACTCAAGCCGCTGCTGATGATCGACACGACCACCCGGCAACCGGTGCCGAAGGTGCTCGAAGACCACCTTTCGAACGGCTACTGGCTGGATGAGGGCCACGAGGTTCCGGCGCCGTTCGAGTTCGTCACCATTCCCCCCGCCGGATCCGTTAGCAGCTCCGGCGCCGACATGGGGCGCTTCATGTTGGAACTGCTGGCGCGCGGCGATACGCCGACGATGGCCGCCACTACGCGCGCGCTGTTATTCGCGCCTGGCTACAAACACGATCCGCGCCTGAACCAGACGCGCTTCGGCATTTACGAACAGAACAGCCACGGGCAGACGCTGGTCGGACACAACGGCGATACGCTGGCGTTCCACTCGATCATGCTGCTGTGCCCCGAGCTGAATCTCGGCATCTTCGCGTCGTACAACAACGAACGGGGCGAGAAGGCGCGCGACGAACTGGTGCAGGCGTTCCTCGACCGCGTGTTTGGTGTGCCGCAACTGCATCCAAAGTCGCAGGCCGTGAATGCCGAGCGCTATCGCGGCTGGTACACGAGCCTGCGCGCGCCCGTCAGCGGCCACGACAAATTGCAGTCGCTGCTGCAGACGTTCGAAGTGGACGTCGCCGCCGACGGCACCCTGCTCCTGAATACCGAAGAGGGTGCGCGCCGGTTCGTGAAGATCGACGACGATCTGTTCGAGCAGGAAGACGCGCGGGAACGTATCGCGTTCGCGGGCGACGGTCCTGTGGCGACGTCGCTATTCGTCGACTCTGTTCCGCCGATCGACATGGCGCGCGTCGACGTCCGTTTGTCGCCACTTGCGCAGGGCGGCTTCCTCGTCGCAGTGCTCGTACTGTGCATTGCGGTGTGGCTGTTGTGGCCGATCTCGTGGCTGCGGCATCGCGGTCGCGTGGCGGCAACCGGCGAAACGCGCGCGACGCTGCTCGCCGCGCTCACATCGGCGTTGATCATCGGTTTCTGCGTCGTCATCTCCAAGGCCGTGGCCGGACCACGCGATCTCGTGTTCGGATTGCCGGAGGCATTCAAACAGGCGTTGTGGGTGCCGATCGCGCTGATTCCGTTGCTGTTGCTGCAGCTGGTGTATGCCTATGGTGCGTGGGTCGGACGTTTGTGGTGGGCATCGCGCAGGATCCACTACACGCTGTTGACCTTCGCCGGCATCGCGTTCGTGGCGTGGACGTTCTACTGGCACCTGACGGCCGTCATCGTCGAAGTCTGAGCCTCGCGGGCGGGCGCGGTTGCGTCGCGCTGGACGAACGTTGCGCCCGGGAATACGTTGGCCGTCACTGCGAGGGGGATCATCAATGAGGCGCAAGCATTCGAGTGTTGCCGGTTCGATCATCGCGTGTTGGGTCTTCATGCTGATAGGCGCGTTCTCGTGCGTAACGCCCGCGTTCGCCGCCGCGCCGGGCACGCAGGGCGGCCCACAGTACGGTTATTGCTGGGCTCGGGCGGCGGACGGAAAAAAGCTGTACGTGAGCGCAGTGTTCGAGATGCCGCTGCCGGACATCCAGGAGCACAACAAGGTGATGAACGCGGAATTCAACGAGATGCTCGTGCAGAAGTACGGCTCGCCGGCCGGCCCGAACGAAGCAAGATCCGGAGGCTGCTCGATCGCCTGGTACGTGCCCAAGGCGAAGGCTGAGGAAACACGTCAGTTCCAAATTACGGCCGAGCGCCAACACAACACTCAGATCTTCGACACCGGCTGGACCTTCGTGCGTACGGCGCAGACTCCGCCGCCCGGTCCACCGGTTGGGGGCCATTGATGAGGACGCTGCGACGCTCGGGCTTCGTTCGCGGCTGAGACGCGTCTCGTGAAGGACGTGCTGATCTGCTGCACCCACGCCGAAGGCTCGCAGCTCGAGTGGCTCGCGAAGGCGCTGATCGACACCGGTTGGTCGGTGAACTTCATGCACAAAGGCAGCCGCGGCGTTGCCAGCGCCGATTGCGTGATCGCAGTGTGGTCACCGCATTCGGTGGGCGACGCGTGGCTGACTGCGCGCGCCAAGACCGCTGCAAAGTATCGCCGCCTCGTGTCGGTGCGGCTCGGGGGCGCGAGACCGCCGCGAGGGTTACGGTCCGAACAGGTGATCGACCTCTCCGAATGGCCTGCGCGCGGCGCCGACCGCGCCATCAATTCGTTGTTGGGAAGCGTCGACGCGGTGGCGAATGGCAGCGCGCAGCGCGTCGATCCGAGCGGCGATTCGAGAGCGTGGATCGCGGTTGGGCTGGGTGTGCTGGTCATCGGCGGCGGATTTGCGCTGTACGAACTGGCCTCGGCACCGGCGACGAGCGTAACGGGTCGAGATAGCGACGCGAGTTATTCGGAAGCGTCCGCGCGTGCGGCAGATCAGGCGGCCGCAGCCGCACACGCGATGCAGAAGGCCGAGGCGAGTCGCGCCGCCGCGGCTTCCGAATCCGGAGACGTCACGCGCGACGGCGAACCGGCGGTGAAGCCCTCTGCAACGACCTCCGACGCGGCGCGGGTGGGAGCGCAGGCGCTGAGTCAGCTGGCGGCGCAGATCGAAGCACCCGACGGTGGTCTCGATGCAACGCGACGTTCTGCGCAAGAGGCATTGGCACTCGACCCTCAGCAGCCGCAGGCGCGCGCGGTGCTGGCGGTGCTGACCGGACTCGCCGATCTGAAGTGGCGCGATGCGGCCGCGTACATCGACTCGCTCGGTGCATCCTCGTCCGACGCCACGCTGGCTGGCGTGGTCAACCGCTATCGCAGGATGGTCGGCGAAGCCGCCGAACCGGTACCTTCCGACCCCTCCGCTACGCCGTTGTGCGGCATCGCCGACGACGCCGCGTTTGCGCGGGCGATCGTCGACATGGACGGCGCACAGCGCATCGCCTTGCTGAAGTTCGGCTGCGTGGTGGAACGCGTCGCCGGCTCGCGCGACGTGCGCGCGAGGCTGGGTATCGGATGAGCGGGCCACTCGATGTGCTCAGGCAGTCCATCCGCGAGGCGAAGTTCGCAGCCGAGGATGCGCGCGTGGTTGCGCTGGCGGCGGGATTGCGTCTTTCGGTTGTGACGCGCGCGGCGATCGAAGACGCGGCTGCGCGCTTGGTCGAACAGGTGCGGGCAAGACGCGGCGAGCACAGCGTGCTCGACGTATTTCTCAAGGAGTTCGGCCTCGCCAACGAAGAAGGTGTGGCGCTGATGTGTCTCGCGGAGGCGCTGTTGCGGGTTCCGGACGCAGCCACCGTCGACGCGCTGATCGCCGACAAGATTCTGCCGGGACGTTGGGGCGATCACATCGGCAATTCGGAATCGACCTTCGTCAATGCATCGACCTGGGCGCTGATGTTGACCGGTCGCGTCATCGCGCTCGACAAGTACGTGGCGCGCTCGCCGTCGGACGTGCTCGGCCGGTTGATCAACCGCGCCGGCGAACCGGTGATACGCAACGCCATGCGGCGGGCAATGCGCATACTCGGTGGTGAGTTCGTGCTGGGCCGCGACATCGATGAAGCGTTGCGACGCGGTTCCTCCGAGCACGGGGCGGACGGCGTGTTCTCATTCGACATGCTCGGCGAAGGCGCGCGCACGGACGACGATGCGAAGCGCTACTTCGCGGCATACGCCGCCGCGCTCGAACGCGTGGGAGAGTCGGCCAAGGGGCTCGGAACACGCGCTGGCTCTGGCGTGTCGGTGAAGCTGTCGGCGCTGCATCCGCGCTACGAGTTTGCACAGCGAAGGCGCGTGATCGAGGAACTGTACCCACGGTTGCTGGACCTCGCGCGCAGGGCGGCACGGTGGAACGTGGGTTTGTCGATCGACGCAGAGGAAGCCGATCGTCTGGAAATATCGCTCGACCTCTACGAGCAGCTCGCGCGGGCGCCTGAACTGGCTCGTTGGGACGGATTGGGGCTGGTTGTGCAGGCGTACGGCAAGCGCGCGTTGCCGGTGCTCGACTGGCTGATCGAGCTGGCGCGCGACGCCGGCCGCAGCTTTCCGGTGCGGCTGGTGAAAGGTGCGTACTGGGACGCGGAGATCAAGCGTGCGCAGGAATCCGGCATGCCGGACTTTCCGGTGTTCACGCAGAAAGCCAACACCGATGTGGCCTATCTCGCGTGCGCGGAGCATTTGCTCTCGGCACGTCCCGAACTGTATCCGCAGTTCGCTACACACAACGCGCACACCGTTGCGGCGGTGCTCGCGATCGCCCGCGACGCAGGCAATACGAACGGCTTCGAGTTCCAGCGCCTGCACGGCATGGGCGAACTGTTGTATCGCGTCGCGGCGCAGCAGTTTCCGGCATTTCCACAAGTGCGCATTTATGCCCCGGTGGGCGGTCATCGCGATCTACTTGCGTATCTGGTGCGCAGATTGCTAGAGAACGGGGCGAACTCGAGTTTCGTGAACCGGTTTCTCGACGCCGCCACACCGCCGCGCGAGATCGTGCACGATCCGGTCACGCTGGTGGCGCGCGGGCCGCACCGGCATCCACGAATTCGTCTACCGCTGGCGCTCTATGGCGCTGGTCGTCGCAACTCGGCAGGCGTCGATCTGGCCGATGCCGAGCGGGTGGAGGCGTTGGCCGCCTCGATCGCACTGAGTGCGCGCGGGCGGTTTTTGGCGGCGCGGCCATCCCCGGCCGCGGAGGCATTCGGCAGCGGCAGCACGGCGCCGCGGTTGCAGGTTCGTAATCCGGCGAAGCATCACGACGTCGTCGGTGAAGTCCAGTACGCGACGCCCCCCGACGTCGATGCCGCGGTCCGCATCGCGGCGGCAGCACAACCCGAGTGGGACCGCCTCGGCGGCGTGGAACGCTCGCGCTGTCTCGTCGTGTTCTCCGATCGTCTGGAAGCGGACCGCGACCTGCTGATCGCGCTGCTCGTTCGGGAAGGCGGCAAGACCATTCCCGACGCCGTCGCTGAGGTGCGCGAGGCGATCGACTACTGTCGCTACTATGCCGGACTCGCTACGGAGCAATTTGCAGAACCGTTGCGGCTGCCGGGACCGACGGGAGAGTCGAATCAGCTCAGCCTGCACGGCCGCGGCGTGTTCGCGTGCATCAGTCCGTGGAATTTTCCGCTCGCGATCTTCCTCGGCCAGATCACCGCCGCTCTCGCGGCCGGCAATACGGTGGTGGCAAAGCCGGCCGAACAGACGCCGCTGATCGGCGCACGCGCGGTCGAACTCGCAATCGAGTCGGGTTTGCCGGTGGATGTGCTGCAGTTGTTGCCGGGCGACGGCGCGGTGGGTGCGGCGCTCGTCGGTCACCCTGGCATCGCGGGCGTCGCATTTACCGGCAGCACCGATACGGCGCGGTCGATCAACCGCGCGCTGGCCGCGCGCGACGGCGCCATCGTGCCGTTGATCGCCGAGACCGGTGGGCAGAACGCGATGTTCGTCGATTCCACTGCATTGCTCGAACAGCTCACCGACGACGTGATGCGTTCGGCATTCGGCAGCGCCGGCCAGCGCTGTTCTGCGCTGCGGTTGCTGCTGCTGCAGAACGACGTGGCGGACCGCGCCATCGAGATGATCCGCGGCGCGATGCGCGAACTGCGCATCGGCGACCCGGTGGAACTGGCAACCGACGTGGGTCCGTTGATCGAGGTGGAAGCGGTGACGAAGCTCATGCAGTATGCGGCCGCGCAGCGTGCGGCCGGTCGGCCCGTCGATTCAATCGACCTCCCAGCCGCATGTGCTGACGGTTCCTTCATGGCGCCGCACCTGATCGAACTCGACGACTTCACGAGTCTCACCGAAGAACACTTCGGCCCGGTGCTGCACGTGGCGCGATTCGAGGCGGAAGAACTCGATGCGACGATCGAAAAGGTACGCGGCCTCGGCTTCGGCCTGACGATGGGCATCCACAGCCGCATCGACTCGCGCTGGCAGCACATCTTCGAGCGCTCGGCGGTGGGCAACACCTACGTCAATCGCAGCATCATCGGCGCGGTGGTGGGCGTGCAGCCGTTCGGCGGCGAAGGGCTCTCCGGCACCGGCCCGAAGGCCGGTGGTCCGCACTATCTGTTGCGCTTTGCCACGGAACGGGCGCTGTCGGTGAACACGATGGCTGGTGGCGGCAACATCGACCTGCTGCGCGGCTGAGTCCGGCCTACTTCTGTTCGAACGACGGCCCGGCGAAGGTGCGCTCTGGCGGCGCACGGTTCTGTCCCGGCTTCGGTGCGAGCGCGATCGGACCGGCGGTGGCGCCGCCGTCGACCACCAGCGTGTGTCCGGTAATGAACTGCGACGCCTCGCTCGCGAGAAACAGCGCGGCGTTCGCGATGTCTTCCGGTTGGCCTGCGCGCGGATAGGGTTGGCCTTGCGCCAGCATCGCATCCACCGCCGCTTTGTTGCCGCCGCCGAATCCGTAAAGGATCGGCGTCGAGATTCCGCCCGGCGCGATGCAGTTCACGCGAATGCGGTCGCACGCGAATTCGAGCGCCGCCGAACGCGTCAGGTTCACGACGCCGGCTTTCGCCGCGCTGTATGCATGCAGGTTCGGGTAGCCGTCGATGCCGGCGATCGATGCGGTGGAAATGATCGAGCCGCCGCCCGCGGCGCGCATCGGCGCCACCGCGTACTTCATGCCGAGGAACACGCCGCGCAGACACACCGCCTGCGTGCGGTCCCAGTCTTCCACCGAAATACCCTCTAACGGTCCCACTGCGCCGCCGATGCCGGCGTTGTTGAACATGATGTCGAGCCGGCCGAAGGCTTTCGTCGCGCGCGCGACGAGCGCCGCAACATCAGCCTCCAACGAAACGTCGGTGCGCTGGAACAGCGCCTTGTTGCCGCTCTCCGACGCGAGCTTCGCCACTTCCTCGCCGGATTGCGCGTTCAAGTCGGCGAGCACGACGTTCGCGCCGTGTTGGGCGAACAGAATGGATGCGGCGCGGCCCATGCCGCTGGCGCCGCCGGTGATGATCGCAACCTTGCCTTTCAGGTCGTACATCACAGCACGCCTTCCCACGCGGCGCGTTCCGCATCGAACGGCGCGCGCTCGAGCGCGCTCGTGGGGCCGAAGATCATCGTGGCGCGGTCCTTTGCATCGTATGCGGTCCAGGGACCGATGCCTGAGTGGCTCGGATTGCCGCGCTGTGTGAACGCGAGCCACGCATCCATCATGTCGTGCGACAGCTGTTCAACCACCGGACCGGTGCCCGCGAACTTGTCCTGTGTGGGCGCGTCGAGCGTGCCGAACATGAACGGCAGTTCGAGCGCGTGGCACGCGCCGAGCGAACCGCGCCGGGCGGGCGATTCATAGACGAACAGATACATGTAGGTGTTCGGCTGATGCGGTCGTTGCGCTTCGGCGAGCCGCACCGACGGTATGCGGAACATCTCGTCGCCCTGAATCGCGTCGAGCAGGTCCAGATTGCTGGCGGGTAACGACAGCGCCTCGCGCGAACGCCGATACGCGCTGACGAGATCGCTCGCTCGCGACGCCGTCTGCTTCGGCAGCAGCCGCGCCACCCGCTCGATCAGCTTGCCTTCGTCAATCGGTTCTCGCGGCGCCACCGCATTGAACAGCTTCGCTTCGTCGCGGTTGCTGCCGATGACCAGTTCGACGTCGCGCGCCGCGCCTTCCGCGACCGCTTTCAACGGATTCACCGGAACGGTCGCGCCGTCGACGATCGGCGCGAACGCGAGCGACGTGCCGGTTGCCGATACGGCGAGTTGCGCTTGCAGAACGGCCTCTGCCGGCACGTCGAGAATCTTCGCGGCGTTCGATTCGGCGATGCCGAGTTTCTCGAGCACGCGTGCCGCGAGCTTCGCGCCGGTTGCAACGGTGCCTAATTGACTGGCCGCGCCGCTTTGCAGGATGGCGCGCTTGAACAGGCCGCGCGCGGCCGGCATCGCGAGCAGCGTTGCGCACGCCATCGATCCGGCCGATTCGCCGGCGATCGTCACGTTTGCCGGGTCGCCGCCGAACGCTGCGATGTTGTCGCGCAGCCATTCGAGCGCGGCGATCTGATCGAGCTGACCTGCGTTCGCCGTGGCGCCCCACTTCTCGCCGCCGTGCGCGCCAAGATAGAGATAACCGAGCGCGCCGAGGCGATAGTGGATGGTCACCACGACGACGTCGCCGCGCGTGGCCAGCCGCGAGCCGTCGTACAACGGTTCGGAACCCGAGCCGAGCGTGAAGCCGCCGCCGTGAATCCAGAAGAACACCGGCCGCTTCGTCGTGTCTGCCGCCGGCGTGTAGACGTTCAGATACAGACAGTCCTCGTCGCGCGGTCCGCTCGCGGCGGTGCCGGGCATCGGGCTCGTGCCCTGAATCGCGGAATTGGCGAACACGTTGGCCGCGCGCACACCCGACCAGGATTGCGGCGGCTGCGGCGCGCAGAACCGCCGCGGTCCGGTGGGCGGTGCGGCGAATGGAATACCAAGGAACGCTTGATGATGCTCGAACTGCAGCCCCTCGATGCGACCGTTAGCGATTCTGACTTGTAGGCCGGACTTCTGCATGCTTCTCTCCCTCGAATTGAGGTCAGATTAGATCAGACCCTCGAGGCGAGGTCCAAGCGTCGCCGAGTCAGCGGGGTGGAAACGGCTCGCGCCAGGCTTCGATCTCGTTCAACCGATCGAGCCAGCGCTGCACCACCGGGAATTCGCGCAGTGGCATGGCGGCCTGGTCGGCATACGGCAGCGTGATGGCCACCGAAAAATCGGCCACGGTGAGGCCGTCGCCGACCAGCCAGCGGCGGTTTTCGAGGTATTCGGTGAGAACGGCCGCGTAGCGGCGGAACTCCTGCTGCGCCTCGTCCACCGCGGTCGCGCTCGGCTCGCCGATACCGAAGCGACGCTTCACGATGTTCTCGAAATAGAGCGTGCCGGCGTGCCGGTAGAAGTGCTGCGCGTTCCAGCTGAACCAGCGGATGATGTCGATCTGGCGCAAGTCGTCCGGCCACAGATCCGAACCGGCCACCTTGGCCAGATAACAGATCACTGCGTCGGCTTCCCACACGACGCGCTCGCCGTCGATCAACGTCGGCACTTTGCCGTTCGGGTTCACCGCGAGGTACGCCGGCTTCTGCTGATCACCCTTTGCCAGGTCGAGATACCGGAACTCGACCGGGGCCTTCAGATAGCGCGCGACGGCGCAGGCTTTTCGCGACGAGAGAATGTCCGAGTAGTACAGCTGCATGGTCAGCCTCTCATCCGTAGGTGGGACGCTGCGGCCAGCCGGACGGCGAGTCCTCGAAATCCTGCTGACGACCGTACGGAGTGGTGTCCAGCAGACTGAAGGAATTCGTCAGACCTTCGACACCGCGCGCGTAGGTGGAGTAGCTGTGAAACACGCTGTCGCCGATGCGGAAGAACACGCTCAAGCCCTGACTTTCGCCGGGCCCGAAACGCGTCTCACCGAGCTGCTGCAGTTCCGCCTTGGTACGGAAGTTGTGCTCGAACGGCGCCACGTTCTCGTCGAAGGTGACGTGGAAGTCGTAGTTGAAATCGCTGCCGAAGGACGAATACCACGGCACCGTCCAGCCGCGTTTGGCCTTGTAGCGCTCGAGCTTCGCGCTTGGCGCGCGCGAGATCAGCGCGAACCGGGTGTCGCGCGTGTCGAGGTAGGCGAGGTTGCCGATCGCGTTGACGAAGCCGGTGCAGCTCGGGCAGCCGTCTTCCCACGCCGGATCGAACATGAAGTGGTAGACGACGAGCTGGCGGCGCCCGTCGAACAGATCGACCAGCGTTTTCTTGCCATCCGGCGCGTCGAATATATAAGGCTTGTCGATGCGCACCATCGGCAAACGGCGGCGCTTCGCATTCACGGCGTCGCGGTGACGCGTCAAAGCCTTCTCGTCTTCGAGCAGTTCCTTGCGCGCGGCGAGCCAGGCGTCGTGCGTGGCGATCGGCGGGTGCGGGATCTTGTCCGTCATATCGAACTCCAGTGCGTCCTGGTCAATAGACGTTCGATGCTGCGTCAAATCGACAACGCGACGCCAGCTTCAAAGCAGTTTGACGTACCGACGGATACCCGGCGCACCGGTGGCCGCCGCGAATTCCGGCGAACGGCGGTCGCCGGCGTGTTCGAATCCTGCGTTCGCATACGTGCGCTCCGCCGAATCGTTGCCGATCAGGAACGTGATCTGCGCTTCGCGCATGCCGAGGCGCTTGCCGTCCGGAAGTACATGGCGGATCAGCTCGCCGGCGAGGCCACTTCCTCGAAAGCGCGGCAACGTGGCGACGTTCTCGATCGTCCAGGCGGCGTCGTGCGGCTCGAACGTGCAGGTGAAGATGTAGGACCCGCGTGCCCACAGCGCGTCTGACTCCGTTTTGTCCGCACCGAGGATCGCGAAGACTTCGTCGATCGCGGGACCCGAGGCGGTGTAAGGTGCCGAGCCGTGAAACGCGCACAATGCGGCCGCCGCGACGCCGTCCACTTCGGCAACGTGGAAGTGAGAGAAATGCCACCAGGAGCGCGCCTGCGTCTCGGTTAGACGCCGCAGGAACTCGAGGCAATCGGATTCCGGCCGAGCGAGCGCGATGTCGAACCAGCCTCGCCCGAGGTGCGAGCGGGCTGCGGTGAGCATCACCCACGCGAGGAACGGTGCGTCGGTGGGAGCGGCGGGGCGGATCGTACAGCCACGATCGTTCTCAACATGATGTTCGGGCAGCAGTTCACGATGACAGTCTTGGTGGCCGACTCCGCCAATGCACCGGATCTCGATGCAAATGCGACACCGCGACAATGAGGATCGAGTCGGCTTCGACGTTGTAGATCAGCGCGTATGGAAAATGAGTTGTGCGACACCGCCTTAGATTCTCGCCGAGTGGCGTCCAAGCGGTCGGATTGGCTTTGATGCGATCCACCGCTCCCTTCACTTCTGCGCGGAAGCGGTCGCCCAGTCCACGGGTGACCGACTCATAGTGCGCGACTGCCTCTTGGAATTCGCGAGAGGCAATCGAGAGAAAGCGCGGCTTCACCGAAGCTTGCTGTCGAACACCTCGTCGGCATTAATGGCGGGCAGTTCGCCGGACCAGTACGCGCCCAGCCTCGATTTCGCTTCTTCGGACCATTTCGCGTCGTGCTCGGGGTCGCCGGCATCGATCGTTTCGAGAAGCGCATCAACGAGTGCTGCGCGCTCGACGAGCGGCAAGCGCTTTGCCTGTTCGAGTAGCTCTTCGGTCGTCTTCATCATGAGGTCCGAGTATACGCGCGATGATCATGACGTCTGCAGGTTTGACCGGCTGTGGCTCGTCGCCCAGGCGTAACGTGAGCATTCGCTGGTCGGAGTAGTCGATGTCAGCAAACTGCGTCGATTCAGCGATCGTCCCTCGCAGGTCAACTCGCCGATTCGCTGCGTTCCGTCGCGTCGCGTCGCGCGCGCCGTTCCTGCTCGTTCGACCCCGCACGCCGGAACTCGATCCCCGTATACCCCTCGTTCGCCATGTCGATGAGCGTCTGCCGGAACTTCGGCGAGCCGCCGTTGTAGACGAAGTAGCGGATGCGGCCTGCCTCATGCCCCTCTACGTTCGAGTTGTACCCGGTGAACCAGCCTTTTGCTTTGCGCATCAGCACTGTTGCGTACATCTGCGCCACCTGGTCACTCCACTGCTGTTCGGCTTCGGGCGTTGCCTCCATGCGCGTGTAACCGTGATCCCAGGCGTATTGAAGCAGTCCGGTCGCCCAGTCCACGCCCACTTCGATGCCGCGCGGATAATTCGTGGAGGCAGAGCCGCTTTGCGGACCCGCGATGGTGATGAGATTCGGGAAGCCGTGGATCTGCATGCCCACATACGTGATCGGCCCGTCGCGCCATTTGTCGCGCAGCTTCTCGCCGTTCACGCCCTGGAAGTCGATGCGGTCGTACGAACCCGTGATCGCGTCGAAGCCGGTGGCGTACACGATGATGTCGAACTCGTAATCGCGCTCGCTGGTGCGGATGCCGGTTGGCGTAATGCGTTCGATCGGCGTTTCCGCAATGTCGACCAGATGCACGTGCGGTTTGTTGTAAGCCTCGTAGTATTTCGTCTCGAGCGGCACGCGCTGCACGCCGAAGCCGTGATCTTTCGGAATCAGCTTTTCGGCGACGACGGGATCCTTCACACGCTGACGGATCCGGTTCGCGACGTACTCGGAAAATTCGGCGTTCGCCGCTTCGTCGAAGAAGATCTCGCGGAAATTGCTGAGCCAGATGCCGAAGCCCGGCTCCGCGTACAGCTTGTCCCACAACGCGAGCCGTTCTTCGCGCGACACTTCGTAAAAGCCGCGACGATCGGGTTCGTGCTCGAACCCGCCGGGACTCTTCAGACACTTGTCGAAGATCTGGTCGTAGCGCGCACGGATGTCGGCCATCTCGGCGTCGGAGATCGGTCCGTTGTTGAGCGGCGCACACCAGTTCGGGCGGCGTTGGAAAACCGTTAGATCGGCGACCATGTCGGAGAGGGCGGCGATCACCTGCACGCCGGTTGCGCCGGTACCGATCACTGCGACGCGTTTGCCTTCGAGTTCGACGGGCTCCTGTGGCCAGTAGTAGGTGTGAAACGACGGACCTTCGAACGTCTCCATGCCGGGAATGCGCGGCGGCGTCGGTGCGGATAGCAATCCGACGGCGGTGACGAGGAAACGGCAGGTCAGCTCGCGGCCGTTCTGCAGCCGCAGGCGCCACAGGTCGTTCGCGTCGTCGAACGTCGCGGCACTGACGACGCAGTTGAACTGCATGTACTTGCGCAGATCGAACTTGTCGGCGACGTAGTTGAGATAACGCAGGTTCTCGGGCTGTCCGGAGAAACGCTCCTTCCAGTGCCATTCGTTCAGCAGTTCCTTCGAAAAAGAAAAGCCGTACGTGTAGGACTCGGAATCGAAGCGGCAGCCGGGATAGCGGTTGTGGTACCACGTGCCGCCGAGGTCGGCGGCGCCTTCGACCACCGTCACGTTCACGCCGAGCTGCGCGAGCCGGTACAGCTGATAGATGCCGCCCACGCCGGCGCCGATGATGATCACCTCGTACTGCGGAACGGCCTTTGCAGTGAGTTTCGCTGCTTCGTTCATGCTCTCTTCCCCTTTGCGAATCTGTTGTCGGCTACGCCCACACGGAGCGGATGCGCACCGATTCGGCACGCCCTTGTTTCACGCCCGCATCGAGCGCCGCGGCTTGACGCGAGGCGTCCATCAGGTTCGGACCGAATACGTCGAGCGACGCGGCGTCAGGCGTGATCAGTTCCACGTGCGAGCCGCTCCGGCGCAGCTGCGCGAGTTCAGGATCGATGCGCGCGGCCATGAAGGCGGCGCCGCCCGGCGGAATCACCGCCACCGCCACAACGCGCTCATAACCTTCGGCCAGGTCGAAGTTCGTCGCGGAGCGTATGCCGCCGTCGTAATAGCGGCGGCCGTTGATGGTGATCGGCGGGAAGAGACCGGGCACGGAGCAGCTCGACGCCACGCCGCGCGCGAGCGGCGTGCCGGTGCGCTGATCCAGCACGACGAAACGCCCGCTCTGTGCGTCGACCGCGGTGCACGAATACTTCGCCGGCCAGGGCGTCTCGGCGACAGACGCGAAGAAGCCGATGCACGCTTCTTCCGGAATAGTCGCGGCTTCGAGCGCGTACGCGCCGATCTCGGCGCGCAGTTTCAGCGCTTCCGCTTCGTCTTTCGGCACGCGCGCCATGAAATCCATCAGCCGGGTGAGATCCGGCACCGGCACCGCGTTCGACGTCGAACTCTGGCCGGCCCGCGCTTGCGCGCCTTCGGTCAGTCGCGCGCGTAACTCGGCCGGCGACCGGCCCGATGCCAACTCCGCGCCGACGAGCGACCCGGCCGAGGTGCCGACGATCTTGTCGGCAAGTCGCAGGTCGATGCCTTCGTCTGCCAGGCCGGCAGCCAGACCGGTTTCCCACGCGATTCCGACGCTGCCCCCGCCGCCCAGCACCAAAGCCCGCTTCGTCATGTCGATCCCTCGCGCAAGAGAGCGACCATGCGAGTTCGGGCGGGCCGGGTCAAGCGATGGGTCAGGGACCGATCAACCCCTGCTTCTGCAGTTCCTTTGCGACGTCGGTCGACAGCTTGTGCACGACCTTGTCGACATCGCGCGGGTTGGTGGTTCGGCTCTGCGCGCCGAACACGAGCTTGTTCTGCCTGAAGGAGTAGATGAGCGTCTCGATCGTGACGATCGTGTTCGTGCGGATCTCGCCGCCGGTCGCAACGCCCATTCCCCACGGCGATCCCCAGCCGTAGCCGTAGTAGCCGCCCCAATACGTACCGTAGGGGCCGCCCGGGTAGGTGGTGCCCGGTGTCGATACGATCTCTTTGTCGACGCTGACCGGACGCAACACGACGACGCCGGCCATGCCGGCGTGTTCGAGCGCCTTGCGCGCCTCCGGTTCGCTCGTCGGCCGTGCATCCGGAAAGATCTGATACATCGGCACGCCTTGCGCCCCGTACACCGAGATCTCGTGTGCGAGCGCGTCTTCTGCCGCGCGCCGTCCCGCTTCGTTCTGCATCATCACCACGGCGGCCACTTTCGCGCCGCGCAATTCGAAGGGTTGGGCGTCGGGCGCCTTCCACGTCGACACGAAAGCGGACGTGCATCCGCCGAGCGCGAACAGCGCTACAGCGAGGTAGATCGTTCGTAGGGAAGTCATCGAAAGGCTCCTCGAGTTCGTGCGTGCGTTTGCCGGTTTGCAGCGTAGCGTATTTCGGTTCGTCGATCCCACGCGAAGGGCCTGGCCCTGGCGGACTGCAGTCGCGTCTACGTGAAGCGCGCTCCGATCAGCGCATCCCAATGCGCGTCGCCGGTTGCGTCGAGCTGCGGCAGGAACCGCGGGTGCTTCGCATCGCCGTGCACCGGGAACAACAGGCTCGTCGGCAACAGATACTGGAACACGAGCTGGTCGCGCACCGGTTTGCCGGGCTTGCGCGGCCGGCCGCCGAAATGCAGGCACCGCGTCGTATCGACGAAGCCGACCGTGCCGCCCGGTCCGGTCAGTTTCACGACCGCATCCCATCCGACCAGCGCCTCGATGCGCTCGTCAGTCATGAACGTGATGCCGCTGTAGCCCACCGCATCGAGCACTGCGCGCGTGAGATTCGCTGGCAGCGCGTGAAACGGGCCGCAGTCGTCGTCCACATCGGTCAGCTGTACGAACACCTTGAACGAGATCGTGTCTTCCGGATCCATGTGGAAGTGGTGCGCCGATTGCTCGTTGATCGCGTCCTGATATGCCCGCGTGACGAAGAAGTTGAACAGCACCGGCAACATGCCGCAGTAACGGACGATCGGCACGAGTATCAGCGGCGACGTCGCGAAGCGAAGCGCCGCGGAGTGCGCCGCGAAGTCGTGCGCGAGCGCGGGGTAGTGCAGGCTGCCGCTGTCGTGCTGCGACGCGCGACCCTTCGCAACGGCGATCGCTTCCTCGCGCGCGGAACGGGTCGCGTCGACGAGATCCAGCGTCGCAACGGCGCGCTCGAACGGCACATCGACCGCGCCGGCGCCGGAATGCGCTTCCAGATAGCATCGTCCGAGTTCGATGCGCGTTGCGATCGCATCTGCTTTGCGGGCTGCGATCGCTTCGTGCATCGCCTCGCGCTCCGCCCACGTCGCATGCCGATACACGCGCATGCGCTCGTCCTTCGTAGGAAGTGGCGTTATCCCGCTCGTTGCAGCGCGCACAGCTTGTTGCCGTCCGGATCGCGCAGATAGGCGAGGTACAAGCCGCCGTCGCGCAGTCCCGGCGGGTCTTCGCACGTGGTGCCGCCGTTCGCGACGCCCGCGGCGTGCCACGCGTTGGCCTCCTCGGGCGACTTCACGGCGAATCCGATCGTGCTTCCGTTCCCGGACGTTGCCGCCTTGCCGTTGATCGGCTTGGTGATGGCGAACACGCTGCCCGGGCTCATGTAGAAATAGCGCTCCTTGTTGGCAACGCCGGGGCCGATGCCGATCGCGCCGAACACCGCGTCGTAGAACTTCTTGGACTTCTCGAGATTGTTGACGCCGACCATGACGTGGCTGAACACGAAGCTTCTCCCTCTTGCTGATGACGCGCGCACCCCGCGCGCGGCGGACGTCGATTATGACGCGTGCGGGCCGGATCGCGACATCCGCCGGCTTGAACCCGCTGCGGGTCGCGGGCGATCATCCCTCATCGACAATGCGATTCAATCAGTAGGGCGAGTTACAGACGATGAGCAACGAACGGGCACGACTGCACAATCTCTTTCCGGACCTCGATTTCGATCCGCAGGCGCTGCGCGAGAAGTATCGCCAGGAGCGCGACAAGCGGCTGCGCGACGACGGCGAGAACCAGTACATCGAAGCGGCGTCGCAGTTCGCGCACTACGCCGAGGACGATCCGTACGTCGAACCGGAGGAACGCGCGCCGCTCGATCTCGACATCGACGTGGCGGTGATCGGCGCCGGTTTCAGCGGCCTGATGGCCGGTGCGCGACTCAAGGAACGCGGCGTGACGAACTTCCGCATCATCGAAGCCGGCGGCGACTTCGGCGGCACGTGGTACTGGAACCGGTATCCGGGGGCGCAATGCGACATCGAGTCGTACTGTTACCTGCCGCTGCTCGAAGAGACGGGATACATGCCGAAGGAGAAGTATTCGTTCGCGCCGGAGATCTTCGAGCACACACAGCGCGTCGGCGACTATTTCGGCCTGTACGACAACGCGATCTTCCAGACGCGCGTCACCGAGGTGAAGTGGCTCGACGACGAACGCTGCTGGCAGATCTCGACGAATCGCAACGATCGCATTCATGCGCAATTCGTCATTCAGGCGACGGGACCTGCGAACCGGCCGAAGCTGCCGGGCATTCCCGGTATCGCCGACTTCAAAGGCCACACGTTCCACACGTCGCGGTGGGACTACGACTACACCGGCGGCGATCACCACGGCGGATTGACGAAGCTCGCCGACAAGCGCGTCGCCATCATCGGCACCGGTGCCACGGCGATTCAGTGCGTGCCGTTCGTCGGCGAGTTCGCGAAGAAGCTCTACGTGTTCCAGCGCACGCCGTCTTCGGTCGACCTGCGCGGCAACAAACCCACGGACGAAGAGTGGTATCGCCAGCAGGGTCCGGGCTGGCAGCGGGCGCGGCGCGAGAACTTCGCCGCGGTGCTCACCGGACAGAACCTCTCCGAGGATCTCGTTGCCGACGGCTGGACCGACATCGCGCGCCGCATCGGTATTTCGTTGATGAATCGCGGTAAGGACACGGGCGATCTCGACATGGAAGAGATCATGTTGCGCGCCGAGATCGCCGACTTCCAGAAGATGAACGAGATCCGCGGCCGCGTCGACGAAACGGTTTCGAAAGCCGATCACGCCGAGGCGCTCAAGCCGTGGTACCGGCAGTTCTGCAAGCGGCCGACGTTCAACGACGAATATCTCGCGACCTTCAACCGGCCGAACGTGCAGCTGATCGACGTGTCCGATGCGAAAGGCGTGGAGCGGATCACCGAGCACGCGGTGGTGGCAAACGGCGTTGCGTACGAAGTGGACTGCATCATCTACGCCACCGGTTTCGAGATCACCACGTCGGCGCATCGCCGCGTCGATTTCGACACGATCGGCCGCAACGGCGAGTCGCTGTACGACCATTGGAAAGACGGCTATCGGACGCTGCACGGCCTCACGAGTCACGGCTTTCCGAACTGGTTCACCATCGGCATCAATCAGAACGGCCTGTCGCCGAACATGACGGCGATGTTCGACGACCAGGCGGTGCACGTGGCCTACATCGTCGACACGGTGAAGAAGCGCGGCAAGCAGGTGGTGGAAGCAACGGCCGGGGCCGAAGACGCGTGGGTGCAGCAGATCGTCGCGCTGGCCGGCTTCGGCGCGCAGGCGTTCCTCGAGGCCTGCACGCCGGGTTACTACAACCGCGAAGGCAAGAGCGCCAACGCGAACATGCAGAACTCGCCGTACGCGCCGGGCATCAACGCGTTCAACGCGTTGCTGAAGGATTGGCGCGACGCCGACACGCTGGACGGTATGACCATCGACTAACGAGGGCGGATGGCCGCGAAACGAGTAGGGGGACGAGATGGAGACCAACGCAATCGTCCGGGCGTTGCTCGAGTCCGACGAGCCCGCCGTTCGCTTCAAGGTCAGAACCGGATTCCTCGGGGAAGATCCGAATTCGAAATCCATCCGATCGTTACGCAATGAGGTCAAAAATTCGCCGCTCGTCGCGTCGCTGCTGCAACGGCGCGCGCCGAGCGGAGAGGTTCGTGCGAACGTCTATGCGAAGTGGCAGGGCGCGCACTGGGTGATGGCGACGCTGGCCGACATCGGTTACCCGACGGCCGACGAAGACCTCATTCCGATTCGCGACCAGCTGCAGGAACAGTGGTTGGGCGAACGGTTCTATCGAGAGTTCGAAGTCGAGTCGAAGAGCAAGGTCTACGGACAGGATGGCGTGCCGCTCATGCAGGGTCGCTTCCGGCGCTGCGCATCGCAGCAATCCAATGCGCTGTGGTCGATCTTGAAGTTGGACATTGCCGACGATCGAACACGCGACTTCGTCGAGCGGCTATTGCATTGGCAGTGGCCCGATGGCGGATGGAACTGCGACAAGGACCCGCGCGCGTGCCACTCGTCCTTCATGGAGTCGATTCTGCCGCTCCGGGCGTTGTCGCATTACGGCACGCGGCACGATCACAAGCCGTCGCTCAAGGCCGCGAAGCGCGCGTCCGAGGTGTTCCTGAAGCGTCACCTGTACCGGCGCGAGTCGGATGGCTCCGTCATGAAAGCCGAGTTCGTGCAGCTTCACTATCCCCTCTACTGGCACTACGACGTCCTGCATGGGCTGAAGGTGATGGCGGAGACGGGCTTCATTCGCGACAAGCGATGCGAACCCGCGCTCGATCTCCTGGCGAGCAAGCAGCTGAGCGACGGTGGATGGCCAGCGGAGCGGCGGTACTACAAGGCGTCGCAGCAACTGAAGCTCGGCAACGACTACATCGATTGGGGCGGGACGAGCAAAGTGAGGATGAATCCGTGGGTGACCGCCGATGCGCTATACGTGTTGAAGGCCGCCGGCTATATCCATTGAGCAACCCGCGGCCGGGTTCTGCGTAGGCGGCATGCGAGGGTTGGGGATCGCGGCCGACGCGCTCGTGCTGCTGCACTTCGCGTTCATCGTGTTCGTGCTGTTCGGGGCGTGGTGCGTGCTGCGCTGGAAGTGGGTCGCGTGGCTGCACGTTCCGGCGTTCGTATGGGGCGCGCTGGTCGAATTCCTGGGCGTGGAGTGTCCGCTGACACCGCTCGAACAGCGCGCGCGGGCGATGGCGGGCGACCAGGGCTACACGGGCGGATTCGTCGAACACTACGTCATGCCGGTGATGTATCCGGCCGGCCTGACGCCAACGATTCAGTTCTGGCTGGGTCTCTTCGTCGTCGCGGTGAATCTGGCGGTCTATGCATTCGTGATCGTGCGATGGCGACGCCAATGAATTCACGCGGTCGGGCCAGGTATCGGTCGATGACCAAACGGCCTGGATGATATTGTCCGCACCCCATGAAAGCCTACGCCGCCGCCATCGCGCTGCTGCTGGTCCTCTTCGGATCGATCGGCGGCTATCTGTACAAACGCTTCAATGCGTTCGCGAACACGGATTTCTCGCCTCCGCCGGTGACGATCGCCGCCTCCGTCGCGAATCTCGAGACCTGGAGCGATACGCTGAACGCGGTGGGCACGATTCAGTCGGTGCGCGGCGTGGAGCTGACGTCGGAAGGCAGCGGCGAGATCATCGAGATCCGCTTCGCGTCCGGTGACCACGTGGTGCAGGGCCAGACGCTCGTGGTGCTGAACAACAAGGAGGAGCTGGCGAGCCGTCGCAACCAGGCTGCCGCGGTGGAACTCGCCGAGTTGCTGTTCGAACGCGATCGATCGCTGATCGAACGCCACTCGATTCCGCAGACGCAGTTCGACCGCAGCCGCGCCGATCTCGAACGCGCCCGCGCGCAGCTCGCGGAGACGGAAGCGCGGATCGCCAACAAGCGTATCGAGGCGCCGTTTTCCGGCACCATCGGCATCAAGAAAGTGGACGTTGGAGACTATCTCTCGCCCGGCACTGTGATCGCTACGCTGCAGGATCAGTCGGAGCTCGAGATCGATTTCACCGTGCCCGCTCGATACGCGCCGCAGTTGCGCGCCGGTCTGAACGTGGCCGTGCATGTGGATGCGTACCCGGGGCGGACCTTCAACGCGGTGGTCAACGCCGTGGACGCGCGCATCGATCCCAACACGCGGAATGTTCTGGTGCGCGCGCAGCTCGAGAAAGACAGCGGTCTGCTGCCCGGCATGTTCGCGGAGCTCGATGTGGATCTCGGCGACCGGCAACAGTTGGTCACCATCCCGGAAACGGCGATGACGTATTCGCTGCAGGGCAACACCGTGTACGTGATCGAGCCGACGCAGGACGGTGCGCTCACGGCCAACGCACGGGTGGTGCGCGCGGGCAAGGTCCGCGACGGTCGGGTGGCCGTGCTCGACGGCGTGAGCGCCGGAGACAGAGTGGTGAGCGTCGGGCAGAACAAGTTGTTCCGCGGCGTGCGCGTCGTGGTCGACGAGAGCGTGGCGCTGTGAATCCGCGTTTTACCGACCTGTTTGTCAGGCGCCCGGTGCTCGCACTCGTCGTGAGTGCGGCGATGCTGCTCGTCGGCATTCAGGCCGGCACGCAGCTTTCGCTTCGCCAATACCCGGAGGTGGAAAAGAGCGTCATCTTCGTCAACACCTTCTATCCGGGTGCGAGCGCGGAAACCGTACAGGGTTTCGTCACGACGCCGCTGCAACGCCGCATCGCGGCTGCGAAGGGCGTGGAGTTCGTCACGTCGCAGAGCGATCCCGGTCTTTCGCAGATCGAGGCGAACGTGCGCCTCGGCGAGGACTCGACGGAGGTACTCGCCGAAATCATCAGCAAGGTGAATGAAGCGCGTCACGAACTGCCACGCGACGTCGAAGATCCGGTCGTCAGCAATCGCACCGGCGGCGACGCGCTGATGTATCTGGCACTCCTCTCCGATGAGATGAGCGTGCAGCAGCGCGCCGATTACGCGGCGCGTTTCATCCAGCCGGTGCTGTCGACGGTCGAGGGAGTGGGCGAAGCGCGTGTGCTCGGCAGCGGCAACTTCGCGATGCGCGTCTGGCTGAACCCCACGAAGATGGCGGCGTTCGGCGTCACGGCGACGGATGCGGACGACGCGATCCGACGCGACAACTACATTTCCGCGGCCGGTACGACGCGGGGTGAGTACGTGCGCGCGAGTGTCGATGCGCAGACCGATCTCGACGATCCGGATCGGTTCGCCGCCATCGTCGTGCGTCAGGACGGCGACCGTCGCGTCACCCTCGGCGACGTTGCGAAGGTCGAACTCGCGAGTGAAACGTACGAACGGGCCGTGTACTCGAGCGGCAAGCCAACGGTGTTCATCGCGATCACCGAAGCGCCGGGCGCCAATCCGCTAGAGATGACGACGCGTGTGAAGGAGAAGATAAAGGAGATCAACACGCAGCTGCCCGCAGACATGTCGATCTTCATGGACGCGGACGGCTCGATCTACATCCGAGAAGCACTGAAGGAAGTGATGCGCACGCTGCTCGAAGCGTCGGTAATAGTCGTGCTCGTGATCTTTTTGTTCCTCGGCTCGCTGCGCGTGGTCGCGATCCCGATCGTCGCGATTCCGCTCTCGCTCGTCACCGTGCTGTTTCTGATCTGGGTGATGGGATTCTCGATCAACCTGCTGACGCTGCTCGCGATGGTCATCGCCATCGGGCTGGTGGTCGATGATGCAATTGTCGTGGTCGAAAACGTGCACCGTCACATCGAGAAGGACCAACGACCCCTCGATGCCGCGCTGATGGGCGCGCGCGAAGTGGCGACGCCGGTCATCGCGATGACGTTGACGCTCGTCGCGGTGTATCTGCCGATCGGCTTTCTCGGCGGGCTCACCGGTGTGCTCTTCAGCGAGTTTGCGCTGACGTTGGCCGGCGCCGTGGTCGTCTCCGGCGTGATCGCGCTGGTGCTGAGTCCGATGATGTGCGCGTATCTGCTGAAGGATCACGCGCACCAGGGAAAGGTCGCCAGCTGGCTCGATGGGCGGTTTCAGGCGCTGCACCAGCGCTACGAACGTTGGCTCGGCCATTGCCTCGACAACCGCGGCGCGGTGATGCTGTTCGGCGCCGTGGTGCTGTGTTCCTTGCCCGTGTTTTATCAGCTCGCGCAGCGCGAGCTCGCGCCGGAAGAAGACAGCGGCAATATCTTTGCGGCCGCAACCCCGCCCGATTACAGCAGCCTCGAATACACCACGTATTTCCTCGACCAGATGGTGGCCGCATGGAAGACCGTGCCCGAGATCACGCATTCGTGGCAGGTGAACGAACCGGGTTCGGTGTTCGGCGGCCTCGAACTCAAACCGTGGAGCGAACGTACGCGGAGTCTCGAAGAGGTCCGCCAGGAAATACAGCGCAAGTACGACGGCATCAGCGGCCTCGAAATATTCACGTTTGCGGAAGGCGGGCTACCCGGCGCTTCCGGTGGACTGCCGGTGCAGTTCGTGATCTCCGGGAACGTCGGTTACGAACAGCTCGACGGCATTGCTGACGACGTGCTCGCGAAGGCGCGCCAATCCGGCGTGTTCGCGTTCGTCAACAAGGATCTGCAGTACTCGCGGCCGGAGGTGGACGTCAGCATTGACCGCGAGCTCGCCGCGCGGCTCGGGATTTCGATGGAGGACATCGGCCGCACGCTGCAGATCATGCTGGGCGAGGTGGAAACGAATCGCTTCAGCATGGAAGGACGCAGCTACAAGGTGATCCCGCAGGCGGATCGCGGCTTTCGCCTGACGAAAGAGTGGCTCGAGCGCTATTACCTGCGCACGAAGAGCCGTGAACTCGTGCCGCTCAGCACGGTGATCACGCTGAAGCAATCCGTGAAGCCCAATACGCTCAAGCAGTTCCAGCAGCTGAACAGCGTGACCATAGGCGGGCTCGTGCTGCCGCCGAACTCGCTCGGCGACGGCCTGTCGTATCTCTCGCGGGCGCTGCAGGAGGTAGCGCCGGTCGGTTACCGCGTCGATTATGCGGGAGAGTCGCGGCGCTTCGTACAGGAGAGCCAGAATTTCCTGTTGCTGTTCGGCAGTTCACTCGTGTTCATCTACCTGGTGTTGTCCGCGCAGTTCAACAGCTTCCGCGATCCCCTCATTGTGCTCGTCAGTGTGCCGCTGTCGGTTTTCGGCGCGCTGGTGCCGCTCGCCATCGGCATGACGACGCTGAACATCTACACCCAGGTCGGGTTGCTCACTCTCATCGGGCTCATCAGCAAGCACGGCATACTGATCGTCGACTTCGCGAACAATAGGCAGCGCGAGGGAGCCGACCGCCGCGCCGCCGTGCTCGAAGCAGCCGGTCTGCGCCTGCGACCCATTCTGATGACCACGTTCGCCACGGCGATGGGCGTGTTTCCGCTCCTCACCGCTTACGGCGCGGGTGCTAACGCGCGCTTTGCGATCGGTCTCATGATCGCGGCCGGCATGCTGGTGGGCACGCTGTTCACGCTGTTCGTGCTGCCGACGTTCTATCTGGTGATGGGCGGACGGACCAGGCCGGCCGAAGCGGAGCGGACATCGATGATGCCCGCCAGTTAGCTGACTTTCTGACCAGGAATCTGAGGTTCGTGCGATGGCTGCGAAACGCAAAACCGAGCCCAAAGTGAAAGCGAAAGCGAGGCCACGCCCGCGCGGCAAACTCGCACCCGCGCGCGAACGGCGCGGACTCGCGGCGGCCGAAGTCGCCTTGCCGCTCGATCAACCCGAAGTGGCCGAACTCGCCGCGCAGATCGTCGCGGCCGGCGGCGCGGCGATCGGCGCCTATCGCGATCCACTCGGCGGCAGGCCGCTCGTTGTCGCGTCGTTGCCGCTTGCCGCGGTGCAACCGACGCCGTTCCAGCGCGATCTGTCGCCGACGCACACGAAGCGCCTGGCAACGAAGATCGATGAAGCCGGTGCGTTTCTCGATCCGTTGATTGTCGTGCGCGGTGCCGACGGCGCGCTGTGGACGCCGAACGGCCGGCATCGTCTTGCGGCCGCAAAGGTGCTCGGCCTGCGGCAGATCACGGCGCTCGTTTCGCCCGACGAGACGCTGGCGTATCGCATCCTCGCCCTCAACACCGAGAAGGCGCACAACCTGAAGGACAAGAGCCTCGAGGTGATCCGCATGGCGCGCAGCCTCGCGAGCAGTGGCAGGCGCGAATCCGACTACGCGGCGGAATTCGAAGCGCCGGAGTTGCTGACGCTCGGCATCGTGTACGAACAGGACTCGCGATTCGCCGGCGGCGCATACAACCCGTTCCTCAAGAAGGTCGATCGCTTCGGCGACAAACCGCTCGCGACGAGCCTGCGCGAACGCGATGCATGGGCGGCGCGCCTGCTCGAGATCGACGGCGAAGTGAAGCGCATCGTCGCGAAGTTGCAGGCGCAGGGTCTGCGCTCGCCGTATCTGCGCAACTACGTCGTCGCGCGAATCAACCCGGTGCGCTTCCACAAGGCGAAGAAAGGCGACACAGCTCCGCCCATGAAAGTGCAGCAGGCGCTGATGCGGATGAGCGCCTCAGCGAAAAAGTTCGACACGAAGAAGGTGTCGAGCGCCGATCTGGCCTTGGTGGCGGCGGGGGCTGAGGCCGCCGACTGACGTTCGGCGGCGTCGTCTCGTCGGAGGGGGACGTCTGTAATTTCCCGCCGCCTCGCTCGTATATCCAGATAACGACGGTAATCTCAGGTCTCACGTGCGTGTGGCGCAGGGAACGGGTTGAAGGTCGACTTCGAAGCGGAATACCGCAGCAGCTACGGCCGGGTATTCGGCCTGTGCCTTCGGCTGCTCGGAGGAACCGTGCTCGCTGAAGACGCGGCGCAGGATGCGTTCGTGCGGGCATATCGCGCGCTCGACCGTTACGACCCGGCGCAGCCGTTCGTTGCGTGGGTGATCGGCATCGCGCGCAATCACTGCATCGATCTGTTGCGGCGGCGGCGTCACGGCGAACTGCGCTTCGGCGACGAGGCGGCCGAACTCGCGGCCGCGGAGTCCGAGTCCACCGAAGGCATCGATGCGCTGATGATCACCGAACGCGGCGCCAAGGTGCGCGCTGCGATTGCGGCGTTGCCGGAAAAGTATCGCCTGCCGATTCTGCTCGCGTACTACGACGATGCGAGCTACGACGAGATCGCAGAGGCACTCGGTCTCTCGCGCAATCACGTCGGAGTGCTGTTGTTGCGCGGCAAGCAGGCATTGCGGAAAGCGCTTGCACCGTCCGAGGAGGAATCCAGGTGACTCACCCGACCGAACTCGCGCTGGCGATGCTTGCCGACGATGCGCTCGAGGCGCGCGACACCGCAGAAGTGGGGCAGCATGTCGCCGCGTGCGATCGCTGCGCCGTTCGCGTCGCGGCGCTGCGCGAGGAGTCACAAGCGCTCGCAGCCGCGCTGGCGTACGACCCTGCGTCGGTGTCGGTGCCGGAGTTCGTCAAGCCCACCAGTGTCCGTGCGATGGTTACCGGCTCCGTCGTGGTGCTGCTGATCGCCGCGCTGTTCTCTACCGCACGCAGTCTGATCGACGTCCCGGTGCCGGACGCGGTCAAGTGGTTCAACCCGTTCAATGCCGGCGGCGCGGTGAACCTGTTAGTGCGCACCGGTACCTTCCTGCTGTCGGATCGCGGCAGCCAGCTTGCGTCTTCAATCGTCGAAACACTGGGTGGAATCGTGATCATGCTCTTGTTGTTGTGGGTCGCTTCGGTAGTGGGCCGGCGCATTCGCGGTCCGATGATGATGGCGTGCATCGCCTGCGCGTTCGCGCTGCACCCGTCGCAATCCGAAGCGGTCGAGATTCGCCACGAACACGAAGGATCCGTGTTGATCCCGGCGGACGAGACCATTGACGACACGCTGATCGCGCTCGGCGATACGGTAGAGGTGAACGGCAACGTCAGCGGCGATCTCATCGCGTTGGGCCGCCGCGTGATCATCCGCGGCAACGTCGCGGGTCTCGTGATAACCGGCGGCGAGAGCGTAACGCTCGACGGCTCCGTCGACGGCAGTGTGCTGGCCGGCGCGGAAACGCTCACCGTGTCGTCGCGGCGGATCGGGCGGAATCTGTTCGGCGGCGGCGAATCGGTCAACGTTACCGACACGTCGAGCATCGAGCAGAACGTGCTCGTTGGCGGCGAGAAGGTGACGCTCGCAGGTCGCGTCGGGCACGACGTGCTCGGCGGCGGCGAGGAACTCGAAGTGGCGAGCGCGATCGGCGGTGAGCTCACCACCTACTCGAAGCGGATGACGCTGCTGGCGCCGGCGCACGTCACCGGCGATGTGCACGCGCACGGTGTGGAAAAGAAAGATCACGTGGTGGTATCGCCCGGCGCGGTGATCGGCGGGCAGTTGATCACCGAACTCGACAAGATGGACGTCGAGAAGAACCGCTATCTCACCGCCCACTTCTACGGCTGGGAACTCGTCTGGCTGGCCGCCGCGTTCGTCGCCGGGTTCGCGTTGCTGTGGGTGGTGCCCGCGCTGCAGCGCGTTCCATTCGCCGGCGTGGGCGATGCATTGCGCAGCGGCGGCTACGGCATCGTCGCGCTGGTGGCGACGCCGATTATCGCGGTGCTGGCGTGCATCACCGTCATCGGCATTCCAGTTGGCGCGATCGCGCTGATGGCCTGGTGCGCCGGCGTTTACCTGGCGAAAGTGGTGGTGGCGCAGCTGGTCGGCTCGCGCCTGCTCGACGCGGTGGCCGAGCGGGAGGAGCACTTCGCGGTATCGCTGCTGGTCGGGCTGCTGATCCTGACGTTCGTCAGCAATCTGCCGTTTGTCGGCGGCCTCGTCGGATTCGCCGTCACGGTGGTGGGGCTCGGGCTACTCGTGCTGTTCGTGCATGACGTGATATTCGACGGCGAGCCGATCGAGAGCGTGTAACGCCGCGCGTCGTGCGATTCCAGGTGCCAGCTATTGCGGAAACGGATCCGTCATCCGCGACGTCAGCGCCACGTCGAACGCATTGAGCGTCAGCGAGATCATGCAGTAGTAGCCGATGATGGTGACGAGTTCGATCAATGGCGCTTCTCCGAAGCGACTCTTCGCGTCCGTGAATGTGGCGTCGCTCAAGCGATGTTCCAGCAGTAGCTCTCGCGCGACGCGATAGCTCGCGCGGTCGGCTGGATCGGCAAAGTCCGGATCCGCGCCGAGCCGAATCGCTTCCACCGTTGCTTCCGACACCCCGGCCGCGATCGCCATCGGGCCATGCGCGGCGAACTCGAACTTCGCCTTGTAGTGCGCCCCGACCGTGCAGATCGCGATTTCCTTGATGCGTTCCGGCAAGGTCGTCTGGAAGCGCACCGCGCCGCCGAACGCCTGTGCGGCCTGCCCGATCTTCGGCGCGTGCGCCCACACGCCGAACGGACCGATGAGGCCGATCCTGCCGCGCGGTCCGCTGTTCAGCGCATCGAGAAACGCGCGCGCATCGGGCGCGAGGTTGTTCTCGTCGAGTTCGCTCAATCTGCTCATGGTTTCCCTCGCCGTGTCCGCTTTGGTTTGCAGTATCGTAGCCGAGCCTGCACGGAGGAACGCACATGCTGCTCGACAACCGAATCGCGGTCGTGGTCGGCGGCGGACAGACACCGGGCGAGACGATCGGCAACGGTCGCGCAACGGCGATCGAACTCGCGCGCGAAGGCGCGAAAGTGTGGGTCGCGGATCGGCACATCGAGTCTGCGCGCGAAACGGTGGCGATGATCGAAGGCGAAGGTGGCGTCGCGCGCGCCGGCTTCGTCGATGTCGGCGACGAGCCATCGGTCGCGCGGATGATCGCGGAGTGTCACGGCGCGTGGGGCCGCATCGACATCCTGCACAACAACGTAGGGGTGAGCCTGGCGGGCGGCGACGCGGCGGTCGAAGACATCACCGCCGATGCATTCGACCGCGTCACGTCGATCAACCTGCGCGGCATGGTGCTCGCGTGCAAACACGCGCTGCCGATCATGCGCGCGCAGCTCGGCGGCGTGATCACCAACATTTCGTCGATGGCCGCGTGGGGCAGCTATCCGTACGTCGCATACAAGACTTCCAAGGCCGGGGTGATCGCGCTGACAGAACAGCTCGCATACGCGAACGCGCGTTACGGCATCCGCGCGAACGTGATCCTGCCGGGCCTGATGAACACGCCGATGGCGATCGAGTCGCGCGTGGGCATGGACGGCAAATCGCGCGACCAGGTGATCGCGGAGCGCGACGCGCGCGTGCCGCTCGGTCGCAAAATGGGCACGGCATGGGACATCGCCCACGCCGCCGTGTGGCTCGCCTCCGACAAAGCGAGCTTCATCACGGGCGTGGCGCTGCCGGTCGACGGTGGCGCGAGCGTGCGGCGCGGCTAAGTGAACAGCTTCAGGAGTCGATTCTAATCGTGGACAAACAACTCTACGCTGGCGCGAGCGGCTACTCGTACAAGGAGTGGAAGGGGAACTTCTACCCGAGCGCGATCAAGCCCGACGAGATGCTCGCGTGGTATTCCGGGCACTTGCCTACCGTCGAGATCAACAACACGTTCTACCGGATGCCGAAGCGCTCGGTGCTCGAGAACTGGGCGAGCGCGACACCCGAGCACTTCCGGTTCGCGATCAAGGCGTCGCAGCGCATCACGCACATGGCGCGTCTCAAGCCGGAGGCGGCGGAGTCGCTCTCGTATCTCTACAACAATCTCGCCGCACTCGGGGACAAAGCCGGACCGGTACTGTTTCAGACGCCGCCGAACCTGAAGCTCGACCTGCCGCGCCTGCAGGCTTTTCTGGATCTCCTGCCGGCCGATCATCGGGCCACGTTCGAGTTCCGCAACGACACCTGGTTCACCGACGAGGTGTACGCCGCGCTGGAATCGAAGAGCGCCGCGCTGTGCCTTTCGGAACGCGAAGGCGCGAAGCCGCCGCCGCTCGTGCAAACCGCACCGTGGGGCTACGTCCGCTTGAGGCTCGAGGAATATTCGGAAGGCGATCTCGAGAACTGGATCGGCAAACTCAAGGAGACCGGCTGGCGCGAGATCTACGCGTACTTCATGCACGAACCCACCGCGCCGCCGTATGCACAAACGCTCATGCGGCTCTGGTGACCAGTCACCCGATCACGGCAGCTTCGCGGCCCATTCCACCAGCACCTTCACGAACTGGTTGGGATCCTGCTGGTGCATTGCGTGCCCCATCATCGGCAGCGAAACGTAGTCGATGGGTTGGCCAGCGGCCGCGACCAGATCGCGCACGCGCTTCGCCTGGACATCGGACATGGCGCCCCTTACTCCGCCCGTTTGCTCGTCGTTCATCCGGAAGTGATGCGTCAATAGCACCGGCACTTTGACGCTCGACAGCATGCGCTCGTGGTCGCAGCTCGCAGCCACCGTGCCGGTCCAGAACGCGCGTCCCCATTCCGGGTCGTATTCCTTCAGGTTCTGCGGAGGTACTTCTGCGCCGCCGAACGGCCCGCCGTCTGAGAGCAGGAAGGCGATGGCCGGCGGCAACTCGGTTGCGGCCGCCGCCCGCATTCCCTTCCAGTTGTTCACGCTCCACTGATCGCCGAGGAATTTGTTGAAGAGCGCGAACACGGGACCGATGCTCTGTCGAATCGATGCACCGGTAGACGTGTTCACTTCGGACGAGAACAGCGGTGGATCTTCATACAACGCGCCGCGCAGCTGACCCGGTTTCGCGTAGGCGGATAGCCAAGCCGACAGCACGCCGCCGGAGGAGAGTCCGCTGACGATCGTCGGTCGTTTGATCACGAGATCGATGAAGCGGACGAGATCGTTGCCCATGTTGTCGAGCGTGTAACGGCCCGGCGTCCACGTCGAACGGCCCTGACCGCGCAGATCGACCGCGAACGCTTCGAAGTGTTCGGCGAGCAACGGCAATGCGGCCTCGTAGCCCCACCACGATTCCGTCTGGCCCGGAATGAGCAACAGTGCGGGCTTGTTGGGGCTGCCGACGCGCACGTAGTTCATCCGCACCTCGCCGAGATCGACGAGGTGCTCTTCGAACGCGTGCGAAACGAACGTGCTCGCGCGGTCGCTCGCTTCGTACTGCTTCATCACGACAGCTTCGCGGGTCCGTACAACTGCGTGAACTCGTTTTTGCGCGGGCCCGCATAGCCGAACAGATAGGCGCCCACTTTGCGCATCTGGATCTCTTCGGAGCCTTCCGTGATGCGATACCGACGGTGGTGCCGATAGATGTGCTCGAACGCCTTGTGCCGCGAATAGCCCATGCCGCCGTGCGTCTGCATCGCCTGGTCGGCGGCGTCGCAGCACAACCGGTTGCCGATGTAGTTGCACATCGATACGCGGTCCGAGATGGTCCGTTCGACTTCCTTGTGCGGCATGGAGTCGATCGCGATTGCGGTTTCCCAGATCAGCAGCCGCAGCATCTGCGCTTGCGTGTGCAGTTCGATCAGCGGCCACTGAATGGCCTGGTTGTTCGAAAGCGGCTTGCCGAACGGCTTGCGCTGGCGCGAATACGCGACGCTCTCGTTGATGCAGTACACCGCCGCGCCGAGCGACGAAGCGGCCTGACGGATCCGGTTCTGGTGCACGAAGCTCTGGCCGATGGCGAGGCCGCCGCCGATTTCGCCCCAATAGCTGTCTTCCGGAATCCACACGTTGGTGATCGATACGCGCGGGTGATCGGTCGGCATGTTGAACGTCCAGAGGTACTCCTCGATCTTCACGCCGGGCGAGTCGGCCGGGACGATGAAGCAGGTGATGCCGCGGGCGTCGCCGTCGTTGCCGGACGTGCGCGCGAACGTCATCACGTAGTTCGCATGATGCATCCCGGTGGTCCACATCTTCTCGCCGTTGATGAGCCAGCCCGGTTTGCCGTTTCGCGTTTGCGGCACGGCCTTCGTTTCCATGAAGGTCGCGTCGGAGCCGTGATTCGGTTCGGTGAGACCGAAGCCGGTGCGCAAGCGGCCGTTGAGCAGGTCGTCGCTGTAGCGCTTGAACTGATCCGGCGTGGCGAACTCCTCGAACATGACGATGAACGGGTTGTTGCCGACGATCGAGTGCTCGGTCTGCAGATCGTTGAACAGACCCAGACCCTTGGCAGCGAGGTGCTCGCGGATCACCGCCATCCACAGATTCGAGCCGCCTTTGCCGCCGTGCTTCTTCGGCCACGCGAAGCGCAGGTGTCCGGCCTTGTCGGCCGCGGCGCGCGCTTCGGCGAGAAGTTCTTCCCACTCCTTGCGCGGCAGACCGTTGTTGTCCCAATCGGTGCGCGCGTGTTCACGGCGGTGATCGAAGAACCGGACGTTATCGTCGCGGTTCTGGATCGGCATGATCACGTTCTCGATGAACTGATCGAGCTCGTCCAGGTAGTCCTGAAGCTCCTTCGGAATCTTGAAGTCCATGGCGGTCTCTCCTGCGCGGTTAGGGTGGGCAACCCCGCGGCGCGGGACCCCCGATTTTCGAACCGGCACAGTTTGTCGCCTGAAGCGCCAGGTGCCTAGTGTGGAAAACCGCGGTATCAGCCGTAGGTAGGGCGTTGCGGCCACCCCGCGGGCGAATCCTCGAAATCTTCCTGCCGTCCGAACGGCGTCAGGTCGAGCATGCTGACCGCGCTCGCCACGCCTTCGGTACCGCGCGCGAACGTCGAGTAGGTGTGGAAGATCGCGTCGTCCATGCGGAAGAACACGCTCATCCCGTGGTTCTCGCCCTGGGCGAAGCGCGCCTGGCCGCGCTGTTCGAGTTCGGCCTTGTCGTGATAGTTGTGCTCCACCGGCGCGATCGTCTCATCCTGCGTCGCGTGAAAGTCGTAGTTGAAGTCGGTGCGATACGACGACAGCAGCGTGCGCTGCCAACCTTTTGCCGCGCGATAACGCTGCAACTTTTCGAGCGGCGCGCGCGCAATGATCGCGAACGATGTGTCGCGGGCGGCCAGCAGCGAGAGATCACCGAGCGTGTCGACGAAGCCGGTGCAACCCGGACAACCCTTCTCCCAGCTCGGGTCGAACATGAAGTGGTAGACGACGAGCTGCCGCAGACCTTCGAACAGGTCGAGCAGCGTCTTCTCGCCGTCGGGCGAATCGAACACGTAGGTTTTGTCGACGCCGACCATCGGCAGGCGGCGTCGTTGCGCGTTCACGGCGTCGCGTGCTTTCGTCAGTTCTCTTTCGCGGGCGAGCAGCGCCTTGCGGGCGGCGAGCCATTCATTGCGCGTGGCGATCGGCGGGTGAGCGGTGGTGTCGGTCATCGGAAGCTCCACGATTGCGGGGTTTATGCATTAGACGTTCGGACCGGAGTCGGTTCGACAACGGTCCGAACGTCGGGGCATCTACTTGGTCTTCAGAGTGCCTTTCGCCTTGGCAGTGTGCGTCGCGATGAGATCCATCAGCGGCGGGCTGAGGCTGTCGTACGGTTCGAGTTTCAGCTCGCGCAGCCGCGCGCGCACCGCGTCCATTTCATCCGGCCGCGCGCCGCCGGTTTCGATCACGGAAGAAACGAACGCGGCGAACTCCGGAGCGGCCCAGCCTTTGTCCTTCGACAGCTCCACGTGCACGAAGTCGAGACCGTAGAACGGATGCGCTTTGTTCTCGATGCGTCCATACATGTGCGTGCCGCAACCCGTACACGCGTAGCGCTGGATCGGCGCGGCGCTGTCGACCACTTTCAGCTTCTGCGCGTTCGCGCTGACGTTCAGTTTTTCGCGCGGCACCACCGCCACCACCGAGAACATCGCGCCTTCGGGTTTCCAGCACTTGCTGCAACCGCATGCGTGGTTGAATGCGACGTTCGCACCGAGCGTCACCGTCACCGGAGCGCTGGCGCACTTGCACGTGAGCGTGCCTCCCTTGAAATCCTCGGAGCCGGCTTTCACGCCGTTGTCGACCGACGGATGAATCTTGATTGCCATGACGTGTCCCTCCTCGTTTGAAAGCGAACCACCGTTGATCCTCGGTTCTGTGGGCAACGCTACTACACCAATCGACTTCTCTGCGCGCATTGCCTGATCCCTTCGCGTACCCCGATGATGGCGCCATGGCCATTCCACCCGCTCTTTCGAACGATTCGCCGCGGCACAGCCGCCACCGCGAAGCCGGCTGGCAACACTGGCTGCCGGGGCTGCGCATGTTTCGCGATTACTCGCTCGGTTGGTTGCGCTACGACATCGTCGCGGGGCTCGTGCTGACGAGCATGATGGTGCCGTCGGGCATCGCGTATGCGGCGGCATCCGGCTTGCCCGGTGTGTACGGTCTCTATGCGTCGATCGTGCCGCTGCTGGTGTACGCGCTGTTCGGCCCGAATCGTGTACTGGTGATGGCGCCGGACTCGGCGCTCGCCGCGCTGATTCTCTCGGTGATCATGGCGCAGTCGGGCGGCGACCCGCAGCGCGCCGTCGCCTTGGCCGGCGCGATGGCGATCGTCGCCGGTCTCGTCTGCGTGGCCGGCGGCCTGGCGCGCTTCGGCTTCGTCACGGAGTTGCTTTCGAAGCCGATCCGATACGGTTTCATGAACGGCATCGCGCTGACGCTGTCGTTGAGTCAGCTGCCGCGCTTGTTCGGTATCGAGGTCGGGTCATCCAGCCCGTTGCATACGACGTGGGCGACGCTCGAGGGTGTGCTCGCGGGCAGCACTAACGTGGCGACCCTCGTGCTGGGTGTTGCGTGCTTCGCCTTGATCATGCTGCTGAAGCGGTTTCCGAAAGTCCCTGGCACGCTGATTGCGATCGGCGGCGCAACGATCGTAGTCGGGGTCTTCGACCTCGGCACGACCGCGGGCGTGGCCGTGCTCGGAACGATGCCGAGCGGTCTGCCGGTGCTGACGCTGCCCATGATCGGTGCGGACGACGTCGTGCCGGTGGTGTTGGGCGGCATCGCCGTGGCGATGGTCGCGTTTGCCGACACCAGCGTGCTGTCGCGTACTTATGCGGCGCGCCTGAATCTGCGCGTCGATCCGAACCAGGAGATGGTCGGGCTCGGCGCCGTGAACCTGGTCACCGGTTTCTTCCAGGGTTTTCCGGTGAGCAGCAGCGCCACCCGCACGCCGGTGGCGTTGGCTGCGGGCTCGAAGACGCAGCTCACCGGAGTCGTTGGGGCGATCGCGATTGCCGTGCTGCTGATGTTCGCGCCCGCGCTGATGAAGCACCTGCCGATGGCGGCGCTCGCCGCGGTGGTGCTCGCTGCAGCGATCGACATGTTGGAAATCGACGATCTGGGGCGCATCTACCGGATTCAGCGGTGGGAATTCTGGCTGTCGATGGCGTGCTTCGCCGGCGTCGTCACACTCGGTGCGATCGAAGGCATCGGCCTCGCCATCGGCATCGCGGTGCTCGAGTTTCTTTGGGACGGCTGGCGGCCGCATTCGGCGGTGCTCGGCCGCGTCGACCACGTGAAGGGTTACCACGACGTGACGCGCTATCCGGACGCGCGGCGCGTGCCGGGGTTGGTGCTGTTCCGCTGGGACGCGCCGCTGTTCTTCGCCAACGCCGAACTGTTTCGCGATCGCGTGCTCGATGCCGTGGCGCAGGCGCCCGATCCCGTGCGGCGCCTGGTGATCTCAGCCGAGCCGGTGACCAGCGTCGACATCACGGCGGCCGATGTCGTTGGCGAACTCGGCGATACGCTGCGCGCGCAGCACATCGAACTGACGTTCGCCGAAATGAAAGATCCGGTGAAGGACGAACTGAAACGCTTCGGCCTGTTCGAGCAGATCGGCGCCGAGCACTTCTTTTCGACCGTCGGCGAAGCGGTAAAAGCCTACGTGGCGGCGTTCAAGGTGCAGTGGTCGGACTGGGAAGACGGCGAGCCGAAGCGTGATGCACCAAGCGCAGGCTTCTCCGATTAGGTGCCGCTCGATAGAGTGACGGTTCAGCGTCAACGGAGGGGAAGCGATGGCGGACGTAACGATCCACGGCGAGTGCGATGCGCGCTTCGCGAAAGTGCGCGACGGCTTCGCGTCGAATTTCGCGGCCGGCAAGGAAATCGGCGCGTCGGTGTGCGTGACCGTGAACGGCAAGCCTGTGCTCGACCTGTGGGCCGGCTACGCCGACAAAGCGCGCACGAAGCCGTGGCACAAGAACACGCTCGTCAACGTGTACTCGACCACGAAAGGGCTGGGCGCCGCGTGCGCGGCGTTGCTGGTGGAGCGGGGCAAACTCGATCTCGATGCGCCGGTCGCGAAGTACTGGCCCGAGTTCGCGCAGGCGGGTAAAGAACAGCTGCCGGTGCGCTATTGCCTCACGCATCAGGCCGGCTTGCCTGCCATAAGGAAGCCGCTGTCCGCGGAAGACATGTACGACTACCCGAAGATGTGCGCGGAACTCGCCGCGCAGGAACCGTGGTGGACGCCCGGCTCGGCGCACGGCTATCACGCGATCACTTATGGTTGGCTGGTTGGCGAACTGGTGCGGCGCGCGAGCGGCCGCAGCGTCGGAAGATTCTTTCGCGAAGAGATCGTGCATCCGTTGGCGCTCGATGCGTTCATCGGCAGCGGCCCCGAACTCGACGCGCGCATCGCCGACCTGAATCCTTCGCCGCCGCCGGCGCCCGGTACGCGCGATCTGCTGGCGGAGATGATGGCCGACAAGGAGTCGCTGCAGGGCAAAACGTTCGGCAATCCGCCTGCGCTCGGCCCCGGTGTGGTGAACAGCCGGGCGTGGCGCAACGCGGAAATCTGCAGCGCTAACGGCCACACTAATGCGCGCTCGCTGGCGGCCTTCTATACGGCGCTCGGTGCATGGACGCGCGGACAGCCATTCCGCGGCGTGCAGCTGATCTCGAAAGCCGGGATGGAACGCACGCGTACGGAACAGGCGGCCGGCATGGACAAAGTGCTGCAGCTTTCCAACCGCATCGCGCTCGGGTTCATGCTGCCGAGCCCGATGCGGCGGTTTTCCGACAACACGAAGGCGTTCGGCCACGGCGGTGCCGGTGGATCGCTCGGCTTCTGCGATCCGGAGAACGGCATCTCGTTCGGTTATGCGATGAATCAGATGCAGGCCGGCGGTGCCGGCGGCGATCCGCGCTGGTGGCCGATGATTCAGGCGATGTACGACGCCATCGGCGTGAAATATACGGCGCCGAGCGCGAACGGCGAAGGCACTACTGTGGGCGGCTGACGGCGCGACTGAGTTGGGTCGTTGGCTCTTTAGTCGATGATGACGCGCGGAAACGACTTGACGAGGTCGTCCACCGCTTTCACCTGTGTCAGGAACGCTTCCAGCTTCGCGAGCGGCAACGCGCTCGGCCCGTCGCACTTCGCGTTGTCGGGATCGGGATGCGCTTCGAGGAACAGTCCGGCGATGCCCACCGCCGTGCCGGCGCGCGCCAGATCGAGCACCTGTGTGCGCCGTCCGCCCGACGCGGCGGCAACGGTCTGGCTGTTGCCCTCCGCCATCACGACCGAACTGCGCTGCTGCAGCGCGTGCGTCACGTCGAAAATGATCGGCGCGTCGTTGGACACCTGCTTCATCACGCCGAAGCCGAGCATGTCGACGATCAGGTTGTCGTAGCCGAAGTTGGTGCCGCGGTCGCACAGCATGACGCGGTCGTTACCCACCTCGCGGAACTTCTCCACCACGTTCGCCATCTGCGGCGGACTCAGGAACTGCGGCTTCTTGATGTTGATCGGTTTGCCGGTTCTGCCGAGCGCTTCGACGAGATCGGTCTGGCGCGCGAGGAACGCCGGCAACTGCAGGATGTCGGCCACTTCGGCCACCTGCGCTGCCTGCCACGGCTCGTGTACGTCGGTGAGCACCGGCACGCCGAACTCCTTCTTGATGGTGGCGAGCATCGCGAGTCCTTGCTCGAGGCCGGGTCCGCGGAACGAATGAATCGACGAACGGTTCGCTTTGTCGTACGAGGCTTTGAACACGTACGGCATGCCGAGCTTGCGCGTGACGCGGAGGAACTCGGTGCAGGCCTCTCGGGCGAGGTCGAGCGATTCGAGCACGTTGATGCCGCCGATGAGGACCATGGGGCGGTCGTTGGCGATGTCGATCTGGGCGCTGATTTTCATGCGCGCATGCTACCAGAGACGGCTATGGCGTCGTGGCGAGGCGTGAATTAACGTCGGCTCGCGGCTGGAGAACACCATGACACTGCAGGACCTGGGATCGATTGGCGAAATGATCGGCGCGATCGGCGTCGTCGTGACGTTGCTGTATCTGACGAAGCAGATCCGGCTCAACACGATCGCGATGGAGGAAGCGCGCAAGCTCGCGCTCGCGCAGATGTATCAGATGCGCTCCGATGCGCTGCAGTCGATGATGGTCAACGCCGCCGATTCGGATCGCATCGGTCCGGTGATCATCAAACTGACCGAACTCGGTTATCCCGAGAACCCGGAGGCGCTCCAGCAACTACCGGCCGACGACCGGGGCTACTTCCGCCTGTGGCAGATCGCGCAGCAGACGCACTGGGACAACATGCATTTCCAGTATCAGCACGGCTACTTGGACGAAGAGTCGTACGCGAATTCGTTCAAGGTGCGCGTGAAGCGCCTTGCGCCGACGTGGCGGGCGCTGGGACTCACCGCGGTGCGGCGCAGCTTCCAGGAAGAGATCGACCGGCTGGAGCGCGAACCCAAGTAGGTTTCGGCGGAGGCGCGTGGCAGGATAGCCGCGGGAGAGCGACCGTTCCGCGGACTGGGGAGTTGGAGCGAATGAGCGACGACGCTGCGCCGAAAGAGCGCTTTTCCGCCTATCACATCGTGCTGCTGGCGCTGCTCGGCATCGCGACGCTGTACGAAGGTTTCGATGCGTCGATGCTGACGCTCGCCTCCGTCGACGTGCGCGCGACGCTGCACATCGGCCTCGACGAGTGGGGCACCCTGTACGCGATCACGCGCGCCGGCATGATCGCGTCGTTCTTCTTCCTGATGTGCGCGGACCGGTTCGGCCGCCGCACGCTGCTGCTGATCACGGTCGGCGGGTTTGCCATTGCGACGGCGGCGACGGCTTTCGTGCAGACCAAGGTCCAGTTCGCGGCCTGGCAGACCGTGGCGCGCCTGTTCCTGACGGCTCAATACGGTCTCGCCATCATCATCGCCGGCGAAGAGTTGCCGGCGCGGTTGCGCGGCACCGGCATCACCATCCTCACCGGCTTCGCCACCATTGGTACGGTAGCGATGGCCAAGACGTCGCCGTTCTTCCTGCTGCTCGCGAACGCGGAAGGAAATCCCGCGCACGACTTCGCGATGCAGTGCGTTGCGGTCGCGTCGAACTGGTTCGGCATCGCGAACGACGGCGCGCACTGGCGCGGCCTGTATCTGATCGGCCTGTTCCCGTTGTTCCTGCTGCCGTTCCTGGCGATCGGTGTGCGCGAGACCGCGCGCTATCGCGAGATCGCCGCAGGCCGCGACCGCGTCTCCATAGCCGCCACCATAGGCGCGCAGTTCCGCGAGGCGAAGCGGCTGATAGAACCGCAGTACCTGCCGCGCTTCCGCATCGTGGTGCTGCTGTGGAACTGCGTGTACCTGGTGATCGCGCCGGCGGTCGCGTTCTGGTCGATCTATGCGCGCGAGGAAGTCGGCATGACGCCCGCACAGGTGGGCAACGTGGTGATGTGGGCGTACATCGCCGGCACCTTCGGACACCTGTTGGCGGGCCAACTCGTCGACCGCATCGGCCGCAAGGTGACGTGTGCCGCGTTCTACGGCATCGCGGCGGTCGCGATCATCGGCCTGTTCCACACGAATACCGTGTTCGGCCAGTACTTCTGGCACATCGCTACGGTGTTCTTCTTCAACTGCGCGATCGGCGCGACGCACGTGTATGCATCGGAACTGTTCCCGACCGAATTGCGGGCCACCGGTTACGGCTGGACCACGAACCTGTTCGGCCGCGTCACCGAAGTGGCCATTCCGTATCTCATCGGGCAACTCATTCCGCTGATGGGCATTTCGTGGGGCATCACCTGGGTGGCCATCGGTCCGATCATCGGTGCGATCCTCGTGATGAAGTATGCGCCGGAGACACGCGGCCTCACGCTCGAGCAGATTCAGGAAAAACTCGGCGGGTCGCGGAAGGACGGCGTGCAACGCGCAGCAGCCTGACTAAGGAATCTATTCGTCCCCACATTGCGCGTCGCACGCGGCCGCGCCGCACGAACCCGATTCGGTCGGATAGAACACCGGCGCGAAGCCGCCGCCGGGCGTGCGGAAGTTCGTGGTCTGGCCTTGATACAAGCGGGCGGCGATCAGCAGCACTTCGCCGTCGTAGACGTAGTTGCGCAGGTCGACCTTCAGCACCGGCGCGACATCGTCACCCGCGGCGAAGCGCTCGCTCGGCGGCACCAGCGACTGCGCGACATAGTCGCCGGTCAGGATTTCCGCGAACACGCGCCGCGTCAGTTTGTCGCCGCGATACGCGCCCAGGCTGCCGAATCCGCACGCGGGTTTGAAGAACAGCCGCTTGCGATCGCGCCACAACGCTTCTGCGTCGTCGGCTCGCACGATCGTCGTGCGCGGAATGTTCCGAAGCAGGCGTTCGGAGATCGGCGGTGCGATGTGCCAACGGCGCAACGCGGTCGCATCGGTGAGCAGCGCGAGGTTGCGCTTGTTCGCGTACAGCGCGTGGCTGTGCGGGTGCGGCGTTACGACGACCGCATCGGTTTCATACGCGCGCGCAAGCAGGGCGTGCTGGGGCCGTTCGAAGTAGAAGTCGGTCAAGCGGTTGTAGAGCAGATCGATCGGGCCGGACGGGTGACGCACCGTTCCGCCTTCGAGCGTGAGCTCCGCCGGGTCCGCAATGGTGGTGCGGATTCCGCGCGCTTCGAACAATCGCTGGAACAGCAGGAACTCGGGATACAGATACTGCAAGGTCGGAGCATCGTCGACGATCGCGATGTGACGCAATGGCGCATCGCCGCGCGCGGCGCGCCAGTCGGCCATGAACGTGGCGAACAGCCGCGCTTCGATCGACGCGTAGTCGCTCGGACCACTGACGAGATCGGACACTTCGCGGCAACACGCCTGCTGTGCGCGTCCCATCTCCGCGTTCAGCATCACGCCGCCGGCGTTGGTGTTGATCTCGATCAACTGCGGGCCGTCGGCGCCGAGATGAAAGTCGTAGCCCTGCAGAACGCCGTGGGCGGCGGGCGAACGCGTAGCAATCCGCGGCGCGCGCGCGAGCGCTTCGCTGCGGTAACCGTCCGTGCCCGCAACCGCATGCACGGCGCGGATCACCTCCTGCATTTCGAGCACGTGCGCGCGCGACACGAACACCGGCAGCGCCGAAAAGAGGTGCGGGTGCGAGACGTGAAGCGACTGCGTCAGTCCGCCGTTCGACAGATCTGCATCGAGCCAGTCGCGCAGCGCGGCGACGTCGGTGCCGATGCAGAAGCACTCGCGATTCAGTCGATCGGCCGGTGAAGTCGACGAAACAATTTGTTCGGACACTTCGTTTTCCGTTTGGACGAGATCTATACAGACGCCCGGTAGATTGCAGCGCACACCGGCAATTGCAAGAGGAGCCTTGTGGTAACGTCTCGGCCATGACCGATTCCCTGCATCTCGGACTCACTCCGTGGCTGGCGCCGATCGGCCGCCGCGCGGACGAGCTGTCGCGTCAGGCCGAATTGGCGGAGCGGTGGGGATACGAATCGTTCTGGCTGCCGGAGAACCACTTCGGCGAAGGCGCGATTCCTGAACCGATGATGCTGCTCTCGGCCGTTGCGGGTGCAACCCGGACGATCCGGCTCGGCACGACTTCGTATCTGCTGCCGCTGCGGCATCCGTTGCAGGCGGCAGAGCAGGTGGCGGTGCTCGATCAGTTGTCGAACGGGCGGGTGATTCTCGGCGTCGGTCGCGGCTATCAACCGGCGCTGTTCGACGCATTCAACGTGGTGCGCGCCGAGAAGCGCGAAATATTCGCCGATTGCCTGGCGACGATGCGCCGCGCGTGGGGCGGTGAAGCGATCGGCGGCGACGCCAACGTTTCGGTCTGGCCGCGGCCTGTACAGATGCCGCACCCGCCGATCTGGGTTGCGGCGTTCGGACCGAAAGCGTTGCGTCAGGCCGGCACGCTCGGCTTGCCGTATCTGGCGTCGCCGATGGAGTCGTTCGACGTACTGGCTCGCAACTATGCGCGGCACGCTGAAGCGTGTGAGCAGGCCGGTGTGCCGATTCCCAACGTCGTGCCGATCATGCGCACGGTGTTCGTCAGTCAGGACGCCGCAATGCTCGATCGCGTACGCGAGGCGTTGGCGACGCAGGTCGCGGCGATGCGCGCACAAGCGACAGACGCGATGCGAACGCGCATGCCCGAAACCGTCGACGAGTGGGGCATCGTCGGCACGCCGCCGCAGGTGCTGGCGCGAATCGACGAATACCGTCGCGACCTCGGAATGACGCACCTGATTGCGACGCGGCTGCGCATCGGCGGCATCGAAACGGGAGCGCTCGAAGAATCCATTCATACATTGGCCGAGATCGTAGGCAGAGGAGGGGAGAGATGACCTTGCGTGTTTTGTGGCCGACCATGCGCTGGCCCGACGACCGCCGCATCGAGAGCGAAGCGATCGGCGCAGGCGTACGCGCCGAATTCGTCGACCGTTACGAGAACGTGACTCAGGATCAGTGGCGTAACTGCGACGGCCTCGTGTCCGGCGTCGACGTGCCGGGCCAGTATCGTTCGAAGCTCGAGAAGTGCCGCATCTTCGTAAAGCCCGCGGTCGGCTTCGACAACATCGACCTGAAGGCGTGGGGCGAACTCGGCATTCCGGTATGCAACGTACCCGACTACGGCACGATGGAAGTCGCCGACCACGCAATCGCGCTGATGCTGACGCTGATGAAAGGCATCGAGTTCCACACGGCGGAGCTGCGTGCGAACCCGCGCGGCAACTGGCGTCCGGCCTTGAATCCGTATGGACGACGCCTGTCGGCGTGTACGTTCGGTGTGGTCGGCATCGGCCGTATCGGAACCGCGGCGGCGTTGCGCGCCAAGGCGTTCGGCATGGACGTCGTATTCTACGATCCTTACGTCAGCAACGGCGTCGATTTAGCGTTGGGCGTCAGGCGCGTGCATTCCCTGGAAGACCTGATGCGGCAGAGCGATGTCGTTAGCGTACACGTCCCGCTGTCGGACCAGACGCGCAAGCTCGTCGGAGCGAGCGCGTTCGTCGCGGCGAAACCCGGACTGATTCTGGTGAACACGGCGCGCGGCGAAGTCGTCGACCTCGACGCGCTCTATCACGCGATGCGCGACGACAAAGTGCAGGCCGCAGGTCTCGACGTGTTGCCGGTGGAGCCCGCAGACCCGGACCATCCGTTGATCAAGGCGTTCAGCGCGAACGAAGACTGGATCGCGCACCGGTTGGTGTTAACGCCACACTCGGCATTCTTCACACCGGAAAGCGTGTTCGACATGCGCGCGAAAGCCGCGGAAGTGGCCGCGACGTTCCTGCGCGAGGGACGCTTGCAGAACTGCGTGAATGGTCAGTTCCTGAGGCGCTAGTACAAAAGCGATAACACGAATCGGGATTCAGTGTTCGATCTGGCCCAGGTTGGCGTGCAGCACCGAGCCGTTGACCACTGGATTGTGCGCCGCCCAGTGCAGCGTTTCGGCGATTTCCTCCGGCGCGATCAGGCGGCCGTAAGCCGACATCGCGCGCACCTGATCGCGCGCCTCCGACGGCACGTGTTCGCGGAACATCTCGGTATCGGTGAAGCCCGGGCAGATGCACGCGGTGTGGATTTCGCGCCCGACCAGGTCCTGACACATGGCGCGCATCATGCCCACCATCGCGTGTTTGCTGACGACATAGCTGAAACTGTGCGGCACCGCTTTCTCGGACAGCGTCGAGCCGACGTACAGCACCGATGAACCGCGGTGCATGAACGGCAGCGTGAAGTAGTTCAGCGTGTTCGGCGCGATCAGATTCACCTCGAACACTTCGCGCAGACGATTGCTCGGCGTTTCCACCGCGCTGTCGTTGTCGAGGCGTGCCGCGTTGTGAATCAGCACGATTCGCTCGGCATCTCCAAGCAGCTGGCCGAGCTGCCCCGAAATGTTGTCGAGAAATCGCGGCGTGGAAAGATCGCAATTGACGTGGGTGACCTTCGCGAGCGGACAACGCCGGCGCGACAGATTCACAACGTCGTAGCCACCGTCGGCGAAACGCCGCGCGGTGGCGAGGCCGATGCCTGCACTGGCACCGGTGATCAACAACAGATTCATGGCCGACTCCAGCGGCAGGAGGCCCACTGACCGGGGCCGGAGGAAACGCGTACGTTCAATGATTCGATCGGTTGCCGGCGCAGTTCTGCGTCGGCGCCGAGACGGATCGCGAACCAGCGGGCGAACTCTTCGACCGTGGCATTGCGAATCGGCAGCAGCAGCGCATCGCGCTCGAGGAACGGAATCCGTTCATCGGCGAAGCATGCAATCAGATAACCCGCTTCCTTGGTGAACGTGAGGTGCGGCGATTGCCCGGGCAACAATACGCGCTCGTCGAGCTCGTCGCACAGCGCCATCAATCGATCTTTGACGACGTTGTAATCGAACGCGAGACCGTTCGGCCCGACCGTAGTGTCGAGCGAACAACTCACGTCGAAGTTGTGGCCGTGCAGGTTCTCGCGCTCGGTGGCCGAAAAGATCGTGAAGTGCGCTGCAGAGAAGTGCAGATAGTCTTTCGTGATCTCGATGGTCGTTGCCATCGACGGCGACGGCGACGGCGCGTGCGCGGGTTGCGATTTCGGCGTGGGTGCGGGTTTCGACATGACGATCGGATGCTACTCAGCTTTGGATTCGTTGAACAGCAGCGCGAGTCGCTCGAAATGTAACGCGTGTTGAATCGAACGCGCCGCATTTCGTACAGTGGCGCACTCGTGGGGAGAGAGGATCGAAGAATGCGTATCGACGCGGCCGCCGCAGGCATGTCTGCGCGTGCACTCGGCAGAATCAGCGACCATCTGATGCAGCGTTACATCGAGCCCGGCAAGATCGCCGGCGCGCTGCCGGTGGTGTTCCGCAAGGGTTCGCTCGCGTATTTCGAACCGCTCGGCAGCATGGACGTCGAGCGCGGCAAGCCGATGCGAGACGACACGATCTTCCGCATTTATTCCATGACGAAGCCGATCACCAGCGTCGCCCTGATGATGCTGTACGAAGACGGTCGCTTTCAGCTGAACGATCCGGTGCATCGCTTCATTCCGCAGTGGCGCGACCTGGCCGTGTATCAGGCGGGCGTGGTGCCGAACTTCGTGACGCGGCCGGTCGAGCGCGCGATGACGGTGAAGGATCTGTTCACGCACATGTCCGGGCTCACTTACGGCTTCATGAACCGGAGCAACGTCGACCACGCGTATCGCAAACTCGGAGTCGGCGCGGGTGAAGGCACCACGCTGCGCACCATGATCGATACGTTGGCGAACTTGCCGCTCGAGTTCTCTCCGGGCACACGATGGAACTACTCGGTCGCGACCGATGTGCTCGGCTATCTGGTCGAGGTGATGTCCGGCATGACGTTCGACGCCTACCTGCGCACGCGCATCTTCGAACCGCTCGGCATGAAGGACACCGCGTTCACGCTTCCAGCTGGCGGCGCGGATCGATTCGCGGCGAACTACAGCCGCGGCCCCGGCAAGGCGTTACGGCTCGAGGACGATCCCCAGAACAGCGTTTACCTGAAACCGCGAACGTTCTTCTCGGGCGGCGGCGGATTGATATCCACCGCGCACGACTATCTGCGCTTCTGTCGCATGCTGGTGAACGGCGGCGAACTCGACGGCGTGCGCATTCTCGGACGCAAGACCATCGAACTCATGACCTGCAACCACCTGCCCAACGGCGAAGATCTGACGCGCTGGGCGCTCGGCAGTTTCTCGGAAACCGCCAACGAGGGCTACGGTTTCGGGCTGGGTTTCTCGATCAACCTGGGCCCGGAGCGCACGGCCACCATCGGTTCGAAGGGGGAATACGCCTGGGGTGGCGCAGCGAGCACGATTTTCTGGGTAGACCCCTTGGAGCAACTGGTGGTGATTCTGATGACGCAGTTCATGCCGTCGGCGACGTTCAACTTCCGCGGCCAATTGAAAGCGTTGGTTTATCCAGCGATCGTCGATTGAGGCGCACGCCGCCCCTTTCCGAAACCGACAGCGACCTCGTACACTCGCTGGCATGAAGACGCGAGCCCGATTCGTCGCCTGTTTTGCGCTGGTGCCCGCCGCGCTCGGCATCGCCGCCGACGTACCGACGTTCCAGAGCGGCGAGTATCAGGTGACGACGAGTTTCGGCGACAGCGAAACGCTGGAAAAGAAGGTCTGCCTCAGCAATTACACCGACTGGTTCGATTCGTTGCGCGACGATTTCAAGGAGCGCGGCTGCAATCTGGTGGCCGAAGGTCAGGAAGATAAGGTGTATCGGTACCGGATGGATTGTTCGAACGGCACCACCGGTACCCTGGCCGTCACGAAGCACAGCGACTCGCATTTCGAGTCGCTCGCCGAGGTGGAACTGCCAATCGCCGGCTTCACACAGACGATTTCGATGCGCGACGTCGCGAAGCGCATCGGCGATTGCCCTCCGGAATAACGTTCGCCCGATCCCGCACGGTCACCGATGCGCGCGACCGGTGCGATATGCCTTCGGTTCGCCCCAATGCTGTGCGGTTTCGACGCAGCATCTGCTGTGTTTCCACCCATCGCGATGGCGCCCTGCAATGAACGAGCGATGCCGATGCCGCGAAAACACTGGCGATTCGCGTCTGATCACCGTGACTCGACAAAGTTGGCCCGGACATTGCACTTCTTCAGTCAGGCGGCAGTGCACGACGTGACTCTCTCCCCCCTCGTCGGCACGTCTTGCGTGCTCTCACCCCAGGCGTCGTGCCTGCCGCCTCCCCCCAAGATCGCTGATGGACTTCGACGGAGACGACGATGCACAAGCTTGGAATCACGGACGCATCGTTTCTCTACATGGAGAGTCCGTCGAACCCGATGAACATCGGCTCGGTGCAGTTGCTCGACGTGCCGCAGCGCGATGGCTTCTTCAACGAGCTGAAGCTCTATCTCGCCGATCGCGTCCGCGCGATCCCGTTCATGTGCAAGCGGTTGAAGTCGACGCCGTTCACGCTCGATCAGCCGGTGTGGGTCAACGATCCGACGTTCTCGATCGACAATCACGTGACGCGCGTCGTGCTCGGCGCGCCTGGTACGTGGCTGCAACTCGAAGCCATGGTGGCGCGCCTGCACGAAACGCCGCTTCCACGCGACAAACCGTTGTGGGCGTTCTACTACATAGAGGGTCTCGAATCGGGACAGGTGGCGTGGTTCTGCAAGTATCACCACGCGTGCATAGACGGCATGGCCGGGCAGGCCATCATCGACGTGTTGTTCTCGCGCGATCCCGCCGTCGATCCGCCAGTCGCGCCGCCGCTGGCGGCGGAGGAAGAGCCCGGCGCACTCGATCTCGTGTTCGACGCCGCGAAATCGCTGATCGACCAGAGCTTCGGCTGGACGTCGCGGCTCGATAGCCAGCGCAAAGCGGTTGGACGTCTGTTCGGCCGTGTGATGAAAGGCGAGAACGGACTCGGCGCGCTCTACGGCGACGCGCCGCGCACGCCGTTCAACTGCGCGATCAGTCCGTATCGCACCTGGTCGGCGGCGTCGCTGCCGCTGCTGGAAATGAAAGCCGTCGCGAAAGCCAAGGGTGCGACGCTGAACGATGCGGTGATGGCCGTGTGTGCGGCCGGATTGCGTCGTTATCTGTTGCGCAATGGCGCTTTGCCGGCCACTGCGTTGCGGTGCGGCGTGCCGGTTTCGCTGCGTGCGCCCGGCGACACCAGCATGAGCAATCAGGTGACGATGCTGGTAGCGTCGCTCGCCACCGACGTTGCCGACCCCGTGGAACGCATGCTCGCGATCAAGGCGTCGATGCAGGTCGGTAAAGGCGTGGTGGCCGACACCGGTGCGTTGCAGCCCGACGATCTGCACCTGCCGGGATTGCCGGCGATGATGTCGACCGCGTCGTTGTGGGCCGAGCGGCTACGTCTGGCCGACTTCATGGCACCGATGGTGAACGTGGTGATTTCGAACGTGCGCGGCCCTGCCCGCACGATGTACCTGCACGGCGCCGCGATGCGCAGTCACTTTCCGGTATCGATCCCCGCGCATTCGATCGCGCTGAACCTGACTGTGCAGACGTACGTGGATCGCGTCGATCTCGGCGTGACGGCGTGTCTCGAAGCAGTTCCCGACGTCGGCGCGTTGCGCGACGACATCGTCGCCGGATGGCTCGAACTGAAGGCGGCGGCGCTGCCGCCGCCGGTCGAATTGCCGGTGCGGAACGACCCTCCGCTCGAAACCGTACTGATCGACCCGAGCGTCGTCGGTGCGCGCGCGGCCTGACGCGCGCGTTCGACCGATGGGGGCCGATCGCTAGGACAGCGCTTCCACCAGCTCGCCGAGGTTCCGCAACGCCCACTTCGGCGCCGCGTCGGATGCAGGCGTTGCGCCGCTGCCGTGACCGTCGTGGCGATCGATCCACACCGTGTCGAGCCCCAGCGCTTTTGCCGGTGCGATGTCGTGATACAGGCTCTGCGCCACGTGCAGGATCCGCTCTTTCGGAACACCGATCCGCTCGATGGCCGCTTTGAACGGCCGCGGATCGGGCTTGTAGGCGCCAACTTGCGCCGCCGTTATGACGTGGTCGAAGTTGACGTTGAGGCGCGCCTGCGTCAGGTCGAACAGGTCGTCGTCGATGTTCGACACCACGACCAGCTGGAAGCGCGGACCGAGCGCCTTCAGCGAAGCGATGGTGTCCGGGAACGGCAGCCAGTCGCCGATGCTGTCGGGAAATCCGGCTAACGCATCTGCAGAGGGGTGGAAGCCCAGCCGTTCGCCGAGTGCCGCCAGCACGCCCTGGAGGATCTGCCGATACGGTCGATAAGGGCCGGCCTGCAGCTTGCTCTCCGTGCGCCCGTAGAAGTCGAGCACAAAGCTCGCAACCGCGTGGGCGTCGTGCGCTTCCAGCAGCGGCTTGATGTAGCTCATCAAGCCGGCTTCCCAATCGATCAGCGTTCCGTAGCAGTCGAACGTGATCGCGTCGTAGCCGTTTGCGTCGATCTTGATCGTCATGGGTCCTCAGGTGTCAGTTTCGGTTTGGATGCGATCGGTGATCAGTCCGAAGAACGAGCCACCCTCCGCATGAGCGAACAACCAGCCCAGATGGATTGCGCACGCCTCGCATTGCGCGAGCCGCCAGACGTGGTTCGGGAACCAGGTGTCTGCGGCATTCGGCGGACCGCTGACGGTGCAGCCCAGCGCTTCACGATAGCAGCCCAGGTGGTAGCGGTAACCATGCGGATTGGTGAAACGGTGATCGTGACTGCCGCCGACTTCGATGCGGTGATCGATGTGACTGATGACGTGACGGCAGCTCGTGCAGTAGACGTAGCCCTTCTGCGAGTGCGGCTCCTGATCCAGAAGCGCCTTGAGCTTGGGGTCGAGCGTGGCTTGACGGGGTTTGTCGACGACGTCGATCATCGCGCTTCGAACCATCGGGGGCGTGCTGTTGCAGTCATTTTCCGCGATCTACGAGAAAGCTGCAGCACGCAAGGGCGGCGCGGAAGAACTGGAAGCGCTGCTGCCAAAGCCCAAAACGGCTGCGCAGCTGAAGCGTATCACCGACGACCGATATCTGGCCGAGATGACGAAGTGCGTTTTCCGATCGGGCTTCGTCTGGCAGATCATCGAACACAAGTGGCCCGGTTTCGAAGCGGCGTTCGATCGCTTCGACACCACCGCGTGCGCGATGTTGTCGGATGAGGATCTCGAGCGCCTTGGCGAAGACGAACGCATTGTTCGCAACGCAAAGAAGATTGCGTCGGTTCGCGGCAACGCGCAGTTCGTGCGCGAGATGCGCGCGCAACACGGCGGGTTCGGTCACTATCTGGCCACGTGGCCGGCGGACGACGTGGTCGGACTGTGGGACGATTTGAAGCGGCGTGGGCAACGGCTCGGCGGCAACTCCGGTCCGTTCTTCCTGCGCTTCGTCGGCAAAGACACCTTCATGCTGTCGGCCGACGTCGTGACCGCGCTGGTGCGGCAGAAGGTCGTCGACAAAGCGCCCAGCGGCAGGAAGGCGCTCGCCGCGGTGCAGGCCGCGTTCAACGAATGGCGGGAGGAGAGCAGTCGCTCTTTCGCCGAGATCTCGCGCACGCTGGCGTGCACGGTGGGTTAGCGGGACCAGGCGTCATGACGGCAGACACCAAACACGACGTCGACCAGTTGCTTGCCGCGGGTCGGATCGTGCGTGAAGCATTCGAGCGGATGAAGGCGGCGGCGGTGCCGGGCGTTACCACTGCCGAACTCGATGCGATCGCGGCGCATGTGTTCGAGGTGCGCGGCGCGCGCTCCGCACCGCAGGCGATGTACGACTTTCCCGGTGCGACGTGCATCAGCGTGAACGAGCAGGCGGCGCACGGCATTCCGGGGCCGCGTCGGCTGCTGGCGGGCGACATGGTGAACATCGACGTGTCGGCCGAATTCCACGGCTACATTGCCGACATGGGCGAATCGTTCGTGCTGGCGCCCGCGGACCCCGCGCGCACGCGGATCTGCCGCGCCGTTCGCCAGGCGGTCACTGAGGCCTTGCGACGCGTTCGTGCCGGCCGCTCGCTCAACGTGATCGGTCACACGGTGCAGCGGGTCGCCGATCGTTACGGCTACCGGATCGTCGGCAATCTCGCGAGCCACGGTGTGGGTCGCACGCTGCACGAAGAACCGAGCTACGTACCGCGCAACAATCCGCGTGAACGTCGCGTACTCCGACGCGGCATGGTGCTGACGATCGAACCGTTCTTCACCACCGACGCCGATGATGTGTTCGAGATGGACGACGGTTGGACCCTGACGTGCGGTGTCGGTGAGCTGGTGGCGCAATTCGAGCAGACGCTGATCGTGACCGATGGCGCGCCGATCATCGTGACCGCATAGCCCCGCAATAAGTCATCGCCGGTGCCAGGCACCGGCTGCATCCAACACGAGAAGTCATCGCTGGTGCCAGGCACCCGGCCAGATCAAGGCGCCGGCTAGATCAATTCCTTCAGCGGCACCTTCGGGTCGGCGAGCTTGGCGGGATCGGGCTTCGAACGCTTGTCCACCATCTGCCGGCACGCCATGAACTCGCGCGGGCTGTTCACCGCATCCACGGCCACCAGCACGCCGTCCTTCAGATAGAAGGTCGCGAACTGGTTAGCGGATGGATCGCCGCGCACCACTGCGGTGTCACCGTCGGACGAGAAGCCGACCATCTGCAGCTTCAGTTCGTACTGGTCGGACCAGAACCACGGAATCGACGCGTACGTCGCGTCGCCGCCGTTCATGTTTGCCGTGGCGACACGCGCCTGCTCCATCGCGTTCGGCACACTCTCGAGCCGCAAGCGCCGTCCGAGCAGCGCGTTCGGATGATTCGTGCAGTCGCCGGCAGCGTAGATGTCGGGATCGGAGGTGCGGCAGTGGTCGTCGACCAGAATGCCGTTGTCGCAGGCGATGCCTGCCTCCGACGCGATTTCGGTATTCGGAATGATTCCCACACCGACGAGCACGAGATCCGCCGGAATCCGTTCGCCCGACGCGGTGAGCACCGCTTCGACGTGTCCGTTCTTTCCGGCGAACCCTGACACTCTCGTGCTGGTGCGGATCTTCACGCCGCGCCCGGTGTGCAGCGCGTGATAGAACGCGCTCATCGCCGGCGTGGTGACGCGTTTGAGGATGCGCTCTTCCATTTCGAGTACGGTGACGTCGAGGCCGGCCGTGACGGCCACCGACGCGACTTCGAGACCGATGTAGCCGCCGCCGGCGATCGTCATCTTCTTGCCGGCGCCGAAGCCGGCGCGGATCGCGTCGACATCCCCCACGGTGCGCAGATAGTGAATGCCCGCCAGATCGCTGCCGGGAATGTCGAGGCGTCGGGCGCGGCTGCCGGTGGCGATCAGCAGCTTGTCGTACTGAATCGTTTCGCCGTTAGAGAGCGTCACGGTCTGGGCTTTCGGATCGATGCGCTCGGCGCGCACGCCGAGGTGCAGCGTGATCTTGCGTTCGTCGTAGAACGCCGAGGCCCGCAGATAGACACGATCGATCGTATGTTCGCCGGAAAGGTACTGCTTCGACAGTGGCGGGCGCTGATACGGCACGTGCGGTTCGTCGCCGATCACGACGATCTCGCCCTCGAAACCATCCTGGCGCAGGCTGGCGACGGCTTGTCCCGCGGCGTGGCCGCCACCGATCACAACGAATCTCGACATCAGGCTCACTCCGTTACGGCGCCACGCATTCTAGTGCCGCATCCGGCACGACACGACACTAGTTCGATACCGGTACTTCGGCGTCGCGTTTCCAGATTCCGCCCGCCGTGTATGCGGTCCAGCCCCAACGCACCCATCGCATCACCGCGAACGCGAGCCACAGCGACCACGCGAGCATCACCACGCGATACGTCCACATCGGCAGCGACAGAACGTAAGCGGTGGGCAGCTGTTTTGCGGCCTGGTCCTGGAACCAGTGATAGTCGTACGCGGAGGAGTTGTTGCCGACAATGTGCATCTCCGGCGTTCCGAGCAGACCCATCGGCACGCTCGCCGCCAACGCGATCAGCGCGGCGATAGACACGCCGGCGACGACGATCTGCACGAAATGAAACGTTCGAGGCGTCGCGCTCTTCAAGCGCTCGGCGTAACGCAGTCGCGCCAACAGCAACAGCAGCCATACTGCGACCAACACGGTGCTCGGCAGGTTGCAGAGGCTCATGCCGAACCCGAGCAGCACGCCGTCGAGCGCGGTAAGCGGCAGCGTGGGCACCCGGGAGAGCGCCCACGCCACGCCGATCACCACCAGCATCACGCCCCAGTACAGAACGGCCGGGCCGAGGCGCGGACCGCCGACGAACAGCGGCCAGCGATCGGTGGGCAGAGTGAGGTGCAGCGCGATGTTGTAGACACGGCCCGGCAGTTCGATCGCGCTCGTGCGGATCGACGCACCCGATTCGATCGGCGTTTCCCATGCGATCTGCGCCTGCTGTTCGCCCGGCACCACCGGCAGCGGCAGCGATTCGGCGGACGTTGGGATCGGCTGCGGTTGGCCATCGATCGCGATGCTGAGAACCTTCGCTCCGTCCGGAAGCCGGACCGCGTAGTTGCCGCCCTGGCTGCTCAGCAGCGCGAGCCCGAGCGTGGTTCGCCGCGCGCGCGAGCCCGGCGCTTCGGTTACGTCGACGCGCTCCACCGTGATCGTTTCGCCCGGGATCGGCACCGGCCGCGTCAGGCGAACCTGCAGCGTTTCGCCCGCCAGCGGTTGAAAGCGCGGCCCGGCCGAGGCATCGGCTTCGAGCTTCATCGGCGCGATGCCGTCGTAGTCGACGTGCCAGTAGTTCGACGGTATCAGCGTCCATTGCTCGGTCCATCGGGACAGCGGCGGACCGATGAGTTGCAACGCATCGGTCGTGCCGAGCGCGCTTTCCCATTCCATCTGCTGCTCGTCAGGCGGCAGCACCCCGATGATGCGTCCATTTTCGACGCGCACACGACCGTCGAGCAGCGACTCGCCAGCAACCAACGGAACTGCAAAGGGGATGCTGCCCGTTTGCGGCGCGATTCGTTCGAGCGTCGTGCGCACCCGCCACTCGAGGCCGAAATCGAATGTGCGGCTGAGCCGGAAATACGGTGCGATCGGTTCGGGTGCGAGGCTTGCGGCGGAACGGCCGGCAATGGTCGAAGCCTCGCGCTCGAACTGGAGCGAGGCGCCGCGGAGGTGGCCGTTCTGCTCTCCGTATGCGCGCCAGCCTTTCAGATCGAGCGAAACGCTGCCCGGCGGCATCGGGAACGGCAACTCGAAGCGGTCGACGTGGGTTACCGGGCCGGACAGTTCGATGGTGTGTGCGCCTTCCTTCAGCGCGATCGACAGCTGGCCGGAGTCGTCGCGCGAAACTACTGCGGGCCGATCGCCGTCGCGTGCATCGAGCGGCCACCATTGTGCGGCGGTCGCCGGCAGCGGCACCGCGACGGCGCGCGCGGCGTTGATGTCGAGCTGCAACGTCAGCGCATCGCCGTTCAGTTTGACCATGGCGCGTTCGACCGCGGCACACGCGGGCAGGCAGTCCGGCGGTTCCGTCAAGCGCTTCTCGAGCTCTCCGAGCATGTCGGGACTCGGAATGTCGGCGTGCGCGTCCGGCGGCGTGAAAGCGGCCATTGCGAACAGTGCGGCCGCAGCCGGTGCGATGATGCGGCGCAACCAACCCGGCTGAGGGGTGGACGGTGGTAGAGCCGCACCGCCGAATACTGCGATCAGCAACAGCAGCAGGACCGGCCCGATCACGTGAAGGCTGCGCGTCAGCCACGGCGGCGACAGCACCAGATCGATCGGCTGCGCGGCGGTTACCGGACCATCCCAGATCAGCGTTTCATCGCGCCATTGCCACGTCGGAACGCCCGGACCCGTCTGCACCTGCGTGTTCGCCTCGAACCGTTTGCGTGGCGACGACGTGGCCCGCTCCGCGGTAGCGACTACTCCTTCGAGCGACGAGACGGAGTCCTGCGCGGCACGTTTGACGAATGGGATCGTGGCCGGAGCGGGTGCAGGCAGCTCTTCCGGAACGTAGCCTGCGTAGTCGCCGTTCTCGAGCTGCGGGTAAATCGCCATCCGGAAGTTGTCTATGGCGAACGTCAGTACGGCGATGACCGTGAACGCGAACACAACGACGTAACTGAGGCGTGCGAACTGGCCGAAACGACCGCGTCCTATGCGCAGAACGGCAAGCAGCAGCAACAGCAGTATCCAGACGAACGTCGGCGCTTCCGGTTCCTGATACACGAGCACCAGCGTCAGAGCGATCATCGCGGCCGCAGCGCGGCCGAGCAGGCGCAACGCGAGCACCACGCTGATGACGACGAGGAAGATGTCCCACAGCGTCCACGACGGCAGCCACGCGGTCGGTGCGCGGTCCACGCCGTGGGTCCACAGCAGACGCCATCCGGGCGGGAGATGCAGCTCGCCCGACAGTGCGGCGACGTCGGTTTCCCAGCCGACGGCGGTATCGAATTGCGGGCGCGGTATTTCGCTCACCGCGACGATCCTGTGCGTTCCGCCCGGCAACTCCACGCCGGGTTTCGCGTCGCCGAGGCGCGTGATCAGCTCCGGGGTGTCGTCCACGGTCATGCGGCCGGGTACGAACGTCGCGGCGAGACGAGCCGGCATCGCCAGCTTGCCGTCGAGCGTGTCGCGCACGGTGTAGCTCGATCCGTCGAACGACAGCCAGATGCTGCGCGCCAGTGAGAAGTCGTTGGGCGATGGGCTCGGGTCGCCGCGGAACTGCTCGACCAGCTTCAGGTCGTTCTCGGTGGTTACGACGTAGGCGGGCAGATCTTTGAACGGCGCGTTCGTCTGGCTGAGATCGATCGGCGTCGCGCCCTCGACGTTGACCACGCGCAGTGCCCGATCGGCGTTGAAGCCCCAGATTTCTTCTTTCGGCCAGTTGTCGGTTTCCGGCGTTGCGTGAAAAGAAGTCGGTACGCCGAGCGCGCGTCCGGTCAGTTGCACCTGCCATTCGCCAGGCTCGACCTGCACCTTCAGATGGCCGTTAGCATCGAGCCGCGCCGGCAGGTTGCTCTTCAGAGCGGTTGCTTCGAAGCCATCCGGCAGCGCCCGCCCGAGCGTGACGATCCGATGGCTGCCGGCCACGGACAGATCGACGTAGGTGGTCAGCATCATCGGCACGCCGTCGTCGATGCGCCGGTAAACGCGTGCCGTGAGCGAATCGTTCGGCACGTCGGTCGCCGCACCGGGCGCCTTGCCGAGCCACAGGCGCTCGCCTTCGATCAGCGGTTGCGCGATGGCGGCGCCTTCGAGCGTGAGCCGCAGAATGCCGTGCTGACGCGGCAGCGAGATCGCATCGGGCATTTCGTTCCAGCTGAACGCCCCGTTCAAGCTGTAGCGACCTGGTGCGAGGCGTACGCGCGGTCGATCGTCGAGCCGCGTCACGATCGCGGGTCCGCCGTTCGAGCGGACGTCGCTCGGCCATTGATCCGGGCCGCCGGGCAATGCGACGTCGGCGTCGGTGAACACTTCGACGTCGACGGTGAAGCGGCCGCCGGTGCGGCCGAGCTCGAGGTTCAGCGTGCTCAGCCATACGCATGGGCGGACCTGCCCGTTGTCGAAGCGCGGCGGACACTTCAGTTCCGGGTGGCGGTCGAGCACCCAGCCGCGCCACGGCTCGAGCACCGGCGGAATGCTCGGTTCGGCGGCGCGCACGACGCCACCAGGCGCGCCGATGGCAATGGCTGCGATCAGAACGAGCAGCGTCACCCAGCGATCACGACGTCGGTTCATGCACCACCCCTGGCGAAAAAGCGCCCGATTCTTTCACTTTGCGGCGGCACTGCACAGGCGATGTCGCATGGGTGCGGCGCGCGCTACCATCCGGCGCTTGCGGGGAACCACACATGAATCAGATTCGAACGCTGCACGACATCGTTAAGGCGGCTCGCGCCAATCTGTCGCGCAACAACTGGGACTATCTCGTCGGCGGTGCGGACACCGAGACGTCGCTCAAACGCAATCGCATGGCGATCGAGTCGCTGGCATTCAGGCCGCGCGTGCTGAACGACGTGACCAATGTCGATGCGAGCGTGACGTTGGGCGGGCATCGCCTGCGCATTCCGGTGGTGTTGCCGCCGATCGGATCGATTCAGGTGTTCGATACAGGCGGTGGTGCGGCGGTGGCCGAAGCGGCGGACGCGTTCGGTACGATGATGATTCTGAGTTCGGTCTGTCTGCCGAATTTCGAAACGGTTGCGCGCGTCGGATCGGCGCCGAAAGTGTTTCAGCTGTATCTGATGGGCGATCGCGGCTGGATGGACGACCACATCGAACGCGCGATGGCGGCCGGATACGCCGGCTTTTGTCTGACGGTGGACACCGCCGTGTACAGCCGACGTGAGCGCGACATCTCGAAGTTCTACGTTCCGGCGTCGGGAAGGCAGGCGGGCAGCGGCGACTTCGCACATCAGGCGGCGATGACGTGGGACACCGTCGCACACATCAAGAACAAGTTCCGCATTCCGTTGTGGTTGAAAGGCATCAACACCGCGGACGATGCGCGTCGCGCGGTGGACCACGGCGCAGACGTGGTCTACGTGTCGAATCACGGCGGACGTCAGCTCGACCACGGCCGCGGGTGCGTCGACGCATTGCCGGAAGTTGCGGCAGCGGTGGATCGGCGCGTGCCGATCGTCGTAGACGGAGGCTTCATGCGTGGCACAGACGTCATCAAAGGACTGGCGCGCGGCGCAACGGCGGTGGGTGTGGGGCGGCTCGAAGCGCTGGCGATGGCGGCTGGTGGAGCGCCCGCGGTGACGCGCGCACTGGAACTGTTGGAAGTGGAGATCCGCACCAACATGGCGTTGTTGGGGGTGCGGAGCGTCGCGGACTTGAATCCCTCGTATCTCGAACCGGCTATGCCGATCGGAACGCCGCACGTGCTGTCGGCGTTTCCGTTGCTGGACGAAGGGTATTGAAGTCAAAAGCTGGTGCCCGGCACCGACTTTTGACTGGACGAAGGAAGTGATCGCCGGTGCCTGGCACCGGCGGTGACTTATTGAGTTAAGGCTTGCCTTCGTTGCGCGGGATCGGCATCGGGAAGTGGGCGATGTTGGTGCCGCCCTTGTTGTCGCTGATCTTCGCGACGCCTTCCTTCTCCACCTCGTCGATGCGGATGACTGCGTGCATCGGAATGAAGCTGCGCTGCACGCCCTCGAACTCGGTGCGCAGCCGATCCTGACCCGGATCGATCACCACTTTGGTCTTGTCGCCGAAGATGTAGTCCTCGACCTCGATGAATCCGTAGAGGTCGCTCTGATAGATCGCGCGCGCATAGACCTCGTAGATCTGCCCCTGGTTGTGGAACAGGATCTTGTAGATGTGCTGCTGATCGGCCATGCCCATACCTTCTGCGTGGTTCCGCGATACATGAACGTTCCGCCATATATAAAGGTCTGACCCCGGAATTCAAGTGCCGTTATAATCCGCGCCCCGTTTTATTCGATTGACGCACGCAAAATGTCGGGAAAGGTTTTCATCGAGACACAAGGCTGTCAGATGAACGAATACGACTCGGCGCGGATGCTCGACCTGCTGCGCGAGAGTCACGGTCTCGAAGTGGTGCACTCGGCGGAGGAAGCCGACGTGCTGCTGCTGAACACGTGTTCGGTGCGCGAGAAGGCGCAGGAAAAAGTGTTCTCGCAACTCGGCCGCTGGAAACCGTTGAAGCTTGCGAAGCCCGGGTTGCTGATCGGCGTCGGCGGTTGCGTTGCAAGCCAGGAGGGCGACGCGATTCAGCGCCGCGCGCCGTACGTAGACGTCGTGTTCGGCCCGCAGACGCTGCACCGGTTGCCGGCGCTGCTCGATGCGGCCCGCGCGCGCCGGACATCAGCGAGCGCGCTGCAGGTGGTGGATGTCAGCTTTCCGACGATCGAGAAGTTCGACGCCTTGCCTGCGCCGAAAGTCGATGGGCCGACGGCGTTGCTGTCGGTGATGGAGGGCTGCAGCAAATACTGTTCGTTCTGCGTAGTGCCATATACGCGCGGGCCGGAGGTGAGCCGGCCAGTTGCGGACGTGATGCGTGAAGTGGTGCAGCTGGCGCGCCAGGGCGTTCGGGAGATCACGTTCCTCGGCCAGAACGTCAACGCGTACCGCGGCGAAATCGACGGTGATCATGCTGACCTCGCCGAGCTGCTGCACTACGCGGCCGAGGTGCCGGGCATCGAGCGGCTGCGTTACACCACGTCGCATCCGGTCGAGTTCTCTAACAGTCTCATTGAGGCGTATGCAACGCTGCCGAAGCTGGTCAGCCATGTGCATCTGCCGGTTCAGTCTGGCTCCGATCGCGTGCTGGCGATGATGAAGCGCGGCCACACGATTCTCGAATACAAAGACAAGATCCGGCGCGTGCGCGCAGCGCGCCCCGGCGTGTCGCTCACGTCCGACTTCATCGTCGGATTTCCCGGCGAAACCGACAAAGACTTCGAAGCGACGCTGCGGCTCGTCGAAGAACTGAGTTTCGACATGTCATTCACGTTCGAATACAGCGCGCGGCCCGGCACGCCGGCCGCCGGCCTGCCCGACTCGACGCCGCCCGAAGTGAAACGCGCGAGGCTGACGACGCTGCAGGCGCTGGTCCGCAAGCAGGGCGATGCGATCAGCAGCGCCATGGTAGGCACCACTCAGCGGGTGCTGGTAACCGGACCCGCGAAGAAATCCCCGGGTCAGATGCAGGGACGCACCGAGAACAATCGCGTGGTGAATTTCACCGGCGGGCGACCCGACATGCAGGGTGAATTCGTCGACCTCACGATCACCGAAGCGATGGCGAACACGCTGCGCGGCTCGGTGAACGGAAACTTCATTTGACAGCGCGGCGCCGGCCGATAAATGCTACGTGCCCTATGCCGAACCGCATCGTAGTTTGACCGACCAGCCCAATCGCGTCGTCGCGCTGACCACCAGCGTAACGCTCGAACCCAACGACTCCCGCCGCCTCGCTTCCCTGTGTGGCCCGTTCGATCAGAACCTCAAGTTCATCGAGCGTCGCATGGGCGTGCGCATCCGTAACCGCGGCAACGAATTTCAGCTGTCAGGTCCGGCACAGCGGGTCGAAGCGTCTGAAGCGCTGCTGAAGGCGCTCTATGAAGACATCGTTGACGGCACACCGCTCGAATCCGAGGCGATACATCTGTATCTGCAGGACTCCGGCGTCGAAGCGCTGATTCAGGGCGGCGTCGAAGACGGCGGCCTGCTGATCCATACGCGCCGCAAGACGATCAAGCCGCGCGGTGCGAACCAGACCAACTACGTACGCGCGATCCAGCAGCACGATGCGAACTTCGGCATCGGACCGGCCGGCACCGGTAAAACGTATCTCGCGGTAGCGTGCGCGGTGGCCGCGCTCGAGCAGCAGCGCGTCAGCCGGATTCTGCTGGTGCGACCTGCGGTGGAAGCGGGCGAGAAGCTCGGCTTTCTGCCCGGCGACCTCGCGCAGAAGATCGATCCATATCTGCGTCCGCTGTACGACGCGTTGTACGAAATGATGGGCGTGGAGCGCGTGCACAAGTACATCGAGCGCAATGTCATCGAAGTGGCGCCGCTCGCGTTCATGCGCGGCCGCACGTTGAACAACGCGTTCATCATTCTCGACGAGAGCCAGAACACCACGATTGAACAGATGAAGATGTTCCTGACGCGCATCGGCTTCGGATCGACTGCCGTGATCACCGGCGACATCACCCAGATCGACCTGCCGCGCGGCAGCCGTTCCGGATTGATCGACTGCATCGGTGTGCTCGACGGCGTGGAGGGTCTGTCCTTTACGCACTTCACGTCGAAGGACGTCGTGCGGCATCCGCTGGTGCAGCGAATCGTGGAAGCATATGCGCGGCATGACGACGCCCCGGAGTCGCGACCCGAGCGCAGCTCGCGGAGCGACGGCTCCCGGAGCGATGACGACAAAAGCCCGAGTTGAGATTCAGAAGGCGAGCAAGGCGGTGCAGCCGGGCGCGGTGTTGCTGCGGCGCTGGGCGCGCGCCGCGCTCGACGGTATCAATGAGTCGGGCAGCCTGTGCATCCGCGTCGTCGATACCGACGAGATGGCCGAACTGAACGCCCGTTATCGACGCAAACAGGGCGCCACCAACGTGCTGTCATTCGTAGCCGACATGGTGGCGCCCAACACAGTTGCGTTTGACAGCGCCGAGCGGCTGCTGGGCGACGTCGTGATCTGCGCGCCAGTCGTCGCGCTCGAAGCGCAGCAGCAACACAAGCCGGTGAAGAACCACTTCGCCCACCTGGTGGTGCACGGCGTCCTGCATCTGTGCGGGTACGATCACGAGACCGATGCCGAGGCGAAGGTGATGGAACGCACCGAAGTCGCCATACTGAGGGGCCTCGGCATCGACGATCCCTATCGACCCATCGCATGAGTGATTCCGAACTGGACGACGAAGGTTCCGGACGTCGCTGGATCGAGCGCGTCGCGGACATGTTTTCGGGCGAACCGACGTCGCGCCCCGAGCTGATGGAAACCCTGCGCTACGCCGCCGACCGCGACCTGATCGACGTCGACGTGCTGAACATCCTGTTCGGCGCGATCGCCATCGCCGACATGCACGCGCGCGACGTGATGATTCCGCGATCGCAACTCGTGTGCGTCAAGGCCGACGCCCCGCCGCGGCAGTTGCTGCCGATCGTGATCGAGTCGCAGCACTCGCGCTTTCCGGTCATCGGCGACGACGTCGACGACGTGCGCGGCATCCTGCACGCGAAAGACCTTCTGCCGCTGTTGCTCAAAGACGAGTGGGACGACTTCGACATCAAGGACTGCATGCGTCCCGCGGCGGTGATTCCCGAAAGCAAGCGCCTCAACGTGCTGCTGCAGGACTTCCGCGCGAACCGCAACCACATGGCCGTGGTCATCGACGAGTACGGCCACGTCAGCGGCGCGGTGACGATCGAGGACGTGCTGGAACAGATCGTCGGCGACATCGAAGACGAGCACGACGTAGACGACAAGACGGACATCAAGGAACTCGGCGGCGACAACTACACCGTAAAGGCGACCACGCCGATCACCGATTTCAACGAACGTTTCGGCACCGACTTCGACGACTCGGAGTTCGACACCATCGGCGGATTGCTGATGAAGCATTTCGGGCACCTGCCGAAACGCGACGAGTCGATCGCGATGGGCGAACTGATGTTCGAGGTTCTCAACGCCGACAGCAGACGAATCCGGCTGATGCGCGTATCGCCCGTCGGCCGCGACCACTGATCCGCGTGCCGCGTCGCTAGTGGTCAATCGAGCCCGCACGTTCTGGCTCGCCGGCCTCGCCGGTGCGGCGCTGCCGTTTGCGCTCGCGCCGTTCGACCTGTGGCCGCTGGCGTTCGTTTCCGTCGCGGTGCTGTTCCGCGTGCTCGACGAAGTGAAACCGTCGCGCGCGATGGTGCTGGGATGGGCGTTCGGCGTGGGCAAATACGGCGTGGGCGCGTCGTGGATCTACGTCAGCATTCACGAATACGGCCCGGCGCCGGTGTGGCTGGCTGGCTCGCTCGTTGCGGTCTTCGTCGTTGCGATGGCGTGGTTCCCGGCGACATTCACATTCGCGTACGCGCGCTGGGTGCGCGGTCCGAACCGCTGGGTGAACGCGATCGGTTTCAGCGCCTGCTGGGTTGCGCTCGAGTGGACGCTGACGTGGTTTCTAACCGGGTTTCCCTGGCTGTTCCTCGGTTACGCGCAACTCGATAATCCGTTGCGCCATTGGGCGCCCGTTGGCGGTGTGCTTTGCGTGAGCCTCGTCGCGGCGCTCAGTGCCACGATTGCGGTCGCGGCGATCGCGCGGCACGCGACTCGCCGAAGCGTGATGATTGCGCTGTTGGTAGCGGCGGTGCCGTGGATCGTGGGAGCCGGGTTCGGATACGTACGCTGGGTCGAACCCGGCACGCCAGGCACGGTCGCGCTCGTTCAGGGCGACATTGCGCAGGACGTGAAGTGGCGGCCGGAGAGCGTCGCGCCGATTCTCGAACGCTACAGCACACTGTCGGATCCGTATTGGCAGCGCAGCCTCGTGATCTGGCCCGAAGCCTCGATCACGCTGTTCGAGCAGGAGGCGTTGCCGTTCATCGAGGCGATGGCGATGCGCGCGCAGCGTGGTGGAGCGGCGCTGGTGTTCGGCGTTCCGGGATACGAACGGCTTCCGGACGGAAGCATCGCGTTTCGCAACATGGCGGCGGTCGTCGGCAACGGCAGCGGTCACTACATCAAACGCCGGCTCGTGCCGTTCGGCGAATACGTTCCGCTCGAGGGTCTGCTGCGTGGCGCGATCGAGTTCTTCGATCTGCCGATGTCGCACGCGGTATCGGGTCCGTCGTCGCAGCCGCTGTTGCGTGCGGGGCATTGGAAGCTGGCGACGGCGATCTGCTACGAGGTCGTGTATCCCGATCTGGTGCGTCGCGATGCGCGCGATGCCGACGTCATCGTCACGATCTCCAACGACTCGTGGTTCGGTCATTCGATCGGCCCGCATCAACATCTGCAGATGGTCCGCATGCGCGCGCTGGAGAACGGGCGCTACGTGCTACGCGCAACGAACAACGGTCTCACCGCGATCGTGGCGCCGACCGGCGCTATCGTGTCGCAGGTGCCGCAGTTCGAGCCGATCGTGCTCGACGGAACGTTCAGCGGCATGTCGGGGATCACGCCGTATGGTGCGACCGGTGATGTGCCGGTGCTGCTTGCGCTCGCGATCGGCATAGGGATTTCACTGTATTTCCGTCGTCACCGCGGCTAGCGTCGCCGCGGCCAGCGGCGAGCGCCTGCTGGGCGCGTCGCCAGCGACGCGCCGGGTTGTCGTTTGCAGGCCAGTCGATTACCGTGCGCGGTTTCCTCATATGCACGGATCATGAGCAGCAACGCCGACCGTTACGACGCGCAAGCCGTTGAAAGCAAATGGCAGGCGGAGTGGGTACGTCGTGGTACGAACACCTTCACCGAGGCGGAAATCCGCGCCGCCGAGGAGCCGTTCTACAACCTGATGATGTTCCCGTATCCGTCGGCGGAAGGGCTGCACATCGGCAACATCTATGCGTTCACCGGCGCCGACGTGCACGGCCGTTATTGGCGGTTGCGCGGCAAAACCGTGTTCGAACCGATCGGCTTCGATGCATTCGGCATCCATTCGGAAAATTACGCGCTCAAGGTGCAGACGAATCCGAACGATCTGATTCCGCGCAACGTAGCCAACTTCACGCGCCAGTTGAAACGCGTCGGCGGCATGTTCGACTGGAACCACACCGTCGATACCACCGCGCCCGAGTACTATCGGTGGACGCAGTGGATCTTCCTGCAGCTGTACCGAGGCGGGTTGGTGGAACGGCGCGACGGCGCCGTCAACTGGTGCCCGTCGTGCAAGACCGTGCTCGCCAACGAACAGGTCATCGCCGGGCTGTGCGAACGCTGTGACTCCGTCGTGCAACAGCGGCGGTTGCCGCAGTGGTACTTCAGGATCAGCGAGTACGCCGGGCGTCTGCTCGACAACATCGAAACGCTCGATTGGTCCGATACCACGCGCAAGTTGCAGACGAACTGGATCGGCCGCAGCGAAGGCGCGGAAGTCGACTTTGCGGTGCAGGGTTCCGACGCCACCGTGCGCATATTCACGACGCGTCCCGATACGCTGTTCGGCGCCACTTATATGGTGCTGGCGCCGGAACATCCGCTCGTCGATGCGATCATCACGGATGCGCAGCGCGCCGAAGTGGATCGCTACCGCGAAGAGGTGGCGAAGCGCGACGTGGTCGATCGGAAGAAGGTCGAGAAAGAGAAGAGCGGCGTGTTCACCGGCGGCTACTGCGTCAATCCGGTGAACGATGCGCGCATCCCGGTCTGGATCGCGGACTACGTACTGATGGACTACGGCACCGGCGCGATCATGGCGGTGCCGGGCCACGACGAGCGTGACTTCGAATTCGCGCAGCGCTTCGCGTTGCCGATCGTGCGGGTGATCGCGGCTCCGGGCGAAACGGCGGCGACGCCGCTCGCGGAGGCGTACGTCGGCGACGGCACGCTGGTCAATTCCGGACGGTTCGATGGCAGCTCTGTTGCCGACGGCAAGCGCGCCATTGTCGAATCGTTGGCGGACCGTGGCGTTGCCGAGGCCAAGGTCAACTATCGCCTGCACGACTGGTGCGTATCGCGGCAGCGCTACTGGGGTCCGCCGATCCCGATCATCTACTGCGAGACGCACGGTGCGGTGCCGGTGCCGGAGGCGGACCTTCCGGTGATTCTGCCGCGGGTGGAGGATTTCAAACCTGACGATTCCGGCATCAGTCCGCTGGCGCGTGTGCGCGAGTGGTACGAAACGACCTGTCCGGAATGCGGCGGCGCGGCGCGGCGCGAAACCGACGTTTCGGACACGTTCCTCGACAGCGCCTGGTACTTCCTGCGCTATCCGAGCAGCGATCGCGACGATATTGCCTTCGATCCGGAGATCACGCGCAAGTGGTTGCCGGTGCATACCTACATCGGCGGCAACGAGCACGCGGTTCTGCATCTCATGTACGCGCGCTTCGTCACGATGGCGCTGAAGGATCTCGGCTTGATCGACTTCGAGGAACCGTTCGCGAAGTTCCGCGCGCACGGCCTCATCATCAACGAAGGCGCGAAGATGTCGAAGAGCCGCGGCAACGTGATCGTGCCGGACTCGCTCATCGAGAAGTACGGCGCCGACACGGTGCGCGTGTATCTGATGTTCCTCGGCCCGTTCGAGCAGGGCGGCGATTATCGCGATCAGGGTATCGTCGGGCCGCACGGGTTTCTCGCCCGCCTCTGGCAGAGCGTGCTCGACGCGCAGGACGGACCGCCGGATGCCAGCGTCGAGAAGAAGCTGCACCAGACGATCCGTCAGGTCACCGAGCAGATCCCCGATCTCGGCTACAACACTGCGATCGCCGCGCTGATGGAATACCTCAACGTGGTCCGTGGCGGTGGACGCACCGCGCGCCGCGCCGAAGTGGAACCGTTGGTGGTGATGCTCGCGCCGTTCGCGCCGCACATCGCGGAGGAGCTGTATCAGCGTCTGGGTCACAACGGTGGACTGTTCGATAGCGCCCGGTGGCCCGTGTTCGATGCGGCCAAGGCCGCCGAGGACTCGGTCGAGATCGCCGTGCAGGTGAACGGCAAACTGCGCGCGCGCCTCGTCGTGGCCGTTGGCGCGAGCGAGGCCGACGTGAAATCGCAGGCGATGCAACTGGAGAACGTCGCGCGGCATGTGGACGGCAAGACCGTGCGCAAGCAGATCTACGTTGCCGGCAAGCTGCTGAACCTGGTGGTCGGGTGATCCGGGCAGCGCTGCTGGCTGCCGCTCTGCTGCTCGTCGGGTGCGGCTATCACCTGCGTGGCGCGAGCGTCGAGACGTCGATTCCTTCCGCGTATGTGCGCGGTTCTGAAGGCGTCGAGGTAACGGAAGACTTGAAGCGCGCGCTGAGGCAGTCCGGCGTGCAGATCCTCGACGCGGGCACCGATGCGACCGTCACGATCGATCTGATGCAGCAGACGCAGTCCACTCGAACGCTGTCATACACGGATCGGGCGACCACCGCGGAATCGCAGCTCGAACTCGCGATCCGTTTCAAGATCGTCGGAAGCGCGGAGAAGGAACTCCTGCCAGAGCGCTGGGCGCGCGCGACGCGCACCTATCTCGTCGACACGAACAATCTCGTCGGCAGCAATCAACAGCAGGTGTTGATGGATACCGAACTCAAGACCGACGTCGTGCAGCAGATCATGCGCAGCGTCAACGCCGCGGGCCGCCAAGTACAGAAGCCGCACTGATGCCGTTGCGGCCGCAGGACCTGGCGCGCGATCTCGAACGCGGGCTAAAGCCGGTCTATCTCGTTTCGGGCGACGAGATGCTGCTGGTGCAGGAGGGGTGCGACCAGATCATCGCAGCCGCGCGCGGCGCGGGTTTCGATGAGCGGGTGCTGATCCAGGTCGATCCGGGATTCCGATGGTCCGAGCTGACGGAGCAGGCGAACACGATGTCGCTGTTCGCTCAGCGGCGGCTGCTCGACGTACGTGTTCCCGTGAAGCAATTCGACAAGGACGCGATCGAGACGCTCGCCGCGTATCTGGCCAATCCCCCGCAAGACACGTTGCTGCTGCTGCGCAGCGAACGCCTCGACTCGCGCCAGCGCAGCGCCGCCTGGTTCAAGAAAATCGAGTCGGTCGGTGCGGTCGTGCTCGTCTGGCCGGTTGGCCCCAAGGAGTTGCCGGGCTGGCTCGCGCAACGCGCGCGCCGGGTCGGGGTCGAGATCAGCAGCGATGCACTCGGCTATCTCGCGAACAGCGTCGAGGGCAATCTGCTGGCCGCCGCCCAGGAGGTGGAGAAACTCGCGCTATCCGGGCTTGCGCAACCGATCACGCTGGCGGCGCTTACGAGCGCGATTGCCGATGCGGCCCACTACGACGCGTTCGATCTGGTCGACGCGGCGCTGGACGGGGAAGCGCGGCGGGTACGGCACATCGTCTGGGTGCTGCGCGCGGAGGGCGTTGCGGTGCTCGCGGTGCTGGGCTCGCTAACGGTCCAACTGAGGCGCTTCCTCAACGACGACATTCGCGGACTGCCGCAGGCGAAAGAGCGTGCCATGCGCGCCGCGTCGAAACGACTACGCAAGCGCGACATCGAGGATCTGCTCGCGCAATCTGCGCGCGTCGACCAGCAGGTGAAGGGTGCGGCGCCGGGCGACCCGTGGCAGACGTTGGAAGACATCGCGTTGCGCCTCGCCGGCGCCGACCTCGGCTGGCTCGCGACCGTTTCTTAGCAGCTAAGCGAAACGCGCTGCGAGCGGCGCCAGATAACGCTCGATGTCCACCTTGATCGGCATCAGATACGCGTTGCCGCCGCGATCGGCGATCTCCGACAGAAACCGCAACGCGAAACTCTGGTTCCAGTTCAGCGTCGGCACGAATTCGGACGGGAACCGCACGCCGTTGACCTGCTGCCAGTAGCGCTGGCTGCGATCGGAGACGACCGGGCTCAATCCCCAGAATGTCGTCGCATCGCCGAGCGCGTTCGAACAGCGGTCGATGTCGTTCAGGTCGAACAGCGGTTGGGTGAAGAATCCGCTGGCGCCGGCCTCGCGCTTCTGCGCCACGTTACGCCGAAGCGCCGGGTCGTCGCGATACCGGTGCGGGTCGAGCGCCGCATAGACGGACAAGCTCGCCGTGTGCGTCGTGAGAAAACGGATCAATTCCGTCGGTTCGAAACCGGCCATTTCATCGGCCTTGTCGCCGGCAACGACGATGACTTCGTCGATGTCGCGCGCCGTCAGCGTCTCGACCAGCCGATGCGCTGACGAGTCGTCGAAGTCGCAGGCGCGCAGGTGCGGAATCCGGTGCGCGATCCTGCTGCGGATGTGATGAGCGGCGTCGGTGCTGCGCAGATCACAGTTCGGACGTTCGGGAATGTTGACGGTGTCGATGCGCGGATAGCGCGCGGCGATCAGCGAAATGGCGGCGTCCAACTCCGCAAGGCTGCGCGGAACGATCTCGAGTGAGGTACGCATCGGTTGCTGGCCACGATCCTGGACGAGTTGCGAGCGGCCAGTTTGCGGTGCACGCAGAATCCGCCAAAACCAAAGGGCTCATCCGCGACGTGAGCGCCGCTCATGCCCGAACCGATCAGTTGACGTGCGTCTCGCTTTCGCGGCCGAGTTCGATCAGGCGCAGGCGACCGTCGCTGATCGCGATGCGCGTGATCGAGCCGTTGTCGGGACGGAAGCAGACCAGGCGGTCGTCCGCTGTCGCCGCTCCGACTGCCACGTTGATCGCGACGTAGTGGCAGAACACCACGCTGTCTTCCTGGATGTCGAGCAACCGATCGATGAGCGCTCGGCGCCAGTGCTGCAGGTCACCCGGCAGCGTTCGCCAGCGACCCTGCATGACGCCCCGCAACCATTCGCCGCGCTGCGCCAGATCGACGGTGGGAGACGGGATCTCCGCGACGCGATGCTCGATGACCGGATCGATACCCCAACGCTGCGACAGCGGAATTGCCGTTTCGCGAGCCCGCGCGAGCGGACTCGAATAGATCGCGAGCGGGCCCAGCGGTGCGAGAACCGACGCAGTATGAGCTGCCTGCGCACGACCCAGTTCGTCGAGACCGGGATCCGCGTGGCTGTCGAAGCCCGCGGATGCACGTCCGTGACGCACGAGGAAGAGGGTGGCCATGTCGTGTCCGTCCGAAGTTAGTGGTTAAATACGCGATTCGCTCGTAGAGCTTAGGCTCGATCGAGTTCGTGAAGTTGCAGTCTGAAGCAGTGGAAAAAGCTATGAAACCGCACGACTCCGGCTTGTCGCCGGACATGGTACCCGACACGAAAGTCAGCGTCCGCGAGATCTTCGGTCTCGACCAGGACATGGAGTGTCCGGCGTTCAGCGAGCGCACCGCGTATGTGCCGGACATCGATCCGGCGTACCGGTTCAATCCGGAAACGACGCTGTCGATTCTGGCGGGTTTTGCGTTCAACCGCCGGGTCATGATTCAGGGCTACCACGGCACCGGGAAGTCGACGCACATCGAACAGGTCGCCGCGCGTCTCAACTGGCCGTGCATCCGCGTCAACCTCGACAGCCACATCAGCCGGATCGATCTGGTGGGCAAAGACGCGATCGTCGTGCAGGACGGACAGCAGATCACCGAGTTCAAGGAAGGCATGCTGCCATGGGCGTTGCAGCACCCGACTGCGCTGGTGTTCGACGAATACGACGCCGGACGTCCCGACGTCATGTTCGTGATCCAGCGCGTGCTCGAAGTCGAGGGCAAGCTGACGCTGCTCGACCAGAACAAGGTCATCAGCCCGCATCCGGCGTTTCGCCTGTTCTCCACGACGAACACGATCGGCCTCGGCGACACGACAGGTCTGTATCACGGCACGCAGCAGATCAACCAGGGTCAGATGGACCGCTGGAACATCGTCACCACGCTGAACTATCTGCCGCACGATGCGGAGGTCGAGATCGTCCTCAGCAAAGAACCGAACTGGAAGAGCGACAAGGGCCGGCGCCAGATCTCGAACATGGTGTCGGTTGCCGACCTCACGCGGCGCGGCTTCATCAACGGCGATCTGTCGGTGGTGATGTCGCCGCGAACGGTCATCACCTGGGCGGAAAACGCCGAGATCTTCAACGATCTCGCGTTCGCGTTCCGCGTGTCGTTCCTGAACAAGTGCGATGAGCTGGAGCGTCCGATCGTTGCCGAGTACTACCAGCGTTGCATGGGAGAAGATCTCGGTGATGCCACGCGTGGCATCACGCTGAAAGCCTCGTAGTCGAGGTGATCGAGCAATACCCATGTCCGCGAACGACAAGGACAATCCGCTAGAGCCGTTCAAGCGCGCGACGATCGCGACCATGCGCGCGCTTGCGGAAAACGACGAACTGGACATCACGTTCGGTCACGGAACACCGGCTGCGTCCGGCAATCGGATTCGCGTGCCGCTGCCGTCCGTCGGTTCTACCGATGAGCAGATCAACGTCGTGCGGGGCGTCGGCGACGAATTCGCGCTGCGCCTGCGGTACCACGACGCCGCCATCCACAAGCGCCGCGCGCCGCGCGAAGGTCCCGCGGAAGAAATGTTCCGTTGGGTGGAAGACGCGCGGATCGCGTCGATCGGCAGCTTGCGCATGCAGGGCGTGGCGCAGAACCTCGACGCGTCGCTGGAGTCGCAATGTCAGGAGGCGGCGTTCGACACCATCACGACTGAAACCGAGGCTCCCCTTAGTGTGGCCGTTGGGCTGCTCGTGCGCGAGCATCTGACGGGGCGCAAACTTCCGCCGTCGGCCGAGAACGTGGTGAAGCACTGGCGCGAGTTCGTCGAATCGCGCGCCGGCCGCGACATCGAAGCACTACGCGAATGCATGCTCGATCAGGATCGCTTCGCAAAAGTCTCGCGAACGATACTCACCGATCTCGGTCTCGCCGCCGAATTCGACGATCCGCCGGAACTCGAGGAAAACGACCAGGATTCCGAAACGGTCGACGAATCCTCGGAATCCGATTCGGACGCGAGCCCCGAAGACGTGGTGCTCGACGAAGACTCCATGTCGGACGAAGACGCCGAAGGCGAGACGTCGACGATGCAGATGGAAGCCGACATGGATCTGTCGGACCTCGGCGCCGAGTCGGATCCGGACGAAGCGCCGAACATCACGCGCGACGAGTCCGGCCGCATCCGCATGGACGTGAATTATCAGGCATTCACCACCGAATTCGACGAGATGGTGCGGGCCGAAGATCTGTGCGATCCGGAAGAACTGACCCGGCTGCGGTCGATGCTCGATCAGCAACTCGTGTCGCTGCAGCACGCCACGTCGAAACTCGCCAACCGGCTGCAACGCAGGCTGATGGCCAAACAGAACCGTTCCTGGGAGTTCGATCTCGAAGAGGGAATTCTCGACGCGTCGCGTCTCGCGCTGGTCGTCGCCGACCCAATGAATCCGTTGGCGTACAAGCAGGAGAAAGAGGTCAAGTTCCGAGACACTGTCGTAACCATGCTGATTGACAGCTCCGGTTCGATGCGCGGCCGTTCGATCACGATCGCGGCGATGTGCGCGGACATTCTCGGCCGCACGCTCGAGCGCTGTTCGGTGAAGGTGGAGATTCTCGGCTTCACCACGCGCGCGTGGCGCGGCGGTCAGTCGCGCGAGCGCTGGATTCAGGCGGGCAAGCCGTCGAATCCCGGACGGCTCAACGATTTGCGGCACATCGTCTACAAGGCGGCCGATGATCCGTGGCGGCGCGCGCGGCGCAATCTCGGCCTGATGATGCGCGAGGAATTGCTGAAGGAGAACATCGACGGCGAGGCGCTGATATGGGCGCACAACCGCATTGTGGTGCGTCAGGAACAGCGCAAGGTGTTGATGGTGATCTCCGACGGATTGCCCGTGGACAACTCGACGCTGCTGGTGAATCCGAGCAACTATCTCGAGCAGCATCTCAAGTACGCGATCGACGTCATCGAGAATCAGTCGCCGGTCGAGCTGATCGCGATCGGCATCGGACACGACGTAACGCACCACTACCGTCGCGCGGTGACGATCACCGACGCCGAACAGTTGGGCGGTGCGATGACCGAACAGCTCGCCGCATTGTTCGACATCGATACGCGAAGCGCACGCGCGCGCATTCGCTGAGAGATGACTCGATCGCATAACGCGCAAACATCTGCGCGTTGCAATTTGCGTCGCGGCATTTGCGTTTCGATGCGTTGACTTTGCATGAGTCGCCGCATATAAACGTTTGACGAAGGTCTTGGGAGAGATCTTCGGCCACGTTGTGTGGGAGCACAAAGTGGAGTCCAGTCACACGGGGAGATCATCGCATGGCAATCCGCTCCAAGGAGCGCGTCGGCAGCTGCGCCGATGCCGACCTCAGTAGTTTTGTTCGCGCAACACCCTTCAGTCGGACAGTATGGCTTCGTCATTGGATGAAGCCGTGTGCTCACGGGTTGCCGATTCTGCTGTCAGCTGCATTCATGGCGCAGACCGTTTCGGCCGCAGATGCCGCCCCCGCAGCGAGTTCGGATCGACGCCAGATCGAGGAAGTGGTGGTCACCGCGGAACGTAAGGAGTCGACCGTCAGCGACACGTCGATTTCGATCACCGCGTTCACCGGCCAGATGCTCGAAGACTTCGGCATCCGCAACCAGGAAGACCTGCAGAAATTCATTCCTGCTGCGGTCATCGAGCCGTATGACATGGCGATCCGCGGCGTCGGTCGTAACTTCCGTTCGCTGGGCGGCGACCCGGGCATCGCGACGTATCTGAACGGCGTGTATTCGGAAGACTTCGGTATTGCATCGACCGAAGGTGGTCTGTTCGACATCGAGCGGATCGAAGTGCTGCGCGGTCCGCAAGGCACGTTGTACGGCCGTAACGCGATCGGCGGCGCGGTGAACTTCATCAACAAGCTGCCGACGAACGAGTTCGAAGGCGAAGCGCGGGTGGTCGCGGGCAACTACGACCTGAAAGAAGAGTACGGAATGTTGTCGGGTCCGTTGATCGACAACATTCTGTCGGCACGCTTTACCGGCACGAAGCGTACGCGCGACGGCTACATCGACGACAAGTCGGGCAACCAGAACCCCGACAACTACGGCGACGAGAACTATGCGCTGGAACTGCGCTGGACGCCGACCGACAACCTCGAGTTCAACACGCGCGGCAACGAGCGTAGCTATCGCCGCCGGATGGGCGGTGCGGATGCCGCCGGTATCGTCAGCCTGACCGAGAACGGTGGTACGCCAGACCCGGTGACGGGCAACGAACGGAACACGACGTCGTTTGCGATGGGCTACCGACGGGTGGGTACCACCCCGTGTTCCACGCTGGTCGACCGGAGTGTGCCGGACTGCGTGGTTACGGGGGCGACGCTGAACAACGCGAATCAGCCCGGCGGCACGGCGATCTACACCTTCAAGGATCCGGTCACAGGGGCCGACGTTACCGCGCAAAGGGTCACGCCTGGTGTCGACTTTGGCATAGTCGGCGCGAACCAGATCAACAACCAGGCGTTCGGCACGGATCTGTCCCGGCAGAAGATGATGGGCCTCGGCAGCATCAGCGGTTCAGACGTCCAGACCGACACGAGCGGCCGCCAGGATGAATACTTCGATCAGCAGGCGAACTCGACCGACATCCGCTGGACCATCAACGACCAGTTTTCGATCAAGTACATCTTTGGTTACACCGACTACTTCTACGATCGGACGTCTGACACCGAACTGACGAGCAACACCGATACGTTCACGCCGACCACCGTCGGCAACAACAATAACGTGATCTTCTCCGGCGACCGACAGTTCTACGTCAGTCAGGAGACTGAGTACGTCTCCCACGAGCTGCAGTTCTTCACGGACTGGACCGATTCGTTCACGTCCACCACTGGCTTGTTTTACTACAATGCGGCGATTACTCAGCGTGGCGACTTCTACAACTCGAATGGCAACAGCAAGTTCAATTCGAACTTCAACTATACCGCCGCTGTGCCGGTCGCCGCGACTGCACCGGGCCAACCATTCGCGGGATTTGTCCCATTGCTGCCGAAGGTGGATCTGTTTACCGCAAAGCAGTCGGGTCTTGCGGCGAGGAACGGCGTCCCGTCGGGGCTGAACCCACTGACCGCTGCGTTCTGCTCGTCGGTGCCGTTCAATGGAAACCCGTTCCGGTTCTGCGAAGGTCAGTGGAGCGCTGATACGGGCGACCGCGTCGCTCACGGTCCCAAAACGACCGGCACGAACCTTGAGTATCAGACGCGCTCCGAACGGGAGGCGTTCGCGCTGTATAGCCAGAGCGTCTACACGTTCAACGAGCACTTCGCGTTGACGTTGGGCGCTCGCTGGGCTCGCGACCAGTTGCACGGCGAAGAAAACCTGTTCACCTATGTCGAGAACCTCGGCGGATTCGGCGGCGACCTGCCGGCAGCGCAGCTCACCGCGATGAACGTCGCGATCGGTGCGATGACTCCGGACGGCGCGATCGTCGACTACAACAATCTGCGCACTGCAGGACTTCCCGTGACCGAGTCATTGTGGCGGCAGCTGTACCGCAAAGACGACGCAGTGACTGGTCGTATCAACCTCGACTGGACGCCGAACGATAAGGACCTGTTCTACTTCTCGGTGACGAGTGGAACGCGTGCCGGCGGTTTCAACCTGGTGTTCTTCAGCCAGAACGCCAAGTACCAGCCCGAGACACTGGTGGCGTACGAGTTGGGATACAAAGGCGAGATTCTCGATGGCACCATGCAGGTCAACTCCGCGTTGTACTACTACGATTACAGTCACGTGCACACGTTCGGCGCGAGCCCGTCCGCGCTGGGCGGCGACTCGGTGAGTGTGTTCGCCGTTCCTGGCGCGGAGATGATCGGCTTCGATACCGACGTTCTGTGGTTGGTGAACCAACGGATTACGTTGGGCGCAACCTTCAGCTACACACACAGTGAATACACCGAAGACTTCACCATGGTCGACCTGTACGACGCGAAGCGACCCGCTTCGTTGTTCGCCCCGGACGCCACGCCGTTCAATATCAAGGGCAACCAGATGCTGCGCGTTCCGGAGTACAAGGCCGATGCGTACGCACAGTATGCGTGGCCTGTACCGGGAGACCGCGGCACGGTGACGGCGCTTGTCGATTATTCCTACATCGACTCCGTCTACTTCGACGTGTTCGAGAACCCCAGCGACCAGGCGCCGCACTACAACCGCACCGACGCGCGCATTACGTGGCTGTCGTCGGATACTGCATGGACCGTTGCCGCCTTCTGCAACAACGTGTTTGACGACATCGGTATCCGTCAGATCGAAGCGTCTGACGAATCGCAGGACTTCCGTCGTGGCGGCACGTTGACGAATCCGCGGACGTACGGAATGGAAGTTCTCTACAAGTTTGGCGCTTTCAAATAGAAAGTGGCTGAGAACGACTGAACAGGGGGGCGAAAGCCCCCCCTTTTTTCAGCCGACGACCTTCAGCTGCTGAATCTCGGGGCGGCCGGCCATCAATCCGGCGAATTTTGGACCGGCTGCTTTGAAGTGGGCGGTCTGACCGTGCGCGGTCAACGCGGCTTCGCTGTCGTAGAGCTCGAGCATCAGATATTCGCCGGCATCGCTCTTGGTGAGCGTGTACATCTTGTTGCCCGGTTCGTTGGCGCGCACTTCCTTTACCAGCCCCAACATGACTTTCTCGAACTCCGATTCCTTTCCGACGATGACCTTCAGTTTTGCGATGACTGCCAGCACGATGAGCGCTCCGTTTTGCGTTGAATGGACGCCGCATCATAGACCGGAGGATGTCGAATTTGACTTGCTTCGACAGTAACTCAGCGCGGACGACGCATACCGCAGACAGTCGCGTTGACATTGCGGAAAGCGCCGCATATAAGGTCTTTGACGGATCTGGGAGGGTCTGTCAACCCACGGCTCAGTTCGTGTGGGCCTATTCAGACGGGGAGATCATCAAATGGCATTCCGCGCTAAGGAGTGTATTGGCGTTTATGCCAATGCCGAGCTGACCAATTTAGTTCCCTTTATACCTGACGTTCCGACCAGGTCACCGCTGAGAAGTTGGTTGAGATCGTGTTCGGTCGGGCTGCCTGTACTTTTCTCAGCAGCGTTCATGACACAGACGGTTTCCGCGGCGGAAGCAACGCCTGCCGCGGCTGAATCGCCTGCCGAGCGACGCCAGATCGAAGAAGTGGTCGTTACCGCGGAGCGTAAAGAGGCGAGCATCAGCGATACGTCGATTTCGATCACGGCGTTCACCGGTCAGATGCTCGAAGACTTCGGCATCCGCAATGCGGAAGACCTGCAGAACATGATTCCGGCGGCGGTCATTCAGCCCTACGACATGGCGATCCGCGGTATCGGCCGGAACTTCCGCAACCTCGGCGGCGACCCCGGCATCGCGACCTACGCGAACAGCGTCTACTCGGAAGACTTCGGTATCGCCTCGAGCGAAGGCGGTCTGTTCGACATCGAGCGGGTGGAAGTGCTGCGCGGTCCGCAAGGCACGTTGTACGGCCGCAACGCCATCGGCGGGGCGGTGAACTTCATCAACAAGAAACCGACCGACGAGTTCGAAGGTGAGGCGAAAGTCATTACTGGCAGCGACGGCCTGCAGGAAGAGTACGGCATGCTGTCGGGACCGATCATCGGCGGCATCCTCGATGCGCGGTTGACCGGTGTGAAGCGGGTTCGCGATGGTGCGATCAAGGATCTGTCGGGCAACCAGGACCCGGACAACTTCGGCGACGAGAACTATTCGCTGGCGTTGCAGTGGACACCCAGCGACGACATCACCTGGCTGATCCGCGGTAACGAACGCAGCTTGCGGCGCCGGATGGGCGGCGCAGACGCCGCCGGTATCGTCACCTTTTCTGAAAATGGCGACGACCACAAGAATGCGCGTAATACCGACACCTATGTGTTCGGTTATCGGGCGGTTAATCCCAGCGTTCCATGCCCGAACTTGACGACGCGCACAGCGGTGACGCAGGTCCCCGGGGTTCGAGGACCGACCGGCGGTTTCTTTGGATCGAATGCGGCAGCGCCGGGCGGTGTCGGGTGCACAGTCGCAGGGTTACCGACATTCACCTTCTCGAATCCCGCAGACGGCTCGACGGTAACGGCCCAACGCGTGGTGCCAGGTGTTGACTATGCTACCGGCAGCGGCACAACGAACCATCCGAACTATGCCTATGGTGCCGATCCTTCGAAATTGCGGGTGCTCGGGTTCGACAACTTGAACGGCGGCGACCTGGTGACCGATACCAACGGTCTGCAGAACGAAGGCTTCGACCAACAAGCCGGCACATCGGATATTTCCTGGCAGGTGAATGACAAAGTCACGCTGAAGTACATCTTCGGCTACTCGTCGTTCTTCTACGACCGCAACACCGATGTCGATCTGACCAGCAGCACCGTGTTCGACAACCAGTTCTACGTCAGCCAGGAAGCGGAATACACATCGCACGAATTGCAGGCGTTCACGGACGTCAGCGACCAGTTCTCGCTGACGAGTGGGTTGTTCTATTACGACTCGAAGATCACCCAACGGGGCGACTTCTACGACAGCCTCTGCACGCTGAATCAACCCTGCAGCTCTCGGTACGCCAATCCGGCGTTTGGAACGGCTGCCAATCCGATTCCGTATGCTGCGGTCCCAGGTCTAGGTTTCCTGGACGGCCTGCCGCAAATGCAGCTATTCAGTGCGAAGTACTTCGGCCAGCGGCAAGTCAATGGTGCACCCGCGACACCCGGCTTGTTCAATGGAGTCAACTGCTTCCCAGACGCGTTCGCTCTGCCGACGTCGGCGCTGTGTTTCGGAAGCTGGAAGGGAAATACCAACAGCCACGTAGCGCACCAGAACCCGTTCGTCTCCGGGACAGATCTTCAATATCAGACGCGGAGCGAGCGGAATTCGTTCGCCGCTTATACACAAGGCGTGTACACGTTCAACGAGCACTGGGCATTGACCCTTGGTGCGAGGTGGGCGCGCGACCAGTTGACGGGTGAAGAGAATCTCTTTTTCTACAACGAAGAGTTGATCGTTCCGCTTGGTTTCAACGGGTCAGCGGGTCTGCCTTGTACCACAGGCACGGCTGGATGCACGGCCGGCGGCACGACTACGACGCAGTCGTCGCTGGCCGGGCTCAACCAGGCGTTTGGCTATTTGGCAGCCGACGGGACGATCTTGAATCCCCAGCGCCTTCTGGTGAACGGCATTCCTGTCAGTACCAGCCTGTGGCGCCAGGAACAGCGCAAGGACGATGACATCACCTGGCGCGTCAACATCGACTTCACGCCGACCGACAACGATCTGATCTACCTGTCAGCGACCAAAGGATCGCGCGCTGGTGGTTTCAACCTGGTGTTCTTCAGCGCAGAACGAACGTTCAAGACCGAGAGCTTGATTTCGTACGAGTTGGGCTACAAAGGTACGTTGCGTGACGGCACGATGCAGTTGAACTCGGCGCTGTACTACTACGACTACAAGAATGTTGAGACGTTCGGTACGGGACCGGGCGGAGCCAACCCTGCGAATTTGTCAACGAGCGTGTTCTCGGTGCCGTCGGCAATGATTCTCGGCTGGGATACCGATGTCGACTGGCTGATCACCGACAATCTCACCATCGGCGCGAACTTCAGCTACACGCACAGCGAGTACACCGACAACTTCACGGTCAATGATCCCAACAACCCGGATCGGCCGCCGTCGCTATTCGACCCGGCTTCGATCCCGATTGATCTCGACGGCAAACAGATGCTGCAGGTACCGGAGATGAAGGGTGGCGTGTATGCGCAGTACACGTGGCAGATGGCGGACCGCGGCTCTCTGACGTTCCTGGCCAACTGGAGCTGGATCGACAAGGTGTACTTCTCGGCCTTCGAATCTGAGGAAGACGCGGCACCGTCGTACCAACGCACCGACCTGCGGGCCACGTGGGTCTCACCCAGCACGGCGTGGACGGTGGCGGCGTTCGCCGACAACGTCTTCAACGACATCGGTCTGCGGCAGGTCGACCACTATGGTTCCAACGAGGACGTGAACTTCCGCCGCTCAGGTTCGAACACGATTCCGCAGCAATTGGGAATCTCGGTCGACTTCAAGTTCGGCGCGATCAAATAACAAGAATCCGGATCGACGATTCGAACAGGGGGCTTCGGCCCCCTTCTTTTTTCGTTGGAGAACTGCATCATCGCGTAATGAGTCAGAGCGATGTCGTTCGACAGCTGTCGGAATACCGGCGGCGCTATCCGGCCGAGACCGCCACGATCGACCGATTCGAGACGTTCGTCGCGAGTGAACCGCGCTGTTTCCACCGAAATTGCTGGGCCGGACACGTCACCGGCTCGGCGTGGATCGTCAACCCGCAACAGACGCACGTGCTGCTGACGCACCACCGCAAACTGAATCGCTGGTTGCAACTCGGCGGGCACAGTGACGGCGACGACGATCCGCTGCGGGTCGCCTGCCGGGAGGCGGTCGAGGAATCGGGGCTCGTCGTGGAGCCCGTTTGCGATCAGCTGTTCGACATCGACATCCATCTGATTCCGGCGCGCCTGGACGATCCCGCGCATCACCACTTCGATGCCCGTTATGCATTGCAAACGGTGAGCGGAGAGGCGTACCGCGTCAGCGACGAATCGCATGCATTGCGGTGGGTGAAGATCGACGAGATCGACGCGTTTACCACCGAGTCGTCGATGTTGCGGATGGCTCGAAAGTGGATCGAACGAGGCGAGTCGCCCGGACGTTAGCCCCTCGAGCGAAATGTTACCGAACGGAACTTCCTAACCATTCGCGCGTGGGTGCGGTCAAGCTTGCATTTCGCGTGGGTCGGTGTTTCGGAGTGTTACGATTGTTCTACATTCCTGAGTCATCTGGTAACAGTCGCGTTGACATTGCGTAATACCCCGGCTTATAAACCCGCGTGGATGGCCCCGCGTGGCCATCTCCTACTTGGTACCGCAGTTCCGCAGCACTGGTAGGTTTCATTTCAACGGGGAGTCAATCAATGTTAATTCGCTCCAAGCGAATCGGCGCATGCGCCGATACCGACACGCGCAAAGGGGTCATTCAGCGCGTGGCGAGCCCGTCCATTTATGGGCTTTCGGTGTTTCTGGCCGCGGCCTTCGCGGCGCCGGCGGCATCCGCCGAAGAGGCTGCAGCCGCTTCGGACCGACGCCAGATCGAGGAAGTGGTGGTCACCGCGGAACGTAAAGAGTCGACGGTCAGCGACACGTCGATTTCGATCACCGCGTTCACCGGCCAGATGCTCGAAGACTTCGGCATCCGCAACCAGGAAGACCTGCAGAAATTCATTCCTGCTGCGGTCATCGAGCCGTACGACATGGCGATTCGCGGTGTCGGTCGTAACTTCCGTGCGCTGGGCGGCGACCCGGGCATCGCGACGTATCTGAACGGCGTGTACTCGGAAGACTTCGGTATTGCATCGACGGAAGGCGGTCTGTTCGACATCGAACGGATCGAAGTACTGCGCGGTCCGCAGGGGACCTTGTACGGCCGTAACGCGATCGGCGGCGCGGTGAACTTCATCAACAAGCAGCCGACGAACGAATTCGAAGGTGAAGCGAAGGTCGTCGGCGGCAACTACGGCCTCCAGGAAGAGTACGGCATGTTGTCAGGCCCGTTGATCGACAACATTCTGTCGGCGCGCCTGACCGGCGTTAAGCGGACCCGCGATGGTTACATCGACGACAAGTCGGGCAACCAGAATCCGGACAACTACGGCGACGAGAACTACGCCCTCGCGCTGAAGTGGACGCCATCCGACAACCTCGAGTTCAACACGCGCGGCAACGAGCGTAGCTATCGCCGCCGGATGGGCGGCGCAGACGCGGCCGGTATCGTCAACCTGACGGAAGACGGCGGCGCGCTGGATCCGGCCACCGACAATCCGCGTAATACGTCGACGTTTGCATGGGGCTTTCGCCGCGTCGACGACACCGTGTGCCCGACGTTGACCAGCGGTCGCACCAACTTCCAGGTACCAACCGGCGTCGAGACGAACACGGCGCGTCTGACCCCCGAATGTCGCATCACAACCGCGACGGCCGGCTATCAGAATCAGCCTGGTTCGACCACGGTCTATACGTTCACCGATCCCGTGACCGGGCAGCAGGTCGAAGCGCAGCGTGTAACGCCTGGCGTGGACTTCTCCGGCGTCGGCGCGCAGAACATGAACAACAAGGCGTTCGGCACCGACAACTCGCGGCAACACATGTTGGGTCTCGGTTCGCTCAGCGGTTCCGACATATCGACCGACACCAGCGGTCATCAGGACGAGTACTTCGACCAGCAGGCCAACTCGACCGACATCCGCTGGACCGTGAGCGACACCTTCTCGATCAAGTACATCTTCGGATACACCGACTACTTCTACGATCGGACATCGGACGTCGACCTGACGAGCAACACCGACGCGAACACGTTGTACTCGGGTGACGAGCAGTTCTACGTTAGTCAGGAGACGGAGTACATCTCGCACGAGTTGCAGTTCTTCAACGACTGGAACGATCAGCTGACCACGACGACTGGCTTGTTCTACTACAAGGCCGACATCTCACAACGAGGCGATTACTACGACTCGAACTCGAACGGCCGGTACACGCAAGGCTTCGACTACAGTCCCAGTAACGTTGGTGTACTCGCCTTCATCGGCGCAGATCCGCAAGTCGGCCTCTTCAGCGCGAAGCAGGACGGCTTGTTGGTTCGCGCCGGCAACGCGCCCAGCGCGACGTGCGTCCCGTTGGCATCGAGTCTCGCATCGACGAACCCGTTCACATACTGCTTTGGACGGAAAGATGGAGATCCGGTAGGTGCTAACGAATTGAACGTTCCGCACGGACCCAAGACGGCCGGCACGGACACGTTGTACCAGACGCGTACGGAGCGCGAAGCATTCGCGCTGTATTCGCAGAGCGTCTTCACGTTCAACGAGCACTTCGCGCTGACGTTGGGCGCGCGATGGGCGCGTGACCAGCTAAACGGTGAAGAAAACGCGTTCTATCAGAGTGAAGGCGGCCAGGCACTGCTGGTCGGTGCGGTTCCGACGCTGGGGTTCGTTGGGCAGCTCGGTTCGGTACCGATTCCGTTGGCAGGGTTTCCCTGCGCCACTCCCAACGCGGCATGCGTACCCAGCCTCGCTCAGGTCAACCAGGCTATTGGCGCAATGGATGCCAACGGTCAGGTGCTGAACTACAACACTCTGCTGACGACCGGCGTGCCGATCTCGCAATCGTTGTGGCGGCAGCTTTATCGCAAGGACGACGCGGTAACCGGTCGCATCAACCTCGACTGGACGCCGAATGACAAAGACCTGATCTACTTCTCGGTCACGTCCGGTACGCGAGCAGGCGGTTTCAACCTCGGCAACTTCAGCGCGAACGCGAAGTACCAGCCCGAAAGCCTCGTTGCATATGAGATCGGCTACAAGGGCGAGATTCTCGACGGCACGATGCAGGTCAACTCCGCCGTCTACTACTACGACTACAGCCACGTGCATACGCCGGCGGCGAGCCCCTCGGCGCTCGGCGGCGTCTCGACCAGCACGTTCGCGGTACCTGGCGCCGAAATGATCGGCTTCGACACCGACGTCCTGTGGCTGATGACGGACCGCATGACGTTGGGCGCTACGGTGAGCTTCACGCACAGCGAATACACCGAGGACTTCGACGTCATCGACGAGTTCAATGCGCAACGCCCGGGATCGCTGTTCGATCCGCTGGCGACGCCGTTCAACATCAAGGGTAACCAGATGCTGCGGGTACCGGAGAAGAAGTTCGACGCCTATGCGCAATACGCTCTTCCGTTGGGCGGCGATCGCGGCACGCTGACGTTCCTCGCCGACTACTCGTGGATCGACAAGGTGTATTTCTCGCTGTTCGAAGAAGGCACCGACAAGGCGCCCTCGTACAGCCGCGTCGACACTCGTCTTACGTGGTTGTCGTCCGGCGAGAACTGGAACGTTTCGGCGTTCTGCAACAACGTGTTCGACGACATCGGTATTCGTCAGATCGAAGCGTTGTCCGAAGCCGACAACTTCCGTCGTACCGGTACGGTCACGAATCCGCGGACGTATGGTCTGGAGCTGCTGTACAAGTTCGGCGCCTGGAAATAGTCGCCAACTGACCAACGATTCGTATGGGGGGCTTCGGCCCCCCTTTTTTTTCAGTCGATCGTCGCCAGCACGCCCCACGACAAATCGCTGATACGACGCGTGGCGACCGAGAACCCGGAACGTTGCAGCGCGGCGACGCAGTCGTCGACGATCCAGAAGAACTCGTCTTCGATTGCGGCCGCTACGTCCGGCCATTCATTGCGGTAGCGTTCGATCGCGTCGCGCCGGTCGCGTTCGGACTGGAACATCAGATCTCCGAACGCGGCTCGGGCACCGGGATTGGCGGCGTGACGGATCCGTTGGAACAGCAGTTCTTTTTCGCTCGGAAGCAGGTGGTGTATCGCGTAGGTAGACACGAAGCGGTCGAATCGATCGCTGCGTCCGTCGAAACATCCGAGCAGGTCGTCGCGCCGCCACTCGATCGGACCTCGAACCTTGGTGGCCGCGATCTCGAGCATTGCCGTCGATACGTCCACCGCGACGACCCGGTGCGCCGGTGGTAGCAATCGTGTGAGGTTGCCGGTGCCGGCGCCGAGTTCGAGCACGTCGTGATGTGCATCGATGCTCGCGCTGCGTGTCACCCACGCCAACAGTTCCGCGTAACCCGCGCGCACCGGATGCGCCTCGTTCTCCACGTCGACATCGTAGTCCGGCGCATCGGCGTCGTGATTGAATGTGTCGGCGAAGCGGCTGCGCATGGGACAGGGATCGGTATGAGGCGGACGAATTGAAACACGAAATGCCCGCCGGAGCAGCGGCCGACTTCGATTCGTTGTGGCAGCGCGATCTCCACTGGCTCGACGAGCCGAATCGCCGCGGCAATGGAACGAGCAGGGTCGGTTTGGCCGATACGAGCGCCTGGCCCGAACTGGGTATTACGGGTCGCGTTTACGTGAAATGTCAGAAGGCGTTCTTCTGCCGTCCGGCGTGGAACGCGTTTCGACGCACGCCGACGCTGCGGCGCGAAGTGCGCTTCATCGCTCAGGCGGGCGCGCTCGGCGTGAACGTGCCGGAAGTGGTGTTGTATCGGGAAGCGTCCGACGACCGCGCGCTACTGGTGCTCCGGGAGATCGACGGGGTGGTGGATCTCGAGAACAGCCTGCTTTCACTCGGCGCGGAAGAGCGCCGCGACCTGTTCGAAAACATAGGGAAAACGCTGGCGAAACTGCATTCCGCGCGACTGATGCATGGTGCCGTGTATCCGAAACACGTGCTGGTGGAGGTTGGTTCGCGCCGGGTCTGGCTGATCGATCTCGAGAAGACGCGCCGGGTAGTGTTCAGAGCCTCGGCGGCGATACGCGACATTGCGCGCTTGGTTCGGCACGCGCCGTTCATGACGGACGCCGATCTGGATGCGCTGGTCAGCGCATACGACGCTCACGCATTTCCGGGTCTGTTGCAGCGGTTGAGGCGCTGACCGTCGTTCAATCGTAGAGGTGACAGGCGACGAGCCGTTCTGCGTCGCCGTGCAGCGGCTTCAACGGCGGGCGTACGGCGCGACACACGTCCATCACCTTAGGACATCTGTTGGCGAACCGGCAACCCGGTGGAATGTTCACAGGTGAGGGGATTTCGCCGATGATCTCTGCGCTGCTGCGCGCCCGCTCGGCGATCGGATCGGGTTCCGGGTTGGAGCCGACCAGCAATTGCGAATAGGGATGCTGCGGATCGTAGAACACCCGATCCGCCGGGCCGATCTCGATCAGAGAGCCGAGGTACATCACCGCCATCCGGTCGGAAACGTAGCGCACCATCGACAGGTCGTGCGCGATAAACAGCAGCGTGAGACCCATCGACGATTTCAGCTCGTCGAGCAGGTTCACCACCTGCGCCTGCACGGACACGTCGAGCGCGGAGATCGGCTCGTCGCAGACGACGAACTCGGGTTCGAGGATCAACGCGCGCGCAATGCCGATGCGCTGCCGCTGTCCGCCGGAAAACTCGTGCGGATAGCGCGACATGTGGTCCGGTTCGAGACCGACGCGACGCAGCCAGTCGGCCACGCGATCGCGGATATCGACGTTCGTCGTCCGACCGTGCAGCCTCAGTCCTTCACCGATGATTTCGCCCACCGTCATGCGTGGGTTCAACGACGAATACGGATCCTGAAAGATCATCTGCATGCGCTTGGCGTGGCGCCGAAAATCGGGTGGTGTGTATTTCTGCGGCAGCGTTTCGCCGCGATAGACGACCGTACCGCGCGTTTTGTCGTGCAGACCGATCAGCGTCTTGCCGAACGTCGATTTCCCCGAGCCGCTCTCGCCTACCAGTCCCACCACTTCGCGCTCGGCAATCGTGAGCGAAACCTCGTCGAGCGCGTGTACGACCTGACCGCCGCCGATCGGAAACTGCTTGGTCAGTTTGTCGGCGCTGACCAGCACGTTCATGACGTTGATGTAACGGGTGTATACGAGGCGACGTGAAGCCGATCAATATTCCGATGCGCGGCTTCGTGTTGCAGCCAGCAGCGGGATGCATGACCTGCGTCCACGGTGAACGGCGGCGGCCGTTCGGTGCGGCAGACCTGCATCGCATGCGGACAGCGCGCGAAGTAACCGCACCCGACCGGCGGCGAAAAGAGATCCGGTGGGCTGCCGTCGATCGGTTGCAGCCGATGCGCGCGACTCGAAGTGCTCGAAGGCATCGCGTCGCGCAAGCCCAATGTGTAGGGATGCGCCGATCGATAGAAGATGTCGTGCGCGGTGCCGCGCTCCACGATCTCGCCGGCGTACATCACGTTCACGTGGTCCGCCATGCGTGCAACCACGCCGAGATCGTGCGTGATCAAGATGATTGCCATGCCGTTCTGACGCTGGATTTCCTGCATCAGATCGAGGATCTGCGCCTGAATGGTCACGTCGAGCGCGGTGGTCGGCTCGTCGGCGATCAGGATAGCCGGCTCGCACGCGATGGCCATTGCGATCATCGATCGTTGCAGCATGCCGCCGGAAAACTCGAACGGGTACTGGCGCGCGCGCTTCGCGGCATCGGGGATCCGCGTTGCCGACAGCAGTTCAATGGCGCGGTCGGACGCCTGCTTCTTCGAGAATCCGCGGTGCACAATCAACGTTTCGGCGATCTGGTCGCCGATCGTCATCGTCGGATTCAGCGACGTCATCGGATCCTGGAAGATCATGCCGATTTCCGCGCCGCGGATGTCGACGCCGTTGATCTGTTTGCGCCGCAGGATGTCGGAGCCGCGCAGCGACGCCTGGCCCGCGGTGATGCGGCCGGGCGGCATCGGGATCAGACCCATGATGCTTTGGACCGTGACTGATTTGCCGCAACCCGACTCGCCGACGATCGCCAGCGTTTCGCCGGCTTCGACGCTGAACGTCGCACCGCGGACCGCGTGCACGGTACCGCCGTACGTGTCGAATTCGACGTGCAGATCGGTGACTTCGAGCAGTGGAGTCGTCATTCGCGGCTCCACTCGAGCGAATCGCGGAGCGGAGCGCTCATTCACGGCTCCTCATCCGGGCGTCGAGCGCATCGCGCAGTCCATCGCCGAGAAGATTGAACGCGAGCACGGCAATCGAAATGAACAACGCAGGAAAGATCAGCTCGTGCGGATGCGTCAGCATCGTCTTCAGACCGTCGTTGCACATGCTGCCCCATGACGGCGTCGGTGGTGCGACACCCATGCCGATGAACGACAGGAACGCCTCGGTGAAAATTGCGCTCGGTACCGCGAACGTGAGCGTTACGAGGATGACGCCGAGCGTATTCGGAATCATGTGGCGCAGGATCAGATATCGCGTTTTCGCACCGAGCAGGCGCGATGCAGCGATGTAGGCCTCCTCACGGATCTGCAGGATCTGTCCGCGCACGAGCCGCGCCGTACCGGGCCAGCTGAGCACGACCAGCGCCACCAACAACGGCACGATGCCGCTCTCCCCGGGTCCGATTCCGAAGGCGATCTTGAACAGGATCATGAACAGCAGGAACGGCAGCGCAATCACGAAGTCGGCGAACCGCATGAGCAACGAATCGACGGGGCCGCCGAGAAAGCCTGCGGTGCTGCCGTAGAGAATGCCGATCAGCACGAAGAAGAACGGCGCAACGATTCCGATGAACAACGATACGCGTGCGCCGTACATCAACCTTGCCAGCAGATCGCGGCCGAGGTAATCGGTGCCGAACGGGTGTAGCGCGAGCCGCACGGCGTCGCCCTCGGCGAGATGCGTAGCGGGCGGCACCAACCCCCGAGCGATGGCGAGTTCCTCGGTGATCACGCGCGTTACGTCGACGGCCAGCGGTGGACCCGGCGCCATCTCCACACCGTCGGCGTCGAGCGGAACCACGGAGTAGTAGTAGCGCATCGGGTCGAGGTCGAGACGATCCTCGAAGCGCGTCTGAGTAGGATCGACGATCTCGCCCAACGGAAGCCCTAAGTCGTGCTCGGGTCCCGGCAGCATGATGTTGCGATAGATCAGATAGCCGGTCGCCTGTGGATCGGCCGTCCAGATCAGACGCACGCTTTGCGTGTTTGCAGGTTCTGCCAACTCCAGCGACAAGGGTTGCGAAGACAGGGGTTTCGAAGCCGTCGCCGCGGCGAGCGCCGCATCTTCCCATGGCTGGTACGGCGCAACGACGACCGCGGTTCGAGCCGCCCACGGCGTCTGACTCACCTGGTCGACGTCCTGGCTCGCAGGGTCGATGGGCCACACGACGGGGCCGACGGTGGTGAACAGCAGCAGCGCGACGATGATGTACAGCGACGCCAGCGCGCGGCGATTGCGTTTGAGGCGCAGCCACGCATCCTGCCAGTACGACAGCGAGGGTCGCGTAAGCTGCTGTACGCGGCGCTCCGCGGTCACCGGCTCGAATGCGTTCGTCTGCAGGCTGCCTTCGGACATGCTCATTCGAGTCTTACGCGAGGGTCGACGATGCCGTAAAGCAGATCGACGACGATCACCATCAGCACGAGGAATGCGCCGTAGAACACCGTTGTTCCCATGATCACGGTGTAGTCGAGTTGTTGTACCGCTTGGACGAAGTAGCGCCCGAGACCGGGAATCGCGAACACCAGCTCCACGACGAAACCGCCGGTCGTGATCGCGGCGATGGCAGGGCCGAGTACGGTGATCACCGGCAGTACCGCGTTGCGCAGTTCGTGCTTCAGAAAGATCCGCGTGATCGGCAGTCCCTTGGCTTTCGCGGTGCGTACGTAATCGGCGTTGACGATCTCGAGCATCGACGATCGCATCAGCCGGGTCAGAAAGGCCATGGTGCCGAGACCGAGCACGATCGATGGAACGATCATGTGCGACACGGTGCCCCATCCGGCCACCGGCAACAGCGTGCGGCCGGCTAGCGCGTTCAGATGCACCAGCGCAAGTTGCCCCAAGGCGGCGAACACGAAGCTGGGCACCGAGATGCCAAGGATCACGAGAAACATGATTACGATGTCCGGCAAGCGGTTGCGGTATAGCGCCGTCAGCGCGCCCCACAAGATGCCGCCGATGGCCGCGAATACGACCGCGAGGATGCCGAGCGTCGCAGACACGGGAAAATGTTTGACGATGATGTCGTTGACGCTGCGGTTCTGCTGCGTGAACGAAATGCCGAAGTCGCCCTTCAGCATGTTGCCCATGTAGATCAGATACTGTTGTGTGATCGGCTTGTCGAGGCCGTATTTGATTTCGAGGTTCTTGCGGATCTGCGCGGTTACGGCTTTGTTCTGAATGAGCGGATCGCCGGGCACCGAGTGCATCGCGACGAACGTGGCCGTCGCGATGAACCACACCGTAATGATGCCCTGGAGCAACCGCCTGATCGTATAACGCAACATTTCGACGCTATCGCAAGCGATCGAGAAGGCGCGTCATCGGCTCCCCTCGATGTACGCGTTGATATAGTCCGGGTCGGCGCCCACGACTCGCCGCACGATGCCGTTGAGGCGCGGATTGCGCACGTAAACGAGCCCGCGTTCGTAGCTGGGGATGATCACCACGTCGTCCTGAATGATCCTCTGTATTGCACCGAATGCGTCCATGCGTGCCTTTGGATCGAGCGAACTCTGCGCGATGCGCACGTAGCGATCGAGTTCGGGGTTCGAGTACATGCCGCGATTGTTCTTGTTCCACGACGAGAACAGGTCGCCGAACGTCAGCGGATCGTCGTAGTCCGGTCCCCAGCCGGCTGCCACCATATCGAACTCTCCCGCGGTCATCTTCGCGAGCCGCTGTTTGAAGATCTGCTTGTCGATCTTCACGTCGATGTCGAGCGTGCGTTTGAGGACGTTCTGAAGGTACTCGGCCTGAGGGCCCGACACGGGATCGTCGCCGGTGAGCAGAATCAGTGGCGGCATCGTCTCGATGCCGAGCTCCTGTTTCGCCAGCTCGAGGTAACGGCGCGCTTCGGCAACGTCGACGTGGACCGGCTTCGGGGGATATTCCTGGCGGAACAGTCCGTGCACACCCGGCAGCCAGGCGGGGAACAACGAAACGCCGGGCAAGTTGCCCGGTACCTTCATCACCTTGTAGACGAGTTCGCCCGGATCGGACACGAGCGACAACGCCCGGCGCAGGTTCACGTTCGCGGTCAGGCGTCCCGGCCGGTGATTGAATTCGGTGTAGAAGACGGAACCGTCGTTGAACCGATTGATCTTCCAGCGGTGTTCCAGCGCGTCGTCGAGCGTTTCGGCGTTCAGCGGCGCGGTTGCGATCTTGCCGTCCTTGTACAGATTCAGCACCGCGTTCGCATCGTTGGTGACGTACGGCATGTCGATGACATTGAGCCTGATGCGGTCGGCGTCCCAGTAGTACGGGTTCTTCTCGAATCGCAGCTGGGCACCGTGCACCCATTTCGAAATTCGGAACGGTCCGTTGTACAGAAGGGTGTCGGCATCGGCGCCGTAGCGGCCGTTACACGCTTCGTAAAAGTCCTGGCGCACCGGCCCATAGGTGGCGTAGACCACGAGCTTCTCGAAGTACGGAGTAGGACGTTCGAAATCCACGGTCAGCGTGCGATCGTCGACCGCGCGTACGCCCAGTGATTCGATCGGCAGTTCGCCGCGATTGATCGCTTCGCCGTTCTTGATCGGATACACGAAGAACGCATATTCGGAGGCGTTTGCCGGATCGACGATCTTGCGCCAGGCGAACACGAAGTCGTGTGCGGTGACGGGCTTGCCGTCGCTCCAGCGCGCGTCGGCGCGCAACCAGAACGTGGCACCTTTCTCGTTGATCTCCCAGCGTTCGGCGACGCCCGGTAGAAGCTTGGTGCCCGGACCGCGACGCAGGAGGCTTTCCATGACGTGGCCCAGTACGAAGCCGCTGACCTGATCGGTGGCGCGCGTGCTGTCGAGTTGCGGAGGTTCGCTCGCCAGTGCGAGCGTGATGGTACCGGTGAGCGGGTCGATGGCTTCAGAGAGCGCGCTGCCACCGCTGGTGAGCTTCGACAACCAGCCGAGCAGCATTGCGAGCACGATGAACGCGAGGACGCCGAAGAGGGCAAGGAGAGCGAGCTGCCGGCCGGCGGTGCGCGTGAAAGAGTCGCCGCTGTCGGTGATGACGTCGCTCATGTCACGTTCAATCGACCTACTGAACGGTTCGCAGCAGGTTACCGACTATCCGCTCCAAATGCATGAGGCTGTTGCACTCCTCGACTTGGTGGCAATACGCGGAATAGCGGCGCATTTCGGCGTCGCCGACGGTCCAGCTATTGCGCGATTCGGGGTTCAACCAGATCAGGCGTTTGCAGCGGTCGTACATCTCTTTGAGGATGTCGGTGCGCGGGTCGCCGTAATTGTTGCGGGCATCGCCCAGGATGATGATCGTCGTGCGGTTGTCGACGTCGTCGAGGCAGTTCTTCTTGAAGTCGACGAACGCCTGACCGTAGTCGGTGGAACCGCCGCTGTAGTCGCGCAGCGCTTTCGCAATCGCGTCTTCGATCTTGTTGCGTTCGAACAGCTCGGTCACCTCCGCGAGGTCCGAAGAGAACGCGAACGACCGCACCTTCGGCATCACCTCTTCGAGGCTGTAGAGAAACATCAGCATGAACCGCGCGTAGTTCGCGACGGAGCCGCTCACGTCGCAGATCGCGAACACCTTCGGCCGGTCGATCTTCACCGATTTCCAGTGCAGGTCGAAGATCGCGCCGTCGTAGGCCATGTTGTGGCGCAACGTGCGCGGCACGTTCAGCGCGCCGCGCTTGAATACCTTCTTGCGGCGGGAGTGCAGCGCGGCCAGCTTTTTCGCCATCCGGAACACCACTTCCTGGATCAGGCGGAAGTTGCGTTGCTCCACGTTCGACAGTTTGACCCTGCGCAGCAGGTCTTCGCGCAATCGCCGTCCGGTCGCATCGGCGTGCAGCAGGAACTGTTGCTCGACGTAATCGCGCACCTGCTCGCGCAGCCACTCGCGGCGTTTCTTCAGTTCCTGGCCGAGGCGTCGCGCCGGCGTGCTGCGGCTTTGCCGCAACGACGTGATTTCGCGCGACAGGTCGTTCAGACCCATCTGCTCCATGATGCGGCGGGTATACAGGCCTTTCTGCGTGAAGACCTGGATCTCCTTGAGATTCACTGCTTCTGCGGCGCTCGCCATCGCCATTGCGAGCTCGGTTCGCGCGCCTTCGATCAGCAGTTTGCCCAGTGTCGACGTCGGCTCGGACATCTCGCCTTCGCCGAGGTCTTCGTCTTCGTCGTCGTTTACCGCCGAGCCTTTCTTCTTCGACTTCGACTTGCGCCCGCCGGTGCCGCCGGCGCCTTCGCCGCGACCCTCGGCACCCTGACCGCCCTCCGTGTCTTCGCCGTCGCCGTCCTGCCCCTCTTCGGAACCGTCTGCATCGGACGCCTGTTCCCCGGAGCGGGGCGGGTCGGTTTCGAACTTCTTGAAAGAGAAGAACGAATCGAAGCACTCGCTGTACGTTTCTTTTTCGTCCGCGGTCTTCGGCAGCACCATCGACAGCGCGTCTTTCAGAAACGCGCGATCGCGATATCCAACCAGCTCCATCGCATTGAAGGCATCGAGCGTTTCGGCGGTGGACACGCGCACTTCGGCGTTGCGCAACGCTCGGATGAAGTTGGAGAGGGTGCGTTCCATCTACGCGCGGGCCGGTATCAGGTCTTGGTTGCCTTGCTGGTCAACGTGGTCAACTCCGCCTCGACGTTCACGATGTCTTCCTGGAACTTGAGGATCACGTTCAGCGTGTCGCGCACCAGTTCCGGATCGAGGCGGTCGGTGTGCAGCAGCAGCAGCGTGCGCGCCCAATCGATGGTTTCGGAGATCGCGGGCACCTTCTTCAGGTCGAGGGCGCGCAGCTCGTGAATGAAGTTGACCAGCTGCCTGCGCAACTCCGGCAGAATTTCCGGAACGCGCGCGTGGATGATGCGCTGCTCCAGGTCGACGTCGGGAAACGGAATGTACAGATGCAGGCATCGCCGTTTCAGCGCGTCCGATATTTCACGCGTGTTGTTGCTGGTGAGGAACACCAACGGTGGCTCGGCCTTGGCTTTCACGGTGCCGATCTCCGGGATCGACACCTGGAAGTCGGACAGAATCTCGAGCAGCAGCGATTCGAATTCGTGGTCCGATTTGTCGACTTCGTCGATCAGCAGGACGCAACCGTGCTCTTCCTTCAGCGCCTTGAGCAACGGACGCGGCTCGATGAATTCCTCGGAGAAGAAGATGTCGCCGAATTCGTGCAGCCGGCTGACCGACTCCTTGAAGCCCTTTGCGCCCTGCAGTACTTCGTCGAGCGTTTCTTTCAGCACTTGCGTGTACAGCAGCTGCTTGCCGTACTTCCATTCGTACAGCGCCTTGGCCTCGTCGAGCCCTTCGTAGCACTGCAGGCGGATCAGCGGCATGCCGAACATCGTGGCGGTGGTTTTGGCGAGCTCGGTTTTGCCGACGCCCGGCGGACCTTCGATCAGCACGGGCTTCTTCAGGTGGAACGCGAGATAGACGGCAGTGGCGATCTGGTTGCTGCAGATGTAGCGGTTCTGCTCGAACGTCTTCCTGATCGATTCGACCGATGAGGCAATTTGTTCGATGTCTGGCACGTGTCCCCCTGGCAATTCGAATGGGTCCGCCCGCAGCGCGGCGCAAAGCCCGGTATTATCGTGGCCAAGTCCGCGTGATTGCAAAGCCTGATGCGGCCGCCTGAGCAGCGCGTTGCGGACTACTTGGACCCATTCGGGCGATGCACGCGGATCAGCCCTTCCTGGGCGACGCTTGCCACCAGCGCACCGTCGCGACTGTAGATGAGACCGCGATTGAAGCCGCGCGCGCCGGATGCGCTCGGGCTGTCCTGCACGAACAGCAGCCATTCGTCGGCGCGGAACGGACGGTGGAACCACATCGCGTGATCGAGGCTCGCGCTCTGCACGTTCTGCTGTGTGTACGACACGCCGTGCGGCATCAGCGAGGTATCGAGCAACGACCAGTCGGACAGGTAAGCGAGCACGCATTGATGCAGCCGCAGATCGTCCGGCAGTGCGTCGCGTGCGCGCATCCAACCGTTCTGAAACGGCGCGCGCTTTTCCGGATTGAAGAAATCGTACGGCTCGATCGGCCGGACTTCGATCGGCCGCTCGCGCGTGAACATCTCGCGGTACTCGGCGGGCAGGTTTTTCGACTGACGTTTGCGCAGCGACGCCTCGTCTTCGAGATCCTCGGGCATCGGCACGTTGGGCATATCGAACTGATGGCTGAATCCCTGTTCCTCGTTCTGGAACGAGATCGCCATGTTGAAGATGGCTTTGCCGTGCTGCACGGCGACGACGCGCCGCGTCGTGAAACTCTTGCCGTCGCGGATTCGATCCACCACGTAGAGGATCGGAATCGAAGTATCGCCGGGACGTAGAAAATACCCGTGCAGCGAGTGCGCGTGGCGTTCGGGCTCGACGGTTCGCGACGCGGCCACGAGCGCCTGGCCGAGCACCTGTCCGCCGTACACGCGCTGCCATCCCTCGTTCGGACTCGAACCACGAAAATGGTTGACGTCGATCTGCTCGAGATCGAGCAGCGCGATCAGGCGCGCAAGGCTGTTCTGCATGAAGGTCGTACGCTCGCGGGAAAGTCGGTCATTGTAGTGGTCGTTGCAGGACTAGCGAACGGTGAACAGCACCTGGTCGACGACCGCGCCGGAGCCGTCCACCAACGCGAGCCGATGCGCGCCGGTGCGGGGCGGCCACAACAACTGCGAATCGGCGGCGCCCAGCGCCTCTCCATCCATCCTGAACGCCAACTGCGCCGTTGCGCCGCGCGCGCGAATCGGCACGCGCTGTCGATCGGCGGGAATGTCGGGGTCGATCGCGATGATCAGACCGTTGCCGGGCGCCGCGATACGGCTGCGCTCCGCGCGTTCCGGTACGGCGGTTACGGTCGCGAGTTCGGTGCCCGCGACGAACCATTCGCGTCGCGGCGGTTCGACCGCCGGTTCGTACGCGATCACCCGTTGCGTCACGCCGACCGGTGCGGACGGTGCGCGCGAGGGCTTTCCCGCATGCAACGCCAGCATGATGTCGTGCCAGGCGGGCGCTGCGCCGGTAACGCCGCTCACGCCGCGCATCGAGTCGCCTTCGAAATTGCCGACCCACACACCCACCGTGTAACGGTCGGTGTAGCCGATGCACCAGTTGTCGCGCATGTCTTTGCTGGTGCCGGTCTTCACCGCGCTCCAGAACGCGGTGTTCAGGTTGTTGTCGAGGCCGAACGTCGCGACGCGCGCGGCACGGTCACCGAGGATATCGGTGACCAGGAACGCGGCGTCCGTCGCCAGCTCTTGCGTCTGCACCTCACCTGGGTCGTCGGTGCGCAGCCGCAACGGCGTAGCGAGTCCGCCGCGCGCGAGCGTTCGATACGCTGCGACCTGTTCCCACAAGCTCACCTCGGCGGAACCGAGCGCGAGCGAATAGCCGTAGAATTCACCGTCTTCGGTAACCGCCGCGTAACCGAGTACGTGCAGCCGATCGCGGAACGCCTCGACACCGACCAGCACCAGCGTGCGCACGGCCGGCACGTTCAGCGAACTGCCCAACGCGGTGCGCACGCTGACGGGCCCTTTGAAATCATGATCGTAGTTCTGCGGCAGGTACACGCCGGTGGCGGTGTCGAGGTTCACCGGAGAATCGTCGAGCAAAGAAGCGTTCGTCAGATAGCGTCGTTCCAGGGCCAGCTGATACAGAAACGGTTTCAGCGTGGAACCGGCCTGCCGATGCGCCCGCACGCCGTCCACGTGGCGCGCGCGCGATGCGGGGCCGGCCGAGCCGACGTAGGCGAGCACGTCGCCCGTTTCGTTGTCGACGACAAGCGCCGCGCCGTCGCGAACGTTGTAAAGCCCGAGCTCGCGCAGACGATCGTTCATCACCCCGCGCGCCATTGTTTGAACGTTGGCGTCGAGGGTGGTTGTGAGTCGTTGACCGGGACGATCGAGCAGCGCGCGCGCTAGATCCGGCGCTTGCGTCGCGCCGTCCGAAAGATGCGCCGCCCGGTTGAACAGCGTGCGAGCGGCGGTTTCGATCTCTTCGCACGTGGCAGCGGAGTCGAGCGCGCGCGCGTGTGAGCAGGCGCGCGCGACGATCCGCGCGGGGTTCGCGCTCGGTGCGGGCAGAAGCGCGGCCAGCAGCAGGCTCTCGGGCACGGAAAGACCCGACGGCGTCTTGTCGGCCAGCAGGTGTGCGGCGGCGTCGATGCCTTCCAGTTCGCCTCGGTACCCGAGCAGATTGAGGTAGGCCTCGAGAATCTCCGTCTTCGTCCATGTCGATTCGATGGCGTGCGCGGCGCGCGCCTGGGCGAGTTTGTCGAACCAGCCGCGCCGACTGCCGCGGCTGGCGAGATCGGCATCGATCATTGCCGCCAACTGCATGGTGATGGTACTGGCGCCACGCCGCCGTTTGCCCGTCAGGTTGTCGCGCAACGCGCCGGCAGCGGCGCGCCAGTCGATGCCGTGATGAGCCGAGAAGCGTCGATCCTCGCTGTCGACCACCGCGTCGATGAGCGCTGTGGAGACCGCATCGAGCGGCACCCACTCGAAACGGCGTACGCCGTAATCGATCCGTGCGCTGTCGATCGTCACGCCGTTCCGATCGAGCAGATAGGCTTCCGACGACTGCCAACGTCCGCGCACCGTGTCGAAATCCGGTACGGCCGCGCATTGCAGCCAGAGGAGCGCGGTAACGATCAGCACGATCGCCACGATGCCGGCGAGACGCAGGGCGGACGAGTTCAAGGACCCGGCTCCACCGTCACCGGTTCGTTTGGGCGCTCGCCGAACATCTCCGGCGCGTACATCGCTTCGACGCGTGTCGGCGGAAGCTGGAAGGTGCCCGGATTGTTCAGACGCACCGTGTATTCGGTGCTGAAGCGACCTTTCGGCACGAAGCGGTAATAGCCGCGAAACGCGTCTTGCGCACGCTGTTCGAACGCGAGCCACGCCCAACCGCGCGCGCGTTCGCCCTGCGTCAGCGCTTGCGACTGACCGCCGAGACCGGTGCCCAGAAACGTTGCGCCGGATGGAATGGGATCGTCGACCACAACCCACGACATGTCCGATTGTGCGTCCACGTCGATGTGCACGCGAACGACGTCGCCGCGGCGGAACTGCCCCGGCACCTGCTGCTCGACGGGCGTTACGGTGCGGGTGATGGCGAACCCGCTCGAGAGCGGCGCTTTCAGCGGCAGCGCCGCGTTCGCGCGAAGGGTCGCCCACGGCCGGCCGGTGCCCATTTGCGTCACGGTCAGCGGCTGTCCGGCATCCTGCCACGCAAGGTGCTCCGTCAGATCGCCGCCTCCGTCGCCCCATGCCAACGACTTCGCGAGGGGGCCGTAGACGATCTTCGCATCGCCGGTTACGGGGGTCCGCTCGAATGTGGCGGAGAACTTCTCCAGCGCGAGCGTGCCCCATGCGTTGGCGACGGTAGTGTTCCAGTGACCGGATTGTTGCCGTTCGATTGCACCGCGCACCATGCGCGGTACGTCTTCGCGCCAATCGCGCCGATCCATCAACGCCAGCAGCGCGCGCGCAGCGTTCGAATCACCCGACACCATCAGCCACCACAACGCGTCGGTGCGTTCGGTCGAGAAGCCCATGGTCGTGCCTTGAAAGTTCAACCGCGCGCGAACGATGCCTTCCGCTTCCGCAATGCGGGCGTCGCGCTTCGGGAGCGCCTTCATGCGCTGCAGAACGTTCAGCCAGTCGAGCACCGCGGACGTCGGCCAGAGGTTCGGATCGATGCTGATGCTGTCGAGCATCCTCGGTTCCGCCGCGTCGTAGCGCGCCAGCGCGTCGATCGCTGCGAGCTTGCGGATGCTCAGATCGGACGTTTCGAGTGCCGATCGTACGTCGATGCGCCCCTCGACGAAGCCGGTGAGGCCCGCGATCATCCGCTGCAGTTGGGCCGCGGGAATCTCGTAGCCGGCTTCGTTTCCGACCGCGAGCGTGTACGCGGTCAGGGTGTCGTCGCCGTCGATCGCATCGGACGCGAAGTACTTCAACAGGCCGTTCCGGTCGAGATACGCCGGCAGTTTCTCCATCCAACGCTGCCAGCCGGCGGCATCGCGCAACGCAACGGCCTTCGACAGCTGCTGTTCGAAGCAGACGTAGGGGTAGCGCTCCATATAGGCGCGCACGCCGTCGAGGCGATCGCCGAGGCGAGCCTGCACCGACACGTCGATGCCGCCGCGTCCCGCAAGCGCATCGGCCGGACGCTCTGCCGCGAACGACAGCGTCGGGTCGAGCTGCGCCAGCGTCGCCTGGAACGTTCGAACCGGAACGGCCGGCACGAGTTGCTGGCTGACCGCGATGCGGTCGCGCGCACCGCCGGCCCCTTCGAGCGCGACGTCCCACGCAAGGGCGTTCGCGCCGTACGGCGCGGTCACTTCCCAGACGATGTCTCTGGCCGCGCCGGCGGCAATGTCGAACTGTTGGGGAACGAGTTGCGCCTGCAGCGGCGGCGTGGTGTTCGCCGTTGCAAGCACGGACGCGGCATGGTCCGTGGTGTTGCGCACGGTGAACGTCGCCAGATACCGGTCGCCCTCGCGCACGAGCGGCGGCAGACCCGAAAGCAGCAGCAGATCCTGCGTGGCGGCGATGTTCGTAGAGCCCGTGCCGAACAGATCGCCGCCGGCATTGGCGACCGCGACGATGCGGAAGCTTGTCAGCGAATCGTTCAGCGGAATCGTGGCCTGCGCGTCGCCGTTGGCGTCGAGCGTCACCCGCCCTTGCCACGTGAGGAGCGTATCGAACAATTCGCGCGCGCGTTCGCGTCCGCCGCCGCCGCCGTGCGGCACGGCTTTGCGCCCGAACGTACGCCGACCGATCACCTCCATCTGGGCCGTGGCAGTCCACACCTCGAGCCCGCGGTGGCCCATCATCGCATCCAGCAGATTCCAGCTTGGATTCGGCGCGAGATCGAGCAGCGCTTCGTCGACGGCTGCAACGGCGACTTCTGCGCCGGCCGGCAACCGCTTTCCGTCTGCGCGCGCGACGTGAATCTTCACGTGCGCCTGCTCGCGCACCGCGAAGCTCGCGCGATCGGCGGTGACGTGCACGTCGAGGCGATGTGGCTTCCAGCCGACGCGGATCTCGGCCGTGCCGAGCCGATAGCTCGGCTTGCTCAGGTCGATCAACGCCGTTGGCCGGCCGCCGTCGCGCGGGATGAAGTCGGGCAGGTTGAAGCGGCGCGCCACATCGGAGAGCCAGCTTGCAAACGAGCCGACGCGGCCGCGTATCGCCAGCACCGAAACGAACACGTTCGGCGAATCGCTGTCGCCGATCGGCACCTCGACGATCGGTTCGCTTCCGCTCAGCGTCGTGATGAAGGAACGGACCACGCCTTCGCGTTCGACCGACACCAACGCGGTGGCGCTGCGGAACGGCATTCGAACCTGAAAGCGGGCGGTCTCGCCCGGTTCGTACTCCTTCTTTTCCGGCAACAGATCCATTCGATCGCCGGTAGTGCCACCGAACCACCATTCGTCGTCGCCGACGACCCAGACCGAAGTCGTCGCCTCAGCGGGGTTGTTGGTGGCATCGGTCGTTCGCGCCGCGACGATGATCTCGCCCGCGACGCCAGGCGCGACGTCGCACGGCAGCAGCCCTCGGGCGTTGGTTCTGCCGCTGCAGTCGGCGTCGAGGCGGCGCACCTCGCGCACGCTGTCGTACGCGTAAAACCCGCCGATCAACCGTTTCCGGTACGTGTAGTCGGACGCCGAATACAGCGTCGCCGTTATGCGCTGTCCGGCTATCGGATGACCTTTCAGATCCAGAGCGAGCACGCGAAATCGCATCTGCTCGGCGCTTGCGGCCCAACCTTCGCGACGGATTCCGAGCGTGACTGCGGACGGCCACAGGTTCACGCGGGTCGCCGCGGTGAGGATTTCGCCGTTTGCGTCCGCGTAGTCCATCTCGGCATTGAGCACCGAAGGCTGCTCGATTTTCGGAAGATCCGGAACGGTGACTCGCGCAGCGCCCTGGCCGTCGAGCGTCACCGGGAACACGTGCGCCGTGACGACCTCGTTGGGAGCCGCTTCCGCTTCGAAGTCGTAGGCTGCGGCGCCGGTCTGTGTGATGCCTTCGGTCACTTTCTCGCCGCCGAATTGATAGTCGTCGTAGTCCTGGAAGCTCAAGGCGCGCGACTCAACGGTGGCGCGCACCTTCACCGGCAACCGCGATGCGCCGCCGCCCGAGAGATAGGCAGCATGCAGATCGAGCGGGACTTCGCTCGGACGCAGTTGCGCATCCGCCGGTCCGTTCACCGTTGCGCGAATCGTCGGCAGGCGGAATTGCTCGACCTTGAAGTGGCCGCTCTCGTGCCAGTTCGACGCTGCGTCTGCGATCTCGATCTGGTAGTCACCGAGCTTCGCTTCCTGCGGAATCGGCCACGTCGTCTCGGCAACGCCGTTGCCGTCGAACTCGGCCGTCATTTCGAACGACGCGCCGCTGCCGAGATGGGTGACGCGCATCCGTTGAGTCGTTGCCACTGCTTCACGCAACTCGACGCCGGCCACGGTGTGACGGCGAATGAAGTGCTTCATCGACACTGTTTCGCCGGCGCGGAACAACGCCCTATCGAGTACGCTGTGATACATCGTGGCGGCCCACTCGCCGCTGGTGCGCAATCCGAAGTCGTACGGCCGGATTCCCTCGTTCCACGACGACAGCGCGAAACTGAAATCCTCGGCGGTGCGCGCACTCACCAACAGCGGCGTCGAGTATCCGCACGAGTCGTTGCCATGCGGCTGACCGAACGACTCCTCTACCGCCGCGATGCCGTCGTCATCGGTTCGACCGTGCCAGCGCGGCGTGCCGGTGCAGTAGTCAAGGATCTCCACATCGGCATCGGCCACCGGTGTCGCGTCGTCGAGGCGGGTGACCCACACGCGGGACGTTTCGCGCCCCCATTTGAAATGCACGCTCAGATTCGTAACCAGTGCAGCCGTTGCAACGTATCGCGGTGCGCCTTTGCCGAGCAGCGCTTCGCCGAGCAGGCGGCTTTCCAGTTCGATCACGTAGAAGCCGCGTTGCGCGAGCGGAATACCAACGACTTCGAAAGGGCGCTTGCCTGCATCGGCGGCCACGCCTTCAGGCACCGCGAAGGCATCGGTCGAGTCGGATGCCTCGAACACAGAGGCATCGGCGGTCTGCTCGGTCCATACCGATCGCTTCTGCACCGCGTCGTAGCTCCACGTGCCGCGCGGCGAATTGGCGGCTTCGACGCGCTGCAACCACTTTGCTACGGCCGCCGCGTCGGACGTTTCGCGCAGACGGCGGCCGGTGAGTTCGGTGCGTTTCGCGGGCAACTGCACTTCGACGTTGCGCAGCGTCACCGGCAGCACGGCGCCCTCGTTCGCTTCGAGAATGCCGAACGAACCGGCGAACTTCGCGAGCGGCGGGAACGAATCGACCGTCACCTCGAGCGGAAACCGCTCGGCGTTCGCGAGCGTTCGCCCGATGTCGTCGACGATGCCGGGAGCGAGTTGCACGCGAACGGACTGGTGCTCGGCAAACGGCGGTTTGAAGACCAGTTCTTCGACCGTCGCCACGCCGCCGGTAACCGGTTCCGGCGCCAGAGTGCTGCCGTCAGCGGCGACGATGCGCGTCGCGCCGGCCAACTGAGCCGGCACCGGCGCGCTGAACTGCACTCGTATCGGCTGCAGCGGAATGCACCCGGCGCGCGCATTGACGCGCTCGCACTGGACGCGCGCGGTGAACGCAGGCCGCACCTGGAAAGCCAGCTTCTGATCGAGGGTGGTGGCGATTCCGCTCGGCGCTTCGATACCCGCGCCCCACACCAGTTGCATTTTCGTGTCGCTCGGCAGCGCGCGCTTGCAGGCGACCACCGCCAGTTGCGCTTCGGCGTCTTCCAGCGCGCGATCGCGCACGCGCGCCGTGGAACTTATGCCGTCTTTCCATAGAATCCGGTAGTAGCTGTAACCGAGTTCGCGGCGCTGATCGAGGATTGCGGCGCGTTCGTCGCCATCCAGCACGCGCACCGGCACGCGTTCGCCGACGCCGTCGATGGCGCAATACGCCGCGCGTTCGATCGACGCCGGCGTTGCCTGCGCGTCGAGCGCGAGCATGAACACCTGATCCGCATCGATGGTGCTGCCGTCGTCCGGAAGCGCAGCGCGAATCGCCGGTCCGCCGCTGTCGAATTGAAACGCGCGAGTGCCGACCACCGGGGCGCCGTCGCGGTTGTGCAATCCGTCGCGCAGCTTGAACGTGCAGCGAACGCCAGCCGGCAGATCGGCGTCGAAGTCGTATATCCAGTTGCGTTCGTCTGCCCAGCGACCGCGTCCTTTCGCGGCACAATCGATGTCGAACGGATCTGCAAGGCGTGGATCGCCGAGCGCAACCATCGGCGCGTTGAAGCGCGCCTTGACCTGACGAATCGGCTTTACCGTGCCCTGTGGCGAGAACGATGCGACCGGATCTGCCGCGGATGCTTCCGCGCCAATCAGCACGCTCGAAGCGCCGACGAGGCAGACGAGCACCAGAGTTCGTACGTTCATGCGCGCGTGGGTCTCGAACGGAGTGGCGAAAAGCTTGCCGCATCCACTTCGATTCCACCATGCACTTCCGCCATGACCTTCATCGAAGCGCCTTGCTGGACGCCGCGTGCAACGATACGGACAATCGGCCCTCCATTGTGTTCGGAGCAGACGTGGCCGTTCAGAGAGATGCACCAGGCTGGTTCACCAAGGCGGTGGAGACGCCCTACGAAGAAGGTGCGATCACCGTCGACGGCGCGCGCATCCACTACCTGCAGTGGGGTGGTGCGAGCGACAAGCCCGGCATCGTGCTGGTTCACGGCAACGGTGCGCACGCGCATTGGTGGACGTTCATCGCACCGTTTCTGCTCGAACACTATCGCGTGGTCGCGCTCGATCTGTCCGGAATGGGCGATTCCGGTCATCGCGAGCGTTACTCCCCGGAAGGCTTTGCCGCCGAAGTGATCGGCGTCATGGACGCGGCCGGATTCGGTTCCGATTCGATCGTCGTCGGCCACAGCTTCGGCGGATTCGTCACGCTGAACACCGGCCTCAAATACCGCGAACGGCTGGCCGGCATCGTGCTGGTCGATTCCGCGGTGCGACCGCCGGATTTTCAATGGGAGCGCGACCCGCGGCGGTCGCCGGTGCGGCCGAAACGCGTGTACAACGACTACGCTGAGGCGCTAGCGCGGTTTCGTCTGATGCCGCCGCAGGACTGCAACAACCAGTACATCCTCGATCACATCGGCCGCCACTCGTTGACCCAGACGGAAGGCGGCTGGACCTGGAAATTCGACGACGGTCTGTTCCGCAAGATGGCGTTCGACACCAACATGTCCGAAGGGCTTGCGAAGATCGGCTGTCGCGTGGGCGTGATCTACGGGCAGGACAGCTATCTGTTCAGCCAGGAAGTAGCCGACTACATGTTCAAGGTGTTGGACCAGTCGGTGCCGTTCGTCGCCATACCGGAAGCGCAACACCATCTGTTCCTGGATCAGCCGCTCGCGTTCGTGGCGGCGTTGCGAACGTTGCTCGCGGAATGGCGACACTCGAAGCCGTTGCGCGCCGTTCCTCTCTAACAGTCATCAAAGGAGACTTCTCACATGCCGTCGCGACGCAACAGCATCGAACTGACCGACGCGGAAATCCGCGCGTTTCTCGACAGCCGCAAAACGCTGATCATCGTATCGAACGGCAAAGACGGCTATCCGCATCCGATGCCGATGTGGTTCTACGTCGACGACGAGGGCAGTCTCTACTGCACGACGTTCGGCAAGTCGCAGAAGGTTCTCAACTGGCGCCGCGACCCGAAAGCCGCGCTGCTCGTCGAAAGCGGTACCGAATACGCACAACTCAAAGGCGTGGTGATCTACGCGCGCGCCGAGATCATCGAAGACCTCGACACCGCGATCGACACACTCGTGAAGATCAACACGCGCGGTGCCACGATCGATGCGGCGCAACGACAAGCCTTGACCGCCGCGGTATCGAAAACGGCGGCAAAACGCGCAGTCATCAAATTCCATCCGGAACGTTACGTCAGTTGGGACCATTCGAAGTTGGGTGGTCGTTATTGAGGGTCGTGAAATGGAGCTGCGGGGGTGAGTTGGTGGGACGGAGCTTCGAACGCGCCTCCGCCTCGGGTTGTGTCTCCATCGACTGTGACTTTTGGAATGAACGCGCGCTTTGCGCGCGTTCATCTCACCAGCAAGTCAAAGGACAGTGCCAGGCACCGGCTTTTGCCATCGAATAAGTCACTGCCGGTGCCTGGCACCGGCAGTGACTTATTCGATGTTATCGGCGAACGAAGGCGCGACTTCGGATGTGGGAAGGGTGACGGGTGATCGGTGCGGAGGCGCATCCACGCGCGAGCACCGCAGGTGCCCCTTCGCAAGGAAGTTAGACCGGTTTGAGCGGGCCGCTTTCCCGTAACTGCCGGAACGCTTCGATGATTGTGTCGATCTGTTCCGGCGTGTGGGCGGCGGACAGGCTGACGCGCAGGAGGCAGAACGGGCCGGGCGAGGCTTCGAACGGCACGAGGTTCACGTATACACCGTGTTCGATCAGGAAGTGCCATGCGTCGAGCGCGAGCTGGTCGTTGCGTACCTGGACGCCGACCACCGGGCTCACTTCGGGGCCGAGTTCGTAGCCGAGCTGTTGCAGCGCGCGGTATGTCACTTCCGCATTGTTGCGCAGGCGTTCGCGCAGTTCGGGGTGTTCACGAATCACCTTCAGCGCGGCGCGCGCCGATGCCATCACCGATGGCGAACTCGATGCCGAGTACGCGTAGGCGCGCGCGGCAGCGCGCAGTTGCGACAGATCGTGCTTGCGGCTTACCGCATAGCCGCCGACGCAGCCGAGACTCTTGCTGAACGTACCGACGATCACGTCGACCTGGTCTTCCACACCGGCGGCTTCTGCGAGACCGCGACCGTGTTTGCCGAGCACGCCGAACGAATGCGCCTCGTCGACCAGCAGCGCAGCACCGTAGCGGGAGACCACTTCGCAGATCTCCACGAGCGGAGCGGTGTCGCCGAGCATGCTGTAGATGCCTTCCACGATGACCAGCGCATCGGACGCCTTGTCGCCGAGACGGCGCAGCCGCTTCTCGAGATCCGCCGCGTCGTTGTGTTTGAACCGATAGGTCGTTGCACCGGACAACGTCGCGCCGTCGTAGATGCTCGCGTGACTTTGCGCGTCGAGCAGCAGTATGGAGTCGCGATCGGCCAGCGCCGAGATGACGCCGACGTTCGCCTGATATCCGGTAGTGAACAGCATCACCGCGCGCGCGCCGTAGAAATCGGCGAGTTCGCGTTCGAGGCCGGCGTGATCGGGGTATGTGCCGCTCGCGAGTCGCGAACCCGTCGTACCGGTGCCGTAGCGCGCGGCTGCTTCCGCAGACGCGCGTACGCAGTCCGGATGGAACGTCAGCCCGAGATAGTTGTTGGTGCCGGCGAGCACCACCGCTCGACCGTTGACGGTGCCGCTCGTCGGACCGCCGTCCACGGTGACCAGCGTGCCGAGCACATCGCTGTCCTGCCAAGGCAACTTCTCGGAAGCGACGCGTCGTTCGATGAGATTCATTGCTTGCCGACCAGGCGCTCGAGCTCGTTGACCATGTCGTTGATGGTGCGAATCTCCGCGAGATCGTTGAGCGGGAACGAGATGTCGTAAGCGTCTTCGAGCTGTTCGACCAGTTCCATGATCTCGATCGACGAGAGCCCTACGTCGTCGACCAGATCGCTATCGACGTCTACGTTCGTGCCGTCCTCGGCGAGTTGGTTGACAAGCTCCTTGAGGCGAGCGGCATAATCCTCGCGTTTTGTCATAGCGTCGTGATTGACTGGGGCGGATGTTGACGGGGGGCGATTATACAGACAATGCCTCTCGAAGGGTCACGCCCCGCATCTGGGCCGTCGCGAGCTACCGCGCCGGCGAGAACTCGCAGATCTCCGGGCTCGCGAATCGGTTGGGCGGCGACGTCGCGACTAAACGCCTGCGTTACGACGCTTCCGCCGGTCCGCTGGGGTTGATGCGCCGGGTGACGCGGCGCGGCGTCGACGGCGCAGCTTCCGATCCTCTCGAAGCACCGTGGCCCGACGTCATCGTGTCCGCCGGTTTGAAGAACGAACCGGTGTGCAGGTGGATCAAGCAGTGCAGTGGCGGCCGTACGCGGCTCGTGTTTCTCGGGCGCACCTGGGCGCCGCGCGGCGAATTCGATCTCGTCGTCACGACGCCGCAATACCGGCTGCCGCGCGAGCCGAACGTGATTCACAACCTGATGACGCAGCACGGCGTAGCGAAAGCCCGTCTCGCGGCTGAGCGGACTCGTTGGGAATCTCGTTTCGCCGACCTGCCGCGGCCGATCCTCGGCGTGCTGATCGGCGGGGACAGCGGGCCATTCGTACTCGGCGCACGCGCCGCAAAGCGGCTTGCGGACAAGTTGAACGCGATGGTGCGCAGTCGCGGGGGTAGCACGATCATCACGACCAGCGCGCGCACACGAACGGACGTGGCGGACGTGCTGGAGTCGGCGCTCACGGTGCCGGCGTCGCTGCATCGATATCGCCCCAACGATCCTGACAATCCGTACTTCGGCATCCTCGCGCTCGCCGACGCCTTCGTCGTGACGTCGGACAGCGTGGCGATGCTCTCTGAGGCGGCCGCGGCGGAACGCCCTGTGCACATCTTCGATCTCGGCGGCGCGGGACCCGAAGGGCGCGATCACAGCGTGAAGTCGGTCAGTTATCGAACGATGATGGCGTTGTTGCCGAAGCGGTTATCGCGGGATATCGGGCTGTTTCACGAGGCGTTCGTTGCCGCAGGGCACGGCACGTGGTCGAACGACGCGTGCAGTGTGGTGCCGGGTGCCGCTGCCGCAGAAATCGAAGCGACCGTTGCGCGCGTGAGGTCGCTGGTGGACACCGTCAACTGACGCTTTGATTGAGGCGCAGTCCGCTGTGCCGCGCCGCATCGCGTCGCAAAGTACCCGTTTCTACGCGATAGACTTCATCGGCGATGTCGGCCATTGCCGACTGGTGCGAGACCGCCAGAATCGTCAGCTGTCCGTGCAACGACTGCAGCGTTGCGCAGATGCCCGCTTCAGTGGCCGGATCGAGCGCGCTGGTCGCTTCGTCGAGAATCAGCAGCTTCGGATGGTGCGCCAGCGCCCGCGCGATCATGACGCGTTGACGCTGCCCGCCGGACAGCAGCGTGCCGCGTTCGCCCACTACGCTGTCGATGCCGTCGGGTAGTCGGGAGACGAAATCCCAGGCGCCGGCGAGCTTCAGCGCGTACTCCGCGTCTTCGCGTTTCAGGCTCGGATCGCCCAGCGCGACGTTGTGCAGAATCGAGTCGTGCAGCAGCAGATTCTCCTGCGGAACGTAACCGATGCTGTGACGCCACGCGTGCACGTCCAGCGCGTTCAGATCGTGCCCGTCCACGCGAATCACGCCGGACTCCGGCTGGATCAGACCGATGACGAGGTCCGCGATGGTGGTCTTGCCTGAGCCCGAATCGCCGACGAGACAGGTGATGACGCCGGCGGGAATCGAGAACGAAATCTTGTCGAGAATGCGATGCTCGCCGTAGGAGAAGCTCACCGACTCGAAGTCGATCGACCCATCGAGCGCGACGCGTTCGGTGCCGGTACCGGTTTCGGCTTGAGCGCGCGCCTCGGCGATCGTTTTGTCCAGCGCCCAATACGCGCTCTCGCAAGTCAGCACTTTCTGATACTGCTTCTGCACGCGCCCAACGCGCTTCAGCGTCTGACCCAGCACCACGGCCATGAACGTGACGGTTGCCAGTTGCACGTCGAACGATACGAGCGCGACGAAGATGCCGCCGACGATGACGAGTGCCAGCAGGGATTCTTGCGCGCCCTCGAGCCCGGCTTCGCCGAGCACCTGGCGGCGCAGCGCGCCCCTGAGTTTGCCCGTCTCCAACGCCAGGACTTCTTCAGCGACCCGATCGCGGCCCATCGCCTTGAAGGTTTTGACGGATTGCAGCACGTCGCTCAGCGTTCCGAGCAGCGAGCGGTACCAGTGCGTCTGGCGATCGCCGGCGCGATGCGCGATACGCACGAACACGTGCGAGGCCGACAGCACGAGCGCGCCAGCCGCAAAGCACAGCACTGTCGCGTGCCACGACACGAGTACCGCGACGGCGGTGTAGACCGTCGCTTCGATGACCGTAGCCAGCACGCGCACTGCGAACACGTACGCTTGCGCCGCGCGCCACGCCTCGGTTGCCATCGCGTTCGCGAGTGCGCCGGTGGACTGTCGCGTGAAAAAGGACCATCGCGACGCGATGACGGCCGAGAGCAGGTTCATCCGCAGTTCCGTCGCGACGTCGGCCGCGATGTAACCGATACGCTGCTCGGCGATGAAGATCAGCGCGTTCTTCACGACGATCGCCGAGAGGATGACTCCCAGCAGCAGGCCCAGCGTGGGCGTGATGCCGGCGCTGGCGAGCACGTCGTGAACGCGTTGCGCGAACTCGTTCTGCGATGCATCCGGCGCGTCCGTCGTCATCGCGAGCTGCAGGGCGGGCAACAGCGAAGAGAGACCTACGCCGTCGGCGACGCCGGCGAGCAACAGCGCGATGGCGAGGAAGATGCTCTGAAACGGATATCGGCGGATGAATGCTTTGAGAAGTGCCATAGCGGTGTGAGCGTCAGTTCATGCGTCGCATCAGCAGCACGGCGAGGACCAGGACGATGAGCGGCGGCACGGCGGAAGTCACGGAGATGGATAGGCCGGCGAGTATACCCGCGTTCGTCGCCACCTGCTGGCCGATATAGACGAAGAATGCCAGCGCCGCGCCCAGCGCGAGCCGTCCGGACCGGCCGCCGCGGATGTGCCAGAGCAGCGCGAACGGTGCAGCGAGAAGGGCGAACGCGATCGACGACAACGGCAACGTGAGGCGACGCCACAGTTCGATCTGCTCGGCTTGCGCCCCGACGGATTCGTTGGCGCGATGCTCTACGCGCGTCTTCAGTTCGGCCAACGTGAAGCTCGCCACGGGAAGGTCGTACAGCTTGATGCTTCGATCCCAGGTCGGCTGCCAGTGCATCGTCGACAAGCTTTCCGAAACGGTCGGCGCGCCGTCCGCGGCATACTGCTTGTGCCACACGTTCTGCAGTTGCCAGTCGGTGGCGTTGACGACCTCGGCGGAGGTTGCGCGCAGATACGTCTGCAGATGCGCGTCGTCATCGAAGCCGAAAACCCGTATGCCGCTCGGGCCGGCCGCATCCTGCAGGCCGGCCACGTTGACGAACGTCGTGCCGGTGCGAATCCAGAAGCCGCTGCCGCGCAGCAGGTTGCCGACGCGCGCCGTCTCGTGCATCCGCAGCAGGCTCGCCTCGAGCCGCAACGGCCGCGCGGTCCACTCGATGCCTGCGATCACGAGCATGAACATCACTGCGACGTAGCCCGCGACGCGACCGAGGCGCATGCCGGAAACGCCGGCGCCGCGTAGCGCGATCAGCTCGCTGGTGGCGTTCAGGCGATCGTATGCGTTCAACGTCGCCAGCATGGCGATGAACGGCGAGAGGTCGACGAGGAGTGCGGGCGTGCTGTACAGCACGACCAGCACCGCATCGAGCACGGTGTACTGCGCATCGCCGATGTCCTGTGATTCCGCGAGAAATGCCAGCAGGTCGAACATCACCAGCATGGCGAGGCCGATGATCAGGTAGCTTTTGGCCAGCTCCCGCGCCAGGTACCGGAACGCGCGGCTCATCCGGGGCGTCTCAGGCTAACGGCCGGAAGCTGGCGCACGGCGAAGAACAGTAACGCTGTGGCAACAGGCACCCATAACATGCCGGGCATGTTTCCGACCTGTCCGTTCTCGACCCAGGTACGTCCGGCCGCTGCGACGTTGAATACCACCGCATAGACGACGATGCCCGCGACGAAACGCGGGTATGGGCTGCTGCCGGGCAGCGCGCGCGAGATTTCGACGGCGATCAGCGACATGAAGAAAGCGATCACTGGCAGACACAATCGCCACTGCAGTTCCGCGCGTTCCTTCGGTGCAGTCGCCGCCGCGAGGGCGATGGTGGGCGAGGCGCGCCGCTTGTTCTGAACGTCGGAAATCGGCTCCGACGCGGCGTAGTAGACGAGCCCTTCGAACGCGGACGTGCGATCGGCGCGCGAGCCTTCGCTGATCGAATAGCTGATGCCGTTCTGCAGTTCGATGCGCTGCCGGCTGGTTTCGTCGGCGCCGAAGATGCGACCGGATTCGGACCGGATCACGCGCACGTTCTCGGCATCTCTCGTTTCGACGAAGACGCTGTGCATCAGGTTGCGGGCGCGGTCGATCGATGCCGCCGACAGCACGAGGCTGCCGCCGAAGGAATAAAAATGATCGGGCTGCATCGCGCTGGTCGTCAGCTGACCGGACTCCGCATCGAGTCGATAGCTCTCCGCATATGCCCACGGTCGCGCATACAGCGACAGACCTGCGACGCACGCGCAGATCACGAGCGCGATCATCCACACCGGATAGCCGATGCGGCCCGGAACCACGCCCGCTGCATAGAGCGCGTACGCCTCCCGATCGCGGTGCCATTGATTCAGCGTGGTCAGCACGCCCATGTACAAAGAAGTCGGAAGCAGCACCTCGGCAGCGATCACGTCGCGCAAGCCGATCAGCGTGAATACCTGGTCCATGGGAATGCGCGAATACGCCGCATCGCGCAGCAGTGCGGCGGCGTTGAACGCGGAAACCAGCAGAATCAGCAGTGCGAAGCCGGCCAATGTCGGCAACAACACCAGTCGGATCAGATAGCGGTCGATGATCAAGCGGTCACCAGCACAGAGTCGTCAGCGCTCGCAAGTCTGTGCGTTTCGTGGCGCCGGTGTGGCGGCTCATCCATAATCCCGCGTCGATGCTGGAGCACGTTCGATTGCGGGCAGTTTAGCGACGCGGGAGCGCGGATGTCGAATACGCGGGCGCGTGCGCCCCTCGTGTGGATTCTCAGAGGACCGAAAGCGGGCGACTACGCGCAACTGCAGCTGCTCGCGCGCGCGATGGACGTGCCGGCGCTGACGAAGCAGCTCGTGTTTCGGCCATGGGAATTGCTGCTGCACGCGTTTCCGAAACCGACGCTGGCGGCACTCGATCGCGAGAAGTCGGATCCGCTCGAAGCACCGTGGCCGGATCTCGTTCTGACGGCAGGACGTCGCAACGAACTGGTCGCGCGCTGGATCCGCGCGGCGTCGGGCAACCGAACCCGCATCGTTCATGTCGGACGACCATGGTCGAATCCGCGCCGGTTCGATCTGGTCGTGTCGAATCGCCAGTATCTGCTCGACGAAGCGGATACCGTGGTCGTGAACGATCTGCCGTTGACCGATCTCACCGAGGCGACCCTGGCGCCCGAACGAGCCGCTTGGGGGGCGAAGTGGGCGGGGCTGCCGCGTCCGTGGACGGTCGTGCTGGTCGGCGGTGACAGTGGGCCGCTGGTGTTCTCGCCGAAGTGGGCGGGCGAACTGGCCGAACGCATCAACGCGCGGAAAGAAAAGTGCGGCGGCAGCGTGCTGGTGAGTACGAGCGGCCGTACGCCGCGGCGCAGCGCAGACGTGCTGCTGAACAGGCTGAAGGGCCCGCAGTTCGTCTACCGCTGGCCGTCGAGCGAACCGAATCCGTTTCGCGGTCTGCTCGCGTGCGGCGACGAATTCGTCGTGACCGGCGACAGCATGTCGATGCTGGCCGAGGCGAGCGCCACCGGAAAACCGGTCTATCTGTTCGACTTTTCCGACCTCGGCCCGAGTCTGTCGGCGCTGCGCTGGAAGCCGTTCGTGCATCGCCTGGCGATGTCGGTCGGTCCGGTTCGAATGCGGCGCGACGTTGGAAGGATTCACGCCGCGCTGATCGCGGCCGGGAGAGTTCGTCTGCTGGACCCGACCTCTGACACCACCGCGATGGTTCCGTCTACGGCCGCGTCGAACGATGTGAAGCGGACGGTGCAGCGCGTGCGCGCGCTGCTCGAGCGTTAACCCGGCAGCGCGAGCGGCGGACGACCGGGCGGCGCGAGCGCAGGCGTGCGATCGAGCACTTCGAAGGCATCGTGCCGCACGTGGTTGCGCTGCATCTCGGCGCGCAGCATGTCTTCGGTGACGAGTTTCAGATCGATGCACTCGCGCAGCAGCCCGAAGAACAGGTTCTGCTGGTTCGCGTCGGGGTGTTCTTTGTAGTTACCGAGGAACGCATATTCGCCGAACAGCTTGCGGCGCGCGCGCATCAACCAACCGATCGGCGGAAACAAGCGGAAGCGTTCCGCCGGACGCCAGTCGACGGGCAGACCCGATTTCCACGGCTGTGTCTTGCGGCGCGTGGTGTGCAGCATCTTGGTTTTTGCCGTGAGATGGTCGAAGTCGTTCCACTCGTTCTCGAGCAGACCGATCGTCGCGCGGTCTTCGTGCTTCAGGCAGATCCAGTCGGAGTAGTCGAGCTTCATCTCGAACATCGAGCGGAACTGCTCCTCACAACGCCAGTGCGTCAGCTTCGCGCAATCGAGCAACATCACGCTCGACGCCATACAGTGATCGATGAGTCCTTTCGTGCCGGAACGCGCGCGCGCGATGATGGATTTGCCCTGCATGTCGCGTGACAACAGTTCCCAGATGTCGCCGACGGCGAAGATGTCGGGGTCGATGATGACCGCGCGGCCGCGGTAGCCCATCAGTTCGGGCGGCATGAACCGCAGCGGCGTGAACGATTGCAGGTCGTCGTTCAGCCACACGCGCTTCACACCGTCGCGCAGGTAGGTTTTGCCTTCGTATTCGGCGAAGAACGGATGATCGTCCGTGGTGATGATCTTCACGTCGAACTTGTCGGCGTTGCGCGAATTGCGGCGCAGCGCGTGTTGCGCGACGATCGCGCCGACGATCTGTTTTGGGTTGCTGTGAATGAAAACGCAATGGTCCATGTTGTTACCTCGATTCACTCGCGCGAACCGCGCTGCTGCAGTAGCCGAAGCGCGGATCTAACGTCTTGTCGATGAATTCGGCGATCGCGGCGACTTCGGCGTCGTCGAAATAGTCCTGGTAGCCGCCAACCTTGGCGCGGCGCGTTTTGAACGAATCCGGATTGCTGACGTCGCCGGCGCGCAGTCGGTCGCTGGACGACGATGCCTCGGCTTCGCGTTGTTTCATGTTCTCGAACTTGGCCCATTCCACCGCGTCCGCCACCTCGGCGTCGGTCGCGTTCATGCGCATGAAGTCGGCAATGCGGCGCAGCTCGGCCGCCGTCGAGGTGCGCATGTCTTCGTAGCGCACGACCAGCGTCGAATCGAGCGCGTCGAGGCCAACGGCCCACTCGTTCAGCCACGCGTTCACCTTCGGCAATCCGCTGGAGCCCATCATGAACTGATAGGGCGTAACCGAGTCGTCTACCGGCGGGTATTGATTGAGCAGTACCTTGTGCGGGCGCATCCGGTGCTTCCACTGAAAGTACTGCGACATCGTGATGTCGGCGGGATGTCGCACCAGCAACAGCACCGGCTTGCCGGCGAACGCTGCTTTGCCGCCGCCGTCGCCGGTGTAGTCGCGCAGATAGTTGTCGTGCGTGAACAGCACCCGCGGCAACGCCGGATTCGCACGGTGATAGTTGCCATACTCGATCAACTCGTCCGACAGCCCGTGCCGTCGTTGGTAGATGCGCGACATCATCACGCGCAACCACGTTCTTCCGCTCTTGCCGAACGACACCACCGCGAAGTCGGCGCGATCGAGCCGCTGCTGCTCGAGCCAGCCGCGCAGCTTCCGCTCGGTCGGAAACCGTTTTGCTTCCGGTAACAGGCGACCGGCTTGTTCGAGGATGCGTTGGAGCATGAATACCGCTGGTCGGGCCGAAAAAAGTGGCGGCTATTCTAGGGAAAATCGCCGCGTTTCTCACGCGTGGATATTGCCTGTACCGGCGTCAATCGACGCCCACGACGCGGCGCAGCCGTTTCTTGATCAGCCGCGGCAGTTTTGCGACGCGCCTCTGCCAATGCTGGGGCACGTCGAACAGCTTGGCGCGCGTTTCACCGACGAGATTGAGAAACAGCCGCGCGTGCTGTGTCGGTTGCCGCACGGTCACTCCGTGCAGCGAGTCCGGACTGTTGACGAACATGAACAGCGTGTTGCGTCGATACGGAACCCGCATCACCTGTTCGACCAGATCGTCGTCGATGAACATGCCGTCGAAACGGCGCCGCCGCTGTGCGTCGGTCAAGTTGCTGCGCAGTCGAAGCACGTCGAGGTCGCCGCCGACCGAATCGTCGTCCGGCCGGCGCAGGTAGAGCAGACCGGTAAAGAGTTTGTGTTCGGAGTCGACGTGAATCGACTTCACCGAACTCGCTTCCCGTACCGGCGTGTTGCCGGAGATCTGCGCGTCGAGATAGAAGTCGCACGCGTCGTTCGGGTCGTCGTCACGCACGCCGAGGCGCGCCGCGCGCAACGCGGCGACACTCGGAAATACGTGTGGATAGAGGCGCACCACGTGATCGCCGAGCACGCGCACGCATTCCTCGAAGAACGCCGGTGAGGCGTGGTATGCGATGAATTCCTTCCAGAGGCGGGGAATCGCGTCGTTTCGTGACACGTCCGGTGCCGGAATGCTCCAGCGGCTGTTGTTCTGCGTGTCGTCTACGCCCAGAATAGCCAGCCGCGGGTATTCGGTGATCAGTGCATCGCACAGATCGTTCGGGAGTGCGTCAGGGACGACCACGAAAGGATAGGGATCGGAAACCACGTCGCTCGCCTGCGCGCGCTGCAACACCGACATATTGCTGGCAATCATTTCTCGCGGTTCGCGTGGCAGCTGAAGGCGCCAGAGTGTTGTTCCAGGGATTGAACGAGTCAATAGCGGTTATCACCTGTCGGCGATGAACTATCGCCACATGTGTGCGGTCGAACACACCGAGCAATCGACAGCTGCGTTCATTCGAACGCGACCCGACATTCGGTGACGGATGCATTTGGATGAACCACAGCGGTAGCTTTCGACAGACATCGCTTCCCCAACAGGATGCTCAGGGGGGGCACGAAGCGTCCATTCTGCCGTTTCGTCCGTCCACCGCGACGCCGCGGATCTGGTTACTGATTGGCGACAAGCTGGGCGACAACCAGCAGGTCGAGTTGATTGCCAGTCGATTGACCGAACGTCTGAACTGGCACGTCGACGTGCGGCGCCTGCGTTTCAAAGATGCCTATCGTGTGGGTAAGCCGGAGTTCCGCAGCGATCACAGTCACGTCGACTGGACCGAATCGGACGTAGTCGCCCAGCCGTGGCCCGATCTCGTGATCACCGTGGGCCGACGTCCGTCGATGGTGGCGTTGTGGATCAAGGAACAGTCGCGGGGTCACAGCAAGATCGTCATCGTCGGGCGGCCGCGCCGTTGGCTGTCGCGCTTCAGCCTGATCATCGCCGCCGCACACCATCACGTTCCCGAGTTGCCCAACGTGATGCGTCTCGGGCTGCCGTTGATCAAGGCCGACGCCGTCGGCATGGCGAATGCACGGGCGCAATGGACCCGGCGCGTTGCCGAAATGCCGCGACCGTTGTTCGCGGTGTTCGTCGGCGGCCCGACCAAGCCACACGTCTTCGACCGCGAAGTCGCGCTCGATCTCATGACGCGCGCGGCGCGGTGTGCTGCCGATGCGGGTGGTTCGCTGTGGGTGACGACAAGTCCGCGCACCTCTACCGAAGTGGTCGACGTGCTCGAGGAGGCACTGCCCAAGAACGGCCGGCTGTTCCGCTGGCGCGCCAACAGCCCCGACAATCCCTATCTCGCATTGCTGGCGTGCGCCGACCGATTCATCGTCACCGGCGACAGCGTTTCGATGCAGGTCGAAGTCGCGCGCCTCGGGAAACCGTTGGCGATCTATCCATTGCCGGTGCATTACGGAATGGTAGAGCGACTGCGCCGATCGATCGCTCACTTCGCGTACGGCAAGAAAGCCGTTCCGCTGATGTCGAGGTTCATCCGGGTGATGCAGCAGCTCGGCGTGGTGAAGTTCCCGCGCGACGTTTCGGAGATCCACGCGCTGTTGTTCGACCAGGGGTTCGCCGTGCGTCTCGGCGAACCGTTCGCCAGTGCGGGAAGCGGAGTGGACGTCGATCTCGATCAGATCGTCGATCGCATTGGAAGTCTGTTGATTCGCACCGATGCGCCTCCGGTGCGCGCGCGCGATCAGCTCGTGAGCGATTTCTGAGAGCGTCTGTCGCATAATCGCGCGTCGTTTTTGGACTCCCTCAACAGGCTTTCAGCTTGGCGCTGCGAAATCTTCTGAATCGCTATGTCGGACCGCTGCAGGAAAGGCGGCGGGCATGGTCGAAACATCTGGCGCGGGTGGCGCGGCGCCACCGTCTGCTGATCTATCCGCACCACCTCACCTGGTCGCTGCCGGGCCGTTTGACCGAACTCGAGGCGCAATGGGGTGATCTTCCGGGACTGCCGCTCGACTGTTGCCAACTGCTGTACTCGGTGGCGAACAGCGTTGCCGCTCGCGGCGTGCAGGGCGACACCGCTGAATGCGGCGTTCGATACGGCAAGAGTTCATTCTTCATTCTGAACGCGCTGAACGACCCGACTCGGCCGCACCATCTGTGTGATTCGTTCGAGGGTCTATCGGAGCCGACGGACGACGATGCCGAAGTGGGCGGGCGGCGCGATGCATGGCAGGCCGGTGACCTCGAAGCGGACGAACGCATTGCGCGGGAACAGTTGAGATCGTTTCCGCAGTGTCAGTTCCATCGCGGTTGGATTCCGGACTGCTTCGCAGGTCTCGAAGACCGGCGTTTCGCCATGGTGCACATCGACGTCGACCTCTACGAACCGACGCTCGCGGCGTTCGAGTTCTTCCATCCGCGGCTCACGCCCGGCGCAGTGATGGTTTGTGACGACTACGGGTTCGCTTCGTGCCCGGGCGCGCGCAAGGCGGTGGATGAGTATTTTGCCGGACGATCCGATGTACCGATCGAGCTGCCATCCGGACAAGCACTGATATTCCACAACGGCTGACAGCTGTTTTCATCGCCGCCATCATCTGCAAGACTGCGAGAAGTGGGTTGGTTCGGGGGACGTGGATGGGGATGCCATCCGGCAAGCGTGAAATCGGCTGGGGAGTGATCGGCTGCGGTGACGTGGTGGACCGCAAGGCTGGCGTTGCGCTGAGGACGATTCCGGGCAGCCGCATCGTCACGGTGATGCGGCGTTCGCCCGACGAGGCACGAGCGTTCGCAGAGCGTCACGGGGTAGCGCAGTGGACCACGAATGCCGATCAGGTGATCGAACACCCCGACGTGAACGCGATCTATGTCGCGACGCCGCCCGAACATCACCTCGAGTACGCGCTGGCCGTCTGTGCGGCCGGCAAGGCATGTCTCGTCGAGAAGCCGGCGGGCCGCTCCGAATCCGAGTGTCGCCAGATGGTGGAGGTATTCAAGCAGGCCGGCGTACCACTCTACGTCTCTTATTACCGGCGCTATCTCGAGAAGTTCCGCCAGGTAAAACAGATCGTCGCGAATGGCGAGCTCGGCGCGATCGTTGCGATTCACTATCGGATGGCGAAGCCGCACCGCGATTCGCAGTGGCGCGTCAATCCCCGCGTCAGCGGTGGCGGCCACTTCTACGATCTCGCAGGGCACGTGCTCGATCTGTTCGACGACTGGTTCGGGCCGCTCGAACTGATGGGTGCTGCGGCGACCAACACCATTCCGATTCAGACCAGTGAAGACGCGGTCGCGCTGACGTTCCGGACTGCGAACGGCGCGCTCGGCAGCGCCAGCTGGAATTTTGCCTCTGCGACGAGCGTCGACGAACTCATCATCGAAGGCACGTTCGGCAGTCTGCGACTGGCGGCGATGTCGCGCACCGGCTCGATGCGGATCACCATCACGCCGGAAGCGGCCGTGCGCGCGAGTCGCTCCATCACGCAGCGCGTCGCGACAATCGTCAGGCGCTACGCGCGGTTGCCGACGCGGCGCGCTTTCCGCTTCCGGGAGGAAGCCCAACCGCACCGGCCGATGCTCGAGCACATCGTCTCCGAGTTGCGAAACGGCGGTGCGACGGCAACGCCGACCGCCGCGCTGCGCACGTCTGCGATCATGAACGCCGCGCTCGATGATTATTACGGCGGCCGCAACGACGATTTCTGGTCGTATCCCGGCCGATGGAAGAATCTGCGCAATCTCGCTGCGCAGCGCATCGAGTCGTCGACGGCTTATCGGTTGAGCCAGGAGCAGGTGGAGTTCTTCGAGGAGAACGGTTACCTCGGGCCGCTCAAGTGCGACGGCGACTGGCAACGCATCGTGGTGCCGCTGAAAAAAGGCCGCAACCTGCATTTGACCGAACCGTTCGTGTTCGATCTGTGTTCGCATCCGTCGATCGTGTGCCGCGCGGCTCAGTTGCTCGGTCAGGACCACGTGTCGTTGTTCAAGAGCCGCTTCATCGTGAAGATCGACGGATCGAACGCCGCGGTCGCGTGGCACCAGGACGTCGGACCCACGAACGGCGGCTATTTTCCCGACGGACGGCCCGTGCCGACGCTGACGTGCTGGCTCGCGCTCGATCGGGTGAACGCCGAAAACGGCGCGGTACGCGTGGTGCCGGGCACGCACCGGAAACTGTACGGCGATTATCACAAGCGCATTCGCGCCGATCTGATGGACCGCGGCGACATCAGCGAACTCGAACTCAATCGCGCGGTGACGTTCACGCTCGAACCCGGAGAGTTCTATCTGTTCCATTCATGGCTGCTGCACGGCAGCGATGCGAACGAATCGTCGGGACGGCGCGCCGGCGTGAACATGCGCTATGCCGCGATCGGACACGAGTTCGAAGAAGCGTTCGAGTACATCCCGCTGTAAGCGGCGCGATGCAGTCGCCCCTCCGGTTTCCGACATGATCGTTTCGCATCGACACCGGTTCATTTTCGTCCGCACCCGCAAGACGGCCGGCACCAGCGTCGAGATCGCGCTGTCGAAATTCTGTGGACCGGACGACATCATCACGCGCGACGCCGACGACGCGCTGCGGCGCGAGCTCGGTTATCCGGGTCCACAGAACGACGGCGGAATTCCGTTGTCCGCGTACACGTTCAGCGAGTGGCGTCGGCTGTTGACGCGCGGCGAACGCGCGCGTTTCAAGAATCACACGGAGGCTTCGCGCATCCGTTCGCTCGTCGGCGAGGAAATCTGGCGCAGCTACTACAAGTTTGCGATCGAGCGCGATCCCTGGGACAAGGCCGTATCGCTTTATTACTGGCGCACGCGCGATCAGCAACCGCGGCCGCCGTTGCTTCAGTTTCTGCAGAACGTCGGAACGCGGTCTTTGTCGAATGCGCACATCTACCTGATCGACGGGGAACTCGGCGTGGATCGCATGGTCGCCTACGAAAACCTGGCACCGCAGCTGGAGGAAATCCGCCAGCGTCTGAAGTTGCCGGAACCGGTTCCGCTGCCGCGAGCGAAGTCGACGCATCGTACCGAGAAGGCGCACTACTCCGAGTTGATCGGCGAGGCGGAGCGCGCCGTTATCGACAAGGCGTGCGGGCGCGAGATCGAATTGCTCGGCTACCAGTTCCATGATGTCGCACGAAAGTCGGAGGTCTCATGAAAGCGAAGCTGATGCTCTTCGGAGCGGCGTTGGCGATATCGGTCCTTTCGACTGCGCGTGCGGCCGCCGCCGATGCGGCGCCAGCGGCGACTGCCGTACCGATGCTCGGCGCGACAGGCATCGGCGTGAAAGATCTGGAGTCGTCGACCCGCTTCTATGCCGCCGTACTCGGAATGACGGTGCTGCGGCGTTTCGAGCTCGGCTACCTGAACGAAGTGGTGATGGGTTTGGGCGAGAGCGGCGGCGCGAACGTCGTGCTGATGAACTGGCCGAACGACGCGACGCGCCACTACGACGGAAGCAACGTGAAACTCGTGTTCTACGTGCACGATCCCGCGCAGGTCATCGAGCTCATCCGCAGGAACGGCGGTAAGATCGATCGCGAAGCGGCGCCGATCGAAGCGCTGAACGGCACCGTCGTCGGGCTGGGCCGCGATCCCGACAATTACGTCATCGAGTTGCTCGCCCGATAGCGGAATCGCATCGACCCAATCGGAGGACTTTCATGAACCGCTACTTCACCGTCGACGCCGATTCGCACGTGCTCGAACCGCCCGATCTCTGGGAGCGCTATCTCGAATCGCGCTACAAGGACCGCGCCATCAGGATTCGACCCGGCCCGAACGGAGAGGAACTCATCGTAGACGGCGAAGTGTTGATGAGCGGGCGCCTTGCGAGCCTCGGCGGCGTCGAACACAACGCCGGTGAGCTGTTTCGCCGGCCCGACGTGCCGTACCTGGAAGGTTGCCCGGCCGCGAGCATGCACACCGACGCACGCGTGACGATGCTCGACGATTGGGGCGTGGACGCCGGCGTCACGTTCCCGACCATCGGTATTCTGTGGGACAAGGAAGAAGATCCCGAGCTGGCGATGGCGTATGCGCGTGCCTACAACAACTGGCAATGGGATTTCGCGAAACCTGCGCTCGACCGGATCATTCCGATCGCGCACGTGCCGCTTTACGACGCGGGCCTCGCACTAACGGAACTGCGCAGGTGCCTGAAACTCGGATTCAAGGGCATGTTCCTCGCGCCCGAACGCGTTTGCGGCAAGCGTCCGTCGCATCCCGACTTCGATCCGCTTTGGGCGGAGTTGCAGGAAGCGAATCTGCCGATCTGCATCCATCTGATCGTGCGCTTCAAGCGCCAGGTCGGGCTCGCCGGTTCGCAGTGGTACGACCCCGGTGAAGGCATCAACACGGTGTTCGCATTCGGTCTCGGCGGCACCATGCAACTCATTCCGGCGATCTCGTCGATCGTGTGCGACGGTCTGTTCGACCGGTTTCCGAAGCTGAAGGTGCTCGTGGTCGAAGCAGGCGCCGGATTCGCGGCGTACGTGATGGACCGACTCGACGAGAAATACGACCGCTTCAGCGCGTTTGTGCCATTGAAGAACAAGCCGAGCGACTATTTCCGCCGCAATCTCTGGTACGTGATGGATCCGCAGGAGCGCTCCATCGACGCGCAATGCGATCTTGTCGGCGAAGACCGGTTTCTCTGGGGTTCCGACTACCCGCACATCGACTCGCACATTAAAGCGGCGGACGAAGTGCGCAGCAGTCTCGCGAGTATGAGCGTGCACCGGCAGCGACTGGTGCTCGGCGAGAACGCGCGGCGGCTGTTCGATCTGACCTAGATCAGCGGCCGACCTGAGCCAGCAGCGCGTCGTCGGCGGTGAAATCGAACGAATAGCGCGCGCGGCCTTCGCGTTCGTACCACGCGTACGAGTCGCGGAAGCCGTCTTCGATGCCGAAGCGCGGTGCCCAGTCGATGTCGCGCAATGCTTTGTCGATCGACAACAGCGCGGTGCCAGTCAATGCTTCGCCCCAATGCAGCAGCGGCGGCCGTTGCTTGCGTGCGACGTCCATCGGCACTTCGACGATGTTCGGTTGCAGGCCCATCGCGCGTGCCACGAGGTGAACGACGCCGACGATCGACGTCACTTCCGCGCCCGAAACGTTGTATGCCTGCCCCTTGACGCGCTCGTTACCCGGCAGCGACGCCATCAGGCGCGCGACGTCGTTGATGTGCACGAGCTGCAGCGCGGCGAAACCTTCGCCTGGAATCAGAATCGGGCGCCCGGCTTCGAGGCGCGCGAAGAAAGCGGGATCGCGGGTCGGTTGCGGACTGCGCGGCCCCAGCGTGTGTCCGACGCGCAACGACGTCGCGGGAAAGCCGTTGCGCCGCCACTCCGCTTCGAGCAGATCTTCGCATTGCACTTTTCCTACGCCGTACGCTTTACGCGGGTCTGCATCGTCGGCTGCATGACGCCGGAAACGCTCGTGGATCGGTTGCACGAAGCTGCGCCGATAGACGGCCTGGGAGCTCGTGAACACGTAGTGCGCCACGCGGCCGCGGAAAAGCTCGATCATCGGCTCGACGTCGCTCGGTACGAACGCGGTGTTGTCGAATACCGCGTCGAACGAATCGCGCAGCGGCGCGAGTGCCCTCTCGAAATCGCCGGGAACGCGCCGGTCGGCGTGGATGCGTCGCGCGCCGTCCGGAATCGGGGCGACGTGGCTGTTGATCAGCGTGACGTCGTGCCCGCGCCGCGCGAGTTCGAAGACGAGGTCGAGGCCGATGTAGCGGTTGCCGCCGGTTACCAACACTCTCACGATCCACACTCCGTTCGTATTGCGAGGTCCGGGCAGCGTACCCGTCCGCTCTGCGAAGATGCAGCCTTCATAGTGAAAACGGGTTCGAACAGCGGACGCAGGATGGTGGCGCCGGTTATGGACAGGTGGTTGTCGTCGACGTACAGAGGCCGGACGCCGGTGCCGACCTCGCAGCGTGCGTCGTCACACAGCCGTTGATAAGGCTGGATCAGTACAAACGTCGATCGACGCTGAAGGTCCTGCAATGTATCGAGCACGAACTGCTGGCGCGCGAAGAACGCTTCGCGGGTGGGTTCGATATCGAAGCCGCGCTTGAACCAGAGGTTGCGTGCGAGCGTCGTTGGAACGTCGAATCCGATCTCTGGCACCGGTCCCACGACGACGACGTGCTTCCCGGCGTCGCTGAGCGCCGTCAGTGTGCGTATCAGACCCCGCCGGAATACCGCGCCATTTTCCGCAAGACTGACTTCGCGCGACTCAGAATCACGGACAAACGTATCCGCACCGGCTTCGTTGAGGTAGCGGCGACCATCTGCGGTGAGGGTCCAACGTGATACGAGAACGACTGTCTTCAGGGTGCTGTCGCCGCGAATCAGCTCGACGACGCGGTCGTTAAATGCCTCGCACGGAAATGCGCGTGATGCTGTTCTCGACACTCCGAGGAGCGGCGCGCATCCCCCGGAACCGGCGTATAGACCGGTTATCCCGGCGTCGCGGGCGACGTCGGAGACCACGGGCGCGATCGCGTATGCATGCGAATCGCCCCATAGAATAAATGTTGGGTCTGCTGGGCCTTTGGCGCCGATTCTGCACAGGATTTCGCTTGAAACCTGCTCCGGCGAAAAGTTCGAACAGCGTCGTCTGAAGGCCAGATCGGCATCGAGTGCGCCGGCGGCAGCGACGGCGACCTCGGCTGGTACGCGGCTAGGCAGGCCGTCGCCAACGTTGACGAGGGTTCCCAGCGCGAGCATCAAGGCGGTTGCGCTTGCGCCGAACGCGAACACCTGATTGCGCGAGAAGTGACGCTGTTTGATGCGGAACGGTGATTCGATGAACTGCCACGACAGGTGCGCCACGACGAACGAGATCGCGATCAAGGCCGCGGCCTCGAGGGTGGTCAAAGGCCGGACGAGCCACGCGCGGGCAAACACGAGCATCGGCCAATGCCAGAGATACAGCGAGTAGGAGATGAGGCCGACGTAGACGACGGGTCGCGCGGCAAGCAGCGAATGCACCGAGGAACCGCCGTTGCGGCCGGCGTGGATGATCATCGCGGCGCCGATGCACGGCAGCGCGGCGGCGGGTCCCGGAAAGAGGGTCGTGCTCGAATAGGTGACGGCGCTTGCGACGATCAAGATCAGTCCGGCGAATGTCAGCAACTCGCGTGCTGGACGCGTCTGCGCGACAGGAACTCGAACGACGATCAACAAGGCACCTAAGAGGAATTCCCACACGCGCGTATGCGGAAGGTAGAACGCTGTATCCGGATGCTTGACCAGTGAGGCCGTAGCGATCGCGAACGAAACACCGGCAACGATAGTCAGGATTCGCGGTAGTGATTGCCTCCAATACCGGGACACAATCATCAGCAACGCGGGGACGACAAGGTAGAACTGCTCCTCGACGGCGAGCGACCAGGTGTGTAGGAGCGGTTTGAGCTCAGGCGGTGAATCGAAGTAACCGGCTTGCGACCAGAACAGGTAGTTCGAGACGAAGGCGCTGGTTGCAACGAGGCTCTGGCCGAACTTGCGGAACTCCTCGGGCAAGAACAACAGGTACCCCGCGATCGCGCAGGCGGTCATTACGGCGAACAGCGCGGGAAACAGTCGACGCAATCGGCGTTCGTAGAACGCGGCAATTGACAATCGTTGGGCATCGATGTCGTCGACGATCATTCCGACGATCAGGTAGCCGGAGATGACGAAGAAGACGTCCACTCCGACGAACCCACCAGTGAATGGCTGGATGTGTGCGTGAAACAGCACGACGGCGACGACCGCTATCGCGCGCAGTCCGTCAATGTCGGGTCGGTACGCGCTCACGGAACTTGCGAACCGAGCCGGACGATCGCACTCACGACGCGGTCGAGTTCGTCGGACGCGGTATGCGCGCTGGTGCGCAGCGGTGCTCCGGCCATCACCGCGAATCCCGAGTCGATCAACGTCCGGTGGATCTCTGTAAGATCACGCGGAAACGCAGTGAAGCCGATACGCGGCAACAGACGATACTTCATGAAGTTCGGAAGATCGGAGATCCACCTGGGCAAAACTTGGCGTGCAGTTTCGATGAGTTTCGATCGCCGCAACGGATAGATCGCGAGCGGGCGGTTCAGCCGCGCCACTTCGGTGATCATCGACATGCTGTCGCCGGTCACGACGAACGCATCGGCGTGCGCGAGCAGTCCGAAGTACGGATTCTCAGCGGCACCGGCGCGCCACTCGTACAGCCGATCGCATTCGCGCATGCGCTCGCGCAATGCCGCGATCGCGGCGTGCGGCGTGCGCCTGCTCGTACTGACGTACAACGACCCGTTCGGGCCGCAATAGCTCCGAGCCAGATCGATCAGGTCGTCGGCAGCTGCGGCGTCGAAGACGAACGGCTGCGTGGCGCCTCCGACCAGCACGGCGACCAAGGGATGTGCGCGTTCGTCGAAATGCGGCTTCCACGCGGTCGCTTCCCTTGCGATCCGTTCCCGATCGATGCGCATGAGCGGTAGCGACACATTGACGACGTTGGGCGCTGCCGGCACCTGAAACTGCGCAGACGCGACGATCAAGGCGAAATTCTGCGGGCTGCGTTTCGGGCGGCCGAACAGCACGATCCGGGTCCGATTGCCGGATTGCCGACGGATCCACAATGCCGCCATGGCCGGCCTACGGCCGATCGTTACGACGATGTCGGGCCACGGCGGAGACAGCGCGTCCGAGTGCCGTTTGTCGACGTGATACAGCGACGCGAAAAACGGCGGTTTGCCTTTCCGGAACGGCTTCTTGAATTGCAGGCGGCGATACTCGACCGGCCACGGCAGACGTTCGATGACCGCTTCGACCTGCGCGTTGTCGCCGGCTTTGTCGCCGACGACGATCCAGATGCGCGGCGCGGGCGCCTCGGTCAACGAAATACCCCGTCGCGGTACAGACGCCAGAAGAATCCCCACATGTGCAATGCGGGGTGGCGTCGCACCCGCTCGGGCACGTCGATGTGTCGGCCCGAATGGCGTTCCAGTTTCCAGATGATGTAGTCGAAACCGCCGTCGAAGGTGATCCACGCCTTCAGAATTCGCGCCAGCGCGAGGAACTTGCCTGTGATGCCGCGGATCCGCCACGCGCGCAGCCTGCTACGCCGCTGGGCCGACCTCAAGCGCAAACGCCAACGATCCTGCCCGGCCGCAGGAAACCCGGCAGCGCGAGTGACAGCGGCGTAGTAATCGGCGTTGGCGCTGAAGAGTTCGGCCGCCCGGTCCGGTCCTTCGCTGCGAAGTTCGGTCTGATAGCTCGTGCGCAGTCCGTCTACCCAAAGCGACCGCGTTTCGAAAGTATCGGGTTGCAGGCAGATTGTTTCGTCGATGAACTTCATCACCGCGCGGCCGAGGCTATCGAGCGTCCGCTGACGGGCGCTGGCATCGCGCGCGTACGCGAGCGACACGGGTTGGCAGAAGCGGCCCCACAGGTACGAATGAAACCAGTGCTGCACTCCGCGAGAAAAATCCGGCTGCGAGATGACCGTGCATTTGGCCCGGCGCGTGCCGGATTCGGTAGACACTTCGAGGTAATACACGTTCGGCGGCAGCAACCCGGCCAGCACGCCTTCGAAACGCGGCAGATCCCGGTAGTGATCGAGGATGACGTAAAGATCGTAGAGCCCGTCGGGCTGATCCGCGCGCCGGCACGAACCGTAGAACACCACCGCGGCAACGGCCGCGCCGAACCGATCGTTCGCGGCTGAAACGAACTCTTTGACCGCGAACGGCAGCGGCCGGTCGGCTTCGGTCGCGACGATCTGCAGCAGTTCCTGTGACGGATTCACTTGCCGTGCCGCAGCGGTATTACGTTCACCGGTCCGAACGCGTCGACACGAATCTCGCCGGTTTGCGCGTGATAGATCTCGCCGTCGATCTGATACGGACCTTCGCCGCGGATGTCGACCGCCGTGCCGCGCCGGCTGAAATAGCCGCCTTCTTCGGTGAGGTGCGGATGTGGTCGGCCGCGGAGCAGATCGGGAAAGCTGCGCAGAAACCGATGCGCGTGCTCGCGAACGAGCGTGATCCGGAGCGGCGCTACGCCGTCGCCCCAGAACGGCCGGATGCCGAGCAGCAGTTCGCTCATCGCCGAAACGAGGAAGATCGACGCACGCGCGCTGTGATGTTCGCCGTCGATGGCGACGTCGATCGGCACGCCTTCCGCGAAGACCGACTCGCGGCGCGCAATCCCCCAACCGGCGCGCAGCATCGCGACGCCGGCGGCCCATTCGTCGCGCAAGCCGAGGCTATAGATGCGCTCGTGGCAATACTCGATGCCGCGCACGACGGCGCCCATGCCGAGGCACAAGCCGAGTTGCGGCTCGGCGCCCACGGCGTGCACTTTCAGAAGGTGACGCGGTTCGCCGGATGCGCCGCTCCGGATCGCCTCGATCAGTGTCTCGAGCGCTCGTTCGAACGGCACTGCGCCGCCGTTCAGTCCGCGCGCGCTCATACTGGTGGTGCCGCCCGGCAGCAACGCGATTGCAGGCAACTGCCGTCCAGCGCCGGCGCGCAGCAGTTCGGTCAACACGAGGTGCACGGTACCGTCGCCGCCGTTGATCGCGAGCAACTCGGTTCCGTCGTCAAGCACTGAGGCGACGGCGGCCGGCAGGTCGGCGAGCGATGCGGTTTCGATGTGGCGGACATCGCTGAGATGCTCGAGTTGCGATCGCACGCGAGGCAGGTGGCGCCGATTGCGGTTCGAATGAGGATTCGTGAGGATGGCGGACCGCAACGGCACTCAAGCTCGCAGTGAAGGCGCGCTATGGTAGCAATGTCATCGGGCCGCGTGTTCACCCTAGCGCACCTGTCAGATCCGCATCTGACGTCGTTGCGGGATACCCATCCGCGCGACCTGCTCAACAAACGCATCCTCGGATATCTGTCGTGGTGGCGCCGGCGTCGCCGCGTGCATCGGGTCGAGACGCTGGAAGCAGTCGTGGCGGACATGCGTGAGAGCGCTCCAGATCACGTCGCCGTTACGGGCGATCTGACGCACGTCGGATTGCCGGACGAATGCGCGGTGGCGCTGCGCTGGCTGCAGTCGCTTGGTACCGCCGATCGAATCTCGCTGGTGCCGGGTAACCACGACCGCTACGTCGCCGCCCCGTTCGAGTCCACCGTGGGTCTGTGGCGCGACTACTTCCGTAGTGACGACGGCACCGCCGCATTCCCGTTTGTTCGGCGCCGCAACGGCGTCGCGCTGATCGGCGTCGACACCGCGGTTCCGACCGCGCCGTTTCTCGCGTCCGGCAGGGTCGGCGATATCCAGCGCGAGCGGTTGGCGGGCGTTCTGAACGAGACCGCTGCCGAAGGATGCTTTCGGGTCGTTCTGCTGCATCACTCGCCGCTCGCAGATGGGCATACCCGCCGTAAACGCCTCACCGATGCACCCGACATCACCGATGTGCTGACTAAGCATGGCGCAGAGCTGGTCATTCATGGTCATGGGCACGAAGAGCGCGTCGATCGGTTGAGCGGTGCGCACGGTCCGATGCTCGTCGTGGCGGTGCCGTCGGCGTCGTACAACGCGCCGGGGCGGGCAGGATGGAATCAGTATCAGATATCAGCGGACGCCGCCGGCTGGCGGCTGGAGCTCACGACGCGACGGACGACACAGGGGGGCTTCGCGACCACGTTGCGCGAAACGCTGACGTGGTCGGCGCCGGTCAACCGCGCAAACGCGCCCAGGTCTCGTTGACGAGACGCCAGTCGTCGACCGAGTCGACGTCCACCGCCGCTTCGGCGTGCGCGACCATCACCGGTGCGATGCGGCATTGCGTGCGACGGCTCAGTTCCGTCAGCGCCTCTGCAAGGGACAGTCGGCCGATGATGTAGCGCAGGAACAGTCCGGTGCCGAGCATCCGCATGATGCGCCACGGCCGTTTGCGCTCTTTCTCGACGTGCCGCCAGAAGACCGTCACCGAGTGGCCGGCCGGTTGCAACACCGCGAACAGATTGCAGCCGCAATACGTGTCGTCGCTGAAGTGCCAGCCGGTGCGGCGCGTGCGCGGGAACGTTGCCATCACGTCGTCGCGTCGCGCGAACCCCACGGCAAAGTCGGCGCCGGTGGCGAGCGCGGCGCTGCAGAACTGCTCGAGTATTTCCGGCGTGATGAACGCGTGATCGGCGGTGGTCAGCAGGATCGGTCCTTCGGTGCCGATCGCATCGAGTGCGGCGCTGGCGCTCGCGGCAGGACTCTCGGTCGGCGCGATCCAGGTCCACGCTCCCGATTCGATGCGCGCGCCGAGCCGCGGTTCGGCGCCGAGCGTCGATGCATTGGGTCCAACCAGCATGCGGCGATTGATTCGTCCGCAGCGTTCGATGGTGTCGACGACGCGTTCGATGACCGAAACGCCGGCGATCGGCACGAGCACCTTGCTCGCGACGCCGGCCGCGCTCGCGAGTGGATCCTTCGACGGTGATGGCCGCTCTCCTGCGAGTACGACCGCGGTAAAAGTCTGTTCGGCTGTCACGCTGTCGTCGCAGTCAGGTTCTTTTCGTACATCCGATAGCGTTTCGAAATGCGCCCACCGATTGTCTCGATGATGTTGCGCATGCCGGCATTGTTCTCGAGGATCCACGACATTTCGAGACGGTCTATGCCGCGCGCAACAGCGGCGTTTCGCACTGCGTGAATCACGCCGAACGCGAGCCCCGGTCCCAGACGCGTGCGTTGGAATTTCTTGCGCACACCCATCAGCGGTACGCGCGCACTGTGCGGATAGCTGACTTTGAGACGCCACAGCAGTTTCAGCCAGCCGAACGGCAGTAACCGTCCGTTGAGATCTGCGATGGCTTCGTTGACGTTTGGCAGCATGACGATGAAGGCGGCGGGTTCGCCGTCTACTTCTGCGATCTGAATGAAATCGTCGCTGATGATCAGCAGCATCTCGTGGCCGATCGTCAGGAATTCATCGTCCGTGAACGGCACGAATCCCCAGTTGTTCTCCCACGCGTCGTTGAAGATGCTGCACATCATCTTCAGATCGCGATCGCGATTCTTCCGATCGATCTGACGGATGACCATGCGTCCGTGCAGCCGCTTCTCGACGGCGCCCATCACCGACGGGATCTCGAAGTCGGGATCCATTTCGTATGCGAGCAAATCCTTCACGGGTCGGTAGCCGGCCGCTTCCACCTGTCGGCCGATGTACGGCTTCGAGTGTCCCATCATGAAGTACGGCTTCGTGTCGAACCCGTCGACAAGGAGACCGACTTCCTGGTTGATGTTGAGGTTCATCGGACCGAGGACCTCGGTCATGTGATGCTGTCTCAGCCATTCTTCGGCCGCGCGGAAGAGCGCTGCGAATACGTCGGGGTCGTCGATCGCGTCGATCAGACCGAAGTAGCCGAGCCCCGGTCGACCGCGCTCGGCGTTCAGGTGGTCGATCTGCGCGCTGATGCGCCCAACGGCCTTGCCGTTGTGGTACGCCACGAATGCCTGCATGTCGGCGTGGCGAAAAAACGGATGCTTCGGGCTGATCTGGTCGCGGCGGTCGAACAACAGCGGTGGTACCCAGTTCGGGTCATCGGCGTAGAGGTCGAACGGCACGCGGATGAAGACTTCACGTTCCTGTTTCGTGCGGACCGGCACAATTTCGGGGGTCAAAGTTTCGTTTTACCTCTGAAGATGCATGGGTATAATGGCGGCCGCGTCAGCAAAAGCCGTTAGAGCTCAAGCAGGGTGCGGTCTCAGGGGTAAGTAGCTGCTAGCGCGGCTTAGTTTGCGTGTTGGCAAACTCTAACATAATAAGTTTCGAGTGTGTGTTGGTGGTAAACGGGGCTTCCTTTCATACAGATGCGGACAACGTAGAAGAAGAGATAGTTTGGCGACCAGGAGATTTCTCGACGCTCCACGAAGCGTTGGACCACGCCGCACGAAGCCGTCATGGCATGACGTTCTTCAACGGCCGTGGCGAGATCCTATGTGAGCTGAGCTATCGGGAGCTGCGCGCGCAAGCGATGCATGCAGCCCGTCGTCTTCTCGGATTGGTCGACGTCACGCGTGGCGACCGGGTTGCATTGGTTGCCGAGACGCGCGCCGAGTTCGTCATCCTGTTCTTTGCCTGCCAGTACGCAGGTCTGGTACCGGTGCCGCTTCCGGCAACGGTGAGCCTGGGTGGCCGCGAACAATATCTGCGGCAGCTTCGCTTCCTCGTCGAGAACTCCGGTGCACGCGCAGCCTTTGCAACCGACGAATTCGTTGGCCTGTTGCATGATGCGACGCAGGGTCTCGGGCTCGCGCTCGCAGGACGCCTCGAAGATCTGAACGCAACGCAGGGTATCGACACGAAGCTGGTCGGCTCCGGCATCGACGAAATCGCCTACGTTCAATACACCTCCGGCAGCACGCGCGTCGCGCGCGGCGCCGTCATCACGCAACGCGCGGTGATGTGCAATCTCAGGCAGATCATCGGCGCGGGTCTCGATGTGCGTCCCGACGACCGCTTCTTCTCGTGGTTGCCGTTCTATCACGACATGGGACTGGTCGGAAAAATCCTGGTCCCGGTCGCCGGTCAGGCACCGGTGGCCTATCTCGGCACACGCGAGTTCGCGATGCGACCGCGGATGTGGCTCACGCTGATGGAGCGCACCCAGGCGACCATCTCGTTCGGCCCGCCGTTCGGCTACGAACTGTGTGCGCGCCGTCTGCGCGACGGCGACGGTGCAAAATTCGATCTGCACCGCTGGAGAGTGGCCGGCGTCGGCGCGGAGATGATCCGTCCCGAAGCCCTCGAGTCGTTCGTTCGCGCGGTAGACGGCAGCGGTTTCACCGGCCAGGCATTCGTACCGTCTTACGGCATGGCCGAGGTCGGGCTCGCGATCAGCTTCGCGCAGCGCGGACGCGGCGTGGGCGTCGACCTGGTCGACCGGAACGACTGCGTCAAACACCGACGCGCGCGGCCGGTGGCGAAAATCAATCGCAAGAGCGCGCCGGTGCGTGCGTTCGTCGATTGCGGCGCGCCGTTGCCGGGAATACAGGTCGAAGTGCGCGATGCGGATGGCAACGTTCTGCCGGAGCGTGAGATCGGAACGCTGTGGGTGCGAACCGACAGCGTGATGCAGGGCTATCTGCATCAGCCGGAAGCCACCGCCGAAGTGCTGACGCCCGACGGCTGGCTCGACACCGGCGACCTCGGCTATCTGCTCGACGGTCGCATCTTCGTGACCGGCCGCGAAAAGGACATGATCATCGTCGGCGGGCGCAACTTCTGGCCGCAGGATCTGGAATACGTGGCCGAGTCGCAGGAGTCGGTGCGCACCGGCGACTCGATGGCGTTCTCGATCTCCGATGAATCCGGCGAGCGCGTCGTGCTGCTGGTTCAGAGCCGCGAACTCGACCCCGAAGCGCGCGCCCGCCTGGCGCATACGGTGCACGCGCACATCAAGACCGAGTTCGGCATCCACTGTCACGTCGAGTTGGTCGACTCGCACGCATTGCCGCGCACGTCGTCCGGCAAACCGTCGCGGTCGCAGGCGCGCCGTATGTACGCCGCGTCGCTCGAGAATGCACTCGCATCGCGCGCCGCGGGCGGCACCGGTCCCTGACTCAGCCTGACGCATCGGTCCTTCCGCGGCGCGGGCGTTGCGTCGCGGTCACCGGTGCGACGGGGTTCATCGGCACCCATCTTCTGCAACATCTGACGCGGTCCGGCTTCACGGTGCGCGCATTGACGCGTGCGCGGCGCGATCCGAAGTCCGCCATCACGTGGATCGCAGGCGATCTCGTCGAGCGTCGCGGTATCGACGAACTGGTCGATGGGTGCGACGCGGTGCTGCATTGCGCGGGCGCGGTTCGCGGTGCGCGGCAAAGCGACTTCGATGTCGTCAACGTCGCCGGAACCGAGTGCGTCGTGCGCGCTGCAGAGCGTGCGCGAGTGGCGCGCCTGCTGTCGTTGTCGTCGCTGGCCGCGCGCGAGCCGACGCTGTCGATGTATGCGTCGAGCAAGCGACGCGGCGAAGCGGTGTTGCAGAGCGCGTCGGTGCCGTGGACCGTATTCCGTCCGCCGGCCGTCTACGGCCCGGGCGACAAGGAACTGCTGCCGTTGTTCCGACTGATGATGCGGGGCGTCGCGGTGGTGCCGGGTCACGCCGGCCGCACCTCGTTGATCTACGTTGCCGATCTCGTGCGGGCGATGGTCGCGTGGCTGGGCGCATCGGTTTCCAGTGGCCGCTGCTTCGAGCTCGACGACGGCATGCCGAATGGCTACGACTGGTCCGAGATGATTGCGATCGCCACGGAATTGCGCGGTGCCCCGATCCACCGCGTGAACGTGCCGCAAGGCGTGCTCGCGTCGGTCGGTCTCGCGAATCTATGGATCGGGCGCGCGTTCCACCTCGCGCCGATGCTCACGGCGGGAAAAGTCCGCGAGCTGTTTCACCGCGACTGGGTCTGCCGTACGCAGGACATCCGCGAGGCGCTCGCGTGGCAACCCGAGGTCGGCTTTGCCGAAGGGTTGCGATTGTCTTTTCCGGTGTAGCGTCATGCCGACTCCGCTCGTACTGTGGCGCGGACGGTGTCTCGACGTCGAACTGCAATGCTGGCGTTTGCCCGAGGCGGTGGGCGATACGGAACGCGATCTGCTGTCGGAGGAAGAGCGCGAGCGCGCCGCCGGATTCAAACTGGAACGGCGCCGCGTGGAATACGTTGCCTCGCGCGCGTATCTGCGTCGCGCGCTTGCCGACGTGTTGGGCGTCGTTCCGTCGTCGATTCCGATCAGCCCCGACGACGCAGGTAAGCCGCAACACGCCGGCGGCATGCAATTCAATCTGTCGCACAGCGCGAACGCCGTATTGATCGGCTGGGGCGCACGTCCGCTCGGTGTCGATCTCGAGGCCGCGCAGCGAAAGACGGAACACGTCGCCCGGATGCGGATCGTCGCGGAGGTGCGCGATGCGGCGTCGGTGAGTGTAATCGGCGCGTTCACGCTGGCCGAGGCGGCGTCGAAAGCGATTGGGCGCGGTCTCGCTGCGGTGCGTGGCCTGCGCCTAGAGAAGGTCGTTGGGCAGGGCCAGATCGAGCTTCTTTCCGACACACAGCGGATTCGGGCCAGCGTGCTCCCAGTGCCAGAGAATTACGTCGCCGCGGTTGCGGTGCTCGACTGACGCGGCGGTTGCAGACACGCTGCCACGGCGGCGATGTCGGCGAGGCTGTGCAGGTCGCGATCGAAATGCGGCACGCGCTGCACCGGCAATGCTGCACGCGCCCAGTCGGTTGCTTCGATCGCGGCGCGATCGAGTGCGGCGAGCGTCAGTTGGTCGCGGTACGCCGCGAGCAATCGATGAGTCAGGTCGATGCCGCCCAGCTTCACGTCGGGGACCGCCGTAATGATGGCCACGTCGCCTTCGGTGAGGCTGTAGCTCGTCTCGTCCGCCACCGCATCCGCCTGGTGAACGCGATTGATGACCACGCCGCCGATTGGCATGCCGTCCGACGTCAATCGTGCAAAGAAGCGGTCGACCTGCGACAGGCTCGCTGGTTCGGGCGCACAGATGAGCAGGAAGCTGGTGCTCGGCTGACGCAGCATGGTCAACACGCGCTGCGAGCGTTCCTTGAAGCCGGCCGACATATCGGCGAAGGCCAGAAAGAAATCCGAGAGGTCGGCGAGGACGTCGTAACCGGTGAGCCGTTCGAAGACTTTCAGCAGTCGATCGGACGATCGCCGGAACAGGTCGAATCCAATACGACCTGCGACGCGATACGGCTGCAACAAAAGATTGACGAACGAGCCCTGGAACAGATCGAACAGCCGCTCCGGTGCTTCCAGAAAGTCGAGCGCGTGCTGCGCCGGCGGCGTGTCGACGATCAACAGGTCGTAGGTCGAGGTCTGGGCCATTTCGTAGACCTTTTCCATCGCCATGAACTCTCGCGATCCCGCGAGCGAGTTGGACAAGTGCTGGTAATAGCGATTCGCAAAGATGGTCTCGCGTGCGGCGTCGCTCGGGGCGTACTGCTCGATGAGCGAATCGAACGTGCGCTTGGTGTCGAGCATCATCGCGTGCAGCTCGCCCGGGAGCGCGTCGGTTTCGATCCGTTGCGGCGCGTGACCGAGTTCGTCGAGCCCGAGCGCCTGCGCGAGCCGTCGCGCCGGGTCGATCGTCATGACCAGCACCTTGCGGCCGTTCTTCGCGGCGAGATATCCCAACGCCGCGGCCGTCGTGGTTTTGCCGACTCCGCCGCCGCCGCAGCACACGATGACGCGTCGTGTTCGGGTCAGCTCCGGCAGATCGAGCGATAACGATTCAACCATGGCGCGAACTGCCTGAAGCGAGATTCGCGACGATACCGTCGACCAGCAGCGCGGGATCGTGACGCGCGAGCACGATCTGCGGCACTTCGATCAGCCACGGCCGCTCCGCGCGCAATCCGGCGACGTACTGCGCTTCGGCAGATGCGCGTTCGAAGCGCGCGCTCGCAGCGTGCACCATTCGCATCAATGCGGGCGATGCAGCCGTCGCTGTCCGCAACGCATCGATCTCGCCGCGATCGAACAACTGGCGGCTGACGCGATTGACGATCATCGGCCCGAGATGCATCGCGAGGTCGCTGGTGACGTAGCGCGCCAGTTCGCTCGCTTCGCGTATCGCCATTTCTTCGGCGAGCGCCACGATGACGATGCGCGTCGTGACGTCGTTCTCCAGCATCAGCTGGATCTTCAGCGCGTTGTGGTGCAGCGGACCGGTGCGCACCGCCGCGCCAGTCGTGCGCGGCACGCGCAGCATCAACGCGGCGTGACCGGTGGCAGGCCCGTCGAAGACCACGCGATCGTATTTCGAATCGGAAACGAGGTCGTAGATCTTGCCGAGGCACATCAGCTCTTCGAAGCCCGGCGCCGCTTCGGTGAAGTGTTTGAGCGCGGTGCTGTCGAGGAACCAGTCGTAGAGTCCGGGCAGCGTCATCGTGCGGTGCACGTACTCTTTCAGCGCGGAGCGGCCGTCGACGCTGCACAGATCGAAATTCGGTTCGACCTGCGCAGGCCGATACGCGGCGACCATGCCGAGCTGCGGATGACGCAGGTCGGATTGCTGCTGCACGACCAGCAGCGTGCGTCGACCCGCGCGCGCAGATTCGGCCGCCAACGCCGTCGCCACGGCGCTCTTGCCGACGCCGCCCTTGCCGGTAACGAAGAGCAGCTTCTGTCGCAGCAGCGCGTCCGTGGCTACGTGCTCTGCATCAGTACTTGTACGATTCGGGCTTGAACGGACCTTCCGGCTTTACGCCGATGTACTTCGCCTGCTTTCCGGTCAGACGTGTAACCACGCCACCGAAACCTTCCACCATCAGCTGCGCCACCTCTTCGTCGAGCTTTTTCGGCAGCACTTCGATGGTGATCGGCGCGCGCTGATTCGGCGGTTGATCGGCCCAACGCTGTTCGTAGAGGTGCATCTGCGCGAGCACCTGGTTCGCGAACGAACCGTCCATGACGCGCGACGGGTGTCCCATCGCATTGCCGAGATTCACCAACCGGCCTTCGGACAACAGAATCAGATAGTCGCCGTCGTCGCCGCTGCGGTAGATCTGGTGTACCTGCTCCTTCACCTTGTCCCAGCGCCAGTTGGCGCGCATGTATGCGGTGTCGATCTCGTTGTCGAAGTGGCCGATGTTGCAGACCACGGCGCCGCGCTTCAGCGTCTTCAACATGTTCTCGTCGCACACGTTGGAGTTGCCGGTGCACGTGACCACCAGGTCGGTGCTGCCGAGCAGGCGTCTATCGATGTCTTCGAGGCGGCCGGTGTTCAGGCCGTCGACATAAGGCGAAACCACTTCGTAGCCGTCCATGCACGCCTGCATCGCGCAGATCGGATCGACCTCGGCGACGCGCACGATCATGCCTTCCTGCCGCAGGCTCTGCGCCGACCCCTTGCCGACGTCGCCGTAACCGATGACCAGTGCGCGACGACCTGCCAGCAGCATGTCGGTGCCGCGTTTGATCGCGTCGTTGAGGCTGTGGCGGCAGCCGTATTTGTTGTCGTTTTTCGACTTCGTCACCGAATCGTTGACGTTGATCACGGGCACTTTCAACGCCGCCGCTTTCAGCATGTCGTAGAGACGGTGCACGCCGGTCGTCGTTTCTTCGCTGATGCCGTGCACTTTGTCGAGCATTGCCGGATAGGCCTCGTGAATCCGCTGCGTCAGGTCGCCGCCGTCGTCGAGCAGCAGGTTTGCATCCCAGGCCTTGCCGTCTTTGTTGATCGTCTGTTCGATGCACCACCAGTATTCGTCTTCGGTTTCGCCTTTCCACGCGAATACCGGTACGCCGGCTGCGGCCATTGCGGCGGCCGCGTGATCCTGCGTCGAGAAGATGTTGCACGACGACCAGCGCACTTCCGCGCCGAGCGCAACGAGCGTTTCGATGAGCACCGCCGTCTGCACCGTCATGTGGATGCAGCCGATGATACGGGCGCCTTTCAATGGCTGCTTCGGCTGGTACTTCCTGCGCAATGCCATCAGAGCCGGCATTTCGGATTCGGCCAGACGAATTTCCTTGCGGCCGAATTCGGCGAGCTCGATGTCCGCCACTTTGTAGTCTTGTTGGGTCATTGCGTTGCTCCTTTCTGATAAGACCGGAATTGAATGCGAAAACCATTTCGTTGCGCGAGATATTGACTTGCGCCGGCCGCGAGGCCGACCTCTTGCGCCCAATCGTCGAGATCCACTGGATCGAAGCCGAGCCAGATGTCGCCGCACGCGCTCTTCGCCCACTCCTGATCGTGGGTGATGAGTTCGACGACGACTAGCAGGCCGCGATCGTTCAACAGTCGAGAAGCGTGTTCGAAGAATCGTCGGGGAGAGGCCGCGTGATGCAGCACCATCGCGAACAGAATCAGGTCCTGGCGCGGCGTCTTGAGCGACTCGAAGTCCTTCAACCGCAGCGATACGTTCCCGGCTGCGCTATGCCGTATCACCGCACGCGCGCGCTCCAGCATTTCGGGCGAATTGTCGATGCCGAGCACGGTATCGAAGTGCTCCGCGAGCACCAGCAGCGTTTCGCCGTCTCCGGGGCCGACGTCGAGCGCGCGCTTGCGACCGCAAGCCGCGCCGTCGAGCAGTTCCCGCAGCGCCGGTACGTACGTGATGGGCGTGCTGATCAATTCGCGCTGCGTCGCGAATTCGTCGGCGTGATCGACGAAGAACTTGCGGCTGCGTTCGGCGCGCTCCGCGTGCACGTCGTCCATGCGCCGTTGGCGCGCGTGATCGGCATCGAAGCCGTCGAGCGTCGCATAGAGGTGCACGAGGTAGTCGTAAATGGCGCAATCGGGCTTCGGCTGCGCGCGGCGGTAGTAGATGCCGTTGCCGTCGCGTCGGGTCGCTACCAGTCCCGCACGGCTGAGAATCTTCAGGTGATGGCTCAGCGCGGGTTGCGCCACGTCGAAGATGTGCGCCAGTTCCAGCACGCCGAACGAGTCCTTTCTGAGTGCGCGCAGAATGTCGGCGCGCAGCGGGTCCGCCGCGGCGCGGGTTGCGTTGAGAAACGACTCGTACGGTGAGGGTGCCGGCATCGTCGAACGGACTCGATTGACGGCGCGCATGCTAGCACTCACCAAATCGAACATCAAAATATATTAATATAGATTTGTTAACAGATCGTGGCTTCGGAACCGACGGCACACCTGCCACAATCGCCACCCCCTTTTTGCGTTCGAACCTCTCGATGATCGACAGCAAGCTGCCCCACGTCGGCACGACGATTTTCACGGTGATGTCGCAACTCGCGGCGGAACACGGCGCCATCAATCTGTCGCAGGGTTTCCCCGACTTCGACGGTCCGCCGCCGCTGCTGCAGCGGGCTGTCTACCACCTCACCCACGGCCACAACCAGTACGCGCCGATGCCGGGCGTCGCCGCGTTGCGCGAGCAGGTCGCCCGCAAGGTGGCCGATCTGTACGGATGTGCCGTGAACATGGACACCGAAGTCACCATCACCGCCGGCGCAACCGAAGCGATCTTCTGCGCGATCACGGCGGTGGTGCGCCCGGGCGACGAAGTCATCGTCTTCGATCCGGCGTACGACTGCTACGAACCGGCGGTGACGCTATCGGGCGGCGTGACGCGTCGCGTGCCGCTCACGGCGCCTTCGTTCCTGCCCGATTGGGACCGCGTGCGCGATGCCATCACCGCGCGCACCCGGCTGATCATCATTAATTCGCCGCACAATCCAACGGGCGCGATCTGGCGCGCGTCCGACATGCTCGCTTTGAGCGGGCTCGCCCGCGATCACGCCTTCTACGTCGTCGCCGACGAAGTTTACGAACATATCGTGTTCGACGGAGCGCGGCACGAAAGCGTGCTGCGATATCCGGATCTGTATGCGCGCAGCTTCGTCGTTTCGTCGTTCGGCAAGACGTATCACCTGACCGGGTGGAAGACCGGTTACTGCGTCGCGCCGCCGGCGCTCACCGTCGAACTGAGGCGCATTCACCAGTACGTGAACTTCGTCGCCAACACGCCGATTCAGCACGCACTGGCCGACTACATGGCGGTGGCGCCCGAACACGCGACGTCGCTCGGCGCGTTCTATCAGCGCAAGCGCGATCTGTTCGTCGGTTTGCTCGAAGGCTCGCGGTTCGGCATCACGCCGAGCGGCGGCACTTACTTTCAGCTGCTCGACTACGGCAACGTGTCGAACGAGACCGACGTCGATCTCGCGCGTCGCCTGACGATCGAAAAAGGCGTCGCCTCGATTCCGGTTTCGGTCTTCTACGAGCACGCACCGGAACTGCGCCTGCTGCGCTTCTGCTTCTGCAAAGACGACGCCACGCTCACGCGGGCGGCCGAAATCCTTCGCCGGCTCTGACCGGCGTACGAAACCTGAAACGTCGAACGAGGGAGCGCCGAATGTCTGGACGGGTCGTGTTGCTGATGGGTGTGCTCGTAATGGCCGGCTGCGGAGGAGGCGATTCCACCGCGAAATCGGCAAAGCAACTCGCGCCCGGCGAACAGACCTATCAGCGCTTCTGCATCTCGTGCCATTCGTCCGGCATCAGCGGCGCGCCACCGGTCGGCAATGCGCAAGCCTGGGCGCCGCGCGTCGCACAGGGCGACGATGTAATGCTGAAACACACGATCGAAGGAATGCCTTCTGCAGGAATGCCGCCGAAGGGCATGTGCGTTGCGTGCAGCGATCAGGAGCTGATGGACGCGATTCACTACATGACCAGCCGGAGCCAGTGACGTCGCCGATCTCGCCAACTGTTCGCGCAGCCGACCTGAGGGAGCGGACCTCCAAGTCCGCAAAGCCGCGATTTTCGGGGGCCGGCAGGGTGGAACGATTCGTGCTTCGTGCAATGAACTTGAATCACGGGATCGAGAGACATTGCCTATGAGTCGCTATCTGCCGGGAGACATCGTGTCGCGGCGCAAGGGCTTCGTGATGCACCGGGGCATTGCCCTGGGCGACGGCACCGTGCTGCACAACACGCCGTTCAAGGGCGAGCACATCAGCAGTGAAGCGGAGTTCAGCGCCGGCCAGCGTCTGTACGTCACGCGCATGGACCGCGAGGCGCGACGGCACGCGTTGCTGCACGCCGAACGGGATGCGGGCGGTCGCTCCTATAGCCTGTTGGCGAACAACTGCGAGCACACCGTTTCGCGCGCGATCGGTGCAGAGCCGGACAGCCCGCAGTTGCGGGAATGGGCGGTCGGGCTGGCTGCCGGCGCGGCGTTACTCGCGCTGACGCGCAGTCCGGCGGCGGCCGCGGCCGGCTTCGCCGCGGCGCGAGGCTGGATGTCGAAGCGACGCTAAACGGAACTCCGCCGGCAGCGGCGCGACGATCGCCACGCCGTCGACGACGATCCGGTGGCAGTGCAACGCGAGACGCGGCCATCGCTGCTCGGGCGAGTCGGGCTTGCCGTACAGGTGATCGCCGAGAATCGGGTGGCCGATCCACGCGAGATGAACCCTCAACTGATGCGTGCGGCCGGTCAGCGGCTGCAGCGCGAGCAGCGTGTGCCCTGCGGCCCCACCAATTCTGCGAAGGCGCGATACGCTGTCGTGGCCTTCGTGCTGCCGTCCGCTCAGATGCCAGCGCGTTCCATGCCTGGCGATTCGCTCGCGCGGCGCCGCCACGCGGTAGCGGCTCTTTCGCCCTTTCGTCAGCGGCAGGTCGATGACGCCGGTCGATCCGCGGAGGTCCACGTCGCCCAGCACGCGCGCGACATAGAACTTGCGCACGTCGCGGTCGGCGAACGATTTAGTCAGCTGCGCCTGCCGCTCGCGCGTGAGCGCGACCAGCAGCACACCGCTGGTGCCTTTGTCGATGCGATGGATCGAGAACGGCTCGCACCCTTGCTCGGCCAGGTCGGCGCGCAAGGTATCCCACAGACACGGCGCGCCGCTGCGATCGCTCAGCAGCGAAATGCCGCTCGGCTTGTTGATGGCAAGCAGGTCTGACGAGCGATAAAGAACGTCGAGCATCGCTCGACCGCGCGCTCGTCAGCGCCCGAACGACTCGGTGAAGCGGATGTTGCGACGCTCCAGGCCGCGTTGCACGACGTTCAGCGCGCCGTTGCGGATCATCCATTCCAGTCGATGGTCCCGGTACTCGCGCTTGAACAGACCCGCCTCGAGCGCCTGGCGCACCGCGACCATGCCTGCGCTGGCGCCCTGCATCGCCATCTTGGCTGCTTCGCCGGACACGGTGCGCACGCTGTCGCGCGCGTTCGCACGAGACAGCCAATCCGAGAGCGCAGATCCCGCTTTCGGCGCGCGACCGAACGAACCCGCTCCGTTCAGGAACGGAACCACACACAGGTCGCCCCAGCCGAAGGCGTCGCCGTTGAACCACTGGCGTCCGCCGAGTTGTTGCTCGAGCCAAGTGTGCCAACGACCGATCTCTGCCGCGCCGGCCGCTTCGAGTCGCGTCGCTTCGGCGCCCTCAGCGCGGCCGAAGTTGCGGATCTCCGACAGCGCCCACGTGATCGCTTCGAAGTGCGTGTCCATGACGTCTTCGAGCATGCGCACGCGCGCGCGATCGAGCGGGCTCGCCGGCAACAGCGCGGGCTTCGGCCACTTGTCTTCGATGTATTCGAGGATGACGGTCGAATCGAAGATTGCGGCGTCGCCATCGAGCAGGGCGGGTACTTCGCCGCGCGGATTCGCCGCGGCGAATTCGCCGTCCACCTGGCCGCTGCCGATCGCGTTCGGCAACATGCCCTGGAACTCGACGCCTTTTTCGATCAGCGCGATCTTCACTTTCTGCCCGTACGGCGACAGCGGGTGGTCATAGAGACGCAGTGCCATTTGCAGGTTCTCGTACGCGGTGGGGTCGGCCATTCTTCCAGATGCCGCGGCGCGCGTCATCGAAGTTGTTTCGAGCGGCGGCATCCACCAAACTCGCGGTCTTTTCCGCACCGCCCATTTCAACGGAGACCCGTCATGCGTGCTGCCGTCATGCGCAATCTGAAGATCGTCACCGACGATATGCCGGAGCCGATTCCCGGCCCGGGAGAAGTGCTCGTCAAAACGCTCGCGTGCGGCATCTGCGGCTCGGACCTGCACGCGTTGAAACACGCGAAGCAGTTCGTCGACAACGCGCCGGGCGGAATGGGCATGGACATCGGCCGCGACGTGGTCATGGGCCACGAGTTCTGTGCCGAGATTCTCGACTACGGCCCGCAGACCGCGCGCACGCATCGCATCGGTACGCGCGTCTGTTCGTTCCCGATGCTGCTGCGCAACGGCGCGCCGGTAACGGTGGGTTATTCGAACGACGTTCCGGGCGGCTATGCGGAACGGATGGTACTGATGGAGGGCCTGCTGTTGCCGGTGCCGAACGGACTGCCGACCGAACGCGCCGCGCTGACCGAGCCGATGGCGGTAGGGCTGCACGCGGTGGAGATGGCGAAGCTCACGAGCGACGACGTGCCGCTGGTAATCGGTTGCGGACCGATCGGTCTCGCGGTGATCAGCGCGCTCAAGACGCGCGACGTACGCCCGATCATCGCTGCGGATTATTCGCCGATGCGGCGCAAGCTCGCGGAACAACTCGGCGCCGACATCGTGCTCGATCCGGCAAAAACGTCGCCTTATGCCAGCTGGCGCGAGGTCGCGGAAGTCACGCGCAGCGGTGAGCGCGGCCCTGTGAACCTGCTGACCGGTACGCCGGAACTGCGACCCGGCGTGTTCTTCGAATGCGTCGGCGTGCCTGGCGTCATCGACCAGATGCTGGTTGGCGCAGCGCGCGGCTGTCGCTTCGTGATTGTCGGCGTGTGCATGGAGCCGGATCAGATTCGACCGCTGCTCGGCATCACCAACGAGATCAACATGCAGTTCGTGCTGGGCTACACGGTGGAGGAATTCGCGCGAACGCTGTCGTTGATAGCGGAAGGCAAGCTGATCGCCGACCCGTTGATCACCGGCAAGGTCGGCGTCGGCGGCGTCGCCGGCGCGTTCCGCGATCTTGGCACGCCGGAAACCCACGCGAAGATCATCGTGGAGCCCTGGCGCGACTGATGAACCTCCGCGACCTGCGCTATCTGGTCGCGCTGGCCGAGCATCTGCATTTTGGTCGCGCGGCCGAGGCTTGCTTCGTGAGCCAGCCGACGTTGTCGACGCAACTCCGCAAACTCGAAGACGAACTCAAGGTGACGCTGATCGAACGCGGCAACCGGCAGGTGCTTCTCACACCGGTCGGCGCCGCGGTGGTGGCGCAGGCGCAACGCGTACTGCGCGACGTCGACGACCTGATACGAATTGCCGAAGAGCATCGCGATCCGCTGGGCGGCGACGTGCGGGTCGGCATCATTCCGACCGTGGCGCCCTACCTGTTGCCGCGCATCCTGCCGATCATCCGCCGTGAGTTCCCGAAGGTGTCGATCAAGCTGACCGAGGGTCAGACGCGCGTCATCCTGCGGATGCTCGGCGACGGCGAACTCGACGCACTGATACTCGCGTTGCCGGTCGGCGAAGACCACGTGGTGCAGACGAAGCTGTACAGCGAAGCGTTCTATCTCGCGGTGAGCAAGCAGCACCCGAAAGCCGGACGTAAGACGGTTTCACTCGACGATCTGAACGACGAGCAGGTGCTGCTGCTCGAAGACGGCCATTGTCTGCGCGACCAGGCGCTCGACATCTGCAACTCGCACAATGCGGTCGAGAACACGAACTTCAGGGCGACCAGCCTCGAGACGCTGCGGCAGATGGTGGCCGCGAACATCGGCATCACGCTGATGCCGGAACTGGCGTTGGGACCGCGCAGCGGTGCCGTAAGATACATCCCGTTCCGCGGGCGGCCGCCGAGTCGCGACATCGGCATGGTATGGCGCACCACCGCGAGCCGTGCCGACCTGCTCGGCCGCCTGGCGCGCGCGATCCAGAACCCGCTGCGTTGAGGCGCGACTTTTTTTCGACGAACCGTTGGACGAACCCTTGAAAGTGGCGCTCGTGGGCCCATTATGCGCAGGCGCGGCGCGCCGCAAAACCGACTGATCAGAGGAAAAATATATGAAATTCAGACCGTTACACGACAGAGTATTGGTGGAACGGGTTGCCGAAGAGACCAAATCGGCCGGCGGCATCCTGATTCCGGATAACGCCCGCGAGAAACCCCAGCAGGGGTTGGTGGAAGCGGTGGGACCCGGTGCGGTATTGGACAACGGCAGCGTGCGCGCACCGAGCGTCAAGAAAGGGGACCGAATCCTGTTTGGCAAGTACTCGGGCAGCGAGATCAAGCTCGACGGTAAAGAGTACGTGATCATGCGGGAAGAGGACGTGATGGCGGTGCTGAAGTAACGAACGGAGAGGAAAGGAACAAGCAACATGAGCGCGAAGAAGATCGTATTCGACGAAGACGCGCGTAAGCGTCTCGCAAGAGGTGTCGACATTCTGGCCGACGCGGTGAAGGTGACGCTGGGACCCAAGGGTCGTCACGTCGTGTTGAGCAAGAGCTGGGGCGCACCGACCGTCACGAAAGACGGTGTATCGGTGGCGAAGGAAATCGAACTGAAGGACAAGTTCGAAAACATGGGCGCGCAACTGGTGAAGCAGGTTGCGAGCAAAACATCGGACGAAGCCGGCGACGGTACCACGACGGCGACGGTCATCGCGCAGGCCGTTCTGCGTGAAGGTTCGAAAGCGGTCGCTGCGGGCGTCAACCCGATGGACCTGAAGCGTGGCATCGATCAGGCGGTGAAAGTCGTCACCGAAGCGCTCGAAAAAATGTCGACGCCGTGCACCGATCGCAAATCGATCGCACAGGTCGGCGCGGTATCGGCCAACGCGGATCAGGCAATCGGCGATCTGCTCGCCGAAGCGATGGACAAGGTCGGTAAAGAAGGCGTCATCACGATCGAGGACGGCTCCGGTCTGGAGAACGAACTCGAAGTGGTCGAAGGCATGCAGTTCGACCGCGGCTATCTGTCGCCGTACTTCATCACGAAGCCCGATCGTCAGGTCGCCGAACTCGAAAGTCCGATGATTCTGCTGCGCGACAAGAAGATCTCGTCAGTGCGTGAAATGTTGCCGATTCTCGAAGCGGTGGCTCGCGCAGGCAAGCCGCTGGTGATCATCGCGGAAGACATCGAAGGCGAAGCGCTGGCGACGCTGGTCGTCAACAAACTGCGCTCGATCGTCAGCGTGGTTGCCGTGAAGGCGCCTGGCTTCGGCGATCGCCGCAAAGCGATGCTCGAAGACATCGCGACTCTGACCGGCGCCAAAGTGATTTCCGACGACACTGGCATGCAGCTCGAAAAAGCGACGCTGGAAGACCTCGGTACCGCAAAGCGCGTGGAAGTCTCGAAAGAGAACACGACCATCGTCGGCGGTTCCGGCAAGTCGAAAGAGATCAAAGGCCGTATCGGTCAGATCCGCAAAGAAATCGAAGACACGAAGTCTGACTACGACCGCGAAAAACTGCAGGAACGCCTGGCGAAACTCGCCGGTGGCGTTGCAGTGGTCAAAGTCGGCGCGGCGACCGAAATCGCAATGAAGGAAAAGAAGGCACGCCTCGAAGACGCGTTGCACGCAACCCGTGCGGCGGTCGAAGAAGGCGTGGTACCCGGCGGCGGTGTGGCGCTGATGCGCGCGAGCGTGAAACTCGACAAGCTGAAAGGCGACAACGACGACCAGACCACTGGCATCAAGATCCTGCGTCGTTCGATCGAAGAGCCGCTGCGGCAGATCGTCGCCAACGCGGGCTACGAGCAGTCGGTGATCGTCGACAAGGTGCGTGGCGGTAAAGGCAATTACGGCTTCAACGCGGCGAGCGGCGAATACGGTGACATGGTCGAAATGGGCATTCTCGATCCGACGAAAGTCACGCGTCTCGCGCTGCAGAACGCGGCGAGCGTGGCGAGCCTGATGCTGACGACCGAAGCGCTGATCGCGGATGCGCCGGAAAAGCCGAAGGCGGCCGACGGGCACGACCACGGTCACGAGCACCACGATCACGGCGACTATTGATAGATTGGTAAAGTGATCGCGGGCTCGATCTGAGCCCATCGAAACGGCGCAATCTCACGATTGCGCCGTTTTCCTTTGGCTCGAGAGAAGGGGGCTAGAGCAGAAACGACAACAGCGTCGCGATTCCGAGGAACGAAAAGAAGCCTGAGACGTCGGTGACGGTCGTCAGCACGATGGTCGAACTGGTCGCCGGATCCTGGCCCAAGCGGCTCATCATGATCGGAATGAATGCGCCGGCGATGCCGGCGATGGTCATCGACGCAACCATGGCGAGTCCGATGACCAGCGCGAGACCCGGCGACTTGCTCCAGAGGTAGACCGACAGCGACGTGACCAGCGCGATGCCGAGTCCGTTCAAGAGGCCAGCGGACATTTCCTTGCGTACTACGCGCAGCCACGCGTTCACACCGATCTCGCGCAGCGCGAGACCGCGCAGCGTAACCGCCAGCGCCTGCGAACCCGAGTTGCCCGACTGTCCCGCCACCACCGGCATCAACACCGCCAGCGCGGTGAATTGCGCGATGGTGTGTTCGAACAGACCGACTACGGACGCAGCGAGGAATGCCGTCAGCAGGTTGATCTGCAGCCATGGATGCCGCTTCTGCACCGTGGTCCACACAGTCGACAGCGCGTGTTCGTCTTTGCCGGCGCCCACCATCGTCTGCAGGTCGGACAACGCGTCCTGCTCGACCGCATCGAACAGATTCTCGCTGCGGATGATGCCGGAGAAATGCCCCTGCAGATTCACCACCGGCAACGTGTTGATGTTGAAACGTCCGATGCCCGCGGCGATCTCTTCGCGCGTGGTGAATTCGTCCACCTGCCATTTCACCGGATGCATCATCGTGCCGATGGATGCATCGGAAGCGGCGGCGATCAGCGCCTGAAGGTCGATCGCCCCAACGAGCGTGTCGTCGGCATCGACGACGAACAGCGTGCGTGGCAGGCGCGTCTGACAGTTTCGAACGCGCGCGAGACACTCGGCCACGTGCGTGTGAGTCGTGATGTGCAGCGGCTGAATCTCCATCAGCGCGGCAGCCGAATCCTCGCGCACCCGCAGGATGCGTTCGGCTTCGCGTTTGACGGCCGGCGGCAACGACCCAACGAGCGCTTCGCGGCGCCGACGCGGAATCGTCCGCAGGCAGCGGAATGCGTCGCGCGGTTCCATCGCCGCGATCACGTCGGCGCGGCGCTTGGCCGGAAATTCTTCGATGAGCCGGCCGGCCGTGTCGGCGTCGAGATGGCGCAGTGCCACCACCGCGCGCTGCACGGTGCCCTCTTCGATCCAGGCGAGCAGTTCGCTTTCCGATTGCCGCGTCAGAACGCTGATGGCGACATCGGGTGCCAAGTTGAGTACTTCGTCGGACAGCATCATGTCCTGGTCCTGCGACGACCCATCAACGCCACCAGCAGCTCCGCCCACGAGCCGATGATCAGCACCGGAAGATTGACCGGGCGGGTATTCGCGTCGGCGTCGGTCAATCGCAACGCTCTGACGAGATCTCCGAGGCGCAACACCCCGACGAAGTGCTCGGCCTCGTCGAGCACCGGCAAACTGTCGTGTACCTGCCAGTCCGGAAGGCGCATCGCGTGGTCGAGCAGCAGCGCGCTGTGCAGCACCGGGCGCTGCACCAGCGGAAGATCGGCCATCACCTGAGCGGCGTTTGCGCGCGCGGCATCGACGATCGCGACCTGTCCCGCATAACCTTCGACGTCGTTCACCAGATAGATCCACGACTCGCCCTGCGAATGCAGGCTGCCGATGCGGCCCAGCACGGTTCCGGCCGTTTCGCTGAGGTGCGCGATCGGCGGACGGTCGTCGAGCGCCGACAGCACGCGATCGCGCGGTAGCACCAGAGCCCGCGCGATGCGCGCGCGCTGCCGTTCGGGAAAACTGGCGAGCCGATGTTCGCGCACTTCGCGCCGTGCACCGCGCAGCATCCGGATGACGTTGATGTCGACGCCCGCTTCGACGATCGCCTCGTTCCACGGCAGATCCGGCAGTTCGGTCTGCACCACGTTCAGCCACCATACCGGCGCATGGCGCAGCAGCAGCGCAAGATCGCCGGGCTCACATTGCACCAGCGCGGCCGCGCGCTCCTTCGCACCGAGCTTCGCTAACGCGACGCAGCATGCCGGCGCGTCGGCGCGCATCCACGCGTGCATCAGTTCGACGTCGATGGCCGTCACGGCGACTTGTCCGGTTCGACCAGCAACGGACGCGTCGCCAGATAGCGACCCGGCACGTGAATGACGCCGTCCGTGCTCTCGACGATGACCGTCGTCTCGGTTACCTCGATGACACGGCCGCGGATGTTACCGACGCGGATTCGCGCGCCCGGGCGAATCAGTTCGGGGAACCTCCGCATCGTCATCAGATCCTGCACGAAGCCGATGCTGCCGATCGACAACGCGATGCCCACGCTTGCAACCAGTGCGATGACGACGCCAACGAGCGCGTTGAGTATCCAGCCGACGTAGACGCCGACCAGATCGAGCGCCATGACTATCGAGAGAAACAGCACGACGGCATAGGTCGTGCGACGAACGAGGTGTTCGCTGCCGGTACTGACGACCCGCGCGCTTCGGCCGATGAGATCCTGCCCGACGACGCCGAGCAGGTGACCGAACACCACCACGGCCACTGCTGCGAGGAACGCCGGTCCGTGTACCGCGAGCGTCGCCAGTGCATCGCCCACTGCGGGTGCCGCGAGCATGCGCACCGCCATGACGAGGCCGCCGACCAGCATGCCCCAGAACGCGATGCCGCCCATGACGTTGACGGTCTCTACGCCGAGGTGCAACCAGCGGCGCCCGGCCGAGTGGATCAGCGCGCGCAGTCCATAGCCGCCGATCAGCGAGCCGGCGAGTACGGCGAGGGCGGTGAAGGTGATATCCATGCCACCTATTCCATCGTTAGGTCGTCAGCGATCAGACACCGGCAGCGCACATCCGGTTGCGTCGACCGTAACACCGGGCGTCGTATCGGGACACTCGTCCGCGCTGTCGTCGACCGCGTCGTGATCGGCGTCGCGTGCCGCGAGACACGGTTCGACGTTCTCGGTGAGGCGCGTTGCCAATCGGCAGCGACGGTCTGCATCGTGTCGGCTGCCTGAGTCGCCCCGACCGCTTGCGTCGCTGCGACGAGTTGGGCTGCTTCGGCCGGCCGGGCGCAGCCACGACATGTCGCGGCGGTACGGCCGAGGTCGCAGTGGCAGCGGGGTCGGGCGGTGCGCATCCATGAGCGAGGATCGTAGCGAGCAAAAGGCCAGCACGCTGAGCACCGATGCGCGTTTCAATCACCACTGCGCAGAACCACCAGATCGATTCGACGGTTGCGCGCTCGGCCGGCAGCCGTTTCGTTGCTGGAGATCGGCCGCGTTTCGCCGTATCCCATCGCCGAGATCCGGTATGGGGCGAGCGTCATGTTCGCGAGCAGGTACGCACGCACGGCGTCGGCGCGTCGCTGCGACAACTCCAGATTCGATTCGTCGCCCCCGAACGAGTCTGTGTGGCCTTCAACCGTGATGACCGAGTCGCTGAAGATCTCGACCGCGCGTTCGACTTTTTCGAGCAAGGCCGCCTGGTCCGGTTTGATCGTTGCGGCGCCGCTATCGAAGCTGAGGCCGACCAGCCGCAGCACGATCGAGTTGCCGGTGCGCAGCACTTCGGCCTCGTTCGGCTCGAACAGCTTCTCGACCTGCACGAGCTGGTCGCGCCGTTCCTGTTGCTCGGCCAGGAGAGTATTCAGCGCGACGGTCTCTTTCGAAACGCCGCCGAGCGTCGTCTCGAGCGTGGCGATGCGCTCGTTGCGCTCGTCGAGGTCGAGCTTCATCTGCGCGAGGTCGTGCTGGGTCTGCTTGACGGCCGCAAGGGTCGCTGCCGCAGTCGAAGCGACGCCGTTCGTCAGGTCGGGGGTAACGCTGAGCGCGTTGGCGATGTCGACCACCGGCGCCTCCGAGCGCAACAACACTTCCTCAAAGGTGCGGTCACCGCCATTGACCCCTTTGATCTGCGCCGCCAGGTGCAACGCGTGGCTCGCCTGTTCTTTCGCCTGCTTCGCGAGCAGCCGCGCACGATCGGTGTCGTAACGGTCTTCGATGATCGCTTTCTCCGCTTCGGCCAGCGAGGCGCGCGCCTGCGCGAGCGTTTGCGGTGCGTATTTTTCCACGTTCTCCTGTTCTGCTTGCGTGAGCAGGTGCCGCGCGTCGCGCAGGATGGCGCCCTTGATCGCCTCGAGTTCGGCGGCGCGATAGCTCTGCACCGCTTCAACCGCCTGCGACTGCGCCTTTTCGGGCCGGCCGTCTTCGAGCGTGATCGCCGCTTTCCGAAACTGTTCTTCGGCTTTGGTGAAGATGCGTGTCGCGAGTTGATCGGCGCCGGCCGACAGCGCGTTGCTGCGGCTCGTCAGCGCGGCGTCGAACGTGGTGTGTCCCACCTTCACGACATCGGCCGCGCCGTTGATCGCCTTCGTCACTTCGTCGACGTACTTGTCGATCTGCGCTTGCGCGCGGTTGCGATCGACCGCTTCTTTGGCGTGGGCATACGCCTCGGTGGCTTTGTCCCATGCCTCAGGCGCGAGCAGCGGCATATCGTCCTGGCGCGCTTGCGTCATCGCGGCATCGGCTTTTGCGAGCGGCGAATCGACGGCGCTCGCAGCCGCGGCAAATCCCGTCGCGAGCAGTAACGCCGCGAGTAACCCCCATCGCATAGTGACTCCGGAATCCGTCCAGCGTGAACGGGGCCATAGCGTACAGTGGAACTGCGATCCTCACAGCAGGATCACGGCGGTTTTTCTGCTAGGGTCGCAATCTGCTCAGCGAGTGCGCAATGCGAGTGCGTCGTTCATGAGGATCGTGATCCTCTTCTGCAGTCCGATCGTCGCGAAGGCGGTCCGAGCGTCCGACCCAACGATTCGCTACCGTCGCGACGTCTGGACTCGAGCGTGACGGAACAGCGTCACCCCGACATCGACCCGCGCATGACCGCGAGCATTCCGTGGATCATGCGAAACGGCGTTGGCATTCAGATCATGGAGACGCTGGCGGTCGGCGCGTTCCTGACCGCGTTCGCCGTGCAGCTCGGCGCCAGCAACTTCACCATCGGTCTGCTCGCGGCGGTTCCGCATCTGTCGCAGCTCGCGCAGATTCCCGCGCTGGCCGTCGTCGAGCGTTACCGTAACCGCAGCCGGATCTATTTCGTCAGCGGTCTGATCGCGCGGCCGGCGATGTTGATCATCGGCGCGGCGGCGTTCATTCCGAACAACGACATCGCGCTCGGCGTGATCGTGTTCGCGTTCGCGTTGCGTTATGCGATGGGCGCGTTCCTCGGCTGCGCGTGGGGTTCGTGGATGCGCGATCTGATTCCCGATCGGCTCATGGGCGAGATCTTCGGCGCGCGGCAGAAACGGATGACGTTCATCGGTGCCGTGTTGAGTCTGGTGGCGGCCGCCTTCGTCGACATCTGGAGCAAGTGGATACCGCTGCCGCAGACGTACAGCTATGCCGTGATCTACACGCTCGCGTTCTTCGGCGGTCTTTACGGCGTGTGGTGTGCGCAGCACGTCTACGAGCCGCCGATGACGGCGGCGCCAGCAGATCGGCGCTGGTACCTCGCGCTCGGCGTGCCGTTCCGCAACAAGAATTTCCGCCGGCTGCTGGCATTTCTCGGCAGCTGGAACTTCGCCGTGAACCTCGCGGCGCCGTTCTTCACGGTGCACATGCTGAAGCGGATGGAACTGAGCCTCGCGCTGGTCGTCGGCCTCGGCACGTTGAGCCAGATGGCGGCATACCTGATGGTGTCGCAGTGGGGCGCGATCGCCGACCGGTTCAGCAACAAGTCGGTGCTGTCGGTGTGCGCGCCGCTGTTCATCGTGTGCATCTTCGCGTGGACGTTCACGATGTTCCCCGACCGGCATGTGCTGACGATTCCGTTATTGATCGCGATTCACGTCGCAACCGGCGTGGCGAGCGCGGGCGTCACGCTCGCGTCCGGCAACATCACGCTGAAGCTGGCGCCGCGCGGCGATGCGACTGCGTATCTCGCAGCGAGTTCGCTGGTGAACTCACTGGCGGCCGGCACAGCGTCGATGGTTGGCGGACTCACCGCCGACTTCTTTCTGTCGCGCAAGCTGTCGGTGCTGATGCGCTGGCACAACCCGAGCGGCGACGTCGAGTTCACCGCGCTGAATTTCGTGCAGTGGGACTTCTTCTTCCTGTTCGCATCGGTGGTCGGGCTCTACGCGCTACATCGCCTGTCGCTCGTTCGCGAGGAAGGACACGTGAAGGAAGGCGTGGTGCTCGATGCCCTGTTCCAGGTAGCACGCCGTGGTATGCGCAATCTCTCGACCGTGGCCGGACTGCGCGCCGCGACCGAGTACAACCTGGAAGGTCTGCGAAACGGCGAGCGCACTGACAACGAAGCTAAGGCGCAGAAGAAAGAGACCGAGATAATCGACTAAAGCGTGTTGGAATTGCGCCTTTGATATGTGGGTCGTGGCGGAGGGTCACGGCACGCCTCCGCCGCCGCCGGGCAGCCAGATCGACCTAGGCGTGCTCCAGCCACGGAAACTCCCGATAGTCGAAGCGCCGTTCGATCGTCGGCTTGATCACCGCGAAGTACGGCGACAGATCGAAATCGCGCGGCGTATAGGCGGTGTGCGATCGCACCTTGTATACCCAGCGGATGCTCGAACCGTCGTCTCGCGACTCGAGATCCGGCAGGATCGGGTAGCGGACTGCTGCGAACGCCTCGGCGATCAGCGAACTGCAGATCGCTTTGGTCGGTTCACCGCTGCCGAACGTCAGCAACTGACGCCGCCAACGAGGCGGAATGGGGGGCGTCGGCAACAGGAAGCGCGCCAGGTCGAAAACGTTCTTCAGGTCGTAAGTGTTGCCGATGTGTGCGACGACGAAGTCGATCACGCGTGCGCGATCTTCGTCGCTCAAGCCCACCGGGCGGCAGATCCGCACGTTGGCGTCGACATACTTCTCGTACGGCACCGAAGACACGCCGAACTCGACGTCGGCCTCTACCAACGGAAACGGTGCAGCGCCGCCGACGCAGATTGCCGAATGCGACCAAGTCGACTGGGTCAGATACTTGATCGCGGTGCTGATGCGCGAAGAACCCTCCACCAGCAGCACGTCGCACGGCTGAATGAAGTCGGGCCAGCGAACTTCGCCGCCGCTGACCACTGTCGGTTTGTAGTACTTGGCGGGCGCCGCGATATAGCGCGCAAGGCGCTGGCCGAGGCCGCCCATCAACCGGTTCAATCGAGGTCGCTCACCAGGCTCGCGCGTACCGGTTCGGGGATCGGATCGACGCGACAGGGCAGTGCGGGATGATCGATTCCGACCGCGATCGGCGCACCGGCCTTCGCGGACGCAATCTGCGCAGGCGGAATGTCGAAACGCAGGAAATGCACCGCCGCGGTCTTCTCGTCGTTGCTGCGCGGCAGGTCTTCGTTGGCCAGGGCGAACAGCGGTGCGTAGTCGCCGATTCTCACCCACACGCGATGCTCGATGCCGATCATCTGCGCGAGCGCGGTGCGACGCTCCGCGACGTCTTCGTATTCGATCATGAACGTCGCTTTCCAGTTGCTGCCGTCCGGAATCAGCGGATTGTAGGCGGCGATCTCGTCCTCTATGCCCTCGGCTTCGAAGATGCGTTCGACGCGCAGCATCTCCTGCACCTGATATTTCATCGTCGTGAAGTCTTCGAACACGAGCGTTGCGTGCGGACCCAGCGCGATGCGTCGCACCTTTTTGTGCGCGATCACTTCGGCGCGGAACGCCGAGCGCTTCGCCGCGTAGTCTTCGAGGCTCCAGATCCGGCTGCGGTCGAGTTTCATGGCGTCAGAGTCCGTACGCGCGTCGCACCAGCGACATCGGGTGTTCGGCGTGGGTGCTCGATCCTTTCAGTTCGAGCCCATGCTGAATCATGCGACCGGCCATCGGGCAATCCGAACCGTAGTGATCCGGCGCGGCCTGCTCCACGCGCGTGACGACGGGGCGCGCGATCTTCATCGCTTTTTCGTACGTCTCGCTCTTCAGCGCATACGTGCCATCGTGTCCGGAGCAGCGCTCGATCGCGGTGACTTCGGTGCCGGGAATGAGCTGCATGAAATCGCGCGTCTTCATCCCGATGTTCTGTACGCGCTGGTGGCACGCAACGTGGTACGCGACGGTGCCGAGCTTCTGGCTGAAGTCGGTCTTAACCAGCCCGGCCTTGTGGCGCAGCATCAGGTATTCGAATGGATCGAAGAACGCCGCTTTCACCCGCGCCAGGTTCGCATCGTTGGGGAACATCAGCGGTACTTCCTGCTTGTACATCAGCACGCACGAGGGGATCGGGCTCATCAGATCGTAGCCGGCGTCGATCGCTTCGAGGAACACAGGCAGGTTCGCGTCCTTCAGCTTCTCCACGGCCTTGAGATCGCCGAGCTCGAGCTTCGGCATGCCGCAGCAGCGCGTGTCCTGCAGCAGCCGGACCGCAATGCCGTTGTGATTGAGCACGGCCACCATGTCTTCGACCACTTCGGGTTCGTTGTGCTCGCCGTAGCACGTGACGAATATCGCGACCTTGCCACGCGTGCGATCGGTCGATTGCGTCGGCGTGTCTACGTCGTGTCGCTCGCCCAACCGGCGGCTCAAGGTGCGCGTGTGAAATTTCGGCACCGGCGCTTTCGGATTCAAGCCGATCGTCTTGTCGATGGCGGTGCGCATCGCGGAACTGTTGATCATCGCGTTGGCGACCTGGCCTATGCCGGGCGTCGAGAGTGCTTTGAACACGGGGTCGGTGGTGGTGATGAGCCGGTCGCGCCACTTCGTGTCGCCGTTCTGAAACCGGAACGCCTTCGCGCGCAGCATCAAGTGCGGAAAGTCCACTGCCCATTCGTGCGGCGGCAGATACGGGCATTTGGTCTCTGCGCACAGATCGCACAGGTAGCACTGGTCGACGACCTTCGTATAGTCGGCCTTGTCGACGCCGTCCACTTCCAGCGTCGCTGATTCGTCGACCAGGTCGAACAGCGTCGGAAACGAGTCGCACAGGCTGACGCACCGACGACAACCGTGGCAGATCTCGAATACGCGTTCGAGTTCCGCGTAGAGCGAGTCCTTCGCGTAGAACTCGGGATTCTGCCAGTCGATCGGGCGACGCTTCGGCGCCTCCAGATTTCCTTCGCGTGCTCCAGCCATCGGCCTACCTCGTTACAGAATCATGCAAGCAAGAAGGTGGCGAAAAAAAGGGGTCGTGGATGACCCGACCCCTTCGTTCCGACCGGTCCGTAGAGGACCGGCGCTGTTCTCAGCCCATCGCGCTCAGCGCCTTCGTGAATCGGTTCGCGTGCGAGCGTTCTGCTTTCGCGAGCGTCTCGAACCAATCGGCGATTTCGTCGAAGCCTTCCTCGCGCGCCGTTTTCGCCATGCCCGGATACATGTCGGTGTATTCGTGCGTCTCGCCGGCGATTGCGGCCTTGAGATTGTTCGACGTGCTGCCGATCGGCAGACCGGTGGCCGGATCGCCGACCGCTTCCATGTATTCGAGATGGCCGTGCGCGTGACCGGTTTCGCCTTCCGCAGTGGAGCGGAATACGGCGGCCACATCGTTCTCGCCTTCGACGTCCGCTTTTGCAGCGAAGTAAAGATAACGACGGTTGGCCTGCGATTCGCCGGCGAACGCGTCCTTCAGATTGTTCAGCGTCTTGCTCTTCTTCAGATCCATGGCGTCTTAACCTCTCTGTGACTGTGTGACGGGGAATTGCGATCCCACGTCTGGGTGGCAGGGCCAGTATAAGAGTTCTCGACGCCAGGGGAATTCGAATCTATGAATCACCCCAATCGACAACGGCTATCGACATTGCCCGATCCCAAGACGCGATATATGAGATTCGCCCGGCCGGCCGGATAGAATGAACGGCCGTTTTTGAGCCATCGCCCATGCCGTTCAGTTCGTCCGCTGCACCCACGGCGGTTGTCCAAGCGCCGCTGAAGGCATTGGCGCGGATCGAATTCGGCGCGCTCACGCGGCTCGCGCTGCCGATGATCGTGACGCAGTTGGCGCAGATGGGCATGGGCGTGGCCGACGCCATCATGGCGGGCCGGGTCAGTCCGGCCGACCTCGCCGGTGTCGCGCTCGGCGGCAACCTGTTCTGGCCGCTGATGCTGTTCATGTCGGGCGTGATCATGGCGCTGACGCCGGCGGTGTCGCAGTTGCACGGTGCGGGACGCGAGGCCGAGGTGGCCGCGGTGGTACGACAGGCGTTGTGGCTCGCATTGGTCGGCGGCGCCATCACGTTCGTGCTGCTCGGTTACGCCGGAGCGGTGCTGGTCTTCGTCGGCGTCGATCCGGCCGCGATCCCGGTCGCTGTCGACTACATCGACGCGCTGCGATGGGGTATGCCGCCGGTGCTCGGCTACTTCACGTTGCGTTATCTGTGCGAAGGCATGTCGTGGACCACGCCTGCGATGGCCATTGCGCTGATCGCGCTGGTGCTGAAGGTGCCGCTCAACCTGTTGTTCATCTACGGCGCGTTCGGATTCGAAGGTCTCGGCGGCGCCGGCTGCGGGTGGTCGAGCGCGCTGGTCATGTGGTTCGAACTCGCCGCGATGCTGGTCGTGGTGCTCGCCACCCGCATGCGACGGATCGGTCTCTTCAGCGCGATCTCGCCGCCCGATCTGCGCGCGATCCTGCGTCTCGTCCGTCTTGGCCTGCCGATCGGCGCGACGATGTTCTTCGAAATGGCGATCTTCTCGCTGATGACGTTGCTCATCGGCCGCCTCGGCGTCGACTCGGTGGCGGCGCACCAGATCGCGTCGAACGTCGGCGGCATCACCTACATGATTCCGATGTCGGTCGGCATGGCGGCGACCATCCGCGTCGGCTTCAACGTCGGCGCCGGCAATCTCGTTCGCGCGCGCGTCGCCGGCATCGTTGCCATCGGTTCGTCGCTGCTGTTCGCGTTGCTTGCCGCGTCGGTAGTGCTGGTGTTCCGCGATGCGATTCCGTCGCTCTACACGCACGACGCCGGCGTGCTCGCGGTGGCGACGCAACTGCTGGTGCTGATCGCCATCTATCAGGTATTCGACGACGGTCAGGCCACCATCATCGGCGTGCTGCGCGGCTACAAGGACACGCGCATTCCGTTGTTCGTCACGCTGCTGGCGTATTGGGCGTTCTCGCTGCCGGTCGGCGCGATGTTCGGATTCGGCATCGGTACGCCGGCGCTGGGCGTCAGGGGTTTCTGGCTGGGGCTGATCCTCGGCCTGGTGTTGGTCGCGGTCACGCTCGGTGCGCGCTTCGTCTGGCTGAGCGCGCGCGACGATCGCATCCGGCTCTACGCGACGCGTTAGCGCTCGACGCGGAGGCGCTGGCGCGGTGACGCTATTCGCGGCGCTTTCGCGGAGGCGCTGTTCGCGGTGACGCTGCGCGGTGACGCTCGACGCGGTGACGCTGTTCGCGGTGACGTTTAGTCGATCACGCCGCGCATCAGCGCGGCCAGTTGCCGCGGATACGACAGTGCGTCTCTGGCATCGAGCGCCGCGGCGGCCGATCGCAGGTCTTCGGGTTTGCGGTTCTGTCCGAGCTTCGCCTTCGCCTCGATCGATTCGACGTGCACCCGGAACGCGACGATCGCGTCTAGCAGCTTGTCGCGCAGCTCCGGATTCATCTTGTCGGAGGTCCATCGCTGCGGCAGATCGGCCTCGTGCCGGGCGCTGAGTCGATCGACGATATCGAGACGGGCGGCGCGGCTGTCCAACAACTCGATCCGGCCGCGCGCTTCGACCGCCACGTAGTTCCAGGTAGGCACCATGTTCTCGCTCTGATACCAGTTTGGCGAGATGTAGGCGTTCGGGCCGACGAAGCAGACCACCACGTCGGTTACCGTATCGAACTCGCGCCAGTGCGGATTCGCGCGTGCGAGATGCCCGTCGAGCGACGCGCGGTCAGGGCCGATCAGGAACGGTACGCTGCTGTTGTGCGCGCGTCCTGCGCTTACCGTGGTCAACGTGCCGAACGGATAACGATCGATCAGTTCGAGTTGCGCGTCGCGGTCGGAAACGGCGAAGTGGCTCGGCGTGTACACGATCAGGTCCGAATGAGCGTCCAGATTCCGATCACGATGAAGCCCGCGCCGGCGACGTAGTGCAGCACTTTCTCGCTGATGTACTCCGACAACAGGCTGCCGGCGACGACGCCGATGCCCGATGCGAGCACGAGCGCCAGCGACGCGCCGAGGAACACCGTCAGCTTGCTCACTTCGCGGTCTGCTGCGTACAGCATCGTTGCGAGTTGTGTCTTGTCGCCGAGTTCAGCGACGAACACGGTGGCGAATACGGTCAGCAGTACCTTTGGATCCATGGATTTCCTCAGCCGTGCATCGTCAGACCACCTGAGACCGAGAGCGTCTGTCCGGTGATGTAGGCGGCGTCGTCGCTCAGCAGGAATGCGACGGCGCCGGGATAATCGTCGGGTTGGGCGAGCCGCCGCATCGGCATCGCGCGCTCCAGTTTCGGAACGATCCGTTCGCCGAGGCCGCCGTCGGCCGCCATCTGTGCGAGCAACGGGGTTTCCGTAGGGCCGGGGCAGACGGTGTTGATCACGATGCCGTCCATGATGTGTTCGCGCGCCAGCGTTTTGCCGAGCGCGATCAGTCCGCCTTTGCACGCCGAGTAGACCGCTTCTCCGGACGAGCCGACCCGGCCCGCGTCCGATGCGATGTTGACGATGCGGCCGAATTTTCTCGCGACCATTCCTGGCAGCACCGCATGCAGAACGTTCAGTGCGCCAAACAAATTGATGTCGACGACTCTGCGCCACAGTTGCGGATCGGTATCGACGAAGCGCGCCATGCGATCCCATCCGGCGCAGTTCACCAATCCCGCAATGCCGCCCGCCGTCTCTTCGAACTGTTGCGTGGCTTCACGCACGCGCGCGTGATCGGTGATGTCGACCGCGCACGGCGTTGCGTTGCCGCCGGTCGCGCGAATCTCGCCTGCCACGGTCGACGCGGCGTCGGTGTTGATGTCCCACACGCCGATGCTTGCGCCCTCTGATGCGAGGCGTTCGGCGATTGCGCGGCCGATGCCGCTTGCACCGCCGGTGACCACGATGCAGCGCCCCTTCAATCCGCGCATCACAATGCCTCCGCTTTTTCGTCGACCGCGCGCTTTTCGTCGACCGCGCGCAGAAACAGCAGTATTTCCGAGTCGACCTTGTCGGTGGCTTCTTCCATCAGCCAATGGCCCGCGTTCAGTTCGTGATAGTCGAACTGTCCTTCGATGAAGTTGCGCTGCGACTCCACCGCATAGCGACTCACGGCCGGATCGTGGTTGCCCCAGATGAACAGGATCGGCAGCCGCACTTTCGGCGCCGGCGCCACGCTGAAACCGGACGGCGCGCGATACCAGTTGAGTGCCGCCGTCAGCGCGCCCGGTTCGGAAAACACGGCGTGGTATTCGGCACGCTGCGTCGGCGACATTTCTGCGTACATCGCGTCGTCCATCAGCTTCAGATGGTTGAACGTGAACACGGCTTCGGGCAACAGCGGCGTGCGGAAGAACTGCATGTAGCGACTGCGCTGCTGCTGATCGGCGTCGTGCGCGAGCGCGTCGCTGAATGCGGCGATATGCGGAATCGACAGGCTGGTCCACGAGCGCAGCAGTTCCGGTTTCGCCATCACCGCCGCCCAACCGACCGCGGCACCCCAGTCGTGCCCAACGAGATGGAACTGCTGCATACCGGTCGCCTGCGCCACCGCGAACACGTCTTCGACCAGTTGCGGAATCGAGTACGCGTCGAGCGCCTCGGGGCGCGCGCCGGGCGAGTAGCCGCGCTGATCGAAGGCCACCACGCGGAACCCCTGATCGGAGAGCAGCTCGATGAGTGGTGTCCACATCGCCGAGGTTTCCGGGAACCCGTGCAGCAGCACCACGCCGGGACCGGTATTGTCGAGACCGGCGACGCGCGCGCGGAACTCCATCCCGTTGGCGGCGATTCGAACCAGGCCGGTGTGGGTATTCGCGTCGAGCAGCGGCAGCGCCGCGGTCTCCGCGCGATGCTGATGATTCCAGTCCAACGAAAGCGCGCTGCCGCCCGCGAGCACGGCTATGATGATCACCGCGGCCACGATCAGAAGAACGACGAGAACTCGAAGTAAACGCACGCGCGCTTCCGCAAACTGAGAACGGCGTTAGCGTAACGGCGGGACGGGAGGACTTCCATGCAATTCAAAGCGCTTGCGATCGACCTCGACGGCACGCTGCTCGTCGGCGAAAGAATCCCGTGGGACAACGTGGTCGCGGTGCGCGCCGCGCGCGACGCCGGGCTGAAGATCATCATCGCGACGGCGCGCTGGCATCACATGGCGCAGCGCATCGCGGACGAGCTCGGCATCAATGGACCGATGATCGCGTGTTCGGGCGCGCAGGTGCATCTGGCCGCAGAAGATCGCGACATCTTCGATCAGCGCCTGCCGGCAGATTTCGTGACCGATCTGTACCGCATCTGCGACGCCGAGCGATGTGTCGCCACGGTTACCGTCGCCGACCGGGTGCTGCTGAAACTCGACGGCGAACCCGATCGCAAACTGATGATGCCTGAGATGAGCTGGGTGCGGCAGCTCGAAGGCGCCGCGGATTCGTTGCCGCGCGTCGCGGCGATTCAGGGCGGCCGCGTCAACGCACGCATCCGCGAGGAACTCGAGCCGCGCTATCGCGAGCGCGTGCACTTCTTCGATTCGATTGGTCCCACCGGCAAGATCATTCTGACCATCACTGCTTCGACCGCGAGCAAGGGCGCAGCGCTACAGGCCGCGTGCGCGCACCTCGGACTGCAAACGCGCGACGTGGTCGCGTTCGGCGATGCGGAGAACGACATCGAGATGTTCCGTGTGGCCGGCGCGTCGGTTGCGATGGGTCAGGCGAGCGCGGAAGTGAAAGCAATGGCGACGGCGGTGACGTCGCGCAACGACGAAGGCGGCGTCGCGCGCGCCATCGAACGGTTGTTAGCGAACGGCGAGGTCGGCTGACGCCGGTACGCCGGGCCAGTTCCACGCGGCCGCCTCCGGCCCGTGTTGGGCAACGCGCTCGTGCACGGTATTCAGCGCGTCGTAGATGATGCGCGTTGCGTCGGGAATGCTGGTACCCGCCGGTAGCCGTATCGCAGGCTGGAAATGCGCGCCGGCCGGTCCGGGCGTGATTTCGCGCGATCCTTTCGGCCGCAGTTTGTTCAGGCCGACCAGATAGATCGGCACCACCGGCACGTTCATTTCGGTCGCCAGTATCGACACACCGTGCTTGAACTTTGCCATCTTGCGGCTCGTCGAGCGTGTGCCTTCCGGAAAGATCACCAGATTCGCGCCGTTCCTGATCAGCCACTTCGGGTAGTCGAGCGCGCGCGAGCCGCCGCCGCGTTGAATCGGGAACGACCCCATCACCAGCGACTGATACCACGGCTGCATTACGAGCTCCGGCCGGCCCGTGACGAACCAGCGATCGGCTGCTGCGCCCATGTAGATGTTCGATTTGATCCGTAGCGGCAGCGAATGGAACAGCACGAGTGCGTCGAGGTGACTGGTGTGATTGCCAACTACGATGCAAGGTCCGCCAAGATTCTTGAAATGTTCGCGACCCGTTACGGTCAGCGGTTTGCAGGCCTTCCACACATGGCGCGAAATTCCGTGCCACCGCATCGCGGCGCGCGCGACCTTCGCCCACCATTTGATCTGCCATTCGTGAGGACCGACGGTGCCGGCCTCGGCCGTGATCAGGCGCTGAAACAGATCCATGTCGATGGCAGGCAACAGGCGCGTGTCGACTGCTTCAGTCAGATCCTGGGCGAGCGTCGCGTAATACGCGCGAAAGTTGTCGGAGGCTTCGAAGATCGTGCAGTGATCCCACTCACCCAGTATCTGGAACTCGGTGAGGACCTTCGCTTCGCGCGCTTCGAGTGCCTTGCGAAGAGACAACAGGCTCGCAGGATCCGCCGAAATGCTGCGCATCGCGGCCGTGGTGAAGCGCGACAGCATCACATAGTTGGGCATCTACGCGCCGCCCGCACTCTTCCCGGTGAGCATGTCGACGAACTGCGCAACCGGCATGGCCGGCATCGTGGTGACCTTGATCGTTCCCCGCGCGCCCAGTTCCATCGCGATGCGCGCCATCACTTCGTTGGTGGGCGCTTCGATGATGTTGACGAAGTCGTATCCGCCGAGCACCGCGTATTGACTCGTCACACGCGCGCCCATCGCTTCGACTTCCTTGTTCACTTCGCCGAGACGTTCGGGACGTTCCTTCAACGTCTTGCGGCCTTCGTCCGTCAGATTACTGAACATGATGTACGTAGCCATGCGTTTCCCCTCTCGTTGTCGTGGACTGTACGCGTATCGCCGGATGTCGTCATCCGCTGTACCGTCCCGATCGGCGAGACTACCATCGCTTCTTTTGCACGCGGATCATGACGATGAAAGCAGCGGTCTACTCCGGTCCGGGTTCGCTGAATATCGTCGATCGAAAAGTGCCCGAACCCGCTGCCGGATGGGTGCGCATCGGCGTGACCGCGGTGGGAATCTGCGGCAGCGATCTGCACATCTTCGGCGGCATGCTGGGCGACATCGCCGGATTGCAGCCAGGTCATGAAGTGGCCGGCGTGATCGACGCGATCGGTGAGGGCGTAACGCTTGCAACCGGAACGAACGTCGCACTCGAACCGATCACCGCGTGCGGTAGTTGCTACCAATGCGCGACGGGCCATCGCAACCGTTGTGCGAAACACAGGTTGTTCGGCGTGACCGCGCGCGGCGGTATGGCGGAGTACCTCAGCGTGCCCGCCGAGTGTCTGCACATGTTGCCGGCAGATCTGCACCGTAACGTTGCGGCGCTCGCTGAACCGATGGCGGTCTGCGTGCGCGGTGCGAGGCGTGCGCGCATCGTCCTGGGCGATCGCGTAGGAGTACTCGGCGGCGGCACCATTGGACTGTTGTCAGCGCTCGCGGCGCGCGAGTCCGGCGCGCGCGAGGTGTTCGTTACCGCGCGCTATCCGCACCAGCGCGCGCTGGCGGAGTCGCTCGGCGTCACGCGTGCGTTCGCAACGATCGAGGAGATGGTCGATTCGATCGGCCCCGAGTCGATGGACGTGGTCATCGAAACCGTCGGCGGCAAGTCGGATGCGTTGACGGAAGCGGTGAGCGTGGTCGCGCGCGGCGGCACGATTGCGATGTTGGGCGTGTTCGACGGTTCGCCGAAGATTCCAGGATTGCCGTTTGCCGATCGCGAGCTGACGCTGGTCGGATCGTATTGCTACGCGCGCGACTCGCGAATCGGCGATTTCGCCTACGCGACGGAGCTGTTGTCGAAGTATCGATCGCAGCTGCCCGAACTCGTCACGCACAAGTTCAAACTCGACGAGGTGTCGCGCGCGTTCGAAGCCGCCAACGACAAGAAGTCGGGCTCGATCAAAGTTCAGATCGAACCCTGATCAAACGCGAGTCTCAGCTCTCCGTAACGTAGCGGCCCGGTGCCGGATACAGCGCCGGATGCTTGTTCGAGCCGAGCAGGCTGGGCGCCTGCACGCGATCGCCCGAATGCGCCGCGAGCCAGCCGAACCAGTGTTCGCGCCAATCGCCCTTCGTTTCGGTCGCGCTCGCGAGCCAGTCGTCCGGACCTGGCGGCAGCGCGTCGGCCGTCCAGTACTTCAGATGCTTGTTGTCGCCGCGCGCGCTGATCGTCTGCGTGTGATTCTGGTTCGTCAGCACGAACTCAATGTTGCCGCCGAACAGTTGTGTCGAACGGTACGCGCCTTTCCAAGGCGTGATGTGATCGGTGCCGCCGGCCATCAGATACACGTCGCACGTCACGTTCTTCAGATTGATGCGACTGCCCAGCGTGCGCTGTTCCCCCTTCGCGAGCTTGTTGGCGTACGACAGGTCCAGAATGTCCGAGTAGAGTCCGGCCGGCAGTCGCGTGTAGTCCATCGACCAGAACAGCAGCGGATGCGACGGCGGGTCTTCGCCGAGCAGATAGTTGCTGCGGAAGAACGTCATGACGTTCTCTTCGGGGCGCAGCCAGGCGAACATTTCGAACACGTTCTTCTCGTCGAAGATCCCCTCGGTATGCACGCGCGCTTTCTGCATCGTCACCGACCGTTCGCTGACGAACAGTCCGAAGTCGGAATCGAGCGGGCGGTTGTCGAGAATGTTGATGAACAGCGCGAGCGATGCGAGCCAGTCGTCGCCGCGCGCAGCGAGCACGCCTGCGGCGACTGCAGTGGTAAGTCCGCCTGCGCAGACGCCGATGAGGTTCACGTTCGGTTGGCCGCTGATCTCGCGCGCGATGGCTACCGCCTGAATGACGCCCTCGGCATACGTATCGAGACCCCAGTTGCGCTGTTTCTCGGTGGGGTTGCGCCAGCTGACGGCGAACACCTGAATGCCGGCGTCGAGCAGCTTCTGGAACAGACTGCGGTCCGGCGTCAGGTCGCCGAGGTAGAAGCGGTTCACCTGGCTGAACACGTACACCAGGGGCACGGCGTGCACGTCCGGCGTCTTCGGCGTGTACTGAATCACTTCGAGCAACTCGTTGCAGAACACCACCGAGCCCGAACTGGCGCAAACGTCTACGCCCACTTTGAACGCGTTGCGGTCGGCCACTGCCGGATAGCCGTGGTTGTTGCGCAGATCGTCGATGTAGTTGCGCAGACCTTTTCTCAGACTGTCGCCGCGCGTCTCCCACGCCTTGCGCAGCGCTTCGGGATTTCCCACCAACGAGTTCATTGGAGCGGCGAGGTCTTTCATGATGTCGAGCATGAAACGCGCGCGTTCGCGTTCGAGATCGTCGAAGTTGGATCGTTTGAGCCATTCGTCAACCGAACGGCCCCAGGCCAGGTAACCCTGTCCCATGCGGCGGAAGATCGGATTGTCACGCCACCAATCGTCCTTGAAGCGGGCGTCGTTCGGGGCGGGTTCGATCTCGCTGCTGCCGAACGTGATGCCGACCAGATCGCGCAGCAGCTGTCCTGCAGTTTCGACCACCGCGCGCGGTTGCTGCGTGGCGCGGTCGACCACCATTTGCAACGATTCGAGCATCGCACGCCGATCGAGCGCGAGCGCGGAGGTCAGCGCAATGCCTTCGCGTGCCTCGGCTATTCCATGGGCGTCATCGGGACGAATATCGGAACTGCTGGCCATCGCTCGACTCCGCCGCTGACAGGTGGGCGAGTCTGCCCAACCGTACCAGCGCAGGCAATCGAACTCGTCAGGCGGGTCGCTTGCGCGGTTGATGCAGTCGCTCGGCGACGATTCTGAAGACCTGCGCGTTGACGCCGAGACCCACGTGCGAGCTCTGTACTTCGACGTGCTCGACGTCTGGATTGGTATCGTCGATTGCAGCGGGCCACGACACGACACCGTCGGTCTTGCTGTAGAGCGCGGTCACGGGTACGCGGATCGGCGTGCGTTCGCGCTGTTTGATCAACTCGTGGATCTGCGCGTCGGTCATGCCGGTGTTCGCCTGCATGAGGCGGCCGATGCTGGTCGCACTCGGTCCGCCCTTCACCGGCGAGCCGAGCGTGATGACCTGGCGCACGAGGTCCGGGCGGGCGCGGGCGATTTCGCGCGCGATCGTTCCGCCGCGACTCCAGCCGACCAGATTGATGCGTTGGCCGTGGCCTTTGTTGAGGGTGATGGCGCGTTCGATCAGCCGCTCGATCAACGGCTGACCCGGGCCGGTGTTGCGACCGAGCCCCCATCCCGTCACCGAGTAGCCGATGTCTTCGAGAAAGCGGCGCAACACCCACGTCGACGTGTCGTTCGCCATGAATCCCGGTAGAACGATCACCGGGCGCTCTTCGCCTTGCGGTGCGCCCATGCGCAGCAGCGGCAACATCAGCAGCAGCGAGGCGAACTCGGCACCCGCCCGCGCCTCGAGAAACTGATACAGCATCGGCGGCGGCGCGATTGGAATTCGTTCGTTGCTCATGTGACCGACGATACCCAATCGATCGCAGATTGTCCGCAGGGGCAGGTTGGTCCGTATGTCGGGCAATACGCGGAACGCGCGGGTGACATCGACCTCGACCGGGTCGATACTGCCCGGCGATTCGACGGGGGAGGAAAGGGTCGAATCGGGGGCCGGGTCCTAACATCAAACTGAACCGGACTTCAGCATTATGAAGAAGGACAACGCACCGATTGATCTCGGGCCGATCACTGACGTTTGGACGCTGGTCAGCGCGTTCACCGATGCGATGAACCTGCGTCACTTGCGAGACGAGCTGTATGGAGAGGCGTCGGATCTGGCGCCGCCACGGCGCTCGCCGCCGCGCCGACTAGGCGACCTTCAACTCGCAAGACAAGCAACGTCGTTCGATCCGGGTCTCGCGTACATTGGGTTGCAACGTGCGCACATCGACATGCCGATGCAATACCCGCGCACGAAGATCGATGTAAGCCCGTAGCAGATCGTCGCGAAGCAATGCGACATCCGGAACCGTCCGCGCGCACGCAGTGATACCGATGTCGAAGTGTTCCGCATAACTCTGCACCGTGATGTTGACCGCGGCGCCATGGGCCGGAATCGACACTGGAAAATGCGTCGCCACGCGCGCGCCGTTGGAGTACCGGATGGAGCGCGGTCCCGGCACATTCGAGATCACCAGATTGACGAGCGGGCGCACGTAACTCGCCGCGCCGCTCGACTCCCACGCGCTCGATGCGAGCCGGCCGATCCACGGCGCGCCCAGGACGCGCAGATCCGTTGGCACCAGTGCGTTGATGTCCTGCGCCATTGCTTTGGCAGCGTCGCTCGATGCGTGTACGGCTACGAGTCGCGCGATTGGATCTTCGATCTGTGTGGCGAGCGCGATCCGCGTCATCGTTACCTGTGTGTTCATGCTGCGATCGCCTGGCTGCCGAACGGATACGGGAACGCCGGCGATCAGTGACGCTTCCGGCAACGCGTTTCTACGCAATAGATACGTGCGCAGCGCGCCGCCGCAGAGGGTCAGGAACACGTCGTTGATAGAGCAGCCATGCAATTTGCCGATCGCCTTCACGTCGGTCATCGAGATCCGCAGCATGGCGTAGCTGCGGGTGGAATCGATCGTGCGATTGATCGGCGTGTGCGGCGCAAACGCGCCGAGCGCCGCCCCGCCCGGGGCCAGAAGCCGATTGCCGAGGCGCGCCAGCGCATCGATGCGTCGTGAGGCGACCGCGAACCGTTCGAACGGGCCGGATGATCTGCTCGGCGTAGACGGCTCCACAAACTCGGGTCGCGGATCATTTGCATCGGGCGCGCTGTCGGTGAGCACCTCGACGGCGGCCTGTCCGGCGAGTCCGTCGAGACACGCGTGGTGGACGACGTTGAAGTACGCCGCGCGCCCACCGCTCAACTCGTCGATGTAGTAGATCTTCCATAGCGGGCGCTCGCGGTCGAGCCGACGCGCATGCAATTGGGCGACGGTGCGCTCGAGTTGCGCCATGTCACCGAAGCCTGTCAGGGCGATGCGCTCGATGTGTGCGTCATAGTCCGGCTCGGAGGAAATCCAACGGGGATGATCGATCTGCAGTGGTGCAGGGGCGACGCGATGCGTCATGTAGGGCAACAGATGGCTGCGGGAACGAACCAACTGCTTCAACTCGTCGAAGAATGCGGCGTGACGATTCGACGGTACCTCGAGGACCTGTACCGATCCGATGTGCATCGGCATGCGCGCGGTTTCGGAATAGAGAAACCCGGCGTCGAGAGCCTTCAATCGATTCATGTGTGCCTCCGTTGCGAATGGCGCTGCGCTGATGTGACCATACGATCGCCCAATGCGATGACATTGAGGTGACCGCGGGTGCCGCTCATTCGATTGCGGGGGAGATGTGGAGTTCGAGTCGATTGTCGATCGTCCGACCAGGCGCCAACGATGGCATTAAGGGGCTACGACATATCCCCGCCGCGGTTCGAACAGCAAGGTCGACGGGTCAATACGTATAGCGCGGCTCCGCGCCAAAGTCCCATAGCAGCGCGGTACCGCCCATCATCGCGACGACGCCGACCAGCGCGATCGCAACCACTGCACTTGCGAACAGAAAGCCGCGCTCCACCGGAATGTCCATCACGATCGGCACACCGAGATAGAGCAGATACAGGCAGTGGCACGCGATGGCCACACCGATCGCGATGTCGAACCACAGCGACGGGTGCAGGCCGAGCAGACCCGCGAGGAAGTACGGTGTCGCGGTGTACGTGGCGATCGCCACGCCGCGCGCGAAGGTCGATCGCGACGCAGCGTATGTTGCGGCCATCCAGTGGACCATGAAGCCGAGGAAGGCAACGCCCGCGAGCATGGAGAGATAGAACAGCACGCAGATCTTGAGCGCGCTGTCGGGTGCGATCTTCAGCGCCGGCTCCTCTCCCAATTGCCAGCCGACGTGCGTGACGCCGTAGTACCAGCAGAGCGCCGGTACCAGCGCCCACACTGCGGTGTGGGTCAGCAGCAGCCGCGCGGCCGACGGCATCGCGCGACCGATGTCGGTCCAGGCGCTGGTGGGGCGAAGCAGAATTGCGAGCGAGTAAGGTTTCATTTTTGTTTCCTCAACGTGTCGGCGACGTCAGCCGCGTCGGCCCGCGGGTCTTCGAACAAGGCGGCGCGGCCGTTCCGTTCGAGGTCGTCGAACTGACCGGAATCGGCCGCGCGAAAGAACATCACTGCCGCGCCGATCACGATCAGCGCGGACAACGGGATCAACATCATCAATATTTCCATCAGCGCACCTCGACGCGGGCGTCGGCGCGGCTGAGCCGCAAAGCGTTCAACGTCACGCCGAGCGAACTAGCCGACATTCCCAGCGCCGCGAGCCACGGCGGCACCCAACCCGCGACCGCCAGCGGGATGGCGATCAGGTTGTACGCGGCGGCCCAACCGAGGTTCTGTCGGATGACGCGGCGCGTGGCGCGCGCAACCACGATGGCGCGTGCGATGCCGCCGATGCCGGCGGCGAGCAGCACCGCGTCGCTATGCGAGCGCGCGAGGTCGGTTCCGTCGGCCGGCGCGATGGACACCGCGGCCGCGGCGAGTCCCGGCACGTCGTTGATGCCATCGCCGACCATCGCAACGTCTACGCCGCTGTCGCGCAATGCACACACGCGCGCGAGTTTCGCTTCGGGCGTCACTTCGGCGGCATAAGGAATGCCGAGCGTCTCGGCGATGGCGCGCGCCGGCGCTTCCCGGTCGCCGGTCGAGATTTCCGCATCGACGCCCAGCTTTGCCAGCGCCGCGATCGTGGCCCTCGCGTCGTCGCGCAGCGCGGTTCTCACCGCGAACTCCGCCACCACGCGTTCGCCGTGCGCGCCGTCTTCGGCCAGATAGAAGGTCGACAGTTCCGGATGCACAGGCGTCTGCGTCGCGCCGCAGTACTCCGCATTGCCCAAACGATAGCGAACTCCATCCACGCGACCTTCGATGCCTTTGCCGCGCGCGACGTGCACATCGTCGACCATGGAGAGTGCGGCCGGCGTACCCGACAACGCCGCGCCGAGCGGATGGTTCGAACGGGTCTCGAGCGCGCGCGCGATTGCGATGGCGCGGGCGGGCTCGTATCCGTCGAACGTGCTGACGGCTGCGAGTTCCGGTGTGTCGCCGGTCAGCGTACCGGTCTTGTCGAAGATCACGCGACGGATGCGCGCGAGACGTTCGAGCACGTGCGCACGCGTGATCAGAAAGCCGCGCCGGCGCAACGTCAACGTCGCGACTGTGATCGCAGTAGGCGTAGCTAACGACAATGCGCAGGGGCAAGAGACCACCAGCACTGCGATCGCCGCCGACAGCGCTTTCGACGGATCCGAGAAGTGCCAGAACACCAACGTTGCCAGCGCGATGACGAGCACCGCACCGACGAAGTGGCGCGCGATCGCGTCGGCCTGCACGGCAACGGCCGGTTTGCCGAGCGCAGCGCGCTGTGCGAGCCGGTGGATGTCTGCGACGCGCGTCTGCGACGGAGCCGCTGCCGCGACGACGGTGATCGGTTGCGCCACGTTCATCGTTCCGGCGAACACGCGCATGCCGACGCTCCTCGCGACGAGCCGCGACTCGCCGGTGAGCGTCGCTTCGTCGACCTGCGTCGTGCCATCGACGATGGCGCCGTCGATCGCGATCCGCGATCCGGACGGAACGACGATTCGATCGCCGGGGCGAATTGCGTCGAGCGTTACCGTTTCGACGCGGCCGTTCGATTCGCGCCGGGCCGATTCCGGCAGCAATGCCAGCCAGTTGTCGTTGCGCACGAGGCGTCTGCGCGCCCGTTGCTCGAGGAAGCGCGCGCCGAGCAGAAGAAAGACGAACATGGTGACCGAATCGAAATACACCGCGCCGTCGCCGCTGATCGTCGCAAAGGCGCTCGCTGCGTAGGCGGCGCCGACAGCCAGTGCGACCGGCAGGTCCATCGCGAGTCCGGGCGCACCGCCGGTGCTGAACGTGCCTTTGAGCGATGCGATGGCGTTGCTGAAGAACGGCCGCGCCGAATACAACACCACCGGCGTCGTGAAGAGCAGTGCGGACCACCGGAACAGCGCGACGTAGTACGCGCTCATGCCGTCCGTATCGGCGACATAGAGCGGCAGCGAGAACATCATCACCTGCATCATCGCCAGCGCCGCCACGGCGAGACCTTTGAGTTGCCGCCGCCGTTCCGCGCGCGAATGATCGTCGTCGACTTCGCGCGCCACATAAGCCGGCGTGTAGCCCGCCTCGGCGATCGCTTCGAAGATGCTGCGCAATCCGACCCGATTCGGATCGTAGGTGAGCACCACGCGACGCTGCGCCGGATTGAGGCGCACCTGCGCGACGCCGTCCAGCGCGTTCAATGCGCCTTCGATACGACCCGCGCAGTTCGCGCACCGCATGTCGGCAACGTCGATCTCGACCTCGACGCAATCGGGCGCGAGACGATGCGTGACGAGTTCGACGAAGTCCGGATCGTCGCGAAACGAAAGCTGCAGCGCATGCGCGGCGCTCATCGGTGCGATTCCCACGAGGTCTTGTCGAGCGGCGCAACCTCCGCGCGATGCACTTCGACGTCGGCATGTCGAAAGGCATACACGCCGGTGATGGTCGCGGTGACGACGCCGGCGAACGGAATTGCGATGAGGAACCACGGCCAGAACTGCCGATACCACGGTTTGACGTGCGGTCTTGCGCGCGGGGTTTCGGGAGCGGCTGCGTTCATTTGCGCGGGGGTCCGAAGAAGTCGCTTCGTTCGGTGTCGCAGTGTCGCGCGGCGTCGCAGACCTCGAACCGCACGTTGAACGGCGACCCGGCGATTTCGGAAGGCGTCACCGCGAGCGTGACCGGCACGGTGACCACGTCGCCGGCGTCGACGACGATCGATGTCGGACCTTCGAGGCGCGGGCGCGGATCGTTCGACCCGCTCGCCACCGTCAGCGCCAGCGTTTGCGCCCGCTGGGTCTTGTTGATGACCTTCAGCGTGTAGTCGTTGCGAATGGCGTCGCGGTTGACCTGGAACAAGGCGCCCCGGTCGCGGATCACGTCGATGCCGACCAGCTCGCGGCTGAACAGCGCGATCGTGAACGCGACGGCCATTGCCGACAGTGCCGTTGCATATCCGATCACGCGCGGTCGCAGCACGCGGATCGGTTTACCTTCCAGCGCATTGTGCGTGGTGTAGCGGATGAGCCCGGGCGCGTAGCCGACCTTCGTCATGACTTCGTCGCACGCGTCGATGCAATGAGCGCAGCCGATGCACTCGTACTGCAGGCCGTTGCGGATGTCGATGCCGGTGGGACACACCTGCACACACAACTGGCAGTCGATGCAATCGCCCAGCGTATCCGGCCGATCACCGCGCTTGCGCGCGCCGCGTGGCTCTCCACGCGCCGGATCGTACGAGACGATCAGCGTATCGGTGTCGAACATTGCCGACTGAAAGCGCGCGTACGGACACATGTGCAGGCACACCTGCTCGCGCATCCAGCCGGCGTTCACGTACGTTGCGATGGTGAAGAACGCGATCCATGCCGCCGCCATGAGATCGGCGTGCAGCGTGGCGACGTCGACCGTGAGCGCGCGAATTGGCGTGAAATATCCGACGAACGTGAGTCCCGTTGCGAACGCGAAGCCGAGCCACAACGCGTGCTTCGCGCCGCGCCGGCCGACTTTCTCGAGGCTCAACGGCGCGCGATCGAGGCGGATGCGCGCGTGTCGCGGTCCTTCGGTGATCTGTTCCACCCACATGAAGATCGCGGTCCACACCGTTTGCGGACACGTGTAGCCGCACCACAGCCGGCCGACGACCGACGTCACCGTGAACAGTGCGAACGCTGCGATGATCAGGAGCCACGCGAGCAGCATGAAGTCCTGCGGCCAGAACGTGAGGCCGAAGACGTAGAAATGGCGCGTCGGCAGATCGAACAGCACCGCTTGCCGGCTGCCCCAATCGAGCCACGGTAAACCGAAATAGCCGATCAGCAGCGGCCAGCCGGAATACAGACGGATGCGCTGGAACCGTCCCTCGATCGCGCGCGTGAAGATCTTCTCGCGGCGCTGGTAGAGATCGACGGGCGCGAAACCGGCCGCGTTCGCATCGCTCGCGATGATCGAACCGCGGCCTGCGTCGTTCATTGGTGCAGGCTCGAAACGTAGGCCGCGACGATGGCGATGCGGTCTTCACCGAGCGTCGTCGCGAAATTCGGCATCACGCCGCTGCGGCCGTTTCGGATCGTGAACGCGATCGTGTCGGCGTCGGCACCATACAGAAAGATATCGTTGGTGAGATCCGGCGCGCCGAGCGCCGGCGTACCTTTCGCGTCGGTGCCGTGGCACGCCACGCACATCGTCTGGAACTGCGGTGCCGCGCGCGCTGCCGCCGCTGCATCGTGCTCCGCGCCGGACAGACTCAGGACGTACTGCGCCATGTCGCTGGTGCCGGCGTCGCCGAGGGCAGGTCCCCAGGCCGGCATCGCCGCGTTACGTCCATCGTGAATGGTCGTCTTGATCGTGTCGTAGCCGCCGCCCCATTGCCACTCGCCGTCGGTCAGATTCGGAAAGCCGTAGCCGCCGCGCGCCCGCATGCCGTGGCAGCTCGCGCAGTTGTTGAGGAACAGTCGGCGGCCGATCTGCTGCGCCTCGGCGCTCTGGTGCAGCTCGGTCTCGCTCATCGCCGCGAGCCGCCGGTACAACGGCGCGAACTGCGCGTTCTGCGCCTGCACGTCGCGATCCCATTGCGCGTGCGACGTCCATTTGCCGAAGCCTGCGAACGTACCGAGTCCGGGGTAATAGAGGAGATAGCCGAGCGCGAAGACCACCGTCGCCACGAACAGACCCACCCACCACATCGGCAGCGGATTGTCGTATTCCTCGATGCCGTCGAAGTCGTGACCGGTCGTTTCCACGGTCTGTTTCGGCTGCGTGCGATTCGACAGCAGCAGCCACAGCGTCCACGCGAGCGAGCCGAGCGCGCCGACGATGATGAAGAGGCTCCAGAAGGTACTCACCGCGGCGACTCCTCCCGACGCACGGGTGGCGTGTCGTCGTCTTCGAGCGGAATGGATGCGTACGACTGCAAGCGGGTTTTGTTGCGTGGATTGAGCACCCAGTAAAGGAGACCGGCAAATGCCAAGCTCACCAACAACGTTGCAAGGGCGCCAAAGGTCATGGTGCGTCTCCGTAGTGCTGCATGACGACGCCGAGGTGCTGCAGATAGGCGATCAGTGCTTCACTCTCGGTGTGGCCGACCACTGCATCGTGTGCGGCGGCGATGTCGGCGTCGGTATAAGGCACGCCGAGCGTGCGCATCGCGCGGAGTTTCGCGGCGGTGTATTCGCCGGTCAGCTTCGCCTCGAACAACCAGGGATAGCCCGGCATGTTCGATTGCGGCACGACGCTGCGAGGGTTGTTGAGGTGCGCGCGATGCCAGTCGTCGCTGTAACGGCCGCCGACGCGGGCGAGATCCGGTCCGGTGCGTTTGCTGCCCCACAGGAACGGATGTTCGTACACGTCTTCGCCAGCGACCGAGTAATGACCGTAGCGCTCGGTTTCGGCACGCAGCGGGCGCACCATCTGCGTGTGGCAGACGTGACAGCCTTCGCGGATGTAGATGTCGCGACCTTCGAACTCGAGCGCCGGCAACGGCAGCAGGCCTTCGATGGGCTGTGTGCGCGCGCTGTTGAAGAGCTGCGGGAAGATCTCGACCATGCCGCCGACGCACACTGCGACCAGCGTCAACGCGATCAGAAAGGTCAGATTGGTTTCGGTACGGGTGCCCGACGACATTTCAAGCTCCAGTCGTTACCAACGGGGTTGCAACGGTGCTGTCGCGGCGCGTCTCGGAACTCGTGGCGGTTTTCCAGACGTTGTAGGCCATGATCAGCATGCCGCTGAGGAACAGCGCGCCGCCGAGCGCGCGCACGTAGTAGCCGGGGTAGCTGGCTTCCAACGATTCGACGAAGGAGTAGGTGAGCGTTCCGTCGGTATTCGTCGCGCGCCACATGAGACCCTGGATGAGTCCATTCACCCACATCGACGCGATGTAGAGAACCGTGCCGAGCGTGGCGAGCCAGAAGTGCAGGTTGATGAGTTTCACCGAGTACATTTCGCCCTGCCTGCGGCCGTACATGATCGGAATGAGGTGATACATCGCGCCGATGGAGACCATCGCAACCCAGCCGAGCGCGCCGGAGTGCACGTGGCCGATCGTCCAGTCGGTGTCGTGCGACAGCGCGTTGACCGTCTTGATCGACATCATTGGGCCTTCGAACGTCGACATGCCGTAGAACGACAGCGACACGATCAGGAACTTGAGGATCGGGTCGGTGCGCAATTTGTCCCACGCACCGGACAACGTCATGATGCCGTTGATCATTCCGCCCCAGGAGGGCGCGAGCAGCACCAACGACATCACCATGCCGAGGCTCTGTGCCCAATCAGGCAGCGAGCTGTAGTGCAGGTGGTGAGGACCCGCCCAGACGTAGATCGCGATCAGCGCCCAGAAATGGACGATCGACAGGCGATACGAGTACACCGGCCGCTCGGCCTGCTTCGGCACGAAGTAGTACATGATTCCCAGGAAGCCGGCCGTCAGGAAGAATCCGACGGCGTTGTGCCCGTACCACCACTGCACCATCGCGTCCATCGAGCCGGCGTAAATCGAATACGACTTGAACGCCGATACTGGCAGTTCGAGGCTGTTGAACACGTGCAGCACCGCGATACCTATGATCAGCGCCCCGAAGAACCAGTTGGCGACGTAAATGTGGCGGATCGTGCGTTTCGCGATCGTGCCGAAGAACACCACCGCGAACGCGATCCACACGACGGTGATCAGAATGTCGATCGGCCATTCGAGCTCGGCATACTCTTTCGTGGTGGTGAGGCCGAGCGGCAGCGTGATCGCGGCCGAGACGATGACCGCCTGCCAACCCCAGAACACGAACGCGGCGAGACCGTCGGACACGAGGCGTACGCGACAGGTACGTTGCACGACGTACAGTGCGCAGCCCATCAGCGCGCAGCCACCGAACGCGAAAATCACTGCGTTTGTGTGCAGGGGGCGCAATCGTCCGTACGACAGCCACGGAATGTCGAAGTTGAGAGCGGGCCACGCGAGTTGGCTGGCGAGCAACACGCCGACGGCCATACCCACGATGCCCCAGACGACGGTCATGATGCAGAACTTGCGCACCACGTCGTAGTTGTAGTCGGGGTGCGCGAATGCGAATGACATGATCAGGCCTTCTTTGGACGCTGGGCATTCTCCGGGCGTTCGCGCGTGCATTCGATAAGGGCAACTACCTAACGAATGCACTTTGCTTCGCCTTCGCTTTGTATTGCAAAGTACTTTCTATTGAGCTAAATTGTCCATCGTTCCGACGTTGGCGGTCGCTGCTGATGCCGAATTCCGAAGAGCCTTCGCGCACGCACGAACACGCGCTGTCGCAGCTGCGCTACATCCGCAGCACGATGGATGGCGCAACGCGCTTTACCGCGGTGCCCGGCGCCGGTACCGCTCTGATCGGAGTGACCGCGCTCGTCGCGGCGGCGCTGGGCCAGGCGCAATCCACGCGCGACGCGATGCTCGGTGTGTGGGTCGGTGAGGCCGGCGTGGCCGGCGGTATCGGCCTTCTCGCGCTGATCGTCAAATCGCGCCGCGCCGGCGTCGATCTGGCGCGCGGTTCGGCGCGCAAATTCGTGCTGGCGCTCATGCCGTCGGCCGTCTGCGCCGCAGCAATCTCGTTGGCGCTCGCCGCGCAAGGACACACGACATTGGTTCCGGCGATCTGGCTGACCGGTTACGGATCCGCGGTGATCGCCGCAGGAACTCATTCGGTGTCCACCGTACCGATGATGGGTGCGGCTTTCGTCATCGCAGGCCTCGCGGCGTTGTTCGTTGCACCGCAGTTCCACAACGCGCTGCTCGCACTCGCCTTCGGCGGATTTCACCTGGCCTTCGGCATACACATCGCGCGTCATCATGGCGGATAGGTTCAGAGAACGGTCGGCCTCCGGTGCAAAGCGCCGTGCGCGGGGCCATGCCAGGTCGAAGAAACCGGAGTTCAAATCGGTGATCGGACATCTGCGCGACGAAGGCGGCGCGGAGGTGTTCCGCCTGGTCAACGAACGCGTGCGCCTCGGCATTCTGAGTGCGCTCGCGGTGACCGAATCGCTGAGCTTCGCCGATCTGAAACAGACACTCGGTGTCACCGACGGGAACCTGAGCATCCACGCGCGAAAGCTCGAGGAGGCGAACTTCATTGCCTGCGAAAAGACGTTCCAGGATCGACGTCCGTTAACCCAATACACGTTGACGCCGAAAGGACGGGCGGCATTCGAACGTTATCTCGGCCACATGGAGGCATTGATCGAAGCGATGCGCAAACCGACATGAATTCGCCGGTACGACATCTCGGCATCATCATGGACGGCAATCGACGCTGGGCCTCGCGACGCGGCTTGCCGGCATCGTTGGGCCATCGCGCCGGCGTCAACGCGGCGCGACGCGTCGTCGAATCGCTGCGGCGCCGCGACGTTCCATACGTGACGCTGTACGCGTTCTCGTCTGACAACTGGCGCCGGTCGTCCGACGAGGTGGGCGCGATCTTCGGCGTGCTCGACGGCTATCTGACCGACGAAATCGATCTGCTGGTGGAGCAGCGCATACGCGTGAAGGTGATCGGCCGGCGCGACCGCCTGCCGTCGCGTAGCCGACGGCTGGTGGAACTGGCTGAAGCGCGCACCGCCGCAGGCGACGCGATGCTGCTGCGACTGGCGGTGGACTATTCGTCGCGCGACGCGATCGTTGCGGCGGCGCAGGCCTACGCGGAACGGTGCGGCCGGCAACCGGCGCTCGATCGCGACGCCTTCGCGCAGCTGTTGGGCGACGTGGCGAACTCACCGGCGGTCCCCGACATCGATCTGATGATCCGCACCAGTAGCGAACAGCGTTTGTCCGATTTCTGTCTGTGGGAATGCGCGTACGCGGAACTCTACTTCTGCGATGCGCTGTGGCCGGATTTCGGCGAAGGCGCGTTGACGCTAGCGCTCGATGCCTACGCCGCGCGGCAACGCCGCTTCGGGGGCACGTGCGAGCGCAGGTTCGGAGAAGCGGGATGAGCCGGCGGGTGTTCGGAATCGACGGCGATTCATTGACGTTTCGCGGCGCGAGCGTCGCGGTGCTCGGGCTGCTGATGCTCGTTCCGGTCGACATGGTGCGCGGTGTCATCGACGAGCGTTACGCGTCGTACGAAAGCGTCGTGCAGCAGGTGGGTGCAGAGTGGGGCGGTGAACAGACGGTGATCGGTCCGATCCTGCTGATTCCGGTAACGGACAGATGGTCGACGCTGGAAACCGTGCAATCCGGGGGCGGCGACGCGAGGCAGATCCGCCGCGAGGAAACCCGCGACGACGTCGTTGCGGTACTACCCGAGACGTTGCGCATCGATGCGTCGCTGGATGCAGAGCGCCGGCAGCGCGGCATCTACGAGGCGATGGTGTACACCGCGCCGGTGATTCTGAAAGGACGCTTCGCGTCGCCCGACATCGCAGCGCCCGCCGGCCGGACGCGCGAGGTGCATTGGGACGATGCTTCGCTCGCAGTCGGCGTCTCTGCACCGGTCGGCATCCACAGCGTCGACCCCCCGACGATCAGCGGCGGCGTGCGCGCCGCGGAACCCGGATCGCTGCTCGCGTCGATGCCGCAAGGCATGCACTGGCGGCTGAGCGACGCGAAAATGCTCGCGAACGACGGCGAGTTCAGCATCGCAATGTCGTTGCACGGCAGTGCACAGATCCTGTTTGCCCCGCTCGGCGCGACCACTCAGGCGCAAATCGTGTCGAAATGGCCGCACCCCGGTTTCATCGGCGTGATGCCGACGCAGCGCACCGTCGACGCCGATGGGTTCAGCGCGAGCTGGTCGGTGTCCAGCCTATCGCGCAGCTATCCGCAGACATTCATGCAATCGAACGCTCCTCAATCGCTGAACGCAGTCGGCCTGGGCGTGCGGCTGGTGCAGCCGGTGTTCCTCTTCAGCCTCAACGACCGCGCCGTGAAATACGCGGTGCTGTTCATCACGCTGACGTTCGTGACGTTGCTGGTATTCGAGCTGGTGACGAACGCGCGCGTGCACTACGTGCAGTACGCATTGATCGGCGCAGCGCTCACGATGTTCTATCTGTTGCTGCTGGCGTTGTCGGAACACGTCGGGTTCGGCGCGGCATACGCGATCGCAGCGTTGACCGTGGTGCTGCTGATGACGTCGTACGTTGCGGCGGCGCTGGGTCGTTGGCGGCGCGCGCTGCTGGTCGGTGCGATGCAGACGGTGACGTATGCGGTGCTATACGTGATTCTGCAGCTCGAAGACTATGCGTTGATCACCGGCACGCTGGCGTTGCTGGTGGCGCTCGCGGCGCTGATGTATTTCACGAGAACGCTGTCGCAGCGACAGCCCGGCGGAACGCTGGCGGTTTCAGGCGCCTGATGACGGCAGCGTCGTGTCGAGCGTCGCCCGGAATCCGGTGGCGGCGCCGAACGACGGCGGATCGAGCGCTTCGAACAGACCGCCGATCCGCTTCCCGCCGGCCGAAGTTCCGGATGCGTACCGCGCGATGAGCGACGTCAGCGTGTACTCCGGCGTCGTCAGCAGGCGATCCGACACCACGACGTACACGGCGGAGAAAGCGTTCTGGCTCGCGGCCATCGCCGGCACGCGCGGGCCATATACGGACACGATGTCGTCGATCGACACCAGCCGCGTGGACGCCGCCGGTAACACGCTGTCGAACTGCACGCTCACGCTCGGATCGGAGAGGAAGCGGTGCGGTTGCACCTCGTCCGGCCGAGCGAGACCCATCAGATACAGCTCGAGGTTCGAGAACGGATTGGCGACGAAGTTCTCCGAGTCGTCGGCGTTGGTCACGCGGTAGCCGCCGCCCTCGGCGAGCAGAAAGGGTCCGTTGCCCATCTGGCCGACGTGATCGGACGGTCCCCAGTGAAATCCGTTCGGCGCCGACAGATTCAGCGCCGGCCGATTCAGATACGCCGCCCAGCGGTGACCGATCTCGTGATTGATCTCGAGGCCGAGCATATGACTGTTCTGGAAGACGAGTTGTTGCAGGCGACCGGCGCTGCCGTAATCCGCTGCATGATCGAACGCGGCGACGTTGATGCCGCTGACGTCGTTCTGCACGCCGACCGAACGCGGCACGCCATCGCCGGTGGTGCGCGTGTGAAACAGCACCGCGAAATCGAATGCGTCTACCCCGATCGCCGAGAAAATGCGCTGCATCATGCTTGCGATGTCGGCCTCGCCGAAGGCGGGATCGACGACGTTGATCATGGTATCGGTTGCCTGCGTCGCCGCGTCGATCGCCCGAACCGGAAATTCGCCTTCCGTCGCGCGGCTCAGCACCGCAACGTCGACACGCGCGTCGATCGAGTTCGACGGCGATACCGGTTTCGATCCGTCGGTGGCTGCGATCGAAATCGAAACCGAATCGACCAGCCCGTCGTAAAGGCGCAACTGGCCCGGTTCGGCGAGGCCGAGCGGGAACGTCAGCGTCCACACGCCGTCGTGGGCCACTGCGTCGCCGTGCGTGCCATCGTCGTACATCGGCTTCACGATCTGCGCGCCGCTGCCGCCGACCAGTCCGTCGAAGTACGCAAGCTGCAACGCGACGTTGCCGGTGGTGGTCGAGCGCGCTTTTACGGTGATCGAGCGGGTCGGCAGTTCGTCGGCCCAAACGGCGTACGGAGTCGCCTCGACGTCCTGCAGTGTGAACGACGCGACGACGCCCGGTGCAGTGTTGCCACTGCTGCCGACGCTCGCCGGTGTAACCGTGCCGCCGCCCGCGCCGCCGCCGCAAGCGGCGAGCAACATCGTGACCGGCAACGCGATGGAGAGGCTTCGGAACACGCGGGACCTGCAATCTTCGAACGTCGCGGCATGCTAGGTGGCGTGCGGTCCGGTGGTGTTGCGGGGTTGTGGGCACTGTGCGAGACGTTTCGGGGAACGCTCCCGCCGCCGCGGAACCGAAGTGCGAAGTGGTTCGCAAATCGCGGCCGCTCCCGTAATGTGGCGGTTCGGCCAATGAACGGGAGAGGAACATGGCACTGCTCGAAGACAAGGTTGCGATCGTCACCGGCGGCGGCACCGGCATCGGCCGCGCACACGCGCTGCTGCTTGCGGAACACGGTGCGCGCGTCGTCGTGAACGATACCGGCGGTGCGTTGAACGGCAGCGGTTCGAGCAACGCGGCGCAATCCGTGGCGGACGAAATCCGCAAAGCGGGCGGTGAAGCGGTAGCGGACACGCACTCGGTGGCGAGCTTCGAAGGCGCCGATGCGATCGTGAAGACGGCGGTCGACAAGTTCGGCGGCGTCGACATTCTGGTGAACAACGCGGGCATCCTGCGCGACCGCACGTTGCTGAAGATGGCGCCGGAGGAATGGCAGGCGGTGATCGACGTGCACCTCACCGGCACGTTCGCGTGTCTGCAGGCGGGTGCGCGGCAGATGGTTGCGCAAGGGCGCGGCGGCCGCATCATCAACACCAGTTCGTCGTCGGGACTGCTCGGCAACTTCGGCCAGGCGAACTACGGCGCGGCGAAAGCCGGCATCCACATGCTGACGCGGATCGCCTCGATGGAACTCGCGAGCAAAGGCATCACCGTGAATGCGATCGCACCGAATGCGTACACGCGCATGACGAAGGATCTGCCGGGTATGTCGAGCTTCACCGAAGAGGAAATGGGGCCGCAGTTCATGGCGCCCGTCGTCTGCTATCTGGCGTCCGATCAGGCCGCGAACGTCACGGGTCAGACGTTCGGCGTGAACCAGAACCAGCTGTTCATCTACAAGATGCTGGTCAGCGAAGGCGTCAACAAGCGCGGGCTCGATCCGTGGAAGCCGGAACAGATCGGCGCGGTGATCCAGCGCGCGATCACCTGGTAGCCCCGCGTCAGTCGTCGGCCGCTGGCCGGCCGCGCAATTTCTTGATCGAACCGCGCAAGCCTTTCGTCTCGCGCCGCCGCCGCTTGGAGGCGAGCGTGGGACGGGTGGCAACGCGGCGTTTCGGCTGGCGTTCCGCCCGCTCGACGAACTCGGCGAGGCGCGCGAGCGCGTCTTCCCGGTTGGCTTTCTGAGTGCGGAAACGTTGCGCGAAGATGATCACTTCGCCGCCTTGCGTCAGTTTGCTGCCAACGATCCGCTCGAGGCGCGTACGCACGGCCAGCGGTAGGTCGGCCGCGTCGAGATCGAAGCGCAGTTCCACCGCCGACGAAACCTTGTTCACGTTCTGGCCGCCGGGACCGGTGCTGCGCACGAACGACACGCTGATCGATGCGGCGGGTACTTCGGTGGCGGGTGTGAGACGGATGACGGCCATGGCTAGCTCACGGCGTCTCGATCAGCGCCGTAATTTCGTCGATCAGCTGCTGGCGTTGCCTGCGCTCGATCGATCCGTCGTTGCGCAGCGCGCGGAAGATGCCGTCGAGCGTGCGCCGCCGCGCGGCGTCGATCGCATCGGCAAGATGTGCGTCGCGCTCCGCGTCGAGCACCAGCGCTTCGCGCCGCGCGTGATTGCGCTCGGCGACGAGCCGCACGTGCAGCAATGCGCGGCCGAGCATCACCCACGGAAAATTCGGGTCGGTGATCGGCCCGAGCCGCAGTTCGTAACCGCCGAGCGACTGGCCAAGCACCTGCACTTTCGCGAGCCGGTCCGATCCGACCAGCGCGCCGGTGGCGCCGATCAGCGCGCCGATGCCGGCGCCGAGGAACAGCGACGCGCCGCCCAGCATGGCGTCGACGAGCCCGCCCGCTACTGCGCCTGAGGCCGCCCCGGTTATCGCCAGTTGCGATGACGACAGACCAAATACGCTGAAGCTGCGCGCGGAGAAGAGATCCTCGGTGAGGAACGAGGCGGCGGCTTCGCGCGCCTCGAGGCCGGCATGATGAAAGATCTCCTGAACGGTGCGCCGCGCCGCCAGTTCGCGCAGGCTAACGGTTTTACGAAGGCGCGCGCGCACCGCCGTCTCTATGGCCGCGTCTGGTCGTTCGTCCGGCAGCGGCGCGGTCTCGCTGGCGGTCAATACGTCGGCCAGCAGATCGGCGATTTCGGCGGCGGCTCGTGCTTTGCGCCGCTGCCGTTCGGCGGTGAGCGCATCGGCCGCGCTGTTCAACGGAGCGAGCCATGTTTCGTCGATCGCGCCGAACGCGCGCAGCAGTTCGATGCGCCGCTCGAAGTCGGAGCGCATCGCGTCGAACACGCGAACGATCGAGAAGAACTGCGACAGCGCCGCGCGCCATTCGTCCACGTGATCGCCGGCGCCGATCATGTTGATCAGCGCCATGCGCGGCCTGCCGGTCCAGCGCAGCACTTCCATTTCGGGTTCGTACTCGGCGCCGTACGGCCGACTGCCGTCCACCACGTATAGAATGCCGGCGCCGTCGAGAATCGGTTGCAACAGTTGGCATTCGTCGTGGAAACGTTCGATGCCATCGTGCTGTTCCACGAACTCGCGCACGACTTCCGTGCGGGCGCCGGCGCCGCGGTCGTGGGCATTGAGCCACGCGAGCACTTCGCGGGCGCGCTGAAATCCGGGCGTGTCGATCAACTCGTAGAGCGTTACGCCGTCGAGTCGCATGGGATACGCGCGCGCGGTCCGTGTCGTACCGGGCTCGGGCGAAATGGCGACGCTGTCGTCTTCCGCCAGCGTCGCGACGATGCTGCTCTTTCCTTTATTGGGGTGCCCGACGATGGCGAAGCGCGGCAGGCTCATGCGGCACCCGTTTCGAGATACAGGTGCGGATCGGCGAGCCGGCCGATCGCGCGCGTCCACGTGTCGCGTTGCTGCGGCTCGACGCCTGCGGTCGACTCGGCCACCGGCGACACGATGATCGATGCGTCCGGACCCAATGCACGCCGCAGCGCCGCGACGAAGTCGAGGAACTCCAGCAGCGGCGGCTCCCACGCGCGCGTGAATATGACGACGCTGCCCGCGTATCCGCGGCACACGCGATCGATCGCAGCCTGATCTTCCGCCAACGTACGGCCGCCGCCGGCTTCGACGACGTCGTTCAATGTGATGCCGAGCGTCCGGCGCGCGTGAGGGTCGGTGGTGGCCGGTGCGATGCTGCCGCTCCAGATCACCGCGCGCGCCGTGCCAACGAGCGCGTCGGGGTGCGATGCATGAGGCAGCGCGGCGGCGGATCGCGCGTCCTCCGGTTCCGGCGCTGCGGTTTCGATCGCCGGCGTCGCCATCCGGTCGAGCAGTGCGGCCACGCGCGGGTCTTCGAGCAGCAGCGCGCGGGTGGCGGCGCGCAAGCGCACCACGCACAGCGTCCAGAACGCCAGCCGCGGCAACAGACCGTACGTGACGATCGATAGAATCGTGAACGCCCACCAGCCGGTCAGCGTGCGTGATGCACCGAGGCCGAGTACGCGCGCGCCATCGAGCCGGAAGAACTGCGAGCGTTCGATCAGCGAAAGGTCCGGCACGGCCGCCGGCGCCCACGTACGCCACGGCAGTGACAGCGCGTCTACCCAACGCGCGATGACGTGCGGATCGGCCTGCAGCGTGGTGCTCCAGCCGAATGCGAGGTCGGTGAACGTCACCAGCGCCACACCGGTGCCGATGACCGCCGCGTTGAAGGCCACGGCCGCGGTCTGCGACCAGAACAACGTCTGCCACTTTGCGAATCGACCGGCCGCGGCAGCGCGGCCGTGATGCCAGCCGAAGAGCGCCGCCACGTCGCGCTGCGGACGGGCAATGCGGCGGTAGACCGCGGCGGCCCATGCGCCGGGATTCACGGCTTCCAACAGATCCTGGATGGCGCGCAGCCCCGGCACACCGCGCGGAATCAGCAGCAACGTCAGCATGAGCAGCGCAAGTTGCGCGATCACCAGCGTTGCCAGCAGCGTCACGACGTTGACCGGACGCGTACCGTCGTAGTGGAAGGCCGCCAACGCGACGCCGGCGCCGAACGACGCGCCGAGCACGATCATGGTTGCGGTGACGAGGCCGCGGATCCGGTGCAGGCGGGCACCCGCCGCATCCGTCGGGCCGCGTTCGACCGCGCGCCACCAGCCGCGAATCTGCTGGACGATGTTGCTCGAGTGCAGTTGCGAGCCGATGTCGCGGTCGCGCCGCACGCGCACGGCATACGGCGTCGGGCGGTCGTTTTCGAGCCACACGGGCACGTCGATGGCGTCTTCGAACAGCGTGGTCGAGGGGCGTGGCGGCGACATCGCGCCATCATAGGTGCGGGTTCGGTTGGGGTCCACGCAAGCCCGACATGCGCAAATTGCGTGCACTAGATGTGCGGTTGTGAGCCAGGTCACCTGAACAGCGTGGCTAACCGCGCAGATGGATCGCGGTATCGAACATAGACTCGGGTTGCTGCGCGTGCGTGTACGGACTCCGGACGCCATGGTCCGGGGATCCGAAAAGGACGATTGCGAAGGAACGATGCCATGGTACGTTTCGCGACCAATGTGCTGTTGACCGGGCTCGCCGTTGCCCTGCTGGGCATTCTGGTGCTTTTGTCGACTACGGCCGACGAAGGGATACGCCGGCAGGCCGATGTAAACCTCCGACAACTGCGCGACATCGCTGCGGCGATCGAGCGGGAAGCGCTGAATGCGCGCAACCTGCAGACCGACAGTGACGCGGTGTTGAAGAGGCTCGGTGCCGATCTGCATTCGCGCGTCGAATCGATCGGCCACGATTTGCGAGAGCTGTTTCCGGTCGACGAAAACGGGCTATCACGCATACGGACGATCGCGGAGGCAGGCTTCAACTCGATCGATGCGCGCAGCCCGGAGCGTGCACAAGCCGAACCGTTGTTGCGCAAGGTTGCAGAACTGAATCAATCGGCGGCACGGTTAGCGGATCGGATCGAAGGCTTCCGCGACAATCAGACGCAATATCTGAAAGCTCGCCAGGCGCTCATCACCGACAGTCGCGCGTTCGTCAAGCATCTGCGCGAGCAGGGTTCGCCGTCGCTCGCGGACTCGATCTTTCGCGCTGCCCAGCAGGTTATCGAACGCGCCGATCGCGGTAGCGATTCCGATCTGGGCCAGATCGAGGCGATCACCGACCGTCTCGCGGCGGGATCGCAGATTCGCACACCGGATGATCGCGCGTCGTTCCTCGGCCTGGTCGAAACGATGCGCGCAGTAGTGCCGGTCCGACGCGCCGTCGAAACCAATCTCACCGACATCGTCAGCGGCCGTTTCCAGCGCCAGGTCATGAACCTGCGCGAATTGATCACGCGCGACACGTTGTACAGGCTGACGACAGTGAACGACTCGCGCGTTCTCCTCAACGTCTATACGGTGCTGTTGCTGCTGGTGCTGGGGCACTTCGGCTGGCGCCTGCAACGCAGCTACCGGGCGTTGAACCGATCGCACGAAGAACTCGCTGTGGCCAACACTTCGCTCGAGGCGCGCGTCAGTGAGCGGACGAAAGACCTCGAGCGCGCCTACGAAGAGCTGAAGGAGTCGCAGGTGCAACTCGTACAAGCCGAGAAGATGTCTTCGCTCGGTCAACTGGTTGCCGGCATCGTGCACGAAATCAACACGCCGCTGCTCTACGTTCTGAACAATGCAACGGTGATCTCCGAGAACATCGATGAACTGCGCGAGTGCATCGTCGAGACAACGCGCCTCGCCGGGCTGGTCGATGCCGCTGGAATTCAGGCTCCGGAAGTGCAGACGGCGCTCAAGCGCCTCGTTGATCACGTCGATCCTGCGGCGCTGAACGAGACCATCGACGAGATCGTCGACCTTTCCCAAGACAGTACGGAAGGACTGAATCAGATCAGCGAACTCGTGCAGAGCCTCAAGGACTTCAGCCGCCTCGACCGTGCAGCGGAAGACCGCTTCGACGTTCGCGAAGGAATCGAAAAGACGCTGCTGATCACGCGCAACCTGCTGAAGTACGGCGTGACCGTGGATCAGCGATTCGGCGAAGTGCCGCCGATCCTCTGCGCGCCGTCGCGAATCAATCAAATATTCATCAACCTCGTTACCAATGCCGTGCAGGCGATGGATGGCAAAGGCACGCTGACCATCACCACAAAGGCGCGTGAAGGTTGGGTCGACATTGAAGTGTGCGATACCGGTTGCGGCATCGCGCCGGAAAACCTCAGCAAGATCATGGATCCGTTCTTCACCACCAAACCGGTTGGCCAAGGTACAGGTCTCGGCTTGTCGATCGTGCGACGCATCGTCGACGAGCACGGCGGAAAGATCACCGTGGATTCGAAGGTCGGCGTGGGCACCGCGATCACGATCAGTCTGCCCATCGATCGCGGGGTGAGCACTAGCGCAGCGGAAGTCCAGCCCGACCTGATCGGCGACGCGGAGGCTGCCTGAAATGGAAGCGGCTCTGAAGCGCGGTACCGTGCTGTTCGTAGACGACGAACGCCGTGTGCTGACGTCGATGCGCGCGATGTTCCGCCGAGATTACGAAGTGCTGTTGGCCAACAGCGGTCAGGAAGCGATCGATCTGCTGCGCGATCACGCCGTGGACGTGATCGTTTCCGACCAGCGGATGCCCGGTATGACGGGGGTCGAAGTGTTGAAGGCAGTCAAGCGCCTCGCGCCCAGTGCGATGCGTATCCTGCTGACGGGGTATGCAGATCTGCAGGCGATCGAGGCATCGATCAACGAGGGTGAAGTATTCCGTTACCTGACGAAGCCGTGCCCGAGCGAACAGCTGAAGGAAGCGATCGGACTCGCTGCGGAGGTCGCCCAGGGCGAAGCGGCGATCGATTCGCCACAGCCCGTCGCGAATGCAATTGAGGGTGCACCGAAGTCGCCGGAAATTCGCCCAGCCGCTGTCTCGCGTAACGACGTCGCTCACTCGAATCAGAGCGCCGCCACTCCTCACGCGGCGCCGGTACGACGACCCCAGTTGGCGCCGCGTTTCAGTGTGCCGCAGGGACAGCGAGCGAACTCGCCGCTGATGCCGATTCTGCGCCGACCTGCGCCCAAGTCGGCCGCGCACGGGCCCGATATGCGCGGCAAGAAAGGCAACGAGTCGGACATCCACGATGTCGATCTGCTGGTGTTTACTCGCGACCTGGAAATGGTCAGGGCGCTCGAAGTCGCGTTGGACGGCAGCCACCGACTGCACCATGTGCAATCGCTCGAGACAGCCGTCGCGGCGCTCGAAGCGCATCCAATCGGAGTGATGGTTACCGACACCGGCGTGAGCGAAGAGCAGATCGGAACGCTCACGACTACGCTGAAGCGTCACGTACCGGAGCTGGTCACGATCGTCGCGAGCAGCAGATCGGACGCGCAGCTGCTGATCGATCTGATCAACTTCGGGCAGATTTTCCGGTTTCTCTTGAAGCCGCTGCACAGTGGCCAGTGTCGTCTGTCAGTCGAATCGGCGGTGATCAAACACCGTGAACTTTCCGCCGATCCCTCGATGCGCCGCCGTCACGCTGTTCCGGAGCGCGAGATCGCGCCGGAAAGCCTGATCGGAACGGTAGTCGGGCGCATTCGCCGGCTGCGTGACCGCTTCCTCACACTCAACGGCGTGGCATGACCATGACAGCTCTTCAGTTGTTCGGACGTGAACCGGCGGGATCCAATATCGCTGCGAGCTTCGGTACGGCGTCTGCGGTCGTGATCGCCGGTGTACTCGCGACCTGGGTATTCATCAAACAGGACGCATCCGTTACATCGGATGCGATGCTCGACCGCGAATCGCAGGTAACGCCCGCTGCTGAGGTAAAACGCGAACGTCCCGCATCGAACTCACTGCTCGAACAGGCGGAGATTGCGTTCGCCGCAGGGAGAATCATCGAACCCGAGTTCGACAATGCGCTGAACTATTATCGCTCGTTGCTCGAAACCGAACCCGACAACAAGGATGCGGCGCAAGGCGTCGACCGCGTGATCGCGTATCTCGAGAACCAGGCCGAAGGCGCGATCTTCCAGAACGATTGGGATGCGGCGCGCGCTTACGTTGCAGTGATCCTCAATGTCAGGCCTGACGATGCACACGCGCACGACCTGCGCACGCGTACCAACCGGCTCGAACGAATTCAGAGCCTTACGGCCAAGGCGTTGGGGCAGTTCTCGCGCGGCAACCTGGTCAGTCCGAAGGACGACAACGCAGCCGACTCATATCGCGCGATTCTCGCGCTGGATGCTAACAATTCCGTTGCAGCGCAGGGGATGCGATCGATCGTGCAGCGGCTCGTCGCGAACGCGCAATCCGCGGCATTTGCGGGCGACCCGGACAAAGCGGCCAAGTTCGCCGCAGCGGCGCGCGCGATCGATCCCGACGCGCAAGGCATCGCGGACATCGAAAAGTCGTCGAAACAGACGAAACGCAGCGCGGACGAGCGCGGCGCACAGAACGATCTCGTTGCCGCCTCCGAAGCGTTGCAGAACGACCGGTTGATGCCGCCCGCGGTGCCCAACGCATTCGATCTGTTCAACGCGGTACTTGCGCGCGATCCGGGTTCCGCCGCGGCACAACGCGGGATCGCGCTGGTACGCGATGCGCTGCTCGACCGCGCGGGGTCGCTGATGGCGGGCGGATCGCTGGAGGAGGCCGGCACATTGCTGGTGCAGGCGAAAACGGCCGGTGCCGATTCGTCGCAGATTGCGCAGCTGCAGCAGGAGCTCGCGTACCAGATGCGCTTGAAGAATGCCCGCGACGGACACTTCGATCGAATGTATGCGGTCAGCGAACTGAAAGTGAAGAAACAGGTCGCGCCCACATACCCACGTGGTGCGCAGGCGAAAGGCATGCAGGGTTGGGTCGAACTCGAGTTCACCGTCACCGAAGAAGGCGACGTGCGCGACGCGAAGCCGCGCAGTTCGTCGGCGTCGATCTTCGAGGGTACCGCAATCTCCGCGATCAACCGCTGGCGCTTCGAACCCGTAGTGGAAGACGGCCGGCCGGTGCCGGTGCGCGTCGTCGTGAAATTCACCTTCCGCGAGGATAACGGCTAGTGTCGTGTCCCAGACGTTCTCGAAATTCACAGAAACGTCTGGGACACGACACGAGGCGACGTTAGAGTAGCCCGCTTTACTGAGAGCGGAGTCGTCATGCCGCGCGTGACCTATGTCGAACATCAGGGCGATGCTCGTGAAGTCGAAGTCGCCGTCGGTCACACCGTCATGGAAGGCGCGTTCAAGAACGGAATCCCCGGCATCGAAGCCGAGTGCGGCGGTGCGTGCGCGTGCGCCACGTGTCACTGCTATGTGGACGAAGCCTGGGTTGCGAGCTTTCCGCCGCCGAAAGGCGAAGAACTCGAAATGCTCGAGTTCGCGAAGTCGGAGTTCCGCGCGAACAGCCGTCTCGCCTGCCAACTGACCGTCACCGCCGCGCACGATGGGCTCGTCGTGCGTCTGCCGGAACTGCAGTGACGCGGCGCTTGTACCACTGTGCCGAAGCGCGCTCGATGCGCTCCGTCTGGCTGCTGCACGAACTCGGCCTCGATTTCGAACTCGTCGAACTCGGCTTCGATATGAAGAAGCTGCGTTCGCCGGAATACCTCGCGATCCATCCGCTCGGCCGCGTGCCGTGTCTCGTCGACGGCGACCTGGTGCTGTTCGAGTCCGGCGCGATCTGTCAGTACCTGTGCGAAACCTACGACGACGGCACGCTGCACCGCGCGCCCGGTCACCAGGAGCGCGCCGAGTGGCTGCAGTGGGTGCATTACGCCGAGACGATCGCGGTGCACGGCGCGAGCCTCGTGCAGCAGAACGTATTCATCGCGCCGAACGAACGCTCCGAGGCGGTGCGTAATCTCGAGTCGCGCCGTCTCGGCAAAGCGCTCGGCGTGGTCGATGCGCATCTCGCCGATCGCGACTACCTGCTGAAGAGCGGATTCTCGGCGGTGGATACCGGCGTCGGTTACAGCGTGCACCTCGCCGCCAAGTTCATTCCGCTCGATCCGTACCCGCGCGTCGTCGACTACTACGCGCGGTTGAAGGCACGCCCCGCATTTCGCGCTTCGCTGTCGAAATCGTAGTAGTTGAACGCGCCGCTGCGCTGGTATCTGTCGAGCACCGCCGCGTTCCTGATTCCGGGCGGCATCCAGATGGTGCTGTTTCCCTGGCTGGTCGCGGTGATGCTGCACGAGCCGGCGCAACGCGTCGGCATCGCGCAGATGGCCGGTGCATTGCCGGCGCTGTTTCTCATCCTGTTCGGCGGCGTCGTCGGCGACCGTTTCGATCAGCGACGCACGCTGATCGCCCTGCACCTTCTCGGCTCGTTACCACCGCTCGTGCTCGCGCTGCTGATCGGCAACGATCTGTTGAGCTATGGGCTGCTGATCTGTTACGCGCTGGTCGGCGGCATCGTCGGCGCATTTTCGCAGCCGTCGCGCGACGCGCTGCTGTCGCGCGTGGCGGGCGACCGCATTCAGCGCACCGTCACCATCGTGATGGGCATGCAGTTCGCTGTGCAGATTCTTGGCATCAGCCTCGCGAGCCTCGCCGATCGTCTCGGCGCGGTGCCGTTGATTCTCGTGCAGGCCACGATCATGGCGTGCGGCGCGTTAGCCGTATCGCGCATTCGGGTCGAGCGTTTCGTGCAGCCGGCGCATCGCAAGCACGTGTTGCGGGAAATTCGCGAAGGTCTGGGGCTGGTATTCGGATCGGAGCGGTTGCTGCCGATCATGCTGCTGACGTTCGCGATCGGCGTGTTCTTTGCCGGTGCATTCACCGTGCTGATTCCGCTGACGATCCGCGACATCTACCACGGCGGCGCACAGCAGATCGGCCTCGCCTACGTTCTGAACATGGTCGGAACGGTTGCGGTAACGCTGCTGTTGCTGGCGCGCGGCGGCATCGCGCGGCCGGGTAGGGCCGTTATCCTCGCGCAGGGGTGTGGTTCGCTGCTGTTCGTGCCGATCTTCTTCGGCGTGCCGCTCGCCCTGTTCTACGCGCTGATTTTCCTGTGGGGCGTCGGCGGCGGCGTGGCAATGAGCATGGCGCGCAGCATCGTGCAGGAAGCAGCGCCTACGTCGCACCGCGCGCGCATCATGTCGGTGTACTCGCTCGGCATGATGGGCGGCATGCCGATCGGTTCGTTCGCGATGGGATACGTGATCGGCGCGTTCGGTCCCGCCAACGCCGCGCTGGTGCCGGTGATCGGCATGGGCGTGGTGGTGCTGCTGGTCGGCCTGAAAAGCAACTTGTGGACGCTGGTGCCGCATCCGCTTCCGGCGCAGGTATGATCGGCCGCAACGAATGACAATAAGTCACCGACGGTGCCAGGCACCGTCGGGTCACTTATTCAAAGGGGGGGAGTGCGATGCAGGGCCGACGCAGTTTCTGGACCTGGGGATTCGAGCGCGACGAACCGAGCGACGCCGACCGCCGCAAATTCGCCGCGAGCTGGTCGAAGCGTCTGGGCAAACCCGTCGAGCCGCCGCCGATTCCGGCGATCGCCGATATCGAGTTGCGCGCGCCGCGCATCGTGATTCCGGGCGCACTGCAGGCGTGGGTGTCTGCCGACAAATACGAACGTGTCGTGCACACGCACGGTGGCCACTCGCTGGAGCTGCTGCAGGCGATGCGCGGCGACTTCGCCTCGCCGCCCGACGCAGTGGCCCATCCGCGCACCGAAGCGGAACTCGAAGCCACGCTCGCGTGGTGCGACCAGAACGGCTACACCGTGATCCCATCGGGCGGACGCACCTCGGTGGTGTGGGGCGTGAACGTCCCCGAATCGTGCGACGCGGCCGTGACCATCGACATGGACAAACTCGACCGCGTACTCGAAATAGACGACACCTCGCGCGCGGCGCGCATGCAAGCCGGCGTCTACGGGCCCGATCTCGAGAACGCGCTGCGGCCGCGTGGTTACACGTTGCGCCACTTCCCGCAGAGTTTTCCGTGGTCGACGCTGGGGGGCTGGATCGCAACGCGCTCCGGCGGCCACTACGCCACCAACCACACGCACATCGACGATTTCGTCGAGTCGACGCGCATGCTCACGCCGTCCGGCTGGTGGGAATCGCGCCGGCTGCCCGGCAGTGGCGCGGGACCAAGCCCCGACCGCATCGTGCTCGGCTCCGAAGGCACGCTCGGCATCATCACCGAGGCGTGGATGCGCATTCAGAAGCGGCCGGTGTTCCGCGCGACCGCTGGGGTAACGTTCGATTCGTGGCAGGCCGGTTCCGAAGCGGCGCGGCACGTCGTGCAGGCGAAACTGTGGCCCGCCAATTTACGGCTGCTCGATCCGGTGGAAGCACAGCGCGCCGCGGGCATGGACGGCAAGAACACGCTGTTGATCATCAGCTTCGAATCGGCGGAAGTGCCGCAAGGTCCGTTCATTCAAGCGGCGGTGCAGATCGCGCGCGATTCCGGCGGCAGGATCGACGATTCGGCGATCCGCATCTCCGACGGTTCCGGTGAGGCGACCGGACGCGAAGGCGCGGTCGGCGCGTGGCGCGACAGCTTCATCGGCGTCAACGCGGGGCTCACGAACGGCATGGGTCTGATGTCCGACACGTTCGAGACCGCGATCACCTGGGACCGATGGCCCGCATTCGATGCAGAAGTACGAGCTCGCGTGGGACGCGCCTTGAAGGAAGTGTTGGGAGACGGCACGTCGCTGTCTTGCCGCTTCACGCACGTCTATCCGGACGGCCCGGCGCCGTACTACTCGTTCTCGGGCGTTGCCAAGCTCGGCGGCGAAGCGCAGCAGTGGCGCGAGATCAAAGAGGCCGCATCGAACGCCGTGGTCGACTGCGGCGGCACCGTGACGCACCACCACGCCGTGGGACGGTTGCATCGGCCGGCGTGGGAACGGCAGCGGCCGCCGTTGTTCGCGGAGGCGCTGCGGGCGATCAAGGATCGGCTCGATCCGAATTCGATTTTGAATCCGGGCGTGCTGCTGGACTAGGGACGCGACGCTCGAACGACTCTAGTCGAACATTTTCAGACGTTTCGCGGAATGTCTCTGAACGGTCCGGCGTCCGACCTCGGATCCTTCGGCAGCCCGAGTACGCGCTCGCCGATGATGTTGCGCTGAATCTCGTCGGTGCCGCCGGCGATGGACGTTGCCGGAACGGATACGAGGATCTCCGCAATGATGCCGTCGAGCGGTGCGTCGCGGCCGGTCAGCATCGATTCGGCGCCGGTGATCAGCGTGTGCACGTGCGATGCCTGGCGCGCGATGTTGCTGCCGGCCAGTTTGCCGAGCGAACCCTCCGGACCCTGCGGTTTGCCGATGCGTTGCGCTGCAGCCGCGCGGCGCGCCATCCAGTTCGTGCTGCGCGACATCGTCAGCAGCTTTGCGATCTCCTGACGGATCACGGGGTCGGTCCATGCGCCGGTTTTCTTCGCGCGCGGCACCACGAGGTCGACGCGCCCAGCGCGCTGCGGATACCACTTGTACGGCTCGTTGGCGATTTCGGCTTCGGTGCGCGCCTCTGCATACGCGCGGCCCGTGCGACCTTCGCCGCTCACGCCGGCGACGCCGACTGCAGGACGACGCTCGTGCGCGAGGGTGGTCATCGCTACGGCCCAGCCATTGTTCTTCGTTCCCACGATCCAGTCGGCCGGGATCTTCGCGTCGGTGAAGAACACCTGATTGAACGACGCGTGGCCGTTCATCTGCTTCAGCGGCAACACCTGTACACCGGGCTGGCGCATGTCGAGCACGAAGTACGTCAGCCCCTGGTGTTTCGGCGCGTCCCAGTCGGTACGCGCTACGAGCAGACCGTAGTCGGCGTGGTGCGCGCTGGTGTTCCACACCTTCTGGCCGTTGACGATCCATTCCTTGCCGTCGAAGTCGGCGCGCGTGGTGGCGCCGGCCAGATCCGAGCCGCTGCCCGGCTCGCTGAACAGCTGACACCAGCCGTCTTCACCGGTGACGATGCGACGGAGGAAGCGCTGCTTGACCGCGTCGCTGGCGTGCTCCAACAAGGTTACTGAGGCGAGGATGCGCGGGCCGGTGGCGGCTGCCCCAACGGCGCCTACGGCAACGAACTCGTCGTTGATCGGCGACAGCATCCGCACCGGAAGACCGCGCCCGTGCCATTGCTTCGGCCAATGCGGCATCCCCCAACCGGAATCTGCCAGCTTGCTGCGCCACTCGATGAGGCTGAGTTGCGGGTTCCAGTTCGCCTTCAACCAGGCGCGAACTTCGGCGACCACGTCGTTTTCGTTCGGTTCGCTCATCGTCATCCCTCCAGCCGCTGCAGCATCAGTTCGCGATGGTGGTTCGGATCGCCCAACAGCACTTCCGAACTCTTCGCGCGTTTGAACCACAGGTGCGTATCGTTATCCCACGTGAAGCCGATGCCGCCGTGGATCTGAATCGTGTTCGCGGCGGTGCGCATGTACACATCCGCTGCGGCCGCTTTCGCCATCGATGCCAGACCGGGCGTGTGCGGGTCGCCTTCTGCCGCCGCCTGTGCTGCGTAGTAAGCGGCGGATTTCGCCAGTTCGACGTCGAGCAGCATGTCGGCGCACTTGTGTTTGATCGCCTGGAACGAACCGATGGCGCGGCCGAACTGCACGCGGATGTTCGCGTACGCGACCGCCGAATCGAGCAGCGCCTGCGCGCCGCCGACCATTTCGTTTGCGAGCGCGATTGCGGCGTGATCCAGGGTGCGCGACAACGGCTCGGCGCCGGCGCCCGCCTGCCCCAACAGTTCTGCGGGAGCGCGCGCGAAGCTGATCTTCGCCTGTTTGCGCGTTGCGTCCATCGTCGCGAGGGCCGTGCGCGTGACTCCGGCGGCGGTTGGATCGACCACGAAGAACGATAAGCCGGCGTTGCCGGCGCTACCCGCGGCGCGCGCCACCACGATCAGCTGCTGCGCGCTGCAACCGTCGATCACGTAGGTCTTTTCACCGTCGATCATCCAGCCGCTGCCGGTGCGCGTCGCGATCGCTTGAATACCGGTAGCATCCCAATGTCCGTTCGCTTCGGTCACGGCAAATGCGGCGCGCGTCTGCCCCCCGGCGATGGCGGGTAATAGATTGGCTTTCTGATCGTCTTCGGCCGCGTGCATGATCGCGCCAGCCGCGAGCACGCATGACGAGAAATACGGCGCGCACAGCAACGCGCGGCCCTGTTCTTCCATCGCGATGCACAGCTCTACGGGCCCGAATCCGGCTCCGCCGTAGGTCTCCGGAATGTGGATGCCGGTGAGCGCGAGGTCGTCCGCGAGCTGCCGCCACACGGTCGCGTCGTATCCGTCGGCGGTGTCCATGAGGCGGCGTACCTCGGTCGTCGGGGACTTGTCGCTCAGGAAACGGCGAACTACCTCGCGAAACTGGTCCTGTTCGTCGGTGAACGCGAATTCCATACAGCCTCCCTGGTCGTTCTAGCGCGTGGCCAGCGCCGGCGGCGGCCGGCGAAACAGCCCGAGCACGACACCGACCACCGTGCCGACGGTGGCCAGCGCCATGTCTTTCTGCGCATCCCACTCGTCGCCCTGCGTGCCGACGTACGCGGTGCCCAGTTCGCCGCCAAACGTTTCGGCCGCGCCCCACTCGATGAGTTCGTAGATGTGCGAAGCCGACATCGCGAGCAGCAGCGTCACCCACCACGCCGCGCGGTTCGACGCCTGGCCGCTGCGCACCAGCCAATCGTGGCACGGAATCGCGAGCAGCAGGCCGAACGAGAAATGCACCAGCCGATCATACTCATTGCGCTGCGCGCCGGTGAGGTCGCTGATCGATTGTCCAAACAGGTTCTGTGCCCACGCGTCGTACGGCACCTTTGAATAGGTGTAGTGCGCGCCGACCGTGTGCAGCGCAAGGAAGATCAGGGCGAGGATCACGGAAGTCTGCGACAACGTACCTCTGCGCCAGAACGTCGCCAGCAGACCGGCGCCGACCAGCGTCATCACGTTCTCGAGCATCCAGTCGCTGCGGCTTACCGGCGCAATCGCCATTGCGCACCAGAAGACGGCGAACGCCGCGATCGAGATCCGAAAAGCGGTCATAGAGTGCCCCGAACGAAGTGGAGAGACGCGCCACCATGGTCGCGTCAGATGGCACCTGCCCGCAACCGCGATGCGCTACCATCGCAACCCAATGGTCACGCCGCGTCGCAGTGCTAAACGTCGAGTGGAATCCCGCCCATACCGATGGGCGGACTACGACGACGACGCGCTGCTGAAGCTGCGGTTGTGCGATCTGCGGTTGCGGGTGGACGGCAGTCTGGTGCAGCCCGACGTGCTCGCGCTCTACGACGAACTCGGCCGCCGCGGCATCGACTTCCAGCCGCACGTGTGGCTGTCGGAAGAGTGGTTCTCCCCGGACGGCGTACCCGGCATCGCGATTCCGTTCTTCGTCGCGCATCCGCGGCTGCGCCAGCTCGAGCGCCGCATGATGGGCGACGTCGATGGCGGCAGCAGCCTGTGGCGGTTGCGGCTGCTGCGGCACGAAGCCGGTCATGCGCTCGACACGGCGTATGGTCTACGCAAGCGCGCCGACTGGCGGCGCATCTTCGGTCCGGCATCCGCCCGCTATCCCGGCACCTACATGCCGCAGCCGAGCAGCCGGCGCCATGTGCTGCATCTCGGTCACTGGTACGCGCAGAGTCATCCGACCGAGGATTTCGCCGAAACGTTTGCAGTGTGGCTGCAGCCGAAAGCGCGCTGGCGCCGCGACTATGCCGAATGGCCCGGCGCGATCGAGAAACTCGAATTCGTCAACACGCTGATGCACGAACTCGCCGGCGCCACGCCGCTCGTGCGCGATCGCGGCTCGATCGAACCGTTATCGGAGAGCGACAAGACGCTCGGCCAGCATTACCGCCGCAAACGCGCGCGTTACGACCGCATCGAGCGTCGCTACGACGCGTGGCTGTTGCGCGACTTCGCCACGCGGCCGGCGCGACCGCGGGCGGTGCAGGCGAATCGGTTCATCCGTGAGATCGAACCGCAGTTGCGGCGCCTGCTGGTGCGGCGCGCGCGGCTGCATCCGTACCTGGTCGACCACGCAATCGCCACGATCATGCGCCGCGTCGAACAGCTCGACCTGGTGCTGCGCGACTCGCCCCGCGACAGCAAACGGCGCGTAGTTCGCCTGCATGAGCGGGTCGTGCTCGACGTTCTTCGGCGGAACCGGGAGAAATACACGTTATGAGGAGATACCGGATACTGCTCATCACGCACGAAGCGCTCGTGCCGTCGGACCTCGCGACGCTGGCAGAACGGCAAGAGTCGGTGACCGAGTACCACGTGTACTCGACGTTGACCGGCCTCGGGCATCACGTGCGGATGATGGGCGTCGGCGATCAGCTCATCGAGTTGCGCGACACGATCCGCGACTGGCGCCCGCACGTGGTGTTCAACCTGATGGAACAGTTCGCCGGTATCGTTGCGTACGACTACTACGTGGTCGCGTTTCTGGAGCTGATGCGGCAGCGCTACACCGGTTGCGGTCCGCGCGGCCTGATGCTGTCGCGCGACAAGGTACTCGCGAAACAGGTGCTGGCCTGGCACCGCGTTCCGACGCCAGCGTTCCATTCGCTACCGTTCGGCAAACGCTTCCGCGAACCGCGCCGCCTGCGCTTTCCGTTGTTCGTGAAATCCGCCACGGACGATGCATCGCTCGGCATCGCGCAGGCGTCGATCGTCGACGACGTGCAGAGCCTGCGCGAACGCGTCGAGTTCATTCACGACCAGGTGCAGAGCGACGCCATCGTCGAGGAGTACATCGACGGCCGCGAGTTCTACGTCGGCGTGCTGGGGAACTCGCAGTTGACGACTTTTCCGGCGTGGGAGATGAACTTCGGAACGCTGTCGAAGGCGCACGCCGGCATCGCAACGCGCAAGGTGAAATGGGACCGGAAGTATCAGGAAAAACACGGTATTACGACCGGCCGCGCGACCGATCTGAGCGATGCGCAAACGGACCAGCTCAGCCGCCTAGCGAAGCGCATCTACCGTGCACTGCACATGAACGGCTTCGCGCGCATGGATTTCCGAATGCGCGAAGACGGCAGCGTGTTCCTGCTGGAGGCGAATGCGAACCCGAACCTGACGAAGGACGAGGACCTGGCGGAATCCGCAAAGACTGTTGGCGTGAGCTACGAAGCGCTATTGATGAGAATCGTCAATCTCGGATTGTCGTACATGCCGGAGTGGCGGATGTTCGAGCCCTGATCGGGCGGTCCCTGGATGCGCTGCGATCGCAGTTTCTGAAACGTTGACGTTGCGCAACGATTTCGTCACACTTGGTTGCCATGGACGCCTTCGCATTCTTTTCCGACCCGACCCGATTGCAGATCGTCGAACTGCTTGCCGACTCGGGCGAAATGCCGGCCGGGAAGATCGCCGAGCATTTTTCGATGACGCGCGCCGGCGTATCGCGGCATCTGCGCACGCTCGAAGACGCCGGCGTGCTGCTGGTGCGGCTCGACGCGCAGCGGCGGCTGTACCGCCTGAATCCCAAGCCGTTTCGCGACCTCGACGCCTGGTTGCACAAATATCGGCGCTTCTGGAGCAAGAGCTTTCGTGCGCTCGACCGGCACGTCGCCGCGGAGAAGTCGCGGTAATCGCCCAAGGCACCGACAGCATCGCGCTGACGCGTGCCTTCGACTGCTCGATGCAGCGCCTGTGGCGTGCAATCACCGACCCGGCAGAGCTGTCCCGGTGGCTCGGCGGCGCATGCTCGATCGACGCGCGCGTCGGCGGCGGCGTGCGTTTCGAATTGCCGGACGAAGACATCCGAGCTGCCGGTACGGTGCGGTTGGTCGCTGCGCCGCAACCTGACCACGGCGTCGCGCTGCTGGAGCACACGTTCGTCGACGCTGCGAACACCGGTACCACGTCGGTCTGCCGATGGTGCGTGCGCGCCGAACTGGTCTTCACGCACGACGATTTCGGCGAAGTGGATCGCGGACGACTCGAAGCGTGGTGGACGTCCGGGCTCGCGGCGCCGATCGAGCGTCAAGCGCCGACGCGATCCACGACGCCGCTGCCGCGCGCGCTCGCATTGTTGCGCGCGGCGCGGCGAATCCTGCTGGTGTCGTTCATCGGACCCGAAGTACCGCAGACGTTGCTCGCGGCTGGATTCGAGGTGTACGCGAAGGTCGGACCGCAACCGGATGCGTGGGCGCATTGTCGCAGCGAACATCGCGAGCTGATGTTCGACCCGCGCGCGACGCCGCCTGACGAGATCGATCTGGTGCATCTCGACGTCAGCGACGCGTTTGCGGAATACCTCGATGTCGCGCATTCGTTGGGCGCGAAGACGTTCTGGTTTCATTCGGCGCGCACACGCCCGCCCGAACCGCACGACGACCGCGGCTGCTGGTTACCGGCGGCACAATCGGTTCGACAATGCGCCGCCGCGGAAGCGCTGGGGATCGATTACATCGACGACCGCTACATTGGCGATGTGGCCAGGATGCTGGTGCCGTGACGGCCAACGAGCGGCGCTAGCTTCACCGGGTCGAATCACTCCGACGCAGCGGGACGCACACCGCGCGCCGCCAGTTCGGCGCGCAGCTGAGCGTGACGGGCCGCGGTGATCGGATAGTTCCACACGATCAGCAATGCCACGAGATACAACAGCATCGGTCCTGCGGAATAGAAGACGCGCAGCCCGAAGATCTCGTTGGGTCCGTTTTCGCCGCTCGCGTGAAAGCCGATCCACGCGAGCGTGGTGAACGCGAGTCCCTGGCCGACGGCCGCGATGAACTTGACCGCGAGCGACCAGGCCGCAAAGAAGATGCCGGCGCGGTTCTCGCCGCTTTCTACCGCGTCGAGATCGACGACGTCGGCCTTCATCGACGCCGGTAACGCGGAAAGCGCGCCGGAGCCGATGCCCGACACCGCGAGTATGACCATCACCATCACGAGATCGCCTTTACCAACGAGCATGTACGACGCCGTCGCGCAGACCATCACCACCATGCCAGTGATCCACGCGCGATGCTTGTCCACGCGCCGCGCGAGCGCGCCCCAGATCAGGACTCCGCAGACTACGGTGGGGAAATAGATCAGCAGGATCTTGGGACCCGAGGTCGTATCGCCCACGACGTGCTGCATGAAGAACGGAAACATTGCGCCCTGCAGCGTGGGGCCGAGCCCGACCAGCGTGAACGCCAGCAGTAGACGCAGGAACGGTCCGTTGCGGCTCATTACCGCGAAACCGCGCAACAGCGGCACCGCTTCGCCGCCGACGCCGCGGTCCGGCACGGTGGATACGGCGAGCGCCACCAGCGCAGGAACCGCGACGAGCGCGACTGCCGCGGCCATCGACAACACCTGTCCCGGCGTGCCGCCGACTCCGAACAACTGTTGGCGAACTGCCGGGATCACCAGGAACACGAAACCGCCGAGCGTGCCGAAGATCGTGCGCCACGTGGTGATGCGCGTGCGCTCGTGGTAGTCGGGCGTCAGTTCAGCGCCCCACGCGTAGTACGGAATGTTGATCATCGAGAAGCCGAGCCAGAACACCACCAGCCAGCCGCCGAAGTACGTTGCGGTGACCTCGGCCGGCGGAACGAACAGCTGCCACGTAGCGAGCGTGAAGATCGGAACGCCGGCGACGATCCAGGTCTTGCGTCGGCCGAACCGGTTGCGCGTGCGATCGGAAAGCAGACCTACGGCAGGATCGATCGCTACGTCGAGCAGGCGCGCAATCATCAGCAGCGCGCCGATCTGTGTGAGGCTGACGCCGAGCGACGCGTAGTGGAAGCCGAGGAACAGCGACGAGGCGTTCATCGCGCCGCCAACCGGGAACTCGATCAGCGCGTAAGCGAGCAGGCGTCGCAGCGGAACGCGCACGGCGCCGTTTGTTTCTGCGGGACCGAGCCCCTGTGCGACGTCGTTGGGCGCCGCCGCCATCAGCGCGGATCTCTGATCGTCACCGTGCCTTGCGCAATCGCCGCGCGGCGGCCTTCGTTGACGATGTCGATGCGCACCACGGCCTGCGTGCGGGAAAGGTTGATGATTTCGGCGTGCGCGGCGACCGTGCCTTGCGTGACCGGCGCCGTGAGATTGATCTTGAATTCGGTGGTGGCGCCCCATTGGCCTTTCTTCATCACCGGATAGCAGACGCATCCAAGCATGTGGTCGCAGAAGGCCGACAGCACGCCGCCGTGCATGTTGCCGATGCCGGTCATCAACTCGGGACGCACCGTCAGCTCGCCGGTCATCGTTCCGGGGCCGACTTCGGTGATGCGGATGCCGAGGAAATCCGGCAGGCCGCCCGCACCGCCTTTGTTGGCGAGGAAGCGCGCGGCGATCTGTTCGTCGTATTCGAACTTCGGCTTCAGGTCGATCTTCTGGTCGATGCTATTGCTCATGCGTGTCAGCTCCGGTTCGCGAACGTATCGATGATCGCGTCGACGTTTTCGGCGACGCGGCCGGGTTTCATGCCGACGGACGGCGAGTACAGCAGCACGTGTTGCGCCAGCGGCTCCCATTGCTTCAGCCGGTCGCGCACTTCGTCCGGCCGCCCGGTGATGGCGATCGCGTCGACCATTTCGTCCGGCACCGCTGCAGCCATCGCCGCGAAGTCGCCTTTGCGGAATGCGGCCGCGATCGCCTCGCCGATCGCCTCCCAGCCGTGCGGTTTCAGGATCGAGTGATACAGCCGTGTGGTGTAGTAGAACGCGATCTGCGTGCGCGCTTCGTTGCGCGCCTGTGCCGGGTCGTTGGCGATGCTGGTGATGACGTAAGGCAGCAGCACGCACAGGCTGCCTTCGAGCAGCGGATTCACGGTTTCGGCGATGTACTTGCGCGTATAGATCGGATGGCCGACGAGACCGTTCGCCACCGCCGCCGCCGCTTTGATCATGCCGCGATTGACGGCCGCGATGGCGATCGGAATGTCGGGCCGCGCGGTGCCGGGCCGCGAATACTGCGGAATCTTCACCTTGTAGTAGGGGCCGTCGTACGCAAGCCCGCCGCCGCCCTGCGCGTCGAATGCCGCCCGGATCAGCCCGATTGCGTCTTTGATGCGCGGCGCGGGCGGATCGTTGAACGGCATCGAATACCAGTTCTCGTTCATCGTCTTGGTGCCGCTGCCGAGGCCGAGAATCATCCGGCCGCCGGAGATCTCGTCGATGTCCATCGCGGCGCTCGCACAGAGCATCGGCGAACGCATGAACGCGTATGCGATGCCTGATCCGAGTTTCACGCGCTGTGTCGCGGCGGCGACAGCGGCGAGACGAACCAGACCGTTCGCGTTGAAGAACTCGATGGTCCAGACCGATTCGAAGCCGGCGGCTTCTGCGCGCACTGCGGACGCGATCTGTCCTTCGATGTCGGAACGCGTGAGGATCAATCCGTACTTCATGGCGTGTCTCGTTTGCGGATCTGCTTCAGTGGGGGGGAATCAGACAGGAATGGATCGATTCGTCGCCCGGCACCTGACGGGCGAGTGTGCGGATCGCGAGCGACGCATCGGCGAGGTCGAAATCGTGCGTGTGCATGCGCTCCATCGGCACGCGGCGGGATTCGATCAGGCGAATGGCCGCCTTGTAGCCGGACGACGTCACGCCGATGGCGCCCTTGATCTGGATTTCCTTCATCACCACGAGATCCGACACGAAGTTGTCGACCGCCTTGAACCCTTTCACGCCGGCGAGCACCACGGTGCCGCCCGGGCGCACCATCGACAACGCATCGGCGACCGGCTTCGTGGCATAGGACGAGACGTCGACCACGATGTCGGCACCGCGACCGTTGGTGATCTGCTTGACTCGCGCCACCGCGTCTTCGTTCTGCACGTCGATGGTGTGGTCCGCGCCGAACGCGCGCGCCAGCGCCAGCTTGTTGGCATCGGCGGCGAGGCCGGTGACCATGATCGTGCCGGCGCCGACCTCCCGGCATGCGACGACGCACGCGAGGCCGCGCTGCCCCGGCCCGAGAATCACCACAGAGTCGCCGGGACGCGTGTTCGGCATTTCCACCGCCCAACGGAAGCCGGCGCCGAGCGGGTTGAACATCACCGCGAGCTGCGGCGACAGGTTCGGATCGACCCTGTGCACGATGGTGTTCGGCGCGAGATACATGTATTGCCCGTATGCGCCCCAGAGCCCGGGCGGTTCCGACAAAGGGATGTACGAGTAGATGCGTCGCGTATCGCACAGGTGGTAGTTACCTGAAAGACACGGGCCGCAATGACGGCACGACAGCATCGTTTCGACCGCAACTCGATCGCCGACGTCGACTTTCCAGCGCCGCGCCGCGCGATCGCCGATCTTCGCGATACGCCCGAGCGGTTCGTGCCCCGGCACCACCGGCATCGGCGTGCGCAGCTGGCCCTCGAACTGTTCATAGTCGGAACCGCAGATGCCGCACGCTTCGATGCGCAGAATGGCGGAGTCGTCGTCGATGTCGGGAATCGGAATGTCGCGCGGTTCGAGCGTGCGAATTGCGGTCTGCACCATCGTGAACGCCGTGCGGGGAAGCGTGCTCATTTCGCAGCTTCGCGGATGCGTTGGGCCACGGCCTTCTGCTGTGCGAACTCGGCGCGCCGCCGCGCGAGTTCGTCTGCGGGCATTGCGTTCACGTTCAGGTAGTCGTCTTTCCAGCGCGCATCCGTGCTCCAGGGTTGGGGCGAGACCGCGGTCGTACGCGGACCGGTGGCCGACTCGAACAGCGCGAACGCCTGCGCCAGCGTGTCGCACTGCGATGCGTCGTCGAACGGCCTTCCGGCGGAATTGCCGAGTGGAAAGTCGCTGAACAGGAAGCGCGCCACCCCGACGTGTTCGACGATGTCGCGCGCGCACCCCATCACCACGGTTGGAATGCCGTTGGCTTCGAGATGGCGCGACACGAGGCTGACCGATTGGTGGCACACGGGGCAGTTCGGAACGAGCAGCGCCACGTCGGCCTTCAGGTCGCGGCACGCATCGAGTACCGCCGGCGCGTCGCGTTCCTGTGTCGCGCGCTGGCTGCGGTCGGTCGGCATGCCGATCACGTCCTTTGCCACTGCGCCGAGCGCGCCCTGTGAGACCGCGTTCTGTAGCGCTTTCACCGGCAACCACGTGTTCGGATCGGCGGCGGCGGTGTGGATTCGATCGTAAGCGATGTGCGAGATCCGCAGATCGGGTGTCGGATCGAGCGGTACTCGATACGCCGAATAGAACTTCGCGCCGGCGTTGTATGCGGCGCCCGGTCCCTGATCGCCAAGCTTCGGGTCGAATCGCGCCGCGGTGGTGACGAGCACTAGGCGCGACTGCGCGATGCGCGGCGAGCGGGCGAACGGAACCGTTGGGAACGTGGCCCACTGATACGGCGGGTAGCCGAGCGCCTCGTAGTACGACCGCGTACGCTGCATGTAGCCGATCGGTTCGCTGGCGCGTTCGCCGACAAGCGTTTCCATTCCCCTGTCCTTGATATCGAAGCCCCGTCGCAATGTAATGCAGTTTTTATCCGGCGACCAACCCATGTCGAAAACCGCGAACGGCAGGCAACGATTCGGTTCTGGTACGACTGCCGACGAGGTGGTGGCAGGTCGCGATCTGTCGAAACGCACCATCGTCGTAACGGGCGCGAACACCGGCATCGGCGACCCGACGGCGCGGGCGTTGGCCGGCGCCGGCGCGCGTGTGATTTACGCCTGTCGTACAGTTGCCGGCGGCGAAGCGGCCGTTGCGCGCGCGCGTGCGGCCCATCCGGGATGTCGCGCGGAATTCGCGGAACTCGACCTCGCGTCGTTCGCGAGCATCCGCCGGTTCGCCGATACGCTCGCGGCAGACAAGATCGACGCGCTCATCTGCAACGCGGGTCTTGCGCTGATGTCGTGGGGCGAGACCGAGGAAGGTTTCGAGCGCACGGTGGGCGTCTGTCACATCGGACATTTTCTGCTGGCGCGGCTGTTGATGCCGCGCTTGCTGGCATCCGCTGCGCCGCGCGTGGTAATGGTGTCGAGCACCAGCCATCGCTCGCCGCCGAAGCTCGACTTCGCGAATCTGCCGATGACCCGCGACAAATTCAAAGGCATGGGCGCTTACGGTCAAGCCAAGCTGTGCAACGTGCTGATGGCGAAGTCGCTGCAGCGCCGTTATGGCGACCGCGGCATGACCGCGTGTGCACTGCATCCGGGAACGCTGATCACGACGGACATCGGCCGCAACTCCGCGGTGGTCGGCCTGCTGATGAAGCTGGTCAGTCCGTTCACGAAGAATCCTGCGCAAGGCGCCGCTACAACGGTGTGGGGAGCGGTGCATGAACCCGCCGCCGACGTCGCCGGCCAGTATCTTCAGGACTGTCACATCGTGCCGTGCAGCGACGAAGCCAACGATCCTGCGGTGGCGCAACGGCTGTGGACGCTGAGCGAAGAATGGGTCGCACGCGCCGGCGCGCCCGGCTGGCCCTGATCGATTCGCTGCCTAGCGGGTGTCGATCGACCGCAGCACGGACGCGACGCTGGCGGTAAACAGTGCGGGCTCTTCGAACGGTATGTTGTGCGCCGAGTTCTCGAACCACACGAGTTGCTTGCCGGGCGACGAAAGGCTGTCGAAATAGCGTGCCGCGATCGCCGCATCGACGTGCCGATCGTATCGACCGAGGAAGAAGATCACCGGTACGTGGACGGCCCTAACGGAGCGCGACAGATCGAGCCCGAGCAATTCGTCGTGCATTGCCTCCAGCGACACATTGTTGCCGCGAATGAACCGGGGGATCTCCCAAGGCGTTACGAGGCCACGCAGAACCCCGCTCGTCATGACCCAAATCTGATTGGGCCTGTTGTGATACAGGCCGCCATACGCGTCCGCCAGTTTTTCCATCGCTAGCTCATCGGCCCACGTCGCGTACGGCGGTGGACCCATCGAGCGCAGTTGCGATAGCGCATCGCGATCGTCGCGCCTCGAGGCTTCGGCGGTGACGAAGTCGTATTGGGCGCGTTGCTGTGCCACAGTGGAGATCATCGGCGCGACGCCGATGAACGCAGCAACCTTGTCGGGGTGGGCCTGGATGTAGAGCAGTCCGAGCGCGGCGCCCCACGAGTGACCGATCAACACGATCTTTTCCCGGCCGAAACTGCGTGCGAGATGGTCCACGATCGCGTCGAGGTCGGTCAGATGTCTCTCGATCGTCAGTTCATGTGGATCTGCCTTCGCGTCGAACGAACGTCCCGCGCCGCGCTGGTCCCAATAGGCGACCACGAAGTCACGCTCGAGATCGTCGTCGAAGTAGCGGAACAGCGGCCGCTCCGCGCCGCCGGGTCCGCCGTGCAGCCACAGCAGTACCGGCGCACGCCGATCTGCGCCGCGCGTCATCAAAAAGAGCCTCGCGCCGTCCACGGTGAGATATTCCGAGCAATCGACGCGGATCGGCATCGACCGCAGCGGTCGCGTCGGCGAACCACCAGATCGCGAGAAGCGCCGCTATTCCCTTCGTCGATCGCCACCGGTTCCATCCGGTCATGCCAGGTTTCCTCGCTCGTTCTCGCGACGACGCACAGTTTTTCATGTGACCAGCGGCCGCATAACACCCTCGACGAACAGCCGTAACGACGCCATCGCTTCTTCGTGATTCAGATCGCCCCAGGCGAACGCTCCGACGAAGTAGTCGAGAGCCGCCTCTGCGCCGAGCGCTTCCACGTGTGATCGCACGTCGGCGGGCGTGCCCGCCAGCAACACCTGCGCGCCGACGGCGAGGTCGAAGTTGCCTTTGAGGCTTGGTGAGAAGACCGGTTCCATTCCGTTAGCGCGCCAGAGGCTCGAGAGGTTCTCGTCGTAGCGCTTCCACGCCACGCGCGCTCGCGCGTGTGCGGCTTCACGCGTCGGCGCGACGTAGACGTGGCGGGTTGCACCTATCACAGGTGACGCAACGCCGGGATTCCAGTCCTCCTTCGCACTCGCGACGAGTTCGTGGAACCTAGACACTTGCGCGTGAATCGCGGCTATGGGACCGCCAACGACCGTATTGAGGCGATGCGAACCGGCGAATTCGACGTTGCCGGGATACCAGAGCGGCGGATGCGGCGATTGCTGCGGCGCCAGCAGCATCGGCAACGCGTCGAACTTGTGGAATGCACTGGCGTGGGTGAGTCGGCGGGCGGTCAGTCCCTTGCGCACGATTTCGATCGCATCGGCGGTGCGGGCCACCGCCTCGGCATCCGGGTTCCCCCACAGCCGATGCTCGATCGGCGAGATACCCTTGCCGATGCCGACATCGAGCCGGCCGGCGCTGAGGTGATCGAGCGCGCAGACTTCCTCGATGAAGCGGACCGGATGGTAGAACGGCAGCAGCGACACCAGCGAACCAAGCCGTATGCGCTTCGTGCGCTGTGATGCCGCGGCGAGAAACACCATCGCTGATGGCGCCGCGTCGAGCGTAGTGAAGTGATGCTCCGCCTTGTGGTAACGGGCGAATCCAGCCGCGTCGGCATACTCGAGCATCTGCAGGCGCTGATCGTACAGCTCACCGAGTTCGCCGCCGCGTTGCTCCATGTGATCGAAGATTCCGAATTGCACGCCGTTTCTCCCAGTCGCGTCCTTGATCTCGGTGCAGCGCCGCAATGTAATGCAGTTTTTTGAGGCGAACCAACGGTGCTGAAAACTCCATCGGGCAAGCAGCGCGCACGCGCACTCGGCATTTCGTTTTCGGGCCGGCCCGGCGCGCTCAACTCGATCACCGACGTGCCGGGCGTGGAAGTCGGCTATTGCACGCTGATCGAAGGCTCCGGTGCGCGCGTCGTCGGCCGCGGCCCGATACGAACCGGCGTGACGGCGCTGCTGCCGCGCGGTCGCGGATCCGCTACAGCGCCGGTGTTCGCCGGCTACTTCAGCTTGAACGGCAACGGCGAGCTCACCGGCTGCCATTGGGTGGAAGAGAGCGGCCGCTGCGAAGGGCCGATCTGCATCACCAACACGCATTCGTGCGGCACGGCGCGCGACGCGACGATCCGGTGGCTGGTCGAACGCGCGGGCGGAGTCGGCCAATGGGCGTTGCCGGTAACCGGCGAAACGTTCGACGGCTATCTGAACGACATCAACGGCTTTCACGTGCGCGACGAGCACGTGTTTGCTGCGCTCGATTCGGCGCGCGGCGGCGCGATCGAAGAGGGCAGCGTCGGCGGCGGTACCGGCATGATCTGCTACGGATTCAAGGGCGGCTCGGGTACCGCATCACGCGTGGTGGAGTTCGCGGGCCGTCCCTATCAGGTCGGTGCGTTCGTGCAATCCAACTTCGGACGCCGCGAGCAGTTGACGATCGGCGGCGTTGCGGTGGGTGCCGCGCTGAAGGACTGGCAGCCCGACCCACGCAAGGCCGAAGCAGGTTCGGTGATCGCGATCATCGGCACTGACGCGCCGCTGCTGGCGCATCAGCTGAAGCGGCTGGCGCGCCGCGTGAGCCTCGGCATCGGCCGCGGCGGCGCAGTGTCGGGGCACGGTTCCGGAGACATCTTTCTCGCGTTTTCCACCGCGAACCGTGCCGCCTTGCACGACGAGGAGCGGCTGGCGTCGCTCGAGTTCATTCCCGATCCGCAACTGAATCCGTTCTTCGAAGCGGTGATTCAGGCCACTGACGAAGCGGTGATCAACAGCATGGTCGCCAACGAGACGATGCAGGGGTGCGACGATCACGTCGTCCATGCGTTGCCGCACGACGTAGTGCGGCGACTGCTTGGACTTGTCAGGTAGTAGCCAGTCGCGGTTGCGTGGTCGACCACCTGTCGGCGCCGGGCAAGCGGCCGGAGACCCTTGGTGGCCACCGGCGCTCAATGGTCCATCTACCTGCTCATCTACTTCGTCGTAACTGTTCCGCTCGCCTTGAATGTCGCGGCGTATCCGTCGCTGCGCATCGAGGTCATCTTCGATGTACCGCCGCCGGTCGCGCCCACGTACTTGCCGGTGCCGCCGAGGACCGTCCATGACAATGGTTGGTCGTTTGTCGAACCGGTCGTCGCGATGAAGGCCAGGTCGCCGTTGTCATAGAAGATCGTGCAGTGGCCGACGGAATGCGTGGGCATCCCTTTTGCATCGGGCCAGTAGTCGTAGTTGCACCATTGGCTCGTCTGCTCCCCGGTCTTGTCGTTCACGATGCTGGCATGATCTTGCTCTCCGACCACGATTATCATGCCGTTTTGCAGGGTTTCCTTCTCGCCGAGTTTGGTCACTACGTCGTACCCCGTTAGCGACAGCTGCTCGGTGGCCGCATTTGCCGCTACCGCGATGCAGCAGAGTACGGTTGTTAGAAGCGCTAGAATTGCTTGTCTCATCTTGCAGTCCTCGATTGTTCGGTCCGCCTTTGCAGACCAATTCGGGCGCACAGACACGCCAGCACCGCACGACTACGCTGTCGCGGAAAACCGCAAACAATCCTTCGAATGTGACTACCGCCCCCCAACCGCCTCGTTTACGCAGGCGGAGCCGGATCATCTCGCCGTTGCCCGACAAACTGCAAGGATTTCTTGCCAACCGTACTGCTGGGTAGCAGCTTCGGCCTTGGGAAGGGACGAATCATGAACAACTTCGACGCCGCCTGTGCGGCGCTGTCGGCGCCATTCGCGTGGCCGCGCTCGCCGTGAGTCAGACGACCCGCAACGAATCCGCGACCGACATGCGCGCCGCACGGATGGCTGGAAACAATCCGCCGAGCAGGCCGATGACGGCGGCCCACAGGATGCCGATCGCGATCAACGACGCGCCGACGTGCAGACGCAGCGCGATCTGGCCCAGCGTGCCGCCGGTGCTGAACGCGTTGCCGTTGAACAACAGCCACGCGATGGCGCCGCCCGCCGCAGCGCCGATCAGCGCAAGCGCGAGCGCTTCGACGAGCACCGAAACCACCACCGGCAGCGCCCCGAAACCGATTGCGCGCAGAGTCGCAATTTCGACGGTTCGGGTGCTGACGGCGGAGTACATCGTGTTGAGCGCGCCGAACAGCGCGCCCACCGCCATGATGCCGCCGACCGTGGTCGCAACGAGCTGGAGCAGCGCGGCGACCCGCTTCGATTGGCCGGCGTAGTACTCCGTCTCGGTCTGCACGTCGACCTTGAGCGCCGGATCGTGTTTCACCGCTTCCTTGAACGCAACGAACGCCGCCGCCGAGTCGAGCCACACTGTGGCGGCGCTGAACACGGTGCGCTGCGTGGCGGACATCAGCGTATTCGCATCGGCCATCGCTTCGGATTCGTGCACGTCGCCGCCCGACGAAAAGATCCCGACGACTCTCCACGAGCCGCTGTGGAACGCGGCGGTGTCGCCGACGTCGAGATGTGCGAACTGCTCGTGCGCGGACTTGCCGACGATGATCTCGTTCACGCCGGTTGCGAACATGCGGCCCTCGAGCAGTTGAATCTCGGGCCGGACACTCGGCCCGACCGGGGTGAGGCCGCGAATCTGCAACGCGCTCAGCTGGCCGGTGTCCTTGCGCGGCAGATTCACCGAGACCAGCACCTCGGGCGAGATGCCGCGCTTGCCGTCGGCGGTGGGGTGAATGCCCGGCGCCGCCTCGATCGCGACGAGGTCGTCGCGCGATATCGTGCTGAGCGCTTCGGCGGTTGAACCGGTGCGCAACACGATCGCACGATCGTCGCGCGCGGCGTTCGACATCGCGTTCTGCAATCCGGTTGCCATCGCAAGCACGGTGGTGAGCACGGCGACGACGCCGGCGATACCGACGCAGATCACCAGCGACGTGCCGATTCGTTGCGGGATGCTGCGCAGATTGATGCCGGTGATTGCCAGCGTTTGCCTGATCGAATTCATGACGTCCCCCTCATCTCCCCGATAGCGTTTCGCTGATGGTCAGCCGGCGCGCGCGCGCGGCCGGAATGGTCGCACTGATCAGCGCCAACAGCACCGAAATTCCGAGCCCGACGACGTAGACGATGTGCGGCAGCGGAATCGGCCCCATGCCGTTGGAATCGAAAACTCTTGGAAGAGTTACGGAAGCGACGGCCAGGCCGATGAGGGCCGCCGTCACCGTCAGTACGATCGATTCGACGACTACGAGGCACCACACCGAGGTGTCAGTGAAACCCAGCGCCTTGAGTACGCCGAACTCGGTAAACCGGTCGCGAACCGACTGCGACATCGTGTTGCCGGCGAGAAACAGCAGCGTGAAAAGGACCGCGCCGATGATCGAATTGACGAAAAGTTCCACGTTGCCGACGTCGCGTATCAGCGAGGCGGCCCAGGCGCGTTCGTTCAGCGTCGTCGTTTCGGCGCCGGAGTTGGCGAACAATCGATCGATCGCGATCGCGATGTCGTTCCCGTGCGCAGCATCGTCGATCGAGACGACGAACTGGTGCACCGTTCCCGATCCGTTTGCGCGCGCGCCGTCCAGGTAGTCGTAGTTGAAGAACACGGCGTTGGCGTAGAGGGCTTCGTCCCCTGGATTGCCGTTGTGTATGCCGACGATATCGAGCGGCCAGTCCATGGTGCCGTCTTTGTTGCTCCACAGCACCGAGTGGAGCGTGACCCGATCGCCGGTCTTCCAGTTGAAGCGCTTTGCGAGCTCGGCCCCAACGAGCGCGCCGGTGCGCGTTCTGCGCATAGCCTCGCGCTGATCGGCCGAAACTGCGACGCGTGGAACCATGTCGAGGTAGGTGTCTACGTCGAGCGCGTTCCCGTCGATGTTGTTCTTCGGGTCCTGATAGTAACCGACGAAGATGACGATCGGTGCCACCGCGCGAACGCCCGGAACGCGAGCGATCTGCGCGGCATATGAGATTGGCAGCATCTCGTTGAGGTTCGCGCGATTCATGACGCACAGGCGCGTCTCGCTGAATTTCGCGAGCACGACGTCGAACCCCGTCGTCACCCCGTGCAGCGTGCCGAACAGCACGAACGCTACCGCGATGGACAGCACCGTCAGCACGGTGCGGACGGGTTTGCGCCAGAGGCCGGCCCAGAGCAGCGGCAGATATTTCACGTGGGGCATCGAATCATCGTCCCGCCAGCGCCTCGCTGACGGTCAAACGGCGCGCGCGTGATGCGGGGATCGACGCACTGACGAGTGCCAACAACAGCGCTGAGCCGAAGCCGACGGCATAGACTTTCCACGGCAATGCGATCGGTCCTACGCCCAGCGATCTGAAAACGGTTGGAAAGATCGACGCCGCGACGGCAAGACCGATGGCGGCTGCAATCAGCGTGAGCACGGCCGATTCGAGCACGACCAGCAGCCAGACCGTGCCGTCGGTATATCCCAGCGCCTTGAGCACTCCCCACTCCGGCAGGCGATCGCGAACGGACTGCGACATCGTATTTCCGGCCAGGAAGAGCAGCGTGAACAACACCGCACCGATGATCGACTCGATGAACATCTCGACGTTGCCGACCTGGCGGATGGAGTTCGCGACCCACGCCTTTTCGTTCATCGTCGTGGTTTCGCTGCTGGAGTTGGCGAACCGACGATCGATTGCGACGGCAATGTCGTTGCCGTGAGCGGGGTCGTCGATCGAGACGACGAACTGGTTCACCGTTCCGCCTCCTGTCGCCCGAGCGGAGTCGATGTAGTCGTAGTTGAAATACATTTCGGTGGCGAACGCGCGATCGTCGTCGGGGCCCGCATTGCAGAGGCCGACGATGTCGAACGGCCAGTCCGCGGAGCCGTCCTTGCGGGTCCACAAGAGCGAGTGCAGCGTGACCCGATCGCCGATGTGCCAGTTGTATTTTTCGGCGAGTTCGGCGCCGACCAGCGCGCCGGAGCGCGTGCGGAGCATGGCCTCGCGTTGGTCTGCCGGTACCTTCACCTGTGGGAACACGTCGAGGAACGAGTCGATGTCCCATGCCGCCGTGCTGAAGCCGTTCTTCGGTTCCTGGTAGTAGCCGCCGAGAATCGCGAAGTAGGTGACCTTGCGGACCCCCGGCAGTTGCGCGATCCGGGCTGCGTAGGCGATCGGCATGGGTTCGAGAATGTTCGCGCGGTTCGTCACGCGCAGCCGCGTTTCGCTCATTTTCGATTGCACTTCGGTGAAGCCTGCCATCACGCCGTGCAACACGCCGAACAGCAGGAACGCGACCGCGATCGACAGCACCGTCAGCACCGTGCGGATCGGCTTGCGCCACAACCCGGCCCACAGCAGCGGCAGATATTTCATGTCGGGCCTCGCGATATGAGTCGGTTGAACGGCACGCTACACCGGTTCCATCGAGGTGCGGTTGACGGACCACAAGGTGACCGCGAACGCGCAGATCATGAGCCCGGCGCAGACGAAGAACGGAACGCCGACGATTGGAGAGGTGGGACCGGCGCCGACGACCGATGCGTACAGCGCGGCGAATGCGCCTGGGGCGATGATGCCGGTCAGGCTGACGATGCTGCGGTCTGCGCCCGACAGACGACCCCGGTCCGACGGACCGATGACGCGATTGATGATCGACATACGTGCGGGTTCCGCGAAACCCCCGACGACCAGAAAAACGACCGCTGCGGTGAAGAGCCAGCCGGTCGGTGCGAGTCCCGACGCGGTGATTCCGATGATCTGCACGACCATGCCGACGAGCAGGGCGCCGCGTTCGCCGAACGCGCGAATCGCCTTCGCGACGAGACCCGTTTGCACGACGAGGTTCGTCAGCATCACGAACGTCGAGTAGATGCCGATCGACTTCGGGGTCCAGCCGAATCGAAACGTCACGTAAAGGAAGAAGATGCTGTTGACGCCGCCGATGCCGAGACTCGCGAGGAACGATGCGGCCTGCCAGCCCTTCAGGATCGGATAGTCGCGCCAGATGCCCGCAACTGCGCCGATTGGATGGATCGAACGCCACTTGAGCGGCGCGCGATGCACGGCGGCAAGCGACTCCGGCAGCACGAAGAAACCGAAGAGAAAGTTGACGCCGCACAATGCCGCAGCCAGCCAGAACGGCGCGCGCGGGTCGAGTTCGCCGACGAAGCCGCCGATCAGGCTTCCGGATATCGCACCGGCACTGAGCGCCGCAGTGAGCAGACCAAAGCGCCTCGGGCGCTCGTCGGGTGCCGTGACGTCCGCGATATACGCCAGCGCCGCGGTGACGCTACCCGCCGCGGCGCCGGCGATGACCATTGCGGCAAATAACCAGCTCAGATCCGGCGCGGTCGCCATGATCAGGAACTGTATGCCGAGGCCGACGATCGATATCAGGATCACCGGTCGTCGGCCGAAGCGGTCCGACAACGCGCCCTGCACGGGCCCCATGACGAGCTGCATCGTCGCGAAGATGACCATCATGGCGCCGTACACGGTCGACATCTGCGCCATCGAGCCGCCGGTGAGGGATTTCAGCAACGCAGGGACGACCGGCCCAACGATGGATCCCGCCAAGGTGTCCAGCAGTACGGTGATCAGAATGAAGGCGATTGCCGCCAGTCCGGTCGACGTTGCCACGCCTGTGGTCTAGCGGTTCATGCGTTCGGGTCGCTCTGCAGGTTCACGATCTCCCCTCGTGGTCCGCGGTCGGCTTGCGCGACGGTACTCCGAATCTAACGGCCTGACAAAGCCTCGACGATGTGGCACCAGGCATAGACTGATGGGCTACAGACGGCCCTTCGGATACCGGCCCGCGCCGAACGCAGCCAACTTCCTCTCAGGCTTGGGTTATCGCGTGCGCAAACGCCATCCATGTGGGGCTGTCAAACGCCCACATAACGCCCACGTTCACGACGACGAAGACACCCGCCGCGATCCAGTAGACCCGATGCACGTATCTGTGGACGCGATAGTCGTACACCATGGCCACGATCAGGAGCAGGTAGGTGACGAAGAAACCCACCGCCACTTCCTGCGCCGCGAACCCCAGTGGAATCACGATCCGCCCAGTGGCCGGCCCGGTCATTATGAACAGGGAGGCCAGCATCAAGCGCTTGTGCCAATCGCTGCGCCGGCGGTTCCAAAGCGCCATGACCACAAGCGCGAGGGCCGCAACGATTATGAAAAAGGACAACGCCATGAACGCGAGCGGCGCGGGCGCCTCAGGTGGAACGTGTCCCAGCCGTCCTGCGGTGATGGCCGTCGACAAACCAAGCGATACCACCGCGCCGTACAGGACTGCACCGAGAATACCCAACTGACGATGCAAAGCAGGCTGCTTTCGAGCGATGAGCGATACCTGCGTGATAAACAACAGTACCCAGGCGGTGAATACGAGACCATGGGCGATCGTCAGCTGCGTCAGCGGCGGCGGCGCATGGATCACCGACTTCAGATAGAAAGACGGCGCGAAGCCAACGAAGATAATCACCGCCGAAACCAAGACCATGATGAGATAGAAGTCGGCATCGGCGTCCCACGCCTCGGCCTCCACGGCCTTCGCGGAGTCTTGCGCGTGACGTGTCGGCGGATTGACAGCGAGATCGGTCATGTATGCCTCCCATACATGCTGAGTTCGCAATCTCATTCTAATACTCGGTTTAGGCTGCCGATGCCGAAGCCGCACGAGCATGATGACATTTGGTTGGATCGTCGAACAAGATCGTAGATCAGAGAAACTCAACCAACGGATTTACAAAGTCGCGTCGAAATTCTCTACACAACAAGAGCGCAACTGACCGAAAAGTCGTAGAGACCATTTACAGCACAGGTCCGCCCCATTTCCAAGTTCTTGCTCTAGCGAACGCCGATGCTTGTCCGCCCGCGCCGTCAAACCATCATCGCGGACCTTTCGCGTTCAGCTCGCTCTGCAGGTACACGATCTCTCGTGCTCCGTGTCGGCTTGCGCGACGGTACTCCGAATCTAACGGCCTGACAAAGCCTCGACGATCGTCAGACGGCGCACGCGTGAGGCGGGTATCGACGCGCTCAGCGCCGCGAGCAGAACGGCGATGCCGAACCCGACGGCGTAGACATCCAGCGACAGATGGATCGGCCCCAGCCCCAACGAAGTGAAGACCTGCGGAAACACCCAGGCCGCAATCGCGAGGCCGATCCCCGCGGCGACCACACACAGGACGACGGACTCGACCACGACCAGGACCCACACGGAGACATCGCCGAAGCCCAGCGTTTTGAGCACGCCGAATTCGGGAACGCGATCGCGCACCGATTGCGACATCGTGTTTCCGGCGAGGAACAGCAGCGTAAAGAGCACGGCACCGATGATCGAATTGACGAACAGCTCCATGTCGCCGATCTGGCGCAGCTGGCTCACCAGGTATTCCTTTTCGTTCATCGTCGTCGTTTCGTAGCTCGAATTGGCGAACATACGATCGATGGCAACGCTGATTTCGTTCGCTCGTCTGGCGTCGTCGATCGCGACCGCATACTGGTGCACCATGCCTTTGCCGGTGGCGCGCGCCTCGTCGAGGTAGTCATACCGGAGGTACAACTCGTTCGCGAATACCTTTTCGTCGTCTGGGCCGGCGTTGACGAGACCGGCGATGTCGAAGGTCCAATCGGAAGATCCGTCGGTTTTGATCCAGTTCAGCGAATGCAGCGTGATCTTGTCGCCCACCTTCCAGCCGAATTTCTTCGCGAGTTCGGCGCCAACGAGCGCGCCCGTGCGCGAGTGTTGCATCGATTCGAACTGCTCGGGCGGAACCTTCATCTCCGGAAATATCGTGGCTGCTTCGTCTATTCCGAGCGCGACGGCGCTCAAACCGTTTTTGGGTTCCTGGTAGTAGGCGATCATGATCGTGAAGTTGGTTACGCCGCGAACGCCCGGAACACGCGCGATCCTGGATTGATACGCGATCGGCAGCGCTTCGAGGATGTTGGCGCGATTCATCACGCGCAGTCGTGTATCGCTCATCTTGTCCGCTGCGCCCTGGAAGCCTGCCGTAACTCCATGCAGCACGCCGAACAGCAGAAACGCGACCGAAATCGACAGCACCGTCAGCACGGTGCGAATCGGTTTGCGCCAGAGACCGGCCCAGAGCAGCGGCAGATATTTCATGTCATGCGTCGATGACGACTTCGTCGAAATCCTTCAGCCACAAACGGCCGCTCGTGTGCGGCACCGGAACGTACGAGCGATGGCCGAGCAGGCGTTGCGTGCGCGGTGGCAGTGTCTTGACGAGATCGAGCGGGTAGTACAACACGCTCGCTTCTTCGGGCGTGAGCCAACCGGCGACGAAGCTGATGTGCATCGCGTAGCGCCAACGATCCGTCCGGTTTGCGCCGGCGCCGTGCACCACCTTGCCGCTGTAGATCATGCCGCTGCCGGCGGCCATTTCGGTGGGCACGGTGTCCTCGGGTCGTCCCGGTGTATCCCAGCTATCCCACAGATGGCTACCCGGGATGACGCGTGTGCCGCCGAGTTCTTCGGTCATGTCTTCGAGCGCGATCATCGCGCTGACCGTCACCTCCGGACAGTTGGGCCACAGCGCCTTGCAGTACGGCGTCCAGTTTGCGCAGTCGCGGTGCAGATATTGCGCCGGTTCACCGGGACCCACGATCATCGTCTGACCCGTGTTGAGCCAATACGGCGTTTCCTGCCCCTGCAGAACCTCGTCAGCGATGCGCTGCATGATCGGATTGGCGAGCATCTCGAAAAAGGCGGGTTCGATCAGCCCGAGCCCCGTAAAGCGGATCGTGTTGCGGCCGTGAAATGCCTGCGCGGACGCCGTTTGCGACGCAGAGCCGGGTCGCGCCGTCTGCGCCTTGCGTTTGACCGCGTCGCGCATGCGGCCGATGACGTTGGCCGGAAACAGATTCTCGACGATCAGGCCGCCGTCGCGGTTGTAGACGTCCATGATCGTGGCGTGATCTGCGCTGTTGGGCAGGCGTACCAGTGCGCTCATCGAATCTCCTATGGACCGAACGCCCCTCAGCGTTCGTGGTAGACCATATCGAGGTTTTCGTCTTTGTCGAGCCCGAACACCTGTTGCAGCGCTTCGATCAGGGGCGGTGCGAATTCGGGATTCGTCCACGAGCCCGCGGTCAACGCGCCGTCGACGACGAGCGCGTGCCCCGAAATGAACGAGGCTTCGTCGCTTGCGAGAAAGCACGCGGCGTTGGCGATGTCGGCGGGTTCACCCGCGCGCGGGATCGGCTGCATCTTCTCGAGGAACGGTTTTACCGCTGCGGCGTAATCGGTGTTGCCGCCGCGCTTCAGCGCGAGCTGCCCCGCGAAGATCGGCGTCGCAATGCCGCCGGGGCAAATCGCGTTGACGCGGATGTTGAACGGGCCGAGTTCCTGCGCTACCGAACGCGTCAGATTGATCACCGCGGATTTGACGGCGGTGTAGACGTGCGGACCGTAGCCGGCCTTGATACCCGCGACGCTCGCGGTCGAAATGATCACGCCGGAGCGCTGCTCGCGCATGATCGGCGCGGCGTGTTTCATGCCGAGAATCGGCCCGGTCAGCATCGCATCGACCGTGCGGCGATACGGCTCACCCATGTCGGTTTCGTGAATTTCGCCGGTGACGCCGCCGAAGCCCGCGTTGTTGAACAGCACGTCGAGGCGGCCGAATTTCTTCACGGCGAACCCGATCATTGCTTTGACGTCGGCTTCGCGACACACGTCGGCGTTCACGTACGCGGCGGCGCTGCCCAGCTGCGCGGCGAGCGCTTCGCCTTTGTCCTGCTGCAGGTCGGCGATGAGCACGCGTGCGCCTTCCACGACGAACTTCTCCACGGTTGCACGGCCCATGCCACTGGCGCCTCCGGTGATGACGGCCACTTTTCCGCTCAGACGATCGCCCATGATTTCCCCTCGATGATGCGCTTGCGGTCGTGTCGCTGGTGCCGCAAGACGGGCGAAGGCTACCATGTCGCAAATCACGAAGGGCGGCCACGCATGTCCAACTCCGCGCAGGTATTTGCGCATCTGCGCGTCTGGGATGGCGTGGCCAACGGCTATCTCGACGCGGATGCGGTTCGTGTCGAACGCGGTGCGATCACGGCGGTGGGAGCGGCGGCCGACATTTCGAGCGCTGCGGCGGTGCGCGACATGCACGGAGCGACCGCACTACCCGGCTTGATCGACGCGCACGTGCACATGGTGCTCGATCCGGACCTGCGCGATCCGCTTTCCCAGACCGCCGCCGACAGATCGACACGCGCGCGCCGCCATGGCGCAACGCGCCGTCGAGATGGCGCGCGCCGGCATCACCACGGCGCGCGACCTCGGTGGCGGCGAGTGGCTCGAACTCGAGCTGCGCGATCGCATCGCGCGCGGCGAAGCGGTAGGTCCGCGGCTCGTATGTGCCGGCCAGCCGGTGACGTCGCCGCAGGGCCATTGTTACTTCTGGGGCGGTGAAGCGATCCGCGCCGTCGATGCTGCCGCCGTCATTGCGCGTCAGCGCGAACACGGCGTCGACCTGGTCAAAGTGATGGCCACCGGCGGCACCATGACGAAAGGCACCACCCCGCGCGACGCACAGTTCGACCGCGAAACCCTGACGGCGATCGTCGCGCACGCGCGCCAACGAGGCTATCCGGTGGCGGCGCATTGCCATGGCACCGTCGGAATCCGTTACGCCGTGGACGCCGGAGTGAGCACCATCGAGCACTGCTCGTGGGTAGGCGAGGGCGGGTGGGGCGCAGACTACGATGCCGAGATCGCCGCCGCGATTGCGGCGCGCGGCATCTGGGTTTCGCCCACGGTGAACCTGGGCTGGAAGCGTCATCAAGGCAGCGGCAGCGACCACGAAAAACGCCTGCTCGGGAACTTCGCGGCGATGCGCAATGCCGGCGTGCGGCTCGCCGCTTCGACGGACGCCGGCATTCCGAACGTGCGTCACGCCGACCTGGCGAAGGCGCTGCCGGTGTTTGCGCACATCGCTGGCCTTTCCAACGTCGAAGTGCTGCGCTCGGCCACGTCGGACTGCGCGCAGGCGATCGGTCTCGGTCATCTGACCGGCCGACTGGCGGCTGGCTATTCAGCCGACGTGCTGTTCGTGGACGGCGACCCGCTGGCCGATCTGGCGCGCCTCGGTTCAGTCGTTGGGGTATTGACCCGCGGTTGGGACGTTCCAGGTACGCAGTGAGCCCGCGAGGCTCAGTACGTATCGAGATCTTCGGGGAGGTGATGCACCCGATTGAGGTAGCGCACCCGCGCACCCTGCTGCGTGAGGTCGATGCAGGTGATGCCGGTATTACGGTGCTCGTAGTAGATCGGCGCTTCCGACGGCAATCCGCCGAGCGCGCGCAGCAATGCGCTCATGAAGTCGCCGTGTGACACCAGCCCGATGCGCGTGTCTTCGGCCGCCCGCTCGCGCAGCAGACGCGCCACGGATGCGGCGCGCGCGTGGCCGTGATGCGCCTCTTCGTGGTCGCGGTTCCACCAGCCGTCTTCGGTGATGTCGTCCGACAGGATGCATTCCGGGAACAGCCGCGCAAGTTCGCTGCGCACGCGGCCCGGATACCCGACCTTTCGAGCACCGTGATCGAGATAGATGCCGCCCACTTCGTGGATGTCGGTCCACACTTCAGGCGCGACGCCGAGCGACTTTCCGATGGCTTGTGCGGTCTGCATCGCGCGGATCATCGGACTGCAGTACAGCCGGTCGAGCAGCGGCCGTGGTGCACTGCGATTCGACGGATGCAGATGCAGCCCGGCGGCCAGATGCGCCCCCGTGTGCTCGGCCTGGCGTAGGCCGCTTTCGGTGAGCAGCGGGTCTTCTACGCGCTGTGTCCAGTCTTCGAGCGCGTTGTTGGTCGACTGACCGTGCCGGATGAGAAACAGCTGCATCTCAGAATCCCTTGAGCATTGCGCCTTCGGGTTCGAGCCCGAGCAGAACGCGTCCGCCGTCTTCGATGTGGTGCGGCGCCACGGTGACGTGCTGGCGAATCACGCGAATGTCGCGCGTGAGCCGTTCCAACGGCCCGGTGCGGTCGTTGGCCGTGGTGCCGGCCGCTTCGGCCACGGCGTCGACCGCTTCTGCGCAGCCTGCAACCGCATCGGAGCATGCGATCTGGAACAGCGCGCGGTCGTGCGGCGTGACTTTCTCGGCGGCGCAGACTTTCGTCCACATTGCTTCGAGCAGTTCGAATACCAGCGCGCGCCCGGCGCGCAGGCGAACTTCGGCTTTGGCGATGGCGCGCTGCGCAAACGGCCGGTCGCGCAGGGTGCGCGAGGTGAATCGCGGCACTTTGCCCGTTGCGATGTCGGCGAACGCGTCGATGGCGGCGCGGCCGATGCCGAGAGCGACGCCGACCTTGTTGTAAGCCAGCCGGCTGCCGAGCGGGAAGTGCTCCAGCGGCGATCGGTCGTGGTGCCTGCCCATCTGCGCCAGAATGCGCTCGTTGGGTACTTCGACGTCGGTGATGGTGACGTCGTGCGATCCCGATCCGCACAACCCGCCGACGTTCCAGGTGTCGAGCACCACGAAGTCGGGCCGCGTTACGACGGCATAAACAGGAGGCAGACCCTCGATCGCCGCAGCGTTCCGGCGCCGCTGCACCAGACCCGCGAAGACCTGGCTGTTGTTGCTGCCGCTGACGAACTGCCAGCGCCCGTTCACGCGATAGCCGTTGGGCGTTTCGTCGGCCCGGCAGACGGCCGCGGTAGAGCCGCACAGGATCGTCAACGGGTCCGCCAGCAGATCGGCGCACTGCTCGAACGCCGGCGCGATCAGGCCGAAGCTCTCGATGCCGATCATCAGGTTCCAGCCGGTGCTGCCGTCGGCGTTCGCCACGGCCTCGATGGTGGCGAGTTGCGTCATCGGGTCGACGTCAGACCCGCCGCAACGCACCGGCGCGGCGATGCGGTAAAGACCGGCCTCGGCCATCGCGTGCGCGACTTCCGCCGAGAGCCGGCGATTGCGCTCGGCCGCGTCGGCGTGCTGACGGATCAGCGGAGCCAACGCGCGGGCGCGGGCGACTGGATCGAAGCTCGGTGCGTTGCTCATCTCGATTTCCCCCAAAAGCGATGGGATTGTCGCAAATTCGAACAGAAATGCGTCACTGGTCGGGCCGGTCGTGTCTTCGGCCGGAACGGATCGATTATGCTGTGGTCAGGTGTGACGGAGATGTACCTATGGCCTCGCTGACTTATTCCTTCGACGAGCTGATGAGCGAGTCGCCGGTCGAGGAGCCGTTGATCGCGGGCGGCGTGCGCTGCCACGGCGGTTACGTCGGCGGCGAATACGTGTCGCCGCGCAGCGCGCTGCGGCGGCCTGCCATCGAGGCCTGGCGGCAGCGGCTGATCGACGACGGCCAGCCGCTGATACACGTACCGGAAAAGTACGTGCCGCCGAACTACCCGAACTACCCGCAGGCGAAGTATCTACTGAAGGAAGGCGTCGTCGAGCCGGTTACCCGCGCGCTGACCATCATCTCCATCGTCGAAGGTTTCGGTGCACGCATCCGCGAGGTGCGCGTTCCGGATTTCTCGGCCGAGGTGAAAGAGTCGATCGAGGGTACCGCGGTTGCGCACCTTGCTAACGGCCTGTTCGAGGCGCACGCACGCGACGAAGCCGGGCACCGCGCCGAGGGCGGCCACAAACAGATGTGGGAAGCGGCACGCGACCTGGGTCTGGCAAAACCGCACGTGCCCGGCGACGTACTGCTGCGGCTGATGACGGGTGGAGCGGTGGGCGAGCGCGTCCGCATGTTCCCCGCGTTGTCCGAGAAGATGGAGAACATGATCGTCATGATGGCAAACGTGCTGATCGTGGAGACGTTCGCGGAAGACACGTTCAACTGGGCCCAGCAATTGTTGGGCGACCCCGAAGTGAGCGCTGATCCGCAACGCGCGGCGCATGTCGTGGCGTGCATCGCCCGCGACGAGGTGCCGCACGTCGACTACCTGACAGTTGCGCTGTCGGAACTGCGCGCGCGAACGCTGATCGGAGCGGACGGCAGCACCGAGTTCTCCGGAGCCGATGTCATCGACAGCGTATTCCGCCGGCAACTGCGCGGCATGGCGACGCAGCGGCCGCGCCAGTCGCGCGAGCGGCTGCGCGACGAGATCCGTCAGGCGATTGCAGACGCGCAGCGCGCATCGGTGGTGGCGTCGCGGTTCGAAGACCTCGATTCCGGCTGGACCTTCCCGCATCCCGACGACGAAGCGCTCGACGTTCTGCTGACCGCCGCTTGAACGTCGTCGCGCGTATCGCGGAGCGTCTGTACCGCAACGCCCGCATCGGCTGGACCGCCGCGTGCGTGTGGCTGCGCTACAAAACGCCGCAATGGTGGGACCGTTTGCTGCGGCGCGACCCAGCGTTGCGCGACATGAACGCCATCCATCAGCGCAATGCCGATCAGATCTTCAACACAGCGGTGTCGATGCGAGGCATGCTGGTGAAGATGTGTCAGGTGGTCGGCACTCGGTCCGACATCTTTCCGCCGCAGTACGTCAAAACGCTGTCGCAGTGTCACGACCGTTTGCCGCAGCGCGACTTCGCCGCGATCAGACAGGTGGTCGAAGAAGACTTCGGGCGGCCGTTCGGCGAGGTGTTCAGCGAATTCTCGCCGACGGCCATCGCGGCCGCATCGCTTGCGCAAGTGCATAAAGCGCGGCTCGTGGATGGTCGCGTGGTCGCGGTGAAAGTGCAGTATCCCGACATCGAACACATCATCCGCACCGACCTCACGGCGTCGCGCCGCGTCGCCGCGATCTACCAGCGCTTCGATTCGAACCCGATGGATTTCCTGCCGCTGCTCGACGAACTGCAGCGGCATCTGAGGATGGAACTCGATTTCCGGCGCGAAGCGCAGAGCGCCGAACGCGTGCGCGGCTTCTTCGTGGACGACCCGACCGTGCGCATTCCGGAGATCCTGCACGAGCACTGCACGCGGCGCGTCATCACGATGGAATACGTCGAAGGCGTGAAAGTGAACGACCGCGAGGCGTTGGAGAAAGCCGGCATCGAGTATTCGGACCTGATGGTGCGGCTGATGCGCATCTTCAATCAGATGATTCTCGCGCACGGCTTTTTCCACGCCGATCCGCACCCCGGCAACATCCTGGTGAACCGCAGCCCGCGCGGCAAAGCGCTGTTCACGCTGCTCGATTTCGGCCTGGCGAAGGAACTACCCGAAGGTTTCGGGCTCGGCATCTTCGAACTGATGTTCTCGATGATGACGTTCAACGAATCGGCGATGTTGCGCGCCTTCCGCGAACTCGGTTTCGAGACGAAGACCGGCGACGACTCGACGCTGCTGATGATCGCGCGACGGATGATCTCGCGTTCCGACACCGGCGCTTTTCAGGGCGAGTTCACCGAAGACATGACCGACGAGATGTTCGAGGCGATCCGCGAGAATCCCGTCGTCAAGGTGCCGATCGACTTCGTGCTGGTGGCGCGCGCCTTTGCCCTGTTGTCAGGCATCGCCCATACGCTGGGTCAGCGCGCCAACGCGCTCGACGCGATGGGGCCGGCGGTCGCCGGCTGATCGATTCCGCCGAGAAACGCCTCGATCGACGATGCGCTACGCTCGAGGCGCGTCAGCAGGAACAGATGTCCGCAGTCGAATATCTCGAGCCGCGCATCGGGAATGAGACGCGCCAGCAGGCGGGCATTGACCAGCGGAATGATCGGATCGTCGTCGCCCGCCATCACCAGCGTCGGCTGTTTGAGTTCGTGCAGCCAGTGCACACTGGTCCATCCCGTCAATGCCCACAGCTGATTCAGGTAGCCGTAGATGCTCGGCGGCGCCATGCGGCGGGCATGGCGTTCGGTGAGCACGTCGTCCTTGCGGAAGTCGCCGCCGTAGATCGCGCCGGCGATGGTCTTGAAGTAGCCGGCCGACAGATAGCGCAGCGGCGTCGCCATGCGCAGCAGCACCGACGGCCGCGGCGGCACCATCAGATGTCCGGTGGAGGTTGCGGCCAGAATCAGCCGGTCGACACGATCGCCGAATTGCCGCGTGAACTGTTGCGCCAGTCCGCCGCCCCAGGAAATGCCCATCACGTTCACGCGATCGATGCCGAGCTCGTCGAGCAGTTCGCGGGCGAGCTGGGCGTAGCCCGGCAGGCGGCGGATCAATACCGAGGGTTGCGACGCGCCCACGCCCGGGAGATCGAACGTCAGCGTCGCAACGCTGGTCATCCGTCGCATCAGCGGTTCCAACAGTTCCGTGCTGGCGCCGATGCCGTTGAAGATCAGCAACGGTGGGCCGCGCGCGGCGTCGGGGCGCGTCATCGCCAGCCGCAATCGGTCGCCGCCGATGCTGCGGAAGCTGTGTTCGATCGCGTGCGGCGTAGCGGCCAATAACGTCACTCGAAAACGTACGAGCCGGGAGCCGGCGCGATTGGCGGGTACTTGGCGCTGCCGAGGTTTGCCGGCGCCGCGTTCTGGCCGATGCCGCGCGCGCGCAGCCATTCGGTCCAGTACGGCCACCACGAACCTTCGTGCTCGGTGGCGTTGCGACGCCATGCTTCGCAATCCTGCGGTGTTTCGGGATTGAGGTAGTAGCGCCGCTTCGACGAGCCCGGCGGATTGATCAGGCTCTGTATGTGTCCCGCGGTGCTCAACACGTACGTTGCCGGCGCGCCGAACAATTGCGTGGAGCGATAGCAGGCCTGCCAAGGCGTGATGTGATCGGTGGTGCCGCCGGTGATGAACACCGGGCAGTGGATCTGCTTCAGATCGATCGGTACGTCGCGGATCTTCAGCATTCCCGGACGGCGGAACGGGTTGTCTTTGAAGATGTCGAGGAAGTCGCTGTGCAGACGCGCGGGCAGCCGCGTGGTGTCGTTGTTCCAGTACAGGATGTCGAACGCCGGCGGCGTTTCGCCGTGCAGGTAGTTCGACACGACGTAGTTCCAGATCAGATCGTTCGGGCGCATCCAGTTGAAGACGCGTGCGGTATCTTGACCGTCGAGGACGCCCTGACGCGCCGATCGCTTGCGCGCCGCCTCAATGGCGTCGTCAGTCATGAACAGGCCGGTGACCGAATCTTCCGGATGCGTGTCCAGCACGTTCACCATCAGCGTCAACGACGACACCCGATCGGCTCGTCCGAGCGCCGCCATGTAACCGATCGCGGCCGTCAGCGTAATGCCGCCGGCGCAGGCGCCGACCGCGGCGACGCTGCGATGCCCGGTGATTTCGCGTGTCGCCTCAATGCCGGCTTCGATCGCATCGATATATCCGGCGAGCCCACAGTCGCGTAGCTCCGCGGTCGGATTGCGCCACGACACCATGAATACCTGGAATCCCGAATCGATCAGGAACTTCACGAGGCTTTTCTCGGGCGACAGATCGTAGACGTAGTACTTGTTGATCTGCGGCGGCACGATGAACACCGGCCGCGTTTCCACGTTCGGCGTGCGCGGCCGATACTGGATCAGTTCGAGAATCGGATGGCGGAACACCACTGAGCCCTCGGTGTTCGCGAGATTGCCGCCGACCTTGAACGGCGTCTTGTCGACCTGCGACGGCATACCGCCGTTGTGAACGAGGTCGTCGACGAAGTTACGCGCGCCCTTGAGCAGACTCTGGCCGCGCGTTTCGCGCGCCTTCTTGAGCGCCGATGGGTTGCCGAGCAGGAAGTTCGTCGGCACCAGCGCGTCGGTGGCGAGTCCGAGCAGGAAGTGCGCACGCTGGCGACCCAGGTCGTCGAACCCGACCGCGTCCACCCATTCGTGCACGGAGCGCTCAGCGGCAACCCACGTTTGCGCGGCGCGCTTGTACAAACCGTTTTCGCTGAACGCGGGGTCGCGGAAGCGCGCGTCCTTCGGATCCGGCGCGGTGTCGGACGCGCCGAACAGAATCCGAACGGATTCCTGCCACAACCGCGTCGCGTGTTCGATGCCGATCGCCGGTTGCAGCAGACCCTGACGCACCACGCTGACGCCGGCTTTCACGATGTCGTCGAAGCCGAAGCCGACGACGGGATTCAATGCGAGCGTGCTGTCCGCCGCGGCTTCTTCGGGATGTGAAGATGCTCCATTGGGTTCAGCCATTGGATTTCCCCTTCTCGATGTCGATTCACCCGCTGCGACTATAGTCGGGATTCGGACTCGATATGAAGAAGCGCCGGGCGCTGTCTATAATGCGCGGCGTTTTTTTGCCGGTGCGCTTTCACTTGACCCAATCCAGCCGCGAGCCCGTCGAACACCACATCCGGATCGGCGACGTCGATCTGTGTTACTTCGAATGGGGTGAGGCCGATCCGACGCAACCGACGGTGGTGCTCGCACACGCAACGGGCTTTCACGCGCGTTGCTGGGATCGGGTGATCGCCGCGTTACCGGCGAACCGGCACGTCATCGCGCTCGATCAGCGCGGCCACGGCCGAAGCGCCAAAGTTCCGCCGTTCAATTGGGAATCGTTCGGTAGCGACCTCGCCGGATTCGTCAAAACGATGAACCTGGCAAGAATCGTCGGCGTCGGGCACTCGATGGGCGGTCACGCGGTGGTGCAGGCGGCTGCGAGAGAGAGGGCGCGGTTCGAGCGTCTGGTGCTGGTCGATCCGGTGATCATGGATCCCGAACTGTACGCGTCGATGAAAGGCGCCATGGGTGCACAACAGCCGAAGGACCATCCGACGTCGAAGCGCAACAATCTGTGGCAATCGTGGCGCGAGATGTTCGACCGGTTGAGCGGTCGCGGATCGTTCGCGGTGTGGCGCAGTGACGTGCTCGAGGACTACTGTCGGTACGGCGTGCTGCCGAACCCCGACGGCGCGGGTTGGGTGCTCGCCTGTCCGCCGCTGGTGGAAGCGGCGATCTATACGGGATCCAGTGGGCGTGACATTCACGACCTGTTCGCCGGCATCGACGTACCGGTAACCGTACTGCGCGGCGAAAAGCGCACGCGACTCGAGGCGATGGATTTCCTGGCGTCACCAACGTGGGAGCGGCTCGCTGACCAGTTTCCAAAGGGGCGCGACGTTTATCTGCCGCACCTCACGCACTTCATCCCGATGCAGGATCCGGAGCTGGTCGCGCGGTTCGTCGAAGCGCAGGCATAGGACTCACGGCGTCGCGCTCAGCGCGACCGGCCCCGTCGGCGCCTGGTATTGCCACAGCCGGCTCGACGTCACGCCGATCACGAAGATCACGAGCGAGATGACGACGCCGGGAATCAACGCGGTGAGCGGATCGTAGCCCGCGATCAAGGTGCCGAGCAGCATCGAGCTGAGCGGCGCCGAAATCATGAAACTGACGAGCAACACCGAGAGTATCTGTGCGCGGTGCACGCCTTCGGCGAGTTCCTGAACCGTGGTTCGCACCAGCGTGGTGGTGACGCCCATGTTGAGACCCCATGCGAACATCGCCGCGAAGAACAGCGGCAGCGACGGCTTCATCCACAGCACGCCGAGAATCACCACGCGCGTCAGCTGCATCAGCAGGAACAGCCGGCCGGGCCGCAGCATCGGCATGAACCGGAGCAGCACGACGTTCGAGCCGATGCTGCCGGCAGTGAACACCACCATCACCGAAGAGAAGAAGGTCGCGTCGCCGTGGTAGACCTCTTTGACGATGAACGGAATCGCGACGATGTACGCGCCCGCGTTCACCAGCGAGGAGAGGAAGTTCAGCCCGATGATGTTGCGGATCAGCGGAATCCGCCACGTGGCCGTGATACCTGCCAACAGGTCGGGTCGGCCGCGCGCCGGCGGTGGCGGCATCGCCGGCATCCGGCGCGCCGCTTCGGAGCCGATCGCAAAGCAGCCCGCTTGCAGTAAAAGCATGACCACCAGTCCGATCGCGTCGAGCCTGCCGCCCAGCCATACGCCGCCGAGTCCGGCCAGCGAAGTCACGATGGTCATCAGCGTGACGGTGCGCTGAATGTCGGTGCGCGTGACGCGGCTCAGAATCGACTGACGCGCCGGATCGCTGGCGGCCTGCATTCCCGACACAGCGATGCCGAAGGCGATGACCACCCAGAACGACAGCAGTCCGCCATGCACGATGGCGGCGACGACCACTGACGGAATGGCTATGGCGAGGTGCATGCCGACCAGCAGCCGGCGGCCGTCGGTGCGATCGGCGAGCACGCCGCCGATCAGCAGAATCAACAGACCCGGCATCTCGATCAGCGCGCGGCCGAAACCCACCTGGTCTGCCGGGGCTTGCAGAATGCCGACCATCATCCAGGTGATGAGAAAGCCCTGCAGGCTCATCGCGGCCATCCACAGGCTCGAACTCGTCAGATACCACGGGAACGCCGAACGAGGGATGTCGATCGGGGTTTCGCGAGCAGACTGCGTCATGCGGGGCGGCGTTTGAGAAACGCGGATCATACCGATACGCTTCGATGCCCCGCAAAACTCGAGAGCAGGCGCATGAAGATCGGTATCACGCTCGCGTTCAGTCACCTGACGACGCCGGACTACATCGCCGATGCGGCGCGATTCATCGAGGAAGCCGGCTTTCACTCGGTGTGGGTGCCGGAGCACGTGCTGTTCTTTCCCGATTACGCGTCGCGATATCCGTACGCGGAGGACGGTCGCGTGCCAGGGGATCCCCAAGGTGTGCTCGATCCGTTTGCGGCGCTGACGTTCGTTGCAGCACACACGCGTCGGCTGCGCCTCGGTACCGGCATCTGCCTCGTGCCGCAGCGCCAGCCGGTCTACACCGCCAAGATGGTGGCCGATCTCGACTACCTTTCGGGCGGGCGCGTCGACTTCGGAGTCGGCATCGGTTGGCTCGCAGAAGAGTTTCAGGCATTGGGCATGGACTTTCGCGTGCGGGCACGCCGCTGCGCCGAGTACATCGAAGCGATGCAGGCGCTGTGGCGCGAAGGAGTGTCGTCTTTCTCGGGAGAAACGGTCAGCGTGCCCGCCTGCTACTTCAATCCGAAGCCGGTGCAGAAACCTCACCCACCGATTCACTTCGGGGGCGAAAGCGACGCCGCGCTGGCGCGCGTCGCCACTCAGGGCAACGGTTGGTACGGCTACGATCTGGAGCCGGCGGGCGTTCACGAGCGGCTCGGCGTGCTGGATCGGTTCCTGGCCGAAGCAGGGCGCATTCGAAGCGACATAGATGTATTCGTTTGTCCGAACCGGCACCCGATCACACCGGAGACCGTGGAGGCCTATCGTGAGGCCGGAGTCGACCAACTGATCGCGCCGCTGTTCGCCCGCGACGTCGATGGCCTCAAGCGCCGCGCCGAACGGCTGTTGGCTGCCACCGGCACCGCATAAGCCGGATCGTCAGCGATTTCGCGCTGACGATCACACCGGGCCGCGCGGGTCACATTCGCTTACATCCGTAACAACGGCGGCACATACAGACCTTCGCCGCAGCACCGACAATCTCCCACCTTGTAGTACATCTGGAGGCTCTGAAATGCTCGTGGGCCGCCGAGACGAACGATCGAAGACCTGGTTCCGCGCCGACCGTGTGTTCCATACGAACGGCAAGTGGTATTTCCACACGCGTGAAGGCATCGACGTGGGGCCGTACGAATCTCAGCTCGAGGCCGAGATCGAGGCCGGCATGCTGAAGGAACTGATCAAGAACACGCAGGTGCGCGGCGAATCGCTGTCGGTGCTGCGCGATTTCATTCTCGAGTCCTTTACGCTCGGCCGGCCATTGAACGTGATGGTTGCCGACAACGCCGAGCACATCGTGGTGAGCCCTCCCGCTGCGGAGTGAAACGCCTTCCCCTGCGCCAGCCCGCGTGAAAACTCGGGTAGCGGGGCATAGAATGCGCCCTCGCTAAACCACCGTATGACTGCACGACCATGGCGGAACCGGCTGAAGCACCATCCGGCGCGTTCGATTTCGTGGCGATGGAACACTCGATTCTGGATTTCTGGAGTCGAGGCGATCTGTTCCGCAAATCGCTCGAGCACACGCGCGACAAAAAGCCGTACATCTTCTACGACGGCCCGCCGTTCGCGACCGGTCTGCCGCACCACGGCCATCTGGTGTCGTCCACGCTGAAAGACGTGGTGCCGCGCTATTGGACGATGAAGGGACGCTACGTGCTGCGTCGTTTCGGGTGGGATTGCCACGGTCTGCCGATCGAGCACGAGATCGACAAACAGCTCGGTGTGTCGGCGTCCGAGGTCGTCGCGCAGCTCGGCGTCGCCGGCTACAACGCCGAGTGCCGCAAAATCGTGCAGCGTTACGTCGCGCAGTGGCGCCACACCATCACGCGCCTCGGTCGCTGGGTGGATTTCGACAACGACTACAAGACCATGGACGTCTGGTACATGGAGTCGGTCTGGTGGGTCGTCAAACAATTGTGGGACAAGGGGCTCATCTACCAGGGCGTGAAGGTGATGCCGATCTCGACCGAGCTCGGCACGGTGTTGTCGAACTTCGAGGCGACGTCGAATTATCAGGACGTTCAGGACCCGGCGATCACGGTGTTGCTGAAGCTCACCGACGAAGACGCCCATCTCGCGATCTGGACCACCACGCCGTGGACGCTGCCGTCGAACCTCGCAGTGTGCGTCGGACCCGATATCAGCTATGCGAAGGTGCGCGACGGCGCGCGCGATCTCGTGTTCTACATCGCCGAAGCGCGGCTCGACGAATACCGCAAAGCCCACGATCTCGAAGTGATCGACACGTGTGTCGGCCGCGATCTGGTCGGGCGGTCGTACGAACCGCTGTTTCCGTATTTCGCCGGACAACGCGCGCAGGGCGCGTTCGTGGTGTTGATGGACGACTACGTCACGACGGAATCCGGCACCGGACTCGTGCATCAGGCGCCGGCGTTCGGTGAAGACGACTATCGCGTCGTCAAGGCCGCCGGTATCGAAGCATTTGCGTGCCCTGTCACTCTGAACGGCCTCTTTACCGACGAAGTGCCGGACTTCGCCCGCCGCTACGTGAAAGAAGCCGACAAGGACATCATCAAACGGTTGAAGGATTCCGGCGCGCTGTACGAGCAGGGCGTGCTGCAGCACAGTTATCCGTTCTGCTACCGCTCCGACACGCCGCTGATCTATCGCGCGATCCCATCCTGGTATGTACGCGTCACCGACATGGTCGACGACCTGCTCGCCGCGAACGAACAGGTTCGTTGGATTCCCGCGCACATCAAACACGGCCGCTTCGGCAACTGGCTGAAAGGCGCGATCGACTGGTCGATCTCGCGCAACCGGATCTGGGGCACGCCGCTGCCGATCTGGATCAACGACGTCACCGGGAAGATGCTGTGCATCGGTTCGCTCGACGAACTCGAGGCGTACACGGGCCAGCGCCTGACCGATCTGCATCGCGAGTACGTCGATCCGCTGACGTTCGGCGTCGCGGGTGAAGAGGGCACGTATCGGCGCATCGAAGAAGTGCTCGATTGCTGGTTCGAGTCCGGCTCGATGCCGTATGCGCAATTGCACTATCCGTTCGAAAACCAGTCCGTCTTCAACGCGGGTTTTCCGGCCGAGTTCATCGCCGAAGGGCTCGACCAGACACGCGGCTGGTTCTACACGCTGACCGTTCTATCGGCGGCACTGTTCAAGAAACCCGCGTTCCGAAACGTCATCGTCAACGGCATGGTGATGGCGGAAGACGGCCGCAAGATGTCGAAGCGGTTGCGCAACTACACGCCCCCTGACGATCTGATGGAGGTGTACGGTGCCGACGCGCTGCGGCTGTATCTGATCAATTCGGGACTGGTCCGCGGTGAGGAGCAACGCTTCGCCGACAGCGGCGTGAAAGACATGGCGCGCCGCACGCTGCTGCCGTGGTATCACGCGTTCCAGTTCCTGATGACGTACGCGACGATCGACCACTGGTCGCCGGACAAGGGGCTGCACTACGGCAGCAATATCCTCGATCAATGGATCCTGTCGCGGCTGCAGACCCTCGAGAAGGACATCGGCCAGGAGATGCGGAAATACCGCCTCTACAACGTCGTGCCGCGGCTGCTCGAGTTCATCGAAGAACTCACCAACGGCTACATCCGGCTGAACCGCGACCGGTTCTGGGGCAAAGACATCACCGCCGACAAGATCGCGGCGTACAGCACGCTGTATACGGTGATCGAAGAACTGACGATGGCGATGGCACCGTTCACCCCGTTCCTGGCGGAGCATCTGTATCAGGAACTCGCGAAGCTGAAGGGGCAGGGCGCGCCGAAGCCGCTCTCGGTGCATTTGTGTTCGTACCCCGATCCCGAAGAGTCACTGATGCAACCGCGCCTCGAGGAAGCCGTCAGCCGGATGCAACAGGTGATTCTGTTGGGTCGTCAGCGCCGCGAAGAAGTGAAGATCAACCTGCGCAAGCCGATGCGCCGGCTCACGATCGTGCATCGCGACGCGGACCTGCTGAACGAGATGCGCTCGCTCGAAGCGTTCATCCGCCGCGAATTGAACGTGAAGGAGGTGGCGTACGACCAGGCGGAAGACAACTACATCCGTCTCTATGCGAAGCCGAACTTCCCGGTGCTGGGCAAACGGCTCGGCAAAAGGATGAAGGAATTCGGTGCGCGCATTCAGCAGTTGACGCGCGATGAGATCGAGGCGCTGCAGGAAACGGGCTCGATCGCGATCGGCGACGAAACGTTCGGAACCGACGAGATCCAGATCCTGCGCGAAGCGAAGCCGGGAACGAATGCGCTGTCGAATCGCTACATCTCGATCGACCTCGACAGCACGCTCGACGACGACTTGATCGCCGAGGGCATCGCGCGCGAAGCGGTGAACCGGATTCAGCGCAGCCGCAAAGAAATGAATCTGAACGTCGCAGACCGCATCACGGTCATCTACAGCGGCGCGGAGCCGGTAACGGCCGCCATTCTGCGATTTGCGGATTACGTGGCGGGCGAAACGCTGGCAACGCGCCTGGAGCGCGGCGATCCGGGGGCCAGTGGGTTCACCACGTCGATCGACGAGCACCGTTTCGGCTATCGAATCGAAGTCGCACGGTGAGGTCGGAGAATTCGTGGCAAAGAAAAAGGCCGCTATTGCGGCCTAAGTTGCGCCGATTTCTCAGCGCGGAGTCTCTCTATCTCTCCCTCCTCCTAGCCGGGCGGATATGATCAGAATCGATCGGGGGTGTCAACACTCGGTCTATGCATATGCCTGATCATCGTCGCTATCCCGCGTTCGCCGCTTCGCGACTGCCGCACGTCGGAACGTATCGCCGCGTGTTGCCGGTGAGCGTCGAGCGGCTCTACGAGAACGCACTCGATTGGGAGCATCTGCCGCACCTGCATCAATCGAGCTTCGCGTCGATCGAATGCGAAGCGGCGGGTCCGTGGGGATGGCGCGCCGCGACGATGTCGCCGCGCGGCCATCGGTTGGTGCTGGAGTTGCGTCTCGACCGCGACTGTCGGCGCTGGATCACGCGCACGTTGGAAGGCGCCAACGCAGGCAGCGAAGTGTGGACGCATGCTTTCGCCGTTGCGCCGCGTCGAACGGACATCGTCGTCGACTTCTTCGTTCCCGGCATCGACGGGACCGCGCGGGACCGCGCTGGCGCCGCTTTCAGCGACACGTACGAGCGGCTATACGACGAAGACGTCGCCATGATGGTCGAGCGGCAGCGTCAGCTCGATACTCGGATCGATAGCGACCGGTCCGACGCGGCGGTGTGTCTCGGTCCGGTCGACGAACTCGTTCTGCCGGTGCGCGCCGAATTCGCGGGACGCGCGTACTTCGTGACGCGCGCGGACGGCGAGCTGATCGCGCACGTGGCGCGGTGTCCGCATCAGCTCGGTCCGTTGAATGCGTCGCTCGATGGGACCGTTGGGTGCCCCTGGCACGGGTATCGATTCGATGCGAGGAGCGGCGACTGTCTCACCGGCCAACCGTGCCGGCTGCCGCCGGCACCGAAGGTCAGCGTTCGAGACGGACGGGTCTGGCTCGAACGCTGAACAAAAAAGCTGAACAAAAAAAAGGCTGCGAGGTAGAGGGGAGGGAACCTTCACGCAGCCTTAAGTTGGGGGAACCGGTCGGTTACCGTGCTTAGTGCGTCGCGACCGCCGTCGGCAATGCCGATTCGTCGTAATTGACCGCGAGCACTTCACCGTCCTGCTTCGCCCGGCAGCTGACCTTCAGCTGATCGACCGACGCGGAGGCGCTCGATACCGAGAACTTCAGTTCGGTGTAACGCGGCGATGACTGGATTTTCTTGACGCTGAAGTCCGCGTCGGACGCGCCCAGGCGCGCCGAGATGGCCTTCTGGCAGCCTTGGATGGACGCGGTATACGAGTCGGCTGCGCTGACGTGGAAACTCGCGAAAACAAGGGCGGCGGCGGTGAGAGATGTGAAGGCTTTCATTCGAACTCCGGGAAATCGTGGGTTGCACGTGGATGTTACTTTAGGTAACACTCCGATCAAGCACCAATAGCGCACCAGCGCGTCGCAGATTTGCGCCGGGAGACCCGCCACGATGTCGAGCATGGACTGGGACGATCTGAAAGTGTTCACCGCGATCGCCCACAGCGGCTCCGTGCGGGCCGCGGCGCGACGGCTGGGGATCCATCATTCCACCGTGACGCGGCGCCTCGATCATTTCGAAAAGCGCCTCGGCGCGGTGATGTTCAATCGCACGCCGGACGGCCTGAAGCTGTCGGCCGACGGCCAGTTGGTGCTGCTGCAGGCCGAGCAGGTGGAAGGTCAGATCGACGACATCGAGCGCATTCTGGTCGGCCGCGACCAGCGCCTGCAGGGTCACGTCCGGATCACCTTTCCGGAACCGGTCGGCACCGGTTTCCTGATGCGCGATCTTGGTCGATTCGTCGCCGCCTACCCCGACATCTCGCTCGACTTCATCGGCTCGTACGAGGCGCTGAGCCTCACGCGCGGCGAGGCCGACATCGCGGTACGCGTAACCGACTCGCCGCCGGAGCACCTGGTCGGCCGGCGGCTGGGTCAGTACGCGGTCGCCGTGTATGCCAGCACCGAATACCTGTCGACGCACGATCCGGTCGCGCATCCCGAATCCTGCAACTGGATCGATTGGGGAATCGGCCGGTCGATCAGCGAAGCGACGCGTCTGCGATCGTTCCCCGAAGTGCCGAGCCGCACGCGTAGTCCGAATGCGCCGCTGCAACTGGCGGCGGTGGAAGCAGGCGTCGGCATGGCGACGCTGCCGTGCGTGCTGGGCGATGCGCATCCGGCGCTCACGCGCCTGAGTGATCCCGTTGTAGCACAGGAGATCTGGGTGCTGACGCATCCCGATCTCAGAAACGCCGCGCGCGTGCGTGCGGTGATGGGTTGTATTGTCGATTCGTTCCGGCGCAACGAAGATCAGCTGATGGGCCGTGGGTCGTGGCGTGATGTGCCCGCGCGCGAACTGAAACTCGCCTGAGCAAACGCACCAAGTGATCGATCCCGACAATCCGACGTCGCACAGCTATTTCTCGCAGCGACTGCGCCTGCACTATCTCGATTGGGGCAATGCCGGCGCGCCGAATCTGTTGCTGCTGCACGGCATGCGCGATCACTGCCGGACGTGGGATTGGGTGGCGCAACGGTTGCGCCACCGCTACCACATCGTCGCGCCCGACCTGCGCGGCCACGGCGATTCGCAATGGGCGATCGGCTCCGGCTACAGCCACACGGCGTACGTGTACGACATCGCGCAGCTGGTGCGGCAGTTGCAACTCGCACCGGTCACGATCGTGGCGCACTCGATGGGCGGCACGCTCGCCTGCCTGTACGCCGGGCTGTACCCGCATTTCGTCCAGAAGATGATCGTGATCGAAGGCGTGGGTCACTGGTGGCGCTTCTTCGAACGACCGCCCGCGCCGGACCGGTTGCGCGGCTGGATCGATGCGACGCGCGAGCAGGCGGGGAGAGCGCCGCGCCGCTATCGCTCGCTCGAAGACGCGTTTCAACGCATGCAGGATACGAACCCGCATCTGAGCCCGGAGCAGGCCCGACATCTCACCGAGCACGGCAGCTATCAGAACGAAGACGGCACGTACACGTGGAAGTTCGACAACTACACGCATGCGCACTCGCCGTATGACATCACCGCGGAAGACACTGAAGCGCTGTGGCGCGAGATCACCTGTCCGATCCTGTTCGTGAACGCGAAGCAGGGTTATCCGCATCGCATCGGACAAGGCGACACGCTCGGACACTTCCGCAACGCCGCGGTCGTCGATCTCGATCAGGCCGGCCATTGGGCGCATCACGATCGGCTCGATGCGTTCGTGGGTGAAGCCGAGCGGTTTCTGGCACACTAATCCGCGAACGAGGGACGCGGGAAAGAGTCGATGGCGGGCGCGCCGAAACGGCTGCGATGCGAATATCTGGAAAGCCCGATCGGCATCGACGATCCGCGTCCGCGGCTGTCGTGGTGGCTCGACGACGAACGCCCCGCCGAGATCCAGACCGCTTATCACATCCTCGCGTCGCGGCGTCCTGAAACGCTCGAAGAAGACCGCGGCGATCTGTGGGATTCCGGACGCACCGAGTCGTCTCACACCTGCCACATTGTCTATGCGGGAAGGCCGCTGACATCGCGACAACGCGTGTGGTGGAAAGTCCGCGCGTTCGACTCCGACGGCATCGGCAGCCCGTGGAGTCGCGCGACGTACTTCGAGATGGGGCTGCTCGACAACGAAGACTGGCGCGCGCGCTGGATCGGCACGCCGCTGATGGGTGGCAAACGCACGCCCGCTCAAGTCCCCGCGGTGCGGCGCGCGTTCGACCTGCCGCAACCGGTCGAGAGCGCGCGGCTCTACATCACTGCACTCGGTGTCTACGACGCCGAGATCAACGGGATGCGCGCGCACGAAGTGGAGTTGGCGCCGGGCTGGACCGACTTCGACAAACGGATCCGCTATCAGACGTTCGACGTCACGCGTCTGCTCAAGCAGGGCGAGAATGTCATCGGCGTGCTGCTCGGCGACGGCTGGTACTGCGGCACGCTCGGGTTGTCGGACCGGCAGCAATACGGCGACCGGCCGTTGTTGTTGGCACAACTCGAAATCACGCTGGCCGACGGATCGCCGATGCGCATCGCCACCGACGATCTGTGGAAGTGGCAGCGGTCGCAGATCCTCTATTCGGACCTGATGGCGGGCGAGAGCGTCGACGCGCGACAGCATCCCGGTGCGTGGACCGTGCCCGGCTACGACGCAGGCCTCTGGTCGCAGGTCGACGTGCTGCCGTTGCGGCACGACATCTCGCTCGACGGCAACGCGAGTCCGCCGATCAGGGTGATCGAGCGGATCGCGCCGACCGCGAATCCGAGCGTGCGTTCGGGTGACTTCGGCGAGCGGCGGCTCATATACGACTTCGGTCAGAACATCGTCGGGCGCGTTCGCATCAAGGTGCGCGCGGCGCGCGGCACGCTGATCCAGATCCGTCATGCAGAGCGGCTCGACGATCGCGGCGAGTTGTACACCGTGAACCTGCGCAAAGCGGCCGCCACCGACTTGTATACGTGTTCGGGTAATCCCGATGGCGAAGTGTTCGAGCCTCGCTTCACGTTTCACGGTTTCCAGTTCGCCGAGATCAGTGGACATTTCGCGGCGTCGGCGATCGAGGACGTGACAGGCATCGTGCTCGCATCGGCGTTGACGGAGATCGGCGATTTCCATTGCGACCATCCATTGCTGAATCAATTGCAGAGCAACATCCAGTGGAGTCAGCGTGGCAACTTCGTCGAAATACCGACCGATTGCCCGCAACGCGATGAACGTCTGGGCTGGACCGGCGACGCCCAGATGTTTGTGCGCACGGCCGCGTTCAACTTCGACGTCGCCGCATTCTTCGCGAAGTGGCTGGTCGATCTGACCGACGCACAATCCGCCAACGGAACCGTTCCGCCGCTGGCGCCGGTGCCGCCGCAGCTGCCGATCATGCGCGGGGACGGCGGGCCTGCGTGGGCCGATGCGATCGTGATCTGTCCGTGGACGATCTACCGCTGCTGCGGCGACCGACGCGTGCTCGAGCGGTACTACGACGCGATGAAAGCGTTCGTCGACGACATCGAGCGGCGCTTTCCGTCGTTGATCCGTGCGGACGCCGCAGTCGAATCGTGGCAGGGGTTCGGCGACTGGCTCGCCACCGACGGCGCGCGCACCGGCGATGCGCGATTCGGCAACACGCCGAAAGATCTGATTGGCACGGCGTTCTTCTGCTACAGCGCGAGGTTGTTGGCGCGCATCGGCGGCGTGCTCGGCAACGTGTCGGATCTGGAGCACTACGAAGGACTCGCGCAACGCGTTCGTGCGGCGTTCCGTCGGCGCTTCGTCACCGGCGAAGGGCGCCTCGTCAGCGAAACCCAGACGGCATACGTGCTGGTGCTGCACTTCGGTCTGCTCGATCGCAACGAAACGGAGCAGGCCATGGCGACTCTGGTGCGCGACATCGAGGCGCGCGGCGATCATCTGTCGACCGGCTTCGTTGGCACGCCGTATCTGTTGCCGGTGCTGACCAATCACGGTCGCCTCGACGTCGCCTATCGGCTGCTGCTGCAGACGTCGCCGCCGAGCTGGCTGTATCCGATCACGCAGGGCGCGACGACGATCTGGGAACGCTGGGACGGATGGACGGAAGAGCGCGGTTTTCAGGATCCGGCGATGAACAGTTTCAACCATTACGCATACGGCGCGGTGGGCGAGTGGATGTACAGCACGCTGGCCGGCCTCGAACTCGATCCCGATCTGTCACAGGCGCGCAACGCATATCGACGCGTGCGCATTCACCCGCGCCCGCCGCATCCGGAAACCATGCCGAATGGCCTACCGGTGCGGTATGCGAGCGCAACCCTCGATTCGATGCACGGCCGCTACGAGGTGAGTTGGCGCATCGAGCACGGTCGCTTCACGCTCAATGTGCGGATTCCGCCCAACTGTTCCGCAAAGGTGATTCTGCCGAACGACGAAGCGCACGAGGTCGTGGCGGGTCGGTACGAGTTCGCGGTTCCGTTCGGTGCCATCGAGGACGACGGCATTCCTGTGCTGTCGGAAATCACCGAGCTCGCGAGCTAAAGGCATGGACGGCATACACGACCTCGGCGGCAAGGAAGGATTCGGCGCGATCGTTCGCGAAGCCAACGAGCCGGTGTTTCATGCACGTTGGGAAAGCCGCGTGTTCGGCCTGAACCTGGTCGGTGCCGGCGGTGCAGCGCGGAACATCGATCATTTCAGGCACGCCGTCGAACGCGTCGACCCGGTTGCTTACCTGACACAGGGTTACTACGGACGTTGGCTCGGCGGGCTCGAGACGATGATCGTCGAAGCCGGCCTGCTGGACCGGGCGTCGATCACGCAGCGCGCAGTCGAACTGGGAGCCAGCCCCGACGATCGGATCGCGTCGCGCCCGTCGGCTGAGCCCGATCACATCGACTATGAACCCGCGGAGCACGGTAACCGCCGGCCGGTGTTTTCGGCCGCGCGTTTCGATGTCGGCGATCGCGTGCGAACTCACAACCGCGGCACGCGCGGACACACACGCTTGCCCGCTTACGCGCGCGGAAGACGCGGCGTGGTGGTTGCCCGGCACGACGGCTGGGTGTTCCCGGACACGAACGCGCACGGTCGCGGCGAAGATCCCCAACATCTCTACACGGTCGCATTCGAAGGCGGCGAGCTGTGGGGAGACGGCGCCGAAGCGGGCGTAGTGGTGCATCTCGATCTGTTCGAACCGTACCTGGAGCGCGCAGATGACTGAAGAACACAACGCCGCGGCAATTCGCGCGGAAGCCATCGAGTCGCTGCTGATCGAGAAGGGTCTGATCACCGCCGCGGCGGTGGACGAAGTGGTGGAGCGGTACAACGAACGCATCGGGCCGCTGAACGGCGCACGCGTAGTCGCGCGTGCGTGGCGCGATGCGGCGTTCAAAGAGGCGCTGCTCGACGATGCGACGGCGGCGGTCGCGCCGTTTGAATTCGAAGGCGGGCAAACCGAGAAGCTCGTCGTGGTCGAGAACACGCCGACGGTGCACAACGTCGTGGTCTGCACGCTGTGCTCATGCTATCCGTGGGCCATGCTCGGACTGCCGCCGCGCTGGTACAAAGATCCGGCGTATCGGTCGCGCATCGTGCGCGAACCGCGCCGCGTGCTGGCCGAGTTCGGCGTGCAGCTCGAACCCGAGATGGAGGTGCGCGTGTGGGATTCGAGCGCGGAAGTACGTTATCTGGTGTTGCCGCAGGCGCCCGCCGATGCGGCGCAGCTTGCCGAGGACGAACTCGTCGCACGCGTCACGCGCGACGCGATGATCGGCGTCGCGCGATGACGCAGGCGTACGAACTAGCAGGTGTGGCCGCGCCGCCGATGGTGAACGGTGAACTGGTATTCGAGGCGCCGTGGCAGGGTCGTGCATTCGGCATCGCGCGCGGTCTGGCCGAACGAGGCGTGTACGAGTGGGATGATTTCCGCGCCGCGCTGATCGAGCAGATCGGCGCGTTCGATCGAGACCTCCAGACACGCGGGTTCCACTCGACCGTTCCAACGCCGCAGTTCCACTACTACGATCACTTTCTGCGCGCGCTCGAAACGCTGCTGGTCGCACGCCATATCATTGCGCCGGGCGAGTTGATCGAGCGGGTGCACGCGTTCGAAGATCGTCCGGAAGGGCACGATCACGCGCCCGACCACGATCACGACCATCATCACCACCATTGAGGAGGATGCGATGTCGACCAGACCCATACAGATCGCGATTCAGCACGACGGCCGCAAATACGGCGGCATCTACTCCGTATCGGGCAACCTGATGATCGCGCGCATCCCCGGCGTCGATTCGCGCAGTCGCATGGTCAACGGCGCAGACGAGGCGTCGCTCGCGCAGACGTTGTTCAAGGAGATCCTCGCCGACGCCAAGCGTGACGGGCGGCTCGCCGGCTGAGGCTGCATCGGTGAGCGAACGTCGCATCATCGGCGTCGAGTTGCGCGATCTGACGCAATCCGAGACCGAAGCGCTGCTGCACCGCGACGTGTCGGCCTGTCTCGCGTTCGTCGACGGGTCAGGTTTTCCGCGTCAGGTGCCGTGCTGGTTCCTGTGGGACGGTGATGCGTTCTATGTCACGAGCGTGGCGGAGAAATTTCACGTGAAGCGCCTGCAGGCCGACGCGCGCGCGTCGATCTGCGTGGAACTCGAAGAGCGAACCGAGTGGGGACGCACGAATCGTCAGGTGAAAGGCGTCGGGCGTGTCGAGATCTTTGCAGACCATGCGGGCCACTGGAGCGAACGCATCCGTGCGAAGTACCTCGGCGATCTGGTCATTCGACAGCAGACGAGCGTTGCGTCGCGCGTCGTGCTGCGCCTCAAGCCCGATCGTCTGGTGGCGCACGGGGGCGGCATCAGAGTCGGCTGAATCAGTGGTTCAGTGCTTGCTGCAGGTAGGCGGCGATGGTGGCGTGATCGCCCGTTCGAACGATGCGACTCTGTTTTGCCGTCAGCTGATGGTCGTACATCGGATCGTAGTACCACTCGAGCAACCGCTCGATCCACTTGATATGCGCCGTTTCGCCCCGCGGATCGTTACCGAACGCCGCCTCGAGCAACTCCGTCACCTGCGAGTGCCGTAATCCGCCGAGCCGTCGCTGAATTCGGTCGAGCGCGTTGGCGAAGCGGTCGCGCAGTTGTTGCGGCTGCGTGCCGTCGGAGAGCGGCACCTCGACGTACTCGCGGTAGATGCGTGCAGCGCGTTCGTGGCGCGGCACTTCGAGCACGACCAGCGGTGCCGCCTGCATCGCTGCATGCAGTGGGTCGGGCAGTGCGAGTCGGCCGATGGTGCGGCTTTCGTCTTCGACGACGACGCGCGGCAGCCCTATCACCTTCATCATCTCGATCGCCAGCCGGTTTTCGAACGCGATCGGCGTCGGTTGGGCGGTTGCCATGGAACCGAACGCGGAGCCACGATGGTTGACGAGACGTTCGAGGTCGATGACGGCATCGAACTCGTTCAGGAGATCGGTCTTTCCCGATCCGGTGCGGCCGGCGATCACCAACAACGGTGTCGTGGCGCAGAACTCGTCGATCGCCGCAAGACAGGTACGTCGCAGCGCTTTGTATCCGCCGGTGATGCGCGCAACGTCAACGCCGCAATCGCGCAGCCACTCCTGCGCGATCTGCGAACGAAGGCCACCCCGCCAGCAATACAACAGCGTTCCCGGATGTGTGGCCACGAAGTTGCGCCACGCATCGATGCGCGCGCTGCGAACTTCGCCGGAAACGAGGTCTTCACCCAGCGCGATCGCCGCCTGCTGGCCGCATTCCTTATAGCGCGTGCCGATCGCGGCGCGTTCGGCGTCGGTGAGCAGCGGCAGATTGACGGCGCCGGGGAAAGCGCCGAGCGCGAACTCGGCGGGCGCGCGGAGATCGATCAGCGGCAGACCCTCACGGAGCACTCGCCGGTGATCGGCGACCGTCCGCCCGCCCATCAGGGCACGGGATCTATGACGGTCTCACCGCGCTGGAATGCGTCCAGATGGGCCTGCAACACCTCGACTACTTCGGACTCTTCCTGTTCTTTCGCGGCGTCGACGGCTTGCTGCTGCAACGAAACGGCGCGCGTGAAGTTGCCGTTGGCCGCGTATGCCGCGGCCCACGTGTCGAGATAGGCGGGATTCTTTCGTGCGGTTTCGTCGCCGGCCATCGCGCGATCCATGATCTCGAGCGCATAGCTCGGCTTGCGCAACGGCTCGAGGTGGGTCACCGCGAGGGTCCATGCCACTTCGTTGACGATGTTCACGTCGTCGGGCGAGGTGGTGACGGCGGATTTGAACCAGGTCAGCGCCTGCCGGTAGCTCTGCGAAACGCCAACGCCCTTCGCATACAGATTGCCGAGCAGCAGCATCGCTTCGGGTTCGCCCGCTTTCGCCTCTTCTACCAGCCACGCGCGCGCCTGCGGATCGAATTCGTGGGTGTTGTCCTGCGACAGCAGGAAGCGCACGTACTGCAATCGCGCGCGCGTATCGCCGGTGGCGGCCGCCTGCTTGAAGTAGTCGACGGCCAGCGCCTCGTCCTTCGGTACGTGCGTGCCTTCGGAGTACAGATGCCCGAGCCACATCAACGCGTTCGGATTCTCGAGCTCGGCCGATTGCTTCAGCAGCGCCAATCCGGACTCGACGTTGTCTTCGCCGTAGTCACCGTCGAGATAGAGTCCCGCGAGCGCGAACATCGCTTCGTCAGAACCGACCGCGATGGCGTGCAGGTACTGTTCTAGCACGAACTCCATCGCTTCCTTGCGCGCGTCGCCTTCGAGATCGCGCGCTTCGAGCTGATATACGCGCGCGAGCATCAGGTTGGCCAGAACGTTGCCGGTGCGGCTCGCGGCGCTCAGCCAGTCGGCGGACTCGCGAAACCGGTTCTGTCCGAGCAGATACGCTCCGATCGCTGCCTGCGCCGCCGAGTCGTCGCTTCGTGCCAGGAAGCCGATCAGCATGCCGGCGCTGAATGGCTTGTCGCTGGGCGTGGCGCCTTCGACCTGTTCTTCTTTCTCGACCGTCGATTCGACCGCGTGATACGCGGCGGTCAGGTCGAAGTAGATGCTCTGCAGAGGTCCCTTTTCCGGACGCGCGCTGACCAACATCATGAAGGGGATCTTTTCGCCGCTGTGATACATCGAGCCTACGGACGTGAGGCCGCGGATGCGCAGAAAAGCCTGCGCCTCCGACGCCGACATCACCGGGTACGGTCGATCCTTGGAGCCGTCGCCGGCCGCCTCGATCGACTTGGTGATCTTGTCCACCCACACCTGATGCTGGGTGACGGAGTCCGGTGCCTCGACGTGCTCGTAGAAACGCACCAGCGCGTAGTGCCCGGCCAAGCTGCCGTAATACAGATTCAGAATCGCGCTGCCGACCGCGCCGAGCCGTAGCGGCTCGTCGACCATCATGCCGAGCGCCTGCTGTTCGAGCGGCGCCAGCTGTTGCATACGCTGATCGAAATCGGGCGCCGCCAGAAAAGCGGCGCGCAATTCCTCGACCGAGACGGGTTCGCCCGCGTCGGCTGCCTTATAGAGCGTGTCGTAGTCGGGACGGGGAGCAGCGGTCTGGCATCCGGCCAGCGCGATCAGCGTCAACCAAAGCGCCATCCGGTGCGCCAGAGTGGCGGTGCGCATATGCAGGGAAACTTCCATCGAATATCGGCCACGAGTGTAACGCACCTTTAGACCGCGGTTCATGGCGGGTGTCACCGTTCTGCTCCTGTTTGGTAACGAACCTTTTCCTGCGGTTAGAATCAAACCTCGCCCCACGTAGGAGACCTGCCATGGGAATGGAACGCAAACTGCGATTGCCGCGCGCAGAAGAAGCGCTGCCCGGACGCACTGCAGTGATGCGCGTGCCGCCAACGCATTTCGTGAACGGTCACCCGTTGAAAGGACCGTTCGCGGCGAACCTGTGCGAAGCCGTGTTTGGAATGGGTTGCTTCTGGGGTGCCGAGCGTCGCTTCTGGCAGACTCCGGGCGTGTTCTCCACGGCGGTCGGATACGCCGGCGGCATCACACCGAATCCCACGTATGAGGAAGTGTGCTCCGGTGCAACCGGCCACAGCGAAGTGGTGCTCGTGGTGTTCGATCCGGCGATCGTGAGCTTCGAGGAGCTGTTGCGCGTGTTCTGGGAAGCGCACGACCCGACGCAGGGCATGCGGCAGGGCAACGACATCGGCACGCAGTATCGCTCGGTGATCTACACGTACGACGACGCCCAACTGGAAGCGGCGCGTCGTTCGGAGCGCGTATTCCAGGACGCATTGAAGGCGTCGGGTTACGGCGCGATCACCACCGAGATCCGCGGCGCGCCGGAGTTCTACTATGCCGAGCACTATCACCAGCAGTATCTGGCGAAGGTTCCGAACGGATATTGCGGACTGGGTGGCACCGGCGTGTGCATGCCGTCGGTGGAAGCGGTTTCCTGAGGGACGTGGCGGCTTCGCGACGTCAGTCGAGCGTCGTCTTCGTGGTGCCGCAGCGTTCGCATTTGTGCAGTGTGACGAGGCGTCCGCGATGCACGTCGAACTGTTTCTTCTGCGCGACCTGCCATTTGTGAAAGCCGCTGCTGCACAGCGTTTTTCCTTGCGCGCGCTTCGTCGCCGACGGGCGGCGGAACTTGATGACTTCGCCCACGATCCGATGCTCCTCCCCGGGGCGTTCACGCTAGCACATCCCATAGGGCGGGTTTAATATCCGAAACCTTTTGTGTGGACGGGGCAGACACCAGTGCAGCTCGCGGACGCCGACTATTTCAGCCTCGCGACCTTTCGCAGGAACGGCAATGCTGTCCCAACGCCGGTCTGGTTCGCGCAGGCGGGCGACACCTTTTATGTGTTCAGCGCTCGGGATGCCGGCAAGGTCAAACGCATTCGTCTGAGTTCCTGCGCGCGCGTCGCGGCCTGCGACGTGCGCGGCAAACTGCTGGGGGAATGGATCGAGGCCAAAGCCCGCCTCGTATCGGACGCAGACGAGATTCGCGCGGCGTATGCGTCGCTCCGCCGCAAATACCGCCTGCAGATGCTGATCGGTGATTTCTTCGCCAGGCTGACCGGCCGCTTCGACCGCCGCCAGTTCATCGCCGTGACGCTCGCGCCATGACGCATCCGTTGGAAGGCATCCGCGTACTCGATATGTCGCGCGTTCTCGCGGGACCTTTTGCCGGGCGCATGCTGGCCGATCTCGGCGCCGACGTCGTCAAGGTGGAGCCGCCCGACGGCGATGTCACGCGCGCCTGGGGCGCGCGCATCAACGGGCAGGCCGGTTACTTCAATCAGCAGAACGTCGGCAAGCGCGGCATCTGCGTGAACCTCGACGTCGAAGGCGGCGCGACGCTGATCAAGCAGCTCGCAGCCTGTGCGGATGTGCTGATCGAGAACTTCCGGCCCGACGTGATGCCGCGTCTCGGCCTCGGCTACGACGTGCTGAAGCAGATCAATCCGCGGCTGGTGATGCTGTCGATCTCGGGATTCGGCCACAACGGACCCGAGTCGCGTCGCGCCGCGTACGCACCGATCGTGCACGCGGAGTCCGGTCTGATCGCGCGCCAGAAGAAAATCACCGGCGCGCACGCCACCGACATCGGCGTGTCGATCGCCGATACGAACGCCGCGCTGCACGGCCTGGTCGGGCTGCTGTCGGCGCTGTTGATGCGGCAACGCACCGGGGAAGGGCAGCACGTCGACATCGCGATGATCGATTCGATGCTGGTGACCGACGACCATCTGCACTACACGGTCGACAACGCCGAGCATCTGAAGCCGATGCCGAGCGAAGTGTGGGATACCGCAGCTGGAACGCTGTTGATCGCGAGCGATTTCCGGCACGTGTGGAAACAACTCACCACGCGCGCGGGCGTGGTGGACCCGACGCCCGCAGACGCGACGCTCGACGAGAAGATCAAGGTGCGCCGCGCCACCGCACGCGCGTTCTTCAAGAACCTGCCGGACCGCGCCGCGGTCATCAAGGCGCTCGATGGAATGAACCTCGCGTGGGGCGACGTGCGCGAAGGCGCGGAAACGCTCGAACTGCCGACGGTCAAACACCGCGGCACCATCACACGCGTAGACGACGGCGCCGGTGGCGAGCGGCCGGTCGTGCAGTCGCCGTATCGCTTTTCCGACGCGAGCAGCGGTGCGCGCGGCGCTTCGCCGAAGCAAGGCCAGCACAACGCGGAAGTTCTGGCCGACTGGCTCGGCTTCGATCCGCAGACGATCGAATCATTGCGCACGACCGGCGTGTTGATGAGCGCCAATGGCTAGTCCTGCAACCGTGCAGCGCATCGGCGTAGGTATCGACTTCGGAACCACCAACACGGCGGCGGCCGTTTACGACGGCAAGCAGGTGTCGCTGATCGAACTCGACGCGCCCGCGCAGATCATGCCGTCGGCCACCTATATCGACTCGGATCTGCAGACGCTGGTCGGCCAGCGCGCGATCGAGCGTTACATCGCCGACAACACCGGGCGCACGGTCGAACTGATTCCGGAAGTGATCGGCGAGTCGACGCTGATGGTGGGCGATCCCGATCCGGAAGGACGCCGCCCGGTCGAGACGCTCACGCGCAAGGTCTATGGACAGCCGGTGCGCGACGGCGGCCTCAAGGGGCGGTTGTTCCGCGGCGTCAAACGACTGCTCGGCGATCCGAACGTGCGGCGGCTGATGGTATTCGATCATCCGTTCCGGTTGGTTGCGCTGATCACGCCGATCCTGTTGCACGTGCGCAAAGAGATCGAAGCGAGCGTCGGACCTGCATCGCGCGCGTGGGTTGGCCATCCGGTGAAGTTCGAAGGACGCGATCCACATCGCGATCAGCTGGCGCTGGCCCGGCTCGGTGAGGCGTACGGTCACGCAGGCATAAAGGAACACGTGTTCTACCCGGAGCCGGTGGCCGCGGCGGTGAGCTATCTCGTGGCGCATCCGGAGATGGCCGGCCGGCGCGTGCTAACGGTCGATTTCGGGGGCGGCACGCTCGACTTCAGCGTGCTGCGCGCTACCGGCGACGACTTCGATGTCATGGCCACTCACGGCGTGGCCCTCGGCGGAGACCACATCGATCAGCGGATGTTCCGAACGCTGCTGTTTCCGGCGTTGGGTAAAGGCGAAATCTGGCGCCGTCGCGGTTTCGACAAGCAAGAAATCGAAACGCGATTTCCGTTCGAAGACTACGAAGACCTGCTGCTGAACTGGGCAGTCACGTATCTGCTGAACCAGAACAAGTACACCACGCCGATGATGGATTGCATCGCGCGCGGCGGCCCCGGCGCGCACAAGTTCCGTCGGCTGCGCGAGTTGATACAGCACAACCTGAGCTACTCGGTGTTCCAGTCGATCAAAGACTTCAAGGCGAGATTGTCGACCGACGAGGAAGCGGTGCTCGACATTCCGGAGATCGACATCGAAATCCGCCTGTCGCGCGCACAGTTCGAAGAGATGATCGGCGACCTGCTGCAGCAGTTCGAGCAGGGCGTCGACGACACGCTGACGAAGAGCGGGCTCGCATCGGACTCGATCGACCTCGTGCTGCGCACCGGCGGCTCGTCGCTGATTCCGGCGGTGCGGCGGATACTAGAAGCGCGTTTCCCCGGCCGCGTGGTGGAGCACGATCCGTTCACGTCGGTGGCGGCGGGGCTCGCGATCGCCGACTACCGTGGCCACCGCTACGGCTGATCAATCGTTCTGTTCGGGCGGCTCCCACTTGGGATCGACGGCCTGAAAGAACGACTGCATCATCCGGTACGTCAGCCCCCATACGAAATGCCCGCCGTTGATGCGGTAACCACTGAACAACACCGGTGAGCCGTTCACAACGCGTTCTTCTTCGGTATGGTTGAGACCTTTCGCGATCGGATCGAGCGGCGTCCACACCACTTCCGCCACCTCGTGGTTCGGCAGGAACGGCGTCTCGCGCTCCAGACGGAATACATAAGGGGCGATCACCATGTTCAGCGGTCGACCGCGCGGCTGTGCGCGTTGATGATCGATTGTACCGATGTGCTTCCCGTTCGCGCTCAGATCGAGACCGATCTCTTCGCAAGTTTCGCGAATTGCCGCATCGAGCAGCGATCCGTCTGACGATTCGATATGGCCTCCGGGAAAAGCCATGTGGCCCGACCACGGATCGCCGCTCTTTTCAGCGCGCCGTATGAACAACAGATCGGTGACGGTGGTTCCCGCGCGAACGCGTTCACGCAGGATGATCGCGACGGCTGCCTGCCGCGTGGACGGTCTGATGGGCGAAAGCTGAGCCTCGTAGTTCGCGAGACGTCGCTCGATATCCGGTAGCGTGATCACGGTTTGTATTCTTTGGAAAAGCGCCCATGATATCCAGGCAATTTTCCAGCAGATGTGAGCGTCCGTGTCGTTGATCGAGTCGCCGGCCAACCGGTGTTTCGTTTGTGGTCCGTCCAATCCGATCGGACTTAAACTGAATTTCCGGATCGACGGCGACGTGTGCCGCGCCGAATTCACACCCGCCGAAGCGCACATGGGATATCAGGGACTCACGCACGGCGGCATCATCTTCAGCCTGCTCGACGACGTGATGGCGAACTGGTTGTGGCTGCAGGGCGAACGTTGCTTCACTGCGCGCGCCGACATCCGCTATCGCGCATCGTTGCCGATCGGCACGCCGGTGCGCATCGAGGGTCGCATGCTGAAGCGTAAAGGCCGGCTGGTGCAGCTCGAAGGACGCGTGATCCGGCGGGACGACGATGCAACCATCGCCGAGGCGAGCGGCAGCTTCATGACCGACTAGCAGTTACAGGTCGATCGGCTACTGGACGACCGGTCGATGGCGCTCGTACATCTCGAGCGCCCACCGACCGGCCGCGTGATTGCGCCACTTCTCGGTGAGTTCGGCGAGCCGCTCCGGCATCGGGCCTGGTTTCTTCATGTCGGGATGCGGCGGATCGATCAGCGGTGCAATGAGCGACGCCGCGGTGAGATCGGCGACGCTGAACGAATCTCCGGCCAGATAACCTTCTTTGCCGACCAGTTTCGCGATCGCCTGCATATTCGTGGTCAACAGCCGTTCCGCTTCGGCGATCGCGCGCTTGTCGGTTATCCCATTTGCCTTCCTGATGCGGCCTTTCACCAGCGGCAGGAAGGCGCGGTACAGCGAGCGGGTGATCGGCGGCTTGCCGGTCGCGAACAACTGCGCGACGTAATCGGGTTCGTCGAGCATCGCGACGAACGCACAAATGCGCGCCGCAGGTCCCACGATGAAGTCGAAATGGCGTGCGATCTCGCGTGCCCGGTCGCGCGTGTGGTCGTCGGGCGGCAGCAACGACGGCGCGGCCGTGAAAATCAGTTCGAGGCGCTCGATGATCCACCCCGAGTCGTGCACGTACTGGTTGTTGATGCGCAACACCGGAGTCTGCGTCTGACCCGTCAGCTTCTTGATGGTGCTCGCATGCGGCCCCGGCAACAGATCGGTGCGTTTGTGCGGCAGGCCTTTGTGGTCGAGCGCCCATCGCACCTTCTCGTTGAAGTGCGAGTAGCGGAACTGAAAGAGCTCGAGGTCGTCGCTCATGATGCGCGCATGATGCAGTTGTGGTGGCTCGGACACAACGCGATGCGGCCATCGCCATGCCAGTGCGGTTGCGCCTCAGTGAGCTTGATCATCAGCGAAGCAATGAGTGATGATCGGCGCCCGGCAGGGTCGCCGCGCTGCGACGACCGCCGCGTTGGCAACGTTATCGAATCGTAGGGGGTTGCGATGGCCTGGGTCACCATAGTCGCCATGTTGGCGCTTCTGGAGTATTTCTTCTTCAGCATCAAAGTCGGTCAGGCGCGCGGAAAATACGGGGTAAAAGCGCCTGCGACCACCGGGAACGAACACTTCGAGCGATATCATCGCGTGCATCAGAACACGATGGAACAACTCGTCATGTTCCTTCCGAGCCTGTTCACGTTCGCAAGCCTGGTGTCCGAAATGTGGGCCGCGATTCTCGGCGTCGTGTTCATCATCGGTCGCGCGCTCTACTTCAATCTGTACATCGGCAATCCGGACAAGCGCGGCCCCGGCGTGCTGATTTCGTTGCTGGCCACGGCAATTCTGATCATCGGGTCGCTGGTCGGCGCCATCATGATACTGGTCTGATCCCACGAGGCGCCGCGCGGACGCGGCGCCCTTTGCCGGTTACGGTCGGTAATTGCGCGCGAGCCAGCCGAGCATCAGCGCGTTCGTCTCGTCCGGTTTCTCCTGCTGAATCCAGTGGCCGCACTGGAGCGTCTCCACTTCCGCGTTCGGCACGATCTGTTTCAGGCGATCGGACGGCCGCACCATGTCGTAGTCGGCCGTGAATCATCAACGCCGGGCACGTCACCTGCTGCGGAAAGGTACCGAGCGTCGTCCAGTTGCGCGTGAAATTCCGGTACCAGTTGATCGGACCGGTGAAGCCGCCCGCGGCAAACGCCTTCGCGAACACGTCGAGTTCCGCTTCCGACATCATCAGCCGCCCGCGCGGATTCTGTTCGTTCACGAGATTGATCATCGCCATGCCCGGCCGCGGCGTCTCGGCGTCCGGCGGCGGATCGTTCCACTGCCCGGTGCGGTACAGGTTGCGCAGCAGATTCTTCGGGTCTTTCGCGAACGCGGCATCGGCAACACCCGGCTTGCGGTTGAAGTGCACGATGTAGAAGTCGTCGCCGAGCAGCTTCTCCCACAGACCAACCCACTCCGTGGTGCCGCGATCCAGATACGACACGCTCAGGTTGATCACGCCGGCGACGCGTTCCGGATGCATCACGGACATTGCCCAGACCACGAGCGCGCCCCAGTCGTGGCCCACGAACAGCGCTTTCTCGTAGCCGTAATGATCTAACAGGCCGACGAGGTCGCCGGTCAGCTGCACGATGTCGTAAGCCTCGACCGCCTTCGGTTTGTCGGTGCGTCCGTAACCGCGCTGATCCGGCGCCAGCACGTGATAGCCGGCATCGGCGAGCGGTTGCATCTGGTGACGCCACGAGAATGCGAGTTCCGGGAAGCCGTGGCACAGCACGATCGGCTTGCCTGCGCCCTGCTCGTAGACGGCCATCCGAATGCCGTTCGTGGAGATGAATGTCGGGTTGTCGAATGTGTTCATGGGTGGGCCGGCATTTTTTGAAAGGTTGCTAACGTACGCGACGTGGTTCGGACGAAGCAAGGAGTACGCCGCCGGCTTGCTGACTTGCGTGATGTCGGCGCGCCCGATAACAATGCGGTCAATCCGAAACGGGCGGACACGACATGGCGAATGTGCAGGCGAACGGCATCCGGATCGAGTACGACACCTTCGGCCGGCGATCGGATCGACCGCTGCTGCTGGTGATGGGACTCGGGGCGCAGATGATTCACTGGCGCGAAGAGTTCTGCGAGCAGCTCGCGGATGCCGGCCACTTCGTCGTGCGCTACGACAATCGCGACGTCGGTCTTTCGACGAAGTTCGACGCCGCGGGCCTGCCCGACATCCCCGCGATCATGACGCAGATGGCCGCGGGCCAGCCGGTGTCGGCGCCGTATACGCTCAACGACATGGCCGACGACGGCATCGGCCTGATGGATGCGCTCGATCTTCAGAGCGCGCACATTTGCGGCGCGTCGATGGGCGGCATGATCGTGCAGACGATGGCGATTCGTCAGCCGCGCCGCATCAAGAGTGTCACGTCGATCATGTCGAGCACCGGCAATCGCGAACTGCCCCCTGCGAAACCGGAAGCGATGGCCGCGCTGATGAGCCCCGCCGGAACGAATCGCGATGAAGTAGCGGAGCGCTCGGTAGCGGTGTCGAAAGTGATCGGTAGCCCGGCGTATCCGGCCGATCCGGACGAAACGCGAGCGCGTGCCATCGAAGCGTACGAACGCGCGTTTTATCCGATCGGTGTTGCGCGGCACATGGCGGCCGTCGCGTCGCACGGCAATCGCAAACCGGCGCTGCAGCAGCTCGATGTGCCGGCGCTGGTCATCCACGGCAAAGCGGATCCGTTGGTGCCGGTGGAAGGCGGCCTCGACACGCACGACGCGCTGCGCGGTTCGAAGCTGATGCTGATCGACGGCATGGGACACGACCTGCCGAGACAAGTGTGGTCGCAGATCGTTTCGAGCATCTCGGCGTTGACGAAGGCGGCGAACTGATGGCCGACCGTATCCTCACGACCCACGCAGGCAGTCTGCCGCGGCCGGCGGAACTCGTTGCGCTGCACGCGCGGCGCTTTGCGGGGGAACGCATCGACGCCGCGGAACTCGCGCAGCGCTCGAAAGCGGCGACCGAAGACGTGGTGCGCCGGCAGGTCGACATCGGCGTGGACCAGGTCAACAACGGCGAAGTCGGACGCGAGAGTTTCTTCACCTACGTGCAGCATCGGATGAGCGGTTTCTCCGGGCAGAGTCGGCGGCCGCCGATGCGCGATCTCGTGAAATACCCGCACTTTCTCGGCTATCTGCAGCGCACCGCTTTTTCGGGAGACAACGTCAGCCTGCTGCAGCCGCCGCAGGCGACCGGACCGATCAAGTACGGCGACACCGCCGCGATCGATGCCGAATGCAACGAACTGACCGCCGTGTTGCGATCGCTGGGACGCGCGAATGCCGACGCATTCGTTTCGTCGCCGTCGCCCGGCATCATCGTTGCCGCGATGGAGAACCGGCACTACAAGGATCTCGACGCGTATATCGATGCGGTCGCCGCAGCGCTCGCGGTCGAGTATCGGGCGATTCTCCGCCACGGCTTCCAGCTGCAGATCGACGCCCCGGATCTCGCGATGGAACGCCACACTTACTTTGCCGATCAGCCCCTCTCCGCATTCGTCGGATTCGTGGAGAAAGTCGGCGATGCCATAAACGATGCATTGCGCGGCGTGCCGAAAGAGCGGATCCGCTTGCACGTGTGCTGGGGAAACTACGAAGGTCCGCACGACGAAGACGTGCCGCTGGCCGACATCTGGAGTGCGCTGAAGCGGATCGACGCTGGCGCGATTCTGTTGTCGATGGCGAATCCACGCCATGCGCACGAATACCATCTGTTCGAGCAGCAGCGGCTGCCGGACGATGTGACACTCGTTGCAGGCGTGATCGACACCACCACCAACTACATCGAGCACCCCGATACAGTGGCCGATCGGCTCGTTCGCATCGCCGAGTCGCTGGAAGATCCGCGCCGGCTGATGGCCGGCACCGACTGCGGCTTCGAAACGTCGGCCGGCTTCTCGACGGTCATCGACGACATCGCCTGGCAGAAGCTCGCGGCCATGGTCGAAGGCGCGCGTCGCGCCAGCCGCGTGCTGTTTGGCGGCAGTTGAGCGACTGCCGACGATCGGCATTGCGGCCTGATCGATCCGTTGGGCTGCTCGTCGTCGCAATCCTGCTGTGCGCGTGCGCGCACGCGCCGCCGGCGACGTTCCCTGGCGAAGCCGGTCATGGTGTAGAGCTCTCCAATACGCCGTTCTTTGCGCAGGAAACCCATCAATGCGGGCCTGCAGCGCTGGCGATGATGCTCGGCGCCGCCGGCGTGAATGCAACGCCGGCGGAACTCGTCTCGCAGACGTATCTGCCGGATCGCCGGGGTTCGCTGCAAATCGAGCTGATCGCCGCGGCGCGACGCCACCAGCGCATCCCTTACGTGCTGGCGCCGGATGCATCCGCTCTGTTCGCAGAACTCGACGCCGGCCATCCGGTGCTGGTGCTGCAGGATCTCGGCGTGGGTCCGCTGCACGTGTGGCACTACGCCGTGGTCATCGGCTACGAAGCCGAGTCGCAGCAGGTGGTGTTGCGATCGGGCGTTACGGAGCGGCTCATGATGCCGTTCGCCGAGTTCGTGCCGACATGGCGGAAATCCGGCGAGTGGGCGGCGGTGATTCTCGCCGCCGACGTGCTGCCGGCTACTGCGAGCGCGGACAAATACGTGGAGTCGATCGTCCCCGTCGAGGCGTTGGGACACGTCGACGTGGCCCGGATCGCCTACGCGACTGCGCTGTCTCGTTGGCCGGACAATCTGCTGGCGCTGTTCGGACTGGCGAATACGGAGCACAAACTCGGTCAGCTGACGGTCGCTGAAGACACGTACGAACGCCTGTTGCGGCTCGCACCCGACAATGCGGTGGTGCTGAACAATCTTGCGGAGGTGATGTTGGCGCGGGGTTGCCCGTCACGCGCGGAACGATATGCGGAGCGGGCGGTGGCGCAGGTGCCGTCCGGCAGCGAACTCGAGGCGGCGGTGACGGATACCCGGTTGAAAGCGGTCGCGGCCCGGAATGCGGGCCGCGACGCTGTCGGCTGCGATCGCTAGCTCAGAACTTCTTGAAGATGTTGATCACGCCGGTGAGTTCGAGGATCAACAGCACGATGAACACGATGCCGATCACTGCGAGAAAGTCGCCGCCCGCCGGCATCGAGTCGATGCGCTGATCGAGCGCCTGCAGTTCGCTGTCGGTGAGCGCGGCCACGCGCGCCTGGGCGTCGCGAGGATCGACGCCCAGTCCGATCATCTGCTTGCGTACCGAGTCCTGCGCGAGGAAGCCGTTGATTTTGTCGATGCGGGCTTCGCGCGTCAGCGTTTGGCCGAACGCCGGCGTGCCGATCACTTCCGCGTGCGCCGCGGGGATGCACCCGAGGCTGACGAGATTGAGGCACATCGTGACGATCAATGCGTTTCGAAGCAGTAATCCATTGGTTTTGATCATGGGTCCCTCGTTTGATTGCACCGCAGGCAGTTTAGAGTCCTGCTTCTCCCAAATCCATATTGCCGCGCCGTGACTTGATGCACGGTGCGCTTGGCCACATAGTGAGTACGTCAGCAATGGAGGTCAGCATGCGTATGGATCGAATCGCTCCGCCGATGGTTCGACTGGGTCTGCTCGCGACCGTGTTCACGTTCCTCACCGGATGCGGCATCAACACCATCCCGACTTACGACGAGGCCGTTAAGGCGGCGTGGGGGCAAGTGCAGAATCAGTATCAGCGTCGCGCCGACCTCGTGCCGAATCTCGTCGCCACCGTGCAGGGCTACGCCGTACACGAGAAAGAGACGCTGCAGGCCGTCATCGAGGCGCGTTCGAAGGTGTCGCAGATGAACGTCAGCCCCGAGATTCTCTCCGATCCCGCCGCGTTCAAGACGTTCGAGCAGAACCAGGCGCAACTGACGAGCGCGTTGTCGCGCCTCATGGTGGTCGTCGAGCAGTATCCAGACCTGAAGGCGAACCAGAACTTCCTGCAGCTTCAGTCGCAGCTCGAAGGCACCGAGAACCGGATCAGCGTGGCGCGGCGCGATTACATCGCTGCGGTACAGACATACAACACGGAACTGCGCACGTTCCCCGGCCGCATCTGGCACGCAATCATGTACAGAGACATGAAAGTGCGTGAGTCGTTCGAAGCGAACGACGGCGCGTCCACCGCACCGACAGTGAAGTTCTGATGCGCATTGCGGCGTTGCTGGTGGCGCTGCTCGCCGCGGCAGCTGCTCATGCAATCGACTTTCCGCCGTTGACGGGTCGTGTCGTCGATGCGGCAGGCATCTTGAGCGCGGGCACGCGCGCCGATCTGACGCGGCAACTGGAAGCGCACGAACAGGCGACGGGGGAACAGATCGTGGTGGCGACGGTGCCGAACCTCGGCGGCCTGCCGATCGAGGATTACGGTTACCAGCTCGGGCGTCACTGGGGCATCGGCAGAAAGGAAAAAGACAACGGCGTGCTGCTGATCGTCGCGTCTGCCGAGCACAAGGTGCGCATCGAGGTCGGCTATGGTCTCGAGGGCGATCTGACCGACGCCCAGTCGTCGAACATCATCAACACGCGCATCGTTCCGGCGTTCCGCAAAGGCGATATCGACGGCGGCGTGCGCGCCGGAGTCGGCGCCATCATTGCGGTGTTGGGGGGACAGCAGCAGGACGTGAGCCAGGCGCAGTCGAAGCAGTCGCCGAAGAAAGCGCTGCCGGTCGGCATCTTCTGGCTGATCGTGCTGTTCATCGTGATGAGTGGCTTTGGTGGCGGCCGTCGGGGTGGCGGTGGTCTCGCGCGCGCAATTCTGTGGGGTACCGTGCTGAACGGCATGTCGCACGGCGGTCGCGGCCGCTCCGGTGGATTCGGCGGGGGCGGCTTCGGTGGGGGCGGTGGTGGATTCGGCGGCGGCGGCGGCAGTTTCGGCGGCGGCGGCGCGTCCGGTAGCTGGTGATGGGATTCTTCGGCGAACAGGAACGCAACCAGATCGCCGATGCCATCGCGGAGGTCGAGCAGCGCACCAATGCGGAACTGGTGGCGGTGCTGGCGGCGCGTAGCGACGACTATCGCCATCATTCCATCGCGTGGGCGGCCGCGATCGCGCTGCTGATGTCGGCGCCGCTCGTATTCGTGCATCCGAGCACGGTGGTGGTGCTGTCGATTCAGCTCGCGGTGTTCTGCGTGCTCGTGTTGTTGTTTCGTCTTCCCGTGATCGCGCGCCGGTTGGTCCCGCGACATCTCGGACACTGGCACGCGTCGAGCATGGCGCGGCGGCAGTTTCTGGAGCAGGGACTGCACCACACGAAGGGCGAGACCGGCGTGCTGATCTTCGTATCCGAAGCGGAGCGATACGTGGAAATTCTGGCGGACCGCGGCGTGAGCGCGCACGTCGACGATTCCCGCTGGCAGGCGATCATCGATCGCTTCGTCGCCAACGTGCAGCGGAAACGCGTGGCATCCGGATTCGTCGAAGCCATCGGCGAGTGCGGCGACATTCTGGCGGAAGCGGTGCCGAAAACCGACGACAACCCGAACGAGCTGTCGAATCGATTGATCATGATCGGGTACGACTAGAATGATCGGCGGCGATACGCACTCGAAAACCGTCGGCTACGTGTTGTGGATCTTCGGTTTCATGGGTGCGCACCGCTTCTACTATGGTCGGCCTGTCAGCGGCACACTGTATTTCTTCACGCTCGGCCTGCTGCTGATCGGCTGGATCGTCGATCTGTTTCTGATTCCGTCGATGGACGACGAAGCCGATCGGCGCTTCTTCTCCGGCGACGTCAGCTATACGGTGGCGTGGATACTGCTGACCTTTTTCGGCGTGCTGGGCCTTCATCGCATGTACATTGGCAAGTGGCTCACTGGCATTCTTTATCTGCTGACCGGCGGCTTCCTGCTGATCGGTGTGCTGTACGACTACTGGACGCTGAACGATCAGATCAGCGACATCAACGAGTGACCATGAAACGAATCATCGAGATTCCCGGCGCAATCAATCTGCGCGACTTCGGCGGCTATCTGACGAGCGACGGCCGCCGCGTGCGCAGCGGCGTGCTGTTCAGGTCCGGCATGCTCGCGCAGCTGACCGCCGACGGCCAGAGCGCGCTGCGCGATCTCGGCATCGGCGTGATCTGCGACCTGCGCCGCGACGAAGAGCGTAGCATCGAACCGACGCCGTTCCCTGCGCACGATCCGCTGCAGGTTCACGTCTCGATCGATCCGGACCATGGCGTGAAGTTGCGTGAAGTGATGCAGTTCGACGGACTCGATCTCGCGGGGCGGATCCACTACATGACGGAAATCAATCGCGAACTGGCGCGCGTCCACACGGCGGAATACGCACGCGTATTCGATGCATTGTGGTCTGCGGGCGAACGCGGTTTTCTGATCCATTGCGCCGCCGGCAAGGACCGCACGGGTTTCGGCGTGGCGGCGATTCTGTTCGCCCTCGGTGTGCCGCGCGACGCGGTGATCGACGACTACCTGCTGACAAACGAGGCAATGGATTTCGAGCGCTTCATCGTGCCGCGCCTGCGGGAGAACTACGGTGAGATCGACGTCGAGGAAGCGAAGGCGTTGTCCGGCGTGCGGCTCGAATACATCCACGCGGCGCTCGACGAAGTGGAATCCAACCACGGCTCGTTCGACGTTTACCTCGAACGCGCGCTCGGCATCGATGCGGAACGTCGCGCCGCTTTGCAGGCCCGTTATCTGGAATAGTCACACGGCAGTACGAGAGGAACGTTGATGGCGGACAAGAGCGGCTTCGACACGTTGTCGCTGCATGCCGGGCAGCGACCTGATCCGGCGACCGGCGCGCGCGCCACACCGATCTATCAGTCTGCGGCGTTCGTGTTCCCCGATACCGATTTCGCGGCGGGGCTGTTCAACATCGAACGCGCAGGGCACGTGTATTCGCGGCTGTCGAACCCGACCAATGCGGTGCTCGAAGAGCGCGTCGCCGCGCTTGAAGGCGGCGTCGGCGCGATTGCGACGGCAAGCGGGCAGGCGGCGATGCACCTGGCGGTGGCAACGCTGTGCTCGGCCGGAGACCACATCGTCGCGTCGCGATCGATCTACGGCGGCACGCACAACCTGCTCGCGTACACGCTGCCGCGTTTCGGCATCACGACGACGTTCGTGAATCCGCGCGAGCCGGCCGCGTTTGCTGCAGCGATCGGGCCCAACACGCGACTCGTGTTCGGTGAAACGCTCGGCAATCCCGGGCTCGAAGTGCTGAACGTGCCCGCTGTGGCGCGCGTCGCACACGACGCGAAATTGCCGCTGTTGATCGATTCGACGTTCACCACGCCGTATCTGATGCGTCCGCTCGAGCTCGGTGCGGACCTGATACTGCATTCGGCAACGAAATTCCTGTCCGGGCACGGCATCGTCATTGGCGGTGTGCTCGTCGATGGCGGTACGTTCGACTGGGAAGTGTCCGGCAAATTCCCGACGCTCACCGAACCGTACGCGGGTTTCCACGATCTGGTCTTTGCCGAAGAGTTCGGACCGCAGGCGTTCATCACGCGCGCGCGCAAAGAAGGTCTGCGCGATTTCGGCGCGTGTATGGCGCCGACCACTGCGTTCCACATTCTGCAGGGTCTCGAGACGTTGTCGCTGCGGATGGATCGTCACGTTGCGAATGCGCATCGCATCGCCGAGTTCCTCGCCGGCCACGCCGCCGTGCAGAGCGTGAGCCATCCGGATCTCGCGTCGCATCCCGATCATGAGCTTGCGAAGGAGCTGCTGCCGCGCGGCGCCGGCGCGGTGCTGTCGTTCGACATCAAAGGCGGACGGAAGGCGGGTCGCGTGTTCATCGAGAGTCTCGCGATCTTCTCGCACCTCGCCAACATCGGCGACGCCAAGTCGCTGGTGATTCATCCGGCGAGCACCACGCACCACCGCATGGACGCAGATGCGCTGAAAGCCGCCGGTATCGGCGAAGGGCTCGTGCGGTTGTCGGTGGGGCTCGAAGACGCCGACGATCTGATCGACGACCTCGGCCGCGCGCTCGCACGCGCGCAACGCGCGGTGGCTTGAGCATGCGCGTCGCAGTCGACGGACGTTCGGTATTCATCGGAACCGGCAGCGCACATGCCGCTGCCGACGCACTACCGGTGGTGTTCATCCACGGCGCCGCGCACGATCACACGATCTGGGTGATGCCGGCCCGCTACTTCGCGCGCCACGGCATGCGCGTGATCGCGCCCGATCTTCCCGGCCACGGCCGCACCGACGGACCCGCACTGGATCGCGTCGAGGATCTCGCGGACTGGATGGACCAGGTGCTTGAAACGGCGGGCGTTACCAACGCAGCCGTCGTCGGTCACAGCATGGGCGGTCTCGTCGCGATGTCGCTCGCCATTCGTCATCCGGCGCGCGTGCGCTCGCTCGCGCTGCTCGGCGTGTCGGTGCCCATGCCGGTGACGGAACGACTGCTCACTGCCGCGCGCGACGACGAAGCGACGGCGAACGACATGGCGAACGGTTGGAGTCACAGCGCGCGCGGCCGGCTCGGCGGCAACCCGAATCCCGGCTTCTGGATACTCGGCGGCGGCAGCCGTCTGATCGGCCGCTCCGATCGCGGCGTGCACCACGCCGATCTCACGGCGTGCAACGCATATCAATGCGACGTCTCCGCGATCCGCGTACCCACACTCGTGATCGTCGGCGAAGCCGACCAGATGACGCCGCCACGTAACGGCAAAGCCGTCGCGGCGGCGATCGCCGGTTCGCGCGTCGTCTCGTTGCCGGGATGCGGCCACGCGATGTTGTTCGAGCAGCCGAATCAGGTGCTCGATGCGCTGATCGGCAGCATTGCTGTGACGGCCTAACTGCGCAACTTCGGTCAGGGCGCATCTGCGGTCGGCGGTTATCGTGGCGCGGTCACGGAGAAAGCCAGTTGAGTTCGACGTCCACTGATCGGTATCTCGCGCGATTCCGCCGCGTATTCGACTTCATCGACGCGCACGCGGACGAAGACCTGTGTCTCGAGCGGCTCAGCGGCATCGCGGCGTTCTCGAAGTTCCACTTCCAGCGCCAGTTCAGCGACCTGTTTGGAATCAGCGTGCACAAATATGTGCGGCTCGTGCGTTTGAAGCGGGCGTCGTATGCGCTCGCGTTCCGCGACGACATCCGCATTGCCGATATCGCGCTCGACAGCGGATACGACGGGCCGGAGGCGTTCGCGCGCGCGTTCAGGAAGAGCACCGGTCAGTCGCCGTCGGAGTTCAGGAAAGAGCCGCAGTGGCTGCCGTGGCACGCAGCGTACGAACCACTGGGCGAATTGAGGAGCAGGTACATGAGGCCGAACCACCGGATCGATCAGGTATCGATCGTCGACTTCGAAGAGACGACCGTCGCTGCGCTCGAGTATCGCGGCGATCCGAAACTGTTGGGCACCGCGGTGCGAAAGTTCATCGATTGGCGCAGGCAGAACGGTTTGCCGCCCGGGGCGAGCAGAACCTTCAACATCGTGTATGCGCATCCGCTCGATGGCGGTAACTGTCACTACGATCTATGCGCGTCGATTGATCGGCCGGTGAACGAAAACGAATTCGGCGTGGTCGCCAGGCGCATTCCGGCGGGCCGTTGCGCGCGGCTGCGGCACGTCGGCTCCGACGACACGCTGGAAGATACGGTGTCGTTCCTTTATTCGCAGTGGTTGCCGCAGAGCGGCGAAGAACTGCGCGACTTCCCGCTGTTCTTCCAGCGCGTCAATCTGTTCCCGGCGGTGCCGGAGCACGAAGCGATCACCGACGTGTTTCTGCCGCTCGCAACCTACTGACTCATGTACCAGCCGCCGTTCGGTGAGATCACCTGGCCGGTCATGAACTTCGCTTCTTCGCTGGCGAGATAGACGGCCGCCCACGCGATGTCGTCGGGTTCGCCGATGCGACCCTGCGGCGTTTGCGCCGCCAGCATCGGGTGCATGGCTTCGAACGGTGACGTCATGTCGGTGAGGATCCACCCCGGCGCGATCGCATTGACGCGGATGTTGCGGTCGGCCACTTCGTGCGCCAGCGCGCGCGTAAAGCCGAGGATCGCCGCCTTCGCAGTGCAATAGGCGGTGCCACCGCCGCGGCCGAACGTGCCCATGATGCTGCCCATGTTGATAATCGCGCCCGAACGTTGCGCGGTCATCATCTTCAGCGCTTCACGCGAGCAGAAGAACGTACCGTCGACGTGCACGCCCATCATCTTGTGCCAGTCGTCGTCGGTCTCCTCGATCGTGCCGTTGTCGGGCTCTACCGGCTCGCCGCGGCTGATTGCCAGAGCGCGCTGCGTGAACTTCGCCAGGCGCTCGTTGTTGTCGTTGCGGCCTTCGAGGCCGCTGATGCCGGCGTTGTTGACGAGGATGTCGAGGCGCGGCGTGACTTTGGCGATCTCCGCGAACATCCGCGCGACGCTCTTCGAATCGGCCACGTTTGCGGCGTAACCGGTTCCCTTCAGGCCCTGCGCGGTTGCGCGCGCGGCGTCGAGATTGAGGTCGTTGACGATGACCGTTGCGCCCTCCTCGGCGAAACGCCGTGCGATCGCGGCGCCGAGGCCGCGCGCGGCGCCGGTGACGAGCGCGGTCTTGCCTTTGAGTCTGTTCATGAGGTGTTCCTTCAGACGCCGTGGTCTTTGCGGTATTGCGCCCAGCGCGCGAACGACTCGTTGATCGCCGCGCTTCGCGCATCGACCATCGGCTTCAGATCGGGATGCGTGAAGATGTACGGATCGTCCGCCTGGATCGCCGCGAGCACCATGTCGCCGACCACGGCCGGATCGAGCGCGCTCGCCATGATCTGCTGCATGCGCGCGGCTTGCTCGGCATCGCTGACATCGGCCGTCAGCAGTTGCGTCGAGTTGTCGGTTTCGCCCTGCAGCTCGGTGGGCCGGTTGCGTCCGGAGTTGAAGATGTTCGTGGTGACCACACCGGGACACAGCACCGACACGCCGATGTTGTGCGGCGCGAGGTCGGCGCGCATCGTTTCCGACATCCCGACCACTGCGTATTTCGTCGTGTTGTACACGCCGAGACCCGGAATCGCGATCTGCCCGGCCATCGACGCGGTGTTGACGAAATGTCCGCCTTCACCGTGTTTCTTGATCCGGTCGACGAACGTCTGCACGCCGTTTACGACGCCGTCGAGATTCACGCCCATCACCCAGTCCCAGTCCTTGTAGCTCATCGCGTCGACCGGACCACCCACGGCAACGCCGGCGTTGTTGCAGACGACGTGCACCTTGCCGAACGCGGCTTCGGTCGCCTGCGCCGCTTTTTCCATCGCATCGCGGTCGGTCACGTCGACCTTCAGCGTGATGACTTCGGCATTCGTCCTGTCGAACTCCGCCTGCACGCGATCGAGTGCGCTCTGCTCGATGTCGGCGATGGCCACTTTCATGCCCGCCGCAGAAAACGACCGTGCCATCGCGAGCCCCATTCCGCTCGCGCCGCCGGTGATGAATGCAACCTTGCCCGTAACGTTTTTCATGTGTTTCCCCTCGATGAAATCGCTGGAGATTCTACCCCGGGGAACGCTTGTGTCGTAAGGAGAAAGGCGGACAATCGACGCAATGTCTGACTTGACGGTGGCGACATGGGCGAGTTGGCTTTGGCAGGGGCGTTGTTCATCGGTGCACATCTCGGCGTGAGCAGCACGCCGTTGCGGGCGTCGCTCGTGCGCACGATCGGCGATCGCGCGTATCTCGGGCTCTACTCGCTGCTGGCGGCTGCAACACTCGGCTTTCTGATCTTTGCCTACGGCCGCGCGTCGCACGCAGATTTCATCTGGCTGCCGACGCCGGCATTGCGCGCCGTTCCGTTCGTGCTGATGCCGATCGCCTTCACGTTTCTGTTGGGCGGATTCATGACGCGCAATCCGACCGCGATCGGTCAGGAAGCGACGGTGAAGCAGGTCGGCCAGGGCGCCGGCTTGTTGCGCATCACTCGGCATCCGTTCCAGTGGTCCGTCGTGCTGTGGGCCATCGGCCACATCGTCGCGAATGGCGACGTCGCGTCGCTGTTGTTCTTCGGCAGCCTTGGAACGTTGTCGCTGTGGGGCAGCTTCCTCATCGACGCGAAGAAAGCGCGCACGATGGGCGCTGACTGGACCGCATTCGCCGCTGCGACGTCGAACATACCGTTCCTCGCCATCGCGCAGTCGCGCAACGCTCTGGTGCCGGGTGAACTCGCGCTGCCGTTGCTGGTCGGCTTCGTCGCTTACGGACTGGTCTTGTGGGGTCACCGCTTCGTGTCGGGCGGCGTCTCGATCGTTTAGCTTCGACCTTCATTCCGCTAACGGAGCGCCCGCTCGACCGCGCGCGCCAGCTCCGTATGGGCGTCCGGAGAAGAAGTGGTCCGCGCCTCGCACGGTCTCGACGTTTGCTGCCGGGGTGGCCTCTCGTGCCCACTGTGCGATAGCGCGTCGGCGTCCACGTAATCGTCTGCATCGCCGGCGATCACCGTCAGTTTCGCGTTCGATGCCGGCCGGGCCGCAAAGTCCATGAGCGCAACCGGCGGTGCGATCAGTAGTACACCTTCGACCAGCCCCGCTCGTTCCAGCGCACGCCACACGATGTTCGAACCGAACGAGTAACCGGCCAGCCACACCGGAAACGGTTGGGTCCGGTCGCGCAGCCAGGCGAGGGCGGTTAGCAGGTCGTCGACTTCGCCGACGCCGTTGTCGAAGCGACCGCTGCTCGCGCCGACGCCGCGAAAGTTGAATCGCAACGTTGCAAATGCGTGGCGGCGCGCGGCGGCATCCACGGTGTCGACCACGGCGTCGTGCATGCTGCCGCCGTACTGCGGATGCGGGTGGCAGATCACCATCGCGCGCGTGGCGGAAGCGGCCTGTTCGAAGTGCGCTTCGAGCTGACCGGTCGGCGATGGGATCATCATCACTGCGTCGTCATCGGTGTCGTCATTCGTGGGTCGGGCGAGGGAACATTGCCGCCCGCGCGTGGTCTGTGCAAGGTCAAAACTCGAAATCGCGCCTTGAATTTGTGCGGAGGCTGAGTACGCTTGCGCACCGATTCCGGTTGGCTCACTTAGGAGACAGGGTAGTGATCAAAGCGGAACAGCTGACGCGTCGGTACGGCGACTTCCTCGCCGTCGATCGGGTCGACTTTACGATCGGGCAGGGCGAAATAGTGGGTCTGTTGGGCCACAACGGCGCCGGCAAGACCACCATCATGAAGATGCTCACCGGCTACCTCGAGCCGAGCGAGGGTCGGATTCTGGTCGACGACGTGGACGTCGCCGAGCAGCCGAAGGTGGTGCAGCGTTCGCTCGGTTATCTCTCCGAAAGTCTGCCGCTGTATCCCGAGATGACGGTGGTCGACTATCTCGAATATGCCGCCGAATTGCGCGGCGTGGCGCCGTCGGATCAGGCGAGCGCGGTGCGCGAATCGGTCGAAGCGACCGAACTCGAGTCCAAGGCCTTCGATCAGATTCACACGTTGTCACGCGGCTACCGGCAACGCGTCGGCGTGGCGCAGGCGATCCTCCACAAGCCGCGTTTTCTCGTTCTGGACGAGCCGACTAACGGCCTCGATCCGTCGCAAACCCAACACATGCGCGAGTTGATCCGCAGATTGGCCGGCAATGCGACGATCATCCTGTCCACGCACATCATGCAGGAGGTCAACGCCGTGTGTGATCGCGCGATGATCCTGCGCAACGGCCGGCTGGTGCTGGATGAAACGCTGGCTTCCCTGCGGCGCAGCGAGCGGCTGCTGGTAGGCACCGATGCGGAGCCCGCCGCGGTGGCAGCGGCGTTGCGCGGCATCGACGGCGTGGGCGCCGCGTCGCCGGTTCGAAACGGCACGAAGCGGGTCGCATTGCCGTTGTCGGGCGAGATGGAAGCGACGTCTGCGCGCGTCGTTGCCGCGCTCGTTGCCGCGAACATACACGTCTATTCGGTGGCGCCGGAGCAGCGCGATCTGGAAACGGTCTTCAGGGAAGTCAGCGACGCGGGAGAAGCGGCATGAACTGGGCCAGCATCAAGCGCATCGCCGCGAAGGAAATGTCGCTGTTCTTCTCCTCTCCGATTGGATACCTCTTCCTCGCCGTCTTCCTGGTCGTCACGTTGTTCATCTTCTTCTGGGTGGAGGCGTTCTTCGCGCGCAACATCGCCGACGTGCGGCCGATGTTCGAATGGTTGCCGGTACTGCTGCTGTTCCTCTGCAGCGCGCTGACGATGCGGATGTGGAGCGAAGAGCGGCGCTCCGGCACGCTGGAATTCGTGTCGACGGTTCCTGTCAGTACGTGGTCGTTCGTACTCGGCAAGTTCTTCGCGTGCTGGTTGCTGCTCGCGATCGCGCTGCTGCTGACGTTGCCGTTGCCGTTTACCGTCGCCTATCTCGGCAATCTCGACTGGGGTCCGGTGCTGGCCGGATACGTCGCGGCGTTGCTGCTCGGCGGTGCCTACCTTGCCATCGGTCTCACCATCAGCGCGCACAGCGAAAACCAGATCGTCAGCCTGATCCTGTCGACGATTGCGTGTGCCGTGCTGTATCTCGTCGGCAGCCCGCTGGTGACCGATCACGTCGGCAACGACGTCGCGTCGTGGCTGCGCGGCATCGGCACCGGCTCGCGTTTCGAGTCGATCACGCGCGGCGTGCTCGACTTCCGCGACCTCTACTACTACGCGAGTCTCATCCTCGCGTTTCTCGCGTTGAACGTGTTTGCGCTCGAGCGGCAGCGCTGGGCGAAAGACGGCGATCACCGGCGGCACAGCGCGTGGCAGATGGGCATCGGGCTCGTCGTCGCGAATCTGCTGGTGGCGAATCTGTGGCTCGCGAACTTCACGTCGGCGCGAGTCGACGTGACGAAGGGCCGCCTGTATTCGATCTCTCCGGCAACCGTGAACTACATCGACCAGTTGCACGAACCGTTGCTGATCCGCGGCTATTTCTCGTCGAAGACGCATCCACTGCTGGCGCCGCTGGTGCCGCAGCTCAAAGACCTGCTGACCGAATTCGAAGTGGCCGGCCACGGCAAAGTGCGGGTCGAAGTCGTCGACCCCGCGAAGAATCCCGAAGCCGAAGACGAGGCGAACAACAAGTACGGCATCCGGCCGAATCCGTTCCAGGTTGCGGACCGCCACCAGTCGAGCCTCGTGAATTCATACTTCGACGTGCTCGTTCAGTATGGCGACCAGTTCGAAGTGCTCGGCTTCCGCGACCTGATCGAGGTCAAGGTGGCCGGGGAATCGGACCTCGACGTGCAGCTGCGCAATCCGGAATACGACATCACCCGCACCATCAAGAAAGTGTTGTACGGATTCCAGTCCGGCGGTGAGCTGTTCTCCAGCATTCCGAAGCCGCTGAAGTTCGTCGGCTACGTGTCGAACGAACGCGTGCTGCCCGCACAGTTGACTGCATTCAAGGAAACCGTCGCCAAAGTGCTCGACGGTTACGCGAACGAATCCGGCGGCAAGCTGAGCGTGGAGTTCGTCGATCCCGATGCGGGTAACGGCGCGGTGGCAAAGGAAATCCGTGAGAAATACGGCTTTCGCCCGATGGCGGCGAGCCTGTTCGACACCAATACCTTCTACTTCTATCTGACGCTCGACGGCGGCGCGAGCACGGTCGTACAGATTCCGTTGCCTGACGATCTCACGGAGGAAGGTCTGAAGCGCTCGATGGATGCGGCGTTCAAGCGCTTTGCAACCGGCTATCTCAAATCGGTGGCGCTGATGGCACCGGAGACGCCTGCGTACATGCAGGGCATGGGCGGCGGCAACCAGTATTCGCAGCTCGCAGACACGTTGATGACCGACCACAACGTCGAGCGCACGCAGCTCACCGAAGGTCGGGTACCCGAAGGCGCCGAGGTTCTCGTGGTGGCCGACCCGCAGCAGCTCAACGACAAGCAGGTATTCGCGATCGACCAGTTCCTCATGCAGGGCGGCACGGTGATGCTGGCGGCCTCGCCGCTGGCGCCGTCGTTCACCCAACAATCGCTCACGGCCGCGCCGCGCAACACCGGGCTCGCAGACTGGTTGTCGTTCCAGGGCATCGACATCCGTCCGTCGTTCGTGATGGACCCGCAGAACTCGGCGTTTCCGATACCGGTCACGCGCCAGGCGGGCGGCTTTTCGTTCCAGGAAGTGCGGATGCTCGATTATCCGTACTTCGTCGACGTGCGCGGCGCGGGCAAGAACACCACTTCGCCGATCACGTCGGACGTTCCGCAGGTGACGATGCCGTGGGTGTCGCCGATCGACGTCGATGCGACGAAGAACAAGGGCCGCAAGGTGGTCGATCTGCTGAAGAGTTCGCCGGAGAGCTGGCGGTCGACGTCGATGGACGTGATGCCGCGGATCGACTCGGCGGGTCATTCGGCGTTCACGGCAGAAGGCGATCGCGGCGCATCGACGCTCGGCGTCAGCGTGGAAGGACAGTTCCAGTCGTTCTTTGCCGACAAAGAGAATCCGTTGGTTGCCGCGTCGAAGACCGAAAAGCCCGCGGCCGATGCCGACAAAGACAAGAAGCCCGAAGACAAGACGCCCGAAGACAAGAAACCTGAAGGCAGCAAGTCCGATGCCGGCGTGATCGGCAGCATCATCGACAAGTCGCCGGAGTCGGCGCGGTTGTTCGTGTTCGGTTCCAACACCTTTCTGTCGGATCAGACGCTGGGAATGATCGGCTCCGCCGAGGGTACGGTGTACGGAAACTCGCTGCAGCTGATCGCCAATGCGGTGGACTGGTCGCTGGAAGATCCGACGCTGCTGGCGATCCGCTCGCGCGGACATTTCAACCGCACGCTGCCGCCGCTCGAGGAATCGCAGCGCACGTCGCTCGAGTATTCGAACTACGGCATTGCGCTGGCGCTACTCGGACTGATCTTCGGCATCCACCGCTCGCGCGCTAAAACGCGCGTCGCGAAGTACCACGCGTGGCTCGATTCCAGGGACGTCGGGGAGAAGAGCTTCGACGCGTCGAAAGGAGAACCGGCATGAACCGTCATGTGAAAGCGCTGTCGCTGGTTCTGGCGGTGCAACTCGCGGTGCTCGCCGGCGTTCTGTTCTGGAATCAGCGCGCGGCATCCACGCCGGCGGGTGCGCTGCTGCAGGTGGACCGCGCCAAGGTCGATGGCATCGTGATCGTCGATGAGAAGGGCGCCAAACTGAAGCTGCAGCGCACCGAAACGGGGTGGACGCTGCCGGATTCTCAAGGGCTTCCGGCCGATGGAGAGAAGGTCGGTCAGATGCTCGACAAGCTGCTTGCGGCTTCCGCGCCGTGGCCGGTGGCGACGAGCAGCGAATCTGCAAAGCGCTTCGAAGTGGCCGCCGACAAATTCCAGCGCGAGATTCAGTTACTCGAACAGGACAAGGTGGTTGGCGATCTGTACTTGGGCACGTCGCCGGGTTTCAAGAAGGTGCACGCGCGTCGCGCCGATTCCGACGACGTGTACGCGGTTGCATTCGCCAACTACGAAGCTACGGCGCGCGCCGACGACTGGCTGGACAAGGCACTGCTTAAACCGAACGGCGACGTTACGGTGCTGACGCGGCCGGACCACTGGACGGTGCAGCGTAACGGCGAGGTGTGGTCGCTCGACGGAATCGGGCAGGGAGAAACGACGAAGCAGGATGTCGTGACCGACCTGGTGAACAAGGTCGTGAACCTGCGCGTGCTCGGCGCATCGGATGCGCCCGCTGCAGACGCGGTTCCGGTGCTGCTACTGACGGCGCGCACCGCCAACGGCGAGTTCGACTACCGTTTCTATCAGCCGCAACCGAAGAGCGACCTGATCGTCACGCGCAACGGACAAGAGGGCGCGTTCAAGGTGGCGGCTTACGTGGGCGAACCGTTGATCAAGGACCGCGGCGACCTCGTCGCGACCACCGCCGCGGCGGCGCCGGCCGCGCCCGTGGCACTCCAACCGACGGCGAAACCGGCGGCCAAGCCTGGCGCCAAGACCACCGGAAGCTAGAAAACCGTCAGAGTTGCCTTTTTTTTCGTCCCTCGGTACTTTCACTCCCGGTACGAAGGTCGCAGCGGGTTCGCATCTGCTGCGGCGTTTCGTATTACAGGAGCAACGTAGTCGAAGCGGGACAGGGCAGTGTGGTCACTCGGTGCAAACGCGGTTTCGACCGGCATCTTTCGCCCGATAGAGCGCGCGGTCGGCATGCGTGAGGATGTGGTCGATGCCGTGATCGGCGTGCGACATCGTGGCGACGCCGATGCTCGCGGTCACCGTGATGGGTCCGCCTTTCGCATCGGCGATGATCTGTTCGTTGATCGTCCGACGCAGGCGCTGCGCGAGTTTGATCGCGCCTTCGCGGTCGGTGTCGGGCAGCAGCATTGCGAACTCTTCGCCGCCGATCCGTGCGGAAACGTCGGAGATCCGTTTCACTTCCTGCGTGACGCTGGCGATCACCTGCAGCACACGGTCGCCGACGTCGTGTCCGTGTGTGTCGTTGACGGTCTTGAACGAGTCCATGTCGAGCAGCAGCACGCTCATCGGCTGATGGCCGCGTTTGACGCGCTCCGTTTCTTCCGCGAGGCGCTGCATGAAGAAGCGCCGGTTATAGAGGCCGGTCAGGAAGTCTGTGTGCGCCAGCCGCTCCATCTCCTGCTTGATCTTCGTGAGCTCGGTGATGTCGCGGAACACCAGCGCCATTTCCTGCGGCCGCTCGGCTTCGTTCGAAAGCGGTGTGGCGAGCACGTGGAACGAGCGGCTGCCCACCGTGATTTCCGCGTTGGAAAAGAGGCCGACGAGCAGCCCCGGCAGCAGCGGCGTCTGGATGAAGTCCATCGCCGGCTGGTTCAGCGCAGCTTCGATCGGCATGCCGAACGTGGCCGCAGCTGCGGGGTTGAGATCGATGATGCGGCCGTCGCGCCTGATCACGACCACCCCGTCCATGAGTTGCTCCACGACGCGGTTGCGGATTGCGGGTGTCACTTCGAGCAGACCGAACCGCAGCACGCTGTCGTTCATCAGCAGCGCCGACAGCGCGAAGCCGAGCGGCGTGAGGTCGAAGCCGGGAACCGGATACCAGCCGGACAGCGACAGCACGTTCAATGCCGACGTGATGACCGGGGCGGTGATCACCGCCACCAGCGCTTTGCGATAGCGTTTCGAACTCGACAGTTCGAAGCCGAGAATCACGGTGCCGGCGAACAGCAGCAGATACGCGTAGATTTCGTTGAGCATCAGCCACGGGCCGACTTCGGCCACCCATCCCACATATCCGTCACGAACGATCGTGTGCGGCGCCTGCCACACGAGTTCGTGCCACTCGTTCGTGAGCGCGAGCACGAGCGAGATCGTCGGCACGATCGAGATTGCGAACAGCGTGGTAGTGGAGACGCGCCGTTGCCGTCGCGCGTAGGACAGTGCAAACCAGTACCAGCAGACGCACAGGTAAAAGAACCCGGGGCTCTGCAGATGCATGCCGAGCATCTTCAACTGCGGCGTGGTCGTAAGCGTGCCGAACAGTTGGCCGGCCGACCAGACGATCACGCAGGTGGAGAGAGCGAGCAGTGCGGTAACGCCGGGAACGCTTGGACTGCGACGTACGACCCGATACGTGTGACTCGCCAGAATCAGTGCGACCAACGACGGCAGCGACCAGATGGTCAGCTGGAACATGACAGCAGCCCTTCCGTGTTCTGCATGCGGCGCGATGGGTGCGGGAGACTTCACAAGCGTCCGGCATGGCGTCGAATACCTCAATCGAACGGCCGGCGTAACATGACGCAGATCACATCTCGAGGTGCGAAAGCGTGACACGAGACACCTGGGAAGAGACCGCGACGCTGCGTCGGCTGATCGAGTTCGAACGCGCACGAAAAGCGCCGCCCGAGGGCTTCCCGGCGTTCCCGGATCTGCCCGGCAAACGCTATACGGACGCGCAGTTCTACGCGCTCGAACGCGACCATCTGTGGCGCAAGTCGTGGCTGTTCGCCGGGCATCGCGACGAGGTGCCGGAGCGCGGTTGCTACAAGCTCTTCGATTCGGCGCAGCAACCGGTGGTGATCCTTCACGCCGACGATGGCGAGCTGCGGGCGTTCTACAACACGTGCCGTCATCGCGGCGCGGCGCTGATTCGCGAACAGTACGGCAAGGCGAGTCGCCTCGTGTGCGGCTATCACGGCTGGACCTACGATCACGCCGGATCGCTGATCGCGCTGCGCGACGAGCGCGATTTCGTCGCACTCGACAAATCGTGTCGCGGACTCTACCCGGTCCGGATCGAGTGTCTCGGCAAGTTCATGTTCGTGAACTTCGACGTCGAAGCGCGTCCGCTCGCCGAAGAGTTCGCATCGTTCCTGCCGCAGTGGGGGCAGTTCCAGTTCGAATCGCTGCGCTTCGTGAAGAAAGATCGCTTCGAGCTGAACTGCAACTGGAAGATCGCGATGGAGGCGAACATGGAGGTGTACCACGTTCCATCCATTCATCCCTCTACGGTGTCGCCGCTGCTCGACCATCGCGGCAACGTGAATACGTTGTACGCCGGCGGACACGGCCGCATGGTGGCGCCATCGCGAGCGCAGCGTGGTCAGAACGACAGCCACGACGACCGGCCCGAGATCGAAACGGTCGGCGAGATCGCGCGCACGTGCACGCTGTCGTTCAATCTGGTGCCGAACCTCGTTTCGCCGATGAGCGCGAAAGGTTTTCCGATCATGGCGTTCTGGCCCACCGGGCTGAACACGACGACGCTCGAAGTTTCCTGGTACGGCAAGGATTGGGCTCCGGCGCAGAAACCGGACGCGTGGGATCTGTATCCCGAGTTCTTCAACGACGTGGTCGCGGAAGACACGCAGTTCGGCAACTGGATTCAGAAAGCGGTCGAATCGTACGCGTACGACGGCGTGCCGCTGAGCTATCAGGAAGCGCGCATCTACCATTGGCATCAGTCGATCGACGCGATCATCGGCGTGGATCGGATTCCGCAATCGTTGCGCGTGGCACCGGTCATCGACGAAGGCTGGATGTATCCGATGGATACCGAGCGCCGTCTGCAGTTGCAATCATCATCGAATTGAACGAGGAACTTGTGAAATGCCGTCGCTGAAACACCCGCTCACGGGCGCGATTTACACGCTACGCTCCGACGGACTCGTCGACGTGGACAACAACGGACTGCGCGGCGTGTTCCATTTCGACGGCCGCCATCACTCGGGCGACCTCACGTTTGCCGATCCGCACATGTTGTTGTGGCTGGCGGGACCGCAACTGCCAAGCACCGTCGTGAGCCGGCGCAGCCACAAGGTGACGTGACGCTACGCATCCACCAGACATCGACTTTTCACTCAAGGCAGGAATACGAACATGGCAGCAGCAACTCAGCGACAGACCCGCTCTGCGGGCATCAGCTATCAGGACTTGATCAGCCGCGACGTGGTGCCGCCGCCGCGCACGCTCACGCTCGAGAGCAAGTTCGAAGGACCGCCGACAACGGTTCCGGTGAGCCGCTACACGACGCAGGCGTTCCACGATCTCGAAATGCGCAAGCTGTGGCCGAAGGTGTGGCAGATGGCGTGCCGCGAGGAACAGATTCCCAACGTCGGCGACTACACGACGTACGAGATCGGCAGCTACTCGATCATCGTCGTGCGCACGCAACAGGGATTTCGCGCACACCATAACGTGTGCCGGCACCGCGGCCGCCGCCTGTGCGACGCAGACGGACATGCCTCGAGCTTCATCTGCCCGTTCCACGGCTTCAGCTGGAATCTCGACGGCTCGTCGCGTTCGGTGACGTCGGAGTGGGATTTCCCGCACATCGACAAGAAGGACTTCAGTTTGACCCCGGTGTTGTGCGACACGTGGGGCGGCTGGGTGTTCATCAACATGGATGTCAAAGCCGAACCGCTGTCGAAATTCCTCGGCGAACTGCCGCAACACTTCGCGGTGTGGAAACCCGAGGAGCGTTACATCGAGGCGCACGTTGCGAAGGTGATGGCGTGCAACTGGAAGGTATGCCAGGAAGCCTTCATGGAGGCATTCCACGTCATCCACACGCACCCGCAGATTCTCGTTGGGATCGGCGACGAGAATTCGCAATACGATGCATGGGGCAACTTCTCGCGCGCGATCACGCCGAACGCAACGCCGAGTCCGCACTTGAAGTTCGAACCGACGGAACAGGAACTGTTCGATTCGGTGACGATGCGTTATCTCGACCAGCCGGCATTGGGCGAAGTGCCGCCCGGTATGACGGCGCGCGCGATGATGGCCGCCGGCGGACGCATGGGGCTGCAACCGGTCGTCGGCGACGACACGCCGATTTCCGACGCGTGCGTTTCCGACAGCATCTACTACACGCTGTTCCCGAACTTCCATCCGTGGGGCGGCTACAACCGCATCGTGTACCGGTTCCGTCCGTACCAGAATCGTTTCGATAAGTCGGTCATGGAGTGTTACTACCTGAGCCCGTTCGCCGGAGAGCGTCCGGCGCCCGCGAAGATGCACTGGCTCGAGGAAGATCAGCCGTGGACCGACGCCCCCGAACTCGGCCTGCTGGCGAAAGTGTTCACCCAGGACACGTTCAATCTGCCGAAGGTACAGCTCGGGCTCGAAGCGGCGCAGTACGACGAGGTGGTGCTGGCGAACTATCAGGAAACGAAGATCCGCCACTTTCACCATCTGCTGAAGAACTATCTCTAGCGTGCAATAAGTCACCGCCGGTACCTGGCACCGGCGGTGACTTATCGGTCGGCTAACGCAGGCAGTCGCTGCTCAGCGCGAAGATCTGCAACGCACCCAATTCGCCTTCGAGGCGCGAGTCGTTGTCGGTGGCGGTGGCCGCCAGCGCTCTCGCGCGCAGTCGCGCGTCGTCGAGAAACTGCTCGTAGAGACGCGTGCGTTCCGCCGCCGATCTCGCGGTCGGTTCGACGCGTCCTGCGCGCAGCGCTGCCTCCAGCGACAGGTGTTCGTATTGCGCGCGCGACTTCGCGTGCGTCCACGTGCCGCTGCCGAGCGCGAAGTGATAGAGCGGAATGAAGAGATGACCGTGCTCGGCGACGAACAGCACGGCCTCGATCAGATAGTTCGCCTCGGCGTCGTCCATCGAATAGTGGAAACCGACGCGACACCAACCCGGCTTGATGCCGCCGAAACCTTTCCCGACCCACTCGCGATAGCGGTTCGATCGCTCGGTGCCGATCTGCAGCAAGCGATGGCCGTACGGTCCGGCGCACGAGCAACCGGCGCGCGATTGAATGCCGAACAGGTCGTTCAGCAGAGCGGTCGCGAATTTCGGATGCAGATAGCGACCGTCCGGGTCTTTGAAATTCAACGACACGATCGCGATGCGTCGGGCCGGGTCCGGATTGCCGAGAATCTCGATGGATGGCGATTGCCGCCAACGCGACATTGCGCGCTGGAGCAGTTCACCTTCGCGCGCCTCGATGCGCTCGCTGGTGATCCAGTCTTTCACGCGTAACGCGAGCGCCGCTTTCAGCACCTGCAGCGTGCCGGGCGTTCCCGCTTTCTCGCGCTCTTCGATGTCGGCGATGAAGTCCTGATCGACCTCGCTCACGTAGTCCACCGTGCCGCCCGCGGCGACCGTCGGCGCGAGACGTTCGTCATACAACCGCTTGTTGAACACCAGGATGCCGCTCGAACCGGGTCCACCGAGATACTTGTGCGGCGATATGAACACGGCATCGAGCGACGCATCGCCATCGGTGGACTGCGGATTCATGTCGATCTGCACATAGGGCGCGCTCGCTGCGTAGTCGAAACACGCGATCGCATCGTGCGCGTGCAGCAGCCGCGCGATCGCGTGCACCGGCGTGCGGATACCGGTGACATTCGACGCCGCCGAGAACGAACCGATGCGTACCCGCGACTGGTATTTCGGTTCGCGCAGCAGCGCTTCGAGGTGCGCGAGGTCGATCGCGCCGTCGGCGTCGAGCCGCACTTCCACCACCGTCGCGAATCCTTCGCGCCACGACACTTCGTTGGAGTGGTGCTCGAACGGGCCGACGAAAACCACCGGCTGTTGCGCGCGCAGATGGCGATCGAATTCGCGCCGTCGCTCCTCGCCGATGCACGCGTCGAGTTCGTCGCTGATACGCGCGCGCGTGGCGGGCGGGCAATACACGCCGAGAATCTGCTGCAGCTTGTTGATTGCGCCTGTCGCGCCGGTGCCGATCGCGATGATGCGCCCGTCAGGTCCCGCGTTTACCGACGCCTTGATCGACACTTCCGCCTCGTGCAGCAGTTGCGTCATGTTGCGGCCGGTCGTGTCGTCTTCGGTGTGCGTGTTCGCGTATGTGCGTTGCAGGCTCTGCAGATAGTTCTCTACGAACAGCAGGCAGCGCCCCGACGCGGTGTAGTCGCAATACACCATCAGCCGTTCGCCGAACGGCGTTGTGAACGTGGAGTCGACGCCGACGATCTGCTCCCTGAGGTACTCGAAACTCGCGGACGGCTGCATGGGCGGCCCTATCAACTTTCGGAACACGCCACTAGGATCGCATGCATGCAGACGCGACGTTTGGGAAATCTCTGGCCGGTGAGCCGATTGACGCTAGGCGGCGGCGGGCTCGGTCAGGTATGGGGGCGAACCGATCGCGCGGAAGCGGTGGCCACCGTGCACGCCGCCGTCGATGGCGGCATCACGCTGTTCGATCTCGCGCCGCTGTACGGACGGGGTGAAGCAGAGGCCGTGATCGGAGCTGCGTTCGAAGGATGTCCGCCGGCCGGCATCCGCTTCACCACGAAGTGTCAACTCGGTACGCCGGCGGTGCCGTCGGAGTCGGCTGCGGTCATTCGCCGACATCTCGAACGAAGCCTCGCCGCCATGCGGCTGTCGCGCGTCGATCTGCTGCTGTTGCACTCGAACATCATCCCCGACGGCTATCGCTTCCCGCGCGACGCCGAGGTGCAGGATCGATTCGCCACGCCGGTGTCGATCTACCGCGAGCAGGTCATTCCCGCGTTCGAAGCGCTGATGCGCGAAGGCCTCATCGGCAACTGGGGCATCACCGGCGTCGGCTTGCCCGAGACGATCATCGACTCATTGCGCACCGAGCCGAAGCCCGCGGTGGTGCAGTGCGTGGCGAATTGTCTCGATTCCGCCGGCGGAATGCGCCGCTTCGACGAGCCGGCGCGGCCGCGTGACATCATCGCAGCGGCGCGCGCCGCCGGCGTGGGCATCGAAGGCATCCGCGCCGTGCAGGCCGGAGCGCTCACTGACCAACTCGATCGCGACCTGCAGGTGAACGACCCGGATCGCCGCGATTTCGAACGCGCCGCGCCGTTGCGCGCCCTGGCCCGGTCGTTGGGTACCAGCACCGCAAAGCTCGCGCACCGATACGCCTTCGGCGTGGACGTGGATACGGTGATCATCGGAGTGAAGAACCGCGTCGAACTGCGCGAGTGCCTCGAAGCGGAGGCGGAAGGCGCGCTGTCGGCGCAACTCACCCGGCAGATCGACGAAGCCGTCGGCAGGCGCTGAGCGGGATCCATGTCGTCGATCTTCCATTCCGAAACCCGTGACCGGGACACGGTTGCTGCTCTCGTCGCTGCGTTCGGTCCTGCAACGGCGGAGCGCGTTCGCGGTGCGCTGGTTGGATGTCCCGAGCACAGGCCGCCGACGCCGTTGCGGCGGCTGGACAGCCTCGCGCGCGAGTGGGGATTGACAAACGTGCGGGCGAAGGACGAACGCGCGCGTCTCGGCCTGCGCAGTTTCAAGGCGCTCGGCGGCGCGTACGCAGTGTTGCGTCTGAGTGCGCAACTCGTATCGCGGGAACGCGACGCGGTAACGTCGATCACCGACGTGATCCGCAATGCCGAACCGGTGCTTCGCGACACCACCTTCACCGCTGCCACCGCGGGCAACCACGGCTGTTCCGTCGCGGCGGGTGCGCGGCTCGTCGGCGCGCGCTGCCGCATCTTCGTCACCGCCGACGCGCCGCCGGAACAGGTACGCGCGATCGCCGCGCAGGGGGCCGAGATCGTGCTGGTGCCGGGCAGTTACGAAGACTCGCTCGACGCATGTCGCCGTGCGGCCGGGTCGAATGGTTGGGTCGTCGTGTCCGACTGCGCGACTGAGGCAGACGATGCGACAGTCCGATACGTGATGGAAGGCTACACGGTAATCGCGGCGGAGATTCTTGCAGCGGACTCGCCGCCGTCGCACGTGTTTCTGCAGGCCGGTGTCGGCGGATTGGCGGCGGCGGTCGCGGCGCATTTCGTCGCGGTTCTCGGCGAGCGCGCGCCGAAAGTGATCGTCGCGGAACCGCAGTCGGCTGCGTGTCTGCAGGCCAGCGCGCGCGCCGATCGGGCAATGGCGATTCCGCAAACTGTGTCGACCAACATGGGCCGCCTTGCCTGTTACGCGCCGTCGGCCGCGGCGTGGCCGGTACTGCGCGCGCTGACGGCGGCCTATGCCACCGTCAGCGACGCCGAAGCGGAGGCGGCCTGTGCGCTGCTCGAACGTCACGACCTCGCCACGACTCCATCCGGCGCGGCGGGATTTGCAGCATTGCGCCGCGTCGCGATGTCGGCCGGGGAACGCGCGCGTCTAGGTTTGGGACCGGACAGCGACGCGCTGTTCGTGGTTACCGAGGCGCCGCTCGCGGATTTGGCCGAACAGCGCGCTTAGCGTTTCCGAAACTTCAACGTCATGCGGTCCGACTCCCCGATCGCGCGATACTCGGCGACGCATGCGTCTTTCTCCGCCCCTTCAGGCATCGGTTGGCAAACGCGCAGGTTCGGCGGCAGCGACCATACGCCTTGCGGATGATCGGTATCGTCTTTTGGATTCGCGTTGACCTCCGACTTGCCTTCGAGCGTGAAACCCGCTTCCTTGGCGAGACCGATGACGTATTCCTCGGTCATGTAGCCGGTCTTCTTCATTACATCGATCGACGTGCCGGGTTTGGCGCGGTGTTCCACCACGCCGAGCACGCCGCCGGATTTCAGGGTGCGGCTGAATGCGGCGAACATCTCCTGCGCGTATCCGCCGGCGAGCCAGTTGTGAACGTTGCGGAACGTCATCAACACGTCGACGTGTCCAGGAGGCGCCATCACTAGACGCCCCGGATAGCCGAGTTGCGTCAGCACCACGTGGTCGTACAACGGCGAACCGGCAAGCTTGTCGGCGAGCGTCGCCTGCGCGGCGATCTGATACTCCGGCACGCCTTTCAGGGTCGTCGGGAATCCCGCGGCGTAGTAGATGCCGTGATCGTGCAGATACGGTCCGAGGATCTCGGTCCACCAGCCAGTGCCGGGCCACACTTCCACCACCACCGAGTTCGGCTTCACGCCGAAGAATTCCAGCACCTGCTTCGGATGCCGATACACGTCGCGCGCGACGTTCGCAGGATCGCGCTGGCTGCCGGCCAACGCTTCGTCGAGCGGGGTGCCGTGTGCAGCGAGACTCAGGGTGGCGAGGAGCAGAGCTAAAGCGTGTCGCATTTTCGTGGGGTCTCCGGTTCGGTGCGTTTCAGCGATCGGATTTGCCGTCGATCGTGATGCGATCGACCCGGTCGGTATAAAAGGCGGCGTGACCGCGCAGCGGCAACGCTTCGTCGTAAGGATCGTCGTAAGCCCACACGGCGTTTTCCGCGCGATGCTCGCCGACGGCGATCGTCCAATATCGCGCCGTGCCCTTGAACGGACAGTAACTGTCGTGTTGCGTGGCGGTGAGGAGATCCATCCGCACGTCGCGCCGCGGCACGTAGTACACGAGGTCGTGCCGCGACTCGTCGACCAGCAGTGCGTTCTGCGTTCTTGCGATGACGGTGCCGCCGAATTCGACCTCTACCTGCGCGCGCGTCGGCGCAATGTCGACGCGATGGCGCGGGTGTTGCGCGAATCCCGGCGCGGGATGCAACTCGAGCCGCGCGCGCAGTCGTTCGACGAATGGCATCGGGTCCGGATACGGAATGGCGCCCGGCGCGCTCCACACCGGCGACGGCCACGCGGCATCGGTGGTATGCCGCGCGATCACGTGGATGTGCAGCTGCGGCACCATGTTGCCGAGCGCGGCGACGTTCATCTTGTCGGCGTTCGTGAGTTGTCGAAGCGCAACGGAGACGCGCTCGATCTCGGCGAACAGCGCGTCGCGATGCTGCGGCGGAATCTCGTGGAAATCGCGCAGTCCTTCGAGCCGGGGCACGAGAATGCACCATGGAAAACGCGCGTCGTTGTTCAGCAGCAGGTTGCAGAGCGGCAGATGTCCGACGCTGATCGCATCGGCGGCGAGACGAGGATGCAGTTCGAAAGCCACGGCGTCGTCCAGTTTGAAAGAAGGGAGCGCGTCACTATGAGCGGCGCCCTCTGCAAGATCAACGCCCGAATGCGCGGCGATATGCGCGAGGAGACGTCCCGACCACACGAGCGAAGCGCTGACGCAGGTTCGTCGCGTTCTCGAACCCCACCTTGGTGGCGATCTGCTCAATCGACAGGTCGCTCGACTCCAGCAACTGCTGCGCGCGCCTTATCCGCTCCGTCAGCAACCATTGCAGCGGCGTGGTTCCGGTCTGGTCGCGGAAGCGCCTGCTGAGAGTGCGCGTGCTCATCGCCGCGCGACGCGCGACTCTTTCCAGACTGAGATCCGTGTTCAGGTGCGACGCCATCCACTGCAATACCGGGGCGAGGCTGCTAGCCGAGCCAGGTGGCTCGTGCACGATGTATTGCGCCTGCCCGCCGTCGCGTTCGAGCGGCACGACCGCGCGCCGTGCAGCATCTGCCGCAACCGCGGACCCGTGATCGCGGCGGATCATGTGCAGGCACAGGTCGATGCCGGCCGCCGCGCCGGCCGACGTCAGAATGCTGCCGTTGTCGACGTACAGTACGTTCGGATCGACGTCGATCGCCGGGTAGCGCTCGGCCAGTTCGCGCACCGCGAGCCAATGCGTGGTGGCGCGTTTGCCGTCGAGCAGACCCGCGGCCGCCAGCACGAACGCGCCGCTGCAGATCGACGCTACGCGTGCGCCGCGCCGCGCCGCCGCGCGCACCGCATCGACCACGGCGGGGCTGATCGGCATCGACGCATTCTCGATGCCGGGCACGATCACCGTATCGGCGCGGTGGATGTGTTCGAGACCCCACGGCACGTGCAGGTCGAACAATCCGGCTTTGACGATCGGCGCTTCACCGCATACGCGAACCTGATAGGCGTTGCGGCCGTTCACCTGTACGCGCGAAAAGCCGTCGCACGCGAGCGTGAGATCGAACGCGATCACTCCGTGAAGCGCCAGAACCGAGACGACGTGCATGGCTGAATATCAGCACAAAGTACATTTCACGCCAGCACAATACCATCGAAAAGCTGTCGATGGTACGCGATGGTGGCGTGAAAATTGCGAAAGATGTCATTTTAGCCACTGGTCCAGACGGCCGGACTTCGACACGATGCACCGCAACCAGCCGGAGTAACGCCATGACCGACAATCTTCAGTGGCCGACCAACGACCGCGCCGAGGCGCCGCTGCAGGTGGCGATGCTGCTGTATCCCGGGCTTACGCTGCTCGATCTCGCCGGACCGGAAGCGACGCTGTCGATGCATTCGAAGATCCACCTCGTCTGGAAGACGCGCGCCGCGGTAACCACCGATACCGGCATACGCATCGAACCGAGCGCCACGTTCGACGACTGTCCAAAACAACTCGACATTCTGTTCGTGCCCGGTGGCTTCGGTACCGCCGCGGTGATGCAGGACGCGGAAACGCTGGCATTCCTGCGCGATCGCGGCGCGACGGCGAAGTTCGTCACGTCGGTGTGTTCAGGCTCCCTCATCCTCGCGGCGGCGGGACTGTTGCAGGGTTACAAAGCGACGTCGCACTGGTCCGCGCTCGACATGCTCGGCGCGTTCGGTGTCGAGGTCGTAAGGACGCGCGTGGTGACCGACCGCAATCGCGTGTCCGGTGGCGGCGTAACCGCCGGCATCGACTTCGGACTCACGCTGCTCGCAAAGCTGCGCGGCGAAGACGCGGCCAAGCTGTCGCAACTCGCGCTCGAATACGACCCGGCCCCGCCGTTCGATGCCGGGTCTCCCGATTCCGCCGGGCCCGAAATCACCGCACAGGCGTTGGCGTTCGTCGCTGCGGCGATACAGGAAGCGAGCGCGGCTGCCATGCCGCAAACCGTCGCCGTCTGATGACGACGCAGCGGGACTGCGAGCGTGCGTGGCTGTGGCGCTGCGCGTGGCGTCGCTCGTCGAGGGCGCACACTGGTCGTGCTGGTCTGCATCGCAGTGCCGTTGAAGCATGCGTTCGGGCTCCCTGCGGTGACCGCGAGCGTCGGCCCGATCCACGGACGCGCGCCGCGCTGAGCGTGCGGCTGGTGATGCTCAAACCGTTCTGATCAGACCCGCCACGGTTCCACCAGAATCTTCGCGTGCTGCTCGGGATCGCGCAGCGCCTCGAATGCGCCGGCCACTTCGTCGAGGCCGACGCGACCGGTGATGAGAGGCGCCACGTCGAACGACCCGTCGGCGATGCGCCGCAGCGATTCGTTGAACTCGTCGAGCGTGTAGCCGAGCACGTATTGCACCGACAGTTCCTTGTTGATCGCGATCAGCGGCCGGCTGTGATCCATCTCGAGACACACGCCGACCACCACGATGCGCGCGTTACGCGGCGCCGCCAGGAATACCTGGTCGATCATGCCCGGCACGCCGATGCACTCGAATATCACCACGTTCTCGGAACGCCGCAGCTCCGGGTATTGATAAGGCGACTCGACGCGCGGATCGACCACCGCATCGACACCCTGACCGAGCGCGAGGCTGCGGCGGCGCGGCGAATAGTCCGCCGCGAACACCGGCGCAGTGCCGCGTTGCTTCAGCGCGGTAATCACCGCGAGGCCGACAGGACCACAACCGAGCACCAGCACCGCATCGTTGGGCCCGAGGCGCGCCTTGTTCACGGCGTGCAGACCGACCGCCAACGGTTCCGTGAGTGCCGCGTGCGTATCGGGCGTTCCATCCGGCACGCGCTGCAGCAGCGACCGCGACAGCACCATGTATTCGGCAAAGCCGCCCGGAATCTCTCTGGAGTAGCCAACGGCGAGCGGGCTCGCGCGCGCGAGCATCGGCACGGAACAGACGACAGTCCCAGCGGGCAGATCATGGGGCGTGTTCGGACCGTAGTCGACGATCTCGGCCGAGAACTCGTGCCCGAGCACGACGGGGTCGAACGTCGTCAGCTTGAACGCGCCGCCGGCTTCGCGGCTGGTGTTCACGAACGCTTCGGTGTGCCGGGCCGCGTGCAGGTCCGAGCCGCAGATGCCACACGCGCGGGTTCTGACGAGCACTTCACCGGCGAGAGGTATCGGGTCGGGCAGTGTATCGACCCAGATCGAACCGCGTTCCATCAATGCCGCGCGCATGTCGCCTCCGTTCCGATCCGCCGACTGAGCCGCAATGGTACCCGCTCGCTCAGCGCGATCGCTTCGTTGTCTTTGACCTCCCTTTCGCATTCGGCCGCATCGCGATGGAAACGGCAGCCTGTGCCCACTCCGTGAGCGCGTCGCGGTCTTCGAGTACCTCGGCCGGCACTTCGTAGTAGCGCTGCACCAGCCGGGTGCCCTTCGCGGTTCCATACTCGAACGGCTTCGCGCCCATCGCGATGTACTGCGCGCGCGTCGAGTCGTCCACCACGAAGTACAACGTGTCGCTCATGCACATCGCGAACTGGACGTCGCCGAGCTTGAATCCGACCCCGCCGAAGAAGCGGCCGTGGGAAACCTCGCCGAGGTCTGTGAGCTGGCCAAGCACGAACTGCGCGAACTCACTGAAGTCGTGCACAACCAAATCGGCCTAACCCGCCGCAACACCTAATGCGGCCTCGACTGCCGCCGCAACCGCCAGTGTATGCCGGTCGCTCATCCCGACCCCACACACCGACAGCCCTACCGGCGCCGCTTCCGCTTCATGACACGGCAGCGACGCCGCGCAACCATCCAGAAAATTGATCAACCCGACATTGCGGAGAATGCGGCCATTCCACCGGAAATAGTCTTCATCGCTGGCCGTCGCTTCCGCGATCGTAGGCGCGATGCACGGCACAGTCGGCATCAGAATCGCGTCGAACGGCGCGGCCACGGATTCGAACTCCCGGACGGACGCAGTACGCAACCGGGTCAGGTCCACGTAGTCCGCACCCGAAAGGTCCTTTCCCAGCACGATGCGTTTGCCCACGCGCGGATCGTATTCATCGGACCGATCGAGCCAGCGCCGGTGAATCGAATACGCCTCGGCCCCCGCGAATCCGCCCGCGCGGAAATACTCTGCCTGGCGATCGAACAGCGGCATTGGCGCCTCGATGACCAGCGCGCCCGCGTCGATCAGCGTTGCAAGCGCCGCATCGAACGCCGCCGCCACCGCAGGGTCGAGGTCGTCCAGCGCACTGCTGCGCGGCAGCATCAGCCTCAGGCCGCGGCACGATAAGGTCGTTAGTGCGGGCGAAGGTTCGGCAGCCAGAATCGCGTCGAACGTCGCGCAAGCCGCCACTGAATCGGCCAGAGGCCCCACCGAATCGAGCGTGTACGACAACGGGAACGCGCCGTCTCGCGGCACGCGGCGAGCGGTCGGTTTGAAGCCGGTGACGCCGCAGAGCGCGGCGGGCACGCGGACCGAGCCGCGCGTGTCGGTGCCGAGCGCCATGGCGCACATACGGTCCGCAACTGCGACGGCCGCGCCCGACGACGATCCACCCGGAATGCGCCCCGTCGCGCGATCGAACGGATTCCTGGGCGTGCCGAAGTGCGGATTCGCGCCGATCACGCCGAACGCGAACTCCACCATGTTGGTGCGGCCGACGATGACTGCACCCGCCGCCCGCAACCGCGCTACTGGGGTTGCGTCGTGTGCTGCGGGCGCAGCAGCGGACAGGATTTTCGAACCCGCGCGCGTAACGTCGCCGCCGACGTCGAACAGATCTTTCACCGAAACCGGCAGACCTTCGATCGGCGAGCGCACGATTCCGGCGCGCCGCAACTGGTCCGAGTGATCCGCGTCGGCTCGCGCGGCGTCGGCATAAACCTTCACGAACGCGCGCGCCCCTTCGCCGGCTGGGTCAGCGATTCGCGCGAGTGCGCGTTCGATGAGCTCGCGGCTGGTGACGCGTCCACTCGCAAGGTCAGGGGCGTCGGTTGCGGTCACACCCATCAGCCCGTATTGCGCAAACCGCTGGAGATTCCCGCCATGGTCACCTTCAGTGCGCGCGCGGTCGCGTCGTCCGGCGCGTTGCGGTAACGCGCCAGCAGTTCCGCCTGCAGCAGGTGCAGCGGATCGAGATACGTGTTGCGCACCGACAGCGACGCGCGCAGCGCCGGATCGTTCTGCAGCAGCTGTTGCGCGCCGTGCAGTTCCAGCAGCGTCGTGGCGAGCGCATCGGCGCGTTCGCCGAGCTGCGCCACGGCTTTCTGTTGTGCGGCCGTGGTCAGCCGGCGCGCGTAGTACTGCGCGAGATCGGGATCGGCTTTCGCGAGTACCATCTCGAGCATGTCGAGCTGCATGCGGAAGAACGGCCAGCGCGACATGTCGTCGAGCACCGGGTCGCCGGAGTCGATGGAAGCGAGTGCAACGTCGGTGCCGAGCCAGGCCGGCAACATGAGGCGCACCTGCGTCCACGCAAACACCCACGGAATGGCGCGCAGACTGCTGATGTCCTGCGTGTCGCGCCGTCGCGACGGACGGCTGCCGAGCGCGAGGATGCCGAGTTCGCGTTCCGGCGTGAGTGCCCTGAACAGCGGCACGAAGTCGGGGTCTTCGCGCACGACGTCGCGATACGCGGCGAGCGCCAGCGTAGAGAGTTCGCCCATGCGCGCGCGCCATTCGGCGCCCGGCACCGGCGGCGGATGCAGCGTCGCTTCGAGCACCGCGGTGACGTAGCGAGTGAGCGTCTCGGTGGCGAGGCCGGGGTTGCCGAGTTTGAAGCGGATCACTTCGCCTTGTTCGGTTACCCGCAGGCTGCTCTGCACCGAACCCGGCGGTTGCGACAGGATCGCCTGATGCGCCGGACCGCCGCCGCGTCCGACCGCGCCGCCACGGCCGTGAAACAGTCGCAGACGGATGCCGTGCCGCAGCGCCACGTCGACGAGCTGTTCCTGCGCACGGTATTGCGCCCACGCCGCGGCGAGTTGCCCGGCGTCTTTGGCGGAGTCGGAATAGCCAATCATCACGTGCTGTTCCGCACCGGCGTAACGGCGGTACCACGGAATGGTCAGCAGCGCATCGATCGTGGCCGCAGCGCCGTCGAGATCGGCGAGCGTTTCGAACAGAGGCACCACAGGCAGCGCGCGCTCCACGCCGACCGAGCGCAGCAGCAGGATCACCGCGAGCACGTCGCTCGGCGAGGTCGCCATCGAGATGACGTATTGCGCAACGCCGGCACCGAGCGACGATGCGATCACCGCGCAGGTATCGAGCGTTTCACGACTCTCGTTCGAAGCGGGCCACGACGCCGGAAACAGCGGCCGCCGTCCGACCAGTTCCGCCAGCAGAAATTCCTGGCGTTGTTTCTCGGACCATTCGGCGTAGCTGCGGCCGTCGCGAAGAATGCCGAGGTACTGCGTGACCTCGTCGAGCACCAGCGTGTGGCGGTCCGAACTCTGGCGCACGTCGAGCCGGACCAGCGTCGTGCCGAACGCGGCGACGCGGCGCAACGTATCGAGCAACGGACCGTCGGCGATCAATCCCATGCCGCATTCGTGCAGCGAGCGGTGACACATCGCGAGCGGCTCGTGCAGGTCTTCGACGTCGAAGTAGATGCGCGTGCGTTCGGGCGGCGGCGCCGGGTTCTGCCCTTCGGCCCAGTCGCGCGTGCGCCGCAGCCGTTCGCGCACTTCCTTCAGCACGGCGCGATACGGCTCGCGCGAGCCTTCCGCGCGTTGCATCAGGGCCGCGTTCGCGTGCGTCATCGACAACGAGCCCTGCAACGCGTCGACATCGCGCAGATACAGGTCGGCCGCCATCCAGCGCGCCAGCATCAGCACTTCGCGCGTGACCGTGGCGGTGACGTTCGGATTGCCGTCGCGGTCGCCGCCCATCCACGTAGCGAAACGGATCGGCGTGGCCGATGCGCCCAACGGCGCGCGTCCGGATTCGACGAGGCTCGCGTCGAACTGGCGCAGAAACCGCGGCAGCGCTTCCCACAGCGACTGTTCGATCACCGCGTAACCCCATTTCGCCTCGTCCTGCGGCGTAGGGCGTTCGTGGCGCACTTCGTCGCTGTGCCAGGCTTCGGCGATCAACCGCTCGAGCGTTGCTACGTCGCGCGGTCGTTGCGCCAGCGCGCGGCCGATCGCGTCGTACTTCAGAACCAGCGTGCGCCTCAGTACTTCCGTTGGGTGTGCGGTGAGCACCAGCTCGATCTGCAGCGCGTCGATCGCGGCATCGAGATCCTTCGCATCGGGCAGTTCCACCGTGAGCGCCGCCTGGTTCGCGGCCTGGTGCTGCTGCTCGGCGATGTTCGAGAGATTCAGGAACTGGTTGAACGCGCGTGCCACGTCGCAGATTGCGTCGGCCGGAATCGATTCGAGCAGCGCGCTCAGCTCATCCCACTCCGCGCCGCCGCCCGATCGTGCCGCTTTCGCCAACGCGCGGATGCGTTCGATGCGATCGACGAATGCCTGACCGCGATCGGCCGCGATCACCCGGCCGAGAATCTCGCCGAGCAGGCGGACGTCGTCGCGCAGGGCTTTATCGAGGTGAAGCGAGGAGTCTGAGTGCCAAGCTGCTGCCGGCATATTTTGCGCCTGACGGGCCTGTTACGGTTTCGAAGTCTGAGGCGATAATGCCCGGCATGTCGATCATGTACCAGGTGCGCCGCACCGGCCGGCGCAGCAAGAACATTTCAGTGCGCGTGCACCACGACGGCAGCGTGCGCGTTGGCGCGCCGAACTGGGCGAGCCAGAGCGAGATACGTCGCGTGGTGCAGATGCACGCCGAATGGATCGCCGAACGCGTTGCCGAAGCGAAAGCGATGGCGCCCCGTTACGATCACGGTGCGCTGCAGTTGTTCCTGGGAAAACGCTATCCGATTGCGTTCGCGCTTCCGGCCGAACGCGATGCAGTGTCGTTCGACGAGCGCCGCTTCGTCGTCGCCACGCGCGATCGAACCGCCGGCCACGTTCGCGACCTGCTGCGCGTGTGGTACAGACGCCAGGCGCTCGACCTGCTGGCCGAGCGGATCGCACGCCACGCCGATCTGCCGTGGCTCAAGAGCGCGCCGTCCTGGCGCCTGCGGCGCATGCGGTCGCAGTGGGGCAGCTGCACCGCAACCGGCGACGTCACGTTGAACACGCAACTCGTCAAAGCCTCGGTCGATCTGGTCGACTACGTGATCGTGCACGAGTTCGCGCATCTCAAGCATCACGATCACGGCCCTGGATTCGAACGTCTGATGGACCGCCACATGCCCGACTGGCGAACGCGGCGACGCGACCTCAACACACTGGGTCCGGCGATTCTCATCGACTGACGCGCTGTGAGCTTCGTTGCTCTGTTGTGGATCGATAAGTCACCGCCGGTGCCTGGCACCGGCAGTGACTTATTCATCTCCGAACGAAGGCGCGACTGCGATGGATGGAAGGGCGACGGGTGATCGGTGCGGAGGCGCATCACACGCCGGGCCGGAGCACCGATCTCCCGTCGTCCATCCCGATCGCAGTGCCGTAGGACCCTCTGAGTGTCTCCGGCGCACCGAGCCACCGCCACTCAACCGTCCACTCGAAGTTCGCCCTCAAGACGCGGGCAAGTAGGCCGCGATCGGATCCTGCCGATAAAACGCCCGCAACTGCGCATACACGTCGGGATATGCGTCGATCAGGACGTCGGGCGCGGCGAAGAACAGCTCGCTGACGAGCGCGAAGAACTCGGCCGGATCGGTGCCGGCGTAGTCGTCGAATGGCGGTTCCTCATTGCGATCGAGCATTGCGTTGAACGCATCGAACGCGGTCGTCATGACGGTGGACCAGGACTCAATGCTCATGTCCGCGTGCAGCGGCGGCAGGCCGTTTGGCGCGCCGGTCGATTCGTCGAGTTTGTGCGCGAACTCGTGCACCACCACGTTGTACACCTCGTCGGCCGGTAGCGGCCGCGCTTCTTCCCACGACAGCACCACCGGGCCGCCTTCGGCCGATTCGCCGTCGAGTTCTTCATAACCTGTATGAACAACGCCGCCTTCGTCGTGCACTTCGCGGTGCGCGACGAATGCGCCGGGATACAGAATGATCGTGTACCAGCCGCGGTAGAGATCGAGGCCGAGGTTCAGGATCGGCAGACACGCCTGCGCCGCGACGGTGATCCGCATCGCGTCGTCCACCGCCAGTTCGTGCGCGCCAACGATTTTCTTCTGGTGCAGGAACAGGGTCGTCAGTTCGCGCAGTCGCGCCAGCTCGTCGTCGTTCAGCCGATCGAGAATGTGCAACTCGTCGGTGCAACGCTGCCATAGATCGTCGGTGATGGCGTGGCGTTCGAGGATGCGGGCGCGACGCCACGCGCGAATGCGGTCGAGCATCAGGCGGGCGGTCTGCGGCGGGCGCTGATCACGCCGGTGCTGAAGCCGAGCCAGTGCATGCGACCGAGATAACGGGCGTGTTCTATCTTGAGGCAGAGGTCCATCACCACGTCGAGTCCGGCGGCTCGCGCTTGCGCAGCGCCCGCTTCGTGGACGACGCCGAACTGCAGCCACAGCGCTTTCGCGCCGATCGCGGCGGCGTCGGCTGCGATCTGCGGCACCACACTCGGCTCGCGGAAGACGTCGACGATGTCTACCGGCACGTCGATCTGCGCGAGATTCTCCACGCTGCGCTGGCCCAGCACTTCGCGTTCGCGCGGATTCACCGGTATCACGCGAAAGCCGTGTCGGAGCAGATAGAACCCAACGAAATGACTCGGCCGCATGGGGTTTGCCGACAAGCCGACCATCGCGATGGTGCGCGCGCCTGCGACGAGCCGTTGGATGACCGCCGCGTCCTGGTACGGCTTGATCGGCGCTTCGCTCATTGCGCCACCGCCGCGAGACCTTGTTGCAGGTCCCAGATCAGGTCGTCGGCGTCTTCGATGCCGATCGACAGCCGGATCGTGCCGGGGCCGATGCCGGCCGCAGTCAGCTCTGCATCGCTCAGTTGCCGGTGCGTGGTGCTGGCCGGGTGGATCACCAGCGATTTCGCGTCGCCGACGTTGGCCAGGTGCGAAAAGATGTTCAGCGCCGCGATGAACGTGCGGCCTGCGTCGCGTCCGCCGGCGAGATCGAAACAGAACACCGCGCCCGCGCCGCGCGGCAGATATTTGTCGCGCAACGCGCGATACGGACTGTCGTCGAGACCGGCATAGCGCACGCGTTCGACGCGCTTGTCCGCAGCGAGGAATCGCGCCACAGCAAGCGCGTTGGCGACATGCGCTTTCATGCGCAGCGGCAGCGTCTCCAGTCCTTGCATGAACAGGAACGCGTTGAGCGGCGCCAGCGCCGCGCCGAGGTCGCGCAGCGTTTCGGCGCGCAGCTTCATCAGGTAGCCGTACATGCCGAACGTCTCGTGAAACGCGAGACCGTGATACGCCGGAGAAGGCGCCGCCACGATCGGATAGCGGCCGTTCGACCAGTCGAAGCGTCCCGCATCGACCACCACGCCGCCGATGCTGGTGCCGTGGCCGCCGATGAACTTCGTCGCCGAGTGCACCACGATGTCGGCGCCCCATTCGAGTGGACGGCACAGGTACGGCGTGGCGAACGTGTTGTCGATCATCAGCGGCGCGCCGTGATCGTGCGCAACGTGCGCGAGTGCTTCGATGTCGAGCACGTTGCCGGCCGGATTGCCGATGGTCTCGCCGAACAGCAGCTTGGTCTTGTCCGTCAGCGCGTCGCGCCACGCATCGACGCGGTCCGGATCGACGAACGAGAGGTCTATCGACAGCTTGCGCAACAGGTGCTTCAGTTGCGTCACCGTGCCGCCGTAAAGCGCACTCGACGCAACGACGTGGTCGCCGGGCTCGAGCATCGTGAACAGCGCCGCCGTCTGCGCCGCGAGTCCGCTCGCGAATGCCACGCCGCCCACACCGTTCTCGAGGTTCGCGATGCGTTCTTCGAACGCGGCGACGGTCGGATTCATGATGCGCGAGTAAGTGTTGCCGTACTCCTGCAGATTGAAATACGCCGCCGCCGCATCCGCGTCTTCGAACACGTAGCTTGTGGTCTGAAAAATCGGAATCGCCCGCGCGCCGGTCACCGGCTCGGGCCGCGCACCCGCGTGCACTGCCCGCGTGTGAAATCCGAACGAGCGCGGCGGCGCGGTCATCAGTTCAGAACCTGGCCCGCAGGAATGTCTGCATACTCCCACGCCACTTTCTGCGCTTCGCGGGTTTTGGTCGGGTCCTGACCCTGCGCCGCCATCGCTTCACCGAGCCCCCACAGCGACCAGCCGTTGTTCTTGAAGTAGGCGAGGTCTTCGTTGAACACGCGTTGTGCATCGGCCGGACGTTTCGCGCGCAGATACGCGGCGCCCAGACTTTGCCGAACCGGATAGAACCAGTAGGGCGGTTCGGTGTACTGCAGCGCGTCCTGCGTTTTCACCGCGCGTTCGAGCGCGCTCACTTCCGCCGCATGATCGCCGTGGCCATTCGCGATCGCTGCCGTCACGAGATCGGTCGCGACCGACACCATGCCGTTGATGATCTCGGGTTTGCCCTGAATCGGCACCGTGGCGCCGAGATTCGAGCTGGCCTGCAGCGCCTTCAGTTCGACGTTGGCGTTCGCGAGGTCGCCTTTGCGCGCATATGCAACGCCGCGTCCGTAGTGCCACATCGCGGTTGCGAACGGCACGCCTTCGGGCGGCGCCGGTTCGGCGAGCATGTCGTCCCACAATCCGAACCGCACCAGCGTGTAGATCGGCACCGGCAGGTACTGCTGTACCTCGGGCGTGGAACGCGCGAAATCGAGCGGCACGTGTTGCGCCATCTTACGCGCGGTGTCGAGCGACAGTTTCTTTTGGCCCTCCATCATCGCCGCATACCAGAGGAAGTGCAGATTGTGCGGGTAGTACACCGCCGGATAGAAACCCTGCGCGTTGCACTGCGCGATGTAATCTTCGTCCGCTGTGGCGGCGAGTTCGTTCGCCGTAACGGCGTCGTGATAACGGCCCACGCGCAGGAAGATGTGCGCCGGCATGTGCACGAGATGGCCTGCAACGGGAACGAGATCGCCGAGTTCGTCGGCCGCCACTTCGGCGCGTTCGGGCGTCGCCGTCGCTTCGACCGCATGAATATAGAAGTGCAAGGCGCCGGGGTGCTGCGGATCCGCCGCTTTCACGCGTTCGAGTTGGGCCAACGCGATCGTCGTTTCCGGTTTCGGCGATCCGTCGGGCTTGTAGTAGTCCCACGGACTCAGATCCATCAACGACTCTGCATACAGGGTTGCGGCATTGAGATCGTCAGGATAGGCGGCCACGAGCTTCGCCATGGCGTCGGCGTAAGCGCGGTCGAGCGTCGCGCGCCCCTCACCGGACTCGCTGTAGCGCGCCGCAACCGCGTCGATGTACGCCTGTTCCTGCGGCGACTCGTTCGCGCGCATCGACTGGGCGGTCTGCAGCGCCTTCCACGCTTCCGGAATGGCTTCCTTCGGCATCGGCTGATTGATGTTGGGTCCGTACGACAACGCGACACCCCACCAGCAGATGCCGCAGGTCGGATCGAGGCGCGCTGCTTCCTTGAACGAACGGATCGCCTCGGCGTGGTTGAAGCCGTACATCAGCGTGAAGCCCTGGTCGAAGTACTTCTGCGCCTGCTCCGATTTCGTCGAGATCGGCACGTGCAACGGACCGATGCCGTGCAGCAGCGGTGCGGTCGTTCCGTCGGGCTGTACCGCGGCCAGCGTCTGACCGGCGGGCGCGGCGTCGGCCGCGTGATGCATCTCGCCTTCCTGTTTCGGAGCGTCGCGATGACAAGCCGACGCAAGAATCGCCGCGGCGCCGAGCGCCGCCACTTGCAGAAGGTTCATGGTGGGTGCCCTTCGTTTTGCCGGGAGGCGCAAACGATAGCAGATAGGGGCGGGCTTGGCGGAGCTATGCGGCGTGGTGCGGGCATACAATCGCGCGATGCAGAAGGCCGACGGCACCATCGATCCGGCGCTGATCGAGCGGCTCGGCGCGCACGCGCGCAAACGGCTGGCGATCGAAGCGATCTACGAGCGAGAGGCGGGGGACTCGTTTCGCCTGCGTGAGTGGTACCTCGCGCCGGCGCTGATTCGCGGCTGCCTGCGCGTGGTCGGGATGCTGAAGCGGGCGCGGCGTAACGCACTCGCCATTCGCGTGGTGGAAAACCAGCTGCCGATCGTCGGCCTCGACCCGGCGTTCGACGGATTCACTCTGCTGCACCTGTCGGACCTGCACGTCGACATCAACGAGACGTTCGTGCCGGCGCTGATCGAGCGGCTGGTGCGCGTCGAATACGACGTCTGCGTGATGACGGGCGACTATCGATCGAAAACGTACGGGCCGTGCGACGCCACCATAGACGGCATGCGCCGCATCCGCGCGGTGCTGCGCGATCCGATCTATGCGGTGCTCGGCAATCACGACAGCACCGCCTTCGTGCCCGAATTCGAAGCGATGGGCATCCGGATGCTGATCAACGAAGCGGTCACGCTGCAACGCGACGATGCACAGCTGGCATTGGTCGGCATCGACGATCATCACTTCTATCGTCTCGGCAGCATTCCGACAGCGATCTCCGGTGTGCCGGTCGAGTTGCCATCGATCCTGCTGTCGCACGCCCCCGAGGTGTATCGTCAGGCGGCGCGGGCCGGTATCGACGTGATGTTGTGCGGTCACACGCACGGCGGCCAGATCTGCCTGCCGGGCGGCTATCCCGTGACCGTCGACGGTGACGTGCCGCGGCGCATGGGTCGAGGTCCGTGGCGCCGCCGCGGCATGCAGGGCTACACGTCGCCCGGCGCGGGCACGTCGATCGTCGACGTCCGGATCAATTGCCCGCCGGAGATCACGCTGCATCGGTTGCGCGCGGTCCCGCGACCTTAGTTCACGAGCGGCGGCTGCTCGAACGCGCACGACCGGTCCCCAGGCCGCCTTGCTGGTTGCTTCCTGTGGCTCTACGAATCAACATCGCATCGACGCACGGTCGTTTCGGGCAGATCATGGCGAACCTCCCGCACATCGAAGTTCCGCAGGTCGACTACGGTTCCGAGGAAGCGGCGATGTCGCGTTATCGGGCCGACGGCGAGCGCCGCGCGATGATTCTCGGCAACCGCGGTCCGATCCGGTTCGACGCGAACGGCAACCTCGACCCCGCGATTCTCCAGGCGTACTCGCGATGCGGCTTCTACGTCTTCGAAGGCGTGCTGAAGGAGGACGAGCTCGCCGACATCGAACGCGATGTCGCGGACATGCTGGCGCGCGCACCTGCGACACGCGGTGCGAGCGTCGACAAACAGGGACGCCCCGCGCTGGGCGCGGACTGCACCGCACCGAACATCAGCTGGGTGAAGCCGTTGTCCGATCCGCTTGGCGGAACCGACCGCGCGAACGGTCGCCATCCGGCCAAGATGTTCGAACCGGCGGCGCCGGCCGAAGCGCCGGAGTACGTTGTTCAGCTGATTCTCGGTTCGCTGCAGTTTTCCGATGCGTGCCTGCGCGTATACGGCCATCCGGATCTGCTCGCGGTTGCGGCCGCCGTGAATGGCGAAGATTTCACGCCGTTCAACGAAGCGGTGTGGATCAAGCAGGCGCGGCTCGGCGGTTCGGTCGCGTGGCATCAGGATGGGTGGACGCACTGGAACAGTCCCCGATTCGATGAAGGCACGCACGGCTTCAACTTCATGGCGCAGCTGTACGGCTGCAACGCTGCGAACGGCTTGTGGGTGGTGCCGGGGTCGCATCGCACCGGCAAAGCGGACATCAAGGCGATGGTCGACGCGGCCGGTTCGGATCGCCTGCCCGACGCGGTGCCACTGATCTGCGCCGCGGGCGACGTCGCGATCTGCAACCGCCAGGCCATCCACGGCTCGTTCGCGAACACCAGCGACGACGTACGCGTGACGATCAACTTCGGCTTCCACAGGCGCGCATCTGTACTCGGCGTTACCAGCGGCGGCATACACAATCCGGTGGCCGAATACGACGACACCCGCATCCGCGAGCGCTCGCGGCTGATCCTCTACGCGATCGACGCGCGCAAACAGCGCTTTCCGCGCGAGACATCGTATCGATACGTACCGCTTGCAGGACAGGAAGCGCGGTGCCGCTGGACGCCGGCCGCGAAGGCCGACATCAAGGACTACAACCTGCTGGATCTCGGCATCTAGTCTCGTGGACTTCGTTCGTTCGCAACTTCGGCGTCGCGCCGCGCACGCTGCACTGTTGTTGCTGGCCGCGGCGGCGGCCGGGGCGCAGGATCTGGGCGAAATGCCGGGCGCACCCGCGTCGATCACGGCGCTAGGCCGCGCGTTGCCCGCACAGTCCGCCCCGATCCTGCCTCCGTACGAACCGACGCTGGCCCGGCCCGATCCGCTCTCGGACGCAGCGCGCGTACCGGTTTCGACCATTCGCATCAGCGGCAACACCATCCTCGGCGCTGAACTCGCCGCGGTCGCCGCGAAGTACGAAGGACGCACCCTGTCGATTCCCGAACTGCGCAACCTGCAGGACGAACTGTCGCTGGTCTACGTGCAGCGCGGTTACCTCACATCCGGAGCGACGCTCACGGCGCTGGTTGGGGACACACTGCAGGTGCAGATCGTCGAAGGGCGTCTCGAATCGATCCGCGCGCAGAGCGACGGCCGTTATCGCGGTGATTATTTGGCCTCCTATCTGGAATCGTTTGGTGATCTCCAGCCGGTCAACGCCTTCGACATCGAACGTCGCCTGCAAGCCCTGCAGAACGAACCGCACGTTGCCGGCGTCGATGCGCGACTGCTGCCGGGCGAACAAAGGGGCGATGCCATACTGCTCGTGGAGACGCGCGAAACGGCGCCTTTGAGCGCCAGGTTCGAGGCGAACAACTACCAGACGCCGGCAGTAGGCGCGTGGGGCGGTCAGGCCGGCATCGGATATCACAACCTCGCGGGGCGCGGCGACGACCTGGACATGTCGCTTCGGGACACGCAGGGCTTGTGGGAGTTCGACGGCCAGTACTCGATTCCGGTCAATGCGTACGGCACGCGCGCCAAGCTCTATGGTTCGGTGATGCACAGCGAGATCGTCGACGGTCCGTTCAACGACCTGGACATCAAGGCGGATTCCGAGACGGCGGGCCTCGAGCTCCTGCATGCGTTTTCACGCGATCCCACGAATCTGTTCTCGATGTGGCTGACGGGCGAATGGTGGCGCAGCAAGACCTATCTGCTCGGTAGCGGGTTTTCGTTCGTCGAGGGGCCCGACGACGGGGTCGCAAAAGCCACGGTCGTGCGGGTCGGCGCCGATTGGAGGAACCGCAGCGCGCGCTCCGTGTTCGCCGCTTCGATGCACGTGTCGGTGGGACTCGATGCCCTCGATTCGACGCAGGCGAAGGGCAACGCGGCGGACGGCAACTTCGTCAGCACCACGCTTCGCGCGCAGTGGGCGCGGCGGATCGACTTTCTCGACAGTCAGTTGATCACGCGATTCGACGGGCAATTCGCCAATCGGGCTTTGCTCGGCATGGAGCAGATGACGTTGGGCGGGCGTTGGTCCATTCGGGGCTACCGCGAGAACACGCTCATACGCGACAACGGCTTGATCGGTTCCGTCGAATGGCGTGTGCCGCTCTTGGTCGAGGCGAGCGGACGTGTCGTACTCGAAATGGGCCCCTTCGTGGATCTGTCGTACTCGTGGAACACCAATCGCGGAGAAATCGGCCCGAACAAGCTCAATAGCGCAGGGCTCGGATTGAACTGGCGCCCGCTCGATCGCGTGCACTTCGAGCTGTACTGGGGTCACGAGTTGGACAACATCGACTATCCCGGCACTGACAAGCTGCAGGACGCCGGCGTGCACCTCGGTTTAGAGGTCAGCACGCAATGAACAGCCTGATGCGGCCCTCGTTCTGTCTGATCGCGGCGCTGAGCGCGCTGTCGGCGAACGCCGACGTCGCCACCTCGGTCGTCCGCGACGGCACGGTCGGCAATCCGGACATCACGCTGCAGCCGGTTCGCGATGGTGTGGGTGTCGTCGAGATCGGCGAGAGCATGGGCGACCGGCCCGGCGGCGGCGTGAATCTGTTCCACAGCTTCACGACGTTCGACATCGCGGCCGGAGACAAGGCGCTGTTCAGCGCCGATCCTGCATTCCTCACGCGCAACATCATCAGCCGCGTGACGGGAGGTTCGCCGTCGACCATCGAGGGAACGCTGGCGTCGAACGTCTCCGGCGCCGCGCTGTATTTTCTGAATCCGAGCGGCATCGTGTTCGGACCGCAGGCACACATCGAAGTGCCGGGTGCGCTGCACGTCGCCACCGCAGCAACGCTCGGCATGCTACCGGACGACCCTACTGGGGCGCTGACGTTCACCGGCGATGCGCGTCTCGCCATGGCGCAACCGACCAGCTTCGGATTCGTCGGCCAACCGGTGGTGCTGGCGATCGAGGGCAGCGCGTTGACAGCTGCAACCGGCAGTACGTTGTCGCTGGTCGGGCAGGATGTGCGGATTGGCGCGGGTTCGGCACCCGCCGCGCCGTGCGGCGTCGCGTGCCTGCAGGCACCTGGCGGTTCGATCCGGATCGCGGCCATCGGCGATGCAAGCACGGTACCGGTCGACTTGCGCAGCGACGTGCCGGGTACCAGCGGCCGCGTCGACATCGCGCCGAACGTGCTCGTCGATGCACGCGGCAGCCGCGCCGGAACGGTGGTGATCCGCGGCGGCGACGTTCAACTGGGCGCGGCGCGTTTGCGCGCCGATCTGGCCGGGAGCGGTGCGGTCGGGCGCGCGATCGACGTGGCCGCCGGCGGAACATTGCGCCTCGACCGCACGGCGATGGACGTGACGACGGATGGCCCGCGCCGGACAGGCTCGATCGGTCTATCCGCGCAGGATCTCATCGTGACGCAGGGCACGACGCTGACGACGGCGCCGTGTTCCGGCTGCAGCGGCGGTGCGGGTGGAGACATCCTGCTCGACGCTGCGAACCTGCTCGACATGAGCGGCACCGGTGTCGTGCTGTCGACGCAGACCGCCAACGCACTGGCGGCTGGCAATGTCGGCCTGCGCGCAGATCAGATCAGGCTCGACGGCGTGCGGATCAGTTCGTTTACCACTGGGGCCGCCGCGGCCGGCTCGATCCGTGTCGAAGCCGCGGCGATTGATCTCACCAACGCGGCGGACCTGCAGAGTTCGAGCGGCGCAGCGGTCGGCGGCGGCGGGGGCGGTGGCGGCGGCACTGGCGGCGGTGGATCGGGTGGCGGTGGATCGGGTGGCGGTGGTCCGGGCGGTGGCTCCGGTGGCGGTGGTTCAGGGGGCGGAGGTTCCGGCGGCAGCGCCGGCGGTGCCATTGCGACCGGTCCCGGCGGCGACGTGGAGTTGCAAGCGACCGAACGCATCACCGCGCGCCACAACGTCAATGTTGGCGCGAACTCGAATGCGGCGGGCAATGCCGGCAACGTCGTCGTGGAGGCGCCGATCTTCGAATTGCTGGAGGGATCGCGCCTGTCGAGTTCCGCTGCATCGACCGGCAACGGCGGCAGCATTCTGATCCGCGCGCCGACGCGCATGGTGCTCGCGGGCTCGAGCAACCCCGGCGATCCGATCACCGACCGTGGCTCGCGGATATCGGCAAGCTCGGCGTTCACCGCAACAGGGAACGCGGGCACGATCGACATCGCGGCCGGTGACATATTGCTGGCCGACGGTGCGCGCATCTCTACGAGTACGTCGGGCGTCGGAAGCGGTGGGGAAGTGCATATCGCGGCCACCGGTGAAATACGCCTTACCGGCGCGCGTGCGGACGGCGATGGAACGTCAATCCGCGTCGCGAGCGAAGTGGAAGACACCGAAGTGGGCGGCGTTGGTGCGCCTCGCAGCGGCAACGCCGGCGACATCCGTATCGAAGCGCCCGGGATCTATCTCGAACCGGGAACGGAGTTGCGCAGTTCCACGTCGCTTCCCGGCCGCGGCGGCACGATCACGCTGGACGTCGGAACGCTCGACATCGACGGCGCCAGCGTCGCGGCAACCAGCGTCGGCGTCGGTTCCGGCGACGCCGGCAACATCCGCATCGGTGTCGGCACTACCGGTGCCGCGCCGATCCATCCGCTGACGCTGGTGCAGGTGGTCAACGGTCAAATCACCACCTCAGCGGAGGATGCCGGCGGCGGCGACATCGTGATGCAGGGCCCCGGTTCGCTGCGCTTGAGTCAGTCGAGCGGCGTGGACGCGAGTGATACCGGCGGCGAAGGCGGCAACGTATTCGTCAATATGAACAACGACATCGTCGTGATGGACACCAGCCGGATTCTGGCGCGGGCGGCCGTCGCGGGCGGCGCCGGTGGCGTGATCGAACTGACCACCGATGCGTTCGTGAAGTCGCCGGATGCCGAGGTAGTGGCCGAGAACGCGGTCGTCATCAATTCGCCAGACACCGACCTGGGTAGCCAGGTCGCGTCGCTGCCGGCCGACTATTTGAATGCGAGCGCGATGTTCCGCGAACCGTGCGCCGCGCGCGGACACGGCGAGCGCGTCGGCAGTTTCACGGTGGCCCGACAGACGGGTTTGCCGCCCGGACCCGACGGACTGATACCGGTTTTCGCCACCGATACGGCCGCCCCAACGGATCCATCGCGGCGCGCATTCCTCGGTGGTCACTATGCGGAAGCCGTGACGCTGCTGAATGCCGCGATCGCGCAGCATCCGGGCGGTTCCGTCGACGAGTTGCTTCGACTCGGTGAAGCGCGCCAGGCGCTCGGTGAATTCGACCCGTCGCTGGCGCCGCTGACCCAGGCCGGTTCGCGGCGAGACGATCCCGACACGCGTGTAGCCGTTCTCCACGCATTGTCGGGCGCGCAGATGGCGCTTGGCGCGTTCGACCGCGCCGCGGCGCTGCTGACGGAAGCGGCGAGTCTGCCGCAGGACGATTCCACGCTGGCGCGCAGCGCGCTGCTCGACGGCAACCTGGCGCGGCTGCGCGGCGACGATGCAGCTGCCAGCGCCGCCTACCGGCGGGCAATCGATGGCGCCCCGTCCGGTTCGCTGGTGAGCGCGCAGGCGCTGGCCAGCGCGGCGCGTCTTGCAGTGGATTTGCGCGACGCGGCAACCGCGATCGATCTGGCCGTGCAGGCGGCCGACGCCGTTTCGCGGCTGCCCGAAGATCATGCCCGATGGTTCGTCGAAACCCATCTGGCGTTGACTTATTCGCGTGCCACGGCGGCAGACCCCAGCCTTTTCGCTGGGTCGTTGCGCGCGGCCTACGGACATCTGATGCGAGCGGCTGCCATCGCGCGCAGCGAAGACAATCCCCGCGACGAGTCGGTGGCCGACGGTGAACTGGGCACGCTTTATCTGCTCGAACGACGAATCGACGAAGCGCGCGTCTTGACGCAGCAGGCGATCGCCTCCGCCGATCGCGCGAGTGCACTCGATCTGCGCGTCCAGTGGTATTGGCAGGAGGGGCGCATCGCCTGGCTGTCGGGTGATTCCGACGGTGCGTTGACGATGTTGCGCAAAGCAGTCGCGGATCTTGATCAGATCCGTTTCGAGGCGCGCGCCGGCCTGATTCCAGCGAAGTACCGGTTCGCCGATCAGGTGGCGCCGATCTATCAGGATCTGTTCGAAGTGCTGCTCGCGGTCAGCGACCGGCAGGACGCGGCGCAGCAGCAACAGTCGTTGCTCGAAGCGCGCCGAGTGGTCGACGGTCTGCGTGAGGCGACGTTGCGCGACTACTTTCACGACGAATGCGTGAGCCTGCTGGAAGCATCCGCCGTGCCGCTCGATCGTGTGGCAAAAGACACGGCTGTGGTTTACCCGGTGCTGCTCGACGATCGTCTGGAATTGATCGTCAGCTTCGGTGGGCGCATCGAACGTCATTCGCGACCGTACGACCGCGCTGAATTCGATGCCCATGTCCGCGCGTTCCGACAAACGCTCGAGAACCGCACGACGCGGGAATATCTGCCGCACGCGCAGTGGCTGTATCAGACGCTGCTCGGCGGCGTGGCGGACGAGTTGGCGCGCGGCGGGGCAACGACGCTGGTGTTCGTGCCGGAGGGCCAACTCTATTCGATACCGCTCGAAGCACTTCACGACGGCAACGGCTTTCTCGTCGAGCGTTTCGCCGTCGCGATCACGCCGAGCCTCACGTTGATCGCGCCGCGGCCGCTCGGCGCCGCGCTCGGCGGGGTGTTGCTGGCGGGGATGAGCGAGTACGGAGGCAGCGCGCCCGATCTGCCATACGTGCCGCGCGAACTCACCGCCATTCAGGCGGAAATCGGCGGATCGATTCTGCTGAACGACGCGTTCAGCGCGCAGGCATTCCGCGATGCGGTCGCGAAATCGCAGCCGTCGATCGTCCACGTCGCATCGCACGCGACTTTTGCCGGCGCCTCCGAATCGAGTTTCGTGCTGACGCACGACGGCCCGCTGAACATGACAACGCTCTACGACGTGGTGGCGCAGTCGCGTTTCCGCGAACCGCTCGAGCTGCTCACGTTGAGCGCGTGCGAGACCGCGAGCGGCGATGACCGCGCCGCGCTGGGGTTGTCGGGCGTGGCGATTCGCGCCGGCGCGCGCAGCGCGTTGGGAACGTTGTGGACCGTTTCCGACGAAGCGAGCCAGACGATATTGACCGACTTCTATCACGAGCTGGCCAACGGCGACGTCTCGAAGGCGCAGGCATTGCAGCGCGCGCAGCGCAAGACGCTCGCCGATCCGCGGTTCCGTCACCCGTACTACTGGTCACCCTACGTTCTGATCAGCAACTGGCTTTGACCGACGTGGCCGTCAGCTTGCCGGTGTGCTGCGCACGTATTGCGCCACCTGCGCGAGTTCGGCCTGATCCAACAACGCCGCGCGGTACTCGCGCAGCCGGGCGTCGCCGTTAGATTGCGCGATCAACTCTTCGACCCGCTGCAACGCGTCGTACCACAGACCGCGCTCGGCTAGCGCGAATACGGCTTCGGCGCCGTCGGGAGTCGGGCCGGCTGCCACACGTTCCAGCGTTCCGATGGCGACGACGTCGCGCGAGCGTCGCTCGGGATCGTGGACGATGGCGACGGACCATTGATATTCCACGCCGTCGTCGAGCACGACGTTCTCATCGCGCAACGACACCGGGTGGATGCCGGCGCCCAGCGGGCCGTCGATGCGGACGCGCCGGAGCGGCGCAACGGCGTCGGCGGTCGTCAACACGAATTCGAACGGACCGGCATCCGCGGCCGACAGGAACCAATAAAGCGTCGGTTGGGCCTGCTGTGTCTGCCCGGTCTGCGGCGGAGACAGCACGGTCAGCATCTCGCCGGCGTGCGTGCCGGTGGAGAGGCTACGCGTGCCGCCGCCGACGCGCGTTTTCGGCGCGCCGCGGCGCGGCGGCGTGTAGACGGGCAGTCCCTCGGGACGATCAATCGCCACGCTTGCGACCGAGTCTGTTCTCACCGTCTGAGCGTCGGACGCAGGCTCGGGTATTGGCGGCGATGGATCTAACGGAACTGCAATGGCGACCGGTTTGGCCGGTGCGGTCTGCTCGTCAGCGCACACGGCGCTACCGTTTGCAAGCCACAACAGGCAGGTCGCCAGCAGGGTTGTTGTGTTGAACTTCTTGACGTTCATGGCTGCAGTGCCTCCAGCACGGATGATTCGCCATTCGAATTTTCATCGAGTACGACTTCGTAGACGGTGATCGGCATGTGTTTGCCTTTCAGCCGCACGGCCGCGAGTGCGCGCGTCGGCAGATTCGCGTCGAGATACGCGCGCGTGGTACCGCTGACGATGATCTGGCATGCGCAGCGCACGTCGAGGCGCGGGTCGTCCAGCGTCTGCAACCGTGCGGCGAGGTTGACGGCATCGCCGACCGTCGTGAATTTGAGCCGGCGCTCGCTGCCGACCGTGCCAGCCACGACGACACCGGTGTGAACGCCGATGCGTATCGCGTACGGCGTCTGCTCCGGCGCCGCGCTTGCGTTGAGTTCGGCCGTCACCCGCGCCAATGCACGCGCGCATTCGACGGCGCGCCGCGCATCGGCGCCGACTGGATCGGCGCCGCCTTCCGAATGGAGAACACCGAAGTTCGCTTTGATGCCGTCGCCGAAGTAGTCGTCGATCATGCCGTTGTGATCGAGGATCGTCCGCGTGAACGCCTCGAGCGCTCGATTCAGCCACCTCATCAGGTCGTCAGGCAGCAGACGCTCCGAGATCGACGTGAAGCCGCGCAGATCGACGAACAATGTCGTCGCGGTGACGCTCTGCGGCTTCAGCGAACCGTGTTCCATGAGTTCGCCGCGACGTTCCCACAACAGATTCGCGAGATCGGCGGAGACGTGCGTCGAGAACAGGTCGTGCAGGATCTGCCGTTCGCGCCGTTCCGCTTGCGCGAGATACGCGGTGACGAGCCCGGTCGCGCCGAGCCAGCCGAGCCAGCCCGGCACGAACGGCACCCACACGTTTGCCAGGAAAGCGCCGTACGACGCGGCGGCGATCGAAATCGAACCGAGAAACCACAACCAGCCGAGCCGTCGCGCCGACGGCGCGGCGAGTGCGGCGAGCGCGCCGGTCAGCGCCCAGAACAGCATCCACAGTTGTTCGGCCGCGCCGTTCCAGCTGGACATCGGGCGCTGCCTGTCGAGCGCGAAACGCAACAGCTGATCGGCGATGTGCGCGTGCAATTCGATGCCGGACATTTTCGCCGGTGCGCGCCATAGCCAGCGGCCGAGCGGCGCGTAGAAATCGTCCTTCACACTGTCCGCCGCGACGCCGAGCAGCACGATGCGATCGCGCATCGCGTCGACCGGCACCCGGCCCGCGAGCAGGTCGCCGAATGCGAAGGTCCGGAACGCCGGCTGTGCGTAGTCGAGCAGGAACTGGTATCCGGCCGCGTCGACGCCAATGTAGCCGCCGTAGTTCGTCGCGAGGGGCGGCACCGTGGTCGGGCCGAGCCGCAATTGATCCGGATCGGTCGGGTCGGCCGCGAGGCCGATTCCGTCGCCGGCGAGATACCTCGTCGCCAGGCGCAACGCGAAGGCGGATTCGGTCTGTGTCGAGGTGTCCAGGAACAGGAGGGCGCGCCGCACGATGCCGTCGCTGTCGACCAGCACATCGTTGAAGCCGACCTGCGACGTTCCGACTAGCGCGTGCGGCGCGGACACCCCTGGCCCGTGATCGTCGGCGAGCTTCGTGACGGTGACGATGCGCGCGTCGTTGCGCAGGACGGCGTCCAGACGCTCGCGCCCCGGCGGTACTTCGATGTCGCGATAGATGTCGAGCCCGATCGCGCGGGGCGCGGCCGTACCGATTCGTTCGAGTGCATCGCTCAGTTGTTCGTCCGACAGCGGCCACCGTCCGAGCGCGGCGATGTCGTGCTCGGTGATTTCGACGATGGTGACGTAACGCGATGCGGCCGGTCGCATCTGCCGGACGGTCAGGCCGAGATCGTACGCGAGCAGTTCGTACGGTTGCAGGATTCCGAGACTGCGACCGAGTGCGATCAATCCGTAAACGAGCAGCCCCAGGGCCACTGCGGTGCCCAATGTCTTGAACGATTCATTCCTTGTAGGCTTGCTGCGAATCATCGGATGCGTCTCGTCTCATCCCGGGCGCATTCTGCTTGAAGCGACCGGGACGTTGTGTCGCCTTCCCGACAGTACGAACCAGGAAATGCTATGCCTGCCCGCGCCGAAGCGGAATTGCAGCGTGCGCTCTCGCGCAGCGCGTTGTTCGAGGATCTCGACGCCGCTGCCTTGGGCGACCTGGCCGCGCTGGCGCGCCGCCGGCAATATCCGGCGGGGGCACCCATCTGCATCGAAGGAGAGGCGGATGGCCGCCTGTTCATCATCGCGACCGGACGGGTGCGAATCAGCGCGGGTTCCAGCGAAGGCGACGAACGTCATCTGAACGAACTCGGCCCGGGCGACCTCATTGGAGAGATCGCCCTGCTGGATGGCGGAACTCGATCAGCGTCGGCGATCGCCGTGGACGATTCCGAAGTCTACGGCATCGAGCGCTCGGCCTTCGTCGCGTTTCTCGACCGCAGGCCCGAACTCGCGCGAAGTCTGATCAAACTGCTGTGTCAACGCGTGCGCTGGATGACGGGCCTGCTCGAGGCGTCGGCGTTTCTCGGATTGCCGGCGCGACTGGCGCGCTGGCTGATCATGCTCGCGGCGCAACAGGGCGTCGCCCACGCGCGCGGTGTCGAGGTGCGCGTGTCGCAGCAGGATCTCGCGCAGTTTCTCGGCGTATCGCGGCAGTCGGTGAACGAAGTACTGCAGTCCTGGCGCGGCGACGGTCTTGTCGACCTGGGGCGCGGGCGCATCGTCGTGCTCGACGACGTGCGGCTGAGCGGTGAAGCCGCTCGCGCAACGAGTGTTCGCGTGTGATCGATCAGGTCGCGCGTCGCTGCGGGGAAGTTGCAGTGACGCGACCTCACCTCTCAATGCGGCGGCGCTTCGCCGTCGGCGGCAGCGGCGTCAGCCGCCTGCAGCGACTTGATGTCGGCGTCGCTCAACTGCGGGCGATCGACTGCCAGCGTCAGCTTGTTCAGGGTGCCGGTGAACGTGAACGGCGGCTGATAGTCGGCGTCGTTCACACCGGTGAGCGTATCTGAGCCCACGTCGAAGCTCTCGTCCCACTGCAGAATCATCGGCAGCGTGCGCGGCATCTGTTTCGTGTCGATCACCTTTCCGTCGACCTTCAAGCTGCCGGTGCCGGAACGTCCTACGCCGCTGAAGTTGTTGTACGTCAGGGTGCCGGCGCCGAGGCCGTCGTATTTGAAATCGAATTCCACGATGTGGTGCCCGGCCGGTAACGCGTCTGTCGCCTGCCACTTCACGCGCTCGAGGTCGACCATATTCCACAGGAACGTGGGCTTGCCGTTCTGCAGATAGAAACCGTAGCCGCCAAAGCGGCCGCCCGAGGTCAGGATCATGCCTTCGGCGCCGCTCTGCGGTACGTCGATGTCGGCGCTGATCGTGTACGAGGCATTCAGCAGGGCCGGCGAGTCGCCTTGCGGCAAGCCGGTCATCGGCCGCGTGTAGACGAACTCCGTGCGTCCCGCGGTGATGTTCGGGCGAGGCGCGACGAGACGCGCCGCCACCGACGCATCCATCGGGAATACCTGATACTTCTTCGCCTGCTCGACGAACTGCGCGCGCATTTCCTTGACCTTGTCCGGATTCTTCGCGGCGATGTCGTTGGTCTGCGAGAAATCGGTGTTCAGGTTGTAGAGCTGGAACACCTGATTGTTGAGCGGATCGGGATTCGCCGGACCGAACGCTTCCCACGGCGCGCGATTCACCTTCGTCGACAGCATCCAGCCTTCGTCGTACAGAGCCCACTGACCCATCATCTCGAAGTACTGCTCCTTGTGGCGCGACGCCGTTTTGGCGTTGGCCGCGTCGAAGGTGTACGCGAAGCTGGTGCCCTCGATCGGTGCCTGTTTGATGCCGTCGACGTATTCCGGTGCGCTCAGACCGGCGGCCTCGAGAATGGTCGGCACGACGTCGATCACGTGCACGAACTGTTGCCGCAGCGCGCCGTTGTCTTTGATGCGCGCGGGCCACGACACCACCATGTTCTGGTTGATGCCGCCCAGGCGCGATGCGTTCTGCTTGAACCAGTCGAACGGCGTATCGAATGCCCACGACCAGCCGGCCGACATGTGGTTGTAGGTCTGGTCGGTGCCCCACACGTCGTAGAACTTCATCTGCACGTCTACGGGCAGCTGGTTCAGCCCGTTGAAGAACGCGACTTCGTTCGGCGTACCCATCGGTCCGCCTTCGGCGGACGTGCCGTTGTCGCCGTTGATGTAGATGATGAGGGTGTTGTCGAGTTTGCCGAGATCGCGGAACGCCTGGATCACCCGGCCGATCTCGTGGTCGCTGTACGCGGCGTAGGCGGCGAACACCTCCACCTGCTTGATGAACAGCTTTTTCTCTTCGGCGCTGAGCTGATTCCACGGCTTCAGCATGTCGTTGGGCCACGGTGCGAGCTTCGTGTCCTTCGGCACGACGCCGAGGCGCTTCTGGTTCGCGAGAATGCGTGCGCGCACCTGCTCGTAGCCGTCGTCGAAGAGGTGCATCGCGTGGATCTTGTCCACCCACTCCTTGGTCGGGTGGTGCGGCGCATGCGTGGCGCCCGGCGCGTACTTGATGAAGATCGGCCGGCTCGGGTCGGTCTGGTGGATGCGCGTCATCCAGTCGATCGCGTCATCCGCCATCGCAGTGACCAGATTCCAGGTACCGGCCGGCTTGCCGAGGAACGGATAGATCTGGGTGGTGTTGCGAAACAGGTTCGGCTCCCACTGGTTCGTGTCCCCGCCGACGAAGCCGTAGAAGTACTCGAAGCCCATGCCGATCGGCCATTGGTCGAACGGACCGACCTGGCTGGCGGCGAACGCCGGCACGTTGTGGTCTTTGCCGAACCACGAAGTGGAATAGCCGTTGTCGAGCAGCATGCGGCCGATCGTCGCCTTGTCCTTCCCGATGATGCTGTTGTAGCCGGGATAGCCGGTGGATTGCTCGGAGATCACGCCGAAGCCGGCGGAGTGATGGTTGCGTCCGGTGATCAGCGCGGCGCGGGTCGGCGAGCACAGCGCGGTGGAGAACATGCGGTTGTAGCGCAGGCCGGTAGCGGCGAGCGCGTCCATCGTCGGGGTCGGAATCACCCCGCCGAACGTGCTCGGCACGCCGAAACCGGCGTCGTCGGTGATGATCAGCAGTACGTTCGGCGCCTCTTTCGGCGGCACTACGCGGGGTGCCCACCACGGCTTGGACTGCAGTGCGTCGTCCTTGATCTCGCCGCCGAACTTCGGATCGGGCGGCGGCAGCTGCTCGCCGGTGATGGTGGTGGTGGCGCCTGGTGAACCGACTTCGCCCGTGGTCTGGACATCTGCTGCGTGCGCAGCGCCGACGGCCATCACCAGGGCGATGATTGCCCATTGAAAGCGATGCATGAACTGCCCCTGTCTGTTGTTCTTTTGCGTTGTCCGGAACGGTGCAAAACGGGTTCTCCGCCCAGCCGCCCGCGGAGTGTATACGGCGTTGTGGCTAGTCACCATCCGGGGAATTGCGGGCTTGACCGGCGCTCGGCATTCCAAGCCTATTCGCTTTTCCTTGCGCCTCAGTGAAGCTGGTTAGCGGGCGGTGGCCGGCGCGGCCGATTTCCGGGGTCCGTCCTGTCATAGTGGCCGACGCCGCCTCGGCGTCGCTATCATCCGAGCACGGAACGTCAAACCGACGATCGAGAGAGGGAGGAGTACACCGTGGATTTCAACATTCCAAAAGATCTGGCCGACTATCTGGTCGAGCTCGACGAGTTCATCGAAAAGGTCATCAAGCCGCTGGAAAACGCCGACGACAACATCCGCTTCTTCGACCATCGCCGCGAAGATGCGCGCACCGACTGGGACCGCGGCGGGCTGCCATCCGAAGAGTGGGAAGCGCTGCTCGCGAAAGCGCGCAAACTCGCCGACGACGCCGGCCACTATCGCTATCCGTTCCCGAAGCAATACGGCGGCAAGGACGGCAACAACCTCGGCATGGCGGTGATCCGCGAACACTTCGCCGCTAAAGGTCTCGGTCTGCACAACGATCTGCAGAACGAACACTCGATCGTCGGCAACAACGTCGGTCTGATGCTGATGATTCATCACGGCACCGAAGAGCAGAAGAAAGAGTGGATACCCGCGATGCTCAGCGGCCAACGCGGTTTCGCATTCGGCATCACCGAGCCGGATCACGGGTCCGATGCCACGCACATGGAAACCGTGGCGCGGCGCGACGGTGACGACTGGGTCATCAACGGCGGCAAAACCTGGAACACCGGCATCCACAAAGCGAAGTACGACCTGATCTTCGCGCGCACCAACGGCAAGGCCGGTGACGGCGACGGCATCACCGCGTTCCTGACGCCGACGAACTCGAAAGGCTTCAAGGTCGAAGAGATGATGTGGACGTTCAACATGCCGACCGACCACGGCCGCATCTCGCTCACCGACGTGCGCGTGCCGAACGACGCGATCTTCGGCGGCGAAGGAAAAGGTCTGGGCGTGGTGCAGATGTTCTTCAACGAGAACCGCATCCGGCAGGCGGCATCGAGCCTGGGCGCTGCACAGTTCTGCATCAACGAATCGGTCGAATACGCGAAGGTGCGCAAGCCGTTCGGCAAGCCGCTGTCGGTGAACCAGGCGATCCAGTTCCCGCTGGTCGAACTGCAGACGCAATGCGAAATGCTGCGCGCGCTGATCCACAAGACGGCGTGGCAGATGGATACATACGGTGCGTTCTCGGCGTCGGACAAGGTGTCGATGTGCAACTACTGGGCGAACCGGTTGTGCTGCGAAGCGGCGGACCGCGCGATGCAGGTGCACGGCGGCCTGGGCTATTCACGGCACAAGCCGTTCGAGCACATCTATCGGCACCACCGGCGCTACCGCATTACCGAAGGCTCGGAAGAGATCCAGATGCGCCGCGTCGCCGGTTACATGTTCGGCTTCATGAAGCAGCGGGCGCCCAAAGGCGTTCACGAGGAATAAGCCGCCGTGGCTTCCGAGTTCGAGGCTTCTGACTTCAAGGAAAGGCTCGCGGCAGTGCTGCGTCGTCAGATCGACGGATTCGAATCGCTCGTTTCAGCCGAGCGACTGTCCGGTGGCGCCAGCCAGGAGACGTATCGGCTGGTGATTCGCGATGCGGCCGGCGAGCGCCGCCTTGCGATGCGACGTTCGCCCGGCGGCGTGGAGAGCGTTCGCACGCCGGGTCATCCCGGGCTGCCCACCGAAGCGGCGCTGATGCGATTTGCGCGCGAAGCCGGCGTGCCGGAGCCAGAGGTGTACGCGGTATTCACGCCGGCTGACGGACTCGGCGACGGCTTCGTCATGCAATGGCTCGACGGCGAAGCGCTCGGTGCGCGCATCGTCCGCTCCGAAGCGCTGGCTGCGGTGCGGCCCAAGCTCGCGTTCGAGTGCGGCCAGATTCTCGCGCGCATTCACGCGATCGATCTGAAGAAGACGGGGCTCGACACGTTGCTCGATCCGATGGACCCGGCGGCGTTCGTCGAACAGACGTGGGAGCGATACAAACTGTTCCACACGCCGCAACCGATGATCGACTACGCCGGCCGCTGGCTGAAGGAACACCTGCCGCGCAATCCGCGCATGGGGCTGGTGCACAACGATTTCCGCAACGGCAACTTCATGGTCGGCCCCAACGGCGTCGTTGCGGTGCTCGACTGGGAAGTGGCGCACATCGGCGATCCGATGCGCGATCTCGGCTGGATCTGCACGAACTCGTGGCGGTTCGGCCGCAGCGATCTGCCGGTAGGCGGCTTCGGCGAATACGCGGATCTGTTCCGCGGCTACGAGTCGGTATCCGGACAGAAGGTCGATCCGGCGCACGTGAAGTTCTGGGAAGTGTTCGGCTCGTTCTGGTGGGCGGTCGGCTGTCTTGGCATGGCCGAACACTTCAGAACGGGACCGGACAAAACCGTCGAACGGCCCGGCATCGGCCGACGCAGCTCGGAGTGTCAGGTCGATTGCGTCAACCTGCTGATCCCGGGTCCGGTCTCGCTGGTGGAAGGCAAAGCACTCACTTCGACGCTCGACATGCCGCGGACGGACGAACTCGTCAGCAGCGTACGCGACTATCTGCGCAGCGACGTGATGCCCGCCACCGAAGGGCGCCTCAACTTTCTGGCGCGCGTCGCATCGAACTCACTCGACATCGTGCTGCGCGAGCTGAGCCTCGGCGAACCACAGCGCAGGCTCGAACTGGAACGACTGCGCGCGCTGTTCCGATCTAACGACGATCTCGAGGCGCTCCGCTGGCGCCTGGTGAACGAACTGCGCGACGGCACGATGCCGCTCGATCGACCCGGCCTCGCCGAGCACTTGCGGCAGACGGTGGTGAATCAGGTGGCGATCGATCAGCCGGGGTATTCGGGATTGAAGACCGCGCTGGCGCAGGACGCGCGCACTACGGGCTAGCGCGCAACGAATTTGCGGCATCCCGCGGCCGCTGCGGATGGAATGCGCGGGCGCGGCGTGGGCGTCCGACGTACACTCGACCGGGATTTCAGGGGGAGGGAGATCATGGGGGCGCTCGTTCGCGGATTCGTCGTATCGATCGTGGCGGCGCTCGTCGTCGGTTGCAGTCAGCAGGGGGGCAGCGCCGCGGCGCAGCAGCCGGCGGGGAAGCGTGTGATGGCGAACTCGGCCACAACCGTTGCGCAGCAACCATTGAAGGAAGCCTATTTCGGCGATCTGCACCTGCACACCGCACTGTCGATCGACGCGTTCATCACCGGCACGCGGACGATGCCTGACGACGCGTATCGCTACGCGAAAGGCCTGCCCATCGATCACGTCAGCGGTCAGAAGATACAGCTCAAGACGGCGCTCGATTTCCTCGCGGTCACCGACCACAGCGAATTGATCGGCGTCGCGTATGCGATGAACGATCCGCAGAACCCGCTCGCGAAGTTGCCGATCGCGGCGCAGATCACGAGCCGCGACTTTGCGGTCTCGCAGCGTGCGTTCGCGCAGATCGTGCAGTCGGCGGCGAGCGGCACCGCCGGCAATCTGATCGATCCGGCGCTTGCGCGCGAGGCAATGGGTACCGGTTGGCAACGGCTGATCGACGCCGCCCAACGCAATTACGAACCCGGCAAATTCACGACCTTCGTCGCGTATGAATGGTCGTCGATGCCTAACCTCGCGAACCTGCATCGCAACGTGATCTTCCGCGGCGCGAACGTACCGCCGATGCCGTTCAGCAGCGTGCAGTCGGTGAAGCCTGAAGCGCTGTGGGCGTTTCTCGACAACTGGCGCGCCGGCGCCGACGACGTGATTGCGATTCCGCACAACTCGAATGCCAGCAAAGGACTCATGTTCGCGCTCGAGAACAGCGAAGGTCTGCCGATCGACGCGGCGTACGCGACCGAACGGATGCGCAACGAACCGCTCGTCGAGGTGACCCAATACAAAGGCACGTCAGAGACGCATCCGGCGCTCTCGCCGAACGACGAGTTCGCCGATTTCGAATTGTGGAACACGACCGTCGGTGCGCCGATTCCGGTCGAGCCGGTGCCGGGCAGCTACGTGCGCAATGCCTATGGGCGCGGCCTCGCGATCGAGCAGCAGGTCGGCGTCAATCCGTACAAATTTGGTCTGGTCGGCGCGTCGGATTCGCACGACGCGAGTTCGGCCGTCGAGGAGAACAACTTCACCGGCGGACACGGCAACGCCGACGCGACGCCGCAGATACGTCTGCACGGCCAGTCGTCGACGTTGGTGTCGACGAGTCTGCGCTTCAGCGCGTCGGGCTTGACCGGCGTATGGGCCGAATCGAACACGCGCGAGGCGATTTTCGATGCGCTGCGTCGCAAGGAAACATTCGCAACGACCGGTCCGCACATTCGTGCGCGGTTCTTCGGCGGCGCGAACTATCCGGCGGATCTCGACAAACGCGGCGACGCAGTCGCGCGCGCGTATGCCAGTGGCGTGCCGATGGGTGGCGATCTGAAACTCGCGCCGGGTGCACAGCCGACGTTCTTCACGGAGGCGATGCGCGATCCCAACAGCGGCGCACTGGCGCGGATCCAGATCGTCAAAGTGTGGGCCGCAGACGGCAAGGAACAGGAAGCGATCTTCGACGTCGCCTGTTCGAACGGCGGGCGCGCCGATCCGACGACGCACCGGTGTCCAGACAACGGCGCTACCGTCGACCTTGCGACGTGCAAGCCGAGCGCGGACAAGGGCGCAGCGCAACTCGCCGCGGTGTGGCGCGACACGACCTATGCGACTGGGCAACGCGCGGCCTACTACGTGCGCGTCCTCGAGAACCCGACCTGTCGCTGGAGCACGTGGGACGCACTGCGGCTCGGTGAACCGCCGCCGCAAGGCGTCGCGGCGACGATTCAGGAACGCGCATTCACGTCGCCGATCTGGGTGGCTGCGAAGTGAACCGCGACTGAGAGGAACCCGGGCGCCGATCGCCCGCTCGAGCGCACCGCCCCGTCAGCGGCGACAGACAGCAGTGGGCACCGGCCACAGCGCTGCGGTCGCGATCGACCACGCCTCGCGCTGCTGCGAGAGCGGCGGCGGCACGCTCTGCAGTTCCGCGGGCGCCGTTTCCTCCGCAAGCGTGCACATCGCCGTGTGCAGCTGTTCGAGCAGGCGATGCGTCGCGGCGTCGATGGCGGGGCGCTGCACCGCGGCGAGATCTGGCACGTCCGCGAACGGCGGCTGCTTTTCGCGTTGCCAGCCGGCGACGAGTTGCAACTGTATCGTCCGCGATGCCTCGATCTGCGCGGCGACGACACGCCGCGCGTAGTCTTTAGGCATACCGATCGCGACAGCGTCGGCCGTCGTGCGTTCCAGCAGCGCGGCTTCGCGCTGCGTGTCGACGACGGGCAGCGAGTGATTCCATTTGTAACGGGCGACGTCATCCATCAACAGCAGCCGCGCTGCGATGGCGTCTTTGAGTTCCTCAGGCGGCGCGGCGATTGCGCTGGACGCGATCGCAAGCAGCAGCACCAGGCAGAGGCGGAGCGGAATTCGTTGTCGCGCAGTCATTCGCGCGATGGTCCACGCGCCGCGCGGATCTGGCAACGGCTCGTGCGCATCAAACTGTGGGACCACGATTGGACTCGTCACGCCTGCGCCCCCATAGTGGCGCCTTGGGGGACATTCCAGCGGAGCAGTCCATGCGCCTCACTCAGTCGGACGCATCGTTCCTGTACACGGAGTCGGCCAGCGGGCCGATGCACATCTCGTCGGTTTACGTTCTCGAAGGCGAACTGGCGTTCGAGAAGGTGTTCGAGCATTTCGCTGCGCGTCTGCATCTGGTGCCGTCGTACCGGCGCAAGCTCGCGCATGTGCCGTTCAACATCGCGCACCCGGAATGGGTGGACGATCCCGATTTCGATCTCGCGAATCACGTGTTGCCGCATCGGCTGCCCGACGGCGCAACGCTGGAGCAGGGAGTCGATGCAGCAATCGAGTTGAACGAGCCGATCCTCGATCGTTCGCGTCCATTGTGGAAGGTGTACGTCATTTCCGGTGTGCCGGACCGGACGCTGATTCTGCAGATGACGCACCACGCGATGATCGACGGCGCCTCCGGCATCGAGTTGACCACCGTGCTGTACGACTTCGATGCGAAAGGCGCGAACACCGAGCCGCCGCCGAAGGAGCCGTGGGTTGCGCAGCCGGTGCCGACCGGTGCGGAGCTGTTCTCGCGCGCATTGCGCGACAACATGGAACGGTTGGCGAACAGTCATCCGATTTCCGCGATGCAGAACGCCGCGAGCCAGCAGGCCTTGCTGCGCAAGGCATTCGGCGTGTTCTCGCGGTTCACGTCGCGGCCGGCGGTGACGGCGCCGTTCAACGCCGGCGTCGTCGGTCCGCACCGGAAGTTGCGCTGGATGAAGCGTCCGCTCAGCGAAATCCGCGAGATCCGTCGCAGCCTCGGCGGCACGATCAACGACGTGGTGCTCACGGTCGTTTCGGAGGCCGTGGCCCGCTACCTGTCCGAACACGGTGAGCGGGTGGACGGTGCGCACCTGCGCATCATGTGTCCGGTGAACGTCCGCACTGAGGGGCAGCAGGGCGCGCTCGGCAATCAGGTGTCGGCGATCTTCCCGATGCTGCCGGCGTGGCCGATGAGCCCGGCCACACGCCTCGGCGCAGTGTGCGCCGAGGTCGAACGGATCAAGGAGGAGCAGGAAGCTCAGGCGCTCACGCTGTTGCAGAACAGCATGCCGGAGCCGTGGCCGATCGCACTGGTCGGAACGCAATTGACCGGAACGCGCTTCGACCCCAGCGCTCTACCGGCGCGATTTCCGATGCCGCTGGTGCCTTCCATCGGTGGCTGGCGGCCGCCGAACTTCGGCTTGAACTTCGTCTGCACCAACGTGCCGGGCGTGCAGGTGCCGCAGTATCTGTGCGGACACCGCGTGCTGGATACCATCGGCGTGCTGGTGCTGAGCGGTAACATCGGGCTCGGCATCACGATACTGAGTTACAACCAGGCGCTGTATTTCAGCTTCATCTGCGAGCCGCGCATGTTGCCCGACCTGCAGGTGCTGACGAACGCCGCCGAAGCGGCATACGGCGAGCTGCTGAGCGCCGCACGCGCGCGCACCGAACAGGCGCGCGCGTAGCCTACGAACTCTTCCATTCTGATTTGTGAGCGAGCCACCATGTCCAGTGTGACCCAATATCCTCGAACGATCAGCCTGCCCGACGGTCAGTCAGTGCAGATCCGCTTGATGACCGCCGCCGACCGCAACGCGATGCTCGCGTTCGCGCGCGGCCTGCCGCAGGAAGACCTGCTGTTTCTACGCGTCGACATATCCGATCCGGCGGCCGTCGACATCTGGATCCGCAACATCGAGGCCGGGTTGTCGGCGACGCTGCTCGCGTTCGATTCGAACAGCATCGTCGGGTACGCGACCGTGCACCGCAGTCAGGTGCCGTGGATGCGTCGCGTAGGCGAGCTACGCGTGAACGTCGGGGCGTCATATCGGGCGCGCGGCCTGGGCCGCATTCTCACGTCGCAGATCTTCGATCTGGCGCGCGGGCTCGGTTTGCGCAAACTGATGGCGAACATGACGACCGATCAGCACGGCGCACAAGCCGCGTTCCGCCGGCTCGGGTTCATCCCGGAAGCATTGCTTGCGGACTACGTCGAAGACCGCAACGGCAAGCCACGCGATCTGGTGATGATGTCGTACGACATCGGCGGCCACACCGACCACGTCGACGAGCCGCTGCGGATGTAGTAGCCCCTCAGCGCGTCGGTTGGGGCGTCCGCGACTTCGCGGCGCCGAGCGCCTGTTTCAATTCCGCTTCGCACGCGACCAACGTCTTCTCGGCTTCGGCGCGCTGCCGTTTGCCGTCGTCGGCGATGCGCAACGCGTCGTCGATCGTTGCAATCAACGCGTCGTTCGCCTGTTTGACGGCGGCGATGTCGACCACACCGCGTTCGATCTGGGTGCGGATTGCCTGTGTGGACGTGCGCAGCGTGTCGGCGTTCGCGGTGAGCAGTTCGTTGGTGAGATCGGTAGCCTGTTTCAACGTGTCGCCGGCTTCTGCAGATCGCGCGATCGTCACCGCCATCGCGAGCTGCTGGCGCCACAACGGAATCGTGTTGGCCATGGTCGAGCCGATCTTGCCGACCAGCGCCTTGTCGTTTTCCTGCACCAGGCGGATCGACGGCAGGCTCTGCATCGTCACCTGTCGCGTCAGTTTCAGATCGTGCACCCGGCGCTCCAGGTCGTCGCGTTTCGCGCGCAGGTCGCGCACCGCCTGCGCTCTCAGCACGTCGGCGCTGGCATCGGCCTCTTTCTGCAACGCAGGCAGCTGTTCCGCGTCGAGGCGGCGCAGCCATTCTTCGCCGGCGGCGATGTACGTGGCGAGGCTGTGGAAGTATGCGAGCGTTTTGTCGTACAGCCGGTCGAGCATGCCGATGTCTTTCATCAACGCGCTGGTGTGGCCGTCGAGGCGATTGCTGATCGAATCGATCTGGCCGCGCACCTGCTCGTACTGCTGCAGTACTTTCGCGATCGGTTTCGCCTTACCGACGAGACGCGCGAAGAACCCGCGCTTCTTGTTCGGGTCGAGATCGTCGAGTGCGAAGCCGCGCAAGGTCGACACCATTTCGTTCAGCGCCTGCCCCGCGGGCCCGGTGTCCTTGTTGCGCACGCCGTCGAGCATTTCGTCGGCCACCGACGTCACTTCGCTTTGCGCCGCACTGCCGAAGAACAGGATCGAATTGCTGTCGTCGAGGTCGATCTCCGCGACCGCTTTGTCGATTTCTGCGCGCAACGCCGGCGGCGCCGCGGTGTAGGCAACCACCTCGGCGGGGGGCACCGGCGCTGTCGGCGCGAGCGTGGTTTGTGCGGTCGCGGTCTGGGTCGGAGTGGTCTCGGTCACGCTGCCTCCTGTGGCCGTTGCCGGCCGTGCGGTTCTAGTTGACGCCCTCGCGCTTCAGGCGCGCGTTCAGCACTTCGATCTCGACGTCGAGCGACGTGAGGTCCTTCTCGAGCAGCTTCGCGCGCTGCTGGTCGAACGTGCTCTCCATGTCGACGAGCAGTTGACGGAAGTTCTGTTCCAGCGGCTGGCTGCGCAGCTGCCGGTGCGTGCGTGCGTACTCGGTGGTGACGCGTTCGGCGCTATCGAGGTAGATGTTCATGAATTTGCGCGCACGCGATGCGTCGCGCGGGTCGCGTTCGATTTCCTGCAGGATGCCGCGACCGATGTCGATGATGCGCTCGAGCCGTTCGCCGAATTCCGGCACTCTGATGTCGCGCGCCGCGGTTTCGATGCCGCGCAGCCGACCGTAAGCCTGCTTCAGCGCGGCGGTGACCGCGGCGCCGTCGACGCCTTCGACGCGGGCCACCTCCACGCGGTGCGGCTTGAGATCGCGGCCGTAGAAGCACACGTAGCCGACGCCCGCGAGCGCGCCGAACACGGCGGCGCTGACGAGGCCGTGTCCGCCTGCCGTGGCGGCTAGCCCGGCGCCGAGCGCGGTCAATCCGGTGCTGATCGCCTTCATCGGCAGCGCCGGCGGATCGGTGGCTTCACCGAGCAAGTAACGCGCTTCGCCGACGAGCGCGCGCCACGACAGCATGCCCGCAGACCACAGCGACGCCAACGCGCCGCTGGTGGTCAGCAGCTGCGTCATGTCGCCGGAGATCAACGCGAGCAGTATGGCGATCGTCAACGGCATCGGCAGCACGAACAGCGCCGCCGCTTTCAGCACCGGCGCCCAAGCGCGGCCTTTGCGGATCAGGTCGTTCATACGTTGCCGTGCAGGTCGTCGCGGGGATTGTGCGACGTGCCGTGGATGTCGCGTTGATCGATGGCGGGCGTGTCGTCCACGTGCGGCAACGAGTGGACGAACGCCTGGCAGCTTGCAACGGAAAGCGAAACTGTCAGCAGCAACAGTCCGAACACGCGCGTCGGCAGTCTGGCCACGAGAACCTCGATCGGTCCGCTGGGCCGCAGAGGGTATTCGATGCGGCGGAATGGAGCCAGTCGGCCCTGACGGCGTCGCATCGACGCAATCGCGGGGAAAATCCGCCGGATGATGTGAACGCCCCGCCAAATCAGTATGTTTGAAGCATGCAGCGGCACGAAGACGGGCGAATGCGAGGATCGATGCAGTTCGACGAGCGGATTCGCCTGTCGGACGAGACCGGCCCGCGCGAGGGCGCCGTCTTACGTCCGCACCGGACGCGCCGTTCGTGATGACGATGTCGCGCGGACGCCTCTGGTTGGCGATAGCGCTCACCGTGGTCGTGGCCGCCGCCGCACTGTTCCTGTTCACCCGGCATCCAACGCCATCGACCGCGCTCGACCGCATGCACGTTGCGGTGCTCCCCTTCGCAGGTCTGTCAGGCACCGACGAATACCTCGGCGATGGGCTCGCCGAGGAAGTGATGCACGCGCTCGGCGGAATTGCAGACATCCGTGTGGTGGCGAAAACCTCGAGCTTCGGCTTTCGAAAAGACGGCGTCGACGTTCGCAGCATCGGGCGCAAGCTGAGCGCAGGGTCGGTGCTGAAGGGCAGCGTGCAACGCGACGGCGAGAGGCTGGTTGTGACCGCGCAGTTGTTCGACGCAAACACCGGATTGCCGCAGTGGTCTGAACGTTACGACCGGCGCATGGCAGACCTCTTCGACGTGGAGAACCGGATATCCACCGGAGTCGTCGGCTGCCTCGTGGGGACCATTGCGCCCGACGCGCGGTTGAGCACGGCGCCGACCGCCGACATCGAGGCGTACACGCTGTTCCTGCGGGCGAATCACCGCATGCGCCAGCGCGGCGCGGAGAATCTGACGCACGCGATCGAACTGTTCCAGAAGGCGATCGCGCGCGACGGCAATTTCGGCCGCGCGTACGCGGGGCTCGCCGAGGCGTTCATGCTGCAGCCGGGCTACGCGGGCGGTTCCGAAAAAGCGGCGCACGCGCCGGCGCTTGCGGCTGCAGCGCGCGCGGAGTCGCTCGGTGTAGCCGATGGACACACCCTCGGCGTGCGCGCGTTCGTGCACTTTCGTTCGCGCGAGTGGCAGGCGGCGCACGACGATTTCGAACGCGCCATCGCGGCGAGCCCCAACGATTCCGATCTGCTGCAATGGTATTCGCAGTACCTTGCCAGCATCGGCTGGATCGAGCGGGCCGAACGCGCCGCGCGGGATGCGGTGGCGGCCGATCCGCTGTCGCCGGTGGCGAACCAGCGCGCCGGCGTGATGAGCCTGTGGGTGAACGACCCGGATTCGGCCGATGATCACTTCACTGTGGCGTCGGACGTAGGCAGCCAGGGCACCGGCCAGCCTGAAGCATGGATCGCGTTTCTGCTGAACGAAGGCAAACTCGCCGAAGCCCGCACCGCACTCATGGACACGCAACGCAGCCGCAAACAGTCGACGGACTGGATCGACCCGGTGTTCGCCGCAATGACCAAGCAGGGTCCGAAGCAGGCCGCGCTCGAAGCGCTCGAGCGCGACTACGCGGCGGGCTCGCTGGGCACCCCGATTTATGTCGGCGCGCTGTTTTTCGTCGGCGACATCGACGGCCTCTATGCTGCGATGGACCGCGTGGTGGCAAGGGGCGAGCCGTTCGACGTGGAGGTGTTCTTCAGCCGCATGGGTCGGCCGTTCCGCAAAGACCCGCGCTTTGTGCCGCTGATGACGGAACTGGGGCTCATCGATTTCTGGGACAGAGCAGGCTGGCCGGACCTCTGCGCGCGTGACGGCGGACGCGTAGTGTGCCGCTGAGCGCCCGCGGCCTTCCTATCCGTTATGCGTTTCGTTGGTTACAGTCCGCGTACAGTCGGTGCGGGTGCGATCGAGGTCGATCGTGGTTCGAATGAAACGGGGGAGCTTCGATGTCGAGCAGTAAGGGTTCCGTGGCTACGGATCGGTCGGACGTATTGGACGCGGTAGTGCTTGACGCAGTAGTGCTTGACGCAGTGGTGGTCGGCGCCGGTTTCGCCGGCATGTACATGCTGCACAAGCTGCGCGAACTCGGCCTGACCGCGCGTGTCTACGAGGCGGGTAGCGGTGTCGGCGGAACGTGGTACTGGAACCGCTATCCCGGTGCGCGTGTCGACGTGGAGAGCCTCGAATACTCGTACCAGTTCTCCGAAGATCTGCAGCAGCAGTGGGTATGGTCGGAACGCTACGCGACACAACCCGAGCTGTTGCGCTATGCGGAACACGTCGCCGAACGCTTCGACCTGAACCGCGACATCCGCCTGAACACGCGCGTTCAGGCGGCGCACTTCGACGAGTCGACCGGCCGCTGGCAGATCACCACCGACAATGGCGCGGCTTCCGCGCGCTTCTTCATTCTCGCGTCGGGTTGCCTGTCGTCCACCAACGTGCCGGACTTTAAAGGCTTGAGCGATTTCAAGGGCGACTGGTACCACACAGGTGGATGGCCGCACGACGGCGTCGATTTCACCGGCAAGCGCGTTGCGGTGATCGGTACCGGTTCGTCGGCCATTCAGTCGATACCGGTGATCGCGCAGCAGGCGACACAGCTGTTCGTGTTTCAGCGCACGGCGACGTATTCCGTTCCGGCGCACAACGGTCCGGTGGATCCAGCAGCGCTCGCGCGCGTCAAGGCGAACTACCGCGAATTCCGCGAACGCAACGCGAAGACCGGTTACGGCTTCATCCTCGACGCAAACGAGGCGTCGGCGTTGTCGGTGAGCGCGGAAGAGCGGAACGCGGTTTACGAAATGCGGTGGGCACGCGGCGGGCTCGGCTTCTACGGATCGTTTGGCGATTTCCTCTCGGACAAAGCCGCGAATGACACTGCGGCCGACTTCATTCGTCAGAAGATCCGCTCCACCGTGCGCGATCCCGCCGTTGCGGAGCTGCTGTGTCCGAAGACGGTGGTGGGCTGCAAACGGCTGTGCGTGGACACCGGCTACTACCAGACTTACAACCGGCCCAACGTGACGCTGGTGGATGTGAGCAGGACGCCGATCGACCGCGTTACGGCGACGGGTCTGCGCGTCGGCGATCGCGACTACGACGTGGACGCAATCGTGTTCGCGACCGGTTTCGATGCAATGACCGGTTCGGTCATGAAGATCGACATCCGCGGCAAGCGCGGGTTGCGGCTGTCGGAGAAGTGGGCGGCCGGACCAAAGAACTATCTCGGCCTGGGTGTGGCCGGCTTCCCCAACATGTTCCTCATCGCGGGGCCGGGTAGCCCTTCGGTATTGACGAACATGCTGCCCTCGATCGAACAGCACGTGCGCTGGATCGGCGACTGCATCGCGACGATGCAGGCCCGTCAGGCGCAGCGGATCGAGCCGATCGAGGGGGCGGAAGAGACCTGGGTGAGCCACGTCAACGAACTCGCGGCAGCGTCCTTGTTCCCGAGCTGCAACTCCTGGTATCTCGGCGCCAACGTGCCCGGTAAGGCGCGGGTGTTCATGCCGTATTCGGGCGGCTTCGCCACGTACGTGGAGAAGTGCAACGAGGTTGCATCGCACGGATACGAGGGCTTCGCGCTCAGCTGAAGCCGGTCAACGGGTCAGGAGACGTAGAGGGTGGAAGTGCCGGCGATCCTTGCGTCGATGGCGGAAGGATCGATCACGCTTGCAGGTTTCGCCGCGGTATTTCGCGCGTTCGGCGGCAACGACGATCCCGACGGGTACAGCCGGCTGCGACTGACGATCGTGATCGAGGGCGGTCTGGTGGTTGCCCTGCTCTGTTATCTTCCATCGTGGCTCGCGTCGCTCGAGCTCGCGCCGGACTCGACCTGGCGCTACGGCGCGGCGATCGGATCGATCTGGCCGCTGTTCCGCTTCATTCTCGTTGCCTTCGGCATCGTTCGTAAGGGACCACCGTTCCCGGTTCTCTACCTCTTCGCCGCCCCTTTTGGATTGATCTCGTTCATTGCATACGCCGCGACGGCGACCGGATTCTCTCCGCTCGGCGCCTATTCCGGATTTCTTCTGGGTACGCTCGCGCTGCTCGCGACGGTGGGCACCGTTTTCATTGCCCAATTCCGGGCGGAGCGGGGATAAGGGCATCTCACGATCATTCTTCCAGCAAAGGGAATCACGATGCGACACAGATGGTATGCGGCGGTCGTATTCACGATCGGCTCGATGGTGGAAACCGGAGTGGCTGCTGCGCCGGCCGATGAAGCACTCATCCGCGACGTAGAGATGCGACAAGCATCGGCGTGGAACCGGCACGATGCGGGCGCGTATGCGGATCTCTTCACCGAAGACGGAGACGTGGTGAACGTGCTGGGTTGGTGGTGGCAGGGCCGGGCACAGATCAACAGCAGACTATCCGACGCGTTCGCGTGGATCTTCCGCGACAGCACGCTGACGATCGGCGATGTTCACGTCCGCTTCCTCGATCCCGAGACGGCGATCGTGCATGTGAGATGGACGATCGACGGCGCGAAAGCGCCGCCCGGCGCACCGATGCCTCCGCGCGAGGGCATTCAGCTCCAGATCCTCAGGAAGACCGAAGGTCGATGGCTGATCGCGAGCTTCCAAAATACTAACAGCGTGGCTGAGGCGCCGTTTCCGAAAGGACCGCCGCCGTCGCCGGCTGTGCTGAAGCCCTCGTGATCGGTTGAAGTTACTTGAACACCTCCGAGAAGAAGTTCTGCATCGCGGTCCAGGAGCGTGCGTCGGACTGCGCGTTGAACTTGATGCCGGGCATCATCGTGCCGTCGGCGTCGGGGTTAGTGAAGCTGTGCACGGTGTTGCCGTAGCTGATCAGTTCCCAGTCGGCGTTGGCCTTCGTCATTTCCTCGACGAACGCATTTACCTGCGCGGTCTGGATCATCGGGTCGTCGGAGCCGTGGCATACGAGGATCTTCGCCTTCACCTGGCCCGGTTGCGCCGGACGCTGCGTCTGCAATCCGCCGTGAAACGACACGATCCCGCGTAACGGCGCGCCGTCACGCGCGAGTTCCAGCGAGAACGTGCCGCCCATGCAGTAGCCGATGCACGCGAGACGATTCGGATCGACCTGCGGCAGTGAAGCGAGCTTGTCGATGCCCGCGCGTGCACGCGCGCGAAACTTCGCGGGATCGGCCATCAACGCGCCGGCCACTTTGATCGCTTCCTGCAGATCGGTGAACTCTTTGCCGTCGCCGAATGGATCACCGCCGAGCGCGACATAGCCGAGCTCGGCCAGCATCTTGGCGCGGTTCTTCGCGTTCTTGCCGAGTCCAAACGCTTCCGGCATCACCAGAACGCCGGGACGCTTGCCGGTCTTCTTGTCGTCGTACGCGAGGAAGCCTTTCAGCGTGGTGCCGGCGTCGGTATAGGTGAGGGTTTCGGTGTGCATCGTTCGCTCCTTTGATTAGTCGTTAGGTTACGTGAGCCAGCGGCGAATCTCGTCGCTGTGTTGGCCGAGCAGCGGACCGGGCCTGCGCAGTTGCGCCGGCGTCCGCGAGAAACGTGTGACTGGACCGTCGTAGGGAGTCGGTCCCATCACCGGATGATCGAGCGTGACGAAGAAACCGCGATGCTGCAGTTGCGGATCTTCGAACAGATCGGTCGGCCGCGACACCAGATGGCTTGGCACACCGGCGCGCTGCAGCTGCTCCGTCAGTTCGAACGCGTCGCGGTCGGCGCACCAGCACGCGAGTTCGGTTTCGATCGCGTCGCGTCGACCGATGCGTTCCTGCAGTCCCGTCAGCGAACGCAAAGATGCAGGGAACGGCACCAGTTCGCAGAGCGCGGTCCATTGGGCCGTAGTGGACACGCCGATTGCCACATACCGTTCGATACCGCGCGTCTTGTAGGTGCCGTGCGGGCAGGCGTAGTTCGATGCATTGCCGGCCGCCTGCGCGATGCGGCCGTTGACCGCGTGATCGAGCAGCAACGGTGCGTGAAACTGAATGCCGGCTTCGATCTGCGAGAGATCGATGTACTGTCCTTGCCCTGTCGCGTCGCGGTGCAGCAGCGCGGCCGTCAGTGCCGCAATGCCGTAGCGCGGCGTGATGAAGTCGGTGTAAGCACCCCATGGCCCGGCCGGCGCGCGGTCGGGCCAACCGGTGATCGCGACGAGTCCCGCGAGCGCCGCGCCCTGATTGCCGAAACCCGTGTAGTGGCGCTCAGGCCCGGTCTGGCCACGCATGCACGTGCTCACCATCACGAGATCGCTGCGATTGGCGGACAGCGTTTGATAGTCGAGGCCATAGCGCGCCATCGTGCCGGGCGTGAAGCTCTCGACCACGACGTCGGCCCAGTCGGCCAGCTTGCGCGCCAGCGTGCGGTCGTTCGGCTCGTTCAATTCCAGCCGCAGGCCCTGCTTCGATGTATTGAAGTTGGCGAAGAACTGCGAACGGTTGAGGCCAGGTTCCGCGTTCTTGAACGGCGGCAGCGAGCGGAGCAGGTCGGTCTTCGCTTCGGACTCGACGTGGATCACCGTGGCGCCATGATCGGCGAGTGCCTTGCTGATGATCGGACCGACGCCCACCCATGCGAAGTCGGCCACCTTGAGCCCCTCGAACGTCGGTGCATCGGGTTTCTTGCGCGCAGCGTTCGCCTTGCGCGCCATCGATGGCAACGGACGATCCTGATCGGCACCAAGTTTTGGCGCGGCAGTCTTCATCTGTATGGGCGTTGCCGACAGCTTTGCGAAGGGGCCGGGATGCTGATCGCCGCCGACGTTCGTCCAATACTCGCGCGATGCGAGCTGTGGATCGGAGCGCACGTCGCCCACGTCGTGAATCGGCGCCAGCAGCAGCTTGCGCGCCAGCGCCCCGTCGAGCAGTTGCCGCTTGGTACGTTGCGCGACGAATTCGCCGATGGTGTCGTAGCCGCGATTGAAGTCGTCCACCGTCAACGCGCCGGTGGCGAGATCGTTCATATAGGTGAGCCAGCTGCGTTGAAGCAGATCGGCCGCGGCGCAGCCTTCGTCACCGGCCCAGCGCAGCATGCCGTCGAGCGTCCGTTCGCCGATGCCGGGCTGGTACGTGCCGATCACGACGAAGCCGTCTTTGCATTTCATCGTGCGCGGCGCGCGCATGCCTGGCAGCAGCGTCGGGCGCGCGTCGTTGCGGAACTCGCTGGTGCCGGGCGGGTTGCCGCCGATGTTTGCGGGATACCCCGTGGCGTTCATCAGCGTCCAGATGATCGCGGCCTGCATCGACACGTCGAGGTGCTGGCCGAGCCCGCTGCGATTGCGTTCGTACAGCGCGATCAGGCTGTCGGCGGCGGCCTGCACGCCGCCGTGGAACGACGCTTGCGGCAGGCCGATGGCGAGCGGCGGGCGATCGCCGTCGCCCTGCAGGCCGATCAGACCGCCGCTCGCTTCGATCGTCAGATCGATCGCAGGCGTCAGCGCTTTCGGTCCGGTTCGGCCGAACGGCGTCACCGATGTGTAGACGAGGCCGGGGTTGCGCGCGGCCAGCTCGGCATAACCGAGACCGGCGGCGTCCATAACGCCGGGGTCGAACGACTCGATCAGGATGTCTGCGCTATCGATCAGTTGCAGCAAGCGGTCGCGGTCGGCCTTCGAAGCGATGTCGAGCACCACGCTGCGCTTGCCGAGCCCGACGAACGCCCAATACAGCGACCCCTCGATCGAGCCGTTGGCACCGTTGCGGAACGGCGGCAGCCGGCGTGATTCGCTGCCGCCCGGCGGCTCTATTTTGATGACGTCGGCACCCAGATCGGCGAGCACGCGGCCGGCGAGTTCGGCGCGCGACGTCGCGAGATCGACCACCCGGATGCCGGTCAACGCGGCGGGCATCGCACGTTACTCGGTGAGGCTGGCGAACGTCTTGCCGGCTTTCGCGAGCCGGGCAAGCAGCGCCGACGGTTTCCACGCTTCGCCGTATTCCTGATGGAACTTCAGGATGTCCTGATAGATGTTGTCGAGACCGATCTGATCGGCGTAGTACATCGGTCCACCGCGATACTTCGGGAAGCCGTAGCCGTAGATGTACACCACGTCGATGTCGGCCGCGCGCAATGCCACGCCGCTTTCGAGCAGCTGCGCGCCGATGTTGATGAGCGGATAAAGGCAACGCTTCAGCACTTCTTCGTCGCCGATTTCGCGGCGTTTGATGCCGAGCTCGTTCGACGTCTCGACGATCAGCTTTGCAACGACCGGATCCGGCATGCCCTGACGGCTGCCTTCGGCGTACTTGTAGTAACCGGCATTGCTCTTCTGGCCGAACCGGCCCATCGCACACAGCTTGTCGACTACGCGCGCCGTCAACGGCACGTCTTCCGGTTTCACTTTCGCCATCTGCCGCGCGCGCCAGCCGAGGTCGAGGCCGACGAGGTCGTTCATCGCGAACGGCCCCATGTTGAAGCCGAAATCGTAGATGACTTTGTCGACCTGCTCCGGCAGCGCGCCCTGCAGAATGATCTCGCCCGCCTGCTGCGTGTAGCCGCCGAGCATGCGGTTGCCGATGAAGCCGCGCTCGTTGCGTGACAGCACCGGAATTTTGTCGATGGTTTTGCCGAGCGCCATCGCCGTTGCGATGGTCGGCTTCGCCGATTTCTCGCCGCGCACCACCTCGAGCAGCTGCATCACGTTGGCGGGGCTGAAGAAGTGCATGCCGACGACGTCCTGCGGCCGCGTGGTCATCGCCGCCATCTGGTCGATGTCGAGCGCCGACGTATTGCTCGCGAGAATCGCGCCGGGTTTCATCGTCTCGTCGAGCTTCTTGAAGATCTGCTTCTTCAGATCGAGGTTCTCGTACACCGCTTCGATCACCACGTCGGCGTCGGCCAGCGCAGCGTAGTCGGTGGTGCCCTGGATGAGTCCCATCCGCTCGTCCATCTGCGCCTGCGTGATGCGGCCGCCCTGAACCATCCGCGCATAGTTCTTCTGGATGACGCTCAGGCCCTTCTGCAGCGCTTCGTCGTTCACCTCGAGCACCTTCACCGGAATGCCGACATTCGCGAAGTTCATCGCGATGCCGCCGCCCATCAATCCAGCGCCCACGGTCGCCGCCGATTTGATGTCTTTCTTCGGCGTTTCGGCCGGCACGTCGGGAATACGCGCGGCTTGCCGCTCCGCGAAGAAGACATGGATCATCGCCGCGCGTTGCGGATGCGTGAGGCACTTCTGGAAGTTGTCGCGTTCGACCTTCATGCCGGCTTCGAAACCGTCGAGTTGCACCGCGGCTTTCACGCATTCGTACGCCATCTGGCCGTTGAACTGGCCGCGCAGGCGTCGGGCGAGGAACGCTTCGGCCTCCTTGAAGATGGCCGGGTTCGCGCGGTCGGCGAGCACCTTGTCGCTCTTGTCTCGTACCAGCGGGTGTTTGTCGCCTTGCGCCGCTTTGCGTTTCGCGAACGCGATCGCACCGGCGACGAGGTCGCCTTTCACGATTTCGTCGACGATGCCGAGGCGAAGCGCGTCTTCGGTTTCGAATGGATCGCCCGAGAGGATCGCCTCCATTGCCGCCTTCGCACCGATGAGACGCGGCAACCGCTGCGTACCGCCGCCGCCCGGCAGCAGTCCGATCTTGATTTCCGGCAGGCCGACCGGCGCGCCGGGCGATGCGACCCGATAGTGACAGGTGAGCGCGAACTCGAGACCGCCGCCGAACGCGGTGCCGTTGATCGCGGCGACGATCGGCTTGGCGCTCTCTTCGATGTAAGCCCCGGCCGGCCGCTTCGGTTGCTCGTCGGCGCTCGCGGGCTTGCCGAAGTCGCGTATGTCTGCTCCGGCGATGAACGCGCGTCCTTTGCCGGTGATGACGATCGCCTTCACGGCGCTGTCGGCCAGCGCCGCTTCGAGATGCTTCGACAGGTAGAACCTGACGCCGCTGCTGAGGGGATTGACGGGCGGGTTGTCGATGGTCAGCAGCGCAACGCCGTCGCGCACTTCGTAATGAACGGTGCCGATAAGGGCCATGGGAGTCCTCGGGGAACGGGTGGAATGCCTGACGTTTTAACCCCTTTGGTGCAATTTCGCCATTGCGGTGAGTCGGGTACGCCCGAGCCGTGCCTGGCGCTCCCTCGGTCACGATATTGATTGGGGTGGGTGACGGGTGATCGTTGCTCCGGCGCGGCGGGTTGGGTGATGCGCCTCCGCAACGATCACCCGTCACCCATTCCGGATCCAGCGTGGCGGCTTCGTTCGACGAGATGAACGCGTGCTTTACACGCGTTCACGCATGACACGCTTGTCGATGCAGACGCGCCGAGAGCCGAAGCTCACTCGCGAGGATCCTCGGACAGCGGCGCCGGCCAGAACTTCTGCATCGCGAGGAAGGTGAACGACGCGGACCACGTGATCATGGCGAGGCCGGTCAGCGCCTCGGCGGCGCTGAGCATGCGCATTGCGCCGACCGGCACGATGTCGCCGAAGCCGACAGTGGCGTAGACCATCGACGACAGATACATGTAAGTCGATGACGTCGGGGTGCTGGATGCCGGCGATGCCGCCCATGTCCGGCATCGCGTCGGCGAACATGTACGCGAGCGCGAACACCCAGATCTCGAGTCCGTGGGCGATCAGCAGGCCGATCATCACGAGCAGCACGCCGATGCGCTTGTGTACGTGGGCGCCGAGCGTTTTACCGAGAAACCGTAGCGACTCGTAGTGCAACGTCACGCAGATGACGACCACTACGACTGCGAGCGCGCTGACGAGAACGTGTTCGAAGAGGGTATCCATCGCGGGATCATAACCCGGTGGGGCCGGGGTACCGGCGTTGGGTCAGATCAGTCAGCAAGCTGCAATAAGTGACCGACGGTGCCTGGCACCGTCGGTGACTTATCAAACAGTCGCTGCACTCCATCGCTGGATCAGTTCGCGATTGTTGGCGTCCCACGGATGGAAGTCGGCGCGCATGAAGTCGCGCCACTCCGGCGCTACGGCGCGCAGAATGCCGGACTTGCCGAACAACCACTTCATGCCGCCCCACCAGATCGCCGGTTTCAGGTGCAGTCCGTCGGCGCGCAGCATCATCCGCATGCCGGCGAAGACGTGGCGGAACAGTTGCCAGGTTTCGAGCCGCAGCATCGTGCGCAGCGCTTTGCGGGTGCCGCCCGACGCGATGTACGTGTCGAATGCGACGGCTTTGTGCTCGACTTCCTCGATCGCGTGCCAGCGCCACAACTCGGCCATGCGCGGATCGGCGCCTTCGAGCCATGCCGGATTCGTCAGTAGTGCATTGCCGAGAATCGCGGTGAGATGCTCGGTGGTCACGGTGGCGCCGAGACGCGTGATCGGCTCCAGGTTTTCGTTCGCCCACGCGGTGTCGCGATCGAGGCGCGCGTCCATGTAGTTCGCGTCGTAACCGCGCGCGCTGCACAGCACGTCGTTCATCTGCTTGTGCTCGCGGCTGTGAATTGCTTCCTGTCCGATGAAGCCGCGGATCTCCTGACTCAACTTCGGATCTTGAATGCCGCGCTGGAACGCGCGCACGCTGTCGATGAAGAACTTCTCGCCTTTCGGGAACGTCAGCGACAGGGAATTGAAGAACGCCGTGCGGAACGGATCGTTGCCGTGCCAGTCGTGCGCCAGGCAGTCAGCGAGATCGAACTCGGGGTGACGCGGATTGATCGGCACCTCGACGGGGGTACGGGACAGGGCGTTCATTGGAAGCGGCTCCGCAGCGCGTTGATTACCGCGCCCATGCTACTTGTGGATGCCGAGTTGAGTAGGTTAGTTTCGGCCACGGAGGGTGTCATATGCGGCCAGGTGTGACGCCGGTCATCAGTGATGTGGGCACGGCGATCAACAACCAGCACGCCTATCTGGAGGCGCTGCTCGAAGTCGTGCGCGGCGACGGTGTCACGTCGGAAGCGTTGTTCAAGCACGCGCGCCGATCGTGGAGCGGGCCGGGCCTTCCGGATTTCACGCGGTTGTGCGACAGCGCGCTGCAGCTCACCGGCGACGCCGAACTCGGCATCAAACTCGGCGGCCGCCTCGACCTCACCAGCCATGGCATTCTCGGTTACGCGCTGATGAGCAGCCGAACCGTCGAGCAGGCGCTGCAACGACTGGTTCGATACATCGGGCTGGCGGCGCCGCCGATTCATTTCGAACAGGTGATGCAGGGAACGCGTTGTCTGCTCGTGTGCCGGGCGGAACCCGAGCTCGTCCCCCAACAGTTCTACATAGACGCGGTGCTGGTTTCGGTAGCCGTCTCTGCGCACACGCTGCTCGGTGCGCGCGTCGCGCGTGAAGCAGAGTTGTGGCTGATGGAACCGAAGCCTTCGTACGCGAAGCGGTACGAAGCGGTTGCCGGCGTTACGGTCAGCTTCGAGCGTCCGTACAACGCCGTGATGATGCCGCGACGCTATCTCGATGCGCCGGTGTTGAGCGCGGAGCCGGCCATGGCCGAGTTGTGTCGTCAGCAATGCGAGAAGCTGCTGGCCAACATGCGCGACCGCCGCGGTCTCGCGGGCCGCATTCGCGAACAGCTGCTGCGCGCACCGGGACACTTCCCGGACATCCAGCGGATCGCCAGGCAATACGGCCTGAGCGAACGCACTTTGCGGCGGCGTTTGACGGAGGAAGGCACTTCGTATCGCACGTTGCTCGACGAAGTGCGCCTCGAACTCGCCCGCACGTATCTCACGTCGACCGGTTTACCGGTGGCCGAGATCGCGGTGCTGCTCGGCTACGATGATCCAGCGAACTTCCGGCGCGCGTTCAAGCGGATGCAGCGCCAATCTCCCGCGGATTTCCGCGGTACGAACAACGGGGACGCCTGATGGAGCCGGGACGTGAGAGAGCAGAAGCCATGTCGCTGACCGCCACGCAGCTCGAATCGCTCGACAGCAACGGATTTCTTTCGTTCGAATCGCTCGTTTCGGCGGCCAGCGTTGCCGAATTGCGCGGTGTCTACGACCGCATCCTCGCGCACGACATCGCGGCGGAAGGCGACCGTTGGCTGGGCGGCGTGACGCGGCAGGTGATGTTTCCGAGCAAAGCGCACCCGCTGTTCGATGACAACGAGGCGCGTGACATGAGTCGCGGCATCGCGCGCGCGGCGTTCGACGGCGCTGAACCGGTGTTCGCCTTCGATCAGCTGCTGTTCAAACCGCCGGGCCATCCGGTGGAGACGCCGTGGCACCAGGACATGGCGTATTCGCGCATGCCGTTCAGCCCGAAAGGGTATCCGTGCCGCGGTCGGCAGATTCTGCAGTTCTGGATTGCGCTCGATGCGGCCGACGCGGAAAACGGCTGCATGCATTTCGTGCCGGGCCGGCATCGCGAACCGTTGCTGGAACACTACGTGGTGAGCGGCGCGGAAGACTACGAGGGACGGTTGCTCGGGATCGTCGATCCGGAGCGCGCGCTCGATCTGGCGACTGCCGTGGCGTGCCCGGTGCCGGCGGGCGGCGCTACCGTACATCTTGCCGGCACGCCGCATTACACGCCCCCCAACGGATCCGTTAATCGGCCGCGGCGCGCATACATCATCAACTACGTGCATCCGGCGCTGTTCAACCGCCGGCGGTCTGCTGCTTCGGGTTAGTCGCGCCGCAGAATGCCTGTCATCGATCCGAGCCGCCGCGCGTAGCTTTCGGGGAACAGGCGCTGAATCCACGCCAGAAGCTTTGCGTCTTTTCCGACCAGCACGCGGCCGCGGTTGCTCTCCACGCCGCGCAGAATCTGCATCGCGGCGTCGTGCGGCGTGAGTGCGGCGAGTTGTTCGAAGCTGCGGGTGAGTTCTTCCTTGGTCGGCGCTTCGTTGTCCGGGGCGTAGTAGCGCGAGGTCTTCACGATGTTCGTCTTCACGCCGCCTGGTTGAACGCAGCTGACCCCGATGTGCGAGCCGGCCAGCTCCTGCCGGAGCGCCTCGGTGAACCCGCGCACCGCGAACTTCGACGCGTTGTAAGCGCCCTGGCTGGGGAACGCGACCACGCCGAAGATGCTCGACGTGTTGATGATGTGCGCTTCGTCGACCTCGCGCAGGTATGGCAGGAACGCCTTCGTACCGTGCACGACGCCCCAGAAGTTGATGTTCATCAGCCACTCGAAATCGTCGTAGCTGAGTTTCTCGACGGTGTTGGTGACCGAGACACCGGCGTTGTTGAACACCAGGTTCACTTTGCCGTGCACGCGCACGACGTCCGCCGCGTACTGCTCCATGGCCGACCGATCTGCAACGTCGACGATGTGGCGCGACACCTTCACCCGAGTGCCGCGCAGCAACGAATCGGTCTCATTCAGCGACGCGAGGCCGATGTCGGCGATCGCCACCGCGCAGCCGCGCGCAGCGAGTTCGAGCGCGAGCGCGCGTCCCATGCCGGAGCCGGCGCCGGTGATGGCGGCGACCTTGTTTCGGAAATCTCGCATCTGGGGTTAGAGGATCCGGAGGGTCAGATGATCACTCGCAAAAAAAAGGGCCGGTCAAAGGACCGGCCCCCCTACAACAGATGTCACGATCACCTCCTTTTTATCCGCCCGAGGTGGGACGGATTATGGCGTTCTCCGTCAGGAAAGCAATCGCGCGCGCTCAATAGCCGAGCGTTTTGTCGATGACGCCCTCGAGGGCCTGTCCGGTGCGCAGCCGCTGCAGGTTGGTGACGAAACGGTCGATGTTGCGGGCGGCGCGATACTGACTCGCGCCGGCCGTGTGCGGCGTCATCACCACGTTCGGCAGATTCCACAGCGCGCTGTCGGCCGGCAACGGTTCGCGCGGCGCAACGTCGAGGGCGGCGCCGCCCAAACGGCCATTGCGCAAAGCATCGACGAGCGCCTGTTCGTCCATGACTTCGCCGCGCGTCACGTTGACGAGAATCGCTGACGGTTTCATTGAGGCGAGCGCCTTCGCATCGAACATGCCGTGCGTCTCGCGCGTGAGCGGCACGCATACCGCGACCACGTCGGACGATGCCAATAGCTCCGCGAACTGATCGAGGCGGGCGACCGATGGAACTTCGGCCGAAGCGGGCACCGCATCTCGGTCTACGGCCCGGCAGTTCATTCCGAACGCCGCTGCACGCCGGGCCATCGCGCGGCCGGTGCCGCCGAACCCGACGATGCCCATCGTCAGGCCGGTCAGTTCGATTTCCTTCCGCCGCATTTCGGGCCGGTGGTTCCACGCATCGGGTCCGAGCTTGAGCGAGGTGGCGAGTTGCCGCGTGAGCATCAGCAGCAGACCGAACGCGTGGTCGGCGAGATGTTCGCCGACGAGACCTTTCTCGCTCGTCAGCAGCACGGGGCTCGCGGCGAACTCCGGATACAGGAACGCATCGACGCCCGATGCGATCGCGTGTACCCAGCGCAGACGCGGTGCCGCCTGGAACAACGCGTGCGGCACGAAGCCGAGAATCACTTCGGTGTGTTCCGCATGCTCGTGCGCCTGCGCCTGCGACGTGACCACCACTTCCGCGCCGGGACCGGCGGCATCATGGATGCGCTGCAGATCGGCCGCCGAAATGGCCGGCAGCGTGAGGCCCGGGATGATCAGGATTTTCATCGCCGTTTCACTTGAAGCGGATCGCCACGCGGCCGAGCGGACCGAAATCGGCTTCCCAGCGCGCCGGCTCGCGCACCGGCTGGCGCGTGAACGAGCCGGTGATCACGCGTTGACCGGCTTTGAGACCGCGGTCGAACTTGGCGAGTTCGCGCGCGAGCGTGGCGAGCGATTCGAAGTGATCGTCGATGTGGCCGCGCGCGGCGACGCGTTCCACTTCGACCCCGTCGCGGCTCAACGCGATGACCAGCGAGTCCGGGTCGAAGTCCGCCGGCAACGGCGTGACCACGCCGACCACGATGCCCCATTGCGACAGGTTGTCTGCGACGCGACATGGACCGTCCGATTCGCCGGACAGGCGCGTTTCGTTGACTTCGAATGCCGGCGCTACGCCGCCCACGGCAGCGCGCGCCATCTCGGCGGTGACCGACCTGCCGCGCAAATCGCGATCCATCACGAAGCACAACTCGTTCTCGATCCCGCAATGCCGGATGGCGGCGATGTTCAGTTCGTCGTCCGACGGAATGATGCGGTTATCGAGCACGAAGCCGAACGGACGGACGCCTTTGCCGAACGCATCGCGAGAGGTGCCGGACGTCAGTCCGACTTTCCAACCTCCCAACGATTCTCCGCGGGTGCACCAGCGGTCGAGCACGTCGAGCTGAATGGCTTCGGCATCGTCGATCGACAGCTTGCCGTTCAACGCCGTGACGTCGAACGATGCGCCGGTGGATGCGCGCCAGAACCGTTCCAGAAGTACCGCGTGGTCGTTGTGCATGGTGCCGTTTTCGAATCGTGATCGACGCGGGCAGGATACACCGAGCCGCGCCGGGTAGCGTTCGGGCCTCCGCAGAGTTAAAACGGAACCGCACCGGCACGGGAGAGGGAAGATGCGCAACGGATTCAGGGTAATCGACACCGACTGTCACCAGATGGAACCGCCATCGATCTGGGCCGACTACATCGATCCGAAGTTCGCCGATCGGGCGCCGCGGATCGGTGAGATCGGCCACGGACGGAAAGGCGTGATGGTGGAGGGCGAAGCGCTGACCCGACAGACCGGTTCCTATCCGATGGATGCCGAGGAGTTCATCGCAGCCACGGTGCGCGCGATGAAGCGTTTTGAGAAAACGCGCAACGCCGGCTTCAGTCCGCAGAGCCGCATCGCCGACATGGACGCGCAGGGCGTGGACGCACAGGTGATCTATCCGACGGCGGGCGGCCAGCTGCTCGGCAAACCTTTCGAGGATGTCGAACTGCTCACCGCGTGTTGCCGTGCGTACAACGACTGGAGTCTGGAGTACTGTTCCGCAGCGCCCCAACGACTGCGTATGGCGGCAATGCTGCCGATGCAGGCGGTGGATCTCGCCATTGAAGAAGCGCGGCGTGCAAGCGCTCTCGGCGCCGCTGCGTTCTTCGTGCGGCCGAACCCGACCGCGGGGCGGAACCTGCATCACTCCGACTACGAGCCTTTGTGGCGGGAAATCGCGCGCCTCGGTAAACCCGTCTGCATCCACGACTCCGGCTCGCCATATCTGCCGTCGTTCGGCGAACGCATGGAAACGCACACGTCGGGCCACATCATCGCGCACCCGTTCGAAGCGATGGTGGCGATGATGAGCCTCATCTGGTACGGCGTGATCGAACGCAACCCGACGCTGCGCATCGTGCACGTCGAAGCCGACGCCGGCTGGCTGCCCTATTGGCTGCAACGGATGGAGCAGCACTTCGAATTCTCCGGCAACGCTGAGCATCCCGACCTGAAGCGCCGCCCCACCGAGTACTTCAAGACGAACTTTCTCGTCGCGTGTCGCGGCGACGAAATGACGCTGCCGAGCGTGGTCGACCTGGTCGGCGACGACAACCTCACCTTCAACACCGACTACCCGCACCCCGACGGTACCTGGCCCGCCGGCATCGAAAGCCTGGAAAAACAGCCGATTCCGCAATCGAGTATCCGGAAGATTTTCTGGGATAACGCAGCGGCAGTGTTCGGTGTGAATTGATGGAGCTTCGGTTCGGTGCAGTGGAATGGAGCTTCGAGCGAGGCGGAGGTGCGTGTGTGCCGCGTCGGGCACGCTCGAGCCGTCCCTGGGCGCTCCTTCCGGCGCCATCCATGGCGCCGGAGGGCCCTCCGCAACACACACACACCTCCGCCTCGGGTCATGTCTCCATCGACAGACGTGGGAGATAGGTGAACGCGCGCTTTGCGCGCGTTCATTTCACCAACAAGTCAACGGACGGTGCCAGGCACCCGCTTTTGCGCTTCGAATAAGTGCTAGCCGGTGCCTGGCACCGGCAGTGACTTATTCATCCCGGAACGAAGGCGCGACGTTGGATCTGGTAAGGGCGACGGGTGATCGGTGCGGAGGCGCATCACACGCCGGGCCGGAGCACCGATCACCCGTCGCCCAACCCGACTGAAATCGCACCACCGTCACCCGCTGGTCTCCCCGATCGCCTCAGCTCGCGTACAACCCGCCGTCGACGATGAATTCCGCCCCCGTGCAGTACGAACTGTCTTCGCTCGCGAGGAACAATGCGACCGACGCTACTTCGCTCGCGGCGGCGGTGCGTCCCATCGGCACGCTGCGGGTCATGCGGTCGAGATCGGTCGGGAGTTGGCCGAGCATGTCGGTTTCGATTAGACCGGGGTGGATCGAGTTCACGCGTACGCCGCGCCGCGCGAGTTCGATCGCGGCGCTCTTCGTCATGCCGCGCACCGCCCACTTCGAGGTGCCGTAGGCGAATGCGCCGGCCGCCGACTGCATGCCGGCGAGCGACGAGATGTTCACGATGCTGCCGCGGCCGGCTTCGCGCATCGGCGTCGCCACGGCGCGCATGCCGAGGAACACGCCGACGCAGTTCACGTCCATCACCAGCGTGAATTCTTCGAGCGAAGTGTCGCGCATCCGGTTGGAGCGGAAGATGCCGGCGTTGTTGACGAGCACGTCGATGCGGTCGTCGCGCCGCAGAATCTCGGCGACGAGGGCAGCCCAGTCGCTTTCGCTGCGCACGTCGAGATGGCGATAGGTGCCGCCGATCGATTTCGCCGTCGCTTCGCCCGCGTCGTCGAGCACGTCGGTCAACCAGACCGTGCCGCCTTCTTTGCTGAACAGCCGTGCTTCCTCGGCACCCTGTCCGCGCGCCGCGCCGGTAATCAGACACACTTTGCCGTCGAGCCTTCCCATCGTTGTCTCCGTCTGCGGGTTTATCGGGTCATCGCCAAGGACGTATCACCTGGCGGGCGAACTCTGCGAGATAGTCGAGCGAACTGTCGGGTGCAAGCATCGGATGCGGCAGCACGACGTCGATCGGCACGTCGACGTCCAGCGCGCGTTCCAGCTGTGACGCGATGTCGGCGAAACCGCCGTACAGCGCGAAGGCTTCAACGGCTTCCTGCGGCAAGAAATCGACCGCCGCACCGGCGGCGAGCAGATCGCGCGCATGGTGGAAGTCGGGGAAGATCTCGCGCTTCAGTTCGTGCACCGACCTGCCGTTCCATTGCAAGCCCAGGTTGTCGAACAGGAACGGCGAATACTCGTAGTAGCCGGCGGCAATCGCCTTGGCGATCGTCCGTGCGCGTTGCGCATCGCCGTCCTCTGCAACGTGGAAGATCGCGCCGATCTTCACGTCTTTCGCGTTCCGACCGGCCGTCGTCGCCCCTTCTACGACCTGTTGGTACGCGGCCTGGAGATTGCGCGCGTCGGTGCCGACGCGGATGAATACGCCATCGGCGTGCGCGCCCGCCATCTTCAGTGCGCGAGGACCCTGCGCTGCGATCCACACCGGCACCGGCTGGGAATGACGCAGGCGCGCGGGTTTCGCGGCGCCCACGTCGAGCGCTTCGCCGGCCAGCAGCGTGCGCACCTGCACCAGCGCCCGTTCCAGCGTTGCGACGCGCGCCGGGGAGAGGCCGTTCAAGCGAACCGCGGTGTCGCCCACACCCAGCCCGAGCAGCGTACGACCGGGCGCGAGTTCCGCCACCGTCGCAATTGACGAGGCGAGCGCCGCCGGATGACGCATCACCGGCGTGTCGAGCAGGGTGCCGAGCACGAGCCGCTGCGTCGCACCGGCCGCGAATGCGAGCATCACGTACGGATCGCGAACGAGCAGCGGGGAGCAGGGGATCAATCCATAGCCCCAGCCCAACGACTCCGCTTTTGCGGCCGAGCGGGCGAACGCGTCGACGCTCGACATGTCGAGCCTGTTGATCGCGAATTGCATGTGTGATCCCGTGAGCGCGCGGCCGTTAGAATCGCACCGGGAGGCAAGGCTTGAAACCCCTAGAGAATCTGCGCGTCGTCGACGCGACCTCGGGCCCGATCGGTGGCCTCGCAACGATGATGCTCGCGGACTTCGGCGCCGAAGTGATCAAAGTCGAAACGCGCGACGGCGATCCGGCGCGCGCCGAGCCGCACGCGCGCGTCTGGCTGCGCGGAAAACGCAGCGTCGTGTGCGACGACCGGGCCTTGCACGATCTGATCGTCGGCACCGCCGATGCGGTGATCACCGATCGCGCGCTCGATGCGCAGCGCATGTGCCAGGAAAGGTCCGATCTCGTCTACGGTGCCATCACGCGCTTCGGCGGCTTGCCGCTGGAAGAAGATCTCGTCGCCGCACGGCTCGGCCGGATGATGGGTTTTCGCGGCGTCGCCGATCGCGCTGGCCCCGTGTACAGCGCGGTGCAGGTGGCGACGCACGCGGTCGCACAGGCCGCGTGCTCCGGCATCGTCGCAGGACTCTTTGCGCGCGCCCGGACCGGCCGCGGTTGTCGCTTCGAAACGAATCTGGCGCGCGGTCTCCTGCCGTTCGAAATGGGCGGCCTGTTCGTGCCGCAGCTGCTGCAGCGCGGCCTCGAAGTGCCGCCGCTCGGCGGCGATCCATTCACGCTGATGCCGACCATCAACTATCACCCGGTTCAGTGCGCCGACGGACGCTGGCTGCAGCTGGGCAATCTGCTGCCGCATCTGCTCGAACGGTTTCTGCAATGCGTCGGGCTCGACGACGTGCTGGCCGAACTCGGCAATCAGCCAGCTCTGTGGCCCGAAGATGCGCGCGAAGCGTTTCGCGATCGCATGCTGGCGCACATGCAGACGCGGACGGCCGCAGAATGGATGGCGCTGTTCGTCGCTGACGGCGGGATCGTGGCGCACCAGTTTCAGACGACGCAGCAGGCGCTGGATGATCCCGACCTGATCGAGAACGGTCACGTCGTAACGACGGAGCTCGGACGGCAGCTCGGCGTGGTGGCGCGGCTCGATGCCACACCGGGCAGCGCGGGCACCCGTATTCCCGCGTTGGGTGAAATGGACCTTGGCTCGGCCATGCAGCGCGAGCCGGATGTCCCGACTGCGAGCGGCGCTGCCACCCAACGACCGCTCGAAGGGGTGACGGTAGTCGAGTTCGCCACCATCATCGCCGCGCCGCTCGGCGCATCGATGCTCGCCGATCTCGGCGCTCGCGTGATCAAAGTGGAACCGCCGGAAGGCGATCCGTTCCGGGCGATGATGGGCGGTCTCGGCGCGGCGCGCGTCAACGCCGGAAAAGACAGCATCTGCCTCGACCTGAAGTCGGCCGAAGGCCAGCGCGTGGCCCACGCGCTGATCGCGCGCGCCGACGTGCTGGTTCACAACTATCGCGTCGGCGTGCCGGAGCGCCTGGGTATCGGCTACGGCGAGGCGCGCGCCATCAATCCGAAACTCGTGTACGTGTCGGTGAACGGTTATGGCCCCAGAGGTCCCGGCGCGCTGCGTCCGAGCACACATCCGATTCCGGGCGCCGCGCTCGGCGGCGTGGTGGCGCAATTGGGCGGACGGTTGCCCGATCGGCCGTTGAAAGGCGCGGAGCTGCGCGAAGCAGCGCGCCGGATCTCGCGCGCGAACGAACTGAACCCGGATCCGAATACCTCACTGGTGGTGGCGAACGCGACGACGCTCGCGCTGGCCGCGCTGGCGCGTTGCGGAGTCGGCCAGGCGGTATACGTCGACATGTTCGGTGCCAATGCGTATGCCAACTTCGACGATTTCTTCGACTATCCGGGCAAGCGGGCGCGCGTTTATCCAGACGCGGGCGGGTTCGGCCTCTCCGGTCTGCGTCGGCTGTATCGCTGCGCGACCGGGTGGGTATTCGTGTCCGTGCCGCCGGCCGACGCCGAGGCATTCGATGCGGCGTTGGCGGAACTCAGCGGAACGCGCGATGCCGACCGGACTGCTCGATTCGAGCGGCTGTCAGCCGAGCAATGGGTCGTGGAGCTGGGCGCGCGTGGATTTGCGTGCGTTCGAGCCGATACGGGTCTGCCGGCGGAGTGTGTTGCGGAAGAAGGACTGACGGTCGAAGCGATGGCGACAGAGTGGGGCACCTACCGGCGCCATGCACCGTTGCTCGCGTTTCACGGCGACAGAACTTACGCCGGCTGGTGCGCCTGCGGCGAACAGACCCGAGCGGTACTGCGCGAGTTGGGTCTCGACGGGCACGAACGAAACTGAAAGCAAACAACGGGTGCAGCGTGGACTGCACCCGTCATTCGACTTAGCCGATCAGTGGTGGAACTTGTAGACGGCGCGGATGGTCGCGGCATCGAGGCTGCCGCTGTCGACGTCGACGTATTCGTATTCCGCCTGAATGCTGAACGACGGCGTCAGGTTGAAGCCCAAGCCCCCTGCAGCCATCGCTGCATCGTTGCTGTCGCTTCTGCCTTTGACGAACTGATACTTGCCGTCGATGTTGTACCAGTTCCAGCCGAGACGAGCGTAGATTTCGAAGTGTTCGCCGAGCGGCAGCGACGGCTTGATCGATACCTCCCACGAATCGCCGCTAACGCTGAGGTTGCGGCTGCTGTTGATCGGAATCTGGCTCTCGCCTTTCGAGTACGACTGGTAGTCGGCCTGGATCGCCAGCCAATTCACGATCTGGAAGCCGGCGAGTACGTCCCAGACTGCCGCGCTGTCCTGATAGTTGCGTGAGCACGAATCCAGACCCGGAAAGCCCGCCACTGTGCAGTTGACCCCCACTATTGCCGCTGCTGTGGCGCTAATCGGATGTTCAACTTGAGCATTGTATTGACCCACTCCGCCGCCCACATAGAAAGCCGACTCCGCTGCGGCGGTCGCCGTCAGTCCGAATACGCCGACCAACCCCAAAGCTATTCGTAAGCCACGCATGCCTAAACGCTCCTTGATGAGATCTACTTTCTCCCCATGAGGCAGGACCGCCTCACCCAACAGATTATCACTGGTGGCGTGAGCACTTGTTAAGTGGTTTATGCAATTGTCCGGCAGCGTCGCCTCGAGAAGGTCGTTGTGGGTCCGTTGACAGCGACAATCGAACCCTGCACCGTCCGCGTGCCTCGAGTCCCACCCACTGGCCTTGACAGTCCATGCCGACTTTTGCTTTGGCAGCCATCGTCATTGCGAGCATCGCTGCGATGCCGGGCAACTTGCTGCCGGTGATGGCCGGTCTGTTATCCGACTTCCATTCGCTCGCCGAAGTCGAAGTCGGTTTTCTGATCGCGACCGGAACGCTGGCCGGCCTTCTGGTCTCGCTCAGTGCGCCGCACTGGATTGCGCGCGTCGATTGCCGCTACACGATCGCGTTCGCACTCGTGGCCGATGCCGTCGGTCTGCTCGGTCTGCGCTTCGCGCCCGGCACCGTTTCGTTGTTCGCGTCACAGGCGCTGGCAGGCGGGTCGAGCGCGGTCATCGCGAGCCTCTGTCTCACCGTCGTTGCGTCGTTGCCGAATCCGACGCGGGCGTATGGCATCAAGATCACGACCGATGTGATCTTCGCCGGCACGCTTCTCGCGCTGATGCCGGCCGCCACGCTCGGTCTCGGTGGATACGTTGCTGCGCTCGCCTGCATCATCGCGGTGTTCGTGCCGCTGGCGTCCAAGCTGCCGTTGCGCGCGATACAGAGCGTGCACACCGGCGCCGCGCCGATCCGGCTGCGCGATGCGCCGCAATCTGCGTGGCTCGCACTGTTCGCGATCATGGTGTTTTACGTGGCTGGCATTGGCGTGTGGGCGTTCCTCGAACGCGTCGCCGTGCATGCCGGCATCGAGCGCGCGGCGGCCAGCAACGCGATCGCCGTGGGTCTCTTCGTCGGCGTAGTCGGCTCGTTGGGAGCAGCGCTCTTTGCCGGACGAACGAAGCGGATCTGGCCGGAATCGGTCGCTGGATTCGTGCTGATCGTGTCGTTCGCGATGCTGACGTTCGTAGGCAGTACGGCGCAGTTCTATTTCGCAGTGTTCGTCTTCAACTGCAGCTGGAACTTCTTCATTCCGTTCGTGATCGGGCTTGTCGCGGGCCGCGACAGCACCGGACGGTTGGCGTCGCTGGTGCCGGGTACCGCCATGATCGGCGGCGTGCTCGGGCCGGTGCTGGCCGGTGCGATGATCCGCGCCTCCGGATATCGCACCGCGATGATCGTGATGACGCTGATCGTTGCGACCTCGATCGCAGGCTACGTTCTCATCGCGAGCAAACCGTCGCGTGTGCGGCGGTGGGAAGAGGATGAGGTCGCGAAGACGGTGTAAGCTCTGCCCGGCTGTCGCCTGCGCGACGCCCACTCAATCGCTAGACACGCTCGATTCCAACAACAGACAAAAACGAAGGAGAACATCGTGCTGAGCCGCTCGACCGTATTCGCCATCCTGGCCGCGTTCACCGCGGTCAGCGTATCCGGGTCGCAATATCCCATGCTCGACATGGTTGCGCAGAAAGTGATTCAACGTTACGAGTCATCGACCTGCGAGCAGCTGTGGGAAGCGCGCGGCAAGCCGAAGACCGCGGAGCAGCAGAACCTGATCCAGATCCTGGAGGGTGATCCGCAGATGCGTACCGTGTTCCTGAACGAGGTTGCGGGTCCGATCGCCAACAAGATGTTCACCTGCGGGCTGATCCCATGACGTTTATCACACGCTCCCTGGTTACTTTCACGCTGGCGCTTGCACTACCGCTCGCGGTCGGAGCGGCTACGCCCGCGTCGCCGAGCGCTATGTCGGCGGATGCACCGGCGGCGCCCGCGGCGAGCGCGCTGCAACTCGAGCCGAAAGCGATCGACGTTCTGAAAGCAACGAGCGCACGTCTCGTGGCGGCGCGTGCGATGTCGTTCACGGCGGTGGTCAGCTACGAGAGTCCGAGCGTGTTCGGCCCGTCGCTGGTCTACACCACGCGCTCCGACGTCACGCTGCAACGCCCCGACAAGCTGCGGGTGATCACGCCCGGTGACGGTCCCGCCACCGAGTTCTACTACGACGGCAAGACCATGACGGCATTCGCGCCGACCGAGAATCTGGTCGCCACCGCGGTGGCGCCGGCCACCATCGATGCGACGCTCGCCGCTGCATTCGATTCGGCCGCGATCTACTTCCCGTTCTCCGATCTCGTGGTCGCCGATCCGTACAAAGATCTGGCGCAAGGCATGGAAGTGGCGTTCTACATCGGTCAGTCGAAGGAAGTCGGCGGCACCACCACCGACATGGTCGCGTTCGCGAACCGCAACGTGTTCGCGCAGGTGTGGGTCGGTGCCGAGGACAAGCTGCCGCGCAAACTGCGCGCGGTGTATCTGAACGATCCGTTGATGCTGCGGCACGACATGGATCTGTCGAACTGGTCGCTCGATCCGAAGATTCCGGCCGGCACTTTCGCACCGGCAAAAGCCGCGTCGGCGATGAAGATCGCGTTTGCGCGTCCCGATGTGATGCCGGCCGGTACCTCGGCGCAGCCGCCGATGACGCCGCCGACCGCGCCGAAACCCGCGAAAACGCCTTGAGGAAAACGACATGAAACAGATTGCAATGGTGATTGCGGCAGCCACGCTCGCGAGTGCCAGCCCTGCTGTGTTTGCGTGGGCACACGCGAATTCGTACGGCGGCGGCGGTACCTTCCACGCGCCAGGTTCGGACTCGACTACTCGAACCAACGGATGGGGCGGCAGCGCGACGCACACCGAGGGTGAAGGAACCACAGCAACCAATCGCTACGGCGACACCGCGACGCACGAACAGGGTTCGGGGCAGACCGAGTTTTCCAATCCTTACGGCGGCACCGCAACGCACTACGAAGGTCAAGGGACCACCGCGCAGAGCGCTTACGGTGGTACCGCGTATCACGCAGAAGGCTCAGGAACGACGGAGATGTATGGCGCAGACGGCGGCAGTGCGACGCACTACGCGGGTTACGGCACCGTCGGCACCAGCGCGTACGGCACTACTGCGTATCACAGCCCGTACTACGGAACGACTGCGGTGTATCCCGCCTACCATCCGCCGACCACCGTGAACTACTACAGCTCCGGCTGCTACAACTGTGGCGGCTGGTCGACCGCCGGCGCCGCGGCAGCGGGTCTCGTCGTCGGCGCGGCGGTCGCAACTGCCGCTACCACCTCGGCAAACGCCGCGAACACCACGAACGCGTACAACGCCGGTGTGGCCGCGGGCACGTCGAGCGCTTATTCGGCAGGGTATGTGGCAGGCGTGAACAACTCGGTGAATTACGTGATGGGCGGCATCTATCCGACGTTGCCGTCCGGCTGCATGACGCCCACGGTGAGCGGCGTATCGTACTACCTCTGCGGCAACAACTGGTTCCTGCCGTCTTACGGTGCGAACGGCGTGTACTATCGGGTCGTCGCCGCCCCCTGATTTGGTTGTTGGAGCCTCGAGTGCTGGAGAAGGCGCCATGAAGATGCCGACGGTCGTCGAGGCGGCGCGCTCGATTCGGGCGGGTACGTTGACCTCGGAAGCGCTGACGCTCGAATGCATCGCCGCGATCGAGCGTCACAATCCGGCGCTGAACGCCTTCGTGCATCTCGACTTCGAGACTGCGCTCGCTGCGGCCCGTGCCGTGGATCGCGCCGTGACAGCGGGCGGCGCACTGGGTCCGCTGGCCGGCGTGCCGTTCGGCGTGAAAGATCTCGAACATTGCGCCGGGATGCCGACGACGCGCGGCTCGCGCTGGTTTGCGAACGGTCCGAATGCGACCGTGGACGACATCCACGTTGCGCGTTTGCGAAAAGCCGGCGCGATACCCATCGGCAAGACCGCGGCGCCCGAGTTCGGCGCGTGGGCGTACACGGCCAGTCCGTTGCTCGGCGTCACGCGCAATCCGTGGAATACCGCGCGCACGCCCGGTGGCTCGAGCGGCGGCTCCAGCGCCGCGGTATCGGCGGGGCTCGTACCGTTCTGTACCGCCAGCGACGGCGGCGGTTCGATCCGCACACCGGCAGCGTTCACCGGTCTCGTCGGATTGAAGTGCAGCTACGGGCGCATCCCGACGTTCGGCGCGACGCACATTGCGCAGAATGCAGTCGTCGGCAGCCTGGCTACAACGGTTGCAGACACCGCGCTGCTGCTCGACGTGATGGCCGGACCGGACGCGCGGGATCGCACCTGCCTGCCGCCTCCGAACGGCAGCTATGTCGCGGCCGTCGATGCGCTCGACGTGCGCGGAACGCGCGCCGCATGGTCGCTCGATCTCGGCTTCGCCATCGTCGAGCCCGAAGTGGCCGCGCTGTGCGAACGCGCCGCGCAAACTTTGATGAGGGCGATCGACGCACGACGCATCGACGCGAAGGTTCAGCTGGACGATTACATCCGCACGTACGCGCGCATCGAGGGCGTCGACAAATTCGTCGATATCGATCCGGACCTTTGGCAGAACCGGTTGGACGAACTCGATCCGTTGATCGCGCCGGGCTGGGAGAAGACGCGCACCGTGACGCTGCCGAAGTCCGCCGCAGTGGAATCCGACCGGCGCAAACTGGTTCACCAGATCGCGGCGTATTTCGATGAGTTCGACCTGCTGCTGACGCCGATGGTGGCGCGTCCGGCGTTCGCCGCCGAAGGACCGATGCCGAGCGACGTGGCCGGCACACCCGGTCACGGCGGTATGGCGGTGATCCACGGCATGCTGGCGAACCTCGCGAACCTGCCCGCGATCACGCTGCCGGCCGGCCTCACGTCGGAGGGCTTGCCGGTCGGGCTGCAGATCGTCGGTCCGCGGCATCGCGAAGACCTGCTGCTGGCCGTCGCGCGTCGCTACGAAGCCGCGCAGCCGTGGCCGCGGCACTCACCGCTCGCCGTCTGACCGCATGTTCCACCTCGTCGCGGCTGCGGCCGGGAACTCGGAGCTGCCCAACGAGCTAGAAAGGGGGCTGCAGACGATCGACCGGCTGCAGGGCGAAGTCGCCGAGTTGCCGATGCTGCATCACCTCGCCGAAGTGATCCCGGTAGCGGATCTGGTATTCGGCGGCGGCGTTCTGATCTTCGTGGTGCTGGTACACGCGACCGGTCTGCGTCTGGTGGGTGATCACGTGTCGAGACGCGTGCGCTCGATCCTGAAGTACCCCTCTTTGTGGCACGCCGACCTGCTGATGGGCAGCATCATCTTCCTGCTGCTCGCGCTGCATCTGTTCGAGATCTTCGTGTGGTCCTGTGCACTGGTGTTCTCGGGGCTGGTGCCGAACTGGCACGACGCCGGATTCTTTGCCGGCAACACCTACACCACCATCGGCTATGGCGCCTTCATACTCTCGCCCGCATGGGAGATGGTGGCGCCGATCATGGCGATCTCGGGTCTGTTCACGTTCGGCTGGTCGGGCAGCGTGCTGGTCGACTACGTGCGCCGCATCCAGCAGATCAGGGACGCTGCACATGCGCGGCAACACGGCCTGCCGCCGCCCGAGCCTCCAGCAGACCCGCCGATCAGTTGACGGGCCGCGCGATGCCGTTGCGGACGAAACCATCGATCGCGTCCGCCACGCCGTCCGGTTCGTGTATGGCGACGTCGTGTCCGGCGCGTGCGAACACCTGCAGCGCCGCGTTCGGCAGGCGTCTGAAATCTTCGAGATTGGCCGGCAGCAGCGAATCGGCGGACCCTGCGATCACCAACGTCGGCATCCCGATCGAACCCAGCTTTGCGCCGACGTTCAGCGTACGCATCGACTCGGCGCCACCGTCGAAGTGTCCGTCGGAGACGCCGAAGATATGGTCGATGCGACTGTTGAACCACGCCTCGGTTTCGACGTCGGGCCGCACGCAGGTGGCCCGATATTGCGCCAACAAGCTTGCCCGGTCGCGCTTGCTGCGCAGCGTGCGCCGCAGCTCGTGCATACGTGGATCGGCGGCTGGAAAACCATCCGCCGGTACCGACGCCATCAGCACCAGCCGTTCGAGGCGCTGTGGATACGCGAGCGCCAGCACGTAACCAATGCCGCCGCCCATGCTGTGGCCGGCGTAAACGAAACGGTCGACGCCGAGATGGTCGGCGAGCCCGACTACGTCGGCTGCGTACTGTTCGAGCGTGTAGCCGTCGGCCGTGTGTTCGCTGTCGCCGGTGCCGCGACACTCCATCACGATCACCCGGTGCCGCTGCATCAGCCGGTCGGCCACCGGCTGCCAGTTCACCCGCGACGCGGTATAGCCGTGATGCAGCAGAATCGGCACGGCGCCCGGCGCCGCGGATCCCTGCACGTCGTACCACAACCGCGCGCCGTTGATCGTTGCGTGTGCCATCCGCTGAACCCCGTCCGTTTCTGGAGTCACGCGATGGTGCCAGGCACCGCGTGTTGCATCACCTGGTACGTGACAGGTCGATGAGGCGCTGCGGATCGGCGTACACTCGCCGCTGCCTGCAGTTGCGAACCGTGCCGTGCCTCCACCGCTTCTTACGCGCCGTTTCGGCGATCTCACACGCCGGTGCTGATCCGTTTCGGCATGCACCTCGACGGACTGCAGCCGCTGCAGTTCGGCAACGGCATCGGCGAAGCGGTGCGCGGACCACTGGGGCTGCTCGATCTGCTCGAGGTGCAGCTGGGTCTGCCGCCGGTGATCGCAACGTCGGCCGATACGGTGATGGCGTATCGCGCCTGCCTCGCCGAGGCCGATGCGCCGTCGCGCTTCTTTCATGCATCGTTCGCGCTCGATCCGATCAACGTCAGCCGTACGCTGCTCGACTGGCGCGCGACGCTGTACGAATTCGGTTGGGAGGGTCGCTTCCCGAGCGATGCGCCGATACGTCTGCGCGATTTCTCGGACGTGGAAGCGCTTGCCGCGGCGCGCGTGCCGTTGTGTCGCGGTCAGCGCGTGCGTCGCGTCGTTGCCGCGCTCGACGAACTCACAACGCAGATCGAATGCGTCCAGCTGCTCGACGACATCGACGAGTTGCCGCCGGTCTGGCGGATGCTGATGCAGAAGTTGCGCGTCGTCGCCCATCCCGCGCTCAACCCCGCGCCGCGCGCGCGCGCAGGCTCCGATCTGCGCGCGTTGCAGGACACGCTGTCGCAACTCGCCGCCGCGGAAGATGGCCGGCTGGTCGCCCGGCGCGCGCTGCGCGGCGATGGTTCGTTCGTGGTGTTGCGCGGCGCATCGCGCGACATCACCGCGCAGGCGGTTGCCGAAGCGATCGTCGGGGGCACGCACGACGACGCGCTGGTCATCGCCGAACACGACGGCATCATTCTCGACAACGCGTTCGAGCGGGTCGGTCTGCCGCGCGCCGGCTTCCAGCACTATTCGCGCTTCCGCGCCGTCACCCAGGTGCTGAAGCTGGCGCTGGCGCTTTTGTGGCGCCCGGTCAGTCCGCATCTGCTGCTGCAGTTTCTGATCCACCCAATCGGACCATTACCCCGACACGTGCGCGACGAACTCGCCACAGCCGTTGCCGAACAACCCGGTCTCGGCGGCGCCAAGTGGCGCGATGCGCTCGCGCGCATCGAGTCGCGCATGCGCGAGAAGTTCGGCGCGGAGGAACGCGAGATCGCCAGAACGCAGGCCGAGATATCGGAGTGGCTCGGCGACGAACGCTTCGACCCGGCTGTGGGCGCGCCGATTGCCGCGCTGGCACGGCGCGCGCAACTCTGCTCGACGTACCTGGTGCGTCAGCTCAACGCGCTGGACGACACCACCGAGCGCCTCCTGTTCGCCGGCGCGCTCGGGCAGTCGGAAGCGCTGCTGCGCGCATTGCGCGCGCTCGATGCGCAAGGACAGCTGCTCGTGAAGCGGGTCGACGTCGACCGCCTGATCGACGAAGTGTCCAGCGTGGCGCCGGACCCCAACACGTTTGCGCAGGCGCGACACGTGCGTGCCGCAACCGATCCGGCCGCGGTGCTGCAGGAATGCGGGCAGGTCTACTGGTGGGATCTGGCGCCGCCGGCGCGCGACGTCGGCTACCCGTGGTCGCGAAAGGAACTCACGTGGTTGCGCGAGCACGGCGTGGCGTTGTTCGACATCGACCTCGTGCTACGCAACCGCACACGCCGTTGGTTGCGACCGATCCTCAATGCGCGCGATCGATTGACGCTGGCGGTGCACGATTCGGAGAAGGGTTATCACCCGCTGTGGACGCAGATCAGCAATCTGTTCGACGGTGCGCTCGAAGTGCGTATCGACGATGCGCTGTTGGGCGGCACGTCGACGGCTGCGATCGGCGTCGCCACGCGGCCGCTGCCGGTGCGCACGCTGACGCGCGCGAAACGCTGGTGGCAGCTTCCGGACGACGTCGAAATCCCACGCCGTCCCATCGAGTCGTACTCGAGCCTGTCGAAGCTGTTCGATTGGCCACACGGTTACGTGCTGCGCTACGCGGCGAATCTGCGGCCGGGACGCGCGCAGGACATCGCCGACGGCAATCGTCTGTACGGCAACCTCGCGCACCGTCTGTTCGAGCGTTACTTCAACGAGAACCTGCTGTGGGCGCTGCTCGATGCCGAAGGCCGGCGCGCATGGTTCGCGAGCGAACTGCCGACGCTGATCGAAACGGAAGCGGCGCTGCTGCTCGAACCGGGCCGCGGCGTGGAGAAACAACGCGTAACCACTACGCTGGAACGCGCGCTCGTGTCGCTGATCGATCACTTGAAGTCGGCCAACGTGGTGGCGGTGCAGCCGGAGCTGCACGCCGAAGCGCCGTTCAAGTCGATCAGAATCGGCGGTGACATCGACCTGTTGCTGACGGACCGGCGCGGCCGCGAGATCGTGCTCGACATCAAGTGGGGCGCCGAAAAATTCCGCGGTGACCAGTTGCGCGCGAACCGGCACGTGCAGCTCGCGGCGTACGCGTATCTGCGGCGTACGAAACGGTTTCCATATCAGGCGTTCTTCATCATCGAGTCGGGGCACATCCTGGCGCAGGACGCGAGCGTGTTCCCCGATGCCACGGTTTACGCGCCGGAAAGCGGCGAGTCGGTCGAAGATCTGTGGAAACGCGTCGGTGCGAGCTACGACTGGCGCTGGAAGCAGCTCGCCAACCGCCGCATCGAGGCAAACGTCGCCTTCACGCAACCGACCGACGAATCGAATCCGCCTTCGAACGCGCTCGATGCATCGGACGATCCGGACCGGTTCGACGATTTCGTGAATCTCACCGGTTGGGCCGACTATCAATGAGTTATCGATGAACACAGACGAAGCACCTCTCGGCACGGCGCCGGCACCAGCAGTCAAACCGCCGCGCTGGTATCGGGCCGCCTGGTTTCTCGGCCGTCCGCCGCCGTTGACCGAACGGCAATGGCTGATGCTCGGTCTGGTCTCGGCGGTCGGATTCTTCGAAAGCTACGACCTCTATCTGATGTCGCTGAATCTGAAGCAGATCCAGCAGGAACTCGGCATTGGCGAAGCGTCGCTCGGATTGATGCTGTCGTTCGTGCGCAGCGGTGCCTTCTTCGCGCTACTGATCGTGCCGTTCGCAGACCGCTTCGGGCGCCGCCGCGTACTGATCGCGACGATCGTCGCGTATACGTTGATGACTGCGCTGACCGCGCTGGCGCCGAATACCGAAACGTTCGTGGCGCTGCAGTTCATGGCGCGGATCTTCGCCGTTGCGGAGGCGTTGCTCGCCACGGTGGTGATCGTGGAAGAGTTCGCCCCCGAGAATCGCGGTTGGGGAATCGGCGCGGCTGCGGCGATCCAGGCGTGCGGCGCCGGATTCGCCGCGGTAATGTTCATGTTCGTCAACGTGTTGCCGTTCGGCTGGCGCACGCTCTACGCGGTGGGTGTCATTCCACTCTGTTTCGTCGCGTACTGGCGCCGCACGCTGCCGGAAACCGGCCAGTTCACGCGACTCGCCCATGCAAGTGAAGCGTTGACGAAGCCGTTGCCGCTGTTTTCGAACATCTGGCGCGCGGCAACCGAACATCCGCGATCGTTTGCCGTATTGGCGTTGACATTCTTCTGCATCAGCGTGGCCGGCAGCTCTGCCGGGACGTTCACGCCGAAATACCTGCAGGAAGTGCACGGCTGGTCGCCGTCGCAGATCGGCATGATGAATCTGATCGGCGGCGGTCTCGCGATCATCGGCAATCCGCTCAGCGGTTGGTTGAGCGACCGCTTCGGCAGGCGCCCGACCGGTTCGATCTTCGCATTCGGCTACGGCCTCGCGATTCTGGCGTTCTATTCGTTCTCCGGAATGCTGCTGCCGGTGTTGTGGATCGCCTGCATCTTCTTCTCGATGGGCACCGACGTGACGCTGTCGGCGTATCGCACCGAGTTGTTTCCGACGTCGATGCGCTCGTCGGCGAGCGGCGCCACGAACCTGGTTTCGGTTACCGGTGGAATCGTCGGCCTGATGGCTGTGTCAGCGCTTTACGGCGTGGTCGGCAGCACGTGGACGGCCATTCTGATCGTCGCGTCGCTGAGTCTGCTGGTGCCGGCGGCCATCTGGTTCCTGTTTCCGGAAACGGCGCGACGTTCGCTCGACGACATCGCGCCCGAACGTCTCGTCGAACCGGCGCTCGACAAGTGACGCGCGGCGAATTCGCGCATGTCACGTTCATCAGCGCGGGCGCCGGCAGCGGCAAGACGTATCGTCTGACGGAAGAACTGGAGCGCGCGCTGGTTGCCGGCGTACGTCCCGCCGGCGTGATTGGCACGACGTTCACGGTGAAAGCGGCGGGCGAACTGAACGACCGCGTACGCGAACGGCTGATCGGCAGCGGCCGCACGCAGCTGGCCGAACAGATGTCGCAAGCGCTGCTCGGCACGGTGCACAGCGTCTGCGAGCGGCTGTTGAAGCGTTTTGCCTTCGAGCTGGGTCTGTCGCCTGAACTCAACGTGCTCGGCGTGGAAGACCGCAGGTTGTTCCATCAGGCGCTGGACGAAGTCACCGATCTGGCCGACGTGCGCGCGATGAACGGCCTCGCGGCGCGGTTGTCGGCCGGCAGGTGGCAGGACCAGGTCGGCAAGATCGCCGATCGCGCGCGCGACAACGACATCGACGGCGCCACGCTGATCGCGATGGGCGACGCAAGCGCCGATGCGCTACTCGAATATTTTCCAAAGGTGCAGGCGGGCAATCATCGCGCCGCGTTCGCCCGCGCAATCGACGACGCCCGCGCCAACATCGATCCGTTACTCGACGCCACCAAGACCACGCGCGACTACCTCGAACGGCTGCAGACCGCTCATAACCAGCTGCAGCACGAAGACTGTCCGTGGCTGCAGTGGATCTCGTTGAGCAAGCGCGGTCCGGCGAAGCGCAACGACGCGTTCGCCGCGCCGGTGCGGGCGGCCGCGGCCAACTACGAAGTGAGCGCCGAGTTTCACGCCGACATCCGTGCCTACATCGGGCGTGTGTACGCGATCGCCGCGCAAACCCTCGAGCGCTTTCAATCGCTGAAGACCGAGCGCGGGCTGATCGACTTCACCGACATGGAACAGCTCGCGCTGCGCGCCGTGGACAATCCGCAGGTTCGCGAGTGTCTCGAGGACGAACTCGAGTTGCTGCTGGTGGACGAGTTCCAGGATACGAATCCGATGCAGCTCGCGTTGTTCGTCAAGCTCGCGCACCTGGCCAAACGCGTAATCTTCGTCGGCGACGTGAAGCAGGCGATCTATGCATTCCGTGGCTGCGATCCCGAACTGGTGGACGCAACGCTCGCCGATCTGAAACGGCGCGGCGCGCGCACCGACGTGCTGCGTTCATCGTGGCGGTCGCGGCCCGAACTCCTCGGCTACCTGAACCAGCTGTTCGTGCACGCGTTTGCGGCCGACGACATTCAACCCGACGAGGTGGCGTTGCAGCCGCAGCGCAGCGAATCGCTCGATACGCCGGCGGTGCTGCAGTGGCGCATGCCGGGGCAGGGCATGCAGTTCGACGCGCTCGCTCGCGGCATTGCGAAACTGGTGGCAGATGGCTTGCGCGTGATCGATCCGGACACGAAGCAGTCGCGACCCGCGCGATTCGGCGACGTGGCGGTGCTGGCGCGTACCAAGCAGCATGTCGAAGACATTGCGCACGCGCTCAAGACCGCGCGGGTGCCGATGAAGATGTCGCTCGCCGGACTGTTCAAGGTGCCGGAGGTGTGTCTCGCAAGAGCGTGTCTGCGCCGTCTGGCGGATCCCGCCGATACGCTTGCGTCGGCGGAGATCGCGGCATTTGCCGATTGCGACGCTGCGGAACTGTGGCTGGCAGATCGTTTGCGCCACGTGGCGGCCAAGGCGCCACCAAACGACTGGCTCGACGCGACTCACCCCATCGTAAAACGGTTGGCGGAACTGCGCGGCGCGGCGGCATACCAGTCGCCGGTGGAAACGGTGGCGCGCGTGCTGAACGACGTCGGCATCCGCGAAGTGATCGCGGGTTGGGGTCGCGACGCGATCAAAGCGATGCAGCGGCAACGCAACCTCGACGCGTTCCTGAACCTCGCGGTCGAGTACGAGAAGTACTGCGAGGGCCAGCACGAGGCCGCCACGCTCACCGGCTTCCTGTTCTGGGTGCAGAACCCGCACTCGCCGGAGCTCGATCTGCAGCCGACCGTCACCACCGGCGACGCGGTGCACGTGTTGACCTACCACGGGGCGAAGGGGCTGGAGTGGCCGGTGGTGGTCACTGCAGATTTCGACTACACCGAACGCAGCGATCTGTGGGACGTGCGCGTGAACCTCACCGCGCCGTTCGACGTCGACGCGCCGCTCGCCCATCGCGAGATCCGTTTCTGGCCGCGGTTGTTCGGCGATCACACCCGCGACGTGCCGATCCTCGACGCGATCTTGGCGTCGGAAGAAGCGCACGCGAGCGAACGCAGCAGCGAATCGGAACAGCGCCGGCTCGCGTATGTCGGGATGACGCGCGCTCGCGATCTGCTGATCATCGCATTGCCGGCAAAGCCGGTGAAACCGGAAGCGTGGTTGAACGCGTTCGCCACGCCGCAGTTGCTGCCGAGCGGCGACGCGTTCCAGCTGGCGAACGGCGACGTCATCGGCACCGGCTTCGCGGAGCTCGCCAACGACACGGCGCTGTCGCCGCAGTTGCCGTATGCGCCGGTGTGGTTCCCGCAGCGGGCGCGTTCGGCCGACTTCCTGCCGGCAACGCTGAGTCCGTCGCGTGCGATTGCGGCGTCGGCGGCCGCGATCGGCGAAGTGGTCGAACTGGGCGAGCGCGTTGCCGTTCGCAGCGACGACATGACGCTGATCGGCCGCGCGCTGCACGCGGTCATCGCCATGGAACTGGTGAATCCCGATCGCGCCGACGCCGAAGCGCGCGCGCGGCAGATTCTGCAGGGATACGGCGCCGAGTATTTCATCGATCCGAACGCCGCCGTCGCCTGCGCGCGGCGTTTCCATGCGTTCGTGGTCGAGCACTTCAAGCCGATTCGAATTCTCGCCGAATGGCCCACCGCCGAAGCGCTGGCAAACGGTCAGACCATGCGCGGCTGGATCGACGTGTTGGTGGAGACCGCCGACGGATGGGTGGTGATCGACCACAAGTCGTCGCCGCGCCCGAAGAGCGAATGGCGCACGGAAGCGCTGGAACACTCGGGACAACTCGAGTGCTACCGCTCGATGATCGCGGCGACCGGCGCGCGCCTCGCCGGATCGGCCTGGATCCACTTTCCGGTGAGCGGCGGTATGGTTCGAGTCGATTCGCAACCGCCGGTGCCTGGCACCGGCGATGACTTATTGCACCAGCCAGTGCCTGGCACCGCCTTTTGACTTGTTGCACACGACGGTGCCTGGCACCGCCTTTTGACTTGTTGTGGACCTGATGAGCGAAACGCTGAGCCAACCCACCGCGCCTCACTGCCCGAACTGCGGCGCGCCGCGGGTCGACCGATTCTGTTCCGCATGCGGCCAGAACAGCCGCAGTTATCTGCGCGCCAGCCGCGAGATCGTCGGCGAAGTGCTGAGCGAAGTGTTCGACCTCGATTCGCGGTTAGGCCGAACGCTACGGTTTCTGATAACGCGGCCGGGTTACCTGTCGCGTGAGTTCGCGAGCGAGCGGCGCGCCAGCTACGTGTCGCCGGTGCGCCTGTACATCGTCGTCAGTCTCGTCTTCTTCGGCGTGCTGTCGCTGATGACGCGTTTCGAATCGAGCGAAGAGGAGCCCTCGGCACCGCCGGATGCGGAGCACCACATCGCGGTCGATCCGGAAATGAGTCAGATATATCGGCAGTTGAACGATGCGCAGCGGGCGCGGCTACGGACGATTCTCGAGAAGCAGGGTGCGGCCACCGAAGACGTGCGGCGCCAGCTCGCGGAACTCGATGAGGCCGATCGCGCAGCGCCGCCCACGTCGGTGTCCGCGCTCGAAAGCGCGCTGTCCGATCGCGTGCTCGACCTTGCAGAGGATCCCCGCGGCGCCTACCAGACGGTGATCTCGGATCTGCCGGCCGCGATGTTCCTCACGCTGCCGCTCTATGCGGCGTGGCTGAAGCTGATGTACCGGCGGCGCTTCTATTCGGAGCATCTGGTGTTCGCGCTGCACCTGCACGCGTTCCTGTTCTTCATCGGCACGTTCATCCTGATCCTGCCGGATGCGGCCGCGGCCTCCGGGTCCGCGACGGTGAGAACGCTCACCGGCGTCGGGTCGTTCGCGAGCGATACGCTGAAGTGCGTCGGCCTGGTGTACTACCTGTTCGCGCTGAAGGCGTTCTATCTCGAGAGCTGGCGCCGCACCGCGGCGAAGTTCGTAGTGATCAACGTGGCGCACGCGGTGCTAATCGCGCTCGGCATACTGGTGGTCACGGCGTTCGCGCTGGTCATGTTCTGACTTCGCGGCCGACCTTTCTGTGCAGCACACGAGCGCTACGGTCTTGTAGAGTGGCCGTTCCGCACCCATCTATCGCAACCGGAAAAGAGATATCCATGACGATTACAGCGCACCAGATTTCCGTCGTTCCGTTCAAAGCCGGCCTGAAGAGCCTCGACTCGATTCTCGACAAGGCGAAAGCGTGGGCCGAAACAAAGAAGATCGATCCGAACGCACTGTTGCAGGCGCGACTGGCGCCCGACATGTTCCACCTGACGCGACAGGTGCAGGCCGTTACCGACCAGTCGCGCAACTGCGCCCGGCTCGCGGGGCTCGAGCCGCCGAAATACGAGAACAGCGAGACCACGTTCGACGAGCTCAAGGCGCGCATTGCCAAGTCGATTGCGTTCCTCGACACGATCACGCCGGAGAAGACCGCGGGCGCCGAAGACAAGACGATCGACGTGCCGCTCGGTGCGCAGACGGTGCAGATGAAGGGCATCGACTATCTGCAGCGGCTGGTGGTGCCGAACTACTTCTTTCACCTGACTGCCGCGTACACGATCCTGCGCCACAATGGCCTCGAGATCGGCAAACGTGACTTTCTCGGCATGCGCTGAACGCAACGAAGGAGGCTGACATGGGTCGTCTGCAGAACAAGGTGGCGGTCGTTACGGGCGGTGCGAGCGGCATGGGGCGCGCGACGGTCATGCGCTTTCTCGCCGAGGGGGCGAAGGTGGTGATCGCCGATTTCAACGCCGCCACCGGCGAAGACACGGTTGCCGAAGCGGTGCGCGGCGGCTATGCCGATGCCGTGCGCTTCATCCGCACCGACGTCGCGAAAGAGGCCGACATCGAAGCGATGATCCGGCTCGCGCGCGATGCGTTCGGCGGCGTCGACATCGTCTTCAACAATGCCGGCGTGGGCGGCGCGATCGGACCGCTCACCGAAACGACCGTAGAGGCCTGGGACTACACCTTCGACGTGCTCGCCAAGGGCGTGTTCCTCGGCATCAAACACGCGGCGCGCGCGATGCGCGAGCAAGGGCGCGGCGGCTCGATCATCAACACCGCCTCGATCGCGGGGCTGAGCGGTGATGGCGGCCCGCTCGTGTATTCCGCCGCGAAAGCCGCGGTGATCAGCCTCAGCCAGTCGGCAGCGGTCGAACTCGCCGGCGATCGCATTCGTGTGAACTCCATCTGCCCCGGTTTCATCGTTACACCGCTCGCGCAAGGCGCCAATCGCGATGCAACGCAAGCCGCGTTTGCAAAGTCGCAACCGTGGCCCGATTACGGGCGCGGTGAACACATCGCCGGCGCGGCGCTGTTTCTCGCGAGCGACGATTCCGAATTCGTCACCGGCGAGGCGCTCGTCGTCGACGGCGGTCTGACCGCCGCCGGGCCGGACCTGTCGAAGAAGTTCCCGCGCACGTCGGCGCGCACCGCGAAAGTGTCCGGCGTTACGAAAGGCAGCACCGGCGAGGCGCCGGAACTGCGGCGTCTGTAGCGGTCGACCCTGGATGTTGCTCGAAGCGCTGTTCTTCGTACTCGGCCTATTTGCGCTGTTGGCGGGCGCCGAGGCGCTCGTTCACGGCGCATCGCGGATCGCGCTGTCGTTCGGACTATCGCCGCTCGTGGTCGGCTTGACGATCGTCGCGTTCGGCACCAGCGCGCCCGAAGTGGCGATATCGGTTGGTGCCGCGTTACACAGCGCGAACGACATCGCGATCGGCAACGTCGTAGGCAGCAACATCTTCAACATCCTGATGATCATCGGTGTCAGCGCGCTGATTGCGCCACTGGCCGTGCACACACAGCTGATCCGTCAGGAGGTGCCCATCATGATCGGCGCGTCGCTGCTGCTGCTCGTGGTGATGCTCGATGGCCGCTTGAGTCGCGTCGACGCAGGCATCCTGCTCGGCTTGCTGATCCTGTATGTGTCCTTTCTGGTGCGCCAGGCGCGCGCCGAAACGCGTGAGACGAAGGAAATCTACGCTGACGCGGTGGCGGACCACCACCGCTGGGATCGCCACTGGTCGGTGCAGCTGCTGTTGATATTCGTCGGCCTCGGGTTGTTGGTCATCGGTTCGAACTGGCTGGTCGATGCCTCGGTCGCGTTCGCGCGTGCCATGGGCGTCAGCGATCTGGTGATCGGCTTGACCATCATTGCCGCAGGAACCTCGATGCCCGAGTTCGCGACCTCCGTACTTGCAGCGATACGCGGCGAACGCGACATCGCCATCGGCAATTGCGTCGGCAGCAACACCTTCAACATTCTGGGCTGTCTCGGAATTTCGGGGCTCGTCGGCGGCCAAGGGCTGTCAGTATCCGAACCGGTGTTGCGTTTCGATGTCTGGGTGATGGCGGCAGTGGCGCTCGCATGTCTGCCGGTGTTCATTTCCGGCCGTGAGATCGGGCGCGGCAAAGGGTTGTTGTTCGTCGGATACTATGTGGCGTATGTCGCCTACCTGATCCTCGACGCGCAAGGTCACGACGCATTGCCGCGCTACTCGGCAATCATGATGAGTTTCGTGCTGCCGCTGACGATCATTACATTGATCGCAATGCTGGTGCGTCACCACCAGGTTGGCGCAGCGCTCGACTGAGGTTATCCGATGGAATTCAAGGACTACTACACGATCATGGGCGTCGCGCGCGACGCGACGCAGGACGAGGTGAAGCGCGCCTATCGCAAGCTCGCGCGCAAATATCACCCTGACGTCAGCAAAGAGAAGAACGCCGAAGCCAGGTTCAAGGAAGTGGGCGAGGCGTACGAAGTGCTGGGCGATGCGGAGAAGCGCGCGGCCTACGACCAGCTCGGCGCGAACTGGAAACAGGGTCAGGACTTCCGTCCGCCGCCGGACTGGAACACCGGCTTCGAATTCCAGGGCGGCGGTTTCACCGGCGGCGACTCGGCCGAATTCAGCGACTTCTTCGAATCGCTGTTCGGCCGCGGCGGCTTCCGTTCCGGCGGTCGCGCCGGCGGCGGTGGGTCGTTTCATGCACAGGGCCAAGACCGCCACGCGCGCGTGTTGATCGATCTCGAAGATTCGTACAACGGCGCCACGCGCACCATCACGCTGCGCGTTCCCGACGTCGATGCGCAGGGGCGCGTGGTCACCAAGGATCACACGCTGAGCGTGACGATTCCGAAAGGCATCCGTCCCGGTCAGCATCTGCGGCTGGCCGGTCAGGGCGCGCCCGGGCTCGGCCAGGGCAAGGCGGGCGACCTGTTCCTGGAAGTGGAGTTCAAGCCGCACGCGCACTATCGGGTGGAGGAGCGCGACGTTTTTCTCGAGCTGCCGGTTACGCCGTGGGAAGCGGCGCTCGGCGCGTCGGTGAAGGTGCCGACGCCGGCCGGCGCGGTGGAAATGAAGATACCGCCCGGTTCCACTTCCGGACGCAAGCTGCGGTTGAAAGGCCGCGGCCTGCCGGGTTCGCCTGCCGGCGACTTCTACGTCGAACTGCAGATTGCAGTGCCGCCGGCCGCCAACGCCGAATCGAAGGCGCTGTACTCGAACATGGCCGAGGCGTTCAAATCGTTCAACCCGCGCGAAAAGCTGGGGGTGTAGCGTGGCCGACAAAGACACCTTTACCAACAACCAAACCCGGGTGCGATTGACCGGTGTCATTCTCGAAGAGCAGGTCGAGTTGACGCTCGCGGAGGTCAGCCGCAGCTGCGCAGTGCACGCGCAGTACATCATCGAGCTGGTCGAAGAGGGCGTGCTGGCGCCGATCGGCCGTGAACAACGCGCTTGGCGTTTCAGCGGCAGTCAGGTGCGGCGCGCCAGCATCGCGCTGCGCCTGCAACGCGACCTCGGCGTGAACCTCGCCGGTGTCGCGCTCGCGCTCGATCTGCTCGAAGAACTGAACGGACTGCGCGCGCGAATCACGCCTCGGATCACGAATAGCAGAGAAATCCCTGACTGAACGCCGGTTGCGCGTCTTGCGTGAGCACGCGGAAGAACAGCGTGTTGCGTTCGTCGCCTGAGACTTCGAGCGTCAGCGTCGACGGCATCAAGACCATCGCAGTGAAGCGCCCGCCGAGCCGCCGCACCCGCGTCGGATCGCCGCCGAGGTAACGGTCCACCAGCTGGCTCACCGCCATCGCCAGCGTCGCGGTGCCGTGCAGGATGATGTCCGGCAGACCTGCGGCGAGCGCCACTTTGCGGTCGGTGTGGATCGGATTCCAGATGCGGGCACACTCGGTATAAACGTGCGCAGCGCCGGCCGTTATCGGTATCGGGAATCGCTGCGTATCCGCCCACGGGCTATTCAGTTGCGGCACGTCGGGCGCCCGCTCGATGTCTTTCGCTTCGCCGATCACGTCCACGTCGCGGCTGATGCCGAGCTGATACGTGCGGCACACGAGCGCGCCGCTCGCGTCCACCGTGTCGAGCCGCGTCGTCGATGCCGCGCCCGGCTTGATGCGCCGCAAGCCGATGATCGTGGCACGCGTGGTGAGGCGTTCGCCGGCGCGGATCGGCCGGAACAGATGCAGATCGTGCGCGGCGTGCACACCGCGAGCGCCCTCCGCCGGCGTCGATGCCTCGTAGCCCGGCAGGTGCCGGCTGCTCGAGTATCACCGGCCATTCGAGGCACACTGGAAACACTGGATGCGCCACCACCGTTCCGGCCTGCGTGTCGAGATAACGCGGATTGCGGTCGGCGAGGCCGGCTGCATACGACATGATCCAGCGTGCGTCGACGTCGTGCGTTACGGCCGGCGTGCTCGCGCCGACCATCGTGGTGCTGAGCGGCATTTGCGCGCCTCTATTTCTTCGGCGGTCGCGCGAGCAACACTTCGATTTCGACGAGCATGCCCGGCTGCGCGAGGCCGGCCACCTGCACGGTCGAACGCGACGGCAGGTTCGGCTGCTCCTTGGTGCCGAAGTACTGGCTGTACGCGGCCATGAAGCCGGTGAAGTCCATGCGACCGCCGGTGGCCGGATCGCCGACCAGATACGCGGTCATCGCGACCACGTCGCCGAAGCCGAGTCCGAGCGAGTCGAGCGATTCCTTCATGCGGCCGAAAACCGACAACGCCTGTGCTTTGGTATCGCCCCAATACGCGGCCGAGTTCTGATCCGCGTCCTTGTTCGCCGGCGCCGGCGTGAGACCGCTGTGGAACACCAGCGAGTAACCCGCGGGTACTTCGACGGCGCGCGCGATCGGAAACGTGGAGCCTCCGCCGAGCGGAGTGCGGGTGATCGAGTCGGCCGCGAGCGCGGCGCTACCGGCCAGCATCGAGGCGGCGATCAGCGTGAGATGTGCGAGCGTTCGTTTCATGTCTCTCTCCGTGGTCGATTGCGATTCAGTGCAGCGAATTGATGTACGCGACCACGTCGACGATCGCTGCTTCGTCGCCGAGTGTCGCCACTAACGGGCGCATCGTGGCGCCGTGGACGTCGTCCGGATTCGTGCCGCGGCGTCCGTCGCGGTAGTTGTGCAGTTGCGTGACGAGATACCAGTCGCTTTGGCCGGCGAGCGCCGGCGCCGCCAACGCTGCGTTGCCGCGGCCATCCGCGCCGTGGCACGCAGCGCAAGGCGCATACAGCGTTGCCCCGTGCGCGGCATCGCCGGCGACGGTGACCGGCGGCACGCTCGGCACAAACGCCGCAACGTACGCGGCGGCTCGCGCCACCGTTGCATCGTTGGGAAATACCGCGGCGACTGGGCGCATCTCATGCCCCGGCGCGTCGGCCGGATCGGTGCCGCGCCAGCCGGCGCGGAACGCGGCGAGCTGCCCTTCGACGTACCAGCGCTCCATGCCGGCGATCTTCGGCGCGCGGATGGCGCGATTGCCGTTACCGTCGGCGCCGTGACACGTGGTGCAATAGAGAAAATCGTCGTCGGCCGCCGAAGCAACCGGCATTAGCGCGAAGGCGCACAGCAGGATGAGTGCGCGCGTCATGCGAGCCTGCCCGGCTGCGCGGCGCGTTCGCGTTGGTCGATATCCGTGATGGCGTGCAGCGCAGAGTGGATCGCGCCTTCCTGCCAGCCCGGGTGCAGGCTCACCTGGTCGCCCATCAGGTAGTGATTGCCAACGGGCGCCTGAAGGCGCGCGAACCATTGCTTGTGCAATTCGTCGTTCCATTCCGCCGCGCAACCGAGCATGTGATTCATGCGATGCCACGCCACACTCACCCCGCTCTCGATGTAGCGGCGATACTGCGGATGGATCTTCTCGCCCTGGCTGATCGCGAGTTCCAGCCGCTGGTCGGCAGGCAGATCGGCAAATCGGTCGCTCGCGGGTCCGCCGTAGATGTAGGCGGCGAGCAGCACGCCTTTCTTGCGGTGGATGCCGTGCGACGGATACCAGATCTGCGTGATGTCCTGCGCGGTCCAGCTGATGCCGCCGTAGATCTGCTCGCGCTCCCAGAACCGTTCGCTCGCCTGCAGTCCGAGCTTCAGCAGCTTGCCGCGCGCGACCGCGGTGAACGCGCCGCTGTAGTCCGCCGGGAAATTGTTCGGTATCCCTGCGAGCAGATGCATCGGAATGCAGTTCAGGCAATAGTCGGCCCACATCTGTTGGTCTTTGCCGCGTTCCCGATACGCGACCTCGACGTTGCCGTCGCGCACCATCACCGAACGCACCTGCGCACCGATGTGCACGCGCGAACCGACCTTCGCCATGAACGCATCGACCACTTTGTCCATGCCGCCGACCGGCTCCATCATCATCGGCGCCTGATCGACACCCTCGGCGAAGTGCATGTCCGATTGCCAGAAGCTCGACTTCAGCAGTTCGCTGAAATCGAGCACGCCTTTGTGCTGCGGTGGTTCCACCATGCCGGCGTTCAGATAGCCGGCGCGCGACGAACCGCGATAGATCTGATGTTCGTCGAGATCGCCATAGGCGCGCAGGAAGCCGATCAATCGCTCGGTGTCGGCGGCGTCGAGCGGCGCGTCGATTTTGTGTGTGGCGAGACCCTTCGCCAGCAGCTCCGACATGAAACCGCGCGCGTCGGTGACGTATTCGCGATTGCGCACTGGCCTGCCGCCGAACATCGCGTCGTCCTGCACCCACGCGTTGTGGTTGTCGTTCACGAACGGCACCAGCGCGACGCCGAATTCGCGGCAGTAGTCGAGCAACCGTTCGTGCGTGCTCGGAATGCGCGCGGGTCCCGCGTTCAGATACAGATCGGGATCGTCGTCGAACGGACAGGTTTGCGGATTGCCGAGTTCATCCACCTTGTCGCCGTGGCGCAACGTGAGGTTGCGCCCGCCGGCGCGGTGCGAAGCTTCGAGCACGGTGCACTGATAGCCGGCGCGACCGAGTTCGTACGCGGCGACCAACCCCGATATGCCGGCGCCGAGGATCACGACGGTGCGGCGGCCGTGTGCCGGCGCCAACGTGGGGCGCGCCGCGCTGGCAAAACCCGGAATCAGGCCGAGTGCGGTGCCGAGCCGATACATCGCGCCGGATCCACCGGCCGCCCCCGCGCCCATGAGCAGGCGGCGCCGCGACCAGGTTGGCGTGTTGGGTCCGGACATCAGATTGGGATTCCCGACAGGAGAACACTGGCACAGCGTACCCAGTTGAACCTTGTTGGAGCCACTGCCATGACGTATCTTGACACGACCTGACAGGCGCCGGATGGCACATGCCCACGATCAAAATCAGTTCCAAGGTAGATCCCGCGGTGTGGGATGGCTTGAGAGCGCTCGCCAGCGAGTCGAACCAGAGCATCTCCGGCGTCCTGAACGAGGCGATCGCAGAATACGTGCAACGTCGCCGCGTACGTCCGGTCGTGCTGGACGCGCTCGAAAAATCAGTGACGAAGAATCGGCGCCTCGGGGAGTTGCTTGCCCGATAGGGCAATACAGTTCCTCACTGTCGACGAGGTGCTCGCGATTCACGAGCGCGTCATCGAGGAATTCGGCGGCGCGCCGGGCGTGCGAGACCACGGCCTCGTCGATAGCGCCGTTTACCGGCCACGCAGCGGTTACTACGACGAGCTGCTGTCGATGGCCGCGGCGCTTTTCGAATCGCTGTTGATGAACCATCCCTTCGTCGACGGCAACAAGCGCGTCGCGTTCTTCGCGACCGACGTCTTCTTGCGTATCAACGGCTTTCACATCGACGTCAAGCCCGATCGCGCCCATGCTCATCTGATCGGCCTCATGGAGCGACGCGAGGCAGACAAGAACCATCTCGAGCGATGGTTGCGAAGGAGCGCCAAGCCGATCGGTCGACGCTAGGCCGACCGGTGTCATATGAAAACGGTCGAGCAGGCACTCAGAGCCAAACGTGTCATCCGAAAACATGGACGATGGCCTCGAACACAATCCGCACGTGCGCTCGCTCTCCTGCATCGCGCCGCCTTGCTAATCGAAATCGCCAGCCATACATTTAGCCTGTTTGCTAATCGTGTGGGAGGCACACATGAGTGACAAGCCGGCGAACAAAGTGATATGCCACTATCGCGTCGCGCGCGGAAACGAAAAGAAGTTCGAGACGCTGCTGAAGAAACACTGGCCGACGCTGCACCAGCTCGGGCTCGTCACGGACGATCCGCCGCTGCACTTCAAAGGCGAGGAACAGGACAACGGCAAGCCGATCTACTTCGAGATCTTCGACTGGCGCGACGGCGCGGTGGAGCGTGCGCACGAGCATCCCGAAGTGATGGCCATCTGGGAACCGATGGACCACCTCTGCGAGACGCGCGGTGGCAAGCCGAACATGGAGTTTCCGCACGTCGACGTGGTGCGTGTCTAAATCGAAGGCGCTCAAAGAGGTCGAAGTCGCCGACAGCGTGTTTGCGGCTCTCGCGCATCCGGCGCGCCGGCAGATTCTGCTCTCGGTGCATTACCGAGGCGCATGCAACGCCGGCGAGATCGCGAACCGTTTCGAATGCAGCTGGCCGACCACCAGCCGGCACCTCGCCACGCTCGTGGCGAGCGGGTTGCTCGACGTGGAGGTGATCGGACGCGAACGGATCTACAAGGCGAACGCGCGCCGGGTGCAGGGCGTGCTGAGGAAATGGGCCGGCTACTTCGACTGAGTTCGGGCGTGTGCACGAACTCGGTCGAGAGCACGGTCAATGCGCGCCGGCGTACGCCTTGATGAGTTGATCGAGAAACTCGCGCCCTTCGTACAACGACTGCACTCGAACGCGCTCGTTCAGGCCGTGCGCGTTGGTGGTTTCAGGGTCGGCGAAGATGCCGCTTACGCCGTAGGTCGGAATTCCGTCCGGCGTGAGGAAGCGGCCGTCCGTTGCACCGGCTGCCATGGTTGGCACCACCGGCACGCCCGGCCACATCTTCTGCGTCAGCTTCTCGATCGGCTCCAGCACAGCCTTGGTCAGCGGCGGTGGGGGCGACACCTTTTCCGGCGGATTGACGAACGACACCTTGATGCCCTGGTCGTCCACTACGCGCTCGAGCGTCAGCCGCACTTCGTCCTGCGTAACGCCGGGGAATATCCGGCAGTTCACGTTTGCGCCGGCGCGTTGCGGCAAGCCGTTCGGCGCATGGCCGCCGTCGAGCATGGTGGCCACGCAGGTGGTATGAAGGATGGAGTTGTAGCTGGGGTCGGCCTGGATGCGCGCCAGCGCTTCGGCGTCGGGCGGCGTGCTCAAAATCGCGTGCATGTCGCTCGCCACCTGACCGGTCTCGATTTTCGACATGCGCTCGAAGTAGCCGCGCGTGGCGTCGTTGAACTGGATCGGAAACTGGAATGCAGAGAGACGCGTAAGACCGGCTGCGAGCCGATAGATGGCGTTGTCTTTCACCGGCCGCGACGAGTGGCCGCCGGGATTGGTCACTTCCAGCCGATAGTCCTGATACACCTTCTCGCCGGCCTGCACGCCGTTGTAAATCCGTTGGCCTTCGCTGTTGAGACGGCCGCCGGCGCCTTCGTTGAGCGCGAGTTCCGCATCGATCAGATCGTGGTTGTTCTCCACGAGGTATTCGGCGCCATCGAAGTCGTACGGGGTCTCTTCGCCGCACGTCAGCGCGATCTTGATGTCGCGCGCCGGCTTATAGCCGCTCTTTTTGTAGCGCATCATCGCGTCCACGAAAATTGCCGCCATCGCTTTGTCGTCGGCGGTACCGCGACCGTAGAAATAGCCGTCCTCTTCGACCAGCGTGAAGGGATCGCGCACCCAGTCTTCGCGTTTCGCTTCGACCACGTCGATGTGCGCGAGCAGCAGAATCGCCTTGGCCTTCTTGTCGGTGCCGTGCAGCACCGCGACGAGATTGCTCTTCTTCGGCCGGTCGGGCGGGGCGATCTGGTGAATGTCCGCGTCAGGGAAGCCCGCCGATTTCAGCCGCGCCGCCATCGCTTCCACCGCGCCGATGCAGTTGTTCGCGGACAGCGTGGTATTGGTTTCGACCAGTTCTTTGTAGATGGCGCGAAATTGCGTCTGCTCCGGCGTGAGCGAGGCGGCGCTCGTCGCGGCGGCGCTCGTCGCGGCGGCGCTCGTCGCGGCGGCGCTCGACGCGGCACTGAGCATGATCATCGTCGTGGCGAGGACTCGTGCAACCGTATCCATGTGTTCCCCTGATGTAGTCGAAGTCGCGAGCATAGACGCGGCTTTGTTGCGACGCCACGGTCCGCGCTAGAGTGCGGTAGTGCCGATGCGGAGGTGGAGCATGCGACGCAGCTGGACGAGGGGGTTGTTCGCGTTGGCGTTGATCGGAGTGGTCGCGTGCGAGCCGCACGACCGGCGTCCCGGTCAGTGGCTGCACGGCGAAGTGGTCGCCACGGCGGTCACCGACTGGTCGTTCAGCAACGACATCGACGAGATCTTCGTCGAGACGGCCACCTGGTACGTCGTTCCGCATTCGGTGACGACCACCGTGGTAACGAGCGACGGCACGCTCTATGTGCCGTCGCTCTACTACGACGGCGGTGAATTTCCAACGGAACGCTTCTGGAACCGCAACATCGCACGCGACCCGAACGTGCGGCTCAAGATCGGCGCCAAGATCTATCCGCGCACCGCCGCGCTGGTCACGGATCCGGCGGAACGCGCCCGCGTGCTGGCTGCCTTCGCGGCCAAATACGAGCGTTGGCGGGAGATGCTCAAGAACGGCGACCCGGAGAAGCCGAAGATCGTGCTGTTGCGGATGGACCCGCGCAGCGCCTGAGCGTCACTGCGCCGACCGATCGTTTTCCAGCAGGAGATTCTGGACGTCGCTCAACACCGTATCGGCGTGCAGGAACGATACGCTGTAGATGTTGCGCACGCGCCGCTGCCTGTCGATCAGCATCACACGCAGGATGTGCGAAACGGCGCCAGACTCATCGCGATAGACGGACTGGTCGTAGGCATCGAGCGTCGGCTGCAACGCGGCTTCGGACGCAGTCGTCAGAAACGCCCAGTCGAAACCCGACGCGCGCAGACGCGCACCGTACTCCGCCATTACTGCAGGCGTGTCGTGCTGCGGGTCGAACGACAGGCTGACGATGCGCAGCTTGTCGCGCAGGTTCGGATCGGCCACCGCGCGGTCCTGTACCCGCTTCAGCACGTAGGCGGCCAACGGACAACCGTTCACGTCGCTGCAGGTGGTGTAGATGAAGCTGAGCAGCACCACGCGGTCGCCCATGAAGTCGTAGAGCTGCCTGGCGTGGCCGGTGTCGTCGAGCACGGCACCGTCGGCGGCTGCTTTCAACGGTGGCAGCTGATACGAGCCGGGCACCGGCGCGGGGAACTCGAGCGCGAAATAGCCCGGCGCGAGTACGGTGGGCGCCGGGTGTTGATGCTCGGCCGCGTAAGTGGCGCCGCTCGCCGCCAGGACCGCCGCAGCGAGCACCACGCCCCATAGCGTCATTGTTGGGCCAGTTGCCCTGCCGGCGGCTTCTGCCCGTATAGCGAATACGCGCCGAACCGCATCTGGTGCGGCGCGCCGAGTTTCTCTTGCGACGAAATCGATGCTGAACTGCTGCTTCAGCGCCTTGCCGTCCCACGCGTACAGCTTGAAGAACTGCAGATCGCCGCCGGTCGACGTGGTCTTGTCCCAGTTCGCGAGCAGCGACGAGGTGAAGTACATGCGCTTGCCGTCCCAGCTTTCGGAAACCATGTTCAGCTGCTCGCCGATCTGCTGCTCGAACACCTGCTTCGGCGCGTGCGGATCGCGGATGTCGTACAGATGCACTTTGCCGTCGTTCCAGGTGTCGACCCACAGCAGCTCGTCTTCGGCGGAGATCGAGATGTCGACGGGCAGCGGAATCTTGCTGGCATCGCCGATGTCGGCCACGGCTTTCGCCTGCCACTCGCCGGCTTCGTCCAGATAGATCAGCCAGATCTTCGACGTGAGCGCCGTGGCAGTGAAGCAGTAGTTGTGGTTCGCGCCCCATGCGCAACGGATCTCGAGCGGTGCGCCCGGCATGTCGAAGATCTTCTTCGGCTTGCAGCGTGTGCAGGTCCCAGACCACGACGGTGTTGCCGAAGTGTTTCATCGCCTCCGCGTCGGCCATCAGCTTGCCGAGGTTCATCATGTAGTTGTTCCAACCGGTGAACGACGAGGTGACGAGCACGTTGAGGCGCGGCAGCGCGCGCACGTCGTAGCCGTAACCGTCGGCGAACTTGCCGGTTTTCACCGCACCTTGCAGCGCGCTCGTCAGTGGGCATCCACGTGCGTCGCGACGTACTTGCCGTCGTTGGTGTATTCGCACCAGCGCGGTACGGCCGCCGTGGTCTTTGTTGTTCGAGAGGCCTGTGAGCAACATCCGGCCCGGTAGCGCGTAGCTGCGTGTGTGGACCGACCACGCCGCCGCTCGTCTTCACGAAGTCGTCGATGGTGCTGCACCAGCTTCGGCTTCGCCGGATCCGTGTGCACGTCGAAGATGAAGATCCGGCTGGTGTCGAGCGCGGTGGCCCAGAGAAACTGCCGGTCGTCCGTGAGCCCGGTGTGGTGCGCCTCGTTGCGTCCACCCACCGACACCTGATCGACCACCTTGCCGAAAGTCTTGCCGACTTCGGATTGACGTCGACGGTGACGAGCTTGTCCTGTTCGTCGCCTACGCCGACCATACCGAGCGTCCAGATGTATACGAAGTCTTCCTGGCCGACGATCTTCGCCATGTATGGCGACATGCATGTTTCGTCGGCGCGGGCGGCGAGACACAACAGGCCGGCCAGACACAACGCGGTGAACGTGGTTCTTTTCATGGGTCTTCTCCCTGCTTCCCGACCTGCATACTACCCAACATGAGTGACAGGTCTACTGCGCGCTGGATTCTCGTGACGACGTTGACGATCTGCAGCCTGGTTCGGGCCGCGGAACCGCCGCTGGGATTACCTGCGCTGCTCGACCCGCAACCGACGAAAGCGGCCGTCGACCTCGGCCGGAAACTGTTCTTCGATCGACGCCTGTCGTTCAACGCCACGCTGTCGTGCGGCATGTGCCACGTACCGGAACAGGGCTTCACGCAACACGAACTGGCCACGCCGGTAGGGTTCGGCGGGCTATCGGTGAAGCGCAACGCTCCGGCGCTGTACAACGTGGCGTATCGGCCGCGGCTGTTCCACGACGGCCGCGAGAACTCGCTCGCGCTGCAGATCTGGTCGCCGCTGCTCGCGGCGAACGAGATGGCCAATCCGTCGATCGGCAGCGTGCTCGAGCGCGTGGCGCAGATGCCCGAATACGCCGCCGAATTCGACGCCGCGTTCGGCGAAAAGCCGAGCGTCCAAAGCGTCGGTGAGGCATTGGCCGCGTACGAGCGCACGCTGGTGTCGGCCGATTCGGCTTTCGATCGCTGGTATTTCGGCCACGACGACTCGGCAATGACGACGCAGGCGCGGCGAGGCTTCGAATCATTCCGAACGCGCGGCTGCATTGCCTGCCACACCATTGCCGAACGGTCGGCGCAATTCACCGACGACCTTTATCACGACACGGGTGTCGGCTACGCGGCTGCGATGCGCGGCGCGCCCACGCAACTGCAGATCGCACCCGGCGAGGTTGTCGTGCTGACGACCCCGGTTCAGGTGCCGGCCGCCAACGACCTCGGCCGATACGAAGCCACGCTTCGTCCGGAAGACCGCTGGTGCTATCGAACGCCGACGCTTCGTAACGTAGCGGTAACCGCGCCTTATATGCACGACGGCAGCATGGCCACGCTCGCAATGGTCATCGATCACTATGCGGCCGGCGGGGTCGCGCACGAAGGACTCGACCCATTGTTGCGGCCCTTCGTTCCGACGGAGCAGGAGCGCGCGGATCTGATCGCATTTCTGAACGCGCTCACCGGATCGAACGTCGATGCGCTGGCGGCAGACGCTCGCACCGCACCCGTCGGAGATCGCTGAGCGCGAACAGGCTTCCCTGGAATCGCGACCTGAGTGACCATCGGCATCCCGGACCTGCACAGGTAGTTTGCTCATGGCGGCCCTCTCGCTATCCCGAATCCTCGCCCACTGGGCGGCCCAACAACCCGATCGTGTGGCGGTGAGCCACGAAGGCCGCGACGTGACGTTCGCGCAACTGGAGGCGAGTTCGAACCGGCTTGCGCGCGCGTACGAGAAGCTCGGAGTAGAGGCCGACGACTTCGTCACCATCGCGTTGCCGAACAGCATCGCGTTCTTCGACGCCTGTTTCGCAACGTGGAAGCTCGGTGCGACGCCGCAACCCGTTTCGGCAAAACTGCCGAAGTTCGAACTCGATCAGATCATCGAGGTGGGCAATCCGAAGCTTGTGGTCGGCGCAGACCCCTCGGCACATCCGGGCGTGACGACGCTGCCGGTGGGATTCGAGGCAGACAGAGCGCTCTCGTCAGAGCCGCTGCCCGAACGCACCGCCATTTCGTGGAAGGCGATGACGTCGGGCGGCAGCACAGGCCGGCCGAAACTGATCGTGACGAAGCAGCCTGCAACGCGCGATCCGGAGGATCCTTTTCTGAATTTCGGAATGCGCGGCAGCGTTCTGATTCCGGGACCGCTCTATCACAACGGTCCGTTCATGTGGGCCACGGGCGGGCTGTTCAAAGGCAACACCGTGAGCATCACGACGCGCTTCGATGCCGAGCAGACGCTGCAACTGATCGAAGCGCAACGTGTGGACACGATCTACATGGTGCCGACCATGATGCAGCGCGTGTGGAACCTGCCGGACGACGTGCGCCTCAAGTACGACGTTTCTTCTTTGAAGACGCTGTGGCATCTCGCCGCTCCATGTCCTGCGTGGCTGAAGGAGGCGTACATCGAGTGGCTCGGCGCCGAGACGATCTGGGAACTGTACGGCGGCACTGAGGGGCAGGGCGGCACGGTGATCACCGGTCCCGAATGGCTCGCGCATCGCGGTTCCGTCGGAAAGCCGAATGAAACGTGCGAGATGAAGATTGTGGACGAACAGGGCAACACGCTGCCCCCCGGCGAGATCGGCGAGGTGTTCATGCGGCCGAAGGCGGGACCGGGCACCACGTACCGATACATCGGCGCCGAAGCGAAATCGATGGACGGCGGGTGGGAGAGCCTCGGCGACATGGGCTCGCTGGATGCCGATGGCTACCTGTATCTCTCCGATCGCCAGACCGACATGATTCTGTCGGGCGGGGCAAACATCTATCCGGCCGAAGTGGAAGCGGCCATCGATGCGTATCCGGGCGTGCGTTCCTCCGCGGTGATCGGACTGCCGCACGAGGACCTGGGCAACTACGTCCACGCGATCGTCGACGCTCCCGCGGGCGCGGTCGCACAGGACGCGCTGCTCGCACATCTCGCGGAGCGATTGGTGAAATACAAGCTGCCGCGCACGGTGGAGTTCGTGGCGGAACCGTTACGCGACGACGCGGGGAAGGTGCGGAGGAAGTCGTTGAGGGCGGAGCGGATGCCGAAGAGCTAGCCGAGTTAGACCGGCGACGCGGAATGGCGGTTTGGCGGGATAGACGACATAGCGTCGTGTTACACCACGACGTGTTTCGGCAACGTATCGCAGGACCTCGGCAAAGTGACGGTTTGATTGATGGGGAGGAATCGGGATGGGACTTGAGATGCGTGAGGTTGTCGTCTTTCGCTACGGCGTTTTGTCGTCCAATCGTTGTTAGGCGTCACTGCTATGAATCGCACCACCCTAGCAAGGCAGATTCGAAGCAAGTCGAAGTTGTCGGGCCACTTCGTCCTCCGCTCGGGACGGACCTCCGACACCTACTTCGACAAGTACCTCTTCGAGTCGGACCCCGTTCTCTTGCGCGAGATCGCCGAGCACATGGCGCCACTGATCCCTAATGGCAGCGAGATCCTATGCGGTCTCGAAATGGGAGGCCTCCCGATCACAGCGGTGCTGTCCCAGGTAACTGGATTGCCTTCTGCGTTCATACGCAAGGAACGTAAGGCTCACGGCACTATGAAGTACTCGGAGGGCCCGGATCTCTCCGGTCGCAGAATCGTTCTGATCGAAGACGTTGTATCCAGTGGTGGGCAGATTCTGGCTACTTCAGAAATGCTTCGATCCGACGGAACCCCAGTAGAGGCGGCGGTGTGTGTCATTGACCGCCAAACCGGTGGCACTGAGGCGCTGCTTGGTGCTGGCATCCGACTGTATTCGGTCTTCACAATGAACGATATCGAAAGTGACGCCTAACCACTGCATGCAGCCGACGCCCCAGCCAGTCATCAAATTTGCATGCGCAAATTTGCCGCCTGTCTGGTGCGCGGCTGATGCTGGCTGTTAGGCGTCACTGAAGTCTCTCCGCCGCGATCCGTCTTGACACGTACATACGTCGTGCATACGATGGACCATGCGTGTTGAATGGGACACAGACAAGGCAAGAGAGAATCGACGCAAACACGGCGTCGATTTTGCTGACGCGGCAATCGCTCTTGAGGACGAAAACGCGTTGACGATCGAGGATCGTGATCACGAAGAAGTTCGCTTCAAGACGCTCGGGATGGGACCGCAAATGAACGTCCTGCTCGTCGTTCACACCATTCGGCTCGGCGGCAGGATCCGGATCATCAGTGCCCGCAGGGCTACGCGAACTCAGATTAAGCAATACTTCAAAGGATTCGAACCATGACTGATGACTTCAGCAAAGGTAGGCGCGGGGCAGTAGTTCGGCCGGATTCGGGCAAGGTCAGAATTACGATTCGCTTGGACCCCGAGATCATCGAACACTTCAAAGGCGTCGTCTTGGAGGCCGGTGGCGGCAACTATCAGACATTGATCAACGACGTACTCCTTGAGCACGTCCGTGGCTCTGGGCAATCGCTTGAGAAGAAGCTTCGCAGAATCATCCGTGAAGAATTGAAGAAGGCGAGCTAGGTGCCGCCTAACCACTGCATGCAGCCGACGCCCCAGCCAGTCATCAAATTTGCTTGCGCAAATTTGCCGCCTGTCTGGCGCGCGGCTGATGCTGGCTGTTAGGCGCCGACCGTGAAGCTATTGACATACCATATAGAGTATATACACTCCAGGAACTATGTGGGAGATCTACGAGCACAGGAATGCCGCCAAGCAGCTTGACGCTCTCCCAGTGGAGATTCTGAAGCGCTACGAGAAGTGGAAAGACATTGTTCATGTTTCCGGGCCGCAAGGGCTAAGGAAGATCAGAGGGCTCAGCGATGAGGCGCTGCGCGGGGAGTGGAAGGATCATCGATCGTCTCGGCTCAACCAGCAGTACAGAGTGATCTATCGAATCCAACGAGATGCGGTATTGGTCGAGGTCGTGAATGTCACCCCACACGACTATCGGAGGAAGTGAGATGAAAGGATATCAACGCGCCAGAAAGCGAGTCGACGTCTCCATCGGAGAGTCGGTTCGCATTGTCCGGGAATTGCAGAAGATGAGTCAGAACGAGCTCGCCGCCCTCACCGGCATTCCGCAGTCAACGATCTCGGCAATTGAACGCGATCGAGTCAATCTCGGCGTCGAACGTGCAAAGGTCCTTGCACGGGCGCTCAAGTGTCATCCGGCTGTTCTGGTATTCCCCGGCTGGGATGTGTCGCAAGAGTCCGCCGCCTAACCACTGCATGCAGCCGACGCGGAACCTCACCCGCTTTAGTTGACACCTCTGGCTACCGGAGGTGGAGATGCCAAGACCGATTGGCCCGAGGAAGATCTACAGATACAGCGCAGAGTTCAAAGCGACGGCGGTGGCGTTGAGTCGACTGGACGGCGTAGCCGTCCAAGACGTTGCACGGGAACTCGACATTCACCGCTGCTGGAGCATGAAATCCTAAAAAGGCCATCCGGTTCTCTTCCGAACGAAAGCAGAGATCTTCGAATTCATGGAAGCGAACCGAACCCGACTCCCAGTCCGAGTGATGTGTGATGTGTATGGTGTGACGGCCGGCGGGTTCTACGCCTGGTGTCGACGGCCGGAGAGTGTTCGATCACGACGTGATGCGGAGTTGCGCAAGAAGATCGAAGTCGTGTTCAAGCAGAGTCGCGAGACCTACGGCAGCCCGCGCGTGCATGAGAAATTGACTCAGAGCGGCGAACGCGTCGGCTGCAAACGGATCGCCCGTGTCATGCGGGAAAACCAGATCGTGGCACGTCACGGCCGGTTGTACCGAGCCAATCCCGGACACCACGAGTTCTTCACCAACATTCCGAATCGACAACTCGAGGTGTTGGCGGATCGTCCTGATCGCGTGTTGGTGGGCGATGTGACGTATCTGAAGGTACGCGGTCAGTGGCGCTATCTGGCGGTGGTGCTCGACAAGTACTCGCGCCGGATCTTGAGTTGGGCGATGAGCAAAGAGCGCAACGTGGCATTGACGTTGAAGGCGTTGAACCGTGCCGTGCGCCATCGTCGCACTGCGCGCAAAGTCATCTTCCACTCGGATCGCGGCATCGAGTACGCGGGCTTTGCGTATCGACAACGCCTGGCGCGACTCGGCTTCATTCAGAGCATGAATCGGCCACGCCACATGAACGACAACGCCCCACATGGAGTCGTTCTTCCAATCGATGAAGAGCGACACCATCCATGGTGAACGTTTCGATCACGAACAGACATTGCTCGATGCAATCAGATCCTATGTGCCGGTCTACAACCACGAGCGACTGCACAGCTCGCTTGGATATACTCCACCGGCACACTTTGAGGCGGCGCTATGCTAACCAACCGGTGTCAACGCAATCGGGGGAAGTTCCCCCACCAGACAGTCATCAAATTTGCGTGCGCAAATTTGCCGCCTGTCTGGCGGGCCGCTCAACTTCGTTGTTAGGCGCGATGTGCGAGTTCGTCGATTGACCCGTTGTAGGTGCGGGCGTAGATTCCGACCCACTTGCTTCCAATTGATGACGTCATGCCGGACCTGAACAACCTACCTGTCGAGGACCGACTCAAACTGGTCCAGGATCTTTGGGACAGTATCGCGGCAGACACTGGCGATGTTCCGGTCGATCCCGACCATATCGCGGAGATTCGCGGGCGCTTGGCGGCCTATAGGTCTGACCTTGTCAAAGGTGAACGCGCTCGTGATGTGGCGGAGGCGATTCGCCGCAACCTGTGAACTTTGAGGCGTTCCTACGCCCGCGCGCGAGGAGAGACCTCGAGGTCGCAGCGGCCTGGTACGAAGATCGGCGCGAGGCGCTGGGCGGCGAGTTCATCGATGAGTTTCTCCTGTGCGTGGACCGCATCGAAAGCAATCCTGAGAGCTATTCGCTGGTCGATGCCGAAGTTCGTCGCGCGTTGTTACACCGGTTTCCGTACGCGATCTATTACAGCGTCGAGCCAATGCATGTCCAAATCCTCGGCCTCCTGCACTGCAATCAACACCCGGACAGTTGGCGGACACGCGCCTAACCACTGTCTATGGACTCCCCCGTCAAGGTTGTTGGCTGATTTAGTTGTTCATCTTGATGCTCCACGATTGACCGAGTGCGTGCCCCTCAAGAGATCTGGTTGCGGTCGTCTATTCGGTGTCTGAAGTGGAACGATAGGGTTCCGCAGCGAACTGTCGGGCGCGTTGGAAGCGGTGGATGTCGGCGACCGAGCCGACCAAGGCAGTCGCGATGATGACGCCGACCCCAGGGATGGTCATGAGCCGTTGCACGTCGGGGCTCGCTTTGGCGATGGTGGTGAGTTGTCGGTCGAGCTGTTTGATGTGCTGCTCGAGTTCGTCGATCTCGTCGAGGATGGGCATCAGGGCGCTGACCAACACCGCGGGCACGCCCTCGACGACCGCGTGCAGCCGTCGCACGATACCGGCGGCACCGGTTGGGAGTGAGAGACCGAACTCCGCCAGTAGACCCCGTGCCAGCGTGATGCGCTGACGCCGGGTCGCCACCCATTGTTGACGGATCCGGTGCAGGCCTTGCAGGGCCTGCTGATCGAGCGACTTGACGGCGACGGGCTTCAGATCGGGATCACGCCGTGCCCGCAACAGTGCATCGGCATCGGCGGCATCGGTCTTGTTGCGGCGGACGTAGGGTCGAACGTACTGCGCATGCAATAGATACGGATCATGGCCATGGCTGCGAGCGGTGCGTGCCCAGCGGTGTGCCGTGGCACAGGCTTCCATGACGATCTCCGCCGGCGGCTGCTGCAGCAGAAACCGCTCGTACTGCGCACGCGACAATCGTTTACGTTCGATGACTCGACCCGCTGAATTACTCAGAGAGAGCTGGAAAACAGACTTTGAAAGATCAACACCGATGGTCGTAGCATTCATGACGTGGACTCCTCCATGCCGAATGGTTCAGGTGGCACGATGATGCCGATACAGTGGCAGGGGGAGTCCATCTCATCACATGCAGCCGACGCCCCAGCCAGTCACCAAATTTGCATGCGCAAATTTGTCGCCTGTCTGGCGCGCGGCTGATGCTGGCTGGTTAGGCGGCACCCCAGATGTGTTCGCCACCACGATGCGCGCATAGATGAACGAGTATTTCTACTTCCGTGGCGCACAATACGACGCGCAGCACGAGCACGTTACGAAGGATATAGAGTTCTTTCGCGAAATCGCCAAGGAGATCGGAGGCCCCATTCTTGAGGTCGGCTGCGGGACAGGTCGTATCGCAATACCTCTATTGGAGGATGGTCACTCGATCACCGGCATCGACCTCGAACAGAGGATGCTGGATCGCGCGATTGAGAAAGGTGGTTCTAAGTCGTCATTTTTGCTCGGTGATATGCGCGAGATGGATTTAGGCCAGCGTTTTCATCTGATCATCATTGCATTCAACTCATTGGGCCATCTCTACACCGCAAACGACGTGGAGCGCTTCTTCGCACGTGTACATGAGCATCTCGAGGGCGGAGGTCGGTTCGTCCTTAGCATGTTCAACCCAGATCTTCGAATGCTGTCGAGGAAGGCTGACGAAGTTCGAGAAGTCTCGCGCTACCCTGATCCGGACTCGCCCGATGAAGTGGTCGTGACCGAAACAGCGACCTATGAAAAGGCAACCCAACTCCTTCATTCGACGTGGCATTACCAGATCGGAGATCGGGAATTCGACACCCGACTTCAATTGCGCATTTTCTTTCCTCTGGAGCTAGATGCTTTGCTACGGTATGCAGGCTTTTCGATTGCCGCGAAGTATGGTGATTTCGACCGGTCGCCGTTCTCCTCCGACTCACCCCACCAAATCATCGTCGCAACGAAATCAACTGAAGGCCAATAGCGAGGTTGCCGGTGCCGCCTAACCAATCGTTGGAGCGGACCCAAAAAGCCAGCACGGCTCTTGCGTACGCAACAGCCGCGCCGGCTTTTCGGGCCGCTCAACTCCGTTGTTAGGCAGCATGCGCACGTGCTGGTCCCACTAGATTAAGAACTTGGTCATGGCGATCCAAATCGTATTCGAGACCCATTCGATCACCGAGGACAATGAGCGTCGTATTGCCACGGGCTGGCAGCACGGCCGCCTATCAGATCACGGTCGCTCTCTCGCCAAGGAGCTCGGAGAGCGCCATCGGAGTGATGGAATCCAAGCCGTCTTTACCTCAGATCTAGGACGCGCGATTGAGACTGCCGAAATAGCATTTGGCGGCACTCTAATTCCCATACTTCACGATTGGCGGCTGCGGGAGTGCGACTACGGCGAGTGGAACGGGATGACGCGGGATGAACTCGATCGAACGCGGCGAGAGCATCTCGAGCGTGCGTATCCGGCCGGAGAGAGCTGGCGTGAAGCGACGCAGCGCGTTCAGCGATTTCTAGACGACCTTGGCGTTCGGTGGACCTCGTGCCGGATCATCGTGATTGGTCACATGGCCACGCGCTGGGGACTTGAGCACTATTTGAATGGTGTCCCGCTTGAAGAATTGCTTTCGGAACAGTTCGTCTGGCAAGCAGGATGGGAGTACATCTTGCCGTGACGAGTAGCCACCAAATTCCTCGGCTGCCTAAACCACTGCATGCAGCCGATGCCCCAGCCAGTCATCAAATTTGCATACGCAAGGCCGCCTCAATTCTTTTTGGTAGCGCCGGAGCCGGTCTCTTTTTCTTTGGCCTCTCAGCGCTGCTTGGATATTCAGCGTTCGGCTTCATTCGCCTTATGTTCATACGACCACCCGACGGCGAGGAATAGGAAGCGCGATTTGCAAACGAAATGTCAGAGGGGCAGCCGCCTGATTACTGCATGCAGCCGACGCCCCAGCCAGTCATCAAATTTGCCATGCGCAAATTTGCCGCCTGCCTTGGCCGGCCGCTCAACTCCGCTGTTAGGCTGCACGGCTGTGGTCCTCTGGCACATCCCATGAACGACCTGTCGACGGAATTGGTAGGTCTTGCTGCGGCAGCGACGCTCGGCTTACTGCACATCGTTCTCGCTTCTCAAACCGCAAGTCTCCAGCGAGGCTATCGTTGGACCGCTGGGCCTCGCGACGAATCGGTACCGCCTCTTAGTGGTATTGCGGGTCGCCTCGCGCGCGCGAACGCGAACTTTCTGGAGACGTTTCCGTTCTTCGCAGCCGCCGTCGTCGCTGTTGTCGCCACTGGCGTTCATTCACCATGGTCGAAATGGGGAATCATCCTTTACATCAGTGGTCGCGTCGCTTATCTGCCGCTCTACGCCTTGGGCGTCTTTTTCGTCCGCTCCTTAGCCTGGAATGTCGCTTTTGCCGGAATCGCTGCAATTTATGTCGCACTCTTCATTTAGTGTAGGCCTGATGCCGACTAACCAGTGCATGCAGCCGATGCTGGCTGTTAGGCGTCACCAGACGGCACTCGCAGGAGCCTGACGAAAATCGACACTGCGTCTCGCTTGCGTAGCGCGCAACGCATTGCTTGCAATGCTGATCCACCGGTGGCGCACCAGCAACTTCGGACGTTGCGGCACGTGCAGGGACCCGAGCGGGCTACGTCCGCGAGCCGCTACTATCCATCAACACTTGTGCATTTTTTTCAAAAAGAGATTCTTCACCGATGCTAAACGAAGACCAGATCCGCGAATTAGTAGCGACTCATGGGGCTGCTGTGAACGAAGGTCGTTCCGTCAAACGGTTGATCGAAGACAACGAGCTTCCGCGCCTGCGCGGCTGCACCGTTCTCGAGGGCAAGGTTTCCGATTCTGTGTTCGGCAACGATTTGAAAACCTCATCTGGGAAACCGATTCGCTTGATGTTCCGAAACAATCGAATCTCCACCCACGACGTGAATCGGGGGGAGATTCCTTTTAAGGATCAGGTCTTGGCGTTCAACCACGACCGCATGCACCGGCTGGTGAAGCACGTGCTGGGATCTTCGCAGTTCGAAGTCGATGGGCTTTCTCCCGCTTCGACCGTGATCCCTGCCGAAAACCTCAACCTCTTGATGGTGGAGAATGTCCTGCGCCTCTACATGGCAGAAAGTTCGACCTCGACCTCACTGTATCAGCACTGGTTGGCTGCGAAGGAAGCGGGTCAGAACACGATGACTTATGCCGGACACCAGCTCGATGTCACCACCCTCCAACCAAATGGACTGCTTCCCTACGTGATGGACACGCCGAGCACCAAGGCTAACGTTGACCGTACGACTGATGTGGACTACCTGATCCAGTGCGGTGTCTGCACGGAGGGTCAATATATCCAAATCCGCAACGCGTCCCTGATGGCCTTCGGCATCGTGACGCAGTACCTCGCACAGAAGGCGATGGTGCTCGTCGATACCAAGACTGAACACGGGATCAACGCAGACGGTCAAATCGTGTCTGCAGATGAACTCTACACGATGGATTCGTCTCGCTTCTGGGCCGTGAACGAGGATGGCACTCTGCTAACCCGGGATGGTAAGCCGGTGTCGTTCTCGAAGGAGTTCGCCCGCGGTATGGTCAAGCAAAAAGGGCAGCAGTTCTCCGATGAGCAAGCGAACGAGATCGCGGTTCGCTACATCCAGGGGCTACAGCGCCTCACCGGCGAGAGCTTCGAACCGGATCTGCGCCCACGTGACCAGCGCATCATCGAGTCTACGAACCTCATTCTGGATTCCCTATTGTAGGGTTCGATTGGGCGCAACTTCAGTCGCTAGGTCATAGTCGTTGCTGTTTTTGGGGGTTTCCAGTGTCGCGGGTCGAATTCTCATGGGCCGGATGGAACGATCGCGATCCGGCGTCTGGGCGGGATGGGCGGAAGTGCGAGATGGCAAACTTTATGGCCACCTGTATTTTCAGGATCCTTCTCGATGTCGAAGGACACTACGAGGGACGCACACCTCTCCCGGCCAGCGTCCCGCTTCAGACACGCACTACCGGACACCCATCATGAAACTTCTACTCACCTCCGCGGGCGTCAAGAACATGAGCATCCACGAGGCCCTACTCGATCTCCTGGGCAAACCCATTGCCGACTCCAGCGCCCTGTGCATTCCCACCGCGGGATACGGCTACCCAAGCGGCAATCGTCCCGCGAATGCATGGCTATTCATTAGCGGGCGGGAACCACGGTGCCCCATGTGCGAGTTGGGTTGGAAGTCCTTGGGAGTGCTGGAACTCACCGCGCTGCCCAGCATCGGCAAGGAGCGTTGGATACCCTGGGTCCGAGAGGCGGACGTGCTACTCGTGAATGGCGGCGACGCCATGTACCTGTACCACTGGATGCGACAATCCGGCCTCGCGGACCTGCTGCCGGCGCTGAACGAGATCGTCTGGGTGGGGCTGAGTGCCGGAAGCATGGTGATGACCCCTCGCGTCGGAGAGGAGTTCGTCGCGACAAAGCCGTCCATCACGGGTGACGACACGACACTGGGAGTCGTCGGCTTCTCGATATTCCCGCACTTGGACAACCCAGATCTGCCGAGGAACAACATGGCCGCCGCCGAAAGATGGGCGGCATCCATCGACGGTCCCGCGTACGCGATCGACGACGAAACTGCCATCAAAGTGGTCGATGGCGCTGTCGAAGTTGTTTCTGAAGGACACTGGAAGCTCTTTGACCCAGAGCCCAGGGGTTGAACGCATGGAAGCTCCGCCCAACGCGCGACGTGCCACGGCGCGTGAGCTCGAACGTCAGGCGGCATTCAAGCGACCGCCGCCTGTTTGGCACGCGGCTGATGCTGGCTGTTAGCGTCCTCGCGAGGTGTATGCATGAACTGGGAAGCGATTGGTGCGATTGGGGAGGTCGTAGGTGCGCTGGTCGTAGCTGCCACTCTCGCCTTCTTGGTCGTGCAGGTGCGCCAAAATTCGAAGGCGATCAGCGCGACGATCACGCATGGCAACATCGCGGGATTCAACGAACTAAACACGCTGTTGGCTGCAAACCCTCTGTTGGCGGAGATTTTAGATCGTGGATCTGCGGATCCTTCGCGGCTGACTGCCGCCGAGGCCTATAGTTACACGTGGATCGTGCGTTCGTTCCTCAATCTGTTCTTGAATCTCTACGATCAGTTCCTTCAGGGCACGTGCCCGGAACCACTGTGGCGCCGACATGAAATGGAACTCCAGTCCTTTGCGACGTCAGCTGGCGTTAGAGAGTTTCTCGAGGCCAATTCGTACTATCACCAACTGATCGAGCATATCGATGCTCTACCGCCTGCACGGGATCATCGCCTCAACCTAGGCATTAGAGATGGACAGCGAAAGGACGCCTGATCACTGCGTGCGGCCCACGCCCCAGCCAGTCATCAAATTTGCGCGCGCAAGATTGCGACCTGTCTGGGGCGCGGCTGATGCCGGCTGTTGTTAGGCGACACCGATGAAGCGCGCTGGCACGGCCACACTCGAGCGGATTGTGCCGCTTCTCCAGGAACTGCGTGCGCACCCTGCGCTTCGTGAAGGACGTCCAGGTCACTTCTTCCTCCGTTCCCGCGAAGTGCTTCATTTCCACGATGATCCTGCCGGGGTCTTCGCCGACCTCCGCTTGGCGGACGGATTCGTGCGTCTCCGGGTCACCACCAGTGCCGAACAGGCAGAGTTGCTCGGACGCATCGATGACTGTCTAACGACGATCGAATCTCGTGCGACCGGTCGTAGTCGGCAGCGCAGTCGCGCCCGGTCAGGCCAACCATGAGGCGCAGAATCGAGGAGACAGCATGAATCCCCGTGAGGTATCTCCCGAAGCGTTCCTTGCTGCCGCTCGCCAGGTTCGGCAATCCCTTTACTGGGAAAAAAAGGATCTCGCGAGCTACGTGATAGTAGCAACGCATTTGGTGGACACTGCCCTGGTAAACGCCAAAGGAAATTCGGAAACCGCGGCGTTCTTCGCCACGAGATCACTGGGATTGAGCTACGACATTGCAAGCCTTACCTGGCCCGGATGGAATGAACCCGGAGTGGTTGTCACGCCGACACTGCAGGCGGCCGGCCTCGAAGCGGCACGTTTGACCTTCAAGCTGGCTCAAGAGGTTCAGGCGACGGAGGCTGCGCGTAAGGCCGCCCATTTCATTCTTGGCGCGCAGCTACTCGCGTCGGGGGAGCCAGCCGAAGCCATACGCGTTTGGTCGTCGTCCCCCGACGAGCAGAGCAACCATCCGTGGGTTCTATTGGCGAGGGTCGTGCAAGGCGGTGATGCGGGCGAACTCGACCGAGCGCTGGACGACCTCGAGGCGCAAGGCGGAGAAGCCGAGGGAACGTCGAAGCAAATTCGAATTGCACGCTCGGTGTTTGTGCAACGTGATCGGTGTAGTCGCGACATTCAGGTACGAAGATAATTTCGACGAGCAAGCGCTGCGCAAGATCGCCGAGACCGCGCGCGTAAGGTTTGAAGGAATGCCGGGACTCCGCTCGAAGGCTTTCACGTTCAATTCGGAAAAGGGTGAGGCCGCAAACTTTTACATCTGGGACTCCGAGGCGCGGCCAAAGCGTTCTTCACCGATCAGTTGCTCGAGCGGGTGGCCGGTCTCTACGGCGTGCGTCCCAACGTCGAGTTCGTGCAGCTTGCCGCGCTCGTGGAGAACGCTCGGGTGTGACTGGAAATCCCAATGTCGAAAGGCCGCGCGCATCCTCCATGGACGGCCGAGGTCGTTCGCTGTAAACATTCCCACCGCCTGATTTTAGGGAGACGCAGGATGGAGCGATTCACGGGCGGTTGCCTGTGCGGCAACGTCCGAATTGTGGCGTCGGGACTACCGTACCGGGTTGGCCTGTGTCACTGCTTCGACTGCCGCAAGCACCACGGGGCGCTCTTTCACGCCTCTGCGATATTTCCTCAGGAGGCGGTAACGATCGACGGCGAAACACGCGATTACGCCGGGCGGTTTTTCTGTCCCCGTTGCGGCTCGTCCGTGTTCTCAAGCACCGCGGACGAAATCGAAGTGAACCTGGGATCGCTGGATGCGCCTGACCAACTGATGCCAACCTACGAAAATTGGATCATCCGCCGCGAGTCCTGGTTGCCGCCGTTTCCGCTGACGAGACGATACGAGCGCGATCGTGACGCGACGGGTCGATCTTGAGCGCGATGAACCGGCGATCAAGTCTATGAGGCCATTGGTGAAGGTCGCCGTCGTCGGAGGTCTCGCAACTGTGGTCACGCGTGTGGCAGCCGTCGGCCGGTACGCAGTTGGACGAAATGTGGCAGAGCCCTCTCCGCTCGCGCTTTGGGGTGCGCTTTCCGTGCGGGTTCGTTCCTTTGCTGTTCGGGAGTGAACATGTCTAGCCAGGAGATTGTGCGCATCGCTTCGTGCAGCTGTGGGCAGTTGCAAGTGCGCGTATCGGGTGAGCCGCTGCGCGTTTCGGTTTGTCACTGCCTCGCCTGTCAACGTCGCACAGGCAGTGTCTTTGGCGCGCAGGCACGCTTCCACCGCGATGCGGTCGTCATCTCCGGCACGGGCCGGGAGTTCATGCGGACCGGCGACGAAGGAACGCGTGCCATTTTCAAATTTTGTCCCGAGTGCGGTTCGACGGTCTACTACACGTTCGACGGGGTCAGTGATGCCATCGCAATTCCCGTCGGCGCGTTTGCAGACCCACTGTTCCCGCGGCCGACGTTCTCGGTGTACGAAGACCGGATGCACGGATGGGTGAGCATGCCTGCGGACATCGAACACATGGCATGAGCGCGCGTGGCACGTGAGCAACCAGGTCGCATTGCGGGTCCGCAATGGCGCTTGCTGTAACGGTTCCGAACCGGCGGGCGAAGCGTTATCTTCTGGACCGGATCGACAGGATTCGAACGCCATGACTCATGCTTCACTCAATCGCTTAGCGCAACTTACCGCGCGGGGCTCATGACGACCGCCAGGCCGTTCCTCATGTTCCAGGACGGCAATGCGCAGGCCGCACTGGATCTGTACTTCGCGACATTCCCTGATGCCGGAATGGTGCGAGTAGATCGCTACGGTCGAGGCGAGGCAGGTCCGCAGGGCACCATCAAGGTGGCGGTATTCACGCTATGCGGCTCCGAGTTCATGTGCTCCGACAGTCCGATCAAGCACAACTTCACATTCACTCCGGCGAGTTCCACCTTCGTCGAGTTCGATTCGGCGACGGAGCTGGAGCGCGTATTCGGTGTCCTGACGCAGGGCGGCCAAGTTCTGATGCCGTTGGACAACTATGGTTTCAGTCAACGGTTCGGCTGGGTCAACGATCGGTTTGGCGTGTCATGGCAGCTGAACTTCCCGGGCTAACAGTTCATTCAGGCCGCGAGGACGCGCCGCTTGCGATGGCCCAGCCGAGCAGCGTGACGACAGGCACATGCGGCGTACGCACGATCGCCAACGACACGGCACCGAACACCGCTGCGATTCCGTAAAGCCAGGCGTGAGCAATACCCAGCCAGCCCGAGTGCATCATCGTCAGCGCCAGAGCGGTCATACCAACGACGAGTTCGAACGCGACGTCGGCCCAGAGGATCGGCACGACGCGCGACAACGATGGGTTGGCTCGATCGATCACCTCGGGGACGCTACCGATCAGCAGTTGGGAGTGTCAACGCCATCGTCGACGGCAACTCCTGCGTATTGTCGCGCATGGTGCTGATCGCATCTCTCGTGCTCACGGTCGCGTTGCTGGCGCTCGCGGGTTTCGCATTGTTCCGACTATCGGGTGTGCGCGGACTGTTCATCGGTTTCACATTGCTGACAGTGAGCGCAGGCACGGCGGTGTGGCGCTACACGCAGCGTGCGGAGCCGCCGTCGCGACCCTGTGCGTTGCCTGCCGCCGGCGAGCTCGGTGCGGTGTGCGGTTTCCGCAACCCGGAGGATGTCGAATACGTCGGGTCGCTTCACCTGCTGCTGGTGTCCGAAGAGGGGCGAGGCGGTCGCGTACTGGCGCTGCGCCCGGATCGGCTACGAGAAGGTCCGCGCGTGTTGTGGCCATCCGCCGCGGCGTCTGCTGCTGCGAACGGCAGCGACCTCGAATGCGCGCCGCCGGCCGATCCAGCTGAGATGGCCCCGCATGGTCTCTCGGTGCTCGATGGCAAAAGTGACGAGAGCCCGCCGCGCGTGGCGCTGGTGTCCCATCAACTGCGCGACGGGTTAGTGACGGACGCGCTGCAGCTCTTCGATGTCGTTGGCGGTGATGCAGTCGAGTTGCGCTGGACCGGTTGTATCCCGTTCCCAGACAACGCGATCGGCAACGATGTTGCTTGGTTGCCCGATGGGTCGCTGGTCGCTACCAACTATGCGCCGCGAGGTACTCCGGACGAACTGAGCCGCGCGATTCTTCGTGGTTCGCTCGGCTTCGACACCGGTGACGTATTGCGCTGGTCCGCCGATGCGGGTTGGTCGCACGTCCCGGGCACGCAAGGCGCGATCCCTAACGGTATCGCGGCGGCGCCGGACGGCCACGCCTTCTACTTCGCCGATGCGGGCCACCGACGTGTAGGCATCGTCCCGCTTCCGGGTTCTCCCGCCGGCAATGCGGCCACTGCGGCCGTTGCGCATCACATCGCATTTGTGAGCGTCGGCGGTGGGCCCGACAACCTGAGCGTTACGCCGTCCGGCACCGTGCTTGCGACGGTGGTGACGTTCACAGGCGACGTTCCGTTGCTGTGCAGTTTGAAGGGGCGCATTTGCCGCAGCGGTTGGGCCGTATGGGAGATCGACCCCGATGCCCGCACGGCAAAAGAAATCCTCGCCGACGATGGTCGTCGCATTGCCACGGCAACGAGTGCGCTCGAACTCGACCGCACCCTCTACATCGGCTCGATGGCCGACGACCGTGTCGGTGTGTATCGCGAGAACGCCGACGCACGATTGCGGTCGGAGCCGTGATGCTAATCTCACGCCCGACGTCGGGACGAAACGATGGCAAACCCTGATTCGCGTGTAACGATCCACATGGTGGCGAGCCTCGACGGCTTCATCGCTCGAAAGGATGGACGCGTCGACTGGATGGAAACGGCGGACGAGTTCGCTAGAGGGCGAGACGCTCGAACCGGAATTCGTGGAGGCGTTCCTGGCGTCGATCGACTGCTACGTGATGGGATCGCGAACCTATGAAACGGCACTGCGTTTCGAAGCCGAGGGGTTCGGCTGGTCTTACGGCGACAAACCCACGTTCGTGCTCACCGCCCGCGGGCTGCCACGCACGCGCGATACCGTCGAGTTCTACTCGGGCGACCTCGCGCGCTTCGTGAATGAACGCCTGCGGACCACGTTCCGGTCCATCTGGTTCGTCGGCGGCGGCGTGGTGTCGGCCGAATGCATTCGCCTCGGGCTGGCCGACGAAGTGCGCTATTCGATTCTGCCGATCCTGATCGGCGATGGAATTTCGTTCTTCGAGAAGCTCGACAGTGATGTCGCTCTGCATCTGACGGAAGTCAAAGCCTACAAGAGCGGCATGGTGGAACTCGGTTACGAGGTGCGAAGACACGATGTGACTGCCGATCGCGACGCGGAGGAGACATGAAGAAACCCGAATCGACCGACGGCCGGTCGCCGTCGGAGCTGATCGACAGAAGGATTGCCGAGCTCGGTGACTGGCGCGGAGAAACGCTGGGCCGGATGCGCACGCTCATCAAAGAGGCGGATCCGGACGTCGTCGAGGAATGGAAGTGGAGGGGGACGCCGGTCTGGTCGCACGACGGGATCATCTGCACCGGCGAGTCGTACAAGGCGATCGTGAAGCTGACGTTCGCCAAGGGCGCTTCGTTGAAAGATCCTTCGAGGCTGTTCAACTCGAGCCTCGACGGAAACGTGAGGCGTGCGATCGACATTCGCGAGGGCGAGCAGATCGACGCGCGTGCATTCAAGGCACTCCTCCGCGCCGCGGTCGCCCTCAATGCGTCCGTCAGCAAGGCGAAAGCAAAACCGAAGCGAGCGAAAAAGTAGGAGCCCGAATCCGAGGTTCGCGCGCGTTGGCTGGCTTGGGCGCCGATCGTGCGTGTTTTCTGGGCATCGTCGTTCTACGCCGCGCCGGAAGCGCGGACAATGAATGACGATGACGTGCACCTTCTTCTGATCGTTCCGCTCAGCGACCCTGCAGAATCACTCGCCGAACTGAACCGCGTCGGTCTTCACCACGGCCGCTTTGCGTCCCGGTGCCGCCTGCCAGCTCCAGTACATGTTGGTGTGCGCGATCACCTTGTCCGCCGTCGGCAGCCCGTACTGGGATAGGTCGTCGGTGGTGTGGGCATCGCCGACCAGCACCGTGTCGTAGCCGCGTGCGAACGCGCCGTGGATCGTCGAGCGGATGCACGCATCGGTTTGCGCGCCGGTGACGATCAGCCGACCGACGTCCAGGCGCTCGAGTTCGTGCTCCAGTGTCGTGTCTTCGAACGAATCGCCGTAGTGTTTGTGTATCAATACCTCGGGTTCCTGCCGCTGCAGTTCCGGCACGTACTTCCATCCGTCGCTGTTCATCGGCAGGTTGTCGTCCGAATGCTGCACCCAGATCACCGGTATGTGTTCTGCGCGCGCTTTGCGGACCAGGTTGCGGATGTTCGCAACCACCTCGTCGCGACGGTGGGCTTTCGCGACGACGTCGTTCTGCACGTCGATCACGATCAGGGCCGTGTTCGGTCGTTCACTGCGGTGGGTCATCGGGTCCGCTCCGTGTCGTCGGATTGAGTAGGATACCCGGGCGAGGCGGGAGGAGGGCGCAGCACGATGAAGCGACAACCCGAGATACAGCTGTTCGAACTGGGTCCCACGCGATCGGCACGCGTGCGCTGGACGCTGCTCGAAGCGGGGCTCGAATACGAATCGATCGGTAACCGTCCCGACATCATCGGCAGCGAACAGCTTCGCAAGGTCCACCCGCTTGGCAAGCTGCCCGCGGCGATCATCGACGGGAAGCCGTTATTCGAGTCGGCCGCGATCGCAACCGCAATCGCCGACCTGGTGCCGGAAAAGAACCTGGTCGCGAAGCCGGGCACGTGGTCGCGCGCTCTGCACGATCAGTGGGTGTGCTTCGCGCTTGCAGAGATGGAGTGCTGGGTGTGGAGCAGCGAACTCAACATGATCGATTTCGTATTCCCTAAAGAGCAGCACGTGCCGGCCATCATCGAGCAGAACGCGTTGTTGTTCCGGCGCAGCGCCGCGGCGCTCGACACCGTGTTGAGCAAAACCGACTACCTGATCGAAGACCGCTTCACGGTGACCGACATCATCATGGGATACACGCTCAACTCCGGCGATGAACTCGGCCTCGTGCGTGAGTTTCCCCATCTCGTTGCGTACCTGGAGCGGCTGTACGCAAGACCGCATTGCACGCTGGTGCGGCATCAAGCGACACCATGAAGTCGTCAGCATTACGTGCGCTGTTCGTGTCGGTCGCCGTTGTGGCGGCGACGGCGGCGTCTGCGGACGAGTCCTGGTTCGAAGGCCGTTGGATCTCGGACGAAGCTGCATCGATCGAATCGATCACCGACGGTCACCCGTACGCGCTTGCTTGCAGTAGCGACAAGTCCCGCGCAATTTGACCGCGGCGCCACGTTGTCCGAATGCTACAAGCGTTCGGCCAAGCGACAGCTGGCCACCGAAAGTATGCCGGCGATAGAAGACATGCCTGTCATGAGAGTCGCGCTCATGCAGGACGATGCGATCGTCGTCGACGGAGTAGCGATGGGGACCACGGAACTCCAGCGGGCTCTGGCGGCGTTGAAGGCCGCCCACGGTTCGGTGATCTACTATCGCGAAGGCTCGCCTGCGCAGCCAACGGCAGTCGAACTGGAGGTGAACAAAACGCTCAACGACGCTCACGTACCCATGACCATTTCCACCGAGGCGGATTTCTCGACGATATTGCTGCCGGATGGAACGGTGGGTAGCCGGGAATAGGAGAGCGCGGCAATGCCGAAACGTCAGGGTAAGACCGCTGCAGCGCCCGCGAAGAAGGCGAAAGTCGAACTCACTCCGCGGACGGCCGCGCTGAAGGCCATCCTCGAAGCGAAGCCCGGCGCGCAGGCGAACCCGATGGGCGCGCCGCGCGCCGCCACGCCGAGCGTGCTGATCTTCAAGGTGATGGGCAAGATGTTCGCCATCCTGTCGATCCGCGGCATCGAGAACGTGATCCTGAAGTGCGACCCGAACCTGGCGCAGTCGCTGCGCGAGGAGTACGAAGGGGTCGGTCATCGTTCGCACCTCGATCGGCGTTACTGGATCAGCGTGAGCCTCGACGCCGACGTGCCGCAGGACGAGATCGAGCGCCTGGTGGGGCACTCGTATGCGTTGGTGTGCGAGGGTCTCACCCGCAAGCAGAAGGCGGAGCTGGAGGCGTTGTCGTGACGCTTGCGGTTTCGAGATGACGAAATGCACTTGGCCGCGTCGCTGCGTCCGATAGAATCCCCCGCCTGATCGCACGTCGGGGCCGCTGACAAGGCGTGCCGTATTCAAAGGAGAGCGAGATGTCTGCAAAACCGTTCGTCGTCACACCGCAGGATTACGCCAGTGAACTCAACATCGTGGGCGAGCACGTCACTGTGCTCGCTTCGGGCGAGGCCACTCAAAGCTACGAAGTGTTCCTGCAGCGCGGCCCGGAGGGCAGCGGCCCGCCGCCGCACAATCATCCGTGGGACGAGTCGTTTTACGTGGTGAAAGGCGAGATCGATTTCGGCATCGGCGAAACGTCGATGACCGCTTCGCCCGGCACGCTCGTGCATCTGCCGGCCGGAACGACTCACTGGTTCCGCTTCGGATCCGGCGGCGGCGAGATGCTGTCGATGACGTCGCGGCTCGGCGCTTCGCAGATGTTTACCGACATGGCGCGCGAAGTGGCACCGGTGAATCCGGACCTCGCGAAGCTGTCGGAAGTGGGCGCCCGCCACGGGATGAAACTCGGATGAACACGACCTCCAATGCGTCTCGCGACGGCATGCGCGTGGGTATCGTCGGAGCCACCGGGCTGGTCGGCGAGTTCATGCGCGCGTCGCTCATCGAGCGTAATTTTCCGGTGCGCTCGTTGCGCCTCTTCGCATCTGCCCGCTCGGCCGGGAAGGTGATCGAGTGGAAGAACGAGCGCATCGTCGTGGAGGAAGCATCGAAAGCAGACTACGCCGGCCTCGACGTGGTGTTCTTCTCGGCCGGCGCGGATACCTCGCGCGAACTCGCGCCGGTGGTCGCCGCGGCCGGCGCGGTGGTGATCGACAATTCGTCGGCGTGGCGGATGGATCCCGATGTGCCGTTGGTGGTGGCCGAGGTGAATCCGAACGCGCTGCGTTCGATGCCGAAAGGCATCGTCGCGAATCCGAACTGCACCACGATGGCGGCGATGCCCGTACTGAAGCCGCTGCACGACGCGGCCGGGTTGCAACGGCTCGTGGTCAGCACGTATCAGGCGGTGTCGGGAGGCGGTGTCGCGGGCGTTCAGGAACTCGACGAACAGGTGCAGAGCGTCGGCGCCGAGTCGACCAAGCTGCTCAATCAGGTCGGCGCGGTCGAATTTCCGCAGACGAAGAAATGGCCCGTTCCGATCGCGTTCAACGTGGTGCCGCTCAACTACACGGTGGTCGAAGACGGTTACACCGACGAAGAGATCAAGCTGCGCAATGAAAGTCGCAAGATTCTCGACATTCCCGGGCTGCTCGTATCCGGCACCTGCGTTCGGGTGCCTGTGTACACCGGTCATTCGCTGTCGATCAACGCAGCGTTCGAGCGTCCGATCTCTGTAGCGGCTGCAATGAAGCTGCTGCGCGCGGCGCCGGGCGTGGTGGTAACCGACATTCCGAATCCATTGGCAGCGACTGGACGCGATCCGGTGCTGGTCGGTCGCGTGCGCGTGGACCCTACAGCGGAGAACGGTCTCGTGCTGTTCGTCAGCGGCGACAACCTGCGCAAGGGAGCGGCGTTGAACGCCGTGCAGATCGCAGAAGTGCTGGCTTCGATGAAGCGGACTGCTCAGCCGCACGGTTAGAGTGGATTCGCGCACCTCGAGATCGTTCCGTACGATCCACAGCGCGCGACCGAGTGACTCCGTTGGGATTCTCGACATGCAGAAGGTCGACTTCTTCTTTTCACCGGCGAGCCGATATTCGTATCTGGCGGCTACGCAGATGGCCGTGCTCGAACGGGTCACGGGCTGCTCCGTAAGGTGGCGGCCCGTGCACGGGCCCGACATCCGCGCGTTGCGGGGTCGCGATCCGTTTCAGGGGCCGGCGGTTTCCGGGCAGTACGAACTCGCCTACCGGAAAGCCGACGCAGAGGCGTGGGCGGCGTTCTACGGCGTGCCGTTTCACGAGCCGCGCGAGTTCCACTTCGACTATAAGCTGCTGGCGCGAGCTGCGGTGGCGGGACAGCGTCTCGGCGGCAGCAACGGATTTCTGCCCGCGCTCACCGACGCGGTATACGGCCGCGGTCGCTGGCCGGTGGACCCGCAACTCGTCATGGACTTGTGTCGCTCGCACGGCATCGATGCGGAAAAGCTCGTTGCCGAGCTCGACTCCGAAAGCGTGGCGCAGGTGCTCGCACAAACGGCAAGCGAAGCGTTCGAGCGCGGCGCGTGCGGTGTGCCGACGTTCTTTCTGGGCGCGCAGATGTTCTGGGGTAACGACCGGCTGGTGCTCCTGCGTCATGCGCTCGCCGCCGGCAGGGCGGACGCTTCATGACGGTCGGTCCATTCGCATCGATCAAGCTGCGCACCGAGCGACTGACGCTGCGGCCGATCGACGCGTCCGACGCGGACGCTCTGTTCGCGATCTTCTCCGATGCGCGCGTAACCCGCTATCTGACGCATCCGGCGTGGACCGACATCGGCAGCGCACACGAACTCGTCGAACGGACCGTCGCGGCCGTGAATGCCGACAAGTACGTTTACCTCGGGGTCGAGCGGACGAGCGACGGCAGGCTGATCGGCGAATGTCTGCTGTTCAATCTGATGCCGCAGAGCCGCCGTGCCGAGGTCGGCTACACGCTGGCGCACGAGGCGTGGGGCGCGGGTTACATCAACGAAACGCTGATCGCTTTGCTCGAGTTCGGCTTTACGCAGCTGGAGCTGAATCGCGTCGAAGCAGACATCGACCCCCGAAACGCGGCGTCCGCGAAAACGCTGGAGCGGCTCGGCTTTCGGAGAGAAGGGCTGTTGCGACAGCGCTGGATCGTCGGCGACGAAGTGTCCGATACGGCGATGTATGGCTTGCTGGCGAGCGAATGGAGAGCGAGAAGTGGCTGATGCGCTTCGCGTCGCACTCGCAACCGCCGAGGATGCGGGCTGGTTGGCTGCCAACGACCGCCACCTGTCGCGCACGGTCCTGGAAGAGAAGATCCGGCGCGGCGAGATTCTCGTCGGGCGGCTCGGTGCAGCGCAGGTCGGTTGGTTGCGCTGGGGCTACTTCTGGGACGCGATCCCGTTCATGAATCTTCTTTTCGTCGTGGAGAGCGAACGCGGCCGATCTCATGGACGCGAGCTCGTGCTGGCGTGGGAGAGTCTGATGCGCACGAATGGCCACGACCGCGTTCTCACGTCGACGCTGTCGGATGAAACGGCGCAGCACTTCTATCGCAAGCTCGGCTATCGGGATACCGGCTCGCTGCTGCTGCCCGATGAGGCGCTCGAGATCATCCTCACGAAGGTACTTGCGGAGGCAAAATGAGCCGGGTTGCAGAATGCGGGTGCGGTTCGCTGCGGGTGACCGTCGAGGGCGAGCCGAACGCGGTCGTCGCGTGTCACTGCATCGACTGTCAGCGCCGCACCGGATCGGTGTACGGCGTCGGCGCGTATTTTCCGCTGGAGCAGATCCGTGCCAGCGGCGAGTCGCATGCTTACTCGCGGCCGACCGACGCCGGCCACGAGTTCACCACGCACTTCTGTCCGCGCTGCGGAACGTCCGTGTACTGGGTTTCCGGCAAGAACCCCGGGCTCGTCGGCGTCGCGGTGGGGGCATTCGCCGATCCGTCGTTTCCACCGCCGGTGCGATCGGTGTGGGAGCGGTCGAAGCACGCTTGGGCCGACGTGAGCGTTGCGTCCCAACATTTCGACAAGGGGCGCGCGTAGCTCAGCGCTTGCCGAGAATCTCGCGCATCACCCAATCGCTGTCGCCGCCGAGGCTCGGAATCTTGCCGACGCGCGGTTGCATGTCGGAGAAACGGAAGCCCACGCCCTCCACGTAAACCTCGCCCAACTGCTCGTGCGTGGTGCGAACGAAATGTTCGCGGTGCGCGAGTTGTGCGTCGTCTTTCACGATGGCGGCGTTCATCACCGCGTGCGCCGGAATGCCGAGGCGCTGCAGGCGCATCTCGAGTTCCGATGCGTTCTGCGGTTCGGTCCAGCGCGCGATCTGCTGTTCGATGATGGCGGCGGCCGTGCGGCGTTCTCCGACGCCTGCGTTGCGCAACGCGTTCAGTTCGGGAGCAGAGACTTCGGCAACGAGCTTGCGCCAGTCTGTGTCGTCGCGGACGGCGATGGCGATCCATTGATCGTCGCCTGCGCAACGGAACGAATCGTGCGGGAACATCGCCCGATCGGTATTGCCGAGCCGATCGGGATACGCCTCGGAACGGGACGCCTCGGCGACGGCGACCGACAGGTAGTGCATCGCGCTTTCGGCCTGCGACTGATCGATGTGCTGACCCTGGCCGGTGCGATCGCGATGATGCAGCGCCGCGAGCAGGGCCACTACAGAGAAACGCGGCGCCACGTAGTCGGTATACGGCCCGAACGGACCACACGGCGCGCGGCCGGGCTCGCCCGTTGGCAGAGCGAGACCTCCGAGCGCGGCGCCCATCGTGCCGTAGCCCGCCATCATCGAGTGCGGTCCGGTCTGTCCGAACAGACACGTGCTCAACATGACGAGGCCTGGTTTGCGCGCCGATAGGGACGCATAGTCGAGCCCCCATTTCTTCATCGCCTTCGGCGAGAACGACTCCATCACGATGTCGGCCCAGTCGACCAGCTCGAGAATGGTTGCTTTGCCCTCCGGCGTGCCGGGGTCGAGCGCGAGACTGCGTTTGCCCGCGTTGATGCTGGCGAACGAAGCGGACGTCTCGGCCGAGAATTTGTCGCCGTAGAACGGTCCGAGTATCCGCACGAGGTCGAGCCGCGTGCGCGACTCCACTTTCACGACCGTCGCGCCGTAGTCCGCGAGGACGCGCGACGACCAGGGGCCGGCCATCACCCAGGTGAAATCGAGCACTTTGATGCCTTCGAGCGGCAACGGCCGGTGCGGCCGTGAAGCGTCGGGCGCCGACGGCAACGCGCGGGCGCGCAGTGCCGCTCGCTTCGTAACGCCTAATGAAGGAGCGGCGTGCACCAGCCGCAGCGGTTGCGCGCTGAACTTCGCGAATGCACCGGGAACTTTCAGGCCGTTCGTTTGCCACCAGAAGTTTCGGTCGGCCAGCTGCCGGTCGTGCAGCAGATCCTGCGCGGTGGAGACCGGGACGATCAGCGCGCCGTACTTCAAAGCACCGTCGAGCAGCTCCTGCTTGCTGCGCGCCGCGATGAACCGGCCGATGCTGCCGACCAACTGCTGCATCGGTGCCGGGTCGCCGCCGGTGCGCAGTGTGCCGACGTAGGTGGCCCAATCGAGTGACGCCAACGCCTCCGTTATGGCGCCGGCTTCGCGCATCCACTTAAGCAGATTGCGCGCGAAGCCGATCATTGGGCCCGCAAAACCGAGCGTCAGCGACACGAAGCCGTCTTTGCACGGCCAGATGAGCGGAAGTCCGCCGAACGCAGTTCGCCCGAACCGCGACGCGCCGACATATGCGGTGAGCAGCGAATAGGAGGCGGCGAGGTTGCACGCCTGTTGCGCAGAGATGTCGACGTGCTGGCCGTGCCCGGTGCGATCGGCGCTGCGCAGCGCGAGCAACGCGGCACCGGCCGCGGCGACGCCAGCGTGCGACCACGCGGTGATCGCGCCGGTGCGCAGCGGCTTGCTGTCGTCGAAGCCGGTGATCGCCATCGTGCCCGAGGCGGCCTGCACGATCAGATCGGTGGCGGCATAGTCGCGCTTCGGTCCGGAGGTTCCGAATGCGGTGATCGATACGCGCACGAGCCGTGGATGTTCTGCCTGCAGACGCGCGAGTGCGTCGCCCGGCGCTCCGCCGTTGTCGACGACGAGATCGGCCTGCGCGGCCAGGGCAGCGAGTTCGGCCTTCCCGGCGGCCGAGTCGAGATCGAGCACGATGCCGTCGCAGTTGCGTGCGTACACCTGCCACATCAGTTCGCCCGGCAGCATCGCGCGCATCGGCGAACCGCCGGGCGGCTCCACGCGCACCACCTGCGCGCCGAGGTCGGCCAGCAACTGGCCACACAACGCGCCGCGTTCGTCGGTGAAATCGATAACTCTGTAGTCGGCCAGCACGTTGCGTCTCCTTCTAGCAGGTTGCCGCCGCGTATTCGGCCGCGACGCGGTCGACCAGATCGGCCACGTCCGGAACGTCGTGCACCTGCGCCACCGTGTGGCCGGCCGACCAGACGTCTTTCCAGCGCTTCGGCGCGTTCGCCGACACTCCGCCGGCGCTTGCATCCAGGGAACCGACGCCGGTTGCGTCCATTCCCGCCAGTTCGACAGAGGGGCGCAGCAGATTGGTTTCGAGACCGGTGAGCGCACGCGACAGCACGATGTCGTCCAGCGACGAAGTGACCAACATGTCTTTGTAGCCCGCTGCGGCGAGGCTCTGTTTGGTGGCGATGAAGCGCGTGCCCATGTAGGCGAGATCGCAGCCGAGCACGATGGCCGCGCGCAACGCCACGCCGTCCGCCACGCCGCCGGCGAGTACCACCGGTCCGTCGAACACCGAGCGCACCGCGCGCACGAATGCAAACGGATTGGCCCAGCCGGTTTGTCCCCCGGCGCCGGCGGTCAGCAGAATGAGCCCGTCCACGCCGACCTGCAGCGCGCGTTCGACGTGCCGCATCGACGCAACGTCGGCGAATACGAGACCGCCTGCGGCGTGAATCGTGTCCATCACCGGCGCGGGGCTGCCGACGCTGGTGATCACCATGGCCGGCGCGTACTTCTCGACCAGCTTCATGTCTTCGTGCAGGCGCGTGTTCGTCTTGTGCACGATCAGGTTCGGCGCATACGGCGCGCCGCCGTCGGTTTCTTCCTGCATCCGCGCGAGCCAGCGCTCGAGTTCGTCGACGGTGCGACAGTTCTTAGTGGGGAATGAACCGATCACGCCGGCGCGACACGCTTCGATGACGAGGTCGGGACCCGACACCAGCAGCATCGGCGCCGCGATGAGCGGCAGACGCAGACGTTCGACCGATAGATGCAGGCAACGACATCGCGTTACCTGCCCTTTCCATACCGCTTCGCGCTTCTCGGCGAACGCGCGCAGACCTTCCTGCAGGTCTTCGGACTGCATCACCGCGCGCGACGGCTCCTGCTGTTTCTTCCAGCCGTCCGCGTCGGTCCACACTTCGGCGGCGGAGCGGAACGCGATTTCCTTGGCCGCTTTCACTGCGACGGGACTGTTGCGCGCGATGAGTCGTGCGAGTTCCAGCGCGCCGTCGAGCGCCTTGCCGGGCGGCACCACTTTGTTGACGAGGCCGTGCGTGTACATTTCGGCGGCGGTTTTGGTTTCGCCGGTGAGGATCATTTCCATCGCCACGTGATACGGCACGCGTCGCGGCAAGCGGAAACAACCGCCGCCGACCGCGAGCAGACCGCGCTTCGCTTCGGCGAGGCCGAACACCGACGTTTCGGTTGCGACGATGAGGTCGCACGACAGCACCATCTCCATGCCGCCTGCGAGCGCCTGGCCGTCGATGGCGGCGATGATCGGCTTCTTCGGCGGTGTGCCCATGATGCCGAAGCCGCCGCGTTTCTTCGACGCGCCCATGTCGCCGGTGCGCGCGGCCTTCAGATCCTGACCGGCCGAGAACGTCGGGCCGTTGCCTTTGATGATGGCGACCCACAATGCGTTGTCGTCTTCGTAACGGTCGATCAGCGCTTCGAGTTGTGCCGCCATTGCGCCGTTGAACGCATTGCGCGCTTCGGGCCGATCGATGGTGATGACGAAGATGTGGCCGTCGATCACTTCACTCTGGAAGTAGGTGCGTTGATCAGTCACTTTGTCTCCCCCTTATTCGTTCGTTGGTTACATGCCGAAGTCGTAGCCGCCGTTCACCGGATACGTCTGGCCGGTGACCCAGCTCGCCGCATCGGATGACAGGAACAGCACCATGTTGGCGACGTCGGACGGTTCGCCGAAGCGGCGGATGACGTAGTTCGACAACGCGCGTTTGGCGAAGTCGGGGTTGTCCATCGCGCGCGCAGTGGCGGGCGTACGCGTGGCCGAAATGGCCACGCAGTTGACGCGCACGCCGTGGCGGCCGGCGGACTTCGCGAGCGCGCGCGAGAATCCGGCGGCGCCGGCTTTCGCGGCGCTGTATACCTCGAGCCGCGGTTCGCCGACTCGCCCTGCGTCGGAAATGATGGTGACGATGCTGCCGCGCTTGTTGTCGATCATCTTCGGCAGCACCAGCCGCGAGGCATTCAATACGCCGAGCAGGTTCACACCCAGCCATGGCGTCCATTGTTCCGGCGCCTGCTCCCAGAACTCGCCGCGACCCACTTTCGACGGGTCGGCGCCGGCGTTGCCGGCGTTGTTGACGAGCAGCTGGATGTCGAGCGGTTCGAGCTTTGCCTGCATCGCGCCGAAATCGGAGACGTCGCACGCCACCACTTCGGCGCGGCCGCCCGCCGCTTTGATTTCTTCGACTACCGCGCCGGCGCGATCAGCCGAGAAATCGTTGATGTAAAGGGTGCCCGCGTTGTGCGCGGCGAAGTGCAGGGCAACTTGCCGGCCAACACCTTGTCCGGCGCCGGTGATCAGCGCGTTCTCTCCCTTCAGGTCCAGTATGTTCATCTGCTTCCTCCGGTTTCGAGCCGCTTCATAACATCCAACACCGCGGCCGTCATCACGGCGGTGGACACCCCGAACATCAGAATTCCGTTGGCGGCTTCGACACCGCTGAGCAGCCGCCACTTTTCGGACAAAACGACGTCACCATAACCCAGCGTGGCGAACGTCACACTGGAGAAGTACAGCGCTTTTGCGAATTGGTCGAACTCGCCGATGATCATGAACAACGCCGCCCAGATCGCCATCTGGATGACGTTACCGATGAGCATCACGAGCATCACGCCCGACAGCACCGTTACGTTGCGAAGGAGTCCACTTCCGCCGGCGCGATCGCGGAAGCGCACGTATTGATGCACGCTGACGCCGACGAAGACTGCCTGAAGCAGCAGACACAGCAGCATGGCGGGCAGGCTCGTCAGCAGATTGCTCAGCATCGCGAATCTCCTCAGGCGGAACGCGTGCGATACGTCTTGCGACGCTCGCGGCGGTTGTCGATCAGATAGATCATCGCGCACGCGTACAGCGTGACTGCGACGAAGAGCGCCATGCGTACGGCGAAGGCGGTGTAGACATCCTTCCCGGCCGCGCTGTCCTGCACCGACTGCCCGAGCAGCAGGATCAGCGTCGACAGCGTGTTCAGCCAGAAGCCGGGCGACAGTCGCGTCGCGCTCAGCGCAAAGAGCTTGCGGGCCGCCAGCAGCGCGAACAGCAGCATCCACAGAAAGAACATCCACAGGTGCGGAAAGACCGTCAGCACGCTCCAGAACGCGATCGCCAGCAGTCCGCCGAGCAGTGTGGCGCCGAGCAACTCGCGCGCTGCGTCGCGCGCAAGTGTCGTACACGCCTGCTGACCGAGCGCTACCGACTTCATGATCAGCGGCATGTACGCGCTGGGATCGATCAGCGCGAGCAGAAACGCCGGCATTACCACCAGCGTCGCACGCAGCGCGATCCACGTTGCGTCGATCGGCGTTTCGACGGGTGGCGATGCGGTAGCGACAACGTTGGGCGGTTCGGGGAACAGCCAGTGACTGAGAGACGCGATCAGCCCTGCCACGAGCAAGCCTTTGGCCAGCGCTTCGATCACTGTCAGCGCCAGCGCGAAGCTGCCGGTACCGGCCGCGGAAATCATCGTCAGGCCGACCACCGCAAATGTCGCCAGCAGGGCGTTGCCGCCGCGCAGCATGTATCTGAAGCACATGAACAGCGCCAGGCTGATCAGCAGCACGCCGCTGACGGATGCATATTGGAGCAGCGGAATGATCAATAAACCGCCGCTGGTCGTGACGGCGACCAACACCGGCAGCCCAACGACGGCGCGCAGGGGCAAAGGCTGATTCAGTCGCGCGAGCAGGAACAACGTCAGCATGGGCGCGATGAACGGGATCGGCAGCGCCAGACCAAAGCCGACAGCCGTGGCCAACGCAGTGCCGGCAGCGAGGCGCAGCGCGCGGCGCGGACGGGGGTCGCTTGCGCGCGTCATGGCCATCAGTACGCGAACGAGAGCCAGCTCATGACGCGCAGGAACATGCGCCCGAGCAGGTTGAGCGGGTTGCCGTCGCTCGGGAACGCCATGACTTCGGCCTGCCCGCCGATCCGAAGCGCTCGCGGCTCGTCGAGTTGTCCGCGCTCGAATTCGATGATCACCGGGAAGCGCTGCGCCGCGCGCAGCCAGTCGCGATTGTTCTGCACGGTCGGCAGGCCGCCGGGCGGTGCCTCGGAGCCGACGCTGATGCCGTAGCCGATGCTGCGCACGTGACCCTGGAACACCCGTCCCGGCAGCGCGTCGAGCACGATGCGGACGGGCGTTCCGGGCAGCATGTGACCCAGGTTGTTCTCGGTGAATTCTGCGCTGATCCACACGTCGTTGATGGTGATCAGCGTCAGCACCGGTTTACCGGCGGCCGCGAACTGGCCGACCTCGGTGCGCAGATCGGTCACGAGGCCGGCCGAGCGCGCCTGAATGCGCGTGTTGGCGAGGTCCAGTTCGGCTTTCGCGAGCGTGGTGGCCGCGCTGCGCAGTTGCGCGTTGTCTTCGTCGCTGCCGCCCTCCTGCTCGCGCGCGCGCTGAACTTCGGCCTCGGCGGCGGCCACTTTGCTGACGGACTCCTCGAAGGTGGCGCGGGAGATTTCCAGGCGGCGCAGCGAGATGGTGCCGGGGTCGTCGTGATACAGGCGTTCGAGACGGTCGCGGTCCTGCCGGGCCTGCAGCTCGTTGGCCTCGGCCGCGCGCAGGGAGGCCAACGCCGAATCGATGCCGGCGGTGCTGGCACCGACCTTTCGACGCGTTGCTTCGAGGTCGGCGTGGGCACGATCCACTGCAATCTGAAACGGCGCCGGGTCGATCGCGAACAGATCCTGTCCGGCTTCGACCGTCTGGTTGTTGCGCACCTGCACCTGCGTGACCTGGCCGGAAACCTCCGCCGCGACCGGTACGATGAGTGCCTGCACGCGCGCCTGCTGCGTGTATGGCGTGAAGCGATCTGCCAGCAGGTACCACAGCAGACTCAGCACGATCAGCGCGACGACGATCGGAACGCCGCGTCGCGCGGGATCACCCGGCGTCGGCGCGGCGGGGTCCGGCGGAACGGTCGCTTCTGCTGTGTCACTCATGGCGCTGACCTTCTGTTCGATGCGCGTTTGTCCACGCGCATCGGTGTTGCGTAATCAATCGAGCAGGTCGCCCCAGTTGGTGCGCTTGCGCATCTGTTCGCGCGTGCCCGGATCGACCAGCGCGCGCGGGCTCGACCAGCCGCCGCCGAGCGCCTTGTACAGCGCAATGAGGCTGTTGACTGCATCGCTGCGGCTGAGCAGATAGGCATCCTGCTGGGCGAACAGCGCGCGTTGCGAATCGAGCACGCGCTGGAAGTCGGAAAAACCCTCGAGATATTGGGCGTTGGCCAGCGTCAGCGAACGATTCGCCGCCACCGATGCCTCGCTCAGAATGCGTTCGCGCTCGAGCGCGTTGATCAGGTCCGTGGCCGCATCGTCGGCCTCGCGTGCCGCTTGTCGTACGCGGTCTCGGTAAGCCTCGATCAGCTGCTGCAGACGCGCGTCCTGGACCCGCATGTTGTTTTTGATGCGACCTGTGTCGAACACGTTCCAGCGCAGGCTCGGTCCGCCGCCGATATCGAGGGAATCGGCGCTTCCGTCCAGAGAGCTGGCGGACCACCCGATGGTGCCGAGTAACGTCACTGCGGGATACAGATCCGTCACCGCCACACCGACCAGTGCCGACTGCGCGGCCACCTGCAGTTCCGCGGCGCGAACGTCCGGACGGCGCAGCAACAGGGCAGCCGGCACGTCCTCCAGTACGGCTGCATCCACGACAGGGATCAGGCTCGGTGTTTCCGTCAGCTGCGGCAGCGGACCCGGCGGCCGACCGATCAGGATCGCGATCGCATTGCGCGTTCGATGCAGCGCGCTTTCCAGTTCGGGGATCGTGCTCTTGGTGCCGAGGTATTGCGTCTTGGCCTGCTGCACGTCGAGCTCGGCGCTGTTGCCGCTCTTGAACAGACGCTCGGTGATTTCCAGGCTGCGCTGCTGCAACTCGGTATTGTCGCGGGCGATACGCAGCCTCGCTTCGGTCGTGCGCAGGGCCATGTAGGCTTCCGCCAACTGCGCATGCAGCAGCACCAGGACGTCTTCGTAATTGGCGTAGGCCGCGAAGTAGTTTGCATCGGCGGCTTCGATGGCGCGGCTGAAGCGGCCCCAGAAGTCGAGTTCCCAGGCCACGTCGAAGCCGGCGAAGTATTGCCAGAAGTTGTCATCCCGCGGATTTCGGCCGCCGCTCTGGCTGCGATCCAGATACAGCGCGTCCGCACTGGCCTGCTGCACCTGAGGATAACGCCCGCTTTGCGCGATACCGAGTTGGGCGCGCGCTTCGATCACTCGCAGTCCGGCGACTTTGATGTCGGTGTTGTTTGCGTCCGCGTCCGCGATCAACTGGTCGAGCACCGGATCATTGAACACGGACCACCATTGCTGCACGTCCGGTTCGACGACTGTGTGGGTGACCTGATCGAGCGCCGGGCTGTTCCATGTTTCGACCCACGGCTCGCGCGGAGGCTCGAAATTCGGCCCGAGGCGCACGCACCCCGCGAGGCCCAACGCGCCAAGCAAGAGTAAGAGGCCGTGGAGCGACGGGCGCCGCATCACCCCTCTGCGGATCAGTTGGGCGGTTGAACGCCGTCCGCGGCGGGCGGCACCTGTTGGTCGACCCATTGCCAGAACAGCTGATAACTCACCGCCAGCGCCACCGGGCCGATGAACAGGCCGATGATGCCGCCGGTGACCATGCCGCCGATCGCGCCGATCAGGATCACCGGCATCGGTACGTCCAGGCCGCGCCCGAGCATCAACGGTTTCAGCACGTTGTCGGCGAGACCCGCCACGAAGGCGTAGATCGAAAACACGATGGTGCCCAGCGTGGCGCCTTCCGTACCGAGCACGATCGCGATCACCGGCAGGGTGATCAGCACGACTGGCAATTGCATGATGCCGAGCAACAGCGCCGCGAGCGACAGCAGCCCCGCGCCGGGAACCCCTTTGACCAGGAAACCGACGCCGAGCAGCAGCGCCTGTATGAACGCGATGCCGACCACACCCTGCGCCACCGCGCGAACGGTGGCGGTGCACAGTTCGGCGATCGTCGGTCCACGTTCCGGTCCGGTCAGGCGTGTGAGGATGCGCACCGCGGCGTTGCTGCCTGTCTCGCCGAAGGCCATGAACACGCCGGCGATGATCAGCGCCGAAATGAACACCAGAAACCCGACGCCCACGCCCGCCAGCGTGCCGAGCGCGGTCATGCCTGCGTCTTTCAACTCGGGCCCCCACTTCCGCACCAGTGCGGTCAGATCGGTGGAAGCCGACAGCCAGAGGGCGTGCAGGCGTTCTCCGATCAGCGGCCAGCCGGCCACCGACTCCGGCGGCGGCGGAATGTGATATTCGCCGCTTCTGACCACTTCCACCGCGTGCTCCGCCGACTCCGCCAACGACGTGCCGAGGAAGTAGACCGGGCCGATCATCAGTGCGATGGCGATCAGGATGAGCAGAGTGGCGGCGCGGCCGTCGGTGCCGACTTTCGATTTGAGCCACAGATGCGCCGGGTAGAGCGTGATGGCCAGGATCAACGACCACAGCACCAGGTTGAGGAAGGGGCGAAACACGCCGTAGCAGAATATGGCCAGTACCGTGATGATTCCGGCCCTGATCAGCACATCGAGCATTCGTTGTGAAGCCAGAGTCTCGACGGTGTTCGGCAACATCATTGTCTCCTTGGAGGATGTCGGTTGTTGCTTGCTGATGTCGCGGTAACGTCCGCCGGCAATGCCGGCAGTCATCCGCCGAGAGGAATCGCAATCGCCACGAGCGTAACTGAGATGGCAACGAGCACCAAACCCGTACCCAGCGGTGACAGGTTCGTGTAGCCGGCCCATCGATAGCCGACCCAGAACAGAATGCCGATCAGCAGCGCGTTGGACGCGCGCAGCGCAAGCCACGGATCGTCGATCAGCAAGAACGGTAGCGCGGCCGGAAAACTCGCGGCGAACACGGACCAGAAGATGGCGATTGCGGCGACGAAATCCGCCCGCGTCAGGTGTGGACGGCGGCGTTCCGAGCTGCGCACCTGCGTGATCACGTTGCGGTAGAGCGCATCGCGCTGATCGGCCGTGGTGATCGGCACCAGCGTTTCGTTCAGTTCGCCGGCCACGATGGCGATTGCGGTGTCGTCGCTCGTACTCGAGGCGATGGCGCTGCCCAGCCGGGCGAGCCGGCTGCGGTCGAAGATGGTGTTGAACAGCATCAGCGCGGCATCGATGATGCCCCACGCGATGTTGCACCCGATCGTTGCGTACAACAGCTCCGTCGTGGCGCCCTCGGAGCCGCCGAAGTAGGCGCCGGCACCCAGCGTGAACGTCAGCGTCATGATCAGGCCGAACAGGATCTCGCCGAGGCGCGTGCCCGGCGACAGGCTGTCTGCGAAGAAATTGAACTTCATCGGCATATGGTCGCGCGCGAAAGAGCAATGAGCCACGCGATGCGCTGGCATTCTGGCACGTGTATCTCCCCAACCTGATGCAAACGTATCACCCCAGTTGATCATTCACCATCCGTATCTGAACTCGGGCGTTTCGGGTCCGATCTGACGAACCCGCCGGCACACCGATGGGTGACGGATTGACCCATCCCGACCTGCATCGCGGCGCCGACAGCGACTCTGTTGAGTTGTTAGGGATCGTGTGTTCGACGGCCCTCGAATGGCAGTCGGATGCTCGAGAGGAGTTTGGCTTCGAACCACGGCGGAAGTGGGTGCGGCGCGTCTGGCGTCTGCATGTGTCGAGTCGCCTCGCGGATGGAAAATCCGCTGTCGACGCTGTAGCGTCGTCCGTAACGAGGTGATTTTGGTTTGGACATCGTTCGAAGGATCCACTCAGGAGACAAGGCAATGGACAATCGAGGGTCTGTAACGTTTTCGACGAGATCTCTGGCCGTAGTATTCGCACTGATGGTCGGGCCCGCGTGGGCCGATGCGAAACAATCCGGCGACGAATGGAAGTTCGGTATTGGGACAGGGTTTTCGTCCTTCAGTCTAGACGGCGACCTTGGATTCGCGACGTCGCTGGGTGGTGTGATTCAGGATATCGACCTCAGCAACAGTGAGACCTCTGATCTCGTGCAGTCCGGCTTTGGTTTGGCGGGTTTCGCGAGGAACGAACAATGGACGATTCTGTGGAGCGCAGGACAGCAGACGCTCGAGGACCAGGACTCCGGGCTCAAGGCCAAATGGGATAGAACGCAGGCCGAGATCGCCGCGGTCTACAAAATAGGTGAGATGGGCGCCAACTCGTTCGGCGTACTGTTCGGTGCGCGTTACACGAGACACGACTGGGACATCAAAACTCGCGGCCTCGTTACCGTGAACTCTCCAGACGAGGACTGGACCGACGCGATCCTCGGCGTCACTCACCAGCTTCGGTTTGCGGAAGGGTGGTCCTGGAACAACCGGGCGGACTATGGATTCGGCGGGTCCGAAGGAACCACCTTCGCGTCCACCAACCTGACTTGGCAACCGTTCGTTCATTGGGCGTTCAACGTCTCCGCCCAGTATCTGGACACCAAGTTCGGTGACAAGAGCGACATCAACAAGTCCGACTTTTATTACTACGACGTGAAGCAGCCTCAGTTCGGTATCGGTTTTGCATACGTTTGGTGACCTAGTCGAGCACTCCGTCTCGCGTTCGACTCGAATGGGATTTCCCCTCACAGATCCGGTGGTACCCCGATGAGCAACGAATTGAGCCATCCCGACCTGTATCGCGAGACCGCCGGCGACTCTGTGGAGTTGTTGGGGATCAAGTGTTCGACCTGCGGCTTCGTCGCGTTCCCGCGGCAACGCTATGGCTGCGAAAGATGTGGCGCGGCCGGCGAAGCGCTGGCAGACGTCGAATTGAGTTCGGACGGAACGCTCGCATCGTACGCGACGGTGCACATGCATCAGGCGAAGACGATCGCGGCGCCGTTCGTCATCGGCGAGATCGCGCTCGATGCGGGTCCGACGGTGCGCGCGACAATGGTGGAAGCCGACGATGCGGCGATGCGGATCGGCGCGCGCGTGCGCGGCCGATTGCACCCGGCGCCGGCCCCGCCTGACGGGGGCGCGGCGAAGCTCGAACTGCGATTTTCGTTGACCGGAGAGCGCGCATGACCAAGCCGCTATCGGCATTTCGCCCCGCCTACGTCGTCGGCATCGGTCTGCATCCGTATCAGCGCATGACCGAAACGCCGTATCCGGTGCTTGGCCTCGCCGCCGTGCGCGCAGCGTTGCACGACGCGCGCATCGACTGGCCAGCAGTCGAATCCGTGTATCACGGCACCGCATTGCTCGGAATGGCGTCCACGCGCGCGATGTTGCGCCACCTCGGCGGCACCGGCATTCCGATGCAACAGGTCGAGAACGCATCGGCGTCCGGATCGACGGCGTTTCGTCTGGCGGCGCTCGAAGTAGCGACGGGTGTGTCGGACGTGTCGCTCGCGGTCGGCGTGGACAAGCCGAGCGCGCGTCCGCTCGCCGGTTCGCAAACCGGTATTCGCGGCATCGAAGGCGGGCGCGTCGTGCCGTTCACGCACTTCGCGCTGCTCGCGCAACGCTATATGGATCGACACGACGCTTCGCCGGAAGACTTCGCGCGCGTCGCGGTAAAGAACCACGGCAACGGCGCGCACAATCCCTTCGCGCAACGGCAACAGGCGCGCTCGCTGATCGACGTGCTGAACGATCCGGCGATCTCCGGACCGTTGACGCGATTGCAGTGCTGTCCGGTCGGCGAAGGCGCGGCCGCGGTGATCGTGGCGTCGGAGGACGCAATCGCGCGGCTCGGTATCGATCGCAAACGCTGCGTGCGCGTGCTGTCGTCGGCGCAACGCACGGAAGTGGTGTACGCCGAGTCGTCGAACTTCGATGCGGAACTGACGCGGCAGACCACGGCGCAGGCGATCGCAGAAGCCGGCATCAAGCCGACCGACCTCGACGTGATCGAACTGCACGATGCGTTCTCGGTGGAGGAGATCTTTTATCTCGAAGCGATGGGCGTGGCCGGCGACGGCGAAGCACCCGCCATGCTGCGCAGCGGCGCATTCGACATCGGCGGCGACGTGGCGGTGAGCCCCTCAGGCGGGTTGTTGGCGATGGGACATCCGATCGGCCCGACGGGCGTTGGTCAGATTGCCGAGATCACGCGGCAACTGCGCGGCGAAGCGGGTGTGCGACAGCACGCGAACGCGCACCTCGGCCTCGCGCACATGGTTGGCGTCGGCGCGGTGTGCGTCGTACACGTGCTCGGGTCGAACTGACGGTGTTGCGCCGTCATCCGCAGATCGCGGTTGCGCTGGCAACGCTAGTCGCGGTGGTGCTGTGGGGGGTGCTGGTGGTGGCCGGCACGATCGGCGGCTGGTGGCATCACCGGCTTGCACCCGCCGGCGACGAGGCGGCATTCCTCAGCGCGGCGAAGCAGATGATCGAATCGCGCAACCGTGGCAACGTCGCGTTCGCGCTGATCCAGCACGGCGTTCCGTCCGACGAGTATTTCGTGTCGGTCGGCGACGCCGTGGGACCGCAGACGCTGTTCCAGGTGGCGTCGCTCAGCAAGTGGATCACCGCCTGGGCGGTGATGACGCTGGTCGAGTCGGGCAAGGTCGATTTGGATGTGCCGGTGTCGCGCTATCTCACCCGCTGGCAGTTGCCGCCGAGCGAATTCGACAACGACGGCGTCACGGTAAGGCGCCTGCTGAGCCACACGGCGGGGCTGACGGACGGACTGGGTTTTGCCGGATTCCCGCCCGGCGTCGAACTGCCGAGCCTCGAAGAAAACCTGAAGCATCCGGATGCATCACCCGGGCACAAAGGCGAGATTCGCGTGGGGATGAAGCCGGGATCGGGCTGGCAATACTCGGGCGGCGGCTATCTGATCCTGCAGCTGCTGATCGAAGAGGTTACCGGCGAGCCGTTCGAGACGTATCTGCAGCGCGCCTTGTTCCGTCCGTTGGGAATGGAGCGGTCGACGTTCGCGGTCGATGCGTCGACGCCCGACGTTGCAACCTTTTACGACAGGAACGGCGCGCAGGCGATTCACTACCGGTTCAGGGCGAAGGCGGCGGCGTCGTTGTATACCAACGTGGCCGACATGGTGCGGTTCGTTGAGGCGCACTACACAGGTCCTGCCGGCGAACCGATTGGACGCGGCGTGCTGAAGCCCGAGACGGTGCGTGAGATGCGGAAGCCGCACGCCGCGTTGTATGGCGCGGACATATGGGGGCTCGGCGTCATGCTGTTCGCGCCGCTCGACGGTGGCGATTTCATCGCCGGCCACGACGGCAACAATGATCCGGCGATCAACACGGCGGTGCGGCTCAATCCGGAAACCGGCGACGCGATCGTGTTGCTCGAAACGGGCGACCCGACGCTGGCCAGCACGCTTGCGGGCGAATGGGTGTTCTGGCAGACCGGCTACGTCGACTTTCTGATGCTGGCGATTCGGGCGAGCGCGATGGTAAAGGCGATCGCGATCGGCGCCGTCGCGATCGTGCTGATCGGACTGTTCGCCGGCTGGCGCGTCGGCCGCCGCGTTACTGCGTCAGCTGCGACGTGAATGGCTGCAGGTTCGGATAGCCGGTGGTTTCCCAACCGCCGTCGACGAACAGGTTCGAACCGGAGACGTAGCCGGCATCCGCACTCGCGAGAAACAGCGCTGCGGCCGCCATGTCTTCGGGTGTGCCCCAACGCTTCATCGGAATCCGATCCATGTAGGCGCCTTCCACGCCGGCGATGTTGTGCATCACCGCGGTGAGCGGCGTGTCGGTGAGTCCGGGAGAAATCGTGTTCACGCGGATGCGCTTCGACGCCAGTTCGAGCGCCGCGTTGCGCGACAGCATTTCGACACCGGCTTTGGCGCAACAGTACGCGACCCCGCCGAACATCGGCACGTGCGAGTTCAGCGACGCCACGTTGACGATGGCGCCGCCGTTGCCGAGCGCGATCATGCTGCGCGCTTCGTGCTTCACCGACAGAAACACGCCTTTCAGGCAGACATCCACGACCAGGTCCCAATCGGCTTCCGCGAGTTCGGTGATCTCGCCGAACCCGCCGAGGCCGGCGACGTTGAACGCCACGTCGAGGCGGCCGAAGCGCTGCGTGGCGGTGCGCACCATGGCTTCCACTTGCGCCTCAACGCGCACGTCAGCGGATGTGCACGCGACGGCTTTGCCGAATTCCGTCGCGGCGGCCTTCAGCGATGCATCGTTGACGTCGCCGACCACCACCGACGCGCCTTCCGCGACCAGTCGGCGCGTGATCGCGAGGCCGATGCCCGACGCGCCGCCCGTGACGAGCCCAACCTTGCCTTCGAAGCGGCCGGTGACGATGATCGGATTGCTCATGGCGGCGACTCGTTTGCGAGGGGGAGAGATCATGGCACGTGCGAGCGAACGGGGCGAAGCTGCTCTGAGACGTGTGGTGCGGTGCGCGCTCCTGCTGCTGATCGGCGGCGCCACGCAAGCGCGCGCGGCCGCAGATTTCATCGAAGGACGAGTGGTTTCGGGCGCAAAGCCCGAAGCGGGCGTGTGGGTGATCGCCGAGACCGCATCGCTGCCCACGCCGTATCGCAAGATCGTGGTGACGAACGACGACGGTCGCTTCGTGATTCCCGACCTGCCCGCCGCCGAGTATCAGGTGTGGGTGCGCGGCTACGGTCTGGCCGATTCGCCGAGAACGCCTGCCACGCCCGGTGTGCCGCTCACGCTGCAGACCGCCGCCGCGGCGAATCCGCAGGACGCGGCGATGATCTATCCGGCGAGTTACTGGCTGTCGATGCTCGATCCGCCCGGCCACGATCCCGGCTGGGTGAATCAGTTCAAGCTCGGGTGTCAGCTGTGTCACCAGGTCGGTTCGGCCATCACGCGCACGAAGAACCGGACGACGTACGACCTCGGCTTCAAGAAAGCGAGCTACATGAACGCGACCGCCGACGGGCTCGATCGTGAGCACCTGCTCGACGCGCTCGACGACTGGTCGAAGCGCATCGCCGCGGGCGAAGTGCCCGAAGCGCCGCCGCGTCCGCACGGCATCGAACGCAACGTGGTGATCACGCAATGGGCGTGGGGCGACACGTTCACCTACGCGCACGACGAAATCGCGACCGACAAGCGCAATCCGTCGCTGTATCCGCACGGATCGATCTACGGCGTGGATCTCGGCAACGACCGCGTGCTGGCGGTCGATCCGGTGAAGCACACGGCGACCGCATCGAAAGTGCCGACGGTAGGCGGTTACGACACGTCGTGGTGCGATCTCACCTATCAACCGCTTGGCACAACGACGTCACTTCCGGCCGGCTTCGGTTCTCTGGGATGTCCGGTGCAGAAGGGCATCACCGGATTCGAGGGCCAGTATCCGAACCCGGCCAACCCGCACAACCCGATGTTCGACGCAAACGGGCGCGTCTGGATCACCACGCAGATCCGCCGCGAGTGGGGCGACGACCTGCCCTCGTTCTGCAAAGACTCGCCGCCGATCGCGAAGAACTATCACCACCGGCAACTCGGCTGGTTCGATACCCGGACACAGAGCTATCAACTGATCGACACGTGCTACGGCACGCATCACCTGCAGTTCGACGCAGCCGGCGTGCTGTGGACCAGCGGCGATTCGTACGTGCTCGGCTGGTTCGATCCGGCCAAATACGATCCGGCGAAACCCGACACGCTGAAAGCGGCGCAGGGCTGGTCAGAACTCGTCGTCGATTCCGATGGCGACGGCAAGAAGGACACGCCGTTGGTCGGCTTCAACTACGGCGTCATCCCGAATCCGAAAGACCACAGCGTGTGGACCGCGCAACCCGGCGGCGATCCGGGCGGCAAGCTCGACTACCGGGGACGGCTCGTACGCTACGACCCCGCGCACGACGCGTTCGAAACCTACACGCCGCCAAAACCCGGTTCGGGTCCGCGCGGCGTGGACGTCGATACGAACGGCATCATCTGGGCGGCGCTCGGCGGCAGCGGTCATCTCGCGAAATTCGACCGCTCGAAGTGCAAGCAGACGTGGGGCACCGGCGATCAATGTCCGGAAGGCTGGACGCTGTATCGCAGTCCGGGCCCGCTGATGCACACGGCCGACGGCGCGCAGAACGAGAAAGGCGCCGATTTCCACTACTACCTGTTCGTCGACCAGTTCGACACGCTGGGTCTCGGCAAGAACGTGGTCGTGATGAACGGCACCGGTTCCGATTCGTTGCTCGCGTTCGATCAGAAGACCGAGCAGTTCACGGTCATCCGCATTCCGTATCCGCTCAATAGCTACACGCGCGGACTCGACGGCCGCATCGACGACGCTAACGGCGGTTGGAAGGGGCGCGGCCTGTGGTACACGAACGGGCTGGATCCGATTGGGCACTCCGAGGTGCAGCAGTCGTACGTCGGGCACGTGCAGTTGCGGCCCGATCCGCTCGCGCACTGAGTAGTCAACAAGTCACAGGACGGTGCCAGGCACCGAAAAAAGCGGTGACTTATTTGACGCGGTCGTGGACCATTCGAGCATGACCGGGACCGCACCTATATATAGAAGGTATTAGCGTCCTGAAAATAAAGAAAGTATCTTCTTGTTTAATTAGCGAGGAGGACTTCGATGAGGCAACGAGCGAACGGGGCGGTGCGGGTTGCCACCCACACCGAACTCAAACAGAAAGGCGTCGTCGTAGTAGCCGGCACACAGCGCCGCGTCGCGGTGTTCGCCGACGGCGACGCGGTTTACGCGGTCGAGAACAACTGCCCGCACATGGGTTTTCCACTGGATCGCGGCAGCGTGCGCGACGGCATGCTGACGTGCCATTGGCACCAGGCGCGGTTCGATCTGCGCTCGGGTTGCACATTCGATCTATGGGCCGACGACGTGCCGCGTTACGAGTCGTGGATCGAAGACGGCGTCGTTTATGTCGATAGCGAACCGAGCATCGTTTTCGACGCCGCGCATCATCGCGCGCGATTGCAACGCGGCATGGAGCAGAACATCGGACTGGTGCAGGCGAAGAGCATTCTCGCGCTGCTGTCCGATGACGAATCGGTGGCGCGGATCGTGCGCAGCGCGATCGATTTCGCATCGACCAACCTCACCGAAGTCACAGAGGGGCTGATTCGGCTCGCATGCGTGGCGAGGCTGTATCCGAACCTGTCGAAGGAAACGGCTTATCAGGGCTTGTACTACGCGGTGCGCGCCATCGCGAACGAAGCGAGCAGTTCGCCCCCGCGCCGCGCCCGGGAGCCGTTGTTGGAGCATCACGATCTGGCAACGCTGAAATCGTGGATGCGGCAGTGGGTGCAGACGCGCCACCGCGACGGCGCTGAACGGACGGCGCTGACCGGCCTGCGCGAACTGTCGCCGCGCGACAATGCCGAGCTGATTTTCAGCGGCGCCACCGAACGCTTGTATGCGAACGGCGGGCACGAACTCGAGAGCTGCAACAAAGTGTTCGAACTCGTCGAAATGCTGGGCGCGGACGACGCGCCGAAGCTGGTGCCGCTGTTGATGCCCGGCCTAACGGAAGCACGCGGGCGCGAAGAAAGCACGAACTGGCACCATCCGGTGGAGCTGGTTGGGCCGCTGCGCGAACTGGAAGCGCGCCTGCCCGCGGTGCTCGATCGGCCCGACGATCCGCAGTGGCGCCCCGACGCCGTGCTCACGCAACTGATTCTCGGTGAAGAACCCCTGGCCACCATCGGCGCGCTGGAAGAAGCGCTGCGCAACGGCGCCGCGGCGCATCTGGTGGCGCGTCAGGTCGCGTATGCAGCGGCGCTGCGGCTGGCGCGGTTCGCAACGTCGAACGAGGTGACGGACTGGTTCAATCCGCAGCATACGTTCGTGTACTGCAACGGCGCGTTCCAGGCGGTGAAGCGGTCACCGACACCGGATGTCGTGCGCGGCGTTTTTCACGGCGCCATGTCGGTGTACATGGACCGCTATCTCAACGTGCCGCCGGCGCGCCTGCCCAGCGAACGCAACACGCGCGACGAGCTGCCCGCCACCGCGGACGGATTGCGGCGCGAACTGCTGAGAGAACTCGACCAGCGGGCAAACGTCGAACGCGCCGCCGACGTCGTGTCGCGTTACGTGTCGCTCGATCTGCCGCTGCCGGGGCTGATCGACATGCTGACCTTCGCGACGGTGCGCGAAGATCTCGACTTCCACTCGCTGCAGGTGCTCGAAGCCGGCGTGAACCAGTGCCATGCCTGGGGCGACGACGGCGGGGCGGAGTGCGAGAACATCTTCGTCGGCGTGGCCCGCAACCTGGCGGCGCATTGCCCGACGCGTCGCGCCGGTCAGCAGACGGCCATCATCGCGGAGCGGCTGCACCGCGGCGAAAAGATGTTCGAGGCGTAAGTGGGAGCGCAGTCAGCCGAGTTTGCCGCTGCGGAGGTCGCGCTGGGTCTGCTGGAAGTCGATGTCGCCGATTTCGAGCGTGGCGCCGCAGCTGCACTTAGTTCGCGCCCCTTCGGAAGCTCGTCCGCGGTGTGCTCGTGGACGGTGCTGCACTTCGGGCAGCGGATCGAGAACCATAGCGTCAGATCCGGATCGAGCCAGAAATCGACGAAAGGATCGGCGGGGTCGGATGTCATGTCGGGCATTTGACCGTGTATTGCGTCTTGAGTTTCAGCGGACTCATTGTTCGAAGGTCCGGTCGATCCGCTCGAAGCGGCGTCGGATGAACGGCCGGCTCTCCGGGTGCGGCAGGATATACAGCTGTTTCTCGTCGATGGCGCGGACCACCATCGCGGCCACGTCGTCGACATTCAGTACCGCGCCGGCGAGATCGCCGTTCGCGTCGTCCTGATCCGGCACGCGCGGCGATTTTTCCGCGCCGCCGTAACGGGTGTCGCGGTTGCGCTCGGACGTGCCGATGTTGGTACCCACGCGCATCGGGCACAGCACCGAAACGCCGATGCCGTCGTCGCGCAATTCGCGGTGCAGCACTTCCGCCAGCGCCACCACGCCGTACTTCGCGACGCAGTACGGGCCGAGCCCGACGTTCGGCACCAGACCGGCGAACGACGCGGTGAACAGAATGTGTCCGCCGGCTTTCGCGGCTTTCATGTGCGGCAGGAACGCTTCCACGCCGTGAATCGGTCCCCACAGATCGACGTCGATGATCCAGCGCCAGTCGTCGTGGCTCATCTCGCTGATCGGACCGCCCACCGCGACGCCGGCATTGTTGAACACGATGTGCACGCCGCCGAGCGTTTCGACCACGTCGGTTGCGAGCGCCAGCATCGCGGCGTGATTCGACACATCGCAGACGCGCGTTTCGACGCGACCTTTCCCGACGGCTTCCACCGCCCGCGCGGCCGGACCCAACGCGGACGCCTGCATGTCCACCAGCACGAGATGGGCGCCGCGGGCAGCAAGTTGTTTGGCTGTGGCGAGGCCAATGCCGCTGGCGCCGCCGGTGACAACCGCTACCTTGTTCGCAAAATCCATCGCTTACCTCCGACTCAGCGTCAAGCGTAACCCGTCGTTGCGCAATCGTACATTCAGCTCAGTTCGTGACTGCGCGCGAGGTCCGAGCGCAGATCCTTGGCCGCCATCAGATAGAAGACCGTCGACATGACGTTGAACACCAGCACGCTGACGAGCGCCCAGCGTACCGACTGCACGCCCAGACCGGTGTAGGCGTTCAGGAGATCCGACGTGGCCCCGACGATTACCGGGCCGAGCCCCATGCCGATCAGGTTGAGGATGAATAGCAGAATCGACGCGGCGAGCGCGCGCATCCGCAATCCGACCAGACCCTGCGCCAACGAGAACGTCGGGCCGAGATAGTACGAACCGAGGAACGCCGGAATCGCGGCGATCCAGAACGCGGTGACCGGCTCGGGCCAGGTGTAGACGGCGGTGGAGAACGGTACCGAAATCAACGTCGCGAGACCCGGCAGCCAGACATACCAGCGAACGTCGCGCTTCGCCAGACGATCGGCCAGATAGCCGCCGCTGGCCGTGCCGAGAATGCCAGCGAAGCCGAGCCAGAACAGCGCGGTGCCGATGTCGCGCGTGTTCATGTCGTGAACGCGCATGAACAGCGGCGCCATGAACGGACCGACGCCGTAACCGACCAGCGCGTGCAGCGCGCCGCCCAGCGTCATGTAGCGGAAGCTCTTGCGCGACCACAGCGCTTTGAACACGAACGACACCGGCGGCGCTTCGGCGCGCGCACGCGCGACCTGATCCGATACGCCGCGCGGCGGCTCCTTCAGCGTGAAGCGCAACACCAGGGCCATGATGACGCCGGGCAAGCCGACCGCCATGAAGGCGGTGCGCCAGTCCATCGCTTCGTTGATCCAGCCGCCGAGCAGATTGCCGAGCATGGTGCCGACCGGTATCCCGAGCGCGTACAGACCGAGCGCGGTGGCGCGACGGTCGGATGCGAACAGATCCGAAATCATCGAATGCGCGGGCGGGCTGCCGCCGGCTTCGCCCACCGCAACACCGACGCGCGCGAGCAGCAGCTGCCAGAAGTTCTGCGCCACCCCGCAGACGGCGGTCATCGCGCTCCATACCGCGAGACAGACGGCGATGATGTTGCGACGGTTGCGCGTATCGGCGAGACGCGCGATCGGAATGCCGAAGGCGGTGTAGAACAGCGCGAACGCGATGCCGCCCATCAGACCGATATGCCAGTCGAGCAGACCGAGATCTTCCTTGATCGGCTGCGCGAGGATGTTGAGGATCGAGCGGTCGATGAAGTTCAGCACATACACGACGAACAGCAGCGCCAGCGCATACTGCGGCTGCCACGTCGATTGCTGTGGTGTGGGCTGCGACAATCGACGGGCTCGTCGGTTCGGGTAGCGGAGAGTCTCCGATGGCAACACAGTCGGTCAAGCCGCGATGAAACTCGGCACCTCGTTGCGCTTCCTGTATCCGACGGGACCGCACACCTACGCGATGTTCAAACGCGCGCTCGACGCGCTGCCGCCGGGCGGCTTCATCGAGCGGCCGATGGGTGCATTCGACACCGCGCAGCAGGCGCGCGACGTGCTCGAGATCGCCGCTGCCGCGCACGCAGCGAGTCTCGATACGTTGCTGTTCGGCGACAATCACGCGGTTCCTGCTGCGTTCGCCAATTCGTTTTCGCCGCTGCCGACGGTGGCGCGCCTGCTCTCTGTGACCGGCACGATGCAGGTCGGCATGGTGCTGCTCGCGCCGTTCTACGAACCGATCGTGCTGGCCGAACAACTCGGCACGCTCGCCGCGTTCGCGCAGGCGCCGTTGATCGTGACGCTGGCCAACGGTGGCCGCGCGCAGGCGTTCGACGCATTCGGTATGGATATGCGCAGCCGCGCCGCACGTCTGCAGGAAATGGTGGTGGTACTGCGTGCGCTATTGGCCGGAGAGCGCGTGAGCCACCGCGGAACGTTCATCCGGCTCGACGGCGTACAGACCAGTCCGCTGCCGCCGATGCCGGTGGAGATCTGGGTGGCGGGCACCGTCGCCGCAGCCGCGGCGCGGGCCGGCGCGATCGGCGACGGTTGGCTCTCGGGCCAGAACAGTTCCGATGCCGAGGCGGTGCAGCAGCTCGACATCTATCGCGAGGCGGCGACGCATGCCGGGCGACCGGTTCGCGCCGTGTTGCGACGCGACGTCTTCGTGGCGGATACCGACGCCGCCGCGCACGCGGAAGTGGACAAGGTGCTGGCTGAGGGTTATCGCGGCACCGGCAAAGCGGAACTGTTAGTGGGCAGCGCGCAAACGGTAATCGATCGGCTGGCGCACTATCGCGGGCTCGGCTTCGAAGAAGTGATGGTGCGGCATATCACCGGCGATCACCGGTTGATGCTACGCTCGTTCGAGTTGATCGGTGAGCGGGTGATGCCTGCGATCCGCCATCTGTAACGCGATCTGGGGGGAGGGGACATGCGTGTTTATCGCAACGCCGTGATGGACAACGCCCGCTGGACGGGCTTCGAACCGCGGCCTGACGACATCTTCGTCTGCACACCGTCGAAATGCGGCACCACCTGGATGCAGACCATCGTCGCGAATCTGTTGTGGCCCGACGGCGACATTCCCGGCCAGGTCGTGAACGGCATCTGTCCCTGGATCGAGGCGAAGTTCATGCCGGCCGAAGCGATGCACGCGATGCTGAAGGCGCAGACGCATCGCCGCGCGATGAAGAGCCATTCGCCGGCGGACGCGATTCCGTGGTTCCCGCAAGCGAAATACATCACCGTCGCGCGGGACGGCCGGGATGCGTTCATGTCGTGGTGCAACCACGTGCAGCGCATGAAGATGATCGACATGCTGAACGCGCAGGCGGCACAGGAAGGTCTGCCGCCGATGAAGAAGTTCGACGGTGACTACCACGCTTTCTTCAAGACCTGGCTCGAAGAGAACAATTTCTTCGACGTGGTCGGCAGCTACTGGGCCCGCCGCAGTGAACCGAACCTGCTGTTCGTGCACTACAACGACATGAAGGCCGATCTCGGGTCCGAGATGCGTCGCGTCGCTGAGTTTCTCGACATTCGGATTCCCGAATCGAAGTGGCCAGCGGTCGTCAACCGCTGCACGTTCGAGTCGATGCGCAACGTCGAGGGCGATGCCGATCCGATGCAGATGGCGTTCGAGGGCGGCATCAAGGGTTTCATCTTCAAAGGTACCAACGGCCGCTGGCGCGACGTCCTCACCGACGACGAGGTGGCGGCGTATCGGAAACGTGTCGCGGAAACGCTGCCGCCGGATGCAGCGGAGTGGATCGAGTTCGGTCGTAGCGCGTTCGGTGCTCCGGGCGTGTGACGCGCCTCCGCACCGATCACCCGGCGCCCAACCCAACCATCACCGTCGCGCCTTCGTTCGGGATTGAATAAGTCACTGCCGGTGCCTGGCACCGTCCGTTGTGAGGTGTTCTTGTGGGTGAGATGAACGCGCGCAAAAGGCGCGTTCACACTTCCAATATCAGTGTCGATGGAGACATGACGCGAGGCGGAGGTGTGCAAAGAAGGCCCGGCACCGACCTTTGACTATCGCGCCTTCGTTCGGGGATGAATAAGTGCACGCTGGTGCCTGGCACCGGCGGTGACTTATTTTGATGTGCAAAGCTGGTGCCTGGCACCGGCTTTTGACCTAGCGGTGAGAAGCGTGCCCGACGCAGCACACCCGCACCTCCGCCGCGCTCGAAGCTCCGTTCCACCGAAGTCGAAGCGAAGCTCCCTTCCATCGACCGTACACCGACCCTACAACCAGCCGCGTCTCTTGAAGTAGATGTAGGGCAATACTGCGGAGACGATCATCGAGACGATTGCGATCGGATAGCCGAAGGTCCAGCTGAGTTCCGGCATCACGTGGAAGTTCATGCCGTAGATGCTGGCGATCAGCGTCGGCGGCATCATCCCGACCGCGGCAACCGAGAAGATCTTGATGATCTGGTTCTGCTCGATGTTGATGAAACCCTGCGCCGCCTGAAGCAGGAAGTTCACCTTCTCGAACAGGAAGTTGTTGTGCGGCAGCAGGGCGTCGATGTCGCCGATCAGATTGCGCAGGCGTTTCGCGTGCGTCTTCGACTGGCGCGCGTCCTCCACCACGGCGTTGCGCAGCAGATAGGTCAGGTCGCGGCGCGCATCCATCAGACACAGCCGCACTTTGCCGTTCAGGTCTTCGTGCTGGGCCAGCGCATCCAGTGACTCTTCGTGGTCGGTGTTCGATTCCTCGAACACGCGGCGGCCGGTCGCCTCGAGGCCGAAGTAGAGTTCCTGCAGCGTGTCGCCGAGGTCGTCCACCGCGGTTTCGAACAGCGCGATCAGCAGACCGAACGGGTCGGCGAGCATGCGTGGATCGCGCCGCACGGTGAGCCGCAGCAGCCGCAGCGCGGGAACGTCACGATCGTGCACCGTGAGCAGGCGGTCCGGACGCACCACAATCGTCACGTTGGTGTTTTCGGGGCGTCCTTCGACGCGGTGCAGGAACAGCGTGGAGACATGCGCGCCGGATTCGTCGACGAACGAGCGGGCGCTGGACTCGATCTCGTCGGCATCGGGCGTGTCGTCGAACGGACGGCGCAGCACGCTTTCGAGCAGCGTGCGTTCTTCGGCCGATGGATCGACCACGTCGACCCACAACGCGCCCTCGAGCGCGATGGGATCGTCGACGATTTCGAGACCTTCGCTGGTCAGTCGGTGCGCAAGCAGCATGTGCGCGACTCCGAGCCGATTTTTGTGCCGTGGATTCTAGCGAGTCACGCGGTCCGGACGGTAGGGAAACTCTTGTTCGACACGCGATTGCCGGGATCCTGCCCCCTTGTTCGACTCGTTGGGTCGCGTTCCCACCAGGAGGACAGCCGTTCGATGAAGCTGGTTCCTTGCAGGCTCAGGGTTGACTCGCGAGCGGCGGGCAGTCTATAACGCCGGTCGTTTTGAATTTATAACGCGTTGCAAGTTACCTCTCGATCGGCCCATCACAGGAAGCAGTCGTGACGAATACATCTCACAAACCACTCGGCCGTCGCGCCGTCATCGTCGGCGGAAGTCTGGGCGGCATGCTGGCGGCCCGGGCCGTCGCACCTCACTTCGTCGAAGTGGTGGTGCTCGAACGCGACGTGTTCACCGAGCAGCCCGCGCCGCGCCGCACCACGCCGCAGTCGCATCACGTGCACATGCTGCTGAAGGGCGGCGAGAACGCGATCGACCGCATCCTGCCGGGATTCCGCGGCGCAATCGAAGACGGCGGTTCGGTGACGATCCGTGCGGGTCTGGATTTTCTGGCCGGCTCCGAACTCGGTTTTGCACCGCGTTGGGATGCGGGCATGGAGTTGCACGGCCAGAGCCGCTGGATGCTCGAGCATTGCATCCGCCAACGCGTGCTGGCATCGACGCCGTTCGTCGAACTCCGCACCGGCTGCACCGTGCGCGGCTTGAACTTCGACGCGGCAGCGAACCGCATCACCGGCGTGAAGGTTGAGAGCCCGAACGGAACCTCGGACCTCGACGCCGACCTCGTCATCGATGCGACCGGCCGCGGCGAAGGCGGCCTGCGGTGGTTGTCTGCGCTCGGTGTGCCGCTTCCGGAAGTCGAAGAGGTGACGGTGGACTTCGGCTATTCGAGCGCGATCGTCGAGCTTCCGGACGATCCCGCGCGCGACTGGAAAGCGCTGGCAATGGGCAACCTGCCGCGCGTCGGCGCGCGCGGCGCCGTGCTGCTGCCCATCGAGGGCGGCCGCTTCATCTGCTCGTTGGGCGGCCGCGCCGGCGATTATCCGCCGGACAACGAAGCGGAGTTTCTCGAATTCGCGAAGAGCCTGCCGCATCCGACCATGTACGAAGCGTTGCGCGATGCGAAGTTCGTTTCGGGCGTGGCGCGGATGATCTATCCGGCAAACCGGTTCCGGCATTACGAACGGTCGCAGACGTTGCCGCATGGATTGATTCCGCTCGGCGACGCGCTGTGCAGCTTCAACCCGACGTACGGCCAGGGCATGACCTCGGCGGCGCTGCAGGCAGAAGCCTTGTTCGACACGCTCGCGCGGCGCACGCCGCAGGATTCGCTCGACGATCTGACGCGCGCGTATCTTGCACGGGCAGCGGAGGTGGCGCGCATGCCGTGGCGACAGGCGAACTACAACGACTTCCTGTATCCGACCACGCAGGGCAACCGCGAGATGTTCACGCCGGCCGAGATGCAGTACCGGATGGAGATTCAGATCGCGGCGGCGCGCGACGCAGAGTTGCGCAAACTCTCCAACGAAGTGGGTCATCTGCTGGTGCCGTTCGAACGGCTGATGGAACCCGACGTGCGCGCGCGCGTGGCGGCTGCGCTCGCACAGAACGCGTGATCCGCTGGGGTAGACATCTGACGTTCGGCTACAGATCGAAGCTCTGATGCAGAGCCGGTAATTCCACCCGGGTTTCGCGAAGCGCGCCGGCGAACTGGCGCATGGTCTCTTCCTCGCCGTGGACCAGAAACGTGCGCTGCGGCGCGGCTTGCGTGTGCCAGCGCAGCAGTTCGTCGCGATCGGCGTGAGCGGAGAAGCCGTTGATGGTGTGCAGATGCGCGCGCACCTTGCACTGTTCGCCGAAAATTCTCACCTCGTGCGCGCCATCGATGATCTGTCGGGCGAGTGTGCCTTTCGCTGCAAAGCCGACGAATACCACGCTGCACTCGGGCCGACCGATGTTGTGCCGCAGGTGATGGCGCACGCGTCCGCCCGTGCACATGCCGGAGCCGGCCATGATCACGGCGCCGCTCGCGATCTTGTTCAGTGCAATCGATTCCGACGTTTCGCGCGTCATGTGCAACCCCGGCATGTACAGCGGGTCGTGGCCTTTTCGAAACAGTTCCGCGGTCTGCGCGTCGTAGCACTCGGGGTGATTGCCGAAGATCTCGGTTGCCGAGATGGCCATCGGCGAATCGAGGAACACGTGGCTGATGTGAGGCAGCCGGCCCGCCTCCAGTCCTTCGCGCAGATAGAACAGCACCTCCTGCGCGCGCTCTAGCGCGAATGTCGGAATGACGACGTTGCCGCCGCGCGCGAAGGTGTCGTTGATGGCCTGGTACAACTCTTCTACTGAGGGGCCGATCGGCTTGTGCAGACGGTCGCCGTATGTGGTCTCCAATACGACGACGTCGCTTCTGGGCGGCACGCTGGGGTCGCGCAACAACGGACGTCCGGAGTTGCCGAGATCGCCGGAGAACAGCACGGTGCAATGTCGACGCCCTTCGGTCAGCTCGAGCCGCACGGCGGCGGACCCGAGTATGTGTCCTGCGTCGATGAAGGTAGCTCGTATGCCCTGCGCGAGGTCGATCGCTTCGTCGTATGCCGCAACGCGGCCGAAGTAGTCGAAGCTGCGCGTCGCGTCGAGCAGCGAATACAACGGCGCCTCCGCCGGCCGGCCGCGGTGCGATTCGTGGCGCGCACGCCGTCGCACCTCCTCTTCGTTGAGATGGGCCGAATCCAGCAGCACGATCCGGGCAAGCTCGCGAGACGCGGCGGTGGTGACGATCTCGCCGCGGAAGCCGCGCTTCGCCAACAACGGAATCCGGCCGCAATGGTCGAGGTGTGCATGCGTCAACAGCAGGAAGTCGATGTCGCGAGGTTCGAAGCCGAACGGCTTGTCGTTCTCCTCGTCGATGTCGTGGCCGCCCTGGTACAAACCGCAGTCGATCAGCACGCGCCGTCCGCCGCATTCGACGAGATGACACGAACCGGTCACGCCTCGGTCTGCGCCGTGAAACGAGATCTTCATGTTCGCAGGCCGAACAGCTGCGGCAGCGCGTCGCCGCCGCGCACGCGACTGACGCCGCGTGCGGCGAATCCGCCGTCGATGTTGATGATGCTGCCGGTGGCGTGGCCCGATTCGGCGCGCGCCGCCAGAAATACGAACGCCGCCGCATAGTCTTCCGGCGCAGGCAGTCGATCGATCGGCAATCCGCCTTTCATCATCTCGGGTTTCAACACGTCGCCGATCGAACGATCCGCCATGTCGAGCGCGCGCGGACCACGCAGGTCGGTTGCGATCGCGCCTGGCGCAACGCCGTTCACGCGCACGTGCGGCGCGCATTCGAACGCCAGTTGTCGGATCAGCCCGACGGCCGCGTGTTTCGACGCGGTGTACAGCGGCCCGCCGCCGTCGGGAAAGAAGCCGGCGTTCGACACGGTGAAGATCATCGAGCCGCCGGAGGCAACCAGCGCGCCCTGCGCAGCCTTCGCGGCGAGCAGATAGCCTTTGACGTTGATTCCGATCAACTCGTCGAACGCTTCGTCGATGCGGTCTTCCGGCAGGTCGACCAGCGCGCGTCCGTAGTCCCAGATGCCCGCGTTGGCGACGAGCACGTCGAGGCGCCCGAACGCGCTCAATGCGTCGGCGACGGCGCGTTTGTTCGCGGCCAGGTCGCGCACGTCGCCGGCGACGCCGCGCACGCGCCCCGGATGCTGCGCGATCAATTCGCCGAGCCGCGTTTCGGAGCGATCGAGCACGACCACGCGCGCGCCCTCTGCGACGAAGCGTTCCGTCACCGCGCGGCCGAGCCCGGATGCGCCTCCCGTAACCATCGCGCTGACGTTGTCGAGCCGCATCGTCGTCTCCTCACTGTCGGTTTCAGTCGATCTTGTGCCATGTCGGGCGCAATCGTCGAGCATGCCGCTGTACGTCGACACGCATCTGGCCTTTGGCCGCGCGCGATGGCATGGTCGGTACCGGGAACGACAAGAGAGAGTTGCGATGACGTCTTCGACTGAGCCGCGCCGGCTGGCAATACCCGTTATGGCCGCGTTCGGGTTCGGACAACTCGGCGAAGCGCTCGTCACCATCGGCTTCACCACGTTTCTGCTCTTCTACTACAACCAGGTGCTCGGCGTGTCAGGCACCATCACCGGCATAGCGCTGGCGATTTCGCTGGTGGTCGACGCGGTGGTGGATCCGATCGCGGGATCGTTGTCCGACCGTTTGCGGTCGCGCTGGGGCAGGCGTCATCCGTTCATCCTGCTTTCGGCGATTCCGCTGGGCGGCTGCTTCTTCCTGATCTTCAATCCGCCGGGCGGCTTCGGCGAAATCGAACTCGCGGCCTGGCTGGTCGGCTGGTCGCTCGCCACGCGGATCGCACTGACGTTCTTCCACGTTCCACACCTGGCGCTGGGCGCGGAGATGGCGCACGACTACAACCAGCGCTCGACGATGTTCTCGTACAACACGTTCTTCTCGATCTTCGGTCAGGCGATCGGCGCAGCGCTGGCATACAAGTTCTGCTTTCCGACCACGGAGCAGTACAGCCCGGGTCTACTGAACCCGCACGGTTACGTGGAATTCTCTGCGATCTTCGGTGCGTTCGTGGTGTTTGCCATTCTGGTGTGCGTGTTCGGCACCTGGCGGGAGATTCCGCATCTGCCGTCCACCGGCCGCGAATACGCGCGCTTCTCGTTGCTGAACGTCATGCGCGAGACCGGCGGGGCATTTCAGAACCGCTCGTTCCGCGCGCTGTTCTTCGGCATGTGCCTCGCCACCATCATGCTCTCGGCAGAGGGCGTGCTGTCGCCGTACATGAACGTCCACTTCTGGGGACTCACCACCGAACAGATCTACACGATTCCGGCATTCAGTATGGTCGGGTTGGTGATCGGCTTTCTGATTACGCCGCTCATCACGCGTTGGCTCGACAAGAAGAAGACGCTGATGTACTGCTCCATGCTCGCCATCGTCAATCCGGTGATTCTGGTCGGCCTGCGCCTGCTCGACGTGCCGTGGTTCCCCGCTAACGGATCTCCGCTGGTGCTGCCGTTGGTGATCGTCGTCGCGTTCGTCGGTGCGCTGTTGGCGCCGCCGATTTTCGGTTCGCTGAATGCGATGTTTGCCGACATCGTCGACGAGCACGAACTCGATACCGGACATCGTCGCGAGGGCGTGATCTTCGCGGCGCGCTCGTTCCTGGTCAAAGCGATCTCGTCGGTGGGCGTGGTGGTGGGCGGCTGGATCATCGACTGGATCGAGTTCCCGCGCGGCGCGCGTGCCGGTACGGTGCCGGACGACGTGCTATGGAATCTCGGGCTCTATCACACGCCCGTGCCGGCGATCTTCGTGTTCGTTGCCGTGATTCTGTATTCGGGTTATCGGCTCGATCGCAAGCGACATGCGGAGATCGTCGCCGCGTTGATCCGGCGCCGCGAAGAGAACGCGCGGGCAGGGGCCGGTCTGATCGACCCGCCGCACGCGCGATCGGCCTGACGCGGCAGTTTCAGAACAACTTCGCGACGTCGAGTATCGGCCGGGTCGATTGCCGGATTCGCGCGACCAGCAGCGCGCCTTCGATCGCCGCCACCAGCAGTTGTGCGCGCGTAGCTGCTTCGCGCTTCGTCATGCCGTCCCGCTCGAATACACCGCCGATGATGCGCATCCATTCGTCGAGGGCGCGCACGCCCGCCGGCCGTGATCGACGGCGATTGCGGCGCGGTTTCGAGCGTGGTGGCGATGGGGCAGCCGGATCGGAACTGCGATTCCTCCATCCATCCCGCCATCACTCTGCAGTACGCGCCAACGAACGCTTTGCGCTGCGCGTGCTTGGCGGCGAGCTTGGTGAGCATTTCGGCGACCAGCACGCCGGCCATGTCTACGGCCGCTTCGCCCAGCGACTCCTTTCCGTTCGGGAAGTAATGGTAGAGCGAACCCTTCGGCGCGCCGCTTTCGGCCAACACCTGCTGTAGTCCGGTCGATGCGGTCGACTGGTCTGGTTGAGGATGAGCGGAAGAACACGAGTAGAAGTCGACGGTGATCGCGTGGATCACGATAGATGACGGCAAGGTCAACGTGATGTCGAAGGAGCTGCTCGATGCGATCGCGTTGCAGCTCGATTCCGCACGCGATGCCTCGGTTACGGCGCTCGCGGGGCGCAACGGCATCTTTTCCGCCGGGTTCGACCTCAAAGCGTTCCAGCGCGGCGGCGAAGCCTCGCAGCAGATGGTCGCGGCCGGAGTGCGGCTGATCGAGAAGATGCTCGAGCATCCACGGCCGATCATCGCGGCGTGCACCGGTCACGCGTATCCGATGGGCGCGTTCCTGATGCTGGCGTCCGACCTGCGCATCGGCATTGCGGGCAACTGGAGGATTGGTATGAACGAGACGGCGATCGGCCTCACGGTGCCGCATTTCGCATTGGCGCTCGCGCGGCACCGGCTGACGCCGCCGGGGTACACGCGCATCACCACCGCGGCGATGTTCGCGCCGGAACAGGCGCTCGCGACTGGCTATCTCGACACGGTCGTCGAAGCGCCGCAATGCGCTCGGCGGTTGCAGACGCTGCGAGTTCGTTCCGACAGTTGAATGCCGAAAGCTACGCAGGCACGCATCAACGCCGATGTGCTCCGCGCGGTGCGCGAAGGGTGGCAATTGGATCGTCAGCGCGCTGTCGGATCGTAGGGCGTACGGGATTTTCCTGATGGTCGCCGGGCAAGGGCAGGTCTAGCGTCGACTTCCCTTGGACAAACGCTCGGAGAAACGAAATGGCTGAATCGGCGAAAGAATCGAAAGTGAGTGTCGATCTCGACAAGCAGCCTGCGACGAAAGCAAAAGGCGGGATTACCCGACTCGACGATTTCGAGCAGGACATCGAACGGATGTTCGACAGCTTCATGTCGCGCAACTGGTTGCGACCGTTCCGCGACTTCCCCAACCTACGCGGCAACTTCGACCTGCCGCGCGCGCCGCGCGTCGACCTGGTGGAGCGCGACAACGAGGTTGCGATTCGGGCCGAGCTGCCAGGCGTCGACAAGAAGGACGTGGAAGTCTCGCTGACCGATCGCACGATCACGATTCGCGCTTCTTCCCATAAGGAAGAGAAGGAGGAGAAAGGCGAGTACTATCGCCGCGAGATCTCGACCGGCCAGACGTCGCGAACGCTGGCATTGCCGGCGGAAGTGGATGGCACGAAGGCGACGGCCGAATTCAAGGACGGCATTCTCGAAGTGGTGATCCCGAAGATCGCCAAATCGAAGCGCGTTCAGGTGGAAGTGAAATAGGCGCTGACGCCGCGCTTTAGCGAAAACGTTTCAGGTTTTCCGCGGCCCAGGCTTCGATCGGTTCGAGGTTATCGTAGTCGGTGAACTGCAGCATGAAACGCTGACAGCCGGCTTCGATGTAGCTCTCGAGCCGTTCGATGCCTTGAGTGCCCTCGGCCCATCCGAACGGACCCATCAGCGAACGTTTGACGGAACGCGGATCGCGGCCGTTCCTCTCGATCAGTTCATCGAGCCGGTTGTTGCGCGCGCGAAAGTTGTCGACGTCGAGGTAGACGGCGTTCCATTCGTCGGCGTACTTCGCTGCGAGCGGCAGGCTGCGCTTCGGGCCGTTGCCGCCGATCAGAATGGGTGTTTTGCGATTGGGCCGCGGCAGCAGCACGGCATCGCGCACGCTGATGATCTTGCCGGTGTAACTGACGGGGTTCGCGTCGCGCAGCAGGCGTCGCGTGATTTCGAGCGCATCCGTCAGTTTGTTGAAGCGGGTCGGAAAGTCGTCGAACGGAATGCCGTAGTTCTCGTGTTCGCGTCGCTGCCATCCGGCGCCGAGACCGAGCACCAGTCGACCGTTGGAAAGATCGTCGATCGCCGTGGCCTGCCGCACCGTCATGGTCGGATGACGGAACGTGACGGGCGCCACGAGCGAACCGAACTCGATGCGCTTCGTGCGCGTTGCCGCGTACGTCAGCGACGTGAACAGTTCGAGCGAGTCGAGGTCGGGCTCGGCGGGATTGGTGAAGTGGTCCGAACGGAACACGCACTGATAGCCGGCGCGCTCGGCCATGTCGAGCACGCGCGTCCAACGTTCCCAGTTCAGTCCGAACTGGCCTTCAACCATCAAGCCGATCGCCGCTTTCATCGCGCCTCCAGGAGTTTGTCTGAGCTGCTACGAGCCGATCGCCGCGAGCACGCGGATCTCCACCTTGTACTGTGGTGCCGCCAGTTTCGCTTCGACGCACGCGCGCGGCGGCGAGTTGCCCTTCGGCACCCACGCGTCCCACACCGAGTTCATCGCAGCGAAGTCTTTGATGTCGGCGAGCCAGATGGTCACGTTCAGCAGCTTCGTCTTGTCAGTGCCGGCTTCGGCCAGATAGCCATCGATCAGCTCGAGAATCTGACGAGTTTGCCCGGCCGCATCGGCCGTGGGATCGCTCGCAACGATGCCGGCCGAGTACACCGTGTTGCCGTGGATCGCCACCTGGGACAGGCGCGGTCCGACGTGAAGCCGTTTGATGCTCATCGCAAGAATCTCCGTTCGATCGATTGACTGTGAGGGTGCACGATGCGATGCCGCCGCCGTGCACACTACGGTGCCTGGCACCGGGATGTGCATAATGCAACGCTTGGCATCGAGATGGCACCCATGAGCGAACAAAGAGCGTTTGCACCGCGCGGCATCAACGTACTCGGCGGACCGCTACGCACCTGCAGTACCAAACCGTTGACCGGCTTTTTCCGCGACGGTTGCTGTCGCACGGACGAAACCGATCTCGGCGTGCACAGCGTATGCGTGGAGACGACGCGCGAATTCCTCGAGTTCTCGCGTCGCGTCGGCAACGACCTGTCGACACCGCGTCCCGAATACGGCTTCGCCGGTCTCGTTCCCGGCGATCAATGGTGTTTGTGCGCGGCCCGTTGGGTCGAAGCATTCCAGGCCGGCGCAGCGCCACGGGTGGTGCTGGAGGCAACGAGCGCGAAGACGCTCGAGTTCGTTCCGATTGAAACGCTGATGGAATTCGCTACCGGCGCTCGAGAGCACTGAAGCGAGTCGGTTTAGATCGAGGGGGTGACGGGTGATCGTTGCTCCGGCGCGGCGGGTTGGGTGATGCGCCTCCGCAACGATCACCCGTCACCCTTCCACATCCAACGTCGCGCCTTCGTTCGAGGATGAACAAGTCACCGCCGGTGCCTGGCACCGGCAGTGACTTGTTCGAAGTGCAAAAGCGGGGTGCCTGGCACTGTCCGTCGACTTGTTGGTGAGGTGAACGCGCGCACAGCGCGCGTTGACTCATTCCCAAGTCTGTCGATGGAGACATGACCCGAGGCGGAGGTGCGTGGGTGTTGCGGAGGGCCTTCCGCGGCCAGGGAGGGCCGCGGCTCGAGCGACCAGGGATGGCTTGGGTGTGCCCGACGCAGCACACACGCACCTCCGCCGCGCTCGAAGCTCTGTCCCACTGACGCCGAAAAACGAAGCTCATTCCGACTTACGGCCGCCAAGGCTCGCTGTAATTCTCCGCGCCTTCCTTCCGCACGTCGGCGAGCCAGTCGCCGTCGTACGGCCACGCTTCCGGTTTCGCCGGATCCGGTCCCTGCCAGAAACGCTGCAGCGGTCCGTCGATCACTTTCTCCAGCGACCAGGCCTGACGCCTGAACGTCCAGCTCTCCGGCACCAGCCGATGCGCTTCGCGGAAATGCGGAATAGCGGCCTCGTGGTGGCCGTCCATTTCGAGTTGTGTCGCGAGCGCGAAGTGCGCGTGGCCCAACGCTCTTGCGTTGTCGCGCGGCCGCGAGCGTTCGACCACTTCCTCGGGCGACAGCGCAAAGCGGCTGGCGGAGCCGTTGTTCACCCAATCGCGCAGCGCATCGTGATACGCCTGCGCGTCGCTCCTGATCTTGGCGGCTTCGCCCATGATCTCGACGAAGCGTTGCGGCAGTTCGCTCGGCAGATTCACGCGCGGGCCGGTGGGGCCGTCGGGTTGCGGCGGAGCTGGCGCGGCTTCGGCCGGGCGCACGATCATGCCGCGCTCGTCGATCCAGACGCTGCTCGGAATGTTGATGACGCCGAACAGATCGGCCAGCACGTGATGCTGATCGATCAGCGAGGGATGCTGCGGCTTGGCCGCTTCGATGAAAGCGCGACAGCCGGCGCCGCCGAGCGTATCGAGCCCGACCGCAACCAGTTCGAAGCCTTTCGGGTGGAATTCGTTCCGCAATGCCTGCCACACGGGCAGGTCTCCTGAACAGCCTCAGTAAGGGGCCCAGGCAAAGAGCAGCACCTTCTGGCCGCGCAGGCTCGACAACTTGAATTCGTTGCCGTCGAGATCGGGCAGGGTGAGTTCAGGCGCTTCCGCGGTGGCGAGCGCGCGCGAGTTGATGGACGCCGGTCCCAGCGCCCACAGCCCGTATTCGGGCGCTTCGACCAGCGGCATACCGATGTCGGTGGCGAGTTGCCGCACGTCCACCGTATCGCCCGCGCGTTTCGACAATGGAATACAGACGTCGCCCTGGCAGGCGCCCTCGGCTTTCAACGCCCAGCCGGTACCCGCTTCGAATTCAGCCTTTGGAACATGCAGAGAACGCAGCAACATGGCGACACCTCCTCTCGATGACGAGCGGACAGTGTAGGTACAGTCGGCGCGATTCTCTATGGCATTGCCGAGCGGCGCCCGGCTTGAGGCAGCGTCAGTGCGGCGCGCCCTGGCGCAGCGCGGTCGACTCGACCGCTTCCGGAATGTGCTCGAGGATGCCCTCGAGCATCGCCTTCGCGTCGCCGAACAGCATGCGGGTGTTGTCTTTGTAGAACAGCGGGTTGTCGACGCCGGCATACCCCGTCGCCATGCTGCGCTTGAATACCACCACGGTCTTTGCGTGCCACACCTCGAGCACGGGCATGCCTGCGATCGGGCTCTTCGGATCTTCGAGCGCGCCGGGGTTCACGATGTCGTTCGCGCCGATCACCAGCACCACGTCGGTGCGCGCGAAATCGGCATTGATCTTGTCCATTTCGAGCACGATGTCGTACGGCACGTTCGCCTCGGCGAGCAATACGTTCATGTGGCCCGGCAGGCGTCCGGCGACCGGATGAATGCCGAAGCGCACGTCCACACCTTCGCCGCGCAGCCGTTGCGTCATCTCGCTCACTTCACCCTGTGCGCGCGACACCGCCATGCCGTAGCCCGGCACGATGATCACCGCTTTGGCGGCGCGCAGCGAGTTGGCGACATCCGCGGCGGTCGTTGCCACCACGTTGCCCTGCGGCGTCGCCGAGGACGATTCGCCGGAAGTGCCGAAACCGCCCATGATCACCGAGATGAAACTGCGGTTCATGGCACGGCACATGATGTACGACAGAATCGCGCCGCTCGATCCGACCAACGCGCCTGTGACGATCAGCAGATCGTTCGACAGCATGAAGCCGGTGGCGGCCGCGGCCCAACCGGAATAACTGTTCAGCATGCTGACGACCACCGGCATGTCGGCGCCGCCAACGGCCGCGACGAGGTGCACGCCCATCGCCATTGCGATGACGGTCATCGCTAGCAGCGGCACCAGACCGTACGAATCCGACCCGACGAAACCGTAGCCGAGCCAGAGTGCGGTGAGTACGGCGATCACGTTCAGCACGTGGCGCAGCGGCAGCAGCAGCGGTTTACCGGAGATCGTGCCCTGCAGTTTGCCGAAGGCGACGATGGAGCCCGTGAAGGTGATCGCGCCGATGAAGACGCCGATGAAGATCTCGACCTGGTGGATCGTCCTTTCGGTGCCGGTGAACTGCATGTCGGGGTCGATGTAGCTCGAGATGCCGACCAGCACCGCGGCGAGACCGACGAAGCTGTGCAGCATCGCCACCAGCTGCGGCATCTGCGTCATTTCGACGCGCGCGGCGACCGAACCGCCGATGGCGGCGCCGATCAGAATGGCCGGGATCAACACCACGAGCCCGCCGACGTGGACCCCGAACACGGTCGCCGCGATCGCGATCGCCATGCCGAGCACGCCGTAGATGTTGCCGCGCCGCGATGTCTCCTGCTTGCTCAGCCCGCCGAGGCTCAGAATGAAGAGTACTGCGGCTCCGAGATACGAAACGATGATGTAGCCGATCGCCATAAGGTTCCCGTTAGTCCCGTCGGAACATTTTCAGCATGCGGTGCGTCACCCAGAAGCCGCCGCAGATGTTGATCGTCGCAATCAGCACCGAAACGCCGGCGAGCGCTTTCACCAGCCACGATGCGCTGCCGATCTGCAGCAGCGCACCGATCACGATGATGCCGCTGATCGCGTTGGTGACGCTCATCAGCGGCGTGTGCAGCGCCGGCGTAACGTTCCAGATGACGTGGAAGCCGAGGAAGCACGCGAGCACGAACACGGTGAGGTGCTGCATGAACTGCGGCGGCGCATTGCTGCCGACCGCGGCGAGCCCGATCGCGGCGAGCGTCAGCAGCAACGCGGCGCTGCTCGCCTTGATCGGCCCGGATTTCTTCGGCGCCGTCAGCGCGGTGGCGGCGACCGGTTTTGCGCGACCCGTACCCGTGCCCTCCGATGCAACCGGCGATGGTCGCGGCACTGGCACCGGCACTTTTGGCGGAGGCGGCGGCCACGTGATGACACCTTCGTGCAACACCGTTGCGCCGCGGATCACGTCGTCTTCCATGTCGATGACGATGCGACCGTCTTTGTTCGGCGTGATCTCGGTGAGCAGGTGCTGCAGATTCGTCGCATAGAGCTGGCTCGACTGCGTCGGCAGGCGGCTCGGCAGATCGGTGTAGCCGATGATGGTGACGCCGGAATGTTCGACCACTTCCCCGGGCACCGTGAGGTCGCAGTTACCCCCTTGTTCGGCCGCCAGGTCGACCACTACGCCGCCGTCGGTCATCGACTCGATCATGCCGGCGGTGATCAGCTTCGGTGCGGGTCTACCGGGGATCTGCGCCGTGGTGATGATGATGTCTACTTCCATCGCCTGGCGCGCGAACAGGTCCATCTCGGCTTTGATGAACTCGGGGCTCATCTGCTTCGCATAGCCGCCGGCGCCGGCGCCTTCTTCCTTGATGTCGAGGTCGAGCACTTCTGCGCCGAGGCTCTTGATCTGATCTTGTACCTCGGGACGCACGTCGAACGCCCTGACGATTGCGCCGAGGCTGCGCGCTGCGCCGATCGCCGCGAGACCGGCGACGCCGGCGCCGATCACCATCACCTTCGCCGGCGCGACTTTGCCGGCCGCCGTGAACTGACCCATGAAAAAGCGGCCGAAGTGCTGCGCCGCTTCGACGATGGCGCGGTAGCCGGCGATGTTGGCCATCGAACTGAGCGCATCGAGCTTCTGCGCGCGCGACATGCGCGGCACGCAATCCATGGCGAGCACCGTTGCCTTGCGCGCCTTGAGACGGTTCATCAGGTCGGGATTCTGCGCCGGCCACACGAAACAGATCAGCAGCGCGCCCTCGCGCAGCAACTCGGTTTCATGAACGCCGAGGCGCACGTCGGGTTCGGGCGCGCGCACTTTGAGCACGATGTCCGACGCCGCCCACAACGCGCGGGCATTCGGCACAATTTCGGCGCCGGCCTGCCGATAAGCGTCGTCGGTGAATGCGGCATACGTCCCGGCGTCGCGCTCGACGGCCACCCGATGACCGAGTTTGGCGAGTTGCTCCACGGTCTCGGGCGTCGCCGCGACGCGGCGTTCGCCGACGTGGATCTCTTTGGGTATGCCGATGTTCATTGGGCGCGTCTCTCCTTGACCGGCCGCTCGGGGGACTATTTCAATGCGCAGATCCGCCAGCACTGATGAATGCGCGGACTGCGGCGGAAGTCCTCGTCGATGGTTTCGGCGGTGATGTTAACGCAGTCGAGGCCGGTGAGTCCGCTTTCGTTCAGTTTGAAGCTGCGCAGGTTCGTCGAGAAATACAGCGTGCCGCTCGGTGCCAACAGATCGACGCAGGCGCGGATCAGCTCCGCGTGATCGCGCTGGATGTCCAGGACGCCCTCGGTCGCTTTCGAATTCGAGAACGACGGCGGGTCGAGCAGAATCAGGTCGTAGCGGTCGTAGCGGTCGGAGCGCGTCGCCGCGTACGCGAGCCACTCCTTGCAGTCGGCGCGGATCAGGCGGTGATCGCGCAGTTCACGCGTGTTCAGTTCGAGATTGCGCAGCGCCCAGTTCAGATAAGTATTCGACAGATCTATCGACACGCTGCTCGATGCACCGCCGCGGAGCGCGTGCACGGTTGCAGCGCCGGTGTACGAGTAAAGATTGAGGAAGCGCGCGCCGCGGCTCTCACGCTGGATGCGCATCCGCAACGGCCGATGGTCGAGGAACAGGCCGGTGTCGAGATAGTCGCGCAGGTTCACCAATAGTGTGCAACCACCCTCGGTCACCGCGTGGAACTCGGCGGCGCTGTCTTGCCGATCGTATTGCGCAGCGCCGCGTTTTCGCTCGCGCGTCTTCATGACGACGTTCGAGGCGTCGACGCCGAACAGATCCGGCAGCACCGCTGCCACCGAATCGCGCCGCAATTGCGCCTTGGCCGCATCGATGCCGTGCGGGTGGGGCGTACTCCTGCACGTGCAGCCGCGTTGCATCGCTGCAGCGATATAGATCCACCGCGAACGCGTAGTCCGGCAGATCGGCGTCGTAGACGCGATAGCACGCCACCTCGTGGCGTTGCGCCCAGCGGTCGAGGTGCTTGCGGTTCTTGCGGATCCGGTTGCTGAAATCGCCGATGCCGGCGTCGAGGGTCTGCACATCGCGGTCCGGGATGTTCATCGCGGTGCCTGGCACCGTCTGATGACTTGTTGAGATCACTTTGGTGCCTGGCACCGTCTGATGACTCATTGCGCGGCGGCAGCGCGCGGTCGGCGGCGACGTCGAACGTCAGCAGCACCACGGCGATCGCACCGTTGCGCGCGGCGTTCTTCTTCTTGAGGCGCAAGCCGGTGCGGAAACCGAGCTCCACGTCGGGCGCGAGTATCGACGCGCGCCAGCCGTCGAATCGCTCGCGCAGCACCGTACCGAGTTCGGAGAACAGGGCGGGCAGCGCGTCGACGTCCGACAGTCGCTCGCCGTACGGCGGATTGCAGATCAGCAGCCCGCGCGGCGCAGGCGGCGCGATGTCGCTGAGCTCGCGTTGCTCCACGGTCACGTACGGTGAGAGACCCGCGGCTTCACAGTTGCGCAGCGCGGCATCTACGGCGCGTGCATCGTGATCGCTGGCGCGGATGACGGGCGCGCTTGCAAGTCCGCGTTCGCGCCGCGCGCGCGCGTCTGCGAGCAGCGGTTGCCACACCGACTCCTCATGCTGCTTCCAGCGTGCGAAGCCGAATGCCGAACGACCGAGATTGGGCGCGATGTCCGCAGCCATCAGCAGCGCTTCGATCGCGAACGTACCGGAGCCGCACATCGGATCGAGCAGCGCGCCGCCGTCGCGCGCGATCTGCGGCCAGCCGGCGCGCAGCAGCAGTGCGGCGGCGAGGTTTTCTTTCAGCGGTGCGGGTCCCTGAATCTGTCGATAACCGCGGCGATGCAGACTCTCGCCTGACAGATCGATCGCGACCGATGCCCGATCGCCATCGAGAAACACGTTGATGCGGACATCCGGCGATTTGATGTCGACGTCGGGCCGCGCGCCGGTTGCATCGCGCAGCTGATCGACGATTGCGTCTTTCACGCGCTGCGCGCCGTACAGGCTGTGATTGATCTGCGAGCGCGTGGTGACGAAGTCGACTGCGATCGAACCGCCGGGGTTCAGGTGCGCCTGCCAGTCGGTGCGCTGAATGCCGTAATACAGCGCATCCGGTTCCGGCGCGTCGAACGCGTCGATCTGCAGCAGAATCCGGTTTGCGACGCGGCTCCACAGACACATCCGGTAGGCGCACTCGAGACTGCCCTCGAAACCGATTCCGGCGGTGCTGCGCGCGGTGATCCGGCCGCCGCAGCTGAGCACTTCCTGTTCGATCAGGTCCGAGAACCCCAGAGGGTGTGTGGCGAACAGGTTCATGAGGCGTGGCGTTCGATCCAGCGCGGCATTGTAGCCGTTCCGCGCGCCGGCCTTCGCGTTACTTCGGGAATCGCAGCGAGGTCGCCGTATCGCGCAATGCGGCCTGCACAGCGTCGCCGACGCGTCCATCGGTGACGGTCACGATCACCCAGACGTCGTCGTGAAATGCCGACACCTGCATCGAGCGTAGATCCACGCCCATGCCGATCGGCATCGACCAGTCGAGCGTCACCTGCTCTCCGGGTACGCCGCCGAGGTCGACGGATTGTTGCGCCTTGATGACACCGTTGGGTGCCAGTTGCTTTGCTGCCGCCTGCGCGGCTTGCGCCAGCGAGAGTTCCGCCGGCCGCGGCAGCACCATGACGTTCAGCGCCGGTGCGCGGCCCGCACCCATCGCGCTGAACACTTCGCCTTTGCGTGACGGCGGGGCGGTACGCAACTCATAGGGATACTGCAGAGTGAAAGCGGGCTTCTCGTGCTGGTACGTCGTCGTCTGCACGTCCTGAAACGTCGCGAGCGGCGATTGCGCGGCGAACGACAATGTCGGAATAAGTACGACGGTTGCTGCGAGCAGAGCGTCGCGTGCGCGCATGTGAGTCTCCGAATAGTTGGGGATGTGCCGAAGGCCGGGGCGGCAGTACCATACCGCCGCTCGATGGGGAGAATCCAGATGACACGCTCGATCCGAACGGCGGCTGCGCTCGTCGTTGTGCTCGCGGCTGCGCTCGGTCACGCGCAACCGTTCACGTTCGTCGCGCTCGGCGACACTGCTTATAACGGTGAGCGCGACTATCCGGTGTACCGCGCGCTGATCGCCGCGATCAACAAGGTGAAACCCGCGTTCAGCATTCACATCGGCGACATCTGGGGCGTCGGCAACTGTCACGACGCGCACTACGCGCAGATCGAAGGCTTCTTTGGGGCTTATCAACAACCGGTGGTGTATACCCCCGGCGACAACGAGTGGACGGATTGTCGCAGCAACGTGATGGGCGGCTACGACCCGTCGGAGCGGCTTGCGAAACTCCGCAGCACGTTCTATTCCGAAGCGCAGAGTCTCGGGGCGCACCCGATGCCGCTCGTCAGGGAGAGCGACGTATCGCCATACAAGACGTTCGTGGAGAACGCGCGCTGGGAACATGATCGGACGCTGTTCTTCACGGTGCACGTGGTCGGCTCGCACAACAACTTCAGGCCGCAGGACCGGGCGGCGTTGATCGAAGCGAATGAACGGATGCAGGCGAACGTCGCCTGGATGCGCGATTCGTTCCGCGTGGCGCGCGAAGGCGGATACAAGGCAGTAGTGGTGGCCATGCACGCGCAGATGCTGCACGGCGACGACACCGAAGACGGGCCGTTCGGCGCGATCATCGACGAACTGAAACTCGGCAGCGAGCGTTTCGGCGGCCAGGTGTTGCTGGTGCACGGCGATTCGCACCAGTTCCAGGTGGGCCGGCCGTTCCTCGTGCAGCGCGGCGAAGGCGAACCGTCGCTCTACACGAACATCACCCGGCTCGAGGTGTATGGCGCGCCGGAAATCGGCGCGGTGCAGGTCAGCGTAGATCCCGACACGGTCGGCGTGTTCGGATTTACGCCGCTGCTGGTGCCCACCGGTTCCTGAGCGCCCCTTTACGAACCTGGCAGCGCGAACGCGACCACGTAGTCGCCGCGCGTGCTGCCCATACCGCCGTGTCCGCCCGCCGAAATGACGACGTATTGCCGGCCGTTCTGCATATACGTCATCGGCGTCGCCTGACCGCCGGCCGGTAGCCGCCCGCGCCACAGTTCGGCGCCGGTCTCGACGTCGAACGCGCGCAGGAAGTCGTCGCTCGCGGCACCGATAAAGATCAGCCCGCCGGCGGTCACGATCGAGCCCCCCATGTTCGGCACACCATCGATGAACCACACCGGCCACGGCGCCAGATCGCGCGACGTGCCGAGCGGTACCTGCCACGCGATCGTGCCGGTTGCCAGGTTCATTGCGGTGAGCGTGCCCCACGGCGGCGCCGTGCACGGCACGCCGATCGGCGAGCTGAGCAACTGACGGCGCATGCCGTACGGCGTTCCGGTCTGGCGTGCGAACTCGGAATCGGGATAACGCTTCGATTCGTACGTCGCTTTCAGTTCGTCCCGCTTGATCAGCTGCACGACGAACGGCAGACGGTTGGTGTTCGCGATGACGAACTGATGTGCCGGGTCGAACGACACGCTGCCCCAGTTCGAGCCGCCCGAGTATCCCGGCCACTCCACCGTGCCCCGCAGGCTCGGCGGCGTGTAGATGCCTTCGGAGCGAAGCGCGCTGATCTGGTCGGCGCACTTGCCGCGGTCCCACGGCGTGAAGCCCCATGCATCGGCCGCGGTCAACGGTGCGTTCGGGACGAGCGACGGCAATGCCGAGAACGGCTGCGTCGGCGACAGCACTTCGCCGTCCACGCCATTCTGCGGCACGGCGCGCTCTTCGATGCCGTAGAGCGGATCGCCGGTGCGGCGGTCGAGTACGAACAGCATGCCCATCTTCGTCGCCTGCACGACGGCAGGAATCGTTTCGCCCGCGCGTTGCAGATCGATCAGCACCGGTTGGGCCGGCATGTCGTAGTCCCATACGTCGTGATGCACCAGCTGACGCGCCCACACGACTTCGCCGGTCGCCGCGCTCAATGCCACGATCGAGTTGGCGTGACGGTTGTCGCCGATGCGCTCGCCGCCGAAGAAGTCCGGGCTGGCCGAACCGACCGGCACGAACAGCAGCCCGCGCTCGACGTCGAGCGACAGCACCGACCACGCATTGGCGGCGCCGGTGATCTTGGCGGCCTCGGAGCTCCACTCGGAATACACCGGATTGTCCGGCGTGCGCGGAATCGGATCCCACGACCAGATCAGCGCGCCGGTCCGTGCATCGAACGCTCGCACGATGCCGAGCTCATTGTCGACGGCGCGGTTGTCGCCCACGGCCGAACCGGTAATGACGAGGTTGTGCCACAGAGCCGGCGGCGATGTGACGAGATAGCTTCCGCGGTCGCGCGGCCGGCTGCCCTCGTTTAGATCGACTGTGCCCTGTTTGCCGAAATCGGCGCACGCAAGCCCGGTCTTGGCATCGAGCGCGATCAACCGCGCATCGAGGGTACCGAACAGAATGCGCAGCGCACACGGCGTACCAACTGCCGCATCGGGATCGCGCCACGCGCTCACGCCGCGCGACGTGTTCTCGTCGTAGTGACGGTCGTTGGAAAGGTGGGCGTCGAACTGCCAGAGCCGTTCGCCGGTGATCGGGTTGATCGCGTGCACGTGACCGTAAGGCGTGCTGACGTAGAGCACGCCGTCCATCAGGATCGGCGTTGCCTCGAACGCCATCCGCTCGCCGCTCGGGAATCCGGCGCCGAGGTCGCCGGTGCGATAGCTCCACACCTGCGTCAGCTTGGCGACGTTGTCTCGGGTCACCTGCGTCAGCGGTGCATAACGGCTGCCGCCCGGATCGTTGCCGTAAGCCGGCCATTCGCTGTTCGCCGCATCGTCGGCGTGGACCGCCAACGGAATCACGCTGGCGGTAACGAGCGCGCGAATCACGAACCGAATGGCGGTGTGGAGGGTGCTCACGATCGTTCCTTCTGTGTTGCCGAGTTCGCGGTCTCGGCGGTCTTGGTCTGAGTCTGTTGCAGAACGCGATCGCGCATCACGCGATTGTCCGCTTCCATGTCGGCGATGACGGCGCGGAAGCGCGCATCGTCGCGGATGCTCTCGAAAGCCGGCACGTGATCGAGCCGCTGCACGAAGTCGAAGTCCCAGAGCAGGCGGTTGCCCTGCAGTTCCGCAGCGCGCAGCTCGTCTATGGCGGCATCGCTTCGGCCGAGGCGCGCAAGGATCTTCGCGCGCGTCACCTTGCGGGCCGCCGGATCGTAGCCATGCGCCGGCGGCGCTTGCGCCGCGAGCAGACTCTCGAAGAGGCGTGCCGCATCGTCTTTGCGGCCTTCGCGGATCAGTAGTTCGCCGGTGAGCAGTGCCGCTTCGGGCTGAGCGCGGCTTGCGTCGAGCGACGCCACGAGGCTCGGCGCGAGCTGCGTCAACTCGCGTCGCGCGGTCGCGTGATCACCGAGCGCGAGCGATGCGTTGATCAGCAGCGATTGCCAGATCGGATCCTTCGTCTTCTCGTACTGGCTTTGCGCCAGCCGCAGCGTGGCCGCATCGTCGGCGCGCATAGTCAGCAGAATGACTTCCCCGAACGGTACCGACAGCGGCGAATAGTCGAGTTGCGCGAGTGTCGCGCGCACTTCGTCTTCGAGCCCGAGATTGAGATACGCGAGCGCGAGCGCGAAAGTCGCGCGCGGACTGGTCTTCGTCGCGTGCGCTTTCTTCAGATAGGGCAACGCTGCATCCAGCTGCCCCTGCGTCAGCAGCAACTCGCCCAGTTCGAGTTGCGGGAAGACGTAGTCCGGATACATCTGCCCGAGCGTGACCAGCTTTTCGCGCGCCTCCGCGAGGCGTCCGAGACCTTCGAGCGACGTGATCAGCTGGGCTTGCGCGATGCGCGACAGCGGATCGCGCGTGGTGGCGCGGCGCAGCAGTTCGTACGCCGACTCGTAGCGGCCCAGCTCGTTGAGCAGCGTACCGTACGCAGCGAGCGCGTCGGGATCCTCCGGCGCGAGTTCGACGGCGCGCGCCAGCGTGCGCTCGGCCTGCACGCGGTAACGCTCGTCGTCGGTTCGGTGCAGCAGCACGGTATAGGCAGAGCCGGCCGCGACGTTCGCGCTCACCGAATTCGGATCGACCTCGAGCGCGTGCTCGACGGCCGCGATCGCATCCTTCGACGCGGTCTCGAAGTCGATCGTCATGTAGGTGCCGGCGAGCAGCATCGTCGCCTGCGCGTAGCCGGCCAATGCATCGGCGTTGTCTGGCTGGCGACTCTTGAGCTGTGTGAACAGCTCGCGCGCCTGCGTTAGCGGCCCCCGCGCGCGCTCGTGCAGCAGCGCGGTTGCGATCAGGAACACACGATAGTCTTCCATGTCGTGCATCGCGTCGGGATTGTCGCGGTGCTGTTCGGCGATCTTCATTTCGAGCACCGAGGCGACGTTCATCGCGACGTCGTCCTGAATCGCGAAGATGTCGTCCATTTGGCGGTCGTACGTTTGCGACCACAGATGGAAGCCGTCGGAGGTGGAGATCAACTGCACGGTGATGCGGAGTTTGTCGCCGGCGCGGCGCACGCTCCCTTCCAGCACCTGCGCCACGCCCAGCGTGCGGCCGATCTCGCGCAGATCTTCGTTGCGGTTCTTGAAGTAGAACGACGACGTTCGTCCCGACACCTTCATGCCCGGAATGTGCGCGAGGTCGTTGATCAGCTCCTCAGTGAGCCCGTCAGCGAAGTAGTTGCTGTCGGCGTCTTCGCTGAAGCTGGTGAACGGCAGTACCGCGATGGAATTGGGGGTTGAGGTCGCGACGGACTTGTCGGTGGCGGGCGCAGTCGCGGTTTGCGCTGCGGTGTCCGGCGCGGCCACGCGTTCGCGCAGTTGCTCGAACGAAATGCCCACTGCGACCACGATCGCGATCAGCAGCGTCGTTTCGATCCAGCTGCCGCGCACGCCGGCGAGCGCACCGGGCTCGGTCGACGTGCGGCGGATGCCTTCCGGCGTGATCTCGAACGCCCAGGTGATGATCGCGGTGATCGGTAGGCCGATCAGCAGCAGGATCGCGACGAATGTGATCGTCCATTGCGGCAGCTGCAGCGCCGGGAACAGTTTGTCGATGACCTGCAGCACGCCCCACGCGACCACCGCGTAGGCGCCCACCACGCGCAGGACCTTGCGGCGTTTCAGTTCGGCGAGGAACGTCTGGAGCATGGACAGTCGTGCGGATTCGATCGGCCAATATGCCGGAATCCGCCGCCGCGCGTCACCTGCGAACGGTCAGGGAAGCTCCGCGGGATGGATGAGCCCGTGGCGACGCCAGCCGGTGTGCAGGAGCCAGGTGCGTGCCGCGGCCACTTCGCGGACATCGGCAGGGGTCGGTGGGACGGTGGTCGTGCGCCAGCCGTCGAACCAGCGGCCTGAACTGGCCGGATCGGGTTGCGCTCGAAGACGATCGATAAGGTGTTTCGGTCTGTGCCGCTGCGCGGCATGGTGCCGGTGATTGAGCAGCACGTAGCGCAGAGCGCGGCGTACCTCGAGCGGCGTGCGTAACGGGCGTGAGTGATAGCGACCGTCGAGAACCTTGCCGCTGCGCTGAAAGAGCCGGTTGGCGAGCTTGCCGATGCGCGCACCGACACTCTTCATCCCGCAGGCGATCGAATGGTTACTGTGCGCCTCGATCAGCAGGTGCACGTGATCGCGTTGGATCGAGTAATGCACGACCCGGAAGCCGTGCCGGACGCAGGCCTCGCTCAAGGACGAACGGAACCTTCGCACGAAGCGGGGCCGGCGCAAGCTCGGCATACCGCGTCTCACCCGGACCGTGACATGCACCGGCAGGCGGGCAACGATGCACTCGCGTTGCCGATGCATGACGCGCGGCCGCATGCCACGCGGCCGACCTGCGCCGCAGCGCGGTCCACCGCGACCGGTGTGATAACGCACTGCGTCGAGCGTGAGTTGTTCGGGTCTGTTTCTGTTGGTCGATCGCGCCATGGATGAGAGGTTGGGGCCATGGTGCGAGCGGCGATGCCGGTAACGACTCCGGCTGCGGTGCGAGATCGCGCACGGCAATGACGTGGGTGAACCGGGCAGCGTCGATTTGTTCGAGCGGGCGGGTTTGTTAGTGAGGGGACGGTGGTGCGATGAGCGTCAGGCATCGCATGAGGCGTCGCGTCGGTTGGGCCGTCGGGTGGCGGAATTTGACCATCGCCCTAATCAATGCAGGTTGTCGGGTTGACGAGATCGAGTTGAAGCCGTGAGGCGACCCGGATCGGTTGGTGCGATTACCGGGCCGGACCACTTTGCCGCGAGAGCGCATTGATTAAGGCGATGGTCCAAGCCGCAAATCCGAGCCACAAATCCAAGCCACAACGGCACGCAACAGCCCGACCCGCGTGACGTCCTCTGCGACGCCGACGCTCATTGCATCACCGTCCCCGCATAAACAAACCCTGCCCGCTCCAACCAATCGACCGTGCCCGTTCCGACTCGCGACTTTCGATGACCGTTGGCATCACATTAGACGTCGCGTCGGTTGGGCTGTTGGGTGGCGAGAATTTTGACCATGCGCTAATCGCCATCGCCCTAATGAATGGGCGTTGTCGGGTTGATGAGATCGAGTTGATGCGGTGCGCGCGACTCAGATCGCGTGGTTGGCTCAGTGCGCTTGGGTAGCCGAACTCCTTTGTCGGCCGAGCGCATTGATTAGGGCGATGGTCCAAGGCCACGGCCGCCGATACAGCCCAGGCCGCGAGACCTTGCCGCGAACGCAGGTGCTGATTGCGCCACCGTCCCGGCACTAACAAACCCTGCCGCTCCAACTAGTCGACCGTGCCGGTTCCGACTCGCGACATCGTCCCCGTCAATGACACACGCCCCATTTTTAGGGTCATGTTCGATGCAGGTCAGCGGCGACGAGGCTGAAGAGGATGCAGGCGTTGAAGTACTCGCGATCGCCGGTTCGAACGCGCCACTTGCGTCAATCAGACCGGCCTCGATCACGCATCGCCAACGCGTGGTTCCTGAGGAGATTCCTTTAGCTCTGATGTCTCAGACAATCGATGAGCAGTTGCAGCGCGGCCTCGGAAAAAGCCCACATGTTGTCGACGCGGTCGGTGCGTCCGGTTTCGAGCGTGATCGCGCGGTCGACCGGACCGCTGATTGCGATACAGCTATGCCCGGCCGCGTCGCCGTAAGGATTGCCGCTCGGTCCGGTGGCGCCGGTTTCGGCAAGCCCCCACGTCGTGTCGAGGCGGGTGCGGATCGTTTGGGCGCCGAGGCGCGCGTACGGCTCGGTCGAGGCGCGGATGCCGCGCAGTTGTTCGCGCGGGATGTCGAGCAGACCGCGTTGCGCGGCGGCGGTGTAGATGACGCCGCCGCCGACGAAATAAGCCGACGCGCCCGGCACCGCAACCAGCGCCGCGCAGATGAGACCGGCCGTGGATGATTCGGCGACGGCGATGGTTTCGCCGCGCGCCTTCAGCAGTTCGGCCGCGCGTTCGGCCAGTGGAAGCAGTCGGTGCATCGACGGGTCCTGTTGCGGAAGCGGCGCCAACGATACCGCGGGCGCGGTGGTTTGGCGCGGCGTCCCGCTATGGGATACTTGCGCTCCCGGATCTTCTGGAAGCGAGCATGAGCAGCCAAGCCGTTGCCGACAAGTTGACCGAAATCGACGCGAACAAGGAAAAGATCAAGGCGCATCTGCGCGCCACCCTGCCTGCGTTCGATCCGACCATGACCAACGCCCAATTCGCCGCGATGTGGCCGATGGACGTGAAGCAGGATCCATACTCGATTCCGCTCGAATCGATCGATGTGGGACATCCGGCGTTGTTCGAGGCGGACGCGATGTGGCCTTACTTCGAGCGGTTGCGCAACGAGGCGCCGGTACACTACTGCGCGAAGAGCCAGTTCGGCCCGTATTGGTCGCTGACCAAGTTCGCCGACATCATGCATACCGATACGAATCACCAGGTCTTCTCGTCCGACTCGAAGATCGGCGGCATCAGTCTCGGCGGCGGCGCCGATCCCGATCCGCAATTCGACCTGCCGATGTTCATTCAGGAAGATCCGCCGAAGCACGAAGCGCAGCGCAAAGTCGTGGCGCCGATGTTCACGCCGCGCAACCTGATGGATCTCGAACCGATCATTCGCGAACGCGCCGGCAAGATCCTCGACAAGCTGCCCCGCAACGAAGACTTCAACTGGGTGCGCCACGTCTCGGTGGAGCTCACCGGCCAGATGCTCGCAACGCTGTTCGACATTCCACAGGAAGATCGCCACAAGCTGATCTACTGGTCCGACAGCGTGTCGAACCTCGGCAATCCCGAGTTTTTCGAAACGGTGGAACAGGGTTTCAAGGTGCTGTGGGAGTGCTACGGCTACTTCGACGAAGTCTGGAAGGATCGCGTCAAGAATCCGCACAAGCTCGATCTGATTACGATGCTGGCCCACGGCGAATCGACGAAGAACATGCCGCCGAACGAATACCTCGGCAACATTCTGCTGTTGATCGTCGGCGGTAACGACACCACGCGCAATTCGATCACCGGCGGCGTGCTGGCGTTGAACCAGTTCCCCAACGAGTACAAGAAGCTGCGCGACAATCCCGGCCTGATCACCAACATGGTGCCGGAGATCATCCGCTGGCAGTCGCCTGTAGCGCACATGGCGCGCACCGCGCTCGAAGACACCGAGATCGGCGGCAACCAGATCAAGCAGGGCGAGAAAGTGGTGATGTGGTACATCTCGGGCAACCGCGATCCGGATGCGATCGAGAACCCGAACCAGTTTCTGATCGATCGCGCGAACGCACGCCATCACCTGTCGTTCGGCTTCGGCATCCACCGCTGCCTCGGCAACCGGTTGGGCGAGATGCAGCTCCGCGTGATCTGGGAAGAGATGCACAAGCGCTTCCCGAAGATCGAAGTGGTCGGCGATCCGGTGTATATGAAGTCGAGCTTCATTCACGGCATCCGCGAACTGCCGGTGCGCATTCGCGCCTGACGCGGGTTTCGCGCGACCGGAGCAGGTTTTCGCAACCGGAAATGAAAACGGCGACCTCGGGTCGCCGTTTTCTTTACTGTGGTCATACGTTACCAGCCGTCCGTCGATCTGCCTAGTCTGTTGCGACGGCGTTTTCAGGCGTAAAACGCCGCGTTCCTTCCGATCGGGGCCGCGCATGCAGAAACGCCAGCTGACGAAAGCCCAGTCATCGAAGCGCTTGCTGAAGACGTTGACCGACAACCCCGCACTGCCGACGTTCGTGAGAACGCTGCAGCCGCCGGTGCTGAAGCGCCTGATCGAATACGTCGGGCTGCGCGACGCAGGCGATCTGATCGCGCTGACTACGCCGGAACAGATGCGCGAAGTCCTCGAAGAATCGCTGTGGGAATCGCTGACGCCGGGACGCGCCGACCGGTTGCAGCCGGAGCGCTTCCTCGAATGGCTCGATGTGATGTTCGAAGCGAGCCCGGCCTTCGCGACGCAGCGTCTGATCGATCTGGGCGAGACGTTCGTGGTGCTCAACTTCGCGGCGCTGATCACGGTCACTGACCGCAGCGTTGCGGCGGAGCACGTGGAAGACGGATGCATATGCGTGCTGTGCGAACTCGACAAGAACGACGTTCCGTTCGAGGTCATCGGCGAGTACATCGTGGCCGGCACCCACGACGACGAGTGGGAAATCGTCAAGACCGCGCTGGTCGAACTCGAAGGCGAAGACAGCGGGTTTCTGAACCGTGTGCTGGCGCGCTGCTCGTCGGCGCCGACGATGCGCGACTTCGACCCCGATACGTATCTCTTGTTCGACGAAACCTACGAACGCGAGCAGCGCCGCGAACGGCGCGGTTTCGTCACGCCGCAGGACGCCGCGATATTCCTGAAAGCGACGCGGCAGGCATCGCGCGACGATCTCGTCGCCCAATCCGACTACGAGCCGATTACGCAACGCTATTTCGATCAGCTGGCCGCAGCGGCAGCAGCCGCGGCTGCCGAAGCCAAAGAGCGAGCGGAAGCAGAGGCTGAGCCCGACGACGATCCGACTGAGGGGCCCGCCACGCCGGTGCAGCTGCGCACCTTGGAGGCGGCGTTGGCAGACGCCGAGATCACCAGCGAGCGGCAACCGGAACTGTTGAGCGGCCCGAAGAACGCGCGCGAACCGACGCAGGAACTGCAGGCGCGGCTCGACCGGCTGCAGCTGACGCGTCCGGATCTGTTCGCAGCGCGGCTCGGCGAACTGATCTTCCTCTCCAACGTGCTGATGGCCGGCAGCTGGTATCAGGGCGGGCGTTTCACCGAGACGGAAGCCGCCGCCGCGGCGCTCGGGTGCGCGAATCTCGGACTGCTGCATCTGCTCGAGGTGGAAGGGCGTCCGATGAGCGCGTCCGAGCGGCTGGACCAGATCGAGCGGATTCTCGAACGCCCTCCGGGCGTCGTGCGGCTGTTCCAGATCGGTTGGCACCTGCTGCAGGCGTTGCCGATGCACGTCGCGCGACGGCTGCTCGAGGTGCTGCGCTCGGACCACGTGCGCGAGCAGTTGCGGCGCAAGCGCTGGATTCTCGACGAGATCGAGTCGGCCGTCAGCGATCCGGATCTGCTGGACCTGATCGACGACGGCGATTTCGAAGACGTCGGCGACAACCTGGTGCTGCTCGGGCTCGTGTTCGACGCCCGCGCGTGTCAGTGTCTGCGCACATTGATTTCGGATTTCCCGCGCTATCCGTTGCAGCTCAATCTCGGCTTTCGGCCCGGAGCCCCCGCGACCAACGAATCGCATCATCTGACCACGCCGGACCAGCTCGGAAAGGTGGAAGCGTTCCTCGAGGAACTCGACGCGCTGTTGAAAATCTGAGCTGTCGAGGCGACGCTCGACCTCCAGGAGTTCGTTACGGCGCCGGCACGCGCATGGCGGCGCACACGGAGGAAACTCGATGGCCACGTTGAGAGCGGTTGCGGCGACATTGCTGGTCGTCGCGGTGCTGGCGTTGGCGTATGTCTATATCGGCTTCTACGACGTGGCTGCCGACTCGCCGCACGGCATCGCCTTGCGCTGGCTCGCGGAGACGACGCGCGAGCGGTCGATCGCCGTGCGCTCGATCAACGTGAAGGTGCCGGAGCTCGATTCGCCGGCGCTGATCGCCGCCGGTGCCACCGAATACGCGCAGATGTGCGTAGGATGTCACCTCGCACCGGGCGTGCCCGACAACGATTTCCGCAAGGGGCTGTACCCGATCGCGCCGCCGCTCGCCGGAGTGGAGTTCGCGCGCGACAAGAGCGAGGCTGCGACGGCGCGCCGGTTCTGGATCGTGAAGCACGGCATCAAGATGTCGGCGATGCCGGCGTGGGGCATGACGCATGACGACAACACGCTCTGGACCATCGTCGCGTTCCTGCGCAAGTTGCCGGAGCTGAAGCCGGACGAATATGCGCAGATGACCGCGAACGCGGCGGCGGAGCACGAGGAGCACGAGGCAGGAGGGCAGCAGCATGACGAGTGAAGCGCCGCGTGACCACGTGTCTGCATTGCCACTCTCGGGCTATGTCGTGCTCGATCTCACCATCGCACGCGCCGGTCCGACTGCGGTGCGATTGCTGGCGGATTGGGGCGCGAACGTCGTCAAGATCGAACCGCCGATGGGACGCGATGCGGCCGGTGGGTCGGTGACCGGCGCGCGTCACGGACCGGACGATCAGAACCTGCATCGCAACAAGCGCGGCGTGTGCATCGACCTGAAGCATCCCGACGGCGCCGCGTTGTTCCGCCGGCTCGTCGAGCGCGCCGACATCGTGGTAGAGAATTTCCGCGCCGACGTGAAGACGCGGCTCGGCATCGACTACGCGCAGCTGCGGCAGATCAATCCGCGCATCATCCTCGCGAGCATCTCCGGTTTCGGCCAGGACGGGCCGTATGGCGATCGTCCCGGTGTCGATCAGATCGTGCAGGGGATGAGCGGACTGATGTCGATAACCGGTGAGCCCGGTGGGCCGCCAATGCGCGTCGGCATTGCGATCTCCGACACCACCGCCGGCATGTTTCTGGGGCAGGGTATTCTGCTGGCGCTGCTGCACCGCGAGCGCACCGGCGAGGGCCAATGGGTGCACACGTCGCTGCTCGAAGGCATGTTGAGCAAGCTCGATTTCCAGGGCGCGCGTTACACGATGAACAGGGAAATTCCGGGCAAGCAGGGCAACTATCACCCGGTGCAGGTGCCGATGGGTACGTATGAATCGAAAGACGGACTCGTCAATCTCGCGGCGAGCACCGGCAAGATGTGGAGAAGCTTCTGCGAAGCGCTGAATGCTCCGGATCTGTTGCGGGATCCCTTGTTCGCTGATGGAAGGCTACGCACGAAGCACCGCCAGCGCCTCAATCAGGCCGTTGGCGAGCTGACGCGCCGGTTCACGACGGCTGAGCTGGTCGAGCGGCTGAACCCCGTCGGCGTACCGTGCGGACCGATCTACAGCATCGGCGAAGCGTTCGAAGACCCTCAGGTGAAGCACCTGAAGATGACCCGCCCGGCGCCGCACAAGGACCTGGGCGACATCGAACTGGTGCGCTCGCCGATCAATCTGTCGCAATTCCCTGTCGCCGGGAGATTTCACCATGCCGGGCCAGACCCCGGCGAACACACCCACGAAGTGCTGCGCGAATTCGGCATCGCCGCAGCCGACATCGAACGCCTAGCGCAGTCAGGAGCCATTTCATGATCGAGTTGAAAACGCGGAAGATTCTGGCCGAAGTGGAAGGCGGCATCGGCTGGCTGACGTTCAACCATCCGGAACGCCGCAATGCGGTGTCGCTCGAAATGTGGCAGGGCATCGGCGACGCGCTCGAGGCCCTTCAGCAGGACGAACGCGTGCGCGTCGTAGTGATGAAGGGTGCGGGCGGCAAGGCGTTCGCGGCCGGCGCGGACATCTCGGAGTTCGATCAACACCGGGCGAATGCGCAGCAGCGCAGGGAGTACGGCGAGATCTCCGGACGCGGCCACCATTGGCTGTCGCATCTGGAAAAACCCTTCATCGCGATGATCCAGGGTTTCTGCATCGGCGGCGGTCTCGCGATTGCGTTGAACGCCGACGTGCGTTTCGCCACACCCGGTTCGCGCTTCGGCATTCCGGCGGCGAAGCTCGGCCTCGGTTACGAGTACGCGGGAACGGCGGCATTGGCGCGACTCGTCGGACCGTCGTCGGCGCGCGACATCCTGTTCAGCGCGCGTTTTCTGGAAGCGGACGAAGCGCTGCGCATCGGTCTGATCAACTTCATCGTGCCTGACGAGGAACTCGAGGCGCGCGTGCGCGCCTACGCGGCAACGATCGCGGCGAATGCGCCGTTGACGATCCGCGCGGCGAAAGCTTCGATCAACGCGTACGAGCGCTACTCGAACCTCGAAGCCGCGCGCGACGTGGCGCCGCTGGTCGATGCATGCTTCAACAGCGACGACTACAAGGAAGGACGGCGGGCGTTCGCAGAAAAGCGCAAAGCGGAATTCAAGGGGCGGTAGCGCCCGCCGTTTTCGGGTTCGGGTACAGATCCGTCTGGTCTTCGCCGTCGCGCGGCTCGACGCAGGTGAAGTCTTTCTCGACGAGGATCCGGAACACGCCGTGATCGAGCGGCTGTTCGCCGTGCAGTGATACTTCGTTACCCGACGCCCAGGGCAAAGCCACCAAGCGTGGCAGCGTCACCTCGATGCGGCCCGCATCGAAGGTCGCCGAAATCTGCGTCGCGTCGGCCACGATCAGCGCGTACCCAAGCACGGCTCCGCCGGGAAATCGCGTGCGCGACTCGACCGCTACGCCGCGCCCGATTTGTGCCACTTCGGAACGTGCCAGCCGTAAGCGCAGAGTGTCATCGACGATGCGTAGTTTCACGTACGGTTCCTTCGACCGGCATGCACGCCTGCATCGTAGTCCGCACACCGGATTGCCGCCAGGCTCGGCGCCGACCGGTCCGAGGCGTCCGCTGCGTCGTGCGGAACGACCTGCTACGCTCGGCCGTCCTTCCGACGAGCCCACGCTGATGTCGAACGCACTCATCGAGCGGGTTGCACCGTATATCGAGCGCGTCAACTCGGTCGCGCCCATTGCGCGACAGTACGCCGATTGGTCCGAGCAGAACGCGCGGCCCGCCAACGAGTTCGTCGAGGCGCTGCGCGACGCCGATCTGTTCCGCCTTCTGGTGCCGAAAGACATGGGCGGGGCGGGTCTCAGTCCGTGGGAGTTGGGTCCGGTGATCGAGGCGCTTGCACGGGTAGACGGCTCGGCCGGCTGGACGATGGCGCTGGGGCAAGGGCTGCTCGGGCAGCTCGTCAAGCCGGAACTGTTCGAGGAGCTGTTCGGCAACCCGCGGTTGACGATGGCCGGCTCGCTGAATCCGACGAGCGTGCGCGCGATCCGCGTCGACGGTGGATTCAGATTCGGCGGCAAAGGCACTTACGTGAGCGGCTGCACGCACGCGTCGTGGATGGTGGCGGCAGGTCTCGTCGTAGAGAACGGCACGCCGAAGTTCGTCGACGGCGCACCGGTGGTGAAAGTCGGTGTGTTGCCGATGCAGATGTGTCGTATCCGGGAAACGTGGCGCGTGACCGGGATGCGCGGCACCGGCAGTCACGACGTCGAATTCGAAGACGTGTTCGTGCCCGACGATCTGACGTTCACGCAGGCCGATGCGCTGGCGAACCTCGGCGCGTCGCTGGCGCCGGTCTGTCTCGGCGTCGCGCAGCACGCGATCGACGCGTTCATCGAACTCGCCGGCGCAAAAGTGCCGCTCGGATCGCGCGCTCTGTTGCGCGATCGCGTGACCGCGCAGGCGCAGCTGGCGCAGGCGCAAGGACTGCTGCAGGCGTGCCGCAGCCTGTTCTACGACACGGCCGCCGAAGCCGAAGCCCGACGAATTGCCCGGCGCGCACCGACCGATCACGAGCGGGCGCGGATGCGGCTCGGCTCGGTGATGGCGGCGCAACTCTCCGCGCAGGCGGTCGATCTGCTGTACGACGCGGCCGGGCTGACCGCGGCGTCGCTCGACTGCGCCATCGAGCGCTGCTGGCGCGACGCGCATACCGCGCGCCAGCACATCACCCTGGCGAGCACGCGCTTCGAAGTGGTCGGACGCGTCTACCTCGGCCTTCCCGCGGCGTCGCCACTCATCTGATGAGGCTGCGTTGGCCGCGTCTTACGGCGTCGGCCTACATCGAAGCGTGATCCAGGTCACAGTCGCAGCGGCGGTCGCTCAGCACCATCGGGCCGGACCTGTTCGCACGGCTTCACCGCCGGCGACGTTGTAGGGGGCAACACACGATGCAGCGCAGTCATATCGCGACGCGTGATCCTCATAGCGGCGACCCGTTGCGGATCGCCGACGGTGCGACAACCGTGTGGTCGAGCGGAGAACATTGGGGCGGCGTGGTCGTTGAACTGCATCGTGTCGAACGCGTCGACACGCCGGAGTTCTATCTTCGCGAACACACCGTGATCCTGCACCGGCCGCCTGCAGCGGTGATCGAACTCAAGCGCGCGGGCAAGTATCGCCGTCAGGCCATTGCGCCCGACGACGTGACGCTGATCTCCGCGGGGATGCCGCTGCAGGTTCGGCACGGCCCGAAAGAGCAGTTGGTGATGGCGCTGACGCCGGAGTTTGTCTCGCGGGTGACCGACGCGCCCAGCACGACTGCGCCGGTGTTCGAAGAACAGCTGGCACTGAACGACCGGCAGATTGTGCGTATTGCGAAAGCGCTCGAAGCGGAAGCCAACGCCGGTTATCCGTCGGGCCGGATGTATGGCGAGGCGCTCGCTGCCGCGCTAACGGCGCACCTCGTCGCGCAGTATTCGGCGCAGCGGCCGAAGACGTCGGAACACACGGGTGGTATGTCGCCGTGTGCGTTGCGACGCGTGCTGCGATATGTCGACGAGCATCTGACGGAAGAGATCCGCCTCGAAGTGCTGGCGCGAGTGGCGGGCCTCAGCCATCACCGGTTCGCGCATAACTTCAAACGCGCAATGGGTCTGCCGCCGCATCAGTACGTGATCCGCCGGCGCGTGGAATGCGCGAAGCCGTTGTTGCGCGACACCGACGACACGGTGGCCAATGTCACATATGCGCTCGGCTTCGGCAGTCCGAGCCGTTTCGCTTTCCTGTTCCGGCGGGAGACCGGCATGACGCCGACACGCTATCGCGGGCTGTTTCGCTGATCGTTTGCGCAAAAGGTTCAAGCGCCGCGAAATTAATGGCAAGAATGGGATAGGTCCGGCACGAACCGGGCAGACTCGTTTTTCGCAACGCCCTTAAATCGGCCTCTCGCAATGGGAGGACCGACCAAGATGAAACATCCGACGTATCGCGCCGCATTTGCCAGCCTGCTTGTAATCGCTTTCTGTATGTCCGATGCAGCGGCCGACCGTCGCGATCAATTCCGCATCGTGGGGTCGCCGCTGTCCGAGGATCCGGCGACGAACACCGACGGCACGACGACAGCGGGTGTCGCGACGCCCAACGTCGCGGGTCGAACGCCTACCCCAACGACCACGATCATTCGCCCAACCGAGGCACCGACCGGATTCGACAATGTGACCAACGGCTATCTGCAGCAGGGACCGGCCTTCGAGAGTCTCGAGGAAGACGATGTCGTGGCCGGCCGCTCTTTCAACGACAACCGCTTCATCTTCGAGGAGGTCGAGACGCCGGCTGACGGACTCGGACCGACCTACAACGCGCAGAGCTGCGCGGAGTGCCACCAGAATGTCGCCACCGGCGGCGCGAGCCAGATCGCGGAACACCGCACCGGACACCTCAATGGCGATCAGTTTTTCGAATCGCTCGGCGGGTCGCTGATCCAGTCGCGGGCGACGTATCCCGACGTCGTCGAGCGGGTGAATTTCGAAGACGAAGTCCGCACGTTTCGCTTGTCGACGAACACGCTGGGCGACGGCTTCGTCGAAGCAGTGTCGAACGACACGTTCATTGCGATCCGGAACGCGCAACCGGCATCGATGCGCGGATCGATCCTCCAAGTGCCGGTGCTCGAAGCCAACGGCGCCTCGCGCATCGGACGGTTCGGCTGGAAGAGTCAGCACGCGAGCCTCGAGTCGTTCGCGGCCGATGCGTACCTCAACGAAATGGGTGTGACGAGCCCGACCTTCCCCGACGAGAACACGTCGAGTGGGGAGAACGTGGGCTTCGGTACGAAATACGACCCGGTACCCGACCCCGAAGATGACGGCGACGACGTGGTGGCGTTCGCGGACTTCATGCGCTCGACCAAAGCGCCGTCGCGCGGGCCGATCACCCCGGACGTGTCGGCCGGCGACAAGCTGTTCACGCAGGTGGGATGTGGGACGTGCCACGTCGCAACCATGGTGACTGCGCGTGCGGGAACCTCGATCAACGGCGGTGCGTTCACCGTTCCAGCGGCGCTCGGCAGCAAGATCATCCACCCCTACAGCGACTTCCTGCTGCACGACATTGGAACCGGCGACGGCATTCCGTTCCTGCCGACCGCGCAATACGCCGCGACCGCGAACCAGATTCGCACCGCGCCACTGTGGGCGCTGCGTACGCGCAACCGGCTGATGCACGACGGCCTGTCGTTCACGTTCCAGGAAGCCATTGCCCGGCATGCCGGCCAAGCCGCCCCTGTTACCAGGCGCTACAACAGTTTGTCAGAGGCGCAGAAGACGCAGGTTCTGAAATTCCTCGATTCTCTTTGAGACATCGCGAAGGGCGTACGGCATGCCGTACGCCTCAGGGCCATCAGGGTCCAGGGAGAGGGATAGATGTTTGCCGTTACACGACGCTCGCTGCTTCTGGTTGTCACGTTGGGCTTTACGGCGTTAGCTGACGCCGCACGGCCGTTCAACGAGGTATTCGGTCCGCGCTACAAGCCCGCGCCTGACGCGCAAACACTGCCGACCAGACCGCAGCGCGCACATGATGCGGCGACAGCTTTACTGCGCTGGAACAGGATCGCGGTCGACGCGAGTGGCCTCGATCACACACCCGTCGCAGCCGGTGAAAGTCGCAAGTTCGGCGAGCAACTCGGGCCTGGCCGATCGAGCCGCGCAATGGCGATGGTGCACATCGCGATGTTCGATGCGGTCAACGCGATCATTCCGCGTTACAGAGCGTACTCGCAGTTGAAGCCGCCGCCGCTGCTGACCTCAATGCAGGCCGCGATTGCGCAATCCGCGCACGATACGCTGGTTGTCGAGTTCCCGTCGCAGAAGGCGAGCTTCGACGACCTGCTGGACGAAGACCTCTCCAGCATCCCCGACGGTCGTGCGAAGGGGAACGGCGTGGCGCTGGGCAAACAGGCGGCGGCCGCGATGGTTGCGCATCGAGTCGGCGATCACTCGACCGATACCGACCCGCGAATGGGAACGGAGTACGTGCCTGGCATCGGGGCCGGCGAATGGCGGCAGGATCCGATCGGTCAGTCGCCGATCGCGCTTGGTGCGACCTGGGGTCGGGTGACACCGTTCGTGCTGCGGTCGCCGAGTCAGTACCGCGTAACGCCGCCGCCGAAAATGACGAGCGTCGCATACACGACGGCCTACCTCGAAGTGAAGGCGCTGGGTGGCGACGGCATCGTGACGCCAACCGAACGCACGCCCGATCAGACAGAGGCGGGAACCTACTGGGCGTACGACGGCACGCCCAGCCTCTGTGCGCCGCCGCGGCTCTACAACCAGATTACGGTGCTGATCGCGGAACAGATGGGCACCACGGACCGGGTGGTCGAACTCGCCCGCCTGCTCGCACTCGTGAACACTGCGATGGCCGATGCCGGCATCGCGATCTGGGAGTCGAAGTTCTACTACAAGTTCTGGCGACCCGTTACCGGCATTCGGGAATCGGACGAAGGCACTGGACCGAGCCTGACCGGCGACGGTAACCCGGCTACGCCGGGCGATCCGACGTTCACCCCGCTCGGTGCGCCGGCGAGCAATCTACAAGGGCCGAATTTCACGCCGCCGTTCCCGACCTATCCGTCCGGTCACGCGGGATTCGGCGGCGCACTGTTCGAGATCCTGCGCAAGTTCTACGGCACCGACGACATCGCGTTCACCTTCGTTTCAGACGAGTTCAACGGCGTAACGCGCGACAATGCCGGCAATGTGCGTCCACTGCTGCCGCGCACCTTTGCGTCGTTGTCAGAGGCAGAAGAAGAGAACGGCCAGAGCCGCATCTATCTCGGAATCCACTGGTCGTTCGACAAGACGATCGGAATCGCGCAGGGCCGTAAGGTGGCGGACTATGTGATGGCAAACGCGTTCGTGCCGTTGCGACGTTGATCTGCCGAGGACCGACGGGCGGCGCGGTCGTGGACTGCGCCGCCCGAAAGTCGTAGGTTTGCGGTCTTTCGTAGCCAACGCAGGACCCCATCATGAAGCTCTACTACGCCCCCGGCGCCTGTTCGTTGTCGCCGCACATCGTTGCGCGCGAAGCCGGCATCGCAATCGAACTCGAAAAAGTCGATCTCGGTCAGCACAAGACCGCAAAGGGTGAGGACTACATGGCGATCAACCCGAAAGGTTACGTGCCGGCATTGCGCCTCGACGACGGCAGCGTGCTCACCGAAGGTCCGGCGATCGTCCAGTACCTCGCCGATCAGAAACCGGCGACCAAACTCGCACCGGCCGCGGGCACGATCGACCGCTATCGTCTGCAGGAATGGTTGACCTTCATCGGCACCGAACTGCACAAGAATTTCGGCCCGTTGTTCAACAAGGCAACGCCCGATGCGGTGAAGGATGCGGCCAAAACCAACATCACCAAGCGGCTCGGCTATCTGAACGACCAGCTCGCGAAGCGGCAATATCTGCTCGGCGACACGTTCACGGCGGCCGATGCGTATGCGTTCACGATCCTGAACTGGACCAACTTCGTCGGCATGGACCTGAAGGCGTATCCGAACGTGGCTGCGTATTCCGCGCGTATCGCCGCGCGACCGAAAGTGCAGGAAGCCCTGCGCGCCGAAGGGTTGATGAAGTAACGCATCGCGCTGCGTCCCGGGTCCGCTGGGCGGACCGTGGGGACATATTGTGAGCCGCCCGCAATTCCGCGACGCCGCGGAACTGCTGCGCGACCGCGACTTCGCAAAACTGTTCAGCGCCCACATGGTCGCATGGTTCGGCACGTCGATGGCGCCGATCGCGATGGCATTCGGCGTGCTGCACGTCACCGGTTCCGCGCGCGATACCGGCATGGTAGTCGCGTGCCAGACCGCCGCGCAGCTCGTCGTGCTGCTGTTCGGCGGCGTGGTGGCCGACCGCGTTTCGCGCCGCCGCGTGATGGTGTCGGCCGATCTGCTCGCGATGAGCAGCCAGGCGACTATGGCGATCGCATTCATGACCGGACGCGCGCAGGTGCCGCTGATGATGGCATTGATGGTGTGCAACGGCGTCGCGCTCGCGTTTCACCAGCCGGCGCTGATGGGATTCATCCCGCAGGTGGTGAAGCCCGAGAAACTGCAGTCCGCGAATGCGCTGCTCGGCACTGCGCGCAGCGGCGCCTTTGCGCTCGGCGCGGCGTGTGCCGGTGTTCTGGTGGCAGCGGTCGGCAGCGGTCCGACCATCGCAATCGACGCGACCGGCTTCGCCGTAGCGGCGCTGCTGGTATCGCGGATCCGGGCGAATCCGGCCGCATCGACGCGCGGCGCAACGCTGCTCGCCGACCTGAAATCGGGTTGGAGCGAGTTCGTCTCGCATCGCTGGCTGTGGGTGATCGTGCTGCAGTTCTCGCTGGTCGTTGCAGCAGGGCAGAGCATCTACGGATTGATCGGACCGATGGTGGCGAAACAGTCGATGGGCGGTCCGGCGGATTGGGGATTCATCAGCGCAGCGTTCGGCATCGGCACGTTGTGCGGCGGCTTCGTTGCGATGAGAGTGAACGTCGTCCACCCGATGCGCGTGGCGACGCTGTGCGTCTTCGCGTTCGCGGCGCCGGCATTGCTGCTCGCCACCACGGCGAAGGTGTGGCTCGTCGCGCTCGGCACGTTCACCCACGGTGTGTGCGGTCAGAACTTCGGGGTGCTGTGGATGACGACGGTGCAGCGGAAAATCCCGGCGAGCATGCTATCGCGCGTCAGCGCTTACGACGCGCTCGGTTCTTTCGCCCTCGCGCCGCTCGGCATCGTCGCTGCGGGTGTGGCAGTGGAGTCGCTCGGCGCGCAGACGACGGCGTGGATCGCGGTGGCGATGGTAGTGATCCCGACCTCGCTTGCGCTGCTCGTTCGCGACGTGCGGCAGATGCGGCTGGACTAAGAGGGCTTCGCGCCGTCCATCACGCGTTGCAGACGGCGCATGCCGTTCAGCCAGCGCTCGAGGTCGGCGTTCTTGTTGTCCATCCACTTTTGCGCGATCGGATCGGTGAGTATCAGAAACCGTTCGGCATTGATCGCATCGACCACCATGTTCGCGACCTCGGCCGGCTCCTTGATCGGACCCAGCGCGTCGCGCGCGAGGCTGCCTTCGGCGTTGCCGAGCATCGGCGTGCGCACGCCGAGCGGCGCGAGCAGCGACACGCGGATGCCCTTGTCGTGATAGGTGATCGACAACCACTCCGCCAATCCGACCACCGCGTGTTTGGTCACGGCGTACGTCAGATTGCCGTGGGTCGTCAGAATGCCGGCCATCGACGCGGTGTGCAGCAGATAGCCTTCGCCGCGTTCGAGCATGCCGGGCAGCACGGCGCGGATCGCATAGACGTGACTCATCAGGTTGATCTGCCACTGATCGTTCCACACATCGATCGGCGTGGTCAGCGGCGGACCGCCGGTTGCGACGCCTGCGTTGTTGAAGAAGACGTCGATCGGACCGAGTTCGCGCTCAGTTTGTGCAACCAGCGCGTTCACTTCGGCCTCGTTCGCGATGTTGCAGGGAATGGCGAGACCGCCAACCTCCTTCGCGACGGCGCGTGCGCCGCTCGCGTTGACGTCGACTACCACGACCTTCGCACCTTTGGCCCCAAAAGCGCGTGCGCAGGCGGCGCCGATGCCGCTGGCTGCGCCGGTGATCACGGCGACTCGATTGTTCAGATCCATGGCTTCAAATCCTGTTTGTGGCGATGCGCGGTTTGCGGATGCGTTAGCTCGCGACGAGACCTTTCGCCATCGCCTCGCGGCCCTCGATGACCCATGGCCGATCCGCCGGAACGTCCAGCATGATCGGCGCCGACTGGTACTCGTTCGCCCACGCGCGGCGCGCCTTACCGGTCGTGTTGGGACCGGCGTAGTGCAGCGTGCGCGGATGGTGGAAGCTCATTCCGCCCGCGGGGAGTGGCACCGGCACCGCGGCCGACGTGTCGAGGTCTTCTACCAGTTCCAGAACGGCGATCGCGGGATCGTCGTTCATGTGACGGTGACGCAGGATCGGCTTCAGATGCGAGCCTGGCAGAAACCACATGCAGCCGTTCTCGGGATACACGTCGTCGAGCGGCAGCCACGAACCGACCGCGTAGTACGAAAGCTCCGGTCCCCAATACGCTTCGTCCTGATGCCACGGCGTTGCAGCGCCGTGATGCGCCGGTTTGTGCACGATGTGGCCCCAACTCTCGATCCTGCTCGCGGGTAGCTTCAACAGACGCTGCGCGATGCGGTATGCGTTGCGCCACAACGCGGTCTGCTGGATTGCCGGCACGCGCTGTTCCGGAAAGAGCAGTTGGCCGAGGATCGGCGCGTCGCGAACGCCGTAAGGCCGGACCGCGTCGTAATAGGTGTCGGGATAACCGGACATCGGGCGGGCGAGCAGTTCGTCGTAAACGGCGCTCAACCACTCGAGTTCTTCGTCGGTGGTGACGCGGCCGAGCGCGAGGTAGCCGTTGTCGGCGAAGAATTGCGCCTGCTTTTCATCGATGTCGACGTCGAAGTCCACCTTCGGCAGCGGTGCGAACGGTTCGTTCATCAGCGCGCTCATTGCTCACTCCTCGGTGCCTGGCACCTCGCTTTGACTTCGATCACTTCTCGGTGCCAGGCACCGGGCTTTGACTTTGGTGCCTGGCACCGGCAGTCACTTATTGAGAATTGACCTGCGCTTCACGCGCGGCCTTCTCGCGGCGGCGTGCTTCGATGTCGGCGAGCATCTTGGCGACCATCGGCGGATGGCCGGCCGGCTGATAGCTGAACAACAAGGCACGGCGTTCTAACTGCGATCGGTTGGGTTCTGAGCAGTGCACGAGCAGAGAACCGAACATCACCATTGCACCCGCCTTGAGCGGCATCGGCTGCATCACAACATCTTGATAGGCCGAGGCATCGATTTCGTTGGCGCCGAACTCGTCTGAGTCGGTGCGTTTGCGCCACTGCCCCGAGCGGTGACTGCCGGGCGCAACCTGCAGGCAGCCGTTTTCGAGCGTCGCGTCGTCGAGGAACAGCATCGCGGTGGCGACGCGTCCTGGATCCTTCGCCTCGCCGATCCAGTACGGATAGTCCTGGTGCATCGGATTGACGCCACCGTAGCCGGGGCGCTTCAGATTGAGCTTCTCGGTGAACAGGCTCGGATGCGCGTCGCCGACGAAATCGCACATCGGTTCGACGAAGCGCGGGTCGTGTGCCCACTTGTTCAGTACGGGATCGAGGTGGGCGAACGGCTCGAGGCCGTGGACGATGTCGGTGTCGCCCTCCCACTTGATCATGATTGCGTGCTCGTTGTTCGGTTCGAACGTGTAGCTGCCGATGTGGTAGCGGCGCCGGCGGCGTTCCTGAACGAAGCGCTGCACCAGGGCCTCGCAGGCCGCGGTGATGTCGGTGACTTCTTCCGGTGAGAAGACGTTCTCGCGCACCACGTAGCCGTTCTGCTCGAGGCAAAACCGTTCGTCAGCCGTCAGCCGGCCACTGGCAACGCCGTCTTTTGCAGGATTGATCACGCTGCTATCCCTCCGAATTCCCACGCCGAACCAATGTAGCCGGACACCCGGAACGATGGAAGCTGGCCGAACCCTATGAAATCATTGAGTGCGCAGCAAGGTGAGACCGAATCGATGGTGTCCAAAACCCGGATGCTCGAATTGGTGAAGAGCTTCGACTGGAAGGCGGTTCAGGCAGGACTGGCGGAGAGTCCCGATCTGCTCGGCTTTCGCGACGAGCGCGGCCGCAACTGGTTGCACGTCTGCTGCGGGGTCGACATCAGCAAGCGCAAAGCGAAAGCCGCGGACAGCGTGAAGACCGCCGACGCGCTGCTGAAGTTGGGCTTCAAGGTCAGCGAACCGGCCTTCACCGAAGGCGGATTCTTCGAGGCGACGCCGCTCTGGTATGCGATCGGACGCGGTCGCAATCACGAGCTCGCCCGGTTGCTGCTGAAGCGCGGATCGAATCCGAACAACTGTCTCTGGGCGGCGTCGTTCAATCACGACCTGGAGGCGATCCGGCTGCTGGTGCGCGGCGGCGCGGACGTCGATCAGGACGGACCGGAAACGCCGTTTCTCGGCGCGGTGAAATGGAGCCTGTTCGATGCGGCGGAAGAGTTGCTGAAGCACGGCGCCGACCCAAACTGGCAGGACGCGAAGAAGATGACCGCGCTGCACTACATGCTGAAGAAAGGCAGCGACAAGAAGTACGTCGCGATGGTGATCTCGTACGGCGCGCGCGGCGACATCCCGAACAAGGACGGCATCACGGCCACGGCGATCATGATGCGCAAGAAAGACCCTGCGTTCCGCGCGATGGCCGAGAAGCTCGATCGCTGACGGCGCTATTGGATCGCGTCAGAAGACGTTGTCGGAGCCTTCGTGCTCGCGTCGCATGCGCGCCAGCAGTTCGACGGCGCCGGCATTTGCGAGTTTCGGCGCGAATGAACGGGCGGTTGGCGATGTGACCCGCTGCATGCGCAGCACGTCGGTGCGCGCGAATTCCGGCAGCAGGGCGCAGAAGAAGTAACCGAGCGCGCGCAGTTGCTCCACCGCGATGCCCACGCCGGGATCGTCGAGACACAGATCGACGTGGCTGACGGCGGCGTCGGCGTGCGATGCGGCCGAGATGACGTGCGCGAAGTCAGTGCCGATTGCGTCGACGTGAACGTGGTGCAGACCGCGGCGTTTCCCGAAGGACGCGACAGCGGATGTCGTCCGCGGCACGATCGGGTCGTTGGCGATTGCGATCGATCGGTCGAGCGACGCGGCGCGATAGAACTCTTTCGCGACTGCGACATAACGCGACGGCATCCACACTGCGCGGTGCGGCGCCGGCACGAACGGTTGATACACCACGGTTGCGGCGATGCGACCTTCGCCCTGATCGATGCCGCGGTAATCGGTCTCCGCCGGGATGTAGTCGAGCATCACGCCGGTTTCGAAACCGCTGCGAACCGACGCCTTCTGCATGATCTCGTGCGCGGTCGTCGGATAGTGCAGGTAAGCCACGTAGCCGGCTTCGACGCACAGACGGTTCAGCGGCGCCGCGAGTCGCGCCAACAGCCCCTGCCCACGGCACGCCGGATCGACGATGGTGTTACCGGCTTCGATCGCCTTGGCATCGGCATGGCGGACCGTGAGGCCGGTGTGGCCGACCAGGGAGCCGTCGTCGGCGATCGCGACCACCGAACGCAGCGAACCGTTTTCGATGCGCTGCGTCAGGCGGTGCACGTCGTAGAAGTCGTCGTTCGGGTAAGTCTCGCCATAGCAGCGGCGAAAGCACGCGACCAACGCGGCGGCATCGGTGGCGACGAGCCTGCGGATCTCAGCGATAGGCCGCCGCCTGAATGCCGTACAACTCGGCGTACTGGCCGCCCTTCGCCATCAGCGTTTCGTGCGAACCGATTTCGACCAGCTTCGAGCCGTCGAGCACGACGATGAGATCGGCCATGCGGACCGTACTGAAGCGGTGCGACACGAGAATGGTGATGCGGCCGTCGGGTGTGGTGTTGCGGCTGTCGCTGCTGCCGAAGCCGCCGCGCGCGGCTCCCGGCGCGCCCGATCCACGCAGGCCATCGCGCAACGGTGCCGGTGTGTCTGAAGCGCTGGCGCCACGGAAACCTCCGCGCGCCGCTTCGGCGTAGCGCTCGAACAGCATGTGCTCCGTCTCCGCATCGAGCGCGGCGGTCGGTTCGTCGAGCACCAGCAGCAGCGGCCGGTCGCGCATGAAGCCGCGCGCGAGCGCGAGCTTCTGCCATTGTCCGAAACTCACCTCGACGCCGCCCGGCCACGTTGGCCCGAGTTGCGTCGCGAGCCCCTCGATGAGCCGTTCCACGACGTCGGCCGCGCCGGCACGATCGACCGCAACCGAAACGGCAGGCTGATCGTCGAGCCGCGGCACGTCGCCAACGCCGACGGTATGGCGCGCCTGGAACTCGAAGCGGAAGAAGTCCTGGAACGCACCGGCCAACCGTTCGCGCCAGCCGTCGGCAGGAATGCGCGCGAGATCGACGCCGTCTATCAGAATGCGGCCTTGTGTCGGCTGGTACAGGCGGCACAACAGCTTCACCAGGGTGCTCTTGCCGGCGCCGTTCTCGCCGACCACGGCAACCACGGTGCCGGGCTGCAGTTCGAAGCTGACGTCGTCGAGCACCTTGCGCGTGGTGCCGGGATAAGCGAACGACACGTGGTCGAAGCGGATGCCGTCGTTCAGCCGTTCCGGCACCGGCGCGTCGGCGTTCTCGCTGAGCGACGCGGCGTAGTCTTCGAGCCAGGCGAGGCGGCGCGAACCGTCCATCCAGATGCCGCGCAGGAAGCCGATTTCGCCGACCGTCGCGCCGATGTAGGCCGACAGACGCGATCCGGCGGCGAGCACCAGCAGCACCTGGCCCGCGGTACCGCCGAGAACCTTCGACACGAATACCACCGCGCCGATGTATGCCGCACCGAACACGGCCCAACCCAGCGAGTGCCACAGCGCGCTGCCGGTGCGCGCCGCGGCGACCGGACCATACCAGCGCATCCACGCGGCGCGCCGTTGTTCCACCAGCCGCTCGCCGATGCGGGTGACGCGCACTTCCTTCCCGGGTGCGGCCGTGGTGGCCGTGTTGAACAGATGACGCGCCAACCGATTTGCAGAGGCGCCGCGTTCTTCTGCGGCCCGTTCGACGGCCGGACGCCACGTCGAGGTGAGTACTGTCGGCAGCGCGAACAGCACGAGCAGCACCAGCGACCAGTGGATCGACATCAGCAGCACGATGGTGACGCCGAGCCGCAGGATCCAGCCGCACGTGGAGAACAGCGACATGTACATGTGGTCGAGCACGAACACCTGATCGCGCAGCACCGCGAGCCGGTCGAGGAAGTCCGGACGCTCGTGGTGCGCGATCGTCTGCACCGACGCCTGCAGCTTCGCCACGTGCGATTCGAGCGCGATCGTCACGCGGTCGCGGAAGCGCCGTTGCGTGCGGTCGCTGACGACTCGCAGGAACCAGGTAGCCACCGCGCAGGCTGCGAGCCCCAGCATTGCGCCGAGCACGAGCGTGTTGTCGTGCGCCGTCGCGCCGTTCGCGAGCAGCATGAACAGCAGCGCGATCAATGCATCGGGCAGCGCCGCGAGCAGCGACAGCGAAAACGCAATCGTCAGCAGTTGCGGTTCCGCCTGATAGCCGCGCTTCAGCGCCCGCCACATCGCGGGCAGTGCGGGCGGCAGGTCGTCAACCGAGGACATCGAGCTTCTCCCCTTCTTCTTCGCCGCCGTCGGTGCCGAAACGCGACGCCTGCAGATCGAACATGGTGCGATAGCGGCCGTTCACCGCCATCAGTTCGTCGTGCGTACCGAGTTCGACGACGCGGCCGCGTTCGAGCACGCAGATGCGATCGGCTTGCCGCACGGTGGAGAACCGGTGCGAAATCAGAATGGTGGTTGCGTGGCGGGTGGAGGCGAGCACGCGCTCGAAGATCTCCGCTTCGCCGCGCACGTCGAGTTGCGCGGTGGGTTCGTCGAGCAACACCACGCCGGCGCCGAGGCGCACGGCGCACAATGTGCGCGCCAGCGCGATGCGTTGCCACTGCCCGCCCGAGAGATCGGTGCCGCCTTCGTAACCGCGCGCCAGCACGGTATCGAGCCCGGCAAGATTCGAAGCGCCGGCATCTGCGAGCGCCGCCTTGATGACGTCGTCAGGCGCGCCGCCCGGAGCCACGTTGTCGCGCAGCGGCAACTCGAAGCGGATGAAGTCCTGGAACACCGCGGTGACGCGCGCGCGCCACGAATCCAGATCGAACGTGCGGATGTCGACGCCGTCCACTTCGATGGCGCCGCCCTGCGGGTCATAGAGACGGCACAACAGTTTCGCGAGCGTGGTTTTGCCGGCGCCGTTCTGGCCGACGATCGCGATCGACGAGCCGGCGGGAATGGTCAGATCGAAACCGTTCAGCACCGCGTCGCCGCCGCCCGGGTACGCGAACGTCACGTTGCGGAAACGGATCTCGCGCGCAGGCAGGTTCGTCGCGCTGCGCGTGCCTTGCACCAGCGCGCCTTCCGGATCCATCGCCTGCTTGAGGCGCAACACCGCGCCGGCGGGTGCCGCTGCGCCGTCCAGCGCCCACGACAATCCGCCGAACGCGATCATGCTGGTGGTGACGGCGGCGCTCGCGAACGTCACCGCCTGGCCGAGGTCGATGCGTCCCGCGTTCACGCCAAGCGCGATCGACGCGAACACCGCGACGTTCGCCGACAGCACGATCAGCAGACTCCATACAACCGGTCGCTCGCGCAGCCGCGTCGCTTCCCACCGCAGGTCGAACAGGCGGCGGCGCTGTTTCGTGAAGCGCTCGACGGTCCAGGTCGACAGTCCGAACAGGCGCAGCTCTTTTGCCGCCGGCGGATCGACCGCGAGCCGGTACGCGTAGTCGGCATGACGCTGCGCCTCACGTACCTCGTCGGTGTTCCGGTCGCGCCAGACCGCGCTCTCCCGCAGCAGCCACTGCGTGGCGAACCACGCGCCGCCCAGCAGCAACGGCGCCCACCACGCATACGCGGCGAGCAGCAGCGCGGCCGTGACTCCCGCGATGAACTCGACGAGACCGGAGCCGATGAAGTCCATCGAGATCGACAGCGGCGGGCCGCTGATGCCGAGGTCGAAATCGCGCGCCACGGTGAGGTCGGTGGTGAGGCGCGGATCTTCGAGGTGTCCCATGCCGGGCGGACGCACGCAGGTGCGGGTGAGTTCGTCGTAGAGCCACGAGGCGGTGCGGCTGCCGAGATTCTTGCCGATGGACTGATGCAACGGCGAGGTGGTCTGCAGCAGCACGAATACGACGCCGACGATCGCGAGCGGATCGGTCAGGGACTCGCCGCGCTGCACGGCGCCGATCAGCACGCCCATCGCAATCGCGAACATCGCCGGCAGCACGCCGCGCAACAGCAGCAAAGCCCACCAGACGTAAGCCATCGGCCGGTCCGCTTTCGGCAGCACGCCGAAGAATTTCCACTCGTCGCGAGCGCGTAACCTGTCGAGCACGATCGTCAACCCCTTCCCCGCGCAATGATCCACGCAGTGGCGACAAGGTTCCACCCTGGCGCGCCCGAAGGCTTGTAGTTTTTTTACGCCGCGGCGTCGGGAACGGAATAAGTCACGGCCGGTGCCTGGCACCGTTGGTGACTTGTTCGATCAGGCGACGAGCTCCGCGTAGCGGTCCAGCCGGCGCAGCATGTCGTCGAGCGAACCGGGAGCGATCGCGAGGATCGCCCGACCCACGCCGGCGTCTCTGAACGGCGCGATCGCCTCGGGCTTCGCCGCCAGGCCGAACGCGCTGATCGCGATGCTGTCCGGATCGCGGCCTTCGGCGCGCGCGAACTCACGCAGACGAGCGATACCGGCGAGCACGAGCTGCGGGTCGCGCACGCGCGGCAGCCAGCCGTCGGCGTATTTCGCGATGCGTCGCAGCGTGTGGTCGGTTTCGCCGCCGATGAAGATCGGCGGATGCGGTGTCGAGGCCGGTTTCGGCCACAGCCACATCGGCGCGAAGTCGACGTGCTCGCCGTGAAACTCCGGCTCGTCCTCCGTCCAGATCGTCTTCAACGCCTGCAGCTGTTCCTCGAGACGCTGGAAGCGCGTCGCGTAATCGGTGCCGTGATTTTCCATCTCCGGCTTGTTCCAGCCGCCGCCGACGCCGAACAGCACGCGCCCGCCGGAGATGTGATCGAGCGTGGCGACCGTCTTCGCGGTGTGGATGGTGTCGCGCTGGATCAGCAGGCAGATGCCGGTGCCGAGCTTCAGCTTGGTCGTGACGGTAGCCGCCGCAGTGAGCGCCACGAACGGGTCGAGCGTGCGCGCGAAATCGCGCGTCACCGGACCGCGGCCGGGATACGGCGTGGAACCAGTGGTCGGGATGTGCGAGTGCTCCGGCACCCAGATCGAATCGAAGCCGCGCTCTTCGATGGCACGTGCGAGTTCGGTGATCGGCGGGTAGGTGTCGGTTGGAACGAGATAGAGGCCGTATTTCATGGCGGTGCTCCTGCGCGGCGATGCGTGCGAGGATAACAGCCATCGGTGGTGAAGGAGTTCGTCATGCAGACGGTGGTGCTCGGTCGCACAGGACTCACGGTCGGCGCGTCGGCCTCGGCTGCGGAGGCCACAGCCGGCTCGGCATGGCGAACGGCGGCGACGAAGCGCAAGCGAGCCGCGTCGTTGCGGCGGCGCTCGACCTCGGCATCGACTTCATCGACACCGCGCGCGCGTACGGCACCGAAGCCGCGGTCGGTAACGCGATTCGCGGCCGCCGCGATTCGGTCGTGCTGTCGACCAAGGCGCTGCCCGCCGGCGCGAACGGCCTCATGAGTGCCGCCGAGTTACGCGAGAGTCTGGAACTCAGCCTGACGCGGCTCGGCACTGACTACGTCGACGTGTTCCATCTGCACGGCGTGCTCACCGACCAGTACGCGCACTGCATCGATGTGCTGCTGCCGGAACTGGTGCGGGCGCGCGAGGCGGGCAAAGTGCGCTTCATCGGCATCACCGAACGATTCGGCACCGACACGGACCACGCGATGCTGAAACGCGCACTACCGGACGACCATTTCGACGTGGTCATGGTGGGCCACAACCTGCTGAACCCGTCGGCGCGACGTTCGGTGTTTCCGCTCACGCGCGCCAACGACGTCGGCACGTTGATCATGTTCGCGGTGCGGCGTGCGCTGACGAATCGTGAACGCGTCGGTGCGGTGGTCGGCCGACTGATCGACTCGGGCGCGGTCGATGCGCGCGCGGTCGATCGTGACGATCCGCTCGGTTTCGTCGAGTCGCATCGGGAGGTGAAGTCGCTGATCGAGGCGGCGTACCGGTTCTGTCGTTACGAACCGGGCGCGCACGTGATACTGACCGGCACCGGCAGCGTCGAGCACCTGCGCGAGAACGTCGATTCGATCCTCGCGCCGCCGTTGCCGGCGGAACTGACGGCGAAGCTGGAGCGCATCTTCGGCGCCGTCGATTCGGTGTCGGGCGACTGACGGCGCCGTCGGCGTCAGAACGAATAGTCGATCCACCAGCCGTACGACTGCCCGGCAAAAACGGTGCGTTCCAGAAACGGCTCCCACGAGAACGTCGCGGCGTTGCCCCAGATCGGGAAGTAATCGGGCACGTAACTGCACGTCGCGGTGACGAAGCCGAGTGTCGGGTGCCGCTGCAGCAGGATCAGCGGCGCCGTGGCGTCGTGGTCGAGCGGATGATAGTGGCCATCTGTCCACGGCCAGCCGGTGCGCGCGATGAACCCATTCGGCAACCGCGTATAGCCGTTGGCGTCGCGCCAGTTCAGCGGCGCGTTGATCCACAGCAGTTCGTCGGTGGCCGTTTGCGGATAGAACGGATGCGGAAACCAGCGCATCGGGATCGGCGCTTTGCCGACGTTGGTCAGCAGCGTGTGCGAGCGAATGGTGCGTTCGTGCAGCGAAACCGTTCGCGTGAGCGTCAGCGAGAAGTCTTCGTAGGTCTGCTGCGTATCGAACGAAACGTCTTTTGGATTGCGCACGATCTTCCAGTCGCAGAACGATTTCACGGTGCGGGCCTGCGTGTCGCAAACGCCGATGCCGATGATCAGCGCTTCGCCGAGCGTTTGGGTCGAGTTCAGCGGTCCGAGGTTGAAGGCGTCCGGTATTCCCTGGCCGTCGAACCAGTTGAAGCTGTCCGGAAACGTCGGTCCGCTGAGCAGATCGCCGCGACTGCTATCGCGCACCTGAAAGATGTAACCGCCGGTGCAGTAGCGCACGCCGAACCGCGCTCTGTCCGCGATCGGATCGAGCAGTTGCACCTCGAGCGAGTCGTTAGTCAGGTTGAACATGGTTCGGCCTCCCCACTGGCTTCTGTGTCCGCCATCACGCGATTAGAGCAGACGGATCCGTGCTCCGCCACGAGACCGCCGAAATGCCGGCCACCTGCCGGGTCAACCGATTCGGATGTCGGCCGTTGATATGTGAGGTCCAAAATCCAGGTTCGAAGGAAATGTTCGTGAACAGTCGATCGAGCAGAAAACAGATGGTTCTGGGTTTGTGCGTGGTGTTTGCCACTGGCGTTGCGATGGCCGAAACGGCGGAGAGCGCGGAAACGCGCCCAGCTGCGAAGGCCGTTCATCCGCACGCAGCCGCGCGGCGCCCTCGTGACAGCTACACCCAAACGACGCGGACGCAACGCACCGCGAACGGACACACGAGCGACACGGTGCGCACCGATGCGCAGGGGCGCACGTCCACGCTCGATGCGACGGTGACCCACGACAAGGCGGCGGGTACACGCAGCAAGGACGTCACCTATACCGGTAAGAACGGTGCCACGCGCAGCGTCGACACCATGACGCAACGCACGGACGACGGCCACACCACGAGCACCGTCGCGACCGACGCGCAAGGCCACACATCGACGCGCGACGCGACGGTGTTGAACGACCCGGAAGGCGGAACCCGAACGAAGGCCGTGACGTTCACCGGCAAAGACGGCGAAATGCGCACCGCGAATACGGTCACGCAGCTCACAGATGACGGCTACAGGCGCGATACGACCTACACCGACAAGAGCGGCAACACCGCGACGCGCGAAGCCGACGTGTCGGTCGATCCGGCCACCGGTACCAAAACCCGCGACGTCACTTACACAGGCCGCAACGGCGACGTGCGCACTTCAGATACGACAACGCAACGCACGGCCGACGGTCACACCAGCACGACCGTGATAACGGATGCACAAGGCCGCACAGCAACGCGCGAAGCAACCGTCGTCAACGATCCCGCCGCAGGCACGCGCGACCGAGATGTCACCTATACCAGACCCAACGGCCAGGTACGCACCGTCGACGACGATCTGATGCGCACCGCGAACGGATACGACCGTTCCACCGTCGTAACCGGCCCCAACGGCGGCACGACGACGCGCGAAGCGGACGTCGTCCACGATGCGGAAGCGCATACGACGGTGAAGACGGTGACGGTGGATCGCGAGCCGTAGGTTCGGTGGGATGGAGCTTCGGTTCGGGTTCGGTGGAGTTTGTACTTCGAATAAGTCACTGCCGGTGCCAGGCACCGGCAGTGACTTATTCGACCCCGAACAAAGGCGCGATGTGGGATGTGGAAGGGTGATCGGTGCGGAGGCGCATCACACGCCCGGAGCACCGATCACCCGTCACCCCCCGCCATCGAAACTGCGACGATCCATGATCCCGGCTCGGATGGCTCGAGCCGCCCTGGAAACACCGATCACCCACCCATCGCCTTGACAGAACATCATGGCGCTCGCTATCCGTAGCAAAGCCGCGCAAGGAGATCCGTGTGAATGCGATGCCGAAACGACTGTATGACTTTCCGTTCTCGGGAAACGGCTACAAGGTCAGGCTCGCGCTTGCGTCTCTGGGTTTGCGTGTCGAGTACGAGACGGTTGATCTGCTGGCAGGTGAAACGGGACGTGCCGAGGTCCTCGCGCGCAATCCGATGGGGCAGATCCCGGTGTTGGAACTGGACGACGGAACGTGCTTGCGGGAGTCGAACTCGATTCTGTTCTGGCTGGCGGACGGCACGCCGTTGATGCCGACGGATCGGTTAGGGCGCGCACGCGTCGTGCAGTAGATGTGTTTTGAGCAGAGCAACGTCGACAAGGTGCTGGGGCGCGCGCGCGCTTCCTGAAGCGCTATCCCGATTTCGTGACGACGATGCAAGCGGACTGGGACCAGTGGTATGCGACCGGGTATCGTGCGCTGGACGTATTGGAACGCGAACTGTGCAACCGAGACTTTCTGTTAGGAGACAATTACTCGGCGGCTGATATCTGTTTCTACGGCTACGCGCACTGTGCGGAGGAGGGTGGATTCAGTCTCGACGATCATCCGAACGTGCAACGCTGGCGGTCGGTCGTGCAGCGCCAGCGTGCACATGTTCGCATCGACGATGTCGGGCCGGTGTTTCCAACCCGTCGCGTCGAACCTCAGAACCGGTAGCCGACGTTCAATCCGTAGACCCAGGGATTGACGTCGACGTTGCCGACATTGACGTTGTTCACGTCGACGTCGCCGCCGATTTCGATGTAGCGAACGTCGACGTTCACGAGCCAGCGTTCGTTCAGAAAGACGTCGAGTCCCACTTGTCCGGCGAGCCCGATCGAGTTGTCGACGTCGACGTTGACGGGCGCATCCACGTCCGCGTTCGAGAAGATCGTGTAGTTCACGCCGACACCCACGTAGGGCTTGAACGTCTCGTTGATCGGATAGTGATACTGGAGCGACAACGTCGGCGGCAGGTGATCCACTTTGCCGTTCAGGTTGACATCAGTGAGCTCGAAGTCGTGGCTGAACGGATAGGCGGCGAGCAACTCCACCGCGACGTTCGGCGTGAGGAAATAGCTGACGGTGAACGTGAAGCTGGTGGAGTCGTCCACTTCGATCTTCGACGCCGGCGCCGGAATCGCGCGATCGAGATGCAGTGTTCCGTTATCCGATTGCGGCGCCACGGTCGACGCGCCCGCGCGCACGATCCAGTCGCCGGCTTGCGGCGCGCCCCATGCTTGTCCTGCCAGCGCGAGAGTTGCAGCGATACACTTCACGCCAGCCGAGTTGAACACGCGTCTCATCATCTACTCCACAGTTCCTGATTCATCATGCGCACATGATGCAGAGGCTCGCTGACGTTCTGAATAAGGGGATCGCCGTAGTGATTCGCGACGAAATTTCGATGGGCCAGGAGGCGTTTCTGTGATCACCGATGTGCTGCCGGGAATCGATCGGGAAGCAGGTGGCGTATGGGCGTTCTTCTGTGGCGCTGGCGCGGACTGCCGATGTCGAGTAGATTCCCGCCGCGTCGAGCGTCCGGGCGTAAGCCGTCCAGCCGATCGGCCCTCAACCAATGTCTACGAGGCCACCATGGGCCGCATTTTCGAAGTTAGAAAGCACACGATGTTCGCGCGCTGGAATCGCATGGCGAAACAGTTCGCGAAGATCAACAAAGACGTCACCATTGCGGTTAAATCCGGCGGTTCCGACCCGAACAGCAACCCGGCACTCCGGCGCGTGATGCAGAACGCGCGCGCGGTGAACATGCCGAAAGACAAGGTCGAGGCTGCGATCAAGCGAGCATCCGGCGCCGATGCGAAAGACTACGAAGTGGTGATCTACGAAGGCTATGCGCCGCACGGCGTCGCGGTGATCGTCGAAGCGGCTACCGACAACACCAAGCGTACCGTCGCCAGCGTGCGCAGCATCTTCAGCAAGCACGGCGGCAACCTCGGAACCACTGGCGCGGTCGAGTTCATGTTCAAGCGCATGGGCGTTTTCAGATTGAATCCCGATGGCATCGATCAGGACGACCTCGAGCTGTATCTGATCGACCACGGTCTCGAAGAGATGGGCGAGAGCACCGGCGAGAAGGGCGAACCGCAGCTGGTGGTGCGGTGTGCGTTCGAAGAGTTTGGCCACGTACAGAAAGCGCTCGAAGAGCGCGGCCTCACGCCGATTTCAGCAGAGCACGAATACGTCTGTATCGCGCCGATGACGTTGCCTGAAGAACAGGCTAACGAGGCGCTGGAGCTGATCGACAAGCTGGAACAGGACGACGACGTGCAGCGGGTGTTCCACACCGTCGCCTGACGGTGCGGTCAGTTCGCGCGCGCCAGCAATCGCCATCCCCACGCGCTCGCCGGCTTCTGAGTGGTGCGCTCCGCTATCAGATGGCGCGCCAGAGCGTGCCGCTTCGACCGCAACGCCGCCTCGATCAGCGTGAGCGTAATCACGTCGCGTTGCGCGTGGCTGCCGCCGAATGCGCTCGCGCGGTCGCGCACCGGCAACGCGAGTTCGATGGCGGCGGCGTAGTCGCCGTCCGCGAACGCCAGCATTGCTTTCGCCACTGGCAGGCCGACGTTGCGGGTCATGTCGCCATTGCTGCCGCGCATGTCGGGCGCCATGCGTTCGAGATGGGCAATCAGATCGCGCGCCTCATCGAGTTCGTTGGCCAGGCAGAGAGCCATCACCGCGTGCACGTCGTTGAACGCGTAGTAGCCGCGTTCTTCGCGCGACCGATTGCGCCACACCTCGGCGAGCCGGTGCGGTCGCCCACCGAGCGACACGCCTTCGAGACTCAGCCGCCACAGCAGCGAGGTCGCGTCCACCAGCACCACGCACACGTCGAGCGGCCGCGGGTACACGTTGGAATCGTAGAGCGCGAGAACCGCGTCGTACTCCTGCCGGTCGAGTCGATACAGCGCCAGGTGCCAGAAGTTGTGGAAGGCGAAGCCGTTGTCCGGCGCCCAGTCGTCGCGCCGTCCTTCGAGCCATGCGATGCCGTCGTCGATGCGACCGGTCATTTCCATCACGTGGGTCACCGCGTGCACCGCCCAGCCGTCGCGCGGCTGCAGATCCAGTGCGCGACGGCCGCTCGACTCGGCTTCGGCGTATTGATTGCACTCCTCGAGTCCGAATGCGTGCATGCCGAGCAGATAGGAATAAGCGGGCACACCGGCGTCCCAGTGCGGCAGCACCCGCGCAACGCGATTGCGCAGGTTCAAGGCGTCGCCGCGATAGAAGTCGAAGAGGTGCGCGGTTTGCAGCGCAAAGATGTCACGCGGATGTTCTGCCAGCACCGCGTCGTAGGCAGCGCACGCGGCGTGCCAGTCGCCGTTCACCAGCAGCCGGGTCGCGCGCATCAGCCCCTTCTCGCGGTCGTTGGCCGAATCGATCAGTGCTTCCGCGGCCCTCAGGCTGCGATCCGCCTGCGCAACCACGCGACGCTCGCCGGCCGTCATCAACACGGCGGCGCGGAAAATGTGGCCGAGCACGAAGTCGTCGTGCTCGGCCAGTACGGCGTCGATTGCCACGATCGGATCGCCGACATAGTTCTGATAGCTGCGCAGCGCCGCTTCGTATCCTTCGAACTGCGCCGGGTCGGAGCAGGAGACCGGCGTGCCGCGGGCGTCGTTCATGGTCGCTCCTCCCGAGTGGGTGTGGGCAGTATGCCATCGTGTTGCGCGCCGTATCGACTTCGAACCCGCATCGGTGGATGCCGTGGGCCGCCAGCACGCGGAGGTCGGGGTTGCCTTCGACGATGAGGATGGACTGGTGGTTGGCCATGCGACGGACTATAAGAATTGGGTAGAGGATGACACCATGAATAAGGCCAGCGTTGCTTCGCTGTCGACCATGCTTGCCGTCATGCGGAACGGCAGCCAGTCGTGAGTCCACGGCGCGTCAATCCGCCGCACTACTTCGCCTTCGCGATCGTGATGATGATCGCCATGACGTGGTTGCCAGGCGCGGCCGTTCTGCCGCCACCGTGGCACTACGCAGGAGCGCTCGTGCTGGCGTGCGGCGTCGCGATCGCAATGGTCGCGTCGCGGCAGTTCGCGGTCGTTGGCACCAACATCGTGCCGCTGACGCGCTCGTCGGCGCTGGTGACGAACGGCGCGTTCGCGTTCACCCGCAACCCGATGTACCTCGGCATGGTGCTGGCGCTGATCGGTATCGCGCTGCTGCTGAACCGGCCGTGGCCGTACCTGGTGCCGTGCGGCTTCGTCGCGCTGCTTTACTTCCGCTTCATCCGTCATGAAGAAGCGCTGATGACGCAGACGTTCGGCGACGCCTATCTGCAGTACAGGCAGCGCGTGCGGCGCTGGATCTAACGAGGTTCGCGCGCGTGTCACTGCGCGATGTAGCGCGTCGGTTGATTGTGGTTCCACGGCTGGTACTGCACGGAGAACCGGATGCGATCGGCGATCGGCGGATGATCGAACGCCCATAACACGTAGAGCGGATTCGGGTCGGGATAGGAGAGCGCTTTCTCGCCGAGCTTCTGGAACGCGTGCGCAGCGACCTGCGGCGAATCCGGAACGAGCCCGTGAATCACCTCGAGCCCGTAGATGTCGGCCTGATGCTCCAGGTGGCGCTGGAACGCCGCGCCCACCGGCTGACCGACCAGCGAGAACAGGTTGAGCAACAGCAGGATCACCGGCAGCGACGCCCAGTCGCCGAGTTCGCGCACGCTCCAGCGCCTGCCCCATCGCGCGATCACGCCGTCGGCGAACCGGTGCGCCAGATACAGCGCCAGCAGCAGTCCGAGGATGGTGAAGCCGAGCGACATCCAGATGTGATTCAGCACGTAATGGCCCTGCTCGTGTCCGAACACGAACAGCGTTTCCGGAATCGTCATGTCGCGCGACGTGTTGTCCCATACGACCACGCGTTTGCTCGCGCCTATGCCAGTGACGTAAGCGTTGTACGTGGTCACTTTGTCGCTCGCCTGCATCTCGAACATCCGCGATCGATCGATCTGCAGACCGCCGCGCTGCATCACTTTCTCGAGTTCCGGTATCAGTTGCGGCTGCTTCGCTTCCAGTGGTTCGAAGTGGTTGAAGAGCGGAGCGATGAACACCGGCTGGATCAGAATCAGCAGCAGAATCACCGGAATCGTCGCGAGCCAGCCGTAGAACCACCAGCGCCGCGGGCTGCGGCGCAGGAACGCGTACAGTCCCCAGACGAACAGCGTCGCGATGACCGTGCCGATGAGTTCGCTCTTGGTCCAGTCCCAGAACCACGATCCCCAACTCTGCACGGAGAGGCCGTAGCTCAGCTGCAGGTCGTGGCCATAGAGACTGAATGGAAGCGTCAGGAGGTCGATCAGAATCAGCAGAAGCGGTGCAAAGATGATCACTTGTACGAAGCGGCGTGAGCTCACCCGTTCCGCGAAGTCGCGAATGCGCGCGCTAACGCGGAGCGCAAGCAGCACCACGAGCAGTGCGATGCCATAAATGGTGCCGAATAGGTTGATCGTTACGCCCGTGCGATACAGCGCCTGCGCCTTCTCGAGCTTGTCGGGCGGCAATCGGTATTCTTCGATCGGGGCTTTGTCGGCCGAAACGCCGTCCGCCGCATCGGTAGCGAGCGCATGCTGAGCGCCGGCGAGCAACACCACCAAGGTCAGCACATGGCCGAGTTTCATCTGTTCTCTCCAGTCAAATACCAGCATCAGGCGCGCGTTCGAATCCGATACTCGGCCAGCCCGCGGAAGCCGGGAATCGCGCGATAGCGCGCCCCGCCGGAAGCGGGTAACAGAAGCGGATGGCGATTCAGCAGCGCGCGAATGGTTTCTTGTGCTTCGGCGCGCGCGAGCGGCGCGCCCAGACAGAAGTGGCGGCCACCGCCGAACGACTGGTGGTGCGTGTCGGCGCGTTCGATGTCGAAGCGATCGGGATCGGGATACACCGCCGGGTCGCGGTTGGCGGCCGCGAGCGAAACGCCGATCGATTGCTTCTGATGCATCGGACAACCGTGAACCTCGACGCTGCGATTCGCGATGCGTCCGGAACTGATCACCGGCGAATCGTAGCGCAGCATCTCCTCCACGGCGTTCTCGAGCAGTTCGGGCTGCGCGCGCAGCTTCGCGAGCTCGTTGGGGTGTTCGAGCAGCGCGCGCACGCCGTTACCGATCAGGTCTGTGGTGGTGACGTTGCCGGCGATCAGCAGCAGATTGCACTGCATGACGATTTCGTCGTCGTTCATCGAGTCGCCGCCGTCGGTGGCCTGCACCATCGCGCTGATCAGGTCCGAACCCGGCGCGGCGCGGCATGCGGCGATCGCCTTGCGGAAACACGCATCGAGCGCGGCTTGCGCGTTCGCGGCGATTTCGGACTCTTCGGCGCTTCGCATGATGTTGAAGAACGCGGAGACGACGGCGTTCGACCAGGCCTTGAAGTCGTCCTGCTGGCGCGTGTCGATGCCGAGCATTTCGGCGATGACGATCACCGGCAACGGCGCGGCGATGCGATCCATCAGATCGAACTCGGTGTCTTTGATCGCGTCGAGCAGTTCGTTCGCGATAGCGGCGATGCGCGGCCGCATCGCCTCCACGGCCTTCGGCGTGAACGCCTTGTTGACGAGGCTGCGCAGGCGACGGTGGTCCGGGTCGTCGAGAAACAGCATCGACGGGGCCCGATCGCCGGCGAGCTGGAAGCGGGCAATCAGCGAATCGGGATCGGCCTTGCGTGGATCTGACCAGAACGCCTTGTCGCGCAGGATCTCGCGCACTTCGTCGTGCGTGGTGACGAGCCAGCCGTGCGCCATCTCGTCCCATTGCGCCGGCGCTGCGGCACGCACTTTGTGCAGCACCGGATAAGGATCGCGCTGGAACGTCGGATCGAATGGCGTGAGCGCAACGCCGCTGGGAGTCGGTTCGGACACTGCGGGCTCCACGAGTTGGTCGGGCACAGTATAGGACGCCGATCCTCGGCGTTATGCGACGACGTCGATGGGTGTGAGCGTACCGAGACGCCGTTCGATCGCGGCCGCGGCATCGAGGCAGAGGTCTTCTCGGAACCGGTCACCGATGACCTGTACGCCTGTGGGTAGTCCTGCGGCGACACCTGTGGGTACGCAGACCACCGGCAGCCCCAACAGATTCATCGGGGTGACGAAGCGCATCAGATTGACGATGTCGGCGGCGCTCTTCGGACCCGCGATGTCGTAGCCGTGCGCGAACTGGGCTTCGCACCAGGTGGGGCCGACGATGATGGGATATTCCGCGAAGAACTCCGACCACGCGCGCGCGATCTGGTGGCGGGTCTGCATCAGCAGCACGCTGTCGTCGTAAGTCGGCGTACCGAACAGTTCGCTGAAGGCGCTGAAGAACCTGTTGGCGTCGGCTGACATCACGGTGTTCAGCACCGCGCGCATGGAGCCGAACTCCCAGGCGATCCAGCGACCCCAGGTTTCGACGGCCGCCTCGATCATCGGCGGACTGACTTCCTCGACCTTGTAGCCCGATGCCTCGAGCGCGGCGCCGGCAGAACGCACGCCCTCGCGAATCGACGCCGCGGTGGTGCCGCCTGCTGGATGCGGCACCAGCGCAACGCGAACCGGTTTGGCGGGCGCGGGCCCCGTGAGGGGCGCCGAGTACGACATCGGATCGCGCGGGTGCGCGCCCGCCAGCACGCCGAGTCCGATCCGCAGATCCGCCACTGTGCGTGCCATCGGACCCTGCACCATCATCATCTGCGTCACCATCGGACCGCTGGCCGGCTCGATGCTCGACGCGTGCGGAATGCGCCCGAACGACGGTTTCAGCGACGCGATGCCGCAGCAGAACGCCGGATTGCGAAGCGATCCGCCGATGTCGTTGCCGAGACCGAGTGGACTCATGCCGGTGGCGAGCGCGGCCGCTTCGCCGCCGCTCGATCCGCCGACCGTTCGATCCAGATTCCACGGATTGCGCGTCAGCCCGTACAGCGCGCTGTCGGTATGCAACCGCAGCCCCATGTCGGGCATGTTGGTGCGGCCGATCGGAATCGCACCGGCGGCTTTCATCCGTTCGACGACCGGGTGATCGAGCGTCGGCATCGCCTGCGCCATCATGGGCACCGCGTTGGTGGTGGCGGAGCCGAGCAGATCGATGTTCGCTTTGATGCTGAGCGGCACGCCGTGCAACGGGCCACCGCGTTCGCCCTTCGCGATGGCGCGATCTACCGCATCCGCAGCCGCCAGCGCGTCGCGTTCGAGCACCACCGGCATCGCGTTGATCTGCGGGTTCACCGCAGCGATTCGTTCGAGGTGCGCTTCGATCACGGCACGCGAGCTCACCTCGCGTTTCACGATCAGTGCCGCGAGTTCACCTGCCGATTGACGCCACAGTACTTCGCTCAAGTCGATCTCCGGGAAGAGGGTAGTGATGCGTAGTCTACGGTGCGGCCGCTGATCCGTTGAAGGGTTTTACGGTTATCCTTCACCGCTTCGTCGACTACTCAGGGTGTGGGGATGGACGCAGGCGTCACGCTTTCCGATGGCGGTACCCGCCGCCGATTTCTGAAACGTGCCGGGACTGCGGCGGTTGGTATCGCGGCGCTTGGCGCGGGGCCGCTTGGCGCGGGGCTGTCGCGCGTCGCATTCGCGGCCGATCCCGGCAAGCCGCCGCCGAAGCCGGAAAACGTCATCTCCCCCGACGCTGCGCTCGAACGTTTGATACAGGGCAACGCCCGTTACGTGAAGGGTGTAACCAAGCGGCACGATTTCAAGGCGCAACGCGAAGCGCTGGTCGGCGGCCAGAATCCTTACGCCGCGATTCTGAGTTGCGCCGATTCGAGAATCGCGCCCGAGTACGCGTTCGATGCGGCGCGCGGCGACCTGTTCGTGGTGCGCGTTGCGGGCAACTTCGCCAACGACGACGTGATCGCAAGTCTCGAATATGGCGTCGCGATGCTGAACGTGCCGTTGATCATGGTGCTCGGCCATGGTTCGTGCGGCGCGGTGGACGCCACGATCAGTTCCGTAGAGGGGCACACCGAACTGCCGGGGCACCTGCCGTCGCTGGTGAAGGCGATCGCGCCGGCGGTCAAGGCGGCGATTCCCGAAGCAGGCAGTCTGCTAGACAACGCCATCCGCGAGAACGTGTTGCTGAACGTGCGTACGCTGAGCAGCGCCACACCGATTCTCAACAAGGCAGTCGACGACAAGAAGGTGCGTGTGGTCGGCGGTATCTACAACCTGGCCACCGGCAAGGTCGATCTTGTCTGACGGCGCAGCACGCGGCGCGCAGCTCGCGCTGCTTTGCGCGCTGCTGGCGGGATGTGCGATCCGCGGCGCCACCGATCTGCCGGCGACCAACGATTTCACCGCAGCGGGGTGCGTCGAGATCGTCGGCTACGACGGCGACGCGATGGAACCGTTCATCGTGCCGAAAACCGGAGATCTGCTGTTCAATAATCGCAACTCGCCGCCGGAACAGACCGACCTGCATTGGGCGCGGCGCATAGACGACGCCCACTTCCAGTACGTCGGTCCGATAGACGGCGCGAACTCGCCGGCGTTGGACGGTGTGCCGAGCGTCGATGAAGACGGCAACTTCTACTTCGTTTCGACGCGCTCTTACGACGAGTCGCTTTCGTCGATCTACACCGGACACTGGGCCAACGGTGTGGTCACCGATGTGGAGACCGTGCGCGGGATTGCGCCGGAGCAGCGCGGGGTGGTCGACTTCGACGCCGAGATCAGCCGCGACGGCGATTCATTGTTCTACGTGGAAGGCCGCTTCAGTGGCGCCGCGGTGCCGGACTCCGCGGACATCGAGCTGGCGCATCGAATGGGCGAGCGCTTCGTGCGCGACACGTTCAGCGACGTACTGCTCGGCTCCGTCAACACGCCTGCTCTGGAATACGCGCCGGCAGTTTCGGTGGACCGCCGCGAGTTGTTCTTCACCCGGCTCGATCCGCATGCGCGCACCATCGCGATCTACCGCGCGAAACGCATCGGTGCCGGTCAGCCGTTCGGCCCTGCCGAACGCGTCGCGGGCGCCGACGGTTTCGTAGAGGCGCCGGCGTTGAGTCCCGACGGCGACATTCTGTACTTTCACCGGCTCGACGCGGGTCGGTTCCACATCTGCCGGGTGACGCGCAACCATTGATCGTTTCGATCAAGAGTCGCGGTTTCGAACGTGAGGGTGACGGGTGATCGGTGCTCCGGCCCGGCGTGTGATGCGCCTCCGCACCGATCACCCGTCACCCTTCCTACATCCGAAGTCGTCCTTTCGTTTGCCGATAGCATCGAATAAGTCACTGCCGGTGCCTGGCACCGGCAGTGACTTATTCGAAGTGCAAACGCGGGTGCCTGGCACTATCCGTTGACTTGTTGGCGAAATGAACGCGCGCACAGCGCGCGTTCACTCTTTCTCGCGTCTGTCGATGGAGACATGACCCGAGGCGGAGGTGCGTGTGTGTTGCGGAGGGCCTTCCGCGGCGGGATGGCCGCGGCTCGAGCGCCCAGGGATGGCTCGAGCGTGCCCGACGCAGCACACACGCACCTCCGCCGCGTTCAGAGCTCCGTTCCACCCACACCGACACGAAGCTCCTCTCAAGTAATCTGGTACGCGTCCCCCACCCGCTTCTGCAACTCCGCCTTCGACACGTCTTCGACGTGCGTCGCGATCATCCATCGATGGCCGAACGGATCCTTGATGGTGCCGGAGCGCTCGCCGTACGGCTGATCCTGTACGGCCCGCTGCACCGTCGCGCCTTCGGCAGCGGCACGCGCTACGGTCGCGGCGGCGTCGGGCACGCTGAGGTGGAACATCGCTGGCGTGCCGCCGAGCGATTGCGGGCTCAGCACGTCGATCTCCGGATGTTCGTCCGACAGCATCAGGCGCGCGCCGCCGATCTCGATTTCAGCATGGCCGACGCGGCCGTTCGGCTCGGTGTATCGCGCAGCGGTTTCGATCGCACCGAAGGCCTTCTTGTAGAACTCGATCGCCTTGGCGGCGCCTTTGACGGTGATGTACGGCGTGATCGTCTGGTTCATGGCGGATTCCTCTCGGTATGCCGGAGCGCGCCGGCGGGTTCAGGTTTGCGCGACGCTTTTCGCGAGGTACTGGCGCAGCGAGCCGAGGTTGTCTGCCCACAGGCTCGCTTTCATGTATTCGTAGTCGCGACCGCGCTGGCCGTGTCGCGCGGGGTGATCGGCGCGCAGCGTGGACCAACCGCGGTGTTCCACCGATACGCGAGTGCCGCCGTCGATCGCTTCGAAACGCACGTCCACCTCGGTCGCGTCAGTGTCGGCGAAGCTCGGCAGCCGCCAGCTCAACACGAGCCGCTCGCCGGGCGTCCATTGCGTGACGCGTCCGATCACGAAAGCGGTGCCGTCGGCGTATTGCTCTAGCAGACGTCCGGTTGGGCCCGGCTCGAACACCAGCGTACCGTTCCACGGCGCACGGAAACGGTGTTTCGGCCCGCGCAGCCACCACATGTCGATCTGCGACGTGAACACCTCGAACGCCAGCATCGGTTCGGCTGCAACCTCGATCGATACGGTGACCGTCTGCGTCGTCATCGTCGTTTGCCCGATCGCGATTTGCGCCGCCGTTGCGCCTTCGGTGAGTCGTTGGCAGGCACGCCTTTCGCTACAGCATCCGCTGCGGATTTGAACGATGCGAGCTGGTCGTTCCAGAACGCGCCCACGTCGCTCAGCCAGTCTTTGAGCTCTTCGAGGCGTTCGGGGCGCAATCGATATACCCGCACGCGCGCGTCGTCAACGGGTCTGTCCTCTTCGATGAGCAGGCTGCCGCGCAGGATCTTGAGATGCTTGCTCATCACCGGTGCGTTCAAGTCAAGCAGCGTTGCGAGTTCCCCGGCGCGGCGCGGTTGCATCTTCAGCAGTTCGACGATGCCGCGCCGCACCGGGTCGGCCAGTGCGATCAACGTGTCGTCGAGTGTGGAAGCGTCGGTGGACATCGCGACATCGTAATTTCCAAATCTCGAAATATTTAACAAAAATGGAAAATAGATGTCAAGCGCGAATCAGCGTGGGCGATCGCGCCACGCCTCCCAGATCGCGTTGAGTTTTTCGCGCGCGGACAAGCGATCGTCCGAGAGTGCGTCGAGTACGTCGGAAAGGCGCTTCGACTTGACGATCGTGTACAGGGTCAGCCAACCCGTCCCCAGAAGAATGACGAGGAAGAAAGTCGCACGCTTCAACAGCGGCGCGTCGGCATCGGCGATGAGGTTCATGCCAAGGAAGCCGGTGGTCACGGTGCCGATCAGGCCGAAGATGGTTACAACGGTCAGCCTGACCACGGTATTGGCCTGACGCCGCAGGCTGTCGCTGTCGAGATATTCGTCCATGTCGTGAATGCGTTCCTTCACTTCGAGGTACAGCGGATCGAGGCCGAGGTGCTCGGCACACATCTTGAAAAGCGCCTTCGGTGCGGCCTGCTCCGAGATGTCGTGGAACCAGTAGCGGTGGGTGAAACGCAGGAAAATCTCGAAGCGTTGCCGGATCGCGCGTTTGAAACGCTTCACCGAATCGGGGTTGCCGACCTCCAGGCGTTCGAGCGCATGCACCAGCTGATCCGACACCATCAGCAGCGCCGCCTTCTGGAAGTGCGCGATCATGAACAGCAGAAAGTGCTGATGGCGAAACTGCGCCAGCACCCCTGTGTCGGTGTTGGTGAAGAACGGCCAGTTCGCATCGCCGACCACCGACAGACCATGTCCGCAGCACAGATAGCGCGTGTTGCGACCGTCGCTGCCGTCGCCGCCTTCGGTCCAATAGCGGTCGTAGCAGTAGCGTTTCTCGAAATCGGCGACGTAATGTGCCGAGTACGGCAGCGCGTCTTCGCCGGCGCCGGTGACGAGACCGAGCCGCACGAAATCGTTGCGCGTCAGCGCGCGCGCATTCTCCATGCCGAGATACGCCATCACCGGCATGCGGTAGTATTCGATCTGCCTGTAGCGGATGGTGCCAGGCGAGCCGGTCTGATCCTGCACCAGCGGATACATCACGTATGCCCAGTGCGAGGCGATGCGCGGCACGCGGTGTTGGCCGACGAACGTCAGGAATTTCTCGCGATCGCGCGAATCGGATTGCGCCAGCACGGTGCCGTCGGGCGCCAACCACTCCACGTGATACATCGAGTGAATACCCTGGCCGTTGGCGTCCCATCCGGCCGGATATGCGCGGCCGAACCGGTGCAGGATGTCCTGCGCGACGTCGAGCAACAGGTCGTTCGCGTAAACCTCGACGTTCAGCAGGGTCACGTCGATGTCGAAAAAGAAGTACAGGTCGACGTGCGCGATCGACAGCACCACCGGCTCGGCACCCGGATGAGCCACCACTCGTACGGCGCCGATGTCGTGGCGACGGAACACCCGCATCGGCGAGTTGCCGTGCCCTTCCGGATCGGAGTAGCCGTCGCCATAAAGAAACCGTTGGACGTACGGCAGGAACGTGACGAGCTCGTTGTAGTGGCGTTCCTGGTACTGCCCGGGTGCGCCGCCGAATTCGTCGATCACCTCGCGCCACGGGTTGCCTTCGGCGGCGGAATGCAGCACTTCCCAATGCCGCTGCACCTGATTGCCTTCCTTCAGCGGAATCAGCTGCAGCGGCCACAGCAGAATCTGCCGGAAATGGCGCACGCGTTTCGCTGGTACGGCAGCACCGTCGGACATGTGGATTCCCCCGTTGCGGCAGCGTAACAGGGGAGCGTTCGCACGCAACAGGTCGGCGGGTTGACGCACCGCGCGCTGCGGCAGAACAATCGCTCGATGCGTCGCGACGATCTCATCCAACGGCTGACCGATTCGGAGAATCCTTCGATCTGCGGGAAGGCTCCTCGACGAAGACCCGACCTCGCGCGGCATCAGGCGGTTGCAACAGGAGATCCGCGAGAGTCCGTGGGTTCCGGCAGGAAGACGATGAACGAGTGGATCACGGCCGATGCGTTGTCGGTGCTGCACGCGGCCGGCCGGCTCTAGCTCTTGTTGCCTTTACCCAACGCCGCACTGCCCATCGGTTCGCCCGTTCGCTCACCTGACGGCGCCCATTGGATCGCCGTCGCGATTCTGTGCGGGTGTCTCGTCGCGTGCGGTTCGTTGCCGCCGCCGGCCGACGGCGCCGGATCGGAACACTTCTCCGACGCCGCCGCGACCGAGCTGGGTCGTCTGAGCGGACACTCGGGCGCTGCTCACGGCGACCGCAGCGGCGTGCGCATTCTCGACAGCGGCGTGGACGCGTTCACCGAGCGGCTGGCGTTGATCGAATCGGCACAGCGCTCGATCGATGCGCAGTACTACATCTGGAACAGCGATCTCACTGGCCAGTACATGGCGCAGGCGATTTACGCCGCGGCGGAGCGCGGCGTGCACGTGCGACTGCTGCTCGACGACATCAACGTGGCTGGCCGCGACGCCACGATCGCCGCGCTCGACGCGCACCGCAACATCGAGATCCGCATCTACAACCCGTTCCCGCAGCGCAGCGGCATGCGCAAGATGCTCGACCTCGTCACCGACTTCTCGCGCCTCAACCGGCGTATGCACAACAAATCGTTCACCGTCGACGATGCGGTGACGATCGTCGGCGGACGCAACATCGGCGACGAATACTTCGATGTGAATCCGGAGTTGGTGTTCCGCGATCGCGACGTCGAAGTGATCGGCCCCATCGTCGACCAGGTCGGGACGATGTTCGACGCGTTCTGGAACAGCGAGCTGAGCTATTCGATTTCGGCGCTGTCGACGAACCGGCTCACCGACGCGGAAGCAGCAGAACGCCTCGATGGCGCGCGGCGGACCGGCGACTCGCTGCGCGCGCTGAAAATCGAACTTCCACAGAACGCGGCCGACGCGCTTCGTACCGTGGCGCGTTCGCAGGCACACATGGCGTGGGCGCCGGCACGGTTGATCTACGACCCGCCGCCGCGCGCGAACGCAGTTGCCGAAACGTCGCGGGTTCAGGCCACCGCGATGGAGTTCGGCCGTCTGGCGCAAGCGACACAGCACGAAATCCTGATCGAGTCCGCGTATCTGGTGCTCGACGATCCGAGCCTGTCGGTGATTCAGGCGATACACGCCCGCGGCGTATCGATTCGCGCCCTGACGAACTCGTTATCGTCGAACGACGTCACCGCCAATCATGCCGCCTACGCCCGGCGGCGCGAACCGATCGTTGCGAGCGGCATCGACGTGTACGAACTGCGACCCGACGCGGCGGCGTGCACAGCAGTTGTTGCGGTCGGCGAATGCTCGTTGCACCGCATCTTCGGACTGCACGCGAAGTCGTTTGTTTTCGACGAAACCACTCTTTACGTCGGGTCCATGAACCTGAACATGCGCTCGGCATACCTGAACGCCGAGTCGGCTTTGATCATCGAGAGTCCGGAACTCGCCCGAGCGGTTGCCGGCGCAATCACCCTGAACATGCGGCCGCAGAACAGCTGGCACGTGACGCTCGAAGACGGCCGCATGACGTGGACGACGGATCGCGACGGCGCCGTCGTCGAGGTGCACCGGGAGCCCGACACGCCGTGGTGGCGCAGAACGCAGTCTGGACTCATCGCGATGCTGCCGTTCGAGAAGTATCTGTGAGCGGTTTGCACTGGCGAACGCCATGCCAGATGATCGCGTCAGGCGTGAGGAAGCACCGATGAACGCGATCGAATCGTTCCGTCAGGAAACGCGCGAGTGGCTCGCGGAGAATTGTCCGGCCGGTGCGCGCGGTCCCGGGCAGATCCCGTGGGGTTCCACCCGGGTGCGTCTCGAGGACGACTCGCGGAAATGGCTCGAGCGGATGGCGGGGCGCGGGTGGACCGTGCCGACGTGGCCGCGACAGTACGGCGGCGCGGAGCTGACGCCGGTCGAGTATCTGGTTCTGCTCGAGGAGCTGCGGCGCATCGACGCGCGCTCGCCGTTGACCGGCCGCGGCGTCAACTACATCGGCCCGACGCTGCTCGACTACGGCACGCCGGAACAGAAAGCGCGCTGGTTGCCGGGCATCGCGCGCGGCGAAGGCGGCTGGTGCATGGGTTATTCGGAGCCCGGCGCCGGTTCCGATCTCGCCAATCTGAGCACCCGCGCGGTGCTGGACGGCGACCGCTACGTCATCAACGGCCGCAAGACGTGGACCTCCGATGCGGTGGAGTCGGACTACATCTTCGCGCTCGTCCGCACCGATCCCGCCGCACCGAAGCACGACGGCATCAGCCTGATGCTGATCGACATGGACCAGAGCGGCGTGCAGGTGCGCCCGATCCGGCTGATCAGCGGCAGCTCGCCGTTCAACGAAACGTTGTTCGAGAACGCCGTGGCGCGGCGTGACGACGTGGTTGGGCCGCTGAATCAGGGGTGGACCGTTGGCAAACGTCTGCTGCAATACGAACGCTCGACGCACGCCGGTATCAACATCTCCGGTACGCAGGGGCGGGTGGCCGAGACACCCCTTTTCGACATCGTCAGCACCTACGTCGGCGTCCGGAACGGACGTATTGCCGACGACGATCATCGTTCGGCGCTGACGCGGCACGAGATGAATCAACACGCGTATCGATTGACGCAGCGGCGCGTCATCGAGGAAACGCAGGCGCGGGCGCCCGGTTTCGCGTCGTCAGCGGTGAAGTTGTCCGGCGCGATTCTGGCAAAGGAACGCACCGAACTGTCGATCGCGGCGATGGGATTCAAGGGCGTCGGTTGGGAAGGCGAGGCGTTCACCGACGAGGAAATCTCCGCCACTCGGACATGGCTGCGCCAGAAATCGGCGACCATCGCCGGTGGAACCGCGGAAGTGCAGTTGAACATCATCGCGAAGCGGGTGCTGGGCCTGCCCGACTGACGCGTAACCGAATTCACGAGAGGGGGCGCGGGTATCACCGCGATTTTGCCGCGAGCATCGCGGTCGGGCAGTAGCGTGTAGTTCGAACGAGGTGCCGGTTTGTTGTTGTGGGTCGGGTTCGTCGCCTTCATCCTGTTGATGCTCGCGCTCGACCTCGGCATTTTTCAGCGAAATCCCCACGCGGTGACGATGCGCGAAGCGTTGATCCGGTGCGCCTGCTGGATCTCGTTGGGGCTCGCCTTCGGCATCTTCGTCCACCTCGCGTACGACCTGCAGTGGTTCGGCCTCGGCGTAGACGTCGATTCGGTGGACGGCTTCGTCAACGACGGCGACATGGCATTGGCGAAGTACCTCACCGGGTATCTGGTCGAACAATCGCTGAGCGCGGACAACGTGGTGATCATGGTCGCGGTGTTCGCCTTCTTCGGCGTGGCGCCGCAATACCAGCATCGCGTGCTGTTCTGGGGAATCATCGGCGCCATCGTGATGCGCGGCGTGATGATCGCGATCGGCGCCACGCTGATCAGCCGCTTCCACTGGATCCTGTTCGTGTTCGGCGGATTCCTGATCGTCACAGGCATCCGCATGTTCTTCGTCAAACTCGCGCACGGCGATCTCGAACGGCATCCGGTGATGCGGCTGGTGCGCCGCTTCATTCCTGTTACGGCGCAGTTCCATGGCGGTCACTTCATCGTGCGCGCGGGCAGCGACGACGCGCTCGAGCCGCCGGTGCCGGGTGCGCACTGCAAAGCCGACGCGGTGGTGGAGAAGGCGAAGAGGGGTACGCTATTGCTCACGCCGCTGGGTCTCGCGCTGGTGGTCGTCGAAATGAGTGACCTGGTGTTTGCGGTGGATTCGATCCCGGCGGTGTTCGCGATCACAGCCGATCCGTTTCTGGTGTTCACCAGCAACGTGTTCGCGATCCTCGGATTGCGCTCGCTGTACTTCGCACTGGCCGGGCTGCTCGATCGGTTCCGCTACCTGAATGCGGCGATCGCGATCGTGCTGATCATCGTCGGAACCAAGATGCTCGCATCGTCATGGATCAAAACGACGTTCGGTTCGCGCGCGAACTTCTATCTGCTCGGTGTGATCTTTTCGATTCTGACCGTTGGCATCGCGATTTCGTGGATCGCGAGCGCGCGGGATCGTCGGTGAGATCTGTGGGATCGCTTAAACACGGTTGCTGGCGCTCGCCCCGCGCCGTCCATGGCGCGTGACGGTCCGGCGCACCGGACCTCCGCCGGGAATCGTCAGCGCAAACGCGGAACCTCTACCGAGATGCGCGCCGGATCGGTGACGGCTCGTATTGGGGACGGGGCTCCGGCGCGTGGGTGGGCAGCGGGTGTGCCGGCGGCAGGGGCTTCGCCGCGATGATCTGTTTCATCCATGTCTGAACGCGATAGACGTACGTGAACACCACCGGTACCACGACGAGTGAGAGCAATGTCGAAGTGATCAGACCGCCGATCACCGCGATCGCCATCGGCGAGCGGAAGCTGCCGTCGGAATCGAGTCCGAGCGCTACCGGTGACATGCCGGCGATCATCGCGAGCGTGGTCATCACGATCGGCCGCGCGCGTTTGCGGCACGCATCGAGCAACGCTTCGGTCTGTTCCATGCCGCGGTCGCGCATCGCGACGATCGCGTACTCGACGAGCAGGATCGAGTTCTTCGTGGTGATGCCCATCAGCATCAGCAGGCCGATCAGCGCCGGCATCGACATGTACTGACGACACAACAGGAGCGCGAGGAATGCGCCACCCACCGACAACGGCAACGCCGCAAGAATGGTAATCGGCTGCAGGAAGTCCTTGAACAGCAGCACCAGCACCATGTAAACGCACAGAATGCCGGTGACCATCGCGAGGCCGAAGCTGCCGAACAGCTCCTTCATGCGTTCGCCGTCGCCCGAATCGATCTTGCGGATGCCGGCCGGCAAGTTGACGATCGCCGGCAGTCGATCGACCTGGCGTTGCACGTCGCCGAGCGGCAGACCGCCGAGTTCGGCTTCGATGTTGATGTTGCGGCTGCGATCGAAACGGTCGATCTGTGCAGGACCGCTGCCGACGGTGACTTTGGCGACGCTCGACAGCGGCACCAGTCCGTCGCGGCCCGGCACGCGCATCTGTTCGATGGTCGCGAGGTCGCGCCGCGCTGCTAGCGGCAACTGCACGCGGATGTCGATCTGGCGATCGGGCAGGTTCAGTTTCGGCAGCGCCTGGTCGTAGTCGCCGGCCGTTGCCACGTGCACGGTCTCGCCGATGCTGCCGGCGGTGACGCCGAGTTCGGCGGCGCGTGCAAAATCCGGCGTGATCAGAATTTCGGGCCGCAACAGGCTGGCGGTGGAGGTGACGTTACCGAGCCCGTGGATGCCGCGCAGATCATGCGCCACGTCTTTCGCCGCGCGCTGCAGCTTCTCGATGTCGTCGCCGGACAACACCAGTTGCAGTTTTTCGCCCGGGCCGCCGGCGCTGATCGTGAAGCGCGCGCCTGGAACGTCGAGCAGTTTCTGTCGCAGTTCGTTCTCGATCATCGTCTGTGAGCGCGCGCGGTCGCGGCGCGGTACCAGATTGATCGTCAGCGACGCTTTGCGCAGGTCGGCCGGGCCGCCACCGCCGCTGCCTTCGCGGCTCATGCCCATAGCGCCGCCACCGGCGCCGATCGACGTGAATACCTGACGGATTTCCGGAATCGTGCGGGTGATCGCCAGTACCTGGTCGACCGTGCGGCGCGTTTCGTCGAGTGTGCTGCCCGGTGCGATCTCGATCGACAGGCGCGTCTGCGAACGGTCGCTGGCCGACATGAAGCTGGTCGGCAGCAGCGTGACAAGCGCGAGCGATCCGAGGAAGAAGCCGGTCGACGCGATCATGACGAAGCGACGATGCTGCAGCGACCACGCGGCCACGCCGACGTACCAGTCGAGCAGACGGCTCTTTTCCGGCGCGCCTTTGTGCGCCGTCAGGAAACGCGCTGCCAGCATCGGCGTGATCAGCCGCGCGACGGTCAAAGAGGCGAGTACCGCGACCACCGCGGTCCAGCCGAACTGTTTGAAGATGAGGCCGGGGATGCCGCTCATCATCGCCGTTGGGAGGAATACGGCGACCAGCGTCATGCTGGTGGCGATGACGGCGAGACCGATTTCGGTCGCGGCGTCCATCGCCGCCTGCAGCGGCGGTTTGCCGCCGCGCAAATGCCGCACGATGTTTTCGACCTCGACGATTGCATCGTCGACCAGCAGACCGATCACCAGCGACAGCGCCAGCAGCGTGACCGTGTTCATCGAGAAGCCGAGCCAGTACATCGCCGCGAACGTCGGGATGATCGACAACGGCAAAGCGGAGGCGGACACGAGCGTCGCGCGCCAGTCGCGCAGGAACAGCCAGACCACCGCGATCGCCAGAATCGCGCCTTCCCACAGCATGTTCATCGACGCGGTGTATTCCTTGCGGATCATGTTCACCGAGTCGCTGACGAGCGTGAACGAAACGCCGGGGTGCGCCGCGCCGAGCGCTGCAATTGCCTTCGTAACGTCGTCCGCCACGGCCACCGCGCTGGTGCCGCGCGAGCGCTGGATCTGAACCGTGACAACCGGTTTGCCGTCGAGCAGCGCCAGCTGCGAACGATCGGCCACCGTGTCGCTGACCGTCGCGATCTGGTCGAGCCGCATGTGACGGCCGTCCGGAAACGTGATGTCGAGTGCGTTCAGGTCGCCTGCACGCTTCACCGTTGCAAGCGTGCGCATCGATTGGCGCGAGTCGCCGATTTCGCCGCGGCCGCCCGACAGCTGTTGCTGGATGCGCCGCAGCTGACGGGACACTTCGGCCGCGCTCAGGTTCAACGCCGCGAGCTGGGCCGGATCGAGCTCGATGCGCACTTCGCGGTCGACGCCGCCGATGCGTACGACTTTACCGACACCCGGTACTGACAGCAGTTTGCGCGACACCGTGTCGTCGACAAACCACGACAACGCTTCTTCGTCCATGCGGTCGGACGCAACCGAGAACGTCAGGATCGGCTGTCCCGCGGTGTTGACCTTGCCGACGATCGGTTCTTCGAGATCGCTCGGCAGATCGGAACGGATGTTCGATACTGCGGCGCGCACGTCGTTGAGTGCTTCGAACAGGTTCTTCTCGAGGTGAAACATGATCACCGTCGTCGACGTGCCTTCGGTCACCGTCGAGGTGATGTGTTCGATGTCGCCGACGGTGGCGACGGCGTTTTCTATCTTGCGGGTGACTTCGGTTTCGAGCTGCGAGGCCGACGCGCCCTGCATGACGGCGGTTACCGTCACGGCGGGGAAGTCCATGTCGGGCAGATCGGTGATGTTCAGGTGTTTGAAGCCATAGACGCCAGCGAACGTCAGCAGAATGAACGCGACGATCGGTGGGATCGGCTGACGGATCGACCAGGTGGCGAAGTTGCCGCCGCTGCTCATGTTGGGTTCCCGGACGGCGGCGCGGGTACGACGCGTACCGCGTCCGCGTCGTTCAGGAACGCAGCGCCGGCGGCGACGACCTGCTGCGCATCGGTCACGCCGGCGCTGATTTCGACGCCGTTGCCGAATCGCCGGCCGATGTCGACCTTGGTCAACGCCACTCTGCCGTCTGTTCCGAGCACGAACACGTATTCGTGGCCATCGCGCATCACGATTGCATCGGACGGAAGCGTCAACGCCACGCGCTGGCCGAGCACGATGGTGCCGGTGCCGTACATGCCGGCGCGAGCTGCGCTGTTCGCGCTCTCGCTGCGATCGAGTTCGACATAGGCCACGCCGATGCGCGTGCTTTCTTCGATCACCGGTGCCACTTGCCGCACGTGGCCGTGCGCCACCGTGCGATCGGCGAGTTGCACGCTCGCTGCGTCGCCGACGTGGACCTGCGCCAGTTGTGCGCCGGTCAATTCGGCGCGCCATTCGAGGCGATTCTGCCGCACGAGGCGGAACAACTCGGTGCCCGGCGCGGCGACCATGCCGAGCATCGCTTTCCGCGACGAGATCACGCCGTCGTCGGGTGCGACGACGCGCGTGTACTGCAGCGCGAGCTGCTGGCTGTGCAGCCGGGCCTTTGCAGATTCGAGTTGCGCCTGCGCGGTGCGACCGCGCGTCAGGTATTGGGTGGCGTCCTGCTGGCTCAGCGCGCCGGTTTTACCGAGCCGTTCGGCACGCTGCGCATTGGCGTCCGCTTCCGCGACGTTCGCTTCGGCCTCGGCGACGGCCGCTTCGGACTGACGCACCATCGCGAGCGTGGTGGCGTCGTCGAATCGCGCAAGCAATTGCCCCTTTGTAACCTCGTCACCGACGTCGACCGTCAGCTCGGCGAGGCGCAGGCCGGCCACTTCGGAACCGACGATTGCTTCCTGCCATGGTGCGATGGTGCCGGATGCCTGAATGACTTCGGGCCATTCGGCCTGTTCGGGATGAACGACGCTGACCGTGAGTGCGGTAGCGGGTTGCGCGGCCGTTTTCGGCGCCGCCGACGGATCGATTCCCTTCGGCCGCAGTTCGGCCGCGCCGACCGCCATGACGACGGCCACGGCAATACCGATGAGCCAGGCTCGTACTGTGCGACCGACTTTCATGAGTGCTTCATCCGATGGTTGGCGCTGCGCAGATTCGCGGCATCGTGCAATTTCGTTTGTGGGGCAGAACTCGTGCCGGTGGCCTGATCGCGGCGCTTCGTCTCCGCCTCGATCAGTGCAAGACCGTGATCGGCCAACCGTTCGATGGTGGCGCGCAACGCCGCATCGTCGGCCAGCAGGTCGGGCGCGATCAGATTGACAGCGGTGCGGTGCACGAACAGCACCAGCGCGAGCCCGCCGATGCTGAAGGCGAGATGGTGCAGGGCGGCGTCGGGTTCGCGGATGCCGATCGCGCGGCAGAGGAAACGCGTTAGATCGTCGTGCATCCGACGCGGACCATCTGGCCGCCCATCCAGCACACCGCTCGGCTGCAACTCTTCGCGCAACACGACCAGGCGCAGCTGCTGCAGTTCGGGCGCTGCGATGTACGCCATGATGTGGCCATAAAACGCAACGAGGGCGGTGCGCACCGGTAAGTTCGGATCGGCCATCTCGAGCGGGAAGGGACCAATCTGCTCCGGAATGCGGAACACCTCGCGATATAGCGAAGCCTTGTCGCCGAAGTAATAGTGGATGCCGGCGACGTTGACGTCGGCGAGCCGGCAGATCTCACGGGTCGAAGCGCCTTCGTAGCCTTTCGACGCAAATACCTGTAGCGCCGCACGAACGAGACGCTTCTTGGCGTCGGTCTGCTGAAGATCGGGGAGCGTGTCCACTTGAGTAGATTAGTAACAGTCGGGAGCCGCACGATAAAGCAGGCGCTTGAATCAAGCAAGCGCTTGATCGTGAATCTGTGACGGACATTCGTTGGCTCGGGCCGGAGCTTCGTAGTCCGGCGGAGGTTGGGGTTTCGATGTCGCAGGCACGCTCGCGCCATCCCGAGGCGCTCTCCTCCCGGCGCCACCTCAGGTCCGAGGTGCAGCCACGCCGAGGGAATCGACGCGATGTGGCTCACCCATAAGTCACCGACGGTGACAGGCACCGTCGGTGACTGGCGTTGCCGGGGAACCCGGTTGTCCCTCTTCCCAAAGGTCACCGAAGCGCCGCCGCTCCATCCGTCAACTCGAAGTCGCCAATGAACCTTTACGTGGCAGTCGAGGCGGCGATCCCGAGCTTCGAGTGGCGGTATCCGTAGAAGAGATAGATGAGCACGCCGACGATCGCATAGGTGCCGAGGATGCCGAGCGCGATCGGGTCGTGTTCGACCTTGCCGGGATTGCCGATCATCGCGCCGAGCAGGTCGTATCCCATCGCCTTGCTGACGATGTCGAGCAGGATCGGCCCCATCATCAGCACCACGCAGAAGAAGATGCCGAGGATCGGTGTGTACGGGTAGAACGGCACCTGGAACGGCCGCTTCATCGTCGGATTGTTGCGGCGCAGATAGATGACGCTGCCGCAAACGATCGCGAACGCGAGCGCCGTGCCGAGGCTGACCAGGTCGCCAAGCACGCCGAGCGGCAGCACCGAGGCGGCCACTGCGATGATCACACCGAGCACGATCGTGCCCGTGGCCGGCGTGTGGAAGCGCGGATTCACCTCGCCGAACACGCGCCAGATCAGTCCGTCTTTCGCCATCTGGTAGAACACGCGCGTCTGCGCGTAGCAGAGCACCAGCATCACGGACGAGAGACCCGTGAACGCGCCGATCTTGATGATCAGCGAGAACAGGTTCAGCGAGCCGGTTTCGCTGCCGGACCACGGAATGAGCGCCCACGAAGGATTCATCCGATCGACCGCCACGGCGATCGGGTCGGGCACGCCGAGCTTGCCGAAGGGCACCACGCCGGTCATCACCACCGACACCAGCATGTAGATCAACGTACAGAAGCCGAGCGAGCCGAGGATGCCGATCGGAACGTCTTTCTGCGGGTTGTGCGATTCGCCGGCCGCGGTCGACACCGCTTCGAACCCGACGTACGCGAAGAAGATGATCGACGCGGCGCGCAGGATGCCCTGCCAGCCGTAACGGAATCCGCCTTCGTTCGCCGGCACGAACGGCGACCAGTTGTCGGGGTTCATGTACGTCACGCCGATGATGATGAAGGCGATGAGCACCGTGACTTTGATCGCGACGATCACGTTGTTGACCTGTGCCGACTCGCGCACGCCGAGCACGAGCAGACTCGTCACCGCGAGAATGCCGAGCGCGCCGATCAGGTTGAATCCGTCGGTGCTCTCCAGCACCCCGCTCTGATACTGCCAGGTGGACCTCGACAGGCCCTCCGGAATGATGACGCCGAAGTCGTGCAGCAGGCTGACGACATAGCCGGTCCACCCCGACGCGACCGTCGAGGCGGCGACGCCGTACTCGAGCAGCAGCAGCCATCCCATAATCCAGGCGAACACTTCGCCGAGCGTTACGTAGGCGTACGAGTACGCCGATCCCGATACCGGCATGGTCGACGCGAGTTCGGCATAACACAGCCCCGCAAAGGTGCACGCGAGACCCGCGATCACGAACGACAGCACCACTGCGGGACCGGCGAAGTTCGCTGCCGCGTTGCCGGTCATCACGAAGATACCGGCGCCGATGATGGCGCCGATGCCGAGGCTGATCAGGTTGAGCGGTCCCAGCGTGCGCTTCAGATCGCTGTGCGTGAATTCACTCTGGATCTGCGCGACGGACTTCTTTGCAAGCAATCGGCCTTGGGGCACGTCGATGTTCTCCGTTGATCGATGCGCACGAACGGTAGCACGACCGTGCTCGGGGGCGTGATTGTGACGTCACATTCGTCGCGACGACTGATCCGAGTGCATTGGTTTGCGTGCGTCGACGATGAGCGAGACGAACCCGATCGTGCCCTGCTTGTTGCGATGGTCCGACATCAACGACCGGTAGATCGTCCCATCGTCGGCCGACCACTGGTTGTAGTGAAAGCGACCGGTTTCGTCGCAGTACTCGAGCAGATCCACTTCGAATCCAGCAGCGGCAAACATCGCCGCGAAGCTTCGATAGTCGTAGATGACCTTGTGGTCCACTGCCGGGTGATCCGTGGCGAGCGCGCCACCCGGTCGCACCAGCTGTTGGTATGCCGCGTCCGGAAAGTTGCCGTCCGGAACTGCGCAACGCAGGTATCCGCCCGGTCGCAGATATCTGAAGCACAACGATGCGGCGAGGCGTGCGTCGGTTTCGGATAGATGCTCCCAGACGTGTTCGCACAGGAACGCGTCGACCGAGCGGGTTTGGAAACTCGCGGCCCAATCGTCGCTACGGGTGAGGTCCAACTGCTCTTTCTGGGTGGCGATCCAACCGGGATACGACTGCATTCCCGCGCCGATGATCACTTTGAGTGGCTGCTCCGGCGGGACCTGACTGACGTCGATCACGGATCAGCAGCCGCTCGTCGCTACGGAAACGCCAGATACCGGCCGAACACGAACAGCGGTTGCGGATACACGCCGAGCCAGATCGTAACAAGCGTTGCGAGCAGCAGCATCGTCGCGCTTGCGCGATAGACCCACGTCACTGCGACCGCAACGCGCTCTGCGTCCGGGTCGACGTTCGTGATCACCGCATTGATGACGCGAAGGTAGTAATAGATGCCGATGGCGCTCGCCACCACCACGCCGGCGACGAGCCACCACTGGGCGGCTTGCACACCGACGGCGATGACGGCGAGTTTGCCGACGAAGCCGGCCGTCAGCGGAATGCCGGCCAGCGACAGCAGCATCGCGATCAGGATCGCGGCGAGATACGGGCGATGCCACAACAGGCTGCGGTATTCGTCGATGTCTTCGTGATCGTGACGGCTCATCGGGCTCGACACCATCGTCATCACGCCGAACACGCCGAGTGACGTGACGAGATACGAGACGAGAAATACGCCGGCCGCGCGCACCGCTTCGACGCCTGGCAGCGCAAGCACCACGGCGAGGTAACCGAAGTTCGCGATCGACGAGTACGCGAGCAGGCGCTTCAGATTCGATTGGCGTAGTGCGAGCAGGCTGCCGACGAGCATCGACGCAAGCGCCAATCCGATGATCGCGCTGACGATCAGCGGCGACGCGCTGCTGACCCCGGCGTGCAGCAGGCGCAGCGCAACGATGAATGCGCCGACCTTCACCACAGTCGAGAGATACGCGGTGACCGGCAGCGGCGCCGCCTCGTAGACGTCGGGCGTCCATTGATGGAATGGCACGAACGACAGCTTGAAGGCGAGACCTGCCAACAGCATCGCCGCGCCGACGGTCACGAGCGGCGAACCGAGACCCGCGCCGGCGATTGCGCTGGACAGCGATGCGACGTCGAGTGCACCGGCTTCGGCATATATCAGCGCAAGCCCGAACAGTAACGTCGCCGACGCGCCGGCCGACAGGATCAGATACTTGATGCCGCCTTCGATCGAGCGGGGCCGGTCGATTGCGTAAGCGACCGCGCCGACCATCGGCAGGCTCAGTAGTTCGAGGCCGAGCAATAGCGTGGCGGCATGATTCGCGCACGCAAGCGTCAACGCGCCGAGCGTGCCGACGCCGAGCAGCAGATACAGCTCTTCGCGATGGCCGCGATAGCCGCTGAAGTATGCCGGGCACAATGTCAGCACGCCGAGCGTGGTTACCAGAATCAGCACCATCGCGAATTGCGCCGTGCTGTCGATCAGCAGGAGGTTCGTTACCGCAATGGCGTGCGTCTCGGTCGCGTTCCAGCCGAGCAGCACGCTCAACAGCGCGATGGCGGTGCCGACGATGCTGACGCCGCCGGTCAAGTGGTGACTGCGCCGCACGGCGATCACGAACATCGCGATCACCACCGTGGCGGTGGTCACGAGAAGCGGCATCAGCGCCATGATCTGCTCGTTCACGGCGCGACTCCCGCTGCGGCGGGCGCGGCCGCCTGGAATGAATACATTGCGTCGAACGCGTGCACCGGCGCGCGCGCCGCGTCGATCACCGGCTGCGGATAGAGACCGAGACCGATCAGCAGCGCGATCAGCGCGAACATCATCGCGAGTTCGCGTTTCGTCAGATCGACGAACTGCAGCGCGGCGTTCGCGACGGCGCCGTGTACGGGTCCCTGCAACGCGCGCTGCACCATGATCAGTGCGTACACCACCGCGAAGATCAGACCGGTGGACGCGACGATGGCAACCCACGGCGCGACCACGAACGTGCCGGTGAGAATCAGGAACTCGCCGACGAAGTTACCGAGCCCCGGCAGGCCGAGCGACGCAAGCGCGAAGAACAGCAGGAACGGCGGCAGGTACGGCAGGCGCGTCCACAAACCGCCCATCTCGCGCAGATCGCGCGTCTGCAGGCGTTCGTGAATCTCGCCGCACAGGATGAACAGCGCGCCGGCCGAGAGCCCATGCGCGATCATCTGTATGACCACGCCGATCAGCGCCGCTTCCGTGCCCGCATAGATACCGATGATGACGAAGCCCATGTGGCTGATGCTGGTATATGCAACGAGGCGCTTGATGTCGGTCTGCGAAAACGCGATCACCGCGCCGTACGCAACGCCGGCCACGCCGAGCCACATCGCGATCGGCGCGATGTCGAGCGACGCGTGCGGAAACAGCGGAATGCCGAAGCGCAGCAAACCGTAGGCGGCGGTCTTCAGCAGAATGCCCGCGAGGTCCACCGAGCCGCCAACGGGCGCGTTGGTGTGCGCGTCAGGCAACCAGCCGTGCAGCGGAACGAGCGGCATCTTCACGGCGAACGCGAGGAAGAAGCCGAGCATCAGCAGCCACTCGACCGGCGCCGACATCGTGGTGCCGAGCAGGTCGTGATAGTCGAAGGTGACGATGCCGGTGGCGTCGTAATGCACGAACGCGAGACCGAGGATCGACACGAGCATCAGCAGACCCGACGCCTGCGTGTAGATGAAGAACTTGGTTGCCGCATACGAACGCGTCTTTCCGTTGGGCGCATCACTGCCCCACAGCGCGATCAGCAGATACATCGGCACCAGCATCACTTCCCACAGGAAGAAGAACAGCAGCAGATCGAGCGCCAGGAACACACCGACCACGCCACCGAGATTCCACAACAGATTGAGGTGGAAGAAGCCGGCGTCGCGGTCGATGTCGCGCCACGACGCGAGCACGGCCATCACGCCGAGCAGGTTCGTCAGCACGATCAGCAGCATCGACAGTCCGTCGAGGCCGAGGTGAAAACTGGCGCCGAGCGCGGGAATCCACTCGGCGCGGTATTCGATCGTCCAGGTCGGCGCGCCAGACGCCGACGAGAAACCGGCACCGGTGAAGGAGAAGTCCTTGGTCGCCCACACCCACAACGACAGCGCGAGCGCGATCAGCATGCCGACGAGCGCGATCCAGCGCGGTGCGGCGGGCGCGAGTCGATCGCTGCGCCAGCTCAACAGTCCGCCAATCAGCGGAATCAGGATCAGCCAGACGAGCGTCATATCGAGCGACTCATGTGAATGCGACCACCGCGATCAGCAGGCACAGCCCTGCGCCCGCAACCGCCGCGTACCAGCGCAGATTGCCGTTCTGAGTGGCGGTGGCGAGGGTGTTGAGGCCGCTCAATGTCGCCGGCACCAGGTTCATTGCGCCGTCGAGCGGATCGTTGCGCGCGATGCGAGACAGGAACACGAAGGGGCGCACGAACAGGCGATCATAGATCCAGTCGAATCCCCACGCGTTCTTCCACAGCGCGCCGAGCCATGCTGTAGCCGGGTTGGCTGCGAGAGCGGCCGGCACTTGCGGCGCCCGCATGAAGAGCAGCCACGACAACGCAATGCCGGCGAGCGATGCGACGAGCGGCAGGTGCTCGACGAAGCCGCTTGCTTCGACGACCCTGTGCGGCGCCGGCAACATTTCGCCCAGCGGCAGGTGGATCAGGCCACCCGCGAGCGCGAATACGCCGAGCACCACCAACGGTATGTGGTGACTGAGTCCGTGGCCGGCGTGCGGGTCTTCGCTGCGCGACGTTTTCCAGCGCTCGGGTCCGAAGAACACGACGAAGATCAGCCGGAAGCTGTAGAGCGCGGTAAGGAATGCACCGAGCAGACCGGCCAGCCACAGGTCGAAATGTCCAGTCTGATACGCCTGAAGCAGGATCTCGTCCTTCGAGTAGTAACCGGACGTGAACGGGAACGCTGTGAGCGCGAGCGTGCCGATGAGCATGCTGACAAACGCGAGCGGCAAACGGGTGCGCAGGCCGCCCATCCTGAAGATGTCCTGTTCGTGGTGCATCGACAGAATGACCGAGCCCGCGGAGAGGAACAGCAGCGCTTTGAAGAACGCGTGCGTCATCAGGTGGAACATCGCGCCGCCGTATGCGCCGGCGCCTTCCGCAAGAAACATGTAGCCGATCTGGCTCATCGTCGAATACGCGAGGATCTTCTTGATGTCCGTCTGCATCAGCGCAGCGAAACCCGCCAACAGCAGCGTAATGGCGCCAATCGCACCCACGCACTCGAGTGCGAACGGCGACAGTGCAAACAGCGGTTCCATCCGCGCGATCAAATACACGCCTGCGGTGACCATCGTGGCGGCATGGATCAATGCGGAAACCGGCGTCGGGCCCGCCATCGCATCGGGCAGCCAGGTCTGAAGCGGCAACTGTGCCGACTTGCCGACCGCGCCGCCGAGCAGCAGCAGACACGCCAGCGTGGCGAGCGGGGCACCTGTGCCCCACGCTTGCGGCGCGGCGGTGAGAATGGCATCGATGTTCAGCGTGCCGAACGCGCGATAGAGCACGAACAGGCCGATGATCATCGACGTGTCGCCGATGCGCGTGACGATGAACGCCTTGCGCGCGGCGTCGCAGTTCGCCGGGTCTTTGTACCAGAAGCCGATCAGCAGATAGCTGCACAGACCGACGCCTTCCCAGCCGAAATACAGGAACAGCAGATCGTCGGCGAGCACGAGGAACAGCATGCTCGCGATGAACAGATTCATGTACGAGAAGAAGCGCGCGAAGCCGTCGTCGCCGCGCATGTACCACGCGGCGAACAGGTGAATGAAGAAGCCGACGCCGGTGATGACGCCGAGCATGGTCAGCGACAGCGCGTCGAGTTTCAACGCGAACGCCGGCGCGAAGGAACCGATCTGCATCCACGTCCACAGCGTTTCGCGATGCGCGACTTCCGATTGCGACGCGAAGTCGAGACCGACGTGGGCCGTCACCAGTGCCGACAAGCCGATGCTGCCGACGCCGACGATGGCCGCCGCGCGCTCCGACATGCGCTCGCGCGCGAACGTGAGCCACGCGAAGCCGATGAGCGGGAAGACGAAGATCAGCGAAACGAGGTTCACGCGTACGTCATCCTTTCATCGTCGTGGCCGCGTCGACATCGAGCGTGCGGAAGCGGCGATACAGTTGAATTACCAGGGCGAGACCGACGCACGCTTCGGCGGCCTGCAGCGTCAGCACCAGCACGAACATCACCTGACCGTCGGGTTCCGCCCAACGCGCACCGCCCACCACGAACGCGAGCGCGGTGGCGTTCATCATGATTTCGGTCGCCATCAGCATGAACAGTACGTTGCGGCGCATGACCAGGCCGACCATGCCGAGCGCGAACAGCGCAGCAGCGAGCAGCAGACCGTGTTCCATCGGAATCGGGTTCATCGCTCAAACGTCCTCATGCCGGCCGAGGTGATACGCGGCGACGAGTCCGCCGAGCAGCAGCATCGAGGCGAGTTCGACGGCCAGCAGATAAGGTCCGTAAAGCGCGACGCCGACCGCCTTGGGCGGGATCACCGTCAACCCGGCCGCGGTCGAAGCATCGGTGGGCCACAACATCACGCCGAGTTCCGCGAGCAGAATCGCGGCCAGCACCACCGGTCCGATCCACATGCCGCCGCGCAGCCACTGTCGTTCCTGCTCCACCGTCCGCTGGCCGAGGTTCAGCATCATCACCACGAACACGAACAACACCATGATGGCGCCGGCGTAGATGATCACTTCGAGCACACCGGCGAACGGCGCGCCGAGCGTGAAGAACACCATCGCGATCGCGAGCAGCGACATGACGAGATACAGCAGCGCGTGCACCGGATTGGTATTCGTGATCACCATCGTCGTTGCGAACAGCGCGACGGCGGAGGCCACATAGAAGCCGATATCGATCATGGCAACAGACTCTTGTAGTCGACCGGCGGTTCTTCGTTCAGCGCCTCGCCTTTGGCTTTGCCGGTGATCGACATGCCGGCGACGCGATAGAAGTTGTAGTCCGGATATTTCCCCGGCCCGGAAATCAGCAGGTGTTCCTTCTCGTAGACGAGATTCTGGCGGTTGTATTCGCCCATCTCGAAGTCGGGCGTCAGCTGAATCGCCGTGGTCGGGCACGCTTCTTCGCACAGGCCGCAGAAGATGCAGCGCGAGAAGTTGATGCGGAAGAACTCGGGATACCAGCGGCCGTCTTCGGGACGCTCCGCTTTCTGCAGCGAGATGCAACCCACCGGACATGCCACGGCGCACAGGTTGCACGCAACGCAGCGCTCGTCGCCGTCGGGGTCGCGCGTGAGGATGATGCGACCGCGATAGCGCGGCGGCACGGGTACCTTCACCTCCGGATACATCTGCACGTCGCGCGGACGGAACGTGTGCATGAACACCATGCCGATCGACCGGAACTGTGACCAGATGCCGCTGAGAACTGACAGAAGGCGGTTCATTCGATCAGGCTCCCGGAGTACGCCACAACACGACTGCGGCGGTCACGAGCAGGTTGATGAGGGCGAGCGGAAGGCACACCTTCCACGCCGCCGACATCATCTGGTCGTACCGCGGTCGCGGCAACGATGCGCGCAGCAGAATGAACAGCGCCATGAACACGCCGGCCTTGATTGCAAACCAGATGAACGGAATCGCGCCGAGGAACGGTATCCACGCGTCGATGTGGAACGGTGGCTGCCAGCCGCCGAAGAACAGCGTGACCGTTAGCGACGAGATCAGCACGATGCCGACGTACTCGGCGACCAGGAACATGCCGAACTTCATGCCGGAGTATTCGGTGTGATAGCCGGCGGCGAGTTCGGCTTCCGCTTCCGGCAGGTCGAACGGCGTGCGGTGGATGACGGCGATGCCGGCTAGCACCCACACGCAGAAGCCGAAGAACTGCGGCACGATGAACCAGATGTCGCGTTGCGCCTCTACGATTTTGTTCAGATCGTAACTGCCGGCCTGCATCACGATGCCCATCAGCGACAGTCCCATGAATACTTCGTACGAAATCATCTGCGCGGTGGAACGCAAACCGCCGAGCAGCGCGTATTTGCTGTTCGACGACCAGCCGCCGAGCATCACCGCGTATACCGCGAGACCCGCGATCGCGAAGAAGAACAGAATGCCGTCCTGCGGCGAGGCCACCACCCAGTTCGGGGTGAACGGCACCAGCACGAACGCGAGCAGCATCAGTCCGATCGCGAGCGCAGGCGCCAGCAGGAACGTCGACTTGTCGACGAACGGCGGAATCCAGTCTTCCTTGAAGAAGATCTTCACCATGTCGGCCGGCACCTGCAGCAGACCGAACCAGCCGACCCGGTTTGGACCGTAACGGTCCTGCCACAGCGCGAGCAGCCGTCGCTCGGCCCAGATCATCTGAGCACCGGCGACGATGGCGCCGATGAGAATGACCATGGCCTTGAAGATGGCCCAGAAGATCGCGCCGAGTTCGGGAGTGACCCAGTCGAACACGCTCAGCCTCCTTTCACGACGCTGCACGTCGCTGCAGAGGTCGTCGGAATGCCCGGCAGGCCTACCGGCACGCCGGCCGCGCCTTGCGGGAAGTCGGTGCGCACGCGCGCCTGCAGATCAAGCGCGACATCGCCGAGCGTGACGCGCACCCGATCGTGATCGTTCACGCCCCGGCGCCGCGCGTCGTCGGAGTTGAGGACGACGTAGCCCGGCGGGATGCGCGCCTGAATCGGCGCCGCGAGGTTCGTCAATTCTTCGGAACCGAAGTGTTCGTACAATGCCACGCGCTCGAGTGCTTCACCCCTCGATGCAGTCGTTGGTGCTGCGGCGGCGAAGAATTTGTGAACCGCCTGGGGCGACGTGTGGACGAGATGCTTGCCGGGATCGCCGCCGCGCAATGCACCGCCCACTTCGGTCTGGAATTTGTTCCATGCCTGCGGCGAGTTCCAGCCGGGCGCCCACGCGAACGGCAGCAGTTCCGGCGGCCGATCTTCCTTGCCGGCGCCGTTGTAGCCTTCCATCGAGAAGTTCAGCGCGGTATCGACGTCGGTGGTGGAGCGCGGTTCGTGCACGAAAACGATCGCGCGCGCGGCGGTTCGGCCGGACTGGCGATGCGGAGCGCGCGCGAGCCCCATTCCGTGCATGCGGAACATCGCGCCGGGCGCGGCCGCGGCGACGCCTTTGAACTGCGGGAGCGCGGCCTCGAAATCGGCGAGCACGTCGTCGAGATTCTCGGATTCCTCCGAGCCGCCTTCGATGCGGCCGAGCCAGCGCCACGACTCCAGCGTCGCGACGTGGCGGTCGTAGTAGGCCGGATCGAAGTTCTGGAAGTAGCGCTGCGCGCGTCCTTCCATGTTGACCAGCGTTCCGGTGGCTTCGGCGAAGCTCGCTGCCGGCAATAGCGCTTCCGCGCGGCGCGCGGTGCCGGTCATCTGATGGTCGAGCACCACGAGACGCGCGTTGGAGAGCAGCGGATCGAGTTCGCTCTTCGGGATGCGCCGCTCGAGATCGTTTTCCAGCACGACGACGACGGCGTCGGTGCCGGCGACGCGAGCGAGCGCGTCTTCCAGCGGCGGCGCGCCGAACAGCGCCACACCAAAACTGTTGGCTTCCGGAACGGCGAGGCTCAGCAACGTCGCCGGATTCAGCTTGTGCAGCGCCCAGGCCACATTGGCTGCCGCCTGCATCACCGCGGCGGAATCGAGACTGGTGCCCGAAACGATCAATGGACGCTTTGCGGCGCGCAATGCAGCCGCGATGTCGGCGGCAGCTGCGCTCACGCTCGAATCGGCGTCGAGCGGTGCCGGTGCATTGGCGTCGAGCGCGTGCGCAACCGCGAAACCGAGATTTGCGATCGCCGCGGGCGCGAGCCGGAACGTCTGTTTCGCGACATCGTCGATCTGTGTCGCGGCCGGCGTTGCGATGAACACCGGGTTGCGTTCGTGCTGCGCGATGTCGGCTGCGGACTCGGCCTGCCACTCCGGCACTTTCTTCTCGCGCGTCATGTCGAGCGCTTTGCCGCGCGACGCTTGCCGCAGCGCGAGCGCAACCCGCGGCGCCGTCGCGATGACGTCTTCGCCGAGCACCAGCACCGCGTCGGCGTCATCCATCGCACGCACCGTCGCCGCCGGCACCGGACCGTCGCGCAATACCTGCAGCGCGATGCCCGTCAGCTCCGCGTCGCGCCGCGTCATGCCGCTCGAGAACGATTCGGCGCCGACCAGCTCGCGCAACCGGAAGTTGGCTTCGAGACTCGCGCGCGGTGAACCGATTCCGACAACGGGCCTTCCGGATTCGAGCAGTTGCCGCACGCGCGCCAGCGCGTCGGCTGTCTCGACGATGGCGAGTTGACCGTCGCGCTTCAGCATCGGTTTGCGCGGCCGGTCTTTCAAATTGACGTAGCCGTAACCGAAGCGGCCGCGGTCGCACAGGAAGTAGCCGTTCAGTTCGCCGTGGTAGCGGTTCTCGATGCGGCGCACTTCGCCGTAGCGCTCGCCGGGAGAAATATTGCAGCCCACCGCACAGCCGGCGCAGATGCTCGGTGCGAACTGCATGTCCCATTTGCGCGCGTAGTGATCGGAGTGCGTCTTGTCGGTGAACACACCGGTCGGGCAGATCTCGGTGAGGTTGCCGGAGAACACGTTCTGCAGCGTGCCGGACTGCTCGCGGCCGAAGTACACGTGCGCGGCCGAACCGAACACGCCGAAGTCGGTGCCGCCCGCGTAGTCGTTGTAGAAACGCACGCAGCGATAGCACGCGATGCAGCGATTCATCTCGTGCGCGATGAACGGGCCGAGGTCCTGGTTGAGGTGCGTGCGCTTCGTGAAGTGATATTGCCGGCGGTAGTGGCCGGTCATCACCGTCATGTCCTGCAGGTGGCAGTGGCCGCCTTCTTCGCAGACGGGGCAGTCGTGCGGATGGTTGGTCATCATCAGGCTGATGATCGCTTCGCGGAACTCCTTCGATTCCGGATCAGCCATCGAGATGCGCGTGCCGTCGGTCGCCGGCGTCATGCACGCCATCACGATGCGGCCCACCTTGTCGTTTTCGTCGCGATAGATCTTCACCGCGCACTGCCGGCACGCGCCGACGCTGCCGAGCGCCGGATGCCAGCAGAAGTACGGAAGATCGAGGCCACGGCTCAAGCACGCCTGCAGCAGGTTGTCTGCCGCATCGACTTCGAGTTGCTTGCCGTCTACGTGAATGATCGCCATAAGTTCTCTCGGGCCGGAACTGCGCCCATCATTGATTCAAGCTGTTTTAGCTGCGTTCGTTGCGTTGGCTGGAGCGAGTCCCGCTTCGAATTCGGCGCGGAAGAATTTCAGTGCGGACTGCAACGGCTCCATCGCGCCGGGCGCGTGCGGACAGAACGTTTTGCCCGGACCGAGCCAACGCGTCAGTTTGCTCAATACGTCGAGGTCGTCGGCCTGACCGCGACCCTGTTCGATCGCCTGGAGGATCTTCACACTCCACGGCAGGCCGTCGCGGCAGGGCGTGCACCAGCCACACGACTCGCGCGCGAAAAACTCTTCGAGATTGCGCACGGCGGAGACGATGCTCTGATTGTCTGCGACGACGGTGATCTGCCCGGTGCCCATCCGCGAACCGGCTTTCTGGATCGTTTCGTAATCCATCGCCAGATCGAGATGTTCAGGCAAAAGGAAGTCGGTGGAGCCGCCGCCCGGCAGCCACGCTTTCAGCTTGCGCCCGTCCTTCATGCCGCCCGCATGCACTTCGAGCAGCTCGCGCGCGGTGGTGCCGATCGGCAGTTCCCAACAACCGGGCTTGGCCGCGCGTCCGGAACAACCGTACATCTTTGTGCCGCTGTCCGGGCTCTTGCCTTCGGACAGACTTTTGAACCACTCGGCGCCGTTCGCCAGGATGTGCGGCAGGTTCGACAGCGTCTCGACATTGTTGACGATGGTCGGGCGCCCCCAGAGACCGGCGATCTGCGGAAACGGCGGCTTGGCGCGCGGCGTCGCGCGGCGCCCCTCGAGAGAGTTGATCAGCGCCGTTTCTTCGCCGCAGATGTAGCGGCCCGCGCCGGTGTGCACGTGGATGTCGAAGCTCCATGGACCGCCGAGCACGTTCTTGCCGACGTAGCCGGCGGCGCGCGCGGCAGCTAGCGCTTCGTTCAGACGCTTTTCCGCGCTGACGTATTCGCCGCGCAGAAAGATGTAGCCGGCGGTCGCCTGAATCGCGTACCCGGCGATCATCACCGCTTCGACGAGCTGGTGCGGCACCTGCTCCATCAGCAGGCGATCCTTGAACGTGCCGGGCTCCATTTCATCGGCGTTGCAGACGAGGTATTTCGCGCCGGCGTCGGGTCCCATCGGAATCAGGCTCCACTTCACGCCAGTCGGAAATCCGGCGCCGCCGCGGCCGCGCAGGTTCGATGCCTTCACCACGCCCTGCACGTCTGCGGGCGACATCTCTTTGACGATCCTGCGCAACGTGGCGTAGCCGTTTTCCGCCTCGTAACCGGCGAAATCGAGCGGGCCGGCCGCGCGATCGATCAGGCGCGTCAGCGGCTTCGCGTATTTCGGGTCGGCGGCGCTGCGTAGACTCATGCGTACGGCTCCAGCAGTTTGGCCACGTCGGTCGGTTCCACCGGGCCGTGCAGATCGTCGTCGATCATCAGACAGGCGCCGCGATCGCACGCGCCGAGACAGCAGATCGGCAGCAGCGTGAAGCGACCGTCGCGCGTCGTCTGGCCGTATTGAACGCCCAGTTGTTTCGAAAGCTCGTCGCGCAGCGCGTCGTAACCGGTGAGGTGGCAGGCAATGCTGTCGCACACCTTGATCACGTGGCGGCCGACCGGCTGGCGGAAGATCAGGCTGTAGAACGTCGCCACGCCCTCGAGATCGGCGGCGCTGATGCCGAGCACGGCGGCGATCGGCGCGATGGCGCCGTCAGCAACCCAGCCGCGATGCTTCTGCACGACTTTCAGCGCTTCGATGCTGGCCGCGCGCGGGTCGGGGTAGTGGCTCATCTCGTGTTCGATCTCGCGGCGTTCGTCGGCGCTCAGTTCGAACGCGGCGGTGCGCGGATCGACGATTTTCAGAACGGTCTCGGTCATCGGTCGACGTCCGACATTACAAAGTCGATGGAAGCGATGTAGGCGATCAGATCGGGAACCATCTGGCCGCGAATGACGCTGGGAATCTGTTGCAGGTGCGCGAAGCTCGGTGTGCGCAGCCGCGTGCGGTAGCTCATTGAGCTCGCATCGCTGGTCATGAAGTATCCGGCGATCCCCTTAGTGGCCTCGATCATCTGGCCGGTCTCGCCCGCGGGCATCACCGGTCCCCACGACACGTCGATGAAGTGCGTGATCAGGGTTTCGATGTCTCTCAGTGTGCGGTCCTTCGGCGGCGGACAGGTGAGCGGATGGTCGGCCTTGTACGGCCCTGCCGGCATGTTGTTCAGACACTGCTCGATGATGCGCAGCGACTGATGCATCTCTTCCTCGCGCACCAGCGTGCGGTCGTACACGTCGCCGTGCGTGCCGGTGGGAATGTCGAACTCGAAGTTCTCGTAGCCGGAGTAGGGGCGCGCTTTGCGCAGATCGTATGCGCAGCCGGTCGCGCGCAGACCCGCGCCGGTGATGCCCCACTCGAGCGCGTCTGCGGTGTTGTACGCGGCGACGTCGCGCGATCGCGCGACCACGATCGAGTTCTTCAGAATCGACTTGCGATAGTCGCGCAGCCGCTTCGGCATCCAGTCGAGGAACTCGCGGACCTTCTTCTCCCAGCCGATCGGCAGATCGTGCGCGACGCCGCCGATGCGGAACCACGCCGGGTGCATGCGGAAACCGGTGATGGCCTCGATGACGTCGTAGCCTTTCTGCCGGTCGACGAACGTGATGAACACCGGCGTCATCGCGCCGACGTCCTGGAAGAAGGTGCCGTAGTACAGCAGGTGCGACAGGATGCGGAAGATCTCGCACAACATGACGCGGATGACTTTGACGCGATCGGGTACCTCGATGCCGGCGAGCTTCTCGAGCGCCAGCACGTACGGCAGGTTGTTCATCACGCCGCCGAGATAGTCGACGCGATCGGTGTACGGAATGTAGCTGTGCCACGACTGCCGCTCGCCCATCTTCTCGGCACCGCGGTGGTGGTAGCCGATGTCCGGCACGCAGTCGACGATCTCTTCGCCGTCGAGCTGCAGCACGATGCGGAAGGCACCGTGCGCCGACGGATGGTTCGGCCCGAGGTTCAGGAACATGTAGTCGTGATCTTCGGCGGCGCGGCGCATGCCCCATTCTTCGGGCTGGAAACGCAGCGCTTCCTGCTCCTGATCCTGCCGCAGCGCGTCGAGCTGGAACGGATCGAATTCGGTGGCGCGCGCGTGATATTCCTTGCGCAGCGGATGACCTTTCCACGTCGGCGGCAACAGGATGCGGCGCAGGTGCGGGTGGCCGTCGAACGTGATGCCGAACAGGTCCCACACTTCGCGCTCGTACCAGTTCGCGTTCGCGAAGATCGGCACGATCGACTTGATCGACGGGAAGTCGCCGCGCAGCGGCACCTTGACGCGGACGTCTTCGTTGCGGTCGAGCGACAGCAGGTGGTACACCACTGTGAAGTCGGCGGCCGGCAGTCCATGGCGATGTTTGCGAACGCGCTCGTCCACCGCCGTTAGATCGAACAGCATCCGATATGGTTGCGCGACTTCGTTCTTCAGGTAACTCAGCACCTCGTGCAGACGGGCCGCAGGCACCCACATCGTCGGTACCCGGTCGGCCGTCTCTTGCGCGGTGAAGCCTGCGTCAGCGAAGCGCGCGAACAGATCGCGCAGAACCGGCTGCGTCGGCAGTTCTGCTGCGGCGACTGCGCTCACAGGGCATCCGGACTGCGAAGCGTGGTCTGCGCCTGCCGCTCAACCAGTTTGATGTCGCGCTGTGCCGGCATGTTCGGCCGATAGATGCCCTGATCGCCGACCATCCACGACAGCGGCCGCTGTTCGTGGCCGATCGAGTCCTGCAACAGCATCAGGCCTTGCAGAAACGCCTCCGGACGCGGCGGGCAACCCGGAATGTACACGTCGACCGGAAGGAACTTGTCAACGCCCTGAACCACCGAATAGATGTCGTACATGCCCCCGGAGTTGGCGCACGCGCCCATCGAGATCACCCACTTCGGTTCGAGCAGCTGTTCGTACAGACGCTGCACGACCGGCGCCATCTTGGTAAAGCACGTACCGGCGATGACCATCAGGTCGGCCTGTCGCGGCGACGCGCGGATGATCTCGGAACCGAAGCGCGCGATGTCGTGCGCCGACGTGAACGCGGTGGCCATCTCGACGTAGCAGCACGACAGACCGAAGTTGAACGGATAGATCGAGTTCTTGCGTCCCCAGTTCACGAGATCCTGGAGCTTGGCCGTGAACACGTTCCGGTGAACCTGCTCCTCCGTGAAAACCTCGTCGGGCGCGGGCTGGGTGTAGTCCTTCGTCAGCGGCGAGACGCCGGTCGGACGGTTCGAGTCGATGCGCGTGAACGTATATTTCATGAAGCTCGCTTTTGCGTGACCTGTTGCGTCGGTTGACCGGAGAGTGCTTTCGAGCGGTTCAAGGCGAACCTGCGTCGGCGCGACTGCGGCGCCCAATCGAGCGCGCCGATGCGCGCGAGATAGAACAGGCTGACGACGAGGATCGCGATGAACGTGAACGCTTCGGCGAATCCGGCCCAACCGGACTCGCGCAACGAGATCGCCCACGCATACAGGAACAGCGCTTCGACATCGAAGATCACGAAGAACACCGCCACGAGGTAGAACTTGGCCGAGAGCCGCAAACGCTCAGGCGACGCCGACACCACCCCGGATTCGAAGGGCTCGTTGCGCGCGCGCGCGCCGCTTTTTCCGCCCAGCATTGCAGAGAGGCCGATCATGATGCCGCACAGCACCAGGGTCGCGAATACATAGGAGGCAATCGACCAGAATTCGGGTGACGTCGTCATCTGCGTCCCCTCTCCTTATTTGTTGGAGCTTGACAGGGGTGACGCGTTGGACTTGTGAAGATCAGCTCCGGTGACGGAACGGACCGCGGCTACGCACCCGTGCGGAGCGCATTGTACAGAGTTGAACGGCGGAGCGGCATTGGTCTGAAACCTATGCCACGCGAAAAGAGCGCCGCGTCAAACAGACCGGATCAGAAGAACGAGCGACCCAGACGCGATTCCCACAATGTGGTACGGCGCCGCCGCATCCGATCGTGCAACTGGGCACGACGCGTACGCAGCCACTGATCGGGCGACAGCGGATCGACCGACTTGCCGCGGCGTTTCTCCTCGGCGTCGCGGAACTTGCAGAAGTCCTGGTAGGCCTCGATGTCGTGGCGCAACTCCTGACAGGCCAGATCGATCACCACCGCGTCGTCGAGGAAGCCGAAGCCGGGAACGTTGTCCGGGATGATGTCGTCGGGATCGGCGAAGTAGGCGAGGGCATTGGTGATCCGCGCGCGGTCCGCGCCGGAGAGTTCCCAGACCTTGTCTTCGAGCATCTGTACGAGCAGATCCAGTTTGTCGAGACGCTCGCGGATGAAGTCGGCGACTTCGACCTTGCCGGCGTCCTTCAGCGACTCGCGGGCCGCGCGGATGATATCGGCTTCGCCCAGCGCCGACGCGTTCGCTTTCGCCTTGTTGACGACCTCGCCCAGATGAGTGAGGTCACGGTCGCTCAGCTGGAATGTGATCGTGAGTGGCATGAACTCCCCTGTATGCGACTAGGACGAGGTGTCGGCGTCGATGTGCTTGATCCAGGCTTGCGCCTGGGTCTTCTGCTTGTCGTGCGCCGCCGCTTTCTCGAACCAGTTGCGAGCTTCTTTTGGTTGTTTGTTGCTGTAGAGCGCGATGCCCATCAACAGCTGGGTGTTCCCGGTGTCCTTCAGGCCGCCTTTGGCGAGCGCTTTCTGCAGTGCATCGGCGGCACCGGCCCACTCCTGCCGTTGCAGCTGCACTTCGGCCAGACGAACGTATGTATCGCCGTTCTCGTGCATTTCGCCGGCCTTCAGCAATGGCGCGACCGCTTTCTTGTAGTCGCGCGCTTCGATCCAGGAGAACGCGAGGCGTTCATAGGCCTTCTCGTCGGCCTTGATCGAGCCTTTCGCGATGAACTTGTCGAGGTTGTTCGCGGCGCGGTACGGGATGCCGACGAACGCTTCGAGGTCGGTCAGCGGCCGCAGATCCGAGTCGGTGGTCAACAGTCCCGCCATGTTGGCGATTTCGAGCACTGCGAGCGAGTCGTCATAGCGCTCGAGCTGGCGGTTCACCGCAGACAGCTGCACCCAGTAGTTCTTCTTGGACGGATCCGCCATGACGAGTTGTTTCAGCAGCGGAATCGCTTCCTGGTACTGCTCTTTCTCGATCCGCAGCGCCAGCAGCAACTGCACCCAGCTTTCGCGCGGCGTTTCGGACAGGTCGACCGCCTTCTGGGCAGGGGCCAACGCCTGGTCGGGTTTCTTCAGCTGGTAGTACGCGACCGCGAGCAGGTAGTAGGCAGTGGAGTTCGGATTCTGTGCGGTCTGAAACCACTCGTTCAGCGCGTTGATGCCTTCCTGCCACTTCTCCTGCGCAATGAACATCTGCGCAATCTGGTAGCGCGCTTCCTGAATCTCTTCGTCGTTGAGTCCGCCCGATGCGATGGCGGCTTGCATGTTCTTGCGTACGCCGTCGTAGTCGTTCTGCGCACCGGCGATCGAAGCCTTGATCTGATAGACCCGGCTTTGTTCGTACGGGCTCAGCTTTTCCATGTTCATCTTGTCGAGGATCGCCTTTGCATCGGCGTACTTCTGCGCATTGAGCGCTTCGATCGCTTCGTTCAGCTTCTTGCCGGTGCTGACGTCGATCGGCGGCGCTTCGCGCTTACCGCCTTTTTCCTCGGCGGCCGATGCAGAGTCCTGCATCGCGACGAGGCTGAACGCGCTCAGGGCTACCAATCCGACAGCCAGTGCAATTGAAGGACGCACGCTACTTCTCCAACTTGAACGTCAATACGACCATGACTCCACGGCGTTCCATCGCGCGCCCGTCGACGACCTTCGGGTTGTATTTCCAGCGTCCGATCGCGTCGAGCGCAGCGCGCTCGAACAGCCCTTTCGGGTCGGCGTCGACGACTTTCTGATCCGCCACCGTCCCTGCGGGCGTGATCGTGAACTGCACCTGCACCCAACCCTCGATGCCGCGCTCACGGGCGCGGTTCGGGTATTCCGGGTTGATCCGGACCAGCGGAATGACGTCACGGTCGGAGCCGACCGAAATGCCGTGACCCAGGTTCGAGGTATCGAACGACACGCTGACGGAGCTGACGTTGGAGTTGTCTATGCCGTTCGTCACGCTCGAGATCTGCGGAATCTCAGGCATCTTTTCCGGTTTCGGCTGCACGACTTTGTCGCGCTTCGTTTCCGTTTCGGTGTCATGACGCAACGGCGTGAAGTCGATCTTTACCGCCGGCTTCAGTTCGCCGAAATGACCGTGGCCACTGACCATGATCCACAGACCCCAGAACAGGAATGTGGCAAACGCCAGCCCGCATACGAAGGCGAGTGGCAACCGTATCGCGTAGTTCATCGTATGTGCCCTCTCAGGGATTCAACTGCGCCGAGATAGCGATGTCTTTGATGCCGGCCTTGCGCGCTTCGTCCATGACCTTCGCCACCTGACCCGCCGGGGCGAGTTTGTCGGCGATGATCACGATCGTGTCGTCCGGCCGCTCGATGTGGAGCTTCTCGATCGCCGGTCGCAGTTCGCGCAGGTCGAGCTGCTTGCGGTCCATCCACACCTCGCCGTTCGGCTTCACGGCGATCAGCAGGTTGCCGGATTCGCGGTGTTCGGCCGTGTCGGCGAACGGCTTGTCGATCTGCGCGCCGGTCTGCTTCACGAACGACGTCGTAATGATGAAGAAGATCAACAGGTTCAGTACGAAATCGAGCATCGGCGCGAGGTCGATACCATGGTCTTCCTGATCGGGGGCGTGACCGCGAATTGCCACTTTGACTACTCTCCCGTTGCAAACGTCACGTTGTAGACGCCGGCCAGGTGCGTCTGGTCGATCACCTGAACCAGCAACCCTGTCGGCGCTTTGTCGTCGGCGATGATCAACACACCGGCTTTGGTATTCACTGCGTGCAGGCGTTCGACGTTTGCACGCACTGCCTCCGCGTCGATCACGCGGCCGTCAATCCACACTTCGCCGTTCTGCAGAATCTGGATCGCAATACTTTTGTCTGCATTCGGCGGCGGAGGTTCCCCGGTCGGCCGTTGTACGATCAGGCCGGATTCTTTGACGAACACGGCGATGATGATGAAGAAGATCAGCAGGTTCAGAACAAAGTCGAGCATCGGCGCGAGGTCGATACCGTGCTGTTCCGACGCCTCGTGAGCGGTATGTCGGCGTGTGCGCATAGTTAGAAGCTCAGCTGTTCAGCGACGAGTTCGGATTTGCGTCTCGCGAGGTCCGTGAAACGATAGACCGGGTACAAGCCCGTGATGCTCACGGCCAACCCCGACATGGTGCACAACATCGCGTGCGACACGCCGGTCGCCATCGTGCGCGCATCGGCAGAACCCCGCAGCGCCATCGAGTCGAACACTTCCAGCATCCCGCTCACCGTGCCGATCAGCCCGAGCAGCGGCGCCATCGGCACCAGCACGCGCATCACCAGCAGGTTGGCGTTCATCTCGGTGCTGAGCCGCGAAATCATCGCGTCGCGGATCTGCCGCGCGCACCAGGAGAGGTGATCGCTGCGGGCATTCCACTTGTCGACGGCTTCCTGGGTTCTGCTGGGGAGTACCCGCCAGAAGAACCAGATGCGCTCGATCACCAGCGTCCACATGATCACGCCGGAAATGAAGATGAAGAACACGAAGGGGCCGCCCCCGTCGACGAGGTTGCCGAGCGCAGTAAAAGGCGCCAGCAGACTATCGAGCATTGCGCTTCTCGATCATTTCGGCGAGCAGACCCGAACTTTGACCGTCGAGCACCGACTCGAGTTGCCGCGACAACGAGCTCAGCAGCGCATTGCCGAACAGCAACGGAATGGCGATACCGAGGCCGAGTACCGTCGCGATCATGGCCTGGCTGATACCGTGGGCCATCAGCTTCGGATCGCTCGAACCGGATTCGGTGATGCTCTGGAACGTCAGGATCATCCCGATGACCGTACCGATCAGTCCCAACAACGGACCGGCCGCCACGGCGAGTCGCAGGAACGCCTGGAAGCGTTCGATCTGCGGGATTTCGTTGACGATCGCTTCGGAGATTCGCAGCTCGGCGATCTCGTAGTCTTCCTCGATGCGCGAGGCGTCGCCCTTGAACGCGAGAATGACGCGGCCGAGCGGATTGTCGTCTTTCGGGTGTTCGAGATCTTTCTGTTGTGCCGCCACCTTGACGCGGGTGCGGATCAGATAGATCAGCTGATACACCCAGCACGCGGCGCCGATCAGACCGACCGCGATGATCACGTAGCCGACTTCCTGACCTTGCTCGATACGCTCTGCGACGTCCGGACGCTCGCCGTAGAGAGCAATCAGAACACCGCGGCCCGGGTCGACGACCGAACGCACGTAGCCACTGGTCGCTTCCTGCAGATTCTCTGCGGCGCGCAGGAACTGGCTCGGCGGCTGACGCGTGAGTACGGCGAGGCTCTTCAGCGACGGCAGGTACGACAGGAATTTGCCGTTCGACATGATCGTGAACGGACCGATGCGCACCACTTGCGCGGTGGCCGTCTGACCGTCGGGCTGCACGACCGGGTGCTCGTACTTCTGCACGTCGCCGGTTGCGGTCATCTCGCGCTGCATCTCGAACCAGAGACGCTCCAGCTCGCTAATAGAAGGCAGTGTCTTGGCGCTCGCGAGGCCGCGAAGGAAATCCTCACGCTCGGGGTACTGCGCGCTGATGATGGACTGTTCCATCACGTTTGCGGCGTCGCCGGCGACCTGCCGCGTGACGCCGAACAGTTCGCCGAGGTTACCTTCGCGCTGTTTCAGCAGCGTGCTGACTTCGTTGATTTCCTTTTCGTTGTTGTCGAACTCGGCCGACAACGCCTTGCTGCGTGCCTCGGCTGCGGCCTGCGCCTTTTCCGCTTCGGCCAGTGCCGACGCCTGCTGCGCACGATTGGCCGTGAAGTCTTTCAGGCGTTGCGCGTTCTGCTCGGTTTCCGCCGCGCGGGTGTTCTTCACCTGCTGCAGCAGCTGGTCGAGCGTTACGGCGGCGGCTGCGGCGGAGGCGTGCATCGGAACGGCCAGCTGCAGACCCAACAGCGCAGCCGTCATCATCAGCGCCATACGGCGCGTCGAGGTGAACATGTTGGTTGCGCGAATCACGGTTGCACCTCCGTCGGGGCGGGCAGGGGGACCCACAACAGGTCGGGCGCGCCTTGCTTCTTCGCAACGCGCAGAGCTTTGTCGACGTCTTTCTGGATACCGGCATCGGACACCCATTTCTTCTCGGCCTTGTCCCAGTAGCCCGCGTCTTTGCCGTCGGGGCGACGATAGAGCAGCGCAACGCGGCCGATGCGCACCACGTCGACGAGCGCCGCCGAGTCGCCTTCGCCGAGTTTGAATTCGTAGTTGTCAACCGTACGGCCGTATTCCATCTCGATCTGGTAGGCCTCGAGGATGCGGCGGTATTTCTCGGAGACGGTGACGTCGGCGCGGTCCATGAGACCTTTCAACGTCGCGACCCGCTTGGTGCGCTCTTCGATCCTGAACGGAATGTCGAGCGACACGAACTGTTCCAGAGTCGACACCATCTTTTCCATCAGCGGATAGACGTCGCGGCTGGTGGTTTCGATCGATGCGAGCTGCGCCTGCATCGATGCGATCTCGGTGCGCTGTGCCACAACCTGCTCGGTGAGGTGCTGGTTGTATTTGGTGATGCTCTGCGTGTCCTCGATGGTGCGGCGATACTTGTTCAGCATCTCCGTCGTGCCGTCGTCCAGCTTGTCGATCTGTTCCTGCGAGGCCTTGGCGGCTTTGTCACCAGCGGCTTGTTGCGCAAGCAGATTGTCGAGAGGCTTGGTGTCGGCTGCATACACGGGCACTGTCAGCATCAGCGCCATCAGAACGACCGCGCGGGATCGCTGAATTCTGTCTGGTGTCATGGTGTCTTGCTTCGTTCCTTAGGCCGGCCGAGTGAGAGCGCGACCCTATTGTTGATGTAAGCGATCTCGTGCGAGATCGGCCCCCCTAATTCCACAGCGTGTCCCCTGTCACGCTGCACGACCGCGAACGCGACCTTCAACGTCGACATGATGATGTCGTTACGTTGCAGGTTCCGTGATTTCCCCGGAGACGCGATCCCGGTGCTGATTTCAACACTATCTTGGGGCGGAACGCAAAGGTTTGATTGAACCCGAGCACGTGATGCATCGCGATGACGCGAGCCGATTTTGACGACGCGTTTTCAGGTGCGGTGAATGCGCCTACAACGACTTCAGGACGCGTAGCGCAGCCTCGTGTCCGGCGCGTACCGCGCCGTCCATGTAGCCGTTCCAGAGCGTCGCGGTCTCGGTGCCGGCCCATTCGATGCGGCCGATCGTCGGTCGCAACGCAGCGCCGTACTGCGCGAGCAATCCGGTGCCGAGCGGAGACACGCAGCCGCGACTGAAGCGCTCGTGCATCCAATAGCGTTCGACGTAGTCGACCGGGTTCGCAGCCGCGGGACCCAGGTATTTCACGTACGAATCGATCAAAGCCGCTTTGCGCGCATCCGGCGACAAGGTCGTGCCGCGCGGTGGTCCGATGAACGATCCGATCACGCCAACGCCGCCGTCGGGGGGCGAGTTGTCCCAAGCCCACAGGTACACCCCGTCGTCGACTCTGAAACTCTGGCCGCTGAGACCGGCGTCGCGCCAGAACGGCCGTTCGTACACCATCGCCGACTTCATCATGTCGGTTGCGGCCGGCCAACGCCTCTGCAGCGTCGCGCGTTCCGCAGGCAACGCCGGATCGTATTCGATGACCTGCGCTTGACTCGGCGACAGCGCCATGATGATGCGTTTCGCTCGCACCGTGCCGTGCTCGGTGTCGATCACGACCGGACCGTTGCCGTTCCAATTGCGGACATGCGTTACCGGCGTACTCAACCGCACGCGTGCACCAAGTGCGTGCGCCATCGTCTCGCTGAGTGCCTGCGATCCACCGATCACTCTGAACCGTTGCGCACCGCGTCCGGCAGTGCCTTCGAGTTCCGCATAGCTGCCGGCAGAACGGATGTAGTACAGCACCCACAACATCGACAGCTGATCGGCCGGTGCACCGAACGTCAGCATCGTGCCGGTGCGCACGGTCCATTGTTGGTCAGCCGGAATGTCTTGCGTCGCAAGCCAATCGGCGAATGTCATCGCATCCAGCTCACGAGCGCGTGGATGCCTCCACGGCGCGTCGAGCGGCACCTCACCCGCCAAAGCGTCGAGTCGTGCTGCGAGCCCGGAGTCGAGCAGTTCGTTCACGTCGAGCAGCGTCATGTCGTCGCCGGCGAGGAACGCCGTCTTGCCGGCGTTGTAGGTTTCGAACAGACCGACGTCGAGTTCGTGCGCGAGATCGATCACCGCGGTCTGCGTCGTGCCGATCCATTGGCCGCCGAGTTCGCTGACGTAGCCGTTGCCGAGCGCAGCGTTCACGGTGCGGCCGCCGACCCGATCGCGCGCTTCGAGCACGACGAAGCTGTCGAGGCCGGCTTTCTGCAGGTCGCGCGCGGCGGCCAGCCCGGAGATACCGGCGCCGATCACCGCGACGTCGACGCCCGCATCGGTGTCGAAGGATGCCGCATGCGCGGCATCGATCAGCGTGCCGCCAGCGATCAGTCCGACGGCGGCGCGTTTCAGCAGATCGCGTCGATTGATACGGGGTGCATTCGAGTCCGTGGGATCGCGATCGGCCGACATGTTCGACTCTTTGCGCCTCAGATCTCGACCTGGGTTCCGAGTTCGACGACGCGGTTGGTTGGAATGCCGAAGAAATCAGACGCTTTCGTCGCGTTCTTCGACATCGACACGAACAGTTTCTCGCGCCACTTCGCCATACCGGGCGCGCCGGTCGCGATCAGCGATTCGCGCGAGACGAAGAACGACGTTTCCATCATCGAGAACACGAAGCCACCGCGGCCGCACTGCTCGAGCAGACGCGGTACGTCCGCGTCTTCGGAGAAGCCGTAGTACGCGGTGATCTGGAAGAACGCGCCGCCGAGCGGCTTGATCTCGTAGCGCTCTTCGAGCGGCACGTACGGAATGTCGCGCGCGACGATGGTGAGGAACACCACCCGCTCGTGCAGCACCTTGTTGTGTTTCAGGTTGTGCAGCAGCGAGTGCGGCACGCTGTTGACGCCCGACGTCAGGAACACCGCCGTTCCCGGTACGCGCATTGGCGGATCGAGGTCGATGCTCTCGATGAACACGTCGAGCGGCAGCGATTCGTCGGACATCCGCCGCATCAGCACGATGCGGCCTTTTTTCCAGGTGGTGAGCAGCGTGAACACGCTGATCCCGATGACGATCGGGAACCAGCCGCCCGATGGAATCTTCAACGCGTTGGAGGTGAGGAACGCGATATCGATGCTGATCAGCGGAATCGCAATTGCGAATGCGACCGGCAGCGGCCAGTTCCACATCCGCCGCATGACGAACAGGATCAGGATCGAATCGATCAGCATGGCGAGCGTCACGGCGATGCCGTAGGCGCCGCCGAGGTTGTCGGAGTGGCGGAAACCGGCCACCAGCAGAATGACCGCGATGAACAGCACCCAATTCACGAACGGCACGTAGATCTGGCCGATCTCGCGCTCCGAAGTGTGAGCGATGGTCAGGCGCGGACAGTAGCCCATCTGAATCGCCGCGCGCGTCAGCGAGAACGCGCCGGAGATCACCGCCTGCGACGCGATCACGGCTGCGGTGGTGGCGAGAATCACCAGCGGAATCAGCGCCCACGTCGGTGCCAGCAGATAGAACGGGTTCTTGATCGCTGCGGGATCGGCGAGCAGCAGGGCACCCTGGCCGAAATAGTTGAGGACGAGCGACGGCATGACGAACAGTAGCCACGCGCGCTGAATCGGCCGCTTGCCGAAATGGCCCATGTCCGCGTACAGCGCTTCGGTGCCGGTGACCGCGAGGACGACGGCGCCGAGCGCGAGGAACGCGGCGGTCGGGTTCGCGACCACGAAGGCGATCGCGTGTGTCGGACTGACCGCCGCCAGCACGCGCGGCTCGGCGATCACGTGCGCGATGCCGAGCATCGCGAGCGTCGCGAACCACACGCACATGACGGGTCCGAAGAACATGCCGACGCGCGCGGTGCCGCTGCGCTGAATGGAGAACAGCGCAACGATGATCACGATGGCGATCGGATCGATGAACGGGTGCAGGTGCGTGGTAATGACGTCGAGACCTTCGACTGCGCCGAGCACCGAGATGGCCGGCGTGATCATGCCGTCGCCGTAGAACATGGCAGCACCGAAGATGCCGATGCCGACGAACCACCAGCGGCGCCTCGGTTGCGATTCGAGCACCCGCGACACCAGCGCGGTGAGCGCCAGGATGCCGCCTTCGCCGCGGTTGTCGGCGCGCATGATCAACGTCACGTACTTCAGCGTCACCACGATCACGAGCGACCAGAAGATGATCGACAGGATGCCCATGATGTTCGCGGCGGTGAGGTCGAGGTGATGCATGCCGGTGAAGCATTGCCGCAACGTGTACAGCGGGCTGGTGCCGATGTCGCCGTACACCACGCCGATGGCGCCGACGACCAGCGGCGCCATGCGCGACGGGGCGACGCTCGTCTGCGCCGAGGCGGCGGCACCATCGGATTGCATGCGTGATTCGGGTCGTTGCGCTACGTGCGGCGCGGCATTGTTTCGCAACGCGCGCCGAACATCAATTTCAACCGCGGTCGTGGACCGGACGCTTCGCGAGTTTTCGCTGCAGCGTGCGACGGTGCATCTTCAGCGCGCGGGCCGTTGCGGAGACGTTGCCGTTCTGCTCGGCGAGCACGCGCTGGATGTGTTCCCACTCGAGCCGCTCGACCGATGCCGGGGCGCGGTCGACGGCCACCGAACTGTCGCCGTGGCGACGTTCGAGCGCCGCGACCACTTCATCGGCGGCCGCGGGTTTGCTGAGGTAATCGATGGCGCCGAGTTTCACCGCCTCGATCGCGGTTGCGATGCTGGCGTAGCCGGTGAGCACGACGATCCGCGTCGCGGGCTCCAGCGCGTGCAGCCGCTCGACGAGTTTCAGACCCGAAGCGCCGGGCATCTTGAGATCGACCACTGCGTATTCGGGCGGCTCGCATTCGGCAACGGCGAGCGCGGACGGCACGTCCGTCGCGGTGACGACGACGTAGCCGCGCTTGCGCAACGCGCGGGACAGCACATCCCGAAACAGCGCGTCGTCGTCGACGAGCAGCAGCGTCGGACCTTCCGCCGGTCGCGCAATTGGCTGCGAACTCATCGCGCGTCCGCAGCCAGCGGCAACGTCACCTGCAGCCAGGTGCCGCCGCCTTCGCGGTCGGCGACCCGAACGGCGCCGCCGAGTCGCTCGATCGTCGCGTTCGCCAGCATGAAGCCCATGCCCATCCCCTCAGTATCCACGTTGGGGCTGGTTGCGTTCGAGACAGTCGCAACTCGCGACCCGGCACGGCGCGCGGCGTCGAACCCGGCGCCGCGATCGCGAATGTCGAACGTGATTTCGCGCGCCGTCCAGCGCGCCCGGCAATCGACCGCGTGCGGCGATGCGTCGGCGGCGTTGTCGAGCAGATTCAGCACCGCCTGGCGCAGCGTCGGGTCCGCATCGATGAATGGGCTCGGTTGGTCGCCGTCGCAGCGGAACTCGACCTCGACGGCGGGCCGTAGCAGCGCGAAACGCTCGTGGATGTCGGCCATGAAGTCGTCGACGCGACGGCCGGGCGCATGATCGCTCGGCGCGGCGGTGTCGCGCAGCCGGCGCAGGATGTCTTTGCACAGTTCGATCTGTTCGATGATCAGGTCGAGATCCTGTTGCTGCTCCGGTGCGGTGTCCGCCCGCATCTCGCTCGCGATCACCGCGATGCTGCTGAGCGGTGTCGACAGTTCGTGCGCCGTGCCGGCGGCGAGCGTGGCTACGCCGATGATCTGCTCGTTGCGCAGGTTCGCCTCGCGCGCGTTGGCCAATGCCTGCGCGCGCGCACGCAACGTCGCCGACATCGTCGTGCCGAGGTAGGCGATCAACGCCGCAGCCATGATGAACGTGAGCCACATGCCCGCCATGTGCAGCGTGAACGCGCCGAACGCGGCGTTCTCGAATGCAAGCGGGCGGTAGAACCGCGCGATGACGGCGTAGCTCACGACCGTGCCCACTGCGACGAGCCAGGCGAGGCGTCGGGGCAGCATCACCGCCGCGGCCGCAATCGGCACGAGGTAAAGAGACACGAGCGGATTGGTCCAGCCGCCGGTGAAGTAGAGCAACGCGGTGAGCGCGGCGATATCGATGCCGATATGGAGCAGCACTTCGGCGTCGCGCACCGCGCGCGGCTTGGCAACGGCCCTGCGCCAGCCGATCAGCGTCATCGCCGCGAGCGCGGCGAGCGTCGCAACGAGCGCATCCAACGGCAGTTCGAAACCCGCGAAGCGCGCGACGAGGCCGATTGCGAGCAGGGTGGCGGCGAACAGCGACACGCGCACCGACAGCAGTCGCAGCAGGTTCGCGGATGCCGGGTAGTCGGCGCGGTCGATCTCGATCACCTGTTTGACGAGCCGGTGGGAGGTCGATGCTAATCCCCCGCCCCGCGGCTTCAAAACAGATACGTGACGCTGCCGAACAGACGGTAGTCCTCACCGAGTTGGGTCTGGTTCAGATCGTGGTACACGGCGTACTGATACGTCGCCTCCACGATCCAGCGGCTTTGTACCACCCACTGCAGACCCGGCGTCACGTAAACCGTGTGTCCGCCGGAATCGCCGACGCGATCGCCATCGAGGTGCTCGTGCTCGCGCGCCTCGCCGTTGATGCCGAGTGAGGCGAACCACGCACTCTGTTCCGGCGCCATGCCCGCCGGAGCAATGCGGTACTTCGCGGTCACGTCGTAATTCACCGAGTTGCCGAAGCGATGACTCTGATCGCCGGTCTCGCCGTCGCCGGCGAACGAGAACAGCGCGTTGGCCGATAGCGACGCGCGGTCCATCGCGTGATCGAACGAGAGGCCGAGAAGCGCGTCGGTGGAGCCGGTGCCGAGCTGCAGGTGTGAATCGAGATACTCGCCCTGATCGTTGTGCTGGTTGGTGCTGCCGGTAGGCAGCTTGATGCCGACCACGCCGGCGATCAGCGTCGAGCCCAACGGCGAGTGACGAGCGAACAAGCGGTAGCGGGCGAGCACGCTGACGTCGCCGAGACCCGACGCACCGCCGGTGGAATCTTCGCGTTCCGGTTCGCCGTTCGGCCCGTCGACCAGCTCGCCGTCGCCGTCGGTCTTGCGCAGCGGCACGTTGACGAGCACGAGCAGCCGGTCGTTCACGCTGTAGAAGCCGGCGACGTCGGTGGTCCAGTACTTTTCCTTGACCCCCGGATTCGAAACCTCGTTGTCGCCGTCGTACACGTTGTCGAGCAGCGTGTAACGCGGGCTCACGCGGATGCCGGCGCCGGTTTGCGTCTGCAGCGGCGAAATGCCCTGGCCCAGCAGGCAGTAGTCGCAGGCTTCGCACAGTGGCGACGCGATAAATGCGAGCGATGCGAGCAGGCGAAAGAGGACGGACATCTGCAGAAACTCCGGCCGTGACGCGGCGCGATTTTAAGGGGCGACGCCGCGTTCCACGCTGCGACAAATTGCCGCAGGCCGGTTCCAAACGGGTACCATCGCGGGAAAACGCGAAGATGAAATGACCGCACACCCGAGTCCCCCCAGCGAATTCGTTAGAGCGATCACGCGCCTCGATGCTACCGCACTGGTGGTCGGATCGATGATCGGCTCTGGCATATTCATCGTCTCGGCAGACATCGCGCGTCAGGTCGAATCACCCGGACTGCTGCTGCTCGTGTGGATACTCGCGGGTGTGATCACGCTGATGGGCGCGCTGACGTACGGCGAACTCGCCGCGCAGTTTCCGAAGGCGGGCGGACAGTACGTGTATCTGCGCGAAGCAATCTCGCCGCTGTTCGGTTTTCTCTACGGCTGGACGCTGTTCATGGTGATTCAGACCGGCACGATCGCCGCGGTGGCGGTCGGCTTCGCCCGGTTCGTGTCGGTGCTGGCGCCGCAGCTCTCGCCACGCACGATGGTGGGCTTCACCGTATCGCTGCCGAGCGGACCGATCGAGGTCGGGCTGTCGCCGCAGCGCGTGCTGGCGATCGCGTCGATCTTCCTGTTGACGTGGATCAACGTACGCGGTGTGCGCGTGGCCGCGCTCGTGCAAACGCTGCTGACGTCGATCAAGGTGCTGTCGCTGATTGCATTGATTCTGCTCGGCCTGACGATCGGGCGAAGCGGCGTTGCGATTGCGGCGAACTTCGGCGCGACGTTCTGGCCGCAAGGCGGTATCGGACTCGCCGCGTTGCCGCTGCTCGGCGCTGCAATGGTCGGTGCGTTGTTCGCGATGGACGCCTGGAACAACGTCGGCTTCGCGGCGGACGAGTTGCGCACGCCGAGCCGCGACCTGCCGTTTGCGATGCTCACCGGTGTGGTGACCGTGACGGTGCTGTACGTGTCGGCGAACGTCGCGTACCTGAACGTGCTCGGCATCGACGCGATCGCGCATGCGCCGCAGGACCGCGTCGCGACCGCTGTGCTCGAGGCGATCTTCGGTGCGCCGGGCATGTACGTGATGGCGGCGGCCATCGTCGTTTCGACCATCGGCTGCAACAATGGTCTGATTCTGTCGGGCGCGCGCGTTTACTATGCGATGGCGCGCGACGGTCTGTTCTTTGGCAAGGCCGCAGAACTGCATCCGACACACAAGACGCCGGCGTTCGGTCTGTTCGTGCAGGCCGGATGGGCGAGCGTGCTGTGTGCGTCGGGCACTTACGGGCAGCTGCTCGACTATGTCGTGTTCGCCGCACTGATGTTCTATCTGTTGACCGCCATCGGGCTGTTCGCACTGCGCCGCCGCCGCCCGCATGCCCAGCGTCCGGTCGTCGTGCCGGCATACCCGTGGTTGCCGGCTGCTTACGCGCTGCTGACAGCCGCGTTGTGCCTCGACCTGCTGATCGAGAAACCGCAGTACAGCTGGCTCGGTCTCGGTATCGTCGCGCTCGGCTTGCCGGTCTATGCGATGTGGCGCTGGTGGGGGGCCACACCGGTCATTGACGAAAAAGTGTAAGTAGATTGGCAAATTTCTGCCCTAATTCGGGCAAAAAAGTTGCCATAGGCACGTCGATCGCGCTCAATACGTCGCCATGTACGACGTCGATGAACTGGCCGCCCACCTCGCTCGCACCACGCCGCTGGACTTTCCCGACGCCCGTCGCGCGGTGCTCGAATTGCTCGATCTGCTGTCCAGCGAAACGCCCGACGCGTTCGTGGTGCGGCGCCATCGGGAGCTCAAGGACCACGGCGCGCTGAAGAACGACGCGATCTTCCGGCAGATCGCGGGCGAGATGGCGATGCGCCCGTTCGCCGCGCCGCCGTACACCGAACGGCAGATCCGCCGGCTCATCTACGGCTGATCGATCCTTTTTCCCTTTAGCGTGGAGTGCTTCCTGTATGTGCGGAATCGTCGGTTACGTGGGCCATCAGAATGCGGTGCCGATTCTCATCGAGGGGCTGCACCGGCTCGAATATCGCGGCTACGACTCCGCGGGGCTGGCGCTGCACCGCAAGCACGGCATCGAAGTGCACAAGCGCCAGGGCAAGGTGCGCGAGATGGAGGCGACGCTGCCGAAACGATTTGCCGGCGTGGTCGGCGTGGGCCACACGCGGTGGGCGACGCACGGCGCGCCGAGCGACGAAAACGCGCATCCGCAGACGGACTCGTCGGGCCGCATCGCCGTGGTCCACAACGGCATCATCGAAAACGCGCACGAGTTGCGCGCGCAGCTCGAAGCGCGCGGCGTCATGTTCGCGTCCGAGACCGATACCGAAGTGCTGGCGCAACTGATCGCCGCGATCGAAACCGATTCGCTGGAAGAAGCGGTGCGCACGGCGCTGCGCTCGATCACCGGCACGTACGGCATTGCGGTGATGGATGCGCGTCATCCGGAGCAGATCGTGGTCGCGCGCAACGGCAGCCCGGTGATCCTCGGCATCGGCGACAAGGAGATGTTCGTGGCGTCTGACGCGTCGGCGCTGGTACGCCACACGCAACAGGCGATTTACCTCGACGACGGCGAAATCGCCGTGGTGGAAGCGCGCTCGTTTCGCGTGACCACGCTCGACGCCGCGCCATCGACCAAGCAGCCGACGACGCTGGCGGTGGTGGACGACAACCTGTCGAAAGGCGCGTTCAGCCACTTCACGATGAAAGAAATCCACGAACAGCCGGACTCGGTGCGCGGCACGTTGCGCGGTCGCCTCGATCGACGGTTCGCGACGGCGCGACTCGATGGTCTGAATCTGACGCCGCGCGAGTTGCTGCGGTTCCGCCGCATCAAGATCCTCGGCTGCGGCTCCGCGTGCATTTCCGGCTTCCTCGGCGCGCGCATGATCGAACGCCTCAGCCGGATTCCGTGCGACGCGGAATCGGCCGCCGAGTTCCGTTACCGCAATCCGGTGATCGAGGACGACACGCTTTACGTTGCGGTGAGTCAGTCGGGCGAAACGTTCGACACGCTCGCGGCGGTGGAGGAGATCAAGCGCAAGGGCGGCGCTGTGGTCGGCATCATCAACGTCGTCGGCAGCACCATCGCGCGCGCGTGCGGGCGCGGCGTGTATCTGCATGCCGGTCCCGAGATCGCCGTCGTGTCGACGAAGACGTTCATGTCGACGCTGGTGGCGTTCGTGCTGCTCGCGCTGCATCTCGGGCGGATGAAAGACGTTTCGGCCGGCGCCGGACGCCGCTTGATCGATGCGCTCGACCAGCTGCCGGCGCGGCTCGAAGCATTGATCGCCGATCAGGGGCATCTCGCCGCGCTTGCGAAGAAGTACGCGCGCTTCTCGAACGCATATTTCGTCGGGCGCAACGAAGGCTACGCGCTCGCGATGGAAGGGGCGTTGAAACTGAAGGAAGTCAGCTACCTGCACGCCGAAGCGTATCCGGCGTCGGAGCTGAAACACGGTCCGCTCGCGCTGATCTCGCCGGAAACGCTCACCGTCGTGGTGATTCCGTCGGACGATCTGTTCGAGAAGAACGTCTCGACCATTCAGGAAATCCGGGCGCGCCGCGGGCCGGTGCTCGCGATCAGCAACACGGCCACGTTGCCGGTGGCGGTAGACGACGTGATCGTGGTGCCGCAACTGCATGAGCTGCTCGACCCGCTGTTGATGCTGGTTCCGTTGCAGTTCTTCGCCTATCTGATCGCGATGGAGCGCGGCTGCGACATCGACCAGCCGCGCAATCTCGCGAAGAGCGTGACGGTGGAGTAACGCACCAAGCAGTGTTGCGGAACGTGGCACAATTCCGCATTGCCGCTTCCGCGCCCGGTAGACTCTCCGGCCGGGCGGACTCCACCACCAGGAACCGTGCACCGATGACATTAGAAGAAGAAGCCATCGCGCTGCTGCTGCGTTCACCGCGGCTGGAAGTCGGCACGATCATCGATCTTCTCGACGTCAGCGACCGCGACTTCCGCGAGATGGTGAAGCAGAACGAGCGGATCGCGGCGCTGATGGAAGAGCGACGGACCGGCTCCCTGCCGGTGCCGGTCGCGGAACCGGCGCAGTGCCCCGCCTGCGAGGACTGGTTCCTGCCGTATGCCTCGTCCCGCTTCTGTTCCGACGCCTGCCGCGACATCGGGCGGCTCGAGGCGCAACAGAAGGCGCGGCGCTCTCGCTCGTTCTAACGGATCTTTGCAGAACACGCTTCGAGCCATCCAAGGGCATCTCCATGGGGGTGGGCGATGGGTGATCGGTGCTCCGGCCCGGCGTGTGATGCGCCTCCGCACCGATCACCCATCGCCCTTCCACATCCAACGTCGCGCCTTCGTTCGAGGGTGAACAAGGCACCTCGGTGCCCTACATGAAATCGAGGCCACCAGATTCGTTGAAGGCAGCACATCGAGTCGGCAACGTTTAGGAGAGGGACAACCGAGCTGATCGACGACGTTGAGCGCATCGGTTCACGCGAAGTGGGCAGGCCTCTGCGATGGACGGTGGAGACGCGACATCAGGCGGAGGTAGAGGTGTGTTGTGCAAACGACGGTGCCTGGCACCGTCGTTTGACTAGGTGACCAACCGTGTCGACGCGACCTTCACCGACGGTCGAAGCGCAAAAACGCGACCCCGTACTACTCTTCAGTCATCGCTATTGGGTGGCGCGTGGGCCGACCATGATCGTAAGCATGTGGATGACGAAGAATCCGGTGACGGTCTCGCTGCAGACGCCGATCGCCGAGGCGGCGGCATTGATGTCGCAACGACGCATCCGGCGGCTGCCGGTGATGGAGAGCGGCAATGCGCTGGCCCTGGCCGGCATCGTCTCCGCCACCGACATCCTGCGGGCGTTTCCGTCCGACGTGAATCCGCTGGCCATGCCGCTGAACGGCGAAGGTCAGCACCGCCTCGTCGAAGACATCATGCATCGCAATCCGTTCACGACCGCACCGGATGAGCCGGTAGAGGAAGTGGCGCGGGTGATGGGCGCGCAGAAGATCGGTTCCTTGCCGGTGCTACGCGACGATCGGTTGGTGGGCATGATCACCGAATCGGACATCTTTCGGGCGTTCGTCAGCGTGTTCAACACCGACTCGAGCGGCGCCCGCATCACGTTCGACGTATCGCAGGGCGAAGATACGTTCGGCCTGATCGCGCGCGTGGCGAATGAACGCAACGTCAAAGTGGTGAGCCTCATAAGGTCGTCGCAGAACGACCTGCCCGTGTGCGTGGTGCGCATCACCGGCGCCGGCGTCGAAGAGATGCTAGACGACCTGTGGAAATCGGGCCACCGCGTGATCAACGTCCTGCGTCACTAGTTCTCCTCATGCGGGATTGCCGCAGCTTTCGGCAACTCCGTAGTGCCTCCGCGCCGCACGTCCGGATACTGACAGTCATTGAACCGTCACCGGAGAAGCACATGGCCGCCAGCCCGAAAGAACTGACTCGCGAAAGCACGGTACACAGCTACAAGACGCTGATGGACGTGTCGTGGAACTTCGACTACGAAGCCGGCGTTCCGAAAATCGAAGATCTGTACAAGCGTGCGAAAGACAACCAGTGGAACGCCGATCATCTGAAGTGGGACACGCCGATCGATCCGTCCAACCCGATCATCGCGCCCGATCACTCGATGTACTACCGGATGCCGTTCTTCAAGAAGCTGTCGACCGCACAGCAGGAAACGTTCGGCGCGCATTCCACGGCGCAGCTGCTGTCGCAGTTCCTGCACGGTGAACAGGGCGCGCTGTTGACGGCCGCCACCATCGCGCACGGCGTGCCTGACGTAAAAGCGAAGTACTACGCCGCGACGCAGGCGATGGACGAGGCGCGCCACGTCGAGGTGTACGAACGCTACGTGAAGAAGATCGCGATCGACTACCCGATGACGCCGTGGCTGAAGCAGCTGATCGACGCCACGCTGACGACCAACAACTACATGAAGGTCATGATCGGCATGAACATGATCGTCGAGGGGCTGGCGCTCGGCGCGTTCAACAACATGTACAAGCAGACCGAAGAGCCGCTGCTGAAGTCGATCACGTTCAACGTGATGCGCGACGAATCGCGACACGTGTCGTTCGGCCACATTTTCCTGACGCCGATCATCGCGAAGATGCACCCGGACGAGCGCGAAGAGCTTGCGCAGTTCGCTTACGACGCAGTGATGATCCTTGTGAAAGGGCAAACGGGTATGGACCCGGGGTTCCTGAAAGTGCTCGCGGTCTCCGGCATCGATCCGCAGGATTTCGCGAACGGCATGCAGGAAGCCGACTCGCTGGGCATCACACGCCAGTTGCCGCCGGGACAGATTCACTCGCTGAAGGATCTGATGATGCCGGCGCTGGTCCGTGCCGGTCTGGTCACGAAGCGCAGTCGCGAGCTGTTCGAACGGTCCGGCGTACCGGTGGATGCCGACCAGACGATCCTCAACAGGATGGAGGATCAGAAGTCGGACATGAACGTGCTGAACGCGGCCGGCGCGAAGTACTAGACGGCGCGCGCGCATGACCGAACCATTGTCGGGTTCGACGCTGGTGTTGCTGGACGCGCTGCCGGAGGCGGCGCTGATCCTCGCGCCGGACGGATGCATCCGCTATCTGAATCGAGCGGCCACCGAACTGCTCGGTCACGAGCGCAGCGAACTCGAAGGTGAGGCCGTTTCGCGCATCATCGTGGCGCAGAGCGGCCAACGGATCGACACGGTCGCGTGGCTGACGCGGTGGGCGGACCAACCGAACGCCGATCAGCTGCGTTACCTCACCTTGACCGGTCGGACGCGCAGCGGGCAACACCTGCGCCTGTCCGTCCGCGTCGCGAGGCTCGATCGGCCCGAGCGGTTGTACCTGGTGACGATGCGCGACGTCACCGCCGAACAGCGCGAGCACCAGGACGTCAAACATGCCTATCTGGTCGTTTCGCGCATCCTCGCGATCGCCGACGACGCGATCGTCAACGTCGACCACGAACAACGCATCACCTTCTTCAACCGCAAAGCCGAATCGCTGTTCGGCTATCGGGCCGAAGAGGTGCTCGGCGCGTCGCTCGATCGGCTGTTGCCGACGCGCTATCGCGCCGCGCACGCCGGCCACATCGACGCGTTCCAGCGCGACAAGGCGCCCTCGCGGTTGATGGGCGAGCGTGGCGAAATCGCGGGGCTTGCGCGTTCCGGCGAAGAGATTCCGCTGGAGGCGTCGATCACCAAGGTGTTCATCGAAGGCGTGCCGACGTTCAGCGTGCATCTGCGCGACATCCGCGCGCGCAAGAGCGCGGAACGCGCGCGTATGGAAAGCGAACAACGTTTCCGCACCGTGTTCGATCACGCGATGGAGGCGATCGCGCTGCTCGATCCGGCCGGACGCGTGCTGGAGTTGAACGACGCGACGCGCGCGCTGCTCGGCGACGGCGTCGCCGCGGTCGGCGCGAATTTCTGGACGCTGCCGTGGTGGCCGAACCTGACCGACGCGGGCGAGCGCCAGAACCGCCAGCGCGCGATGCAGGAAACGGTGGAACGGTGCGCGGCCGGCGAGCAGATCCGCATGCGGGTCGAACTCGTCGATGCGGCTCGGGCGACGCACGTCATCGACTTTTCGTTGCGTCCGGTGCGAACCGGCGATCGCGTGGTGGCGATCGTCGCAGAAGGCCGCGACATCACCGCGCTGCCGGCACCGTGACAAGTACGCATCGATGCCGCGTGTGACATACATCGAGGCCAACGGCACCGAGCACGTCGTCGACGTGCCGGTGGGATCCAGCGTCATGCAGGGCGCCATCAACAATCTGATCCCGGGCATCGAAGGCGACTGCGGCGGTCTGTGCGCGTGCGCGACGTGTCACGTGTACGTGCCGCCGGAATGGGCCAAGCGTTGCGGCGAGCCAGAGGAACTCGAGGTCAACATTCTCGACTTTGCATTCGACGTGAAGCCTGAAAGCCGTCTCGCCTGCCAGATCGAGGTCCGGCCGGAACTGGACGGTCTCGTGGTGCATATGCCGACGCGTCAGTACTGACGACGCAACGCAGGCGCCGCGGCCGCTCAATAGTGCGGCGGCCGTTCCTCTTCGATGGAGAAGGCGGGCGGTTCGTCGCGCCGTTCGATCAGTTCGATCAGCCGCGCCAGCGTTTCGCGCATCTGGTCGAGTTGGTGCTGTTGATCGACCAGCGCGTCGTTCAGCTTGGCGATGGTGTCTTCCTGGAAGAGCAGGCGCGTTTCGATCTCGATGCGTTCTTCGTCGCTGTTCATCAGTCTTTCGAGCTGAACGGTTTCATCTTGCGCAGCAGCCGGTCCGGATCGGCCAGCGGATTCTTGCGCATCGAAGCGTCGGCCATCTTTTCGTATTTCGGATCGAGCTTGGCCGTCTTGGTGCTTTCCGAGGCGTGGTATGCCACGCGGCCGACGACGCGATGCGTCTCGCTACCGCGGCAATGCTCGCACTCCACGCTCGCGGGTGCGTCGTTGATCGATGCGTAAGCATCCGTTACGCCGCCGCATTGGCGGCAGCGATAGGCGTAGATCGGCATGGTGAATCCGTCAGGCGGCTTGCGGCGAGCCGGCGCGCGCGCCGGCATCGAAGAACGCCTGCAGCGACGTGTGATAGCGCAGGAAGTCGAGCTTCTTGCGCGGATTGATCGCCTTAACGATGTCGTCGGTGGTGTCGATATCGACCAGCGTGCGGCCGCTGCCGCTGCGACGCCCCTGGAGAAAGCGTTCCCACTGGTCGGCGCTCATGTCGATGGCGAAATCGGCGTCGCGCAGACCGGCGTCGGTCATTGTGCGCACGTCGTGGCAGCTGAAGCCGCCGAACGTGACGAGATACGTCGCCTTGTCGCTCTTCACCGCCATCTTCACGTCGATCGAACCGCGTTTGCGGAACGACGGATCGGCGTTGACGGCGCTCTGCGCTTTCTTCAGCCAGGTTTCCGACAAGGTCTCATGAGCGCTCACGACGACTCCTCAATCAGGCAAAGGTGGTTTCGACGCGCGCCGACGCGTCGAAGAAATCCTGGAAATTCTGGTTGTAGCGGTAGAACAGGTCCTGCCGGTACTGATCGTCGGCGGGCGAATAGGCAATGCCTTCTTCCTGCTGCAGGTCGAGGCTGTTCAACGTGTACTGCAGATCGGCCTTACCGTGCGACTGCACGTTCGCGACCATCGCTTTCCACAGATCGAACGGCATCTCGATGATGAAGTCGGCCTCGCTCAGTTCGCCGTCCGTCGGCTTGCGGATGTCCGCGCACTTCAGCCCTTCGAATACGATCAGATAGCTCTGTCCGTCCACTTTGAATGCAGCGGTGGTGTGACACGCGCCGCCGCCGCCTTTGTGCAGGGAGCCGTCCGAGTTGTAGACGTCGCGGACCTTCTGAAACCAGTCGAGCGATGGAAAAACGGCCACGCTCAGTACTCGAGATATTTCTTGAGCATCGGATGCAGCATCTCCGCGCGCGGTACGCCGAGCCAATCGCAGATGGCGAGGTAGTTGCGCACGAAGTCGCCGACGAGATGCAGATAGGTCTCCATGCCGACGGTGCGTCCGCCTTTGATGCCGCCGCCGAAGATGATCGCGAGCGCAGGACGCATCGTCGATTCCTGCAGTTCCGCCGCCATCATCACTTCGCCGAGGCTGAGCAGGGTCTGCAGGATGTCGGCCTGGCCTGCCTGGTGCGATATGGAATATTTCAGATGGTCGTAGCCGTAGGTGAGGTGCCGCGCCCAATCCTCGATCGCTTTGCCGTAGATCATCCGTTCCGCGTCGTTGTGCGCCGCGTTCAGCATCCCCCGCAGCACCAGCATCATGTAGGTGCCGCGCATCAGGTACAGATACACCGCCGACTCGGTCCAGCCGCCGCGGCTTTCGAGAATCATGCGGTTCACCAGCCCGCGACTCTCCTGCCCGAGCCCGCCGCCGTTCGACAGTGCGCGCTTGCGCAACGCTTCGATCAGGCGGGCGCAGTCGAACGTCGCCGTAGCCAGGAACTGCTTCACCTCGTAGTAGCCGTAGGACATCTGGTCCTGCCAGTACGTGATGATCTCGATCTCGGTGTTCGCATACTGGGTGAGCTCGGTACACACCTGGCACACCGCGCGCTCGACGTCGTCGGGCAACGGTTTCAGCGACGCCCACGGCACGTCTGTAGCCGGAATCCAACGCCGTTGAATCGCTTCCTCGTAGAGGTTCGCCGCGCTGTCGGCCCACATCTGACTCTTGTGGCGCAGGTTGTACGGCAGCGGCGGCACGCCGGGGCGCGGCAGCGCACCGCGCGGGCGCCGCGTCTGATCTTCCCAGACTTCGGGCACTTCGCCGTAGATGCCGACGTTCAGATCGCTCAGACGCAATCCGTGCTCGCCCGGCTTGATGCGGGTACCCCATTCGGCCGACAGCCCCATCCATTCGAACGACGGGACCGGAACCCCTTCGACGCTCGGTGCGCCGGAACTGTCCGGCATCGCCGCCGGCACAGCCATACCTTGAGACGCTTTCGTCGCCATACGACTAAACCCCTTAGCGAGCGCGTTGGCGCAGTGTCAGATCGCCGACTCGTATTGTTGCGGCACCGTGGAACGGCCATTCTCGAAACGTTCGCCGAAGCCAGCGGTTTTGACGCGCTGCATGTATTCCTTCAGCTGGCGCCGGCGGATCACGAGCAGCTTCTTGTGGCCTTCGTCGTAGTGTTCCTTGCCGCCCCCCAACAGAATCGCCAGGGCCTCGGCCGTTTCGGCCTGCGTGCCGGCGGGATTCTGCACGCCGGACAGGATCTGCGCCTCTGCCTCGTCGAGATAGAACTCGATCTCTTCGCGGCGTTCCGGTGCGGTTTCCGAAAGGAAGCGCAGGTGCATGACGCCGAAGGCGACGTGGCGCGCTTCGTCCTGCGCGCACAGGCGATACATGATCTTCTCGGCTTCGTTCTGCCCGAACAGTTCGCCCATGCGGAACATGGTCAGCACGGCGCCCTCGCCGGAGATGTGCAGACGAGTGGACATTTCCGTGAAATCGCGGGCGAGGTCGATGCTGCCGACGAAACCGGAGGTCGCTCCGGACATGCGCATCAGACCGCCGCCGTTGGCGAGCGCGCGCTTGCGGAACACGTCCATGTGGCGCGACTCGTCCATCACCTGCGCCAGCAGCACGTGCCGCGGTTCGAGGAAGTCGGGCGTGGTGTTGGCAACCCAGCGCGCGGGTACGTCGCCGGCCACGAACTCCACTTCGTTGAAGAAGGTGCACAGCAGACACTCGGCTTCTTCCACGGCATCGGGCAGCGCCTCGATCGTGTGCCACGGCACGTCGGTGGCCGAACTCCATTGCCGCTGCAGCGCTTCCTCGTAAAGGAACGTCGCGTTCTGCAGCCAGATTTCGGACTTGGCGCGCACGCCGTATGCACCGACCCGGTACGCATCGGCGCGCTCGCCGGCGCCGCGGGGTCGGCCGCTCATGTTCTTGCTGATCTCGGGGATCTCGCCGTAGCTGCCGAGTTGTATCTCCGTGAGCGTCAGGCCGCGTTTACCCGGCTCTGCCCGCATTCCCCACTCGCCCATGTGCTGCATCCAGCTCGTGTCGAGATCGTATTCCTGCTGTTTGACCGGTGCCTCGCTCATATGCCCCTCACAGACCTTCGAACCCAGTGTCGTCATATAGCATTGTCGGCTCGTCATTAGAATACGTATTCACACGGTTTCCGGTCGATCGTGTGAACTTTGTGCACCCCGTGTGCCCTGGGCGCTAAGATCCGGCGACCGATTCTGGGGGGACTCCATGGCTGAGGCGCTTGCGGGCATTCGCGTGCTCGACGTCGGCGGCACCGTCGCGACCGGATACTGCGGCAAGCTGTTCGCCGACCATGGCGCGGACGTCGTGGACGTGGAGCCGCCGCAAGGCGCGGCCACCCGAGCGCTCGCGCCGTTCAACGATCGCGCCATTGCGCCCGACAACAGCGCGTTGCACGCCTACTTGAGCGCCAACAAGCGCAGCGTCTCGGTGGATGTCCGCAGCGCGGCGGGTCGCGAGCTGTTGCTGGCGCTGGCGCGCAATGCGGACGTCGTGCTCGATGCGACGGTCGGCCGCGATCCGTTGTCGCTGGCGGATCTCGCTGCCGTGTCGCCGCGGGTCGTGTTCTCGCGCGTAACCTGGTTCGGCCAGAGCGGTCCGTACGCCGGCTTCGCCGGCACCGACAGCGTCTGCCACGCGCTCATCGGCATGGTGCGCAGCATCGGTCCGGAGCAGGGACCGCCGCTGCTGCCGTCGGGCTATCAGGCGCAGATCGTCGGCGGGCTCAGCGCTTACATCGGCACACTGGGGCATGTCATCGCCGGGGAACTCGGCAATCGCACCGAGCCCTGTCAGCTCGACACGAGCATCTACGAAGCCAATCTGTGCTTCACCGACGTCGGTGCGGTGGGTGCGTTCAACTCCGGCGTGGTGGCGCCAAGAATGGGCGTCAACCGCTTCCCCCCGACGTTTCCGTTGGGAATCTATCCGTGTCGCGACGGCTGGATCGGGGTTACCGCGCTGACGCCGAGTCAGTGGGCGGCGTTCTGCGCGCTGCTCGACCTTCCCGATCTCGCGGCGGTGCCGGCGTATCAGACGACGCTCGGGCGGCTCGCCGATGCGGCGGTGCTGGAACCGATCTTCAAACGCAGAGTCGCCGAGCAATCCGCTGCCGAGCTGTTCCATCGCGGCCAGTCGATGCGCATTCCGCTCGCGCTGGTTCCCACCATGGAACAGCTGTTCGACGTCGATCAGTACGTGGCGCGCGGTGCGTTCGGCACGATTTCGCATCCGCTGCAGGGCGACATGACCGCGCCGATGACGCCGTTCAAGCTATACCGAACACCGGCGCTTGCGGGCGGCGTGGCGCCGAAGTTCGGCGCCGATACGCGTGCGACGCTGGCGGCGGTCGGCCTGGACGCAGCGGCGTTCGAACGGCTGCGGCGCGCCAACGTGGTGGCAGAGGGGTGAGCGTGAAACCGTTGCACGGCGTGCGCGTGATCGATCTGTCGATGGGTTGGGCCGGCCCGCTGGCGGCGCGGCATCTTGTCGACATGGGCGCCGAAGTGATCAAGGTGGAATCGTGCGAGCGTTTCGACTGGTGGCGCGGCTGGGAAGCGACGAAGGAGTGGATCGCACTGAACGCGGCCGAACAGTCCGCATCGTTCAACACCGTCAACCGCAACAAGCTCGACGTAACGCTCGATCTGACCTCGGCCGAGGGCAGCGCGTTGCTCAAGCGGCTCGTCGCGGTTGCCGACGTCGTAGTGGAGAACTACTCCTCGGGCGTGCTGCCGAAACTCGGCCTCGACTACGCGGCGTTGAAAGAAGTGAATCCGCAGCTGGTGATGCTGTCGATGCCGGCGTTCGGCGGCAGCGGCCCGTGGTCGCGCTATCGCGCGTATGGTTCCACCGTCGAACATGCGTCCGGCCTGCCGCACCTCAATGGCGAACCGGACGGACCGCCGACCATGGTGCACGTCGCGTACGGCGATGCGGTCGGTGGACTGAACGGCGCGGCCGCGTTGCTGACGGCGCTGCGCCATCGCCGCCGCACCGGCGAAGGACAGTATCTCGATCTCTCGCAAGCGGAAGGCCTGTTTCCGCTCGGCATTCACGGCATCCTGCACCGCTCTATAACCGGTAGGGCGCCGGTGCGTACCGGCAACCGGTCCGCCGCCTGCGCGCCGCACGGCGTATATCCGGCCAGCGGCGAGGATCAGTGGGTGGTGATCCAGGTGCTAACGGAGGAACAATGGCGCGCGATCGCGGCGACTATCGTCGGATTGCGGTCGTTCGGCGCAATCGACGACCGTCTGGCGCGACGCGACGAACTCGATCGCGAACTGGCGACATGGACACGCGCTCGGCCGGCGCGGGAGATCATGACGCAGTTGCAATCCGTCGGCGTGCCCGCCGCGGCCGTGTACAGCATGGCCGACCTCATCGACGATCCACACCTGACCGCACGCCGGTTCTGGCAGATGCTCGAGCGCGCATACGTCGGCGTGCAACCGAATCCGGCGGCGCCGTATCGCATCGCTGACACGCCGATTCCGATCGACGCACCTGCGCCAACGCTCGGCCAGCACAATCGTCAGGTCCTCACCGAACTGCTTGGACTGACCGACGCAGATCTCGCGCGGCTCACCGGAGCCGGCGTCATCGGCGATCGGCCGGTGATGCCGCGAACCGAGCAGAGCTGAACTGCGGCATTGCGTTTGAGCTTCGAGCGCGTCAGGCGCACCGACCGTGCGCCACGACCGACACGTCGATGGCGCAGGTATCCTTGATCAGTTGACTTAGGCAGTCGCCTAAGTACGATCGCGGCATGGCCACGCGACCGACATCGATGTCAGCTCGGGGCGATCAGACGCGCGAATCGCTGATCGATGCCGCCGTGGAGGTGTTCGGGCGGGATGGATTCCGGGCGGCGAGCACCCGCTCGATCGCCGACCTGGCCGGCGTCAATCAGGCGCTCATCGGCTATCACTTCGGCGGCAAACCGGGTCTCTACATTGCGGTGTTCGACCGCATTACGCGCCGCGTGGCGCAGTATTTGGGTCCGGTGGCGCGGTCGATCGAGCAACAGTTGGAGGAAATAGCCGCGGGTAACGACCGGCAGGCGGCGCGCTGCGTCGGCTTCATCCATCAGCTGACCGACGCGCTGGTTGCGACGTTCGCGGCGCCGGAGTCGGCCGCGTGGGCGCGGCTGATTCTGCGCGAACAACAGAATCCGTCGGAGGCATTCGATCTCCTGTACGGAGGGATGATCGGTCGCATGCTGTTGCTGATCTCGCGACTGATCGCGCAGATCTGCGCGACCGAGCCGAACGCCGTGGAGACGCGCGTGATGACGCAAACGGTGATCGGTCAGGCACTCGTGTTCCGGTCTGCCCGCGCGACTGTGTTGCGGCAACTGGATTGGCAAGACATCGGCACCGCGGAGATCATGACGATCCAGGCGGTGATTCGCCGGAATGTCACTGCGATGCTCATGGGGGGGCGTAGCTGATGAGTTCGAAAGGAAGAATTGCGGTGGGTCTCGTCCTCGTGGCGGCCGCGGCCGGCGGCGGCTGGTACTGGTACAACGCGGAAGCGCACATCGCGCCGACCGCGCTCACGTTGTACGGCAACGTCGACATTCGCGAGGTGGAGCTCGGCTTTCGCGTGCCGGGCCGGATCACGGACCTGTTCGTCGACGAAGGAGACGTCGTTGCTAAGGGGCAGCGGCTCGCCACCATAGACTCCGAACCGTACCGGCAGGCGGTTGCGCTCGCCGAAGCACGCGTGCAGCTCGCGCAGGCGAACATGGCGAAGTTCGAGAAGGGTTCGCGGCCGCAGGAAGTGCAGCAGGCTCAGGCGCGCGTCGAAGAAGCCGAAGCGGCGTATCTGAATGCGCAGCGCGAATACGACCGCCAGATCGACATGTTCAAGGCCGGCAGCACCAGTGCAACCGCGCGCGACGCTGCGCAGGCGCGCCGCGATCAGACCGCCGCCGGGCTGGCCGCTCAGCGGGAAGCGCTGGCGCTCGCGAACGAGGGCTTCCGCAGCGAGGAAGTGAGCGCGAGCCGCGCGGAATTCGCGGCAGCGGTAGCGCAACGCAGTCAGGCGGAAACGCAACTGGCCGATACCGAACTGTTCGCACCGAGCGACGGCGTGGTGCTGTCGCGCATTCGCGAGGCCGGCAGCATCGTGCCGATGGGCGCATCGGTGTACAGCCTCTCGCTGCGCGATCCGGTGTATGTGCGCGCCTATGTCGGTGAACCCGACCTCGGCAAATTCGCGCCGGGCGCGTCGGTGGAAGTTGGCAACCGATTCGTCGCCGACAAGCTGTACCACGGCCAGGTCGGCTACGTTTCGCCGCGGGCCGAATTCACGCCGAAGTCGGTCGAGACGACAGACCTGCGTGACCGACCTCGTGTATCGCCTTCGTGTGGTTGTTGACGACGCCGACGACGGCCTGCGGCAAGGGCATGCCGGTAACGGTGAGCGTTCCGATTCAGACCGCGGCGCGCTGATTTTGAGCGCCATCGAGATCCGTGGCGTCGTCAAACGCTATCGCGACGTAGAGGCGTTGAAGGGCGTATCGGCGGATATCGAAGCAGGGCGCCTCACTGGACTCGTTGGGCCGGATGGCTCGGGCAAGACTACGTCTGATCCGCCTCATGGCTGCTTTGCTCGAACCCACCGAAGGCACCATTCACTTGCTGAGGACACAATTCGTCGGCTTTGCGAGCCAGCGTTCACGCGGACACGGGCTACATGCCGCAACGGTTCGGGTTGTACGAAGAACTCACGGTCATGGAGAACCTGAAGTTGTACGCGAAGTTGCGCAGCACTGGATGCCGGCGAGCTCGACGCGACGTTCGCCGAGCTGCTGCATTTCACTCGCCTCGAGCCGTTCGTGAAGCGTCGCGCAGGCAAACTATCCGGCGGAATGAAGCAGAAGCTCGGACTCGCGTGCGCGTTGATGGCGAGACCGCCGTGCTGCTGCTCGATGAACCGAGCGTCGGAGTCGATCCGGTCAGCCGCCAGGAGCTATGGGCGCATGGTGCAGGCGCTCAAGCACGACGGCATGGCAGTGGTGTGGTCCACGGCGTATCTCGACGAGGCCGAACCGTTGCGACGCGGTGTTGATGCTGAACGACGGGCGCATCGAGTTCGACGGACCGCCGCAGGAGTTGACGCGGCGGGTCGCGGGGCGGTCGTATCGCCTCGTCGGAATTCGCCAAGATCGCCGCGGTGTTCTGGCGGAGGCGCTCGACCTAGCCGGCGTCCGCGATGGCGTGATCCAGGGAGACGCGGTCCGAGTGGTACTGACGAGCATGCCGATCTGGAAGCGGTACGCGCGCTCGCGACACGTCGCGGCGGAACTCTCGAAAGTGCGCCGGTCCGCTTCGAAGACGCATTCATCGATCTGCTCGGTGGCGGGCCGGGCGGACGCTCCGCGATCGCCGAGAAAATGGATGTCGATAGATCATGGCGGCGAAGTGGCCGTGTCATGTAAGCAACTGACCAAGCGCTTCGGCGACTTCACCGCTGCTGAAAACGTGACCTTCGACGTGGCGCAAGGCGAGATCTTCGGATTGCTCGGACCAAACGGCGCCGGTAAGTCGACGACGTTCAAAATGCTATGCGGTTTGCTCAAGCCGACCTCGGGCGAAGCGCTCGTCGGCGGTCTCGATCTGAGTCGCGCGCCGAGCGCGGCGAAGGAACGGCTCGGCTATATGTCGCAGAAATTCGCGCTATATGGACTGATGTCGGTGCGACAGAATCTCGAGTTCTATTCCGGCGTCTACGGACTAACGGGTGCGCTACGCCGCGAACGCATCGATGAAATGATCGAAACGTTCGAATTGCAGCGCTATCTGAAGGAGTCGCCCGATACGCTGCCGCTCGGATTCAAGCAGCGTCTCGCGCTCGCGTGCGCGCTGATGCATCGTCCGCGGGTACTGTTTCTCGACGAGCCGACGTCGGGCGTAGACCCCATCACGCGACGGGAGTTCTGGACGCATATCAACGGACTGGCTCGTAAGGGCGTTACCGCAATGGTGACAACGCACTTCATGGACGAGGCCGAGTACTGCGATCGCGTAGCGCTGATGCATCAGGCGAAGGTCATCGCGCTGGGTTCGCCTGACGATCTGAAAGAGCGCGTCGTCAGCCGTGAGCTGCCCGATCCGTCGATGGAAGATGCGTTCATCAGTTTGGTCGAGCGCGCCGAGAACGCCGCACGTGACGCAGCATGAGTGCCGTCGCGCACTTCAGCACCAGCCGACTGTTCGGGCTCGTTTACAAGGAAAGCCTCCAAGTCCTGCGTGATCCGTCGGCGATCCTCGTCACGTTCGCGTTGCCGACGGTGATGATGCTCGTGTTCGCCTTCGCACTGTCGTTGGATCAGACGCACGTTCCGATCGGGGTGGTGCTGGAAAGCGACGGCGCCGACGCGCAATCGCTCGCGGCGGCGTTTTCCGGAACGGATTACTTCAAGGTCACGCCTGCGCGCGATCGCCGCGAGGTCATACCGCGCCTGGTCAACGGAGATTTGCGCGGATTCGTCGTCATTCCGCAGGACTTCGACGCGCGACTGAAGCATGGCGATCGCGACGCTCTGGTACAGATCATCACGGACGGATCGCAGCCGAACACCGCCAATTTCGTCGCAGCCTACGGGCGCGGCGTCGTCGCAACCTGGGTGAACGGCCGCAATGCGTCGAGTCGGGCGCCGCCGCTTTCGTTGGAAGCGCGCTTCTGGTTCAACCCGGAAATCAACAGCCGCAACTATCTGATACCCGGCTCGATCGCGATTATCATGACGTTGATTGGCACATTGCTCACTGCGCTCGTCGTTGCGCGGGAGTGGGAGCGCGGCACGATGGAGGCGGTGCTGTCGACGCCGGCAAGCGTGCTGGAGATTGTGCTCGGCAAGTTGTTGACGTACTTCGGACTCGGGTTGCTCGCGATGCTCGGTTGCACGCTGCTCGCCACGCACGCATTCGGCGTGCCGCTGCGGGGATCGTATTTCGCGCTGTTCTCTCTGGCCTCGGCGTTTCTGGTGCCAGCACTCGGGCAGGGCTTGTTGATCTCGACGGCAACCCGCCGGCAATTCGGTGCGGCACAGGCGGCCGCGCTGGCCGGGTTTCTGCCGGCGTTCATGCTGTCGGGGTACCTGTTCGAGATCAGCAGCATGCCGGCCTGGCTGCAGGTTGTTACTTACGCCGTCCCGGCGCGCTATTTCGTGGCCTCGCTGCAGACGGTGTTTCTCGCGGGCGATGTCTGGGATCAATTCGTGCCGAGCATGCTCGCCATGCTGTCGATCGGCGCGTTCTTCTTCCTCATCGTCGCCCTCACCACGCGTAAGACGCTGGACGTGTAGTGATGCGTCTCGCGGCGCAGATGGTCAAAGAGTTGCTGAGCTACTTCCGCGATCCGCAGCAGCGGATCCAGTTGTTCGGACCGCCGCTGATCCAGCTGCTCGTGCTGTCGTCGGCTGGAACGCTCGAGGTCAGCAACGTAGACATCGCCGTCTTCAACGAGGATTCGGGGTCGGCATCGCACGAAGTGATCCAACGAATTGCCGCGGCGCACTTCGTGCACGAGGTCATCGTCGTCGAGCGGAAGTCCCTGGTCACGCAGATGATCGACCAGCGCAAGGTGCTTGCCGGCGTGCACATTTCGCCCGACTTTTCGCGCGACGTCGCGGCCGGAAGGCCAACGAGCTTCCAGGTGCTGATCGACGGACGTCGCGCGAACGCGGGGCAGATCGTGCTGAGTTACCTGCAAACGATCGCCGGGGATTTCGGCGCGCAGCTCGCAGGCGAGAGCGTCGGCATTCCGCAGCCGCAGGTCCGACACTGGTTCAACCAGAATCTGCTGTATCGCTGGTTCTTCGTGCCGGGAATGCTCGGCGTCCTCCTGCTGCTCTCCAGTCTGGTGCCCACGGCAACGTCGATTGCGAAGGAGCGGGAACTCGGCACCTTCGATCAACTGTTGGTATCGCCATCGACGCCACTCGAGATCGTGATCGCCAAATCGATACCCTCATTTGTGGTCGGGACGCTGCTCGGCGCCATGATGATCGCGACCAGCGTCTGGGTTTTCGGGATACCGTTTCTGGGATCATTTCCGTTGCTGATGATGTGCGTGATGTTGTACATCCTGTCGATCGTCGGTGTGGGTCTCATGCTGTCGTCGATCTGCGCGAATCAGCAGCAGGCGATCCTCGGTTCATTCGCAATCGGCATACCCGCTGATTCTGACGTCCGGATTTGCGACGCCGTTCGAGAACATGCCGCAGTGGTTGCAGATCGTCGCGCAAGCGAGTCCGCTGAAGCACTTTCTGATCATCATTCAGGGCAGTTTCACGAAAGCGATGCCGTCGGCGGACATCCTTGCCAACGCCTGGCCGTTGGTCGTCATCTCGTTCGTCACGATGTCGGCCGCAATCGTGATCGTAAAGCGCAAGCTGCAGTAGCGGCATCGCGACGGTTGCACTTAGACTGACGCGAAGAACGACTGGGGGAAGTACCGTGGTGAGTCAGGCGAGAGACGCCGCGATCGTCGGCGTGCATGAATATCCGTCGCGCAAGGTCGACGGCAAAGTCAGTTCGATGCAGATCAAGGCCGCCAGCGCCGCGCGCGCGCTCGCTGATGCGGGTCTCACCTGGAAAGACGTCGACGCGATCTACGATGCCGGCGAAGGCGGCGGCGGAATGTCGGGGCTCACGATCGCGGAGTATTTCGGACTGAAGCCGAACGTCATCGACACCACTGCGGTCGGCGGCAGTTCATACGAGTTTCACGCGGCGCATGCGAAGCGCGACATCGCCGCAGGCAAGGCCCGCGTCGCGCTGTTGACGTACGGATCGAACGCGCTCAGCCAGGCGATGGCGATCGGCACCGGCGGCCGCGGCGGTTTTGGCACGCATCCGGCGGAAAACATGGATTCGTTCGCCGGCATGACGCTGGTATCGAACTACGCGATGGTCGCGCGCCGCCACATGCATCAATACGGCACGACCAGCGAGCAGCTCGCCGAAATCGGCATCGCGACGCGCCTGCATGCGATGCGCAATCCGGAAGCCGTCGCCGCGATGACGGCGCTCGGTTTTCTCGACATCCGCGAGACCACCATCGCCGACGTCATCAACTCGCCGCTGATCGCCGATCCGTTGCATCGACTCGACTGCTGCATGATCTCGGACGGCGGCGGCGCAGTCGTCATCGCCGCGGCCGACGTCGCGCGCGACTGCAAGAAGACGCCGGTATGGATTCTCGGCAGCGGTGAAGCGACGAAGTATCCGGAAAACGGCGGCGACATCACCGTGAGCGCGGCGCGTCAGTCGGCTCCGCCGGCCTTCGGCGAGGCCGGTGTGAGGCCTGGCGAAATCGACATTGCGATGATCTACGACTCGTTCAGCATCACCGTACTGACGTTGCTCGAAGACCTCGGCTTCTGCAAGAAGGGCGAAGGCGGCGCATACGTCACCGGCGGACGCCTGCGTTTCGATAGACCGAAAGACGGACCCGCGCTCAATACCGACGGTGGCGGATTGTCGTCGAACCATCCGGGCATGCGCGGCATCTTCCTGCTGATCGAAGCGACGCGACAGCTGCGCGGCGAGTCGACGTCGCAGGTGAAAGATGCGCGCCTCGCGGTGGCGCACGGTAATGGCGGCATGTTGGGCAGCCGGCACAGCGGCGGCACCGTGATATTGGGGAGAGACTGAGATGGCTGACTTCAAACGACCGCTGCCGAATCTGAAGGAACACGATACGCGCGAATTCTGGCAGGCGACGAAAGACGGCAAGCTGACTTATCAGAAGTGCGTCGACTGCGGCACCGTAGTGTTCTATCCGCGCCATCACTGCACGGCGTGCCTCGGCAGCAACCTGTCGTGGCACACCGCGTCGGGCCGCGGCACGGTGTACAGCTTCAGCGTAGTGCGCAAAGCGGAGCACCCGTTCTTTCGCGGCCAGGTTCCCTATGCAGTGGCGTGGATCGACCTCGACGAAGGTCCGCGACTGTTATCGAACGTCATCGGCGTGGACGATCCTGCCAACGACATCACAGTGGGGCAGCGCGTGATGGTGGAGTGGGAGATTCACGACGAGCTCGCGTTGCCGCTATTTCGTCCGGCTTGACGTTGGACCTCGAACCAATCAGGCCGTTGGGAGCTTCGCAGTCGCGGTACCGAACACACGCGTTTCGTTGGCTGCGTTCGTGACGGTGAGGTCGATCACCACGCTGCCGGCTTCTTCGTCGATGTCGGTCACGACGCCGCTGATCTGATACACCTCGTCGACGACCACCGGCGCGCGGAACACCGTGTCGATGTTCGTCACCTGCGCGTCGGGCGCCCAACGGTGGATCATCGCGGACAGAAATCCCTGGCTCATGATTCCCGGCACGAGTGCGCCGGGCAGTCCTTCTTTGCGCGCGGCTTCGTGATCGGTGAAGCGCGGTCGATCCCAGCCGGCCGCGCGCGCGAAGCGCCGCACGTTCTCGAGGGTGGTATCGGGCGCGAACACCGGCAGCTGTGCGCCGAACTCGACGTCGGAGATCGTCCTGATCGTCATGCGTCGGGCCGCTCCCTGATCACCATGCTCGTGTCGGCCGACGACAGGTGCGCACCGGCTTCGTCGTACAGCTCCATCCGCAGCACGATGAACACCATGCGGCCGGACCGCCCGGACTTGGTATAGATGTCATGAATGTGGCTCTTGCCGATGAGCGTGGTGTCGGGCCGGATCGGCAAGCGCGGCGTCACCGCTTTACCCGCGTCCATGCCGAGACCCGGCAGGTTCGGGAATCCGTCGGGCAAACGGCGGCCGGCGTTGAAACTCGACGGAAACGTCGGCGGCGCCTGGAAATCGGGATGTTTCGGATCGGTGTAGCGCGGCGCGAGTTCGCCGCACGTTTTCGCATAGTCGGCGAGCTTTGCCGCACTGATCGTGAACGTCTGCTCGTCGAAGTCGACGTTCAGGAAACGCGTCTTCAGGTCTTCGATGTCGAGGGTCATGCTTCCGCTTCGGACGTTTTGAACGAAACCGCGGTGAAGTCGCCGGCGCGCAGCGCTTCCACCAGTTCGGCGACGCTGTTGACCGGCGCCGGAAAACGCGTCGCGCAACGACCGATGTGGCTGACGATGTGCGCGTCGCTGCCGCCGATGCCGAGATAGTGGTGTTCGCGCGCCATTGCTTCGGCGATGGCGTCTTCGCCTTCGCGGCTGCCGCCGTTGCGGGTTTCGACGATCCGCACGCCGGCCGGTACGCCGAGTGCCTCGAGATGCGCGGCCATGCCGACGCGTTTGCGTCCGGGATGACACGGCACCGGAATCGCGCCGTGTTTCGCACACGCTTCGATCACGCCGGCGAGCGGCAGATGGATGTCGCCGAAGTCGAATGCCGCGCGCAGCGCATCGTTGACGCCGAACACCAGCACGTGGCCGTAGTCCGTTTCGACCTCGCTCGCTTTCAGAATGGTCAGATCGAACTCTTCGGCGAGTGCCGTGTAGTCGGACTCAGCGTCGTATTGTCGATGTTCGGTCAGTACGAAGCCGTCAACAGGAATGTCGCGCGAGCGTATCCACTGGCAGTAGTTACGCACCTTCGCGCGACCGTCGTCGGATTTGATCGAGTGGGTGTGGAGATCGAGGATCATGCGGCATGGTAACGGCACAGTTCTTATTGCGCGAGAGGCTTGCCGAAGCCTCGCTGAAGGCCCGCCGAAGGCTCGCGGCCGGGTTGCGCGAGAGGGGTGCGTCGTTCAGGCTGCGCAGCTTTGCGAGAACTCGAGACCGAAGTGGCGAAGGTGACCTTCGTGCATCCCGACGGCGCGCGCGAGACGCACGCGGCCGTGGCCGGTGAAACGGTGATGGATTGCGCGCTCGATCACGGCGTCGTGGGCATACGCGCGCAGTGCGGCGGCGCGTGTACGTGCGTCACGTGTCATTGCTACGTGGAATCGCCGTGGGCAGAACAGCTGGCGCCGCCGCGGCCGGACGAACTCGAGATGCTCGAATATGCATGGGCGCGCGAATCGAACAGCCGCCTGGCGTGCCAGGTGGTGCTCGACGAAACGTGCACCGGCATCGTCATACGAATTCCGCGCCGGCAGGCGTAGTCGACAAACAGCACCATGCGCGCATGTGACGAAATCAGACTCGACGTCGGCGGCCGGACGATCGCCGGCAAGCGCTTTCGCGGCGGACGCATTCCGACGATCGCGTTGCACGGCTGGCTCGACAACGCGAATTCGTTCGACGCGTTCGCGCAGGCGATGCCCGAACTCGATCTGTTCGCGATGGACTTCGCCGGACACGGCCTGTCCGATCCGCGCGCGCCGGACGTCGGCTATTGGGGCTGGCTCGACGCGCAGGACGTGATCGCTGTGGCCGATCGGCTCGGCTGGAGCCGATTCGTGATCGTCGCGCACTCGATGGGCGCGGAGTACAGCACGCAGCTCGTCGGTGTCTATCCGGAGCGCGTCGCGGCGCAGATCTGCATCGACGGTTACGTCGAGGCGACGACCATCGACAAGGTGCTCGACGGCGTGCGCGAGAATCTCGACACGTGCTTGAGCAATTCGGACGGCACGCTGCGCGGTTATCCCTCGCTCGACGCCATGGCGGAACGCCTGGAGCAGGCGAAAGGGATCGAGTTCGCGGCGGCGCGCGCGCTGGTGGAACGCGGTCACCGGAAGACCGAAGCAGGCTACGTCTGGTCGACCGAACCGCGCATCCGGCGCACGCACACGCAGCGCCAGCCTGACGACATCGTCGTGGCGCTGGCCAAACGCACCACCGTCCCCACGCTGATGATCGCCGCGCGGGACGGCGAGGAGTGGTTCAAGCACTCGCTCGACCTCGTCAGGGGCGTGTTGCCGGTGTTCGAGGAAGTGGTTCTCGACGGGCCGCACCACCTGCACATGTCGGCTGCATTGCCCGAAATCGTCGCCGAGATCCGGCGCTTCCTTGCTTCTCACGGCGCGCCTGAAGCCGGTGTGCCCGATGACGGCTAGCGCGGGATAGCCCACACGAGGCCGGACTGTCGGACGCGGCAGATTAATCTCCGCAGCAGGCTGAACCGGACCCTACAATCGACAGGTCAGCCATCGCCGGCGGAAAACCGATCTCATTGTAGGAATCGGACGACAGGGCGACGCGTGGCGCGGCGGTAGCCGCGGACCCCGTTGAATGCCTGAATGCATACCGACTGGATGTCGACGGGATATCGATGAGCGCGAGCAATACGTGGAACCATTGGGACGCCATTGCGCCCACGGCCCCGCCGTTGCGCAGTTTGTCGCCGGGGAAGTCCGATGCGGGCCTGGGCATCGACGACCGAGCGGTCAATCCCCCGACTCCCACGCGATGGTCGCTCGTGAGTTCCGATGGTCGCGCGACGATGCGCCTGCCGAAACGCTTCGTGGTGGGCAGCGGCGCATGTTGCGACCTGCACTTGTCCGAACAGGGCATCGCCACGCACCACGCGATGTTGAACGTCGAGGATGATCTCGCCTACGTCACCCCGATGTCCGATGCGCCCACACTGCTCGACGGAGAGGCAATCAGTGAACGCTGCCGCGTGCGCAGCAGTTCTGCGTTGACGTTCGGCGCGGCAACGTTCCGCGTGCAGCACGAGGGGCCGATCGAAGACTGGGATTCCGATGGGACGGAATGGAAAAAGGCGACCGAATGGCAAGCGGACGATTCCGACTGGACCGATTCCGAGGTAGGCGCAACGCGATCGGAGACGGATGTCACGGAGTCGGAAGTAGACGTCACTGAGTCGAAAGCCGATGTGGCTGAGCCGGACGTCGAAGAAATAGAACTGGTAGAAGTAGAGAAGGAACTGCCGCGGAACGAGCCGATGGCGCCGCCGCAGAGGTCGCCCAGCGCGCCAACGGCTGAAGCCCGCCGCGGTGCCGCGCCGCGCAGTTCGCCACGGATCGAGCGTGACGCGCGCGTCCGCCTGCATGTAACGAAGAGGCGCCGACGAACCGGTTGGATTGGCTGGGTGGTCACGCTGGCGGCGATGGCGGCGGCGGCCTTCTGGTTCCTGCCGATCGATGTGTTCGAACAATTCGGCTGGAATCCAGATGCGCGTCCGACGAAGGTCGATTCGGTGGCGTCATCGGTAGTTGCCCCGATCGTTACTCAGACTACTGCGATGCCGTCGCCATCGGAGCCAGTGGCGTCGACTGTGCCAGAACCGGCGCCAGTAGCGGAGGCTCGCGCGCCGTCGCCGGAGCCTGCTGCGCAGCCGTTACCCACGAAGGCGCCCGTAGGCTCGGTAACGAAGCTGCTTTCCGAGGCGGCGGCGCTGGAAGACAAGGGGCAGTGGGTGACACCGGGGCAGAACGCGGCGCAACGTTACGTGCGGGTGCTGCAGGCACAGCCTGATTCGGCAACCGCGCGCGCCCGGCTGGACCATATTGTTGGCGGTGTCGCACGGGACGCGAGCGACATGATCCTGCGGCAACGTTTCGACAGTGCTCGCCGGCTGCTCGACCAGCTCGCCGTCGCCGTGCCCGAGAATGCTCGGCCGCTCGTGGGTAAAGACGCGCGAGGTCAATGGCGCGTCGTGCAATTGTTACTCGATGCCGATGCGCTGATGCAGCAGTACAGGCTCGTCGGACCGGATGATCCGAACGCGGTGGGCTTGTTGCGAGAAGCGCAGCGGATCGATCCGAACAACGCGATCGCCGACGAGATGCTGTCGAAGGCATACGGGCTGCAGGCCGAGCGCGACAAACAATAGTTCCAGCGGGTGCGACTTTTTCCGCCGTTCGTGCATCTATAGGGTGTTCACGAAGGCAGTCATGTCGCACTTCACCCGCATTCACATCGAGAAACGGCTGATCGAAGCGCTACAGCGGGGCGACCGCGGCGCCGCGGCCGAGATCTACCGCGCGTTGTCCGGTGTCGTCTACACGCTGGCGCTTCGTTTGCTGGCCGATACGCAACTCGCGAAAGAAGCGACGCAGGACACGTTCGTCGACGTGATCGAACGCTCGCACGATCTCAAGGTCCCGGAAGCGTTCGTCGGCTGGGTGCGCAGCGTGGCGATCAACCACTGCCTGATGCGGTTGCGCTCGCCGTGGCACCGGCTGCGGATACGCAGTACCGAGGCGGATCGTACGGATCAGATGTCGGATGCGTTGCGCCTCGACGGATTCGGCGACATCGAACGCGCACTGCGGCAGCTGCCGGCGCGAACGCGCTTCGTCGTATGGATGCACGAAGTGGAGGGCTATACGCATTCCGAAATCGCCCAGCTCACTGGGCGCAGCGAAAGTTATTCGAAAAGCCAACTCGCGCGCGGCCATGCGCGGCTGTTGGCGTGGCGAACGGAGAAGACAGATGACGACACGACAGCCCGCGCCGAACCCGCAAACGTTGCGGGATGCATTACGGGAACTACCGGAAGCGGCACCGCCGGATGACGTGTGGGAAGCGGTCGAGCGTCGCACCGGCGCGCGATCGCATCGCCGCAAGAGCGTCTGGTCCGTTGCAGCGGCGGCCGCGGCGTTGCTTGCCGTTTCCGCCGGCGTCTGGGTCGTCGCTCGCGCACCGGTCGAACCGCCCGCCGGCACTCTCGCGTTGCTGATGGCGCAGTCGCAGCAGCTCGAGCGGGGCGTCGCGCGACATGGCGCGCCGAAAGACGCCGCGTGGAGCGCGAGCCGGCGCGCGCTCGTCTATCGCATCGCGGACCTCGACCGCGAACTGGCGCCGCTGAGCATCGACCCGTCGCGCGACCCTGCTCGCGCGGAGCGGCTGTGGCGGCAACGCGTGGGTCTGATGCAGTCGCTCACCGAACTCGATCGAGCGGCCGCTCCGCATCGCACGCTGGCGCTGTGATGAATGAACCTACGCAACTTCAGGGGGACGCGATGATGGAAGACAGGATGAAGAACGGCTTGCTGCTGGCGTTGTGGGCCGTCGCTTCGCTCGCTTTCGGCGCCGACGCGCCGGACGACCTGCAACAGCGCATCGATGCCGCGCGCGCTAAGCTCGACGCCGCGGCGCGCGAACTCGCAGAGCTGCACAAACAAGACACCGATACGTTTCAAATCGCGTTGCCCGACATCGAGAACCGCGTGTCGTTCGGCGTGTTGTTGGCGCCCGGCGGCAAAGACGGTGTGACGATCGCCGGAGTGACGCCCGGCGGACCGGCCGAGGAGGCGGGCATCGAAGCCGGCGACGTCGTCGTCACCATCAACGGTTCGAGTGTGCGCGACGGCGCCGGCAAGCCGCCGCTTGCGCATGTATTCGACGTGTTGAAAGACGTCAACCCGGGCGACATGGTGCGCGTCGAGTATCTGCGCCAGGGTGAGATGCAGACCGCGGATGTCACGGCCGCCGAGCCGTTGCCGCCGCCGCCGATGAACGTGGCCTACTCGACGATGGCGTTCTCAACGCAAGGCGGTGACGGACCGCCGGCGTTCGCCGCGCGCGCGATGATCGGCGGCCTCGAACTCTTCGAACTGAACGAAGATCTCGGCCACTACTTCGGCGCGTCCAGCGGGGTGCTGGTGCTGAACGTGCCGCCCGCCAAGGAAGGCGCCAAAGACGGTTTGTTGCCGGGAGACGTGTTGCGCTCGATCGACGGCCATCCGGTGGCGTCGATGGCAGATTGCGTGAACCTGTTGAGCGGCGCGCGGAATACGGAGATGTCGGTGGAGGTGCTGCGCGACGGCGCGCAAGTGGCCGTGCAGACACACGGTGGCCAGTCGGCGCCGCCTTTCTTCGGTGTGCCGGCGATGGGTCAGGTACGCGCTGTCGGGGTGATGAAAGACGTTCCGCAACCTGCGGGCATTTCCACCGGAACCACCGGAACGGTGATCGTCAGCGGCTCGGCCGAACGCGTCGAGGCAGGACCTGCCGGGGGCAACTAGGCGCGCAAGATCTTTTGTTCGATCAGTGCGTCGATTTCGGCGTCGCTGAGCCCCAACGACTTTGCGACGGCGCGGGAGTCGGCGCCGATCCTGGGCGCTGGAGATCGCGGCTTGACGTCTGCCGTGTGGAAGCGCATCGGCGCGTTCACGGTGCGATAAGGTCCGAGTTCGGGATGGTCGATCTCCGGAAACAAGCCGATTGCGGCGGCGTGGGGATCCATCGCCACTTCGTGCAACGCGAGCACCGGTCCCCAGATCAGACCGTTCGCGTCGAATATTGCACCCCATTCGTCGCGACTCTTCGCAGCCAGCGCCCGATCCACGCCGTCGACGAGTTCGGCCATATTCTGATAACGACCGCGGGCGTCTTTGAAACGTTCGTCGGCGAGCCATTCCTCGCGCCCGATCACCTTGCACAGACGCGGCCACGCCGATTCTTCCGGCATGTTGAGCACCACCCACTTGCCGTCGCCGCACGGATAGCGGTTTGCGGTGGGCGTCAGCATCTGGTGGCGCGCGCGACGCCGGACCGGTGAGCGGTCCACCGCGGTGACGCCGTAGTCGGTCGCTTGTGTCCACACGGCGGTTTCGAACAGCGACGTTTCGACGACCTGACCTTTGCCACTGCGCTCCGCCATGCGCAGCGCTGCGAGGATGGCGCCCACCATTGCGAGCCCCGTGGTGTGGTCCCCTTGCGCGGGACGCGCCATCGGAACCGTGCCGTCGTCGCCTTCGCGGCTGGCGTCGTAAAGACCTGATCGGCCGAAGAACGCGGTGACGTCGTAGCCGGGACGTTTCGCCTCAGGGCCAGTGGTGCCGTAACCGGTCAAGGTCGCGTGCACCAGCTTCGGATTGATCTTCAGCAGGCTCGCCGGGTCGAGCCCGAAGCGCGCCTGCCGATGCGTCAGCAGGTTGCACATGAAGATGTCGGCGCCTGCGACCAGACGCCGCACCAGGTCGGCGCCCGCGTCGGTATCGAGCGCCACCGCGATCGAACGCTTGCCGCGGTTGTCGACGTCGAACTGCAGATCGTAGCTCTTGAACGCGCCGTCGACTTTCGCGGGGCGGCTCAAGCCCCGCATCGGATCGCCGGTGAGCGGTTCCACTTTGATCACGTCGGCGCCGAGGTCGGCCAGGATCGCGCTCGCGCTCGGCGCCGCCATCCAGCTCTCGATCGTGATCACGCTGACGTCGTCGAGCGGTGCGGCCACGCTATTGCGCCTCTGCAGGACTGTTGGTGAACGCGATGCGCAACACCGTCACATTCCGACCTTCTGGAAGTCGGAGTTGTTGACCACCACCTGCACGTGGCTCGACGGAATCGACAGCGTCGACAGCTGCGGATAGTTCGTGCCGTCGGGCAGTTGCTGCATCTGGACGACCAGTGTGACCGGCTTGTCGGGCGCGCCCATCCATGTGGAAACGTCGACGGTCTGCATGACGCGGGGTTCGAGGTTCATCGTCAGCGTCAGCGAATCGCCTGGCAGCTGATAGTTCGCGAACGCGAGAATCGCCTGACCGGGTTGCGCGGTGAGCATCTGCATGTTGCCCGCAGCGACCGCGGCCTGGAGCTTCTCGGGCGAAGGCGGTACGTAGCTCTGCACCAGCACCGAAGCGCTCTCGAGCGTGTTCTTCAACTCATCCTCTTCGTGCTCCTCGATGCGGCCGCGCAGACCCGGTTCCTGCTTCGGTTGCGGCGCCGAGATGACGGTCTTCTGCTGCTGACCGTCCGGGCCGTAAAGCACCGACTCCACCTTCGTGGCTTTGACCTCGCCTTTGAGGCTGATCTGGGTGGTTTGAATCCACGTGTACTGGCGCAGCGCCGCCTGATTGCGGGCGACAGCTTCTTCTGCGGCGGCGTATGGCCCGCCCTGCGGCGCGTCGGCGCGCGCCGTGAGAGCAACTGCGATCAGACCCAGTGTGGCGAACGCGGCACCGAACCACGGCACCGTCGAGAAACTTCGGAACTGCATGTCGTGTCCTTGTGTCGGCTCGGTCCGATCAGTTGTTGCCTTCGGCAGCGAAGCAGCCGCCCGATCCATCCTGCGGGCAGATCACGACGTAGGTCTGGCGTTGATTACAACCGGATACGCCGATCGTGTATTCCGCGCGCTCCGGGCCGCGAACCAGCGGACCGTTGATGGCCGGCTGAACCATTTCGCTCGACAGCACCGAGCCGGTCGCCTGCGGACAGTTGAACTCGAACTGCGCACGCTTGGTTGCGACGTTGACCGCCTCCTGCTGCGAACCTGCGAGAATCTGTTGGTTCGACTGGCAACCCGAAATGGCAACGGTTGCGGCGATGACTGCGAGACTGGCACGGATATTCGACATTGTTCTCTCCTGATCTGAAGGCAGGCGTGCTGGAACGTCACGCGGGAATTGGGGTGACGATACTGCCGGAAGCCGGGTGAGGTGTGCAACGTGGCAACGCCGTCGCTATGCTGCGCGGCATCGGGTCGGAAGCGTCAGCTACGGGAGAGATGAAGCATGAAGCAGTTCGAAGGCAAGACCGCAGTCGTCACCGGTGCGGCGAGCGGAATCGGTCGCGCGCTCGCCGAGCGTTTCGCGCAGGCGCGGATGCAGGTGGTGCTCGCCGACATCGAGAAAGACGCGCTCGATCGCGCGGTGCAGGAACTGGAGCAGCGGCAGCACAGAGTGATCGGCGTGGTCGCCAACACGATGGTGCGCGAATCGGTGGAAGCGCTCGCCAAGCGCGCGACGGACGAGTTCGGCAAGGTTCACATCGTGTGCAACAACGCCGGCATCGCAGCGATGGCCGGCGGCATGAAGCCCATCTGGGAAGTATCGGACCGCGACTGGCAGTGGGTGATGGGGGTCAACTTTTACGGCGTGCTCTACGGCATTCAGGCGTTCGTTCCGGGCATGCTCGCGCACGGCGAGGAAGGTCACATCGTGAACACCGCATCGCTCGCCGGCGTGATGCCGGGCGGCGGCACGTACGGCGTCAGCAAGCACGGCGTGTTGTCGCTGACCGAAACGCTGCAACAGAACCTCACGATGATGGGCGCGAAGATCGGCGCGTCGGTGCTGTGTCCGGGCTTCGTCAACACCAACATCTTCGACGCCGAGCGCCACCGCCCCAAAGAACTGTCGTCAGCGGCGTCCGGAACCGAACCGTCGGCGGAAATGCGGGAGATGGGTCGCACGATGCTCGCGGCAGGCAAGCAACCGTCCGAGGTCGCTGACATCGTGTTCGAGTCGATCCGGGACAACCGCTTCTACATTCTGCCGCACCCGGCGTGGGACCCGATCGTGCGCGCGCGCGTCGATGCGATCCTCGCGCGAGGCGCACCGATGGCGCTCGACATGCAGGAAATGATGAAGCGGCGCGCAGCCGGCGAGCAGTTCTGACGTGAACGCCGGCGCGAACGACACGCAGTGGAACGTGACGCGCCTGGCGGGCGCGTTGGGGGGCGAAGTGCGCGGCGTCGACCTCGCGCGCGTGACCGCGGCGGACGTCGCGGCGATCGAAAGGCTGTTGCTCGAACACCTCGTGTTGTTCTTCCCCGGACAGAATCTGACGATCGACCAGCACGTGGCGTTCGGCCGGCAGTTCGGCCAGCTGGAAGGCCACCCGAATCTGAAGAATCCGTTCACGCCGCACAACGAACTGTTCGAACTGGCGGCCAGCCACGGCGGCGTCGCCGACGAGTGGCACACCGACATCACGTTTCAGAGCGAGCCGGCGCTGCTGTCGGTGTTGAAGATGGTGAAGTGTCCGCCGACGGGCGGCGACACGATGTGGGCGAGCCTGTATGCGGCGTACGACGAACTGTCGGCGCCGATGCGCGACCTGTGCGACGGTTTGACCGCGTTGCACGACGCGCTGCCGCACAACCGTCCGGACAAGATGGCGGTGCATCCGGTGGTGCGCGTGCATCCGCTCACGGGTCGGCGGGCGCTGTACGTGAATGAACATTTCACGCGCCGCATCGTCGAGATGAACGCCACCGAAAGCGACGTGCTGCTGCGCTACCTGACGAAGTGGGTTTCGAATCCGCGTTTCACGGTGCGGTATCGCTGGACCGAAGGCACCATCGCCATGTGGGACAATCGCTGCACGCAACATTTCGTGCTGAACGACTTCGTTGGGGAGCGAATCATCCAGCGCGTGACGGTGATGGGCGACAAGCCGGTCGGTTCGCCGCCGAAGTGGGAACCGTGGGTGCGGCCGGGCCCGCTATCGGCGGCAAGCCGCCACGACCGGCAGCTGCATCTGTATCTGACGAAGGGATCGAAGATCGATTGACCGCTCATTCGGTCCAGGTCAGCACGTCGCCGCCCTTGCCCATCAGCACGGTGCCGGGGAACACCCGCAGCCGCCACGGCTCGAGTTTCAGCGCGGCGAAGCTCGGCGACGTCGGCGAATCCCATCCCGGAATCATCGCCGGGTCGTAGCCGACCGGTGCCGGTCCTTCCTTGAACATCTTCCAGACCTTCTTGCGGGTGTCGTCGTCGAACGCCCACTCGGCGCGGCACTCGGCCACGCACGTGTCGTGCGACGGCGTCCAGTAGTTGCACGACACATAGGCGCTCGCGTTCAGGTGCGCGCGCTTCGTCGGCGTCGGCCCGGTCGCGATCCAGCCGATCAGTTCGCGGCCGTCCCACTGCCAGATCGGATGCAGGATGCGCGAGCGCGGCCGGCCGTCGGCATCGACGGTTGCAACGGTGCACCACACGATCTGATGCGCCATTTTGAGAAAGGCGGGGGCGACTTGCTTGAGCGTGCTCAACTCGATTCTCCGGAGGTTCGCGTCGAAGCTACAAGGTTAGCGATCGAAGTGGCCTGCGCGCTACAGCGTCAGCGCGCACTTTGATTCCTGGCGGAGGTGGAGATGTGTCCAAAACGTCGCCGTCTCGCTACGCGCCCGTAACGAAGTTGATGGCTTCGATTTCATGTAGGGAGTGGCGGAGGTTCGGTGCGCCGGACACATTGAGCGCAAGGGATGGCTCTCTTGCGTGTCCGGCGCACCGAACCTCCGCCGCTCCAACTGCGCAATCGAAGTCGCTAATTCGATCAACCGCTCAATCGAAGTCGCGCCGGGGCGAATGCCCAAGCACTAGTGTCGCGCCAAGCGGATGAGGCAGGATGGCGGTCGCTTCATTTCCGAGATGCACGATGTCCTCACCTCTCGAAGTCACCGAGCACGCCGTCAAGGCCGGGTCTCATACAACGTTCTATCTCGCCGCGGGACCAGCCGACGGACCGCTGCTCGTATTCGTGCACGGCTGGCCGGAACTCGCGATCAGCTGGCGCCATCAGTTGCCTGCGTTTGCCGCGCTCGGTTTTCGCGCGGTCGCGCCGGACATGCGCGGCTACGGCCGTTCGTCGGTGTATGGAACGCATGACGCATACGCATTGCAGAACATCGTCGGCGACATGATCGCCTTGATTGATTCGTTGGGGCGCGAGCGCGCGGTGTGGGTCGGTCACGATTGGGGCAGCCCGGTGGTCTGGAGCATCGCGAGCCACCATCCGGAGCGCTGTGCGGCCGTCGCGAATCTGTGCGTGCCGTATCACACGCTCGAGCGCGGACTCGAGCCGTGTCTCGAGCTGATCAACCGCGACATCTATCCGGCCGATCAGTACCCGGCGGGGCAGTGGGAATACCAGCTGCACTATCAGGAGGATTTCGAAGGCGCCACCCGGGAGATGGAAGCGAATCCGTACGTCCTGGCGAAGCTGCTGTTCCGAAAAGGCGACCCGAGCGGGTTGGGATTGCCGTCCGGTACTGCGATGGTGCGGCGTAACGGCGGCTGGTTCGCCGCCAACATGGTGTCGATACCGCGCGACGACGACGTGGTCACCGAAGCCGACGTCAGTGCGTATGCCAGCGCGCTTACGCGCAACGGTTTCTTCGGTCCGAACTCGTACTACATGAATCACGCTGCAAACGCCGCATATGCGGCGCGCGCCGTGAACGGCGGTTATCTGGACATGCCGGTGCTGTTCATCGCAGCCCAGTACGACTACACGTGCGAGTGCATCACTTCACGGCTCGCTGAACCCATGCGCAAGTATTGCCGGCGCCTCTTTGAAACCGTTGTCTACTCCGGACACTGGATGGCGCAGGAGAAGCCGCTCGACGTCAACGCGGCGATTGCGCGCTGGCTTGCCACTTCCGTTCCAGATGTCTGGCCCGTGGCCCGCGCAGGAGCATCGCAATGACCGAACCGTTGAGCGGCGTCCGCGTGCTCGAGATGGCGACGGCGATTCAAGGGCCGGGTGCCGCGATGTTCCTCGGCGACATGGGCGCCGAAGTGATCAAGGTGGAACCGCCGGTGGGCGACGGCAGCCGCTATCACCGCGGCGCGAACAACACGTTGCCGCCTGAAGCGATGGGTGCGCAGTTCATCTCGATGAACCGCGGCAAGCGCAGCATCTGCATCGATTACAACACCGAACTCGGTCGCGGCGTGGTCGAGCGACTGCTCGGCCAGTGCGACGTGTTCCTTACGAACTTCCGCACCTCTGCGCTCAAACGCATGGGGCTCGATTTCGCGACGCTGCATGCGCGTCACCCGAAGCTGGTGCACGCGTCGGTGAACGGGTTCGGCCCGCTCGGTCCCGACGCAGACAAAGCAATGCTCGACGGCGCGGCCCAGGCACGCGGCGGCGTGATCGCGATCACCGGTCCTGCCGACGGTCCCGCGATGGCGCCAGGTGCGGCAATTGCGGATACCGCCGGCGCGATGCAGTTCGCGCTGGCGGTGATGACCGGGCTGCTGGCGCGCGAGCGGACCGGTTTGGGGCAACAGGTGCAGAGCTCGTCGCTCGGCGCGCAGCTGTTCCTGCAGATGTGGGAGCTGCAGCACTCGATCATCACCGGCAGGTCGCTGACGCGCGCCGGTGCGCATCATCCGAACATCCTCAGTCCGTACGGCGTGTATCGCACGAGCGACGGCGGCGCATTCCTGTTCGCGGTGGCGATGAGCGACGAATCGTGGTTCGCGTTCTGCGACTTCGCCGGATTGCCTGACCTCGCGGCCGATCCGCACTGGAACACCGGCGGCAAGCGGATCGGCTACGCCGGCGATCCCGAGAACGTCGATGCATCGCGCGCGCGGATGGCCGAAGCGTTCGCGAGGAAAACGACGGCGCAGTGGAGCGAGTTCCTCGCCACGCAACCGGAGATCATCTACGAGCGCGTGCGCGACTACATGGATGTGTTGGCGGATCCGCAGAACGCGGCGAACGGCTACATCGTCGACATGAATCTGCCGGTGATCGGGCCTTCGAAAGTGGTCGGCAATCTGATCGGGCTCAGCGCGACGCCGGGTTCCGTGAAAGGTCCGCCGCCGGCGCTGGGCGAAGCGACGGCGGAGATCATGGGCCGCCTCGGCTTCGGCGAAGCGGAGATCGATTCGGTGATCGCGCAGGCCATTGCGCAGCGCGAAGCGCTGCTGGCCGCTGCCGCGCTGCTAGCGGAAAAGTCCGCGAAGTAACGGCTACTTCTTCTCGCTCAGCTGCACCAGCACGCCGTTTGCCGAAGCGGGATGCACGAACGCACCGCCGATGGTGCGCACGGAGTTGTCGGTGAGCGTCTTGACGGTCGCCTCGCGATCGTCGATGGCGAATGCCACAGTGTGTACCCCCTCACCGAGCTTGTTCAGCGATCCCGCGATCGGCGAGCTGTCGTCAGTGGGCTGAATCAGCTCGAGAAAGGTACCGTCGCCGAAATGGAAGAACGCCTGGTCGGCCTTCAACGCGCTCGACGACGCGCGCTTCGGCTCGATGCCCAGGATCTTCCTGTAACCGTCGATTGCCGTATCGAGATTCTTCACGCGCACGACCACGTGATCGAGACCTTTGAACGCCATGATTTGCCCCTCTGCTGTGCCCGATTCGGCTTTGAGTATACTCAGCGCAAACTCCAACAAGACAGTTCGATGACCGCACCCGCCATAGCTACGCGTCCGAAAACATTCGAAGAGTTCGCGGCGCGCCGCGCCGGCATGGGCACGGCCGAGGGCATCCAGCGCGCGCTCGCATTCAAGCCGCGGTCCGACGACGTGATCATCACGCCGTTCGGCAAATGTGGCACCACCTGGCTGCAGCAGGTATTCCACGGTCTGCGCACGCGCGGCGACATGGACTTCGACGACATCTCGCGCGTGGTGCCGTGGATCGAGACCGCGCACGACCTGGGGCTCGACCTGGAGGCGCCGCAACGCGCGCATCCGCGCGGCTTCAAGAGCCACCTGCCGTACGAGCTGGTTCCGAAAGGCGCTCGCTACCTCTTGTCGATCCGCGATCCGAAGGACGCCTTCGTTTCGTCGTTCCGTTTCATGGAGGGCTGGTTCTTCGAGTCTGGAAGCGTGCCGATCGAACGCAGCGCGCACGAGTATCTGAAGACCGGCGCACGCCGCGACTACTGGCATCACCTGCTGTCCTGGTGGGCGCAGCGCAACGACCCGAACGTGCTGATGCTGTCGTACGAGCGGATGAACCGCGATTTCGAAACTCCGGTGCGCAGAATCGCCCGCTTCGTCGGCATCGCGCTGGACGACGCGTTGTTCGAAATCGTGTGCCGGCAGTCGTCGCTCGAATTCATGCTTGCACACAAAGACCGCTTCGATGACCGCTTGATGCGTGAGCGCAGCGAACGCGTCATCGGATTGCCGCTCGGCAGTGATTCGGCGAAGGTGCGTAAAGGCAGAGTCGGCGAACACCGCAGCGAACTCACGCCGGAAATTTCCGCGGAGTTCGACCGGGTGTGGCGCGAGCAGATCGAATCGAAGCTCGGTTTCGCGAGTTACGCGGAGCTGAGCGACGCGCTGGAGCGCGAGCAAAAGGCTTCTTAAGTTGAGAACATTCGAGTGAAACGGGAGAACGTGAATGAAATTCGGCATCTTCTATGAAATCAGCGTGCCGCGGCCGTGGCATCGCGACACCGAAAAGCGCGTTTACGACAATTGCATAGAGCAGGCGATTTTCGCGGACAAGCTGGGCTTCGACTATTGCTGGGCGGTGGAGCACCACTTCCTCGAAGAATATTCGCATTGCTCCGCGCCGGAGATCTTCCTGACCGCGATCGCCGCGCAGACGAAACGCATCCGTGTCGGCCACGGCATCAACGTGTGCGTGCCGGAGATCAATCCGGTCATCCGCATCGCCGAACGCTGCGCGGTGCTCGACATCGTGTCGGGCGGACGGCTCGAGGTCGGCACCGGCCGCAGCGCCACGTGGACCGAACTCGGCGGCTTCGGTGCGAACCCCGACACCACGAAAGCGACATGGGACGAATACGTGCGCGTGCTGCCGAAGATGTGGACGCAGGAGCGTTTCAGTTACGAGGGCACGTACTTCTCCATGCCGGAGCGCGCGGTACTGCCGAAGCCGTACCAGAAGCCGCATCCGCCGATGTGGGTTGCGGTAACCAGTCCGGGCACCGAAATCGACGCCGCGGAGCGCGGCCTGGGTGCACTAGGGCTCACGTTCGGCAGCTTCGCCGAGCAGGAGCGCAAGGTGAAGGCGTACAAGGACATCGTGCGACGGTGTGAGCCCGTTGGCGGTTTCGTGAACGACACCGTGGCCGCGGTGAATTTCATGTACTGCCACGAAAATCCGGACCAGGCGAAAGCCAGCGGCTTGAAAATGCTCGGCACGTTCGGCTATCTCGCCTCGCAGCTGGTTTCTGCGCGCGAGGTGTATGCGTCGCCGTCGTATGCGAGCTTCGGCCTGCTGCCGCAGGTGCGCCGCCAGGCCAATGCGCCCGGCACCGCTGCCGAAACGCCGCCCGGCATGTGCATCGGCGATCCCGATCAGTTGATCGCGACGTTGAAGGAGTGGGAGAGCACCGGCATCGATTGCGTCAATTTCCTGCTGAACGCCAACGAGACCATTCCACAGGCAGACGTGCTTGCGAGCCTCGAGTTGTTTGCGCGCAAGGTGATGCCGAAATTCGCTGCGGTCGAAGCCGCGGCCTGAGGAGAGCATCATGCCGTTGTTCGGACAACTCGATACCGCAGATCATCTGCCACGCTCGGCGCACGTGACTGAACTGTTCACCGACGCCGAAACGTTTTCGGTCGACAACGTCGACATCCTGGCATTCACCTACGAGATCGACATTCAGCAGGGTTTCGCCGTTACGCCGAAGGCGCTGCATCCGTCGATTCCAAGCTACTGTCAGCTGGTGATCCGCCGTTACCGCGACAGTCCGCTCGGCGCCTTCAACGTGGCCGAACTGCGCATCAACGCGCGCGCGGGGACGCACTACCTGGCGTATTGCGTCGGCGCGTTCACCGGCAGCGAAAAGGCGTGCCGGTTCTTTCGCGACCGGTTCGGCGCGCCGATGCAACTGGCCGAGGTGACGCTCGACACGCGCTACTACGGAGTCGTTGGGCAAGTAGAGTTCGAAGGCGCGACCATTCTCGACGCCACGCTCGAACGCCCGCACTACATCTCGGGCAACGACGTGTTGTACACGCCGAACCTGAATCTCGCGCGCGTCGGCAACGAAACGAAGCTCGTGCACCAGGAGATGGAATACGTGATCGGGCGCGCGCAGCGCGGCGAGACCGTGCTGAAGACGTTCGATGCCGCTGCGTTCGGCGATGCCCGCGTGGTGCTGCGCCAGCCGCTACCGGCAACGATCATCCAGACGAAGGTCACCTATACAGGCGTGCGCTACCTCGTCGACCCGGAGCGGCCGGCGATGGTTGGCACCGAGACGATCGCGGCCTGAAACGTCATCCGGCAGCGCCGTCGCGCAGCAGTGCGGCGGTCTGCTGCAGCCAGTCGGCTGGATCGGTGCGGTGATACGGATGTTCAGCCGGCTCGATGTGGTCCAGAAAACGACGATAGATGGCGGCGCGTCGCGCCGCTGCGAGCGGTGCGAGCAATTGCATGGCCCCCGCCGGATCGGCGCTTGGATACACCGCCCGCCAGCATTGCGCCCAGTGATCGCGAACGGCGTCGAGATGGGGCGGCCGCACCCGCTCTAGAAATGCCGACTGATCGAACAGCGGGTGACCGACGCCGCTGTCGCCCCAGTCGAGCAGCGTCAGCGCGGCTTCGCCGCCGCGGAAGTTGCCCGGGTGGAAATCGCCGTGCACCAGCGTGTCGGGTATGCCGCACGCGCGGATGGCTTCGAAGCGATGCGGAAGATCTGCGACGAACGCCGATAGCGCCTGAACCTCGTCGTTGGCGAGTTCGTGCGACGTGCGTTGCAGTGTCTCCGCGATGCTGTGGATCAACGCTGTGCCGCGCCAGTCGGGCAGGCCGAGTTCGAGTAGCGGTTCGAGTCGTCCGACGTAACGCGATTGCAGGCGAACGAGCAGCGACACCATCTCGATCAATTGATCAGGCGTTGCGTCGTAAAGGTCCGTGCCGGGAACCTCCGCAAGCAGGCAACGACCGCCGTCGTGTCCCAGCACCGTCGCGACGGGTGCATCCCCGAGTTCCACCAGCAAGCGTCCTTCGCGCACCATGAACGGCGGCACCACCTTGAGCCAGGCGTAGGCGTCGCCCACCGGCAGGCGCCACACGCTCGACAGGTTCCAGGTGCGGATCTGCTCGGGAAATGCGGTCATGCGCATGCCGTGCCGTTCGAGCACCGACCGCGCCCAGGCGAGATCAGCCGCGGGTCCACCCGGCCGCGCGTACGCGTGGCGGAGCGGCTGCTCGTCGAGTTGGCCCCACGGTTCGCGCGACAGCGCGCTCGACTCGACCGGTGCGTCCACCTGCGCCAGATACGTCACTTCACCGCCCGGCGGCTGCGGCCGTTCGCCGTGGAGCAACCGCAATACCACCACGTCGACGCCGTATCGCTCGCGTGCGGCGTGCACCACCGGAGCGGTGTCCTGCCACCAGGGCGTGGCTACTGCGATGGGCGGCAGCACGCCGATGTAGGCGCCGCTACCGGATACGAGAACGAGGCGCGCGGTTCGCGGAGTCAGGGTCACGGCACGTATGCGCAATTCGACGTTGCGCATACGTTAGCCGTTTTCGGGTCAGAAGTTGAAGCCGATACCCAGGGTGTAGAAGTACGCGCCATCGTCGAACTGGTTATCGATCTGATCGCTGTTGTCGAAGAACCAGTCGTATTCGGCCTGCAGCGCGATGAACGTCTTGTCCTTGACGTAAAACTTCAGACCGCCCTCGAGCCCGGCGGCGCCAGTATCGTGTACGCCGTCCCCATAAACGCTGCCGAGGTTGGCGCCCAGGTACGGAACCACCGAGCCTTGCCCAAAGTGATAGTCCAGGAATCCGCGCGTCGCGCCCGACCATCGGTCGTCGGCGTTGTCGAGCGCGAGCACGTTGACACTTTGGCGAATTCCGAGTTCCAGCTCGTTCGACAGGAACCAGCCCAACTCTGCCGTGGTGCCGAACGTGTTGTTGTCGAAGTTCTTGTCGCTCGCACCGGTTCCGGAAATGCTGAAGGACTTGTCTCCGGCTGCCTGCGCCGCCCACGCGGACATGGACGGAAGACTCGCGGCAATCGTCAAAGCAAACGCGATCCAGCGTAGTTTCATGATGACTCTCTCTCCTTGTACGTGAATGAGATCCGCCCGTTGGCGACCCAACCCGAAATAGCAATCGCCGTGCCTCTTGCACGAACCCGCACGGATCGCGGTCCGGCGCGCGCCTTTGAAAAAATCTCCACGGAAAGACCTACCGGGATTTGTAAGAATTGCCTGTCGTTCGACACGGTTAGACGCGCATGGCACGAATCAAGGAAATCGTTGTCGATGCTCTGCATCCCGCAGCGCTCGCGCGATTCTGGGCGGCCGCGCTCGACGACTACGCACTACGCCCTTACACGGCGAAAGACCTGACTGATCTGGCGAGCCGCGGCCTCACGCCGGAAACCGATCCGTCAGTCGCGCTCGATGGCGCGGGACCGACGCTGTTCTTCCAGCTCACGCGGCAGAGCAAAGTCGGCAGGAACCGGATTCATCTGGATTTGCGCTGCGCCTCGCGCACTGACGAGGTCACGCGGCTGCAGCGGCTCGGCGCATCGGTGCGCGACGTGCGACCCACGTACACGGTGATGCTGGATCCCGAAGGCAACGAATTCTGCGTGCAGGATCCACACCCCGAATGAGAAGGACCTGAATGCAGATGGCGAACGGCGACGATCACAGCAAGTTTCTCGAAGAAGACATCAGCGTGCACATCCTGTCGGTATCGGCGGCGATGGTGGGCGTGTGTCTGACGGTCATCGGCCTCCTGCGCGTCGTGATCACGATCCAGAAAGCCGACACGGTGGCCGACGATCTGCTCGCGGTCGATTCGATCCTGTTTCTGATCTCGTGTCTGTTGTCGTACTGGGCACTCCGCACCCGCACGGTGCGACGCATGCACAACGTAGAACGCATCGCCGATGCGGTGTTCATGCTGGCGCTGGTGCTGATGGTGGTGGTCTGCGCATTCGTGACGTACGCGATATCGGTGTTCTAAGAGGGTGCGATTTCAGCTCGGGTTGGGCGACGGGGGATCGGTGCTCCGGCCCGGCGTGTGATGCGCCTCCGCACCGATCCCCCGTCGCCCTTCCACATCCGAAGTCGCGCCTTCGTTCGGGATGAATAAGTCACTGCCGGTGCCTGGCACCGGCAGTGACTTATTCGAAGTGCAAAAGCTGGTGCCAGGCACCGGCCGTTAACTTGTTGGTGAGATGAATACGCGCATGCAAAAGCTAGTGCCTGGCACTGGCTTTTGACTTAGCGCGCGTTCACTCATCTCCCAAGTCTGTCGATGGAGACATCACTCAAGGCGGAAGGCGGAGGTGTGTTGCGGAGGGCCTTCCGCGGCTAGGGATGGCCGCGGCTCGAGACCCACGAATGGCTCGAGCGTGCCCCGACGTGGCATCCACGCACCTCCGCCACGAACTCGAAGCTCCGTTCGACCGCACCGAGCTATTGACGCAGCTTCAACACCTTACGTGCATTGTCTCGCAGGAACTTCGGCCACACCGCGTCCTTGAACGGCACGTCGCGCATGTCGGTCATGATCCGTTCGAGCGAGAGGCCCATCGGAAAGTAGCCGGCGTAGATGATCTTGTCGGCGCCGCGGGTGTTCGCGTAGTCGACGATCGCTTTTGGATAGTGTTTTGGCGCGAAAGCCGAGGTCGAGTAATACAGGTTCGGCCACTTCAGCATCAGCTTGATTGCGAGGTCTTGCCAAGGCTCGCAGCCGTGCCGCGTGACGAATACGAGTTCTGGGAAGTCGTACATCACCTGATCGATCAGTTCGACTTTCTGCGGCCACATCGGAAAGCGCGGCCCGGGTACGCCGGCGCACGAAAAGATCGGCACGCCGAGTTCGACGCACTTCGCGTAGATCGGGTACATCTTTGCGTCGGCGATGCCGACCTGCGGGTTGTAGCCGGCGTTGAACGCGCCGAACGAGTGCACGCCGAACTCTTCGTACTGGCGCACCATGTCGCGAATCCCCTCCATGCCCTTGTTGGGGTCGACGGAGCCTTGCGCCACGAACCGGTCGGGGTGTTCCTTCAATGCTTTTCGACTGACGTCGCCGCCGACGCCGATGAGGCCGATCTCCACACCGAAGCGGTCCATCTCGTGCAGCGTGACCGAGACCGGATCGCCTTTGCCGTACAGCTCCTTCGGCACGTTCTTGAACATGTATTCGACAGGAAAGTCGAATTTCGCGGACGGATCCTTCAGCTGCTCGCGGATGAAGTCGTACATTTTGAAGTCGTCGGCGGGGAAACCGATCATCGTGTCGACGATGCCGATGCCGGCGGGCATTGCCACGATCAGATCCCGTACAACGCGTTCTGGAACAGGTAGCACGTCGAATCGCGCGGAATCTCGTCGCGCGCGAGCGGCGTGTTCAGCTGCGCGGGGGTGGGGCCGTGCTGGGCGGCGAGCGGCTTCAGTTTGTCGAGATCGAAGCCGTACAACTTCGCGGCGTTCTCGCCGAGCACCTTGCGGCGTCGCGTTTCGGCCATGTTCGAAAACGTCAGGCGCAGCGATTCGAGGTTGTACGGGAACGTGCCTTCGTAATGCGGATAGTCGTTACCCCACAGCACGCGGTCTTCGCCGATCGCGTCGATGCCGTCGAGATCGGCCGGGCTCGGGAAGCTCGCGCCGTACCAGCAGTTGCGCGCGGCATATTCGCTCGGCTTCTCCTTCAGCACCCATTCCATGCCTTTGTACGTCATCTCGCCGATGGCGCCGTGTACGAAGCCCATGTGGATGCGGTCGAGCGCTTTCAGCATGTCGCCGACCCAGCCGCAGCCGCTTTCCGTGAGGATGTATTTGAGCTTCGGGAATTTCTCGTAGGCGCCGCTCATGAGCAGATGACGGAAGCCGGTCTGGCAATAGAACGTCACCTCCGAAATCCACAGCGCTTCCGGCACCGGACCTTCACCATAGTTCGGCGAGCCCTGGCCTGAGTGCTGGTTCATCACCAGGTCGTGATCCTGAATCGCGGCGAACACGCGATCCCATGCCGGGTCGTACAACGGTTTCAGCCAGGGGCAGTCGGGTGGAATCAGCGGCAGCAGCACGCCGCCGCGCAAACCGGCATTGGCGATGAATTCGATGTCCTTGATCGCCTCATCGAGATCGTTGGGGAGTATCAGCCCGATACCGGCGCGCCGCACCGGGTCTTCGGCGCAGAAATCCTTCAGCCAGCGGTTGTGCGCGCGGATGCCAGCAAGCGCGTGCTCGTAGTGTTCGGGCTTGGGCGGCTGCGCGGTGACGATGCTCTTGCGGAAGAATGGCGGCACGGTGTTCGGGAACACCACTTCCCCGACCACGCCCTGACTGTTCTGATCCTGTGTGCGGATTGTGAGATCCCAGTTGCGCAGCTTCTTGCTGCCGTAGTGCTCCTGCGCCGGATTCTTGTAGCCGCCGCGCCACGCGTCGAAGGCGTCGCGATATTTCGGTTCGAGATACTCGCGGTAGTGGGCGTGGCTGCCGCCTGCATGCGTGTCGGCGGTGATCAGTACGTACGGTTCGTTGCTCATGATGCTCCTTCGTAGCGGCGTTACTTCGCGCCGACTGCGGCCCGCGTGCGCGCCTCCGCCAGTTTGTTGAGATTCTCGGTGTGGATGGTGCGGTTGATGCGGTAGAAACCCATCAACAGGATGGCGACGAAGTAGAAGCCCCACAGCGCCGGAATGTACACCGACGCCAGATCGAACAGCGTCTGCTGCGGCACTTCGCCGAGCTTCGCCTGCAGCGGGAAGTGCACGTACGCGAGTAACTGTCCTGCGACGATTACGCCGAGTCCGTTCACCGCTTTCTGCGCGAGGCTGTTCGCTGCGAAGAAGAGCCCCTCCGAGCGCCGCCCGGTCGTCACTTCGCTGTCTTCGACGACGTCGGCGATCATCGCCGAAACCAGAATTCCCGACGCGATGATGAAGGTCACTTCGATCGAGTTGAACGCAACGATCAATGGATACAGCGCCGGCGTGCCGTTTTCCGGAAACCAGCCGAGCATGCGCAGGATGTACGGCAGCGGCGACATCAGCACCGACAGCGAAGTGACGATGATCGCCGCCCGCTTCTTGCCGATCTTTCGCGACACGAGCGGCGCGACGACCAGCGCGATTCCGGCAGAAGCGAAGTACGGCAGTTGCATGTAACCGATCTGCGTGCTGGTCAGTTCCCAGAAATGCCGCGTGAAGTAGATGCTGAGACTCGTGCCGATGCCTGCGGCAACCGCAGTGAACAGCGCCGACAGGAACAGCATCAGGAACGAGCGGTTCGCCAGCGTGTCCTTGAACTCGATCAGCATCGGCACGAAGCCCTTGCGGCCTCGCGCCGGCGGTTGCTTCAGATACGGAATGTGTTTATGCGTGCCGAGGCTCGACACGTAAATCGACACGAAGATGATGATCGACGCCGCGAGTCCGTAGTGGCTCCAACCTGCGCGGTACTCGAGACCGCCCAGGCTCTCGGGCAGGAAGAACAGATACACCAGCACAGCCATCGTGAGGCCGCCCCACCAGCCGAAGAAGAAGCGGAAGCTCATGAACTGCGTGCGCTGGTCGTAGTCGTCGGTCAGTTCGGCGACGAGCGCGGTCGATGGAATCTCGTAGAACGAGATCAGTATGCGGATGAGGATCGCGAGCGACACGAAGTAGACGACCAGCGCTTCCGGGCCGAGTTGCGGCGGTGTCCACAGGAAGTAGTACACGAGCGCGACAGGAAGCCCCGATGCGTACATCAGCGGATGTCGCCGCCCCCAACGCGAATGCCAGTGGTCGGAGATGTAGCCGATCCACGGATCGGCAATCGCGTCCACGAGCAATGCGACGAAGATTCCGAACGACACCCACTGCGGAGGAAGACCGATCACCTGGCTGTAGAAGAACAGCAGCAGGTAGTTGAAGCCGTTGCTCTTGGCGCCGTTCGCCACCGCGCCGAAGCCGTAGAACAGCTTCGTCGACAGGCTAGCCGCGTTGCGGGGCGACGACGATTGCCCGGATGCGTTCACTGGCTGCGCTCCCCGTGTCGAGTGTGGTCGAGCGTATTGAAAAAGCCGCCGCCGGTCGACTGAGAAAAACGGCCACGCGCGAGGGATTTTCCGGCGGCGATGGGATAGCGTTACCAACAACGAGGGGAGGGGGAATCACATGCTCTGTGCATTGCGGGCGGCGCTCGCGGTGGTCGTTTGCGGCTGTTCTGCCGCGGTTGCCGATGATCGGGTTCAGACGTTGTCGTGGCCGTCGTACGGCGGGGCGCCGGGCGGTGGACATCACAGTCCAGCCACGCAGATCAATGCACAGAACGTCGCGAAGCTGGCAGTGGCGTGGGTGCACCGCTCGGGCGACCTGCGCAAGAGCAGCAAGGCGCTGGACATGAAGACGCTCGAAGGCGCGCTGCCGAAGTCCGCTTTCATGGCGACGCCGATCGTGGTGGACGACACGCTGTATTACTGCACGCCGTTCGATCGAGTATTCGCGCTCAATCCGCGCGACGGCAGCGAGCGCTGGCACTTCGATCCGAAGGTGAACATGGCGCAGGAGCCGCTCACCAACTGCCGCGGCGTGAGCAGCTGGCAGGATCCGCAGCCGACCGGGAAACCGTGCGATCACCGCATCGTGCTCGGCACGCTCGACGGCCGCATCATCGCGCTCGATGGCGGGACGGGTAAGCGCTGCGAAGATTTCGGCAACGACGGCGAGATCGACGTCAATGCTGGTTTGAATGCGCACGCCGCCGCCGAATATTCGATCACCAGCGCACCGGCGATCCTCGGCGACATCGTCGTCACCGGTGCGCTCGTGGCCGACAGCCAGCGCAGAGATGCGCCGTCGGGTGTGGTGCGCGCATACGACGTGCGCACCGGCGCATTCAAGTGGGGTTGGAATCCGGTGGCGCCGGGCAAGCCTGTGCAGGATGCGGAAGGCAATTACATCGCTGGCACCACCAACGTATGGTCGACGATTTCCGTCGACCGCGATCGCAACCTCGTCATCGTGCCCACCGGCAACTCGTCGCCGGACTACTACGGCGGCGATCGCGGCGGCGACCTCGACTACTACTCGAGTTCGGTCGTGGCGCTCGATGCAACCGACGGTCACGTGGTATGGCACTACCAGACGGTGCATCACGACATCTGGGACTACGACGTTCCCGCCCAGCCGACGTTCGTCGATCTGAAGATTGACGGCGTCGTGCATCCGGCGGTCGTGCAGGTGACGAAGATGGGTCTGACGTTCGTACTCGACCGCGACACCGGCAAGCCGCTGTTTCCGATCGAAGAGCGGCCGGCGCCGCAGGACGGTGCGGTGCCGGGCGAGTATCTGAGTCCGACGCAGCCGATTCCGCTGAAGCCGACGCCGCTGCATCAGCTCGGCATGACGCCCGACGACGCGTGGGGATTCACGTTCTGGGACGAAGGGCGGTGTCGCGACGCGATGAGACAACTCCGAACCGGTCCGATCTACACGCCGCCGAGTCTCGAAGGCACGGTGGTGTATCCGAACATGGCGGGCGGCAACAACTGGGGCACGCCTGCGGTCGATCCGCAGCGTCACGTCATGGTCGTGAACACGAAACACGTTGCGGCCGTGCTGAAACTGGTGCCGCGCGAGAAGTGTCCGAACCCGACGGTGATGCCGCAGATCGGCTCGCCGTATTGCGCCGAGATCACGCCGCTGCTGTCGCCGCTCGGAGCGCCGTGCAGCGCGCCGCCGTGGAGCACGCTCGCGGCGGTGGACCTCGAGAGCGGCGACATTCTGTGGAAGAAACCGTTCGGCACGCTCGGTGATCTCGCGCCCTGGCCGATGTCGATGATGAAAGGCGGCATCGAGATGGGCGGGCCGATGGTCACCGCCACCGGTCTGATCTTCATCGCGGCGTCCTTCGATCGCGCGTTCCGCGCGTTCGACATCGGCAGCGGTGAGGAACTCTGGAGCGCCGATCTGCCGAGCAGCGGCAATGCGGTGCCGATGAGCTACGTTTCCGAGGGGCGTCAGTTCGTGGTCATCGCCGCGGGCGGCCACTGGTTGTCGCCGGACGAGGCGGGCGATTCGCTCGTGGCTTACGCGTTGCCGGTCGTCGATTCGCGGAGCGAGCGATGAGGTGGGTCGTCACGCTCCTCTGTGCGCTGGTTGGTGGCGTCGCGGGATATTTCGTCGGTGTGTTCGCCGGATGCGATTGGCTGATGCCGCAGAGCAATCTGTGCGGAATCTACGGGATGATGTTGACCGGACCAATCGGATTGATTGCCGGCGCTGTCGTTGGATTTCTGAAGTCGCGACAACTGCGCTGACCATTCCGCGTCTGCGCACGGCACGCCATCGGCAAGGAACACGTAATGGCATTGGCCACATCGGTATGAGCGAGTCCGCTCCCGGGCGCTACTGGAGCGTTGCGCCGGAGCGGCTCTTCGCGGCTCTCGAAACTTCTGAAAACGGACTGCAGGCCGACGCCGCAGCGGCGCGTCTCGAACGGTATGGTCGGAACACGATCAAGGCGCAGCAGCGGTCGACCGCATTGCGGCTGCTGTTGCGGCAGTTCCGAAGCCCGCTGGTGCTGATTCTGATCTTTGCCGCAGTCGTTTCGGGGGTGGTGGGGGAGTGGATCGACGCGAGCATCGTGCTGGCCATCGTGTTCGGCAGCACGTTTCTCGGCTTCGTCCAGGAGTACGCGGCGAGCAACGCCGTCGAGAACCTGCGATCGCAGGTCACGATCAAATCGACCGTACTGAGGGGCGGTGTCGTCCAGACGCTTCCTTCGGAACAGCTCGTGCCGGGCGACATCGTGATGCTGTCGGCGGGGAGCCTCGTTCCGGCAGACGGCATCGTGCTCGACGCGAAGGATTTCTTCGTCAACCAGGCGGTGCTCACCGGAGAAACGTTCCCGGTGGAGAAGAGGCCGGCCACGCTGCCGGAGAATGCCAGCCTCGCGCAGCGCACCAACTGCGTGTTCATGGGCACGAGCGCAGGCAGCGGCACCGCGCGAGTGCTGATCGTCGCAACGGCATCGTCCACGGTGTTTGGCCAGGTGGCGGAACGGTTGCGGTTGCGGCCGCCGGAGACCGAGTTCGAACGCGGCATCCGTCAATTCGGCAATCTCCTCACGCAGGTGATGCTGGTGATGGTGGTCATCGTGCTGGGCGTCAACATATTCCTTGGGAAGCCGCTGCTCGATTCCGTGTTGTTCTCGCTGGCTCTGGCGGTGGGGCTTTCGCCGGAACTGCTGCCCGCGATCATCAGCATCACGCTGTCGCACGGCGCACAGGAAATGGCGAAGCGCGGCGTGATCGTGCGGCGCCTCAGTTCGATCGAGAACTTCGGCAGCATGGACGTGCTGTGCACCGACAAGACGGGCACGCTCACCGAAGGCATCGTGCGCCTCGACGGCGCCTTCGATACGGACGGCAAACCTTCTGCCGCCGTGCTGCGTCAGGCGTTCGTCAACGCGCATCACCAGACCGGCCTGAACAATCCGCTCGACGAGGCCATCCAGGCAGCCGCTCTGAAAGCCGCGGTCGATATCGGCACCGAACAGAAAGTCGACGAGATTCCGTACGATTTCGTCCGCAAACGCCTGAGCGTGGTCGTGCGAGACGGCGGTGAGAGGATGACGCTGGTTGCGAAGGGCGCGCTCGACAGCGTCTTGAGCGTGTGCATCGACGCGCGCCGCGGCGATACAGTGCATCCGTTGGATGCGGCGACGCTGGCCGACGTTCGGCAACGCTTCGGCGCGTGGAGCGAACAGGGCTTTCGTGTACTCGGGGTTGCCGAGAAGCGCATCGAAGCCCGTGCCGGCGCGTACTCGAAGGCCGACGAGACGGGTCTCACGTTCAGCGGCTTCCTGCTGTTCTTCGATCCGCCCAAGTCCGATGCGCAGCAGGTCATCGTCGATCTCGCGCAGCGCGGCGTGGAGTTGAAGATCATTACCGGCGACAACGTGAAGGTGGCGCGGCACGTCGCGGACGCGGTGAAGCTGCCGCTGCGCGGCGTCATGACAGGCAGCCAGCTGAACGATCTTCGCGATGAAGCGCTGTGGCACCTGGCCGAACAGACGACGCTGTTTGCCGAAGTCGATCCGAATCAGAAGGAGCGCATCATTCTCGCGCTCAAGAAGACCGGCCACGTGGTCGGCTACATGGGCGACGGCATCAACGACGCGCCGGCTCTGCACGCAGCGGACGTCGGCATCTCGGTCGCTTCTGCTGTGGACGTGGCCAAGGACGCCGCAGACTTCGTGTTGCTGCAACAGGACCTCGCGATTCTGCGCCAGGGCATCGACGAAGGCCGCATGACGTTCGCAAACACGCTGAAGTACATTCTCACCACCATCAGCGCGAACTTCGGCAACATGTTCAGCATGGCCGGCGCGTCGATGTTCCTGCCGTTCCTGCCGTTGCTCGCGCCGCAGATTCTGCTGAACAACTTCCTCTCCGACATTCCCGCGATCACCATCGCGCGCGACAACGTCGATGCGGAGATGGTGGCGAAGCCGCGTCGATGGAACACGACGTTCATCCGCAACTACATGGTGTTGTTCGGGCTGGTCAGTTCGGTGTTCGACTTCCTCACGTTCGGCACGCTGCTGTACGTGTTCGATGCATCGCCCGACGAGTTTCGAACCGGCTGGTTCATCGAGTCGTTGATCACGGAGCTGGTCATTGCGCTGGTGGTGCGAACCCGCCACCTGTTCTTCCGCAGTCGGCCAGGCACGCTACTGCTTCGATCGACGGTGCTGTTCATCGCCATTGCGCTGGCCATGCCGTATCTACCGTTCGTGTCGGTGTTCGGATTCGTTCCGCTGCCGGCGCCGCTGATGCTCGCAATGGTCGGGCTCACTGCGTCGTACGTCGTGGCTACGGAAGTGGCGAAGAAATACTTCTACGCACGAATACGCAACGCGAATGCCTGACGCGAATCGCGTTCTGGGTCCGTCGCTATCACGGCCGCGCGCCGCTTCTACCCCGTCGCGACTTGGGCTTTGGAGCGGGCCGCGCGCCAACAGCCACGTCAGGGGGACGCGCGAGGCTGCTGACGATTCTGGCAATGCCGCGCTCGAAGCGGCGTTCCATGCTGGCGAGGTCGGCTGCCGGACGATAGCGCGCGAGGTGCGGCACCGTCGCATCGGCTGCGTCGTGAGAGACGGCGAACCCCGGCGTATCTGGCGACAGCGTCTCCATCGCGACGAAACCGAACAGGAACGCGACCACCATGAAGTACGCGTCGGCGACTTCGTTCTCGGGAATGCCGCTTTCGGCGACGAGTCCCACCACGTCGTTGGTGACGCGCAGCGTATGCGGCCCGAGTTCCCAACCAGAACCCCAGATCAGGCTGATCAGCAGCGGGCGCGCGCGCAGCACATTGCGACCTTGTCGCAGAAATTCGGCGAGCCGCTGCTTCCAGTCGCCGACCGCCGGCACCTGAACCGCGCTCAGCGAGTCGTCGATCATCAGCTTCAGCAGTTCGCGCTTGTCGCGCACGTGCCAGTAAAGCGTGGACACGCTCACCGACAGTTCGCGCGCGAGGATCCGCATCGATAGCGCGTCGGCGCCTGAACGGTCGAGCAACCGCTGAGTCGCGGCGATCACGTCCTCGCGCGTGAGCGTGGTGCGGCCTTTCGCTTTGGAAGAGCTGGACTTGCGGGCCATTTTCGAGGCGCAGCGGGAGCAGCGAGAGAACGCCGATCTTGACACTCGAACACCGTTCGAGCAATCGTATGCGTATTCACGAACAGTGTTCGGGAGGAGTTGAATCATGGCGTCGTCTAGACCTTGCGTGCTCGTGCACGGCGGCTGGTGTGGGGGCTGGCACTGGGACGAGGTCGCGACGCGGTTGCGGGCGCGAGGATTGTGCGTGGAGGCGCCGACGCTGCCGGGAATGGCCGAGCGTGCGCACGAGGCGACACCCGATACCGGTCTGCACGCGCACGTGAGCGACGTGGCCGCGCTGATCGAAGCGAACGATCTGCGCGACGTCGTGCTCGTCGGCCACTCGTACGGCGGCGCCGTCGTAACCGGCGTGGCGCATCTCTGCGGCGAACGCATCGCGGAACTGGTGTATCTCGACGGATTCGTGCCGCGCCACGGCGAGTCGCTGGCCGACATCCTCGGCCCCGAGTTCGTCGAGGCTTCGCGTGCCGCCGCACGCAACGCGGGCACGCCACATCTGATTCCGCCGATGTTCAGCGTAGAAGCGTCGGTGGGGTGGACCGGTCAGCGCGCGGCCGATCACGCGGCGCGTATGTGCGGTCAACCACTCGCGACCGCGTTCGACCGGACGCACGCGCCCGGAGCACCTTCGGCGCGGCGCACGTTCATCGCGTGCAGCGCGCAACCGCTGGGCCTCTTCGACCGATACGTCGACGAAGCGCGCGCCTCGACAGACTGGTTGTACTTCGAGCTACCTTGTCCGCACGACGCGGTGCACACGATGCCGGCGGCGGTAGCCGGCATCATCGAAACGCTGGCAACACCATGAGCGCCGCCGATACGAACGCGGTGCTGGTTGCAGACGCGGCGTTCTTCGCCGCACTGCTGGCTGCCGATGCCGCGCGGCTCGAACGACTGCTGTCCGACGACTTTCTGATCGTGGACGTGAATCAGGGAGCAGTGACGCCGCGCGCGCCGTTCATCGGCTTCGTTGCGTCCGGCGCGGCGCGTTTCGAAGCGATCGAGACGAACCCGGCCGAGAGCGTTGTGCGCGTTTACGGCGATGCCGCAATCGTGGTGGGCGCCACCGCGATGCGCTTCAAACTCGAAGACGGCACGTCGTTCGCAGCGCGCAGCCGTTACACGCATGTCTTCACCCGCTCGGACTCCGGCGGCTGGTTGCTGACGTCCGCGCAAGGCACGCCGATCGCGGGGTGACCTACCGCGCGGCGGCAGCGGATCGTATGCTCGAAGAAAACGTGGAGCATTCGAGCGCACCGACATGCGTAAAGCGCTGCAGATCCTCTTGAGCTTCTTCGGAGTGGTTGCGATCGCCATCGCTTCGATTCATATCGCGTTCGGTCCCGCCGCGATTCCGGGCTCCGTGCCGGTGAACGCGACGATGGACAGCGAGGACCGCTTCTACGCTACGCTGTTCGCGGCGTACGGCGTCGCGCTGCTTTGGTGCGTGAAGGATATCGAGGGCAAGAGCCGCTTCGTGTACTTCCTGCTCGGCACGTTCTTCGTTGCCGGGCTGGCGCGCGTCGTGTCCATTATCGCGGTCGGCCTGCCCGATCCGTTCTTCGTCGCGATGCTGGCTCTGGAACTCGTAATACCGATCGTGGTCGCAGTCATGCTGCGCCAGGTCGCAGGGCGTTAAGCGGGTCGCATTTCGCTTCCATTGGCTGATACTGCACAGCGTTCGACTCGACATTTATGGATTGATGTCGGGCGAGCGCGTCGATGCGACGCGCAATGGGCTGCAGGAACGTCAGGTCTTTGGAACCATAAGAGGATCGTGCGTGAACGAGCGCAGCAGGTGGACAGCGGATGTTGAGCGCTGGGGATTTTGGCCATCGCTCTATCAGCGCCTGATGGGAAGAGCGCGTCGTTGGCTGGTCCTTTCGAGAGTTCAGCTGCGCGTTCAAGAAGTCGGTCTGGCGGATCCCGCGGCAGCGCTTCAGGGTTGTTCGGTGCGATTGGCCACTCGCGACGAACTGATGGAGGCGGCACGCGACCCGGATTTCGGTCTGGTTCCGGCCGACGTCGACTTGGCGCTCGCGCGGGGTGACATCTGTGCCGCAGCATTCGACGGAGAACGAATGGTGTCGTACGTGTGGCGGTCGTTCAGTTCGGCCAAGTATGGCGACGATCTGTGGGTAGAGATTCGCAAGCCCTACCGTTATGGATACAAGGGCTACACGGTGCCGGAATACCGGGGACGACACCTGCAGAACTCGGTCGCCTTGTTTACCGATGACCTGTGCGTTGCACGTGGTCATACCCACTCGTTGTCGCTGATCGAGACGCATAACTATCCATCGGTTCAATCCGAGTTGCGGCGCCATAGCGTGCTCGTTGGGTGGGTAGGTTACTTCAGAATTTTCGGTCGCACGTATCCATTCCGGACCTCCGGCGCCCGCAAACACGAACTGAGAATACGCCACCAGCGCGGCGAGACGGCCGAGCTCGAGCCTAGTCGGTGAGGCCGGCTATGCTGCGGATTTGGCGCTGCGACAGCGCGCGATTGTAGATACGTATGTCGTCTAGGCGTCCGGTGATCTCGTCTACGATGCGGCCCGCGTCATTCATGTACCCGGACATCGTGAAGGGACCGTCCGGCATCTTGATGTTGCCCCATGTCCACTTGCTGCAGACCTGCTCTCCATCGGCGTAAAGCCTGGCCGTCCATCCGTCGTACGTCGCCGCGATGTGAATCCAGCGGTCGAGCTTTGCCTCATACTTTGGATCGGCGTAGCACTGCATTCTGCGTCCGTTCGCGAGTTCGAGTTGCCATTTGAATCGCGGTCCGTGGAAGCCGAAGAAGAGCGTGGGATAGCCGTGCCCGAGCACGTCGACGTTGTGTCCGGCGGTGCGATAGGTCCAGGCCATTACCGTGATCTCATCGCTCGTTGAACGCAGGCTGTCGGAGATCGGTACGGTGACGATTCCGTCATTGCCGCCGTCCATCGACAAACCGCTCCCGGTGTGTCCCTCGCCCCAGCCACCATTCAGGATGGTGGCGTTGTTCTCGTGTCCGGAGGAATCTGCTGCCGTAGCCCCGGAGGCCTCGTCGAACCGCCACCAGGCCACCAGGCTGTCATTCGAATCGGAGTTACTCGACGACCCACAACCGGCGATCAGACCGGCGGTAGCGAACAACACCCATGCAACCCGCCCCTTATGCATATTGTTGGTTAAGGTGATCCGCGAGTCGCAGCGTCAACGCGATGAGAGTCAGGGTCGGAGGGACGTAGCCGCCTGTCGGGAATACCGAACTGCTCGCGATGTAGAGGTTGTCGACGTCGTGGAGGCGGCACTCGGCGTTGACCACGCCCGATTGAGCGTCGTCCGACATGCGCGTGGTGCCCATGTGGTGGCACCCGCCCCAGATCGGTTGCGGCCATGGCGCATTGTCGTCCACCAACCAGTCGGCCAGCTTGACGCGGCCGATCTTCATGCGTCCGAGTTCTTCGGCGACGATCTGGGTCGACTGACGGATCGACCTTCGATCGGCGGCACTGAGGCGCCAATCGACGCGGATGCGGCGCAGGCCAAACGCGTCCGTCGCTTCAGCTAATCCAATTCGGCTGTCCGGATTCGGCGTTTGTTCGCTATACGTGGTCAGACTCAAGTAGGGCGGTGCTTGTCTGCGTGTAACGAAGATGTCCTCGACCACCGAGTCGAGATCGGACGTCACCGAGTGGACCTTCTCGCCGAAATCGTCGGGCCACTTTCCCGATGCAACGTCGTGCCACATCGATCGCAGCGCCCAGTAAGCGGATGAATACTGCTGCGGGCTCCCGAACGAAAACCCGGTATTCAGCAACTGCTGGCTCTGCTGCATCTGCGACGACGTGTGAAGATGTGCTCTTACAGCTTCGCTTCGATGCTGCTCGAAGGCTTCCTTCAGTCGCATCGAATCGGTGGCTTGGACTCGAGCGCTGATCAACTCGATGTGTTGCGTGAAGAAACGTCCGAGGGTTCCGGAGCGGTTGCCGAGTCCGCCGGGTGCGATGTCGTCGGTCAGCAGCAATAGTCGCGTGTTCTCCATGCCGCCGCACGCGAGCACATACGCCTTCGCAGAAACGGTACCTGTCTTGCCGTTCAGGGCTGCAATCTTCAAACGCTGAACGCTGGCTGCATCCGCGTCGGTCTGGATCTGGACGACGTTGCAATTGAGTAGCACCGAGACGTGTTCGGCGCGTTCGAGGCGATCGCGATAGACCGTGCCGAAGCGGGTTGGTGGGCTGAAGTGCCAGAAGCCGACGTCGATCTTTGCCGGATCGAATTGGGGGAGCTGGGCTCCGGTCTCCGCTTCGCCCGTGGGCTGCACTTCGCAAATCGGCCAAGCGCGTTCGTAGTATCGATCGAGGTCGCGCTTGCTGATCGGCCAGCCGCTGTTGGCGACCCACGGTCGTTCCTTGAAATCAATGTCGCGCAACGTCGCGCACCACCCTTGCCAGCGGCCGGTGGTGCCGCCGAAATAGCGCAGCCGGCATCCGATGGGGCTCGCGTTCTGCATTCCGGCGCTCACACCATCGTAGAGCGCCTGTGTTGCATCGTCAGGATCGAACGCGCCGCTTTCCAGGATGTGAACGTCGAGGCCGGCGTCGGCCAGTGCGAGCCCCAGCGTGATCCCAGCTGCCCCGGCGCCGACGATGCAGATGTCGCAGTGGATCTCGGCGGATACGGCAGAATTTTGGAAGTCCACGAACACGTGCTAGGCCCACTGCCCGAGATGCACCAATGCACACAGCGAGGCTTCGCAGCGAGCAAGTATCCATCCGTCGAGCTGCACCACCGTCCCGTCGCTAAAATCGCGTTGCTGCCATTGCGAGAACACGTGCTCCGAAGCGGACGCATGCGTCGCGCAAGCGGCATGTGTTTCGAGAAGGTCCGCCACAAGTGCCTCGCGGCTCGACTTGGCCGGATAGGCTGCGAGATAGCGTCGGCCGACCTCGGCTGCATCTGCGGGTTTAGAGAACAGCTGTCGAAGCTCGGCTTCGAACACGGACGACTGGTTTCGTCGTCGCGTTATCGCTTGTGTAGCCGGCTCCGAACGTGGCGAGGGTCGCCGCCGCGAAGCCGAAGTGTCGTCGAATCACGGTTAACCCACAGCGATGGCCGTGCGCAGACGCTTGAGCATCATCACCGGCGGTTTGAGTTCGTTTCGATAGTAATCTTCATTATTGCGGCGCATCGCGTGCGCCAGAGCTGCGTCGTTCAGAAGCCGTTCGCACGCGCTCGCACACTCGTCTGCCGTTTGAAATGGCAAATAGTGTTCGCCTTCGACGATTCCGTACGCTCCCTCCGCGCGCAACGGCTGGCTCACGATACATCTGGATGCAGCGAGATATTCGGGAAATTTCCAGCCAATGGAACCGTGTAACCCCGAGGTCGCCACGCCGATGAGACGCCGCTTCATCAACGCGACGTAGTTCGTCTTGATCGTATCGTGATCGACGATGTAATCGGGGCACAGCTGTTCCGAGATGTGATTGCGCTCCACGCCGCCGAAGAAACGGTCACCCAGACGATCGCGCAGCGTCGCGATGAGTTCGATGCGGAACTCGTTCAGCTGTCGAAATCGATCAGCAACTTCCACGGGTTTATCGGCACCGCACCAGAGGCGCGTGAGGAAAATCACACCGGGCTCGGCGGGTGAGTCTGCGCTTGCCTCGAACTCCGTGTACTGCAGTGGTGAACTGGGCGCCATTTCAATGGCGGGACCACCGAGCCACCTGACCGGATGGCTTAGTAAGCGCCGCGTCGAACGCAGTCGCCCTACACGGCGCTCGGCGCTGGTCGGCTTCTGAAAAAGCAGCTGCTTGGCGAACGCGATGCTGCGGAGCTGGCTCCGGGAAGAGCACGCGTAATTCAATCCGAACGGTTGCACCTTTGGTCGTGTATCGGCAGCCAGCTCCTGCAGCTCCGCGTCGCTGTACGTCCGTTTGAAGTAGACGTCGTTCTGCTCGAGTGCGATGCGGTCAATGATCGGACCGTCCCTCATGTCGAAGCAGACGCGCCTTACGCGAGCGTCGTGACTCACCTCGGCGAGCAACAGCGAATCGTACGGGTCGTCGGGTCCGGTCGGATCGAAATCCAGATCGACGATACCCATGGCACGAAGTTCGTACAGGCCGGCCAGCACCTGTGACAGGTGCGGGCTCATGGATGCCCTGTGAATGGTCACGCGAAACACGGAGTGAAGACGCCCTAGTCGACGCAGCCTTCACAGCGTAGCCGAGGCCGAGCGGAACGAGCGGATGGATGTTCGCTGAGATTGTGACGGTGTCGATGATCTTGCAAGCAAAGTTCTACGTTCACGGGTGGTCGCCGGTCCCCCCGAGGCTGCACGCGGTACCAGATACGAGATCAAGGAAGGTAGGGAATCTTCGGCGCGCCGAGCTGCGACCGCAGAATGCGCTGCGCGTCCTCCACGAATTCGCACAACAGCGCACGGGTCTCGCGCGGATCGACGATGTCCTGACCGGTCGATTCCGCAGTGCGGAACGGCGACGCGATGCCGCGCAGCCGCGCCTCGATATCCGCGCGCATCTTCTCCGGATCCGGTGCGTTGTCGATCTCACGCCGGTACGCCGCGCTGGCGCCGCCTGCGATGTGCATCGAACCCCAGTTGGCGGAAGGCCACGCGTAACGGCGAAACATGCCGCTCGGGCGGTGATGGCATTGGCCCGCGACGCCGTACAGACGGCCGACCACGACGGTGGCCCACGGCATCCAACTCTGATTCGTCATCGCCACGAGCCGGGCGCCGGCGCGCTCGATGCCGAGTTTCTCCGACTCGAGTCCCACCATGAAGCCGGGCTCGTCGGCGAACGAGATCAGCGGCAGATGGAACGTGTTGCACAGCTGAATGAGCCGCATCACCTTGTTGCCGGCCGCCACGTCGGTGGCACCGCCGTGATGTTTCGGATTGTTCGCCATCACGCCCACCGGGTAGCCGTTCAACCGCGCGAGACCCGTTACGCGCGAACGGCCATACAGAGGGGCGATCTCGAAGAACGAATCTCGATCGACCACCAGCCGCACCATCAGTTTAGGGTCGTAGATCTGCCGCGGATTGCGCGGAATCAGCGACAACAGTTTTTCCTCGCGGCGATTCACGTCGTCCGACATGTCGCCGCGCGGCGGCATTTCCCAGACGTTGGCCGGCAGATACGACAGGAACTGCCGGATCAGCGCGAACGCGTGCGCTTCGTCGTCGGCGAGGTTGTCGACGCTGCCGCTGATCTTCACGTGGATGTGATCGCCGCCGAGTTCTTCCTTCGTGATGTCGTAACCGAGCGCCGCTTTCACCACCGGCGGTCCGCCCGGAAAGAGCTGGCTCTTGTCCTTCACCATCAGGTTGAAGTGCGCGAGACACGCGTTGATGGCCGGCAGACCGGCGACCGATCCCATCACTGCAGAGACCACCGGCACGCAGCTCAGCAGCTCGACGTCGATGGCACTCCAGATGTTGCCGTCGGGCAGATAGGTGCGGCCCATCGTTTCGAACGAACGCACGCTGCCGCCGGCGGCGTCCAACAACCTCACATAGGGGATGCGCCACTCGCGCGCGCGCACGTTCGATGCGAGTTCCTGGCCGAGTCCGCCGCGTGTCCCGGCGGAGCCGCCGCGCACGGTGAAGTCGCCGGCCGTCACGATCAGCTTGCGAGCGTTCACGAGACAGCTGCCCTCGACCAGCGGCTTCGGCGTGAAGCCGGTGAGCTCGCTGCCGTCGTACTCGGCGTCGCCGGCGAGACCCATGAACTCGCGGAAGCTCCCGGCGTCGGCCAGCGCGTCGATGCGTTCGCGCACCGTCAGTTTGCCGCGCGAACGCTGCCGCGCGATGCCTTCCGCTCCGCCCATCTGCTCGGCGAGTTGCTTGCGCCGCGCGAGTTCGTCGATCTCGTTCTGCCAACTCACCGCCGTGTACCGTTTGTTGCTTGGGTCGATGCTACCATCCGGTCGGGGTGCAGTAGCGGGAGGAGGGCGGATGGCGGAAGCGACGCTGGCGGGCCGGGAGAAGTCGTTCAGCACTGCGTACCAGTGGTATGCGCTCGGCGTGTTGTTCGTCGTCTACGTCTTCAACTTCATCGATCGTTCGGTGCTCGCGCTGCTCGCGCAATCGATCAAGAACGATCTGCAGATTTCCGATACTGCGCTCGGGCTGCTGGGCGGTCTGGCTTTCGCGGTGTTCTATACCGGCCTCGGCATTCCGATCGCACGTCTCGCCGACAAAGGCAATCGCCGCAACATCCTCGTCGTGTGTCTGTCGATCTGGAGCGCGGCCACCGCCCTGTGCGGACTCGCGCACAGCTACGCGTATCTGCTGCTGGCGCGCATCGGCGTGGCCGTTGGCGAAGCCGGCGGCAGTCCGCCGTCGCACTCGATGATCTCCGACATGTTCCCGCAACACCGTCGCGCCACCGCGCTCGGCATCTATGCGCTCGGCATTCCGGTGGGCTCGATGATCGGCGCGCTCGCCGGCGGCTGGATGAACGACGCATTCGACTGGCGCACCGCGTTCATGATCGTCGGGCTGCCGGGTCTGCTGCTGGCGGTGATCGTGCGCCTCACGCTGCAGGAGCCGCCGCGCGGCGTCTCGGAACCGGTGCGCGTCGAAGCGGGCGCGGCACCGCCGATCGGCGCGGTGTTCCGGCTGCTCTGGCAACGGCCGAGCTTCCGCTGGTTGTCGATGAGCGCCGGCTTTCAGGCGTTCGTCAGTTACGGCGCCGGCGCGTGGATTCCGCCGATGTTCGAACGCACACATGGCTTGTCGAGCAGCCAGATCGGCACCGCGTTGTTCTGGCTCGGTTTCGCGAGCGTCATCGGCACGTTCGCGGGCGGCTGGTACGGCGATCGTCTGGGACGCCGCGACGTGCGCTGGTACATGTGGTTGCCGGCGCTGACGACGCTGGCGTGGCTGCCGTTCCAGGCGTTCTGCTATCTAACGAGCGATCCATGGCTCGCGTTCTGGGTGATGGTGATTCCGAACGTGCTCGGTTCCTACTGGCTCGCCCCGGTGTTCTCCTTGACGCAAGGCCTCGTCGGGCTGCGTATGCGGGCGGTGGCGGCGTCGATCATGCTGTTCGTGCTGAACATCATCGGCATGGGGCTCGGGCCGGGATTCGTCGGCATTCTTTCGGATCTGCTCAATTCATATACATCGCTCGGCGTCGAGTCGCTGCGCTGGTCGCTGGTGATCTCGCTGTCGTTCGCGCTGATTGCGGTTTACTGCTGCATGCGCGGCGCCCGGTCGTTGAAGGAAGACCTCGGTCGCAGTCAGCAGCCGGGCTGAGATCTACGCGCGGGCCTGCGCGATGGCGTCGATCTCATCGGGGGCGAGCGCGAGTTCGCGCGCGGCCCAGTTTTCGTTCAGGTGTGCAACCGAGCTCGTGCCGGGAATCGGCACCATCGCAGGGGAGCGCTCGAGCAGCCATGCGATCGCCACCTGCGCCTGCGACGCGCGGTGCCGCCTCGCGATGTCGGCGAGCACGGTGGAAGCGGGTTGGCCGGCGCCGGGCAGCGCCAGCGGAAAGAACGGCAGGAACGCCATGCCGTTCGCGGCGCATCGGTCGACGATGGTTTCCTGATCCTGCACCGCCATGTGCGGAATGCGCGCGAGCGAACGTTCGCCGAGCACGACGTTGTACAGGTTCTGAACGCCGGCAACCGGCGTGCGCGCCATGGCCTGTTCGAGTTGCGCGAGCGTGACGTTGCTGAGCGCGATGTGGCCGATCTTGCCTTCCGCGCGCATCGCGATCATCGCGTCGAGCGACTCGAGAAACGGCACGTCGGTTTCGATGTAGCGCAGGTGAACGTATTCGCAGCGCTCGACCCGAAGATCGCGCAGGTCCTCCTCGCAGCCTTTCCGCAGCGCTTCCGGCGAAATCGCCGCGATCCAGTTCTTGTCCGGCGTGCGCGCGCCGCCGAGCTTCGTGGCCAGCAGCAGATCGTTGGGATACGGATGCAGCGTTTCGGCGATCAGCCGGTTCGCCACGTGCGGCCCGTAGTACCACGACGTGTCGATGAGGCGGATGCCGCAGTCCATGACGCGGCGCAACACCGCGCGTGCCTCGGCCGGATCGCGCGGTTCGCCCCACACCATCGGTCCGGGCAACTGCATTGCCCCGAACCCGACGCGGCTGACTTCTTTGCCGCCGATTCGAATCGTTGCAGGTGCGTGTGCGAACGTGGTCATGCGCGTAAGCCTAACGCAGACGGCATCACGACAATATGAACGCGCGAATCGTGTCGTACGCGGCCGGGTCGTCTCGAAACACGCCGTGGCCGGCGCCGGCGAAGCGCTTGTAGGAAACGAGCTCACTTGGAATCGCGGCGGCGATGTCGTCCTGGCATTCGATCGGCGTGATCGGGTCTTCCTCGCCACCCAACACCAGCGTTGGGCAGCGGACGCGCGAGAGGTCGCCCAGCATGTCGAATGCCCAGATCTCGCCGGCGCGCCGGAAGAAGTGCTTCAACACGTCGAATCCCATGACGGCGCGGGCGGCGGCATCCGCATCGGGCGCGGGCCGGGTGTTGTATGTGGGCATCGCCTGCGCGAGCCACTGCTGCGCGAAATCCGGGTCGTCGATGGCGCCGTTGTACAGGCGACGCGCCATCTCGCCGATCGTTTCGCCGCCGCGTTCGGTGAACTTCGCGATGCTGCGCTCCATGCGGCGCTGCATGTTCGCAGCCGTGCTCGACAGGATCAGTTTGCCCGGATGCTCCGGATGGCGCGTGGCGTAAGACATCGCGACCATGCCGCCGAACGATTGCCCGAGCACGATCGGCTTTTCGATTTCCAGCAGCCGGCAGAATTCGGCGATGTCGTCGCCCCATTGCGGCAGGTTCCAGCGTTCGTGCGGTTCGCGGTCGCTGCGACCGTTGCCGTGGTGATCGAGATAGATCACCTGCGCGATGTCCGCGAACTGCCGAGAACGCCGGTTTGAAACCGGAATGGTCGAACCCGGGACCGCCGTGCAGCAGCAACAGCGTCGGTTTTTCGCGCATCGTCTTGCCGTCGGGCACCAGCTTCGCGCCTTCCACGTCGAAGAAGATCCGCGCGCCGTTCACGTCGATTCTCATGTCACTGCCTCGTCTTGTACTGGCGTTCGCCGAACAGCACCGAGCGGTGCTCGTCGTCGAATCCCTGCATGCCGCCGGCGATGGTCTGTTTCTGCACCTTGTCTTCCATGAACGCCATGCCGATGCGCACCGGTTCGCGCGCGAGCAGCTGGTTCTTCCAGCGCCGCAGATGCGACAGATCGGTATCGCGCGGCAGCGCCATCGACGCGGTGTACGGCAGCAGCGCGATGTCGGCAATCGAGTATTCGTCGGCGAAATACTCGTGCTGCGCGAGGTGCGCGTTCATGATTTTCAGCTGCCGATCCATTTCGTTCCGATAGCGCGCGATCGCATACGGATGGCGATGTTGTTCTTTTGCGTAGAATGCGAAGTGCGCGTACTGGCCGGCGTAAGGTCCCTGATTCGCCACCTGGAAGAACAGCCACTTCAACGCTTCGACGCGGCGCCGCGCATCCGTTGGGAGGAGCCGGCCGCACTTTTCGGCGAGGTAGATCAGGATCGCGCCGGACTCCCATACCGTGATCGGTGCGTCGCCGGGTCCGTCGGGGTCTATCAGCACCGGGTGCTTGTTGTTCGGATTCAGCGCGAGGAAGTCCGGTGCCAGTTGATCGCCGGCGAGAATGTCGATGAACGTTGCGTCGTAAGCGAGGCCGCACTCGTGCAGCATGATCGCCACTTTGCGACCGTTCGGTGTCGGGCCGGAGAGCAGATGGAGCGGCTTCATGCGGGCTTCGCCATGACGAAGAACTGATAGCCGAAGTAGGCGGAGTAGTCCCGATAGGCCGCCACCTCGTCCTCCGCGCTCTGCAGCACCGTCGCGGCGGCGGCATCGGCTGGGTATTTCTTGCGCAACAATTGCGTGCGCGCTTTCAGCGGGCCGTAGTAGTGATCCCACCACGCCGCTTCCGGCAGCACGAAATCGCCTAACAGTTTCAGTCCGGCGCGGGCAATGATCGCGCGACAACCCGGAACGTCGGTCATCGCCGGATACTCTTCCCAGTTGCGTCGCACCACCTCGGGGGGATCAGATCGGAGCCACACCGGCTCGGTCAGCGCGATGCGGCCGCCGGGTTTCAGCAACGGCGCCCACGCGGCGAGCGCGTCCGGTACGCCGACGATGTACGCGGCGCCCTCGCACCACATCACGTCGATGCTGTCCGGCTCGAACGGCAATGCGCGCATGTCCGCGTACCGGGCCTCGATACGATTGCCGATGCCGGCGGCTTCGACGCGCCGCTTCAGTTCGTCGAGATACGGCTTGTGCGCGTCGGTAGCGACGATGCTCGCACCTGGCAGCAGCTGCGCCAGGTCGAGCGTCTGCGCGCCGGGGCCGCAGGCGACGTCGACCAGCAGCGGCCGTTCCGGCAACGTGCCCATCAGTCGCAGTGCGCGCGCCGTACTGTCGCGGTTGCCCGGACCCTCGCGCGGCAGGTCGGTGTGCAGCTCGAAGAAGACGCGGCGCTGGTTCGGATCGGTCAGATTCAACAGTAGCTCCTCGAATTCGAAGTCGTCCGCAACTTCTCCGCTGGCCTAGCCCTCTAACGGCTAGCCGATGCGGCTACGATCCGGAGAACGGATTTCCCCGGCGGTCGCGTATGAATGTCGTCCGGAAGCCCGGATGATGGCCGCCGCGTTGCCGGAAATGAAGAAGCGAAACGGAGAATAAATGGTGGATCCCGAACAGACCGAGGGCGCGGCGCGAACCGACCTCGCGCGTCCTCCGCCTGCGGCCCCGGCGCGTGCAAAGCGTCTGCGGCGCGTGAGCGTCGTCGCCGTACCGGCGCTGGTGCTGATCGCCGCGCTCGGATACTGGTGGATGCACCGGACATCGGCGCCGCGGTACCTCACCGGTACCGTGACGCGCGGCGACGTGCAGCGCACCGTTACCGCGAGCGGAACGGTCAATCCGATGACGACGGTTCAGGTCGGCACGTACGTGTCGGGCGTGCTGCAGGAACTGCACTGCGACTTCAACACCGAGGTCGAAGCGGGCCAGCTGTGCGCCAAGATCGACCCGCGGCCGTATCAGTCGATCGTCGACCAGGAAAGCGCTGCGCTCGGCACCGCGCGCGCGCAACTCGCCAAAGACCAGGCGAACCTGGCGTTCGCGAAGGTCATATACGACCGTGACGTCGATCTGCTGAAGCGCCGAATCGTGTCGCAGGAAACCGTCGACACCGCGTTGAACGCCTGGCAGCAGGCGCAGGCACAGGTGGCGCTCGACGAAAGCACGATCGCGCAGCGCGTCGCGTCGCTCAGTTCGGCCAAAGTGAATCTCGACTACACCAACATCATCTCGCCGGTGAGCGGCACCGTGGTGTCGCGCAACGTCACGCAGGGTCAGACCGTGGCCGCGAGCTTTCAAACGCCGACGCTGTTTCTGATTGCCACCGATCTCACGCAGATGCAGGTCGACACTAACGTCAGCGAATCCGATATCGGCAGCGTAGTGGTCGGCAATAAAGTGCTGTTCACCGTCGAGGCGTATCCCGACGAGACTTTCACCGGCACGGTCAGGCAAGTGCGGCAGGCACCGCAGAGTGTGCAGAACGTCATCACTTACGACGCCGTAGTCGGCGTGCCCAACCCCAAGCTGCTGCTGAAACCCGGTATGACCGCCGCGGTGCGTGTGATCACGGCCGAACGTTCTAACGTACTGCGCGTGCCGAACCAGGCGTTGAGATACACGCCAACACGAACGAAAGGCGCGCCGGCCCAAAAGGATACGAACAAGAGCGATAAGGCGCAGCACGCGGTGTGGCGATTGGAGGGTGGGCATCCGGTGCGCGTGCCAATCGAGGTTGGCCTCGACGACGATTCGTTCTCCGAAGTGGTCGGCAGTTCGCTGACGTCGGGCGATACGATCGTGTTGGGTGTGGCCGGAGCAGGCCGCGCAGGGACGGAAACCGGTGGTGGGCCACCCGGTGGGTCTACTACCCCTCGTTTGCCGCGTTTCTGATCGACCATGACCGATACCGTCATCGAAGTGCAGCATCTCGCACGCACCTATCACGCGGGCGACGTCGAGGTGCACGCATTGCGCGCCGTAGATCTGACCATCGAGCGCGGCGAGTTCGTCGCCATCATGGGCTCGTCGGGCTCCGGCAAGTCGACCATGATGTCGATTCTCGGCTGCCTCGATAAACCCACCTCAGGTCGTTACCTGTTCGAAGGCGTCGATGTCGCGGAGCTGTCGGAGCCGGAACTCGCCCGCATCCGCAGCCAGCGCATCGGCTTCGTGTTCCAGAGTTTCAACCTGCTGGCGCGTACCAGCGCGCTCGAAAATGCGGCTTTGCCACTGTTTTATTCGAGCGATGCACCGCCACGTGCGACCGAGCGCGCGGAACGGGCGCGCCATGCGCTGGATCTGCTCGGACTCGGTCATCGCGCGGGGAACACGCCCGCGCAGCTCTCCGGCGGAGAGCAGCAGCGCGTGGCAATCGCGCGTGCGCTGATCAACTCGCCCAGTGTGCTGCTCGCAGACGAACCCACGGGCAATCTCGATACCAAGAATTCGCACGACATCATGCAGACCCTAGTGCGGTTCAACCGCGAACAAGGCGTGACGATCGTGGTAGTTACTCACGAACCAGACATTGCGGCCCATGCCGACCGCGTGATCACCATGCGCGACGGCTGTGTGATTTCGGACGAGCGGCGCGATCGGAGTGCGGCGGAACACACTTCGAAGATGCAGAGAGATGTCGCCCCTCAACGCAACGGTTCAACAACCGATGCCGGACGCTTCCAGACGCTGATACACGGTACCGGGGCAGCATTCGCGTTGATGATCGCGGGCGCTGCGTTGCAGGCGCTCGCACGCAACAAAATGCGCTCCGCGTTGACGATGCTCGGCGTGTTCATCGGCGTTGCGGCGCTGATCGCAATGGTTGCGGTCGGCCAGGGCGCCAACGAAGCCGTGCGAAAGCAGATCGAGAGTCTCGGCACCAACATGTTCGTGGTGGTGCCAGGTGCGTCACAGAACAGCGGCGCGCGCGGCGGCTCCGGAAGTGCGTCGACGCTGACGGTGGCGGACGCGGAGGCAGTGCGTCGCGAAGTGCCGTCGATCGCCAGCGTCAGCTACATGATCCGACAATGGGGACAGGTGCAGTTAGGAGATCAGAACTGGTGGACCGCGATACAGGCCGTCACTCCCAGCTATCTACCGATCACGAATTGGCGAATCGAGTCCGGCCGTGGCATCACTGACGACGATGTTGCCAACGCCTCACTCGTCGTCGTGCTCGGGCAGACGGTCTATCGCCAACTGTTTGCCGAAGGCGACAACGCCATCGGCGCGGTGATCGCCGTGAAGGGGATTCCGTTGCGCGTCGTTGGCCTCTTTGAAGGCAAAGGCCAATCGGCGATGGGGCAGGATCAGGACGACATCGTGATGGTCCCGTTCACCACAGGCGAACGGAAGATCCTCGGCGTTGCGGCCCCTTCGGTCGCCACCACCGAAAATGCGTTGTATGCGGCAGTGTCCAACCCTTATGGCATCGCGCCGCGACTCACCGGATTCGTGAACGCGATCTTCGTGCAGGCGGCGAACGGCGTCAGTGTCGACAAAGCGATCGACGAAGTCACCGAAGTTCTCAACGAGCGTCATCGCGTTCGGCCAGGTATGAATTCCGACTTCAACGTGCGCAATCTGAGCCAGATCGCGAACGCCGCCCAAGGCAGCAGCAAGATCATGGCGGCGCTGCTCGCGGTAGTGGCGTCGATCTCGTTGCTGGTCGGCGGCATCGGCATCATGAACATCCTGCTCGTTTCGGTAACCGAACGGACGCGCGAGATCGGGCTGCGGATGGCGATCGGCGCGCAGCGCACGCATGTACTGCTGCAGTTCCTGGCCGAGGCGGTGATCCTGAGCGTGACCGGCGGTATCGCGGGCATCGTCTTCGGCGTGCTCATCACCGAGGCGATTGCGATCCTCGCCGAATGGCCGACATTCATCTCGGTGTCGGCGATCTCGCTCGGCTTTCTGTTCTCCGCCGCCATCGGGATTTTTTTCGGATACTACCCGGCGCGGAAAGCCGCTCGGCTGAATCCGATCGAAGCCTTGCGCTATGAATGATTGCGCGCCTCGATGGAAGCGTTGGGGAATCGTACCTGTGACAGTGCTCGTTGCCGGGTGCGCCGTCGGTCCCAACTTCACGCGGCCCGATGCGCCGGCGGTCGAGCGATACGACCAGACGCAGATGACGCTGCCGGGCGCCGGCGACGGGCAGCCGCAGCAGACGCTGCAGAGCGGTTCGGCGCCGGCCGAGCAATGGTGGAGTGCGTTCGGCTCGGCGCCTTTGAACGAGACGGTCGAACTGGCATTGCGTGGCAGTCCGACGCTCGAGTCCGCGCAACGGACGCTGTCGGCCGCTAACGAGACGCTCGCGGCGACGCGCGGTGCGCTGTTTCCGCAGGCCGATCTCGGTGCGAGGTCGTCGCGCGGCAACAGCGGCGGTCTGACCAGCACCGGTGGCGGTTCGGTGCGCAATCTCTACGACGTCGGTGGCACCATCGACTACGCGGTGGACCTGTTCGGCGGTACGCGACGCCGCGTCGAACAACAGGCCGCGCTCGTCGACTTTCAGCGAGGACTTCTCGGCACGGCGTATCTGTCGTTGACCGGCGACGTGGTCACCGCCGCGATCGATGCGGCGAGCGCGATGGAGGAACTCGCTGCGGCGCAAGACATCATCGACGTGGACGAACACAACCTGCAGCTCGTGCAGATCTCCGAAGCGGCGGGGAAGTCCGCCGGCACGGACGTGCTCGCCGCCGAAGGCCAACTGGCGAGCGACCGCGCGCTGTTGCCGCCGCTCCGTCAGCAACTCGACGTTGCGCGTCACAAGCTCGCGGTGCTGGTCGGGCGCTATCCGGCCGACTGGTCGCCGCCGGAGTTCCGCTTCGCGAGCATGACGTTACCGACCGAGCTGCCGCTGACGCTGCCGTCGGAACTGGTACGCGCGCGCCCCGACATTGTCGCGGCCGAAGCGCAGCTGCACGCCGCGAGCGCGGCCGTCGGCATAGCGACCGCGGCGCTGTATCCGAGCCTGACCCTCAGCGGTGCGTGGACCACCACCGCGGGTACCAGCGGTGATCTGTTCAGTTCCAACAGCGACGTGTGGTCGATCGCGGCCGGTCTCACGGCGCCGCTCTTCCACGGCGGCACGCTGCGCGCCGAACAGCGCGCCGCAGTTGACACGTTGGCGGCTACGCTCGCCCAGTATCGAGAGACCGTCCTGCAGGCGTTCGGTCAGGTCGCCGATGCGCTGAACGCGTTGCAGCACGACGCGGAAGCGGTTGAAGCGCAGCAGGCCGCGCTGGAATCGTCGCGCGCGTCACTCGAACTGACGCAGCAGAGTTACGAGGCGGGGCAGGCGAGTTTCCTGCAGATTCTCGTGACGCAGCGGATCTATCTGCAGGCGCGCCTCGGCATCGCGCGCGCCGAGAGCCAGCGTTATCTCGACACGGCGCTGCTGTTCCTGGTGCTCGGCGGCGACGTGGTCAGCGCGCCGGAGGCGCGCTGATCCTCATCGATTAAGTCAAAAGCCGGTGCCAGGCACCGGCTTTTGACTGAAGTGCGCTGAGCATCGCGGAATAAGTCATGGCCGGTGCCTGGCACCGGTCATGACTTATTCACCGTAGAGTCAGATGTGGTACGTCAGCCCAGCAGTGACCAGGTGCATGTCGTCGAGCTTGTTGGCGTTGTATGTCTCCACTTCTGCACGCAGCGCCAGCTTGCCGATTTCGTATGCGGCGCCGCCGCCGTACGCGAACTCGTTGTTGCTCTCGTCTTCGGAGCGGCGTGCGCCGAGCTCTTCACTGTGCGCTTTGAAATGGATGTCCGATTCGATCGCGCCAACTTTCGCGAACAGGTCGATCGGCCCCACCGGCAACGAACCGACGACGAACTCCTCCCGTCCCGTCCCGTCGACCTTGCCGTCGACGCGGCCGAACGTGGGGAGGTTGGCGTGGTCCGAGGGGCTGCCGAAATCGACGTAGCCGCCTTCGAGACCGAGCCACGGCGCCAGGTTGCAGCCGATCGCCGCCTTGTACGCGGTTTCATCCTTGGTCATGTGGAACGTATCCACCGCGCCTGCGTCGTCCGCAAACTTAGTGGAGGCCTTTGTCGTCGATTGCCCCATGCTGCCTTCGACGTAAGGCCCCGGCTCCGCCGCGTACGCCATCGCGCTTGCGGAACAGAGAACGGCCAGAACGGAACGGCTGAAGTTCCGGTTGCTGATCATGATTCATCTCCTTAACGAACGTGTTGTCCGATGAAGCGACTGATCAGACTCGACGGGGTCCGGTGAATTCCTTGCGCAGATCTCCTGCAACAAAACAACCCGTTTGTAGAACAGCAGTGCTAACGATTCGACCCAGTCGCTGTCCGAATCGCTAGCGGAATGAGCATGGACTCAGGAATCAGGTGTCGCGTCGTTCGGCGTAGTCGATGGCGGCGAACGGCCAGCGATCTGCCAGCCATTGCGAAACGGCTCGATACAGCACGCGGTCGAGCGCGGCGCGATCCGCGCGCACCCAGGACGTGACGCGTGCGTCGAATGCCTCCGTGCGGCCGGGATAGATGTAGACGCAGCCGATGACGTCGTCGGTTTGGTCGAGCACCGTGTAGGTGAAGCCGCGCCGCCCGGCGAAGTCGTCAGCGTGTTTTGCCAGGTCGCCGTGGTTGTCGGCGAGGCTCATGGAGTGCGGCCAGGGTGCTCCGACGAATCCCGGCGTCGCCTTGATGTGATCCATGCTGCCGGTCCACGCCGCATAGTCGCGCTCGTTGTGCTGCACGCCGAGCGGCTCGAGACGGAATGACGCGTGCATCAGCTGTTGCGGCACGTCGAAATCGTCGGGCACGAATGCCTGTACATCGGTCTGCGCCATGAGTCGCCATCCGTCTGATGAGCTGGCGCAAAGCATGCCAGCACTCTTGCCGGACCGACAGGGAGCGGCCAGAATGCGCGCCCCTTTTTAGAGCGTTCGATCGTGAGCGCGTCGGCTGAAGAGTTCCGCACGCTGGTGCGGCTTGCGTTGCCGTTGATGGCGGCGCAACTGCTGCAGATGGCACAGGGCGTCATGGATACGATCATGGCGGGGCATCTCTCTGCGCCGGATCTGGCCGGAATCGCGCTCGGACTGAACGTGCTGTGGCCGTCGCAGTTTCTCGTCAGCGGTTTCGTGCTGGCGGCAACGCCGATCATTGCGCAACTGCGCGGCGCGGGTCGCGTCGGCGAGGTCGGCGAAATCGTGCGGCAGGGTTTCTGGATCGTGCTGTTCGCCTCGCTGGTGCTGATGCTGTTCTGGAGCAACGTCGGCTTCGTGTACGACGAGCTCGGCATCGAGCCTCGTACGAAAGCGATCGCCATCGGTTACATGCACGCGACCAGCTGGGGGGCGATTCCGCTGCTCGGCTACTTTCTGGTCCGGTATCTGTGCGAGGGCATGGGTCATACCAAACCGGCGATGTACATGGCGCTCGCTGCGCTGGTGTTGAAGTGGCCTTTGAACTACGCGTTCATGTACGGCCATTGGGGCATACCCCGGCTGGGCGGCGTCGGCTGCGGATGGGCATCCGCGATTCTGTGGTGGGCCGAGTTCTTCGGCATGCTGCTGGTCACGCGGATGCCGTTCGTGCGCGTCACCGGCCTGTTCGCGAAATTCTCGTGGCCGAACTGGTCGGTGCTGCAGCGCTTCTTCGTGATCGGCCTGCCGATCGGCGCCACCGGCTTCGCCGAGGTGTTCGCGTTCTCGCTGATGGGATTGATGATCGGCCGCTTGGGTCCCGAAACGCTCGCCTCGCACCAGATCGTGGGCAACCTGAACGGCATGACGTTCATGGTGCCGCTGGCGTTGGGCATGGCGACCACCATCCGCGTCGGCTTCAACGTGGGCGCCAACGATTTCGCTCGGGCGCAGCTGGCCGCGCTGGTGGCGTTGCGAACGGCGGCGCTGTTTGCCGTGGTGGTGGGCACGCTGCTGCTGCTCGGCCGATTCTTCGTGGTCGCGCTGTTCAGCAACGATCCGCAGGTGACGGCACTCGCGGCGACGGTGGTGATCTTCGTCGCCGCTTATCAGCTGGCGGACGATACGCAGGTGGTCGCGATCGGCGCGCTGCGCGGCTACAAAGACACGCAGGTGCCGATGTGGATCGCACTGTTTGGCTATTGGATCGTCGCAGTGCCGATCGCGTGCTCGCTCGGCTTCGGCTGGCTGTCGTGGAAGCCGCTCGGCATCTACGGCTTCTGGAGCGGCATGACCGCCGGGCTCGCGTTCGTCGCGGTGGCGGCAACCTACCGTCTCTGGCGGACCGCGGGCGACCCGCGCCTGATCGCGCAACTCGCGTCCACCTGAGCCTCTCCGGCTGGAATAAGTCATGGCCGGTGCCTGGCACCGGCCATGACTTATGAGTAAACGCCGGTACCAGGCACCGGCCGGGACTCATGGACTGCGATACGGTTTGCGGTGCGCCGGCACGCCGATTTCTGCGGCGACGGCCGCGAGCGTGTCGGGCGCGAAGCAGTAGCAGCGAATGCGCGCGATCCTGCCGTCGAGTTCGTCGATGCGGTGGATCTCGTTCAGGCCGTCCACGCCGTCGAAGGTGCGGAAGCCGAGCACGATGCGCTCGCCGTGATAGTCGTGCGTGCGCCAGTGCGGGTCCGTGCCCATCACCATGATGCGCGCGAGTTCGGCGTACTGCGGCGGGAACACCATGTGCGCGTGACCGAAGAACGTCTTGCTGTCTTCGAAGTTGTCGATGCGCGCGCCGCCGACGAGTTCAACGCCGAGATCGCTGGAGCAGATCGCCTGCATCGTCGCCATGTCCTGCGTGGACAGCGCATGTAGAAAGCGGTCGACGAGGGCGGGCGACGGCACCGGCCCGGTGTCCTCGTTGGCGCCCTCCGCCTGCAGCTTCTCGCGTCCGCGATGCAGTGCGGCTTTCACTGCGCCTTCGGTGATCTGCAGCAGTTCGGCAGAGTCCTTCGCGGAAAGATCGAGCACTTCCCGCATCAGCACGGCAGCGCGTTCGCGCGGCGGCAGCCGTTTCAGCAGCGCGCTGGCCGCTTGTCGAAGTTCCACATGCTGCTCTGTCGCAGTGGCGCCGTCCTCATCGCCGGCGACGCTCGATTGCCACTGCCGATGCAGCGCGAGTCGTCGTTGCTGATCGATCCACAGGTGAGTAGCGGTACGAATGAAATACGCTTTCGGGTTCTCGAGATCACGATCGATCTTGCCGAGCAGGCCGAACACGCGCAGCAGCGCGTCCTGCATCAGGTCTTCGCCGTCCCACACGTTGCCGGTGAGTCGGCAGCAATAGCGGTGCAGTTGCGGGCGTAGCGGTGCCAGCGCGTCGAGGTACCGCCGCCACGGGCCGCGCACGTCGGCCTGAACTGTGAAGGCGGAGTTGGAGTCGGCGTCCGTCATGTCGTTCACCTCTCGGGCTTTGGACATTAACGGGTGGCGGGCGCGAAAGGATACGGCGCTGCGCGGGCGCCACGACTGAAACGCCTATTGGGTCAGGCCGCGACGTTTCAGCTCGCGCGGCAACCGTTCCGCATCCGAACTCAGCGGCGGCCCTTTCTGGTCGTCGCGCAACGTACCGGCCGTATCGGCCGCGAACTTCGCGGCGTCGAACGTGATCCATTTCACCGGAACCACTTCGAGGATGACGCGCACCGGCGAGTCGAGACGCTGCTCGAACGCTTTCGCGCCGGCTTGGCTGGTCGGATTCAGCTTGCGTGCGAGCGATTCGTAGAACCAATCCTTGGTCTGCTGATCCTCGTGCACGATGCAGCGGCCCTTGATCGTGATGGCGCCGGCGACGCCGGACTTCGGCGCGGCCACTGCGCTTACGACGACCGAACAGCGCGGATCGCGGCGCAACGCCGAGATGCGATGCCGGTGACCGCCGGCGGTGATCCAGACGCGGCCCTGATGCCACACATACGCATGGATGACGCCGACCGGCCAGCCGTCCTTCGTGCTCCAGTTCAGCGTGCATTCGCCGGCTTGCGTCAACAGCGCATCGATCTGCTTCTGATCGAGCGGATAGATCGAAACGGTTTCGTGGTCCTGAACTGCGGTCACGGCGCTCCCCTGCGTGAGTTCTGCCGTACCGTCTCAATCGGCCGAAAAGCTGTCAACTCCGCGCGTCAATCGTCGTCGTTCTTCCTCCGCCGCAACGTACCGACGATTTCGAAGATGAGTCCCGACACCGGCGCGAACCGCGTAACGCGGAAGATCAGACCGGTCATCGACATCGGCCGCACCTGCCGCACTTCGCGCAATCGCGGCAGGAATCCGGCCGCGACCGCCAGGCGCATCAGGCCCGACAGCAGGAACACGCCGTACAGAGGGCTGAGCCAGCTGAGCGTATTGCCGAACAGAGTGATCTCGTTGGGAAGATGCGTGCCGAGGTAACCGCCGATTACCGCGCCGATGAACACCGCCAGCGCAGCGAGCACGTTGTGCGCCGCCATCAGCGTGGCGCGTCGCTCCGGCGGTGTGAGGTCGAACACGAAGTTCGACGCGCTCAGGCTGAAGCCGGCCCACACCAGGCCGCTGACGCACTGCACGCCGAGCAGGTAGTAGTAGTTGGTGGAGAACAGCCACAGCGTCGGCATGATCGGAATGATTGCACCCGTGGTGATCAGGATCAGCCGGTTGCCGAACAGATCGCTCAGCCGGCCCCACCGGTTCAGCGTGAGGAACTGCAGCAGCACCGACGCCGCCGAGTTGATCATGAACTGCACATAGCTGAAGTTCAGATCGCGCAGCATGTACAGCGTGAAGAATGGCGACGCGATTCCCACGGCGAACTGCATGCTCGCGAAGAACAGCGAGAATGGCACGAGATCGGTGGAGCGGATCGCCCGCCACAGATCGATGTGCCACGGCGATTCCAGCGAAGCGACGTGTCCCGGCGGATCGTGGATCTGCGACAGGTGATACGCCGACTGGAAACGCGCGAGGCATGCAATCGCGAACACCACCACGAATCCCCAATACGTGACGCCGATCGAATCGAAGAATTCGAGAATCAGGCCGCCGGTGATCAACGCCAGGAAACTCGCAACGCTCGCGAGTTGCGTGCGCAGCGCGAAGAAGCGCCCGCGGCGCGCTTCCGGAACGATGTCGCCCATGAGGCTGCTCCATTGCGGAGAGCCGAGGTTCGGGCCGGCGTAATAGACGATGGATGAGATCAACAGCAGCAGCACTGCGTCGTCCGGAAACAGCAGCGGCAGCAGCGTCAGCGGCACCAGCGTGCTCGCCTGCACCAGCGCGCCGAACACGATGATCTGGCGACGGTGACCGATGCGCCGACCGAGCCAGGCGGAGAACAGCTGCATGAACGATGCGAGCAGCGGCGGCAACGACGCGAGCAGACCGATCTGCGCGGTGGTTGCCTTGAGTAGAATCGCGAACGCCGAAAAGTAGCTTTCGGCAGAACCCGTCATCACCGAATAAGTGATGCCGTCGAAGATCGAATGCCGCAACGAGCGATCGACGACAGGGTCTTTGGAGAATTGTTGCGGGGGCAGCAGCTTCGAAAGCAAGTGCGGGTACCAGCGGCTCGGCCGCGGCAAAGGGGCGAGATTGTAGGGTAGCGCGCGACATTCGTTAATCTATTTGCGGTGCTGACGTTGTATGTCGTGACGTGCGCCCGCATTGATGCCGCGCGATAGCGGTGCCGATGGAGTGGAAATGCCGATTACGTACAGGATCGATGAAAGTCAGCAGCTCGTCGTCACGACCGTGGTCGGACGCATCAGCGAAGCCGAGGTGCGCGCGCATGCTGCCGCGACCGCGCGCGACCCCCGCGTACAGGCGTGCGTGCGCGCGCTCGTCGACATCGGCGAGTCGGCGGAGGCTTCCTTCGACACGAAAGTGATCTCCGATCTCGCAATGACGGCGCGTGCGCTCGAGGATCTTTCCGCGCGCAAGGTCGCGCTGATCGCACCGAGCGACACCAGCTACGGGCTCGCGCGGGTCTTCCAGGGATTTCGCGAAGGCGTCGGCGGCGGCGACGTGCAGGTATTCCGTGGACGCCCCGAAGGTGAAGCCTGGCTTGGACTGAAACCTGCCAAAGTCGGTCCCCTCTGAGTCGACGGCGTCGCCGGTATGGATTGCATCGCCGCGCCCACTTCCGCTAAATAGCCGATCGAGCAATCGGGGAAGAGTCGCATGGCTGCTGCAAAACTGAACGAACTGGCGCCCGTCACGAACGATGACGAGATCATCCGCAAGGCATTGAAAGAAGCGCACATTCCGTCGTTGATGGCCGCGCTGGTGCACATCACGGGCGACATCGGTCTCATCCGCGGCGAGATCCGTCCGACCAACGCGTTTTTCGGCGACGCGCAGGGCGGCATCACCGAAGCGCAGCAGGAGAAGATCCGCGGCATCGCCTACGACGCGTTACGCAAGTTTCGCGACGGCGGACACCAGCTGCCGGGCGCGCCGAGCGCGCACGTGCACGAGATGGTCAACTTCGTGATCGGCACCAACGTCGAGAGCAATTACGAAGAATTCCTGACCGCAGAACTGTCGATGGACGACGGCGATCCGTACGGCGTTCCGGAACTTCAGAACGTGCCGGCCGCCGCGCGCGCGAAGTTCAAGGTGCTGATCGTGGGCTCCGGCATGTCGGGGCTGCTCGCCGGCATCCGGCTGCAGGAAGCCGGCATTCCGTTCGAGATCATCGAGCGTCACGCGAACGTTGGCGGCACCTGGTATCAGAACACCTATCCGGGTTGCCGCGTCGACAGCCCGAACCACACCTACTCGTACAGCTTCCGGCCGAACGACTGGCCGCAGTTCTATTCGAAGCAGGAAGTGCTGCGCCAGTACTTCGACAAGACGGCGGATGACTACGGCCTGCGCAAACACATCCGCTTCAACAGCGAAGTGAAGACGTGCGTGTACGACGATGCGAAAGCGCTGTGGCACGTCACCGTCGAACGCGGCGGCAAGCAGGAAACGTTGACCGCGAATGCGGTGATCAGCGCCGTGGGGCAGTTGAACCGGCCGAAGTGGCCCGACATTCCGGGCCAGGAGAAATTCAAGGGCATCTCGTTCCATTCCACCGAGTGGGAACACGAGCACGATCTCAAAGGCAAACGCGTGCTGGTGATCGGCACCGGCGCCAGCGCCTTCCAGTTCGCGCCCGAAGTGGCGAAGGAAGCGAAGGAAGTGGTGATTTTCCAGCGCACGCCGCCGTGGGTGAGCATGACGCCCGAGTACCACGACAACGTGCCCGACGGAAAACACTGGCTGCTGAATCACGTGCCGTACTACGCGAAGTGGTATCGGTTCGCGATGTTCTGGCGGATGGCCGAAGGCATTCTCGCGGCGGTGAAGAAAGATCCGGCGTGGAACGACCAGAAGCAGTCGATCAGCGCCGAGAACGACGAGCTGCGCAAGATGTTCACGCAGATTCTCGAAGAGCTGTGCGGTGAAGACAAAGAACTGCTCGCGAAGGTGACGCCGCAGTATCCGCCGGGCGGCAAGCGCATCCTGTTCGACAACGGCAACTGGATTCGCGCGCTGCGTCGCGACAACGTGAAACTGGTTACCGACAAGATCGCCGAGATCAACGAGACTGGCGTGAAGACCGCGGACGGCAAGCAGTACGACGCCGACGTGCTGATTTATGGCACCGGTTTCCTGGCGAGCCGTTTCCTGTGGCCGATGCAGGTAAAAGGTAAAGGCGGCGTCGATCTGCAGACGCAATGGAACGGCGATCCGCGCGCGTACCTCGGCATCACGATTCCGAACTTCCCGAATCTGTTCTGCTTATACGGGCCGAACACCAACATCGTGGTGAACGGCAGCATCGTGTTCTTCTCCGAGTGCGAAGTGCGCTATGTGCTGAACTGCATCCGCACACTGCTCGAGGAAGGTCACGCGGCGCTCGACTGCAAGAAGAGCGTGCACGATGAGTTCAACAAGATGATCGACGAGGGCAACCTCAACATGGCGTGGGGCGCCGCCAACGTGCCCACCTGGTACAAGAACGACAAAGGTCGCGTGACGCAGAACTGGCCGTTTACGCTGGTCGAATTCTGGAACCAGACGCGGCGGGTGAATCCGGCCGACTACACCTTCATCGATGCGCGCGGCTGACCGCGCGTGAGCCTGCTCGGCGCCAAGTGTGCGCGGTGCGGCGAGCGCACGCGCGGCAACCTCGACGGACATCCGATGTGCGCAGCGTGTCGCGAGCGGACGCAGCTGATGCTGCTAGCGCAGAGCGAAACGACGCGTCGCTGTCCGGTCGACGGCGCCGAGCTGACGAAAGAGATCGCGCACATGCTGGTGATCGATCGCTGTCCGGCGTGTCGCGGCATCTGGCTCGACGCCGACGAGATGGAGCGCATCAATCAGGAAGTGGCGAACGAAGCCATGATGGCGGTGGTGCGCGGCAGCACGCCGGGCTTTTAAGTCACCGCCGGTGCCTGGCACCGGCGGTGACTTATTTGAAGGCTGGTGCCTGGCACCGGCGATGACTTATTTGACATCCCACGCACGTGAGCGGTTTGCGCGAGGGCTCACCCGAGCGGTTTGCCTTTCGCGAATGCCAGTGCGTTGAAGCGTTGCCCCATGCGTGCATAGCCGGGTCCGTTCGGGTGCAGATCGTCGGGCAGATCGGCGGCGTCCGCGGCGCCGAACAGTTCGAGCCCATCGAGATAGTGCAGGTTCGCGTCGCCCGCCTTGCGGCGGCCTTCCACCACGTCGCGAATGATCGCGCGCATCTGCTGCAGCGACAGGCAGCCGGCGCGAATCTCGTCGTGTCCGGGCAGCGTGACGAATTTCCCGCTTGCGTTCGGAATGGTCGGGCCGGGACGCTCCTCTGCCGAGGGACAGAAGATCGGCGACGCGACCAGGAACGGCGTGTTCGGTTTGCCTTCGCGGATGGTGTCGATGAAACCGTGCAGCGCCGGTGCGAACGTGCGCTCTCTCAGCGAATCCATGTTCACCACGTTGATGCCCACCTTCAGGCTCAACACGTCGGCCCGTTCGTCGCGCATCGTGCGCGCGACGAACTGATCGAGATGGCAGTTGCCGCCGAGCCCGAGGTTCAGCAGTTCGACGTTCGCGAGCCGTGCGGCCACGACCGGCCACGTTCCGGTGGGGCTCGCTGCCTCCATGCAGTGGCTGATCGAACTGCCGTGATGCACCCAACGGCGTCGACCGCGCGCAGCCGGCGCTTCGACCGTCGCGCCGTCGTCCACGCGCAAGCCGCGCACCTCGAGGATGGCGTTGGCCGGCAACCACAGTTCGCACTGCTTGAGCCCTGCCGGCAGATCGGTGAAGGCGACGGTGCCGGCTTCGCCGCGCACGCGCGTTGCCTTGCCGCGATCGGCGAGATTGATTTTCAACCGATCGCCGCACTCGGTGGCCACGCTTCTTACGTCGTTGCCATCGATCACCAGATCGAACACCGCGGGCGCGGGCGGCTTGGAAATTTCGATGCGCGTCGGCAACACGTCGAGTTCGATGTTGCGCGCGGTCGTCGCGAATTCGAGCCGCACGCCTGACGGCATCGTTACCATGATTTCCATGAACAGCGGCACCTGCGGGCGCGTCCAGTTCGGCAGGCGCCGCGGCACGATGCCGGTGGGGCGACGATCGACATCGAGTGCGCCGACCATGCGCACCGGACCGCTTTCTAACGCAACGCTCTGCATGGTGTCGGACGCGTGACTGTGGAGGCCCGCAGCTTAGCCAAGGCGACCAACGCTGGCCATCCGCGGCGGGGAACATTTGTTCAAGCGCGTCGCTCGAGCGCGTGGCATCGTTCGATCCTCTGTTCAACTTCGAGGCACAGGCGATGCCGAACGAATTGGGATACTTCACATTGCCGGTCAAAGATCTGGCGAGGGCGAAGCGCTTCTACGGTGCGCTGTTCGGATGGGAGATCGAGGAGGGTGGGCACGTGGCGAACACGAAGTTTCCGCTCGGTTTGAGCGCCAGCGGTCCAGCGGAGCTGCCGAACGCGTACTTCCGCGTCGACGACATCGATGCAGCGGCCGCGCGCGTCGGTCAACTCGGCGGCGCGGTGCGCGCGCGCAACGTGTATCCATCCGGGCCGAACGCGGTGTGTGCCGATCCCGACGGCACCGTGTTCAGCCTGTGGCAGCCGGCGCCGGGATACGAATAGACCCCGCAATGATGGTTTCGCCAACGCCCCTCATGGGGGTCGTTGGCGAACCAACGTCGGGTTCAATCGAGCATCTGATACGCGGCGACGCGCAGGTCGTCGTTCATCGGCAGCAGCGACCCCAAGTACTGCGTCATGATCACGCCAGTCAGCTCTTCTTTCGGATCGACCCAGAAATACGTCGATGCGGCGCCCGCCCAGCCGAGTTCGCCGTCGCCGGTGAGGCTGATTGCCTGACCGATGTCCATCATCACCCGCACACCGAGGCCCCAGCCGTAACCGCCGAACGCTTGCGGGCCGATCGTCAGCGGCAGTTGCGACGGTGGAATCCGGTTCGCGCGCATGGCCTCGATCATCTTGCGCGACAGGATTGTCTTGCCATCTGGGGTCTTTCCATTCAACAACATACGAGCGAATCGTGTGTAGTCGTCGAGAGTCGAGAATAGACCGTGCCCGCCCCGCCGGAACGTGCCGGGCAGTGTCGACGGATACATCTCTTCAACGTCGGCCGGCGTCAGTTCCTGTGGCCGCGGCTTCAATGGCGCCAGGTCGGTGATGTCGGTGATACCGAACATCGGCATCAGCCGGTTGCGCTTGTCGGCCGGTACGAAGTACGCCGTGTCGTTCATGCCGAGCGGATCGAAGATGTGTTCCTTCATCAGTTCGTCGATGCCGCGGCCGGCCGCCTTCTCGCAGACGTGCGCGAGCACGTCGGTGGCAACGCTGTAGCGGAACTGACTGCCGGGCTGGAACGCGATCGGCTGTTCCGAAAGGCGGCGCATCATTTCGTCGAGCGTAACCGTTCCGTCGCTGCTGATTTCGGCTTGCTGGTAGTACTGCGCGATCTGACAGCCGGGAATGAACTCGTACGTGAAACCGGCGCGGTGTGTGATCAGATCCTCCACGGTGATCGGCCGTTGCGCCGGTCCAATCGATCCGTCGGCGCCGAGCACCGTCATCTGCGCGAAGCGCTTGTCGAATTGCGCCAGCATGTCGTACAGGCGCAGCTTGCCTTGTTCGATCAGGATCAGCGCGATGACCGACGTGATCGGCTTCGTCATCGAATAGATGCGATACAGGGCGTTCTTCGGAATCGGCTTCTTCGCGCTATCGGCGTAGCCGACCTGGCCGCGCGCGATGTCTTCGCCGCGGCGCTGCACCAGCCATTCGATGCCGGCGAAGGTGTTGTTGTCGATGTAGCGCTGGGCGGCTTCCTGAATGCGAGTGGATCGGGACATCTGAATACCTCGGGTGCGATGGAGAAATCGGTTTACGCGTGGCCCGCGACGGCGTGCGGTTCGTACAACGCCTCGAGCTGTTTGACGTCGTCGGCGGACAGATCGACGTCGACCGCGGCGATGGCGTCTTCCAGTTGCGGCAGTTTCGATGCGCCGATGATCGGCGCAACCACGCCGGGCTTGCCGAGCAGCCAGGCGAGGGCGGTTTGTGCCGGCTTCACGCCAAGACGCGTGGCGGTATCGGCGTTGCGCTGCACGATGTCGAAGTCCGACTCGCGGCGGTACAGCATCTTGGTGAATTCATCGGAGTTTGCCCGCGTAGTGGTCTTCAACGTTTCCTTGTCGCGCGCGAGGTAGCCGCGCGCGAGCGGACTCCACGGAATCAATCCCACCTTCTGATCGGCGCACAGCGGATTCATTTCGCGCTCTTCTTCGCGATAGATCAGGTTGTAGTGGTTCTGCATCGTGACGAATCGCGCGGCGTGGCGCGCGTCCTGCGTAAACAGATACTTGGCCATCTGCCACGCGAACATGCTCGACGCGCCGAGGTAGCGCACCTTGCCGGCGCGCACGAGGTCGTTCAGCGCGTCGATGGTTTCCTCGATCGGCGTGTGGCTGTCGAAGCGGTGGATCTGGTACAGGTCGATGAAATCGGTGTTCAGGCGCTTCAACGAGGCATCGCACGATTCGATGACGTTCTTGCGCGAAAGGCCGAAGCGGTTGCGCGCGCGGTTGTGCGTGCCGCCGTTGCATTTGGTGGCGATGACAACGTCGTGGCGATCGACCCCGATCTCGCGCAGCGCGCGCCCCAACACTTCTTCCGAGGCGCCATTCGAGTAGACATCTGCAGTGTCGAAGAAGTTGATACCGGCTTCGATGGCGCGGGCAACGAACGGCTTCGCGTCGCCGTACTCGAGCACCCAGTCGCGCCACTGCTTCGAGCCGTACGTCATCATGCCGAGGCAGATGCGCGACACGCTTACACCGGTGCCGCCGAGGTTTGCGTATTTCATGCGAGATCCTCACGTTCGATCGCGTAGCGGGTCGGGTTCGTGGGGATGATCGCACGGCGGCCGGGGATGTGTCCTGCCGAAGACTACGTACTTCGGGGGAGACGGTGGGAACGCCGAGTGGCGTCCGCACCTGAGTCCTATCGTTGGTGCCTAGTTGTGCGCGTGATGGCCATGATTGTCGAGTTCCGAGACGCCTTTGATCTTCCACACCTCTCCAGCGAGCGTAACGATGAGGGCCGTGTCGCCGACAAACTCGAGCGAAGTCGGACGATCCAGCTTGTCGGACAAGACGGTGAAGGTGCCGTTGCCGTTCACACGCAGCAGTCTTCCGGTATTTGGCGCTGCGGGGGAACCGGGATCACCGCCACCGAAATCCCCTTGAGAGAGCGCGTAGAGCTTTCCTCGTGGTCCGAATTCGACATCGACGATCATGCTCACGCCAGAGGCGACGTTCTGAGTCGAGGCAGGACGATTCAGGCGGAACGAAATGACCTTCCCCGTCTCCGGCAGGTTCGGGACCGGACCCAGTTCCGCCATGTAAACGCGGTCCGCCGTTGCGGCGAGGCCGGTTGGTACGACGTCGTCGAACTGCGCGAGTACGCGGATATCGCCGTCGAGGGCGACGTGTAGCACGCGGTTGAGGTGCCCATCGCTAACCAGGAATCCATCGTCGACCGGCTCCAGCGCAAACTGCAGACCGTTTTGAAGGAAGTAATCAAACGGCACCGCGGGTGTCGGCGGATGCTCGAACGAGAACGTGCCCAGGTCGGCGATGAGCTCGATGCCGCCGTGGTGATCGATCCGATAGATGCCATCGAGTCCGGCGGGGCCGCCGAAGAGCGGATCACTGACGAGCGTGACCAGCGCATACGCGGTCTTGCCGACGAACGCGACGTCGATGGCGCCGCCTAAACCAATGAGGGAAGGAGGCAGACCGCTGGCGAACGTTCTCGTCTTACCAGTCGAAATGTCGATGCGCGTGATCTGTCCGAGTGCGCCTTCCGGGACGTATAGCGCGCCATCCGGGCCGATGGCGCTTCCGATCGTGCCCGAGAGTCCGGAGGCGAGCAGCGTCGGTTCGGATCCTCCCGGGAGGTCGTGTGCCGCCGAGGTGAACGCCATCGCGCTGAGCAGAACAGTCAATGACAAAGCCTTCATGTCCATGTCGATTCCCCGTTTGACGATGTGTGCCGACAGCACTCTCTGCCGATGCGGTGGAGGCGTCCTAAGGTCTGTCTGAGGAATCAGTGAGCTATGTCTGAGGTGTCCCGAATCTGCGGCGCTTGACCGCACCGCGCCCGGAAGATCAGTGTGGTTGATCCGCGCACGAGAGGGACAGGTAGTGAGCGGTGCAGGGGTTGGAGAGAGTAAGGCTGAGCGGTTTCGCTTGGGCGACCGGTGGATCACGCCCGACGCCAACGACATCGACGGCACGCGTATCGAAGCCAAATCGATGGACGTGTTGGTGGCATTGGTCGACGCGGCGCCGTCGGTGATGTCGAGCGCCGCACTGCTGGAGCGCGTGTGGCCCGACGTCGTGGTGGTGGACAACGTCGTGTATCAGGCCGTCGCTCAGCTGCGCAAAGCACTGGGTGATGACTCGCATTCACCGCGTTATATCGAGAACATCCCGCGGCGCGGCTATCGGTTGATCGCGCGCGTCGAACGCGCGGTGCCCGGTATCGGGATTCGCGCCACCAACGGTTCGAGTCCGACCGCGTCGATTGCGCCGTGTGCTGTACCGGAAACAGTCGCAGGCAAACCGCTGGATCGACGATGGTCGCGCATCGTCGCGTTCGCTACCGTGGTGTTCGTCCTGGCTAGTCTCGCCTTTTCGAACCGCACCGACATCGGCGTGTGGCTGGCGCTTCATGTCGCGCCGATCACGTCGCGACCGATCGATCAGCACATCGGTTTCGCGACCACCTCCGACGGCGTTCGGATTGCGTATGCAACGACAGGCACCGGGACGCCGCTCGTATTGGTGATCGGATGGTTTACGCACCTGAAGGATGGACTGGGCAGTCCGAGCTATGACAGCGCCGGATACATACGCTGGTATTCGCGTGACCATCTGGTCGTGCGCTATGACGGGCGCGGCTTCGGGTTGTCCGAGCGCGACGTAAGCGACTTCTCGCTCGATGCCCGCGTCCGCGACCTCGAAGCCGTGGTCGACGCGCTGGGGTTGCAACGCTTCGCGCTGTGCGCAATGTCGGCGGGCGGGCCGACCTCGATCACGTATGTCGACCGACATCCCGAGCGCGTGTCGCGCCTGGTCCTGCTCGCGAGCTACATGAATAGTTCGTTCCTGCGTGCCGCAGATCCGAAGTGGATCGAGCGTTTTGCCGGATTCCACCGGATGTTCAACTTCGCGCGTACTGATTGGGATCAACCCGCCGCGCGCGCGGCTGTGATCGAGTGGATGCATCCGAAGGCGAGCGAGGTGGAACGGCGCGTGCTGATGGCGCTCGCGCGGACCGCGGCGGACGGTCCCGCCATCGCAGAATTTTCTTCGGTATCGATCGATGCCGGGGACGCTGCGCGACGGATACGCATACCGACGCTGGCGGTGGCGGGCAGCGAAGACTCGGAATTTCCGGTCGAGGCGATGTCCCAGGTTGCTGCGGCGATCCCCGGTGCGCGCTTCGAACTCATCGAAGGTGCCGACCACTTCGAGACGATAGGCACCGACCCCAGGGTGATGCAGCTCGTCTCGTCGTTTCTCGCCGAGGATGTGCCTTAAGCGGATTCGCGAGCGATATCGTGCGGAGTATGTGACGTCAGGAACGATCGGACTCGCGCGACCGTCTGTTCGATCACTTCCGGCTCTTTCCACCGCTCGACGAGTTCGGCGTTCGGCGCGAGCTCGACGATTTCCCGCGATGTCACCGACGGGTGATAACGGTCGTTGCCGAGCAGCACCAGCATCGGCGTGCTGCACGCGCGGACGAAGTCGCGGCTGACGTTGAAGACGAAGTCGCCGCCGTACATCCGGTCGCGAAATGCGGTCCAGGCATCGGGGTCTACATCGGGGCGCTGCGGTTTCAGCTCGTTCGCCCAACTGTCGAACATTTCGTAGAACGCCTGCCGGTTCTCGCCGTCGTAACCGATTGGCTGCTGCAGCACGGCGGCGGCTACGCGGTGCGGCGCGGCCTGCATTACGCCGAGGCAGTAAGGGCCGCCGATGCAGCCACCCAGCACGTGCGCTCGTTCGATGCGCAGGTGGTCCATCAGCGCAATGTGATCCGCCGCGTAGCTGTGCCAGCCGTTGCCGGAGTGGATCGGCGCAGTGGAGTGCCCGGCATTGCGCTGATCCATCGCGATCACCCGAAACCGGTCTGCTAGCGCCTCGATCGGATTCCACGGCGAGCGCGCCCAGAATGAGATCGCCGAACGCATGCCGCCGGGGGCGAACAGCAGCAATGGAAATCCGTCGCCGTACTCTTCGTAGTAGAGGCGGGTGCCGCGTAGGTCTGCTATCGGCATGGTTCCAATCCCAACGACTCAGTAAAGGGGCGAGCGGCGATCCGTGGATCGCCGCCGCCTGAGCGGTCTTTACATCTTCGGCGGGACGAACGACAACGGTTCGTTGAACGCCTTGGTGTTGATCAACAGGCTGGTGGCGCGGATTTCGAACGTCTGTGCCTGTTCGAGCGCCTTGAGGTAAGCCGCTTCCTGCGCGTTGGCCTCCTCGGAGCAGGCCTTCTTCGTCGCTGCCAGGGGGCCGAACTTGATGGCCATGCCGGAAATGGTCACGGGACCGGAGAAGGTGTTGCAACCGCCGCTGCCGGACACTTTTCCGTCGGCAGAAAACGACAGTGTCGGCAGATTCTCCGACATCGCACCGTTCGGACCGAGTTGCAGCAGTTGCCAGTTGGTTCCCGCCAGCCCTTTGTGTTCCGCTGCGCTCGCGCTGAGGCCGACCAGTGCGGTTGCGAGCAGTGCGACGGCGATCCGTGTCATGGATACGTTCATGTGTCCCTCTCCCGGTTCATTGTTGGTGTCGGGCCACGGACGCGACCCGGAGGGAGATGCTAGCCGACATCGGTAGCGCCGAAAAAGCAGGGCGGCCAAAAAAGAGAAACCCCGCCGAAGCGGGGTTTCAGATCGGTTGGTAGCCTTGCCCGAACGTCTTCGGACGGTGTCCAGCCATCGACTCATCGAGTCCTTTGTTTAACGACGCTTTGCTGCGTCGCCTCTGACGGAGTGACCGACTCCCTCGGAGGATCGGGCGCGTAACCCCTGTGTACGCAGGGATCGTTGCCCTTGAGCCGCCTTTGCCGGGGCGACCCTGGCCTGGCAGGGCCTGGGCGGATTGCTCGGTCGTTTGGGACCCGTTTCCGGGTGGCTCGTGCCTCGCATCCGTGGGAAACACGTTATCACGCGAAGCATCGATGGGAAGTGAAATAACCGAACGATGGCGGTGGATAACCTTGGGATAAGTCGGTGATTTCGCGGTGGACGATCGTTGCGCATGCTGTGGACAAGTTCGTAACTACATTGAGTCCGCACCGGAAATCGCCACATGCGCGCGGCTCATCTCGACGATTGGGTCGTTCCTCACCGCCGCATCATTGCCACATCGATCCGCGTGTTGTGCCGTCGCCGGCCGGTCCGGCGCCGTTCGTCGAGCGCGGCGACGGCTGCGTCGGCTGAGCTGCGCGACCACTGTGCTCACGCTGCTGAGGTTGCGCCATTGTGCGATTGTTAGAATCGCCTTGTTGCGCCGGTGCCGCGGTGCGCGGTTGCTGCACCCCTTCTCGCGGCGCAACCTGCGGCACCGGAGCGACTTGCGGCACGCGTACGTTCGGCTGCGGCGGCGTGATCTGCGTGCGCGCCGCGTCGCGCTCCTGCTGTTTCTGCGCCTGCCGCTCCTGCCGCTGCTGTCGTTCCAGGTGCGGCCGTCCCCCTTGCTGATCCGGCTGATCGTGCGACACCCGCGGCGTCTGCGCCTGAGGGGTCGCGACCGGCGCCGGCGCACGCGGATTCGCCGCAGACGAACTGCGCGGCGGACGGTCCGCGTGCGACGGCGCGTCGCGATGCGTCGAATGGGTGGGATTCGTCGGCATCAGGGCGACGCCGCGCGACTGCGTTTCCGCGTCGTCGTCGCGCGCGCCCGCTGCATCGGCGGTTTCCGGCGCGAGCGCTTCACCGTCGTTCGACGGCGGCCGCCCCACGCGATTCGATCGGCCGGCGACGTTGCTGCCCGACCACTGGCGCGTCGTTCCGGGCCGCGTGGAAGCGTCGCCGTGCGCTGAACGTTGCTGCGGCGTAGCGGCCGGCACTGCGTCCTCGTCAGCCGACGGCAGCACGCGCTGCTTCGTCACCGGCTGATAACGGGTTGCGACCGCCTGACGATCGAGGTGAGGCGTGGGAGCGCGTGCGGTGGGGCGTGCACCGAGCCGGCTTTCGGGGCTCGGGTCGATCGCCGGTGCGCGGCCCTGGCCGTGCCAGCGCTGCAGATCGTCCGCGTCGACGTCGACGCGCTGGCCGTGCGTGCGACGGGCCGATACGAACGCGTCGTGATCGATCACCGTAATCGCATGCGGCGCGCCGCGATTGCGGTAGTTGAAGTTCTGGTTGCGGCCGTTGTACGCATTCGACAACGCCATGTTGTCCATCGAGTTCCATGCGTTGACGCTGTTGAAGTAGCGCCACGAGCTGCGCCGCGCCGGAATGTAGATTTCGCGCGGGCCAAGCGGGAACCAGCCCACATCGCGGAACTGCACGCCGAAGCTCGGCGAACCCACCCACGCCACCAGCGCGGGTGCATACGAGGCGTGGATGTGGCGCGGCCCCGGAATCCAGCACCAGCGTTGCCGCAGATAGGTCCAGCGACCGTAGTGGAACGGCGCGTAACCCCACGGCGCGTCGTCGACCCAGGTCCAGCCCCACGGCGTCACCCAGATCCAGCGGCCGTACCGGTACGGCGCCCAGTCGGTGAACACATACGACATGCTCGGCTGCCAGACGTTGCCGTACTCCGGGTCGTTGCTCCAGGTGCCGTAAGAATCGAGATCCTGATAGCCGACTGTTCCGGGCGGCACGTAGTTCGCGGCAACCGAATGCTGACCTGCCGCTTCGCGCTCGTACGCCCACGTTTCGAACGACGTGCGGCGGCCGCCCTGCGTCATCACCGAGCTGAGATCGTCGGTGCCGGTGAAGATGCCTTGCTCGTTCACGCCGACGATGTAGCCGTGCTGACTTTCATCCGGACCGGTCACTTCGGCTTCGCCGCTGTAGGTTTTCACCGCGGTGCGATCCGCGTCGCCTTCGGTATCGACGGCGTATTCGCCGGGCTCGCGTAACGTGATGGTCGTGTTGGGGGTTTCGATCAGAACCGTTTCGTTTCGTTCGAGCGAGTGCACGTGCACTGCGATCGCGCCGTCGGTGAGGCGCATCCGCAGCGTGTCGTCGTCGAGCGTGACGAACGCGAGCCCGGTGTATTCGTCGAGATGAACGGTGGACGTCCCGAGTTGCACTTCCGCGCGTGCGCCTTCGTCCACCCAGATGCGATCGCCGGTGGTGATCGGGCGATTCAACAGCGCGTCCGCCCAGTCGTCGCTGTCGGCCGGCGCGAGCGACACGTTGCCGTTGATGAAGCTGAGGCGTGCGACGCGATCGGGCGGATCGATTTCGTCTTCTGCGCGCGCCACACCGCCGCACAGCAACAGGCTGAGCAGGATCCAGAGTGTCGTTCGGCCGTATCGTGCGTTACGCATCGCCATCATTGTGAGTGAGCCTGCGCTCGATCATTGGGCCGCCGCGCTGAACGCTACCTGAATGCATTGTGGCCCGCCTAGAATGCGAATCTGCGCACACCTCGTGGAGCACATCGTGAGCCGACCTGGCATCGTGATCGACGGCGACGGACACATCTGCGAACCCGAGTGCGTGTGGAAGGACTACACGCGCGCCGCGTTCCGCGATCGCGTGCTGCAGGTGAAAACCGAAGGCGGTCATAGCTACGTTTCCATCGAAGGCTCCACTCGCGGTATTGGGGGCGGGGCCGGTCCGGCACAAGCCTGCATTCCGGGCGGCATGGCACCCGGCAATCAGCTCACCTGGGCCGACATCCTGCCAGGCAGCTGGGATCCGAAAGCGCGGTTGAAAGTGCTGGACGAAGAGGGCATCGACCAGGCGTTGTTCTTCCCGTCGATCCATCTTTTATGGGGCGACATCAACGATCCTGAAGTGGCCGCAGAAACCTGCCGCGCCTACAACGACTGGATGAGCGACTTCTGCAGAGTCGATTCCAACCGCTTGTTTGGTATGGGAATCGTCCCACTACAAAACATCGATCTCGCGGTGCGCGAAGCGAAGCGGTTGGCGCAGCTCGGGCTGCGTGGACTGATCATCCGGCCAGAGCGTTTCAACGATCTCGCGCTGTTCGATCCGGCGTGCGATGCCCTGTGGGAAGTGGCCGTCGGCGACGGACTTGCCGTCGGCATCCACGGCAGCTTCGGGTCGCGGATGAAGAGCTTCGCCACCGGTCGTTATCACGGCAACGTCTTCTACGATCACATGATCGCGCACCCCTTCGGGCAGATGGCGGTGGTCATGGACATGATCGCGGGCGGTGTGCTCGATCGTTTCCCGACACTGCGGGTCGGCTTTTTCGAGAGCGGATTGGGCTGGATTCCTTATTGGCTCGACCGTCTCGACGAACACTTCGAAGTGATGGGCCATCACACGCCGTGGCTGAAGCGCATGCCGAGCGAGATCTTCCGCGAGCAGTGTTTCGTGTCGATGGAAGCGGACGAAGCGACCGGTCTGAAGTGGATCATCGAGAAAGATCTGCTGCGCTGCATTCTGTGGGGATCGGATTATCCGCACTTCGATTCGACGTATCCCGGTGCGTACACGGCCGCGCAGGCGACGTTCGAATCAGCGGGATCACATGTCGCCCACAAAGTTGTACTGGATAACCCCCGTCGCTTCATGGGGTTCGCTTGAGCCGTGAGGTATGATCGCGCCTCCCGTGCGCCGATAACGCACCACTAATCAATCGACTACGAAGGAATTCTGCGGTGGCCAAGATCAGATTCATCGAACACAACGGAAAGCAGCACGAGGTCATCGCCGCCAACGGCATGTCGGTGATGAACGCGGCCATCGACAACCTGGTGCCGGGTATCGACGCGGACTGCGGCGGCGAGTGCTCGTGCGCAACGTGTCACGTGATCGTCGACGAGAAATGGATGCCCATCGTCGGTCAGCCCAGCGATCAGGAAGAGTCGATGCTCGACATGAACCCGGAGCGCGACAAGAACTCGCGCCTGTCGTGCCAGATCAAAGTGCGCGACGAACTCGACGGCCTGGTGGTACGGCTGCCGCAATTCCAGATCTGACGAAATGAAGTAGAGGACGCAAGCGATGAGCGAAGCACTCGATATCCGTAACGCAAACGACGCCTACTCGGTTCCGCTCGACAAGATCGACATCGCGAACTCCGATCGCTTCCGCGACAACACGATATGGCCGTACTTCGATCGGTTGCGCAAAGAAGATCCGGTGCACTACACCGCGGAGAGCGTGCACGGGCCGTTCTGGTCGATCACGACGTTCGAAGACATCATGTTCGTGGACACGCACCACGATCTGTTCTCGTCCGAAGGCGGCATCACCATCGACGACGAAGACGTCGAGTTCGAACTGCCGATGTTCATCGCGATGGATCCGCCTAAGCACGACCTGCAGCGTAAGACCGTGAGCGGCGTGGTGGCTCCGCCGAATCTCGCGAAGATGGAAAGCACCATCCGCGAGCGCGCCAGCCTCATTCTCGATTCGCTGCCGAAGAACGAAACGTTCAACTGGGTGGACAAGGTTTCGATCGAACTGACGACGCAGATGCTCGCAACGCTGTTCGATTTTCCCTGGGAAGATCGCCGCAAGCTGACGTACTGGAGCGACCTGATCACAGCCGACGAAACGTCGGGCATGTACGGTTCGGAAGACGAGCGCCGCGCGGAACTGCTGAAGTGTCTCGAGTATTTCACGGTGCTGTGGAACCAGCGCGTGAACACCACCGGCGGCAGCGACCTGATCTCGATGCTGGCGCACGGCGAAGCAACGCGGAACATGCCGCCGATGGAATACCTCGGCAACCTGATTCTGCTGATCGTCGGCGGCAACGACACCACGCGTAACTCGATCAGCGGTGGCGTGATCGCGCTGAACCAGAATCCGGATCAGTACGACAAGCTGCGCAACGATCCGTCGCTGATTCCGAACATGGTCTCCGAGATCATCCGCTGGCAGACGCCGCTCGCGCACATGCGCCGCATCGCGACGCAGGACGTCGAACTGCGCGGCAAGAAGATCAGTAAAGGCGACAAGGTGGTGATGTGGTACGTCTCCGGCAATCGCGACGAGAAAGCGATTCCGAATCCGGACGCGTTCATCATCGACCGGCCGAAGGCGCGGCAGCATCTGTCGTTTGGGTTCGGCATTCACCGGTGCATGGGGAACCGGTTGGCGGAGATGCAACTGCGCATCGTGTGGGAAGAGATCATGAAGCGCTTCAGCTTCGTGGAGTTGGTTGGGGAGCCGGTGCGGGTAAGGTCGAACTTCGTGAAGGGATATTCGGACGTGCCAGTGAGGGTGCACGCGCGCTAGGACGCATTCCGCTCGCAAGACTCGCGCACGCGGTTGAGCCTTTCGACATTGCATGGGTCTCATGCAATGAAACATCGTCATTTCATGATTGTTTCGTTTGGCGACCGCCGTTCGGAAGACCTCTTCCATGGCCGGAGGACCGATCGCGTACGCCGGTTACCTCCCGATATCGTGAGCGTGGTGCAGCGAAAGCTCGATATGATTCAGGCTGCTCGCACGCTCGACGACCTGCAGCAGCCCGCCGAGCAATCGCCTGGAAGCGTTGAAGAGAGAGTTGAAGGGGTTTTACAGCATTCGGGTAAACGATCAATGGCGGATCGTATTTCGCTGGTCTGCGGGCGACGCGTTCGACGTTCGGATCGTCGATTACCATTGAAACGAGGTGAACAGAATGTTGCCGCAGAATCGAGTCGCCGTTCATCCCGGGGAAGTGTTGCTCCGCGAGTTTATTCAGCCACTCCAGCAGACCCAGAAGTCCCTCGCGAATCATCTCGGTGTGCCGGTGCGGCACGTCAACGATCTGGTGCGAGGTCGCCGAGGCATTTCTCCCGGTACTGCCTGGCTTTTGTCGCAGGCACTCGGAACGTCCCCGGAATTCTGGATGAACCTTCAATCGAACTACGACCTTTCGAGTTCGCGTCCTTCAAGATCGGTGAAACGTCTGGTTGCGTGACTCGCGCGCTCGGAATCGGTGTGCGTCTGATGTAGGCAACGAATAGCGCTGGGGTTAGCATTCACCAGTCAATCAACGTCACCGTGGAAGGAGAGAGCCATGCAAACGTTTGATCTGGTCATCCGAGGCGGCACCATCGTCGACGGCAAGCGCAATCCCCGCTTCACCGGCGACGTCGCGATCAAAGACGGCACCGTCGTGTCGATCGGCAAGAAGGTCACCGGTTCATCCAAGCGCACGATCGATGCAGACGGGCTGATCGTCGCGCCCGGCTTCGTCGATCTCCACACCCACTACGACGCGCAGATCCGCTGGGATCCGTGGTGCACGATCTCCGGCTGGCACGGCGTCACGTCGGTCGTGCTCGGCAACTGCGGCTTCGGCTTCGCGCCGGTACAGCCCGATTTCCGCGAGCGCTCGATGCTGACGATGACGCGCACCGAAGCGATTCCGTACGCGTCGATGGAAGCGGGCATGCCGTGGGACTGGGAGACGATCCCGGAGTATCTCGACTCCCTCGATCGCACGCCCAAAGGCGTCAACGTCATCCAGTACATGCCGACCGCGTCGCTGATGACCTACGTGATGGGGCTCGAAGCGGCGAAGACGCGTCCGGCGACCGAGGCCGAGCGCAAAGAGATGCAGCGGCTGCTGCACGAAGGCATGGACGCGGGCCTGTGCGGCTTCTCGATCCAGCGCCTCGGGCCGAACTCGGTGCAGGCCGACTTCGACGGCTCGCCGATGGTCACCGACACGATGGGCGACGAGGACATCCTCGCGCTCGCCGAAGTGCTGCGCGAGCGCGACGACGGCTTCATCCAGATCACGCAGGCCACCGGCAACATCAAGGCCGACCTCGCGTTCCTCGAGAAGCTCGCGGCTACCGCGAACCGGCCGATTCTGCACAACGTGATCGCGCCGGCGCGCGACGATGCCGAGATTCACCGCCGGCCGATGCGCTGGATCGAGGACTGCCGGCAACGCGGCCTGCCGATCTACGCGCAGTGCGCGACCGGTCGCGCCGGGTTTGCGTTCACGCTCGACGACTGGAACCTGTACGACGCATCGCCGGCGTGGCGCGCCGTCACCACCGGCACGCACGGAAGAGAAGCTCGCGAAGATGCAGGACCCGGCGCTGCGCAAGGCGCTGGTCGACGAAGCCGAATCGGCAGACAAGCGTCTGCGCGCGATTCAGGCCGGTATCGGCGGCAATCCGAAAGGGCTCATCATCCAGTCGGTGAACGGTTCCGCGCACCTCGAGGAATATGTCGGCAAGAGCGTCGGCGACATCGCGCTGGCGGAGAAGAAGCACCCGGTCGAAGTGATGCTCGATCTGTCGCTCGCGGGCGATCTGAACGTCGAGTTCCTCGGGCCTGACAAAGGCTCGAACGCCGACTTCATGGCCGAGATGATCGAATCCGAGTACGCGATTCCCGGCGTGTCCGACGGCGGCGCGCACACGAAGTTCTTCACCGGCGGCGCATACACCACCGATTTCCTGACGTGGCTGGTGCGCGACGAAGAGCGCGTCTCGCTCGAAGAAGCGCACTACCGGTTGTCGACCCTGCCCGCGCAAGCGGCTGGCTTCAAAGACCGCGGCGTGCTCGCAGAGGGCGCTGCCGCAGACGTGGTGGTGTACGACATGGACGAACTCGCCATCGATCCGCCGTGGATCGGCGAGGTAGAGCACGACCTGCCGGCCGGTGAATGGCGCCGGGTGCAGCGCGCAGTCGGCTACAACGCGATCATCGTGAACGGGCAGGTGACGTTTGAGTCCGGCGAGTGCACCGGCGCGACGCCGGGTAAACTGCTACGTCACGGACGAGCGAGCTGAGGGGATCCGGCGCGTTCCAGCCGCACCACTCTTTCTGAACGAAGAGGTAACGAATGCGGATGAGGCTGCGTGGATTTCTGTTGCTCGCGCTAACGGGTCTCATCACATTCGCGCAAGTCGCTGTAGCCGACACGGTGGTGGTTACGGCCGATCGCATGATCGATGTGGTCGCCGGCCGCGTGGTCGAGCAACCGCGGATAACGGTGGTCGATGGCCGCATCACCGCGGTCGAGAAGCAGGGTGATACAGCGACGCCCGAAGGCGCGCGCCACATCGACCTGCCTGGCGCAACGCTGCTGCCCGGGCTCATCGACATGCACGTGCATCTGACGAACGATCCGCGTTTTGGGGGCTACAGGGGTTACGAAGTCACCGATTCGTTCTGGGCCGTCATCGGCGTGCCGAACGCGAAACGCACGCTCGAGGCGGGCTTCACAACGGTGCGAAACGTCGGGGCGAGCGACTACGCCGACGTCGCGCTGAAGCAGGCGATCGAACTCGGCTACATACCCGGGCCGCGCATCGTTCCGGCAACCAATCTGATCGGCGCAACGGGCGGGCACTGCGATTCCACCGAGTTTCCGCCGTCGATCAAAACGCCGACAGACGGCGTTGCCGATGGACCGGAAGCGGTGCGCGCGGCAGTGCGAAAGAACCGCAAGTACGGCGCCGAGGTGATCAAGTTCTGCGCCACCGGTGGCGTGATGTCGAAAGGCGATACGGTCGGTGGTCAACAATACGACCTGGCCGAGATGACCGCGCTGGTCAACGAAGCGCACATGCTAGGGCTGCGTGTCGCGGCTCATGCGCATGGCACGGCGGGAATCAAAGACGCAATCCGCGCTGGCACTGACACCATCGAGCACTGCAGTCTGGCCGACGCGGAGGCGTTCGCACTCGCGAAAGCTCACGGCACGTACTTCTCGATGGACATCTACAACGACGATTACATCGTTGCCGAAGGTGAGCGCAACGGACTCTTCAAAGAGTCGCTCGACAAGGAGCGCGCCATCGGCCGCTTGCAGCGTGAGACGTTTCGCGCCGCCGTGAAGGCCGGCGTGAAGATGATCTTCGGCACGGATGCCGGCGTGTATCCGCACGGCGACAATGCAAAGCAGTTCGCGAAGATGGTGGAATGGGGCATGACGCCGATGCAGGCCATCCAGTCCGCCACGGTTACCGCCGCCGAAGCGCTGGGACGCGCGAACGATGTCGGCGCGATCGCGGTCGGCCGCTATGGCGACATCGTCGGCGTGATGGGCGATCCTCTGCAGGACGTTTCTCGGCTCGAGTCGGTCGCTTTCGTGATGAAGGGCGGCGCAGTGGTCAAATCGCCAACGGAATAACTGAGTCTCCGACATCACACTTATGCCGAACAAACCTTTCTCGATGATCCGCGAGTTTCACCTGGCAGACTGGGTGACGCTCGCGAATGCCGCGTGTGGCGCGGGCGCGTTGTTCTCGGTGATGACATTTCTGGAAGCGAACGAGGTACGCCACGTGTACTTCGCCTGCGCGCTGGTCGTTGCCGCGCTGATCTTCGACATTCTCGACGGCCGCATCGCGCGCTGGCGGCAGAAAGCGTCGACGCTGGGGCAGGAGCTCGACTCGCTGTCCGACGTCATCTCGTTTGGTGTTGCGCCGGCGATGATCGCTTACGGCTGCGGCATGCAGGGGTTATACGACCGCATCATTCTCGTGTACTTCATCGCGTGCGGCGTTTCGCGGCTGGCGCGATACAACGTCACGGCTGAAGAGTTGTCGGAAGGTACCGGCAAGGTGAAGTACTTCGAAGGCACGCCGATCCCGACGTCGATTCTGCTGGTGGCCATCATGGCGATCGCGGCGTGGTCCGACGCGATTCGCGACAACCTGTGGTTCGGCGAACTGAAGCTGATGGGCTTTACGCTGCACCCGCTGGTGCTGCTGTTCGCGTTGTCCGGTTCGTTGATGATCAGTCGGATCCGGATTCCGAAGCTCTGACTGTCTAAGGGCTTGGCCATCCCGACGGCCGCACGAAGGGACGGAGTTCTTCCGGATGTTGGCGGACATACTCCAGCAGCCTACGGCGGCGATGTGCGGTCTGCTGCGCTGCTACGTGGCCGTCGCCGTTGGCGGCGTGGTCGACCCGGGCGAAGACGTTGCGCCATGTCTTCTTTATGGCGTCGCGCGTGACACCGAGTTGCTCAGCGATGTCGGCGTCTGAGCGCCCCGACAATGCAGCGCGCAGCACGCGTCGCTCGGAAGCGGCAAAGAAGAAGCGCGGCAGTTCGGAGCGAAACAGCAGGGAGATCGGCGACCCGGCGGGTTCGGCGAGCGATTGTCTACGGGTCATGCCGACCTGTACCGATGGTCGCGCATCGGTGCAGTCGTCTGTTCCAGGTGCGGAGAATTCGTGGATCTGTGTCATGCCGCTCGCGAGTTGCAATGCTTTGTGCACGGGCCGGAAAGTCTCGTGAACAATGGCACGTATGTGATAGCCGAGATGAGCGTCGCGAAACGCCGCATGTCCCATTGCGAGGAGTTGTTGTCCGATGGGAGAGAACAGATCCACTGGTCGCTCGCAAAAGTGGAGGATGCAAACATCGACGCCGGCGCCGCTGTTCGCTCGCGCGAGTTCCCGTCCGCTGAGAATCGGAGATTCGCCGGCGAGCAGCGCGCGGTAGACCCGTTCGGTAATGCCGCGTCGCGGCTGAGTGAACCACTCGTCGATGAGTCCCGGGCGCAGGAACACGCTCGCGCCGAATGCGTCTACCGATTCCACCGCAGCGCTCGTCGATACGATGCTGCGTGCTTCCATTGCCTCATCCTCGATGAGGCGTGTCCAAAGCGCGGGTAGTCGAACCGCCATCGCTGGATCCAGCGCGACCTCGTTCGGCAGCCATTTGAGCCACCACGAGAAGTCGTTGGGTACGCTGGAGCGAAATGTGAATGTGCTGGGCGGCATCGGGTGCTTCTGCCCGAATGCTACCCGTTTGGGGGAGTAACGTCATCGCAGCCGGCAGCTGTATTGGTTCACCGCCGGACCAGTCGCTCCGATCGAAATGGTGTTCGACGATCCGTCGGTGATTTGCGGCGGCGCGGCGACGAGACCGAGGCACGGAAAGGTGACCCGATAATTGCGCAGATCGCGGTTGGGGCTGGAATAGAGACACGCGACGCGCCCGGCCTCTGCCTGTGAGGCCGATATTCCGAGCGTGACCTGCGCGGGTACTGCCGTGGAACCCGCCGGACCACCGCTGAGTGTTGCAACTGTCTGATCGGGACATCGAAAGACGACGGTCGTCGTCGGTGAAGTCGATCCTTCGGCGGGCGGAGTCAGCACCGTACTCGGCGAAGCGACTGTGACCGCGACGTGACTATCGTGGATGCCGTCGGTCACCCCGGCGACCGCCTGCGTATCCAGTCGGCAGCGCACGTCGAGGTTCCCCACGGGCTGTGCGATCCAGACAGCCGACTCGTTGCTGTCGCCGGTATTGATCCGGCCGACGAACGTGCGCAGCACTCTGCCGGATACCGAAATTTCTCCGGTCCAGTTGCGAATCGGCATCAGTTGCGGGTCGCGCTCGAGGTGGTACAGACAGTGGATCGTCACGCTGCTCTGAGCGGTGATGGACGTGGTGCCGCCAACTGCACGGACCGATCCATCGGTGGCGGCAGCCGACCCGACATCCGCACGGACACCATCGCCGCTGACGGTCAACCCTGTGATCTCGATTCGATGGGCGGCCCATACGGTCAACGGCGCGACTCCGAGGATCGCGGCGCAAACGACGGTGAGCGATGAGGCAAGCGTGCGCATAGAGCTGGACTCTAGTCCATCGACGCGCGGGGCGGTGCTCCCCCATTGGGGGACTATCGCCGCGTACGCCGCAATGCAAGGCTTCCCACCGCTCTGCGCGATTGTTGGGAAAGGGGGAAAGCAAATGCGTCGACTCGGCGTTGTCGCGCTGACAACGGTCTTATGTGCCTGCGCAGCGACGACGCCGCATTTAGAGGTTGGCGAAGCCTCTTCCGATGGACTCGACGCCGCCGTTGCGGCCCTGCAGTCGGGGCGTCCCGGCGACGCCCGCGCTGCCCTCGCACCAGGGCTGCGGGCCGAACCGCAGAATGGTTACCTGCATCTGCTGAACGGGCTCACCTATGAACTCGAAGAGCACTCGCCGCAGTCGTTAGATCTCGCGTCGGTCGGATACGACGCGGCGACGCGTTTCGTACCCGGGTTTTACTGGGCCCACTACCACGAAGGCGCGCTCGCCCTCGCGCGCCAACAGTATGCCGAAGCCGCGGAGCAGTTCGCCGACGCAATCCTGAGCGACCCGGCCCAAGCTCAGGCGTTTCTCGGGCTCGCGGTATCCGCTTATTACGCAGGCGATCTCGATGTGGCCGCGCGCGCGGTGGGCCGCGCGCTGGCACTCGAGCCGAACGATCCGTACGCGCTCCGCGCGGCAGCATTTGTGGCCGCCGGTGCAGGCAATCGGCAAGTGTTGGATCGCCTGATCGAGACTGCGCGCGCGACGCATGCGAGCGCGGCGGGGCTCGATCGTCAGCGGAGTCGCCTCGATCAGTTGATGCGCACGGCCTACGAGACAGACCCGGAGTCTGCCAGCGGCAACGCAACACCGGGCGCAGCGGTCGAAGCGCCGCCGCACCAGGTCATGATCGAGGTGACGCTGCTGCTGAGTCAGAACGCCCGCGCGAACCACACCGGCGTGAACCTGCTCGATGGTCTCACGCTGCAGTTCTCCGGCGCGCGACTGACGAGCGACAATCACTCGAGCCCCGGCGCCGATGTCAAAACCGTTGCGACGACGTCGGCGCTCGCGATTCCACAGATCAGCTACAGCCTGAACCTGTTCAACACCCGCGATGATTACTACGAGGTGCTTGCGCGCCCATCGCTGGTTGCGTCGTTAGGCGAGACCTCGCAGTTCTTCATCGGCCGCACGGTCACGATCGGCGTGAGCGGAATCAACCTCGGCACGCTGCAACCAGTGGACGTCGGCACTTCGGTGCAGGTAACGCCGATCGAGATCACGTCGCGCACCGCCAAATTCAAAGTCGACACCGGGCGCTCCTTTTTTTCCCCGGACACCAGCGGCACGTTCCAGCAGGCGCTCACTACGTTCAAACAGACGGTCGCGGCGACGGTGGAGGTGGACTTCGGCAAGACGTTGATTCTGTCCGGTCTCTACGAGGGCGTGAACATCGGCGCGTCGTCGAAGGTGCCGGGCCTCGGCGACATACCGGTGGTAGACCTCGCGTTCAACAACAGCGTGCACACGACCCGCCAGGATGCAGCGCTGGTGCTCGTGACCCCCCGCATTGCCGGAACGATCAACACGGGTACGCGCGAGTTTCGCGGAGAGACGCTGTCCCGGGTACTGGAGCTCTGGAACACGCTGGTCGAGCCGACCGGAGGTCTCGACGCTGTCCTCGGCACGCTGCGTGCGAAGGGCCGGCCATACCACCCGTTGCTCGGCGACGTCCGTCTACCGAGTGCAGGAGACCAGACCATCCTCGGCCCGACGCTGACAGACACAGTCGCGCGGCTGCGTTGAGGCCTAAGACACTGACCCACGACCCAATGGAGACACACGATGCAACGCAAATTCGTTCTTGTTTCGGTAGTTGGAACTCTTCTTCTCACGACGGCGCTCATCGGTCGCGCCGCGACGGCCGTATCGCCGGTGCCAGCCAGCAGCATTCCAAAAGTTCAGATGAATTGGCTCGCATCCCTAAACGTGAACCCGGCCAGCGTCGTCGTCGGGGCCGATGTCATCGGCACCGTGACGCTGCTCAGGCCAGCGATCGAGAACATGCAGCTATCGCTCACGCTCTCCGGCGCCGAGCCTAACGAGATGGGGGTGCAGGTGGCGCCGAACGCGATGGCGCCGATGCGCGTGACCGTACCGACCGGCGCCAGCAATGCGACTTTCAAGATCACGACGGGCGCGAAGCAAGGCGTGACGCTGCCGAAGTCGTACACGATCTCGGTCGGCTACGGAACAGAGAGCAAGACCGCTTCGTTCACGGTGATCACGTTGCAGAAGATTACCCGGCCGAACTGATCAGATTCTCGGCGGAACGTCCCGGTCATTCACGAGGAGATTCAGATGGGCCATGTGTTATTCCGATCCCGCTCGGCGTCCCGGCCGATGGTTGTTGCAGCGGTGCTTACGCTGCTGTCGCTCACGACAGCGCCGGCACGCGCGGCCACGGATACCGTTGATTTCGTCACGCTTCCCGGCGCCTGTGCACGCCACATCGATGATCAAGGCAACGGCCGCGATCCGCAGCTGCAAGCCGGAACCACGAAGATCGAGCTGTGGTCCGACTTCATCGAAAACGCGAGTTCGGTCTCTGTCGATGGCCCTGTCACCGCCTCGCTGGGGACTCGAAGAAATGGCGCGCAGAATTTCGGGCGCGGGTGTCCCACGAAAGGCTCGGTCGAAGTCACCGTGACGGCACCCAAGACGATCACTGCTGATGCATTGAGGGTGCTCACGATCAAGCGATCGGACAACGCCGATGTGTTCCAGCAACAGATCAAGGTGAAGGCGATTCCGCAGTTCGACCTGACGTTCCGCGGCGGAGACGCGCTCAGTTGTCTCGCGAAGACCGGCAGTGCCCAGTTTCTCGACAACAACAAGCGCCTGCAGATCCAGCTGCCCGCAGGACACCTGACAGACAGCACGAATTGCGCGGTGACGTTGCAGCTCGACGTGAAGATTCCGACCCCCGTGCCTGTCGTCCAGGCGACGGATGACTACAGCTACACGTTGAGTTCGACGTTTGCGCAGCAGACGTCCTTGGCGGCTCCTGGCTCTCTTGGCATACCGGGTGTGCCGCGCTCGGCCCCGAAGGTGAATCCGACGCCATTCTTTGTCCAAGTCGCGAATCCGCCGTCCTTCTTCACTTCACCCGCGCCACAATTCATGAGCGTTACCGGGTTCGTGCCAGTCAAGGGTATTCAGATTCCGCTCAACATCGCGGCCTTTCGCCAAGTTCGCGCGGTCAGCAAACTCGCGATTACGGCGACCGCGACCAACAGTCTGGCGAGTTCCGTGACGATCGAGATCATTCCGGCGCCGGCGCCGAGTGGGATCACGAGCGCCGCGGCGTCGCCTGTAGTTGTGGACGTCAGCAACACCGTCGATATCACGGCGATCCTTGCCAACGCCGCGCCCGCCGGCGGCGAGGCAATCACCTTCCAGGTGACGACCGCGTCCTGCTTCGTCGACGCCGCGACGAGCGCCGCACTTCCTGTCACGCGCGGCCATAACGGCGTCGGAGTTGTCACCATTCCGGCTGGAGCCGGTGCGGTGCCGGGATTCAGGCTGTTGACGATGCGCGCCAACAACACCGACAGCAATTGTGTCGGCGTGGGTACACCGCCTACTTCGGCCTCTCAACACGTCGATCTGTTCGTCGGAGATTTCGCGAGCGATCCCACCGTTCTCGATATTCCGGTCGGGCCGAACCACGTGGTCGTTCCGTTGACCATACGCAAGCTGCAGTAGCGGACTCGACGTGAGGCGCCGGCATGGATGCCGGCGCTTGCTGCCGTTCGCGTTGTCGGGCGCGCTGACGATCAAGCCTTATGCGGATTCCGAGGCTGGAGAGAGCACCTGAAAGTGTCCGCGCACCGGATACCAGCACTTGTCGTTCGACGCGACGCCGGTGATCGATTCCTCGATGAAATCGAGCACCACCGTCAGCGTGTAACCCGATTGCGACAGGTAGGATACGAAGCAGATGTCGTCGTCAATGCGCGTAGCCATGTACGGCGGTCGCTCCGAGGTCTTGTCCGATTCGGTGGTGTGCCACTCCACCGTACCGTCGTCGTGAAACGCATGAACGTGCGTGGAGTCTTTCGCCGGCCCGTCGGTCCAAGTGAAGGCGAGCGAGCGTCCGCGCACTTGATCGGAGATCTCGGTAGTCGTCATCGCGTCGTCCACTTACCATCGGTGTCGGCTTTCGATTGTCCCTCGCAGTACCGGCGTCGTGGTCGCCGACGCGCCGCGTCGTTATGTAGGAATATTCCGCCGGAGGACCCATGGCATATCAATGTGTCATCGCAACCGTTGAACCGGTGACGCTCGCGGTAACCGACGCGCAGACCAAACAAACCGAGATACCGTCGCGCATTCCGCCGATGTTCGACATCGTCTATGGGTGGCTGCGCGATTCGGGCGCCAAGCAAGCAGGACACAACTACGTGGTGTACGACCGGTTCGCTGCCGACGGGATGCGAATGCGTGTTGGCTTTCCGGTGTCGAAAGCGTTCGACGATACGGCGCAGGTGAAGTGTCTGCGTTTGCCGGACGGGCGAGCCGCGCACACCACAGTGGTCGGTCCGTATACCGGGATATCCGCCGCACACATGCACCTGAACGCCTGGTGCGCGCAGCACAACCACGCGCTCGCTGGAATGTCGTGGGAGGTTTACGGCGACTGGGTCGACGATCAGTCGAAGCTGGTCACCGACATCTACTTCATGCTGGCGTGACGGTTAGCGCGCCGGCATTGCCAGCCGCTGCGACTTCACGCCGTTCTTCTTCTCCGCAAACGCGGTGTTGATGCGCGCCGCCTGGTGGCTCTCTGCCGGCGCCTTGTTGCGCATCGCGATCTTCGCGAACGGATCGGCTTTGCCTTTCACCACGAACGACGCCTGGTTGTCGCGCGACCACTCGCCCAGATAGTCGAAGTCGCTGCGGCGCCGAACGTTGCGAACCAGCACCACGGCGCTGTCGTGCAGTTTTTCCGCGACGTACGGCAGCAACCGCCGGGCGCTGCCCGGATGCGCATTCGACGCTTCGCACAGCACGAGGCTCAACGGCCCCGGCAGGCGCGCGGCGTCGATTGCATACCCCACGCCATCCTCGGTGAGGTCGGCCGGCGCGGTGATGATGTGCGCGGACGACAGTTCGTACTGGTTGAGCCACGAACGAAGCGCGTTGGCCGCATGCGGATTGCTCTCGATCGTCCACAATCGCACGCCGCGGCGCTCGATCTGGATGGTGAGCAGCAGCGTCGTCAGGTCGGCGCCGCATTGCAGGATGTAGCCGTGCGCTTTCTGCGCCTCGACCAGCAGCGCCTTCAGATAACCGTCAGCGGCGGTGAGGCTGGTGTCGCCCCAGGTGTCGCAGATCTCGGCGACGATCGCGTCGGGCAGTACGCCGGAAGATGCGTCGCGCGCGGTTCGAATTGCGCGGTCGAGCCGGAATTGCCTTGCGTACGCCGCCGCGCGAGATCGGATGCCGTCGAGAGACGGATGCGTTGCGAGGCGTTCGAAGTACTGCATGAGCTTCGATGCCTGAGGTCCCCTGGAGAAGGTCAGTGTATTCGCGGCGTCGCGTGGGCTCGGGTTGGAGTGTGCAACCCGCGCGTGACTCGGGTCACAATCCGGATATCCACGGGAGGAGAGCGTCATGCAGACCGCACGCCTGATCGCCTTGATTCTCGCTGCGCTAGGACTGGCGCCGGGCGCCGCCCACGTTCTGGAAATGCCGGTGAAGATGTCCTACACGCCGGAGCTGTATGCGGCCGTGACCAGCACGCTGTACGCGTGGTTCGGCACCGTCGGCGCAGCGGTGCAGGTGACTGCGCTTTTGAGCGCGGGGTGGCTCGCGTTCCGATCTCGCGGGTCGGCGTCGTTCCGGTCGACGCTGCTCGGTGCGCTGGCGCTGGCAACATCGCTCGTCGTCTGGGCCGCGACCGTGGCGCCGGTGAACGCCGAGTGGGCGCGAGTCATCGAGGCAATAAGTATCGGACGGTGCCAGGCACCATCCGATACTTGTTCAGTCGGCGCGGACGCGCTGGCGGATGCCTATGCGCGTCTTCGTCTGCGATGGGAGTACGGACACGTTGCCGCGTTCGCCGCGTGGTTCGCGGGCTACTGCCTGCTGCAACGCGCCGTGCTGCGCTCCGACGTCAGTCCGCCAGAGTGACGCCCGAACCGCCCATTTCCTTCGGCATGTCTTGCATCTTCGGCAAGCCGTCTTTGATGCGCAGCTTCGTCTCGCCGTAGTGCACGTGCAGCCCGGGCTTGTACGGCAGATCCGGAATCACCGCCGCGTACACGTCGACCAGCCCCATGCCGGGATGGTTCGTCATGATGTGGCCGCCGCAGTCTTTGCACCATTTGCGTTCGCTGCCCGGCGTTTTCGCATACGTGCCGATCTTGTCTGCGCCTTTCGTGACCTTCACCGACGCCGGGCTCCACAACGTGAACGCGTTGACGGGACCCGCCGACCAGTGCCGGCACGAATCACAATGGCAATAGCCCATGCCCGCCGGTTCGCCGGTTACGGTCAACTGAACAGCGCCGCAGAAGCAGCTCCCTTTGTACGTCGTATCTTTGCTCACAGTCTTTTTCTCCAGGATTGATGCAATTGGCCCAACAACTCTTTAGAGGCGCGTAACTACGATCTCGAGATATTCACCGGGCACGACCATCGTGCCGTCACCGGCGCGGTTGAATCGTTCGATCAGCGCCAGCAGGTCGCGCTTCAATGCACCCTGCGCCGCCGGTTCGAGTGCGGCGAAGGTCTTCAGCACGGGGCCATAGTAGCGCTTGAACACATCCAGCCAATGCGCCGGCGAACGATAACGAAAGACGAACGTGCGTTGAACCGCTTCGATGGAAGTCATCGAGGTGTCGAACAGTTCATCGAGCCGCGCGCGCGTGCCCCACAGCGCCGGCGATTTCGCCCCGGGTGCCGGCGGCACGTGACCGCCGATGGTCTTGAACAGCTGGCCGATGAAGCCGGTGGGCGTCCAGTTTGCGAGGCCGATCCTGCCGCCGCGCTTGCAGACGCGGACCAGTTCGGCCGCGGCGCGTTCCTGATCGGCCGCGAACATCACGCCGAACGTCGAAACCACCGCATCGAACGTCTCCGGCTTGAACGGCAGCGCCTCGGCATCGGCCTCGCGGAATTCGATGTCCAACCGTTCTGCCGCGGCGCGTTCGCGGGCGCGCTCGAGCAGCGTCGGCACGTAGTCGGTGGCGATCACATTGCACCAACGTCGCGCCGCGGCCAGCGATGCATTGCCGTTGCCGGCGGCCACGTCGAGCACGGTCTGCCCGGCGCGCAGGTCCATCGCCTCACACAGCTCTTCGCCGACGATCTGCAGCGTGGTGCCCACCACGGCATAGTCGCCCGCGGACCAGGCGACCTGTTGGCGCGCTTTCAACGCTTTCAGGTCGATCTGACCGGCGGGATTGGCGCTCTGCGTGGTTTCAGCGGTTGTATTCACGGTTCTCTCCGGTTGATTGGATGGCGTCACGTTAGGAGCGGTGCGTGGAAGCAAGCGTGGTAGCCAGCGTGGAATCGTCTCGCGATCCGCGACTCGCCGCGGCATCATCGAAACACCACCTGCGGTGACGGACAGCATCATGAGCACACCCAATCTCAACGCGATCGAGGCGCGGGCATTCGTGCCGAGCGGCGACTTCGAGCAGTCGAAGCGCTTTTACCAGGCGATCGGTTTCACCATGGAGTGGGCGAACGCCGACATGGCGTCGTTCCGCTGCGGGCCGGCCGGCTTTCTGCTGCAGAAGTTCTACGTGCCCGATCACGCCAACAACTTCGTGATGAGCCTGTTGGTGGAAGACGTGGACGCCTGGTGGGACCGCGTCTCGGTCGCTGCTCAAGAATTCGGACTGACGGTCGAGAAACCCGCGGACCGGCCGTGGGGCTTGCGCGACTTTCCGCTGATCGATCCGAGCGGCGCGTTGTGGCGCATCGGTCAACGCCTCGCGAAGGTCTCTTTACGCGCAGAGGTCTGAAGCCGGCGCGCACCTTTTCGCAGAAGAGCTTGGGTCGTTCCCACGCCGCGACGTGACCGCCTTGATTCGCTCGATATCGGGTCGACGACGGGACGCCGCGAGCGATTGCCCGAGGCGTGTAGGAGGTTGACGACTGGTCAGCCTGTACGCCCGCCGCGATCATTCGCAAAGAACTACGGAGGACGCATCGTGCCGCAGATTCAGAAGCGCAGTCAGAAGACCAAGATCACCCCATGCCTCTGGTTCGATGGTCAGGCCGAGGAAGCGGCGCAGTTCTATACCGGCATTTTTCGCAACTCGAAGATCCTGAAGGTCACGCGGTACGGCGAAGCGGGTCGCGAGATTCATGGCCGCGTGCCCGGTTCGGTGCTGACGGTGGAGTTCGAACTCGACGGCCAGACGTTCACCGCGATGAACGGCGGCCCGCAGTTCAAGTTCAACGAGGCGATTTCGTTCCAGGTGAACTGCGAAACGCAGCAGGAAGTGGATTACTTCTGGGACGCGCTGACGGCGGGCGGCGACGCGTCGGCGCAGCAATGCGGTTGGCTGAAGGACAGGTTCGGCGCGTCGTGGCAGGTGGTTCCGACGGCGATGCACGAACTGCTCGGCGATCCGGACAATGCGAAGTCGCAGCGCGCGTTCGCCGCGATGATGAAGATGAAGAAGCTCGACATTGCCGAACTGAAGCGCGCGTACGCGGGCTAAGCGGAGCCCAGCGCGTCCAGGCGCGCCTGCAGAAAACGCCGTTCGGGTTCGAGCCGCGAAAGCTCGAGCGCGCGCCGGTACGACGCGCGCGCGTCGTCGGTGAGTCCCAGGCGTCGACACATGTCGGCGCGCGCCGAGTGCGCGAGGTAGTACGCGTCCAATCCGCCCCCGGCAATGGCGTCGTCGATCGCGCTCAGCCCCTTTGCAGGGCCGTCTGCCATCGCTATCGCGGCCGCGCGATTGAGTCGCACCACCGGCGACGGATCGGCGCGGATCAGCACGTCGTACAGCGCGACGATCTGCCTCCAGTCGGTCTGTTCGAGACTTGCTGCTTGGGCGTGCACTGCGGCGATGGCCGCTTGCAGCGTGTACGCGCCGAAACGGCGTGACTGCAATGCACGCTCGATCAGCACTTGCGCCTCGACAATCTGCGCGCGATTCCAGCGCGACCGGTCCTGATCTTCGAGCAGCACCAGTTCGCCGCTGGGCGTGGTGCGCGATTCGCGCCGCGCTTCGTGCAGCAGCATGAGCGCAAGCAGACCGAGCGCCTCTGCATCGTCCAGCAGCTCGACAACGAGTCGACAGAGGCGCAGTGCCTCCTGCGACAGATCGCTGCGCGTGAGTTCGGCGCCGTCGGTGGCGCTGTAGCCTTCGTTGAAGATCAGATACAGCACGTGCAGCACGCTCTCGAGCCGCTCCGGCAGTTCGGCGCGCGGCGGCACGACGTACGGCAGCGCGTCCTCGCGGATCTTCGACTTCGCCCTGACGATACGTTGCGCGATGGTCGGCGTCGGTACCAGATACGCGCGCGCGATCTGCTCGGTGGTCAATCCCGCAACCTCGCGCAACGTCAGCGCGATGCGCGCGTCCGGCGTGAGCGCCGGATGACAGCACGTGAAGATCAGCCGCAGTTCGTCGTCGTCGATTTCGTGTGGCTCCTCTTCGGCCGTGTCGTCGACCTGCTCCAGCGCGAGTTCGCGCACCGTGGCGTCGAGGCGCGCTCTGCGGCGCCATCGGTCGATGGTTTTGAAACGTCCGGCCGACACGAGCCACGCATACGGATTGTTCGGTGTGCCATCCACTGGCCAGCGTTCGGCCGCGGCGGTGCAGGCGTCGTGCAGTGCTTCCTCGGCGGCGTCAAAATCTCCCAGCAGCCGGATCAGCGTGGCGAGCACGCGCCGTCCATGCGCGCGATAGACGGCGTCCAGCGCGTCGTGCGCGCCGGTGTTGCCGGGAGTTTTCATTCCGGAACGGTTTCCACGGTCATGATCGGTCGCACTTCCACCGTGCCGAGCTTCGCCAACGGAATCTTCGAGGCGATCCGTATGGCCTCGTTGAGGTCGCGCGCCTCGATCAGGATGAAGCCGCCGAGTGCCTCTTTGGTTTCCATGAACGGGCCGTCGGTAGCGGACATCCGCGCGTCGCGCACGCGCACCGACATTGCGGCGGCAACGTTTTCCAACGCGTGTGCCACCACCAGATGGCCGCGTTCCTGCAGTTCGGCGTCGTACGCCATCGAGTCGCGGTCGAGCTGCTGTTTGGCACGGGCGTCCAGATTCTTCAGCGCGCCTTCTTCGAAATAGACCAGGCAGACGTAGCGCATGGCGCCCCCGTACGTTTCATCACCGAGTAGTCGAACAGTACGCGAACGATTCGACATGACGCAGTACATTTTCCGCGGCGGACCCGGAGTTGTTGTAACGTCGCGTGCATGGCGAAAAGTCGATTGCTTCTTTGGGTGCTGATCGCGTGGCCGCTGCCGGCTCTTCTTGCCGGTGCATTGGGCTGGGAAGGCATTTGGGGCAGCGGCAGCGCGCTCGCCGACTATCTGATGCCGATTCCGGTGGCGGGCGGTGTGTTGCACGTGCCGTCGTTCGTGTTGTGTGGGTTTGCGGTGCTGCAGATGCCGTCGCTGAGCGCGGTCGGCGCCGGTCGCGTGCGCGCTGCGCTGATCGGAACGACGCTGGTGGGCGTGCTGTGGCTGCTCGACCTGCCGAACATCCTGCTCGCGTGGCAGGCCGGCTCGACCCTGCTCGGCGGCCTGTGGCAGGAGAATCCGCTCGGGCTGTTCCTCGCATCGGACGGTGCACTCGGGCTGTTGTTCAGCGCGGTGCGCGCACCGCGACCGTGGGTCCGCCTCGATGCGCTGACGGCCGCGCTCGTTCTGCTGCCGTGCGCATGGCCGCTCGCCGTGGCCTGGCCGGAGTCGGCAGGCGAGCAGCCGTTCAGACGCGGCCTCGGAGAAGTCGGCCAGATGCGCGGCGACGAAACCTATTTCGTGTACACGCGCTTGGCACCGCATGCGACCGGATTCCGCAAGCGCGCGGAAACGTGGGCGTTGGCGCCGTCGACCATGCTGCATCCGCGCTATGACATTAACAACGAAGACGTCGCGATCATGTTCAGTGAAAACCTCGACGCGGTGAACCGCGGCGACAAAGCCGGCATGGCCGCTACGCTGTGCCTCTACGAAGACGGCACCGCGCCGGTGTGGCTCGGCGGCCCCGGTGACTGCTTCCGCGATCACGTAACCTTCGCCGATCGGCTGGAGCGGGCGCTTTCGACGCGCGCGTCTGACGATCCGAATGAGGTGCGAATCTATCTCGTCATGCGCGAGTTGTGTCGCAGCGTGCAGACGCCGGCGAATTCGGGCGAGACAGGTGTCGAGATCATGTCGGCGCGCATGTGCGGCGGACTGCCGCGCATGCGGGACGAGCTGGTCGAGAAGTATCCCGACATTGCGCAGTTGCGCGACCCGGTTTGACCGGCGGCTAGATCGCCTTGGAAAACCGTTGCGTTGCCGCGCTCGAAGGCAGGTGCCGGTCGAACACCATGCAGATGTTACGGATCAGCAGCCGGCCTTTGTCGATGACGCGGATGCCGTTTGCATCCAGCACCAGCAGACCGTCCTGCGCCATCGCTTCGAGCCGTTGCATTTCCGCTGCGAAGCGCAACGCGAAGTCCGGCGCGACATCCGCATAGCGCAATTCGAACTGGCAGATCAGCTGCATGATGACGCGACGCCGTAGCCGGTCGTCGGCATCCGGGTCCAGACCTTTTGCGACCGGCAATCGCCCGGCGTCGAGCGCGGCGCCGTACGTCTCGAGGTCTTTGCAGTTCTGGTAGAACGCACCGCCAACGGTGCCGATCGCCGTCATGCCCATCGCCACCAGATCGCAGTCCGCATGGGTGGAGTAGCCCTGGAAATTCCGGTGCAGCGAACCGGCAGCCTGGGCGCGCGCCAGCTCGTCCGCCGGTTTCGCGAAATGGTCCATACCGATGTAGTCGTAACCGGCCGCGGTGAGGCGCTCGATGCACAACTTCAGCAGATCGAGTTTCGCCGCGGCGTTCGGCATCGTCGCCGCATCGAGGCGGCGCTGCGGCGGGAAGCGATCGGGGAGGTGCGCGTAGTTGTAGATCGAGACACGGTCGGGATCGAGCGCGACGATCTTGTCGAGGGTCGCCGCCATCGTCGCGCTGGTCTGGAACGGCAGTCCGTAAATCAGATCGACGGATATCGAACGGAATCCGACGCGGCGCGCCTCGTCGATCACTCGCGCGGTCAGCGCTTCGCTTTGAATGCGATTCACCGCCTTCTGCACGCGCGGATCGAAATCCTGGATGCCGAGGCTCGCCCGATTGAATCCGATCTCGCGCAGCACCGGCAGCGTCGCGTCGCGCACTTCGCGCGGATCGAGTTCGATGCCGAATTCGCCGGCGGCGTCGGCGGCGAGCGTGAAGTGACTTCGCGTCGCGTTCATCAGCGCGCGCATCTGCGTTTCGCTCAGGAACGTCGGAGTGCCGCCGCCCCAATGCAGCTGCGTAACGGTGCGGCGCGGATCGTACAGCGCGCTCTGTAGAGCGATCTCGCGGTGCAGCTGCGCCAGATACGGTTCTGCCATGGCGCGTTGCTTGGTGACGACCTTGTTGCACGCGCAGTAGTAGCAGAGGCGGGCGCAGAACGGCAGGTGGAAGTACAGCGACAGGTCCGACGCCGCGTCGCCGGAGTTCGATGCCATCGCGATGCGGCGATAGTCCGTTTCACCGAAAGCGTCGCTGAATTGCAGCACGGTGGGATACGAGGTGTAGCGCGGTCCCGAGATGTTGTACCTCTCGATGAGCGCGCGATCGAAATCGACGTGGGCCATCGATACATTCTCGCGGGCGGAGCGATCGACCGGAATACGTAGTCACCGTACGTCGATCAGGGTACGACCGGAGTCACGGTGCGAGCGGCGAGAACCCGCTGATGTTCACTTCGAACTCTTCGTCGGCCGCCTGCCGGCTCGGATCTATGAACACCTTGTCCGGAACGCCGTCTTTGGACGACGTGAACCGGACCTCGTCCGCCTTGCAGCGCATTTCGTCGATGCGGCGGTACAGCGCGTCGATGGTCAGCACGTTGGCGCGGATGTCGTCGGACACCGCGACGCCTTTGGCATCGGTGGCGCTGACGATTTCGCCATGCCGCACCGTCACCGAGATGGGCTGCACGGCGTCTACCAGGCAGAAGCACTGCTGCTGCCACACGAAGCGATAGTCGGAGAGATGGCGTGCTTTCCACGCGGCCTCGGCGGCAGCGACCTCGGGATAGTCGGTACAGATTGCGGCGTGGGTCTGGCAACCGGCGGCGACCGCCGCGAACAGCAGTGCCTGAACCGCCCGTGCGCGCCGCGTCATGCCGCGCGCGAGCCGCGGCGCCGCAGCGCGAACAGCGCCAGCAGCAACGGTGCGAGCTCGCCGCCGAACGATCCGCCGCCGCCACCACCGCCGCCCGCCGGAGAAGCGGGAGGTGCGGTGATCTGTGCGCTCGCGGTGGCCGACGGCGACGAGGTACCGCCCAGACCGAACGACTCGACCCGATAGTCGTACGCGACGCCGGTCGCGGTCGTGCTGTCGGAGTAAGAGGTGGCGTTTGCGGCCGTGGTCGCAATCTGCGCGAACGCCGCCGTACCGGTACGGCGCTCCACGCGGAAGCCGTCTTCGTTGGCGCTGTTGTCCTGCCAGGTCAGATTGATCGCGCTGCCTGCCACCGACGCGGCGAGCGCAGACGGTGCCGGTGGCGCGGTGGACGTCGATACCGTCTGGTTCGCGCTGTTGTTCGACGTGTCGATGTCTTTGGCGCCGCCGCCGGGACCCACCGCGAGCGTCGCGCCGATCGTCATTGCGGCGCCGCCGGTGACACGCGCCGTGACCTCGAGCAAGCCGCCGCTGCTGCCGGTCACGCACAGGTAGCTCTGGCCGTCGGATGCCACGGTGCACGTGAGCCCGTTGATAGTGGCGCCCACGAACGTGCCGCCGGCAGCGGCGAAGCTGCCCGTTGCGCGCAACTCGGCGCTCGCAACCGACGCGTGCGTTTCCGTGATGTCGTAGTCGAGCGTGAAGTTCTCGTTCGCCGCCGCGGTGCCCGGATTGGTTGGGTGCGCCGTCAGTACCGCGTCGACGGGGAATTCGAAGCACGCGCTGAGGTTCGAGATGCTGTTGATCTTCGTGGTGATCTCGTCGATGGAACACTGCGAGAAATGCGTGGCGTTTTGTGCCAGCGTCGCCGACATGATGAATCCGCTGGCGCAGGTGTTTTCGGTGGTGTCGTGTTTTGCGCCGAAGTTGTGACCGATCTCGTGTGCGATGACGAGCGCGGTCAGCCCGACGCTGTCTTGGCCGAGGCTGTTCTTAACGATCTGCGCGGTGCCCGTGTTCTGCGTCGTTGAACACAGCGAACCAACGTTCGCGATGCCGATGGTGGTGCCGTCGAAGTCGCGACCGGTGGCGAGATGAAGGATCGCACGCGGGTTGGTGACGAACGGCACCTGCCCCAGATCCTTTTTGTTGGAGATGTCGTCCAGCAAGGCCGCGGAGTCAGTAGTGGTGCTGAAGAGGTTGGTCGACAGGAACGTCATCGACAGCACGTCGAATTGGATGCTCAGGTCGTTGCGGTAGTAGCCGTCGATTATGTTGACGATCCCAGCTGCTTGGTCCGACGAAAATTTCTGTTGGAACACCTGATCGAATGCGATGTCGAGCTCGGCCAGCAGACAGACGCCATCGACCTTGGTCTGACAGGCGGCCGCGAAATCGGCGTTGGCTGTGCCAAAGCTCAGTTCTTGCGCCAGCGTCGCGTTGCTCGTGGCAAAGGCTTCGGTGGCGCAGCTCGCGCCCGCCATCGCGTCTGTGGGCGATTGCGCGTCGAGCACGATGTCGCCGTTCTTGTTGGCTTGCGATCCGGAGTCGACGACGAAGCGCTGCCCGTCGAGCGACACCACGCCCTGCCAATGGCCGCGGATGTTCGACACTCGCACCCACGAATCGGCGAGGCCGGTGAGTTCACCCTCGTAGTGGCGCGCCTGGGACGGACGCGCGCCGCGCACGTGACTGAAAAGATCGGTGTTTTCGCGTAGTTCCGCCGGGTAGGCGGCGCCGTTGATCAGTACGGTAACGGCTGCGTTCGCGAACGCCGGGGTGGCGGCCAGCGCCGTCAGCAGCAGCGCGCGCACCATTGGAACCGGCCATGCCGACTTCATGTCGCTCTCCCGGGCGGATCGGCCCTCGACCCTCGATCGTGAAGATCGGACCGTATAGATGATAGAACAACGGCGCCGCGATCCTGGTCACACGCGGACCCGATCGCGCCAGGCGTAGGCGGCCACCAGCAGCACGCCGGCGCTGAATCCCGCTACGTGGGCACCCGCGGCGGGTGGCCATTGGGTGTGAGTCAGCAGGGCGATCCCGCTGTGCCACTCCCAGACGAGTTTCGCCGCCACCAGTCCCGCAAAGGCGAACAACCAGCGCGGCGCGATGGAATCGCGCAATGCATAGAGCGTGACGAGCAGAACGGTGTTCAGCACGCCGGACAGTCCGCAGTAGTAGCGCAGCGTGCCGTTGAACCACGCGAACCAGATGTCGACCGCCACCACGCCGAGCGCGATCGACGCCGCAAAGCGCAACCGGCCCTGCGGCTCTCCCAACCAGCCGAGGCACAGCAACGCGAGCAGGTTCCATCCGAGGTGCTCGGCATCGGTGTGCAGGACGTGCGCGCTGAGCCAGGGCCACCAGCGGGGTTCGGCGCGATCGAGCACCAGCAGGTCGAAGCGTTCGGAGTTCTCGGGCGCGAGGAGCGCAATGACGATCATGAGCAGCGCCAGCGCCAACGCGATCGTCGGGGTGCGCGCGAGGCGTGCGGTCAACGATCGACGTCCGGGTCGCCCCTTAGCGGCAGCCCTGCGGACCGGTAACAGCGGTCGATGACGCGCATCTGTTTCACCGCGTCGTTGGCGCCGGTGAGCAACGGTTTGCCGTGCTCGACGGCATCGATGAATGCATCGAGCTGATAGCCGAACGTCGGGCGTCGATCGAGCGTTTCGGTGTGCGTGCCGGATCGTGTAGCCACACGAATCTGATGACCGGTCTGCGGCAGCAACGGGTTCACCACCGTCATGGAGCCTTCGTCGCCGGTCACTTCGAGTTCCGCTCTGAAGCGCGTTTCGGCGCGCATGTCGCCGAGCGTCTGCGCGACGATGCCGCTCGGGAACTTCAACGTCGCCTCGAGCATCACGTCGACGTGCGGCGGCCCCACCTCGGCGCGCGCGGTCACTTCGATCGGTTCTTCGCCGGTGATGTGTCGCGCCCACGAAATCGGATAGCAGCCGATGTCCATCGTGACGCCGCCGCCGGTGCGGTAGTTCATGCGGATGTTGTCGGGCGCCGCGGCCGGCACCGTGAATACCGCGCGGATTTCTCGAACCGTACCGAGCGCGCCGGAATGGACGATCGCTTTGGCGCGGATGAACAACGGGTGGTAGCGGTAGTGAAACGCTTCCATCAGTACCAGGCCGGTTTCCGATGCGACGGCCGCCATGTCCTGCGCTTCCACCGCGTTGCTCGAGAACGACTTTTCGCACAGCACGTGCTTGCCGGCGCGCAATGCCTTGACGGTCCATTCGTGGTGCAGGTGGATCGGCAACGGGTTGTAGACGGCGGTCACTTTCGGATGCTCGACGAGCTGCCGGTAGTCGTCGAGCACGTGGCGGATGCCGGCATGGGCGGCAAAGCTCTCGGCACGCTTGCGGTCACGCGCCGCGATCGCGTAGACGAACGCGCGCGGTTCGTCTACGCACGGTGCAATCAAGGCACGCGGCGTGATCGCCGCCGCGCCGAGAGTACCGAATCGGATCATCATCGGGTCCGTACGATGGTGTGGCGGCAGTGTGTCTGCAGCGCAACCGCAGGACAAGCCGCACACGAAATGGCATCGTTGCAGACAAGGGAATCGACGGAAGACAACTGGTGACACACGCGTTGCGCTTCGGCGTTGCTTACGACTTTCGCAATCCGCCCGACTCGGGTATCGACAATCCGTCGCTGTATGCGGCCATCCTCGATCAGGTGGCATGGCTCGACGGCCTCGGTCTCGATCTCGCGTGGTTCACCGAACATCATTTCGTCGACGACGGTTATCTGCCGTCGTGGGTGCCGATCGCCGGCGCGATGGCGGCGCGCACCAAACGCATCCGCTTCAACACCGACATCTGCCTGTTGCCGTTCAACCATCCGATCCGCCTCGCCGAGGATCTGGCGGTGCTCGACAACCTCTCGAACGGGCGCGTCGAAATCGGTTGCGGCATGGGCTACGCGCCGCATGAGTTCCGCGGCTTCGGCATGCCGGTATCGCGCCGCGTGTCGCTCACTGACGAGGGCGTCGAGGTGCTGAAGCGCTGCTTCACCGGCGAGAAGTTCAGCTTTCACGGCGCGCGCTATCGATTCGACGACGTGAAGATTGCACCGGGCTACGTGCAGCCCGGTGGGCCGCCGCTGTGGCTCGCGGCGATGGCGAAAGGCGGCGCGCTGCGCGCCGCGAAGCACCGCACGCATTTTCTGCCGCAGGGCGCGCGCGATCAGGTGCTCGATCCGTGGCGCGACGCAGTGCGAGACGCCGGCGACGACGCGTCGCGGTATCGCATCGGCATCATTCGCGGTTGCCTCGTCACCGACGATCGTGAGCGCGACTGGCCGCTGGTGCGCGAGGCGGAGCGATATCGGATGCGGCTGTACAACCGCTTCTTTCAGGAATCGAAACAGACGTTCGGCAGTGCCGAAACGCAGATCCCGCAATCGTGGATCGTCGGCGACGTGAACCATTGCGTAACCGAGCTGGTGGCGTTCATCAGAACTTACGGCATCACCGACATCGTGACCTGGGGCGTGCCGCCCGGCATCCGGCCGCAGGATATGACCGCCAGCCTGGCCGCGTTCGCAACGCAGGTGGTGCCGCGCGTGCGCAGCGCGATCGGCGCCGGCGGTTGACCATGCCGGCCACTGCTGCGGAACTGAGCCGGCGGATCGAGGAGGCCGCGTCCGGTTATCTGCTGGCGCGCTACAGCGGGCCGGGCAATCCGATGGGGACGCAGGTCCTTACGCGCGGCGCGATGTTCGCAACCAAAGTTCCGTTCCTGCCGCAGAACGGTCTGATGAACAGCGTACACGGGCTCGACGATCCGGCGCTGCTGCCGGACGTGCTCGCGTTCTATGCCGCCACCGAGCAAGCTTGTTGGGTCACTGTGCCGCCGTATCTGCCGGTCGCCGTCACCGACGCGCTTTCGGCAGCGGGATTTCGGGTGGAGAGTTACTCGTCGGCCATGGTCGCGGAGCCGGTGCCGCCAACCGCTGCCGGAACGGTCGACGTTCGCGAGATCGGTCGTGCGGACCTCGACGTATTTCTCGACACGATGAACACGGGTTTCGACCAGACCCCGGCATTGCTTGCGAACCTGCGGCGCAACCAGAGTTTCTGGTGCGACGTACCCGACTGGCACCTGTTTCTGGCGCGCATCAACGATGAAGCGGCTGGAGCCGCAGTGCTGTCGATTCACGACGACATCGGCTATCTGGCGGCCGGCTCCGTGCTGCCGGCGTTTCGTGGACGCGGCGCGCATGCCGCGTTGATTGCGGCCCGCCTCGAACGGGCGCGCACGCGGCAGTGTCGGATCGTTTGCGGCAATGCGGCGTGGGGCTCGCAGAGTCAACGCAATCAGCAGCGCGCCGGGCTCGCGATCGCGCACGTGAAGAGTATCTGGACCAATCAACGCGCGCGCAGCGCACCGTCCACGACGTAGCCCGGAATCCCCGATGCACCGCACCTGGCCTCGCATCATCGCGCACGCCGACATGGACGCGTTCTATGCGGCGGTGGAGCAGCTCGACGACCCGTCGCTGCGTGGCCGGCCGCTGATCATCGGGCCGAACAGCCAGCGCGGCGTGGTGCTGACGGCGAGCTACGAGGCGCGACCTTACGGCGTGCACAGCGCGATGCCGATGGCGCGTGCGCGCAAGCTGTGCCCGGATGCGCTGATCGTGCCGCCGCGGTTCGACCGTTACACCGAAATCTCGGAGCAGGTGATGAAGGTGTTCGGCAACTTCTCGCCGGAGGTCGAAGCGTTGAGTCTCGACGAGGCGTTCCTGAACATGTCCGGCAGCGAGCATCTGTTCGGGAATCCGGCGGCGATCGGACGCAAGGTGAAAGATGCGGTGAAAGAAGCGACCGGACTGACGGCGTCGGTTGGTGTCTCCGGCACCAAGTACGTCGCAAAAGTGGCGAGCGACTACGGCAAGCCTGACGGGCTCGTAGTGGTGCCGCCGAACGACGCCGAAGCGTGGCTCGCGCCATTGCCGGTGTCGCGGCTGTGGGGGGCCGGACCGAAGACGCAGCAGCGACTGATCGCACTTGGCTTCAACACCATCGGCGACATAGCCGCGGCCGAGCCCGACTATCTCGACGAGCAGCTGGGCGGCGTCGGTCGGCGCTTCTTCGCGCTGTCGCACGGCGAAGACCCGCGCGAGGTCGCAGTATCGCCACGTTCGAAGAGCATCGGCTCCGATCGCACCCTTGCGCGCGACATCCATCGCCGCGCCGACATCGTGCTGCATCTGCATCGATCGGCCGACGACGTCGGCCGCCGCCTGCGCAGGCGCGGCTACGTGGCGTTCGGCGTGCGTGTGAAACTGAAGACGACCGACTTCCGCCTGCTGACGCGGCAGCGTCGGCTGCCGCGTTCCACTGACGTTGCAGCGACGTTGCACGCGGCCGCATTGACGCTGCTCGACGAATTCGACGATCGCGGTCCGTTCAGGCTCGTCGGCCTGGCCGCTTACGACCTCGTCAGAGTGGTGGAAGAGGCGCAGCTCGATCTGTTCGTCGACGGCGGCAAGCAGCGCAGCCTCGAAGCGACCCTCGACTCGCTGACGGAGCGGTTCGGCCGCGATACGGTGCGGCGCGCGAGCGGCATGGGCGATGCACTGGTGAACCGGATTGCTCCGAACCTGGACTTTCTCGACGACGAAGACGAAGGGGACGCTTAGTGGTGTCCGGCTCGCAGCGCGCCATCGTGACGAGCAGCGTTGCCTGGATGGATGCGTTCTTCGATGCTGACGCGAACCTGATCCGGCATCCGGGCGATACGCGGCGGCATGCCGTTCGGGAGTCGCTATGGTACGCGGTGGGATTGCTCCTGCATGGCCGCGACGCCGCGGCGTCGAATGTGGTCGACGCGGTGCTCGCGCTGCAGTTCGATCGACTCGGTGCGGTGTGGGATGGAACGTGGCCGCGCGCGCCGCAGGAGCCGCAGCCGCAGGAAGGCGCTGCGATGTGGCGCGACTACGATCCGAACTGGCGGCAGTTCATCGGCTGTCTGCTCGCGGTGCTCGCGCGCGACTACGCGGACGTGTTGGGAACCGGTCGTTGCGACCGCATCCGCGAATCGATCGACCGGGCGATCCGCGGTGAACCGGCGCACCGTATCGTCGCGAGCTACAGCAACATCGCGCTGATGCAGGCCTGGCTGCTGTGCGAGCACGGTGACAGGTCGAGCGGCGAGCGGCTGGCGGCGGAGGTCGAACGGCTTTACGTCGACGAAGGCGGCTTCCACGAGTTCAATTCGCCGACGTACTACGGCGTCGATCTATGGGGATTGGCGTTGTGGCGGCGGTCGCGTTCTGCGTCGCTCGTCGAAGCGGGAGCGCGACTCGAGGCGGCGCTGTGGCGCGACGTAGCGACCTTCTATCACGCCGGCTTGCGCAATCTCTGTGGACCTTACGATCGCGCGTATGGAATGGACATGACGCGATACGCATCGCTGCTCGGGCTTGTGGATGTGGTGGGCGTGCGGCGACGACGCGCGGCCGTTTCCCGACGTGACGAGACCATTCGGGCACGCGCACGATTTCTGCGCCGCGCCGCTGATCGCACTGGTGCCGCCAACGCTCGGCGACGAGGCACGCATCGCGTTGTCGAGGCCGCCGCTCGAACGCTTCGTGACGCGGCGTGTGGGGAACCGGACGATCACCGCGACGTTGCATCCCGATTTGATGCTGGGTGCTGTCGATCGGGCATCGCCCGATGCAACCGGACAAGCGGCGCCGGTGACCGCCCACTGGATCGACGCCGGTGGAACGGTGGCGTGGCTGGCCGTTCGCGGGGAACTGTCGGCACGCGCATCGGATGCGCGCATCGAGTTGCGCGGTGAGACGGAGTTACGGCTGCGGTGTTCGAACGCCGCGGCGTTCTCGGGCGGCGTGTGGCGCATCGGTGGGCGTCGCATCGAAGCAACCGGCGCCGAGGTTCGGGAGTTGCCGGAACGGAAAGGTCGGCTCGACTATGCAGTGAAGCTGAGGTCAGGCGAAGCGGTCCTTCGCTTCGCCTGAGTACGACTCAGTATTTCGGAGCGGCGGCCGGGTAGCTCAACCCGGACTTTCCGGCTTGCTCGCGCACCGCGCCGTAGATCTTGTCGTCGAGCGAGTCCTTGGCGCCGCCCGCTGCAGCGACCTCCTTCGCGGCGTAGTGATCTCGTTTGTCGGCAAGCTCCTTGATCTGGCGTTGCAGTTCGCTGCGCTTCGCCGCGTTCTCGCTGACCAGCTTCTTGCGTTCATCGACCGACAGCGCCTGCAGCGGCTCGGGCAGCTTGTCTGCTTCGACTTTCGCGAGATCGACGCGGCCGCTCGTCACGTCCGAAACGAGTTCGCTGTCGCCGATGGCGTTGACCTCACCCGCGGCGGAGGCGTTGAACGCAGCGCGACGTGCCTGCGACGCCGGCGACGCGAGCGCGTGCAGCGTATCCGTGGCGTTTACCTTTGCCTGCGTGCGTGCCTTCTCTTCGGCGGAGCCGTAGTAGAGGCGCGTTTCGTCGAGCGCGGCGGAGAGACGAGCGAGATCAGCGTCGAACGGCGTTGCGATGGCAACCGCGCTGCCCGCCTGATCGACGTTGAAGTAGCTGCCGTGACCGATCGACGCGATCTGTTGCCACGGCTGTTTTGCGTCAGCGGCGTTGCCGCACTGGATCGTGTTCACGACGATGCCTCTGTTCGCTGCGAGCGCGAGCGTCTGCGGGTATTTCACGTCGTCGGGATAGTCCATGTGCGGTGGCGCGTCGCCCACGAGGAAGATCACCTTGTAGGCATTACCTTCGTGGCTCCACGACATGCGCGTGACGGCGTCGTTCAGCGCCTGGTTGACGCTCTCTGGACCGTCGCCGCCGCCGTTCGCCGTGAACTGCATCAGTGTTGCGTACATGGTGTCGATGTCGCTCGACAGATCGACCACGCGGGTGACGTATTCGTCGCCGCGGTCGCGGTAGCCCACCAGACCCATACGGACGATCGGCGTCGGTTGCGCCGACGCCATCGACGAGGCGATCGACCAGATCTTCTCCTTCGCAGCATCGATCAAGCCGCTCATGCTGCCGGTCGTGTCTAGCACGAACACTACGTCGATCACTGGACGATTCACCGGCAACACGTTCTGAACCGGCGCGTCGGTGATCGGCACGGCGTCGATGGAGCCGTTGCTCTTTAGGGCCGGATACGCCACGGCGGCGGTGGTCAAGACGAAAAGGGCGGTACCTACGAGTTTTGCTTTCATCGAACGATCCTCAGATGTGATTGACGTTTGCAGCGAGGCGCCGGATGGCGGCCGTTGCGCTGCGTTCTGCGCGCTTGAAGGGCTGGTCGGGGGCTTCATCGCACCGCGCCTTAGCGCGGATGTTGGCGGGCAGCGCGACGAACAGCGCCTGCACCAGGAAGAAGCACCAGATCGATAGAAAGACGCTGCCGGAACTTTTTGCGGCCCACACCGCGAAGGCGAGCGCGAGCCCGCCGATGCCGAGATCCGCCAGCGCCGCCAAGATGGAGTTGTGGAAGTACAGCGAGCGGATCAGCCAGATCGACGCGACCTGACAGATCAGAAACAGCGGTAGCGAACTCGTGAACACCGCCGCGAGCGCAGTGGCGACGCACCACAGCGTGACGGTGGCCACACGACCGGTGCGTTCTTCACTGCGGCTGAGCAGATACAGCACGTATGCACCGCCGGCCGCGATGGCGATGGCGCGGATTGCGAACGACGCGGCGAGCCAGGGTGTGGTCGCGGCGAAGAGGGCAGCACCGGCCGCGGCCAGCACGAACGCGATCGCGGCGCCGCCGAGAAACGTCGGAGTTTTCGGACGCTGCTTCATGACCGGCTCCTGCGTTGTTTCTCCTGCAGCAGCGCGACCTCGACGTCGTCGTCGGTTACCGGCGGCTGGTACGGCATCGTGGCGCCCGCGCGCGGCAGGTCCTGCAGCAATGTCTCGGCCTGTTGGCGCAAGGAGTCGAACACGCGACGCTGTTCATCGAGTTGCGCGTGTTCCGTCGCGAGCGCCTGAGTGCTCGCGTCGGCGCGTGTACGCAGGCGCGCAACGATGTGCTCCATTTCGAGCCGCCGCTTCAGCAGCGCACGAGCCAGTTGTTCCTCGCCCGAATCGAAGCACACGTCGAGCTGCTCCTGCGTGCGCTTCAGTTCGCGATCGACGTCGGCCGCCTGTCGCGCGCATTGCTCGCGTTCGTGATCGAGCAGACGAATGCGGTGCTCGCGCAACGCGAGCTCGTCTTCCATCTCACGAATCGCCTGTTTCAGGAGTACGTCGGGTTCTTCGAGCCGATCGATCACCGCGTGCAGATCCGCGGTGAACAACCGGCTCATCCGGTTTATCAGTGCCATGGGGTCTCCTCGTAGTGCGTGTGGCGGGAGACAGATTGCGCACGCGGCTCGTGCGGCTGAAGGCGCAGCTTTGTAAAACGGAAGATCGCGGCTTTACCTCGACTTTACGCAACGTGATCTACGTACGCCTGGACCAGACACGGCATCGTCTCGATCCGCGATCTCGTCGGCGCGCTCGTCGGCGCGCTCGTCGGCGTTGGCGGAGGGGAGCTTCGGTTCTCGGCGGAGGTGCGTGTGTGTCGCGTCGGGCACGCTCAAGCCGTCCATGGGAGCGCGCCGCATCCTGGCCGCGGAAGGCCTCCGCAACACACACCGACCTCCGCCTCGGGTCATGTCTCCATCGACAGTGATCTTTGGAGTGTGAACGCGCTTTGCGCGCGTTCATTTCATCGTTAAGTCAAAAGCCGGTGCCAGGCACCCGCTTTTGCACTCCGAATAAGTCACTGCCGGTGCCAGGCACCGGCGTGCACTTATTCCATCCCGGTCACGTCATCCATACCAGCACCAACCTGTCGCGCGCCGGTTTACGTGAACTTTACGTAGCCCAGCACACCGCACCTGCGACGGCGCTGCTAATCTGCCGCCATGAAGCAGAAGTTGCGCATTCTGGTCGTCGAAGACGAAACCGCGATTCGAAGCGGCTTGATGGATGTGTTGGTGTATCACGGCTACGACGTGGACGGTGCAGCGGAGGGGCGCGAGGGGCTCGCGAAGTCGCTGAGCGGAAAGTACGACCTCGTCATTCTCGACGTGATGTTGCCGGGCGTGAGCGGGTTCGACATCTGTGAGGCGATCCGCAAGCGTGATCGTGATCAGCCGATCATCATGCTGACAGCCAAGGTCGCCGATGAAGACATCGTGCGCGGCCTTTCGCTCGGCGCCGACGACTATGTCGCGAAACCGTTCTCGATCGCAGCGCTGGTGTTGCGCATCGAGGCGGTGTTGCGTCGTTCGCGCGCCGTAGTGGAACTGGCAGCGCACATCCGGCTGGGCGACGAGATCGAGATCGATACCCGCAATCTGTCGGGACGGCGGGGCACGCAGGCGATCGCATTCACGCGTCGCGAGATGGAGGTGCTGCAGTACCTGCACGCCAATCCGACGCGGCCGGTTGGGCGCGACGAACTGCTCGCGCAGGTGTGGGGCTATGCAAAGCACGCGGAGATCGAGACGCGTACCGTCGACATCCACATCGCGAAACTGCGACGCAAGATCGAGGCGAACCCGAAAGATCCCGTGCACCTGATCACGGTGCGCGGTGCGGGTTACCGGCTGATCGCAGATGGCTGACCGTGCCGCGCGCGGCACCGAGAAGCGGCGCCTGCGGTGGGTGCTCGGCGCATTCTTCGTGGCGCTCGTCGTTCCAACCGGCGTGCTCGTGTATCACGCGTTCGGGCGGCTGACGACCGAGGCGTTCTACCAGCATCGCGTACTGGCAGAGGAACTCGCGAATCGCATCGATGCCCGCGTGCGCCAGTGGATCGCCACCGAAGAAGCACGCTCGTTGACCGACTACCGGTTCCTCGTCGTACAGGGCGAAGCGCGCGCGAACTTCCTGCAGCGATCGGCGTTGTCGACCTTCCCGGTGGACGCGTCGATTCCCGGACTGGTGTCGTACTTTCAGATCGACGCGGGCGGCGCGTTCAGTACGCCGTTGCTGCCGATCGGCGTGGATCCGACCGTGTACGGCATCGGCACCGACGAGATCACGCAGCGGCGCGCGCTGGAGAGCCGTGTGCGCGCGCTGCTGACCGTTCCGCAAGACAGCGTCGTGGCGCGGCGCGACTCGACGGACAAGGAGACGGATCGAGAGAAGAAGAAACTGGCGAAAGACGAGTCCGGTCAGGCCGTGTTCGATCTGTTCAGCGGTTCGAATGCGCCTCGACAGGCGAAGGGCGGCAAAGTCGATGCTACGAGCCAGCTCGGCCGCGTCGAGGATCTGAAGCTCGATTCCAGACTCGAAACCCGCGCGCGCCAGTTCGATGGCGTGCCGGCGGCCCCCGCCGCAAAGGTGATAGTCGAAGAGCCGCGCGTTGCGCGGAAAGAGCAGGCGGCAGTGCCGATCGTTCTGGCGTCGGGTGCCGCGTCCTCGAATGCGGTCGCAGAAGCGCCGCGCGTCAGGACGTTCGACGGCGAACTCGACCCGTTCGTGTTCAGCCGGCTCGATGCCGAGCACTTCGTGCTGTTCCGTCGGGTGTGGCTCGACGGCCAACGGCTGATCCAAGGGGCGGTGATTGCGCAGAAGGAACTGATCGCTGGTCTGATCGACGCGCCGTTTCTCGAAACTGCGTTGTCGCAGATGAGCGACCTCACCATCGCTTACCGCGGCGAACTGGTCGGCGCGTCAGGGGCGTCGCGCGCGTCCGGTTATCCGGTCTCGCAGACGCGCGGCGAGCTGCTGTTTCGCACGCCCCTATCGGCGCCGCTCAACGACATCGAGCTGATTTTCAGCGTGGCCGATCTGCCGGTGGGACCGGGCGGGCGCATCGTCGGTTGGGCGACGTTCGTTCTCGCGGTGGTACTGCTCGGCGGCTTGATCGTCGTGTACCGGTTTGGCGCGGCGCAGATCGACCTCACGCGGCAACAACGGGATTTCGTGGCGGCGGTGAGCCACGAGCTGAAGACGCCGCTCACGTCCATCCGCATGTACGGCGAAATCCTGCGCGCCGGTTGGGCGTCCGAAGAGAAGAAGAAGACGTACTACGACTTCATCTTCCACGAGAGCGAACGCTTGTCGCGGCTGATCGCGAACGTCCTGCGGTTGGCGCGGCTGACGCGCAACGGCGACGAGATGGACGTGAAACCGGCGACGGGCGCGGAATTGCTGAGCCTCGTCGAATCGAAGATTGCGTCGCAGGTGGAGCAGGCGGGCTTCCGTCTCGAGCTCGACCGCGATCCGAACGGCGGCGCGAGCGTCGCGGTCGATACCGACAGTGTGGTGCAGATTCTGATCAATCTCGTGGACAACGCGCTGAAGTTCTCGGCGCACGCGCAGCACAAGGTGGTGGAGGTCGGTTTCCGCGCCACGCGCGACAGCGTTGCATTCCGGGTACGCGACTACGGTCCGGGGATTGCGCCACAGCACCTCGAGCGGATATTCGAACTGTTCTATCGGGCGGAAGACGAGCTCACCCGGGAGACCACCGGCACCGGCATCGGACTCGCACTGGTATCGGAACTGACGGCCGCAATGGGCGGCACGGTGAACGTGCGCAACTGCGAACCCGGGGCCGAATTCACGGTGACGTTCCCGCGCGTTGCGTCGGCCTGAGTCGTCTCAGTCGAAGAGGCGCTTGCTGCTCGCGAAGATCAGGTAGAACACCATGCCGAAGAGGTAGATGCCGGCTGCGACCTGGAACACCAGCGTCCACGAATGCGTCAGATTCAGAATCAGGCCGCTGATGTAGACACCGATGATGCCGGGGATGGTACCGGCGGTATTCGAAAGTCCCATCAATACGCCGGCATAGCGCGGCGCCACGTCGAGATGGTTCACGCCGAAGCCGCCCGCTGCGCACGCCCCCAGAATGCTGCCGACCGACATCAACGCGATCGCAGCGGACGCGTCGTGAATGTAGCCGACGAACATCAACGTAGTCGCGGCGCCGCCGAAACCGATGGTCTGCATCGTCTTGCGCGCCGTGGTCACGTCCCAGCCGCGCTTGATCAACCGGTCGGCGGACCAGCCCGCCACGTTCATGAACAGGAACGAACACAACGACGGGATCACCGCGAAGATGCCGACCGATGCGTAATCGACGCCGAGACCCTGGGTGATGTAAGTCGGCATCCACGCGAGCAGCACATAGCTGCCCCAGTTCGTGCAGAAGTGACCGACGATGATCGCCCACACCGGCATGCAGCCGAGCAGTTCGCGCAGGCTCGGCGGCCGCGATGCATCCGCCACGGTGATCGCATTCAAGGCGGAACGTTCGTGCGCGCCGATGGTTGGGTGCGCGTCGGGTTGCGAACTGATGTTCCGGTGCCAGAACCACCACCACACGATGCCGATCGCGCCGAACGAATAGAACGCCCAGTGCCAACCCCACGCGACCACGATGACCGGGGTGGCCAACAGCGCGAACACGCTGCCGAGCGGGATGGCGGAGAAGATGACGCCGATGCCGCGCGCGCTCTCGGCCTTCGGCAGCCAGCGTCCGAACAGACTGTAGATCGACGGGAACGTGACGCCTTCGCCGACGCCCATTCCGATGCGGGCCGCCAACAACGCCGCAAAGCCGCCAGCTGCGGCGAATGGCGTGATCAGCGTGAAGAACGACCACGACAGCACCCCGATGCCGAGCACCACCTTGCCGCCGAAGCGGTCGGCCAACCGTCCACCGAGCACCTGCGTTGCGAGGTAGCCGACGAAGAACGCCGCGAGCACCTGACCCTGCTTCTCGGGATTCCAGCCGAACTCGGCCGCCATCGGAATGATCGCGACCGACATGTTGACGCGATCCATGTAGCAGATGAACACGGCCGCGAACGACAGCAACACCAGCGTGTAGCGGCGAGGCCAGTACTGCGTCAGCCGCAGTGCAGCGGTCTGTTGATGCATCGGCGAGCTCCCCACTCTCCTGAGCGAACCCGATGCATGGTACGCGAGTTCGATTCGCGGATGAGCGACTTCGATTCAGTGTTCTAGCGAATTCGACTGAGTGGTGGAGCAGCTTCGATTGAGCGGTGGGGGGCGGCGGTGACCCGGACATGCAAGAGAGCCATTCCTGGCGCTCGCCCCGCGCCGTCCATGGCGCGGAACGGACCGGCGCACCGAACCTCCGTCGCTCCTTACTTGAATTCGTAGACACCAACTTCGTTGCGGGCACATCTTGACGTGCGGCGTTTCTTAAGTGAACGACGGTGCCTGGCACCGTCGGTGACTTATTTCGATGAGCGATGAAAGGAACGCACCGGGCCGAAGCGTTCCCAAAGGATCAGCCAGCGGCGGGTTGGACTCCGATGTCTTTCAGCGCGGTTTTCAGCGCCTTCACGCCGGATTCGACTTTGCCTTGTGCGCACAGGTCGGCGCCGTGCGCCCGCTGCGTTTGCGACTTCTTCAGCTTGTCTGGATTGACCTTGTTTTTGCTCGCGCTGTCGTACTGCTTTTCGAGCGCGGTGCACTGTTCTGCCGTTGCGGTAGCGGCGTCGGCCACGTAGGCGGCGCTGCACAATGCTACGAACGCAATTGCCGGTAGTGCGATTCTGGCCATCGAATTGTCTCCATGAGGTTTCAGGTTTACTGCACCTCCTGTGGCAATCGATTGCGCGGGAAGTTCCCGCAACCCCTTTGCGAATTCGTCGGGGGTGCGGAACTACGACTTCTTCGGAATGTCGAGTTTGGCGAGTGTGGCGGCGATGTCCTGCGCGGCGGTTGCCGGATTCACGTTGCGATCGATCGCGACGATCTTGCCGTCGGCGCCGATGACGAAGGTGACGCGGCTCGCGACGCCCATGGCGTTGAGAACGCCGTACGCCTTAGCGGTCGCTTTGGTTGGATCCGACAGCAGCGGGAAGTCGGCTTTCTGTTCGGCGGCGAAGCCTTTGTTCTTGTCGATCGGATCGACGCTGGCCATGAAATAGACCGTGTCGAACTGTCTGATGAGGTCGCCGTGCTCCGCGAGCGATTTGCACTCCACCGTGCAGCCGCTGGTGTACGCCTTCGGATACCACGCGAGCACCACCGTCTTGCCTTTGAATTCGGACAGCGAGTGGGTTTTGCCATCCGTGCCTTCCAGCGAGAATTCCGGCGCCACGTCGCCGACGGCGAGATCCGCGGCGCGTACGCCGGCCGTGACACAGAGCGCGAGTAGAGCGACCGCGAAGGTTGTGAGTCTCATGACGTTTCTCCGGAAGGTGACGAGGGGAGTCTACAGGCCTGGCGCGTTTGTCGGGTGCGGTGACCGGACTTGCGAGCGACGCTGTCGTGCCATCGCACCAGCGGTTCTCGAGTGGTCGTCCCGCGAGCAGATCGTCCACCCAGCTCACGAGGCTCTGGCCCTCGCAACGCGTCGAGTAGACGGCGTCGGTTCGCAGTATCACGTGTTGTTTGCCCGGATAGATGAAGCTGCGGAACGCCGGCGCATCGATGCGTACCTCGTTGAGGTTGCAGGTCAGCGGCTTCGTCAGCTGTTTCACCGGTGTGCCCAACAGCGACATGAAGCGGCGCTGCGCCGCATCGTCGGCGAAGTTCACCTGGCCGAGCCGCGCGTTCGGATGGCTCTGCGCGGCGGCGATGTAGAACGACTCGAAGTACACGCGATCGCGTTCGGCGTAGGCCGGTAGATCCGGCAGCGCGTCGAGCACACCCCATTGGCGCAGCGCGCCGTTCACGCCCAACGATCGATATCCGCCGGCGGAATCGCCGAGCACGGTCAACTGCGCTTGCGGCCAGCGATTGCCGATCTCCACCGCCCAGTAGGCGGCGGCCACCGCACCGGCGCTCTCGCCGCTGACGAACAGCGTGTGCGGATCGAAGCCGCGCGACTTCAGCCAGTCGAACGCGGCGATCGTGTTGCGCGCGCCTTCGTGCGCGAACTGGAAGCGCGTGCCGTCGGATCGCCGGTATTCGACGGTGCGCCGGCCGATGTGCACGTCGCCGGTACAGTACGGCAGCAGCACCACGCTGAAGTCGCGCAGCGGATTGCTCTTGCGTTGCTGATCGAACAGACCTTTGCTCGGCGGCGGTTGCGTCGCGACTTTGGTCTGAAACGTGGCGCGTCCATCGACATCGCACAGCCCCGCGTTCCAACAGGCGCCGCCGCCTTCGAACCACACCGCGAGTTTGTCTGCGCTGCCGCCGTGGTACCAGAAGTGCCAGGGCGAACCATCCCAGCAGGTGCTTCCTTCCGGCGCAACCTCGACCCAACCGGTTGCTTCGGCGAGTGTGCTGCCGGCCGCTTCGGCAGCAACGACGTTGCCTGAAATGAACGTCGCCGCAATCAGCATGACGACGCACAAAGCACGGTCCGGGATCACGACGTTCATCAACCGAATCTCTCCGCGACGAGCAAGTGAAGTTACGAATTGAGCAGGGCCGCAAGGATAGAGAGGTTGCAGCCGCCTCACAATCACACCCCTTGAAATGCGACTCATCTTCGGTCTTGATTGGCGCGCATGATTATCCGCCCGATCCTCCTGTTGGCATTGTTGCTGCTCGCAACACCTCCCATCGCATTCGCGGCGCCGGAACCGCTGGCGCGTCCCACCGAGTTGGAACCCGCCGTCAACTTCTGGCGTCGCGTGTATACCGAGATCACGACGAACGAAGGTTTCGTGCACGACGACACGCGGCTCGACATCGTCTACGAGACCGTGCGCCTGTCGACGTCGAGCGATCGCGCGCGAGGCGCATCGGCGAGTGAGGCGGGCGATCGGTACGTGCGCGCACTGCGCGCCATCGCGAACGGCAAGCGCGACAACCTGACCCCGTCGGAGAAGCGGGTGATGGAGTTGTGGGGTCCGAACATCAACAGCGCGGCGCTGTCGGACGCGAGCCAACGCGTGCGCTTTCAACTTGGTCAAGCCGACAAGTTCCGCGAGGGTCTCATCCGGTCGGGCGCGTGGCAGCACTACATCAAAAAGACCATGAGCGAGGCCGGGCTGCCGTCGGAGATCGCCTCGCTGCCGCACGTCGAGTCTTCGTTCAATCCGGCCGCCCGTTCGAAGGTCGGCGCCGCCGGCATGTGGCAGTTCATGGTGTCCACCGGCCGGCGCTTCATGCGCATCGACAACGTGGTGGACGAACGTCTCGACCCGTACAAATCGACGCGTGCCGCAGCGCTGCTGATGCAGCAGAACTATGAAGTCACGCGCGCGTGGCCGCTCGCAATCACCGCATACAATCACGGCGCGTCCGGAATGCGGCGCGCCATCGAGCAGGTCGGCACCGACGACATCGGCGTGATCGTGCGCAAGTACAAGAGCCGCAGCTTCGGCTTCGCGTCGCGCAACTTCTACGCCGCGCTGCTGGCGGCCGTCGATGTGGACCGTGATCCGGAGCGCTACTTCGGCGCGCTCGAGCGACGTCAGCCGGACACGAGTCGCGTGCTGGTGTTGCCCGACTACATCGCCGTGGGCACCTTGGCGAAGTCGTTGGGAGTGGATCGCGACACGCTCGAATCGATGAACATGAGCTTGAAGCCGTTGGTATGGAACGGCACGAAGAAGGTGCCGAAGGGCTACGAGTTCCGCGTACCGTCATCGGCCGGCGATCCGCAGGTGCTGCTGGCGTCGATGTCGCACGAGGCGTGGGATTCGAAACAGACGCCTGATCTGTTCCATGTCGTTCAGCGCGGCGAAACGCTGTCGTCGATCGCGCCACGATACGGCGCACGCGTTTCGGATCTCGTGGCCATCAACAGCCTGTCGAAGTCCGCGCGCATCAAGGCAGGTCAGAAGCTGATCCTGCCGGCGGGCGTATCGAAGTCGTCGGCCGGCCCCATCGTCGATCAGGGCATCTATCCCGACACCGTCGTCGAGGCGCAACGCGTCGCGGCGGCCAAGGCGGCGCCGAAGATCGTGCCGCCTGCGAGCGTTGCAGCGGAGGTAGCGCCCGCTGCAACGCCCGCAGTGGCGGTCGTTGCACCGACTGTTTCAACGAGCGTTGCTGCGAAGCCGCCGGCCGAGGTGGCCGTGAACATTCCGTCGGCGGTCGCCGAAGTGGCGGCCGACGATGCCGCCGCAGAGGCGGGCGACACGATCGGCACGGCCGATACGGTCGAACAGGCGGCCGCTGCCGAACAGGAAGTGGCCGTCGCATTGCCCGCCGTGCCAGCGCCATCGCAGGCCGCGGAAGTGGTCGATATCGAGCAGCGGCAACTGCTCGCCGATCCGAGCGACTACTCGGTGGCGGACGACCGCACGATCCGCGTTCAGGAAGACGAGACGATCGGCCACTATGCGGACTGGCTGAGCGTGAAGGCGAGCGATCTGCGGCGCATGAACGGCATGAAAGGGACGTCGGCCGTGCGCGTCGGAAAGCGCTTGAAACTCGATTTCTCGAAAGCGACACCGGAACAGTTCGAAGGCGCGCGCCTGGCGTATCACCAGAACCTGCAGGAACAGTTCTTCGCGAACCACCAGATCGTCGCCACGAGCGAACACGTCGTGAAGCCCGGCGAGTCGATCTGGGTCCTGGCCGGCCGGAAGTACAACATCCCGGTCTGGTTGTTGCGCCAGTACAACCCAGACCTCGACCTGTCGATGGTGAAACCATCGACCCGAGTCGTCATTCCGGTTCTGGCGAGCCCGGGAGCGTGACCTTCCGGCGCGCGGCGCTGGGATCGTTGCTGGTCCTTGCCGTCGCATATGGCGTCTCGCCGTGGCTCGCGGCGAAGCTGCTGCCGCCTCTGCTCGCTCGTTGGGGTGTGGAGTCCAGCCAGTTCTCGTTCGGATACCCGCGCTGGAACGGCGTCGACGTGACGGCGTTGCAACTGACAACGGCGGGTAACACCGTCGCCGGTACCAACGTGCGGGTGTCGTATCGTATCTGGCGCCTCTTTCGCGGCGAGCTCGAAGCGGTCGATATCGACGAGCTGACGGTTCGTCTCGGGCGCGGTGTCGCGTCGACCGAAGGTCCGGCATCGTTCGACGTCGCATCGTTCTGGTCGTTGATTCCGGCGCGACAGGTGGTCATCCGCAAGCTCGACGTCGCGAACGCGGACCCCGCGATGTCGGCGCGCGGCAGCGTCAGCTTCGACCCCGAAGTGCTGCAGGTGCGTCTCGGCGTCGAGAGTCCGCTTCTGGCCGTGCCGCTCGACGTCAACGGTGTGGTGAATCCCGACGGACGCGTTGCGGTAACCTTGATGCAGCGCGGTTCTGCCGTACCGCTCGGATCGCTGACAGGTGTGCCGGACGCCGATCGTCGTGCGATGACGTTCGACGGTCGCATCGCGCTGACCGGACGGCCGCTGGCGCTCGCCGGCGCTTATGCGGGTCTGGTGCTGTCGTCGGGCAGCGCGGAGGTTGCCGTGCGAGGACGCACACCTTGGCCGTTGCCGTCGCAAGATGCGTTAGGGTCGTTCGAGGGCAGCGGTACCTACCGTATCGAACTCGCGGGCGCGGCGCAGCAAGCGGAAAATGCGAGCGTCCACGTCAATGGCGACTTCACGATCGCCAACGGTGTAGTTGAGGCGCACCTGGAACCCGGAGGCTTGATTCAGGCGGACGTACCGGAGCTGAGTCGGATCGCCGGAAAGGCCGACCTCGATGCGCGCGTTGCGATTGCAAATGACCAGACGGTGGACATCGAGTACACGCAGCGAGGTGTCCGCGTCGGCGACGGTCTGGTGATCACGGTCGTTGCGGGCGACAAGCCGCTGCGGCTGCGCGCGCGCGGCGCTTTCGGCGCCGACCGCGATTTCGAACTCGCCGTAATCGGCCTCGACGGTGCGCCGATCGTGCTCGCCACCGGCGTGCCCGCTGGTGCAGACGCACTGACGGTGAAAGCACAGGTGGCGCTTGCCGGAAAGGTGCTGCAGACCGCCGCTGCGGTGGCCGGGCTCGCCATCACCGGCGGTCACGTGGTGGTCGACTTCGAAGGCGGGGTACGGTTGTCGCCGCAACCGTCACTGCAGGGCGTCGAAGGGCAGGGCCGCGTTCGCGTTGCGCTCAGCGGACGGCTTGCCCCTGAGCGGCTGTTCGACGCGGCAATCGAAGGCGATTACACGATTGGTCCGTCGATCAAGGCGGTGTTCGATTCCGGCGCGCACGTCGTGCTCGCATCCGACGGATTCGAACTGTCCACCGTTTCTCCGCTGACCATCGAGGGACAGGCTTCCGCTCCGGCGAAGCTGCGCGTTCAGTCGGTCGATCTCAAGGCGGCACTTCCACCCCTGCACGTCGGCAAGCACACCGTCACGCTCGGCAATGCGTGGCTTTCGGTGGAGCAGATCGCGCTGGACGGCGACGCGGTCGGCGCGTCCGCGGTGCTTCGTACGCACGCGGGCCGCGACGCGTTGGCGATGCGGGTTACGGTGTCGCACGATCTCGCGACGGCGACCGGCGCGTTCACGGCGGCGGGCGATTGGGCCGTTACGAAGGCAGTGCTGGCCACGCAGCTGCCGGGCTTCAATGCGGCCTACGACGTAGACGAAGGCACCATCGGGCTTGCCGTGGACGGCAGCTGGGATGCGTCGAAGAGTCTGAGCTATCACGCGAGAGGCCGCGTCCGCGTCGACGCCAGGAAGGCGCACTACGACGATTACGCGATCGCCGGCTTGAAGGTCGACGCGCCGTTCGCGATATCCGGAGACGCTTTGAGCGTTGCCGATACGAAACTGACCATCGACTCGTTCGACGTCGGCTTTCCGCTCACCGACGTGTCGCTCGAATTCGCGGTCGCCAACGGTTTCGCTCGGGTGCGCGATCTGTCCGGGAGTGTATTGAGCGGGAGCTTCTCGGCGGATGCGTTCGACTACCAGCTGGAAACGGACAAGACCTCTTTGGCGGTCGACTTGAACGGAATTTCCCTAACCGACGTGCTGGCGCTCGAAGGCGGCGACGTAAAAGGAACGGGTTTGCTCGATGGTCGGCTGCCCGTTGCGCTCGACGGCGAAGCGTTCACGGTGACGGACGGGCGGATCACCGCACGTGCGCCGGGCGGTACGCTCATCTACAAAGGCGCGGCGGCGTCGTCGATGGTGGCGCAATCGGGCGTCGGATTCGCGTTCCAGGCGCTCGAGGATTTTCACTACGACACGCTCGACGCCAACGTGGCGCTGGCTACAGACGGCACTCTGAAGCTCGGCGTGCGGCTGCAGGGATTCAACCCGGCGGTAGAGAACGGGCGAGCAATTCAGTTCAACCTGAATCTGAACGAAAGTCTGCCGGCGTTGCTACAGAGTCTGCGTGCCGCGGACAGCGTCACGAACAGCCTCGAGAAACGATTCGGCCCGTGAGTAATCGCGGCGTTGCTGCTATCGTGACCGCGCCGCACATTCCGGAAAACGCGATGACGTCATTGAAGCCACTATGCACTTCGTTGGCCGTGCTGTTGACCGCTGGCGCGCTCGTGGCGTGCACGCCGACCGTCAAGGTCGCCACCGACGAGCCGATCACGATCAACCTGAACGTGAACATCCATCACGAGATTCTGGTGAAGGTCGACAAGCAGCTCGACAGCGCGATCGACAAGAACAGCGACATTTTCTGAAGGAGGCGCTCATGCTGCGACGTATGGTACTGATTGTTCTGGCGCTGCTGCCGATGGCGGCGTTCGCGCTGACACTGGACGAAGCGCGCGCGCAAGGACTCGTTGGCGAAGACTGGACCGGCTACGTCGCCGCGGTCTCGCCGAATCCGAGCCCGGAGGTGCAGGCACTCGTCGCCGACGTGAACGCCAAACGGCGCACCGTATATGAGAGGATCGCGAAGGAAACCGCCACGCCGAAGGATCCGGTGACTGCGGACGACGTCGCCAGGGTCGGGGCGCCTAAGGTGTTCGACAAGGCAGCGCCGGGAACCTATATCCGCCTGCAGGGGGAACCCTGGAAAAAAAAGTAGCACCGGCGCGATACGTCGGCGCGCCGCAAGCCTCTCCCTAGATCACGCACGCACCAGATCGCGCACCGGTTTGACTTCGGCGCTATCGGGAAACACCACCCGTTCGACGTGAGCGTCCGGCACGCCGAGATGCTCTGCGAGCAGACCCTTCATAACCGCCCGCAGATCGGTCGTCGGTTTGAGGTCGCGCCCCTCGAGTAGATCGTTGGGTCTGAGTCCGGGCCAATCGGCGAGCACGCGACCGCCCGCCACCGCGCCACCCAGCAGGAATGCCGCGCCACCGGTGCCGTGGTCGGTGCCCTGGGTACCGTTCATTGCCACCGTGCGGCCGAACTCCGTCATGATCAGCACGGCGGTCTGATTCCACACCGGACCGAGCGCGCTGCGAAGCGACGCGACACCGCGATTGAGTTCGCGCAGATTGCGCGCCAGCGCGCCATAGTTGGCGGCTTGCGCGGCGTGGGTATCCCAGCCGCTGCTCTCGATCATCGCGATGCGCGGGCCGTCGGGTTTCACCAGAAAACTTCCAGCGGCCGCCATCAGGCTCGCAAACTGCGAGCCGGGATCGGTGTCGGTGGCCATCTCGTGCGTGGAACGCGCGCGGGCGAGCGCGGCGTCCAGCTTCGGGTCGGCGGCATACATCGCGGCGATGCGCGCGATGGTGTCGCTGTTGGGTTGCGGCAGAACGGACGGATACCAGGACGTGACGGCCGCGTCGCCGCGCATGATGACCGGCATCGTCTGCGCGATGGCGATGCCGATGTCGTGATCCGCGGCCGGCAGCGCCGAGAGAGAGCGGTTCAGCCAGCCGGATTTCAGCAGATACGGAATCGCCGAGCCGTTCTCCAGAACGTTTTGCGCTTCGAAGTGCGAGCGGCCGTGATAGGCGACGCAAGCGGCGTGAATCGGCAGCAACGATTTCTCGGCATAGAGAGCCGCGAATTCCGTCAGCGCCGGATGCAGACCGAACGTCGAATCGAGCGCGAGTGCGCCGTCGGTGCTTCCGGGCGGAGGCGTAGCAATACCGGCGCGTGCTGCTTCGAACGCCGGATCGCCGTATGCCGGTACGGCGGCGAGGCCGTCCATGCCGCCGCGCTGAATGATCACGACCAGGCGCTTGTCGATTGCTGGTGTCGCAAACGCGAGCCGCGGCAGCACCGCGACGGCTACACCGAGACTCGCGCCCTTCAGCAACGTGCGACGGTTGACGTGATGCATGATCATCTCCGCATGAATTCGGGCGAGGTGAGCAGCAGCGCGACGGCCTGTGCCGGGCTTTCGGCGCGGCCGATGGCGGTGCGCGTGCCGGCCGACAGCGTCGCGCCGAAAATACCGTCCGCGTACGTGTCCGGTTGCGGCATCGATCCCGCGAGCGCGCGGCCGGCGAGCTGCGCCCATTCGACGCGCTTCCACACGCCATCGGGCGACAACCAGAAATCCTGCAGGTCGCTCCAGCCGTCGGGTCCCGGCGACATGTAGGGGCGCTGACCCATTTCGTTGAGGCTCGCCATCAACTGACGACCAAGCAGAGGGGGCCCGCCCATCGTTCTGACGGCCGAGATGAGATATTCCTCCGGCTGTTTGAGCTTCGAGCGGGGCTCGGCCCACGCCTCCGGGGAATCGATCAGTGCGAGGGTAACGGCGCCGAGGTCGCCGTCGGTTTGGCGAAACACCCTGGCCAGTCGGGCAACGACCGCCTCGGGCGGTTCGTCAGCGACAAAGTGGCGCGCCAGCTTGGTGGCGATGAACGTGGCGGTGGACGGGTGGCGGGCAAGATCGTGCAGCACCGCTTCGCCTTGCTCCACGCCGCCAGCGGCGTAGGTCTTACCCATCACGTTGTGCGCACCGGGTTCGTGCGCGTTGGCGTTGAAATAGAACAGATCGGTGCCGATACCGGCCCATCGCGCGGCGAAGCGCGCGAATTGACGCGGCGAGATCACCTGCCACCCCGTGATGACGTTGGCGAAGCTGGTGACGTCGGCCTGATCGTAGCCGCCGTGCGCGCCGACGGTGTGCAGTTCGAGAATCTCGCGCGCGAGGTTCTCGTTGAGGCCGGTCGGCGCCGGCATTCCGGCGAACTGCTGCGGGCGCTTGGGCGGATTCCGCGCATGCTCGGAATGCGGTCCGATGCTGCGCGTGTTGTCGAGATAGATCAGCATCGCCGGGTGCTTTGCCACGGCCAGCAGCATGTCGGCGAACTTGCCGGTGACGTAAGGACGGATCGCGTCGCGTTCGAACGACGGAGGTAGCGCGATCGCCACCGGCTTAGCGCCCGAGACCACGAAGTGGTTGGACCAGAAATGCACGAGCCGTTCGAATACCGGCGTATCGGTGGTCACTGCGGTGTCGAAGCGCGCTTTCACAGCGGTCTGATACCGTGGATAGAGCGCTTTGACGTACGATTTCTCTACGCTCCCCTTCATTGCCTCGTCAGTCGACTGGATTTCCTTGCGGTAGTCGCGCAGCCACAGGAAGAACGCGAGCTGATCGTCCATCGTCGACGGCAATGCCGCGAGCGCTGCGGGCAGGTGTTTTTCCGGAGCGATCTGCCGTTTGACCCAGCTCCGCGGGTCTTTGGCGATCGCGGTCATCGCTTCGGGAGTGGCGCCGAATCCGAACCGGTTCGCGGCCACGACGGCGTCTTGCGGGATCATGACGGCTCCGAATCGGCCCAGGCTGTTCCGTTATACGCCGTCGTGCTGGAAGTCCGTCGCGTCAGTGCCGCCGCGTCAGTGCCGCCGCGTCAGTGCCGTCGCATCAGGCACTCCTGCATCGCCGAAGCGATCAGCGTGCCGTCCGTGCGATAGATCTCGCCGCGGCTGAAGCCGCGCGCCTGCGACGCGGACGGGCTGTCAAGGTCGTACAGCAGCCACTCGTCGACCCGCACCGGGCGGTGGAACCACAACGCGTGGTCGAGGCTCGCGCGTTGCAACCGCGCCCGGTCGACCGGGCGATGCGGCAGCCGCGACGTCGACATCAGGTCGGAATCGGACTGGTAGGTGAGCAGACACGCGTGCAGCAACGGGTCGTCGCCGACTTCGCCGTTGGCGCGAAACCAGACCCGCTTGAACGGCGGCATCGGCGCTTCCTGCCGATACGTTTTCCACTCCTCCATCATCGCGACGAACGCGGTGCGCTGCAGCGCGGGCGGCACTTTCGCCGGCGGCTCGCGCACTACGCTGCGAGCCTGGTGCGAAAAACCCTCTTCCTCCGCCTGGAACGACGCCGACATTTCGAAAATCGCATGGCCGCGCTGGATCGCGACGACACGTCGCGTTACGAACGAGCGGCCGTCGCGGATGCGATCGACCGACATCAGCACCGGCACGTCGGGATCGCCGGGACGCAGAAAATAGCCGTGCAGCGAATGCACCCGCAGCGAATCGGGCACGGTGCGACCGGCTGCCATGAGCGCCTGCGCCATGATCTGCCCGCCGAACACGCGACCTGTCGTGCCGGGCGGGTGATGGGCACGGAACTGGTTCAGCTCGATCGATTCGAGGTCGAGAATCGCGAGCAACTCGGAGAGTGTGGGATCCATGGGGGCGGCATTATAGAGGGGATGCCGCAACGGGCGCGCTTGCGCGCAGCCGGTCCGATCGCGGTCGTATTGGTGATCCGGAAGCACAAGACTTTTTCGAAAACGCCTCATTGCGATATCGAGCGGACACAATATAGTGCCCAAGTGCCCCAAGTCCGCTGGAGGAACGCGATATGAGCGAGGCAGAAGTGCTGCAACCGTCGAGCACGCTCGATCTCGGTTGGATGGACCGTCAGGGCGAATGGGGCATCCGCGCGGTGCCGGGCAAGCAGGGGCTCTCGCTCGCCGACATTCAGATCGGCAGCTACGGCGAGCCGGACGAACGCAGCGACAACCAGACCGGCCGGCCGCGTGGCGCCGGCGCACGACCGAACTCGTATCGCATCGGCGGCTACGCCGTGATGTCGAAGAGCGAGATCTGGCTCGACAACGCATCGTTCCTTTATGAGGAGGCGCTGCAGCGTCAATGGAGTTCGGCTACCGACGTACCGTGGCACACCATCAAGCCGCTGCCTGACGACATCGAAGAGGCGGAATGTCAGCTCGCCACCTTCTTCACCGAGGTCGAATTCGTGGCCGGCGACGTACCGGCACGGTGGATCGCGAGCACCACGCCCGATTTCTTCGAACCGCGCCAGTGTCTGCTCGCGCAGGTGATGGACGAATCGCGCCACATGGACGTGTTCAGAAAGCGCGCGCTGGCGAACGGTGGCGGTTTGATGCAGACATCCGGCGGCACCGCTGGCGTCGTCGGCAGCATCGACCTCGCGCGCGACTTCACGGAAATGTCGTCGCGGCTGCACATCTCCGGCGAGGGCGCGGTGCTCACCATGTTCCGCATGGGCGAACTGATGGCGTACAACGAGGCCGAAAAGGCGATGTACCGGCTATGCGCGCAGGACGAGGCGCGACACGTCGCGTTCGGTGTCATGCACATGCGCTACATGTCCGAAACGGCGCCGCAGCGCCGCGAAGAAATACAGTGCTATCTCGACGAGGCGGAGCGGCAGATCCTCGCCGGTTCGCAGAACCCGGCCGGCACGCAGACCGATTCCAGCGAGGCGCTGGCAATTCTGTTGGGGGGCGGCAAAGACAAGTACGACGAAGGCGTGCGCAAGCTCATCGCGATCCGCAAACGCCAGGTGCAGGAATACATCAAGCGCGTGCGTTCCACCGGCTTCGGCGACCGCTTCGACAATGGCCGTTCGCAACTGATCAAAACGTTCGACGACCACGCGGCCGCATGACGCAATCGGGGAACTTCGATGACCGATAAGACGGACGACAAGTCCCCACCACAAACTGCGCCGCCGCAGCCGCCAGCTCCGCAACCTGCGCCGCCGAACCTGAAATGGATGGGCAAGACCCATCAGTGGGGTACGCGGGTCAAACCCGGCAAACATGGTTTGCGGCTCGGCGATCTCAACGTCGGCATTTACGGCGAAGTGCCGCCGGTGTGGACCGACCAGACGCGCGCGCCGCGCGGCGCCGTGTCGCGTCGCGGCGTACCGCCACTTGGCTATGCGATCCGCGACAAAGTGGATCTGTGGGCCGATTCCGCAGCCGACATGTACGAAGAAGCGATCCAGCGTCGTTGGGCGCCCGCGGTCGACGTGCCGTGGACCACCGTGAAGCCGCTGCCCGACGACGTAGAGCGCGCGATCTGTCAGGTGTGCACCGAACTGTCGCAATACGCCAACGCCGACGTCGAGAGCGTGACGTACTGGCAATCGCAGATGGCGTACGGCTATCACGAGATCAAACAGTTCCTCGCGACCGTGAGTTTCGACGGTGCGCGGCACATGGAAGTGTTCAGAAAGCGCGCGTTGTGCAACGGCGGCGGGCTCGGGCTCGAGGGTCCGGGCGAAGTGAATCGGATGATTCTCGAAAGCCGCGGCGGCTGGACCGAAGCCGTGCTGTACCTCTTCATCATGCGCGGCTTGTTTACGCAGACCATGTACCGCTACCTGCATCGTTACGCCCACAACGAAGCCGAGCGGACGATTTTTGCGCACTGTCTTGAGGACAAGGCGCGGCATCTCACGTACGCCATCGATCACCTGCGTTATGCGGTGAACCACCAGGATGACCAGAACCTGATCCTGCAGCAGCTGTGTTTCATCGGCGAACGCGTGCTGGTGCGCGAATTGAAGGACGTGGTGCTGCGCGAAGCACTCACCATCGTGTTCGGCAACGGCATCAGCGGAGCGGAGCAGGGCGGGCAGATCTTCCTGCGCATGATGTCCGACTACATCACGCGCTATCTCGCTACCTTGAAATGGCTGGGGGTGGAGCGTCGCACGCTGTTCCCCGAAGAGTTGTCGGCATACCTGAAGGCGTCGTAAAAGATGGCGATGTTCCCCTCAGTACAGTGGTTCGACGCGGTGCGTGCCGTATTCAATGCCGACGAGGCGTATCAGGGAGGCGGTGGCGGGGCCTGCAACGCATTGATGGGACTCAAGATTGCGGGTCAGTCGTTTCTGATCACGTTCGAAGGCGCCGAGTGCAGCGCTGCGGTGAAGGTGCAGGACAGCGACCTCGCGGCTGCCGACTACATCCTCGAGATGTCGTACGCCGACTGGAAAGAGATGATCCAGAACATCGCCACGAACGGTCACGCCGACCTGAACCACACGCTCAACACGCTCGATCTCGGCCGCCCTGAAGGTCTGTCGCACTCGATGCACGGCGATCAGTACCGCGAAGACCTGTTCTTCCGCTACAACCAGACGATGCAGTATTTCTTCGACGCGTCGGCGCGCGTCGCAACCGAATTCACGGAGTGAGCCGATGCCCGCGGTGCTGAATCTCGGTTTGTTGCAGAAGGTGCGCGAAACGGTGAATGCCGATCGCGATTTCCGGCGCCTCGGCACGTGCGACGCGCGTGTCGGCATCAAGACCGACGATGCCGCATTTCTGGTCGACTTCGAGGCGTTCGAGTGCGCGGCGGTGGCGGCGATCGATCTCGATGCGTTGCGCGATGCGGATTTCTATCTGGAACTGAGCAGCGATGCCTGGAAATCGTATCTCGCAGGCAGGAAAGCCGGCACCGCGCCGTCGCTGGTCTGCCTCGACGTCGATACCCCCAACGGCATCGTGAAGGGGGCGGACCCGCTCAAAACACTGAAGTTCGAGCGCTATCATCTGACGTTGCAGTCGTTCCTCGATACCGGAGCGCGGCTCGCCGCCTGAAATCGTGGCCACGTACGAGTTCCGCTGCGCGGACTGCGGAGAGGTCACTTCCCACTGGTGTTCGATCGCGGAACGGCCCGCCACCGTGGCGTGCGCGCATTGCGGCGCACCAGGTGCCACGCGAATCCTGTCGCAATCGTCCGTGCGCCTCTCGAGCGCCAGCAAGGTGGCTCGGCTCGATCCGAAGTACGACAAGATGGTGGACCGGGCGATGAAAAACACGCCGCAAGCCGACCCCGATCGCGTGCTCAAGCGATTGAAGCCGTTCCCGAAAGACCCCTAACCGAAGCGACGAGAAAGGTCGGGGCGGCGTTTCGTGCGCCGCCCCGACAAGCCCCTGTAGGGAAGGTGGAGGGACCAGGGGACGGCCAGCTTAATCAGCGTCGACGCATGCAGTAGAGAGGCGATCACGCCTGCGCGTGTGAGCCGCCGCCGTTCGTTGGCGTTGCCAACGCTCTGCGCGGATCACTACGATGTCGGCCGCGTCAGTTGCACCGAATGGAGAACACGATGCCGAGCCGGGAAATGAACGAGATGATCGAATTGATTGCCAGCGGACCCGTGGTCGGCGGCGGCAGCATCGAAGAGCAGCGCGCCGGCATGGAGGCGATGCTCGGCGGATTGCAGTTGCCGGAGAAGATCAGCGTGACCGAAACGCGCGTCGGCGACCTCGATGCGGACTGGGTGACGATGCCGAACAGCGCCAACGGGCGCGTCGTGCTGTATCTGCACGGTGGCGGCTACGTGATGGGATCGCGCCGCACGCATCGCGAACTGGTATCGCGGATCGCGCGCGAAGCGGCGGCGCGGGTGCTGGTGCTCGAGTATCGGCTTGCGCCGGAGCAGCCGTTTCCGGCGGCGGTCGAAGACGCGACTGCGGCCTATCGTTGGCTGCGCAAGCAGGGAATCGCGGCGGGTTCGATCGCGATTGCCGGCGATTCGGCCGGCGGCGGTCTGACGCTAGCGACGCTGCTGGCGCTGCGCGATGCGGGCGATGCGTTGCCGGCGTGCGCCGTGTGCCTTTCGCCGTGGACCGATCTCGAGGGCACCGGTGCCTCGGCACAACCCGGCGGGGCAGATGATCCGATGATCCCGGTCGCGGCGCTTCGCGACATGGGCAAGCTTTATGCTGCGAGCGCATTGCGCAATCCGCTCGCAGCACCGCTGTACGGCAACTACAAAGGCTTGCCGCCGTTGCTGATCCAGGTGGGGACGCGCGAAATTCTGCTCGACGATTCGACGCGCGTCGCCGATAAGGCGCGCGCCGCCGGCGTGCCGGTGCGGCTGGAAATCGAAGACGGCGCGCCGCACGTATGGCAGGCCACTCCGCACCTGCCCGAAGCGGCGGATGCCGTCAGGCGCATCGGTGCATTCGTGCGGGAGCGGATTCCGGGCTAGTTCGAAATCAGGGCGTGCTGTTGTGCAGCGCGTAGATCAGCGCGACGGTGAACGTTGCGCCGATGATCAGGATGACCACGAACGTGCCGGTCGACAGCGTGCCGGTGTCGTCTTTCGCCTGCGATGCGCTGGCGGGCGCCGGCGTATTCGTGCGGTTCCGGAACAGCACCAGCGCCACCACGATGACGATCATCGCGGGGACCAGGAACTCGATCACGTAGCGCATGCCTTACGCCCCTCGCTTCGGAAGCAGGAGGATAGACCGGCGCGAACGCGCGGCCAACTAGGATTGAGACTGCGTCTGTTCCTGCGCCATGCGCAGACGGGCGTGGAAGTAGGTGCGGTCGATTTCGCGGTCGAGCTGCGCGAGGCGCAACTGACAATCGTCGATGAATGCGTGCAGTTCGGCGCCCTTCAGTGTCGACACTTCGACCGACTCGAGATAGCGGATCACGCGATTGATAGCCGTTAGCGGCTTCTGGTTGCGCGGCAACGACCGCAGCGAAGAACGGATCCGGCTGGTGCAGTAGGCGAGCGAGCGCGGCAGGTTCTCGTTCTTGAACAGGAAGTGCTGCACGAGCGGTTGCTGAAGCGGTTCCTGCACGGCGAGCTGATAGGCCTGCAGCGCGTGCAGCGAACGCAACACCGAACGCCACTGCAGCTGGCTGTACGGTTCGAGCCCGTCGGTCTGTTCCAGCATGTCGACCGAGCGCACGTCGATGATGCGCGTGGTCATGTCGGCGCGTTCGAGGAATTCGCCGATGCGCAGGAAGCTCCACGTGTCGCCGTGCACCATCGTGCCGGAAAGGAAGCCGGCAATGTGCTGCACGCGCCGCATCACGCCGTCCATCGTTTCGCTGGTGCGGCTGCGCGACATCGTGCCGCCGGCGCGGTCTTTCGCGTAAAGAAACAGGTCGTTGATGTACTCGAACGCGACCCGCGGCATGATTTCGCGGATGGTCCGCGCGTTTTCGCGCGCCATCGATAGCGAAACCAGCAGCGAGCCGGGATTGTTCTGGTCTGCCGTGAGGTAGCGCACCACATTGCGCTCGTCAGGCGTTTCGTAGAGCTCGTTGAAATGCGAACGCGTGCCCATGATGTCGATCAGCGAGGTCCACGCGAGCGGAATTCGCCGCGGCAGGTCGATCAGCAGATTACCGTTCACGTTGACCAGGCGCGCGGTGCTTTCGGCGCGTTCCAGATATCTGCCGAGCCAGTAGATGCGTTCGGCGGTCTTCGACAGCGTGTGTTGCTTCATTCGACGTCGACGACCCAGGTGTCTTTGCTGCCGCCGCCCTGAGACGAGTTGACCACGGTCGATCCTTTTCGCATCGCGACGCGCGTGAGGCCGCCGGTGGTCACGTACGTGGCGGCGCCGGAGAGAATGAACGGCCGCAGGTCGAGATGGCGCGGCTCGGCGTGGCTGCCCACCAGCGTCGGCGCCGACGACAGAATCAGCATCGGCTGCGCCATGTAGTTGCGAGGATTGGCGAGAATCTGCCGGACGAATTTCTCGCGCTCGGCTTTCGTCGACTTCGGGCCGATCAACATTCCATACCCGCCCGATTCGTTGGCGGGCTTCACCACCATTTTGTCGATGTTGTCGATCACGTAGTCGCGCGACTCCTTGTCGACGCAACGGTACGACGGCACGTTCGGCAGAATCGGATCTTCGCCGGTGTAGTAGCGGATGATTTCCGGCACGTACGTGTAGATGACCTTGTCGTCGGCAACGCCGCAACCGGGCGCGTTGGCGAGCGCCACGTTACCCGCGCGCCACGCGCGCATGAGACCCGGCGCGCCGATCATCGAGTCGGGGCGGAACAATTCGGGATCGAGAAACAGATCGTCGATGCGTCGATAAATCACGTCGACGCGGATCAGTCCTTCGATGGTGCGCATGTACACGCAATCGTCTTTGCCGACGACCAGGTCGGAACCCTCGACCAGCTCGCATGCCATCGCCTGCGCCAGGTACGCGTGCTCGAAATACGCGGAGTTGTAGATACCCGGTGTCAGCACCACCACTTCGGGACTCTTCACTTTGCGCGGTGACAGCGAGCGCAGCGTTCGCAGCAGCTGATCGGCGTAGTCGTCGATCGGCAGAATCCGGTAGTCCTCGAACAGCTCGGGGAAGACGCGCTTCATCACTTCGCGATTCTCGAGCATGTACGAGACGCCCGACGGCACGCGCAGGTTGTCTTCGAGCACGTACACGGTGCCGTCGGCATCGCGCACTAAATCGGTGCCGCACACGTGCGACCAGACGCCGTGCGCCGGACTGACGCCCATGCATTCCGGACGGAAGTCCTTGGACTTCACGATCAGTTCGCGCGGCACGACGTTGTCGTCGAGGATCCGCTGCTCGTGGTAAACGTCGTCGATGAATCGGTTCAGTGCGTTGACGCGCTGTTTGAGTCCCTTCGCGATGACGTCCCATTCATTCTTCACTACCATCCGCGGAATGATGTCGAACGGCCATTCGCGGTCGATCGAGCCGCTGCCTTCTCCGGTATAGACGGTGAACGTGATGCCCATCGTCCGTATCGCGACTTCGGCGGCGGTCTTGCGCGCCGCGAGTTCATCGTCGCTGAGGCGCGACAACATGCGGCAGAGACTGGTCGCACCCGAGCGCGGCCGACCGCGGTCGGTGACGAGTTCGTCCCATATTCCAGCGGCCTGATACTCGCTCCAGTCGATCGGCATTTTGTTCCTTGGATTGCGACGGCATTCTAGCCCGACGCGTTGCCCATCGCCCACTCGCGCGCGCGATCCGCGCTAGAATGCGCGCCTGATTTCGATGGTTGGACGTCGATGCTCGACGGCTCAGTACATCCGGACTATGCCGAGGTCGCAGCGCTGCTGATCCGGCAGATTCCCAAGAATTCGCAGGGCGGTTCCGCCGTGTGCGTCTATCACGGCGAGCGCAAGGTCGTCGACGTATGGGGCGGCACGCGCGATCGCGAAGACAATCCGTGGCAGGAAGACACCACTGCTCCGTCGTTCTCCACGACCAAGGGCGTGATGTCGACACTGGTGCACATTCTGGTAGATCAGGGACTCGCGGCGTACGACGATCCGATCGCAAAGTACTGGCCCGAGTTCGGTGCCAACGGCAAAGCCAGCATTACGATCCGGCAGGCCTTGTGTCACGAGGCCGGCCTGTACCGCATCGACGAGATGATCACGCATGCGAACGAGATCCTCGATTGGGAACACATGAAGGCGTTGATCGCCGCGGCGCGTCCGGTGCATGAACCCGGCGCGCATCACGGCTACCACGCGCTCACCTATGGCTGGCTCGTCGGCGGCGTCATCGAAGCGGTTGCCGGTAAGCCGCTGCAGCGCGTGTTGCAGGAAGAACTAGTGGATCCGTTGGGGCTCGACGGCATGTACATCGGTATGCCGCACAACGAGATGTACCGCCGCGCAAAGCTGATCACCCGCGACGGCATCATGACTCCCGTGAAGCAGACGGATGGCTGGAACGACTCCGTACGGCAATGGATCGAGCGTGCGTTCGCGAAGATCGGCATCGAGTTCTCCGAGTTCCGTTCGGCGATGGCGCTGAACGAACCATTCGACTGGAACGCGGAAGCGACGGTGCAGGCGATCATTCCGGCCGCAAACGGTCAATTCACCGCGCGCTCGCTGGCGCGCATGTACGCGATGATCGCCAACGGCGGTCAGATCGACGGCGTGCGGTTGTTGTCCGAGGCGCGCGTTCGCGAAATGGCCAGGGTGCAGAGCAAGAAGCGCGACAAGGTGGTGTTCCTGCCCATGCACTGGCGGATGGGATATCACAAGGCGTTCAGTCTCGGCGCATCCGCGCCCTCGGCGTTCGGTCACTATGGATTTGGCGGCAGTGGCGCGTTCTGCGATCCGTCGCGTCGCCTCGCGGTCGCGTTGACGGTGAACAGCGGCGCCGGATCGCCGATGGGTGACGTGCGCATGCCGCGCATCGCGCGCGCCGCGATCAAAGCGGTGGATCGCCTGCGTGCGTAAAGGAAGCAACGCATTGAGTTACGCCCTGCTGGAGCAGCGGTTCCGGGAACTCGGCGACCTCGGCCACGCACAGGCGATGCTCGGCTGGGACGAAGCGGTGATGATGCCGACCGGCGGCGGTGCGCGCCGCGGCGACGTGCTCGCAACGCTCGCGGGCATCGTGCACCGGCAGCTGACGTCGTCGGAAACGGCGGACCTGATCGCGGCGGCCGGCGAAGAGTCCGAACTCGACACGTGGCAGCGCGCGAACCTGCGCGAGATCGAGCGTACCCATTCTCAGGCCACTGCGCTTCCGGCGACCCTCGTCGTGGAGCGCAGCCGCCTCAGCACGCGCTGCGAACAGACGTGGCGAAAAGCGCGCGAAGCGAACGACTGGCGCGCCGTAGAGAGTCTGTTGGGGAATCTGATCGAGTTGACGCGCGAGATGGGTACTGCGCTTGGCGCGGCGAATCGGCTGGCGCCGTACGATGCGCTGATCGACCGTTATCAACCCGGAATGACGCAAGCGCAGATCGACCCGATCTTCACAGAGCTTCGAGCGTTTCTGCCGGCGATGGTGGATCGGGTCATCGAGCAGCGTCCGAAACCGGTGCTGTTCCAGGGTCCGTTCCCGCGCGAACAACAGGAAGCGCTGGCGCGCGTGCTGATGACGGCGATCGGTTTCGACTTCGATCATGGTCGCCTCGACACCAGCCACCATCCGTTCTGCGGCGGCGACCCCGACGACACGCGCATCACCACGCGCTACGACGAGCGCGACTTTCTGTCGTCGCTGATGGCGGTGCTGCACGAGACCGGTCACGCCATGTACGAACAGGGTCTGCCGCGCGAATGGCGCGGGTTGCCCGTTGGAGAAGCGGCCGGCATGGCGGTGCACGAAAGCCAGTCGCTGCTGATGGAAATGCAGGTGTGTCGCGGGCGCGAATTTCTCGGATACGCTGCGCCGATCATCCGCGAGCATCTGCGCGCCGATGCGACGAGTGCGTGGGACGCTGACAACCTGTACCTCGCAAGCACTCAGGTACAACGGGGTTTGATTCGCGTCGACGCAGACGAAGTGACCTATCCGTTGCACGTGATCCTGCGTTACGAACTCGAACAGGCGCTGATGTCGGGCGACCTCACGGTGAGCGACGTGCCCGGCGCGTGGGATGAGAAGATGCGCCACTATCTCGGTCGCAGTACGAAAGACGACTTCCGCGACGGCTGCATGCAGGACGTGCACTGGTTCGCGGGGCTGTTCGGTTACTTCCCGTCGTACACGATGGGTGCCGTCATCGCCGCGCAGTTGTTCGCTGCAGTGCGCCGCAGGCAGCCCGATGCGGTGGAGGCGCTGTCGCAGGGAAACTTCGCACCTCTTTTGACCTGGTTACGCAGGAATGTCCACGGCCGCGGCAGGTTGGTTTCGACCGATCAGTTGCTGATCGATGCGACCGGCTCGCCGCTCGGACCCGACGCATTCAAGGCGCATCTGAAAGCGCGTTACATCGACGCGTGAACGCGACGCTCGCCGCGTTCGTCGTGGAGCATCCCGATCTGCTCGTGCTCACCGGCGCCGGTTTGAGCACGGCATCCGGCATCGGCGATTACCGCGGTGAAGACGGTGTGTGGAAGCGCCGCCCGCCAGTCGAATTGCGAGATTTCCTGCATTCGGATCACGCGCGACGCCGTTACTGGTCGCGCAGTCTGTTCGGCTGGCCGCACTTCGCCGCAGCGGAACCGAACGCCGGACATCGCGCGCTCGCGCGCCTGCATCGCGCCGGGCGACTGGTTGGAACCGTTACGCAGAACGTCGACGGACTGCATGCGCGCGCTGGCCACGACGGCGTGATCGAACTGCACGGACGCCTCGCGGACGTGGATTGCCTGCAGTGCGGCCAACGGTTTTCGCGGGCGGCCGTGCAGCAGTGGTTGTTCGCGGCGAATCCCTCGTTCGCAGGTCGTGTCGTCGAACTGCGCGCCGATGGCGACGCCGAACTGGCCGTGTCCGATCTCGACCGATTCGTGGTGCCGAACTGTCCGACCTGTGCCGGTCTGCTGAAACCCGGCGTGGTGTTCTTCGGCGAATCGGTACCGCGTGCATCGGTCGAACAGGTGCATGCGTTGCTGGCGCGCGCTTCGGCGTTGCTGTTGGTCGGCACGTCGGTGATGGTGTATTCCGGTTTCCGGTTCTGCCGCGCCGCGCACGAACAAGGCAAGCCGATCGTCTCGATCAATCGCGGCGTGACGCGCGCCGACGCGCTGCTTGCGTTCAAAGTGGACGAAGAGTGCGCACAGGTGCTGGACGGATTGGTGAAGACCCTGGACCTTTGTTTCGATTCATGAAACGGGCAGTATGCGGCCATGAAGCGCGCAGCTTTGTGGGCGTTGGCAGTCGGTTTCGCGTCGGTGCACGGGAACGGATTGGCCGATCCTGCCGTGGTCGCCGATGCGCCCGCGGCGTCTTCGAGCACGCCCGCGCAGATCGACTTCATTCTCGACAACCCGCTGCCGGAATCGGAGTACGCGGAATCGAAACGGTGCGTGTTTCCGAACAGCTATCGCTCGGTGGAGATCCTCGACACGAAGCATCTGTTGTTCTGGGGTTATCGCGGCAACGTCTGGCTCAATCAGTTGCGTTTCGAATGCCTCGGTCTGAGGCGGGACGCATTGCTCGTTTTCGAGATGCGCGAGAGGACGCTGTGCGACATGGACAGCTTCCAGGGCATGCCGCGGAGCGGCGGCCTGGGGGTTCCGTTCGCGGTTCATTGCCTGCTCGGAAACTTCGAGACGATCAGCGAAGGTCAGGCGGAGGCGCTGCGTGTCGCGCTCGCTCGCCGCGCGCAATCGACGATCCCGACGTCGACGCCCGCACCGTCGCCGCAACCGAAGACATCGAATGAGCAATGAGCGAATCCGCATTGCGCTGGCATGTGGTGCCGCGCTCTGGGCACTCACGGCATCCGCAGCAGAGCCGACCGCCGAAGAGATCCTGAACGGCACGGCCGCACCGATCGACTATTCGCAGGCGGTGAAGTGCATCTACTCCGCGAAGATCGATCGCACCGAACCGCTGAACGATCGCTACATCGTGTTTCACCTGAGCGGCAATCAGCTGTGGCTCGCCCAGCTGAAGATGAAATGCCCCGGCATGTCGGCGGTGTCGCAACTGTCGTTCGAGAAGGACGAGCATCGGCTGTGCGAATACGACAGCGTGCGCACCGTGAATGAAGACGGCATCGGCGGCGTTCGGTTGGGACCGAAGTGCAATCTGCCCAAGTTCGAGCCGGTCTCGCCAGAGCAGGTCGATATGTTGAAGCAGCACATCCGCAATCCGGGCCCTTCGTCGGCGAAGCCCAAGCCGTAACAATGCGGCGATTCGTGATGCTGCTCGCGTGTCTGTGGCACAACGCTTCGGCGCAGGTCGACGAAACTCGCTGCACCGATCTCAGCACGCGCACAGAGGCCGAACTCGCGAACTACGAGTTCGACACCGAAGCGGCGAGTACAGGTCCGGCATTGCCGCGCGGTCGAACCTACGTGACCGGCGACGTGCGGGTGATCGTCCAGCCGGTTTTCGACACGAACGATCCGGCTGAAGACAACGGGTTCTACCGGTGGGCGAATCGCCTGCACACGCAGACGCGTCAGAGCACGATTCTCGAGACCATACTGTTTCGCCCGGGCGAGCCGGTGCGCGAGTCGTCGATCCTCGAAAGCGAACGCATCCTGCGTGCGAAGCCGTATCTGTACGATGCACGCGTGATACCGCGCAGATTGTGCGGTGACCGGCTCGACATCGACGTGGTCGCGCGCGACGTGTGGACGCTCGTGCCAGACGCGGACTTCTCCCGCTCAGGCGGCGACAACGCGTACGGATACGGCGTGACGGATACCAATCTGTTCGGCGCCGGCCGAACGCTATCGCTGTTCTTCGAGAAGGACGCAGACCGGGAAGGGGAAGGTCTGTTCTACGAGAATCCCAATGTGGCCGGATCGCGCGTCGCGTTGCAGACGCTGCTCGAGAGCAACAGCGACGGTTCGCGTCGCGTGCTGGATGTCAGGCAACCGTTCTATTCGCTCGATGCCCGGCGGGCACTCGGTATCAGGCTCGAGGACACCGATGAGGAGCGGGGGCTGTATTCGCTCAGCGACAAGTTCGCCGAGTTCGGTCAGGACTTCAGGCAGGTGTCGCTGAGCGGCGGGTTCTCCAACGGCGAAACGCAGGGGCACACGTGGCGCTGGCTCGCCGGATACAACTACGAGGAGTACAAGTTCAGCGCGATCCGCGGCAGCGTACCGCCGGATCCCATTCCGGCGGATCGAACGTATGGCTATCCATGGATCGGCTTCGCCAGCGTCGAAGACCGGTTCGACACCACGGTGAACGTCGATCGCATCGAACGGACCGAGGACGTCGATCTCGGTCGCGCATACGACATGCTGCTGGGTTGGTCGGATTCCGCGTTCGGCGGCGACAGCGCGAGTCGGTTGGTGTTGCGCACGCACTATCAGGACGGACTTCGGCGCAGCGAGAAGCATCTGATCTTCTACGGCGCCGAACTGCAGGGCTACTGGAACTTCGATCTGAACCGGTCGGAGGAGGTGATAGCGAGGGCGTTCGCGACCTATCGGCAGCAACAGACGGGCCGGTTCAGTCTGGCCGGCATGATCGAGGGCAAGGCGGTCCACAACCTGTCGACCGATCTACAGTTGCTCGGCGGCGGCGATACGGGGTTACGCGGCTATCCGAGCCGTTATCAGTGGGGCAACCGCAGCTATCTGATCAGCGTCGAGGAACGGTATTTCTCCGACATATACATCGCGCGCATCGTTCGCGTCGGACTCGCCGCGTTCGTCGATGCCGGACGCACGTGGTTCTCCGATGGTCCCGGCGGCGATGGGTACGGAACGCTCGCGGACATCGGCTTCGGATTCCGCTTCGAGTCCACCCGCACGCGGCAGGACCGCGTGTTGCACGTCGACTTCGCGTTTCCGCTGGTCGACGGCCCCGACGTGCAATCGATGCAGATTCTGCTGGTGGTGAAGCAGCGCCTGTAGGCGCTAGGCGCCGAGAACGACATCGGCGAGTGTGCGCAGTTCCGTCGCGTTGCGCGCCGAAACCAGCAGTGACGTCACCGGCGTTTCCCGCCACGCGGCGAGCCGTTCGCGGATTCGCCCGACAGGACCCACCAGCGAAATTTCATCGGCGAGTTTCGTCGGCACCGCCAGTGCCGCTTCCTGCTTGCGGCCGGAGAGATACAGCTCCTGAATTCGATTCGCTTCCGCTTCGAAGCCCATGCGCGACACGAGCTCTTTGTGGAAGTTGCGCTGTTTCGCGCCCATGCCACCGACGTAGAGCGCCAGCATGTTCCGGATCGGCAACAGCCCCTTCTCGATGTCGTCAGTGATGTTGACCACGACGCCTTGCGAGATCTCGAATCCGGGTTTCGCGTTCGACAGCGACGCGCGGTATACCTCGTTGCGGAACGGCGAGTAGTACAACGGCAACCAGCCGTCCGCGATCTCGGCGGCGAGCGCGACGTTCTTCGGGCCCTCGGCGCCCATGAAAATCGGCAGATCGGCGCGCAACGGATGCACGATCGACTTCAACGGTTTGCCGAGTCCCCATGCACCTTCGCCGGTGTACGGCAGCGGATAGTGCGGACCGGGGCTCGCGACCGGTTCTTCGCGGCGCAATACCTGCCGGATGATGTCGATGTATTCGCGCGTGCGCGCCAGCGGTTGACTGAACGGCGCGCCGTACCAGCCTTCCACCACCTGCGGCCCGGACACACCGAGTCCGAGAATCATGCGGCCACCGGAGAGATGGTCGAGCGTCATCGCCGCCATCGCAGTGGCGGTGGGTGTGCGCGCCGACAACTGGCAGACGCCGGTGCCGAGGCGGATGCGGTTCGTGTTCGCGCCGATCCATGCGAGCGGCGTCAGTGCATCGGAGCCGTAGGCCTCGGCGGTCCATACCGAGTCGAAGCCGAGATGCTCCGCTTCCTGCGCAAGCGCGACGAAACCGGCCGGCGGAGTGGAACTCCAGTAGCCGAGCTGCAGCCCCAGTTTGAGATCGGCCATTTCGAACTCCTCCTTCAACGCAAGAGCATTTGACCCACGCAAGAGCATTCGACGTGAATGCACAGCTGCCGAGTATAGCGAGTCGACGACGGCGTGACGGCGCGCTGCGGCGTCTAGGCGATCCTCGCCTGCACGATCTGCTGGATCAGGTTCGACAGTTCGCGCCCCGACGTCGGCTTCGAGATCGTCACCGTGATAGCAGGGTTGTGATCGGCATCGTCGTCGATGTAGCCGCTCATCAGCACGATCGGGATCGAAGCGTCGCTCTCGCGGATGGCCTGCGCCAGTTCGATGCCGGTCATCTCCGGCATCAGGTTGTCGGTAACGATCACGTCGAACGCATTGTCGAGCGCTTTGAACTGGCGCAGGGCGCTGGCCGGCTGCGTGAACGCCTCCACCTCGTAGCCGAAGTTCTCGAGCAGATCCTTCGTCGCGCGCACGACCGCAACCTCGTCGTCGATCAGCAGGATGCGTTCGTGACCTTCGACGTGCGGCGGGTCTGGTACTTCGACGACCGCTACGCCGCGCTCGGCGGCCGGCAGGAACACGCGGAACGTCGAGCCTTTTCCCTCTTCGGTGGTGAGCGTGATCTCGCCGCCGTGGCTCCTGACGATGCCGTGCACCACAGACAGACCCAGCCCGCTGCCTTTGCCGACGTCCTTGGTCGTGAAGAACGGCTCGAAGATCCGCGCGCGCACCTGCGGCGTCATTCCCGCGCCGTCGTCCGCAATCGACAACTCGATGAAGTCGCCCTTTGCGATGCGCGGGGGGCAGTCGGGCGAAGCGGTGTCGGGTCGTTGCAGGCGGATCTCGATGCGACCGCGCGGCTTGAGAATCGCCTGTGTCGCGTTGGTGCAGAGATTGACGATGACCTGGTGCAGCTGGCCGGGATTGGCGTGAATCAGCGGCACGTTCGGATCGACGTGCACGCGGATGTCGATCGAACTCGGAACGGTCGCGCGCATCAAGCTGACCGCGTCTTCTAGGACCGCCGCCGAATCGACCAGCTGTTTCTCTGCCGCTTCGTTCTGATGACGCGAAAACGTCAGGATCTGCTGCACCAGGTCGCGCGCCTTCAGGGCGGCGGAGTAGATCGATTTCAGCTTGATGCCGACGTCTTCCGGCAGATCGCGATCCATCAACAGCGTGGTGTAGCCCATGATCGGCGTCAGCAGGTTGTTGAAGTCGTGCGCGATGCCGCCGGCCAACGTGCCGACGACCTCGAGGCGCTGCGAAAATTGCAGCTGTACCTGCAACCGCCGCTCTTCGGTCACGTCCACCGCTACGACCAGTTCGCTCTCGGGCTGCGCGCCAGCATCGAGTTGTTCTGCAAACGGCACGCGGGTGACGAGAAACCGCTTGAACTGTCCGCCGTGACTGTTGAACCAGATTTCGGCGGGCGGGCGGCGTGCGTCGCGATCCTCGAAGATCAATCCGTCGGGGCGTTCCGACGGCGGCCGGACGCTGGCGAACGTGCCGTTCAGCAGCGCGTCGGTGCCCACGCCATACGCTTCCGCCACCGCGCGGTTCGCGAAGATCAGGCTGCCGTCGCGTCGTATGGCGAAGATCAGATACGGCACCAGATCGATGATCTTGCGCAGCAGCGACTCGGCAGCGGAGAGCGCCTCCTGCGTGCGCCTGCGCGCGCGCAAGTCGTCTTCTGCGGCGCGGCGCGCCGTCAGCAGGTCGTCGATCACCGCGTTGAAAGCGCGCGCCAGTTCCTGAACTTCGAGTGGTCCTTCCACGGCCATGCGCGCGCCGAGGTCGCCCCGCACGATGCTGCGCGACGATTCCGTAAGCGCGTTGAGCGGCAGCGCTGCGCGTTCTGCGAGGCGCCTCCCGAAAACCGAAACCACCAGGAACACCACGAGACCCAACGCGGCGCTCGGTGCGAGGAAGCCGAGCACGCCTGCCAGCACTTTCGATCGGTCGATGTATAGATCCAAACGTCCGATCGGCGCGTCGTGCCACAGCACCGGTTTACTCAGCGACGGTTGCGCGGCGGCCTGCGCGCTCTGCGGATCGGCGCACGCTCGCGCGTCCTTGCTGTGCGTGGCCGCTACCTGACCGTACTGATCGTACAGACAGGCGCGCAGGATGCTCGGATAGACGCGCAGCGCGCGGAACTTGTCGGCGAGGATGCGGCGATCGGCGAACAGCAGCGGGCCGCGACTTTCGTCGATCAGAATCCCCGCGACGAGTTCGGCATCGTGATCGAGGCCCGACTGCATCGCGCGGTATTGGGCGATGGTGAACAGCAGCACCATCAGCAACAGCGCGGTCGCCAGCAGCCAGCCGAGCAGCGAATTCAGGTTCGATCGCAGCGAACGGGCTCGCGAACGCGACTGATTCACGGAGTGTCCGCGCGTGAGCCGAAGTAGTGATCGCTGAAGCTCTCGATCATCTTCGTTTCGATCATCTGATCGATCGAGCGGGCGATTACGGCTCGCTCATCGTCGGTGAACGCCGCGGTTCTGACGTATAGCCACATCGCGCGGTTCTGCAACAACAGCACCTTGAACAGCGTGCCGTTGCGAGCCGCGTAATGCGGCGCCTGATAGAAGAGGTATTGCAGCGGTCCGGCGATGGCGTCGATCGAGCCTTCGACATATGCGCCGAACGCGTCCGAGACGTTGGAAAACGCGACCTTCGTCAGCGATGCATCGGACTCGAAGCGTTCGTCGAACGGCGTCGCCTCGACGTAACCGATGCGCAGCCCGCGCAGTTCGCCATAGCCGGACAGCAGCGTTCTCGCCAGAACGCCGGTCGGCACTTCGAGCAACGGACCGAGTGCGATCGCCGACGCGGCCAACTCGTCGTGTTGGAACATTACGGCGAGATCGACGGTCGCCGCCGTGATGCCGACGACGATCTGATCGACTCGACCGAACTCGACCTGCAGCGGTCGGCCGAGCCGCTCGGCAATCAGCCGGTATACATCGACGGATACGCCTTGGGGTACGCCGCTGGCATCGAGAAAGCCGAACGGATTGCGGTCGACGGTTGCGGCGTGGATGGCGGGGGCGGCGATGGCGACGGGTGCAGCGGCAGAAAGCGCAAACGAGAGCAGGAGAACGCATCGGCACACGTAATGTGAGACCTGATGTTCTGGGGTGCGCGCAGCATCGTATGCAGCGCGCAGACTGTCAAACGAGCGGTCAGCGGGCGATCGTCGAGAGTTGATGCAGCACGCGCGCCAGATCGACGCGACCGCCGAGGAAGTCGGACCACGGATTCTCTTTCAGCGTTCTCATCCGACGAACCGCGTTCCTGATGTTGAACTTCTCGTTCCTCAACCGGCTCGTTAGTTCTTCCCAGCGCAACGGCATGGAAACGCCGGCGCTCGGTTCGGCGCGCGCGCTGAACGGTGCCACCAGCAGCCGACCGTGGCCGTTCTGCAGGTAGTCGATGTACACCTTCTGCTCGCGGCGCCGCACCACGCGCGCGATCGTCGCAATCTCAGGGCAGCGGTCGACGATGATGCGCGCGAGCAGGTGCGCGAAGGTTCGTGACAGATCGTGCGTCAGCTGACCCGCCATCGGAATCAGCACGTGGAGCCCGGACGCACCGCTGGTCTTGAGATATGCCGGCAGTTCCAGTTCGAGCGCGAGATCGCGGATGGCGCGCGCAACGGCAATCACCGAAGCGAACGGCGCGTCTTTCGGATCGAGATCGAGCACGCACCAGTCCGGATGGGCGAGATCGGCGACGCGGCTGTGCCAGGTGTGTATCGGGATGGTGCCGAGGTTGATCAGATAGCGCAGCGACGCCGCGTCGTCGACGATGAAGTAGTGCACTTCACGCTCGGCGCCTTCGCTCCACAACACTTCGCGGCGGATCCACTCCGGCACGAACTCCGGCGCGTCGCGCTGATAGAACGATTTGCCGTGGATGCCGTCGGGAAACCGCGTGAGCACGAGCGGTCGATCCTGCAGGTACGGCAGCATCCAGGGCGAGATCGCGTCGTAGTAGTCGACGAGATCGCCTTTCGTCAGACCCAACTCCGGGAAGAACACCTTGTCGCGATGACTGACGTCGACGCGGCGTTCGCCCGCGTTGACGCGCGGCGCCGGCGCCGGCTCGTCGAATGTGCCGATGCACTCCTGCGGCGGTTTGTCGGTGCGCATCCTGACGAACACGGGCTGTCGCAGATGTCCTGCGGCGGTGTATTCGCGAAACGCGACTTCGCAGACCAGTTCGGGCTTCACCCAGTATCCGTCGTCGTCGTTGAGCGGCTCGCCGGTTGGCAGTTCGTGCAGCTGCTTGTCGAGTTGTTTGCGTTGCGCGCCGCCGAGACCGGAGCCGACGCGGCCGACGGGTGTCAGCGTGCCGTTGCGATACTCCGCGAGAATCAGCGACCCGACGTCGTTTGGATTCGACCGCACCGCTTGCCAGCCGACCACGACGAAGTCGCCGGTTCGCCGCGTGCGCACCTTGATCCAGTCGTTCGACCGGCTGCTCTGATAGTGGCTCGCGGCGCGCTTTCCGACGATGCCTTCGATGCCGAGGCGCTGTGCGGCCGCGAATGCCGAGCGCCCCTGCTCGTCGATGTGCTGCGAGTAACGCACCGGCCCCACCGTCGGCAGCACGTCTTCGAGCAACTGTTTGCGCTGCACGAGTTCGAGCCCGCGCAGGTCGAATTGCAATGCCTCGATGAGGTCGAACGCGTACAACGTCGCCGGTTGATGGCGCGCAGCGGCGATGATCTGGGTCCGGCTCGACAAGGCGGCACGCGCCTGCAGCGCCGAGAAACTCGGCCGCCCCGTGGCGTCGTGCACGACCAGTTCGCCGTCGATCAGCAGCTGTTCGTACGGCAACAGCTTTACCGCGTGAGCGATGTCCGGAAACTGCTCCGTCAGCGACAGACCGTTGCGCGACAAAAGCCGCACACCGCCGGCCGTCTTCTCGGCGAACAGCCGATAGCCGTCGTACTTGAACTCGAAGATCCAGCCTTTCCTGTCGAACGCTTCACCTGGATTGGCGCTCGAACTCGCGAGCATCGGTGTCGGTGTTTCGCGGTGCTCCTTCAGCTTGGGCGGCGCGTAGCGCTTGATGCGCTTGGCGAGTTGCTTCGCGGCCGCTGCCGGGTCCGGCATGTCGGCCAGGCTGAGGCCCGACAGTACCGAATCTTCAGGGAATCGGTGGTCGGCGCCGCGGGCCTGCTCGTCACGCTCCTTGATCAGCAACCATTCGTTCTCTTTCTTCATCCGGATCAGCGTCCAGCGGCCGTGCAGCTTGTGGCCATGGAGATCGAACAGCAGCTTGCCTTTGCGCCACCCCTCTGCAATGTCGTTCAGCGGTCTCCATGTGCCGCGGTCCCAGACGATCACGTAGCCGGCGCCATAGTTGCCGGGCGCGATCGCGCCCTCGAAGTCGGCATATTCCATCGGGTGATCTTCGACCAGCGCGGCGAATCGCTTGTCAGCGGGGTCGGCGGAGGGCCCTTTGGGAACCGCCCACGAGCGCAATGCGCCGTCCATCTCGAGCCGGAAGTCGAAGTGCAGATGACGCGCCCGATGCTGCTGCACGACGAACAGTCCGCCGGCGTTCGATTCGATCGGTGTCGCGGAACCGAATGGCTCTGCAGTGGCGGAAGCGCGCCGTTTGTCACGATATCTGTCGAGGCGGGCGCTCGAAGCAGGGCGTTTTCTTGAGGGCATCACAGGGCTGCGCTATAGTCCCGCGGTCGCTCGACAAGGAATGGGGAACATGGCCGCTCGTTCGATTGCATCAGGGACGATATCGTTCGGCCTGGTCGCAATTCCGGTCAAGCTGTACTCCACGGTCGACACGACCAAGGCAATCCACTTCAACTATCTGAGCAAAGACGGCTCACGTCTGAAGCAGCAGTACATTCGCACGTCCGACGGAAAAGTAGTCGAGCCGGACGACAAGGTCCAGGGGTACGAATTCCAGAAGGGCCAGTACGTGATGTTCACGCCGGAGGAACTGAAGGCGATGAACGTCGAAGCGACGAACGCGATCGACATCGCCGAGTTCATTCCGCTCGAAGACGTCGAGCGCATCTTCATCGAGAAGGTCTACTACCTCGGCCCCGACAAGGGCGCCGCGCGTTCCTATCACCTGCTGCGCGCGGCATTGGCGAAAACCAAGCGCGCCGCGCTCGCCAAATACGCGGTACGCGGCAAGAGTTATCTCGTGTTGCTGCGCCCGATGGGCGAGGGGCTCGTGATGGAGCAGCTGAAGCACGTCGAGGAATTGCGTCCGTTCGCCGAAGTGCCGCTCGACACGATGTCGGTCGAGCCGAGCGAACTGTCGCTCGCGATTCAGATCATCGAACAACGCGCCAACGAACACTTCGAGCCGGAAAAGTACACGGACGAGATCCGCTCGCGGATTCTCGAACTGATCCAGCAGAAAATCGAAGGTAAAGAAATTTCCGTCGCGCCCGAAGAACGACCCGAAGCGAAGATCATCGACCTGATGGAAGCGCTGAAGGCATCGGTCAAGGGCGCGTCCAACGCGGCGGATCGCGAGCGTAAACCCGCGCAACGCGCCAGCAAGAAGCCCGAGACCCCTTCCAAGAAGAGCGCCAAGCGAAAGAGCGGATGACAGGCTACGCCACCCGAGACGTTTCCGAACTGATCGGGTTCAACGCAGATCAGGTACGCCATTACGTGCGGCGGGGTCTGCTGACGCCGGAGCGCGGCGGCCGCGGTGAATACCGGTTCTCGTTTCAGGACGTCGTGCTGCTGCGCACGGCCAAGGGTCTGCTCGACGCACAGGTGTCGTCGCGGCGCGCCTATCGCGTGCTGCTCAAGCTGAAGTCCGAACTCGCCGCGGTGAAGTCGCTGTCGGCCGTCAGGATCTTCGCGGACGGCAACAACGTGGTCGTGCGCGAAGACAGTTCGACGTGGAATGCCGAGTCGGGTCAGGGACACCTGAATTTCGCGGTCCGTGAACTCGAGGGCAACGTTGCCGCGCTCGATCGGCGCAAAACCGAGAAACTGCCGGCGACCGCCGAACTCGACAGCGACGACTGGTACAACCTGGGGCTCGATCTCGAAGAGATCGAACCGGAGCGCGCGCCTGAAGCGTATCTGCGGGCGATCGCGCTCGATCCGACCAACGCCGATGCGCACGTCAACCTCGGCCGTCTCTATCAGATGAAAGGGCAACTCAAGGCTGCGCGTCGCTACTACCGCAAAGCGCTGGAGTTCGTTTCCGATCATCAGCTCGCGCTATACAACCTCGGCACGCTGTTCGACGAGCTCGAAGAGCTCGACACCGCGGCCGAATACTACCGTCAGGCTCTACGCATCCCCGACGCGCATTACAACCTCGCACGCATCTGCGAAATGCGCGGCGACGAGCTGGCGGCGCTGCGACATTTGCGACGGTATCAGCAGCTGCTCGAAGCGATCGACTGAACGTTTCTAGCGCGACTTCGATTGGACGGTTGGAGCGGCGGAGGTTCGGTGCGCCGGACACGCTCGGAGGTGTCCCACGGCATCGCGATCGGGATGGGCGACGGGTGATCGGTGCTCCGGGCGTGTGATGCGCCTGCGCACCGATCACCCGTCGCCCTTTGCACGTTCAACGTCGCGCCTTCGTTCGAGGATGAATAAGTCACCGCCGGTGCCAGGCACCGGCGGTGACTTTGGCGCGTGACGGTCCAGCGCACCGAACGTCCGCCACTCCCTGCATGAGATCGAAGCCACCAACTCCGTTGAGGGGCGCTTCGAGTCGCGGCGTTTGGAAGAGAGACAACCGAGGTCACCGACAACGCTGAATGCATCGGTTCACCCCTGGCAACACGTTTTGACGAACGGTGGAGACGCGACAGCAGGCGGGGGGTGGCGGTGTGTTGTGGCAGGACTCTGAGGCGCCATGGATGGCGACCAGGGATGGCTCGAGCGCGTCCTGACACGACACACCGCCACCTACGCCGGGGAATCGCGAGCGCCAACGTTTACGTGATGTTGACCAGCGGAATCAATCGACTGCGATCGACGCGACTTCGTCCCCATCTGATCAGCGCCGCGAACGACCCTGCGAGCCCCGTGATGGCCAATGTGATCGCGAGCGCGGCGCTGGCGGGTGCCGCGGCGAAGGAGCCGATCTGGAATACGATCACCGCGAAGCAATAGGCGGTGACGATCGACCATGCCGTGCTGAACGTCGCCCAGAAGGCGCCGAGCTCCTTGTAGATCGCGCCGATCGTTGCCGCGCACGGCATGTAGAGCAGGACGAACACGAGATAGGCGAACGCTGCGAGGCTCGTGGCGAACAGCCGCTGCATCTGCTGGATCGTCGACAGCGCGACGTTCTGTTGCTGCGCTTGAGCGGCGGTGTCGCCGAGGTCGCCGAGGTCGAGCCCGAGCGGATCGGCCACGCGGTTCGCGAGCGCGCCGAGATTCGTCGGCACGCTCGCCGCCGCGGCCTGCAGCGTGCCCCAGAAGTCGAACTGCTCCTTCGCTTCGGTTACGCCGTCGAGGTTCTCGTACAGCGCGTTCAGCGTTCCGACTACGACTTCCTTGGCAAACACGCCGGTGAAGATGCCGACCGTTGCCGGCCAGTTGTCGGTGGCGATGCCCATCGGCCCGAAACCCGGCGTCAGTGCGCGGCCGACCGCCGACAGCATGGACTTGTTGGTGTTCTCGTTGCCGACGCTGCCGTCGGTGCCGACCGTACTGACGAGGTTCAGCACGACGACCACCGTGACGATCGCTTTGCCGGCGCGCAGGACGAAGCCCTTGAGGCGCTGCCACGTGTGCATGAAAAGGCCGCGCAGCGTCGGCATGTGATACGCCGGCAGTTCCATCACGAACGTCGACGATGCGCGCGGCAGCAGATAGCGGCGCACGATCAGTGCCGACATCACCGCAACGCCGATGCCCAACAGATACAGCGCGAACACCAGGTTCTGACCGTTGCTGGGAAAGAACGCCACCGCGAACAGCGCATACACCGTGAGGCGCGCGCCGCACGACATGTACGGCGCCATCAATGTGGTGAGCACGCGATCGTGTTCGCTGTCGAGCGTGCGCGTGGCCATCACTGCGGGCACGTTACAGCCGAAGCCGACGATCAACGGCACGAACGATTTGCCCGGCAGCCCGACGCGGCGCATCAGTCGGTCGACGATGAACGCGGCGCGACCCATGTATCCCGAGTCTTCGAGGAACGAGAGGAACAGGAACAGACACGCGATCACCGGGATGAACGTCGACACCAGCCGCACGCCGCCGCCGATGCCGTCGGCGAGGAATGTACTCAACCAGACCGGCAAGCCGAGCGATGCGTAGATCTGACGCGGTCCTTCGACGAACAGCGCCAGGCCGGACAGATCGAAGAAGTCGATGAACGCGCTGCCGATGTTGATGGTGAACATGAACATCAGATACATCACACCGAGGAACAGCGGGAACGCGAGCACGCGATTCAGAAACACCGCATCCAGCATGTCGGTGACGGTGCGGCGAACCGCAGTGCGGTGCAGCGCCTGTTCCAGCAACGCGTCGATGGCGTGGTAGCGCGCGATGCTCAACGTTTCACCGGACGCGGGCACCGACGCAAGTTCACCGACCCGACCGATTCGCGCCGCGACGGTCTCGTCGCCTTCGAGCAGCGCCGCCGCCACGAAACGTCGGTGGCGTGCGACACCCTGATCGGCCAACTCCCGCGAAACGGTCGCGAGCGTGGTCTCGAGCACGTGCGTCAGCGCGATGCCGCGTTTGCGCTCCGGGTTTAGCGCGGTGGCATTACCGGCAGCGCTTTCGATGACGTCCTTCAGGGTGCCAATGCCTTCGTTGCGGCTCGCCACTAACGGCACCACTGGGGCGCCAATCGAATCTCCGAGCTTGTATGGATCGATGTGCATGCCGTGCCGGTCGGCCACGTCCATCATGTTCAGGGCGACGATCACCGGAATGTCGAGATCGAGCAGCTCTGCGGTGAGATACAAGCCTCGAGCAAGGCTCGCCGCGTCGACGACGTTCACGATCACGTCGATCTCGGCGTCGAGCAGAAAGTCGCGCGCGATGCGGGCGTCCTGTGCGTCGGTCGCGTTCACCGCAAGCAGGCTGTAGATGCCGGGCAGATCGATCACTTCCAGCCGTGCATCGCCGTGACGGAAGTGGCCCGACTTGCGTTCGACCGTGACGCCCGGCCAGTTGCCGACGCGCTGATGCGAGCCGGTCAGCGCGTTGAACACCGTGGTCTTGCCGGCGTTCGGGTTGCCGATGAGCGCGACGGTGGTCATGCCTTTTCCAGGCGCAGGCCGCGCGCTTCGCTGGGTCGCAGCACCAGACACGCACCGCGGAACTGAATCTCGATCGGGTCGCCGAGCGGTGCGAAGCGTGCAACGGTGATGCGCGTGCCGGGAATCAGTCCGAGGCTCAGCAAGTGGCGCGCATACGGGGTACCGGGCTCGTCGAAACCGACGACCCGCGCGCGATCACCCTTCTTCAGTTCTGAGAGACGCACCGCCCTGCATCATGTTCGCAGTGGGGTGTGATTTAAATAGAAATGGTTCTCATTTGCAATGAGAGGATCTGCGTATCGAGCGGGGAGAGGGCGCTAGGACTTGCGCTTGCGGACGTACAGAACCAGTTCGTGATCGACCAGTTCGTATCCGTGTTCCGTCGCAATCTCGCGCTGCAGCGCTTCGATCCGGTCGCTGACGAACTCGGTGACGCGTCCGGTATCGACGTCCACCATGTGATCGTGGTGGTCGTGCTTCGAAACCTCGTACACGGCGCGACCGTCGTCGAAGTTGTGGCGCTCGACGATTCCGGCATCGACGAATTGCGTGAGCACACGATAGACGGTGGCGAGGCCGACGGAATCTTCGCTGCCGATCAGATGCCGATAGACGTCTTCGGCGCTCAGGTGATGCGGCTCGGCCTGCTCGAGAATTTCGAGCACGCGCAACCGCGGCGTGGTGATCTTCAGTCCGGCTTTGGCGAGTTCCGAGCGTGCCACGGAATGTCTGCTCAATCGGGGCAGTCACCTTAGCAGTTGAACTTTCCGCTGCCTAGCGCGTGCGCGGCGTGCGCACCGTATTGCGTCGATCTGTCGAACGCGGTATCCCTGCACACCGCGTTGTGCCTCCCGTCTCAAGCATCTCGAGGTGTCTCCATGATCGATCGCGATCTCGACATTCAAACCCGCGACGGTCTGATGAATACGTTCGTCACGTACCCGGAAGAAGGTGGGCCGTTTCCGGTGGTGATCTTCTACATGGACGCGCCCGGCAAGCGTGAAGAACTGCACGCGATGGCGCGTCGGATCGGCACCGCCGGTTACTACGTCGTGCTGCCGAATCTCTACTACCGGACCGAGCGCAATTTCGTCATCGATCCCAGCGACGCGGCGCGCGCGCACATGTTCGAGCTGATGAATTCGATCAGTAGCCGGCTGGTCAACGAAGACACGCAGGCGATTCTCGATTTCCTCGAAGGCGAAGAGCTGGCGAGTTCCGGGCCGATCGGCTGCGTCGGTTACTGCATGAGCGGCCCGTTCGTGGTGTCGGCCGCCGCGGCGTTCGCGCCGCGCATGGCCGCGGCCGCGTCGTTCTACGGCGTGCGGTTATGTACCGACGCGCCGGACTCGCCGCATCTAACAGCCGACAAAATCAGCGGCGAACTGTATGTCGCATGCGCCGAGACGGACGTGTGGGCGCCGCCCGAGATGATTGCCGCGCTGTCCGAACATCTGGCGAAAACGAAGATCCGCTACCGCATCGAGTGGTATCCGGGCACCCATCACGGCTTCGCGTTTCCGCAACGGCAGGGCGCTTACGATGTGCGCGCCGCAGAGCGGCACTGGGAACGCCTCAACGCGTTGTTCGAACGCAACCTCAAGACGACGTCAGCGCGCTGATTTCGGCATCTGCCAATCCGGCATGACGGGCGGCGTCCACGATGCCGGCCCACGAATTGTCGTCCACATCGATGCCGTCGCGATCGCGCGCGGCGAGCGTCTCGCGTTCCGGATCGCCCGGCACGCGCACTTTGTCGAAGCCGCGCGCCGGCGTGGTCGAGTGGATGTAGCCGACCATCGCGAGCACTTCCTGCTGAAACGCGGTGCGATTGCCGAACGCGGCCGGATCGATCACGACCATCAGCATGTGATTGACGATCGTACCGGCGCGTTCACGGCCGGGCTGCGCGGTCCATTCGCCGGCTAGAGCGCCGCCGAGCAGTTCGCACATCAACGCCAGTCCATAGCCTTTGTGTTTGCCGAACGGACCGAGCGCGCCGAACGGCTCCTTGAACATGACGCCGGGATCGTTGGTCGGTTCACCTTGTGAATCGACCAAAGCGCCGTCTTCGATCGGCACACCTTTGAAATGCGCGACGCGCACCTTGCCGAGTGCGATGGCGCTCGTCGCCATGTCGAGCACGACGGGTTCGTCGCCGTCGCGCGGCACGACGCAGCAGAACGGATTCGTGGTCATGCGTCGCTCGCGACCGCCCCACGGCGACACCTGCGGTTCGTGTCCGACCACGTTCACGAAATGCACGGAGACGAGACCGGCGCGTCCGCAGCGTTCGCCATACGCGCCGATGCGCCCGAGATGATGCGCGTTGCGCAGTCCGACGGCGACGACGCCGGTGCTCTTCACACGTTCGATGGCGCGGTCGGTCGCCTCGCGCCCGACGACCTGGCCGAAGCCGAACTTGCCGTCCACGAGTAGCACCGCGCCGTTGTCGCGCACCACTTCGGCGTGCGCGTTGGGGAGCAGATGACCGACGCGGATGTTTCGCACGTAAGCCGGAATCATGCCGACCCCGTGCGAGTCGTGGCCTTTGAGATTCGCCTCTACGAGGTGATGCGCGACTTCGTCGGCAACGCTCTGCGTCGCACCCGCGCGGGTGAAGATCGTGGCGACGAACTGCCGGAGCGACGCGGGTTTCATCAGCATGTCGTGCGATCCTGCGTGGAGATTCCGTAGTGTTGCCGTTTGTGGATCGCTATGACAAGGTGCGGCGAAGCGGCGGAATACTCTGGGGGAGCGATGCACGCGCTAGCGAAGGGCTATGGTCTCATCGAGGGGCCGGTGTGGGATCCGCAACGCGGCCTGTTGTTCAGCGACGTGCTGTTCGGCGGTGTATTCGCGTTGTCGCGCGACGGGCAGGTGAGCACTGTGTTCGAACATCGCCGCGGCATCGGTGGAATGGCGTTGCACGCCGCCGGTGGTCTCGTCGTCAGCGGCCGCAACATTTCTTACAAAGGGTTCGACGGCGGCGCCACAGTGACGCTGTTGGACTCGGACCCCGATCACGGCAACGTCGGCTACAACGACGTCACCACCGATGCAAAGGGGCGCATCTATGCCGGTTCGCTCGGCGCCAGCCCCGTATTCGCCGACGGTCGCACGCCGCAGGCGGGCAATCTCTATCTGATCGATCTGGACGGCAGTTCACGCGTCGTCGGGCGCGACGTGCAGCTGACCAACGGCCTGGGATTCTCGCCTGACGGACGCACGCTGTATCACTCCGATAGCCGCCGCAGCAGCGTATTCTGCTACAGCGTGTCGGCCGACGGTTCGCTCGGAGAAAAACGGTTGTTTGCACGTGCGGCGAGGGGCGTTCCGGACGGCCTCGTCGTATCGGTCGACGGGCGCGTGTGGGTTGCGCTCGCCGGTGAAGGTCATGGCGTGAGCGTGTTCGCGCCCGACGGCAAGGTCGACAGCTTCGTCGAGATTCCGCAGCCGATGTGCACCAGCGTGTGTTTCGGCGGCGACGATCTGAAGGACCTGTACATCGTGTCCGGCTCGGAAGGCACCGGTTCCGATCGCGGCGGCGCGGTATACCGCCATCGCTGCGACGTTGCCGGTCTGCCGGTGGCATTGGCGCGGGTCGCGATTGCCGCGGCCTGACAACTGCACGAGGGGGAAGGAGATGAGCAAGATCGAAACCGGCACTGAGCATCTGCTCGCCACCGAAGCGGACGGCGTCGCGGTGCTGACGATGAATCGTCCCGAACGGCGCAACGCGCTGTCTGGGGAAATGCTCGACGGCATGGCGCGCGCCCTCGACTACGCCGAACGCGCCGCGAGCGTTCGCTGCGTGGTGTTGACCGGTGCCGGCGGCGGTTTCTGTGCAGGCGGCGACGTGAAAGGGATGGCGGAGGGCGGCTCGGGCGGCACCGGCCCGACGCTCGACGAACGTATCCACGCGCAGCGTCTGTCGCAGCGAAACACCGCAGGCCGCATCTATCTGATGCCGAAGCCGGTCATCGCGATGTTGACCGGACCGGCCGCGGGCGCGGGACTGTCGCTCGCGCTCGCCTGCGACATGCGGGTCATGGCCGACAGCGCCGTGATCACCACGGCGTTCGCCCGTGTCGGCTTCAGCGGCGACTACGGCGGTACGTTCTTCCTGGCGCAGCTCGTCGGCAGCGGCAAGGCGCGCGAGCTCTACTATCTGTCCGAGCGGATCGACGCAGCGGAGTGCTTGCGCCTGGGCATCGCGAACCGCGTGGTGCCGGCCACGGATCTCGAGCGCACGACGCTCGAAATCGCTCGCCGCATCGCGACCGGTCCCACCGTTGCGTATCGCTACATGAAGGAGAACTTCAACCGGGCGAACGGTGGCGACGTGATCGAGTGTCTCGACCTGGAGGCGACGCACCACGTCCACAGCGGGTTGACGCAGGATCACCGCGAAGCGGCGAAAGCGTTCGTGGAAAAGCGCGAGCCGAAATTCTCGGGGCGCTAACGGACAGACAGAGGCGCTACTGCTGCGGTGGCGACTTCGATTCGATGAGCCGCTGCACCGCGTCCATGAAATTGATCGGTATCGGAAATACCACCGTCGAGTTCTTTTCGCCGGCGATCTCCACCAGCGTCTGCAGATAACGCAGCTGCATCGACATCGGCTGCGTCGCCAGTTGCGCAGCGGCGTCGACGAGTTTCTGCGACGCCTGAAACTCGCCTTCGGCATGAATGACCTTGGCGCGCCGCTCCCGTTCCGCTTCGGCCTGCTTTGCGATCGCGCGGATCATGCTCTCGTTGATGTCGACGTGTTTGATCTCGACGTTCGCCACCTTGATGCCCCATTGGTCGGTCTGCTGGTCCAGGATCTTCTGCAGATCGACGTTGAGCTTGTCGCGTTCCGAGAGCAGCGCGTCGAGCTCGTGCTGGCCGAGTACCGATCGCAACGTGGTCTGCGCGAGCTGGCCGGTGGCTTCCATGTAGTCTTCGACATTGATGACCGCGCGCTCCGGATCGACCACGCGGAAGTACAGCACCGCGTTCACTTTCACCGAGACGTTGTCGCGCGTGATGAGATCCTGGCTCGGTATGTCGAGAACCACCGTGCGCAGATCGAGCTTCACCATCTGCTGCACGATCGGAATCAGGATGATCAGTCCGGGCCCTTTCACTGCATAGAATCGCCCCAGAAAGAACACGACGCCCCGTTCGTATTCGCGCAGTACGCGAACTGCGCTGAACAGCAGGATGGCGACGAACGCGATCAGAACTCCGCTGAAAATCTCCATCAGGTTTGCTCCTGGGGTTCCACGGTGAGAACGAGATCGTCCATGCGCATGATGCGCACCCGAGTGTTCTTGGCCAGCGGCGTGCGCGACGCCGCTTGCCAGATTTCGCCATGCAGACGCACCAGGCCGCGGCCGTCGAAGTCGTCCATCACCACGGCCGTGGCCCCGACGATAGACTCTCGCCCGGTAACGACTTTCCTGCGTCGCGTACGCATCGCGGCGCCGATGACGAACACGATGACGGCCAGCGACGTGGCGGCAAAGGCGGCAATGATCGGCATCGAGATCTGATACCCGGGTAGATCGGTGTCCATCAGTATCACCGAACCGAACACGAACGAAACTGCACCCCCGACGCCGAGCACGCCGAAACCGGGCTGGAACGTTTCCGCCACCATCAGTCCAATGCCGACGACGATCAACGCCAGACCCGCGTAGTTGACCGGCAGCATCTGCAGCGCGTAGCCGGCCAGCAGCAGGCAGATCACGCCGATGACGCCCGGCACCGCGGTGCCGGGGTGGTAGAACTCGAGGATCAGGCCGTAAATGCCGATCATCAGCAGGATGTACGCCACGTTCGGATCGGTGATGACGGACAACAGCTGATAGCGCCAGCCCGGTTTGACGCGCGTGACCTCGGCGCCTTTGAGGTCGAGCTTCACGGTTCCGCCGTCGACGTTGATCTCACGTCCGTCGATCTGGCGCAGCAGGTCGTCGAGATCGGCGGCGATCAGATCGATCACGTGCGCGGCGAGCGCGTCCGAGGCCGGCAGATTCGACGCTTCGCGCACTGTCTGTTCGGCCCAGTCCTTGTTGCGGCCGCGCAGTTCGGCAAGCCCGCGGATGTAAGCCACGGCGTCGTTTACGACCTTGCGCTCCATCGTCGAACCTTGCGGCCTGGCGGGCTCGTTGGGAGTTTCGTCGCCGGCTGCGGTTTTGTCGGGTGTTTTACCGTGATCGGGATCGGACGAGCCGCCCGGCGACGGAAACGGTGAGCCCTCACCGCCGATGCTGACCGGTGTCGACGAGCCGATGTTGGTCGCCGGCGCCATCGCGGCGATGTGGCTCGCATACATGAGATAGGTTCCGGCGCTCGCGGCGCGTGCACCGTTCGGAGCGACGTAGGTGGCGACCGGAATCTTCGACGCCAGAATCGCCTTGATCATGTCGCGCATCGAATGATCGAGGCCGCCCGGGGTGTCCAGCTGCATCACGAAGAGCGCCGCATCCGCGCGCTGTGCGCTATGCAGATTCGACACGAAGTAGTCGGCGGTCGCGGGTCCTATGGGTCCGTCGAGTTCCAGCAGCCACACCGAGCGTCCGTTGGCGTGAGCGAGAAGAGGGGCGAGCGCGGCAGCGGCGGTGAGAAGAACCCGCACGAGGACACCGGCCAATCTGCGACCGTGGCGACGAACCCGGCGTGAGTACCCAGACAGATCGCGCATCGCCGGATCATAACAGGGCGCCCCGGCGCTGGAAGACGTTAAGAGTCGGGGTTCAGACCGCGTTCGGCGAGCCAGCCGCGGTTGAACAGGCGCGACTGATACTTGCCGCCGCCGTCGCACAACACGGTGACCACGGTGTGCCCGGGACCGAGATCGCGCGCCACTTCGACCGCGGCCGCGAGATTGAGCCCGGTCGACGAGCCGAAGAACCAGCCTTCCTCGCGCAGCAGCCGGTACACCATCGACACGGTCTGCTGGTCGCTGATCTGCACCGCATCGTCGATCTCGGTTCCGGCCAGGTTGTCGGTGACCCGGCTGTTGCCGATGCCTTCGGTGATCGACGGACCGGCGCTCATCACGGGTTCGCCGGTCTTCACGTAGCTGTGCAGCGCGCTGCCGGGCGGATCGGCGAGTACGATCCTGACCTTCGGGTTCATCTCTTTCATGAAGCGGCTGACGCCGGCCAGCGTGCCGCCCGTGCCGACGGCACACGTGAACGCATCGACGCGGCCGTTCGTTTCGGCCCAGATTTCCGGCGCGGTCGACTCGTAATGCGCCAGCCGGTTCGCGACATTGTCGAACTGGTTGGCCCACACGGCGCCGGGAAGTTCGGCAGCAAAGCGGCCGGCCTGCTTCTGGTAGTTCATCGGATCTTTGTACGGCACGGTCTTCACCACCCGCACCTCGGCGCCGAGCGTGCGCAGGATGTCGACCTTTTCCTGCGACTGGTTGTCCGGCATGTAGATGATGCAGCCGTACCGCCGCACGTTGCAGATGTGCGCGATGCCGATGCCGGTATTGCCGGCGGTGCCTTCGACCACGGTGCCGCCCGGCTTTAGAGATCCGTCGGCTTCCGCAGCGCGGATCATCCACAACGCCGCCCGGTCTTTGACCGATCCGCCGGGGTTCAGGAATTCGGCCTTGCCGAGGATCTCGCAACCGGTTTCGTCGGAGAGGTTCGCGAGTCGGATCAGCGGCGTGTTGCCGACGGTGTCGATGAATCCGCGGTGGATGGACATGCAGCTTCTTTAGAACCGAAAAAAGAGCAGCGAGTCTACCGGCTGCCCCGACGGCGCCAAAGACGGCTTCAGAATATCGACAGAATCAGTCGGCGAGCGCGGCGGTGGACTCGGCGCCGTACAGCTTCTGGAAGCTCTCGACCATCGCGCAGCGGACTTCGAGCGGAATCTCGGGCCACATGCGTCGCAGCCGCGGGCTCACCAGCAGACGCCAGTCGTCGCGCGCGCCTGCGTCGAACCCCGGTTCGATGGCCGGACCCAGATAACGGATCAGCGGAAATTCGAGTTTCATCGTGCGTGCCCCCACGGCCCTTGCGAGCGAGTCTATTGCAGCGCTGCGGATTTCGAAACCGTCCCAGTCGTTCGTTGCGCCCGCTCTCATCTCGCCGCCGCACGCGCGCTGGCTGCCGGGGATTTGTGAACGCGACCGCATTAACGCCCGGCGCGCTCGACTAACGTTCGGTTTCCGAAGATGCACGCGGTGCACGCTGGACAACGAAGATGCGGGATTGCATCGAACCGATCGACGAAACGTTGCCACGGTCAAAGGACTGGGAATCGCTGTCGTATGCCGTTGGGTGTTCCACACCTCACCCAATTCGTACGAGCAGTCGGCGATTCCCGGTTCTTCTTCGTTCCAGCCGCAGTGATCTTCGACGAATTCAGATTGGCGTGACCGGAACGGATCCCGGTCGAGTCATTGCGTCACCAAGGATCGGTGCGCAGACGGGCGCGAAGCGCCCAATGGCGATCCATGTCGGTAGTTCGAAAGCTCGACTGAAACGGAAATCAGGCGCCTCACCAGTTGAAGCAGTCGGCGGTGCTGGGCCTTTCGACGACATGATCGATCGCGCAGGTTACCTATTGACAGCGGTAGCAAGCGGATAGCAAAACCGTCGTGGAGCAGTCCGTGTCTAGGTGTGGAAACTAAAGGAAGGAATGCCATGAAACTCGCAAAATTCATTGCGGCCGCGTGTGTGTGCGTGCCCGCGCTGTGTCAGGCCGTCGCCGTATCGGACGTCGCGCCGGACTTCACTCTGAAGAGCATCGACGGCAAGAACACGCGCCTGAAGGAGTACCGCGGTCAGGTCGTGCTGATCAACTTCTGGGCCAGCTGGTGCGGACCGTGCCGGCAGGAAATGCCGCTGCTGGAACGCATCGACGAGCGCTACAAAGGCGCCGGCTTCACCGTGCTCGGCGTGAACGTCGAAGGTAAGGCCGGTCCGGCGAAAGACGTCGCCACCAAAGCCGGCGTGTCGTTCCCGGTGCTGGTCGACGAAGGCCAGAAGGTGAGCGAACTGTACGACCTCGAATCCATGCCGAGCAGCGTGGTCGTCGACCGCGACGGCGTGGTGCGTTACGTGCACCGCGGCTACAAGCCCGGCGACGAAGCGAAGTACCTCGAAGTGGTCAAGAAACTGATCAACAAGTAATTCCCGGACCCCGCAGAGGACCCTCAGATGCAACGGATCGCATTGACCTTCGGTGCGCTGCTCGTCTCGCTGAGCGTGAGCGGCGCGGCATTCGCCGGAGACGCGCTGGATGCGCTGATGGACGCGCCGGTCGACGAGACCACACCCGCGGATGCCGCGGCAGCAGCACCCGAAGCGGCCGGCAACCCCGCAGCGCTCGGCAGCCAGATGGAAGGCATCAAGCGCGACCTCGTCGAACTCAAGCGCGATCTCGTGGTGCTCGAAGAAGATCTGTTGTACCCCGCCAGCACGCAGGTGGCGGTGTTCCTTTCCATGGACGTCGGCGAGTTCTTCGCGCTCGACTCCGTCACGCTCAAGCTGAACGGCAAAGACGTCACCCACTATTTATATACGGAGAAGCAGGCCGACGCGCTGTTTCGGGGCGGCGTACAGCGCCTGTTCGTCGGCAACGTGAAGCAAGGCGAAAACCAGTTGACCGCGTTCTTCACCGGCAAAGGTCCGGAAGGCCGCGATTACCGTCGCGCTACGACGGTGACCTTCGAGAAATCATTCGAGCCCAGCTACGTGGAACTGAAGATCTCCGACTCGACGGCGAAATATCAGCCCGAGTTCGTAGCGACGGTTTCGCCGTAAGTCGGCACAGCAGCAGCAAGGATGGTGCATGAAGGAACTTCTGTGCGACTGGATCTTGAGCTGTGTGCTCACGGTACAGCCGGTGACGCCGCTGCCGGATCTGTACTATGGCACCGTCCTCTATGACTACTACCAGGACGACTATCAGCAGGCGCTGCTCGATGCATTGATCGTCGAGCGCCGCGGCGCCGTCGGCAACGATCCGGTTCGGTTGCAATTGGCCAAGGGCAGCTTCGCGTTCGCGGACGGTATGTTCGCAATGGCGGAGCAGACGTTCGCATCGGTGGGCGACGGCGAACTGACGCCGCTCGACAAGATGCGCTTGTCGTTCCATCTCGCGCGCGAAGACTTCCGCCGCCAGGACTGGGCCGGCGTGGAGCGCAATCTCGTGAACGTCGACCTCGGCAAGAGCTGGCTCGGCCACGAGCGGATCCATCCCGAAGTCGAATTCATGCGCGCCGAAGTTGCGACGCAGCACGGCGACTTCGCGGGCGCGCAGAACGCGATCGAGCGGATCGATCCGAAGCAGGCATTCCGCGCTTATGCGCTATTCAACCTCGGCGTGGCAGAGCGCGCCGCCGGTCAGCTCGATCAGGCGGAACAGGCATTCACCGCGCTCGGATCGATGGACGTGTACGAAGCCGATGCCCTCGATCTCAAGCAGCGCGCCTTAGTCGCATTGTCAGTGGTGAAGCGTCAGCGTGCCGAGGCGGCGTCGGCCGAGTCCGTCATCGGCGGTCTGCCTGCAGAGGGACGTTATCGCGACCTGGCGATGACGTCGTACGGCGGCCTGGCGATGGACAACGGCAACTACGAATTGGCCGCGCGCATCTGGCTGTCGCTTAAGAAAGACGCGTACTGGTCCGAAAGCAGCGCCACCGCGCAGCTCGGATTTCCGATGAGCCTCGAACATATGTCGTCGCGCGAACTGGCGCTGACGAACTATCGAGCGGCCGAAGCGACCTTCGAAGGGCGCCTTTCGGAGTTGCAGAACGTCGCGGCGCGCGCAGAAGACCCGGTGTGGGTGGGCGGCCTGTTGCAGGTGTTTGCGCAACCCGACGGTAAAGACACCACAGACAACGTGATGAACGAGTGGCGCCAGACGCTCGGCCATACCGACTGGCTCGAATGGCTGGCGACCGAAGATGTACAAGAGCTTCTGATGCAGTGGCGTGAACTGCGTTCGATGCAGGACTGGTTGAAGGATCTGCCGGACGAGCTCGCCACGTTCGACGCGCTCTCGACGGAACAGCGGCGGCGTGCCGCCGCGGCGCGCGAACTCATCGATACGCGCGGCCTGCGCGAACGTCGTGAGCAAGCCGCGCAGACGCTTGCCGAGATGCATGCGCACATCGATGCGATGACCGCGGCGACGCCCGAGCGCACGGCCGATTGGATGCTCGCGCTGGCGAACCCGGACGAGGCAAAGCTGCTGAACAACTTCAGCGCCAAGCGCGCGGTACTGATGCAGACGCCCGACGACGCGACCCGCGCGGAGTTGCTGGCGCGGCTGAACTACCTCGAAGGGATCGTGTTCTGGAACATCGTCGACGACCGCATGTCGCGCTTGCGCGCTGTCGAAAACGAGGCGACTGCGACGGCCGAGCAGTTGGCGGAGATCGATGCAAAGCTGGTTCGCGTGTCGCGCGCCGAGGGCGTGCTCGCAGCGGGCGTTCAGACCGACTTCCTGGCGTTCCAGACACGCGCCGACGCCATCACGCGCGAGGTCGCCGTCGCGATCGCCGATCGCGAAACGCGGCTCGGCAATCAGATCCGCTCGGGCATCCACCGCGAGATCGCGCAGGTGGAACGGCAGCTGCTGGTCACGCGCATCGCGATTGCGCGCGCCACCGACCAGCTCGCAATGGATCAGGCCGGAGGTGGCGAATGATGCGCGCCATCGCCTTCGTCAGCGCCGGTATTCTGCTCGGCGGTTGTCACCTGTTCGGCGGCGACAAGAGCGGTCCGCTCGAAGTGCGCGGACCGGCCGTCGCCGACGTGGTGAAGAAACTGCCGAATCTCGAACTGCCGGAAGTGCGCGTGCCGCCGCCGAGCCGCGACGATGTCATCGCCGCCTACCAGCGTGTCTACGGTTCGGTGCCGGATGCGCGCGAGAACCAGGCGGTCGGCAAGCGCCTGGCCGACCTCGAGATGCAGGTGGGCGAAGACCGCGACGCTGCCGGCGAAGAGGCTCCATACCAGGCAGCGATCCAGCTTTACGAAGATCTGCTGAAGCAGCCGAACGGCCAGGACGTCGACCAGATCATCTATCAGCTGGCGCGCGCCTACGATGTCGTTGGCGACAACGGCAGCGCGAAGCAGTATCTCGATCGGCTGATCGCCGAATATCCCGAGAGCCCATACGCAGTCGAGTCGCGGTTCCGGCGCGCAGAAATGGCGTTCTCGGCGGAGCAGTACTCGACCGCCGCCGCCGACTATTCGTTCGTGGTCGAACACGGCGCTTCCACCAGTTACTGGCAGAACGCCAACTACATGCTCGGCTGGTGCCGCTTCAAAGAGTCGCAGCTCGACCTCAGCCTCGACAGCTTCTTCGTGGTGGTGAACTCCATCACTCCAGACGACGCCGAACCCGATCGCGGCGCACAGGAACTGTTGGACGACGTGCTGCGTGTCATCGTGCTGGCGGTGTCGTATCTCGACGGACCGAAGACGCTCGCCGATCACATGGATCAGATGAACAAGCCCGTCTGGCAACACCGCGTTTATGAGCGGCTGGCGGATGACCTGAAAGCAAAAGAACGTTATCTCGACAGCGTCGCCACGCTGGAGACGTTCATCGTCAACAACAGCCTCGACCGCCGCGCGCCGGTATTCAACAAGCGCGTGATCGACACGCTGATCGCAGCGGATTTCCCGAGCGAAGTCCGTTCGCGCAAAGAAGACTTCGTCACGCGTTACGGCGTGCGCAGCAGCTTCTGGACGATGTACAGCGACGCCGAGCGCGCCGACTATCTGCCGACGCTCAAGGAATACCTCGGCGAGCTGTCGAAGCTGACGCACAGCGAAGCACAGAAGAGCCACGCTTCGGGCGACTACCTGAAAGCCGCGGACTACTACGAGCAGCTCGTCGCCACGTTCCCGACCGATCCGGGCGTGGCCGATAACCTGTTCCTGCTCGGCGAGGTGTACACGGAAGCCGGCGAGCCGGCGCGCGCCGTGGCCGCCTATCAGCGCGTCGTGCACGAACATCCGACGTACGAGCGCGCCAACGAGGCTGGCTACGCCGCGATCCTGGGTCTCGACGAAGTGCTGAAAGGGCTCGGGCCCGACGATCGCGAGTTGTGGCAGCGCGTGAAGATCGACGCGCAGATCGAATTTGCAATGCTGTTCCCCGACGACCCGCGCGCCGCGCCCGTGGAAACCGCCGCTGCCGATACGCTGTTCTCGCTGGCGCAGTACCAACAGGCGATGGACCTGGCCGATCATCTGATTCGTACGCGGCCGGATCTCGATCCGAAGTTGTCGCGTACCGCTTACGTGATTCTCGGACACGGAGCGTTCGAACTGGGTCAGTACGCGTCGGCGGAACGCTCGTACCGGTCGCTGCTGGCGATTCCGGGCGGCGATCCGACGGACGTCGCCGCGATCAACGAGAAGCTGCTGGCCGCGATCTACAAACAAGGCGAGGCGGCGGAGCAGAGCGGCGCTACCGACGAGGCCGTGCGCAATTACATGCGTATTGCAGCCGACGCGCCGGGATCCGACCTTGCGGCGAAGGGCCACAACGACGCCATCGCGCTGGTGGAAGCGCAAGGGAACTGGAAAGAAGCAGCGGATCTGCTGCAGGACTTCCGTTCGAAATACCCCGATAGCCCTTATGGAGCAGACGCGACCAAACGACTGGCCGGACTCTACGAGAAATCCGAGTCGTGGAATCAGGCGGCCGGCGAATACCGACGTGTGGCGGGTGCTGACGGCGACGCGGAGGTGCGACGGCAGGCGCTGTACCACGCCGGCGAGCTGTACCTGCAGACCAACGATGTTCCCGATGCCATGGAAGCCTTCGGAACCTATGCAGATACGTATCGCCAACCGGCCGACCTTGCGCTCGAAGCGATGCAGAAGATGGACGAGCTGTACCAGCGCGCCGGCGACTCGTCGAAGCGACGGGTGTGGCTGCACAAGAAGATCGAACTCGTCGACACGATGGGAGCCGCAGCGCCGAATCGCGCGAAGTATCTCGCCGCCGAGGCGCAACTGGTGCTCGCGGACGACGAGCGCGCCGCGTTCGATGCGGTTCAGTTGGGCGATCCGCTCGCGACCAGCCTCAAGCGCAAGCAGCAGGCGCTGAAAGACTCGATCACGGCGTACGAGCGTGCCGCGAACTACGGCGTTGCCGAGTTCGCGACGGCGTCGACGTACCAGATCGCCGACATCTATGCCGCGTTGTCGCGTCAGTTGATGGCATCGGCGCGCCCGAAGGGTCTTTCCGAGATGGAACTCGAACAGTACGACGTACTGCTGGAAGAACAGGCGTTCCCGTTCGAAGAGCAGGCGATCTCGATTCACGAGATCAACGTGCGCAGAAGCTGGGACGGCGTGTACGACCAGTGGGTTCAGAAGAGTTTCGAGGCACTTCGCGCGTTGGTGCCGGCGCGCTTCGACAAACAAGAGATGCAGGTGGGTTATGTCGATACGATTCGTTGAGTCGCTGACGGTCTGCGTCGTGCTCGCGCTTGCAGGCTGTAGTTCCTCGCCGCCGGTCGAACATGCGAGCGCGCCCGCGTCCACTCCGACAGAGGTCGATCGCAAGTCCGAAGCGCTGTTCGAGCAGGCGCTCACCGCGATCCAGGCGCAGCGCTATACGGAAGCCGAGTCGCTGCTCAAAGAACTGACGGCGCGCGATCCGTTGCTGTCGGGGCCGTGGGTGAATCTCGGCGGAGTGTACGAAGCGCTCGGCGACAACGATGCCGCCCAGCATGCGTACAAGAAGGCGATCGATGCGAATCCGAACAACTGCGCCGCGTATGTCGATCTCGGCGTGTTGTCTCGCCGTGCGGGCGACTTTCTGACCGCCGAGGCGAACTACCTCGCGTGCACGCAGCGCGTGCCGAACTTTCGCGAGGCTTATCTGAACCTCGGGATTCTCTATGAGCTGTATCTCGGCCGTCTCGACGATGCGCTGAAGGCGTACCAGACCTATCAGACGCTGTCGTCGGATAGTCCGGACATGCGCGTAGCCGGTTGGGTGTCGGATCTCGAACGCAGGATCGCAGGAAACGAATCATGAGCGTGACCGCGCGAAGTGTGGCGTTCGTCTGCGCGCTGTCGATCGGCGCTCCTGCGTTCGCCGAACAGGATGCGAAGCCGAACGGCCATATCCGGATGGACGAGACGGTGATCTCGGGCAACCAGGAACTGCCGAAGGTGTTGTACATCGTGCCGTGGCAGGACCCGAGCGGCATTCCAAAGATTGAACTCGATCCCAATTTCACCGAGCACGAAGTGTTTCGCCACCTGTATCCGCCCGCGTACAAGCGCGAGCTGCAGTACTACGACGTGCTGAAGTCGTCGGAGGCTAAACAGTGAACGGTGCATCTCGACCAATTCGTGACCTCGGGCAACTCAGGTCCGCGCGAAGTCCTGTAAATAGTGCGACTGCAATGGAGGAATGAAGAAAATGGACTTGTACTCGAAGATAGTTCTGTTCTTTCAACACGGCGGGGAGTTCATGTACCCGATCGCCCTGGTCATGGCGATTGGCGTCGCGATCTCGCTCGAGCGGTATTTCTATCTCGCGAGACAGACCTCCGCGAACCGTCGCGATTACGAGAAGATCCTGCCGCTGCTGCGCGCACAACGCATGCGCGAGATCCAGGACCTCGCATCGAAGTCGAAATCGGCCGTCTGCTCGATCGTCAGCGAGGGCATCGCGCGTTTGAGCCATACGCGCCGCCGCCAGGACATCGAATATGCGATGGAAGAACAGCTGCTCGAAGTATTGCCGAACATCGAGCGACGCACGCCGTATCTCGCAACGTTCGCGAACGTGGCCACGCTGCTCGGACTGCTCGGTACCGTCATCGGTCTGATCGGCGCGTTCACCGCGGTTGCGTCGGCCGACCCGGCCGAGAAAGCGTCGCTGCTGTCGCAGAGCATTTCGGTGTCGATGAACTGCACCGCGTTCGGGCTGATGGTCGCCATTCCGTTGCTGCTGCTGCACTCGATGCTGCAGAGCAAGACCAGTGCCATCGTCGAGAGCCTCGAGATCGCGCAAGTGAAGTTCTTGAATCTGCTCGAAGACCGACCGGAACGCGCGGCGCCGAAAGCAGCTTCGGCAAGCCACGCACCCGCGAAGGCTTGATCGGCTAGTTCTCCGAAGGAGCGACTCAGATGAGCCGATTGAAGAAGCGCCGGACCGCGCACCGCAAGGAAGCCGAGCTCGAAGTTACGCCGTTCATGAACATGATGATGCTGCTGGTCTGTGCATTGCTGGCGTCCGTCGTGTTCACCAAGATCACGGTTATCGATCTCGACTTTCCGGCGGGTAACGGCTCAGGTGCTGTCGACCCCGATCTGGTGCACCTCGAGGTGATCGTCAGAGACGATCAGCTCGTCGTTGCAGATGGCCGTGGCGGCGCAATCAAGACGCTGCCGCTGGTGAACGGTGAGCAGGACCTCAAGGGTCTTTCTCTCGTGATGCAGGAGCTGAAGCGGCGCATGCCGGAGAAGCGCGACATCGTCATCCTGTTGGACTCCGACACGAGCTATCAGACGCTGGTGTCCGTAATGGATCGGGTGCGCTCGTACTCCACCGTTGTGGCGATGGAAGTGGTCGAAGCGGAATTGTTCCCGGTCATATCGCTCGGCGATCCGCCGGCGAAAGCAACCTGACTAACGAAGAAAAAGAGTAGTAGTGATGGCCTCGTTCCGGGCGAAACACAGACGTGCCGTAGTGAAGCGGCAGAACGGCATAGTGACGCTGAACCTCGTGTCGCTGACCGACTTCTTCACGATTTTGCTGGTGTTCCTGCTGGCGAACTCGAGCGAGACGGAAGTTCTGACGATGAACTCCGTCGATCAAATTGCCGGAGTCGTCGTCGCATCAACGTCCCGAAGATCGCATGGTGATCTCGGTGAGCAACGATCAGATCGTGGTGAACAGCCGGCGCGTAGCGGACGTCTCGCAGATGAAGCCGACCCAGACAGGCCTCATTGCCGGTCTCGAACAGGAGCTGCGCGACGAAGCGAAACGGCGCGGCGAAGTGCCTGCCGACGGTTTCGACGTCACCGTCATGGGTGACCGCGAAATTCCGTACTGGTTGCTGAAACGCATCATGATGACGTGTCAGGCGACCGACTTCGCGAACGTCTCGCTCGCCGTCAATCGAGTCAAAGCGATGCAGCCCGAGCACCGGTTGCCGATGCGACGGTTGCCGACGCAAACGCCGCTGTGGTGGCGCCGCCGCCGGGGGGCGCATCGTGAGCGCCGCCGTCGCGCGTATGCACTACGAGTTGCCGTGGGCGTCGTCGACCGACAACCGCAGCTTCCGCACGCTGCTCGGAATCTGCCTCGCGCTCTACGTGGTGTTCGGCGTGGTCGTGCCGTGGATAACGGTTCCGCCGCCGGTGCACGAAGAGTTCAAGTCGATGCCGCCACCGCTGGCGCACCTCGTGCTCGAGAAACCGCCGATCGTGATTCCGCCACCGCCTCCGGATGTGATCCGCGAGCCGCTGCCGCAGCCGGAAATGAAGGTGAAGCCGCCCGAACCGAAGAAGCCAATTCCTGTAGTGAACAAGCCGATTGTCGCTGAGCCGACGGTAGCCGACGCGCGCGAGAAAGCCGCGGTGTCCGGCTTGCTGCAGTTCAAGGACAGCTTCGCCGACATGCGCGACGCGGTCGACGTCGGCAAGCTCAACGATACCGGCGCGATCCGTCGCGGTACCGGCGATGCGGCGACGCTCGATCGCTCGCTGCTGACGTCGAGTCACGGTTCGCGCAGCGCCGGCGTCAATGTCGCCGCGTTGTCGCGCAATACCGGCGGCGTCGCGCTGTCGGGTCGCGAAACGACCAAGGTCGATGCACCGCCGGGCGCCATCGGGAATGGCGGAACGCGCGCGCATCCGAACAACGACAAGGCACTCGATCCGCGCGAGCGTTCGATCGAAGACATCCGCCGTGTGTTTGACCAGAACAAGGGCGCGATCTTCGCGATCTACAACCGCGCGCTGCGCCAGGATCCGTCACTGCAGGGCAAGGTGGTGCTCGAGCTGCAGATCGATCCCGCGGGCCGCGTGCTCGACTGTCGCGTCGTCTCGTCGGAACTGCCCGATCAGAATCTCATGGAGAAGATCGTCAGCAGAATCCGCATGTTCGACTTCGGCAAGCGCGATGTCGGCACCACGACGATCAGCTATCCGGTGCAGTTCCTGCCGACCTGATCGGCTTCAGTTCGCCGTAGTGGCGGTGATCGACGCTGCGACATCGATCTGATCGCCTACACGCATAGCGCCGCCGAGCGCACTGAACGGCTCGAGGCCGAGCGTCGCATGATCGACTTTGAAGGCCGATTCGATCGTCAGTTCAGCGCCGCTGCGTCGCCAGTGCGCTTCGACCGGGACCGTGGCGACGTGATCGCGCACGCTGATCGCCAGGCTTACCTGCGTCGAGTCGGGCCCGACGTGCATCGGAGTGACATGTATCACTACGAAAGGGCTTTGTTCCGCGTTCAGTAACTTCGGCCCCAACATGTTTGCCCGGGTGCCGTCGATGTCCGAAGGACTCGGCTGGGTTGCGAAGTCCGGACCCGCCGCGGCGCGTTCGGCCGCATCGTCGACGACGAACCCTGCGACAGGTACGAACAGGTCCGCGCGCGCCTTACTCATGTCGTCGGCGAGATAGACGAATCCGTCGACTTCGCGGCTGGTGATCACGTGGTTATGGCCGAGTGCCGCAAGCGCGCCGGAGCGGTACACCTTGATGGTCAGCTTCGTGCGGGATGGCACGATGCGGAACACATCTTCCCGCGGAACCGTCGAATAGAACGGCGATGGAAAACCCGGTGGAAACGCGCCGAGCGGTTGTACGGGCGCCGGAGGTCGAGGCACGCACGCGGTTGCTGCCGCCACGATCAGGTAGACAACGACCCTTACGAGCGACCGCGGCATTCGCGTCACGGCAACAGCGCGCCGCCGTCGACGTCGATCGTCGTTCCGGTCATGAATTCGTTGCGTAGCAGCAGCAGCACTGCTTCTGCGACCTCATCGGCCGTGCCGGCTCGCGGAATCAGATTGCGCGACGTCGCCTGCTCGAGGAACGCCTCGCGCTGTTCGCCTGATGCAGCGAACATCGGCGTGTCGATCACCCCCGGTGCCACGACGTTGATGCGTCGCGGCGCCAACTCCGGCGCAACGGCGCGCACGAATCCTTCGACTGCGTTGCCCACGGTGGAGATCGCGGACATGCCCGGCATCGCTTTGCGAGCGGGCGAACCACTGATCAGCACGATCGCGCCGCGTTCGGACATCAGTGGTGCACCGAGCCGCACCGAGTTGACGTAGCCCCAGAGTTTACGGAACGAGCCTTCGAAGCCATCGAGGTCCATCGACAGAAACGGACCGGTCGCACGCGAACCGCCGCCGGTTGCCGCGTTGACCAGAATGTCGAATGGTGCTGAGCTCCTTGAATAGCTGTTCGAGCGCAGCGCGATTGAGTACGTCGACCGGCCTGACCGGCGACGTTTTCGGCGACCGCACGATTCGCGGTTCGACTTGCCGCGGTCACCTTGCGCGCCCGCCGCCGCGAGTTGTTTGCTCACGGCCAGGCCGATCCCCGACGTTCCGCCGAGCACAATTGCGCGTTTGCCTCGAAGTTCCATGTGTTTCCCTAAATCGTGTCGTTGGAGTTGATCCTGCGACCCTTCAGACCTCGCGCCTCGAGCAGCGCCACGATGCCTTCCGGACCTGTGAGGTGTGCCGCGCCGACGAGAACGAAGGTGGTGCCCGGCATCTGGAGATAGCTGGCGATCTTGTCGGCCATGCCGATGTTTCGGTCTTCGAGCAGACGCCGCATGAACGCCTGCACTTCGGGCGAGTCGCCCGATTCGAGATCGAACAGCCGGCGAAACTCCCGTTCGTCACCGGCCAGCCACGCGACGATCATCGCCGAGATGATCGGCTCGATGGTATCCATCTGATCCACCGTCTCGGCGAGCATCTCGTCCTGCACGGCCATTGGCGGACTTGTCAGCACAGCGAGTTGCTGGTCGATCGTCTCGAGTTCGAGGATGGGCCGCGCTCCCGCCGCGCCCATGAAGTGCTGTTCGAGACCGAATTGCGGCAGATAACCAAGCGCGCTGAGGCGCGCCACCGCAAGTTGTGTCGACAGCATCACCGGCTTGAGCGGAGCAACGCTCGCCAAAGGGATCGATTGCGCCTGCAGGTGTGCGGACACGGCGGCAAGAGTCGCCGGCTTCAACAGGGTGCCGAGGGTTTGACCGGACGGAAGCAGCGCGTAGTCCAGAAATTTCTGGCGCATCGACTCCGGATCGAGGGCGTCGGTGTTGACCTCAACGGCAATCCGGTCTGCACGCCCGAAAGCGGCTTCGATCTGCGCGGGCAACGGGAACAGCGAAGCCTTCATGACATGAATCGAGCCTGCGAGGTAAACGATGGAATCGTGTGCTTCAAAGCGCCACAGAAACAGAGGGTGAGGCGTCTGCGGAACGCGCGCGCGGATATCGCGGGCTGTCGTGATCAGGTTGTCGTTGAGCCGCGTTACCTCACAAACGCCAGACCGTGGCGTGCGCGCGCTCTCGCAGTTCTGCAGCGCCATCAGGCTTGCTGCCTGGTCGCTGTCCTCGCTCGCCGCGTCCCCGCTTATGGATGTGTCGTCGACCGCGACGGCGACCGCCTTATGGGTCGTCGGCAATCCCGAAGAGAAGACGGGTACGGAATCGCCCAGCGCGACGTGACAGAAAAGCAGAAACGAAGCGGCGGCAAATGAGCGCAGCTTCATGCGCGTGTGATGTCCTGCGGTTCTGCGCCGGCGGCGAGAATCATGGCGATCACTTCTTCCAGCATCATGTCGAGTCCGTCGGCGCTGGTGCCCCGCATGACGAGAGTGGTGCCGTAACGCGATTCACGCGAGAACGGGTAGCTGCCGAGATCGATGGTCGGGTGGCGTGCCTGGATCTGACCGAGCGGTGCCGCGATCTGGCTCTCTCCCAGATAGACGGTGACCGAGCGCGACTGCACGGGCGCGCCGCCGCGGAGCTTGCCTTCCAGAGTAGAGAGCATCCCTTGCATGACCGATGGAATGCCGGCCATGACGTAGACGTTCTCGATGAAGAAGCCCGGCGGCCCGCCGCTGGGATTGCCGATCAGGTCCGCGCCTTCGGGCACGCGCGCCATCAACATACGTGCGGCCATGACATCGGGCGGAACTGGGCGGCTCTGGATGAGGCGCGCAATCTCAGGATGGATCACCAGCGGTCTTTCGAATGCTTTGGCGATGCAGGCCGCCGTGATGTCGTCGTGCGTCGGTCCGATGCCGCCGGTCGTGAACACGTAGTCGAACTGCGTCCGCACGGCGCGGACGGTATCGATGATCGTCTGCTCCACGTCGGGAACGACGCGCGCCTCGCGAACGCGAATGCCCCATTCGTTCAGATGGATTGCAATGTGGCGCAGGTTGGTGTCTTGTGTTCGACCCGACAGGATTTCGTTGCCGATGATCAGCACACAGGCGGTGACGACCTGGTTTTCCATGGACTCGGGGACCTGAAGACGATCGCGCAGCATCGTAACACCAGCCTCAGAGGCGAGCACTGGCTGTCGATTGTGACCTACGTCACGCTTTGCGTCCGCGTCAGATACTCGGCGAGCGACATGCATCTTTCGAGATCGGCTCTGCCAACAAAGATGTGATGGCGCGCAAGCAATCGGTTGCGACGCCATGTAAGGATATGTAAATTCGCCGCCCGCCCGAGGCAGCTCTCGAACGCGCGGCTAAGCGGATCACAGGGATAGGTAAACGCGGACTAGGAAGGTTTCTTCTGACTATGCATCGATCGCCAGATAAACAGTTCACCGAACACGGCGCGCGGCTCGCCCTTGCGGGCGTCGCATGCTTTCTGCTCGTCGCGTGCGGCGGTGGCTCCGGAGGGTCGGAGACGGCTGCTCCCTCGTCGCCGCCGGGATCTCAGAGTCCGCCGACGGTGACTCTGTCCGCGAGTCCCACCAGCGTTGCGAGCGGTGGAACTACGATGTTGACTTGGACGTCGAGCAACGCGGCGTCGTGTAGCGCTTCCGGCGGTTGGAGCGGCAGTCGAGCTGTCAACGGAAACGCTCAGAGTGCAGCCATAACCTCTGCAATGACGTTCACACTGAATTGCGATGGCCCTGGCGGCGGCGCTGTCTCCAGCGTGACCGTCAACGTCTCCGCGTCGGCATCTCCATCGGTCCAATTGACTGCGTCACCGCCTGGGGTTGCACCGGGTGCGTCGACGACGTTGAACTGGACCTCGGCAAACGTCACGAGTTGTACTGCTTCCGGCGGTTGGACCGGCTCAAAGGCGCTGAGTGGTTCCGAAGCGACGCCTGCATTGAATGCCGACCAGACTTATCAGCTCTCTTGCAGCGGTTCGGGCGGCAACGCCCTCTCAATGACCACCGTGACACTGCGCTCGGCTGCGCTGAGCTGGACCGCCCCGACGCAGAATGTCGATGGATCGGCACTCACTAATCTGGCGGGGTACAAGGTGTACTGGGGCAGCTCGCCGCGCACGTATTCTTCGAGTGCAAGCGTCTCCGGTGCTGGTACCACTACCTTCACGACGAACCTCGCACCGGGCACTTGGTACTTCGCGATCAGCGCAGTGGATTCCACCGGCGCAGAGAGCGCGAAGACCAACGAGGTTTCGAAAACAGTTCTTTGACTCGCGCCGGCGTCGGGTCCGGACTCTGGTTTTCGATCCTGTGACACGCGTTGTGGTCCTCTGGGGTCTAAATCTTCCCGAAAGCATCGACCCGGTCACGCGCTCGCAATATCATTACAAATAAAATAACTGCGAATACAAATGCGGACTGCTGGGACGGCGGACCGCGTAACACCCCCGCGAAGTTTGTGACGACGAGCGCGTGGGTTTCGGGGACCTGGGATGAATCGTCGAACGATTGGCAGCGCATTCCGCTTGGCTGTCTTTGGCGGATTTGCAATTGTTGCTGCCGCATGTGGAAGTGGAAGCGGTGGTGGTGAGCCGTCGACGTCGCAAGGCCTTCGAAACGCGAACCCGGTGACCATCGCTGGTAGTGTCGGGGACGGTCCGGTGACGGGAGCCGCGGTAACCGTGCACGATGCGACCGATGAGTCGGTCGTCGCGGGCGTAAGCAACGACTCCGCCGGCTACCAAATCACTGTTCCGATCGGAACGCTGTTCCCGATCACCGTGAAAGCATCGGGTGGCACGGATCTCGTCTCCGGAGTGGCGCCGGACCTCGACCTCAAAGCTGTGCTTCTCGACCCCTCGATCAGCCGTGTAAACGTGTCGCCGTTCAGCTCGCTGGCACTCGAGATTGCTCGATGCACGAACGACGTCAACGCGAGTGGGCTCGGAAACGCCTGGTCCGTGTTGGAGTCACGCGTGAGCATGGGGCTTGACCCAGCCCGCGTACCGGATCCGACGAACGGTCGCATCGACGCAAGCAACGTTGCGGATGTCGTGCTCGCGAACGAAGCGCTGGGGGAAGCATTGCGTCGCACGGAGTCGGCATTGGCGGGTACTTCAGAATCCGCCGATACGGCCACGATATTGACCCGGCTTGGATGCGACTTGGCGGACGGCGCGATCGATGGCGCGGGCAGCGGTGCCAACGCGCGCACCGCAGCGACGTTTGCCGCGGCGAGTGCTGGCGTGATGATGGAGGTGATCGGCGGCACGCTGCACGTCAACGGTTCGGATGCGATGGGTCCGATGGACGATGCAATCAGCACCGTCATTCCCGGAATCGACCCCTCCGTCACGACCCTTAGTGTTCCTGTTAGTGACGAACTGGTACGCCAGGCACGCGATGCGCTGACGTCGTTGATGGCCGTACTGCCGGACGACGCGTTGTTGAAGTACGCTGTCTTGCTGGGTGCGACCACGTCGGGTTCCAACGCGCGCGCGGCGTTGAGCGGCGCGATGACGAATGTCGACTCCACGACGTTGAATGGCCTTGCAGTTCGGGTGGCCGTGTCGAACGACGCGGAAATCGCGCAGATCGTCGGCGCCGCGCATGAGCAGATTGCGGCTACACCCCCGGTGATGTCATTCGCAGCCGCGCCCACCAACGTCGCAGACGGAGGCACGACGATACTGTCGTGGTCCTCGACCGACGCGCTGCGGTGCGAAGCATCGGGCGGATGGTCGGGGGCACAGGCAACAGAAGGGAGCTTCACGACCGGTCCGCTGACGACGTCGCAGACCTATGTACTGAGCTGCGCGGGACTTGGAGGTACCACGACCATCCAAGTGCCCGTTCAGGTCGCTGCGGCGCCACCGCCCGTTACACCACCGTCTGCACCGGTAACTTCCCTGACCGCCAGTCCGACATCCATTGCTGCGGGAGGTACATCCACCCTCACCTGGTCCGCGACCAACGCGAACTCTTGCGTAGCGTCTGGCGCGTGGTCCGGTTCGAAGGCGACACACGGAACGCAAACCGTCGGTCCACTCAATGCGAATTCGAGCTTTGCGCTCGTGTGTACTGGGTCCGGTGGATCCAACTCGGCGACGACGACGGTAGTTGTCCGTCAACCGTCAGCTGCGCCGACGCTGTCCTTTGCGGCGTCCCCGCTCAGCGTCGCGAGTGGCGGAAGCTCGACGCTGACCTGGAGCGGCGCGAATGCGACGAGTTGCGTTGCTAGTGGTGCCTGGACGGGTACCAAGGCCGTATCGGGTTCCAGTTCGACGGGACCGTTAACCGCCGGCAAGACCTATACGCTCGCGTGCACAGGTGCAGGGGGAACGGTCACCCGGTCGGCCTCCGTGTCGATTGCGGCCGCCGGTGCGCCGACGTTGACCTTTTCGGCTGCGCCAAGCAGCGTCAAGTCGGGCAGTGCATCACAGTTGACATGGTCCACGACGAACGCCACCAGTTGTTCGGCCTCGGGCGGCTGGACGGGGACCAAGGCGACCTCCGGAACGCAAAGCACCGGCGCGCTCACGGACGGCGCGAGCTATACGATGACCTGCTCCGGTGCTGGTGGGTCGGCATCGCAGACGGCATCGGTCGCGATCATCCCGGCGCCGACTCTTTCCTTCGCGGCGGTCCCCACCGTGGTCCAAGCTGGAGCGGCCACGCAACTGACCTGGAGCGCGAGCAACGCCACATCGTGTACGGCGTCCGGGTCCTGGACCGGAACCAAGGCGGCATCGGGAACTCAGAGCTCTGGCGCGCTGAATGCCAACGCCAACTTCACGCTGACTTGTACTGGCGCGGGCGGAACGGTGGCACAAAGCGCCGCGGTGACGGTATCGCCGGCACCGACGCTGACGTTGGCCGCAGCGCCAACCAGCGTTCAATCGGGTGGAGCTTCGCAACTGACGTGGGCGACGACGAACGCCACGGCGTGCACAGCTTCGGGCTCATGGAGTGGCAGCAAAGCGGTGTCCGGAACGGAAGCTACCGGTGCATTGACGAGCAGCGCCAGCTATGGACTGACCTGCATCGGCAATGGCGGCACCGTGACGAAGACCGCGTCGGTCACTGTGCAAGCGGCACCGACGTTGACGCTCACGGCGTCTCCAACGAGCGTTCAATCAGGAAGCTCATCGCAACTCACCTGGTCGACGACGAATGCCACGAGTTGTACCGCGTCGGGCGGATGGAGCGGAACGAAGGCAACTAGCGGCTCGCAGAGCACGGGCGCACTGGCAGCCAACACGAGCTACACGCTAGCGTGTTCCGGCGCGGGCGGCTCGGTGACGCAGACCGCGTCGGTGGCGGTGACCGCGGCTGCAGGGCCGACTCTGACCCTCGGAGCATCGCCCGCCAATGTGCGCTTCGGGCAGCGCGTCACAGCTCACGTGGAGCACAACAAACGCCGCGAGCTGTACTGCCTCGGGCAGCTGGACCGGTACGAAGGCAACGTCGGGCACACAAACCACTGGAGCGCTGACCGCCGACTCGAGTTACACGCTGACCTGCACAGGCAGTGGGGGCAGCGTTGTCAAAACTGCCGCAGTGACAGTGACGGCGCTCGCACCCACGTTGACGCTTAGCGCGTCGCCGGCCAGCGTTCAATCGGGAGCCTCGTCGCAGTTGACGTGGAGCACGACGAACGCGACCAGCTGCGCGGCTTCTGGATCCTGGACGGGATCTAAGGGGACATCAGGCACACAGAGTACCGGCGCCTTGACCGCCAACTCGAGTTTCACCCTCACGTGTGCGGGCCCCGGCGGCACCGTTGCACAGTCCGCCGCGGTGACCGTCGCAGCGGGCACTCCTACCGTCAGCCTCTCGGCCAGTCCACCAGGGGTCGCACGCAATGCCACCACCACGCTGACTTGGTCGAGCACCAACGTGACGTCGTGCAGCGCGTCCGGCGATTGGACCGGCACTAAAGCAACGGCCGGTACCCAAAGCGTCGGGCCGATAGCACAGGACGCAACCTATTCACTGACCTGCAGCGGAAGCGGCGGCAATGCGGTGGCGATGACGACCGTGAGCCTTCGCGAAGCCCTGCTGACCTGGCAGGCACCGACGAAGAACGTTGATGGCTCCACGTTGACGAACCTCTCGGGGTACAAGATCTATTACGGCACTGCGTCGAAGAACTACACGCAGAGCGTCAGCGTTTCGGGGGCCGCCACCACCCAGTGGACCGTGTCGCTTGCACCTGGCACCTATTACTTTGCCTTAACGGCGATCGACTCATCCGGCGGCGAAAGCGCCAAGACGAACGAGGTCAGCAAGACGGTAAGGTGAACGGAGTCACAGTCACGAGTGGCGACTCTGCCTGCCATTCGTGACGTGACCTTCGTAATTACATTCCAGCCGTTCGCTCGCTACTCCAGATTCCATAGAATCCGCTGTTCGTACATCGGACACGGAAAGCCATGGGCGTGAGATTCTGCGCGGCGGCACTGGCTGTCGTCCTGACCCTATTCGGCGTTTCGGGTTGTGATCGCACGACCGCCCAAGAGCATCTCGATCGTGCCCAGCGCTATGTTGCCGATGGCGATTTGCGTTCGGCCACGATCGAACTCAAAACCGCACTGCAGAAGGATCCAAACTTCGCGGCCGCAAGGCTTGCACTCGGAGAGGCAGATCTAGCGATCGGCGACTTCGCTTCAGCGTTGAAGGAGCTCGAGCGCGCGCTGGATCTCGGTGCCAAACCAGTTGACGTCATGCCGCCGTTGCTCGAGGCGAAACTCGAATTTGGTCGATACCAGGAAGTACTTGGCGGGCTCGATCCTCTCGACTCCTCTGCGCGCGTCGAAGTGATCCGTGGACGCGCGTTGTTGATGTCCAACGACTTACCTGGGGCGAAGGCCGCTTTCCAACGCGCGTTGGATCTCGAACCGGTTTCGCCAATCGCGTACCTTGGCTTGGCGCAGATTGCGCTCATGTCCAATGACCAGCAGGGTGCGGCATCGCTGCTGGCTCGCGCCGTCGAGGTGGATCCGCACAGCCGAAAAGCGCTGTTGGCACAAGGCGATATGTTGGCGACACAGGGACAGTTCGATCCCGCGCTCGCAGCGTTCAGCGCGGCGTCGAAACTGCCCGGGTCCGACCTGCTCCCAGAGCTCGGCGTCGTGCGCGTGCTGATCCTGCAGAACAAGCTCGACGAAGCCAACGCTGCGGTAGACAAGGTGCTCGCCCGCGCGCCGACGCTTCCGATGAGCAACTATTTCAAGGGACTCATCGCGTTTCAGAAACAGGACTTGAGCGCGGCGGAATCTGCTTTGCGAACCGTGCAGCAGCAGGTGCCCGATCACGCGCCAACGCTCCTGCTTCTCGGCACGGTCAAGTTTCGACAAGGACAGTTCGCAGAGGCGGACAGTCAGATCAGTCGGTTCCTGACGTTCGAGCCGGATAACCTGTCGGCGCGGCGCTTGTTGGCTGCGGTACGACTCTCGAACAACAACCCTGACGGTGCGGTGGAAGTGCTCGAGCCGGTCGCGGCCAGCCTGCGCGATGCCCAGAGCCTCGCGTTGCTAGGCACCGCCTATCTGCGCGCAGGTGAGGGTGCCAAGGCGACAAACTATCTGCAACAAGCCGTGGAAATGTCGCCCGATGTTGCTGCTCTGCGCACGCAGCTGGCGCTGAGCATGGTCGCGGGGGGTGAGACCAAGAACGCGATCTCGCAACTCGAAACAGCCGTTAGTCTCGATGACAAGCTGACGCAAAGCGACGCACTGCTGATTCTGCTTCGACTCAGGGAGGGCAATACTGAACAGGCCGCAGCAGCGGCGACTGCGCTAACGCAACGCGAACCGAAGGATCCCATAGGTTTCAATCTGCTTGGCGTCGTAAATCTGGCAAAAAAAGACGAAGCGGCGGCGGTTGCAGCCTTCGAAAAGGCACTCGCGCTAGACCCTGCGTATTCGCCGGCCGCTCTGAACCTTGCAAGACTCGCGCAAGCAAAAGGTGATACCGCCGGCGCGCGCGCGCGGTTGAAGACGTTGCTTGAACGAGATCCGGTGGACGTTGCGGCATTGACCGCGCTGGCCCAGATGGCCGCAGCGGACCGCGACTGGAATGGGGCCAAGGACTTCTTGGAGCGTGCCCGTTCTGCGCACGCGGACGCGGTGGTGCCCCGCATTGCACTCAGTCGTCTTGCGTTGGCGACCAACGACCCAGAACTGGCGCGCGTGGTTTCGGCGGAGGTTCTGGCGATCGATCCGGAAAGTCCCGATGCGCTCGCCGTCCATGCACAGGCGCTGATTTCGCTCGGCAACGCGGGTCTGGCCGAGCCCGAAGTCAACAAGCTCGACTCCCTGTCGTCCAAGGCTGACGTCAACGCGCGTTCGTTAGTGACGGTGGCGGTGCTGCAACGCGAGCTGGGTCAGCTCGATCGCGCTCGCGCTAATCTGCTGCGTGCCATCGATTTCAAGCCGCCATTGGCGGACGCATTGATCGCTCTGATCCAGGTAGAAGCGCTTCGGGGAGACCTGCCCGCAGCAACAAAACGGCTGGAAGAACTCGGCAAGCTCGGCGCCGATCCCACCCAAGTCGCACTGCTCAAAGGCGACGTTGACGCTGCGACCGGAAACCTAGAAGCGGCTGCGCAGCAGTTTCGGATGCTATCCAAGCAAGGCAACCGCGACGCCACGGTAAAGCTGGCAGATGTACTCTCGAGAAGTGGCAAGAAGGCCGAAGCCAAGCAATTGCTGCAGGAGTACGTTGCGGCGCATCCAGACGATTTTGGCGCTGAGGTGATCCTCGCTGGTGTGATTCTGCAAGAAGGAAACCGTTCGGCCGCGATCTCGCGCTACGAAGCGCTTAATGCGAAGCGTGGAGACAGTCCCTTGGTGCTCAACAATCTGGCGTGGCTGTACTACGAGGCGAGCGATCCGAGGGCCGCGGATACCGCACGGCGGGCGTCCAAATTGGCGCCTCGAAATCCCGAGATTGCCGACACGCTGGGGTGGATTCTGATACAGCAAGATGCCTCCGCAGAGGAAGCGTTGAAATATCTCGAGTCTGCAGCCGGCGGTCGTCCGAACGATGCAACCATCAACTACCACCTGGCAGTCGCTTACGAAAAGCTCAATCGTCGAACAGAAGCGCGGCGTGCGGTCGATCGAGCACTTGGAATGGGCGCGTTCCCCGAACAGTCGGATGCGACCGCACTGAAGGAACGCCTGTAAGACGTATGTCACTACAAACCGACCGACCTTCAATACATTACCGCAGTGAAGTGCCGTTACAGTGGCGGGCATTTGACGCGCCCGCCATCCGAGAGCCCGTATGATTAAAGTCCTCAACGTCGCCGGGGCGCGACCCAACTTCATGAAGGTTGCGCCGTTAGTGCATGAAATGAATCGGCACGAGGACATTGTGCACAAGCTCATACACACCGGGCAGCACTACGACGTGATGATGTCGAAAGTGTTCTTCGACGACCTCGGTATTCCCGCGCCGGACGTGAACCTCGAAGTGGGTGCTGGTGAGCGTTCCGCGCAGATCGAGCGGATCATGGCGCGGTTCGATCCGGTCGTCCGAAGTGAGCGACCCGATGCCGTTCTCGTGGTGGGGGACGTGACCTCGACGGTCGCCTGTGCGCGCGTCGCTCGCAGCCACGGCGTGAAGGTGGTTCACGTCGAAGCAGGCCTGCGCAGCTTCGACTTGTCGATGCCCGAGGAACTCAATCGAGTAGAGACTGATCAGATTTCTGATTATCTGTTCGTCACTGAACCCTCCGGCATGGCGAACATCGAACGTGAACGATTGACGGGTAAGGCCTACCTTGTCGGAAACGTGATGATCGACTCGCTCGTGGCTCAGTTGGATCGCGCGCGACGACTGAAGGTGCACGAACGATTTGGCCTCGAGCCTCAGCGCTATGTCGTGTCAACGTTCCATCGTCCGAGCAACGTCGATGATTGGAATTCGCTGCGCGCAGTAGTCGAGATCATCAAGCACACGTGTGATCGGCTACCGATGGTGTTGCCGCTGCATCCCCGCACTCGGCAGGCTCTGGAGCGGTTCGGCTTGCTCCCATGCCTCGAACGCATCGAGTCACTGCATCTGTCCGAACCGTTGGGCTACCTCGAGTTTGTTTCGCTGGTGAGCAATGCAGCGGCGGTGATAACCGACTCCGGCGGAATTCAGGAGGAGACGACATATCTGCGTGTTCCCTGCGTCACGATGCGCGAGAACACGGAGCGTCCGATCACTGTAGAAGTAGGCAGCAACGTGCTCGCAGGAACGCTGCCTGACAAGGTCAAGAGCCACATCGATTCGGCACTCGCGAGCGGAGCTAGCCGAAGCGCGATTCCAGATTTGTGGGAGGGCCGAGCGGCGATGCGGATCGTTGCCCACCTGCGCAAGGAGCTGGCGGCATGAAGCAAGGAACGGATTTCGACGACGGCGCGTTGAACTTTCAGCAACTCGTCCATCTGGTTCAACGGCATGCGATGGGCATGTGGCGCTATCGGTGGGCGGCGCTTGCGATCGCGTGGGTACTGTCACTCGCGTCATGGTTTTTCGTATACCTGTTGCCGGACCGGTATGAGGCGTCCGCGCAAGTGTTCGTCGATACCGACACTGTGCTGCGTCCACTTGCTGAAGGGATTGTCGGTCGAAAAGGATGTAATGAACGACGTCACGGTCATGTCGCGCACGATGCTGACGCGCCCGCATCTCGAGCGCGTCGCGCGCGAGGCCGACCTGGACCTCAGCACCAAAACGCCGCGCGAATTCGACGCAGTTCTGGAGTCGCTGGAGCGCCGCATCAAAATCGCGACGACGGGCGCAAACATCTACACGATCAGCTTTGAAGACAAGAAACGCGACACGGCGGTCCAAGTCGTCGACAAGCTGCTCGATTCGTTTGTCGAGGACACGTTGGGCTCCGGGCAGGAAGACTCGCAGCAGGCTGAGAAAACGCTCAAGAAGGAGTTGGAAGACTACGAACGTCGGCTCACTGAATCGGAAGACCGTCTGAAGGAGTTCAAGCGACAGAACGTTGGATTGATGCCCGATGAGCACGGTGACTACTACGCGCAGTTGCAGGCCGCGTCTGCAGAACTGGCGGCGGTGCAGCAAGCGACTCGAATTGCGAATGAGAAGGCTGCGTCGCTGGTGCGCCAGTTGGAAGGCGAAGAGCCTGTATTCGGCATCATGTCTTCGTCGCCGGCGTGGCCGTGGCTCATCGATAGACGGGCAGATCGCGTCGCTGGAGCAACGCCGGTCCGATCTGCTCGTCGAATTCACCGAGAAGCACCCGGAGGTCGTCAGAATCGATCAGCAGCTAAAGGAGCTTCGCGCCAAGCGCCAGACTGAGCTTGCGTCGAAGCCAGAGGGCGAACTTCCGGTGGTGAGCAATCCGCTGGACATCAATCCTGTCTATCAGAGTCTGAAGATCCAGCGCAGCAAGGTTGAGGTCGAGTTGGCGAGCCTGCGTGCCGAGCTCGCGGACAAACAGGCGAGGGTCGACCGACTGAAGAAGATGGTCGATGTCATCCCGCAGGTAGAAGCGGAACTCAATCGGCTGAATCGAGACTATGACGTCGTAAAGGCGCGTTACGGACAGATGCTGCAACGGTGGGAAGACCTCCAAACGGGTAAACGAGTGAAGACCGGTACCGACCAGGTTCAGTTTCGAATCATCAACCCACCATTCGCCCCAGTGGATCCCGCGGGTCCGCCTCGCGCGCTGTACTTCATCGGCGCCTTTGTCGGCTCGTTGGGCGCGGGCCTCGGGTTCTGCTCTTCTATGAACTGATCCGGCCGGTGTTCCACCAATCGCGCGATCTGGTCGAATATGGCATTCCCTTTCTTGGATCGGTCACGATGTGCCGTTCCGGTCAGGTGCAGGCGCAAGGCCGCGGCGCGAATCTGCTGCTTGTGGGCGCGTCGGTCGCGCTGATGATGTGCCTGGGGATCGTCATCTTGCTCGCGAGCCCTGGGTCGAGGATGTTGCGCGAACTTGTTTGAACGAGCGATAGGCGCGCCGCGGTGGCTCTGACGGTGATCAAAGCCACGGACGACTTCCGGGAATTGTGGACGAGTTCGCAGAGTCGCGCGGCGATGCCGCCCTGTACCATGACTATCGGTGGCGAGACGTTATTCGCCGGGTTTTCAGCCGTGAGACCTGTTACCTGGCAGCCATTGGAAAAACCGGAGAAATCCACGGAATCCTCCCATTGGCGCGTCTTAACAGTCTCGTGTTCGGCGACTTCCTCGTGTCCTTGCCCTACTTCAACTACGGGGGTGTGCTCGCCGACTCGAATGAAGCTCACCAGACCCTTTTGTTTGCCGCTTCGGAGTATGCGAGTAATCTAGGGGTCGATCATATCGAATTCAGGCACAAGGCAGACGTCTGGCCCGAATTGTCAAAGCGACTCGATAAGGTTGCGATGACGCTGGACCTCCCCGCGGATCCAGATGTGCTTTCGAAGCAGCTTGGCACCAAGCTGCGCGCGCAGATTCGTCGGCCTATCAAGGAAGGCGCATCCGTCAATGTCGGCGGATCGGAAAATGTCGACGCCTTCTACGCGGTCTTCGCCAGGAACATGCGCGACCTCGGAACACCGGTATATCCAAAGCGATTCTTCACCGAGATTGCTTCGAGCTTCGCGGATCAAACGCGGATATTCGTCGTTTCCTTGGACGGGGAAGCGGTTGCCGCGGGCTTCGTATTGCGCCATCGCGACCGCGTCGAGATTCCGTGGGCGGCATCGCTCAGAGAATCAAATCGAATCGGCGTAAACATGCTTCTCTACTTTTCCATCTTGGAATGGTGCGTCGAGCATGGCGTGAAGACATTCGACTTCGGGCGTTCGACGATCGACTCGGGAACGTATCGCTTCAAAGCGCAGTGGGGCGCGGAACCCACGCAACTGTTTTGGCATTACTGGCTTCCAGACCAACGCGATCTACCGCAGATTCGGCCGGACAATCCAAAGTACCGAATGCTGGTGAACCTCTGGCGCCATCAACCCGTGGCGCTCGCGAACCTCATCGGACCGCGCATCGCGAAGAACTTGCCTTAGTGCCTGCTCGGTTTTGTGACGTCGTTGCGCAAAATCGGACGCTCAATGAGTTGCGCGGCGCACTGCTTACAAACGGCGTTACCGTGTCCGATGGTGCTTCGATAGAATCAGCCACATCGTGTTGAGCCGCTCATCGAATGTGTGGAATCGTCGGAATCGTCCGCAAGGACGCGAAGCACATGGACGACCTGCACTGCGTCCGACGTCTCGACCGCATCGTTCATCGCGGTCCGGACGATGAGGGAGTTCATCAGAGTGGCGCGCTCAGCTTCGGCATGCGCCGCCTCTCGATCATCGATCTAGCGGGTGGACACCAACCCATTGCGAACGAGGACGAAGCGTCTGGGTCGTTTGTAACGGTGAGATCTACAACTTTCGTCGCGTTCGGCGCGAACTCGAGGCCCGAGGACCCAAGTTTCGACACGGTCCGATACTGAAGTCCTCGTTCACGCTTACGAAGAGTGGGCCGACGATTCCCTCGACCATA
>CAWADH010000007.1:0-86903 GCA_963780795.1 uncultured Gammaproteobacteria bacterium | reverse complement strand
GTGAATCTCGGTCCGAACGTCAACACGCCCGGCGCAGAACAGCGCGCAACGTTGTCCAACGACGGCAAGCGTCTGCACTTCGGCCGGGACGGTGACATCTTCGTCAGCGAACGCCCTTAGGTTTACCCCGACGGGTCCAGCGGCGCGATTCGGCGACGTGTCGGATGGCCGGTTGCGCCGCTGATCCCTATCCGGAGAACCGCGCCCCTTTGCCACGCGGTCAGGCCGCGAAACGGTTAGTCTTGATGCAAACAAGTCAACGGCCGGTGCTTGGCACCGGCCGTTGACTTATTTCCAAGAGACGAGCGGAGGGAAGGTGATGGAACAGCGACGGTTGGGGCGTTCGGGACTCAAGGTGTCGGAGGTCGGGATCGGCTGCAACAACTTCGGCGGGCGTTGCGACAAGGCCGCGACGCAGGCGGTAGTCGATGCGGCGATCGACCGGGGCGTCACGTTGTTCGACACGGCGGACGTCTACGGCAATCAGCAGTCGGAGACGCTGCTCGGGCAGGCGCTCGGCGGTCGTCGCAACCAGGTGCTGATCGCGACGAAATTCGCGATGCCGATGGGGACGACGGTGCACGACCGCGGCGGTTCGCGGCGGTACATCCTGAGCGCGGTCGAGGCGAGCCTGCGGCGGCTCGGCACCGACTACATCGACCTGTATCAGATGCACGCGCCGGATCCGGACACGCCGATCGACGAAACGCTCGGCGCACTCGACGACGTGGTCCGCCAGGGCAAAGTGCGCTACATCGGCTGCTCGAACTTTTCCGGCTGGCAGATTGCCGACGCCGACTGGACCGCGCGCGTCGCCAACGGCGCCCGCTTCGTATCCGCGCAGAACCACTACAGCCTGCTGGAGCGCGGCATCGAGGCCGAAGTGCTGGGCGGCTGTGACCGCTTCGGACTGGGCATGCTGCCGTTCTTTCCGCTCGCGAGCGGCATGCTCACCGGCAAGTATCACCGCAACGAACCGCCGCCGCAGGGCACGCGCCTCGCCACGGTCGGACGACTCGCCGAGCGCGCGCTGAACGAGCGCAACTTCACGATCGTTGAGGCACTGACCGCATTTGCTGCCGAACGTGGCCACAGCCTGCTCGATCTGGCGTTCGGCTGGTTGCTGACTAAGCCGGTGATCTCGAGCGTCATCGCCGGGGCGACATCGGCGGGGCAGGTCGAGTCGAACGTGGCTGCCTCCACGTGGCGACTCGATGCCGCCGACATGACGGCGGTGGACAAGATCACGAAACGCTGACGCCGGACGTTTGCGATGTGCGGGCGTATCAACGTCAGTTCGGGTCCGCTGACACTGCTGTTCATGGACATGGTCGGCCAGCCATATCCCGGAGAGGATCGGCACAACATGGCGCCGACCGAGCCGGTGGTGGTGTTGCGGCCGACTGCGCTCGGCGTGCTCGAGCCGGCGACGATGCGCTGGTGGCTGACGCCGTACTGGTCGAAGGAAATGTCGACGCGCTACAGCATGTTCAACGCGAAGGCCGAGACGATCGAAACGAGCGCATCGTTCAAAGAACCGTTCGCGCGGCGTCGCTGCGCGGTGCCGGTGGCGGGGTATTACGAGTGGTCCAAGAACGGCGATCGCAAGCTGCCGTACTACATCCGGCCGCGCGGCGACGACGGCATGCTGCTGGCAGGGATCTGGGACCGCTGGCGCAACGGCAACGAGGTGCTGGAGAGTTTTGCGGTGGTTACGGCCGCGGTGCATGATCGGCTCGCGTTCGTGCATCGGCGTCAGCCGGTGATGTTGTCGCGCGCGGAAGGACTCCGCTGGGTGGATCGCGCCGAAGACCCGACCGAGCTGAAGGAGGCTCTGCTTCAGCCGCGGCTGCCGGTGGCGCTGAGCGTGGTACCCGTCAGCACCTACGTGAATACATCGCGAAACGACGGCGAGCGGTGTATAGAACCGATCGGTAAGACGATCGAAGTCGACGCAGAGGAGTAGTCGTGTCGTCGATCTGGCGGATGTTGGCAGCCGTCGTGCTAACGATGTTGTTCGGGTGCGGCGACAACTCGTCGGTGGCGGTGTGCTTCGGCGACGCCGTGTTCTGCCATGTTGCGTTCAACCCGCGTGCGATTCCCGGGCCGGACCAGACAGTGGCTGCCGGGGACATCGTCACCCTCGATGGATCGAACAGCGAACCGTCGAGCGGCATTCAGTCCTATTCGTGGGCGCAGACCGGCGGCCCCAGCGTGACGTTGGCCGATGCGAACAAGGCGCGCGCATCGTTCGTTGCGCCTTCCGTCGCGAGCAATGCAATCCTCTCGTTCCGGCTCACCGTGGTCGATCAGACGAACCATGCCGACACCGATACCACGCAAGTGACCGTGCAGCCGGCCGCGAGCGCCGCCGTGACGACGGCGCTCGCGCTGTTCGAAGGTCCGCTGCAACCGGACGTGACGACTTCGGCGACGGCGAATTGCCCTTCGGCGACCGCGGACCTGCCCCCCGACGTCGCCGCAGCGCAACGCGGGCTGTGGCTCGCGGCGCGCTCCATCGCGATCGCGAAAGGCGTGGACGCGGAAGATCCGAGCGCATTTCTCGACGCATCGCGCATGCTGGTGGCGACGAACGCCGCAACGACAGCCGGTGTCGCGGGACGGATCGAGACGTTCGGTCTGACGTTGCTCGGGTCGCTCGCGCAGCAACGCGATCCGGCGCTCGGGGATGCAATCGCGGCGCGGCTGACCGGCGCTGCGATGCTCGACGATCCGGCAACGCTGCTGAACGGCGCCAGTGAGGTGACCGAAGCGAACGGCATCGCGCTCACGCCCACGCCCGACGCAGCGCGGGCGAACGCGCACGCCATCGTGCGAGTACTCGCGTCGCGCGCCGGGTGCATCGACGCGACGCAGGCGCTGGCTCTAACGGGTGCGGGCTTGCGCGTCATCGCCGGTGCCGCGCCGCGGAGCGAGTAGCGTCAGCCGTTCCGCAGGTAAGGCTGCACCAGTAACTCCACCTGATTGCGCAGCGTCTTCAGCGCCAGCACCTTCGACGGATTCGGTTCCAGCACGAAACGCAGGAACGCGAAGTCGGTGATCGCGTGCAGCGTGTGCGCCAGCAGGTCTGCGTCGACGTAAGGATCGAGTTCGCCGGCGGTCTGCGCGTCGTGCAGAAGCGTTCGCAGCACGTTGAAACCCGCGCTAGATTTCAGCGCCTGCAGCGCGAGGTACTCCGGCGCGTTTTTGATCACTTCGAGGACGATCTCGCGCCACAACGCGCGTTCGCGATGCGCGACCAGATCGAAATAATGTTTGATGATCTGGTGCAGTTTGCCGATGACCCCGCCGGAACCTGCGATGATCGCGGCGATGCGCGTGTCGAGCTGATCGACGTCGGTCAGCATCGCCTGAACGATCAGCGCCTTGCTGGGAAAGTAGTTGTACAGCGTCTGGTACGACAGGTTCGCCGCGTCCGCAATCTCTCGCATCGTCGTGTTTTCATAGCCCTTGCGCGCGATCAACCTGGTCGCGGCGGCCAGAATGTCAGATCTGGCGCGGACTTTTTTCTGCTCACGAAGCGACATGTAAAATTGACGCAGTCAAATAATTGAGTGTATAAAACTATGCCTGAGGTTTTTGGGTTCGTCCATGAAGGCATCAGCTTGAAACGCGCGATTCTGTTCGGATGTGTGCTTCTGCTCACGCGAGGTGCGTTCGGCGATGATTCGACGGCGTTGCCGGCACCACCGACCGCCACGGATCTGATTGCCGCGATGATCGATCTGACCCGCGGGCGGACGTCCTACGCCGAGATGTCGATGGTCATCCATCGCCCGGACTGGGAGCGCTCCTCGTCGCTGATCGCATGGACGCGTGGCCGCGAAGACGCGCTGATCCGCTTCACTGCGCCGGCCAAGGACGCCGGCAATGCGACGCTGAAGCAGAGTGAACAGATGTGGACGTTCACGCCGAAGCTGAATCGGGTCATCCGGCTGCCGTTCAGCATGATGTCGCAGGGCTGGGCGGGTTCCGATTTCTCGTACAGCGATCTGTCGCGGACCGATCAGCTGCTGCATCAGTACGAGTTGAAGCTCGTCGCGACCGACGTACGCGACGGGCATCAGGTCTATACGGTCGATGCGATCCCGCACGACGACGCGCCGGTGGTGTGGGGTAAGGAACAGATCGTGCTGCGCGACGATCACGTGCTGCTTGGCCAGACGTTCTTCGATCAGGGGATGAAACCCTTGAAGCGCCTTGATGCGCGAGAAATCGGTACGCTCGGGGGACGTACGTTCGCGACGCGGATGCGTATGTCGCCGCTCGACAAGCCGGGCGACTGGACCGAGATCGCGTACACGAGGGCCGAGTTCGACATACCGATCGACGACGGGATGTTCACGGTCTTCGCGCTGCAGTCCGGACGCAGCCAATGAGCGAAACGGCGCTGTCTAACGCCGCGGCGCACCGCGCCGCAGCGTCGCCCGCGCTGGGTCTGATCGGGTCCGTTGCCTGGCGGAACCTGTGGCGCAATCGACGACGCACGCTGCTGTCGGCCGGCGCGATCGGATTCGCGGTGGCGCTGCTGCTCTTCACCATGGCGATGCAGGCCGGCACGTACGGCGCGATGATCGACAATGCAACGCGTCTGCTCGACGGTCATCTGCAGCTGCAGCGGCGCGGCTATCTCGACGATCCGCACATCGACACCACAATCGACGACGCGGCCGGTCGCGTGGCAGCGATCCGGGCGATCCCCGGCGTCATCGCTGCGGCGCCGAGGGTGGAGGCGTTCGTACTGGTATCCGGTGACGAACGCAGCTACGGCGCGCAGTTGCTCGGTGTCGACCCGCCCGCCGAGCGCGCGCTGTCGAGCGTTTCCAACATGGTCTCAGAGGGGCGCTACCTCGTTGGCGGCAACGAAGCGTATGCGGGTGCAATTCTCGCGCACAACATCGGCGCCTCGGTCGGCGATCAGATTGTCATCCTGGGCAGCACCGCATCGGGCGGCGTCGCCGCGCTCGCCGTAACGTTGGTCGGCACATTCTCGACCGGCACCGCGGAACTCGACAGACAAATGCTCGAAGTTCCGTTGCCTCAGGTGGCAGACGCATTCGAACTACACGACGCCGTGCACGCAATCGCCGTGCGCGCCGATTCGGTCAAGCGCGCGCACGCCGTTGCCGAAGTGTTGCGCGGGGACGTGCCGCCCGACGACGTGGTGCTCGAATGGCCGGCGCTGATTCCTGATCTCGAGCAGGCCATCTTTCTCGATCGCACCAGCGGCGAGGTCATGTTCGGCGTGCTGGCCGCGGTGGTCACGATCGGCGTGCTCAACGCATTTCTGATGACGGTATTCGAGCGCACGCGCGAGTTCGGCGTACTGCTCGCGATGGGTATGCGCCGCGGCGCGATCATCGGGATGCTGCAACTCGAGAGTCTGCTACTCGCAATCCTCGGCTGCGTGGCGGGGCTGGCGGTCGGCATACCGCTGGTGCTGTGGAGCGGCCACGTGGGAATACCGATTGGAGACACCGGCGCCGCCATGCGCGCGTTCCACATTGCCGATCGCTTGCGACCGACGTTGGAGTTTGCCGCGGCCGTGCGGCCGGTCGTGTTGATGCTCGTTTGCACACAACTGGCTGGTTTGCTGCCCGCGTTGCGCGTGCGGCGCATCGAGCCCGTGGAGGCGCTGCGTGCCGCGTGAGTGGTCGAGCGTAGGTGGTGGAGCGCTGTTGCCGACGGCATCACGCGGGCGCGCAGGCGGCATCGGCCTTTCCGGTGCGCTCGCCTGGCGAAACCTGTGGCGCAACCGGATGCGCACGTCCCTGACCGCGGGCGGCATCGCGTTCGCGGTGTTGTTGATTGTCGCCGCCTACTCGCTCCAAGGCGGCGCGATGGGCGCGATGGCAGACAACGCGACGCGGCTGTTGAGCGGGCACGTGCAGATTCAGAATCCCGCCTACGCCGACGACCCGTCGCTGCGCAATCTGGTGCCGGATGCCACCGCGGTCGCGCGCGCGCTTGTCCATGTACCGGGTGTCACGGCGGTTGCTCAGCGCGCAGTGGGCTTCGTTCTTGTGTCGGTCGGCGAACGCAGTTTCGGCGCGCAAATCATCGGCGTGGACCCGCAAACTGAACCAATGGTATCGACGCTTCCCAGCGGAATGGTCGAGGGGCGATACATCGGGGCGCCATCGGAGGCCGTCGTCGGCGTCGCGATGGCACACAACCTCGGCATCAAAGTCGGCGATCCAATCGTCGTGCTCGGCACGAAGCTCGACGGCGGCGTCGCAGCGCTGTCGCTCGACGTGGTCGGCATCATCGAGTCCGGCGCAGTGGACCTCGATCGCACGTTGATACAGATGCAACTGAACGCATTTCAAGACGAGTTCGGGCTCGGCGACCAGGCGCACATGGTGGTTGCCCGGGTCACGGACTTCGAAAACGCAGCGAAGATGTTGCCCGCCATCGAAGCCGCGATCGCCCCGCTCGGGACCCACAGCGTCGCCTTGCCCTGGCAGCAGTTGATGCCGGAGGTGTCGCAGACGATCGAACTCAAACACGCCGGCAGTCTGGTCATGTTGGCGCTGATCGCGGTGTTGGTAACGTTCAGCATCTTCAACAGTTTCATGATGACGGTGTTCGAACGCACGCGCGAGTTCGGCATGCTGCTCGCAATCGGTATGCGGCCCGCCGGCATCATCGGCGTGCTGCAGATCGAAGCGGCGTGGCTCGCGCTGCTCGGCGCCGCGGTCGGTCTCGCGCTCGCCGGCGCGTTGATGACGCTGACGCACCACGTAGGTATTCCGATCGGCGAAGTGGCGGCCTCGCTGGCGCGTCGTATTCACATGCCGGATCGAATTTATCCCGCCGTAAATGTCGGGTCGATGCTGCTGGCGCCGCTGTTGATGCTCGGCGCAACGCAGCTTGCCGCGCTCGTTCCGGCATTGCGCATCCGCACGCTGGTACCGATCGAAGCATTACGCGTGAGGGCCTGAGGCATGCCGTTGAAGCTGCTGGTACAACTCAGTTGGCGCAATCTGTGGCGCCACCGCAGGCGCAACCTGATGCTGTTTACCGCCATTGCCTTCGCGATCGCGGCGTGCGTGCTGCTCGGCAGTCTGATTCGCGGCATGCAGAACGACATGATGAAAGATGCCGTCGAAAACCTGTCGGGTAACGTCAAGGTACTGGCGCCCGGCTACCGAGAGGATCCGTCGATCCAACGCGGCTTCGCCGTGGATCAAACCTACCACCCGGACATCCCGGACGAGGAAATGATCGGTTGGACGCGGAGGGTACGGGTTCCGGCCGTCGTCATTTCGGAGCGGGAGACGCGCGGTATCTCACTGGTGGGCATCGATCCGAAAGAGGAGCGTGCGATTTCGTTCCTCGCCGACGTAACCATCAAGGGTCATCCGCTCGCCGACAGGAACGACGATCGTATTCTGCTCGGCGCCGAACTGGCGGCGCGCCTCGATACGGGCGTTGGCCGGCGCGTCGTCATCATGACGCAAGGTGCGGACGGGAAGAATCGGGAAGCCGGCTTCAGAGTAGCCGGTCTGTACGACGCGCCCGGTACCGGTCTCGAAAAAATGTATGCATTCACGGGTATCGTCCCATTGCAGAAATTGCTCGGGACCCACGACATCACTGAAGTATCAGTGAGGTTGAGAGACGATCGGTTCACCGCTGCAGCTAACCACACTCTGTCGAAGGAAATGAGCGGGCTCGAGGTGTTCAACTGGCGTCAGCTCGACCCACAAGCTGCGGCGTTCTACGAGCTCGCCGACGTCGGCATTACGGTCTGGTATGTCATTCTGCTGCTCGCGCTCGCATTCGGTCTTATCAACTCGCTGATCACGGCGGTGCTCGAACGCGTGCGCGAATTTGGCATGCTGCGCGCGCTGGGCATGCGCCCGCGCGCGGTGGTGGTCCAGGTAGTCATCGAATCGCTGTTGATCGTGGCGTTCGCCTTGGCGTGCGGCATCGCTCTCGGCATCGCACTCGTCGGTTTCTTCGCCGATGGAATCGATTTGTCCAACTATGCGGCCGGCGCCGAACTCGCCGGCATGCGAACGCGGCTGGTGCCGCATCTGGTCGTGGCCGACGTGGCGACGTTGAGCGCGTTGGCGGTCGCACTCGCGGTGGGTGCAAGCGCTTATCCGGCCTGGCGGGCCGTGCGCATCAAACCGCTCGATGCACTCAGGAGATGAACCGATGAAGAACGACAACGAGCTGGTCGTGAAGTGTCGCAACCTGAGCCGCGTCTACGATACCGATGCGGTTCCGGTCAATGCGTTGCGCGGTGTCGACATCGACATCGCACCCGGCGAGTTCGTCAGCCTGGCGGGGCCGTCCGGGTCCGGAAAATCGACACTGCTGAACCTCATCGGCGCGCTCGATCGGCCAACAGAAGGCGAGGTCATGGTTGATGGCGTAGCGCTGGCGGGCCTCAACGAAGCGCAGTTGGCGGACCTGCGTCTGACGAAAATCGGTTTCGTCTTTCAGGCATACAACCTGATACCGGTCTTGTCGGCGCGCGAGAACGTCGAGTTCATCATGCAGCTGCAGGGTGTTCCGGCCACGGAGCGCCGCAGCCGCGCACTGGAAGTGCTCGGCTCGCTGGACATGGCGGAACTGTCGGACCGCCGCCCGGGAGAAATGTCGGGCGGACAGCAACAGCGCGTGGCGGTCGCGCGTGCGATCGTCACGCGGCCGGCGCTGCTGCTGGCGGACGAACCGAGCGCGAATCTGGATTCCGAGACGACGAAGGGACTGCTCGAACTGCTCAAGCGGATCAACCTCGAGCGCCACGTCACCATCGTCACCGCCACGCACGACCCGATGGTCATGAGCTACGCGCGCCGCCGTGTACAACTGAAGGACGGACGCATCGTTGCGGACGAACGGGCGGCCGCCGAAACCGTATGAATGGTGTGCTGCGGGCGATGCTGCTGTGCATCGGTGCACTGCCGGCAGTGTCGGCGCAGGGATGGGACTTCGATGCGCGCGCCCGCGTGTTCGGCAATGCCGAGCTGCTGACCGACGACGACCTGCAGCGCACCGTCGATGGCACACCCGTCTACGAGGCCAGCGCCGACCTCAGGTTGATGTTCAAGGATGCCTACTACGACGACTGGCATCTGAACGCGGCGCTGACGACGCTGTACGAGGTCGGTGACCAATTCGCATTCATCAGCAATCCGCAGGACACGCTGGATCAGACGCCGCGCAACGACCGGCTTCGGTACATGGACCTGACGTGGACGATCGAAGACGGGCCGCGTCACGAAACCATCCAACGCTTCGACCGGCTCGCGCTCGAATATCGCGCGGAGCATTGGGGCGTCACCGTCGGCCGCGACGCGGTCAGCTGGGGCGGCGGTATCGTGTTCCAGCCGCTCGACATCTTCGCGCCGTTCGCGCCGACCACGGTCGATCGCGACTACAAGCCCGGCGAAGACCTGGTGAAGATCGACGGTGTCACCGAGGGACACAGCGACTGGCAGCTGCTCGGTGTGTTCCGTCGCGACATCCAAGGCGAACGCACCACATCGGTCGATTCGTTCGGCGGCAAGTGGCATAGCCTGCTCGGCGACTACGAGGTCGAACTGGTTGCCGCGAAACACTATCGCGATCACGTGGCGGGGGTGAGCATCAAGCACTCGGTGTTCGGCGCCCTGATGCGAACGGACTGGCTCGTCACCGACCTCGAAGACGGCGGCACGAAGGTGTCCGGCATTGTCAATCTCGACTACAGCTTCACGTGGCTCGAGCGCAACTGGTACGTGTTCGGTGAATATTTTCACAGTGGTTTCGGCACCAACACGCAACCGGTCGATCTGACCAAGCTGCCGAACGCGCTGAGTGCCCGACTGCTGCGCGGCGAAGTGTTCACGCTGATGCAGGACTACTCTGCGTTGGGCGCCCGCCTCGAATGGCATCCGCTGCTGACGCAAACCCTGACGCTGATCACCAACCTGCACGACGGTTCAAACCTCGTGCAAACGCAGTTCGCCTACGAAGCGAGCGACTCTCAGCATCTCGACGCCGGTTATGTCAGAAACCTCGGCGGCACCGGCGACGAATACGGCGCAATCCCGTTGCCACCGCCGGCGACGAGCCTGACCACCGGTGGCGGATCGCAATGGTATCTGCGCTGGACGTACTACTGGTGAGAAATGCGGGCTAGTCGATGACGACCGATTTGCCGGCGACTTTCACCGCCGCGTCGTGCGTCTTGCGCGCTTCGATCAGCATCGGCACATAGCGGTCGAGTTCGGCGAGCGTCCATGGCGCCTTCGTCTTCTGAAACGACTTGATGATCGCCGGCTGCTGCATGATGCCGACCGAGCCGCGCGCGGCGTGAAGGATCTGGTTGGAGACGCCGGAAGCGGCCTCGGACGCGAGCCACGCGACGATCGGCGCGATATGATGCGGACCGCCGGCGTCGAGTTCCTCCTGCCGCACCCTTTCGCCGCGGGCTTCGCGCAGCGGAATCGTCATGCGCGTGAGCGCGCCGGGAGAAATCGTGTTCACGGTGCAGCCGTACTTCGCGAGTTCGAGCGCGAGCACGCGCGTGAAACCGGCGATGCCGGCTTTCGCCGCGCCGTAGTTCGCCTGACCGAAATTGCCGAACAGGCCGGACGTGCTGGAGAAATTCACGATCCGGCAGTTGGTGCGGTTCTGATCGCGAATGTACTTCGCGAACGGCCGCGAGCAGCAGTAGTGGCCCCTGAGATGCACGGCCATGACGGCATCCCAGTCCGACTCTTCCATGTTGAAGATCGTCTTGTCGCGCAGGATGCCGGCGTTGTTGACGAGAACGTCCATGCCGCCGAACGCGTCGAGCGCAGTCTCAAGCAGCGATTCGCCGCCTTTCACGTCGGTAACGGACTGCGTGTTCGATACCGCTTCGCCGCCGGCTGCGCGGATCTCGGCAACCACCTCGTCGGCGATCTTGCCGGTACCGGTACCGTCGGTGTTGCCACCGAGATCGTTGACCACGACCTTCGCGCCTTCGCGCGCCATCAGCTTCGCGATTTCGGCGCCGATTCCGCGACCGGCGCCGGTGATCACCGCGATTCGACCGTCGAGCCTGCCCATGCTCCCTCCCAGTCGGTTTCCTCTGTGTTCAGTTCAGCGTGCTTACCAGACGTCTGTGCGCGGCGGATCCTTGTCCGGGTATTTGCCCAGTTCCATCCGCGCGACGGTGCGTCGATGCACCTCGTCCGGACCGTCTGCGAGGCGCAGCGTGCGCATGCCCGCGTACATTCTCGCGAGCGGGAACACCTGCGATACCCCGGCGCCGCCGTGCATCTGAATCGCGTCGTCGATCACTTGAAGCGCGATCTTCGGCACCGCAACCTTGATCTGCGCGATTTCGCTGCGCGCAACCTTGTTGCCGACGGTGTCCATCATCCACGCCGCTTTCAGCGTGAGCAGCCGCGCCATTTCGATATTGATGCGCGCGTCGGCGATCTTGTCGAGGTTGCCGCCCAGTTCCGACAGCGGTTTGCCGAACGCCACGCGCGATACGGAGCGGCGGCACATCAGTTCCAGCGCGCGTTCGGCGACGCCGATCGATCGCATGCAGTGGTGGATGCGGCCCGGTCCGAGACGGCCCTGAGCAATTTCGAAACCGCGGCCGGAGCCGAGCAGGATGTTCTCCTTCGGAACGCGGACGTTGTTGAAGCGCACGTGGCCATGACCGTGCGGCGCGTCGTCGTACCCGAACACGGTCTGCATCTTGATGATCTCGATGCCTTTCGCGTCGCGCGGAACGAGGATCTGCGACTGGCGCGAATGCCGTGCTGCGTCGGGCTCGGTGACGCACATGACGATCAGCACTTTGCAGCGCGGATCGCCGATGCCGGAAGACCACCACTTCTCGCCATTGAGCACCCACTCGTCGCCGTCGAGTCGCGCCTCGAGAGAAATGTTGGTAGCGTCCGACGATGCAACGAGCGGTTCGGTCATGCAGAATGCGGAACGGATTTCGCCGTTCAGCAGCGGCTTCAACCAGCGCTCTTTGTGCTCGTCGCTGCCGTAGCGCTCGATGACTTCCATGTTGCCGGTGTCGGGCGCCGCGCAGTTGAACACCTCCGACGACATCGGGTACGCGCCCATGATCTCGGCGAGGTGCGAATAGTCGAGGTTGTTGAGCCCGGCGCCGCGTTCGGAATGCGGCAGAAAGAAGTTCCACAGCCCGCGCTTCTTGGCGCGCTCCTTCAGTTCTTCCATGATCGGCGCGGGTTCCCAGCGATCGCCGGCGTTGATCTGTTCGGTGAACACGCGCTCGTTGGGAACGATGTTCTTGTCGATGAAATCGAGGATGTCGTTTCGGAGCGGCTTGACGCGCTCGGAGATACCAAGGTCCATGTGTCTTCCCCCAGTGTTTTAGTTCGAATGCAACGTGCGACGCGCGTTAGATCTTTCGAATGATCGCGCGACACTTGTCATCGCGAGAGGGGATCGATACTAATACAGGCGAACTGGCTCTGCTACGAGGTTGTGCGCGTGAATCACTACGGACAAGCCACACTTGCGCTGATCGCGGATGTGTATCGCGAAGGCGCAGATCACGTGGCTGCCCTGATTCGACATTCGGCGCGCGAGTTCGAACCCGGACGTCACGATCTGCTGAATCCGCTCACCGACGAAGGCCGTATCTTCGCCGCAGATTTCGGTAAGTCGTTGCCGAAGAATCTGCTGGTGCGCGGCTATGCGAGCCCGGCAGAACGCTGCGTCGAAACGGTTCAGCTGATTCTGAAGGGACACGGCGACGAGGGTGGTCGCGTGACGCGCCACCGGCCGATCGAAGCGCTCGGCGTGTTCTACGTGCTCGATCAGATGCGGATGTATCGCGCGATGACGGCTGCTGAGGGACAGGTCGCGTTTCTGGCGCAGTGGTTTGCCGGTGTCGTACCGCCCGACGTGATGATGCCGGCCGATCTCGCCGCGAAACTCGTCAGTCGCGTGGTGGCATCGAAGCTCGAAGCGCCGCTCGAACGACCGCAGCTCGACGTGTGCGTTTCGCACGACATGTCGCTGTACCTGGTGCGCGACCGGCTGTTGGGATTGGGTGTGGAGACATCCGGCGCAGTCGACTTTCTCGACGGCGTCGTGTTCTACGAACGCGGGCAGCAGTTGTGGATGCGCGGCCTGCGCGGCGATGCGCGAGCGGTGGAACTCGCGATCTGAAAGATCGATCAGCAACGAGGGGGATGCGATGGGGCAGGGAAACGGAATGAGCGGTTCGCAGGCCGAAGCGCTGGAACAGGCGGCGCTGCACGGCATGGTGGTGGCGCACGTGGCGTCGCGATTTCCCAACAAGCTCGCGGTGGCGTCGCCGTTTGGCAGCCGGACGTTCGCCGAACTCAACGCACGCGTAAACCAACTCGCGCGTCTGCTGCGCGCGAACGGCATCGGCGCCGGCGACTCGATGGCGCTGGTATCGCGCAATCGGCCCGCGTTCGTCGAGGCGTACCTCGCCGCGTTGCGAACCGGCATCCGCTTCACGCCGGTCAATTTCCATCTGACGGCCGAGGAAGTGGGCTACGTGGTCGACGACTGCGAAGCGAGCGTGGTGATCTACGACGGCACGCTGCCGACGGCCGCGGACTCGTTGCGCCATGCGCCGCGCGCGCGGCTCAGACTGATCGTCGACGGCGCGGTCGAAGGTTTCACCGATTACGAAGATGCGATCGCTCCCTATGTCGGCGACGACATCGACGACCCGGTGCGCGGTACCCAGATGTTGTACACGTCCGGAACTACCGGGCGGCCGAAGGGCGTCTACCGCCGTCAGCAACCGGTCGTGCGCAGTGCCTCGCAAGTGGCCGCTGCATGGAACCTGGAAACCGACGTGTGCCTGTGCACCGGTCCGGCCTATCACGCAGCGCCGCTGGCGTTCAACGTCGCCGCGCCCCTCAGCGTGGGTGTCGGGGTGGTATTCATGGACAAATGGGACGCGGAAGAGACCTTGCGGCTCGTCGCGCAACACGGCGTTACGCATACGCACATGGTCGCGACGATGTTCCATCGCCTGTTGCAGCTGCCGGACGACGTGAGACGCAGCTACGACCTGTCGAGCTTGCGCTTCGTGCTGCACGGCGCCGCGCCGACGCCGGTGCACGAGAAACGCGCCATGATCGAGTGGTTGGGGCCGGTGATATACGAGTACTACGCTGCGACCGAGGGCGGCGGCAATTACTTCGTCACGGCGGAAGAATGGATGCGTAAACCCGGCACCGTGGGCCGCTCGCCTACTCCGGAGCTGACGCGGATTCTCGACGACGACGGCAACGAAGTGCCACAGGGCCAGTCCGGCACGTTGTACTTCAAGGCGCCCGACGTCGGCCGGTTCGAATATTTCAAGGCACCCGACAAAACCTCGCAGAGTTATCGCGGCGACTGGTTCACGCTCGGCGACATGGGTTATCTCGACGCAGATGGCTACCTGTTTCTCAACGGCCGCAACGCCGAGACGATCATCTCCGGCGGCGTGAACATTTATCCGCAGGAGATCGATGCGGAATTGCTGAAGCACCCCGCAGTGGTCGACGTGTGCACCGTCGGTGTGCCGAACGACGAGTGGGGGGAAGAGGTGAAGAGCGTCGTGCAGCTGGAAGAGGGTCGAGTGGGAACTCCGGAACTCGCCGCCGAACTGATCGCGTTCGCGCGCTCACGTCTACCGGGATTCAAGACGCCGCGGTCGATCGATTTCGTGAGTGACTTACCAAGGCTGCCGAGCGGCAAGATCCAGCGCCGCCACGTGCGTGCGCCCTATTGGGCCGGCCGCGCGCGGCAGATCTAGCGCCGCACCGCCCAGTCCCCGCGCACCAGTTCGACGAACGGCTTCCACATTTCCGCGATGGAGCCGGTCGCGCGGCGGCTCTCGCTGGAAATCACCTCGACCGTGCGCGTCAGCCCGTCGGCGATATGCGTCGCTCTGCGGTTCCAATGTTCGAATCCGAGCCGCGCGAGATCGAGCGGCGATCTCGCCTCCATGAGTGCCTTCAGGGTGTCGCGGTGATCGGTGAAGAAGGTGCGCAGCTGTTGGTTGTGGATCTCGCCGATCTGCGACAGCGCCGCCAGCAGTCCGCTGACGTTTTCGATCGTTTCCTCGGTAGCGATGAATTCGGCGGCCACCACTTCTTCCTCGACCTTGCGCACCCTGCCGTTCACGCCGTCCGCCGGCTTCACGGTTTCGTTCGCGAGCGCGCGCACGTCGCGTTCGAGCGCAGCCAGATCTTCGTTCAGAGATTCGATCGACACGGTACACCACGATTCGATGGGCGAGTCGCGAGTCTACAAGAGACAGCGGGCAGGAATCATTGCGGGGAACTACGGGCATCCGCGCCACATCTTCGGTAGGGTGGAGCGCGTTGCTCGGCGGGCTGGGAAGGGTGGTCATCCTTGACCACCGGAAGACGTCCCTGTCGAATCGAAGCGTAGTTGTGAATCCGCAGTTGTCGAATCGGAGGAAGCGATGAGCGAAGGTCTCTATTCACCCAAGGTGAAGCCGGATGGTTCCTACGAAACGCTGTCGGTGGTGAAGGAAGGCGCCATCGACTGGCTGACGCTGAACCGACCTTCGGCGCTGAACGCGATGAGCCGCACGATGATGCTCGAACTGCAGCACTACTTCGGCGAGCTCTACACCGATCACTCCGTCAGGGTGGTGGTGCTCACCGGCGCGGGGCGCGGGTTCTGCGCGGGTCTCGATCTGAAGGAAGATCGCGCCGACGGCGAGTCGGGTCCGGTTGCGGGTTTACGCGTGCAGCGGCGCGTCAGCGAGATCGTGATGCGGATGCGGCGTGCGCCGCAGCCGATCATCGCGCTGATCAACGGCCCGGCGAGCGGCGGCGGTTTTGCGCTGGCGCTGGCTTCGGACATCCGCATCGCTGCTCCGGCCGCGCGGATGAATGCGGCGTTCATCCGCATCGGGCTCACCGCGTGCGACGTGGGCGTGTCGTATTTCCTGCCGCGGCTGGTCGGCACCGCGCTGGCGTCCGAACTGCTGCTGACCGGGCGCTTCATCGATGCCGAACGCGCGCATCGGGTCGGATTGATCTCGCAGGTGGTCGTGCAGGACGAACTGGCGGCGGCGGGTCGTGCGATGGCGCAGGAGATTCTCGGCAACTCGCCGGTCGGGGTCCGGCTGACGAAGGAGTGCCTCAACATGAGCGTCGATGCCGGCAGTCTGGAAGCCGTCATCGCGATGGAGGATCGGCAGCAGATTCTGGTCGCGCAGACCGGCGACATGCGCGAAGGCGTCGGCGCGTTCCTCGAAAAACGCAAGCCGGACTATCGCGACGCCTAACGGGAGCTTCAGGGGGCGGAGCCGGTGACCAGCGGCAGTGCCGGGTCGCTCACCCAGTCCGACATCGATCCGTCGTACACCGCGACGTTATCGTAGCCGATCAGCTTCATTGCGAACGCATCGACGGTGGCGGATATCCCACCGCCGCAGTAGGTGATGATGCGATCGGCGCTGCGGGCGCCCACGCTTTCCAACGCCGCGGCTATTTCATCGGCGCTGCGGAACGACTGGCCGTTCAGGATGGAGCCGTAGTACAGGTTCTTGCTCCCCGGGATGTGTCCGGGCCGGCCGTAGTTCGTTTTCGACGTGCCGGCGTATACGTCCGGCGACAGTGCGTTGATCGTGCACACGGCGCCGCTGCCGACCGCGGCGAGCACTTCCTCTCGTCGTCGCCCATAAGCCGGGTTGCGGTACCACCGTCATGCTGCTGGTCGGATACGGCGTGGGGTTGTTGTCGATCGGCAGGCCCGCTTCGATCCAGCCGGTGTAGCCGCCGTCGAGCAGCGTCACGTTCTTGTGGCCCGCCCAGTGCAGCATCCACCACAGGCGCGTGGCCCACATGATGTGCGTGGTGCTGTACAGCACCACCAGACTGTCGTCGGCGACGCCGTACTTGCGGAACTCGTCCTGCAGCTGCTGGACGCCAGGCAGCGTGAAGGCGAGCGGGCTCGACGCGTCGGACATGCCGCGGGTGAGGTCGAGCAGGCCGGCCGTCGGGATGTGCCCCTTCAGATAGTTGTCGCGCCCGCTCTCTACCCGATAGCGCGGCGGATCGGGGATGAGGTAGACGGTGGTGTCGAAGATGCGCAGGCGTTTGTCGCGTCGCTCGATTCCGTCGAGCACGTCTTCGGCGGACGTCAGATATTCCGGGTGGCTGTAGTTCATCGGAACGCTCCGTTTGAGTGGCCGATTAAACACCAGTCGCGAGCGCTTTGCGTACCCCACGACCCCAGTCCGCGGGTGAGATCTTGACGAGGTTCACCGCGTCGCAGTCGTTGAACGCAGCGAACTCGCGTGCGGCCTTCGCGAATTCGGCGGCGAATCGGTCCCGCTCCGTGATGTCGCGTTCGATGTGGAGATGCAGGAGGTCGAGCCGGCGTTGCTTGCGCTGCGCCTTGCAGTCCACGCGGCCGACGAAGCGGTCGCGGTAGAGAATCGGCAGGCAGAAATATCCAAAACGGCGCTTCGGCGCCGGCACATAGCATTCGATCTGATAGTCGAACTCGTGCAGCGCGACGTTGCGGTCGCGCTGAATCACCGCGTTGTCGAACGGCGACAGCAGCCGCACGCGCGCAGGTACGCGCGGCGCGGCGCGGTCCAGCACTTCGGGGCGCGCGTAGTAGTCGCTGCGATCTTCTCTGATCCTGATCAGTTTGCCGTCGGCGACGTCTGCGTCGAGTCGCGCGCGCAGAGCGGTTCGAATGGACGACCCGCGCCGCAGGTACGTGACTTCCTTCGGAATCGCGAAGCCGTGCGCGCGCAGCGCCGTTTCGAGCAGATAGCCGGCGAACTCGTCAATGGTCGGCGTGGAGGTATCTACATCCGACGGCAAAACTCGCTCCGGCAGGTCGTAGATCTTCTGAAAACCTTCGCGCCCCGCGGTCATCAGATCGCCCTGCATGAACAGCTGTTCGAGGGCGCGTTTCGCCGGTTTCCAGTCCCACCACCCCTGATTGCGACCCTTGGGTGTCTCGAAGTCGCGCGCCATCAGCGGGCCTTCGGCGCGAATGCGGTCGAGCACCGCGCGCATCAGCTTTTTATCGCCCTTGAACCAATGACGCTCGCCGCCTTTGAGTGCGTGCATACGCGGCAGCGCATAGCGATAGTCGCGCATCGGCAGATATGACGCCGCGTGGAACCAGTATTCAAAGGCGCGGCGGTCCCTAACGAGCCGGTCGAGGTGCGAAGGGTCGTAGTTCGGCACGCGGTTCCAGAACGTGTGGTGATGCGCGCGCGCAACGATGGAGATGGTATCGATCTGCACGTAGCCGAGTTGCTCGAGCGCGCGGTGCGTCGCATCGATGCCTCGACCGAACGGTTCGGCGCGCGTCAGACCTTGCGCATCGAGTGCGATGCGACGCAATGAGTTGCCGGTCGACGTAGCCATCCGTCAGAATCGCTGCCTTTCCAGGGATCGGGGATACGCATGTATAGCACAGCCCGTTGGCTGGTCGGGCTCGTCGTTGCCGTCGCATTGCAGGCGACCTCCATCGCGTGGGCAGCAAGCCCGGAAGCGGTGCATGGCCAGCACGGCATGGTTGCATCGCGGTCCGCGCTCGCATCGCAGGTCGGCGCCGACATCATGCGAGACGGCGGCAACGCCATCGACGCCGCAGTGGCAACCGGTTTTGCATTGGCGGTGACGTATCCGGCAGCGGGCAATCTCGGCGGCGGCGGGTTCATGGTGATTCGGCTCGCCGACGGTCGCGTGGTCACGAACGATCATCGCGAACGCGCCCCGGCCGCGGCGCAGCGCGACATGTATCTCGATGCCAACGGCAACGTCGTGCCTGGACTGTCTACCGATTCGCATCTCGCGTCGGGCGTGCCCGGCAGCGTCGCCGGCATGCTCGACGTGCTCGACAAGTACGGCACGCTGTCGCGCAAAGCGATTCTCGCGCCGGCGATCCGGTTGGCGAAGAACGGCTTCGCGCTGAACGACGATCTCGCGCGCGAATTCGCCGACGACGCCGAGCAGTTCCGCAAACACCCGGGCAGCGCGCGCGTGTTCATCAAGAAGGATGGCAGCGCGTACAAGCAGGGCGATCTGTTCAAGCAGCCGGAACTCGCGAAAACGCTCGAGTTGATATCGGCCAAAGGCAAAGACGGCTTCTACACGGGCACCACGGCCGATCTGATCGTCGCGGAAATGAAACGCGGCAGCGGCCTGATCACCGCGGCCGACCTCGCCGACTACAAATCGGTGTGGCGCGAACCGATCAAAGGCACGTATCGGGGTTACCAGATCTATTCGATGGCGCCGCCGTCCTCCGGCGGCGTGCTGCTGGTGCAGATGCTGAACATGCTGGAACCATTCGACATCAAGGCTGCGGGCTACGGTTCAGCGGCGACGATTCACCTCATGGTCGAAGCGGAACGTCGCGCTTACGCGGACCGCGCCGAGTATCTCGGCGATCCGGACTTCTATCCGGTGCCGATCGCGAAACTGACCGACAAACGCTACGCGGTGCAGCGCTTCTCCGACTTCGAGGCGACGCGCGCGACGCCGTCGACCAGCGTCGGCCCGGGGCTCGCGCGCGAAGAGAGTCCGCAGACGACGCACTTCTCGGTAATGGATGCTGCAGGCAACGCGGTGGCGTGCACCACGACGTTGAACCTGTCGTTCGGCTCGAAGATCGTCGTCGAAGGCGCGGGGTTTCTGTTGAACAACGAGATGGACGACTTCTCGGCGCGCGCAAATACGCCGAACTCGTATGGTCTGATCGGGCGCGTGGCCAACTCGATCGAGCCCGGCAAGCGCATGCTGTCGTCGATGACGCCGACCATCGTGGTCGACTCGGAAGGTCACACGAAGCTGGTGACCGGGTCGCCCGGCGGCAGCACGATCATCACCACCGTGCTGCAGATCGTGGTCAACGTCGTCGACCATGGCATGGACGTTTCCGATGCCGTCGGCGCGCCGCGGTTCCACCATCAGTGGATGCCGGATCGCGTCATTTACGAGCCGTGGGGCATTTCGCCGGATACGTTGAAGATCCTGCAGAGTCGCGGCCATACGTTCGTGACGCTGCCATGGGGTCGCGGCATCGGCGACGCGAATACGGTGATGCGTTCCGGCGACGATCTGCTCGGCATGAGCGATCCGCGCAACCGCGGCGGTGCCGCAGGATACTGAAGCATGGACAGAGAATTCTGGCTCGAGCGCTGGCGTACCAATCAGATTGGTTTCCACCAGGCCGACTACAACGCGCGGCTATTGCAGTTCTGGCCGGCGCTGGGCCTGCGAAACGGCGAAAAGGCATTCGTGCCGTTGTGCGGCAAGAGCCGCGACATGTGGTGGCTCGCGCAACGGGGTCATCCGGTGCTGGGCATCGAACTGTCGCAGACCGCCATCGAAGCGTTCTTCACTGAGGCGAATGCGCCTTATCAACGTCGTCAGGCCGGCGTGTTCCAGGTGTTCGAGGGGAATGGCGTCGGCATTCTCTGCGGCGACTTCTTCGAACTGACGCTGCAAGACCTGTCCGGTGTGGCCGGCGTATTCGATCGCGGTTCGCTGGTCGCGCTGCCGCAGGAGATGCGACGCCGCTATGCGGAGCATCTGCTGACGGTCCTGCCGCTTGGCGCGCAGATTCTGCTGCTGACGATCGAATACGATCAGAGCGTTGCGTCGGGACCGCCGTTTGCGGTGCATCCGAACGAGGTGACGGCATTGTTCAGTGGCCGCTGCGCAATCGAGCTGCTGGAGCGCTCGCCTGCGGAAGCGGCGCCGCCGAGGTTCCAGGCGCAGGGAATCCGAACTGCCGGCGAGAGCACGTACCGGATCGTCAAGGAGCGCTGAAATGCCAACGGCGGCGGTCAACGGCATCTCGCTATGCTACGAAACGCACGGTGCGAGCGAGTCGCCAACGATCGTATTGATCCGCGGTCTCGGAACCCAGCTGATCGAGTGGCCAGATACATTGCTGGCGGGACTCGTGCGCGGCGGATTGCGTGTAGTCGTATTCGACAATCGCGACGCGGGACTCTCCTCCGATATGACCGATGGTCGGATGTATTCGCTCGCCGACATGGCGAGCGACGTCGTCGGCCTTATGGACCACCTGCGCGTCGAGCGCGCGCACGTCTTCGGCATCTCGATGGGCGGCATGATCGCGCAGCACGTCGCGATCGGACACGCGGCGCGGGTGCTGTCGCTGATCTCGGTGATGTCGAGCACCGGCAACCCTGACCTGCCGCAACCATCGCCGGAAATGCGCGCGCGGCTGGTCGAGAAGGCCGATTCGACCGAAGCGTTGATCGAATTGAACGCGAAGAATCGCGCGGTGTTCGGCAGCCCCGCCTATCCCGAGACGCTCGACGCACGTCTCTCGGCCGCGCGTCGTGCGCACGCACGTAGTTTTCGCCCTGACGGCGTTGCTCGGCAGATGCGGGCGGTGATCGCGGACGGCAGTCGCGTGGAGCGTTTGCATGCGCTGAAAGTTCCGGCGCTGGTCATCCACGGCGCAGACGATCCGCTGATCCCGGTTGCGGCCGGGCGCGATACGGCGGCGGCAGTCCCTGGCGCACGCCTCGAGATCGTCGCTGGCATGGGCCACAACATTCCGGAGGCGCTGGCGCCGCGCATCGTGGAAATCGTGATGGATTTCATCCGGCGCTGAACGGAATTCCTCAGAGACGCATCTTGCCGTAATCGACGGCGAGCCACTGCTCCGGACGGATGCGCACGATCACGCTCGCTTCCGCCTCGCCCGCGTCTGTGTACTGATCGCCGAGTTTCCTGCCGAGATAGCGATGCGCCATCGGGCGTCCGTATTTCTCCCGATCCGACGGCGCGATCGACACCACCGGTCCTTCGATGCTGACGTACTTGTAAGGGGGCGTTTCGGTTTGCGCGCACATGCTGACGCGAACGCCCTGCTTCAGCAGTTTGCCCTTGCGCGAGGTCGGTCCGGTGAGAAACCACAGATCGCCGCCGGGCTTGTAGTCGTACCAGACGGGTACGGTCAGCGGGCCGTGTGACGGATCGGGGATCGCGAGTACCCCGACGTGCAGGTCGGCGAGAAACAGTTCCTTTTCTTCTTGGGTCATCTTCGTCACGAAACGGGCTCCTTCGAAAAAAAACGCCGATGAGTGGGGACCGAAGCGGTGTTTTTCAATCCCTTTGATTTTGCTGGCCATCCCCCATTGATGTGTGCGAGCCGGAACCACGGTGGTTCCGAAACAGACAAGCGAGAGTGGAGGTCAGAACATGAGCATTGTACGTTGGAATCCGTCGCGGGAACTCGATCAGTTCTTCAACCGCTTCGTGGACCAGGGCTTCAATGGCTGGGGCGAGAACATCGCGACCAGCGATTGGAATCCGGCCGTCGACATTCGCGAAACGGACGAGGACTACCTGATCGATCTCGAAGTACCTGCAGTGCAGGCGTCGGACGTGAAAGTCACGTTCAAAGACGGCGTGCTCGCCGTAACTGGCGAACGCAAATACGAGAAGGAAACGAAAGGCAAGGTGCATCGCGTCGAGCGTCGTTATGGTCGATTCACTCGCACGTTCCGGTTGCCGGAGAACGTCGACGAGGGTCGCATCGAAGCGAACTCGAAAGACGGCATGCTGTACCTGAAGGTGCCGAAGCGCGCCGAAGTGAAGCCGCGGGCGATCGAAGTCAGCGTCAAGTAACGGGGTCCGCTCTGCCCGGATCGTCGTCCGCAGACGATCCGGGCTTGGGTTTTGCCCGCTGAAAACTCATTCCCTGACGGCATGTGTTAGTTTTCGCGCTTTCGCTTTTCTTTCGTTTTCACGCCTTTAGAATGCGCAGCCTCAACACAAGCAAACCCGAGGGGCACGGGCCCCATTTGCGACCGCAGGAGACACGACGGCAATGAGTGACGACACCTTCAAAACGCGCAAGACGCTAACGGTAGGCAAGCAACAATTCGACTACTTCAGCCTCCCCGCGGCCGAACAGGCCGGCGTCGGTGCGGTGAGCCGCTTGCCGATGTCGCTGAAGATCCTGCTCGAGAATCTGCTGCGATTCGAAGACGGCAACACCGTGCGCAAGGAAGACATCAAGGCGCTCGGCAACTGGGCCGTTACGCCTCCGCCGGCAGAAGAGATCGCGTATCGTCCGGCGCGCGTGCTGATGCAGGACTTCACCGGCGTGCCCGGTGTTGCCGATCTCGCCGCGATGCGCAGCGCCGTAGTAGCCGCCGGGCTCGATCCGAAAATCATCAATCCGCTCTCGCCCGTGGACCTCGTCATCGATCACTCGGTGATGGTCGACAAATTCGGCACCAGCAGGGCCTTCGACGAAAACGTCGACATCGAAATGGAGCGCAACCGCGAACGGTATCGATTCCTGCGCTGGGGTCAGACCGCATTCGACAACTTCCGCGTGGTGCCGCCCGGCACCGGCATCTGTCACCAGGTGAACCTGGAATATCTCGCGAAGGTCGTCTGGACCAAGACCGAGAACGGCAAAACCGTGGCCTATCCCGATACGCTCGTCGGCACCGACAGCCACACGACCATGATCAACGGCTTGGGCGTTCTGGGTTGGGGCGTCGGCGGTATCGAAGCGGAAGCGGCGATGCTCGGCCAACCGATCTCGATGCTGATTCCCGACGTCATCGGGTTTCGTCTCACCGGCAAGCTCAGCGAAGGCATCACTGCTACCGACCTCGTGCTGCGCGTCGTCGAGATGCTGCGCAAGAAGGGCGTGGTCGACAAATTCGTCGAGTTCTTCGGTGCCGGCCTCGATCATCTGCCGCTTGCCGATCGCGCCACGATCGCGAACATGGCGCCGGAATACGGTGCGACGTGCGGCTTCTTCCCGATTGATGCCGAAACGATCAGCTATCTGAAACTGTCGGGCCGTCCGTCCGACACGGTCGCGCTCGTCGAAGCCTACGCAAAGGCGCAGGGCATGTGGCGCGACGCCACGACGGTCGATCCTGTCTACACCGATACGCTCGAACTCGATCTCGGCACCGTGGTACCGAGCCTCGCGGGACCGAAGCGCCCGCAGGATCGCGTGGCGATGACCGGCATGCGCAAAGCGGTGGACGACGAACTCGATCTGCAAGGGCGGAAATCCAAGGACGCGCGCACGAAAGTGGCGGGCAGCAGCTACGACCTCGGCCACGGCGACGTCGTGATTGCGGCGATCACCTCCTGCACCAACACGTCGAATCCGGCGGTGATGCTGGCGGCGGGACTCGTCGCCAAGAAAGCGCTCGGGCTCGGACTCACGGTGAAGCCGTGGGTCAAGACGTCGCTCGCGCCGGGGTCGAAAGTGGTCACGGAGTATCTGGCCAAGGCCGGACTGCAGTCGTCGCTCGACGAGCTCGGCTTCAACCTCGTCGGTTACGGCTGCACCACGTGCATCGGCAATTCGGGTCCGCTGCCGGAAGAGATTTCGAAAGCGATCACACAGGGCGACCTCGTCGTTTCGTCGGTGCTCTCCGGTAACAGGAACTTCGAGGGGCGGGTGCATCAGGAAGTACGCACGAACTGGCTGGCCTCGCCGCCGTTGGTGGTTGCATATGCGATTGCCGGCACGATGCGCATCGACCTGTCAAAGGATCCGATCGGTAAAGGCAAAAACGGTAAAGACGTGTTCCTGAAAGACATCTGGCCGAGCAACAAAGAAGTGGCGGATGTGGTGGCGCAGGTGTCGGCCGACATGTTCGAGCGGCAGTACGCCGACGTGTTCACCGGACCTGCTGCGTGGCAGGCGATCAAAGTCGATGCGAAAGGCACGTACGGCTGGGAGAACTCGACCTACATCAAGCAACCGCCGTTCTTCAAGGTGGGCGACGATCTCGACCAGCAGGTCGATATTCGCGGCGCGCGGATTCTCGCGCTGCTCGGCGATTCGGTGACCACCGACCACATCTCGCCCGCCGGTGAAATCCAGCCCGACAGTCCGGCCGGACACTACCTCGTGCAACACGGTGTCGATGTCGCTGAGTTCAACTCGTACGGCTCGCGCCGGGGCAACCACGAAGTGATGATGCGCGGCACGTTCGCGAACATCCGCATCAAGAACGAAATGGTGCCGGGAACCGAAGGCGGCTACACGAAGCACATCCCGAGCGGCGACAAGCTGTCGATCTACGACGCGGCGATGCGCTATCAGGGAGAAGGCACGCCGCTGGTGGTGTTCGCAGGCAAGGAATACGGCACCGGTTCGAGCCGCGACTGGGCCGCGAAGGGCACACGGCTGCTCGGTGTGAAGGGGGTTGTCGCCGAAAGCTTCGAGCGCATCCACCGCTCGAACCTGATCGGCATGGGCATTCTGCCGATGCAGTTCAAGCCGGGCGACACGCGCAAGAGCCTCGGCCTCAAAGGCGACGAGATCATCGACATCGCGTTGCCGGCGGGTGTGAAGGAGATCAAGCCGAGCCAGGATCTGGTGCTGACGATCCGCCGCGCCGACGGCAAGAAGCAGGAAGTGACGGTTACGAGCCGGCTGAACACCGACAACGAAATCGAGTACTTCAAGAGCGGCGGCATTCTGCAGTACGTGCTGAACAACTTGGCTCGGAACGCCGCTTGACGAAACTGTTCGCGCCGCAGGCCATCGTGTTCGACATGGATGGCCTGCTGCTCGACACAGAGCGCATCGCCCTCGCCACGTTCGAAGACGCCTGCCGCGCACATGGACTCAATGTTGCGCGCTCCGTGTATGAGCGTTGCATCGGCACCAGCATGAAGGGCACGCGCGAGATCCTTGGCGGTGTCCTCGGATTCGACGTTTACGATCGTCTGAGCAGCGAGTGGTTCGCCCTCTACGGAGACCGCGTGCGGACGCAGGCGGTCGACGTGAAAGACGGCGGGCGCGAAATTCTGGAGCTGACCCGCTCGCTGCGGATTCCCGTCGCGCTGGCCACCTCGACCGCCACCGAACTCGCGCAGACGAAGCTGCGCCTGGCCGGATTGCTGGACTTCTTCGCGGCGATCGTCGGCGGCGATGTGGTGATGAACGCAAAACCTCATCCGGAGCCGTATCTCACCGCGGCGTTGAAACTTGGTTTCGCACCGAATCGGTGCTGGGCGATCGAAGATTCCGATAACGGCGTGCGAGCCGCGCACGCGGCCGGTCTGCTGGTGTTCCAGGTTCCCGATCTGGTGCAACCCGCCGCCGACGTGCGGAGCATCGGACATCCGGTGGTGGGCAGTCTGCACGACGTCGCCAGTCTGCTTGTCGAACACTCGAGCGGGCGCACTGTGATCTAGTCAGTAGAACAGAACTTTCGTCACGGGCGATGATCTCACTGTTCGCCCAATCCCCCTGATGATGCCTTTTCGAACGGCGCAGTTCGCCGTGGAGTGATTTCGATGATTGACCGGAGCGAGTCGCACCTCATCGCTCGAGAACAACGCAATCGAGGCGATGCCTCGAACACGGATGGCGCACGCGCCGTCCGTGCGCGCCGCGCGCGCGCAGGCATCGTCCATGAGTCCGCTCGCGCCGCGCGCGTCGAGCCGACCGTTGGCGAGCCGAAAACCACGACCCCGCGTACACGCTGATCGAGTCGTCTCGTCGCTCCCCCGCCGCGTTTGTTGCAATCGGCGGGTGCGTCACTATCATTACGCCGTTTGCTGGAGTCGATGATGTATTGCTTGGCGCGTAACCGAACGACGACGACCACTGCCACGACTATGCCGTGGCGGGTTGCCTGACGTCGTACGCGACAATAGAGGCGACCCGAATCTAGAGGTCGCCTTCGAACAGAAACCCGGAAGGCGACCGCCGACCGGGTTTTTCTTTTTCTGCAGGACGCTCTTTTGGAGGACAGATGGACAGTTTGGAGCACAGCGGCGAACTGAGCCCTGACGACGCCCTATACCAGATGCGGCACAGCCTCTCGCACGTGCTTGCGCAGGCGGTGCTCGAACTGCGGCCGGGATCGACGCTGGGTTTCGGCCCGCCGATCAAGGACGGGTTCTACTACGACTTCATTCTGAGCGCGCCGATCACCGAGGAAGACTTCCCGGAACTCGAGCAGCGGATGCGCAAGATCCTGAAAAAGGGTCAGCGGTTCGATCGCGAGGAACTGCCGAAGGAGGCTGCGCTCGCGCGTCTCGCCGATATGAAGGAACCATATAAGCGCGAATATGCACTCGAGCTGTTCGACAAGAAGCATCTGCAAACGCTGTCGTTCTATCGCAACGGTCCGTTCCTCGACATGTGCGAGGGGCCGCACGTGCACACGACCAAGGAAATCCCGCGCGATGCGTTCAAGCTGAAGAGCGTCGCCGGCGCGTATTGGCGCGGAGATTCGAACAACGTGATGATGACGCGCATCTACGCATGGGCGTTCGCGAGCAAGGAAGAGCTCGACGCGTATGTGGCGCGGTACGAGCAGGCGCTGGCGCGCGACCACAAGAAGCTCGGACGCGAACTGGGTCTGTATCACCTGGATAACGACATTGGTAAGGGGCTGCCGTTGTGGCTGCCGAACGGCACGGTCATTCGCGACGAGATCGAAAAGCTGGCCAAAGAACTCGAATTCCGCGGCGGCTATCAGCGCGTCTCTACGCCGCACCTCGCGAAGGCCGATCTGTATTACCGCACCGGCCATCTGCCGTACTACGCCGATCACATGTATCCGCTCATGGAGATGAGGGAATCGACGGAGGACGGCGGCGAGGTTCGCGAGACATATGCGTTGCGGCCGATGAACTGTCCGCATCACCACCGCGTATACGCATCGTCGCCGCGCAGCTATCGCGAACTGCCGCTGCGGTTGGCCGAGTACGGACAGGTATATCGCTTCGAAGACTCCGGCGCGGTCGGCGGTCTCGTGCGCGTGCGCGGCATGTGCATCAACGACGCACACATCTACTGCACCGCTGCGCAGGTGAAAGACGAGTTCAAAGCGGTGCTCGCGATGTACGCGGAGGCCTACGCCATCCTCGGCCTCGACAGCTACACGGTGCGGTTGTCTCGATCCGACTTCACCGATCCGAAAGGCAAGGAGAAGTACATCGACAATCCGCAGGCATGGGCCGATTCAGAGCGGATTCTGACGGAGGTATTGCAGGAACTCGGCATCAACTACATCGACGGACCGGGCGAAGCGGCTTTCTACGGGCCGAAAATCGACATCCAGTTCCCCACCGTGACGGGACGCGACGAAACCGTCAGCACGGTGCAGCTCGATTTCGCCCAGCCGGCGCGGATGGGACTGACCTATGTCGGTTCGGACGGCGCGGAGCACATGCCGTACTGCATTCATCGCGCGCCGTTCAGCACGCATGAGCGGATGGTGGCGTTCCTGATCGAGCATTTCGGCGGAGCGTTCCCGACGTGGCTCGCGCCGGTGCAGGTACAGGTGCTCACGGTGTCGGAGCAGTACGAAGCGTACGGTCGCGGCATCGTCGACCGGCTGCGCAATCAGATGGTGCGCGCGGAACTCGCAACGCAGAGCGAAACGGTGTCGAAGAAGATCCGCGAAGGCACCACGCGCAAGATCCCGTTGCTGCTGATCGTCGGTGAGCGCGAGCAGGCCGACGGCACGGTTACGCTGCGCCGCTATGGGCAGCCGCAACAACACACGATGCCGATGGCGGATTTCGAAGCGGCGTTGCGTCGCGCGATCGACCAGCGCACGCTCGACTTCGCGGTGTAGCTGACAAGCGCAACGGGGCTGCGCCCGACCGAAGGCTACTGCAGGGCAGTTTCAACCTTCGGTGGAGCGATGCTCGCGATCTGACGCGTCTGATTGACGTAGTCGATCAGCACGTACGCGCCTTCCTTGATCATGGCGTCGTCTTCGGGACCTTTCTTCGAGTTGTCGCTGGCGTCGTCTTCCGCTTCTTCTGCTTCGAGCTTCGCGTCGAGTTCCTCGATCGTCTTCAGCAGCGGTTCGCCCTTTGCTGCGCGCAGCTTGTTCTCGATGCCGAGACGCCACGCATCGTCGTCGTGCTTCTCTTTGATGCGGACGGCTTCGTTCAACGAAATCTCCGTCTTCTTCGCATTCTCGCGGCTCTTGTCCATCAACGCGCGCAGATACTCGAAGTCGGGATTGTTCGCGACGCGGTCGCGGTGCTTGTCGACCAGCACCGGCAGCACGGTCTGCACTTGCGTTGCGTGGGGGTAGACGGCCGGTTTGATCTCGTCCCACGGCATCGCGTCTTCGAGTGAACTCTCGCCGATCTTGTCGGTGTCGTAGACCTCGGGGAACTCGACGTCGGGCAGCACGCCCTGGTGCTGCGTGCTCTGGCCCGAAACGCGATAGAACTTCGCCTGCGTGATCTTCAGCTGACCGCGATTCAGCGGAATCAGTGTTTGCACCGTTCCCTTACCGAATGTCTGGCTGCCGATGATCGGACCGCGGCCGTAGTCCTGAATGGCGCCGGCAAAGATCTCCGACGCGGATGCGGACAAGCGATTCACCATCACCGCGAGCGGACCGTCCCATGCGATCTCGTCGTCGGTATCGGCATAGATGTTCGCGCGACGGTTCGCGGTCTTCACCTGCACGGTCGGACCGGATTTGATGAAGAGGCCGGTCAACGAGTCGGCTTCCTGCAGCGAGCCGCCGCCGTTGTTGCGCAGGTCGATGATGATGCCTTCTACGCCCTCGGCCTTCAGTTGATCGATCAACGCGTGTACGTCGCGCGTGGTGCTCTTGTAGTCGGGGTCACCGTTCTGCACCGCTTTGAAGTCGACGTAGAACGTCGGGATCTCGATGATGCCGACCTTGTGCGACGTGCCCCCTTGCTGGAGCGTCAGCACTTTCTTCTGCGCCGATTGTTCCTCGAGCTGCACCGTGTTGCGCGTGATGCTGACGATGCGCGATTTGCTGTTGTCTTCCGCCGCGGCCGGAATGATCTCGAGCCGCACGACCGACGCCTTCGGACCGCGGATCAGTTCGACGACGTCGTCGAGCCGCCAGCCGACCACGTCGATCAGCTTGCCGCTCTCGCCCTGGCCCACGCCGATGATTCGGTCGGATGGTTTCAGCGCACCGGCTTTATCGGCCGGACCCGCAGGAACGAGGCGCACCACTTCGGTGTAGTCGTCTTCGCTGCGCAACACCGCGCCGATGCCTTCGAGCGACAACGACATGTTGATGTTGAAGTTCTCGGACGTACGCGGCGAGAAATACTGCGTGTGCGGATCGTAGGTGCTCGCGTACGCGTTCACGTACACCTGGAACGCGTCTTCGCTGTTCGTCTGCGTCGCCTGCTTCAGGCGGTTCTTGTAGCGCTTCGTCAGCACGTCCTGGATTTCGGCGATCTGCTTGCCGTTCAGCTTCATGCCGAGCACGGCGGCTTTCAGGCGTTTGCGCCACAGGTCGTCGAGTTCGGCGGTAGTCGCCGCCCATGGCGCGTGCTTGCGCTCCACCTCGATGGTCTCGTTGGTGTTGAAGTTCATCGTCTGCAAACCCTGACCCAGCTCGGTGATCAGGAATTCGAGACGCTCTTCGAGGCGCGCCTGATAGCGGTTGAAGATGTCGAATGCCGGGTCGAGATCGCCGCGCTTCAGCGCGTCGTCGAGCGCATAGCGATACTTCTCGAGCGCCTGAATGTCGGAAGCGAGGAAGTACGCGTGGCCGCTGTCGAGCAGATCGATGTACTTGTCGAACAGCTCACTCGACGCAGCGTCGTCGAGCGGCTTCTGCAGATAGTGGTTGTGCCGCAGTTGCTCGACGATCGACAGGCTCGTGCGCGGATGCACGTCGAGCGGATGCAGTGCTTCCGGAATGGGGAAGCTGTAAGCCGGTGTCGCCGCATCGGCGGGCGGCGTCGTCGTGGCCGTGGTGGTCGCGGTTGCGTTGGGAAGCGGCGCGGTGTCGGGTGGTGGCGCCGCGAGTGCGAGCGTGGTCGCCAACGCCGCAATCAAGCCGCCGAGCATTCGTGTCGCGCATCGCGCGGACACACCGAATCCGAGATTACGATCTAACATCGATCACCACCGCCTACTGCAAGTCGTGTATTCTGACGCCCGCGTCGCACCTTAGGTTCCGTGAGAACGAAGCTCTCACCCCGAGGTCCCACTCAAGACTCTGCGGATTCCGATCCCGACGATCCCGAGGGAGCCTATTCGAAGGCTCTAGGAGCCGCAGTAAGAAGATGTAATCCGGACGAGGAAACAACCTTATGAAGATTCCATTGCCCTCGCAAGTAGCGATCCGCGGATCGATCGTCGCAATCGGACAAACGACGCTCGTGATCGCGCTCGCGCTCGGCGTCGGCGCGTGCCAGAAGGCTGCACCGCCCGAGCCCGCGAAGGGACCTGCGCTCGAGAGCGAAGTGGCGAAAGCGAGCTACGGCCTCGGTTACAACATCGCCGGAAATCTCGATAACCAATACGGCAAAGCGCTCGATACGAAGGCGTTCCAGGCCGGCATCGACGACGGCTTCGGTGGAACGAAGGCGAAAGTGCCGGAAGATCAGGTGCTCGCCGCGCTGAACGCATTGAACGATGCGCGCGCAGAAGAAAAAGGCAAACTCGCCGAAACCAATCTCGCAGCCGCGCAGGCGTATCTCGCCGAGAACGGCAAGAAAGAAGGCGTGGTTACGACCGCGTCGGGTCTCCAGTACCAGATACTCGTCGCGGGAAAGGGACCCAAACCGAGCCTGACCGATACGGTGACGACGCATTACACCGGCACGCTAATCGACGGCACGGTGTTCGATAGCTCAGTCGAGCGCGGGTCGCCGGCCTCGTTCCCGGTGAACGGCGTCATCCCGGGTTGGGTGGAGGCGCTGCAGCTGATGCCCGTCGGTTCGAAGTGGCGAATCGTGGTTCCGCCTGAACTCGCCTATAAAGAGCGCGGCGCCGGCAACCGGATCGGCCCGAACGAAGCGCTGATCTTCGAAGTGGAACTGATCTCGAAAGATCCGTCTTAATCGCCGATCGTCAGTCGATCTCGATCCCGAGCGTACGCAGCACTTCGAGACCCTGCTCGGCGTCCATGCGCACGCCGGTGAGATCGATCTCGCGCGGGTCGAGCCGGTTGAAGCGCGCATCGCGCAGATCCGCGCCACGCAGGTCGAGCCCGCGCGCCTCGATGTTGTCGAGTTCGCAACCCGAGAGGTCTGCATCGTTCAGCGACGCATCGTGCCAGACGCTGTGCGACATCCGGCTTCCCGCGAACACCGCGCCGGTCAACACCGTTTTGCTGAAGTCCGCGTATGCGAGATTGCAGTCGGTGAACGTCGCGGTCGCGAAGTCTCCGGCACTCAGGCTGAAATCGGCGAGTGAGAAGTCGATGCCCGACGCCTGGCAGCGCCGCAGTTCGATGCCGAACGCGCGCGTGCGGGTGCAGACCGCGGTGGTCAGGTCGCATACCTCGAAACGACAGTTGCGCAGCACCGCGTATGAAAAGTCGCAGTTCAGCTGTGCGTCGGCGTCGTAGAACTGACAGCGTTCGAAGTGGCCGTCGCTCAGATCGCTGCTGCGGAAACTGCAATCGGTGAAAAGGCAGTCGATGAAATGGGCCTCTGCCAGCACGGCCTGGCGGAATCGCGTGCCCTCGAACGCGACGTTGCGGATCTCGAGTCCGCTCGATTCCTGCGGCCACACGAGCGACGCGTCGACCAGCGCGTCGCGCAGCGCGCCTGCAGCGATGCAGGCGTCGAAGCGTTGCTGGGAGATCGGCGTGCGTTCGGGTTGCGTCACGTTGCCGGGTTCGATGCGAAGGCGCCGTAGAATACCAGCGTCGCCTCACCGGCAGCCCACATGACCTCGATCGACAACGAGCCCAGGTTCACCCGCCGACCGTGGCGCACGCTGCTCGGGCTGCTCGCGGCGCTCGTCGGCAGCTATTGGGTGGGGCGACGGCTCGGTCTCGGCAACGATGAGCTGGTCGGCTATCTGCTCGCCAGTGTCTCGATCGTGATCGCGGCAGGAGTGGTCGCGCTGCTGCTGTTCGGCTTGATCCGGCTGTTCCGCCGCTAGGAAATGCCGCCGAAGAACCGGTCGAATCGCGGTGCGTAGTGGTGTTCGTAGTCCAGTGAGAATGCGATCGCGTGCGCGCGCCCGAGGATGCGATCGCGTGCCACCAGGCCGATCACGCGGAAATCTCCGCTGTCGTCGCGGTTATCGCCCAGCATGAGGTAGCTGCCGGCCGGAACCTGCGTCGGCGCGAACGACTGATACGCGGATTCGTCGCGATCCCGCCGCAGCATGATGATGTGATCCATCGTGCCGATCTGCTCGCGGAAGAATTCGTACTGCGACTTGTTCTCGACCTCGAGCGCGTCCACTTCGTCCGCCGTCAGCGGCGTGTACTGGGCTTCGACGCCGTTGATGTAGAGGCGATTCCGGCGCAGTTCTACGGTATCGCCGGGAATGCCGATGACGCGTTTCACGTAAAGCGTCTCATCGCGCGGCGAGGGAAACGTCACGACATCGCCGCGGTGCGGCTCGGCCCAGCGTGCGATCCGGGTCAGCGTGAACGGTATGCGCAGGTCGTACGCCAGCTTGTCGACCACGATGCGGTCGCCGACCAGGATCGACGGCTTCATGCTGCCGGACGGCACCTGGTTCCAGTCGGCGACCGCCGAGCGGAATACCACCATTACTGCGATGAACAGAATGAAGCCGCGCCAGTCGCGCCAGACGCGGGTCAAGCGTTGCCGGGTTGGGTCGTTGTCGGTGTCGTCAGTCAAAGGCCAACATTAGGCAGAGGAGTTTCCGGTGCAGAGTATCGAATAACACGTACTCGTGGAACTCGAGCAGCGCATGCGACCACTCGTGCGGATAGCGGGTGTTGCGCGGATCGCTGAACCAGTCGCACGGCGACAGCGCGAAAATCTCGAACGCCTGAGCGGCCAACAGGTCGACGAAGTCGGTGACGTTCTGGCGCCGCTCGGGCGAAATGGGTGCGGCGCCGTAACGTCGGTAGTCGAGATGCCGTTCGATGCGCGGTTGCAACGCCGCGGCGTCGATCGGCACGAAGTCGGCCGGCGTCAGTTCGGCGATGTTGAACGGACCGTGCTTGCCGTTCGCCGGCAATGTGTAGTGCGCGGCGACCAGTTCCTGGTAGAGCGGCGCAGCCAGCAGGCTCGAGAAGAACAGCGTGTGCGGAAAGCGCTGCGGCGCCGGCCCGCGAACGTCGGCGGCGATCACGCGGAATTGCCCGCGCGGCGGCAACCGCTGGCTGCGCTTCATCCGTTCGACGAACTCGAAGCGGTCTGCGAGGGATACGGTGCGGCGATCAGCGCGCGACATTGCGGTTGCCTCGCAGCAGCGTGAACACGTGGCGCAGCCGCGGCGGTTTACCGGTCATCAGCACGCCGGTTTCGAACACGCGCGCGGCGCCGCGCAGCGCGAGAACGATCGAGACCACCATCAGCAGCGTGGTCCCGCCGTACGTGATCCATCCAGGCGGGAACGCCGCCCGGTTCATCATCACGAACGGCGTGAACGGCGGAAACCACGACAGCACCTGCGCGAGCAGGCCGTTCGGGTCGCGGCCGATCGGCACCATCACCACGAGCGGCACGATCAACAGCAGCTGGATCGGCATCATCAGCGTTTGCGCTTCTTTCAGGTTGTTCGCGAGCGAACCGATACCGCACAGCAACGCGGCGTAGAACAGATAGCCGAGTATGAAGTAGACGATGAACGACAGAAGATAAGTCGGGTCGTTGATCAACCCCGATAGATCGACGCTGCCGCTGCCGCCGAGCAGACGCGGGAGCCACAACGCCGCGGCGAGCAGCAGCGTCAGCCACGATCCGACGATCGTGAGCCCGGTGGCGGCGATGCCCACTATTTTTCCGGCCATGAGTTCCACCGGAGCGATCGACGACAGCAGCACCTCGACGAGCTTGTTGGACTTCTCCTCGACTGTGTTGGTCAGCAGCATCTGCGCAATCGAGAAGATCGATATCCACAGCAGATAGACGAACGCTACTGGCGCCCACTGGCCGAGCGTGTCAGCGCGTTCGGCTTTCGATTCGACGCCGCTGCTGTCGAGGCGCACCGATGCGAACCGCACAGGTGTCTGAATCCAGTCCGCCACCGACTCGGTGATGTTCTCCTCGCGGATGCGCCGGTCGCGCACCACGTCGGTGACGAGCGCCGAATACCAGTTTCGGACGTCCTGGTTCGTCAATTTGCGCGTCACGTACGTGGCGCCGGATGCGTCGGCGACCGGGTCGTCGGGAATTTCGAAGTAACCGAGCAGCTGCTCGTTTGCGAGCAGCAGGTTGAGGCCTGTCTTGTCGACGCCCGGCGTTGCCACGTACGCGTATTTCGCCGCCGAAACGTTCGGCGCGAGTTTCGCGATCTGGTCCGGGTGATCGCGCCACCACGCTGCGATCCGTTCGGCCGGCGTAGTGGGTGTGGCGATCGCGAGCTCGGCCTGGCGGATCATCACCAGCAGGTGCGCGGTCGCGTCGACCAGCGCGGTGCGCTCTTCGGACGTATTCAGCGAACCCAGGTCGACCAGCGCCTCAGGCCGCTCGTTAGGCTGCTTGCGTGCGAGCGATGCGACCAGGAGCGTAACGTCGTCGTGAATGATGCGCGCGGCGACGGCGCGCTCGACCCAACCGGATCGATCGAGCACGGCGAAGCGCGCTTCGCTCTCTGCATCGCTCAGCAGCATCGGTGCGGTGGAAACCACCACGAGGATGAACGGCATCATCAGGATGCTGATCCAGAAGCCGCGCGTGCGGACGTTCTCGAGATACTCGCGCGAAGCGACGAGCAGCGCTTTCGCGGGATCGGGTCTCGTTACGTCACCTCGCACCGTCGTCTCCGACCGTGCGCACGAAGATCTCGTGCAGCGATGCCTCGCGCGTGTCGAAGCGTCTAATCGTCAGGTGGTTCACCAGGTACGCGAGGATCGCTTGCGCGTCGGCGTCGCTGCGCAGGCTCAGCTCGGCGTGGCGTCCTGCGTCGTTCACGCGCAACACTCCGGGCAGGTCTTGCAGGCACCCGCCATCGCCGTCGTAGTCGATCGAGACGGATCGCTCGGCGGAGCGGCGGATGTCGCTCAGCGTGCCGTCGAGCAGTTTGCGGCCGTGATTGATCAGGATCAGCCCGTCGCAGATCTGTTCGGCCTGTTCCATGACGTGAGTCGACAGCAGCACGGTGCGATTGCGCGCGCGCTGCGCGAGCACGATGTTGCGTACCAGTTCGACATTCACCGGGTCGAGCCCCGAGAACGGCTCGTCGAGCACGATCAGTTCCGGATCGTGGATCAGCGTCGCGACGATCTGCACTTTCTGCCCCATCCCTTTCGAGAGGCTCTCGCACTTCTGATCGCGCCAGTCGCCCAGTTCGAACTCGTCGAGCAGCCGGCGACCCTGCGAATAGGCTGCGTCGCGGCTCATGCCCTTCAGGCGCCCGAAGTACGCGACCAGATCGAGCACGCGCATCTTCTTGTAGAGACCTTTTTCCTCGGGCAGGTAGCCGAGACGGCCTTTGATGCGCGACGGATCGTCCGAATCGAGCACGCGCACCGTACCGCGGTCGGGGCGCAGGATGCCGACGAGCATGCGGATGGTGGTGGTTTTGCCCGCGCCGTTCTGACCGAGGATGCCGTAGATGACGCCTCGCGGGACGTTCAGCGACAGTCCATCGACCGCGACGACGTGACTGAACGTCTTGCTGACGTCGTGCAGCGCGACTGCGGCCTCGGCCATCAGTGGTCGTGCTTGGCCATTCCGGCGAGCTGCTCCGGCGAGGCTTCACTCTGGAAGCGCCGCTTCCATTCGTCGTACGGCATGCCGTAAACGCGTTTGCGCGACGTTTCGTAGTCGACCGTCGCGCCGGCTTCTTCGGCTGCGGCGGTGTACCACTTGGCGAGGCAGTTGCGACAGAAGCCGGCCAGGTTCATCAGGTCGATGTTCTGAACGTCCTTGCGCTCGTCGAGATGGGCGAGCAGACGGCGGAACACCGCGGCTTCGATGCGTTGTTCGGTGGCTTTGTCCATACAGTGGACCCGTGCGGATTGCGATGAAATTGCCGGCATGGTAGCCGATGCACGGCGCACCGACACGTTTCGAGCCGGCACGAAGTCGTGATTGAATGCGCGTCCTTTGAGATCGAGCGGGGCTTACGCCGAGATGGAGTTTCTGACCGACCCGGAGGTATGGCTCGCGTTCCTGACGCTGACCGTCCTCGAGATCGTCCTCGGCATCGACAACATTATCTTCATCTCGGTGCTGACCGGCCGCTTGCCGGAAGCGGAACGTGCGCGCGGACGCTTCTTCGGTCTCGCGCTGGCGATGCTGATGCGCATTGCGCTGCTGCTCTCGCTGACCTGGGTGATGAAACTGACGGACGACCTGTTCACGGTGTTCGAACAGGCGATCTCGGGGCGCGACCTGATCCTGATCCTGGGGGGTGCGTTTCTGATCGGAAAATCGACGCAGGAAGTGCACAACTCGCTCGAAGGCATGGCGGAGGGCCACGGTGCCGCTGGCACGGCGACGTTCGGCAGCGTGCTGCTGCAGATCGGCCTGATCGACATCGTCTTTTCGCTCGATTCCGTCATCACCGCGGTCGGGTTGGCGAAGCACGTCGAAGTGATGATCGCGGCGATCGTGATCTCGGTGCTGATCATGATGATGGCGGCGGCGTCTATCAGTCGCTTCGTCGAAGACCATCCGACGATCAAGATGCTGGCGCTCTCGTTTCTGCTGCTGATCGGCGTCACGTTGATCGCGGAAGGTCTCGACGTGCACGTACCGAGGGGCTACATCTACTTCGCGATGGCGTTCTCGTTCGGCGTGGAGATGTTGAACATCCGGGTGCGCAAGCGCCGCACCGCGCCGATCAGACTGCGGCATCAGATCGTCGATGAAAGCGCGGAGCGGCCGCGCGAGTAAATGACGCGTTCGACGTCTCGTCGGCGCGCGACGCAGCCGCTAAACTGACCGTTCCCGCATTAGCACGCCAATCATGCGAATCGCCGCACGCTCGGATCAGGGAAAAGTCCGGGACAACAACGAAGATTGCCTCGCGTTCGACGCACGCCTCGGCATTGCCGTGCTCGCGGACGGCATGGGCGGCTTGCGCGCCGGCGAGGTGGCGAGCGCGACGGCGGTGGAAGCAGTGATGCAACACCTCGTGGAGAACACTGACCGGCTCGGCAGCGACGACGTCGGCGAGATGTTGCGCGAAGCGCTCGAACTGGCGAACCGGCGCGTGTATGCGCTGGCCGATTCGCGGCGCGAATTCAGCGGCATGGGTACGACGCTCGTCGTCGGCGCGATGCACGACGGCCGATTCGTCGCGGCCCATATTGGCGACTCCCGCGCATACCGATTCCGCAATGGAGAACTGGCGCGACTCACGTCCGATCACAGCCTCGTTCAACAGCTGGTGGAGCAGGGCATTCTCTCGGCCGCAGAAGCGCGACGCGCACCGAATCGCAACATCGTCACGCGCGCGGTCGGCATCGAGATGGACGTGGAGTGCGACCTGACGGAAGTGGATGCGATCGACGGCGACGTGTTCCTGCTGTGCAGCGACGGCCTCACCGACATGATCGACGACGCGACCATCGCACGATTCTGTTCGGCTCACGCCGCCGCCGAACCGACGCGGATCGTCGACGTGCTGGTGAATGCCGCATTGATCGAAGGCGGCTTCGACAATGTCTCCGTCGTGGTGCTGAAACCATGACCGTTCAAAGCGTCATCGAAACGAAGCTCACCGAAGCGCTGTCGCCGCTGCATCTCGAAGTGATCAACGAAAGCGGCAATCACAGCGTGCCGGCCGGTTCGGAGAGCCATTTCAAGGTGGTGCTCGTCGCGGCCGAGTTCGAGGGCCAGCGCTTGATCGCGCGGCACCGGCGCGTCAACGGCGTGCTCGCCGACGAACTGGCGAATTCGATCCACGCGCTCGCGCTGCATACCTACACCGAAGCCGAGTGGCGGGAGCGCTTCGGCGCCGCGCCGATGTCGCCGCCGTGTCTCGGCGGATCGCGCGCGGGATGAACGTCGCGACGTTCTATCGCTTCGTTCGCATCGACGCACCCGAAGCGCTCGCCGCGACGCTGCGTGAGTGGTGCAACGCAGTCGAACTGCGCGGCACGATTCTGCTGGCGCACGAAGGCATCAACGCGACGTTGGCCGGCTCAGAGGCGGCGATCGCCGACTTCGTCGCTCGACTGCAGCGGGATACGCGATTCCCGGATTTGCGCGTTCGCCATTCACACAGCGAGGCCGACAACCCGGTGTTCTTCCGCATGAAGGTGCGCGTTCGACGGGAGCTGATCGCGATGCACAGCGACGACGTCGACCCTGCGGTACGCACCGGCGTGCATGTCGATGCGGCGCAGTGGAATCGTCTGCTCGACGATCCGGATGTCACCGTGGTCGATGTGCGCAACGGCTATGAAATCGCGCTCGGCACCTTTCCCGGTGCCGTCGATCCCGGCACGCGATCGTTCAGACAGTTCCCGGCTTTCGCCAATGGGCTCGATCCTCGCGCGCACAAAAAGATCGCGATGTTCTGCACCGGCGGTATTCGCTGCGAAAAAGCGAGCGCGTACCTGCTGGAGCGCGGTTTCGACCATGTATACCAACTCGACGGCGGCATTCTCGAGTATCTGGATAGCGCCGGCGCAGAAAATCGGTTCACCGGCGAATGCTTCGTGTTCGATCAGCGCGTGTCGGTTGCAGACGATCTCACGCAGGGGCGATACGCTTCGTGTCACGCGTGCCGAGCAGCGCTTACGCAAGCCGATACCGAGTCGCCGGACTACGTGGTCGACGTCAGTTGTCCGCGTTGCATCGGCGCGCACAGCGAACGTCAGCGCGCAGCATTCGCCGAACGTGCTCGGCAGGCGCGCCTCGCCGCCTCGCGCGGCGAACGACACGTCGGTGTAATCATGAAGGGCGATCACCGGAGACAACGCTGATGGATTTGTTTTCGCTGCGTGGAAAGGTGGCTGCGCTGTCCGGCGCATCGACCGGAATCGGCCGCCACATGGCCGGCACCCTGGCCGCCGCGGGTGCCAGAGTGGTGCTCGGCGCACGAACCGTGTCGAAACTCGACGAGCGCGTTGCCGAAATCCTCGCCGCGGGCGGCGAGGCATACGCCGCGCCCCTCGACGTGTCCGATCTGCAGAGCGTGACCGCGTTCTTCGACGCCGCGGAGAAGCATTTCGGCCCCGTCGACATCCTCGTCAACAACGCCGGTGTCGAAGCCGGCGCGCACACCTTCGTCACGCTCGACGACGAAAGTTGGGACACGGTGATCGACACGAACCTCAGGGGCCTGTGGTGGATGACGCGCGAACTGACCCGTCGCGTCGCGAAGCACAAGCAACCCGGCGCCGTCGTGGTCAACATCAGTTCGATCACGAGCGAACGCACCACCAAGGGCATCTTCCCGTACGCCGTCTCGAAGGCCGGCGTGAATCAGGCCACGCGTGTGATGGCGCTCGAAGGCGCCAAGTACAACGTCCGCGTGAACGCACTCGCGCCCGGCTACATCTACACGAACGTCAGCAAAGCGCTGCTCGACAGCGACATCGCACCGGAATTCATCAAGCGCATTCCGCAACGCCGGCTCGGCGAATTCACCGACCTCGACGGACCGCTGTTACTCCTCGCGTCCGATGCATCGCGGTACATGACGGGGTCGATCGTGGTGGTCGACGGCGGACACACGGTTAGTTCTCTATAGCCGCGTAGCCGCGGTTCGACCGGGGGGGCGACGGGTGATCGGTGCTCCGGCCCGGCGTGTGATGCGCCTCCGCACCGATCACCCGTCGCCGTTCCCACATCCCACGTCGCGCCTCCGATCGCCGATAGCATCGAATAAGTCACCGCCGGTGCCAGGCACCGCGGTGACTTATTCGAAGTGCAAAAGCGGGTGCCTGGTACCGTCCGTTGACTTGTTGGTGAGATGAACGCGCGCGCGTTCAATCATTCCCAAGTCTGTCGATGGAGACATGACCCGAGGCGGAGGTGCGTGTGTGTTGCGGAGGGCTATCCGGGGCCATGGATGGCCCCGGCCAAAGCGACCATAAACGGCTCGAGCGTGCCCGACGCAGCACACACACACCTCCGCCGCGTTCAGAGCTCCGGTCCACCACGCCGAACCGAAGCTCCCTCCACCAAACGCGGTTCGACGCTCAGAAGCTCAGGCAGGTCGAACGGTAACGGGTCCTTCGATACCGCCAACGAGATAATCGAAACACCGCTGCAGCGCCTCTTCGTCTACGCACGTGCGCAGGTCGCCGAAGATGGTCGAGTCGAGCTGACCCGAGCCCGCGAACATCTGAACGGTGAGTGTCCAGAAATAGATGTAGCGCATGCGACGGATGTTGTCGGGGAGGTCGGGGAGCGCGCGCGCAAGCAGCGCGTCGAAACGGTGTGCGATGCGTTGCGTGTCGCGGTTGAGGATGTCGCGCACTTCGGGGCTCATGTCGATCTGCAGACGCGCGAGGAACCGCAACGCGTGCTTGCCGTATTCGGGCGTGTTGTGCAGCCGGTAGTAGGGCGCGAACGCGGCCCACATGATTTCGCGGCAGCCGGGACGTTCGCCGCTGCGCACGCGACGCTCCAATGCCGTCAGCGCGTCGAGGCGCGACGCATCGAGTTCTTCGCGGATGAACGCGATGATCGCTTCGATGATCCCGATCTTGCTGCCAAAGTGGTAATGCACCGCGGATGCGTTGCGCGTGCCGGCTGCGTTGTTGATCGTGCGCATCGATACCGCATCGATGCCGTTCTCGGCGAACAGCTCGAGCGCGGACAGAATCAGGTTGTATTTGGTATCGGTCTTCGTTTTCGGTGCGTTGGCGGAGTCCACGCGAGCCTCGGGTCCTACGGGCAAGGGCGGCATTGTAGTTAATGCGACTGAATCACAACAGCGACTTCAGCGCCGGCCAGACGTTGTCGAGCAGGCGCTCTTGAGCCGCAGCCGTCGGGTGAATCCCGTCGGCCTGCATCAATGCATCGTCCGTTGCAACGCCGTCGAGCAGAAACGGCACCAGCGCTGCGCCGGTGCGTTTCGCAACATCGGCATAAATCGCGTGGAAAGCCCGTGTGTAACGGGCGCCGTAGTTCGGTGGGATCTCCATGCCGACCACGACGACCGACGCGCCGGCGTCTTTCGCGAGCCCTGTCATTGCATCGAGGTTGCTTTCGATCCGTTCCACCGGATAACCGCGAAGCGCATCGTTGCCGCCGAGTTCGATGATCACGACGTCCGGCTTGTGAATTTCCAGCGTGCGCGGCAATCGCGCGAGCGCCCCGCCGGTGGTGTCGCCGCTGATGCTCGCGTTCACCACCTTGTGCGGCGGTTGCAGCGCGGCCACGCGCGATTCCAGCAGCGCGACCCAACCCTGGTTGCGTTGAATACCATATCCGGCGCTGATACTGTCGCCGATCACCAATATGGTCTTGGCCTCCATCGGGGTCTGCGCGGCCAGGGCCGCTGAGACCGCGAGCAGTAGCAAGGCCTTCATGACAAATCCCGTTCTGGTTGCGCGTCGCATTACGAAGGTCGTTCCGATCAATGACGGCGCTGCCGAAGAGCTGGTGATCTTGGCGGCGGTAGACCTCGAAATCAACGCGGGGGAGAGCGTTGCGGTCGTAGGCGCATCCGGCTCCGGCAAGACCACGCTGCTCGGCATTCTCGCAGGGCTCGATACGCCTACCGCCGGCACGGTCACGCTCGACGGCAACGAGCTGACGCAGCTCACGGAAGAGCAGCGCGCGCGCGTGCGCGGCGCGCTGGTCGGTTTCGTATTCCAGTCGTTCCAACTGCTGGGCAGCCTTACCGCGCTCGAAAACGTCATGCTGCCGGGTGAGTTGAGGGGCGATCCGGATCCGCAGCGCGACGCGATGGAACTGTTGGCAAAGGTGGGTCTAGCGGAGCGGTCGAGTCACTATCCGCGCCAGCTCTCCGGCGGCGAGCAGCAACGCGTCGCTATCGCGCGCGCGTTTGCGTCGCGCCCGAAGGTGCTGTTTGCAGACGAGCCCACCGGCAACCTCGATACCGTCACCGGCGCTCGCGTCATCGATCTGCTGTTCGGGTTGAACGACGCATACGGCACGACGCTGGTGCTCGTCACGCACGATGCGCGGCTCGCCGATCGGTGTGACCGCGTGATCGAGCTCGACGGCGGCCACGTCGTGACGGATCGCGCTTCGGCTGCGTGAAGGCGATGCGCAGTCCGCAGCGTCGGGTTCAGCTGGTAGTGCGGTTTCTCTTGCGCGAATGGCGCGCCGGCGAACTGCGGTTGCTGGTGGCGGCGGTGCTGCTTGCGGTCGGCACGGTTACAGGAATCAGCCTGTTCGTCGATCGATTGTCCGGCGCGCTGCTGTCCGAATCGGCGACGTATCTCGCCGCCGACCGTGTGATCGCATCGTCGCGCGCCATTCCGGACGCGTTCGAGGCGGCGGCCCGCCAGCACGGCCTCGCAACGGCGCGCACGATGACGTTTCCGTCGATGGTGTTCGCAGGCGAGCGCAATCAGCTCGTGTCGGTGAAGGCGGTGAGCGACGGATACCCGTTGCGCGGTGTGCTCCGGCTCGCGCAAACGCCGTTCGGTGCCGGTGTGGTGGTCTTCGGCGAACTGCCGCCGCCAGGTGAGGTGTGGCTCGACTCGCGGTTGTTTCCGGCGCTCGGCGTTGCGGTCGGCGACGTCATCAACGTCGGCGACGCGGCGCTGCGGGTCGGTCGCGTGCTGAGCGACGAGCCCGATCGCGGCGGCAGTTTCTTCGACTTCGGCCCACGGCTGCTAATGCGCTTGGACGACGTGCCGCGCACCGATGTCGTCAAGCCGGGGAGCCGCATCTCTTATCGGCTGCTGCTTGCCGGTGCCACCGATGCGCTCGATCAGTTGCATGCGGAACTGATTTCGAAACTCGGCGCCACGTATCGCTGGATGGGCATTCGCGAGAGCACGCCGTCCATCGGCGCAGCACTGGATCGCGCGCAGGCGTTCCTGTTGCTCGGCGGGTTGCTGGCAGTGCTGCTCGCCGGCGTTGCGGTCGCACTCGCCGCGCATCGTTACGCGCGGCGTCACTACGATCACGTCGCGATACTGAAAACGCTCGGTGCGACGCCATCCGAAATTCAGTGGGGTTATCTCGCGCTGCTCGGTGCGGTCGGCGGTATAGCGGCGGCCGCCGGTCTGGTGGCCGGCGGCGCGTTGCATCTGATGATCGTGGCGGCGCTTTCGGCCTACATGCCGCTGCAGTTGCCGATGCCGGGTGTGAGGCCGCTGATATTCGGCGCAGTGAGCGGCTTCGTATGTCTCACTGCGTTCGCATTGCCGCCGCTGATGGGACTGAAGTCGATTTCGCCGATGCGCGTGATCCGCCGCGACCTCGATGTCGCGGGCGTATCGCGCGGATTGACGTACGCATTCGCGGTGATCGGCACGCTCGGCCTGTTGCTGTGGTACACGAGCAGCTGGCGGCTGACGTTGTGGACGGTGGCCGGCATCAGCGGCGTCTCCATCGTGTTCGGCGCATTGGCGTATGTGTTGCTGCGCGCCGGGCGGAAGCTCGGCATGCAGGCCGGCAGCGGTTGGCGGCTCGCGCTGGCGGGTCTCGCACGGCGCCGGGGTGAGAGCGTGGCGCAGATCCTCATCTTCGGTCTCGCGATCATGCTGCTGCTGATCATGGTGCTGCTGCGCACCGCGTTGCTCTCCGAATGGCAGACGCAGTTGCCCGAGCACGCGCCGAATCACTTCCTCATGAACCTAGCGCCGGACCAGGTGGAGCCACTCGAAGCGATGGTGCGCGGACACGTCGACCAGATGGGCGAGCTGTATCCGATGACGCGCGGGCGCATCGTGGCAGTGAACGGGGTCGATACCACACAGTGGGAAGAAGCGCGGCGCGCGGCGGCATCGTCCGATCCGAATCTCGATGCCGAGCGGAATCTCAGTTGGACCGCGGTGCTGCCCGCCAACAATCGAATAGAGGCGGGAACGTGGTGGAGCGAACGGCCTGACGAGCCGGCCGTGTCGCTCGAGGAAGCCTACGCGGCGTCGGCCGGCATCAGGGTGGGCGACGTCATCTCGTTCGATATCGGCGGGCTGCCGGTCGATGCGCGGGTCGCCAGCATCCGTCGCGTCGAATGGGACAGCATGGCGCCGAACTTCTTCATCCTGTTTTCCCCCGGCGCGCTTCGCGACGTGCCCGCCACCTATATGACCAGCTTCTATCTGGCGCCGCGGGACAAGGCATTCCTGAACCGTCTGCTGGCCGCGTTCCCGACGGTGACGGTGATCGAAGTGGACAAGGTGATCGCGCAGATCCAATCGATCGTCGGGCGCGTGACGCAGGCCGTTCAGCTGGTGCTGGCACTGGTGCTGGTGGCCGGCTGCCTCGTGCTGATCGCCAGCATTCAGGCGAGCGGCGAAGAACGCCTGCGTGAGCATGCGCTGCTGCGCGCGCTCGGGGCGTCGCGACGCCTGGTACGCGGCGCGCTCGCTGCGGAGTTCGCGCTGCTCGGCGCGTTTGCCGGACTGATCGCCGCGTTCGGCGCCGAAGTGACGGTGTTCGTGCTCGACAAGCAGATCTTCGAGTTGTCGCCGCAATTGCACCCGTGGGTGTGGTTCGCAGGTCCCGTTCTCGGCGCGGCGGTCGTCTGCGGCATCGGTCTCTTCGGCACGCGCGCGCTGGTCGCGTCGCCACCGGTCATGGTTCTGCGCGAACTCGGATAACAACTATTCCGGAGCGTGGTTTGCGGGGCCGGGAACCGTGAACTAGCTTTATATCTGTCACTTCCAATGCGGTTGTCCGGAATGCCTCAGCGCGTGATTGCGCGATCGGGCCTCTTCGCGCCGCCCGGCGGACTGCTGTCGGTCGGCGTGCTGACAGCGGCGTTGCTGTGGGCCTGGTACGCCTGGATTTTCTCGCCGACGCTCGGCCTCGAACGCGACCGCGCGATCGCCGGTAACGTCGTGGAGAGCCTCACCGAAGCCCTGCGGCCGGTCGGAACGTACGATGAAGATCGCGCGCGCGATCTCGTGCTCGCGTTGCGGCGCGAATTGCCGCGCATAGAACGGCTCGATGGTGTCGACGCGCGCCCGTTGTCGGTCGCGATGCAGCACCTCGAAGACGCGTTGCGGCTCGGTACTTACGATCCGGTCGTGCATCGCGCCGCGCTGAACGAGCTGCGCGCGCTGCAATTGCAGCTGATTGCGCGCAGCAGTGTCACCGCGTCGACCGCGGCGCAAACGAGTCTGCGCATCAATCTGATGTTCATTGCGCTGCTCGCGGGCGCCATCGCGATGGCGTTCCGCGTCCGCGCGCGCCGGTCGCAGCGCGGCGTGATTTCGGTGCTCGGCCGCGAGCGGCTCGGCCAACTGCTGTTCGACGTTTCGCCCGAGGCGGTGTCGATCGCCGACGAGAGCGAACGCATCCTCGCCGTGAATCCGGCGTTCTGCCGCGTGACCGGTTACGACGTGCACGAGGCGGTGGGCCGGCAACTGGGTTTCAACGGGTCGGGCGAGCAGGACGACCGGTTCTTCGACGCCATGCGCCGCGACCTCGCGCAATCCGGAAAATGGGCCGGCGAAATCTGGCAACGTCGCAAGACCGGCGAGGCGTATGCGGAGAAGGTGACCCGCGTACGCATCGACGACGACAGCGGCGTCGGCTGCGGATATCTGACCGTGTCGATGGATCTGTCCGCCAACAAGGACGCTGAGCGGCTGATCAACTGGCAGGCGCAACACGACACGTTGACGAAGCTGCCTAACCGGACACTGCTGCTGGAGCGACTCACGCGCGTGCTGGTGCCGCGCCGTAACCGGGTCGAACCGGGCGCGCTGCTCAGCATCGACGTCGATCGATTCAAGATGGTCAACGATTCCATTGGTCCGAAGCTCGGCGACCGGTTGCTGATCGAAGCGGCGATGCGCATAGCGATGGCTGCGCGCGAGAGCGACACCGTCGCGAGGCTCGGCAGTGACGAGTTCGCCGTGATGCTGCCGGACCTTTCGGACTATGCAGAAGCCGAGCGCATGGCGCGCTCGATCCAGACGAGCCTCGCGCAACCGTTTCGCCTGGACGGACACGAAATCGTCGTGACCGCGAGCGTCGGCATCGCGTTGTATCCACAGGACGGCACCGATTCCGGTTCGGTGATGCAGCGCTCCAATACCGCGATGGCACGCTCGAAGGAGCTCGGCGGCAACGCGATCGTGTTCTACGAAGCGGACATGAACGTGCGGGCTGAGAAGCGCCTGCTGCTGGAGACCGAGTTGCGGCGGGCGGTGCGCGAGCGGCAACTGGTGCTGCACTATCAGCCGATCGTCGACTTGCGTTCGATGAAGGTCGTTGGCGCCGAGGCGCTGATGCGCTGGATGCATCCGGAGCGCGGCCTCGTGCCGCCCGGCGAGTTCATTCCGATTGCAGAAGACACCGGCCTCATTGTCGAAATGGGCTGTTGGCTCGTCGAGGAAGTGGGCGCGCAACTGCAACGCTGGAGCGACGAATCGCTAGCACAGCTGCGCGTATCGATGAACGTCAGCGGCCGGCAGTTGCAGCACGCGAACGACATGCTCGGTCTGATCGAACGCGTTCGCGCCGGTCCTGCGGAGCGGATGGCGGTCGAAATCACAGAAAGCGTGCTGATGGCGGATCACGAAGCGGTGCTCGCGTTCCTGACGGAACTGCGCGGTCTCGGGGTGCGCGTGGCGCTCGACGATTTCGGAACCGGCTTCTCGTCGCTCAGCTACCTGCGCCGCTTCCACTTCGACGTGCTGAAAGTCGATCGCTCGTTCATCAACGACCTCGAGCGCAGCAACACCGATCTCGGGCTGGTCGCCTCGATCGTGTCGATGGGGCGCATTCTCGGCGTCGACGTGGTTGCCGAAGGCGTAGAGAGCGACGCGCAACTGCGCTGCCTCCAGCAGGCGGGCTGCAATCTGATCCAGGGCTATCTGTTCTCCAAACCGCTGCCCGCAGCCGACTTCGCCGCATTCGCGCGCGCCTTCGGCGAATAAGTCACCGACGGTGCCAGGCACCGTCGGTGACTTATCCGGCGGTTTCGCTCGCGGCGAGTTTGACGCAGAATCGCCGCTTTTCCGCGGCACCCGGCGATGGACGACCGCAAACACCGTTACGACATCAACAAGCTCGGCAAACGCCTGCGGCGCGATGTCGGCCGCGCGATCGGCGACTACGGCCTGATCGAAGACGGCGACCGCGTGATGGTGTGCCTCTCGGGCGGCAAGGATTCGTACACGCTGCTCGACATTCTGCTCAGCCTGAAGCGCGCGGCACCGATCGACTTCGAGCTGGTCGCGGTGAATCTCGATCAGAAGCAGCCCGGTTTTCCCGAAGACGTGCTGCCACGCTATCTCGATGCGCTCGGCGTGCCGTACCACATTCTCGAACGCGACACGTACAGCATCGTCCAGCGGCTCACACCGGAAGGCAAAACGTACTGCCCCGTCTGCTCGCGGTTGCGTCGCGGTCTGCTGTACGGCTTCGCCTCGGAAATCGGCGCCACGAAAGTGGCGCTGGGTCACCATCTGGACGACGTCGTCGAAACGCTGTTCCTGAACATGTTCTTCGGGGGGCGACTCAAAGCGATGCCGCCGAAACTGAAGAGCGACGACGGCCGCAACATCCTGATACGACCGCTGTACTACTGCCGCGAATCCGACATCGCGCGGTGGGCTGAACACCGCGCGTACCCGATCATCCCGTGCAACCTGTGCGGATCGCAGGAGAACCTGCAGCGCCGCATCATCAAAGACATGCTCACGCGATGGGACAAGGCAGAGCCCGGCCGAGTCGAGAACATCGCGCGCAGCATCGCCAACATCAGCCCCTCCCAGATGGCCGATCCGAAGCTGTTCGATTTCGAGGGGCTGCGTCGCGACGCAGCCGTAGCGTCGTTGATCCCGCTGCGCATTACGTCGTAGGAGGTTCCTTCGACTTCGATATGGTTGGAGCGGCGCAACGAGCCCCCACCTCCACCGGGAACCGAAGCTCGACCGCTACAGATCCGAAGCGCGGAAGCTGATCTCGCGGCTGGCCAACGACTCGGCGGACTCCAGCACTTCGGTGAGTGCCATCTCGAAGCTCTGTACGAGCCCGAGCAGGTTCTTGTCGTCGCCGTGTGCCAACGCGAGTTCGAGGGCTTTCGATGCTTCCTTGAGGTCGGCGGCGCCGAAGCTGCCGGCTACGCCGTGCAGGTTGTGGGCGAGGCGTTCGCCGGCTTCCATGTTGTGTTGCGTCACTGCTTCGCGCATCCGTTGGCCGGCGTCGCCGTAATACCGGCCGAAGTCGCCCATCAGTTTCAGCATGAGTTTGACGTTGCCGTTGTGACCCTTGATGGCATCGCCGACGTTGATGCCCGGTGTGCGCTGATTCACCAGGTCGGCGAGTTGCGCCGCGTCGGCGGCTTCTGCTGCCGCCGGATCGTCGCCGGCGCGGCGGCGCGGCGGAGGCGCTTCTGCTGCAGAGGTGCTGAGTAGTCCGTTCAACGTCGAGAGCAGTTCGTCGAAATCGATCGGCTTCGTTACGTATGCATCGCAGCCCGCGGTCAATGCGGCGGAACGGCGTTCAGCCAGCGCATCTGCCGAAACCGCGATGATCGGCATCGTCAGGCCGGCTTCGCGAATCGTGCGCGTCGCGGTCAGCCCATCGACTTCGGGCATGTGGATGTCCATCAGAATCGCGTCGTAGGCGTGCTCGAGCGCAAGGTCGATCGCGCGGCGGCCGGTTTCGGCGATATCGATGGTCGCGTCGCTGCGTTGCAGGTATTCGAGCGCGAGCTGCTGGTTGATTGGGTTGTCTTCGGCCAACAGGATGCGCCGGCCGCGCAGAATGTCGGCGCTGCGCGGGCGAGGGCGCGCTTCGGATGCAATCGTGACTTTCTTGATCGGTCGCTGGAAACGCGCGTCGAAGGCGAAACAGCTGCCTTTGCCCACTTCCGATCGAACCGAGATTTCGCCGCCCATCACGCTGACGAGGTTCTTGCAGATCGCGAGCCCGAGCCCGGTGCCGCCGAAGCGCCGCGTGGTCGATGTTTCGGCCTGCTGGAACGATTCGAACAGACGCGTGTGCTGATCGGGGCTGATGCCGATGCCGGTGTCGATCACCTGAACGCCGATTACGAGCACGTCGTTGGCGACGCGCTGCAACTGCGCGTCGACCGTCACGCTGCCGGCTTCGGTGAATTTGATCGCATTGCCGATCAGATTGATCAGCACCTGCTTCAGACGCAACGAATCGCCGACGACGATGCCGTCCTGCGGAAATTCCGCGCTTTCGCCGGTGTGGTCGATCACCATGAAATCGAGATTCTTCTTGCGGACTTCCGTGCGGAACAGCCGTTCCACTTCCCGCAGCGTGTCGCCGAAGTGGAACGGCGCTTCTTCGAGTACGAGCTTGCCGGCTTCGATCTTCGAGAAGTCGAGCACGTCGTTGACGAGCGTCAGCAGCGATTCCGCAGCGTTGCGGATCGACGCGAGATATTCGCGTTGTTTGCGGTCGAGTTGCGTCTCGAGCGTCAGTCGCGAGAAGCCGACGATCGCATTCATCGGGGTGCGGATCTCGTGGCTCATGTTGGCGAGAAACTCGCTCTTGGCCTGCGTCGCTGCTTCGGCGATCTGGCGGCGCTTTTCCGCTTTGCCGCGTTCGACGCGCGCGCTGATGTCGATCACCGAACCGTCGATCACTTCGCCCTGATTCGGATCCTGGTTGACGCGCGCGTTGAGCGACATCCAGAACGTACGGCCGTCGCGGATCACGCCTTCCGCTTCGAATGCGACCGCGAGGCCGGTCTCGTCGAGCAGCGACATCAGTTCCTGGGCGCGATCCTTCTTGAGGAATACGCGATCGAGCAGATCGCGATAGTCGGCGAGCAGCGCTTCGGTCGAATCGAAACCCAGAATGCGCGCGAGCGTCGGGTTTGCGCGGATGAGAATCCCTTCGCCGCTGATGCGGAACAGCCCTTCGTTGGCGCTTTCATACAACGTCCGATAGTCGTCTCGCGTCGCCTGCAGGTCGGCATATAGTCGCGCGTTCTCGATCGAAATCGCCGCCTGCGATGCGAGTAGGCTCAGCACTTCGACGCGCTGCGCTGTGAATACACCCGTGAGCCAGCGGTGCTCGACGTACAGAACGCCGATCGCTTCGTTGCGGGCGATGATCGGCAGCCCCATCACCGACAGCGGCTGGAAGTCCTTCACGTAGACGTCCTGCGTGAAGACGTCTTCCTTCGTCGCGTCGGCCAGCACCAGCGCCTGGCGCGTGCGTGCTACGAACTGGATGATGCTCTGCGGCACTTCTTCGCAGTCTTCGAGCGCGATCGGTGGCGTGAGGCGCCGCGTCGAGCCGCCGTCTACCGACGCGATCGCTTCCACGTACAGCCGATCGTCGTGCGACAGCAGCATCGTCGCTTTTTGCGCGCCGGCGTGTTCGAGCGCCAGGCGCAGCAGCTTGATCAGCACGCGGTCCAGCACGATCTCGCCGGAGATGGTCTGCGCCGCTTTCAGTACCGTCGTCGTGTCGAGCAGCCGCTGCCCGATCTCGTGGCTCTCGTTGGTGCCGCTGACGCTCGCGAAGTCGCGTACCGTCAGATCGACGAGGTCGCCGACGCTCCACGCCCCCGACTCGGGACGCGACGAACGGTGGTCGCCGATGTACGACTGGAACTCGCGCTCCAGTTGATTGCCTTTCGACAACGCGCCCCAGCGCAGATACGCCTGATACGCGTTGCGCATGAACAACCGTGCGAAATCGGTGCGCGACGACTTGTGGCACAACCGCGCAGCGAGTTCGTATGCGATCGCTTCGTCGTTTGCGAGGCCGAGCCGTCGCGCGGTATGCGCGGCGGATTCGTAACGTTCGAGCGCGGCGGTCGTCTGGCCGCGCGCCCAGGCGATTTCGGCCTCAATGATTGCGACTTTCGGCACCGCGGTCTGGCAGCCGTAGCGTTCCCACTGCTGCAGCAGCGCGAGTGGCTCGCGCACCGCGCGAATCGCGTCGGCGCCGCCGGTGCGCATCGTGGTCAATGCATCGGCGAACGTGAACCACAGGTTCATCGGCGATCCCGTGAGACGGCCGATGTAACGACGCGCCTCGACGAGCACGTTGGAGGCGCCCTGATAGTCGTTGAACAGCACCGCGAAGTACGCGCGCAGCGTGTAGATGTATGCGAGCGCCGCCTGGTCGTCGGGGTTCTCGAACTGTGCGTCGTCTGAGCCTTCGTGCGAATCGCCGTGTCCGAGCAGGCTTGCGAGCACCTGTTGGATGAAGCGCGCGATGTTCACCGCGGTGACGTGTTTCAACGGCGTCACGTCGGCCAGGCGCGCCGCGAGTTCGCGCGACAGCGACGCGAGTTCCATGCCGCGCGCGAGCGCGTTCGTCGCATAGAACACGATCGCGACCAGCGCGAACTCGTAGTCGTGCGCGGTGATGCTGCGGCGCGTGTTCTCGGTGAGCGGCGACAGCGTCTGATCCATCGATCCGGTCCAGTGATCCACCAGGCCGGACAGCAGCGTCAGCGAACGGGTGGAAAACTTGTCGTCTGCGAAGCGATGGGCGAGCTGCCGCGCGGTGGTCGCGAGCGCTTTCGCCTTCTCGACCTTGTCGATGGCGACGTGACGCACCGCCTCCGAGGCGAATGCGAACGCAACTTCCGCGCTGTAACCGACCGAGTGCGCGCGAATGATGATGTCCTGCGCGAGACGCGATTGGCGTCCGCCGACGTGATACCCGGCGTGCACGAGCTGCGCTTCGAGGCGGAACACCTGCTTCAGGCGGCCGTCGGTGAGCAGCGGCACGTCTGCGGGCAATGGGCGCGTGGCGCGCATGAAGGCGATTCCCCAGCGCGGCGACAACATCTGGTGTTCGAGCTGCGCGAGGCTCGCCTCGGCCAGATCGATCGCCTCGTTGAGTTCGTTCTGCGCCAGTGCGGCGCGAACCCGCATTTCCGTCAGCGCGCTGCTGTTGCCGACCTGCTGATAGTCGGCGCGCGCAAACACGCGCGTGAGCTGTTCGAAGTCGCCGCAAAGGAATGCCGCTTCGGCGGCACATTCGATCAGCGCTTGCACGAGCTGTGCGTGCGCTTCGTCGGGCGGCTGGCGTGGATTCAGCGGAAACAGCGCGAGACCGCTGCGGCAGTACTTGAACGCCGGCTGGAATTCGCCTTCCACCAGTGCTTCGCGCGCGGCCAGCAGGTTGTAGTGCGCGATGGCGTTGCGCCGCGACACGTCGCGTTCGAACGGACCACCGGCGGCGTTGAACTGATCGGCGATCCGCTTCGCCGACGTACCGGCCGTATCGGTGTGAATCAGTGCGTCGGCGATGACGATGTGGATGTCGAGCTTGCGCGCGTCGTCTATGCGCTGATAGATCAGCGAACGCACCCGGGGATGCGCGAACTGATAGCGCATGCCGCGCTCCTGATCTTCGCGCAGCCCCCCGATCAGACCCTCGCCAACGGCTTTACGCAGGTGCCCGGCTATTGTCTGCGGCGTTTCCGCGGAAACCGCTGCTACGAGAGACGCGTCGAAACTGTCGCCCACGCACGCTCCGATCTCCATTGCCTCGAGCGTTTCGTTCGGCAGCTTCTCGAGCTGGCGCTCGATGCGCTCGCGCGTGTTGTCGGAGAAGAAGTGCGCGCGAACCTGCTCCAGATCCCACGTCCACTGGTTGTGCAGCGCGTCGTAGAACAGCGCGTTCTGATCGTGCAGTTCGAACAGCAGTTCGAGCACGTGCGACGGCACGCCATCGGTCTTGCCGTGGATTTCCGCGGCGAGTTCACGCACGCGCGCTTCCGACTGTGACAATAGATCCGAGAGCAGCGATCGCAGATGACCTTTGTCGAGCGCGGTCAGTACGATGTCGGTCGTCTTGCCAGCGATGCGCGCGTCTTTGAATTCGCGCAGATCGCTGTCTTCCGCCGTCATCAGCACCAGCAGATGACGTCCGTGCAGCGCCACCGACAGCAACTCCGCGACCGTGTCAGGATCGAGGCGGTCAGCCTGCTCTACTGCAAATGCGACCGGCAGTGGGCTGAACGCGCGCAGCAATGCGCGCAGCAGGTGTTCCTCGGCGCGGCCGTACAGCGTCGAATCATCGGCGCCCTCGCCGTCGACGATCGCAGCGAGATCCGGCACGAGGGCAACGAGCGGCCCTGGATTGTCGTTGGTGAGGCGCTTCAACCGCGCGATGAACGCTTCGACATCGGCGCTCGGTCGTGACAACAACTGGCGCACCAGTGCCGCCGCGAGTTCACGCAACAGTTCGAGCCCGCTGCCGAATTGATCCGCGGTCGGGCGGACGCGCGCAGCCAGCCCGTGCCGTTCCGCGATGCTGCTCAGCGCGTAGTCGATGAATGCGCCTTTGCCGATGCCGGGGCCACCCAGGATGCGCGCAATCGCGACCTCGCCGCGCGTCGCGCGATCGAGCAGGGTGTTCAGCGTTTTGACCTGATCGTCGCGGCCATAGAGCCGTTTCGGAATCGACAGCTGCCCACGCGCATCGGTGCGTCCGAGCGCGAAGCTCTCGGTATCGGCGTGGCTCGCCCACAGCTCGTAACCTTCTTCGAGGTCGGCGCGCACAGCCGCCGCGCTCTGATAGCGGTCTTCGGGCTGCTTGGCGAGCAGCTTGGAGACGATGTCGGAGAGCCATTGCGGCAAGGTCGGGTTCACTTCCTTCACCGGCGTCGCCAGGCGCGCAATGTGGAAGTGGATCAGCTCCAGCGGGTCGCTGTTGGTGAACGGTGGCGAACCGGTGAACAGTTCGTACAGCGTCGCGCCGAGCGAATACAGGTCGGTGCGATAGTCGACGACGCGGTTGACGCGGCCGGTCTGCTCCGGAGAGATGTACGGCAACGTGCCGGTCAGATGCGCGATCGCCGTGGCGTCGGGATATTCGCGCGGCGACAGCGTCGCGAGCCCGAAGTCGATCAGTCGCACGAGTTCCGCTTCCGGATTGCAGACCACGTTCGCCGGATTGATGTCGCGGTGGATCACGCCTTCGTCGTGAATCGACTGCAGCGCCTGACACAGTTGGATCGAGATCGCGAGCTTCTGCTCGAACGTCAGATTGCCGTGGCGGATCAGTTCGCGCAGCGCGTTCGCGTGCACGTCTTCGAACAGGATGCGGCTGTCGTGCTCGGTCAATTCCAGCGCGCGTACGACGTACGGACTGGTGAGCGACTGGTTTACGGCGAATTCGTGATGGTAGCGGGCGACTGCACTGGGACCCGCGGCGGACGGCTTCAGCGTCTTGATGATGACCGGTCGATCACCCAGCCGCCCGCGGTGCACGAGCGTGCTGGCGCTCTCGTAGATGCGCTTCTCAATGTCTAACTCGAATTCAGCCATGGGCGGTGAGCTTTGCTCCGCCGGTGAAGTCAGTCGAGGACAGAGCCGAAGCTAAGTTACACGACCTCGGGCGTAAACAGATAGCCGGTGCCGTGGATCGTCGTGATGATCTTGGCGGTGGCCGCCCGTTCACCGAGCTTCTTGCGCAGCTGACCGACCAGCACGTCGATGTAACGGTCGTCCGGGAACCACTCGCGGTTGCGGATGCGGTTCATGATCTGGTCACGGTTCATCACTTCGCCCGCTTTCTCCATGAACGACAGCAGCAGCTGATATTCACCGGCCGACAGCTGATTCGCCTCGCCTTCCGGCGACGTCAGTTCGCGCTTGTTCAGGTCGAGCGTCCAGCCAGCGAACTTGCGGATGTGATTCTTGCGGCGCTGGCGTTGCTGAATGTGCACGCGACGGATCAGGTTGCGCGCGCGGCTCAGCAGCTCACGCGGGTCGAACGGCTTCGTCACGTAGTCGTCGGCGCCGCTTTCGAGGCCGAGGATGCGATCGATCTGTTCCTGCTTGCTCGTCACCAGGATGATGCCGATGTCGGAATGCGCGCGGATTTCGCGCGTCAGCGTCAGCCCGTCTTTACCCGGCAACTTGATGTCGAGCAGAACCAGAATGACATTGGTGTCGTTGACGAGGCCGACGACTTCGTCGCCGTTGCCGGTGGACGACACCTTGAAACCCTCGTCGTTGAAGTACGAGACGAGTTGTTCGCGGGTGATGGGTTCGTCTTCGACGACGAGAATGTGTTCCTGTTCGGCCATGGTTCCCTGTCCTGTTGGCATGCCGATGTGGCGCGGTCCGTTGAACTCAAGAATCTATTGCGCGCGTCCATCGCGCGCAGCAACGCTGTCCAGCCCGCGTCGCGCAATGGGATCAAAGCCGGTATGGTACTTAAATGCAACGCGCAAGTACCGTAGTTGCGGTCGACGTCACGTGACCGCTGGGCAAATCATCAACATTCCCGTTGAGGCACTCTCCGACGAAGCGCTGCTCGGTGTGATCGACGATTACGTCAATCGCGAGGGCACCGACTATGGCCATCGCGATTTCGATCTCGAGCAGAAGCGCGACGCCGTGCGACGGCAACTCGCGAGCGGACGCGCGGTGATCACGTACGATCCAGCCACGCAGAGCACCACGATCGCTTCGAAGTCCTGACCGCGCGCTGCGCCGATCAGCCACGTCTTTCCATGAGTGCTTTTCCGCTGAGCGCTTTCCCATGAAGGTTGCCGCGTCGATGCGTTGACGCGCAGTTGACGCATCGCGTCACGTTCACGCCGTGGCGGGGCAGCGGTGGCCGCCGCGTTGCGTCGCCGTCAGAACGTTGACGTCGTCGCGGTCCTTCCTTCGGACCGACCTATCCCCTTGTTTTGTATCGCATGTCGCGCGCTGTGCGCCGTGTCGTTGACGGCATGGCACGACGCTTGCGCCGGGATACCGCCGTAACTGGACCGTCGGGGACCCGGACGCTGCATCAGGCGTCAGAAAAACGTGATCGAACGCACTCGCGCGCGCTGCGTTGCGGCGCCGCGTGAACGCGGTCACGTCAACGAACCGACGAAGCGGACCTTGTTAACGGATTTCGCAGCGGTGCTCGCTAACGTGTTGATTGGTTTAAGGATAGGCCCGAAGCAGGAGATGGATTTTCGTCGCGCCCATTCGCGCCGTCGAATTGACGCGCTGCTGCGTTCGAGCGCCGCGCTGATGCTCGTTGCGTGGAGCGCATCGGCCGCTGCGCTCGGCACTGCGGCCGGCGCGCGCATCGACAGCACCGCGCAGATGACGTTCGACGTCGCCGGCATTGCACAGCCTGGCGTGGCGAGCAACACCGTCACCGTTGCAGTCGACGAGGTGCTCGATGCGGTCGTGATCAATCAGGACGCGGCGGCGGTGTCGGTTGCGAGCGGCGCGACCGGCGCGTGGCTCTCGTTCACCGTGACGAACACCGGCAACGGCAGCGAACCGTTTCGCCTGGCCGTCGATGCCGCGATCAGCGGTGACGACTTCGATCCGACCAGCCCGGCGATCTACGTCGAAACGAACGGCACGCCGGGATTGCAGCTCGGCGCCGGCGGCGACACGCCGTACGCGATCGGCGCTAACGACCCCGTACTGGTGCGCGACACCGGTGTTTCGGTTTACGTCGCCTCGAACATCCCCGTCGGATTGGCGCAAGGCGCGGCTGGACGTGTGTCGCTGCGTGCGATACCGCGCACCGTGGTCATTGCGACCGGCACCGATGATCCGTCGAATCCGGCGTTTCCGACGCCAGGCACCGCTTATCCGGGCGCCGGCGATCCGGCCGCGGGCGGCGGCAACGTCGTTGCGGTCGTCGGCTCGACGTTCGCGAGTGGCGCGCTGCGTCTGCGCGCCGACGGCGGATACCGAGTCGACGCCGCGGTGGTGACGCTGAACAAGACGGTCACCTCGGTGCTCGATCCGACGGGCGGAGCGCGGCTCGTTCCGGGCGCGGTCGTCCACTACCGCATCGATGTCGGCGTCGCGGGCAGCAACACCGCGCAGAGTCTGGTCGTACGCGATCCGCTGCCTGCGAATCTCGCGTACGTCGCGTCGAGCCTCGCCATCTCCGCGCTTCCCGGCGGCCAGCAGGCCGACGACGACTTCGTACCGTTCGGTTCGGACAACACGGGATTCGACGGCCCCAACAACACCGTCGTGGTGACCCTGGGCGACGTCGTCGGGGGCGGCGCACCGGTCGTCATTTCATTCAACGCAACCATCAGATAGTTCCCTCCAGGAGAAGAGTCATGAACGCAACAGTCAGAACCTTGAAGCTCGCTACGTTGTTGGCCTGTATCGGCTGGATCGCGCCGGCGCTGGCCGACGTGAAGCTGACCACCACGGTACAGAAGATGGAGCGCGTCGCCGCGCCGGACGGGTCGGTCGGCTCGCGCCTCGTGCCGGCAGAGAAGGTGATCCCCGGCGACGACGTGCACTACACGATCACGTTCGTCAACGAAGGCAAAGCAGCGGCGGACGCGGGTTCCGTCGTGATCACCAACCCGGTGCCGGAAAACACGCAGTACATCGCCGACTCGGCGTTCGGCTCCGGAACCACCATCCAGTTCTCCGTGGACGGCGGCAAGACATTCCATCCCGCCAACGAACTCACCGTGGTGCGCGACGGCGCGAAAGTGGCGGCAGCGGCTTCGGACTACACGACGATCCGCTGGGTGTTCGGGCCCGCGCTCGCGCCGGCCGCGCAAAGCTACGTGTCGTTCAACGCGCGGTTGCAGTAGGCCATGCCTGACGCGACCGCCCACCGTGTTCCGAAACGCGGCGCCGGATCTCCGGGCGCCGTGCTTCGAAACGTTTGCCGCGTTCGCACGCGGCGAACTCGTCATCAGAGGTCTCCGACCTTTCTTAAAGGAAACAATGTCATGAAGTACCTTCGATCTTTGACCGTCACGGCCATCGTCGCGACCGTCGGGCTGCTGTCGGCTCCCGCGTTCGCGATCGGTACGGCCGCGAGTACGACGGTTACCAACAACGCCTCGTTGAGTTATCAGGTCAACGGCTTCGCTCAAACGCCGAAGACCGCCTCGGTGGTTTTCGTCGTCGACCGCGCCATCGCAACCCTGGTTGCAGCGCAGGGCGCGACGGCGGTGAGCGTAACCCCCGGACAGACGTCCACGGGTGCCAGCGCATATCCGGCGCTGAACTTCGACGTCCGCAACACCGGTAACGACACGCAGGACCTGTGGCTCGCGCTGATCGAGCGCGGCGCCACCAACGTGACCGGCCTCGGCGGGCAAGGCACCGGCAACGCATTCGTCGGCGCGGCACCGCTCGTAGTCGTCGACACGAACGGCAACGGTACTTACGAAGCCGGCACCGACACGGTGTTGCCGGCCACCGGCGGCCACTACGTGCTGACGAACATGCTGCGCGACACCACGCGACGCGTGCTGGTCGTGGTCAACGTACCGGTAGCGGCCGCGGACCTCGATCGCGATGCATTCACGCTGGTTGCGGGTGTAGCGGTCGCGGGCGGCGGCGCCTTCATCGGCGGCGACTCTAACGGCCGCAACGCACCGGGATTCAGCGGCGCAGTCAGCGTTGCCGACGACGCTGCAGTGGTGCAGAACGTCTTCGCCGACACCGCGACGAGCAATGTCGAAGACCTCACCTGGAACTTCGCCGCGAACGCGCAGGGCGTTCAGGACGTGATCCGCAACGGTCAGCATTCCGATACCAGCGCGTTCGTGGTGGCCGGTGCGAAGCTGTACGTCGGAAAAGTCGTGCAAGTGTTGTGGGACCCGATTAACGGCAACCGCTACTCGGCGAACAACAGCGACACGCTGTCGGGCAACAACCCGAAAGCGATTCCCGGCGCGGTACTGATGTATGCGGTGGGTGTCAGCAACGACGTCGGTTCGCCGAACACCACCGGCATCAACATCACCGACGATCTGCAGAGCACGGGCGAAATCACCGCCGGCAGCACCACGGCTGGCGTCAACGTTCCGCAGAACGTATCGGTAACGCTGAATGCGGTGCCGGTTGCGCTCGACGTTCCCGATAGTCCGAACATGACGTTGGTCAGCTATCACACCTGTGCGGCACCGGCCGCGACGGCAACGACGGCGTTCGCTGCGACGAACCCCGAAGTCACCGTTTCGCTCGGCACGTGCGCGGCGAACCAGCGAGGCGTCATCGTCTATTTCGTAACGCTCAACTGACGTAGCAGCAGCGTTGCAACCGGCGTCAGGCCGGATGCGATGATGTTCGGCGCATCTCTGATGACATTGCGGGTCTGGCGCGTGGTGTGTAAGCACCACGCGCCAGCCGCATTTATCGGCCGGCAAATTCTGCTGTCGGTCTGCGCGCTATGGTCCGCCGCGGCCATGGCCATTCCGCCGAACACGCCGATCACCAACACGGCCACCGCAACGTATCAGATTGCGGGCGCCGCCCAATCCATCAGTGCGAGCCACACCGTCGTCACCGACCCGGCTTCCGGCAACAGCCCGCCGACCGGTGTCACGCTCGCACCGAATCACGTTGCCGAAAATTCACCGGGAGCAACGATTGGCACGCTCGCCGTCGTCGATCCCGATCCGTCCGATACGCACACCTACTCGATTGCCGATCCGCGTTTCCAGATCGTGGGCCTGCAGCTCGCCCTGGCGGCGGGATCCGCACTCGATTTCGAAACCGAACCGAGCGTGACGCTGGCCGTGACGGCCACCGATCCGTCGGGTGCGTCGGTCACCGTCAACGTCACCGTCGTCGTCGACAATCGCAACGAAGCGCCCACGGCGGTTGCGCTGGCGAAGACGACGTTCGATGCGAACTCGTTCGGCGCAATGGTGGGTGCGCTCACGGTTGCCGATCCCGACGTCGGCGACACGCATACATACACGGTCGACGATCCGCGCTTCGACGTCGTGAACGGCGCCTTGAAACTTGCGCCGACGGCGAGCTTCCCGCTCGGCGGGTCCGCTACGGTGGTGGTGACGGCCACTGACGCAGGGGGCTTGTCGCACGCGCAGTCGTTCGTCGTCACCGCGGCGCCGCCCGGCAGCGGCGCCGGCACGAACGCCAGCGTGCTGATTCTCGAAGACGCGCAGTCGATGACCGGACTCGGCGCCATCGAAGTCGGCGCCACTCAGTGCAGCGCCACTGCAGATCCGTTGGGACCGTTTCAGACCGTTCCGCCGCCCACTGCGCTCTCAGGCGCGCAACTGCCGGTGCCGGGCAGCGTGGCATTGCACGGTACGTCGGTATTCAAGACCGGCGCACCGGTGTTCGTCGAAGTGATCGACGCCAATGCCAACACGGATCCCGCGGTACGGGAGACGATTCTCGTGACGCTGACCACCGACGCCGGCGACGCTGAAACGCTGCGATTGCTGGAGACGAGCGTGGACAGCAGCACGTTCGCCGGCTACGTCGATTCAGTTTCCACTCCCGCCGTTGCACACGATTGCGCGATCAGCGGCGGGCTGCACGTGACGTTGACCGCGAACTACGTGGACGCGGCGGACGCCGCCGATCACGCAGAGGCGCGTGCGATGCTCGATCCGGTCAGCCGCGTCTTCGTTGCGGGCACCGGACAACCGGTCGACGGCGCGTCGATCCTGTTGCTCGACGGCAGCGGTGCGCCGGCGCACGTGGCCGGCGACGACGGCACGTCCGCATACCCGGCAACGGTCGTCTCCGGTACCGATGTCGTCGACGGCGGCGGAACGCACTACGCCTACGGCCACGGCGAATACCGCTTTCCGTGGCTCACGCCGGGCACGTATCAGTTGCGCGTCACGCCACCACATCGTTTTGCGTTTCCGTCGGTGGCATCGGATGCATCGATCCAGTCCGTGGCGGGCGCGCCGTATGCGTTGTCGGATGCGTCGCGCGGCGCGACGTTCACCATCGCGGTCGGTCCGTCGTCGCGCGTCGACCTGCCGCTCGACCTGTTGCCGATCACGCCGACACACGCATCGATCGGCACGTTTGCGATTGGGGCCGGCAAAACCGGCGCCGTCAGCCAGCCGGTTGCGGCAACGCAATGCGGCAATGGCGCCTCGTTCGTCGCATCGCCCGCGCCGGTGAGCCGCGCCGGCGCGATTGCGATACCGGGACCGGTCGATCTGCTGGCGAGCGGCGCGTTCGGTGCCGGCGAACCGGTGTTCGTGGTGCTGACCGATGCAGACCAGGACCTCGATCCGTTCGCGCCCGACACGGTGCTGGTCACCGCGCACGCGCCGAATGGCGACGCGCAAACGCTGCGGTTGACCGAAACCGGCGCGAGCACCGGCGTGTTCTCGGGTTATCTGCAGCTGACGCGCGCCGCCGCGGCCGCCAACGACTGCGCGTTGAGCGTTGCACCCGGACAGCAGCTGACGATCGACTATCAGGACGCGACCGACGCAGCTGACACCGCCACCGCTGCGGCGATCGTCGATCCGGGCTCGCGCGTCTTCAACAGCGCCACCGGCGACGCGGTGGACGGCATCTCCGTCACGCTGCTCGATGCGGCAACCGGTTTGCCGGCCGAGGGGAAGGTGTTTTCCGACGACGGCGTCACCGCGTATCCAACGACCGTGGTGAGTGGCCGCGGCGCAACCGACGCGGCGGGTGCACAGATTCCGTTCGCGACCGGCACCTATCGTTTCCCGGTCGTTGCGCCCGGCGCGTATCGGCTTCGCGTTGCGCCGCCGCCCGCGTACACGTTTCCGAGCGGCGTCGCAGACGCGCAGTTGCAGGCACTGGCCGGTGCGCCGTTCATTCTGTCTACGGCGTCGCGCGGCGCCGACTTCACGGTGACTGCGGGTGAGCCCGTGCAGGTGGACGTTCCAGTGGACCCGACGACAGTCGACGTGTTCGTCAGCAAGCAGGCGAACAAGGACGTCGCGGCCGTCGGCGACTTCGTGCAGTACCAGGTGCTGATCCAGAACGCGGACACCGCCGGCATCGTCACCGACGGCTCGCTGATCGACCAGTTGCCCAAGGGGTTTCGTTACGTGTCGAACTCGGTGCGCATCAACGGCGCGCGCGCCGCGGAGCCGGCCATCGCGAAGAACGGCACCACGCTGACGTTCGCGCTGCCGGAAGTCGCGGCCGCCACCACCGTCGAGGTGGAATACGTAACGGAGATCAGCGCCGGCGCCGAGATCGGCAAGGCCGTGAATGCCGCGCACGTAACCGGCGTCGGCGTCGGCAGCTCCAACACGGCGTCTGCCACGGTCACCGTGCGCGAAGACCTGTTTGCGACGAAGGCCATCCTCATCGGCCAGGTCATCGATGGCGACTGCGCTGACGGGCACGCGAAGGGGTTGGCCGGTGTACGCGTTCTGCTCGAGGACGGCACGTACGTCGTCACCGATCTCGACGGCAAGTACCATATCGAAGGCGTGGAGCCCGGCACGCACGTCGTGCAGCTCGACGTGGCCACCTTGCCTGAGACGCACGAGGTGATCAGCTGTGGCAACGATACGCGTCACGCCGGCACCGCCTTCTCGCAATTCGTCGACGTGCAGGGCGGCACCATGTGGCGGGCCGATTTCCATGTTGCGAAGAAACCGCCGCTGTCGAGCCCGGTGACGCTGCGCCTCGACTCGTCGCTCGACGACGCAACGCGGCGCGCAAACTTCACGCTGTCGTTGTCCGGCGGCGCGATTCCGCTGAACGGCGTCGCCGCCGTGGTGACGCTGCCGGATACGCTGAAGTTCGTCGCCGACTCGGCGCGCGTCGACGGACAACCGGTTGCGCTCGCCGATGACGACGGCGCACTGACGTTCCGCCTGGGCAATACCGCGGCAGCATTCGAGCACACCGTCACCTTCGCGGCGGACGCAACCGGCGCGCGCACGAGCGCAACCGTGAAAGGACTCGCGATGTTCGAAGTGGACGGCAAACGCCTGCGCACGCCGGTGGTGTCGACCACGGTTGGCGCGCCGGTTATGGCGAGCGCCGAACCGGCCAACGTCACCGTCGTCGAAGTGACCGCGAAGCGCACGCTGACGCCGCGGCGGCCGTTCGAGATTCCGGCGCTGGAAGACGCGAAAATTCCGGCGTTCGATACGGCGTGGCTGGCGAAGCAAACCGCCGAACCCGCGATCGTGTGGCCGTTGCCCGATGCGAATCCCCGGGTGCCGGCGACGTGGGTCGTGGTGAAGCACCTCCCGGACCAGCGCGTTGCGCTCACGGTCGACGGAGCATCCGTCGACCCGCTCAGCTTCGACGGTACCGACGTGGACCGCGAGCACGGCGTTGCGGTGACGCGCTATCGAAACGTACCGATCAGCGAAGGAAACAACCGCATCGAGGCGCGGTTGATCGGCGACGCGTCGGAAACGACCCTCGACGGCCGCGTGCACTTCTCCGGCGCGCCGGTGCGCGCGGAGCTGGTTCCGGAACGTTCGTTCCTGATCGCGGACGGCATCACGCCGTCGGTGATCGCGGTGCGGCTGCTCGACCGCTCCGGCGCACCGGTGCGGCCTGGTATGACCGGAGCATTCGTCGTGGAGCCGCCGTTCCACATGCTCGCGCCGGCACGCGCGCTGGGCCAGACGCTGACGCCGAAAGCCGAACACGACACCTATCTGGTGCGCGACGACGGGATTGCCTACGTCGAACTGCAGCCAACGACCGATTCCGGCCGCGCGCAACTTACGTTCGCATTCGACGGCTACCGGGCGGAGACGATCAGCGCGCGGATCGCGCCGTCCGCGCGCGACTGGGTGCTGGTCGGGTTCGGTGAGGGCACCGTCGGCTACAACCAGCTGTCGGGCAACATGGAGGCATTGAAGTCGACCGACATCGACAAGGACATCTCGACCGACGGTCGCACGGCGTTCTATGCAAAAGGCCGCGTGCGCGGCGAATGGCTGATGACCCTGGCGTACGACTCAGACAACCACGGCCAGAACAGCCTCGGTCAGCAGATCGACCCGAACAAGTTCTACACGCTGTACGGCGACGGCGCGGAACAGCGCTACGACGCGCAGACACAGAGCAAGGTGTACGTGAAACTCGAACGCGACGACTTCGTTGCGCTGTTCGGCGACTTCGACACCGGCTTCAACAGAACCGAACTGACGCGTTACACACGCCGCATGAACGGCGCGCACACCGAGTACTACGGCGACCGGGTGCGGCTGCAGGGATTTGCCGCCGAAACGAATCAGGGCTTCGCGCGCGACGACATTCGCGGCGACGGCACGTCCGGCGAATATCACCTGTCGAACGGCGGCGTGGTCATCAACAGCGAGACGATCCGCATCCAGGTGCGCGACCGCTTCAAGAGCGAAGTGGTGATCAGCGAGGAATCGCTGACGCGCTACATCGACTACACGATCGACTATGACCGCGGCACGCTGATCTTCAAGCAACCGGTGCCGTATCAGGACGCGTTGTTCAATCCGGTGTACATCGTCGCCGAGTACGAAACCGGCGGCGCCGGCGCGGCGGACGAAATCGTAAGTGGTGGTCGTGCTGGTTATCGGTTCGGGTCGGGCGACAGCGAGATCGGCGTTACGTACGTGCACGACGGCGCGTCGGGTACCGGCGGCGATCTAGGCGGCGCCGATCTGAGAGTGGAGTTGCCGGCGTCGAGCGTGCTGACCCTGGAAGCCGCCTCGACCGACACCGACCAGCACGGATCGGCGAATGCCTATCTCGCGCAGGTGGAACACAAGAGCGGTGATCTGGCCGGGCGGGCGTATTTGCGCGAGCAGCAGGAGAACTTCGGCCTGGGGCAGCAGGCGACGACTGAGGCCGGCACGCGCAAAGCAGGCGCCGAGGGCGAGTACAGAATTTCGGAAGCATGGCTCGCGCGGCTGGATGCGTTCCAGCAGACGAATCTGGTGGCCGATCGCGACCGCAACGTCGCCGAATCGGCGCTGGTGTATCGGGAAGGTCCACTGGAGGTGGCAGGCGGTTTGCGCGCGATCCGCGAAGAAGCGGTGGATGGCACCAGCCGCGACGCGAATCAGATGACGCTGGGATCGACGCGCACGTTCGACGACGGCCGCTGGAAGCTGAACAACATCGCCGACATCGACCTGGGCGGCGGCCGCGAGAACAACGTCGACTACCCGACACGGCTGATGACCGGCGCGGAATACAAGATCGCGTCGGGTGTCAGTCTCATCGGCGAACAGGAGTTCACGTTCGGCGACGAGCGCGACACGCAGAACACCCACTTCGGCATCAAAGCGCAACCATGGACCGGTTCCACCATCAACGCGGCCGTCGGATATCGTCAAGGTGAGAACGCGCAGCGGTTGTACGAGACGACCGGGCTCGCCCAGACGTGGCAGGTGAACGAGCACTGGCGGCTCGACTTCGGCATGGATCGCGTGCAGACGATCGAAGAGAGCGGCGACGCGGAAGATCCGGATGCGTTGACGTACAACCCGAACGTGCCGATCACGTCGGGCAGCATCGACGACGACTTCAGTGCCGCGTTCATCGGCTTTGGTTACAGAGAGGCCGACTGGGACGCGACGAGCCGTATCGAATACCACCACGGCGAGCAGGTGGACAAGTGGAACCTGCTGGCGGGCGCGAGTCGCCAGCTCGACGACGGCAAGGTGGTGTCCGGCAGCTTCGCGCTGCTCGAATCGCAGCAGAGCGATGGGACCACGACGAATCAGGGCGACCTGCGCTTCGGGGCGGCATGGCGGCCGCTCGAGTCCGATTGGGCGTTCCTGAACCGGCTCGACCTGGTGTTCAACGAGAACAAGGACGACACGTTCGACACTACCACACGCAAGCTGGTCGAGAACATGAACGCCAACTACGCGCCGACCGGCCGCTGGCAGCTCGCGCTGCAGCTCGGCCTGAAGTACGCGCTCGACGACATCGACGGTGAGAATTACTTCGGCGTGACGAGCCTTACCGGCGTCGAGTTCCGCTACGACCTGACTGAACGCTGGGACGCCGGCGTTCATACCTCGGTGCTGCACTCGTTCGGTACCGAGACGACGAGCTACTCGACCGGCGCCTCGGTCGGCTACAACCCGTACAAGAACATGTGGGTGTCGGTGGGCTACAACGTGACCGGTTTCGAAGACACCGATTTCACCGGTGCGGACTACACGGCACAAGGACCGTTCCTGAAACTGCGCTTCAAGGTCGATCAGGAATCGGTGAAGGAGTTCCTCGGCTACGCGTCGTTCAACGCGACCGATTCGCCGTCGGCACGCACACTCCGATAATCTCTGCCGCTGCAGAGACCGGAGAGCGGCGCTGACTTCCGTTGCAGACACGATCGATCGCCCCACCGACGTCACGCTGGCGCACGCGACGCGCTTCTGGTTGCAGCTCGGCTTCATCAGTTTCGGCGGGCCGGCTGGACAGATCGCAGTCATGCATCAGGAGCTCGTAGAGCGGCGGCGCTGGATCTCCGAGCGGCGTTTCCTGCACGCACTCAACTACTGCATGGTGCTGCCGGGTCCGGAGGCGCAGCAGCTCGCGACGTACATCGGCTGGCTGCTGCACCGAACGTGGGGCGGGCTGATCGCCGGCGGGCTGTTCGTGCTGCCGTCGCTGGTGTTGCTGATCGCGCTGTCGTGGATCTACGTCGCATACGGAGACGTACCGTCCGTCGCCGCGGTGTTCGCCGGCATCAAACCGGCGGTCGTCGCGATCGTCTGCTTCGCCGCCTATCGCATCGGCAGCCGCGTGATTCACACGCTGGCGCTCGGTGCGACTGCAGCGCTCGCCTTCCTGCTGATCTTCACGCTGAACGTGCCGTTCCCGCTGATCGTGATCATGGCCGGTGTCATCGGATACGTCGGCGAACGGATCGATCCGCGTCTGTTCGGCGGAAGCGCTGGTCACGGCGGTGCCGGCAAATCGTATGGTGCGGCGCTGATCGACGACGATACGCCGTCGCCCGCGCACGCCCGAGCGACATGGCAACGAGCGATCGCGACGCTCGGTATGGCGATCGCGATGTGGTCCGGCGCGCTGTTCGCGATCGACGCGATCTACGGCAGCACGGGCACGCTGTTCCAGATGGGCTGGTTCTTCACGAAGGCCGCGCTGGTCACGTTCGGCGGCGCGTATGCGGTGCTGCCGTACGTGGTGCAGGGTGCGGTCGAACACTACGGCTGGCTGACCGCGCTGCAGATGATCGACGGGCTCGCGCTCGGCGAGACCACGCCGGGGCCGTTGATCATGGTCGTCGCGTTCGTCGGCTATCTGGGCGCATATGCCGACGCGGCGCAACTCGGTCTCTCGCCGGCGCTGGCCGGTGCATTGGGTGCGGTGTGCGTCACCTACTTCACGTTCCTGCCGTCGTTCTTCTTCATCTTCATCGGTGCGCCGTTCGTCGAAGCGACGCGTGGCAATCTGCACCTAACGTCGGCGCTCAACGCCATCACCGCGGCGGCGGTCGGCGTGTTGCTGAACCTCGCTGTGTTCTTCGCATACCACGTGTTTCTGCCGAACGGCATTGATGGCCCCTTATCGTGGCCGTCAGTCGGCATCGGCGCGCTTGCCGCGGTGGCCCTGTTCCGCTTCAAGGTGGGGATCATCCCGGTGGTGTTGGTTTCGGGTGTGACCGGTCTGCTTCTGGCTCTCGTTTAGCCGATTCGATGGCGCGTGCCCGATTCCCAGCGAACGGCCTCGCATCAGCAGATACGCCGCCGGCAGCACGATCATCGACAGCAGCGGCGCGGTGATCATTCCGCCCACCATGGGCGCGGCGATGCGCTGCATCACCTCGCTGCCGGTGCCTTCGCCGACGAACAGCGGCAGCAGGCCGGCGATGATGACGGCCACCGTCATGGCTTTGGGACGCACGCGCAGCACGGCGCCCTCCGTGATGGCGCTGCGCAGATCGTCCTGCGTGTTCAGCGCGCCGTTGCTCTGTCGTTGGCGAATCGCGTCGTCCAGATAGATCAGCATCACCACACCGAATTCGGCAGCGACGCCGGCCAGCGCGATGAATCCCACGCCGGACGCTACCGACACGTTGTGGCCGAGCAGGTAAATCAACCAGAACCCGCCGACCAGGGCGAACGGCAGCGTCGTCATCAGCAGCGCCGCGTGGCCGACCGATCGGAACGTCAGATACAGCAGCACGAAGATGATCGCGAGCGTGAACGGCACCACGATCGAAAGACGCGCGGCCGCGCGTTCCAGATATTCAAACTGGCCGGACCACGTCACCGAGTATCCGGCCGGAATGTCGACCAGTTCGGCCACCGCACGTTTTGCATCGGCAACGTAGCCGCCGAGATCGCGGCCGCGGATATCGACGTAAATCCAGCCGTTTGGTCGGGCGTTCTCGCTCTTGATCATCGGCGGACCGTCGGTGATCTCCACGCTGGCGATGTCGCCGAGCGTCAGCGTCGCGCCGCGCGCGGTCACGATCGGCAGCGCGCGCAGATCCTCTACGGAATCGCGCAGCTCGCGCGGATAACGCACGTTGATCGGAAACCGCTGCAGGCCCTCTACGATCGCGCCGACGTTTTCGCCGCCGACCGCGACGCTGACGATGCGCTGCGTGTCCGCAATCGACAGTCCGTAGCGCGCGATGCGTGTGCGGTCGGGCACGATCTCGATGTATCGCCCGCCGGAAACACGTTCCGCGAAGGCGGACGCGGTGCCCGGCACGGTGCGCACCGCGGCTTCGATGTCGCGTCCGACGCGTTCGATCACCGCGAGGTCGGGTCCCGCGATCTTGATGCCCACCGGCGACTTGATACCGGTGGCCAGCATGTCGATGCGATTGCGGATCGGTTGCACCCAGACGTTGGCCATTCCCGGAATCTGCAGCGCGGCGTCCATCTCTGCGATGAGTCCGTCGGTGGTGAGTCCGGCTCTCCATTGTGACTTCGGTTTCAGCACCAGTGTCGTCTCCATCATCTCGAGCGGCGCCGGATCGGTGGCGGATTCGGCGCGGCCCATCTTGCCGAACACGCTCTGCACTTCGGGAAACGTCTTCAGGATGCGATCGGTCTGCTGCAGGATCTCCGCCGCCTTCCCAACGGCCAGACCCGGCAGCGCGGTGGGCATGTACAACAGATCGCCTTCGTCGAGTGGCGGCATGAACTCGCTGCCGAGTCGCGCGAGCGGCCACAACGTCGCGGCGAGTACGAGCGCGGCACAGAGCAGCGTCGTGCGCGGTCGCGCCAGCACCGCCGCGATCACGGGTCGATAGAGCCGGATCAGCAGGCGATTGAGCGGATTGGCCGACTCGTCGGCGATGCGGCCGCGGATGAACGCGATCATCAGCACCGGCACCAGCGTAACGCTCAGCCCTGCGGCGGCGGCCATCGCGTACGTCTTGGTATACGCGAGCGGTGCGAAGAGGCGGCCTTCCTGCGCCTGCAACGTGAACACCGGAACGAACGACAGCGTGATGATCAGCAGGCTGACGAACAGCGCCGGACCCACCTCGACTGCAGCCTGGGTGATCAATTCGACGCGCTGTGTTGCGGCGAGCGTGTCGCCGCCGTGCGCGTGGCGCCACGCTTCGAGTTTCTTGTGCGCGTTTTCGATCATCACTACGCCGGCGTCCACCATCGCGCCGATGGCGATTGCGATGCCGCCCAGCGACATGATGTTCGCGTTGATGCCCTGCGCCTGCATGACGATGAACGCGGCCAGAATGCCGATCGGCAGCGTCACGATTGCAACCAGCGCCGAGCGCAGGTGCCACAGGAACACCGCGCAGACCACGACGACGACCATGAACTCCTCGATCAGCTTCTCCGACAGGTTCGCTATGGCGCGCTGGATCAGCGACGATCGGTCGTACGTCGGCACGATCTCGACGCCGTCCGGCAAACCCGCCTGCAACGTCTGCAGCTTTGCTTTCACTGCCTCGATCGCCGCGAGCGCGTTGGTTCCTGACCGCAATACGATCACGCCGCCGACCACTTCGCCTTCGCCGTTCAGATCGGCCACGCCACGCCTGATTTCCGGGCCGAGCTGCACGGTGGCGACGTCGCCGAGCCGGATCGCTGTTCCGTCCTTGCCGGCCGCGACGCCGATGGAACGGAAGTCGTCGAGCGAGGCGAGATAGCCCCGCGCGCGGACCATGTATTCGGCTTCGGCGAGTTCGAGCACGGAGCCGCCGGTTTCGGCGTTGGCCGACCGCACGGCTTCGACCACCAGCTCCAACGGTAGCGCGAAGGCGCGCAGCCGGCCGGGGTCCACGATCACCTGATACTGGCGGTTGAAGCCGCCGATGGTCGCGACTTCCGCGACGTTCGGCACGGTCTTCAGTTCGTATTTCAGGAACCAGTCCTGCAGCGCGCGCAGTTCGCTGATGTCGTGACGCCCGCTGCGATCGACCAGTGCGTATTCGTAGATCCAGCCGACGCCGGTGGCGTCCGGACCCAGCGCCGCGGACGCGCCGACCGGCAGCCGCGCCTGCACCTGCGACAGATATTCGAGAACGCGCGAACGCGCCCAGTACAGATCGGTGCCGTCGTCGAACAGAACGTAGACGAACGATTCGCCGAACAGCGAATAGCCGCGCACCGTCTTGGCGTGCGGTACCGACAGCAGGGTCGTGGTCAACGGATAAGTGACCTGATCCTCGACGACTTGCGGCGCCTGCCCCGGAAACGTCGTGCGCACGATCACCTGAACATCGGAAAGGTCGGGAATCGCATCGAGCGGCGTGCGCGACGCCGCAACGAGCCCCCACGCCACGACGATGGCCGTGGTGAGCAGCACGAGCAGCCGGTTGTCGACCGACCAGCGGATGACCGCAGCGATCATGGCGTTGCAGCGCTCGGGTGTTCGTCGTCCTGCATCCGGTTGTACGCGCCGCGCAGGCTCGCTTCCGAGTCGATGAGGAACTGACCGGAGGTCACCACGACGTCGCCCTCGTCGAGCCCGGACGCGATGACGGTTCTACCGTCGCGCTCCGCGCCGACGACGACGTGTACCGGCCGGTATGTGCCTTGTTCCGCGGCGACGATCACCACGTCGCGGTGGCCGGTGCGGATGACCGCCTCGCTCGGCACCAGCAGCACGCCGCCCTGCGAACGCACGGACAGCGACACGTCGACGAACATGCCCGGATGCAGCGCGTCGCCAGGATTGTCGAGCACGATGCGGGCGCGTCGGGTGCGCGTACTCATGTCCAGTTCCGGATACAGATAGTCGACTGAGCCGTTGAACGTGCGGCCCGGATAAGCCGCCGCGCGCACTTGGACGGCGCTGCCGATGACGATCAGAGCCGACTGCGACTCGGGGAGAGCAACCTGTATCCAGAGCGGATCGTGCCCAACGAGTTCGAACAGGGGCACGTCCGGCGTGACTGCCGCGCCCTCGCGCGTAGACAACGTCATGACGTAGCCATGGATTGGAGCCCGCACGGCCATGCGGCGCGTCGCGCGTCGGTCGCGTTCGAGGCGGGCAACGTCGGCGTCCGCAAAACCGAGCGCGCGGAGTTTGTCGCGCGCGGCGTCGATCAACGTCGACTGGCCCGATTGCAGCGCCAGCAGAAATTCCTGTTGGGCGGCGTCGAGCGCCGGGCTGTATACCTCGGCGAGCAGTTCTCCCTGACGCACCGGATCGCCTTCTGCACGCACGTTCAGCACTTCCACCCAACCGGCGGCGCGAATCGCGACTTTTCGCAGGCTGCGCTCGTCCGCTTCGATGCGACCGCTCGCCTCGATGTGATCGCCGAGATCGCCGCGCACGACCTTTGCCGTACGCATACCGAGGTTCTGCGCCATCTGCGGCGAGACGCGGACGCGTGCGTCGTCGCGCGGCTGTTCGTCCGCGTACTTCGGCACGAGTTGCATGTCCATGAACGGCGACTTTCCGGGCGCATCGAAGTGTTGATCCGGCCGCATCGGGTCGTACCAGAACAACACTTTCCGATCGCCCGTCGGTTGAGTGGCGAAAACGGTTTCATTGTGGCGCGCTTGGCGATCGCCGAAGATCCACCAGCCGAGCACCGCGGCGGCAACGATGGTGGCCGCCGCACCGATCCAGAGCGATGCACGCATCATTCGCCCCCCATCAGATAGTCGAGTTCGACGCGTCGCTTCAGCGCGTCGTATTGCAGGTCGAGCCTGGCCAGCAGCACGTCGAGCCCGACGCGGCGCGCTTCGACGACCTGGCCGAGCGTGCCGCGGCCGGATCGCCACGCGGTCGTGGCCGCTTCGATGCCGACGTTCGATTGCGGCTCGATCGTGCGGTCGTACGCGGCGAGCCGCTCGCTGATCCGATCGAGGTCGTGAACGGCCTCCATTGCGCGCGATTCCAGCCGGCGTTTGCCGTCTTCCCATTGCGCCGCGGCTGCTTCGCCGGTCGCCAACGCGCTCGCAATGTCGCGGTTCTGACGGTTGCCGCGGAACACCGGCAGATCCATGCCGACCTGCAGCATCACCATGTCGGAATAGTCGCGCCGGTAGCCGTAGCCGAACTCCACCCGCCAGTCGGGCAAACGACCGGCCTCGGCCAGTTCGACTCCCGCGTGCGATTCGTCGATGCGCTGCTCCAGCACCGCGAGTTCCGGATGCGACGCCAGGCGCTCCATCAGCGCGGCGGCGGTCGGCGCCGGACCGAATTGCGGCGGGTCGAGCGGCACCGGTCGCCGAGCGGCCGCGCCGATCCACCGTTCGAGCCGGAAGCGCGCTTCGTCCGACGCCTGTTCCTGCTGCGCCACCACGTCGCGCGAACGCTCGAGGTTCAGCAACGCCGACACGTAGTCGGACTGCGTGGCGGCGCCGGAACGAACGTCGATCGCCGCCGCGTCGGCCTGGAGTTGCGCCGCATCGAGCATTTGCGTCGCGATGTGCCGCGCCGACTCGGCGCGCCAGCGGTCGAGCCAGGCGAACGACGCGTCGCGCCGGATCGACCGTTCTGCGAGCCGCCGCTCGCCGGCGAGGCGGTCCGCTTCGAGCACGCGCTGTTCCGCGCGCAGCTTCCGTTTGGCCGCGCGCGGAAATTCCTGGCTCACACCGAGCACGAGCTGAGTGTCGCTGTCGTTGCTGATCGAATACGCGTCCTGCGTATCGATCGGCAGATCGCGAATTCCGCCGACCAGTTGCGGATCGGGCAATTGCGCCGAAGCCACGGAGGCTTCGCGCGCTGCGCGCGCCTGTGCGTCGAGGCTCGTCAGCAGCGGCTGTTCCCGGATCGCGAGCGCCGCCGCCTCGTGCAGGTCGAGTACATCGCCGGACGTCGGATCGGCCGCGTGGGCGACGATTGCGCACGCGTATCCAAATAGAGCGACGCCGAGCGTGCACCGGCGTGCGCGTTCGGACATGCCCGAAGAATTGCGGAACTGACGCATATGCACCTCGAAATGACGTGATCGATCGCGGCGACGCCGCGCGTCAAATGCAGCCGGATGACCGGCGAGGTGCTTGCTTAAAGGCGCAGGCGCGCCGTGCGGAGATACAGTCGGTCGGGGAGGTGGTCTGCGTTGGAGACGTAGTCAGGTGGACGCTGCGCGACGGCGAGCGTCGGGACGAACGGTGCGGCCGGCGCGGTTACGACCGCGTCCTGAACGTCGTGACTCGTACGCTTGAGAGTCGGTTGCTCGGTACCGATGCCGGCAAACGTCTTGTCGCTGACCTGCATGATCACGTCGCAACACGTTGCGTCGGACGCATCGCGACGTATCGGCATGCGGTGTGAGCCGTGACCCGGGCAGTGGCAACGCTCGACGACCGGACCGTTCGTCATGGAGCAGATCAGCACCGCGCGCGCTTGCGCGAACGGCGTGGTCAGCAGCAGAAGAACGATGACGGCTTTCTTGAACATGATCCTAGCTTAGTCGATCGCGGCTTCGAAAATGCGGCGTTGGTCCGGAAATCCCGCGGTCCCCATCTGCTCCGCCGCGTCAACGCGTGATCTTGGGATCGGGGTTCATCCAGATCGCGGTCACGGGGAAATAGCGTTTGTGCACCCACAACGCAACGTTGACCAGGCCGATGAGCACCGGAACCTCGACGAGTGGTCCGATCACTGCGGCGAAGGCTGCGCCGCTGTGGATCCCGAAGCTGGCGATTGCCACGGCGATGGCCAGCTCGAAGTTGTTCGATGCCGCAGTGAACGAAAGCGTTGCCGACTGCGCGTAGCTGGCGCCGATGCGTTTGCTCACGAAAAACGTGAGCGCGAACATCAGCAGAAAGTACATGAGCAGCGGGGCGGCAATGCGCAGCACGTCGAGCGGGAGTTGCACGATCGTCTCGCCCTTCAGCGAAAACATGACGACGATCGTGAACAGCAGCGCGACGAGGGTGATGGGGCTGATCCGTGGAACGAACACCTGCTCGTACCAGTTGCGGCCCTTCGCACCGACCAGCAAACGACGCGTGACGAATCCGGCCGCGAACGGCACCCCAAGGTAAATGGCAACCGTCCTGGCCACCTCGCCGATCGAGACCTCGACGATCGCGCCCTGAAGGCCGAGCCAACCCGGCAGCACGGTCACGTAAAAGTAGGCGTACACGGAGAAGAAGAGCACCTGGAAGAGTGAGTTGAAGGCGACGAGACCGGCGCAGTATTCGGCATCGCCTTTGGCCAGTTCGTTCCACACGATCACCATCGCGATGCAGGGCGAGATGCCGACGAGAATCAGGCCGACCATATAGTCGGGTTTGTCGGGCAGCATCGTCACCGCCAGTGCAAACATCAGCGAGGGCGCGATCACCCAATTGAAGAGCACCGACAATCCGAACACGCGCTTGTTGCGGAAGACCTTGCCGAGCTCTTCGTAGCGCACTTTCGCGAGCGGCGGGTACATCATCAGAATCAGCCCGATGGCAATCGGGAGCGAGGTGGTTCCGACACTCATCTTGTCGAGCGCCGTCGTGACGTCGGGCGTGAAGAAACCCAGCGCAACGCCTGTGATCATCGCAAGGACGATCCACAACGTCAGATAGCGGTCGAGAAACGAGAGCTTGCTGGAAACACCCGTGGGGTTCATCGTGACTGCGTTCATCCTCGTTGCCCCTTTTCGTCTTCGTTAGTCGTTGATCCGATGTCTTCGAGTTTTCGGCGCAGGCTCAGGCGATCGATCGATGTGAGCGGAAGATTGACGAAGATGCCGATGCGGTTTCGCAGCATCCGCAAGGTATCGGCAAAAGCGAGGTTCTTCTGTGCCTCGCTGCCGACGACGGCTGCCGGGTCCGGGAGCCCCCAGTGTGCGGTCATCGGCTGGCCCGGCCACACGGGACACACCTCGGCGGCGGCGTTGTCGCAAACCGTAAAAACGAAGTCCAGCCGCGGTGCATCCGGACGCGCGAACTCGTCCCAGCTTTTCGATCGCAGTCCGATCGTTTCGAATCCCTGTCGTTGCAGCAGATTCAGAGCATATGGGTGCACTTCGCCTTTCGGATGGCTACCGGCGCTGAACGCCTTGAAGCGACCGGCGCCAAGCTGATTCAGCACGCATTCGGCGATGATGCTGCGCGCCGAGTTGCTGGTGCACAGAAATAGAACGTTGTAGATCTTCGGATCCATGCAAGCCTGATTCCTTGGTTGCCTCGGCTTGACTAGAACTATATTTCCAATATTATGGAAATGTCAAAACATACCGGAGCACCGGAAATGAAACGTCTCCATGTCCACGTCGGCGTTGCCGATCTCGATGAGTCGGTCCGCTTCTATTCGACGCTGTTCGGCGCGCAGCCGACGAAGCGCGAATCCGACTACGCGAAATGGATGCTCGACGATCCACGCGTAAACTTCGCCATCTCGACGCGCAGCGACGGCGCGGCGGGGCTCAGCCATCTCGGCATTCAGGCCGAAGGCCAGGAGGAACTGGATCAGGTCGCAGCGCGCGCGAAAGATGCCGGCGCTTCGGTGCTGATCGAGAACGGGCGCATCGTGTTGCTACGCGCGGTCGAACAAAGCGTGGGTGGAGGACCCGACCGGAATCCGCTGGGAAACCTTCTACACGTTTGGTGATATCACGACTTACGGTCAGTCGGCTGAGGAGACCCGCGTCGAGTCGAAGCCGTCATCGACGGCTCCTGTCGAAGCCGCGAGTTGCTGTGGCTGACGTCGCGATGAGCACTGCGCGCGAAGCCTGTGCAGCATCATCCCGCCGCGTGGATCGGGCGGGATCTTCAGCAGCGCACCGACTGGATGCATCGACTCACGCCGGCGGAACTCTATGAATTGGACGCGGCGATCGTCGCTCTTGGCGCTTCCGGCAAGTCGATTGCCGGCATCACCGCGGCCGACTATCCGCTGCGGGAACTCGGCGCTGCAATTCGGCAGTGGCGTGAAACGCTGGAGTCGGGTCGCGGATTCTTCCTGGTGCGCGGCTTTCCGGTGCGCAAATACAGCGAGGAACAAGCGGCGCTCGCGTTCTGGATCATCGGTGCGCATCTCGGCGATCCGGTGTCGCAAAACTCGGACGGCGACCTGCTCGGGCACGTGCGCGACACGGGTGCAAAACCGAACAGTCTCGAAACGCGTCTGTACAAAACGCGCGCGGAGCTGACGTTCCATACCGACGGCGCCGACATCATCGGCTTGTTCTGTCTGCGCACGGCGAAGGCAGGCGGCGTCAGCCGCATCGCGAGTTCGGTCGCCGTCTACAACGAGATCGTCCGGCGCAGGCCCGAGCTTGCGCCGCTGCTGTTCGCCAAGGTCCCGAACTACATGCCGGGTCCGCAAGGCGTCGCCGGGAGAGGCTCGGTGTTCAACTATCCGATCGTTACGACCGACGGCGAGCTGTTCCGGATGCTGTTCCTCGGCTGGTACATCCGCGACTCGCAGTCGTTGCCGGATACGCCGCGGTTGACGCCGCTGCAACTGGAACTCGTCGACCTGCTCGAGCAGATCCCCAACGAGCCGGGCATGGCGCTCGACATGCAGTTTGCGGAGGGCGACATGCAGTTTCTGAAGAACTCGGTGATCCTGCATGCGCGCACCGCCTACGAGGATTCAGCCGAGCCGGATGAGAAACGGCACCTGCTGCGGTTGTGGCTGACCGCCAAGTCGTTCCGCGACGGCGACGACGCGCTTCGAAAAGGCGTCGCGGTTCAGACGGCGACGTCGTAAATTCGGCCACGAGAGCATCGAGAGGGACGCTATGGAATCGAAAGAGGCGGTCGCAGTACTGGCGTCGCTGGCACAGGAAACGCGGCTGGCCGTCTTCCGACATCTCGTGACCGCCGGCAAGGAAGGAACCTCCGCAGGCGAAATTGCGACCGCGCTCGACGTCCCCGCACCGACCTTGTCGTTCCATCTGAAGGAACTCGAGCGTGCGTCCATCATCGGCTCGCGGCGCGAAGGCAGGCTCATCTACTACAGCGCGAATTACGCCGGCATGAAGGCGCTGATCGACTTCCTGACGGAGGACTGCTGTCGCGGACATCCAGAGGTCTGTTTCTCGTCGAAACGCCGCCGCGCGTGCTGACGCGACGGTTCAGTCGCCGTGCACCACCGGATGCACCCACCCGAGACGGGTGTCGGCGAAAGCATCGTAGGTAGGCTCGAATCGCTCCGGCGCATCGAGGCTTCCTGCGGACACATCGACGATCTCGGGATGCGTTGCGTTGACGCACGCGACGTGTGTGCCGCACGCGGCACAGTAGAAGCGGGTACCGTCCGCGGACGACTCGAGCTGTGTGGGCGCGGCGTCGAGATAGCGGAATCGATCAACCGGAACGACCAGCCACGTCACATACGGCGCGGCGTGAATGCGCCGGCACATCGTGCAATGGCAGTTGACCGTCAGATAGCTTCCGTCGTCGATCGCGTAGCGAACCTTTCTGCAGAAGCAGCCGCCTTCGATCCATGGCTTGGGTTTTCTCATGGCTCCCGAGGCTCGTTCAGCGATGAAGCCAGACGAATCATCGAAAGGCCGGCCTCCCGGGTCAAGGCAAGTGCATCGAGCGGTTTCAGCGGGCAGAGAACGGTTGAACGATCAGCGAATGCAGTTGCTGATCTCCATCGGAGCGGAATGCGGATAGTCCGATCGGCATCGTGCCCGGATCACCGCGTGGAACCGCGCGGTAGGTGTCGAACAGACGGTCCCACCACAGCAGCAGGAAGCCGAAGTTGGTGTTGTGTTCGTCGCGCTCCGCGGAGTGGTGAACGCGGTGTACGTCCGGCGTCACGATGACGCGGCGTAGCAGCGCGTCGATCCGCGGCGCCATGCGCACGTTCGAGTGCTCGAACAGCGACGCGGAGCTCAGGAGTGCTTCGAACACCAGAACGGCCCAAGGCGACGCGCCGAGTGCGACCACGACAGCGGCCTTGATCGCCAACGACACGAGAATCTCGCCGGGGTGAAAGCGAATGCCGGTCGTGAAGTCGAACGCGGTGTCCGAATGATGTACCGCGTGCAACCGCCAGAACCACGGAACCCAATGAAACAGACGGTGTTGCAGATACATGCAGGCATCGAGCAGCACGATCGCGATCGCGAACTCGATCCATGTGGGGACAGCAACGTGCGTCAGTGCTCCCCACTGCATCGTCTGTGCGGTCACTGCAGCCGCGACGAGTGACGTCGTGGTGATGGCGCGCACCAGCAGCGTGTTCAGCAGCAGAAGTGCAACGTTTGTGACACCGCTTCGAGTGGAACGGATGGGTCGTCGAGGCCACCACCGCTCAGCCAGAGCCAATGTCGTGATCGTCGCCAGAAATATGCTCGATCGCACCCACGGCTCCAGCGAAGCCACGTCGTCGACCGAGGTGTGCAGATTCACGATTGTGCGGGCGGTTCGTCGCGAAGCCGCCGCTGCAGCCATGCGACGTCGTGCCATCGATCGAATTTCCGCCCGACGCGATGAAACACGCCGATCATCTCGAAGCCGAGGCTCTCGTGCAGCGCCACGCTGGCGTCGTTGGGCAGTGCAATGCCGGCGAAGGCATTGCAGTAGCCCTTAGTCGTCAGCCGTTCCAGAAGCTCCGCATACACGTCCGTTGCGATGCCGCGACGCTGATGGCGTTCGTGCACGTACACGGACGTCTCCACCGACCAGCGATACGCCGCGCGTTCGCGATGTGCAGAGCCGTACGCGTAACCGAGGCATGCGCCGTCCTCTTCGGCGACGACCCAGTCCCAGCTGTTTGCGTACTTGGCGATGCGGCCCGCGAATTCCTCTTCGGACGGTACGTCTGCCTCGAACGAAATCGCCGTGCGCTCCACATACGGTCGATAGATTTCGCGTAACGCGGCGGCGTCGGCCGGCGTGGCGGCGCGAATGCGGATCACGGCTCTCCTCCTTTATGGTCGATAGCAAACGAATCTCGTTGGAACAGTTTCTCCGATTCGTCGGAGGTCGACACGCGTCGCGCAGCCCATTGCGGCCTCTATTGCGATTGTTTATGGTCGGCCGCCTTCCGAACTTCTACATTGCCCAAGGATCGATTGCCGTGGACTGCACCCCGCATCGCGTCGACCGTCACGATTGATGTCGTTCCGCGTTGTCGCAGTCGCATCGCTGCTGCTGAGTCACGGCGTTGCATTCGCGGAAACGGCGGGCGAACCACCGTCGTCCATCGAACAGGTCCTCGTCACCGGCAACGCGTCTGTGGTGGAGCGGCTCAACGGAGTCGGTAGCGCGACCGACATCGACGCAGAGACACTGCGCCTCGTCGGACAGACACATATATATGAAACCATGGTGCGCGTGCCGGGCGTCTGGGTCTCGAAGGGTTCCGAAGAAGAGCACCTGACGGCAATCCGGTCACCGGTGTACACCGGCACCGGCGCGTGCGGTGAGTTCCTGTATCTGGAGAACGGCGTTCCGATCAGGCCGGCCGGCTTCTGCAACATCAACAATCTGTTCGAGATCAATTCCGAGCAGGCGGCGCGCATCGAAGTGCTGCGCGGCGCCGGCAGCGCGCTGTTCGGCAGCAACGCGCTGCACGGCGCGATCAATGTGGTAACACCCATCACCGCGGAGCCCGGCCGGTTGTACGTGGAGGGCGGTCCCGACGACTACGGCGCGGTGCGTCTGAGCGCGAGCACGATGGCGGACGAACAGCTGTTGCGGATCGACGGCATGGGAGTTTCCACGAACGGTTACCGCGACGCGACCGGGCACGACGAACAGAAAGTCACGTTGACGCAGCTCGGCCCCGTCGCGGGCTTCGACGTGCACACGACGTTCGAGTGGACCAACCTGAATCAGGAGACCGGTGGCTTCGTGATCGGTTACGGCGCGTACAAAGACAACCAGTTGCGCAAATCGAATCCGAATCCGGAGTCGTATCGCGACGCGTGGTCGCTGCGGTTCGTCAGCGAGTGGGTGCGCGAACTCGACGACGGCCTCGAACTCAGCATCACGCCGTACTTCCGCCGTTCGCAGATGCAGTTCCTGCAGCACTTCCTGCCGGGCGAACCGCTGGAACAGAACGGACAGAACAGCGCCGGCGTGCAGACGTCGCTGTCCGGCACGCGCGGCGCGCTCGACTGGCGCGGCGGCCTCGATCTCGAATGGGCTTACGGCAACCTGTACGAGTTCCAGCAGAAGCCGGCGCAGGGTTCGGCGTTCATCGTCGGCACGCGACCCGCAGGTGTGCACTACGACTACGACGTGACGAGCCTGATGGGCGCGCTGCACTACGACGTGCGCTACGCGCTGTCGGACGACGTAGCTCTGGTGCACAGCGCGCGCCTCGAGTATCTCGGCTACGACTACACCAATCACGCGCTCGACGGAAACACGCGCGACAACGGCACGCCGTGCGGCTTCGGTGGGTGCCTGTACACGCGGCCGCCGGACCGCGACGACTCGTATACGAACACGGCATTGCGGCTCGGTATCGATTGGTCGGCGCTGCCCGAACTGACACTGTATGCATTGGCCGGCAACGGCTTCCGGCCGCCGCAGGCGACCGAGCTGTATCGGCTGCAGAGCGGCCAGAACGTGGCTGACCTGAAGAGCGAAGAGGTGACCTCGTATGAGGTCGGCGGCCGCGGTTCGGTGCGCGCGTTCGACTACAGCACCGCGATCTATGCAGAACGCAGCACGCACGTGATCTTGCGCGATGCGAACGGCTTCAACGTCAGCAACGGCAAGCTCGAGTCGGCCGGCATCGAATGGGACCTGGGCTGGACGCCGATCGAGGGCAACCACCTGTCGGTGATCGGCACGTACGCACGGCACACCTACGCGTTCGATCGCGCGGTGACCGGCGGCGAAATCATCAAAGACGGCCACGACGTCGATACCGCGCCGCGCTGGCTCGGCAGCGCGCACTGGATGTATCAACCGACGCCGAACATCGAGAGCGAAGTGGAGATGGTGTATCAGGGCAAGTATTACCTCGATGCAGCGAGCACCGCGGACTACGATGGCTTCACGCTGTGGAACTGGCGCGGTTCGTGGCAGGCCACGCCGCATTGGCGGTTTTTCGCGCGCGTGATGAACATTGGCGACATCCGATATGCCGATCGCGCCGACGTGGCGTTCGGAAGCTATCGATACTTCCCCGGCACGCCAAGGCAGGCATACCTGGGATTCGAAGTGAGCCTTGGAGAGGCGAGATGAAGTGGTTGAAACGGATTGCAATCGGTGTGATCGCAATCGTCGTGTTGCTGGCCGCTGCGGCGTGGCTGTGGCTCCCGCCTGTAAACGTCCCCTTCAAGGGGATGTTGGCGAATCTGGCGCCGTCGCTGTTCTCGGTTCCGACCGCAGATGCGGCTACCGTCAAGTCGCGGTTGACCGTGCCCGCCGGCTACGGAATCGGGCTGTTTGCGCGCGACATTCCCGATGCGCGGATGGTGCGCATGACCGCGCATGGCGACGTGCTCGTGGCGTCGCCCGGCAAAGGCCGTGTCTACTGGCTGGCGCAGGACGCAAACGGCGACGGCGAGTCGGACGAGCGGCGTGTGCTGCTCGACGGGCTCGACGGACCGAACGGTCTCGATCTTCTGAACGGTTACCTTTACGTCGCCGAGCAGGGCAAGGTCGGCCGCGTGAAGTTCGACGACGCCGCCGGCAAGATCGACGGCAAATACGAGATCGTCATCGATGGCTTGCCGACCGGCGGCAATCACTGGAAGAAGACGATCCGCTTCGGCCCGGACGGCCTGATGTATCTGAACATCGGCTCCTCATGCAACGTCTGCCTCGAAACGGACGATCGTCGCGCGGCGATGCTGCGCTATACGTCCGACGGCAAGTTCGTCGACATCTACGCGACCGGCTTGCGTAACAGCGCCGGTTTCGACTGGCGCGCCGACGGAACGCTCTACGCCACCGACAACGGCCGCGATCTGCTCGGCAACGATTTTCCACCGTGCGAACTGGATCAGATCCGGCAAGGCGGCTTCTACGGTTGGCCGTTCGCCAACGGCGATCGCGTGCCCGATCCCGACCTCGGCACGGGCCGCGAAGCGGTGATAGACGCGTCGATTCCGCCAGCCTTTTCGTTCCGCGCCCACAATGCGCCCTTGGGCATGGTGTTCCTGCGCAGCGACAAGCAGCCCGACGAGTTCCGCGGCGACGCGCTGGTCGCGTTGCACGGGTCGTGGAACCGCAGCAGGAAGGATGGGTACAAGGTGGTCGCGTTGCACTGGGCCGCCGACGGCACCATCAGCTCACGCGATTTTCTGACCGGATTTCTCATCGACGAAAACGTCATCGGCCGTCCGGCGGAACTCACCGAGGCCGCCGACGGTGCCATTTATGTATCGGACGACTACGCGAACGCGGTATACCGCATCGTGCCGGGCGGCACGCAGACGCTCGAAATCGGCAACCGGGCGACGCCATCGGGCAACCCCGCCGTGGCGACCGCGGATCCGCGCCTGATCGCGCGCGGCGCCACGGCATTCGGCCAGCGCGGATGTCAGCAATGCCATGCACTTGGCGGCGACGGCAAAGACGGTCGCGTCGTGCTGGCCGGATTGTCGACGCGTTACGATTCGTCCACGCTCGCGGAATATCTGGCGCAACCGCGCCAGCCGATGCCGCCGGTCGAAGACGCGGACGCGCGCAGCGCGCTGGCGGCGTTCCTGCTGGACCGTCCGCAGCCGCACGGGAAGACGCTATAGACAGGGGCGGGTCATGAACAAACCGGAAGTGTTGCCGCGACGTCCGACGATCGATACCGAGGTCACGCCGCGCGGCACACTGGAATTGTTGTCGCAGCGCGAAGTGCAACAACTGCGCAGCACCGCCGACTCGCGCATTCTCGAACTGTTCCGCCGCTGTGCGCTCGCTGTGTTGAACACCGGCGACGACACCGACGATGCGGCCGCGCTGTTCGATGCCTATCACGACTTCAGCATCGAGATCGTGCAGCGCACGCGTGGACTGAAGCTGAACATCAAGCACGCACCGGCCAGCGCGTTCGTCGACGGTCGCATGGTGGAAGGCATCCGCCAGCACCTGTTCGCGGTGCTGCGCGATCTCGTCTACATCGGCACCGAGATCGAGAACAGCAAGCGCTTCGATCTGAACTCCAGCGAAGGCATCACCGACGCGGTGTTCCACATCCTGAAGCAGGCACGCGTGCTGGTGCCGGACGTGCGGCCGAATACGGTCGTCTGTTGGGGCGGGCACTCGATATCGCGTATCGAATACGAGTACACGAAAGAGGTGGGTTACCACCTCGGGTTGCGCGGGCTCGACATCTGCACTGGTTGCGGCCCTGGCGCGATGAAAGGTCCGATGAAAGGCGCGGCGATCGGCCACGTGAAGCAGCGTCAGGCCGATGCGCGTTACATCGGACTGACCGAGCCCGGCATCATCGCGGCCGAACCGCCGAATCCGATGGTGAACCACCTCGTCGTCCTGCCCGACATCGAGAAGCGGCTGGAAGCGTTCGTGCGGATGGGACACGGCATCGTGGTGTTTCCCGGCGGCGTCGGCACCGCGGAAGAAGTGCTGTATCTGCTCGGCGTGCTCACCGATCCGGCGAACGCGGAGCAGAAGTATCCGGTGATATTCACCGGACCGGCGTCGAGCGCAGACTACTTCGAGAGCCTCGACCACCTCATCACCGTTGCGCTCGGCGAAGACGTGCGCCGGCTCTACCGCATCATCATCGACGACGCGCCCGGCGCCGCGCAGTGGATCGGGCGCAAGATCCGGAAGGTGCAGGGACAACGGCGCACGTCCGGCGATGCGTATTACTTCAACTGGCTGCTGAAGGTACCGATCGCATCGCAGATGCCGTTTCACGTCACCCACAAGAGCGTCGCAGAGCTGCGGTTGCGGCACGACATGTCGCGACACGAACTCGCGGTGAATCTGCGCCGCGCGTTCTCCGCGATCGTCACCGGCAACGTGAAAGACCACGGCATCCGGATGATCCGCGAGCACGGGCCGTTCGTGCTGCACGGCGATCGCGCCATCATCGACGTGTTGGAGAAAGTGCTCGGCGAATTCGTGGCGCAAGGGCGGATGAAGCTGCCCGGCGCGCGGTACCAGAGCTGTTTCCGCCTGGCCGCAGATCCATGACATCGCGCAACCCGCAGCCGGCGTGGCTCGCGCGTGCGGTGTTCTATCAGATTTATCCGCAGAGCTTCTACGACGCGAACGGCGACGGCATCGGCGATCTCGCCGGCATCGAAGCGAAGCTCGACTACCTCGCTGAACTCGGCGTCAACGCGCTGTGGATCAATCCGTGCTTCGTGTCGCCGTTCAAAGACGCCGGTTACGACGTTGCTGACTACTGCCGCATCGCGCCGCGCTACGGCACCAACGATCAGTTCAAGGGGCTGCTCGATGCGGCGCACGACCGCGGCATCCGCCTCTGCCTCGATCTCGTGGCCGGACATACCTCGGATCAGCATCCGTGGTTCGTGCAGTCGCAACGTGCGGAGCAGAACGAGTTCACGCACCGCTACGTTTGGACGAACAACCCGTGGGTGAAACACGATGGCGAACTCGACTTCATCAGCGGCAACTCCGACCGCGCCGGCGCGTACGCGGTCAATTTCTTCGCGCATCAGCCGGCGTTGAATTACGGCTTCGGTAAGCCTGAGCGCGGCTATCAGCACGATGTCGATGCGGCGGCGCCGCGCGCGACACGGGCGGCGCTCGAGGACGTGATGAAGTTCTGGCTCGATCTCGGTGTGGACGGCTTTCGCGTCGATCTCGCCGGCAGCCTCGTGAAACACGATCCGGAGCGCGTCGGCATCCGCCGTTTGTGGCGTGAGATCCGCACCTGGCTCGACGACCATTACCAGGATCGCGTGCTGATCTCCGAATGGGGCAATGCGGAACTCGCGATCGACGCGGGCTTCCATGCCGACTTCATGCAACACGTCGGCGTTTCAGGTTACGACGCGCTGCTGCTCGGACCGGAGACGTTTCCCAAGCGTCGCGCGGTGCCGTACTTCGACAGCCTCGGTCGCGGCGACTTCCAGCGTTTCTGGACGGCGTTCGATTTCCAGCAGCGTCGCGTCGCCGGACGCGGCCTGATCAGCCTGCCGTCGTCGAATCACGACTTCGTGCGCCCGCGGCACGGCCGCGAACCGGACGACCTGAAAGTGCTGTTCACGTTTCTGCTGACGTGGCCGCAGCTGCCGTTCATCTACTACGGCGACGAGATCGGCATGCGGTACGTGCCGAAGCTAACGAGCAAGGAAGGGGGCTTCGAGCGCACTGGTTCGCGCACCCCGATGCAGTGGGACGGCACGCCGCTTGCCGGATTCTCGACGAACCCGAGCGCCACGCCGTATCTGCCGATCGACCCGCTGGCGGATCGTCCGACAGTCGAGGCGCAGCGCGCCGATCGCGATTCGCTGTGGCACCACGTCGAACGCCTCATCTACCTGCGCGTGACCGAGTCCGACCTCGCGCCCGACGCGCCGCTCGTCATGCTGAATGCCACGTCGCCCGGCTACCCGCTGGTGTACCGGCGCGGCGGTTCGCTGGTCGTCGCGATCAATCCCGGCCTCGACAGTCACACCGTGCCGCTTCCGCCGCTCGGCGACGCCGCGCCGGTGCTCGCCCATCGCTGCCAGGCGACGCACGGGGCGAATGGCTGGCAACTGCGGATTGGCGCGCGGGGCTATGGGGTGTTTTCGGTTCGGTAGGTCGTGGGTACGCGCAAACAGTATTGATCGGGAAGGGCGACGGGTGATCGGTGCTCCGGCGCGGCGTGTGATGCGCCTCCGCACCGATCACCCGTCGCCCTTCCCACATCCGACGTCGCGGCTTCGTTCGAGGATGAATAAGTGACCGCCGGTGCCTGGCACCGGCGGTCACTTATTCAAAGTGCAAAACCTGGTGCCTGGCACCGTCCGTTGACTTGTTGGTGAGGTGAACGCGCGCAAAGCGCG
>CAWADH010000006.1:0-436837 GCA_963780795.1 uncultured Gammaproteobacteria bacterium | reverse complement strand
CGCCGCCTGCAGAAACCGGGGGATGTCGTCGCGCCCCTGCAGCACCGTGAAGCGATCGCTGATCCGCAGCCGCTGCGCCATTCGCACGAAGCTGCGCGGCTCGTCGTGACCGATGGCGATCAGGCGCGTGCGCCGCTTTAGGCCATCCGGCAGTTGGGCGAGCGCGATGAGCGAACGGTCGAGACCGTTGTCGATGAACGAAGATCCGATCATCAGCAGCAGGTACTGATCGTCGCTCGCGCCGAGTTCGGCGCGCATGTTCGCGCGCACCTCATCGGCATTGTCAGGCGCCATCCGGTCGCGCGCGATACCCGGCGGCAGCAGCACCATACGTTCGGGGCTGGTCCCGTAGTGCCGTTCGAACGCCGCGCGCTGATTTTCCGCGATCAGCATGATCCGGGTGCGCGAGCCGCGCCCGAATACGGCGCGCTCTGCATCGGCGAAGTAGCGATGGCGTGCATTGCGCCAACTCGTTCGGCGATCGATCGATTGCGTTCTCGCGGCGTAACATCCCTCGGCCGCGTAGTACACGTCGAGCCCGGCCATCGCGTGGAAACCTACCGAGCAAACCACCGGTTGCGCTTCGAGCGCCTTCGCCACTCCGTTCGCGTAACGCGCATAGCGTCGATGATTGGTCACTCCGTGCGCGGGCATGATGATCACGTCCATGCCGTCGGGGATACGCCCTTCCCACGACAGCGCGTAGATGCGAATCCGGTAACCCTGTTCCTGGCAGCGCAACGCGATGCGCAGGAAGTCGCGCTGCATGCCGCCGTGCGGCTGATACTTCAGCAGGCAGAACGCCATCTCGGGTTTCGGTGCAGGCCGTCGATAGCGGCCGCCGGCGAACGCCTCGAGACGGTCGACCGCGGTTTCGACCAGCCGATAGATGTCGGGCCGATTGCCGAATGCGATGCCGTTCTGCCGCCAACGATCGCGCTCGGGCGACGTCAGCATCTCGACCAGCTTGTCGTCGAGCGACTGCTGTTCGTACGGAATGTGGACGATCAGCCCCGCATTCGCCTGTTCGACGTACTGTGCATACCCGCAGTTCTCGGTGACCAGCACCGGCAGACCCGCGATCATCGCCTCGAGGATCACCGTGCCGGTGTTCTCGTCGTACGCCGGCAGCAGCAGCGCGTCGGCCGAGAACAGGAATCGCGGCACGTCGTCGCGGCCGCTGAAGAACGTGATGCGATCGGTGAGCCCGAGCCGCGCGATGCGCTTCTCGAACGGTTTGGCGTTGTCTTCGCCGACGACGAACAGCCAGCTCGTGCGCCGCAGGGCATCCGGCAGCGCCGCGAACGCCTCGATCGCCCGGTCGAGACCTTTCTTGATGAATCCAGACCCGACGAACAGCAACAGCCGTTCGTCGTCACCGATCCGGAACTCGCGGCGAAACGCGCGGCGTACATCCGCGCGATCGACGCTCGCGCGCCGACTGCGATCGATGCCGGGCGGCAACGGATGCAGCCGTTCCCACTGCGTGCCGTAATGACGACGGAACAACGGCGTCTGCACTTCCGAGATCGTGAGAATCTCGGTTTCGCTGTCGCGGCCGAATACGGCCCGCTCGAAGTTAGAAAACAACCGGTACCGCGGCGACAACCGATACATCCAGTTGCGCTGCGTCTGCGACTTTTCTTCGTAGCACGAGTCGCCGGCGTAGTAGACGTCGATGCCCGGCATCTTGTTCATTCCCACCACGAGATCGACCGGGTATTCGCGCAGATGGTCCGCCACCCACTCCGCGAAGCGCGCGTAGCGGGCGTGATTCGTCAGCCCCTTCACCGGCGCCACCACCAAGTCGACGCCGTCCATCGGCGGTCCCTCCCAGCTCAACGTGTACACGCGCACGGAGTGACCGCGCGAGAGACTTTCGCGCGCGATGCGTTCGAGGTCCCTCGATATGCCGCCGAACGGGAAGTATTTGAAGAGGCAGAATGCGAACTTCACGTGCGCGCCGCCGAGCCACACAGCGTTTGCCACACGCGTTCCGGCGTGACCGTCGCGAAGCACGCGGGCTCGACCCGCATCGCATCGGCGTAGACCGGCGGGCCGCGATAGCCGCACTGCCGCTTCAAACAGGGGGCGCAAACGAACTTTGCCGACAGGTTGGTGACCGATGTGCCGCGGCAGCCGGTGAGCGACGCATCGGTGGGACCGTACAACGCGAGCGTTCGTACGCCGAGCGCGGCGGCGAGATGGCCGATTCCGGAATCGGTGCTGACCACCGCGGCGCTACTCGCTAACAGTTCGATCATGCCGCGCAGTTCGAACCGTTGAGCCACTTCTGCCCCGGGCGCCAGTTCGGCGATGCGGCTCGCGCGGATTTCCTCTTCGTCGTTGCCCCACGGTAGCGTCACCCGCTCGCCGCGCCGCAACGCGCGGTTCGCCAGTTCCGCCCAGAACGCCTCAGGCCAACGCTTGTTGCTCCACGTCGTGCCGTGCGCCAGCACCAGTCCAGAAGCGTCGCCACGCTCGACGCGCACGCCGTAGTCGATCGCATCGCCCGGCATCGGATAGCCGAGCGCACCGGCAAACAATGCACGCTGCCGATCGATCGCATGGTGCTCTCGCGCAACTGCGACAGCGCGTCGATATGCCAACGACGCCACCCGCTCGCGCGCGGACGCGGCGTCGAATCCGATTCGCTCACCTCGACCGATGCGGGCGACGACCGCGCTCTTGATCAACCCTTGCGAGTCGAGCACGACGTCGTAAGAGTCGGCGCGGATCTGCCGCGCCGAGTCGGCGATCTCGCGACACGCGCCGCCCCACTGTTTTCGCCAGCGCCGGATCGCCACCGGAATGACCTTCGTCACCGCCGGATGCAGCGCCGGTATCGCCTGATAGCCCTCTTCGACCACCCAATGCACTTCCAGACCCGGATGCGCTCGCGCCGCGTCGGTAACCGCCGGCAGCGCGTGCACGACGTCGCCCAGCGAAGACAGCTTCACCAGCAGTACGCGCATCAATGCAGCAACTCCGCCACGACGCGCTCCGGCATCAGCCGATTGAGGCAGTCGGTGTGGCCGAGCGGACACGTCCGTTCGAAACACGGGCTGCACGGCAACGCATCGCGAACCACGCGCGCGCCGCGCGACAACGGTGGCGTGAAGTCCGGGCTCGACGAACCGTAGACCGCCACCACCGGCACGCCGAGCGCGCACGCGACGTGCATCAGACCGGAATCGTTCGTGACGACCTGCTGCGCAAGGCTGAGCAGGTCCACCGCATCGAGCAGCTGCGTCCGGCCGGCCAGATCGAATATGCGTGCCTGGGCCAACGGCGCCACCGAGGCGCGAATGGCGGCGCACGCGGCGGCATCGGCTTGCGTCCCGAACAGCCAGACCTGGCCGTTGCGGCACACGTGCTCGGCCGCGACAGCCGCATAATGCGCCGCCGGCCAGCGTTTCGCCGGTCCATACTCGGCGCCGGGGCACAGCGCGAGGATCGGCCGATCGACGGCCAGACCCAGTCCGGCGACGAGCGCCGCGGCGCGGACGGGATCGGCGGTGAGCTTCGGTTCGATGTCTGCTGCGGTGGCATTCGACGCGTCGGCGAGCGCGACGAATCGATCGACGAGGCGCGGCAGCTTCTGCGCGTCGAGCGTGCGGACGTCGTTCAACACGCCAAAGCGCCATTCGCCGCGCCAACCGGTGCGCCGCGGAATGCCCGCGAAATAGGGCACCAGCGCGGATTTGAAACTGTTCGGCAGCACGATCGCGCGATCGTAGCCGACGCGGCGCAACGCGCGCCCAACCTCGCGTCGCACCTGCCAACCGAGTTCGCCGTGGCGAACGGGCACCGTCACGGTGTCGGCAACGCCGGACATGCGACGGCCCAACGGCGCGGTCGCCGGCGGCGCCAGGACGTGAATTTCTGCGTCGTGTCGTGCGGCCAGCAGCGTTCGAACCAGCGCATGTGCGATCACCATGTCGCCGACCCAGGCCGGACCCACGATCAGGAGCTTCATCGGCGTTTCATCGGCGAGCGCCTTTGCGCCAGCTAGGCACCGTCGGCGACGGGCGTGTGCCACTCCGGATGCACGTTGCGTTTGCCGCGGACCTGATCGAAGTACAGCGCCTGCAGCTTCGCAGTGATCGGCCCGCGACCGCCGCTGCCGATGGCGCGACCGTCGAGTTCGCGGATCGGCAGCACCTCGGCGGCGGTGCCGGTGAAGAAGGCTTCGTCGGCGATGTAGACCTCATCGCGCGTGATCCGCCGTTCGCGCACCGGCAGACCCAGCTCGTCGGCCAGCGCCATCAGCGTGCGCCGCGTCACCCCGTTCAGGCACGAGGTCAGTTCCGGCGTATGCAGTTCGCCGTCGTGCACGACGAAGACGTTTTCACCGCTGCCTTCGGCCACGTAACCCTCGGCGTCGAGCAGCAGCGCCTCGTCTGCACCGCAATCGAGCGCTTCGCGCAGCGCCAGCAGCGAGTTGATGTAGTTACCGTTCGCTTTCGCCTTGCACATCGTGATGTTGACGTGATGCCGCGTGTACGACGACGTTCTCACCTTGATGCCGCGATCGCGCGCGGCCGGGTCCATATAGGAAGGCCATGGCCAGGCGGCGATGCTGACGTTCACGCTGAGCCCTTCGGCGCGCAGACCCATCTGTTCCGAGCCGAGGAAACACATCGGCCGCAGATATCCTTCATCGAGCCCGTTCGCTTTCACCACCTGACACTGCGCCGCGTTCAGCTGCTCTTTCGAGTACGGGATTTTCATGCCGAGGATGTGCGCCGAATCGAACAGCCTTTGGGTGTGGTCGTGCAGCCGGAAGATCGTCGCGCCGCGGTGCGTCGCATACGCGCGCACGCCTTCGAACACACCGAGTCCGTAGTGCAGCGTGTGAGTGAGCACATGCACTTTCGCATCGCGCCACGGCACCAGTTCGCCGTTCATCCAGATCCAGCCATCGCGATCTGCGAATGAAGGGGTCGCCATCGGGTTACTCCTTTACCTCATCCGGCGTGAGCAGGCGGGCCCACTGCCGGCGGATCAGCGTTACGTTGCGTTCGAGAACCTCTCGGGCGCGGCCATCGTCGGGGATGTCCAATGCTTCGCGGTGTCGCTCGGCGCGCAGCGCGAGGTAGGCGTCTTTCAAGGCCGCCGCCGTCTCCCCCTCGAGGAGCTTCACCTTCGCCGCCGTTTCGAGGATACGGACGTTGTCCGTCCAGTCGGCGAGCGATGGATGCTCAGAGGCCGCAGCCAACACGAGGTATTGGACCATAAACTCTATATCCACGATACCGCCGGCATCCCGCTTGAGGTCGACCTCGCTGCTCGCCGACTCGCCGACCCGGCGTCGCATGTCGACGATCGCGCGGCGCAATTCGGTGCGATCGCGCGCGCGACACAGGATCTCGCGGCGGATTCGTTCGAACGCGGCGCTGACGGCGCGATCGCCGGCGACCGGACGCGCACGCACGAGCGCCTGGTGTTCCCATACCCACGCATCGTTGCGCTGATACTGCTCGAACGCGGCGAGCGAACTCACCATCGTGCCGGCCCGTCCCGACGGCCGCAGCCGCGTGTCGACGTCGTACAGTGCGCCGGTGTGTGTGCGGGCCGTCAGGATGTGCAGCAGACGCCGCACCATCCGATGCAGGAAGCGGTTGTGCCGCGCGTCGAGGTCGTGCAGGAACACGATGTCGAGATCGGAACCGGGGCCGAGTTCGAGTCCGCCGAGTTTGCCGAAGCCGACGATCGCGAACGACTGCAGCGGTGGCTCGATCGTTTCCGCGGTTCGCTTCCACGCGAGCTGCAGCGCTTCCTGCAGGATCACCTCGGCAAGAAATGTCAGGTAGTCGGAGACGTTCATCAGCGGCAGGATGCCGCGCACCTCGCATGCAGCAACGCGGAACTGATGCGTCTCCTTGAATGCGCGCAACACCTCGAGTTCGGCTTCTTCACCACCGCGCTCGACCGCGGCGAGCCGCGCGCGCAATTCGGCGCGCAGCGCGTCGATGTCGGGGATCGTGTACAGCAGCGCCGGGTCGAGGAGTTCATCGAGCAGCATCGGGTGACGGCTCAACTCGTCAGCCAGCCAGCGGCTGGCGCCGCAGATCTCCACCAGCAATCGCAACGCGGCAGGGTTCTCGAGCAACAGTACATAGTAGGCAGAGCGCCGCACCGTCGCTTCGAGCAACGGCACCAGCCGAGCAAGCGTGAGGTCCGGCCGGGCGCTGGCTTGCGCCTCGCCGAGCAGCTTCGGTATCAGCGCGTCGAGGCGCGCGCGACCTTCGCCGCCGACCCACGGCCGGTCGCGCGTGGTGCACAGACGCTCGATCAACGCCGCCACGTCGTGGGTTGACCCGAAACCCGCCGCCGCGAGTTCCGTCGCCATGGCTTCAACGTCGCCGGCCAGCCACGCCGGCTGCCACGCGTCGACCGCGTCTGCGGCGTCGGCCTGAATCACCGACTCGAAGGCGCGCGCGACGATCTCGCGCTGCTCCGCGAGCGCGTTGCCAAACTGCACAAAATCGGCGAAGCCCATACCCGCGGCGACGCGCGCCCGATCGAGCGGAGTATCCGGAAGCAGCTGGGTCTGCTCATCGCGAATCGCCTGCAGTCGATGCTCGACGTTGCGCAGGAATCGGTAAGCCGTCGCCAGTCGATCGGCCTGCGCGCGCGCCATCAGCTTGTGCGACGCCAGCGCGTGCAACGTCTCCACCACGCCGGTGCATTGCAGAGCCGGTTGCCGGCCGGCCCAGATCAGCTGATGCATCTGCGCGACGAACTCCACTTCGCGGATGCCGCCGGGACCGAGCTTCACGTCGTCGCGCATCGCGCTGCGGCTGCGTTCCGAATCGATCCGGCTCTTCATCTCGCGCAGCGACTGGATCGCGCCGAAGTCGAGGTAGCGGCGGAACACGAATGGCTTGAGGTCTTCGATTAAGCGCCGCCCCGATACGAAATCGCCGGCACACGTGCGCGCGCGTATCCAGGCATAGCGCTCCCAATCGCGCCCCTGCTCCTCGTAGTAGCGCTCGATCGCGTCGAAGTGCAGCACCAGCGCGCCGCTGTCACCGTACGGACGCAGGCGCATGTCGACCCTGAACACGAAGCCATCGACCGTGATCGTATCGAGCACGTTGATCAGCTTCTGGCCGAGCCGCATGAAGAACTGCTGGTTGGTACGTTTGCCGGTGCGCGTCTCGCCCGGCTCGGGATAGGCGAAGATCAGATCGACGTCGGACGACAGATTCAATTCGCCCGCGCCGAGTTTCCCCAGCGCGATCACGACCAATTGCTGCGGTTCGGAAGTGTCGCGACCGATCGGCTCACCGTCGGTCGCAACGGCCCATTCGTGCAGTTTCGTCACCGCAGCATCGATCAACCGGTCGGCGAGACGGGTCAGCGAGCGGGTCGTCTCTGCGAGGTCCGAGCGGCCATTCAGATCGCGCCAGATGACGTGAAGCATCGCGGCGTTGCGCAGCCGTCGCAGCAGGTTCTTCAGGGCGTCGACGTCTTCGACGACACCCAGCCGGTCACCGACCGGGTCGCCCGGCGGCGCATGCCGATACGCGTGCGCTTCGAGAAACGCGACGAACGCGTCGGGATCCGCCAGCGCGACGGTTTCGGCAAACTCGCTGAGCGCGAACGTCCGCGCCAGTTCGCGCATATCGCCAGGTTCCGCGGCCAACCACGCGCTCACACGCGCGTCGGTGGCGGAGTCGAGTCGTTCCCGAACGCGCTGCCATGCCGCGCTCGCCGCACCGGCGAGTCGGGGCTCTAGGAAACTGGGGTCGAACACGCGCGGGCTCGCGCTATTCGATCTGGCTGGACGGCGTGACTCTCAGCACTTCGGCGATGGTGGTCTGACCGGCGCCGACCTTCTGTGCGCCGGACAACCGCAACGTGCGCATGCCGTCTTTGATCCCCTGCACGCGCAGCGTATCGATGTCGCTGTCGGCCCTGATCAGCTGCCGCAACCCTTCGGTCAGCAGCAAGATCTCGTACACGCCCATCCGGCCGAGATAACCCGTGTCGCGGCACTCGAGACAGCCGACCGGTCGCATGAACTGCGTCGGCGGTCGCGCCTTGAACGGCCGGGTTAGTAGATTCCACGCCTCGGCGTCGACCGCCTCAGGCTGTTTGCAATGCGGGCACAGCGTACGTACCAGGCGCTGCGCCATCACGCCGACCACCGTCGCTTTGATGAGGTACGGCGGAACACCCAGTTCGATCAGGCGGGTGACCGCGCTCGGCGCATCGTTGGTGTGCAAGGTGGAGAGCACGAGGTGTCCTGTGAGCGCCGCCTGAATCGCCATCTCGGCGGTTTCGAGGTCGCGGATCTCGCCGACCATGATGATGTCCGGGTCTTGCCGCAACAGTGAGCGCACACCCGAGGCGAACGACAGCTTGATCTGGTGCTGCACCTGCATCTGGTTGAAGGACGGTTCCACCATTTCGATCGGGTCTTCGATCGTGCAGACGTTGACCTGCGGCGTCGCGAGCTGCTTCAGCGTCGAATAAAGGGTGGTGGTTTTGCCGGACCCGGTCGGGCCGGTCACCAGCACGATGCCGTTGCTTGCGCCGACCATCGTCTGCCAGCGCTGGTTGTCGTCGCCGCCGAGACCGAGCTCCTGGAAGCTGCGCAGCAAAACGTCGGGGTCGAAGATCCGTGCCACCATCTTTTCGCCGAATGCGGTCGGCAGCGTCGACAGCCGCAGTTCGATCTCCTGACCGTCGGGACTCTTGGTCTTAACGCGGCCGTCCTGCGGCCGGCGTTTCTCGGCCACGTCCATCCGGCCCAGGATCTTCAGGCGGCTCGTGACCGCGGCGTTCACCGCCGGCGGCAGTTCGTACACGTGGTGCATCACGCCGTCGATGCGGAACCGTACGTGACCTTTGTCGCGGCGCGGTTCGATGTGAATGTCACTGGCGCGCTGGTCGAACGCGTACTGCAGCAGCCAGTCGACGATGTTGACGATGTGCGCATCGTTCGCGTCCGGCGATTTCAGCTGTCCGAGTTCGAGCATCTGCTCGAAGTTCGTGACGTTCGATACTTCGAGACCCGCGTCGGACGCTTTCGCGACCGACCGCGCCATCGTGTAGAACTCGAGCATGTAGCGCGTGAGTTCCTGCGGATTCGAAACCACCCGGATGATGCGGCGGCCGCGCAGGGTCTGAACCAGCATGCCTTCCCACGCCGCCATGAACGGCTGCGCGCTGGCGATGACGATTTCCTCTTCGCGAACTTCGACCGCGAGGATGTTGTGCCGCTGCGCGAACGCATACGACATCACTTCGGTGGTCTTGTTGACGTTCACCTTCAGCGGGTCGATGCGGTAATAGGGCTGATGCGCCGCGTCGCACAGCCAGTGGGTCAGTTCGTCGAGGTCGAGTTTCTTGCCGGGCCGGCGCGCGTCGTCGAGCTCGCGCTCGGCGATGATCTCGAGCGGGTGCATGTGCATCTGCTTGGCGGTGCGGGGCGCGATGAGGATGTCTTCGGCATCGCGCTGAGTCACGATCTTTGCGCGGATCAGATCGTCGAGCACGCCGCGCAGATCCAGCAGGCGTTCTGGGGTGATTCGGTCCTTGAGAGGAGACTCGATTGCCGCCATGGCATTCCTGTGCGCGCGGGGCCAAGCTCCCGCAGTTAACGGCATGCCCACAGGGTTTTCAAGGCGCAAACCGCTCGCGGACCCCCCGCGGACCGCAATATTAGACCCCCTTCACGAAACCGGGCATTATCCCGCCGAAACCTGATGAACCTCGTCATGCACGCGCCCCCGCTATTGTCGATGCTGCAATCGCTGATCAAGACGCCGTCGGTCAGCTGCACCACTGCGGCCCTCGATCAGAGCAATCTCGCGGTCATCAACGAGCTCGCGACGTGGCTCGAGGCGCTCCGTTTCAAGACCACGGTGCAGCCGCTGCCGAACGCGCCCGGCAAGGCGAATCTGATCGCCACACTCGGCAGCGGCGCCGGGGGACTGGTGCTGGCCGGCCACACCGACACCGTCCCGTTCGACGATTCGCACTGGTCGCAAAGCCCGTTCGCACTGACCGAACGCGACGGCCGCTTCTACGGCCTCGGTGCGTGCGACATGAAAGGCTTCTTTCCGATCGCGATCGAAGCGGCGCGACAGTTTGCCGATGCCACGCTCAAAGCGCCGCTGACCATCGTCGCGACCTCCGACGAGGAATCGTCGATGGCGGGTGCGCGCTGTCTCGCCGCTTCGGACGTTCCCAAGCCGCAGTTCGCGGTGGTCGGCGAGCCGACCGACTTCCGGCCGATCTTCGCGCACAAAGGCTTCATGATGCTGTCGATCGCGCTGCAGGGTTCGTCCGGACACTCGTCCGATCCAGACCTCGGCCACAACGCGCTCGACGCGATGCACTGCGTGATGGGCGAACTGCTGGCGTTCCGCGCGCAGCTCGCCGCCGCGCACCGCAACACCGCCTTCGACGTGTCGGTACCGACGCTGAACCTGGGCTGCCTGCGCGCCGGCGACAATCCGAACCGCATCTGCGATCACGCCGATCTGCAGATCGACCTGCGGCTGCTGCCCGGAATGGACACCGCCGCAATCATCTCGGCGCTCGAGATCCGCCTCGCGCGGTCGGCCGAAGCGCACGGTACCGCGATCACGATGACGCCGGTATCGCCGCCGGTGTCGCCATTCGCCACACCGAGCGACGGCAGACTCGTGCGCACCTTGGAACGGTTGTCGGGGAGGACGGCCGGCACCGTGGCGTTCGGTACCGAAGGTCCGTTCCTGCAGGCGCTCGGCATGGAGACGGTGATCTTCGGACCCGGCAGCATCGATCAGGCACACCAGCCCGACGAGTATCTCGCCGCCGACCGGATCCAGCCCGCGGTCGACGTGCTGACGCAACTGATCGCCGAAGTCTGCGTCCACTAGTCGATCATGACTGAACCGACCCAATACGCGCGCTGGTTCCGCGATTCGACGCCGTACATCAGCACGCACCGGCGCAAGACCTTCGTCATCCTGTTGGGCGGCGACGCGATCGTGCACGACAACATCACGCACATCGTGCACGACCTCGCGTTGCTGTCGGTGCTCGGCGTGCGCGTGGTGCTGGTACATGGCGCGCGGCCGCAGATCGACGCGGCCGTCGCAGCGGCCGGTCTCAAGCCGCAGTTTCACGATCACCGTCGCATCACCGATCAGGCAACGATCGAACAGGTGGAGTCGGCCGTCGCGCGCGTGCGCGTGCGCATCGAGGGGCTGTTCTCGATGGGGCTGCCGAACACGCCGCTGCACAACACCAAGATCCACGTGCTGTCGGGTAACCTCGTTACGGCGCGGCCGTTCGGCGTAGCGGACGGCATCGATCATCTGTTCACCGGTCGCGTGCGCCGCATCCACAGCGAACGCATTCATCAGATGCTGAACGATCACTGCATCGTGTTGTTGTCGCCGCTCGGCTATTCGCCGTCAGGCGAAGCATTCAACCTGTCGAGCGAGGAACTCGCCACCGACGTCGCCATCGCGCTCGGCGCCGACAAACTGATCACGTTCGATGCGGCGTCGGCTGTCACGGATGCCGCAGGCGTCGCGTTGTCGGATCTGTCGCCGAGCGAACTCGATTCGCTTCTCGACACCGCGACCTTCGACGACACGACCCGGCTGCGGCTCACCGAACTGCTGCGCGCTTGTCGCGCCGGCGTGCCGCGCACGCACCTGATCGGCTTTCGCGACGACGGCGCGCTGCTCCAGGAGCTCTACACCGCAGCCGGTTGCGGCACACAGATCAGCGAAGACGGCTTCCAGCACATCCGCCGCGCGACTGCGGAAGACGTCGCCGGCATCGTCGAACTGATCCGTCCGCTCGAAAACGCCGGCGTGCTGGTGCGCCGGCCGCGCGACCGGCTCGAACGGGAGATCGACCGCTTCTTCGTGGCCGAACTCGACGGCAACATCATCGGCTGCTGCGCGCTGTATCCGTTCGAGGAGGAGCGCGCCGGCGAACTCGCGTGTCTCGCTACGCATCCGAGCTTTCGGCTCGATGCGAAAGAGCACGGCACCGCGCTGGTCCGCCGGATCGAAACCGAGGCGCGCCGGCTCGGGCTCGATCAGCTGTTTCTGCTGACCACGCAAACGCGCGACTGGTTCAAAGAACAGGGTTTCGTCGACGCCACGGTCGACGAACTCCCGGCGCCGCGCAAAGCGGTGTACAACTTCCAACGCAACTCGGCCGTGATGCTGAAACGGATTTCGAAGACGGTCTGACCCGAGGTACCGAGGTAACGAGCATGCCTATTGAAAAACGACGCTACTCGTCGCGCGTCGTCGACGGACTCACCAACGCGCCGGCGCGCGCGATGTTGCGAGCGGTCGGTTTCACCGACGCCGATTTCGCGAAGCCGCAGATCGGCATCGCGTCGACCGGCAGCGCGCTGACGCCGTGCAACGTGCACATCAACGCGCTCGCCGAAGCCGCCGCAATGGGTGCCGACGAAGCCGGCGGAAAGGCCGTGATCTTTCACACGATCACGGTGGCCGACGGCATCTCCATGGGTTCACCCGGCATGCGCTACTCGCTGGTGTCGCGCGAAGTGATCGCCGATTCGATCGAGACCGTCGTCTGCGCCGAAGGCTTCGACGGCTTCGTCGCGCTCGGCGGCTGCGACAAGAACATGCCGGGCTGCGCGATGGCGATGGCGCGGCTCGACCGCCCGAGCGTGTTCGTTTACGGCGGTTCCATTCAAACCGGCAAAGAACGCCGCGACGTAATCTCGGTGTTCGAAGCGGTCGGGGCGCGCGCGGCGAACCGCATCACTGACGCGCAACTGAAAGAAGTCGAAGAGACCGCGATTCCCGGACCCGGCTCGTGCGGCGGCATGTACACGGCGAACACGATGGCGTCGGCGATCGAAGCCCTCGGACTTTCGCTGCCCGACAGTTCGGCTCAGGAAGCGGTATCCGAGAACAAGCGGCGCGATTCATACGGCGCAGGCGCCGCGGTAATGAATCTGATCGAACGCGGCATCAAGCCGTCCGACATCCTCTCGCGCGAAGCGTTCGAGAACGCGATCACCACGGTCATCGCGCTCGAAGGATCGACGAACGCGGTGCTGCACCTGCTCGCGATCGCGCACGCCGCACGCATTCCGCTGGCGCTCGACGATTTCACGCGCATCGGCAAGCGCGTGCCGGTATTGGCCGACATGCGGCCGGCTGGCCGCTACTCGATGTCCGAACTGATCGCGATCGGCGGCATCCGTCCGCTGATGAAGACGCTGCTCGACGCGGGTCTGCTGCACGGCGGCTGCATGACCGTTACGGGCCGAACGCTCGCTGACAACCTCGCTGAGGTGCGACCGTATCCGGCCGGGCAGGAAATCGTCCGGCCGCTGTCGAACCCGATGAAGCCCGACAGCCACCTGGTCGTGTTGTATGGCAATCTGGCGCCGGAAGGGGCCGTGGCGAAAATCACCGGCCACGAAGGCCTGCAGTTTTCCGGCATCGCGCGCACGTTCCACGGCGAAGAAGCCGGCATGCAGGCGATCATGGACGGCAAGATCAGCAAAGGCGATGTAGTCGTGATCCGTTACGAAGGACCTAAAGGCGGGCCGGGCATGCGCGAAATGCTGTCGCCCACCAGCGCCATCGGCGGTCGCGGCCTGGCTGGCGACGTCGCACTGATCACCGACGGTCGTTTCTCCGGCGGCTCGCGCGGTTTCGTCATCGGGCACATCACGCCGGAGGCGTTTGTCGGCGGGCCGATTGCGCTGATCGAAGACGGCGACCGCATCACGGTCGACGCGCAGAAGCGCGAGATCACGCTCGAGGTGCCGGACTCGGTGCTCGCGGCACGGCGCAGTCGTTGGAAGCCGCCGACGCCTTACGCCGATCGCGGTGCACTTGCCAAATACGCGAAGCTGGTCAGCTCCGCGAGCCTCGGCGCGGTCACCGACTCGGACTTGTGATCTGATCGTTTCGCGGTAGCGCCGGCGCGGTGGCAAACACGCGCGACACCACCCATCGATACAGCGCGAGGCCGAGCGCGATGCCGACCCCGTCGACCAGCACGTCTTTCAGTTCCGCGTCGCGAGTCGGCTCGAACGACTGGATCAACTCGATTGCGATGCCGTAAGCCAGCATCCACGCGGCCGGCTTCCAGCCGCGCTCGCCCGCATGATGGGCGAACCATAGCGCCGCCGTCAGATACGTGAACGCGCTCGCGTGGAGAATGATGTCGCTGACCTGGAACGGCATCGGCACGCCGTGCGGCGCGAACGCGGCATACGTGGCGATCGCCAACGGAATCCAGAATCCGATCAGGATCAGCCAGCGCGGTGCTCGAATCATGGTCAGCGCGCCGAACGCTCGTGCACGAAGTCGACCAGGTATTTGACGTTGTCGACCGGTGTCTCGGGCACGATGCCGTGACCGAGATTGAAGATGTGTCCGTTGCGCGCCGCCTACTTCGTCGAGAATCGCCTGTGCCTGCGCGGCCACCGCGCTGCGATCGGCACACAACACGATCGGATCGAGATTGCCCTGCACCGCGGTGCAGTCGAGCCGGTTCCACGTTTCGCGCATCGGCGTGCGCCAGTCGAGCGCCATCACGTCCGGACCCGCCGCGTACATGTCGTCCACCAGGTGAGAATTGCCGGTGCCGAAATAGATGATCGGGACGCGCCCCCCGATGCGGTCGATCAGGGATTTGCTGTATGGCGCGACATAGCGGCGATAATCGGCCACCGACAGACAACCGATCCACGAGTCGAACAGCTGGACCGCGTGCACGCCCGCGTCGATCTGCAGCCGCACGTAGTCGGCGACGGTCTGCACGAGCTTCGTCATCAGCACGTCCCATAACTGCGGCGCCGAGTACATCATCCTTTTGACCCACACATAGTTGCGCGAGCCGCGGCCTTCGATCGCATACGATGCGAGCGTGAACGGCGCACCGGCAAAACCGATCAGCGCCGCCGATTTCGGCAGGTCATGCAGGATCTGCTTCACCGTTTTCGCGATGTACGGCGTGCCTTCTTCGGCCGGAACGATCGCGAGGCGCGAAACGTCCTTCGCAGTGCGCACCGGATTCGCGAACACCGGACCTTCGCCGGCCTGATAGCTGAGCTGCATGCCCATCGGTTCGAGCACCGGCAGCAGGTCGGCGAACATGATCGCGGCGTCGACGCCGAGAATGCGCTGCGCATCGAGTGTTACGCGCGCGGCGAGATCTGGGTTCTTGAAGAAGTCGAGGCTGGTGGTCGTACCCTTCACGTCGTGGTACTCGCGCATGTAGCGCCCTGCCTGGCGGTTCAGCCAGATCGGCGTGTGCGGTACGCTTTCGCCGCGGCACGCCTTCAGGAAAACGCTGTCCTTGCGCGCGTCGATCGACATCGAAATGGCATTCCAGAGGAGTCCGGCGCACCTTAGTGAGCCGTCTGTCTCGCGTCAACCGAACGCATCCCGTTCAAACGAAAAGCCGTGACCGGCTCCGCAACTCCTTTCACGGCGAGCGGACCGACCGCCTCGAAGTGGTCCGCTCCGACGAGATCGCGCGTCGCCTGCGACACCCATGTTTCGCCGACGGCGGCGAGCGCTTCGAGACGGCTCGCCAGATTCACCGCGGCGCCGATCATCGTGTACTCGATACGCGCGTCGGCGCCGAAGTCGCCCACCGAACAGTAGCCCGACGCGACACCGGATCGCACCGCCAGTACCGCCGGAATGCCGCGACAACGCGCCGCGGCGTTCAGTCGGTCGATCAGACACGCGAGTTGTCCGAGCATCGACACGCACGCGCGCGCGTCGGCCTGCCGCCCTTCGCTGGCGGCATCGCCGAAGCTGATCAGCGCGCCGTCGCCGAGGAACTTGTGCAGATTGCCTTTGTAACGGGCCGTCAATTCGACGAGCGCCGCGAAGAAACCGTCGAGCAGGCTCGTCAGATCTTCCGGCTCGAGCCGTTCGGTGAGCGCGGTGAAATCCGAAATGTCCACGAATGCCACCGTGAGCCAACGGCGCTCGAGCGGCGCCTTCGTCGAACGCGCTGCCACCGGTGCCGCGACGTAGCGCGCCAGCCGATCGCGTTGCAGCGCGAGCTCTCCCGAAACGACGCGCAACCGTTCGCGCATGCGATGCATCCGCATCGTCTCCTCGTAACCAAGGGCGCAAAGGGGCGTGGTGTACGCCACCATGAACGCGAGGCACAGCGCGTCCACGATTCTGCTCGGCTGATAAACGATGTGCGGCGCCAGCAGCGCGCCGGCGCACCAACCGGCCACGACCAGCACACCGCAGCGCGACAGACGCCGCCAGCCGAACTGCGCAACGGCGCCGGTCAGCAGCGCACCGATCGTCGCCACGCTCGGCAAGGGCGGCAACCCGAGCAGCGCCACGGCGAATGGCGTGAACAGATTCTCCGCGTCGTCGACGGTGGCTGCCAACGCCGTTCCGAGCGCAGCTCTACCTGAGCGCAGCAGCCACGGTACGCACGGCATCAGCACCGCAAAGATCCACGTCAGCTGCGGCGGTTCCGCGTCGCGCGCCGCGATGCACAGCACGCACCCCAGCCAGACGTATGCGGCGGAGCGAAACCGTTGGACGCGTTGGCCGAGCGAGTTGCGATGCATGCCGGTAGTGTCCGCCGCACCCGCCACCGTTCGCAGCGGACTACGCCGACATCGGCGTGCGCCGGTTCGTACAACGCGCGACTCCGCCGCTACGGCGTAACGACGAGGCCACGGAAGGTCTGCAGCGCGGCTGGCAGGTTCTTGCACTCTACGCCGTCGTTCATCACGCCACCGTCGTCGCTGAGCAATTGCACCTTCGCACTTCCCGGAATCGCGAACAGCGCTTCGGGGCGCAACGTAACGGGATCAACCGATTCGACCGGCACGGCCGGATCGTCGTGCTTCCCAGTCCAGCGGTACAAGGCGAAGCTGCCTTCGTCGGCCGTAGGACCTGCCACGATCAAATATCTTCCGTCGATTGACTCGATGCTGCGGATGCCGCGGTGGCCGAGGTTGAGCTCGAACGCGTCGCCCAGTCTAGCTCGCTTGCCGTCGACCACTTCGGCGGGATTCTCCAACGGAACTACAAGGGCGCGTTCGTCCGGCAACGGGTTGCGGAAGCCGATCAGCAGCTGCCCATCGGGCGTCGCCGCGAGCCCCTCGATGTTGAGTCCCCCGTCCGCTTCGGCCGCGAGTTTCGACGCGGCGCCGAGGTGATACTGCGCGAGCTGAGCCGCTTCCGTCAGGTCGTGCAGCAGGTGTTTGTACGGTTTACCCACGGCCGCCAGCGGAATGGCATCGCCGTCGTGTAATTCGGTGGCGAACAGTCTGTATCGGCTCGACCGCGCCTGGCCGCTGCTGTTCCGGCTGTGCGATGTGATCCAGTAGGTTCGGCTGCCGATCGTGGCGGCGCCTTCGATGTCGGCTTCTTCCTTCCTTCCGACACCGAGGAATCGCGTCAGGTCGAGCGTCCACACCGCCGTCGGATCACCGAACCGATACGCAACGAGCACGTTCGTCTCGTCGTTCGCCACCACGAATTCGCTCGAGCTAATCGCGACCGCGGCGGATGCGTCGCACGGACCGGAATAGCTGATCACCGCGTCGTCGGCATGCGCACCCGCTGCGAACAACATGGCAACGGTGAGCCGCCGATCGAACCGCTGCATTTCTACAGCTCGGCGAGCGCCGGATCGAGGTCTTCTTCGTAGTCGACGCCGTCGAAACCGAAGCCGAAGATCTTCAGGAAATCAGCGCGGAATCCGTCGAGATCTGCCAGCGTCGCCAGGTTCTCGGTGCTGACGATCGGCCAGCGCCGCTTGACGTCGCCCTGAATCGCGTCGGTGAGTTCGACGTCGTCCATGCGGATGCGCTGATCATCGTCGAGGCGTAACGGTTTGCCCGAGTACACTTGCGTGCGATAAAGCCGATCGATCTGTTCGATCGTCGTTTCGTGCACGCCGGCGTCTTTCATCACGCGGTACAACAGCGAGCCGTACAACGGCACCACCGGAATCGCCGAACTGGCCTGACTGACCACGAACTTCAGCACCGCAACGCGCGCCTCGCCTTTCAAGGCCGCCAACCGTTTGGTGATGGCGCGTGCGGCGCGGTCGAGATCTTCCTTTGCTTTGCCGAGCGTCGCGTGCCAGTAGATCGGCCACGTCAGGTCGGTGCCGATGTAGGTATACGACAGCGTGCGGAACCGGGGCGCGAGAACGCCCGCCGCCTGCAGCGCATCGATCCAGAACTCCCAGTCTTCACCGCCCATCACCGCTACGGTGGCGGCGATTTCGTCGGGCATCGCCGGCTCGAGGGCCACTTCCTGCACCACGCCGCGGTCGACGTTCAGCGTTTTCACGTGATACGTCTGACCGATCGGTTTGATCGCCGAACGATGCAACACACCGGTGCGGGGATGCTGCCGCACCGGCGATGCAACGCTGTACACGAGTAGATCGATCTGGCCGAGGTCGCTCTTGATGCGCTCGATCACCTGCGCCTTCATCTGATCGGAGAACGCATCGCCGTCGAGCGTTTTCGCATACAGCCCGGCCACATGCGCGCGCGCTTCGAACGCACGGTTGTTGTACCAGCCCGCCGTCGCGGTGCGGTCGCCTTCCGGCGCTTTTTCGAACGACACGCCGAGCGTCGCCGCGCCGGCGCCGAACGCGTTGACGATTCGCGACGCGAGCCCGTAGCCACCCGATGCTCCGATCACCAACACACGCTTTGGACCGTTGGCGAACTTGCCGCGCGCCTTTACGACGGCGATCTGCTCATCGACGTGCGCGGCGCAGCCTTTCGGATGCGCAGTCGTGCAGATGAAGCCTCGAATGCGGGGTTTGATGATCATCGACGTCTTCTTCAGTAGTTAACCGATCATACCTTCGCGCACCGCATGACGCATTGCGGCGGGTATGTCGAACGTCCACGGCCCGTTGCGTTCGATCGCGATCTGCGCACTCAAGCCTGCGCCGAGTTTATGGTCGCGATCGCCGTCGAGCGCGAGCACGCCGGGTCCCTGAAACATCACCGGCATACCGAGCGGAATACGCGTGTGGCTCGCCACCGAGACCTCGCGGAACAGTCCCGGCGACAACGGCGCCTGAAACGTGCGGCCCGGTCCCATCTCGAGCAGCAGGCCGAAATCGTCGGCCGCGCTCACCGGATCGACGAAGCCGCCGATCGGCGACATGCCGACCGAATCGGGCTCGGCGCGGGTCAGCAGAATGCGCGCGAGTTTGCCTGCATCGAATGGCAGGAAATTGCCGACGAAATCGTCGCGCAGCTGCGCCGCGTCGATCAGCCCGACGTCGGTGCTGCCGTCGGAGAAACGCAACCGCAGCACTTTCGCACGCCGCGCGAGCTCGGCGCGCGGCAGGCGACCCGCCGCGGCGAGTCCGGCAACCATGCCGCCGATTGTCGGTTCGAGCAGCTGCGGGAACACGTTGTTCGTTCCGGTCGACAGCGCGACCAGGTTGATGTCGGGTGCTGCGCGCGTGATCGCGCGGTTCGTGCCGTCTCCGCCGAGGCTGACCACCGTGTCGCAGCCGGCCTCGAGATACGCCGCCATCGCCGCTTCGGTGTCGCTCGCATTGTTCGCGAGCGGATGCTCGATCACATGCACCTTCGCCTTGAGGTTCATGTACGACAGCGCGAGCGTGGCGATTCGAAACGGTTCGCGCGCGATATAGATGTCGGTGACGCCGACGGCTTCGGCGCCTGCCGCAACCCGAGCAACGGTGTCGCGCTTCGCCTCATGGGTCATGTTCGTCGCGCGCGCAGCGAGACGCCGCACATCGCGCCCCGACATCGGGTTGACGCAGATCGCGAGTCGGACCGGCTTCATCGCATCCGACAGGACGGATCGTGTTGCAACTGCTTCGTCACCTGACAGCGGGAAGCGCTAAGCTATTGCCTGAATGGAACCGAGGCAAGTGCGTTGGCAAAGCCGTCGGCAGAGAACAAGGCCTGTGAACACCTGGCGAATGCGAAGCCCGGTGAGTTTCCGTTTGCGGTCGAGATGGTACTCGACGGCCAATCGGGTTTTACCGACGCCATCGTGCGCTGCCGTTCCTGCGGCCAGGCGTATCTGATCGAGATGCTCGACTGGTCCGGCAAACGCTTCGAGCGCAGAACCTTCCGCGTCTCGTTGCTGGATGACGCCGTGATGGCGCGCTACGCGCACAATCGCGAACGCGCGAGCTGCGATCTGAAGCGAGCGGCCGCGGAGTGGTATGCGGTGCAGACGCAGGCGCGGCTGACCAACGTACAGATCGCGCTCGACCTGGACGATGCGACGCTGCTTGGCGCCACCGTTCTGCCACTCGACACCGACATTCCGATGGCGCACTGGCGCGAGCGCATCGGAGCCGCCCAGCCGCGCGGTTGATCCCAGGCGACCCGCGCCACCGCTTACATTTCTCGCCTACCTACTCGACGCAGGGGCGACGACCCTGCAACCAGGTAATGCGAGTCGGCAGATCATCATCACCATGCGCGAGGAGTGTTGCGTACTGGTTCTCGGCGGTCACCGTCAGTCGTTAGCTGTCGTACGCGGACTGGCGGCCTCCCATGCGTCTCGCATCGTGTTTGGATACCCGGACACGTCTGTTGGCCCAGGGTATGTCGGTCGTTCCCGATGGGTCGACGAACTGTGGCGCCACCCGCCGCTGGACAGAGAGCGCGCGTTTGTCGATGCGCTGAACGGCTTTCTCGAGACGCACTCGGATGTCCGCTTCGTGTTTCCCGTCGGCGATACCGAAATTCGCGCGTTCGAGCGAATGCGCGGTTGCTTGCCGCGAAACGTTCACTATCTGATGGCCAGCACCGGGGTTCTGGCAACTTGCCGACGCAAGGCGTCGTTGTTTGCGATCGCGCGTGAACTCGGCATCCCTACGGCCGAGTATCGATCCGCCACAACCGGTCCAGCGCTGTTGGACGCCGCCGACGCCATCGGCTATCCATGCATAGTCAAGGCCGAAACGGAGGAGTTGCGCGCGTTCGGCCGAAAGGCCTTCATCGTCACGAAACGCGCGCAACTCGAGGAAGCGCTTGAGCTGCAATCCCAACCACAAGCATTGCTCGTGCAGTCGTATGTGACCGGTGCCCGACACAACCTCTATTTCTTTGCCGAAGCCGGAGCGGTGCGTGCCGCAGCACAGGTCAAAATCATTCGAACCGATCGCAGCGACGGAACGGGGTACGCCGTGGAGGGCATAACGGTCCCAACGGACCCACGGTGGCGCGACCACCTCGCACACCTCACATCGCACTTGGGATATGACGGCCCAGGCTGCCTCCAATTCATTCACGATGGAGCTTCGCGCAGCACCATCCTGGAGATGAATCCCCGATTGGGCGCCAACTACGCAATCGTCGAGAAAGCCGGTCTCCACTTACCTCGTTGGTGGTTGGAGCATGTTGAATGCGGCCGTGCGTCCATTTCCGCGACGTTGGAATGCGAGTCAGGACTACGCTATGGGTGGTTCTACGGTGATCTCGCGGGCTGGCTGTCATCTTTCCGCGATCCGAGCTCAACTGCCGATGAACGGTTCGTTTGGGGTATGTCACTGATCCGTTCTCTGACCGCGCCCAATCACGTGGTCTGGGACTGGCGCGATCCGAGTCCGGTGTTCCATCTATACGGCCAGCTATTCAAGCCCAGTCGCATTGCTGGAGCGGCAGCCCGCGGTATTGGCACGACGAGTTCCGCTTCCTAGGCGAATGGGGGGAACAGCTCTCAAATCCGGTCGAGCACCCTGATCGAATACGCGTACGGATGCCGCTCGTCAGCCGCGTGATCTTCCCGTTTCACTTCGCGCCACTCCGACTCGTCGAATGCAGGAAAGAAGGTGTCTCCCTTCGTCTCCGTATCGATCAGCGTGAAGTACAGTCGGTCGGCCTTAGGTAGCGCGAGCGCGTAGATCTCACCGCCGCCGATCACCATCGCTTCGTCGTCGCCGCTCTTGCGCGCGTACTCGATCGCCTCGTCGAGGGTAGGCACCACCACGGCGCCGTCGGCGACATAGCCCGGATTGCGCGACACCACCACGTTCGTGCGCTTCGGCAACGGTTTGCCCATCGCGTCGAAGTTCCTGCGTCCCATGATCACCGTGTGGCCGAGCGTCGTGCGCATGAAGTGGCGCATCTCGTCCGGCAATCGCCACGGCAGCGCGTTGTCGCGGCCGATGACCCGATTGCGCGTCATCGCCCAGATCAGTGACAGACGCATGGTGATCAGACCGCGATCGGCGCCTTGATGGCCGGGTGGCTCTTGTAATTCAGCAGTTTGAAATCCTCGTATTTGAAATCGAGGATGTCGTGCACGGTCGGATTCAACTGCATCTGCGGCAACGGATACGGCGTACGAGCGAGCTGTTCGTCGGCCTGCTCGAGGTGGTTCACATAGAGGTGCGCATCGCCCAGCGTGTGGATGAATTCACCCGGTTTCAGGCCGGTGACCTGCGCGATCATCATCGTCAGCAGCGCATACGACGCGATGTTGAACGGCACGCCGAGGAATACGTCGGCGCTGCGCTGATACAGCTGACACGAGAGGCGACCGTTCGCGACGTAGAACTGGAACAGCATGTGACACGGCGGCAACGCCATGTTCTCCACTTCCGCCACGTTCCACGCCGAAACGATCAACCGGCGCGAATTCGGATTGGTCTTGATCTGCTCGATGACTTTGCCGATCTGGTCGATGGTGCTGCCGTCCGGCGCCGGCCACGAGCGCCATTGCGAACCGTATACCGGACCCAGATCGCCCTGGTCGTCGGCCCAGTCGTCCCAGATGTGCACACCGTGGTCCTGCAGGTATTGCACGTTCGTGCTGCCCGCAACGAACCACAGCAGTTCGTGGATGATCCCTTTCAGGAACACCTTCTTGGTGGTGACGAGCGGGAAGCCCTCGGTCAGATCGAAGCGCATCTGATGGCCGAAAACGCTGAGCGTGCCGGTGCCGGTGCGGTCGTCTCTCGCGACGCCGTGCTCGCGGATGTGCCGCATCAGATCGAGATATTGCTTCACGCGCGCTTCCGACTCAGGGCCAACAGGACGACACCGAACAGCACCATCAGGATCGACAACAGCTGGCCCATCGTCAACCAGTTCAACGCGATGAAACCGAGCTGCGCGTCGGGCTCGCGGAAGAATTCCGTACAGATGCGCAGCACGCCGTAGCTCAGCGCGAACACGCCCGACACTGCGCCGGTCGGACGCGGCTTCGACGAGAACAGCCAGACGATGACGAACAGCACCATGCCTTCGGCGAAGGCCTGATAGAGCGGCGACGGATGTCGCGCGAAATCCTCCCATGCACCGGTACACAGCGGATTGATCGCGCGGATCGCGTCGGCGCTGCACGGATAGATGATGCCGAACGCCGAATCGGTCATGCGTCCGGGCAGCTCGGTGTTCGCGAAATTGCCGAGGCGGCCGAAGCCCAGACCGAGCGGCACCAACGGCGCTACGAAGTCGCTGACCTGAAGGAAGGTACGATGCGTCGAACGCGCGAACCACACCAGCGCGATCATCACGCCGATGAAGCCGCCGTGAAACGACATGCCGCCGTCCCAGATTCTGAACAGCCACACCGGATCGGCGATGAACTGCTTGAAGCCGTAGAAGAAGACATAGCCGATGCGTCCTCCGAGCACGGCGCCGAGCGCACCGTAGAACACGACATCCGACACCTGCTGCGCCGTCCAGTCGGTGTGCAGCGTGTGCGTCCGTTTGTTGCCGAGCCACCACGCCATCACGAAGGCGGCCAGATAAGCGAGACCGTACCAACGGATCGCAATCGGTCCGTAGCCGATGATCACGGGGTCGATGTGGGGATAGTGCAAAAGCCACTCCGCGTGTTCGAAAGGTGAGAAAGAACCATCGCCGCGCGCACCGGCCCACCGGCCATGTTCGACTGCCGGGTCACCCGCGCGCGAGGCTGCTACACTGCCGGTCCCTTGTTCAAACGTCTATCGGGCATGTGCCTGATTCTGTTCGCATACCGCGTGCACGCCGATGCGCCGTTGATCGTTGCGGCGAACCGCGACGAATTCTACGCACGTCCGGCGGCATTGGCACACCGTTGGGACGACGCGCCGCAGGTATTCGCCGGACGCGACCTGAGCGCCGGCGGCACGTGGCTCGGGGTCTCGACCAGCGGACGCTTCGCGGCGGTGACGAACTTCTCGGAAACGCCGGACGGACCGGTGCCGCCGGGTTCGCGCGGCGATCTCACAGCGAATTTCCTGCGCGGAACGATCGGCGCACGCGCGTACGCCGAGTCGGTCGACGACGATCACTACCGCGGCTTCAGCCTGCTGCTGTGGGACGGTGCCGAGCTGATTTACACGTCGAATCGTAACGCGCACGTGCGCGCCCTCGCACCGGGTGTGCACGGGCTTTCGAACACGCACCTCGACGGCACGCTGTGGCCGAAGGTCACCAGCGGTACACGCGCACTGCAGAACATCATTCGCACCGGCTATTCGCCTGACGACCTGATGAAGCTGCTCGCCGACGATCGCGTACCGAGCGACGACAAGCTGCCGAACCGAGGCAACGACCTCGAGTTCGAACGGCGCGTTGCGCCGATCTTCATCCGCGGCGAGGAGTATGGAACGCGTGCGAGTTCCGCCGTCACCATCGGCGCCACGCAGATCCGCTTCACCGAACAGACCTTCGGCCCCAACGGAGTCGCGATGGAGCGGGTCGAGACAACGCTGCCGATCGGCTGACCGTATGTCCGATCGAACCTTCGATCTTCCCGCCGAAGTACGGAACAAGCTGGCGTACATCGGCGCCGACGGTGCGCGTTGGCTCGAGCAACTGCCGCGCCTCGTGAGCGACCTCGAGCGCGAATGGCACATCTCCGTTGGAGCGGTACTGAAAGGCGGCTCGGAAGCGCTGGTCGCGCACGCGAGAACCGCCGACGGCAGCCGTGCCGTCGTGAAAATCGGCGTTCCAGGACCGACCGGATTCGAGCAGGAAGTGCGGGCGCTGAAGCTGGCCGACGGCCGCGGCTACGTGAAGCTGCTGCGGCACGACTCCGAGCGGCGCGTCATGCTGCAGGAAGAACTCGGCACGCCCCTCGCGCGACTGAACCTGCCGATCCGCGACCAGATCGAGGTGATCTGCACGACGATGCAACAGGCCTGGGTCGCGGTGCCCAATGATCTCGCAGTGCCTAACGGCTCCGAGAAGGCGCGCTTCCTCGCCGACCTCATCGCCACTGCGTGGCAGGAGGTCGGACGGCCCTGCAGCGAGAGCGCGGTCGAATGCGCGCTCGCGTTTGCCGACGCGCGCCGGCACGCCTACGACCCCGCGACCTCGGTGCTCGTGCATGGCGACGCGCACAGCCAGAACACGCTGTTGAAGCTCGGCGCCGATCCGGCCGACTTCTCGGCGTACCGTTTCGTGGACCCCGACGGCGTCCGCGCGGAGCCGGCGCTGGACCTCGCGATACCGATGCGCAGCTGGAGCGAAGAACTGCTCGCAGGTGATGCGCCGGCGCTTGCGCATGAACGCTGCGAGTTCATCGGCCGGTTGACCGGCATCGCCACCGAACCCATCTGGCAGTGGGGTTTCATGGAGCGGATGTCGACCGGCCTCTACCTGATGCAGCTCGGCTGGCGCGACGAAGGTCTCGGCATGCTGAAGGTGGCCGACGCGCTGGTCGCGTAGCAGCGCGCCTTTCGCGGCGCGGCCCGGATTCGGTAGGCTCCGCACATGTCACTGCGTCTCGACCAACCCGATCTGCTCGACGCGTCGCGCGCGCGGCAACATGCAATTCGGCGACGGCCCGCGCGTTTCGATACTCAATGCGCGCGGCGCCCGCTATGCAGGAGGCGCCGACGAACCGGATCTGTCGCTCAAATGGATTCCGCACGGCATCGCACACTACCTCAGCGAAGGCAAACGCTTCACGCTGCGCTCCGACGTTCAGCTGCTGCTGAATCGCGGCCAGCCGTACACGCTCGACATGCACGATCCGGCGGAAAGCTTCGTCGTGTTCTTCGATCGCGCGCTGGCCGACGACGCGTGGCGGTCGTACACGAACCGCTGCGAGCCGTTCCCGGAAGTGCCGTCGGTGGCAGGCCTTTCGCCGGCACCACTGCGCGCGGCGCTTGCGCAACTGCGTCTCGAAGCGCAGCAACCGGTTCCACGCGGCGATCGACTCAACGAACTCGCGCTCGCGGTGCTGAACGACGTCGCGGCGCTTGCGTTCGAACGGCGCGCCATGTTGAGCCGCGTTCCGAGCCTGCGACGGGCCACGCGCGAGGAACTGCTGCGTCGTCTCGCGCGCGCCGAGACGTATCTCGTGCAGACAGACGCGCAGGCCACGCTCGAGGGCGCCGCGAGCGCGGCCGCCTTGTCGCCGTTTCACCTGATCCGGATGTTTCGTGCGGTGTACGGCGCAACGCCGCTGGCGTGGGCCCATGGCAAACGACTCGATGCCGCTCGCGACGCCGTGCTGCTCACGCGTGATTCGATCGAGGCAATCGCGCATCGCGCCGGTTACGAGAGTCGCACCGCGTTCGATCGCGCGTTTCAGCGCCGCTTCGGTGAAGCGCCCGGCGGTCTTCGCGCACACCGCTGAATTTGGCAATTTCGGCGGATGCACGGGGCGCCCGCCGGGCTTACCGTGCCGTCTCGTATCGACGGAAGCCGCATCATGAGCGACGCGAAAAAACTCTTCACGCTGGCCGACAGCGACGACGCCGTCGCGCTGTTACGCGAGCTGGCCGATACGCCGACGTATCGGATACGAACCGATTCGGGCGAGACGCTGTTCCTCTATTCGCTCTACCGCGGCAAGAGCGCTTGCGTGGACGCGCTGCTGCGACACGGCGGTCTCACGCTGCACGAGGCGGCCGCCGCCGGCGACGTCGCACAGATCGATGCGTTGATCGGGCAGGCGCCGTGGACCATCCAATCGCTGTCGGCCGACGGCTGGCCCGCGCTACACCTCGCCGCATTCGTTGGGCGCGACGCGGCCTTGATCCGGTTGCTCGAACTCGGCGCCGACGCGCGCCAATGGGCGCGGGCGTTCGAGACGAATCTGGCGATTCACGCGGCGTGTGCCGGTCGTCGGCTCGGCAAGGCCGCACTCGCGAAACTCGTGGCCGCCACCGGCGATCCGGACATCACGCCGAAGCACGGCTACACGCCCCTGATGGAAGCTGCTGCGAACGGCTATACCGATGCGATCGACGTGTTGCTCGCAGCAGGTGCGGACAGTTCGCGCAAACATCCGAATGGAAACACTGCGGCGGACTTCGCGCGCGAGAAGGGTCACAGGGAGTTGATCGAACGACTCAGTTGATGCGGGTTCCGATCGTCTGCGGGTATTACCAGCGCCGAACGCGACCGGTGTCGACGTGAACGAACTGCGACTCGGGGTAGAAGCCGACGCCCCCCTTCTTCAAGTCGAGCGCGACGCTGCGCAGCGAGTCGAGCGGTACGTCGGCGAGGCGCACGTCGATCGCCTGCCCGCGCAGATGCATGCTGTCTTTCGCGACGCCGACCGTGGTGTTGCGCAACATCTGATTGGTGTCGGGTGAGCGATACGCCGATATCACCTGGAACGGCGCGTGGGTGCCGGTCCTCTGTTTGATCTCGAACAGCACGTCGAGCAGCGCCGGATCCATGTGGTGTTCGTCGCCGTTGCGGAAATCTTTGAGAAAGTCGTCGATCGCTGCGAGCGCGCTTGGCGCGTAAGCGCCGTTCTTGTAGTACACGACAGACAGCGCCTTACCGGTATGGGTGTGATAAAAGCTCAGGCTTCTCGCGTCGCTCGTGGTTCCCGACAGAAGGCTCATTCCGATGGCCAACAGTGCCCACTTCATATCAAACCGCTCACCGCCGCTTGCGAGGGGCCATGCTAACCGATCGACCCGTTCGCGCGGCACCCCGCGCATCGTCCGATTCGGCCACTTTCGGCGCATTTTGGGCCTTAGCGCACTCGTTTGGGCGGCAGCGATCGGCGCGGCGGCGCCCGATCCGAGTCCGGACGAGGTCGCGCGGCGGCTCGAACAGCTGACGTCGAGCGGAACCGACGAGCCGTTCAGTTTCGCCGCACCGGACGTGCTCCAGCGCTTCTATCAGCAACGCGGATTCGCGCTCGCCTGGGACGACGCGCGGGCGCACGCGCTGGTCGAGATGATCCGCGCTGCCGACACGCAAGGACTCGCACCGGGTGATTACATGGTCGGCGATCTTCCCGAATTGCCGACGTTTTCCGGCCTCACCGGCATCGCGCGCATCGATGTCGATTTCGAACTGACCGAAGCGCTGCTGCGTTACGCGTACCACAACCGCTTCGGCAAGGTGGACCCGCGCGAACTCGATCCGTCGTGGAATTACGCCCGCAACGTCTCGCCCGGCGGTCCGTTCGCCGCCCTGGAGCGCATCATCGCCGCGCCCGACCTCGCGGCGCAGATCGACGTGGAAGTGGGGCACGGTTCGATGTACGTAGCGCTGCAACGCGTGCTCGCCCGCTATCGCGGCTACGCCGCCGCTGGCGGATGGCACCAGGTGCCTCCGGGCCCGACGTTGAAACCCGGCAGCGTCGATGCGCGCGTTGGCGCGCTGAGGCTGCGACTCGCGGCAGAGGATTTCTCCGCGCCCCCCACGGGCAACCCCAACACGTTCGATGAGGGTCTTGCGAATGCCGTGCGCAACTTCCAAGCCCACCACGGACTCGGTTCAGACGGCGTCGTCGGCGCGCAGACACTGAAGGAGATCAACGAGTCCGCCAACGAACTGGTCGACCGGCTGCGCGTGAATCTCGAACGCTTGCGGTGGGTGCTGGTGGAACGCACACCGCGTTTCGTCGCGGTGAACATCGCCGGCTATCGCGTGTACTACTTCGATGAAGATCGGCTGCAATGGACGGCGCGCGCAATAATCGGCAAGCCATATCGCGCGACGCCGATCTTCCGCGCCGACATGACCTATCTGGTCATCAATCCGGACTGGACCGTGCCGCCGACGATTCTGCGCAACGATTCGCTGCCGGCGATCAAGCGCGATCGCTCGTATCTCGAAAAGCAACGGATGGACGTGATCGACCGCACCGGGCGCGTGGTAGATCCCGGCTCGATCGATTGGGCAAGCGTCACGCCGCGGAACTTTCCGTACATGCTGCGCCAGCGGCCCGGCCCAACAAATTCACTCGGCCGCATCAAATTCATGTTTCCCAACGAACACTTCGTGTTCCTGCACGACACGCCGTCGCGCGACCTGTTCAACCGCGACGAACGCGCGTTCAGCTCGGGCTGCATCCGCGTGGAGCATCCGTTCGAACTCGCCGACATCCTGTTGCGGGACAACCCGAAGTGGACGAAGGAGACGCTCCAAAGCACCGTGGACAGCGAAAAGATGCAGACGATCTCGTTGTCGCGGCCATTGCCGGTGCTGATCCTCTATCTCACCGCGATCGCATTCGACGACGGTCGCGATTTCACGTTCCTGCGCGACGTCTACGACCGCGATGCGGCCGTGTTGAGCGCCCTTAACGCGGGATTCGTTTACTCGCCGCCTGCCGGGCTGTAGGCCTCGTGAGGCTCAACCGGGAATGATCAGCTCGCCGCGATCGGTTTGCACGCTGACGCTGCAAAGCCCCGGTGCGCGATCCACCACCCACTGCACCGGCGCATCCGCTCCTTCGGTCCATCGTCTGAATGCGTTCGGGTCGCGCGGCGCAATCGCGAGCGCCGTTACTTTGCGTGCGCCGTTCGGATGGTTCGCCGCCATCAGACCGGGATACTGTTCGGCACGATCCCATTGCATGAAGAACGGCGTCGTCGAGTCGGCGAGCGCCAACGATAACCCTGCGGCGCGCCACGTCAGCAACATGCCATCGGGCCGCACGCGTTTGCGCTGCTCCACGACGAGCCCGAGCCGAGCCCCCACATCGTCGATCGCATCGGTACGCAACGACCAGCGCACCAGCCGGTCGCCGTCTGCAATGGCACGCAACAACGAGCGGCCGTACTCGCTCTCGCGCGCGAGTTCCGGCGCTACCACACCCAGCAACTCGAGATATTGCGCACCGAGCGGAATGACGCGATTGGCGGTGCCGACGCCGGGATGCACGCCGCCGTCGAGCACGTCGAAACCCAATGCGCGGAAGCGCGCGCTCGCCGCTTCGAGATCGTTCACGCCGAAGATGATCTGACTGAGACTCAGCACGTCTCGCCCCTCAGTCAGGCCGCTGGCGTGCCTTCGTAGCTCGGCACCACGCGGCCGAGCCCCGCTTCGATCAACGCTTCGCGCATGAACTCTTCGATCTCTTCTGCCTGGCTCATCCGCAGCACGCTGACCAGCCAGCGCCGCGCCTGCGTCATCGAGATGTTGCGGATCACCCACTTCACGCGCGGCAGGTTGGTCGAGTTCATCGACAGCACGTCGTAGCCCATCGCGAGACACAACACCGCACCGAACGGCGTGCCGGCGAGCTCGCCGCAGATGCCGACGCCCTTACCCTCGGCATGGCCCGCCGTGGCGACTTCGCGCAGCGCCATCAGCACCGCCGGATGCAGATCGCGATACAGCGATGCGACGCGCGGGTTGTTGCGGTCCACCGCCAGCATGTATTGCGTGAGGTCGTTCGAACCGACCGCGAGGAAGTCGACGTGCCTCGCGAGCAGGCGCGCCTGATACACCGCGGCCGGCACCTCGATCATCACGCCGATCTCCGGCATCCGCACGCCGATGCCCTCTTCGACCACTTCCGCATACGCGCGGCGGATCAGCGAGCGCGCGTCGGTCACTTCCTTCGCGCTCGAGATCATCGGCAGCATGATGCGCAGCCGGTTGCTCAGGCCCGCGCTCGATTTGATCATCGCGCGCACCTGCGCGAGGAAGATCTCCGGGTGATCGAGCGTGACGCGGATGCCGCGCCAGCCGAGGAACGGGTTGTCTTCCTTGATCGGGAAATACGACAGCGCCTTGTCGCCGCCGATGTCGAGCGTGCGCATCGTCACGGGGTGCGGCGAGAACGCTTCCATGTGCTCTCTATAGATGACGCGCTGTTCCTCTTCGGTGGGGAACCGGTCGAGCGTCATGAACGGCACTTCGGTGCGGAACAGGCCGATGCCCTCGGCACCGCGATCGAGCGAACGCGAGATGTCGCCGATGAGGCCGATGTTCACCCACAGCTGAATGCGCCGACCGTCGCGCGTCACGCACGGCGCGTCTTTGAGTTCCTTCAGTTCCTCGGCGAACTCCCGCTCCTCCTCCATCAGATCCTGATAGTGGTTGACGAGGTGCGTGGACGGATTGACGAACACCTGGCCGAGGAAGCCGTCGAGAATCAGCGGCAGACCGTCGACGCCGAACAGCGGCAGATCGAGCGCGCCCATCACGGTGGGAATGTCGAGTGCGCGCGCGAGAATCGCCACGTGAGAGTTGCCGGAACCCCGCTGCGAGACGACGCCTTTCAGTTTCTCCGCCGGAATCTCCGCGATCATCGCCGGCGTCACTTCTTCGCCGATCAGAATCGTGTGATCGGGGAAGTGCACCTTCTTCTGCCGCAGGTCCTGCATGTAGGCGAGCACGCGCTGGCCGAGCTCTTTCACGTCGGCGCCGCGCTCGGACAGATACGAGTCTTCCATGCGCTCGAAACTGCGCACGTGCTCCATGATCACCTGGCGCAACGCGCCCTGTGCCCACTGGCCATTACGGATCACTTCGCGCACTTCACCGGCGATGGCAGCGTCGTCGAGCATGTGCAGGTAGGCGTCGAACAGCGCGAGTTCTTCCGGCGGAAGCGACTGCGCCAGCTGCTTGCGGATGTCGAGGATGTCTTCGCGCACCGTCGTGATCGCGCGGTCGAACACCATCAACTCGACGGTGACGTCGTCGGCTTCCCGATCGGGCACGCTTTCGAGGATCGCGGTCCGATGTATGACGACCGCCGTGCCGAGACAGATGCCGGGCGCACCGGGTACGCCGACAAAACGGGAGTCCTGCAACTCGGACGGACCTTCGCCGAGGTGCGCGAAGTCACCGGTCGCCTCCGCATGCGCCACCACACCGGCGAGTTGCGCCGACAGCGTGACGAGAAACGCTTCTTCGCTTTCGTCGAAACGGCGCCGGTCGCGCTGCTGCACCACCAGCACGCCGAGCACGCGCCGCTGCTGGATGATCGGCACGCCGAGGAACGAGTGGAACGGCTCTTCGCCGATCTCGGGCAAGTAGTGGAAGTTCGGATGACGCGTCGCGTCTTCCAGGTTGAGCGGTTCGGCCCGGGTGCCGACCAGCGCGACCAGACCCTGACCGCGCTCCAGATACAGATGTCCGACTGCGTCCTTGTTCAACCCTTCGGTGGCGACGAACAGGAAACGGTCGCGCGCCGGATCCACGAGGTAAATGGAGCACACTTCCGTGCCCATCGCTTCGCGCACGCGCGCGACGATGACGTCCAGCGCGTGACGGAACGTCGGCGCCGAATTGACGTCCTGAACGATGCTGCGCAGCGTATCGAGCATGGAGTCGCTTGTCCTTCAGCGGCGAGCGGCTACGACCAGTCTTGGCGCGAGTTCCTTGAGTGCCTGTCTATACACGTCACGCTTGAATTCGACCACCTGACTGACAGGGTACCAGTAGCTCACCCAACGCCAATCATCGAACTCCGGCTTTCCCGACCGCGTCACACAAACGCAGTCGTCGCTGGCGATCATCTTCAGCAGAAACCACTTCTGCTTCTGGCCTTTGAAGTCCGGCGCCGAGTTGTAGCGGCGCAGCCGCTTCGGCAGCCGGTAGCGCAGCCAGCCGGTGGTGCACGCGAGGATCTTCACGCAATGCTCTTCGAGCCCGACTTCCTCGTGGAGTTCACGAAACAGCGCATCTTCAGGCGTTTCGTCTTCCTGAATGCCCCCCTGCGGAAACTGCCACGCGTCGTGTCCGCCGATGCGGCGCGCCCATAGCACCTGACCGCGGTCGTTGGCGACCACGATTCCGACATTGGGCCTGAATCCATCGGCGTCGACCACGTCGACCTCTCATTGCACGTGCGAGGGATTGTTCCACATAGCTTCTCTCACCAGCAAACGCGGCGGTCGAGCGTTTCGATTTACGCGTCAAATGACTAGGCGTCTTCGATTGAGCGGTCGATCAGCCGCGCAAGAACACGCACTTGAGGTATTCGCTCTCGGTGATCAGCGGGTGGATCGGATGGTCGGGCGGCATGCTGCCGCGGCCGACGACGACCAGATCGCGACGCGCCTGACGCGCGCCTGCGCGCACGATGCCGAGGTGTGTCTCGGCGTCGAGTTGCGAGGAACACGAACAGGTGACGAGCAATCCTCCCGGCGCCAGGCAGCCGATCGCGGCCCTGTTCAGATGTCGGTACAGCGCCGTCGCGCTCTTCAGATCCTTCCGCCGCCGCACCAGCGCCGGCGGATCGAGCACCACGATGTCGTACTTCTCTGCGTGGTCCTTCAGGAAATCGCTGACGTCGGCGCGCACCGCTGTAACCGTTTCACCCACCGCGTTGCGTTGCGCGTTCGCGCGCGTTGCCACCGCTGCGGTCTCCGACGAATCGACGCACACCACCCGATTCGCGCCGCGCATTGCCGCGCGCACGCCCCAGCCGCCTACATAGCCATACAGGTCGAGCACGCGGGCGCCGCGATAGAGTTGCGGGAAGCGCGAGCGGTTGTCGGCCTGATCGAAGAACCAGCCGGTCTTCTGCCCTTCCGCCAGGTTCACCTCGAACGTGGCCTCACCCTCCACCACCAGCGCCTGCGGATTGCCGCGCTTCACGTCGACGTACGCCGGCAGTCCTTCGGCGACGCGCGCGCTGTTCGTGTTCTTCACGACGAGCGTCGCCGGCGCGACCAGCGCATCGATGGCCGAGATGATCCGATCGAGCGCCGCCTCCATGCCCCAGGTCGAAGTCTGCACCACGCACGCGTCGCCGTAGCGGTCGACCACGAGACCGGGCAGTTCGTCGCCTTCGCCGTACACCCAGCGATAGTACGGTTGTGGGTACAACCGTTCGCGCCAGCGCAGCGCGCGTTCGAGCTGTCGCGTGAGGAGCGCTTCGTCGATCGCTTCGCCGGCGGGCTCGTCGCGGCTGAGCAGCCGCACTGCGATCAGATTTGCCGGACTGGCGTGGCCGTGTCCGATCAGCCCGCCGTCGCTGTCTACCACGCGCACCGTCGCGCCGGGCGTAAGACCTTTCAACGGCGTCGCCGCAACGTCGATCTCGTTCGAATACACCCATGGATGACCGCGCTTCACGCGCCGGTCATGTCCGGGTTTCAGCTTCAGACTGTCCATAAGATCGGGCCGCGGTTAATCGGCTATTATGCGGACAACCCAGGCCCTCGGACACACCATGGCATCCGGCAAGAACCGGTTGGCCGATGAAACGAGCCCCTATCTGCTGCAACACGCGGAGAATCCCGTCGACTGGTATCCGTGGTGTCCTGACGCCCTCACCAAGGCGCGCGAAGAAAACAAGCCGATTCTCCTTTCGATCGGCTATTCGGCGTGCCACTGGTGCCACGTGATGGCGCACGAGAGCTTCGAAGACGAAGCCACCGCCAAGACCATGAACGAGCTGTTCGTGAACATCAAAGTCGATCGCGAAGAGCGCCCCGATCTGGACAAGGTGTATCAGACCGCGCATCAATTGCTGACGCAGCAGGGCGGCGGTTGGCCGCTGACGATGTTCCTCGATCCGAAAACACTGATTCCGTTCTTCGGCGGCACCTATTTTCCGAAAACGCCGCGCTATCAGTTGCCGGGCTTCGTCGATCTGCTGTTGCGCGTCTCGCAGGTATTCCGCGATCAGCGCGACGAACTCGCCGCGCAAGGCACCAAACTCGCGAACGTGTTCGGCAATCTGAATCCGGCCGCAGCCCCGGGCCAGCTGAAAGACGACGTGCTGCTCGCAGCCGCGCGCGATCAGCTCGCGAGCCAGTACGACGCCCGCGAAGGCGGCTTCGGCACCGCACCGAAGTTCCCGATGCCGACCACGATCGAACGATTGCTGCGGCACTGGGCATTCACCGGTCGCACGCCGCCGAAGAAAGGTGCGCCAAAAGACCGCGAAACACTCGAGATGGCGATGATCACGCTCACGCACATCGCGCGCGGCGGCATCTTCGATCACGTCGGCGGCGGCTTCTGCCGTTACTCCACCGACGCGCGCTGGATGATTCCGCACTTCGAGAAGATGCTGTACGACAACGGTGCGTTGCTCGGCGTGTACGCCGACGCGCTCGCCATCGGTCCCGATCCGCTGTTCGATCAGGCCGTGCGGCAGACCGCAGAGTGGCTGATGCGCGAGATGCAGCATCCCGACGGCGGCTACTACAGCGCCATCGACGCGGACTCGGAAGGCGAAGAAGGCAAGTTCTACGTCTGGCGCCGCGACGAAATCAAACGCCTGCTCACCGCCGATGAATACCTCGTGGTCGAAACGCTGTACGGCCTCGACAAGCCGGCCAACTTCGAAGGCAAATGGAACCTGCATCGCAGCGACGCATGGCACGCGGTCATCGAGCGGCTCGCGATTCCGCGCGACGAAGCCGACGCGCTGCTCGCGAGCGCCCGGGCAAAACTGTTCGCAGCTCGCAGCAAACGCGTTCCGCCCGGCAAAGACGACAAGGTGCTCACCGCTTGGAACGGCATCGCGATCCGCGGCATGGCGAAAGCGGGCCTCGTGCTAAACGAACCGAAGTGGATCGAGTCCGCCACGCGTGCGGTCGACTTCATCGCGAAGAAAATGTTCGTCGATCACCAGCTCTACGCGACGTGGCGCGATGGACACGCACGACACCCGGCATATCTCGACGACTACGCGAACCTGCTCGACGGACTGCTCGCGCTCTTGCAGGTGCGCTGGCGCGACGCCGACGCGCGGCTCGCGAAGGCGCTGGCCGATACCGCAGTGGCGCGCTTCTACGACAACGACGGCGGCGGTTTCTACTTCACCGCCAACGACCACGAACGGCTGATCCATCGGCCCAAGCCGTCGATGGACGACGCGATGCCGCCCGGCAACGGCGTGCTCGCACGCGCGCTGAATCTGCTCGGCCATCTGCTCGGCGAAGCGCGCTACCTCGAAGCCGCGAGCGGAACGCTGAAATGGGCGCGCGCGGCGATGGAGCAGTACCCGGCCGGGCACAGCACGCTGCTGTCGGCGCTCGAAGACGAATTGCATCCGCCCGAACTGATCGTGGTGCGCGGGCCGCGCGCGGAACTCGAAAACTGGCTGCGGCCGGTGCGAACCGGTTTTCGGCCGTGGCGGCACGCATTCGGAATTCCGTACGAGGAAGTCGGGGTGATGCCGGCATATCTGCCGCGACTCGTCTCGGCCGAGAAGCAGCGGGCATGCACCGCATACGTGTGTCGCGGTTTGACGTGTTCGTTGCCGATCCATTCGCAGAGCGAACTCGACGCCGCGCTGAAAGCGCCTTGAGTGCGCGCCTCAGCGCGCTCGTTCAGACGAACCAGTCGACCCAGCGTGCGTGCGGCCCGACATCCGCGAGCACGTGTTCGCGGCGTTCGCCGCCGACGAAGTGCGTCATCGCGAGCGGCAACGCAGAGCGTTCGCTGGTCTGCCCGATCGGCGCCGTGAAACCGGCGTGTGCAAGAAAGAACGGATGCTCGTTGGCGATCCAGATGAGTTCGCGCCGCGACGCAAGGTCAACCAGGCGGCGACCGTAACGTTCACACGCCTCCGCCGGGAAATACTGCAGCACGTTGGTGTTGACGATCACGACCACCGCGTCGCGATCGGCCTCGTCGACGAGCGCGCGCAATCCATCGACCGCATCGCCCTCGACCACGCGCGGTTTCGCCTGCCGCGCGATCGCGAGCGCGGCGCGCAGGTTATGGAAGCGGTCGACGTGTTCGGGCCACGTGCACGCCTCGAGCCAGCGCGTACGCGTTTCGTCGTCGACGTCGATCGGATGCAGATCGAGGCCGACGCGTCCGGCGATCGCGGGCCACGGCGTAAGCCCGGCCTTCCCGCGCAGGTCCGTTCGCAATTGCACGGTCGATGCGGCATCGCCGGCGCGTAATCCGTTCCCGTAGTCGTACGCGTAGCGGTCGAACAGCAGATTGAGACCGGCCGACGCGCCGACGTCGACGATCCACAGCGGCCTCGCCGCCTGCTTCGCGGCCAGCACGAATGCCGGCAACAAGTAACAGCAACGGTTCACCTCGTTGGTCTGCGTTCGGCGAGTCGTGAACAGCGATGCCAGCCGCTCGCGCTCGCGCTCGACGAGCGCACGAAACGCCGGATATGCCCGTTCCGGCGACGCCGCCGCTTTGGTCAGATTGGGATAGAACGCCACGAGGCCCATGCCATCGACACCGGACAACAGCAGGTAGTGAACCGATGCGAACAGCAGTGTCGGATCCGCTCGCGTCTCGATCGTGCTCGCGATCCAGTTCAGCATTTCCGCGTCGCGCGCGATGGCGAGACTGACGGTCTCGTAGAGCGGCGACAGGCCGCGGCATTCCGCTTCCGCGAAACGCTGGAAACGCTCGGCCCATTTACGCGGTGTTGCCGGCATTGCTTCCGTCCATGCAAACGTCGAAGTCGGAATTCTGGCACAGGTGCAGCGATCGATCGTACGATCGGTGCCTTTCAGCGGAGCAGACCAGATGAGCAACGGAATTCGGCGCGGCACGGCGTACTGGGCCGGATGGTCGATGAGCGCGCTCGTGATCGCGTTCATGTTGATGGACGCCACGATGAAACTGCTGGTGCTGCCCATCGTGGTCGAGACCGGCGCGCAGCTCGGCTTCGCCGGCCCCGAGATGGCGCGCAACCTCGGCATCCTGTTGCTCGCCTGCACGATCCTGTATGCAGTGCCGCGCACCGCGGTGCTCGGCGCGATCCTGCTGACGGGTTACCTCGGCGGCGCGGTGGCAACGCACGTGCGCGTCGGCAGCCCGCTGTTCTCGCACGTGCTGTTCGGCGTGTATCTCGCCGCGCTGATGTGGGGCGGCCTCTATCTGCGCGACGCGCGGCTTCGCAAGCTGGTTCCGCTGCGCACCGAAACGTAGCTACGCGAACGGTGCCGTTGCGGAGGGTCCGGCGATCTGCATCGCTTTCTGATATGCCGGCCGGGACTCGATGCGCTTCACGTACGCTTTCACGTTCGGCAGATCGTCGATGGTGCGTCCGCCGAACAGCGGCAGTTCGGTCAGGTTGAATGCCACCATGATATCGGCACACGTGAACTCGTTGCCCGCCAGATAAGGCGACGCGGCCAGGCGCTGGTCGAGATAGCCGAAGTATTTGTCTTCGCGCCGCTTGATGAAGATGCCGGCGCCTTGTGCCTGTGCGTCGGGCGCGCTGCCGAGCGCCAGCTTCGCGAAGAACAATCCCTGCACGTTGTTGTTGAAGTGCATCCAGTACAGATAGTCGACGTAGTTCGGCTGCTTCGGGCTCACCGTCAGCTTGCCGCCCGCGTACGTGTGACAGATGTACTCGAGGATGACGGCGGACTCCGCGATCACCCGATCGCCGTCCTCGATCACCGGCGCGGTGCATGCAGGATGCAGCACGAGATACTCCGGCGGCGCGAGCTGATTCACCCGGTCGTACCACTTCAGTTTGTACGGCAGCTGCAGTTCCTCCATCAGCCAGACCACGCGGTCCGATTGCGACAGGCCGAGATGGTGAATGGTGATCACGATGGGTTTTCTCCGCGGTTGTTCGACGAGTGATTGTGGTTCGAACGATCGTCCGCAAGCATGCCATTGCCGCGCCGTCCGATGCGCCGCCCTGCGCAGTGCGTCAGACGAACAACGCGGCGATAAAGACGCCGATCATCGAGAACGCGAGCGCGAGTTTGACGACCACGCCAATCAACAGCCCGACACCGGTCGCGAGTCCCACGCGACCCGCGCGCTGCAGATTTCGCATCGCCATGAATTCGCCGATCGCAGCACCCGCCAGCGGCATGAACAGCAACCCCCAGAGGCCCGTGAACACGCCGACCAGCGTGCCGATCGCGGCGCCGCTCACTGCGAGCGGACTTGCGCCGACACGCTTCGCACCGAAGCTCGCCGCGACGAAATCGCAGGCGATACTCGATGCGGCCAGCACCCCGAGGACGCCGAGCGTCCATCCCGACACGCGGGTCCAGTCGTCTATCCATGCGCCGAGCACCGCGCCGCCGAAGATCAGCACCGCGCCAGGAAGAATCGGCAACACCGTGCCGACGACGCCGGCCGCCATCAACGCGATTACCGCGATCCACAGCGCGATCGTCACGCGCGCTCGAGATAACTCTGGAACACCGCCACGTGTACCAGCGCAGGGTCGGCTGCGTTCGGCCAGAGGTCGTCGCTGCGAAAGCGCACGTCGTAGGTCGGTTCGTCCGCGGCTTCCACGCCGTGTGCGTGCGCATCCGGAAACGGATACGCCGGCGACTCGCTGACCACCACGCCGGTCTTGCCGCGGATGTAGCCCGGCATACGCATATGTCCCGGCACGAAGTCGTTGCGCACCCTGACGCGGTCGCCGGGCGCGAACCGCTGCCGCGATGGAGTGTTCGGTCGCCCCGGTGCGCTTGGCGACGCGACCGGAAACGCGCCTTGCGCGCGGCGCTCCAGCTCTTCCTGCGTCACGATGCCTTTCTCGACGCACAGCGTCGCGAGGCTGGTCAGCGACCGTTCGTAGTAACTCGCCGTCAGATAGTGACGCGGCTCCATGCGTTCGATCGCGTGCCGGTACTCGTCCATGTTGAAGATGCCGAGCCGTACCGCGAGCGAATACAGCGCGTTGACGCGCCGCTCCCACGGTTCGTGAAATACCTGCGCATTCAGCGCGTATCGCACCCGGCCGAATCCCTGTTTGCCGCCGAGGTCGTGCATGCCATCCATGTTCCGCTCTCCTACAGCCGCGCGACGCCGATCATCGAATCTTTCGTCACGATCGCCGCGAGCTCCGCTTCCGACCAGCCCGCAGTGTGCGGCGGTCGCACCGGCAGCACCATGTAGCGCGTATCGGCGGTGGTGTCCCACACCCGGACTTCGATTTCCGGCGCGAGCTCGAGCCCCATCTCCGCCAGCACGGTGCGCGACTGTCGCACGATGCGCGCACGATACTCGAGGTCTTTGTACCAGTCCGGCGGTAAACCGATGATCGTGAACGCGGTGCACGAGCACAGCGTGCAGCAGATGACGTTCTGAACGGTCGGCGTGTTCTCGAGTACAACGAGATGACGATGGTGCGGCGGCATCGAAAGGCCCAGCTCCGCCACCGCGTCGCGGCCGTTCGCGAGCAGGCGCTGCTTGAACGCGGGATCCGTCCATGCCTTCGCAACCACGCCCGCGCCGTTGTCGGGTATCCAGCTCTCTTCGGTGAGATGTGCGAACTGCTCGATGGCTTCGCCCGGCCTGAAGCCGCGTTCTTCGAACACGGCTTGAATGGCGTCGATCCGTTGCTCGACGGGAGCGATATTCGGATGCAACCCGATGCGCTCGGTCATGACGATCCTTCCTGCGACCAACACTGTGGCCGATTGTACGGCGCGTGCAGTCGCGGGATCACTTGTGGGATGCTCCGACCCCAGCCGTCGACGATGAGGGGTCGTTGAGTGAGCCAATCCGCAGACCTGCTCGCGCCCGCCGCGAGCGATTCGACCGTCGATGCCGGCGCGCCGCACACGTACCAGTTCGGCAGGGGCTATGCGATCTACGCGCTCGCGGTGTTGCTCGGTGTCGGCGCGTTCAACATCATCGATCGCACCGTCATCAACCTGCTGCTGGTGCCGATCGGCAAAGATCTGCAGCTGTCCGATACACAACTCGGCCTGTTCGCCGGCACCGCGTTCGGCATTTTCTATGCGCTGGCGCAGATTCCGATCGCGCGGTTCGCCGACCGCAATCCGCGCGGCCGCATCATCTCGATGGCGCTCGCGTTCTGGAGCGCGATGACGCTCCTACAGAGCTGGGCGACCGGTTTTCTGACGTTGGCGCTGACGCGCGCAGGGGTCGCGATCGGCGAAGCGGGCAGTGGTCCGGCGTCGATGTCGATGATGACGGATCTGTTTCCGCAGAACCGTCGCACGCGCGCGTTCGCCATACTCGCCGCGCAGGCGCCGATCGGCGCCGCGATCGGTGCACTCGTGGCCGGGTTCGCGCGCGAAGCGCTCGGCTGGCGCGGCGCGCTGATGCTCGTCGGCGTTCCCGGACTGATCTACGCCGTGATCGTCTGGCGTACGCTGCGCGAACCCACGCGCGGCTTCTTTCAGACCGGACCGGCCGAGCCGTCCGCGGACCTGCGCCAGACACTGCGATTCCTGCTCGGCCTGCCGGCGTTCCGCCACACGCTGATCGCCTACACGATCCTGGTCACGGTCGCCGGTGCGCAGAGTTTCGATGCGGTGTATCTCGAACGCGTGTTCGGATTCGCGCCAACGGAAGTCGGCAAGTTGTTTTTCGCGGCGGGTCTGCTGTCGATGGTCGGCTACTACCTCGCGGGTTGGTTGTGCGACCGGATGACGATGCGCGATGCGAGCTGGGCGCTGCGCCTGCCGGTGATCTTCCTGACGTTCAACCTCACGATTGCATTCGTGTACTACCAGGCGCCGAGCAGCACAGTAGTAGTTGCCCTGGCGCTGACGGTGCCGCTGCTGCCGGGCGTGCTGCCGATCGTGCTTGCCACTGTGCAGAACCTGTCGCCCGCAACCATGCGCGCGCGGGCCGCAGCCATTCTGCTGACGGTGTCCACACTGGTCGGCATCGGCTGCGGCGCACCACTGGCCGGCGCCCTCTCCGACGCGCTCACGCCGACATACGGCCACGCTGCGATTCGCTGGTCGTTGCTGTCGATCGTGGTGACCGGCGTGCTGTGGGCCCAGCTGCACTTCTGGCTCGGCTCACGCACGCTGACACGGGACATTGCCGCAAAGCACGCGCGACAGTAGACGCGCAGCGATTCTCCGGCGACAGGCCGCGCTTCTGCACGCGGACGCCGAATTCGACCGCATCTCGAAGGTGTTTCCGTTGCAACTGACCACCGTAACCCAGACCTGACGCGAGTGCGTCAACCCGGAATACCCGTGCGCGCCATGAGGCCGCCGTCAGCGACGATCGCGGCGCCGTTGACGTAGGCCGAATCATCGCTCGCCAGAAATACCGCTACCGAGGCGATGTCGCTGGGCCGCCCGATGCGGCGCAGCGGCGTCGCCCGCTCCATCCGTGCACGCGCCTCGTCAGTAAACGTCTTCAGGATCGCCGGTGAGCCGATGACGCCGGGGCAGATGCAATTCGTACGGATGCCGCGTGGACCGAAATCGACAGCCATCGAGCGGCTCAGATTGACCACTGCCGCCTTGGCTGCGTTGTAAGCCGCCATGTTCCGGTCGCCGGTGAGGCCGTCCACCGATCCCATGTTGATGATTGCGCCGGAGCCGCGCTCGAGCATGTGCGGCAACACCGCGCGCGATACGTTGAAGGTACCGCGCAGGTTGACGTCGAGCACCATTTCCCAATCCTCCAACGACACGCTGACGACGTCACCCGGCCGCGTGGTGCCCGCGTCGTTGAATACGGCATCGATGCGAGCGAACTCTGAGAGCGCATCGGCGACGCACTTCTCCACCTGATCGAGAAAACGCACGTCGCAGGCGAATGCACGTGCGTTGCCGCCCTCCGCGCGAACCAGTTCGGCCGTCTGTTCCGCGCGCGGCGCGCGCACGTCGACGACCGCCACCGCGGCGCCTTCACGCGCGAACGCGAGCGCCGAGTCGCGACCGATGCCCGCACCCGAACCCGTAATCAGTGCCACCTTGCCGTCGAGCTTGCCCACGTTGCATTCCCTCCCAAGTCGGTGGTGCAAGGTTACGCGCCAAATGCCCGGACTTGACACGCGCTCGCATAAATCCGTACTTAGTCGCATCCATCTTCTGTCGCGGGAGCACGTCATGACGGTCGTCGAAACGCTTCAAGGCAAGGTCGAAGGCGAACAACGCGACGGCCAACTCGTCTTTCGCGGCATTCCATTCGCGCGATCGCCGGTCGGTGCGCTGCGCTGGCGAGCACCGGAGCCGGCCGCGCAGTGGAGCGGTGTGCGCACGGCGAATGAATACGGGGCACAAAGCTGGCAGCCGCCGCGCGTGGCCGGCACGCCTTTGGCCGGACTGATGTCGGTCTCGGTGCCGTGCGACGAGGATTGCCTCACGCTGAACGTCTGGACGCCCGGCGCCGACAATCGCGCGCGACCGGTGATGGTGTGGATTCACGGCGGCGCGTTTTCGATCGGAAGTGGCGCCCAGGCGATCTATGACGGCGGCGCGCTGTCGCGGCGCGGCGACGTGGTCGTCGTGACGATCAACTACCGGCTCGGCGCGCTCGGCTTCCTGCGTCTCGCAGACGTCACCGACGGCCGCATTCCGTCGACCGGCAACGAAGGTCTGCTCGATCAGCTCGCCGCGCTCGAATGGGTGCGCGACAACATCGAGCGTTTCGGCGGCGACCCCGCGAACGTGACGATATTCGGCGAATCGGCCGGCGGCATGAGCGTCGGTGCGCTGCTTGGCGCGCCGCGTGCCCGCGGGCTGTTCAGGCGCGCGATTCCGCAAAGCGGCGCGTCCTCCACCGCTGCGACTCGCGCACAGGCGTCGCAAGTGGCCGAAGGCTTCATGAAGCATCTCAAGCTGAAGGCAAGCGACGTTGCCTCGCTCGAGGCGATGGATGCGAAATCGCTGACGACAGCGGCTGCGCTCTACACGCTGGTGGCCGGCGGCATGCCGTATCAACCTTGCGTAGACGGCGCGCTGCTGCCGGCGCTTCCGATCGAGACGGTGAAAGCAGGCAACGCCGACGGCGTGTCGGTGATGGTCGGCGCGACCGCGCACGAATGGCTGCTGTTCACCGCGATGGACCCGGCTGCGGCGACGCTCGACGACAACCATCTCAAAGCGCGGGTTAGCGGCCGGGTGGGCTCGTCAGCCGATGCGCTGATCGTCGGCTACAAGCAGCTGCTCGCATCGCGCGGCGAGCCACACGACCCGCTGTCCGTATTCGCCGCGATCGAAACCGATCGCGTGTTTCGCGTTCAGGCGGAACGGCTCGCCGATGTGCTCGCGACGCGCAGACAATCGCCGTACCACTACGAGTTCACCTGGCGATCGCCGCTACTGAACGGAAAGCTGAAGTCGTGCCACGCGATCGACATCGCGTTCGTGTTCGCCACGCATGCGATCGACGACGGCGTTGCGAAGTTCTGCGGTGAGGGTCCGTCGGCCAATGCGCTCGCCGCAACGGTGCAGGACGCGTGGCTGTCGTTCGCCCGCACCGGCGCGCCGCGCGCGGCTGGGCTCGATGGTTGGACACCCTACACCCGCCGACAACCGACGACCGCGATCTTCGACGTGCCCGCCGGCTTGTCTTCGTCGGTACTGACCGCAGAACGACGGTTGTGGGAAGGGCAACCCGACGGCGCGGTGGTCGGGCGGCTCTAAAGCCTGCAAGACGACACCGCGTCGCCGACTCGCTGAGGCTCCTTCGGAGGAGTTCTCAGCAAGCCTTCAGGTTTTGTCGGAGCGTCTGCGCATCAGCACGAACGCGACGACCGCAATGACGACGACCACCAGCAGCCACAGCATCCAGCCCGAATCCTCCTTGGGCGCTGCGGGTACCGGCGCGGCAGCGACGGGTGCCGGCGTGGCCACGGGGGCAGCGGCTTCCTGCACCGGTGCCGGTGCGGGAGTCGGTTCAGGCGCGGGCGCCGCCTGTTCCTCAGGGGCTGCTGCCGCGACAGGCTCAGGCTCTGCCGGCATCGCGAGCGTCGCAGCAACTTCTTTCTCGGTCAGCACGACGGGCGCAGCGTTCGACACGATGAGGGCCGTGAATTCGTCACCCTGACGCAGCTGCCATACCTTCACGGGCTTGCCGTCCATGAATATTTCCATCCCGTGAGCATCCGCCTCGTCCTGAGTAAAGCGGCGAGTGCCATCCTGCCCGCGGATGATGATCGACCGACCCGACTTGCGTAACACCGTCCCCTTTCTGACTTCGGTCACGTACACCGGGTGTGTCGTCGTCGTGGTGGTGACGGTGGCGGTACCCTTCATACCGGCGGCGAGTTCGTTTACGGACATCGACTTGCCATCCACCGTGAACCGGAAACCGTCGGGCACGGTCAGCGCGCGGGTGCCGCTTTGATCGCGTATTACGAGATAGTTGCCGTCGACCGAGATGACTTCGAAATTGATGACTGACGACGTCTGACTTTGCTCTGCCGCTGCCAGGCTGGCGCCAATCATCGCCGAGCCAACGATCCCCACAAACATGCATGCCTTAACGAATCGAGTTCGCATGGTCCTTCATCCCCTTTTTGGTTTTGCTTCGAATTGCGCAAGCGTGCCCTCGTCAGGGGTACGCCGCACCACGTTGGGTCGCTACAAAAACTCCCGGTTGTGAGATTGCGCCGCGGCCTCGAGGGAATCAACCCCATTCGAACGCGCAACCACGCTGACGAGCGTCTTCCGGTGCAGATGCGGTCGCCTCGATATCAGAACAGGTTGCTCATGTTCTGCGACAGGATGACCGTCTGGTCCAGGAATATGTGGCGGCGCGCCAGCTTCAGTGCGCCGTTCTCGCGTCGCAGCAGGTCTTCGCGGCGACCGATCCAGCTGTCTTCCTCGCTGTCGAGCCGCGTCCGGTATAAGTGGAAATTCAGCCCCACCAGAAGCTCGTTGGCGTCGGCACGCAGGATGCGCACGTTGCTCACCGTGTGGCGCGTTCGCGACGGCGGATCTTCCGCCCACGCGCGACCGACCGCCAAGCGCTGTATCCGCATGCCGAGCGTTCGTTTGTCGTCGTCGAAGTAAGCCATCGCGCCGGGTTTCGTGAATTCGTTGTCGAGGTCTTTCACGTTGGTGGTGCGGCGAATCGGCATCCAGTAATGGATGTCGTCGGTACACAGCGCCAGCCATTCGTCCAACCGACGCTCGTCGAGAAGACTCGCTTCGCGATACAGAAATTCCTGTGCCTCGAACGTCAGCAGCATGCGCTGCTGCAGGTCGAGACTCTCGAACGCCGACATCAGACCACTCCTGACGGCGCCGGTGAGTGGCGCGCCATCAGTTCCTGCCAGCTGTCCGCCTGCATCCACTCCTGCCACGAGCGGTAGGTCCAGCGCTGGCCGTGTTCGTTCACGACGGTCTCGATCCGGCTCTGGCCTGATGGATCGGCCTGGACGCGATCATGACCGCGGCCCATCGCGTAGTTGAGCGGCAGCGTGCGCGTGAAAGCACCCTTCGCGCCGCGCGTGGAATGGCTCCAGTTCTCGCCGTCGTCCTGTTCGAGCAGCCCGGCCGGGCCGAACGTGTGGTTCGCCATATAGATGGCGAAGCGGCGCTCCTCCTCCGGCAGATCTTTCGGCACCAGCGTGAACCACCAGAGCTCGGTCTCATAGGGTCCGCGCGGCACGCGCAGGCACACCTGATTGAACTGCGTGATCCACAGATTCGGAAAGATGTTCGGATGTCCGAACGAGCGCGTGCCGACAGGCCCGAGCATCTGCTGCACGCGCGGATCGAGCCGGCGCGCCGCCATCATGTCGTACCACTTCGGCTCGCCGACGCCACTCCTGCTGCGCATGGCGTATTCGTCGAGCTCCGCCTGCGTGACGCCCGGTCCGCCGATGCCGTGGCCGTATTCGCCGAGGATCACCATCTGGCTCATCGGCGCCATGGCTTCTTCCGGTGCGTAGCCGATGCGCAACGCCGAGCCGTGCGAGATCTTCACGTGATACCAGTCGTACAGGTTGTCGACCGCGAGCTTCCAGTTGCACTTGAGGCGATTCTTCTGCACGCCGTCGACCACCTCGAGATCGCCGTTCGACGCGATCATGTCGATGCCGAGCCGGCCCACCCAGCCGAGATAATCCTCGAGCGGCGGCGCCGTCGGATCGAGCGTGGCGAACACGAAGCCACGGTAGCTCGCCACCTGCGCGGCCTTGCCCAATCCCCACTTCGCCTTGTCGACGTCGTTGCGATAGAACGCTTCCTGACCCGGAATCGCGACGAGCCGGCCGTCGAGGTCGTAGTTCCAGCCGTGATACGAACACAGGAAACTGTTGGTGCGACCCTGCTCGGCGCGACACACCGAGTTGCCGCGATGCGAACACGAATTGAGCAGCACGTTGATCGCGCCGGTGCGATCGCGCACGACGATCACCTGGTCTTCGCCGATGTAGTTCATGAAAAAACTGCCGCTCCGCGGCAGCTGGGATTCGTGGCAGACGAAATTCCACCCCCGCGCGAAGATGCGCTGCAATTCCTGCTGATAGATTTCGGGATCGGAGAAAATCCGCCGATCGAGCACGCCGGTGTCGGCGTCGTACCAGGGGCTTCGGTCCGTTGCGATCATCGTCGCCGCCATGTCGACTCTCCCATCAGCCTCTTTCACCCGCTGCAAAGGCTACCTGCGCCGCGCAACCGGCACCATGAGTGGTCGTCTCGAAAAATTGATCGGTCGTCCAATCAGCGACGGGCTACTCGACCGTCTGGGTGCGCTTCCAGCGACCGGGCGTGACACCGAACTCGCGGCCGAATGCCCGGTTGAAGGCTGCTTCTGATCCGTACCCGTAGTGCGCTGCCGCCTGCGGAATCGGCGTGCCCTGCAGCAATCGGGCGGCCGCCGCTGTCAGGCGTATGCGCGTCAGCGTGCGGATCGGCGACTCGCCCAGGGCGCGTTTGAAACGCGCCGCGAACGCCGATCGCGACATGTGCACGAGGCCAGCCAACTGATCCACCGTCCAATCGCGCGACGGATCGGCCGTCATCGCGCTGACGGCCGTCATCAGCTTGTGGTCGTTCCATGGAAAGGCATCGAGCGGCACGGAGTCCGGCCCTGTCATGCGGATCGAGTAGAAAACGATCAGCTCGGCGAGCCGCTCCAGCGTCAGCTGGTCGCCCGATGCGGGATCGGAGATTTCCTCGATGACGAGGTTCATGGTGAGTTGCAGGCGCGGCTGCAGCGGGTGCCGATCGCTCGCGCGGATGCACCGCACCTCTGCCGGTACTCTCATCCACGCCAGGTATTCGTGGGGCTCTGCGCCGACGAGCAGACGCGCGGCGCGTTTAGCGCGGTTCGCCACGCGATGTCCGACCAGGCCACCGACGATCACGGTATCGCGGAGTCGCGCCACAACCGGATCGTTGGTGCCGTCGTCCGCCGTGATCTCGCCGTCCATCACGTGGTAGAAGTACGCTGCCACCTGCGCCTTTCGATGCAATACGCGCCCCGGCTCGAGCGAGACGATCTCGTAGCGCACGTTCTCCATGCGGAAATCGTGCAGTGCGTGTGGATTCGGGGGTCGCTGCATCGCTCGATCCGTTCAGGCGGCGAGCCCATCCTATTTCAAAGCGCTGGTCGCGGATCCACGCGTCCCCGTCAAAGCCGCGACGGGCGCGTGCGTATCTCGAGGAAGTGGCCACTCGGATCTTCGAAGTAGACCAGCCGCCCGTCGTTCGCGAGCGCGTTCACCTCCTTCGGCCGACGCCGGTACGGATCGGCCCAGTACGTCTGGCCGCGCTCGCGCAACCGGGCGAATGCCGCATCGAACTGTGTGTCGCTGACGAGGAATGCATAGTGCTGCACCGCGACGCTGCCCGACGTGTTCATGAAATCCACGGTGAGACCATGCTCGATCGCCACCTGCGTAAAGTGACCCGCCTGGATCGGCTCCCCTACCCCCAACATTTGCGCGAGATATGTCGCGGACGCGTCGCGGTCGCGTGCGAAGACGATCATGTGGTCGAGTGATGCGCTCATTCCGGTGCTCCAGTGAGTGACTGGATGCAAGGCTAGGACCTCGAGTTAGGTTGAGGTCAAGCCGAATTGTCCGGGATTTGGAGCGACGAGGATCAAACCCTCTTCAAAGGGAAGCGCTCCGGATGCCGCAGCGTTTCGATCCCAAGATCCACATCGAGATCGGGCCAGAAAAAGTGCCCAGGCATGGGTTCCTCTACGTTGAGAACCGCCGCCACCGCAGCATCCTTGAACCAGGGAAATGACGCGTAAGGCATGAAGAGTTCCTCTCCGCGTGCGAGCAGCCACACACCGTGGCTCGAGATGTTCGTCACCTCAACCTTGGAAGTGTCGCTGCCACGCTGCGATGAGCTCATGGTGGTGCCTCGATGATCCGCTCGATCTCGCGCAGTTCTGCGCGCGTGAATCCGTCATTCCTAGCGAGTTCCAATTCGGGCTCCAGCCAGAACTTCGCCTCGCCGTCTGGGCTCAGCGCATGAACGTGCATCCGCAGTTCCTCACGCGAAAAGAACAGAAACCTGTAGCCTCTCTCGCGGAATATGGTCGGACTCACGCTCCGGTCAACTATGCACCTCGACCATCCATCCTTCGCGTCCAGGCGATCACCGGACAATGGCTGACGACCCTCCCCCCAGAGCAGATATCTGCTCAACGATGGCGCCGACCACGCCGACAGGTGAATCCACTACATCTGTCGCCGGGAATCTTCGTTTGTTGCGCATCAGCACACCCGTTAGGTTCCCGAGCATTCTCGTCAGGACCTTACGCACATGCAGGCACTCCACTATCTCGGCAAATCGCAGCTGCGCTGGCAGGAAATACCCGACGCCGCACTGCTCAACGCCACCGACGTAATCGTGCGGCCGCTCGCAGTCGCTGCGTGCGATCTCGATCGCTCGATCTTTGCCGGCACCGCGCCGATCAAACCGCCGTTCGTGATCGGACACGAGTTCACCGGCGAAGTGCTCGCGCGCGGCGCGGACGTGACATCGGTCGATGTCGGGGACGTGGTGCTCGCATCGTTCCAGCCGAGTTGCGGCGCGTGCGTCTACTGCCAACGAGGCAACAGTGCCGCCTGCACCGAAGTGCCGCCCACGTCGATGTACGGCATCGGCGAAGCCGCGGGCCAATGGTCCGGCGCGCTGGCAGACGCGGTGCGCGTGCCGTGGGCGAACTTCAACCTGCGCCGCTTGCCGCAGGGAGTTACGCCGGTAGCCGCAGCTTCCGCAAGCGACAATTTCGCCGACGGTCTGCGCGCGGTGGACGAAGAACTCGCGGCGCGCCCAGGATCGAGCGTGCTGATCGGAGGCTCCGGCAGCATCCCGCTCTATACGATCGCCGCCGCGCGCCATCTCGGCGCCGGACGCATCACCTATGCGAGCGAGAACAAACGCGCGCTCGCGATCGGCGAACGTCTGGGGGCCGATTGCGTGCAGATCGACGCGTGGCCGCGCCGCTTCGCAACGCACGACATCACGATGGACTGCACGCAGAATCTCGAGGGCCTCGCGGCGTTGCTCCGTTCCACCGCGCCGTTCGGCCTGTGCACGAGCGCGTCGATCTACTTCGGGCAGAGCCCGCCGATGCCGCTCGGCGATCTGTACATGAAAGGCATCCGTTTCCACACGGGACGCGTCAACAGCGCATCGCTTCTCGATCGCGTGCTGGAGCTGATCGCGGCCGGGCTCGATCCGCTCGCCATCGAACCGGCCGTGTACGATTGGCCCGACATCGAACGCGGCTTTCGCGATGCGCCGGTCGGCGCGAAGCTCATCTTCGTCAGGTGAGCACGCTCTTGAGCCATTCGTGCAGCCGCGGAATGTCGCGGTTGCGCTCGTTGTGCAGGCCGTACACGAGATAAGCGCGCTGCTCGATGCGGGTGGTCAGCGCGCCGATCGTCTGCACGCGACGCGCGTCGAACCATGGCCGCATGAACGGCAGAATGCCGAGGCAGATGCCGGCACCCCGCTCCACCGCCAGCGCCGCGGCGTGGTAGCTGTCGGTTTCGAGCACCACTCGCGTCGGCCGCCCCAACAGCCCATGACCGTCGGCCCACGCTTTCCAGCCGTCGAACGGACCCGCCACGCGAATGACCGGAAGCTCCAGTACGTCTTCCGCACGTTCGATGCGGTGCGCGCCGGGCGCGGTGATCGGCACCAGATCGATCGGCGCGAGTTCCAGCGACAGGCAACCCGGGAAATCGCCTGTTCCGTAACGGATCACCACATCGAGCCGGTTCGACGGTTGCGGATCGAGCAGCGCATCGAGATGCACGTCGTTGCGCAACGTGATCGAAGTGCCGGACAGCGCCTGCTTGAGTTCGTCGAGCCGCGGCACGATCACCTCATTGGCGAGAAACGGGAAACATCCGATGCGGAGGCGGCGCGCGCGATCGGCGGTTTCGATCGCAGTGCCACGCAGCAGCTCGAAGGCCTGCCGCAGCGTCCGGAAGTACTGCTCGCCTTCGGTAGTGAGCGCCACACCGCGACCGTGCTTCGTGAACAGCGGCGCGCCGAGCCGCGCTTCGAGATCGCGCACGTGATGGCTGATGGTCGACGGCGTGACCGACAGCTCCTCCGCCGCGTCTTTCAGGCTGCCGAGCCGCGCCGCCGCTTCGAATGCGCGCAACCAGGTGAGCGGTGGCGTGGCGGGAACTCGGCTCATGTCGGTCAGCGTGCCGGTGAGACAGTGTGATAGTTTCTCTCGTCCGGGGCTCACGACGAAGGGGGGATCGACATGGACCTGCAGGACCTTGCGAAGCGTATCCAGCGTCTCGAAGACATCGAGGCCATCAAGCAACTGAAAGCCACCTACTGCTCGATCTGCGACGACAACCACAATCCCGACCGCATCACCACGATCTTCGCCGAAGACGGCGAGTGGGAAGGCCGCGGCATCGGACACGCGAAAGGTCACGCGGCGATCCGCGAACTGTTCGTCGGCTTCCAGCAGGCGATCAGCTTCTCGCAGCACATGGTGATCAATCCGGTGATCGAGGTGAACGGCGATCGCGCCACCGCCACGTGGTATTTCTTCGGTCCGTTCACGATGCGCGACGGCAATCGCGCGTTGTGGCAGGCCGCGCGTTACAACGACGACTACGCGAAGGTGAACGGCGTCTGGAAGATCCAGCACCTGCGCGTGAAAGGCCCGCGCATGAGCGCCGACTACGCCACCGGCTGGGCGGCGGCGAAGCGCTGATGGCCAGGTCCGAACATCACCCGAACGGACTCATCCACTACAACCCGCAGCTGAGCTTTCACGGCTACACGCTGTTCACGGCGGATACCGACAAGGCCTGGCTCATCGACATGCAGGGCCGGTTCGTGCACCGCTGGCAATGCCCGCTCGGCATCACCAACGCCGAATTGCTTCCCAACGGTAATCTCATGGCGCTGGCGATGCCGTCCGACAACGTGGCCGGCCAGCGCGGGCTGAACGGCCAGGCTGCCGCGTGCTATGAACTCGACTGGAACGGCAACATCGTGTGGCGTTTCGACGATCCGTGGATTCACCACGACTACCAGCGCATGCCGAACGGCAACACGCTGATCGTGAAATGGGTGCCGCTGCCGAAAGGGCTGATTCGCAAAATCAAAGGCGGCTACAACAACGACGAAGACGATCCGAACCTGATGCTCGGCGACGTGGTACTCGAAGTGACCCAGGCGGGTGAAATCGTCAAAGAGTGGAAATCATGGGAGCACTTCGACCCGGCCACCGAGATCATCTGTCCGCTCGATCATCGAATGGAATGGAGTCACTGCAACTCCCTGTCGCTAACGCCGAAGGGCGATTGGCTGCTCAGCTTCAGGCGCCTCAGCATGGTCGGCGAGGTGAGCGCCAGATCAGGCAAGTTCAAGTGGAAGTGGACCGGCATCACCGGCCATCAGCACGATGCGAAATACTCGAGCCCCGACACGATCACGATTTTCGACAACGGTGTGCATCGCCGGAGCATCGATTTTTCCCGCGCGATCGAGATCAACGCGAAAACCCGCGAAATCGTCTGGGAGTATGCGGACGACCCGCCGTTCTCGTTCTACACGTTCATGGGCGGCAGCGTGGACCGCCTGCCGAACGACAACATGCTGATCTGCGAGTCGGCGAAAGGGCAGTTCTTCGAGGTGACGCGCGGCAAGAAAGTGGTGTGGGAGTACATCAACCCGTTCTTCGCTTCGAACCCGCGCCTCGGCGGGCGCATGAACATCGTGTTCCGCGCACACCGCTATGGCGTCGATCATCCGGCGCTCGTCGGCCGCGATCTCGATCCGGACCGTTACGCGAACGTGAACCGGTTGTACTCGAAGGCCTAGGTCGCTCGCAGAAGATCAGTGATTCCACCACGCGCGATCGGAGAACGCGCGCAAGTCGATTTCATGTGTCCACACCGAACGGTGCTGCTGCGCGAGATGAACGTAGGTATCGGCGATCTTCGCCGGGAGCATGAGACCGTCGTGTTCCATGCCGCGCGTTTCCCTCAGCTGCTGGAACCGCTCGGCACCCAACATCTTGCCGAGCGTATCCGGCGCATCGACCGCGCCGTCGATGACGATATGCACCACGTGGATTCCTTTCGGCGCGAATTCCGCGTTCAGCGTCTGACACAGCATGCGCCGGCCGCCCATCGCGGCCGAATGGGAATGCTGACCACCGTTGCCGCGCATCGCGGCGGTAGCGGAGGTCACCAACAGCGTTCCTTTGCCGCGCGCCCCCATCAGCGGAAACACCGCCGATGCAACGCGGAACAGGCCGAACGTTCCGAGCCGCCAACCCATCTCGAACGCCTTGTAGCTGGTGGCCTTCAAGGCTCTGTCGCCGATCTGCGCACCCAGGTTGTAAACGACGACCTCGATCGGGCCGATGTCGGCTTCGACCGCCGCCACCCGCTCTTCGATGCTGCCTTCCTCGGCCGCGTTCAGCAGGAATCCGGACGCCGATCCGCCGCTCTCCTGGATCTCGGCGACCATCCTGTTCAGGCCGTCTTCGTCGCTGCGCCGGCAGAGCACCGCGTGATAGCCCTCTTCGGAAAAGCGTCGCGCGACGTTCCCGCCAATACCAGCACCAGCCCCTACTACCAGACAGACTGATTTCATAATTGCTCTCGCTTCGATCGGTGAGTTGCATCATAAAACCATTTACTTTCATCATGCAACTACTTCAGACTGTGTCCCATGAAGTACAAATCGTTCGACCACATGAACTGTTCGCTTGCGCAGACGCTCAACGTCATCGGTGAGCGATGGACGCTGCTGATCCTCCGCGATGCATTCTTCGGCGCCAAACGCTTCGGCCAGTTCGAGAAGAGTCTCGGCGTTGCGAAGAACATCCTGACGTCGCGCATCAACCTGCTCGTCGACGAAGGCATTCTCGAAAAGCGCGAATCGGCGGAAGGCGCTCACTCCGAGTACGTTCTGACGGAGAAAGGTCTCGACCTGCAACCCGTTCTGCTGGCCATGACGCACTGGGGCGACAAGTACAAACCCCACAAGCGCGGTAAACGCCTGATCTTCGTCGAGCGCGCCACCGGCAAGCCGATCAGACAAATGAGCGCCGTGAGTTCCGACGGGCAGCCGCTGCGCCCACGCGACATTCAGGCGAAGGCAGGCCCTGCCCTCGACAACAAACTGTTACTGCGAGCACGCGAATGAGCGAATCCCACGACCGGAACGAAATAGCACTGATCGTCGGCGGCGGTCCCGGCATCAGCGCGAGCTGCGCCCGGCTGTTCGCCGACGAAGGCATGCGCGTCGCCGTTGCAGCGCGCAGCCCGGACAAACCGGTGCTGCAGAAGCTCGAGCAGACGCACGGCATCCGTCGCTACGCCTGCGACGCCAGCGATCCCGCGGCGGTGGAGAGACTGTTTCAGAGCGTGACCTCGGACCTCGGCGCGCCGCGCCTCGTCGTGCACAACATCGACGGACGCGTACCCGGCATTTTCCGAAAAGGCATCACGGAGGCAGAGCCGGCGATGGTGCTCGACACGCTGCGCAACTCGTCGTTCAGCGCGTTTCTCGTCGCGCAACAGGCTGCAAAGCTCATGCTGACGAATGCACCTGGCCGCAACGGCGCGAAGGGCACGATCATCTTCACTAACGCGAGCGCGGCGATAAAGGGCTATGCGAAAAGCGGAGCGTTCGCGATGGCGTCGCACGCGAAGCTCGGCCTCGCCGAAAGCATGGCGCGCGAACTGATGCCGGAGGGTATCCACGTCGCGCACGTGCCGATCGACGCGGCGATCGGCTGGACGCAGGACGACGGCACGCGCGCGCACCGGCTCGCCGGTACAACCGTGGACGACAACATGGCCGACCCGGACCACATCGCGCAGACGTATCTGCAGCTGCACCGCCAGCACCGGTCCACGTGGGCATTCGAAGTGGTGTTGCGGCCGTGGGTCGAAAAATGGTGAGCCGCGGGGTAGTCACGCCATTGGCGCAATGTCCTGCCTGACCATCGTCGCGCGGTTGGTGTTGGCCGCGGCACCGAGCCCGAGCCACCCGTCCATCTGCGGCGACAATGACGCGCGCGTTGCCTCCGACAACATGACGTTCCAGTTCACCTGCGGCCGGATGAAGTCGGCGCTGTAGTAGCCGAACAGCAGTGCCCGCTCGTCGCACTGCGTGGTATTGGCACCCGACGTGTGCCACATGCGCCCGTCCATCGCGATGATCGACCCCGCCGGCGCCTCGAAGGGTTTGCTGTGCGCCACCGCGTCGCTCGGCAGTTCCCCCTCGCGCGTCACACGGTGGCTGCCCGGCACGTACCGGGTCGCGCCGTTCGCCTCGCACACGTCGTCGAGACACCAGATGATGTTGATCGCCCAGGCTTCGAACCACGGCTCCGGTATCACGATCGCCTGATCGGAATGCAGCTTCATCGACCGGCTGCCGGGCAACGCGATGTTGGCGGTGAAATTGGAGATCAGAAATCCGTCGCCGAGCAATTCGCGCACCAGCGCGATCGCCTGCGGATGCTGGATCAGTTCGACGAAGACCGGATCGAGGTCGAGCAGATTGAACACGCGCACGTTGCGATCGTTCGGATCGAGCACCGGCATGAACGTATCGATGCCGCGCCGACGGCTTTCGTGCGCCGCGGCCACCAGTCTCGCGCGAACGTCGCGCACGGCGGCCGCATCGAGCACGTCTTCGACGATGCAGAAGCCTTCTTCGCGCAGTTGCGCCACGCTCATATCAGCGGTCCGAGTGCTGCATGCCCTGACGATGCCGCTCGTCGGTGACCTCCGGCAAGTGCCGCCACGCCAGCACATCGCCTTCGAGCGTTCGCACGTCGTCGTACCGCGTGAGCGAACGCAGTGTGGTCAGCGTCGGGAAGATCATCGTCCACTCGCCGCTTTCCTTGCGCGCGAGCGCCTCGGCCGGGCGTATCCACAAACCGTCTTCGAGTTCGCCTTCGTGGTGCGCCGGTTCCTGGTTCTCCGGCATGTGCGCGAGAAAGAAGCGCGTGTCGTAGCGGCGCGGCGGGCCGAGCGGCGTGATCCAGTGGCTGAAGTAGTGGACGCGATCGGTGGCGAGCCGCAGGTCTTCCAGCCGGCACAGTTCGACGATCGACAGTTCGCCCTTGTGGACTGCGACGCGATGGTCGGCGAAGCGGTCACGCGTTTCCGGATCCGATAGATCGACCAGCCGATCGCCGCGATAACCGAGCAGCACGCCGGCTTCCTCGAACGCCTCGCGGATGACCGCGCTCCAGAATGCGATGCCGCCGCGCGCGACGCCGAGCCGCTCGCTCGCCAACGAGTCGTTCAAGGCGACGCAACAGGACTCCGCCGACGAATCGCCCGCATCCACCTTGCCGCCCGGAAACACGTGCATGCCGCCGAAGTCGGCGGCGCCGGGACGTTCGACCATGAACACTTCGAGGCCGGATTGCGTGTCGCGTACCAGCAGCAGCGTCGCCGCGTCGCGCATGGTGAACGTTGCAGACATGAGACTCGTGATTCAGGGATGGCGTGTCATTGGAACGTGTTTCGATGGGCTCCGGCAATCTCGGCGCGATCAATCGTCGAGATAGACCCCGGCTTCGATGTTGTTGCCGTCGGCGTCGAGCAGGAAGCAACAGTAATACGGCGCCCGGCGCACGCCGGGAGCGCCGTTACTGGTCGCGCCTTCGCGCAGACCGGTTGCATGAAATCGATCGACCGACTCCTTCGACGGCGCGCGAAATGCGATGTGAATCGGACTGAGACCCGGCTGCTGCAAGGCGCTCCAGCGCTCCGGCCGTCCCTTCGCGACCACGAAGAAGGCCGATTGCGACGAACCGCTACCGAACACGAGCCAGCCACCGCCGTCCGCCTGCGAGTGGTCTTCCAGCAGTCGATGCCCGAGCGTGCCCAGCACAGCGGTGTAGAACACCCGCCGTTCGCGCAGATCCCGGGCCGTGTAGAAGCCGAGGTGATCGAACATAGGCAACTCCGCTGGTCCTGTTGAGAAGTGTGAATAGCTGGATGGCGCCCGCAACCTCTACACTGCGCTCGACCAGGTGGAGCACTCATGCACCGACTTTTCATGGCTTCGATCCTGTTTGCAATCGGCCTCGGTTCGCCGCTGCTCGCGCAGGACACGCCAACGTCGATTGCCGCGGTCGCGCAACAGATGCGCTGGAACGATCCAGCGGAGCCGATGACCGTCGTCGGGCCGATCCACTTTGTCGGCACGCAAGGTCTCACCTCCTGGCTCATCACCACCAACGACGGCCACATGCTGCTCAATACCGGCATGCCGCCGTCGGGTGAACTGATCGAAACATCGATCCGTAAGCTCGGCTTCAAACCGGAAGACGTGAAGCTGCTGCTGACATGTCACGCGCACATCGATCACGTCGGCGGTCTCGCGTATCTGAAGCGCGTCACTGGCGCGCAGGTGGTAGCGCTCGATGCCGAGGTGGAGCTGATTCAGTCCGGCGGCAAAACCGACTTCAACTACGGATCCGTTGCAGACTTTCAGTTCGAACCCGTAAAAGTGGACCGCGTGATTCACGACGGCGACACAGTCACGTTGGGCGACGTCACGCTGCAGGCGCTGAAGACCGCCGGTCACACGCGCGGCTCGACCACATGGGTGACCCAGGTGACAGATGGCGGGCGCCGCTTCACGGTAGTGTTCCCGGACGGCACCAGCGTGAATCCGGGTTATCGGCTGGTGAAGAACGCGTCGTATGCCGGGATCGCCGACGACTACCGCAAGACTTTCCGTACGCTCGCGGCGTTGATGCCCGACATCTGGCTCACGCCGCACACCGAGCCGTTTGCCTTCGAGGCGAAACGGGCGCGCGTGGCAACGGAAGGCGTCGCTGCGTGGGTCGATCCTGAGGGATATCGCAAATGGGTCGCTCTGCAGCGCGAACGGTTCGAAGCGGCGGTCGCCAAGGAATTGCCGCCGACGGTGAGTTCATCGGACGCCGTCGCGTCTCGATGACGCGTCTGCTCGCCGCAGCGCTGCTCGCGTTCGCGGCCGTTGCGTCGGCCGACGCGTCAGACCCGACCACGAACCCTTACCTCGCGACGGTCGTCGGCACCTCGCTCGAACTGAAGGCGCACGTGCCCGACTGCATTCCCCTCAAAGTGCGCAGGCTGCCCCTTTACGAAGGGCGCGTGATTCCCGATGTGCTGCGATACGGCGCGCGCCTCGACTATTCGTATGCGAAACAGAACGGTCCGGCGCCGCTGATCTTCGTGATCGCCGGCACCGGCGCCGCGCACGACAGCGAACTCACCCAGTTTCTGATGCGCGCGTTCTATGCCGCCGGATTTCACGTCGTCGGCATCACGTCGCCGACTTATCCGACGTTCATCATCGCCGCGTCGTCGACGATGGTGCCGGGCGAGCAACGCCACGACGCGCAGGACATCTACGCCGTGATGCAGAAGATCTGGGCCGAGATCGGGCCGGACATGCAGGTCACGACGTTCTATCTGACCGGCTACAGCATCGGCGGGACGAATGCCGCGTTCGTATCGTTGCTCGACGAAGTGCAGAGAGTGTTCAACTTCGAGAAAGTGCTGCTGCTCGATCCATCGGTGCAGATCTACAACTCGATCTCGAAACTGGACCGGTTCATCGAGAACATTCCGGGCGGTGTCGACAATTTCGACGTGGTGTTTCGCAAGATCGTTTCGCGCGTGGGCGCCAAATATCGCAGCTCCACCACCGTCACGTTTTCGCCGGAACTCGTGTATGCCGCGGTGCGCGACGATCCGCCGACCAACGAAGAGCTGATCGCGCTGATCGGCGTTTCGTTCCGCCTCGCGTCGTCCGCGCTGATCTTCACGTCCGACGTCATGACAAACGGCGGCTTCATCAAACCGGCCAACGAGATACTCACGCAGACCACGAAACTCGACGACTATCTCGAGGTTTCGCTGCGCGTCGGTCTCACCGACTATTTCGGCGAGTACATGTGGCCGTACTTCGCGAGAACGCATACGACGACCGCGGTGACTGCCGAAGAGTTTGCGCAACTGCAGAGCCTGACGTCGATCGGCGGTTATCTCGCGGCGGCGAAGAAGATCGGCGTGGTGTCCAACCGCGACGACGTCATCCTCGAGCGCGGCGAGATCAAGTTCCTCACCGACGCGTTCGGCGAGCGCGCGAAGATCTACCCCACCGGCGGACATCTCGGCAATCTCGAGCAGCGCGAGGTGATCGACTACATGGTGCAGTACTTCAAACGCTGAACCGCTCGGGCGTCCTCGACCTTGTGTTAGTCATCTAACGGACCCGCCCGTACATACGGCGCACCATGGCAGAGCATCTGAACCGGACGACAGCCATGGCCGACAGCAAGCCACCCGGACCGACGCCGCCAAGCGGCGACAACGCCTACACGCAATGGTACGAAGTCAAAGCCGGTGACACGTTGTGGAAGATCGCGAAAGAGCGCTACGGCGACGGCAACCTGTATCACGAGATCTTCAACGCCAACAAAGACGTTCTCAGCGATCCCGACAAGATCAAGGTAGGCCAGCGCCTGCGCATTCCCTAGCAACGACTCCGGTTCCAACCCGAAGAAGGAGATCCTCGTGTCACACATCCATTCCACACCTCACGCGAAAACGAACCATGGCGCCGCGCTGTATGTGCTGCTCGCGCTCGGCATCGCACTGGCAGGCTGTTCGAACCAGATGGAGCCCGCAAAGAAGGCAATCACCGAAATCGAAATGGCAGTGGCCTCGGTCGGACCCGACGCGCAGCGCTACATTCCCGACCAGCTCAAAGCCGTGAACGAGCAACTCTCGAACCTGCGCGCGCGATTCGATCAGAAGGACTACGCCGGCGTGATCAGCGGTGCGCCGAGCGTACTCGCGAGCGCGCAGGCCCTGGTCGCTGCCAAAGACACCGCGATGAAGGAAGCGACCGCGAAGGAAGCCGCCGAAACAGCCGCCCGTCAGGCCGCCGAGGCGCAGACGCTGACCACCGACTGGCAGACGCTCTCCGAAGATCTGCCGAAGCAGTTGGCAGCCATCGACAGTCGCCTCAACGTGCTCGCGAAGTCGAAGAAACTGCCAGCCAACGTCACGAAAGACGCCTTGTCGTCGGCGCAAAGCGATCTCGCCAGCGCGAAGTCGTCGTGGACGGCCGCGACCACCGCACAATCCGGCGGCGACACCCGCAACGCCGTGGCGGCGGCGCAGCAGGCCAAAGAGAAAGCCGATGCGGCGATGGCAAGCCTCGGCATGACCACCAGCTGATCCTGGGCGCCAACGATCCGACTCGGCCGCGAGCGTAGTCGGCTACCGCTCGCCCGTCCGTCAGTGGCCGTTTGTCGCTGCCGCGTAACGCGCGCGGTCGGCGTGGGTTGCGGGTTCGTGCGCAACGTCATCTGGACGAAAAGCGCGCGTGTACGCGGCGAGCTCCATCGCGATGCCGCTCGGATCGGCGAAGTACATCGAACGGATCCACGTCTTGTCGGTGACGCCCACCGTATAACCCTCGGGATTGTCGGCGTGGTTGATCACGTGCACGCGCACGCCTTTCTGCTTCAGCTTCGCGACGTACGCATCGAACTTCTCGAGCGGTATCGAGATTGCGAGATGATTCATCGAGGCGTGCGCGCTGGTGAAGTTCGAGCCCGGTCGCTGGTCCTGCGAGGCGATACCGGGCGCCGCCTCCGGCGCGTTAGGGAACCAGAAGAACGCGATCGTGGCGCCGTTGCCGGCGTCGAAGAAGAAGTGCTGACCACGATCGCCGAGCTGGATGGTCTTCACCAGCGGCATCTCGAGCACGTTCGTGTAGAAATCGACCGTCTCCTTCATGTCTTTGCACACCAGCGCCACGTGGTTGACGCCCAGGTATTCGAATTTTTCGGTAGCCATTTCCGTCGTCCTCGCATCTGTGATCGTCGAATCTACGCCGCGCCGGCGCGCGGTCCAAGAAACCTCTCCATCTGACCGGTATCGAAATACTCGTATGCACGCGAGATCATACCGTCGCGCACGAATGCCACGAAGCATACGTCCATCTGCCCAACGAAGTCGTTCGGGTGCGTGATGTAGAGCGTGTGCTGCTGTACGAAGCCGCCCTCGAACGTGTGCACGCGGCGATTCTTGAAGCGCATTTTCTTCAGCCGCGTCATGCCGTCTTTCAGTGTTGCGAGGTTCGCGTCGCGCGGCTGGTAGAGACAATCGTGGCTGTGCCATACCATGGCTTCGGGCGCGTAACACTGTTCGAGCGTTGCGAAGTCTTTGTGTTCGATCGCATCGAAGAACCGGTCGCAGAGCGACAGCAGATTCCAGTCCTGTCTCACGATGCGTTCTCCTTCGCCGCGGGCTTAGACCCTCGCCATGCCGGAAATTTGCCGGAATCCATGTACTCGTCGATGCGCGTGATCCTGCCGTTACTGCACAAGCCGACGATGCAGATCCACAGCGCGCCCTTGTGACCGCTGTGCTGCACGCCGTGCAGCGTGTACTGAATGACGAAGCCGCCTTCGAAGGTGTTGATGATGCGATCGTTGTAGGTGCGACGGCGTTGCCCTTCGTAACTCGCCGGCAACGCCGCGAGGTTGTCTGCGCCGGACATCTCGCGGCCGCCGAACACGTTGTGCCACACGACGCAATCGGCCGAATAGATGTCGGCGAGTTCGTCGACGCGCCGATCCTGATACGCGTCGAAGAAGCGGTTACAGAGCTCGCGGATTTCGCCGTCGGTCATGCTCATGCCTGCTCCTTCACGCGTGAGCGGAACTTGCCGGAATCGAGATATTCGTCGATGCGCGTGATCTGGCCGTTGCGACATTGCGCTACCACGCACGCGGACAGCGACGTTCGTGCGCCGGAATGCGTTACGACGTTCACCGAATACTGCACCACGAAACCGCTCGCGAACGTATTCACGATACGGTCGTCGTACGTGCGCCGCCGATGCAGCTTGGCGCCCTCGCGCAATACGGTGAGATTCTCTTCCGCGCCGCTTTCGCTACCGGTGAGGTTCACCCACATGCGGAACTCCGGCGCGTATAGCTGTGCCACCGCAGCGTAGTCGCCCCGTTCGATCGCGTCGAAGAAGCGCTGACACAGCGCCCGCAGTTCGGTGTCGGTCACGTTCGCGTCCTGGCTAGAATGGTCCGGTCATCCGTCACGCGAGAATCGGCGTGCCCGCGAAATCGAAAGCGACCCGTGAGAACACGAACGCGCGCGAAACGCTGATCGAAGCGGCCGTCGAAGAGTTTTCGCGCAACGGTTACGCGGCCACCACGCTCGCTGCAATCGCGCGCCGCGCCAGTGTGACCACCGGCGCCGTCTACGCGCACTTCGAAGGCAAGCTCGACCTGCTGCTCGAAGCGCTCGGGCTGCGCACGGCGGACAGGTTCACGCACCTCGCGCTCGACGCGGCGAAGGTACCGGCCGGGCAACTCACTGACGCGCTCGCGCAGGGATTGATCGATGCGTCGTTGGGCCGGCGCGCGCTGATTCTGCTCGACGTCATCGCGTTCGCGCGGCGCGACGCCGACGCGGCGAAAGCGCTGAAGAAGATGGTGGCGGTACGGCAGGAAGCGTTCGAGCGGATGACGCAGGCCGGCGTCGACTCCGGTTTCATCGACCCGCAACTGCCGCACGACGAACTGGCGCGGCTGATCAGCAGCCTCGCCTTCGGCATGCTGGTGCAGCGCGCGCTCGGCGAACCGACTGCGAGCGCCGCGACCGTTTCGCGGCTCGCCGAACAACTGCTGCGCCCGACGCCCGAGCAGGCGCGCGGCACGAATGCACAGCTCGCGCGCGTTCGCTCGCGCGCCGCTGCGGCCGAGCGCGCCGAAGCCGCGCTTCGCAACGCGATAGCGAACGGTGCCGCTGCAGGTCTGAGCCTGCGTAGGCTCGGCGAAGCCGCCGGCCTTTCGCATGAGCGCATCCGGGTGATGCTCGCCGAGCACGAACCCTCCTCCTGACGCCTCTCGGCGCTCTCCCTATCGCGCACTGACAGAAAATCTGACAGCGCCCGCAATACGCCGGCTTCGCGTAGCGACGCGGCGGCTCAGCCATGGTAAGCAAATCGTGTGATTTTCCAAGACGCGTCGCTGTCGATCCGTCACGCCGCCATCGCGCCGATTCCGTCTTGCGGCGCGACGCGTAACGCGAATATCCTCGACCGACATTCACCGGCGGCCGCGCAGCTCGCGCGAGGAGGACGCAATGACCGCAACCACCCCGAAGATGAAGTGCCTCGGTTTGAACCACATCGATCTCGGCACCAAGAACATGGAGGCCACGCGCAAGTTCTACGAAGAGGTGCTCGGCTTTCCGCTGGTGCGGGCCGATCTCGTGGAACTCGGCAAGCGCGGCGTGATGAAACATTTCTTCTTCGACATCGGCAACGGTCAGCTGCTCGGCTTCATGAGCGGCGAAGACGTCGAAGGTTATCCGAAGGACTTCGACTCGGGCATCAACAAAGGTCTCGGTTTGATGCCGGGCGTGTATCACTTCGCGTTCGATTGCGATTCGCTCGAGTCGCTCGATGCCACGCAGAAGCGTCTGCAGGACCACGGCGTCGAGGTGAAAGGACCGGTCGATCACGAGGGCTGGTCGAAATCGATCTATTTCGAAGATCCGAACGGCCTGCAGCTCGAGTGCTGCCATCTGCTGCGCGCGTTCAACGCAGACGACGCGATTCCGCAGATCCGCTTCCGCCTGGAGCGCGGCGTGAAACTGCCGCCGCGCGAGGAAGAGGGCGTTCGGGCCGCGGGTTGAGCGCGTCCGCCAGAAACGCTGCGTCGGCGCACGTCGCGGAGCTGCCGCTCGACGGTCTGCTCGAACGCGTTCGCGCGACGGTGCCGCTGATCGCCGGCCGCGCGCGCGACGCCGAACGCGATCGCAAACCTGCTGACGACGTGATCGAGGCGCTGGAGGCGACCGGCGTGTTCCGCTCGTTCGTGCCGCAGCGTTTCGGCGGTTACGAGATCGGTCTCGATCTGTTCGTCGACATCGGCGTGACGGTGAGTGAGGCATGTCCGTCCACCGGCTGGATCACCACCTTCTACATGGAACACAACTGGCTGCTCGGCCTGTTCTCCGACGAGCTGCAGCAGGACGTGTTCGGCAACGCGCCGTACATCCTCGCGCCCGGCAGCGTGAATCCGCGCAGCGGCAACGCAACGCCGAAAGGCGACGGCTACGAATTGACCGGCCGCTGGAAGTTCGCCACCGGCATCGTGCACGCGGACTGGGTGCTGCTCTCTGCGATGGTTCCGGCCGATCCGACGCCGGTGCAACGGCTGTGTCTCGTGCGCCCGTCCGACGTCGAAGTGCTCGACACCTGGCACGTGGACGGCATGATCGCCACCGGCAGCCGCGACATCGTCGCCGACAAGCTGTTCGTACCGGACCGCAACATGTCGCTGCTGACACCGCCGGCCGTCACTGCCGGCGCGAACGCGACTTATCTGATGCGGTTACCCGTGCCGCCGTTCCTGTCACTGACCGCCGCGATTCCGGCGCTTGGCGCAGCGCGCCGCGCGGTCGAGCTCTATCGAACGCTGATTGCCGAGCGGGTGCGCTTCGGCACGCACAAAGTGCAGAGCCAGAGCGCGTCTGCGCAGATCCGCCTCGCTACGGCTATTGCCGACGTGCGCGCCGCGGAGACCGTGCTGCGTGCGGCCGCGCGTTCGATCGAGCACCACGCCCGCGGCGAAGCGCGTCTCACCGGCGTCGAGCAGATCGAGATGCGGCTGACCATCGCGCACGTGGTGCACGACTGCCGCCGCATCGTGCGCAACGTAATGGACGGCAGCGGCGCCGGCGTGCACTTCCTCGACAACGAATTGCAGCGGCTCAACCGCGACGTGCAGATGATGAGCGCACACACGGTGTTCGACTGCGATCTGGTCGCGGAGCAGGCGGGACGCGCGCGGCTGGAGTCGGACGCGCCGCTGTTTTCGCGAAGCTGACGAAGTTCGCTCTACGGACATCGGGCCGTTCCGGCGTGAGATGTGGATGCGCCATCTGGTACCGCAGAAGCCTCGCGCGCGCTAGCGCTCAGGCTTTCGGTTCGACCAGCTCGATCACGTTGCCTTCCGGATCTTCGAAGAACGCCAGTTTCAGGCCGAGCCCCTCCGAAGCGGACGGTTCGGAGCGCTGCGCGCCGCCCCGTTGCAGCGCCTTCGCGAGCACCGCATCGAGATCGCGGCAATAGAACGTCAGGTACGCGAAGCCGGTGCGGTCGGCCGAGAAACCGGACGACGCCTGCCTCTTCGGCGGTTTCGACGGACTGACGAGCTTGATCACTTCGCCGTTCGGCGTGCGCAACCAGACATTCACGTAGCCGGCGCTGCCGGTGCGGATCGCGCGCGACAGCGCCGCCGGTATATCGGCGCGCCGCACTTCGGTACACGACAGGACCTCGCTGTAGAACTCGAGCATCTGCAAGAGATCGATGACGGGTAAACCCACTTCCATTGGCGCAATCTGCTTCATTCGATGATCCTCACGCTTTGCTGCGCTGTACGATTCCAAGCGATGGTACCGAATCGCCAACGAAGAGAGTCTGCACGATGACGTCGAAACCGATCACTCCGCCGAAGGCGTGGGTCGCAAAGCTGAGGCAACCGGTTACCGCGACCTCGCCCGTGCAATTGCATCCGATCGAGCGCGACGCCATCGACAGCGCGGTGCCGTTCGCCGCCGAACACGCCCGCCGTTACATCGCGACCGCCGGTCAGGATGACGGTTGGGACGGCCCGCGACCGATTCTGCTGCTGTACACCACCGGCCGGCGCAGCGGTGACATTCGCCGCAATCCGCTGCTGTTCCTCGAGCACGAGAACGAACGCTACATCGTCGCATCGTATGGCGGCGCCGCCGCGCATCCGTTGTGGTTCCTCAATCTGCGCGACGATCCACGCGTGCAAGTACGGGTGAACGACGACTTCTATCCGGCGGTCGCCAAGTTGCTGACGAGCGAAGAGCGTGCGCACATATGGCCGGTTCTAACGGCGCGTTACACGATGTTCGCGGACTATCAATCCAACACGTCGCGCGAGATTCCGTTAGTGAGGTTGCGGCGCACGGCGTGAACGCCTTCTGGGCGCAACAATCCACTTGGCCTTTAGTCGTAGAACGCCGGCGCCTTCTTCAGCGTGTCGGCAAGCGCCTTGTCGTGTTCGATCCACAACGTCGCACCCGTCTGTTTCAGCAGCGCTTCGACCTTGTCGATCGACTGCAGCGACATTGCCGCGTTGTAGTTGAACGTCGGCACGCGTCGCAGAACGCGGCTCTCGCGGAAGTGATACAGATCGCCGGACAGCATCAAGGGTCCGGTCTTCTCGAGCTTGATCAGCAACGCCTGATGTCCCGGCGTATGCCCGGGCGCGTACACGAACTTCACGCTGCCGTCGCCGAACACGTCGTAGTCGCCGTCGATGATCGTCAGTTTCTTCTCCTTGAGCTTCGCGAACACATCTGACGGTTCGAACTCCGGATTGCCCGCGAGCGCGGAATCCCACTCCGCTTTCTGCATCAGCACGTTCGATCCGGCGAACGCGTTCGCACCGCCGGCGTGGTCCGCGTGAAGATGTGAGAACGCGACGTACGTGATGTCGGAGGGTTTGATGCCCATCGCAGCCAGCTGATCGATGATCGAGCGCTCGTAGATGAACGAATCACCGCCGTCCATCGTCACCGTTCCCTGACCGGCTACGTTGAGGGGCAAACCGGTATCCCACAGCAGCCGTTCGTTGCCGTGCTCGATCAGGTAGCACGGCACGAACAGTTCGCGCACCGGCGTCTCGTCCGGCTTGAGGCCGAACATCGTGACGTCGGCGAGCCGGATTGCGCCGCAATCGAAGAGGTAGAGCTTCGGACCTGCCGCGACCAGGCTCGACAGCACCAGCAGAACGACTGTGGTGATGATCCGCATCGGGCGCCCTCCCTCGATGAATTCCGTTCAGCGCCCAGTTTTACGCGCACCGTGCCACAGCGCTAGCATCGCGCCTTCACTTCACGCCTACACGACTACAAAGAAGGGAGAGAGACATGGCCGAACCGCTCATCGATGCCGAGGCGCTCAAGCGCTTTTCGTTCAACGTATGGAGCTACAAGCAGGGCGAAATGGTCTCGCTGATGATCCACATCGGCGACCGGCTCGGTCTCTATCGTGCGCTGAACGGCGCGGGTCCGCTCACCGCCGCCGCACTGGCAGAGCGCACTGGTCTAAAGGAACGCTGGCTGTTCGAGTGGCTACGGGGCCAGGCCGCTGCGCGGCTGCTCGACTATCACGACCCCGACCGCTTCGAGCTGACACCGGTGGGCGCCGCGGTGCTAGCCGACGAATCCGGCAGCCTGGCGTTCGCGGCCGGTGCGTTCGCGACGCCGACCGCGCCCGAGATCGTCGACAAGCTGTGCGATGCGTTCCGCACCGGCGTTGGGCTCAGCTACGAACAGCTCGGCGCGAATGCCGCGCACCGCACCGAACGCATGCTCGGCCCGTGGGTGCGACAGGCGCTGGTGCCGCAGATCGTACCGGCGCTCGACGGCGTGCAACAGAAGCTGGAACGGGGCTGCACGGTCGCCGACGTCGGCTGCGGCAGCGGGCTCGCGCTCGCCAGCATGGCCGCGGCGTTTCCGAACTCGCAGTTCCACGGCTACGACCCGAGCAGCCACGCGATTGCCAACTGTCAGGCAAAGGCGCGCGACATGAAGTTGACGAACATGCAGACGTTCGCGGCCAGCGGCGAAGCGTTGCCGAAGGAACCGACCTACGACTTCGTCATCACGTTCGATTGCCTGCATGACATGACGCGACCGGCCGCGGTGATCGAATCGATCCGCCGCGCGCTGAAACCCGACGGCACGTGGCTGATCAAAGACATCCGCAGCAACGCGGACTTCAAGAAGAACATGCGCAATCCGATGCTCGCGATGTTCTACGGCTTCTCGGTGTCGGCCTGCATGTCGTCAGCGCTCTCCGAACCGGGCGGCGCGGGACTCGGCACGCTCGGCTTCAACCCCGACGTGGCGGAACGCATGGTGCGTGAAGCAGGCTTCACCCGCTTCACGCTGCACGACTTCGAAGATCCGAGCAATCTGTACTACGAAGTGCGCCCGTAACCGCACCGGAAAATAAGTCATGGACGGTGCCAGGCACCGTCCATGACTTATTGCTGCGTTAAAGCGACACCGCGTCAAAGCGACACCGCGTTATAGCGATGCCGCGAACGCCTCCGGCAGACCGTAGAGTTCGAGCTTCGCCTGGTGCGCCGCTACATCGAGGCTCAGCACGACGATGTCGAACTTGTCGCCCGATGCGTTGCGCACGTGGTCGCGCAGCAACGCTTCCACCCGGAAGCCGAGATCTTCGAACACGGTGATCGCCGCGCGCTGATCCGACGTCATGTGCGCGGTGATCTTCTCGAGCCCCATTGATAGCGCGATCAGAAAGCTCTCCTGCACCAGCGCGCGGCCGAGCCCCTGCTCGCGCGCCGACGGCGCCACCAGCACGCGCAGATCGCCGACGTGCGGCGAGAACGAGCGCAGGTCGCGCACCACCGCCGCACAGCCGACCACTTCGCCGTTGCGCCGCGCGAGCACGCTGACGATGTTCTCGGCGCCGATCTCGCGCACCCACGCCGACAGCACTTTCGCGTTGGTGATGTCGCGGCGCATGAACAGCAGATCGTGCTGCGGCAGCGCGCGGGCGAAACGCAGCACCTCGGGTTCGTCGAGCGCGTGCATCACACGCAGGTCGAACGAGGCACCGCCTGAGGCGATCGTGCGCGGATAACGCGACGTGTCGGCGCTCATGTCGAACGCACCGCGAGCCAGCGCTCGAGCCGTGGCCACATTCGTCCGATCGCATTCGGTCCGGCGATCAGGCTGACGTGGCCGCCCTTGAGCAGAATCTCCTCTTTGTCGCTGGAGCCGACGAGGTCGAGCAACGGTTTCGTCGCGTCGCGCGGCGCGAGGTGATCGTGCTCAGCAACGACGGACAAGAGCGGCGCGCGGATGTTCGCGAGCTTCGCCTCGCGACCACCGACGACGAGCTCGCCGGTGAACAGCTTGTTGTCCCAGCTCAGTTCTTTCGTCGTCTGCCGCAGATACTCGCCGGCCAACGGCAGCGTTTCGTCGCCCCAGCGTTCGAACGCACGATACGAACGTACGAATTCATCGTTCCACATCTGTTCGCTCACGCGTAGCTGGCCGGCCAAACGCTGCGCCGGCTTCTGCATCTCGAACATCTGCCGGATGAAATCGGCCGGCACGATGCCGAGCGTGTCGGCCACCTGATCGACGTCGAAATAGCGCGGGTCGTTCCACATCGTGGTGAGACCCATCTGCTTCCAGTCGACGGGCGTCGTCAGGCAAACGAGATTCTTGAGGGGACCGTCGACATGAGTAGCCGCATAGATCAACGACAGCACGCCGCCCATGCAATAGCCGATGACCGAGACGTCGGGCTGGCCGGTGACCTGCCGCACTTTGTCGATGCAAGTGGGGATGAAGTCCTGCGTGTAGTCTTCGAGCGTGAGCCCCCGCTCTTCCGGCGCCGGCGGATTCCAGTCGATCACGAACACGTCGAAGCCGCGCTTCAACAGGAACTCGACCATGCTCTGGCCCGGCAACAGGTCGAACACGAACGCCTTGTTGGTGGTAGCCATCACCATCAGCACCGGCACGCGATACAACTCGTCGGCCTGCGGCTTGTAGTGATAGAGCTGCAGCGTGCCGCGTCCATACAGCGTCGTTTTCGGCGTGAGCCCGACCTTCGCCGGTCCAGAGGTGGCGTACTGAAAGCCTTTGACGCCCCGTTGGATGGCGCGCTCGACCATGCCGCGCACGCGCGCGCCGAGCGCGTCTTCCCCGTTTGCTTGAGCATTCGTCATCGCGGTTTCTCCCCCTGCAGATATTCGACGGGCGGCTGCCGCGTGCGCGGCCGGCCGGAAGTCGCGGTGTCGACAGGCACGACCGCGGCCGTGCCGTCGAGCGACGCTTCGATGTGCGCGAGCCGGCGTTCGACGTCGGCGAGCTTCTCGGCTACGCGGATCACGTCTTCGCGGGTCGGCATGTTCATCGCCGCGAGCCGGCGGCCCATCGCCTCCGACGTCGCCTGTTGCACCGCCAGCTGCATGCGCTGCATTTCCTGCATCAGCCGGCTGAACGATTCGGTGCCCATCACCTGGTTGGCCACCGAATTGATGTTGCGTTCCCACGTCGTCACCAGTTCGCGAAACGCCGCCGCCGGATCGGGCGTACTGTCCTTCGCCATCGTCCTGCCTCTTTCGAACCCCGGGTTACCGACCATACTCCTCCGCGCCCGACGGAGCATGTCCCTCATATGAGATCCTTCAACGCCAATCGTTCTCGCCGGGCCGGTCCATTTTCGGATGCAGGCTCGGTTCCGGCGGCGCATCGGAGCGCGTCCAGAACCAGCCGGTGTGGCCGTTGTCTTTCTGGCGCAGCCGCACGCTCGCCGGATCGAGCGTCGGGATCAGCCGCGCATTGATGCCGTAGATCTGCGGCGGGTCCGCGGTGACCGCTTCCATGTGCGTCACGCACCCGCACGTCTTACAACGATGGAACGCCAGTTCGCGATCGCCCCAGACGTAGGTGTCGGTCGCGTCTTTGCCGCTGACGATCTTCACGTTCCCCGGAGCCGGGTAGGACCAGATGCCGCCATAACGGCGGCAGACCGTGCAGTTGCAGTCGAGCACCCAGTCGGGCAACTCGGAAATCTCGAAGCGGACGGCGGTGCAGTGGCAGGCGGCTCGGACCATGGCGATGACCTTCCGTGGGACGGGCCGGTCATTCTACCCGGCCGACGATGACGTCAGGTCCGTCGTGTGGGTGAACGCAGTACAGTATCCGCGTGTCAGTGGGTGGCGTTGCCGCAGATGGAAACCGGCGAGCACAGCTCCGAACTCGGACAATGGCAGACGGTTCAACGCGCCGCCGATCCGCGCCTGCGCGCCTACGTGCACGGCTACTTCGCGAGTTCGAGTCAGCTGCGCGTGCCGGTTCAGGAACGCCATCTCCCGTCCGCCGAAGTGCCGCTGCTGCTGAATTTCGGCGCGCCGCATCGACGTCTGGACACCGAAAGCACAGACGAGTGGACGACGCGCGACGGCGCCTGGGTGGTCGGGCTGCACACGCGACACCAGGTCACTCGAGCGATTGGCGAGCGGCACTTCATGGTGGTGCGCTTCACGCCGATCGGCGCGCATCTGTTCCTGGGCCTGCCGATGCATCTGATCGCGAACGAGGCGATCGACCTCGGGCAGATCGATTCGAAGCTTGCAGGCGCAGTGATGCGTCGCGTGGAACTCGCGCGAAGCTGGACCGCCCGCTTCGCGGCGATGGAATCGCTGATCGCCGAGCGCATCGACGAGACGCAGATGTCGAGCCCCGTCTCCACTGTCTGGCGCAAGCTCGCGGCCGCCGATGGCCGCGTCGCACTTGGTTCACTCGCAGCGGAGGTGGAGTGCAGTCATCGCACGTTGATTGCGAGATTCCGCACGTGCGTCGGATTGCCACCGAAGACGATCGCGCGGCTGCTGCGCTTCAATCGCGTGTTGCGCGCGCTCGATCGCTCGAGCAGAACGCGCGCCAGCGAAACTGTTGGGAAACCGTATATCGAGTCCGCGCTCGCCGAGGCTCGAGGCGCGGGAACGATCCGGTGGGCCGACATTGCGACCGATTGCGGATACTTCGATCAGGCGCACCTCATCAAGGATTTCCGCGCGTTCGCCGGCAACACGCCCGATGCGTTCCTGCGCGGCGTATCCGACCTGGTCTGAGCAGCCCCCGCGGTCCGAGTCGTCCGTCACGAGAGGCGGTCAAATAATTCCAATACGCCGCATGCCTGTCGGCTGTTTGATGACGCCATCGAAACGAGGACCCACCGCCATGCAATCGCCACCGATCAGCCAGGCCGAGATCGACGCACGCGTTCATCCCCACATCGACGAACTGCTCGCGTTGTGGTGGGCCGAACAAGGTGCGTCGAAGCCGAACGACCTCGAACTCATCGCCTCGGTGATCCCGTTTGCGCGCCACCAGCCGATCCGTGCGCTCGATCTCTGCTGCGGTCCGGGCGACGTGGGCCGCGCCATTCGCAAGATCTATCCGCACGCGCACGTCGACGGCGTCGACCGGGACCCGTTCTTCCTGTCGATCTGCAGAGCGGCCAATCAGCGCGAGCGTATCGCGGGCTCGCTGGTCGTGCGGGATCTCGAGGACAAAGGCTGGCTCGAGGCGCTGTCGCGCGACTACGACGTGGTTGCAACGGTGAACGCGATGCACTGGTTTCACGCAACGCGCGCGGCACAAATCGTCGAGGACGTGTTCGGCGCGCTGCGCGGCGGCGGCGTGTTTCTACTCGCGGAACCCACGGTGGCGCAGACACCGTTCGCCCCCGGCTTCGACGCGTGGAAGGCGAAGCGGCCACCGCGCTACTCGCAGCAGAACTGGCAACGGTTCTGGTCGCGGGCCAACGCAATCCTCGGCTACGACCACGTCGCGCTGTGGGGGGCTCGCGACGATACCCGCATCGGCGACGAGCTGCCGGTTGCGGGTTGGGTTCACCTGCTCGAGCGCGCCGGCTTCGAGCGAGTCGACGTATTACTACGCGATGCCGATCAGGTAGTGCTCGGCGCGGTGAAAGCGGACTGACTCAGAACGTCCGCGCCTCCGGTACGTCGGCCAGATTGCGGTCGAACGCGCCGTCTTCGGTGAACGCCATCTCGGGCGGCATCGTGCCGGGCGTGCCCGGCACGAACTCCGGCGGTGCGTAATAGCCGAGGCCGAAGTTCGCCATCGTGTAGCCGAGCAGCGCGCGCAATTCGGGCTCGAACGCGGCCGCGACTTCCGGCGGACACGACATGTACTGGTTCTCTTCCTGCCGCAGCCACGCGTTGCTGTACGTGAGATTCAGCGCGATGCGATCCGCGTTCGAGCGATTCTCGCCGCCGCTGTGGATGACGCTGCCGGTGTAGAACATCACCGAGCCGCGCGGCATCACCGCCTGCGTGATCTCATGATCCTGCGCGGTGCGGTCCCAATCCCAACGATGGCTGCCCGGCACCACCCGCGTGGCGCCGTTCTGCGCCGTGAACTCGGTGAGCGCCCAGATCGTGTTCAGCTGCGGTTCCACCTGCCGTGGCAGATATCTGCCCCAGATGAAGCGGTCGCGGTGCAGTTCCTGCGCGCCCTGTCCCGGCAGCAGACGGATGATCTGCGTGAGGTTCAGCTGAACCTTGTCGGTGTGCGGCTTCAGAAACGCGTTGGCGGTACCGAGGATCACCGGATCGACCAGCAGCTCGCGCACCACTTTCGAACGGCCAACGAGCCCGCCGGTGCGCGTCGTCTGGTGCCCGGAGAAATCGTCCGCGATCGGCGCCGTCTGCTGAATGAACGGTCCGAGTTCGGCAAGCATGGTGTCGACGCGATCGGTGGACATGAAACGCTCGACGATGACGCCGCCGTCGCGATCGAGTATCTCGAGGATCCGTTCGACGCCGGCATTCGCGGGCAAACGGGTCAATTGTGCAGTCATCGTCGAGCGCTCCCTACGTTTACCGGCGTCGAGTAGTCGATCTTGTCGCCGAGCCATCCGTCCCAGCGCTTCTCCCAATACAGGTTGTGCAGCGCGGTGGTGATTTCGCCGGGACCGTTGCGCCCGCCGAGCGGACGATCGTTGACGCGCGCCGCCGGCATGATGCCGCCGGCCGTCGACGACAGGAACGCCTCGTCGGCATCGATGAGTTCCTGCGCTTTCACCGTGGTGATCTCGAGCGGCAGCTTCATCTCCTTCGCCAGATCGAACACCGTCTTGCGCGTGATGCCTTCGAGGCAGCCCGTGGCCGGTGTCTTCAGCACACCGTTCTTGATCACGAACACGTTGCAGCCGGGCGCCTCCGTCAGATTGCCGTTGCCGTCGGTCAACACCGACCAGTCGGCGCCGGCACGAATCGCTTCGAAGATCGACAGCTTCAGGTCCATCCAGTGGAAGTTCTTCGCGGTCGGATCGACCGCCTTGGGTGAAATGCGCACGAAGTTCTCGCTGACGTAAAGGTTCGCGCCGCGCGTGCGCTCTGCGTCGTGCATGATGTAGCTGTAGGGCGTGACGAAGGCGTAGAAGCGATTCACGTAGCGCGGCCGCGTCCGCTCGCCTTCCATCTGACCGCGCGTGACGGCCCACCACATGTACGCATCCTTGAGCCCCGCGAGCTTGACGAGGTTAGTCATGATCTCGATGGTCTGCGCATCGGAATACGGGTTCTTCAACTGGAACTTCCGGCACGACTCGTTGAAGCGTTCGATGTGGTCCTTCATCCGGAAGATGTAGCCGCGGCTCGCGCTGACCACGTCGTATGCAGCATCGGCGTGGATGAAACCGGCATCCTGAATCGGCACCATGCCCTCGCCGATCGGCCGATACGCGTCCTGCGTGTATGCGGAGCCTGCGTCGTAGCGCGGTTCGTGCGGCATACGTGCGTGGCGCGGATCGTGCTCCATCACGTGCTCGGCCTGGATGATGCTCATCGATGTTCCACTCCGGCGCAGAGAGGCTGGTGTACGATCGTACAATATTCGAGGGACATTTGAACACATGAAGAAAGTCGCTCCGAAGAGGAAGGTCGTGAAGGCGACGGCGAAGCAGCGGCCGCGCCAGTCGCCCGACAAACATCCGGACCGGCGTTCGACCATTCTCGACGCCACGCTGCGGCTGATCGCGACGGACGGCGTCGATTCCGTCACGCACCGCCGCGTGGCGGCCGCTGCCGGTGTGCCGCTCGGTTCCACCACGTACTACTTCGATTCGCGCGAACAGCTTCTGCGCGAGGCGTTCCGCCGTTACCTCGAACAGGTGCGTGCGCTGCAGACGCGCGTTGCACGCAGCATTCGTCCGACTACGGTCACCGGTCTCGTCGACGTACTCGTGGAACTCACGCAGCGCGAATTCGAGGACGAGCAGATGCTGCTGGCGGAATACGAGCTGACGCTGTTCGCCGCGCGCGACGTCGAGATCGCCGAGGCGCTGCACGAGTGGGACGCGTTCATGATCGGCAATCTCGCGCGCTCGTTCGAAACGCTCGGCGCGGCGAGGCCGTTCGACGCTGCGCGCACCGTATTGAACATGACGCGAGGACACGAGCTCGACAGCCTGACACGCCACGACGCCAATGCCGACGATCTGCGACGACTGTTGACGGTCGTCGTGGGCGCGCTGGTGGAGATGTCGGCAGAACGCGGGGGCGCGCAGCGGGATCGCCGGGCGCGTTCGAAGAAGTGAGCATGCTCGATGTGGAGCGAACTATTCGTGTTTGCGTCGGCGGTTCAGGTCCAATGCGCCAGCAGCGGCTCGTCGGCGAACTCGACGAATGCCGGAGACATTCGAGTGCGATCGAACGCAGCTGCAGCTTGACGTGCCCGTAGGCAGGCATTGCGGCGAGGCGGCGCACTTCTGCCGCGAGGCCCAACAGTTCCGCTGAGTCGACGACGCGATCGACGATGTCGGCGAACGCCTGTGATTCCGGATCTGCGCTGAGCGCGCCGAGCGCCAGCACGCGCTGCTGCGCGCTCGACAGTTCCGCCTGCACCACGGTCAACGGTCCGGCCGGAAACGGAATCCCTGCTTGCGCTTCGGTGAGCCCCAACTTGAACGTGCCTCGCGTCGCAACGCGCAGATGTTCACCGTCGCATGCGTGCCCGGGCTCACGCGAGGTGCACCGACATCAGCGGCCGTTCAATGGCACTTGGACGAGGCGGCCGGTTCGATGCTCTTCACGCGGCCACCCTTGCCGATCAACTCGACGCACTCCTTCGTCGCGCCGTTCCACCACAGACTGCCGCGGTCTTCGTTCGCAGGCTTCTTCATCTTGAAGCCGAGCTTGCCCATCTTCTTGTCGGCATCGTCGCGGTTCGTGCCGACGATGCCGGTGAAGTTGGTGGGATGCACGGTTACGGGTTGATCGGTTTCAGCTTTCGTCGACGCGAACGTGTTGGTGCCCAGCGCGAACGCTGCCATCGCGAAACCCGCTGCCAACCATCCGCACAATCGTTTGCGATTCATGTCGTTAAGTCCTCCGAGTGAAAATGGGTTCGTCAGTTGCGCTTGATGCACGGCATCGCGGCGGCACCATGACCCCACGTGATCTTCGCTTCGCCCGCGTGTTCCCACAGCGTCTCGTTGCGGCCGACATATTTCGCGCCGCTGGCGCTCGGCTGCAGGAACATCAGCGAAACGCTGTCGCCGCGCTCCGCCACGAGCGTCGGCGGATCGGTGGCGAAGTAGCTGGCGGCCACTTCGTCGGCCTGCTTGCCATTGCAGACGTAAGTGGCGGAAGCGGTGACAGGCAGCAGCCGATAGATCGCCTGCAGTTCGGCGATCCGACGTCGATATTCTTTTTCCACGCACGCGCGCGGCGGATCGTTCTTCGCACATTCGTCGCGGCCTTTGATCCAGCCGCGCTGTTCCGCTCTGAGCGTAGGCGGTTGTTGCGTGACCGCGGCTTTCAGCGCCTCGCCGTAGACTGCCGCCAACTTGCGATCGAGCGCGGAGAGTCCCGCGTCGTTGCACACCATCGCTTCGATGCTGCCGGCGACGACGTTCGCGCAGCTGTACGACGGGCCGGGTGGTACTGCGTCGGAAGCTGTGGCCGCGCTACAGACGAGCCACAACGCGAACACGGATGCGTTCACGAGCCGCGTGAGCCGATGCATTTACACGTACGTCCTTCGGTGCGCTGGAATGAAGGCGCAATGATACTCGCGCTGGAAGCGCGGACACCGCGGCGGAAGCCCACTCTGGCAGAATGTCCGCCGCGCGCGGAAGGAGGAAGCCATGGCAAGTCGATTGAAAGTTCTTGGCGTACATGGGCTGGGTGATCACCGCAACTCAACGTGGAAGGCCGATTGGGAGCAAACGATTCGGTCGGTCTTTCCCGGTCAACCCGACATTGCTTTGGATTTCGAGTTCATCACCTATGACCCGATCTTCGAAAAGGAACAGATCTCGGCATGGGATACCGCCGAAGCCCTTTGGAAGCTCACTTCGAGCGCAGTGACATCGACGTTTCGTCGCGACAAGGGGCTCGTCAGCAGCGTCTCCGACCGCGTGCGCTGGACCGCCGGCTATGTCGTGGCCTGGGTCGAAGAGGATAGTTTCAAACAAGCGACCCGCAAGCTGGTACTCGACGCGCTGCGCGACTACCAACCGGATCTGTTGCTCGGCCACAGTCTCGGTTCGCTGATCACGTTCAACGCGCTCACTCACCACCAGGCCCTCGACGACGAAGCAGTCCGCAGCGTGATGACGCAAATGCGCTACATCACTCTCGGTTCTCAGATCGCAAACCCCTTCGTCGTGCGCAACCTCACGACCGGTCGCGTGACCGTGCCCGCGGTGAAATTCTGGTATCACCTCTTCAACAAGCACGACGACGTCTTCACGGCGCCGATTCGAATCCTCGACCAGGACAACTTCAGGCAGGTGGAGACACCGTTCGACAACGAAGGGTTCGGCGATCACTCGGCGGAGAGCTATCTCTCGCACAATGCTGCGGTCGGCAACGTGTGGCGACCGATCGCCGAAGAGACACTGGCGCCGCCGAAGGCGAAAGCGTTCGGTGCCAGGGCGACCTCTCGGACGGCGCCGCGTCCTCCGAGCGTGAATCGACGCCGCAGGTACAAAGCGCTGCTCGTGGGTATCAACGACTATCCCGATCCGGCGAACCGTCTCGAAGGCTGCGTCAACGACGTGTTCCGCATGAGCGAGGTGCTGCAGGAGTGCGGCTTTCCGGCCGACAGCATTCGCGTGTTACTGAACGAGCGCGCAACGGCGCACGGCATCCTGGAAAGACTGGAGTGGCTGCTCGACGACCCTCGGTCGGAGGATGAGATCGTCTTCTTCTACAGCGGCCACGGCGCGCAGATTCCCGAATACGGCGAAGACAACGAGCCCGATCGCAACACCGAGACGCTCGTTCCGTTCGACTTCGATTGGACGCCGGAACACGCGATCACCGACGACCGCATCTATTCGCTCTACAGCCAGCTTCCGTTCGACACCCGGTTCGCGATGATCTTCGACTGCTGCCATTCAGGCGGGATACACCGCGCCGGCATGCCGCGGCCGAAGGGACTCAACCCGCCGGACGACATTCGGCATCGCGAAATCGAATGGCGGCCCGACATCGGCATGTGGGTGGAACGCGGATTCAAGCCGCTGAACAAAGACTTCGCGCACCCCGGGAAAGGCAAGGAATCGGCGCGCCGCGCGAAGGTGACCGAACGACTCTTCTTCGGATCGAACGGCGCAACGTCGCGGCTCGGGCGTGCGTCGCCTTTGCGCGGCATGACGGCAAAGCGCTACGGCGAGATCAAGGACGAGAGAGGGACCTCACGCTTCGGTCCATACCTGCCGCTCATTCTGGAAGCGTGCAACGAAAACCAGTCCTCCTACGAATACAAACACGGCGTCACCAGCTTCGGCGCATTCACGTTCGCCCTGTCCAAAATTCTTCGCACCGAAAAGAACATCACCTTCAACAGGCTCGTCGATCTGACCCGAAAGCAACTCAGTGATCTCCGATACGCACAGACGCCGCAGATCCTGGGACCCCACGCGATCGTTCGCGCGCAGGTGCCGTGGATGACCGGAACGGCGCCTCAAAAGGCAAAGCTGCGACCCCGCCGCAAGACCGCTCAATCGAAGCGAAAAGTCGCTCCGAGCAAGCGCGCCAAGTCGAAATCGAGATAGCTTCCGGAGACGACCGTGGCTACAGCGAATGCAAAGCAGAAGACGAAGCAACCCAGGAAGGCGCGTCAGACGGTGCGCAAAACGACGATCGCCAAACACTCGGAGAGCGCGATCGATCCAAAATGGAAGGCGCTCGTGCAGTCCGAGCCGCCGCGCGACGACGATCCGACGAACCTCGATCCGCTGTTCCGCCAACATCTCACGGCTGCGCTCCAGGATCTCGACACGCGCGGCACGCCGTTCAAACTCGTTGAAGGATTCCGGACCGTGGAGCGCCAGCAATGGCTATTCGGTTCGGGACGACGTGACGCGGAGCCGTACGGCCGAGAGGGACCGATCGTCACGCATCGCGACGGTGTCAAGGCGCTCTCGAACCATCAGGGTACCGGTCAACCGGGAACCGGTCGCGGCGCCGACTGCTATCCGATACGTAACGGAAAGGTGTTCATCCCGCCGTCGACCGATCGCCTGTGGAACGAGTACGCAACAGCGCTGGAACGTCAGGGACTGATGGCCGGTCATCGCTGGACGAAGCTGAAGGATTCTCCGCACGCCGAGATGCAGGTGGTGACGAAGGAACGCTCGATCGAATTCGTTCGATCGATTGCGCTTCCAAAACCAAAGGGCTCGCGCGCAAAGCAACCGGCCATGCGTCGCACGCGGGGTCTGGCCGACGGTGTGACGCCTCCCGCTGCTCCGACCACTCTCGAGGACAAAACCGCGCAAGCGCTGGTTGCCGGCTCCAGCCTGGTCATCGCGGACGACGGTATTTCCGCACAGACGAAGGAAGACCTCGTCAACTCGAACCTGTTGGCGCAGTTCGCGGCGTCGAATACTGCGGACCGCACCGATGTTCTCGCGTGGTATTCCGCGTACTTCAGTGCACTGCAACGGTTCGGTTGGGCGATGACCTCAAACGACTTCCGTGAACTCAAACAAACGGGTACGTCGGTCGAAGTTCACGAGGCCATCATGGCGATTCTCGCGATGGTGCTCGGACCCGCTGCGTCCGCGCTGGTAATCGTGAAATCCGTCTTCGACGGACTGGCGAAGGTCGGCAACAACAACGGCTGGCTGACGCTGTTCGACCAACAGTCCGTCAAAGAGAACGTGGCGCACTTTCAGGTCGCGACGGCGCAGTCCAAGGCGAACGGTCTGGTCGATCTCGGCCTGCTCGCATTCAGCGTGGAAGCGGACCAGAAGATTACCCAGGTGCTGTTCTTCAAGGTGAAGAAGAGCAAGGCCAAGCTTCGCTACGCCGGCGGCACGGCAACCATCCAGGAGCAGGTTTTGGGCGCCGTGCGGGACGCGATGCGCACGAAGTTGCAAAGCGTTGCCCAGCAGTTCATCGAGACGATCGTGATACCGCCCTAGAACTAGTGCGTTCGCTCAACGCCGACAGAGCAGCACGAGGTTGTCGAGGCGCGTCGCACCGCCATCCGCCCAATGTTCGACGTGGTGACCATCCACACGGGCTATGATTCGCCGCCGGGGAGGGCTCGCGATGATCACGTTCAGCACGCGTCACACCGAAGGTAAACGAATCGCCCAGGCGATCCTGTTCGCGCTCGCCGCGCTACTGGCGCACACGAGCGCGGCGGAATGCGATCCCAAGCCAGGCCTCAGTCACTTTTATTCCGACGGCTGGGGCATCGAGCAGAACAACCAGCGGCTGCAGCACGACACCACCATCACTCGTGCCAACGCGAACCGGCTGAAGCTCGCGTGGGCGTACGGGTTTTCCAACATGAAGCCGCGCTCGTGGCCGCTGGTCACCGAAGACACGATCTTCATCGGCGATTCAGGCCTCGGGGTCGTCGCGCTGGACCGCGCGACCGGATGCACCCGTTGGGTTCACAAGCAGGGCGGCGAGATCGGCAGCGCGATCCTGCACGCCAAGATCGGCGAGCGCGACGCGCTGCTGTATCTGCACCGCACCGAGGGTCTCTACGCCATCGACGCGGTGACCGGCACCGAGATCTGGCATACGCAAGCCGCCGAAACGGTGGTGCCCTTCTATTCCGGTACGCCGGTCGTCCACGACGGCGTGGTGTACGTGCCGCTGTCCTCCATCGAAGTGGGCCTCGCGATGATTCCGTTCTACGGCTGCTGCACCACCCGCGGCGGCATGTCCGCGTTCGATGTGCAGACCGGAAAGGAACTGTGGTATCGCCCGACCATCGAGGAGCCGGCTCAGAAGACGGGTACCCGCTGGCTATTCGTCGGCAAGTACGCGCCGAGCGGCGCGCCGGTGTGGGGTGCACCGATGCTCGACTCGGAGCGCGGCCTGGTGTTCTTCGGCACCGGTGAGAATTACAGCCGACCGACTACGGACACGAGCGATGCAATCTTCGCGGTGGACGCGACGACCGGCGCGAGACGCTGGGTTCACCAGTTCACCGAAGGGGATGCGTACAACGTTGCCTGCGACATCCCCGGCATGCCGAATTGCCCGGAACCGCGCGGACCCGACCTCGATTTCGGCGCACCGCCCGTGCTGGTGCACGACGCAGGCGGCCGCGAGCTGCTGATCGTGGGACAGAAGAGCGGCGACATCTACGCGCTGAACCCCGACGACGGCGCCATCGTGTGGCACCGGGACATCGGCCGCGGCGGCGCATTGGGCGGCGCGCATTGGGGATTGGCTGCAAACGAACAGAAAGGGCTGCTGTTCGTGCCGATCAGCGACATCGAGACGTGGAGCGACAAGACGATTCCTCCCGCAACCGGGTTGCACGCGCTCGATATCGCGACAGGGGGGACTCGTTGGGAACATCCGCGCGCCAACCGCTGCCCCGATCGCGACTGTTTCGGCGGGCTGTCTTCTGCAATTACCGCGACGCCGGAACTGGTTGTAGCGGGGAGTCTCGATGGCTTCCTGGAGATCTACGATGCCGACAGCGGCGCCACGCTGTGGAGCGACGACAGCTGGAAGCCGTTCGAAACGGTCAACGGCATGAAAGCGTCCGGCGGCGCGTACGACGCGCACGGACCGATGGTTGCAGGCGATCAGGTGATCGTCTCCTCCGGCTACGGCAGCTTCGGTCAGAAGGCCGGCAACGCCTTGCTGGTGTATCAGCTCGAAGGGGAGACCGCACCATGACACAGCCGTTGGATCAACGACTCGCCGGCCGCGGCCGACGCCTGGTGGCAACGCTGATCGACATGCTGCTGGTGCCGGCGCTGACCGTGCTGCTGGTCATGATCACCGGTGTGATGGAGCACGCGGAGGCGTATCGCGACTCGATGTGGATGCTGAAGGTGTTACTGCTGGCGGTGCTGAGTTATCTGATTCTCAACGGCTATTGGCTGTTCACGCGCGGCCAGACGGTTGGGAAGCGGGTGATGAAGGTGGCCATCGTCGCGGCGACGTCGGGCGAACGGGCGCCGTTCTGGAAACTCGTCTGCATCCGCGCGCTGTTCTTTCCGCTGCTGTTCACAATGATCAGTCCGATGCTCGCGATATTGCCGATCGTGGATCAGGGTTTCGTGTTCAGGAAGAACCGCCGCTGCTTACACGACCTTGCGGCGGGAACCTCGGTAATTAGCGTTTGAGATCATCGCCACGCTGACGTTTTCGCAGCGGTCACCGCCAATCGTTTTCGCTCGGAGGTTAGTGGACACCGTCAGAGCTGGTCCGTCGGCGCGAGCACCATCTCGCCGCCGTCGATCGTGAAGTTCTGGCCTGTCGCATACCGCCCCGCATCGCTCGCGAGATAAAGCGCGAGGCCTGCGATGTCGTCCGGTTCGCCGACGCGCTGCATCGGGTTCGGTAGCTTGCCCTGCTTCTGGAACATTTCGACGAGCGGCGCCGCCATCTCGGTGCGCACGAGACCGGGCGCAATGCAGTTCACGCGCACGCCGCTGGGCGCCCACTCCTTGCCGTTCTGCTGTGTCAGCGTCACGAGCGCGCCTTTGCTCACCGAGTACGCACACATGCCGAACGTAGGACGCAGCCCTTCGTTCGACGTGATGTGAATGATCGAACCGCCGCCGCGTTCGCGCATCGACGGCAGGCACAGCGTAGACAGCGCGAACGGTGCCTTCAGGTTCACCGTCATCACGAGATCCCAGCGTTTGAAGCTGGTGTTCTCGGCGGTGCCGTAACCCGCATCGACCGCAGCGTTGTTGACGAGAATGTCGACACCGCCGAACGCGGCAATGGTCTCGTCGACGAGCCGATTCCAATCTTCTTCCTTCGCCATGTTGGCCGAGACGGTGAGGCAACGGCGCCCCAACGCTTCGATCTCACGCTTCGTGCTCGCGAGCGCTTCCTCTCCGCGCGCGGCGATCGTCACGTCGGCGCCGTGTTCTGCAAGCGCGAGCGCAATCGCGCGGCCGATGCCTTTCGAACCGCCGGTGACGATGGCGACTTTGCCTTTCACGCTGAAATCGACGCTCATGCGAACCTCCTGTTGATCGTTGCTCGCTTCAGAGCCTCAGATGATCGGCGAGCTCTTCGAAGTCGTATTGCCACAGACTGCCGCCGTGCTGGCGGAACTGATGGAACGAGCGGAATCCGGTGATCTGCTGCAGCGCCGGCGACATCGTTCGAGCGAGTTCCAACGGCACCGAGAACGGGTGCGCGTCTTCGGGCACGAGGAAGCCGGGGTTGAAACCCGTACTCAATACGCGCCGCTTCACGTTCGTCGTCGTGTTCGCGCCGCCGCCGTGAATGGTCTTGCCGCTCATCAGCAGCGCCGAGCCTGCTTTCAGTTCCGCGGCCATGGTCATGTCCGGTTTACCGCGTTCTTCGAACGGCCACTTGTTGCTGCCGGGGATCACCCGCGTGGCGCCGGCTGCTTCGGTGCTGTCCACCAGTGCGAGCAGATAATTCACGGTCACCTCGGGTGCCTTGTCGGGCCCGAAGCGACGGAACACCGGATAGTTGTCCATGTCGCGATGCAGCGGCTGCACCTTCTCGCCCGGATGGATCTCGATCGTCTGCGACGACTGCAACCAGAACGTATCGCAGACGTCTTTGAACAGTTCGGTTACGTAGCCGAGCGTGATCGGATTGCCGATGAAGTCCTCACGCGCGACGCGACTGCGCGAAATCGTGTTCGTCAGCCGCTTCGTGCGATAGCCGTGGAACGTCTGATTAGTCGACGTTCTCCTTGGCCGAGCCGCTGCGAGTGGCTTCCAACGGCCCATCCAGTTCCGCGTTGATCTCCGCGAGCTGCGCGGCGTTCAGTACATCGCGCAGGATCACGGCGCCGTCGCGCTGGACGAACCGCGCGACGTCGGCAGGCGCCGCACCGAACGGGAGCGACTCGAGGCTCACGCGCGATGCACCCGCACGGGCAGGTTCGAATAGCCCTTGATGAAGTTCGAGCGCACGCGCGTCGGCTCGCCGACTACTTCCACTCTGGTGAAGCGCTTCATGATCTCCTCCCACACCACGCGCAATTGCATCTCCGCAAGCCGGTTGCCCATGCAGCGGTGAATGCCGAAGCCGAACGACAAGTGCTGGCGCGCCTTCGGCCGGTCGATGATGAATGCCTCGGGGTTGTCGATGGCCGTGTCGTCGCGATTGCCCGAGACGTACCACATCACCACCTTGTCGCCCTTCTTGATCTTCTTGCCGCGCAGCTCGGTATCGACCAGCGCGCGGCGGCGCATGTGGGCGAGCGGCGTCTGCCAACGGATGATCTCCGACACCATGTTGGGAATCAGCGAGAGATCGTTGCGCAGCTTCGCGTACTCGTTGGGGTTCTGATTGAGCGCGACCACACCGCCCGAGATCGAATTGCGGGTTGTATCGTTGCCGCCGACGATGAGAAGAATCAGGTTGCCGAGGTATTCCATCGGCGGCATGTTCTTCGTGGACTCGCCGTTGGCGAGCATCGTGATCAGATCGTTGCCGGTCTTGTTCACACGCTCGTTCCAGAGGCGCGTGAAATACTCGAGGCACTCCAGCAGATCGGCTTGCTGCTTTTCGGCGCTGAACCCGGCAGCTGTCGGGTCGGCCACTGCCACGTCGGACCAGTAGGTGAGCTTGCGGCGATCTTCAAACGGGAAGTCGAACAGCGTGGCGAGCATCTGCGTGGTCAGCTCGATAGATACCCTGTCCACCCAGTTGAACGTCTCGCCGCGCGGCAACTCGTCGAGGATGCGGCCCGCGCGTTCGCGGATGGTGCCTTCGAGCTTGGCGAGGTTCATCGGTGCGACCACGCCGCTGACCGTCTTGCGCTGCAGATCGTGTTTCGGCGGATCCATCGCGATGAACATCGGCATCTCGAAATCTTCCGGGTCGTCGTCGAGCGTGATGCCGCCCTCGGACGAGAAGATGTCGTGGTGCGTGTCGACGTACATGATGTCTTCGAACTTCGTGATCGACCAGAACGGTCCGTACGGGCTCTCCGCCGTGTAATGCACCGGATCGTCTTTGCGCAGGCGCTCGAAGTACGGCCAGAACGTGTTGTTCTCGAACCGGTGCGGTTGCCAGATCTCGATGCGATCGAGCGGCACGGTGGCCGGGTTGGAATCGTGCAGATCCGTCGTCTTCATCGCTTCGCTCATTTCGAACTCCTGGTAAGTCGTCGACTGCAGATCGTCGTTCGGATTTACGCCGCGTTCAATGCGCAGCTCTCGATGGGAAAACTCTCAATGGGAAGCAAGGATGCGGGACAGAATCGGATGAGGTTCGAAACTCTTGCGCTGCCTGATCGCGGCAAACGCCTGATCCGTCGCTTCCAGCGCCGCGTCGATGTCATCGGGCCGATGCGCGGCGGAGAGGAAGTTGTTGTGGAACGGATGGATGTAGGCGCCGCGCTTCAGCGCTTCGGTTGTCCACGCCAGACCGACACGTACTTCGGGATCGTCGTCGAACAGGATCTGCGGCATCTGCACGGGGCCGGTCTGGCGCACCGAGAAGCCGTGACGATTCGCCTGTTCCTGCACGCCATCGCGGAACCGTTGGCCCGATTGCACCATGCGTTCCAGGTAGTCGCTCTCCCGGATGTGCTTGAGCGTTGCTACCGCTGCGGCCATCGCCGTTGCACCGAACCAGAACGAACCCGTCACGTACACTTCTTCGGCGCCTTTGCGCGCGGTATCTGAACCGAGCAGCGCCGAAATCGGATAGCCGTTTGCGAAACACTTTCCCCATGTCGACAGATCGGGTTGCACGCCGATCTTCGACCAGCTGCAATCGCGCGCCACGCGAAAGCCTGCGCGCACGTCGTCCACGATCAACAGTGCACCGTGCTCATCGCACAACCGCCGCGCATGTGTTGCGAACTCGATCGTGGGATCGGTTTCGTCGATGAACACTTCGTGCACGAGCGGCGTGACAAAAAGCCCGGCGATGTCGCCCGCGTGTTCGCGGAACGCGGCTTCGAGACTCTGGGGATCGTTGTAGTCGCGTAGACGATGTGCGCGCGGTCTTCGGGAAGCACTCCAGCGTCGACGGGGGTGCACCACGGCGCTGCGCCGTGATACGTGCCTTTTGCATAGAGCAGCTTGCGACGCTTCGTCTGTGCGCGTGCAACAACCGTGGCCATCGTCGTGGCATCCGTGCCGTTCTTGCAGAAGATCGCCCACGACGCGTGCGTGACCATGGCGACGAACGCTTCGGCGAGATCGACCATGATTTCGGACGGCGTTCGCCTGGCGACCGTGCAATACCACTTCGTGGATCGGGACACGCTGCAGTATTTCAAGTACCGAAAATTGCTGGCGCATCTGATGCGCGTACAACGGATTCGTTGAGGCGCTGCGTTCGTATCGCAGCGAAACAGCTCGATCCTTGCGAGCGAAGAAAACGGAGATTCGCAGGCGGAGCCCGAAGCGCAAGGTAACCCTGCGCATGCGGACGACCGAGAGAGTCTCTTGCGTCGCACAGCCGCAAGAGCGGCGCGCGACCGCGCCGATCAGTTCACGCCCGAGCGAGCCGCCAACCGACGCGTCTTCACATACGCGGCGAGCAAACCGGTCAGAACCGCCCCGAACACATCCGTCGCACCTCCACCACCGCCACCACCCGAGCTCGTTGTCGTCGACGGCGTGACGGTGACCTGCGCGGATGAACTGATCGTGGTGTCAGCGGCCGACACCGCGGTGACACTCACGAGGGTCGAGTTCTTGGCCGCCACGGGCGGCGTGTATGCACCCGTTGAGGAGACGGTGCCCACCGCCGAGTTGCCGCCGGCAATTCCGTTGACCTGCCAGGTGACAGCCGCGTTCGCGGAATTCGCGACGTATGCGGCGAACGACTGACCCGCGGTTCCCGCTTCGAGCGTTGCCGTAGCGGGACAGACGGCCACTCGCACCGCCGGCGGCGCAGTAGTGGGCACGGCCGGCGTAGCGTTGGCCGGTGCCGTTGTGGTGGCCGAAGTGGGCGTGATCACCACGTTGGCGGTGTCGTACCGCCCGGCATTGTCGGTGACGGTCAACTGCACCGTACCGATTCCACACGCAGGCGATGTGACAGACGCCGTGGCCTGATCCGCATTTGCGATTGCGAGCGCGAGGCTGCCTACGTCGGTCCATGCGTACTCGTTGATCACACCGCCGTCGGCCGCGGCGCTGCCACCGCCTTGTAACGGGACGCTTTGCCCGGCGGTGAACGAAGCAGTCGGCAGTGCCACTGCGGCGATCGGGCGCAACGCCTGGGTAACCGCCACCGATGCGTTCGCCATTCCGGCGCCGCACGTTTGGCCGTCGTTGGTGCAGATGCACTGGCCACCCGAGTTGGTCTCCGGGCAGGCAGGCGGCTGCGGTGAGGTGTCGATGGACGATTGCGGGAACGCGGTGGCGCTCGCTTTGATGCGCTCGGAAATCTCCCCTGGGCTCAAGTTGCCGTTGACTGACGCCATGAGCGCTGCGATGCCCGCGACCATCGGCGCCGAGAAACTGGTGCCGACGTTGCTGGTGCGGTATTGGTTGGCGCCGATGCTGCAGTTCGGATAGCTGCCCGGTGCGGAGCCGCCGGTGCTGTCGGGGTAGCAGTAGTACTGGCCGGTGTAGTCGTTCGTGCCGGGGCTCTGTACGCCCAGATTGGTGGTGGTGGTGATGGTGTAGAGGCAGGGCTGCTGTGCGCCGGTGTTGACGCAGTTACCCGCGGGCGCCGAGACCGCCACCTGTGAGCCGAAGCTGCTGTAGCCGACCTTCGTGCCGTCTTCACGCACGCCTCCCACGGCGATCACGCCCGCGCAGTTGGCGGGCGCAGTTACCGCACCGGTCGCGTTGCCCGCAGAGGCGACGACGACCACGCCCTTTGCAAGAATCTGATTGATTGCATCCTGGTAGCTCGCGGGACAAGCGCCGCCGCCGCCGAGGCTCATGTTGATGATGCGCGCGGGGTTCGGGTTCACGAGGGTTTGGCCATTGACCGTGACCGCGATGCCGGCGGACCACAACATCGCGGTGAGAATGTCGGAGTCGGCGCCGCCGCATTTGCCGAGCGCGCGCACCGGCAAGATCAGCGGATCCCACGAGACCCCCGCAACGCCGACGGCGTTGTTGCCCGCTGCACCCGCGATGCCCGCGACGCGCGTGCCGTGCCACGAACTATATGACGGAGACTCATTGCCACATTCCGCCGGATGAGCGCTGATGTCCGCACCGGTGACCCAGTCGCCCGGATCGGACGCATCGGCGCCGGGACACGAGGCATTGTTGGCAACGAACGCGTTGGAGATGAAGCAGTAGCCCGGCACCAGTTTGCCCGCGAGATCGGGATGATCCGGGCGCACACCCGTGTCGATGTCGGCAATGATCACGCTGCTGATGCCCGTTGTAGCAGTCCAGGCATCGGTCGCCTCCAGCGCAGCCGGCGCCGCTGCGCTGACGGCCTGCAGGTACCACTGCTCGCTGTAGAGCGGATCGTTGGGCGTGACGGCTTGGACATAGCGGCGCTGATCCACCACGGCGTACTCCACCTGCGGGTCCGCGCGCAGCTGCGCGAGCATCTCATCGGTAGATGCGCCGTCCGCCGAGCGAACCTGAAGAACATGTATGCGCGAGGTGATCGGCCGCTGCCCCTCGAGCCCAACTCCTCGTCGGCCGGCAAGCGCCTCGATGCGAGCACCCTGCGTGGAAAGGTCGCCGGACTTGCGCAGTTTGACGATGAGGCGCGGCTCTTCGACAACACCCTGCTTCGCAGAAGCAGACATGCTTTGGCGCACCCGATTGAGTTCCGTCGAGCCATCCACGGCGCGGGCCGAGGGTGCGATCGTCAATACGGTGGCGATGGTGACCAACGCGGTGATCAAGCTACGCATTCATGGCCTCGAGCAGGTGAAAGGTATTGAGCGGACGACTGGGCGCGCGGGACCGTTTACTGCACATGGCGCCGCTGATCGAGATCCACGGAGCGGACGCGTTCATCCTGGCGTAAATGCGCCAGCGCCTGACTACACGTCTCATCGCTGTCGTCCGCATCCAGCTGAAACACGTACAAACCAGGCCCGGCGGCGCGCTCGAACACGAGCGCGACATTCGCCGCGCGAGCGATCTCCATTACGAAGTCGTCAGCAGGACGTTCGCCCGGACTCTGCGCAAACGTCATGACCACACGCGCGTGGCAGCCGTTCACGTGGTCGGCCGGAACATCCGCGGGCGGATCGACATGAGAGGTGCAACCGAGACTCGTTAGCAGGATCGATGCTAACAGCGCAGCCATCCCACTCGGGTAACGATCGTTTCGATTCCACATCGTGATTTCTTTCGGCACGCAACGCGCGCGTGTTGTCTGATCTGAATGGCTCGACGTCCAGTGTAGGCCGTCCGCTGCGGCCGCCGGTGGCCCGGATGCCGGCTGTCAGACACGCGTCGCATGCCACCTTGTAACCCTTGGAACGCTCAGTCTGCGTACGAGACGAACGCGAAGCGGTCCGAGCTCGGCGCCCAGCTGTTGACGTTGAGGGTGCCCTGCCCGCCGAACAGCGGCATTCGCCACAGCGGCTTAGTCCAGTCGTTGGCGACCAGGCATAGCTCGACGTGAAGGCCCGCGGGATGACCGCGAGTACCCGGCGGGGAACGGTGAGATACAGGCGTACGAGCCGTCTCGCAGCAATGGTTGGAAGAGCGTCCGGAGGTACGCCAGTAACGGCGTCCGGTTCAAAAGCTCCAGTTTTCTGCTTCCATCAACTGTTCGAGGTTCATGCACTTGATTCCAAAGTGTTCACAGATGTTGGGGACCTTGGCTGCGGTATGCTTGTAACGTTCGAGCGTCACGACTGACGCGCCATCGAGAACACTGCATTTGGCGATCACGAAGGGGTCGGCATTCTTCCCACCTTTGAGCAGCTTGCGTTGCTCGATGTTGTTTCTGAAGTTCGGTACCTTATAGATCTCAGCAACGAATGCGCCTTCTGCAGTTGTTGGAACCGAGAAGACCGCTGCGTTTTGCTTCATCCACGCGTTCAGTTCGTCGACCTGATCCTCAATCTCTCTCGCGACCTCTCGCGTCGATACGATTCGCTGATCCGCAATCATCTGATCAAAGTTCGTCCAAAGAGTTGGAAATCGCTTCCTATAGAAGTTGGTAAAGAGCGAGATGAACGCTGATGTATCGAAGACGTAGATCACTTACTACCTGCTTTCCCTTCGCAGGTATCTCTCTTCGATTCCAGCGACATTTGCTGGCTTAACGTTCAGGTACTCAGCTAGTTCATTTCTATCTATCTTGTTCTGATAGAAGCGCTGAAGTGCCAGACCAACGTATCGGCGACCAAGGTAAGCCATCTGGTTGTTGTAGTAATCGCCACCACCTCTCTCGCGCCGGAGGTCCTCCAACCAACTCGTGGTTGCATTGCGATATTCCGCTTGATCAATTCGCCGAAGGTCGAGAAAACGCCGATAGATGACCTCTCGGCTAACGCTGTAGAACGCCGCCAACTCTGCTGCACTGGCGCGATTGGCTGGAAGCCTCTCGGAGCGTCTCTCAAAGTCTTCCGGGGGAACTAGAAAATCAGCAGCAAATCGATTGCAGGTCACCTCAATTTGCCTTTGCGTGTCGGCGAGCGACGCAAGGTAGCTTTGGTTTGCTACGTAGATCCCGCTCGTGTGAAAAAGCAGATGCCCAAGCTCATGAATGATGGTGAAGATCTGTCGAGTTTTGGCTGATGTGTTGTTCACATAGATGATCGGAAATTCGCCGTCTTCCAAACAGAAGCCAAAGAAATCCTTCTGTTTAAACGCGTCCTTGAATATGAAGACTCCGGCTTCGTTGACCAGGCCTCTCCACTTTTCCAGCGCGTCCTCTACCGATTCCCACCTAGCCTGCGTTTCAACGTCGACTTCAAGATAGGCCCTCACTCGACTTGCCATTTCCGTAGCCGAAACATCCTCGGCAAATCGAAGGTCGCGCGTGATTAGACGCGCTGCCGGGTTTTTGCCATCTGACAGTTCCGCGAGAGCAAGTTGCATTGCTTTCGCTTTTCGAAGCAGTTGCTTAACCTCGCGAGGAATTTGGTCTAGCTCAGCTTCTGGAAGAGTGCGGAAGGTCTCCGTTATTGGCGGCAACGGGGGCGGATCCGGAAAGAAGAACACTGCGACCGGGCATTTGAATCGGTCCGCCATTCGTTCGAGCTGTTGATAGCTTGGTTTGGACTTGGATTGCTCCCACTCCTCGATCTTCTTGAAGTGCTCTGATGCTTCATTGATCGAATACCCAGCTCGTTCCCGCGCCCAGGTCACGAGCGCCGGGGTGACCGGCATGGCATTCTCGCTTGACTGGCTCATGCTTTCCCGAATCCTGCTAACTATTCGCGCCGGTTCTCCACCTCAAATCCAAATCCCTCGCCGCCTTCACATCATCCAACCTTCTAACCGGCATCGTATGCGGCGCGCCCTTCACCAACTCCGGATCCTCCTCCGCCTCCTTCAATATCGCCACGAGCGCCTCAACAAACCCGTCCAGCTCTTCCTTCGCCTCCGTCTCCGTCGGCTCGATCAGAAAACACTCCGGCACCAGCAGCGGAAAATACGTCGTCGGTGAGTGATACCCGTAGTCGAGCAACCGCTTCGCGATATCCATCGCCGTCACGCCGATCGTCTTCGCCTGTTTGCTGAACGTCACGATGAACTCGTGCCCGGCGCGCCGCTTCGGATACGCGAGCTGAAACCCTTCCTTCGCCAATCGCGCGGCCATGTAGTTCGCATTCAACGTCGCGTATTCGCCAACGCGATGCATCCCTTCACGCCCGAGCATCAACGCATACGACAGCGCGCGCACCAGAATCCCGGCATTCCCCATGAACGTGGACAACCGTCCGATCGTCTGCGGCCGATCCGCTTCAGTCAGCCATCGATACCGCTCGCCTTCCTTCCCAACCATCGGAATCGGTAAGAACGGCACCAGCCTTTCACCCACACCCACCGGACCCGCACCCGGCCCACCGCCGCCGTGCGGCGTCGCGAACGTCTTGTGCAGATTCATGTGCAGCACGTCGAAGCCCATGTCGCCGGGTTTCACTTTGCCGAGGATCGCGTTGAGGTTGGCGCCGTCGTAATACAGCAGGCCGCCGGCGGCGTGCACGATCTTCGCGATCTCGACGATCTGCCGGTCGAACACGCCGCACGTGGACGGGTTCGTCATCATCAGGCCGGCGGTGTGCGGGCCGACCGCGGCGCGCAGCGCTTCGATGTCGACGTCGCCGTCGGCCTTCACCGGCACTTCGCGCACCGCGTAGCCGCACATCGTGGCGGTGGCCGGGTTCGTGCCGTGCGCGGCGTTCGGGATCGAGGATCTCGGTGCGCGCGTCGTCGTTACGGCTTTCGTGATACGCGCGGATCATCGCGACGCCGGCGAACTCGCCCTGGGCGCCGGCCATCGGCGTGAGCGATACGGCGCGCATGCCGGTGACGTCCTTCAGGATTTCCTGCAGCTCGTAGAGGCAGCTCATGAAGCCCTGGCTGTGCGACTCGGGCGCGAGCGGATGGCGGCCGAGGAAGCCCGGCAGGTTCGCTGCTTTGTGCGTGCCGCGCGGGTTGTACTTCATCGTGCACGAGCCGAGCGGATAGAACTGCGTCTCGATGGAGAAGTTGCGGCGCGACAGATTGGTGTAGTGGCGCACCGCTTGCAGTTCGGAGACTTCCGGCATCACCGGCGGCTTCGAGCGGAGGAACGACGACGGAATACCGGACAGTGAGCCCTCACCCGGAAGCTGGGCAGGGGCCGATCGGCCGGCCTGGCCGATGTCGAAAATCGTCTGCTGGTCTTTCTTCTTCATCGCGCACCCCCGAGCACGGCCGTCAGCGCTTTGGCGGCGCGCTCGATCGCCGGCGGGCCGTACTTCTCCGTGGCGCACACGAGCAGATGGTTCCTGAGCGCCGGATATTCGGCGCCGAGCGGATGGCCGATCAGGATGCGTTCGTTGGCGAGCCGTTCGACGACGGGCGCCGCCTCCACGCGCAGCTTCACGACGCGTTCGTGGAAGAACGGTCCGTCGAACGCGAGCGACACGCCCGGAATTTTCGTCAGCGCATCGGTGAGCGCTTTGGTGTTCGCGTGCGATTTACTGGCGACCTGCTGCAGGCCGTCGGCGCCGAGGATCGCCATATAGATGGTGCCGGCGGTGACGAGCAGACCCTGGTTGGTGCAGATGTTCGACGTCGCTTTCGCGCGGCGGATGTGTTGTTCGCGCGCCTGCAGCGTGAGCGCGAAGCCGGTCTTGCCCTCGAGGTCGACCGTGCGGCCGATGATGCGGCCCGGCATCTGGCGCACCCAATCCATCTTGCAGCACATGAAGCCGAACGACGGTCCGCCCGACGCCATCGGAATGCCGAACGGCTGGCCGTCGCCGCAGACGATGTCGGCGCCGTTCTTGCCCCACTCCGCCGGCGGCTTCAGCACCGCCAGCGACAACGGATTCACCGAGGCGATCAGCGCAACGCCGTTCTCGGCGGCCCAGTCGGCCAGTGTGTCCACGTCTTCGAGGCGGCCGAAATAGTTCGGATGCTGCACGACGAGCGCGACCGGAATGTCGGTGAGACTCTTCAATGCGGCAATGTCGATGACGCCGTCTTTCGTCATCGGCACGCTCGCCAGCTCGATCTGCTGATTGCGCACGATCGCGTGCGCGGCGTCGCGGAAGCGCGGGTTCACCGTTTCGGGCATCGCCACGTGGCGCGACTTGTTCTTCTTGTTGGCGCGCACCGCCATCAGCACCGCTTCGGCCAGGCCGGAGCCGCCGTCATAGACCGACGCGTTCGACACGTCCATGCCGGTGAGCGCGGTCATCATGCTCTGGTATTCGTAGATCAGCTGCAGCGTGCCCTGGCTCGCTTCGGCCTGATACGGCGTGTAGGCGGTGAGGAATTCGCCGCGCTGCGCGATGTCCCAGACGGCCGCCGGAATGTGGTGGTCGTAGCTGCCGGCGCCGACGAAACACAGATCGACGCGATCGCGTTCGGCGCGTTCGCCGAGCAGCGCGAGCATGTCCATCTCGCAGCGGCCTTGCGGCACGTTCTTCAACGTGCCGGCGCGCAGCGCTTCGGGAATTTCGTCGAACAGGTCTTCGATGGCGCGGACGCCGATAGCTTTTAGCATCGTGTCTACGTCGTGCGGCGTATGCGGAATGAATGGCATTGAGGGCTCGATGTGGGTCTGACGGGTGCGCGCCGGGGACCGCGCGCAAAGCGCGTACTCTACCTTAGCGTTGCCGGAAAATCGTAAGCGGTCTTGAGGCTGTTGAGCGGTGCCGCATCACGCCCTTGCGGGTCGCGTGCTCTGCGTCGGCAGCGGCCAACCGGCGTCTTTGGCCACTCGCGTGATCGCTTCGTTGGTGTCGAAATACACCTGCCAGTAGTGATCGGTTGCGTGTACGACCGCACTGCGATCACCGGGCCGACCAGATTCATGTCGAGCAGGTTCACCTCGGGTGCGGGCGAGGTCGACACGTTCGGGATCTGTTCGACCGCTGCTCTCAAGGCTGCGATCGCATCGCTCACGTCCACACCGGCCGCGAGTTGCGCGAGACGGTCCACGCGGCGCACCGGCAATGCGGAGAAGTTCTGGATCGTGTCGCCGAACACCTTGCCGTTGCCCACGGTGGTCAGCACGTGATCGGGCGTGATCAGCGTGGTGCCGAAAAGGCCGAGTTCGTGGACGGTGCCGGTGACGCCGCCGATCGAGACGAAATCGCCCACCTTGAACGGCCGCAGCACCAGCATGAAGGCGCCGGCCGCAAAGTTGCCGAGCATGCCGCTCCACGCGGCGCCGATCGCGAGACCCGCACCGGCCAGCAGTGCCGCGAACGAGGTGGTCTGGATGCCGAAATAACCGAGGATGCCGATCACCAGCGCGATGTTCAGAATCACGCCGACGATCGAGCCGAGATATTGCGTGAGCGTGACGTCGACCGCGCTGCGCGCCATAGCGGCCCGCACTACCCGCACCACGCGATTGATGATCCAGCGCCCGACCACCCAGAACAGGATGGCGGCGATGATCTTGATGAGGATGTCGAGCGCGGTGGTGCTTAGAAACACCCGGATCGGTTCGGTGTCCATGCGGGTCCCCTACCCGGAAGCACTCGGTCGCGCGTCAGTGCTCGTCGTTCTCGCACACCTCTGCGTAGCCTTCGGCGTCGAGCAGCGAATCGAGATCGGCCACGTCGGTGGGCTGGATGCGGAAAAACCAGCCGTCGCCGTAAGGGTCCTGGTTCACCGTTTCCGGTGCGTCTTCGAGCACGTCGTTGATCGCGATGATGGTGCCGCCGATCGGCGCGTAGATGTCGGAAGCGGCCTTCACGGATTCGACCACGCCGGCTTCTTCGCCGCCTTCCACTACCACTTCGAGTTCAGGCAACTCGACGTACACCACGTCACCCAGCGCGCCCTGCGCGTGGTCGCTGATGCCGACCGTTACCGTGCCGTCTTCCTCGAGCCGCGCCCACTCGTGGGTTTTTGCATACCGCAGCTCGGTCGGAAACTCGCTCATCGAAAACTCCCTTGCGTCCGTTTTATTCGAAGACTTTCTTGCCGTTGCGAACGAACGGCGGGCGCACGATCCGACAGGGTAAGAGTTTGCCGCGGATGTCCACTTGTGCAGTCCCTTTGGCGGCTCGAGGCAGGCGCGCCAGCGCGATACTGTAACCCAACGTCGGCGAGAAAATACCGCTGGTGACCTCGCCTTCTCCCGCCTCTGTGACGATGCGCTGACCGTGCCGGATGACGCCTTTCGCATCGAGGACGAGGCCGGTGAGTTTGCGCGGAACGCCGGCGGCCTTGCGCGCTTCCACCGCGGCGCGGCCGACGAAGTCGCGATCGGCCGGTTCGAGCGCCACGGTCCAGGCGAGGTTCGATTCGAGCGGATCGTTGGTCTCGTCCATGTCCTGGCCGTAGAGATTGAGGCCGGCTTCGAGGCGCAGCGTATCGCGCGAGGCGAGGCCGCACGGTGCCACGCGCGCGTCGGCGAGCCTCTTCCACAATGCAATGCCTTCGGCGGCCGGCAGCATCACTTCCACGCCTTCTTCGCCGGTGTAGCCGGTGCGCGCCACCATCCACTCGCCGCGCTCGAGCGCCTTGAACGGCTTCATCTCGGCGGCACCGCGCACGCCGCTCACCTGTTCGAAGCGCGCGATCGCTTCGGGACCCTGCACCGCGATCATCGCCAGGTCGCCGCGATGTCGGATGTTCACGTCGAAGCCGCTCGCGTGTTGTTTGAACCAGGCCAGCACTTTCGCGCGCGTCGCGGCGTTGACGACGGCGCGCCAACGGCTGTTTGCCCGTCGATAGACGATGAGGTCATCGACCACGCCGCCGTTGTCGTTCAACAACACGCCGTACTGGGCGTGGCCGGTGTCGGTGAGTTTCGCGGGATCGTTCGCGGTGAGATTGCGCAGATAGTCGAAGGCACCCGGCCCGTCGAGATCGATGATGGTCATGTGCGAGACGTCGAACATGCCGGCCGCGCTGCGCACCGCCTTGTGTTCTTCGATCTGCGAACCGTAGTGCAGCGGCATTTCCCAGCCGCCGAAGTCGACCATCCGAGCGCCGGACGCGACATGGGTATCGAAGAGAGGCGTGCGCTCCAGCGCCATGGCGATGTCCGGGATGAATGAGGTCGGGATTCTAACGGCGCAACTGCGACGCAAGCCATCGGCTCGTTCGCGGTCTCCCTTATCGCGGTGGCGCTTTATCGCGGTGGCGCGAAGATGCCGAAGCCGAGCGCTTCCTTGATCAGCTGCCGCTTCAGCGCTGGCGCAGCATTGAGCAGATCGACCGCAACATTGCGTAGCCAGTTGAGGCCGGGATCGGACAACCGATACGCCATCGCGAACGCATCCATCGCGCGCACCATCACCTCGGCTCGCAGGCGGCGGCGCCGCGCAAAGCCTTGCCACAGCTCGTCGTTGCCGAGATCGGCCGCGTTCACGTGCGTGGCCACGCGCAGAATTTCCGCCAGATCTTCGAAGCCGAGATTCACGCCTTGCCCGGCGAGCGGGTGCAGCACGCGCGCCGCATCACCGACGAGAAGCACGCGCGGCGCCGGCTGGAAGCTGCTCGCCACCAGTTGTTCGAGTGGAAAGCTGAAGCGCTTGTCCACCGCGCGGATCGCGCCGTAGCGGGCATCGATCGACGAGCGAAGGCGCGCGATGAACGCCGCATCGTCGAGCGCCATCAACTGCTGTGCGACGGCGTCCGTCTGCGACCACACCACCGAGCTGAAGAAGCGACCGTCGCGGCTCGGCAACGGCAGCAGCGCGAGCGGTCCGTCTTTGAGGAAGCACTGCCACGCCATCTGGCCGTGGTCGTGTTCGGTCTCAACCACCGTGGCGATGGCCGATTGCTGCGTTTCGAACCGGCCCGCGCTGACGCCGAGCTTGGTACGGATGGAAGAGTTCGCGCCGTCCGCCGCGATCAGCAACCGGGCAGTGATGTCGGTGTCGCCGGCGCGCAACTTCACCGCGTCGGCACCTGCATCCACCGACTCGATGGCGCCGGCGACGATCGTTACGTCACCCTGGCGCTTCAGCGTCTCCCATAGCACCGCCACCGACGGGCTCACTTCCACGATCCAGCCGAGTTCGCTGCGGTCCACTTCGGAGGCGAGGAATTCGATGTGTCGCGTGCCGCGCTGCTCGCATGCATAGACCGACGTGAAGGGGCACGGTACGAACGAACGCCACACGTCGAGTTCGATGAGCAGTGCAACGGAAGCGGGATTCAACGCCACGGTGCGTACGTCGAAGCCGAGTTGCCCGCGCGTCACCGGCGGTTCGCCGCGATCGACGAGTGCCACCTGCAAGCCGCGGCGCGACAGTGCGAGCGCCGCGCTGGCGCCGATCAGGCCGCCGCCCGCGACGAGAACGTCACACGTCAGGTCGCCCACTGCGGTGCAGGCTTGATCGGTTTGCGCATCACCGCTTCGATCTCCTTGACCGTTTTCGGCGCGGCGGCGGTGAGCACTTCGTAGCCGTCGCGCGTCACCAGCACGTCGTCTTCGATGCGGATGCCGATGCCGCGGTATTTCGCCGGCACCGAATCGTCGTCGGGAAGGTAGATGCCCGGTTCGATGGTGAGCACCATGCCGGGTTCCAGCGTGCGCCACGCGTCGTCCACGCGATAGTCGCCCACGTCGTGCACGTCGAGGCCGAGCCAGTGCGACGTTTTGTGCACGCAGAATTTCTTGTAGCGCTCGCTCGCGAGCAGTTCGTCCACTTCGCCGTCGAGCAGACCCAGGTCGACGAGCCCTTCCGTCATCACCCGCACCGCGGTTTCGTGCGGCACGTTGAAACCGGTGCCTTTCTTCATCGTCGCGATCGCGGCGAGCTGGGCGCGCAGCACGATCTCGTACACGGCTTTCTGCGTTGGGCTGAATTTGCCGTTGATCGGGAACGTGCGGGTGACGTCGGAGGCGTAGTACTGGTATTCGCAACCGGCGTCGATCAGCACCAGGTCGCCATCTTTCAGCGGCGCGTCGTTGCGCACGTAATGCATCACGCACGCGTTTCTGCCGGCGCCGACGATGCACGGATACGCCGGATGGCGCGCGCCGTTGCGCATGAACTCGTAGATGATTTCCGCTTCGAGACCGGCTTCGGTGCCGCCAGGGCGGACTGTGCGCATCGCGCGGATGTGTGCGCCGGTGGTGATCTCCGCGGCGCGGCGCATCAGCTTCAGCTCGTGCGCGGACTTGTACAGCCGCAGGTCGTGCAGCAGATGCGACAGCACCAGGAACTCGCCGGGCGGCATCGCGCCGTGCACCTGCTTGCCGCGGATGGTCTTCACCCAGCCGAGGATTTCGCGGTCGAACTCCGGATGTTCGCCGAAGTTCGCGTAGACCTTTTCGCGACCTTCGAGCAGGCCGGGCAGGATGTCGCCGAGATCGCCGATCGGAAAACCGTCGTCCACGCCGAGCATCTGCGTTGCGCGGTCCGGCCCCATCCGCTCGCCGGTCCACTGTTCGAGCCCCGGCTCACGCTCTTCGCAGAACAGGATCACCTCGCCGTGCTCGCGGCCAGGCGCCAGCACCAGCACCGCGTTCGGTTCTTCGAAACCGGTCAGGTAGTAGAAGTCGCTGCTCTGGCGGAACAGGTGTTCGGTGTCGCGGTTACGGACCTGCAGGCGCGAGGACGGCAGCACGGCGATGGCGCCCGGCGCCATCAGCTTCATCAGCTGCTGCCGTCGGCGCTGATACTCATTCTGACTCATCGTCGTCCGGCTCTTCTTCCTCGGCGTGCGTCGTATCGTGGATCAGCAGCACCGCCACCCTGAGGTGTTCGACGACGTTGAACAGGTCGAACTCGTCGTCTTCGTCGTCGCCGTCCACTTCGGCGATGCGCTCGATGTCTTCGAGCGCGTCGGCTGCATCGTCGTCCAGCTCACCGCCCGACTCTTCGAAGGCGTTGAGGAAACCGTCGCACCATTCGGCCAGACCTTCGATGCGGTCGCTCATGGCGAACTCGTCGCCGGGCAGCAACGGTTCGAAGCTGATCTCGGGCGAGGCGAGGTCGTCCGCGGCGAACTCGATGAAGCGGTCCAGTTCGTCCTCGTCCATCCGCGAGGCGTCGTCCAACAGGTCGGTGAGGGCGCGCCGGTAGCCTGCCGCCGAATCGAGCGGAGATCCGCACAGCAGGCCGCAGACCGCGCCGTGCAACAGCGATTCGCTGAGGCCCGCGGGCAGGTTCCAGAGCTGTTCGGAGAAGGCGCTCACGCGATGGCCGACCGTGAAAGTTCGTCGGGCATGCTATCACCAAACGCTTGAATTGACGGGGTTTCGCGGCCTGCCGCGCGTTGACCCGCATTTGTGCAGTCTCTATAGTCGCAACCGTCCGTCGATCGCAACCACGCCCTATGTCAGTAACCGAATTGGACGCGCTCGAGCGCAAGGTCAACGAACTGATCGAGCTGTGCCACGTCTTGTCGCGCGAAAATCGGGCATTGCGGAGCCGGCAGAACACCTGGAGCACGGAGCGCGCCAAGCTGATCGAGAAGAACGAGTTGGCGAAGAGCAAAGTCGAATCGATGATCAGCCGATTGAAGTCACTGGAGCAGGACTGATGCCGCGACCGCCCACGACCGTCAGCGTGCGGATCCTCGAAAAAGAATATCAAGTGAATTGCCCCGAAGACGAGATCGACGAGCTGACTGCGTCGGCCCGTTATCTCGACGCGCAGATGCGCGGCATTCGCGATTCAGGAAAAGTGTTGGGGCTCGACCGGATGGCGGTGATGGCCGCGTTGAACATCGCCAACGACCTGCTGCGAATCCGCAACGAGAAGAACACGGTGACGCACACGATCGAACGGAAGGTGGGCGAACTCGCTCAGCGCGTAGACACTGCACTCTCGGAAGCGAAGCAACTCAGCCTTTAACACCTGCCCTTAACACGCGGGCGCGGTTACGTCGCGTCGAGTCGTTCGCAAAACCTTCACCTTTAAACCCGTCACGTGTTCGGTGCAACCGGATCGTTGCGTGTTGCTTCGGCTATACTCGCGTCGTCTCCTGGGGTGTTCGCCAGTCGGGGTCGTCCTTGAGCCGTTATAGTAACTAAGGAGACTTTGACGTTGGCGTCTGTGCGCACATCCGCTCACGCGGGAAGCCTATGACGTCGCTCGGGTCTCCGCCTTGAACCAATACGGTTCAGGGCAAACCGTACAGCGGCACCTCCGGGAGATTCTCTTATGAATCCAGCGTCTCGCGCCTCCGAGCGGCGCCGCTATCGCATTGCGCGAAACGCGCTCACCCGGTCGGAACAGCTGCAGCACGCCGAAGCCGTGGCGCGGCGTTTCGTTGCATCGCGCGTGATGCTCAGCTTCAAACGCTTCGCGGTGTACGCGCCGAGCGACGGCGAACTCGATCCGAGTCCGATCGCCGACCGTCTGCTCGCCGCCGGCAAGATCGTGACGCTGCCGGTGGTCGAACGTTCGCGCGAGCTCGGCTTCTACCGATACGACGACGCCACGCGCATCGTGCGCAACCGCTTCGACATTCCGGAACCCGACACCTCTGTCGCCGCGCTCGTGCCGACCTCGATCCTCGACGTGGTGCTGGTGCCGCTGGTTGCGTTCGACGATGCCGGCATACGGCTCGGCCGCGGCGGCGGTTACTACGACGCGACGTTCGGCGCGCGACGCCACGCATTGCTGATCGGACTCGCGCACGAATTGCAGCGTCACGAAGGCATCGTGCATCAGCATTGGGACGTGCCGCTCGATGCGGTGATTACCGAACGCACCGCGCGCGGGTTTACGATACGCGGACGCCGTTTCTTCTCCGTGGAATCGCACTGAATGGCCGTACGCAAGATCATCCGGATGGGTCATCCGACGCTGCGCAAGCCGGCGCGGCGGCTGGAAGCGCGCGAACTGAAGAGTCCCGAGATGGGCCGCCTCGTGAACGACATGATCGACACGCTGAACGATGCCGGCGGCATCGGTCTCGCCGCGCCGCAGATCGACGAGCCGGTGCGGCTTGCGATCATCGAGATCGACGGCGGACCCAGTCGCTACGGCGAGATACCGGCGATGCCGCTCAAGGTGTTCGTCAATCCGACCATCGAGATCGTCGAGCCGAAAGCGGCCGGTTACTGGGAAGGCTGTCTGTCGGTACCCGGATTGCGCGGCTGGGTCGAGCGGCCGCAGTTCGTGCGCGTGTCGTATCAGGATCTCGACGGCAGGAAGCACGCCATCGAACTGAAGGGCTTTCTCGCGACGGTGTTCCAGCACGAGTTCGATCACCTCGACGGCAAGCTCTACATCGACCGGATGACCGACCCGACGAAGCTCGTGTTCGAAGAAGAGTACCTGCGTTACCTGTCCGCCGACGAGTGAACGGTGGCGCAGATCACGTCGCAGACTTTCCGGTACGTCGCTGGCTCCGTGAGCAGCCGCTGATTCAACTCCACCTCGATGCCCACGTAGCGATCCGCGCGATGCATGCGACGTAGCGCAGTCGTCAGTCCATCGGCGTTGCCACGGTACGGATAGTTGCGCCGGACGATCATGTCGGGCAACGCCTCAGTGAGCGTTGCGAGCCACGTATTGCACATAGCGGATTCGTGCCGCCGCCGTGGGTCGTAAAGAAGACCGATGTCCGCGTTGCGCGTCTCACCATCGAGTTCCGGCGTGAACGAATGGGCGGAGAGATGGACGACGCGTTTGCCGGCGGCAATCGATGCGGCCACGGTGGCGATAACGTCGGCACGATACGGTCGATAGTGTTCGTCGAGAATGCGCGCCCGCTCCTCGTCAGGCAGCGCGCGCGAGATCGACGAGAACAGCGCGCGATGATGCTCAGATCGATTCAGGTCGACGAGCAGGCGCGACGTCTCGCTCGCGATCAACGGTGCATCGAGCGCCTTCGCGAGCTGCCGCGCAAGCGGTAACGCGCCGGCATCCCAACCGCGGTGGGAATCGAGCAGTGCGCGATGCCCGGCGAAGGCTTTTGCATAGCGGGGCGGAATTCGATTGCCGCCGTGTTCGCAGGTGACGAGGAAGCCGACGTCAACCGCCGGCATGAAACATCCGCCCCTCGGCGAGGCAATCGCACAATCGTCGATACGTGGCGAGCAGAGATGCGGCGTTCACGTCCGAGCCGACCGACCGCAGCAGCCGCGTGGACAAGGTACCTTCGTTGAGAATGACGTCGAGCGCTTCACGGTGCGACGCGAGCTTTCCCTGCGACATCGTCGCGAGCGCGCGCCACGCCTCGCCGGCCGTCTGCACGCGCGGAATGCCGAGCACGCGCAGATACTCGGCGTTGTCGATGGGCGCGGCTTCGCCGTGCTTCACGCACCGCTGCAGGATGCCGGCGAGTTCGTCGGTGTCGATCGCGTCGGCCGCATCGAGCATCGCATCCGCCCCTCGATACAGTCGTTCGACCGTGGTCACAACGAGTTGAGCGATGGCGAGGTCGGCACCGGGATGCTCCTGCGCGTCGAGCACGCGGATCTCGATGGCGTGCCGGTCGAACCGTGCGATCGCACCACGCGAGTTCAGCCACTCGAACTGCAGGATGTTGTCGATGTCGTGCGGCGCGATGGCCTGGAACATCGGCTGCAGAATCACCTGGCTGTACTGCGCCTCGGATCGCACCGGCTCCGGAATGACACGACCGGTGATCTGCGGCACGTGCCGCTGATTGCCTGCGTACACGTCGATGCGCGCATCGGCAAAGCCGGTGTTGCGGCCATCGAGAAACGGCGTGCTGGCGGCGAGTGCCGGAAGAATCGGCAGCAACACTCTGATCGCGGCGTGTAAACGTCCGAACTCTGCATCGTCTTTGAACGGCAGGTTGATGTGCATGCTCTGCAGATTCGACCAGCCGTGTCCCTGGCAGCCGAAAATGCGGTCGTAAGCGCGATACACCGCGTCGCTGCCGTGCGGCCACAGGTGCGTATCGCGATCGGGATTCATCCACGGATGCGCGCCGGTGGGCATCAGGCGGGCGTTCCACGGTTCGAGCATCGCATTGATGCGCCACACCGCCGCGTGAAAGTCACCAACAACTGCATCGAGCTGCGGCCGCGGCCCGTTCGTCTTCACTTCGATGACGTGCAGCGCGAGTTCGTTGCTCCACGATATCTCGCCCTGCTCGGTTTCTTCGGTGAGCTCACCGGCCGCCTCGGTGAGCAGTCGGTCCGCCAGCGGCGCGACGTCGAGCGTCGTGCGGTCGACGATCATGTATTCGATCTCGATGCCGAATACGGAGAAGGCCGAGCGGAATTCGCTCATGCCGGCGATCGTCCGCGCTTCTTCGCTTCGATGCGCTGCAGGAACACGCTCATGATTTCGCGATACAGCGCCGACTTCAGCACCGCGTCTTCGTAACCGGTGTCGATGCTCGGATTGTCGTTCACTTCGATGATGTACGGCTGGTTGCCGACCTCCTTCAGGTCGACGCCGTACAGACCGTCGCCGATCAGGTTCGCCGCCTTCAGCGCGGTCTGGATCACTTCTTTCGGCGCCTCGCCGACCGCGAGGGTTTCGCACGCGCCGTAGTCACCCTCCCCGCCTTCCGCATTGTGGCGGACGATCTGCCAGTGGCGGCGCGCCATGAAGTATTTGCACACGTACAACGGGCGGCCGTCCATGATGCCGACGCGCCAGTCGAAATCCGTTGGCAGGAACCCCTGCGCAACGATCAGCTCGGACTGCGCGAGCATCTCCTTGACCGTGGCGCGCATGTCCTCTTCGGTCTCGACCTTGGTGACGCCTTTGGAGAACGCGCTGTCCGGCTGCTTCAACACCACCGGCAGGCCGAGCATCGGCACGATGTCGTCGATGTTGTCGGCGTGCACGACCAGCGTTTTCGGACACGGGATCTTGTGGCGCGTGAGCAGCTCCGCCAGGTAGACCTTGTTCGTGCACTTCAGAATCGAGTTCGAGTCGTCGATGACGACGAGTCCTTCCGCTTCGGCGCGGCGTGCGATGCGGAACGTGTGGTGATTCACCGCCGTAGTTTCGCGAATGAACAGCCCATCGAATTCCGCCACGCGGCCGACGTCGTCTTTGGTGATGAACTCGACGCCGAAGCCGAGCCCTTCGGCCGCGTCTTCGAACCGCTCGAGCGCTTTCTTGTCGGACGGCGGTTCAGCCTCGGCGGGATCGTGCAGGATCGCGAGGTCGTAGCGGGACTGCGGACGCCGCCGCACGCGACGCCGCTTGCCGGAGAAATAGTCGCCGGCCGCAGCGAGCAGGAATTCGTGATCGGATTCCTGCACTTCGCTCGCGCCGATCGCGCGGATCGACTTCAGTTGCCACTCGCCGTCGCGCAGCGCGAACTCGGCGCGCAGCAGCGGCGTTTCGAAAATGCCGAACAGATTCCACGCCAGCGTGTCGTAAGCCGCGTCGCCGCAGCGGCCGAAGAAGATGTTCATCGAGAACTCTGAAACCTGCAGCGGCTTCAGCGTGCGCTGCATCAGCTCTTCGAGATCTTCGGACAACAACCGCGCCACGCCCGGCGAGCGCAGGTCCTGAATGGTCGACAAACTCGGCAACGGGTGCTGGCCGCGCGCCGCGGCGAGCAACGACACGTAGTAACCCGCGCTCTGATATTTGTAAGACCGGCACAGGTTGAACACCTTTGCCGAGCGGTCTTCGAAATATTGCGCGTCGGTGAGATAGCTGCGCGCCGGCACCACGGTGACGCCGGGAATTTCGAGCGGCCAGTCCTTCGGATTATTGACGACGAACAGCAGGTTCACGTGTCGTCCTCTCCATCGCGCGGCGTGATCAGCAGAATGTTGGCATCGAAGGTCAGGTTGCCCAGAAGCACCGACGAGATCAATCGGTTGATGTTCACCCAGTAGTGAACGTCAGATGAAACGGGATTTGCGAGATACGGATCACTCACTCGCACCAGGCGATCCTGCCGGTGATAACCCGACAGCACCACGAAGTGTCCGGCCGGTTCGCCGCGCAGATCGTCGGGTTTGTCGTTCGGGCCGAACTCGCGGCGCATCCGGTATAGATAGGTAGAGCTGAGTCCCGCCAGCATCGGCACGCCGCGCCGCAGAATGCCGCGCAGAAACGGCGCGGTGAGATCGCGAAAACGGATCGAACCGCCGAGCTCGGCGAACTCGCGACACGCATGCGACGCAACGCGCACGCGCGTGTCTCGCTTCAGTTCGGCCTGTTGCGTGAGCCGATCGACCAGCGGCGGCGCATCCGGCATGAACCAGCTCGGGTCGAACACCAGCAGATCCCACGTGTACAGCGTCGCGGTGTAGCCCCGCTTCAGCGCATGGCAACCGAGAAACGGTGCGTACGTTCCGCCGCTGTCGATCATCGGCGTTTCGGCGATGACCTGCTCGAGCGGAATGTCGTCTTCGTAGTAGTCGTAGATTGCGTGCAGACACGTCGGACCGCACGTCGTTTCGTTCGGCTGGCGCCGCATCGTCACGTCGAGTTCGATGTCGAGAGGCAGTCGCGGCATCAGCGCAGGAACATTTGATACGCGGAGTTGTCCGTTTCCTCGGAATAACGGTAGCCGATGCGATCGAGAAAGCGAGCGAGTTCGCGCCGCGCCGTGGGTGGCGCTTCGAAGCCGATCAGGACGCGACCCCAGGCCGCGCCGTGATTGCGGTAATGGAACATCGTGATGTTCCACTTCTCGCCGAGTTCGAGCAGGAATTTCAGCAGCGCGCCGGGCCGTTCCGGAAACTCGAAGCGATAGAGGATTTCCGATTTGCCGCTGGTGACGCGCCCGCCGACCATGTGCCGCACGTGCATCTTCGCGAGTTCGTTGTCGGTCATGTCTTCGACCGGATAGCCCGCCTGCATCAGGCTGTCGATCAGCTCGCTGCGGTCGCCGTTCGGCACGATCTGCACGCCGACGTACACACGCGCCTGTCTGGCGTCGGCATAGCGGTAATTGAACTCGGTGACTGCGCGTTTGCCGAGCGTGCGGCAGAACGTGCGGAAGCTGCCCGGCTTTTCAGGAATCGTCACACCGAGAATCGCCTCGCGCTTCTCGCCCAGCTCCGAGCGCTCGGAGATGTGCCGCAACCGGTCGAAGTTGACGTTCGCGCCGCTGACGATGGCGACGAGATCCTGATCGGCGACTTTGGTGGCGGCCAGATACTTCTTCATGCCGGCCACCGCGAGCGCGCCGGATGGTTCCGCAATGGAGCGCGTGTCGTTGAAGATGTCTTTGATCGCGCCGCAGATCTCGTCCACCGACACGACGATGACCGAATCGACGCACTCTCGCGCGATCTTGAACGTTTCCTTGCCGACCTGCGCCACTGAGGTACCGTCAGCGAACTGATCGAGCGTCTCAGACGGCAATACCACGCGACGCTTTGCAGCCAGCGCAGCCGCCATGCACGCGGAGCCGTCCGCTTCGACGCCGATGATCTTCACGTCGCTGCGCAGGTACTTCACGTACGCGCCGATACCGGAGATGAGTCCGCCGCCGCCGACCGGAACGAATATGGCGTGCAGCGGCGCGCTGTGCTGATTGAGGATCTCCATGCCCACGGTGCCTTGTCCGGCGATGACGTCGGGATCGTCGAACGGATGCACGAAGATGTAGCCGTGCTTCGCCATCAGCTCGTTCGCGTGATCGCGCGCCTCGTCGAAGTTGTCGCCGTGCAGAATCACGCGCGCACCGAGATCGCGCACCGCCGACACTTTGATGTCGGGTGTGTTGCGACCCATCACGATGTGCGCCTTCACGCCGAGCCGGTTCGCCGCCAGCGCGACGCCCTGCGCGTGATTGCCTGCGGACGCCGCGATCACGCCGCGCGCGCGATCCTCGGCCGAGAGCTGCGCCATCTTGTTGTATGCTCCGCGCAGCTTGAACGAGAACACGCTCTGCAGATCTTCACGCTTCAGGAACACGCGATTACCGAGCGCACGCGAAAGCTGCCGCGCTTCGTGCAGCGGCGACTCGATCGCCACGTCGTAAACGCGCGAAGCGAGGATCTTCTTGACGTATCGTTCGAGCATCGGGAGGGCCGGGCGACGAAGCCGCGTCATACTAAAGGGGGAGTGCTATGCCGTCCACACAGCCGCTCGCTGAATCACGGGTGAAACGACGATGAGCGCCGACGCATACAAGCGCGCGGCGGCCGAGGCGGCGATCGCGATGATCAAGCCGAAGCTGCGCAATGACAGCGTCGTCGGAGTGGGCACCGGATCGACCGCTAACGCCTTCATCGACGCGTTGGCGCCGCTGCGCGGCCACTTCGACGCGGCGGTATCGAGCTCCGAAGCGTCGGCTGCTCGCCTGCGCAGCCATGGTTTCACCGTAATCGACCTGAACGCCGCCAACGAGGTGCTCGTCTACGTCGATGGCGCCGACGAAGTGAATCCCGCCAAACAACTCGTCAAAGGCGCCGGCGGCGCGCTGACGCGCGAGAAGATCGTCGCCGCATCGGCGCGCGAGTTCATCTGCATCGTCGACGACAGCAAGCTGGTTGCGACGCTCGGCGCATTTCCGTTGCCGGTGGAAGTGATTCCGATGGCGCGCGGCCTGGTGGCGCGCGCGCTGGTCGCGCTCGGTGGCACACCTGTGTATCGCGAACGCTTCGTCACCGACAACGGCAACATCATCCTCGACGTGCACGGCCTCGATCTGGTCGATCCGCCGGCGATGGAGCAACGCATCAACAACATCGTTGGCGTGGTGTGCAACGGGATCTTCGCGGCGCAAGCGGCCGATGTGTTGATCACGGCCGGCACGAAAGGCGTTCGAACGCTTTGAGTTGACCGGCTGATGCCTCTCAGAGCAGCGCGCGTCCGATCAGAAGCAACCCCGCACCGACCACGAGAACTCCGATGGCTCGTGCCGCTCGCTCTCCGGCGAGACGTTCGACAGTGATGGCTGCGGTGACCGCCGCCATCGCCCGCAGGTCCATCACGCCGATCGCGAGCAGAACCAGCATCAGACCCGCACAACACGCAGCGCATCGCACACCGAGGTAAGCGCCGTGTAGCAACGCCGCCGCGCCGTTCGCCGAAACGCGACGATCGATCTGCGGAGCGAATCGGCAACAGGCGAGCTGGCGCGCTTTCCATGCCGTGAATTGCAGCGCACCGGCGAGCAGCACCGAGATGCCAGTCATGAGTGGCACTGCATGCGACAGCGTGGGCTGATGCATCTCTGACGATGCTACTGCAATGCCCAGCGGATACACGGTGATACCGCACGCCGCCCACACGAGGAAGTAACCCGTGCCGACGAGCAGCGTGAGCCAACCGAGACGCACGTCACCCGCACTGTTCACGGCGCGCCGATAGCGCAACAGCGCGGGCGTGAGCGACGGCAGCATCATCGCCGTCATCATCAGCATCCACATGCCGAGGAACGACGCAGCTGCTGCCGACCAGGTCTGTCCGGGCATACGCATCCACGTCATCGACATCCTCCAGCCGCCCGGCATCGACATGCCGGCCATCGCCGACATCGACGCGCACCAGCCGATGGTCGCGGCGGTGCTGCTCAGGAACAGCAGCGTCACTGCGCCATAGAATGCTCGTTGGGCGTCGCGCGGGGCACCGCGCGTCATCCGGCAGGTTTGCTCAGCGCTCGGCGTATTCATCGTGACGCCGCCACCACATGCCGTTCTCGTTCCGTCCACGCGGTGCGCGGTCGAGCCATTGGTACATTCCCCACAACCCGTCCAGCCCGCGCGCATAGGCGGAATACGTGTGATACACGACGCCGTCGTCGAGCACGAACGCACTCATCCCGGGCCGCTCGCGCGTGAACGTTGCGGCGTCGGTGCCCGCCATCGCGGCCACCTGTGCGACCTGCGAGGTTCTCAGGCGGCGTCTGCCACGTCGAGCGGCGGTAGTTGTATTCGATGGCGCCTTCGCGCTGCTGCTGTTCCGTGAACGCAACGTTGAAGTCAGCGTTGAAGTCGCTTTCGAACGACGATGCCCAGGGGAACGACCAACCCATCCGCCGTTTGTATGCCTGCAGCTTTGCGAGTGGCGCGCGCGACACCGCGCACAACGTCACGTCGTGGTTGGCCAGATGCACCGCGACTCCGTTGAAGCCGTCGGCGATCGCCGAGCACGACGGACATCCGGCCTGGTAGTCGGGGCCGAACATGAAGTGGTACACGATGAGCTGCGAGCGTCCGTGGAACAGCTCGGCGAGCGTGGCGGCGCCTTCATCGCGGGCGAATCGATAAGGTTTGTCGATGCGGACCCACGGCAACGCCTGCCGCCGCTGCGCCAGTTCGTCGCCTCGCCGCGTCTGTTCCTTCTCCGCTTCGAGCAGTGCTACGCGCTCGGCCAACCATTCCTCACGAGTTCCGATTCGATGTTGGGTCATGTATCGCTCCATACGATGTGTCGGGGGTCGGATACAGTTGGCCTCAGACGACGCGCGAGGTGAGAGTGACAAGTGTGGCGGGATTCGAATGGACGCTCTGATCGCCGGCGCGGCGCGCGCGCTCGCGGCCGGTGATCCGCTCGGTGCGCTGAAGCGGATTGCGCTGCGTGACGACGCCGCCGCGCTGGCCCTGCGCGGTATCGCGATGGCACAGCTCGGCGATTTCGCGCGGGCCTCGGACCTGTTGCGCCGCGCGGCGCGCGCGTTCGGACCGAAGGAGGCCGTGGCGCACGCGCGCTGCGTCGTGGCCGAGGCCGACATCGCGTTGGCGACGCGTGATCTGAGCTGGCCCGCGAACGTCCTCGATGACGCGCGCGCCACGCTCGAGCATCACGGCGACCAGGCGAATGCCGCGCACGCCCGCTATCTCGAGCTGCGGCGACAGCTTCTCATCGGGCGCGTCGACGAAGCCGAGAAGATGCTCGCGTCACTCGACGCGCCTCCGCCGACCGCCGCGCTGCGTACCGTGCACGAGCTGGTGGTCGCCGGAATTGCAATTCGGCGTCTGCGCACGAAACCCGCTCGCGCAGCGATCATCCGTGCGCGACGCGCAGCGCACGACGCGCGCAATCCCGCGCTGATCGCAGAGGTCGACAACACGGCGCGGACACTCGACGCACCCGCGGCGCGTCTGATCGCCAACGGCGCCGAGCGATTGCTGGTCCTCGAAGACGTGGAAGCGTTGCTGAAATCGAAAGCGCTGATCGTGGATACCTGCCAGAGCGCGGTGCGTGACGGAGCGCGCGTGATTTCGCTCGCGAGGCGCCCGGTTCTGCTCATGCTCGCTCGCGCGCTCGGCGAGGCGTGGCCCGGCGAAGTACCGAGAGAGGTTCTGATCGCCCGCGCGTTTCGAGCGAAGCGTCCGGACGCGTCGCATCGCGCGCGATTGCGCGTCGAGATCGGACGACTCCGCAAAGAACTTCGACCGATCGCAACGGTGCACGCGACGAAGCGCGGCTTCGCGCTGGCGCCGCATCGGGAGTGCAAGGTGGTGGTGCTGGCGCGTCCGGTCGACGACGAACATGCCGATGTGCTCGGCCTGCTGGCCGATGGCGAAGCGTGGTCGAGTTCGGCGCTCGCACTGGCGCTCGGCGTGAGTCAGCGCACCGTGCAGCGCGCGCTCGACGCCCTCGCAACAAGCGCGAAAGTGCGCTGGTTCGGCTATGGGCGCGCGCGGCGTTGGATGACGCCGTCCGTTCCGGCTTTCACGACGGTTCTGTTACTCCCCGTGCCGCCGACAAGTCTTTAGGATTTGCGCATGGGTCATTCAGAAGCCGAGATCATCAGCGAATACGGGCCCTTTCCGGGCGTCGAGCAGGTGCATGGCGTCACGTTCGACGGCGAGTTCGTCTGGTTTGCCGCCGGCGACACGCTGAACGCAATGGACCCGGCAAGCGGCATGGTGCAGCGTTCGATCGACGTCATCGCGCAGGCTGGCACCGCGTTCGACGGCCGCCATCTGTTTCAGATCGCGGGCGATCGCATCCAGAAGATCGATCCGGCCAACGGTCGCGTACTCGGCACGATTCCGGCGCCGGGTGGTGGCGCCGACTCGGGGCTCGCGTGGGCCGAAGGTACGTTGTGGGTGGGCCAGTATCGCGACCGCAAGATCCATGAGATCGACCCCGACACCGGCGCGATTCTGCGCACGATCGAGTCGAACCGTTTCGTCACCGGCGTCACGTGGGTAGACGGCGAGCTGTGGCACGGCACGTGGGAAGGCGACGCGAGCGACCTGCGGCGAATCGATCCACGGACCGGCGAGGTGCTCGAGACGGTCGAGATGCCGCGCGGCACGGCGGTGTCGGGGCTGGAATCCGACGGCGCGGACCGCTTCTTCTGCGGCGGCGCCGACAGCGGAAAAGTGAGGTCGGTTCGTCGTCCGCGACGCAAGTGATTGGACGCGCGAAGCCGCTACAGCAGCTTGCCCGGATTCATCACGCCGTTCGGATCGAACACCGCTTTCAGCGCACGCATCGCCGCGATCTCGTCGGGGCTGCGGCTGTAGCCGAGGAAGTCGCGCTTCAATAGACCCACGCCATGTTCCGCCGAGATGCTGCCGTCGTGTTGCGAGACGACTTCGAAGAGGCGCGGACTGATGTGGTGGCACTTCGCGAAGAAGTCGTCGATCGAGAGCGCGGCGGGCTTGAGGATGTTGAGGTGCAGGTTGCCGTCGCCGATGTGGCCATACCAGCACACTTCGAAATCGGGATAGGCGTCGCTCACGACGCGATCGACCTGCGTCAGGAATTCCGGCATCGCCGAGATGCGCACTGACACGTCGTTCTTGTATGGCGTGTACGGCGAGATGCTCTCGGAGATGCCTTCGCGCAGTTGCCACAGCTCGGCCGCTTGCGCGTCGCTCTGGCTCACCACGCCGTCGCTCACCCAACCATCCTCTACGCACGCTTCGAACGTTCTCAGTGCGACGTCGATGCGCTCGCCGTCGAACTCCAGCAGCGCGTAAAACCCGGCGGCGTCGTTGAGCGGCCGTCGCAATCTGCGATGCGCGGTGACCTTCTGCAACGCGAGCTCGGAGAAGAACTCGAACGCCGACAACGTCAACGCGCTCCGGAAGCGCGCCAACACTTTCAGTATGTCGGGAAAGCGTTCGACGCCGAGCACCATCACCATCTGTGGCGGCGGCATTTTCGCGAGCCGCATCTGCGCTTCGACGATGAAACCGAGCGTGCCTTCGGCGCCGATGAACAGATGGCGCAGGTCGTAGCCGGTGGCGTTCTTGACGAGACCGTGGTTCAGGTCGAGCACGGAGCCAGTGCCGGTGACCACTCTCAGGCCGGCGACCCAGTCGCGCGTGAGACCGTGGCGGATCACGCGTATACCGCCGGCGTTGGTCGAAATGTTGCCGCCGATCTGGCTCGAACCGGACGACGCAAAGTCGACCGGATAGAACAAGCCCCGCTCTGCCGCATAGTCCTGCAGCGTTTCGGTGACGACACCGGCCTGACACAGCACGATGCGGTCTGCTTCGTTGAAATCGAGGATTCGATTCATGCGATCGAACGACACGACGATCTCGCCGTTCGATGCGACTGCGCCGCCCGACAATCCCGTACGGCCGCCCGACGGCACCAGCGACCAGCGCCGCTCGTTGGCGGCGCGCACAAGCTTTACGACGTCGTCGACGCTCTCCGGAAATACGATCGCCGACGGCGCCACCGCGAAGCTGCGCGTCCAGTCGCGACCCCACGACGCCAGCGCTTCCGCGTCCGTTCGCACGCGCTTCGGTGAAAGCAATTCATTCAGTGCATCGATCATGTTCGATTGAGGACGGCCGCGGAGGCGCTAGTATAGGCGCCTTTTTCGCCGGCACCCGCCCAGGCAATCGATGAGCCAGACGTCGTTCGGCAAGGACAAGATCAAGATTCTGTTGCTCGAAGGCGTGCACGCCTCTGCCATCGAGCGCTTCCACGCGGCAGGTTACGAGAACATCGAGCGCAAGGCCGGCGCACTGCAGGGAGACGAACTCGCGCACGCGTTGGCCGACGTGCACATCGTCGGCATCCGCAGCCGCACCCAACTCAATGCGGCGGCGCTCACCAAAGCACGCCGGCTGATCGCGGTGGGTTGCTTCTGCATCGGCACCAATCAGGTCGCGCTGAAAGACGCGATGCTGCGCGGTGTGCCGGTGTTCAACGCGCCGTTCTCGAACACGCGCAGCGTGGCGGAACTGGTGCTGGCCGAAGCGGTGCTGCTGTTGCGCGGCATTCCGGAAAAACACGGACTGCTGAAGCAGGGTGTGTGGCAGAAGAGCGCCGCGGCGAGTTTCGAAATCCGCGGCAAAACGCTCGGTGTGATTGGCTACGGCAACATCGGCTCACAGCTCGGCGTGATGGCCGAGGCGCTCGGCATGCAGGTGCAGTTCTACGATGCAGTGAAACGGCTGAACCTCGGCAACGCGCGCCAGCTCGACTCGCTGGACGAATTGCTGACGACGCAGCGACGTGGTGACGCTGCACGTGCCCGAGCTGCCGACCACGCGCAACATGATCGGCGCGCGCGAGATCGCGTTGATGAAGAAAACCGCTGTGTTGATCAACGCGTCGCGCGGCAACGTCGTGGATCTCGACGCGCTGGCGACGTCGTTGAAGGCAAACCACCTGCTCGGCGCCGCGATCGACGTCTATCCGGAAGAGCCGAAGTCGAACGACGATCCGTTCGTGTCGCCCCTGCTCGCGTGCAACAACGTGATTCTCACGCCGCACATCGGCGGCAGCACGGCAGAGGCGCAGGAGAACATCGGTTCCGAAGTGGCCGACAAGCTGATCCGCTACAGCGACAACGGCTCGACGCTATCGGCCGTGAACTTCCCGGAAGTGGCATTACCGCCGCATCCCTCGAGTCACCGCCTGCTGCACATTCACCGCAACGTGCCGGGTGTGCTGTCGCACATCAACCGTGTGTTCGGCGAAGGCAGCATCAACATCGCGGCGCAATATCTGCAGACGAATGCAGAGATCGGCTACGTGGTGATCGACGTGGAAGCGGAGCACAGCCAGCTGGCGCTCGAGAAGCTGCGCGCGGTCGAAGGCACGATCCGAACGCGCGTCCTCTTTTGATAAGTCATCGCCGGTGCCTGGCACCGGCGGTGACTTATTTGATCGCGTTCAGTCGTTGTTGAGCGGAATGCTCGCCGCGGCGTCGAGGCGTTCGCGCAGGATAGTCGCCCATGCTTTCGCAGTGGCCTGCACCGCTTCGGCGGCGGTCTTCGTATCGGCCTCGTGCTTCGCAACCACGTGCTCGCTCGCGCGCACCATGATCGCGTCGGACGACGAGTCGTAGAGTTCCAGCACGAGCGTCGCTTCTCCTACTGCGGGCACCGTCAGCGTGTCGTTCTTGCCGCTCGCGTTCGCCGGTACGAACGAGACGACGTCGACCAGACCAGCTCTCAGCGTCAGCACGTCCAGATCGGGCTCGTCCGTCAGCTTGAAATACTTGCTTTCCTTGAGCTCGTCGCGGAAGGCGGTATTGAGGATCTCGAGCAAAGAGTCTTTCTGACGCTTCGTCAGAGGCGAAGCTTTCAGCGTTTTTGCATCGGTCTGCGCGGCCTGCATCAACGGCCGGTATTGAACGGTCGGCGGCATGAATATCACCTTGTGATAACTGCGCACGTCGAAGTATTTGCGCACCCACAGGTCGCTGAACACCTTGCTTTCGCGGCGCTGCAGACCGTCGTACGACGTGTTGGCGGCCGGCGCGGCGCCGGCAACGGTGGCCGTACCGGCACTATCGGCCGCACCGGCACCAGTCGCTGCAAAACAGGCAAATCCGAGTACCGCGAACAGGAGCGCTTTACGCATCGTCGGGAATCTCCATCAAAGTCGCGCGATGTTAGCACTACGCTCGGGCCGGAAGCCGCCGTCCGCAGCGGAAACCGGACGCAAATCACGCCCGCCGTTCGCCCACTGTCACTGCGTCGAGTTCGGCCGCGATCGCATCGAACATCCGTGCGCGGATGGCCGGCGATTCGTTCACGAGGTGATGGCGCGCTTCAGGAATGTAGAACACGCGCGGACGGAACAGGCGCTCGATGACGCGCACGTTGTAGCGGCGGTCCACCGTTCGATCGGCATGACCCTGGATCACCAGCGGCGTCAGATCGGTGGGCTTACGGTTCTCGAACCGCCTGCGCCACGCCTGCATCGCGGTGACCCACTGCACCGGCAAGGTGCGCGCCTGCAGCGGATCTCGGTCGCGCAGGAATTCGACGAACTCCTTGTCCTGCGTGTTGAACACGAACGACCGCGGTCGTTCCTTGATGGTGCGGCGCGCGATCTCGTAAACGACGCGGTTGAGCGGCCACATGTGCGGCCGCACCAGCGGCGCCAGCAGCACGATCTTGTCGAACGGCGACGTCGCCCGAGTCAACTCGTTGGCGAGCAGCCACTCCATCGCAATTGCACCGCCGGTGCTCTGGCCGAACAGGTGTCGCGGTGTCGGCAGGTGATTCTCGAACGCCCGGAAGCACGCATCGAACGCCGCCACGTAGTGCTCGAACGTTTCGATGGTGGCCGGCTCACCGCTGGATATGCCGTGGCCCGGCAGGTCGAACGACAACACTGCGAGCCGCCGATCGAGCAGAAAACGGATGAGATGGCGATAGAGGCCGACGTGATCGTAGTAGCCATGAATCACTATCGCGCTGCCCGTCGCGTTGCGCGGCGTCCACAGATGCGCGGCAATCGCGTGCGTATCCGTTTCGACGCGGCCGAGCTGATGCGCGAGGCCGTCGATCGATTCGGCGAAATGGATGCCATAGTGGCGAAGATAAGCATCCTCGTCCGGCGTGAGGATCGTCTTCACCCCGGGAACCAATGGCCTTAGTGAGGCGCGGACGACCGCCGGATCGAAAGGCGCGGTCACGACGTCAGTTGATGACGGGATCGAGCTCGCCTTTCTCGTAGCGCTTGAACATGTCTTCTAGCTGCAGCGGTCTCAGCTTCGGCGCCTTGCCCGCCGTGCCGAACGCTTCGTAGCGCTCGATCACAACCTTGGTCATCGCCTTCGTCGTCTCCGCGAGATACTTGCGCGGGTCGAACTCTTTCTTGTTGATCGCGAGGAACTTGCGCAGCGCCGCGGTGCTGGCCAGACGCAGGTCGGTGTCGATGTTCACCTTGCGCACGCCGTGCTTGATGCCCTCGCAGATTTCGCTGAGCGGTACGCCGTACGTTTCGCCGAGGTCGCCGCCGTACTCGTTGATGATCGCGAGCAGGTCCTGCGGCACCGACGACGAGCCGTGCATCACGAGGTGCGTGTTCGGAATACGCTTGTGAATTTCCTTGATGCGGCCGATCGCGAGGATGTCGCCGGTGGGCGGACGCGTGAATTTGTATGCGCCGTGCGACGTGCCGATGGCGATCGCGAGCGCGTCGACCTTCGTCTTCTTCACGAAGTCGGCGGCCTGTTCCGGGTCGGTCAGCAGCATGTGCATCGACAACGACCCTTCGTGTCCGCCGCCGTCTTCTTCGCCGCCCATGCCGGTTTCGAGGCTGCCCAGATTGCCGAGTTCGCCTTCCACCGACACGCCGCACGCATGCGCCATGTCGACCACGCGACGCGTGACGTCGACGTTGTAGTCGTAGTCCGCCGGTGTCTTCTGATCCGCCTTCAGCGAGCCGTCCATCATCACCGACGAAAAGCCGAGCTGGATCGAGCGCTGACACACAGACGGCGACGCGCCGTGGTCCTGGTGCATCACGATCGGAATCTGCGGGAACTCTTCGATCGCGGCGAGGATGAGATGCCGCAGGAACGTGGGGCCGGCGTATTTGCGCGCTCCAGCCGACGCCTGGACGATGACCGGACTATCGGTCGCGGCGGCGCCTTCCATGATCGCGCGCATCTGCTCGAGGTTGTTGACGTTGAACGCCGGCACGCCGTAGTCGTTTTCGGCGGCGTGGTCCAACAGTTGACGCATGCTGATCATCGCCATGATGAACTCCTGATCAATTGACCCGTGCGCGGGCTTCCAGTATTTCGACCGCCGGAAGCTGCTTTCCTTCCACGAACTCGAGGAACGCGCCGCCGCCGGTGGAGATGTAGGAGATGCCGTCGGTGACGCCGTATTTGTCGATCGCAGCGAGCGTATCGCCGCCGCCCGCGATCGAGAATGCCCTGCTCTCGGCGATGGCTTCCGCCAGCACGCGCGTGCCCTCGCCGAACTGATCGAACTCGAACACGCCGACCGGTCCGTTCCACAAAATGGTACCGGCACTCTGAATTCGTTTCGCAAAGCGGCGCGCCGTTTCGGGACCGATGTCGAGAATCATTTCGTCCGGCCCGACCTGGTCGATCAGGCGCAGCGTGGCCGGTGCCGATTCGTCGAAACGCGGCGCGGTCATCACGTCTACCGGCAGCGGAATCTCCACCTTCTTCGCAATCCTGCGCGCGGCATCGAGCAGATCCGCTTCGTACAGCGACTTCCCTACGCCGTGGCCTTGCGCCGCAATGAACGTATTGGCGATGCCGCCGCCGACGATGATCGCATCGGCAATCTCCGACAGGCGATCCAGCACTTCGAGCTTGGTCGACACTTTCGAACCACCGACCACCGCCAGCATCGGCCGAGACGGATTCGCGAGGGCGCGTGAGAGCGCGTCGAGTTCGGCGGCAAGCAGTGGACCGGCGCACGCGATCGGTGCGTACTTCGCGATGCCGTGCGTCGACACCTGCGCGCGGTGCGCGGTGCCGAACGCGTCCATCACGAACACGTCGCACAACTTCGCCATGCGGCGCGCCAGCGCTTCCTCGTCGGCACCTTCGCCTTCGATCCAGCGCACGTTCTCGAGCAGTTTGATCTGGCCCGGTGCGATGTCGACGCCGTCGATCCAGTGGCTCACGAGCGGCACTTCGCGCTTCAGCAACTCACCGAGCCTCGCGGCCACCGGCGCGAGACTGAACTGCGGTTCGCTGCGCGCATCTTTGCCTTCGGTCGGGCGACCCAGATGCGAAACCACCATCACCGCGGCGCCGGCGGCCAGTGCCCGCTCGAGCGTTGGCAGCGCCGCGACGATGCGCGCATCGCTGGTGACGGCGCCGTTCTTCACCGGCACGTTGAGATCTTCGCGGATCAGCACGCGTTTGCCGGCCAACGGCAAGTCGGTCATCGCATGCACGTTCACGCTCGTTCACCTCGCAGACAACCGCGAATCGCGGCAACGACATGATCGACGGTCATGCCGAGCGCTTCCATCGCATCGGGGCCTTTCGCCGATAACCCGAACCGGTCGATGCCCACCACGGCGCCATCGAGGCCGACGAAGCGATACCAGTAGTCCGGATGCGCCGCTTCGACGGCGACGCGCGCGCGAACGGCGATCGGCAATACCGACTCTCTGTACGCCTCGTCCTGCGCGAGAAACACGTCGGTGCTCGGCATCGACACCACTCGCACCCCTGCGCCTTCGTCAGCGAGCTTCTTCGCGCCGGCCACTGCCAGTGCCACCTCGGAACCGGTGGCGATGACGATTGCCTGCAACTCCGCGGACTCCTGCACCAGCACGTAGCCGCCCCGCTCGATCGCCTTGAACGCCGCATCCGAGCGCGGTTGGGCTTTCGTTTTCTGACGGGTGAACACGAGCGCGGTCGGCCCATTGGCACGCGCAATCGCCGCGCGCCACGCGACCGCCGTTTCGACGGTGTCGCACGGACGCCACATCGACAGGTGCGGCGTGGTGCGCAGATTGGTGAGCTGTTCGATCGGCTGGTGCGTGGGGCCATCTTCGCCGAGCGCCACCGAGTCGTGCGTGTACACGAGGATCTGCCGCACGCCCATCAGCGACGCGAGCCGCACCGCGTTGCGCGCGTATTCCATGAACATCAGGAACGTCGCCGAGAATGCGACGAAACCGCCGTGCAGCACGACGCCGTTGGTGAGCGCGGTCATGCCGAATTCGCGCACGCCGAAGTGCATGTAATTGCCGGGGCTCTCGCGCGTCAGCACCTTGCAGCCCTTCCAGTCCGTGTTGTTCGAGCCGGTGAGGTCGGCCGACCCGCCGATCAGTTCCGGCAACGAGGGTGCGATCGCGTTGAGGCAGCGCTGCGACGATTTGCGCGTTTCCAGATCTTCGGGCGTGTTCTGCGCGGCGCGCGCCATGACGTCGAGTGCGTCGCTCCAGCCTTTCGGCAGCTCGCCGGCGATGCGCCGGTCGAGTTCGCGCGCGAGATCGGGGAACGCCTCGCGATAGCGGCGCATCAACGCGTTCCAGCCTTCCTCGCGCTTGGCGCCGGCGGCGCGGCAGTCCCACTCTTTATAGATCGCATCCGGTATCTCGAACGGACCATAGCTCCAGTTGAGCGTGCGTCGCGCCAGGCTGACCTCGTCGGGACCGAGCGCAGCGCCGTGCGCCTCTGCCGTGCCCTGTTTGTTCGGCGAGCCGAAGCCGATCACCGTGCGGCAGCGGATCAGCGTTGGTTTGTCCTGCTTCTGCGCTTCGGCCAACGCAGCGGCGATCGCGGCCGGGTCGTGGCCGTCCACGTGACGGATCACGTGCCAGCCATACGACTCGAAGCGCGCGCCGACGTCTTCGGTGAACCAGCCCTTCGTTTCGCCGTCGATCGAGATGCCGTTGTCGTCGTAGATGCAGGTGAGTTTGCTCAACCCCTGCGTGCCGGCGAACGAACCGGCCTCGTGCGAGATGCCTTCCATCAGGCAACCATCGCCTGCCACCACCCACGTGCGGTGATTGATCACCTCGTAGCCAGAGCGGTTGAACGTACGCGCCAGTTCGCGCTCCGCAAGCGCGAAGCCGACCGCATTGGCGAGACCCTGACCGAGTGGCCCGGTGGTGGTTTCGACGCCCGGACATTCGCGATACTCGGGGTGCCCGGCGGTCTTCGAATGCAGCTGGCGGAAATGCCTGATGTCGTCGATCGATACCGCATACCCGGACAGGTGCAGCATCGCGTAGAGAAACATCGAGGCGTGCCCGTTCGACAGCACGAAGCGGTCGCGGTCGAACCAGCCCGGATTGTTCGGGTTGTGCTTCAGCACTTCCCGCCAGAACACTTCGCCGAAGTCCGCGAGACCCATCGGCGCACCGGGGTGGCCGGAGTTCGCCTGCTGTACTGCATCCATTGCCAGCGCGCGGATCGCGTTGGCTCGTTCCGTTCGGGAGGGCATAGAAGTCGTGGGAGCGAAAGGGTCGTCATTGTCCTTGCTTCACTTCGGCAACGCAATTTTTTACACCGTAGGACGGTACAACCCCTTAGAATTCCCAGCCTTTGGGCTCAGAGAAACCTCATGGCGGATTACAGCGTTTTCACATCCGAATCGGTCGGCGAAGGTCACCCGGACAAAATGGCCGACCAGATCTCGGACGCGGTGCTCGACGCGATGCTCGCGCAGGATCCGGAGTCGCGCGTCGCGTGCGAAACGCTGATCAAGACCGGCATCGTGGTGATCGCCGGCGAAATCCGCTCCAAGGCCGACGTGCACCTCGACAAGCTCGTACGTCAGGTCATCAAGGACATCGGCTACGACGACATCGCGTGCGGCTTCAATCCGGATGACTGCACCGTCATCAACGCGCTCGGCCAGCAGTCGGTCGACATCGCGATGGGCGTCGACGAAACCGGTGATCACGAACAGGGCGCCGGCGACCAGGGTCTGATGTTCGGCTACGCGACGAACGAGACCGACGTGTTCATGCCGGCGCCGATCACCTATGCGCACCGACTGGTGCAGAAACAGGCCGAAGTGCGCCGCAACGGCAAGTGCAAGTTCCTGCGCCCCGACGCGAAAAGCCAGCTGACGTTCCGCTACGGCGAAGACGGCAAGCCGCTCGGCATCGACGCGGTCGTGCTGTCGACGCAGCACGATCCCGACATCACGCAGAAAGATCTGCACGAAGCGGTGCGCGAAGAAATTCTGAAGCCGACGTTGCCCGGCAACTGGGTGACGAAGAGCACGAAAATCTACATCAACCCGACCGGCAAGTTCGTCATCGGGGGTCCGGTAGGCGACTGCGGACTGACCGGCCGCAAGATCATCGTCGACACGTACGGCGGCATGGCGCGCCACGGCGGCGGCGCGTTCTCCGGCAAAGACCCGTCGAAGGTCGACCGTTCCGCGGCCTATGCCGCACGCTACGTGGCGAAGAACATCGTCGCGTCCGGCATCGCCGACCGCTGCGAAATTCAGGTGAGCTACGCGATCGGTGTTGCGGAACCGACTTCGATCAGTGTGAACACGTTCGGCACCGGTAAACTGTCGAATGAAAAAGTGCTGCAGCTGATTCGCGAACACTTCGATCTGCGCCCGCGCGGCCTGATCCGAATGTTGAACCTGAAGCAGCCGATCTATCGCAAGACCGCTTCGTATGGCCACTTCGGCCGCACCGAATCGCAGTTCACCTGGGAGCGTACCGACAAAGCCGCGGCGCTGGCCGAGGCCGCGCGCGCCGCATGATCCATGACTAAGTCACGGCGGTTCCGGCTCAGCTTCGAGTTTTTTCCGCCGAAGACGGACAAGGGTCAGAAGACACTGCTCGAAACCGCGGCTGCGCTCGAGCGCAACCGGCCGGTGTTCTACTCGGTGACGTACGGCGCAGGCGGCTCGACGCGCGATCGAACGTTCGAAGCGGTGGCGGGTCTTGCCGGTGCGGGTCTCGAAGTGGCGCCGCATCTCTCGATGGGCGCCGACGACAGCAGTGCGATCAAGGCGCTGGTCGATCGATATGTCGCGCTCGGCATCGACCGGATGGTGGCGCTGCGCGGCGATATTCCGTCCGGCTTCGGCAGCCCGCGCCACGTCAGCTACGCAATCAACCTGGTGAAGCTGCTGCGCGAACACGCGGGCTCGCGCTTCGAAATCGAAGTGGCCGCCTATCCCGAAGTGCATCCGGATGCGCCATCGCCCGACCAGGACATCGAACACTTCCGCAAGAAAGTCGCCGCCGGCGCAAACGGCGCGATCACGCAGTACTTCTACAACCCCGACGCGTACTTCCATTTCGTCGAGCGCGCGCGCGTCGACGTGCCGATCGTGCCGGGCATCATGCCGATCACCAGTTACGCGAACCTGGTGCGATTCTCGGACGGTTGCGGCGCGGAAATTCCGCGCTGGATCCGCAGCCGGCTCGCGGCGTATCAGCACGACGACGCATCGCTGAAAGCGTTCGGCACTGACGTGGTCACCGCGCTGTGCCAACGTCTGGTCGACGGCGGCGCACCGGGCCTGCATTTCTACACGCTGAATCAGGCGGCGCCGACCCAGGCGGTGCTCGACCGGCTGTCGTTGTCCGATGGCTAAGCGGCGGCTGCGCGTCGACGTGCAGCTCGCGCCGAACTGCTCGCTGACGCTCGATCCCGACCGCTCTCACTATCTATGTCGCGTGCTGCGGCAGCGCCGCGGCGATCGCGTGCTGCTGTTCAACGGCGACGGCAACGGCTACGACGCGCAGGTGGAGAACGCCGACGCGCGCGCGTGCGAAGTGCGTGTCGGCGCGATCGCCGAGCGCGAGCCGTTGCCACGACTCCGGCTGCACCTGGCGCAGGCGTTGATCAAGGGCGAGCGTCTCGACTTCGTCATGCAGAAATCCACCGAACTCGGCGTAACCGACATCTGGCCGCTCGAGACCGAACGTACCGAAGTGCACATCGAAGGTCATCGCGTCACGCGGCGCGAAACGCACTGGCAACGCATCGTCGAGAGCGCCGCGGAGCAGTGCGGCCGCCTGCGGCTCCCCGTGCTGCACGCGGCGATGTCGTTGCCGGCGCTGCTCGCACAGCCGCCGGCATCGCAGATGTTCCTGCTCGATCCCGGTGCCCGGGCCCTGTTCGGCGCGCCCGCCTTGTCGGATACGTTACTGCTCGTTGGGCCCGAAGGCGGCTTCAGCGATTCGGAACGCACGGCCGCACAAACGGCGGGCGCAGTGCCGATGGGGCTCGGTCGTTTGATTCTGCGCGCCGATACCGCGCCGTTGGCGGCGCTCGCCGTGCTGCGTCAAGCGTGGGAGTGGGACGCGCCTTGAGGTGCCCGTCAGGCCGTCAGCGGACCATCAGGTCCGCTACGGCAACATCGTCAGCTGTTCTTCGATGAACGACAGATTCGGCACCACTGCGGTTTCGGTGCCTACGTGCAGCGCCGCCACTTCGGCCGGACCGAGCCGCACCGAGCGATTCTGCAGATCGTCGTCGGAGAGGTGCACGATGCGCGGCAGCCCGGACGACGCGAGACCGTAGAACGCGCGGCCGGTGGAACGTCGCGCGCGGTTCATGATCAACAGACAGCGGCTTCTTCCGCCGCCGAGAAATTCGCTGCCGTTGAGCGCTTCGAACTGGATCACCGGCACCGTTTCGCCGCGCCAGCCGAGCAGACCGAGACACCATTTGGGACCATCGGCCAACGGCTTGATGCGACGCCACGGCAGAATCTCGGCAATCGTCACGTTCGGCAGCAGCAGGTGCGTGTCCGCGAGTGGGATCAGCACACATGCGAGTTCCTTTGCATCCACTGCCAAAACCGCCGCCATTTCGTGAATTTCCTAGTGTACGAGCTCTTCGATAGTCGCGAGCAGTTCGTTCTCCTGGAACGGCTTGCCGAGAAAACGATTCACGCCGAGTTCTTCCGCGCGTTCCTGGTGCTTGCTGCCGGTACGCGAGCTGATCATCACGATCGGCAGATTCGCCAACCGATCGTCGTGACGAATCTGGCGCGCCACTTCGAATCCGTCCATGCGCGGCATTTCGATGTCGAGCAGCATGATGTCCGGACGCCGCTCCTGCAGCATCGCAACCGCTTCGACGCCGTCCTTCGCAAGCATCACGTCCATGCCTTGCCGTTCTAGCAGCCGCGACGTGACTTTACGCACCGTCACCGAATCGTCGACCACCATCACGCACGTCGGACGATCGGCCGCCGCCTCAGGCGTACCGTTGGCGTAGATCGGCGCGGTTTGCGCGCGGATCAGCGCAAGCAGATCGAGAATCACGACGACGCTGCCGTCGCCGAGAATCGTTGCACCGGAAATTCCGCCGACGCCGGCGAATTGCGGGCCGAGGCTCTTCACGACGATTTCACGGCTGCCCTGCACGCCGTCGACATGGACCGCGACGGCGCGATCGCCAGAGCGAACCAGCACCACCGGTACTGAGCCGCGATCTGACAACGCCACATAGTCGCGGCCGATGAAGCTACCGAGATAACGAACGCGATACGGTACACCGGCGTATTCGAAGCCGCCCCCGTCGGGCCGATACAACCGTTCGAGCTCGGCACCGGACACGCGCACGATGCCTTCGATCGTGTTCAACGGTATCGCGTACTGATCTTCGCCCACCGACACCATCAAGGCGCGGTTCACCGACACCGTGAATGGCAGACGCACCGTGAAGCGCGTGCCTTTGCCCGGCATCGAGGTGATCGAGATGCTGCCGCCCAGCTGCTTCACCGCGCTATGCACCACGTCCATGCCGACGCCGCGGCCGGAAATCTGCGTAACCGATTTCGCAGTGCTGAAGCCAGGCGCAAGCACGAACTGCAGCACTTCGTCGTCGCGCAGCCTCGCGTCGGCCGCCATCAGTCCGCGTTCGATGGCCTTCGCGCGAACCGATTCGACGTCGATGCCGGCGCCATCGTCGGAGATCTCGATGACCACGTCACCCGCCTCGCGCGACAGACGCAGATCGATGCGACCGACATCGGGTTTACCGAACCCACGGCGGAATTCGGCGCGCTCGATACCGTGATCTACCGCGTTGCGCAGCATGTGCTCGAGCGGCGGCACCATGCGTTCGAGCACGTTGCGGTCGAGCTCGCCTTCGGCGTTGTAGGCGTGGAAGTCGACTTCCTTACCAAGCTCGCGCGCCACCTGCCGCACGGTGCGCCGCAACCGCGGCAGCAGCCGGTTGAACGGCACCATGCGCGTGCGCATCAACCCTTCCTGCAATTCGGTGTTGACGCGCGCCTGCTGGATCAACAGCGTTTCGGATTCGCGCGCTTTGAAGGCGAGCGTTTCCTTCAGATCCAGCATGTCGGACGCGCTTTCCGATAGCGACCGCGACAGTTGCTGCAGCTGGGAGTAACGATCCATCTCGAGCGGATCGAATTCTTCGTAGTCCTGCCCTTGATTGATCTCGTGCCGGAACAGCACCTGCGTTTCGGTCTCGATCTCGAGCCGCCGCAACTGTTCGCGGACGCGCTCGATAGTGATTTCCATCTCTTCGAGCGACGTACTGAAGTCGTTCATGCCCTGCTCGACGCGCGAGCGGATGATGCTGCTCTCGCCGGCGAGGTTGACCAGCTGTTCGAGCAGGCCCGCCGACACGCGCACCATCTCGCGTGGTTCGTGCGCGCCGTGGCTCGGCGCCGCGGCTTCGTCGCGTTCGGTTTCTGTCTCTGCGGGCGCTTCAGTTTCCACCGGCGTGCGCGTCGGAACGGCCGCAACCGGTTTCGGCGGCGTTACGGCGCGGGGCGGCGCCGGCCGCGGCGGCTCGGGCGCCGGCGCCTTCGCGACGGGTCGCTCCGGCACAACGGGTGCGGCCTGCGGCGCCTCACCGCTTGCGGCAGCGCGCAATGCATTCACCATCGCGAGCATTTCGTCGTGACGCAGTTGCAGCGCATCGAAGAAGCCCGCGGGCAGCGACGGTTTGCCCTGTACCGCGATCAGCACTGATTCGAACGTGTGCGCGTTGTCGCCGAGTGCCGACAGTCCGGCGAGACGCGCGCCGCCTTTCAACGTATGCAGCGCGCGCAGCAGATTCTCCAGATGGATGCGGTTATCCGGCATCCCGAGCCATTCGTGGATGCTCTGGTCGATCGACTCCAGCAACTCGTCCGCTTCTTCGAAGAAGATCTCGAGAATTTCGTGGTCGGCGTCGGGCGGCAGCGAGACGGTCGGTTGTGACGGCGAAGGTGCTCTGGATACCGGCGTTTCGACGCGCTCTTCGAGCAGCGGGACGTTCGGTTCTGGCTCGGCCGGCACCGCGGCTTCGACCACGCGCATCTCTTCCGGCGGTTTCGCCTCGGTCGGCTTCTGTTCGACCGGCTGCTGCGGCGCGGGCGGCGCAACCGATTCCATCGGCGGCTCCGGCGGAGGCGGTCGCACGAACGTCGGGAAGTCGACGACTTTGGCCGATCGCGGCGCGCGATCTTCCGGCTCGTCGAGATCGAGTTCTTCCTCTACGACCTCCGCCACGTGCACATCGGCCAGTGCGCGGATGTCGTTCGACGCATCGGGCAGCTTCTGCTCGGCCGCGATCGCATCGAACATGCCGAGCAGCTTTTCATGCGCCCCATGCAGCGCCGCGTGGCCTGCCTGGCTCAATGGATGATCTTCGAGCCGTTCGTAGGCCGAAATCAGCGCATCGCACAGATTCGTAATCGCCGCCTGACCCTGGCTCTCCGCTTCGTTGCGAAGCTCGTGCAACGCCGCAACGATGTCGGAGAGAGCGCCCAGATCCATGGCACCACTCAACCAGCCCGTCAGGAAGTCGCTCGCGCCGAGCAACACCGGTGCGCCGTCGAGGCTGAGCAGCGCCGATGCCCCCGCACCTCCGGTGTCGAGGCCCGCAACGATCCGTTGGCCTTCGGCTTCGAACGACGCGAGGTCTTCGACCGGCTCGCTGCCCTCCGACAAGGCATTCAGCGTGCGCCGCAACGCGAACACACCCTGCTGGACGAAGTCGACGATATCCGAGCCGATGCGTGAACCGCGATCGCGCGCTTCCCGAACGACCTCATAGAGGGGACCCGCAACGCGCGCAATGCTGTCTACGCCCGCCATCGAGGCGCTGCCGCGCAACGTGTGCAACGCGCGAATTGCGTCGTCCGTCAGCGCGTCGGCACCGATTACGTCGGCGTTTATGAACCGTTCTTCGAGCACCTGAAGATGGAGCGCCGCCTCCTGCTCGAACAGCGCGAAGGTTTCGGCGTCTTCGGTGCCCGCCGCCGTGGACAGCTCAGCCAGATCGTCCTGCGGCAACTCGTCTACGCTGATTTCTTCCACCGGCGCGGCACTGCGGATCGGCACCACCGTCGAGTCGACAGGCGTTTCGTCGGCGAACTCTTCCAGGCGACCGCCCGACGCGAGCACGTCGGCCTTTTCCATTATCGTCGCGATCTGACCGTCGGCCACAGGGCGGCGGCTTTCGAATGCCTGACACAACGTCGGCACCGCCATGCGCGCTTCGCGCGTGACCGCGGCGATCTGCTGATTCGGCTCTACCGTGCCGTCCATGACCCGGTTCAGCATGTTCTCGATCGACCACGCCATCTCTCCGATGACGTTCGCGCCGACGATTCGACCGCTGCCTTTCAGCGTGTGGAATGCGCGGCGAACTTCGGTGAGCGCTTCTTCGTTCGAGAACTCCGCCGACCATTGCGGCAACCACTGGTCGACACGCTCCAGCACTTCGCCGACTTCCTCGACGAAGATCTCGAGGATGTCGTCGTCGATGTCGGACGCCGCATCGGCCACTTGCAGTGCGACGGGCGCACGGGGCGCCGATTGACGCGGTGGCGCTTGCGGCGGCAGTGCTTGTCGCGGTGGCGCTTGTCGCGGCGGCGCTTCACGCGGTGGCGCTTGACGCGGTGGCGCTTGACGCGGTGGCGCTTGACGCGGTGGCGGTTGCGCGGCGACTTCGACGCGCTTCGGCGGCTCGACCGGCGCTTCGGGCTCGATCGTTTCCGGTGCGTCGCCGAACAATGCCTTGTTCAGGTCGAACGCTTCATCGTCGAGTTCTTCGATGCTCACGGCACCCGTGGATGCTTCGTCCGGATCCTCCATCACCAGGTCGAACTCGGCGGTCGGCGCGGCGCGCTTGGCGGCCGGGCTCGGCGCGCGCATCGCGGCTTCCTCGACCTCCGACCGGGACGTCTGCGCCGCAACCGGTTCGGGCGCCTGTTCCGGCAACTCGTCGACGATCTCTTCTTCCTGCACAGGCTCAGGCGCCACGTCGTCGACGACGATTTCCTCTTCCTCTTCGACCGGTGTCGCAACCGGTGCCGGCGGCGCCGGCGTGAGATTCACCACCGGTGCGGCCGGGCGCATCGCCCGTTCGCTGCCCAGACCGTATCCCAGTTGCGTCAGGCTGCGTTCGACGACGCTGAGGATTTCATCGCCCGGATGCGCCGCGTCTTCGCAGAGGCGTTCGAGGTAGTAGTCGATGCCGCTGATCGCGTCGGCAAATGCGTCGAGCGCCGTCCAGTCGGGCGTGTTGCCGGCGACGAGTTCGTTGCTGACATAAAGACCGCATCGGCCGAGTTGTTCCGCCGCGACAGTGAGCGGCACCATCGCGAGCGCGCCCTTCACAGCGGCCAGCAGTGCCGGTACGTCGGCCAGCCGATTCGTATCCCATTGCGCCGACACGTAATCGACCACGGCCTGCTTGACCTGCTCGATCCCGGTTCGTGCCTCGCCGAGCACCGCAACCTGCGCATCGTTGATCAGACCCGATGCCTCGGACGTACCGCTCAGACCGCTGCGTTGCTGTGCGATGCTTGCGAGGTTCTCGTCGACCTGCAGCAGCGCGGATGCGACGCCGAGCAGCAGCACGTCGTCGAACGAACCGGCGCTCACTGCAGTATGAATCGCCTCGACCTGATCGGCGATCACTGCGCGCGAACTCTCGAAGCCGAGAATCGACAGCGTGCTGCCAATTTGTTTGAGGGGCGCTGCGAGCTGCATCAACGTATCGGCAGAGCGCGAATCGCCGCGCACGAACAGATCGAGCGCGTCTTTCACACCGGCGAGTTCTTCGCGCAACGCCGCGGCCGCGGTGTGGATCGCTTCGCGCTTCGAAATCGCCAGCCGCTCTTCCGGTGGCTCCTGCTCGATCGTCTCGCTCAGCTGCTTGATGTCGGGGCTGTCGTTGCCGTGCTCGCGCGCCGCATCGACCAGCTGCTTCACCAGCTCGAGCGACAGCGGCTGCGTCAGCGCTTGCGCGCCGTGTTGGGCGAGGGCTTTGATCTCCGCATCGACGCGCCGGAGCAACCGCACCACGTCGCCAGTCAACGCCGCGCCGCTGCTCGAAAGTGCAGAGACGAACGCCGAGAAGGCGCGCCACAACGCCGTGTACGGCGTCCGCTCGCAGATTCGCTCGAGTCCGACCGCCACCTTCGACAGCGTTGCGAGCGCCTTGCGCGAATCCTCGCCTTTCAGAACCGACAACAGCACCTGCTGATACGCGGCACGAATCCGCCGTACTTTCTCGATGCCGTCGATCTCGTCGAAGCGCTTCAGCGTTTCGTTGCTGGCGGTGCCGTGCAGCACGACGCCGGACCGCGCGCCCGGATCGGGGAATCGCTCGACGCCGCGCGCCCCACGCAAATCGTTGGCGAGCGGCAGCACCGCCCGACGCGAATCGGGAAAGCCCTTCTGGATCTCTTCGAGGAACGCCGGCAGTTGCAGAATGCCCTGCATTAGCAGTTGCTGCGCGTCGTCGACGTTCGAGATCGAACCCGCAAGCAGCGCCTGCGCGAGCTGCTCCATTTCGTCGGTGAGCACCGTGACGCCGGTGAGCTCCAACATCAGCAGCGTGCCGTGCACCTGATGCAGATACGTCAGGCAGGCGCGCATCTTCGTTTCGTCGCGATCCGACTCCGCATAGGCTTCGAGCGCCTGGCGCGCCGCCTTCAGCGTTTCGTCGATCTCGCGCTTGATCCAATCCAGCGCGAAATGTTCTCGGCTCTCGGTCATTCGCCTATCCAGTCCGGGCGTTCAGCGGCGGGCCGCTGCGTCCGTCCATACGTTGTCGTTCAACGAGACTTCGAATCGCCGGGCAGCTTGAAGAACTCCACCGACACGCGCATCTCGTTCGCCATCTCTGCCAGCGCACCGACCGATTTCGCCGTCGCTTCCGTGCCATTCGCGGTCTGCGACGTGATTTCCTGGATGACGCCCATGGTGTTCGAGACGTGCCCCGCCGAGGCGGCCTGTTGGCGCGCGGCGTTACTGATGTTCTGAATTAGCTCGGCGAGCGAGGTCGATACGCTCTCGATTTCTTCGAGAGCTACTCCTGCGTCTTGTGCACGCTTGGCGCCGCTGACGACTTCCGTCGTCGTCTGTTCCATCGAGATGACCGCTTCGTTGGTATCGGTCTGAATCGTTTTGACGAGCGCCGCGATCTGTTTCGTTGCTGCGGATGAACGCTCGGCGAGACGCTGGACTTCGTCTGCAACCACGGCGAAGCCGCGACCCGCATCGCCCGCCATCGACGCCTGAATCGCCGCGTTCAGCGACAGGATGTTCGTCTGATCCGCAATGTCGTTGATCAGCGAAACGATGTCGCCGATCTCCTGGCTCGATTCACCGAGGCGTTTGATCCGCTTCGAGGTTTCCTGAATCTGACCGCGGATGGTGTCCATCCCGCCGATCGTCGCCTGCACCACATCAGCGCCCTTGTTGGCGATCGCAACTGCGCGCTCTGCGACGGCTGCCGATTCCGCGGCGTTCGACGACACGTGGTCGATCGATACCGCCATTTCGTTGATCGCGGTCGAAGCCGCCGTGATTTCGCGTGCCTGGTTTTCCGAGGCATTCGCGAGGCTGCGCGCGGTCTGCTGCGTTTCTTCCGCGGCGCGCGCAACGCGCACAGATACACGGTTGATGTTCGATACCAGTCCGCGCATCTGGTCGATGGCGAAGTTGATCGAGTCGGCGATGGCGCCGGTGAAGTTCTCTGTTACCGACGCATGAACGGTCAGGTCGCCCTCGGCCAGGTCGGCCAGTTCGTCGAGCAGCTGCAGAATGGCGGCCTGGTTGCGCTCGTTCTGTTCGGCCTGCTCGGTGAGCTTGCGTCGCGCATCGCGCAACAGCAGCATCGCGATCACCGCCACCAGCACGATGCCACCAACGGCCAGCAAGAGGGGGTAGTTGCCCATTACGGAGCGGTCGTCCGTGATGATCACGAAACCCATCGCACCCAGCGTCACCGTCAGCAGGACGATGAGCGCGCTCAACAGCGGACTCGCCGAAACCTTGTTCGTCTTCATATCCCTTTCCGTTATTCCGCTACGTTTAAAAACCGTTCATCCCGAACGAGTGCCGCCAGACTCACCACATAGAACACTCGGCCACCGTGTCGATATGCGCCCTTGATGAAGGGGTGAATTGCGTCGAGACCTTCAGGCTGACCGCTTTCGAAGCTGTCTTCCTGGAAATGCTGCATGCCGAGCGACTGCTCGACGATGAGACCCACACTGATCCCGTCGCCGTCGACGATCAGCAACCGCCACTGCAACCGTTGCACGGTCGCGGTGACACCGAAATAACGATGCATGTCGACCACCGGAATCAGCCGCCCGCGCACGTTTGCGACGCCGGCAATCCAGTCGCGCACACGCGGCAACGCCGTCACGCGCGGCAGCTTCAGAATCTCGTTGACCTCACCCAGCGGCGAAACGAGCCGCACGCCGCCGAGCTGAAAACCGATGCCCTGCCACTCCGGACGCGTGTCGCGTTTGTGCGGCAATGGCGCTGCGTTTCGAAACGTATCCGCCTCGATGTCGCGCAGAATCTGCAGTACCTGACTCGCTGCCATCGCCCTGACCTAGTCGTCTTCCAGCACGCCGTTGACCGCGGAGATCAACGTCTTCTCGTCGACCGGCTTCGTCAGATAGCCCGAGGCGCCCTGGCGTTCGCCCCAGACGCGGTCGGTGTCCTGGTCTTTCGATGAAATGATGATCACCGGGATGTGGCGGGTCTGGTTGTCGCGCGTCAGCTGACGCGTGGCCTGAAAGCCGTTGATGCCCGGCATGACGACATCCATGAGGATGACGTCCGGCAATTCTTCGTTGGCAAGATCGATGCCGTCGGTGCCCGACGCCGCCGTCAGCACCTGATGACCATGCTTCGCCAACACGTTGACGAACTGATGGGTTTCCGTGGGTGAGTCGTCGACTACAAGAATACGAGCCATTTCGTCGCTGCCTCGAATCCGTTGCCTAGCTCACCAACGTCCGGATGGTGCCGAGGAGCTCTTCTTTGCTGAACGGCTTCGTGATGTATCGATCCGAGCCGACGATGCGGCCCTTCGCCTTGTCGAACAGACCGTCTTTGCTCGACAGCATCACCACCGGCGTCGACCTGAACTCGCTGTTGTTCTTGATCAGCGCGCAGGTCTGATAGCCGTCGAGGCGCGGCATCATGATGTCGACGAAGATGATCTCGGGATGTGTATCGGCGATCTTGGCGAGCGCGTCGAATCCGTCTGTCGCAGTGATCACGTCGCATCCGGCTTTCGACAACAGGTTCTCCGCGCTGCGTCGAATGGTCTTGCTATCGTCAATGACCAACACCTTGACGCCCCGAAGTTCCTCTTCCATGGTACGGTCCTTGCTGTAACCCGCTTACGGGCACCATTTCAGGTGTCTGAATGACTGCGCCGGGATGCCCGGCCAACAGAACATCCGCGTTGTAACACGATTTCTGGGGTCGATCTATAAGTCGCCGACTGTAAAGGGAATTCTGTCTCATTCTGCTTGCTCGCCAGTACCCATGTGGGTACTTTTGACAGCCGTCACGCGAGCCCCGTAGTCCGATGCGCAAAGCTGTCTTCGTCATCGATCCCATCGACGGAATCAATCTCAAGAAAGATAGCACCCTGGCGATGATCCGCGCCGCCCAGCGCCGCGGCTGGGACGTTCGCTGCGTGCAGCAGGGCGATCTTTTCTATCGCGACGAACAGCCCTGGGGATTCCTTCGGACGTTTTCGCTCAGCGCCGCGTTCGCCGAACGACTGGACCCGGCCGCGGCCTATCCAGACTGGTACTGCCTCGGGGAGGAAGTCGCCGAGCCGCTGCGCGACTGTGACGTCATCTTCATGCGCAAGGATCCGCCGTTCGACATCGAGTACATCTACACCACCTACCTGCTGGAGCGCGCCGAAAATGACGGCGTGCTGGTGGTGAATCGCCCGGCCAGTCTGCGCGACTGCAACGAAAAGTTCTTCGCGACCGCGTTTCCACAGTGCGGTCCGCCACTGGTGGTCACGCGGCGCGCCGACGTCATTCGGGAATTCCAGGCGAAGCACAAGCACATCGTGCTCAAGCCGCTCGACGGCATGGGCGGCGCGAACATCTTCCGGTTGATGGAAGGCGACCCGAATTTGTCGGTGGTGATCGAAACGCTGACGAATCACGGCACGCAGCAGATCATGGCGCAGGTGTTCCTGCCCGAGATCAAGGACGGCGACAAACGCATCCTGATCGTAAACGGCGAACCGATTCCGTACGCACTGGCGCGCATCCCGAAGGCCGGTGAGGCGCGAGGAAATCTTGCGGCCGGCGGAACCGGCGAGGGTCGTCCGTTGACTAAACGCGATCGATGGATCGCCGAGCAGGTCGGGCCGGAACTGGTGCGACGGGGTCTGTATTTCGTAGGAATCGACGTCATCGGTGACTATCTCACCGAAGTGAACGTCACGTGTCCCACCTGCATTCGCGAACTGGATGCACAGTTCGGGCTCGACATTGCCGCTAAACTCATTGATTGCATCGATGCAAAACTCAACGAGAGGGCGCGCCGCTCCGGCCGCTGAAGGCGACTCGAGAAGACAGAACATGGATGCGGTCATTACGCCGAGGGACCGGTTGTCGTTCACCGTATTTCTCGCGGCTTCCCTGCATGCGGCGCTGATCCTCGGCGTCGGATTCGCGTGGCACGTCGACCACGAACGGTCGCCTACGATCGAGGTTACCCTCGCTCAACACGACGACCGGGTCGCGCCCGACAAAGCCGACTTCCTCGCTCAGTCGAACCAGCTCGGCAGCGGCGATGCGGCCGAGGCGCGCGAGACGACCACCACCGAAGCCGCCGACTTCCACGACAGCGCCATTCAGCAGGTCGCTTCAGAGCCGACGCCGCAGGAAGAGCGCGTCGCCGCCCGCGCGACTCTGACCACCTCGTCGGCCCGCGACGAGCAGGCGCCGATCGAATCGCCGCAGGAGGCGGTGGAACCGCGCCTCACGCCGTCGGATCAGCGGCGGCTGATGGACCTCAGCCAGGAAATCGCGAGCCTCGAAGCGCGGGTGGACACGGAGGCCAACAGCGAAGCGAAGTCGCCGCGGGTGCGCCGGCTGACGAGCGTGTCGGCTCGCGCCGCCGTCGATGCCTACTATCTTCAGTCGTGGCGTCGCAAGGTCGAGACGGTCGGCAACCTGAACTACCCGGAAGAGGCGCGCCGCGACCAGTTGTACGGCAGCCTGCGGCTGATGGTGTCGATCACGCCCGACGGCGGACTGAAGGACGTACGCATCCTCGACTCGTCCGGCTTCAAGGTGCTGGACGATGCCGCGATCCGGATCGTTCGTCAGGCTGCACCATTCGCGCCGTTTCCGGAGGAAATGCGGCAATCCACCGACGTGCTCGAAATCATCCGTACTTGGCAATTCCGAAAGAACCACTATTCGTCATCCTAGAGCACGTCCTGGCACCTGTTATCATCCCCGCGCCATGGCACTCGATACCTGTCTGAAGCACCATTTCCTGCTCGCGATGCCGAGCCAGCGCGCCGACTACTTCAGCAACACGATCACGTACGTGTGCGAGCACAACGAAGAGGGCGCGATGGGCTTCATGGTGAATCGTCCGATGAAGCTCACCGTCGCCGAACTGCTCGAACAGCTCGGCATCAGCGGCACGGTGGCGGGCGAGCAACCCGTGATGGAAGGCGGTCCGGTGAAGACCGAGCGCGGTTTCATCCTCCACAGCGACGACGTGCACTACGACGCGAGCCTTTCGCTTGGCAACGGATTGATGCTGAGCACCGCGCGACAGACGCTCGAAGCGATCGGCGGCGGCAATGGTCCGAAGCGATACCTGGTGGCGCTCGGTTACGCGGGCTGGGGCAGCGGCCAACTCGAGAACGAAATGCTCGAGAACACCTGGCTCAGCTGCCCGGCCGACGCGAACATCCTGTTCGACGTGCCGTTCGACCAACGGGTCAACCGAGCCGCAGCGTCACTCGGGATCGACTTCCGCCTGATCGCCAACCAAGCCGGACACGCGTGACCGTAACGCGTCCGTCGACCGTACTCGCCTTCGATTTCGGATTGCGCAACATCGGTGTGGCGACCGGCCAGGCCGTCACTCACACCGCGAGCGAACTCGGCACGGTGCGAGCTCGCGATGGCATACCGGATTGGAATGCGCTCGATGCGCTCGTCAACGAATGGCGGCCCGACGTGCTGCTGGTAGGGCTTCCGCTCAACATGGACGACACCTTGAGCGAAATGGCCAAGCGCGCGAAACGCTTCGCCACGCGCCTCGGCGCGCGCTATCACCTCGATGTTGAACTCGTGGACGAGCGCTTGACGAGCTTCGAAGCACGGGGACTGTCGCGCGATCTCGACGCACAGCACGCGATTGCCGCTCGCCTGATCGCCGAGACCTATCTCGGAAGTTTGAAGAAGCCCGACTAGCGTCGGTAGCTGAAGGCCTGCTCGGTATCTTCCAGGGTGAGATTGTCGGCCGCTCCGAGCGCATCCTTCCCGGCCGCGTCCGCACCGAGTTTGATCATCAGGCGCAGGTCGTTCGCCGAGTCTGCGTGCGTGAGCGCCGCGTCGTACGAAATCTCGCCGGCACTGTAGAGGCGATACAGACCCTGGTCGAAGGTCTGCATGCCGAGTTCGATCGACTTCGTCATCAGCTCTTTCAGCAGATGCACTTCACCCTTGCGGATGTGGTCGGCCATCAATGGCGTGTTGATCAGCACCTCGACCGCGGCGCGGCGACCTTGACCGTCGGTCGTCGGAATCAACTGCTGCGCGATGATCGCTTTCAGGTTCAGCGACAGGTCCATCCAGATCTGGTCGTGACGATCGCTCGGGAAAAAATGGATGATCCGGTCGAGCGCCTGGTTGGCGTTGTTGGCGTGCAGCGTGCACAAGCACAGGTGACCCGTTTCGGCGAACGTCACCGCCTGTTCCATCGTTTCGCGCTGACGCACCTCGCCGATCATGATGACGTCGGGCGCCTGTCGCAGCGTGTTCTTCAGCGCCACTTCGAAACTGTCGGTGTCCATACCCACTTCGCGCTGCGTGATGATGCAGCCGCGATGCTGGTGGATGTATTCGATCGGGTCTTCGATGCTGATGATGTGCCCGCTGGAGTTTTCGTTGCGGTGACCAATCATCGCCGCGAGCGACGTCGACTTACCGGTTCCGGTTGCGCCGACGAAGATGATCAACCCGCGCTTCGTCATCGCGAGTTGTTCGAGAATCGGCGGCAGCCCGAGTTCGGCCACCTTCGGAATGTTCACTTCGATCCGTCGCAACACCATGCCGATCAGGTTGCGCTGATAGAAGGCGCTGACGCGGAACCGGCCGAGACCACGCGTGTTGATCGCGAAGTTGCATTCGTGGTCGCGCTTGAACGCGTCCTGCTGATCCTTGTTCATCACGCCAAGTACGATCTCGCGCGATTGCTCTGGAGAGAGCGCGTTCTTCGATGCGGCGAACAGTTTGCCGTTGATCTTGATCGTCGGCGGCCGACCGGCGGTGATGAAGAGGTCGGACGCCCCTTTCTCGACCACCAGCTTCAGTAATTTATCGAACTCCATCGGTCACCTCAGAAGCTCTAGAAGCTCTCGGGAATCTTCGCAATTTCGCGCGCAGTTTCACGGCCGATCACCCGACGCTGCACGAGCCCTTGCAGACACTGGTCGAGCGTCTGCATTCCGTTGGCAGCGCTGGTCTGAATGGCCGAATACATCTGTGCGACCTTGCCTTCGCGAATCAGGTTACGAATGGCGGGGGTCGCGATCATGATCTCGTGGGCCGCAACGCGTCCGCCGTTCACGCGCTTCAACAGCGTCTGCGAAACGACCGCCTGCAACGATTCGGACAACATCGACCGGACCATGTCTTTCTCTTCGGCCGGGAACTGGTCGATGATGCGGTCGATGGTTTTGGAAGCCGATGTCGTGTGCAGCGTAGCGAACACGAGGTGGCCCGTTTCGGCAGCCGTCAATGCTAGGCGCGTGGTAATCAGATCGCGCATCTCGCCGACCAGAATCACATCGGGGTCTTCACGCAACGCCACGCGCAGCGCCTCGGAAAAACCGTGCGTGTCGCGATGCACTTCGCGCTGGTTCACGAGGCACTTCTTGCTCTCGTGTACGAATTCGATCGGATCTTCGATCGTCAGAATGTGCTGGTAGCGGTTGTCGTTTATGAAGTCGACCATCGCCGCCATGGTCGTGCTCTTTCCGGATCCTGTAGGGCCGGTCACCAGCACGAGACCGCGCGGCGCCATCGAGATGTCCTTGAACACCTGACCCATGCCGAGATCTTCCATCGTCAGCACTTTCGACGGAATCGTCCGGAATACCGCACCCGCGCCGCGGTTCTGGTTGAACGCGTTCACGCGAAAGCGCGCGACGCCGGGCACTTCGAACGAAAAGTCGGTCTCGAGAAATTCCTCGTAATCCTTGCGCTGCTTGTCGTTCATGATCTCGTAGACGAGCGCATGAACTTCGCGGTGCTCGAGCGGCGGCAGGTTGATTCGGCGAACGTCGCCGTCGACCCGGATCATCGGCGGCAGGCCTGCCGACAGGTGCAGGTCCGACGCGTTCTGTTTTGCGCTGAAAGCGAGAAGCTCGGTGATGTCCATTGCCATAGCAGTCGCTGTCCCTTTCTGCTCGCGCGCTCTCCGAAGATGAGAGAGTCCGTGGAGAGAGCCCGTATAGTATTACCTCCCCCCGCGGTTGCACATGGCCGATGGATGACGCTCCCGGCCTCCGTGGCTAAACTGCGACGCCGTTTACACAACCACCATGCACTCGATCAGCAACCACGTAGCAGACGTTCAGCACCGAGTCGCGCAGGCCGCCGAGCGAAGCGGTCGGAAGCGCGACTCGATCCGCCTGGTTGCTGCATCGAAGACGCAATCCGTCGACGTGATCCGGGCTGCGGCAGGGTGCGGTGTCCTAGAGTTCGGCGAGAACTATCTGAACGACGCACTGCCGAAAATCGAAGCGCTGCGCGATCTGTCGCTGCAGTGGCATTTCATCGGCGCCATTCAGTCGAACAAGACGCGCGATATCGCGCGACACTTTCAATGGGTGCAGACACTCGATCGCGCCAAGGTGGCGCAGCGTCTATCGGACCAACGTCCGGACGACGTCGACGCGCTCGACGTGCTGATTCAGGTCAACATCGACGGCGAGCCGCAGAAGGCAGGTATCGCGCCGGAGGCTCTGGCAGAATTCGCCGCGCAACTGCTGGAACTGCCACGGATCCGACTGCGCGGACTCATGTCGATTCCGCGCCCGGAAGTCGACGAAGATGCACAACGCATTGCCTTCCGCCGCATGCGCGAGCTGTTCGAGCGCGAACGACCGGCCGCCGCCGCGCACTGGGACACGTTGTCGATGGGCATGACACAGGATTTCGAAACCGCGATTGCAGAAGGCGCGACCATGATCAGAATCGGTACTGCACTGTTCGGACGGCGAGGAGCCCGTGGCGATGACTGACAAGATTGCATTCATCGGCGCCGGCAACATGGCGAAAAGCCTGGTCGGCGGACTGTTGCGGCACGGTTTTCCCGCGGCTTCGATCGTCGCGGCGGATCCCGACCCTTCCCAACGAACCGGTATGGCCGCGCTCGGCATTTCAGTGGTCGATTCGAATGCGGCCGCCGTGGATAAGGCCGCGTCGATCGTGTTCGCGGTGAAGCCGCAAGTGATGCGCAGCGTCGTGCAGGATCTGAGGAGCGCACTGGGCGCCGACCAACTGGTGATATCGATCGCGGCCGGAGTGCCGAGCGAGGCGATCGCGCGATGGTCGCCGAAGAACATCGGCATCGTTCGCTGCATGCCGAATACACCCGCACTCTACGGTGCCGGCATAACGGCGCTGTTCGCCAACGAGCACGTTACGGCGCGACAGACCGCGGCCGCAGAGTCCATTCTCGCTGCAGCAGGACACGTCATCTGGGTCGAACACGAGTCGGCGATCGATGCCGTTACCGCCGTTTCGGGAAGCGGGCCGGCGTACTTCTTCTATCTCATGGAAGCAATGATTGACGCCGGCATCGCGCTGGGCCTCGATGCGGAGACGGCCCGCACGCTGACGTTGAAGACGGCCTACGGCGCCGCCGTGATGGCGAACGAAAGCACGAACACGCCGGCCGAGCTGCGCCGCAACGTCACGTCGCCGGGCGGCACCACGGAGCGCGCGATATCGGTGCTCGACAGCGGGCAAGGCAAGCCGCTGATCGAGCGCGCGGTGCGCGAAGCTGCACAACGCTCGGTCGAGCTGGCGAAAGAGTTCGCCGCTCAGTGACACGCGCTGCATCGTTAGACAGAATCGGCTGCGGCAGCGATCCCACGAAGTTGAGTCAGGACCGTATTCAATGAACAACCCGTTGGTCTTCATCGTCGACACAGTCTTCGACGTCGTCTGCTTTCTGTTTCTCGCGCGGCTGATCCTTCAGGCGAGCCGCGCCGACTTCTACAACCCGATATCGCAAGGCATCGTGAAAGCGACCGATCCGATCCTGCGGCCGCTGCGCATGGTGATACCGGGCTACCGCAACCTGGATTTCTCGGCGTTCATCGCCGCGTGGCTCATCAAAGTGCTGGCGCACACGATGGAGATCGGAATTCAGTCGCAGTACATGCCCGGCATGGCTTATCTGTTCGGCATCGGTCTGTTCGATACGTTGCGGCTGCTGCTGACGGTGTACTGGTTCGCGCTGATCGTCGTGATCGTACTGAGCTTTCTTGCACCGGGCTCGTATCACCCGGCGGCCGCGCTGCTCGCACAAGTGACGGAGCCGATCCTCGCTCCGGCGCGCAAACTGATTCCGCCGCTCGGCGGGTTGGACTTTTCGCCGATTCTCGTCTTCATGATCCTGATCCTCGTCCGCGACTATCTGTTGCCCGCGATCTTCACCAGTCTGCTGACGTAACCGCCCGGCGGCGCGCCCGCGACGATCCGTTGTTGGTGCTTCGGCCGCTCTTGTCCTGATCGAAATTGCTTTAGACTCCGCCGTCCTATGCCCGACTGCATTCCTTCCGACTCCGTTGGCGTCGTCACGCCGCAGCACCTGGCCTTCGAAAAGCCGGTCGCGTTGCTGTGCGGCCGCGTTCTGCCGCGCATGGAAATCGTGTACGAAACGTACGGAGAGTTGAACGCCGCGCGCTCGAATGCAGTGCTCGTCTGTCATGCGCTGTCCGGACATCACCACGCGGCGGGATATCACAGCATCGAGGACGATCGGCCCGGCTGGTGGGACAACTGCATCGGACCGGGAAAACCGATCGACACGAACCGCTTCTTCGTCGTGAGCCTCAACAATCTCGGTGGTTGCAACGGCAGCACGGGGCCGCGTTCGATCAATCCGGAAACCGGCCGCACTTACGGACCGGATTTTCCCGCGGTCACCGTACGCGACTGGGTGGCGACGCAGGCGATGCTGGCCGACGCGTTGCAGATCGAACGCTGGGCCGCGGTCATCGGCGGCAGCCTCGGCGGCATGCAGGCGATGCAGTGGGCGATCGACCTGCCGGAGCGCGTCGCGCATGCCGTTCTGATCGCATCCGCATCGCGTTTGTCCGCACAGAACATCGCGTTCAACGAAATCGCGCGACAGGCCATCGTGTCTGATCCGGAGTTCAACGGCGGCCGTTATCTGGATACCGCGAGCAACCCGGCGCGCGGACTGATGCTGGCCCGCATGCTCGGGCACGTGACGTATCAGTCCGACGACGGTCTGCGCGACAAGTTCGGACGCGACGTGAAATCGGGAGACCTTGCCGCCGCACGCGACGTGCAGTTTCAGGTCGAGAGCTACCTGCACCATCAGGGGCGCTCGTTCTCGCAACGCTTCGACGCGAACACCTACCTGCTGATGACGCGCGCGCTCGATCACTTCGATCCCGCGCGCGATTTCGACGACGACCTGGTCGCGGCGTTGAAACGCGCAGAGAGCGATTTTCTCGTCGTGTCGTTCACTACAGACTGGCGCTTCGCTCCGGCGCGCTCCAAGGAAATCGTCGACGCGTTGATCGCTGCACGAAAGAACGTGGTCAGCGCCGTGGTCGACACGCCGCACGGGCACGACGCGTTTCTATTGCAGGTGCCGCGGTACTTCAGCGTGTTGCGCGCTTATCTGCAGCACGTCGCGGAACGGGTGCACGCGTAGTGAGACCCGACATTACGATCATCGCGGATCTCGTAACCGCCGATTCGCGGGTGCTCGACCTCGGTTGCGGCGACGGCGAGCTGCTTGCTCATCTGCGTCGCACGAAAGGCGTGAACGGATACGGCCTCGAGATCGATCCGGACATGATCACGAGCTGCATCACGGCCGGCGTCAACGTGATCGAGCAGGACCTGGATCAGGGGCTGACGAATTTCCCGAGCGACAGCTTCGACCTGGTCGTGATGACCGACACGCTGCAGAGCGTAAAGCGCCCCGACGTAATGCTGGACGAAATGCTGCGGATCGGGCGCGAGTGCATCGTGACGTTTCCGAACTTTGCGCATTGGCGCTGTCGCCTGTATCTGGCCTCGCGCGGCCGCATGCCGGTTGCGAAACACCTGCCGCACCACTGGTACGACACCCCGAACATCCATCTGTGTACGTTCGCCGACTTCGAAGCGCTGTGTACGACGAAGCGCCTGCGCGTGATCGAACGGCTCGTCGTCGACAGTGATTATGCAAATCATTCGCTGATGAGCCGATTCCCGAATCTCATGGGCACCACCGCGTTCTACCATCTGGGGCGGCCGCAATGATCAGACACGCACTTTGGTTCGTACTCGCGCTGGCTGCACTGCCTGCCGCCGCGGACCAGTTCAAATCGTTCGATGGCGTCGACGTGCACTACATCGTCGTCAACACACTGTTCCTGCAGCCCGATGTCGCGGCCCGATACCACGTGATCCGCGCGAACGATCGCGCCATTGTGAATCTGTCGGTCATTGACGACAAAGGGGCGGCAGTGCCCGCGGAAGTCACGGGATCTGCGGTCAATCTGCTCAGCCAGACCGAACCGCTGCAGTTCGCGGTCATCAAGGAAGGCGAATCGATCTACTACGTCGCGCCATTCCGATACACCGATCAGGACGTGCTGCGGTTTCGCGTCAGCATCAGCGTTCCCGGCCGCACACCGATGCACCTGGAATTCCAGCAGCAGATGTATCTGGGCATCGCCCAGTGAAGGTCGTGCTCGCGAGCGGCAACGCCGGCAAACTGGAAGAGCTGAGCGTGGTGTTGTCGCCGCTCGGCGTAGCGCTGTGCACACAGCGACAACTCGGCATAACCGACGCCGATGAAACGGCTGTCACGTTCGTAGAGAACGCACTGCTCAAGGCGCGTCACGCGGCTGCCGCCAGCAACCTGCCGGCCATCGCCGACGATTCCGGTCTGGTGGTGGCGGCGCTCGGCGGCGCGCCCGGTGTGTTGTCCGCGCGCTACGCCGGTTCGCCGTCCGACGCAGCGGCGAACAACCGGAAGCTCATCGCATCGCTCACCGGCGTGCGCGACCGACGCGCGTATTTCTTCTGTTGCCTGGTGTTCCTGCGCAACGCACAGGACCCGGCGCCGCTCATCGCATCGGCAACCTGGAGCGGTCGCATCGTCGACGAACCGGCCGGCGGCGGTGGATTCGGGTACGACCCGCACTTTCTGGTCGACGGTTACGACAAGACCGCCGCCGAATTGCCCGCAACGGTGAAGAATCGCGTCAGTCACCGGGGTAAGGCGGCGGCCGCGCTCGTCGAATCGATCCGGGCCGCGCTCGTCGAGATGCAACGGCAGCGCTAGGTCATGATGCAGCCACCGCCGCTGTCGCTGTACGTCCATTTCCCCTGGTGCGTGCGGAAATGCCCGTACTGCGACTTCAACTCGCATCCGGCGAAGGGCCAACTGCCCGAAGCAGCGTACCTCGATCAGCTGCTGCGCGACCTCGACCGGGATCTGGAACAGGTCCCACACCGAACCATCGAGACCATCTTTTTAGGGGGTGGCACGCCGAGCCTGATCTCTGGTCGCACCATCGCGGCGCTGTTGGATGGCGTGCGCGTCCGGGCCGCGTTAGCCGATGATGCAGAGATCACGCTGGAAGCGAATCCGGGAACGGTCGATGAAGCGAACTTCGCGGCGTATCGCGACGCCGGCGTCAATCGGCTGTCGATCGGTGCGCAGTCGTTCGATTCGTCGCATCTCGCGGCGTTAGGTCGAATCCACGATCCGGGTGACATCGAGCACGCGGTCGCAACCGCGCAAGCCGTGGGATTCGAGCGCTTCAATCTCGATCTGATGCACGGACTGCCGGGTCAGACGGTGGACGATGCGGTGAGCGACCTGCAACGCGCGCTGGCGCTCGGCGCATCGCACGTCTCCTGGTATCAGCTGACGATCGAACCGCGCACGGAGTTCGCGCTGCATCCGCCTTGTTTACCTGACGAGGACGCGCTGGCGACGATCGAGGCCGCGGGGCTTGCAACACTCGAAGCCGCGGGCCTGCAACGATACGAAGTGTCGGCGTTCGCACGCGTCGGTCAGGCGGCTCGTCACAACGTCAACTACTGGGCGTTCGGCGACTACCTCGGCATCGGCGCCGGCGCACACGGCAAGGTTACATTCGCGGAACGCGAGGCCATCGTCCGAACCAGTAAGCCCCTTGCGCCGGCCCGCTATCTCGGCGCCGCGCCCGACGAACTCCGATCAGAAGCTGCGATAACGGCGGATGCCCGGCCCGGAGAGTTTCTTTTGAACGCGCTGCGCCTCATCGACGGCGTCGAGCCGCGGCTGTTCGAACGACGAACCGGCTGCCCCCTATCGACGATCGACGACACGTGGAAGCGCCTGCATGCGCGCGGCCTCGTGCAGCGCGATCGGCTTGCGGTCACCGCGCTGGGTCTTCGTTACCTCGATACGGTCGTTGGCGAGTTCATCTGACTGCGCGTTTCCGATACGCGAGATTCCACACGCGATGCCCGAGGCGCACACCGCGCGCCTCGAAACGGGTCGTTGGGCGTTCTTCGTCACGAGCCGCAAACTCCCCTTCGCCCGCGATGTTCTCCAGCCCGGGTTCGGCGTCGAGCACCGCACGCATAGCCTCGGCGTAGTGCTCCCAATCCGTCGCGGCCAGTAGTTCGCCGCCGGCATCCAACCGTTGCGCAACCAACGCTGCGAACTCGGCGTTGATCAACCGTCGCTTGTGATGTTTGGACTTAGGCCATGGATCGGGGAAGAACACCATCACGCGATGCAGCATCCCCTCTGTCATCATGTTGGCGAGCACCGTGCGGGCATCGCCTTCGATCACGCGCACGTTGCGCAGCCCGGCCGACTCGACCGCGTTCAGCAACGCGCCGATTCCAGGTCGGTAGACCTCGACGCCAAGGCAATTCCACTCCGGATGGCGTTGCGCGGTTTCGAGCAATGCGTGCCCCATGCCGAAGCCGATCTCCAGCGCCAGCGGTGCCACGCGCCCGAAATGCGCGGTCCAGTCGATCGGTTCCGTTGCGAGCGGTATGCGGTAACGCTCGAGCAACTCGCGCAGCGCCCGAGCCTGCGCGACGGTCATGCGACCCTGCCGGCGGATGTAGACGCGACCTTGGGTCAATTGCGCCAGGCGCTCCACGCGAGCGATGCCCAACCGACGATGAACGCAAGACCGCCGACCGGCGTAACCGGTCCGAGCCAGCGTGGTCCGCCGAGCGCCAACGCATACAGGCTTCCCGAGAAGAAGACGATGCCGACGAGGAACGCCGCGCCGGCAATTGCCGCCGCGTCACTCGCGGCCACGTCGCGTCCGAGTTGTCGCAGCCAGAGCGCGAGCAGGCACAACGCGATGCTGTGGAAGAACTGATACGTCGCGCCGGTGTGGAATGCGCTGAGCGATGCGTCGTCGAGGCGCGACTTCAAGCCGTGCGCCGCGAGCGCACCCAACATCACCGAGATGCCGGCACTGCCGGCACCTACGGTGAGAAAGAGTCGGGAAAATTGCACGGGCCAACCACTAACGGTGTTCGGGTCACCTTAACAGTTAGCCCACGCGAGATCAGGCCGCGATGACCGTCTCCTGCATCGCGTTCTTCAGCTTTTTCAGCGCGTTCTTCTCGAGCTGACGGATGCGCTCGGCCGACACATCGTACCGAGCCGCCAGTTCGTGCAGCGTCGACTTCTGGTCGGTGAGCCAGCGGCTCTCGAGAATGTCGCGACTGCGTGCATCGAGCGTGCGCATCGCGATACTCAGGCTGTCGCTCGACGACGACGACAACTCCTGATCCGCCACCACTTCGGCCGGATCGGCACCGGTGGATTCGAGATACTGCGACGGTGCGGTCCACGCATCGTCTTCGTCGTCGGACTCGCCGTCGAACGCCATGTCGTGCGCCGACAGCCGACCTTCCATTTGCGTGACGACTGCCGGCGACACGCCCAGATCTTTCGCCACGGCCTCGGTCTCAGCCTGGTTCAGCCAGCCGAGCTTGTGCTTGTTGCTGCGCAGGTTGAAGAACAGCTTCCGCTGCGCCTTCGTCGTGGCGACTTTGACGATCCGCCAGTTGCGCAGGATGAACTCGTGCATTTCAGCTTTGATCCAATGCACCGCGAACGAAACGAGCCGCACCCCTACCTCGGGGTTGTAGCGCTTCACGGCTTTCATCAGACCGACGTTACCTTCCTGAATCAGATCGCCGTGCGACAGTCCGTACCCGGCATAGCTGCGCGCCAGGTGCACGACAAATCGCAGGTGGCACAGCACCAGCTTGCGCGCGGCCTCGAGATCGTTCTCGTAGTAGAACCGCTCGGCCAGCACCTTCTCTTCTTCGGCGGTCAGGATCGGGAAGCCACTCACCGTCTGGACGTACGCATTCAAATCCCCGCCCGGCGAGAGACTGTTGAAAGCCAGTAAGTTGGTCATCGTTGCTACCTCCCGTAACACGGCTGCGATATTAGCAGTCTCCGTCTTAGAGTGCTAACCCACAGTGAGGTTCAACCCATTCTGCGAACCCTTCCATAAGAGGAACTGCCTACAGGATCTGCAGATGAGTCAGCCGCTGCCGCGCAGCGAGCAGTGCTCCGGCGATGCCGAGCACCCCGCCCGAGAGGACGAGAACCCCGAAGAACGTCGCGTTGACGCCCGTGGGATCGAGCGTCTGCCCGTAGCTGCCGAGCAACGCCGCGAGCGGTCCTTCGAGAATCCCGAGCACGCCGCTGATCAACATGGCGCCGGCGACTCCGCCGCCCAGGCCGTACAGCAGACCGAAATAGAGAAACGGCCGGCGGATGTAGCCGTCGCTCGCGCCGACGAGTTTCATGACCTGCAGTTCCGTCAGTCGCGCCTCGATCGCGAGACGGACCGACGTGGCGGTGACCAGGATCGCGCCCACGGCAAAGGTCGCGGCCAGCACCCAACTCATCCGCCGCACCACCGCGGTCATCGCCTGCACGCGTTCGAGCCAGGTCTTCTCCACGCTGACCTCGTCGACGCCGGCCTCCGCACGCAAGCGCGTAGCGAGCGCCTCGAACTGCTCCGGCCGCGTATCGTCCTTCATGACGAGGCGCAGGGATGCCGGCAGCGGGTTGCGCTTCAGGTGCGCAAGCGCGTCGGTGACGCCGGTGAATTTCTCGAACTCTGCCAGCGCGGCCTCTGCGCTGATCAGCACGACGCGTTCGACGTCGGGGTCTTCGGACAGTTGATCGCGCAAGGCTCCGCCGATCTGTGCATCGGCATCGACCCGCAGATAAACGGTGATGCCGGGGCGCCCTTCCCACCGGTCGCTCATCGCGGCGAGATTCGTCTGCACCAGATACAGACCACCCGGCAGCGCCAGGGCAATGCCGATCAGCAACCACACCAGCGCGCTCGTCCAGAACCGTTGGCTCACGAAGATGAGGCTATCGCGCGCAACCCGCCGGTGATCGCGCATCCAGCGCGCCATCCGGCCCGTGCCGCGCGCGCCGGTGATCGACCACGGATCAGTGGACACTACTGCCCTCGCTACGGTGCTCGTCGCTCGCATCCGACAGCGCGCCGTGGGACAGCTCGACGATCGGCTTGCCCATCGCCGCGATCAGTTCGCGTTCGTGGCTCGCGATGATCACCGTGGTACCGACCTCCTGGAACTGCTCGAACAGCCGCATGATGTCGCGCGACAGTTCAGGGTCGAGATTGCCGGTCGGTTCGTCCGCGAGCAGCAAGCGCGGTCTGTTCACGAGCGCGCGCGCGATGCCGACCCGCTGCTGTTCGCCGGTCGACAGATGCGGCGGCAGCATCCGTTCCTTCTCGAGCAGCCCGACGCGCGACAATGCCGCGCGGGCGCGGCGCACCACATCGCGCTCGTGCATGCCGCCCACGCGCAGCGGCAACGCGACGTTGTCGTAAACGGTGTGGTGCGCGAGCAGGTGATGATCCTGAAACACCGCACCGATGCTCTGCCGGTACGCGGGAATGCGCCGGTCGGGGAGCTGCGCGATGTTCACACCGTTGACGACGATCTGCCCGCGCGTCGGCAGATCGAGCCGCAACAACAAACGCAGAAAAGTGCTCTTGCCAGCGCCGGAATGGCCGGTGAGGAACGTCATCGATCCTTCTTCGAAACTGACAGAGACCGACCGCAGCGCTTCCGTGCCGTTGTCGAAGCGCTTGGTCACGTCGCGGAACTCGATTTGCGCCATGCGTTCAGTCCGCGTCGCGCGCGAGCAGCGCGTCGACGAACGCCGCGGGCTCGAACGGACGCAGGTCTTCTACGGCCTCGCCAACGCCGACGAAATGCACCGGAAACCGGCTGCTGTTGGCAATGGCGAACAACACACCCGCCTTCGCGGTGCCGTCGAGTTTCGTCACGATTAACCCCGTGAGGCCCACTGCGGCGTCGAACTCCTTCACTTGCGACAGCGCGTTCTGCCCGACGCTGCCGTCGAGCACCAGCAGCACCGAGTGCGGTGCGCTCGCGTCGAGCTTCGACACCACGCGTTTGATCTTCGCCAGTTCTTCCATGAGGTTGGTTTTCGCCTGCAATCGTCCGGCCGTATCGGCGATCACGACGTCGGCGCCGCGCGCTTGCCCCGAGCGCACCGCATCGAACACCACTGACGCGCTGTCGGAACCCTGCTGCTGCGCGATCACCGGAATGTCGTGACGATGTCCCCAGCTGGTGAGCTGCTCCACCGCGGCAGCACGAAATGTATCCCCGGCAGCGAGCAACACCGATTTCCCTTCCGCCTTCAGCCGCTGCCCCAGTTTGCCGATGGTCGTGGTCTTCCCCGCACCGTTGACACCCACCACCAATATCACAAAGGGGCGTCGCGCCGGGTCGATCGTCAGCGGTTGCGCAATCGGCCGCAGTTGCTCCACCAGCTCTGCTCGCAGCGCCTCGAACAGCGCATCGGTATCGGCCAGTTGCTTGCGCTTTACCCGCTGCGCCAGCGCATCCATGATGCGCTGCGTCGCGTCGACTCCGACGTCCGCGCGCAGCAGGCTCGTCTCGAGATCGGCGAGAACGTCATCGTCGATCGCTTTCTTGCCGAGGAACAGATTGCCGAGCCCCGCCGCCAGCTGCGTTCGCGTTTTCGCGAGACCACCGCGCAGACGGCGCAGGAACCCTCGCTCGGTGTTCTCGTCGTTTTGGCCCACAATCGCTCTCTGTGATTCTGTTGCACGTGCTCGACCTACGAGGCCAGCGGTGAACGAGGTCCGCATTATCAGCGGTAAGTGGAGGCGACGAAAGCTCGCTTTCCCGAGCCGACCGACGTTGCGCCCGACACCCGACCGCGCGCGCGAGACCGTGTTCAACTGGTTGGCGGCGTGGATGGACGGCGCGCGTTGCCTCGACCTGTTCGCGGGTTCCGGCGCGCTCGGATTCGAATCGTTGTCGCGCGGCGCTGCGGAGGCAACGCTCGTCGACGACGATCCCGTCGTGGTCCGCGCGCTTAAGGAGAGCGCGCGTGCAATCGGAGCGACGAACTGCACGATCGTGCGCGCATCGGCGCTCGACTTCCTGCGCAGCAACGACCGCTCGTGGGACATCGTGTTTCTCGACCCGCCCTTCGACTCGCCGTTGCTCGAACGCAGTCTCGATGCACTCGGCGCCGGTACGCACCTGCACTCGGAATCGATCGTGTACGTGGAGTCGAGCATCCATCAGCCGCCGTCGCTCGCCGGGTGGACCACCATCAAATCCACCCGCACCGGCGACGTTCAGTCGCAGCTGTTGCAGCCCGCCGTTTGAGGTAGCGACCGATTTTCCGATACCATCGCGCCCTTCCTCGTGGGGGCGGGATCTTGAAAACAGTGATCTATCCGGGGACTTTCAATCCCATCACCAACGGTCACACCGACCTCGTGAATCGGGCGCTCAGTTTGTTCGATCAGGTGATTCTCGCGATCGGTACGTCGGCGCAGAAGGCGGGATCGGAACAACTGCTCGACCGCATCCGCCTGTGCGAACGCGTGCTCGCCCCGTTTGGAAAACGCGTGAAAGTCGAGCGCTTCCACGGACTACTCGTCGACTACGCGAACACGATGGGCACACGCTTCATCCTGCGCGGCCTGCGCACGATGGCCGACTTCGAGTACGAATTTCAGATGGCCGAAATGAACACGGAGCTCGAACCGTCGATCGAGTACGTATTCCTGCTGCCGTCGAAGAGTTGCTCTTTCATCTCCTCGACGCTGGTCCGCGAAATCGCGTCACTCGGCGGCGACGTCACGAAGTTCGTCGACCCGATCGTCGCCGAGGCGTTGCGGGTCAACCGGGCGAACAGCCAGGCGACCAATCAGCCGTGAGACGAGTCTACTGGGCGACCTCGTTCGGATCGACGTAACGACCCGACGTACTGCAGCCGAGGCAGCGTACGAACGTCTCTTTGGCAGGGCCGACCACCAGCGTGTCGGCGGCCTGCTTGACGTTACCGCCCAGCGCGGTGAACGGCAGGCTCACGACGAAGAGTGCGCTTCCTACCAGCGTCAGCACCATTCCGAACGGCCGCGCAACGAGGACGTCGCCCGCCATTGCCCAGTCGTTCGGTGACTCTTCCGCAGCCGCGAATGCGGGCAGGCTGATCGCCGCAACGATCAACGCAGTCAGCGCGCGGCTCTTGATGAACTTTTCCATGACGAAACGTCTCAATCTCATTGGGCCGCCAAACTCTATCACCACAGCACATGCCATTTCGCGTCATCGTTGGCAGTTCGGGCAGTACACGGTGGCCCTTTGACCGATGCGCAGACCCTTCAGAACGGTTCCGCACCGATAGCACGGCAGGTCCTCGCGACCGTATACGTTCAGCGATTGGCTGAAATAGCCGCGCCGTCCTGACTCATTCACGAAGTCGCGCAGCGTCGTTCCGCCCTGACGGATCGCATCTGCCAGCACGTCGCGCACCGACTGCGCGAGCCGTGCGTAACGGTCGCGGCTGATCCGACTCACGGCGACTCTCGGGCGAATGCCGGCGCGAAACAGCGACTCGTTCGCATAGATGTTCCCGACGCCGACGACGACCCGCGCGTCCATCAACATCAGCTTGATCGCCACCTTGCGTTTACGCGCGGCACGATGCAGGAAATCGCCGTCGAATTCGTTATCGAGCGGCTCCACGCCGAGGTCTCTTATGAGCCAGTGTTCGCGCCAGTCCCCCTTCTGAAAGTGAATGCTTCCAAACCGGCGTGGATCCGTGAGGCGTAGCACGCGACCCGAATCGAGTTCGACATCGACGTGGTCGTGCGGTCCCGGAGCGACGTCGGGCCGGGTCAGTCGAAGGCTGCCCGACATGCCGAGATGTACGATCAGGCTGCCGCTTTCGGTTTCGATGACGAGGTACTTTGCGCGACGCAGTACGCTCCGGATGTGCTCGCCGCGAAGCGAACGGGGGAGCTCCACCGGCCAGCGCAAGCGCGGCTGACGCAACGTCCAGCCGGTGATGATGCGACCGACGAGCGCGGACTCGATACCGCGACGCGTCGTCTCGACCTCTGGCAATTCCGGCATCCGCTACAATCCGCCCTTCGTCACCGCTCCCCGAAGCGCCAATGATGTTACTCGGCGTCGATACCGGAGGCACATTCACCGACTTCGTATTGCTGGACGATGGCGGTCTGCGGCTGCACAAGGTGATGTCGACCCCGGAGGATCCGTCGCTCGCGATCCGTCGCGGCATTGCCGACCTCGGTCTCGACGGCGACGTGTCCACCGGCCGCGTGGTCATCGTCCACGGCAGTACCGTGGCTACGAACGCGGCACTCGAAGGCAAGGGCGTGCGCACCGCGTACGTCACCAATCGCGGTTTTACCGACGTGCTGCGCATCGGCCGCCAGGCGCGACGCGACCTCTACAGCCTGGCACCCGGCGCCTCGCCGAACCCCGTTCCGGACGAACTGCTCGTGGGCACCGGCGGGCGCATCGCGCTCGATGGCACCGTCATCGAGCCCCTGACGCCTGCTGATCTCGCCGAACTGCGGCGTCAGATCGCTGCACTGCGACCGCAAGCCGTCGCGATCAACCTGCTGTTCAGCTACGTCGACGACGCGCACGAGCGCGCGATCGAGACCGCACTCGAGGACCTCGCGTTCGTCAGCCGTTCGTCCGACGTGCTCGCCGAATACAAGGAGTACGAACGCGGCATCGCGACCTGGCTGAACGCCTGGCTCGGTCCGGTCGTGGAACGCTATCTGTCGCGGCTTTGCGACTCGGTCGCACCGTCGCGCGTGATCGTGATGCAGTCGTCCGGCGGTACGATCGGCGCCAGGCAGGCGCGGCGTCGCGCCGTGAATCTGCTGCTGTCGGGACCGGCGGGCGGCATCGCGGCGGCCCGCGACCTCGGCGTCACGCTCGGCCGCGCCGATCTGCTGACGTTCGACATGGGCGGCACGTCCACCGACGTATCGTTGATCGGCGCGCGACCAAGCATCACCCGAGAGGGCTCGATCGGGCCGTATCCGGTCGCGGTACCGATGGCCGACATCCACACCATTGCGTCAGGCGGCGGTTCGATCGCATTCCTCGACGATGCCGGTGCGTTGCACGTCGGCCCGCAATCGGCCGGCGCGAATCCGGGACCCGCGTGCTACGGTCGCGGCGGACTCGCCCCGACCGTCACCGACGCGAACGTGGTGCTCGGTCGCCTGCCGTCGTCGCTGCGGCTCGCGGGAACCCTGCCGATCCGCGCCGACCTCGCCCGCGAAGCGGTTGCTCGACTCGCCGAGCCACTCGGGACCTCGACCGACGATGCGGCGGCCGGAATCGTCGCGATCGCCAACGAACACATGGCTCGAGCGTTGCGACTGATCTCGCTGGAGCGCGGTCACGACCCCCGGACCTGCTCGCTGGTGTCGTTCGGCGGGGCCGGAGGTCTCCACGTGTGCGCCCTCGCCCAGGCGTTGGAGATTCCGCGCATCGTGATACCGACGCACTGCGGCGTGTTCTCCGCGTTCGGAATGCTGGTGGCCGACGCCTCGCGCCAGATGACTAAAACCGTCAACGGCATGCTCGGCGAACTGGTGTCCTCCGACGTCGAAGCGTTGTTCGACGTGCTATCCGCGCGCGGCGTTGCGGAGCTGATGGACGACGGCGCCGCTGCCGAGGCGATCGAACAGCGGCGCTTCCTCGATCTGCGCTATCGTGGCCAGAGTTTCACGCTGACCGTGGATTGGACCACGCCCGTCGCGGCGGCCCGCGCGTTTCACGAGCTGCACGAAGCGCGCTATGGCCACGCTCTCGATCTGCCGATCGAACTGGTGAACGTCCGCTGCGAAGCGCGTGCTGCAAGCCCGAAGGTGACGCTGCCCGAATTCCGTCGCGGCACGCCTGCGCACGCACGTTCGGTGCTTCGGGCGGTGCAGCACCCGGCAGTTCCGTTGTTCGAGCGCGGCGAGTTGGCGCGCGATCAGTGCATCGCTGGACCGGCCATCGTCGTCGAGACGATGGCCACGACCTTCATCGACGAAGGGTGGCAGGCAACGGTGGATCTTTGGGGACACCTGCAGTTGGCCGCATCCGTGCCGCCAACGACAGGATAAAGGGGCTGCTACTTGATCTTGGCTTCGCGGTAGATCACGTGCTTGCGAACGACCGGATCGTATTTCTTCAGTTCGAGCTTGTCGGTCATCGTGCGCTTGTTCTTGTCGGTCGTGTAGTAGTGACCGGTGCCCGCGCTCGAAACCATCTTGATCTTGTCACGCATGATTTCAGACCTTCTCGCCGCGTTTGCGGAGGTCGGCGACCACCGCATCGATACCCTGTTTGTCGATCACCCGCATGCCAGCGGCCGAAACGCGCAACCGTACATAGCGCTTTTCGCCTTCGAGCCAGAACCGGTGGTAGTGCAGATTCGGTTCGAACCGGCGCCGCGTGCGATTCTTCGCGTGAGACACGTTGTTGCCGCTCATCGGCCGCTTACCGGTCACCTGACACACTTGAGTCATGGCGAGTTCGCCTTCTACCCGGAAAAAAGAGTCGCGCTTTATACCAGAGGGACCCCACTACAGCAAGCCGCGCTCGGCCATCGAGACCGCGTCCGTGCCGCTGACGACGAGGTGATCGAGCACCCTGACGTCGATCAGTTGCAGCGCCTGGCGCAACCGCTCCGTGATCCTCACGTCGCTCGTGCTCGGCTCGGCGACACCCGACGGATGGTTGTGTACCAGGATCAACGCCGCCGCATTCAGCGCGAGGGTCTCGCGCAGCACTTCCCGCGGATGCACCGTGGCACTGTCGACTGTTCCCTGAAACAGCTCGCGGAACGCGATCAGCCGATGCTGCGCGTCGAGAAACAACGCGGCGAAGACTTCACGCGGCCGACCGCCGAGCCGATGTCGCAGGTACCGTCGAACATCCGCGGACGCTCCGAAAACTTCGTTCCGAACCATCGCACACGCCAGATAACGCTCCGCCAGCGCCACCGCGGCGGCGATCGTCGCAGCTTTCGCCGGACCGACTCCACGTTGTCGCGCGAGTGCTTCGACCGGCGCATCGAGCAGCGCACGCAGCGAGCCGTAGCCGCTCAAGAGATTGCGGGCCAGCTGAACCGCGTCGCAGGCGCCCGCGCCGGTCCGCAACAGCAGAGCGAGCAGTTCGGCGTCGGAGAGTCCGTGCGCGCCGCGCGCCAGCAGCCGCTCACGCGGACGTTCGCCGCTCGGCCAATCTGTGATCGTCATGGATCGTATCCCGTGAACGCTGCACGCGCCGGTGAGTGTGTGCTCGCAACGCCGTGGTATCTTTAGCCGTCCAACCTACCGGCACGGACCATGCCTCTCGGCGGCAAACACATCCTATTGGGAATCACCGGTGGCATCGCCGCGTACAAAACGCCGGCGCTTGTGCGACAACTGACGTCGCACGGCGCGGAAGTGCAGGTGGTGATGACCCACGGCGCCGCCCACTTCGTCACCGCAACGACGCTGCAGGCCGTCTCAGGCAGACCTGTGCGAAACGATCTGTGGGACGCCGCCGCGGAAGCCGCGATGGGGCACATCGAGCTCGCCCGCTGGGCCGACTGCATCCTGATCGCGCCGGCCACCGCGCACACGCTTGCCCGACTCGCGCACGGCATGGCGGACGACCTGCTCACCGCGATGACGCTGGCCGCCACCTGTCCCGTGATGGTCGCGCCGGCGATGAATCACATGATGTGGAAACACTCCGCGACGCAGCGCAACGTCGAACGCCTGCGCGGCGACGGCGTCCACGTGGTCGGACCCGGCGACGGCCCCCAGGCATGCGGCGAGTTCGGACCCGGACGCATGCTGGAGCCCGAAACCCTCTGCGCTGAGGCTGCGCGCCTCTTCGCACCGAAACCGCTCTCCGGCAAGCGCGTGCTGATCACTGCGGGGCCAACGCGAGAGCCCATCGACCCGGTGCGATACATCAGCAACCACAGTTCCGGCAAACAGGGTTTCGCGGTTGCCGAAGCGGCGCGCGATGCCGGCGCAGAGGTCACGCTGATATCGGGGCCGGTCTCGCTACCGACGCCGGCCGGTACCACCCGCGTCGACGTAACGACTGCGCAGCAGATGCACGACGCAGTGACCCGACACCTCGACGCCTGCGACATCTTCATCGGCGTCGCGGCGGTCGCGGATTTTCGTCCGAACGAGAGCGCGGCACAGAAGATCAAGAAGAACGCGGAGGCAGGTTTGTCGTTGGATCTCGTTCAGAACCCCGACATCATCGCCGCTGTGGCGCGCAGCAACGTGCGGCCGATCGTCGTCGGTTTCGCCGCGGAAACACAAGACGCGCTTGCGAATGCGCGTACCAAGCTCGTGCGGAAAGCGCTCGACATGATCGTCGTCAACGACGTGTCCGACCAACGCATCGGCTTCAACAGTGACGACAACGCGGTGACGATCATCACAATCGATGGCGAGGAGCGCATCGACATCGGCAGCAAAACGGAGATCGCGCGCGCCATCATCGATCGGGTTGCGCGCGCCGCGGAGCGCGCGGCTTCGTCGGGTCGTGTGCAATCCGCGAAGCGCGCGAGCGATTCCGGCACCGCATCCGGCTAGCCAGCACTCTCGCTCGGCCTTACCATCCTGAAGCTATCCAAAAGAACTCGAACACGTGGCGAAAGACGCACCTGACGACACAAGCGAACCGCTCAGCACGCCCGATCGAGGGCCATCGAGCGCGCCGCTGACGGAAGGCCTATGGTCGTATCCGTTGCTCGCCATTGGAATCGCGCTTGGTGGCGTCGTCGTGGCGGCGCTGTTGGTGTGGTCGACGATCGTGCGGCCTGCGAACGCGAATCACCGACTACAGACGCAGGCGATTCAGGCGCAGAGTTACGCCAACTTCTTCAACGTGCGGCTCGCCGCGCTGCAACACGAGTTGGGCGACGCTGCATCGGCCAAAGACACGATCGCTGCACTGGGCACGTACGACCCGGCCACCATCGCCGCGCAGAATCAGCGGCTGACACATCTCATTTCTACCGCTGAACGCGTCGACATCATTCCGAAGGGAAAAGCGGAAGTCGACTTGAGCGCGAAAGTACCGATCTCGTTCGCGGCGCTCGACGTCATCAAGCGCGCCGAAACGCAGGAATACGTCGGCCCCGAGGCGTCGCAGGTGAACCAGCGGCCGGTGTTCTACGCAGCGAAACCGATCACCGATGCCGGCGGCGTAACCGGCGTCCTGTTCGCCGCCGTGTCGATGGATTTCTTCTCCGACCCGCTGAAGATTCTGCCCAACAACGTCGGACAGGTGACGGTCGAACAGCAGTTCGAGAGCGCGGCCGCGCGGCCCGTCATGCAATACGGCTCCGAACCCGACGGCAACGAGACCGCGGTCCGCATCAAACTCAACGCGCCGACGTGGACACTGGTCTTCAAGCCGAGCGAATCCGCGACGCCTGACATCGTCAGCCTCACTTGGATCTGGACGCCGATTCTCGTCGTCGTCGCGCTGATCTTGAGCGGCGTGTATCTGAGTTATTCGCGGCTGTTCCGCGCACTCGAGCGCGACGGCGCGACGCTGATCGACTACGTCACGCGCATCGTTCGGGGCCGAGGCGGCAACGTCGATCGCTACAACCTCGCGCTGTTCCAGCAGATCGCCGTTGCCGCGAATCGATATGCCAAGCGCGTGCCGCCGGAAAACGATCAACCGCGCCCCGCGCCGGCTCGGAAAGCGCCGCCGCCGAAAGCCGTAGCGCCGAAACGAAAGCCCGGCGTCAAAGCGATCGAAGTGCCGGAACCGGCGGACGATCGGGAAACAGAAGACGAAGACGATTTCCTCGACGTTCGCTCGCCGGACGCATCGAACGACAACTTCGGTATCGAAGTATCGGAGGAAATTTCCCCGCTCGATTCGGGCCTGAAGCTCGACCCATTGATCTTCCGTGCATACGACATCCGCGGCATCGTCGCGACGAATCTGACCGAAGACGTCGTTTACTGGATTGGACGCGCATTCGCCGCCGAGGCGAAGCAGCAAAAGATGGCGCGTGCGGTGGTCGGATGCGACGGGCGCTTGTCGAGTCCGAAGCTGAAGAAGGCGTTGGCGCGCGGCATGACCGAAGGCGGCATCGACGTGACTGACGTCGGCGAGGTGCCGACGCCGTTGTTGTACTACGCGACACACGCGCTCGACACCGCCACCGGAGTGATGATCACCGGCTCGCACAATCCGCCCGAATACAACGGGCTCAAGATGATGATCGCAGGCGAGACGCTGGCCGAAGAGCGCATCCAGCGCCTGCGCGAGCGTATCGAAGGCAACAAGCTCAGCGACGGCGACGGCGAATACGACGAGATGGAGATCGTCGATCACTACCTCGATCGCGTGCTGAACGACGTTGCTGTGGCGCAACCGTTGAAGGTGGTCGTGGACTGCGGCAACGGCGTTGCGGGAGCGGTGGTACCGCGCCTCATCACGGAGCTCGGTTGCGAGGTCGTTCCGCTCTATTGCGAAGTAGACGGCAACTTTCCGAATCACCACCCGGATCCGGCCGATCCCCACAACCTCGAGGATCTGATCGCTGTCGTAAAGTCAGAGAAGGCAGATCTCGGTCTCGCGTTCGACGGCGACGGCGATCGGCTCGGCGTAGTCACCGAGCGCGGCACCATCATCTGGCCCGACAAGCTGCTGATGCTGTTCGCGCGCGACATCGTCGGCCGCAACCCGGGCGCCGACATCATTTTCGACGTGAAGTGCAGCCGCCACCTCAATTCTCTGATCAGCGAGTACGGCGGCCGTCCGATCATGTGGAAAACCGGTCATTCGCACATGAAGGCGAAACTGAAGGAAACGGGCGCATTGCTGGCCGGGGAATTCAGCGGCCACATCTGTTTCGGCGAGCGCTGGTACGGATTCGACGACGCGTTGTACAGCGCCGCGCGCCTTCTTGAAATTGTTGGCGCCGAATCGAAATCGGTCAGCAAGCTATTTGAAGAGTTCCCGGTTACGTTCACGACGCCCGAGATCAAAGTGAACACCACCGAGTCCGCGAAGTTCTCGATCATGGACCGTTTGTCCAAGGAAGGTAAGTTCGGCGAAGGAACGATCACGACTATCGACGGTATCCGCGTCGACTATCCCGACGGTTGGGGATTGGTGCGACCGTCCAATACGAGTCCGGTACTGACGCTTCGATTCGAAGCCGACGGCCAGAGCGCTTTGGACCGGATCCAGAAGGTATTCCGTGACCAACTCAAAAAGATCGATCCGAAACTCGTCTTCTAGGCCAGAGAACCCATGCCGATTTCCGCCACCGAAGCGGTGAACGTCGCCAGCGTACTCACGGAGTCGCTGCCATATATCCGCAAATTCCATGGATCGACCATCGTCGTGAAGTACGGCGGCAATGCGATGATCGCGGACGAGCTCACGCAGACGTTCGCGCGCGACATCGTGTTGATGAAACTGGTCGGCATGAACCCCATCGTCGTGCACGGCGGAGGTCCGCAGATCGGCGAGCTGCTTCAAAAACTGAACATCCCCACGCGATTCGTCGACGGCATGCGCGTCACCGATGCGGCGACGATGGATGTCGTCGAAATGGTGCTGGGCGGTCTGGTCAATCAGGACATCGTTTCGCTGATCAATGCCGTTGGGGGGCGCGCGGTAGGCATCACCGGCAAAGACGGACAACTGATCCAGGCCCACCAGTTGCGCATTCACCGCGACTCACCGGAACTGAAGGCGCCGGAGATCATCGACATTGGCCACGTTGGCGAGATCGAAACGATCAATCGCGCCGTGGTGGATACGTTGATCGGTGCAGGCTTCATCCCGGTGATCGCGCCGATCGGCGTTGGCGTAAACGGTGAGTCGTACAACATCAATGCCGACACCGTTGCGGGCAAACTCGCGGAACATCTCGGTGCCGAGAAACTGATGTTGTTGACCAATACCGCCGGCATTCTCGACAAGGCCGGCAACACGCTGACCGGTCTCGCACCGGAAGACGTCGATGCGCTGATCGCCAACGGAACGATTCATGGCGGCATGCTGCCGAAAGTGCGTTGCGCGCTCGACGCAGTGGCCGGCGGAGTTCGCAGCGCGCACATCATCGACGGACGTATCCGTCACGCCGTGCTGCTCGAAGTGTTCACCGACACCGGCGTCGGCACGTTGATACGGGCAAAGGCGTGACCGTCGCAACATGACGCGCACGAATCGACGCCAGGAAATTCTCGAAGCCTTCGCGATGATGCTCGAAGAGAGCCCGGGGTCGCGCATAACCACGGCCGCTCTGGCGCGGCACGTCGGCGTTTCGGAAGCAGCGCTGTACCGCCACTTCCCGAGCAAAGCCAAGATGATCGAAGGGCTGATCGAATTCATGGAAGCGAGCGTCTTCACGCGCATCAGTCGCATCCTCGAGGAAGAGCCCTCGGCCGAAGGACGCTGCCGCAATCTCGTCTGGCTGCTTCTGTCTTTTGCGGAGCGGAATCCCGGCTTTGCAAGACTGTTGGCGGGTGACGCGCTGCAGGGTGAAACCGAACGGCTGCGAACGCGGATGCGTCAGTTCTTCGACCGACTGGAAACGCAGCTTCGCCAGATTCTGCGTGAAGGCGGCGCGCGCGGCGACTTCGTCGAGAGCGCGCCGCCGCATACGATCGCGAATCTGCTGCTCGCGGTGGCCGAAGGACGGATCAATCAGTTCGTGCGCAGCGAGTTCAAGGCAAAACCGACGTTCGAATGGACCAACCACTGGGCCATCATTTCCGGCGCAGTGTTCCCCGTCGCGCGGTAATCAGTTCGCCGTCTCGGTCTTTGCGGTAACGCCCACCAGCGGCGCTTCGGTCTTAGTGACCGCGCTGGACGGTGTCGTCTTGGGTTCGGATGGCGGCAATCCGTACAGCAGCTTGATCCGCTCGAGATCGAGCTGGAACTGATCGATCACCTGCTGCTTCTCGAGCTTGCGCGCGGCGACCTCGTGCTCCTTATCGGTAATCTGGGTCGACAGGGTCTGCAAGTTGCCGAGGATATCCGGCGACGGTGCGAGACCTTCCCGCTCGCGATCCGCGGCCTGCTGCTCGAGACGCTGCTTCTGCACCTTCAGCCGCTCGATGTTCGATTTAGTGGTCGCAATGGCGGTGTCGATCGACCGTACTTTCCGGTCGCGCGCTTCCTCGACGTCGTGCGCGGACGAATAGAGTTTGGTCAGCTCCTGATCCTTGCGTGCCCGCGCGACACCGGCGGCTTCCTCTTCTTTCTTCTTCCTCAGCTCTTCGTCGCGCTTCTCGATCTCGCCCGGAGTCAACTCGCGCGGTACGACTTTCACGATCTCGCCGTCTTTGCCGATGCAGGAATACCCCTTGTGCACGAGGTCCGCCGGTATCGAATACGCCAGCACCGTGACCCCGTCGTTGTTCTCGAATTTGTACCACTCGCAGGGTTTAGCCTGCGCGAGCGCAACGCCGGAACCGAAGACCAGCAGAATTGTTAGCAGCGGTTTCACGCGACGCAGTAATCTCGCTGATAGGCGCGAATTTGCGCCAAAGAATCGGCATACCCCCCTCGACTGTCAAGGTACGCGATCACATCTGCGAGCGTGGCGATGGCGAAAACGGGCGCACGTAACACTTCCGCCATCCGCGCCACGGCCGTTTGACCCGGCGCAACCGCTTCCTGTCGGTCGAGCGCGACCAGTACCCCCGTCAGTTCGCCGCCCGACTGCCGCACCAGATCGGCCGCTTCGGTCACCGCCGTACCGGCGGTCATGACGTCGTCGACGATCAGTACGCGCCCGCGCATCGGATGCCCGACCAGCGTGCCGCCTTCGCCATGCGTCTTCGCTTCCTTGCGATTGTACGCGACGCCGACAGACCTGCCATGATCGCGCTGCAACGCGATGGCGGTCGCGACCGCAATCGGAATGCCTTTATAGGCCGGTCCGAAGATGACGTCCGGCACAGCTTGCGGCGACGCCACGATGGCTTGCGCATATGCGCTGCCGAGCATCGAAAGCCCGGCGCCGTCGTCGATCGATCCGAGATTGAAGAAGTAAGGACTCCTGCGCCCCGACTTCAGCGTGAAGTCGCCGAATCGCAGCACGCCGCGCTCGATCATCTCGCCGACGAAGTGACCCACGATCACGCGGCTCCGAGCGCCGCGCGTTGATATTCGAACAACCGCTGCGTTCCGCGTCGCGCCAGATCGAGCATCGCGATCAATTGCGCATCCGCAAATGCATCGCGCTCCGCGGTGCCCTGAATTTCGACAAAGCCGCCGGAGTCGAGCATCACCACGTTCATGTCGGTATCGGCAGACGAGTCTTCGGCGTAGTCGAGGTCGAGCACCGGTAAGCCGGACCACACACCCACAGACACCGATGCGACGAGTCGCTTCAACGCCTTCGACGTATCGACACCCGGCAACGAACGCACTGCATCGATCAACGCCACGCAACCGCCGGTGATCGACGCGGTGCGCGTTCCGCCATCGGCCTGGATGACGTCGCAATCGATTCGGATCGTGCGCTCTCCGATCGCCTTCGGTTCGACCGCCGAGCGCAGCGCGCGCCCGATCAGCCTTTGAATCTCCACGGTGCGACCGTTCTGTTTGCCGCGCGCGGCCTCGCGATCGGATCGCGTGTGCGTTGCGCCGGGCAACATGCCGTATTCGGCCGTTACCCAGCCGCGACCCTGTCCGCGCATGAACGGCGGCACCCGATCTTCGACGCTCGCCGTGCAGATCACCTGTGTATCGCCGAACTCGACCAGCACCGAGCCCGCCGCGTGTTTCGTGAACCGACGCGTGAAACGAATCGTGCGAAGCTCATCCGACGCGCGACCACTGGGTCGCTGCGGAACTGCCATACCGTTCTCCCTTTTATCGTGCGACCGCGGATTATACGCGCGTCTATCCGCATGCCGGGGCAGAGAATCCTTTGGAGTAGAATGCGTTCCGATTCAATCCGGGGTACATCGATGATCCGCAGCATGACCGCATTTGCGCGCGTTGATGTACCGCTCGATTCCGGTTCGCTGCAGTGGGAAATCCGCTCGGTCAATCATCGTTATCTGGAAGTGCAGTTCCGGCTACCCGACGCGTTTCGCGAGCTCGAGTTTCCGTTGCGAGATCTGGTTCGATCGAAACTGAAGCGCGGCAAAGTCGATGCAACGCTGCGCGTCGCCGCAACTGCGACGTCGGCCCATCTCGAAATCAATCGCCCGGTTCTGTTGCATCTGCTGGCGACGCTCGAACAGTTGCGTCGCGATGCGCCGGAAGCCGCGCATCCGGACCCGCTCGAGCTGTTGCGCTGGCCCGGCGTACTGGTCGAATCGGTCCACGATGCCGAGGCCGTAAAAGTGGCGGTCGTCGCAGGATTCCAGCGCGCGCTCGACGCGCTCGACGCGCATCGCAGCCGCGAAGGCGACATGCTGACGAGCCTCATCGGCGCGAAGCTCCGCGAGATCGATCAGATCGTCACCGACCTTCGGCGGATCGTGGCGGGGCTCGCGAACAGTCAGCGTGCCCGCTTGAAGGCGCGCATCGAAGAGTTGTGCGTCTCGGTGGATGGCGAGCGGCTGGAACAGGAAGTGGCAATTCTGATTCAACGCGCCGACGTCGCCGAAGAGCTCGATCGCCTCGACATCCATATCACCGAAGCGCGCAAGAACCTGGCACAACCCGGGCCGCACGGCCGCCATCTCGACTTCCTGCTGCAGGAGCTGAATCGCGAAGCGAACACCCTGGCGTCGAAGTCGATGCTCGCAGAAACCGCCCAGCGCGCGGTCGACCTGAAGGTGATCATCGAGCAGATCCGCGAACAGGCCCAGAACATCGAATGACCGGCGCATCCGTCGAACCCGGCCTCCTGCTCGTGGTTTCGGCGCCGTCGGGCGCCGGAAAAACCAGCCTCGTCAATGCATTGGTGACGCAACGACGAGAACATCCGGGTGTCCATTTCGCACACCACCCGGGGTCGGCGCGGCAACGAACGGGAGGGGGAGAACTACTTCTTCGTCGACCGAGCGCAGTTCGCTGCGATGGTGGCCGCCGGAGCATTTCTCGAGCACGCCACGGTGTTCGGCAATTCCTACGGCACCTCGCGCGCGACGGTCGAACGCGAACTCGCTGCCGGCCGCGACGTTCTGCTGGAAATCGACTGGCAGGGCGCGCAACAGATCCGGCGTTCCTATCCCGCCGCGGTGTCCCTGTTCATCCTGCCGCCGTCGCACCACGCCCTGAGCGAACGGCTGCGTCGACGCGGCGAGGACAACGACGAAGCCATCGACAAACGCACGGCCGAGGCGGTCATTGAGATGTCGCATCACGACGAATACGACTACGTGATCGTGAACGACCGCTTCGACGACGCCGTGGCCGACCTGCGCGCCATCATCCGCGCCGAGCGCCTGCGCGCGCCCCGTCAGGCGCGGCGCCGAGAGGCCTTGCTGCGGGATCTCTTGTCACACGACAAACCGATCCAGTAAACTCCGCCGCCCTCGCGATCTACGGATTCCACTGATGGCCCGAATCACCGTCGAAGACTGCCTCGATCACGTCGACAACCGCTTCTCGCTGGTCATGGTGGCAACGCGCCGCGCTCGACAGCTCGCCCGCGGTGCCGATTCGCTGGTTGCCGAGGAAAACGACAAGCCGACCGTCATTGCGTTACGCGAAATCGCCGACGGCTTGATCAACGACGAAATGCTTGACGCCCAAGATGCGAGAACTGAGGATGAACGGCTCGACATACCGTTCACGTTCGCGCATGCGCATGAAGGAAGCAGCGACCTATGACTCGTACTTCGGGTCGCGGCTAGCAGCCCAAGCCGCAGGCGACGATGTCGCCGCGCCGGCGACCATCGAGTCCCTTACCGAGACACTGTCGACTTACCTGACACCCGATCAGGTCGACCAGGTTCGCGCGGCTTACGAATATGCGCGCGAAGCGCACGAAGGCCAGTTCCGGCGCACGGGTCATCCTTACATCACCCATCCGCTCGCAGTCGCCGGCATCCTCGCCGAGATGCGCATGGACCATCCCACCGTGATGGCGGCGCTGCTGCACGACGTGATCGAAGACACCGGCATCGCGAAGCGCGCGCTCGGCAAGAAGTTCGGACGCGAAGTTGCCGAACTCGTCGACGGCGTCAGCAAACTGACGACCATGTTCCGGTCGCGCGCCGAGGCGCAGGCCGAAAACTTCCAGAAGATGGCCATCGCAATGGCCAAAGATCTGCGCGTGATCCTCGTCAAGCTCGCCGATCGCCTGCACAACATGCGCACGGTGGGCGTGCTGAATCCCGAGAAGCGGCGTCGCATCGCGCGCGAGACGCTCGATTTCTACGCGCCGATCGCGAATCGCCTCGGCATTCACACCTTGAAGGTCGAGATCGAGGATCTCGCGTTCAACGCGCTGTATCCGCTGCGCGCCGATCGCATTCGCCGTGCCGTTGCGGCATCGCGCGGCAATCGCAAAGCATTGATGGAGCAGATACACCGCTCGCTCGGCACCGCTCTGCGCCGCGAAGGCATCGACGCGATCGTCACCGGTCGCGAGAAGCACATCTATTCGATCTACCAGAAGATGAAAACCCAGCGGAAACCGTTCAACGAGATCATGGACGTGTTCGGCTTCCGCATCGTCGTCGATCGGGTGGATGCGTGTTATCGCGTGCTCGGCGTCGTGCACAACCTGTACAAGCCGGTTGCCGGTCGCTTCAAGGATTACATCGCGATTCCGAAGGCGAACGGCTATCAGTCGCTGCACACCACGCTGTTCGGCATGCACGGCGTACCGATCGAAGTGCAGATCCGCACGCGGCAGATGGAATCGGTGGCGAACAACGGTATTTCCGGCCACTGGTTATATAAGGCAGACGAAGCGTCCTTCGCCGGGAGTCAGGCGCGCGCGCGGCAATGGTTGCGCGATCTGCTCGACCTCCAGCAACGCGCCGGAAGTTCGCTCGAGTTCATCGAAAGTCTGAAGATCGATCTGTTCCCGGACGAGGTGTACGTGTTCTCGCCAAAAGGCGAGATCTTCGAACTGCCGCGTGGCGCATGTCCGGTGGACTTCGCATATGCGGTTCACACCGACATCGGCAACAGCTGCGTCGCGTGCCGCGTAGACCGCGATCTCGCGCCGCTCAGTTCGCAACTGCAGAGCGGGCAGACGGTGGAGATCATCACCGCCAAAGACGCACGCCCGAATCCCGACTGGCTGACGTTCACCGTTTCCGGTAAGGCGCGCACTGCGATCCGACAGGCGCTGAAAGACCAGAAGCGCTCGCAATCGATCGCGCTCGGGCGCCGCCTGTTGAACCGTTCGCTTGCGAACGCCGATACGTCGATCAACGATCTGGATTTCCGCCGCCTGCGCAAGGTGCTGAAAGAGTTCAACGTGCGCCGGCTGAACGACCTGCTCGAGGCGATCGGCCTCGGCAACTACATGGCGTACGTCGTCGCCCAACGACTGCTCGCGCCGGACAATCCCGCCGCAGATGCGATCTCCATTCAGACCGGTGGACCGGTCGCGATCCGCGGCACCGAGGGTCTCGTCATCAGCTACGGCCGCTGCTGCTACCCGGTTCCGGGCGACCCGATCGCCGGCCACATGTCGTCGGGCAAAGGCTTCGTGGTGCACATCGAAACCTGCAAGAACATGGCCGAGATCCGCCGCCGAAGTCCCAACGAGATCATTCCGGCGCGCTGGGCAGCCGACGTCGAAGGCGAATACGTCACCGCGTTGCGTATCCAGGTCGATCGGCAGAAAGGCGTCATCGCCGAAATCGCCGCGACGATCAACGAAGCCGACGCCGGCATCGAGAACATCAAGGTCGATGAACGCGATGCCGAACTCTCGACGGTGGCGGTGGAACTGTCGGTGCGCAACAGAACGCACCTCGCGCGCGTGATGCGCCGCCTGCGCGTGCTGACCAACGTTCACGGCATCAGCAGGATCATCGAATGAGCGATTCGCGCGCCATCATCGCTACGCCCGACGCGCCGGCGGCGATCGGCACGTATTCGCAGGCGGTGCGCGTCTCCAACACTGTCTATCTCTCCGGGCAGATCGCGCTCGATCCGGTGACGACGCAACTCGCTGGCCCCGATATCGACGCGCAGATCCACCAGGTGTTCAAGAACCTCCGCGCGGTCGCCATGGCAGGCGGCGGTGGGTTCGAACACGTCGCAAAGCTCACCGTCTACGTCACGTCGATGACGTTCTTCCCGCGCGTCAACGAAATCATGGCGCAATACTTCAGCACGCCGTATCCGGCGCGCGCGGCGGTCGGAGTCGCCGAGTTGCCGCGCGGTGCGCTCATCGAAATCGACGCCGTCATGGTGCTGCCCGCCGGCAAGTGAGCAGGCACGCGCCGTCCGCGTCGATCGAAACCCTGCGTGGGGTCGGCCCGGCGCTTCGCGACAAGTTCGCAAAGCTGCGCATCCACACGCTGCTCGACCTGCTGCTGAACCTCCCGCACCGATATCAAGATCGCACCCAGGTCGTGCCTCTCATCGGGCTGCGCGCCAATGCGGAAGCGTTGGTGATCGGTCAGGTGATGGAAAGCCGCGTCGTCTTCGGAAATCGACGCAGTTGGCTCGTGACCCTCGGTGACGCCACCGGCTTCCTGCGGCTGCGGTTCTTTCATTTCAGCGAGCGCCAACGCGCTGCCGTTTCGACCGGCATGTACCTGCGCTGCTTCGGCGAGGTACGCGCGGGCCCCAACGGATTCGAGATGGTGCATCCGGAATACAAGGCGTTCCCCACGAAACCCGACGCGCCGGAACCCAAGCTGACGCCGGTCTATCCGACCACGGAAGGTCTGACCCAGGCGCGGCTCGCCGGTCTGGTGGATCAGGCGCTGGACGCATTGGATCAGTGGGTGCCGCCCAATCTCGATGAGTGGCTGTCACGCGACGACGCTCCGGATCTCCGTTCGGCCCTGCGGCTGCTCCACAATCCGCCGACCGGCACGTCGCACGCGGCAATTTTGGCGGCGCGCAATCGCGTCGTGCTCGACGAGCTCATCAGCAACATCATCGTGCTGAAGCGGCGACAGCGCGAGCGCGCCACTGAGCGCACGCTGGCATTGCCCCGCTCGCAACAGCTGGGGCGGGTGCTGCTAAAACGTCTCGGTTTCGAACTAACGTCTGCGCAGAGGCGCGTGACGACCGAAGTGCTGCTTGACCTCGAACAGAGCACGCCGATGCTGCGGTTGATTCAGGGCGATGTCGGCAGCGGCAAGACGATCATCGCAGCGTTCGCGGCGGTTCGCGCGGCCGAGCATGGATGTCAGACCGCCATCATGGCACCGACGGAGATTCTCGCGGAGCAGCATTTCATCAACTTCTCGGCGTGGCTCGAGCCGCTCGGCGTGTCCGTTCGCCTGCTCACTGGTCGCATGACCGCGGCGGACCGAACGCGCGAGCGCAAGTCCATAGCAAACGGCGAAGCGCTGGTGGTGGTCGGCACGCACGCTCTGTTTCAGAAGGATGTCGAGTTCGCAAAGCTCGCGCTCGTCATCATCGACGAACAACACCGCTTCGGCGTGCATCAGCGTATGGCATTGCGTTCGAAGGGCGTGTTGCCGCATCAGCTGATCATGACCGCAACGCCCATCCCGCGGACGCTCACCATGGCGCTGTACGCCGACATGAACGTGTCGGTGATCGACGAGATGCCGCCGGGACGTCAACCGATCGATACCGTGGTGGTCAGCGATGCGCGCCGTCCGGAGATCGTCGGCCGCATCGCGCAGGCGTGCGCGAAAGGCCAACAAGCTTACTGGGTGTGCACGTTGATCGAGGAATCCGACGTGCTCGACTTCCGCGCCGCCGAGTCCACGGCGACGGAACTCGCCGCTGCGCTCCCTTCGTTGCGAGTGGCGCTGTTGCACGGTCGCCTCGCCGGGCGCGACAAAGCGGAAGTAATGGAACGATTCAAGGCCGGTGAGGTGGATCTGCTCGTTGCGACGACGGTGGTCGAGGTCGGTGTCGACGTGCCGAATGCGACGTTGATGGTGATCGAGAATCCGGAGCGGCTCGGGCTCGCGCAGCTGCATCAGTTGCGCGGACGCGTCGGGCGCGGCAGCGAGCGGAGCCACTGCGTGCTGCTGTACAAACCGCCGCTCGGCGAGCCGAGCCGCGCGCGACTCAAGGTGATGCGCGAGACCCGCGACGGATTCCGCATCGCCGAAGAGGACCTGAAGCAGCGCGGGCCGGGTGACGTGCTCGGCACGCGTCAGACCGGAGAGCAGCAGTTCCGCGTGGCGGACCTCGCAGTCGACGCGCATCTGGTCGGGCGCGCCACCGATCTCGCGTCGCGAATCGCGGCTTCGCGGCCGGACGTCGCCGACGCGCTCGTCGCGACCTGGTCACCGCCCAGCGCCGACTATTGACACCACAGGTGTGACGGCCAGCGCGCCGGGCGTTTCTCCAGCACCTTCTATACTTCAGCGATCCGGTTAATGCGGTGCGCCCTCCATGGACGGAAAGGCCTCTGTCGATGATCCGCGTCGCGCGCGCGCGCTGATCGTCGGCGACGACACGAACAAGCTGCACCTGATCGCCCCGAACGCGGCGATCGTCGACCTGACGATTCTGAGCCAATGGTCCGGGCGCCAGCTTCGCACCGAGAGCTTCGAACCCATCGCCGCCATTCCGGGCTTTTACCAGCATCCGCTGGTGGTCGACCGGCGCGTCGCCGAATGGGATCGGCTGTCGCTCGCCACCGAACGCCCCGATGAATACGTGACCTTGAGTCACGCCGAGTTCAATCGCGACGCAGCAAAAGCGTTCCCGAAGGCGTCAGTTCTCGACTTCTGCATCGACATCGGCGCGGAGCCGACGCCGGCGCAGCCTCACGACGATCGCGACCGAGTCATCGCGAGTATCACCGCGTTCACGGAGTTGCGAGTCCGCCAGCGGCTCGATCAAACGCTGACGATTCCGCCGTTGCCCGAAGCCACGCGTCGCATCCTCGCGCTCAAGTCCGATCCCGATTTCGATCTGCGCGATCTGACGCGCGTGGTGGAGGCGGATCCGAGCCTTTCGGCGCGCATCATCGGCTGGGCGAACTCCGCTTATTACGGTTTGCGCGAGCCGGTGAAGTCGATCTCGGATGCGATCCTGCGCGTGATGGGTCCGCAAGCGACGCTGAACATGGCGCTCGCGATTGCAATGCAACAAGATCTGAAAGTGCCCAAAGCGCACGTGCGCGGGCTGTCGCCGTATTGGCTGCAGGCGATGTACACGGCGGCGACGATGGAAACGCTTGCGGCGCTGGTCGACGTTCCGAACCGGCCGCAGCCCGGCTTCTGCTATCTCGCGGGTTTGCTCGCAAACTTCGGCACGCTGGTGATCGGACACGTATTCCCGCCATTCTATGCGGCGATCTGTCGGGAACAGGAGGCGAACCGCCACCTGCCGCACACCTACGTCGATCAGCACGTGCTCGGTGTGCCGCGCGAGCTGTTCGCGAGCGCATTGCTCGAGAGCTGGTCAGTGCCGAAACCGGTATGCGACGCGGCGCGCTATCAGTACGTTGCCGGCCACGAAGGACCGAATGCGGTGTACGTGAAGCTGCTGCGCCTCACTCATCAAGTGCTGGCGTCGCGCGACCTGTCTGACTTACCGAAAGGACCCGTGAGCGCTGCGCTGCTTTCAGCGCTGAACGTGGAACAGAGCGCCATCGACAATGTGTTGGCGGTCATCGCCGAATCGGCGGATCAACTCGATGGGATGGCGCGGGCGGCGACGTGCTGAACGAATCAACCGACTTCGATCATCTCGAAGTCTTCCTTGCTGACGCCGCATTCAGGGCAGACGAAATCGTCGGGAACCTTGTCCCACGGCGTTCCCGGAGCGATGCCTTCGTCCTGATAACCTTCGGCCTCGTCGTAGATCCAGCCGCAAACGATACACTGCCATTTTCGCATCTGCGTGCGCTCTCAACCGTCCCAATTCAAGGCGGCGTACGCTACTTGCGTCACCGCGAAATTGCAAATCAGCGGACGGACTGCGCGACCGACTCCGCGCGCATGCGAACGCCGCGTCCGCTGTGCCGGCGAAGTAGCAAACCGGTAGACTTCGCTGCGCTCGAATCGAGTGACCTGCGTGACCATTCTGACCCGTCGCCTGCCGCTCTACATGCGCCTGATGCGCTTCGATCGCCCCGTTGGGACATTGCTGCTGCTATGGCCGACGCTCGCTGCGCTGTGGATTGCCGCTGCGGGGCGACCGTCTCTCGGGCTGGTCGTCATCTTCACGCTCGGCACGGTGGTCATGCGCGCGGCCGGTTGTGTGATCAATGACTACGCCGATCGAAACCTCGACGCGTACGTCACGCGAACGCGCGATCGTCCAATGGCGCGCAAGCAGATCAGCGAAGGGGAAGCGCTCGCGCTCTTTGCGGTGCTGCTCGCCATCGCGCTCGTACTGGTGTTCTTCCTCAACGACTTCACACAGCGGCTCGCTGTCGGCGGCGCTGCGATCGCCACGCTGTATCCATTCATGAAGCGCTGGACTTACCTGCCCCAGATCGTGCTCGGCGCCGCCTTCAGTTGGGGCATCGTCATGGCCTTTGCCGCAACCGGCGCAGGTCTCGGCGATCCGGCGTGGCTGATGTTCATCGCGAGCGTGTTGTGGATCGTTTCGTACGACACGCTCTATGCGATGGTCGATCGCGACGACGACCTGCGCGTCGGCATCAAGTCGACCGCCATTCTGTTCGGAAATGCCGACCGTGCGATGGTGGCCGTGATGCAGGCATCGACCGTGGCCACGCTCGCGTTGCTCGGCGTCCGGCTGCAGTTCGGTATCGGCTATTTCCTCGGCATCGCGGTGGCCGGCGCTTTGTTCGTGTACCAGCAGCGCCTCATTCGCGACCGCAAACCCGCGCACTGTTTCGCGGCCTTCCGCAACAACGTCTGGGTTGGGTTCGCACTTTTTGCCGGAACCGTCGTCGAACTCGAGTTTCGACTCCGGTTGTCTTCCCTTGGAGGAACGTGATGCGCCGCCATCTGCCTTTCATCATCGTAATCATTCTGTGGCTGTCGACGACGTCGGCCGTCATGGCAGGTCTACCCTGGTGGCCCTCGATCTTCCTGTTGGCACTCGTATTACTGGGCAGCTGGGACCTTCTGCAGCGCAAACACAGCCTCTACCGCAACTATCCGCTCACCGGACACTTCCGCAACATCGCGGAAGAGATGCGCACGCAGATCCGGCAATACTTCATCGAGAGTGACACCGACGGCACGCCGTTCGACCGCGAGCAGCGCTCGCTGGTGTATCAACGCGCGAAGAACGTGGTCGACACGATGCCGTTCGGTACCGAGCGGCGCGTGACCGATGTCGGCTACGAGTGGATCAATCACTCGATCGCGCCGCGGCCGAAAGGCGTCGAACCGTTTCGCACGTTGATCGGCAACGAGCAGTGCGCGCGGCCGTATTCGTCCTCGGTGCTGAACATTTCGGCGATGAGCTTCGGGTCGCTCAGCGCCGCCGCCATCCGCGCGCTCAATCGCGGCGCCAAGCTCGACAACTTCGCGCACGACACCGGTGAGGGTGGGCTCAGCGACTACCACCTCGAAGGCGGCGGCGACATCATCTGGGAGATCGGAACCGGCTATTTCGGTTGCAGAAACGCAAGCGGCCGTTTCGATCCGGAGAAGTTCAAAGAGCGCGCCGGAGCGGACGTGGTGCGCATGGTCGAGATCAAGTTGTCGCAGGGTGCGAAGCCCGGTCACGGCGGTCTGTTGCCCGGCGCGAAAGTCACCTCGGAAATCGCGCGCGTGCGCGGCGTGCCGGAAGGCGAAGACTGCGAATCGCCGCCGTACCACAAGGAGTTCGACTCGCCGCTCGGGCTGATGGAATTCATCGCGCGTTTGCGCCAGCTCAGCGGCGGCAAACCGGTCGGCTTCAAACTCTGCATCGGCCACAAGTGGGAGTTCCTCGGTATCTGCAAAGCGATGACCGAGACCGGCATCTATCCGGACTTCATCGTGATCGACGGCAAGGAGGGCGGCACCGGCGCGGCACCGGTGGAGTTCTCCGATCACGTCGGCATGCCGCGCCGCGATGCGTTGTGGTTTGCGCAGAATGCGCTCGTCGGGTGCGGGTTGCGCGACCGCCTCAAACTCGGCGTCAGCGGCAAGATCATCTCCGGCTTCGACATTGCGGTTGCGCTCGCGATGGGCGCGGACTGGTGCAACTCGGCGCGTGGCTTCATGTTCGCGCTCGGTTGCCTGCAGTCGCAGAAGTGCCACACGAATCATTGTCCGGTCGGTATCGCGACGCAGGACCCGATGCGGCAACGCGCGCTCGACGTTGGCGACAAAGCCACGCGGGTCGCCAACTTCCACCGGCATACCGTCGCGGCGCTGATGGAGCTGGTTGCTGCCGCGGGACTCGATCATCCGTCGGAACTGCGGCCGCAGCACATCAATCGCCGCACCTCCTCACGGGCGGTAGCGACGCTCGATCGCGCGTTCGAGTGGCTCGCGCCAGGTCAGCTGATCGAAGACCGCGCGGGACCCGAGTGGCAGAGCGAATGGCATCTCGCCAGGGCAGACAGCTTCAGGCCCGCCTGAGCGCCTTGGTTCAGCCGTTAGGGCCACGCCACTTCGGCGGCCGTTTCTCCAGAAACGCCGCTACGCCCTCCGCGTAGTCGGGCTCACGCATCATCGCGTCCAGGAGATCCTCCGAATCGCGCACCGATCCGGCGACGTCGCGGTGCAGATCGCGGTATACCTGCCAACGCGTCTGGCGCAGTGAATTCGGTGATACCGTGTCGATCAGGTTTCGAGCGAATGCATACGTTTCAGCGAGCAGCGCGTCGGCCGGATGCACGCCGTTGATCAATCCGAACGCCAACGCCTCTTCCGCGAGAAACGGCCGGCTCGTCAGTAGCAATTCGTTGGCACGCGTCAGTCCGATCATTCGCGGCAACAGCCACGACAGTCCGTACTCGGCTGGCAGGTTCAGCTTGCCATGCGCCGTAGTCATCTTGATTCCGGACGCAGCGAAGCGCAGGTCGGCGAAACACGCGAGCGCCAGACCGACGCCAGCGGCAGGTCCGTTGATCGCGGCGATTACCGGCTTCGAGAGGCCGAAATGGAAAGCGAAACTGGCGTCGAACTCCGGTGCAGTCCCATATCCCGGTCGAGCGAGCCGTGTCGGCGTACCGGGATCGTAGCCGCCTTTCTTCACGTGACCCTGCAGCGCATCGGCGTCGCCGCCGACACAGAATCCGCGGCCGGCGCCGGTGACTACGATTACGTGTACCGCATCGTCGCGCTCCGCTTGATCGAGACAATCGCGGTACTCGGTGTGCATGCGGCCGGTCCACGCGTTCATGCGCTCCGGGCGATGCAGCGTGATCGTCGCAACTCCGGCGTCGACACCATAGCGCGTCGCTTTGAGTTCCATACTCCGCCCCTCAGTTCACCCGTTTTCAGTCGAGCGGCTGCAACTTGGCGTAGCCGAGCATCAGCCACTTCGCTCCGTCGCGCGCGAAGTTCACCTGCACGCGCGCGCGCTCGCCGTGCCCTTCGGATTGGAGCACGACGCCCTCACCGAACTTGCCGTGCGATACGCGTTGGCCGATTCGCAACGCACCGTCGTCCGCCGGAATCCGCTTTACCGACGAAGTCTGACTGCTGCTGCTGTAACTGTTGCTGCGCGACTCGTAGGGCCGTGCAACCGCTCCACGCATGCGCACTTCCTGCAGCAGCGCGTGCGGTATTTCCGCAATGAACCGCGATGGCCGGTTATACGAGTCGGTGCCGTGCAAACGCCGCGTTTCCGCAAACGTAAACGTCAGTTGCCGCATTGCGCGCGTAATGCCGACGTAGCAAAGACGCCGCTCTTCCTCCATCCGACCCGGCTCTTCCGCAGACATCCGATGCGGGAACAGACCTTCTTCCATGCCGGCCATGAACACAATCGGGAACTCGAGCCCCTTCGCCGTGTGCAGCGTCATCAGCTGCACGCAGTTGCCGTCGTCGTCGGTCTGGTGTTCGCCGCTCTCGAGCGCGGCTTGATCGAGGAACTCGTCGAGCTGCGATATTGGGCCATCGCGCACCACGCCCGCGTCGTCAATCGGCAGTACGACTTCACCGCTGAACTGCCGACACGCCGTGATCAGTTCTTCGAGGTTCTCCTTGCGCGCAAGTCCGCGCTCGCCCCGCTCACGCGTGTGAAACTCGAGCAGGCCGCTGACCTCGATACAGTGTTGCGCAAGTTCGTGCAGCGGCAAGCCTGCTACCGCGACGGAGATCTGTTCGATGAGAGTGATGAAGCCGAGGATGGCGTGACCGGTCCTTCCGTACGAACCGTCCGCAACGCCTTCCTTCGCGGCCTGCCACAACGACACGCCGGTGTTCCTCGCGCGCTCGCGAATGGCTTCGATGGTTTTGTCACCTATGCCGCGCGTCGGCGTGTTGACGATTCGCTCGAACGCGGTGTCGGAATGCGGCTGCGCGGTCATTCGCATGTACGCCAGCGCGTTTTTCACTTCGAGCCGCTCGAAGAATCGTAACCCGCCGTAGATGCGGTAGGGGATCCGTGCGCGCAGCAGCGCTTCTTCCAGCACGCGGCTTTGTGCGTTCGACCGATAGAGCAGCGCCACGTCGATGGCGCTACCGCCCTGTGCGATCCAATCCTCGATCCGGTCTGCAATGAAGCGCGCCTCATCGAGCTCGTTGTACGCGGCATACAACGCGATCTGATCGCCCTCGGCTCCATTCGTCCACAGCTGCTTGCCGAGCCGGTCGGTGTTGTGGTCGATCAGCGCGTTTGCCGCCTTCAGAATGGTGCCGGTGGAGCGGTAGTTCTGTTCGAGCCGGATGATTGCAACGTCGCGGAAATCCTGCCGGAACCGATGGATGTTCTCGATCCGCGCGCCGCGCCAACCGTAAATCGACTGGTCGTCGTCACCGACCGCGACTACGCGACCCTGTTGGCCGGCCAGCACGCGCAACCACGCGTACTGAATCGTGTTGGTGTCCTGGAACTCGTCGACCAGCAGATGCTGAAAGCGGCGCTGATAGTGCGCCAGCAGATCCGGCACTTCGAGCCAGAGCTCGTGGCTGCGCAACAGCAGTTCGGCAAAGTCTACGAGACCGCCGTTGAAGCAGAGCTCCTCGTACGCTTCGTAGATGCGCCGGTGCGTGATCAGGAACAGGTCGTCGCCGGCGACCACTTCACGCGCCCGCCGCCCCTCGTCCTTCTGCCCGTTGATGAACCATTGCGCCTGCCGCGGCGCCCATTTCGCTTCGTCGACGTCGAGCGCGCGCATGACGCGCTTGATGAGGCGCAGCTGATCGTCCGAATCGAGAATCTGGAAGCTCTGCGGCAGCTTCGCTTCGGTCCAATGCGTTCGCAGCAGACGATGCGCGATGCCGTGGAAGGTGCCGACCCACAATGCGCGACCAGGCATACGCAGCAACGCTTCGGTGCGTTGGCGCATTTCGCTGGCGGCCTTGTTGGTAAAAGTCACCGCGAGGACGCCATGCGGCGAAACGCCTTCGGCCTCGATCAGCCACGCAACGCGATGCACCAGCACGCGCGTCTTGCCGCTGCCCGCACCCGCGACGATCAGCAGGTTGCCGAGCGGCGCCGTGACCGCTTCGCGCTGCCGCTCGTTCAGATCATCGAGGATGTGGGAGACGTCCAACCCGTGCTACTCGCAATCGCGCCCGAGTCATTCGAGCGGGGTTGGCTTTATACATCAAGAGCGTGTCGTATGGCGCCGCGCGTCGCGAAATCGACGAGGTGCTATTCGACGGTAACGGACTTCGCCAGGTTGCGCGGCTGATCGACGTCGGTGCCTTTGAGTACGGCCGCATGGTAGGCGAGCAATTGCAGCGGAATCGTGTACACGATCGGCGCCAGCATCTCGTGCACGGACGGAACCGGAATCACCGTGACGCCGGATTCGTTCACGAATCCAGCCTTGCGATCGGCGAACACGAACAGCTTGCCGCCGCGTGCGCGCACCACCTGCAGGTTGGATTGCAGCTTGCTGAGCAGATCGTCGTTCGGTGCGACAGCTACCACCGGCATGTCTTCGTCCACCAGCGCCAGCGGTCCGTGTTTCAACTCACCCGCTGGATAACCTTCCGCGTGAATGTACGAGATCTCCTTCAGCTTCAATGCGCCTTCGAGCGCGACCGGATACAACGAGCCGCGCCCGAGGAACAGCGCGTGGCGCAGGTCCATGAACTGTTCGGCCAGCTTCTCGGTGACCGAATCGAGCAGCAGCGTTTCCTCGACGATGCCAGCGAGTCCGTGCAGTGCTGTCACCAGCTCGGCTTCGCGTTCGGCGGTGAGACCGTGCCGACGCGCCAGCAAAATCGTCAGCAAAGCCAGGTCGACGAGCTGCGCGGTGAATGCCTTGGTCGAAGCGACGCCGATTTCGGGGCCGGCCTCCAACGTCAGTGCGAGGTCGGATTCCCGAACGATCGAACTCGTCGCCACGTTGCACAACGTCAGCGTGGCCGCGTATCCGGCGGTCTTCGCCATCCGCAGCGCCGCGAGCGTGTCGGCGGTTTCTCCCGATTGCGAGATCGTCACGAACAGACTGTCGTCCGGCACCGCGACGCCGCGGTATCGATACTCGCTGGCGATCTCGACCTGACACGGAAGCTTCGCGATGCCCTCGATCCAGTACTTCGCGATCGAGCCTGTGTAGAAGCTCGATCCACACGCGACGATCGTCACGGACTTCACGCGATCGAAGATCGCGCCGGCTTTCACGCCGAAGGCCGGTTCCAGCACGCGCGTCTTCGTGAGGCGTCCTTCAAGCGTGTCGCGAATGACTTTCGGCTGCTCGTGGATCTCCTTCAGCATGTGATGCCGATAGTTGCCCTTATCGACGTCGTCGCTGTCGAGCGTCACGCGAACGGTCGAGCGGACGACGCTCTCGTTCGAGATGCTCCACACCGATATGTCGTTGGCGGTGATCTCGACCAGATCGCCTTCTTCGAGAAACACGAACCGATCGGTGACCGGACGCAACGCCAGCACGTCGGAGGCCAGGAAGTTCTCGCCGATGCCGATGCCGACTACCAGCGGGCTGCCGACGCGGGCACCGACCAATCGATCGGGCTCGTCGCGCGAGATCACGCCGATGGCATACGCACCCTCGAGTTGCCTGGTCGCGAGACGGACCGCGTCGACCAGTGAGACGCCTTTCGTCTGGAGCGATTCGATCAGATGCGCGATGACTTCCGAGTCGGTCTCCGAATCGAACCGGTAGCCTTGCGACTCCAGTTTCTGGCGGATCTGCTCGAAGTTCTCGATGATGCCGTTGTGTACCACGCAGATGCGATCGCGCGACATGTGCGGGTGCGCGTTGCGTTCGACCGGCGCGCCGTGCGTGGCCCAGCGTGTATGCGCGATGCCGATGGTGCCGAGCAACGGCTCCGAGTTCAGGCTGTCGGAGAGCTCTTTGACCTTGCCGACCCGGCGTCTGCGTTCGATGCGGCCCGAACCCTGTGGGATGACCGCCAATCCAGCGGAATCGTAGCCGCGGTATTCGAGGCGCCTCAATCCTTCGATGAGAATTCCCGGAACGTCTCGGCGCGCAACGGCGCCTACGATGCCGCACATACTGGATCGATTCCCGTTATTGAGTCGGTTTGACGCGCTTGGCCGGCGGCACCCAGCCACCGATGTTGCGCTGGCGCGCGCGGCCTACTGCGAGCTCGCCAGCCTCGACCTTCGTCGTCACGGTCGAGCCGGCTGCGACGTAGCCGCCGTCACCGACTTCGATCGGCGCAACCAGCGTCGAGTTTGAGCCGATGAACACGTCGCTGCCGAGGTGCGTTTCGTGCTTCGCCAAGCCGTCGTAATTGCACATGATCGTGCCGGCGCCGATGTTGCAGTTGGCACCGGTCGTGGTGTCGCCGAGGTAGGCAAAGTGATTCGACTTGGTGCCGGGGCCGAGACGCGTCTTTTTGGTTTCGACGAAGTTGCCGATCTTCACGTGCGCGCCGAGTTCGGTGCCCGGACGCAGCCGGGCAAACGGTCCGAGTTCGCAACCGGCGCTGACGACGGCGCCGTCGATGACCGTGTGCGCATGAATCACGGCGCCGTCGCCGATGCGGGCATCCTTCACGACACAACCCGATCCGATTCGAACACCTTCGCCGAGCGTCACGCTGCCCTCGAACACGACGTCGACATCGATCACGCAGTCGATGCCCGCTGTCAGCGCACCGCGCACGTCGAACCGCGACGGGTCGCGCAACGTGACGCCGCCGGCCATCAATCGTTCGGCCTCCCGGCGCTGAAATATCCGTTCGATGCGCGCCAGTTCGGATCGATCGTTGATACCCGCTACGTCATCGGCGCATGCCACCCTGCGACCGTCGACTTCAAAACCTCGCGCTACGGCGAGACCGATCACATCCGTCAGATAGAACTCGCCCTGCTGATTGTTGCGCCCCAGCTGTCCAAGGAGTTCGCGCAGCATTTTTGCCGGCGCCGCCAGGATTCCCGAGTTGATCTCCTTGATCGCGCGTTGGTCCGGCGTCGCATCGCGCTCCTCCACGATCGCCATCATGTGCCCGTCAGCGCCGCGTATGATCCGACCCAACCCGGTCGGATCCGCCATGTCGGCGGTGACAACCGCCAGCGATCCCGAGCGAGCCGCGGCAATGCAACTGGACAGCGTCTCGGACTTGACGAGCGGAACGTCGCCGAATGCGACCAGAACCGTTGCGTCGTCTGAAACGGCGGGGAGCGCCTGCGCGACCGCGTGCCCCGTACCGAGTTGCCGCGACTGCTCCACCCAGGTGAGATCTCTGGCATCCGCGAACGCAGCGCGAACCTGCGTAGCTGCATGGCCGATGACGACATGGATGCGTTGCGGCGCAAGCGCTCGGACGGATCGAAGGACGTGGCTCAGGAGCGGTTGCCCGGCGAGGTCGTGCAGCACTTTCGGTAACTTGGAGCGCATCCGCGTGCCCTGACCTGCGGCGAGCACGACGATTTCGAGGCTCATGGTGGGAGTCCTTTCCGGAATCCGCAGGATTATAGGTGCCCATATGCAAAAAGGGGTGACCATGGTCACCCCCTTTATCGGCACTATGTAATTCGGAAGCCCTCGACTAACGACGCCGTTTCTTCAGTTCCTCGAGCGTCCGCAATCGCGCCGACGCTTCTGCCAGCTGGGCCGCGGCGGCGGAGAATTCGAACTCGGCCGCCTGATCCTGCAGTGCCTTTTCGGCAAGCTCCTTCGCATGCTGTGCGGCGACCGCATCAAGGTCGTCTGCGCGCAATGCGGTGTCGGCCAACACCGTCACCGTTCCGGGTTGCACTTCGAGGAATCCGCCGGACGCGAAGAACACCTGCTCCTCGCCATTATCGAACTTGAGCCGCAGCGGACCCGGTTTAATGCCGGTCAGCAGCGGCGCATGCCCAGGCATGATGCCGAGTTCGCCGAGCGTGCCGCTCGCGATCACCATCGTCACGCGACCGGAGAAGATCTCGCTCTCGGCGCTCACGATGTCGCAGTGCATGGTCATGGCCATTGCTTATCCCTTCGCTTCCAGCTTCTTCGCTTTTGCAACGGCGTCTTCGATGGTGCCGACCATGTAGAACGCCTGTTCGGGCAAGTGATCGTATTCGCCGTCGAGAATCGCCTTGAAGCTGCGCACCGTGTCTTCGCGCGTGACGTATACGCCCGGGTTACCAGTGAACGCCTCGGCCACGAAGAACGATTGCGAGAAGAACTGCTGAATCTTCCGCGCCCGATACACGAGGTTCTTGTCGTCTTCCGACAGTTCGTCCATGCCGAGGATCGCGATGATGTCCTTCAACTCTTTATAGCGCTGCAGAACCTGCTGCACCGCACGCGCCACCCGATAGTGCTCTTCGCCAACGATCAGCGGGTCGAGCTGACGGCTGGACGAGTCGAGCGGATCGACCGCCGGATAAATTCCGAGGTCGGTGATCCCGCGCGACAGCGTTACGGTCGAGTCGAGGTGCGCGAACGTCGTGGCAGGCGAAGGGTCGGTCAGGTCGTCCGCAGGAACGTACACCGCCTGCACCGATGTGATCGCGCCGGTCTTGGTCGTGGTGATGCGTTCCTGCAGGTTGCCCATCTCTTCGGCGAGCGTCGGCTGATAACCCACCGCCGACGGCATCCGTCCGAGCAGCGCCGATACTTCGGTGCCGGCCAGCGTGTAGCGATAGATGTTGTCGATGAACAGCAGCACATCGCGGCCGTCGTCGCGGAATTTCTCCGCCAACGTCAGGCCGGTCAACGCCACGCGCAAACGGTTGCCCGGCGGCTCGTTCATCTGGCCGAACACGAGCGAAATCTTGTCGAGTACCTTCGACTCCTGCATCTCGTGATAGAAGTCGTTGCCCTCGCGGGTGCGCTCGCCGACGCCCGCGAATACTGCGAGCCCCGAGTGCTCGGTTGCGATGTTGCGGATCAGCTCGAGCATCGTCACCGTCTTGCCCACACCGGCGCCACCGAACAGTCCGACCTTGCCGCCGCGCGCGAACGGGCAGATCAGGTCGATGACCTTGATGCCGGTCTCGAGCGTTTCGTTGCCGCCTTTCTGGTCTTCGTACTTCGGCGCCTTGCGGTGGATGGACATCCGCTCTTTGGCGTTCACCGGACCTTTTTCGTCGATCGGATCGCCGAGCACGTCCATGATGCGGCCGAGCGTCTCTTCGCCGACCGGAACCATGATCGCGCTGCCGGTGTTCGATACTTCCAGCCCGCGTGACAAGCCGTCGGACGATCCCATTGCGATGGTCCGCACGATGCCGTCCCCGAGCTGTTGCTGCACTTCGAGCGTGAGTCCTTTGCCGGTGACTCTCAGCGCGTCGTAAACGTTGGGCACTGCCTCGCGCGGAAATTCCACGTCGACTACGGCGCCAATCACCTGAACGATCCGTCCGCTACTCATATGTTCGCCTCACCTTCCAAATCTTTGACTGTCCGATCCGCCATCGCTGTTCCGTTAGACAGCTGCCGCGCCGCCGACGATCTCCGAGATCTCCTGCGTAATCGCCGCTTGGCGGACGTTGTTGTAGAGCAGCGTCAGGTCATCAATCATCTGCTCCGCGTTTTCGGTCGCGTTCTTCATCGCAATCATCTTTGCAGCCTGCTCGCACGCATGGTTTTCAATGACCGACTGATACACCTGTGACTCGATGAAACGGGTCACGAGACCTTCGATCAGATCGCGCGCATCGGGTTCGTACAGGTAGTCCCAGCGATGCTTCAGTTCGTCCGCGACTGCCGGCTCGAGCGGCAGCAGCTGCTGGATCACCGGTCGCTGCGTCATCGTATTGACGAACGTGTTGGTCGCGATGAACAGCCGGTCGATCTTTCCCTGGCCATACGCCTCGAGCATCACGCGAATGCCGCCGACCAGCGACTCCACCGAGGGGCGATCGCCGATGTTGTTGAGCATCGCGTTGACCGTGCCGCCGTACGAACGGAAGAACGACGCCGCCTTGTTGCCAATCAGTGCAAACTCCGCATCGACGCCGCGCGCTTTCCATTCCCGCAAGTCTTTCACCAGTGCGCGGAAGAGATTTACGTTCAGACCGCCGCAGAGACCTTTGTCGGTGGACACCACGATGTAGCCGATCCGCTTGACCTCTCGCTCGGTCATGTAGACGTGGCGGTACTCCGGATTCGAATTCGCAAGATGCCCGATCATCTTGCGGATCTTTTCGGCATAAGGTCGCCCCTGGCGCATCCGCTCCTGCGTTCGCCGCATCTTGCTCGCGGCGACCATCTGCATGGCCTTCGTGATCTTCTGCGTGCTCTTGACGCTCTTGATCTTGGTCCGGACTTCTTTACCCGCCGCCATCGCCCGATCCTCTAGAACGTCTGCGTCGCTTTGAACTTCTCGATCGCGGCGCGCATCGTCGCGACGATATCGTCGTTGTACGCGCCGGTCTTCGTGATCTCGTTCATGAAGTCGGCGTGTTCGGCTCTCATGTACGTCAACAGCGCCGCTTCGAACGCGAGCACTTTGTCGACGTCGACATCGCGAAGGAATCCTTCGTTGGCCGCGAACAGCGCGACACCCATCTCGGCCACGGTCATCGGTGCGTACTGCTTCTGCTTCATCAGCTCGGTCACGCGCTGACCATGCTCGAGCTGGCGACGTGTCGCTTCGTCGAGGTCGGATGCGAACTGCGAGAACGCCGCGAGTTCACGGTACTGCGCAAGCGCGAGTTTGATGCCGCCGGAAATCTTGCGCATGAACGGCACCTGCGCCGAACCACCGACGCGCGACACCGAGATTCCGGGGCTCATCGCGGGACGAAGACCCGAGTTGAACATCGAGCTCTCGAGGAAGATCTGACCGTCGGTGATCGAGATGACGTTCGTCGGCACGAATGCTGAAACGTCACCCGCCTGCGTTTCGATGATCGGCAACGCCGTCAGCGAACCGGTCTTACCTTTGACTTCGCCGTTGGTGATCTGCTCGACATATTCCGCGTTCACGCGCGATGCGCGCTCGAGCAGACGCGAGTGGAGATAGAAGACGTCGCCGGGATACGCCTCGCGGCCCGGCGGGCGGCGCAGCAGCAGCGAAATTTGGCGATACGCCCACGCTTGTTTCGTCAGGTCGTCATAGATGATCAGTGCGTCTTCGCCACGGTCACGAAAGAACTCACCCATCGAGCAACCCGAATACGGCGCGATATACAGCATCGCCGCCGGATCGGACGCGCTCGCCGCGACGACGATCGTATTGCTCATCGCGCCGTGCTCTTCGAGCGTTCTGACGATGTTCGCGATCGTCGACATCTTCTGGCCGATGGCGACGTAGATGCACTTAATGCCGGAGTTCTTCTGGTTGATGATCGCGTCGATCGCGATCGCAGTTTTACCGATCTGGCGGTCGCCGATGATCAGTTCGCGCTGACCGCGGCCGATCGGCACCATCGCATCGATCGACTTCAGACCGATCTGCACCGGCTGGGTTACCGACTGCCGCGCGATCACGCCCGGCGCGACTTTCTCGACCGGCGCTGTCAGCGTCGTTTTCAGCGGTCCCTTGCCGTCGATTGGATTGCCCAGCGCGTCGACGACGCGCCCGAGCAGTTCACGGCCCACCGGAACCTCGAGGATGCGGCCCGTGCAGCGCGCCGTCATACCTTCCGACAGACCGGCATATTCGCCGAGCGCGATAACGCCCACCGAATCGCGTTCGAGGTTCAGCGCCATGCCGTACACGCCGCCCGGGAACTCGATCATTTCGCCGTACTGCGCTTCGGCAAGTCCGTGGACGCGGATGATGCCGTCCGAGACGCCGACGATCGTTCCTTCGTTCTGAGCCTCCGACTTGATGTCGAGGCTCTCGATCCGCGATCGGATGATGTCGCTGATCTCAGATGGATTCAGTTGTTGCATGTCGTGTCCTCACACTCACTATTCTGTTGCGGCGCATCGCGCTGGATGCGCTCGGGCGACTTCAGGCCCGCTGTAACGTTTCCGACAATTTCTGCAGTTTGCCCCGGACCGAGCCGTCGATGACGGTGTCGCCGGCGCGAATGATTGCGCCGCCCAACAGGGATTCGTCGACACGGCTCGTCAGCAGGATTTCGCGCTCGAATCGGCGCGCGAGCGCTTCCGTGATGTGCCGCTGCTCCGCATCGTCCAGAGCAAACGCACTGACCACTTCGACCTCGAGAGAGGCCTGCTCCTGCGCACGCAACTCTTCGTATTGGGCGCTGATTTCCGGCAGCAGGTGCAAGCGCTTGTTGCCCGCGAGCACCTGCAGCAGTTGCTTGCCTTCGCGGCTGAGATCGTCGCCGCAGACGCGTGCGAGCGCGTTGGCTTTCTGCTGACTCGTGACCGCGGGTGAGTCGATCGCTTCTTTTATTGAAGGGTCGGCCACCACCGCGGCGAGAACGGTCAGTTCACGAGACCAGTTATCGAGCGCACGCCTGCCTTTGGCGAACTCGAAGACCGCATTGGCGTAGGGTCGGGCGATCGTCGCGATTTCAGCCATGGTGTGTGATCACAGCTCCGAGACGAGCTTGTCGAGCAGTTGCCCATGCCGGGAACGATCGATCGACGACTGCAGTATTTTCTCTGCACCGCTCAACGCCAACGCCGCTACTTGGGCGCGCAGCTTTTCTTTCGCGCGGTTCACGTCCTGCTCGATCTCCGCCCGGGCGGCTTCCTTCTGGCGCTCGCCTTCGGCGCGGGCGTCGTTCTTCGCCTCTTCGATCATGATCACCGCGCGACCGCGCGCCTGCTCGATGATCTGACGCGCTTCTTCCTTTGCCTTGCGCAGCTGATCCGCCGCGCCTTCCTGCGCCAGGGCGAGGTCCTTTGCGGCACGTTCCGATGCCGCGAGTCCTTCGCCGATCGTCTTCTGACGCTCGCGCATCGCGCGAATCAACGGCGGCCAGATCCACCGGTGGCAGGTCCAGATGAAGACGAGGAACGTCAACGACTGGCCGAAGAGTGTCAATGTAATGTTCACGCTAGTGACTCTCCGTTGGGAATCAGGGTCGCTGCGACGCGATCAGCCGCCGATTGCGGTCGGCACCACCGCGAAGATCACATAGAGCGCAATACCGACCGAGATCATCGGCACTGCGTCGACGAGGGCCAGCACGATGAACAGTTGGGTGCGCAGCATCGGCAGCAGTTCGGGTTGGCGCGCAACGCCTTCGAGGAATTTCCCGCCGAGCACGCCCACGCCAATGGCGGCACCGATGGCGCCGAGGCCCATCATCAACGCGCCCGCCACGTAAAGAAGAACTGCCAGTTCCATGATTGCTCCTTAAGTCTCTAGTTAATGGTCTTCTTGGACGTCGTGGGCCTGCGCCATGTACACGACCGTTAGGACCGAGAAAATGAATGCCTGCAACGTAATGATCAGCACGTGAAACCAAGCCCATGCCCACTGCAGGACTCCGCCCAGCACGGCCCAGCCGAGGCCGGCTCCGAAGAGCAGCGCGATCAGAATGAAAATCATCTCACCGGCATACATGTTGCCGAACAACCGCAGCCCGAGTGATAGAGGCTTCGCAAGCAACGTCACCCCTTCGAGAAACAGGTTGAACGGCGCAAACAGCTTCGGCAGCGGATGAAATACCAACTCGCCAACGAATCCGCCGACACCTTTTCTTCGCACGCTGTAGTAAAGGACCATGACGAAAATGGCGAGCGCCATTCCGAGCGTGACATTCGGATCGGTCGTCGCAACCACCTTCATGTGGCTGATCCCCACCGCACCGGCCGCCATCGGAAGCCAGTCGACCGGCAGCAGATCCATGAGATTCATCAGGAACACCCAGATGAAGATCGTCAGCGCCATCGGCGCAATCAGCTCGTTCTTGTGAAAGAAGATGCTGCCAACCAGACCGTCGATGAAGTCGACGATCATCTCGACGCCATTCTGCAGTGCGCCCGGCACACCGGCCGTCGCATGTTTCGCGGCGCGGCCGAACAGAAAGACGAAGACCAGCCCGAGACCGATCGCCCAACCCATCGAGTCGACGTCGATGGCCCAGAAGCCCATCGCACGCGCCTGTTCAGCGGACTCGGCAAAACCCCAACTTCCGTCCGGCAACTGACCGTACGTGAGGTTGGTCAGATGGTGCTGGATGTACTCTCCGGTCGTCAGCCCTTCGCTCGCCATTGAACTTCCTTCTGCATCCACTTCCGAGCGCTACCGCAGCTCAGCGACGCGCCAGAACCGGCGCCAACCAATACACCGCCTGTAACGCAATCATCGTCGCGAAGAACGCAACCGGCTCCGGACGAAACCAGGCGAAGGCCGCGACCAGCAATCCGAACGTCAGCACCAGCTTCGCGATGCCGCTGCCGAGCAGCTGTCGCGCCGCGTCCAACTCCTCTCCCGCCGGAACATCCGCGGCAACAACGCGCCGCGCAAACCCAACGCTCGGCGCAATCACGACGACGCCGGCCAACAGGACGGACATCGCCTGTGCGCGGCCCAACAACAGGAACATCGTCGCGAGCAGTACGGCGAGAACGCCTTGCACAGCCACGATCCGGAAGGGCAATGGAACACCGCCGTTGCGGAGCCTTTTGCGCGTTCCGAAATCCGATTCACTTATTCTTGGTGGGGCTTCTGCGGGATCCACCTGAGCCCCCGTACGCAAGGCGCGCGTAGTATAGAGAGGGCTATGGTGCCGTGCAATAAATGCACGGATACGTACATCAACGTAGGTGCGTGAGAATTCCTTCGAGTTCGTCGACCGACGTGTATCGAATGACCACCGAACCCGCGCTCTTGCCGTCGAAGATGATCGTCACCGGCGCGCCGATTCGTTCCGATAGTTCGACCTCCAGTCGCGCCGTATCGGGATCTTTGCGACGCACCGCCGCGAGCGGCGTTAATGACGCGGGACGCATGCGCTGTCGCACGAGCGCTTCGGTCTGTCGAACCGAAAGACCTTTTGCAACCACCTGACGCGCGGCCTGCTCCTGCTCGAGCGGAGACAACGACAGCAGCGCGCGCGCGTGTCCCATTTCGAGTTCGCCTTCCGCCAGCATCTCGCGGACGGGCGCGGTCAGGTTCAACAGACGCAACAGATTGGTGACCGCGACGCGCGACTTACCGACCGCGTCTGCGGCCTGCTGTTGCGTCAGATGGAACTCTTCCGAGAGACGCTGCAACGCGAGCGCCTCTTCCAGCGGATTCAGATCTTCGCGCTGAATGTTCTCGATCAACGCCATCGCGACCGCTCGCTCGTCGCTGACCTCCTTGATGACCGCGGGAATGCGATCGAGACCGGCAAGCTGCGCCGCGCGCCAGCGACGTTCGCCGGCGATGATCTCGTATCCGCCGATCGCGCGATGGCGCAACACGATCGGTTGCATCACCCCTTGAGCTTTGATCGACGCTGCCAGTTCGGCGATGCCCTCGTCGCGGATGTTGCGACGCGGCTGATACTGACCCGGGTGAATCTGATCCACCGCTATTTCTGCGAGATTGGTGCCGGACGGCCCAGCAGCCTCGTCGTCGGATTGGCGATCTGCAGTGCCCAGCAGCGCATCGAGCCCGCGACCGAGACCTCGCTTCTTGATCACGCGGCACCCTCCCCATCCGAACTGTGGCGTTTCAATTCTCCGGCGAGCGCCATGTAAGCAACCGCGCCGCGCGACTGCCGATCGTACAGAACCACCGGCAGTCCGTGACTGGGCGCTTCTGCGAGCCGGATGTTTCGCGGAATGACCGTGCGAAAGACCTTTTCACCGAAGAATTTCAGCAGTTGGCGCGATACATCGCGCGTGAGACTGCTGCGCGGATCATACATGGTGCGCAGGATGCCCTCTATTCGAAGGGCCGGGTTGGCGCGCTGCTTCACGCCTTCGATCGTCTCGAGCAGCGCTGACAATCCTTCGAGCGCGTAGTACTCACACTGCATCGGAATCAAGACGCTGCGGCTCGCAACTAGCGCGTTGAGCGTCAGCATGTTCAGCGAAGGTGGACAATCGATGATCACGTAGTGATAGCGGCCTTCCGTTTCCTGCAGCACCGTCTTGAGCCGCTGCTCGCGCTGATCGACCTGCAGCAGTTCGACCTCGGCCGCCGTGAGATCGATGTTCGACGGAACGAGCTCGAATCCCGTCGGACATCGCTGCACGACCGACGCGAGCGGCGCCGACTTCATGAGGAAGTCGTACACGCTGCGTTCGAGCGCGCCTTTCTCTACGCCGCATCCCATCGTTGCGTTGCCTTGAGGATCGAGGTCCACCAGCAGCACACGGCTTCCCGAAAGCGCCAGCGACGCAGCGAGATTGACGCTGGTGGTTGTCTTGCCGACACCGCCCTTCTGGTTCGCAACCGCAATGATCCGCGTCATCTATTGAGTCCTGTGTCGGGCCGACCTACGCGGCGCTTGGGCGGCTCATGCGCAGCACGTGATGGGTTCTGCTGAGTCCCGGTATGTGCACCGACACCGACCGTGCGTCTGCTTCGACCTCCGCGGGCTGCAACTCCGATTCACCGACCTGGAAGAGGGCGATGCCTCCCGCCGTCAACAGGTCGACTGCGACGCGCCACAGTGCGGCTGGTTTTGCGACCGCGCGCGATACGACGGTATCAAACAAAGGCTCCGCTCGGAAATCGCCGAAGTCCGCGGCGACCAGAACCACATTCGTGAGTCCGAGCTCGGAGGCTGCCTGTCGGACGAAGCGAATGCGCCGTTCGCTGCGATCGATCAATGTGAACTCCCGTTCCGGACACGCGATCGCAAGCGGTACACCCGGTAATCCGGCTCCGGTACCGAGGTCGGCGACGCGGTTCCCCTGTAGCATCGGCACCAACGACAGCGAGTCGAGAAGGTGCCGCGAAACGAGTCGCGGTCCATCGCGGCGGGATACCAGGTTGAAGGCTGCGCCCCAACGACGCAACAAAGCCGCGAACTCGACCAGGCGATCGCGCTGCAACACCGGCAACTCGACGCCCAGGGCTCTCGCGCCGGAATCGATCTCGTCGGATTCGATCACGCGGAGGCGCGGGCTTTCCGCAGATGAACGAGCAGTATCGATAGGGCTGCGGGAGTAATGCCTGGTATGCGCGCCGCTCGCGCGAGATTGTCGGGCTTGGCGGCATCGAGCTTCTGCTTCAACTCCGTCGAGAGCCCGGCTATCGACGCATAGTCGAAATCCTCCGGCACACGCACCTCTTCGTGTCGCTTCAGCCGATCGATCTCGTCGCGCGCTCTGGCGATGTAGCCTTCGTATTTCGAGTCGATCTCGATCTGGCTCAGAGCGGCATCGGCGGCGGCCGAGACGTCCGGCAGCAGACCAGCCAGCGTCAGCATCGTGATCTTGGGGCGGCGCAGCAGCGACAGCAGGTCCGTCGGCTTGTTGATCGGCTCACCGCTGCGCTGCTGGATTTCGATTGCGAGACTGTCTCCGGGAGAGACCTGATGGCGCGCCAGGGACTCGCGCAACGCATCGATGCGCGCCTGCTTCGCACGAAACGCGGCCCAGCGCTCATCGCCGACAAGTCCCAGTTGCCGACCTGCTTCCGTGAGGCGAGCGTCTGCATTGTCTTCGCGCAGGATCAGCCGGAATTCCGCCCGACTGGTGAACATCCGATACGGCTCGTTAGTTCCGTTGTTGACGAGGTCGTCGACGAGAACGCCGATGTAAGCCTCGTCGCGTCGCGGACACCAGGCGCTCTTGCCTGCAACCTTCAAGGCTGCGTTGGCGCCGGCCAGCAGCCCTTGCGCAGCCGCTTCCTCGTAACCGGTTGTGCCGTTGATCTGTCCGGCGAAGAACAATCCGGATATCGCCTTCGTCTCTAACGAGTACATCAAGTCGCGCGGATCGAAGAAGTCATACTCGATGGCATAGCCCGGCCGCGTAATGTGCGCCTGTTCGAAGCCCTTGATGCTGCGGACGAGATTCACCTGCACGTCATACGGCAGGCTCGTGGAGATGCCGTTCGGATAGAGCTCGAACGTGGTGAGGCCCTCGGGCTCCACGAAGATCTGGTGGCTGGTCTTGTCCGCAAACCGCACGACCTTGTCTTCGATCGAAGGGCAGTAGCGGGGCCCGATTCCTTCGATGAGGCCAGTGAAGAGCGGCGATCGGTCGAGCCCCGCGCGGATGACGTCGTGAGTCGTCGAATTCGTGTGCGTGATGTGACACGGTACCTGACGAGGGTGCTCAGCCGCGCAGCCGAGCAGCGACATCACCGGAACGGGTTCGTCGCCCGGTTGCACCTGCATGACGGAGAAGTCGACGCTGCGACCGTCGATGCGCGGCGGCGTGCCGGTCTTCAGCCGATCGACCCGGAACGGCAACGCGCGCAAGCGCGCCGCAAGCGCGTTGGACGGCGCGTCGCCGGCTCGTCCACCTGGATGATTCTCCAGACCAACGTGAATGCGCCCGCCGAGAAACGTGCCCGTCGTCAGCACGACGGCATCGGCCGCAAACGTGAGTCCGGACTGCGTGACGACGCCGTGCACACGATCGCCCTCGACGACGAGATCGACGACCGACTGCTGGAATACGCGCAGGTTCGGCGTGGACTCCACGATCTGTCGCATCGCTTGCCGGTAGAGCACGCGGTCGGCCTGCGCGCGCGTCGCGCGAACAGCCGGACCCTTCGAACCATTCAACACACGAAACTGTATGCCCGCGCGGTCGGTGGCGCGCGCCATAGCACCGTCGAGCGCATCGATTTCGCGAACGAGATGACTCTTCCCGATGCCACCGATAGCCGGGTTGCACGACATCTGTCCGATCGTCTCGATGCTCTGCGTGAGCAACAACGTCTGCGCGCCGATCCGCGCAGCCGCTAAGGCGGCTTCGGCACCCGCGTGCCCAGCGCCGACGACGATCACGTCGTAACGTTCAGAAACGCCCATCTCGGGTCCTGCAAAAAGGTGCGCAAGTATATGCCAACGCCTGCAGCACCCGACGCTTACTTGCCAATGCAGAAACGCGAGAAGATTTCGCCGAGCAGGGCGTCCGTGGAGACCGAACCGACGATCTCGCCGAGTTGGTCGTGCGCGCGCCGCAAGTCGTCAGCCAGCAGTTCTCCCGCTCCGGCAGTCCGCAGCGCCTCGGCGCCCCGCTCGATGATCGCGCGCGCCCGATTCAACGCGTCGAGGTGACGTCGTCGTGCGGAGAAGACGCCGGCTTCATTGCTGCGACCGACAGCGCGCAGGATCGACCGTTCGAGCACGTCGATACCAGCCCCCGTAAGCGCCGAAATCGCAACTTCGGTGCGCTTCCCGCCCGCGACCTCACCGGCAACACCGTTCGCGAGGTCGATCTTGTTGGTCACGACCATCAGCCGCTCGGTCGGCAGCGCCTGTTCTGCGACGAGCTCCTCGATGCTCTCCCTCGACCCGCAGTCGCGAACGAGCAGTACCAGATCAGCCTCTTCGATTTCCTGGCGGGCGCGACGGATGCCTTCGCGTTCGATCGCGTCACCCGCGATGCGAAGCCCGGCGGTGTCGATGACCCGAATTGGCACGCCGCCGAGATCGATCGCTTCCGACAGCGTGTCGCGGGTCGTGCCCGGCGTGTCCGTGACAATCGCCCGGTCGTAGCCGAGCAGGCGATTCAGCAGACTCGACTTGCCGACATTAGGCCTGCCGGCCAGCACCAATGTGACGCCCTCGTTCAGAATGGCACCCTGAGTCGCGGTTCCGATCAGCGAAACAAGCGTCCCGACCAATCGTTCGAGCCGCTCTGGCACCCGGCCTTCGGTGAGAAAGTCGACATCGTCATCCGGAAAATCGATTGCCCCCTCCACGTAGACGCGCAGATCCAGCATGTCTTGAGCAAGGGCGTGCACGCGTTCCGAAAACACACCCGACAGCGATCGCAGCGCGCTTCGCGCGGCTGCCTCCGAGCGGCTGGCGATCAGATCGGCCACCGCTTCGGCTTGCGCCAGATCCATCTTCCCGTTCAGAAACGCGCGCTCGGTGAATTCGCCCGGACGCGCGAGTCGTGCACCGAGACTTAGAATCGCGCCGAGCAGCATGTCCATCACCACAGGTCCGCCATGCCCGTGTAGCTCTGCCACGTTCTCCCCGGTAAACGAATGCGGCGCCGAAAATGCGAGCGCAATGCCGTGGTCGATCGGTTGGCCGACGGCATCGCGAAACTGCGCAACGATTGGCGCACGGGATCGAGGTTCCCGCCCGCACACGGATGACAGAATGGTTAGCGCGTTCGGACCGGAAATACGGACGATGCCGATTCCGCCTCGACCGGGCGGTGTCGCAACGGCCGCGATCGTGTCGCGTTCGAGGCCGTCGTCGCGATCAGGACTTGGCAGCGTTGTTCGCGCCACCTTCGATCTGGCGAGTGATGAACCACTGTTGGGCGAGCGACAGGAGATTGTTGACCAGCCAGTACAGAACCAGACCCGCCGGAAAGAACAGGAACATGACCGTGAACATGATCGGCATGAACTTCATCACGCGAGCCTGCACCGGATCCGGCACCGGCGGATTCAACGCCTGCGTGAGGAACATCGAGCCACCCATCAGAATCGGCAGAACGAAGTAAGGGTCCATCACCGCCAGATCCTTGATCCACAGGAAGAACGGCGCCTGGCGCAATTCGACGCTTTCGAACAACACCCAATACAGCGAGATGAACACTGGCATCTGTAGCAGCATCGGCAGGCAACCGCCGAGCGGATTGATCTTCTCCTTCTTGTAGAAGGCCATCATTTCCTGCGACAGCTTCTGGCGATCATCCGCGTAGCGTTCCTGGAGTCGCTTCATCTGCGGACCGACGCGTCGCATGTTCGCCATCGATCGATAGCTGGCTGCGGACAGCGGAAACAACACCAGTTTGACGATGAGCGTCAGCAGGATGATCGCAACGCCCCAGTTACCGACGACACCGTGCAGCCACTTCAGCAGCTGGAACAGCGGTACGGCCAGCCACCACAAGAAACCGTAGTCAACCGTCAGGTTGAGGTTCGGTGCGATCGCTTCGAGGCGACCCTGGTCCTTGGGACCCGCGTAGAATCTCGACGAGAAGAGCCCGGTCGCGCCCGGCGCGATGGTTTCTACGGGCCCGGTAAAGCCGACGATGTAGTCGCCGTCTTCACGCTTGTGTCCGTAATAGTGGTTCTGCTCATCGGGATTCGAAACCCAGGCACCGATGAAGTAATGCTGCAGGATCGCGATCCAGCCGCCGTTGACCTCGTGCTCGTATTTCTTTTCGTCGAGCGACGTGAATTTGAGTTTGTAGTAACGCTCGTCGTTCGTGGTCAACGCCGCACCGAGGTATGGACGCGGTCCGAGCGTGTACGAACTGCCGCCGCTCAGATCTCGGCTGTCGCGCTTCAGTTGCGCGAACTGCCGTGCTTCGAATGGATGGTCCGACCGATTCGAGATCTCGTGCGTGACTTCGACGACGTATTCATCCGGCGTGAACTTGAAGATCTTGTCGATCTCGACTCCGTTGTCCATGGTCCTCAGCCTGAGTTCGCCGCCATTGCGAAAGTCAAAGTCGGTGTGTTCGGCCTCGTACAGCGGACGCGATCCCTTGCCGTCGGGACCATCGCGGCCGACCAGTCCGCTCTGCGCGATATAGACGTGATCGGCACGGCGATCGAGAAGCAGAAACGGATCGTTCGGCTTTTCGATGCTGACCGGATATCGCGGAAGCTGCACACGCACGATGTCGCCACCCAGACGATCGATCCAGACGTCCATCGTGTTGGTCGTAACCCGTACCAGCAGGTTCGCCAAGTCTGTAGTGGGCGCATGACTCGCTTCTGTTGCCGCATGCTGCTCGGGCGTCGTCGCCTTGGGAACATCGCTCGACGCCTGTCGGGCTTCGGTAAATGCGTCGGGCGCTTCGGCCTGCGGTTCAGTGACGACCGGCGCACTCGATGAGCCCGGCACCGCGCGTCCTTTGATGTAGTCGTCGTTCCAGGCCAGCACCAGCAGATACGCCGTCGCTGCGAGCGCCACCAGCAACAGAATTCGCTGCATCTCCGCGGTGATCATCGAGGGTGTCCTGTTGTGGGAACCGGATCGACTCCGCCTTCCGAAAGCGGATGGCAGCGTCCGATCCGACGCAACGCGAGCCAGGTCCCTTTCGTCAAGCCGTGGTGTTCGATCGCTTCGATGGCATACATCGAGCACGTCGGATGAAACCGGCAGTGCTGTCCGAAGAACGGGCTCAACAAATAGCGATAGCCTCGAATGAGTGAGAGGACTATCCGATTGGGCAACTCATTGAACATTCGACGTTCCGATCGCTGTGATGAGACGTGGCCACATCGACGCCACCTCTTCGGAAACGGAGTCGGTGCGCGGCCGATCCGCCAGCTGCACCACGATATCGAGCGCCGGCAATGTCGATCGGCGGGTACGAAATGTCTCCCGCAAAACTCGCTTCACCTTGTTACGGTCCACCGCGCGCTTCAACTGTCGTTTGCCGACGATGAGTCCCAGGCGGGCACCGAATTCCTGGTTGGCCGTCGCATACAGCCGAAAACTTCCGGATTTCAATAGGATCGTTCGAGTGGACAACACGGCATCGAATTGCCGCTTTTCAGTCAGGCGATACTCGCGTGGAAAGCAATCGATCGCAGCGTACTCGTCACACTGACAAACGCTTTCGGCCTTTCGCTCTGCGGGCATTGATGACCTTCTGGCCGTTACGAGTCGACATCCGGGCACGAAAGCCGTGCGTTCGCTTTCGCTTGAGCACGCTGGGTTGAAAGGTGCGCTTCATGAGATCGACCGCGGGAACCAAAAGGGAGCGGGATTCTAAGGAGCACAATCCAGAGTGTCAATTTAGTAGAAAAAGCTTCTTTGGTTTCCGGATAGGAAGGATTGTTGTTGCTTGTTGGAGGCTCAGCGAGCTGTGTACAACCTTCGCTTTGCCTGATGGCGTGTGGTGCGCTCGCACGATGACTTCCTGTGGATATGGGGCAAGGAAGCACCATTCGATGTGACGATTCGTCTCTGAAATGTCGCACGTAAAAGTTATCCACAAGCTATGCAATGACTCATGCACATCTTTCGCACAGCACGTATGGCCGAAACGACATTGCGTGGAAGATTGTTCATTGTGTTAAGCAGTTGATTGTTAATGCAGTTGGATCGAACGAGCTCTCGCTCGTCGAAACTCTTAATGGCGAGGGTGTTGTGCGTGCCAGTAGAATGTGTCGAAAAAGCGAAGCCTAAAAGAATTACTACTAGGGGGCTCATTCGGTGGCTAACACGGTTTGGCAGCAATGCCTATCGCGACTCGAAGAAGAAGTACCTTCCGATCAATTCAATACCTGGATCAGACCGTTACAGGCGCGCCAACACGAAGAGCAGGTCGTGCTCTTTGCGCCGAACCGTTACGTTCGTGATCAGGTGGAGTCGCTTTTCTGGGGACGTATCAACGAGCTGATGAACCAGTTGGGCGATCCAACCAGCCCGCTCGATGTCACACTCGATGTCGGCAGCGTTGCTTCCGAGCCGTTGCCGATGCGCGCAGAAGCGCAGAAACGCGGGTCGGTCGATCTCAACAGAGCGTTCACCTTCGAGACTTTCGTCGAAGGTAAATCTAACGAGATCGCAAAGGCGGCCGCGCAACAGGTTGCCGAAAACGCTGGTCGGTCGTACAACCCGTTGTTGTTGTACGGCGGTGTGGGGCTGGGAAAAACCCATCTCATGCACGCGGTCGGAAACCAGATTCTGAGTAAGGACCCCGACGCGAAGGTGGTCTATCTCCACTCGCAACGGTTCGTGCAGGACATGGTTAAGGCGCTGCAGCTCGGCACCATGCAGGAGTTCATGCAGCACTATCGCTCGGTCGACGCGTTGCTGATCGACGACATTCAGTTCTTCGCGAACAAGCTGCGATCGCAGGAAGAATTCTTCCATGTGTTCAATGCGTTGCTCGAGCGCGATCACCAGATGGTGTTGACGTGCGACCGCTATCCGAGCGAGATCGGTGGGCTTGAGGAGCGATTGAAATCTCGATTCGTTTGGGGTCTCACTGTCGAAGTGGAGCCACCTGAACTCGAAACGCGCGTGGCCATTCTGATGAAGAAGGCGGCCATCGAAGGTATCGATCTGCCGTCAGAAGTCGCGTTCTTCATTGCAGAACGCGTCCGTTCGAACGTGAGAGAGTTGGAAGGTGCACTCAAACGTGTCATGGCGAACTCGCGCTTCACCGGTCGGCGTATCTGCATCGAGCAGGTACAACGCTCGCTGCGGGATCTTCTCGCGATCCAGGATCGCCAGGTGAGCATTGAGAACATTCAGAAGACAGTGGCGGAGTACTACAAGATCAAAATCTCCGACCTGCTGTCCAAACGTCGAAGCCGGACCATTGCGAGGCCGCGCCAGATGGCAATGTTTCTCGCAAAGGCCAACACTAACCATTCATTGCCCGAGATTGGCGATGCCTTCGGAGGCCGCGATCACACGACCGTTCTTCACGCGTGTCGCAAGATCGCCGAACTGAAGGAATCCAGCGCGGATGTCTCCGAGGACCATAGAAACTTGACGCGCCTTCTGACCAGCTGAATCGAGGAGCCGGGGCCGGAATGAAATTCACAACGAACCGCGACACGCTGTTGCGCCCGCTGCAGTTGGTGACCGGAGTGGTCGAGCGCAGGCAGACGTTACCGGTGCTATCCAACCTGTTCGTCAGCGCAACCGACGGTGCTGTGTCGCTGACCGGAACCGACCTCGAGGTGGAACTGGTGGCGCGCATAGAGGATGGAATCGATGTGACACGTGCAGGGGAAGCGACAATCCCAGCGCGGAAGCTCGCGGATATCTGGCGCTCGCTTCCGGACGGCGCGACCGTTACAGTCGAGGTCGAGGGTGACAGAGCGACCGTTCGTTCGGGTCGCAGCAGATTCAGTCTGGCGACCCTTCCGGTTGCCGACTTCCCTCGGGTCGAGGGCGCGGCGAGTGATCTCGAGTTTTCGCTCCTGCGACCTGAGATGCAGCGGCTCCTCGATCAGACGTCGTTTTCGATGGCCCAGCAGGATGTCCGGTACTTCCTGAACGGCATGCTGCTTGAAGTGACTTCGAGCCACGTCCGTTCCGTCGCGACCGACGGCCACCGTCTTGCGATGTGTACCCTGGATCGTGGAATTGCGTCGGCCGAGCGTCGGCAAGCGATCGTACCGCGGAAAGGCGTGCTCGAACTTGGGCGATTGCTCTCAGAAGGTGGCGACGATGTTTCGGTCGCGATGGCCCGTAACCATCTGCGCGCGACCCACGCCGGCTATACGTTGACCACCAAGCTCGTCGATGGTCGTTTTCCCGATTATGAAAAGGTGATTCCCAAAGAGAGCGCTAATCGCGTGACCGCCGATCGAGAGACGTTGCGGCAGGCCTTTGCGCGCGCATCGATCCTCTCCAACGAAAAGTATCGCGGCGTGCGAATCACGCTTGAACCCAATCAATTGACCATTCGCGCCAACAATCCAGAGCAAGAGGAAGCTGAGGAAGTCGTTGCGGTCGACTACGCAGGCCAAAAGCTCGAGATCGGCTTCAACGTCAGCTATCTGCAGGACGTTCTGGGTGCGCTGTCGACGGAATCGGTCCATCTTTCCGTTTCCGACGCGAACAGCAGCGCGTTGATGGAAGGGCCCGGCGCCGAGGACTCCGTTTACGTCGTCATGCCGATGCGCCTGTAAAGTTCGTCGACGCGAGACCCGATGCGACTGACCCGGTTGGAGATCTCCGGTGTTCGCAATCTGACTTCGGTTGCCATCGATTGTAGTCCGGCCCTCAATCTGTTTACCGGACCCAATGGTGCCGGGAAAACTTCGCTGATCGAAGCGGTGCACCTGCTCGCGAGGGGACGGTCGTTTCGCTCCCCGTCGATCTCGACCGTTATCCAGCATGGGACAGATGCGCTGACGGTATTTGCCAGCTTCGAAGACGAGCATCGAGGCCAGGTCAAAGCCGGCGTCGTTCGGCACCGGAACAACAGGAGCGAGCTGCACCTCAACGGCGCCGCAGAGCGTCGGCTGTCAGAAGTCGCGCGGCTCATGCCGATCCAACTGATCCTGCCGGACTCATCAGCGTTGATCCTCGGTGCTCCAACAGAACGGCGCCGATTCCTCGATTGGGGCACGTTCCACGTGGAACCTGCCTATCTGGATCGACTCCGGGACTATCAACGCGTGCTTCAGCAGAGAAATGCGCTGCTGAAATCGCGGCGTGACTCGATGCCGGACTTCGACCGGCAACTGCAGAGCTGGACCGCAAAGCTGATTGCCCTCGGTGCACAGGTGGACGCCTCGCGTCGCGGATACCTCGAAGCCGTTGCGCCACTGATCCTCGCGAAGCTCGATGAGCTGGCTTTAGAGTTGGACGTCGGGCTGTCCTATCGACCCGGGTGGCGGGACGGGGAAACGCTCGAAGATTGTTTGAGCGAAGGAGAGGCGCGCGATGTAAAATTCGGCCTCACGCACTACGGCCCGCACCGCGCCGACCTGCGCGTTCTGGTAGGCGCTGAACCCGCAGCGACGACGCTGTCGCGCGGCCAGGCGAAGATCGTGGCGAGTGCGTTTCGGTTGGCGCAAGCCACACTGACGAGCCAAGTCGCCGGGCGGCGGAGTTTGTTCCTGATCGACGACATCGGCGCGGAGTTAGATGCGGCGCATAACGCCCGGTTCTTCCGGGCGCTTGAGGCAACGGATAGCCAGGTCTTTGCCACCGCTACCACTGATATGGCAATGGGTCTCGCATTCGCGGGACGCAAGCGACAATTGTTCCACGTGGAACAGGGCGCGTGTCACCCAATTGGCACTGAGGGTTTGTGATGTCTGAGGCGAAGTACGATTCCGACAGCATTAAGGTTCTGCGAGGTCTTGATGCCGTACGCAAGCGTCCGGGTATGTACATCGGAGACACCGAGGATGGCACGGGTCTTCATCACATGGTTCAGGAGCTGGTGGACAACAGCATCGACGAAGCGTTGGCCGGCTATTGCGATGAAATCCACGTCATCATTCACCCCGGTGAGGCGGTTACGGTAAAAGACAATGGTCGCGGCATACCGGTCGACATCCACAAAGAAGAGGGCATTTCGGCGGCGGAAGTGATCCTGACGACGCTGCATTCGGGCGGTAAGTTCGATGAAGACAGTTATAAGGTGTCAGGCGGCCTGCACGGCGTGGGCGTCTCGGTCGTCAACGCGTTGTCGGAAACGTTTCGGCTCACCGTCCGGCGAGATCAGAAGGTCTATCAGCAAACCTACCAACACGGCGTCCCGGAAGAGCCGCTCAAGGTGGTCGGCGAAACCGAGCGACGCGGTACGGAGTGCTATTTCAAGCCATCGGCAGCGACGTTCCGCAACATCGAGTTCCATTACGACATCCTGGCCAAACGGCTTCGCGAGCTGGCGTTCCTGAACTCGGGCGTCAAGATCCACCTTGCCGACGAGCGCTCGGGAAAAGAGGACCATTTCGTTTACGAAGGCGGACTGCGGGAGTTCGTTAAGTATTTGAATTTAAACAAAAATCCTCTGAACGAAGTGTTCTATTTCACCCAGGAGCGTGATGATCGCATCGGCGTCGAAATTGCGATGCAGTGGAATGACGGTTTCCAGGAGCAGGTGTTCGCGTACACGAACAACATCCCCCAGGGAGATGGCGGCACGCACCTGGCCGGCTTCCGGTCGGGACTGACGCGTACGCTGAACCAGTACATCGAACGCGAAGGGTTGGCCAAGAAGTTGAACGTTGCGACGACCGGTGACGACGCCCGCGAAGGTCTCACTGCAGTCGTCTCGGTGAAAGTGCACGATCCGAAATTCTCGTCGCAGACCAAGGACAAGCTCGTCTCCAGCGAAGTGAAGCCTGCTGTCGAGCAGGAGCTGACGCGTTACTTCACCGAGTATCTCGATGAGCATCCACAAGACGCGCGCAACGTGGTCACCAAGATGATCGACGCCGCGCGCGCACGAGAAGCGGCGCGCAAAGCCAGAGAGATGACGCGAAGAAAAGGCGCGCTCGATATCGCGGGTCTTCCGGGAAAGCTCGCCGACTGCCAGGAAAAAGATCCGGCGCTATCGGAGCTCTATCTGGTGGAAGGGGATTCGGCGGGCGGCTCGGCGAAGCAGGGTCGCGACCGGCGCACACAGGCGATTCTTCCATTGCGCGGCAAGATCCTCAACGTCGAGAAGGCCCGCTTCGACAAGATGCTGTCGTCGCAGGAAGTCGGCACGCTCGTCACCGCGTTGGGTTGCGGGATTGGTCGCAGTGAATTCGACGTTGCGAAACTGCGCTATCACCGCGTGATCATCATGACGGACGCGGACGTCGACGGGTCACACATCCGAACGCTGCTGTTGACGTTCTTCTTCCGTCAGATGCCCGAGCTGATCGAGCGCAGCCACGTCTATATAGCGCAACCGCCGCTATACAAGGTGAAGAAAGGCAAGCAAGAACGCTATGTAAAGGACGACGAGGAACTCAGCGAGCATTTTCTGCAGCTGGCGCTCGATGATGCAGAGTTGTTCGTCAATGCCGATGCGCCACCAGTGAAAGGCGAAGCGCTCGAGTCGCTGGCGCGGAACTACCGCACCGTGCTCGCGCGACTCGAAGCGCTGACGCGCATCTATCCGTTGTTCCTGACGAGACTGCTGCTCGACGGTCCGCCGCTGCTTCCCGATCAGCTGCGCGACGAGGCCGTAGTCACAAGCTGGGTCAATGCGCTGAACGGTCGATTCCTTGCTACCGCGGGGCACGATATCAGCGTAAGCGTCACATTCGATCCGGAGCACCAGGTTCATTTGCCGACGGTGGTGATCAAGTCGCGCGGCGTGGAGCAGCGCGTGACGTTCGGGCAAGACTTCTTCCTCTCCGCGGACTACCGCGGAATCGCGAGCTTGTGCGAGCGCCTTTACGAGCTCGTTGGCGAAGGCGCCTACGTTCGCCGCGGCGACAAACGGATCGCAGTGGAGCGGTTCGGCGATGCGCTCGACTGGTTGATGGAGCAAGCGCGAAAGGGCGTCGACATCCAACGCTATAAGGGTCTCGGCGAAATGAACCCGGAACAGCTGTGGGAAACGACGATGGACCCGACGGTTCGTCGAATGCTGCGGGTTACCGTCGACGACGCGATAGCTGCGGACCAGATGTTCACCACGCTGATGGGCGATCAGGTGGAACCGAGACGCGACTTCATCGTGTCCAACGCTTTGTCGGTCGCCAACCTCGACGTCTGATTTGTACGGCCGAGCAAATGCATGGCAGATGCCATAGTGGCCTCTGCTATCGCATTGATTTCTTTGCGCCTTCGTCCGGTGGTATCGATGGGTGCACAGACCTCTACCACAATGGTGCCCGGTCGTTTCCCCAGCTGATGCGCTGGCCAGAACTGACCGGCGTTGTGGGCCACAACAAGCACGGGCCGACCGCTCGATTCCGCCAGTGCGGCTCCCCCAATCTGAAATGCGCGGGACTCGCCGAGGGGCACGCGCGTGCCTTCGGGAAACAGCGCGACCCAGATGCCTTGATCGAGGCGCGCTTTCCCTTCCTTGATCAGCGTGCGTAGAGCACCGCGTGGATCATCGCGGTCGATCGCGATCGGACGAAGCAGGCGGAAGGCCCAGCCGAAGAAAGGGATGTGGAGCAGCTCGCGCTTGACCAGAGTCGCTTGAGGCGCAAATAGGGTCTGGATGAACAGTGTCTCCCAGGTGCTCTCGTGTTTGACGAATACGATGCATGGATCTTTCGGGATGTGCTCCCGGCCATTCACCCGGACCCGAATTCCGCAGCAGACGCGCAGCCACGCCAACACCATCCGCGTCCAACATCCGATGACGAAATAGAAGCGGAAGCGGAACGGAAAGATCCACGCGATGAGCACCGACAGCGATCCCCAGACGATCGTTACGATGACATAGCCGACGTAGAAGGCGACTGCGCGAGCATTCGCAATCACGCCAAAGCTCATCGATCGAGCAACCAGTCTGTGGCGGCGGCCAGATCGTCGAAGACTAGATCGACGCCGATCGCGCGTGCGGGAATTTCCGCGCTAGCTCCGTTGCCGGTGCGAACGAGAACGGGAATGCAATGCGCCGCCACCGCCGCCTGCATGTCGCGCACCGAATCGCCGACGAACGTGGTTTCCGCTGGCGCGTAATTCAACTCGGTCATGGCGCGCCGCAAGAGTCCTGGCGCGGGTTTTCTGCAGTCACACTGGTCATCGGGTCCATGAATGCAGCAGAAGATCGCATCGATGTGCCCACCCGCCTCCGCCAATCTGATTCGCATCGCATCGTGAATCTCGTGAAGATCTTCGATCGATAGCACGCCACGAGCGACCCCGGCCTGGTTGCTGCAGATCGCCACCTTGCAGCCGGCGCGATTGAGGCGCGCAATTGCCCGTAAGCTGCCGTCGATCGGCAACCACTCGGACGCGCGTCTGATGTAATGCGGGGAGTCTTCGTTGATGACCCCGTCCCGATCGAGCAGCACGAGCGGCATGTGGTGTTCGTAAGTAAGATGCCGGTGCAATCTTGAGGTAAATGCCAGGCATGGTCAAAAGTGCGGGTGCCGAGCGTTGAGCGATCGCGTTGCCGGTTTCGCAATGAGGCTGCTGGTACGAACGTTGAATTCATTGTCGCTCGAAGGCGCGCAGCGCCTCGGTAAGCTCGTTGGGGATCTGGCATACCTTGCGGGAGGCCGTTTGAAGAAGACGACCGCGAGAAACCTGGCGCTCTGTTTCCCGGATGTGACACGCGCGGAGTCACGCGAACTGGTCCGCTCCAGCTTGAGGCACACGGGACGTTTCGCCGCGGAGTCTGGGATGCTTTGGGGTCCTCGCGATCGCTGGAAGAACCTCATCGCGGGTGTCGAGGGCGTGGAGATCATCGACCGCGCGCGAGAATCCGGACGAGGCGTGCTCGTCCTCGTGCCGCACTTCGGAAACTGGGAGATTCTGAATCTCTTTCTGGGCGCCCGTTACGGCTTAAGCGCTTTGTACGATCCACCGCGCATTCCCGATTTGGACCTAATCGTTCGCGAAGGACGCACGCGGACCGGCAGCGTGATGCTGCCGGCGTCGTCGGGTGGCATTCGTTCGCTGTATTCGAAGCTGAAGAACGGCGGAGTCGTCGCGCTGCTGCCGGACCAGGTGCCCGCGACATCGGCCGGCGAATACGCGCCGTTTTTCGCTCGACCCGCGTTCACGATGACGCTGGCCTACAAACTGGCCGCGAAGCTTCAGCCGCGCTTGGTGATGGCGCATGCGCGCCGGTTACCCAACGCCGCGGGGTTCTCGCTCGGATTCACCGCGCTAACGGATCTCGAGACCTGTGCGGAGTCACTCGAATTCCTGGCGACAATGAATCGGGCGATCGAGCAACTCATCGCCACCGACCGCGCGCAATATCAATGGGAGTACAAGCGCTTCAAAGGCCCGAAGCATTCGGCCGAGAAGATCTACTGAGACGCCTGTTTGGTGAGCAGCGCGAAGTAGAAACCATCGGCGCCATCGAGGCGCGGAAGGATCTGGCGGCCGTGCCGCATGGCCGTGCCCCAGATAGCGCGGATCGGTGTGACTGATGCGTCGGTCGTCCATGCCAAAAAGCGATCGATCACCTGATCATTCTCTCGAGCCAGTATCGAGCACGTGCAATACAGGAGGCGCCCGCCGGCATCGATCACGCTCCAGAGATTGTGTAGAAGCTCTACCTGGATTCGCTGGTATTGATCGATGTCGGACTCGCGTTTCAGCAACTTGATATCAGGGTGTCGTCGTAACGTCCCGGTCCCACTGCAAGGAACGTCGAGCAGCACTGCGGCGTACGGTTGCCGGTCCCACCAATCGAGGTGAGTCGCGTCGCCCGCGATGACGGTCGCATCCACCCCGAGTCGCACACACTCCGCGCGGATGAGATCGCATCGTTCTGCGTCGATGTCGAGAGCGGTGAGTCGAATCCCGGGTGCGCGCTCGAGCAGGTGCATCGCCTTCCCGCCTGGTGCCGCACATGCATCGAGAATCCGTTCCCCGGCGACGGGATGCAGCGCGTTCGCTGCGTGCATCGCGCCGGCGTCCTGAACGCTCGCGAGGCCCGCCTTCAGCTCCGCGATGCCAGCGGTCGCGGTCGGTGCCGCTAATACGACACACTCGTCGGGTTCGCCAGAGTGGGCGCTCACATTGTTGCCAGCGAGCGCCGCGAGGAGCGCTTCGCGGGTCGTGCGAGACGAATTGACCCGTAGCGAGAGCGGCGCGCGCGTCTGATTCGCCTGCAGGATTTCGCGCCACGAATCCGGATAGTCGGTCCGGATGGCGTCGATCAACCACTGCGGATGATCGAACACCGCTTCTTCGGATTGGGCCGCCGGTGCTGGCTCGGAGGCGATCCGACGCAGGATTTGATTGACCAGCCCGCGTGCCCACGGGCGTCCGATCTGCTTCGTCGCGTTGACGGTCTCGTTGACCGCCGCATATCCCGGAACGCGTGTGTGTCGAAGCTGATAAGCGCCGACTACGAGAAGGCAGAAGACGATCGAATCGCGCGGCTTCAGCGGCGTCGTCAGGCGCGAGGCCACGTCCTCGGATAGCGAATAGAAGTGGCGTGTCGCACCGAAGGTCAGCTCGTGAATCAGCGCGCGATCGCGCTCGCTCGGCTTGGCATCACCGAGAACGCGATCAAGGGACCGCCCGCCGTAAGCGACCTGGTGCAACAGCTCCGCGGCATGCCCGCGCGCGTTAGGACGGGGAGTCAAGCTTTTGCCCCGGTCGGACCAGATTCGGATAACCATTGAGCAACGAAGCGATGTCCATCGGCTTGCCTTTGCCGCGGGTCAGTGCCAATCGGGTGATACGCAGTTGCCCGCTACCGCATGCGACCACGATGCCGCCGCGGTTCAGCGCAACGACGGTTCCCGGCGGCGCTTCGCTGTGTTCGTCCAGCGGCTCGGCAAATAGCAGTCGCACGCGTTCGCCGTCGACGACGCAGAACGCGGGTTGTCGCGAGTTGAGCGCACGGACGCGATTCGCCAGCTCTGCCGCTGGCGTGTCCCACCGAACGATCGAATCGCTCGGCAGCAGCTTTCCCGCGTACGTGACGCCGGCTTCGGATTGCGGCGGGGCGGCGATCGATCCGAGATGCTCGAGACAGTCGAGGAGTGCGTTCGTGCCGAGACGCGCGAGGCGGTCGTGAAGCGAGTCTCCGGTATCGGCGGCTTCGATTACGCACTCCACGCGACGCAGCACCGGGCCGGTATCCAGACCTGCGTCCATCTGCATGATCGAGACGCCGGTGGTGCGGTCTCCGGCCATGATGGCGCGCTCGATCGGTGCTGCGCCGCGCCACCTCGGCAGCAGCGACGCGTGCACATTGATGCAGCCGTGGCGCGGAGTTGCGAGCACAGCGGCCGGCAATATCAGACCGTACGCGGCCACGATCAGTGCGTCGAGCTGGTCGTTTGCAAGCGCAGGCGCCTCCCCACGCAGAGAGCTCGGCGTTCGCACGGTCAAGCCATGGGAATGCGCCACGGTTTCGACCGGCGAGGGTGTGACTTTCCGGCCGCGCCCGGTCGGCCTCGGCGGTTGGCAGTAGACGACGGACACATCGTGGCGATCGAGCAATGCGCCGAGGATGACGGCAGCAAATCCGGGCGTACCGGCAAAGCCGAGACGGAGTCGCGACGAGCGAGATGACGCCACCGGATCAGGCGCCGACGCGATGCTGTTTCTGCAGCTTCTTGCGGATGCGCTGGCGCTTCAGCCCCGACAGATAGTCGACGAAGAGTTTGCCCTCGAGGTGGTCGCACTCGTGCTGAATGCAGACGGCCAACATTCCGTCGGCTATGAGCTCGAACGGTTCGCCGTTTCGGTCGAGCGCACGCACCCGGATGTGGTCCGCGCGCTTGACCAACTCGTAGAAGCCGGGGACGGAGAGGCACCCTTCCTGGGTCTCTTGCTCACCTTCAAGGAGATCGATCTGCGGATTGATGAAAGCGTAGGGCGTGTCACGTTTGTCCGAGACGTCGACGACGATGATGCGCTTGTGCACATTCACCTGGCTGGCGGCCAAACCGACCCCCGGCGCTGCGTACATCGTCTCGAGCATGTTGTCGATCAGACGTCGAATATCGTCGTCGACTTTGTCGACCGGAGTCGCCTTGGTGCGGAGGCGCGGGTCGGGGTATTCGAGGATCGTTAGCAGTGCCATGAGGGTGTGATGTATCTCTAGTATTGGTGCAATTTGTGCTGCTAAGATTCAGAACGCTAATGATTTTCTGCTTGTGGATCAGCCGTGCCCACCGCGCTGCCCGCGTATCATAAAAGGATTCAAAACATGTGGAAATCGGTCCCTGTTTTGCTCGGTGCGGCGCTGCTCGCCGTCACGGCTTGGGCACAGTCCACCGGCAACCTCGAACCCTATCTGAGGGCGGACCACCCGGATTCCTATACCGTTCAGAAAGGCGACACGCTGTGGGACATCAGCGGCCGCTTTTTGCAGAAGCCCTGGCAATGGCCCGAATTGTGGCGGGCGAACCCGCAGATCGAAAATCCGCATCTCATCTATCCCGGCGATACGGTCCGGCTCGTCTACATCGACGGCCAACCCGCACTTGTGGTCGAGCGCGGTGACGGTTCGCGCACGTACAAGGCATCGCCTTCTTCAGACACCAAACTGTCGCCGCAGGTTCGCGCCATTCCGCTCGAAACGGCGATACCCGCGATCAACCTCGATGCGATCCAGGGTTTCCTCGTCAACAACCGAATCGTGACGCCCGCACAGCTCGACGCGGCGCCCTACGTGATTCAGGGCGACAGTGAGCGCTTAGTGTTGGGCGGTGGAGACCGACTGTACGTGCGTGGGGCGCTGCTGGAAAGCGAGTCGTACAGCTTCGTGCGGCGCGGCGAGATGTACCACGACCCGGTCACCAAAGAGATGCTCGGGCTGGAAGCCACCTATATTGGTCTCGGGCGCGTCGTCGCAAGCGAAGGCGACATCTCGACGTTCTTCGTGAACAGCTCGCGCGAGGAAGTGCAGATCGGCGATCGCGTGTTGCCGACCGAAGAACGCAAAGTCGATTCCACCTTCTTCCCGAGTGCTCCAGCCAAGCCGATCGATGGGCAATTGATTTCGGTATTCGGTGGCGTGACCCAGGTTGGTCAATGGGACGTCGTCGTTATCGATCGCGGCGAGCGCGAGGGTCTCGCGTCCGGAAACGTCCTTGCCATCTACAAGCGCGGCGCATTAGCGAAAGACCGGATCGCCAAAGACACGGTCCGGCTACCGTCCGAGCGCGCAGGGCTGCTGATGGTGTTCCGGGTGTTCGAGAAGGTGTCGTACGGTCTGGTACTCGCCACCGAGCGGCCGCTCGCGATCCTGGACGAAGTGAAGAACCCCTGATTCGTCGACTGCGCTGACGCTTTCGAAGCGCACATCCGAATCCGCTCAGTCCTACAGCACGCGTTGAATCCACGCGCTGCAATGCGCGGCTTCTGTTGAGAGGCCGCGTGTGTCACGTCGAGAACGGGCGTTCCTGCTGGCGGCCCTGATGGGGCATGGCGCAACTCGTCCAGTGGTGCGACGGGTGATCGCGGCCGTGTGGCGCGCCGGCGGCTCCACCTCCGAAGCGCTGTCGCGGCTGCAATCGGAGTACGGTTTCGAAGGCCCGCGGAGGTCGAAAATCGATCGAGAGGTGCGCGCGCTCGATCGACTCGGTATCGAAGTGATCGAGCTTCGCGACGAGAGTTATCCGCCGCTGCTCGCTGCGACACCTGACCCACCACTTGCACTCTTCCTTCAAGGTGAACGCACGGCATTGTGCCGGCCATTGATGCTGGCCATCGTCGGCAGCCGACGATCGTCGGCGCCCGGCCGAGAGTTGGCGCGCACGCTGGCGTTGGATCTTGGTCGGGCCGGTGTTGCGATCGTCAGTGGCTTGGCCGCCGGCATAGATGGTTGCGCGCACCGCGGCGCACTCGAAGGCGGCGCTGTGACCATCGCGGTGATGGGCGGCGGCCACAGCGATGTCTATCCGTCGATTCACGCCCCGCTGGCGCGCGAACTGGTCGCCGCATCCGGTGCAGTCGTCAGCGAATACCCGCCATCGACCGTACCGTTCAAAAGCCACTTCCCCGAACGCAATCGAATCATCAGCGGACTCTCCGCGGCAGTGGTCGTGGTGGAGGCGACGGTGCGAAGCGGAAGTCTCATCACGGCCCGGATGGCGCTGGAACAGGGACGCGATGTGCTGGCGGTGCCGGGGCCAGTGCATGCGGGAACCCACGGCGGATGCCATCGGCTGATCAAGCAGGGTGCGGCATTGGTGGAAAACGCCGTGGACGTGCTCGAAGCCTTCGGGCTCGAAGCGCCTGCTGCGGCGGAAATGGAGCTTCCATCGAGTGCCGCTCTCGCGCGCGTGTTGGCGGCCGTCCCATTCAGCGTTGCGCCTCTTCACGACATTGTCGAGTCGTTAGCGATGTCGGTGGATGAGGTGTTGGGCGCATTGGTAGAACTGCAACTCGAGGGGTTTGTGGAGACCCATCGCGACGGTTATATTCGGCGCCCACGCACGACCAGAGATATGCGATGACTTGGGTTGCGATCCTGATGGGATCTGAAGGCGATTGGCCCGTGATGCAGGGTGCGGCCGATACGCTCGAAGGGTTGGGCATCGTCTGCGAAGTACGGATCACGTCTGCTCATCGCACGCCGCGTGCGACGGCGGAGTATGTTGCTGATGCGGAAAAGCGCGGCTGCCAGGCGTTCATTTGCGGGGCCGGAATGGCTGCGCATCTCGCCGGCGCGGTTGCAGCGCTCACGATCAAACCGGTCATCGGCGTGCCGATCGAATCGGGTCCGTTGTCGGGATTCGACGCGCTGCTGTCTACCGTTCAGATGCCGGGCGGCATTCCCGTCGCGACGGTCGCCATCGGTAAAGCCGGCGCCAAGAATGCCGCGTATCTCGCGGCGCAGATGCTTGCGCTCAGCGACGCCGCTCTTTCCCAACGCGTTCGCGCGGATCGGGAAGCAAACGCGGCGCGCGTCGGCGAACAGAATGCGCGCCTTGCGCAACAGCGTGGCGGAAAAAGCTGATACGCGCTTGCTGATCAACGAAGCATTCCACCTCGGAGTCGCGGCCGACGTACTTCGATCGGGCGGCATCGTGGCGCATGCCACAGAGGGCGTCTGGGGATTGGCGTGCGACCCGTTCGATGCCGCCGCAGTTTCCCGATTGCTCGATCTGAAGGGACGTTCGATTCGCAAAGGACTCATTCTGATCGGCGCCGACGAGTCCGATTTCGCACCGGAGTTGGCCGAGCTCAGCGAACTCGACGCCGCCCGCGTGCGGCGCACTTGGCCCGGCCCCGAGACGTGGCTCGTTCCAAATCGTCAATTCCCATCCTGGATCACCGGTGGTCGTTCCTCGGTCGCGGTTCGCGTTCCCGGTCACCTCCAGGCACGCACGCTGTCTGCGATCTTCGGTAGCGCACTCGTTTCGACCTCGGCCAATCCGGCGGGGCGGCCGCCTGCTCGAACTGAATTGGCCGTGCGGCGCTACTTCGCCGACAGGATCGATCACGTGTTGCATGGTGAACTGGCCGGCAGCGCCGCGGCGAGCCGAATCCGCGATGCGGTATCGGGAGCGCGCTTTCGATGACGCGTCGGTTCGTGGTCATCGGCAACCCAGTTGGGCACAGCCTGTCGCCGCGCATCCATCGCATGTTTGCTGCGCAAACGGGTCGCGATCTCGAGTATCAATCGCTGCTCGCGCCCCTCGATGGATTAGTTAGGGCGCTACAGTCGTTCTTCGGATCGGGTGGTAGCGGTGCGAACGTCACGCTGCCCTTCAAAGAGGCCGCATTCGATTGGGTAACCTCGTGCGACGAATACGCCGGATCCGCCGGCGCGGTGAATACGATCGTCGCATCCGGAGCCGAGTTCCGCGGCTACAACACCGACGGAATAGGTCTCGTGCGAGATCTAACGACCAACCTGGGCTGCGAACTCGCAGGCAAGCGCGTACTCGTTCTGGGAGCGGGTGGCGCCGTGAGGGGGATCATCGGCCCGCTGCTTGGTTCCAGTCCTGCATGCGTTGTCGTGGCGAATCGCACCGGCGCCAAAGCGCAGGCGTTGGTAGACCGGTTCGAAGATCCGCGGTTGCTCGCCACGAACGCGGAGGCGTTGGATCGCGCCTTCGATATCGTCGTCAATGGAACGTCGGCGGGGCTGGCCGGCTCGCTGCCAAAAGTGCCGACCGGCGCCATCGAAGGAAGCCTGGTGTACGACATGGTGTACGGCGACAACGCGGTGCCGTTCTGCACCTGGGCGTGCGACCACGGTGCGGCTCGTGCTGTCGATGGTCTTGGAATGCTCGTCGAGCAAGCCGCTGAGGCATTCGAGTTGTTCCACGGCGTCCGGCCTGACGGCGCCGCGGTGTTGCGCGAGCTTCGAGGGACGTGACCCGGGCGCGATTCATCGCCGGCGCGCGATGTCGAAAGTGCGGTGAGATCGATCGTATCGTCGTCGAAGAGTCGGATGACGGTCGCAGACAGCGGTGCGTCGCCTGCGGTCACCGTGAAGTAATGCCGAACGAAGAGAAAGACGATCGCGCGACCGTCATCCGGATTTCGGTGAACGACCGCGCCGATGAGAAAGATAACTAGTCAGAGTCCCGCGACCTGTGCGCGCTCGATCTTCGTCGATCGACGCGCACACGTCGCCGCGCATATCGAGGTTCCAAAGCGCGCCGCTATCGCTATAATTGCGCGGCTTTTTGCGGCTTGATTTCTGATTGCACGTGCAGCAGGCCGCGACGGGCTCAAGAGGTCGTTACGAACCCCGAGCCGAAACGATGGTGGTGCGCATATCCCTGAGTGAATACCGACCCTTCCAGTGGTCCGGGGTCGACGGGTGGGATTCACCGCAATAACGAAAGTGATGCTCGATCGAGACGGGCGCCGTCGATTGTCTGCAATCCAAGAGCAAGGTAGCTAAGGTGAACATGAATCTTCTTATGCGCGTTCTGGTGGGGGTTTCCATCGCGGGGTGCGCCAGCGGCGTGTGGGCGGACGAATTCAATCTGCGCCAGGGCGCGACAGCGATCAGTCACGATGTCTACGGCCTGCACATGTTCGTCTTGTACATCTGCTGCGTCATCGGCGTCGTGGTGTTCGGCGTGATGGGCTACTCGATATACAACCATCGGAAATCGCAAGGCGCTGTCGCCGCTCAGTTCCATGACAATACGCGACTCGAAGTCCTCTGGACCATCATTCCTGCCGTGATCCTCGTCGGCATGGCTTACCCCGCGACTGTGACGCTGATCAAGATGTACGACACCGGCGGCGAAGATCTGATCGTCGAAGTGCGGGGATATCAGTGGAAGTGGCAATACAAGTATCTCGACGAAGACCACAAGAATACGTTGTCGTACTTCAGCAACCTGTCGACGACGCAGGACGAGATCCACAACAAGTCCGCGAAGGGCGAGTATTACCTGCTCGAGGTCGACAAACCGCTGGTCATTCCGACGAAGAAGAAGGTGCGCTTCCTGATTACCGGCAACGATGTCATCCATTCGTTCTCGGTACCGGACTTCGCCATCAAGCGAGATGCCATTCCGGGCATTCTCAATGACGTGTGGGCGGAGGTAGACGAGCCCGGCGTCTATCGCGGTCAGTGCTCCGAGTTGTGCGGAAAAGACCACGGCTTCATGCCGATCGTCATCAACGCCGTTCCCGAAGACGAATACAACGCGTGGTATACGAAGGAACGGACTGCGTTTGCCGAGCGGGAAAAGATGGCAAGCCAGACGTTTACCCCGGCCGAGCTGATGACGCTTGGGGAGCAGGTGTACACGAAGAATTGTTCCACCTGCCATCAACCCAACGGTAAAGGTCTGCCGCCGGTCTTCCCGTCGCTGGCGGGCAGCAAAATTGCTACCGGCGACCGGGCGGCGCACGTCCATCGCGTCTACTCGGGTGTCTCGGGCACCGCGATGCAGGCGTTCGGCACGCAACTCAATGCCGCTGAGATCGCCGCCGTCGTGCACTACGAGCGGCACTCGTGGGGCAACAACACGGACGACGTCACGCAGCCGGTCGACGTTCTGAATCTGGTTTCGGCGCAGTAGGGGCAAAACATGAGCGCAGTCATTGAGCATCACGACGATCACGCTGATCACGACCACGGCCCCGCGAAGGGAATCACTCGCTGGCTGTTCACGACGAACCACAAGGACATCGGCACGCTGTACCTGTGGTTCAGCTTTACGATGTTCCTGATCGGCGGATGCATGGCGCTGGTCATCCGCGCCGAGCTGTTCCAGCCCGGCCTTCAGTTCGTCGAGCCTGCGTTCTTCAACCAGATGACGACGAACCACGGTCTGATCATGGTGTTCGGCGCGATCATGCCCGCCATGGTGGGGCTCGCAAACTGGCTGGTGCCGATGATGATCGGCGCGCCCGACATGGCGCTGCCGCGACTGAATAACCTGTCGTTCTGGATTCTGCCGTTCGCGTTCGGTCTGTTGATCTCCACCCTCTTCATGGAAGGCGGCGGCCCGAACTTCGGCTGGACGTTCTACGCGCCGCTGTCCACGACGTACGCGCCGAGCACCGTGACGTTCTTCATCTTCGGCGTCCACATGATGGGCGCGTCGTCGATCATGGGCTCGATCAACATCATCGCGACGATCCTGAACATGCGGGCGCCGGGCATGACGCTGATGAAGATGCCGCTGTTCGTCTGGACGTGGCTGATCACCGCCTATCTATTGCTGGCGGTCATGCCGGTTCTCGCGGGCGTCGTGACGATGATGCTGTTCGACGTGCACTTTCACACGAGCTTCTTCAACGCCGCAGGCGGCGGCGACCCGGTGATGTTCCAGCACGTGTTCTGGTTCTTCGGGCACCCCGAGGTGTACATCATGATTCTGCCGGCGTTCGGCGTGGTGTCGCAGATCATCCCGACGTTCGCACGCAAACCGCTCTTCGGTTACGACTCGATGGTGTACGCGGTCGCTTCGATCGCGTTCCTGTCGTTCATCGTCTGGGCGCACCACATGTTCACCGTCGGGATGCCGCTCGCAGGTCAACTGTTCTTCATGTACGCGACCATGCTGATCGCGGTGCCGACCGGCGTGAAGGTGTTCAACTGGGTCGCGACCATGTGGCGCGGCTCGATGACGTTCGAAACGCCGATGTTGTTCGCGATCGCGTTCGTCATTCTGTTCACGATCGGCGGCTTTTCGGGACTGATGCTCGCGATGACTCCGGTCGACTTCCAGTACCAGGACACCTATTTCGTCGTTGCGCACTTCCACTACGTGCTGGTGCCGGGTTCTCTGTTCGGCATCATCGCGGCCGTGTACTACTGGCTGCCGAAATGGTGCGGTCGCATGTACGACGAATCGCTCGGCAAGCTGCACTTCTGGTTGTCGTTCATCGGCGTGAACGTGACCTTCTTCCCGCAACACTTCTCCGGACTCGCCGGCATGCCGCGTCGGGTTCCTGACTACGCGCTGCAGTTCGCCGACTTCAACATGATTTCGAGTATCGGCGCGTACATCTTCGGTCTGTCGCAGGTGTTCTTCCTGTTCGTCCTCATCAAAACGATCAGAAGCGGTAAGCCGGCAACAGATCGCGTCTGGGAAGGTGCGCATGGTCTCGAGTGGACCGTGCCGTCGCCGGCGCCGTATCACACCTTCACGCATCCTCCGGTGGTCACCGAAGCGGAGGCGCACTCGTAAGGCGATGTCGTCCGGCCGTTCAACGCCCTGGAAGCTGCTCGCGATCGTCGTCGGCATGTTCGGCTTCGGGTTCGCGCTGGTTCCGATATACGACGTGCTGTGCAAAGTCACCGGATTGGGCGGCCGCACCGGCGGGTTGTACGTCTACGATGCGGCGAAGGTGAAACCGGATGAGTCGCGGCTGGTGAAGGTCACGTTCCTGACGAACACCAACGATGGCATGACGTGGGAATTTCGCGCGGACCAGAACGCAATGCGCGTTCATCCGGGCGAGGTCAACGAGGCGAAGTTCTACGTTCGCAACACGTCGGATCACACGATGGTTGCGCAAGCAGTCCCGTCGTTGGCGCCGGGCAGCGCCGCCGAATTTTTCCACAAGACCGAGTGTTTCTGTTTCACGCGGCAGGTACTGGCGCCGGGCCAGGAACTCGAAATGCCGATGCGCTTTTTCGTATCACCGGATCTGCCGCGAGGGCAGGAATCGATTTCTCTTTCATACACTTTATTCGACGTCACGCAGCTCGCAGCCGACGGACAGATAGCAACCGGGGCTTGAGCTCAAGGTATCAATGGAGCAACCGCGTCATGGCGACACACGATCACAACAACGATAACTCCGTCTATTACGTGCCCCACAACGGTTGGTATCCGGTCTTCACGGCGCTCGGAATCTTCCTGTCGCTCGCGGGCGTGGGACACTGGCTCAACCTGATCAAAGCCGGGCAGCCGCCGAGTCACGCGATTCTGTACGTCGGTGCGACGATTCTCGCCCTCGTGCTGTTCTTCTGGTTCACGAAGGTGATTCAGGAAAACCACGCGGGCATCCCGAATGCACAGGTTAAGCGCTCGTTCGTCTGGGGCATGAGCTGGTTCATCTTCTCCGAAGTGATGTTCTTCGCGGCGTTCTTCGGTGCGCTGCTCTACGCACGCAACTTCGCGGTGCCGTGGATCGGTGGTGAAGGCGACAAAGGCATCACCGGCGAATACCTGTGGCCGAACTTCTCGCCGACCTGGCCTGTGGTTCACAACCCGAACCCGGCGGTATTCCCGGATCCGCACGAGTCGATGGCGGCGCCCGGCATCACGGCGTGGGTCAGATATCTGCCGTTCTGGAACACCGTGATTCTGTTGTCATCGAGCTTCACGGTTCACTTCGCCCACACCGCCGTGAAAGAGAATCGACGCGGCGCGTTGAAGTTCTGGCTGCTGGTCACCGTGCTTGCCGGCGTGCTGTTCCTGACGTTGCAGGGTTACGAATACCACCACGCCTACACCGAACTCGGGCTGACGCTCGGCTCCGGCATCTACGGATCGACGTTCTTCATTCTGACCGGTTTCCACGGCTTCCACGTAACGCTGGGAGCTTTCATCCTGCTGATGCAGTTCTTCCGGGCACTACGCGGCCACTTTAAGGCGGACGATCAATTCGGCCTCGAAGCCGCCTCGTGGTACTGGCACTTCGTCGACGTCGTCTGGGTGTGCCTGTTCATTTTCGTTTACGTGCTCTGAAGGACCTCTGCGAGCGCTAACGACCGTACCACGGCGCGTGTAGCGCCAGCTGGCCGGTCGCGAGACCGTATCCGATCGCGATCAGCAGCGCGGACGCGAAGCAGATGCGTATGCCCAATGCATAGAGCGTCCGCTTCGAGCCTGGCCGGTCGCTGTCCTTGAAGAGAAAGCCGAGTCCGGTGAACAGGCTCGCGAGCACGCCGATGAGTAGAAAGACGATGAGAGCCTTGAGGAACACGCTGCAACCCGGAGGCGAGGAGTGCCGGCACTCTAACCCAGACGTCCGGTCGCGGTAAGGATCGTGGTGCGCTTTCGTCCCGGCTCGAGGATGACGCTTCTGGTCGTATTGCTCGTTCCGCTCACTGTAGGTCTCGGGTTCTGGCAGATCGGTCGCGGTGCTCAGAAGCGAGCGATCGAGGATGCGCGATTGGCGAGCTACGGCGCGCTGCCGGTCGACGAAGCGCACTTGATGGATGCACCCGCGTTCGCGCGCGTGCGCATCGACGGTCGTTACGATGGCGCGCGGCAGTTTCTCGTGGACAACCGGTCGCAACGAGGTCTGCCGGGATATGTGGTGGTCACGCCGTTCGATACGGCCGGTGGCGAACGACTGTTGGTCGATCGTGGTTGGATCGAAGCACCGGCCTCTCGCGCCGATCTGCCGGACGCGCCCGCACCGGATGGGACTGTGCGCATCGTCGGGACGTTGTGGACTGCGAGTGCGGGTGCGAGGGACGCGAGCACTTGGAGCGAAAGCTGGCCGAAACGGGTCGAACAATTCGATGGTGGGCGGATGAGTGAAACGGTGGGTGGCGCAATTCCGATGGAGTTTCGGCTCGAAGAAGATCAACCCGGCAGTCTGGAACCGATCCTGCTCGGAGAAGAAATGTCGTCCACCCGACACGTCGGCTACGCAGTGCAGTGGTTCGCGATGGCGATTGCGATGACGGCGGCGTACGTGGTTCTCGGCTTCCGTCGAGCACGCGACCAATGACGACAGAAGCAGAACAGCTTCGCCGCAACCGCATGATGCTGGTCGGCCTGTTCGCGATCGCGATCGTGCCGTTGCTCGGCGCGATGTGGTTGTACGAGTCGTCGCGCAGTTCGAAGCCGTGGGGCACGACGAATCGCGGCGAGCTGCTCGATCCGATCGTCTCGGTCGGCGATCTGCATCTGACTGCCGCCGATGGCGCGTCGTCGATGCTCGATAGCGGACAGTGGTGGTTGGTGACCGTGTCGAACGATGGCTGCAGCGCGAAGTGCCAGGGAGCGGTACATCAGCTGCGCCAGCTGCACATCCTGCTCGGCCGCGATGCGTCGCGCGTGAAGCGCAGTCTGGTCGAACTGAGCGCGACGCCGGTCGACGCGTCGCTGGCGCAATATCCGGAACTCGCGCGATTCAGCGGCGAGGCGCAGGTGTTGCGGCCGGGTGTCTATGTGGTGGATCCGCTTGGAAATCTCGTGCTGCGTTACGAATACGGCGATGCCGGCAAACCGGTGCTGCAGGATCTCAAGCAACTGCTGAAGGTTTCGCACATTGGCTGATCGAACCGTTCGCGTGTGGCTTCGACGAGTCGCCGCGGTCGGTGTGGTGCTCGCGTTCGCAGTCGTCGTGCTCGGCGCCTACACCCGGCTGAAGGATGCCGGCCTCGGATGTCCCGATTGGCCCGGCTGTTACGGCTACCTGTCGGTACCGGGGGCGGCCGCCAATGTCGAGATGGCCGAAGCGCGGTTTCCGCACGCGCCGTTCGAGGCGCACAAAGCGTGGCCGGAGATGGTGCATCGCTACTTCGCCGGAACGTTGGGGCTACTGATACTCGCGGTGGCCGCGCTGGCGATCGGCGGTCGTGACGAGCGCTTGCCGCTGCGGTTGCCGCTCGCGTTGGTGCTTCTCGTGACGCTCCAGGCTGCGTTCGGCATGTGGACCGTTACGCTGAAGTTGTGGCCGCAGGTGGTCACGACGCACCTGCTCGGCGGGTTCGCCACGCTGAGTCTGTTGTGGCTGTTGTATCTGCGGCTGAGTCCGTCTGTGCCGATTCCGGCGGCGCTGCGGCCGCATGCGCTGATCGCGCTCGTCGCAGTGATACTGCAGGTGATGCTAGGCGGCTGGACAACGTCGAACTATGCCGCGCTTGCATGTCCCGACTTTCCGACCTGCCATGGCGCCTGGTGGCCGCAGATGGATGCCGCTGCCGGCTTCGACGTATTCCAGGACATCGGACCGAACTATCTCGGCGGCTTGCTCGACAACACCGCGCGCATTGCGATCCACATGGGACATCGCGTCGGCGCGCTGCTGGTGTTCCTTGCGGTGGGCAACCTCGCGATCCGGTTGCTCGCGATTCGCGATGCGCGCCGTCTGGGAATCGTCGTCTCGGCGCTGCTGTTGGCCCAGATCGCGCTCGGCATCCTGAACGTCGTGTTGACGCTGCCGTTGCCGGTGGCGACCGCCCACAACGGCACCGGCGCGCTCTTGTTGCTCGGGGTCATTGCAGTAAACTACCGCTCCTTCCGATCCGAGGTTCCCCGATGAGCGAGCTCGCAGCGCCGATCGCACGCGCGACGTGGCGTGATTTTCTCGAAATGTGCAAGCCGCGCGTCGTGTTGCTGATGCTGCTGTGTGCCATCGTCGGAATGTTTCTCGCCACACCCGGGATGGTGCCGATCGGTGCGCTGGTGTTCGGTACGCTGGGAATCGCCCTCGTCGCAGCATCGGCCGCAGTCGTCAATCACATCGCCGACGCGGAAATCGACGCGCGAATGGCCCGCACCCACGATCGGCCCGTTGCGACGGGACGCGTGACGGCGAAGCAAGGGTTGTTGTTCTCGGCGTTGATGGGCATCGCCGGGATGTTCGTGCTGTACGAACTGGTGAATCCGCTGACGGCCTGGCTGAACCTCGCGTCGTGGTTCGGTTACGGAATCGTCTACACGCTGTTTCTGAAGCGTGCCACGCCGCAGAACATCGTGATCGGCGGCCTGTTCGGCGCCGCGCCACCGTTGTTCGGTTGGGCCGCCGTGAGTAATAGCATCGAGCCCGGCGCATTGTTGCTGGTGCTGATCATCTTCGCGTGGACGCCGCCGCACTTCTGGGCGCTCGCGCTCGACCGTAAGGAAGAATATCGCAACGCCAACGTACCGATGTTGCCGGTGACGCACGGCGAGTCGTACACGCGCTGGCACATCCTGATCTACACGCTGATTCTGTTCGTGATCACGCTGATGCCGTATCTGATCGCGATGAGCGGTTTGATCTACCTCGTGTCGGCAGCCGCGCTCGGAATCGGTTTTCTGTATTGGGCGGTCGAGTTGCTTCGCGTCAAGAATCCGCGCGCGCCGATCGAGACCTTTCGCTACTCGATTCTGTATCTGATGCTGCTGTTCATCGCGCTGCTCATCGACCACTACGTACCGATCGGTGTGCCGGTACTGACGAGCGGAATCCCCGGAAGCCCGGTGTGACGAGCGGCGTTCGCACGACCGTTCTGCTGTGCGTCGCGTTCATCGCCATTGTGCTCGGCGCGCTGGCATACAAAATCTCGCGTGAGCCGTTGCTCGACGAAGCGGCGCTGAAGGAACAAGGTACGTTCCTGCTGCCGACCCCGCGCCCCATCGAACCGTTCAGCCTCACCGATCAGAACGGCAATGCGTTCGACAACGCGAGCCTGCAAGGCCATTGGTCACTGTTGTTCTTCGGCTTCACGTCGTGTCCCGACGTGTGTCCGGTGACGCTGTCGGCGCTGGCCCAGGTCGAGAAGCAGCTCCGCGACACCGGGCGGAAAGACCTGCTCGACAAGCTGAGGATCTACTTCGTGTCGGTCGATCCGGACCGCGACGATGCGGAAGTAGTCGCAAAGTACGTCGCGGCCTTCTCGCCGAACTTTACCGGGGTGATCGGATCGCACGATGCGCTGGCGGCTTTTGCGCAGCAGCTCAATGTCGCATTCATGAAGGTTCCCGACGCGAACGGCGGATACACCATCGATCACACCGGCAACATCGTCATAGTCGATCCGCAGGGGCGCTATGCCGGCTTCATGAAGCTGCCGCACCAGCCCGACCGGATTCTCATGGCGTACAAGTCGATCGCGAACAGATTCTGAGGGGCGTTATGCGAGCAGGCGCGTGTCCAGATAGTAGAAGTGGGCGGTGTGCTGTTCGACGATCCGTTGAAACTCTTCCGGATTGTTGACGCGAATCTGCGCGTCCGCGTTCCGCCTTATCGAAACCGTTAGCCTCGACAGCCAGAATGCCGTCGCCGCATAGAGGGCGAACACCGGAAAGTACCATACCTCGGTGAGCGTCAGTGGGCGGATGGCGTGGTATGCGCGCATCAGCGCCAGCGTACGGTCGGCATCGAGCACACCGCTGCTGTCGTTGCACCAGTCGTTGGCAACTACAGCCAGATCGTACAACCAGTATCCGGTGGCCGCGTGATGGAAGTCGACCACGCCGGTCAGTCCGCGCTCCGAGAACAGCACGTTGTCGCGGAACATGTCGCCGTGGATGAGGCCGCGCGGCAAGCGTCGCACGTCTTCGCGCCGTAGCATGGAACCGATCGTTTCCACCGCATCGCGGGCCAGCCGATAGTCGTCGTACGGAACCTTTCCGCGGATCGCCTCCGCGTTCTGAACCAGCCACGTCTCGTTGCGCGGATAGTCGGGCGCTTTGCTGGCCAGCGCGAGCGTCGCCTTGTGGAAACGGGCGAGAAACCGCCCAACGGACTCGCAATGTCGCATGGTCGGATTGACCACATGCCGGCCCGACAAGCGCGGCGACACCATGGTGGGCTTGCCGTTGATCTGATCGCTCGGCGAGCCGTTTCGATTGCGGATGATCGGCGCGACGGGCAATCCGGCTTCTGCACAGGCGTCGAGAAGCTGCACGATCAACGCGCCCGAGTTTGGCGGGCGCTCCAGCATGGTAACCACCACCTCGTGCGGTCCGCGTTGCGACGCCACACGAACGAAGTAGTTGGAGTTTTCGACCCCGTTCGATGCGGGCCAGTACCGCTCCAGGCCACCGAGTTCGTATTTCGCGAGCAGATCTTCGAGATCCGGCTCGTTGAGAGAAGTAATAGCAGCCACTGCTTCCCTAAAACTCGATGATCTTCCAACTGGGGATCAACATATCGGCCTGCTCGAGATCGCCGAAACCGCGCGTGTCGTCGCGCGGAACGAGGTAATACGGCAAGCCGTGCTTCGGAACGATCTTGATGATTCGAAGTTCACCGGCCTGGCGGTATTCGTACACCGTTCGCTCTTCGCCGACGACGATCGTCACATCGGGGCCGGTCGATTCACGATCCGCATCGGACGCAGCGGCGATCGTCGCAGCGCTTGCTAGCGCCACTGCGATCAACGAACGATGCGCTTTTGTGTTTCGAGCCACGGCAAATACATGCTGTGATAGAGTCCATGACGTCCCAATCTTGACCCAATTCATGACCAACGACAAACCCCTGGTTCTCGTCGACGGTTCGTCGTACCTGTTCCGCGCGTTTCATGCACTGCCGTCGTTGTCGACAACCGATGGTCATCCGACCGGCGCAGTGCGCGGCGTGATCGCGATGTTGAAGCGGCTCGCGAAGGACTACGCAGGAAGTCCGATTGCGGTCGTGTTCGACGCAAAGGGACGATCGTTTCGCAACGAGCTCTATCCGGAGTACAAAGCGAACCGTCCGTCGATGCCCGACGATCTGCGCGTTCAGATCGCGCCGATTCACGACATCATTCGCGCGATGGGATTGCCGCTGCTGATCATCGAAGGCGTGGAAGCGGACGACGTGATCGGAACCCTGGCCAGCGAGGCCACGCGCACGAAGCGCGACGTGGTCATCTCGACGGGCGACAAGGACCTGGCGCAACTCGTCAGCGATCATGTGACGCTGGTGAACACCATGACCGATACGCGCCTCGATCGCGAAGGGGTGATTGCGAAGTTCGGTGTACCGCCCGAACGCATCATCGACTACCTCGCACTCATGGGCGACACCTCCGACAACGTTCCGGGCGTTCCGAAGGTCGGTCCAAAGACGGCTGCGAAGTGGATCACCGACTACGGCGCGCTCGAAGACGTAATGGCGCAAGCGCCGAATATCCAGGGAAAGATCGGCGAAAACCTGCGGGCGAGCCTCTCCGTTCTGCCGTTGTCGAAGCAGCTGACCACGATCAAGTGCGACGTCGATCTCGAGGTCGGTGTCGATGCGCTGGTTCCATCGGCGCCGGATGTCGCGAAGCTGCGCGAGCTGTTCACGCGTTACGAGTTCCGTCCGTGGCTCGACGAGCTGCCGGCGGACGAAGGCGCGGCGGGCGTCGTCGCTGTGAACGAGAAGCGATACGAAACGATCGTCGATTGGGCCGCGTTCGATCAGTGGCTGGCGCGCATCCGCGAGCGCGGTCGACTTTCGCTCGATACCGAAACGACGAATCAGGACTACATGCAGGCCGAACTGGTCGGCATCTCGTTCGCGATCGAAGCGGGTCACGCGGCATACGTGCCGCTCGGCCACGATTATCTCGGCGCGCCGGAACAGTTGCCGCGCGACGCGGTCATCGCAAAGCTCAAGCCGCTGCTCGAAGACGCGGCGTTACCGAAGATCGGTCACAACCCGAAGTACGACAAGAACGTTCTGAAGTCGTATGACGTGGAACTGAACGGAATCGCGTTCGACACGATGCTCGAAAGCTACGTGCTCGACAGCGTTGGGTCGCGTCACGACATGAACGATCTCGCCGAGCGACATCTCGGCCTCAAGACGATCAGCTTCGAGGATGTCGCCGGTAAAGGTGCGAAGCAGTCGACGTTCAATTCGGTGCCAGTCGAACGCGCCACCGAGTACGCGGCGGAAGATGCCGACTACGCGCTTCGGTTGCACGAAACGCTGTGGCCGAAGCTCGTCGCCGAACCGCGCCTGCGTTCAGTGTTCGAGGACATCGAAATGCCGTTGCTCAATGTGCTGTCGCGGATGGAGCGCACCGGCGCCAAGGTAGACGGTGGGTTGCTGAACCTGCAGAGCGACGAGCTGGCGCGGCGCATCGCGGAGCTGGCGCACGAGGCGTATTCGATGGCCGGCGAAGCGTTCAATCTCGATTCGCCGAAGCAGTTGCAGTCGATTCTGCACGACAAGCTCGGATTGCCGGTGCTGCGCAAAACGCCGGGCGGACAACCGTCCACCGCCGAACCGGTGCTCGCCGAACTGGCGCTCGACTATCCGCTGCCGCGCGTGATCATGGATTACCGCAGCCTGACCAAGCTGAAATCCACCTACACGGACAAACTGCCGTTGCAGATCAACCCGCGCACCGGTCGCATCCACACGTCGTACCACCAGGCGGTAGCCGCCACCGGGCGTTTATCCTCGGCCGATCCGAACCTCCAGAACATTCCGGTTCGCACTGCCGAAGGGCGGCGCATCCGGCAGGCGTTTGTCGCACCGGACGGGCGAACGCTCGTCGCGGCCGACTATTCGCAGATCGAACTCCGGATCATGGCGCACCTTTCCGCAGACGTTGGATTGCGTCGTGCCTTCTCGGAAGGTCTCGACGTGCATCGCGCGACGGCGTCCGAGGTGTTCGGCGTGCCGCTCGAATCGGTGACCGCCGATCAGCGGCGAAGCTCCAAGGCCATCAACTTCGGACTGATTTACGGGATGTCGGCATTCGGCCTCGGACGTCAGCTCGGCGTCAGCCGCACCGTTGCGAACGAATACATAGAACGTTACTTCGCGCGTTATCCCGGTGTGCGGAATTACATGGACGGCGTTCGTGCCGATGCGGCGAAGCGGGGCTACGTCGAAACGGTGTTCGGCCGGCGTCTGTATCTACCCGAGATCAACGCCAGCAACGCGATGCGGCGACAAGCGGCGGAGCGCACCGCGATCAATGCGCCAATGCAGGGCACTGCCGCCGACATCATCAAGCGCGCGATGATTACCGTCGATCGATGGCTGGCCGACTCGGGGATCGCCGCGTCGATGATCATGCAGGTTCACGACGAACTGATCTTCGAGGTCGACAACGCGGAGATCGATCGGTTGATCGACGGCATCGTGCAGCGCATGGAGGCGGCTGCCTCGCTCGACGTTCCGCTGGTGGTCGACGTCGGCCGCGGCCGCAACTGGGACGAGGCACACTGAGCTCAGGTGACTTTCGGGGTCAGCCACGCGCCGATCTTGTCGATCGCTTCGTCGCGTCCGACGCCGGTCAACGCGGAGAACAATTGCAGCGAGAACTGCGGCGACGATAGACGTTGCTTGGCCGCGCGCAGCGCCGATGTGGAAGCGCCATGACGCAGCTTGTCGGCTTTGTTAAGCAGCACGTGCATCGACAGTTGGGTGTGACGGATCCACTCGATCATCATCACGTCAAACGGCTCGAACAGATGCCGCACGTCCATTACCAGCACGACCGCGACGAGGCTTTCACGCCGCGACAGGTATCTCTCGACATGGTCTTCCCAAAGGTGCTTCTGACTCTTGGCCACACGCGCGTAGCCGTAGCCGGGCAGATCGACCAAGCGTCCGCCGAGACTCGTATCGAAGAAGTTCAGCAGCTGCGTGCGGCCCGGTGTCTTGCTGGTGCGCGCAAGGCCCCGGTTGCGCGTGAGCTGGTTGAGGACGCTCGACTTGCCGGAGTTCGAGCGACCTGCAATCGCGACTTCGGGAACGACCGGAGGCGGACATTCGTTCAAGGTCGGCGCGCTGGTCAGAAAGTGCGCCACGATGCGGTCGGGGCGACCACCCATTCCAGTCACGTTGGTATATAATCCGCGCGCCTTTAGAGAGTCGTTAAGTCTAACAAAGCTATGCTCACGAAGTGGTTCTTCCTCGGTGTGTTGACGCTCGCTCCCGTAACTGTGATGGCCGCTTCCGATGCGGAAGCAGGCAAAGCACTGGCGGCGCCCTGCGGCGCATGTCACGGACAGAATGGCGTCGCGATCGTGCCGGGCGCGCCGAACCTTGCCGGTCAAAGTGCGCGCTACCTCAAGTCGCAGCTCGAGATGATCAAGTCCGGCGTGCGATCGGTACCGCTGATGGCAGGTCAGCTGAACGCGCTGTCATCGGACGATCTCGGGAATCTCGCGGCGTATTTCGCATCGATGCCCCCCACTGTGGGGCAGGCCGACGGCGATCTCATTTCGGTTGGCGAACAGATCTATCGCGGCGGCATTGCGCAGAAATCGGTGCCTGCATGTACCGCGTGTCATACACCGACCGGTTCGGGCAATCCGCCCGCGGGATTCCCACACATCGGCGGACAGCGCGCCGACTACGTGATCGTGCAACTCGTCGCGTATCGCGAGGGCACGCGGCAGACCGATGATGCGTATGGTGCGGCCATGCGCCAGGTCGCAAACGGGCTGACCGACCGCGAAATCAGCGCGCTCGCGAGCTACATTCAGGGCCTGCACTAATCCAACCCGGCTGTGGTCAAAGCGGGGTCGGATGAGTGGGTCCCCCCTTTGCTGAGGAAGGTGAATGAACAAGGTCATTGCGGTGCTCGTCATCGCCTTTGGATGCGTCGCATCAGTGGCGTACGCGGAAGGCTTCGAAGTAGGCGTTAACTACGACCTGCTGCCGATTCCGGTCGAACCCGCCGATCCGAGCAAGATCGAAGTCGTCGAGGTGTTCTCTTACGGCTGTCCGCACTGCTTCGAATTCGAACCGTCGATCGAATCGTGGGCGGCCCGGCAACCGTCGGACGTCCAGTTTCGACGCGTGCCCGCCGTATTCCGGAAGGACTGGGAAATCCTCGCGCAGGCCTTCTACGCCGCCGAAGTACTCGGCGTGACCAACAAAGTGAACATGCCGATCTTCGAAGCGATTCACCTCAAAGGGTTGAATCCGAACGATCCGGCCGTACTGGCCGCGGTGTTCAAGGATTCGGCCGGCGTGGACGGTGAGGAGTTTCTCAAGGTTTTGAACTCGTTCGGCGTACGCAGCAAAGTGTTGCAAGCAGACGCCCAAGGCCGCATGTACCGTCTAGCGGGGGTACCGACACTGATCGTCGCCGGGAAGTACACGGTGTATGGTCAGAACTTCGTCGGCGGCAACGTGGACCGTCTGTCGGTCGTCGACTTTCTCGTGGCCAAGGAACGGGCCGCGCGCAGTCAGGCTAAAGGAGCTCATGCACAATAATCGAACGCCGGAACTGACGGACACGCCACAATCGAGACGAAACACGCTTGCTAGACTGCCGGCATCGATCATCGAACGCGGTCTCGCGACAGGTATGAGAAGCGCTGGCGCACTTTCCAACTTCCGGTTCAATCGACGCGTCGAGCCGCAATGCGAGGCGGTGCAGCCGCTGGTGAATCCACGCGGCGTGCCGGTCACAGATCTCGATGGCGACGAGCTGCGCCTGCTCAGTTTCAACATCCAGGTAGGCATCAGCACCGGCCGCTATCGACACTATCTGACGAACGGCTGGAAACACCTGCTCCCGCACGAGGCGCGCGCCGACAACCTGCGGCTGATCGGCGACCTCGTCGCCGACTACGACGTAGTCGCCTTGCAGGAAGTGGATACCGGAAGCATCCGGAGCGGCTTCGTCAATCAGGTCGAATACCTCGCCTACCGCGGCAACTTTCCGTACTGGTACGCGCAGCTGAACCGCGATCTCGGGCCGATCGCCCAGCACGGCAACGGTCTGTTGTCGCGCCTGCAGCCGAGCGCGCTCGAAGATCACAAGCTGCCCGGCACGTTCGCCGGCCGCGGCGCCATCGTCATGCGATTCCGGTTCGCCGGCGCCGAAGTGCTGGTGGTATTGCTGCATCTGTCGCTGGGCGAGCGATCGCGCCACCAGCAGCTGTCGTACGTACGCTCGCTGATCAAAGACGAGCCGCACGTCGTCGTGATGGGCGACATGAACAGTCACTTGAGCGGGTTGCTGTTCGACTCGCCGCTCGCCGATACCGCGCTGGTTCCGGCGGCGCACACAGAACCGACCTACCCGAGCTGGCGCCCGGCGCTGACCCTCGATCACGTACTGGTCACGCCCGGGCTCGCGATCCGCAGTTGCGACGTGCTTGACTGCAACCTATCAGACCACCGGCCGGTCGCGGTTCGCATTTCGGTGAACCAACCCGCCGGCCGGCCGCCAACGCTTCAGTAGCGCGCCGGCCGGAGAGGCGCTCCCGCCGCCACAACCCTCAGTTCGTCGCGTCCCGTTTGACGCAGGCTGTCTCGAACAACTCGGGGTATTGCTTCGGATAGTCGGTCTTGCAGAACGCGATGCTCGTGTTCGCCTGACTCACGATGTACGCGTGCACCGCTTTTGCCTGTGCTTCGTCGAGCACGTTCGCGAAGCTGACCATTCCCTTGCCTGAATACGCACCGCCCCGAACGATCGCGTCGAACGCATCATGCGTGGCAGGCGCCATGTAACGCAGATCCGGCAGCACACCGCTGCTGGTCGCGCCGGGACCGTGACAGGTCGAGCAGTACGCGTGGAAGAGCTTCTCGCCTTGAGCCACCTGTTCGGGCGTGGCCTTCAGGTCGGGCGGCACCGGAATGTTGATCGGAGTGACCTTGGGTTCCAGCATCACCGCAGTGCCGCCCAACTTGAACACCAGTATCCGCCCCTCAGTGAGCACGTTGTCGCGATGCTTCGGAACGCCGGAAGCCAGCGCGAACGCTCCGCCCCAGCCGGCCGCGACGGCGATGTACTGTTCACCGTCTACAGAATAGGAAATGGGCGGCGCGATGATGCCGCTGTGAACTGGCGTCGACCAGACGAGCTTGCCGGTATCGGCCGCATAGGCCGCGAAGGTGCCATCGGACAGACCCTGGAATACGAGATTGCCGGCGGTCGAGAGCAATCCGCCGTTCCACGACGTCTTGTGATCGACGCGCCAGACTTCCTTCTGCTTCACTGGATCCCAGGCCGACAGATGTCCGCCGACGTTGTGCAACGCCTGAATCTGCCCCTCAACTGTCTTGGCAGGAATCATCAGATCGGTATCGACCGCGAGGTTCCACGAGCCGGGTTGATATTTGAACGCGTTGTTCTGGCCGTATTTGAATTCGAGGTCGAGCACCGGAATGTAGACGAGCCCGGTCATCGGGCTGTACGTCATCGGATGCCAGTTGTGTCCGCCATAGGGCGATGGGCGAATCGTCTTCGGTTCGTTCGCGTACTGCGCGTCGGGATTTTCGACGGGTCTCCCGGTTTCCTGATCCACGCGTGTGGCCCAGGTCACCTGAACGTAGGCCTCTGCCGAGATGAACTCGCCGTTCGTGCGGTCGATGACGTAGAAGAAACCGTTCTTCGGCGCCTGCATGATGACCTTGCGCGGGCTGCCGTCGATCGTCAGATCGGCCAGGATCATGTGTTGCGTGGCGGTGAAGTCCCACGAGTCGCCGGGCGTCGTCTGGTAGTACCACGCCATAGTGCCGTCGTCAGGGTTGACCGCGACGATCGACGAAAGATAAAGGTTGTCGCCGCCGCCCGGGCTTCTGATGTAACGGTTCCACGGCGAGCCGTTGCCTACGCCGATGTAGAGCAGATTGAGTTCGGGGTCGTACGCCATCGAATCCCATACCGTACCGCCGCCGCCCACTTCCCAGTAGCGGCTGCCGGGCGCGCCGCCGGCATCGCGCCACGTCGCCGCGGCTTTCTCGAGATGCGGACCTTCGTACGGCTTCGATGGGTCGCCCGGCACCGTGTAGAACCGCCACGCCTGATTGCCGGTAGCCGCATCGTACGCAGTGATGTAGCCGCGCACGCCGAGTTCTGCGCCGCCGTTGCCGATGATCACCTTGTCGTGAACGATCCGCGGCGCGCCGGTTATGGTGTAAGGGCGTGACTTGTCGATCGTCAGTTGCGACCACACCTGTTCGCCGGTGCCGGCGTCGAGCGCGATGAGACGGCCGTCGATCGTGCCGATGTAAACCTTGCCTTTCCACACCGCCACGCCGCGGTTGACGACGTCGCAGCACGCGAACTTGCCCCACTCTTTCGGCACCTGTGGATCGTATTGCCACAGCAGTTCGCCGGTCTTTGCATCGTGAGCGAACACGACGCTCCACGGTCCGCTGGTGAACATCACGCCGTCGACCACGATCGGTGTCGCTTCGATGCCGCGCGTCGTTCCGGTGTTCCACGACCACGCGAGCCCGAGTCCGTTCACGTTCTTGTCGTCGATCTGATTCAGCGGCGAGAAGCGTTGTTCGGAATAATTGCGACCGTGCTCGAGCCAGTTACCTGGCTCTTTGTCTGCGTCGATGATGCGCTGGGCATCGACCGTCAGCGTCTTCTTGCGTACCTCGTCTGCGCGCGGATTCGCGGATGCTGTCGCCGTGCCGGGTGGAGTTGCCGCGTTGGCAGGCGCGTCTGGCGCCGGAGCCTTCGAGCATGCGCAGAGCATCAGCAGAATGACGGGCGCCAACGAAAGGCACCGCAAGAAGCGCAGCATGATTTCTCCCCCGCCGGACGATTTGTAGTTTTGGACGATCGGCGGGCGAGTGTATCAAAACTCGCGCGAGACGCTCAGGCGAGGTTCGACTTCGACGGATCCTGTTCGGCAACCGGCTCCGAAACGGGCGTGTCCGACGCATCTTTGTGCGGTTCGGAATCGGCAGCGGAATCGGCAGCGGAGGTCGCCTGACTGGTGGTGGCGCCGAGACCGATGCCGCCCGGCAGCAACGAGCGCAGGAAGTTGATGTTCTGATCGGCGAGGCGCTGCATCAGCTTGAGCGGATTCGCGTTGAGCACTTCACGCATGCGCCGCTGATACAACTCCTGCTGTTCGAGGAACGTCATGATGCTCTGCTCGAGATAACGGCTGAGCACACTCTGCATGCTGTCGCCGTAAAAGCGCACCACCTGTTCGAGCACGCGGTTCGTCAGCAGCGGTTCGTGTCCCTCGGCTTCCTGCTCGGCGATGATCTGCAGCAGGACGGATCGCGTGAGGTCTTTGCCGGTTTTCGAGTCGAGCACTTTCACCGGATCCTTGCCCAGGATCATCTTGCGGACGTCGTCGAGGGTGACGTATTCGCTCTGTTCGGTGTCGTAAAGCCGCCGATTGGGATATTTCTTCAGAATCCGCACCGCAACATGCTCCTCTCAAATGGGATCTCGATTAAGATCTCGACGCTCGGCGCCCGCTTCACAGATCAATCGCTGGCTCCACCGCGATGTTATACGGTTTGACGCAGTGCGGAAACGCGTTGTCGGTACTGCAGCATGAGCACTTGCAGCAATCAAGGAGGCTCCTCGTGAAAGTATCGGTTGACCTGGATCTGACCCCGGAAGAGCTGCGGCGTCTGTTCGGACTACCGGATCTGACGCCGATTCAGACGTTGGTCGTCGAACGGATCACGCGTCAGGTCGAGAAAGGCATGGACAGCAACCTCATTGCCGGCATCACGCGCTCGATCATCACCGGCGGCGTTCAGTCGTGGGAGGCGTATCAGAAGCTGTTGACCGGAATCATGAGCGCCGGAAAAACCGGCGAGTCCAAGAAGGACGTGCCGAACCCCTCGGGCGATCAGACCGACTAGGCGAGTGCGGCCTTCGGACGACGCGCGGCGTAGATCGCGTCGGGATAGATGAAGCAGCGAACGCCGCTGCGCTCGAACTTCCGCCACTTGTCGGCCGGCTGCGCGAGGCGATCGCCGATCACGTAGTAGATGGCCGGATTGAAACCCATGCCGCAGTGGCTCGCGTACACCTCGACGTTGTCGGTGTACGGCGTTTCTTCCTCTATACACGTCTTCCAGTTCGCGATGCCGTCTGTACGGCTGTAGATTGCCGTCGACGGCACGGGAGCCGGGCGCGAGATATCACCCATCTGCCGCTTCAGGTCGTCCGCCTTCTCGCCGGTGGCCATCTCGAACAGCCGCGCCACCGCCGGCGCGGTGCCGTTGGTATCGGTCTGCCTGAACGGCGAACCGAGCGTGATCACCTGACGCACCTGCTGCGGAATCATCTTGGCAATTTCGCGCGCATACACGCCGCCGAGACTCTGGCCGATCAGCGACACGGGTTGGCCGTGTTCCCGCGCGAGATCGCCAACAGTCACGATGAGGCGCTCCATCAGGATGCCGCGCGGACCGAGGTTGCGGCCGAATCCCCACGGAATGGCGTTGTAGCCGATGTTGTCGAGCCAACGGCGCAACATGGCCGTGGACTGACTATCGGCCATGAAGCCGGGCAGGAGATACACCGGATGACCGTCGCCGCGCGGCATGCTGCGCAGGAATGGCATGCTCGGAAGCAGGGCCGACGCCTCGAGCAAGGCGCGCCAGCCTTCCGACAGCGCAAGCAGCGTCGAGGGTGGACTCACAGTCGTCGTGTCGACCTGAACGGCCACGGCGGCCTCCGAAATAGTTTCGTTACAAGTAGCACAAAGCGATCTGCACTGTAAATGCGCCTTTTGGCCGATGTTGTGACGGCCATCCGACGCAAAATGGCACGCCTGACGCGAACGCAAGGGGGAGTGCGGATTCGTCTCACGCTATCGACCCGCTGCATCGCGCATGCGAATGTGCGCAGAACGGATTTGAAGAGGCGCCCGATGCATCGAAAGAAGTGGTTGATCGTCGTTCTTCTTTTCACGGCCGGCTGCGCCCCGTCAAGGCAAGCCGCGGACCTGGTGTTGCACCACGGCGCCCTCTACACGATGAACGCGGCGGCGCCCAAGGCGCAGTCGATGGCGGTCATCGGAGGTCGCATCGTTGCGATCGGCAGCGATGAGTCGATCGCCGCTCAATACACCGCCAAGGTCGACGTCGATCTGAAAGGGCAGATGGTGCTGCCGGGCTTCCATGATTCGCACAGCCATCCGGCTTACGACGGCGTGAAGCTCGGGCAGTGCGATCTCAGCAGCGCTGCCACTGTCGACGCGATTCTCGAAACGGTCTTGGCGTGCGACAAGAGCAACTCCGGGAACGGATGGCTGATCGGTGCCGGGTGGAATCTGAGTCTGTTTCCGCAGGCCAACCCGAGCAGGCAACTGCTCGACGCAATCAGTGCGGAGCGGCCGATACTGCTGGGCGGAGCGGATGGACATTCCTCCTGGGCGAATTCGAAAGCGCTCAGTCTCGCGGGCATCGAGAACGAAACACCGAATCCGCCCAACGGAATCATCGAGCGGGACGCCAATGGTGCCGCAAGCGGTACGTTGCGCGAGTCTGCGCAGGAAATCGTGCGTGCAATCGTTCCGCCGCTGACCGCCGAGTCGCGGCGTGAAGGTCTGCTACGGGCGCTGCAGATGGCGAATGCGTTCGGCATCACGTCGCTGGTCGAGGCCGCTGCCGGACCCAACGAGCTCGCAGCGTATCGATCGATCGATGCGGATGGCCGATTGACGGCACGGGTGGTCGCGTCGGTTGAGATTACCAATGTCGATGCAGATTCGTTGATGCACCCAGAGGACAGAGGGACCGGCTCGAGGTTGCGGGTCGACTCGGCAAAAATCTTCGTCGACGGCGTGCTCGAAGGCGAAACGGCGGCGCTGCTGCAACCGTATCTCGACCATCCGGGATTCAGCGGCGACCTGAAGATGTCGCCTGAAGCGCTGGCGAAGCGCGTAACGGAACTCGACAAGCGCGGCATTCAGGTTCACATGCACGCGATCGGCGATCGCGCGGTACGAAGCGGGCTCGACGCAATCGAGGCGGCGCGTAAGGCCAATGGAGCTTCCGACAATCGCCATCACATCGCGCATCTGCAGCTCATCGATCCGCTGGATCGGCCGCGTTTTGCCGAACTCGGCGTCATCGCGAACTTTCAGTCGCTGTGGGCATTTCCTGATCAGTACATCACCGATGTGAACCTGCCGCAGGTCGGTCAGGCACGCATCGATCAGATGTATCCGATCGGATCGATGCGGAAGGCGGGCGCGCGAATCGTCGGCGGCAGCGACTGGTCGGTGTCGTCGATGAACCCGCTGCTCGCGATCGAAACCGCGGTCACGCGAAGCGATCCGAGCGGGAACATCCCCGGTGTGCTGAACGAAGCGGAACGCATATCGCTCGCCGACATGCTGGCGGCCTACACGATCAACGGCGCTTACCTCATGCACCAGGAGAGTCAGACGGGTTCGCTGGAAGCCGGTAAGGCCGCCGACTTCGTCGTGCTCGCACGCGATCTGTTCGAGATTCCGCCGCAGGAGATCGGCGAAGTAGAGGTCACGCGTACGGTGCTCGATGGCGTAACGGTTTATCAGCGCTGATCAACCGAGGTCGTCGACCGCGCGATGTGCGGCGTCGATCGCCGAGTACACGTAGGCCTTGCCCTGCGCATCCGAGCATGCGATCGACACCGCGCCGAACGGCTTGCGCGCGCGCGTCCAGAACGGCGGCGTGACTTTCGGCGACGGATCGAACAATTCGTTGTATTCGCGCGCGTAGCCGTGCGGCCAGCGGTTGATAGTCAGACCGACGATGTCGCGCGCCGGATCGAAGCCATAGGCACTCAGCATGTCCGTCAGTTGACGGCGCGTCTCGCGTTCCATCTCCTCGAAGGTGGTGCCGAGCAACTGGTATCGGCCGGCGCGGAACTGATCCACGTCGCGACTGCCGTCGCCGGGAACCGGCGCGCGCGACATGTGCACCACAATGGGATCGTCAGGTGTACGCGGGAACTGGTACTGCCCGAGCGACACCGGAAAGTCGAGCATGCCGAAGGCGTAGTAACCGGTCGGGTTGTAAAAGCGGTCGATGCCGGCCGCGACGAACGACTTCCAGTTGCGCAACACAACGTTCGTGTAGACCAGCGGCGTGCGGACCGCTTCCGCGAGCGCACTTCGCTGCTCCTCGGCCAGCTCCGGCAGCAGATACGGAATCATCGCGTTGTAGCACGCGAGCACGCATTTCTGTGCGCGCACGCGCTCGAGCACGCCGCCGCGCGCGTACGTCACGGTCACACCGTCGTTGCCGGGCTGCACGCGCAGCGCCGTGCTGTTGAGGCGGATCCGGATCGGTGACGACGTTTCGTCGAGTCGCGCGTAGTCGAAGCGCGCGGTGACGATGTCTTCCATCGTGCTGCCCGGCGCAATCGCCGGAATCAGCTTGCGCACCAGCAGTCGCGCCACGCTCGCGTTGCCGTCGGGAAAGTGAAAGATGTACGGCTCGTCGTCCGGATACGGATCGTCGACCGCGTCGAACGGCAGTCCAGTGAAGCCCGGCTGACCCAGCCGGTAACCTTCGAGCGCCGACAGCGCGTCGTAGTTGAGCCCCCAGAACGGATTCGGAATGTTCTTCAGCAGCGTGACCGTTTCGTCGCCGACGCCGACCGTCTTGCGCAGATAGTCTTCGTAAGACGTTCGGCGCAGCAGCTCGAGGCGCTGCGCGGTGGTGCGGCCGGGCAGGAAATCGGTTTCCGCAAAGAGTCGCCCGATGTCAGCCCGTCCTTGCGCCGTGAACGGCAACTCGTCGAGTGCCGCCGCGGCGGGTGTGCCCGCGGTCAACTTGTCTTTCACGACTGCGTTGCGCGTGAACGGCCCGGCTGCGAAGTGAATGCCGCGCGACATGCCATAGCCGCTGTAGAACTTCTGGTCGTACGCGCGATAGAACTTCTGCGTGTCGATACCCAGCGTCACCAGCATCGCTTTCGCGACGGCGCTGTAGTGAGCGGGACCGTCGATCGACTGACTGCCGCCGTAACCGATCAACGCGCGACCGGGACCATCGAATTCGTTGCGCTTCGCATGGCCGCCGAAATCGTCGTGCGCGTCCAACAACAGGATGCGCGCGCGCGGATTCTTCTCGCGGAAATAGAACGCCGCCGCCAGACCTGAGATTCCGGCACCGACTACGATCAGGTCGTATTCGCCGTCGATGATGGGCGAGTCGGTAGCGAACTGTTTGTGTTCGCGCGCGAGCGCGTGCGCCGCTTCGAACGAACCAACGTGGCTGCCGCGCAAGCCCGTTAGCGCCGGCGGATAGTACGGCGTCTGTTGACCGAACACCGGACGCGCGGCGAGCGTAGTGGCACCGACCAGCACGCCGTTGAGGAAATCGCGCCGCGTGATCGACGCCGACATCCCGAGGTCATTGTCGTCGCGCTCGCCCATGTCATTGGCCCCCAAAGACGCTAAGATCCGATGCGCGCGATAGTGCCTGATCGTTTGTGGCTTGCCCACTTCAGTCCAGAGCGCGCGACAACCGCATTCGAAGGAGCGCTTCCATAGACGCTATTCGTTCCGTGCGACGCCGGTCTGCGATCCGCCGCGCTTTGATCGCTCTATCGATCGGAATCGCGCTGCCGCTGATCGCTGCGTCCGGCGATGTCGTCAACATCTTCAGCTGGACCAACTACATCGACGCGAAAGCGATTCCGTCGTTCGAAGAGAAGACCGGCATCAAGGTCGTATACGACCTCATGGACTCCAACGACGTGCTCGAGGGCAAGTTGCTCGCCGGTAAGTCCGGCTACGACGTGGTGGTGCCGTCGGCGAACTTCTTCGGCATGCAGGTGAAAGGCGGGCTCTACCAGCCGATCCCGAAGGCGAAACTCAAGAACTACGGCAACCTCGATCCGTTGCTGCTGAAGCAGCTCGATCTGTTCGACCCGGGCAACGTCTACGGCGTGCCGTACATGTGGGGAACCACCGGTGTCGCGTTCAACGTCGACGCCATCAAGGCGCGTATGCCCGACGCACCGACCGAAAGCTGGAAGATGATCTTCGATCCGGCGGTCGTGTCGAAATTCAAGGATTGCGGCGTTGCCATGCTCGATGCGGGAGACGACGTTCTCGAATCGGTGCTGATCTATCTCGGCCACGATCCGAACTCGGAGTCGCCCGCGGATCTGCGAGAAGCGATCGATGTCATCACGAAGATCCAGCCGTACCTGCGCTACTTCCACTCGACCAGCTACATCGACGATCTCGCGAACGGCGAAATCTGTCTTGCGATGGGTTACTCGGGCGACGTGTTCCAGGCGACGCGCAATGCGCGCCCCGGCGTGAAGATCGATTACCGGATTCCGAAGGAAGGCGCGATCGTCTGGATCGACGTGATGGCGATTCCGAAGGACGCGCCGCATCCGGACGCCGCCGCGAAGTGGATCGATCACATTCTCGATCCGACGGTGGTCGCGGGGATCTCCAACGCGATCATGTACGCGAACCCCAACAAGGCTTCCAGGCCGCTGCTCGATCCGTCGCTGCGCGACAATCCCATCATCTTTCCGCCGCCGGAAGTCATGGCCCGCCTGATCGCGATCAGCCCCAAATCCGAACGCTTCGTACGTATGCGCAACCGGGCATGGACGCAGGCCAAAGCGGGCGGTTAACCACCCCACTGGTTCGCTTCGACCACGTCAGCAAACGTTTTGGCGACGTGGTGGCGGTGGACGACGTCTCGCTCGACATCGCCGAAGGCGAGTGTTTCGCATTGCTCGGCGGTTCCGGCAGCGGCAAGACGACGCTACTGCGATTGCTCGCGGGTTTCGAGCGGCCGACATCAGGCAAGCTGTTCATCGGTGGGGAAGACGTCACCGACGTACCGCCGCACCGCCGCCCGGTGAACATGATGTTCCAGTCGTACGCGCTGTTCCCGCACATGAACGTCGAACGCAACGTCGGTTTCGGTTTGCGGCAGGAAGGTCTGCCCAAGAAGGAAATTCACGATCGGGTGGTGGCCGCGCTGAAGCTGGTCGAAATGGAAAGCCTCATCAACCGGCGCCCCGATCAGCTGTCCGGCGGCCAACGCCAGCGCGTTGCATTGGCCCGCGCACTGGTCAAGCGCCCCCGAGTGCTGTTGTTGGATGAACCGCTCGCGGCGCTCGACAAGCGGCTGCGCGAGCAGACTCAATTCGAGCTGATGCGGATACAGGACGAAGTGGGCGTGACGTTCATCGTGGTGACACACGACCAGGAAGAAGCCATGACGCTGGCCACGCGCATCGGCGTGATGAACGCCGGAAAGATCGTGCAGACGGGTTCGCCGCGCGAAATCTACGAAGCGCCGGCCAATCGCTTCGTCGCCGATTTCGTCGGTTCGGTGAACCTGTTCGAAGGCCGTGTGGCCGCGCAGGCGAACGGGCTGGTGTCGCTCGACGTGCCCGACGTTCCGGGTGGGGTGAAGGTCTGTCACGAGCAGCCGTTGACGCTCGGCGATGCGTGCGCGGTCGCGCTGCGACCGGAAAAGCTGCAGATCTCGCGCACCGATCCCGGTGCGGAGGCGGTCAACCGCACGCACGGCGTGGTGTCCGAGATCGGCTATCTTGGCGCGTCGTGCATTTACCGCGTGCGCACCGACAGCGGCCGCGTGATCCAGGTGATGCAGCCGAACCGTGCGCGCGATCTGTCGCTCGCCTACCAATGGGACGAGCCGGTGTGGGTGTCGTGGACGCCCGAGAGCGGAGTGCTGATCGGTGGCTGACGTGGCACGCGGTAATTGGGGCCGGCGCTTCGTCATCGGTGTGCCGTATCTGTGGCTGACGCTGTTCTTCCTGGTTCCGTTCATTCTGGTCCTGAAGATTTCGTTCTCTGAACCGATCATGGCGCAACCGCCTTACGGTCCGCTGTGGGCGACCGACGCCAACGGCCAGACAGAGGTGAAAGCGACCGCCGACAACTTCGCGTTCCTCGTCGACGATCCGTTCTACAAGGATGCGTACTTCAAGGCGGTGAAGACTGCGTTCTTCTCCACGTTGATGGCGCTGTTGATCGGCTATCCGATGGCTTACGGCATCGCGCGCGCGTCGACGTGGCGCAACGCGATGCTGATGCTCGTGGTGCTGCCGTTCTGGACGTCGTTTCTGATCCGCGTGTACTCCTGGAAGGTGCTGTTGCAGGGCACCGGGCCGGTGAACGGACTGCTGATGTACTTCGGCCTCATCGACGAGCCGATGCAGATTCTGTACACCGACTTCGCGATCTATCTCGGCATCGTCTATTCGTATCTGCCGTTCATGATCCTGCCGCTGTACGCGGCGCTGGAACGGCTCGATCTCACGCTGAACGAAGCCGCGGCCGATCTCGGTGCGCCGCCGTGGCGCGTCTTCATGTCGATCACGCTGCCGCTGTCGCTGCCCGGCGTGATAGCCGGTTGCGGTCTGGTGTTCATTCCCGCGGTCGGCGAATTCGTGATTCCGGAGATGCTCGGTGGACCGAATGCGGCAATGATCGGCCGAGTGTTGTGGAACGAGTTCTTCGCCAACCGCGACTGGCCGGTGGCGAGCGCCGTTGCGGTGGCGATGCTGGTGTTCCTGGTCGTGCCGATCATGTTGTTCCAGCGCTACGAAGCGCGGGCGGAAGGCCGATGAGGGTTCGCCTGTACACGGTCGTCTCGCTCGGCTTCGCGTTCCTGTATCTGCCGATCGTCGCGCTGGTGGTGTACTCGTTCAACGCGAGCCCGCGCGTCACGGTGTGGCAGGGTTTCTCCACGCACTGGTATTCGGCGCTGCTCGAAGACCAACAGATCATCGATGCCGCGCTGCTGAGCCTGCGCATCGCGACGATGAACGCCACCGGCGCGGTGATACTCGGCACGCTCGCCGCGTTTGCGCTGGTGCGTTACACGAAGTTTCGCGGCCGAACGATCTTCACCGGGCTCGTCGCGGCGCCGCTCGTGATGCCGGAGGTGATCACCGGGTTGTCGCTGCTGCTGCTGTTCGTCGCATCGGAGTCGTTGTTCGGATGGCCGTCGGAGCGCGGCACCACCACGATCACGATCGCCCACATCACGTTCTCCCTCGCGTTCGTCGCGGTGCTGGTGCAGGCGCGGCTGTCGACCTTCGATCGGTCGCTCGAGGAAGCCGCGCTCGATCTCGGCGCGCCGCCGTGGAAGGTTTACCTGGTCATCACGCTGCCGTTGATTGCGCCATCTCTGATCAGCGGCTGGCTGCTCGCCTTCACGATGTCGTTGGACGATCTGGTGATTTCGAGCTTCGTCTCCGGTCCCGGCTCGAGCACGTTGCCGATGGTGGTGTTCTCGATGGTGCGCCGCGGCCTGTCGCCGGAAATCAACGCGCTGGCGACGCTGTTCATCGCGGCCATCGGCGTCGGGCTGCTGGCGTCGGTGTTGATCGCCCGGAAAGGCTTCACACCGCCTACGCGTTGAACGTCGCTTCAGAGCCGGTCGCGCAGCGCGAAGTACATCATGCCGGCGACCATGCCAGGCCACCGCAACCAGCGCCCGCCCGGAAACGGCCGGGTCGGAATCGCGGCAAATGCATCGAAGCGCGTCGAGTCGCCATTGAGCATTTCCGCCATGAGTTGTCCGGCGAGGTGCGCAAGTCCCACGCCCTGCCCCGAATAGCCGTGCGCGAAATGCACGTGCGAACTCAGGTGGCCGAAATGCGGCATCCGGTTCAAGGTGATCGCGAGGGTGCCGCCCCACGCGTAGTCGATCTTCGCGTCTGCGAGTTGCGGATAGATCTTCAGCATGTAGGGCCGCACGAATGCGGCGAGGTCCGGCGGAAAACCCGCGCGATAGTTCTCGCCGCCACCGAACAGCAGCCGGCGGTCCGGCGTCATCCGGAAGTAGTTGATGACGAAGCGCGAGTCGCCCACCGCTATGCGCCGCGGATTGATCTCGTTGGCGAGTCGCTCGTTCAGCGGTTCGGTGGCGATGATGAAGTTGTTGATCGGCATGATGCGGCCGGCGAGTTTCGGTGCGAGCTTGCCGAGATGGCCGTTCGCAGCGAGTACCAGATGGTCCGCAGTCACCGTGCCCGTTTCCGTTCGAACGGACGCGGCAGCACCATCGATGAAGCCGACCGCGCGCGTGTTCTCGCAGATCCGCACGCCCAGCTCGAGGCAACGCCGAGCGACGCGGAGCGCGAGCTTGAGCGGATGCAGGTGTGCGGCGTCCCAGTCGACGTAGCCGCCGAAGTAGGCATCGGTGCCGAGCAGGTCGCGCGTTCTGCTCGCGTCGATCTTCTCGAGACCCTGACGACCGTATTGCGTCGCGAGCTTGTCCACCATCGCGTGATACTCGGCGACGTAGCGCGCCTTGTGCGCAACCGACGCGATGCCCGGCGTGAGGTCGCAATCGATCGAGAGCTCTTCGACAAGCTGCTTCACTAGCGCCTTCGCGGCCTCGCCGAGGTTCCACAACCTGCGCGCTTCGATCGTTCCCACGCGTGCTTCGAGCCAATCAACGTCCTTGCGCTGACCGCCGTACAGCTGGCCGCCGTTGCGTCCGGATGCGCCCCAGCCGATGCGTTGGGCTTCGAGAATCACCACCTTTGCGCCGCGTTGGGCGAGATGCAACGCAGTCGATAATCCGGTGAATCCTGCGCCGATGACGCACACGTCGGCGCGGATCGACTGTGCGCCGAGTGGCGGTTGCTCCGGCAACAGATTTGCGGTGGCGGCGTAGTAAGAGTTCGGATACACCGGTTGTTCGCTAAGGATTGCGCAAAGCGCGAAGTGTTCGCATCCGCCACGTTGGGGTCAATGCCGTTCCCCTGTAGACTTGCCAACCCGTATGCGAACCGCCGGCGATTTATGTCGACTGATACCGAAAAGTGGCTGATCGAACACAAGATCGACGAAGTCGAGGCGATCGTTCCCGATATAGCCGGCGTTGCGAGAGGAAAGTTTTTTCCGGCCGGCAAGTTCCTGAAGCACAACTTGCGGATGCCGGAATCGATTTTCATCCAGGGTGTGACCGGTGATTACGGCGAAGTCGACGACGATCGCTTCGAGATCGATCAGGATCTGTTGCTGGTGCCGGACTTCGCAACCATGCGCTCGGTGCCGTGGGCGACGGAGCCTACTGCGAGCGTCATCGTCGACTGCTATCGACAGGGCATGGTGCCGCTCGCGCACGCACCACGACAGGTACTGAAACGTATCCTGAAGATGTACGCGGACAAAGGCTGGAAGCCGATCATCGCGCCCGAGGTCGAGTTCTATCTCGTGCAGCAGAACAAGGATCCGGACTATCCGCTCGAAGCGCCGATCGGTCGCGCGGGTCGCAAAGAAGGTGCGGGCCGTTCCTACAGCATCGACGCGGTGAACGAATTCGATCCGATCATCGAAGACATCTACGACTATTGCGAAGCGATGGAAGTCGACGCCGATTCGCTGTCGCACGAAGACGGCGCAGGCCAGCTCGAAGTCAACTTCCTCCATGGTGACCCACTTGAGCTCGCGGACCAAGTGTTCCTGTTCAAACGCATCGCGCGCGAAGCGGCGCTCAAGCACGGCATCTTCGCTACGTTCATGGCCAAGCCGATGGAAGGCGAACCCGGCAGCGCGCTGCATCTGCACCAGAGCGTGGTCGACGCGAAGACCGGACAGAATCTGTTCGTGATGCCTGACGGCGCCGATAGCGCATTGTTCCGTTCTTTCATCGGCGGTCTGCAGCGTTATGTGCCGGAGGCGCTGATCATCTTCGGTCCGTACGTGAACTCATACAGACGTTTCACCCGGTATCTCGCGGCGCCGATCAACGTGCACTGGGGTTACGACAACCGCACGGTGGGTCTGCGCGTGCCGAACGCCGACCCCGAGAACCGCCGCGTGGAGAATCGAATTCCCGGCGCCGACGTGAACCCGTATCTCGCCATTGCAACCTCGTTGGCGTGCGGCTACATGGGCATGGTCGAAGGTCTGACGCCAACGGAAGCAACAGCCGGCAGTGCGTATCACTCGGAGCAGGGTTTCGCGCGCGACCTGTTCGCCGCGCTCGATCTGATGGAAGCGTGTACGCCGCTGCACGACATCCTCGGCCACGATTTCGTCGAGCTGTATTGCGCGATCAAGCGCGTGGAACACGAAACCTATTTCCAGGTCATCAGTCCGTGGGAGCGGGAACACCTGCTCCTGAATGTCTGAACGCGGTGTCGCGATGAAACAACGATCGTTCGAGGAATGGCAGCGCGCCGATGCCGCGCACTACCTGCATCCGTTCACCGACAGTAAGGCACTGGCGGCGAAAGGCACGCGCGTCATTACGCGCGGCGAAGGCATATACATCTATGACGTCAACGGCCACAAAATGCTCGACGGCATGTCGGGGCTGTGGTGCGTCAACGTCGGCTACGGCAGGAAGGAGCTGATCGAAGCGGCCACGCAGCAGATGACCGAGCTGCCGTTCTACAACAGCTTCTTCCAATGCGCGCATCCACCGGCCATCCGGCTCGCTGAGCTGCTGGCGGAAGTGACGCCGCCGCAGATGAACCACGTCTTCTTCACGAGCTCCGGCTCGGAAGCAAACGACACCGTCATCCGCATGGTTCGTCACTACTGGGCGAGCGTCGGGCAACCGAATCGAACCGTGATCATCAGCCGTGAGAACGCGTATCACGGCAGCACGATGGGTGGCGGCAGCCTCGGCGGCATGACGTACATCCACAAACAGGGCGGCCTGCCGATTCCCGGCATCGAGCACATTCCGCAACCGTACTACTTCGACTATCGCGGCAATCTGTCGGCCGAAGAGTTCGGCATCGAGCGCGCGCGCGACCTCGAGCGTCGCATCGAATCGGTCGGCGCCGACCGAATCGCTGCGTTCATCGGCGAACCGATTCAGGGCGCGGGCGGCGTGATCATGCCGCCCGCCAGCTACTGGCCGGAGATCCGTCGCATCTGCGAGAAGTACGGAATCCTGCTCGTGGTCGACGAAGTGATCACCGGTTTCGGCCGCACCGGCCGCTGGTTCGCCTCCGAGTACTACGACCTGCAGCCCGATCTGCTGGTGATGGCGAAGGGGATGTCGTCCGGCTATCTGCCGATCGGCGGAGTCATGGTGCGCGACCGGGTCGCCGAGGTCATTCGCGACAGCGGCGATTTCAACCACGGCTTCACGTACTCCGGCCATCCGACCTGCGCCGCGGTCGCCGCGCGCAACATCGAACTGCTGCGCGACGAGCGCATCGTCGAACACGTGCGCGACGTTGCGGCGCCGTATCTCGCGAAGCGTTGGGCGGAGCTGGCGGAGCATCCGCTGGTCGGCGAAGCGCGCACGCTCGGGCTGCTCGGCGCGATCGAGCTGGTCGCAGACAAACGCACGAAGGCGCGGTTTCAGCCGAAGGGGCGAGTCGGTGAAATGTGTCGCGACCTTGCGGTCAAGAACGGTGTGGTCATGCGGCACGTCAACGAATCGATGATCATCGCCCCGCCGTTGGTCATCACGCCGACGCAGATCGACGAACTGGTGGACAAGGCGCGCAAGACGCTCGACGCGGCGGCGGCCGCCCTCAAGGCATAGAGCGCGGAATCGTCAGCCCGGCTCGGATTCGTCGCCAGACTGCCGACGGATCAATCCCCTGAACGCCTGCCGCGGCGTGCTGCCTTCGTGCACCACGCGATACACCTCTCGTGCGATGGGCATTTCGATGCCGTGCGCATCCGCCAGCGCGATGACGGCCGGCACGCTTTTAACGCCTTCCGCGACCATGTGCATCTTCCTGACGATCTCCTCAAGGCGCAGACCTTTACCCAACTGTTCTCCGACGAAGCGATTGCGGCTGTGCGCGCTGGTGCACGTCGCGACGAGGTCGCCCATCCCGGCAAGCCCCGCAAAGGTCTCGGGGCGACCGCCCAGTGCGATGCCCAGGCGGGTGATTTCGGCGAGACCGCGCGTGATGACGGCCGCGCGGGTGTTGTCGCCGGCGCCGAGCCCGTCGCCCATGCCCGCGGCGATCGCCACGACGTTCTTCAGCACGCCGCCGAGTTCACAGCCGACGACGTCGGTGTTCGTATAGACGCGGAACAGACCGGAGCGGAACAGCTCCTTCAGCCGTCGCACGATCGTGTCGTCGTCCATCGCGAGCACGCTGGCGGCCGCGTCGCCGGCCATGATCTCGCGTGCCAGGTTCGGTCCGGTCAGCACGCCGGGAGGATGTCCCGGCAGTACGTCTTCGATGATCTGCGTCATGCGGGCCTGAGTGCCGGCTTCGAGGCCTTTTGCCAGACTGATCACCGGTACCCAGGGGCGGATGTAGCGGCCGACATCGGTGGCAGTCGCGCGGAACGTCTGCGACGGCACGCCCATTACGATCACGTCGGCCTCGCGTACCGCCTCGGCGAGGTCGGCGGTGGCGCTCAGCCGCGCCGACAGCCGCGCGTCGGGAAGATAACGCTGGTTGGTGTGCCGTTCGTTGATTTCACCGACCGTGGCCGCATCGCGCGCCCACAGCACGGTTGGCGTATTGCGCGACATCATGGAGGCGACGGTGGTGCCCCACGAGCCACCTCCCATCACCGCAACGCGTAGCTGCATCGTCGTTCCACCCGCGATCGAGTCGCCCCGTTGCGCCTGATACTACACGCGCGCGCGCGACGCCAGCGTCAGTGTGTGCCGGCGGCGGGGTCGACCGGCGCGCGGCTCAGTTCGTCGACGCGTTTGGCGGCTTCTTCCGCGGCGCTGACGGCTTCGTGCGCTTGCGCCTTCGCGGCTTTGGCGTCTTCGTTCACGCCGCGAACCGGTTCACCACAACCGGTGAGCGCGATAGCCACGAACAGAACGGTCGCGAGGTATCGGGTCATTTCGAAAATCTCCGTAGGCGCAAGGATCGTAGCATCGCGTTCGACACTACAATCTAACGTAGGCAGCAGTTGCGGGTGATCGTGCGCCGCCGGCGAAGTTTGATCGCGATCACAAAAGCGCCCGTGCGCGATGAGACCTGCCTAACCGAATTCGCGGAGCGGATCGGTGAGGATTGTGCCGGCGTCCGCCCGACGGCGCGCCTGCGGGAACATTGCGCGATGTCCCTGCAACACGATGAAATGGATTGCGATGCAGAAGCTCCACACGACCTGTCCTTCCACCGCCGCACGTTGCGATCGCACGCCGCGTGACTGCGATTGCGTGAATGGGGAGACGCGTTGACGCTCACGATTGCACAGCTGGTGGCGGTGCTGATTCTCGGCGTCTCGAGCTTTCTGAGCGGGTGGATGCTGCGGCGGATTCAGGCGAAGAGCCGGGAAGCAGCGCTGCAGAAGCATCTCACCGAAGCGAACACGGCGATTCCGTCGCTCGAAACCAATCTTCGCAATCGCGATCAGCGCATCGCGACGCTGTTCGCCGAACTCACCGAGTGGAAAGCCAAGATCCAGTCGCTGGAAACGGCGGTGAAACGCCACGAAGTGGAAACGCTGGCGAAGGAGCGCGAACTGCGAACGGCGCGGGTCGAAATCGATGCGTTGAAGGCGACTGTTGCCGCCGCGCCCGCGCCGTCGAAGCTCGAAGAACTCGAGGCCGCGCGCAATGCACTGCGCGAAGCACAGGCGAAGTACGCCGAAGCGCAGGCAAGCTGCGCAGAACTCACCGCCGCGATCGCCGAACGCGATGCACGTCTTGCCGGCGCGACGGCGCCGATTCCTTCGTTCATCGCGCTACCGGTCGCGCCGGCAACCGAATCGGAAGCGGCGCTGAACGCGCGCGTCGAGATGCTCGAAGCGAACGTCGGCGCTCGCGATGCGCAGATTGGCGCACTGCAGAGCCGGCTCGACGCCGAAGTCGAAACGGTTCGGTCGATTCGCATCGAGCTCGAGAGCCGCGCGGACGAGATCGAGCGCGCGCACGGCGAAGGCGCGAAATGGCAGGCGCGCGTTCCGAAGCTCCTCGCCACGATCAAGGCGCGCGACACAGTGTTGGCCGAACGCGACGCGACATTGGCCGAGCGCGACGCAACGCTAGCTGAACGCGCCGCTGCGCTGACTGAACGCGATGCGGCGCTCGTCAGCCGCGATGCGCTGATTGCCGAGCGCGACGCGACGCTCGCTGCACGCGACGCGGAGCTGACCGAACGCGCCGCGCTGATTCACCAGACCGAAGCACGAGTCGCGGATCTGACGTCGCAACTCACTATGATGAATCAGCAGCTCGAAGCGGCGGCCGTGAATCACGCGGCCAAACTCGCCACCGCGTTGCGCCTTGGCCGCGAAGAACTCGATACGCATCAGGCGAGCCTGGAGCGGCTGCAGGCCGATCACGACGCGCAGTCCGCGCGCTCGCAGGCGCTCGAGAGTGAACTCGCGGCGTTGCAGAAAGACCTGGGCGAGAAGGTGCAGGCCGCGGCTGAAGAAGAGCGCCGTCACGCGAGCGTGGAAGCGGGGCTGCGCGCGAACGCCGGCGAGTTCGAGCAACAGATCGCACAATTGCGGCAACTGTCGCAGCAACAACAGTCGGCTCAGGAGGAGAGCCTGGCGCGCAGCGCCGAACAACACGCGCAGGTGGAGAAGCAACTCGCGCTAGCGAACGAACAGCGCGGACAACTCGATCGCCGTCTCGCCGAAGCCGGCGAAAGAGTGGCGGCAATGGAGAAACGACTCGTCGAGGCGAATGCGCAGACCGCGCAGGTGGAGCAACGCCTTGCTGTGGAACGGCAGCGCCACGAGGCTGCTTCGGCGAACGCGGCCTCGCTCGAAGCTGCGCGCGCCGAGCTCGTATCGCAGCTCGCGACCGCGCACCGCGCGAACGGCGAGTTGCAGCAGCAGATTGCCGCGCTGAATGGCGAGCGCGACGAGACCGAACAGCGCATGCAGGACGCCGAACGCGAGGCCAACGAGCGCGTCGCGCAGGACATGGAGCAGCAGACCATTGAACTGGTCGAGTTGCGTGACGAGGTGCGCACGCTGCACACGCGCATCGCGCCGCTCGAGTCGCTGCTGAAGCAACGCGACAGCGCGCTATTCGAACGCAGCGAGCGGATCGAGGCGATGACATCTCAGATTCAGGCATTGGTCGCGCAGACCGAATCGCTGCAGGCCACGCTGCGACAGCGCGGCGAGAAGATCGCGATGCTGGAACGCAAGTTCTCGGATCAGCCGCCGCCGCCTGCGGCCCCGGCGTCGGATACGGCCGATCGACGCGGCGACCATCTCGAGCAGCGGCTCGTCGCGCAGATCGAACGCAATCGTGAACTCGCCAAGATCGTGGAAGAGCGCGACCGCGACCTGGCCGCCGCCGCGAAGTCGAACGAACTGAACGGCAAGTCGATGCTGGTCCTGAAGCAGCAACTCGACGATGCGCGCCAGACCGAAGAACGTCTGGCCGCGCAGCTGCGCGAAATGAAGGCGGCATCGCAGCGTGCGCCGGAGCCGGACAGCGCGACCGCGGCGCGACCGCCGATGTCGAAACCCAATGGTCTGTTCGAACTGCCGCCCGAACACGTCGACGAACTGCAGCAGATCCGCGGCATCGGCGATGGGTTCGAGCGCGGTCTGAATAAGCTGGGTGTCTATCAGTTCACCCAGCTGGCGGGACTGTCTGCGGCCGAGATCGCATGGATCGAAGCGCACCTGCCCACTTTCCATGGCCGCATCGAACGCGACGACTGGCCGGGCCAGGCCGCTGCGCTGATGGCGGCGTCCGAACACGCCGAATGGTCGTTGCGCGCGCGCAGCGCACCGTCGATCTCGTCGCGTATCAACTGACCGACTCGCGTAAACTCGCTCGATCGGAGACCGGAACGATCAGTGGGTACGCGGGTTCGCCGTCTGGGATTGATCGGTGACGTTCACGCCGAACACCGGCGGCTGAGCGCTGCGCTCGAGCACCTGACCGGCGAAGGCGTCGATGCGCTCTGTTGCACCGGCGACGTCGTGGACGGCACCGGCGATGTCGACGTCTGCTGCAAGCTGCTCGCTGCGGCGAACGTCGTCAGCGTGGCCGGCAATCACGACCGTTGGCTGCTCGCCGATCGCATGCGCAACGTCCCCTACGCCCACTGTCGGTCGGAACTCGACTCGTTCAGCTGCGATTACCTGGAGTCGTTGCCGGCGACGCGCACGATCGAGACGACGCTCGGCGACGCGCTGCTCTGTCACGGCGTTGGCGCGAACGACATGCGCAAGGTGTGGCCCGGATCGGTGCGGATGCCGATCGAACGCAGCCCCGAACTCGATTCGCTGATCGAACTCGACGCCACCCGCTTCGTGTTCAACGGACATCTGCACTATCGCGTGATCGTGAATTTCGAGCGGCTGACGCTGCTGAATGCCGGTACGTTGAAAGGTGAACATCGCCCCGGCGTGTCGCTGCTCGACTTCGACGAGCAGACCGTCAGCGCGTTCGAGTTCACGGACGACTTCCGTCTGTTGCGCGTCGCAGAACGGCCGATGTGTGACGACACGCGCCGCATCTGGCGCGACACGCAGGAGTTCGACTGCACGTGGACGCCGGTCGCGCTCTACGCGGCGTGAACGGCTCGTCAGTGAGAGGCACCCGCCGCGTCGAACAGCGCGCGTCGTTGATCGAGTTTGCCGCCGTAACGCTTCCATCGATCGACCGAGTCGGTATAGATCGGACTTCGGACCTGGACCGAACTGGCGGTCGCCACCGGCGCTGCGTTAGCGTGGAAGTTCAAACACGCGTCGTTCCACGGCAGATCGCAGAACGCAACGAGACGGCGCGATTCGCGCTCGAGGTCGGCCACCAGCGCTTCGTACCGTACTTCGATGAAGCGCGCCGCGGGTAACGCGCGTCGCCACGTCGCAATCAGCGAGTCGAACTGCAGGTAGTAGCGGCCGGTGTCGAGCAGATCGAACGAGTAGTCGTAGTACGAGAAGCGCGTCGCGAAGAGCTGCCGCACGTTGCTGAGACAGGCATCCATCGGATTGCGACGCAGACAAACGATCCGCGCGTTCGGCAGCGCGGCGTGAATCAGCGCAGCGTAGAAGAAATTCAGCGGCATCTTGTCGACGAAGCGGCGCGTCGTCCCGGTGTGCGGACGTGTGCTGTCGATGTAGCGCGCGCCGAGCGACGCGAAATCGAGCGCCGCGCCTGCCGCGAGTCGGCGGCTTCTACAAGAACTTCGACTCCGACAGCTACAGCAAAGAGTTCACGCCGGGCTTCGATCAATTCGCCGTCGATAATCTCGGCGGCGTGCAGTTGCGCCCCGACAGCCTCGAGTACCTTTCGAAGCTGAAAGAGAAACTGAAAGAGTACGCGGCCTTCGGCGAAGTGGCCTACCAGCTCACCGATGCGTGGCAGGTGACCCTGGGCGCGCGCTGGTACAAGTACGAGTTCGACACGCGCCTCGCGGTCGACTTTCCGTTGGCCAACACCGTCTATAACGGCGATCCACAGGACCAGATCATTTTCGACTACGAACCGGCCGATCAGAGCGACAACGGCGTGCTGTACAAATTCAACACGTCGTATCACCTCACCGACGATGTCATGACGTATCTGACGGTCAGCGAGGGCTATCGCATCGGCAATACCAACGGACTCGCGTTGTGTACGCCGCAGACCACGCAGAACGTCTGCGCGCAGTCGGACGAACTCGAATACAAGTCCGACAAGACCATCAACTCTGAGATCGGCGCCCACACGACGTGGCTGGATGGTCGCCTCACGATCAATGGCGACATCTTCTACATCGACTGGCAGGACCCGCAGGTACTGTCCGCCACACTGGTCGGCGCTCAGCCGATCACCAAGAACGCCGACAGCGCGAGATCGCAGGGTCTCGAAGTGGCCGCGAACTGGCGAACCACCGACCGCCTCACCGTGCGCGCCAACTACTCCTACGCAAACGCTGAACTGACGAACGACGTCACGCGATTGATTACCACGATCGCGCCGCCTTCGCCGCCGGGATTCACCCTCGACACCATCTCCGGAGAATCCGGTGACCGGTTGCCGGGCGCGCCTGAACACCAGGGCAGTCTCTTCCTCGCCTACGAGTGGCCGGTGATGGAAGGCTACATGCTCGAACTCAACTACGGCGTCACCGCGATCAGCAACGTGCTGACGCGCACCGGCAACCAAGGTTTCGGCGAGCACCTGAGCGGTTACGCGATTCAGGATGCGTCGGCGATGCAGTATCGCGATCAGTGGTCGGTGACGCTGTTCGCCAAGAACCTCTTCGACACCTACGCGGAAACGAGCGCGTCGCAAACGCGCGCCTATGTCCAGACCGCGGCCGATATCAACGGCGACCCGGTGTACGTGAGGTCGTACCGACACGACGTGCTGCCGCCGCGGATGGTCGGGGTGCGGTTTACCTGGGAAATGGCGCACTAATCGAAGACCGGAGAGGGGTTCGGGCGCTGAAAACGGGCATTTCGGGCCCGAACCCCGATATACTGTTGCGTCATTCCATCGACGAGAACCTCAATGGCGATCAAGCCGAAGACCCCGTCTTCCCCGGAAGCACGCAAGCAGATCGAAAAGGATGTCGCCGCGTTCCTGAAATCCGGAAAGAAAATCCAGCGGATCCCGTCCGGCGTCAGCGGCCAGGACGGACTGGGTAACCGCAAGCAGCTGGTGTTGGGCCCGAGTTCCAAAGCCAAGAAATAGCGTCCGCACCGGTCTCGGATGAGCGGAATCAAGGACTACGACCGATACGACGCGCTGGAGCTGGCGCGGCTCATTCGATCGCGCGAACTCGCCGCGGTCGAGGTGCTCGATGAGGCCATTGCCCGGGCGGAGCGAGTCAATCCGCAGCTGAATGCGATCGTCGCGAAGTCGTACGACGAGGCGCGCGCGCGAGCGCGAAAGCCGCTACCCGATACCGCGCTCGCCGGCGTTCCTTTTCTGATCAAGGACATCACGTACCAGAGAGGTATGCGGTGTTCGTCGGGCAGCCGGCTGTTCGCGGATTTCGTGCCGGACCACGATTCCGAACTGGTCGCGCGCTACAAGGCAGCCGGTCTGCTGCTGTTCGGCCGCACCAGCACGCCGGAGTTTGGCCTGAACGTCACCACTGAGTCGGTGCTGCTTGGCGTGTGCCGCAACCCGTGGGATCTGCAGAAGACCTCTGGCGGGTCGAGCGGCGGCGCCGGTGCGGCGGTCGCCGCCGGCGTGATTCCGGCAGCACATGCCACGGACGGCGGCGGTTCGATCCGCATTCCTGCATCGTGTTGCGGTCTGGTCGGCCTCAAACCCACTCGGGCGCGTACTCCGCTCGGTCCCGACGTGGGTGAAGGATGGGGCGGCATGTCGATCGGTCACGTGGTGTCGCGGACCGTTCGCGACAGCGCCGCGTTCCTCGATGCAACCCACGGTCCCGCCGTCGGCGATCCGTATCACGCGCCGGCGTTCAGCGGCTCGTTCCTCGCACAATGCAGCGAAGCCCCGCGCCGACTGCGAATAGCATTCGATACGACGCCGCTCACAGGGGTTACGACCCATCCGGACTGCATCGAAGCCGCGCGCCGCGCGGCTGTATTGTGCGAATCGCTCGGGCACAGCGTGGAGGAAGCATCGCCGCAGTTCGACCGGCTGACCTTTCGGCTGGCGACCGGCGTCGTCGTGTCGGCGAACGTTGCGAACTCGGTCGATGCAAGGCTCGCCGCGCTCGGCAGAAAGCTCACCGACGACGACATCGAAACGAATACGCGCGCGACGGTCGAATACGGCCGCAGCATCGCCGCGCCGCGTTATGCGGCGGCGATGCAGACGATCCATCAGGCCGGCCGCGCCGTCGCGCGATTTCACCAGAGCTACGATGTGATGCTGACGCCGACGCTGGTCGCGCCGCCGGTATCGATCGGCTGGCTCGATACGATGAACCTCGACGTCAACACGTTTGGCGACCGCTTCTCGCGGTTCTGGGGTTTCACCAATCTGCAGAACGCGACGGGTCAACCGGCCATCTCGTTGCCGCTGCACTGGAATGCGGGAGGGCTGCCAATCGGAGTGCAGTTCGCCGGTGCGTTCGGCGACGACCTGCTGTTGCTGCAACTCGCGTCGCAACTCGAACGCGCGCAACCCTGGTTCGACAAACGACCCAACGTCTGACGACGCGGCCAGGCCACTCAGACCAGTCGTTCGATCATCACGTCGATCAACCCTGCCGCAATCCACGTCAGCGGCGGAATCACCAGATAGAACGCGAGCCGCGTCGCAACGCCGGTGTTGAACGGCCATTCGCTCACCGCCGCGATTTCACGACGGTAGGCCAGCAGCTGGTTCAGCGGCGCCAGATCGGCCGTGTCTTCGCCGATGCGCGACATCGACCGAAGCCGTTCGTTGATCCGGCGCAACTCGCTCGCCTTCGCGGTGGTGATCGCGCGGTGAATGGGCCAGATCGGCATTGCCAGCAGGAAGAACATCGGCGTACCGGTGGCGAGCAACCCGGGAACCATCGCAACGACGCTGCTGTCGGGCGACACCCACAGTACCGGGAACGCCGCCTGCGCGCCGATCAATGCGAGCGTCGATGCAACCGCCACACGGGCAAACGCGGTGAGCCGGCCCGGGTCGATCAGGTCGATGGCGGTGTGCGCCGAAAGGCGATTGAACAGCCGCGCGTTGTCGATCAAGGCCGACACCACGAACATCATCACGATCCATACCAATAACGCGCCGAACACGAGCGCGGACGCCGGCAGGTTCGTCGTCAACCGGTGCATGAGCACCGTAGGCGATCCTGCGAGCAGCACGTTGTGCAGCAAGCCTGCAGCCACACCGAGCCCCAGTGTTGACCATGTCCACAGAGGGGGCTTGTGCGCGATTCGGTGCCGCCAATCCTGGACGAGTTCGGGCGATGCCGTCAGTTCCGGCTCGAGTTCGCCGAAAGCAGCCAGCGTGTGGGCGGTGATCAGGTGATACACCGGGACGATGTACGCCAGGATGATGCAGAAGAACCACGCGGCCGCCTGGCCCGCGTCGTCCGATTCTTCGAACACGCGCGACGCACGGAATGCGCCGTACAAGAGCGCGAACAGCACGAGCGCCGTGAGCCATCGCCCGAATCGGACGTTCGGAACCAGCGCCAGCAGCCACACCTTTCTGTCGTGACTCGAAGCCACGCGGTTTTCCATCGCCAACGGATTGGCCGACTACAGTGGGCCATCGGTTTCGCGCGGTCAACGATGGCCCATTGAGTTGATTTGCGGCTTGTATTATAACGCGCGTTACACAAAACGGAGGACGCATGAAGCTCGACATCTTCTCCGAGATTCAGAAGCGCGACTGCGACGCCAATGGCGGGTTCGGCAAGTTGTTCGACGAATCCATCGAGCAGGCGCGGGTAGCCGACGAGGCCGGGTTCGATTGTTGGTGGGAAGTCGAGCACCACTGCACGCCGGACTTCAGCTACAGCTCTTGCCCCGAGTTGATCCTCGAAGCCATTGCGTTGAACACGAAGCGCTTACGGATCGGTCATGCCGGCGTGCTCGTGCCGTTCGAGATCAATCACCCGTTACGGGCCGCCGAGCGCGCCGCCATGCTCGACCACATCAGCGGCGGCCGGCTGGAGATGGGTCTCGCGAAGTCCGGCGGAAAGGAATGGGAGACCTTCGGCATCTCGGAGCGGCAGGCGGCAGACGACCTCGTCGAGGCGACACAGATGCTGCCACGCGCGTGGAGCGACGCGGCGTTTTCGTGGGACAGCGGCCGCTGGAAAGTGGCAGAGCGAATGGTGCTGCCGAAACCGAAGCAGCGCCCTCATCCGCCACTGTGGCATACCTGCTCGAGTCCGCCATCGTTCGAGCGCGCAGGACAACTCGGCGTGGGTGTGCTCGGCACCACGTTGTTCGCGCCGGTCGACGCGCTCGACGGCATGATCAAGGGTTATCGCAAGGCCATCGCGCAACTCGGCAAGCCCGCCGGCCGTTTCATCAACGACAACGTCGGCGTCTTCACCTTCGTGCACGTTGCCGAATCGACGCGCGCGGCGGTCGAGAGCGGCGCGCCGCGTTCGGCGTTGTGGTACGTCAGTTCCGCGCCGCGCGTGTTCAACGTGCCGCGTGACATCTTCTACGCCAACATCCGCGGCAACACCGATCCGCGCTCGCGGCCGTCGTCGAACGCGCCGCTTACGGCCGCGGAAAAGCCGGATCCGAAGTCGGTCGACGATCCGAACCCGGTCGTTGCGTTGTTGAAACGTGAATTCGCGGGCGAAGAGATTTCGAACGAAGAGATCTTCGAGGTGATCCGCGAACTCGATTCGGTAATCATCGGCGACGTTGCCACGTGCCGGAAGAAGATGGAGCGTTTCCGCGAGATCGGCGTCGATCGCCTGATGTGCCTCGTGCAGATGGGCGAAGTACCGCATGCGCAGGTGCTGTCCACCATGCGCTGTATAGGGCGGGAGTTGATCCCGCACTTCGCCTGACGAGCCCGCCGTGCCGAAAGTAGTCGACCACGACGCGCGGCGACGCGATTTCATCAAGGCCGCCTACGAGACGATCACCGAGAGCGGTCTGGCGAATACCACCGTGCGCGCGGTTGCGCGCAAGGCCGGTTATACCACCGGCGCGCTGGTGCATTACTTCGGCGACAAAGATGAACTGATCCGCCTCGCGCTCGACTACTCCGGCGAAGTGGTGCGCGATCGCATGGTCGCTGCGCATCAGCGGCTTCGCGGACGCAAGGCATTGCGGGAAATCGTCGTCGAGGCGCTGCCGCTCGACAAACAGCGAGAGGCGAACTGGCGCGTGTGGCTGGCGCTCTGGTACCACTCGGAAGACAACGAAGACATGCGCCGTGAGGAGAAGCGTCGCTATCGCGAGTGGACCGGTCGACTCGGGCGCGCGCTGGAAGAATCCGTCAGCGACGGCGAAATCGCGAAGTCGATCGACGTGCGGCTGGAAGTGCAGACGCTCGTCGCGTTCATCGACGGACTCGGCGTACAGCATCTGATGTCGTCGCGCGGCATGCCGGCGAAGCGTCTGACGACGCTGCTCGATCGGTATCTCGAGCGCCTGTATGCGACGAAACGGTGAGCTTGACGAGCCGAATGGCGAAGTAATATAACGATCGTTATATTTCATCCGCGCCAGGGTTCTCGGGGTTTCTTGGGGTTGTATTTCGGGGGGTGGTTCGATGTCGAATGCACGTAGCCGTTTGCGCGGCGTTGCGATTCTGTCCGTTGCCTTTACCGGTTTCTCTTCGACTCCCTCGTTCGCCGCCGAAGGCGAAGCGATCGAGGAGATCATCGTCACGGCGGAGAAGCGCGAAACGTCTGCTCAGGAAACGCCGATCGCGTTGACCGCATACGACGCCGAGCAGCTGCAGCTGCGCGGCATCAACGACATCACCGATCTGCAATGGTCGGTACCGAGCCTCGTGATCAGTCCGAACTCTCAGTCGCCGGTGACATACGCGTATATCCGCGGCATCGGATCGGACCAGTTGGTTGCCGGTTTCGATCCCGGCGTGTCGTATCACCTCGACGGCGTCTATGTGGGCCAACCGTCGTCGATGCCCGGAGACATGTGGGACATGCAGCGCGTAGAAGTGCTGCGCGGCCCGCAAGGCACGTTGTACGGGCGTAACACGACCGGCGGTTCGATCAACGTGATCACCGCCGATCCGACGCAGGACTTCGAGATGTTCGGCGACGTCACCGCGGGCAACTATGACGACGTGCGCGAACGCCTCGTCGTCAGCGGCGCGCTCGCCGACGATGTCTCGGCGCGGTTGGCGGTCGTCAACGAAAGCAACGACGGCTATCAGGACAACAAGACGGGTCACAACGGCGACGTCACCGACTACACGTCGGTTCGCGGCAAGCTGCGTTTCGATTTGAGCGAGAACGCGAACCTCGTGTTGACCGCACAGAACTTCCAGAACAGCGGCAATCAGAGCCAGCGCCGGCGTGAACCGTTTGCTCCAGCGGTCTTTCCGCTGCCGCCACCGATCGGGCCGGTGACCGTGGACATTTTCACCGGCGCCGTGCCGAACCCGAAGAACGTGCGCGAAGTCGCGAAGGACTATCGCGAGTATCTGAACCTCGACAACGACTTTCTAGGGGCGCGACTCACCTGGGACTTCGACGCAGGGTTCTTGGGCCCGGTTACGCTCGTGACGAACACCGGCTACATCACCAACGACTGGTTCCAGTCGGCCGACATCGACCAGTCCAGCAACCCCGTTCAGTTCCAGCGCTGGACGATGAACACCGATCAGCTCACGCAGGAAATCCGGCTCGTATCGGCCGGCAAGGGTCCTTGGGAGTGGATTCTAGGTGGTTTCTATTTCAACGAGAATCTGTCGAGCGATTACTTCTTCCAGGACAGCACGCCGCTCTTCGGCTTCGATTTCTTCAACGGCGGCAAGCTGAAGACGACGTCGTCTGCGGTGTTCGGACAGATCGGCTACGACATGCGTGAAAACGGTCTGCCATTCAAAGTGGTCGTCGGCGGCCGCTACACCAGCGACGAAAAGGAGATCAACGAGTACCAGAGGATCGCGGCATTCGGAGTGAACCTGGCGCGCACCGACCAGCAGCAGTGGGACGAGGGCACCGGCAAGGTGGAGTTCGACTGGTTCATCACCGACGACGTGTTCAGCTACGTGAATCTGTCGCACGGCTACAAGGGCGGCGGTTACTCCCTCGGTCAGTTCGACACCTACGATCCCGAGAAAGTGGATTCGGCCGAGGTCGGGTTGAAGAGCCAGTTCTGGAGTAATCGCGCGCAGGTCAACATCGCGGCGTTCTACAACGACTACAAGGACCTGCAGGTGAACTTCCTGCAAGCCACTTCGTTCACGACCGACAACGCCGCCGATGCGACGATCAAAGGTGTCGAACTCGAAACGCTGCTGCTGCCGTTCGACCAGTTCTCGTTCGGACTGAATCTGACGTGGCTGAACGCGCAGTTCGACAAGTATCAGTTCACGCCGACGATCAGCCTCGACGGCGACACCTTGAACCGCGCGCCGGAATACACCGTGTCGACGTTCGCGCAATACGACTACTCGCTCGGCGCTAACGGCACGATAACGGCGCGCGCGCAGTATTACTGGCAGGACGACGTCTACTACCGGGTACAGAATATCGACCGCCATCGCGAAGGCGCCTTCTTCACCGCGGACGCGCGCTTGATGTGGACGAGCGCTGACGATGAGTGGACGATCGATGCGTTCGTACAGAACCTCACCGACGAAGACAATCTGCGCAACATGACGGTGAACGACGGGCTCGCGAGCGGCACGCCGACCACGTTCGACTCGTACTACCCGCCCCGCACGTACGGTGTGCGTCTGGCGTGGAAGATGGTTCCGGCTAAATAGAGGTGCGCCGATGGCCGACTGGCACATACGTTCGATCTTCCACTTCATTCTGCCGTGCACGAACGTCGAGCGGTCGACGGCGTTCTACGCGCACTTCGGCTTCGAGGTGATCAAGGACAATCGCGACGTGCAGTGGCCCGACTACGTCGGCAGCAACTTCAACATGGTGAAAGGTGCGCAAGGCAGGGCAGTACAACTCGTGCTGCCGCAGGACGACGCCCTGCAGACGCGCATCGACCTGATCGAATGGGTGAGGCCGCGCTGGCAGAACTCCGAAGACGCGAAACCGCCGGCCGAACGGATTCCGCGCGTCATGGCACTGCTGACGCACAACATTCTCGGCGCGACCGAAGCGCTCATCGCAAAAGGCCTGGTGCCGACGCAGCCGCTGCGCGACCCCGATGCAGTGATCGGCGTTCAGGGCGTGGTGTGTTTTCCCGATCCGGACGGCCACATTGTCGAACTGATCGAGTACTTCCCGGGTCAGCTCGGCAGCAAAACGGACGGCTTGCCGAAGCGCGGGTAGCGCGGCTCCCACTTTCACGGCGCCGTTGCGGCGCTGCTCAGAAACTCGCGCACCGCGTTCATGAACGGCGCGGGGCACTCCTCCTGCGGAACGTGTCCGCAATCGGCTAGCACGACGAGCCGGCTGCCCGGGATTTTGGCCGCGAGATCGACCGTGCGCTGTGTCGGCACGATGCGGTCGTCGTCACCGGTGATGACCAGAGTGGGCGTGGCTGCGAGCCCGGCGAGGTCGCGTCGTGCGTCGGAGTCGCGAGGCGCCGAGGTGAATTCCCACAGCGCCTTATCCCAGTCGTTGGCGCGCAACGGCTGGCGGTAGCCCGCCATTACGTCCGCGGTAACCCGAGTCGGATCGTGCCAGGCTCTGCGGATGACGTCGTCGCCGCGGGTCGAGATGGAACGCACGGCGAGCGGCCCGAGGTGTTGCAGTTGCGGCAGGCGAAGCAGCGGTCGCAGCCAACGGGGACCGCCGCTGACGGCCGGGTCGACGAGCACGAGCGCAGTGACGCGCTCTGGATGTCGCAGCGCCACGTCGACCGCGACGCGGGCGCCGGCCGAATTGGCCACCCAGACCGCACGCTCGATTTCGAGCGAGTCGAGCAGCGCCAGCGCGATGTCGATCTGCGCGGCGTCGCCGTACGGATTTTCGCCGGACCAATTCAGCGGCCGCTCCGTGAGGCCGAACGCAGGACGGTCGTACGCGACGGTGCGCCCGAGTTGCGCGAACGACGGCATGACGTTCCGCCACGTGAATACGCTTGCGCCGAAGCCGTGCAGCAGCACGAAGGCCGGTGCGCCGGCGCCCGCTTCCTTGTAGTGAACGTGCACGCCCGCGACGTCGCCGAATCGGCTGTCGGGGTCGGCGAGCGTGACTGGATCGACCGTATCCGTCAGCGCCGGCACAGGAACCAGGAACGGACCGACCAGCAGCAGCGCCAGCAGAATGACGATGGCGTATCTGATCACTAGAGGCTGCAGCGTCCGCCGCCGAGCACGCAGAACTTTGCGCAGTGCGGATGGTTGAGCTTGATCGGGCTCAGCGCGTGGGCGAGCCGCGGACCCAGGTCGAAGGCCTGGTCGTACGGCAGCAGCGTGCACGAAACGACCGTCGGCCGCTCCGCATCTTTGTGCTTGACCACCATCCGCGACGACGCGCACATCACGTCTTCCGGTCGCTTGTGCAGAATGCCCCAGCACTCGGTGGTGATTTCCGGAACGCTCGCGCCCAGATCCATCTCGGGGAACAGCACGAGTTCGACTGGATCGTTCGCATTGAGGGCGATGCCCTCGGAAGCAAACAGCGCCGCGAATCCTTCACGCATCGATGCTTCGGCATCGCCCCACCGCAGTCGACCCGCGACGTTCAGCGCGAAGCCGCTGTTCGATAACCACTTGAGACCGCGCAGCGTCGGCAGCCACGTATGGCGTCCGCGCTCTTCCTCGTGCAACTCGCGCCGGTGATGATCCACCGAAACCCGCAGCACCAGCCGATTGCCAAAAATTTCGCGCAGCGCGAGCAACGCGTCGGCGTGTTTCGTCATTGGCCGCATCGCGTTCGTCAGCACCAGCGTTCGATAGCCGCGTTCGAGACTCGCGGTCAGCAGTTCGACGATCGCCGGATTCATGAACGGCTCACCGCCGGTGAAGCCGATCTCGGTCGTCGGCAGCTTCAGCGTTTCGATCTCGTCGAGATACGCCACGACATCCGCCGTCTCGAGATAGGCCAACCGGTCGTTGCGTGGGCTGGACTCGATGTAGCAGTTGGCGCAGGTGAGGTTGCACAGCGTGCCGGTGTTGAACCACAACGTCTGCAGCGCCCGCAGCGGCACCGAGGCCCGGGTCTTGCCGTCGGCCGTCGTGTCCGGATCGACGAATTTGCCCGCGTTCGCCGCGGACGGGTGAATCAGCATGGTTGGGGCTGCGCGCGGAAACGTCCGCAGCGTACCGCAAGTGGCGGATGCCGCACATTGCACTCGTAGCAGGCATATCGTCATCTTGACTAATAGTAAGCACGGCTTATCATCTGCGTAGTTTAATTCAAGTGAATCATTGTGACCGACGGTAACCAGACGCAGACCAACGCGACGTTCGGATTTCTCGTATCCGACGTCAGCCGGCTGCTGCGCGAGAACTTCCGAACCACTACGCCCGAACTCGGTCTCACGCTCGCTCAGGCGCGCGTGCTGGTGCATCTGTCGCGCAACGAAGGCATCAGTCAGGTCGCGCTGTCGGCGCTGCTCGAGATTCAGCCGATCACGCTATTGCGCCAGATCGATCGGCTCGAGAAAGCGCGGCTCATCGAGCGCCGCGCGCATCCGAGCGATCGGCGCGCGCAGCAGTTGTATCTGACGCCGCGATCGCAACCGCTGCTGAAGAAGATCTTCGACAAAGGCGCCGAGCGACAGGACCAGGTGATGGCCGGCCTCGACGAAGCGCAACGCGAGCAGCTGATGTCGTCGCTGCTGCGCATCAAGGCGAATCTGTCGCAGATGGCCGCACAACCTGATCTGGACGTTGCGCCGCGCGCGCGCTCCAGATCCCGCCGCATAAGGTAGTTCGCGATGTCCGAAATTCGAAAAATCGGGGCCGAAGGCCGGGTTGCACCGGTGACGGAATTCCCTCAGCAGACTGCTGCACCGCCGGTGCCCGCCGCACCGTTGCCGTCGCCTGCCGCGACGAAGACGCGCGGTCGCTTCACGCGGCCGCTGCTGTTGTTCGGTGTGCCGCTGCTGGTGGTGCTGTTCTCGTGCTATGCGTATCTGCACGCCGGCCGCTACGTCGACACCAACAACGCGTATGTGAAGGCCGACAAAGCGATCATTGCCGCCGAAGTCACCGGCAAGATCGTCGAAGTCGCGGTTAAGGAAAACGAACACGTCGAACGCGGCCAGCTGCTGTTCCGCCTCGACGACACGCCGTACACGTTCGCGCTCGACCGCGCCGAAGCGGCGCTGGCGCAAACGGCGCAGGACATCGCCGCCATGAAGCTGCAGTACCGTCAGGCGCTCGCCGAAATCGAACTGGCGCAGAACAACGTCGCTTACTCGCGCGTGACGTACGACCGACAGGTCGGCCTGGTCGAACGCAAGATCGGCTCCATCTCCGATCTCGACGACGCCAAGCACGCGCTCGACACCGCAGTGAAGCAGCAGGAACTGGCGAGCCAGCGCGCAGCAAAAATTCTGGTCGATCTGAACGGCAATGCAGACGTCGCCGTAGAGGCGCATCCGCGCTACCAGCAGGCGAAGTCGGATCGCGATCGCGCGGCGCTCGATCTCGAGCGCACGAGAGTCGTCGCGCCGTTCTCCGGTATCGCCAGCAAGAAGCCCGAAATCGGCACGTACGTCGAACGCGGCAGCGCGGTGATGAGTCTCGTCTCCGACGGCGACATGTGGATCGAAGCGAACTTCAAGGAGACGGACCTCACGTACCTGCGCCCCAACCAGAGCGTAGAGGTGCGCATCGATACCTATCCCGGCTTCGAGTGGCACGGAACCGTGCAGAGCGTCAGCGAGGCGACCGGCTCCGAGTTCGCGTTGCTGCCGGCGCAGAACGCGACCGGCAACTGGGTGAAGGTGGTGCAACGCGTTGCCGTGCGAATCACGTTGCCGCACGGCGCCGACGATCCGCCGCTGCGTTCCGGCATGAGTGCGACGGTGACGGTCGACACCGGTCATACCCGAGGCCTTCGGGATCTCTTACCCGGCTAAGAAGCCAGGCCGCGCCCTCGCGGTCGCAGATCAGTCAGTGCGATGAGTCAGATCGAATCCGGCGCCAAGCGGGCCATCATCTCCGCGACAATCATGCTCGCGACGATTCTGCAGGCGCTCGATTCGACGATCGCGGCGGTGGCCTTGCCGGACATGCAGGGCACGTTCTCGGCGACGCAGGATCAGGTCGCGTGGGTGCTGACGTCGTATATCGTTGCGGCCGCGATCATGACGCCGATGGCCGGCTATCTCGGCGATCGGCTCGGCCGCAAGCAGCTGTATCTGATCGCCGTTGCCGGTTTCGTTCTGACGTCGATGGCGTGCGGGCTTGCCACGTCGATCGAGCAGATGGTGTTGTTCCGCTTCCTGCAGGGTTGCTTCGGCGCGCCGCTCGTTCCGCTCGCGCAGGCGACGATGCTCGATACGTTTCCACCGAGTCAGACCGGCGGGGCGATGGCGATGTTCGGCATGGGCGTGATGCTGGGGCCGATTCTTGGCCCGAGTCTCGGCGCGTATCTCACCGAGTACTACAACTGGCGCTGGGTGTTCTTCATCAACGTTCCGCTCGGTGCAATCGCGCTGCTCGGCATTCAGGCCGCCATCAAGGATCCTCCGCACCGCGATCGCGACAGGCCGTTCGATCTCGGCGGCTTCGCGCTGCTCAGCATAGCGATCGGCTCGATGCAGCTGATGCTCGATCGCGGCAATTCGCAGCTGTGGTTCCAGTCGATGGAGATCGTCATCGAAGGCGTTGTCGCGCTGGTGTGCCTCTACATGTTCGTCGTGCACGTGCTGACGAAAGACCGGCCGTTCATCGAGCCGGCGATGTTCAAAGACAGAAATTTCAGTGGCGGTATGATTTTCATGTTCGTCGCCGGCATCAACATGCTCGCAACGATGGCGCTGATGCCGCCGTTCCTGCAGCGGTTGCTGGGCTATCCCGTGCTGACTACCGGCTACGTGCTGGCGCCGCGCGGGCTCGGCACGATGCTGTCGATGTTCATCGTCGGCCGGCTGGTCAACAAGGTCGACGCGCGATTGCTGTTGCTCGCGGGGTTGCTGATCTCGGCGGCATCGCTGTGGGAAATGTCGGAGTTCACCACCAATGTCAGCCTGAGCCTGCTGATCTGGACCGGCGTCGTGCAAGGCATCGGCATGGGTTTCCTGTTTACGCCGGTGAGCGTGCTCGCATTCTCGACGCTGCCGCAGAAGTACCGCACCGAAGGCTCAGGCATCTTCGCGCTGTCGCGTAACCTCGGCAGCAGCATCGGCGTATCGGTACTCACCGGCATGCTCGCGCGCTACGTGCAGGTGAATCGGGCGTGGCTCGTCGAACACATCACGCCGTTCAGCGACGCGATGCAGAACCCTTCGATCGCAAACTATATGAATCCGAATACGCCCGGCGGACTGTCGCTGCTCGACGGCACGGTGGTGCGCGAAGCGATGATGCTCGGCTACGCCGACGACTTCCGCGCGATGACGCTGGTCACGCTGATCGCCATTCCGATGCTGCTGTTGCTGAAGGGCGCGCCACGCGTGGCGCCTCCGCCGAGTCAGGCTGTGCACGAGTGATCAGGTCGGGTTTCGACTTCGATTGAGCGGTTGGAGTGGCGGAGGTTCGGTGCGCAGGACACGCTCGGAGGTGTCCCACGGCACCGCGATCGGGAATCAGTTTGCGTGAAGCGGGCAGGTGGTCACTTTGACGGTGGAGACGCGACACCAGCGGAGGTGGAGGGTGGCACCCGGCCAGCGCACAATCGCATCATGCGCGCGCGTGGTTTCATTCTGCAGGCGAGTTACCGGATCACCTCGGGTGTCGCGGTGGTGCATCTGTATGGACGCCTCGAATCGGGTGAGACGTTTCTGGTGCGCGATCATCAGCAGCGGCCTCACTTCTACATTGACGCGACTGATGCCGCGAAAGCGCGCACCTTGATCTCCAACGAACTGTTGCCCACTGAACAACGCACCTTTTCGGGCGCGCCGGTGTGCCGCATCGATACGGCGGCGCCGGGCGACGTACCGGGGCTTCGCGATCGGTTGCACGCCGGCGGGGTCGACACGTACGAGGCCGACGTCCGTTATGCGGTGTCGTTCCTGATCGATCGCGACATCAAAGGAGGCTGCGAGATCGAGGGCGAGGCGGTTGCCGGATCGCCGATTGGGTGGACGTTCGACGATCCGCAGCTGAAGCCGGTCGACGTGGACGTTCGCCCCTCTGTGCTCTCGTTCGACATCGAGACCGATGCGCAAGCGACGAGACTGCTGGCAATCTCGCTGTACGGCTGTGGCGCCGACGAAGTGTTCATCGTCGATCCGGCGGGGCGCGCGATGCCGGAGAAAGCGATTGCGTGCGGCGACGAACGCGCTGCGATCGATGCGTTCTGCAGGCGTGTGGCCGAACTCGACCCCGATGTGCTGACGGGCTGGAATGTCGTCGACTTCGATTTGTCGGTGTTGGCAAAAGTCGCCCAGCGCGTGCGGCATCCGTTCGAACTCGGCCGGGAGCCGGGCGGGTTGCGCATGCGGCCGGCGCGTGGTTACTTCGGCAGCGGCAGCGCGAGTATTCCCGGGCGGCTGGTGCTCGACGGCATCGATCTGATCCGCGGCGCGTTCGTGCGCTTCGATGACTACTCGCTCGATGCCGTTGCGCGCGAAGTGCTCGGCGAAGGCAAAGCGCTGGAGGGCGACGCGCACGATCGCATTGGCGAGATCCTGCAGCGCTACGAAGACGATCTTGCGGGCTTCGCGCTCTACGCGCGCACCGATGCGCGGCTCGCGCTCGAGATCACAGAGAAACTGAACCTGATCACGCTCGCCGTGGCGCGCAGCAAGCTCACCGGTATGACGCCGGATCGCGTCGCGGCAAGCATCGCGTCGTTCGACTTTCTCTATCTCGCCGAGCTGCACAAACGCCGTATCGTTGCGCCCAGCGTGCGCAGCGAGGATTCGCGCGTGTTTGCTGCGCAGGCGGGCGGGCACGTGCTCGAACCGCGGCCCGGCGTGCACGACAACGTGTGGGTGTTCGACTTCAAGAGTCTGTATCCGAGCCTGATTCGCACGTTCAACATCGACCCGCTCGCGCTTGCGACCGATGCGCGGGCCGATGCAGATCTGATCGACACGGTCGGCGGCGCGCGCTTTCGTCGCGAACCGGCAATCCTGCCGCAGCTGCTCGACGATCTGTTTCCGCGCCGCGAAGCGGCGAAGCGCAATGGCGACGCGATTGCGTCGCACGCGATCAAGATTCTGATGAACTCGTTCTATGGCGTGCTCGGTACACCGGCGTGCCGCTTCTACAACCCTAAGCTGGCGAACGCGATCACCGGACAGGGCAAGCACTTCCTGTTGTGGTCGAAAGACTGGTTCGAGAAAGCGGGTTACACGGTCCTCTATGGCGACACCGACAGCCTCTTCGTGCAGACGCGCACGGTCGAGGCGAACGAAGCCGAGCAGGAAGGCAAGGCGCTCGCGGTGCGGCTCAACAGCGACGTTCAGCAGTACATCGTCGAGCGTTGGCGCGTGAAGAGCCATCTCGAGCTCGAATTCGAGAAGCTGTACGTGAAGCTGTTCCTCGCGTCGGTGCGTCACGGATCCGGCGGCGCGCGCAAACGCTACGCCGGCGTCATTCACGGCGGCGATCCGGCGAACGTGGAGTTCGTCGGAATGGAGGTGGTGCGCCGCGACTGGACCGAACTCGCGAAGCAGGTACAGCGCGAACTCTATGCGCGGTTGTTCAACGGCCAGCCGGTCGACCAGTACCTCACCGACATCGTCGGGCAGGTGCGCCGCGGCGAACTCGATCACGCGCTGGTCTATCGCAAAGGTCTGCGCAAGGACGTCGGTGAGTACACGGCGAGCACGCCGCCGCACGTTGCCGCTGCGCGAAAATCGACCGGCAAACCCGGACGCCTGATCGAGTACGTGATGACCACGGCCGGGCCTGAGCCGCTCGACAATCTGAAGCATCCGCCTGACCGGATTCACTATGTCGCGAAACAGATCAAGCCGGTAGCCGAGCCGGTGCTCGGCGCGCTTGGGCTCGACTTCGATCAGGTGATTGGCGACGATCGGCAGATCGGACTGTTCTGAACGACCAGCCGGTGCCTGGCACCGGCGGTGACTTATTGACGAGTCGGTGCCCGGCACCGGTGTTCACTGATTGCTGTGAGGAGACGTGGCGATGAATGACGAAGGCTGGGTGCTGAATCAGACGATGTTGCGGATCAAGGACCCGGAGCGCTCGGTGCCGTTCTACCGCGACATTCTCGGTATGACGCTACTCGACCGCTACGACTTCCCGCCGATGAAGTTCTCGCTGTATTTCATGGGCTATCCCGACGCGGGCGACGGACCGATTCCCACCGATGCGGCGGCGCGCGCGAAGTGGGTGTTCGAGCGCAAAGCGCTGCTGGAACTCACACACAACTGGGGCACCGAGAGCGACGCGAACTTCGCCTATCACCACGGCAACGCCGAACCGCGCGGCTTCGGCCACATCGGCATCACCGTGCCCGACGTCTACAAGGCCTGCGAGCGCTTCGAAAGCCTCGGCGTCGAGTTCGTGAAGCGTCCCGACGACGGCACGATGAAAGGGCTCGCGTTCATCCGCGACCCCGATGGGTACTGGATCGAGATCCTGACGTCGAAGGGACTCTCGGGAATGATCAACCAGCGACCACGCTGAGGGGCGCGCGACGGCCCCCCGGCGCGTTCATCCCGCTGCTTGCACGCTCGCCTGAGCCGCCTGTGCATCCTGCATGCGCTTGAGTTCTTCCCAGCCGAGATACGACGTGAAGCCGTTGTCGTCGAAGAACAGAATCGCGCCGTCGCAGATGAACAGATACTGCGTGTCTTCGAGCGCGGTGGTCGCGCCGTGCAATACGCCGTTCGGCTCGTACACGTAGTCGCCGGTATCGAGCGTTGCGTCGCGCACCTTCAGTTTGCCGTTCAGGATGAACGTATGCGATGCCGCGAGATGCTTGTGCGGCGGCGCCACGTAGCCTTTCTTCCAGTCGAACAGCACGGCCCAACGGCCGCTCTCCTCTCCGAGCCAGAGGATCTTCTGATACGCCATGCCGGGTGACGTTTCCATCCACGGCATCTTGCTGGCCTTCACCATGGTGTCGGTGAGGTTCACGTTAACGGGAGAGATGTCCTGCGGTAGTGCCATTGCTGATCTCCTGGATCACAAACGATAGATGCGCGCCGCGGTGCCATAGAACATCGCGTCTTTCTCGCTCTCCGAGAAACCGGCGACGATCTTCTTCAGGCCGTTCCACAACACGGGATACGAGATCGACCACTTGTCGACCGGGAAGTTACTTTCGAACATACATCGGTCCGGGCCGAAACACTCGATCGCGTGCAGGTAGTAGCGCTTCTGCGCCTGCGCGAACTCGTCGGATGTTGGCGGCGTTGCGCGTTCGTTCCAGCCGAAGCCGTTGTCGGGCATGGCGAGGCCGCCGAGCTTGGCAACGACGTTCGGACACTTCGCGATTTCGGTAATGTCTTTCTTCCACGCCGCGAAAATCGCTTCGCGCTGGTCGCGATATCGGCCCACGCCGAGCGGCGTGCCGAAGTGATCGAGCACCATCGTGGTGCCAGGGACAGCGCGCGCGAGTTCCGCGAATGCGGGGTTCTGGTGATGGTAGTGCCAGGTATCGTAGGTGTAGCCGAGATGCCCCAACATTTTTACGCCGTCGCGAAAGTCCTTGCGTGCGTACAAACCGGGAAGCGCCCTGCCCGCGATCATCAGGTCTTCGGGGTGCGGGTCCAGTGCGCCGGCGTGTCGAATTCCCCGAAATAGTCCATGGCCGGCGTCGTGGTGCGCGGCGAGCACCTCTTCGAGTACGGCACCTCGCGTCAGATCCGCGTGCGCGACGATCGCGGAGATCACCGCCTTGCGTCGCCCGCCCTTCGCACTCGCCGCCGCGATCTCGGCGACGAATTCGGTTTCGCCGATACAGCGCATGTATTCCGGACCCGAAGTGCGGTAGCTCGCGCCGCATTCGACGAACACCGTCTTCTCGACGTTGTGGCCTGAGCTGGTATCGGCCCACAGTTCGTCGAGCGCGTAGTTGCCGATGTCTTCGCGGCGCCAAAGGTGGTGGTGCGGATCGACGATGCGGCGCGCCGGTTCGATCGGCGCCTCGCGCACTTGATCGAGCCATTTCGCATCGATCGGTTTGATGGTCGGCATTGCACCTCCTCTCTCGTTGCACCGAGCGCAGGTGAACCCTAACGCGATGGCTTCCAATGCGGAAGCGCGTCCTGCGACAGTGCTAACATCGCCGACCCACGTCGAAGGAAGGATGCGATGGCCAAATTTCACGATCTGACGATGAAATCGATCACCGGCGAGCCGGTGAAACTGTCGACCTACAAAGGCAAGACCTGTCTGGTGGTCAATGTGGCGAGCCGCTGCGGCCTCACGCCGCAATACGCCGGACTGCGCGACCTGCAGGAAGCGAATGAAGACAAAGGGTTCACCGTGCTCGGATTCCCATGCAACCAGTTCGGTGCGCAGGAACCGGGCACCAGCGAACAGATCCTCGATTTCTGCGAGACGAAGTTCGACGTCAACTTCCCGTTGTTCGAGAAGATCGAGGTCAACGGCACCGGCGCGTGCGATCTGTACAAGCTGCTGAAGTCGCAGAAGTCCAACGACGACGGCACCAACGACATCCAGTGGAACTTCACGAAGTTCCTGGTCGACGGTTCAGGCAACGTCGTTGCGCGCTTCGGACCCCGGACCACGCCGGAAGAAATCGCCGCAGAGCTGCCGAAGTACCTCTAACTGCGCGGCTTGATGCCGAGTTTCGCGCGGCCGCGCTCGATCGCGAGGTTGGAGAGTTCCCGGTTGCCGGTCTGCCACGTCACGTGCAGACCCATCGCGTGGACTCTCCAGCCTTCGGTCGAGCGCTTCAGGTCCACCGTGTAGTACCCGCCGATCGTCCAACGATTGTCCTGAGGCGCGTCTTCGAGAATGAAGTGCTCGGCGCGCATGTACATGACGCAGTGCGCGGCGTCGCCGTTCAGCTCGATGGCGTGATTCGTCAGCGTGTGCTGCGTGGGACCGAATCCGGCGAACAGCACTTCGGAACTGCGCACCCAGCGATCGGCCGAATAGCGCCCGGCCTTGATGCCGACCGAGGTGTACTCCATGTCGATTTCGTCGGCGAAGATCGAGCGCAATAGCTTCCAGTCGCGTCGGTCGAGCCCCGTCGCGTAGCGATTGACGAGGTCGGTGATCGCGGCGCGGTCGAGCAGTTGTTCGAGATTCGACATGGCGGCGCTCCGGGGGATGACTGGCCCATTGTATCGATCCGCGCTGCGGCGTTACCGTTCCGCCCTCCCCCAACGGCTGACAACATGAAAGCGGTTTACTGCGAGAAACTCGGCAGCCCCGACGACCTGGTCGTGCGCGACGTTCCGGAACCGCCGCCTCCCGGCGACGGTCAGGTGAAAGTGGCGATCGAGGCGCGCGGTGTGGCGTTCACCGATGTGCTGATGGTGGCCGGCGAGTATCAGGTGAAACCAGAACTGCCGTTCGTCATCGGCGGTGAGGGCGCGGGTCGCATCACCGCCATCGGCCCCGGCGTAACGGGATTGCGCGTCGGCGATGCGGTGCTGACGCCGGGCGGATGCGTCGAACAGGTGGTGGTCGCTGCCTCGCGCGTCACGCGATTGCCGGAGCACGTGAATCTCGAAGCCGCAGCGTCGTTCCGCAGCAACTATGCAACCGCGTACTACGCGATGCAGCGGGCAGACCTGAAAGCGGGCGAAACGCTGCTCGTGCACGGCGCGGCCGGCGGCGTCGGGCTCGCGGCGGTCGACATCGGCAAGCTGTACGGCGCAACGGTGATCGCCACCGCCGGGTCGGACGCGAAACTCGAGGTGGTGCGACAACTCGGCGCCGATCACCTGATCAACTACACGGACGGCTTTCGCGAACAGGTGAAGGAACTGACCGGCGGCCGCGGCGCCGACGTCATCTACGATCCGGTCGGCGGCGACGTGTTCGACGAGTCCCTGCGTTGCATCGCGCCGTTCGGACGCATCCTCATCGTCGGCTTCACCAGCGGACGGGTCGGGCTCGCGAAGACGAATCATCTGCTGATCAAAGACGCGGCGGTGATCGGGTTCACCGTCGGCGGATTGCAGCGTCATGATCCCGCGTGGGCGAAGCGCAACGCCGACATCCTGATGGGCTGGCTCGCCTCCGGCCGGATCAGACCGTACATCTCGCATCGCGTGCCGCTCGAGCGAACGGCCGACGCGCTGAAGCTGATCATCGAGCGGAAAGTGATCGGCAAAGCCATCGTCGTGTGATGTTTCGTCGCCATCCGATCGGACCGGAATGCTAGCATTCTGATGCATTGCAGCATCGGCAGTACGGAGGCGGCATGAAACCGAACGGAGCGAAGAGCGAGCGCATCGCGGCGCCGGCGCGCGAACTGAGCACGACGTTCGCGAAGGAGATCGCGCCGGACGCGAGCGTCGAAGGCATCCGCTTCGTGTTCAATCAGCTGGCCGGACTGCTGAACCGCAAACTGCCGAACGTGGGTGCGTTCCATGAGGCAGTGCGGGTTCCGGCCGACGGTCGAACGGTTCCGGTCGACGTAATCGTGCCGGTGGGTGTCGGTCCGTTTCCTGTGCTCGTCTACTTTCACGGCGGCGCGTGGGTGGCCGGCAATCCCGCGAGTCACCGCAAGCTGACGCACCGATTGGCCGAAGGTGGCTGCGTCGTGGTGAGCGCTGACTATCGCCTGGCACCCGAGCATCCCTTCCCAGCCGCGTTCGACGACTGTCTCTCCGCCGTCGCATGGGCGGTCCGTCACGCACACGAGTTTGGCGGCGATCCCGCGCGCGTCGCGGTCGCCGGCGACTCGGCCGGCGCCAACCTCGCGGCAGCAGTGGCGATCGAACTCGCGCAGCGCCGGCGCGCTCCGAAGCTCGCGGCGGCGGTGTTGATCTATGGCGTGTTCGACTTCGCCGAAGTCGGCGGACCGATGTTCGCGCGCACGTTGCGCGAGGCCTACCTCGGGCGGAACGCGAACAGTGCGCTGCTCGAAGACCCGCGGGTCAGTCCCATTCACGGCGCGCAGTGGTTGCCGCCGACGCTGCTGATCGTCGGTGGACAAGATCCGCTGCTCGATGATTCGCGTGCACTGCAGCAGCGATTGGAGAGCAGCGGCATCCGTCACGAGTTGCTGATCGCATCGGGCATGCCGCACGGCTTCATGCAGATGGAATTCTTCGGCGACGCGCGGCGCTGCGTCGAACGGACGCAGCGCTTTCTTGCGATCGAACTCGCGCGCTCGCGCCGCACCGACCTGCGCGGCGTTGGTTTACGAATCGCCCGCGCCGTGCGCGGGGTGTTCGGGTGATGGCGCACCTGTTGTCGCTCGCCGCCGGCGTATTGCCAGAGTTCCCGCCGGAGCGGATCGTCCAGGCGGCAGCCGAGTCCGGTTACCGGGCGACCGGCATCTGGTGCGACACGAATAGCTGGACCGACGCGACCACGCGCGCCGTCCAGCACGAGCTGCGCGCCGGTGCGCTGCAGGCGCTCGACATCGAAGTGATCTGGATCCGCCCCGGCCGCGAAGTCACCGACGCGGCACGACGGCTGATCCACATCGGCGGCACGCTCGGTGCGCGCAACGTGCTGATCGTCAGCGCCAACCCGAGCCTCACCGACACCAAGCACCAGTTCGCGGCGTTATGCGAACTCGCCGCCGCGGCCCGCATGCGCGCGGTGCTGGAGTTCCTGATGATCGCGCGGGTGCAGACGCTCGCTCAGGCGGTCGAAGTGGTGACCGACGTCGCGCATCCGGCCGGCGGCGTGCTGGTAGACGCACTGCATCTCGCGCGCTGCGGTGCGTCCGCTGCGAACGTGGCATCGATCGAGCGCGATCTGCTGCCATATGCGCAGTTGTGCGACGGTGCGGCAAGGTTGGCAAATCCGGACCACGACGCGTACCTCGCCGATGCCATCGACGGACGTTGTGCCGCCGGCGAAGGCACGTTGCCGCTGCGCGATCTGCTCGCGGCGCTTCCGAACGACGTGCCGCTCAGCCTCGAAGTGCGCTCGAAGCGCTATCGCGAAACGTACCCCGACCCGGTCGATCGGGCCCGCGCGGTGCTCGCCGTAACGCGCGACTTCCTCGGAACGCTCTAGCCGTTCGACATCGGGTTGGCGTGCCGGCAACGCGGTGCCATGATCCTCGTCCGGTCGCATGGAGCCCGCCAATGCTGACATTGAACGTCAACGGCAACGAACATCTGATCGACGGCGTCGAGCCGTCCACACCGCTGCTGTGGGTGTTGCGCGACAACCTGAATCTGGTGGGCGTGAAATACGGCTGTGGTGTGGGTCAGTGCGGCGCGTGCACGGTATGGATCGACGGCCAGCCGGTGCGTTCATGCTCGTTCAGCGCAGTTGCTGCGGCCGAACACGTGGTGACCACGATCGAAGGGCTCGCGGGTCCCGACAAGCCGCTGCATCCGCTGCAGCAGGCGTGGATCGAGCTCGACGTACCGCAGTGCGGCTACTGTCAGGCGGGGCAGATCATGTCCGCGGCCGCCTTGCTGAAGGCGAATTCCGATCCGACCGATGCCGAGATCGATCAGGCGATGGCCGGCAATCTGTGTCGGTGCGGAACGTATCTGCGTATCCGCAAGGCGATTCACGCGGCGGCGAAGGCGCAGCGCGACGGGGGGAACGTGTGATGGCGAAATCCACGCGTTCGTTCACCAACGATTCGTTCCTGGCGCAGCACGTGGCCGCGTCGGACCGCGCGCCGCAGTCGATGCCGTTCAGCGTGACGAAGATCGGCCGCCGCCGCTTCCTGCAATTGACCGGCGTGGCCGGCAGCGGCCTGCTGCTCGCCGTCGGCACCGACTGGCAAGGCAAGGCAGCCGCCAGCGTGAATCCGACGGGCATGTTCATACCGAACGCGTATGTGAAGATCGCCGCCGGCGAGATCGTGATCGTTGCGCCGAATCCGGAGATCGGCCAGGGCGTGAAGACCAGCCTGCCGATGATCGTGGCCGAAGAGTTGGACGCGGCGTGGAGCGACGTGCGCGTGGAGCAGGCGCGCATCGACAAAGACGCGTACGGCGGGCAGGTGGCCGGCGGTTCCCGCTCGGTGCCGCAGACTTGGGACGGCCTGCGACGCGCCGGTGCGGTAGCGCGCGCGATGCTGGTATCCGCCGCGGCCGCGCGCTGGGGCGTCAAGGACAGCGAATGCCAGACGCGCGACAGCGTCGTCACGCACGCTTCGAGCGGCCGCAGCGTGAGTTACTTCGACATCGCCAACGACGCTGCCCGGCTGCGAGTGCCCGATGCCGCGAAAGTCGCGCTGAAGAACCGCGCCGACTATCGGCTGCTGGGCACGCGCATTCCAGGCGTGGACAACCACGCGATCGTCACCGGGGCGCCGTTGTTCGGCATCGACCAGGTGCTGCCGAACATGCGCTATGCCGTTTATCAGAAATGTCCGGCCACCGGCGGGCGTGTGGCGAGCGCGAATCTCGACGCGATCAAGAAGCTGCCAGGTGTGGTGGATGCGTTCGTGCTGGAAGGCAACGGCGAGGTGAACGGGCTGATGCCGGGCGTTGCAGTCGTCGCGAACGGTACCTGGGCCGCGATCAGCGCGAAGAAGCAGCTCGAGATTCGCTGGGACGAGTCGGGCGCGGCGAAAGACAGCTGGAGCGCGGCCGTGGCGCAAGCCGACAAGCTTGCTAAGGGGCCGGGTGCGAAAGTCGCGAGCAACAAGGGCGACGTAGACGCGCAATTCCACACGGCCGCTGCCACCGTCGAATCGACGTATCGCTACGCGTTCGTCTCGCACGCGCAACTCGAACCTCAGAACTGCACCGCGTGGTACCGCGACGGCGCGATCGAACTGTGGTCGCCGACGCAGACGCCGCAGCAGGGCGCCGAACTCGTCGCGTCGGTGCTGTCGATCCCGCAGGACAAGGTGACGGTGAACCAGACGCGTTGCGGCGGCGGCTTCGGACGACGTCTCGCCAACGATTACATGGCGGAGGCGGCCGCCATTGCGAAGCACGCGGGCGTTCCTGTGAAACTGCAGTGGACGCGCGAAGACGACATGGCACACGACTTCTATCGCGCCGGCGGCTTCCACACGATCAAAGGCGCCGTCGACAAAGCAGGCAAGCTGTCCGCGTGGCAACACCACTTCGTCACGTTTGCGAACGACAAAGGCGAAGTCGTGATAGGCGGCCAGATGACGGACAAGGTGTTTCCCGGCGAACTGCTCGCCAACTACAAGCTGATGGTGACGACGCTGCCATGGGAGACGCAGTGCGGTGCGTGGCGCGCCCCCGGTTCGAATGTGTTCGGCTTCGTGGTGCAGAGCTTTCTCGACGAGATGGCGGCTGCAGCGAATCGCGATCGCGTCGAATTCCTGCTCGACGCGCTGGGCGAACCGCGCTGGATGCAGCCGGGAGACAGCTGGCGTTTGAACACCGGCAGGGCCGCCGCGGTGGTGAAGCTCGCGGCCGAGAAGGCCGGTTGGGGCAAAACGATGCCGCCGGGGCGCGGTCTGGGCATCGCCTTCTACTTCAGCCACGCCGGCCACTTTGCCGAAGTGGCAGACGTGAGCGTTGCGCCGGACAAGAAGATCACCGTGCATCGCGTTACGGTGGTCGGCGACGTCGGGCCTATCGTCAATCGCAGCATGGCCGAGAATCAGTGCGAAGGCGCAGTGATCGACGGGCTCAGCACGATGATGGGGCTCAAGATCACGTTCGAGGACGGCCGCGCGCAGCAGCAGAATTTCAACGAGTATCCGATTCTGCGCATGCCGAGCATTCCGGAAGTGGATGTGCACTTCATCGAAAGCGACAACATGCCGACCGGCCTCGGCGAGCCCGCGTTGCCGCCGCTGGCCGCGGCCGTGTGCAACGCAATCCATGCGGCGAGCGGTCTGCGGCCGCGCACGATGCCGATTTCCGAAGAAGGGTTTTCGATCTAGCCCAACGGCTGCACTAAGTCGCGATTCCGAACAGACCGCGCAAGTGCGCGTTCAGCATGCGACCTGTCGGGTCGAGCGCTTCGCGCATCTCGAGGAAGTCTTTGAAGTGCGGATACAGCTTCACCAGCTGGTCGTGCTTCAGCGAATGCACCTTCCCCCAGTGGGGCCTGCCGCCGTACTTCCAGAAGATCGGTTCGATGACGTCGAAGTATGGACGGTAATCGAAACGCGCGTCGCGATGGATCGAGATCGATGCGCGCGGCGAGCCTTCGAACATGCTGAGCCAGAGATCGTCACCTGCAACGTAGCGATACTCGAGCGGGAACACCGCGTCGATCTGCTGCTCGTCGATCGTGCGCAGAATCTCCAGCAGACACGGTGCGCCCGCATCGAGCGGCACCGAATACTCCATTTCGTTGAACCGGTAGTTCCGCACGTTCGCGAGAATGCGATACGAGACGTCGACCACCGGCTCTGCCTGCGGTGCCGCCGCCACCGCCGCTTCGATCATCGCGCCGCGCGCGGCTACCGGGACGTGCACCAGCGCGCGCATCAGTTCGTCGTAAGGGTCGGCCTGGTCCGGCGGCGGTTGCGGGTTGTGTATCGGCTCGTCGGTCTCGTCGATGATCTGCACGCTCGCGTACTTCGAGTGTGTGAGCGGGAACATTTCGAAGTGCGAATGCGCGCGCGCTTGCGCTTCGAAATCCTGCAGCACTTCTTCGGTGGGTTGGATGCGCGTGGTCTTCTTCAAGCGATACGCTGCTCGGTTGCGCATCCGCACTTCGGTAACGAAGCCGAGCGCGCCGAGCGAAACCTGCGCCGCGGCGAACAGGCGAGGCTCCTTTGCCGCGTCGAGTTCCATCACCTTGCCAGAGGGCGTGACCAGGCGCAGCCCGCTGACATACGCAGACAGCGTGTTCAACGCAAGCCCGGTGCCGTGGGTGGCGGTAGATATTGCGCCGGCCAGCGTCTGCCGGTCGATGTCCGGCAGGTTGAACATGCCCTGTCCCACTTCTTCGAGCACCGGCCCGATTTCGGCAAGGCGGATGCCGGCGCCGAGCGTGGCTTCGAGCGTTGCCTCGTCCTGCGCTCGCAGGCCCGTGAGCTTGTCGAGCACCACGATGTGGCCGTCAGTAGGAACGAGGGCGGAGAACGAATGGCCCGAACCGACGGGCCGCAGCGGACCCGAGTCGCGGCCGAGGAATTCGATCAGCTGGTCTTCGGTTTGCGGGGCGAAACGTCCGGCCGGCTGGGCGCTCTGTCCGCCGGACCAGTTGTGCCATGGCAACGAATCGGACGCCGACGCGCTTTCGGCAGCGTTTGCGACCCGCGGCGCGATGCCGGCGATCGATCCGCCGAATGCGTTCGCAAACAGCGCCCCTGCGAGAAGTCGTCTGCGCGAAAGGCGGCTCATGCGCCACCTCCGGTCGCCATGAATCGGATATAGGCGCGCAGGTCCTCGCGCTCGCAGTCCATGCAGTAACCGAGCGGCGGCATGTTGTTGAAGCCGTTGACGGCGTGATCGAGCAACACTGCTTCGCCGAGTGCGAGACGCGGTTCCCACGCGGCAGCGTCGCCGATTTTCGGTGCGCCGCCTTCACCTCGCACGTGACACATTGCGCAGGTGCGCGCCCAGCGCTGTTTACCGGACTCGGTGATCACCGCGTCCGCAAACAACGCACCCGATGTCGACGTCGTTACCGGCGGCGGTTCGGTCTTGCTGCAACCGAACTGCAGCGCACAACCAATCACGATGGAAGCGACGAAAGAAAACCGCATGCAAGGGCTCCCCGAAGAGGGGAGCAGTGTAGTCGTCGTCGGGGAAGCGGCGCCATCCGGCGCCGTCACATCGGCTTGGTCTGACCGGTGTACTGAATGGTGGTGGTGGCGCGTGCAGCCGCATACGGCGACGGCTGCGGAGCGGGCTCTTCGCGCGTGCGCTTGAGTTCAGCGATCTGCTGGTTGCGTTCGTCGATCCGCGCTTCGAGACGCGCCATCTGATCCTGCAGATCTTCGATGCGGCGCGCGCGTTCCGTCAGCGTCGCATCCTTTCCGCGCAGCAGTCCGTCGAGCGAGGTGCAGCGGGTTTCGAGTTCGGCGACGTGGCCGCGCAGCGTTTTCAGCTCGCGCATCGTGGCATTCAGCTCGCGCTCGGTGCGATCCGTGCTCGTTGCCGCAACCGGTTGTTCGTCTGCGTCCTGCATCGGCGCTTCCAGTGCGGCCGTTTCCGTTGCCGGCTCGGAAGAAGGCATGGCCTGCAGCGTCATCGGCGCAGGAGCAGGTGCCGGCGAGGCGGGAACAACGGCGTTTTCCGTGCTCGACTCTGCGAGCTTCATACGCAACGCCGCCGCATCCACGTTCAGCACTTCGAGCTCGTCGTCTCGTGCAGCCAGCAGTTTCTGCAACGATGCGATCGTTTCTGCCTGCTCGCGCTGCGTCGTTTCGAGTTCGCGTACGCGCACGTCGCGCTCGCCCACTGCGGCTTCGCGTTCCTGCACCTGCGCCTGCGTTGCCTGCGCGGCGTTGCCCGATTCGGTGAGCGCGTTGCTGAGCACACCCACGCGCTGTTCCCACTTCGCGAGATTGCGCTGCAGCGCCTGGTTCTGCACCACCTGCTTCGCCAGCTCTTCGCGCGCGGCAACGGCTTTCGCATCTGCGGCGGCGATGTCGGCGGTCATGGAGTCGATCTTGAAGTCGCGATCCTTCAACAGCTTCTGCATTGACGCGAGTGTGTTGCCCTGTTCGCGCAATTTCTCGTCGACGCTCTGCAGGCGCGCGTCCTTGGCTTCGAGCGACGCGTCGCGTTCGCGAACGAGCGCGTGCGTCGCCTGCAAGGCCTTCGTCGTCTCGGTCAACTCGTGCGACAGCATGTCGATGCGCTGTTCGAGCTGATGCGCGTGCTGCTTTTGCGTCTGAGAATTGGCCACGTGCTGGGCGATCTGTTCGCGCCCGGCGGCGAGCTTCGTTTCGAGCTGCGCGATCGTCGTATCGCGGTCTGCTTTCTCGGCCCTCACGTGCGCGAGGTCGCCGTCGAGCGTTGCGATGGTCGCTTCGCGTTCGGCGATGATGTCGCCGCGTGCCTTCAGCGTTTCCATCAGCTTCGGCAATTGTGCCTCGAGCTTGGCGTAGTTTTCCTTCAGCGTGCGGTTCGCATCGCCACGCTTCTTCGTCAGCGTTTCGAGCAGCTCGCGCTGTTCGATGTTTTCCTGCAGACGGGTCTGCAAGTCCTGGATGGATGCGTCGCGGGCCGCCAACGTCGTTTTCGAAAGCTCGGCTGCTTCCTGCAGATCGGCGATTTCCTGCTCGAGGATTTCGTGCGAGCGCTTCGATCCGCCTTGCAGTTGAGCTTCGAGCTCTGCGATTTTGTCGTCGCGTTGGATCAGACCTTTCTTCAGCGATTCGTAGCGTGCTTCGAGTCGCTTCATATCCGTCGCGACTTTCGGATCGGCGCCGGCGGCAGGCGTTGGATCGGCTTCGACGCCGTCGACCAGATCAGGGTCCATGCCGACCGTGCCGTCTTTGACGATCTGCAGCTCGGACCGCGCGAGGCGAATCTCGCGGTCGCGTTTGGTGATCTCGAGATCCTTTTGCGCCGCCGTCGTTTCGGTTTGCGTGAGACGATCGCGCAGCGACTGCAGTTCACCCTGCAGCGTAGCGATTCGCTGATCGCGATTGCGCAGCGTCGACTCGAGTTGAGGGATCGCGCCTTTGGCTTCGTAAACGTTGCGCTTCAGTTCCACTTCGCGCCCGCTCGTCGATACGCGACGCGCGGTCCAGCCAAGGGAAAAACAGACGCCGGCGGTGGTGGCCAGCAGCGCAATGGTGATGAATGAGAGCGTCACGAGAATCAAAATCCTTTTGCGTGTCTCGCGGACTTCGTAACCAGCCGTGTCCGACGACCCAGCCCGCACAATATTGAGGTTGGAGCCCGCAAAAACAGTTAGATGCGTCGCGGTTCCATGAGATCGGTGGGTGACTGATGCGATCTGTGAAGCCGGTCACGCGAGGGCGCGCTGCGGTGCCCGCTTTGACTGCGGCAGGTGCGGGTGGACGGTCCGGGGCGGGCTGGTATGATGGCCGCCCTCATGCGCCCGTAGCTCAGTTGGATAGAGTGTTGGCCTCCGAAGCCAAAGGTCGCGCGTTCGAATCGCGCCGGGCGCGCCAACAAATGGCTGCCATCCGTTAGTCGTCGTTCGTTCCCAACCCGTATGCAAAGCGGCACTGTCCCGGCGGGCGCGTCGCGCCGGCCGTGTATGATTTCTGAATGAACTCCAACGACGATTCCCGCGATCGTGTGCGCGAGTACTACGCGCAATTCGGCGAGCGCGAATGGCTGCGGCTATGCAACGCCGAAGACGGCGCAATCGAGTTCGCGGTGACGTGTCACGCACTTGCGACGCATCTGCCGAAATCCGGTCGGATACTCGATATCGGCGGTGGGCCGGGGCGATACACCATATGGCTTGCGCAGCGTGGCTATCGCGTCGTGCTCGCGGACCTCTCGCCGAACCTCGTGGACATCGCGAGAGAGAAGATCGCCGAGGCCGGCGTGGAGTCGAACGTCGAATCGGTCGAGGTCGCGGACGCGCGCGACCTGAAACAATGGTCGGACGATTCGTTCGATGCCGTTCTGTCGCTCGGCCCGTTCTATCACCTTCCTGAGCTGCACGATCGCAAGGCCGCCACCGCGGAGATGGTTCGCGTGCTACGCCCGGGTGGCCTCACGTTCGTTGCATTGATGCCGCGCTATTCGTTTCTGCGGCGAACCATTGCCGTACGTGACGAACGCCGTCATCTGCTGCAACCGGAATGGTTGAATCAATTGACCGAACGCGGCTATTTCGAGAACGATGTGGCCGGCCGGTTCAACCACGGATTCGGCGTGCGTCCTGCGGAGGTCATTCCGTTCTTCGACACGTTCGGTATCGAGCCGGTGACGTTGCTGGCGGCGGAGAGTCTGAGTATCGGGATACAAGGACCGCTCGCCGATCTGTCGGCTACCGATCCGGATGCGTACGCAGTCGCGCTGAACCTGATGATCGAAGCTGCGTCGGACCCGAGTATCCATGGCCTGAGCAACCATCTGATCTACGTGGGCCGTCGCCGCTGAGTTCGAGTTTGGAGTCTTTATGAGTTCTTTACCGCGGAAGACACGAGAGCTGCACAGCCACCACTTCGATTCGACGATCTGGAACGACCTGATCTTTCGCGACGACGACATCGTCACCGCGACGTATGCGAAATCCGGAACGACGTGGATGCAGCAGATCATCGCGCAGATGCTCTTCGGCGGTGATCCGGACCTCGCGGTGGCCGAGATGTCGCCGTGGCTCGATCTTCGAGTGCCGCCGAAGGAGATGAAGCTGCCGCTTGTCGAAGCGCAAACACACCGGCGATTTCTGAAGACGCACCTGCCGGTGGACGCGCTCTTGTTCTCGCCGAAGGCGCGTTATGTCTATGTCGGGCGCGACGGCCGCGACGTAGTGTGGAGTCTGTACAACCATCATGTGAACGCAAACTCCGTGTGGTACTCCGCGCTGAACGACACGCCGGGGCGCGTCGGTCCGCCGATCGAGCCGCCGCCGCAAGACATCAGACATTATTGGCGCGAGTGGATGGATCGCGATGGATTTCCGTTCTGGCCGTTCTGGGAGAACGTGCGATCGTGGTGGGCCATCCGCGAGCTGCGCAATGTGCTGTTCGTGCATTTCGAGTCTCTGAAGCGCGACATGGCAACGGAGATGCGTCGCGTCGCCGCATTTCTGAACATCGCCATCGACGAATCGCGCTGGAAGAGCATCCTCGAGTACTGCTCGTTCGATTGGATGAAGCGGAACGCGACGAAGAGCGTGCCACTCGGCGGCGCATTCTGGGATGCCGGCGCGGAGGTGTTCATCCACAAAGGCGTGAACGGCCGCTGGCGCGACACGTTGACGGCGGCGGAGATAGCGGAATACGAAGCCCGAGCGGTGCAGGAACTCGGACCCGAGTGCGCTCGTTGGCTCGCGACCGGGATGAAGTAATTTACTCGGGGCTTCTACTCAACCGGCCTTCCAAGTGGTTTCGCCACCGCTCCCGCAATTCCCGCCGCCATCACGTTCGCCCCGACGCTCGCGAGAATCGGCACCAGGTAACTGTGGCTGGCATCGAACGCGAACCCTGCAGCGCTCGGCCCCACTAACGCTCCGAACGCCACGCTCGTGTACAACACGCCGATGATGCCGCTCACGTTGCGGCCACCGAAGTAGTCCATCACCACCGCCGGCAGAATCGCGACCCAGCCGCCATAGAAGAGACCGAACACCAGCGCGAAAAGCGCCAGCAGCCAAAAGCCCGACGCCGCCGCCCAGATCGCCAACGACACCGCCATGCCGACGTACATCGCGAGCAGAAACGACTGACGTCCGATGCGATCGGCTAAGCCGCCGAGAAAGAAACGCCCCACCGTGCTCCCAACGCCAATCACGCCAAGCAGCAGCACGGCCGACGACTGTTCGACGTGGTGATCCACCGCGTAAGGCACCAGATGCACGAACGGAACGAACACGCCGAACGAGCAGATCAGACATGCGCCGTACAGCGCGGCGAATTGCCGTGTTTTGATCGCCGCGCCCAACGAAACTCCCGAGGGGACGGCTGCAGTTTGGTCCATCTTCGGCGGATCGCCGTCGGGACCCACGCCACGTGAGCGCGGATCGTTTGCAATGAACAACGACATGCCGACGCCGATCGCCGCGGCAAGTACACCGAGTACCAGATAGGCCGTCCGCCAGCCGACGCTCGCGATCAGATGCGCCGCAAGCGGCGGCACCACCAGCGTGCCCACACCGATGCCGCTCACCGCGAGTCCCGATGCAAACCCGCGGCGTCGCACGAACCAGCGCTGCACCGCGCCGATTGCCGGCACGTACGAACACCCGACACCGAGGCCCACGCCGAGGCCGTACGCCACATACACTTCGACGATCGTGCGCGCCATGCCGGCGAGCGCGAGACCGAGGCCGACCAGGATCATGCCGACCAGGGTGAGGCTGCGCGCGCCCCACCGGTCTGCGAGCGGACCGCTGATCACGCCTAATGCGAAATACAGAAACGCGGCCAGCGAGAAAACGAGCGAGACCGATCCGCGCGAAGCGTCGAAGTCGCGTTGCAACGATTCGACGAACGCGCTGAAACTGTACGCGCTGCCGAAGCCGACGAACGTGATCGCGAACGCCGCGGCGACGACGATCCAGCCGTAGAAGAGGTGCTGATGGTTCGGTGTGTCGTTCATGTCACGTGTCAGGAGGTGAACTGTGTTGCGGCTCTATACGCATTCATTCTCGATCATCCCGTGGCGCGTGCGGATTGCGCTGCACGAAAAAGGTCTCGCCTACGAAACGGCGGCAACCGATCTGTTCGGCAAGAAGTCCGATGCCGGATTCCTCGAGTTGAGTCCATTCGCGCAGATTCCGGTGTTCGATGATGACGGATTCGTGGTCGCCGAGTCGCTTGCGATTCTCGAGTACCTGGAAGAGAAACATCCGCAGCGGCGGTTGATGCCGACGGATCTGCGGCAGCGTGCGACGGCGCGCGAGCTGATGTGCTGGGAACCGACTACTGGCCGCCAGCGTGAAAAAAATGGATGGCGCCGCGGCTTCCGAAGACCGTGACGATCCATGGACCGACCTGAGCGTGGAAGAATCGAAAGGCAATCGACGAAACGATGATGCCGCGAGCATAGGAGATCGAAGAATGGATACGTACGACGACGACCTCGTACGATTCGAAGCCGAAGGCGCCGCGCTGCCCGATGCGAACGAACAAGGCTACGTAGAACACGACGGCGCGCGCATCTGGTACGCGAGTTTCGGCGCAGGCCTGCCGGTGATCCTGCTGCACGGCGGCATGGGCCATGGCGGCAACTGGGCGCATCAGGTGCCCGCGCTGGTGAACAACGGCAATCGCGCGATCGTGATCGACAGCCGCGGCCACGGTCGCAGCACCCGCGATGCGCGGCCGTACACATATGAGCTGATGGGATCCGACGTGATCGCCGTGATGGACGCGCTCGGCATCGAACGCGCCACGTTAGTCGGCTGGAGCGACGGCGCATGCATCGCGATGGTACTCGGCGCGCAATCGCCCGCCCGCGTGGCCGGCGTGTTCTTTTTCGCGTGCAACATGGATCCGAGCGGCACGAAGCAGATCGGACCGAGCCCGAGACTGTCGCGCTGTTTTGGCCGGCACGTGAAAGACTACGCGCGGCTGTCGGCTACGCCGGATCAGTTCAAAGCGTTCGCCGATGCGGTGGGCCTGATGCAGCGAACGGAGCCGAACTACACAGCGGACGATCTCGCCCGAATCGCGGTGCCGGTGGCCATCGTGCAGAGCGAGCACGACGAATTCATCAAGCACGAGCATGCCGAGTATCTGGCGCGTAGCATCCCCGATGCCGAACTCGTGGAGCTGCAGGGCGTAAGCCACTTTGCGCCGTTGCAGCGCCCCGACCACTTCAACGCCGCGATGCTCAGGTTCTTGGCGCGTGCGCAACGCGAGAATCGTTCACCGCGAAGCTGAAAATCGCGGCGCGTCCGGCTTCACTGACGATGCTACGTTGGCGGCATGAACAGTGAAGAAGTGCGCGGCGCTTACGACATCGTCGCCGGCCGATACCACGCGCGATTTGCCGACGAGCTTGTGCACAAACCGTTCGATCGCGCGTGGCTCGGCTGCTTCGCCGCCGAACTAGCGCCTGACGCGCGCGTAGTGGAGATCGGTTGCGGCGACGGCCACGTCGCAGCGTATCTCGCCGCGCGCGGATCGCGCGTGGAAGGCGTCGATCTGTCGCCGGAGATGATTCGAGTGGCAGAGCGCAGCTATCCGCACCTCGAGTTCTGCGTCGGCGACGCGCTGGCGTTGCCGTTCAACGACGCCAGCTTCGACGCGATCGTCGCGTTCTATTCGATCGTCAACCTCGACGCGCACGATTGCCGGGTGGCGTTCGGCGAGTTCGCTCGCGTGTTGCGTTCAGACGGCGTCGCGACGTTCGCGTTCCACGTCGGCGACGAGCGCCTGCGCGTGGAGAACTGGTGGGAGACCACGGCGTCGCTCGACTTCTATCTGCACCCGCTTGAACGCGTGTGCGGCCAGCTTCGCGACGCGGGATTCGAAGTGGTTCGCTGCGAGCATCGCAAACCGTATGCGCCGGAAGTCGAAGCGCAAACACGGCGCGGCTACATCGTCGCGCGTGCCGCTTCAGGAAATCGTTAGTACGAGCTGCGCACCGGTGCGGGCGAGCTCGCTGACGGCGCGGGAACAGAATTTCCGCCGGAGGCCGGTCGGCTGGCGGCTTGGGCCGCGGCGCGTGCCTCGGCGCTCTGAAGCACCGATTTCTCCTGCGGCGTGAGTCCGTCGCTGGTGATCGCCGAGAGACCGCCCGACGATTGCACGATCTCCACTTTCTCCTCGTGTGTTCCGCAACTCGTATCGGAGAACACGGTGTGGCCTTCCGCGTCCAGGCAGCGGAACACTTGCGCGTGCGCCTGTAGCGAAATCGCGAGCGTCGAAATCGCGAGTGTCCTAGCGATTGCTTTCATGTGGTCCCCGATCAGCAATGGGACCGTCGCATTCTCGACCTCGACGCGTCGTCGCGATGTGAACCAGTTAAGCCTTCGCACCGCTCACGCGTTCTGCCGGACAGGGCATTCGCCCTCCGCGCGTCAGCGGCGCTTTGGATTCCGCTCTACCCGTTTGCGAAGCGCGGCGAGGCTCTGCGTCTGCATCGTCGCGAAGTTTGCGAGCCAGCCGTCGCGGATGTCGTTCAGCGGTTGCGCGTTCAACGTGTAGTTCTGCGTCTTGCCGGCGCGCTCCACGTTGACGAGGCCGCATTCGCGCAGCACGCGCAGATGACGCGAAATGCCGGGGCGCGATGCGCTCGAGAAATGTCCGGCGATGTCGCCGGCCGGCAAAATCTCGTGCGCGCGCAACAGATCGAGAATCTCGCGCCGCGTCGGATCGGCGATGGCAGTGAACGCGTCTCTACTTCTCAACGATCGACCTCAGCGCTTTCAGGTGTTTGACGTCCCAGCCTTCCTCGTAACCTTGTAGGTTGTCGGCCGCGTCGACGCCGAGCCGTTCGAAGCCGTGATGGAAAATCTCGACGAGCGTGGCGTCGTAGAGCGGCGTGAGCCGAATCGTCATGAACGTGGGCACCGGCCAGGTCAGCGGCGCTTCTTCCCAGTTGTTCTCGAACGTCATCTCGCGTTCCGGTTCGAACACGATCACCGGCCCGCCGTAGCGTTGGCGCTTGCCGCCGATCTCCACGCTCATGACGACGCGGCCGTCGAGCCGCGGCTCGAACACGTGCAGTTGATGGCCGCGGCCGAACCACGCGCTGATCCGTTCGAACGATTGAAACTCCCGCCACACCCGTTCCGGCGATGCCTGAATCAGGATGCTGCGCCGTACGTTCAACAGGCCGACTTCGATACCCATCTTCGTCCCCTCTTCCCGACCATACGGCGATCACCTTACGCGTAACTGAATAGTTACGCAACTGGCGGTGATCGTTGAGCCGTATGATTCGCCGTTACGCCCCGTGGCCGACAGGATCCGATGACCACCACCGACCAGCGCCCCTCAATTGCACCGGCGCGCAGTGTTCCGTCGGCATTGGCGTGGGCGCTCGTGCCGCTGTTCGGACTGATCTCGCTGCTGCACGGGCGCGACACCGGCTGGGACTTCCGCAACTACCACTGGTACAACCCGTATGCGTGGCTGACCGGCCGCGGCAACTTCGACGTCGCCGTGGCGCATCACGCCACCTACTACAACCCGCTGCCCGACGTGCCGGTGTTTGTCGCCGCGCAGCAACTGCCGCCGTGGTTGGTCGGTTTTGCCGTCGGCTGTGTGCACGGTCTCAACCTGGTGCTGCTGTTCAGGTTGGCGCGCGTCTCGCTCGGTGCGCGCTCGTCGCGAGAGGACTGGATTTCGCTCGCACTCGCCGTGGTGGGCACCACCGGCGGCATGGCGCTGATTCTGGTCGGCAACTCCAGCAACGACATGACGATGACGTTGTTCGTGCTGGCGTCGCTGCTGCTCGTGCTTAAACCTGACGGTGGCTCGATCGAGTTGTGGCGGTTCGCTGCGGCCGGCTTCGTTTGCGGGATGGCGGTGGGTCTGAAGCTGACGATGGCGCCGTTTGCGATCGGGCTGGCGTTAGGAGCGTTCGCGCTGACCGCGCCTCTGCGAATCCGTTTGCAGCGGGTGACGGTGCTCGGCGTCGGAGGCATCGCCGGCACCGCGTGCTTCGGCGGCGCGTGGGCGTACACGCTGTGGCAACAGACCGGCAATCCGTTCTTTCCGTACTTCAACGACATCATCGGTTCGCCGCTGATTCTCGATGCGTCGTATCGCGACCAGCGCTTCCTGCCGCGCGGCTTTATCGAAGCACTGACGTATCCGTTCGTGTTTTCGTACGACGGCATGCGCGTCAACGACGTTCCATTCCGCGACGTGAAGATCGCGATCGCGTACGCGATCGTTCCGCTATCCGTGGCGTGGGCGCTGCTCAGACGCCGCGCACTCACGCAGCCGATGCGGCTGCTGTTCCCGATGGCGCTCGTCAGCTACGTACTATGGGTGTCGATGTTCGGCGTGTATCGATACGCGCTCGCGCTGGAGATGCTGGCACCGCTACTTGTGGCACTCGGGCTGGCGTTGGTGTTGGGCGAACGCGCGCGCATCGCGGCCTTGGCGGCGCTCGGATGTGTGGCAGTGCTCGGCGTCGGCTGGCGCTGGGTTCCGATCGGCGGCGTCGGTTGGAGCGGCGGCTACGTCGATGCGTCGCTGCCGCCAATCGCCGAACCGGATCGCACGCTGGTGGTGCTGGCCGGCATCGAACCGATGGGGTATCTGGTGCCGGCGTTCCCGGCGCAGATTCCGTTCCTGCGCATCGACGGCTGGCTCGACGCGCCGTCGTCGCACTCGGCATTCGGCGACCGGATGCGCGCCCGCATCGGCGCACACGATGGTCCGATCTTCGGCATGTTCGTCGATCACGAGCGCGCTCGCGCGGTCGCTGCATTCGCTGCCGACGGTTTGATGCTCGCGAGCGCGGATTGCGCCACAATCCGTTCGAACATCGGCGAGCCGCTGCAGTGGTGCGCCCTTGAACGCAAGGCATCCCACAAGGTTTCTTCCGAATGAACGATCTGCCTGCCCCGACCGCGCCTTCGATCGCGGTGCTGCTGCCGTGCTACAACGAAGAGGCGGCGATCGGCATCACGGTCGAAGCATTCCGGCGCGCGCTTCCATCGGCCAGCGTGTACGTGTACGACAACAATTCGCGCGACGCCACCGTCGAAGTGGCGCGCAAGGCCGGCGCGATCGTGCGCAGCGAACGCGCGCAAGGCAAAGGCGCGGTGGTGCGGCGCATGTTCGCCGACATTGATGCGGACGTTTACGTGCTGTGCGACGGCGACGATACGTACGACGCGAACGCGGCGGGCGAAATGGTTCGAAAGCTGATCGCCGACCGGCTCGACATGATCACCGGAGTGCGCAAGGAGACCGACGTTGCGGCTTATCGGCCCGGACACCGTTTCGGCAATCGCCTTCTCACCGGACTGGTGCGCTGGGTATTCAGCGCGCACGTCACCGACATGTTGTCCGGTTATCGCGTTCTGTCGCGCCGGTTCGTGAAGAGCTTTCCGACGCAGACGACCGGCTTCGGTCTCGAAACTGAAATGACCGTGCACGGGTTGCAGCTGCTGATGCCCACCGACGAAGTCGTCACCGCATACAAGGAACGGCCGCCGGATTCGCAGAGCAAGCTGCGAACGTATCGTGACGGCTGGCGCATCCTGATGCTGATCGTCACGCTCGCGAAAGAGGAACGGCCGTTGTGGTTCTTCGGAATCATCGGCGTGGTGCTTGCGATGCTGTCGATCGCCCTCGCAATCCCGTTGTTCATCGCCTACTTCCAGACCGGCCTGGTGTTGCGCCTGCCGACCGCCGTGCTAACGACCGGACTGATGTTGCTCGCCTGGCTCAGCTTCGTATGCGGGCTCATTCTCGATACGGTGACGCGCGGCCGCTGGGAGCTGAAACGATTGCAGTACCTGTCGCTGCACTCGCCCGGAATCGGCGGTTGAGCGTCGTCCGGTTGCCGTTCGAGTGGCTCGAACGGCTGTGGAGGCTCCAGTTCTTCCGCTTCGCCGTGGTCGGCACGACGGCGTTAGTCGTCGATACGGCGGTGTTGTACGCCGCCATTTGGGCCGGCCTCGGTCTGTACGCCGGGCGCGCGGTGTCGTATCTCGTCGCGGCGACGTTCACGTGGTACGGCAACCGGCGGCTCACTTTTTCGACGCACGCGCACGGCGCACCCGCGATCGCAGCCGAGTGGATTCGTTTTCTGATCGCCAATCTCGGCGGCGGCGCCGTCAACTACGCGACGTATGCGGCGGCGATCACCTGGTTGCCACTGGTACGTGCGTATCCAGTGCTCGGCGTAGCTGCCGGATCGTTGGCCGGGCTCAGCGTGAACTTCGTGGCGAGCAAATTCGTGGTGTTTCGTAACCCCGCGCGCTGATGCGGCGATTGAACCGTTCTGCTGGGCCCGCCGACTCATGTCCAGGATGACGGATCGATACGGCGATGCGGTTCGTCAGACGGGCAGATCGCCGACGGCGTGATTGACGGAGCCGGTGTCGTTGTACGACCGCATGACCATTTCCGCAATCCGCATCAGATGCACCTCATCGGAACCGTCGGCGATGCGCGCCCAGCGCGCGCTGATCAGCATCTGCGCCAGCGGGGTGTCGTTGGAATAGCCAAGCGCGCCGTGCACCTGCAATGCGCGGTCGACCACTTTCCACAGGGTATTCGCGACGTGGTGTTTCGCCATCGACACTTCGGCGCGGAAGTCCATGCCGTTCTCGATCTTGTACGCCGCGTGCAGCACCATCAGCTTGGACGAATACAGCTCCAGCGCGCTCTCCGCCATCATCCATTGAATGCCCTGTTTTTCCGACAGCAGCGATCCATGCGAGAACCGTTTCTGCGCGCGGTCCACCAGCATCTCCAGCGCCTGCTCGATCTGGCCGAGCCAGCGCATGCAGTGCGCGAGGCGCGCGGGTCCGAGGCGCACCTGGCCGAGTTTGTGGCCGGCGCCCCGCTCGCCGAGGATGTTCTCCTTCGGAATGCGCACGTTCGTGTAGCGCACCTCCGGATGTCCGCCGCCGCCACCCATCGTCTGCACGTCGCGGACGATTTCGAAACCCGGTGACGCCAACGGCACGATGAACGCGCTGTTACGCGCCTGGGCAATGTCGGCGTCGGGATCGCTGCGCGCAATGACGATCGCGAAGTCTGCGCCGTGCGCGCCGGACGTGAACCACTTATGGCCGTTGATCACCCACTCGTCGCCGTCTTCGACAGCGGTGGTTTGAATCTGCGTCGGATCGGAGCCGGCCACTTCGGGCTCGGTCATTGAGAAGCACGACCGCATCGTGCCTTCGCACAGTGGCCGCAGCCATTTCTCTTTCTGTTCCTCCGTACCGAAGTGCAGCAGCGTGTGCATATTGCCCTCGTCGGGCGCCTGGCAATTGATGATGTACGGTCCCCAAGGTGTCTTCACCGCCTCGGCCGACATCGCCGCAACGGCGGTGTGGCCGAGCCCCATGCCGCCGAACGACTCCGGCATGTGCGGACACCACAGCCCGCGTTCCTTCGCAGCCTCGCGTAGACCTTTGATGGCACCGCTCCACTCGTCGCGCTTAGCTTTGCGCGCCTGCAGTTCGGCCATCTTCGGCCGCACGGTGTCGCGCATGAACTGGCGCACCAGCAGGCGCGCGTCTTCAATCTCGTCGGGAAACGTGAAATCGATGGCCACCGGATTCTCCCCTTCCTGCGTTTACGGGTGTCGCCAGAGGATATCAGGCAGACGCCGGTGCTAGGATTTTAGCCACGATGAACGCACCCGAATTCACACTGTTCGACACTGCGGTGGGCCGCTGCGGCATCGTCTGGGGCGAGCGCGGCGTGCTCGGTTTCCTGCTGCCGGAAGGCCGCGAGGATCAGACGCGCGCGCGGTTGCTGAAGCGGTTGCCGAATGCGCAACAGGCAACGCCGCCGGCAACGATTCAGCGGGCGATCGACGACGTGGTTGCGCTGTTGCGAGGTCAACCGCGCGATCTGTCGTACATCGTGCTCGACATGAGCGGCGTGCCGTCGTTTCAGCAACGGGTTTACGCGGTGGCGCGCACGATCGAGCCCGGCAGTACGCTGACGTACGGCGAAATCGCGACGCAGCTGGGCGATCGCAGCGCGGCGCGCGCGGTCGGACAGGCGCTGGGCCGCAATCCATTCCCGATCATCGTGCCGTGTCACCGCGTGCTCGCTGCAGGCGGCAAGGTCGGCGGCTTTTCGGCAAACGGCGGAATCACCACGAAGCTCAGGTTGCTGACCATCGAAGGCGCGCACCGGAACGAGCGCGACCTCTTCGAAGGCGACGGCGCGTATGGTTTCGATCCGGCAATGGCGGTCGCACACCTGAAGAAGTCGGATCCTCCGTTCGCGCGCACGATCGACCGCATCGGCAAGTACGACCTCGAACTGAAGAGCACGCCGAGCATTTTCGTCGCGCTCGCCGAGTCGATTGTCTACCAGCAATTGAACGGTCGCGCTGCCGCGACGATCTTCGCGCGGCTGCGCGCGCTGTTTCCGAATGTGCATCACGGCCCGACGCCGGAGCAGATCCTGCGCGCGTCGGACGAGAGACTGCGAGGCGCGGGTCTTTCCCAGGCGAAGATGCTGTCGCTGCGCGACCTCGCGCAGCGCGCGGTGATCGGCGAGATCCCGACGCTTGCCGAGGCGCACGCAATGCACGATGCGGACCTGATCGATCGGTTGACGCACGTGCGCGGCATCGGTCGCTGGACCGTGGAGATGCTGCTGATGTTTCGACTCGGCCGGCCGGACGTGCTGCCGGCTGACGATTTCGGCATACGCAAAGGCTTCTTGGTAGCGTTCAGGAAGCGTGAAATGCCGACGCCGACAGAGGTGCTGGCGCGCGGCGCGAAGTGGGCACCCTACCGCACGGTTGCAAGCTGGTATCTCTGGCGCGCATCGGAAGGCTGAAGATTCACAGCGCGCCGGCCAGTCCTTCGAGTATGCCGTTCCAGCCCTGACGGGTCCGGTCGACGAAGTCGGGCAAAACACCTTGGTGTGTCAGCGTCAGTTCGCAACCGCCGTCGACCGCGACGATGTCGATGCTCACGCGCGTGAACTCCGCCGAGTATTGCGGCACCCCGAATTCGAACACCAGCCGGCGCGGCCGGTCGATTTCCAGATATGTGCCGGTGTGTTCGACGTCGACGCCGTCGCGGCGGTCGACGAAACAGAAACGCCCGCCGACGCGTGCGTCGATCTCCGCGCGCACCATCGCGCCGGTGGGTGTCGCGAACAGAAACCTCGCGGCGCGCTTCGTATCGAGCCACGCATCGAATACGCGCTCGGCGGAGGCATCGAAGCGGCGGCGTACCTGCACCACGTTCGATTTCGTATCGTTGCTCATCGGGAACTGCCTTTCCTTTTTCTAGAAGCCGCCGCGCGGTCTTCTTCCTTCAACAGAGCCCCGAGCGCATCGAGGCGCGTACTCCAGAGGGCGCGTTGCGTTTCGATCCAGTCGGCCGCCTCGTCGAGCGGCTTCGGGTCAATCGACAGCAGATGCTCGCGGCCCGAACGCCGGCGCCGCACGAGACGGGCGCGTTCGAGAATGCGGATGTGTTTCGAAACCGAATTGAGCGACATCGCGAACGGCCGCGCGAGATCGGTCACGCGCGTCTCACCGGCGGCGAGTTTGTGCAGAATGGCACGCCGCGTCGGGTCGGCGATCGCCATCAGGGTGTGATTCAGTGTTGCCCGCATCGCGATCCATATTCACCCATTTGGATGAATATCCACGTAGCGGGACGTTGGGTCAAGTCTCTTCAATCACCTCAGGATGCGCCGTCGGTTCGCGCGGTGACGTGCCAGTAACGCACGTCGGGCGGCGCTTCGCCGGCGCGCGCGGCCAGCTGGTATTTCGCTGCGTATGCAGCTTGCACGCCTGCGATGACGTTCGGATCGTCGAGCGGCACCAGTCGCACCGGGTACGTCTTGTCGCCGATGCGCAGCCGCACGTTCGGATCCTTGTCCACCCAACCGGGCCAGTGTTTCGTCTTCGGATTGCTCGCGCCGACGTACAGTTGCCCGTCGACCTGTGCACACCAGATCGTCACCGCGTGCGGAATGAGATACGGCGTGTGCACCTGCACGGCGATCTCTTTGGTGTCGTCGGTGAAGCGCCAGTCGGCCGGCATTGGCGCTTCGTCGCCGCCGAGCAGGATGCCGGCGCGCGTGTCGTGCGGGCTGCATGCGGCGAGCAACAGCGCGAAACACGCCGCGGACATGATCGATGTGATTTTCATGATCTCCCCCGAATCAGTTCGATTTGGCAACCTGGTAGATCGCGGAGTGGCGGATCGCGGCGATCGTCGCATCTGCGGCGTCGCGTATCTCGACGTCGTTGACGATGTACTGATGCCCCTTGCGTTCGAATGCATCGACGCAGCGGCCGGCGACCGTGATGTCCTGTCCGACCCGCGCGTCGCGCCGATGCTGGATTCGGCTCGCGGTGTGAATCGCCGGACCATAGCTGAACGAGTGATGCAGCGCGTAGATCGGCTGATTCGCATACCACGCGGGATGGATGCGCGCGCGTTCGCCGTAGAAACAGGCCAGCGTTTCGTTCTGCTTGTCGCGACAGAAGGCCTCCGCGTCCTCGCGCGACAATGGCACGAGGCGCGTGCGCAGCTCGTGACCCACCGGCACGTTCTGCGGCGTCAACCGAGGCAGCGGATCGGCAGCGAGCTCGGGCGACTTGCGTCGCGGAACCGTGAGTTCGGCCAACCAGGATGCATCGCCGAGGCCGATGCGTCCGTCGATGCGTACGCGCGCATCGTCGCCGCGCACCTCGAATGCACCGTCAGATGCCACACTGACGGTCAACCGATCGTTCGGAAACACCGGCCGGCGGAATGCAACGTCGGCCCAGCCGTGCTCGAGCCATTCCATTCCGGCCGCGTCGATGATGGCGCCCGCGCACCAGCCGTAGATGGTCGCGCCACCGACGAGCGCCGCGCGAAATCCATAGTCGCGCGCGCCATCGCTCGAGTGGATCGGATTTCCGGGATTCGGCGCATCGGCTTCGGGCATTGCGGCGACGATCGTGCGTTCGACCGCGCGCACGTCAGATCACCGATGCTGAACGCAGCGCGGCGAGGTCCGATTGCGAGTAGCCGAGCTCGGCCAGAATCTCGTCGGTGTGTTCGCCCAGCTTCGGCGGTGCGCGCAGCGCAGCGGGGCCGTCGGGTGTCGCCACGTAGCCGCTGCCCACGACGCGTACGCGCCGCCCCGGTTTCATCGGCGAATCGATCTCGACCAATGCGGCGCGGTGTTCGAACTGCGGATCTGCCGTAACGGCCGCGAAATCGCGGATCTCCGCCACCGGCACGCCGGCATCGATCAGCCGCTCGAGCCACACCTGAGTCGTCGCGCGCCCGAACAGGCCCGTCAGCAGTTCGTTCACTGCCGGCGTATTCGCAATGCGTGCGTCGTTCGAGCTGAAGCGCGCATCCTGATATCGATCGAGGCAGCCGAGCACTTCGAACAGCTTTTGAACTTGCGGTTCCTTCAAGGCGACCACCTGTATGAGCCCATCGGCGGTCGCGAAGACGTTTGCGGTGGGCGCGCGCGTGGGAGAGCGGTTGCCGAACAGTTCCGGTTGCACGCCGCTGACCAGGAAGCCGCTGACCTGCGGCGCCTGCATCACCATGGCGGTATCCATCATCGCAACGTCGAGGCGCTGCCCTTCGCCGCTCACGCTGCGGCGATACAGCGCGGCCGCAATCGCGAATGCCGTATTCAGCGCCGTAGCCATGTCGACCGGCATGTAGCCAGTTCGGGTCGGACCGGTTTCGGGATGGCCGTTGATCGCCATCATGCCGCTGGCGGCCTGAATCGCGCCGTCAAAAGCTGGGTAGCTCGACTTCGGCCCGCTCTGCCCGTAACCCGAGATCGAGCAGTACACCATGTCCGGTTTCAACGCCGCGAGCGAGGCGTAGTCGAAGCCGAGCCGCTGCATCACGCCGGGCGTGAAGTTCTCGACCACGACGTCGGCGGTGCGCACCAATGCATGCACGATGGCGCGCGCTTGCGGCGCCTTGAGATTCAGCGTGAGGCTGCGCTTGCCGATGTTGCAGGTGAGGAACGACGGCGTCATACCGGCATCGTCACTACCTGGCATGAGACCGCGGGTCTGATCGCCGCTGCCGGGTTGTTCGATCTTGATGACGTCGGCGCCGAGTTGCGCGAGCTGCTGCGTCGCGAACGGTCCGGCGAGTACCTGGGTGAAATCGATGACTCGAATGCCGTCGAACGCGCGTGCCAAGAAATGATGCTCTTCAGGAATCGCGCTTGATGAAAGCCGAAACTCCGAAGAGACGCAATGGAGGTTCCTGTTCGGCGGCTGCGGTGCTTGCTTCGACGGCCAGCTCTTCCGGCGCTTCGTCGGTCGTCGCTTCGGCGTTTCCGGTTTCCGCCCATGGCGTTTCGCCGGCCGGCACTTTGCCGTCTTCGAGCCAGTCCATCAGCGATTCCCAGTGCGCCTGGTCGACTCGGAATTTCGAGCCTTTCATCTCGTGCAGGCCGACGCCGGATTCCGCCGCGCGGATGTAATTCTGCGAGTCGCGCAGTACGGCGATTACCGGAATCTTCAGCGCATCGAGGAAGCGCATCAGCGAACGGAAGATCACCGTGTTGCGTTTGACGCGGTTGGCGACCACCGCCATCCGGTTCTCGGTGCGCTGGATCTTCGCATGCAGCAGCAGGTCGGCGATGCAACGCGTGACCGCCTGAATGTCGATGTCGGACGGCAGCACCGGGATGAGGATGCGGTCGGCGTCGCGCGTGAATTCGACGTACTGGTGTTTGTTGATGGCCGCCGGGGTGTCGACGACGATGCGCTCCACCTCGTTCGGAATCCGCATCGCGAACGTGCGCGTCACTTTGGCCGGAACGTTGAACGGCGAAACGCCGTGGATGCGCGGCATGCTCTCGGTGCGCTTGGCGAGCCAGCGCGTGCTGGAGGCTTGCGCATCGAGATCCTGAAGAGCGGGAAACTGGCCGCGAGCCGCGTAGAGCGATGCGAGGTTCGTCGCAATCGTGGTCTTGCCGGAACCGCCTTTCGGGTTCAACACCACGATTTTGAGGGCCACTGACGTCGAACTCTGTGCATTACACGCGTGCAGGACGCTATCCCACCGTCGCGCCTATATGCAACCGTCGGCGGACCGCAATGCCGACCGCTGCGCGGGCGTTACGAGACGCACGTCGTGCGCGTCTCGACGCGTCGCTGTGGACGGGACTAAGATCGGTTTCGTGCGTGGCATGTCGCCCGTACGTTGCAACCCACCGGGAGCGATAGCCCTGGTGAAGGAGATTCGAAATGTTCATGTACCACCGCGCGTGGCGTCACGCTTATGCCGCCGGATGCTGGCAACGCGTTCACGCCGAAGCAGCCGCTCAACCGCACCACCGCAACCACTCGATGTTCAGCTGGTCGTCGGGCCCCACGTTCGGCGTTCGCCGGCCGTTGCGTCATCTGGCGTGGAAGTTGAATTTGAGCGAAGCGCAGGTTCGCGACGTTGTAGACGTGCTCGATCGATTGAAAACCGCGTACAACCAGGCGCGACTCGATCAGGATCGATCGACGTCCGAAGTCGCCGCGGCGTTCACCGAAGCTGCGTTCGACGCAGACCGCGTGACCGCCGCGCTCGCGAATAGAACGCGGGCGACCGAAGTGCTGAACGCCGATCTACTCGCGGCCACCCGACGCATATTCGAGTTGCTGAACGAAGAACAGCGGCGCGAGTTTGCGTATCTGCTGCGTTCCGGAGCGTTCGTGCTGTAACCGCGTGGGGCGGCCGTTCGGCCGCCCCGACTCGGCCCGTTGGGAGAGTCAGCGCTTTTGTACGACGAGGCTGCCGATCGAATAGCCGGCGCCGAACGAACAGATCACGCCGCGATCGCCGGCTTTCAGGTCTTCGTGATGCTGCGCGAACGCGATGATCGACCCTGCCGATGCGGTGTTGGCGTATCGATCGAGCACGATCGGCGCCACGTCGTCGGACGGATCGGTGCCGAGCAGTTTGCGCGTGATCAGCTGATTCATGTTCAGGTTGGCCTGGTGCAACCACCAGCGTCGAATGTCGCTCACGCCGAGGCCGAGCGAGCCTACCTGCGCTTCGAGATGCGCGGCCGCCATCGGACAGACTTCCTTGAACACCTTTCTGCCGTTCTGATGGAAGAGTCGATCGGCGTCATACGGATCGCCGCCTTCGGCGCGTCCGACGTAGCCGAAGTTCGAACGGATGTTGTTGGAGTATTGCGTGACGGCCTTGGTGCCGAGAATCCGGTAGCTGTGCTGTGAAACGCAGGTTGCTTCGTTTTCGAGCACCACCGCGGTTGCGACATCGCCGAAGATGAAGTGGCTGTCGCGGTCGCAGTAGTTCACCTGCGGCGACGTGAGTTCGGGATTGATCACCAGCACGCCCCGCGCGCTGCCGGCTGCGAGCGCGTCGTATGCGCGCTGCAGCGCGAATGTTGCGGCCGAACACGCAACCAGCATGTCGAAGCCGAACCCGACGATGCCGAGCGCACCCTGCACTTCGATTGCGATCGCGGGATATGAACGCTCCGTGTATGCGCACGACACGATCAGCATGTCGATGTCGGCCGCGGTCTTGCCCGCCGCGGCGAGCGCCTTGCGCGCCGCGTACAGCGACATCTCGGCCTGGTGCGAAACTTCGTCGTCGGTGCGACGCGCGATGCGCGGTCGCATGCAGTCGGGGTCGAGGATGCCGTCCTTTACATAGGCGAAGCGGCTCTTGATGCCTGACGCTTTTTCGATGAACTCGGCGCTGGAGTGCGGCTTCGCTTCGATTTCGCCGCGCGCGATTTCGGAGTCGTGTTCGGCATTGAACTTGTCGGCATAGCGGTTGTAGCTCGCGACCAGTTCTTCATTGCTGATCGCGTGGGGCGGCGTCCACTCGCCGACGCCGCTGATGACTATCGCCATGTGCTTCCCCTAAAGCGTGATGCCGAAACGGTCGTGATACCAGCTGTTGTATTCCTGGTCGCTCAGATCGGCGCCCATGCGAACCCATTCTTCGTCGCTGATTTTTGGCCGCCCTGTCGCCAGGCCGTGTGCGTCCGTTCCCACCGGCCAGCGCAACCGGTAGTCGGAGGTGGTGATCGCTTCGAGGATGACCTTCGCGACCTCGATCGGTTGCGCCGCGACGCGGAATCCTGCGGCGAACAGCTTGCCGTTGCGGCGCATGATCGGCTGGTACGGCGACGTCTTGTCGTATCGCGTCGTCTCCGCCGAGTTCTCGAAGATGCTCGTCATGATCACGCCCGGTTCGACGTTCACCACCCGAACACCGAATCGGTACACCTCGTGCGCAAGCGCTTCACCGAGGCACTCGAGTGCCCACTTCGACGCCGAATACGCGACCTGGTTCGGTGTCGCGATGAGACCCGTGATCGACGTGATGTTCACGATTGTGCCGGAGCAGCGTTCGCGCATGCTCGGCAGCACCGCCTGGATGCAGCGCACCGCGCCGAAGTAGTTGGTTTCGAACATCTGCCGGTGTTCGGCTTCAGGCGTCAATTCGAGCGGCGACGCACCACCGATGCCGGCGTTGTTGACCAGCACATCCACCGTTCCGACTTGCGCGAACGCGCGATCGCACGACTCCTGCGACGTAACGTCGAGTTCGATCACCTCGATCGGCAGCCGGTCTTTGGATGCCGCGTCGCGCAGCGGTTGCGCCTTGGCGCGATTGCGCATACCGGCGAACACGCGATAGCCGTTCGCTGCGAGATGCAGGCTGGTTGCCAGTCCGATGCCGGTGCTCGTGCCGGTGACGACGGCGGTTTTCATCGCGGATGCTCGAAAGTGGGGTAAGTGAAGATGCCGCTATTAACTCTCTCGTGCAAGCTATTGAGGTACCTGTACTTTCATTGGCGGCAGGATATATTACGGCGGTCCTTGCGGACGAGACGATGATTAATGGACGAACAATCGATTATCGGTACGCGAGAGCAGTTGGATACGCGTTCCGGCGAAGACCGGAGAACGGCAACCGACCGACGTCTCGGAAACCATCGGTTGCAGGAGTTGAATGCGCGTCGCGATGGTGAAGAGACGGATCGACGACGCCGCGAACGTCGAGAAAGGGGGATGGTGTCGCGACTGAGTTTTCTTTGGCGCTGGACAAAGAATTAGCGCCGATCCCCGCTGATTTGAAGACTCGAACGCTGAACAGCTGCCGCGATCAGCCGTTGCGGGTAGCATTCCCCTAATAAAAAGGAGCGATACATGCGTTCGATGATATGGCTGCTCGTCTGGATCGTCGGCGTAGCGGGTGTCAATTCCGCGCGCGCGGCCGATGCCGCAGCGGGCAAAGCTGCGTATTCGGTCTGCTCGACCTGCCACGGACCCAACGGCGGCGGCAACCAGTCGCTGAACGCGCCGCGCATCGCCGGCCAGTACGACTGGTATCTGAAGCGCCAGTTGCAGGCGTTCAAGGACGGCATTCGCGGCACCACGCCCGGCGACATTTACGGTGCGCAGATGAAGCCGATGGCGATGACGCTCGCAAATGATGCCGCGATCGACAACGTGGTTGCCTATATAGGTACGTTGACGGCGCCGGTGCCGGCCGCGACGGTGCAAGGCGATGCGGCGGCGGGCAAGCAGCTCTATGCAACCTGCGCCGCGTGCCATGGTCCGAAAGCCGAAGGGAACGTGGCCTTGAACTCGCCGCGTCTCACCGATCAGGACGACTGGTATCTCGTGCGCGAATTGCAGAACTTCAAGAAAGGCATACGCGGTACCAATCCGAAAGACGCCTACGGCGCGCAAATGAAGCCGATGGCGGCGATGCTCGCGAACGATCAGGCGATCAACAACGTGGTCGTGTACATCCGATCACTCAAATGACGAGGCGAGGCCGCGTGTGGCGAGTCGTCTGACGGTCGATCTCGGAGCGCTGGCGCGCAACTACCACACGCTCAAAGCGCTGGCGGCGCCGTCCGAATGCGGCGCGGTCGTGAAGGCCAACGGTTACGGGCTCGGCGCAGCTGCGATCGCCTCCCGACTTGCCGCCGAAGGATGCACGACGTTCTTCGTGGCGACGGTCACCGAAGGCATCGCGCTGCGTGACGTGATCGATCTGCCGGAGCTGTACGTTTTCGAGGGTGTCAGCGAGGTCGAGGCGCCGCGCGCGGCCGAGTACGACCTCGTGCCGGTCATCAATACCGATGCGCAACTCGAGGCGTGGCGACCGTATCGATCGCGACCCATCGCGGTGCACGTGGATACCGGCATGAACCGGCTCGGCTTCTCGCCGGCCGATGCGCATCCCGAGCGGTTCGAGCAGTTCGAAGTGGCGTTGCTGATGACCCATCTCGCGTGCTCCGAGGAACCGCAGCACCCGCGCAACGCGATGCAACTCGAACGCTTCAACGAAGTGACGGCGCGGTTCCCGGGTGTCGCCACGAGCATGGCGAACTCGGCGGGCATTCTGCTCGGCCCTCAATACCGCGGCGACGTGTGCCGGCCGGGGGTCGCGCTATATGGTGCGAGTCCGTTCGACGATCCGATGACCGCACTCGCAACGGTAGCGACGCTCGAAGCGCGCATTGTGCAACTGCGCCGCGTGCCGGCGTTTGAACCCGTCGGCTATGGCGCCACCGGCATCGCCGACACGGAACGGGTCATCGCGACCATTGACGTCGGCTATGCGGACGGTCTGCCGCGCGTGCTGTCGGGGCACGGCTATTGCGCGATTCTCGGCGCCGGTGTGCCGATCGTGGGTCGCGTGTCGATGGATCTGACGACGGTCGACGTCACCGGACTGGCCGACGCGGTAAAGGTCGGCGATTGGGTGGAACTCATCGGGCCGCAGGTGCCGATCGAAGACGTCGCCGAACTCGCCGGCACGAATACCTACGAGATTCTCACCGGACTCGGCCAGCGCAGCGAGCGCCGCTACGTCGGCTGAGCTGCCGCGCCGCCCGCCCCTCGGTTCCATCGTCGGTTACTTGTACGTTTCCGGCGCCAGCGTCGCGGCCTGCTGGAAGTCTTGGGCGGCCGCCTCGGTTTCGCCGAGCGCAAGGTGCGACTTGCCGCGATTGAAGTACGCCGGCGCGAGTCCGCCGTGCGACAACGTGATGGCCTGGTTGTAATCGGCTACCGCTTCGTTGTGACGGTTGTAGCGGTAGTAGACGTTGCCGCGATTGACGTGCGCGCGCGCCGAATCCGGATCCAATGCGATGGCGGCGTTCTGGTCCTCGATCGCCTTGTCGAGTTCACCGTGGTTCGCCAGGATGATGCCCCGGTTCGAGTACGTTGCTGCGAGCTGCGGCCGCGACAGTTTGCCGCGTTTGATCGCGTCGTCGCACGACGCTTCGCTGGAAATCTTCGGACTGTAGGTAGCGGCTTCGTAACAGGCCTGCGCGTCGCTGGTGCCGAACACCTGCTCCGCTGCGTGCGCATCCAATGCGGCCATCGCGGTTGTCACTACGACTGAAAGCACAATCGATCGCATGATTCGATTTCCTTAGCCGTGGGCAGCAATCATAACGCTCGATTTCGCAGCGTTGTATCATCCCAACGCACGGGAAGAGACACGAAAAATACGGGGGAAGTCATGGCCGGGATCAATCGCAACGGAGTATTGGCGGGTCAGGTGGCGGTGGTGACAGGCGCGAGTCGCGGCATCGGCGAGGCGATCGCGAGACGCTTTGCGATGGAAGGCGCGAAAGTGGTCGTCAGCGCGCGCACCGTCGAAGCCGAAGACCATTACCTGCCCGGCACCATCACCGACACGGTAGACCGCATCAATGCGGCCGGCGGCAGCGCGACTGCGGTGCGCGCCGACCTGGCGGTGGCGGCCGACCGAAAAGCGCTGATCGATGCGGCCGAGGCGACATACGGATCGGTCGACATTCTGGTGAACAACGCCGCGATCACGTACTTCATCCCGGTCGAAGACTTCCCGGAGAAACGCTTCCGCCTGATGATGGATGTACAGGTGTGGGCGCCGTTCGAGTTGTCTCAACGCGTGCTGCCCGGAATGAAAGAACGCGGGCGCGGCTGGATTCTGAACATCTCCTCCCACGCGGCCATTCATCCGCAGAAGGACATGGCCGGCCGGGGCGGCACCGTCTATGGCATGTGCAAAGCGGCGCTCGAACGGTTCACGACAGGACTCGCGCAAGAGGTTTACGAGAACGGCATCGGCGTGAACGTGATCTCGCCTGGCCTCGTGGCAACCCCAGGCGTCATGCACCACAAGCTGATCAACGAGACCAACAAGGAACGGGTCACGCCGATCGAGCACATGGCCGAAGCGTGCCTGCGGCTGTGTCACGGCGACCCGAAGCAGATCACCGGGCGCATCGACTACGCCGATGCATTGATCGAGGAATTCGGACTGAAGCCGGTCGATCTGCTTTAGTCAGTCGCGCGCCGAACAGAATCAGGAGACGCAGATGCTGTCGTTCGAAGATTACGCGCGACTCGATGGAACCGCGCTCGCCGAGTTGATCCGCCGCCGCGACGTTTCGGCAGCGGAAGTTCGCGAAGTCGCGCTGTCGGCGATCGCCCGCTTCAACCCGAAACTGAACGCCGTGCTCGAGGTGCTCACCGATGCGAGCGCCGCCGATGTGGCGGCTTTGAACAGCCATGCGCCGTTTGCCGGCGTGCCGTTTCTGATCAAGGAACTTGCGCTGCATGCCGGCGGCGCGCCGTGCCGGATGGGCAGTCGACTCGCAGCCGGCGTGTCGTTTCCGGGCGACACGGAACTGATGGCGCGCTTCCGTCGCGCCGGACTCGTCACGGTCGGTACGACGCAAACGCCGGAGTTCGGCTATTGCGGCACGACCGAACCGGTCGCCTTCGGTCCCGCGCACAATCCGTGGCGGCTCGGCCATAGCCCCGGCGGGTCGAGCGGCGGTTCCGGTGCCGCGGTCGGCGCCCGCATCGTGCCGATCGCTCATGCGAACGACGGCGGCGGCTCGATTCGGATTCCGGCGTCGAGCAACGGTCTCGTCGGTCTGAAGCCGACGCGCGACCGCACGCCGAGCGGTCCGGACGCATCGGACCCACTGTTCGGCCAGGCGATCGAATTCGTGGTGACGCGCAGCGTGCGCGACGCTGCTGGGATGCTCGACGCAGTTGCGGGCGCCGACATCGGCGCGCCGTCGATCGCGCCGGTGGAAGCCGGCGGCTTTCTTTCGCAGCTCGGCCGCCCGCCGCAGCGGCTGCGGATCGGCTGTCTGACGAAGTCTCCGTTCGGCGCGTCGTTGCACCCGGAATGCGCTGAGTCGATGCAGCGCACACGCGCACTGCTGACCGATCTCGGCCACGACGTGACCGATGCATCGCTCGCGTTCGACTTCGAGTCGTTCACCAAAAACGTTCATGTAATCTGGTGCGTGGGCACGGCGGCGGGGATCGCGGCGGTTGCGTCGTCGACCGGGCGCAAGCCGTCGCTCGATACGCTCGAGTCGGCCACCCTCGCCTGCTACGAAGACGCGCTGAAGATGACAGCGTTCGATGTTGCGGGCGCGCTCGACTACTTCAATTCGGTGTCGCGCAAGATCGGTCAGTACTTTCAAGGCATCGACGTGCTGCTCTCGCCGACGTCGGGACAACCGCCGCCGAAACACGGCGTGGTGAATCAGAACGCGCCCGGCATCGACGGGCTGACGTGGACGCGGCAGACGTTCGAGTTCTTTCCGTTCACGCCGTTGTTCAATGCCACCGGCCAACCCGCCATCTCGCTGCCGCTGCACTGGTCCAAGGACGGTCTGCCGATGGGCAGTCAGTTCGTCGGCCGGTTCGCTGACGAGTCCATTCTGCTGCGCCTCGCTGCGCAGATCGAGCAGGCGGCGCCGTGGTCGGCGCGGATGCCGGCGCTCATTCAGTAAGGAAATCAGCGCACCGGGATCTCGGTCTTCTTGATCACCGTGCGCAGGGCGAAACTCGAGTGCACGCGATCGACGCCTGGCAGTTGCGTCAGATGCTGGCTGTGGACGCGTTCGTAGTCGCGCGCGTCGGCGACGATCACGCGCAGCAGATAGTCGGCGTCGCCCGACATCAGATAGCACTCCATCACTTCCGGCACTTCGCGCACTGCGCTCTCGAAGCGCCGGAGGTCGTCCTGCTGCTGGCTGGTCAGAGTGATCCGCACGAACACATTGTCGGGGTAACCGGCCGAGGATTGATCGACCAGACCGACGTAGCCGCGGATCAGACCGGCGCTCTCGAGCCGGCGGACGCGGCGCAGACAGGCCGACTCCGACAGGCTCACGCGCCCGGCCAGCGCCGAGTTGGTGAGACGCCCATCGAGCTGAAGCTCGTGAAGGATTAGGCGGTCGATTCGGTCTGTGTCGGCGGATATTTGTGCCATAACTCGATCGAGTGGTGGATTATTGCGTACCTTGGCCGGTTTGGGGCGTCTTCGCAAGGAACTGCTCCGCCGAACCCACTAATCTACGCGGCAGTTTCATTTCAAGGACCGCTGACATGCGTATCGGAGTTCCCGCTGAGATCAAAGTGCACGAATACCGGGTGGGGCTGACCCCGGGTTCCGTTGCCGAATTGACCGCCGCCGGGCACGAAGTAATGGTTCAGACCCGCGCAGGCGCCGGCATCGGTTTCATGGATCGCGACTACCAGCGCGCCGGTGCAACGATCGCGCCGGACGCGGCGACCGTGTTCCGCAGTGCGGACATGATTGTGAAGGTGAAGGAACCGCAGCCCGTCGAATATCCGATGCTGCGGTCCGGCCAGATCCTGTTCACCTACCTGCACCTCGCCGCGGACCGCGTGCAGACCGATGCATTGATGGCATCCGGCGTCAGCGCGATCGCGTATGAAACGGTTACCGCGGCCGGTGGCGGCTTGCCGCTGCTCGCGCCGATGAGCGAAGTGGCCGGGCGAATGGCAGTGCAGGTCGGCGCGAAGTGCCTCGAGAAGGAAGCCGGCGGCATTGGCAAACTGCTCGGCGGGGTTCCCGGCGTGGCACCGGCGAAAGTCGTCATCCTCGGCGGTGGCACCGCCGGCGCGAACGCCGCGCTGATCGCACTCGGCATGCAGGCCGACGTGACGATTCTCGACAAATCGGTCAACCGGTTGCGCTGGCTCGCCGACCGCTTCGGCGCAGGGTTGCGGGTGGTGATGGCCAACGCGCAGACGATTCACGAATACGTGGTCGAAGCCGACCTCGTGATCGGCGCGGTGCTGGTTCCCGGCGCGGCGGCTCCGAAACTGGTCAGCCGCGAGATGGTGCGCGAGATGCGCGACGGTTCCGTCGTCGTCGACGTGGCCATCGATCAGGGCGGGTGCTTCGAAACGAGCCGTCCGACCACCCACTCCGCACCGACCTATATCGAGGAAGGCGTGGTGCATTACTGCGTCACGAACATGCCCGGTGCGGTCGCGCACACCTCGGCGCTTGCGCTCAACAACGCCACTCTCCCCTTCGTCAAAGCGTTGGCAGATCGCGGCATTGCAGCATTGAATGCCGATCCGCACTTGGCGGCGGGTCTGAACGTGCATCGCGGCGCAATCATGCATGCGGCGGTTGCCGAAGCGCTGGGATATCCGCTCAAAGGATTCCCGTTCGCCGCCTAGACCCCTTCGACGACGAGAAACGCCCCGATCGGGGCGTTTCTTTTTTCGGACGGACACCCTCGAGGTGACGTTCACCGCGCCGCCGACTCCATTCGTCGCACCTCTACTATCTCGTTATCTCCTCGCAGGAATAGTCTCCAACCGACTCCGGCAGACCAGCGCCGGGCATCGAATTCGAGACTGTCGCCCGAGGAGAAGCCGGGATGCATCGGAGATCGTGGCTCGTTGCCGTGCTCGTCGCTGTTCCAACCTGCGCGTTCGCATCGCCGCACCGCTGCGGACTGGTACAGACCTCCGTCGATCGCGAACGCGCTTATGCGAGCGTGGTTGCGGCGGTGGACGCAATGCGTCGGGCGCACCTCGAACGCTCAGTTCGATCCGATCGCGAGTTCGTCGGCGCGGTCGTCGACAACGGCGCCGGCGGCTACTGGACGTCGGTGGGCCGCGGCTGCTCGGGCCAGGACACCGTTACGTTCGCGGTACAGGTGCCGCGGCAAACGCGCGTGGCTGCGTTCTGGCACACGCATGGCGCGGACGCCCCGTCGCGCGACGTGTTCTCGCCCGACGACGTCGATCTGGTCCGAAGCACCGGACGCGACTTCTACCTCATCACCCCGCGCGGCGAGATCAGAGTTCTGCGTCCGGGCGACGTGGCGCGCATCGGGACGATCGGCCTCAGTCGTATCCCCGCAAGCCGCGCCTCGATCGGACACGTGGTGAAGCCGAACGCCGCTTACGGTCAGCGCGTGGCGAAGCAGAACGAGGCGCTGCCGACCGCGTCGAGGGGTGACGCGCCGATCGGTTGATGTGTGCGTCGTCGAGTGGTTTGCATGGGCGTCCGAATGCTCTTAGCCTAGCCCCTCCGTTGCACGCAGGCCCGGCCCACCATGGCGGCGAAAGAGCAGGAAGTCGTTCGAAATCTCACCCAGCTGGACCGAGAGGCGCTCGAAGCCTATTGGATGCCGTTCACTTCGAACCGGCAGTTCAAGGAGAACCCGCGCCTGATCTCGGGCGCCGACGGTTGCCACTACATCACCACGGACGGACGGCGCGTTCTGGATGGACTGTCGGGTCTGTGGTGCTGCGGCGCCGGACACAATCGACCGGAGATAGCCGATGCGGTTGCGCGACAACTGCGCACGCTCGACTACTCGCCGGCATTCCAGTTCGGACATCCGCTCGCGTTCGAACTCGCGAACAAGATCAAATCGCTGACCCCTGCAGGTCTCGACTACGTCTTCTATACCAACTCCGGATCGGAAGCGGCCGATACGTCGCTGAAGATCGCGCGCGCGTACTGGCGGCAGAAAGGGCAGCCGTCGAAAACGCGTCTGATCGGCCGCGCGAAGGGCTATCACGGCGTGAACTTCGGCGGCATCTCGGTCGGCGGCATCGGGCCGAACCGAAAGCTGTTCGGTGAGGGCGTTTCGGCCGATCACCTGCGGCACACGCTGTTGCCGGAGAACGTCTTCACGCGCGGTATGCCGGAGAAGGGCGCGGAACTGGCCGACGAGCTGGAAGAACTGGTGGCGCTGCACGACGCGTCGAACATCGCCGCGGTCATCGTCGAACCGTTCGCCGGATCGGCCGGTGTGCTGCCGCCGCCCAAGGGTTATCTGCAGCGGTTGCGCGCGATCTGCGACAAGCACCAGATCCTGCTGATATTCGACGAAGTGATCACCGGCTTCGGCAGAGCCGGCGCGCTCAGCGGCGCGGCGGCGTTCGGCGTAACGCCCGACATCATGAACTTCGCCAAACAGCTGACCAATGGCGCGGTCCCGATGGGCGCCGTCGTGGTGAAGCAGGAGATCTACCGGACGTTCATGTCCACTGGCGGTCCGGAATACATGCTGGAATTCCCACACGGTTACACGTACTCCGGCCATCCGATCGCGTGCGCGGCTGGTATCGCCGCGCTCGATCTGCTGCTGCAGGACAAGCTGATCGATCGGGTGACGATGCTCGCGCCGCATTTCGAAAACGGCATTCACTCGCTGAAGGGCCGGAAACACGTCATCGACATCCGCAACTACGGCCTCGCGGGCGCGTTGACGCTGGCACCGCTTCCCGGCGAACCGGCCCGACGACCGTTCGAAGTCGCGATGCGTTGCTGGGAGCGTGGGCTTTATGTCCGCTACGGCGGCGATACGCTGCAGTTCGGTCCGCCGTTCGTCATCGAGAAGAGCGATCTCGATCGCATGTTCAACATCGTCGCCGATTCGCTCGACGCGCAAGCCTGATCGTCCGGGAGGACACATGACCCAATCCATGCACAACATGGCGCCGCCGGGTTCGCTCGAAGCGAAGGACCTCGAACACCTGCTGCACCCCGCGACCAATCTGAAGCTGCATCACGAGAAAGGTCCCACCGTGATGATGCGCGCGAAAGGCGTCTACATCTGGGACGGCAAGGGCAAGCAATACCTCGAGGGTATGGCCGGGCTCTGGTGCACCGCGATCGGATATGGCGAAGAGGAGCTCGCGCGCGTTGCATCAGAGCAGATGCTGAAGCTGAACTACTCGCATCTGTTCGGCGGCAAGAGCAACGAGCCGAGCATTCTGCTCGCGGAAAAGCTGAAGGCGATGATGCCGTTCGAAGCCGGGCGCGTGTTCTTCGGCCTCTCCGGTTCCGACGCCAACGACACGCAGATCAAATTGATGTGGTACTACCACAACGTCATCGGCAAACCCGAGCGCAAGAAGATCATCTCGCGGCGGCGCGGTTATCACGGCGTGACGGTGGCGAGCGGCAGCCTCACCGGGCTGCCTGCTTTCCACAAGCACTTCGACCTGCCGATTCCCGGCATTCTGCACACCGACGCGCCGCACTATTACCGTGAGGGCAAGCCCGGCGAAAGCGCCGACGCGTTCGTCGATCGCATCGTCGGCAACCTCGAAGCGTTGATCAAATCGGAAGGACCGGAAACGATCGCCGCCTTCATCGCGGAGCCGGTGATGGGCGCGGGCGGCGTAATCGTTCCGCCCGCCGGTTACTACGAGAAGGTTCAGGCAGTGCTCGACCGTTACGGCATCTTTTTCATCGACGACGAAGTGATCTGCGGTTTTGGCCGAACCGGCAACCCGTTCGGCGCGCAGACGCTGAACATCCATCCGACCACGATGAGCATCGCGAAAGCGGTGTCGTCGGCGTATCTGCCGTTGTCGGCTGTGATCGTGCCGGAGTTTCTGTACGAGCCGCTGGTAGAGGCATCCGGGCAGGTGGGCACGTTCGGGCACGGCTTCACTTACTCGGGCCACCCCGTTTGTGCAGCCGTGGCGCTACGGAATCTGGAATTGATGGAAGAGCGCGATCTCTTTGCGCACGCAGCGCGTATGTCCAAGCCGTTTCAGGCGCGCCTGCACGCGCTGGCAGATCATCCGCTGGTGGGCGAGGCGCGCGGCGTCGGGTTGATCGGCGCAGTCGAGGTCGTCTCCGACAAATCTACAAAGGCGCCGTTCGATTCGAAGAGAGCGGTAGCCGCATACTGCGCCGGGCGCGCGGAGGAGCACGGGCTCATCGCGCGCAACATCGGCGAGACGATTGCGATATGCCCGCCGCTGGTGATCACCGAAAACCAGGTGCACGAACTCTTCGACAAGCTCGGGCGCGCACTCGACGACACGCTCGAATGGACGCGCCGGACTTGATGGACGGGCGCAACGGCGAAAGGGTCTAATTGCGATGCGGATGGGATCAGGGGAACTGCACATGGTTAGAGTCTGGGTCGTGGCGGCGTTGATGGCCGTTTCCGGCGCTGCGCCGGTATTCGCGGCGGAACCCGCCGCTACGGTGGCGCCGCTTCAGGCAGAGCAGGCGACGTCCGAAAAGCTCGGTGCGCTGAAGCCACATTGGTTCTTCGTCGCCGACACCAACTTCCTCGGCTATCTCGACAGCAAGGAATATCTGTACGACGGCGACACCGGAGCGATGCTCGGCATGCTGTCGACCGGTGCGTTCGGCAACGCCGCAGAATTCGCGCCGGACTTCTCCGCGATCTACGTGCCGGAGATGTACTACAGCCGCGGCAGCCGGGGCGAGCGCACCGACGTCGTGACGATCTACGATACGAAGGAACTCAAAGCGATCGGCGAGGTGGTGATCCCCGCGAAGCGCGCCACCGGCGTTCCGCATCGCGCGTATCAGGGTCTCAGCGACGACGGACGCTTCATGTACGTCTCCAACATGACGCCGGCCACGTCGGTCAGCGTCGTCGACGTTCAGGCGCGCAAGTTCATTGCCGAGATCGAGATCTCCGGCTGCAATCTGGTGTATCCGGTCGGCAATCGCGCGTTCGCGTCGCTGTGCGGCGACGGTACGGTGCAGGTGGTTTCTCTCGACGAGCAGGGCAACCTCAAAGGGCGCGAGCGCAGCGCGAAATTCTTCGATCCCGACAAGGATCCCGTCACCGAGAAAGCCTCGCGCTTCGGCAACACATGGCTGTTCATTTCGTTCGACGGCTATGTTCATCCGGTCGCGTTCGACGGCGGCAAAGCGAAACCGGGCAAACCGTGGTCGCTGTTTACCGACAAGGAACGCGCCGACGGCTGGAAGATCGGCGGCGGACAGTTCAACGCCGTTCACCAGAGTCTCGGCCGTCTGTTCGTGATCGTGCACAAAGGCGGACCATACAGTCACAAGGAAGCCGGCAAAGACGTGTGGACGTACGATCTCGCCACGTCGAAGAAGCTCGGCTCGATCTCGATGGTCGCCCCGGTGACGATGTTGGGGCTCACCAAGGACGCTGCACCGCTGTTGATTGCGGACTATCCGGCAACCCCCGCGGTGTACGTGTATGACGCGCTGAAAGGCACGCACTTGCGCACCATCGAGGGTCCCCCGATGGTGCCGGGCTTCATTCAGGCGCCATGAGCGTCGACCCCGTCATCGCCACGATCATCCGCTTCGCGCTGGGCTGGCTGTTTCTCGCGGCGGCGGCGCACAAGCTGAGGGACATGGTCGATTTCCGCTCGGTGCTCGCTACGTATCGCATCATGCCTGAGCGACTCGTCGTCGTTGCGGCCTGGCTGGTGGTCGTCGCGGAGGCCGCGATCGGTCTCGGCATGCTGTGGCAACTCGCGCAGGCTTTCCTCGCCGGCGCAGGGTTGCTGCTCGTCTACGCCACCGTCATGGCGATCAACCTGGTGCGCGGCCGCCGCTTCATCGATTGCGGCTGCGGCGGCACGACGCAACCGTTGTCGATCGGGCTGGTGCTGCGCAACGTCGTGTTGGCCATCGCGGCCATCGCCGCGCTCGTGCCGGCGCCGGCGCGTCCGCTCGGGTGGCTCGACGTCGTCAGCATGGCAGCCGGCGTGCTGGTGCTCGGTGCACTGTATGCCGCCACGAATCAATTGCTCGCGGCGCGGGCGCGCCTCGAAGAGTGGGTGTAATGGACGCGCTGATCGTTTCGAACATCGTGCTGTGGCTTCTGGTGATCGGACTGTCGTTCGTCGTGTTCGCGCTAACGCGTCAGATCGGCGTGCTGCACGAGCGCGTCTCGCCGGCCGGTGCGTTGACGCTGTCGGGCGGCGTGAAGTCCGGCGAAACGCCGCCCGCGCTGTCTCTCACCGCGCTCGACGACAGCGTGCTGAAGCTCGATTCGTTCGCTGCCCGCGGGCGCGGCGTGCTGCTGTTCTTCCTGTCGCCCACCTGTCCGCTGTGCCGCTCGCTCTTGCCGGTGGTCACGCGCATCGCAAAGGAAGAGCGCAAATGGCTCGACCTCGTATTCGCCAGCGACGGTGGCACGCGAGCCGAACACGAGGCATACGTGAAGGAGCGACAGATCGAAGCGTTCCCATATGTGATTTCGCAGGAACTCGGCGTCGCATTCCGCGTCGGCAAGTTGCCGTACGCAGCGCTACTCGACGAGAAAGGCGTGCTGGTCGCGAAAGGTCTGGTGAATTCGCGCGAGCACCTCGAGAGTCTGTTCGAAGCGAAGCGGCTTGGAGTGGCGAGCGTCAACGAATACATGGGCGCCAAGGCGCGCGATGAAACCGAGGTGACTACATGAACTGGCTCGACAACTGGATCACGAAGGGGACGCGGCGCGTAGCCCGGAACACGTCGCGGCGCGATTTCCTCTCGCGGATGGGCGTGGCGCTGGTCGGCGCAGGCGCCGTGCCGTTGTTGCCGGTTGCGCGTGCGAACGCGGCCGAAGGAACGCGCGCTCCGCAACCGCAGGAGAAAGGCGATCCGCTCAGCTGCGATTACTGGCGGTTCTGCGCGCTCGACGGATTCCTGTGCGGCTGCTGCGGCGGCTCTACGAACAGCTGTCCACCCGGCACGGAGCCGTCGCCGGTAACGTGGATCGGAACCTGTCGCAATCCGGTCGACGCGAAGGACTACATCATTTCGTACAACGACTGCTGCGGTAAGACCGCGTGCGGCCACTGTCTGTGCAATCGCGATGAAGGCGACCGTCCGGTGTATCAGCCGGCGAAGAGCAACGACATCAACTGGTGTCACGGCACCAAGACGAACATGTATCACTGTTCGACGTCGGTCGTGCTGGGCTTAGCTGTTGCGAATTGAGCCGCGCCTCGCACCACTCGTCGCGCTGGCACTGTTGTGCGGCGCCTCGGCGGCGTGGGCAGATGCGCATCAGGACTACGTTCTCAACTGCATGGGTTGCCACATGGTCGACGGCAGCGGCGCGCCGCCGACCATCCCGCGTCTCAAAGACCGCGTCGGCTTCTACCTGACGATTCCGAACGGTCGCGGCTACCTCGTGCAGGTGCCCGGCGCCGCGAACTCGCTGCTCGACGATCGGCAACTCACCGACGTGCTGAACTGGATGGTCGACGAATTCGCCGGCGCGTCGCGCCCGCAAACGTTCGAGCCGTACGCGATCGAAGAAGTGACGCACTATCGCGGCACGCGGCCCGACGACATCGACGCGCTGCGGCATCAACTCAGCGACACCATCGTCGCGGCTTATCCGTACGCAGGGCGCTGGTAACGTGGCGGTTCTCGCTTCGAAGATCGACGCCAACACCGCGGGTTTTCGCGCCAACGAAGCGCATCACCGGAAGCTGAGCGCCGATCTGCGCGAGTTGATCGCGAAGGTCGCGCTCGGCGGCGACGAGCGGTCGCGCGCCCGTCATGTCGAGCGCGGCAAATTCCTTCCGCGCGAGCGACTCGAACGGCTGATCGATCCCGGCTCCGCTTTCCTCGAAACGAGCCAGCTCGCCGCGCACGAACTGTATGCCGACGTCGTGCCGTCGGCCGGCATCATCACCGGCATCGGTCGCGTCGAGGGGCGCGAATGCGTCATCGTCGTCAATGACGCGACCGTTAAAGGCGGTACCTATTATCCGATGACGGTGAAGAAGCATCTGCGGGCGCAGGAGATCGCGCTCGAGAATCACCTGCCGTGCATCTACATGGTCGATTCGGGCGGCGCATTCCTGCCGATGCAGGAGCAGGTGTTTCCCGACAAGGATCACTTCGGCCGCATCTTCTACAACCAGGCCAACATGTCGGCGCGCGGCATTCCGCAGATCGCGCTGGTAATGGGTTCGTGCACCGCCGGCGGTGCGTACGTGCCGGCGATGTGCGACGAATCGATCATCGTGCGCAATCAGGGAACGATCTTCCTCGGCGGTCCGCCGTTGGTGAAAGCCGCGACCGGCGAAGACGTGGATGCGGAGAGCCTCGGCGGAGGCGATGTACACGCCCGCGTTTCCGGTGTTGCCGATCACCTCGCCGCAAACGACGAGCACGCGATCGCACTGGCGCGCGAGATCGTCGCCGGCAGCAACATCAGGTATCGCGACACCGTAGAGCGGCAAGCGGGCGCGGCTCCCGCGTATCCGTCCGAGCAACTCTACGGGGTGCTGCCGCGCGATACGCGCACACCGTTCGACGTGCGCGAAGTCATCGCGCGTCTCGTCGATCGATCGGAATTTCACGAGTTCAAGGCGCTATACGGCGAAACGCTGGTCACGGGCTTTGCGCACATCGACGGCATGCCGGTGGCGATCGTGGCCAACAATGGCATTCTGTTTTCCGAATCGGCGCTGAAAGGCGCGCACTTCATTCAGCTGGCCGATCGGCGCGGCGTGCCGCTGCTGTTCCTGCAGAACATCACCGGCTTCATGGTGGGGCGCAAATACGAGAATCAGGGCATCGCGAAAGACGGCGCGAAGATGGTGACTGCGGTGGCGTGCGCGAGGGTGCCGAAGTTCACCGTGGTCATCGGCGGTTCGTTCGGCGCCGGCAATTACGCGATGTGCGGCCGCGCTTATGGCGCGCGCATGCTGTGGACGTGGCCGAATGCGCGGATCTCGGTCATGGGCGGCGAACAGGCGGCACACGTGCTTGCAACGGTGCGGCGCGAAGGCGCAGCGGCGCGCGGCGAGGCGTGGCCCGAAGCCGAACAGAAAACCTTTATGGACGGCATTCGCTCGACGTACGACAAGCAGGGTCATCCGTTCTATGCGAGTGCGCGATTGTGGGACGACGGCGTGATCGATCCGGCCGATACCCGACGCGTGCTGAGCCTCGCGCTATCGGTCGCCTGCCGGGCGCCCGAAAGCGATGCCGACACGCGCTTCGGCATCTTCAGGATGTGACATGTTCAAGCGCCTACTGATCGCGAACCGCGGCGAAATCGCGTGCCGCATCATGCGTACGGCGCGCCGCATGGGCGTCGAAACGGTGGCGGTGTACTCCGATGCGGATCGCGACGCGCTGCACGTGCGCACGGCCGATCACGCAGTGCACATCGGACCCGCGGCCGCGCGCGAGAGTTATCTACGCATCGATGCGATCGTCGACGCCGTCGTGAAGAGTGGCGCCGACGCTGTCCATCCCGGTTATGGTTTCCTGGCCGAGAATGCCGAATTCGCCGCCGCCTGCGACGCGGTGTGCACCTTTGTTGGCCCGTCAGCAAACGCAATTCTGGCGATGGGTTCGAAGATCGAAGCAAAGCGAATCGTGGCCGCCGCGGGCGCGCCGATCGTGCCGGGCTATCTCGGGAGTCAGGATCCGGAGATGCTTGCGGCCGCCGCGGAGGAGATCGGCTATCCGCTCCTGATCAAGGCGTCCGCCGGCGGTGGCGGTAAAGGCATGCGCGTGGTGCGCTCTGCACGGGAGTTCGCCAATGCGCTGGCGGCCGCGCGACGGGAGTCGAAAGCCGCGTTCGGCGACGACGCGGTGCTGCTGGAAAAATACCTTTCGGCACCGAAGCACATCGAAGTACAAATCCTCGCCGATTCGCACGGCCGCACGCTGTACCTGTTCGAGCGCGACTGCTCGGTGCAGCGCCGGCATCAGAAGGTGATCGAGGAAGCGCCTGCACCGACGTTGAGTGCCTCCCAACGAGCAAGTATGGGGGAGGCCGCAGTGAAAGCCGCGGCGGCGATCGGCTATGAAGGCGCCGGCACGATCGAGTTCATCACCGAAGCGGGTCAGTTCTACTTCATGGAAATGAACACTCGGCTGCAGGTGGAGCATCCGGTAACGGAAGCCATCCTCGGCCTCGATCTCGTGGAGTGGCAGTTGCGCATCGCTTCCGGCGAACCGCTGACCTTCGCGCAATCGGATCTCGCCATTCGCGGTCACGCCGTCGAGGCGCGGGTGTATGCGGAGAATCCGCGCAAGAAATTCCTGCCTTCCACCGGGGTGCTGCCGCACGTTCGATTTCCGGACGGCGTACGCGTCGACGCTGGTGTGGCGAGCGGCGGCGAAGTGACGATGCATTACGACCCGATGATCGCGAAAGTGATCGCGCACGCCGCGACGCGGGAAGAGGCAATTGAGTGCCTGAACGCGGCGCTTGGCGAGTGCGAGATCGCCGGCGTGGAACACAACGTGGCGTTTCTGCGCAACGTGCTGCGCGACGAGGCCTTTCGAAGCGGCAATTACGACACCGGCCTGATCGAAGCGCGCGGCGATGCGCTGATACCGGCCGAGTCGCCGCACACGACGATCGCTGCGGCGCTGATTCTGCTCGATGCGCAACGGACGGATTCACCATGGCAGCGCGGCGATGCGTTCCGCGTCAATCTGGCGCACGAACAGAATCTGCGGATGCGCCGCCGCACCGACCCGATCGTGCTGAACGTTGCGCACGACCGGGTCGGCTATCGGGTGACGCTCGACGACCGTGACTATGCGGTGAGCAGTTTGTCGGTGGTCGATCGTCGCGTCGACGCGTTCATCGACGGCGAACCGTTCCGGTGCAGCTATGTCCGCGACGGCGACGACCTCTACGTGATGCGCGGCGGCGCCACCGAGAAGTTCAGCCTGCCGAGACTCGACGCCGCGAGCTTCGCGGCTGACGCGCTGAGCGACGGCCGCGGCACGGCGCCGATGCCGGGCCAGATCATCGCGCTGTTCGTGAAAGCGGGCGACACGGTGCGGCGCGATCAACCGATTCTGGTACTCGAAGCGATGAAGATGGAGCACACCATCGCCGCGCCGATCGACGGCACACTGGAGCGCCTCGCTTTGACCGTTGGCGATCGGGTGGTCGAGGGCACGGAGCTGTTTCAGATACGCTAACCGCGGCGGTATCATCCGCGCATGTCGCAACCGCTCCCCGCCTTCGATTTCGGCCTCGGTGAAACCATCGAGATGCTGCGCGAGTCGACGTCGGCTTTCGCGCAGAAGGAAATCGCGCCGATAGCGGCTGAAATCGATCGCACCAATGTCTTTCCGCGCGCGCTGTGGCCGAAGCTCGGTGAACTGGGATTGCTCGGCATCACCGTCGAGCCGGAATACGGCGGCGTCGCGATGGGTTATGTCGCGCACTGCGTCGCGATGGAAGAGGTCAGCCGGGCATCCGCCTCAGTCGGTCTCTCCTACGGCGCGCACTCGAACCTGTGCGTGAATCAGCTGCGGCGCTTCGGCAACGCGGAGCAGAAACAGAAATATCTGCCGCGGCTGGTATCGGGCGAGCATCTCGGCGCGCTCGCGATGAGCGAACCGAACGCCGGCAGCGACGTGGTCAGCATGAAGTTGCGCGCGGTCGATGAGGGCGACCACTTCGTGCTGAACGGTACCAAGATGTGGATCACCAACGGGCCTACCGCGGACGTGCTGGTCGTTTACGCAACGGTCGATCCGGCGCTGGGACCGAAAGGCATCACCGCGTTTCTGATCGAGCGCGGCTTCAAGGGGTTTTCGACGGCATCGAAGCTCGACAAGTTCGGCATGCGCGGTTCGGACACGTGCGAGCTGATCTTCGAAGACTGCGAGGTACCGAAGACGCAGGTGCTCGGCAGAGTCGGCCAGGGTGTATCGATCCTGATGAGCGGCCTCGACTACGAACGGGTCGTGCTCGCGGCCGGACCCCTCGGCATCATGCGCGCGTGCCTCGATCTCGTGATGCCGTACGTGCACGACCGCCGTCAGTTCGGTCAGCCGATCGGCACGTTCCAGCTGATGCAGGGCAAGATCGCCGACATGTACACGACGATGAATGCATGTCGCGCATACGTGTATTCGGTGGCGCGCGCATGCGACGAAGGCCGCACGAGCCGTTTCGACGCCGCCGGTTGCATCCTCTACGCCGCGGAGAAAGCGACATGGATGGCGCTCGAGGCGCTGCAGGCGCTCGGCGGCAACGGCTACATCAACGACTTTCCCGCAGGCCGTCTGGTGCGCGACGCCAAGTTGTACGAAATCGGCGCGGGCACCAGCGAAATCCGTCGCATGCTGATCGGTCGCGAGCTGTTCGACGCCACGTCCTGAAGAAGGTTCTTCGTCCGCTGATTACGCGCTCGGTGACTCGCCCGTGTGCAATGACTTGGCTATAATCCGCGCGCCTCAGCGCCCCCGTGTCCTTCCACAGGTACTCACAGGAACAAGATTGTGAAGCAGTTCTTTGCCGTCATCGTGCTGTTCGCCGCGGGGATTTCCGCCGCGGGTTTCGCATTCGCCGACCGCGTGCCGCCGGGCACCAATGACGAAATCAGCGCGCGACTGAAGCCGGCCGGCGAACTGTGCAAGGCGGGTCAGGCGTGTGGCCAGGCAACGGCCGCCGCAGCAGGCGGCGAGACGCGCACCGGCGAACAGGTCTACAACCAGTTCTGCTTCGCCTGTCATGCCACGGGTGTGGGTGGCGCGCCGAAGAAGGGTCACGCAGACGAATGGGCGCCTCGTCTCGCGAAAGGCAACGATGCGATCTGGAAGAGCGTCATTTCCGGCTTGAACGCGATGCCGCCGAAGGGCACCTGCATGAACTGCAGCGACGACGAACTGAAGGGCGCCATCACCTACATGTCGAAGGCTCAGTAGTCGGCCGCTACGTCGCGGAACGCCAGCGCTTCGGTGATGTGGGTCGGCGCGATGTGAGTCGCGCCAACCAGGTCCGCTAGGGTGCGCGCAACTTTGAGCACGCGGTGAACGCCGCGAGCCGATAACGCCAACCGCTCCATCGCCCGCTCGACCAGCCGCCGGCAGGCGACGTCGAGCTCGCAAAACGCGTCTACCTCCGGAGCCGCCAGCACCGAGTTGAGCTTTCCCGCCCGCGCGAGTTGGGTGCGTCGGGCTGCGGCGATGCGCGCGCGCATGTCGTCGCTGTCGCTGGCACTCGCCGGCGCCGAGAACAGCACCGCACTTTCCACCGCCGGCACCGGCACACGCAGGTCGATGCGATCGAGCACCGGGCCGGACACGCGATTGCGATACCGATTGCGCTGATCCGGCGTGCAGATGCAGTCCGTCGTCATGCACGCGCGTCCGGCCGGACATGGGTTCATCGCGGCGACCAATTGAAAGCGCGCCGGGTATCGCACGCGCACGTGGGCACGGGACAGCTCGATTGCGCCCGATTCCAGCGGCTGCCGCAGCGACTCCAGAACGCGCCGGTCGAATTCCGGCAGCTCGTCGAGGAACAGCACGCCGCGATGCGCGAGCGAGATCTCTCCGGGCTTTGGAATGCGCGCGCCGCCGCCGACCATCGCGGCAGCAGAGGCAGTATGGTGGGGCATCCGCAGCGGTCGCGAGCCGTGGAGGAATTCCGGATCGAAGCTGCCGCGCGCGGAGTGGATGCGCACCACTTCGAGCGCGTCCCGCTCGTCGAGCGGCGGCAGCAGACCGGTCAACCGTTCAGCCAGCATGGTTTTGCCGGTGCCGGGCGGCCCGATCAGCAGCAGATGATGGGCGCCGGCCGCGGCGATCTCGAGCGCGCGCTTCGCCGCGAGCTGACCTTTGACGTCGGCGAGTTCGAGCGGCTTCGACGGTGCATGCGCAATGCATTGGGTGGATCTGCCGATTGCGCCGTCCGGCGAGTTCAGCAGTGCACATGCTTCGTCGAGGTGCTGTACCGCGCGCACGTCGACGCCGTGCGCGAGCGCAGCTTCCTGACGGTTCTGTAGAGGCACGATGATGCCGCGGCCCGCCTCACCGGCCGCGATCGCCGCGGACAACGCCCCGCGCACCGGTCGGATCTCGCCGTACAGTCCCAACTCACCGAGCACTTCGAAACGTGACAGCCGCGCCGCGGGTAGCTCACCCGTGTGCGCGAGAATGCCGAGCGCGATGCCGAGATCGAATCGGCCGCCTTCTTTGGGGAGATCCGCCGGAGCGAGATTGACGATGATCTTGCCTTTCGGAAACGCGAAGCGGCTCGCCTGGATTGCACCTTTTACCCGTTCACGGGCTTCGCGAACGGCGGTTTCCGGCAACCCGACCATCGCGAAGCCGGGCAAGCCGCCCGACAGTTGCGTTTCGATCACCACTTCAGGCGCGTCGATACCGCGCTCTGCGCGGCAGAACACCGCCACGCGTTCTGCACCGGGCACGATCGAATTTCAGTGCGGCGCGGGGGGTTCCAATGCGCCGATGCGCGCCTCGAGTTTCGCAACGTCGCGCGTCAGCCGTTCGAGCTGCTGGCGTTGGCGTTCGAAGTCTTCGCGCGGCACCAGTTCGAGACGGCCGAGCGTGGCTTCGATCACGGGTGACAGGCGGCTTTGCCAGTCGGCGCCGGCCGGCAGAACGGCAGCGAGCGCATCGGACAGCCGCGCGGTGAGCGTCTCGATTGCGCTCGACATCGTGTTCGGGGTGGCATCGGAGAACGGTCGGTCGGCCATGTTGGTTCCGTGACGGGCATGAAGTCGCATGGTAGCGAGGCCACTCTGAGGCGGCCAATGGCCGATGTCGGGCGTGGACGCGAGCGATCTCTTCTGTCGTCGCCCTGTTTCGGTGCGCGCGCTGGGGATGCGGGCATTTCGCTGCCCTGAGATGGGGCGCGAAGTCGCCGAGGCTCGCGGTTTGTTCATGGAAAACAGACTGTTAGTGCTGTGGCACGAAACCTGCTCTCAAGCCTGCGTTCCTAGCCACCGTCCTGCGTGTGGGCAGCGTGGGTGAACGACTCAACAGATTGCATCTTTAGGGGATATCGAATGAATAGAGTGATGAGACTGCTTTTTGGCGCGGCTCTGCTGGGCAGCGCGTGTGCGGCGAGTGCTGCCGACATCGCCGGTAACGTGACGTTGGCAAGCGACTATCGGTTCCGCGGCGTTTCCCAGTTGAAGGGCCAGTTCTCGCCCGCGATCCAGGGTGGTTTCGACTTTGCGACCGACGCGGGCTTCTACATCGGCACCTGGGCGTCCAACGTGAACTTCTCCGGCGGCGCGATCGAGACCGACGTGTACGGCGGCTTCAGAGGAAAGTTCGACGAGGACGTCGCCTTCGACATTGGCGTGCTGTACTACGGCTATCCGCATGACAATGGCGGCCCCGGCAACAACATCAACCTCCCCTACACAGAGGTGTACGGCAGCGTCACGTTCAAGAACTTCAAGGTCGGACTGAACTACTCTGACGATTACTTCGCCGAGAGCGGAAAGTTCTACTACCCGTACATCGAGTACGCCTTCGATCCGATCGAGAACCTGACCTTGAGTTTCCACTACGCCTATAACGGGTTCGACGAGAAACAGGCAGGCCTGAACGGCGAAGACTACTACCAGGATTGGAAGATCCAGGCTTCAACGAAATGGCTGGGCGTAACCTGGGGGCTGGCCTACGTAGATACGGATCTGGACGACGATAAAGACTGCTACGGCGACAAGGACCTTTGTGCCGCCACCGCCGTGTTGTCGATTTCGAAGAGCCTTTAATTAGGGGAGAATCGCAGGTGCACGAACTCACATACGGCTTCAGCTGAACGCGTGCGCCCGCGGATCACCAAGGAGACATAAGTCATGAAACTCGTTACTGCAATCATCAAGCCGTTCAAGCTGGACGACGTGCGAGAGGCGCTTTCCGAAATCGGCGTGCACGGAATGACCGTCACCGAGGTCAAAGGGTTCGGGCGCCAGAAGGGTCACACCGAGCTGTATCGCGGTGCGGAATACGTCGTCGATTTCCTGCCGAAGGTGAAGGTGGAAGTGGCCATCGACGACAGCGCGCTCGATCAGTGTCTCGAAGCGATCACGAAAGCAGCGAACACCGGCAAAGTCGGCGACGGCAAGATCTTCGTTGCCACGCTCGACGAAGTGGTCCGCATTCGCACCGGTGAGACCGGGCCAGAAGCGGTCTGAATTTTCTGCTGGAACATTCTTTTGAAGCAGGGCGCCCATCGGCGCCCTTTTTCGTTCTTGCGCTGCACCGAATCTTGTCTATAAATACTCCGTCATTGTGGGGCAGGTCCGTGAACGACCACGAGGTGCGGGATGAGTGACGAAGACAACGACGCAGACTTCCAGGAAGAAGAGGAAGAACTCAGCGACGCCGACGACGCGGACGAAGTGGTCGCCGATGCGGATGCCGAAGAAGACGTTGAAGTGGAGGACGAAGAGGCCGTTGCCGCAGCGCCGGTCGGACGAGCGCGCAAAGTCGAGCAGGTCGAAGTTCATTCCACCGCGGCGCGCGCGGCCTTGCGCGACACGATCGCTGCAGACGTCGAAGCGTTTCTGAAACGCGGCGGCTCAATCGAGAAGGTTGCGGACGATCAACGGGCAGATCCGCCGAAGAAGCCCGAGAGCAACTACGGCCGCGGCTCCATCTGATCTGATCCGATTTCGAACAGCGTACCGGCGCCATTGCGCTACAATGGCGCCCCTTTCTCGGGCTGTTACTTCCAGATGCGTTATGTGAGCACGCGCGGACGCTCCACGCCGTTGCGCTTCGAAGACGTCGTGATCGCGGGCCTCGCAGACGATGGCGGATTGTTCCTTCCGGAACGCGTCCCCGACGTGCGCGCGGATCTCGACGGCTGGCGCGGGCTCGGCTTCGTCGATCTCGCTGCCCGCGTGATGACGCATTTCATCGACGACATCGACTCCAGCGTGATCCGCAAACTGCTGCAGCTCAGCTACGCGGAGTTCGATGCGCCCGACGTGGTGCCGATGCGCACGCTGGACGACGCGCACGTACTCGAACTGTTCCACGGCCCCACGCTTGCGTTCAAAGACATCGCTCTGCAGTTTCTCGGCAACGTCTTCAACTACGTTCTCGAGAAACGCGGTTCGTCGATGAACATCATCGGTTCGACCAGCGGCGACACCGGCAGTGCGGCGATCGCCGGCGTTCGCGGGAAGAACGCGATCAGCATTTTCGTTATGTATCCCGATGGGCGGACGAGCCGGCTGCAGGAGTTGCAGATGACGTCGGTGCTCGATCCGAACGTCCACTGCATCGCGATTCAAGGCAGCTTCGACGAGTGCCAGGCAATCATGAAGGAGATCTTCAACGATCTGCCGTTCAAGGCGCACCACCGGCTCGGCGCGGTCAACTCGGTGAACTGGGCGCGCCTCATGGCGCAGATCGTCTACTACGTGTACGCCACGCTGGCGCTCGACGACGGCGGCCGCAAGCGCGTTTCGTTCAGCGTTCCGACCGGAAACTTCGGCGACATCTTCGCTGGCTATCTAGCATTGAAAATGGGCCTGCCCATCGATCGGTTGATCTGCGCAACGAACGAGAACGACATTCTGTCGGTGTTCTTCAACACCGGAGTGTATCGTCGCGGGAACGTCCATCACACGATCAGCCCGTCGATGGACATTCAGGTTGCCAGCAACTTCGAACGGTTCCTCTATCTGCGGATGGATCGTGACAGCTCCCGTCTGCGCGCCTTCATGGATTCGTTTGGCAACAATGGCGAGGCGACGCTGGACGGAGCATGCCGGTCGACGATCACATCGTCGCTACGGCGGTCGGCACGCAGGAGACGATGGCGACCATCGCCGATGTGTACAAGCGCAATGGCTACATCGTCGACCCGCATACGGCGGTGGGGATCGCGGCGTCGCGGCGTTTCGCATCCGAAGGTCCCATGGTGTGCCTCGCCACTGCGCATCCGGCGAAGTTTCCGGAGTCGGTGGACGCCGCCATAGGTAAACCGTTGGCGCGCCATCCTCGGCTCGACGTACTCGCCGGTGCACCCACACGGCGAACGGTTCTTCCAGCGCGCGTCGAGGAAGTGAAAGCATTCGTCGCAGCGCACGCGAGATAGCGTTCGGCCGTCAGGCGCGTTCGATTTCGTCGATCGCGGTCGGGAATGTCCTTCAGTCGGTGCACCACGCGCGTGGCAGGCGGTGCTTCGGGATTACGCGCTTCGAAATTGACCCAGATCGTCGCGATGCCGAGATCGGCGGCACCGCGTATGTCGTCGACCGGGTTATCGCCGACATGAATCATCTGGTGCTCTCGAACGTCTGTGTGTGACAGCGCGGCGCGGAACATTTCCGGCGCCGGTTTGGCGGCGCCCACATCCGCGGCGCAAAAGGCGAAGCGGAAGAAGCGATCGAGTCCCAACCGCGAGATGTCGGCGTTGCCGTTCGTCAGCGCGCCGAGGTGGTGACGGCGCGCCAGTCGCTCGAGTATGTCGAGCGCGTCGTCGTAGAAGCTGACCTTGTGACGCTCGGCGAGAAACAGCTGGAACGCTTCGGCTGCAAGACGTCGCGATTCCTCGGGGCTGCGTCCCACCGTCATGATCGCCTGTTCGAACACCGCCTCGCGGATGCGCGACAGGTTGTGCGCGAGTTCCGGTCGCTCCACGACGATGCGTTTCCGGATGGCGAGCATGTCGTCGGTGGTGAGCGTGGCGTACAGCTCCGGAATGCGTGCATCGAACCATTGCCGCGTCACGCGTTCGGCGTTGTGGATGACCGCGTCCACGTCCCATAGCGTGTTGTCGAGATCGAAGGTGACGACGTCGATGCGTGCCATCGATCAGGAGCGCTTCGCGCGCGGATGGCTCGCGTCGTAAACCTTGGCGAGGTGCTGAAAATCGAGGTGCGTATAGATCTGGGTCGTCGAAATATCGGTGTGCCCGAGCAGCTCCTGCACCGCGCGCAGGTCGCCGCTCGATTCGAGGAGATGGCTCGCGAAACTGTGCCGCAGCATGTGCGGGTGCACCGCGTTCGTACCGAGCTGTCGCGCACTGAGCGCGCGCAATCGCTGCTGCACCGTTCGCCTGCCGATGCGACGCGTGCCGCGCGCAGAAAATACCGGGTCGGACGGGCGCGCCATCTCGCGTTGTGCCAGATACGCGCGCAACGCGGCAATGCAATGCGAACCGAGCGGCACCTGGCGCACCTTGCGACCCTTACCGGTGACCGTTACGAAACCTTCGTCGAGGTCGAGGTTGTTCACGTCGAGCGCAACCAGTTCGGCGAGGCGCAATCCGCTGCCGTAGAACAGCTCCACCATCGCGGCGTCGCGAAGGTCGAGCGCGTTGGCCGACTCGAAATTCAGCAATTGCGCGGTCTGATCGGTGTCGAGCAACTTCGGCAGTTTGCGACGCGACTTCGGCGCCCGCACGACGCTCGCGACGTTGCCGTCGGCCTTGCCGATGCGCGTGAGGTAGTCGAGGAACGAGCGGATGCAGGACAGCGCGCGTTGAATGGTGCGCGTTGCGCGACCGCGCCGGTGCAATGCGCTCAGATGATCGCGCACGTGCGTCGATCGCACCGCCTTCCACTGATCGATGTCGAGCGACGCGGCGAACGCACTGAGGTCACGGCGATAGGCCGCGAGCGTGTGGGCGGAGTATTGCCTTTCGTGCTGCAGGTGCTCGACGTAGCGAGCGATGTCGGCGGTCAGGCGTGTCGCGTCAGCGGCTGTCATCGCTGGCGCTGTCGCCACGGATCAGCAGTCGGGCGAGCACGCGCGACAGCACGTCGCCGATGTAGCGGACGAACAGCGTTCCCATCTCGGGACTGAAGCGCAGCGGGTCGCGGCTGCCGATCGCGAGCACGCCGATCAGATCGCCGTGGCGCAACTGGATCAACGCGGCCGATCCGTCGATGGCGGCCGCTTCGCCGAACAGTTTCTGAAATTCGTCGCTGCGTAGCAGTCCGCACGACAGTCCGGTCGTTTGCGTCAGTTGAATGAGCGGTAGTTCCTGCGCGGAGCTGCAGCACACCAGATGTGCGAGCGAGTCGAACGCGCGTGGATGCGAGACGAAGCAGCGCGCGTAGTCCGCGGCGAAGTCGTCGATGAGCGTGTCCGCCAGCACCGCGTCGATTGTGCTGAGGCGGTCGCAGTCGAGCATGTTCAGCGTGAACCGACGCGTCTTCTCGAACAGCGTATCGTTGACGTTCGCGGCGCCGACGAGATGGGTGAGGCGCCGGCGCATGTCGATGTTGCGCTCGCGCAGAATCGCCACCTGACGTTCCACCAGCGAGATCGCTTCGCCGGAGTCGTGCGGCAGGCTCAGGTCGGTGAGTAGCATCGGGTGGCGCCCGAAGAAATCCGGGTTTTCGCGCAGGTAGCGCATCACGGTGTCTTCGTTGTGCGCATCTACCACCACGGCCTCTGCTTTCATACGTCGATACGTCCTTCATAGACGAGACAGGCGGGACCGAGCATCCGTAGCGATCGGCCCGCGCCTTCCCATTTGATTTTGACTTTGCCGCCTGGCAGCGAAATTTTCACGCGGTCGGAGAATCGACCGGTCAGCACACCTGCCACTGCCGCGGCGCATGCGCCGGTACCGCACGCCCGCGTTTCACCGACACCGCGTTCGAATACCCGCAACCGCGCGAAGCCGGAATCGATCACCTGACAGAATCCGACGTTGACGCCGCGCGGGAAACGCTCGTGCCGCGACAGCAGTGGACCGAGCGTTGCGACCGGCGCGTCGTTTACCGAATCGACGAACAGCACCGCGTGCGGATTTCCGACCGATACGGCGACGACATCCACTTCCTGATTGCCGACCGCGATGCGATGGGTGACGCCAGCTTCGTTGGTGACGAACGGAATCTCGTCGGGCACAGTGGTGGGCACACCCATGTCGACTTCCACGTTGCCGTCGTCGCGCAGTAGGGTGGTGATCACGCCGTTGCTGGTCTGCAGCCGCAATTCCGTTTTCACGGACAACCCGGCATCGACGACGAACTTGGCGAAGCAGCGTGCGCCGTTGCCGCACTGTTCGGCTTCACTGCCGTCGGCGTTGTAGATGCGATAGCGAAAGTCGCTCTCGGGATCGGTCGGCGGTTCGACGCTCAGGAGCTGATCGAAGCCGACGCCGGTGTGTCGATCGGCCAACCGCGCAATCAGTTCCGGCGACAGACGCACGTCCTGGCTGATGTGGTCGATGACCATGAAATCGTTGCCGAGTCCGTGCATCTTGCTGAATTGGATCTGCATGTCCGACAGCCTATCGATCACACTCGATATTGCAACGGCGCACCGGGCTGCGGTGCTTCTTCCGGCGCTGACGATGCCACTTCGGCGCGCAGCTGGTCGGCGATGGTCTCGCGCCGTCGCACTACCGAGAACGACGCTCCGTCCACCAGCACCTCGGCGGCGCGATTGCGCGCGTTGTAGTTCGAGCTCTGCACGAATCCGTATGCGCCGGCGCTGCGGATCGCGAGCAGGCTTCCTTCCGCGAGCGTCAGGTCGCGATCGTGCGCGAGAAAGTCGGCGCTCTCGCAGACAGGACCGACGATGTCCCAGTTCGCGCGAACGCCATCGCGCGTCGCCGATTCGACCACGCTGATGCCGTGCCACGCCTGATATAGCGTCGGGCGGATCAGATCGTTCATCGCCGCGTCGACCACGGCGAAGTTGCGCGCATCGCGCTCGCGCGCCGGCTTCAGATACTCGACGCGCGTCAGCAACACACCGCCGTTGGCGACGAGGTATCGGCCGGGTTCGACCGACACCGTCAGCGAGCGCCCCTGCAGCAGGCGTGTCAGCTCGTTCGCGTAACCGGCAACGTCGAACTCCGGCTCGTCGCGATACGTAACGCCGAAGCCGCCGCCCAGATCGAGATGCTCGATGCGAATGCCTTCGCGCTCGAGCGTATCGATCAGCTCGAGCAGGCTCTGTAACGCTTCCACCAGCGGGCCTGGTGTCGCGATCTGCGAACCGATGTGGCAATCGACGCCCAGCACCTCGAGCCATTGCGAATTCGACGCGCGTCGATACATCGCGAGCGCTTCGTCGCGCGGCACGCCGAACTTGTTGGACTTCAGGCCCGTCGAGATGTACGGATGCGTGCCCGCATCGATGTCCGGGTTCACCCGCACCGAAATGCGGGCTTTGCGCGACAGGCGTTGCGCATGCAGTTCGAGCCGATCCAGTTCCGCGGCGCTCTCGACGTTGAATGAACCGATGCCGACCTTCAACGCAAAGTCGATCTCGGCGCCGGACTTGCCGACGCCCGAGAAGATCACCGATGCGGGATCGCCACCGGCGCGCAGCACGCGTTCGAGTTCGCCGCCGGAGACGATGTCGAAGCCGGCGCCGAGCGACGCGAACAGATTCAGGATGGCGAGATTGCCGTTCGCCTTGACGGCGTAGCAGATGCGATGCGGCAATGGTTGCAGTGCGGCGTCGAGCTTCGCGTACTGCGACGCGAGGTGGGCGCGCGAATAGACGTAGGTCGGCGTGCCGCAACGCTGCGCAACGTGCATCAGCGAAACGTCTTCGAGATGGGCCACACCGTCGCGGAACGAAAGCTCCTCGCTCACCGCAGCAGGCTCGACGGTTTCGGTTGCGTGTGATCGGGCATTCGCAGCGGACCTTTCTGGCCGCAGGTCGCGACCATCAGCAGCAACAGCGACACCACTAGCAACCGCGACACGGGAACGTCCGCCGACAAAGCGCGGAAGTATACACACTAAGCAATCGACGAGTGCCGCGTGGACTGCGTCTCGGAAGCGAACTTTTCGCGCAGCAGCGCGACCGGATTGCGCCGCGTTGCGGCTCGGGCATCGCCGCGTTTCGGGCTGCCGGAAGCGATGCGTCGCGGTGCTTCGGCTGCTTTCGCGATGTGGATTTCGATGCGAAGGCCGGCGTCGCGCGCGAGGAACTGTTCCAGATCGCTGGCGACTTCATGCGCCGGACGATACGGCGCTACGAACCGATGAATCGCTCCGTCGCGCAGCGCGAGCAGCACGCTGATATGGCCGCGCAGTTCGTGGACGAGCACGACGTCGTGCTCCGGCGACGCGATGTCACACAGATGATTCAAAGCGCCGAGTCGGGCATTACGCGCGTCGACCTGCAGTGCGCCCCGATCCGCCGTCGCAAGCGCTTCGAACAACTCCGCTTCGTTCGCGCAGCGGCGTGTCGCAAACCGGCTTGAGCTGCGCTCGACGACGACGAAACCGCCGGCCAATCCGAACGCGAACCTGCCGATGCCGTTGCGGTGAAACGAGGCCGACAGCGTCGCCGTGAGCTGCGCGATGCGATTCTCCAGTGCGCGCTCGTGTTCGCCGCCGGCGCACCGCACGTGCAGCGTTGCGGGTGGTTGCGAAAGCAGATCGACGAGCATGTCGATCAGGCCGTCGTCGCCGGCGCGTCCCGTTGCGGTGATGCCGTCAGGCCGCAAATCGAGCCGATCGACGCCCGCGACCAGGCTGGTGTGAAAGCCGCTGAAGTCGAGCGGATCGTCCCATTCGCTGACGATGGCTTCGCCCGGCGCGCGCAGCGCGAACTGCGGCGATTCTTCGGCATTCACGATCAGCAGCGTCGAAGCTTGCGCCGCCGCGGCACCGTCGTATCGCGACAGCAGCTCGAGCATCCGCGCGCAGGCGTGTCTCTGCGCATCGCCGACACGCAGGTTGTCGATGCCGAGGCGGTGCGTGTGTGCCCAGGCGATCGCAGCCGCGAATCGCGGTGCGTGGAACAGCGTCGTTTCGCCGTCGTTCAGGCGCCATTGTCGGGCGTGCGCTTCGATTCGCACCTGGCCGGCCACCCGCTTCGGCCACAGCGCCGGATTGATGCGCGGGATCGCGTCGTCGCGTCGCGCGGTCCACAGCGCGATGCGTGTGCCCATTGCGTCAAGGCGCGTCTGCATGTCGGTGGACGCGTGCAGTTCCGTCGCGAGGCGCGCGAGGTTGCCGTGCGTGCGCTGCAGTTCCGCGTTCACGCGCGCGTTCTCGCGTTGCAGTTCGGCGAGCGTGGGTTCGCGCAACGTTCCGCGGCGGCAGTCGCGCGCGAGTTCGAGTCGATCGGCTTCGCCACCCGCGGCGAAGTACGTCTCGATCGCTTCGTTCAGCAAGGTCGACGAATCGACGTCGACGTCGCCCCGCCAGATCCGTTCCTTATAGAAATGTGCGAGCGGCTCGACCGCGGGGTCGCCGGCGTAGCTCTCCAGCAGCATCAGCGACGGCAGATGTGTGTACGGTGCGGCGAGCGCGGCGTCGAGCAACTCGATGCCGGCGGCGAGACACTCGCTGCGCGGTATCGGCTCCGCGCGACCGAGGTCGATCGTCTCGTCGCGTCCGATGAATCGTTGCGACTTCAGGCGAGCACTGTACGCGTCGTGAGCCAGATCGAGTTGCGGCGGCACGAGCCACCAGATCGGGTAGCGGCCAGCCAGGAGAATCGCCGATCGGTAGAACGCATCACGCGCGAGGCGGGGCGTGCGCAGTCGGCTGCGGCCGGCCAGTTCTTCGGCCGGATCGAGTAGCGTCGTGGTGAGCGTGATGCCGCGGTCGGCGGCGTATCGCGCGAGTCGGCTGAGCTTTTCGGTCAACGCGGCATGCGTTGCAACGGTGCTGCAGACGGACAGCTCGAGCGCGTCGCCTGGAAGCTGCGTCACGTACACGGCCTGAATCTGGGTGCGGCGTTCGACGAATCGTTCCAGCACGAAGGACAGCGCCATCTTGCGGACGGCGTTGAGCGCGCGATGGTCCGGCGTATAGCGTTCGATGCCGCAGGGCGTGTCGAAGTCGACGAAACCGGGCAGCGCCGCGTGATTGCTGTGCAGCAGCAGCGGCACCGCGTCGACGAAGGCGCGCCGTTCCTCGGAGAGACGGGCGCGCAGCGCATCGAGGCGCGCCCGGTTCAGCCCGAGGAAGCGCTCGCGCAACGCACGCAGCGATTTGCGGTCGATGTCGTCATCGGAACTGGCGGAGTCGTCGTGCATACCCTGGAGTATAGGCAGCCGCCGCCGATCGGCTTTTTGCCCCGGCGGCTATGCGATGCGCGTTCGCCCGCGGGCGATCGCCGCGCGGACCTGCACCGGCGCGGTGCCGCCAATGTGATTGCGGGCGTTGACGGATCCTTCGAGGGTGAGCACGTCGAACACCGAGGCGTCGATCACCGGGCTGAAGCGCTGCAGCTCCGCCAGCGTGAGATCGCTTAGCGCGACGCGCTTGGCCAGTGCGTGCGCGACGCAGCGGCCGACCACTTCGTGGGCGTCGCGGAACGGCACGTCTTTGCGCACCAGATAGTCCGCCAGATCGGTGGCGGTGGCGAAACCGAGCGATGCCGCTTCGCGCATCCGGTCAGCGCGAACGTCGACGTGCGGCAGCATCCCGAGCATCGCGGTGAGACAGTCCTTCAGCGTGTCGAGCGCGTCGAACAGCGGCTCTTTGTCTTCCTGATTGTCCTTGTTGTACGCCAGCGGCTGGCCTTTCATGAGCGTCAGCAATCCCATCAGGTGGCCGAAGACGCGGCCGGTTTTGCCGCGTACCAGTTCGGGCACGTCGGGATTCTTCTTCTGCGGCATGATCGACGAGCCGGTGCAGAAGCGATCGGGCAGGTCGACGAAGCCGAACTGTTGCGACGACCACAGCACCAGTTCTTCGGACCAGCGCGACAGGTGCATCATCGCGACGCTCGCAACCGAACAGAACTCGATCGCGAAATCGCGATCACTGACGGCGTCGAGGGAATTCTCGCTGATCGCATCGAAACCGAGCTCGCGCGCGGTGAACGCGCGATCGATCGGGAACGTAGTGCCTGCGAGCGCGGCGCTGCCGAGCGGCATCACGTTGACGCGCCGGCGCAGTTCGACCAGCCGCTCCCGGTCGCGCAGTAGCATTTCGAACCACGCCATCACGTGATGCCCGAACGTGACCGGCTGGGCGGTCTGCAGGTGAGTGAACCCCGGCATGATCGTGTCGGCGTGCGTGTCAGCGAGGTCGAGCAGCGCGACGAGCAACTGCGTCATCAACGCGTTCAGGCCGTCGATTTCGTCGCGCAGGTACAGGCGGATGTCGGTAGCGACCTGATCGTTGCGCGAACGACCGGTGTGCAGCCGCTTGCCGACGTCTCCAACGATCTCGATGAGGCGGGACTCGACGTTCATGTGCACGTCTTCGCGTGCCACCGACCACGAAAGCCGACCCGCGTCGATTTCATTGTGAATCGTGTTCAGGCCATCGACGATGACACCGCATTCGTTGTCCGAAAGCACGCCGACGTGCGCCAGCATGCGGGCGTGAGCGATGGAGCCTTGAATGTCGTGGTGGTATAACCGCGCATCGAATCCGACCGACGCGGTGAACCGCTCGACGAATCGGTCAGTGGGCTCGCTGAAGCGACCGCCCCAGAGCTTTCCAGAGGCAGCGGACTCGTGAGTTGGGTCGGACATCGCGGCTTCGACGTGTGAGAAGACGGGCGATTGTAGCAACTTAGGCGGCGCTTCCGGGCGCACGGGAGAGGAGACGTAAACGTAGTGGCGGCGGCACCGATCGATCAGACGCGACCCACCCGGTTCGTCATTCCCGATCTCTGCAACGCACCAGCCCTCAGCATCGTCGTGCTGGTCGGTGAACTGCTCGTTCTCGTGCTGCTGTTCGCCGACGGACCTCTCACATGGGAAGGGTTGGCGCTGAAGTCGCTTTACGTGCAGTGGGTGGTGCTGATGAGCGCCGGCGCGCTGTGCGGCACGCGGCGCTGGCTCGCCCAGATGGGTCTCGCGCGCGGTGCGCTGCTCGCGTTCGTGATGATCACGCTGCTGACGCTTGTCGTCAGTCTCGGCGCCGACCGAGTCGTCGCTGGCACGATGAGCTACCAAAGGGTGCCGGTCGACTGGGCGGCGATCGCGAAGCAGTTGGGAATTGCCTGCATCATCGCGGGCATGGTGTTGCGCTACTTCTATGTGCAACAGCAGCTGCGCGAGCAGGAACAGTCGGAGTTGCAGTCGCGCATCCAGGCGTTGCAGTCGCGCATCCGGCCGCACTTCCTGTTCAATAGCATGAACATTATCGCGAGCCTGATTTCGGTCGATCCTGAAACCGCTGAATCAGTGGTGGAAGACCTGTCCGAACTGTTCCGCGCCAGTCTGAACGACGCCGGCAATCAGGTGCTGCTGACGGAAGAACTCGAACTGTGCGAGCGTTACGTGCGCATCGAACAGCTGCGGTTGGGCGACCGGCTGCGGCTGGCCTGGGACGTCGGCGAGTATCCGGATGGTCTGAAGATTCCATTGCTGACGCTGCAGCCGTTGCTCGAGAACGCGATCTATCACGGCATACAGCCGCTGCCGGACGGCGGCACCATCACGGTCACGCTGCGCTACGATCGCAACGTCGTCAGCGTGCGGATCACCAATCCGCTGCCGAGCCCTGAGTATCGGGCGCAGACGCAGGGCAACAAGATGGCGGTGAACAACATCCGCAGCCGTCTGAATGTGTTGTACAACGACGCGGCCGAACTGACGGCCGAGGCGGAAGGCGACGTTTACGTGACGATGCTGAGGTATCCGCACCACGCATTGGACGATTCGGAGCTGATGAGGGAGGTGTCTTAAGCGGTGAAGGTACTCATAGTCGACGATGAGCAGCTCGCGCGCGACCGTCTCGCGCGCATGTTGAGCGACATTCCTGGCTATGACGTCGTGGGTCAGGCGGCGAACGGCATGCAGGCAGTAGAGCGATGCGAAACGACCCAGCCCGACGTCGTATTGCTCGATATCCGGATGCCGGGAATGGACGGCCTCGAAGCGGCGCGCCACATGGCCGGCATGGAGCAGCCGCCGGCGGTCGTGTTCTGCACGGCGTACGAAGAGCACGCGATCGAAGCGTTCAAAGTGCAGGCCGTCGGCTATCTGCTGAAACCGGTGCGGCGCGACGACCTGATCGGCGTGCTCGCCTCCGCGACGCGCAGCAATCGGGCCCAGCTCGCGGCGCTCGCCCGCGACGAAGGATCGCAACGCAGCCACATCTCCGCGCGCACGCGCAAAGGCATCGAGCTGGTGCCGATCGACGACGTGCGTTTCTTCCAGGCCGATCAGAAGTACGTGACGATGCGCCACGCCAACGGCGAACTGCTGATCGACGAAACGCTACAGGAACTCGAAAACGAGTTCGGCGCGCGCTTTGTTCGCGTTCACCGCAACGCGCTCGTTGCGACCAAGTACATCGAGGGGCTCGAGCGCAACGAAGACGGCCAGTACCAGATCCGGCTGCGCGACGTGCCGAATGGCATCGACATCAGTCGACGGCACGTGTCGTCGATCCGCCGTTACATCCAGAAGCTGTGACCATCGCAACGCTGCGCATCGCCACTCGCAAGAGCCGTCTGGCGCTGTGGCAGGCCGAATTCGTCAAGGTGCAGCTGATTCGAATGCACCCGCAACTGCAGGTCGAACTGGTTGGGTTGACCACAAAAGGCGATCAATGGTTGTCGGCGCCCCTTAGTGAGATCGGCGGTAAGGGGCTGTTCATCAAGGAACTCGAAACCGCCATTGCCGACGGGCGCGCCGATGTCGCGGTGCATTCGATGAAGGACGTGCCGGCCGAACTTCCGCCCGATTTCGTGATGCCGGTCATCGGCTATCGCACCGAGGTGCGCGACGCGCTCGTCAGTCCGCTCGCTCGCTCGGTCGCGGAGCTTCCGAATGGTGCGCGCGTCGGTTCATCGAGCCTGCGGCGGCAAGCGCAACTGCTGGCGCGGCGGCCCGATCTGGTGGTTGCGCCGGTGCGCGGCAACGTGAACACGCGGCTCGACAAGCTGGACGCGGGCGAATACGACGCGTTGCTGCTCGCGGGTACCGGCTTGCAGCGGCTCGGTCTCTCCGATCGTATCCGCGAGTTTCTGAGCCTCGACGACAGTCTGCCCGCCGCCGGTCAGGGCGCGCTCGGCGTCGAATGCAGCGCTTCCCGACCGGAGGTGATCGAACTGCTCAGTCCGCTCAACGACCGCGTTATAGCGCGCTGCGTCGGTGCCGAGCGCGCGGTCAGCCGGCATCTCGGCGCAGATTGCTCGCTGCCGATCGCGGCCTATGCGGTGGAGCTGGGCGGCCAGCTGCAGATGCGCACGCTGATTGCGAACGGCTCCGGCACTCGCGTGCTGCGATGCGCTGTATCTGGCAACGATGCCGACTTACTCGGTGCGCAGGCCGCGGCCGAGCTGCGACGTCAGGGTGCCGACGAGATCCTCGACGAGTTGCGCCGGGGTTCCCATGGTGTCGATGACTGACGGCGGCGCGACGGTCCTCGTCACGCGAACCGAGCCGGGCGCCTCGGAACTCGCCGAGGCGCTCCGCGCTGTCGGCCATACCGTGCGTCGCGTTCCGGTGCTGGAAATCGTCCCGCTCGACGATGGCAAGTGGCGCGGTCCAGTGCGTGAGCTCGATCGCTTCGCCATCGCGATATGCGTTTCGGCGCACGCGGTCCGGTTCGCGCTGGAGCGGATCGATGCCGAGTGGAAGCAACGTCCGGAGCTGACATGGATCGCGGTGGGTGCGGCCACGGCGCGCGCTCTCGCCGAACGCGGAATCGCCGCGCTGCGACCGGAGACCGAGTCGTCGGAGGGTATACTGGCGCTCGCGCCGCTGAGTCGGGTAGTCGGGCAGCGCGTGTTGATCTGCGCGGGTCGCGGCGGACGGCCGTTGCTGGCGGAAGAACTGTCCGGACGCGGTGCGCTCGTCACGTCATTGGCGCTGTACGAACGCAGGGCGGTACCGGTCGAGCGCCTGGCGGCGGAACTCGGCGACCATAGTGTGTTCGACGTGGTCATCGTCTCGAGCGCCGACGGCGCGCGTGCATTTGCGCCGGCGTGGCGGGCAATCGGGGGTAGCGCGCGCGTCGTCGTCGTGGCGCCGTCGACGCGCGTGGCGGACGAACTCACAAAGCTCGGATTCCGGCGCGTGACGATCGCCGAGGGTGCAGGGGCGGGCGCGACGATCGAAGCGCTTCGAAAACGGGACGAGGACAGGAAATGAGCGAAGGCGATACCGGCCACGACGTTACGAGTCGTGCGCGCGCAGCGCCCGCGCGCCGCGGTGGCAGAGTATTGGCATCGTTTGCGACGCTGCTCGCGTTGGCTGCACTCGGGCTTGCCGGCTATCCGTACTATCAGCGCTACGTAGTCGGTGTACCGGCGTCGGGGAGCGGCGGTGAATTCGAGTCGCTGCGCACTGCGCAACAGCGCCAGGCCGATGAACTCGCTCGCCTGACGGAGCAGGCCAGAGCATTCGATGCGCGCTTGAGCGAGGAGCAGACGCGGATCGATCAAAGCCGCGCGACCGCTGCATCCGCTGTCGGTGCGGAATCGCCCGCGACACCGTCGGTGCTGCCGGAACGCGCGCTGCGGCTCGCCGAGGCAGCGTTCCTGGTTCAGGGCGCCAACGACCGGTTGCTGGTGACGCGCGACGTTCGCGCCGCGCTCGCGATGCTGCTCGCCGCGCAGTCAGTCGTCGATCAGATCGACGACGCGGCGTTGGCCGACGTCCGCGCCACACTCGGCGCAGAGATTGCGTCGCTCCGCGACGTGACCCTCGTCGATGTCGATGCGACGTTTGCGCGCCTGCAATCGTTACAGAAGTCGTTGCCCGACCTGCCGATGCGCGGGGCGCGATTCGTGTCCACGCCGGTGACGACGTCCGGCGACGCGACGCAGAGCTCGACCGCGTCGCTGGTGTGGCAGAAGTTCCTGTCGTTGTTCGCGTTCCATCGCCAGGGCGGGGCCGCGCGTCCGCCGTTGGGTCCCGACGAAGCGACGTATCTGCGCGTGAATCTCGGCCTCATGCTGCAGACCGCGCAGGTCGCGCTGTTGCGCCATGACGAAGTCGTTTATCAGCAGAGCCTCGAATCCGTGCGACGTTGGCTCGACGATTACCTCGACACCGGCGCATCCGATGTCGCGGCGGCACGGGCCGAAATCGATCAGCTGCTCGCGGTACAGGTGGACCGCGCGCCGCCCGACATCGGCGGTTCGGTCGCTGCGTTGCGCAAATTGACGTCTCCCGCGATGACGAACGCACCGGCGCCGAGCGAAGGCACATGAGACGCGCGCTGATCTATCTGGTTGTCGCACTGATCGTCGGCGGCGCCGTCGGCACGTTGATGGCGCGCGACCCGGGCTACGTGCTCGTCAGCTACGAGAACATGAGCCTCGAGACGAGCCTCTGGTTCGCGGTGCTCGCATCGATCGTCGGTTACGTCCTGCTGCGCATCGTCATCGGGCTACTGCTGCGATTGATCCGCAGCGGCGCCGGTGTGGCAGCGTGGCAACAGAATCGGCGCGCGCGCGTGGCACAGGCGCGCACCGTGCGCGGCTTGCTGCTCGCCGGAGAGGGTGATTGGGCAGGCGCACGCAAAGCGCTCGCGGCCGACGCGGAGAGCGTGGACCTGCCGCTGGTGAACTACCTCGGCGCGGCGCGCGCCGCCAACGAGATCGGTGATGCGGCGGATCGCGACGCGTTGTTGCAGATGGCGAACGAGTCGACGCCGGGTGCAACGCTCGCGGTCGGACTGACCCGGGCAGAGTTGCAGATCGCCGCACGACAGTACGCGGACGCAGCGCAGACGCTCACCAGCCTTAAGGCGGCATCGCCGAATCAACCGCGCGTGCTGCGAATGCTGGCCGAATGTCTGGAAGGACTCGGTGACTGGGCCGCGCTGCTGGCGCTGGCGCCGGAACTGCAGAAGCGCAACGCGATCGCCGCCGAACCGCTGCGGATCGCGATGCGGCGCTGGTCGATTGAATGGTTCGAGGCGGCGACCGGCGCGCAGAGTCTGATCGCGCAGTGGAACGCTCTCGACAAGGACCTCCGCGCCGATCCGGCGGTCGTTGCTGCGTACGTGCATGCGCTCGAGAAAGCCGGCGCCGGCGAGGAAGCCGAAGCGACGTCTGAGCAAAGCGCTGAAGCAGGACTGGAACGACGAACTCGTGGCGCTGTACGGTCGGTTGCGAATGGACGGAGCCGATCGACGCCGCGCCACGGCCGAAGGCTGGCTCAAGACGCGCCCCAACGACCCAACTCTGCTGCTGGCGCTCGGGCGGATCGCGCTCGCAGGCAGCGACTGGAACAGCGCGCGCGAATACTTCGAAGCGAGCTTGAAGCAGCGGCGCAGCGCAGAGATCTACGGCGAACTGGGACGACTGTGTCTCGCGATGGGAGAACGGCCGCGCGCAGCCGAGCTGTTTGCGCAATCGCTCGAAATGGATGGGCAGTTGCCGAAATTGCCGCTGCCGCAGACGACCCCGGACGCTACCGCGACGCGTAGCTGAATACGTCCGACTCGATCGCGAGGTGAGTTGCGCCGAGTTCGTCCAACGTGTCTACCACGGCGTAAACGAAACCCGGGCTGCCGCTGACGATGACGCGACCCGACTTCGGCAGCGTGTGGGTCCTGAGCCAGGCGAGTACCGCACTCTTTTCCTGCGGCGTATCGACCACCGCGTCATATTCGAGCCACGACGCAAAGCGACGCAATTCATCGTCGGCATAGAGGTGGTCGCGCTGGGTCACGCTCCAAACGAGCCTAACGGGATGCGCGTGCTGGATGCAGCGCAGGTGTTCGACGATCGCGCGGCATTGCGAGATGCCCGAGCCGCCGGCTATCAGCAGCAGATCCTCCTCGAGCGGACCGATGACGCGCACGTCGCCGAACGGCCCTTCGATCGGTATCGCATCGCCTTTGTCGAGCAATTCGTTCATCAGCGCGGCTTCCGCCACGCCCGGTAGAGGCCGGTAGTGCAACTCCAGTTCGGGAACGCGTTCCGGCGCGCTGGCGATCGACATCGGTATCCGGACGCCGCTCGGATGAACGACATTCAGATACTGGCCGGCGTGGAACGGAAACGTCGCGGGTAACGTCAGCGAGATCAGCCTGACGCCCGAATCATGGTGCGCAAGCGACGCAATGCGCGCCCGAACCTCGGGCAATCAGCGGCTGCCTTTCATCGACGCAAAGAACTCGGCATTCGTCTTGGTGGTGCGCAGCCTGTCGAGCATGAACTCGACCGCGGCGGTGTCGTCCATTTCGTGCAGCAATTTGCGCAGGATCCACGCGCGGTTGAGTTCTTCCTCCGTCATCAGCAGGTCTTCGCGGCGCGTGCCGGAACGACGGATGTTCATTGCGGGATAGACGCGCTTCTCGGCGATCTTCCGCTCGAGGTGCAGTTCCATGTTGCCGGTGCCCTTGAACTCCTCGTAGATGACTTCGTCCATCTTCGAGCCGGTTTCGACCAACGCAGTAGCGATGATCGTCAGGCTGCCGCCTTCCTCGATGTTGCGCGCCGCGCCGAAGAAGCGCTTCGGACGCTCCAATGCATGCGCGTCCACGCCGCCGGTCAGCACTTTGCCTGACGACGGTACGATGGTGTTGTAGGCGCGCGCGAGTCGCGTTACGGAGTCGAGCAGAATCACGACGTCTTTCTGGTGTTCGACGAGGCGTTTCGCTTTCTCGATCACCATCTCGGCGACCTGAACGTGACGCGACGGCGGTTCGTCGAACGTGCTGGCGACCACTTCGCCGCGCACCGAGCGCTGCATCTCGGTCACTTCTTCCGGACGTTCGTCGATGAGCAGCACGATCAGCACCACTTCGGGATCGTTTGCGACGATCGCCTTCGCCATGCTCTGCAGCAGGATGGTCTTACCGGCCTTCGGCGGCGATACGATCAGCCCGCGCTGTCCGCGGCCGATCGGCGCGATCAGGTCGACGATACGCATCGACAGGTCTTCGGTGCTGCCGTTACCGCGTTCGAGCGTGAGGCGTCGGTTCGGAAACAGCGGCGTCAGGTTTTCGAACAGGATCTTGTGTTTCTTGGTGTTCGGTTCGCTGAAGTTGATTTCGTCGACTTTCAGCAGCGCGAAGTAGCGTTCGCTGTCTTTCGGCGGGCGGATCTTTCCGGCGATGCAATCGCCTGTCCGAAGGTTGAATCGACGCACCTGGCTCGGCGACACATAAATGTCGTCAGGGCCTGCCAGATACGACGAATCGGCCGAACGGAGGAATCCGAATCCGTCCTGCAGAATCTCCAACGTGCCGTCGCCGTAGATGTCTTCGCCGTTCTTCGATTGTTTGCGCAGGATCGCAGCGATCACTTCCTGTTTGCGCGAGCGGGCGAGGTTTTCGAGGCCCATTTCGCGGGCCATGTCCACGAGATCACCGACCGGTTTTCGTTTCAGATCTGTCAAATTCATAAGATTAAAAAGCCACAAAGTGCGGGTATTGAGAGGGGAGTCGAAAGACGCCTGGCCGTTCGCTAGATCGCTTGAGAGACGTTCGAGGAAACGAGAAGGGAGGCGACTAGAACGAGCACTGACGAACGGAATCTACCACCGCCCCCGGAGGGCGTCTAGAGACAAATTCGGGGTCGAAAGGGTGAGGACCGTGTACCGGTCCTCACTTTTGACGAGTTCGATGAAGCGTCTCAGATGTTGCTTTCGAGGAATGCCGCGAGTTGCGATTTCGACAGCGCGCCAACCTTGGTCGCTTCCACTTCGCCGTTCTTGAACAGCATCAGCGTCGGAATGCCGCGGATGCCGTACTTCGGCGGAGTCTGCTGGTTGGCGTCGATGTCCATCTTGCAGACCTTGATGCGGTCGCTGTATTCGCTGGCGATCTCTTCGAGAATCGGCGCGATCATCTTGCACGGTCCACACCACTCGGCCCAATAGTCCACCAGTACCGGCTTGTCGGCGCTGAGAACATCCTTCTCGAAACTCGAATCACTGATGTGAACGATCTTCGCACTCATCGCAAAACTCCCATTGGTTATGCGCAGCCTAGGCGCACGCGGATGACGGAGTCTAGCACCGTCGTTTGAGACCGAGTAAGCAGCGGGTCCCAGATCGTTGCGCTTAGGCTATGCTGCCGATCGATAGTTGGGCCCGGCCCGGGCTCTTTCAAGTATGGACGGTCAAGCGTGGACGGCCTCGCGGCGGCTCTCGACCTCGGATCCAATTCATTTCACCTCATCGTTGCGCGCGTCGAACGCGGCGAGCTGATCGCGCTCGAACGGCTGAAAGAGAAGGTTCAGCTCGGCCGCGGTTCGATGGACGGTGCGATGAGCGCGGCCGCCGTGCAGCGCGGTCTCGACTGTGTCGCGCGCTTCGCCCAACGGCTGCGTTCGGTGCCGCTCGATCGCGTCTCGATCGTTGGCACCGCCGCGCTGCGCGAAGCGCGCAATCGCGATGCGTTTCTCGAACCCGCGCAACGGTTGCTGCGGCATCCGATCCGAATACTCACCGGTGAGGAAGAAGCCGAGCTGATCTTCCTCGGTGTGTCGCACGCGCTGGCTGCGAACGACCGCTGCCGGCTGGTGATCGACATCGGCGGCGGCAGCACGGAGTTCTGCGTGGGTGGCAGTTTCGATCCGCAGCACGCAACCAGCGTCGATCTCGGTTGCGTGACGCTGACCGATCGTCGTCTGAGCGGCGATGTGCCGCTGGCAAAAGGCTATCGCGAGGCGCGACGCGACGCGTGTGCGCTGCTGGCGCCGATCGTCCCGGCGTGGCGATCGCATGCACGCGATGCGGTCGTCATCGGCACGTCCGGCACGATCGAATCGGTTCAAAGCGTGCTGGTCGCCAACGGTTTCGATTCGGGACCGATCACGCGCGACGGCATCGCGGAGTTGGAACGCGAGATTCTCGAGCGACGCTGGATATCCGACCTGAGCGTTCCTGGGCTCGAGCCTGAACGCGTCGACATCTTTCCAGCGGGCCTCGCCGCCGTGTCGGCGATCTTCGAAGCGCTCGACATCGAGCGGATGCAGTATGTCGACGCATCGTTGCAGCACGGGCTGCTCTACGATCTCACCGCACGCCGTGCGCTGGAGAACGTGCAAGCGCGCACCGTTTCGGGATCACAACACCGGTTCGCGGTGGACATCCGGCAAGCGAGACGCGTGCGCGTGCTCGCGCTGCAGATGTTCGATGCGGTGTCGCGCAACTGGAATCTGGAGCGCCCGGAGCTACGCGAGGTGCTCGGTTGGGCGGCCGATCTGCACGAGATCGGGCTGATGGTGTCGGCGCGGCAACCGAATCGGCACGGTGCGTACTTCGTCGAGAACGGCGAATTGCCGGGATTCAGCCCCGACGAGCGGCGTGCAATTGCGCTGCTGATTCGCAGTCATCGCGGCGGATTTCCGTTGTTCGCATTCGCGTCGTTCTCGGAACAGTTCGCACGCGAACTGAAGCGCTTGGCGATTCTGTTGCGCCTCGCGGTGATCCTCGAGCGCACGCGCACCGAAGCCGATTCTCCCAACGTGCGCATTGAGGCGAAGGACGAAACGGTGAGATTGTCGATCGACGCGCCTTGGCTGGCGGATCATGCCTTGTCGCGCGCGGAGCTCGAATGGGAGAGAGAGCGGCTGGACGGCGTCGCAATAGCCTTGGTGATCGTCGCCGTAAGCTAGCGAGCCGCGAGCGTCTGTGCGGCGCGCTTCGCGAAGTACGTGAGAATGCCATCGGCCCCCGCGCGCTTGATGCAGACGAGCGATTCGATGATGACCGCGTCGGTCAGCCAGCCGCGCTCGATGGCCGCCATGTGCATCGCGTATTCGCCGCTCACCTGATACACGAAAGTTGGCACACCGAACTCGTCTTTCACGCGCCGCACGATGTCGAGATACGGCATGCCCGGCTTCACCATCACCATGTCGGCGCCCTCGTCGATGTCGAGCGCGATCTCTTGCAGCGCTTCGTCGCTGTTGGCCGGATCCATCTGGTAAGTGAATTTATTGGCTTTGCCGAGATTGGGCGCCGAACCGACTGCGTCGCGGAAAGGTCCGTAGTAGGCCGACGCGTACTTCGCCGAATACGCCATGATCTGAGTGTGAATGAAACCGTGCGCATCGAGTTCGGCGCGAATGGCGCCGACCCGCCCGTCCATCATGTCGGACGGCGCGATCACGTTCGAGCCGGCCGCGGCGCATACCTGCGCCTGTCGCCGCAACGCCACCACGGTTTCGTCGTTCATGACGTAGCCGTCCGCGTCGAGGATGCCGTCCTGTCCATGCGTCGTGTATGGATCGAGCGCGGCGTCGGTGATCACGCCGAGTTCGGGCACCGCTGCCTTCACTGCGCGAACTGCGCGGGCGATGAGGCCGTCTGCGTTCCACGCTTCTGCGCCGTCGTGCGTCTTCAGGCTCGGTTCGATTTTCGGAAACAGTGCAACGGCGGGAATGCCGAGACCAAAGACCTGTTCGCACTCGCCGACCAGCTGATCGAGCGTGTAGCGTTCGATGCCGGGCATCGACGCGACCGGCTGCCGCGTTGCCTTGCCGTCGATCACGAACATCGGATAGATCAGGTCGTTAGTGCCGAGTTCGGTTTCGCGAACGAGCCGCCGCGAGAATTCGTGGCGCCGGTTTCGGCGCAACCGGGTCGTTGGGAACTTGCGCGGCACGATCGACTCCATCACGTCTGAACCGAATGGTACTGTACGCGCTTCGTCCGCGTAATCGATCGATCGTCAATAATCGGACTTCGTCGCACATGAAACGCTGGGTCATTCTCGCCGTCGTTGTGCTCGGCATCGGGGCATTCTTCGCACTTGGGCTGGGCCATTACCTGTCGCTCGAATATCTGCAGGCGAGTCGTGCGCGTGCCGTAGAACAGGTGAATGCAGCGCCGCTCACCGCCTCGCTCGTATTCTTCGTCGTCTATGTCGTCGTGACTGGACTATCGTTGCCCGGCGCCGCGGTGATGACGGTGGCGGCCGGTGCGATCTTCGGTGTGTGGTGGGGTGTGTTGCTGGTGTCGTTCGCGAGCGCGGTCGGCGCGACGATCGCGTTCCTGATCTCGCGGCTCGTGCTCGGCGAATGGGTACAGCGCCGCTTCGCATCGTATCTGGAGCCGATCAATCGCGGCTTCGAGCGCGAGGGCGTGTTCTACCTGTTCAGCTTGCGCATGGTGCCGGTGTTTCCGTTCTTCATCGTCAATCTGCTGATGGGATTGACGCGAATCGGCGTGCTGCCGTTCTACGTCGTCAGTCAGATCGGCATGCTGGCCGGCACCTTCGTGTTCGTCTTCGCAGGTACGCAGCTCGCGGAGATCCACAAACTCGGCGACGTGTTGAGCCCGGGACTGATGCTGGCGCTGACGTTGCTCGGACTGTTCCCATTGGTCGCGAAAAAGCTGATGGGTGTCATCACGCAACGTCGTGCGGGAACGGCGCCATGAGTCAAACGAAGCCGAAGCGATACGACGCAAACCTGATCGTCATCGGTGCCGGCTCCGCCGGACTGATCTCGGCGCTGATTGCCGCGACCGTCCGTGCCAAGGTCACGCTCATAGAGCGCGGCAAGATGGGCGGCGACTGTCTCAACACCGGTTGCGTGCCCAGCAAGACGCTGATCCGCTCCGCGAAGATCGCGCATTACCTGGCGGATGCGCATCGCTACGGTCTGCGCGATGTCAGCGGCAGCGTCGACTTCGCCGCGGTGATGCAGCGCGTGCGCGATGCCATCGCGACCATCGCTCCCAACGATTCTGTTGAGCGGTATGCGTCGCTGGGTGTCGATTGCGTGACCGGTAGCGCCAGAATCGTCGATCCATGGACGGTAGAGGTCGATGGCCGCCGCATGACGGCCCGCAACATCGTCATCGCGAGCGGCGCCGTGCCGTTCATTCCGCCGATTCCGGGCGTCGGCAACATCGGCGCGCTGACTTCGGACGACGTCTGGTCGCTGCAGGCGCTGCCGAAACGGCTGGTCGTGATGGGCGCGGGTCCGATCGGGTGCGAGCTGGCGCAGAGTTTTCAACGCCTCGGTAGCAGCGTGACGCTCATCGACATGGCCGATCGCGTGTTGCCGAAGGAAGACGCGGACGTATCTGAGCTGGTTGCGGACATACTTCGGGGCGAGGGCGTGAACGTGCTGACCTCGCACAAGGCGGAACGATTCGAGAACGGTGCGCAGAAACGCCTGATCGCCGACAACGACGGCGTATCGGTGGAGATTCCGTTCGACGAAGTGATCGTCGCGGTGGGACGTCGCGCTCATACGGCGTCGTTGGGTCTGGCCGAACTCGGCATCGGGCTGAATCGGGACGGTACGGTGGTGGTTGACGAATACCTGCGCACCAGCGTGCCGAGCATCTTCGCGTGCGGCGACGTGGCAGGCCCGTACCAGTTCACGCACATGGCGTCGCATCAGGCGTGGTATGCGGCGGTGAACGCGCTGTTCGGACGCTTCCGCAAATTCAAGGTGAATTACGCGGTTGTGCCTTGGGCGACGTACACGGACCCGGAGGTTGCGCGCGTCGGCCTCTCCGTGGACGAAGCGAAAGCGCGTGGTATCGACGTGGAAGTGACGCGCCACGAGCTGGCGCACGTCGACCGAGCGATCGCCGACGGCGAGACACGCGGCTTCATAAAGGTGCTCACGCAACGCGACTCCGACCGGATCCTCGGCGCCACCATCGTTGCGCCGGCGGCTGGCGAATTGATCGCCGAGTACGTGCTCGCGATGACGCACGGCCTCGGGCTGAAGAAGCTGATGGGCACGATACACATCTATCCGACGAGCGCGGAGATCAACAAATTTGCCGCCAACGGCTGGCGCCGCGCGCACGCGCCGGCCGGTCTGTTGCGATTCGCCGAGTACTACCACCGTCTGTGGCGTTGACTGCCGGCGCCGCTACGGCGCGTGCTGTTCGGCGGCGAAACCCTTGCTCAATCGCCCGGCCGTCTGCAGAAACGGCTTCGGGTCGTCCACCATGCGGGCCACGACCAGCGCGCCGTAGAGCGAACCGAGCAGCTCGCGCGCCCGTCGACGCGCGCGTTTTTCGGAAACACCGGTCTCGGCGAACGCGGCCGTCAGTTGGCGCAGCCATGCGTGGGTCTGCGCCTGAATGGATGGCGCGAAGCGCTCGCGGGCAGCCGATGCTGTGAACTCGGCGACGAGGCAGTTGCGGCTGCCGTTCTCGCAGTACACGGCGAAGCCGTCGACGAAGCCGCTGAGCCGCTGATTCCACGGTGCCGGCCGGTCGAGATGTCGATAAGCGAGGTCGTTCAACTCGGCAATGGCGCGCTGCAGCAGCACGTCGGCCATCTCGTCCTTACCGCCGGGGAAGTGGTGATAGAGGCTCGCCTTGCCGAGTCCGCATGCGCGCGACAGCACCGACAAGGTCGCGCCGTCGTAACCGCGACGCCGGAACACTTCGTCGAGGATCGAGATCAGTTCGAGTTTGACGGAGGATTCGGACATGGGCGGGCAGCATAACAAAACGAGCGTTCGGGTCGGCGAAAGTACGGTCTTGGCGCGGCGCGCAGAAATGATCAGACTTCCGCGACTCGAATTCATAGCGCGGAGAATCGAATGAAGTTCGGCATTTTCTACGAGCATCAGCTGCCTCGTCCGTGGACCGAAGGCGCGGAGCAGAAGCTGTTCAACGACGCACTCGAACAAGTCGAGGTCGCCGATCGCCTGGGCATCGACTATGCGTGGGAAGTGGAACACCACTTCCTCGAGGAGTACTCGCACTCGTCCGCGCCCGAAGTGTTTCTCGCCGCGTGTGCAGCGCGCACGAAGAACATCCGCCTCGGCCAGGGCATACGGCAGGTGATCCCGCAGTACAACCACCCGGCGAGAACCGCCGAAGTCATCGCCACGCTCGACCTCGTGTCGAACGGTCGCGTCGACTTCGGTACCGGTGAGTCGTCCGCGGTGCTCGAACTGGGCGGCTTCGGCATCACCGTGGAGGAGAAGCGCAAGATCTATCTCGAATCGACCGAGCAGATCTGCAACATCCTCGCGATGGACCCTTACCCGGGATACGTCGGCAAGTACTTCAGCATGCCGTGCCGCAATCTCGTGCCGAAGCCGGTGCAGCGGCCGCATCCGCCGGTGTGGGTTGCGTGCTCGCAGCGCGAGACCATCCGCATGGCGGCGCGACTCGGCATCGGCGCGTTGACATTCGCGTTCGTCGATCCGCTGGAGGCGCGATCGTGGGTCGAGGAGTACTACGGCATCATCAAGAGCGACGAATGCGTACCGATCGGTCACGCCGTCAACGCCAACATCTGCATGGTGTCGAGCTTCTCATGCCACCAGGACCGCGAGACCGCGATCAAGCGGGGGCTGAAAGGATTCGAGTTCTTCGGCTACGCGCTCGGCAGCCTCTATGGATTCGGCGCTCACAAGCCGGGGCGCACCAATTTGTGGCAGGAGTTCGAGAACGTCTTCGAGAAGCGCATGCGCGACCTGCCGCCGGAGTTCGGCCAGGCGTTGTCAGGAGGTGCCGGTGGCATCGGTACGCCGGACGACCTGCGCACGCATCTGCGTAAATTCGAAACCGCGGGCGTCGACCAGGTGACGTTCATCCAGCAGGCCGGCATGAACAAGCACGAGCACATCTGCGAAGCGCTGGAACTGTTCGCTGCCGAGGTGATGCCGGAGTTCAAGGCGCGCGCCGCGGAGCGGGAGCGCGCGAAGCAGCGTGAACTTGCGCCGTACATCGAAGCGGCGCTCGCTCGCAAGGTGAAGATGCCGGCGTTGGCCGATGCCGACATTCCGGTGTTCCCGGCGTTGGGTCGGCGCATCACCGAGGAAACGAAGGAGCAGCCGTCGATCTACGAGAAGCCCGCCGCCGGTTGATCGCCGGCCGCGCGCGGGCTGCCCTAGCCGGCGCTTCGTTCCTCCGGATCGAGTGCCGTGGCGGCGATCAGTGCATCGAGATGCTCGTGCTGCCGCAGCCACTCGGTTTCGGCGGTTTTGAGGTCGCGCATCAGGTCGGTCCGCTGCGCGATCACCGTTTGCAGCTTCTGCGTCGACATCGTCTCGTAGGTGGCTGGGTCGGCGAGCGTCCCTTCCAGCGCCTTCAGGTCGTTACTCATCGTTTCGATGCGCGCTTCCAGGCGCTTCACCGTGGTGCGCAGCGATTGCGTCTGACGGCGATGCTCGGCCGACGCCTGCCGGCGTTCGCGGCGGCTCGGACCTGCTTCGGACGCGACCGGAGCGACCCGTTGGCGGATGCGCTCGGCGTATTGTTCGAGATCGTCGGGGTAGGGATCGACCCGACCGCCGGCGACCAGCCAGAACTCGTCCACGCAACGACCCAGCAGATCTCGATCGTGCGACACGATGACCATCGCGCCTTCGTACTCCTGCAGCGCCACCGTCAAGGCGTGGCGCATTTCGATGTCGAGGTGGTTGGTCGGCTCGTCGAGCAGCAGCAGCGCCGGTTGCTGCCAGGCGATCAGCGCCAGCACCAGTCGCGCTTTCTCGCCGCCCGATAACGAGCGCGTTGGCCGCATCGCCATGTCGCCGGCAAATCCCCAGCCGCCGAGGTAGGTGCGGCGCCGTTGATCGGACGCGACCGGCGTTCGGAGCCGGAGGTGCCCCAGCGCGCTGAGGTCCCCCTGCAGCAATTCCAGCTGATGCTGCGCGAAGTAGCCGACGCTGCTGTGCTGACCGCGGAACAGATCGCCTGACAGCAGTGGAAGATCGCCGGCCAGCGTGCGCATCAGCGTGGTCTTGCCGGCGCCGTTCGCACCGAGTACGCCGATACGGGAGCCCGGCGCAATCCGCAACGACTCCACCGAAACGATGGTTTTGCCGTCGTAGCCGAGCGACGCGTTCTCGAGCTGGATCAGCATCGGCGACATCTGCGACGGATTCGGGAAGCTGAACTCGTATGGAGAATCGGCGTGACCGGGCGCGGCGAGCTGCAGCCGTTCCAGCGCTTTCAAACGGCTCTGCACCTGTCGCGCCTTACTGGACTTGGCGCGGAAGCGATCGACGAAACGCATGATCTCTTCGGCCTTGCGCGCCTGACGACGCGCCAGAGTCGCCTGGCGCGCCAGATTGGCACCGCGTTGACGTTCGAACGAGCTGTAGTTGCCGCGGTAGAGGGTTGCCCGGCCGGACTCCAGATGGACGGTGTGATCGACCACCGCATCGAGGAATTCGCGATCGTGAGCGATCACCAACAAGGTTCCTGAGTAGCGGTTCAGATGACCTTCGAGCCAGAGCATCGCATCGAGGTCGAGGTGGTTCGTCGGTTCGTCGAGCAGCAGCAGATCTGACGGGCTCATCAGGGTTTGCGCGAGATTCAACCGGATGCGCCAGCCGCCCGAGAATTCGCGATAGGGTCGGCGCAGATCGGACGCGGGAAAGCCGAGGCCGTTCAGAATTTCTGCGGCGCGCGCTTCGGCCGAGTAGCCGCCGAGGTCGTCGAACTCGGTGTGCAGCCGCGCCAGTGCGGCATCGTTACCGTCGCGTTCGGCGTCGGCGATCGCCCGTTCAACGCGGCGCAGCTCGACATCGCCGTCGAGCGCCCAGTCGAGGGCGGTGCGCTCCGACGGTTGCGTCTCCTGATCGAGATGCGCGATGCGCCAACGCGGCGGCAACCGGACATCGCCGACTTCGGGAAGCAGACGGCCGCGCAGGAGCGCGAACAGGCTCGACTTGCCGACGCCGTTCCGGCCGACCAGCGCGATGTGATGGCCCGCGTGCAGCGTGAGATCGAGGTGCTCGAACAACACCTCGCCGCCGCGCTTCAGCGTGACGTCTGCGACGACGATCATGGTCAGACGCCCGCACCGCCGGGATTGGAAGAGACGTTACAGCGCGGCAATGCAATACTCTCAGGACAGCGAACCACGACGCGGCATTGTACTGTCCCATGCGTGAGATGCCCGACTATCAGCGCTTTTGCGACAGCCTGAGGGATTCGGCGCCGCCTGCGGCGGTGTGCGACGAACTGAAGGCGTTGTGGTGGGCGCGCAAGGACGATTGGGATCGGGCACACCAGATCGTGCAGGATCTCGAGACCGCGTCATCCGCCAACGTGCATGCCCATCTGCATCGCGTCGAAGGTGACCTCGAGAACGCCGCGTACTGGTATCGGCGTGCGGGTGTCGCGGTGACGGAGGAGCCATTGAGCAGCGAGTGGCAAGCGCTCGTCGAGCGGTTGTTGTCTCAGGCTTCGGCGGATTCCGCGTTGCGGTAGTGCGGCGGTGCGGCCAAGGGACCTAGTTGGCGAACGCCCGTTAGATGCGCCGTGACCTCGTCGATCCAGTGCAGCAACTTGCTCCACTCCATCGCTTCGGTTTCAGCGTTGGAATCGGTTACCGCGTCGAACACGCCGGTGCCTTCGTCGGCGAGCCGCGTGTACAGCGCGCTGTCCCTGAACGTCGCCACTGTGGGGACATCGAGACCCTCGAGAAACTGCATCAGCTTCGCGTGTGTCGTGGTGTTCTGGCGCACGCGATTCGCGATGACGCCGACTGGCACCGGACGAATCCGATACGATCGATGCGCGAGCAACTGTGCGATGAAGCGTGAACCTGCGCGGATATCGATCGACGACGGCAGCAACGGAACGAGAATCGCGTCGACGCCTTTCAATAGCGTATCGAGATCGCGATCGTTCACCGCCGAAGGCGTGTCGATGATGATGCGCTCGACATCGCGCGGCATGCGTTGCTGAAACGCGCGCGTTTGATACAGCGACGTGCGTTGATGCGCAGGGATGAGATGAATGCACGGCAATGGTGCCGCGCGTTGTTCGAGCCACTGTGTGCTCGATGCCTGAGAATCGTGATCGGTGAGAGCGACGCAGTATCCAAGACGCGCATACGCCGCGGCCAGATTGGTCGCGATCGTCGTCTTTCCGCAGCCCCCTTTTCCGTTTACGACCAGGATGCGAAGAGCGTTCGGCTCAGCCATCGTCCCTGTGCTTGTCATCATGGGTGATCGGGGGACGGACTATATACCTGGCTCCGGGCGAGGCTCTAGCACTTTTTCTGCCGCGAGAGGAGCTTGCGTGCTGTTTGAGAAAACCGCGTGAGGTGACCGGATCGAGCCGTCAAACCGCAATCGCGAGCGTCGCCTGAGAGCGGTTCAGCACCTCGTCTTCGAGTTCGAAACGGGTCTCGAGCGCCAGCGCAACCGCCGCCAATTCGCGCTTGATGCGGTCGACGTCGATGTGGTCGCCGCCGGCGTGATGGTCGTTGAAAGTCATCGCGGTCGAGGTGGTGGCGTCGAAAATCGCGAACTCGCGAGCAGTCGCCCAGGTTTGCGGCGGCACCAGACCGCAGAAGACGCGGAAGTAGCCGACCGACAGGTAGTCCACCATGTCCTGACAGAACCGCTCGAGCAGACCTTCCGCCTCGTCGCGCAGGTCGTCTTCGATCGCCCGGGACAGCCGCATCAGTTCGACGATCAACTGCCGGCGGCTCTTGAGGAAGGTTCCGATGGCGCGTTGTGCGGCGCGGTTCGACATGAGGGCTCCTCGTTCGATGACGTTCCTTTTCGGAAGGCTAGCAACGATTGGCTGTTGCTCAAGCGAGGCGAGAATCTATGCGGCTTCGATTCGACGCGCGGCCCGCAGCCACTGCGCAAGCGCCGCGGCGAGAATCACGAAACCTACCAGCGCCCAACCGGCGATGCTGATGCCGAACATCGTCCAGGTCACTTCGGCGCAGTTGCCGGTGCCCATGGTCATCGCCTTGAGGATGTCCGCGAGCGGAAACGCATCGATCATGTAGGCCATGTCGGGTCCGCACGCCGGGATCCGGTCGGCGGGCAAGCTCTGCAGCCACAGTTGACGCACCGAAAACGCGCCGCCGATGACCGTGCACGCAAGCGCCGCGACCGGATAAGCGAGCGAGCGTGGATTCAAAGCGAGGCCCGCCAGCACGATGGCCCCGCCGAACATCGTCCACAGGCGTTGCATGAGGCACAGCGGGCAAGGGTCGAGCTTGAGGATGTGCTCCATGAACTGCGCACCGCCGACCATGAGGCCTGCGAGCGCGAGCGCGATCAGACCCCACTGCAACGGGTTCATTGGCCCATCCGCAGCACGATTTTGCCGATCGCGGTGCGACCGGACAGGCATCGCAGCGCCGATGCATATTCGGCGAGCGGATACGCCGCGCCGACCAGCGGATTGATCTTGCCGCGCTCGAAGAAGCCGAGAATCTCGGCGAAGTTCCGGTCGTTCAGCTGCCGTTCGCGAGCAGCGAACGAGCCGTAGAAGACGCCGACCACCTGGCACCCTTTCAGCAGGATCAGGTTGATCGGCACTTTCGGGATGTAGCCGCCGACGAAACCGACGACGAGAACCCGGCCCTTCCAGTTGATGCAACGCATGCATTGGTCAAACAGGTCGCCGCCGACCGGATCGTAGATCACGTCGGCACCGCGGCCGTTGGTGAGCGCCTTCACCTTGTCCTTCAACTCGCCGTCTGCGTAGTTGATGAGGTCGTCTGCGCCGGCTTTGCGCGCGACGTCGAGCTTTGCATCGGTGCTGGCGGCGGCGATCACGCGCGCGCCCATCACCTTGCCGAGTTCGACCGCGGCGAGTCCGACGCCGCCAGCGGCGCCGAGCACGAGCAGCGTCTCACCAGGCTGCAGGTCGGCGCGCTGTTTCAGCGCGTGGTAGGACGTGCCATAGGTGGTGCTGATGCCGGCCGCCTGCTCGAAACTCATGCCGGCGGGAATCCGCCGCAGCTGCTGCGCCGGAATGGCGAGTTGCTCCACGAAAGCGCCGAACCCCGAACCTCCGAAGACGCCCTGGCCCGGCGCCAGCGTTCGAACGTTGGCGCCGACCGAGGCGACGACGCCGGCGAATTCGCCGCCCGGAATGAATGGAAACGGCGGCTGGCTCTGGTATTTGCCTTCGATCATCAGCACGTCCGGGAAGTTGAGTGCTGCCGCGCGAACGTCGACCACGACGTCGTCCGGACCCGCCGTCGGCGGATCGAGATCCTCCAGCGACAGCGACTCGGGCGGACCGAACGCTCGACACATGACGGCTTTCATCGATGCTTCCCATTGCTGCAGCTGCGCGGGCCAGTGAGGTTACTGGCCGGTCCGCCGGCGTCAACTATTCTTCGGAAGTCGATCACCGGCGGAACTCTCGATGCGCGCCCTACTGACTCTGTTTCTCGGTCTCGTCGCCTCATTCGCTGCTGCGGAAGCCGAGGAGAGCGGCGGCGTGAAGTACGTGACCCTGCAGCCTGCGTTCGTGACTAACTTCGGCGTCACCAAGACCGGACGGCTGACCTATCTCAAAGCGGATGTGACGCTGAAGGTCGCGAACGCGGAAGGCGAAGCGGCGTTGAAGTACCACACGCCGGCGCTGCGCAACGCGCTCGTGCTGCTGTTTTCACGCCAGGAAGATGCCGCGGTATCGTCCAGCGACGGCCGGGAGAAGATCCGGCAACAGGCGCTCGCTGAATTGCGCGACATCATGCAGAGCGAAAGCGGTGAGCCCGTCATCGAGGATCTGGTGTTCAGCAACTTCGTCGTGCAGCACTGACGCGTCAGTCCGAATTCGCGCCCAGCCGTTCGTTGAGCCAATCGCTCGCGTGCGCCTTTAGCGCGGGGTAGTAACGCAGAAAATCGTCTTCGAACTCGCGATAGTCGACGCGCAATGCCGCCATCGATTCGTGCACGGCTTCCCCACGGCCCAGCCGTTCCGCGATCCGCCGGAACGCGCGCTCGATCGGATCGATGTCGACATAACGCCCGAGCAGATCTCGATCGCGCAGGAAGCGCGAGAAGCGAACTGCGTCGCCGGGAAACAACGACTCGTGTTGCTCGAGAATCAGGTAGACGCGTGACGAGAACGCCGCGAGTGGCTCGCCGTGAACGGCTTCGAAATGCCGCGCCAGGAAGTGATCGGCGACCAGATCGATGAACACCGGCGCGAGCCGTCGCGTCGGCGCCGGAAGGCGGGCAATGCTCGTCTTGATGTCGTCTTGCACGGCGCTGAACGCATCGATGCGGCGGTGCAGCCGGATACCGGTTTGAACGTCGGGCGGCAACTGCGACGGAACCGCGCCTTTGACGAAGTCGCCGAGAAACCCGCCTACGACGAACTGCGGGTTTTCTGGAACGCCCGATCGCGAAACAGACAGCGCGCAGTGCGCCAGGAAATTCACGCGCCTCCGATCGACGGTGCCGCCATGTAGTGCGCCAGGTACTCGTCGAGCGTTTCCGGGTCGGCCGCTTCGATGGCGCGCTGCTCGTCGAGCGACTGTTCTGCCAGCGATTCGAAATACTGCAGCTTCTCGTCGCTCAGCGGGTTCGCCACGAAGTAGCCCTTGTGCAGGATCGACTGGTTCATGGCAAACCGGAAGAACGGCACGCGCGCCTTCCGCATGCTCGCGAGAATGCGCGCCGAAGGCGTCCGATCCGCGTCGTCGAGGCGCAGGTTCTGCTCCTTCCAGGATGCGATGTGCAGATCGGTGTCGCCTGCGCTATCCAACAGATCGGCGATGGGGCGCATCTCGTTCATCAACGTGGCCGCCCAATCGCGCATCGGTACCTCCGCGCCGCCGCGACCGAGCGTGACGCCCGGCTTGCGGCCGGTTTCGACGATGCGTTGCTGGTTGCCGCCGATCTCGCGCGCTTCGGCGCTGCTGTCCGGCGGACTGTCGCTCAGCAGACAGTGCAGCAGGAACGTATCGATGAAGCGGATCTCCTCCGCATCGATACCGACCGGCAGAAACGGATTGAGGTCGATGCAGCGCACTTCGACGTATTCCACGCCGGACGCGATCAGCCCGGCAATCGGGCGCTCGTTCTTGCCGATGCTGCGCTTCGGCCGGATGGTGCCGTAGAACTCGTTCTCGATCTGCAGCAGCGTGGTCGACAGCTGCCGGTATTCCCCGCCCACCTTCACGCCGATTCGCTCGTACGGCGGGTACGGTCGAGTCATCGCGTCGAGCAGCGAGTGTGCGTACTGGGCCAGCGAGTTGTACGAGACGTGCAGGTTCGACTGGGCGTCGCTGGTATAGCCGAGACCGCCCATTCGCAACGACGTGCCCTGCGGCACGAACAGCGAACCCTCGTCGAAACTGTCGAGATTGTGCGGCTTGCCCTTTACGAACGACTTGCACAACGACGGCGACGCGCCGAACAGATAGATCAGCAGCCACGAATGCCGGCGGAAGTTGCGGATCAGACCGAAGTACGCATCGTCGCGAAAGGCGCGGCTGTCCTGCTTGCCCTGGATCTGGGCGATGACCGGCCACAGCGCTTCCGGAATCGAGAAGTTGTAGTGGATGCCGGAGATCGTCTGCATTAGACGGCCGTAGCGTGCGCCCAGTCCGCGGCGATAGATGTTCTTGGTGCGGCCGACGTTGGATTGGCCGTAAGTGGCGATCGGAACCTGATCGTCGTGTCCGAGCATGCACGGCATGCTGGAGGACCAGAGAAGTTCGTCGTCGAGCGAGTGATAGACGAAGCGGTGGATGTCACCGAGTTCCTCGAGACAACCTTCCACCGTGGTGTGCACGGCGGTGATCAGCTCCGGTTGCGACTCACAGAAATCGGTGGTGATGAGCGGATGCGTGAGGGCGGAACCCAATGCAATTGGGTGCGGTGCCTGGGACAGGTGGCCGCTGGGCAGAACGCGCAAGCTTTCCTTTTCGATGCCGCGAGTCAGTTGCGCGAGCAAACGCCCCTCGCGGTGAACGGCCAGCGCATCGATACGGTTTTTGAGCTGCGATGCCATCGCTACCCACTCCCTTCTTTTTCCCCCAGGGGGGCGAAGCGTAGCGCCATCGGCAGGGGATTGCCTAGGAGGCGGACGGACCCGCGGCGACGATCTTCGAGTCGACCTTGAAGCGCTTGAAGTTCTCGACGAACTTTCCGATGAGCCCCTTTGCGGCGGCGTCGTAAGCCGCTTTGTCCGCCCAGCTCGCGCGCGGATCGAGGATCTGCGGATCGACGCCGGGAACCGCAGTGGGAATCTCCAGATTCAGTCCGGCGATGTGGCGCGTCGCGACCTTCGCAAGCGTGCCGCTCTGGATGGCGTGGATGATGGCGCGCGTAGTCGGGATGCTGAAGCGCTGGCCGACCCCGAAGCCGCCGCCGGTCCAGCCGGTGTTCACGAGGTAGACGCGCGAGCCGAAGGCATTGATGCGCTTGATCAGCAGATCGGCGTAGACGCCGGCCGGGCGCGGGAAGAACGGCGCGCCGAAGCAGGTGGAGAAGGTCGCCTTGTACGCTTCGGTGGACCCCACTTCGGTCGAGCCCACTTGCGCGGTGTAACCGGAAAGGAAGTGATACGCCGCGGCCTCCGTCGACAGCACCGACACGGGCGGCAGCACGCCGCTCACATCGCACGTCAGGAAGATGATCGCGTTCGGTTCGCCGCCGCGATTCGCCACGATGCGCGCAACGACGTTGTCGAGCGGATAGCAGGCGCGGCTGTTCTCGGTGAGGCTCGAGTCCGCGTAGTTCGGCTCGCGCGTGACCGGATCGATGGTGACGTTCTCGACGATCGCGCCAAAACGGATCGCGTCGTAAATGACCGGCTCGTGTTCGCGCGTGAGGTTGATGCACTTCGCGTAACAGCCGCCTTCGAGATTGAACACGGTGCCTTTACCCCAGCCGTGTTCGTCGTCGCCGATGAGATAGCGACCTGGATCGGCTGACAGCGTCGTTTTGCCGGTGCCGGACAGCCCGAAGAACAGCGTGACGCTCTGATCGTCGCCGACGTTCGCGGAGCAATGCATCGGCAGCACATCGACTTCCGGCAGCAGAAAGTTCTGCACCGAGAACATGCTCTTCTTCATCTCGCCCGCGTAGCGCATGCCGGCGAGCAAGACCTTGCGTTCGCCGAAGTTGATCATCACCGTCGCGTCGCTGGCCGTGCCGTCGCGCAGCGGAACGCAGGTGAAGCCGGGCGCGTTGACGACCTGCCACAGCCCTTTCGACTTCGGATTGAATACGTCGGGGCGAATGAACAGTGCGCGGCCGAACAGCGCGTGCCACGCGTACTCGGTTGTCACCTCGATCGGCAGGTAGTGCTGCGGATCGGCGCCGACGTGCAGACGCGACACGAACGTTTCGGCACCTGCCAGATGAGCCTGCACCCGATCCCACAGCGCGTTGAACACCTCAGGCGCCACCGGTTGGTTCACCGCACCCCAATCGACGGTATTTTCGGTGGTGCGATCCTTGACGATGAAGCGATCCTTCGGCGATCGGCCGGTGCGCTTGCCGGTTTTCACGACGATCGCGCCGTTCGCTGCGAATTGGCCCTCGCCGCGCAACAACGCGAGCTCGGCGAGTTCCGCCGCGGACAGCTCCGTGTACGTGTGTTTGCGGCGCGTGGTGTCGATGTCTAATGCCATGGCGGATCGGGTGCTCGAACTGCGATGCGGGTGGAGGGGCTTCGGGGGCGCGTATTATGCCAAACGCCCTCTCCGCAGGCGATCCGGGTTGTAACGCGGTTGTGCGAAGCACAGGTGTGCGACGCGCGGCTACTGGGGTGAGTTCGGAAACCCTGCGGCGAGCGGTTCGAACAGCAATCGCGCGTCGATTGGATCGTAGCGATAGTTCGCACCGCAGAACTCGCACGTGACCTCGATCCGACCTTCCTGCGCCAGGATGTCATCGACTTCGGCGCGGCCGAGAATCCGCAGCGTGTTCGCGGTGCGTTCCCGCGAGCAGGTGCAACCGAACTCGAGGTCGAGCGGCTGCTGCAATCGGACGGCTTCTTCGTTGAAGAGCCGTATCAGTAACCGATCTGCGGGCAACGTCTGCAGTTCGTGATCGGTCACCGTATCGGCCAGCATCTGAACGCGCCGCCAGGTTTCTGCGATCTGCTCGATCTGCGGCGGTCGCGCGCGCTGCGGATCCGGCATCCGCTGCAGCATCAGCCCGACTGCCGTGTATGGAGTCGCGGTCGCCCAGACGCGGGTGGGGAGTTGCTCCGACGTGTCGAAGTAGGTCTCGACCGCACGCGACACCGACTCGGCTTCGAGCGGCACGATGCCCTGATACATCTGACCTCGATGCGGCTTCAGCGTGATCGCGAGCTGGCCGGCGCCGCCGACGCGCGCGCGTTCGGTCGCTCCCGCATCGCCCTCACGCAGGATGGCGCGCAGCGTCGTGCGATCGACGCATTCGGCCATTGCCGTTCTCACCGATCCGTTGCCGCGGATCTGCAGCATCACGCTGCCGTCGAGCTTGATGCCTTGCGCGAGCATCGCGACGATCGCGACCATTTCACCGAGCAACTGCTCGGCGGCTGCGTCGTGCCGATGCCGCGCGCGGATCGTCTGCCATGCATCGGTCAGGCGCACGATGCGACCGCGGATCGGTGCGTCGTCGAATGTGAACGCGCGGATCTGATCGGAACTCAAAATTCGTCTGCCTCCGGATTCGAATGCTTCAGGCGCATCAGCTCGCGGCGATCGCGCCGGTCGGGTCTCATCTGCGGCGCACTCATCGGGCCGAGCAGGCGTCGTTGCTTCGCAACTTCGGCGCGCCGTTCCGCGCTCTCCGGCGTTTCGCGGTAAAGACGCTCGGCCTCAGCCGCGCTGCCGCGACGCTGCGCGATTGCGGTGATGACGACGGTGTAGTCGCTCTCTCCGCGACTGATTTCGAGTTCGGTGCCGACGCCGACTTCCTTCGATGGTTTGGCGCGCTGTCCGCCGCAATGCACGCGGCCGCCGTCGATCGCATCCTTCGCGGCTGAGCGCGTTTTATAGAAACGGGCAGCCCACAGCCAGCGGTCGAGCCGCACCTTTGCCGGGTCGTTCGACGAGTCGTTCGACGAGTCCTTCACGGCGGCATGATCTCGTCGAAACCGTTGAACGCCGCGTGTGCGAGTGCCTCGCGCGGCGGACGTCCGGAATCCGGTTGGCTCACCGTGACCAGCTGAGCGACGCCGTGACGTTCCGCCGCGTCCAGTACCGCGGCGTTGTCGTCGATCAGCACGCTGCGCGATGCATCGAACGGCAGCGCGTCGTTCAGGCGCAGCCAGAATTCGGCGGACTCCTTCGGCGCGCGAAAATCATGCGATGACACTGCGTGATCGAGACGGCCGGTCAAGCCGGTGAGTTGGTCTTTGATGGCAAGGCCGCCGCGATGTGCGTTCGTCACCAACACCGCGCGTCGTCCGGTTGCTTTCAGCCGATCGAGGAATGCCTCGGCGTGCGGTCGATAACGGATGAGGTACGTGAGCTCCCGATGCAACGCCAGCATGTCGAGTTGGGTGAAGCGCGCCCAATAATCGAGGCAGTAGTGCTCGATCGTGTGGCGCGTCTCGACGAAATGGCGTTCCAGTGTCGTGCGCGCCATGTCAGCGGTCACGCCGTGGTGTGTCGCATAACGTTCTGGCAGCCGTTCGTTCCAGAGCACGTTGTCGTAGTTGAGATCGAGCAGCGTGCCGTCCATATCGAGCAGCACCGTGTCGATGTCGTTCCAATTGATTGCTGACATGTCCTTATACTAGCGCGCTTCGATCCGACGCCGACGCCATCGGTTACCACGCGAGAAACGCATGCCCGACATTAAAGACCGCAAACACCTGGTCGACGCGCTCGTCGAGATCGTCAATGACGCCGGTCGCGAGATCATGAAGGTGTACGCGTCGAACTTCGACGTGGTCACCAAAGACGACCAATCACCGCTGACCCAGGCCGATCTCGCGTCGCATCACGCGATCCGCGCTGCGCTGAATCGGCTGACGCCGGATATCCCGGTGTTGTCCGAAGAATCGAACCTGCCGGACTTCGCGACGCGTCGCGCGTGGAGCCGCTACTGGTTGGTCGATCCGCTCGACGGCACGAAGGAGTTCGTCAATCGCAACGGCGAGTTCACCGTGAACATCGCGCTGATCGACGGTCACAAGGCGACGCTCGGTGTCGTCGGTGTGCCGGCGCAGGAAATTGTCTACACCGGAGACGTGTCCGAGCGTCGGGCGGAGCGCCGCGATCAGCGCGGCACGACGGCGATGCACGCGCGCCGAATGGATCGCGCGCGGGAACTCGTGGTTGTTGCCAGCCGCAGCCACGGTGGCGAGCGGCTCGAAGCATTCATCGAAGGGCTCGCCGAACGATTCAACTCGGTGAATCGAACGCCGGTCGGCAGTTCGCTGAAGTTCTGCATTCTCGCGGAGGGTCGCGCCGATCTTTATCCGCGACTCGGGCCCACTTCGGAATGGGACATCGCCGCGGCGCACGCAGTGCTCGAAGCGGCCGGCGGCACCGTCATGACGTTCGATCACGAGCCGCTGCGCTACAACACGAAAGAGTCGTTGCTGAATCCCGAGTTCCTCGCGGTCGCAGATGACGCGTTCGACTGGTGGAGCGCGTTGCCGCCGATCGCATCTGCATGAATCCGTCGGTTGCCTTGCGCGTTTCGGAAACGCTTTGAGATACTCGCGCGCCATTTGACGGAGCGAACACGATGACGAAGGAGAGCCGACCGCTGCCGCGGCCGACACCGGAGACACAGCATTTCTGGGACGGCACGAAGTCCGGCGAGTTGCGACTGCAGCGTTGTTCGGAATGCGATCACGTCTACTTTCCGCCGCGTCCGTTCTGTCCATCGTGCAGTTCGCGTTCGGTGCGGGTGTTCAAGGCGAGCGGACGCGGGCGTTTGTTGAGCTACGTCATCAATCAACGGCCGCATCCGGCATGGGATGCGCCTTATGCGATCGCCATCGTCGAACTGGAGGAAGGCCCGCGCATGATGAGCAACATCGTCGGTTGTGATCAGACGCCGGATGCGTTGCAGCTCGACATGCCACTCACCGTCACGTTCGAGCGTGTCTCCGACGACATCGCGTTGCCGCTGTTCACGCCGACCGGAGGTGCACGATGAGTTCCGTCGCGATCGTCGGCGCCGCGGAGACGACCGAACTCGGCGTCATTCCGAACATGAGCCAGCTGCAGCTGCACGCCGACGCTGCGCTCAATGCGTTGGCGGATGCGGGACTCACCGCAGCAGATATAGATGGTGTAGCAACCGCCGGCGAATCACCGACCGCCATCGCGCACTATCTCGGCATCACGCCGGAGTGGGTCGACGGCACGCAGGTGGGCGGTTGCTCGTTCATGATCCACGTGCGTCATGCCGTGGCCGCCATTCAGCAGGGTTTGTGCGAAACGGTGCTGATCACGCACGGTGAGAGCGGGCGGTCGCGCATCGGTTCCGGCAACTTTCGCGGTGGTGGTGGCAGCGCGACGCTCGCCGGACAGTTCGAGGCGCCGTACGGCGTGGTCGGTCCGCCGACGATGTTCACGTTGCCGGTGTTGCGGTACATGAAAGAATACGGCATGACACACGAGCAACTCGCGATGGTCGCGGTCGTGCAGCGCGAATGGGCATCGAAGAATCCGCGCGCGAGTTTTCGAGAGCTCATCACCGTGGAGGACGTGCTGAAGTCGCGCATGATCGCGTACCCATTCCATTTGCTCGAATGCTGTCTCGTTACAGACGGCGGTGGTGCATTGATTCTGGTCTCGGGCGAACGCGCGGCAAACTTTCCACGCAAACCCGTCTACGTGATCGGCACCGGCGAGAGTGTCGAGACGCCGATGGTCAGCCAGATGGAAGACCTGACGAGCTCGCGGGCGTTCCGGGTGGCAGGGCAACGCGCGATGAAGTCGGCGGGCATCAGTCACGACGACGTGCACCACATGATGATCTATGACGCGTTCGCGCATCTGCCGATCTATGGCCTCGAGGATCTCGGCTTCTGTCAGCGCGGCGAAGCGGCGAGCTTCATCTGGGAAGGCAACACGCGTCCCGGCGGCAAACTGCCCCTCAACACGAATGGTGGCGGCCTGTCGTACATGCACTCGGGGATGTACGGCATGTACGCGTTACAGGAGAGCGTGCGTCAGCTGCGCGGTATCGCGCCCGCGCAGGTGCCAGGTGCGGAGATCTCGTTGTGCCTGGGTGTCGGCGGAATGTTCGGCGCAAGTGGATGCGTCGTGATGAGCAACATAGGTCCTTGAAGAGAGGACCGTGAAAAAGGGGGTTCGGAGGAGCCTCACCAGCCGCGCTGTACGCCGTGCGTTCGCCCTGCCGAGGAGAATAACACTGTATAAACATACAGCATCGGCTGGTGAGGACGTTTAGAATAGCGGCATGGTTGGGCGATTAAAAGGGCGATTCTCGGACGTTCGATCGGGCCCGGAGAAAAGCGTCTCAACATCAACGCGTTAACGGTTTCGGTTCCATTGTCCCTTCACTTTTGGGGGTTCGATCCGGGTTGCTCCGACCTCGGACCGCCTCTGCGCAGTGTTACAAACGAGGCACAAGAAAGGCGTGTCACGCCTTTGCCGAGAACCAAGTCACAAGGTTACAAGACTGGACGCGCCTCATGAGGGAGATGTCCATGAATGGCCACAACCAGAATGGCCACAACGAGCTCTTCGCCCGCTTCGTTGCCTATTCAAGCCCGTATCTGTTTTGGATGTTCGTCAGCCTGATTTCGGCCGGCATCCTGTGGTTTCGATGACGCCGGCTGAATCCAGCCTTCACGCAGCAGCCATTTGATCGCGAGCGCGTAGTCGTCGAACACTTCCGTGTCGGGCAGGTTGCAGACGAAGCGAAAGACGCCCGCGCAGAAGTCGTCGTCCATCGAGCCGTCCAGCACGACGGCGATCCGTGACGATACGTGCGGACGATACGTCGTCGTCACGTAATTCAGGAACGGACGTATCGCACCGGGCGTCAGCTTCAGGTTCACGTTGCGCACATCGGCCAGCTGCGGCAGCTCCGGCCTGAACGCCGGATCGGTGAGTAGCGACTGGCAGAGTTCGTAGACGTCCACAAGATCGACATCGCCTTCGAGCTGAATGGCGATGAACTCGTCTTCGTGATTGATGTGGTATTGCGCGGGCACGCGACGTCCGTGTGCTTGTGTCTCTTATGATGGTAGATGAGCCAACCCGAGGGTAATGTGCGCCACGTATCAGGCGCACATTTTTCGCGTCCGAACGGGTCTCTCATGTCGCAAGCGGTGATCGACAGCGCAGAACTGCTCGCACGACTCGACGCAGTCGCGCCGGTGATCATCGCGCATCGCAACGAAGCCGAAGCAACCGGCGATCTGTCGGCAACCGTAGTTGAAGCGCTGAAGCGCACCGAGCTCGTCAATCTGTTCCTGCCGCGGTCGCTCGGCGGCATCGAGCTCGATCCGGTGTCGAGCGCACGCGTCGTGCAAGCTGTCGCGAGGCTGGACAGTTGCGCCGGGTGGTTTCTCATGGTCGCCAATGCGGCCAGGCTGTCCGCTGCGACGTGGCCCAAAACGCTTGTCGAAGAATTATGGGGCGGCGATCCGCACACGATCGTCGCGGCGAGCTCCAACAAACCCATGAAGGCGCGACGGGTCGAGGGCGGATTTCAGGTAGAGGGACAGACGTCGTTTGCAAGCGGCTGCCGGTTCGCGCGCTGGTTTCTCACGCCGGCGATCTGTTCTGCAGATGGGGTAGACGAGTGGCTCGCAGTGGTCGTTCCAATCGAGCACTGCGAAATTATCCCGAACTGGTCCGCGCTCGGAATGCGCGGAACGGGTAGCCACGACATCCGGATGTCGACGTTCGTGCCGACGAAACACACCATCGTGAGCGTCGGAATGGACGCGCCGCGCAACGAGTACTACGGCGGAGCGCTCTATCGGTGTTCGCATCGCATCGTGTTTGCCACGTATGTACCGGTCGCACTGGCTTTGGCGGAGCTCGCACTCGAAGCGCTGACCGATCTCGCGCAGAACAAGACGCCTTATGCGGGCGATTCCAGACTGAAGTTGCGTTCGCTCGCGCAGATCAAGTTCGGGCGCGCCCTCGGCATCTACCGGTCGGCACGCGGCTACTTCCTGGAATCATTGAACGACGCGTGGCAGTGCGCGCTTCGCAATGCGACGCCTGATAGAAATGCGAGGGCGGCCCTATATCTGGCGGGCACGCACACCGTTCAGGCCTGTGCGGAGGTCGTGAGTCTCGTCGCCGACGCCGCCGGCTCGAGCGTCATTTACACGGCGAATCCCCTTGAGCGGATCGTCAGAGACATGGAGGTGCTGCGTCATCACGGGTTCACTAACGAGCAGCGCTTCGGCAGCGTCGCGCAGGTGTTGTGGGACGCGCCGCTCGACTATCCGGTGCTGCTGAGATGAACGCAGCGCGGTTGCGCCGAATCAGTCGCTGATCGCAATGGCGCGACGCATCTGCGTCAGCTGCGCCTTGCGCGCACCTACTTCCGATTCGAGCTCGTCGATTTCAGTGCCGAGTCTCGTCTGCCGGGTCATCAGCGCATGCGATTGCTCGAGCCACAGCGAACGGGACGCCGGGTCGAGGTCGCTTTGCTCGAGGCTGTTCGCCACCGCATCGAGTTGCGACCAGACCTGCTCCAATTCCCCTGACTTCGCTTCGATCGACCGTTCCATGATGTCGACTTCGAGCTGCGTCAGGTAAACGGCGTAGCCGGACTGGTATCCGTCGAGATAGCTCGTTGCCAGAGCATCCGGGCAAGCGTTGGAGATCGCCGCGCCCAAACAGCCTTGTTGGTAGCCGCGTTCTTCGGTGCAGAAACGCTGGATGCCTTCGTTCCAGCCTGATTGATACGCCATATCAGCGTCGCCTCTGGATGCGTTGGCGCAGAGTCGTTGTCCGAGCGTTCCGTCGTGATACCCGAGCGTCTCTGCGTCACCCACGCATACTGTGGGAACGTGAGTGGCGCAGCCGGAGAGCAGAAAACAGGAGTAAAGAATGAAGCGGCCGAATCGAGAGTGAGTCGCCATCGCGGCGCCCGCAGCGTGATTTCAACGCAACGAACATAGATGCGCCGGCGCCGATCAAACGTACCTGGTTCACAGTTCCGCTATCGTTGCGCCCCATCGTGCGCAGCGTCACGCGACGCCGGGCGGTTCCATCGATTTGCGCGCTGACGGTTCAGCCGAGGCTCGCGAGCCAGGCGTCGTCGGATCCTTCCGGAATGCCTTCGAACAGAATCGTCGACAGGTATCGCTCGCCGGTGTCGGGGAGCATCACCAGCATCACGCTGTCTTTCGGCGCACGCTTCGCAACCTCGAGCGCGCCGGCGAGCGTCGCGCCGGCCGAGATGCCGACGAAGATGCCTTCTTTCTGCGCGAGATGCAGCGCGGTGTCACGCGCAACCAGGTCCTCGACCGAAACGAACTCGTCACCGACCTCCTTGTTCAGCACGCCCGGAATGAAATCCGGAGTCCAACCCTGAATCTTGTGCGGCTTCCATTCCTTGCCGGTGAGCATCGCGGCGGCGGCCGGTTCGACCACCACCACTTTCACGTTGGGGCGCGCCACCTTGAGCATCTCACCGACCCCGGTGAGCGTGCCGCCGGTGCCCCAGCCCGTTACCCAGTAGTCGAGTCGCTTGCCGGCGAAATCGCGCAGGATTTCCGGCGCGGTGGTGTTCCTGTGATAAGCAGGGTTGGCCGGGTTCTCGAACTGCCGCGCCAGGAACCAGCCGTGCTTCTTCGCCAGCTCTTCGGCGCGCCGGACCATGCCGCTGCCGCGTTCGGCGGCGGGCGTGACGATCACTTTCGCGCCGAGCGCGCGCATCAAACGCCTCCGTTCGATCGAGAACGTCTCGGCCATTGTTGCGACGAACGGATGTCCGTACACCGCACACACCATCGCAAGTGCGATGCCCGTATTGCCTGAGGTCGCCTCGACCACCGTCTGTCCGGGCTTCAGCGCGCCGGAGTCGCGCGCATCTTTGATGATCGCGTAGGCGAGACGGTCTTTTACCGATGCCATCGGGTTGAACGACTCGACCTTGACGTAAATCGTGACGTGATCGGGCCCGGTGCGGTGCAACCGAACGATCGGGGTGTTGCCGATGGTGTCGAGAATGGTGTCGTAAATCATGCTGTCCTCTCCGTTCGCGCTATCTGTTCCATGTTGCCGCTTCGTCGAGACCGTCGCGAAGCTGGGTTGCCCACGTTCGGGCGAGTTGCTGCACTTCCGACCAGTTCGTCACCGATGTGGAACGCTGCGCGATACCGGGATTCTGCGCCGCTTTCCGGTCGATGATCCGTACCAGCACCGCGTTGCTCTCCGAATCGCGGATCTCGATGACCAGCGTCGCCTCTCCGACCGACGAAAGATAGATGTTGCTTCGCCCGACCGCATCTGGCGGCACGTAAGACACGACGTCCACGAGCCCACCCCAGATCGCGAGCGTGTCCGGGCCTGGCTGATCGACGATCGTGAATTTATCCGATTGCGCCAGCGCAGTCCTGAACGCTTCGCTGACGACTGAGCGAAGGCGCTCCTTCTGTTCTTCCGTGAGCGGGAACTGCGAGGCCGTGCTGGGGCCGGCGCGAGACACTCGCTTCACCGGGCGATACTCGATGCCGGCGCCGATCAGCATGATCTTCGAGTAGCCGTCGAGAGAGAAGTCGGGACGCATCCAGGCGGCTTTCGCTTTGCTGCCTTTCACTTTCGCCAACCCGTCGTAAGTCAGATCCGATTCGAGTTCCGGGGCGCTGCCGTTGCTGCTGCTGGTGCATCCGCCGAGCACCAAGCACGCGAGGATGCCTGCCGCAAACACCACGATCCGCATCACTTCCGGTCTCCCTGCCCCCGTGCATCGTGTCGGGATTCTAACGTGACCTCGATTGTTTGGTTGCAGTTTGGTGTTTGTCTATGATGGCCTCGAACCCATCGAGAGCCGCAATGCCAACGACGACCGTGCAACTCTTGCGCATACTCATTGTGACTTCGGCATTGTGGATGACGGCTTCCGTCGCGGCCGAAACGGACGAGGGGGCGGCGCCGGAGGCAGCCGTCGCGCCCACTGCCCCTTCAGGCATCACCGAAGCGCAGCGCAAGAACCTGCTGCTCGCGAACATACCGTTCGGAAAAGACGAAGGCGACGGATTCTGGCCGCTGTTTCGCGACTATCGCCGCGATATCCTGAAACTGCAGGACCAGCGCGCGAAAGTGGTGGCCGAGTACGCGGAGACGTTTCGCACGATGACGGACGCTCAGGCGAAATCGATGGTCGAGAGCTTTCTCGCCGCCGACGAAGGCATCGCCAAGGTCAAACGCGATTATCTGAAGAAGTTCCGGAAGTTCCTGCCCGAGACGAAAGTCGCGCGCGTGTTCCTGATCGACGAGAGAATCGACGGCGCGTTGGCCGCTCAGCTGCTGTCGAAGATCCATGTGACCGGCGAGGCGACCGAACAATAACGGTCGCGCTCACTCGCCGATCGAAGAGCTGCCGAGGATGTTGCCGATGCGCAAGAAGTACGCGCGGTGGCCGCCCTGTGCGAATCCGTAGCCGATGTACAGCGGCCCGAGCGGCGAATTGAACCCCATGTATGCGCTCGCGTTGACGAGACCCTCCTCGAGCAGGTCGTCGGCGTGTTCTTCGGTGTTGCCGTATTCGAGCGTCATGCCGACGTAAGGCGGCAACCACCCCGTCGCAAACAGCTTGTAGCGGTATCCGAGCAACACCATGCCGAAGTTCTGGCCGCTCAATTCGTTCGGCTCGAATCCCGACAGGCGAAAGATTCCGCCGGCGAGAAACACGTTCTGTATCGGCGCGTCGCCTTCGCGCGTCAGTCCGAGCCGTCCGCCGAGCAGCAGCGTGTGCAACCCCCACGTTTTCGCCGTGAACATCGATCCTTCGAACTGCTGGAAATCGTTGTCGGCACCGAGCGAGGTGCGCGACCAGAGATATTCGAAGCCCGCGTACGTTCCGCGCGACGGAAAGTAGCGGTTGTCGATGCGATCCCACGTGCCGTCCATGAACCACTCGCCGCCGTCGAATGCACCCTTCGGTACGGTCGGGTCGCCGACGCGAACCTGCGTCGATCCGGCGTAGCGGCGGATGCCCGCGAACAGCGCCGCGTGGCGCCAGAACTCGCGTCCCATTTCGAACGATCCGCCCCATTTCTCGATGTCGATCTGCCCGAGCTTATCGCCCTGCGGATTGAACTCGGTCAGGTTCTGCCGATCGGCGAACAGCTTCGGAACGACGATCCACTTCAGTTCGTCGCCCAACGGTTTGTACAGTTCGGCGAGCACGCCCTGATTCTGTCCGAGCTGCACCATGCCGCGGAATTCGCTGCCGAGATCGTCGACGTTGGTCTTCAGGAACGCGAGCCGAACGTCGATCGCCGACGAATCGCTGACGCCGGTGAAGTCGATGCCGGTTTCAACGAACGAAGTACCGCGTTCGTCCTGCTTCACCGTTACGAGCAGGCCGTACTTGCCGTCTTCCTGCACGATCTCGTACGTGGCGCGATCGAGAAAGCCGAGCGCGTAGATCTGCTGGATGTCCGTTTCGAGACGCGCCTCGTCCAGCGGTTTGCCGAGATCGACGTGGAGACGTGCGTAGATCACCGCGTCGGAGAAGCGCGAACGGTTGTTCAGGTGCACGAACTGGATGTTCGGCGTGCCGGTGACGCAAGCCGCCATCTGCGCGCGATACGCTGCGTACTCTTCTTCGGAAACGCCCAACGGCGCGAGCCTGTCGCGCAGCGCATTCGCGGCTTCGTAGCCGAGAGGAATCGACTGATCCATCTTTCCAAAGTCCACCGAGCCGATTTCGTTACCGAGGTTCGGCACGATCAGCACGTCCTTCTGCGTCAGCAATGATTCCTGCCGCTCGGTGTTGTTCACCACCATGATGCCGCTGAGCTGACTCGTGATCGAAACGAAGTCGGTCAGTTCGGCGCGGGTGTAGAGCGGCGTGCCGACGTCCACGGCGATGAGAATGTCCGCGCCCATGCCCTGCACGACGTTCACCGGCAGGTTGTTGACGATGCCGCCGTCCACCAGCAGGTGTCCCTGAAAGTCGATCGGCGAGAACAAGCCCGGAATCGACATGCTTGCGCGCATCGCCGTCGCGAGGTCGCCTTGCGAAATGACGACGGGTTTGCCGGTGACGATGTCCGCCGCGATCGCGCGGAATGGAATCGGCAGCTCGTCGAAGTTCTTCGACTGAACGCGCTCGCTGGTCGCGGTCTCCAGGAAGAACTGGATCTTCTGGCCGCTGATCGCACCGCGCGGTAGCAGCGACGATTTCGGACCGACGCCGAATTTCGGTCCGAAGAGCGCAAGGTCGTCGTCGCGTTTGCGCCGATACGGTCGCTCCGCGCGAATCGTGTTGTCGGCAAAGATGTCGGACCAGTTCAGCTGCCTTATTACTTCTTCCAGCTGATCCGACGTCATACCCGTTGCATACAGACCGCCGACGATCGAACCCATGCTGGTGCCGGCGACGTAATCGATTGGAATGCGCAGCTCTTCGAGCACGCGAATCACGCCGACGTGCGCGATGCCGCGCGCGCCGCCGCCGCCGAGCACCAGACCGATGCGCGGCCGGTCGGTCGGCGGCGGTCTGCACAATTCGTCGGCGTGCACCGCAATGGGATGCGCGATCGAGATGAGCAGAGTGGCAACGGCGGCGAAGACTCGCCGCGGAGGTGCAGGGCAACGGAACATGCCGACGTCTCCGGACGTGGTTTTGCGCAGACAAAATGGCGGGGTTCTGCGAGCGACCGGGAGCCTACCCGTTGCGTTACGACCGATCAACGACGCCATGCTGTTACCATGCCGATCCTCGTCGGACAAAGTGCGCCTGAATCGAAATGGTTGGACACACGGACGAAGCGGCCGCTTCGAGCTGGTACGAAGAGAAGCAATCGGCGTGGCTCTATCGTGTGCTGGCGGAAGTGGAGTCGCACGCGACCCTGTCGCAGTTGTTCACCACGCTCGCGCACGAGGCTGACGAGCAGGCGTCGTTGTGGGCCGCGAAGCTGTCGACCGGCGGCGCGAAGCTGCCCGAGTTCACGCCGACTGCGCGCGCGCGAACCGTTGCGTGGCTGGCGCGTCGCTTCGGTGTCAAACCGATCCGGCAGGTGTTGGCCGGCATGAAGGTGCGCGGCATGTCGGCGTATTCCGGTGCGCATCCGGGTGGTCACTCGATGCCGGCGACCGTCGAGGAGGTCGGCCAATCGCATCGCGGCGTCGGCGGCGGCAATCTGCGCGCTGCGGTGTTCGGCGCGAACGACGGTCTGATCTCGAACGCGAGCCTGATCATGGGTATCGCCGGCGCCACGTCGGACAGCCACATGATTCTTCTCACCGGTGTGGCCGGCTTGCTGGCCGGCGCGCTGTCGATGGCCTCGGGCGAGTTCGTTTCGGTGCGGTCGCAGCGCGAACTGTACGAACACCAGATTTCGCTCGAGCAGGACGAACTCGACGAATACCCGGAAGAAGAGGCTGAAGAGCTCGCGCTGATCTATGCGGCGCGCGGCATGAATCTCGAGGAAGCGCGCGCGGTCGCGCACAAGATGCTGGCCGATCCGAAACACGCGCTCGACGTGCTCGCTCGCGAAGAACTCGGCTTGAATCCCGACGATCTCGGTTCGGCGTGGGGCGCGGCCGGTTTCTCCTTCATGTGTTTCGGCGCCGGCGCGCTGGTACCGCTGTTGCCGTTCCTGATCGGCGCCGGCGGGCTCGTCGCAGCCGGCGCGCTCACCGGCTGCACGCTGTTCGGGCTCGGCGCTGCGATCAGTCTGTTCACCGGTCGTCGCGCGTTGCACGGCGGTGTGCGGATGCTGTGCATCGGTGTCGCCGCGGCCGCGCTCACGTATGGACTCGGCTACCTCGTCGGTGCCGGCGTAGGCTGAACCGTTTTGCCCCCGAATGGGGTCGTTGGCGAATCGACTCGAACCGTTACTGCGTTTGACGTTCTCCGGGCATGTCGACCGGCGCGTAGTAGTGCTTTTCACCGAGCGCCGCGACCCGCGCCCAGAACTCCGGTCCACCGGCTTTGCCGACCGTGTCGAGGTCGGCCATCTGTCGCCAGATCGACCAGGCGTCCGGGTTCAACGCCGCCGCCTCCGCGAGTATCTGTAGACCTTCGTCGCGGCGTCCGTGTTCCACCAGATAGCGTCCAAGACGGAACGTGGCGTGCGCGCGCGCAATGGCCGGCGTGAACTGCGGCGTGCGTTTGCGCGCTTCGGCTGCGTCGAGTACGAACCTACTGGCCGGACCTTTCGCCACCCAGTCGCGGATCGCGTCGAGATAGCGACGGCGCGCGGCGGCGCCGGCTTCCATTTCTTCCTTCGGCATTTCGTACGTGGCCGGATTCATCTTGCGGAATCCTTCGGTCACGCCCGCGGTTTCGGTCGGACGGACGATATGACCCTGCTCGTCGATCCACACTGCCTGCGGCACGTTGATCATGTTGTATTCGCGCGCAACGACGTGATCGACGTCGATCAGGCACGGATATGCCGGTTTGGCGTGTTCGATCCACGGGCGTGCGGCATCGGCGCCTCTGCTCTCCAGCGCCACCGCAATCACCACGAACTTCTTACCCTTCAGCTCTTCGTACAGTGCCTGCCACACGGGCAGGTCGAGTCTACAGCCTCACCATGAAGCCCAACTCGCCAACAACACCTTGCTGCCGCGATAGTCGGACAGGCGATGCGTGCGGCCGTCGAGATCGGGCAACTCGAAGTCCGGTGCTTCGAGCGATCGCAACGCTTCGTTGCGCGCGTCGGCCGGCTCTTCGAGTACCCAACAGTCGCCGGATTCGGTTCCGACCCATGGCCGGTGCGTCAGTTCGGCGAACGCGGCGACGTTGACCTTGCGCCGGTGATGAACGTGTCGCTCGCGTCCGGGCGGAATCGGAATGCACATTGCGTCGCGGCAGAAGCCCTCGGGTTTCAGCGCGAAGCCCGTTACCGCTTCGAACTTCTGCGGCGTCAGCCACAGGTCCGCGCCGTCGGCCCGGTCGGTCACCTTGTTGACGCCGCGGCTCGAAATGATCGTGGTCATGGTTCTCCTCCTCAGCTACCGGTGAACCGCGCGGGGCGCCGTTCGAGGAACGAGGCTACACCTTCTTTGTGGTCGTCGGACTTGAAACACTCGGCCAGCGCCTTGGTGTGACGCTGCATGTGTTCCGATACCGCGGCGCCGAGTCCTTCGTACACCATCGACTTGATCCGCGTCTGCGAGAACGGCGAACCTTCGGCAATGCGGCGCGCCAGCGCGAGCGCGACACCCTGCAGTTCCTCGCTCGGCACCACCTGGTCGACGTAGCCGATCTGCAGCGCTTCCTCCGCAGTGAGGAAGTCGCCGGTGTACAGCAGCTTGAGTGCGCGCTGGGTTCCGATCAGTCGCGGCAACAGCCAGCTGCCGGCGCCGGTATCCGGCACGAGACCGCGATGAACGAAATTCCAGGCGAAACGCGCTTTTGGCGACGCGATACGGATGTCGCATTGCGAACTGAACTCGGCGCCCATGCCCACCGCCGGTCCGTCGATTGCGCCGACCACGGGTTTGGGGCATTCGACGATCGGCCACCAGCGACCGCGCTCCTCGGAGCCGCCGCGCAGGCCGCGCTGCGCGCCCGGTACCGTCGCGAGATCGGCGAGATCGGTGCCGGCGCAGAAAGCGCCCGGCGCGCCGGTGATGATCAGCGCCCGAGTGGATTTGTCAGCGCCGGCCTCGGCGACGCGTTCGAGGAATTCGCCGAGCATCGCATACGTCATCGCGTTGCGTTTCTCGGGTCGATTGATGGTGACGATGCCCACGGCACCGTCCGTTTCGTATCGAATCAGATCGGTCATCGCTTCCCCCAGCCGCTGTGTACAGGCTTGCTACCGTAACCGAGTTCGGCAGCCGTGGGGTAGTCAGAGGAAGCGGGCAACCTTGTCGCGATAACCGCGGCTCACCTTCAGGCGTGCGCCCTGCGTCAGCGTGACGAAGAACTCGCCGTTGTCGTGCGCGGTGAGCCCAACCACGTGCTGCGCGTTGATCAGCGTGGAGCGGTGCACGCGCAGGAACAGCGCCGGATCGAGCAGCGCCTCGAGCTGCTTCATCGTCACGCGCATTACGTGCGTCTTGTTCTTCACGTGAACGCACATGTAGTCGCCGGCGGCGTCGATCCATTCGATGTCGCGTACCGGCACGAGCGTGACGTCGGCACCGTCGCGAACGGTGAGCCGCTGCGGATAGTAGGTCTCGTTGCGCTGTTCGGCCAACGATTCGATCGTCGATTCGGAATGCCCTGTCATCGACACGATGAGATTCATGAGACGGCCTTTCTGATCGATCGCGCGCAGCGCTTCCGCCATCGACCGCGCGCGCCTAACGGCGTCCTCGAGGCGCGGTTGTTCCACCGGCTTCAGCAGGTAGTCGACGGCGTGCACTTCGAACGCATTGACGGCGTACTGATCGAACGCAGTGACGAACACGATCAGCGGCATCGAGTCGCTCTGCAGCTCGCGCACTACGTCGAAGCCGTTCAGGCCGGGCATCTGAATGTCGAGGAAAACCAGATCCGGCGCCTCGCGGGCGATCGATGCGAGCGCCTCGCGGCCGTTGTTGCACTCGCCGACGATGTCGACACCGGCAATGTCGGCCAGCCGCAGGCGTAAGCCGCGCCGCGCCAGCGCTTCGTCGTCGACGATCAGCGCGCGCATCGGCGCGCTCACGACGTTTCGAAGGGGATCCGCACGCATACCTGGAGCCCTTGTGGGATGACGTTGGTCATCGTGAAGGAGTGTTCGTGGGGATAGATCTCGTGCAGGCGTTGCCGCGTGTTTACGAGTCCGACGCCGCGCGTAGTCTGCGCGGCCGAGTGGGAACCGTTGGCGACCGGTTCGGCGAGGCCGGGACCGTCGTCGGTGATCTCCACCTGCAGTTGCACGCCGCGCACCCGCGCGTCGATGCGGATGGTGCCGCCGCGCTCGCGCGGTGCGATGGCGTACTTGATCGCGTTCTCGACGATCGGTTGCAGCAGCAGGCTCGGAATGAGCGCGCGCCGTGCCAGCGCTTCGACGTTGGCTTCCACCTTCAATCGTTCGTCGAAACGCACCTGTTCGATGTCGAGATACAGCTGCAGCGCGGCGAGTTCCTGATCGAGCGAGACGCGCTGCATCGGATCGTTGTCGAGCGAGTAGCGCAGGAAGCGCGACAACCGCGTCACCATTTGATTGGCGTCGTCGGTACTGCGCTCCAGGATCAGCGTCGAGATCGCGTTCAGTGTGTTGAACAGGAAGTGCGGATTGAGCTGATAGCGCAGCATCTTGAGCTGCGCTTCGTGCGCCATCGCCGTGACGCGCAGTACCTTTTCGGTCTCCCGCTGCAGCATCTGGTAGTACTTGATGCCGAAGTAGAAGCCGCTCCACAGCAGCATCACGTAGAACGAGGCCTGGATACCTTCGAAGTAGCCGAGCCAGCCCATCGGTTCGAACTCGTCGAAGATGTAGGCGACGGCGAGGTTCTTCGACGCCTGCCACAGGCCGCCCACCAGGTACGACAGCACCGCAGCGGTCGCGATGCGCAACGTCAGCGAGCGGGTCCACAGGGCGCGATAGGCGTAACGCAGCAGGCTCGACAGCAGCATCCCGACCAGCGCCGCGAAGGTGTACAGCGCAATCACGTGCGGCCGGTCGGGATTGTCCATCCAGTAGACCCAGCCGATCGCGCTCGCGAATGCCCAACTGGTCCAGCCGACCCACTGCACCAGCCAGAACTGCAGCTCGCGGTTCGACAGTGCGCGCGCGATGCGGCTGGGGGGTGGCTTGAGAGGAAGGGCTTCGTTCATCGGCCGATTCTAGTGAGCGGTGGCGGCGTCACCGCAATCTCTGCCGCAACTCGTCGCACCACGAACTCGGTTCGTCGCCGGTGGATCAGCGAGCGGGCGCTGGAATGACGGTCGCCGTGAGACGCGCGATGCAGACCAGCCGGTCGTCATCGGTGCGGATCTCGATGCCCCAGACGTGCGACGTTCGCCCGAGGTGGATCGGTCGCGTCACGCCGGTGACGATGCCGTCGCGCACGCCTCGCAGGTGATTGGCGTTCACCTCGAGCCCGACGCACAGCCACTTCGTCTGGTCGACGCAGCACATCGACGCGGCGCTGCCGAGCGTCTCCGCCAGCAGCACCGACGCGCCGCCGTGCAGCAACCCCCAGGGTTGCTTGGTGCGTTGATCGACCGGCATCGTGCCGGTAAGTGAGTCTTCACCCGACGCGGTGATTCTGATACCCAGCGCTGATACTGCGGTGCCTGCGTGAATGCGATTGAGTTCGCCCAGATCGGGTGGCGCGAACCAGATGCTCATCGGCTGCTTCGCGATGAAGGCTGCGCCAGCGCGTCGCGATGAAAGCCGGCGAGTTTCTTGTAGCGCTCGGCGATTTCGCCGAGTTCGGCGTCGCTGAAGTGGTCGTGAATGTCGACGAAACCGTCCGGACAGCGGTCTTCCACCATCTGCAGCACGCGTTCCGGGCCGGTCTCGCGGTTGTCGAGCGTCAGCTTCGCGGTCGGTTCGAGCCGTTCCCGCTCGTATCGCTGCAGTGCCCGCTCCACGGTTGGCTCGTCGCGCAGTGCGTCGGCGAGCGCGATGCCGTCGAGGATGCCCTGCGACGCGCCGTTCGATCCGTTTGGCCGCATCGCATGCGCCGCGTCGCCGAGCAACGTGACGCGGCCGAACGTCCAGCGCGCCACCGGATTGCGATCCACCATCGGAAACTCGAACACGTGCTCGGTCGCGGCGAACAGCGCGGGTACGTCGAGCCAGTCGAAGCGCCAGTCGGCGAAGGCCGGCGCGAAGTCGTCCGGATTACCGCGGCGGTTCCAGTCGGCGCGATTCGGCGGCAGCGACCCCGGCAGTCGCCGCTCGGCGACCCAGTTCATCTGCGAGCGGCCGGCGCGTCGTGCGGATTCAGAGATCGGATAGATCACCGCTTTCAGATCGTTGTGTCCGATCATCACGCACGAGCGGCCGTCGAGCACGGGTCCCCAGTCCGCCACACCGCGCCACAGCATCTGTCCCGAGTACACGGGGTTGCCTTCGTCCGGATAGAACGCGGCGCGCACGGCCGACATCAATCCGTCCGCACCGATCAGCATTCCCCCGCGCTGGCTCGGTCGTGCGGCGCCGCTCTTCCGTTGGATGAAGTGAGCCGTCACTCCGTGCGCATCCTGTTCGAACGCTGACAGCGTGTGACCTTCGCGCACGGCATCGGGGCCGAGTCGCGTACGCACCGCAGCGAGCAGCACCCGCTGCAGTTCGCCGCGATGAATCGAGTACTGCGGCCACGCGTAGCCGGCGTCGTAGCCGCGCGGTTCGCTCCAGATCGGTTTGCCGTGCTTCGAATGGAAGCGCAGCGAGCTGGTGAGGATCGCGGTTTCTTCCAATGCGTCCTTCAGTCCCAACGCCCAGAGCGCTTTCACCGAATGCGGCAGCAGGTTGATGCCGACACCGAGCGGTCGGATCTCGTCCACCGCTTCGTATACCCGCGCCCGGATGCCGGCGGCATGCAGCGCGAGCGCGCAGGTGAGTCCGGAGATGCCGGCGCCGATGATCAGCGCGTCGTTGCGTGGTTCGGTCATGCGGACGTGCGCCTGGAAACGTTTGCTAACGGAGCAGGGGACGTTAGTGTAAGGATCGCGTCGCGTCGCGCAACGCGAGCGAATCGAGAACAACAACGATAGGGGAAAGCAGTGGCAAACGAGGGCTATCACGAGCCGATCGACGAGATCTCCGACGCAACCCGCGACATGCACCGCGCCATCACGTCGCTGATGGAAGAGTTGGAGGCGGTCGACTGGTACAACCAGCGCGCCGACGCGTGCAAGGATCCCGAACTGAAGGCCATCCTCGAGCACAATCGCGACGAGGAGAAAGAACATGCGGCGATGGTGCTCGAGTGGATACGCCGCCGCGATCCGGGTCTCGACCACGAACTCAAGGACTATCTGTTCAGCACCAAGCAGATTGCGCACAAGAAAGAATGACCGAGGAGATACGACCATGACCACCCAGGCCTACGTTCCGGCGGCTGGACACGATCGTTGGCTGTCGCTTTACGATCCGCTGACGCGTCTGCTCGGCGCACAGGCGGCTTTGCGCGAGTTGTTGTCGCGCGTCGAATTGCAGCCGGGCATGCGCGTTCTCGACATCGGCTGCGGCACCGGAACGCTTGCCATGATGGTGAAGTTGCAGTACCCGCAGGTGGAGGTGGTCGGGCTCGATCCCGATCCGAAAGCGCTCGAGCGGGCGAAGCGGAAAGCCGAACACGCTGGCGCGGCGGTCGAGTTCGTACTCGGTTTCGCCGATTCGATTCCGTGTCCCGATGCATCGTTCGACCGGGTGCTGTCGTCGTTCATGCTGCATCACCTCACGCTCGACGGGAAACGCGCCGCGCTCGTCGACGTGGCGCGTGTGCTGAAACCCGGCGCTGCGCTGCATGTCGTCGACTTCATCTCGGCGCGCGAACGGCCGCGCGGCGTGATCGCACGCATGCTGCACGCCGACGACCATCTCACCGACAGCGGCGACGGCCGCACCCTCGCACTGCTCGAAGCGGCCGGATTCAGCGGTGCCGCCGAAGTCGGCGCGCGCCGCACGCTGTTCGGCCCGGTCAGCTTCTATCGGGCGGTTCGCGCCGATTCGGCCAGTCGCTGACCGGCGTAGGTCTGACCCATGCACAAGAGCAGGCTCGCCGGATTCATCATCGACTGCGAGACGGACGACCTGCCGGCTGCCGCCGCGTTCTGGAGCGGCGCATTGGGTATGCAAACGCGCACCCTCGGTCCCGGTGAAGAGAGTTACGTCGGTCTGCAGGGCGGCGCGCATGGTCTACACATCGAGGTGCAGGCGGTGACGCATCCGAGTCGCGTGCATCTCGACATCGAAGCCGACGACGTCGACGCCGAGGTGCGCCGTCTCGAAGCGCTCGGCGCGCGCCGCGTCGCGCGCATCAAGTCGTGGTGCGTCATGGAAGCGCCGACCGGACAGCGCTTCTGCGTGGTGCCGAGTGCCGGCGGCGACTTCGACGACGCGGCGAACGTCTGGCCGTGAACGGAGCACATCGCGACACGCGGTGCTGATGCGATGACGCACGAACTCGTTCAGCTGATCACCGAATATGGCGTGCTGGTGGTCTTCGTCAACGTGCTGATGGAACAGATCGGCTTGCCGATTCCGGCGATGCCGACACTCGTCGTCGCCGGCGCGCTGTCGGTCGCCGGACAACCTGCAGTCGTCGAACTGTTTTTCGTGGCGGTGGTCGCATGCGTCATCGCCGATTCGCTGTGGTACATCGCGGGTCGCGTTTACGGCAGTCGCGTGATGAAGACGTTGTGCCGCGTCTCGCTCACACCCGATTCGTGCGTCAGTCAGACGCAATCGCGATTCGAGCGTTGGGGCGTCAATGCGCTGGTGGTTGCGAAGTTCGTTCCGGGTCTCGCCACCATCGCGCCGCCGTTGGCGGGCGCGACTCACATCGGCTGGCTGCGCTTCCTGGTATTCAACACCGCTGGCGCCGCGCTGTGGGTCGTCGTCGGTCTCGGTGTCGGAGTCGTTTTCAACGCGCAGATCGAACGTGCGATGTTGTGGCTCGAAAGCACCGGCTCGTATGCGCTCGGCATCGTCGTGGCGCTGCTGGTCGCGTACGTCGCATATAAATGGTGGGAGCGGCGCGCCTTTTATGCCGCGCTGCGCATGGCACGCATCGGCGTGGACGAGTTGTATCGCCTGATGGACGAGGGCGCGAACCCGGTGGTGGTCGACGTGCGCACCACTACCGCGCGAACGGTGGAGCCGCGGCAGATTCCCGGTTCGTTGCACGTTCCGCTCGAGGCGCTCGATCTACACGTGGGCAAGCTGCCGCGCGACCGCGACATCGTGTTGTACTGCACGTGCCCGAACGAGGCGTCTGCAGCGCAAGTGGCGAAACTGCTGATGGAGCGCGGCTATCGCCGGGTAAGACCTCTATATGGCGGACTCGATGCATGGATCGCGGCCGGGCACGGCATCGAACCGCTGGTGCCTGAGTCTCGCTGACGCGCGCTTTAAGGGGCAAGCTGGAACATGACGGGTTTGTTCGGACTCCCCGCGGCGGTTGCCAATATTGACGTGTAGCTGGTAAGTTGCCCGGGCTGTAAGAATTACAACGCCTCTGGGGACGTCCCGATGTTTCGCTTAGCCGCAGTGTTGCTACTGGCCCTCAGCACGTATGCGTTTGCAGAGGGCTACGACTACCCGTATACCGATCCTTACCTTGCCACCGTGATGGGAACGCCCGAGTCGTTGATGGCGAAGGTGCCGGAAACCATTCCGCTGAAAATCCGTAAGTTGCCGCGGTACGAGGGGCGCAAGATTCCCGATGCGCTCTGGTATGGCGCGCAACTCGATTATTCCTACGCAATGCAGAAAGGCCCGGCACCGCTGATCTTCCTGATCGCCGGCACCGGTGCGTCGCACGACAGCGACAAGAACCAGTTCCTGATGCGCGCCTTCTATCAGGCGGGCTTCCACGTAGTCGGCATCACGTCGCCTACGTATCCGACGTTCGTCATCGCTGCGTCCACCAGCATGGTGCCCGGCGAACAGCGCGACGATGCGCGCGACATCTACACCGTGATGCAGAAGATCTGGGCCGAGATCGGCCCGAAGATGCAGGTCACGTCGTTCAACCTGATCGGGTACAGCCTCGGCGGCACCAATGCCGCATTCGTTTCGTTGCTCGACGAAGAGAAGAAGGTGTTCAACTTCAGGAAGGTATTGTTGCTGAATCCGTCGGTGCAGCTCTACAACTCCATCTCGAAGCTCGACCGCTTCCTCGAGAACATCCCCGGCGGCGTCGACAACTTCAATCGGATGTTCAAAAGGATCGTCAATCAGGTCGGCGCTGCCTACAAGAAATCCACCACGGTGGCGTTTTCACCGGACCTCGTGTTCGATGCGTTCAAAGAAAATCCGCCGCGTGACGAAGAACTGGCTGCGCTCATCGGCATTTCGTTCCGGCTGTCTTCCTCGGCGCTGGTCTTCACCTCGGATGTGATGACGAACTACGGCTTCATCAAACCGGCGAACCTGATCCTGACGCGCAACACCAAGATGGACGACTACACGCAGGTGAGTTTGCGCGTCGGCTTCACCGACTACTTCCACGAGTACGCGTGGCCGTACTTCCAGAAAACGACCACCGCGAAGACGCGCTCCGACTTCGCACTGTTGCAGAGTCTCACATCGATCCAGGACTACCTGATCAGCGCACGCAAGATCGGCGTGGTCGGCAACCGCGACGACGTCATCCTGGCGCCGGGTGAAGTCGACTTCCTTACCAACACGTTCGACACGCGTGCGAAGATCTATCCGGCGGGCGGTCACCTGGGCAACCTGAAGCAACGAGAGACCACCGCCTACATCGTGGATTACTTCAAACAATGAACCGCCACATATCCCTGGTAGGACTGTTGGTGCTCGTCGTGGTGACGAGCGCGGGCTGCAGCACGGCGCCGTCGAAAAAGTCGGGTCAACCGCCGGACCAGCCGTACTACGAACGCAGCCGGATGATGATCGACGACGTCGATGCGCCGCTCGAGATCAACGATCCGTGGGAAGGGATGAACCGTTCGATCTATCGCTTCAACTCGTATGCCGACCGGTACGTGTTGAATCCCGCCGTCAGCGCGTACCGATTCGTGTTCCCGGGCTTCGTCCGTAAAGGCATCAGCAACTTCTTCGTCAACCTCGACAACATCCAGACCGTCATCAACGAGATCTTCCAGCTGCATCCGGGCAGCGCGCTTCAGACGACGGGTCGTTTCCTCGTGAACACCACGATCGGCGTCGTCGGGTTGTGGGATCCGGCCACGCCGATCGGTATTCCGCAGCACTACGAAGATTTCGGGCAGACGCTCGGGCGCTGGGGCGTTGGCGAAGGCCCATATCTGGTGCTGCCGTTGTTCGGGCCGTCATTCCTGCGTGATGCCAGCGGCAAGGCTGTCGATGCGGAGATTTTCAGTCTGCTCGATCCGCTGCAGCTCGACAACGTCAGCGAGAGTTACACCTACCTCTATTACACCCTGCTCGTGCTGAACGCGCGCAGCACCACCTCGTTCCAGTACTACCAGACCGGCTCGCCGTTCGAATACGAGCTGGTCCGGGCGTTATGGGCCACGAAGCGCAAGCTAGACGTCGAGAAGTACTGACATGCACAACGCAACGATTTCTCGTGTTCTCGGCGCACTCGTCGCGTCGTATCTGATCGCGTTTGCCGCGATGGCGGCGACACCGACCGCTGCACCACCGCCGGTCGTGACACCGGTCAAGATCGGCGTAACGACATCGCTCACCGGGTCGATCGCCAACTTCGGCGTCGAACAGCAACGCGGTATGAAGATGTGGGAAAACGACGTCAACAACCGTGGCGAGTTGTTGGGCCGGCCGGTCGAACTGGTGTTGTACGACGACGCGTCGAGCGCCGCGAACGTCACGCAGCTCTACGAGAAACTGATTACGCAGGACAAGGTCGATTTCCTGATCAGCCCGTACACGTCGAACCTGACGCTGGCAGCCGCCGCCGTTGCGGAGAAATACGGCGTGCCGATGGTCAGCGTCGCGTCGTCTGCGGACATCTGGAACCGCGGCTATCGAAACGTGTTCGGCCTCTATACGCCGGCGCACGCGAACATGGATCCGGTGATCGATCTCGCGAAAGAACGCGGTCTGAAGACCATCGCAGTCGTCTATCTGGACGACGATTTCCCGCATCACGTCGCCGAAGGCGTTCGGCAGCGCGCCGCCGCTGACGGCCTCACCGTGGTGCTCGATCAGCAGTATTCGAACGACCTGACGCAGATGCCTGCGCTCGCCCAGAAGGTGGCGGCCGCGAATGCCGACGTGGTCATCGTCGGTTCGTACATGGACGATGCAGTGGCCTTCGCGCAGGCCGCCAAGACGGCGGGCGTGAAGCCCAAACTGATGGCCTATAGCGGTGCGCCGGCGCTGCAGGAATTCGGGCAGAGGCTCGGCGTCGCGAACATCCAGGGCGTGTTGTCCACCGTGCAGTGGAGCCGCGACGTGCGCGTGCCCGGGGGTTTCGATCTGGCGTTCCGCTACGAGCGCGAACACCACATGTATCCGTCTTACGACGCCGCCGGCGGCTATGCGGCGGGGCAGGTCATCGAGGCGGCGGTGCGTCTCGCAGGTACCACCGATCGCGACAAGGTGCGCGACGAACTCGCAGTGCTGAAGTTCCGCTCGATCCTCGGTAACTACCGGGTGGACTCGACCGGCTTGCAGACTGCCAAGTCGACGTACCTGGTGCAGTGGCAGGAAGACCACATCAGCCTGGTGTACCCCCCCAACGTAGCGCGCTGGAAGCTGCTCTACCCGTATCCCGGCTGATCGCCTCTCCGTGAAGACAGAGGCCGGGAAAGCAGGAGCCGGCGCCGCATGGCGAACCTGAGCATCAAGTCGAAACTGCTGGTGATGCTGCTGGCGGTCAGCCTGTTTTCCATCGCCGTGGTCGCGTCGCTGAATTACTACACGTGTTATCAGACGCTGAAGAGCGCGATCTTTTCCCATCTGACGAGCGTGCGCGCGTCGCGCGCCGATCAGATCGAACAGAATTTCGCGCGGCTGCGCATGGAAACTACCGCGCTTGCCGCTGGCAATGCCGTGGCCGACGCGTCCCGGCAGTTCATCGACGCGTACCGTAAGCTCGACCGAGCGCAGATCCAGCCCGAAATGGATGCCGTGCTGCGGCAGTTCTATCAGCAGACGTTCGCACCGGAACTCGAAAAGGCGGCAGGATCCACCGTCGAGATCGATTCGCTTCTCCCCGAGACCGCTGCCGGACGCTATCTGCAGTATTACTACATTGCCAAGAATCCGTTTCCGATCGCGGAAAAGGGCGGCATGCTGCGGGCCGACGACACGTCCGACTACAGCCGCGTACATGAAACCTTCCACCCGACGTTGCGGCGCCTGATTCAGACCTTCGGTTTCGCCGGGATCTACCTCATCGACATCGAGACCGGCGCAATCGTCTACACGGAAGGCAAACGCCCCGACTTCGCGACGCGGCTCACCGACGGACGTTACGCGCGCACGAATCTCGCAGATCTGTTCCGGCGCGTGCAGCGCGCTCCCGATCGCAGCACCGTGGAGGTCGAAGACTTCCAGCAGTATCTGCCGGTACTCAATGCACCGCGCGCGTTCATCGGCGCGCCGGTGTTCGAAGGCGGACGCGCGATCGCCGTGCTTGTGCTGCGGCTGTCTCCGGATGGGATCAACCGCGTCATGACGTCCGGCAAACAATGGGAACGCGACGGTCTCGGAAAAACCGGCGAGGTGTATCTGGTCGGGCCGGATTTTCGGATGCGATCGGACTCACGCTTCCTGCTCGAATCACCGGAGCTGTACGCCGATCAATTGACGAAGAGCGGCATGCCGCCCGATGAGGTCGCAGCGATACTGCGCGAGAAGTCGTCGATTCTGTACCAGAAGGTACGCAGCCAGGCCGCCGAAAAAGCGCTGCAGGGAGACGTGGGCACTGGTGTCCTCACCGACTATCGCGGTGTCGAGGTGCTGGATTCTTGGGCGCCGCTGAAGATTGCCGGGATCGACTGGGGCATCATCGCGAAGATCGACCGCGACGAAGCATTCATGCCGATGCAGCACATCGCCCGCGACACGCTGATTCAGACGCTCATTATCCTGCTCCTGATCACGCTCGTCGTAATGTTCCTCGCAACGTCGTTCGTGCGGCCGGTCAACGATCTGATCGCACGCGTGCAGCTCGCCCGCACCGGCAAAACGGACGTCACTTTCGCCACCGAAACCGGCGACGAGCTCGGCGACCTGGCGCGATCGTTCCGGGATTTGATCGACGGCGTCCAGAAACAGACGCGCCTGCTCGAAGAGGCCACCACGCAGAACCTGCGGTTGCTCGAGAACGTCATGCCGAAGGGCATGGCGCAGCGTGTTCGCGTCGGCCAGGGCGAGATCAGCGAGCGCATCGAAGACGTCACGGTGGTGTTCGCCGAACTCAAGGGACTTGCCGAGTACACGCAGTCGACATCGGACAGCGAGTCGGTGACGACGCTGAAGCGATTGATCTCGGCGTTTGATGAAGTCGCAGTTAGACACGGCGTCGAACGGATCAAGACTGTCGGCGATACCTACCTGGCCGTCACCGGTCTGTCGCAGCCTCTTCTGGACCACATGCGAAGGACCGTCGAGTTTGCGCTGGCGGCGCGAGCGAACGTGCTCGACTTCAATCGTGAGAAGAACGCGCACCTCGGTTTGACCGTTGGCATCGGTTCGGGTCCGGTGATTGCGGACGTGATGGGAGAGGGACAGTTTTTGTTTCAGTTGTGGGGCGCAGCGGTGATCGCGGCGGACCACGCGATGGATTGCGGTGGCGTCAACGAGATAGTCGTGACGCGCACTGTCCGCGACGGCTTAGCCGATCAATACACCTTCAAGCCGTTGCAGACCCAGGCATCCGGCGTCCCGCTCTGGACGCTCGAAGCGCGTGACTGAACTACTCGCCACGGACTGGTTCGCCTGGGGCGTAGGCCTCATTCTGGTGTTCCAGCTGTTGGTGATTCTGCTCGGCGAAGCGATCTACCGCGCGGACCGTCGCACGCTGCCGATCGGCGGCATCTTCCGTGCCCTGCGCAACATCGTTCTCCCCTTTGCGGTGTTGTTCGTATTCCTGACGCGGTTGCTCGAATTCGATCGCGACTCGGTAGTGGTGCGCCTCGTCGAGACCGCGCTATGGGTCAGCGTCGTGTACGCGGTGCTGTTGATTTTCAACGTATTGGTGTTCGAGAACGCCGCGAAGGAGAGCTGGCGCAGCCGTGCGCCGAAGCTGTTCCAGGATCTGATCCGGCTGCTGCTGGTCGTCATCGGCGCCGCCATCGTGCTGTCCGTGGTGTGGCGGCAGGATCTAGGCGGCTTGATTGCCGCGTTGGGCGTCGGTTCGATCGTGCTCGGTCTCGCGTTGCAGGAAACGCTCGGCAACCTGATGGCCGGCATCGCGTTGTTCTTCGAACGACCGTTCTCCGTCGGCGACTGGATCTCGGTTGGCGGCAAGAGCGGGCAAGTGGTACAGGTCAGCTGGCGCTCGGTGCATCTGCGCACTGCCGAGCGCAATCTGCTGGTGCTGCCCAACTCCGCGCTGGGGCGCGAGACGATCACCAACTATTCGCAGCCAACCGATCAGCAGATGCTTCGGTTGTCGTTCAGCTTCGGGCTGGACGCGCCGCCGAATCGCGTGAAGCAGATGCTCGTCGAAGTGGCGCGCGAGATCCCGTTGGTCATGAAGGAGCCGCCACCGCGCGCCGTCGCGTGCGATGTGCTTGATGACCGCATCCGCTATGAAGCCCGCGTGAGCATCGAGCATGGCCGTTACATGCCGCACGTCACCGACAGCTTCACATCCGCGGTGTGGTACGCGGCGCGGCGCGCGGGATTGCCGCTGCCGTTGCCGCACGCCGTCGAGCTGCAGGTGCGGGACGTTGCGGTCGATCCGATGGACGTGCAGCAGAGGATGGAAGCGCTGCTGCGCCGCGCCGAAGGCATCCGGGTGCTGCCCGACGATGCGATCGGCCGTCTTGCTGCGGCGGCGGACATGGTGCTGTTCGGCGCCGGCGAGCAGCTGATAGCCGCAGGCGAAGTGCCGCACAACGTTTACGTCATCATTTCCGGTGAAGCGCTGGGCACGCTTCCCAACAAGCCTGCTGAGGCGGGGTCGATCCACTTCAGATCGGGCGAGGTGCTCGGGGTGACGTCGCTCGCCCGCGCTCAAGCGAGCGATACGCTTGTGGTGGCCGTGACGGACATCGAAGCGGTGCGCATCCCGGGCGACGTGGTAGCGCGCTCGTTGCAGGAGCATCCGATCCTCAACAATCAGTTCGCGCGCATCTGGCAGGCGCGCAGCGAGGCGCTGCACCGGTCGGGTCAGCAGGCCAGCAACGTTGCCGCGGCGGAAGGCGCGCCTCAGGTCACGCAGGACTCCGACGTCTGACGTCAGTAGGCTGAGTTGATGCCCGGCGACGATGTGGATCTAATGCGTCTTCGCATGAGCAAGTCGATGCGCGCAACGACGGTCAGATGATCTCTCATGACCGGTTGATCCCGGCAGTGCGCTCGTCGGTTGTGTCAGCGTCAATGCGGACCACTGGGCCGTTGCGCGCCGATCAGACAGTCGCATGAATCGAGCCGCGTGCACGTCAACGGGAACGACTGGCCGCGCGAGGCGCTCCTCGCAGCGACAATGCGGTTCATCGAAGAGGAGCTCTACACCGCCAGCCCGTCGGACTGGTTCTTCACGTTAAAACGCCGCATGTGAGGGGACATAGAGACCATGGGAACACGACTGCGGATCGGCGCATTCCTGCTTGCGTATACCGCAGCGCCCGCTTTCGCCTGGGTCTACCCGGAGCATCGCGACATTACCGTGCTTGCGGTCGAGTCGCTCGATCCGGAACGACGCCGGATACTTGACGGCTTGTGGGCGGAGGCCCGGGGGGGCAACGAAGCGCGCCTCTGCGAGCAGGTGGCCGATAGCGCGCAGGGTGTCGCACCGGAGTGCATCGACTGGGCGGCAATGCCCGCTATCGCGGGCGATCATTCTTGCTCGGCCAAGCAGATGCTCGACACGGCGACGGATTCGACGTGGATCCTCCAGGTGGCAGACGTGGCGGCGCAACTGAAGGTCGACCTGGCGCGCGTCGCGGCCAATCCACCGACATCGTCGGACGGCGCGCCGCCGAGATCGATCGGCGAGCTGCAGGCGCAACTCGTGAGCGAGGCGGTGCGCGCGCAGATGGTCAACGCGCTGCGGGTGGCCGACATCCGGTTGCAGCGCGCGGATCCCGAGTATGCGACGCGCGCCGGATCGAGCAACGCGCATTTTCTGCTCCCGCGCCCGAGACCCGATTTCAGCGAGGCGGAGTACTGGCAAGCGACGCTGCGCGGGGGCGTGTCGGAGATCAATGCACTCGGTGTGTACGGCTGGTATCACCTCAGCGCGGGGCAAACGGCGAGCCGAATCGCACACGAGCAGCTGACGGCCGAGGAGCGCCGCTCGCTCGCTCGCGCGATGCTCGCAGACGAGGCGTTTGCGCTGCATTTTCTCGAAGACATGTTTGCCGCGGGCCACGTGGCCGGGACATGGGGCGACGTGTCGCAACGCAAAGGTACGCACGACTACTACAACGAACACGGCCTCGAGGTGATGACGTGGGCGGGCGGCGCGAACACCGTCGTGTTGATGGGCGATGCGCACATGCGGCCGGAAGACGCGCAACGTGCCGCCGCGACGGTTCGCCTGAGTCTCGAGCAAGTGCTCGACGTCGCCAGCGGACGTTCGAGCGGTGTCGAGTTCCCGTACACGCCGCAGGCCGAGAGCACACCCGCGGAGTTCGATGTCTGCACGAATCAAACGATCGAACTGCGGCCGGAGGCATTGCGCACGAATGCGGTGGCCATGCAGTACGGACTCGACGTCGGCACGCAGGTTCCGGTGCCGAGTCTCGAGTCGGGCCTCGGTGCGATGCCACGCTTTCGCGCAGAAATCGGCGCGTTCGTGGGTGTGGCTGGCTTGCTCGACGCGCGCTACATGGACAGCGGCTACAGCGACCTGGCGACCGGCGGTGGCTACATCGGGGGCGCTGAGCTGTCATTGCGTGCAGGCTACGGCCTCGATGGCGTGCTCGACGAAGCCGGAGACGGGTTGGTGTATTTCGGCGTCGGCTACCGCGGCGAGTCGGCGTCCTCGAACGAATTCAGTGACTCGCCGTTTGCGCGGCAGGGCGGCAGCCTTACCGCGGCGATCCCAGGACGTACTGCGTTCAGCGTGCGGTTGCGGATGCCGTTCTATCTCATCCCCGGCGACCTGCTGCTTCTGTCGCCCATGTACCTTTTCGCGCCGGGTGCCTATCAGCAAATGGCCGTAACGGCCGCCAATGGCGGACTGATTCCATGGCAACTCGGTCGTGCAACGCGATTTGGCCGATTTCAGTTCGTGCTCGGCCGCGAACTCGGGGTGACGTTCTATGGCGTGACTTCGGACGACACCCTGCTGACGCCCGGGCCGGTACCGGGCCAGCCGAGGCTCGTTCAGTTCCGCTCCACCTACTTCGACTTCCCGATCTTCGAATACCGGCCCTACCGTGCGTTCGACATGACCCAGACCTCGGATCTGGTCTTCCAGGTGTTCGCCGGCGTAGACGTACCCGACTCGCAGGGTGTCATCTATCCAGTCGGTGCACCGGACATCGACCTCGATCGCGTTTACTCGATCGGAGTGAGGTTGATCTTCGACTGGCGGCGCTACTTCTGAGGGACACGATGGAGCTGTTAGTACACAATCACGAACTTTTGAAACGAGGTGCATGATGAAAAATGCAGGTACGACGAGCCGCCATGTTGGTCGCATTGCTGGCGCCTTACGCGGTCGCGTGGGCTGACAACTACGACGATGCGATTGCGGTCTTCAAGAGCGCGGGCGAAAGCAGCGCGATGTTCAAGAGCGCGTATGGCTACGCGGTGTTTCCGTCGATTGGGAAAGGGGGGATCGGCGTGGGTGGCGCGCACGGAACCGGCCATGTCTATGTCGGAAACAAATTGATCGGTGAAAGCAAGATGACTCAGCTCAGCGTCGGGCTGCAGTTGGGCGGACAGGTGTTCAGCCAGATCATCTTCTTCGAAGACAAGCGTGCTTTCGACGAGTTCACGAGCGGAAACTTCGAGTTCGGTGCCGAAGCGAGTGCGGTCGCGATCACGGCAGGTGCATCGGCGACCGCCGGCACGACCGGCAGTTCGGCCGGTGCCAGCGCAGGTCAGCGCGATGCGACCACCGTCGGTCAGTACCACAAAGGAATGGCGATCTTCACCGTGGCGAAGGGCGGCCTGATGTACGCGGCTACGTTAGGTGGACAGAAGTACTCGTACAAGAAGCTCTGATCATCAGCATTCATCGTCGCGCGCATGCATCGCAAGACATAACAGCCTCTGATCAGGACGACGAATGAAGTTCGCGATGGCTCCGCGAGATGCTGACGGGCTAGCAGTGGCGCGGTCTGTCGGCCGCGCAACGATGTTGCTGGTCGTGGTCGCGTGTTCGATGCTCGGTGCGTGCGGCACTAAACCGCTCTATGAGTACTCGTCGGATACCCCGCCGCTCGTGCTGCTGCCGGCAGCCAGCACGAGCGTGGTCGACGGTCGTGCTCGCTTTCGCGAGATCCTTTGCGCGGTGATCGAGGCGCGCGGACAGGATCTGCCGGACTATCGTCCTTGCGAAGATGCGCTGACGCGACTGGGCGGCGAACCGGCCGGTGCCGGCCAACCCGTCGACCTGGGTCCGTCCAAGCGACGTCTGGTCGGCGTTCTGGTGCCCGGCATCGGATATGAGTGTTTCGAGAAATGGCTGGAGCCGCCCGGCACGGTCGCGAAGCACGTACAGCAGTTCGGTTACGACCTCGTGCAGATCAAGGTCGATGCATTATCGAGTAGTGAAAACAATGCCCGGCAGATCCGCGACGCGCTGTTGGCGATGCCGGAAAGCACCTCACCGAATCTGGTGCTGATCGGCTATTCGAAGGGCGCGCCCGACATTCTCGAGGCGCTGGTCGCTTACCCGGAGATACGTAGCCGCGTTGCGGCGATGGTCAGCGCGGCGGGTTCGGTCGGTGGTTCTGCGCTGGCGAACAATGCGGAACAATACCAGGCCGATCTCATGCAGCATTTCCCGGGTGCCACCTGTGGTCCGGGCGATGGCGGCGGAGTCGCGAGTCTGCGACCCGCAGTGCGGCGCGCATGGCTGGCGCAGAATCCGTTGCCGACGGATGTGCGGTTCTACTCACTCGTCGCTTTCCCACAGCCAGAACGCGTTTCGTCGATCCTCAAGTCGAGCTATCGCAAGCTTGCCAGCATCGATAGTCGCAACGACAGCCAGATGATCTTCTACGACCAGGTGATCCCCGGCAGCGTGCTGATGGGGTACCTCAATGCGGATCACTGGGCTGTCGCGCTGCCCATCGCTCGCTCGCACCCGGGGGTCGGCGGCATGTTCGTCACGCAGAACGCCTATCCGCGCGAGGCGCTCCTCGAAACGATGCTGAGGTTCATCGAGGAGAGCCTCTCCAGCGGCGCGGTGCACGAATAGGTTTCGGAAACGCTTGGCACATCATCTCCGGCGAAGCGCTCGGCACCAATCCCAACAAGTCTGCTGAGGCGGGCTCGATGCACTTCAGGTCGAACGAGGTGATCGGTGTGACGTCGCTCGCCCGCGCTCAAGGGAGAGATACGCTCGCGGTGGCCGTGACTGACATCGGAGGCGGTGCGCATCCCGGGCGACGTGGTGGCCCGCTCGTTGCCGGAGCACCTGTCCTCAACAATCAGTTCGCGCGCATCTGGCGGGCGAAGCGAAGCGCTGCCCCGGTCGGGTCAGCAGGCGGACGGTGTCGCCGCGGCGGAAGGCGCGCATCAGACGATGCAGGATTCCGACGCCTGATGCTCGCAGGCCCGATGGTAGTATTCGGCCATTGACGGTTCCTTTCTCGAGCAACGATGGCGCGTTCCTTTCTGGCCACGCATTCGGCAGGCATCGCATGTCTGATGGTGTCGTGCATCGCGTGCGTCGCACCGGCTGCAGTGCTGGCCGCGGATGCGCGCAACGTGCTGGTGATCTTTTCGGACAGCCGGCAGCTGCCGGCGAACGTCGAAGCCGAGCAGGCGCTGCACCAGACCATCGTCAGCACGGAGGAACGTCCGGTCGACCTCTATGCAGAGTTCCTCGACCGCTCGCACTTCGACAGCGAGTCCTACCCGGAAACGACCGTGAGGTATCTGCGCGAAAAATATGCGGTTCGAGCGCCCGACGTAGTCGTCGCCGGAGGCACCTATGCGCTTCAACTGCTGCTTCGCAATCGCGGCAACCTCTTCTCGACGGTGCCGGTCGTGTACGTCGGCATTGCGGAAGCAGAGCTGCAGGCGATGGGACCCGTGCCGGCCGATGTCATCGGCGTTCCGACGGAGTTCGATTATCCCGCCGCGATCGACCAGGCGTTGCGGCTGCATCCGTCGGCGACCCGACTCGTACTCGTGTCTGGCGGTGCCGCCATATGGGATCGCATCAGCGAATCCGATTTGCGTGAAGCGGGCACGGGATTCGAGTCGCGCGTGACCGTCGAGCATCTAAAGGGACTAACGACGGCGGCGCTGTTGGCGCAGTTGCGAATGCTGGGTCCGCAGACCGTTGTCTTCACCCCCGGCTATTTCTCCGACGGTGCCGGTCGCTTCTTCACCCCGCGCGAGTCGGTGCGCCTGATGGCGGAAGCCGCGACGGCGCCAATCTACGGGCCGTTCAGCACCTTCCTCGGCACCGGCGTCGTCGGCGGCGTGATGCCGAGCTATGCGGCGATGGGCCGCCAGGCCGGCACGCTCGTAAACGGCCTGCTCAGCGGTGCCGATCCTGCATCGTTGAAGTTGCCTGCGACACCGTCGGTGCTGCAGATCGACTGGCGTCAGGCACAACGCTGGGGCATCACCGAACAACAGCTGCCACCTGGAACCATCGTGCACTTCAAGGAGCCGACGTTGTGGGAGGCGTATGGCCGCATCGCGCTCATCGCGCTTGCCGTCATCCTGCTGCAGACCGGTCTCATCGCAGCGCTGTTGTATGAGCGCGCTCTGCAACGGCGCACCGCCGCAGCGCTCGAGTCGAGCGAACGCCGGATGGTGCTCGCGGCGCGAACGGCGCGCCTCAGCAACTGGGTCTGGAACGTCGATCGTGCCGAGGCGAACGGGTCGGTAGTCATCCGGGTGCCGCACACGCCCGTTTCCAGAGAGCCGCCGGCGATGGATTTCGGACAAGTCCTCGAGATCACCCATCCGGCCGACCGTGAGCGGCTCAGCCGCGCCGTACAGCAGGTGGTGGCCACCGACGACGAACTGAACGTCGAGTATCGCGTGGTGCAGCCGAACCAGGTGCGATGGTTCGCGGCACGCGGTCGGCTCGATCAAGGCAATCCCGGACGACTGCGCGGCGTCGCGATCGACATCACGCAGCGCAAGATCGCCGAACTGCAGGCGGAACAGGATCGCACGGCGCTGGGTCACATGACGCGCGTTTCCCTGCTCGGGCAGTTGTCTGCGTCGATCGCGCATCAGCTGAACCAGCCGCTCGCGGCGATATTGAGCAACGCCGAAGCGGCGCAGAAGATGCTCCGGCGCGACGATCTCGACCTCGAGGAATTGCGCGCGATCTGCGACGACATCGTCACGGAAGACAATCGCGCGTCGCAGGTCATTCGCCGGCTCGGCGCGCTATACAAACGCGACGAGCGCGAACTGCGGCCGGTGGACGTCAACGAACTGATTCGCGAAACGCTCGGTCTGCTGCACACCGATCTGGTCACGCGACAGGTCACGGTCGAAATCGACTACGCAGCGTCGTTGCCGACGATCGAAGCCGAGCGCGTGCAACTGCAGCAGGTGCTGATGAATCTGGTCGTCAACGCGGCCGACGCGATGAACGGGGTGCCGGAGAGCGAGCGGCTGCTGTCGGTCAGCAGCGGCATGAGCGACGACAACCTGCGGATCGACGTCGTCGATGCGGGACCCGGCATCGCGGCCGACGACCTCGACCACATCTTCGACATGTTCTGGACCACCAAGACAGCCGGAATGGGCATCGGTCTCGCGATCTGCCGGTCGATTACCGCCGCCCATGGCGGCACGCTCACCGTCGCGAACAACCCGGAGCGCGGCGCGACCTTCAGTGTGACGCTGCCGCTTCGCGCGGCTTAGCCGCGGGTCGCGAGCCGCGCTGAGTTGCGGACAGGCCGAATGATACGATTGGCCGCATTGCAGCGATGTCGCGAGATGCAGGGCTGCCATGGCGCGCGGCGTGAGTGACGGGTTCCCACACACGGTCTTCGTGGTCGACGACGATGCGGCGGTCGCCAAAGCGATCGCGCGATTGCTGAGCGCTGACGGCTGGAAGGTGAAGACGTTCGCCTCCGCCGAGGCGTTTCTCGATGCGCGCGACCGCGACGCACCCGGATGTCTCGTGCTCGACGTCAATCTGCCCGGGCTCGATGGCCTTGCGCTGCAGCAGCAGTTGCACGATGCCGGCGAGGCGTTGCCGATCGTGTTCCTGACGGGCCACGGCGACATTCCGATGTCGGTGCGCGCCATCAAGGCCGGTGCAGCCGATTTTCTGACCAAGCCGGTGCGCTCGGAGACGCTCAATGCGGCAATCCGCGCAGCCATCGAGCAGCATGCCGAACGAAGTCGCAACACCGCCGACATCGAATCGCTGCGCAAGCGATTGGCGTCGTTGACGCCGCGGGAACGCGAAGTGCTCGATGCGGTAGTCGCCGGCCGGCTGAACAAACAGATCGCGTTCGACCTCGGCATCGTCGAGCAGACGGTCAAGTATCACCGCGCGCGGATCATGGAGCGGATGCAGGCGAAATCGGTCGCCGAGCTGATGCACATCGTCGCGCGGTCGCGCGGAAACTGACAACGACGGCGCTCGGCCGCACGTCCACGGTCCGTTCGACGCACTCGACCAAAGGCTAGTACCGCGATCCGCGCCCGAACGGTAGCGTGATGCGGTGAAAGCCGTATCCGCCAATCCCGTATGCATCGCGGTGGTCGACGATGAAGCGCCCGTGCGCACGGCGCTCGGTCGCCTGTTGCGTTTGGCCGACTACAAAGTGGCGGCCTTCGCTTCGGGGCAGGACTTTCTGGCGTCGCTCGCAACGCTGCAACCCGCGTGCGTCCTGCTCGATGTGCACATGCCCGGCCTGACCGGGTTCGACGTGAGCGATCGCTTGCGCGCGTCGGGCAGCGACATCCCGGTGATTTTCATCACCGCGAGCGACGATCGCGCCCTCGACCAGATGGCGCAACAGGCCGGTTCGCCGCTGTTGCGCAAGCCGTTTTCCAACGATGTGTTGTTGGCGGCGGTCGAGGCGGTGTTGCGACACTGATTCGGTATTCGCCGCCAGAGGATCGGATGAGCCAGGTCACAGAGAAGATCAAGGAAGAATTCCTGCTGATTCTTCCGCCCACCACGTTCTTTTTCGTTGCGTTGCACATCGTGGCGCTGATCCGGTCCTTGATGAGCAAGGGCGAAGGCATTCCGATCTCGTCCACGGTTTCGATCGCCGTGGCGGCGTTGATCCTCGGCAAGGCGGTATTGCTCGCCGACATGCTGCCGCTGATCAATCGCTACCCGGACCGGCCGCTGGGATTCATCTTCTTCGGACCGATGCCGCATCCAACTGTGTGAAGCTGAAAAAGGAGAGCGAAATGAGAATACCAAGGCTGATGTTGGCGTTGACTGCGGTCGCCCTCATGGGAATTCATGCGCGCGCCTCTGCCGAAGCGTTGGCATCGTGGAACGACGGGCCCGCGAAGAAGGCCATCATCGAGTTCGTCAAGGTAACCACCGAAGAGTCGAGTCCGAAGTTCGTACCGCCGGAGGAACGCATCGCCACCTTCGACCAGGACGGCACGTTGTGGGTCGAACATCCGGTGTACGGACAGCTGATGTATTGCCTCGATCGCGTGCCTGCGCTCGTGGCTCAGAAGCCGGAGCTGAAAGATGTCGAGCCGTTCAAGACGGTGATGTCTGGCGATCGCGAAGCGATTGCCAGACTGCCGATGCCCGATCTCGAGAAGATCATCGTGGCGACGCTCACCGGCATGACCACGGACCAGTTCAACGCCCAAGTGGCGAAGTGGTTGGACAGCGCGAAAGACCCGCGTTGGAAGAAGCCGTATACGGAACTCACGTATCTGCCGATGATCGAGCTGCTGAGTTTTCTGCGTGAGCACGGCTACAAGACTTACATCGTCACGGGCTTCGGCCAGGACTTCGTACGCGTGTATTCGCAGAAGGTTTACGGGATTCCCCCTGGCCAGGTCGTTGGGTCGGCGCTTGCAACCGAGTATGGCTACGCCAAGGACGGAACACCGCAGCTGATCAAAGCACCGAAACTGATGCTCAACGACAACGACGCCGGCAAGCCTGAAGGCATTCATCTGATGATCGGCCAGCGTCCGCATGCTGCGTTCGGCAATTCGACCGGCGATCAACAGATGCTCGAATACACCGGCGCTGGAGAGGGCGCGCGCCTGTCGATGCTGGTGCTGCACGACGACGCGAAGCGCGAGTATGCGTACGGTCCCGCAACCGGACTGCCGGATTCGAAGATCGGCACGTTGACGCAAGCGCTGTACGACGAAGCGAAACAGAAAGGCTGGACTGTCATCAGTATGAAAGACGACTGGAAGAAGATCTTTGCGTTCGAGTAACCAACGTGTTTAAGGGGCGACGTCAGACGATGCACGATCGCGACCCCTGAACCAAAGGCTAGTTACTCGCTGAACGCATCGTTGCTACAAATGGCGTGCTAACAGGCAGTAATCCCCGAACCTACGTATGGAGTCCAAAATGAACCTGAAGACGCTACTCGCGACGGCGGCGATGGCGGGTGCACTGCTTGCACTTGCCGCACCGCCCGCCCTCGCGGCAGATTCCGGCAGGAAACCGAACATCCTGTTCATCATGGGAGACGACATCGGCTGGATGCAGCCGAGCATCTATCACCAGGGGCTGATGGTCGGCGAAACGCCGAACATCGATCGCATCGGGCATGAAGGTGCGAAGTTCACGACCTACTACGCCGAGCAAAGCTGCACGGCCGGGCGCACCGCTTTCTTTACCGGCATGACGCCGCTGCGCGCCGGCATGATCCCGCCGCAATTGCCGGGCAGCCCGTCGTTCCTGCAGCCTGGTACGCCGTCGATCGCCAAATTCCTGCTCGATCTCGGCTACACCACCGGCGAGTTCGGCAAGAACCATCTGGGCGATCACTCGGCGGCGCTGCCGACGGCGCACGGCTTCCAGGAGTTCTGGGGCTACCTCTATCACCTCGACGCGATGCAGGGTGTGAGCTTCCCCGACATCAACAGGACGCCGACCGATCAGGCCATCGTGCCGCCGTGCAAGAACACGCCCGTCAAAGGCCTTTCCGATCCCCCAGGCGCAGTGGACCAGAAGACCGCGCTGTGCATGATGCCGCCGCGGCCGGTGATTGCCTGCACGTCTTCAGACGGTACCGAGAAGAATCAGAGCTGCAGGGATGAGGGACCACTGACACTGGATCGCTCGATGGGCGTGGACGAGGAGATTTCGGCCAAGGTGATCGATTTCCTCGATCGTAACGACCCAAAGAAGACCGACAAGCCGTTCTTCGTCTGGTACAACCCGGCGCGCATGCACATCACGACCATGTTGTCGCCCAAATACATGGCGATGGTCGGTACGCCCGGTGGCAAAGACTGGGGTGTCAACGAAGCCGGCATGAAGCAGATTGACGACAACATCGGCTACGTGTTGAAGAAGCTCGAAGACATGGGCGAGCTCGACAACACCATCGTGGTCTTCACCACCGACAACGGCGCCGAAGTGATCACCTACCCCGACGGCGGCAACACGCCGTTCAAAGGCGGCAAGCTGACGACCTGGGAAGGGGGCATGCGCGCGCCTGCGGTCATCCGTTGGCCGGGTCACATCAAGCCGGGTACCGTGCTGAACGACATGTTCGCGTCCTACGACTGGATGCCGACGTTCGTCGAAATCGCGGGTGGACCGAAAGGCAATGACCTCAACGCACAGATCATGGCCGGGAAATATCCGGGCATCGTCAAGACCAAGCTGCAGGGTGTGAACCAGCTCGCCTATCTGACCGGCCAGTCGGACAAATCGGCGCGCGACACGTTCTTCTACTACGGTGGCGCGGTTCCGTCGGCGGTGCGCTACAAGAATTGGAAGATCTACTTCGCGATGGCATCGGAGGCGGCGACCGGAGGCCTGATGGGCGTGCATACCTTCCATTGGCCGTTGGTCGACAACATCAGACGGGATCCATTCGAAGGTTCCGTCGGTTTCGAACCGAAAACCCTGCTGGGCCAGGGCGGCGCACTTGCAGGTCCGGTCACCGCCTACATCTACGACTGGAACATCATTCCGATCGGCCAGGCGCTGTGGCTGCAGGAGCTCGAATCCTACGGGCCATACCCGGCGCTGCAATCCCCGGCGTCCTACAGCCTCGCCCAGGTTCTTCAGGAGGTGAAGGATCAAATGGCGAGAACTCGCGCCAACGGCGACTAGGCCGCAGCGGGTTGGTCTGAGTGATTCGTCGATGGTGACAAACGGGCGGTCCGAAAAGACCGCCCGTTCTTTTTGATCGTTGGAGAGGAACTGACCATGAAGCTGCGTATTCGATATACGTTGGCGGGAATAGCGCTGGCCGCTTGCGCGGTAATGGGCTGTGGAATTCCCGCGGAAGCGGCGGACAAGAAACCGAACATTCTCGTCATCTGGGGCGACGACATCGGTGTCGACAACATCAGCGCGTACAGCCGCGGACTGATGGGATACAAGACGCCGAACATCGATCGCATCGCGACCGAAGGCGCGCTGTTCACCGACGCGTATGCACAACAGAGCTGCACGGCCGGCCGGGCGTCGTTCATTCTCGGCGAGCATCCGTTCCGCACGGGTCTGCTCACCATCGGCATGCCCGGCTCGCCGCAGGGCATTCCGGATTGGGCGCCGACCATCGCCGATCTGCTCAAAGCACAGGGTTACGCGAACGGCCAGTTCGGCAAGAATCACCTGGGCGATCGCGACTCGCATCTGCCGACCGTGCACGGTTTCGACGAGTTCCTCGGCAATCTCTATCACCTCAACGCCGAAGAGGAGCCGGAGACTTACTACTACCCGAAGGATTCGGAGTTCAGAGCGAAGTACGGGCCACGCGGCGTGCTGCACACGTGGAGCGACGGCAAAGGCGGACAGAAGATCGAAGACACCGGTGCGCTGACGCAGGCGCGCATGCCGACGGTCGATCAGGAAATCTACGCGGCTGAGCAGAAGTTCGTCGCCAACGCCGCGAAAGAGGGGAAGCCCTTCTTCGTCTGGTTCAACACCACGCGCATGCACGTGTGGACGCATCTGCAGCCGTCCGCGGTCGGCCGCACCGGTATCGGCATCTATCCCGACGGCATGGTCGAACACGACGACATGATCGGGAAAGTGCTGAAGCAGCTCGACGATCTCGGAATTGCCGACAACACGATCGTCGCGTACGGCACCGACAACGGCGCGGAAACGGGAACGTGGCCCGACGGCGGCACCACGCCGTTCCATGGCGAAAAAGGCACGACCTGGGAGGGCGGCTTCCGCGTGCCGATGCTCGTGCGCTGGCCCGGTGTGATCAAACCCGGCACCGTGATCAACGACATCTTCTCGCAGGAAGACTGGTTGCCTACGCTGCTCGCTGCGGCCGGTGAACCGAACATCGTCGAGAAGGTGAAGGCCGGCTATAAGGCGAATGGCAAAACCTGGAAGGCCCACCTCGACGGCTACAACTTCCTGCCGTTCTTCAAAGGCGAAGTCGCAAAGGGTCCGCGCGAAGAGATCTTCTACTTCGGCCAGGGCGGCGAACTGAACGCGATCCGCTGGAACGACTGGAAAGTGTCGTTCGCGATCCAGGAAGGCAACATCGCAACCGCCACGCGCGACGTGCCGGGCTGGCCCGAGATCGTGAACCTGCGCGCCGATCCGTACGAGAAAGCGCCGCGCGAGTCCGGTCTGTATCTGCGCTGGTATGCCGACAACATCTGGTTGTTCGTGCCGGTGCAGGAAAAGCTGAAAGCGTTTCTGGCCACACTGCCCGAGTTCCCGTTCCAGCAGGGCAGCAGCCTCAATGCCGCGGGCATCAACTACAACTCGATTCAGGCGATGCAGGCCATGCAACGGCTGAAGCAGTTGGAAACGCTGCCGGCTCCGGCGAACTGATGCCGCGACAAACTCGGCGCACGAAATTGCTAGACTGCCGCCGCGGGCGACCTCAGGAGGATCGCCCGTTTCATCTATAGAAGGATTCAAAATGAGATTCGGCAAATCTGGGACTCGTCTCGTGTGCGCAGCGCTGTTGTTGGGAGTCGGCGCGTGCAGTCCGGCAAAGAACGGCGATGCTGCAAAGCCTGCGGTGCCCGCCATTGAGGGACCGATCGCGGCGACCGTGAATGGCACGCCTATCAGTCAACGGATGGTCGATCTGATCGCAAAGCGCGGTGTCGGCGCGGGTCGCCCCGATACCCCGGAAGCACGCTCCACGATCGTCGATCAGCTCACGCTGCAGGTGGTGCTGGCGGAAGAGGCGCTGAAGAAGGGTCTGGACAAGACCCCGGTGGTGACAGAGCAGCTGGAGGCAATGAAGCAATCCGTACTGGCCAACGCGTATGTCGAAGACTTCCTCAAGAACAATTCCGTATCTGACGAGGAAGTGAAGGCGGCATACGACCGCATCAAGGCAACCATCACCGGCAACGAATACCAGGCGCGCCACATCCTGGTGGACAAGGAATCCGAAGCGAAGGACATCATCGCGAAGCTGAAGAAGGACCCGGGTGCATTCGCGAAGCTGGCGATCGAGCGTTCGAAGGACACAGGGTCGAAGGACCGGGGCGGCGATCTCGGTTGGTTCGATCTGAAGCGGATGGATCCGGATTTTGGCGCCGCCGTCAGCAAACTGGAAAAGGGCAAGTTCACGGAGGAGCCGGTGAAAACGCAGTTCGGTTATCACGTCATTCGGCTGGAGGACGTCAAACCGATCGAAGCGCCGCCGATCGAAGACGTGAAGACCCAGCTCACTCAACAGATTCAGCAGCAGAACGTGAAGAAACAGATGGAGGCGCTCAAGGCTGCCGCGAAGATCGAGATCACAGCCGCACCTTCGACAGCTTCTACACCCGCTGCACCCGCTACACCCGCATCCACACCCGCATCGACGAACTAGCCGGGCGTTGATGCTCGAAGAGGAGAGCCCCTACATGAAATCGGAATTACGCGGTCGTTCCCTCGCATTCGTGCGCAAGCTCTTGTGCGGCGCGCTGCTGTCGGCGAGTGCGTGCGCGTACGCCGAGATGAGCCCCGAGGAACTCGCGAAGATCGCGCAGAATCCCGTCGGCGATCTGATCAGCGTGCCGTTCCAGAACAACACCAACTTCAACTTCGGACCGGAAGAGAAAACGCAGAACATCCTCAACATCCAGCCGGTGATTCCGGTTTCGATCAACGCGGACTGGAACGTCATTACACGCACGATCCTGCCGGTGATCTCGCAGCCGGAACTCGCGCCAAACGTCAGTAGTCAGCAAGGCATCGGCGACACGACCTTCACGGCGTTTTTGTCGCCCGCGCAATCCGGGTCACTGGATCTGGGGTGTGGGTCCGGTGCTGCAGTTGCCGACGCACAACAGTTCGGAGCTCGGCAACGGTAACTGGGGCGCAGGCCCGTCCGTTGTGTTGCTGCATCTCGAGAAGGGCAGCCCGTGGGTGTACGGGGTGCTGGCGAACAACGTCTGGGCGCTCTCGAAAGACAGAGAGGGCGGCAAGTACAACAACGGCCTGGTGCAACCGTTCATCAACTACAACTTCAAAGGCGGGCTTTATCTGACGAGCGCGCCGATCATCACGGTCGACTGGAAGGCATCGAGCAGCGACATGTGGACCGTGCCGATCGGCGGCGGCGTCGGCAAGATCTTCCATTTCGGCAAACTGCCGGTGAACTCGCAGATCGGCGCCTACTACAACGTCGAGAAGCCGCAGTTCGGTGCGGACTGGCAGATTCGCGCGCAAGTTCAACTGATGTTCCCGAAGTGATTTCTGCCATTCACTGATTCGCCGCTTGTGGGAGCATCGCGATGGGATTCGATCTCGACTTCTGGGACTACGCGACCTTCGTGACGTTCCTGCTCGCCGGCATCGCCGGCGTGGTGATCGCGCTGCTCATCGCGGGGTTGCCCGGCCGCATCGCAATTGCGCGCAAACATCCGGACGCGGAAGCAGTGAACATCATGGGATACGCGGGCTTCCTACCGCTGGTGCCGTGGATCCAGGCATTCATCTGGGCATTCAAGCCCACCGACATCGTCGATATCCGACGGTTTCCGAAGGAAGAGTCCATCGCGATAGAGGAAGACATCACGCGCCTCAAGGGTGACGTTGGTCACCCTGCGCCCAAGTCGACCTGACGGCGCAAACATGCTCTTCGGATTCGTCCTGCTGTTCGGCTACGCGCTCGTCGTGTGGCTGGTGTTCTTCAAGTACAAGTGGATGAAGTTCAGCATCGTCTGGGGGATCGTTTCGGTCTCCGTCGGCGCGCATCTGCTCGTCATCTTCCTGATCGGCCTGCGCTTCTCCACGCCGCTCGCCACAGAAGCGAAGATCATCCAGCACACGATCCAACTTGTGCCGCGGTTGTCGGAACCGACGCTGGTCACCGATGTGCTGGTGCAGCCGAACGTGCCGGTGAAGAAAGGCCAGCCGCTGTTTCAGTTCGATCGTCGGCCGTACGAATACAAAGTGAATCAGCTCGAAGCACAGCTCGCTGCCGCGACCCAGAACGTAAAGGTTCTGCAGGCGGACACCGAGGTTGCGACGCAGAAGATCGCGAAGCTGAGAAGCGAACTGGTGTTCGCGCACTACCAGCAGAAGCTGTCCGGCGAACTCGCGGCGCAAGGCGCGGGTCCGGAGGAAGACGCGCAGAAGTGGGCGGCGCAAGTGGCCGCTGACGAAGCCGGCATCCGCGAGGCTCAATCGGAAGCGGCTCGCGCTGAACTGAACTACACGTCCCAGATCAACGGCGTGAACACCACCGTTGCGGCGCTCCAGGCGCAGCTCGACCAGGCGCGCTACTACCTCGACAACACGCTGATGGTGGCGCCCGAAGACGGCACCGTGATCAACCTGCAGGTGCGGCCGGGCATGGTCGCGGGCGACTATCGTGTAGGTGCAATCGCGTCGTTCGTGGTCGACGCCGATCGCTATCTGCTCGCCGATTTCTTTCAGGAAAATCTGAAGTTCGTGAAGCCCGGACAGACGGCCGAAGTGGCGCTCGATCTGTATCCGGGACAGATCTTTCAGGGCAGGGTCGAAGTGATCTGGCCGGGCAGTGGCGGCGGACAGATGTTGCCGAGCGGCACATTGCCAGACTTCAAGTACGTGCCGACCGAGGTGCCGCAGGGGCAGTTCGCGGTGGCGATCCGCCTCGACGGCGCCGACCAGTCCATGTTCCCGATCGGCACGCAAGGACGCGCCACCATCTATACCAACCCCTCCAGCGGCTTCGTCGTGTTGCGGAAGATCGGCATCCGCGGCTACACGTGGCTGAACTGGATCTATCCGTTCTCCGGTTGATGCGCGCGGGTGTCGTCATCGCGATTGTGATGCTCGCCGGGTGTGCGTTGAAGGATGCACCGACGCACACCGACACGGTCGATCGCGCGTTGCCGGCGACGACGAAGATTCCATCCGCGTGGCGCGCGGATTCGCTCGACGGTCCGGTAATCGACGACTGGCTCGCGGCATTCGCCGATCCGGCGTTGTCGGCGATCGTCAACGAGGCAATCGCCAACAATCTTGATCTGCGGCAGGCCGCGCAACGCGTGCAGGTTGCGCAGCAGACCGCCGTGATAGTCGGCGCGCAACTGTCGCCGTGGGTTGGCGTGGGGTTGGGTGCGCGGTCGACGCGCGACGACGATCACGACACCAGCTACAACAGCAGGATCGGTTACGCGAGTGTCGCGTGGGAGCTCGACGTGTGGGGCGAACTGCGCGCGCAGCGCGCGGCAGCGCAGGCGGGTTACGAGGCCACCGCGCTCGAATATGCATACGCGCGGCAGTCGCTCGCGGCGAGCACGGCCAAGTTGTGGTATCTCGGGATCGAGACGCGCCAGTTGGTCGCACTCGCCGAGCAATCCGTTCAGGTTTACGCGGAGCTGCTCGCGCTGATCGAAGTGCGGCGTAAAGCCGGCAAGGACTCGGATCTCGACGTGGTCGATACGCAAGCGCGCCTCGACTCGGCAAAGAGCGAACTCGAAGTAGCGCGTTCGCGCGAAGGCGAGGTGCGGCGCGCACTGGAGGAACTGCTCGGACGCTATCCCGCCAACGAGATCGAAGTGGCGCAGACGTATGCCGCGTTGGCGCCACTATCGGGCACCGGCATGCCCTCCGCAGTGCTCGAGCGGCGTCCCGATATTCTCGCCGCCGAGCGCGGCGTGCTCGCGGCGTTCCGCAACGAGGAAGCAGCCGAACTCGCGCTGTTGCCGCAGTTCTCGTTTTCGCTGATCGGTGGGCGCGTGGACAACGGCGCGATGTCGCATCTGCACCTGAACCCGTGGCTCGAGACGGCGCACATCGGCATGTCGATTCCAATTTACGAAGGCGGCGCACTGCGCGCGAAGATCGAAATCGCAACGGCGCAGCAGGTACAGGCGCTCGTGCACTACGGCGCCGTGGCGCTCGCGGCGTTCCGTGAAGTGGAAGACGGCCTCGCCAACGAGCGTCTGCTGGCGCTGCAGCTGCCGTTCGACGTGAAGGCGCTCGACGACCGGACCGAAGCCGTGCGGATTGCGACGATTCAGTACAAGGCCGGCCGCCGCGATCTGCTATGGGTGACGCAACTGCAGTCAGTGCAGATTGCATCGCAGGCGCAGCTCATCCGGCTGGGCAGTGCGCAACGCGCCAACCGGGTGCGATTGCAGCAGGCGCTCGGCGGCAGTTTCGACACCGTGCCGGCCGCCGAGATCGGTTCGATCCCGTAAAACGATTCCGGTATTGGCCCCGACCCAACGACGCCGGGTGCTGCGCCGAAACCTGCTGAGATCTCCCACGTTCGTAGCGGACAATTGCGCACAGCCTTCGGCTGACTTTGCATTCCAAAAGTATATACTTCGCGTATATATTCGGAGGTATGCAATGGCCAGAACAAAAGTGTTTCGTAGCGGTAATTCGCAGGCGGTCCGGATTCCGAGAGAGTTCCAATTCGAAACCGATGAAGTCGAAATCGAACGCCGCGGCGACGAGGTCGTTCTGCGGCCGCCGGTCCGCAATCTTCGCGGCGCGTATGAAGCGCTGGCCGCCCTGTCGGATGACTTCTTCGCAGACGGACGGGGAGACTCGCCGCCGCAATCGAGAAAAGGTCTCTGATGCCGCCGGCCAAGCTACTCGACACCAACATCTGCATTTATGTTGCGCGCAACAAGCCAGCGACGGTTGCGCGTCGGTTTGCGCGCGCGGCGCCGGGGACGTTGGGTATCTCGATCATCACTTGGGGCGAGCTCTGTTTTGGCGCTGCCAAGAGCAGAGACCGTTCTCGGGTGAGTGCCTTACTGGACCAGTTTTCGCGCTTGGTGGCAGTTCTTCCGCTCCCTCCGGAGGCCGGATCGCACTATGGCGATGTGAGAGCCGCATTGGAAAAGATCGGCAAGCCGATCGGTAACAATGACCTCTGGATCGCCGCACATGCGTTGACGCTGGGTGTGCCGCTGGTCAGCAACAACGCACGCGAATTCGAGCGGGTGCCAGGGCTGAAGCTCGAGAACTGGGTTTGAAGATCATCGCTACCGTGAGCTCCCACGCTCCGATAACCAGATGCCGCCGAACACCAGGCCCAGCGCCGCTGCGTGATACCAGTGGAACTGTTCGCCGAGCAGCAGCACGGCCAGCGCCGAGGCGAGCACCGGCGTCAGGTTAACGAACAACCCCGCGCGGCCCGGGCCGATCAGTTCGACGCCGCGCATGAACAGCAGTTGCGACAGCAGCGACGGCAACAGCGCGATCGCGACGATCAACCACCAGCCGCTGCCGGTGGGCCAGATCAGATCGCCGGCGAACCATTCATAAAGTGCGAACGGAATCGATGTGACGAACGCCGCGCCGGCCATCACGGCGAACAGTGCGAGCGCCGAAGCCGCCGGTCGCGACCGCAGCGCCACCGCGTAGCCCGCGTAAAGCACCGACGCGCCGATCATGATCAGGTCGCCTTCGTTGAACTGTGTGGCGAGCAGGTTCTGCCAGTTGCCGCGTGCCGCGACCAGCGTTACGCCCAGCACAGCGGCGATCACGCCGACGATCTGCAGCAACGTCACCGGCGTGCGGAAGCGCATGAACGCGATCAGGAAGATGAAGATCGGCATCACCGCCTGAATGATTCCGAGGTTGATCGCGCTGGTGTGATGCGCGGCGACGTAGAACAGCACGTTGAACACGGTGTAGCCGAACGTGCCCATCGCGACGATGCGCGGCAGATGCGGCGCGAGCTTCGACCAGTCTTTCTCGAGCGGACGGCGGGCGATCACCACGAGCACGCACAGCACCACCAGCCAGCGCAGCATGACGAGCGCCATCGGCGACACTTCGCCCACGGCGAGCCGCGCGAAAATGGTATTCGCGGCCCAACACAACGACGTGACGCTCAGCAGCATCCAGGCGAGTAACTTCGACCCCATCGTGCGACTGTGTCGCGATCGAAGCGGAATTGCCAGCGCGCGTCGCGGACGACGCAATCGTCGTTGAGTTACCCCCGCACGAACGGCAGTATTGACGACCCTGCGGTCAACAGACGGATCCGTTCGTGTCAGCCCAATCGCTTCCCGCCGTGCCGGTCGTCGACATCTCGAACCCCAGCGCAACGTCGTTGGCGGCGCTCGACGCCGCCTGTCGCGATCACGGCTTCTTTCTGCTCGCCGGCCACGGCCTCGACGCGCTGATCGAGCACACCTGGCGAGCAACTGAGCGTTTCTTCGATGCGGATCGCACGGTGCGGCAGGCTCTGGTGCGCGACCAGGCTAATCCGTTGGGCTGGTTCGACCGCGAACTCACCAAGCGCAAGCGCGATCAGAAGGAAGTGTTCGACTTCGCCGATCCGTCGGTGTCGGGTCTCGATGGCAAGAACCGCTGGCCAGACAATCTGCCCGGCTTCCGCGATGCGATGGTGAGTTTCTTCGACGCATTCAGCGTGCTGGCGGACCGCACGCTATTGCTGCTGCACGAGACGATCGAGCTGTCGGCAGACGGCCGCGCGCGGATCGCAAGCGACAGACGCGGCAGCACGGTGCGGCTGAATCACTATCCGCTCGCCGATCCGGTGCCGAACGGCGAGCGCGAAGATCTTCCGGATCTCGGCGAGACCGCGCTCGGCTACCACACCGATCCCGGCGTGCTGACGCTGCTGCTGCAGGACGACACCGGCGGGTTGCAGACGCAGTCCGCGCGCGACGGCTGGATCGACGTGCCGCCGATACCGGGTACCGTGGTGGTGAACCTCGCGGACTGCATGCAATCGTGGACTAACGATCGCTGGCGCGCAGCGGTCCATCGCGTGGTGCCGATGACGCGCAAGCGCCGTTTCAGCATTCCGTACTTCTCGAATCCGAATCGCGACGCGCTCATCGAACCGGTGCCGGAACTCTGTGAGCACGGGCCACGCTACCGCGCCGTTTCGTGGCGTTCGTTCATTCGGGCGCGCACCGACGACAACTTCACCGACCTCGGCGCTGACGACACGCAGATGGCGCAGTACCGGATCGACGCTTAAGTCATCGACGGTGCCTGGCACCGTCGATGACTTATTCGGTGCCGGCGCACCGGCCTGAGCCACGCTTCGCCGCCGTATCGACAAGAGGACGCCGCACCGGCAGCATGCACTACCGACTGATGACCGTGTCGGCATGCCATTTGGGGGAGAAGCCGTGAATCTATCGAAGCTGACCAGCAGCCTGCTGCTGTCGTTGTGCCTGACCGCGCTCGCTGCGCATTCCGACTCGCGCGATGCGACCAGCGCAGGCAAGGCCGCCAATGTCGACGACAAGCGCCTGCTTGCGGCGGCCGACGACGGCGCGAACTGGCTGTCGTACGGACGCACCTATGACGAACAGCGGTTCTCGCCGCTGACGCAGATCAACGACACGAACGTCGGCAAGCTTGGGCTGCAATGGTCGGCGGATCTCGACACCGCACGCGGTCAGGAAGCGACGCCGATCGTCGTCGACGGCGCGCTGTACGTGTCCACGGCCTGGTCGATGGTCAAAGCCTTCGACGCCGCAACCGGCAAGCCGTTGTGGTCCTACGACCCGCAGGTGCCGCGCGAAAAGCTCGTCGATGTCTGCTGCGACGCGGTGAACCGCGGCGTTGCGGTCTACAAAGGAAAAGTGTTCGTCGGGACGCTCGCCGGTCATGTCGTTGCGCTCGATGCGGGCACCGGCAAAGTCGTCTGGGACACGCGCAGCATTCCGGAGGGATCGCACATGGCGATCACCGGAGCGCCGCGAATCGTCAAAGGCAAAGTGCTGATCGGGGCGGCGGGCTCCGAGTATTTCTCGCGGGGCTATCTCGCGGCATTCGATGCTGAAACGGGCAAGGAGGCGTGGCGCTTCTACACGGTGCCCGGCGATCCGTCGAAGCCGTTCGAAGGCAAGCATCTGGCGACGGCGGCGAAGAGCTGGAGCGGTGAGTACTGGAAGCGCGGCGGCGGTGGCACGGTGTGGGATTCGATCACGTACGACCCCGAAACCGACCTCGTCTACTTCGGCACGGCCAACGCGGAGCCGTGGGTTCCCGCGATCCGGAACACGAAAGAGGGCGACAATCTCTATACCGCGTCGATCGTCGCGATCCGGCCCGACACCGGTGAATACGTCTGGCATTTCCAGGAGACGCCGGAGGATCGGTGGGACTTCGACTCCGACCAGCAGATCATCGCGGCGAACATCGCTGTGGGCGGCAAGACGCAGCGCGTCGTCATGCACGCGCCGAAGAACGGTTTCTTCTACGTGCTCGATGCGAAGACGGGGAAATTCATCTCGGGCACGGCGTTTGTGACCGTCAACTGGGCGTCGGGCCTCGATCCCGTTACCGGCCGCCCGAACGTCAACCCCGAAGCGAAATACGACGTGACGGGCAAGCCCTTCACCGGTCTGCCCAGTGCGACGGGGGGCCATACGTGGAACCCGATGTCGTTCAGCCCGAAAACCGGGCTGGTGTACGTTCCCACCAACGAGGCGGCGTTCACCTATGCCGCCGCCGACAAAGACTGGAAGCCGGGCCAGGTCGGCATGCAGCTGGGGCTCGAGGGTGACGCCGGCGCGATGCCGGCCGATACCGAAGTGCGAGAGTCATGGAAGAAGAAGACGACCGGCGCGCTCGTCGCATGGGACCCGGTTACTCGGAAGGCGCGCTGGAGCGTGAAGTATCCGGGACCGACTAACGGCGGCACTCTGGCGACCGCAGGCAATCTCGTTTTCCAGGGAACGGCGGGCGGTGAATTCCGCGCTTACGCGGCAGACACCGGCAAGCAGTTGTGGAGCTTTCCGACCCAGACCGGCGTGGTCGCCGGACCGGCCACTTATTCAGTGGGCAACACGCAGTACGTCGCGGTGCTCGCGGGCTGGGGTGGCGTCTGGGATTTGAGCGCCGGCGTGCTGGCAGGTCAGTCCGGTCCGGTACGCAACGTCAGCCGGCTGCTGGTGTTCAAACTCGACGGCACCGCGAAGTTGCCGGAGCTCACGCCGCAATCGCAGGCGGTGCTCGACCCACCGCCCGTCACGGGCACGCCCGCGCAGTTCGCCGACGGGTCGCTTTCCTACGGCAACAGCTGCAGCGTCTGCCACGGCGACGCGGCGGTGGCGGGCGGTCTCGTCCCGGATCTTCGCCATTCGGCGGCGCTGAACAGTCCGCAACTCTGGCAGCAGATCGTGCACGACGGAATCCTGAAAGAACGCGGCATGGTCGCATGGTCGGCGAACATGACGCCGGCGCAGATCGAGAACATCCGGCTCTACGTCATCAAGCGCGCGAACGAGGACAAGGCGCTGGAACAGAAGGCGGCGAAAGTCGCCGCCCAGTGAACGTCGCGAAGGGACGCGGCATGGTTGCCGCGTTGGTGCTTCTCATACTGACGAATCCGGCTGCGGCGGGGCAGGTGCCAGTGACAGCCATCGACATTCTGCTCGAGCCGGATGCGGCAATGCTGAAGCACGCGGAGGCAAACAACGCGCGACTGTTGCAGGCGTACCCGGCAGGCTTTGCGCTCGATGCGACCCATCGGCCACACGTCACGCTGATTCAGCGATTCGTACGAACGGCCGACCTCGATGAGGTCTATGCGGCCGCAGGCAAGGTGCTCGCCGGTACCGACGTGAAAGCCATGAAGCTCGAAGCGTTCAGGTACTACTACGCGCCGATGGGCGATACCGGCATCGCGGGGATCGTCGCGAAGCCGACGCCGGAATTGCTGAAGTTGCAGGCCGAGTTGATCGCCGCGGTTGCGCCCTACACAGTCGAAACCGGCACGATCGACGGGTTCGTCGCCGGCCACGTCAATGATGCGCTCGACGCGGCGTTGATCGGATACGTGTCGGCGTTCGTCCCGAAATATTCCGGCGAGCACTTCAATCCGCACGTCAGCACCGGCGTCGCACCGACCGAATACCTCGACAAGATGCTCGCTGAACCGTTCGAGCCATTCACGTTCTCGCCCGCGGGCGCAGCTCTATATCAGTTGGGCGCGTATGGCACCGCGGCGAAGAAGCTCAGGGAATGGGATTGAAGTCGTAGCGTCGGACGCGGGAGAGCCGCGCCGCGGGGAAGTTGCTAGAGTGCCGAACGGGGCGGCCCGCGGCGGGGCGCCCGTTCAATCCGTTCGTGGATCAGCAGATGGCCGTTCGGCACGACTCGGTCGAGGAGTCTCACGCCGCTTCGCTTCGCGTGGAGCGGGTAGGCGGTGCTTTGCACCTGACGCTCGCCGGCGATTGGCTGGTGAACGCCGCGCTACCGCCGATGGAGGAAGTGCGCAGCGCACTCGCGCAAACGCCCAGACCGGACGCGATCAGATTCGACGCGACCGAACTGGGTCGTTGGGACAGCGGCCTCGTCACGCGCCTCATCGACATCTATCGCGACGCGCAGTCGCGCTCGATCACCTTCGACGACAGCGGCCTGCCCGACGGCGCGCGGCGGCTGATCGCGCTGGCCTTCGCGGTCAAAGCACGCGAAGGCGCCGCGCGCACGCAAAAGACCACGCCGTTCATACAGAAGGTGGGTGAGAGCGCGCAGAACCTGTGGCGCAGCGCGGTCGACTTTGTCACGTTCATCGGCGAAGCGACGCTGTCGGTGGGGCGCTTTGCGAGCGGGCGCGCGAAATACCTGAAGTCCGACGTGCTGCAGCACATCGAAGAGGCCGGCGCCAACGCGCTGCCGATCGTGAGTCTCATCAGCGTGCTGATCGGCATGATCTTCGCGTTCGTCGGCGTCACGCAGTTGCGCGAGTTCGGCGCCGGCATCTACACCGCGAATCTGGTGGCCGTGGCAATGATTCGGGAGATGGGCCCGATCATGACCGCCATCATCATGGCGGGGCGCACCGGAGCGGCTTATGCGGCCGAGATCGGCACCATGAAGGTGAACGAGGAGATCGACGCGCTGACCACGCTCGGCATCAACCCGATCGATTTCCTCGTCACGCCGCGCATGCTCGCGCTGGTGCTGATGATTCCGGCGCTGACGATGTACTCGAGCCTCATGGGCATCATCGGCGGCGCCATCGTCGGGCTGTCGATGGTCGACGCCAGTTTCGTGCAGTACGTGCAGCAGACGATCAGCGCGGTGACGCTCGGCGATCTGTTCACAGGGCTGCTGATGTGCATCGTGTTCGGCGCGCTCGTCGCGCTGGCCGGATGTCAGCAGGGCATCGCGTGCGGCACCAGCGCGATGGCGGTCGGACAAGCAACGACGCGCGCGGTCGTCATGGGTATCGTGCTGATCGTCGTCAGCGCGTCGGTACTCACCATCCTCTTCATCAACCTGGGCATCTGATGAGCGACTCGCGCGGCAATGCAGAAGCACACATCGAGGTCCGCGACCTGTCGATGTCGTATGGCGACTTCGTCATCCAGAAGAATCTGACCTTCACGGTACGGCGCGGCGACATCTTCATCATCATGGGCGGCAGCGGCTGCGGGAAGAGCACGCTGCTGAAGGTGATGATCGGTTTGAAGTCACCGTCGGCGGGCGACGTGAGCTACGAAAGCGAAGCGTTCTGGGCGGCCGGGATCGAACGTCAGGAAGACCTGAAGCGAAAATTCGGTACGCTGTTCCAGAGCGGCGCGTTGTGGAGCGGCATGACGCTCGCCGAGAACGTCGCGTTGCCGCTGAAGCAGTACACGAAGCTGTCCGATGCGGAAATCCGCGAACTGTGCGCGTACAAGCTGGCACTCGTCGGGCTCGCCGGATTCGAAGATTTCTATCCGAGCGAAATTTCCGGCGGCATGAAGAAGCGCGCGGGACTCGCGCGCGCGATGGCGATGGACCCCGACATCCTGTTCTTCGACGAACCGTCGGCCGGACTCGACCCGATCAGTGCGAAGCTGCTCGACGATCTCATTCTCGAACTGCGCGACAGCCTCGGCACCACGGTGGTGATCGTCACGCACGAACTCGCCAGCATCTTCTCGATCGGCAACAACTCGGTGTTCCTCGATCCGGTCACGAAGACGCAGCTCGCCACCGGCGATCCAAAGGAACTGCGCGATCACAGCCCGAACTTCGTCGTCCGCAATTTTCTGATGCGAGGCACCGCGGAGCCGGTGGAATAGCGTATGAGTAAACCTTCCAACCCCACGTTGATCGGTTCGTTCGTGCTCGGCGCCGTGGCGTTGCTCGTGGTGGCGGTGCTGCTGTTCGGCGGCGCCGCGCTGTTCGCATCGAAGCGCACGCTGGTGAGTTATTTCCCGGGTTCCGTTCAGGGTCTGCGCGAAGGTTCCAGCGTGGTGCTCAATGGCGTGCGGATCGGCTACGTGAAAGAGATTCGGCTTCAGGGCGAACTGAAGCCGGGCAACGCGATGGAAATGCTGGTGCAGGTGACGATGGAAATCCTGCCAAGCAGCTTCGAACTGTATTCGAACGGAAGTGCGCTGAGCGTCGAGTCGCGCGCGCAAATGTCACCGCAGCAATACGTTGACGCCGGCATTCGCGCCAAGCTGGCCACCGAGAGCTTCGTCACCGGTCAGCTGCTGGTGGAACTGGATTTCCGGCCCGATACGCCAGCCGTGCTGCGCGCGCGAACGAAAGGCGGACCCGTGGAGATTCCGACGATTCCCGGCGACGTGCAGCAGATTCTCCAGCGCGTGCAGACCTTCTTCGCCAACCTCTCCGAGCAGATCGACGTCGATACGCTCGCGAAAGACGTACAGGGCATTCTCAACGGCCTGAACGAACTGGCGAACTCGCCGGACCTGCGCAGCATGCTGGCCGGCGGCAGCAAGCTGACGAACGACGACCTACCACGCCTGACGAGTTCATTGGAGCGCACGCTCACCGATCTGCAAGGTGCCACGAAGGACGCGCGCGAGCTGGTTCAGCACGTCGACAAACAGGTGGATCCCCTGATGTCGGATCTGCTGCCGGCGATTCGGCGCCTCGACAGCACGCTGAAGTCGACCGAAGCGACGCTGCAATCGGTGTCTGGACATCTGCGCGAAGACTCCGCGCTGTCGCTCGAAGTGCGGAGCACGCTGCAGGACGTGCAGTCGATGTCCGATGCGGCCACCGCATTGCTGCAGTATCTCGACGAACACCCCGAAGCGTTGCTGCGCGGAAAGAAAGAGTGAACCGGAGACCGTCCATGTCGCGATCAACCCTCATCGCATTCGTCGCATTGCTGCTCACCGCGTGCGGCACGTCGCCGCCGGCGCGTTACTACGCGTTGAGCGAACCGGCTGCGACTGCGGTCGCCAAAACCGGCAATGCCGTAGTGCTGTTCGGTCCGTTCAGCGTCGCGCAATACCTGCAGCGCCCACAGATCGTCGTGAGGGATGCCAATCACGAGTTGCAGCTGGGCGAATTCGACCGGTGGGCCGAAGCGCCGCAGGTGTCGGTGGTGCCATGGCTCGCGCGCGACGTGGATCGGCAACTGGCGAATGCGGTGGTGGTCGCGTTCCCGTCGGTGGGACATGCCGATGCGCCGTATCGGGTGCGCGGCACGATCTCGCAATGGGACACCGATGCGAGCGGCGCAGCGGTGCTCGTCGTGCAGTGGGAGTGCGTGACAAACGCGGAGGCGGTGCTGGTGCCGCTGCGCACATCGCGTTACACCGCGCAGGCGACCAAGGCCGGCGACTACGGCGACATCGTCCGCGCCTTGAATCAGACGTTGGCGGCCTTTGCGGCGGAGGTAGCAACGACGTTGTCGTCCGCTCTGCCCGCGAAGACAACCTAGTCCGTTAGAGCGGTCGTCAGGCCTTCTTCTCGGCAGCGAGTGCGAGCTTGTCCGGATCGAGCCCTTCGCGCTTCTTCAGGTCTTCGAGCAGACCTTCGTCGCTGAGATCGAGCTTCTTCGACTTCTTCCAGTCGTGCTCGGCGATTTCCTGGAGGCGCTTCACCACCTCGTGATTCTCGGTTTCGATCGCCAGTTCCCGCCGCGAATCGAAGCTGCCGGGCGCGAGATTGATCGAACCGATGATTGCGCGCTTGCCGTCGGCCAGCATCATCTTCGCATGCAGCTTCAGATGGTGAGTTGTGTGCACCTTGGCACCGACGTCCTGCAGTATTCGTAAGCTTCCCGCCCCCTCGATGAGCTTGTCGGCTTTCAGCGAGTGCGGCTTTTTGGTGAGAATGTGCACCTTCACACCGCGCGTCACGGCGCGCACCAGGCGCTCGATGATCACGGTGTCCTGATAGCGTTCGTTCTGCACCCACAGCGTGTCCTGCGCCGCGTCGATGAAGGCCGCGACGCGTTGGCGACCGTTGTCAGGACACCAGATCAGTTTCGAATCCGGATGCGGAACGAAGTCTTTCTGTTCCCAATCGGCGTCGAAGCACGCGACCATTTCCTGCACTTCGAGGCCGTGCTTGGTGATGGCCGCGTAGTCGCGCGTCTCGGTCAGGTCTTTTGGCTCCCAGTTGAGCGACTCGACATAGCCGATGCTGTTATCGACCACCATCGACTTCTGGTGCGTGAGATCGAATTTGGGGTTGCTGTCGCGCACCTCGACGCCGGCGTCGGTGAGCAGCTTGCGCGACGCTTCGTTCTCGGCTTCGCCGTGGCGCCGCGCGGGATTGAGCATCACGCGAACGTTGACGCCGCGCTGCTTTGCCGCGATCACCGCCGAGAGCAGCGCTTCGTCGGTGAATAGAAACATGCGGATGTTCAGCGATTCTTTGGCGCCGTTGATGGCATCGAGAATCGGCTTCGCCGTGTCATCGGGAAGAACGATCAGCGCGTGCGACATGGTGCGTAGCCAAGTTAAAACTACTTTTCAGCTTAATAGATTGACCGTCGGGCGGTGGCTCCGTGATTCCACCTACTCACCGTCGAACAGCGCCGCGAAAACTCGCCAGGCGCCGCGCGTTCGGAGTAACCTGCACGCCCTTCGAATGAACAACAAACCCAATAGGGGAGGACACATGAACGTGAAACGTTTGATCGCGGTTCTATGCGCGGCAGGTGGTCTGCTCGCGATGACCGCTTCGCCGGCATTCGCCGCAGACGCCGGAACGAAACCCAACATCGTCGTCATCATGGGTGACGACATCGGGATGTGGAACATCGGTGCATATCACCGCGGCCTGATGGCGGGCCGTACGCCGAATCTCGACAAGATCGCCAAGGAAGGGATGCTGTTCACCGACTACTACGCCGAAGCAAGCTGCACGGCGGGTCGCGCGAACTTCATCATGGGCGAGTTGCCGATCCGCACCGGCATGACGACGGTCGGTCAGGCCGGCGCGAAGATCGGCATACCGGCGGAGGCGGTGACGATTGCAACGATCTTGAAGTCGATGGGCTACGCCACAGGCCAGTTTGGAAAGAACCACCTGGGTGATCTCAACGAGTTTCTGCCGACCGTACACGGCTTCGACGAGTTCTACGGCTACCTCTACCACCTCGACGCGATGGAAGACCCGTGCCATCCGAACTATCCGCAGAACCTGCTGAACGTCGTGGGTCCGCGCAACATGGTGCATTCGTGGGCGACCACCACCGACGACGCGACGGTCGACCCGCGCTGGGGCAAGGTCGGCAAACAGAAGATCGAAGACGCCGGCCAGTTGTGCCCGACGCGCATGGAAACCGTCGACAACGAAATCCGCGACTACGCGCTCAAGTTCATCGATAAAGCGAAGGCGGACGGCAAACCGTTCTTCGTGTGGCTGAACCCCACGCGCATGCACATTGTCACGCACCTGTCGCCGAAATACGAAGCGATGCGTAACGCCGAGAACGGCTGGAGCATCGAAGAAGCCGGCATGGCGCAGATGGACGACGACATCGGTCTGGTGATGCAGAAGCTGAAGGATCTCGGCGTAGACGACAACACGATCGTCGTGTTCACGACGGACAACGGTACCGAGGTGTTCACGTGGCCCGACGGCGGTCAAACGCCGTTCGCGCAGAGCAAAGGTACGGTCATGGAAGGCGGCTTCCGCGTGCCGGCGATGATCCGTTGGCCCGGTCACGTGCCGGCAGATTCGGTGCAGAACGGCATCTTCTCCGGGCTCGACTGGTTGCCGACGTTCGTCGCGGCGGCGGGCAATCCGAACATCACGGACGACTTGCTGAAGGGTGTGAAGATCGGCGACCGGACCTACAAAAATCACCTGGATGGCTACAACCAGTTGGATGCCATTACCGGCAAAGGTCCGTCAGCCCGTCACGAGATCTTCTATCTGGGCGAAAGCACGATCGGCGCCGTGCGCATCGACGACTACAAGTATCGTTTCATCGACCAGCCCCACGGCTGGCTCGGCGCAAAGACCCAGGTCGACGTACCGTATCTGATCAACCTTCGGCTCGACCCGTTCGAGCGGACCGGTTGGCCCCAAGACGGAACGAAGGAAGGCGCGCAACAGTACTTCGACTGGTTCAAGTACGAGTTCTGGCGCTTCGTGTTCGTGCAGCAGTTGATGGGCAAGGAAATCCAGACCTTCCTCGATTACCCGCCCATGCAGCGCGGCGCGAGCTTCAACCTGGAAGCGGTCAAGGCCGAGATGGCGACGAAGATGGCACAGGCAGCGGCAGCGGCTAAGGGTACTGGCCAGTAACGCACCTGCTCATCTGCGCTATGGCGCAGGGTGACATCTGATCGGAAACAAGCGGGCGGCCCGAAAAGCCGCCCGTTTTGTTTACACTGCGCGCTGCCGACGAAGAGCTTGAAATTTGGCCAAGAAGAAAAAGAGCACGCGCGCGGCCAAGCGTCAGCCCATTGAGCCGCCCAAACCATCGAATTCGAGCGAGCCTTTGCCCAATCAGGATCGGCCGCGCCATCGCTGGATGGTTGGCGCCGGGGTGATTTCGCTGGTATCAGCGGCCCTGCTGCTCTGGATGCTGCAACACCGCCCACAACACGAACCGCCAGCGTTTCCCCCTGTGCCGCCGCCACCGCTCGTCGTCGCGGCCGCGCATTACTCGGGCGGTGACGCGTGTGCGAGTTGCCATCAAGCAGAACACGCGTCGTGGCACGGTTCCGATCACGATCTCGCAATGCAGGTCGCGAACGACGCATCTGTTCTGGGCAACTTCAGCGACGCGAAGTTCACCTACGCCGGCACCACGTCGACGTTCTCTAAGCGCGACGGCAAGTTCATCGTCACCACCGATGGGCCCGACGGCCAGCTGCACGACTACGAAATCGGCTACACGTTCGGCGTGCATCCGCTGCAGCAGTACCTGATCGACTTCCCCGACGGCCGCAAACAGGCGCTGTCGATCGCGTGGGATTCGCGCACCGTGGAGGCGGGCGGCCAGCGCTGGTTCCACCTCTATCCCAAAGACAACGTGAAGGCCGGCGACTGGCTGCACTGGACGAATTACAGCCAGAACTGGAACTTCACCTGCGCCGAATGTCATTCGACGGATCTCAAGAAGAACTACGACCCGGCATCGCATGCGTACAAGACCACGTGGGCGGAGATCAACGTTGCGTGCGAGGCGTGCCACGGACCCGGTTCCAACCACATCGCCTGGGCGCACAAGCAAGGCGACTGGCGGAAGTACGACGCGGACAAAGGACTGGTCGTAGCACTCGACGAGCGCAAAGACATCGCGTGGACGCCCGTCGCCGAAACCGGCAACGCGCACCGCAGCGCACCGCGGCAGACCACGCGCGAGATCGATACGTGTGCGCGCTGTCACGCCCGCGGCAGCCGACTCACCGACGACTACGTGCACGGCAGATCGCCGCTCGACACGCATCGTCTCGTGCGCCTCGACGACGGCCTCTACTGGAACGACGGCCAGATGCGCGGCGAGGTGTACAACTGGGGCTCGTTCCTGCAGAGCAAAATGTACGCCCAAGGCGTGACGTGTTCCGACTGTCACGATCCGCATTCGCTGAAGCTGAGAGCCGACGGCAACGCGGTGTGCGCGCAGTGCCATCAACCGGCGAAGTACGACGCACCGTCGCACACGCACCACGCGCTTGGTACGCCGGGCGCCGCGTGCGCGAACTGCCACATGCCCACCACGACGTACATGGTGGTGGACCCGCGCCACGACCACTCGATGCGTATCCCCCGACCGGATCTGTCAGCGCGGCTCGGCACGCCCGACGCGTGCACCAACTGTCACGCGAAGAAGACGCCCGCGTGGGCAGCGGACGCGATCGCGAAGTGGACCGGCAAACCACCGACCGGCTTCCAGCAGTTCGGCACCGCGTTGCATGACGGTTCGATTGCGGGACCCGGCGCGCGCGACGCGCTGGTGGCGTTGATCGACGACCAGACGCAACCGGCGATTGCGCGTGCCAGCGCAATCGACCGGCTTGCGAATCTGCTCACGCCGCAGAGCACCGACGCGGTGGTGCACGCGCTGAAAGACGACGACGCATCGGTGCGGCAAGCCGCTGTCGAAGCGCTGGCGAACGTCGACGTCGACCTGCGCAAGCGCGTGCTGCTGCCATTGCTCGACGATGCCGTGCTGTCGGTGCGCATCGAAGCTGCGCGCGCGCTTGCCGGCGCGCCGGAACGATCGCTTACGGTGGAGCAGCGTGCGCGCTTCAACACCGTGCTCGACGAATATCTCGCCGCGCAGACCTACAACTTCGATCGTCCGGAAGGTCACATGAACGCCGGTAACCTCGCCGCCGCGCGCGGCCATGCCGAGACGGCGATCGAGCAGTATCAGCAGGCGCTCGCGGTCGATCCGCTGTTCGTCGCCGCGTACGTGAACATCGCCGACGTCTACCGCGCCACCGGCAAGGAAGTGGACGCGCAGGTCATCCTGCGGCAAGGCCTGAAAGCCGATCCGCGCTCGGCGGTGCTGCATCACACGCTGGGTCTCGCGCTGACGCGACAGAAAGCGCGCGACGTGGCGTTGCAGGAGTTCAAGACCGCGGTGCAGCTCGCGCCGAACGACGGCCGCTTCGCGTATGTGTACGCAGTGGCGCTGAACGACTCGGGCCAGCACGCCGATGCGCTGAACGTGTTGAAGACGGCGCTCAAGACGAATCCGTACGATCGCAACGTGTTGCAGGGACTGGTGTATTTCTCCCAACAGGCTGGCGATGCGGCCACGGCGAAGCAGTACGCTGCGAAGCTGCGTGAGCTCGATCCTGATAGCGCGGAGTGGCAGCAACTGCAGCAGCAGCTCGATGGTGTGACGAACTGACTGACGGAGATGTCGTGTCGCAATTGATCGTTCACCAGATTCCGAGCGCGTGGGGACTGCCGACCATCGGGCCATTCTCACTGAAGCTCGAAGCCTATCTGCGGATCGTTGGCATTCCGTACGACGTGGTCTTCGACGCCACGCCGTTCGGCGGGCCGAAGCGCAAGCTGCCGTGGATCGAACACGAAGGCAAGAAGATCGGCGACTCCGGTTTCATCATCGAATATCTGCAGCAACGCTTCGGAGGTGATCCGAACGCGCACCTCTCTCCGGCAGAAAGAGCGATTGCGTTGTCCATGCGCCGGTTGCTGGAAGAGAACCTGTATTGGACGCTGGTGTTCGACCGCTGGATGGTCGACGGGAACTGGCCGCTCACGCGGCAGACTGTGTTGGGCATGATTCCGCCGCTGGTTCGCATGGTGATTGCGCCGATCGCGCGGCGTGGCGTGCGGCGGCAACTCACCGGACACGGCATCGGCCTGCACAGCGCGGATGAGATTCACGCGATCGGCATCAAGGACATCGGCGCGGTGGCCGACCTGCTCGGCGACAAAGCGTTTCTGTTGGGAGAAGCGGCGACCGAGATCGACGCAGTTGCGTATGGCCTGCTGGCGAACATCATGCTCGTGCCGGTGAGCAGTCCTGTTAAGGATGCGGCACTGCGACGCGCGAATCTCGTCGCCTATGTCGAACGCTTTCGAAAACGGTATTTCTCTTAGCCAGGCGTTTCGACGCGCTCGGTCGTACGCTCGCCGCACGGTTCGTTCCCGCACAGATCACGGGCTTCGCCCCAGCTACCCTTCTTGCCGTTTACCGGTTCTGGAGAAGGGACCATGAAGATCAACAACGTGCTGGCTGTTACAACCCTGACGATGTTCTGCCTCGGCGCAGCGGCGACGGCCCTCGCTTCGACCAAAGCCGAGATCGACCAACGGGTCGCTGCAACGATTACCGAATTCAACGCACTGAGTCCCGCTAACGAGAGTCTCGCCAAAAAGGCCGCCGGCATTCTGGTGTTTCCCAAGGTTACAAAAGCCGGCATCGGCGTAGCAGGCGAGTACGGCGAAGGTGTCTTGCAGGTAAACGGGAAGACGACGGCTTACTACAGCATCAGCGCGGCATCGGTGGGCCTCACCCTCGGCCTGGCGAAGCACAGTCAGATCATCATGTTCATGACGCAGGAAGCGCTCGACAAGTTCGCCAAGAGCGACGGCTGGTCAATTGGCGCCGACGCAGGTGTTACCGTCGTGACGATGTCGGCCAACGGCGAGTACGACAGCAAGACGCAGCAGAAACCGATTCTCGCTTTCGGCTTTGCCGAAAAAGGGCTGATCGGAGATCTGTCGCTGGAAGGTTCCAAGATTTCGAAGATCAAGGAATAGCCGCATGACGTGCGACGCTCGTTGAGCGCCGCACGTTCAGGGCGCGCGGCCTAAAGTTTCAAACCGCTCGGACCTTCGAACGACGGCAGATTGAAGTAGTCGCTGAAGCGCTGGATCCTGCCGTTCGCGATCTCGAACACGCCGTTCACCGGCAGATCGAAGCGCTTGCCGTTATGCAGCATGAAGTGATCGATCCGCTCCGCAAACACGAGATCGTCTTCCGCCGCGATGCGCACCGTTTCGAGCGTCAACACTTCGAACGTATCGAGGAACGCCTGGAATATCGCGAGTATTCCGGCACGCCCCGCGATCGGCGCGACCGGCACGTTGTGATAGACGGCGTCGTCGTTGAAGCAGCTCATGATGGTTTCGAGATCGCGGCGTTCCCACGAATCGAGGAACTTGACGACGAGCGCTTTCGATTCAGCCGCAGACGTGGAACGCGTAGCCATGAAAATCTCCCGAATGAGTCAAAAACACGGAGTCAAAACACGGTGCCAGGCACCGTGATGTGCGTCGAATAAGTCATCACCGGTGCCAGGCACCGTCCGGTACTAATAAGTCATCGCCGGTGCCAGGCACCGTCCGGTACTTCATCTTCACGCGCCGCTGCCGCGCGCGCGTTTGACGAAACCGTAAAACGCATTCGACGGCTCCGCGCCGGCGGCCAGGTAGTCGCTTTTCACGCGCGCGAGTGCGTCGTCGTGCCACGGTGCATCGGCCGCGAGCATCTGCGGCATGCGATACAGCCGCGCGGAGTTGCCGGCCAGGATGGCGCTTTTCACCGGTCCGTCGCCGTCGCCCAGCGCAGCGTATCCGTGCGAGGCACGCATCTCTGCCGGAATTTCGATGCGGCGAAACGCTTCGATCTGCCATTGCGGCGAGCCGTACCACACCGAGTCGGTACCCCAGATCACGTGATCCGCCCCCATGCCTTTGACCACGGTGCCGAGCACGGCGGCCGCCAGGCGAGGGTGCGTGACGGCGCAGCTGCCGAACGTCGTGCCGAGCTCCGCATACACGTTGGTCACGCCCCACTTCGCCGGCGTTTCCGCGAGGTCGGTCACCCAGTCGATGCGGCCCGTCTTGTCGAACTGCTCGAGCAGCGGCTCGGGGCTCGTCATCAGCGGCCGGAATCCCGAGTGATAGATGATGAAGTTGAGGCCGGGCCAGTCCTTCGCCGCCTGGCCCACGTCGTCGACCATCGCGTGGCGCCAATGCTTGGTCACCTTCGTGAAATCTTCCGGCAACAGACCTTTGTGGATGCACACGTTGGTGATGCCGGCCTTCAGCATGCGTTCGTACGCGGGATACATCAGCTTTTCGTCGTCGAGCCGCCACGGATACTGCGAATCTTCGAACGGATCGCCGAGCGTGTAGCCTTTCCAGCTGTCCGGCTTGAGCTCCACGATCGCGCGATCGATCTCGTCGAGCCAACCGGGTTGTCCGGGCGCCATCACGGTATGCGCGAGCACGCGCCGCGAACCTGCGGCAGCGTTGATGAAGTTGCGCGCCGCCGCCAGGCCGTCGTTGTTCATGATCACGTTGCTGCCGTGGTCTGCAGGCGCCGCACTGATCAGTCCGATCTTCGTATCGCTGTCGAAGTAGACCTCTTTCAGAAAGTTGTCGAACTTGAACAGATCGAAATCGATCTTCGTATTGCGCAGTGCTTCGTTCCAATGCTTGGCGTATTCGCCCAGTTTCAGAATGCCATCCCACTGGTAGTCGTCGCGCACGAAGTGCAGCTGCACGTCGATCACCGGCTGATCGCGATAGCGCAGCGTCCGCTCCGCGATGGCAGCCGCATCGGCGGTTTCTGCAGCGGCTACTGCGAAGAAATCGCCGTACACGCGATTCATCGCGAAGAAGCTCGCGGCGAGCCCGATGCCGGAGCGCAGGAACTGCCGCCGTCCGGTGCCGGCTTTCGTGGCGTGACGGTCGGCCATGTCGAGCACGAGCCTCTCGACGCGCGCCTGCGCCCGAGTCTGCGCAATGGGCAGATATTCGCCGTTGCTGACCACGCGCGTGGGCACCGGCGGCGAATCCTTCAGCCGTTCCGCCCCAACGAGTCCTTTAAGCTGTTTCTTCGTGAGCCACATGCGCGCCTCCGCGTTCGTCATTTTGAGTTTTCGGCGCGAGGACACGCGCGCACACACCGGGCGTCATCAGCGAAAGCGGACTGCGCTGCAGGTGCATCACTTCGAGGAAACGCAGCGCAACCACCGGATCGTGCCACGTGCGTTCGTGCACGCGATCGAGATACCAGTTGGCGAAACGCGTCCAGCCCGGTGAGTTCGGAAACGCGGCGCGGTCGCGGTATTCCTCGGTGGTCGACATCAGCCAGCACTGCGAGACGAACTGTGCGTACCGCCGCTGAAACACGCGCGCGAAGCCTTGTAGATCGCCGGGATAATCGGTGAGACATTCGTCGAGCAGCGCCGCACCGGTTGCGCCCTGGCTCATCCCCTGCGCGTAGATCGGATTGAACGAGGATGCGGCGTCGCCCACCACCACGAGCCCGTCAGGCGCCGGATCCATCGACTCGAAGTGCCGGCGCAAATTGCCGGCGAACCGAAAGCGCCAGATGCGGTTCACCGGCGCCGCGTCTTTGATCGCTGCGTAGAAATCCGGAACCGCCAACGACTTCGCAAAGGCCATGAAGCCTTCGATGTCGTCCGGCGGATGATCGCCGCGCCAGCCGACCAGCGTGGCCAGCCACATGCCCGTTCCTTCCACGGGCAACAGCACGCCGAGACGGGCATCCGGATACTTCGGGTGCACCAGCAGCGACTTCCATGGGCGTTGCATCGCCGGTAATTCCAGCAATGCAGTGGCGTAACCGACGTCCACCGGCACTTCAGACGTATCCACTTTCGGAAAGCCCGCGGTTTGCAGACGTCCGGCAGTTTTGGAGTTGCGTCCACCTGCATCGACGATCAGGTCTGCCTGCATGCGTCCACCGCCCACCAGCTCCACACCGCAGATCCGTTTGCCCTCACATACGAGCGCACCCACTTCGGCGCGGTCGCGCACCGCGACGCGCGGCTGGCGCGACAGGTGCTGGCGCAGCGTGAACTCGAGCAGCCCCTTGGTCTGACTGTGCATCGTGATGCCGCTCGGCAGTCGCGCTTTCCAACCGCCGGCGTAGAACCAGTCGGTGTCGAGCGACATGTCGATGCGATGTCCGCCCGCGCGTTGAATGTCGTCGAGCGCGCCCGGCAGATACTTCTGCATGATGTCGGCGCCGCGCTGGAGCAGCACGTGCACGTGCGGCGACTGCGGCGAGCCTTTGCGCCAGGTCGGCGATTGCGGCAGTTCGTCGCGCTCGAGCACGGTGACCTGCGCGAAATGGCGCGACAGCGCCGCGGCCGTGAGCAAGCCCGTGGTACCCGCGCCGATGACGAGGGCCGTGCGTCCGCGTCCCATGCAAACCCCTCCCCGATATCACACGCATGATCGGCACCGCGTCGCGTCGCGGCTATGGTTCGTTCGGAGGGAGGGCACCCCTTCTTTCGGAGGGGGCGCGATGTCTCTCTATCGTTCCTTGTACCAGTAGTCTTGAACCACGGCACTCATCGAACGGCGCTGAATGATTGGCCAGAACAGCATGAAGAACATATGCCAGTCGCCGTGCATGTCCCACTTTCTCGTTGAAACAACTGCATCTGCGCCGATGTTCAGACGGATAGTCTTGCCTCGAGACTCTCCAGATCTGCGCAGCTGCAGCAGAAACTGGACATCTTCGCCAACGTGCCTTGCTTCGTTGTAGCCGGATATTGCGTCGAATGCTGCGCGCGAGCAGAACACGACGCCGCCATCAACCTTGAAGGGGCGCATCAAGAGCCGAGTAACTAGCTCGGTTGCCTTCAGGCCCATTGAGGTGCGTTCAAATCGCCACCCGGTCGCTCCGCCGACGTACAGACCGCTGCTCATCTCTTCCTGAATCCGAACGAAGGTATTCGGGTGGATCTGCAGATCTGCATCTACGAACGCAACGATCGACGCCGAAGCAACTCGCGCTCCACCGTTTCGCACCGCTGCGATGACCCTGCGTTCCACCGCGACCACTCGGCAACCAAACTCCGCCGCGACCTCGGCAGTGCGGTCGGTCGACGCGTTGTCTGCAACGATCACCTCGACACTGCCACCTGACCAGGCGGCGAAGACATCACACGCAGTCCGGACCGACCTCAAGAGGCGCGGCAGCAGAACCTCTTCGTTATACGCGGGAATCACGAGTGAGATGGACGGCTTCACGGAACGCTGGTTCAGTCGATGATGCGCTGACGCAACGCGATGGCCACCGCATGCGCGCGGTCCGATGCGCCGAGTTTGTCGTACAGGTTCTTCAAATGACCTTTCACGGTCGCCTCGCTGATCGCGAGAAAGTTCGCGATCTCTTTGCTGCTGCGGCCTTCCGCGAGAAATTCCAGCACCTGCAGTTCGCGCGGCGTGAGCACACTGGACTCGTCGCCTGCGTTCGACTGTTGTGCGAGCCGGCTCAACAGCGGCCTGGTGATCTCGGTGGGAAAGTACGTGCCGTCGTTGAACACCGCCCGCACCGCGCGCAGCAGGTCGGACTTCGATGCGCTCTTCAACACATAACCGCGGGCGCCGAGATTGATACTTTCGTGCACGTAAGCCGGGCTGTCGTACATGGTGAACACGATGATGCCGACGTCCGGCGCCCGTGCGCGAAGTTCTTTGATCGCGGCGAGTCCGTTCATGCCGGGCAGACGCAGATCGACGATTGCGATGTCGGGACGTTCGCGCGCGATGGCATCGAGTGCGTTGCGGACCTCCCCCGATTGTCCGATGACGCTGACATCAGGTTCCGCGCCGAGCATTTCGACGACCGCCTGCCGAACGACATGGTGATCGTCGATCAAGTACACCCGTATCGGCGTCATGCGGAGTCCGCCGGCAGCTCGATGAAATCCATTGCCTTGTCGCAGATGTGTGGTCCGAGAGCATCCTCGGTCGAATCGGATCGAATTTCCAGGTTGGACGCCGATCGTCGATTGTTACCACTGGGGTGGGATGTTCAAATCCCAACATGAAGCTGCGCGTCCTTGTCGTGTCGGCATGTTTGTCGGCAACCACGCTCGCTTGGGCGGGAATGCGCGTGCAACTCGCAGATGCGCTCGATCGTCTGCGCGAGCAGGGGATATCGATCGTCTACAGTTCGGCGCTCGCGCCCGCAGACGTTTACATCGACGTCGATGCGGTGACCCTCGCCGCGGTGCGCGACGCATTGCCGACGGTTGGACTGAGGCTCGACCAGCGCGGCGGAAACTGGCTGCTCGTCAGAGGTCCGACTGTCGCAGCGGTGACACACCCCATCGATGCAGCCGACGAGAAGACCCCGGACGCGTCGCGCATCGAAACGATCATCGTCACCGGTACTCGCCATCGCTTTGCGGCGATCGGTGCGGAATCCGCCAGCGTTCTGTCCAGTGAAGAGCTCGATCGGGTGCCGGCGCTCGGCGGCGATTCGATCCGCTCGGCCAACCTGCTGCCGGGCATGTCGTCGATGGGCATCTCGGTCAAGCCGCGGATCCGCGGTGGGCTCGAGGACGAGCAACTGGTGCTGCTCGACGGCGTCGAGATACTCGATCCGTATCACTTCGCGAACTATCAGAACCTCTTCAGCGCGATAGACGGTCGCGTCATCGACGACGTGGACGTGTACAGCGGCGGCTTCCCGTCCCGGTACGGCGGCCGCATGAGCGGCGTCATCGAGATCGACACGCTGGCGCAGCGCGAAAAGCCGACTGCAGAACTCGGCTTGTCGATGTACTCGGCGTTCGCGAATGCGCGTTCCACGGAACCGGGCGCCGACACCACGTGGCTCGCGTCGGCGCGCTACGGTGCGTCCGATCAATTGCTGCAGCGCCTCGGTCTGCAGTCCGGCCGGCCGTACTTCTCGGACGGGATGGTGCGAGTCGGCCACACGTTCGATGCGGATACGAAGCTGTACGTCGGCGGACTCGCGACCGACGAAGACATCAGCTTGAGCGACGATCAGCAGCGGGCAACCTGGAAGAGCAACAACAGCTATCTGTGGTCGCGCTTCGATGGCCGCATCGACGATCGCGTAACCAATTCGACCGCGGTGAGTTACATGTCGTCCCGAAACGAGATGCACGACACCAGCCCGCTGTCGGATGCCGCGACGGTTGCGGGTTTTCTGGACGATTCGCGCGACACCGTGCGCGTTGCGTTGCGCAGCGGCTTCGCGGTCGCAACCGGGCAGGCTCGTCAGGAGTTTGGCGTTCAGGCGGACTGGACTCGAACCAACTACGATTCGTCGGCGCTGATCGATCGCGGTGCACTCGGCGTGCTGTTCGATGGTCAGTCCGTCTCGCAGCACGACATCGAAGCGACGCTCGAAGGCGTCACCGGCGGGCTGTATTGGTCGGGCGACGTTCCGGTCGGCGCCACCGTCTCCCTACAACCGGGCGTGCGGTGGGATTTCCAGACCGCGCAAGGCTATGCGGCGCAGATTTCACCTCGCTTCGGCATCAAGTGGCTGGCCGCGGACGACCTGACGCTGCGCTTCGACGCCGGGCGCTACTACCAGCCGGACGGCGTCAACGAGATGGATACGGCCGATGGTGTCGCGCGTCTCTACAAGCCGCAGCGCGCCGATCACTACATTGCGAGCGCGTCGTGGCGCGCCACTGCCGATACGCAGGTGCGCGTCGACGCTTACGAGAAGCTATACGAACGCACGACCACTCGCTTCGAGAATGTGTTCGATCCGTTCGTGATTCTGCCGCAGGTCGCCGTGGATCGCGTGCAGATCGATTCGACGCGCGCGCGGACGCACGGCGTGGATCTCGAACTGCAGCAGACGTTGACCGAGCAGACGTCGCTGATTGCGCGATGCAGCTACATGGACGCCGACGATTACGTAGGGGGGCGCTGGGTACCCCGCCGCTGGTCGCAGCGCGAGACCGTTACGGGCATTGCGCTGTGGAAGTCGGATACGTACAGTGCGTCGGCTGCGTTGACGTGGCATTCGGGCTGGCGCACCACCGCGCCGCCGCAGAGTGTTGCTGTCGGCACGACGATCCCGATCGAAGACGTGCTGAACGACCGGCACCTGAACGACTATTTTTCGCTGGACCTCAACGCTTCCGCGTCGCATCCGGTATGGCGCTCTACGGTGACGCTGTTCGCCGACATTACCAACACGCTCGATCGGCAGAACCCAGTCGGCATCGACTATGCGGTCACCCAGGACACGGCCACCACGCAATTCTCGCCCGAGCACACGTCGCTATTGCCCATCGTGCCGTGGATCGGCGTGGTGGTCGCCTTCTAGCGCAACCCGAATGGTGCCGGCGGGGTCCAGCTCGACCGCGAGTTGGGTCGTCGCATTGATCACCGCGATCGCGTCCTCTATGGACAGGTCGCCGGGGTTGCCGTGCAGCAGTGTGGTGGTCGCCTGAGTCGCGGTGTCCGGTCCGTCGTACTGGACCGAATACCCGTGTTCATGGCCGAGCCACGCGAGGTACGCGTCGACCGAACCGTTCTGCACGGCGTAGCCGGGTGACGCATCGGATATCCACGACCACAGGTTGTCGAACGGCGCGGCCTCGTGCGTGTGGATGTCGCCGGACGCACCCACTTCGGCGATCGACGCCGCATGAGGTGATGCGCTCATGTTGCGCCGTTCGCTGCCGGAATCGACGTAGACGGTACCTTCGCGAACGCCGACGGTCAGCCGATCGGCATCGAGCCTGGCCGTGAACTGAGTGCCGGTGTGGCCGAGCACGCCGAAGCGCGTTTCGATCACCACGGGCGGTTCGCTGCGCGATGCCGCATCGCCGGTGTCGACGTAGATCGCGCCTCGCTCGAGGACGAGCCGCGCAGAATCGAAGCGAACCGTGGTTGCAACGTCGAGTCGTACATCGGCGCCGCGATAGCGCAGCGCGGCGCGCCCCGTCGCCCCGGTCATCAGCGTCTGTCCCGTTCGGATTGGCGCTGCGGGACGCAACGGCGCGGCGTCGTCCAACAGTTCCACCGCGCCGCTCGCCTTCACGAGGCTGGCAATCGCTCCGGCCTCGGCGCGATTCGACTGCTGCATCGTGAACAGCACACCGGCGCCTACGGCGACGACGATCGTCGCGGCCAGCGACAGCCAGGCGCGTCGTCTGGTGCGCTTCCTGCGCAGCACCACCGGCGCCAGTGCGGCGCGGAAGGTCTGTTCCGCCCGCTGCATCGCGGCGGCGCTGGGCGCCTGTCGTCGACCCAGGGGCGCCAACAGACGCCGCATCAGCGCGTCGTCGCTGCTCGCATCGTCCTCAGTCCGCGTATCCATTGGCTCCGTTTCCGGTCATATCCAGCCACCCAGATGTGGCGAACACTTCTTTGAGCGCGCGTCGCGCGCGCGCCAGCAGCGATTGCGTTGCCTCGTCGCCGATGCCCAGTCGTTCTGCGATCTCTTTCGAACTCATGTCGTCCACGTATTTCATCTCGAGTGCATCTGCGTAGCGCTCCGGCAGTTCTTCGAGCGCGCAACGCAGTTGCGTCGTCATTTCTTCGCGCAGAGCAGCGCGCTCGGGTTCGTCCGTTGGCGATGCTTCCATCGACTCGACGACCGCCCGCAACACATCGTCGTCGTCGAACGCGAGCATGGCGGGCTGACGGTCGGCGCGCGCATAGCGCTTCGATAGTTCATGGCGGCAGATCTGCAGCAGCCAGGTCAACAGCGTCGACTCGCCGCGATAGGTCTCGATCCGCCGGGCCGCATTGCGCATCACGATCTGCACCACGTCATCTGCATCGGCCTCCACGCGCACCCGCGCCAACGCGAATCGATAAACCTTCGGCAGGTACTCGCGGCAAAACGCTGCGATTGCGGCGTCGTCGCCGTCGCACATGCGACGCGCGAGACGTCGGTCGCGTGCCCGAGTCACTTCGTCTATTTCGTCAGTCATGCCCGGTCGATCGTCGACTCACCCGGATAGAGGCGCGAGTCTGGACCTTTCTGTCGCGCGATTCGTCAACTTCCGATTGCGTGCGCACGGCGCGCCGTTGAAACACACGGTTACAAAATATCGCGCCGTGTGGCGACGGATCGACGCTTGTGCGCGCCTCTACCCCCGTGACTGCAATTCAGCCATGGCGGAGCCGTATGTCGGGAACGTTCGAAGACTTCGCGGTGGGCAATACGTTGACTCTGAAGACCGCGCTCGATGCGGCTGCGAGGCGACGCGTGCTCACATTCGTCAGAGAACGATTCCAGGCGTGCTTCGGCGCCGAGGTCGAGGACGATTCGCCGACACTGATCGGCGGATTCGGCTGCGACGGCGCACTCGTTGCCGCGTTCGGTCTGCGCGATGGGAAGAGTGGATTCTTTTGCGAACACTATCTGGACGAACCGCTGGAAGCCGCGCTGTCGCGCGCCTTCGGCGATGCGGTGGTTCGTCGCGATGCCGTCGAGGTGACGCATCTTTGCGCAACCCGATCGGGACTGCTGGCACAGCTGGCGCCGCTTCTGCCGCCGACGTTGATGGACGGCGGCTTCCGCTATCTCGCTTGCACCGCAACGCAACGGTTGGCGCGCTTTTTCGAACGGAAAGGCGTCAAGCCCGTGACACTCGCTGACGCGCGTATCGAGGCGATTCCGCCAGCCGATCGGTTCGCGTGGGGCCGCTACTACGCCTCGTGTCCCCGCGTGCTGGCAGGCAATCTGCGGCGTGCCAACGAAAGGCTGCTCGCCGCGCGGAGCCTGAACACATGAACGTTGCGGATTTCTTCGCCGCGATCGAGCGGCACAAGACGCGACCCGCGCTGAACGACGGCGCGCAGATCTGGACTTACGAACGGCTCGAACACGAAGTGCGCGGGTGGATGACGCGCCTGCGGCAACTCGATGCGAAGCGCGTGGCGTATCGGCTGCGGAATGGCTGCAACTGGGTCGCGCTCGACCTCGCGCTCTTGCGGACCGACCGCGTCGCGGTACCGATTCCGGACTTCTTCTCGCTGGCGCAAGAGCGCCACGTTCTGTCGAGAAGCGGCGTGGATACCTTTGTGGTCGACACGCACGAGGCGATCGGCGGATTCAAGACGGCAGGTTCGAACGATGGTTGTCATATCCTCCAGGCGAACGTCCCGGATCCGCCGGCGGTGCACGAACGCACCGCCAAGATCACGTTCACCTCCGGTACCACCGGGCAGCCAAAAGGCGTATGCCTCTCGGCGGAGCACCTGCTCGCAACTGCAGCGTCGATAACGGTGGCGCTCGGCGGCGCGCCGGAATGGCGTCACCTCTGTGCATTGCCGTTATCGCTGCTGCTCGAGAACGTCGCGGGCGTGTATGCCAACCTTGGGGCCGGGCACGAGATCTGCGTGCCGCGCCTCAATGAAGTTGGTGTGACCGGATCGAGCGGCCTCGACGTGGCCCGGTTCATGCGGGCGCAGATTGAGTATCGTCCGCACAGCACCATCCTCGTACCGCAGCTGTTGCTCGCGATGACCGCGGCCGCGGAGTTCGGCGTCGCGTTGCCCGAAAGCTATCGCTTCGTTGCGGTAGGCGGGGGTACGGTGCCGATGTCGCTGATTCAGCGCGCGCAACGGGTCGGGATTCCCGTCTTCGAAGGCTATGGATTGACCGAATGCGGGTCGGTCGTTGCGCTCAATCTGCCGGAGGCGAACCGCGCAGGCAGCGTAGGGCGCCCGTTGGGCAGCGTCGGCGTCGAACTCGTGCGCGGCGAGATCCAGGTGCTCGGTTCGTCGATGCTCGGCTACCTCGGCGCAGCACCTGCTACGAACCGGATCGCCACGGGCGACCTCGGCCAGGTCGACGACGATGGCTTCGTGCAGGTTCTCGGCCGACGCAAGAACGGCTTCATCACGGCGTTCGGCCGCAACGTCAGCCCCGAATGGATCGAAAGCGAGCTGCAGTCGGAATTCGCCATCGCGCATGCCGCGGTATTCGGCGAGGCGCTGCCTGGCATCGTTGCGCTGATCGTCGCGCGCGGCAACGCGGACAGCGCGGCGATCCAGACCGCGGTCGACGCGGCGAATTCGCGTTTGCCGGACTATGCCCGCATTGCGCTGTGGCGAAGCATCGCGCCGGATCAGTTTGCAGCGGCCGGGTGTTTGACGGCTAATGGTCGCGCGCGGCGTGACGCGATCGTTAGCCTCTATCGCGACGACCTCGATGAGATGTACTCACACATCAAGGAGGAACTGAATGAAGCCGTACGAAAGGCTTAAGCTGGAAACGCGCTCTGCGCAGCATTATCTGTACGCATCACCGATTCTCGAAGACGTTGCGCTCGGCCGCTTCGACGTGGCCACGTATGTCCGGTTCCTCACCAACGCGTACCACCACGTCAAACACACGGTGCCGTTGATGATGGCCTGTGGCGCGCGGCTGCCTGAGCGGTCGAACTGGATGCGCACGCACCTGAAGGAGTACATCGACGAGGAAATCGGGCACGAGCGATGGATTCTCGACGACATCGCGGCGTGTGGCGCCGATGCTTCGGCGGTCGAGCAGGGCGAACCGCCGTTCGCGGTCGAGCTGCTCGTGAGCTACGTGTACGACTACGTTAACCGGCACAACCCGGTCGGGCTGCTTGGAATGGTGCACGTACTGGAAGGCACCAGCACCCGTCTCGCGACCGAAATCGCCCGGCTGGTTCAGGCGAAGCTCGGCCTGCCGGACGACGCTTTCCGCTACCTGCGCAGCCACGGAGCGCTCGACGTTGCACACGTGGAATTCTTCGAACGACTCGTCGACACGCTGAGCGATCCGCAAGACGTCGATGCAATGATTCACGTGGCGCAGCGCGTGTATCGGCTGTACGGGGACGTCATCCGGTCTGCACGCGTCGATGGAGTCTGCGATGCGACTTGACGGAGCCGTTGGCGTTCTAACCGGAGCCACGGGCGGCATCGGACGTCCGCTGGCGCATTGCCTGGCACAGTCTGGCGTGAAGCTGATTCTGGCCGCCCGCAACCCGGACAAGCTGACCGCGCTGGCCGATGAGTTGCCGGCGGGATCGGTTGCGGGGATCTGCGCCGGCGATCTGTCCGAACCGTCTGCGCAATGCGCCGTGGCGCGGTTGGCGCGAGACGATGGTGCGGGAATTCTGATCAACCTCTGCGGCGGCAACCGGTTTGCGTTGCTCGAGGGTCAGACCGACGATGCGGCGCGCGCGCTGATCACCACGAACCTGATCGCGCCGATCCAACTCACGCAGGCGTTGCTGCCGCACCTGCGAAGTCGTTCCGAAGCGATGATCGTGAACGTCGGTTCGGCGTTCGGCGCGATCGGCTTTCCCGGCTATTCGCTGTATTGCGCGAGCAAGTTCGGTTTGCGTGGTTTCAGCGAAGCGCTTGCGCGCGAACTTTCGGACACGGCTGTGCGCGTCGTCTATGTCGCACCGCGTGCAACCCGCACCGGCATGAATTCCGACGCCGCGTGCGCGCTGAACGCGGCGCTCGGCAACGCCGAGGACCCGCCGCGCCAGGTCGCCAGGCAGATCGTCCGATCGATGCAACGGAGCCGACCCCGCACCGGCATCGGCTGGCCCGAACGCGGATTTGCCGCGCTCAATCAATTGCTGCCGTCGCTCGTCGACCGTGCGATTGCGCGCCAGCTTCCGATCGTCAGGCAGTTTGCAGCGAAACCCACTCGAGAGGAGTCCTTACCGTAATGCGTCGTAACGTTCTGAAGGCGTGTGCTTTCGCCATTCTGACGACGAGCCTGCCGGCGTTGGCGGATGTCGCGTCGCTGGCGCAATCGTGGGACGAAATCATGTACCACCAGCCGCCGGCCGCGCGCGAACAGGCGCTGAAGGCGCTGACCGAATCCGCCCGCGCGGAGGCGGCTGCGAAGCCGAAGGACGCGGCGTTGCTGATCTGGTACGGCATCGTCGCGAGTTCGTATGCGGGCGCGGAGGGTGGGCTCGGCGCCCTCGGGTTGGCGAAAGAGGCGCGCGCGGCGCTCGAACATGCGATCGATCTCGACCCGAACGCGCTGGACGGTTCGGCCTACACGAGCCTCGGTACCCTCTATTACAAGGTGCCTGGTTGGCCGATCGGTTTCGGCAGCGACAAGAAGGCGCGCGAGAACCTGGAAAAGGCGTTGGCGCTCAATCCAACCGGCATCGACCCCAACTACTTCATGGGCGAGTTCCTTTTCGAGCAAGGCGAGTACGCGCACGCGAGATCCAGTTTGACCACTGCACTCGAGGCGCCAGACCGCCCCGGCCGAGCGTTGGGCGACGAAGGTCGCCGCGGCGAGATTCGCGCATTGCTCGCGAAGGTAAATGCGAAGCTCGGCCCTAACGGAACCTAGAACGGGCCTACCGGTTGGTCCGGTAAGTCGATGCGCACGATGGTTCCGTGCGGTTGCGCGCGCTGGATGCTCAACTTCGCGCCGAGCGACTCGGCGCGCTCGCGCATCGTCGCAAGACCGAAGTGACCGCGCTGCGCCGCGCCATTGTCGACGTGTTCTGCAATGCCGGTGCCGTCGTCGCGAACGTGCAACCGATAGCCGTCATGAGTCGCTTCGAAGCGGATCTCCACTCTGGACGCATTCGCGTGCTTGCGCACGTTCAGTACGGCTTCTTGGACGATGCGGAACAGCAGCGTCTGATCGGGCGAACGCCAGCTGCGGGCGTTCGAGTCGATGTCGAGTTCGATCCGAATCGGCACGGCGTGCTCGAGACCCTCGACGTACTCCTCGAGCGCGGTGCAGAAACCGAGGTCGTCGAGCACGGTGGGATGCAGTTCGTTCATCATCGCGCGCACGTCGTTCGAACACGCACTCACCGCGCGGCCGAGTTCAGCCGTTGTCGCGTCGGCCGGCAACGCATCCACCGCCTGACGCAACGCGAACAGGTGGCCGCTCATCCGGTCGTGCAGTTCGCCGGCCATGGCCTGTCGTTCCTGTTCCTGGCTGCGGATCAGCTGTCGCGTCAATCCTCGCGCGCGTTCGGAGCGGTCGAGCGCGAGCACGAGGTTGTCCTGCGCCCACCCGGCCAGCATCGCGCCGAGCGCGGCCGAGAACGCGAGATTGAACAATGCCACGAGCAGATCGCCGATCGGCTGGATGGAGCGAAGCAGCGCGAACATGCCGACGATCAACGCGGCGTGAAACGCCAGCACCCAGAGCGTGCGCGTCGCCCCATAGCGCAGCACCGTCGCCAGTAGCGTGAAGTAGTAGAACGGGAAGAACGGCGCGGTGATGCCGCCCGTGACGGAACACATGGCGGTGACCAGGATCGGATCGCCGATGCTCGTGAGCCGCGCGGTGGCTGCAACGTTGCCGCCCGATCGGACGCGCCAATGCGCGAACACCGTGTACACGAGGCCGGCGAGATAGATCGCGATCGGCGCGGCGCCCGCGGGCACGCCGTCGCGAAACAGGATCAGCGCCCAGCCGATCATGCCGGCCAGCCGCAGGTACAGAATCTGCCCCTCGGCTCTTCCGAGGTGGCCGCGCGCGTGCAGCTCCAGGTCACGGTCGTCGACGATCACGCAGTTCTCCGTTGCGGGCGCTGTCGGTCAATCGCCGACAGGCCTATTGGGGCGCCTGATGTCATGGCGACGCGCAAAGGGTATCGTCTGCCGCCCGATCCAGACTTCAGGAGACTCTATGTCCATCACCATGCACTCTGCGAGCGCGCCGGTCTTCATCCGCATGCTGAACAACATGCTCGGCTGGCTCGACAAGGCGGAAGCCCACGCGAAAGCGCGCAAGTTCGACGCGAACAACTACCTTTCCATGCGCCTCACGCCCGACATGCTACCGCTCTCGGCGCAGATTCAGATCGCCACCGATCACGTGAAGGGCGGTCTGGCGCGACTCGCCGGGGTCGAGCCGCCGAAGTGGGCGGACGACGAGAAGACGCTCGATGCACTGCGCGCGCGGATCCGCAAGGCGATCGAGTACGCGCAGTCGATACCGGCGGCAAAGCTCGAAGGCTCGGACACGCGCGAGATCACGCTGCCGATCGGACCCGGCCGCACCATGGAATTTCCCGGAGAGATGTTTCTGAAGGCTTTCTCGCTGCCGAATTTCTTCTTTCACACGACCATGACGTATGCGCTGCTGCGGCAGGGCGGCGTCGAACTGGGCAAGATGGATTACCTTGGCGCGCCGTAAGCCCGACCGCGAAGGCCACAGCGCAGGGAGTCTCGCCCGCTGGCTTTACCGCGGCGGACGCCCGAATCGTATCGCGCAGTGGGTCAATCGCTTGGGCAGCGTGATCGCTTCGACCGGCGTCGCGCGCAACTACATGGAGTCGCTCGAAGTGATCGGCCGACGCTCCGGGAAGGTCATCTCGTTGCCGGTGGTAATCGCGATCGTCGACGGTGAGCGCTACCTGGTGTCGATGCTCGGCGAAGACGTGCAGTGGGTGCACAACGTTCGCGCCGCGGGCGGTCGGGCTGCGCTGCGCAGCGCCGGACTCGAGCAGATCCGGCTCGAAGAGGTGCCGGTCGAAAAGCGTGCGCCGATCCTCAAGGAGTACCTGCGCCGCGCGCCCGGCGGGCGGCCACACGTGCCGGTGGACAAAGATGCGCCGCTTTCCGAGTTCGAGGCTGTGGCGAAAACGCGGCCGGTGTTTCGCATCGTGCCGGTCGATGCGCCAACGACCGCATCCGGCCGCCACACCACCGATTGACGGAAAGCGAGTGCTCTATGCGGGGCCGTTGCGCAGCAGATTGAAGAACTCGCGCCGCGTCTTCGGCCCGTACGTCAGGTAGTTCGGATTGCGCTGCTCCCGATACGCGGTGCGCGCCCGACTGATCTTGTCGGTGCTGCGACGTAGCTTCACTTCGTCCGGCGAGATCCTGTAAGGCACCGTGGCGTTGTAGCCGAATACCTTCGCGCGCAACCCCGCGGTGAGTTCCGGGTAACCATGCGTGTCGCGCAGTGATTCCGCGATCTGAAACGCGCGGAATGCCTGTATCTGGTCCTGCGGCGAGCCGTACCAGATGGAATCGGTTCCCCACAGCACGTTGTCTTGCCCGACGTACTTGAACAATTTGCCGAGCGCATGCGCTGCCGAATCAGGATCGCGCATCAGGAAACGCCACGTGCTGCCGAGTTCCGCATACACGTTGCTGTTCGGCGCGATGCCGTTGTCGAGCAGCGAGCGCACCAACGTGTCGATTCCATCGCGCTGGGCGGCATGGTCGTAAGCGAGCTCCGGATTGCCCGCGACAAAACCGGAGTGATAGACGATGAACGCAACGTCCGGATACTGCTTCGCCACCTTGCCGATGTCGGAACACTGACTGTGCTCGTACGACTGCGGCCCGAACGGCAGGCCCTTGTGCACGCACACCACCTTGATGCCGAGCGCGCGCGCTTTCTCGATCATCGCGAGGCCGGGTTCGTCCGATAGAAAGTAGCCGCGCCCGCCGGGACCGAACTGGGTGTACGTCTTCCACGCGCAGATGTCCCATTGCGTTGCGAGCGCATCCATCCGCTCGAGGTCGCCGGGCTGATTCGGATTCACGCGACCGTGCAGCATCAAACGCTGCGTTCCCTCCAGCTCATCGACGATGCGTCGCGTGGCGTCGGCCGCTTCGATGGTCAGCGGCTCCGCGTCGCGGCGCGGACGGTACGAACGACAGCACCATCATGTCGGTATCGGAATCGAGGAACACGTCCTTCACGAACTCACGCGCACCGAGGCACTCGAGATAACCGCGGTCGCTGCTCGAGCCGAGCCCGCAACCCGCGTTCGGCATTTCGGAGAACGGTCGCGCCGATGCCGGCAGCTGCTTCAGCCACGCACCGGTCGGGTCTACGTAGTGACCCTGCACGTCGAAGACGAATTCGTTGCCGTCGACGGCGGCCGACGCGAGTTGTGCATCGAACACCGCGTCGCCCGGCACGTCGAAGAATCCGCCGCGCGCGCCGCCGGCTGCGTGCGCAGCGTTGAACGCCAGCAGCGCACTCGCGGCGCCGCAACTCGACATCAGAAAATCGCGACGCTTCATGCCCGAACGCCGCGCGAATTCGCCGACGCGGTCGTGCGCGAGCCGATTGCCGAGCACGTTCGCGCGCGACAGTGGCACCGGCGCGAATTCGCCGTTCGACGTGGCGTCGATCTTGATCGGCAGCCGCGCACCTTGTGGATCGGAGTCGTTTCGCTGCATACAACTCTCCTCGTCTACAGCTCCGTATCGCCTTTCAGCAAACGCTGTACCACGGTTCGATTCAGAATTTCGTTGGTACCGTCGGCCACGTTCACGATGCGCAGCGCGTGCCACGCGTGATGCAGACCCATCTCGTTCGTGAATCCCATCGCGCCGTGCGTCTGCATCGCCCGATCGACTGCGCGGTATCCGACCTGCACCGAATACGCTTTCGTCATCGACAGTTCTTTTACCGCCGGATCACCGCGATCGAGCAGCATTGCCGCATTGATTCCCATCAGATGCGCGGCGTGCAGTTCCATCGCGCTCTCAGCCAGTGGAAACGTCACGCCCTGGTAGTCTGCGATCGGCTTGCCGAACGCGTCGCGCACCTTCGCGTAGTCGAGCGCGCGCTCCAGCGCCCAACGACCGTATCCGACCGCGCGCGCGGTGTTGTAGATGCGCCCGAGCGATACACCGTAGAGCGCGGCGTCGAATCCCTTGTTCAGCTCGCCAACGAGCTGCCACGGCTGCACGCGCACGTCGTCGAGCCGCAACTCCGCTTCGTCACCGCCGATGTGACCGAACAAGCGGATGACGCGTTGAATTTCGAATCCCGGTGCATCGGTGGGAACGAGAAACGCCGAGATTCCGCCTTTGCGCGCGGCGGCGCGCTCCGCATCGGTAACCGCGAACACGATGCAGTAGTCTGCGGTGGGCGCGTTGGTGGTCCAGATCTTGCGGCCGCTGATGCGCCAGTTGTCGCCATCGCGGACGGCGCGCGTGGTGAGCGCCGCCGCATCAGACCCGGCGCCCGGCTCGGACAAGCCGAAACACATCGACGCGGTGCCGGCCATCATCGGTGCAAGGATGCGTTTGCGCGCTTCCTCGGTGGTTTGTTCGAGCAGCCGGCTCGGCCCGAATGCCCAGTGGCTGATTGCGTAGAGCATCAGCCAGTTCTGCGGACCGCAGGAGTGGAACAACGCTTCCCAGCAGACGAAGTACGCGAGATGCCCGAGCCCGCCGCCACCGAGCGATTCGGGCACACACATTGAATAGAAGCCCGCTTCGGCCGCCGCGCGGCGCACTTCGTCGATCAGCGCGAGTGCCGCATCGGAGAACCGACCGTCGTCGCGATAGAGCAGGCGAGCGTTCTCGAACAGATCGTGGTTCGCTTCGTGTCGCGGAAGTACTTCCTTGCGCGCGAACGCGAGTACGCCATCGCGCGCGGTGCGCACGTCGTCAGGGAGATCAAACGCGATGGCGGGCATGAGTGCAGTGCTCGATGGACCGGAGGCCAACGCTAGGGTGCGGGTGCGATGCGGTCAAGCTCGAACGGCACAACGTCAGCCTTCGGGCGGCTTGCGCAAATGCAACCCGGCAAGCGGACTACGCACGGCGTTGCCGCCGCGATTGAGCACGTGCGTGTAGATCTGGGTCGTCTTTACGTCCGTATGTCCCAACAGTTCCTGTACGGTGCGGATGTCGTACCCGCTTTCAAGCAGATGAGTTGCGAACGAGTGGCGCAGCGTGTGCGGGCTCGCGCGTTTTTCGATTTTTGCTTCGCGCAACGCGCGGCGCATGTGCCGCTGGATCAATTCCGGAAGCAGGTGATGACGACGCGGCTCACCGTTGTCACGCGGATCGCGACTGATCTCGGGGCTTGGGAATGCCCACTGCCACGCCCATTCGAAAGGTGCATTCGGATACTTGCGCGCGAGTGCATAGGGAAGATGCACGCCGGCCATTCCGCGTTCGCGATCGCGTTCGAAAGTGACTCGCACCTGAGCCAGGTGCGCCTTTAGCGGCTCGACGAGGTCGCTCGGCAACATCGACACACGGTCTTTTCCGCCCTTGCCCGATCGCACGAAGATGGCGAGACGCTCGAAGTCGATGTCCTTCACCCGCAGTCGCAGCCCCTCCATCAGGCGCAGTCCTGAGCCATAGAGCAGCGCCGTAATGAGCCAGACCGTGCCATCGAGCCGGTTGAGCAGCGCAACGACTTCGTCGCGCGTGAAGACGACCGGGAGACGTTGTTGGGCCTTTGCCCGCGCCGCGCCAGCGAGGCTGCCGAGCGGTCGATTGAGCACGCGTTTGTAGAGAAACACGAGCGCGTTCAGCGCCTGGTTCTGTGTTGAGGCGGACACCTGGCGATCGACTGCGAGGTGAGTCAGGAATTCGACGACGTGGGTCTCGTCCATCTCTGCCGGGTGCCGCACGTCGTGATAGCGGATGTAGTGCTTTACCCAATGGACATAGATTTCTTCGGTGCGAAGCGAGTAGTGCTTGCGGCGGATGACACTGCGCAGGTTCTGGAGCAGTTGAGAGGGTGGCATTGATTTTGTGGCAGCGTCGGAACAAGTGATGGTGCAGCCAAAATGGAGTGGATAGACGACACGATGTCGCCTTTCCTACGAGGTTTTGCGGTGATGGATTAGCGCAAGGCGACGTAGCGAAGCAGACTTGCGTCGCGGATGACTTCTCCAGGTGGGTGAGGCAGGCTTGCGATGCGAATTGTTGGCGAGGCTGCCCAACTTGGCGGGAGAAATCGCAAGATGCTTTGCTGCGGGGGAACCCGGATAAGGAGTCGCCCGGTATCCGAGTGTGTCGTCTTTGATTGCGGCGCTTTGTCGTCTAATCATTGTTAGGCGGCACTATGACTCGCGCGGCTAGATCAGCTGTTGGAAGACTGCATCGCCGCCAAGAACGCTCTGCGCTACGGGATCCAAGGCTCGGAGTGGCGCCGTGGATGGATCCGGCAGTCGTCTTGTTGCGTGCAGTGGGGCAGGTCCTCGACAAGATCGAGGCGAATCCGATGTGCGGCTGCGGGTTGTGATTGCTAGGAAGTGGAATGAAGAAACGCCCCCGATCTTCACCGAGTTCATCGACCGAGAACGCAAGACATCCTCAAGCAGTGATCGAATCAATGCTGGTCAAGGATTACGCGTTTATCCTACATGCGAGCGAACTCAACTTGGCAACCGGCGAGAAGCGCGATTTGGTGAGCCGCGCGAATCCACATATACGGACTATCGCCATCAATGCAGGGGCATTCTCGGCGGTTCTGACGCCAACAGGAGGTCCTCGGAGCAAGCTTGATCGCGTGGATGGCAAACGCCTACGCTGGACTGGCTAAATCGAGAGGGATGCGTCCGGTGCCGCCTAACCACTGCATGCAGCCGACGCCCCAGCCAGTCATCAAATTTGCATACGCAAATTTGTCGCCTGTCTGGTGCGCGGCTGATGCTGGCTGTTAGGCGACTCTTGCGAGGTTATCGACACGCCCATGATGCCCAGTGCAGCTAGCACCGTTGAGATCGTCGCCATCGTGGTTGCAGCCGCGATGGCCGGTAGCGAATTTGCCGTCGCCGCATTTTTCCATCCCCGCATCAGCCGCCTTGACGATGTAGTGCATGTCAAAGCGGCCGCGACTCTGCGAGTAAGCTCGGCGCTGTGATGCCATTCTGGTATTGCACTTTCGTTGCTGCTTAGCCTTCGCGTGGCTTTTTCTTGCGCTCCTCCGCTTGGGACACGCCGCGCTGGCTGGCTCTCGGTGCGGCCGCTCTTTTCGCCGCACGCGCAGTATTTTCAGCGTGGCCTCGCTCGTGCCTATCAACAATCTGGTCGCGCGCTTTGAGCCGGAATCTTCTGCCACCGAATTGGCGAGACTTGCGGCATCGTTGGGACAGGTTGCATGGCGTCCGGGTAGCCATACTTGTTTGTAGCTGTAATTCTGCTTGTGGCATCTTGTGTTTTCCAAAGAGTGCCTAACCACTGCATGCAGCCGACGCCCCAGCCAGTCATCAAATTTGCATACGCAAATTTGCTGCCTGGCTGGTGCGCGGCTGATGCTGGCTGTTAGGCGAAATTGCTGTCGCGGCACTCTTCTGCA
>CAWADH010000005.1:0-471253 GCA_963780795.1 uncultured Gammaproteobacteria bacterium | reverse complement strand
CTGCCTGTTGTGGAGTTACGTCTTGGGCCATCGGTTGTAGGGTTGTAGCCGATTGCCGGATCGTTCGAGCGATGGGCTCTGATCAGTTCGATTTCCTTCGCCGAGAGCTCGGCCTCGGTCGCTGTCGCCGACTCCCAGAGGATTTGCTTTCGCACCGTGTAGTCGAGACGTACTTCATTGGGCAGCGTCGCGAAGTCGGCATTGATTAGGTCCGGGTCTGGGCTCCCCATGTACCTTGCACTGCCGTAGCTGTCCTTCCCGATGTAGATCTTTCCAGTGGGGTAGGTGAGCTTGTACACCTGCTTCAGCAGCTTCTGCATAGCATCGTCTTGCGCTGTCCTTTTGCTCCGGCGTATGGTCCTCCGAGTCTCGTCGTTTCGGCAACATCACTGTATGAAGCTCAACGAGCTGTCGCCTAACCACTGCATGCAGCCGACGCCCCAGCCAGTCATCAAATTTGCATACGCAAATTTGTCGCCTGTCTGGTGCGCGGCTGATGCTGGCTGTTAGGCGTCACCGAATCGGAGGTCACCATGGAATTCAATCTGACACCTGCATCGTCCAGCGCCTTGGCGACGCTGGGGTTGATATCAATCATCACGGTGGCCACGGGCTTGATGTTTGTGTGGATTACGTGGTCGGCGGCGCATAGCTCAATCACCATTGCAGACCGTGCGGTTCAGCTGCACATTCCTTTTTACGGTCGCACCATACCCCTGTCGAACATCAACTTGGCGCACGCCCGAGTATTGAGTCTGGAGGAGTCGGAGGAGATCGGGGCCGTGAGTCGAAGCAACGGAATCAGCCTTCCCGGCTACTCAGCGGGTTGGTTCAAGCTAGCGAGCGGCGGTAAAGCGTTGCTGGCTGTTACGAGGGGGCGCGTGCTCTTCATTCCAACGACTGAGGGTTATTCGGTGTGGCTCAGTGTCGCCCAACCCGAGGTTGTCCTACAGCAATTGAGGTCAGCCGGTGACGCCTAACCACTGCATGCAGCCGACGCCCCAGCCAGTCATCAAATTTGCATTCGCAAATTTGCCGCCTGTCTGGGTCGCGGCTGATGCTGGCTGTTAGGCGTCACGGTGCTGAGGTATACGCCTAGATTCTACGGAGATTGGTTGCTTCTTGGATATGCCGATCGCTGGATTCTGAAGCTGAGGCCTGACAAGTCGCAGAGCATTGTCGGGATGCGGGCTATCTACTGCATTCGCGAACACAACGCTACCGACCAACGATTCGTCGGTTCGATGTGCGGTTCGAGGGTCAATCGGAAAAGTACGGGTTCACTGCGTCGCAGGCGAGCTACAAGCCCATCATCGACGCATCACTCGCGGCTCTCGGGTAATGCCTACACGGCAAGCGCTCTGGAGGATCGGTAGTTCGTCCTGCAACCGATCGATTTCGTCGGAGAAGCGCTACTTCCCGCGGGTCTCTATACATATCACTATCAGATTGATGCTGACGACATGCCTGCTGGCATGCTGCCGAAGCGGGTATGGAATGGAAGCAAGTTCGTGGAGTATTCGTTGTCGGTCACTCTCGAAGCGGAAGAAGTGCCAGATGAGGTGCGCGTGACGCCTAACCACTGCATGCAGCCGACGCCCCAGCCAGTCATCAAATTTGCATACGCAAATTTGCCGCCTGTCTGGTGCGCGGCTGATGCTGGCTGTTAGGCGTCGCGGATAGGTCCGTGCTAAACATCATCGCTCTTTTGATTCACGTATCTTCACCGGCGGAAGCGCTCGCGTGGTACAAGCGAGCGTTTCCGAAGGCTGAGGAGGTTCGATCAATTCCTGGTCTGCACGCGCTACGCGTTGGCGAAGTTCAACTCGAATTCGTACCTGCAGACGCGAAAGTTACTTCCGGTGCGGCGGGTACAGTAGCCTACTGGAGCGTTCCTGATTTCGACGCTGCGTTGTCCGCACTCCTGAGCGTCGGCGCGTCGCTGTATCGCGGTCCGCTGAGTATCGAAGACGGTCTTGTTATGTGCCAGGTTCGAGACCCGTGGGGCAACTGCATTGGCATTCGCGGCAAAAGAGGCTAGGGTCCGGGCCGATCGAGCACAACATCGTTAGTCCGGGCGTCGAGGAGTTCGCTTTCGTCGAGGTCGAGCTCAAATGAATCAAAGCGCGAGTCGGGTCAGCGGCGCGACGCCTAACCACTGCATGCAGCCGACGCCCCAGCCAGTCATCAAATTTGCATGCGCAAATTTGCCGCCTGTCTGGTGCGCGGCTGATGCTGGCTGTTAGGCGACACCAGCATGGTTCATCGTTTCCTAAGAGTACGGGCAGTTCGGCCAGGGCGATATTGCCATTCGCATCGAACAGTGGAGGATCCTCTATGGCGGACGTGCAGCCGGATAACACCACGGGGCGCTGCTTGTGCGGAGACCTACAGTATCGCCTCAGGGCTCCGCCACTCTTTACGCACGCGTGCCACTGTCTTGATTGCCAGCGCAAGACCGGGACCGCGTTCAGCATGACGACGATCGTGATGCGCACCGACCTCGAGATCACCCACGGTGGCCTACGATCGGAACAGATCAATCCACGGAGAACGAGGCATGCGTGTGCCAAGTGCAACACGCCTATCTACGTTTCCTCTCTCGATTATCCATCAACGTTCGCGCTCAGGCCCGGCACGCTCGATGATACGAGTGTTGCCTTTCCGCAGGCTCACATCTGGGTATGCCGAAAGCAGTCTTGGCTGTCACTCCCCGACGATGTCCCGAAGTTCGAATTTCAGTACGTTCAAGACGAGCTATGGCCTGCAGCTAGTATCGCCAGACTTAGGGGAGCGCTGTAGGGTGTCGCCTAACCACTGCATGCAGCCGACGCCCCAGCCAGTCATCAAATTTGCATACGCAAATTTGTCGCCTGTCTGGTGCGCGGCTGATGCTGGCTGTTAGGCGGCGCTACCGTGCGATATGGGCTTCGGCAAGTAGCTGAGGGGGACAAGGAATGGCTATACGTCCTAAGAGTCGACGCATATCGTGACGTAATCGAACGCCAGTTCGGTTCGTGGGACGATCGCTTGCAACGCCAGATGTTCGAAGAATCTTGGAAGCCGGATATCGCCCGGGTCATCTCGGTCGGTGAGGCTGATGTGGGCCTTCTGGTAGTGCGGGAGCACGAAGAAGAGCTATGGCTAGAGGAGATTCAACTGAGTAACGCTGCGCGCAATCGAGGGCTCGGTTCCTGCGTCGTCCACAATCTGCTCGAACGAGCACGCGCGGCAGGAAAGCCGCTGCTGCTGCAGGTGCTCCATGGCAACTATCGTGCGATGCACCTCTATCAAAGGCTGGGCTTTTTGCATGTCAGAACGACGCACACGCACTATGTCATGCGGGCCAGTTAGGCTCATGTTGTATTTCGCACACTACGGGCCGCCGCCTAACCACTGCATGCAGCCGACGCCCCAGCCAGTCATCAAATTTGCGTACGCAAATTTGTCGCCTGTCTGGTGCGCGGCTGATGCTGGCTGTTAGGCGTCATTCGCAAATGTTCCTCGCAAACCATCCCCGCAACATCCCCGCCGCATTTCACAAGCCGATCGGGCAGATATTGACGCGCTGGAGCGTGACCGAACTGTATGTTCAGAGCATCGTCTGGCACGTCTGGGGGATTAAGGATCCCAAGACCGCACGAATGTTGACCTGGGATCTGCCTGCTGTTTCGAAGGCCGAACTCTTTCGGCAGCTTTCACCTCGCTGGGTTGTTGACACGAGTCAGAGGTCCGAACTGAAAGCCATCGCCGATGAAGTCGACCAGTTGCGCGTCAAGCGGAATCGCGTGGCCCACGGCACTTGGGGATTCAGGCCAGGCGATAGGAAGACACTGTACTTGATCAATGCGTCCCGAAAGATGCGCCTGCGGCCGAAGGCCGAGCCAGTTGTTCTGGCAGATCTCAAGTCGTGGGCCAAACAGCTCGATGCCTTGAATCAAAGATTGATTTCATTTCACAAGAAGCTGGGTGCTCCGCCACCGTGAAGCGCGGCAATGACGCCTAACCACTGCATGCAGCCGACGCCCCAGACAGTCATCAAATTTGCATACGCAAATTTGCCGCCTGTCTGGGTCGCGGCTGATGCTGGCTGTTAGGCGCCGGCCGTCGCGAAAAAGCTGGGACAACTGATGGAGAAGAAGGTCATTGGGGGCGTCGAAATTGCCTACCACGCAGTGGGGGACATCCGTGGCAGGCCGATTGTTCTGATCCATGGTCTGACCGCTTCCGCCAGCGACTGGCGACAGACTGCGAGCGCGTTGGTTGCCGAGGGTTGGCGCGTGCTTTCGCCAGATTGCCCGGGTCACGGATCCTCCTCTGCACCGCGTGATCCAGAGGCGTATTTGACAGAGAGTGTTGCCGACGTCCTGCACACGCTTGCAGAGGGGCTTGATTGGGCCCCCGCTGTGATTGTGGGTAACTCAATGGGCGGCGCGATTGCACAGGAATACGCGATCCGTCATCCAGGCAGCGTCATGGCGTTGGTGTTGGTCGATAGCGCTGGTGATTTACGAAAGCCTTTGCCGAAGCCCACGGATCAACACGAGTTTGTGGAATTGGAGCGCGCGCTTGCCTTCGAGCAAGGTATGGCGGCCGTGTGGGATCTACATCAGGAACGCGGGGGATGGCTCTATTCCGGGAACCTGTCACCACAAGCGCAGACTCGGCGCAGACAACGTCTTTTGGCGGTATCGCCCCAAGCATACATCTATGGAGACCGCGCCTTGGGGAATCGCCGCAAGACACTTCCAGATCTGGCGCGCCTGCGATGTCGAACACTGGTTGTCTGTTGCGAGAACGAGGAGGAATACTTGCGCGAGGTGTCTGAAGACTTGGCCCGAACGATCCCATCGGCAGACTACGAGGTGATTCCGCGCGCATGGCACCAACCACACCTTGAGAATTCGGCTGCTTTTAACGACGTTCTCTTGAACTTCCTGAAGTCTCTCTGACGTGGAGGCGAGCAGCGCCATCGATCCGCCGCCTAACCACTGCATGCAGCCGACGCTCCAGTCAGTCATCAAATTTGCATACGCAAATTTGCCGCCTGTCTGGTGCGCGGCTGATGCTGGCTGTTAGGCGGCCGCGATGTCGCCCGGCGCCGGAAACGAATGGGACGAAATTGCGGAGACCTACGACCGAGTGGCAGGTACCGAGCAGGATGTGGTGTACGGGAACCTCAAGACGGCGTTGTGGTCGGCGTTGGGCGATGTCGGCGGACGGACCATCTTGGATCTCGGCTGCGGGTCCGGTTGGCTTGCAGCACAACTCACCGGAAGGGGCGCGAAGGTAGTCGGGATCGACGGGTCAGCAGAACTGATCCGCCGTGCGCAAGCTCGGTCGCCGATGGGACGATGGGTGCTGCACGACCTGAGGAATGGACTTCCCAAGCTTGAACAACACGCGATAGACGTTGTGGTCTCTCATATGGCGTTGATGGATTTTGATCCGTTAGATTCAATGCTGAACGATCTTAGAGCGATCCTTTCGCCCGGGTCCCAGGTCATCATCACGATGCCTCATCCGGGATTCTTCAACTACAAATCGGTGGAAGAGGACGGAGTCACGTACAGAAAAGTCCGAAATTACCTTCGACCGGAGGCGTGGCAGATCCAGAGCTACGGTGGCCATACCCACTACCACCGACCCTTGTCGTACTACGTGAATCTATTCGCCAGTTACGGTTTCTCCCTGATTCGCTTCGAAGAACCGGAGTTCAAGAATGAGACGCCCGTTTTCTGTCTCCTTCAGTTCAGTCGGGCGGCCGCCTAGCAGGCTGCTGAAAAATGCGTAGATGCCTGGGTTTTGTTGCGGTATCCAACGCAATGATGCGGAAACTGCGGGCTGCGATGCAGCGATGGCATCAGTATCGATACATCGTTGGCGATGTATCGGGTTGCTTCGGATACATGGCAGCGATGTTGGATCACTGTTTCCTCTCGGTCAGTTCACTGGCAACAGATTGCGTATTCGAATCAGATTGTAGGCGCTCATGACAATCTGGAAGCGTTGCCGAACCCGAGCGGTACCGCGCAACTTGGTTTGCCGTATACCGCCGATCTCCTTGCCCCAACCGAACGCTTCTTCGATGCGCTTGCGGATCACCTGACTCACGCGATACGAGCCATGTCTAGTGGTCCGGCCATCGATTGCAGAGCCGCCGTTGCGATTGAGGTTCTGCGCAACATGCGGCGTGATACCGAGTTCGCGTACCTGTTCGACGAAGCCGAACGTGTCGTAAGCCTTGTCAGCGCCAAGGGAGCTACCCGGCTTGAGATCGGTAGCCATCGCCAGCGCCGTGTCCCGCTCTGCCGTCCCCGTGGCCGGTGTCAGCTCAGCATCGACCAACAGGCCATGGCGGTTCTCCATCAGCACATGGCCGGTATAGCTCGGCCGCGACGGCTGGCTGCTGCTCTTGCGCGCCAGTGGTGCATCGGGATCGGTTCGCGACGCATGGGTCTCGTTGCTGCGCCGCTCACCATGAAAGTTGCGACCCGCGTTACGGCCCGTCCCATCCGGGTTGTCATCGTCCTTGCCATCACGGCGGCGCACGCTCTTCTGCGAGGCCCACGCCGCAATCAGGGTCCCGTCCACGCTGAAGTGTTCGTTGGAGACGAGCTTCGCGCGCCGTGCCAGTTCCGCCGTCTGTGCAAACAAACGTTTGCCCACGTCTGCCTCCAACAACCGTTCGCGGTTCTTCGAAAAGCTCGATGCATCCCAGGTCGGATCGTCGATTGACAGTCCGACGAACCAGCGAAACAGCAGGTTGTAGTCCAACTGCTCGACCAACTGCCGTTCACTTCGAATCGAATACAGCGCCTGCAACAGCGATGCTCTGATCAATCGTTCCGGTGCGATCGACGGCCGTCCCATCGTCGAGTACATGCCTTCGAACACGCCATCCAGTTCGGCCAAGACCTCATCGACCAGCACGCGCATCGCCCGCAACGGGTGATCCGCCGGAATCCGCTCTTCCAGCGACACATAGCTGAACAAACCACCGTCCGATCGATCCGTACCCCTCATCTTCTTGCACCACCAACCAAACGCGACTATGTTACCTCGTTAGATCGACTTTTTCAGCAGCCTGCTAACCACTGCATGCAGCCGACGCCCCAGACAGTCATCAAATTTGCGTACGCAAATTTGCCGCCTGCCTGGTGCGCGGCTGATGCTGGCTGTTAGGCGACACGGTCATAGCGCGTACAGACGGCAACCGTTATGGGATTCCACTACGTACCAAGACTCTATCTCCGGGCATTTAGCGCGGACGACAGGGTCTGGGCCTATGATCGAACTGAGAAACGGTGTTTCCGGTCAAGCATCGACAACGTCGCTCAGCAAACAAAGTACTACTCCGACGAACTGGAGCAACATTTCTCGAGGGACATAGAGGGTCCGGTTGCGTCACTCTTCCGAAGCATCCGAGGTCGCTCGGAGATTGACGCTGACGGAAGGCGCGTGATCTCCGACTACTTGACTGCGCAGATCAAACGCGTACCCGCGGGCAAGCAGAGATTCCTCAACATGTTCCCGAAGGTGGCCGAGGAAACACAAAGTTCAATTCGCGAGGGAATCGCTCGACTTGCACGCGAGCAACCGGAGCTGTCCGAGATTGCGGAGCGACGGACGCGCGAAGTCGACGAGATCATTGAACGTTACGTTCGGGCGCCGCCCGCGGAAATCTGGCATCGCGCGATCGGTCCGCAGCACCTCGCGATGATAAGTCGGGCGATCTACGAGATGCGATGGAGGTACTTCTACATCGAGGATGGCGTAAGCCAATTCTTGACGAGCGACAATCCGGTGTTTGTCTTCGACGGCCTAGGACTAGGAAACCAGAGATCTGAAATGAGTTTTCCTGTGTCGTCAGACGTTTTGCTTTGTGCTGATCGATGGAATGGACTTGACGGAACCTCACACAAGGCTTCGCGAGAGTTGATCATGGAAGCCAATCGGAGAACGGTCAGCAGGGCGAGTCGATGGGTGTTTGCTTTGCGAAACGATTCATGGGTCTCACGGTTCTGCTACAAAAGGCACCCTCAGCTCAAGGGCTTCGCGCCGTGACGCCTAACCACTGCATGCAGCCGACGCCCCAGCCAGTCATCAAATTTGCATACGCAAATTTGTCGCCTGTCTGGTGCGCGGCTGATGCTGGCTGTTAGGCGGCACTGCGACGTCCCGCGAGGTTCGGACAAAATGACATCGACCTGCAGTCCGCATATCGTGCTGGAACTCGGAGTCGGTGGATGGAGGGGAGAATGAACTGGGAGGCCTTAGGTGCGATTGGCGATTTCGTCGGCGCTATTGGTGTAGTGGCGACGTTAGTCTATCTATCGCTTCAGATACGAAGTAGTGCACGGGCGACCGAGGCACAGGTACATGCAAGCCTTTCTGCTGAGATGGAACGCGTAATTGTCGCTATTTCGCAAAACGATTCTCTCGTCGAAGCGATGCAGACGGCCCAAGGCGGGGGAGATCTGACTGCTGCTCAAAGAATCAAGCTAACGTATTGGTTCGGTGGCTTTCTGCGTGTATGTGAGAGCCACATCATCCAACGAAGACTTGGCTCCACGAACATTGGATTGGAAGGGCCAATCTCAAAGTTGCTGCTTCAATTCGCCCAGATCATTTTCTTCCGCAGCATGATGAAGGATGCAGTCGAAGGCGGCATAGCCACAGACGAGTTCCTCGCCTGGCTCGACTCCAATGTGTTAAATCGAATTGGCGCTCAGCAGCGTGGTGCCGCCTAACCACTGCATGCAGACGACGCCCCAGGCAGTCATCAAATTTGCATACGCAAATTTGTCGCCTGTCTGGTGCGCGGCTGATTCTGGCTGTTAGGCGGCGCAACCGTGCGTATACGTCTAGCCAAGCGAGAGGATTGCCAGAACCTGGGTGAAGTCATTGTTGGCGCTAATCGCTCGGCGTTTGAAGGGCGGGTCCCGGAACAGTGCCTATTGGAGGTGCCCGTCTCGACGAGTGTCGCGAACTGGCGGCGCGCCTTTGACGCCGGTGCGTTTGATTCGGGCGATCAAGTTTTGCTTGTCGCGGAGGTCGATCTCGATGGGGTCGTCGCATTCGTTCTCGCGGGCGGTTACACGTCGGGCATATTTCGCGATCGATCCATTTCAGACGCGTTCCCAAGGGAGATCGTGAGTTTGCATGTCGCCCCGAGCTGGCAGAACCGTGGTGTCGGTCGTAGCCTCATCGGAGCCGCCGCCGATTGGCTCATTGCGCGCCATCAGAAGACGTTAGCCGTGCGGGTGTTGGAACCGAATCCGAATCGAGCGTTCTACGCAAGGCTCGGTGCTCAGGAACTTGGTTCGCAACCCTACGACTGGGTGGGGTTTACGACACGCGAGGTAATCTATGGCTGGTCAGACATCAGCCGTGTTCGAAGCGCCGCCTAACCACTGCATGCAGCCGACGCCCCAGCCAGTCACCAAATTTGCATACGCAAATTTGTCGCCTGCCTGGCGCGCGGCTGATGCTGGCTGTTAGGCGGCGCGATCAAACTCTGTGGCGCGTTTGACGAATGAAGGCCGAGGTCGATCTAGTTCGGAGAGGCGAAATGGCGGCGGCAGATTTCAAGAGTCTCAAACTTCGGTTGGTCTGCAAGACGATGCCGGCGATCCCGCCAGACGAGGGCCGACTTGACGTGGGAATGCAAGACAAAGCCCAAGCCGTGCACGCGGGTGTGAAGCAGAAGGACGGATCGATGTTCTTCGAGTGCGCTCTCGAAGCGCGTCGTGATGAATCGACCGGGAAGCCGACGTTCCGGGGCCCGTTCGTGCAGGGTACTCCCGAAGCTCGCTTTCTCTATCTGAGTTGGAAGCGAAAGGGTGCAAGTAGTACTCCGTGGTATTGGCGTGTGAAGGTTCCACTTTCTGGCATCACTTGGAAGGAAGTGTCCTTGGCGAAGCCGAACGAAGTACTCGAAGCAGACATCACAGGTCGTCGTCCTCATGCGACGGACCCAATTTCCTGGAGGCGAACCTGTGCTGGCACCGCCTAACCACTGCATGCAGCCGACGCCCCAGCCAGTCATCAAATTTGCGTGCGCAAATTTGTCGCCTGTCTGGTGCGCGGCTGATGCTGGCTGTTAGGCGACACGGGATAGCTCGGCGATGATCATCACATTCGCGAAGACAGAGACCGGGTGCCATACCTCGTGCAAACGCGACGACGGATCGGATATCGATTGGGATGGGTTGATGGTCGGTTCGATTCCGCATGATCTTGTGCATTGGATCGTCGAAGACCACTTTCAGCTGAAGAACTCCTTCTTCGGACATATCGCGTTGGGTCACGATCCATACTCGGTCAATGAACTCGCGAACCGAGAAACGGAACTGAGTCAGACAGAACTCCTCGTTCTTTGCCTGCAGGGCGAACTCGCGGCGATCGAAGGAATCACTCACGGACCGGCTGAAACGCTTCGAGGTCTCTACGGCATGCGTTATCCGGATTACTGTTCCAAAGCCGACGTGGTCGCGTTGGTGAAGCTAGCATCATCAGCAATGGCTCGATGGGAGGGCATGAAGCCTGGCGAGACAATCGAGTGTTGGTACGAGCGGTGTGTCGCCTAACCACTGCATGCAGCCGACGCCCCAGCCAGTCATCAAATTTGCGTATGCAAATTTGCCGCCTGCCTGGGTCACGGCTGATGCTGGCTGTTAGGCGGCACGGGAACTGTTGTGCCAGAGCTGGAGGAACGTATGAACTGCCGAAGGCAGATCTTCATTCACTATTTGTACATGGATCGAGCCCGACGTCTCTACGAGACGGTCTTTGAGGTCTCGCCGTCGTTCGCATCAAAAGGCTGGACGACGCTGAATTTTGGGTCGTTCGAGCTGGCGCTGCACATCCTGTCTCCGTCGATCGTGGGAAATGGCGGCGCAATGACCGAGCTCAGCGAAGGTTAGCCCCGATGCCAGCATCACCCGTCACGCTAGCTTCGATCGCTCTCGTCGGTTTCTGGCTCATTGAGCTTTTCTTGCGCGAGGGGTCATCCGCACGGTCTTGGCAGGTCTCCGCCGTAGACCGCGGCAGCACTGTCGCCATCGTCCTGTCTTACACCGTTGTCGGTGCGGCGCTAACCTTGCAGATCTCCGGCCCTTCTTTGCCATGGTGGGCCCAGTGCGCGGGGGCGGCCATTTCCATTGTCGGCGTCGTCGTGCGAGTGGTCGCGTTTCGTACTCTCGGGTCAAGCTACTCGCGTACGTTGCGCGTCAGCGACGGCCAAGCGCTCGTCACGCACGGAATCTACCGTTACGTCCGCCATCCCGGCTACAGCTCTGCCTTACTCATTTGGTGCGGCGCGGCCGCGGCATCGGGGTCCGTCGGTGCACTGCTGATCTCGATTCTGATACTTGCTGCGACCTACACTTACCGCATTCGCGCGGAGGAGCAGATGCTGGTGCAGTCGTTCGGCGCCGACTACCAGCAGTACCAAGCTCGCTCCTGGCGGTTGATTCCATATGTCTACTGAGGAGTGACGCTGAACCTGGGAGTTTCAATTCTGCTGTTTTCTGCTCTTCTTCTGCGAGGTATCGCGCGTGCCGCCTAACCACTGCATGCAGCCGACACCCCAGCCAGTCATCAAATTTGCATGCGCAAATTTGCCGCCTGTCTGGCGCGCGGCTGATGCTGGCTGTTAGGCGTCACCACCAGCGTCGTGCAGATGCCCGACTGCGCGGTTCAATGTAGTGGAATGCAGCCGGTGCTAGGCCGATGATCTATCGGATCCGCATCTACGAAGGTGTTCGGCCGAACGCTGAGGTGTTCAACGCCTTTTTTGAGCAGCATTTGCTACCTGTCCAAATACGGCATGGAGCAAGGCTCATTGGCCGGTGGCACACGGAAGACGACAGGATTGTTGCGGTGTGGGAATACGACAATCGCGAACGATACGAACAGATTCAAGCGGCCGTTCGAGGCGATCCAGAGTCTGCGAAGGCACAGGAAATACGAAAGACGCTTCCGGCTCTGTACCGCTCAATGCAGGAGACGTTTATGGAATCTACGGTGAGCTAAGTGACGCCTAACCACTGCATGCAGCCGACGCCCCAGACAGTCACCAAATTTGCATACGCAAATTTGTCGCCTGTCTGGTGCGCGGCTGATGCTGGCTGTTAGAGAAATTCGACCCACACCACGAAGAGCTCTACCGCAGAGTCGACGAAGTACTGCACTACATTTGGGATCCGATTGGCGTGGCGGGAGCGCCAGCGGCAAGAGACGAGTACTACGCATACCTGCCGAAGGTATTTGGTCTTCTCACCGCGAACCAGAACGCCGACGCGATTGTGGAGTACCTTCTCCGTGTGCAGACCGAAGACATGGATCTCGCCGAGGATCGCGCGAGAGCCTCCGATGTAGCAGCGGTGCTTGTTGAATGGAGGCAAACACTTGGAAAGAAGTACGCGGCTGGAGGAAGTGCGTATGAGTAACGGTTGCCCTCCCTCAGTTATGCAGTCGCCAGCATTTGAGCCGGAATCCTCGAGTGCCGCCGCCTAACCACTGCATGCAGCCGACGGCCCCAGCCAGTCATCAAATTTGCATGCGCAAATTTGCCGCCTGTCTGGGGCGCGGCTGATGCTGGCTGTTAGGCGTCACTGGATGCGTATCGCCCAATCAAGCAATGGCAATCCGATGCTCCTGGACTCACGCGCAAGGCTTGTCGATCTCCACGACAGACTTCAGAGTATTCCTTTCGTCGATTCAACCGAACTGGAACTTCGTGCCGATACAGGACGGCGACCCTTCGCCTTACGATACGTTCCTTCCGACGGTCTCTTCGTTCGGAAGGCAAATGGCCCGATCCTTTTGAGTCGCGGCCGAACCAATGGCTCTCCCTGGAAGGGTCTGTGGAGAACCTTCGGCGCTATGTGTCGTACTTCTACTTCGCACCGGATCAGGAAAGTGTGTCATCACCATCCCGAGTACTGCGACCTGCCGGGCTATCTGTCGAGTGCTTCAATGAGTCTCATCATTGAAGCAGACCCAAGATGGTGGCGAAGGTGACGCCCCTAACCACTGCATGCAGCCGACGCCCCAGCCAGTCATCAAATTTGCGTACGCAAATTTGCCGCCTGTCTGGTGCGCGGCTGATGCTGGCTGTTAGGCGTCACTGCGATGTTGCGGTGAGTTCGAGAGTTCATCGGCCGAGGTTTCCGCAGGTTCCTGGTGCCGTAGTTCGAACGCCTCGATCTGTTCCTCCGTTTGGTTCAACTGTCTGGAAGTGTTCGAGTCACGCTCCGCTCAATGTCATATTGCGAGCGCGCTGCCATCGTCCGAAAGTTGCAGCCGCTGTTCTTCAGCGTCAGTGGCCGTGCACGATGACAAGCCTTCTCATTGTTGTGGCCATGGAAATGTTCGCCGGGGCTTGCCACGCCATCCGTTGCGCAGAGCCTTCGCTCGGGCGTAGCTTCAGTCGCGAGGTCATCGTCGTAACTGTTTGGGAGGCTTCCAGGTTGTTTCTATCCAAGGTGACGCCTAACCCATCGTTGGACCATCAGACAGTCATCAAATTTGCATGCGCAAATTTGCCGCCTCTCTGCTGGGCCGCTCAACTCCGTTGTTAGGCGGCGTCGGGACTGTCCTTGACATACCATATAGGGTATATACAGTGCGAGATCTATGTGGGAGATCTACGAGCACAGGAATGCGGCAAAGCAGCTAGATGCTCTCCCAGTGGAGATTCTGCAGCGCTACGAGAAGTGGAAGGACATCGTTCGAGTGTCCGGTCCGCAGGGACTCAGGCAGATTCGCGGCTTCAATGATGAGGCACTGCGGGGCGAGTGGAAGAACCATCGATCATCGCGTTTGAATCAGCAGTACAGAGTGATCTATCGAATTGAACGAGACGCAGTCTTAGTTGAAGTCGTAAACGTTACACCGCACGACTACCGGAGGAAATGACATGAAGGGATATCAACGCGCTAAGCGACGTGTCGCCGTCTCCATCGGCGAGTCGGTGCGCATTGTGCGTGAACTGCAAGAAATGAGTCAGAACGAACTCGCTGCGCTGACGGGTATTCCGCAGTCCACCATCTCTGCCATCGAGCGCGACCGCGTCAATCTGGGTGTGGAGCGCGCCAAAGTCCTTGCTAGGGCCCTTAAGGTACATCCCGCGGTGTTGGTGTTTCCTGGTTGGGACGTATCTCAAGAGTCCGCCGCCTAACAAACGCATGCAGCCGACCCACCAGCCAGTCATCAAATTTGCATACGCAAATTTGTCGCCTGTCTGGCGCGCGGCTGATGCTGGCTGTTAGGCGGCACTTGATGTCGATCCGCCAACTCAGTGCCGAAGACACCATCGCTTACCGCCAGCTGCGCCTCAAAGCACTGCGGGAAAGCCCTGCGTCCTTTGGTTCGGCCTATGAGGATGAGGTGCTCAAGCCGATCGAGCATTTCCACGATTCGCTACAGGGCTCGAGCGAGCGGGTCTACTTCGGCGCGTTCGTCGACACCGATCTTGTTGGTTGCGTGGGTATCGAGCGCGAGACCGGACGCAAGGAGCGGCACAAAGCTCAAATACGAGGCATGTACGTTGATCCAGCTAGTAGAGGTCACGGCATTGGGAGCGCGCTTCTCTCTGCTGCGCTTTACCGGGCGGATACATGGCTGGGTCTGGAGCAAGTCACACTTGCGGTCACAGCCACTGCTGCGCCCGCATTGGCTCTGTATCAGAGAGCAGGGTTTATTGAATACGGGCGCGCGCCCAGAGCGCTATTGCTCGACGGTGTCGCCTACGACGAGCTGTTACTTGTCCGGTGCCGAAGTGCCGCCTAACCACTGCATGCAGCCGACGCCCCAGCCAGTCATCAAATTTGCATACGCAAATTTGCCGCCTGTCTGGTGCGCGGCTGATGCTGGCTGTTAGGCGTCACTGGCGAGGTCGCGGCAGCATCACGGATGTAGAGCGGAGGCAGGAGTGCGAATCGACATAGACGGACTTAGCGAAGATGAGCTTGTTGATCTGAACAACCGAATCGTCGCCCGACTGAACTTCCTGAAGCAGGCGCAAGCGCATTCGGCGATGCTCGAGTTCCGAATCGGAGATCGAGTTACCTTTACGCCCGAGGGGCGCAAACCGTTGGTGGGAGTTCTCACCAAGTACAACCGTAAAACGGTGACGGTAATCACCGAAGGCGGGCAGCATTGGAATGTAGCGCCTGTGTATCTGCGCAAGGCTGGTGCCGCGAAGGAGGATACGTCGCATGGTGCGAACGTTGTGCCAATCAAGCGAGATTAGCCGCAGCGTGGTGACGCCTAACCACTGCATGCAGCCGACGCCCCAGCCAGTCATCAAACTTGCATGCGCAAATTTGCCGCCTGTCTGGCGCGCGGCTGATGCTGGCTGTTAGGCGCCGAGCCGATGTCTCGATGAAACCACGCATCCATTTGATCGGCGGACCCGGTAGTGGAAAGTCATACGCAGCTGCCAGACTGTCGTCTCAATTCGATGTTCCCGCCTACGCACTCGATGACCTCTTCTGGGACAACACAGCCTCGGGCTACGACGTACGAGCGGAGCCCGCAGCGCGAGATCGACAGCTGGCATCGCTTGTCGAACGAGACGGCTGGATCATCGAGGGGGTGTACTACGGCTGGGTCGCCCCGAGCTTCGCTGCTGCTGACATTATCATTGCGATGACTCCTTCGATCTCGGTTCGGCACTGGCGTGTCATCAAGCGCTTCGTGCTTCGCAAGGCCGGGCGGGTTCCATCACCGAACACCAACGAATCATTGGCTAGTCTGTGGCGGCTGCTGCGCTGGAGCCAAACGTTCAACGCACAGCATCTCGGCGACGCGCGCCGCGCCGTCACGATGCTGGGCCGCAGCTGGGTTGAGTGCCAGACGCTTGAGGACGTCTTCGCAGCAACTTGCTACCTTGAGCGGCACTAGCGAAAGCGCGAGGTTCCGGAAGAAATGAATTCGCGTTCGGCGCCTAACCACTGCATGCAGCCGACGCCCCAGCCAGTCATCAAATTTGCATACGCAAATTTGTCGCCTGTCTGGTGCGCGGCTGATGCTGGCTGTTGAGACTGTAGAAAAACTCCGATCGAGGTAGACTGACGTCTCGCGCCTGTGGGGAACTGTTAGTGCCACGTTATAAGCCTGACCTGTCGGGTCAATCGCAGCTGGTGCCGGTGGATTTTGCCAAGCAGGTGTTGCCAGGGACGTTTGAACACGCCCTGGTACATCTGATCGATCACAAGCTGGACTGTTCGGCGTTCGATGCCAGGTATGTCAATGAGACGACCGGCGCGACGGCCTACGATCCGCGGATGTTGCTGAAGATCGTGCTGCTGGGATATTCGAGAGGTCTGATCTCATCCAGACGCATGGAAGCGGCCTGTCGCGAGAACGTGGTGTTCATGGCGGTGTCGGGTGGCGAGATGCCGCACTTCACGACGCTGGCAGGATTTGTGGCGGACAACCACGCTGCGATCGTTGCGTTGTTCAGGGAAGTGCTGGTGGTGTGCAACGACGTCGGCCTGATCGGTCACGAGCACTTTGCGATCGATGGTGTGAAGTTACCGTCGAACGCATCGAAGGAGTGGAGCGGCCGGCGGGTCGACTTTGAAAAGAAGCTGGCGAAGTGCGAAGCGGCGGCGAAGGAGATCGTGCGGCGGCATCGACAACGCGACAAGCAGGAACCGGATCAGGATGGCGATGACCGCGATCAACGGAGCCGGCAGCGCCTGGAAGCGAATGCCGACAAGCTGCGTGACTGGCTGTCGAAGCACGACGATGTGGTGAGTAAGCGCGGCTACGTGAAGACGCAGAACATCACCGACCCGGACTCGGCCAAGATGAGGACCTCACACGGTGTGATCCAGGGGTATACCGGGGTCGCTGCGGTGGATGAGTGCGATCAAGTGATCGTGTATGCGGAAGCGTTCGGTGAGGGACAGGAGCAGTCGACCTTGGCGCCTGTCATCGAAGGCTTAAGCCAACACCTCGATGCCATGAACGAGACGCTGACGGGAAAACGCATCACGGCGGATGCGGGGTATCACAGTGAAGCCAACGTTGAGCTTCTCTATACACGGCAGGTCGATGGTTACCTGGCCGACACTGGCATGCGCGGCCGTGATCCGCGCTTTGCCGAAGCGGATCGCCATGTCGACCCGCGCGATCTGCGCAAACAACAGAAGCAGCGCGCTGCGCGTTTCCAACTGAACGACTTCAACTACGATGCCGAACGGGGTACGTGTTATTGCCCGGAAGGTCATCGGCTGACCGGTCCGAGTCAGGTGGCACCGCAGGGTTACGAGGGGGTCCGCTTCCAGGGCAGAAAGCGGTTGTGTGATCCATGCCCGAGCCGCGACCGATGTTTACGCGATCCCGAACAATCGAAGTATCGGCAGGTGGTGTTCTTCAGTGGCAAGACCGAGACGGTGAAGTACGCACAGCTCATGCAGCAGAAGATCGACAGCGTCGAGGGCCGCCGACTGTATGGCCGTCGACTCGGCACGGTGGAGCCTGTGTTCGGTCATCTGCGGACGCACAAGCGACTGGATCGATTTACGTTGCGCAGCAAACCGAAGGTGAACGGTCAGTGGTTGTTGTACTGTCTGGTCCACAACATCACGAAGCTGATGAAGGTTCCGGAGATCGCTCTAGCAACTTAGTATGATCGTCAGATCAGACACCGAGTCGAACCGATACGGTCGGACCAACGAAGAGGTAGCACGATGCGTATGACCAACACCCAACCGCAGTCACGCAATGCCCTCAACCGAGTTTTCTACAGTCTTGTTTAGGCAGCACGGCTCGCCGTCATCGCCCCGGCTATTTGCTTTCGGGTTGCGCCGAGCGCTAGTAGCGCCTTCACCAGAAGGTCGATGCTGACCGAGGGATCACCGGACTCCATCTTTGCGACCCGAGACTGGCTCGAACTGATTAGCTTCGCCATTTCAACCTGAGTGATTGCCTTCTTCTCCCTTAGCGCCCTCAAGCGTTCGCTCAACGCGAGCTTCAGTTCGATATAGGCGACCTCTTCATCCGAGAGCTGGAGTAGCTCCTGGGTGCTGCCAATCTTCCAGCCCTTCCGTTCCAGCCGAACCTTTTTAGTCTGTCTCATCGTCGTAACTCCTTAGTCTGCGTCGGCATGCATCGATCACTGCCTTCGGCGTCTGTGCAGTCTTCTTGGAGAACACAGCCACAATCACGATTGCATCGTCATCAACTCGGTACACGACTCGCCATGTCGAGTTCTCGTCGTTTATCCTCAGTTCGTGGCAATTTCGGCCGATCGAAGGCATCGGTCGGGAGTGAGGCATGCTGAGAAACTCACCTCTCTGTAAGCGTCGGAGCAGGTATCCGGCGGTAAGCCGCGCCGCCGCTGAAAGTGGCGGTGTCTTGATCTCGCCATGTAGCCAAGCGAGCGGCTTGTCGGTTGGACTCACTCGCGCAGTCTATGTCACATCCGACATATCAACAAGTAGCGATGGCGCGCCGCTTAACCACTGCATGCAGCCGACGCCCCAGCCAGTCATCAAATTTGCATGCGCAAATTTGTCGCCTGTCTGGCGCGCGGCTGATGCTCGCTGTTAGGCAGCACCGCGAGTCGGGTGGCAGATGTTCGTACTAAGAGCAACGCAGAAGGTTCTACGGACACTGCCTCAGTCGGCGGATGATGTAGATGTATCGGACACGGCGTTGGGTGATTGGTACGTAAACCGAATCGTCGTTGATCATCAGCCGCTTTTGCTTCTCGTGAGCTCGACGTCGCTACTTGCGGTTCTGACTGAAGCTAGAAAAGTCAAGACTTTACCAAGCCGCATGAGCGAATTGGTGGCGAATCGTTTGGGGCGCATGCGCATCGATGAACATCTGATTCGTGCAGAAGTTCAAGCGATGGACCGCGCAGTTGTTGGACGGACTCTCGATCGCTCGGTGACCGGACAAATGGTCGACTTCGCGAAGTCGGTTCCGTACTACATCCCGATCGGTGAGATCGATGGTTCGACGCTCCGTTTCGCTGAGGATAGGCTGGGCGAGACGCCCTGCCGATGTGGACGATCCGATGCGGAAACGGTTTGGCCTGCCAGAGATGCAGCGCGACTGTTGGCCGAGCGTTGGTCAGCACACAGGACGGTACACTGAGGTCTCTTACGTTTACGTTTCTCCATTTTTCATCACGAACCGGAGGAGTCCCATGTCGAAAGATCGAACCCCGAGCCTCGCGCATGTTGTCTATCGGACCCGCCGATTTGCGCAAATGCTCGCCTGGTACAAGGAAGTGTTCGGTGCCACGGTTCAGCATCAGAACCCGGTAGTGGCATTCCTTACCTACGACGACGAGCATCATCGTTTCGCATTTATCGACCTGAGTGTTGTTCAACCGGATTCCCAGGATTCAGAGAAGCATGGGCTGGTTGGTGTCGACCACGTCGCTTACACCTATCAGTCGATCGACGACTTGTTCGAGAACTACACACGTCTCAAGTCCAATGGCATCCCGCCTTATTGGTGTATCCACCACGGCCTCACGATTTCGATGTATTACGCCGATCCTGATGGCAATCAGCTGGAGTTCCAGGTCGACTGCTTCGAGTCCGTCGAGCGGAGCAACGCCTACATCCTTGGTCCGAGCTTTGGCATCAATGCGGTTGGAGTGGAGTTTGACCCGGAGGACTGGCTGACCCAGGTATGCGCAGGAGCGTCGCTTTCGGACTTCCTCGTTCGAACGGTACACGAGCCGGTTTCACCGATTCGCGGTGCACTGAATGCCGCCTGACACCGCGCTGCAGCCGATAGCCGGGGACTTGCTCGCTACGCTCGCCTGCGGCCTTGGTTCCCTCGCTACGCTCGGCCGCGGCTGAGCGCGAACGTTATACGGCACCCGACCTTGCGCGATGCTCGATGTCCGCTCTCAACCCGCTCTCAACCCGCTCTCGACGCTCCCAACTGCTGTGCGTTGAAAAACTCCCTGCCATGCCGTTGTCAGGAGAGCCAGGGTAGGATCGAAGCAAAGTGGCTAGCGACAGAAGATCATCATGAAACACTACTTTCACCCCATGAGCCGAGCTGTAAGGACTCACCGGATGCTGTTGGAACTGGAAGCGGAACACGAACAGATCGTCGTAGACCTCATGTCAGGAGAGGGAAATACTCCTCAATTTCATGCCATCAATCCTATGGGAAAGATGCCGGCTCTGGTTGCGGTGATGTTGTTGTTACAGAGGTCGCCGCAATTTGCGCTTATTTCGCGGACAAGACTCGAAGCGATGCCTGGCGACCATTGAGTCCATGACACCCGAAACAGATTGGGCTCTCGGGGATCAATTTACCGCGGCCGATGTTGTGTTTGGTGGAACGTTGGATTTTGCAGTACAGCTGGGGTGGGCAGGTTTGCCGCTGCCTGCTGTGCCGCTTAACTCCAAACGTTAGGCGGCATCGTTAGACCTGAGGAGGAATCGAAGCTATGAATCTACGCAAATGGGTGGTCGCAGCACTTTCTGTTCTGATCGCATCGAGCGTCTTTTCATCGAACGACGACAAGGAGGCTGTAGCAAAGCAGTCCGCGCTCGAATGGCTTGCGTTGGTAGATCAGGGAAACTACGAAGCATCCTGGAAGGACGCTTCGTCATTCTTCAGGTCCCAAGTCACATCGGAGAAATGGCAGAGTGCAATGAAATCGGTTCGAGCACCGCTCGGTGCCGTTGGCGATCGGACCTTTGTCTCTGCGACATATTCCACACGATTGCCTGGAGCGCCGGACGGTGAGTACGTCGTGCTGCAGTTCAAGACGAAATTCGCGAACAAAGATGGTGCGATTGAGACGGTTACGCCCATGTTGGATGGGGATGAGTGGCGCGTTTCTGGATATTACATTCGCTGAGCAAACGAAGAGGGAGCAAATGCCGCCTAGCCCATCGTTGCAGCGGACTCATCAACACAGTCGCCAGATTTGCACGCAAATTTGCCGCCTGGCGCTGCTCAACTCGGTTGTTGGACGACGGGATACGTCGCCGGCTGTGGGAAAGCCTTCGGGCTCAATGCGTACAATCTGGGGATCAAAATCTTTAGTTATCGCCTGCATGTCATTGCGATTGATTGCCGCGAAGAAATGTTTGAGGGCTTCAGTTTCGGTGCTCATGGGTCTCAGTTCTGGTGCGTTGGTGCTCGGCACATACATGGCGCAGCGCGCGCGTGAAGCTCCCTATATTAAGCTTGTGCACCGACTTCAGCAGTCACACGAGCTTCTCTTGACTCGACCAGCGCCTTGAGTGAGTAAAAGATGCGCACACATTGCCTCCGCCGCGTGACAAACGCATGCAGCCGACCACGAAACCAGACACCAAATTAGCATACGCAAATTTGCCGCCGGTCTGCTGGGCCCCTCAAATCCGTTGTTAGGCGAGCAGGTGGAGGTATCCAACATGCCCCAGAAGCCCACATTTAGAGGTGGCAGGAACATCGCGATGAAAGTTCCGGCCCATCAGTTTGATGCGACGATCGAGAGCTATTGCCGAGTCGGCATTCCGATACTTGAGCAGTCTTCGACCCACGTTACGTTTCAATTTGGCCCCATTCACCTACACGTAGACAAGGTCGCGAACCTCAGCCAAGCGGAGATCTGGCTGGAGTTCGTTGTGTCTGACGCTAAGGCTGCTGCGGGATATGTGGAGCAAGCCAATTTCGTACGCTGCGACGAGGTTGAATCACTACCGAAGGACTACCCCGGATTTTGGCTCACCAGCCCGTCATCGATAGTGCATCTCGTTACGGAGAAGGAATAGTGTGCACGCCTAAGCACTGCATGCGATGCGATACAGGCGGTTAGTGGGGTCGATATTGATCGGGGGCGCACTCTTGCTTGTGGGCGCGCAGATCATTCGCATCGAAAACGACCAGTCCGCTTCGGACGAAGCCAGAGTGCCGCAGCCGAATGTTCAGATTCCAAAAGGAGCGATCGTCCAGCACGCCACGACCGCGACGACTCCACATCTGCTTGCGGTGCCACCGAACTCCGATGGAGTCATCACGCACTCCGATCTGAAGGCGAAATTCGATGCGCACATCCGCCGTGCTGAAAGCGGTGACGCGGCAAGCATGCTGACCATCGCGGAAGTAGTTGAGATCTGTGCGCCTATAGGGCCGTACAAGAGTTGGGATCAATACGTGGACTCGCCAGGTCAGGCCGCGGAATTGGAGCGGAATTTTTCACCGGAAGAACTGGATGTCGTGAAGGCGTGGTTCGATCGTCGCGCCGCCGAATGTCTCGACATCAACCAGCGCGTGCCGACGGCTGGACCGGGCCAGTTCGGGCGGTGGGTGATGTATTGGTATGAGAAGGCGGCGGCAGCGGGCAATCCGACAGCGCAGCTATTCACGATTTCTGGCAATCCGCCCAGCGAAGAAAACCGCAGATCGATGGCCGTCCTCCTCAAAGACGCGATGGCTTCTCCGGACTATCGGTTGTACGAGTTTGCAGGCATGTTCTTTTGGAAGTACCCCGCCCAGGGCTCGGATTCGAGCGACGTCGTGAAAGAGACTTGGTTCTACCTGGCATGCCTACATCGCAAAGAATGCAGCGCGAGCGAGATGCGTGACGGTTTCGATACGCGATACTCGCCCGCGGAGGTCGCGGCAATCCTTGACGCGGCCGAATTGCTCGAGCATGGGGGCACGACCAAGGTGGATTTTCTCGCGTCGTCCGCCTTTGAGGCTCACGAAGAGGAATGAACGGCGACGGGTCCATAGGCGTCGGAGGTCTCCTCCTCGCCTCAGCCTTGGCATCCGCCGGCCTGATCGACGAATACCAGCTCTACTATGTCCCGATCCTGCTGGGTTCCGGTAAGGCAGCGTTCTCGCAGATTCGGAACAGAGTCAGACTCGAGCCGGTCGAGACCCACACGTTCTCTTCCGGGACGGTGCTCCTGAGATGCGTTCCCACCAGGTAAAGCAATGAGTGCTACTGAAGGCATCCACTTCGAGCCGTTCGAACCGCATCACGTCGAAGGGGTCGCAGGCCTCGCCAACGAGCTAGGCTGGCCTTCCTATGCAGACCCGCGAGTTGCGCGAGTTGCGTTCGCGGCGCCGGGCTCGATTACCTGGCTCGCCATTTCCAACGGGCGGGTCATCGGTCTTTCCCACATTCTCACCAACGGCGCTGTTCACGCGCATCTATCGCTTGTCGGAGTACTTCCCGAATACCGCAGTGGAGGCGTCGCCAAGCGACTGATCGCCGAAGCCTTTGCGCAGTCAGGGGCGAAATGGCTCGACCTCTGGGCGGAGCCTGGGTCCGAGGGCTTCTATCGGTCGTTTCAACACCAGGAGCATGCCGGATTCCGGATCTATCCGCCCAAACCCCAATCTCGACGACATTGACTTCAGAGCGCTCGCCACTCGCATCGGCGCGACGTAGATTCAATCGCCCGTTTGGCGCGCGGCTTAAGCCAGCTGTTAGGCATCGGGCCCGTGGTCTCGCTTTGTAGATAGGAAACATCATGATCAGACTCTACGGCATTTGCCCCGCGTGGAGGCTTCCCGACGTGAGTACGTTCGTGACACAGGTGGACTGCTACCTTCGCATGGCGAATTTGCCGTATAGGCTTGTCTCGTTGCTCGGTGAGAACTTCCCGAAAGCCTTAGCAGCATGGTCATCGGGTGATCTGCCGAAGTGGCCGAAGGACAAGTTTCCCTTCGTGGCCCGTGTTCTGTGGTGTCCATACGACTCTCCACTAAAGACTCACGCGCGGACGCTGCTGAACTTCGAGACGTACTGTCAGCGGACGCATGCGCAGTACTGCTCGAGCCGCACCTAGCGACAATAGAGGCCCATCGACAACAGGTATGGCAACCTTCCAGATCGAATACCCATTACAGGCAGAAGGACAACGAAATGACGGTGTACGCGCTGGTCGAACTGGAAATCATGAACATGGAGGGTATGCGACCCTACATGGAAGCGGTGTCGGGTACGGTCGTCTCGCATGGCGGCAGATACCTGGTCCGCGGTGGGAATACGGAGGTCGTAGAAGGGAGCGTCGGAGAATATCCCTTGAAGGTGATCCTCGAATTTCCGTCCATGTCCGCAGCGAAGGGCTGGTACAACTCGAGTGAATATCAAGCGATTCTTCCGCATCGAATGAAGAACTCGAAGTGCAATTTCATCTGGGCGGAAGGCGCTTAAAGCTTGCGAAGGCGCTCAGCCGTGTAATGGGCGACGACACCACGACGCGACACTGGGCGATCGTGCTCACGTTGCACGCGCCGAGCAAGCGATCGTCATGCGCTGACGATGGCACCCATTGAGCGGCCACCACCAGCGGCGCGCGTTTCGTAGTAACGTGACTGTCGTCCACGGCCGCAAGATTTCATTCTTGCCGTGGCTGGACCGGTGCGATGTCCTCGTTCGACCTTTCTCGAAGACTGCGTTGGTCGATGTTCGCGATCGCGGCATTCGTGGCCTTGCGTGTGGGCGCCGCGTCGGGAGCGAGCTTCGTATTCCAATGCGATGCGTCGCAGTCCGTGGGTTATCGAATGCTCGCGCTCGAAGACGGACGCAAGGTCGCGGTCTGGTATCCGGCGGCTCAGCCCGAGCAGTCCATGGCCTATTCGCGAGCCGGTGTCATGGGAAGCGTGGCGCCGGATTCGCCGCCGCTCGGCGGTTGCCCGTCCGTGCCGCTCGTGGTCTTTTCGCACGAATTCGGCGGCTGCGCGCTCCAATCGATCTTCATCACCGAGGAACTGGCGCGGCATGGCTATGTCGTCGCGGCGCCAGATCATCGCGATGCCGGATGCGCGAACGGCAGTGACGACCTCAAGCCCCTCTCCGCCGACAAGTGGTTCCTGGCACCCGAACTATGGAACGAGGAAAGTGCCCTCGATCGCGCGCGCGATTTGCGCGAGGTCATGCGTGTCGTTGCGCAGGATTCGGCGCTTGCGCGCATCGTAGATGCGTCGAACGTCGGTGCGGTGGGGCATTCTCTCGGTGCCTACACGGTCATTGGCATGGCCGGCGGATGGGCGTCGTGGAAGACACCGGAGCTGAAAGCGGTCATCGCGCTGTCGCCGTTCGTCGAGCCTTTCGTTGCGCATGGCGCGCTTCCCAGGTTGGGCGTGCCGGTCATGTATCAGACCACAGGGCTCCAGTGGGACCAGCGGAGGCGCAAAGTCGAGAGCGAGGCCTACCAGCTGACGTCGTCGCCGAAATACCTGGTAGAACTGAAAGGCGTCGCGCAACTCGACTTCGAGTGGACGAACCTCTTGTGCCTCGGTGAGGCGAGTGTCGCCGCATGTTTGAAGGACCAGCCGAACGCGGCAGCGATCGATCGGTACACCATCGCGTTTCTGGATCGCTATCTGAAGGGCAAGGCGGAGTCACAACTTGATCTCGATGGAAAAGACCTGAATCGGTATTTGCGTTCGCCGTAGTCGTAATCAGGTGTGCCGCCGATCATCAGACCGATTCGGACTGTTGGGTGTGGTACACATCAAGCCGCATCCTCGCTGTTGTACGCGAGCCAGGCCTGATGCAGATCCACGCGGTGCGCGAACCGGCGGATGCTGCCGTCCGCGTTGAACTTCAGCAGAAACACTGCGTCTTCGTAGACGACGCGTTTGCCGGTTTTCCTGACGGTGTAGTCCGAGTCGACCAACACGACGACAGTGTCGCCCTCAGCAATGAATGCCGTCGTATCGAACCGATGGAACTCGCATCCGGCGAGACTCTTGAAAAACTCGGTCGCCCCTTCGACGCCACGGCGGTTCTGATACCAGGGTACGTTCTGCGAAACGGGGCCGTACTCCCATTGAACGTCCGGTGCGAGCGAGGCGAGAATCGCCGGGACGTCGCCTCGACCGAATGCGCTGAAGATGTGTCTGGCTGTCTCGATCGGAGTGCGGTTCATGTCGGAACTCGCTTGTGTCGTGTCGGTGTAGCGCATCGTACGAGGCTGCTGTCAGGTTGCTCAATGACGTGGCAGGTAAAGCAGATGCAGCTCTGAGTCGAGCGTCATGGATCAAGGAGAAATGCATGGCGAAGCCGATCCTCAACATCGATGAAGTCAGCCTCTCGCCTCGACCGCGAGATTTTCCTCCTAAAGGCGACCTCGCGAGTCGTTTCGAGGTTCGCATCGGGCGCGTCGCGGACCGCATCGGTGCCCGCACGCTTGGCTACAACATCACCGCGATTCCTCCTGGAAAATCCGCGTACCCCTTTCACTCGCACAGAATCAACGAAGAGATGTTCTTCGTGCTTCACGGCAACGGTGAGGTTCGCATCGGCTCCGAGACGTTCCCGATTCGAAGCGGCGACTTCATCGCGTGTCCGCCGGGCGGACCCGAAGCGGCGCACCAGATACGCAACACCGGCGCCGAGGAACTGAGGTTTCTCGCGGTGAGCACGCTGCATTCACCGGAAATCAACGAGTATCCCGACAGCGGCAAGTTCGGTGTCTACGCGGATTTCCCAACGGGTGCCGATGGAGAGATGGAATACTTTTCCTTCCAGGCGCGCGAGGCGATGAATCTCGATTATTGGGACGGAGAGGGCGAGCAAACATGACGCACAAGCGTGTGGTGCTGCTATGTAAGCGTTGCACGAATGCCAAAGCTCCGTCGGCTCGTTAACGGATGTCGGTCGTCAGGCGTCGAGGTCGCGTTGCGCGCCGCAAGGGGCGAATCGCCGACTGGAAGGACGAGCGGGGCTTCGGGTTCATCGCGCCATCGACGGGTGGTGCGCAGACGTTCGTGCACATCAGTTCATTTGCGAATCGCTCGCGTCGTCCGACCGAGAACGACCTCGTCACGTACGAAGTGGCGGCCGACTCGCAGGGGCGCGCGAGGGCTGCCAGAGTCGAGTTCGTCGGCGAGCAACCGAAGCACACACCCGATACCGGTCCGGTCGTTCGCGCGGCCGTCGTGTCTGCAACGTTCATCGGGTCGCTCGTGGCAGCCATTGCTTTCCGCATTTACCCCGCACCGATACTGGCGTTCTACATCGTCATGAATCTCGTTGCCTTCGTGATGTACTGGTATGACAAATCGGCGGCGCGCACCTCCAGATGGCGGACCAGGGAAAACACGCTTCATGCGATCGATCTCCTCGGGGGATGGCCAGGCGCACTCGTCGCAATGCAGGTGTTTCGCCACAAGTCCAGCAAGGCAACATTCCGAACGACCTTCTGGGTCACGGTGATCGTGAACTGCGCCATCCTGTTCTGGTTAGGCAGCGATGCGGGGGCGAAGGTGCTCACGTCGCTTCTGAGCGCATGACGCACGAGCATTCATGCGCATGAACGGCGTCGTCTTCGACCTGGACGAGACACTCGTCGACCGACGGGGATCGCTCGACGCGTACGCGAAGCAACTCCATTCCGTCTTTTTCGATTCGGTTGCGGTCCCCGCTGACGTGTTCATGACGGAGTTCCATCGGCTCGATGGAAACGGACGCATTCCTCGCGACGAGTTCTTCGAGGCGCTGTCGAACGCCCTATTTCAAGGAATTCCCGCCCGACGTATCCAGGAACACTTCGAAGCCACCGCGTGGCTCGAGCCGCGCCTCTTCGGGGGTGTCGCCGATCTGCTGGTTACGCTGCGTGCCGAGGGTTGGCGGATTGGAATAGTCACCAACGGCGGCGTGCCGTCGCAGTCGGCGAAGATCGACAACTCCGCGCTGGCCGGGCTGATCGATTGCTCGGTGATTTCCTCCGCGTTCGGCTTCAAGAAGCCGGCACCGGAGATCTTTCGACACATGATCGGGAAGCTCGCCATCGACCCGAGTCGATCGTGGTTCGTAGGCGACGATCCGCATGCAGACATATTGGGTGCGAAGCGCGTCGGCCTCCGCACGTGCTGGGTCGAGCGCTACGCCGCGTGGCCGGCCGATCTGCCGCGCTGCTACGATGCGCGCATCCAAAACACCGTCGATTGTCTGGAGGTGTTGACGCGTGGCGCTTGAAGGCTCGGATTCGAGGTCGGTCGAGGTGCGCCGCGCCGCGCCAGAGTTCTGCCGTTGGGAAGAGCTGCTGCAGCTTCTGCATGCCGCATTCGCCCATCAGACCGATCGGATCGACCCGCCATCGTCGCTGCACGCCCTTGACGCAGAATCGATTGCAGCAAAGACGAAGGATGAACAGCTGTTTCTCGCCGTCGAGAACGGCGAACTGATCGGATGCGTCTTTGCGAAACCGAAACCCGGCTCGTTGTACGTCGGAAAACTCGCCGTGGCGCCGCACCGGCAGGGCCGGGGCATCGGCCGCCGGCTCATGCAGGCGGCGGAGGACTTGGCGCGCCGTTCCGGCGTTGCAGTCCTGGAACTGGAGACCCGGATCGAGTTGACTGAGAACCACCAGACCTTCACGGCCTTCGGATTCGTCAAGACCGGAGAACATGCGCACGATGGATACGACCACCCGACATTCATTTCGATGTGTAAGTCGCTCGACTGAGCGCGATCCGCAGCTTCACGTGCTCGTTGGGCGGCAAAATCCATTTGCAGTACCGACGGAGAAAATGCGATGAAACGCACCTGGACGATCATCGGCGTGCGCGACGTGCCGACGAGTTTCAACTGGTACCAGTCGCTCTTCGGCCAGCCGGAAACGGAACCGGCGCATACCTACTTCGGCCAGCTCGTCGACTCGGACGGAACCGTGCTGCTGTGCCTGCACGAATGGGGCGCGCACGAGCATCCGTCGCTGACCAGCCCGGATAGCGCGACGCCGGGCAACGGACTGCTGCTGTTCTTCCGCGTGGATGATTTCGAGATGTCCGTGAAGCGTGCGCGCGCGCTCGTCGCCCGGCTCGAAGAAGAGCCGCAGACGAATCCGAACACCGGAACGCTGGAGTTCTCGCTGCGCGATCCGGACGGATATTACGTGACGATCAGCGCGCTCTCTGCGCTCGAACTCGCCGATTCCGCCACCGCGCGTTAGCGAACACAGCGGCAGCGCCCTTCGGTGGCAAGATGACGGCGCGAGAAAGAGCGAGGTGAAAAGATGCGAAATCTGATCAGGATCATGGTTGCACTCGCAGTGTGCGGCGGGCAGTTCGAGGCGGCGCGCGCAGCGGAGGCGAAGGACTTCGACGCGCGCGAAATTCAGACTGCAACCACCAAGCTGGTTGCAGCACTGCAGAGCACCGATCCCACCGCGTGGGTCTACATGTACACCGAAAACGCAGGACTGCTGCAAGCAGGGTCGCAACCGCTGGAAGGGCGGGCGAAGTTGCTGGAACTCGCGAAGTCCATGCAACCGATGTCGTCCGTCGTCATTTCACCGAGTCGCATCGAAGGCGACGGCAACCTCGCGTACATGTATGGACGTGCTTCATGGGTGAATGGGCGTCCGCCACAAGCGGGGTCGACGTCGAACGTGCACCTCGTCATCGTGTGGCGCAAGCAACCGGATGGTCAGTGGCGCGTTGCACAGGAAGCGCTGGTGCCGGACGCGCAATAGTTGGCGATCAATGAATCGCTGGCCGACGGAGACGCCGCATGTCGCGAATCGTGATCACGGGCGGGCCGGGCGCGGGCAAGTCCGCTTTGCTGCTGGCGCTGCAGGCGCGCGGTTACACCATCGTCGGCGACAGTCCGCGCATCATCATTCAGGAACGCCGGAAGCGGGGGCTCAGTCCGCGACCGGAAGCGCACGAGTTCGCGCAACAGACGCTGCGCATCGATGTCGCGAGTTTCGAGCGGCATGTTGGAACGGCGGGTCACGTCTTCTTCGAGCGCGGCGTGGTCGACGCGCTCTGCGCGCTCGATCACGTGACACCGCTGGATGAGCGCGAGCTGCGCAAATGGCTATCGAAGTATCCGTACTATTCGAAGGTGTTCGTGCTGCCGCCGTGGGAGGCGATCTACGTGAACGACGCCGAACGCGACCACACGTTCGAGCACGCCGTTCGGGTCGACCGGGTTACCCAGGAGTGGTATCGCCGATGTGGGTATGAGGTCGTCGAGGTGCCGAAAGGTTCGGTCGAAGATCGGTGCGGGTACGTGCTCCAGGCGCTGAAAACGTCGACACCTGAGTGGTCGCAGCTGTAGGGAGCGGCAGCATGGCGGCGTACCTGATCAAAACCGAAGTGAGCGATCCGCGCGCGGCCACGTTCACGTTCGACGCGCGGAAGACGATGTATGGTGCCAAACACATTGCCGAAGGGGACGAGGTCTTCGTCTTCGCGAGCGAGAACGAAGGCGGGTCGGGACTCGTTGCAAGCGGTGTCGTGACCTCGTCGAAATCCGCGCCGAAGAAGCGGGGCGTTGCACGACAGACGCCGCGGGTGAGCATCGTCGTCAGACGCACGCGGCTCGCAAAGCGGCGGCTCGGGCGGAACGAGCTCAAACCGTTCTCGAGCTGGAACGACGGTCGTCCCGAGACCGAACTCAACTTCAAGTTCTATCGGCAGGCAACGAACAAGATCGGCGGCATCTCCGACGAAGCGGCGGCGTTTCTCCGCGGATTCTTCTAGATAGTTGTCGCAGCGGGTGCGGCTACAAGCCGATTCTCGCGGCAACGCCGCCATAGAACGTGTCGCGCACGTGCGGCGAGCAGTCCGCCAGCTGTCGCTCGCAGATCTTCACCGCAGACGCCGTTCCCTCCACGTGCGGGTAATCGCTCGAGAAACACAGCATCTCCGGCGGAATGCGGTCGAGCACCGGTCGTAACGGTTCATTCACCACCAGCGGCGTCACCGTCACCTGGCGCTGCAGGTATTCCGACGGTTTGAGCGGCAGCTTGTAGGCGGGGCCGGCGAAGTCGGGACGGAACTCGCCGTCGGCCAGCAGCGAATGGTCTTTGCGACCCACCACGTGGTCGAGCATGCCGAGCAGGTGCGGCAGCCACGAGATGCCCACTTCTTCGACTATTACCGTGAGCTTGGGGTGCCGTTCGAGCACGCCGTCGAGCGCCAGCGCGCCGAGCATCAGCTGCGGGCCGATCTGCGACGTAACCGCCATGTTCAGCAGCGTATAGGTAGAGAGATCATTCGCGCCGTTGTTGGCCCAGCCGAACTGAATGCGCTCGCGAGAGAAGCCGACGTGCGCGATCGCCGCCATGCCGAGATCTTCCGCGGCCGACCACAGCGGCGCGAAGTCTGGATGCGTGATGGAACGCGCGAGCGGACTGCGGCCGTCGCTGTCGAAACGCCCGATGCCCACCGGCGATTCGTTGATCGCGAAACCGCGACTGCCGAGTGCGCGCATGCGCGTCATTTCTTCGATCGAACCGGGCACGTCGTTCAGGTCGATCTGCGTGACCGGCATCAGCCGATCGGTGTGGCCGTGCACGAGATCCATCGCCCAACGATTCCAGCATTGGCGAATGCGCGGCATCAGATCGCGTCGTCGCGCGCGGGCCGCCTGCACGAACGGGCCGACCAGGAACGTCGGGTTCAGGAACTGCACGTCGATGCCCTCGGCGTCGCAAAGCGTCAGCCGCGCCGCGGGATCGCAGAACGGATCGCCGGCGAGCGCGCTCTGGCGTTCGGGCTGACGAACGTCGGTCATCTCGAGGTGTTGGACGAACCCGGGCAGCACCGTATCCCACGCCGTCTGCGGACGTTGCTGCGCGGGAAGTTGTGACACCGCCGGGTTCGAAACGCCGAACACCGCGTCGGCCACGTGGAGGAAACGCGCCGGCGGCCCGAGTTGTGCGGCCAGTTCCGGATCGGTGCGCTCGACCCAGTCGAGCGGTTCGTGCAGGTGTGCGTCGACGTCGATGATGCGCATGGTCGTCCCCTCCAAATGTGCCTCGAGTCTAAACCGGGTCCGCCGGCAGCGTCAGCCGGTATGCACGCGCTGCGGTGCCGCTGAATGCATGCGCCTTGTCCGCGGCGCTGAGGCCTGCTTTCGCGGCGATCCGCTTGAACGCGTTCCACAAGGTCCGATACGAGACGCACTCTTTGTCCACCGGGAAGTTGCTTTCGAACATGCAGCGGTCCGGGCCGAACGCGCCGAGCGCGTGCTGATACCAGCGGAACAGCAACTCCGACAGTTCCTCGGAGCCGATGGGCTTGGCGCGTTTGTGCATGTGAAACGGCGGTTCCCACGGCCCGACCCGTTGCTGCGCGCCGCCGAGCTTGATCACCACGTTCCTGCAGGCCGCGATTGCATCGATGCACGCGCGCCACTTTGCGAACTCGTCAGCACTCGCGTTCGGATCGACGCGGCCGCCGAGATGGTTGACGATGATCGTGACGTCGGGCTGCGCTTCAGCCAGCCTCACCAGGTCGCGCAGCCGCTCGCAGTCCGGCGAATAATGATCGAGGCTCAAATGATGCTTCGCGAGAATCGAATAGCCGTCGAGGAATGCGCCCTCGAAATTCCGTGGCACCACACTGCGGATGCCGCGAAAGTACGGCGAGGCGGCGAGATGCGCGCGGATGACGAGGTCTACCTCTTTGCCGGCGCGCAGATCCGCTGCGCTGAAGATGCCGGTGCAGAGCCGTGCCGGTCCGTAGATGCCGGAGCGGCTCATCGCCGCGATGCCGTGCACGAACTCGGTTTCACCGACGCAGCGCATCGGTTCCGGTCCATCGGCGCGATAGAACGCGGCGCACTGCGCGAACACCGTCTGCACCACGTTGTGCCCCGACTTCGCGATGTCGTCGCTGATCTCGTCGCACAGATACACCTTCTGCTCGAAGCTCAGGAACGGCTCGGTGGTCGCGGTGCGCAGATCCCATAGATGATGGTGCGGATCGACGATCGGCAGATCCGGTTCGAGCACCGGTTCCGGGGATTCCTGATCCAGCCAGTTGGTCAGGCGGTCGTTCGCTGCGTGCGTCATGTTCGCGTGTCCGTCTTGCGATGCGGGTTTTGCAGGATACTCTTGCGAGGCTCGGGCGGCGGTGAGACGCAATGAACCAGTCACAGAAGATCGTGGCAATCGGGGCTGCGAGCGGGGTAACGCTGATGGTGCTCGGCGTGTGGGCGTTGACGGGGTTGTTGTCGCCACCCTCTATTGCCGATGCGATGGGTGAACGTGTCGCGTACGCGCTGCAGGCGAACGTCGTCGCGCTGGTGCCGTTATTCGTCATGCTGATGACGGTGGGCAATGCGCGTTTCTTCAGCGATGCAATCGATCCGACGCGCGGCGCCGAAACGCCGGCGATGCAGATCGACGCGCGCGTCGCCGACAATACCTTCGAGCAGACGTTCGGTTTCGCGATTGCGTCGCTCGCGTTGAGCACGCTGCTGCCGTTGCACCAGTTGCAGGCGGTATGGGCGTGCACGATCGTCTTCGTGGTGGCGCGCGCCGCGTTCTGGATCGGGTATCGGATCAACCCGCTGTATCGCGCGCCGGGCTTTTCGTCGACGGCGTATCTGAACCTCGGAATGATCGGCTACGTGCTCTACCACGTCGTTTAGCGCACTGGCTTGGACACGCTGACTCTCGAACTCGACCCGCCCATCGCCACCGGCGCCACCGCCGACATTCACGCATGGCGCGACGGCCAGGTGCTGAAGCTGTATCGGACATCGATCGCGCCGAGGGTTGGTCCGCGCGAAGCGCGCATCACCCGCGTACTGCACGACGCTGGCGCTCGGGTACCGCACGTGGGCGAACTGGTCGAAGTGAACGGCAGGGTCGGCCTGCCGATGGAGAAACTCTCCGGTCAGCCGTTGTCGTTGCAACTGGTCGATGCGGAATCGGGCGCGCGAGCAGGCATCATTGCCGCGGAGGTTCATGCGGAGATGCACGCGTTGACGGCGCAGAGTCTCACCGCATTGCCGGTACAGTTCCGCAAGATGATCGAGGCCGGCACGCTGTCGGCGGAACGAAAGGAGCGCGTGCTGCGCGCGATGGAGTCGCTGCCGGATGGCGACCGGATCTGTCACGGTGACTTTCACGCCGGCAACATCATGATGACCGACGACGGCCCCGTGGTGATCGATTGCGTGGTCGCGCGTCGGGCAATCCGCGGGCCGACGTGGCTCAAACGTGTGTTGCGATGACGGAGTGGCTCCATCTGCGAATGAGCGAGCGTTCCAGAGAAGCCGTGGCGCGATTCATCGAAGCGTACGAACGGCGTTACTTCGAGTTGTCGCCGGAGGGGCGGGATGAAGTGGCGATGTGGAAGCCGATCGTCGCGGCGGTTCGATACAGCGCACCACATCCGCTGTCGAGCGAAGCGCCGTTGCTCGGCACGATCGATGCGCACCGATGATCGCGACGACCCTCGTACTCGTTAAGCACGCGCTGCCGGTGCTGGATCCGTCGAAGCCGGCGAAAGCCTGGCAACTGGGGGCGGAAGGCGAACGGCAGGCGAAGCCGCTCGCGGAACACCTGCGCGCGTTCGTGCCGCTGCGTCTGATTGCGAGCCCGGAACCGAAAGCGACGAGGACGGCCGAGCTGGTCGGCGCGGAATTGGGCCTTCGAAGTGCGTCGGTCGATGGTTTGCAGGAGTTCGACCGACCGCAACTACCGCTGCTATCGAAGGCCGACCACGAGCGCGCGAACAAAGAGATCTTCATCGATCCGAATCGACGCGTGCTCGGCACCGAATCCGCGCGCGATGCGCTGAACCGCTTCTCGGCGGCGATCGCTGCCGAACTCGAGCGGACGCAAACGCAGAGCCTCGTGGTGATCGCGCATGGAACCGTGATCTCGCTGTTCGTCGGCGCCCACAACGCGGTCGACGCCTTCGCGCTGTGGAAACAGCTCGTGTGTCCGTCGTACGTCGTGCTGAACGTGCCGTCGTATTCGTTGCGGGAAGTAGTCGCCGACGCCGGTGTGGCTCGATGACGGTTGCGGAACGCGCCGAACGCCTCGTTCCGTGGTTCGAGTTGCAGCTTCGCTTCGCCGAACAGTTCGCTTCAAGGGCGCAAATCCCGCTGACCGCGGCAATCACGTTCTATACCAACCTGCATCGACGCTTCGGCTTCGGTCGACCCTCTGCGGACGCGCGGTCGGCGGAGTGGAACGACTTCGTCGAGGGGTTGGCCGCGAAGCGAACGCCGAGCGCGCGTCTCGCCTTTACGCAATCGTTTGCGCAGACGCGGCTCGGAACGTGGCAGGCCGCAACGGATCGCGAGTTCGGTTGCTTCGGATTCGACGCGCCGAATGGCGGTGTGGTGCGCATCCACTTCAATCCGAACGACAACGACGGCGGTGTGGGTCCGCTGAGCCACACGAAATACGCGAGAAGGATCGGCGAGCTCGCCGCGATGTTCGCATTCATACGGCGCGCGTATGGAGCGAATGCGCAACATGTCGCAGGCGGTTCGTGGCTGTACAACCGTGAGGCGTATAGGAGGCTGTTTCCTCCTGCGTACATCGAATCGCTGGCGATTCACACCAGACCGGGCAATCTGAGCGGAGGATCATGGTGGGGACAGTTCCTGGACCACGATGAACAGTTGATACCGGGGCCGGCGCAGAGATTCTCGGAGGACCTCGCGCATCTGAATCCGGCGGAAGCATGGAAGGCATTTCCGTTGCCGGCGCTCACGGCGAGAGCGGAATTGAGCGTATTCCATCGACACTACGCAGCGCTGGCACGGCAACGGGACCCTTCGTCGTCATGAAAGAATCGGATCTCTATCCGCCGCTGAAGCGATTCCTCGAATCGCAGCGCTACGAGGTGAAAGGCGAGATCGGCGATTGCGACGTGCTCGCCGTGCGCGATGCGGAAGCGCCCGTGGTGGTGGAACTCAAGCTCTCGCTCAACCTGAACGTGGTGCTGCAGGCCGTGGAGCGGCTGTCGCTCACGCCAAAGGTCTATGTAGGTATACCGAAGCAGTGTTCGGTGTTGAGCGCGCGGCGCAAGCACGTCGTGAAGCTGCTCAGGATGCTCGGCCTGGGGTTGATGGTGATCGACGCGGCGGCGGCCGTCGCACCCGTCGACGTGCTGCTCGATCCTGGCGAATACAAACCGCGCCGATCGAAGCATCGTCACGAACGATTGCTGGGTGAGTTCCGCAAGCGCGTCGGCGATCCGAACCCCGGCGGTCTGCACAGACGAGGCGGCGTGATGACCGCGTACCGGCAACAGGCGCTGAAGATCGCGCAGCTGCTGCAGGAAGTGGGACCGACCAAGGCTTCGAATGTCGCGCGCACGCTAGAGGTACCAAAAGCGCGCGACATCCTCTACCGGGACGCATACGGCTGGTTCGATCGAGCCTCGCTTGGTGTGTATGCGCTGTCGCCGCGTGGACGGCAGGAAGTGCCGCTCTGGCTCGAGCGCGAGACGGAGGTTCAGTGTCAGTGAAGGATTTCAAACGACGGTTCGACTTCGTGCAGCGCATGACCGTCGATTTCGTGGCCGCCGTGCCGGATACGTGTTGGCACTTTTCGCCGCAGCTGCCGGGGCCAGGCGGTGCCGCCACTGCCGGCCGACACGGCGACGGCTTTGCGCCGTTCTGCAAACAGTTGCGACACGTGGTGTGCGTTCGAGGCGTGTATGCCGAGTCGATCGTCTCGAAGCGGGCCGACTTCTCGAAGAAGCACTCGCACTACACGGGCGCACTCAGGCGCGAAGAACTGATGCACGCGCTCGATGAGACTCACGGCGATCTGCTGGCGAAGTTCGAGGCGGCCGATCCGCGAGCGACGATCGATTTCTTCGGAACTCCGTTCACTTTGGGCGACCTTGCCTACACGGTTGTGCAGCATGAAGCGATTCATCACGGTCAGTGGAGCGTGTACGCGGCGCTCGCCGGATTCGAGACGCCAATGAGCTGGCGCAACGAATGGGGACTTTAGAGGTCCACGATCACGCCGCCCGACTCTGTCGTTAGGATCATCGGATGCAACAACGCACGCCCTGGTTGATCGCTGCTGCCGTTGGCACTACGGCGCTGCTGCTGGTCTCCGGCTTGCAGCCGTACGACCGCGCTACGTGGTTACTGGAAGTGCTGCCGGTGGTGATCGCGCTACCGGTGCTGTGGCTAACGTACGATCGATTCCCGCTGACGACGCTGTTGTATGCGTGTCTCTTCGTTCATGCGGTCGTGCTGATGGTCGGCGGTGCGTACACATATGCGCGCGTGCCGCTGGGTTTCGAACTGCAGGAGCTGTTGCACCTGCACCGCAATCCGTACGACAAGATCGGCCACTTTCTTCAGGGTTTCACCGCAGCCCTAGTTGCGCGCGAGATCTTCGTTCGCGGACGGTACGTCAGAACGCCCGGCATGCTGGCGTTCCTGGTGGTGTGCGTGGCGCTGGCTGTCAGCGCAACGTACGAGTTCGTCGAGTGGGGTGTGGCGCTGGCCGCGGGTCAAGGGGCTGACGACTTTCTGGGCACGCAGGGCGATCCGTGGGACACGCAGTCCGACATGTTGCTTGCGCTGATCGGATCCGTAACCCTACTGACGTGTTTCGCGCACTTGCACGATCGTCAGGTGCGGCGGTTGGCAGAGCCATGAAGCTCGTCGACGTCTCGCAGCGAATGGACGAGCCGGCGATCCAGGATCGAAGCGGCGCGAAAGGACGGAGCGGTTTCCGAGCTTCACGCAGAAGCGCATGTCGATTCGGTGCCGTTCTACCGACGCTGCGGCTTTGAAATCAGTTCGCTCGGCTAACTGTGGCCGGGCGTCGAGCGGTTTGCCTGTTGCTGGCGCGCAGGCTGATACGACGCCAGGAGATTTGTCCGCATTTCCGCCGCATCGGGCAACGATGCTAAATTCCGGTCCTCGCGATGCGGTCCATCTCCCATGAGCGATCACCCCTTCGTAACGCTGCGTTCCACTGCTGAAGAAATCGCGGCTGGTGCATTGTCTGCCGAGCGACTGACCAAAGTGATCGGGTCGATCCGTGTGCACGGTGCCGCAATCGTCGAAGGCGCAGTCGACCTCGACCATTGCGACGCGTTGCGCGCGTCGATGGCCGAAGACCTCGATGCGGCGGCTCGCCATCCGTTTGCACTGGAAGTTCCGGGCCACGTGCAGCACAACCCGCCGCCGCGTGCCCGCGATCTGTACGCCGACATCATCGCCAATCCGATTGCGGTGTCGATTGCGCGTGCCTTGATGGGACGCGTGCGGCTGGCGCTGTACACCGGCAATACGATGCTGGCACACACCACGCAACGGCAGCCCGTGCATTGGGACGACTATCAACTGTGGCCGGCCCTCGAGCAGGCGCCGCCGACGTCGTCGCTGGCTGTGAACATCCCGCTGGTAGACGTCTCGCTCGACAACGGCGCACTGGAGGTGTGGCCTGGCACGCACCTCGACGTGCGTTCGGTGGAGCATCGGAAGACGCTGCTGGTTCCCAACGACTGGCTCGAGGCGCGCCGCGCTGAAGTTCCGCCGGTGCGCGTGCCGTTGTCGAAGGGCGCGCTGTTGTTGCGCGATTTGCGGATGTGGCACCGCGGCACCACGAACTCGACGGCTGAAGCGCGGCCGATGCTCGCGCTGTCGTATCAGCCGTGGTGGTATCGGCCGGTGGCGATCGACTTCTACAAGGACGCCGAACCGGTGCTGACGAAATTGCGCGTGCCGGTTACGGCGCGATATCGCGAACGCTTCGATCACCTCGCGTGGCCTCCGAACTGGGATCTCGTGCCGGCGCCGGTGGACTAGGCCTCGCAGTGCAATCTGCATTCACCGGCACCGCCGGCTACTACGCGCGATTCCGCCCACCGTATCAGGACGATTTCCTGTCGCATCTGCGAGCCTGCGCGGGAACCACCGGACGCGGTGCTCTGCTGGATCTCGCGTGCGGGCCGGGTCGCCTCGCGATTCCGTTGGCGCCACACTTCACCCGTGTGCTGGCCGTAGATGTCGAGCCGGAGATGATCGCCGTGGGCAAACAGGAAGCGATGAAACGCGGCGCCGCCAACATCGAGTGGCGCGTGGCGCGAGCGGAGGATCTGCAGTTACCGTCCAGCTCGCTCGAACTGATCACGATCGGCGAAGCATTCCACCGTCTCGACCACCCGCGCGTGCTGCAGTGCAGTGTCGAATGGCTGCGGCCCGGCGGGTCGCTCGCGACGCTCGCCGGCGAGTCGGTGTGGCGCGGGCACGAGCGATGGAAGCGTGCGCTGGTGGACGTGGTGAACCGTTGGACGGCCGGCGCGCTCGGTGATCCCAACGCGGCCGAATGGGGCGGACCGGTACAGGCGTTGCGCGCCGCAGGGTTGACGGTGCAGGAGTACGAATCGGTGACGGATCACACGTGGACCTGCGACTCGCTCGTCGGTTTCCTGTTCTCCACGTCCATCGCATCGCGGCCCGTGCTCGGGTCCAACGCCGATCGCTTCGAAGCGGACCTGCGGGCGGCGCTGCTGCAGATCGAGCCGGGCGGTCGCTTCGTGTCGAAGCAGAGATTCGGTTTCACGCTCGGCACGAAGTGACGATGCCGAAGTCTGGTTATCATCGTTGCCGGTCCGAGAGATGAGTCTGCGATGAAGATCCGTCACGTAGTTCTATTCGCGATCGCAGTGCCGCTGCCGTCGCTCGGCGTTGCCGGCGACGATCACGCTTCCATGCAGCAGAAGCTCGATGCCGAGTGCGAAGCAGCGCGTGAGCGCAAGCTCGAACCCGAGCGCGAAATGTACGTGCAGGAATGCGTGCAGCAGAAAATGAAGAGCACGTTACCTGACTGCCAGCGCTTCTACGCCGATTACGGCGGGAAAACCGGCGACAGAGCGCCACTCTATTACGACCTGCCGGAATGCGTCGCCGCGTTCGAATATCGGCAGAGCTATCGGCAGCAGTAGCCGGCCGAACGACGGAGGCTATGTGCATCAACGCGCGTTGATCGACCGGATTGCCGAGGTGCTCCGCGGCATCGAGCGCGTGGGCGGAGCGTTTCTCGGCGGCAGCTACGGGCGAGGCGAGGCAGACGACTTCAGCGATGTCGACGTGTACGTGGTGGTAGCCAACGCGGACGACGTTCCGAAATGTATCGACGAGCTCGCCAACAATCTGGACAAGGTGCAGCCGATTCTCTTCTCGAACGTGCTGCCCAACGCGCGGACGATCAATTCGATCACGAAGGAGTGGCTGCGCTTCGACTTCACGGTGCTGACGCAACACGAGATCGCCTACTTCTCGCAGGATCAGCTGCGGCCGCTGTTCGACCCTTTGCACGTGTTCGAGAAGCTGCGACCGGTTGCGGAACATCGCCGTAATCTGACCGCGGACGGTCTGATCGACATCGTCAACGAGTTCATTCGTGTGCTCGGCTTGTCCATGGTGGTGAACGGCAGAGACGACGTCGTCACCGCGCAGACCGGTACGAACCTGCTGCGCGACATGCTGATCCGGATCATGACGCTGGAAAACGGCGCGCAACCGCAACGAGGTGTGCTGTCGCTGAAACGGCATCTCACGCGGTCGCAGTTCGCGGCGTTGACGAATCTGCCCGCGCTCGATGCGACCTGGCCGTCCGTGTTCGCGCGGTCGAAGGCGTTGGCCGAGGCGTTCCTTCCGCGCGCGCGTGCGCTCGCGGCCGAACTCGGCGCGACATGGCCCGAAGAATTCGAGCGCGTGACGCTTGCGCATCTGTGTGACAGGCTCGGTCTCGATATCGACGGCAGTCGCTGAATCGCATCGAGGTGTGAACCGATGTCGAACGAAGTCATAGCGTGGTTACTCGATTCCGATCCGTCGATCCGCTGGCAGGTGATGCGCGACCTGCTGCGTGAATCCGACAGCACCGTTGCCCGCGAGCGTGCGCGCGTTGCGATCGAAGGCTGGGGCGCGCGCCTGCTCGATCTGCAGGCAGCGGATGGTCACTGGGGCGGCGGTCCGTACGTGGTGCCGGGTTGGATCGCGACCACCGATACGCTGCTGATGCTGAGAGAACTCGGGCTGGACGCATCGTCCGAGCGCGCGCGTCGCGCGATTGACCGCGTCCGCCCCACCACCTGGGGACCGGAGTTCAAAGACGCGCCGTATTTCGACGGCGAGGAAGAGGCGTGCATCAACGGCCGCGTGCTCGCGTGCGGCGCGTATTTCGGCGAGCCGAGCGATTCGCTGGTCCAACGACTGATCGCCGAGCAGCGCGACGACGGCGGCTGGAACTGCTGGCCGCGCAGCAAGCGGTCGTCGTTTCATTCGACGATCTGCGTGCTCGAAGGTCTGCTCGAGTACGAACGAAGCAAAGGCGCGGTGCCGGCGGTGCAGGCCGCGCGCGGTCGCGCGCACGAGTATCTGCTCGATCGCGGACTCTTCAGACGGCTTTCCACCGGTGAGGTCGTGAATCCGGAGTGGACGCAGTTTTCGTATCCGGCGCGCTGGTATTACGACGTGCTGCGCGGACTCGATTATTTGCGCAGCGCCGATCTCGCGCCCGACGCGCGCGCGGCCGAGGCGGTGGAGCTGGTGGCGAGCAAGCGCGATCGGAACGGACGCTGGCCGCTGGAAAATCCGCACGAAGGCAAACAGCACTTCGAGATGGAAGGACGGGCCGGCGAAGCGAGCCGCTGGAATACACTGCGCGCATTGCGCGTGCTCAACTGGTACTCGCGATCATGAAGGGAAGCTGTCTCTGCAAAGCCGTTTCGTTCGAGATCGACGGTACCGTGCACAACGCCCGCTACTGCCATTGCTCGAACTGCCGGAAATTCTCCGGAACCGCGTACGCGGCGTGGGGTCTGGTGCCGACGGCGCAGTTCACGGCAACGCCGGCCGAAGGCGGCGTGACGAAGTTCGATTCCGGCGGCGGTCTGCGGGTGTTCTGCAGCACGTGCGGCTCGCCGCTCTGGTACGAACCCGCGGGTCTTCCGCAATATCGCGGCGTTCCGCTCGGCGCGATCGACGACCGCGACGTGCCGGCGCCGCAGATGCACGTGTGGGCGAAGTCGAAGGCGCCGTGGGTATCGGTCGCCGACGACCTTCCGCAGCACGACACACATCCATAGCGTTCGGGTGGCGAGTGCGGCACCCGCGCACGATGACGGAATAAGTCACCGACGGTGCCTGGCACCGTCTTTTTGACCTATTCGTCAGTTGCCGACGACCGCGCGCTCCTTCGCCATCCGCGCGGTGACGATCGGCGACGCAAATGCCGCTGCGAGATAACGACCGAGTTTCGGATAGCGCTTCGCGTCGACCGCAAAATCGGCGTACTGCGCCTGCAGGAAACAGGTGGTCACCGAAATGTCGGCGATCGAGATCGCGTTGCCGACGAAGTAGCCGCTTTCCGGCGCGATCGACTCGAGGTAGTCGAGCACCGGCGGCATGCCATGCGTGAGGATGTCGTCGACGATGGCCTGGTCGGTGGGCTTGTTCATCAGCTTCGGAAACAGGAATCGCTGCTGGAAGAGTCCGGCGCAGTTCTCGGTCAGCTTCGTATCCGCGTACTCTTCCACCCACAACGCGCGCGCCTCCAGTTTCGGGTCGGCGGGGTAGATCGCCGGCGCCGGGAACACGCGCTCGAGATAGCGGCAGATCACGCTGGAGTCGGCAACGGAGAAATCGTCGTGCTGCAGTACCGGTATTTTCCCGAGCGGGCTCACTGCGCGAAACTGCGGGCTCGAGTCGCCGGGGAACACCACGATGTTCTCGTGCTCGATGCCTTTGATGTCGAGCGCCAGCAGCACCTTGCGCACGAACGGCGACAGTGGATGGCCGTGCACTTTGATCGTCATGTCGGATCGCCTTTGGAACGTATGGGGGCAGCGACATTAGCAGAGAACGCGGCGCGACCGAAAACGCCGCGACGAACGGGTACGACAGACGGGAGGCTGAATTGACCGACCCAAGGGACGACGTTGCGGAGCAATTCAAAGCGGCGGCGGCAAAGCTCGAGCGCGCCGCGGCCCATTGCCGGATCGCCGCCCGGCATTTCACCGACCGCGACGTACCGCGCGGGTGCGCGCATGCATTTGCCGCGCTCGGCGACATCGCGTTGGCACAAGAGGCGATCGATGCGAACGCGAAACTGCACGCCGGGAAGGCGCGCATCGACCTCGATCCGGGAGCGGACGCATGAAAGCGGTCAAGGCGCTGGGAATCGTCGTGCTGGTGTATGTCGGCGTCGTCATCGCATTCGAGTGTCTGGTGACGTTCATGGGAAAGCGCCAGGCGGACAGCGGCGTCGGGTCCGACGAGCAGTGGCTGGTGATCACCACCACGGACGCGGACGGCAGCAAGGACACGGTGATTGCCGGTGTCGAAAGCGGCGGCGCGCTGTACGTTTCGGCGAACCATTGGCCGCGAGGCTGGTATCGCCGCGCGCTCGCGAATCCGCAGGTGGTCGTCACGCGTGCAGGCCACAAGCTCCCGTATCGCGCGATGCCCGTCACCGGCGATGAACTCGCGCGCGTCGAACGCGACTACCGCCTGCCGTGGCCGGTGCGCGTATTGACAGGGTTTCCGCCGAGGTCTTTCCTGCGCTTGGACGCCTGGTAGCACTGACGATGGCCGCATCGCCCCGCCCACGACTCCCGCACGTGACGATCGGATCGATCGTCATCCGCTGCCACGAATTCGAACGCATGTGGGCGTTCTGGCAGGAAGCGCTCCACTACGCGGTCGAGCACACCGATCCGAACGGCGGCTTCGTCATCCTTCGTGATCCGGCCGGAAGGGGTCCGAACGTGTCGTTGGACCAGTCGCAAGTGAAACGAACCGGCAAACGCAGCTGGCTGCATCTCGATCTCTATACGACGAGCCCGCGCGAGGAAGTGGAACGTCTGGTGAAGCTCGGCGCGCGGCGCTACGAGTGGCGTTATCAGCCCCACGCGGATTACGTCGTGCTCGAGGATCCGGACCGGAACCTGTTCTGCGTAGTCGATGTGAATCGATAGTCGCGGCGCACGATCAGGGTCAATGCGATGCCATCGACCGGTCCATTGAGCCACATCGATCTCTCGGTCGGTTACCCTGCGCGTTCCATCGCCTTCTATCACGCGTTCCTGACCGCGCTCGGATTCCGTCGTTGGAATATCTCCGCGCCGGAATGGTCGGGCGACAATCCGACGCGCGCCACGTGGGGGAAGCGGTACAGCGACGGATCGCGGTTCGACATCGAAGTTCGGCCGGCGGCCGTCGAAAGCAGAGATCGCCGCTACGACCGGTATGCGCCGGGACCGCATCATCTGGCGTTCCACGCGGAATCCGACGCGCAGGTCGACCGGGTTCATGCCGCGGTGGTGGCAGCCGGTGGCGAAGTTCTGGATCCACCGACGAACTATGGCGGTCACACCGGCTACGGGGAGTACTACTATGCAGCGTTCTTCGCCGATCCCGATGGTGTGAAACTCGAGGTGTGTTATGTACCTGCCGCCAATCCCTGACCGTCGATGCGCGCCTGAATACGGTCGTTGGCCCGCGCCGCGTATGGTGCCGGCATGATCAACGGCGGCTGTTTCTGCGGGCGCATCAGATACGCAATCGACGCACCACTGAGCGCCGCCAGAAGCTGCCACTGTTCACGCTGTCGCAAGGCGTTCAGTGGGGCAGCATCGGCATATGCGGAGGTTGCACCCGGATCGTTCCATTGGGTGCAGGGTGAGAACGAATTGACGCGGTACGAAAGCGTTCAGGGCTTCGGATTGTGCTTTTGCAGCGCGTGCGGCACGACGCTGTGCGGCATCGTCGGCGGTAACGTGCACGGCGTGACGCTGGGCAGCGTCGACGGCGATCCGGGCGTCGACATCGCGATGCACATCTTCGTCGGCTCCAAGGCGCCGTGGGATCACATCGGCGGCGATGCGCCGCAGTTCGAGGCGTTTCCGACGTGACGCCGGACATGACACAGCCACAACTCCGAAGCGACGAGCTGTCCCATCGCATTCGTCGCGCGTGGCAAGGCCGCATCTCCGGTTGCCAACTCGGCAAGCCGGTGGAGACGCTGTCGATGGCCCAGGGTTACGACGCGTTGAAGAACTATCTCACCAGCGTGGACTCGTTTCCGGTGCGGGACTACATTGGCTTCCGCGACGACGTTGCAGGCGTTCAGCGCGCGTGCTGTCGCGGCGAATTGACGCGCAGCGAACCGGACGACGACATCAACTACAGCATGATCGCGCTGCTGCTGCTCGAACAGCACGGCGCGCAGATGACGACGGCCGACGTCGCGCGCGCGTGGATGAACCTGCTGCCGGCCGGCGCCACGTTCACGGCGGAACGCGCGGCGTACCGGGTGCTGCTGCAGCGCGCACGCGATCGGTTCACGTGGGGTGGCGATCCCGGCTTCGATCTCGCCGAATGTTCCGACAACCGGTTCAACGAGTGGATCGGCGCGCAGATTCGCGCCGACGTTTACGGTTGGGTGTGTCCGGGGCGACCGGTGCTCGCGGCGGAGCTCGCGCGCCGCGACGCTGCGCTGTCGCACCGCGACGATGGCGTTCACGGCGCGGTGTTCGTTGCCGCACTCGGTGCGGCGCTCGCCGACTCGAGCCCTACTAACGCCCTCGCTAAGGCGCTGGAGCAGATTCCGTCCGCAAGCGGCGCAGCAAAAGCGGTGCGATTGGGCGCGGATCTCGCGGGCAGTGGCAAAGGCGGCGCGACCATCCGGTTGCACTACGACGGCATGTCGCCGGTGCACACGCTGAACAATCTGGCTCTGGTGGTGTGGGCACTGTTCTCGCATCTCGACGATTTCGGTGCGGCGATCGGCGACGCCGTGGGCGCGGGGTTGGATACGGACTGCAACGGCGCGACCGTGGGTGGCCTGTGGGGCATTCAGGGCGATGCGATTCCCGCGCAGTGGACGCAACCGTGGCAGGGGCGCGTGGCGCTGTCGCTCGCCGGACACGACGAAGTGAGTCTGGAGACGCTCGTCGAACGCACCACGCGTGTGGCAATGAGCATCTGACGAGTGCCGAAGCCGATGCTCTACATCTTTTCCGGACTGCCGGGCAGCGGCAAATCGACGCTGTCGAAATGGTTGTCGGTGCGCGTCGGTGCCGTTTATCTACGCATCGATACGATTGAACAGGCGTTGCGCGAACTGTGTTCGTTCGACGTGCAGGGCGAGGGTTACCGTCTCGCGTACCGCGTCGCGCGAGACAATCTGTTGCTCGGCTCGAGCGTCGTTGCGGACTCGTGCAATCCGATCGAATTGACGCGCCGCGAGTGGCAACAGGTGGCGCGCGACGCCGGCGCAGATCACGTGAACATCGAAGTCGTCTGCTCCGATCCGCGCGAGCATCGCACGCGCGTCGAGCAACGCGCGGTGGAGGTGGCCGGACTGACGTTGCCGACGTGGAGCGAGATCGAGAATCGCGAGTATCACCCGTGGACGGTGGAGCGAATCGTCGTCGATACGGCAGGCAGGTCGGTGACTGATTGCGGAGACGAACTGCTTTCGAACCCGTCCGTAGTCGCTCCAACGGCTCGACGAGGGGGCTGATCGCCTTCGCTCGACGACCTCCGAGGTAATTGAGGCAGCGTCGGGGTGCGGATCACACTGGCCGTCACCTCAATCACGGGAGATTCCCATGTCGAGTCGTCTGATTCTGCTGTTGCTGGTAACTGCCGCATTCGGCGTGCTCACCGCACTCGCGCTGCTGGATGTCGGCTATCTCGGCATCATTGAGCCGCACTTCCGCAGTTGGGGCGCCGCACAGGTGTTCTTCGACCTGGTGATCGTCGCGGTGCTTGCATGCCTGTGGATGATCGGTGACGCGCGCGAGCGGGGCGTGCCGGCATGGCCGTTCGTTCTGATCACGCTCGTCGCAGGATCGTTCGGGCCGCTGCTGTATCTGGTGGTGCGCGAAGTTCGCACGAACGTTCGCCGAACGGCATCCGCTTAGCGTGGCAGTCAGGTCTCGCCGCCGGCACTCGCCGCCGCGCGGAAGAGTTGCTCGGTGGCGTCGTCGGCCGGAAAGAAGCTTTCGATGCGCAGTTCGTCGGAGGTGACATCCTGTGCGGTGCCGAACGTTGCGATCACCGTGAACAACGAGATGCGCGCGCCGTCCTTCTCGATGACGAGCGGCAACACCGGCACCAGCGCGGTGTCGTCAGGCGCGCGCAGCACGCTGTCGTCCTGCAGCGGGGCGAGCGTCTCAAGCACGTCCTGCATGTCCTGCCCGCCGAACGCATCGGCTTCCCTCTGTGCGCGTTGCCACAGCAGCGGTGCAATCGCGCTCCAGTTCGCGACGAACGGACGAATGCCGTTCGGATGGAAGAACAGGCGCATCAGGTTGCGCTGCGCGCCGCCGATGCGATCCCAAACGTCGGGGCCGAGCATACCGTTCAACAGTTCGAACGACGCATTTGCCATGCGGATGTTCCAGGCGCGATCGACGGCGAGCGCGGGGAACGGTTCGTGATTGGTCAGCATCATCCGAACCGCGTTCATCACCTGCTGCATCTGCGGATGATCGAGCGGCCGCTCTTTGAAGATCGGCGCGAATCCGGCGGCGGTGAGCCAGTCGTTGCGATCGCGCAATGGCACCTCGAGCGTTTCGCTCAACTGCAGAATCATGCTGCGGCTCGGCCGTGCGCGTCCGGATTCGAGAAAGCTGACATGGCGCTGCGACACGCCCGACGACAACGCGAGCTCGAGTTGCGACAAGCGCCGCTTGTGTCGCCACGCCTTCAGCAGCAGCGGAAACCCGCGCTCGGTTCCGGCGTTCATGTTCACCGTGGACAACGACACGATCGGCGCACTCCTGTTCCAGTCATCTTCGCTTTGCGCGGGTGAGCGGTTCAAATACCCTGCAGGTAATTGTGCCGCATCGAAGGAACGCGTGAACGATGCAACATTCACTCGGCCTGATCGCGATCGTGGTGCGCGAGTACGACGAAGCGATCGCGTTCTATAAGGATGTCCTCGGTTTCGAACTGATCGAAGACACGTTCATTCCGGAGCAGGACAAGCGCTGGGTAGTGGTCGCACCGAAGGGTGCGCGCGAAACGCACATCCTGCTGGCGCGGGCGGTTGGCGACGAACAGTCGTCGCGCGTCGGCAATCAGACCGGCGGGCGCGTGTTCCTCTTTCTCCACACCGACGATTTCTGGCGCGACTACCACGCGTTCCGGGCGCGCGGGGTGCGGTTCGTGCGCGAGCCGAAAGAAGAACGCTACGGAACGGTGGCCGTGTTCCGCGATCTGTACGGTAATCTCTGGGACCTGATCGAGCCTCGAGCCTAGCGCATGAACCCGAGCGAGCGCAGCGGTGTGATCAGTTTTGCGCAGACGCAGTCGGGCATCCCCGGACCGGCGGGCGAACGGGTCGCGGCCGCGTTGAAACGCGGCACGCTCGACGTGGTGCTGTCGGTTCCCCTGCCGCCGAACCGGCAAACGCCGCACGCGCAGGATGAACTCTACGCAGTAGTCCGCGGCCGCGGCGTGCTGGTTCACGCGGGCAGGCGCGATGCGTTCGAAGCCGGCGATCTGCTGTTCGTCGCGGCGGGCGTCGAACATCACTACGAGGCGTTCACCGACGACCTCGCATTGTGGCGCATCTTCTATGGCCCTTCGGGCGGCGAAGTCGCATCGGACTGACGGCTTCGAATTGCCGATGCACGTCGAATTGAAGCCTCGTCGTTCGTCTAGCTCGGACAAACGCAACGGAGCAAGGTCATGAAAATCTACTGGATCAAGGCGCAAGCGCCGCAGCGCGTGCTGGCGCTGGTCAAACACCTCGGCATCGATGCGCAGTGCGTGGAAGTGGACCTGATGGCCGGCGGACTGAGAGCACCGGAGTACGCGAAGCTCAACCCGAACATGAAAGCGCCGACCCTGGTCGACGGCGACGTGGTGTTGTGGGAAGCGTCCGCGATCATGGCGTACCTGTGCATCAAGGTGGATTCCGACATGTGGCCGGCGAACCGGCCGGCCGAACAGGTAGAGGTGCTGCGCTGGCTGTCGTGGAACGACTGCCACTGGTCGCCGGCGGTGTCGCCGTTCTACTTCGAACACATCGTGAAGTCGACGTTCAGGATGGGGCCGCCCGACCGCGACCTGCTGAAAGCGAGCGTCAACGATCTCGTCAGGTTCGCCAAAGTGCTCGACGGCCACCTCGCCGGACGTAGCAACCCCGCGTGCGGACGCCTGACCATCGCCGATTTCCAGCTCGCGTCGATGGCCACGTACTGGCGCGAATCGGACATGCCGTTGGCGGATTTCCCGAACGTGGTGCGCTGGCTGGATGGGCTGAACCGGCTCCCGGCGTGGGCCGATCCGTGGCCGACCAAATGAAGACGTGGCACAGTCCTGAATAAGTCACGGCTGGTGCCAGGCACCGTCCGATACTTATTCGCTACGGTTGCTAGTCAAAAGACGGTGCCTGGCACCGTGTTTTGACTTGTTCAACAACGGGGTTGCTCGATGGGGATGTGCCGGATGCGTGTTCTATGGCTGCTGCTGGTTGCGCTGCTTCCGTTCGGCGCGCAGGCCGCGCAGGCGCCGGTCGACCTGATACTCACCAACGGCCAGGTGTTCACGGGCGATGCGGCGCGGCCGATGGTCGAAGCGGTCGCGATCAGTGGCGAGCGAATCGTGAAAGTGGGCACCGCGAGCGAAGTGGCTGCGCTGGCCGACCATCGCACCCGCACGATCGACCTGCAGCAGCGCGTTGCAACGCCCGGCTTCAACGACGCTCACGTGCACTTCGGACCCGATCCGAAAGGTTACGAGGTTCATTTCGAAACCAACGAACCGAGCTGGGCTGAGACGAGCGCCGCCATCGGCGCGGCGGTGCAGAAGACGCCGCCGGGCACCTGGATCTTCGTGCCCGTGGGTTACACGGTGGTGCTGGACGAAGCGGTCACGCGCGCGGCGCTCGACAAACTCGCGCCCGAGCATCCCGTGCTGCTGCGCGCGTATTACGGTCACGGTTACGTCGCCAACTCGAAAGCACTTTCGCTGCTGCACATTCGCAACTACGAACCCGATCCGGCCGGCGGCTATTACGAGCGGATCGCCGGGTCGCGCGAGCTGAACGGTCGCTACTGGGAGTACGCGCAGTGGAAGACCGCCCGCGCGCTGGCGGCGGCTGTAACCGACGACGAGATCGTGGCCGCGCTGCACGAGCTATCGGATGCCGCGTTACGCGCCGGCATCACGTCGCTGCAGATCTTTCCGGCCATGCCGCTCGAACGCTTCGTCATGCTGGCGGACAAGAGTGAGCTGCCGATCCGCGTGCGTGCGATCGCGTTCTCGCCAACGACCCCATCGGGGCGCGACCTGTTGGAGATCCGCGAGATGGACCGCCTGCAGGAGACCGACTCGAAGGTGAGAGTGAGCGGCATCAAGTGGGTCCTGGACGGCACACCGATCGAGCGCGGTGCAGCGCTGCGCGACGACTATGCGGATCGGCCCGGTTGGTTTGGCCGGCTGAACTTTCCGGAGCGCGACATCGCGGCGATGCTCAAAGAATCGCTGGAGCTGCAGCAGCAACTGCTGCTGCACGCGGTGGGCGACAAGACCGCCGATGTCATCTTCGATGCGATGGAGACGGTCAATGGCGGCAACGTCGACTGGAAATCGAAACGCCTGCGCATCGAGCACGGCGAGGGCGTGATCGCCGATCTGATTCCGCGCGCACGCGCGTTGGGAATCGTCGTCGTACAGAACCCGTCGCACTTCACCTTCGTCGAGCTGTTCCGGCAACGCTGGCATTCGCCGATGGGACCGCTGCGCTCGCTGATCGAAGCTGACATTCCGCTGGCGCTCGGCTCGGACGGCCCGATGAATCCGTTCCTGAACATCATGTTCGCGATTACCGACCCGACGAATCCGACCGAGGCAATTACGCGCGAGCAGGCGGTGTGCGCGTACACTGCGGGCTCCGCGTTCGCGGAATTCGCCGAAGAAGACAAGGGCACCATCGCCGTCGGCAAACTCGCCGACATTGCGGTGCTGTCGCAAGACCCGTTCAGCGTACCGGTGCCCGATCTGCCGAAGACGCGCAGCGTGTTGACGATCGTTGGCGGCAAAGTGGTGTACGAGGAGCACTGATGCAGATCGTGCACTGCAATCACGACGCGCACGCGGAGGAGATTCTCTCGATCCTCAACGAAGTGATCGCGAATTCGACCGCGCTATACGACTACAAGCCGCGCACGCACGACAGCATGGCCGGATGGTTCAAAACGAAGGAGACCAGCCGCTTTCCGGTCATCGGTGCGATCGCCGACGGGCGCCTCGCCGGCTTCGCCAGTTACGGCACGTTCCGCGCGTGGCCCGCGTACAAATATTCGGTCGAGCACTCGGTGTACGTTCACCAGGACCATCGCGGCAAAGGCCTGGGAAGGGTACTGATGCAGCATCTGATCGAGGCCGCCGTGGAGCAGCAGTATCACGTGATGATCGGCGCGCTCGACGTGTCGAACGCGAACAGCATCCGTCTGCACGAACAGCTCGGCTTCGTGCATGCCGGCACGGTTCGTCACGCGGGATTCAAGTTCGGCAGGTGGCTCGACGTGGCGTTCTATCAACGCATACTCGACACGCCGGCACATCCCGTGGACGGTTGACAATCAACGCGAGGAGTTCCGTTTCATGCTCACGGCAACATGCCATTGCGGTGCGGTCGAAGTGACCGTGCCGCGCAAGCCGCGGACGATCACTGACTGCAACTGCACGATCTGCACGAAATACGGCGTGCTGTGGGCGTACTACAAAGAGTCGACGGTGCAGCTCCCGACGAAAGCGAAGACGACGCACGAATACATCTGGGGTCGCAAACATCAACGCTTCGTCAGATGCGCGAACTGCGGCTGCATCATGTACTGGCAACGCCTGGCGCCGCATCCGCAGAACAACGTGGGCGTGAATGCGCGCACCTTCGAGCCCGCGATACTGCATTCGATCCGCGTTCGTCCGCTCGATGGGGCGGCGTTCTAGGTCGTCATGCGCGCGGTGCGAGTGCAGTTTGCAACGGTCGATGAGTACATCGCGGCGTTCCCGCCGGACATCCGCGCGATCCTGCGAAGGATCAGAGCGACGGTACGCAAAGCGGCGCCTGATGCACGAGAGCGGATGAGCTATGGAATGCCGTCGCTCACGCAAGGTCGAACGCTGGTGTATTACGCAGCCTTCAAGAAACACATCGGACTTTATCCGCCGGTCAAAGGCGACGCGAAACTTCGACGCGAGACCTCGAAGTTCGCGAACGAGAAAGGCAACCTGAAATTCCCGCTCGACGATCCGATACCGTACGCGCTGATCGACAGGATCGTGAAGGCGCGCGCGAACGAGAACCGGGCGGCTGCTGACGCGCGCAAGAAGAAGCGTTAGCGTCGCAGCGTGCGATAACGAGGAGGCAGCCATGACGATCCAGCTCGACCATTTCATCGTCTCGTGCCGCAACCAGATTGCATCGGCGAAGCGCCTCGCCGGGTTGCTCGGCGTGCCGTGGGCGGAGACCGGCGCGGGACCCTTCTCGCCCGTGTATCTCAACGACGGGCTCACGCTCGACTTCATCGAAACCGACGAGAGCTTTCCGGTCGAGCATTTTTGCTTCCGCGTGACGCCCGCGGAGTTCGAGGCGATCCTCGGCCGCATCAAGGCGGCCGGCATCCCGTATCGCAGCGCGGTGCGCGGCCCGGTGGACATGCGCGTCGATCCCGAACTCGGTAATGTCTACTGGAACGATCCCGACGGACACCAGTGGGAAATGCTGACGAAGAGTTACGCCCGGGCGCAGTCGCAATGAACGACTCAATGAACAGCGCGATGAACATCCGCGTCGATGATCTGACGAGCCCGGACGTGATCGATCTGATCCGCGTGCACCTGCAAGGCATGTCGCAGCACTCGCCGCCGGAGAGCGTGCATGCGCTCGGCCTCGAGGCGCTGCGCAAACCGGAGATCACGTTCTGGAGCGTGTGGGGCGATTCGCAGCTGATGGGGTGCGGCGCGCTCAAGCAACTGGACGCGCAGCACGGCGAGATCAAATCGATGCGCACGGCTGCCGCACATCTGCGCAAAGGGGTGGCCGCGGGCCTGCTGCGCCACATCTTCGACGAAGCCAGGCGTCGTTCTTATCGGCGCTTGAGTCTCGAGACCGGATCGGGCGAACCGTTCGCACCCGCGCTCGAGCTGTACAAGCGCTTCGGCTTCCGCACCTGCGGGCCGTTCGCGGATTATCGCGAAGATCCGTTCAGCGTGTTCATGACGATCGAACTGTAACCGACGCAACTGAGGGGTGAGAGATGCCGTTCGTCGATACGCACGAGATTCCCGTCAAAGAGCCGCTGCCCGGCTGGAAAGGGCGCTTCTTCAATTCGCAGAACATGACGTTCGGCCACTACGCCATTGCGGCAGGCGCGACCATTCACCCGCACTCGCATCCGAACGAAGAGGTGTGGCACGTGATCGAGGGCGAACTGGAAGTCACGATCGCCGGCCACACGCGAGTGGCCGGTCCCGGTTCGGTGGCGATGGTACCGCCCGATACGATCCATTCCGTGCGTGCGCTCACCGATGGCCGGGCCATCGTGGTGGACCATCCGCTGCGGGCGTCGATCGGCGGCGTGCGAGTCAGCTGATCGATACTAGGCGTCTTCGAACGCGGCCATCTTCGCAACGATGATCTCGACGGTCTCGAAGTCGGTGTAGGTTGCGATCTCGGGCTCGAGGAACACGTCGAACACTCTGATCGCGAGGATCGCGAGCTGCGTGGCGCCGGCAGGGATCGCCCCTTTGGGAAATCGGTCTGCATGTTCGCGCAGAAACTTCGCGGCGGTCTGCACCGCTTCGTGTTCGACGCGATCGACGGGCGACGCATAGCTGAACTTCCAGCGCCGGATCTGCCGATTGATCAGTTCGCGGCCGTCGCTCTCGATGCCCGCCGCCGGAAAGATCCGGCAATCGTAGTTGCGGCAAGTCTTCGGCCGGTGGTCGTAGATGGAACACTGGCGGTTCTTCAGCATCGGGCAGCGGCCCTGCTCGTCGTAGCCCATCAGCACGTTGCCTTTGGGCAAGCCCGGTGCCGGGAACAGCAGCGCCTTCGGAATCCGCTTCAGCGTTTCCACCTCGTCGGGCCCCACGTGGATGAAGTACGACGACGTGCAGCAGGCGATGCAGGTGCCGCACGGCACGTCGGCCGTGCCTTTGTCGGCAACCGCACTGTTCGTGTGCTTCACCCAGGACGAGAATGAGCCGGCCGGAAGTTCCGACCGGTCGGTAACGTCCTCGAGGTCGAGCTTCTTTCTCTTGTCGGCCATGATGTGGCTAGCGTATTCGAATGAGGTGCCGTATGCACAACGCGACGTGGTACTCCCGCATGGCGAAAACGACGGCGCACTACAGCGGGCGACCGTGGGTTTTTGCAGTAGCCGCCGGGTTGATCGTCGTCTGGCTGGTGTCGGGGCCGTTGTTCGGTTTCAGCGACACATGGCAACTCGTGATCAACACCGGTACCACCATCGTCACGTTTCTGATGGTGTTTCTGATTCAGAACACGCAGAACCGCGACACCGAGGCAATGCAGGTGAAGCTCGACGAACTCATTCGAGCCACCAAAGGCGCACACAACGCGCTGCTCGATCTGGAGGAGCTCGAACAAGAAAAGCTGGATGCGTTTCGCGCAAAGTACCGGGCGCTCGCGGACACGGCGAGAGCCGACATCGATCGCGGCGACCGCGATACCGACACACCGGAGACCTGACGTGGAAGCGTACGCGCGACTGATCAAACTGAAGCCGGGTAGCGACGCGCTCGTTGCGCAGTGGGCTGCGACGATGAACGCGCGCAAAAACGAAGCGGTTGCCACGCTGGTCGACGAAGGTGTGAAAATCGAATCGTGGTTCTCTCTGGAACTCGGTGGCGAGCAGTATCTGATCTGTTACATGCGCGCCGAGTCGATGGAGAAGGCGCAGAACACGCTGACGCAGTCGGCGCATCCGATCGACGCCGTGCATCAGCAGTTCAAAGTAGACACCTGGGTACGCGGCGCAGGGGCGGTCGGCCAGTTGCTGCTCGATCTGCAGGTGGGCGAGTAGACGTTTCACGGCGGGAGGCGTGCGGTGCGGGCGAAGGACGTCGTTGGGCCGATCGAAGGCGGCTGTCAGTGCGGTGCGGTGCGTTATCGGCTGGATGGCAAAATGCGCAGCCTCGCGGTGTGTCATTGCACGATGTGTCAGCGTCAGTCCGGAAGCGCATTCGGCATGAGCCTCGCGATTTCGCCCGATGCGTTCCGGTTGCTGGCCGGCACGCTGAAGACGTTCAACGACACGTGCGACAGCGGCCGCATCAAGGAGTGCGCATTCTGTCCCGAATGCGGCGTGCGCATCTACAACCGCACAGAAGGTCGCATGAGCATCAAAGCCGGCACGCTCGACGACGCGTCGTGGCTCGAGCCCGACGCGCACTTCTGGACGAAGAGCAAGCAGGCATGGACGCCGATTCCGGAGGGTGTGCCGCGTTTCGTCGACGACGCCTGAATGCTGCGCGACGCGACGCCGGCGGATTTCGACGCGATTCTTCTGCTGAACGAGAAGTCGGTCCGGCGCGGCATCGGCCAAGCGCTGTATGCCGATCTCTTCGACTTCGCGCGACACAGCGGAGCGCCGTGCGTGACGTGCTAAATCGACATGGAACCTCCGAACGAAACGTCGAGCCGCTTTCACCGCCGACACGGCTTCATCGAGGCGGGAACCGAGAACGTGGCGGCCGGCACGAAACGGGTTTCGTTGCAGGTGGCGGCGCTCACGAGCGAAGATCTAGCGTGAACGCGAAGGGGGTGAGCATGAACGCGCGCAATCCGATCTTCATTCACTACGTGCACGACATGGCGCGCGCCCGCCGCTTCTACGAAGCGGTATTCGACGTAACGCCGACCTTTGCGTCGCGCGGCTGGACCACGCTCGGCTTCGGCAGTTTCGAACTCGCGTTGCACATTCTGGCTCCCGGCCACACTGACGAGTCGCCGCTGCCGCACGCCGGCCTCAATCTGCAGGTCGATCTGATCGAGGAGATGCAGGCGCGAATCGAAGCAAACGGCGGCTCGCTGCTCGAACTGCGGGAACCCCAGGCGAGCGTGCCCGACCGCGTCGCGACGTTCGTCGATCCGGAAGGCAACGGCTTCGAACTGCGACAGCACGTCGGTTGAGGGGAAACATGGAAACGAAGCTGCTGCACGTCGGGCGCATTCCCATCTCGAGCGGATTGCCGAAGAACATTGCCAACCCGATCAAACCGGAACTCTTCGCCGGCACGCACGAGGGGCGGCTCGGCAAGCTCGTTGGGATGACGCAGTTTGGTGTCAATCACGTCACGCTCGACCCCGGATCGTTCTCGTCGCTGCGGCACTGGCACGAAGCGGAAGACGAATTCGTGTACGTGTTGTCGGGGAAGCTGTTGCTGATCGACGAAAACGGCGAGCACGAACTGACGGCGGGCTCGTTCGCGGGCTTTCCCGCAGGCGCCGCGAATGCGCATCATCTGGCCAATGTGTCGGATGCGAAGGCTTCGTTTCTAGCCGTTGGATCGCGCAGACCCGGCGCCGAGACGATCCACTATCCGGACGATCCCCTCGGGCCAATCGACAAATGACGACGGTGCTCCGATGCCGGCAGGGGGATAGGATGGGGCGGTCCTGACAACCACGCGCGGGTGCAGCGATGCGAACGACCGGCTATGCGCTTCTGGTGTTCCTGTCACTCGGTGTGGCGGCCTATGCGCTCATTTCTTATGGCCTCTTTCCGTTGGGCTCCGTGGTCGGCCCGTTGCTGAGCGCGACGTTCGAAGCGCACAAGGCGGCGCTGTACTCGCACGTGTTTGCGGCAGCGGTTGCGCTCAGCCTCGGCGGCTTTCAGTTCTCGACGCGGTTGCGCACCAGGCGACCGCAGCTGCACCGCTGGATGGGCCGCGTCTATCTCGGCGTCGGTGTACTGATCGGCGGCATCGCCGGCTTGATCATGTCGACGCATGCGTTCGGCGGCCCGGCCGCGCAGTTCGGCTTCGGGTGTCTCGCGCTGGTGTGGCTGTATACCGGTGCGCGCGCGTACCTCGCGATTCGCGCCGCCGACACGGCGGCGCATCGTCGCTGGATGGTGCGCAACTTCTCGCTGACGTTCGGCGCCGTCACGCTGCGACTGTATCTGCCGGCGTCGATGGTGCTGGGTGTGCCGTTCGAAGTGGCTTATCCCGTCATCGCGTGGCTTGCGTGGGTGCCGAACCTGATCGTTGCAGAGTGGGGGTTCAACCGGCCGCACCAGCCGTCGGCGGAAAATATGTCCAAGACGCTGCGTGCGCCCGCCGCCTAACGTGGCGTCAGCGTAAAGGGGAGGAAATCATGCAACCGGTCATGAAACAGCTCGACCTGGTGGTGCGCGACATGGACGCGAGCATCGCGTTCTATCGCGCGATCGGCGTCGACATTCCGGAGTCGGCGATCTGGCGAACGGCCACCGGTATCCACCACGTGGACGTCACGTTGCCGGGCGGAATGGTCCTGCATTTCGACAGCCCGGCGCTCGCCAAGGTGTACAACCGCGGCTGGCGCGAGTGGAGCGGCGCCGGCAGCCGCACGGTGGTGACGTTCAGCGTGCCGACCCGTGACGACGTCGATCGCATTCACGACAAGCTGACCGCGATGGGCCACAAAGCGTCGCAGCCGCCGTTCGATCCGTTCTGGGGCGCGCGCTATGCGATCGTCGAAGACCCCGATGGCAATCACATCGGCTTCATGAGTCCGTCCGATCCGTCGCGTCGCGGCCCGCCGCCCGATCTCTGATAACTCGTGCGGAAGACGTGACGCTGTTCGACCCGCAACGACACGAGTCGCTAACGGACATACCGTGGCGCGAGGCCGAGGCGCGCGCGGCGATCGAGCGCATCGTCGCAGATACGCACGCGGCGTTCGCGGAAGAAGGGCTCTGGCCGATTCATCCGATCGACCGCTCGCCTGAGCGCGCCGATACGCTCAAGCCGATCTATTACGGTGCTGCCGGTGCGGTATGGACGCTGCTGCATCTGCAGCGCGCCGGTATGGCCGAGGCTCGTCGCGATTACCTGCCGGCCATCGCAACGCTGCTCGAACGGCACCGGGCAGATTCGCTGCGGCTCACCGGCGCACCGAATCTGGCGTATCCCACCGGCGACGCCGGCATCGCGCTGCTGCACTGGACGATGGCGCCGTCGCGCGCGATCGAGGACGAACTGCACCGCGTGATCGACGCGAACGCCGATCATCCGTCGCTCGGCTTCGGTTGGGGCGGACCCGGCTCGATGCTCGCAGCGCTCTTCATGTTCGAGCGCACGCACGCACCGCGGTGGAGAACGCTGTATCTGCAGATCTTCGAACGCATGTGGCGGTGCTGGAACTACGACGCAGCGTTCGGCTGCCACTTATGGACGCAGGATCTCTACGGCATTCGCGAGCAGCGCGTCGGCGGACTGCATGGCATGGCCGGCACACTGTCGTGCATGCTGCGCGGCCGGGCGCTGCTGTCGGCGGACCGTCGCAGCGAACTCGAACGCCGCGCCGGTATCGCGCTGGCTGCCATTGCGGTACGCGAGGGCGCGTTCGCGAACTGGCCGCTGGCGGCGGATGCCGCAAATCGTCCCGGCATACTGTGGCTGCAGCACTGCAGCGGCGCGCCCGGCATCGTGAACTGTCTCGCGTCGCTGCCGCGCGACCCGCACGTCGATGCATTGCTGGTCGCGGGTGGCGAACTGACCTGGCGCGCCGGTCCGACCGTGAAATTGCCGAGCCTGTGTCACGGCGCGTCCGGTAGCGGCTACGCGTTCCTGAAACTGCACGCGCGAACCGGCGACGAACGCTGGCTCGAGCGGGCGCGGCGCTTTGCGATGCACGGCATCGAGCAGGCGGAGCGCGGCGTACGGCAGCACGGCCAGCGGAAATTCTCGTTGTGGACCGGCGATCTCGGGCTGGCCGCATTTCTGTGCGACTGCATCCGCGTCGACGATCGTTTCCCAACGCTCGATACGTTCTGACGCCGTGTACGACCTCTACGCGAACTCGTCCGACGACCGTTGTCGGTTCGTGCTGGGTCGCGACGGCGCGCGCAAGATCCTGGTGATCGGACTGAATCCGAGCACGGCGACGCAGAACAAATCGGATACGACGGCGGCGAAGGTCGAAACCGTGGCGCGCCGCAGCGGCCACGACGGATTCGTCATGCTGAATCTGTATCCGCTGCGCGCGACCGATCCGACGACGTTGCCGCACCGCGCGAACTCACGGCAGATGCAGCGCAACTTCGACGCCATCGAAGCGATCGTTGCCGCGGAGACCGCGCCGGTGTTGTGGGCGGCGTGGGGTGCCGGCATCGGTCATCGCGCGTTCCTGTCGTCGAGCGCGTGCGAACTCGTGTCTCGCTTGCGGCGCTATCGGCCGCGCTGGCAGTGTTACGGCCCGCCGACCGCAGAGGGGCATCCGAGACATCCGTCGCGGCTGAGCTACGGCTGGCGCTTTGCCGCGTTCGGGGCGGATGCGTATGTGCAGCGTATTGGAGAGAGCAGTTGCCGATGATGGTTCGTCCGACGGCACTGGTACTGGACGCCATGGGGGTCGTGTTCCGCGCGGCCGACGACGTCGTCGAGCTGTTGATTCCATTCGTGCGGGAACGCGGAGGCGTTGCGAGCGCCGACGCCATCCAAGCGGCATATGTCGAGGCAAGTCTAGGCAAGATAACTGCCGATACATTCTGGCTGCGGGTGGGCCTGAGGCCCTCGCTCGAAGACGACTACCTGGCGGGACATTCGGTAACGGCCGGCGCGTTCGACGCGTTGAAGCTGGCAGAAGAGCGCGGTGTGCCGGTGTGGCTGCTCTCCAACGACGTCGAGCGCTGGTCGAGAAAGTTGCGCGTGGCGTTCCGGCTCGAAGCGCTGCTGTCGGGCTCGGTGATCAGCAGCGACGCCCGCGCGCGCAAACCGGACCCGGCGATCTACCGCTACTTCCTGCAGAGAAGCGGCTACGCCGCCGCCGACGTTCTGTTCGTAGACGATCGGGAGAAGAACGTCGCGGCGGCTGGCGCCATCGGTATTCGCGCGTTGCGATTCGGTGATGATGCCGACTTCGGGTCGCTGACGAAGCTATTGAGGGGTGAGACATGACGGCGCACGTAACGCTGCAACCGTTCACTACCGCGCATCTCGCGACGCTCGCGAGATGGGTGCGTCAGCCGCACGTGGCACCGTGGTATCCGGAACCCGAGGCGAACCTGGCGTGGGCCGAAAATCCACCGGACGGCGGATTCCAGCGCGTCATCGCGCGCGGCGGCACCGACGTCGGCTACATTCGTTGGCAATACGTCGATCGCGTAACGCTCGATTCGCTGGGCCTGCACGACATTCCGGAGAATTCGGCAGACGCCGACATCCTGATCGGCGAACGCGGTTACGTCGGCAAAGGCAGTGGCCCGCTGGCGCTTATTGCCCTGGCGGATCTGCTGCGGAAAGACCCGCGCGTCGCGTTGATTGGCCTCACCACCTCGATTCACAACGCCCACGCACACCGCGGCTTCGAGAAGGCGGGCTTTCGCATCTCGCGGCAGTACGATCCGAACGGCCTCGGACCGTGTCATCTGATGATTCTGAATCTGCGATGAGCTGAGCTCACTGCCGGAACAGCTCCGGGTCGAGCCACTCGCGATGCTCGGTGAGCCGCTCCGCCAACAGATCGATGAAGCGGCGCACCTTGGTCGAAACGTGATGGCGATGCGGATACAGCGCGTTGATCGCGAATTCGATCGGCGTGTGGTCCTCTAACAAACGCACCAGCCGGCCCGCCGCAATGTCGTCGGCCAGCACGAAACTCGCGCCCAGCCAGATGCCGTGCCCGTCGAGCGTCATGCGGCGCAGCGCCTCGGCATTGTTGGTCAGCAGGTTGCCTTTCACCCGAACGGCGACGTTCTCTCCGCTCGGGCCGGTGAAGTGCCATTCGTCGCCGAACGGATAGAACGCGTAGCGCAGGCAGTTGCGCTGCGCGAGTTCGTCGGCGCTGTGCAGCGGGCCGTGTTTGTCCAGATACGAAGGCGCGCAGCACAGTACGTGTCGCCACGGCGTGAGACGCCGGATGATCAGGCTCGAGTCGGGCGGTGTGAGCGCGCGCAACGCCAGGTCGTAACCTTCTTCGACCAGATCGACCATCCGCTCGCCGGTGGTGAGGTCCACCGACACCTCCGGGTACGCCGCGACGTACTCACCGATCACCGGCGTGATGAACGCGACGATCGCGCCGAATGCGTGGATGCGCAGCGTGCCGCGCGGCGTTGCCTGCATGGCGCTGGCGATGCGATCCGCGTCTTCGAGTTGACTGAGGATCTGGCTGCAACGGTCGTAGTAGATGCGGCCGATCTCGGTGACGCTGACCTTGCGCGTGGTGCGGTTCAGCAGGCGTACGCCGAGCCGGTCTTCGAGGGCCTGCACGTGGTTGCTCACCATCGTGGTCGACATCTCGAGCCTGCGGGCGGCGGCGGAAAATCCACCGGTCTCCACCACCCGCGTGAACACGGTGAGGCTGGTCATCCGGTCCATCGTTCGCTCCGATTATCCGTTGGAACGGGATAATCCTTTCATCTTTGACCGGATTATCAAACCGCGCGCTCGACGGCATCCTGCTCGCCATCGTAGTGAGCAGTCAGTGGAAGGAGTCACAGGCCATGTCGGAAGCAGCGTTCTCGCGATTGGAGGTGTTTGGCATCCGACCCGATTTCGACCGGATGCGTGTCGCGCTGAAGCGCGCTCTGATCGGTCTTGTGTTGCTCGGGTTGATCGTGGCCGCGGGGTTCGCCGGTCAGCATTACTGGACGGTCGGCCGGTTCCAGGAATCCACCGACGACGCGTACGTGAAGGCCGACTACACGACGATCGCGCCGAAGGTGTCCGGCTACATCGCCGAAGTGCTGGTGGCCGACAACGCCGCCGTCGAGGCAGGTCAGCCGCTGGCGCGCATCGATGACCGCGATTTCCGCACCGCGCTGGTAGCGGCGCGCGGTGACGTGACCGCGGCCGATGCGTCGATTCGCAACCTCGACGCACAACTGGCACTGCAGCGCTCGGTGATCGCCCAGGAGCAGGCCGATATCGACGCGACCACTGCAACGCTGCAGTTCGCGCGGCAGGACGACGTGCGCTATCAGGATCTGCTGAAGCGCGGCTTCGGCACCGTGCAACTGGCGCAGAGTTCGCGGGCGAAGCTGCAGGAAGCGACGGCGCAGTTGCAGCACGCGCATGCCGCGCTCACCACGGCGCAGAAACAGCTCGACGTTCTGGCAACGCAGCGCGACCAGTCGATTGCACTGCGCGATCGCGCCGAAGCGGCGGCGCACCAGGCGGAAATCAATCTGACGTATACGACCATCGTCGCGCCGGTGAGCGGCACCGTCGGTGCGCGTTCGGTGCGCGTCGGCCAATTCGTCGCGGCCGGCACGCAATTGATGGCGGTGGTACCGGTCGACGACGCATACGTCGTCGCGAACTTCAAAGAAACGCAGCTCACCCGCGTGCGCGACGGTCAGCCGGTGCACATCAGGGTAGATGGATTTCCCGACGTTCGTCTGACCGGCCACGTCGACAGCGTGTCGCCGGCGAGCGGTCTCGAGTTCGCGTTGCTGCCGCCCGACAACGCGACCGGCAACTTCACCAAGATCGTGCAGCGCATTCCGGTGAAGATCGTGCTGGACGACCACGCGCTGGCGGGTCTGCTGCGCTCCGGCATGTCGGTGGAGCCGACCATCGATACGCGCTGGCCGCGCGATCCACACGCGCTGGCCGCGAACTGAGACGCGGGGCGGAGGGCATCATGGACCGCGACGCGGTAGCGCCGAAAACCTGGATCGCGATATTCGGCGCATCGCTCGGCGCGTTCATGGCGGTGCTGAACATCCAGATCGTCAACGCCTCGCTCGCCGACATTCAGGGTTCGATCGGCGCCGGTATCGACGACGGCGGCTGGATCTCCACTGCGTATCTCGTCGCCGAGATCGTCGTGATTCCACTCACCGGCTGGCTGTCGCAGGTGTTCTCGGCGCGCCGCTATCTGCTCGCGAACGCGGCGCTGTTCCTGCTGTTCTCGGTGGCGTGCGCGTCGGCCACGACGCTGAACCAGATGATCGCGCTGCGCGCCATCCAGGGCTTCACGGGCGGCGTGTTGATTCCGATGGCGTTCACGCTGGTGATCACGCTGCTGCCGAAAGCGAAGCAACCGGTCGGGCTCGCACTGTTTGCCGTGTCGGCGACGTTCGCGCCGGCCATCGGCCCCACGATCGGCGGCTACCTCACGGAGAACTGGAGCTGGGAATACGTCTTCTACGTCAACCTGGTGCCCGGTGCGGTGATGATCGCGATGCTGTGGTTCTCGCTCGAGCGCGCGCCGATGCGACTCGGCCTGTTGCGCAGCGGCGACTGGCGCGGCATCGCGGCGATCGCGATCGGGTTGGCCGCTTTGCAGACGGCGCTCGAAGAAGGCAACAAGGACGACTGGTTCGGCTCGCCGTTCATCGTGCGGCTGCTGATCATCGCGGCGGTCGCGCTGGCGCTGTTCGTATGGATCGAGCTGACGACCGCGAAGCCGCTGCTGAATCTGCGTCTGCTCGCGCGCCGCAACTTCGGTTTCGGCATCATCGCCAACTTCATGCTCGGCATCGCGCTTTACGGTTCCGTCTACGTGTTGCCGGTGTATCTGACGCGTGTGCAAGGTTACAACGCGGAACAGATCGGCATGGTGCTGGCGTGGACCGGATTGCCGCAGCTGCTGCTGATTCCACTCGTGCCTCGGCTGATGAAGCGCATCGATGCGCGCGCGCTGATCGCGTTCGGCTTCGCGTTGTTCGCCATCAGCAATTTCATGAACGCGGGTATGTCGCCCGACTACGCGGCCGATCAACTGCTGTTGCCGAACATCGTGCGCGCGATCGGCCAGGCGCTGATGTTCGCGCCGTTGTCGGCGGTGGCGACTGCCGGCATCGAACCCGAACAGGCCGGCTCTGCCTCGGCGCTTTTCAACATGATGCGCAACCTCGGCGGCGCCATCGGCATCGCGATGCTGCAGACGTTCGTCACCGTGCGCGAACAGTTCCACTCGAACGTGCTCGCCCAGACGGTGTCACAACTGAACGAGGCAACCCGCGCACGGATCGATTCGCTGACGCAGTATTTCCTGTCGCATGGCGTCGGCGATCAGGCAGAGGCGACGCATCAGGCGATCGTCGCGATCGGCCGCACCGTGCGGCGGCAGGCGTACGTGATGGCCTACGGCGACACGTTCTTCCTGCTGGGCGTGGTGCTGCTGATCGCGCTGGTGGCCGCGCTGCTGTTGCGCAAACCGCAACCGAGGGAAACCGCCGCCGTTCACTAACGACTCCTTCCTATCGCAAAAACGGAGAACGACATGACGACAAAAGCCAGATTGAATCCCTACCAGGCCGCGCCGGAAGCGATGAACGCGATGCTGGCGCTGGAAACCTACGTGCAGCAGTGCGGACTCGAACCCGCGCTGATCGACCTGGTGAAGACGCGCGCGTCGCAGATCAACGGTTGTGCCTATTGCATCTACATGCACACGCGCGAAGCGCGTAACCGGGGCGAGACCGAAGAGCGGCTGTATCTGCTCGACGCGTGGCGCGAGTCGTCGCTGTATACCGATCGCGAGCGCGCCGCGCTGGCGTGGACCGACGCCGTCACGCGCGTCTCGGAAACGCACGTGCCCGACGCGGTGTATGAAATTGCGCGCGAACAATTCGCCGAGGACGAACTGGTCAAGCTGACGCTGCTCGTGTCCACCATCAACGCGTGGAACCGTCTTGCGATCAGTTTCCGCTCGACGCACCCGACGAAACGCAGAGCCTGACGACGCGTCCGCGCTGCGCTAGGCCGCGGAAAATGACAGGACGCGAACCGTGCAGAGCGATGCACGCGACGCTATCCTGCGCGTCGGTCAGATCGCGTGGGTCAGATGGGCAGCCGCAGTCGAAGAGTCACCGCAATTGCCGGCTTGTTCTATGTCGTATTGATCGTCGGTAACGGTCTGGTGGCGTCCTGGTACGCATGGGTGCACGAGCTGCCGTGGGTCGCGGTCGGCGTCGGAATGCTTGCGATCGTTGCGCTGGTGTTGACGGTGCGGATCATCCGCGCCGAATACGCGGCCGATCGCGACGGTTAGCCGCATGCCGGCGCTCTTCGACAAGATCGATTGCTTCTCCATTCCGGTGACCGATCTCGACGCCGCGCTGCTGTTCTACGTCGGTTCACTCGGCCACGAATTGATCTGGCGCGACGCAACGGCCGCCGGGCTGCGCTTGCCGAACACCGACGCCGAACTGGTGCTGCACACCGACAAACGGCCGATCGAGACCGATCTGCTGGTCGAGTCCGTACCCGAAGCGATCCAACGATTCGTCACGGCCGGTGGATCAGTCGTGGTCGGCCCGTTCGAGATCCGCATCGGGCTGTGCGCCGTTCTGCAGGACCCGTGGCAGAATCGCCTGGTGATCCTCGATCAGTCGAAAGGTCTGTTGCAGACCGATGGGGACAAGACCGTGATCGGTCTGCAAGCGCGTTCGGAGACGCCGGAGTGAAACAGCGATGAAGTCGACACCCGACGGATGGCACACCGTCACGCCGCGCATCGTCGTCAGCGACGTCGAGCAGATGATCGACTTCCTGCGCCACACGTTCGGGGCCGAAGGCGAGTTTCGCGCGGCGATGCCGTCGGAGATGAAGATCGGCGACTCGATCGTCATGGTGAGCGGCGCAGGCGTTCGCGACACGGTGACCGCGTTCCTCTACGTCTACGTCGACGATGCCGACGCGACGTATCAGCGCGCGCTCGAAGCCGGTGCGCAATCGCTCGAAGAGCCGATGGATCTGCCGTATGGCGATCGCCGCGGCATGGTCAGAGATCCATGGAACAACATCTGGCAGATCGCGACGCGCAAGCAGACGCTGTCGGTCGACGAGATCCGCACGCGCCTCGACGAATCCGGTTGAGCATGCATGGTTAAAGGCAGTTGCCTGTGCGGCGGCGTGACGTTCGAGTTCGACCATTTCACCGGTCCGTTCGAACTGTGTCACTGCAACCGCTGCCGTAAGGTCAGCGGCGCGGCGTTCATGGCCGGTGTCGCGGCGCCGCGCAGTGCGTTCCGTCTGCTGACCGGACGCGAACTGATCAAGACCTACGACGCGCCGATTCTGAATGAGGCACCCGCTTATCGAAGCTGCTTCTGCATCCGCTGCGGTTCGCCGGTGCCGGATCCGTCGTCCGAAGGACCGCTCATCGAAATCGCCGCCGGTACGCTCGACGACGATCCGGACGTTATGCCCGACAAGCACATCTTCGTCGAGAAGAAGGCCGCCTGGCACACCATCGCCGATGCGCTGCCGCAACTCGACGAAGCGGCGTTGCGCGAGTATCGCGCACGGCGGTGATGTTCGGCGGCGCCCAGATGCGTTCTAATGCGCGCCGCGTATGCGCGGCAGAGGGCGCCGTACAGGAGAACGCACGCATGGCAAGCTACACCGCGGAAATATCCTGGTCGCGCGGCGAGCAGAAGTTCGTCGACAACCGCTACAGCCGCAGGCATCAGATGAAGTTCGACGGCGGCGCGGAAGTGCCGGGTTCGTCGTCGCCGCACGTGGTGCCATTGCCGTATTCGGATGCGAGCGCGGTCGACCCGGAGGAAGCGTTCATCGCGTCGATCTCGAGTTGCCACATGCTGTTCTTCCTGTCGATTGCGGCCGGCCACAAGTTCCGTGTCGACAGTTATCGCGACAACCCCGTCGGCGTGATGGAGAAGAACGCCGCCGGCAAGATGGTGATGTCGACCGTTACGTTGAAACCCGAGGCCACGTTTTCCGGTGACCAGTTGCCTACCCGCGCAGACATCGAGGCGATGCATCACGAAGCGCACGACGAGTGTTTCATCGCCAATTCCGTGAAAACCGACGTGCGTTGCGAGCCTGTCTATGCGTGACCGCGGGTTCGAACCGTCGATGCGCGGCTTCTGGGTGGTGCTGATCGGCGCGGCCGCCTTCGTGTGGATCAGCGGCAGCGGGCTGCCGCCGCTGGTCGCCTCGCATTTCGGCCTCGGCGGCCAGGCCGACGGCTTCATGGCGCGCGGCGACTATCTCGCGTTCATGCTGATCGGCACCGTCGCGATTCCGCTGTTGATCGTGGTGCCGCAGCGCCTCGTGGAGACGATTCCGCCGCGCTTGATCAACGTTCCGAACCGTGAGTACTGGCTCGCGCCCGAGCGGATCGGATCGACGCTCGACTATCTGCGCAATCACGCGGTGTGGTTCGCGGTGCTGTTCACCGCGCTGCTGTGCTTCGTGCACTGGGAGGTGGTGCAGGCGAACATGCGCAGCCCGGCGCGACTCGCCGCGCAGCCGTTCCTCATCGGGCTGGTCACCTACGTGGTGGCGGTGCTTCTCTGGATTGCTGCCATGGTCCGGCACTTCCGACGGCGTCCGGAGGGTTGATCGCGCAGGCGGTCGACCTTCGCGCGACGCTGCGTAAGGTGTCGCGACGGCTGATCCCCTTCCTGTTCCTGTTGTACGTCGCCGCATATCTCGACCGCATCAATGTCGGCTTCGCGCAGCTGCAGATGAAGAGCGCGCTCGGCTTCAGCGATTCGGTGTACGGCCTCGGCGCCGGCATCTTCTTCATCGGCTACTTCCTGTTCGAGGTGCCGAGCAATCTGATTCTGGCGCGCGTCGGCGCGCGTGTCTGGATCGCGCGCATCATGATCACGTGGGGACTGATCTCGTCGGCGATGGCGTTCGTGCACTCGCCGGCGAGCTTCTACGCGCTGCGATTCCTGCTCGGCGCAGCCGAGGCCGGCTTCTTTCCGGGTGTCATTTACTACCTCGGGCTGTGGTTTCCAGCAGCGGAACGCGCGGCGGCGGTTTCACGCTTCATGACGGCGACCGCGATCGCCGGCGTGATCGGCGGCCCGATGTCGGCGGCGTTGTTCGGTCTGGACGGATTTGCGGGCGTTGCGGGATGGCAATGGATCTTCATTGCGGAAGGAATCCCATCTGTGGTGCTGGGCGTGATCGTGTTGTTCTATCTCACCGATCGTCCGGCCGAAGCTCGCTGGCTAACGGCCGAGGAGAGGCGCACCCTCGACGACCACATCGGCGCCGAGGCGCAGACGATCGCCGCTCGCGGGGTAACGTTGCGCAGTGCGCTGCTGCATCCGATCGTCTGGTGTCTCGCCGTTTTGTACTTTTCGCTGGTGATCGGCTTCTACAGCATCAGCTTCTGGACCCCGCAGATCATCGCGTCGTTCTCGGCGCTGAGCCGCGCCGAAGTGGCGCTGGTGTCGGCCATTCCGTTCGTCGCCGCGGCGTTTGCGATGGTGATCGTCGGCGCGCACTCCGACCGCACCGGCGAGCGGTATGTACACATCGCTCTGGCTGCGTTCGTCGGCGCCGCGGGGCTCGCGGCGAGCGCGTACGGAGATTCGCCGATCGTCGGCGTTCTGGCGCTGTCGATCGCGGCGGTGGGCATCTGGAGCGCGGTGCCGGTGTTCTGGGCGTTGCCGACGATGTTCCTCAGCGGCACCGCAGCGGCCGGCGCCATCGCGCTGATCAACTCGTTCGGCAATCTCGGCGGTTTCGTCGGCCCGTTCGTGATCGGGCGCGTTCACGATCTCACGGGCAGCTACGCGGCGAGCCTCATGATGGTGGCGGGCTCGCTGCTGTGCAGCGTCGCGCTGGCGCTCGCGCTCCGGCGGGCGGGCGCGACGTTACAGTGACGATCACTGCTTCTGCTGAACTTCGATCAGGTAGTCGACCAGCGCCTGAACCTTCGCCTCTGTATGCGCCTTCGACGATCCGTTGGCTGCATCGAGTTCGGCGAACGCGTTGCCCCACACCGGCATCTGCCGCTCGCCGTGCGCTGCGACGATCTCGCGCCCGTCGATGACTTTGGCGACCCATTCGCGCGGAAACGTGCCGCCGTTGCGCGCGGCGAGATAGCGCAGGTCCGGACTGGCGCCCCCGGCCACATCGGCCGCCGCCGGCCCCTGGCCGTCTGCATAGCGGCCGTGGCAGTTCGCGCAGTTCGCGCTGTACAGCGCGGCGCCGCCGGAGACCTTCTGCTGCGAGCAGCCGGCGGCGACGAGCAATATGGCCACGCATGATCCGAAGACCACGAAAACGTTATGCATGAGCAGGTCCTTTTTCCGCAGGTTCAGGGGCGCGAGCGCCGATTCCTATACGAACTTCCACCAGTGACGGTAGGGGGCGATTCGGCGAACAATGGCGATTGATTCAAGCAGCGGAATCTAGACGATGCCGACCCCATCCTGGAAGGCGATTCTGGTCGCGGTTCGAGAACCGGGCGCGCGCAAGCAGATCGCGGTGCGCAAGGCGGCGCGCATCGCTGCATCGACCGGCGCGCGGATCACGCTGTTTCATGCGTTCTCGGCGCCGACGCCGTTGCCGGACCCGATGCCGTCGGACCCCAAAGCGATTCTGGGCGCGGTTGCCAAGCAGCGGCGCGACCTGCTGCAGAAACTGGCGCGTCCGCTGCGCGCGCAGGGTCTCGAGGTGGAGTGCGACGTCGTATGGGATTTTCCGCCGGCGCACGCGATCGTGCGCCGCGTGCTCGCGGACAAACCTGACCTGGTGGTGGCCGAGTCGCACCGTCATTCCAAGGTGGCGCGCTGGTTTCTCGCCAACTCGGATTGGGAGTTGATCCGCGAATGTCCGTGCCCGGTGTGGTTCGTGAAGCAGGAACGCCTCGTGAAGAACGCGATCGTGCTGACGGCCATCGATCCCACCCATGCGCATGCAAAGCCGGCCGCGCTCGACGACCGCCTGCTTCAGGCCGCTGCGTCGGTGACGCACCAGCTCGGTGGAAAAATCGCGCTGATCCACGTCGAGGACATCGGCCGCATTCTGCCGCCGCGGTTGATCACGCGACCGGCGAGCGACACCGCCATCGGCGCGGTGACGCTGGAAGACATGGACCGTCTCGCAAAGCGCAATCGGGTTACTGCGGCGAAGCGCGTATTGAAAATGGGCAACCCCGCCGAGGCGCTGGTTGCAAGCGCGGCGGAGCTGAAAGCGGACCTGCTGGTGATGGGTGCCATCTCGCGCAGCGGGCTGCGCCACTCGCACATCGGCAGCACCGCGGAAGCGGTGATCGACGGCGTGACGTGCGACGTGCTCGTCGTGAAGCCGCGGCAGTTCAAGACCGCGGTGTCGCGCAAAGGGCCGAAGCTTCCGGGCTGAACGCAGTCGATCGACCGCCGAAAAAACGTCTCCGCGGAAACGTCGCTGAATTCCGACGAGCACGGAAATCGATATGACCACCGATGCAATGTGCGGATGACCGACGGCACGGAAAGAGCACGGGTCACCGTGGCGGCGTGGCGTGCGATCGGCGCGCTCGCCGTTCCACCGCTGGTGTTCTTCTTAGTGACGGTCGGATTCGCTATCTACTATGGGAGCCACGGTGCCTCGCCGCAGCAGATCGCCCAGCAAACCCAGGGTGCGGCCTCGTGGATCCTGCTCACGGTGCAGATCGTGCTTCTGGCTTTCGTCGCGATGCTGTCCAGCTCTGCCGGCGGAATCGACTGGACGCTGCCCGACCCTCGGAGACTCATTGTCGAGCTCGCGCTCGGCGGCGCGTGCGGAATCGGGCTCGGCGTCTTATATGTATTCGGTCTCACGCCCGCGCTGATCTGGATTCAAAGCACCGTGGGTGACTACGTTCCGGCCGGATCGGTGCTGCCGACCGTGGGTCGATCGATCTGGCCGTTTCTCGTTGCAGACGTTCTGCTGGCGCCGTTCGTCGAGGAATCCATCTATCGCGGCTGGGCGCTGCCGCGTTTACTGCCGCGCTTCGGGGTGGCACCCACCATTGTGATTCTCTGCGGCGCGTTCGGCGCTCTGCATTGGGCAGGCGGCTTCTGGTACATGGTGCTGGTCGGGTTCGTTGCCGGCGGATTGTTCATCGCGCTGCGTCTCGCGCGACGGAATCTCGCTGCGCCGTTCGCCGCGCACCTCGGACTCAACGTCGTCGAATATCTGTTCGTCTGGCTGACGCGCTAGCGATTGCTACGGATTATCCGGATCGCTGCCGCTGATCGGTACCCAGACGCCGAATTCGCAGCGCAACATCAGCGATCCGCTGCGAACGATGCTGCCGGCCGCGAACGATTCGTCGTTGAAATAGCAGACCGCATCCGCGGACGCCTCGTCGAACGGCGCCTCGTCCAGCTCGTCTTCGTCCTCTCCGGTGATCGGTGAGTTCTTCAGTTCGGGATCCTGGCCCCCGACGTTGGCGTGTGCCATGGAATACCTGCGCTGCGTGGAAAAGACGCGCAGTATGGTGGCGGGTCGATCTGCGGCTCAATCAGGGAGATCCAGTATGGATACGCGCATTCACGAGCTGCAGCGGCAGATCGCTTCGCTCGAAGACGAACTGCGCATCGCGATTCGCGACCGCGAGGAAAAGGTGCGCTTCACCATCCGCGGCAAGCGCGTCGAATTCGAGCGCGAGGTGCGCGAACTCCACCGGCGCGTGAAGCGCAGCGTCTATCACTGGCTGGTAACGGACCGGCCGCAGAATCTGCTGACGGGTCCGGTCATCTATGCAATGGCGATTCCGCTCGTCGTGCTGGATCTGTTCGTATCCTTCTATCAGGCCACCTGCTTCCCGATCTACGGCATCGGCAAAGTGCGCCGCGCCGACTACATCGCCTTCGACCGGCACCAGTTGGGTTATCTCAACGCAGTCGAACGGTTCCATTGCGACTATTGCGGCTACGCGAACGGCCTGCTCGCGTACGCGAGCGAAATATCGGCGCGCACCGAGCAGTATTTCTGCCCGATCAAACACGCCCGCAAGGTGCTCGGACTGCATGAGCACTACATCCGCTTCCTCGAATACGGCGATTCCACCGACTTCCACGCGCGGCTCGAGGCGTTCCGCTCAGCCTCGCCGCCACCGAGGGACGATGCGAACCAGCGCGACGCCGGTGCGGCGTGACCGCCGAATTCGAAAGCAAGCGCCGGAGTGTTGCGGCGGAGATGCGGTCTTAGATTGGTGTCATGAGCGTTACCGACGTTTCCGGTGACGCAGATAGGAGAGCATCATGAACACCACGATCCGACCAATCGCACCGATCGCCACTTTGTTCGACACCGACGCACAGCGCTGGGATGCGGTACGCCATCGCGATGCGCGCGCCGATGGCGCGTTCTTCTACTCCGTGCGTACCACCGGTGTGTATTGCCGTCCGTCCTGCGCCGCGCGTCTGGCGCTGCGCGAAAACGTCGCGTTCCATGCAACGTGCGCAGATGCCGAACGTGCCGGCTTCCGTCCGTGCAAACGCTGCCGGCCGAACGAGGCGCCGCTGGCGCAACGTCAGGCGGATGCGGTGGCGCGCGCGTGTCGTCTCATCGAATCGGCCGAGGCGCCGCCCACGCTCGATGCGCTGGCCAAGGTGGTCGGGATCAGCCGTTATCACCTGCATCGGGTGTTCAAGGCGATCACTGGCGTCACGCCGAGGGCCTATGCCGATGCGCATCGCGCGGACCGCGTGCGCGCGGAACTGCCGAAACGGGCCACGGTGACCGACGCAATCTACGAAGCCGGTTTCAATTCGAACGGCCGCTTCTACGAGCACAGCGCGCAGACGCTCGGCATGCAACCGCGCGACTATCGCGCCGGCGGCAGCGGTGCATCGATCCGCTTCGCGGTGGGTCAGTGTTCGCTCGGCTCGATCCTCGTCGCCGCCACCGACCGCGGCGTCTGCGCGATCACGCTCGGCGACGATCCCGATGCGCTGGTGCGCGATCTGCAGGATCGCTTTCCGAGTGCGACGCTGACCGGCGGCGACGCGGCGTTCGAACGCTGGGTGGCGACGGTGGTGGGCTTCGTCGAAGCGCCGCGGCTCGGCCTCGATCTGCCGCTCGACGTGCGCGGCACCGCGTTCCAGCAGCGGGTGTGGCGGGCGTTGCGCGAAATTCCAGCGGGGTCGACGGCGAGCTACGCCGACATCGCGACGAAGCTCGGCGAACCGAAGGCGGTGCGCGCCGTTGCGCAGGCGTGTGCGGCCAATGCGCTGGCAGTGGCGATTCCGTGCCATCGCGTCGTTCGCAAAGACGGTGCACTGTCGGGCTATCGGTGGGGCGTGGAACGCAAACGCGAACTGCTGAAGCGCGAGCTGGCAAAGTGAACTGGAACGACGTCGCGGCGCGCCTCGATGCGGACGGATGCGCAATTTTGCCGGGACTGCTGTCGGCTGCGGAGTGCGCGGCGGTGCGCGACGAGTACGCGAACGAAGCGCTGTTCCGCAAACGCATCGTGATGCAGAGCCACGGCTATGGCCGCGGTGAGTATCAGTACTTCGCTTATCCATTGCCGGCGCGCGTGGCCGCGATGCGAAGCGCGCTGTATCCGCCGCTCGCCGTCATCGCCAATCGCTGGAACGAAGCGATGCGGGTGGAAACGCGCTACCCGGCCGAGCACTCCGCATACCTCGAAGTGTGTCATCGCGCCGGACAGGAGCGGCCCACGCCGCTCGTGCTGAAGTACGGCGAAGGCGACTACAACTGCCTGCATCAGGATCTGTACGGCGACCTGTTCTTTCCGCTGCAGGTCGCGGTGCTGTTGTCCGATCCCGATAGGGACTACAGCGGCGGCGAATTCGTGCTCACCGAACAACGGCCGCGCATGCAGTCGCGCGTCGAAGTGGTGCCGCTGCGGCGCGGCGACGGCGTGGTGTTTCCGGTGCAGCGGCGGCCCGTGCGTGGAACGCGCGGCGTGTATCGTGTGACACTTCGCCATGGCGTGAGTCGAGTCCGGTCCGGTAGTCGTTTCACGCTGGGGATCATCTTTCACGACGCACGTTGACCGTACACGCTGGAGCCATGCCCACCGCACACTCCGAACTGATCGCCATCGTGTTCGCTGTGATGGCGACGTGTTGCGCAGGCATCGTCCACGCGGAAGCAACCGGTAGCGTTGCGGGCACCGTCGCGCTCGGCGACGTGAAGCCGGTGCCGTTGCCGCCCGGGTACAAGGCGCGAACGAAGAAACCGATCGGTGCGCCGGACGCGCCGCGCGCGATCGTCTATCTCGAACGCGACGACGGGGTGTATCCGCCGCCGTCACCATCGTCGCCCCCCGACATCGGGCAGGAGGGTTACCAGTTCAGACCCGGCATCAGCGCCGTCCGCACCGGCACGCAGGTGGCGTTTCCGAATCACGACGACGAGTTCCACAACGTGTTCTCGTACTCGCGCGCGAAACGGTTCGACCTCGGCCGTTTCCGCAAGGACGAACAGAGTCCGCTGATCACGTTCGATCAACCCGGTCTCGTGAAGATCTACTGCGAGATACACAAGCACATGCGCAGCCTGCTGCTGGTGCTCGACACGCCGTGGTTCGTGGAAACGGATACCGATGGCCGCTTTCAGCTCGCGCAGGTTCCGCCCGGCGACTATCGGTTGCGCGCGTTCCTGCCGTCGGAAGAGACGCTCGATTCGCGCGTCACGGTGATCGCCGGTCAAACCGTTCAGACCGTACTGCCGGCGAAATGACCTTCCGGACGAAACTGCTGCAGGCGATTCTTGCGGTGGTCGCGGCGAGCACCGCCGCGAGCCTGTTCGTGGCGCAGCGCCAGAGCAGCGAGTCGTACTCCGCGCTGGTGGACGAACTGTTCCGCAACCAGGCTTCGGCGTTCAAGCGCGAGCACGAGATGCGGCTGGAAGTGGCGGCCGAGGAGATCGAGCGGCTGGCAATGTCGGTGCGGCTGTTCGCCGCGCTCGAGGAAAACGATCCGGAGGTCTACAAGATCGCTGGCGACGAGCTGCGGCTCGGCGAGTTCGCGTTCTTCCGCCTGGTGGACGCGCACGGCAACGTGATTCCGCCGCCGGCGGACGGCCGTGCCGGTCCGTTCGACCTGGCGAACGTGCGAGGCGCGCTGATGCCGCAGCCCGCGCCGCCTAACGGTTCCAAAAAGGTGCAGGTCGGCTTCATCGAAATGACGCGTGGCGCGCAACCCTCCGTCGCATACCGGATCATGTCTGCGCCGATCGCGAATTTTGAAACAACCGTCGGCACCCTGATTCTGGGACAGCGGCTGCGCAGGCTCGGCACCGAAACGGATGGCGTGAACGAAGGCCTGCATTCGGCGTTGTGGATCGACGGAAGGCTGGTCGGCGGCGACGTGCCCGCGGCCTTGCACGATGCGTTGGCGGTGGCGCTTGACGCGGTGGCGCTTGACGCCGTGGCGCTCGACGCGTCGCCTACAGAAGACCCCGGCAACGACGAGCTGACGGCGGCGGGCAAGAACTACCGATACGACCGCTTCCGCCTGAACGATGGTTCCTCGTATCCGCCGGTGGATCTGGTGTCGGTGTTTCCAACCGGCGGCTTCGAAGCACAGCAGCGCAACCTCGCGATCCGCATTGCGGCGACCGGCGCAGCGGCGCTGGTGATCGCCGCGCTGGTCGGCCTCGCGTTGTCGCGGCAACTGGCGCAGCCGATCGCGGGACTGGTCGCTGCGACACGACAGATCCGTCAGGGCGACTACCGTCTGGCGTTGGCGCCGTCGTCCACTCAGGAGATCGCCACGCTCGCGGCGTCGTTCAACGAGATGGCGGCGGGACTCGAGCTGAAAGACCGCTATCACGCCGTGCTGCACCAGGTCACCGATCCGACCGTGGCCGACGAACTGATTGCCGGTCGCATAAAGCTTGGTGGCGAACTGCGCGACATGACGGTGATGTTCTGCGACATCCGCGATTACACGCCGATGACGGTGGGCCGCGCACCGGAAGAGGTGATCGAAATTCTGAATCACCACATGGGCGCGATGACGCGCATCGTGCAGGCGCACAAAGGCGTCATCAATCAGTTCGCGGGCGACGCGATCATGGCGCTGTTCGGCGCGCCGCGCAGCTATGGCGACGACGCAGAGCGCGCGGTGCGATGCGCACAGGCGATGATGCTGGAGCGCGAGCGCATGAACGTCTACGCGGTGCATACGTTGCGCATCGGCGTGGGCATCGCCTCGGGCCTGATGGTGGCCGGCTGCATCGGCGAAGAGAGCCGCAGCGACTACACCGTGGTCGGCGAACGCGTGGTGCTCGGCGCGCGCATTGCGGCAGCCGCCGCGCCCGGCCAGATTCTCGTGGACGACGAAACGCGCGTTCGCATCGGCACTGCGTATGCGACGAAAGCGCTGGCACCGCTGCCGCTGAAGGGTTTTGCCGAACCGGTGGTCGCGTACGCGATCGTGTCGGAAGGAGCGCCGGCGTGATTGTCCGTAAAGCGATCGCGAGCGCGCTGCTCGGTTGCGCCGGCGGTGTGTGCGCGCAGGACGTGCTCGACGACATCGATCGCAAACTCACGGTCGCGTCGCGCGATGGCGCGATGGTGGCCGACCTGTCGCTGATGTCCGACGTGACCTTCTATGCGCAGGACAAGCCGGCGCAGGGTCTGCTGTTCTCCGACAACGACGAATACGTTGCGCCGCGTATCGCCGCGTTTCTCGACGTCGGTTACGACGAGTGGCTTGTGCTGCACGCGCAGGCAGCGGCCGATCGCGGTCTCGATCCCGGGGAGAGGAGCCACGGCGACGTTCGCCTCGACGAACTGTTCGTCGAAGCGCACGTCACCGAGGCCGGCCGGTTGAGCCTGCGTGTGGGCAAGTTCGCTTCGTCGTTCGGCGGCTGGATCACGCGCCATCTGGCGTGGGACAACCCGATGATCACCGCGCCGTTGATCTACGAAGACGTGCTGCCGATGACCGATCGCACCGCGCCGTTGAGCCCGCCCGCGTTCGCGTCGCGACGCAACATGGTGGACAAGCAGCGCGACTGGGTGCCGATCGTTTGGGGCGCGTCTTACACGAGCGGCGCGTCGCTGTCGGCCGGTACCGATACGCTCGACATGACCATCGAAGTGAAGAACGCGGCGTTGTCGTCGCGTCCGGAAACGTGGGACATCTTCGGCGGCGGCTATGAAACCGATCCGAGCGTGACCGGACACGTGCGCTGGCATCCGGCAGAGGCGTGGTGGTTCGGCGGATCGGCGAGCCGCGGACCGTATCTGCAGGATGACGCGAAGCCGACCCTGCCGGCCGGCAAGCAGGTCGACGACTACGACCAGACCACGTTCGGTGTCGATGCGTCGTACGAGCATCGCCGGCTGCAGCTGTGGGCCGAACTGGTGCACGCGAAGTTCCATACGCCCGTGGTCGACGACGTGGAAGGGTTGTCGGGATTCGTCGAGGCGCGATACAAAGCGACCGCGCAGGTGTGGGTGGGCGCGCGCTGGAACCAGTCGTGGTTCGACGATGCGCCGGGGTCCGACGTATCGTGGAACCGCGACATGCGCAGGCTCGATCTGGCGCTCGGTTATCGACACACTGCGCATCTCGAGGTGAAGGCGCAGTACAGTCTCTCGAATCAGGCCGGACGGGAGATCGACGGCGAACATCTGTTCGCGGCGCAGTTCGTACTCTGGCTATAGCTCCTGTCGTATAGAGGACACACATGGTTTCGGCTCAGGAAGCACTGGATCGTCTGCGCGAAGGCAACCGGCGTTTTGCCGCGAACATCGAGGGCGGCACCGTGCCGGCGACGCAACCGCGGCGCGACGCGTTGCCGGCCGACCAGATGCCGTTCGCGATCATCCTCGGGTGTTCAGATGCGCGGGTGCCGGCCGAAATCGTATTCGATCAGGGGCTCGGCGATCTGTTCGTCATCCGCGTGGCCGGCAACATCGTCGCGCCGTCGCAGGTGGGCAGCGTCGAGTTCGCGGCGTCGCGCTTCGGCACGCGGCTCGTCGTGGTGCTCGGACATTCGCAGTGCGGCGCGATTCTGGCGACGCTCGAAGAGCTGCAGCAGCCGGCCGAGAACCAGTCGAAGAACCTCAGTTCGATCGTCGACCGCATCCGCCCCTCTGTGGAAGTGTTGATGCGTACAGAGCTTCGCAACGACCTGAACGTGCTGGTGAAGCACGCGGTACGCGCCAACGTCGGCGCGTCGGTGGATCACCTGAGACACGGCTCCGAGATCCTCGAGCAGCTGATCCGCAACGAAGGGTTGCGCGTGGTCGGCGCCGAATACTCGCTGGAAACCGGCGTGGTCGAATTCTTCGACTACGTCAACGCGCCGCCGAGGAAGCAGACGTGAGCATCACGAACGCCCAATCGGGAACGAATATCCACGAAGTGGCCGATCGCATCTATCGCATCAACACGCCGGTGACAAACGCCGGCGTCGGCGGGTTCTCGTTCAATCAGTATCTGATCGTCGACGACGCGCCGCTGCTGTTTCACACCGGCCCGCGGCGGATGTTCCCGCTGGTGCGCGAAGCGATGGCGAGCGTGATGCCGGTGCAGCGTCTGCGCTACGTGTCGTTCTCGCACTTCGAGGCCGACGAATGCGGCGCGTTGAACGAGTGGCTTGCAGTCGCACCACAGTCCGTGCCGCTGTGCGGCAACATTGCGGCGATGACGTCGATCGGCGACATCGCGGACCGGGCGCCACGCGTGATGGCCGACGGCGAACTGCTGACGCTCGGCACGCACGCGGTGCGCTGGTTCGACACGCCGCATCTGCCGCACGCGTGGGAGTGTGGATTTCTCGCCGAGGAACGCACGCGCACGCTGCTGTGCGGCGATCTGTTCACACAACCCGGCGCAGAGCATCCTCCGGTGACGGAAGCCGACATCCTCGGCCCGAGCGAAGCTTTCCGGCAGCAGCTCGACTATTTCGCGCATACCAAACAGGCGCGCGGCCATCTCGAACGACTGGCGGCGACGCAACCCGCGCTGCTCGGGTGCATGCACGGCAGCGCGTGGCGCGGCGACGGCGCCGGGCTGCTGCGCGCGTTGGCGGACGCGGTATCCGACTGAGGTTTTCGACGGACGTCATGATCACGCTTTACGGCACATCGAAATCGCGCGCCAGCCGCTCAATGATCGCGCTCGAGGAACTCGGTCTCTCTTACACGCACGTGCCGCTGTTCCAGCACGGCATCACGGCGGCGGATCGGGACGCGCTGCGCAAGCTCAATCCCAACGCGCGCGTGCCGGTGCTCGACGACGACGGCGTAGTCGTGTGGGAGTCGATGGCGATCAATCTGTATCTGGCCGATGCCTACGGCGGGCCGCTATGGCCCGACGCCGTACGCGATCGCGCGCGGGTGTATCAGTGGAGCTTCTGGGTGCAGGCCGAAATGGATCGGCGCGATTGGCAGAAGGTCTGGCGCTCGCGCGATGCCGAACAGTTGGAGGTGGTGCAACGCGAACGCCTCGCCACTCTGCGCATCCTCGATGCGGCGCTGACCGGGCGAAGCTACCTGCTGGGCGACGCGTTCACGTTCGCCGACCTGAACGTCGCGGCGACGATCTGCCAGCCGAACGAAAGGGAGCGCATCGACGGCAATCTCGATCCGGCCGAGCACGACCTGCCGGCGCTGACGGGCTGGTTGAGGCGCTGCGTGTCGCGCGACTCGTGGGTAAAGCTGCGCGACTTTCCGTAACTTCGCTCTAGGAGACTTCGGCGCCGCGCACGCCTTCCAGCATCGCGCGAAGCTCCGCCGAAAAAGCGCGCGCTTGCGCCTTCGGCCGCGGCGAACTCGCGCAAACGAGCGCTGCTTCGGTGACGGAGCCCATCAACAGATGAACGATGGCGTCGATGCGCGCGGGCTTGGCGTTCGGACCCAGTGCGTGCGAGATAGCCGCTTTCGCCCCGGCGCCGAAGATGCGGGCGTCGATTTCACGCCACTTCTGCCAGCCGATCACCGTGGGTCCGTCGATCAGCAGAATGCGACGCGTGTCGGGCTCGTTGGTGGCCAGCAGATAATGCAGAACTCCCGCGGCGATCTGATCGAGCGGATCGGTCAGTCGTGCGGCCGAAGCGGGCGCGGGTGATTTAGCGACGTCGGCCTGCACCGCCTCCAGCACCGCGGTGAACAACACCTCTTTCGATGCGAAGTGATGGTAGACGGCGCCCTTCGCGAGCCCGGAGTCGGCGGCGATCCGGTCGATGCTGGTCGCCGCGAAGCCGCGTTTGCCGAACAGCGCGCGCGCCACGCGCAGTATCGCGGCGATCGTCGCTTCTCTGCGTTGCGCCTGGTTCACCACATCGTCTACCTCGACTGGTTGACAAAACCGACTATCGGACGGTAAATACAGACCATAAGTCGGTATGTTACCCGAAACGAAGTTCAGGAGTTCCGCCGATGTCGCGTATCGAACACAGATTATGCCTTGCCGGTCTGGTGCTGTTCTTTCTCGCGCTGCTGCAGGGTTTCGCCATTCCGGTTTTCGAGCGGGTGGACGTGGCGCGCGGCGCGCATGCGGCAGCGCTCGGTTCCGGCACGTTTCTGATCGCAGTGGGTCTGTTGTGGCCGAAGCTGTCGTTCGGGCGATTGGCCGCGATGTGGGCGGGACTGCTCGCCGTTTCGCTGTATGCGATCGGCGCCGGATTGATGCTGTCGGCGACCTATCCCGCGGGCAGCGAGTCCGTTCATCGCGCAGCGTCTCTGCTTGCTGCGGCACTCACGATGAGCGGCTCGGTCGCACTGGTGGTGTCGCTGGCGGCGGTGATGCTCGCGTGCAAACCTTCCACCACCTGAGGAATCCATGATGCCAACCGCAAATCGCGTTCAGGAGTTCGTCGACTGTGTGCTGTCGAACCAGCACGTACAGGCGATCGAGGCGTTCTATCACACCGACGCCACGATGCAGGAGAACCTGAGTCCGCCGCGCGGTCCGCGCGCCGCGTTGATGGAATCGGAACGCAAGGTGCTGGCCGCGCACAAAGGCGTCGTTACCCAGCTGATCGATCCGGTGTTCATCAACGGCGACCAGGTGGTAATCCACTGGGTGTTCGAGTTCACCCGACCTGACGACACGGTGATGCGCATCGAGGAGCTCGCGCATCAGACATGGCGCAGCGATCGGATCGCGTCGGAGCGGTTCTACTACGATCCGGCGCAGATGCGCGCGTGAGCGCACTCGCGAACGATCCGACATGCTCGGAAGAACCGTACATTCACATTCCACCAACAAGTCACTGACGGTGCCAGGCACCCGCTTTTGCACATCGAATAAGTCACCACCGGTGCCAGGCACCGGCGTGCACTTATTCAATCCCGGAACGAAGGCGCGACGTTCGAGGTGGAAAGGTGACGGGTGATCGGTGCGGAGGCGCATCACACGCCCGGAGCACCGATCACCCGGCGCCCAACCCGGCTGAAATCGCACCACGGTCACTGACTCAAACGTTCGCTACAGGTGAAACCCGCGGATCCATCTTCACGCCGTCGATCACGATGCCGAACGCGGCGGGCCGCCGGCCCGACGCGATGTAGGCGGCGATTCGCGGTCGCGCCTGGAACGCGCGATGGAAAGCGAACAGCAGCGGTCGCGCGGCCAGCGCGGCGGGAAACAGCGCGTCGATCTCGTCGAGGTAGCGGTAGGCAACGAAATCGACGTACGTCAGCACGTCGCCCACCCAATGCGTCGGCGACGGTGACGCTCGCGTGAACCAGCGTTCGAGATCGAGCAGCGTTTCCGCCAGCGGACCGCGTTCGAAGCCTTCGAGCTTGTCCTTGTAGTCCGCTTCCCAGTACAGCCGCCAGAGGTTCTCGATTGCTTCGTCGATCGCTTCCGCGCCCACGTCGCACTCGATCCGTTCCCGCTCGTCTCGGCCATAGAGACCGTGGGTGCGGGCGATGTGGCGATAGATCGCCTGCGTCTGGGCGAACCGCAGACCGCCTTCCTCGTAGATCGGCAGTGCGCCGAAAGGCGTCTGCGGTTTCATCGCCTTCCACTGCGCGCTGCTGCGCAACCGCTGCTCGTCGTAAGCAACGCCGAGTTCTTCGAACATCAGCCGGATCGCTTCGGCGCGCCCGCGAATGTCGAAGTAGATGATGCGCGGCTTGGAACCGGCCACCGCCTCACCCCTCTGTTTGCCCGTTAACTATTCGTCAGTCAACGCTTGGCGTTCTGCGCCACCATCATGGCGGTGAGCTGCCGCGCCATCTTCATGAAATCGTGCGGATACGGCAGGTGCGGTTCGCTCGCGGCATCGATGCGTTCGATGGTATCGGCCGGCAGCGTCACGTCGAGCGCGGCCAGATTGTCCTTCAGCTGCTGCTCGTTCTTCGGCCCGATGATCGGCGAGACGATGCCAGGGCGCGCGAGGTTCCACGCCAGCGCCAGCGCGATCGGCGAAACGTCGAGCTTGCCGGCTTCCTCGAGCACCACCGAGACGATCGCGTGATTGCGTTCGTTCAGTGCACGCGTGCGCCACACCTGCTGGAACGGACCCGGTGCCGCAAAACGGGTGCCCTGTTGCGGCTCTTCGTTCGCCTTGTATTTGCCGGTGAGCATGCCGCCGCCGAGCGGGCTCCATGGGATGACGCCGAGGCCGAACTTCTGGCACGCCGGCAGAATCTCCACTTCGATGTCGCGCGTCAGAATGCTGTACTGCGGCTGCAGGCTCACCAGCGGTTCCCAACCCTTCGCCGCGATGGTCAGACACGCTTCGACGATCTGTGAGGCGGTCCAGTTAGATACGCCGATGTAGCGCACTTTGCCCTGCCGCACGAGGTCGTTGAGCGTGCTCAGCGTTTCTTCGAGCGGCGTCGCGTCGTCGTACCGGTGCATCTGATACAGGTCGATGTAGTCGGTGTCGAGCCTGCGCAAACTGTCTTCGCACGCCTTCAGCACGTGCTTGCGGCTGGAACCGGAATCGAACGGGCCGGCGCCGAGCGGTGAGGACGCTTTCGTCGCGATCACTACCGAGTGGCGGCGGTCTTTCACCGCTTTGCCGACGATCGTTTCCGATTTCGTTCCCGAGTAGACGTTTGCCGTATCGATGAAGTTGTGCCCGGCGTTCAGATACGCATGGATGATGCCGATCGACACTTTCTCGTCGCAGCCGAACTGTTCATTGCCGAAGTTCATCGCGCCGAGACACAGCGGCGACACCTTGAGCCCGGAGCGGCCGAGCGTTCGCAAACCTTGAGCCATGATCGTTCTCCTTCGAAGCGTGATGCGCGGAACGACGAATCATACTGCGAGTTCCGCGACGGCGACGCAGACGGTTTTGCGAGCGAGAATTCGCCGTCCGATATCGGGGGCCCGGATGGCAAAGCGTGTGGCGACGGTGCCGAAGCAGCGGCTCTCAAAAGCCGAGCGGGATCAGCTGGCGCGTAGTGCGATCGAAGAGGTCCTGGCGACGCGGGGCGGCGTACCGGGCGCGCGCGGCGTCCGCAAACGCCTGAGCGCGTTGGTGAAGAACGCCGACGGCGCCGATGTCGTGGCGATCGGCGCGGCCATCGCCGCGTCGCCGGCAATGAAGGCCAAGCGCGCGCGCTGGGTCGGTTGGGAACTGATCAACAAACATGCCACGGCGCTGTCGCAACTCGATCTGGCGACGGTCGAGGCGCTCGGCGCCGGCAACTCGTCGTGGGACGAAGTCGATGGCTACGGCATCTACATTTCCGGCGCCGCATGGCTGCGCGGGCTGATTCGCGACGCCGACGTGCGTCGCTGGGCGAAGAGCGACGACCTGTGGCGGCGGCGGGCGGCGTTGGTGTCTACGGTGGTGCTCAACATCAAGGCGCACGGCGGCGCCGGCGATACGAAGCGCACGCTCGCCATTGCGACCCTGCTGATCGACGATCGCGAAGACATGGTCGTGAAGGCGATGAGCTGGGCGCTGCGTTGTCTCGTCAACTGGGATCGCGTCGCGGTGGAGAACTTCCTCGCCGAACACGACGCGCGGCTCGCCGCGCGCGTGAAACGCGAAACGCGGACGAAGCTGCGGACCGGCAAGAAGAACGCGTGGCGCGACAAGCGCCAGTGAAGTCGTTTAGCCGAGCCAGCTAACCCCGGGCTGCGTCGCGCCACGAACCGTGAAAGCCCATCGGCACGCGGTGGTCGAGGTCGGCGCGGGCGATCGGACCGTCCTCCACGTGCTGCGCATCGAAGATCGCGAGATGGCTGGCATTGCGCACGCTGTCGAAGACGGTCGCCAGCAGGTAGCCCTCGCCTTCGGCGGCCGCTGCGTCCTTTGCCACGAACACCGGTTCCGATACGGCCGAATGATCGCCGACATGGAACGTGCGCATCTCCTGCGTGTCGTGGTCGAAGCGCCCGATCGCGCGCTGGAACATGTCGCCGGTGCCCGGTCCGCCGACGCCCGCCACGTACCCATACCGGTACGGCAGCCCGGTGCGCCGTTCGTCGATGCGCGGATACTCACAGACAACCTCACTGAGGCGCCGCATTTCGAATTCGTCGCTTTCGGAGTGGTTGATCGTCCAGCGCGTCAGATACTGACGCAACGACGCCTCTTCGGGCATCGGACCGTGAGCGGGCGGGAAAGCGGGCGCCGCCTGTTGACACACGTCGATGATGATGCGCTCGCCTTTGTCGAACGCGTTCATCGAGTGCCACGCCATGCATGCCTCGCCGGTGTACCAGCGCGTGTCTTCGGCGCGGCCGTCGCGCGCCAGCACGCCGACGTGCGTGCCGAGATACGGCTCCCAGGCGATGGGCGGCCCGCCCGCGCGGGCGCGCTCGATCGACAACGTGACCGGGCACACCGCGAAGATCACGTAGTCGCGCGTGATGGCGAAGTCGTGCACCAGCGCCGGAAACGGACCCTGCACCGACTGATGCCGCACGATGCGACCGCGCGCGTCGGCGATGTAAAAGGAAATCTCGCCGGTGAACGCCCGCGACGGGAAGTTGGCGAAGAACAGCATCTCGCCGGTGAGCGGATCGATCTTCGGATGCGCTGTCATGTTGCCGGGCAACTGATGCTCGAAATTCCACGGGCCGATGGTGTCGAGCGATACCGGATCGATCTCGATCGGACCGTGGCCCTCTTCGAGCGCCAGCAGCTTGCCGGCGTGCCATACGATGTGGGTATTCGCGACGCCGTCGCTGCGTACGCCGGCCACCTCCGGATCGACGTCGCGCGGATCGCCGGACGTTCCGAACAGCGCGCGGCCGGCGCTGCGCTCGAGCGTCCACTGTTGTGTCCGCACCCAGCGATTGCGATACGCAACGCGACCGTCGGCAATGTGAAACGCGTGGATCATGCCGTCGGCCTGCAGCGGATTGTAGCGACCGCGCGGTGCGAACTGCGGATTCGGGCCGATGCGGTACAGCGTACCGTTCAGTCCGCTCGGGATTTCGCCGTGCACGAAGAGGTCGGCGTTGTCGCATTCCATGCGGATCGGTTCGAAGCCGCCCTGCAGCAGCGGATGGTCGGTTGGAAACGGACGTGCCATGGCGGTGTGCCTCGGGTGATCCAGCAGCGGATGCTACGAGCGAAAAATCCGAAAAAGCAGTCTTGTATCGAATCCCGGCTTCAGCCGGACGCACGGTATGCTGCGCGAGGCCGGGCGCGGAGGGTATGTGGAGGGCGGCCGCAGCGCCGGGCACTCGTACGATTTGGAGGCCACGAAACATGAATCTGCTGAAGCGTCTCGGCATTTCGATCCCGATCATTCAGGCGCCGATGGCCGGTGTGCAGGGCAGCGCACTCGCAATCGCCGTCAGCAACGCCGGCGGTCTCGGCTCGTTGCCGACGGCGATGTTCGGCACCGACGCCTTGCGCGCGGAGCTGAAGTCGCTTCGCGCCGGTACCAACCGGCCGTTCAACGTGAACTGCTTTTGTCATGTGCCTCCGGTGTTCGACGCTGCGCGCGAAGCCGCCTGGCGCAACAGCCTGGCCGGCTACTATCGTGAATTCTCGATCGATCCCAACAGTATTCCAGAGGGGGGCGGCCGACGGCCGTTCGATGCGGCCGTGGCGGATCTACTGAGCGAGTTCGCACCGCCGGTGATCAGCTTCCACTTCGGCTTGCCGTCGGCGGAGCTGATCGATCGCGTGAAGGCGTGGGGCGCCACCGTTTTGTCGTCGGCGACCACCGTGGACGAGGCGCGCTGGCTCGAGGATCGCGGCGCCGACGTGATCATCGCTCAAGGCGTGGAAGCCGGCGGGCACCGCGGCATGTTTCTCACCACCGACGTCACGACGCAGGTCGGCACCTTCGCGCTGCTGCCGCAGATCGTTCGGACGGTGAAGGTGCCAGTGGTGGCGGCGGGCGGCATCGCGGACGCGAAAGGCGTGGCCGCGGTGATGACGCTGGGCGCCTCGGCGGCTCAGATCGGCAGCGCCTATCTGCTGTGTCCGGAAGCGACTACGACCGCGTTGCATCGCGCGGCGCTCAAGACCGATGCGGCGCGACACACCGCGGTGACGAACGTGTTCACCGGCCGACCTGCGCGCGGCATCGTCAATCGCATCGTGCGCGAGCAGGGTCCGATGTCGGCGTCCGTTCCGGCGTTTCCGCTCGGAGGCGCCGCGCTCGCGCCGCTGCGCGCGAAAGCAGAGGCGCAAGGCCGCGGCGACTTCTCGCCGCTGTGGTGCGGACAGAACCCGACCGGCTTCCGCGAGATTCCGGCGGCGGAGCTCACTCGCGAACTGGCGCGCGAACTGCCGGCCGGCATTGATGCCGCATAGCGTCGCGCTGATCACCACGATTGCGGCCGCACTCGGGCTCGCGCTGATTCTCGGCCTGATCGCGGTGCGGCTGCGCCTGCCTGCGCTCGTTGGCTATCTGATTGCCGGCGTGGTCATCGGTCCCGCGACACCCGGCTTCGTTGCTGACGTGGGCCTCTCGCAGCAGCTCGCCGAAATCGGCGTGATGCTGCTGATGTTCGGAGTGGGTCTGCACTTCTCGTTCAAAGATCTGCTGGAAGTGCGGCGTATCGCGCTGCCGGGTGCCATCGCGCAGATCGTCGTCGCGACGGCGCTCGGCGCGCTGACGGCCACGTGGTGGGGATGGAGCCTCGGCGCCAGTGTGGTGTTCGGCCTCGCGCTCTCCGTTGCGAGCACGGTGGTGCTGCTGCGCGCGCTCGAAAGCCGCGGGCAGCTCGAATCGATCAACGGCCACATCGCGGTGGGATGGCTGGTGGTCGAAGACCTGGTGATGGTGCTCGTGCTGGTGTTGCTGCCGGCGCTGTCCGGCTGGCTCGGCGGTGTGGGTTCCGAAGAAGCGTCGAGCAGCCGCGATCTGGCCACCGCCTTCGCGATCACATTGGGCAAGGTCGCGCTGTTCGTCGCGTTCATGCTGCTGGTCGGGCGGCGCGTGTTTCCGTGGATGCTCTGGCAGGTGGCGCGCACCGGTTCGCGCGAGCTGTTCACGCTGTGCGTGATCGCGGCGGCGGTTGGCATCGCTTATGGCTCCGCCGCAATCTTCGGCGTGTCGTTCGCGCTCGGCGCATTTTTCGCGGGGATGGTGCTGCGCGAATCGTCGTTGAGCCATCGCGCCGCGGACGAATCGCTGCCGCTGCGCGATGCATTCTCGGTGCTGTTCTTCGTCTCGGTCGGCATGCTGTTCGATCCTTCGATGCTGCTGCGCGAGCCGGTGCACGTTCTGGTCGTCGTCGGAATCATCATGCTCGGCAAAACGCTGGCGGCGTTCCTGCTCGTGCTGGCGTTCCGTTATCCGCTGAATACCGCGCTGACGGTATCGGCCAGCCTCGCGCAGATCGGCGAGTTCTCGTTCATCCTCGCGGGTCTCGGCGTGTCGCTGCAGCTGTTGCCGGAAGAAGGCCAGAGTCTCATCCTCGCCGGCGCGCTGATCTCGATCGCGCTGAATCCGCTGATGTTCAACGCCGTCGAACCCATCCAGCGCTGGATCAGGTCGCGTTCGGCGGTTGCCCGCGCGATGGAGCGCCGCGATGATCCGTTGGCGGAGCTGCCGATGACCGTGAACCAGAAGCTGCTGACCCACCACGTGGTGATCGTCGGCTACGGCCGGGTGGGGCAGCGGATCGCGGAAGCGCTGACCGAGCACCACATCTCGATCGTCGTGGCGGAGCAGAATCGCGAACTCGTCGGGGAACTGCGGCGGCGGAACATTCCGGCGGTTTCCGGCGATGCCACCACGCCGGAAGTGCTGATTCAGGCGCATGTGGCGCGGGCGCAGATGCTGGTGATCGCGATTCCGGATGCGTTCGGCGCGCGCAAGATGATCGAGATCGCGCGCACGTTGAAACCGAACATCAAGACGGTGGTGCGCACGCACAGCGACGATGAAGCGGGTCTGCTGCGCAAGGACAACGCGGGTGAAGTGTTCGTCGGTGAACACGAGTTGGCGCAGGCGATGACGCGGCATGTCGTCGAACAGGTGAGGGCTGCTGCGTTCCGCGACGCGACCGGCTGACGAATGAGGGGAGGTTCTCTTTGATGTCGACAGAAGAGTCGCTCGAAAGCGCGACGATCGCCAAGGTGACGTGGCGGCTGATCCCGTTCCTGCTGCTGCTCTACATCGTGGCGTGGCTCGACCGCGTGAACGTCGGCTTCGCCGCGCTGCAGATGAACCAGGATCTCGGATTCAGCGCCAGCGTCTACGGCTTCGGCGCCGGCGTGTTCTTCATCGGCTACGCGCTGTGCGAAGTTCCCAGCAACCTGATCCTGGCGCGGGTCGGCGCGCGGCGCTGGATCGCGCGCATCATGCTCACGTGGGGTGTGCTCGCGGTAGCGATGATGTTCGTGCGCAGCGCGATGAGCTTCTACGTGTTGCGATTCCTGCTCGGCGTTGCCGAGGCGGGCTTCCTGCCCGGCATCATCTACTACCTGTCGAACTGGTATCCGGCGGAACAGCGCGCGCGTGCCGTGTCGATGTTCATGATCGGCATTCCGCTCGCGATCGTCGTCGGTGGCCCGGTGGCGGGACTGCTGCTCGGCATGAACGGCCTGCTGGGGCTGAGCGGCTGGCAGTGGCTGTTCCTGCTCGAGGGCGCACCGGCGATCGTGCTCGGCGCGGTGGTGTGGGTGTATCTGCCTGACGGGCCCGCACAGGCGCGCTGGCTGGCGCCGGATCAGCGCGCGTGGCTGAGCGGGCGCATCGAGGCGGAGCAGAAGGCCGCACTCGCGCGCCACGGCGTCGGTCTGCGCCGGGCGTTGTTACACCCGACGGTGTGGTGGCTTTCGATGATCATGTTCGCGTGCCAGAGCGGCAGTTATGGCCTGACGCTGTGGGTGCCGCAGATCATCAAGGGTCTCTCGGGGTTGAGCGATCTCGGAGTGGGCGTGATCTCGGCGATTCCGTATGTCGGCGCGGCGATCGGCATGGTGGTGATCGGCATCAGTTCGGACCGAACCGGCGAGCGGATTCTGCACATCGCGGTGCCGGCATTCGTCGCAGCGGCCGGTTTCACGCTGAGCGCGTTCATGGTGTCGCCGGTACCCGGAATGATCGCGTTGACGATCGCGGCGATCGGCGACCTCGGCAGCCGCGGTCCGTTCTGGTCGCTGCCGGGCCGGTTTCTCACGAGCAGCGCATCTGCAGGCGGCATCGCGCTGATCAATACGATCGGTTCGCTCGGCGGATTCGTCGGTCCGTATGCGGTGGGGCTGGTGAAGGATGCCACCGGCAGTTTCACCGGCGGGTTGTTGCTGCTCGCGGCGTTGTTGTTCGTCAGCGCGATCGCCACGCTGCGAATGCGCACCGCGCCAGCGCTCGCCGAATTGCCGGTGCGCGGCGAACCTGCGGTTTCGTAGGGGTTGGTCGTGAAGCATCCGATGCACGCGTCGGAACTCTCGTTGGAAGTCTGGTACGCCGGCACGGATCGCGAGATTCGCGGCAAAGCACTCGGCGATTTCGAAGGTGCATCGAAAGTCCGGGTCGGGTTGCTCGAGCTGCCTCCGGGATCGAATACCAAGCCGGCGCATTGGCACACGAAAGAGGAAGAGCACCTCCATGCGCTGAGCGACGAAGTGGTGTATGTGGCTGCCACGGCCTAACGGAACGAAAGAGGGATCGATGCCGATTACCGGTGCCACGACAATACTTGGATTGATCGCCGATCCGGTGATCCGTGCCCGCAGCCCGGCGATGGCGAACGCGCTGCTCGAACGATGGGGACGATCCGCCGCATGCGTGCTGGTGCCGATGCAAGTGGCCGCTGAGGGACTGGCCGCCTGCGTGGCGGCGCTGCGGCATGTGAAAAACTTCGGCGGCGCGATCGTCTCGATGCCGCACAAGACCGCAATCGTGGAACTGCTCGACGAACTGACGCCGGAAGCGCGTCGGGTGGGCGCGGTGAACGTGATCCGAAGGTATCCGGACGGCCGTCTCGCCGGCACGATTCTCGACGGAGAGGGTTTCGTCGGCGGACTCGCGCGCGAAGGACACCCGGTGACCGATGCGCACTGTGTGCTCGCAGGTGCAGGCGGCGCGGCGTCGGCGGTCGCATTCGCGCTGGCGAAACACGGTTGTGCGTCGCTGTGCATCGTCAACCGTACCGCGGCGAAAGCCGAAGACCTCGCCGCGCGGGTTCGCAGTGCGTTTCCGGCGCTGCGCGTCGCCACCGATGCAGCGTCGTTCCACCGCATCGATATCGCGGTGAACGCTACGTCGCTCGGCATGCAACCGCACGACGCGTTACCGTTTCCCGATTCGGTGATCGCGCACGCCGCCCTGATAGCCGAGTGCGTGATCGCGCCGGAGATGACGCGTCTGCTTCAGACCGCACGGCGGCACGGCAAGGCAATTCACACCGGCGTGCCGATGCTCGAAGCGCAGCTCGAAATGCTGCTGCGCTTCATGGGCGTCGATGCCTGACGACTCGGCGCGGGCGCGCCGCTAAGGCGTGTCCTTCAGTTCTTTGGCGACAGCGGCGAAGAAACCATCGAGTACGCCGAAGAACGGGCCGTCCGCTTCCGGGTACGACGACTGGGTGACCATCGCGATGTCGCTCTTCGGCAGGAAGTAGATCGTCTGGCCGTGAATGCCCGCCGCCGACACGACGCCGGTCGAATGGTCGATGTACCACTGCGACATGTACGAATGGTCGTGACCGCCGTTCTCGTTGCCCCACAAACCGGGGCGCGGCGTGCTGCCGGCGGCGATCTTCGCGACCAGCGCAGCCGGAACGATCTGTTGGCCGTTGAAGTTGCCTTCGCGCGACATCATCACGGCGAGCCGAAGCGCATCGCGCGCGGTGATGTTGAGCCCACCGCCCGAGACGGCTTTGCCGTGCGGATCGGTGGCGTAGAAGGCGTCGCGCTCGGCGCCGATCTTCCCGTAGAGCTTCTGTTCGAATACGTGCGCGAAGCCGGTGCCGGTCACTTTCTCGATCACCCAGCCGAGCACCTCGGAGTTCGCGGTGACGTAGTGGAAGTCTTTGCCGTGTTCACCCTTCTTTTTCAGCGACGGCAGGAACTCGTACAGCGACGGAAAGGCGCTTCACGCCGGGCGGCACCGGACGGAATCCCGCTGCGTAGCTGAACTGGAAGATCGTCGAACTCGGATCGTCGTAGATCTCCGAGAAATCGATGCCGATCTCCATGTTCATCAGATTGCGCAATGTCGCGCCGTCGTAGGCGCTCGCCTTTCAGTTCCGGTACGTAATCGGTGACCTGTTTCGTCTCGTCGAGCTTGCCTTCCGCGATCAGCATTTCCGCTATGAGTCCAGTGAACGACTTGGTCACCGACATCATCAGGTGCCGCGTGCGCGCGGTTTCGCCGTTCCGGTAGATCTCCTGGCGCAGCTTGCCGTGCGACCACAGCACCAGCCCATCGATGTGCTGGTCGTCCAGAAACTGCGCGAGATTGCGTTTCTTGCCGGTGAAGTCCGCAAACTCGAATCGGCCGAGATCGTAAGGCTGCGCGTCGAGTGCGCTGACCGGTCCGGTACCGCGGTCCACCGTGGTCGTCGGCAGAATCGCTTCGAGGTGCTGGAAGGACCAGGCGTTGAATTCTGGCGACAGCCAGTTGTCGAGCGTGACCTGCTGCGCCGCAGGCGGCGGCGCGCCGACCATGACGCCCGTGGCAACCGGCGTTGCGGCGAGCGCAGTAACCCACAGTACTGCGCAACCGAACATCGCCAACAGGATCTTCATCGCGTTCCCCTCATTGAAGTGGCCGCGATCATAACGGCTTCGTCGGCAGATTCATCTTGCGCAGGAATGCGCGGTAGTGCGGGTCTTCCCTGAAGACGGGTTCGCAGAGGATTTCTCTGAGGCCGGAACTGTGCTGGTCGTAGGCGCGTTCGAGCCATTGCAGAGCAAGCTCGTGCTCGCCGCGATAGGCATAGTTCCGCGCGACAGAATACGCATCAATGTCGCCCCAACGTTCGATTTGTACTTTCAACGCCTCGTCGGCTTCCGCGTTGCGGCCCAACGCGCGCAACGCGCTCGGTAGGAGCATCGCGCGAAATCCCTCGTCGGTTTCTTCCTCCACGATGGCGAGCGCGTCGGCGGGTCTGCCTTGAGCCAGCAGCGTTCGGCCGAGGTACGCGCGGGTCCACGAGAAATCCGGCGTGGTCGCGAGCAACTTTCGAAACGCGGCTTCGGATTCCTGCAGCCGACCCGCGCCGTAGTAGGCCGCGCCGAGCGCCCAGATCACGTAGGGATTCAGCGGATCGCGGGCGAGCGCAGTCTGAAGTTGCTGCTCTGCATCGTCCCAACGGCCGAGCGCGATCGACAGCAGCCCGGCGGCCTGAAGCGCGGTCGAATTGTTCGGATCAATGGCGAGCGCCTTCTGCAGTTCGATCTTTGCAGCCGCCCAGTCGCGGTCGACGGTCATGAGCATGCCCCCGAGCAACGCATATGCGTCCGCGATCTCCGGACTCAACTGCAACGCGTGTTGCAAGCCCGCGCGAGCCTCTTCGTAGCCCTCCGTTGATTCCCGGAAGCCGTTCTCGGCTTGCAACAGATCGACATTCCCGCGCAGCAACCACGCCAAACCGTAGTTCGGGTCCAGGTTTATGGCTTCGTCCACATACCGGTCCGCGGCCTCGAGTGATGATTTGGAGTTCTGGAACAGTGCACCGTCCGCTCGCAAGAACAGCTGGTACGCGTCAAGGTTCTGCGTTCCACCCTTCTTGCGACTCAACTCTCCGCCCATGAGCTTGATCTGCAGCGCCTGAGCGACCGCGTTGGCGATGTCGTCCTGCACCTTGAACAGGTCCTTCAGGTCCCGATCGTAGGTCTCCGACCATAAGTGATAGCCGTTGTCGGCCCGAATGAGCTGTGCAGTCACGCGAAGCTGATCGCCAGCCCGGCGGATGCTGCCTTCGAGGATGTGCGCGACGCCGAGTTCGCGTGCGATCTCATGGACGGTCGTTGCCTTGTTCTTGAAATAGAATGACGAGGTCCGCGCCGCGACGAACAGGTCAGGTGCTTTGGCCAGCAGGTTGAGAATCTCCTCTGCCATTCCATCCGCGAGATATTCCTGGTCTTTCTTCTCGCTCATGTCGGCGAAAGGAAGCACCGCGATGGATTTGTCGGGGACGGCGGCCGGAGTGGACGCTGCTGCCGGGTCGCCGACGGGAGCATTGGGCGGCCAGAACTTCTCGATACCGACATAGCCGACTGCAAGCAACGCGATTGCCGCTGCGCCAAGCGCGACCCACTTGCTGGGCCGGGCAGGGGGCAGCGGCTCATTGGAAGACGTCCGCGCTTTCGGCGCCACGGCTGCGACGGACTGTCCCGCGATCGCGCTCGCGAGCTTCTCCGCCGCGGCAGTTGCGCCGCCGGCGTCCAGTTCGATCCAATGCGATTCACTGAGGAAATACTCGAACGCGGGACTGAGGGGCGCTGCGTCGATCCGCAACGTCATGATCGTGCGTCGCTTGGCGGCGGCTCGTTCGAGTTCCTTGCCCACGTGCGCAGACGCGATCGCGTGTTCGGAAAGGACGACGATCAGAACCGTAGATTCGTTGATCGCGCGAACGATCGCATCCGCATAGAGCGATCCGGGTCTGACGTCTCGGGGAGCAATCCAGCAGCGGAGCCCGTGTCGTTCGAGTCCCTCGACGAGGGTGTTGGCAACGATGGCGTCGTTGGACGCGTAGCTGACGAAGACCTGGCGGTCCACGTTACTCTTGTCGCTAGAGTCCTGGGTCATTCGACAGATTCACAGCGCGAGCGGAGACGATCCAACCGCCGTAGGATCAAGCAAAGAGGCGCAAAACGCGACTGCCTCGACAGGAGCCCACGATGAAACTCACCCTTCGCCCGCTGACGCCTGATCGCTGGGGCGATCTCGAAGCGATTTTCAACGCGAAAGGCTGTTCGATTGCGCGCGGCTGTTGGTGCATGTTCTATCGCCGCAGCGGCGAGGCGGACGTGCCGGCCGGCATGACCCGCGCGAACGCGAATCGCGCGGCGCTGAAGCGACTGGTTGAAGCGGGCAAGCCGCCCGGTCTGATCGGCTATCGTGGTAAAACGCCGGTCGGCTGGGTATCTCTGGGTCCGCGCGAAGACTACATAAAGCTGAAGCGTTCGCAGGTGATGAAAGCGGTGGACGATCAGCCGGTGTGGTCGATCATCTGCTTCGTGGTGCCGGCGGAATTTCGCGGCGAGGGCGTAGCGCACGAGCTGCTGCGCGGTGCGATGGTGTATGCGAAGAAATGCGGTGCGCGGTTGCTCGAAGCGTATCCGGTGGACAAGAGTGGGCGCGCTCGCGACGATTCGATGTGGTTCGGTTCGAAATCGATGTACGACGCGGCCGGCTTCGAAGAAGTTGCGCGTCGCAAACCGCATCGACCGGTGGTGAGACGACCGGCTCGATGATCAAGGAGCAGGTGTAGCAGCAGGTATGTCGCTCGATTACGAAGCGGTTTTCGCCGTAGTGAAACGGCTGGTTAACGCGGGAGCGCTCGCGTCGCTGCCGAAGAAGCGCGGCGATCAGACCGTGTTGCTGGCGCTCGCGTGCGCGCAGTTCGACCCGGCGCGCGTCTATCGCGAAGACGAAGTGAACGAGAAGTTGCAGGCATGGCTCGAGCGGTTCACGTCGCCCATCACGATGGATCACGTCTCGTTCCGCCGCCAATTGGTCGATGAGTATTTTCTGCTGCGCGACGCGGCCGGTGCGGCTTATCGCGCAAACGGCCCGAAGCTCGATCGGGAGATCGCCGCGGCCGCTCGTGCAATCGATCCCGGCGCGGTGATGGCGGCGGTGCGGCAGGAGCGCGAAGAACGCAAACGGGCGCGGGCCGGATGATGCAGCGAGCCGGCGGCACCCGATGACGATTCTCGTGTGCCCGCTGTCCCGGGTTGCGGAGGTGATCGCGGCGCGCGTACCGGAACGCGTGATCAGCGTGCTCGATCCGGATTTCGAATTCCCCGAACTCGGTCGTGCCTTCCGTGGACGGCATCTTCGGCTGCGCTTTCACGACATTCACGTGGCGACCGACGGCCAGACGTTGCCGACGCACGATCACGCGCGTGAGCTGATCGAGTTCCTCGACGGATGGACGCGAACGGGACCGATGCTCGTGCATTGCCGCGCTGGTATCGGACGCTCGACCGCAGTCGCGTTCATTGCCGCGTGTCTGCACAACCCCTACACCAGCGAGCGCGTGATTGCGCGCGCGCTGCGGCAGGCGTCGTCGAATGCGCGCCCCAACGAGACATTGGTGGCGCTCGCCGACGCAGTTTTACAACGCGACGGACGTATGTATCGCGCGATCGCAGAAACGGGTCACGGATTGCCGTGGATCGAAGTGCACGAGAACGAGCCGTTCGAAATGCCGTCGCAATTTCTGCGCGACGGCGCCTAGTGGCAACGCTGTTCCTCACCTGCGGCCTGCCGGGCTCGGGCAAAACGACGCTCGCGAAGCAGATCGAAGCGGAGCGTCCGGCGCTTCGTCTCACCGCGGACGAGTGGTTGTTCGAGCTGTTCGGCCCCGAGCCAGAATCGCCGGAGGTGATGAAAGGCGCGCAGAGCGAACGACGAACCGCGGTGGAAGCACTGCAGTGGCAGGTTGCGGCTGTCGCGCTGCGACGCGGGGTAGACGTAGTGATCGACTGGGGCGTGTGGAGCCGCGCGGAACGCGACGAATATCGGGCGCGCGCGAAAGCGCTGGGTGCACGCACGGTGGTGTGTTTTCTCGACGTTACGCGCGAAGAACAGTGGCGGCGTCTGTCGGCGCGCAACGCAGCGCTGCCGGCGGGAACGTTTCCGATCGAAGACCGGTATCTCGACCTGTGGGCGTCGTGGTTCGAACGTCCCACCGAAGACGAATTGCATAACGATGACGACGATCGACAGGAGTGAGTGGATGAAATGGTGCTTCGCCGGTGTGTTGCTGATGACGAGTGCGGCTGCGTTCGCGGCCGAGCCGTCCGAGACGAGCGTGCGCTACGTGAAGAAGATCGCGCTGCCCGGGAACCAGACAGCGATCGTCGCGGAAGGCGATTTCGAGGCGCGCTCGATCGGCAGCTACACCGTGCGGCTGTATGCGCCAGGCGCTCAGGCGGATGACACCACGATTTACGAATCGGGCGTGCTGCTGGAGCGTAACGGCACGATCGAAGATGTCCGTCTCGCCGACATCGACGGCGACAAGCGCGACGAGATCATCGTGATCGTGCGGTCGGCAGGAACGGGCGGCTACCTGTCGGCACAGGCTCTATCGTTCGCCAACGGTCGCATCGAGGCGCGAACGAAAGTGTCCGATCTTCCCGCCGACGCGGATCCCGTCGCGGCGCTCGACAAGACGCACCACAGCGACAAGATGATGGGCAAGGGTCAGTATCACAATCCGAATGCCGGCTCGCGTGGCGGTTAGCACTCCGGTTCAGTGGCGGTGGTGCATGTCCGGGTAGTGCGGGTGAGAGTGGGTCAGTGGCTCGTGCCGATGCAGATGCATGTGCGGCTCTTTTCCGTCCCACGAGACATCATGCGCGTGCTGATGATGGGCGTCGTGAACGTGGCTGTGACTGTGCTCCATCGCTTCGTGCACGTGCATGTGTTCGTGGTGTTCCGTCAGGTGTAGCCAAACACCGATCCCCATCAGCGTACCGGCGACGATCAACTGCGGAGTCAGCGGATCACCGAGCAGCAGCGCCAAGACGGCTCCAAAGAACGGCGCCACCGAAAAGTAGGCGCCGGTACGCGCGGTTCCCAAGTTGCGCAGCGCGACGACGAACAGCGCGAGGCTTACGCCATACGCGAAGAAGCCGACGAGCATGGCGCCCCCCGCTTCGGCGAGGGGCGGCACGCCGGTTCCGAGATAGATCGCCAGCCCGAGGTTGGCCGCGCCGGCGACCAGGCCTTTGATCGATGCAATCCAGGTTGCATCGGAGAGCGAAACCTTGCGGGTGAGGTTGTTGTCGATACCCCACGCCAGGCACGCGCCCAGAATGGCAAGCGTCGGCCATATGCCGCTGAAACGCGCTTCGCCGGTCCAGCTCAGCGATAGGGCACCGAGTACGATCAGCGCCATTCCCAGCGCGATGCGTCTATCGAAGTTTTCCCTGAATGCGAACCAGGCGAGCAGCGCCGTGAACACACCTTCCGCGTTCAGCAACAGCGAAGCGCCCGATGCCGCCGTTCCGCTGAGCCCAAACATCAATAGCACCGGCCCGACGATACCGCCCGAGGCGATGGCACCGGCAAACCAGAGCAGTTCGCTGCCCGGGAGACGCGCGCGCGGCGCCCTTATCGCGAACCGATACGCCGTGAGCCCGAGACCGGAACCAAGGTAAAGCAGGCCGGCAAGCAGCCACGGACTGATCGATGACAGCAGCAGCTTCGCCAGCGGCGTTCCGGCGCCGAACAGCAACGCTGCGGCGAGCGCAGCAGACACGCCTGGCTGTCGAGTGGCTTCCTTCCAATTCATCGTCGACTCGCTGCGTCGTGGATCGATGTCGTGGCGGTCATTCGAGGTCGGCGAACACCGGTGCGTGATCGGAGGCGATGAAGCCTTCGACCTTCTTGCGGTAGTCGCGGTCGATCGCCACTTCCTTCAGACGCTGCGCAACCGGCGCCGTCGCCAGCACCATGTCGATTCTGAGCCCTTGCCCTTTATGGAAGGCGCCGGCGCGGTAGTCCCACCACGAGAACGCCTGCCTGTCGGGATAGCGATGGCGGAACAGATCGACGAGGCCGAGGTCGAGCAGCGCGGCGAACCGGTCGCGTTCCGCCCTGGTGTGGAAGATCAGCTCGTCGGTGTCGCCGGTGATCCAGCTGTCGAGCGGCATCGGCACTACGTTGAAGTCGCCGCAGAGAACGGCCGGTGCGTTGCGGTCCTGCGTTGTCCAGTAGCGCAGCAGCGAATCGAACCACGCGAGCTTCCTAGGGAAATCGTCGTGGCCCAGTTCCTTGCCGTTCGGGCAATACACCGTGGTGAACTGCAGATCGTCCACCTTCACGCGCAACAGGCGCGAGCCGAACTCGTCTTCGCCCGGCAGTCCGCGCTCGAGTACTTCCGCCGGACGCAAGCTCAGCACCGCAACGCCGTTCCAGGCTTTCTGTCCGTACGTCGTCGCGTGGTAGCCGAGTTCGGAGAAGAACTCCGTCGGGAACTCGTCGTCGGTGATCTTCAGTTCCTGCAGGCCGACCACGTCGGGCTTGCGCGCCTGCAACCACAGGCGCAGATAGTCCAGCCGGGCACGCAGTCCGTTGATGTTCCAGGTCGCCACTCGCATGCGCGAGAGTGTGCGATCATCGGTACGGGTGGAGCAAGCATCAGACGGAGAGTCGGCAATTTAGGGAGAGTCAGGAATGAAGTTCGAGGGCGGTTGTTATTGCAAAGCGGTGCGCTATCAGGCGGAAGGCGAGCCGGTATTCAAAGGTCAGTGCCATTGTCGTGAGTGTCAGTACCTCACCGGCGGGAGTCCGAACGTGATCATGGCGATGCCGGAAGCTGGCTTCAAATACACGAAAGGCGCACCCAAAAAATTCAAACGCGCAGACCTGCCGAACGGCGTCACGCGCGAGTTCTGCGGCGAGTGCGGCACACATCTGACGACGCGATCGGCGGGGTTGCCGGGTGCCGCGATTGTCAAAGTCGGCACGATGGACGATCCGTCGCTGTACGGCACCCCGCAGATGGCGATCTTCACCATCGACAAACAGGCGTTCCACCAGATTCCGGCCGGCATTCCGTCATTCGAGCGCGTCCCGGGATAACGGCAGCATCGAGGGGATCGTGCTCGAACTCAGACCCAGCTGCGAACACTGCAACGTCGCGCTTCCGCCGCAGTCGGCGGAGGCGCGTATCTGCTCGTTCGAGTGCACGTTCTGTGCGACGTGCGTCGACGAAGTGCTCGGCAATGTCTGCCCGAATTGTGGCGGCGGTTTCGAATGCAGGCCGGTCAGGCCGTCGAAGAACCTGAAAGGCGAGAACTATCTCGGGAAATACCCGGCAGCGACCAAGGTGAGACACAGGCCGGTCGATGCCGTCGCGCACGCGACGTTCGCGACGCCGATCAGAACGATTGCTCCGGGGCGACGATGAGCAAGCCCGATCTGCTCGAAGCGGTGAAGATCCAGGCGCGCGCGGTCATTCCGATCGTCAAGGCGCTGGAGCAGGAAATTGGCAAGGAGCGCGCACTCGGCATTGTCGGCAGCGCGCTCGCCAACGACTACGCGAAGTGGCAAGCGCGACGCATCGAAGCCCGCAATCTGCATCCGCGAAGCAGTGGCTCGCCGAACCTGTTTCCGGTGGAGTCCGAAGTGGTCGAAGACACCAGGACGACATTCGGCGTGAACATGACGAAGTGCCGGTTCGCAGAATACTTCCGCTCCATCGGCGAGACCGAAATCGGGAGCTTGCTGACGTGCGGGGTCGATTTCGCGAACGAGGCGTCGCTGCGTCCCGACTGGAAGTTCGAGCGTACGCAGACGCTGATGAACGGCGCGCCGTTCTGCGACTTCAGATGGCGGCTGAAGAATCCGCCGAGCTGAGCCGCGCCCTCAGTCGTCGATCGCCTGATACGCCGACGTCCAGAAATCGACGAACACTTCCGGCGGGCTCGGCGAGTCCATCATCCGTTGCGTCATCAGAATGCCGATCAGTTCCTCGGACGGGTCGGTGTAGCCGGAGGTTCCGATCCCGCCGTCCCAACCGAAGCGTCCGGGCGCGAACAGGTTGGTGCGCCGCGTGACCACCGAGAGGCCGAAGCCCCAACCGGCGCTGTCGCCGAAGAACAGGCTCGCTTCGGCTTTCTGCTTCGGCGTGAGTTGATCGGTGGTCATCAGCTCTACCGACGGACGCGCCAGAACCCGTTCGCGGCCATAGCGCCCCTTGTCGAGCAGCATCTGACAGAACGCGAGATAGTCGTCCACAGTGGAGATCAGCCCGCCGCCGCCGGACGGGAAAGCCGGCGGCTTCGCCCAGCGGCTGTTCGCGGGATCGTCGTGCATTCCCAGTTTGCCGGTGGCGGCATTGGCGGCGTACGACGGCGGCAGCCGCCCGAGTTTCTCCGCCGGCACGTGGAACGCCGTGTCCTTCATGCCGAGCGGCGCGAAGATGCGCTCCTGCAGAAATGTTGGGAACGGCTGGTCGGCGGCGCGTGCGATGAGCACGCCGAGCACGTCTGACCCGGTGTGATATGCCCACTGCTCGCCCGGTTGATGCAGCAACGGCAGCGAACCGAGCTGCTTCATCCAATCGTCCGGCGCCATCTGCGAGGGGTCGGGTCCCGGCAGCAGTCCGGCGTCGGCGATCGCCTTCTGGATCGGATACTTGCTCGGAGGCGCGAGCACGAAGCCCATGCCGAAGCGGAAGGTGAGCAGGTCGCGCGTGGTGATCGGGCGCTGCGCCGGAACGGTTTCGTCGATGGGCGCGTCGATTCGCGCCAGCACGCGCCGGTTGGCGAGTTCGGGCAGGAAGCGGTCCACGGGATCGTCGAGGCGCAATCTGCCTTCCTCGATCAGTATCATCGTCGCCACCGCGGTGATCGGCTTCGACATCGATGCGATGCGGAACAGCGTGTCGCGCTGCATCGGCTTCGATCCGCCCACGGCGTGATGGCCGATCGCGTCGACATGAACTTCGCCGCGCCGGCACACCAGCGTGACGAGGCCCGGCAGATCGCCGCGCGCGACGTGGCCGTTCATGGTGTCATGCATGCGGGCGAGGCGAGATGGCGAGAGAGCTGCTGCGGTCATGATGAAAGAGGTCGTGGGATGAAGGACGGTCGAGTATGCATGCGGCGGTGAGCGACGTGAATCGGCGCACTACGCTTCGCAACGTCGCAACTTTCACGGCCGTGGTGTGGAGCGTCGGCTGGGTCGCGGCGGCGCTGCAATCGCGCATCGTCGACGCGTCTGCGCAGCAGGTCGGATTGCTGCTGTGGCTGGTCACGCCGCTTGCGACGGTACTGCTGTTGCGAGGACTGGCGGGCGACGGCTGGAGCGATTTCGGGCTGTCGCCTGCATTTCGCGGCAACCGGCTCGGGTGGAGCGCCGCCGTGCTGGTGCATCCGCTCTGCGCGGGGCTCGTGATTACGATCGGCGCGCTGCTCGGTTGGACCGTGTTCGCAGGTTCGATGCCGGATCTGTTGTGGGTATTCGCGTACGGACTGGCGCCGTCGATCGTGAAGAACGTCTTCGAGGAATTCGCGTGGCGCGGTTATCTGACGCCGAAAGTACATTCGCTCGGCGCGAACGACTTCGTCGGACATGCCGTCGTCGGACTGATCTGGGCGGGCTGGCACGTGCCGTATTTTCTCTACCTCGTCGATCCGGCGGCGCTGCATGCCGCGACGAACCTCTCGCTCGCAGTATTCATAGCAATGGCGATTCCGAGCCTGATTGCGGTGTCGATGGTTTACGGCGAGCTGCGGTTGCTGACGAACTCGGTGTGGCCCGCGGTGGTCGCGCACGCGATCGGCAACGCGCTGATCGACGTGCTGATCGTGAACGGTTTCGTGCAGGTGCAATCCGGCCGCGAGTTGCTGGCGTCGCCCGGCTATCAGGGCGTGTTGTCCATCGCGGTATTCGTCGTCGCCGGCGTGGCGCTGCATCGCATGCGGATGCGTCGGGAGGTACGCTGACGCATGGTCGACGAGTTTCCGATACCTGCGAATCTCGCGAAGACCTGCAGCGAAAAACCCGAGTGGGGGGCATGGCTCGATCGCGCGCCGGCAACGCTGCGCGAACTGCGGACGCGCTGGTCGCTCACGCTGGACGAGCCGTTTCAAACCGGCGTCTGCTCCTGGGCCGCGCCCGGCGTGGCGGCGGACGGTACGGCGGTCGTGCTCAAACTCGGATTGCCGCACATGGAGGGGACGCACGAGATCGCTGGTCTGCGTTTCTGGAACGGCGATCCGACCGTGCGGTTGATCGACGCCGACGATGCGCTCAATGCGATGCTGCTCGAACGCTGCGTGCCCGGCACGTTGCTGCGCTCGCGTCCGGAGCCGGAACAGGACATCGTGATCGCGAAGCTGCTGAATCGAATGTGGCGCCGGCCCGCCGTGCCTCGCCCCTTCAGACCGTTGTCGGCGATGGCGCGCCACTGGATCGACTCGTCGCTGGCTGATGCCGCCCGTTGGCCCGACGCAGCGCTCACACGTGAAGGCTTGCGGGTGATGGAAGAAATGGCACGCGCCCGACCTGGCGACCTGCTGCTCGCCACCGACCTGCACGCCGGCAATGTGCTGGCGGCGGAACGCGAACCGTGGCTCGCAATCGATCCGAAGCCGTTCATCGGCGATCCGGCCTACGACGCCACACAGCACCTGTTCAATTGCAAAGACCGTTTCAACGCGGATCCCATCGCGTTGATCGCGCGCTTTTCCGATCTGCTCGGCGTCGATCGCGAACGCGTGCGCTTGTGGACGTTCGCGCGCCTCGCCGCGGAGCCGCGCGACTGGAGTCTCGAGTGGACGAATTCGCTCGCGGCGGCGCGCCTGCTCGCGCCGTGAACATGCCGGCGTCCATTGCGCTGCTCGTCGGCGATTTGCCTATGCGCATCGAATCCATCGGCCGCTCGAACGCGCGCGTCTGGCAGATCGGAACGCAGTTCTATCTCAAGGTGGGCGGCGCCGCGGGCGAGGTCGCCGAGGAAGCGGACCGGCTGCGCTGGTTCGCAGGTCGAGCGCCGGTACCGCAGGTGATCGTCTACGAACGTGTCGGCGCGGAGAGCTATCTCCTGACGCAAGCGCTCCACGGCGTTGCCGCTCACGCCGTTACAGAGGGGCGGCTCGAGTGCGTGCGTGCGCTCGCGGCTGGACTGCGGCTGCTGCACGGACTCGATGCGCGCGAGTGTCCGTTCGACGCGCGGCTGTCGGTCACGATGGCGAAGGCGCGAGACAATGCGGTTGCGGGTCGAGTCGACGAAACTGATTTCGACGACGCCCGCCTCGGCCGCACCGCGCTCGACCTGCTCGGCGAGCTCGAGGCAACGCGGCCGGCACACGAAGACCTGGTGGTGACGCACGGCGACTACTGTCTGCCGAACGTGATCCTGCGCGACGGCGCGTTGGCCGGCTTCATCGACGTCGGCCGAGCCGGCGTGGCGGACCGGCATCAGGATTTCGCGTGCGCCGCACGCAGCATTGCGTATAACTACGGCGAGGCATTCGTCGCGCCGTTCTTCGACGCGTACGGCATGACCCCTGATCCGGCGCGGATCGAGTTCTATCAACTGTTGGACGAGTTCTTCTGATGGCGTATCTCGCACCCCGCACGTTCACGCTCCGCGACGGAACCGTGCTGACGATCCGTGTCGGCGTGCCCGACGACGCCGCTGCGATGCTCGAGTATCTGGAATGCGTCAGCGGCGAATCCGACTTCCTGACGTTCGGCCCGGGCGAGTTCGAAATGACCGAAGCGCAGGAAGCGGCGCACCTGGCGACGGTCGGCGATGCGCCGGACCACTTACACGTCGTGGCGACCGACGGTGGGCTCATCGTCGCGTGCATCACGTTCGGCACCGGCCGACGCCAGCGCGTGCGCCACCATGGCGAGCTGGCGATTTCGGTGCGGCGGTCGCACTGGGGTCGCGGCATCGGTGCGCTGCTGATGGATACCCTCATCGACTGGGCGCGCTCCGTCGGTTCGATCCGGAAGGTCGCGTTGCGGGTTCGGACCGACAACGCGCGCGGCATCGCGCTGTATCGCGAGAAGGGCTTCGTCGTTGAAGGCACGCTGCGACGCGAGATCTGCGTCGACGGCGAGTATTTCGATCTCCTCTACATGGGGCTGCTGCTGTGAGAACGACGTGCTGTACATGATCGTGGAGTACTTCAACGCAGGCGCGGCGCCGGACATCTATCGGCGCGCGCGCGACAAAGGCCGCCAGTTGCCGGAAGGCCTGGAGTACGTCGACAGCTGGGTAGACCTCGACTACCAGCGCTGTTTCCAGCTGATGCGCACCGGCGATCGCGCGCTGATCGACCGCTGGATCAATAAGTGGCGCGACCTCGCCCGCTTCGAAGTGATTCCGGTGCGCACCTCGGCCGAAGCGGCGCGCAGCATCGCGGACGCGCTGTGAGCGAACTGACCGAATACTCCGCGTCCGCGCTTGCGCGCGCGATCAGATCGAAAGAGGTGTCGTCACAGGAAGTGGTTGCGGCCCACCTGCAACGCATCGAAGCGGTGAATCCGCACCTCAACGCAGTCGTTCAGGTTTCGAGCACCGCAATGGACGAGGCGCGTGCGGCCGATGCGGCGATCGCGCGAGGCGAATCGCCGGGCGCATTGCACGGCGTGCCGTTCACGGTGAAAGACTGGATCGAAACGAACGGGCTCGCGTGTGCGGCGAATCGCGAAGAGCGGCGCGACTACGTGCCGCGGCGCGACGCGACGGTCGTTGCGCGGATGCGCGCCGCCGGTGCGATCGTGCTCGGCAAAACCAAACCGCAGGCGGACGCCGACATCCATCCGGCGCCCAAGAATCCGTACGACGCGTCGCGGTCGCCGGGCGGCAGCAGCAGCGGCGAGGCGGCGATCGTCGCCGCGTGCGGCTCGCCGCTCGGCCTCGGCAGCGACTCCGGCGGCAGCATCCGCTGGCCGGCGCATTGCTGCGGCGTGGCCGGATTGAAGCCGAGCAGCGGTCTGGTGCCGAACACCGGCCACGTGCCGCCGATCAGCGCACTCGCGGATCCGCGCACGGTGATCGGTCCGATCGCGCGCTGCGTCGACGATCTGGCGCTGACGTTGCCGATCATCGCCGGCATCGACGGCTACGACGCGGGCGTGGTGCCGATGCCGCTCGGCAATCCATCGCACGTGGATCTCGCAGCGCTGCGGGTCGCGCACTTCGATGGCTTCGATCGCGCGGTGCCCAGCAATGCGATGGTGCGCGCGGTCGAAGCAGCGGTGGTCGCGCTTGCCAACGCCGGCGCAAAGGTGCGTGCGGCAACGCCGCCGCGTATCGACGAGTCGCTCGCGATCACGCGCGCCTATTGGGCACGCCCGGAATCGGTCTCGTGGAAAACGTGGCAGCCGTGGGGCGCGAGCACGCTGTCCGCTGACGACGTCGAACGCTCGCTGTTCGAATGGGACCGTCTGAGACGGGCGTTCCTCGGCTTCATGAACGACGTCGACGTGATCGTGTGCCCGGCGGCGGGCGATGCGGCGCCGCGGGTGGGCGAGTCGAGCGACGCGGACTTCATCTACACGCTGCCGTTCAGCCTCACTGGTTATCCGTGCGTGGTGGTGCGCGCCGGCGCATCGGCGGACGGTTTGCCGCTCGGCGTGCAGATCGTGGCGCGGCCGTGGTGCGACCACGTCGCGCTGGCGGCAGCGCGCGTGGTCGAACAGGCATTGGGAGGCTGGAAGCGCGCGCCGTAGCGCGCGTGACGAAATCAGGCGCCGGCCGGTTTCGCCGCCATCGCCGCTTGCAGCGCTTTCAGCATGTCGGCTTCCTCGGTCGTCAACTCCACCGGCGGACCGCAGCGCGGGTCGGTTTTCTGCAATGCTTTGATCATCACCGGCGTCAGCGGGATCGCGTCGCAGCCGTGGGTGGTTTCGCAGATCAGATCCCACTCAGGCTTCGCTTTGACGTGACACGCGAAGCAGTTGCCGCCGAAACGGTTCACCACGTCGACGAAGCCGCGCGTGCGGATGGCGGATTTGCCGTCCTTCACGTCGAGCTCGAAGAACTCCCAGTCTTTCGTCGCGGCGTTGAAACCGGCTTCGCGTTTCACCATGACTTCGGTCGGCACGAGTTGTACCACCGAGCCCGGCGGATAAACGCCGCCGTTCGCGGAGTTCGCCACCGCGACCGTTTCCTTCAGGCCGCCGTCGAGATTGTCGACGTAGAAACCGCGCACCGGCGTCATCGCGCGAATACACTTGAAGCTCGCTTCGGTGATCGGCGCCGGTTCGCTCTTCTGAGCGGCCGCAACGGTGAGGCCGCTGCACAGCACCAGCAAAACGCCGAAACGGACGATGCGGTTCATCTGATCTCCCCACGTTTTTTTGTTAGCGGCGAACGGTATCAGATCGCATTTCATCGATCACGCGCGATGCGTCCGTTATTAAGTATTGACTTATATAAGGATCGGCTGCAGCATGCGTCCATGCGTGAATTTGCTGCTTTGGCCGATCCCACCCGTCGCCGCATCGTCGAATTGCTCAGCACAGGCGAGCGTTCCGCCGGCGAGATCGTCGACGAGTTCGATGTCAGCGCGCCGGCGATTTCCCAACATCTGAAGGCATTGCGCGATGCCGGGCTGGTGCAGGTGCGAACGGATGCACAGCGGCGCATCTATGCGCTCGACGCCGCGGGTCTCGAAAGCATCGACGCGTGGTTGAAGGACGTGCGCAAATTCTGGGGCGGCAGGCTCGACGCGCTCGAGCGCGAGTTGCGTAAGCCGACGGCGCCGGGCGCAGGCAAGCGGACTGGAGCGGGCAGGAGGAAACGATGAACGAATACGGACAGGTCATCGACAAAGGCACGGTGCGTTTCGAGCGGTTGCTGCCGGGACCCGTGGACCGGGTGTGGCAATACCTCACGGCCTCGCAGCTGCGCGGTACGTGGCTGGCGACCGGCGCGATGGAACCGCGCGTCGGCGGCGCGGTAACGCTGCGCTTTCATCATCAGGACCTAACGGACCACGACGAGCCGACGCCGGCCAGATACAAGGCGATGGAGAACGGCCACACGATGGTCGGACGGATCACCCGCTGGGATCCGCCGCGTCATCTGGCGTACACGTGGGAAGCCGATTCGGAAGTGGCGTTCGACCTCGAACCGAAAGGCAAGGAGGTGCTGCTCACGCTGACGCACCGGCACCTGCGAATGCGCGGCGACATGATCAGCGTGTCGAGTGGGTGGCATTCGCACCTCGGGCTGCTGACCGAGCGATTGAGGGGCGAGCGGCCGGCGCCGTTCTGGCCGAGGGTGGAGCGCTACGAGCAGGAGTATCCCGAGCGTATCGGAGAGCAGTCGTGAGCACGCAGCAGATCCACATCGTTACGCACATCGCGTCGACGTCCGATGCGGTCTGGAAAGCGCTGACCGACCCCGACATGACGCAGCAGTACTGGGGCGGCAGGCGGATCGAGTCCGACTGGAAGGTGGGCTCGAAGGTGCTGTACGTGATTGACGGCAAGGTTACCGACGAGAACGTCGTGCTGGTGGTGGAACCGCCCTGCAAGCTGAGCTACACGTTCCGGCCGGTGTTCGGCGAGTTCGCGAAGGAAACGGCGTCGCGCGTCGCGTTCACGATCGAGCAGAACGGCGACGTGGTCACGCTCGACATGCTGCACGACGACTTTCCGCCGAACAGCGTCGTGTTCGCCGCGTGCAGTAAAGGCTGGCCGCCGATTCTGAGCGGACTGAAGACGCTGCTCGAAGCGCAGAAGCCCGTCATGAAGACCGGCATGCTGATCCGCAAGCCGCCTGCCGAGGTGTTTCGGGCGTTCGTCGATCCGGCGCTGACGACGCAGTTCTGGTTCACGAAGAGCAGCGGTAAGCTCGAGACCGGCAGGCAGGTGCGGTGGGAGTGGGAGATGTACGGCGTCTCGGCGGACGTGTCGGTGAAGGCGGTCGATCGCAACGAACGCATCGTGATGGAGTGGCCGGGGCAGGGCGGCCGCACGACCGTGACCTGGACCTTCGTGCCTTACGAACGCGACGCTACGTTCGTAGGCATCACCGAGACCGGGTTCGCCGGAAACAGTCACGAGCTGGTGCGGCAGATCGCCGACTCGACGCAGGGATTCTCGCTCGTGCTCGCCGGCGCGAAAGCACTGCTCGAACACGGCATCCGGTTGAACCTCGTACCCGACCGCTATCCGAAGGGGCTCGAAGCACATTAGCGCCGACAGACATTTCGTCGTGATCTTCGGTCCGCCGGCGGTCGGCAAGATGGCGGTGGGCCGCGAAATCGAAGCGGCCACCGGATTGCGCCTGTTCCACAATCACGTGGCGATCGAACCGGTGCTGCCGTTCTTCACGTTCGGCACGGAGCCGTTCGTGCGACTGGTCGACGGATTCCGCAACCGCATGTTCGAGGAAGTGGCGCAAAGCGATCTGCCCGGAATGATCTTCACGTTCGTGTGGGATCTGAACAGCCAGGCCGACACGGACTTTCTCGGGCGCGCCTGCGCCGTGTTCACCGAACGAGGCCACACAGTCGCGTTCGTGGAACTGAGCGCCACCGTCGAGCAGCGCCTCCTGCGCAATCGCGGTGCGGATCGGCTCAGCGAGAAGCCGTCGAAACGCGACGTGGAGCGGTCCGAGCTGTATCTGCTGATCAATTCGACGAAGTACCGCCTGAACAGCGATGGATCGATTCCGCTGCCGTTCCGGCACATCCGAATCGACAGCACCGAGCTCTCGGCCAAGGAAACCGCGCGACGCGCGATCGCCGAACTCGGGCTTGCGACGTAGCGCGCGCGGTATGTCCGTATCCGATCTGGTTCTGTGGTTGTTCGCCGTCAACCTCGGCGTGGTTTTTGGTGCGGGGTGCTACGAAGCACGTATCGTCGTGCCGATGTGGACGAGCGCACCGCCCGCGTCGCTGCATGCGCCCGACAGTGGACGCACGTTCTGGGCGTTCGTCTCCACCGTTCCACTGACGCTGCTCACGCTGGCAAGTCTGCCGATCGCTTGGCATGCTCGCGAGCGGAGCCAATGGTGGCTGATCGCTGCCGTCGTGGCGCTCGCCGAACGCATCGCAACGTTCGGCTACTTCATACCGACGATGATCCGGATGGGGCGCGCGACGGAACCGTCGCCTGAGTTGCGGGCGCGCATCGTCTCCTGGCAGCGGCTCAACGTCGTGCGTCTGCTGGCGACGTTGATCGCGTGGCTGGCGGCGTTGAACGCGTTGCGCGTGTTGGAGTAGCAATGGAATACGGCATCGTTGTGGCGGTCGGTTCGAGTACAGGCCACACGTTCTCGAAATCGACCGGAACCGAAATCACGCTGCTCGAAGGGCTCGGCGTGCAGGGCGATGCGCATTGCGGCGTTACGGTCAAGCATCGTTCGCGCGTGGCGCGCGATCCGACGCAGCCGAATCTGCGGCAGGTGCATCTGATGCACGCAGAGCTGTTCGACGAACTGGCGGCGTTTGGCTTCGACGTAGTGGCCGGACAGATGGGCGAGAACGTCACCACGCGCGGCGTCCCGCTGTTGGCGTTGCCGGAAGGTACGTCGCTGCACATTGGCGACGCGGCGGTGGTGCGCCTCACCGGATTGCGCAATCCCTGCACGCAACTCGACAAGTTCAGGCGCGGTCTGATGTCCGCGGTACTTGATCACGATGCGAACGGACAACTGATCCGCAAGGCCGGCGTCATGAGCGTGGTCGTCGCCGGCGGTGTGGTGCGGTCGGGGGATGCAATCCGTATCGAGTTGCCGGCCGGCACGCATCGCGCGCTGGAGCCGGTATGACGCAGCACATCGGCATCGTGGCGTGTTCGGCCGAGGGAGCGGCGCTGTGTTATCGCACGATCTGCGCCGAAGGCGCGCGTATGTCCGGCTCGCGCGCGCATCCGGAAGTGTCGCTGCACTCGCTCTCGTTCGCCGACTACGTGGATTGTCTCGACCGAAATGACATGCACGGCGTCGGCGACCTGATGCTGTCGTCAGCCGCGAAGCTGGCAGCGATCGGCGCCGATTTTCTGATCTGCCCCGACAACACCGTCCACCGGGCGTTCGAATACGTGGTGGCGCGCTCGCCGAAGCCCTGGCTGCACATCGCCGAGGTGGTGGCGGCGGAGGCGGCCGAGCGTGGCTTCGAGCGGCTCGGGCTCACCGGCACGCGCTGGCTGGTGGAGAGTGACGTGTATCCGCAGATGTTGAGCCGGCGGCGGCTCGAATGCGTTCGACCGAGCGCCGCCGAACGCGCCGAAATACATCGCATCATCATGGACGAACTGGTGTTCGGCGTGTTCGCGCCCGAAGGGATCGCGTATTTCCAGCAGGTCTTCTCGCGCATGAAGCGCGACGGATGCGATGCGGTCATTCTCGGTTGCACCGAGATTCCGTTGATCCTGAACGACGCGAATTCGCCGCTGCCCACGCTCGACTCGACGCGTCTGCTCGCGGCAGCGGCGGTGCGCCGCGCGTCATTGGAGGGTCGCGATGCCGATTGACGTTGCGCCGATGTGGGACTTCAAACACCCCGAGGTCAGCGAGCAGCGATTCCGCTCCGCGCTGCAAGGCGCGGTCGGCGACGACGCGCTGATTCTCCAGACGCAGCTCGCGCGAACGTTCGGCATCCGCAAAGACTTCACGACCGCGCGCGAGCTGCTGAAGAACATCGAGCCGAGCATCGCCACAGCCGGCGCCGAAGCGCGCGTCAGATATCAGCTCGAACTCGGCCGCACCTATGCGTCGGCCACACACGCGCCGGAGCTGCTGACCGACGATGCGAAGGAGCGGGCGCGCGCGGCGTACAACGAAGCGCTGCGCACCGCGCAAGCGGCGCATCTCGACGGCCTCGCGATCGACGCGATCCACATGCTCGGTTTCGTCGACACGTCGCCAGCCGACCAGCTCAAATGGGCGCAGGAAGCGCTCTCGGTGGTGGAAGCGTCTACGCAGGCAGACGCGAAGAAGTGGGAAGCGTCGATCCGCAACAACGTCGGCTATGCGCTGCATCAGCTCGGCCGCTACGATGAGGCGCTCCAACAGTTCAACGCAGCGGTGACGCTCCGCGAGCGCGGGGCCGACGCGAGCGCCACGCGCGTGTCGTATTGGATGGTGGCGTGGACGCTCCGCGCAATGAAGCGCAACGACGAAGCGCTGACGATTCAGCTGAGGCTCGAACGCGAAGGCGATGCAGCGGGCGACCCCGATCCGTATGTGTTCGAGGAACTGGAAACGTTGTATCGCGAAGCGGGAAACCTTGAACGCGCAGAGTTCTACACCAATCGAAGGCGGGCGGCGGCGGAATGACGCAGACGGGCGACAGTGGGTTCGTCGGCTCGATCCCGCAGATATACGAACGGTTTCTGGTGCCGCTGATATTCGAACCTTACGCAGCGGATCTGGCGAAGCGGGTGGCGTCGGCTGCGCCGAAGCGCGTGCTGGAAGTCGCCGCGGGTACCGGTGTGGTGACGCGCCGGCTGGCCGCGAGCCTGCCCGATGACGTCGCGATCGTCGCAACCGACCTGAATCAGCCGATGCTCGACGTGGCGGCTTCGCTCGACATGCAGCGCGCGGTGCGGTGGCAGCGCGCCGACGCGCTGAATCTGCCGTTTGCCGATGCCGCATTCGACGTGGTGGTGTGCCAATTCAGCGTGATGTTCTTTCCCGACAAAGCAAAAGCGTTCTCAGAAGCGCGTCGCGTGCTGCGGCCGGGCGGCACATTCCTGTTCAACGTGTGGGATCGCATCGAAGAGAACGAATTCGCCGATACTGTGACGAATGCGCTCGAAGCGGTGTTCCCGGACGATCCGCCGCGATTCATGGCGCGCACGCCGCACGGTTATCATGATGCGCGGACCATCGCGCGCGATCTGTCGCGCGCCGGTTTCGGCAACGCGCCGTGCTTCGACACGGTGAGCGCGCGCAGTCGCGCACCGTCGTCTCGCGTTCCAGCGGTCGCGTATTGCCAGGGCACGCCGCTGCGCAACGAAGTCGAGGCGCGCGATGCTTCGCGGCTCGGCGAGGCAACCGACGCGGCGGCCGAGGCGATCGCCCAACGATTCGGCGGTGGCGCGGTCGATGGCCGGATACAGGCGCACGTCGTCGCGATAACGGCGTGATGGGCCGGCGATGAGCTTCATTCTGGCGTTGAAGCTGGCGCTGGTGCCGGCGCTGATCGGCGCGGTCACGCTGGCAGGCCGTCGCTGGGGTGCGACGGTGGCGGGCTGGTTGTCCGCATTTCCGATCGTATCCGGCCCGATTCTGTACTTCATCGCGCTCGATCAGGGCGCGGCGTTCGTCGCGCGCGCCGCGGTCGGCACGCTGTCGGCGGTGCTCGCGATTCTGGTATTCGCCATTGGTTATGCGTGGGCCGCGACGCGTTTCGGATGGGCGATCTGTCTCGCGGTCGCGTTCACGGTCTACTTCGCCGCGGTCGCCGCGTTGAGTCTGGTTCCGCCTCCAGTCTGGATCGCGGCGCCATCGGTATACGCGGCACTGTGGATTGCGCCGCGCCTGTTTCCGAGGCTCGATCCCGCTGCGCCGACGAACTCGGCGCGCGGCAGCGACATCTATCTGCGCATGATCGCGGGCGCCATTCTGGTGTTCCTCGTCACCCGCTTTTCGGCGGCGCTCGGTCCGCAATTGAGCGGCATGTTCGCGATGTTCCCGGTAATGGCGTCGGTGCTGGTCGCATTTTCGCACCGTCATTCGGGGGCCCGATTCGCGGTCGATCTGCTGCGCGGCATGGTGCTCGGCTTCTATGCGTTCGCGACGTTCTGCCTCGCGCTGGCGCTGACGTTGCCGACGTTCGGCATCGGTGCCGCGTTCATGATTGCGCTGCTGTCCGCCGCCGCCGTGCAGGCCGGCTCGCGCCTGCGTCTGCGCTTGAGTGCGAATCGGGCCCCCGGATAGACGCCGCCTCGTGTATTTTCGCTGCTTCGAAACCGAAGGACGCTCGATGAGAACGGTCACGCTCGCGCTGGCGATCATCGCGATTCTGTCGACGGCCGGGGCGGCGGCGGACGAGTTCGCGATCGGCCCGTGGCGGCTCGGCATGTCCAAGGATCAGGTGACGGCGTTCGCCCGCTATCAGCCTTATGCGACGGTGGCGGCGAAACACGGTCTCGAGACGCCGAACGGCACCTTCCTCGGCGAGACCCGGAAGCTCACCTTCATGTTCGACGACGGCGGACTGAGCTACATCCAGGTAACGGAGTACGAAGGCGACAACTTCGAAGCGGCAGGCAATGGCGTGCTGCGCATCTTCGACTACTTCGAGAAGAGCCTCGGCGGGGCCACCATCGATGGAGTAGACCTCAAGGAAGGCAATGCCGTGACCCGGCTCGACCACTCCGTGCTGAAACTGCTCATTGCACAGACCTTGGGAACCGCGGAAGAACGCGCCGAACAGATCAAGCGCGATCAAGGCGGGGCGATGACGATGGTGTTCGACATGCGTCCGGTGCAGCAGCCCGACGGCTCTTTGCTGCATTCGCAGTGGGGCTATAACAGCCGCAACAAGACGTACTTTGCCTATCTGTTTCAGGATCGTCCGACGAATCCGAAACGCGGCGCCGAATCGATCGTGAGCGTGCAGAAGCAATGAGCGGTGCGGACATCACTTATCGACTGGATCTGCCGCCGTTCGCCCGCGCTGTCGTCGAGGAACTGGAGACGCTGAATGCCGGCGTGTTCAGTACCGTCGCGCCTCAATATGTCAGTTGGCGGATGTCCTGCATGCCGGACGTCAGTGCGTTCCTGGCCGTTACTTCAAACAGGATCGTCGGATTCAAGGTGGGCTATGCCATGAGCCAGCGCAAATACTACAGCTGGCTCGGCGGCATCGATCCGGCGTTCCGGCGGCGCGGCATCGCCTCCGCATTGATGCAACGCCAGCACGAGTGGATTGCGGCGCGCGGCTACACGGTTGTCGAAACGTCGGCGAATCAGGAGAACACGGCGATGGCGCAGGTGAATCTGCGTCATGGGTTCTCTGTGTGCGGAGTGCGCGTCGAGGCCGCGCGCACACAGGTGCTCTATTCGAAGTCTCTCGGAGCGAAGTCATGAAGCTGTACGCCCATCCGTTTTCGTCGTATTGCCAGAAAGTGCTCATCGCGCTGTACGAGAACGCGACGCCGTTCGAATTCCGCCTGCTCGGGCCCGACGATCCGCAAGCGGTGGCAGAACATGCCGCGGCGTGGCCGCTGAAGAAGATGCCGGTGCTCGTGGACGGCGAGAGGACGGTGGTGGAGGCGAGCATCATCGTTGAGTATCTCGACCTCTATCACCCGGGACGCGTGCGATTGGTTCCTGCCGATCCACGCGCGGCGCTCGAAGTGAGGACGATGGACCGCATCAGCGACAACTATGTGATGACGCCAATGCAGGCGATCGTATTCGACACGATACGCCCGCCCGAGCAGCGCCATGCGCCGGGCGTTGCCGAAGCACGTGCATTGCTCGACACCGCATACCGGTGGCTAAACGACATCATGAAGGGGCGCGAATGGGCGGCGGGCGACGCGTTCAGCCTGGCGGACTGCGCCGCCGCGCCGGCGCTGTTCTACGCCGACTGGGTGCATCCGATCGACGCGTCTTCGCCGCACCTGCGCGCGTACCGGCGGCGCCTGCTGGCGCGACCGTCGTTCGCGCGCGCAGTGGACGAAGCGCGACCTTACCGTGTGAACTTCCCACCCGGAGCGCCGGACCGTGACTGATCCTGCTGCGGTATCACCGGCGCGCATGGCTGCCGCGCTCACCGAATTGTGGTCGCCGCGGGTCGTCGGCGAGGTCGATGACGCTTACATCAAGGTGGCGAAGGTGCACGGTACGCTGGCTTGGCACAGCCATGCCGACGAAGACGAGTTGTTCTTAGTATTGAAAGGACATCTGCGCATCGAGATGGAAAATGGCGCGGTGGAACTCGACGAAGGCGAGCTGTTCGTCGTTCCGAAAGGCGTTCTGCACAACCCCGTCGCGGTGCAGGAATGTCACGTGCTGCTGGTGGAGCGCAAGTCGACGCGGCACACAGGTGACGTCGTCACTGCCAAAACCCGCAGCGTGGCCGACCAGCTGCGGCCGCTCTGAACAGCGGCTTACTCAACATCGCATCGAGGAGAGATCGAAGTGGACATTCAGGAACTGAACAAGGCAATCATCGCGGAATTCCGCGCCAATGGCGGCAACGTGGGCGGGCAGTTCAAGGGCGCGCCGCTGTTGCTGCTGACGACCAAGGGCGCGAAGACGGGCAAGACGCGGGTGAATCCGCTCGCGTATGTCGCTGACGGCGGACGCCACGTCATCATCGCGTCGTATGCCGGCGCGGATTCCAACCCGCCGTGGTATCACAACCTCATCGCGAATCCGGTCGTCGAAGTGGAAGTGGGCAAGGAGCGATTCAAGGCGCGCGCGGAAGTGGTCGGCGAGCCCGAGCGTGCGAAGCTCTACACGAAAATGGCGCAGGCGATGCCGGCGTTTGCGGAATACGAGAAGAAGACGACGCGCAAGATTCCGGTGATCGCGCTGACGCGGCAGTAGCTTCAGCTCAGCGTCGCGCTCTCGGCAATAAGTCACGGACGGTGCCAGGCACCGTCCGTGACTTATTCGGCTTCAAGTCGTAGCGCATGATCGGGCGTTCGGGTGCGTGGCGCGCCACCACCCTGAATCCGGCGCGCGCGAAGGTCGAGACGACGCCGGTGGACGTCGCGCTCGGCGACAGCTCGCGATCGAGCGGATAGGCCTCGAGGGCAGGTGCACGTGCGCGCTTTGCCGCCTGCAGCGCTGCATCGATCAGCAGGGAGGTGATGCCTTGCCGGCGGTAACCCTTGCGCACGTAGAAGCACGAGATCGACCACACCGGCGCATCGTCCACGCGCCGCATCCGCCACGGACGTTCGAGCCACGGCAGCGCATCGCGCGGCGTCACCTGACACCAGCCGATGGCGAGCGCGCCATCGAATGCGAGCAGGCCCGGCGGCGGACCGCGCTCGACGACGGCACGAAACGCGTTCCGGTTGTCGCGCGCCGGCTGCTTTCGATACGCGTTGCCGGTGCGCCAGTACATGCACCAGCATCTGCTGCACACGGCGCTGTCGGCGAACAGGTCTTCGAGCACCGGCCACAGGTCGGGCGTGAGTGGACGGACAGTGGGCTTCACGCGCGATACTCTCGATGCGTCGTTGAGAAGCGCATCAACATGGCATCCAGGCGAGGAACGCTCGAACCGCGAATCATACCCAGCGCCGATTGCGGCAACTCGCCGAAGAATACGCTTCTGCAGGACAGGTCGAGTGATCACGAGTGAACCAATCACCTGATTTTTCTATTGCGGCGCTTCACGCGGCGCTCGACGCGCAACGCAAGGCGCGCGGTTTGAGCTGGGAAGGACTCACGCGCGAAATCAACGCTCAGTTCGGGGACAGTCGGGCACGACCACTGAGCACCTCGACGGTGAGCAGGCTGGGCGCGAAGAGCTTCGTCGAAGCCGATGGGGTACTGCAGATGCTGCAATGGCTCGGGCGAACCGCGGAAAGCTTCGTGCCGGGTCTCGCCGATGGGACGCCGACCGATGCGACGCCGCTCAAACTCGATCCACGGCAGATCCTGCGTTTCGACGCGACGGCGTTGCACGCGGCGCTCGACGCGCGTCGGATGGAGCATGCGCTGACCTGGACGCAGGTCGCCGCCGAGATCGGCGGTGAGAACGCGGCAACGCTCAAGCGTCTCGCGAAAGGCGGCCGGGTCGCATTTCCGCAGGTGATGCGTGCGGTTCGCTGGGTGGGACTGCCCGCGGCGGCCTTCATGCGCGCGAGCGACTGGTGACCGATGGATGCCTGCGAAACGGAACGGCTGACGTTGCGCGCATTCGACGCGCACGACGTCGATGCGTTGTATGCCATTCAAGGCGATCGCGACTACATGCGGTTCACGCATTGGTCCGAATCGCGCGCCGCGTGCGCGGCGTGGCTGCAACAGTACGTCGATGCGGAAGCGGACGTGGGCTTTGCGCCGTGGACGATGGTGCATCGTGCGGATCGGCGCGTCGTCGGGTGGGGCGGGCTCAACGTCGATCCGAACGTGCGCGACTGGGGACCGGAAGTGAGCTACTTCATTCACTCCGGCTATCAGCGTGTCGGACTCGCAACGGAACTGGTGCGCGCGTCGCTCGCAGTCGCATTCCTGCGTTTGAACCTGCCGACGATCGGCGCCTTTGCGCGGCCCGAAAATGTCGGCTCGGCGCACGTGCTTACGAAGTGCGGCTTCGAGCTCGTCCGCTACGAACCGTCGCTCGAGCGGAATCATTACGAGCTGACCCGCGGGAACTGGCGCGAACGTCAATGACCGCAGGCGCCAAGCCAGAACTCCATCGCGCTTCATGTGCGAGCAGCCAGCGCTTGCGCTCGATGCCGCCGCCGTAACCGGTGAGGCTGCCGTTTGCGCCGATGATGCGATGGCACGGCACGATGATGCCGATCGGATTGTGGCCGTTCGCGAGCCCGACGGCGCGCGGCGCGTTTGGCGAACCGATACGCCGTGCCAGTTCGCCGTACGTCGTCGTGGTGCCGAACTCCACTTCCCGCAGCGCGCGCCAGACGGTGCGCTGGAAGTCGGTACCGCGAAGCGCCAACGGGAGGTCAAAGGTGCGTAGTTCGCCGGCGAAGTAGGCGTCGAGCTGTGCCGCAACGGCGCGGAAGGGTTTCGCGTCGTGCTTCCATCCGTCCTGCACCGCGCGCGCGTATTTCTGCGTCTGCATGTACAAGCCGGTCAACGATTCGCCGTTGCCGATCAACAGCAACTCGCCGAGCGGACTGGGATGTGTCGTGTAGAGAATCGTCGAAATGGCCATACGGTTACCCGCCTGCCGAAAGGCTGTGCCAGAGATGCACGGCGGCGTATGAGCGCCACGGGCGCCACGCCTCTGCCGCCGCCGTGAGATGTTTCGGATGCGAGAGGCTCAACGCTTTCATCAGTCCGAGGTCGCTCGCCGGAAACGCGTCCGGATTGCGCAGAGCGCGCATTGCGACGTACTGGATCGTCCAGGGTCCGATGCCGGGCAGTTCGTCGAGCGCAGCGGCAGTTTCGTCCGGGTGCGCGGACGGTTCGAGTCGCACGCAACCTTCCGCCACCGCGCGCGCGAGTGTTCGAACGGTTTCGGCGCGTTTGCTCGTCAGGCCGCGTTCGATGATCTGTTGCAGCGACGCGTCTGCGATCGTTTCAGCATCGGGGGCAACGCGATCGATTCCATCGAACGGGGTCTGCACCGGCTCGCCGAAGAACTGCGCGAAGCGGCCGAAGATCGTCGTCGCCGCTTTCACGGTGATCTGCTGGCCCAGCACGGCGCGCAGCGCGAGTTCGAATCCGTCCATTGCGCCGGGAACGCGCAACCCAGGCGTCGTGCGAATCGGCTTCGCGAGGCGTCGATCGAGCGACAGGTGCGCGTCGATGACGGACGGGTTCGCGTCGAGATCAAACAGCCGTCGCACGCGGGCGAGCAGAGGCGTCAGCACCGGTAACAGGCTGGGAGATACATCGACGCGCAGCACGTTCGGTTGCGCCGCGGGTTGCACGGCGATCCAGCCAACGCGTCCGTTGAGGCGCACGGTGCGCAGATAACGAGCACCGTCGAGCCGCTCGGTACATGTCGCGCCGCGGCTCGTCAGAAATCCGGAGAGCGCAGACCATGCCAGCGGCGGCCGATAACCGAGCTTCAGTGTGATGGCGCCGTCGACGGTGTAGGGTGCCTGTCCGCGGCGCATCGCCGTGGGATTCAATCCATAGCGGGTACGGAACAGATGGTTGAAGCGCCGTACGCTGGAAAATCCGCTGGCGAACGCGACGTCGGCCATCTTCAGTCGCGTGTCGGTGAGCAGGTGTTTGGCGAGCAGCAGCCGGCGCGTCTGCGCGAGCGCCACCGGCGTAACGCCGTATTCGTGTTCGACGACGCGGCGCAGCTGGCGCGAACTCAGCGAGAACTCGGCCGCGAGGTCTTCCATGTCGGCGTCGCAGAGGTAGCCTTCCTCGATGCGCGCGACCGCGAGCCCGGAGACGCGCCGTACCGAATCGACAGGCGCGGAGCCCGGCGCGAGTTCCGGCCTGCATCGCAGGCACGGCCGATAGCCGGCCGCTTCGGCGCTGGCGGCGTTCGCATAGAAGCTGCATCGGTCGCGGCCCGGCGTGCGCACCGTGCACACGGGCCGGCAGTAGACGCCGGTGGTCGAAACGGCGACGAAGAACACGCCGTCGAAGCGCGTATCGCGCGCCTTCATCGCTTCGTAGTAGTGGTCGGGGTCGAGTTGCATGCGGGCAGATTAGCCGCGCCTCGAGATCGAGTCTCGCCGTTTTCGGACATCATCCCTGCGCCGTTGCGAAACCGGCTTGTGCAGGCGGACGGCCTCCGTACAATCGGACCAAAGCCCACCCAAGATAGAGATGCCATGAACGTACAGCCCGAGATCGTTGCACTGGTCGGCGACGTCGACTTCGACCCCGATACGCTGAAGCGGAAATATCTGTCGGAACGCGATAAGCGTCTGCGCGCCGACGGCAACGCGCAGTACATCGAAGTCAAAGCGGAATTCTCGCGCTATATCGAAGACCCGTACGTCGATCCCGGTTTCACCCGCGCGCCGGTATTCGACGACGTGGAATTCGCGATCATCGGCGGCGGCTTCGGCGGATTGCTGATGGGCGCGCGACTGCGCGAAGCGGGCTTCAAGAACCTGCGCGTGGTGGAGAGCGCCGGCGACTTCGGCGGCACGTGGTACTGGAACCGCTATCCCGGTGCGATGTGCGACGTCGAATCGTACTGTTATCTGCCGCTGCTCGAAGAACTCGGCTACATGCCGAAGCACAAGTACTCGTTCGCGCCGGAAATTCTCGAGCACAGCCGGCGCATCGCGCGGCACTACAACCTGTACGAAAACGCGTTGATGCAGACGGCCATCACGGGCCTCGAGTGGGACGAGTCGGCCGCGCGCTGGATCATCAGCACGAACCGCGGCGACCGGTTCACCGCGCAATACGTCGCGATGGCGAACGGACCGTTGAGCCGCCCGAAATTGCCCGGCATTCCCGGCATCAACGATTTCCAAGGCTATACGTTCCACACCAGCCGCTGGGACTACCGCTACACCGGCGGCGACAGCAGCGGCGGTCTGACGAATCTGAAAGACAAACGCGTCGGCATCATCGGCACCGGCGCAACGGCGATCCAGTGCATTCCGCATCTCGGCGAATGGGCGAAGCAGCTCTACGTTTTCCAGCGCACGCCCTCGTCGGTGGACGTGCGCAACAACGCGGAGACCGACCCGCAGTGGGCCGCGTCGCTGGAGCCCGGCTGGCAGAAACGCCGGCAGGAGAACTTCAACGTCCTCGTCAGCGGCGGCGATCAGGACGAGGATCTCGTTCACGACGGCTGGACCGACATCTTCCGCAACCTCACCGGCACCGCCGCGAAGGAAGCCGCGCGCAAACTCGGTCGCCGCCTCATGAGCGAGGAGCGCGCCGCGCTGATGGAGTTGATGGACTACAAGAAGATGAATCAGGTGCGCGCGCGCGTCGATTCGATCGTCAAGGATCCCGTTACGGCCGCTGCGCTGAAGCCGTGGTACCGGCAGTTCTGCAAGCGGCCCTGCTTCCACGACGAATACCTGCAGACGTACAACCGGCCGAACGTCGAGCTCGTCGATACGAAGGGCAAAGGCGTGCAGGCGCTAACGGAACGCGGCGTGGTTGCGAACGGCAAAGAATACGAAGTGGACTGCCTGATCTTCGCGACCGGCTTCGAAGTGGGTACGTCGTACACGCGACGCGCCGGTTACGACATCGTCGGCCGCGGCGGAGTGACGCTGTCGGATCATTGGTCCGGCGGGTTGCGTACGCTGCACGGGCTCACCACCCACGGCTTCCCGAACTGTTTCTTCCTCGGCTTCACGCAGACGGCGATCACGATCAGCGTGCCGCAGGCGTTGAACGAGCAGGCGCGACACGTCGTGCACATGGTGACGGAAGCACGCTCGCGCGGTGCGAAAGCCTTGGAACCAACGCTCGAAGGCGAAACGAACTACGTCAACGAAGTGAAGGGACTGGCGCGGATCGGCGCGCGCTTCTACATGGAATGCACGCCCGGCTATTACAACAGCGAGGGCGCGTCCGGTAACAAAGGCGGCTTCTTCTCCGACATGTACGGCGCGGGTCCGTTGCGCTTCTTCCAGGTGCTGGAGGAGTGGCGCGCCAACGGGCGTCTCGAGGGGCTCGAACTGCGCTAGGTCACAGCCCGAAACGTTTCATCCGAGCAGCGCCTTCAGCTGGTCTTTTTCCTCGTCGCTCATCGGGACGAAGACCGGCTTGCCGTCTTTCACGACGGCCTTGCCGTTCTCGACCAGAAGTCTGGTGCCGAGTTCGTACGGGTGATCCAGGTAGATCTGACACAGCGCAATGCACTCGTCGCAGATGTAGACGCCAGGCCCCGCAACGAGCTTGGCAACCTGTGTATGGGGTTTGCCGCAGAAGCTGCAGCTCACTTTTCCCTTCGAATCAGTCATGAGTCTACCCACCATCTGTTGGAAGCTGAGAATCCGCACGCCGTCTGCGGGCGCGGCATCGTCCGGTTCCGCACCGTCGATGGTCTGCGTTTCGTATCGTCGGTCGCGACTGCGCCGGACGACCCATCGCGACACGGACTTTCCCTTGCGGTAACCCAGGTGCAGACCGTCCGAGATGCGCACAAAGTAGGGCTTGGCACGGACATCCAGCCGTGCACGTTGTTCGCGTTCGTGAATGCGAAATGTCACGCTGCTGCTCCCATCGGTTCGAGCAAAACCTACCAGTGACGCGCCGGGTTGTAATGTCCAATGTTTGTCCACGGTGACGATGACGCATGGTCGACGACGATCGCTGGCTCGAACCCTGGCTGAACACCGTTCGCGAACGTAGCGGCGCGGCGCCGGTGCTCGAACTCGGCTGCGGTCACGGCAGAGACACGGCGACGCTGGCGGCCGCCGGCGTGCAAGTCGTCGCCGTGGATCGATCCGCACGCGCGATCGAAATGGCGCGAGCGGCTGTCGGCAGCGCACAGTTCCACATCGCCGACATCCGCGATCCGTTTCCGCTGACGCATGCACGCGTGGTGGTCGCGAGTCTGTCGCTGCATTACTTCACGTGGGCCGAGACGGTGCGCATCGTGGAACGCATCGAGCATGTGCTGCACGATCGAGGTCTGCTGATCTGTCGCCTCAACTCGACGCGCGACCATCACTATGGCGCGAGCGGGTATCCGCGCATCGAGGACGACTACTACCTCGTGAATGGACGGCCGAAGCGGTTTTTCGATCGGCACGCGGTCGAACAGCTGTTCGAAGAATGGCGGACTTTGTCACTCGAAGAGCGAACGATCCATCGCTACGAGCGGCCGAAGGTCGTCTGGGAAGCGGCCGTCGAAACGGCCGCGGCTACATGAACGTCTTGGTCAGCGAGAAGAAGACGCGCGTGCCTTGTCGCGCGAGCGGATTCGAATCCGGTTGCTCGATCGGCGTCGCCACCTCGAGGAAACCCGAGAGGCTGCCGTAGCTCATCCGCACACCGCCGCCGGCGGACGACGCGGAGTCCGACGGTACGGCGTCGCTGTTCGAACGCGCCAGTCCGTAGTCGGTGTATGCGTACGTCTGCATCGGCAGATTGAGCCGCGGCAGCGAACCGATCCGCGCGAACTCGGCGCGTGCACCCACGCCGCGGTCGCCGGTGACGCTGGCTGGATCGAATGCGCCGCCGAGTTGCCGCCCGCCGATGATGAAACGCTCCGACTCCGGCACGTTGTCGGACGACCATTGTGCCTGCATGCCGAGCGACGCGTTCCAACGATCGCCGATCTGCTGCGTTACGCGATAGCTCAGCACGTAGCGCTGATAGTCGAGGTCGGGTTGCGCAACGCCGGGCTGCACCGTTGCGCGTGCACCGAGCGAATCGAGACCCTGGGCGACTGACAGCACGACGTCGTGCCGTCGCCCCGTTGTGTTGACGATCGAAGTGGACGCGCCCACTTCCACGGAACGGATGCGATCGTCGCTGATCGTGGCGCCCGACGCGTCGGTTGCATCGACGTCGTAGACCTGCAGCGTGGTCCACACGTCGAGCGTGGCGACGGCGCCGTGATAAAGCGGCGTGCGAAATCCGGTGGTGAAGCGCGACCGATCGTAGTCGTTAGGCTGGCCGTGGATGCCGCTCGGCAGTTCCGACTTCGATCCCGAGGCCGACCATTCGAACGCGCGTCCGGCGTCGTCGATACCGTGCGTACCCGCGATCGATGCGAACTCGAGTCGATCGACGTTCACCGCCGCAGCGACGGCGGCCGTGAGCTGTCCGGCGTGCACGTCTGCGAATCGATATGACGCGACGCCCTGCACCATTTCGTAGCCGAGCGACTTGGGCGCCTGGTTATCGACGTGAATCATGCCGGTGAGCGGTCGGGCTGCGACCTGAAGCTGCGCCGCATAGTCGGCGGCGGCGCCGCCGATTGGCGCAATGGTGCCGGTGACCAGCATGTCGTCGGCCTCGTTCACTCGCGCGAGCCAATCGCGAAACGTCTGCTTCGACAACGGCGCTTCGTGCTGCAGATCCGCGAGCTGCTGCCAGAACTGTGTGTCCGATACGAATTCCTGACCGGCCACTGACACCTGTCGCACGGCGGGCTCACGCACGTTGAACACCAGTACACCGGCTTCACTGTGGCGCGAGGCGAGCTCGACGACGGGACGCAGATACCCGTCGGACTGGTACTGCGCGACCAGGCCGGCGCAGATGCGTTGCTGCAGCGCCTCGTCGAGCGGACGACCGAGGTCTTCCCGATACAGCGGCAGCAATGCCTCGGGCGAATAGCGCGAAGCGCCTTCGAACATGACGCCGGCCAGTTGCGGCGCCGTGGAGACGACGGCCAGGGCGGAGCCGCAACACAGGAGCGTGGCGGCGACGAGCGCGATTCCGGCGGCCTGTTTCATGTGCAATGTGGTGCTTCGAGTGGGAAGTCCCGATTGCACATGCTCCTCGAAGCGCGCAGCGCGAAAGTGTGATGGACGCACGCTGCTACAGAGCCCTTTCGCGGCGTTTACAACGCCCTGAAACCGCTAACAAACGCGCCACAGTGCGGCGGTTCGAATGCGAACCCGTCGACGTTTCGCGAGCGCCGATGTCGCGACCATGCGTGCTCCGATTTCGGTCCGGAGACGGCGATGGGAATGCAGGCGCAAGGTGGTGCTCGTCGGGCGGTCGCAGCCCTGACGTTCTGCTTGTGTGTGCTGTTCGGCGCGCGTGCCTTCGCGGCCGAGCAATCGACTGCCGTGCTCGAGCGCATGGCGGGCGCACCCGCGATTTACGAGCTGTCCGCCGGCAAGCCGCGCCATGCGAGCTACGCTGCGCAGGGCAGCCGCTACGAACTGCCGATCGAGATCGAAACCGGTGCGAACGATTCGGCCACCTTCGCGCTGGTGAACAGCGTCATCGAGGTGTCGCCGAACAGCCTGATGCGCATCGTCGCGCCGGAGAATCAGGACGTCGGTGTCGTGCAGCGCGTGCTGCAACAAGCGGGCTCGTCGCTATTCCGCGTGCATCGCGGCACGATGGACCGGTTCCAGGTGGAAACGCCGTTCCTCGTTTCGGTAGTGAAAGGCACGGTATTCAACGTGCTGGTTCGCGATGACGGCGCCACGGTATCGCTGCAGGAAGGCCGATTGCAGGTGAACAGTCTCGATGCGCGGCAGACGGTAGAGCTTGCGCCGGGCGACGTTGCATTCGCGGGCCGTGACGGCGCGCTGCGGTTGTTGAAGGTCGAGGTGACCGAAGCCGGTGCCAAAACGCACGAGAGCATCGCAACCCACGGCGGCGGTTCGATCGGCGCCGACATTCCGACCGATGCGTCGCTTGGCGCCGTGCGCGACATCGTGCCGTCGTCGGGCTCGGTAACCAGCGGTGTATCGGGCGTGACGTCTGCGGTGACGACAGCGCCTTCGGGCGTGGCGACATCCGTCAGTCCGACGGTGGCAAGTGTCGTTGCGCCGGTGGCGAACGTCGTCCAGCCGGTGACCGAGAATCTGGTCGCACCGGTCGTCTCCAATGTCGTCGCACCCGTGGTGAACACGGTGGTGAGTGACGTCGCTGCGCCGGTGGTGAATACCCTGGTGGCGCCGGTCGTGAACACGGTGGTGGCGCCGGTGGTCGACAGCACGCTTGCACCGGTCGTCAACACGGTAGTGGCCCCTGTGGTGAGCACTGTCGTCGCACCCGTTACCAACACGGTCGTCGCTCCGGTGGTGAACACGGTTGTCGCGCCGGTGGTTGCACCGGTTGCGCCCGTCGTGGCACCGGTGGTCGCGGCGGTGACGCCTGTCGTCGCTCCGATCGTGGCACCTGTGGCACCGGTGGTTGCCCCCGTCGTGGCGCCGGTAGCGCCGGTGCTCGCACCGGTGACCACTCTGCTGGGTCTTCACCACTAGGAATCGGTTAGTCCGCCATGCGCGCCAAACTACGCTCGTTGGTTCCCGTCGCGTTCGCGATGGCGATCGTGTCGATCGCACTCGTTTGTGGAACCGTGCGACCGCTCGAAAACGCGTTCATGGACGCGCGCTCCGGATGGTTCGAGCGCGAACCGGTCAACGATGTAGTGGTCGTAGAAATCGATGCGCGTACGTTGCATGCACTCGACCGATGGCCGTGGTCGCGCGCGATCCACGCGGAACTGATCCGGCGGCTGAACCAGGCGAATCCGCGCGCGGTGTTTTACGACGTGGACTTCAGCGTTCGATCAGGCGATCCGGCGGCCGATGCCGCGCTCGCGAACGCGCTCGCCGCGCGCGACTATCCATTCTTCCTGCCGGCGTTCTGGCAACCGGCCGGCGCGGGTTCCGCGGGCGGGTATCTGCTGACTCGACCGCTGCCGGAGTTCGAGCGCAGCACGCGTATCGGTCTGGTCAACGTCTCGCCCTCGCCCGATGGGCTGGTGCGCGGCATCGTGCATGCCGATCAGTTCGGCGGCGTTGCATACGGGTCGATCGTTTCTCAACTCGCGGGTCTGTCCGGATTCGAAGCCGGTGCGGAGTATCCGATCGACTTCGCGATATCGCCGAACTCGTTCAAACACGTGTCGTATCTCGACGTGCTCGACGGCGCCACCGACATGCTGGCCGGGAAGACGGTGTTCGTTGGCGCGACCGCGCTGGAGCTCGGCGACACGATTCCGGTACCGGTGCACCGCGCGTTGCCGGGTGTGGTAACCCAGGCCACCGCGTATGCGACGCTGCTCGAAGGCAATCCGACGTGGCTGCCGCGCTGGGTGACCGTCGCCAGCGCGATGGCGGTCTGCTTCAGTATCCCGCTGCTGCGTCGCTTCGCATGGCGCAGGACGACAGCGATCGCGTCCGTGGTTGCGTTCGGTACGCTGACTGCAGCGACGCTGCTCGACGCATTCGCGATGGTGCGATTCGACGTGATGCCGTTCGTGTTCGCGGTGCTGCTGAGCGCGGTCGTTGGGGTTGCGCTATCGGCCGATCGCGAGGCGCTCCGTGCCGTGCTCGCCGGCCTGCGCCTGAAACGCCGCGAAGCGCTGATCTCCAGTGTGCTGTCGGCGAGCATCGACGGCATCGTGGTGTTCGGCCGCGACGGGATGGTGCAGGACGCGAACGATTCGAGCTCAAAGCTGCTTGGCCGCCCGGTCGATGAACTGCAGGAATGCGACGTGCGGCAATTGCTGCCCGGTATGCCCGACGTCGACACGCTGGATCGTTCGTCGAATCTCGATGCGCTGGGTGGCCGCTCCGTATTCGGCGACCACTTCGAACTGATGGTCGGCACCGAAGGCGACGAAACGCCGGTGGAAGTGTCGATCACGCGCGTCGCGATGGGCGAGCGCGTCTGGTTCACCGCGATTCTGCGCGACATGACCGAACGCAAGAAGCAGCAGGCGCTGCTGACGCACCAGGCGACGCACGACGCGCTGACCGGCCTGCCGAACCGGCTGCTGCTCAGCCGCGCGCTCGATTCCTTGAGCACGTCGGCGCCGACCGCGCTGTTCATGCTCGACCTGGATCGGTTCAAGGACGTCAACGACACGCTCGGCCACGCCACCGGCGACGCAGTGCTGACGATTCTCGGGCAACGGCTGCGCGGCGCGCTGTCGGAACAGAACCTCATCGCGCGCATCGGCGGCGACGAGTTCGCGGTCGTCATTCCGCACTACACCGACATCATCGACCTGCGCGCGCTCGCCGACGATCTGCTGGAGCGCGTGCGTGCACCGATCAGAACCGGCGCCAACATGATCGAGGTCGGCGCGAGCATCGGCGTTGCGCTTTGTCCTGAACACGGCGTTGACGGCGGCGCGCTGCTGCAGCGGGCCGACGTGGCGATGTACGTGGCGAAGAACAACCGCACGAACGTCGAGTTCTATAGCGCCGAGGCGGACCACAGTTCCATCCGTCATCTCAAAATAACGGGGGCACTGAGGGGTGCCATCGCGAACGAAGAGCTGGAAATCTACTACCAGCCCAAGGTGCGCCTCAGCGATCTGAAGTGCATCGGCGTGGAAGCACTCGCGCGCTGGAACAACGCCGAACTCGGGAACGTGTCGCCGGGCGAGTTCATCCCGCTCGCGGAAGAATCGGATCTGATCGTGCCGCTGACGCGCTGGTCCGTACTGCGCGCGTTGAAGGACGGCGCGGCGTGGCGCGCGGAAGGGCTCGACCTCAGTATGGCGGTGAACCTGTCGGCGCGGCATCTGCGCGACCCCGCGTTCGCGGAGGAACTGCTGCGCGCCATCCAGCTGCACGACACCGACCCGAGCCGTCTCGAACTCGAAATCACCGAGACGGCGTTGATGAGCGATCCACAGAAGGCGGTGGCCGTGATTCGCGTGCTGACGCAGGCCGGCGTGAAGATCGCGATCGACGATTTCGGCACCGGCTTCTCGTCGCTCGCGTATCTGAAGCATCTGGATCTCGACACGCTGAAGATCGACCGCTGCTTCGTAAAAGACATCACGAACAACGCGAACGATCTGACCATCGTGCGCTCGACTCTTCGGATGGCCCACAGCCTGGACTTGTCTGTCGTGGCAGAAGGCATCGAGGAACGCGCGCACTACGAGACACTGCGCGAACTCGGCTGCGATATCGGCCAGGGTTACTGGATCGCCAGGCCGATGCCGACCGATAAACTGCTGGCGTGGTGCGACGCATGGGATCGGGGTCGCGCGCTGCTGCAACCGTCGGTGAAACAGGCCGCGGGCTGAGCTTGCGCGCCGCTCGTTCTACAATGCGCGAACTCGACTTCGGGTTCAGCGCATGCGCGTGCAGTTCCACAAGACGGACGACCGCCGCTACGGCATCGTGATTCGTCGCGACGGCGGCGAACCGTTGCGGATGCGAACGGCGCCGGGTAACGACCCGTTCATGCCGCACGATCTGCAGCACTTCATCGTCGAACAGGAACTCGGGATCGAGCTCGGCATCTTCGGTCAGGTAGCGGCGGGCGGCACGTCCGATACCTTCCACGGCGATACGCGCTCCGGCAAATCCAAACGCCGCAGCGAGAAACTGTCGCGCGCCGGGCGCGCCGATTCGGAGCGTTCGGAACGCGCCACGTACGTCTGCGTATTCAACTGGCTTGCGTCGTCCTCGCATGCGGCGCTGCGACGCCGAGCCGCCGGAATGAAAGACACCGCGCAGAGTACGCTCGCGCTCATGGGCGCCGCCGAACGCAGATCGTTCGACGCGCGCACCGTAGCAAAGATCTCCGAGCGCATGGAAAACCTGAGCTGCGAATGGGCGGCGACGAAGGTCGGCGGTTTCATGGAACTGCAATGGTGATCGTCCAGCGCACCGCCATCCGCGCGATCGTGCTGACGCCGGAGCGGAAAGTGCTGCTGATGCGCATTCGCCCTCCGGGCGGCGGCGACGGAGACTGGTTCTGGATCACTCCGGGCGGTGGACTCGAAGCGGATGAGTCCGAAGAAACAGGGTTGCGGCGCGAACTGATGGAAGAGTTGGGGCTGGAGCGCTTCGAGGTTGGCCCGCTGGTGTGGCGGCGTCAGCACACGTTCAATTGGGGCGGCCGGCGGATCTGCCAGCGCGAGCAGTATCGAATCGTTCACGTGGCCGAGTTCGAGCCGCAGATGTCGGATGTGGTCGAAGCGCAGGTGCTGGATCGATTCCGCTGGTGGCATGCCGACGAACTCGCGAAGGCGCAAGAGCCTTTGACGCCGAAGGCGCTGGCCGCGATCGTTGCCAACTATCTCGCGCATGGCGCGCCGACGGAAGTGACAAACGTCGAAGTGCTGGTAGATTGACGCAACCGATTGCCGCGCCGATCGGCTCGTCTGCAAGCGCCTCGGGGGATTTACCGTTTGAACTGGATGACGCTGCACCTGCTCGACCTGGTCGGCGTTGCGGTATTCGCGGTGAGCGGTGCGCTCGCCGCCGGACGAAAAGCCCTCGACCTGTTCGGCGTTCTGGTCATCGCGTCGCTGACGGCGGTGGGCGGGGGCACGGTCCGCGATCTGCTGTTGGACCGGCATCCGATCTTCTGGATTGCCGAACCCACCTATCTCATCGTCATCGGCGCCGCCGTGCTGCTGACGTTGCTCTATGTCCGAATACGCCCGCCGCCCGGCAACGCATTGTCGTTGGCGGATGCGCTGGGGCTCGCATTGTTCTCATTGTCCGGCGCGCAGGTCGCCGAAGCGGCGGGTCTGTCGCCGATCATCGCCGTGCTGATGGGAACGATCACCGGCGTGGCAGGCGGTGTGCTGCGCGACGTCCTCTGCGCCGAAATTCCGCTGATTCTGCGGCGTGACATCTACGCAACCGCGGCCATCGCCGGCATTTCGTTTTACCTGACGGCCGAAGCGCTCGGCGTGCCGCGCCTTTGGGCGTTTGCCTTGGGAATGAGCGTGGTCGTTGCGTTGCGCGTATCGGCCATCTTGTGGGGGTTGCGGTTGCCGACGTTCAAGCTGCCGGAGTCGCCGTCGTGAACCGGTCGGTGAAGCAATTCGTCAAAACGCGCCTGCCGCGGCTGTTCGATTTCTGGCGAAAGATGAAACCATCGCGCGCCGGCCGGTCGGCGAAGCAGACCTTCACACGCAAATTCCATCGTCACGCGGCGCTCGAAATGGAATCGCTGTCGGGACCCGGATCGGACCTCGCGCAGACCGAGGTCGTACGCCAGCTGCTTCCGCCGTTGGTGAAGAAGCTGCAGTGCAGGACGCTGCTCGACGTTCCGTGCGGTGATTTCTACTGGATGCGTCTCGTCGATTTGAACGTCGAATACATCGGCGCCGACGTGGTCGACGAATTGATCCACCAGAACCAGCACGCGTACGGCAACGATCGCCGGAAGTTCATTCAGTGCGATCTGTTGCAGGATCCGCTTCCGATTGCCGACGTGGTGCTATGTCGCGACTGCCTCGTGCACTTCTCCAATGACGACGTGTCGCGCGCACTCGCCAACCTCCGTAGATCCGGTGCAACGTGGCTGCTCGCAACGACGTTCACCGGCCGCGACCGGAACGAAGACATTCCCACCGGCAAGTGGCGCGCGGTAAACCTGCAGCGGCCGCCGTTCAACCTGCCGGTGCCGGTCGAGTTGTTCGACGAGCAGCATCCATCGGCGGAGTTCGCCGACAAACATCTCGGTCTGTGGCGAGTTACCGACCTTCCCGAGGCGCCGGTCTAGTTGGCGAACGGTGGCGTCCGGATTCGTATGCACTGTCCATCGCGGATCGTTGCGCGCAGCGCATTGTTGCGGACCGGTGCCACACCCAGGTCGCCGCGCTCGTGAAATTGGTGCAGCGCCGCCCGTGAAAGGCCCAGTTGCTGCGCCAGCAGCCGATCCAGGCGGACAGAGCACGGAAGCGGTACCGCAAGACGAATGCACAGAGGCGCGAGGTCGTCACTCATCGGCGCAACCGTCACGCGCGTCACGTGCACCTCGGTGCTGGCCTCGACCGGAGCGCGCCGCTTTTTCACGATGTCGAATGCGAGTCGGCGTGCGACGAGCGGATCGTTGCGGAAGAACGCCTCGAGGCGTTGCGGCTCGATCTCGGCAACCGGTCGCCGTTCGATGACGGGACACTTCCACGCCGCGGCGCACCGGTCGCAGCGATAGTTGAGCCATACGTCGAGTCTCTTTCCGTGTGCATTGACGCGGAACGTTCCCGCGCAGACGAACGGCCGCATCGCGTTGCAGCCTCGGCAGTATCTGATCAGTCGCGGTGACGACAGCGGCGTCACCTCCCAGCGTTCGCAGTGAATCTCCACAGCAGTAATCCGGTGCGGAAGCACTGCGCGACAGCAGGGTCGACGGCGACATCGAGGCGCGATGCCATGGATCGCGTGGAGGCGACGCCCGGTTCGGAAAGTTGCGGAGAATGCGAGACGCAGGTGTCGACGGCCGAGTGCCAGACCTCAGTCCGCCGCGCCTGCATCCAATGCGCGCGCGTGCGCGCGATTACCGCCGATCAGAAATGCTTCGGCGGCGGCTCGGGATCTGAGATCTAGCAGCGCTGGGGCACGGGCAACGATCGATCGGAAAGTAGAGTCGCGAAGTGTGTTGGATGAACCGCGAACGATGCAAGCGGACGTCAGGAGATACCGATGCCGCTCACCCGCACCCACGGGAAGATGCCGGAACCGAAGTCCGCGCGCTCCGACGAGATCGCGACGATGTTCGTCAGCAGCGCGGCCATGTTGCCGCTGACCATCGTTTCGGAGATGGGGTACGCCACTTCGCCGTCGGCGATGTAATAGCTGTTCTTCGCGATGCCCGAGAAATCGCCTTTGTCGTTCGGACGACCACCCGAGAACCGCGTGATCAGAATGCCGGCTTTCACGTCGCGGATCATCGCATCGAGCGGGGTCGCGCCTGCTTCCACTACCCATGCGCCGCCGCCGGTAACAGCGCGCGCGAGACCGGTTTTGCGCGCGCCGTAGTGATCGAGCAGGAAGCTTCGCAGCACGCCCTCCTCGACGATGGTTGCGTTCTGCACTTCGTATCCGTCGCCGGTGACGAAGTAACCGCCAACGAGATCTCTCGGGCGGGAATGCAGCGTGAGAGATGCGTCTGCGACGCGCTGGCCGAGGCTGTTCTTGTACAGTGACGTGCCGGAGATCAGCGGCTGGTTGCCGATGTTGCCGAGCAGGAAGCCGAGGAAATCGCCGATGCAGTCCGGCGTGATGATCATGTCGCCGGTGAACTTGCGCGGCACCTTCTTCGTGCGCACCTGCTCGGTCGTCTGCTTCATCAGCGTATCGGTGGTCGCGTGCGACACCAACGGCTTGTCGAGAGCGGCCAACGTCACGCCGGTGTAGTTGAACGACGACACGTCGGTGCCGTCGCGCGCGGTGAACATCAGGCTCGAATGATAGGCCGATCGTGTCGTGTCGAAGTCGACGCCGTTCGAATTCAGGAACAGCGCCCGGCGCGCCGCAAACGAGATCGACGCGTTGCCCATTTTCAAGGTCGGGTAGTGCGTCTTCGCGTAGTCGAGTGCCTCGGCAATGCGTTCGTACATCAGATCGAGGTCGGGCGCTTCGGGACCGGCTTTGAAGACACGCTTCGGTTGCGCCTCGGCAATATCGTTGGCCGGATCGGCTCTCGAACCGCTGGTCACGGCCCAGAGGTTATCGACGGCGTCGGGCAAGCCCTCGTCAGTCACGTTGTTCAGCGTCAGCGTGCCCTGCTTGTCGTCGACGATGCCGAGCAGACCGAGTTCCGTGTTGTGCGTCGTGCGCAGCAGATTGGTGTGGCCGAACTCCGCCTGCAGTTCGTGCTGGTCGCTGTTCACCAGACGCACGCGCGCTTTCTGGAAGCCGCGCTTCAGCAATGCGTCGAGGCTGCGCTGTGCAAACGCGCGGTCGACCATGTCACACGCCTCCGAGGTGCACGCGACACTTGATCGACGGTCCGCCCATGCCGACTGGAATCAACGTCTTCTTGCCGCACATGCCAGCGCAGGTCCAGCTCAGTTCGTCCGAAACCATCGTGACGGTCTTGAGCATGTCGAACGCGACGCCGGAGATCGTCGTGTCGGTGATGGCGTTGCCGAGCTTGCCGTTTTTGATCTCATAACCGAGCGTTACGCCGAACATGAACTCCGACGTCGAATCGGCCTGACCGTTCGACGGTCGCAACAGGTAGTAGCCGTCTTCGATGCTGGCGATCATGTCGTCGAGTTTGTCTTTGCCCGGCAAGATCGCGGTGTTGCGCATGCGGATCAGTGGCTCGTCGGAGAAGGTATACGCGCGCGCGTTGCCGGTGGGCGGAACGCCGAACAGTACCGAGCTCTCCTTGTTGTGCATGAAGTTCTTCAGCACGCCGTTCTCGATCAGGATCGTGTCTTTGCTTTCTACGCCTTCGTCGTCGACGTAGATCGGCACCGGCAGCGTTTCGCCGCGGTAGGTGTTTGCGAAATCGACCAGCGTGATGAGCGGACTCGCCACGAGCTTGCCGATGTAGTCGCCGGCCACCGACCCTTCCTGAACGATGTCGGCTTCGGTGGTGTGGCCGATCGCTTCGTGCGCGAGGATGCCGGCGAGATCGGAATCGAGCACGACGTCGTGCAGCCCGGCGCGCGGCGCCACCGCTTTGCGTTTGTTCATCAGATGGCGGTGCGTTTCCGCGATGTCGGCGAACAACGCCGCGGGTTCGGTGAAGACGTCTTCGAATTGGCCGCGGCCGCCGAAAGTCTTGCTGTATTCCACCGGCTGACCGGCGTCGTTAGTGGTGGTCATGCGCACCTGGATCAGCGAGCGCGTGGTGTTCGAGTAACCCTCCGATGCGTCGGCCGTATAGAGGTGCTTCTCCATGTCGAGGTCGAGGCGCGCGACGCTGCGCGACTTCAGATCCGGATACGTCTTCGCGATGTGCGCGTCGATCGCCTGCAGGAACTCGATCGACTGCTGCTGCGTCAGCCGCGGCCGCTTTGTTGCGAAATCGCTTTCGCTGAAGGACTTCGTGCGCGGCAGCACGATTTCCGGCCGCGCCGCGTGGCGCGCCAGCAGCGCGGCGTTGCGCGTCGCTTCGTCGACCGTCGCGATGACCGAGTCGTTGTCGATCTGCGGGCGCGAGGCGAAGCCCCACACGCCGTCTTTGAACACGCGCGCCGACACGCCGCCGTCGGACGTCTTCGTGTTCGAAACGACGTCGCCGTTCAGCAGCGAGATCTGGGTGCTGCGGTTGCGCTGCAGTCGCAACTCCGTGTAGGCGTTGAAGCGGTTGCCGTAGACGGCCAGATTGGTTTCGCGAATCGACATGACGACCTCGAATCGGAGAGACGAGGTCGCATTCTAACCGGCTCGCGAACCGGTGCTACGTGTCGAAACGAATGCCGTCGAGCGTTCCTTCGTTGCGCCACGCGTCGAGGATCGACGAGAACGCCATGATGCCCGGCGCGTACGAGCCGTTGCGCCGGATCAGCAGACCGTTCGGTTGCCCTTCGTTGTTGTAGTAGCCCGGCGTGCACGATTCCAGGAACTTCACGCTCATCACCGACGCGTCGATCACCTTCTTCACCCAGTCGGCTTCCGCTTCGGCCGTTACGTCGAATGTGCGCGCCTGATGATCGTGCGCGTGTTTCAGGATGTAGCCGATGTGGCGGCTCTGTACGTCGAGCACGTGCGGAATGTTCGCCGACACGCCGGTTTGCGACAGTCCGACGATGAAACAGTTCGGGAAGTCGTGCGTCTGCATGCCGAACATCGTCGATACGCCGTCTTTCCACTTCTGGCTCAGTGCAACGCCGCCGCGTCCGTACACTTCGTAACCGGCACGCCGTTCCAGTGGCGTGCCCACTTCGAAGCCGCTCGCGAAGATGATGCAATCGAGTTCGTATTCGACGCCGTTCGCAACGATGCCGCGTTCCGTGATCCGTTCGATGCCTTTGCCGTCGGTGTGAACGAGCGTCACGTTCGGCCGGTTGAAAGTATCGAGATATTCGTCGTGGAAACACGGCCGCTTGCAGAACTGGCGGTAATACGGCTTCAGCGCTTCCGCTGTGTTCGGATCGTTGACGATCGCTTCGGCGCGCGCCCGCACCTGTTCCATCTTTTCGAAGTCGACCATCTCGAGCGTGCGCATGATCGACTCGGGATCGGTGCTCAAGCCGCGGCCGCGCAGCAGCTTGCCGATGATCTCGGTCCAGCCGTCCATGACGAGATCTTCTTCGGCATAGCCGCCGCTCGTCAGCGTCGAGAAATTCTCCATGCGACGGCGCTGCCAGCCCGAGTCTAACGACTTTGCCCAGTCTCGGTCGGTGGGCCGATTCGCACGCACGTCGATCGACGACGGCGTGCGCTGGAACAGATAGGTGTGCTTCGCGCTGGCGCCGACGTGCGGCACGCACTGCACGGCGGTGGCGCCGGTGCCGATGATGCCGACGCGCTTGTCCTTCAGGCCGGTCAGATTGCCGTAGCTGTCGCCGCCGGTGTACGCGTAGTCCCAACGGCTCGTGTGGAAGGAGTGTCCTTTGAACGAACCGACGCCGGGCACGCCCGGCAGCTTCGGACGGTTGAGCGGACCGTTCGCCATGCAGACGTATTGCGCGGTGAAGCGGTCGCCGCGATCCGTGGATACGATCCAGCGCGATGCGGCATCGTCCCAACGCAATTCGGTGATCTGCGTCTGGAACAGCACGTTGCGGTACAGGTCGTAGTGCTCCGCGATGCGGCGGCTGTGCGCGAGGATCTCCGGCGCCTTCGCGTACTTTTCGGTCGGGATGTAGCCGGTTTCTTCGAGCAGCGGCAGATAGATGTATGCCTCGGTGTCGCACGCGGCGCCCGGATAACGGTTCCAGTACCACGTGCCGCCGAAGTCGCCGCCCTTTTCGACGATGCGGATGTCTTCGATGCCGCTCTGGCGAAGGCGCGCGCCGATCAACAGTCCGGCGAAGCCGCCGCCGATCACCAGCACTTCGACGTCGTCGTGCAGTGCCGCGCGCTCGATCCGCTTCACATAAGGATCTTCGAGGAAGTGCGAGAACTCGCCGACCACTTCCAGATACTGCGCGTTACCGTCTTTGCGCAGGCGCTTGTCGCGTTCCTGCCGGTACTTCTCACGCAGCGCATCGGGATCGAATTTCAGCGTCGCAGCGGTCTCCGCAGCCATGGCCTCTCCGGTTCGTAAAGTAGAATGCGTTCTAGTTTAGCGGGACAGGAGCAGCGACGCACGTTCACCGCTCAGGACGGTGGCTACGGAAGGCTAGGGACCCGACCTTCAGGCGATCTCGACTTCTACGGGCGGCAAGTCGAGCTTCGTCGGTAACGTCTCTTTCATCAGCGACATCGCGACGATGCCGACGCACGCCGCAGCCATCATGTACCACGCCGGCGCCATCGGACTGCCGGTGGCCTTGATCAGCCAGGTGACATAGGGCTGCGCGACGCCGCCGAACACGGCAACGCCGATCGCGTAGACCACCGCGAGGCCGGTGCTGCGCACGTCCTTCCGCAGCGACTCCGTCAAGCACACCAACGCAACGCCGACGCTCGTAGAACTCAATGCGCCGAGCAGGCCGGTGGCGAGAATGAGCGTGATCGCATCGCGATTGCCGACCATCAGCGTGAACGCCGGGAAGATGGCGAGCAGGAACAGCACGCGCGCGGTGATCATCACCGGCTTGCGGCCGAAGCGATCGGACAGCGCACCGCCGAGCAGTGCGAACACCACTCCGGTGAAACCGTTGGCGACCGAGGCGCCGAACGAATCGGCCGGCGTCATGTGCAGCGTCTCCGACGCGTACGTCGTCATGTACAACAGGACGTATGTCGACGTGGTGAAGCTCATGATCATGCCGAGCCCGAGCAGGATGGGCCGCGCGTGGCTGAACATGCCGTGTGCGGTCGGATGGAAATCGCGAGGCACTTCGACGCGGTGCAGTGTTTCGGGCAGGCGCCGGCGCATGATCAGTCCGAACGGCAGCACGATGGCGCCGATGCCGAATGCGATGCGCCAGCCGAACGCTTCGAGTTGTTCCGGCGTCAGCAGCTGAGAAAGCGCGAGGCCGACGGTGGCGCCAGTCAATGATGCGACGGCCTGGCTGCCGCTCTGCCATGCGCCGATCAGGCCGCGTTTGTGCGGCGGCGCCACTTCGATCAGGAACGCGGTGGTCGGCCCTACTTCACCTCCCAGAGCGAACCCCTGAACCAGCCGGAATACCAGCAGCAACACCGGCGCCGCGGGACCGATCATTGCGTACGACGGCGTCAGCACGATGCCGAGAATGCCGATACCCATCAGCGTGAAGCTGAGCAGCATCGCCGGTTTTCTTCCGGCACGGTCGCCGAAACGTCCGATCAGGATTGCGCCGACCGGCCGGCCCACGAAACCGACCGCGAACGTCAGCAGCGACAGCATCAGATTTTCGAACGGTGTCTGCGACGGAAAGAACGTGCGGCCGATCTGCACCGCGAACAACGCGTATGTCGTGAAGTCGTAGAACTCGAGCGCGTTGCCGATGACTGCCGCGGTGATCTGACGGCGCGTCACCGCGGGTGGCGTTGCGTCGGGCGCAACCGTTTCGCCGGACGCTTCAGCCATCGACGCTCCTCTGAGATATTCCGGTCGCGAGCACGCTGTGTATGTGCAGGCGCCGTCAGTCCGGCAGGCCGAGCACCCGTTTCGCGAGAATGTTGAGCTGCACTTCCGACGTGCCGCCTTCGATCGAGTTGGCTTTGGAACGCAACCACGCGCGCGTCGTGGTCAGTTCGTCCGCCGTGAAAGCGTCGCCGCCCCAACCGACCGCCAGGGTACCCATGATCGACAGCAGCAATTCGTAACGGCGGATGTTCTGTTCGGTACCGTAGTACTTGAACATCGACGACGCTGCGCCCGGCGCGCGACCGGACTGCGACTCTTCCATCGAACGGCGCATCGTCAGCGCGAAGCTGCGATCGTTCATCCGATGCGCGATGACGCGTTGCCGGGCGGCGGCGTCGGCAATGCGACCGTCGTTCGCACCGAGATACGCCTTCGCGATGTCTTCGAGCTTCGCCGCCTGTTGCGTGCCGCCGCCGATGCCGCCGATCGACGTGCGCTCGTACTGCAGCAGCCGCTTCGCAACGGTCCACCCCTTGTTCACTTCGCCGACCACGTTCTTCTTCAGCGCGCGCGCGTTGTCGAAGAAGGTTTCGCAGAACGGCGACATGCCGCTGATCAGCAGGATCGGTTTGACCGTGACGCCCGGCTGGTCGATGTCGAACAGGATGAAGGTGATGCCGTCGTGCTTCGGCGCTTTCGGATCGGTGCGCACCAGACAGAAGATCCAGTCCGCGTGGTCGGCGCCGGAGGTCCAGATCTTCGAGCCGTTGATGATGTATTCGTCGCCGTTCTCTACCGCACTCGTCTTCAGGCTGGCGAGGTCGGAACCTGCGTTCGGTTCGCTATAGCCCTGACACCACCAGATCTGTCCGCGGGCGATCTTCGGTAGATGCTCGGCCTTCTGTTCGTCGGTGCCGAACTCGAGCAAGCGCCGGGCCGATCATGCTGATGCCCATGCCGAACAGCGCCGGTCGCGCGTTGATGCGGCGCAGTTCTTCCTGCAGCACCTGGTTCTGTTCCTTGTCGAGACCGGCACCGCCGTATTTCACCGGCCACGTCGGCACGGTCCAGCCCTTTTCCGCCATGTTGTCGAGCCAGACTTTGGTCTCGGGATGTTTGTATTGCGCGCGCCGTCCACCGCCCGGCATTTCATCCTGCGGCATCGGCGTGCGCATGCGCGGCGGGCAGTTCGCGTCGAGCCAGCGACGCACGTCCTGGCGGAAGGTTTCGAGGTTGCTCATAGCGCCTTTACGAAAACGATTTTGGAATCGCCTGGTGCATAGAAGTCTTTCAACTCGCCGGAGATCGTGTAACCCATCGAGACGTAGAACGCGCGCGTGCGTTTGTAGTTTTCGCGGCCGGCTGTTTCGACCCAGAGATGGGTGCAACCGCCGGCGCGCGCGCGCGACTCGACCTCGGTGAGCAGCAATCGGCCGACGCCGGTGCCGTGACATTCGGGATCAACCGCGATCCAGTACAGGTCCCAACTCGATTTCGTCATCGAATTGAAGCCGTAGATGGCGTAGCCGAGCGTCGCCTCGCCTTCGTCGACGAACAGAAACTGATAGTCGGACGCCTTGCCTTTGGTCAGCCGATCGTCGACGAGTTCGACGGCCACCGCGACTTCGGGCGGATAGAACACGTCCGTCGCAGTGGTGATTTCGGCGATGCGCTCGCGATCGCGGCGCTGCACTTCGGTGCGCAGTGTCAGAGCCTGCATGAACTCACCCGGTGAAACGACCCGTCTTTATAAACAGGCGCCGTCGGTGCATGCAAGCAGGGTCAGCATCTCGAGCTGCAACTTCCATCAACCGTCGCTAGGAAAGTGCCGCCTGGACGATGCGTGCAATCGCGTCGCGGTAGCGGATGCCGCTCTGCGCGAGCGCTGCCGCGAAGCCGGCGTCGGGCGAGATGCACGGATTGGTGTTCACCTCGAGTATCCACGGACCTTCAGCGTCGACGCGGAAGTCGACGCGCGCGTATCCGGACAAGCCCATTGCCTGGAACGTGTCGCGCGCGAGACGCTCGAGTTGCGCGAGCAGTTGCGCGTCGGATGCCGGGAACTCGAAACGGCGCGGCGTGTTGGCGAACTCGAACGAATCTTCCACCCACTTCGCGCGATAGCCCACCATGTGTGCCTTCCCGGCGGGAAAGGCGGAGAAGTCGATCTCGGCCGGCGACAGCACTTCCGGTTCGGCCGGACCGCTCAACACCGAAAGATTGAATTCGCGGCCGCGGATGAACCGCTCGGCGAAACACGGGCGACCGAGTGCGCCGGATCGTTCGCGCACCGCATGCCGCGCAGCCTCCAATGAATCGCAGCGCACGATCGCATCGTCTTCCAGATCGCGCGATGCGTGTTCGAAGCGCGCCTTCACGATGTAGTGGTCGCTGCGGAAAGCCGGGTTTGCATTGTCCACCGTCACCCATTCCGGCGTCGGCAGCGACAGCCGCGTCATGAAATCTTTCGCTGCGCACTTGTCGTTCGAAAGCGCCGTGCTGGCCGCACGCGAACCGGTGTAGCGGATGCCATGGCCGTCGAGCATTGCCGGCACCGCGACAGCGGTGGCGTCCGATCCCGCGAGCGACTCGACCAGGTTGAAGACCACGTCGGGTCGGCGTGCCATCAATCGCCTGCTCAGCGCACCGAGATCGTCGCCGACGGCAACCACTTCGGGTGTGTGGCCAAGATCAGCGAGCGCATCGCGAACGGCGGCCGCCTGAATCAGCGTGTCCTGTGCATCGGGCCGCGCCGTCGGCGACACCGCGTCGTGCAGCAGCAGAATGTGCATGGGATCAGGCGGCGCGGACGCGCGCTTTGGGAATTCGTTTCGCGGCCGAGTCGACGATGGTGCGGATCAATTCCGCGTAGGGCATGCCGATGGCGGTGGCGATCATCGGCAGATCGGAGTGCGTCGGGTGCAGACCGGCGAGCGGGTTGACCTCGAGGAACATCGGAAAGCCTCCCGCGTCGCAACGGATGTCGACGCGGCCGCCGTCGCGGCAGTCGAGCGCGATCCACGCATCGAGCGCGATGCGTTCTGCTTCGGCCACCCGCGGATCCGCTCGGGTGACGTGCACGTAGTCGACGAGTTTTTCGCACTCTTCCTTGTTGGTGTACGAATAGACGTCGGGCTCCGCGTCGCTGCGCAACACGATTTCGATCGAGCCGATCGCGCGCGCGGCACTGCCGGTGCCGACGATGCCGACGGTGAATTCGCGACCGGGCAGGAACGTTTCGACGAGCACCGGTTGCCCGTAGCGATCGAGCAACTCGACCGCCACCTGCGATAGATCCGCTTTCGAACGCACGACCGACTTCGGCGTAACGCCTTTGCCGGTGCCTTCGGCGATCGGTTTCGCGAGCATCGGGTAATCGAGTGAAACGCGGTCGATGTCGGCCGGCGCTTCGATGACCGCGAAGTCGGCGGTCGGCACGCCGGCGGCGCGAACGATCGTCTTCGACCAGCCTTTCTGCAGACACACCGACGCGGCCAACGGATCGGCGAAGGTGTAGGTGATGCCGTAGACGTCGAGAATCGCCGGCACCTGCGCTTCGCGGCCGTAACCGTTCAGTCCTTCGGCGATGTTGAACACCAGCTCCCATCGGTCGCCTTTGGCGAGGCGGCCGATCAGCGAACGGGCCGAACCGATACGGTCGACGGTGTGGCCGAGCGTCTCGATCGCGCCGGCCAGCGCGTCGATGGTGCCCTGCTGATCGAACTCGGCGGTTTCCTCTTCGCTGTAACCGAGCGCGAGATATTCCGCGCGCAGGTCGTAGGTGAGGCCGATGCGCACTACGCGAACTCCGCGTTCATCGGATCGGTGGCCGGAACGTGCAGTGGGTCCGGATACCGATACTCGCGACCTTCGTAGTTGCGCAGGATCAGATCCTCGCCGCTGCGGCCGACGACGTATTGCGGCTGCAACGGAATCTTGCCGCCGCCGCCGGGTGCGTCGACCACGTACGTCGGCACGCCGTAACCGGTGGTGTGACCGCGCAGACCTTCCATGATGTCGAGGCCCGTCTGTATGGAGGTGCGGAAGTGGCTCGAACCGGAAATCGGATCGCACTGGTATAGATAGTACGGACGCACGCGCATCAGCAGCAGCCGCTGCATCAGCTCCTTCATCGTCTCGACGTCGTCGTTGACGCCTTTGAGCAGCACGGTTTGCGAGCCGATCGGAATGCCGGCATCGGCCAGGCGTGCGCAGGCATAGAAGGCTTCCGTGGTGCATTCGTCCGGGTGCAGATAGTGCACGCTCATCCAGATCGGGTGATGCTTGCGCAACACCCGCACGAGGCTCGGCGTGATCCGCTGCGGCAGCACGGCCGGCATCTTGGTGCCGATGCGGATGAACTCGACGTGCGGAATGTCGCGCAGACGGCCGAGGATGTAGTCGAGCTTCTCGTCGGCGAGCGCCAGCGGGTCGCCGCCGGAAATCAGCACGTCGCGGACCGCCTTCGTCTTGCGGATGTAGTCGAACATCGCTTCGAGACGGGCGTCGGATGGCGCCAGTTCGCCGTGACCGACCACGCGCGAGCGGGTGCAGTAGCGGCAATAGGTGGTACAGAAGTCGAGCGCGAGGAACAGCACGCGGTCGGGGTAGCGGTGCACGAGCCCGGGCACCGGGCTGTGGCCGTCTTCGCCGAGCGGGTCGTCCGCTTCGCCGGGGCTGCGCAGGAACTCGCCGGTCACCGGAATGACGGTGCGTCGCAGTGCGTTGTTCGGATTGGTCGGGTCGAGCAGGCTCACGTAGTACGGCGTGATTCCCAACGGCAGCATCGAGCCGCCTTCGACAATGGCGCGGCGTTCGTCCGCGGACAGTTCGAGCAGGTTCTCGAGTTGCGCGAGGTTCTTGATCCGGTTGCGCGACTGCCAGCGCCAGTCGGTCCACTCCGCGTCGGTGACCATCGGATAGTGCGCGCGCCGGAAGACGCGGACGCGACGGCTTTCACGCGGAGGTCGGGAGCGGATCTTGCTGCGGTCGAAGCGGGGATCGATGTCGCGGTGGATGTACGGCGCCGGGCGAGCCGTGATGTTTCTAACTGAGATTTTTAGAGATTGCGTTGACGCGGATCGCGTGGGAGGTTTGTCGTCATCGCTGACGAGCGCTTCTTTTTCTTCTGTGGACGCAGAGGCCCGTGATTTCACCGTATCGCACTCCTTGTACAGATTGCCGGTATTCCATTATCGATGCAGTCGACGTTCGTGATTGAAGACGCGATCTGATGTCGGTCGGTCACGATGGCGTGGTATTAGACAACTCTTCTTCCAGATTTGTCACCGGGGTTGCCGCATTTTTTGCGACGATGTACTTCATTCAAGGCATCGGTGATCCGACGTCGGGATTGATCGCGCAACCTGTGCGTTCGTTGTTGAAGAGTTGGGGCGACAGTCCGACGACGATCGCGGCGTTCATGGGTCTGCTCGCGTTGCCGTGGTCGTTGAAAGTTGTATTCGGTCTGCTGTCCGATCTGGTGCCGCTGTTCGGATCGCGACGCAGGAATTACCTGCTGATTTCCTGCATTTCCGCGTCGGCGGGTCTTCTCGCGTTGTATTTTTTTCCGGTACCTCACGGCGCGCACTGGGTGCTGTTCACGTGGCTGCTGTTGCCGACGATCGGCATAGCGTTCGGCGACGTGCTGGTTGATGCGCTCATGGTGGAGACCGGACAGCCGCTCGGTCTGACCGGTCGTCTTCAGTCGATTCAGTGGACCGCGGTGAACGTCGCACTGCTCCTTACCGGCGTCGTTGGCGGATACCTCAGCACCGTCGACCGACAGCAGGCGGCGCTGCTGCTGTGCGCCGCGTTGTGGGCTGCGAGCTTCGTGCTCGCTTTTCGTTTCGCGCGCGACTCGCCGGACGTTCAGCCGATGACCGGTCGCCAGACGATGGCGGCGCTGACGCATGCGTTCGAACGGCCCGGCCTGCTGACGGTGTGCGCCATTCTGTTCGTCTGGAGTTTCAATCCGCTGTGGGTGTCGGTGCTGTATCTGCACATGACCACGGTGCTGCACTTCGACGAGCAGACATACGGTAATACTTACTCGGTATTCTCGGCCGGCAGCGTAGTCGCGAGTCTGCTCTATGGCTTCTATTGTCGGCGGATCAGAATTGGATGGCTGCTGCATACGTCGATCTTCGCCGGCGCGCTCGCCAACATCCTCTACTGGCACATGACGACGCTTGAAGGTGCGTATGCGGTTTCGTTCGTCGCCGGCGCCGCGTTCATGACCGGCATGCTGATCCAGCTCGACGTTGCGGCGCGGTTGGTACCGATGGAAGTCGCCGCGACGCTGTTCGCGCTGATCATGGCGGTGACGAATCTGGCATCGTCGTTGTCGGAAGGTCTCGGCGGCTACGTGTACGAATATCTCGACGCAGGCAACTTTGCATTCGACACGGTTGTCGTACTATCGGCGCTGTGTGCAGGGAGTTGCTGGTTACTGATGCCGAGATTGAGGAGAGAGGTGCCGCAGTGGTGGGCGTGATGCGGGTTCTGGCGCCGGCTCTGGCGGTGCTGATGCTCTGCGGCGCCACCGCTGGCGTACCGGCGCCTGGCGTTACCGGTACCTCGTCACTGCCGTACGACGAATCGGCGGATGCGCATGCCGCCATCCGCGCCGCGACGGCGCAGGCCGCCACCGAGAAAAAGGACATCCTGCTGATCTTCGGCGCCAACTGGTGCATCGACTGCCGGGAACTGTCGGCGAACATGGTCAAATCGCCGCTCTCCGATCTGGTCGACCGCCGTTACGTGGTGGTCAAGGTGGACGTCGGCAACTGGAACCGGAATCTCGATCTCGTGAAGGCGTGGGGCGACCCGATCGAGAAGGGGATTCCGGGCGTGGTGGTATTCGATCCGCATGGGTCCGTCCTTTATAGGACCAAGGCCGGCGAAGTGGCCAACGCCCGCTGGATGGGATCCGAGGGTCTGATGCGGTTCTTCGCGGCGCTGCCTCAAAGCAAACAGTAAACCGGGAACCGGCGGCAGCTGAGGTAAGATGCGCGCCCTCATAGCGGCGTTCGTCGTGAGTCAAGGAGAGGTGTTGAAAAGGTTCGGAAGTTCCGCGGCAACGCGGTTGCGCTTTACGTGCTGTTTAGCCGTTCTGGTGGGATTCGTCGCGGCCGAGGCGACGGCGTCCACGTTCATTCTGCCCGAGCCGAACGACGGTCTGGTCGGCGAGCCGGTGGCGCTCAAGGTGACGTACGAAGATCGCTTCTCGACGCTCGCGGTGAAGTACGACCTCGGCTTCGAAGAGCTGCGGCATGCGAATCCCGACGTCGACCCGTGGATACCGGGCGACGGCGCGCGGGTGGTGTTGCCGACGCAGTTCATGCTGCCGCCCGGTCCGCGCGAAGGCATCGTGATCAATCTGCCGGAATACCGTCTGTACTACTTCCCTAAGGGGAAGGGCACCGTGATGACGTTTCCGATCGGCATCGGCCGGACCGGATTCCAGACGCCGGCCGCGACGACCAAGGTCGTGGCCAAGATCAACAACCCGAGCTGGTATCCGACGAAGGCGCACCGCGTCGAACACGCCGAGATGGGCGACATCCTGCCGACGGTCGTGCCGCCGGGTCCGGACAATCCGCTCGGCGACCTCGCAATCCAGTTGACGTTACCGGGCTACTTTCTGCACGGCACCAACAAGCCGTTCGGCGTCGGTCAGCGCGTCAGCCACGGTTGCGTGCGCCTGTATCCGGTCGACATTCACTCGCTCGCGGATGCGGTGCCGATCGGCATGCAGGTGCGGATCATCGACGCGCCGCTGAAAGTCACGTGGCACGACGGTGCGTTATGGATGGAAGCTCACCCGCCGCTCGAAGGCGAGCCGGACATGGCGAAGATGACTCAGATCATCAACCGGGCGATCGACGGGAAACACGTGACGATCGATTGGACACGCGCAGAAGAAATGGCCCGGACATCCACTGGAGTGCCCGGGCCAATCTCTGTACAAGAGCCGATTATGCAGCCAGCGCAGCAGTCTGCTGCGCTTAACTAGCTAACGACTTTACTTGCGGGTGCAGCAGGTTTCGCTGACGCGCTTCGCCCGGTCGTTCGCTTCTTGAGCGGCGGCCATGGCTTTGTCGGCGGCAGCTTGAGCAGCAGCGATGCCCTGTGCGTTGCCACCCTGGGCAGCGCGAGCAGCGGCCATCGCATCGGCTGCGGCCTTCTCGTTGGCGGTTACGCGGGCGGTCAGATCGGCGAGTTCTTTCTTGGTGGCCGAGCTCTCGCAACCCGCAAGGGCGACCAGCAACCCGAGAATCAGTAGTTTTGTTTTCATGAGATGTCGTCCTTCAACGAATGTGGCTGTGTACGGGGCGCTAAGGTTATCACAATGAACGTCCTTGTTAAGGGGGAAACCCGAAATTGACGCGCGGACCCGATGTCGAGTTCGAGTGGCGCGAGCTGACCGTCGGTCTCGCATCGCTGTTGGGAGAATCGCGCCTGAGTGCGATCGATGCGCGACTCGACGCGACTGTTCTGCCGACGCGGCAGGTATGCGCAACGAGCCATCTGCACGCGGCGTTGCAACTCGCGTCGAAAGACACGCGACACATCTGCGCGAGCATCGATCGATTGGCGGGCAGGCTGCAGTGGCGACAGAACCCGAACTATGCCGGCGCGGATTTTCTGGACGGCTATGCGTATTGCGAGCTGATGGGGCCGCACGGTCACCTGCAGCATGCGGACGTCGCGCTCGGTCTGTTGCTGCTCGGTCCGCGCGTGACGTATCCGGAACACGCACACCCCGCGGCGGAGACTTATGGAGTCATTGCCGGTCGAGCGGAGTGGCTGCAGGGGGATCGGATCTGGCGCAGACGAACGCCGGGCGAACGCATTCGACACGCGACGATGGAGCCGCACGCGATGCGGACGGCCGACGAGCCGTTGCTCGCCGCGTACCTTTGGCAGGATCATCTCGGCGACGGGGCGCGGTTGGTGAGCGCACGAAACGAGCGAACGAACGAAGGCATGCCGCGATGACCGATGTTGCAGACTTGATCGATCTGGCGCGCTATCCGATCACCGAGCCCGGCTCGGCGGCGCTTGCAAAGCAGATCGCCACGTTGCGCGCGTCGCTGCAGGAGACCGGCGCGGCAGAAGCGCCGGCATTTCTATCCGCGCATGGCCTCGAATGCTGCATCGCCGACGCCGAATCGCTGGCACTGCAACAGTACAAAAGTGTTGGGGAGGGAACTGCGTATCTGGAGGACCCCGACCCGAAATGGTCGAAGCATCATCCGCGCGCAATCCGCCGGCGTTACAGCGTCGGCGTGGTTGCGTACGACCAGTTCCCCGCCGAATCGCCGGTGCGGTGCCTATACGAGTGGCGGCCGGTGATCGAGTTTGTCAGCGCGGTGCTCGAGCGCGCGCCGCTGTATCGCTATGCCGATCCGATGGGCGCGCTGAATCTGGCGGTGATGGGCCACGGCGACGAGTTGCAGTGGCACTACGACCAGACCGACTTCGTCGTCTCGCTCGCGCTGCGCGACGCCGATGCAGGCGGCGACTTCGAAGTGGCGCCGAAACTGCGCAGCGCGACCGACGAGAACTATCCCGGCGTTTCGCGCGTGCTGGCCGGCGACAGCGACGCGGTGACGCGCCTGCCGATGACGCCGGGAACGCTGTTGATCTTCGCGGGCCGGCATTCGCTGCATCGCGTCAGTCCGATCGCGGGTGCAACCGAGCGGCTGGTGGCGCTGCTCGGCTACGACACGCGTCCCGACACACGCAGCACGCCGCATCTTCAGCGCAAACGCTACGGCAGAGTCGCGGCTTAACGCTCGAACTGCGGGAGCACTTCGGTTTCGTTGCGCGCGTCGGCAAGCCACTCCTGCAGCGACGGCAATGCGAGCATTGCGTCGGCGTACGCCCGCGCCGTTTCCGGCAGTGCGACCTGGTAGAGGCTGAACCGCAGCACTACCGGCGCATACATGGCATCTGCAATACCGAACGCGCCGAACAGGAACGGACCGGACGTGGCCGCCGCGCGACACCCCGTCCAGATTTCCAGCACGCGGTCGATCTCGGTCCGGAGCTGCGGACCCTGCGTTACCGGTGCGTGCTTGCGCCGGCAGTTCATAGGCATCTCGTTGCGCAGCGTCGCGAATCCGGAGTGCATCTCGGCGCTGATCGCGCGCGCATGGGCGCGGTGCGCGAGCTCCGCGGGCCAGCCGCGCATTGACGGCCATCGTTCCGACGCGTACTCGCAGATCGCGAGCGAGTCCCAAACGGTGATGGCACCGTCGCGAAGAATCGGAACTTTTCCATAGGGCGCACGACCCGCCGGTGCGTGTGACTGGATCGCGACCTTGCTGCCTTGTTGGTACAGCGGCACACGCATTTCGTCGAACGCGATGTCGTTGGTTTTCAGCAGCAGCCATGGCCGCAGCGACCACGAGGAGTAATTCTTGTTGCCGATGACCAGAACCGGCGTGTCCATTGAGCGCCTCGTGACCGGGAGGCTGTGGAGTATACTGCGCGACCTCCCACCTACCGGTACCCGGAACGCTGATGGCCATTGATGTCGACGACCGCAACCTCGCGGTGTTCTGCGATTTCGAAAACGTCGCGCTCGGCGTGCGTGATGCCAAATATGCGAAGTTCAACATCGGGCACGTGCTCGAGCGGCTGCTGCTGAAGGGCAGCATTGTCGTGAAGAAGGCCTATTGCGACTGGGAGCGCTACAAGGAATTCAAGGCGGTGATGCACGAAGCCGCGTTCGAGCTCATCGAGATCCCGCACGTCCGCCAATCGGGAAAGAACTCGGCCGACATCCGTATGGTGGTCGACGCGCTCGACCTCTGTTACACGAAGGCCCACGTCGACACGTTCGTCATTGTCAGCGGCGACTCCGACTTCTCGCCGCTCGTCAGCAAGCTGCGCGAAAACAACAAGACGGTGATCGGCGTCGGCGTGAAGAATTCGTCGTCGGATCTGCTGATCAGCAACTGCGACGAGTTCATCTACTACGACGATCTCGTGCGACAGGAAGAGTCGAGCCGCAAGCGGCGTCGGCGTCCGGCGAAGAAGCAGACCGACGCGGACGGGGAAAAGGGCGCGAAGAAGGAAGACGCCACGCCAAAAGAAGACGCGGTGCAGAAAGACGATGCTGCGCCAAAGGAAGACGCGCCGTCGGTTCAGGAAGCGCTCGATCTCGTCATCGAAACGGCCGATGCGCTCAACGCCGAACGCGGTCACGGCGACAAGCTGTGGGGATCGATGATCAAGCAGGCGTTGCGCCGGCGCCGGCCCGGTTTCAACGAGCGCTACTACGGCTTTGCGTCGTTCAGCGACCTGCTCGAAGAGGCGCAGAATCGCGGCCTGCTCGAGCTCGAGGCCGACGAACGTTCCGGCGGTTACACCGTGCGGCGGATCGCCGAAGTCGACTGACCGTGGCGCGGTACTGCCTCGCCGCGTTGGTGGCGGCCCTGTTGGTAACCGGTTGCGGCGAGCGTGCGCAGGAATCGAAGACTGCAACGACTGCAAACGCGCCGGCCGCGCCTAACGAACCCGCGCTGGCGCCGACACCGCCCCAACCCTCTGCGCCGAAACTGCAATTGCCGATGGGCGTTACGCCGCTCGCGTATCAGCTCGATCTGACTGTGATACCCGAGCGCGAGACGTTCACGGGACGCGTGCGCATCGACATCCGCTTCGACGCGGCTACGGACGGATTCTGGATTCACGGCCGTGGCCTCGACGTGGACAACGTATCGCTACGCACGAGCGACGCGGTCGTCGCGGCCACGTATCAACAGGTCACGCGTGATGGCGTGGTCCGGATTTCGCTCGAACGACAGATCGCGCCGCAAAAGGCGCAGCTCGACATCAGCTATCACGGCCGCTTCAGCAACCTGCTCGAAGGGCTGTACCACGAACAGGTGGACGGCGAGTGGTATGCCTTCACGATGTTCGAGCCGATCGATGCGCGCGGCGCATTTCCGGGATTCGACGAGCCGCGTTTCAAAACGCCTTTCACGCTCAGCATCGTCGCGCCAAAAGGTGCAACCGTCGCCACCAACACGCCGATCGTCGAGATCGCAACGCTAGCTGACGACACTAAGCGCGTGCTGTTTCAGCCGACGCAGCCGCTGCCGACCTATCTTGTTGCGCTCGCGGTAGGACCGCTCGACGTCGCGGACGGCGGCAGATTGACCAACGATCCGGCGTCGCCGCCGCTGCGCGGACTCGCGCGGAAGGGTCATGGCAAGGAGTTCAGTTTCGCGCTGGCGAATACACCGGAAATCGTCGCGCTGCTTTCGGACTACTTCGGCCGACCCTATCCGTTCGCGAAACTCGATCTCGTCGCGGTGCCGTCGCAGGTCGGCGCGATGGAAAACGCAGGACTGATCACGTACGGCGAGTATCTGATGCTGGTCGGCGACGCTGCGCCGCTGAATCAGCAACGGGCGTTCGCGTCGGTTCACGCGCACGAACTCGCGCATCAATGGTTCGGCAATCTGGTGACGATGTCGTGGTGGGACGACCTGTGGCTGAACGAAGCGTTCGCGACGTTCATGGGCAGCAAGATCGTGCAGCAGTGGCGGCCGAGTTATCGCGCCGCCGAAGAGCTGACGCAATCGGCGCTGGCGACGATGCACTCCGACGGGCTCGCCAGCGCCCGGCGCATCCGTGAGCCGATCGAAAGCTTCAACGACATCACCAACGCGTTCGACGGCATCACATACCAGAAAGGCGCGGGTGTGCTGAGCATGCTCGAAGGCTTCATCGGCGAGACCGCGTTCCGCGACGGCGTGCGCGCGCATCTGGCTCGTCATGCCGGCGCATCCGCCGACATGAGCGACCTCGTCGGCTCGTTGGTCGAGTCTTCCGGCCGAGCGGAACTGGACGGCATCATGAAGACGTTCACCGAGCTTCCGGGCACGCCGCTGGTCGACGTACAGCTGCGCTGCGGCGCACAGGAACAGCCGACGGTGACGTTGTCGCAGCAACGCTATCTTCCGGCCGGATCGAAGGCGGCTGCGCGGCAGAAGTGGGACATTCCGGTGTGTATGCGCATCGGAGTGGTCGACGGCGTGCGCGAGCAGTGCGCCGTGTTGACGGAGCCGACCATGGACGTGGTGCTCGACGGCGTCGACGGATGTCCCAACTGGGTGATGCCGAATCGCGGCGGACGCGGCTACTACCGATGGCATCTCGACGAGACTCGGCTCGACCGGCTCGCCTCGGTGATGACCACCGATCTCGATGCAGGCGAACGCCTTGCGGTGGCCGACAGCGTCGTTGCAGGCGTCGAGGCCGGCAGCGCGAATCTAGCCGCTTTCTTCGGTCGATTGCCGCAACTGCTGAAGAGCGGCGAGCGTCATCTGCTGACGAGTCCGATCGGCGTGTGGCGTCTGATTCAATCGAAGATGCTGGACGATGCAGGCCGCGCGGTCTCGCGCACGCGTTTGCGCGCGTTGTATGGACCGATGCTCGGCGACCTCGACAAACGCAGCTCTATGAGCGACGAGGACCGGCTCACGCGCGCCTGGCTGATGGGCGTGCTCGCGTTCGACGGTCGCGATCCGGCGCTGCGCGCGGAGCTGACCCGACAGGCCGTGGCGTTCACCGGGTTCGGCACCGACGGACAACTGCATCGCGACAAAGTCGACGTGAACCTCGTCAGCACCGCGCTGCGGGTGGCGGCGCAGGACGCCGACGCCCAGTTTGCCATGGACCTGGCTTCTCGCCTGAAAGACACGAGCGACCCCGTGTTGCGATTTGCCATTCTAAACGCCATCGGGTCCGCTAACGACCCGGCTCTGGCGCAACGGCTCGCGCTCGACGACGCGATTCGCGGCGACGATTACCTCGACCTGTTGGGGTCGATGTTCGGCACCGACGAAGCCGAGCGAAACTGGTCGTGGTTGTCGACCAACGCCGACGCGCTGCTCGACAAGGCGCCGACGTTCGAACGCAGCTCTCTGATCCAGGCCGCGGCAACGTATTGCAGCGCGGAGCGCGCCGATGCGGTAGCCGCGCTGTTCGAGCCGCGCCTCGGCCGCATCGATGGCGGGCGCCGCGCGCTCGACCAGACGCTGGAGCGAATCAACCTATGTGCGGCCTTGCGGACGAGGTACGCTGAACAGGCACACGCATTGTTTCGTTGAGGTCGCACGATGAAGCGCACTTATACGCTGGAAGACGTGTTCTTCGTCGTGCTGCTGATGGTGGCGACGATCGCCTTCGTGTGGATCGTTCGCGACTTCCTCGAGTCGGTGTTCTGGGCCGCCTTGCTCGCGAGCCTGTTTCACGGAATGCACCTTCGGCTGATGGCGCGTCTCGATGGCCGCGCGTCATCGAGCGCCATGCTCGTGCTCGTAACGATTCTGCTGATCGTGATCCTGCCGCTGTTCTTCGTCGGACTCGCTGTAACGCGCGAGACGTTGGCGTTGTATCAGCGCGTGACCAGCGGCGAGATCGACCTCAATGCGCCGATGCAGTGGTCCGCGAAGGCGATGCCGATGGTCAACGACCTGCTGACGCGCGTCGGCATCGACCCCGGCAACGTCAGCGAGTGGCTGTCTACGGCAGCGCTCACGGCCAGCCGTTTTCTGGCGGGCCGCGCGCTCAGCATCGGGCAGAACGCGCTCAGCATCACCGTGCAGTTCTTTCTGATGATGTATCTCGTATTCTTCTTCGTGCGCGACGGTGCGGCGCTGTTAGAGCGGTTGGTGCGCGTCATTCCGCTGGGCGATCAGCGGGAACGACGGTTGTTCCGCAAATTCGCAGAAGTCTCGCGCGCGACCTTAAAGGGCACAGTAGTGGTCGCGATCGTTCAGGGAACGCTCGGCGGTTTGGCGTTGGCCGTCGTCGGCATCGACGGCGCGGTGTTCTGGGGCGTGGTCATGGCGATCCTGTCGATTCTGCCGGCGGTGGGCACGTCGTTGATCTGGCTGCCTGCGGCGGCGTGGCTGTTTGCAACCGGCTCGGTCGGAAAAGCCGTGGCGCTGCTCGTCATGGGTGTGCTGATCGGTTTCGTCGACAACTTCCTGCGGCCGATCCTGGTCGGGCGCGACACCAAGATGCCGGACTATCTGATTCTGCTGTCGACGCTCGGTGGCATCACCGCGTTCGGTCTATCGGGTTTCGTTATTGGTCCGATCATCGCCGCATTGTGCGTGGCGGGGTGGGACATGTTTGCGGCAGACTTCGGCGAGACCGACGCCGCGCCGTAACGCGCGTCCGATCGCGGGTAGCCGGATAGACGACCGCGCGCCCGCGCGACCTCGAGCACGAACGTCATCTGGATGTCGGCCGCGGTGAAGTGCGAGCCGACGAAGAAGCTGCGCTGCTTCAGTGCACCTTTTATGTAGGTGAGTTGCTGCACGATCTGCGCGCTCATGGTGGCCGACAGCGCGTCGGTGGCGCCGGCGAGCAACCCCAGGTAGAACTCGAACAGCATCGGCGTAACGGCGGAGCCTTCGGCGTAGTGCAGCCAATGCAGGTAGTCTGCGAACTCCGGCGCGCTCAACGCCTCCGGCGCGAGCCGCGTCTCCGCGTCGCGCTGATAGATCGCGATCTCGTACGGCAGTTCGAGTTCTTCCAGCAGCCACAGAATCCGTTGCGAACGGGAGTTGTTGAGATGGTGCAGGGTGATCATGGAAGCGCAGGCCATCGCGAAGCGGACGCCGTCATAGGCACCGTACGCGGGTGAATACACCCATCCTGGCGATCGCCGGTTTCAGCGAGCCGGTCAGTTCGCTGACGCATCTGATCGGCGCCGGTGCGTTCGCCGTACTGGGCGGAATGCTGATTGCGCGAGGCCGCGGCAATGCACTGCGCGTCATTGCGCTCGTCGTGTACGCCGTGGGTGTGGTGTTCGCGCTGGCGATGAGCGGCGTGTTCCATCTGCTCCAGCCCGATGGCACGCCGAAAGCAGTGCTGCAGCGCCTCGATCACGCAGGAATCTTTTTCCTGATTGCCGCAACGTACACGCCCATCCACGTCATCCAGTTCCGGGGTTTCATGCGATGGGGCGTATTGGGGCTGGTGTGGGCGTGCGCCATCGCCGGTATCGTGTTGAAAGCGGTGTTCTTCGACCGAATTCCGGAGTGGGTCGGCTTGCTTCTCTACCTCGGTCTCGGCTGGGTCGGCATCGTGTCGTTGCTGGCGCTTGGGCGCAGACATGGCTGGTCGCCCCTCGGTCCGCTCGTTTGGGGCGCGCTCGCGTACACAGCGGGCGCTGCGCTCGAGTTCTCGCGGTGGCCGGTGCCGTTGCCGGGGATCGTCGGTCCTCACGAACTGTTTCATCTGTTCGTGCTCGCCGGCGTATCGTGGCACTTCGTGTACATATGGCGGCTGGTGCCGGTCGAGGAGAGCGCATGAAAGGTCTGCAGTGGCTGGAAGAAGCGGTAGGCAACGGCGTTCTGCAGCGCGAATTCGCGCTGGCGCGCGGCGAACGAACCGTGCCCGGCGTACTGTGGACGCCGCAAAAGCAATCGACTGCGAAACCGCTGGTGTTGTTCGGCCACGGTGCGTCCGGTGACCGGCACCAGACGCCGATTCCCTACGTCGCGCGCAAGCTGGTGGTCGAGTACGGCTTCTCGGCGCTGGCGATCGACGGTCCCGTCCACGGTCGCCGCAAGGTGGGCGACGGCGCGCGCGGCGCGTTCGCCGTGGAGTGGCGGCGCGATGGATGCGTGGACGACATGCTCGGCGACTGGCGCACGGTTCTGGACGAGGTGCAGCGCCTTGCCGACGTGGGTTCCGGACCGGTCGGTTACTGGGGACTGTCGATGGGAACGATCTTCGGCGCTCCGCTCGTCGCCGCCGAGCCGCGCATCCGCGTGGCCGTGCTGGGGTTGATGGGAATCACCGGCCCGACTGAGACGTATCGCCAACAGATCTGCGATGCCGCGGCCGCGATCGCATGTCCGGTGCTGTTCCTGATGCAGCTGCACGACGAGCTGTTCACCCGCGAACAATACCTGGACCTGTTCGACCGCATGGCTTCGGACGACAAGCGCCTGCACGCGAACCCCGGACTGCATCCCGAAGTGCCGGTGGAGGAACTCGACTATTCGGCGGAGTTTCTAGCGCGCTATCTGGCCGGCGAAGGCAAGACCAAACGCAAGATCGGCTTCAGTGTTTCGCAGTAGGACTGCGCTCGGCGCTGCGCGGCGGATGCGCAGTATCCTCGATCGAGGTCGAGGCGTGCGCTTCCGGCAGCGACTCTTCGAAAGCAAACAGAGCCGCAGTGAGCATTTCGGCCGGTGTCGCGCTCGGTGTTTTGCCGAGCACGGCGCGATTGCGACGCAGCACGGCGGTGACGGTCTTGCCCAGCGTGCGTTCCGCGGCTTTCCAGTCGGTCATCCACTTTTCGGTGCTCGGCACGGCGCGGAAGCGGCGTTGGCGTTGCGCGCTCTTCAGCCGCCGCCACACCGAGGTGTATTTGGGCAACGTCGCATCGGCCCACAAGGCAACTGCCTCGGCGCCGCGTCCACACGCTATGCGGAACTGCATGCGTTCCGACGGCGCCAGCGTGTCGACCACGCAGTTGCGGATGTAGGTGGCGAGCCAGTCGTCGGGGAGCACGGGTGAGATCTTTGCCATCGCGCGACTCTATACTGCACCGCGCGCCGGACACGCAGCCCTTTGTGCCCTCTTTGTACGTCGCGTCCGGAGGCCACACGTCCGACTGCGGGACCGGCATGATGGACAGGGTTTGGGGAACGACGGAAAATCCGGCGAGTTGTGGAGTGTGGTTATGGCCGGTTTGAGCTTCCTTTCGAACCTCGAAACGAACAAGACGTTCGACCGGATCTTCAACGTCGGGATGTTGCTGATCCTCACGCTGATCGTTCAGGCGACGTACGCGATCTACGTGCGTCCCGCGGCCGAGCACTTCATGGTCGAACAGCAGAATCTGGTGAATGCCGATCCGAACTACAAGGGCAAGCGCTCGATCCTGGTCATCATTCAGGAACCCGAACCGGAAGCCGCGATCATCATGTGCCTGTGGTCGTTGCTGCTGGCGGCCCGACAAGGCTACAAAGTGTCGCGCTTCCGCAAGCTGCTCGATCAGGACCTGATGCAGATGCCGCCGGGTTCGTGCGTGTTGCCCGACGACGTGCGCGACCACATCCGGCAGCTCGACCAGATTCCGGCGGCGCTGAGCGAATCGGTGGTGCCGCGCGTGCTGCGTTCGGCGCTGAAACGTTTCGGCGCCACGCAGAACGTGCAGGACGCCGCGACGACCGTGCATCAGGTGGTGGAAATCGAAGCCGCGCGGATGGACTCGGAACTGGCGATGGTGCGGTTCGGCGCGTGGTCGATTCCGGCCATCGGCTTCGTCGGAACGGTGCGCGGTCTCGGTGAAGCGCTGCAGAGCGCGCAGTTCGCGTTGAGCAGCAACAATCCCGGCGCGCTGACCGGCGGCCTCGGCGTGTCGTTCAATTCGACGTTCACCGCCCTGACGCTGTCGATCATCGTGATGTACGTCATTCACGAACTGCAGCTCGCCCAGGAGCGGCTCGCGCTCGATACGCAGGAGTACGCGGAAGAGCACCTGATCAGCAACCTGCGCACGAGTCTGGTCGACGGCACCGAGCGCCCGCTCGTGCCGACACCGCTGACGAGCGAGCGACTCGTCCGTCAGCGCTGAGTGGCAGGAAACCATGAACGGATTCCTGCTGCGTCTGGCGATTTCCGCGTTCGGACTCTGGGTTGCGTCGCAGATCGTGCCCGGTGTCGACATAGAGGGCGGCTGGACGCTGCTGTTCGCCGCGTTGTGGCTCGGTATCGTCAACGCGCTGCTGCGGCCCGTCGTGCTGCTGATCACGCTGCCGTTCACGCTGATCACGCTGGGTCTGTTCATTCTGGTGGTGAACGCGGCAATGTTCGGCCTCGTTGCGGCGTTGCTCGATGGATTCACGTTGAGCGGGTTCGGCGCCGCGCTGCTGGGTGCGCTCGTCGTCAGCATCACCTCGTGGCTCGCCTCGTCGTTCATCGGTCCGAAAGGACGGTACGAGGTGATCGTGATGCAGCGGCGATCGTAGATGTTCAAGGAGCCGGATCGTCGTCGGATCTATCTGCTGCGACACGCCGAAGCGGCGTATCTGCGCGACGACGGCACACCGGTTACGGACACGCGCATCGTCGGCCTGACGCCTGACGGCGAAAGTCAGGCGCGACGGCAGAGCGAGGTGCTGGCCGACGTCGAGTTCGATCGGGCAGTCTGTTCCGGTCTGCCGCGCACCCGCGCCACCGCGGGCCTCATCCTGGCGGGTCGGGCAAAGCCGGTGCTCGAAGTGTCAGCGGGTCTCGAAGAGATCCACGGGCCGGATCACCACCACAAAGTCACCGACATGCAGAGCTGGATCCGCCATGTCGCCAATCCATGGGCCGATGCCGCGCAGGCCGATTCGCGTTTTCTCGGCGGCGAACGCTTCGCCGATTTCGAGCGTCGCGTGATTCCGGCGTTTACCGCGCTCGTCAGCGACGCCAGCTGGCGCACGCTGCTGATCGTGGCGCACGGCGGCGTCAACCGCCTGCTGCTGAACCACGTGATGAATCTGCCGTGGCAGGGTACGGTCGGCATCGAACAGGACGCCTGCTGCATCAACATCGTCGACGTCGACATGGACGGCGCTCGCGTCGAGCGCTATCTCGTGCGCGGCATCAACATCACCGGCTACAACCTCAGCAAGCGCGGCATCGGGCTCACCGACATGGAACGCGCGGCCCAACGCATCGCCGCGGCGGCGAAGCGCTGAACCGTCAGCGCCTTTTATCCTTCTCCGCGACCACGCGCTTGACGTGCTTCGCGAACTGCCGGTTGCGATGTCGTTGCACCGCGATCGAGTCGGTGTGGCGAGCCTGTTCGCGCAACAGCTTGCGGTAGTTGTGCAGCCGCCGTTCGTCGAGCGCACCCGATGCGATCGCCGCCTGCACTGCGCAGCCCGGTTCCTCCTCGTGACCGCAATCGGTGAAGCGGCATTGCAGTGCGAGGTCGCCGACGTCGGCGAACATCTCGGTCACACCCTGTTCCGCATCGACCATCTTCAGTTCGCGCATGCCGGGGGAATCGAGCAGCAGCGCGCCGTTCGGCAACAGGTGTAACGACCGGTGCGAGGTGGTGTGGCGACCGCTCGAGTCGCTCTCGCGAATGCCGCCCGTCTCCTGCTTGCGCTCGCCGGCGAGGCTGTTCAGCAACGTGGATTTGCCGACGCCCGACGAGCCGATGAGCGCGATCGTCTGGCCGGGCTGACACCACGCCCGAACGCCGTCGATCGCAGCGGGATCGAGCGCGTTGACGCACTCGATCGCCACGCTCTTGTGAATGCCTCTCACCGCGCCGAGGTATTCGTCGACCGAATCGCACAGATCGGCCTTCGTCAATATCACGACCGGCTCGACGTGCGCTTCCATGGCCAGCGCAAGGTAGCGCTCCAGACGAGATAGTTTGAATTCCTCGTTGCACGACGTAACCACGAACAGCGTGTCGACGTTTGCGGCGATCACCTGCAGATCGGCCTTCACGCCGGCGGTGACACGCGTGAAGACGCTGTGTCGGTCGAGCACGCGCGTCACCGTATCGCCCTGCTCGGTGAGCAGCACCCAATCGCCGATCGCCGGCCGTTGTTCCGCCGGTACCGAGAACCACTTGCTGGCGAGCGCGATGTGCCGTTCGCCTTGTGTATCGCCCACCGTGATGCCGCTGCGTTGAACCGTCAGCACGCGGGCCGGCCGCGCCTGATCGACTTCGTCGATCGAGAGTTGCTGTTGGAAGAATGCTCTCCAGCCGAGGCTGACGAGCGTGTATTGCTTAGTCATCGAAAACCCTTCCTCGAAGCCGGTGCGTCGCGCCGGCAAGTGCTATGTCTGAGCCTCCGAGCGTCGGAGAACCCGTCGGGTGACGAAGCAGAATGGGAAGGGGAGAGAAGGGGAGCTCGAAAGAGGAACGTGGCGCCGGCCTTTTCGTTACCGCCCCATCCTGCGATGGAACATCGATGCGACACTCATGAACTTCCTCCTTGCAACGCGTGGTATGCGAGCGATGCGCAATCTTGCGCGGCTCCCCGTCCGTAGGCAAGCGATCAATGGACTCTCGTCGATGCGTCAGCCGCGTTCTTTCGCGGGCTTGCGCGGCTTGTTGTCGGCGTTCGATTTGCGCGGCGGGGCGCTGCGTTTCTTGATCGGCCGCGTTGCTTCAGGCGCGCTGCCGACTTTGCTGATGTCGAGCTGGCGGCCTGAAACCCAGACCTTCTTCAGCAGCCGGAAGATTTCTTTCGGCATCCCTTCGGGAAGCTCGACGGTGCTGTGCGCGTCGTAAATCTCGATGCGGCCGATGTTCGCGCTCGCGACTCCCGCTTCGTTGGCGATGGCGCCAACGAGGTTGCCCGGCTGCACGCCGTTGGCGCGGCCAACTTCCACGCGGTAGAGCTCCATTCCGACGCCGGCCGGCAGCTCGACGGTTGGCGCGCGCGGCGTTTTTCTCGGTTTGTCCGGGTATTTCTTCTCCGGACGCGCATCGTCGCGGGGCGGACGTTTGTCGAGCGTGAGGACGTCTTTCACCAGCAGCGGTTTTTCGCCCTGCGCAAGTTGTGCGAGCGCGGCGGCGATATCGACGGGATCGGCGTCGTGCTGCTGCTGGTAGCGCACGATGATGTCGCGGAAGAAGCCGAGGTCGCGCGTGGCGAGCGTATCGGTGATGCGTTGCGTGAACTTGGCGATGCGTTTGTCGTTCACCGTTTCGGCGGACGGCAGCTCCATCGGTTCGATCTGCTGCCGCGTTGCTTTCTCGATCGCCCGCAAGAGATGGCGTTCGCGCGGCGCGACGAAAAGAATCGCTTCACCGCTGCGCCCTGCGCGCCCGGTGCGACCGATACGGTGAACGTACGCTTCGGTGTCGTTCGGAATGTCGAAGTTGATGACGTGGCTGATGCGTTCGACGTCGAGCCCGCGCGCTGCCACGTCAGTGGCGACGAGGATGTCGAGCTTGCCGGTTTTGAGCCGGGTGATCGTCTGTTCGCGCTGCTTTTGCGGCATGTCGCCGTTCAGTGCCGACGTCGCGTAGCCGCGCGCCTGCAAGCGCTCGGCGAGTTCGACGGCGGCGATGCGCGTGCGCACGAACACCAGCATGCCGTCGAACGGTTCCGTTTCGAGCAGACGCGTCAACGCATCGAGCTTGTGCACACCAGTGACGATCCAATAGCGCTGACGGATCGTCTCGGCCGTGGTCGTGCGCAACTTGATCGTGACTTCGGCTGGATCGCGCAGGTACTGCTGCGCGATGCGACGGATCGCGCCGGGCATCGTCGCCGAGAACAGCGCCACCTGCCGCGTCGGCGGCGTCTGGCTGAGAATCCATTCGACGTCTTCGATGAAACCCATTCGCAGCATTTCGTCGGCTTCGTCGAGCACCACCGTGCTCAATCCACCGAGCTTGAGCGTGCCGCGGCGCATGTGGTCCATCAGCCGACCGGGCGTGCCGACGATCACGTGCACGCCGCGCTTCAACTGGCGCAGTTGCACGGCGTAGTCCTGGCCGCCGTACACCGGCAGAACCTGAAAACCGCGCAGGTGACTCGCGTACGACTGGAACGCCTCGGCCACCTGAATGGCGAGTTCGCGCGTGGGCGTCAGCACGAGAATCTGCGGGTCGGCGCGCTTGAGCTCCAGACGCGACAGCAGCGGCAACGCGAAGGCCGCGGTCTTGCCGGTTCCGGTTTGCGCCTGTCCGACCACGTCGCGGCCCGCCAACAGATACGGAATGGTGGGCAGCTGGATCGGCGTCGGTGTCTCGTAACCGACGTCGCGGACAGCTGCCAGCACCTCCGGAATCAGGTCGAAGTCGGCGAAAGTCGGCAGTTTTTCTTCGGTCATCGAGTCTGCGGAACGGCGAGAGAAGCGACAGCGTAGCGCACTCGGATGGCCAAGTCTGATCGGCGATGGGCTGTGCTATCGTCTCGACGATCGTACGAAGGGGGAAAACATGTCGGGCACACGAGCGACGGGCTGGAACTACGGCGACATCCTCGATGCGGTGGACGCCACGGTCGATCCGTCGCGCATTGCGCTGATTCACGCCGATCAGGTTGTGCGCTGGCGTGATTTCACCCGCCGCTCGAACAACCTGGCGCGCGCGTTGCGCGAACGCGGCGTGCGCTCGGGCGACAAGATCGCCTTCTATATGCGCAATCGCGCCGAATACAGCGAAGGCATCGCCGCCGCGTTCAAAGCGCGCCTGACGCATGTCAATGTCAACTACCGCTACGTCGACCACGAACTCGTTTACCTGCTCGACAACGCCGACGCCGCGGTCGTGCTGTACGCGGCCGAGTTCGCCGGACGCGTGGCGGCGATTCGCGCGCAGCTTCCGAAGGTGCTGCTCTGGGTGGAAGTCGCGGACGGTCATGCCGGTGCGGACGACGTCGTCGAATACGAGACATTGGCGGGAGCCGGCGGCGGCGCGCCGCTCGGCATCGAACGCTCCGGCGACGACATGCTGTTCCTATATACCGGTGGAACGACCGGCATGCCGAAAGGCGTGATGTGGCGCCACGACGACCTGTGGAGAGGCACCGGCGCTGGCGGCAACCCGCGCATCGGCGTGCCGCCATCGCCGGATCTGGCAACGTATATCGAGCGTCTGCGGGTGGAACCGCCGCCGGTGAATCTGCCGTTGCCGCCGATGATGCACGGCACCGGACTGCTGTCGGCCGTGTCCGCGATGACGCACGGTGGAACGTGCGTGACGCTGCCGGCGCGCAGCTTCGACGCAGACGAAGCGCTGGCGGCAATCGAGCGTCATCGGGTAACGGCCGCAACGATCGTCGGCGACGCATTTGCCCGCCCCCTCGTGGAGGCGTTGGACGGCGCGAAGGTCCAACGCGATATCTCCTCGCTTCGCTTCATCAGCTCTTCGGGCGTCATGTGGACGCGCGAAATCAAGTCCGGGCTGCTGCGCCACAATCCGGCGCTGACGCTGGTCGACGGCTTTGCGTCGTCGGAGGCGCTCGGGCTCGGCAGCTCCGTGATGACGCGCGACCAGGCCGTCGACGTGGCGCGTTTTTCGCTGGGGCCGACGTGCAAGGTGTTCACCGAAGACCACCGTGAAGTGCGGCCGGGCTCGGGCGAGGCGGGCATGGTGGCGGTGAGCGGGCCGTTGCCGGTCGGCTACTACAAAGACGAGGCGAAGACCGCGAAGACATTCCCGGTGATCGGCGGGGTGCGCTACTCGATTCCAGGCGACTGGGTGCGCGTCGAAGCCGACGGCACGCTGACCTTGCTCGGGCGCGGCAGCAACTGCATCAACACCGCCGGCGAGAAGGTCTACCCCGAGGAGGTCGAAGAAGCGCTGAAGGCGCATGCGTCGGTGGCCGACGCGCTGGTGGTCGGGATTGCCGACGCGAAGTGGGGTCAGGCGATCACCGCGGTCGTTCAACTCGAGCCGGGCGCTGAACTCGACGAACTCGAACTGAAGGACTTCGTCCGCACCCGCATCGCGGCCTACAAGGTGCCGAAGCGGATTCTCGCGAAAACGGATCTCGCGCGCGCACCGAACGGCAAGGCCGACTACAAGCACATCCGGGAGTTCGCCGAGGCGCGGCTCGTCGCCGAAGCGAAGGGATAGCGAGTCCAACGCTCCGGTCCTGGGGTCGATCCCGACTCCAGCCACCCCTTCCGGACCTCCTACACAATCGCGACAATCGGCAGTCGCGAAACGGAGGAGAATGGCCGAGGTCGTTTGGGTTTTACCGGGGCCGTGGGGACGGCAATTGATGTACTGGAATGACCGATGAGCGCGCTCGCCCGAGACATTGATCGGACGGCGCCGGCGCTCCCGTCCCGGCGGGACGAGGAGGGTGCGCGCGATCTGCTCCCGCCACTCATCATCGCGCCCCGGTTCGTCCACGCCGACGTACCGGTGCCGACCAATGTCGGCTTCGAAGATCCTCGCGCCACGCCGATTCGCGGCAACGCACCGCGCCGCGGGCCGCGCTTCACGGACCGCCAGCTGTTCACGCCGATCGCGATCATCGGGCTGCTGATCGTGGTGTCGCATGAGCTGCGGTATTCACCGTTGCAGGCCGAATTGTGGTCGCGGGTCGCGCAGCCGTTGGGATTTCAAATGGCCGACGGGCTGGACCCGACGCCGATCACGCCCGATCGGGGTCCGTACGACCTGCGCCTCGGCTACGCCGATCTGCCCGCCGACGTTTCGCGGTTGCGCGCCGCAGGATTCGACGTGGTCGGTCAAGCGCGGCCGTCCGCCCAGATGCGGACGCTCAGCGATCGGGGGCTCGACGTCATCTACCCGGAGAAAGCGCGCACAGGACTGACGCTGTTCGACGGCGCCGGCCGCACCATCTACAGCGCGCGATATCCGCACTTCATCTACGACCGCTTCGAAGCGATTCCACCGTTGGTGGTGGCGAGCCTGTTGTTCGTCGAGGACCGGGAGCTGCTGGATGGCCGCTGGACCCGCAACCCGGTGATGGATTGGGAGCGGTTGACCAAGGCCGCCGGTTTGCGCCTGCTGAGCTACGCCGGCATCGACGATCCGGTGATCGGCGGCAGCACGCTCGCGACGCAACTCGAGAAGTTCAGACACTCGCCGGGCGGGCGCACCGAAACGATCGGCGAGAAGCTGCGTCAGATGGCGTCGGCAAGCGTGCGGATCTATCGCGACGGCATCGACAACGAGCGGGCGCGTCGACAACTGGTGCTCGACTACATCAACTCGTTGCCGCTAGCCGGGCGTTCGGATCAGGGCGAGATCATCGGCCTCGGCGACGGACTGCAGGCGTGGTACGGCGAGAATTTCGATGCCGTCAACGGCACGCTCATCGCCGCCGATAGCGATCCGGAAGGCGGCGCGGCGGCCTACAAGCAGGCGCTGAGCCTCATCGTTGCGGCACGGCGCCCCACTTATTATCTCGGCCAGAGCCCGGCCGATCTCGAAACGCTGACCGACAGTTACGTGCGCGTGCTGGCGAGTGCCGGCGTCATCTCGCCGGCGTTGCGCGATGCAGCGCTCGAACAACGTTTGTCGACGTTCGGCCACCACGAAGAACGTCAGGCGTCTGCGACGCACTACGTCGATCAGAAGGACATCAATCTCGCGCGCGGCCGGTTGGCGAATCTGCTGAACGTCGACGGCCTTTATGCGCTCGACCGGTACGATCTCACGGCGCGCACCACCATCGATGCGCCGATTCAGAGTTCGATCAACGCGCGGCTGTCGAGCCTGAAAAATCCGGAGACGCTGCGCAAGCTCGGCCTGATCGGCGATCACCTGCTCGGTTCGAGCGACCCCGGCAAGGTGATCTACAGCTTCACGCTGTACGAACGCAGTCCGCGCGGCAACCTGATGCGGATCAACACCGACAGCCTCGAGCAACCGTTCGACATCAACACCGGTGCGCGTATAGACCTCGGTTCCACCGCCAAACTCCGCACGCTGGTGACATACCTCGAACTGATCGAAGAGGCGCACGACCGCTATGTCGGCATGAGCACGGCAGAACTGCGTGCGTTGAAGGTGCCCGATAAAGACCGGTTGTCCGCGTGGGTGGTTGAATATCTGATCGAGAATCCCGGCGCGGATCTGACAACGACGTTGCAGGCGGCGATGCAGCGCCGTTATTCGGCGAGCCCCTATCAGACGTTCCTCACCGGCAGCGGTGCGCAGACGTTCTCGAACTTCGACCGCAACGACAACGACCGCATCCTGACGGTTGAGCACGCGCTGCAGAACTCCGTGAACCTCGTGTTCGTGCGGGTGATGAGAGAGATCACCGACCATCTCACGTATCGCACGCCGTCGGTTGCAGGAGCACTGCTCGACGATCCGAAACATCCGGAGCGCAGCGCATATCTCGCGCGTTTTGCCGACAGCGAGGGTCGCAAGTTCGTGTACCGGTTCTATCGGAAGTACGCGGGCCAATCGCGCGACGCCGCGTTGGAGCTCGCGCTCGAAGGCGAGCGCGTGGCGCCCAGGAAGGTGGCTACGATCGTCCGGTCGGTGCGCCCCGACGCGCCGCCGCGCGTGCTTGCCGGATATCTCGCGGAGCATTCGCATTCGCAGGTGCTGACGGACAAAGACGTTTCCGGTCTGTACGACAAGTATTCGGCCGACCGGTTTTCGCTGAACGATCGCGGTTATCTCGCGCGCGTGCACCCGCTCGAGTTATGGGTTCTCGCCTATCTCGAAACGCACCCGAACGCGACGCTGTCGCAAGTGGTCGAAGCCAGCACCGACGCACGACAGAACGTGTATGCGTGGCTGTTGAAGAGCCATCGACGCAGCGGTCAGGATCGTCGCATCGCGCAACTGTTCGAGATCGATGCGTTCCTCGAAGTGCATGACCGGTGGCAGCGGCTCGGTTATCCGTTCGCGTCGCTGACGCCCTCGCTCGCCACCGCGCTCGGCGCATCCGGCGACCGTCCCGGCGCGCTGGCCGAACTGATGGGCATCATTGCGAACGACGGTGTCCGTTATCCGGTCGTGCTGATCGACGATCTGCATTTTGCGGCGAACACCCCTTACGAAACTCGTCTGCAGCGCTCCGTATCAGGCGGCGAGCGCGTGCTGTCGCCGGAGCTTGCGTCGGTCGTGCACTCGGCGCTCGTGAAAGTCGTCGACAGCGGAACCGCGATCGCGTTGAAGGCGAAGATGAAAGCGAACGGCGTGGAGCACGTGGTGGCCGGAAAAACCGGCACCGGCGATCACCGCAGCAAGACGTTCGCCGGACGCGGCCGGCTGATCGAATCGCGCGTGGTCAACCGCGCGGCCACGTTCGTATTCATGATCGACGACCGCTTCTTCGGCAACATCACCGCGTTCGTGCCGGGCGCCGACGCGGCGAACTACCAGTTCACCAGCAGCCTGCCTGTGCGCGTGCTCGGTACGCTACTGCCCGATCTGGAGCCGATGCTGCAGCACGCTGCCGAACCGACGCGGTGCGCAGACTGCGATCTCGTCGCGCACCGCTGAGCATTATATTCGCCTAACGGATCGACTCAGGTGCGCTCCAGCACCACGATCGGAATCTGCCGCTGCGTCTTCTTCTGATAGTCGTTGTAAGGCGGCCAGATCTTCGCCATCTGCTCCCACAAAGCGGGACGTTCCTTGGCCGTTGCATCGCGTGCTTTTGCGTTGAACTTGTCCGCGCCGACCTGCAGTTTCACTTGCGGATTCGCGACGAGGTTCAGATACCACGCGGGATGATTCGGATCGCCGCCCTTCGAGGCAACGATCACGTAGCGATCGCCGTCTCTGCCGTAGATCAGTGGCAGCATCAGCGGCTGTTTCGAGCGACGTCCCGTCGTCGTCAACAGCAACGTCGGAACGCCGTTCCAGATGTGTCCGTCCTGGCCGTCCGTCTCCACATACTTGCGCATATGGTCCACAATCCAGCCTGGTAGCTGCCGCGCCGACTCGTTCTGTTTCGCCATGATTGCGATGTCCGGAGAGTGAGTGAACGGCGATTTTCGCATGCAGTAATCGGACGCCGCCAACCTGACGCCCACCCTTAAAAATACGAGGTCGGTCCATGAACGCCAACCGCTATCTGAACGACAACTACGCGCCGGTCGCGGAAGAGATCACCACGACGAGCCTGCGTGTCAGCGGCACCATTCCGCGCGAACTGAGCGGACGTTATCTGCGCAACGGCCCGAATCCGATCGGCCCCGTCGATCCGCTGAAACACCACTGGTTCACCGGTACCGGCATGGTGCACGGCGTGCGGCTGTCGAACGGACGTGCGCAGTGGTATCGCAACCGGTGGGTGCGAAGCGGCGCGGTCGTTGAGGCGCTGGGCGAAGACGTGGCGGGACGCGAACTGCAGGGCGCGAACAACACCCACGTCATCGGACACGCCGGCCGCACGTGGGCGTTGGTCGAAGCCGGATCACCGCCGGTCGAGTTGTCCGACGAACTCGACACGCTCGGCGTCAACGCGTTCTTCGGAACGCTCACTGGACGAACGTTCACCGCGCATCCAAAAGTCGATCCCGAAACCGGCGATCTGCACGCCGTGTGTTATCACTGGCCGGACTGGATGGATCACGTGCAGTACGTGCACGTCGGCCGGAACGGTCGCGTGGTGCGGACGGTCGACATTCCGGTGCCCGGCATGACGATGGTGCACGACGCGAGTCTGACGCAGAACTACGTCGTCATCTACGACCTGCCGGTCACGATCAATCTCGAGATGGCGATGGCGGGTTCGAATTTTCCGTTCGCGTGGAACAACGACTATCAGCCGCGCGTCGGGCTGTTGCCGCGCACTGGCGAAGCGAAAGACATCGTCTGGGTCGAGGTGGGCGCGTGTTACGTCTTTCATCCGATGAACGCGTTCGAAGACGCCGAAGGCCGCGTCGTGATCGACGTGTGCCGGTACGAGCGGATGTTCGATCGCGATCACACCGGTCCGTTCGGCGACAGTCTGGCAACGCTGGATCGCTGGACGATCGATCCGAAGGCGCGGCGCGTGAACGAACAACGCATCGATGATCGCGCGCAGGAGTTTCCGCGCTTCAATCCGAGTCTGGCCGCGAAACCGTACCGGTTCGGTTACAGCGTTGCCGTGCGCGGCAGTGGATTCCCGTCGATCCTCAAGCACGATCTGCACACGGGCGCGTCGACGTCGTTCGAGTTCGGCGCCGGGCGGCACGGCGCCGAACCGTACTTCATTGCTCGCGAAGGCGCGAAGGCGGAAGACGACGGTTATCTGATGACGTTCGTGTACGACGAAGCGAGCCGAAAAAGCGAACTCGTGGTGCTGAACGCGCAGGATCTCGCGGCGCCACCGATTGCGACCGTGCACCTTCCCGCACGCGTACCGTACGGATTCCACGGCAGCTGGATTCCCGACGGCGCCAGCGGCCCGAGCGTTTGAGTCGCAGGATGACGGTGCATCCGTTCCGATTTGGAATTCAACTGTCGAGCCTGTCGGTGGAGGACTGGGCCGAGAGCGCGCGGCGCATCGAAGCGCTTGGTTATTCCTCGCTCGTCGTGCCGGATCATTTCTCGGCGTCGTTGTGGGACCCGACGACCATGCTCGGGGGCGTGGCCGCGGTCACGCGTACGCTGCGCGTCGGCACGCTGGTATACGGCGTCGACTATCGGCATCCGGTGATCTACGCGCGACAAGCGGCAACGTTGCAGGCGATGTCGGGGGGGCGGCACGAGTTCGGTATCGGCGCAGGCTGGATGATCGACGACTATCGATGGGCCGGCATGCGGTACGACAAGCCGAGCGTGCGCATCGAACGCCTCGAGGAGGCGCTCACGATCATCGTGTCGATGTGGTCGAAGAAGAAGACGACGTTTGCCGGCAAGCACTATCAGGTGAACGAGGCGCCGTTGAAGATCGATATGCCGGCACGCCCGAAGATCCTGATCGGCGGCGGCGGGGAAAAACTGTTGGCCGTCGCCGGTCGTCACGCCGACATCGTCGGCATCAACCCGAAAATTCCCGAAGGACGCATCACCGCGGCCACCGCGCTCGACATCACCCCCGAGTCCATTCGCCAGAAGATCGGCTGGATGCGTTCGGCGGCAGAGGCGGCCGGTCGTGATCCCGCTGCGATCGAGCTGAACGCGCTGGTATTCACGACGGCGATCACGGACGACCCGGCACCGGTTCGCGAGATGGTCGGCGCCCGCACTGGAATGACCGCCGCGCAGGTGGCCGACTGCCCGTTGTTCCTGATCGGTTCGGCCGCCGAAATACGCGATTCGCTCGAACGGCGGCGCGAGCAGACCGGCATCAGCTACGTAGTCATCCAGGGTCAGGACCGCGCCCAAGTGGAACGGTTTGCGCAGGAAATCGTGACCCCGCTCGCCGGAAAGTAGCACTGCTCGACAATTAAACCGGCCGTAAGTCATTCCTGACGCGCCGGCAGCAGTGTTACCTATTGACCCAACCCAATGGAATATGGATATTCGATCGGGCATTTCCGGGGGATCGGAGTCAGATGCGGCGCCAGCGCGGCAGAACTGGTCGTGATACGCATAGCGCCCGAGGTCAGGTGTGACCTGGGCCGCTGAGCTATCGGCGTTTTTCCAGGTCATTCTGGTCGACCTCGTTCTCGCAGGCGACAACGCCATCGTCATCGCGATGGCCGTTGCGAGTTTCCCCGCCCGACAACGCGCCCAACTGCTGATGATCGGGATCTGTGCCGCCACTGTGGTGCGGGTGCTGTTTGCCGTTGCCACCGTCCATCTGATGCAGATTGTCGGACTGATGCTCGCCGGCGGCCTGCTGTTGCTGTGGGTTTGCTGGAAGCTGTGGCGCGAGATCGAGTCGGTCCGCAGCATGCAATTGAGCCCGGCCGGCATCTACTCGAGCGCAGCCGGGCATCCCCCCACCAAAACCGTAGGCCGCGCGATCACGCAGATCGTGGTCGCCGACGTCTCGATGTCGCTCGACAACGTTCTCGCGGTCGCCGGCATCGCCCGCGATCACACGTGGGTGCTGGTGTTCGGCCTGACGCTATCGATCGCCTTCATGGGTTTCTGCGCCACCGTGCTGGCGCGTTGGCTGCAGCGATATCACTGGATCGCTTACGTCGGCCTGATCACCATCCTGTATGTCGCCGTCTCGATGATCTGGGACGGCTCGATGGAAGTGGTTCGCGGCGCCCAGCTCGCGCTCAGCGATTCCCCGTAAGACCCCGCCCCTCCATTTCGAAACAGCGAGTCCGCCACCATGCCAGTCAGCCAGCAAGACCGAGTTTCGTTGTCCTACGCTGACACGTTTCAAGACATCGCGAAGCCGCACGCGATCTTCACGCAGTTGCGTCGTGAAGAGCCGGTTGCGTGGTGTCCCGAGCCGTGGGGTGGCCCCGGCTTCTGGTCGATTACGAAATACGACGACATCCAGACACTCTCCAAACTCCCGCAGATCTTCAGTTCCGACGATCGACACGGCGGCATTACGCTGCCGAGCGTCGAGATGATCGCCAATCAGCGCGGCATTCCACTCGAGCAGCTGCAACAGACCGACAGCCGGTTTCAGCAGTTCGAAGGCGGACGCAGCATGATCGGCATGGATCCGCCGGAACACGTGCAGCACCGTCGCATGGTCGCGCCGGGCTTCACGCCGCAGCGCCTCGACGCGCTGATTCCGCGCATTCGCGAACGCGCGTGCGTGATTCTCGATGCGATCGCCGATCGCGACGAATGTGAATTCGTCTCGAGCGTAGCCGCCGAGTTGCCGATCCAGATGCTTGCGGAGTTGTTCGGTGTGCCGCAGGAAGACCGGCACATGCTGTTCCAGTGGTCGAACGTGATCATCGGCTTCGACGATCCCGAGATCTCCACGTCGAACGAGCAGCGCGGCCAGGTGTTCATGGATCTCGCGATGTATGCGCTGAAGCTGTACGCCGCGCGCAAGGAAAATCCCGGCAACGATCTGATCACGATGCTGGTCAACACCGAAGTGAACGGCCAGACGATGAGCGTGCCGGACTACCTGTCCGCATTCATTCTGCTCGTCGTCGCCGGTAACGAGACCACGCGCAATTCGATCTCCGGCGGCACGCTTGCGTTGTCGCAGTTCCCGGCCGAACGACAGAAGCTCGTAGACGACCCGTCGCTGATCGAGGGCGCGGTGGACGAGATCATCCGTTGGGTGCATCCGGTGATCTACATGCGGCGCACCGCGCTGTCGGACTACACGCTGCGCGGCGTCACGATCAGGAAGGGCGACAAAGTCGCGCTGTGGTACATGTCCGGCAACCGCGACGAAGAGAAGTGGGCTGATCCGTTCACGTTCAACGTGACGCGCAACGGACCGCGCCATCTTTCGTTCGGGTACGGCCAGCACTTGTGCATCGGCTGGCGCCTCGCCGAGATACAGCTGACGGTGCTGCTCCAAGAGATGCTCGCGCGTTATCCCGACATCGAGGTAACCGGCGGTATCACGCGGATGCGCACGAACTTCCTCAACAGCATAAAGACGATGCAGGTCCGCCATCGATCGCGTCGCGCTGCGTAGTTCGGCGCGTCCGCTTCTGTAGGTGATGTCCGGCGCTCCCAACAGCCTCGCTGAGTACGGTAGGTCACACAGTCCGGCTCGCATCGACCGGTAATCTGAGTGACAATTGGCCCGCTCCGGGCCAGTTCGATCGAACCAAACAACAGCAAGCTGGAAGGACCGAAGTGTCTCGATTGCTACTCGCGTGCCTTTCGGCACTCACCGCCGCGTTGCCGATTCGACTCGGTTATGCCGTTGCCAACAGTCTCGCTCGTGCGCATCTGTGGTTCTTTCCGCGGCGCCGACACGCGGCGCTCGTCAACCTCGCAACGATCATGCCCGGCAGCTCGCGGCGCGAGCGCATGCGGACCGTCCTCAAGATGATGGCGAGCTACAACTGCATGCTGTTCGAATTCTTCCGCCTGCCGCGCCTCGAACGCGACGAGCTGCTGCGCAACGTCGAAGTCCAGGGACATCAACACGTGCTCGATGCGCTCGCGCGCGGCAAAGGCGTGATCATCACGTCGAGCCACATCGGCAACTGGGAACTGGGCGCGGTCGTGCTCGCGCATCTCGGTCATCAGGTGCACGCCGTTGCCGGCGTACAACTCGGGCGATGGCTCGCACCGGCGGTGCGCGATGCGAAGAGCGAACTCGCGGTGCACACGATCCGGCCCGAAGACGGATATCGAAAGCTGTGGCGCGCGCTGCAGCGCAACGATCTGCTCGCATTGATGGTCGACGGCGACATATTCGGACAGGGCGTGGTGTTGCCGTTCTTCGACCGCAAGGTGCGCTGGCCCGCGGGCCCCGGTGTTCTGGCGAAGCGCACCGCCGCGCCGGTGGTCAGCGGCTACTGTCAGCGCCTCGCGGACGGACGCTTCCGCGTCGTGCTCGAGCCGATGCTCGATCCGGAAACGTTCGAAACTGCGGATGCGCTGAATCTCGCGATTGCGGCGACCACGCAACGGCAGATCCGCGAGAACATCGATCAGTGGTGCATCTTCCGCTCGTTCTGGGGCGAGCCCGCCGAGTCCAGCGAACTGGCCGCCGCCGAAGAGCGCGAGATCACTGCATGAGGATCGGCATCGTCACGCAGTCCTATTACCCGCGTTTTGGCGGCGTCACCGAACACGTGCACGCGACGGCGACGGAACTGGTGCGACGCGGCCACGATGTGCGAGTGATCACCGCGCGTTTCGACAACGAGCGCGATGCAGGCCTGCGGGTAGAGCGGATCGGCCGCAACGTGCTGATCCCATACAACCGCGCGTACGTCGACTACACGATGGGCTGGAATCTCAAGGGTCAGCTCAAAGCGCTGTTCCGACGTCACGCGTTCGATCTCGTTCACACGCATTGTCCCGCGGCGCCGAGCCTGCCGCTGCTTGCCGTCGCTGCAGCCGACTGTCCACAGGTGGGCACGTTCCACATGACGGGACGCAATCGCCTGCAGGAGATTTTCAGAGGACCTCTTGCGCGACGCATGGCGCGTCTCGGCGCACGCATTGCGGTGTCGGCCACCGCCGAGGAATGCGCGGAACACTATTTCGGCGGAACGTATCGCGTCATACCGAACGGCGTCGACGTCGACCGCTTTCATCCGGACAACGATCCGTTCGAGCAATGGCAATCGCCGGACAAGGTCAACATCGTGTTCGTCGGCAGGCTCGATCCGCGCAAGGGCGTAAATCATCTGGTCGCGGCCGTGCCGCAGGTGATCGAGCGCACGCGCGGACGCGCCCGTTTCCTGATCGTCGGCGACTCGTACCTGCGCAACAAACTCGAAGCGGCGGTGCGTCCCGACATGCGCCAGCACGTCGAGTTCATCGGCGCCGTTCCGGCGGACGACCTGCCGCGCTGGTATGCAACGGCAGACATCTTCGTGTCGCCGGCCACTGGCAACGAGAGTTTCGGCATCGTGCTGCTCGAAGCGATGGCGGCTGGAAAGCCGGTGGTGTGCTCCGACATTCCCGGCTATCGCTCGGTGGTGGTTCCGAACCAGAACGGCGTGCTGCACGCACCGAACGACGTCGATTCGCTGGCCGATGCGTTGTCTGACCTGGTGGAAGACGAGGAGCATCGCGTCGCGCTCAGCATCAACGGTCGCAAGCGCGCGCTCGAGTTCGCGTGGCCGCGCGTCACCGACCAGATCGAAGCGGTGTATCAGTCGCTCGTCGCGCGGCCGCCGATATCGTCGTCGAGCACTCGCCAAGCCGCGCGTTCGGCGGCATGAGCGGCTGGAGTTGAGCACCAGCCGCTCGTTGTTCCGGCAGCGCAGCTTTGCATCGTTGTGGTGGGGACAGATCTTCTCGATCACCGGCGACCGGTTCACCTACCTCGCGCTCGCCGGACTCTTCTACGAACACAGTCAGACCGATCCCGCGGTGAGTTACGCCGCGCTGCTCGCCGTGTTCGCAAACGTCGTGGTCGCGCCGGTGCTGTTGTTCGCGCCGTTCACCGGCGCCTGGGTGGACCGTCACAATCTGAAACACGTGCTCGTCGTCAGCGATGCGCTGCGCGCGTTGATCGTGCTGGCCATTCCCACTCTGTTCCAGCTGACGCACTCCACCGACGTCGTGTTCGCCCTGGTGTTCGCGCTGTTCACGGTGAACGTCGTATTTCTGCCGGCGAAGAGCGCGCTGTTGCCGGAAGTCGTGCGCTCAGATCAGCTGCTGGCGGCGAACTCTCTGCTGGCCGGCGCAGGAATTCTCGCAACTGCAATTGGCGCGCTGCTCGGCGGATACATCATCGACCGCTGGGGTTGGGCGTTCGCGATGCGTCTCGATGCCGCGAGTTATCTGATTTCGGTGATCGGGCTCGCGCTCGTTGCGTATCGCGCGGCCGGTCACCACGCCCGGCTGGTTCCGATCAGCGTGCGCGGCTATCTGGAAGAAGTCGGCGCCGGGCTGGGTGCCGTGCGCCGTAGTCGGGCTGTTGGAGTCGGCCTGCTTGCGCTGGCAGCCGTCTGGTTCGCCGGCGGCGTGCTGCACGTAGCCGGCAACCAGCACATCCAGGCGATGGCGAGTGCGCCCGGCATGTCGCGGCTCGGCGCATTGCTGTTCGCGATCGGTGTTGGCAGTGGCATCGGCGCGTGGTGGATCAATACGCGCGGCAAGCGGCTGCCGCGCGCGCTGGTCCTTGGCGCAGGGCTCGCGCTTGCCGGATGCACGCTGGTGTTGTTCGCGACGAGCCGGCTGTTCGCGGTGTTCGTCGGCTCAGCATTGTTGTTGGGACTGTTTGCTGCGCCGGCGCTGGTGCTCACCGAAACGGTGTTGCAGGAAGGTACCGATCTCGCGCATCGAGCGCGGGTGTTCAGTCTGCGCGATTTCCTGATGCGCCTGACGCTGCTGGTGTCGGTCAGCGCGGCAGCGTGGATGGTCAGCCTGACCGACACGCGCACGACGCTGCTCGCGTGCGCGGTCGGATTGATCACAGTGGGTGGTGGCACGATCGGGCTCGGTCGCCGGCATGCCCGCACCGAAGCAAATACCCTCCTGGCGAAGAACGTGACGAAGAGCGGCATACCGCGCTGACCGCCCGCCCACCCTTGACTCCCGCCGGGAGTCGGGCAAATGCTGCGCCGTCGATCAGCCGATCGAAAGTGGAGGTCGCCGATGAGCGAAGCCACCATTCCTCCCGGCAGCCGGGCGTTCGAACCGCTGGGCGAATCGTCACCGCTCGATACGCATCGGCACCAACCGCTTGCCCTGCAGGGGCTGACGTTGCTGGTCGGCACGAAGAAGGGCGTGTTCTTCCTAACGACGTCGGCGGACCGCGAGACGTTCGAACTCAATGGGCCGGCGTTTCTCGGCCACATCGTCCAGCACGCGGTCGCCGACCCGCGCGACCAGCGCACGCTGCTGGTCGCCCTGCGCACCGGTCACCTCGGCCCCACCGTGTGCCGGTCTACGGACTTCGGGCGCAGCTGGCGCGAAGCATCGAAACCGCCGGCGTTTTCGAAGCCGAACGACAACCGCAAATCGAACGCCGTCGAAATCGTGTTCTGGTTGACGCCCGGTCACGCCGACGAGCCGGGTGTCTGGTATGCCGGCACGTCGCCCGAGGGACTGTTTCGGTCGGAGGACGGCGGCGACACCTGGCAGCCGGTGTCGGGATGGAACGACCATCCGAACTGGATCAGGTGGACCGGCGACATGACGCAGCGCAATCCGGACGGTTCGCCGATCCACTCGATTCTGATCGACCCGCGCGATCCGAAGCACATGTACTTCGGCACCGGATCGGCCGGCGTGTTCGAATCGAACGATCAGGGCGCGAGCTGGCATCTGCTGAACACCGGCATGCTGTCGCCGGTCGGCCCCGACCCGCACCCGGAATTCGGTTACGACCCTCATTGCATGACGCTGCATCCGTTGGCGCCGGACCTGCTGTATCAGCAGAACCATTGCGGCATCTACCGCATGCGCCGTGCCGAAGCACGATGGGTGCGGATCGGCGACAACATGCCGCGCGAAATCGGCGACATCGGCTTCCCGATCGCACTGCACCCGCGCGATCCGAACACGGCGTGGGTGTTTCCGATGGATGGCACCGACGTGTGGCCGCGCACCTGTCCCGGCGGCAAACCTGCGGTGTATCGAACGCGCGACGGCGGCGAGACATGGTCGCGGCTCGACCGCGGTTTTCCGGCGCGTGCCTGGTACACGGTGTTGCGACAATCGATGGCCGTGGACGCGGAGCGCGACATCGGCGTCTATTTCGGCACGACTAACGGCGAGGTATGGGGGAGCGTCGACGAAGGCGAGAGTTGGCGCTGTCTCGCCGCCCATCTGCCGCACGTCTATTCGGTGGAAGTCGCGAACTTCGCTCGAGAACGATGAAGGTCGGGATTCCTTCGGTATTGCGTTCGTACACGGCGGGCGCCAGCACGGTGGAAGCCAACGGCGCTACCGTGGCGGCGCTGCTGCTCGACCTGGACGCGCGCTATCCGGGTATTCGTTTTCGGATGGTGAACGAAGCCGACGTGCTGCGGCCGCACATGCGCGTGTTCGTGAATCGCGAATCGGTTTCCGATCTCGGTAAAGCGCTCGCGCCAGAGGACGAAGTGATGATTCTGCACGCTCTCTCCGGCGGATGAGCGTGGCGCCGGAACGCGCGGCGCTGGCGGGCCGGGCGTGCATCCTTTATAAGAGCCTGCACAGCGCAACCGGACGTACACGATGGCCGACGATCTGAAGACCGAAATCGAAGCGCTTCGCAGCCAGATCGAGGCGCTCACCAAACAGATACCACACACTGCCGACGCTGCACCAAGCGGCCAAACGGATCTGTTGGGCGGCGTCAATCTGGAGCACTTTGGCGTCGACTCCGAAACCGTCGACAAAATCAAAGATCAGTTCGACGGCTTCGTCGACCTGCTCGAAAAGCACCTGCAGGAAATTCCGGCTGGAACCGCGATCGCGATCTTCGCGCTCGGTGTGCTGCTGGGCCGACTGCTTCCCAGATAAATTTCAGAGATGCACGACATGGATCCTATGCTTCAACGACTGGCATTGCTGCTGCGCGCCGAGGCGCTCGGGTTGCGCATTCGTGCCAAGCACGCCGCGCGCTCCGCGGCGTTCACCGCTGCCGCGATCGCGCTGGCGTTGCTCGCGTTTACGATGCTGAATCTGTGCGCGTACAACGCGCTCGCGTCGATGTACGGCCAGACGATCGCGGCCTTGATCCTCGCGGTCGTCGACGCCGCGCTCGCCTGGGTTTTGTTCCTGCAGGCGCAACCTAGAACGCCCACGTCGGAGGAGGCGATGGTCGACGAATTGCGCGCGTTAGCGTTGGCGGAACTCGCCAATGACACGGCCCGGCTGAAAGCGCAGCTCGGTCATCTGCAGCAGCAGGTGAGGAACATCGGTGAAGGCATATCGCGCGTCACGAAGGGAGATCCGTTGCACTTCGGCCTGTCGAGCATTGGACCGATCATTGCGATCGCATCGCGGCTGTTCAATCGTCGCAAGGATGCTTGAACGGCCGGCGCCGATTGTAGAGACTTCGACACGGTCGCCATCGAAAGAGGAGTCAGGGACGTGAAAGAACATCGCAGCAAGAAGCAAGACAAGAAGAAGGCCGCAAAGTCGCTCACCGAGAAGCGTGCCGAGAAGCGCGCGAAGAAGCAGGGGAAGATGTCGGGCGGCTGAGGTTCGGCTCTGATGCGTTGTTATCGGGATCGCGCCCGATAACAACGCGTGTTGCTCAGACGCGATTTCAGAACTGGTAGGTCACGCCTACAGAAGCCATGTACAGATCGTTGATGTTGTTCGAGACGTCGTACGCGGTGTACTCCGCACGAATCTTGATGCCGCCGAGGCCGAACGCCGCGCCGACGCCATAGGCGGCCTTCTCGTCGCTGTCGGAACCGGAGGCCAACGTGCTACCGCCGGCCTTCACCTTCGCGTCGACGTTGATCTCAATGCCGCCCACTTTCGCAAATAGATCCACCGGACCGAGCGGCAGCACACCGACAACGAATGCTTCCCAGCCATCCACGTCGAAGTCGACGCTCGCGCCGCTGAAGTTCTTGTTGGGGCTGCCCAGATTCGTGTAGCCGCCTTCGAAGCCGAGGAACGGCAGCAGCATGTAACCGGCGAAAAGCTTGTAGCCGGTATCGTCCTCGTCGAAGTGCAGCGTACCGGCGAGACCTGCGTTCGCTGACGCTTTCACTGTGGTTTGTCCGACGCTGCCGCCGACGTAGAGACCGGTGCTGCCTGCGTTGGCCGTTCCTGCGAATCCGATTGACGCTGCGAGAAGAGCAACTGCTGAGACTTTCTGGAACATGATGATCCCTCTGGAGATTGATTGTTCTTGCGTCGCTCGAGCCGTCCTGGCCCGATTCGCGGCGGATTCTCGCGTTGGGGTTTGGTCGTGTCAACAAATGGTGCGCGCAGGTCCGACGAATGCACTATTTCGCTGCATCGTCTTCGGAGAAGACAAACGAGCGTGCAGAGGGGCGCCGCCTTACTCCGCTGTCGGGCGTGAGCGTGAGTCCGTGCCTGCGCCAGGAGCGACGACGGGTGTCACTTCCTGCGGTGCGCGCCGCGCCGGCGGCGGGGGAACTTCGAGCGCCGGTCCCGCTTCCTGCGTCAGCGCTTCTTCGGCTTTCTTGTTCAGCACGATCATCGAGATGCGCCGGTTGATCGGGTTGAGCGGATCGTCTTTGACGAACGGCACCGACGAGCCGAGCCCAACGACGCGACCGATCTTGTCTTCGGGAAATCCGGCAGAAACGAGCGCGCGCCGTGCAGCGTTCGCGCGGTCTACCGACAGTTCCCAGTTCGAGTACTCCTCGTCGGCGCTGATGTAGGGCGCCTGGTCGGTGTGCCCCGACAGGCTCACCTTGCTCGTCATTCCCGCGATCGCGGGAACCATCGCGGCAAGGATCTTGATCGTGTACGGCTTCAGCGACGCGCTGCCGCTGTCGAACATCGAGCGGTTGTCCTTGTCCACGATCTGAATGCGCAGGCCGTCGCTCATGATGTCGATCAACATCTGATCGCGGAACTGCTTGATGTCGGGGTTTGCGTCGATCGCGGCCTCGATCTGTTCCTTCAGCTCTTCGAGGTGCTTGTATTCGAGCGCGCGCGCTTCCGCTTCGATGTCGAGTTGCTTCGAATTGTCGTCGAGCGGCGCATCCGGATCCGGCACGTGATCGCTGCTCGTCGTTGCGATCATGCCGCCGCCGAGATCGATCGCCGAATTCGAAACGCCGGTGACGCCTTCGATCGCGGTGGGGTTCTGGAAGTAGTCGGAGATGCCGGCCTTCTGTTCGGGAGTGGTCGAACCGACCAGCCACAGCAGCATGAAGAACGCCATCATCGCGGTGACGAAATCGGCCAGCGCCACTTTCCAGGCGCCGCCGTGGTGGCCGTGGCCGCCTTTCTTGACGCGCTTGATGACGATGATCGGAGCGTTCGTCTCACTCATCGTCGCACTCGCATGCGGATGGGTTGACCGCGTTCCGACGCATCACGTCAGGCCTTGTTGTTCTTGATGTGTTCGTCGAGTTCGCGGAAGCCGGGGCGTTCCGTCGAGAAGATCGCCTTGCGGCCGAACTCGATGGCGATCTGCGGCGGATAACCCTGGATCGACGCCATCAGACAGGTCTTCAGCACTTTCACGAACTGCGATTCGTCGCGCGCGGCGAATTCGAGGTAGTTGGCCATCGGGCCAACCAGGCCGTACGCGAGCAGGATGCCGAGGAACGTTCCGACCAGTGCGGTGGCCACCTTGTGGCCGATGACTTCGGCCCCGTCGTTGAGCGATGCCATGGTGATCACGATGCCGAGTACGGCGGCCACGATGCCGAAGCCCGGCAAACCGTCGGCGATGCGCGTGACCGCACTCGACGGCGCGTGGCCTTCTTCGTGGTGCGTATCGAGTTCGACGTCCATCAACGCTTCGATCTCGAACGAATTGAGCTTCGCGCTGACCATCATCCGCAGGTAATCGCAGATGAAATCGAGCGCGTGGTGGTTCTTCGTGACGTTGGGGTACTTCTGGAAGATCGCGCTGTTTTCGGGTTCGTCGACGTCGGCTTCGAGGGCCACCATGCCGTCTTTGCGCGCCTTGTTGAGCAGGTCGTACATCAGCGACAGCGCGTCGAGGTACATCTGTTTGTTGTACTTCGAACCCTTGAACAGCAGGCCGAGGTCCTTGCCGACCTTTTTGATGACCTTCATCGGGTTCGAAATGATGAACGCGCCCATGGCGGCGCCGAAGATCACCAGCAGTTCGCTCGGGTGCCACAGGGCGAGAACGTGACCGCCGGAGATGACGAATCCGCCCAGCACGCAACCCATAACTACGACGAATCCGATCAGGAAATTCATGCGACAGCGATTTCCGGCGCTTTGAGGATATCGGAAGAGTAGTTCACAAAAACGGTTCATGCCGGTCCGGCACGCAACCAGGCGAAATTGCGGCTGCAGACCCGAATGCGTAACATCCGCGCCACTCGCCGACGAGGACAGACCCCTCCGAGAGGCTGTTTCGAACCGGAAGCGCGGCAACAAACGCGCAGGCCTTAGTAGAAACGGACGTATCGCTACGACACAGCGCATTGAGTGCCGGCCCGATTTTCAAGAAAGCAGGGCCGGAAGCTGGATGGCACCGCCGATCACCGGTTCCAGCAGATTTCCAACCAGTGTGGAAAGCTGCCATGGAATCGACCTTTCAGTCTCGTATCGCAGTCCGTTCGATCGCACAGCATCTCGGTGAAACAATCGTGCTGCGCGGTTGGGTCTTTCGGCTGCGTGTGCTCGCCAGCACCACGTTCGTGATCCTGCGCGACGCGAGCGGCGAAGTGCAGTGCGTCGGCGCATCCGAGGCGCTGAACGCGCTGCACCTGAAGCTCGACGACGCGATCGAAGTGGTCGGCGCGGTGCGCGCGGATGCGCGGGCGAAGCTCGGCTTCGAGGTCGATGTGCGGCAGATCCGTGTGTTGAACCCGGCGACGAACAAGCTGCCGTTCAACGCGTCGAGCGATATTTCCGCGGTTGGCAGCGATGCGCGGCTCGAGTATCGGCCGCTCGCGGCGCGCAACGATACCGTTGGCGACGTGTTCCGCATTCAGGGTGCTTTGCTGCGCTACTTCAGGGAATTCCTGACCGAGCGCGGCTTCACCGAGATCATCACGTCGAAGATCGTCGCCTCAGGCACCGAGGGCGGCACCAATCTGTTCACGATCGACTACTTCGACCGCGTCGCGTACCTCGCGCAGAGTCCGCAGTTCTATAAAGAGCACGGTGTGGCGGCGTTCGAGAAGGTATTCGAGACCGGGCACGTATATCGCGCCGAACCGCACGCGAGTTCGCGTCACCTCACCGAGTACTACTCGCTCGACCTCGAATTCGGCTTCATCGACGGCGCCGAAGACGTGATCAGGCTCGAAAAGGAACTGCTCACGTCGATGTTCGAAAAGCTGAATCGCGAACACGCGGCCACGCTGCAACGCCACGGCGCGGTGCCGCCGCCGGCCATGCTGAACGCGCCGGTGTGGGAATTCGACGCGTGTCTCGAGCGGCTGGAAAAAGCGCACGGCACCAGGCACCTCACCGACGACCTCGATCCCGAAGCGGAGCGGCGCTTGTGCGCGCTCGCAGAAGCCGAGTCCGGCGTACCGGCGGTGTTCGTGGTCGGGTTCCCATTGTCGGGCCGGCCGTTCTATTCGGCGCCGCGCGGCAACTGCGGTGCAGCGCAGAGCTTCGACCTGCTGTTCCGCGGCGTGGAAATCACCACCGGCGGGCAACGCCTGCATCGGCGCGCCGACCTGGAGGCGGCGTTGCGCGCGCGAAACATCGAACCGGCCGCATTCGAAAGCCATCTCAAGATGTTCGAGCTCGGCATGCCGCCGCACGGCGGCCTCGCGATCGGGCTCGAACGGCTCACCGCGCAGGTGATGGGTCTGTCGAACGTGCGTGAAGCGGTGCTGTATCCGCGCGACCGCGATCGACTGACACCCTGAACGCCGCGCGGTAAGCTCGCCGTCCGGACGGAGGAGCGAACATGGCAGAGCGCATCATCGATTCGAACGGCATCCGGCTGTGGACCGAAGATTTCGGCGATCGCCGCAACCCGACGCTGCTGTTGGTGATGGGCGCCAGTGCGCAAGGCATCCAGTGGCCGGAGGCCTTCATTCAGCCGTTCGTCGACAAAGGCTTTCACGTGATCCGCTTCGACAACCGCGACACCGGGCAATCGTCGTGCTTCGACTTCGCGAAGCAGCCGTACAACCTCGACGACCTCGCTAACGATGCGGTCGGGGTGCTCGACGCATACGACGTCGATGCCGCGCACGTGGCCGGTGCGTCGATGGGCGGCATGATCACGCAGACGCTGATGATCCGGCAGCCGAAACGCGTCCGCTCCGCGACGATCATCATGTCGTCGCCGTTGGCGGGCAGCGTCGACGGCGTGCCGATGCTGCACAGCGACGATCTTGAAGGACCCGATCCTAAGTGGCTCGGCGAGATGATGCAGCTGCAGACGTCGATGCCCACCAGTACGCCGGCGGAGCTCATCGACATGCGTGTGGCGATGTTCACGAAGCTCGCGGGGCGGTTGCCGGTCGATACCGCAGGCTTGCGCGATATCGCGACGCGGGAAGTCGGCCGCGCGATCAATTTCGCCGCACAGGCGAACCACTCGCTCGCGATCGGCGCGAGTTCGCCGAACGACCGCCGGCCGCTGTTGCGCGAAACGTCGATCCCGACGCTGGTGGTGCACGGCACCGACGACCCGATCCTGCCGTATCCGCACGGCAAGGCGCTGGCCGAAGCGATCCCGGGCGCGAAACTGCTGACGATCGACGGGATGGGGCACGACCTGCCCGTTCAGGTGTGGCCGCAGATCATCGGCGAGATGATCGCCGTGACGCAGCGCGCCTGAATCGACATGCGCGTCCACCGGCTTGCGGCTCCGCTCGGCGCAATCGTCGAAGACCTCGACGTGCGCAACGTCGACACTGCGCAGTGGCGTGCGCTGAACGAGCTGTTCTGCAAGCATCACGTGCTGGCGTTTCCGGATCAGCGGCTCACGCCCGAAGATCAGATGGCATTCGCGCGTCGCTGGGGAACGCTCGTACGGCATCCGTACGCAGGCATGAAGGCTTATCCCGACGTCATCGAACTGCGCAATCACGGCAAAGCGAAGGACGTGAATCAGCATTGGCATTCCGACATGACGTACAACGCGGCGCCGCCGAAGCTGACGATGCTGTATGCGCTCGAAACGCCGGAGATCGGCGGCGACACCGCGTTTGCAAATCAGGAACTCGCGTACGACGCGTTGTCCGAAGGGCTGCGCAGCGTCGTCGACGGACTGAGGGCCGTGCACTCGGCCGAAGGACTTGCGGCGCTGTACGGCGAAAGCGGAAAGACGGCGCCGCGCGCGGAGCATCCGGTGGTGCGCGTGCACGACGAAACGGGCAGGAAGTCGCTGTACGTGTGCCGCGCGTTCACGCAGCGTTTCGTAGGTTGGTCGCGCGAGGAAAGCGCGCCGCTGCTCGAGTATCTTTATCGCCACGCGTCGCGGCCTGAATTCCAGGCGCGCCATGTCTGGCACGTTGGCGATCTGGTGATGTGGGACAACCGTTGCCTGCAGCACTACGCAGTGCACGACCACGACGATCAGCCGCGCGTGATTCATCGTGTCCAGGTCGAAGGCCCCGTACCTGCCTAGAGGAACTCGCGATGATCGTCGGATTGCATCACGTTGCGCTCGGCGTGCCGGATTTCGAGCGCGGCCTCGCGTTCTATCGCGACGTGCTCGGGTTCGAAGTTGTACAGGCGTCCGAATTCGAGCGCGACAATCCCGCCGCCGATCGCGCGATCGGGTTGCGTGAAGTCGCGGCGAAGATGGCGATGCTGAAGATGCCCAACGCGTTCCTCGAATTGTGGCAGTACAGCAACCCGCCACCCGAAGACCGGCGCCAGCGGCCGTGCGATTTCGGTTACGCGCACTTCGCGCTGCAGGTCGACGGTCTCGAACAGGAATACGAGCGGCTCGTCGCCGCGGGCATGGAGTTCGTCGGTGCGCCTGTCGATTTCGGCACTGCGTCGGCGATCTACGGCCGCGATCCGTTCGGCAACGTGATCGAGTTGTACGAAATCCGCAACGCGCGGATCGCGCAACTGGCTCGTCAGTAAGGCGACTGTCCGCCGTCGACATTGAAGAAGCTGCCGGTGATGCCGCGGCCGGTCTCCGACGCGAGCAGCACGGCGACGGCCGCGACCTGTTCGACGGTATTCAGTTCGCCAGTCAGCGTCTTCGACTTGAACACTTTCTCCACCATTTCGTCGTAGCTCATGCCCATCGCAGCCGCGGTGCCCGGGCCACCCTGCAGCACCGCGTCGGTGATGATCAGTCCCGGGCAGATCGCATTGACGGTAACGCCCATCCGGCCGGCTTCGGCGGCGGCGCTCTTGGTCAGGCCGTGTACGCCGTGTTTCGCTGCGACGTATCCGGCCATGCCGGCCGCGCCGGTTTTGCCTTCCACCGACGAGATGTTGATCACGCAGCCGCTGCCGCGCGGCAGCATGTGTGCAAACGCATGCTTGGTGCCGTAGAACACGCTGCTGAGATTCCACTGCAGATCGTTGGCCCACGCGTCGTCGTCGAGCTGTGCGATGGGTGCCGGCGCGGTGATGCCGCCGGCATTGTTGACCATCACGTCGAGGTGACCCCAACGCGCCGCGGCGGCGTCGATGAGCGCTTTGACGTCGGCCGAAGAGCGCGCGTCGCCGGTGATGAAGATCGCGCGGTCACCTGCAGCGAGTTCCCTAAGTGCCTGCGCGCCTTTGGCCGCATCGCGTCCGTTGAACGCTACGCATGCGCCTTCGGTTAGAAACGCTTCGACGATGGCGCGTCCGATGCTGCGACTGCCGCCGGTAACCGCCGCTACCTTGCCCGACAATTTCATGAACCTGGTCGCTCGTTTGGCGAAACCGTCAGCCTAGCCGGTTTCGCGAATCCTGTGAACTCGCTAGGATCCTTCTCTCCGGCACTCGACTCAGGCTCGACCCATGTGCGATTCCCACGACGTCGCGAACCCACCTGGAGCCGACGATGCGCGCGCCGGTTACAGGCGCGTCGAGGGCTGGCCGAAGTATCCGGCGGACATGAAATTCGAAATGGGATCGGGCGTGGCGGTGGACCGCGCCGGCGTCATCTATCTGTTCACCCGCGACATCGAACACTGGGCGGCGCATCCGCTCGCGATGAAAGACAGGATGGGGAAGAGCAGCATCTCGATGTTCGATCGCGACGGCCGCTTTCTCGGCAAGTGGGGCGCGTCCGACGAGCGCGGCTTTCGCGCTCGGCGCGCACACGCTGTACATCGAGAAAGACGGCATGTTCTGGACCACCGATCGCGACGGCCACACGGTTCGCAAATACCATCCGAACGGCGAGCTGCTGCTGAGCCTCGGCGAGTTCGGCAAGTGGGGCAGCGACGAGACGCACTTCAACGGCCCGACTGCGGTGCTCGTGCAGGACAACGGCAACATCGTCGTTGCCGACGGTTACTGGAACTCGCGCCTGGTGTGGTTCTCCGCGGACGGCGAATACATCAAGCAGATCGGCACCTGGGGTCGAGGTCCCGCCGAATTCAACACGCCGCACGCGCTTGCGCAGGATTCGCAGGGGCGCCTGCTGGTTGCCGATCTGTGCGGCGGCAATTACCACGACTACATGACGGTTCCCGGTCAGATCGCGCCGCACCGCACGCAGCGGGCGCCGGGTTGCCGGCCGCGCATCCAGCGATTCGATCCGGACGGCAACTACATCGACGAGTGGACGCACGTCTCGCCCCTCAGCATCGCCGTCTATGGTAAGCGCGTTTACGCGAGCGACAAGATGAGCAACCTCGCGATACTCGACGAAGACACCGGCGAGGTGCTCGAGCGGGTCGACGACATCGCGATCTACATCCACCAGCTCGCAATGGACGCGCACGGCGATCTGTACACGGCCACCGTCTATCCGGAGCACGCGGGCGAGAAGCGTGGTGCCGCGGGTCCATCGCACCGCCGCTGGACGCGCGAATCGCTGCGCTGAACCGATTCGTTCAACCGCATCAGAACAGGAGCAATCATGATCATCGTCGTCGCCGCGCTCGGATTCGCAACTCGAGAGGACCGCGATCGTGCGGTCGCTCTCACCGCCGACGTTCAGATGGCGACGCGGCGCGAAGAGCACGGTTGCCGCGACTACTGCTTCGCGCCCGATCCCGCCGTGCCGACGCGCATTCAGGTATACGAACTCTGGGACGACGGCGCCAGCCTCGCCGCGCACTTCGAGCACGAGAACTATCGAAAGATGGTCGAACTGCTCTCGGCCGCAAACATCAAAGAGAGCGTCAACCAGGCCTATCTGGTGGAGCGCGGCGAACCCGTCTACGGGCCGAACGGCGAACGCAAGAAGGCGTTCTTTGCGAATTGATGCCTGATCGTTTTTCGGAGGTGACATGAGCAGCAACCAGGTTCTCATCAACTGCCGGGTCTTCACCGCGACGGACGCCTCAGTCATCTCGTCAGGCGCAGTGTGGGTATCCGGCAACGCGATCCGTTATGCGGGCCCGAAGAACGAAATGCCACAGATTCCGGCAGACGCGGAAGTGATCGACATTGCCGGCAAGTTCGTCATGCCCGGCATGACCGAAACGCACGCGCATCTGTCGTTCGCCGACGCGAGCCCGTTCGCCATCGGGGCGACGCCGGTCGAAGAGGCGACGATCACTGCCGTGAGGAATGCCGCTCTGATGCTCCACTGCGGATTCACGTCGGCGATCAGTTTCGGTTCCACGTACAAGATCGACGTCGCGCTGCGCGATGCAATCAACGCGGGACGCATCGCGGGTCCGCGCCTGCTGGCGGCGGGGCGCGACCTGGGCGCCACCGCGAGCAACGTCGATTCGCCCGGCGGGCTGAGCCAGATTGCCGACGGACCGTGGGCGCTGCGTCAGGCGGTGCGGGAACAACGCAAAGCGCGCGTCGACATCGTCAAGATTTTCATCGACGGCGAAGCGATCAATCCGATCAATCCACCGGGCGAGCTGTCGTTCTGCGACGAGGAAGTGGCGGCAATCGTCGACGAGGCGCACCGCCGCAAGCTGCGCGTGGCATGTCACGCCCGCTCGGCCGCAGCGGTGAAGCAGGCGGTGCGCGCCGGCGTCGACTTCGTCGGCCATGCCAACTACCTCGACGACGAAGCGGTGGAACTGCTGACGCAGTATCGCGAGCGCCTGTTCGTCGGGCCGGCGATCGCGTGGGAAATCCAGTACGTCGCGCAATGCGAAAGCCTGGGCGTATCGAAGGCGACGGTGCGCAAGCAGGGTTATGAAGCGGAGATCGACGCGACGGTCGCAACGGTGGCGAAACTGCGCGCAGCCGGTGTGCGGCTCGTGGTCGGCGGCGATTACGGCATCAGCATCGCGCCGCACGGCACGTACGCGAAAGACCTCGAGTACTTCGTCGAGTTGTTCGGCATGTCGAACGCGGAAGCGCTGTTGTGCGCGACGCGTAACGGCGGGCTCGCGTTCGACCCGAAGGGCCGTGTCGGCACGCTTGTCGCGGGATCGCTCGCCGATCTCGTCGTCGTCGACGGCGACCCGCTCAGCGACATCCGCGTGCTGCAGGACCGCGGGCGGCTCGAGGTGATGAAGGACGGGTGCTGGTGCGCGGCGTCGCAAAAACAGTCTTGACTGACTGTTTTTGACACCCGTATCCTCGATGGCCGCATCCTGCGGAAAACGGAGAAACGAACGTGCGCGAGCGGCTGGTCGAGATCACTCGGGAAATCGTTGCTCACGGCAAAGCGGGCACCATTCCGCAAACGCCGGAGATCTACCGGGTGCCGGTGTCGCACTACACCGACGAGGCGCGCTGGAAACTCGAAATGGAACGCGTGTTCAAACGGTTGCCGCTGATGCTCGCGATGACGGCCGAGGTGCGCGAACCGGGCGAATACAAAGCGATGAACGCGGTCGGTGTGCCGGTGCTGATCGTGCGCGGCGACGACGGCCGCGTGCGCGCCTTCGTGAACATGTGCAGCCATCGCGGCGCGCAGGTGCAGGCGCCCGGTCGCGGTAAGGCGAAGCGCTTCAGCTGTCCGTATCACGCCTGGACCTACTCCACCGAAGGTGCGCTGATCGGCGTGTTCCGCGAACAGGAATTCGGCGAAGTGGAGCGCGCCTGCAACGGTCTCACGGAACTGCCGACCACCGAACGCGCAGGTCTCATCTGGGTGACGCTCGATCCGAAATCGACGCTCGACCCCGACGCATTCCTCGCCGGCTACGACGAAGCGCTTGCGCACTTCGGTTTCGAAACCTGGCATTTCTTCAGCAGCCGCGTGCTCGAGGGACCGAACTGGAAGATCGCCTACGACGGCTACATGGATTTCTACCACCTGCCGATCCTGCACAAGAACTCGTTCGGCGCGGGCATGTTCTCGCAGGCGATGTATCACGCGTGGGGTCCGCACCAGCGCGTCAGCACGCCGAGCGCGGCACTCGCCGACGTACCAGAAAGCGAATGGACCGACCCTGCGCTGCTCGGTGCGGTGTGGACGATCTTCCCGCATGTGTCGATCGCCGGATTCGACGGCGGCGGCCGCGGCGTGATGATCAGCCAGCTGTTTCCCGGCGAAACGCCGGCGCAGTCATACACGGTGCAGAACTACCTGATGGAAAAGCCTCCCGCCGCCGACATGGTCGAGCAGGCGCACGAACAGTTCGCGTTCCTCGAAAAGGTGGTGCGCGACGAAGATTATGCGACAGGGCTCAGGCAGCAGCAGGCGCTGGCGACCGGTGCGAAGTCGCACGTGCAGTTCGGCCGCAACGAAGGCGGCGGCCAGCGTTTCCACAAATTCCTCGACGAACTGCTCGAGGTGGAAGACCGCGATCTCGAACGGTTCCTGCGCATGTACGCGGAAAGCAACGCGGCCTGATCGACCTCAGGCGTTGCCGAACCGGTCGGTGAACACCATTTTGTCGAGCGATTTGCGCGCGATCGTGCCGTGACCGCCGCCCACCGCATAGCCGATCGGCACGTGCGCGCAGGTGTACCAGCCGTCGGGCAACTCCAGCAGCGCGCGCACCTTCGGCTCTTCGAGGCAGAGCAAGGTTGTTAGCACGCACCCGAGCCCCTCGTTGCGGCATGCGAGCAGCAGGTTCTGCACCGCGGGATACACCGATCCGCCGCCTACGACCGACGGTCGCGGCTGATCCTTGTCGGTGATCGTCATCATCGCGGGGTTGTAGCAGAACACCGCAATGACCGGCGCCTCGTGCATGTGCGACGCGAGGTAAGTGCCCGCGTCGATCGCGCGCGACGACGTGTCGCGTTCCTCCGCCGGCATCGTCTCCATGTGTTTGCGGTAGTTGACGATGTAGGCGTCCCAGTAGGGTCGATACAGGTCTTCGAGCACCTGTTTCTTCGCCGCATCCTTCACGGCGACGATCCGCCACGGTTGGCGATTGCCGCCGGTCGGCGCCCACGTTGCGGCAGTGAGCACCCGTTGGAGAACGGCTTCGGGAATCGGATCGGGGCGCAGCCGGCGGACGGCGCGCAGCGTACTCATAGCGTCGTACAGTTCCATGATGCTCTCCGTAGAAAAGGCGCCGTAGAAAAACAGAAGGCGCGTCAGTTGACGCGCCTTCGTATCAAACGGGGTTCACAAGAACCCCAACAACTCGATCAAGCCGCGTTGTAGCCCAGGATGGCTTTCGTCTCGAGGAACTCTTCGAGACCCCATTCGCTGAACTCGCGACCGTTGCCGGACTGCTTGTAGCCGCCGAACGGTGCGCCCGGGTCTACGCCTGCGCCGTTCACGTGGATGTTGCCGGCGCGGATCTGCCGCGCCACGTTGCGCGCACGGTCGAGATCCTTCGATTGCACGTAGCCCGACAAGCCGTACAGCGTGTCGTTGGCGATGCGCACTGCGTCGGCATCGTCTTTGTAGCCGATGATCGACAGCACCGGTCCGAAGATCTCTTCGCGCGCAATCGTCATTTCGTTGGTGACGTGCGAGAACACCGTCGGCTTCACGAAGTAGCCGTGGTTGAGACCTTCGGGCAGACCTTCGCCGCCGCACTCGAGTTTGGCGCCTTCTTCGATGCCCTTCTTGATGAGACCCTGGATCTTGTTCCACTGCACTTTCGAAACCACCGGACCCACGTTAGTGTCCGTCTTCGCCGGGTCGCCGACCTTCGCGGCCATCGCCGCCGCCTTCGCGATCGCCGCGGCTTCGTCCATCCGCTTGATCGGCACCAGCATCCGCGTCGGCGCGTTACACGACTGGCCGCTGTTCAGCACGCACGAACCCATGCCTTGCGCGACGGCCTTCGGGAAATCGGCATCGTCCAGCAGGATGTTCGCCGACTTGCCGCCGAGTTCCTGGGTGACGCGCTTGACCGTCGGTGCCGCGTTCTGCGCGACCGAGATGCCGGCGCGCGTCGAACCGGTGAACGACACCATGTCCACGTCCGGGTGCGACGACAACGCAACGCCAACGCCGGGACCGTCGCCGTTCACCAGGTTGAACACGCCGGGGGGTACGCCGGCTTCGTCCATCACTTCGGCGAAGATGATCGCGTTCAGCGGTGCGATCTCGGTGGGCTTCAGGATCATGGTGCAACCGGCAGCGATCGCGGGCGCAACCTTCGCGGCGATCTGGTTCAGCGGCCAGTTCCACGGCGTGATCAGCGCGCATACGCCGATCGGTTCGTGAACGATGCGGTTGCGGCCTTTGTCTTCTTCCCACTTGAAGGTCTTCATCGCGTTCAGCGTGTACGCGATATGGCCGAGCCCGGCCGGTGCCTGCGCCATGTTTGCGAGACCGATCGGTGCGCCCATTTCCTTGGAGACGGTTGCGCCGATGTCGGGCATGCGCTTCTGGTACGCGGCGATGATCTTCTCGAGCAGCGCGGCGCGTTCTTCGACCGTCGTCTTCGAGAATGTCTGGAAAGCTTTCTTCGCGGCGGCAACCGCGCGGTTCACGTCTTCCTGATCGCCCAGCGTGATCGTGCCGATCACCTCTTCGTTCGCGGGGTTCAGGACGTCGAGGGTCTTGGTGCTGTGCGGCGTGACCCATTTGCCATCGATGTAGAAATTGCGCTCGTTCTTCATGCTCACTCCCTAATCTGACCCATCTGCGTGGGCGGTTCGTGACGCGGGCTGCGGACCTGAAAAGGCCCGGAAAACGTCCCGCGTGCGGAGGGTGGATTCTGTCCCATCTGCCGACCGCCCGCTAGAGCGATCGTCGGGCCGTCGGATCAGAACCGCAGCCTGCCCTTTATTGCGGTTTCTGCGGGGCGGCGGCGCGCGCGTCGTAGATGAGCCGCCCGTCGCGCAGCGTGTAGCGGACGTGCGCAAACGCCGTGACGTCGCGCGCCGGGTCGCCGTCCAGCACGGTCAGATCGGCGGCGTATCCGGTAGCGACGCGCCCGAGTTTCAGTGTCTTCTGAAAGCGCGCGGCCGGCACGGAGGTGAGCGACGCGAGAATCTGCATCGGCGTCATGCCGGCGCGTGCCATCAGCGCGTACTCGTCTGCCGGATCGAAGTCGCGCATGTAGCCGACGTCGGTGCCGAACAGCGTTTCGCCACCGCTCTTCGTGAAGGCGGTCAGCTCGGCCATGGCTTCGCCCGTGAAGGCATCACTCTCGGCCGCGCTCGCCTGTTGCCGCGCGGCTTCGTAGGACCATAGCTTCAGCGTGGGTATCAGCGCCGTTCGATGTTCGACCATCGACGCGACCAGCGCCGGCGTCCAGCCCTGGGAATTGGTATGCGCCAGCACGTCGACACCCGCTTGGACCGCAATCGTCGCGCCTTCGGAGTTGGACGGATGCGCGAATACCGGAACGCCGCGCCGATGGGCTTCCGCAACTGCGGCCTGCGCGATCGCGACCGACATCGGCTTGACGACGTCGTTGCCCATGATCGCGCCAGTGAACAGCTTCACCGCGTCGGCGCCCCGATCGAGATTCGCATCCACGGCGGCCACCGCTTCGTCGGTGGATGCTGGCTCCTTCATCAGCTTCAGCAGGTCCGGCGGCAGGCCGCGCAGGTAGATCGGAATGCCGTCCGGCGGAAACAGCGGTTCGCCGGCGGTGAGAATGCGCGGCCCCGCAATCTCGCCCGACTCGATGCGTTTGCGCAGCGCGAGCGTGTCGTCCAGAAGCGAGCCGGTGTCGAACACCGACGTGAAGCCGTATCGCGTCAGCATCGCGACCAGCTGCGCGGCGAGCGCGTCTGCCGGCAATTGCGCCGCGCCCGTCCACTCCGGCCCCAGGAAGTGCACGTGGCTGTTGTGCAGACCGGCGACCACGGTGAGACCCCGGCAGTCGAGTTCGCGCGCGCCTGCGGGGGCATCAACGCCTACCGCCGTGATGCTGCCATCGCTGACGATCACGTTGGTGTCGCGCAGCGGCGTCGACTGCGGGTCGACGTACACGGTTGCGCCGCGCAGCACGAGCGTATCGGCATGCGCGGTTGCGGCTGCGCAGATCAGAATCAGCGCCAGCGATCGGGCGATCGTACACATCGTGACTTCCCCTTTAGAGAATCGTTAGTGGACGCACCGGCAGCAACAGATCGGTGATCGGGCCATCGTAGGCCCGCGTCAGCGCATCGTCGACGTATCGCTCGAGCAACGGCCGGACCGCGGGTCCGTCGTCGAACTCGAACCCGCTGCGCGGTAGCCATTCGCGTTGTATCGCGTAGAACGTCGGCGCGATCAGCGATGCAGGTCCGCGCAGCCGGTATCGCGCGTAGCGCCCGCCGGGCAGCGACAGCGCCGTGACGTCGGGAAAGACGCGATCGTCTGCGTCGACGACGACAGCGCAGTAGTAGCGGAATCCCTTGGTCTCTGCCCGATCCAGGAATGCGACGCCGATCCTTTCGCGCACACGCGGCAACAGTGCGCTGCGCAACAACCATCGCCAGCAGCGGCGTGAGCTGTTGGGAATCGACACGATCGGCCCGTCGTGGCGCATCGCCAGGACGCGACGCGCCGGTTCGTCGACGATGTCGATCGTGCCGTCGAACACCATGCCAACGGTTGGACTCTGGCGCACCGCTCGGCCGGCATTGCTGTACCGACGCCGGTATTCCACGGGTGCCGTTCGTGTGAAGCCGCGAAATGCGCGAGCGAACGCCTGTGGGCTCTCATAACCTGCAGACTCCGCAATGCGGCCGATGGGCTCGCTTCCGCTAGCGAGTCGATCGGCCGCCAGGCTGAGCCGCACGCGCCGCATCGTCGTGTTCACCGTCTCGCCCATGACGGTGCGAAACACGCGATGAAAGTGATACGCCGACATGTTCGCTACCGCCGCAAGACTTTCGACACTGTGATCAGCCGCGGGCGCGGACAACAGCGCGTCGACCACGCGTTCGATTCGTTCGAGGTATCGATGGCTCGTGCTCGGCCGCATCGGTGTTTCCGTTGGTACGACGGGATGCTAAGCGACGCTCACCGTCGCGACAGTGCAGCGCTTGCTGTTTTGAGGCGGTCAGGCGCGATGCGCCGTCACCAGCAGATAGCGCGGCACCTGCGAGGCGAGACCGTTGCCATCCTGCACCGGCTCTTCCAGGCGTTCGAGCACAAATCCGGCGCCGATCAGATCGTTGATCAGAGTCGCGAGCGTGCGATGGTAGGCGCCCATGTGACCACGCACCCCGGACCCGCCGGATTGCCAATGCCCTTCGGTGGCATAGCGGCGCACCGCGACCGCAACGTCCACGCCGGAATCGTCTTTGGTGAATTGCGGCTCGTCCGGCAGGCGGAACGGTCCTTCGAAGCACGGATGCAGCAACGAGAACCCGAAGACGCCCTGGTGCTTCAGCACGCGATGCACGGCGAGAAACATCGCCCGATGATCGGCGATGTCCATCAGCGCGAGTTGCGACAGTGCGACGTCGACGCTTCCATCCGCGACCGTCGCGAGACGCTGCGCGTCGTCGACGCGAAACGCGCACAGCCGACTGAAGCTGCGCTGCCTCGCCACGTCGACGAGGGCGGTCGAGAGATCGACGCCGAGGACCTGTCGTGGGCCCAACGCGGCGAAGTGGCGCGACAGGTAGCCTTCGCCGCACGCCACATCGAGCACGGTTGCATCGCGGATGCGTTCGCCGACCAGCGCTTCGAAACGCCGAACGAGGTGATGGCGGAGATCGCGCGGATCGCTCAGACCGCGGTCCACGAAGTTCAGGTAGAACCGGACGTGCTCGTCATAAACGGTGGCGCTCACGATTGCCTCAGTGCATACCGGTTCGTAATCACACAGTTGCTGTAGGTTCCCAGCGGTAGACTGCCATAGCGCCGTCATCGGCAAAACGGTCGGCAGCAATTGGAACGGATCGAAGGAGGTGCTCGTGGCAAAACGCAAATCCGGTCAACCGCCGGCGACGTCCGGCGCGAAGATGATCTACCTGATCAAGCGGCGCGAAGGGGCGACCCGAGAAGAACTGTTGGTGCACTGGTTCGCCAATCACATGCCGCTGGTGATCAAGTCGCAGCACGACGCGGCTGCGGCCGGTCGTATGCACGCGCGCCGCTACATCGCGACGTTGTTCGACGCAAACGCGGCCGGCGAGCATCCGTGGGACGGCGCCGCGCAGCTCTGGTGGGATCAGGCATTGCCGAAGCCGAAAACGCCCACCGGCACCACGCCGCGCGATTCGTTTCAGGAAAAGGCAGAGCCGTATGTCGGTTGGGCGACGAAGGAGTACGTGGTGATCGACGGCTCTGAGCATCTGCCCGTGCGCCCGCTGACGCTCAACGCGCCGTTTCCGTGCACGCGCTCGGGCTTCTTCAAGATGACGTTTCTGGTCAAAGCCAAGCCGGCAACGCCGTTCGACGAGCTGTTCGAGCATTGGCTGAACGTGCACGTGCCGAACGTGACGAATGTGATGCGCAAGGTCGACGGATTCCGCTACGTGGTGAGTCACAGCCTCGATCCAGCGAACGAACCCTATGCCGGAATGGCCGAGCTGTATTTCCCCGACGACTCGGGCTGGAGGCGTTATCGCGAAACGATCAAACCCGACGGCATGGAACGCTGGGTCGAGGGCGAAGCCACACTCGCGCTACGCGGTCGCACCGAGATGATCGGCATCCCGTAGTCAGTCCATGCGGAACAGCGCGAGCGCCGTTTTGCCGACGATCTTCTGCGCGTTCTCGATGCTGGTCGCATCGAACACCGCCTGGATCGAGCTGCGCGTATAGCCGAACGTGCTCTCGGTGTGCGGATAGTCCGACGACCACATGCAGGTTTCCGGTCCGATCCTGTCGAGTAGCGAGAGCCCGACCGGATCGGTCATGAACGTTGCGTAGCAGTGGTGCTTCCAGTACCAGCTCGGCGGGTGCGCGAGTTTCGGATTGAGCGCGTCCTTGAAGTGCGTGGCGACCATGTCGGCGTCGTGCAGCATGCTCGCGATCCATGCCAGACCGCCTTCCACGAACACGACCTTCAGCGCGGGAAACCGGTCGAATATTCCGCCGAACGTCAGTTGCGACCATTGCAGGCGAAAGCCCTGCATCTGGGTCACCACACCGATGCCTGCCGCTCCCGGCATCGCCGACGGAATGGCTTCGCCGATATGGAAGATCAGGGGGATGCCGCTGTCGGCGATCGCTTCGTACAACGGATCCATCCGGCCGTGGTTGTAGTGGATCGTCTTGCCGTCGACATCCTTGCCGGGCTTCAGCGGAACCATGAGGCCGCGCGCGCCGAGCGCTTTGCAGCGTTCGACCGACTCCTTCGCTTTCGACATGTCCCAATAGTTCGGCACCATCACCGGATACAGCCGGCCCGGCGCCTCGGCGCAGCGTCGCGCGATCGCTTCGTTATAGAGACCGAACACCTCTTCGCGGTTCTGCATCTCGCCGAACATGAAGAGACCGAACAACCGCTGCGGGAAGATCAATTCCTTCTCTACACCTTCGACGTCGAGGTCTTTCAGCCGCGCCTGAACGTCGTTCAGCCCCGGCGTGCATTCCATCGAGCGGCACAGAAAGTCCGCGATCTCCGGCGGCGTCATCGATTTCTCGCCGATGCTGAAATCGAAGCGGCCGTTTTCGAACACCATCCGCGGCGCCTGTTCCTTCTTGTCGGCCGGAAAGCCGGCGTGCCAGTAGTCCTGCTCGATCAGGTGGCTGTCGGCCGAGACGATGACGGTGCCGGCCGGCCACACTCGCCGGGCGGCCTGCGGCACACGGCGCGTGGACGGTTCGATGGTGAGCTGTTCGGGGATCTCGAGAACGTAGGTATCGGACATGGCGGCGTCGGGTTCGGGGGTTGTCAATCTTATAACGCATTCAAAATTTGGCGGCAATCGCGCGTGGTGGAAAGGAGCTTCGAACGTGGCGGAGGTGCGTGTGTGCTGCGTCGGGCACGCTCGAGCCATCCCTGGGCGCTCCGAGCCGCGGCCATCCCTGGCCGCGGAGGGCCCTCCGCAACAGACGCGCACCTCCGCCTGGTCGGTGGTTCGTTTCACTGCGATGAATGTGCGACGTAGTTGGGTCGTTGGGAGCTACCGGACGGTAACGAAGCCGCGGGTGTGCTTGGAGGTAGGGTCGAGCGTGTTCATCGCGTTCCACAGGTCGGGGGTGGCGACCCAGACGGGTGGGTATTTGTAGGCGGCCACGTCGAGGATCAGCAGGCGGTCGGTTTGGTCGGCGTAGGCGGCGAGGGGTGAGATGTGGCCGGACTTCGTCTGACCGAGTGCGCCGCGTTCGTAATTGACGAGCATGAAGTCGTGCGGGGTCTGGAGGTTCTGGCGCGCGATGCTGCGGAAGGCGTCGATGTTCGAGTCCGACGCGTAGGTCATGGTGACGGTTGCGCCGTTGGCGCGGAGCAGTTCGGCGAGTTGCGCCAGCGTCATTCCGCCGAATGTCGTACGCAGTTCGGCCGATACGTTCGGAAAGACGCTCGATTGTGTCAGTGTGATGCCGGGCCGCAGCGCGTTGAGGACGATGACGGAACTGGCGACGCCGCAGTAGGCGGCGCGCGACTGCGCCTCGAAAGCGCGGGTCAGGTCGGCGTCGTCTGCGGTGAACGCGCTGTGCGAGAGCAGCTGCGTCCCCGTCGCGGATTCCGCGGAGATGAGGCTGGACGGAAGCGGTAACCGATGCGGCGATGGGGCGCGGAACGCCGCGTCCCATGTGGCGCCGCCGACCAGTAGAATGACGCCCGCAACGACCGCTCCAACGACTCGACCGGGCCGCGCCATGTGACGCGGCAAATCAGCGTTTCAGCACCAGCTGCGTCTGTGTCACCACCGCGCACAGCTTGCCGGCTTCGTTGCGGATCTGCGTTTGCCAGACCATGGTCGTGCGGCCGCGATGGAATGGCGCGCACTCTGCGGTCACGGTCGTTCCGACGGGCGCCGACGCCAGGAACTTCGTGCTCGATTCGACGGTCGTTGTGCCAGAGCCGGCTTCGAGATTCACCGACGTGCCGACGGCGCCGAGCGTATCGGCGAACGCCATGATCGAGCCGCCGTGAAGGATGCCGCCGCTCGTGCAGAGGTCGGGCCGCACCTTCATGGTGGCTGCGACGCGTTCCTGTGAGACCTCGGTGAACTCGATGCCCAGGAGTCCGGGCAGCATGGGTTCGAACAGTTGCTGTATGTCGTGTGCCGATTGCATCGGTTACTCCTTGTGCCACTCGCCCAACGGTCTCAGTACGGCCGCGTCGCGCGGCTTCTGCAAAAGATCGGGCAGCTTCGCCTCGTAGTCTCTTCGATACGGTTTGTCCTGGTGCGCGAGAAACGCTTCCACGCTCGCTTCACGCCATCGTTCGTACAAGGTGAACAGACATTCGTCCTGTGCGTCTCGATGGAGATAGCATGCCACGAAGCTGTCTTCCGCCGACATGCGTTCGATGATCTCGGCCACGGCGCGACGCCACGCATCGATCCGGTCAGGCTTCACTCGCAACTGCACGTAGAAGACCAGGTCGTCGGCCGCCATCGATTCACGCTCCGATGAATTGCAGGATGTCGGCGTTCAATCGCTGGCGGTGCGTCAGGAACAGGCCGTGCGGCGCGCCTTCGTAGATCTTGAACGTACAGTTCGGCAGCAGCTTCGCCGTGCGCGCGCCGGTGAGCGGCAACGGCGCGGATGCATCGGCGTCGCCGTGTATCAGCAGCGTCGGCGTGGTGACGTCGCGCAGATCGGCGCGGAAGTCGGTATCTACCATCGAGCGGTTGCACGCCACCGCGATCGGCAGCGACATGCGCTCCATCATCGACGTGGCCCAGACCTGCATCGCGGTGGAAGTGTCCTTCGTGAAGAACGGTGCCGTGTTGTCGGCGATCCACTGCGGGAAGTCGGCCATCCACGCCGCGCGAACCGCTTCGAATGCCTGCTCGGGAATGCCGTCGGGATTGTCGGGCGTCTGTTTCAGATACGGTGTGGTCGGTGCCAGCAGCACGATGCGCGCGACTCGCCTGGAGCCGTGCCGTGCGAGATAGCGGACGATTTCGCCGCAACCCATCGAGTGCCCGATCAGGACCGCGTTCGAAACGTCGAGCGAATCCATCACCTTGGCGAGGTCGTCAGCGAGCGTGTTGGTGTCGTATCCGGACGAGGGGTGATCGCTGCATCCGTGCCCGCGCCGGTCGTAGGTGATGCAGCGCAGTCCGTGGTTCGCGAACTCCGCCGTCTGGTATTGCCACATGTCGCCGTTCAGCGCCCAACTGTGCACGAGAACGACCGGTGCGCCGGTGCCCCATTCCTTTGCGTACAGCTGCGTTCCGTCGTTGGTCTTGATGGTGTGCATGTCGAGCCTCGTCGGCGTTGGTGAGGAAGTTGCGTGTGTTTCGTTTGCGGCGACCGTCAGCGCGATGCCGGCGCCGGCGGTCATCAGGCCCGTGGTCGTCAACAGGCTGCGTCGATTCACGATGTGCTATCCCGCGTTGAGTGTGCGAGCACATCGTGCGCACCGCGCGACGGCGCGTCGATTACGTGGGACGTAAGAGAAGCCGACTACTGCGCGGCGACGAGCCGCTGTACGCGCTCCACCGTGACGGTGTCGGCCGGGAAGAACGACTCGACGGCGAGTTCGGCGAGCGTGATGTCCACCGGCGTGCCGAAGATCATCGTGGTGCTGAAGAACGACAGTTCGCCGCCCGACGTCACGATGCAAAACGGCACGATGACGCCGCCGTTGGCGTGCGGCACTTTGTCGTGTCTGGAGTTACCGGGATACGACGTCAGTTCCTGCATCAGCTCGACGAGACCGGGATCCGCGGTCAAGTCGATCTGTTGGCGCAGGCGGTCGATGAGGTGCGCGCGCCATTCCGGCAGGTTCGTGATGCGTGGCGCGAGTCCGTCGGGATGCAGACTGAGCCGCATCGCGTTCACCGGTCGCTCGAGCAGATGCGGCGCCACGCCGTCGTACAACTGCGGAAGAGCGCTGTTCGACGACACGATCTGCCAATGCCGGTTGATCGCGAAAGCCGGATACGGTTTGTGTCCTTCGAGTACGAGGTCGATCGCGCCGCGCATCGCCGCGAGTGCGGGATCGTCGAGCGACCGTTCGACGAACACCGGCGCGTAGCCGGCCGCCACGAGCAGCACGTTGCGTTCGCGCATCGGAATCTGCAGCTGCTCGGCGAGGTGCAGGATCATGTCGCGGCTCGGCATCGACCGGCCGGTCTCCACGAAACTCAAATGCCGCGGCGAGATGTTCGCTTCGCACGCGAGGTCGAGCTGGCTCAGGCGGCGGCGTTGCCGCCAGTCGCGCAGGTGATTGCCGATGGTGGGTACCGTCCGTGCCGCGGAAGTGGATGCAGATGTGGCCATGCGCCGACCTTAGGACAGCGGCGGGCTCAAATCCATGACGTGGCAGGTAATGGCAGGATCTCGTACTGGTCGCTGCACGGCTTGCCAAGGCCGGCTTTACAGGCTTCGACTCCGGGCTGCAGGCGCCAGCGTGCGTGCAACGATGCTCAAGATCAGAACAAACAGGGTGATGATGAGCGCGCCCGACCAGGCGAGGGACCGCCAATCCTCGTAGGGACTCATCGCGAATTGGAAGATCACTGTGGGAAGGTTGGACATCGGACCGTTCAGGTTCGTACTCCAGAACTGATTGTTCAGCGCAGTGAACAAGAGTGGGGCCGTCTCGCCTGAGACGCGCGCGACCGCCAACAGGCATCCCGTGATCAGCCCACTCCGTGCGGCAGGGTAGACGACGCGAAGGATCGTGCGCCACGGCTGCGCGCCGAGCGCAATCGAAGCTTCGCGAATGTCCTGCGGCACGCTGCGCAGCATGTCTTCCGCCGTTCTGACGGTAATCGGGATCGTGAGGATCGCAAGTGCAAAGGAGCCCGCGATCGCCGAGAAGTGTCCCGCCGGCAACACCACCACCGTGTATACGAACAGACCGACGATGATCGACGGGGCGCTCAGCAAGACGTCGTTGATGAAGCGCACCGTCGCGGCGAAGCGATTGCCGCTGTATTCGGCGAGATACGTTCCTGCGAGCAAACCGACGGGTGTGCCCACGGCGACGCCGATCCCGGTGATGATTGCGCTGCCGACGATGGCGTTCAGCAGACCACCACTACTGCCAGGCGCAGGGGTCATCTGCGTGAACACCGCGAGCGACAAGCCGCCCGCTCCACGGGCAATCAGCGTCCAAAGGATGGCGCCCAGCACGAGAAGTCCTGCCGCGGTCGCCAAAGAAGTCGCGATCAAGGCCAGCCAGTTGACGACGCGGCGTCGCCGGAGATGGCGACGAGTGTGCACAGTCATTGCAGTCATGCGGGTCGCCTCATATTCGCTTCGTTGTGCCGCGCTCGAGGCGCATCAGCATCAATCGCGCGGCTGCGATGATCGCGAAGGTGAGAACGAACAGGATCAATCCGAGCGCGATCAGTGAAGACGTGTACAGATCGCCATACGCCTCCGTGAACTCGTTAGCGATCGTCGCCGAGATGGTGGTGCCCGGCGCGAGCAACGATGCATGAACGCGATGCGCGTTACCGACGACGAATGTCACCGCCATCGTCTCGCCGAGCGCTCGGCCGAGCCCGAGCATAAGGCCGCCTATCGCGCCGGGACGCGACCAGGGCACGACCACGTGCCAGACGACTTGCCATTGCGTGGCGCCCAGACCATACGCCGCCTCCCGAAGCGGCTGCGGGGTCATTTGAAAGATCTCCCGCATGACCGCGGTGATGAAAGGCAGCACCATCACGGCAAGCACCAATCCGGCGGTAAAGAGGCCGATGCCGTAGGGCGGACCCTCGAACAAAGCACCGATGACCGGCCATGGACCGAGATTTTCGATCAACCACGGCTGTACGCTGTGCTGAAGTACCGGCGCCAAAACGAACAGCCCCCAGATGCCGTACACGATGCTGGGCACTGCCGCCAATAGCTCGATTGCGGTATTGATCGGCGATCGCATTCGGGTCGGGCAGATTTCGGTCATGAAGACCGCAATGCCGAAGCTGATTGGAACGGCGATCCCCATCGCGATCAGCGACGTGACGATGGTGCCGTATATCGGTGCCAGAGCGCCGAAACGCTCCGTCACTGGATTCCACGATTCCACGTACAGAAAGTGCCACTTGAACTCCGCCAGCGCCGGCCAACTGCCGATCACCAGTGACACCATCACGCCACCGAGGAGCAGCAGCACAATGGCTGCTGCTCCCCTCGCGACATTTCGAAATATGCGTTCGATTGCCGCTTGGCGTTGCAAATGACTTGCCAGTCCCGGCGCGTCGGCGAGCGAACCGAGCCGCTGAATCGGTTCCATCACAGACATGCTTCCGCTCGACGACGACGAGGTCCCCAGTTTAGCCGGTCTCTCACGCTCGATCGGCTCCCAATGTTCGTGGCGCCGTCAGTGCGCGACCCATACCGGCTTGCCGCCGGCTGTGATCGCGGACCACGACTTCTCGACCATTTCGATCACGTTCGCTGGCAACGGCACGTAGTCCAATTCCGTTGCGAGGCTGCCGCCGTTCCGGTATGCCCAATCGAAGAACGTCAGCGCAGTGAGCGATGACGTGGCGTCTTTGGCGTCCTTGTGCATCAGAATGAAACTCGCGCCGGTGATGGGCCAGCTGTCTTTCCCGGGCTGGTTGACCAATACGAGGTAGTAACCGGGCGCGTGCGCCCAGTCCGCATTGCCGGCAGCAGCCTGGAACGCTTTGATTTCCGGAGCCACGGTTTCGCCGGCCTTGTTCTTCATCTTCACGAACGTCATTTTGTTCTGTTTTGCGTAGGCGTATTCGACGTAACCGATCGCTCCATTGGTCTGCGCTGTCATGCTGGCGACGCCTTCGTTACCTTTTCCACCGATCCCGTTCGGCCACTCGACCGACGCATCGGCGCCGACCTTCTCCTTGAAGGTCCCGCTGACGCTTGCCAGGTAAGTCGTGAACAGAAAGTTCGTTCCGGAGCCGTCGGATCGGTGGACGGTCGCGATTGCGACGCTCGGCAGCGTCAATCCCGGATTCAGGGCCTTGATGCGGGCGTCGTCCCACTTTGTGATCTCGCCAAGGTAGATGCTGGCGAGCGTCGGTCCGTCAATTACCAGCTCTCCGGGCTTGACGCCAGCAACGTTGACCACCGGCACGACGCCGCCGATGATCATCGGAAACTGGGTGAGACCGGAGGCGGTGAGTTCGTCGCTTGTCAACGGCTTGTCGGATGCACCGAACGTCACGGTCGACGCCTGGATCTGCTTGATGCCGCCGCCGGACCCGATCGACTGATAGTTGAGGCTGACGTCGGCGTGCTTCTTGTAGGCTTCTGCCCACTTCGCATAGATCGGATACGGGAATGTTGCGCCGGCACCAGATATTTCGGCTGCAACGGCCTGAGTTCCGAATCCCAATCCGACGATGACTGCGCAGATCCATGCGCTCCAGTTTCTGGAAACGACCTTCGACATCTCAGTGACCTCCAACGTAGCTGTGGGTTGAGCGCGGCATTAGATACACGTTGTATGACAGGCGCATGACAGGCAAACAGACCGGGCAGCCGAGGAGAAAGTCGCGGCGCAGCTCGCGCCGCGTCAGGTCTTCGGGGCAGCGGAATCGGCAGCGTCGGTCGTGCGCGCCGAATGGCTCTGAACCTGGCGTTCGCGATCTTCGATGCTGACGTGACGTACGTCTTTGCCCTGCACCAGGTAGATCAGATATTCGGAGATGTTCTTGGCATGGTCGCCGGCGCGTTCCAACGCCCGCGCGGCCAGAACCAGATTCAATGCCCATGCGATCGCGCGGGAGTCTTCGGCCATCGTTGTGGTCAGTTGGCGCATGATTGAGCGGTATTCCTCGTCCGCTTCGACATCCGCGCGCTCGACCGCGAGCGCCAGATTGACGTCCATTGCCGCGAACGCTCCGATGGCCTTGCTTACCATCTCGCGCACCAGTTCACCGAGGTGCTGCAGGTTGGGCATCGGGCCCGGCGCATTCGCTTCGACTATCTTGATCGCCATGCGCGCCACGCTTTTCGCCGAATCGCCGATACGTTCGATGTCAGTCACAGCTTTGATTACTGCGAATACCAGGCGAAGGTCACCGGCTGCCGGTTGCCGGCGTGCCAGGATTCTGCGGCACTCCTCGTCGAGATAGATCTCGAGCGCGTTGACATGCAGGTCGCCGCCGATCACCGATCGGGCCATGTTCTCGTTACCGGACGCGAGTGCGGTAACCGCGTCGGCGATCTGCTGTTCGACGACGCCGCCCATCACCAGGACGCGGCTGCGCAGGTTGTCCAGTTCCTGGTTGAATTGACTCGAGAAGTGCTGCGCGAACTCGTCGCGTTGGCCGGTCATATTGATGTCCTTGGCGACGCAGCGTCAGCCATAGCGCCCGGTGATGTAGTCTTCTGTGCGCTTCTGCTTCGGGTTGGTGAAGAAGTCGTCCGCGTTGCCGAACTCGACGAGTTCTCCGAGATACATGAACGCCGTGTAATCCGACACGCGCGCGGCCTGCTGCATGTTGTGGGTCACGATCAGAATGGTCACGCGGCTTCGCAATTCCGCGATGAGTTCTTCGATGCTTGCGGTCGCAATCGGATCGAGCGCCGACGTAGGTTCGTCGAACAGCAGAATCTCCGGCTCCACCGCGAGCGCACGCGCGATGCAGAGCCGTTGCTGCTGGCCGCCCGACAGGTTGTATGCCTGATCCTGGAGGCGATCCTTGACCTCGACCCATAGGGCTGCGTCGGTCAGCGCGCGCTCCACCTGCTCGTCGATCACACCTTTGCGGCTGACCCCGCGTACGCGAAGGCCGTAGGCGACGTTTTCATAAATCGTTTTCGGAAACGGATTCGGTCGCTGGAACACCATCGAGACACGCATCCGCATCTCTATTGGATCGACCTTCGCACCAAGCATGTTGACGCCATCGGGGTGCAGGATGATCTCGCCCTCGTAGCGGTTCCCTGCGTACAGGTCGTGCATGCGATTGAAGCATCGCAGGAGCGTAGATTTGCCGCACCCGGACGGCCCGATGAGTGCCGTGACTTTACTGTCTGCCAGGCTGAGGTTGACGTCCTTGAGTGCTTGCACTCCAGAGCCGTAGTAGAAGCTCAGTGAGCGCGCCTCGGCCTTGATTGTTTCCTCTACGATGCCGATTGGCCCGCTGACGTCAGGACGCAGGGGTGCGTTCATGCTCGGGCCATCCATCTCATCACCATTTGATCTTCTTGCTGAACCGATTTACGACCGAACCGAAATCGTGATTTCGACCGCGTCAGAGCCGCGCATGATGCCGGTCCGAGTGGCGCCGGTCGAGTGCGCCCGCAGATGATTGTGTGTGGTTTTGCCAGACGCGGGTAGCTGCCCGACCGCGTCCGCCGGGGCCGACTCTCGCATCCGCGTGTGACGGTTGCGTGACGCCCCGGCGTTCATCTCCCTTAGAACGAGGCGACGAAGTCGATCTGCCACGTGTCGACGTTGGACTGCGGCTGCGTGCTCGCCGCGTTCGAGTCCGCCATGAAGTACGTCGTAGAGAACAGGAAGCTCTTGGAGATGGGGTAGGTGACCTGGAACTTCGATCCGCGTGAGCTGGTGAATCCGTTCGCGAAGTCGGAGTCGGTGAAAGCGCCCACTACCGCGTTGCGCTGAAGGTTGCGGTAGTTGTAGTTCAGGCCGAATTTCATGAACGTAGTCTTCGCGCCGGCCAGCCAGCCCATGTCGTCATCGCTCTCCGGTCCGTTGGCGTTCGGGTTTTTCACGTACTGGCCATATACGGTCAGCGGCACGGGGAGGCCGGTGACGTCGAGCTGACCGAAGCCCTCGTACAGCTGGAACTGGGTTGTCGTATTGCCGTTGGCCGCGAGCCCGAGCGGAGCCGGTGGCACAAGCGGGGCGTCGCCATCCAGATGATAGTGGTAGAGGCTACCGCCGACGGTGAGCTTGAAGTCTTTGGTCAGTTGCAGTCGCGTGCCGATCTGCGCCGAGATCAGACGCAGATCATCGGTGAATTGCACTCCATTCCCGTTTACGTTGTCTTTCAGCGTGAATGCGCCGCTCGAACCGAATACTTCGATGTCGCCGAACTTGTGGCTATACAGCCCTGCGATACCTTCCGGGTTCACGTCGTCGTCCCAGATAAGCTGATCTTCGCTCACCCAGGGTTGCGCCATTTTGCCGCCGATCACCTTGAGTCCGGGGACCTCGCTCGGGTGGTAGTTCACGTATGCTCGATCGAGCCACAGGTCCTTTTTCGTGAAGTAGTTGTTGAGATCCTGGTTGGTCGAACGGGCGTCGTTGCTGTTGCCGGACGCGATGCGAACGCCAGTCTCTACGTCCGGGCTGACCTGAGAGACGATCGCGACGCGCGCGCGGATCCGTTGCCGGTCCTGGGTGCGTTCGGGATTCCTGTTGTCGGTGCTGACATTCTCTTGTCGGACCCTGACGTCCCCCGATACCACGGTGTTCGCGGCCCAGGCGATCTTCTTCTGGAGATCGTCGAGGTCCTTCTTGGTGACCGGCTCGGTCTTCGTTCCCTCGAGGGCGGTCGCGGTTTGCTGTTCCTTCGCCAGATCCGCGCTCAATTCCTGATACTGCGCAGGCGTGATGGAGCCGTTGTCTCTCAGCATGCCGAGCAGTTTCGCATCTACCGTTTCCGCCGCTACCGGACTCGTCGCCGCCAGCACGAGTAGTCCGCCCCATAAGCCCACAATGGTTTTCCGCACGACTGTCTCCTGTTGTTTTATTGAACCGCCACGAAGGCGACGCAGTGTCGCCAACACGTGTGACAGTTGAATGACAGCAGGAGAGGCGCGCGGCGCGGCTTAGACCGGTCGGATCACCGCGTCGAAAAAGTTGCGCATCGCCTGCCATGAACGGGTATCGGTCGGCCCGTGATAGGCGAAACCCGGGATCTTCATCGCATCGACTTCGCGGTTGGTGAAGCTGTGTCCGGCGTTACCGTAGATCAGCATCTGAAAGTCGACGTTGCCCGCCTGCATCTCGTTGATGAAGGCCTCGCGCTGCGCGGCGGGAATGATCGGATCTTCGGCGCCGAGGCACACCATCACCGGGCAGCGGATGTCCTTCGCGTCCTGTGGCGCGATCGTGGCGAGACCGGAGTGGAAGCCGACCACGCAGCCGACATCGGCGCCGCTGCGCGCGAGTTCCAGCACGGTGGTGCCGCCGAAACAGAAACCGATCGCCGCGGTGCGCATCCGATCGACGTTCGGTTGCGACTTCAGGAGTTCCAGCGCGGTGTTCGCGCGGTTGCGCAGCGTCGCGAGGTCGTTCGAGAGGCTGCCGATGACCGACATGGCCTGCTCACGCGACTCGATGGGTTCGCCGAACGTATCCATCGCGAACGCTACGTAACCGAGCTCGGCCAGCATCCGGGCGCGTTCCTTCGGATGGCCCGTCATTCCGCCGCCTTCATGGGCGACCAGTACGCCCGCGGTCTTCTTGCCGTTCGAACCGTCGGCCAGGTAGCCGACGAATTTCTTGCCGTTGATCTGGTACTCGATGTCCTGCGTCTGCATGGTGTCCCCGTCGTTAGTCCTGTTTCCTGAACACATCAATCCAGAAGCCGGCTTCGATGGTCAAGTGTTCCGGTGCGAGCGCCCGCGCGCGCTGATCGTCGCGGGTCCGGTACAGCAGCGGCGTCATCGCCATCAGGTCGGTGCGCTCGGGCGGGTTCGTATCGAAGCCGAAGGTGACCAGGCGTTCCGCTGCATGCACGAAGTGCGGCAGCTGGACCGGGGCACGCCGGTGCGGTCGCGCGTCTGCGTAGAGCAGATCGCGCAGCACGCGCAGATGATCGGGCCCCGGACTGACGCGCACCAGTACAGCCTCGTTGGCGAGCACGCGCACCACGTCCGAGCCGAACGGAGCGAGGATCGCCACGGCAACGTCGAATGCGGCGTCGACGAGCGGCAGGCGTTTCGAGCTCGCAACGACGAACATGATCGACGCATGGCGCTTCGTGGCAGCGCGGATCGCAGGCTTCGAAACGTCGATGCCGTAACTGTGCCGCGCAAGCGATGCGATCGCCGCGGTGAAGTAACCGTCGCCGCAGCCGAGATCGACCGCGGTGCCGATCCTGCCGCATGCCGCCGTCAGCGTTTCGCTGAGCGCGGTACACAGCGGTGCGTAGTGTCCGGTATCGAGGAAGCGTCGTCGCGCGACCACCATCCGTTCTTCGTCGCCAGGATGGCGCGAGCGCCGATGGTGAGCGGGAAACAGATTGACGTAGCCTTCACGTGCGATGTCGAAGCGATGCTGCTGCGCGCACACGAGCGTCGCCGAATCCCGCGTCAGCGGCGCGCTACAGAGCGGGCACGCGAGCAACTGCACTGGGTCAGTCGGAGAAGAACACGTCGAGCGTCGGAAAGCGCGCGCGAGCGTTGATGCAGTCCCAGAGAAAAACCGCGAAGCCCGGATCGCCGGTCCACAGCGAGTAGCGCATCTGTGCGTAACGCCTCGCGTGAGTCTGCGTCTGTTCGATCGCGTGCATCGCGAACTGTCGCGCGCGCTCTAGCCACATCGCCTCGCCGGTGCGCTCGTACAGCTTCAGAAACGCATAACCGTTGCCGCCGGTTCCGTGACAGAGGTTCGAGCCTTTCGTTAGCGGACCCGCGCGCCACGTCGCCTCGCCGCCAGCCAGCAGCAGGTCGTCGAGCGCGTTGCCTGGAAACGCGGCGAGGGAAATGACGAAGCCCGGCGCGCCGTGGCAGAACTGCATCAGCATGCGCGCGTCGCGGCCTTCTGGGTGCGTGAGGCGCGGACGCCAGTTCACCAGGCCGTTCTCGCTCGTCGCGCAGCGGCGCACGGTGTTGGCGATGCAGCGTTGCCACTCGGCCCACTCGCGTTCGTCGAGCAGGTGGCGGCCGCGGATCAGCGGCGATGCGGTGCCGACGAATCCGTGCACGGCGTCGATGAACGTGTAGCTGGCGCCGTAGAGATCCTGCGTCCAGTAGAAGCACTCGTGCTCGGGCGACCAGAGCAGTTGCGACCACAGCGTGCGGGCCGAACGACGGAACAACTCAGCCCAGCGCGACTGGCCGGTGCGTTCGTGCATGAACAATGCGGCGAGCATCGTGCCGGGCGCACCCCACATCACTTCGCGTGCCGGATTCGATACGTTGTTTTCGATCAGCGCGGCGAGTCGTGCTGCGTGCCCCTCGGCGAGGTCGGGCGATGGCGCATCGCCGTACATCTGCATCAGGATGCTCGTCTCGCCCATCAGGTACGCGGCCGGCGCATCGAACCCCGCCGCAGTAAGCCACGCGCGATCGCGCGAAAGCACCGTGTCCAGATGCGATGCGTACGATCGTTGCAGACGCGCCGCGCCGACGTCGCGCAGGTAGTGCAGCGCCCAGATCACACCGGCCGCGCCATAGTAGAGCGGGTAGGCGGGCGCGGTGTCGCCGTCGTCGGCATCGAGCGGGTGCATCGGCCAGAACGTGTCGGGAGAGAAGCGCACCTCGGTATCGGCAACGATGGCGGCGATCATCGCGGCGGCGCGATCGGCATCCCATTCGCGCGGCTCGCACGCTTCGTGTCGGTCTTCGCTGTACAGCATCGCGGCTACTCTACGCCGCCTGCGCGAGATGCATCTGCCGGTATTTGCCCGGTGTCACGCCAAAACGGCGCTCGAATGCGCGAATGAGATGGTCGGGGCCGGAAAAGCCCGTGCGGGTCGCGATCTGCGCCAGATCGAGCGACGGCTGTTCGAGCAGCCGCCGCACCGCGTCTAGCCGGATCGACTCGACGAACTTTGCCGGCGAAATGCCGAGTTCGGCCTGCATGTGGCGGTGAAAGTTGCGCGGGCTCATGTGCACGCGCGCGGCCAGCGTTTCGACGTTCAGCTCGCGTTCGAGATTGCGCTCGGCCCACGTCGCGAGTTCGGCCAGGCGATCGTCGTGGGTCGATTGCGCGGCCAGCGTCGCCGAGAACTGCGTCTGATGTCCGGGCCGCCGCATGTACACGACCAGTTGCCGTGCCACTGCCATGGCTACCGCTCGCCCGACGTCTTCCTCCAGCAGCGCGAGCGCCATGTCGATGCCGGTGGTCACACCGGCCGAGGTCCAGTACTTGCCGTCGTTCACGTAGATCGCCTGATCGTCCACGTCGAGCGCGGGGAACAGCCGTTTCAGCAGCGACGTCGATTGCCAGTGTGTCGCCACGCGTAAACCATCGAGGTGCCCGGCCGCCGCAAGCAGAAAAGCGCCGGTGCACACCGAACAGACGCGCCGACTCTGCTCTGCCGCAGCGCCTAGCCACGCCATAAGGCGCTTGTTGGCGACCGCGCCGCGAATGCCGGCATCGTCGCCGCCCGGAACGATCAGCGTATCCACCGTATCGGGAGGCACGTCGGCGAAGCGCTGTGCCGCGAGCGCGAATCCCGCGGAGGTTTCTACTGCACCGTGCCTGTTCGCGACGAAAACGACGCGATAAGCCGGGGCATCGAGAATCTGGTTCGCACTGGCGAAAACCTGTCCCGGCCCCACTGCGTCGAGCGACTGCATGCCGCGATACAGCGGGACCGCGACGGTGCGCGCGAGCGGGTTTCGGGAAATGCCGGGACGGTGCTTGCGGGACACGCGATTTCTCCGGTTGGCATGAATCATCGATTCATTGTCATTTCTGCCACGACAGCGCCGTGATAGCAATAGCAGCTCGAAATTCAGGAGCAGCCCGATGGTCCCTCTCGGTTTCATCCGCCGCGCATTTCTGCTGTTCGTCGCCGCAGTAGGTTGCGTCGCTTTGGCCCACGGTTCGGCGACGACGCAGCAGTCCGCAACCGTGCAGATCACCGCACAGGAACAGGCCGACACGCTGGCCGCATTGAAGCCGCCGAAGCGGCAGCGGCCGCTGATCGCGGTGCTCGGACAGAACGATGGCAGCGAGACCACCGACTTCCTCGTACCGTTCGGCGTACTGCGAAGGTCCGGTCTGGCGGACGTGTTCGCGCTGTCGGTCAGGCCGGGACCGGTCACGCTCGTACCGTCGCTGACCATCATTGCGGACATGACCACCGCCGAGTTCGACCAACGTTTTCCAGAAGGGGCGGACTACGTGATCGTGCCGGCCATGCACGTAGCGGATGACCCCGCTGTATTGAACTGGATCAGCGCGCAGGCCGCCGGAAGGACAACCGTCGTTGGCGTGTGCGCAGGCGCACTCGTGCTCGCGAACGCCGGTGTGCTGCACGACAGACGCGCAACGACGCACTGGTTCCGGGTGAGTGAACTGCGCAAGACCGATCCGAGCATTCGCTATGTGGCGGACAGGCGCTACGTCGTCGACCGCGGCGCCGTGACGACGACCGGCGTCAGCGCGTCGCTGCCGGTCTCGCTCGCGATCGTCGCGGCGATCGGCGGGCGCGAGCGGGCAGACTCGTTGGCGCGCGAGATCGGCGTCTCCGGCTGGAGCGCGGCGCACGACAGCGGCGAGTTTCAGATGAGCGTCGGGATGCTCGCTTCATACGCGGCGAACTTCGTCGAGTTCTGGCGCCACGAAACGGTCGGCATTCCGGTGTCCGATGGCGTGGACGAAGTCGCGCTCGCATTGACGAGCAACGCCTATGAAGCGACACACCTCGCACAGGTCGAAACGCTCGCGAACGACATGCATCCGGTCGTGATGCGAAATGGCTTGCGGTTGGTGCCCGATGCGATCGTTGGTGCGCGTGTACGCGTCGCGCTGGAACCGCTGTCTGCCGGCGCGCCAGGATATGTGCTCGACCGCGCGCTTTCGGACATCACCGAACGCTACGGCGCGAGAACCGCGCGCGTAGTGCGCATGGAACTGGAGTATCCCGAGCGGGACGTTGCGGCGCTGGCGCGGGCGCCGTGACGAATCGGCTCAGTCGTTCGACTTGCCTTTCTTGCCGCCGATCGCGAGCTGGCTCGCGTCGAGATCGCGCTTCTTCAGGTCGGCGAGCAGGCCTTCGTCGCTGAGATCGATCTTGTGCGACGCCTCCCAGTCGGCGTGCGCCGTTTCTTCGAGGCGCTTCACGGCGTGATGATGGTCGGTTTCGATCGCCAGTTCGCGCCGCGAATCGAAACTGCCCGGCGCGAGGTTGATCGAGCCGACAATGGCGCGTTTGCTGTCGGCCAGCATCATCTTCGCATGCAGCTTCAGATGCTTCAGCGTATGCACCTTCACGCCAACGTCCTGCAGGATGCGCAGCCCGCCGATCCCCTCGACCAGTTTGCCGGGCTTCAGCGAATGCGGCTTCTTCGTCAGCACGTGCACCTTCACGCCGCGTGTTGCCGCGCGCACCAGCCGTTCGATGATCACCGTGTCCTGATACCGCTCATTCTGTATCCACAATGAGCTTTTGGCGGCATCGATGAAGTCGGCCACGCGCTGACGGCCGTTGTCTGGACACCAGATCAGGCGCGACTCCGGTTTCGGCGTGAAGTCTTCGTGCGCCCAGTCGGCATCGAAGCACGCGATCATTTCTTCGTTCTCGATGTCGTGCGTGGTGACGATCGCGTAGTCGCGCGTTTCGGTCAGATCGCGCGGTTCCCAGTTCAACGACTCGACGAAGCCGATTTCGTCGTCAACTACCATCGACTTCTGATGTGTCAGGTCGAACTTCGGATTGCTGTCGCGCACCTCGATGCCGGCGTCAGTGAGCGCGGTGCGCGATTCCTCGTTCTCGGTTTCGCCGCTGCGCCGCGCCGGGTTCAGCATCACCCGAACCTTTACGCCCCGCCGTTTCGCGCCGACCACGGCGCCGAGCAGCGTTTCGTCGGTGAACAGGAACATGCGGATGTTCAGCGACTTCCTCGCGCCGTTGATGGCGTCGAGGATCGGCTTGGCCGTGTCGTCGGGCAGAACGATCAGTGTGTGCGACATGGGAATGACCTGGATGGTGCGCTGGCGCCGATGTTACTTCACTCGGGTGATCGGCGACGCTTTCTCGGCGTCGATGCCGCCCGTTATCAGACCGCGCCGCCGGCCAACGCCCACGCGAAGACGACCACTGCCAGTGCAACGGCGCCGCAGAGACACTGACCGAGCGTGCCGACGCGGCGGAGGTCGAACGCGGCGGCGCCGACGCCGCAACAGAGCCCTGCCGCAAAACCCATCACGTGCGCAATCACGTCGGTGTTCTCGCCGCCCATGCCGGTGAAGGCGAGCATCGCGATCGCCGCGAACACCGGCGCTACGCTGCGCCGCCAGTCGACCGCGCGGTAGTAGCCGCGCCGCCACACCAGTGCGCCGACGATACCGACCGCCGCGAACGTCGCGGTGGATGCGCCGATGGAGCGGAAATCATCCGGCTGAATCGCCGCATCGAGCAGATTGCCGACCGCGCCGCAGATCACGATCAGCAACCACGCCAGACCGGAGCCGAGGTGGCGGCCGGCGAAGATGCCGAACACCGCGCCGAACAGCGAGTTGCCCATCAGGTGACCGAGGTCGCCGTGCAGCGTCAGAGCGGTGACCGAGCGCCACCATTGGCCCGACGCCACGAGACCCGCGTCCATCGAACCGATGCTGCGCCAGTTCCAGCCGAACGTCGTGGCGGCTTCGAGCGACGGCAGCAGCCAGATGACCAGCAGAAACGACAGCACGCCGAGCAAGCCGCTGTCGATCGTGATCACCTGCGGGCGTGGCGCGAAGCGCGGTCGATTCTCGAGCGAGTACTTTTCGAGTTCGGCGTTCGCCCGGTTCGCGACCTCGAACGGAACCCACAGACACCATTCGGGACCGTCCGGGTCTATGCGGTTGTCGATCGCGATGGCGGTGAGAACGAGGCTGTCGCGTTCCAGCGGACGTCGGTCCGGACCGCGGCGGATGCAGACGCGAAGCAGCGGCGGATCGTCGAATGCGTCCATGGAACGTCATGGTATGGTCGCGGTTCGAAAAGAGATATCGAAAGGAGGATTCCGTCGTGATCGTCGAGCAGATCTGGACCGGTAACGCGTACCGCAACTTCAACTATCTGATCGCGTGCCCCGACAGCGGCGAAGCGTTGGCGGTGGACCCGCTCGATCACCAGAAGTGCCTTGCCCGCGCGAAAGCGAAGGGCTGGAACATCACGCAGATTCTCAACACGCACGAACACGGCGACCACACCGGCGGCAACGGCCCGATGATCGCGGCCACCGGTGCGAAGCTGCTGGCGCACAAGAATGCCGGGCCGCGCATCGACGGAATTGACCGCGGTCTCGCCGCGGGCGACGTGATCAAGGTGGGCAAACGGCTGGAACTGCTCGCGCTCGACACGCCGGGCCACACGATGAGCCACATCTGTCTGTTGTCGAAAACCGATACACCGGCGCTGATCTGCGGCGACACGTTGTTCAACGCGGGCGCCGGCAACTGTCACGGCGGCGGTCACCCGACCGAGCTGTACAAGACGTTTGCCGACCAGCTGGCGAAGCTGCCCGACAACACGCTGGTGTATCCCGGCCACGACTACATCGCGAACAACCTCGGCTTCACGATGGACCGCGAGCCCGACAACGCTAAAGCAGCGGCGCTGCTGGACGGTATCAAGAAGGACTACGATCCGGAGCGCCCCCTGGTGACCTCGTTGGGGCTGGAAAAACAGATCAACACGTTCTTCCGACTGACCAGCAAGACCGTGATCGATCGGTTGCGCGAAGCGTTTCCGGACCTGCCGAAGAATCCGTCGCAGCAGGACGTGTTCGTGCGACTGCGCGAGTTGCGCAACAGCTGGTGAGCCTGCGTTCTCTCGACGCCGCGCAGATCCGGCAATTCGTCGAAGCCGGGTTCGTGCGCGTCGACGAGGCGTTTCCGCGCGCGTTGGCCGACGCCGGGCGTGAGTATTTGTGGGCCGACAGCGGTTGCGACCGCGACGATCCGGCGACGTGGACCCGCCCCGTCGTCCGTCTCGGCGACTATCCGCAGGAGCCGTTTCGGCTGGCGGTGAATACAACACGGTTGTGCGGCGCGTTCGACGATCTCGTCGGCGCGGGTCGCTGGCTGCCGCGCCGCAGCCTCGGCACGTTCCCGATCCGCTTCCCCAGCGCCGATGATCCGGGAGACGCCGGTTGGCACGTCGATGCGAGTTTCGAGGGCGCAGACGGCGAGTGGCGTATCAACGTGACGTCGCGCGGCCGGGCGTTGTTGATGCTGTTTCTGTTCTCAGACGTCGGCGAGGCCGATGCGCCGACACGTATTCGCGTCGGCTCGCATCGCGACGTTGCGAAACTGTTAGCGCCGGCCGGTGAACGCGGCTTCGAGTTCATGGAGCTGGCGCGCCTTCTGGACGTAACCGCCGAACGGCCGCAGGCACGGGCGACCGGAGCGGCAGGCACGGTGTATCTGTGTCATCCGTTCCTGGTGCACGCGGCGCAGATGCACCGTGGGGCGCTTGGATCCGCGCCGCGTTTCGTGGCGCAGCCGCCTCTGCTGGCAGCAATGCCGTTCCGCTTGCAACGCGACGACGCGGATTACTCGCCGGTGGAAGCAGCGATTCGTCTCGGTCTGGATCTGCGCTAGGCGGCCGCGCGTTAAGCCGCCGCGTCTACCGCGAGCTGTTTCGTCAGCTCGCCGACCACGTCTTTCGCATCGCCGAACAGCATGAACGTTTCGTCTCTGAAGTAGAGGTCGTTCTCGATGCCGGCGAAGCCGGTGCTCTTGCCGCGCTTGATCGCGAACACGGTCTTCGCGCGGTGCGCCTCGATGATCGGCATGCCGTAGATCGGGCAGCCCTTCTTCTCCTTCGCGGCCGGGTTGACGACGTCGTTGGCGCCGATGATCAGCGCCACGTCCACCTGTCCCATGTCGGGATTCATGTCGTCCATCTCGACGATGTCGTCGTACGGAATCTCGGCTTCCGCCAACAGCACGTTCATGTGGCCCGGCATGCGCCCTGCGACGGGATGAATGACGAACTTGACGCTGGTGCCGCGCGCGGTGAGCTGGTCGTACAGCTCCGACACGCGATGCTGTGCGTGCGCCACCGCCATGCCGTAGCCCGGCACGATGATGACGAAGCGCGCCATCTCGAGCGTTTGTGCCGCGCCCTCGATGGTCTCTTCCTTGTAGTGCCGGTCTTCGCCGCCGGCAGACGCCGTTTCCTGCACCTGGCCGAAGCCGCCGAACAGCACGTTGGTGAACGACCGGTTCATGGCGCGGCACATGATGATCGACAGAATCAGACCGCTCGCGCCGTCGAGCGCGCCGGCCACGACGAGCAGCCGGCTGTCGAGCACGAAACCCATCGCGACGGCGGACAGACCCGCGTACGCATTCAGAATCGAGATCACCGTCGGCATGTCGGCGCCGCCGATCGGAATGATCAGCAGCACGCCGAATGCGAGCGACAGCGCGATGAGGGCGGGAAACGCAAACAGCGAGCCGGTCGGATTGACGATCAGGAACACGCCAATGGCGAGCGCGATCAACAACAGGCCGAGGTTCGTGAAGTTCTGGAACGGATAGATCACCGGGCGTTGCGGAATCCACGACACGCCGTGCAGTTTGCCTGCGGCCATGAGACTGCCGGTGAGCGTCAGGAAACCCAATAGCGTTTCGACCACGATCGCCGTCATGCGGAAGCCTGTGAGTTCGGTCGGATCTTCGCCGAACCACATGTAGTACTTGGCGGTGCCGACGAGGCCGGCCGCGAGACCGCCGAACGCGTGCGACAGCGCGGTTCGCTGCGGCACCGCCGTCAGCGCGACGCGCGACAGCGGCACGCCGACCACCACACCGCCGAGCAGCGCGATGATGATCCACGCGTGATGCACGACTTCGGGACGGCTCCACGTTGCAGCGATCGCCAGCGCCATCGCCGCGACGCCGGCCGATACGCTGCGCCGCGCCGACTTGGGGTCGTTCATCCAGTACAGCGCGAGGATGAACAGAACGATCGCCAGGAGATAGGCGATTTCGACGAGGGAGTGAATCATCGCTTCTCTCCCTGAACCGCGCCTTTAACTCCACCCTTCGCTTCGCCGCGTTCCTTGAACATGCGGATCATCCGCTCGGTGATCAGGAAGCCGCTGACGATGTTGGTCATCGAGGCGAACAGCGCGATGGCGCCGAGAATGCGGATGGTCGGCGGATAGTCGGAGCCCGCGATCAGAATCGAACCGACGACGGAGATCGCCGAGATCGCGTTCGTCAGCGACATCAGCGGCGTGTGCAGCAGCCGCGACACGCGACCGATGACGCCGAGGCCGACGAAGGTGGCGAGAACCAGAACCGATAGCGAACTCCAGTTCGCTTCGGCCGCGGTGTCCATCGAGGCCGACGCCGACGCGGCGGTGGATGCCACACATGCGGCGGCTGCGCCCCATAGGGCGGATGCTCGAACCATGATTTGAAACGTCCTCCGGTTGTGCGCGCTGCGGGCGCGTCTATGCGTTCTGGAATGCAGAATGGCGCAGAGACTAACAGACTCGCCGGGGTTGACTCACCACAAGATCGCAACCAGATCGTAAGACGGCCACGACGGCGCTCAGTCGCGCCGCAATCCCGCGGCAGGGTGATCGGCAACGATCTGTGCATCGGCGCACTCGAGTACGACGCTCGCCGGCCAGTCCGGGTCGTAGCGTGTCGCGGCAGTCACGCGCCGCATCGCTTCCGCTTTGCCTTCGCCGAGCAGCACCAGAATTGTCGCGTGCGAATGCGCGGCGATCGTGGCCGGACCGACGCTGACGCCGAAGCGGGGCACCTCCGAGAGATCGGAGAACTGCGGAAACGTGCCGAGGTTGTCGCGCCGTGTGGCGTCCGCGAGTTCGACGATGCGCGTTCGCTCGCTGAGCGCGCAACTCTGCGGATTGAAGGCGACGTGCCCGTCGCTGGCGCCCGACGCGAGCAGAAACACGTCGATGCCGCCGAGGCTTTCGATCAGCGACTCGTAATCGAGCGGAGCGTTCGGATCGGGCACGTGCACATGCGTCGCGGGCACGTGCAATGCATCCGGCAGATGCGCGTTGAAGAGCCGTCGGATCTCCGCGTCGCCGAATCGATAGCAACTGTAGTGAGCGTCGCGTGAACACAACGCCCAGCGTTCGCCGCGCGCCTCGACGTACTCGTCCATCATCACGATGTGCAGCGATCGCAGGTCGACGGTGCGCTGCGCAGCCAGACGCGCAAACGCGCGATATGTGGTGCGCAGAGAACGGCCGCCGGGACAACCGAGCGTCATGACGCCGCGTTGCGCGCGTGCGCGTTCGAGCCTTGCGAGCGTTTCGCGCGCCGTGAACTCACCTGCCGCGTCGGCGTCGCTGAATACGCTGAGGGGGATCGAACTACGCAACGCAGCTTCCGGTGACATGGGCGCGGGGTGCGAATGATAGCCTGCCCGACAGCGCGCGATGCGTTTACAGTACGGCATGAGTCTGATCGCCTGTCACGAGTGCGACGCGTTGCAACGCATGCCGGACGCGCCGGGCGGCGCGGTGGTTTGTCATCGCTGCGGTGCGCGTCTGCACCGGCTCGGCCCTTACGACATCAGTCTGGCGCTGGCGCTCGCGGTGACGGCGCTGATCCTGTTCGTCATCGCCAACCTCTATCCGATGGTGGTGCTCGAGGTGCAGGGCAACCGCATCACCACCACGCTGCTGCATGCTGTGCGCGAACTGTGGCGCGAAGACGTGCAGCTCGTCGCGGCGCTGGTGTTCGTGACGGTGATCGTGGTGCCGGCCACGCAGATCGCAGCGATGCTGTATGTGCTGCTGCCACTGCACTTCGGCACGGTGCCGCCGTTCGTCGAGTTTCCGTTGCGGCTGTTTCAGGTCGTCAAGCCGTGGGGCATGGTCGAGGTGTTCATCCTCGGCATCCTCGTGTCGCTCGTGAAGCTCGCGCACATGGCGCACGTCGTTACCGGCGTGGCGTTGTGGGCATTCGCGGTGCTGGTGGTAGTGTTCGCGGCGCTCGGCAACGCGTTTGATCCGATCCGTCTCTGGACGCGCATCGAGCGTCTCGCGTGAACGCAGCGCAAGCGGGTTACATCGGTTGCCACGGTTGCGGCCTGCTGTGCCGGTTGCCGGATCCGTCGCGGCACGCTCACTGCCCGCGCTGCGCCGCCACGCTGCACGTCCGCAAGCCGAACAGCCTGGCGCGTACGTGGGCGCTGCTGATCGCTGCATACATCATGTACATCCCGGCGAACGTGTTGCCGATCATGAAGACCAGCACGCTGTTGTCGTCGCAGGACGACACGATCATGAGCGGCGTCATCTTCCTGTGGACCAGCGGCTCGTGGCCGCTCGCGCTGCTGGTGTTCTTCGCCAGTGTCACCGTGCCGCTACTGAAGCTGATCGCCATGACGATTCTCGTCGCATCGGCGCAGCGCCGCTCCACGTGGCAACCGATGCAGCGCCTGCGCCTTTATCGCCTCGTCGAGTTCGTCGGCCGCTGGTCGATGATGGACATCTACGTGGTGACCATTCTCGTCGCGCTGGTGCAACTGCAAACACTGGCGGCGATTCAGCCGGGGCCGGGCGCCGTCGCGTTCGGTGCGGTCGTGGTGCTGACGATGTCGGCCGCGATGACTTTCGATCCCCGTTCGATCTGGGATCCTCTGGGAGACGAACGTGCCTGATCTCGAGATTCCCGACGCCGTACTCGAGCCGCCGCGGCGGCGCATTCAGCTCGTCTGGATCATTCCGCTCGTTGCGGCGGTGGTCGGTGCGTACATCGCGATCACCACGATCCTCGCGCAAGGCCCCACCGTGACGATTTCGTTTCGAACGGCGGAAGGTCTCGAGGCGGGTAAGACGAAGATCCGCTACAAAGACGTCGAAGTCGGGTTGATCACGCACGTGGCGCTCGCGCGCGACGACAGCGGCGTGATCGCAGAAGCGCAGTTCGCAAAGGAAGCATCGAACCTGCTGGTGGAAGACACGCGCTTCTGGGTGGTGAAGCCGCGCGTGTCATCGAGCAGCGTCACCGGGCTCGGCACGTTGTTCTCGGGTTCGTATCTCGGCGTGGACATCGGCAAGTCGAATAGAGCGCGCCGCGCCTTCGTCGGCCTCGAAGTGCCACCGATCGTTACGGCCGGCGTGCCGGGCACGCGCTATCTGTTGCACAGCGACGAGATCGGTTCGCTCGGTATCGGCTCGCCCCTTTATTACCGGCGCATCGAAGTCGGGCAGGTGGTGTCGTTCGCGCTCGACCCGGATGGCCGCGGCGTTTCGCTGCAGGTGTTCGTGAACGCGCCATACGATCAGTACGTCACGTCGAATACGCGCTTCTGGCACGCGAGCGGTATAGACATCTCGCTCGATGCGACCGGCGTCAAAGTGGATACGGCATCGCTCGCAGCGATCATCGCGGGCGGCGTCGCTTTCCAGGCGCCGCCCGATCTGCCGCCGGCCGACCCGGCGCCGGCCGAGACGACGTTCAACCTCGTCAGCGACCGGGCAACGGCGATGCACCACACCGACACCGAAGTGCTGACGATGCAGCTCTACTTCGCGGAGTCGCTGCGCGGACTCGCACCCGGTGCGCCGATCGATTTCCACGGCATCACGCTCGGCGAAGTGAAGTCGGTCGACCTGGAGTTCGATCCCGATACCGCGCGGTTCAGCTTTCCGGTGGTGGTCGACCTCTATCCTGAACGGCTGCGCTCGCGGGTGCGCGGCGCCACGATGACGCGACCGCCGTCGGAAGCCGAGGAACATGGGCGGCTCGACGCACTCGTTGCGCAGGGACTGCGCGCGCAGTTGCGCACCGGCAATCTGCTCACCGGCCAGCTCTACATCGCGCTCGATTTCTTCCCGCAGGCGCCCAGGGCCAGGCTCGACTGGGATCAGTCGCCGCCGCAGTTGCCGACCACGCAGGGAACGTTCGGCGAACTGCAGGCGATGGTCGGCGGCCTGACGAAGAAGCTCGATGCGATTCCGATCGAGCAGATCGCGAAGGAACTCGAAGGCACGCTCGCCGACGCGCGGACGTTGCTGAAACGGCTCGACACCGACGTAGCGCCTGCGGCGAAAGACGTGATGGGCGATGCCAGCCGTACGCTGCGCGCCGCGCAGGCAACGCTCGCGACGGACGCACCGCTGCAGGCCGACCTGCGCGACACGCTTCAGGAACTCACGCGTGCTACTGCGTCGATGCGCGACCTGCTCGACTATATCCAGCGCCACCCGGAAGCATTCATTCGCGGCAAGCAAGAGGATCAGAAGTAATGATGGCGTCTAAATTCGCACGCGGCAGAGTGATTTTGTTGGCGATGCTGCTGACCGCGTGTTCGACGTCGCCGCCGGCGCAATTCTATACGCTCACGCCAGAGGCTTACGCCGCAACCGAATCGATCGTGACCGTGCCGTTCGCGCATTCGATCGCGGTGGGGCCGGTGAGCATTCCGGAAACGGTCAACAGACCGCAGTTCGTCGTTCGCGATGGGCCGAATCGCGTGGTGGTGCTCGAGTCGCGTCGCTGGGCCGAATCGCTGAAGAGCGGCATTGCAGAGTCGGTGGCGGGGTATCTCAGTCGCGATCTCGACGGCGCGCGCGTGACGCCGATGACGCAGAGCGCGGCGAATACCGCGCAGTTCGACGTGTCGCTCGACGTGCAACGCTTCGACATGGTCGTGAGCGAGGCCGCCGCGATGGAAGTGGTGTGGACCATCAAATCGCGCGGCGGCGAGTCGGCGCCGATCACCGGACGCAGCAACGTTCGCGAGTCGGTGCAGCCGTCAGGCGACCCTTACGATGCTCTGGTCGCGGCTCAGGTGCGCGTGCTGGCGAGCGTCAGCCGCGAGATCGCGCAACGGCTGGCACAGTCCGTCGCGAACTGATCGCTGGAATAAAAGCCAGATTGAAGTGGATCGCGATGATGGCGTAGGTTAGCCGGGCGTCGCGGTCGCGGCGTGGAACGTTCAAAGAAGAAGATACGAGGAGGGGACATGTCGTTGGCAAAACGCAGTGCCGCGGAATTCATCGGCACGTTCTGGTTGGTGTTGGGGGGTTGCGGCAGCGCGGTCCTGGCGGCGGCGTTTCCACAGGTGGGCATCGGTCTGCTGGGTGTTGCGCTGGCATTCGGATTGACGGTGTTGACGATGGCTTTCGCGATCGGCCACATCTCGGGCTGTCACCTCAATCCGGCCGTTAGCGTCGGGCTCGTATGCGGCGGCCGCTTCAAGGCAGCCGAATTGCCCGCATACATCATCGCGCAGGTACTCGGTGCAATCGTTGCGGCGGCGTTGCTCTACTTCATCGCCAGCGGTCAGGCCGGATTCGATCTGAGCGGCGGACTCGCGTCGAACGGCTACGGCGATCACTCGCCGGGCAAATACTCCGAGGCGGCAGGCTTTGTCACCGAAGTGGTGATGACGCTGATGTTCCTGCTGATCATTCTCGGCGCGACCGACAAGCGCGCACCGGCGGGCTTCGCGCCGATCGCGATCGGTCTCGGGCTCACGCTGATCCACCTGATCAGCATTCCGGTGACGAACACGTCCGTGAATCCGGCGCGCAGCACCGGTCCGGCGCTGATCGTCGGCGGCTGGGCGATCGCGCAGCTGTGGATGTTCTGGGTGGCGCCGATCATCGGCGCGGCACTGGCCGGCTTCATTTACCGGTGGTTCGAGAAAGACTGATCCGGATGCGCTGACCCGCACGCGGCGCCGGCCGATGCCGGCGTCGTCGTTTGCGGTTCACACCATCATGCCGCCGCTCGGGAACAGCGTCTGTCCGGTGAAGTACGAGGATTCGTCGCTCGCGAGAAACACCGCGGTGTTGGCGATTTCGAGCGGCTTGCCCAGGCGACCCATTGGCGTCATGGCCATCATCATCTGACGTCCCTCGGGATCGTCGCGCATGCCTTGCGTCATCGGCGTTTCGATGAATCCCGGGCCGATGGCGTTGACGCGGATGCCGTGCCCGACCAGCTCCATCGCGAGCACCTTCGTCAGCATCTCGACGCCGGCTTTCGACACGTTGTAGTCGGCACCGCCCGGCAACGGCACGCGCGCCGCCACCGACGCGATGTTGATGATGCTGCCTTTGATGCCGGCTTCGATCATGTGCCGCGCCACGGCCCGGTCGGTGAGCATCACGCCGGTCAGGTTGATCTTCAGCACGCGTTCCCAATCGGCGACCGGTTTGTTGATCAGGTAGTTCGCGGTGGGATCTTCGGAACGCACACGCACTTCGCCGCTCACGTAATGCGCGTTCGATACGCCGGCGGCCGCCAGCACGCAGTCGATGCGGCCGAATTCTTCCACGGCGCGACGCACCAGCGTGTCGATGTCTTCTTCGCGCCCGACATCGGCGGTCACGAACACGGCGCGCCGATTGAAGCTCGCTTCGATCTCCCGTTTTGCTTCGGCGCCGCGCTCCGGATTCAGATCGGCCAGCACCAGATCGGCGCCTTCTTCCGCGAAACGGCGCGCGCTCGCGCGGCCGAGGCCGCTGGCGCCGCCGGTGATGATCGCGACGCGGCCTTCGAGCCTGGGATTCGACATGGGTTTTTCCCTGCGGTGATGAACGGTTACACGCACGATGAAGCGGCGACGCGATCAAAGCAATCCGGCCGTCGGGGAAGCGTGCCTACAGATCCGTGCGGCGTCGACTGACACGAATGTCGGTGGCGGCCGCTTCGAACGGCGACAGTGCGCACGGTATGAATGCAGCATGGATCTGCATCAGCACAACGACGAAACGCGTAACGGCGGCGTACCCAGCGTGGCAGCGGAACACGCCAGCAGCTGGCGCCAATCGCTGCGTCGTCTGCAGAAGAATCCGACTGTCCGCCGCCACGTTCGGTGCTGGCTGCTCGGTCTGATCTCGTTCGGCCCCATTCGCTGATTTTTCCCCGTCCGGCGGTATCCTGACCCGCTCCATTGGGGTCTTATTCGCTACACAGTCAGCGATCGGATTGCCGTGACCAACCGGCCCTACATTGCCGTCGTCGAACGCGCGCAACGCGGCGACCTGGCCGCTTTCGCCGAACTCGTCGTCGAATTCCAGGATCTGGCGGTGGGCACCGCCTTCGGCTGGCTTACTGAAATCGAATTGGCTCGCGACGCCACCCAGGAAGCGTTTCTGGATGCGCATCTGCATCTGAAGGAATTGCGCGAACCCGCGGCCTTTCCGGCGTGGCTGCGCACGCTGGTCGTCAAGCACTGTGACCGGGTGACGCGGCGACCGCGCGGGAGACTCGCGCCGCTCGAGTTCGCGCTCGATGTGCCGGCCGCAATCAGCGAACCCGACGCGGAGGTCGCCGCGGCCGAGCGGGTCGAGTGGCTGCGCCTCGCCGTGGAAGGTCTGCCGGCGAAGGAGCGGCTCGTCGTGGCGCTGCACTATTTCGCGGAGGTGTCGGGACCCGCGCTCGCGGATTTCCTCGAACTTCCGCTCTCCACCGTCAAGAAACGATTGCGTCGCGCCCGCTCGCGGCTGCGAGAAGAAGGAGACCGACTCATGCAGAACACCATCGACACGCTGCGGCCGTCGCGCACCGGCGAGTTCGCCGACGAGGTGACATTCTTCATCGCGCTGCGCGCTGGTGACAAAGCCCGCGTCGGGCAGATGTTGAAGCGCACGCCAGAACTGGCCCACGCGCAACAACAATGGGAACCCAGCCTCGTGTACGACGGCGTGTTGCCGTTCGCGTCGCGCGCTACCGCGCTGCTCACGGCGATCGAACGCGACGACCTTGCAATGCAGACGCTGCTGCTCGATGCCGGCGCCGACGTGGACGGCGTGTGCGGCTGCGTGACCGCGGAATCGCCGGTGTGGGCAGCCGCATTGCTGAACCGGATCGAACACCTGCGCGAGCTGCTTCGGCGCGGTGCGAATCCGAACGTCGTCGCCGCATCCGGCAACGCGCCGTTGCACGTTGCGGCGATGCGCGGTTACCGCGACGTGGCGATGGAACTGATGGCGCATGGCGCGCGCGCGGACGCAGTCGATGCGCGCGGACATACGCCCGCCGACTGGGCGAAGGCGAACGGGCACGGCGAACTGGCTTCGTCGATCGAATCGCGGGCGATGCCAGGTAACGCGCTCGAGAGCGTGGAGCGCGTCGAAGCGTCGGATACGCGGGTGCTGTTCAGCGGCATCAAGGCGCTGGACCTGTTCGCGCCGATTGCGCGCGGCGGCTTGGTGCGGGTGCCGTTCATGGCCGGGGTCGGCATGGTCGTGCTGTTGGGAGAGCTATGCAGGAGAACGACGATGCGCGCCGACGGTCGGGCGCTATGGACCGGCTTCGCGCAACGGCCATTCGACGTGCGCGACTGGGAAGCGGAGATGGCGGAGCTGGGTCTCGCCGCGCGCGTCGAGTGCAGCCTGGTCGACTTCGACGCGTCGCCGCAGCGGCGGCGCGACGCGTTCTCCTGCGGGATCGACCGCGCGGAGACGTTGCGCGACGAGGGCTGCAACGTGCTCGTCGTGCTGTTGTGCGAGCCGGGTTTCGAGAGCGACGTGGATGCGAGCCTGCTGCGCTTGTCGGCAAATCGGGGCCGCGGTTCGATCACGACCATCGTCGTTACGCCGTTCCCCGAGAACCGTGAGGCGGTGTGGACCGAACTGTCGCCGCCGTACAAGGCACAGATCGTTCTGGACCGGCGACGCGCGAAGAAGGCGCTCTTCCCCTCAATCGATCCGTTGGCATCGCTGTCGGATCTGCTGGTCGACGAAGAGCTGGGCGCCAGGCACGTCGATGTCGCAGCGCGTGCCAGGCTGCTCATGTCTCGATACGTGGCGATCGATCCGCAGTTCGAGCTCTTCGGGACAACCGATGGCAAGACGAGCGACCCGGACGTGGATCGGGCGCATCGGTTGCTGGGCTATCTGCGGCAACCGTTCATGGTGGCCGAACCGTTCACCGGGCGCCCCGGAGAGTGGATCGCGCAGCAACAACTGCTGGACGAGGTGGAGACGATACTGAGGCAGTGATCCCGCCGGATCATCGCTCGCGCGGGCGGCTCAGTTGAAACGTTAGATGCGATTTTACCGTCGGCCACTCCGCGGCGACGATGCTGTAGACGCAGGTATCGCGCAGCGTGCCGTTGGTCGCCCGCTGGTGGCTGCGCAGGATACCGTCGAGCTTGGCACCGAGGCGTTCGATGGCGCGACGGCTCTGATGATTGAAGAAGTGGGTGCGGAACTCGACCGCGATGCAGCCGAGCGTGTCGAACGCGTGCCCCAGCAGCAGCAACTTGCTCTGCGTGTTCACGTCGCTGCGCTGCACGCTCTTGCGGTACCAGGTCGATCCAATTTCGACGCGACGGTTGTGCGCGTCGACGTTCATGAACGTCGTCATGCCGACAGGTTTGCCGGACGCGTTGTCGATCACCGCGAACGGCAGCATCGCGCCGTCGCTCTGCAGCTTGAGGCGGCGCTCGATCTCTTCAGCCATCTTTTCCGGCGCCGCTACGTTCGTGTACCACAGCTTCCACAATTCGCCGTCGGTAACCGACTCGCGCAGGGCGTCGTGATGGCTGCGGTCGAGCGGCGCCAGCGTCACACGCGCGCTCTGCAACGTAACCGGTTGCAACCAGCTCATGGTGGAGATTCCTAACGAGTGTGCCGAGGCGCGAGCTTCAGCGCCCGACGAACTTCGGCTGACGCTTCTCGAGGAACGAGCGCACGCTCTCTTTCGAATCCTCGGTTTTGCGCAACTCGGAGATGCGGGCGATGGCCCAGGCGCCGGTGTCGCGCCAGTCGGGATCGAGCGTACGCCGCAGCCCGGCTTTCAGCGCCTTCACTGCAAGCGGCGGATTGGCAGCGATCTTCTGCGCAATTTCCATCGCGGCCGGCAACAGTTGGTCGTGCGGAACGACCCGCGACACCAGGCGGATTTCCTTCGCCTTTTCGGCATCGATCACTTCGCCGGTGAACAGCAGCTCGGCCGCCCACTCGCGGCCGACGATCTGGGCCAGACGACCCAGCCCGGCGGCGTCGCAACAGAGTCCACGCACCACGAACAGTTCGGCGAACTTCGCGCGCTCCGACGCGACGCGGATGTCGGCCATCAACGCGAGCTCCATGCCCCAGCCCACGGCGGGACCGTTGATCGCCGCGATCACCGGAATGTCGGTGTGCAGCAGCGCGTCCGCCGCCGGCGTGAGCCCGCCGGTTTTCTTGCCGCGTTCGATCGCCTCCGCCGGCGGCCCGGCGGTACCGCCGAGAATCTGTTTGACGTCGTCACCGGCACAGAACGCGCGTCCCTCGCCGGTGATGATCAGCGCCGCCGCGCTGGACGACCGCACCGCGTCCTCCAGCTCCATATATAAGGTATACGTCAGCGAATTCATCGCTTCCGGCCGCCGCAGCGTGATCACACCCACGGCGCCATCCATTTCGTAACTCAGCTCTTTGAATTGCATCGTCTCGTCCCCCGCGTTGAGTCACGACACTAGGGGAACGTAGAAGGCGTTTCAACGGGAGGTTGGTGTTGGTGTCGGTGACGGTGGATTTCGGGTGGGGTGGAACGGAGCTTCGAGCGCGGCGGGGCATGTCTCCATCGACCGTGGTCGGAGGAGTGAACGCGCGCAAAGCGCGCGTTCATCTCACCAACAAGTCAACGGACGGTGCCAGGCACCGGCTTTTGCACATCGAATAAGTCACCGCCGGTGCCAGGCACCGGCAGTGACTTCTGGCCGCGGATGGCCGTCCGCAACACACACGCACCGGAGCATCACTCACCCGCTCGCAACTGCCGGATCTAATCGCCCAGCAACCCCAACGACCCATACAGATTCAACGCGTCGTAATAGTTGCGTTCCGAAGTGATCTTGCCGTCCTTGATGTCGTAGATCGTCACGATGTCGAGTTTCACTTCGTTGCCGGTCGGGCCCGCCTGGCTGCCGTCGGCGAGCGTGATCTCGGCGCTGTTGATCGCCGTCGTGGACCATTCAGCCACCGCGAAGTCTTTGCCTTCGTAGATTTTTGCGATCGCCACTTTGATTTCGCCGAACGGTTTCAACGTGCGTTCGATGGCGTTGATCGCGGCGTCCACGCCGCGCGATTCGCCGTTCGGATCCACATAGCGGACGTCGGCGGCATAGAGCGTGCGCACCGTCTGCCAGTCGCGCGCTGCACCCGCTTCGATCTGCTTGCGTGCGATCTGGCCCGGTGTCGGCGCGTCGCTGGCGGCGGCCGGCGCGAGCGCCGACACGAAGATCGCCGCAGCGATGAGCGTGAGCGTGGTTCGGCGCATGGTGACCTCCGGCAGTGGCGAGTGCGACTGTACTGAACTTGCAGACGCGATACACCTGTCGAAGCCGCGCGAAGCGCGGCGTAATCTGCGCACTTCGCAAACGAAGCGATCGGGCGGAGCATGGCGGCCGAAGACGAAGCAACCATCGTTGCGACGACGCAGCGCTGGATCGAGCGGGCCGTGATCGGCCTGAATCTCTGTCCGTTCGCGCGCACCGCGTTCGAAAGCGGCGGCATACGTTACGTCGTCAGTTCGGCGCGCGATGCCGACGCGCTGGTGGCCGACCTCGACGTGGAACTGTGGCGCCTGCATGCCGCCGATCCCGCCGAGTGCGAAACGGCGTTGTTGATCCATCCGCGCGCGCTGCGCAACTTTCCCGACTACAACGATTTTCTCGATGTGGCCGACGCAACGCTCGAAGCGCTCGATCTCGTCGACGACATTCAGATCGCGAGCTTCCATCCGGACTATCAGTTCGCCGGCACGTCGCCCGACGACGTCGAGAACTGCACCAACCGTTCGCCGTATCCGATGCTGCATCTACTGCGGCAGGCGAGCGTCGACCGCGTGGTGGCAGCGTTTCCGGACACGTCGACGATCTACGAATCGAACATCGCGACGTTGCGCGCACTCGGACCCGAAGGTTGGCGCAAACTCTGGTTGCAACCCGCAGAAGGAAAAGTGTGATGAAGAAATCGCTCGTGATCGCGTGCGCGTTGTTCGGCGCAGCGGTGCGCGCCGAACAGATCGGCGAAGTGGATACCGTGTTCAAACTGGTCGGTCCCGATCACAAGATCGTGGTCGACGTGTACGACGACCCGAAGGTGACCGGGGTCGCGTGCTACGTCTCGCGCGCGAAGACGGGCGGCGTGAAAGGCGCGGTGGGCGTTGCCGAAGATCTCGCGGAGGCGTCCATCGCGTGCCGTCAGGTCGGACCGATCGCGTTTACGAAGAAGCTGCCGATTCAGGAAGAGATGTTCAGCGAGCGCATATCGCTGGTGTTCAAAAAACTGCGCGTCGTCCGGATGGTCGATGCGAAACGCAACACGCTGGTCTATCTCACATACTCGGATCGAGTCGTCGAAGGTTCGCCCGAGAACAGTGTCACCGCGGTGGCGGTGGACCATGCCACGCCGATTCCGGTGAAGTGATCGTCACACGAGTACCTTCAGCAGTTGCGAGAGCAGCGTCTTGATCGGGTTCGCCGCTCGGAAACGCGCGCCCGCGCAGGTGGGTCCATAGCGCGAGCGCAACCACGCGATCAGTGCGTAGAGCACGGCACGGCGGCGAGACCCATCCCTCGCGCGGTGCGAGAGGGAGCCGATTGCCACTTCAACGGCCACTCGTCGGTGGTCAGGAGAAGCGATGCATCCTCGTCGAAGCGGCATCCGCGGTTGTCTCAGCCATCACCATCCTCCGTTTGTCCAGCCGCGGCGCATCTTGCACATTCTCGCGTCTACGTGCGTCTCGCGATTGCCACGCATGCGACATCGTGGAACCATCCACGACCCGACCCTGCAATGGATTCGATCGTGCGCGTACACACTTCGATGCCTCGTTCGGCGTTCACTTTCGTGTTCGCTCTGATCGTGATGAGTCTGGCGGGATGTTCGAAAGCTGACGATACGACGAAGGCGGCGACCGCCGCCGCAACTCCCGCCGCCGCAGCTCCCGCCGACGCCGCAACGCCGGAAGCACCGCCGCCACCGCCCACCGAAGACGCGGCCTCCTGGACACCGGCCGCGCTCGACGAACTGCTCGCACCGATTGCGCTATATCCGGACGCTGTCCTCGCACAAGTGCTGTCGGCGTCTACGAATGCGCAGGAAGTGCTCGATGCCGGCAACTGGTTGCTCGACAACCAGTCGCTGCAAGGCGACGCGCTGACCAAAGCGGCCGCCGACGCCGATTTCTCGCCGAACGTACAGGCGCTCGTCCATTTTCCGACCGTCGTCGACATGATGTGTCGCGAGCTCGACTGGACCAAACAGGTGGGCGCTGCGTTCACCGCCGACCAGGGCGCGGTGCTCGCGTCGGTGCAGCGGTTGCGTGCGCAGGCGGCTGCCGCGGGCAATCTGAAATCGTCACCGGAAATGACGGTCGAGCAGACGAAGCAGAACGACAAAGACGTAATCGTCATCAACAACCCCAACCCGCAAGTGGTCTATGTGCCGCAATACAACCCGACGACGGTCTACACCGCGCCGCCGGCAACCACCACGACTACCACCACGACGACCGACTCCGGCATCAGCACTTCCGATGCGGTTCTCGGCGGATTGCTCTTGTTCGGCGCGGGCATGGCGGTCGGAAGCATGTTCGACAACGACAATCACAACAATGACTACTGCTATCCGAACTGGGGCCACGGTGGCGTCTACTACGGTGGGCGTCCGTATTACCCGCACAACACGTTCGTGTATGCGCCGGGCCGCGCCGGATACCGCCCGACGCCGTACTACCGGCCGCCGGCGAACTACCAGAACCGCTACAACAGCAACAACAACTACAACCGCAACACCAACATCAACGTGAACAACAACAACAACAATTACATGAACCGCTTCGACAAGAACCAGAACCGTCTGTCGTCATACAACCCGCGATCGCCCGTCGCAGGGTCAAACGCACGCAACGACTATCGCGGCCAGTCGACGTACAAAGGTGCGGACAGATCACGTACGGGTGCTGCGAGCTCGCAACTTCCCGCCAATGCGTCGCAGCGACCGGGCACTGCGTCACAGCGACCCGCCAATGCATCGCAACGGCCGGCGTCTGGTCACACCGGTCAGAACGCGACGACCGGCACTTATCAGGGCGCTCGAACCGGCCAGGGCAGCGCGACGCAGCGGCAGAACGCGCAGCGGGAGGCGGCGGGCTCCGCCCAACGACCCGGCGCAGGGGCGGACCGAGGCTATCCGAAGACGACCGGCAGCCGGCCGGACGTTTCGGCGGCGACGCAGAACCGCGGTGGATCAATGAGCGGTGCGGGACGGAACGAGGGTGCAGCCGACAGGGCCGCGAGCGAACGCGGCCGCAGCAGCATGAAATCCGCGCCGCGGCCGTCGAGCACCGCGCAGGGCGCTGGACGCTCGTCGGGCGGCGCACGCGCATCCGGCGGCGGCGGACGCTCATCCGGTGGCGGAGGCGCATCCGGTGGCGGACGCTCATCCGGTGGCGGACGCGCCGGCGGCCGCTCGTGATCAAACTGGGAGGCGAGACAGTCATGAACTCGAATAATCGTTTTGCCGTCCGCGCCCGCATCGCGAATGTTGCGATCCTGCTGAGTGTCTTCTTCGCGGCGTCTTTGTCGGCTGCGGAAGATCAGCCGGCAGCGCCCAAGACGTATCCCACTGCAGATGCCGTCGTGGATGCACTCATCGCTGCGGCGCGCAGCGACGACGTCGCCGCGTTGATCACGGTACTGGGCGAAAGCGCCGAACCGCTCGTCTCGTCCGGCGACGACGTCGCCGATGCGAACGCGCGGACGCGGTTCGTGAGCCAGTACGACGAAGCGCACGAACTGGTTGCCGACGGCGCCGACAAGTTCACGCTCGAACTCGGCGACGACGGCTGGCCGTTCCCGTTTCCGATCGTGAAGGTGGGCGATCAATGGGCGTTCGACGTCGACGCGGGCATCGACGAAGTGGTGTACCGCCGCATCGGCCACAACGAACTCGGTGCGATCGAAGCGTGCCGCGGCATCGTCGAGGCACAGAAAGACTACGCATCCGAAGGTCACGACGGGCTGCCGGCGGGCATCTACGCACAGAAACTGATGAGCGACGAAGGCAAGCACAACGGACTGTACTGGCCGTCGCGGCCGGACGAGCGCGCGAGCCCGGTCGGACCGTTCATTGCCACCGCGTCGGCGGAAGGCTACCGGAAGGATGCGAAGGAAGGGCCACAGCCCTATCACGGTTATGTCTATCGTCTGTTGACCGCACAAGGTGCAGCGGCCCCGGGCGGTGCCCGCAGTTACCTGAAGGACGGTCAGCTGAGCGGCGGTTTCGCGGTGGTTGCGTATCCCGTGGAGTACGAGCAGAGCGGCGTCGAGACGTTCATGATCAATCAGGACGGTGTGCTGTATCAGAAAGACCTCGGGCAGAAAACCGGAGAGCTGGCGCGGGCGATCAAAGCGTTCAATCCCGATTCTTCCTGGACCAAGGTGGAACCACCGACAACCGAATGAACGAAGGGGCGGGCTGGTAGCAGAGCCATGAGTCGCATGGTCGCGGCGTTCGCCGGATGGATCGTGTTCGCAGCGGCCGCGTTGGGCGCCGATCCGAACACGTCGGCTCTATCGCAACTGAAGGCGCGGATCGAATCGGGCGAGATCCCGGCTATCCACAGCGTGCTCGTCATCGCAGACGGCAAGACGTCGGCGGAATGGTATTTCGCCGGTGCCGACGAAACGGTCGGACCGATGGGTCCGATCCAGCTCGGCCGCGTCGCATTCACTCCGGAAACGCTGCACGACATCCGCTCGGCGACGAAGAGCGTCGTCTCGATTCTGTTCGGCATCGCCCTTGCAGAAGGCGCGATCAAGAGTCTCGACACGCCGGTGCTCGACTACTTTCCCGAGTTCACCGATCTGCACACGCCGGAGCGGATGAAGATCCGCATCCGCGACGTGCTGTCGATGACGTCGGGTCTGCACTGGGACGAGCGGACCTATCCGTATTCGGATGTCCGCAACTCCGAAATCGCGATGGACATCACCGACGATCCATATCGTTACGTTTTGTCGCTGGCGATCGATGCGCCGCCCGGTACGCGCTTCAACTATTCCGGTGGCGACGTTGCGGTCGTGGCTGCGATCGTTGCCCGCGCGACGAAAACGCCGATCGAAACGTACGCCCGGCAGAAGCTGTTCACGCCGCTCGGCATCGCGCGCTTCGAGTGGTCGAAGAGCGGCAGCGGCATTCCCCGCGCCGCGTCCGGGCTGCGGCTCACCACGAACGACATGGCGAAGATCGGAACGCTGATGCTGAACGGCGGACGATGGGGCAGTAAGCAGATCGTGCCGGCGAGTTGGGTGAAGGAGGCGACTACGCCGCACATCGACGTAGAAGGCGATGCGAAGTGCGGTACGAAATACGGTTATCTGTGGTGGATCGGCGCGGGCTGTGCGCAAACGCCGCCCACGCCGTGGTTCGCAGCAATCGGCAACGGCGGCCAGCGCATCTGGGTGGTGCCGTCCCGCCGGCTCGTCATCGCGTCGACCGGCGGCCTGTACAACGATCCGAAACAGGCCGGCCCGCCGCTGGAGGTACTGACGGGTATACTGGGGGGCATGCCTGCGCATTGAAAGCAGGCGATTCGAACGGGGACGAGGTTCGACATGACGAGGATCGTTGGAATCTCGGGCAGCCTGCGCGCCGGCTCGCTGAACTCCGCGTTGCTGCGCGCCGCGGTGCAGGCGGCGCCGAGCGGCATGACGATCGACATCGCCTCGATCCGCGGAATTCCGTTGTACGACGGCGACGTCGAGACCTCCGACGGAATTCCGCAGCCGGTCGTCGATCTCAAAACGCGCATCATGGCGGCCGATGCGCTGCTGCTGGTAACGCCCGAGTACAACAACGGCATTCCGGGTGTGTTCAAGAACGCGATCGACTGGCTGTCGCGGCCGCCGGCCGACATCAGGAAGGTGTTCGGCGAACGGCCCGTCGCGCTGATCGGTGCGTCGCCGGGTGGCTTCGGAACGATTCTGGCGCAGGAAGCATGGCTGGCGGTGCTGCGCACGCTGGGTACGCGGCCGTGGTTCGGCGGACGGCTGATGGCGTCGCGTGCGCATACGCTGTTCGATGCGGCCGGTGAACTGACCGATGGCACGCTGCGCAAACAGCTGACCGAGTATCTGCAGGGGTTCGCGTCGTTCGTTGCCGGTGCGACGCGATAGTGTCGTCAGCAATCGCAACTGCGACGACGACCGGCATCGACCGTGCGCACAGGCGCGTGATCTTCGCGTCGTCGCTCGGCACGGTGTTCGAGTGGTTCGACTTCTATCTCTACGGCACGCTCGCCGTGTTCTTCGGTTCGCTGTTCTTTCCGCCCGGCAACGACACCGCTGCATTCCTCGCCAGCCTCGCGACGTTCGGCGCCGGGTTCGCGGTGCGGCCGCTCGGCGCGCTCGTGTTCGGGCGCCTGGGCGATCTGATCGGACGCAAGTACACGTTCCTCGTCACGATCATCGTGATGGGCTTGGCCACCGCGCTGGTCGGCGTGCTGCCGACGTACGCGCAGGTTGGCATCTGGGCACCGGTACTGCTCGTTGCGTTACGCCTCGCGCAAGGACTGGCGCTCGGCGGTGAGTACGGCGGCGCCGCGACATATGTGGCCGAGCATGCGCCGCCGCACAAACGCGGTTACTACACGAGCTGGATCCAGACGACCGCAACGCTCGGCTTTTTCCTGTCGTTGGCGGTCATTCTCGGCTGCCGCGTCGGATTCGGCGAAGAAGCGTTTCGTGCATGGGGCTGGCGCGTGCCGTTCCTGGTGTCCGTGATTCTGCTTGCGATCTCGGTCTACATCCGGCTGAAGCTCGCCGAGTCGCCGCTGTTCGTGGAAATGAAAGCGAACGGCACGCACTCGCGCGCGCCGCTCACCGAGAGCTTCGGCCAATGGCGCAATCTGAAGTTCGTGCTGCTCGCGTTGTTCGGCGCTGCGTGCGGCCAAGGCGTCGTGTGGTACACGGGTCAGTTCTATGCGCTGTTCTTCCTGCAGAACACGCTGAAGGTCGACTTCGGCCTGTCGTACGTGCTGGTCGGAATTGCACTGCTGATCGGCACGCCGTTCTTCGTCGTGTTCGGCCGTTTGTCCGATCGCATCGGGCGCAAGCGCATCATCGTTGCGGGATGTGTGCTGGCGATGCTGACGCTGTTCCCGATCTTTCGCGGCCTCACGCACTATGCGAATCCCGCGCTCGCCGAGTTCGAACAGCGCGCCGCCATCGTGGTCGCAGCACGCGACTGTCACTTCAACATCTTTGCGAAGCCGACCACGCCGTGCGACCGCGCGCGCGACTTTCTGACGAAGGCCGGGCTGAGCTACGAGTCGGCGCCGTTCGACGGTACCGACGACGTCGTCACGACGATCGCAGGTGCTCGGCTAGTCGGTTTCGACGAAGCCGCGTATCGCGCGGTGCTCGACGGCAGCGGTTATCCGAAAGCGGCCGATCCGGCACGCGTGGACATTCCGATGACGGTACTGCTGCTGTCGCTGCTGATGATCTACGTGACGATGGTGTACGGGCCGATCGCGGCGTTCCTGGTGGAGTTGTTCCCCACGCGGATCCGCTATTCGTCGATGAGCCTGCCGTATCACATCGGCAACGGCTGGTTCGGCGGCTTCCTGCCGTTCATCGCGGCGGCGCTGGTCGTCAAGTCGGGGAACATCTATTACGGCCTGTGGTATCCGATCGTCGTGGCGGCGATGACGGCGGTGATCGGCGGCCTGTTCATCAAAGACCGCCGCGACGTCGACCTGCGGGCCGACTGACGATCGGAGTGAGGGGCGACAGGTGTGAAGAGGCGATCGCTGGGGAACAGTGCTGGTTGCGATCACGTGACCAATGGGTGATCGGTGTTCCGGGGCCGCTCGAGCGATCGATCAATTAGTCGCGGTTTCGATCGCGGGGGGTGACGGGTGATCGGTGCTTCGGCCGGCGTGTGATGCGCCTCCGCACCGATCACCCGTCACCCTTTTCCACATCCAACGCCGCGCCTTCGTTCGGATTGAATAAGTCACTGCCGGTGCCAGGCACCAGCGGTGACTTATTCGAAGTGCACGGCTGGTGCCTGGCACCGGCCGTTGACTTGTTGGTGGAAAGGCTGGTGCCTGGCACCGGCCTTTGACTAGGATCGCCGCGACGTCTATCTGCGTTCGGACCAATGACCAGAATGAGGCGCGTTAGAGCGGCCGGTGCTCGGTCCCGGCGCCGCGGGTCACGAAGATTGCTTCACTCGGTTCCAGTACGCGCGCGGTATGCCAGATGCCGCGCGGCACCACCACAGCGGCACGACCGCGCAGTGCGACGACGCATTCGCCATCGGGATGTTGCAGTACGAAGTCGATCGCCCCGCTGATCTGAATGACGAGTTCGTCGCCGGCCGGATGACGCTCCCAGTTGGTCCAGTCCTCGTCGAAACGATAGGCGCTGACCAGCCGGCCGCCGTGCAGATCGTCGCGTGTTTCGAGCATCTGCCAGAAGTCCGGCGTCACCGGCAGCGGTAACGCGTCCGGCCCATCGGCGAGCTGGACGAATGTCTCGAGAGGATCGAAGGCGTTCATGAGCTACTCCTCTGAAGGGTGCCCGTACAGTGCACCGGAAGATTGGCGAACGCTTGAACGAATGTTCCCGAATCAGTGCGTTTCTGCGAGCACCGCGTGGCCGGGCCCCTGTCCGGGACGCGCGAGATATTGCGAGGGCGTCAGTCCCGAGAATTCCCGGAACTCGCGGTTGAAGTGCGGTTGGTCAGCGTAGCCGTGCAGGTAGGCCACTTCGGACCAGTCAACGGCGCACGCGCCGTAGACGTGGTGCAGCACGCGCTTGAAACGCTGCAGGCGCAGATACAGCTTCGGCGTGAAGCCGACTTCCTCGACGAACACCTCGATGAAGCGCCGTCGGCTCAGGCCGGACTCGGCGGCTACCGCGCCGACGCGCGTCGCGTCAGATGCGCAATCGAAACGGGTGAGCGCGAGTTCCACCGCCGGATGGCGCTGCAGCGGCCGACACATCCGCCGCACGAGCGCGTCGAACAACACGCTGAATCGTGCGTCGACCGAACGCGCGTCGACGAGACGATGATGCAGGCGGCCGGCGTCTGCGCCCCAGATGTCTTCCAGTGCGACGTGCTCGTTGCACAGCACGGCCGCTGACGGCCCGAAGAAGGGGTAAGCGCCGCCGGGCTTGAACTGTACGCCCATGATCTGTGTCTGCACGGCATCGATCGCGAAGTGCGACGTGCTCGGCCCGCTGACCGCGATGCCGCGCGAACGGTGCAGCACGTCGAAGCATTTGCCGTCGTAGTGCCGCAGCTCGTCTTCGTCGAGCTTGATCAGCAGGCCCACCAGTGGACTGGCCATGATCAGTTCCTTCTGATGCGGAAGCGGCATGCCTTCCCAATACCAGAAGTTGTCGATGAACCGATCGAGCGGTGGGGGTGGCTTGCAGGTGCGATACATCATGACGCGATGGTGTGACAGACCGCCGGTCCGGTTCAAGCAGGCCAGTTCGATCGCGTGAGCCTTTTGGGGAGATCGCCGGCGTCCGCATCGAACTGTCCGCCGCCCAGCCACAACGCAGCGGCTCGACCGCGTTTGTCGCGCACCAGTCGCGCCGTTTCGCCGAACGTTCCGAATCCGTCGGCTTGCGAGATGCGACCGACGTCGCCGCGCACCGTCAGCTCGGTCGCGCCGTAGAACGGCGTGGTGAGACTCGGCCGCGCGACCAGCACCCGGTTACCGACCGGCACCAGGTCGCACGCGCCCCAGGTGTTCCACCAGCGGCCGATCCACCGGCGCGTAGATCCTTTCGGGGCGCCGTGGCGGGAGAACGTCGCGAGGATGTCGATCGCGCCATCGGCCCATTGTTGGGCAGGTCCGTCGATGGCGTTGGTGAGCACGCTGAACGCAACGTCGAGCGACGGCAGCACGCACGTTCGCGTGATGTAACCGGGAAAGGCGCCGGAGTGGCCGAACCACGCGGTGCATCCGGTGGTGCCGCGGATGATGCCGAGGCCGTACTGGCGGCCGTACGGCAACCCCGGAATGTCGCGATGCGCGCGGGTCATCGCGCGACGGCTCGCGGCGCTCAACCGTTTCGAATCGGAGCGTGGATTCAGTTGGCTGAAGAAGCGGGCAAGATCGCTGGCGGTGCTGACGAAGCCGGTGGCGGGCGCGAGCGCGCCGGTGGTCAGATCCCGGCCGACCGGGCGGCGACCGAACGGCATCCGCGCGGTGTAGCCGTTGCTCATCGGCGTGCGCGATCCCACCGGCATGTCGGGTCGGGTGTGCGACAGCCCGGCAGGTTCGATCACCTCGCGGCGAATCCAGCCGGAATAGTCCGTGCCGGTGACCGATTCGATGACTAAGCCGAGCAGCCCGAACGCGTGGTTGGAATACTTGAAGCGTTGGTCCGCAGCGAGCGTGGGTGGTGTCTGCAGGTCGGCGCGCAGTTCCGCGGCGTCGAGGAACGGTCGGCGCAGATCCCACTGACCGCTGTCGCGCCCGTCGCGATGTACGCCGGCGCCATGCGACAGCAACTGTCGCAGCGTCGCGGCCGCGACGCGATCGTGGAGCCCCGGCACGTATTTCCCAACCGGCGCATCGAGGCGCAGGGTGCGCGCTTCGACCAGCCGCATGATTCCCGCCGCGGTGAACGACTTCGAGTGCGACGCGACGCGGAAACGGTGTTTCGGGGTGAGCGCCGCGCGGGTCTCCAGATCGGCGACGCCGAAGGCCCGCTCGAGAACCAGCCGACCGCGGTGCGCAACGGCGAACGCACATCCCGGAAGCTGCGTTTCGGTCACCTGCAGTTCGAGCCAGCGCGGCAGGTAGTCGAGCGCGGAAGTCAGCCAGGCGGGCATCGTATGGGCTCCTCTACTTCGTTCGTCGATCGCCATGCGTCGGTCGATACGTCGCGGACGATTTGAGTCTCAGCGAGGCGATTTCCGGACGCAATCCAAAAGCGGGGCCTTTTCATTCGTGCTGCGCTCAGGTCTATTGAGTGGCCGCAGCAAACGCCGAGACGCCATGAACATCAGCCAATACCCGCAACCCGAACAGATCGCTGCGTTGATCGGAAGCGCCGAGACCGGACCGGTGGTGATGGTGAATCTGCTGAAGTTCAAAGAACGCGCCGATGCGCCGGACACCGGAATGAGCGGCATGGAGGCGTACGCGAGGTACGCGAAAGCGATGGTCGCAATCGTCGAGAGCGGCGGCGGTCGCATGATCTGGTCCGGCCGCGTCACCGGAATGGTGCTTGGCGAATCCGACGTCGCGTTCGACATGATCGCGCTGATCGAATATCCGTCGCGGCAGGCGTTCGCGCAGATCGTCGGCGATGCGCGCGTGCAGGAGATTGCCGTTCACCGTGCGGCCGGCCTCGAAGGTCAGTGGCTGATCGCCACGTCGACTGCCGATCCGCTCGCTACGACCTGATCATGCGCGCGAGTCGCCGCCCGGCGGTGGCGAGCATGTCTTTCTGCGCGGTTTTCGGAATCATCGCCAGCTGACCCTCGAGCCTCAGATGCGCGTAGCCGTGAACGTGGCTCCAGCCGATCAGGATGTCGTTGATCAGCTCCGCCGACGTCATACACGCGTCGAGTGATTCCACCGTGATGTCCGGCTCGCCGCGCTGGCGGCGGATCACGTTGGTCAGTTCGGTGAACGTCGCGAGCGCGGCCGCCATGAGGCCCGGCGACTGCATGTCGACCAGGTCGCTGCGGAACATGATGCGGAAGTGTTCGGGATGCGCTTCTGCGAAACCGACGTAGGCTTCCGCCGTCGCGACGAATTGCGCGTCGAGATCGTCGCCGGCCGCGCGCAGCTTCGTCTTCAACCGCCGCGTCAATTGCTGAAATCCGCGCGCCGCCACTTCGGTGAGCAGGCCGCGCACGTCGCCGAAGTGATGCTTCGGCGCTGCGTGCGACACCCCCGCGCGGCGCGCGCACTCGCGCAGCGTGAAGCCGTGCAGCCCGCTGTCGTGGAGAACGCTTTCGGCGGCGGCCAGCAGGCCTTCCTTGAGGTCGCCGTGGTGATACTGGGTCTTTGCTGTCATGTGTGCATTCTACGCGAATTTATCTTGACAGTGGAAACATCGTTCGGCACATTCTATCTTGTCGTTGTCAAGTTTGGGAGACCGACGTGTTCGATACGATCTTTTCTACGTGCAGTTCGCTTGCGATGCTCGGTTGGGCCGGACTGATTCTGTTGCCGGGCCGGCGGCTGGTGGTGGAGGTTCTCGCGCGCGTCGCAATTCCGCTGGTGATTGCAGCGATCTACCTGTTTCTCATGGCGTCCAACTATACGGCGGCGCCGGCCGGCGCGGGGTACGGCACGCTGGACGCGGTCGCGGCGCTGTTCACCGTTCGCGGGCTGCTGCTGGCGGGCTGGATCCATTATCTCGCGTTCGATCTGTTCGTCGGCAGCTGGGAGGTGAGCGACGCGCGCGCGAACGGCATCCACCACCTGCTGGTGGTGCCCTGTCTGCTGGCGACCTTCATGTTCGGGCCGATCGGTCTCGGGTTGTACTTTGCGGTCAAGTACGCGCACCGGGCGCTGCGCAGCGGCGCGAAGGAGCAGGTCGCATGAACGCGGAATGGGCAATGTCGAAGCAGTTGCCGCAGGGAACTGCATTTTTTGCCGAGGCGATGCGGCGGCATCCATTGTGGATGCGGACCGCATTCTCGTTCGCGCTGCTGATGCTCCTCTGCGGCGCGTTCGCGCTGCTCGACGATCGCACGCTGAACGGCGTATCGGTGTGGGCCAAGCCGTTCAAGTTCTCGCTGTCGATCGCCGTCTATTTTGCGACGCTGGCCTGGTTCGTGCCGCTGCTTCCCAACGGTTACATCGAGTCGCGCAAGGGGCGATGGTTGACGCTGGTTCCGGTTGCGTGTGCGGTGTTCGAGATCGCGTACATCGTGTTTCAGGCGAGCCGCGGTCAGGCGTCACACTTCAACGACACCAGTCCCTTCTATGCGGTGATGTACGCCTTCATGGGCATCGGCGCCGTCGCGCTGGTCACGATCTGCCTGTGGATGGGAGTCGCGATACTGCAAAGCCGCGGCACCGCGACTCCGTATGCGTTCGCCGTCGGCGTAGGCCTAGTGCTGACATTCGCGCTGGGGGGCGGGTTCGGCGCTTACCTCGGCGGCCAGACGAGCCATTGGGTGGGCGGTTCGCAGACAGACGCGAGCGGCAGCTGGCTGATGCACTGGTCACGCAACGGCGGTGACTTGCGCGTGGCGCACTTCTTCGGAATGCACGCCATGCAGATGTTGCCGGTGGTGGCGGCGTTTCTGCCGGCGCGCACGCCGCACCGCATTGCGCTCGGTGCCGTAATCGCGGCCGCATGTCTGTATACGGTCGGGTGCGTGTACACCTTCGTGCAGGCGCTGCACGGTTCGCCGTTTCTCTGAGCGTCTGCCGCCGGCACAATGGCGCAATGCCGGACGTCATGGATCGCAGCGAGGGCCGTCGGCTCTTCGGTTTGAATCCCGAAGGGTACGAAGACGCGCGGCCGCCGTATCCGGAAGCGATCTATCGGTTCCTGATCGAGCAGGGCGCGCTGACGCGCGACACGGCAACGCTCGAGATCGGGGCGGGCAACGGCCTCGCCACACGCCGGCTCATCGAATTCGGCGCGAGTCCGATCACCGTGATCGAGCCCGACGAGCGGTTCGCGCCGCTGTTGACCAGGTTGCGGGACACGACGCACGCAGATCTTCGGTTGCTGTCGTGCGCGTTCGAGGACACATCGCTGGCGTCGGCGAGCTTCGACCTCGTCGTCGCCGCCACTTCGTATCACTGGCTCGATCCGCAGATTGCGCTCGCAAAGATCGCCGATGCGTTGAAGCCGGGCGGCTACGCAGCGCTGTGGTGGAACGTGTTCGCCGATCTCGACCTGCCGGATCCGTTTCACGACGCGACGCTGCCGCTGTTCACCGATCAGGCGATCAGCCCATCGGGCGCCCCCGACGCGATCCCGTTTGCGCTCGATCGCGTTGCGCGCGAAGCGGAGTTCGAACGCAGCGGAGAATTCGAACCTGTTGCGTATGCGGAATCGCGCTGGACGTTCGTGCTCGATACCGAGCGCGTGGGGCGCCTGTACGAAGGCTTCTCACACGTGCAGCGGATGCCGCAAGCGGATCGCGAATCGCTGTTGCAGCAGCTGATGGACGTGGCGCGAACGCAGTTCGGCGGGCGCGTCGAACGCAACATGACGTCGCCGCTCTACCTCGCGCGACGGAAACGCCTCTAGAATCGCCGCTCCTGCGTCCAGCATCAGTCAGGAGTTCTCGAATGACGACGCGATTCATCGTGGCTGTTCTCATCGCGACCGGCGCGTGTTCTTCGTTTGCCGCGAGCGAAACCTATGTGATCGATCCGGCGCACACCTACCCGAGCATCGAGTTCTCGCACATGGGCATTTCGGTGTGGCGCGGCAAGTTCGACAAGACCACCGGAACGATCGTGATCGACCGCGCCGCGAAGACCGGCAGCGTCGACATCCACGTCGATCCGGCGAGCATCAACTTCGGTCTCGCCGACATGGACGACAAGGCGCGTTCGGAAGATTTCTTCAACGTCGCGAAGTATCCGACGGCCACCTACAAAGGCACGTTGAAGTTCGAAGGCGACGTGCCGAAGTCGATCGTCGGTGAGATCACGCTGCTCGGCGTCACGAAGCCGTTGACCCTCACCATCAACAGCACGAAGTGCATTCCGCACCCGATGACGGGCAAGGAGTTGTGCGGCGCCGATGCGCAGGGCGAGGTGAACTGGTCGCAGTTCGGTATGAAGTGGAGCAAGTTCGGCGAAGGCGAGGCCGGACGCCTGGTGATGCACATCCAGGTGGAAGGTTCGAAAGCGGAGTAGCGCCGGCAATGTCTATAGCCAGTACGCGATCGCGTTGGCGCAGAACTCTTTGATGCGGCTGATCAGCCCGCGTTTGCGCCACTGCGCCAGCGTGATCTCGCCGCTCGCCGCCTGATCCACCTCGAAGCGCGTTTCGAGCTGTTTGCCGAAATCCTCGCCGACGATCACCGCGTTGACCTCGTCGTTGTGCAGGAAGCTGCGATAGTCGAGGTTGCTCGAGCCGACGGTAGACCAGATGCCGTCGACCACTGCCGTTTTCGCATGCAGCATCGCATCGTGGTGTTCGAAGATGCGCACGCCGGATTCCAGCAGCGGCCCATAGTGATAGCGCGAGCTGTGAAGAACGACCGTGGAATCCGAGGTGGCCGGCACGATGATGCGCACGTCGACGCCGCGCTGAGCGGCGTTCTTCAGCGACGTCAGAAATGCACTGTCCGGTGTGAAGTACGGTTGCGTGATCCACACCCGCTGCGCGGCTTTCTCGATCGCGAGCTCGTAGGCGGTGCGAATCGGCGACACTTCGCCGTCGCCGCCTACTGCAGCAAGCACGCGTACGAGTTCGTGGCCGTGGGCGCGAGGCGTGCCGTCGTCGAACGACTCGGGAATGACGCCGCCGGAGCGCTGCCAGTTTTCGCGAAAGAGCTGCACGAAGGCGGTAACCGCCGGGCCTTGTATGACCACGTCGGTGTCGCGCCATCCGCGTTCCGGCTTCTTCGAGTGCGAACCGCCGCCCGAGGTACTGGAGCTGCCGGGCCTGCCGGATCCGCCCGAGCTGTTGGAATAATTCTTGTCGATGTTCAGCCCGCCCGTGAACGCGGCTTCGCCGTCTACGATCAGGATCTTGCGATGGTCGCGGTTGTTCACCTTCAGCGGGTTGCCGCCGTTGAGCGGATTGGCCGAACCGAACGCGATCACTTCGACGCCGGCCTCGCGCATCTGATCGAAGAACCCTTCGGAGGCTTCCCAACTGCCGATGCTGTCGTAGAGCAGGCGCACTGCCACGCCGTTTCGTGCTTTCTCGATCAGCACTTTCGAGAACGTCCTGCCGACTTCGTCGTCGCCGATGATGTACATCTCGACGTGGATGTAGCGACGCGCGGCGCGGACCGCGGCAAGCATGGCATCGTAGGTGGCCGGACCGTCGACGAGCAGTCCGACGGAGTTGTCTTTGTACAGCGGCTCGTCGCTGAGATTCTCCATCAAGGCCACCAGAGCGTTCGTTGCCGTGGGGTCCGGTGCGTCGGCCACCGCCTTTGCGACGACGGCGGCACTCTGCGAGGCGCTCAATGTCCCCTGCGCGCCCTCTACGGTGACCGGACCCGCGTGTTGCGGCGTGGATCGATCGAGCGGCGCGCACGCGATGGACGTCGTCATCAGCAGAATTCCGAAAGGACGAATGAAGCGCGCAAAAAAAGCGAGGCGTCTCTCGAGTAGGGGGGTGGGCACGAGAGACGCCTCGCTGGCCTTGACGGCAAATGTGAAATAGCGGTTCCTCATTTCACGGCGCCAGAATGGCGCGGCGGATCGCTGCTTGGGATCGGCTGCGTCCTACGTTTTTGTCAGGTGATCCCTACAAGCCAAGTCAAATCCGGCAGAACAACAAAGACGGATCGCGCACACTCCGTCGCGTGACGGTCGCGTGGGGTTCCGCCACGAACGAGGGCGGCCGGGCCGACGGTTGCGCGGTCAGCGTCGGGGGAAGCCTCCGTGGCAACAGTCGATCGTATTCTCGTTGCAGTGCCGCGTAGCACTCGCACGCCCGTTTCTCCAGCTGGTGCCGATCCAGCACCGCGATATGACCGCGGCTATAGCGAATGATGCCGGCGTCCTGCAGCCGTCGTGCCGCGACGGTGACGCTTTCGCGACGCACGCCGAGCAGGCTTGCCGCAAGCTGGTGCGACATGACGAGTTCGTCGGATGGCGACCGGTCGAGCCCGATCAACAGCCGACGACACAACTGCTGATCGATCGAATGGTGCCGATTGCAGACGGCGGTCTGCGCAACCTGTGCATTCATCGCTTGAGCGTGGCGGCTGAGGATGTCGAGCATAGCCCCGCCACGGCGTGCTTCTTCGCGGACGAAGAGGCCGCGAACGCGATACGCGTGTCCCGCGCTTTGAACCTTGGCCTGAATCGGTTGCGTGTTGCCGTTCATGAAGATCGACATACCGACCGCGCCGTCATTTCCGATGACGGCGATTTCGGTCGACTCGCCCCCTTCGGTCACATACATCAACGACACGATCGCTGAAGTCGGAAAGTAGAGATACTCGGTGGACGACTCGCACAGCAATTGATCGCAGTGCAATTCGACCGAATCCAAATGCAGCAGCCAGCGAACCTGATCGGTGGCGGGCAGGCCAATGAGCAATCGATTCTGATGTCGTTCGAAACTGCTGTTCTGTTGTGGTATCGCCATGGTTTTGCCTCGTACTAACTGGTCCAACATCGCGCGTAAGAGCGAAGCGGCGGCAGCCGGCTTCGCCCAGCGAGAAACGTGCAAGTGCTGTGCCGGTTGCCTATTTAAGGTCCAGGAGCCGGTTTCATCTCGAGTTCGTTCTGCACGAGTCGAACGCCCGGAATGGTGCGGGCGACCTCGGTTGCCGTGCTTTTCTCGTTCGGAGAATCGACGAACCCGGATAACTGCACGACACCGTCCGCCGTTGCGACGTTGATCTGCCGCGCCTTGGTAACCGGATTGGCGATCAACGCTGTCTTGACGCGCGCGGTGACCACCGAATCATCCAGGGCTTCGCCCACGGTTGCGTCGTCGGTCCGGATCTTCAGATTGTCGTGCACCGACTTCACGCCCTGCACGCCTTCGGCGACTCTCACGGCCGCTGCGCGCTCGTTCTGCGAATCAACAAAGCCGCTCAGCTGCACGACGCCGCGGTACGTTTCGACTTCGATCTGATGCGCTTCCGCGACCGGATCGGCGATGAGTGCGCTTTTGACCTTTCCGGTGAGAGTCGCGTCGTCGACGTACTCTCCCGGTGCCTGCTGGTTCTGCGTGGATGCACAGCCGGCGGCCACGAACAGTGCCGCGACGGATAACGCTCTCAACCGGGGAAAGGGACGCACCTGATTCATCGAGGATCTCCGTGATCGAGCGCTAGTACCGAGCAGTCGTGTGTTGCGAATGCGCTTCGTCGGCACGCGCCTGGGCCGCCGCCAGGTCGGCGCTCGCGCGATCCTTGCAGGCTTTCTGCTGGTCGCCGGCCAGCGCTTCACACTGCTTGACCGCGATGTCGTGATCGCTCGTCGCCTGTTCCATCGCGACTTTGTATTTCGCATCGGCCGCGGCGAGCATCAGATCCGCCTGGGCTTTCGACGTCTGTTCGTTCGCATCGCGGATTTTCGATTCGGCGTCTTTACGCGCGTCGGTCACGTCGTTGATGGCGTCGTGCTTGGTTTGGGCCATGTCTTTCGCCGCCTCGCTCTGTTTGTTGGCAACGTCGCGATCGACCTGTTGCGGCGACTTGGGCTCTCCGCAGCCGGCGATGAGCAGCAACACTGCTGCGGCGATCGCGCCTGCGCTCATGCGTTGACTGTTGTTCATCCTTCTTCTCCAACCTTCGTTTGTAGTCATGGCATGTTTGACCAGCGCGAAGGCCACCGGGCATCGGCGCTCACCGAAGTTGTCGTCGGAGTCGCTGAAGAGGTTTGTAAGCGCCGTCCTACTTGCGTGACACCGGCGTGACGCGCCAGATGCAGTTGCCGACGTCGTCGGCAATCAGCAACGCGTCGGAAGCATCGAGCGCAAGTCCCACCGGTCGTCCGCGTGCCTCGCCCCGCGCGTTCAGAAAGCCGTCGAGCACGTCCTTGGGTGTGCCGACCGGCCTGTTGCGTTCGAATGGAACGAATACGACGCGATAGCCGCTCGGCGGATTGCGGTTCCACGAGCCGTGTTGCGATACGAACGCGCCCGATGCGTAGTCGGCACCGAACGATGCACCCGGGGAGAACAGAAGACCGAGCGATGCGGTGTGCGCGCCGAGTGCGTAGTCCGGCACGCGCGCCGTCGCGACGAGGTCGGGGCGCGGCGGACGGGCGCGTTCGTCGACGTGCGCGCCGTAATAGCTGTAAGGCCAGCCATAGAAGCCGCCGTCCGCAACCGAGGTGAGGTAGTCCGGTACCAGATCGTTGCCGAGTTCGTCGCGTTCGTTGACCACGGTCCACAACGTGCCGTCGTGCCACGCGAGCCCGTTGGGATTGCGGAGACCGGTCGCGAATACGCGAGAGCGATGCGATGCGAGGTCCACCTCGAGTATCGCCGCGCGTTGCGCCTCCTGCGCGATGCCGTTTTCGGCGACGTTGCTGTTGGAACCGACAGTGGCGTACAGGCGCGTCCCGTCGCCACTCGCGAGCAGGTTCTTCGTCCAGTGGTGATTGATCGAACCGGCCGGAAGGTCGATGACCTTCTGTCCCGGGTTTGCGATCGCAACATCGGCGCGGTGATACGGGAACGCCCAGATCGCATCGGTGTTAGCGACGTACAGCGTGTCCCCGATCAATGCCATGCCGAACGGCGAGTGAAGTCCGGTCAGAAACGCGTGGCGTTGCTCGGCGATGCCATCGTGGTCCGCGTCGCGCAGCAGCGTGATGCGGTCCGGCGACGGCACACCCGCACCCGCGCTCTTCATGAAATAGCCCATCACCGCCGCTTTGAGCCCTCGCCGGTCGTCGGGCCGCACGGGCCCGTTCGTCTCGGCCACCAGCACGTCACCGTTCGGCAGCCGATAGAGCCAGCGCGGATGATCGAGACCGCCGGCGAACAGGCCGACCGCAAGATGCTCAGCCGGTGTCGGCGCCTCTCCATCCTGCCATCCGACCGCCCTCGCCACCTTTACCGTCGGTATGATCGGATGTTGCGGGGCGGGCAAATCCGGCGAGTCGCCGCTGCTCGCCGCGACCGGCAACTCCGACCTGCCTGCGCAACCCTGCACGATCAGCACGCTGCTGAGCATTGCAACTGCGGCCAGCAACGATTTCAACGTGCGCCTATCGCGCCGCTGCGAGCCAACGGATTGAAAGAGGGGCGAGCCGCGGATCGGTTTCATCGGCCGCCGATCGCTTTGCGCCAACGCAGACCGTCGGTGGTGATTTCGACACGCTGACGTTTGTCGACTTCGAAGCTGAAGCCGAATTCGTCGTTCTCTCCTTTGAAGCGGCCGAACGTGACGCGGTCGTTGAGTTTCCAGCCGTAGATCTTGCCGCCGTCCATCGGCAGGCGTTGTACGCCGAGCCCATATTCACGGAGGAACTGCTGACGATCGATTGCGGCATTGTCGGTTTCAGGGCTGTGCGCTGCACGCGTGTCCGCGGTGTGCGGTGTTCGGGCGAGCGCGTTGCCGCCAACCAGCAGCAGCACCACGACGGCTCGCACGCGCAGTCCTCCCAACACACGCAGTCCCTCCCGATTGGATGCGGGTCATGTCTTTCCGATTGAGGTAGCAATTTCCGCGCCTTTTTCCCCAGGGTCGTGATGATGCCGGGCGGCGCTGCGCAGGCTCGGTGGCCGATGTGCAGAACCTGCCGCCCGCGCCTGCACTTTTTACGCGGTTCGAGATTTGAACGCACCTACGGTCCGCCAACGATCGTACGAAGGGGCCGGGCACGGTGTTTGCAGCGTCGACCGCGTATCCACGAGGAGGCGCGACCATGTCGATCGCCCAACGTACCGCGTTCGCAACACTGATCTGTTGCGGTTTCGTCTTCGGGTGCTCCGATCCCACACCTCCCACGCCGCCCGTACCGGATCCGTCGAAAGTGCCCAAAGCAGTGGCGCAGGTCGGTGCGCATCCGCAAGCGCTTCCAAACACGCAACTCGCCAGCAAGCCGGTCGAGCCGGCGCCGATCGGCGACGCTGCGCCCGGAGTGGTCGCATCGGCGGAGATCAAGCCGTGGGGCGGTGCGACGACCGCCGATTCCGACAACAAGGTGACCGGCGCAATCCAGTTCGCATCGACCACCACTGGACTGGAGGTGAGCGGCGCATTGAAGAATCTGCCGAAGGGTCTGCATGGGTTGCACATTCACGAAAACGGCGACTGCAGCAATCCCGGCGGCCATTTCGCCCCCGCAAGTCAGCAGCACGGCGATCCCGCGAACGGTGAACATCACCTTGGCGACCTCGGTAACGTCGAAGCGGACAGTTCGAATCAGGCTGCCGTGTCGATCAACGCGTCCGGGCTCGCGCTGCACGGACAGAACTCCATTCTCGGACACGCGCTGGTGGTGCATGCCGCTCCGGACGACCTGCACAGCCAGCCCGCCGGCAACTCGGGCGACATCATCGGCTGCGGCATCATCGCGGCAGACGGCGACTCCGAGGTGAGACCGGAAAACCGCGACGAGGCGGCGGGTTAGTCGGCGCCCGCTTCGCGCGCATCAACGAACGGTGCCTGGCACCGTCCTGTGACTTGCGCTCGCCTCCGACCCTCGCGCGGGATTAAGTCACCGACGGTGCCAGGCACCGGCTGCGCGTGTTGCTATTCGTGTTGCTATTCGCTTCACCGGGGCGTCTGCGTAGGACAGACACCGACACGGGCGTTCAGAGTCTCCGACATGAACATCGGTACGCGCTGCTGATGCCTCGTGTCGGTCGCTGTTACAAAGGTGCCTGCACATTTTTCTTACCGCCCGACGGGCATCCAGAAGGGAAGAAGCAGGATGAACGAAGTGACGGAAATGATCGGTCGCTCGCTCGCGATGAAGACCGTTCACGCCCTCGTGGAACGGGTCGCGCCGACCGATGCCACCGTGTTGGTTTCAGGGGAGAGCGGGGCCGGGAAGGAACCCGTCGCCCAGGCGATCCACCGCCGCAGCGAACGCCGCAATGGGCCGTTCCTCGCGGTGAACTGCGGCGCGATTCCGGCGACGCTGATCGAGTCGGAGTTGTTCGGCTACGAGCGCGGCAGCTTCACCGGTGCCGCACGCAGCCATGAAGGCGTATTCGAACGGGCATCGGGGGGTACGTTGTTTCTCGACGAAGTCACCGAGATGTCCAACGAGATGCAGACGCGGTTGCTGCGGCTGCTCGAGACGCGGCGGTTCTTCCGCGTTGGCGGTTCCACCGAGATCCGTACCGACGTGCGCATCGTGGCCGCGACGAACAGGTGTCCGATCCAGGCGACGCACGACGGTGTGCTGCGTGAGGATCTGCTGTATCGGCTCGCGGTGTTCCCGATCGTCGTTCCACCGCTGCGCGAACGTGGTGACGACGTGGTGTTGTTGGCGAACCACTTCCTCGGCGAACTCAACGAGCGCAACGGCACACGCAAGCGCTTCGCCCCGTCCGCTCTGGTCACGATCGAGACGCACTCCTGGCCCGGTAACGTGCGCGAACTGAAGAATGCGGTCGAGCGCGCCTTCATCCTCTCGGACGACGTGCTCGAACTCGAACTGCTGCCGGTGCAATCGAGCAGCGAAACCGACGCGGTGTTGCGCGACGGCGTTCAGGTGCGTTGCGGAACGACGCTGGCCGAAGCCGAACGATCGCTGATCGAGGTCACGCTGTCGCACTGCAACGGCAACAAGACGCGTGCAGCACAGACGTTGGGTTGCAGCCTGAAGACCCTGTATAACAAACTGGCGCTATATCACCGGCAGCCGCACCGCGAGCAGATAGGGGCGGTCGGTTGACGTTGGTTGGAGGGAAGACAATGACTCGAATCCTGATTGCAGACGATCACGCGGTGGTTCGCGCCGGGCTCCGGCAGTTTCTCGAGGAAGATCGGTCGATTCGCGAAATCGGCGAAGCGTCGACCGGCAACGAAACGCTCGAACAGCTGCGCGCGAAGCCGTGGGACCTGCTGATTCTCGACATCTATATGCCGGATCGCAGCGGCCTCGACATCCTGAAGCAGGTACAGGCGAGCCATCCGAAGACCAAGATCCTGATCATCAGCGGATTGCCGGAGCGCCAGTATGCATTGAACGCGTTGAAGGCGGGCGCGAGCGGATACCTCGCGAAAGACAGCGCCGCTGACGAGCTGCTCAAGGCGGTGCGCGCGGTGTTGCGCGGTCGTCGGTACGTGAGTCCCACACTAGCGGAACTGCTGGTATCGGACCTGAATCACGACAGCGAAGAGCCGTTGCACGCACGTTTGTCGGAGCGCGAGTTCCAGATCTTCTGCAAGCTCGCATCGGGCCGTACGGTTTCGGAAATCGCGGAAGAGCTGTTTCTGTCCGTGAAGACGGTGAGCACGTACCGCAGCCGAGTGCTGGAGAAAATGAGTTTCTCCACCAATGCGGATCTGACGCTGTACGCGTTTCGAAACGGGATGATTCAATAGAGGTCGTTTGTAGGATGGCACCGACAAGCGAAGGGTTACGCAACACCAAGTAAACAGAGACGTCATGCTCGACACACCCGCGGATCGAAGTTTGTCCGTGTTGCTCGTAGAAGATTCCAAGGTGCTCGCCGAGCGTCTCAGTGAAATGCTGGCCGGAATAACCGGTCTAGATCTCGCCGCCGTCGTCGATACCGAAGCCGCCGCGCTCGGCGCCATCGAGGAACGCAAGATCGACATCATTCTCCTCGATCTGCATCTGCGTCAGGGCACAGGGTTCGGTGTGCTGCGCGGCCTCACGCAACGTTCGAATCGCCCGGTGGTGGTGGTTCTCACGAACTACGATCTGGCGGAGTACCGCCGCACCGCGACCGCGCTCGGCGCCGAGTACTTCCTCGACAAAGTGCGCGACGTCGACCAACTGCCCGACGTGATGGACAAGATCCGCGCCGCGTTGAATTAATTGCGCGCGCAAGTTACACGCGCGCGGCCGCTCTTCTATCCCACACCCCATTGCGCCTGAGCCCGGTCGTTGGCATGGACCTTGCGACCTCTCCTTTGCGATACGTTCATCGCTGAAGCAGTACCGATAAGGAGAAGTGAAATGAACTGGGACCAGGTAAAAGGAAACTGGAAGCAATTCCGAGGCAAGGTGAAGGAGCAGTGGGGCCATTTGACCGACGATGAGCTCGATGTCATCGATGGCCGTCGAGACATGCTGATCGGCAAGGTTCAGGAAGCCTATGGCATTTCCAAGGATCAGGCCGAGAAGCAGGTGAAAGAGTTCGAATCGCGCGACTGGCAGGACAGTGACGCGTATTCGCAGAAGTCCCGTCGGAGCCGCTGATCTAGCGTTTCTTCAGAGCGCTTGCGTGCTCTCCGTCGCAGCCGCTGCTGGCAGAATGCGCTCCAGCGGCAGCGACACTTCGATCAGCGTGCCACCGCCGTCTGGCGTGCTGATGCGCCAGGTACCGCCGAAGCTGGAAACGCGATGGCGCATGCCGGCGAGCCCCTGACCGCGTCGGGCCTTCGGCGTGATCGGCAGCCCGACACCGTTGTCGCGGATGCTAATAGTCAAATGTTCGTCCTCGATGGCGAAGGCCAGTGACACCTCTGTCGCTTTTGCATGCTTGACGATGTTTGTGAGCGATTCCTGGACGACCCTGAACACGGCAATGGCCGCTTCGTCGCTGAGCTTGAGATCCTCTTCCGCATAGCTCTCTTTGCACTTGAGTCCCGCGCGCGCGCAGGTTTCGGAATACACCCAGCGCACCGCAGGCACGAGACCCATGTTGTCCAGCAGCGTGGGGCGCAACGCCTCGACGACTCGGCGTTTCATGTCCACGCCGTCGTCAAGCAGCTTTCGCAACCGTGTCCATCGCACCTTGAGTTCGTCGTCAGGGCGCGACAGGCGCCGCTCGAGCCATGCGACATCCATCTTGGCAGCCACCATGATGCCGCCGAGTTCGTCGTGCAGTTCGCGCGCGATCGCCGCTTTCTCGCGCTCTGCGAGGTTCTGCAGGTGACTCGATAACGCCGAAAGCTCTTCGGTACGCAAGTGCACGAGGATCGCGAGTTCCTGATTGTGCTGTTCCTGCTGCTGCGCGATGGCGTCGCGGCGGCGCAGATCCCGATGCAGCAGAAATGCGGCGAACGCAAGCAGCGCCATGTTCAGCACCGTGCCCCCCGCGACCAGTGCGCGTGAAGCGAAAACGCCGCCTTCCCAATCCTCGAGCGCCTGCGCAATGCGCGCGTCTTCGTAACTATCGAGCTCGGCCGCGATGCGGCGCAGCGCATCCATCGTGCGCCGGCCGTAGTCGGTGCGAACGAGTTCGATCGCGGCGTCGCGGCGGTTCGATGCATCCAGTGTGAGCGACGCGCCGAGCTCCTCCATCTTCGCTGTGCCGAGCTCGCGCAGTTTCGCGAGACGGGCGCGCATTGCATCGGTCGGCGCAGAGGAGTCTTCGAACATGTAGTTGTTCACGATCCGGTCGAGTTGTGCAGCTGCGTTCGAGCGCGCTTCTTCGTAGGGCTCGAGGTAGAGGGCGTCGTGTGTCAGCAGGTAGCCGCGCTGTCCTGTCTCCGCATCGACGAGCGTACGCAGGTAGAGCGACACGTCGGACCTGCGCCCTTGTGCGTTGGCGAGTTCCTTTATGTTCGCTACGTGGCGTTCCACGTTCAGCTCGAGCATCAGCGACGCGACGAGCAGCGCAACCATGAGCGACGCCACGGCGACGATGTAAAGGCGATTCCCGGAAAACACTGAAACTCCCGTGTCGGTGGGGTCCTACGGGGAACCTCACCGGCGACCGACTGCGCCATTGCGTGGTTGGTGAGACTGTAGCATCGATGTCGATACCGCGGTCAACAGCTTGACCGGCGGAACTCCAAGGAGAGTCAGATGCTGCACTATGCAGCGGTCTTTTTCGTGATTGCGATCGTGGCGGCGGTGTTCGGGTTCACCGGTCTCGCAGTCGGTGCCGCGAGTATCGCGAAGATTCTGTTTTTTGTTTTCCTGATCGGCGCGGTCGTGACGCTGCTGATGGGTGCCTTCCGAGGGAGAGATCTATGAGCGCAACAAAAAGTACCGCTGTCAAAACCACGCGACGTGGCGCGCGTTCTGCGCAACGTCGCGCCAAAGCGCTGGAAAAAAGCCTGATGCGCGATTTCGTCAGCGACGTCGAAGACCTGGTGAAGAAGGTCGTCGACGTGCCGGGCGTCGACCTTGCCGCCGTTCGCAACAAGGTTGCCGGTGCAATTGCGGGGGCGCGTGAGGCCGTCGAGAGCGGCGCCGATTCCGTGCGCAGCACCGCGCGTTCCGGTGCCGATGCGGCCGACGAGTACGTGCGCGGGTATCCGTGGGCGGCGGTCGGCGTCGCGATCGGAATAGGGCTGCTGCTGGGTTTCAGTTCACGCCGCTGAGCGGCGGCTACGCTGCGAGGAGGAATGCATGGCGTTCGAAATCCGTTCGTTCAATCTGCGCGACGTGAAGGGGTTGAGCCAGACGGCGCTCAACCTCCACCTCGACCTGTATCACGGCTACGTCGAACAGGTGAACACGTTGCTCGAAGTGCTGCAGCCGCAGGAGTCGCCCTCGCGCACGCCGGCGCTTACGCGGGAAGCAGCCGTGCGGCGCTTTCCGTTCGAGTACAACGGCATGGTGCTGCACGAGCTGTTCTTCGAGCAGCTGAGCGGAAGCAAAGGCCGGCCGCCGCACGAGCAGGGTCCGTTGGGACAGGCGGTGGGCCACGCGTTCGGCGGTTTCGACGGCTGGCGCGAGGATTTCGAAAAGCTCGCGGCGACGCGCGGCGTCGGTTGGGTGATGACGGTGCGCGAACGGACTGGCGGCACGTTGTACAACACCTGGATCGACGAGCATCAGTGGGGCACCACGGCCGGCACCGACGTCGTCTTCCTGCTCGACGTATGGGAGCACGCCTATCTGCTCGACTTCTCGCCGAAGCAACGCAGCGACTATCTGCAGGCTGTGTTCGACAATGTCGACTGGAGTGTGGTGGAGTCGCGCATGCGCTGACGCGCAGCCCCTTCTTTGCCTCGTCAGACGGCGGTGATTGCGGCCGCCTCGACCTTCGCAGATTCTCTCTGCGCGGGACCCAGCCACGGCAGCAGTCCGATGCAGAGCATGCCGACCGCCGCGTCGAGCAGCAGCGTCGTCGGATAACCGAAGTCCACCGTCGATACCCCCTGCCACGTCGCCGTATAGGACGTGGCGAGGTTGCCGAGCGCCATGTACGCGGTGAACTGCGTAGCGGCGACCGCCGGCGTGGTGATGTCCATGTATAGCGCGGTCGACGAACCGTACGTGAGCCCCTGGAGGAATCCGTACGCGATGCACAGCCAGCGGAACGTTGCGACGAGCGCTGGGTCGGTCACGATGCCGAGCTGCGTCGGATCTACCGGCATGAGGTGGCCCACCGCGCGCATGGACAGCGCGAGCCATACCGTCGGCAGCGCCGTGAGCAAGACGAACAACGCGATCATCCGTCGGCGGCCGTAACGGTCGGACATCCAGCCTCCGACGACGCAGCCGAGCGCCGACATCAACGACGACCACAGGCCGAGCGTGCCGATTGCTTCGTCGCCCATTCCGAGTTCGACCGCGAGATTGGATTGCAGCGACAACGACAATGCATAGGCGCCGAGCGGCAGCGCGGCGAACAGCACGCCGAGAGAAGCCGCGCGGGTGCCGATGAATGCCCTCCATGCCGCGCGCAGAAACTCGCGTAGTTCCCGCGCGATTCGCGTCCAACGATCGACATCTTCTGCATCGATCGACCACGGTATGGGAATTGCCGCGCGTTCGCGCAACCGCCACGACACGCCGACGAGGATCAGCGTCATCATTCCGGCCGCGATGAAATACGTGCTTTCGAACGGCAGCGCCGCACCGATCAGCAGAATGCCGGAGCCGCCGACGGCCTGCCCCACCGACTGTCCGGCGAACATGAAACCGTTCGCGGTGCCGCGCTCCTCGGCCGGCAACACCTGCACCGCGAGCGCGTCGATGGCCACATCCTGGGCGGCCGCGCAGAGGTTGTGCACGAAGATCACCGCCGTGAACAGCGCGGTGGCGGTCGCGAAATTGATCGGCATGGCCGCCACCAGCGCCAGCGTCATCGCGATCTGCGCGCCGACGATCCACGTCCGCCGCCGTCCGAACGTGTCGGACGTGATGGTGTCGATGATCGGTCCGAACACCCACTTGAACGCCCACGGCAGATACAGCGAGCCGACATAGGCGCCGATGACCGACGGGTCCACGCCTTCGCGACGCATGTGCGTCGCGATCACGGAAGCGGTGAAACCGAGCGGAATGCCTTCGGAAACGTACAGGAGGAAGAAGGACAGGAGGCGCCCGGCGCGGGTCGCAAGCGGATCGGACCAGTAGCCGGCTAGACCCCTCACCATCGTCGTTGAGCATCGCGATTTACGATGAGCGAGCCTACCTCAAAATGCCGCGGCCCGCGGGTCCGGAACTCACTCCAGAAAATCCCTGGAAGTGGATCCCGCCCCGCGGGCCGCGCCGTCGTCAGACGGTTGTCAGGCCGGGTTGACCTTCAGCTGGTTCTTCACGGTGATGACGCCGTCGGTGGCCTTGGCGATCGCAACCGCCTTGTCGATGTCGGACTGCGTTTTCGCAGTGCCGCTCAACCAGACCACTCCGTTGGCGTCGGTGTCGACCTGAATCTGCGTCAGGCTGGCCAGATGCTCGGAAGCGAGTTTGGCTTTGATCTTCGTCGTGATCGCCGAATCCTTGACGTAGGTCGACGGTTGGCTGCGGTCCATGTCCGCGTCTTCCCCTGCGTAGCTGATCAGCGGCGCAGCGAGCGAACCGCCGACGATCAGACATGTAATTGCGACTGCCTTCTTCATGGTTTTTCCTTGCTGTTGCACGATCTGCGACATGATCCTTGCCGATGGCGCCCGCGAACATTCCCGGCACGCCCATATGCGGGTAGGGGCGGTCCTACCCGATTCCTACAAGCCGGGTCCTACACAATTGCGTCGAGGCGCGCCGCGCGTTGCAAAAGCAGGTCGCGTTCGCGCGCGTTGTTCGCGAGCGCGGCTGCGCGTTCGAACTCCGCGCGCGCTTCGTCGGTGCGGCCGAGCTTGGCGAGCAGATCGGCGCGAACGCTCGGCAACAGGTGATATCCGGCGAGCGACGCATCGGACGTGAGTTCGTCCACCAGCTCGAGCCCGGCGGCCGCACCGAACGCCATCGCCACGGCAACCGCGCGATTCAGTTCGACGATCGGCGACGGCGCGATCTGCGCGAGCGCATCGTACAACGCGACGATGCGCGGCCAGTCCGTCGCGTCGGGCGATCGCGCGCGTGCGTGACACGCCGCGATGGCCGCTTGCACGGCGTACGGTCCCAGGCCGGCGGTACCGAGGGATTGCGCACGCGACAACGCCGCCAGTCCGCGCCTGATCAGCAACGGGTCCCAGCGCGACCGGTCCTGGTCGAGCAGCAGCACCGGTTCGCCGCTCGGCCCAACGCGCGCACGAAGGCGCGACGCCTGGATCTCCATCAGAGCGACGAGGCCGTGCACCTCCGAATCGTCGCTCGCGAGCTCGGCCAGAATGCGACCGAGCCGCAATGCTTCTTCGCACAGCGACGGCCGCATCCAGTCGTCGCCGGCCGTAGCAGCGTAGCCTTCGTTGAAGATCAGGTAGATCACTTCGAGCACCGACGCGATTCGCGACGCGAGTTCCGGCGCCGCTGGCACCTCGAACGGTACGTGTGCTTCGGCCAGCGTGCGCTTCGCGCGCACGATGCGCTGCGCGATGGTCGGTTCCGGAACCAGGAACGCGCGAGCGATCTCCTGTGTGGTGAGCCCACCCAGCATCCGCAACGTCAGCGCCGCACGCGCTTCGCGCGACAACACGGGATGACAGGCTATGAAGATCAATCGCAGCAGGTCGTCGCCGATCGGATCGTCGAACGCGGCGTCGGTGGATGCAGCGAGGTTGGCGGCGGCGTCTTCGAGCATCGACTCGGTTTCGCGCGTCAACGCGTCCTGTTTGCGCTCGTGCAGCGAACGCCGTCTGATCCAGTCGATGGCACGGTGCTTCGCGATCGCGGTCAGCCAGGCGCCGGGTCGATCGGGCACGCCATGCTCCGGCCATTGTTCGAGTGCCGCCACGAGCGCGTCCTGTGCGAACTCTTCGGCGAGACCGACGTCGCGCAGGATGCGGGCGAGTCCGGCGATGATGCGCGCCGATTCGATGCGCCACACCGCTTCGACCGTCCGATGAATCCGTTCCGTGCCGGCCACGTCCATGCGTCCGCCTGGGTCAGGTGTAGCACGGACCGAATTCGCGCACCTCGACGGTGGCCCACTCCGCCGCGGGACATTCGCGTGCAACGGCCACCGCCTGTTCGCGCGTGTCGCAGTCGAGCAGGAAGAAACCGCCGACGATCTCCTTCGCTTCCGCGAATGGACCATCGATCAAGGTCGGCTTGCCGTCGCGCACCCGCACGCGCACGCCGGCGTCGTCCGAGCGCAGCGACTGGCTCGAAACGAGCAGACCGCGCGAGCGCAGCGAGTCGCTGAAACGCAGCATCCGTTCGTGCAGCGCCCGACCGGCCGTGTCGCCGCGTTCGCGGCGCTGTCCGGCCGGCTCCATGATCAACAGCATGTATTGCATAGCGTCCTCGCGTCGCGCAGGTCACATCGTAAACCCGCTGCGCCGATCAGGCGCTCAGTTGCACGGTCCAACCGACGCCGAAGCGGTCGGTCAGCATGCCGAAGCGCGGTGCGAAGAAGGTCTTTTCGAGCGGCATCCGCACGGCGCCGCCGTCGGCGAGGCCTTTGAATATCCGCTCCACCGCAGCCGCGTCTTCTAACGACAGCGACAGCGAGAAGCCGCGAAAACCGGATTCGGCGGTGGGACCGTCGGTCATCAGCACCATCGAGTCGCCGATGCGGATCGCGGCGTGCATGACCTTCTTGTCCATGCCGGGCGGCAAGCGACCCGGCTCGGGCGGCTGCGGGCTTTCGCCGAAATGCATCAGCATTTCAACTTGCGCCCCGAGCACGCGCTTGTAGAACTCGACCGCTTCCTCGCAGCGGCCGTTGAAGTAGAGATACGGTTGAATCTGCATGACGGTGTCCTCTCTCGTGTGTTGGTGGGTGGGCCGCGTTATCGGCCTTTGGCGAGCTGTGCGGCCTGCTCGCGCAACCGCTCTTCCTGTGCGCGCAGTTCCGGCGTCAGCTCGGCACCGAAATCGTCTGCTTCGAACACCGGCCGCAGCTCGATCACCGATTCGGTACCCGTGGGGTTGGGACAGCGCTTGATCCACTCGACCGCTTCTTCCATGGACTTCACCTGCCACAACCAGAAACCCGCGATCAGTTCCTTCGTTTCGGCGAAGGGGCCGTCGATGACGGTGCGCTTCGTGCCCGAGAACCGCACGCGCTTGCCTTTCGACGACGGATGCAGACCTTCGCCGGCCAGCATCACGCCGGCTTTCACGAGCGCCTCGTTGTACTTGCCCATTTCGGTGAGCAGTTCCTCGCTCGGCATCACGTTGGCTTCGGTGTCGCCGTTTGCCTTGATCAGTACCATTATTCGCATGACTGTCGTCTCCAGTTGGTAGAGCGTCTTGTTGATGGAGAGAGCACAGCGGCTGCTCTTAAAAGTACGTCGAATGACCTTTTTGGAAATCGACACGACGTCGAAAGAAAAGTTCTAGGCGGGTGGAACGCTGGAGGATTTCGAGCAGTCGATGCGGTGCGACTCGAAGTCGGTTTCGTCATCCAGCGACTGGTAGTTCACGGTGTCGCCGGTGAGATCGTAGATGAGGTACGTCTCCCAGCGTACCCGAGAGTTGCGCACACGCGCGCGCGCAAATCGTTAAGATTCGCCTCCTGAATTGCATGCGTGCGAACGACGCAGCCAAGGGGCAACCGGGTGGATCAGAAGCAGCTCATCATCCTGGCCGACATCAGCGGTTACACGCGCTTCATGCTCGCTAACCGGACCTCGGCGTTGCACGGACAGATGATCATCAACGGACTTATCGAGTCGATTCTCAAAGAGGTCGACATCCCGCTGACGTTGCAGGAGATCGGAGGCGACGCGGTTTTCCTGTATGCCGCGCATCCGGAATGGACGCTGCCTGGAGCGACGTCGTAGTGCAGGTGAGCATGAAACCCGGGAGGTTCTTCGACGCGTTCATCGCGCAATCGGCGATGATGACCGAGCTGACACCATGCAAGTGCGCGGTGTGTGTTCACGCCGATCAGCTGGGTTTGAAGCTCGTCGTGCATTCAGGGCAGGCGGTGTTCCGTTCGATTGCAGGACGGCCGCAGGTGTCCGGCCCCGATGTGATCCTTGCGCATCGGTTGCTGAAGAACTCGGTGGCGCGCGACGCCGTGTACGAGATGAGTCGCGCGCAGCTGAACGAAGCCGCGCAGGCGTACGTTGAAGCTTCGCGCAGCAATGCGACGCGAGAAGCCGCGCTGCAGCAGTTACGCAATCCGTTGCGGCCATTCGGGTCGATCGACAAAGCGTTGATGGTGCTGGAAGCGTATGTGCTGCCGGTTTTCTTCCGGCGTGCGGCCGTGGTCGACGCCATCGTGGAGCGCGGCAAGCGCAAGGAGCCGCCGCGACATCGAATCGTAGAAGTGTCAATTGAGGAAATCAGATGAGTAGTACCGAATCAAAGGGTGGAACACGGCGCGACGACGGCGAGCGGTTCGACGTCATCGTCGTCGGCGCCGGATTTGCCGGCATGTATCTGTTGCATCGCCTGCGCAGGATGGGGTTGACTGCGCGCGTGTACGAAGCGGGCCACAGCGTCGGCGGCACGTGGTACTGGAACCGCTATCCCGGTGCACGCTGCGACGCGGAGAGTCTCGCGTACTCGTACTCGTTTTCGAACGAGCTCGAGAACGAGTGGAACTGGTCGGAACGATACGCGACGCAACCGGAGATCCTGCGTTACGCGGAATACGTGGCAGACAAATTCGACCTGAAGCGCGACATCCGTTTCGAACGTCGCGTCACGAGTGCGCGCTACGACGACGCCGGCAACAGCTGGACGGTGGAAACCGATCGCGGCGATCGGGCCGTTGCGCCGTTTTGCGTGATGGCGACGGGTTGCCTGTCGGTGCCGCAGGAACCGCAGATCGCGGGGTTGAAGGAATTCGCCGGCAACCTCTACTGGGCCAGCCGGTGGCCGCATCAGCCGGTGAGCTTCGCAGGCCAACGCGTCGGCGTGATCGGCACCGGCTCGTCGGCGATTCAGGCGATTCCGGTGATCGCCGGGCAGGCGGGCCATCTCACCGTGTTCCAGCGCACGCCGAACTTCAGCGTGCCGGCGTGCAACGCGCCGCTCGATCCGACGTTCGTGGAAGGGTTCAAGGCGAACTATCCGGCGCACCGCCGCAACCACCGGCTCGGCATGGGCGCGGGCTTCGGCGATCTGCAGATCGAACCGCATCCGGGCGGACCGGTGCTCGAAACGGCAGCGGGCAAATCGGAGGCGGAGATCCGCGCGCTGCTCGAAAAAACCTGGCGCATCGGCGGCGCGAACTTCATCGGCACGATCGCCGACACCATGATGAATGCGGAGACGAACCGTATCGTCGCCGATTTCGTGCGCGACAAGATTCGCGCGGTGGTAAAGGACCCCGCGACGGCCGATGCGTTGTGTCCAACCTCGCATCCGATCGGCACGAAGCGCATCTGCGTCGATTCCGATTACTACGAGACGTACAACCGCGCCAACGTGAAGTTGGTGAACCTGCGCACCAATCCGATCGAGCGGATCGAAGCGCACGGAATCAGGATGCGCGACGGTACGTTGCACCAACTCGACACGCTGGTGATGGCGACCGGCTTCGATGCGATGACCGGCGCGTTGTTGCGAATCGACGTGCGCGGTTCCGGCGGCGTGTCGCTGGCGGAGAAGTGGGCGGCAGGGCCGCGTACGTATCTCGGCATCGGCATGGTCGGCTTTCCGAATCTGTTCACGATCACCGGACCGGGCAGCCCCTCGGTGCTCAGCAACATGCTGGTGTCGATCGAGCAGCACGTCGACTGGACCGTGGACTGCATCGACTACATGCGCAAACACGGTCATCGCCGCATCGAGCCGGTGCCGTCAGCAGAGGATCAATGGGTGGATCACGTGAACGAAGTAGCGAACGCCACGCTGTTCCCGCAGGGCGGTTCGTGGTACCTCGGCGCCAACATTCCGGGTAAGCCGCGCGTGTTCATGCCGTATGCTGCGGGTGTCGGCGTGTATCGGGAGATCTGCGAACGGGTGGTGGCGAACGGCTACGAAGGATTCTCGTTCGGCGCGTGAGCGCACTGTGATAGTTTGCGCGTCGATTGTGCCAGGCACTGGATCCAACGCTTTTCGGAGGGTGACATGTCGAAACAAAAGGAACGGCCGACCGTCGGCACGGACGGACGTGCGCTGCCGGTGCTGCCGCCCGACCGCGATGCGCGGGTGTGGGCGCGGCTCGTCCGCGTGATGTTCTATACGCCCGGCTTCCTGGGGCTGCTGCTGATCAAGGCGGGCGAGCCGGCGGCGTTCGGCATCACGGTGGAACTGCTGATGCTGGCGAGCGGCGCCGCGATCGTCGGCGGGCTGTTCATCGGCACGCAGTCCGGGGGCGACAACTCCGCGAAGGTCGGCACCTGGAGCGGCGCGCTGATCCTCGAACTGCTCGCGACGGTTCCGTTCCTGTGTGCAGTGCCGTCGCTGTTCCACGAACTCGCCAACAGCACGTTGCTGCACCCTAAAGCGCCGGATGCGGTCGACGTTGCGCTTGGACCATCGGAACTATTGCCGGCCGTCGCGATTCTGCCGTTCATGCTGTATCAGCTCGCCGGCTTCGGCACGCTGCACTTCGTCGTATCGAAGGCAGTGAACTGGATCATCAACGGCGGCATTTTGGTGCTGATCATCGTCAGCTACATCGCAAACCGGATGGGCAACTTCGTCGAGGAGCGCATGCTCGTCGGTGCACTCGTGCTGGCGATGGCCATCACCGTGTTCTACGGCGTGATGAAACTGCGCTCGATGCAGGCGGACTTCGACGCGCGCGTTCCGAAAAAACAACCGAAGGAAGAGAAAGCCTGATCGTCAGGCCGCGCGCGCTCCTGTGCGCGCCACGCTGCCGGCGAGACATTCGTCCACCGCCTAGAACGCCCGCGTGAACGCGTTGGCATCGGCATATTCGAGCACGCCGGCGATCTCGGTGATTGCCATGCAGATATCCGACAGGAGTTGCCTCGCGATCTCTTAGCGCGTCTCCATCGCGAGGCGACGAAAGCCGGTGCCCCTCGCCACCAGCTGGCGACGCAGCGTGCGCGTCCGAATTCCGAGCCCTCCGGCGATCGATTTCAGTGGCGCGACCGGTGGGGATCATCGTTCGCAACGCCACGCCCACCTGCTCGACGAGATCGGTCGACTGCGCGGATTCCGCCGACAGTGTGCGCAGCAGTAGCGCGTAAGGTGCGGCGCCGGTGCTGGCAGCGGTCGGCGAGTGGACCGCCCCCGGTTCGCACCGTAACCTGCCGCAAAACAATGGAGCAGAGGGGATGTCCGATCCGTTCGAGACGTTCGGCTATCGCCAGGAACTGAAGCGCTCTCTCAGTCTCGGCGATCTGCTCGTCTACGGTCTGATCTTCATCGTACCGGGCGCGCCGATCTCCGTGTTCGGCATCGTCTTCAACGCCAGCGGCGGCATGGTGCCCCTCGTCTACATCGTTGGCGCGGTCGCGATGCTGTTCACCGCGGCCAGTTACGTGACGATGTCGCGTCACTATCCGGTCGCGGGATCCGTTTACGCGTATGCAGGGCGTACGATCGGCGAGAAAGTCGGATTCCTCGCCGGCTGGATCATGCTGCTCGACTATCTGTTGCTGCCGACATTGATCTACATCCTGTGCGCGGTAGCGGTGCACGCTGTGGTGCCTGACGTTCCGAAGGTGGCGTGGATCGTCGGATTCGTGGCGATGAACACGATCTTCAGCATTCGCGGCATGGAGACCACGGCGCGGCTCAGCATGGTGCTGCTCGCGATGCAGATCGCCGGTCTCGTGGCGTTCATGGTGATGGCCGGCATCGCGCTGGCGCACGGCTATCACGGCGCGCATCTGTCGACGAAGCCGTTCCTCAATCTCGAGATCGCGACGCCCAGTCTGATCTTCGGCGCACTGTCGCTCGCTGTGCTGAGTTTTCTCGGCTTCGACGCGATCTCGACTTTGGCCGAGGAGGCGAAGGGCGGCGCCGCGGCCGTCGGCCGTGCTACTTATCTGTCGCTGCTGCTGACGGCGATCATCTTCGTGGTGCTGACGTACGCGGCGTCGCTGTTCGTGCTCGACCAGGTGCGCTTCCCGGCCGGTGATCGCACCGAAGCCGCGTTCTACGACATCGCGTTCGACGTCGGCGGCGGCTGGTTGAAGTGGCTGCTGACGATTCCGGGCGTGCTGTTCGCCGGACTGCCCGGCGCGCTGGCCGCCCAGGTAGCCACTTCCCGGCTGCTGTTCAGCATGGCGCGCGACGGCCGGTTGCCGCGAGCGCTCGCGCACGTGAGTCCCACTCACCACATTCCCGATCGGGCCGCGCTGTTCGTTTCGGCGGTCACGCTGGTGCTCGGCCTGGTCATGGCGGCGCACCTCGAACTGCTGACGTCGATGGTGAACTTCGGCGCGCTCGCCGGCTTCCTGCTGCTGCACGTTTCGGTTATGGCGCACGTGCTCCGATCCGATCGCGCGCAACGCAGTTGGAGCTCGCTCGTCGTCGCGGTGATCGGCTTCGCGATCATCGGTTACGTGATGATCAACCTGCACGCCACCGCCAAGATCATGGGCGCGATCTGGCTCGCGGCTGGCGTGACGCTATTGGGTTATCGGGTGCACCGCGCGCGCAGGGCGGAACTGCGCTCGGCCTGACGTTCGTCACTTACGCTTCTGTAGCGTCTTCTCGAACGCGGCCGCTTCCTTTGCCGTCATGCCGCGTTCCACCGCGACGTATTTCGTCGGTCGAACGGTGATGACCACGCGCACGTCGGCATCGAGCACCGGAAACTCCACGCCGTACCGGCGTTGCAGGGTGACGTAAAATGCGCCGCCCGGATCGGGCTCGATCGACTCGACCTCGCCGCGCACTTCGAGGAATCGGTACGGATTCGCTTCGTCGCGGATCGAGAAGGCAACGCGCCCATCGTGCGCGAGGTTGCGGAACTTCTGTCGCGTGCGTGTGTGCGTGAACCTCACGCGGTTTCCATCCCAACCGAACCACATCACGCTGCTTTGCGGGGCGCCGTCCGGTCGTACCGTTGCGAGGTGCGCGAACAGCGGTTTCTCGAGCAGATCGACGTGCGTGGCAGGAACGCTGGGGGCGGTCATGTCGTCATCTCCTTGTTGCTAGCCAATGCGCGCGAGCATGGCGCACGCGCCGGCCAAAGCCAACGCTGAGGCGGTGCAGGAACGGACTGTGTTGGCTGGCGAACATACGCTGCCCCGCAATAAGCAATACGGTTCCTGCTCGTCAGCGGAGGCTGGATGGACGGCAACGATCTCGACAAGCTGGCGGATCTCATCACGCGGCAGCGCAACCTTTTGCTGTCGCGCTGGCGTGAACAGGTGCGGGAGCTGCCGTCGGCTCGCTCACTCGATACGCCGACGCTGAACGATCACATGCCGGGGTTGATCGACGAGTTGGCCGCGGCGCTGCGGGTCAAATCCGACCAGAGCATTCCGGAAGCGCTCCTCGAGGTGAGCCCTCCGGCGCACGGTCTGCAACGCGTCGAAGACGCGTTCGATATCGATGAGGTCGTCGCGGAGTACAACATTCTGCGCGGCTGCATTCACGATCTGGCCGATCAGAACGGTTTGAATCTGCAAGGGAAGCCGTTCCACATCGTCAATCGGGTACTGGACCATGCCATCGGGCTGGCGTTGCAGGCCTATGCCACCCAGCAGGCCCTCGAGGTGCAGCGCCGTCGCGAACAGTATCTCGCTTTTGTGGCGCACGACCTGCGAACCCCGCTGAACGCCATTTCGTTGGCGGGCCGCATACTGGAACTGACCGTTGGGGCGAACGCTCCAAACGCCGAGACCTCGCGGATGCTGAAGGCGTTGCGACGCAACGTTCAGCACCTCGAGGGACTCGTTAGCAAGGTGCTCGAAGAAAACACCAGCCTGCAGACGGAAGTGGGGATCAAGCTGGAACGCCGCGAGTTCGACTTGTGGCCGCTGGTCGAAGCGCTCGTGCACGATCTGCACCCCGTCGCGGGTACCGACAGCACGCGACTCGTCAACAGCGTGCCGGAGGACCTGGTGGTGTACGCCGACGCGAGCCTGCTGCGGCGCGTCTTTCAGAACCTGATCGCCAATGCCATCAGATACACGCCGCGCGGAGAAGTCGTCGTCGGTGCCAGAGATCTGAACACCGACGGAATGGTCGAATGCTGGGTCAGCGACAATGGCACCGGCATTTCTGCCGAACTGCAGGAGACGATCTTCGACCTCGATAAGGCGAAGACCGATGAGTCCGGTGATGAGGGCGGAGCAGGTCTCGGGCTCGCGATCGTGAAAACCTTCGCCGAGGCGCACGGCGGCGAGGTATCGGTAGAAAGCATCGAGGGCGTCGGTTCGACGTTCCGGTTTTCGCTCCCGAGCCGGGCAAAATCGTCCCGCGATGCAGACCGCTAGTTGCGGATGTTCTTCACTACCTGGTGGGCCAGTTCGCTCGCTTCGTACGAAATCGAGCTCACCTCGAACGTCTTGCTGCGGCCCACCCACACCACCTCTTCGGTCTTTGCATCGAAGATCGACGTCGTCAGCACGTAGGTGGTCGTCGTGTCGATGTAGGACTCGCGCGTCATCGTGGTGCCGTAGCCGCTCCAGTAACCCGCCCACGTGTAGTAGGTATAAACCTGTTCCGGTACGAGCTCTCGCGTTACCTCCGCGCCGCCGAGGCGCGACGCCAGCACGTATTTGATGTCGCTCTTCTTGACATATGCGGTCACCAGATCGCGCGTCGGCGTGGTCTGGCCCAGCACGTCGTAGCTCGCGGTTGCATTGATGCCTCTCGCTTTCAGCGCATCGACGAAGCCGCGTTCGAACAGAATCCGGTTGGTCATGTTCGACGTCGCCGCCACCACCAGCACGTCGTTCATCGCCTGACGATGCAACGAGGGCGCTTGCCAGGAGTCGGTGAGCGAGGTGGCGCTGCACGCGCACAAGCCGAGCAGCCACACGAGGCGCGTAGCGCGATGCAGGAGATGGTACGCGGGGTTCTGCAGACTCATCGTTCACGTTACTCTGTCGGTGGGCGAGCGCATGTTGGCGGAGACGGCTCCGCGAATCGAGAGAATGTTGCTGCGAAGAACGAAATTTTGTACGGAGGACGGTCGATGCATGTTCCGGGTGTGCTGTCTCTGGCGATCATCACGTCGGTTGCGTTCGTTTCGAACGCCGTTGCCGCTGAAGCCGTTACGCCGAATCCCGACAAGAACGCGTACTTCGGCGCCGTGCACATTCACACCGGCTACTCGTTCGATGCGTTCACCAACGGCACGCTGACGACGCCGGCCAATGCGTACGAATGGGCGCAGGGCAAAGCGATCCCCGGCGGTGGCGGCGGCCCCGACCTCAAGATCAAGACGCCGCTCGATTTCTACGCCGTATCGGATCACGCCGAGTTCATGGGCGTGTTCCTGCAGATGAAGAATCCCGACAGCCCGCTCAGCAAACTCGAAATCGCGAAGCGCGTGACGTCGACGGATCAGAACGTCGCGCTGCAGGCATTCGCCGAGATCCTGCGCGACATGAGCGATGAGAAGGTCGATCCCGCGCTGACCGATCCGAAGATCAGCCGTTCGGTGTGGCAGGACATCGTGAAAACCGCAGATGCGTTCTATCGGCCCGGTTCGTTCACCACCTTCCCGGCGTTCGAGTGGACTTCGAATCCGAGCAAACGCAACCTGCATCGCGTCGTGCTGTTCCGCGATTCGGCCAAGGTTCCGGAAGTGGCGCTTTCGGCGCTCGACACCGAGAAACCGGAAGAACTCTGGGCGTGGATGGAAGCGCAACGCGCCAAAGGGTCGCAACTGCTGGCGATTCCGCACAACGCCAACGCCAGCGACGGTCTGATGTTCAAGCTCACCGACTCGAACGGTGCACCGCTCAGCGCCACTTACATCGCGAACCGTGCGAAGAACGAACCGCTGTACGAAATCTCGCAGATCAAAGGCACCTCGGAGACGATTCCCGAAATGTCGCCGAACGACGAGTTCGCGGGTTTCGAGATCTGGGACTACACGCTTTCAGCCGATGCCGAGCGACCCACGCACCGCGACGGCAGCTACGCGCGCCAGGCGCTGCTCGACGGAATCGGTTTCGCCGCGCAAGGGAAGGGCAACCCGTTCAAGTACGGATTCATCGGCGACAGCGACACGCACAACGCCGCGGCGACCAACGAGGAATACAACTACAGCGGCAAGTTCGGTTTCGAGAACGACGCGTCGCACCGGCTGAACGGGTTGAAAGGGCAACCGCCCGGGCAACTGCAGCAGGTGCGCGAGTTCAGCTCCGGCGGCCTGGCGGGGGTCTGGGCGCAGGAGAACACGCGCGAGTCGATCTACGACGCGATGCTGCGCAAAGAAACGTTTGCAACGTCGGGTCCGCACATCAAAGTGCGGTTCTTCGGCGGCTGGTCGTTCACCGACAAAGACGTTAAGGGGCGAGAATTCGTCAAAACCGGATATGCACGCGGTGTGCCGATGGGCGGCGATCTCGCAAAAGCGGCAAGCGGCAAGGCGCCGCGGTTCATGGTGGCGGCGATGAAGGATCCGAACAGCGGCAACCTCGACCGGATACAGATCGTGAAGGGTTGGATCGATGCGAAAGGCGCGCAACACCAGATGATCTACGACGTTGCGTGGAGCAACGGGCGGAAGCGCGACGCCGCCGGCAAGCTACCGCCGGTGGGCAACACGGTGGACGTCGCCAAGGCAACTTACAGGAACGACATCGGCGCGGCGGAATTGACGGGCGTGTGGTCCGATCCCGACTTCGATCCCGCGGCATATGCCTTCTACTACGCGCGCGTCATCGAGATTCCGACGCCGCGCTGGAGCACGTACGATGCGGTGAAACTCGGGATTCAGGTACCGGGCGGCTTGCCGACGAGCATTCAGGAGCGCGCGTGGACGTCGCCGATCTGGTACACGCCGTGAGGCAGCGCCTCAGTCGCGGTCTTTCGGCTTTTCGCCGTAGTCCTGCCACGGCGCATCGCGCTCGCGTATCACCTGTCTGAACCCTTTTTCGTCGAACGACTCGGCCCAGCGATACGCTTCCTCGGTGTGCCGCGTAACGCCGTCGAAGAACGCGCCGAGCATCTGCGACGTGCGCAGCCCCATGTTTTCGAACGCCTGGTTGATCAGCAGTTTGTTCAAGGCCAGCTGATTTGCCGGAATGTGTCTGAAGCGCATCGCTTCGGCTTCGACGAAGTCGGCCAGCTGCGCCGGGTCGACGACATACGACACGAGGCCGATGCGGTGAGCCGTTGCCGCATCGATCGCCCGGCCCGTCAGCAGAAACTGCTTCGCGTGCTCGAGTCCGAGCCGATACACCCACAACATCGTCGTCGGCGTGCCGTAGATGCGGCTCGGCGCGTAGCCGATGTGCGCATCGCTCGCCATGAACAGCAGGTCGCAACACAGCACCAGGTCGGTGGCGCCGCCGATCGCCCAGCCTTTGATCTCGCCGAGCACCGGCTTCGGGCATTCCCAGATGCGCATGAAGCGGCGCACGTTGTTGCCCATGAACTGATAATCCTTCACCGGATCCCAGGCGCCTTCGCGGCTGTCGATGTCGGGCGCGCCGTACGGCAGATCCCAACGGCCGCGATTCGTGAGGTCGTAGCCGGCGGTAAACGTATCGCCGACGCCGCGCAACACGATTGCCGCGACCTGCTTCGAACGCGCGGCGCGATCGATGCCATCGGCGATGCCCTGCACCACTTCTTCCGTCAGCGTGTTCTTCTTGCCCGGACGGTTGATTGCGATGATCGCGATCCCGTCGCGCTCCTCGTAGAGCACTTCATCGTTCATGGCGGCGCTCCTGCGTGCGTCGGATACTTCCTGATAAGTCACGGCCGGTGCCAGGCACCGGCCGTGACTTATTCTCGAAGTCTACATTACGGCAGCAGGTGCAGCGCCCAGCTGAGCGATACCACCACGCGGCTGCCGCCGGCGTTCGAGTCGAGAACGTAGCGCGCGTCGTCGCCGGCATCGACCCATCGTGCGTCCCACTGCGTCCGCAGCCAGGAACCGTTCAGACCGAGCCAGCCATAGGTATAGTCATTGTCGCGCCGCCCAGCGCCATGGGAGTGCCCGAGCCCCCATTCGCCCCTTAGTGAATCCGTCATGAAATGAGATCCGCTGAACTCGGCGTTCCACGATGACCAGCCGCGCTGCAGGTAGTCGGGCGAATAAGCAAGTTGCGCGCGCACGTCATCGCGGTAGAACAGATTCGCGCGCCATTCGGTGTAGTCGTCGGAGGGGCCGCCATCGCCGATGTCGATGATGCGCGCGGCGGCGAGCGACCATCCCCAGTGGGTGCCCATCGCGGCGCCATAGCCGACGCTGGCGTCCACGTCCCACTCGGTGCCGTGCGGATTCGGGTAATCGTTCCACTCGTCCGCATCCACGAGCCCGGTCCACAGGTCGGCGAACCACCCCTGCGGCAGACTGGTCGACAGCGCGAAGCTGGTTGTCGGCCGGTCACGCTGAGCCACGCCGCGATAGACGTACTGCGACGCGATTGCCGCGTAAGCATCGATCGTCGCCGCGCTCGAGGGTGCGTGTAACGCTGCGATGGGCGGACCGGCGTCGCTCGCCGGCAACGGCATCTGCTCAGGTTCCGTCGATTCGTGACACCGATACGGCGGGATGCCGATCCGAAAGCGGCGGCACGCCACCCTGCGCACTGGGTGAATGCGTTACGAGACGCGTGTCGGGTTCCATGGCCCGTGCGCCGAGCGCAGCGAGACGCTGATCGAGGTCGCGTATCAGTTGCGTAGCCGACAGAGGCGCGTGCTCCTGGCGCTGCAGGGCCGAAAGGCCGGCGACACGCGCGGCGCCCATCGAGCTGCCAGAAAAGTAGTCGTAGCGTCCGCCGGGGCTGGTGCTGAGGAGGTTTCGCGCGGCGGCATCTACGACCACCGGGTGAGACGCATCCAGCGTCGCTTGCGGATCGTCGCGTTGCGCAGCGCGAACGGCGATCACGCCGGCCCGATCTGCAGGAAACTCGTTCGGTGCATCCTGTGCAGCCACCACCACGATGCCGCGCGCCAGCGCAACGTCGATCAATAACCCCAGCAGAGGATCGTTGGGTCCGCCCAGGCTCATGTTGATGATATCGGTTCGTTGATCGATCGCGAACGTCAGCGCCTTCGCGAGTGTGAACGTGTTGCACTGCGCGCTGATGTCAGCAAGCGTGTCCTGCCAGCAGGCCTTCAACATCAACAGATCGGCGTCGGGTGCGATCCCGACTATGCCGATGCCGTTGTCGGCATTCGCCGCGATGATTCCGGCCACCGCAGTGCCGTGAATATCGGAGTCGAAGCGCGAATCGTCGCTGACGAAATTGCGCACGGTGCCGATGCGCCCTTTCAGATCTGGGTGAGAACGATCCGCGCCGGTATCGATGACGGCGATGCGAACGCCGCGTCCCGTTGCTGTCTGATGCATCTGCAACACCTGCGCCGAGCCAGTCCCGTACTGTTGGTCGAAGTATGGATCGTCGTAGCCGCCGTGCACATCGAACACTTGCATCGGTTGCGCGAGCTGCACTCGCGGATCGGCACTGATCCGCGCCAGCGTCTCGTCCACGCCGCGCGTCCGATCGACCTCCATCACCACGCAATAGACGTTCAGCAGATCGATCGGCCAACCGTCCACCGGCGTGAGGCGATAGTCGTGTTCAAGACCGGCGAGCGCAGAGGCCGCGCCATCGGAGATTCTGTAACCGGGCTGGTGATATCCACGCGGTGGCATCCCCCCAGTATCTTTGTCAGCTACTGTGACGATCACGAGTCTACGCGGGTCGGTGTTCGTGCGCGTCGTAGCGCAACCGTCGAGAAGCAGCAGTGCCAGCGCGAGCACCGTCATTGTCCGAAGCATGGCAGCGGCCTTTAACAATCGGCCGGTTCAGCAACCGTCACGTCGGGGAGGGCGCGCAGCAGTCTCAGCGATTCGGCCGGATCCGACGCGCGCAGCGTGTACGTACCCAGCGTATCCGGGCCGTTGACGATCCGCGCACCCGTGGACTCGATCAGCGCGCGGCCTTCTGCAGGTTGCGTCGCGGTGCGGAACTGAACGTGCAGCGCGACACAGCCCTGCGACGTCGGGTCGGCCAGCGTCCTGTATAGCGGCACGCCAGCCGCTCCATACCACAGGTAGCCGGCGGTGATCGTCACAGTCGCCGCCAAAGCGCTCAGCCGCGAAGTCCAGTTCAAACGATTCCGTTGCGGCGCGCGGGGCGGGGCGTCCGCGGTGATCTGCGCCCACAGCTGGTCGAAACCGTCGTGCTCGCGCGCGTCGTCGAGCAGTGGCGCGACGTTGCGCCACTCTCTCGCGAAATGTTTGTGAACGCGCCGCGCGATGTCGAGTTCGGCCCGACATTCGCTGCACTCGGCGGTGTGCACGGCAACGGCCTTTGCCTCGGCAGCCGGCAGGGTTCCACCGACGAAGGCGGGTAACCGTGCCACACAGCGCGCGTGCTGGTCGGACGTCGTATTCATGAAACCTCCCCAACGCATTGATCGAGAAACTGCTTCAAGCGCCGACGTGCATGGAACAGTCGGGTTTTAACGGTACCGACCGGACAGCCGCGCAGTTGCGCGACTTCGGCGCACGAGTAGCCGAAATAGTAGGTCAGCTCGAGCGTATCGCGGTGCTCTGCGGACAATTGCGCCAGCCCACCCTCAAGGTCGCGATCGGTATCGGCGTCGTCCGGTGCCGAAACGTTGTCTGGGGCCCCGGGGTGATCGATGAACGCTTGCTCCCGCCGCCACCGTTGTCGCGCGCGGTGGCTCTTCATCGTCGCGATGCCGAGTACCCATGTTGTGACCTGCGCATCGCCGCGAAAGTTGCCGGCGTTCTGCCACACCACGTACATCACGTCGTTCAGCAGTTCCTCGACCAGGTCCGCGCGTGGCAGCTGGCGATGCAGGTGTCGTGCGAGCGAGGGCCGCAGCGCGTGGTAAAGGCTGCGAAAAGCCGCTCGATCGTGCTGCGCGACCTTGGCCAGCAAAGCGCGCAACTCCGCGTCATGCGTAAAGCGATCGGGTGGTCGGGTAATGACTTCTGCCGCATTCAACATCGAGTGGAGCCGTATACGTGGTTTGAGCTTTCAAGACCTTAGTGCACCGATCGGGCCGGTCGGTTCAAAGCCTTGAGTAACTTTTTGCCGATGAACCGTTCCGGGACCTCGCTGCACAGACACAGGCGACGAGTTTCGATTGGGGAGAAGAGCGCTCCATCGAACGACGGTTCATATCCCAACACAGGGGTCCGAAGGAGGACATGCAATGTTACGAATTGCAAACTTAGCACGCGCCGCGGCCGCGCTGTCGGCAATGTTGATGGTTTCGGCCAACGCGTGGTCGCTGCCGAGCTTCGCGCAGCAGACCGGACTACCGTGTGCGAGTTGCCACAGCATCGCGTTCGGCCCGGCCCTTACCGCCTACGGGCGCGAGTTCAAACTGAACGGTTACGCCTGGGGCGCGGCCGAACACTCGCTACCGATCTCATTGATGACGGTCGCCGGGTACACCGAAACCGCCCGCTCGGTGAGCGACGCCGGCCCGCATTTCGACTCCAACGACAATCCCGCGGTCAACGAAGTCACGGCGTTCTACGCCGGGCGCATCACCGAGCACGCCGGTGCGTTTGTCGAGGCTTCCTACAGCGGCGTCGAGCGAAGTACTGCGTGGGGCGCATTCGATGTGCGCTACGCCCGCGACCTGAACATCGGCGACACGAAGATCGTCGCCGGACTCTCCATCAACAACAACCCCACGGTCACCGACTTGTGGAACTCGACGCCGGTGTGGGGCTTTCCCGCGACCGGTTCCGAGCTGGCGCCGACGCCCGAAGCCCTTCCGATTCTTTTCGACGGTATCAGCGAGCGCGTCATCGGGCCGACGCTCTACACCATGATCGATGATCACCTGTACCTCGAAGCCGGTGCTTACGGCTCCCTGTCCGATCGCGGTCTGAAGACGGTCGGGCTCAAGTCGCACGACAACTTGAACATGGACGGCGCCGCTCCCTATGCGCGTGCTGCTCTGCAGTTTCAAACCGGTCCGCACTACTACTCGGTCGGTGTGTTGGGCCTTCAAACCAAATTGCGCCCGGATCCGGGGATATCCAACTCGGATCGATACCGCGACGTCGGTGTCGACGCGACCTATCAATACGTGGGCGGCGGCAAGAGTTCAGTGAACGCGAACCTGTCGTTCGTCCATGAGAGCCGCCAGCTGGCGGCGAGCTTTGCAGCGGGCGACTCCGACGCGATCTCGAATCATCTGGACACCACTCACTTCGACGTCGAATACGCCTATGAGCAGACCTGGACCGCCACGCTCGGTTGGTTCGATGTCGACGGCAGCCGCAATCCGAGTCTGCTGGCGCCGGAGGAAGTGAACGGCAGCGCCAATGGCTCGCCCGACAGTCGCGGCTACGCGGTGCAACTCGAGTACGTGCCGTTCGGCAAAGTCGCTGCATCGCGCCCCACCCTCAATGTCCGCATCGGCGTGCAATACATCGCGTACCAGCGCTTCAACGGTGGGGACTCGAACTACGACGGCTTTGGCCGCTCGGCGAGCGACAACGACACCGTGTTCGCCTTTGTGTGGCTCGCTCTCTAGGCGTTAGTGCGCCGATCGGCCCGGGCGGTTCAAGGTCCGCGCGATCTTTTTGCGGATGAACCGTTCCCGGGCTGCGCTGCACTCAAAGGGGTGACGACGTACCGATCGGCAGTCTCCATCGGACGGCGGACGATTCCGGACCAAGAAATACTCACAGTCCTCAGGAGGACACGCGATGAAACCTTTCCCGAACGTTCCCTGCGTTGCCGCTGCATGTGCGGCGGTCGCACTGATCAGTTTGACCTTGGCGCTGCCGGCCGACGCCCATGGTGGCGGCAAGATTGCCAGCACCTACACCCCACACAATCTCGTATCCGACGGTTCGGTCGCCGCAGACAACCCCAGCGGCCCCGACACCAACCTCGTCAATCCGTGGGGGCTCGCGTTCAACCCGTTCGGCCCCGTCTGGGTGGCGGACAACGGCGGCAATGTCTCGACTCTCTATGACGGAGCCGGCCACATCGTACCGCTCGTCGTTGCGATTCCAGGACCTCCGAACTCGGAAGATTTGGGCGCACCGACCGGTATCGTCTTCAACGGATCGAGCTTTCTGGTGCCCACCGATTTCGTCGTCACGAACGGGACCGCCAGCGGACCGGCGATCTTCATGTTCGCGACGGAGCAGGGGACGATCGCGGGTTGGGCGCCGAACGTCGATCGCACGCATGCGTTCAATGCCGTCGACAATTCCGCGACTGGCGCGATCTATAAGGGACTCGCGTTGAGCGCGGGCGGCAACGGCAGCCTGCTTTACGCGACCGACTTCCACAACGGTCGAGTCGATGTCTTCGACGCGACGTTCCATCCGGTGCAGGCCGCCGGCGGCTTCACCGACCCGAACATCCCGTCGGGCTTCGCTCCGTTCGGTATTCAGGCGATCAATGGCGACATCTACGTGACCTATGCGCAACAGGACGCGGATCAGGTCGACGATGTGCATGGCCGTGGCCTCGGGTTTGTCGATGCATTCGACGCCAATGGCAACCTGCTGCAACGGGTTGCAACCCGCGGATTTCTGAACGCGCCGTGGGGGCTGACGATCGCACCGGCAGGCTTCGGCCAGTTCGCCAATCGATTGCTGGTCGGCAATTTCGGTGACGGCGTGGTCAACGCATTCGATGCGGCGACCGGCCGCTGGGTCGGCATGCTGACGGGCAGCGACCGTCGTCCGCTGCAGATTGAAGGCTTGTGGGGTCTGAGGTTCGGTAACGGCTTCTTCGGTCAGCAGATCGATTCGCTGTACTTCACCGCGGGACCGGCCGACGAATCGCACGGCGTGTATGGCGTGATCAGCGCGACTCCCGTAGCCGGCAGGGACCACTAACGATGGCACACTGGCGCGGTAGCACTTTGGCGTGGTAGTAGTGACTCGTGCTCGGCAGTCCGTGGGGAGACGGTCCGTCGAACCGGGCGCTGATGGTCGCGCCACCTGGATCGCGGCTTGCGTCCGCAGCGACGCGGTGAAGCGAATAGGTCACGGACGGTGCCTGGCACCGTCCGTTACTTATTGCGGAGGCGCGCCCAGCGCCGCTCTCGCTCAGTTCGGCCAGTACGTGTAGTCGTCGCCTTCGACGTAAGGCTCTGCGCCGGTCTTGTCGATCAGCTGCGGCGACTCGATCACGCTCGGCCACATCGGCGGCGCCTGCTCGGCGTTGTGTGCATCGAGTAACGCCTGCAGTTGCGCGACGATCTCCGGGTTCGCCGCGGCGACGTCGTGATGTTCGGTCGGATTCTCGCTGAGGTGGAACAGCCACTTCTTCTCGGGACGCGCACTGACGATGAGCTTCCAGCCATCGTGCAGCACCGCCTGGTGATATCCCTCGCGCCAGAACAGCGTGTCGTGCGGCGCGCCGGTGCGTTCGCCGCGCACGAACGGCAGCACGTCCACGCCGTCGACCGCATGAGCGGGGTCGTCGGACAGTTTCGCGCCGGCGGCGGCCGCTGCGGTCGGAAGAATGTCGATGTGCCCGACGGGCATGTCGTAGCGCGTGCCCGGTGCGATGTGGCCGGGCCAGCGTGCGAAGAACGGCACGTGCGTACCGCCTTCGAACAGCGTCAGCTTCCAGCCGCGATACGGTTTGTTGATGTCGGGCAGGCCGAGATAACCGGCGCCGCCGTTGTCGCTGGTGAAGATGACCAGCGTGTTGTCGGCGAGTCCGGTCGCGCGCAGCGCGTCGAGCACGCGGCCGACGCCGCGGTCGAGCGCGGTGATCATCGCCGCGTACACGCGCAACCGATGATCTGGAATGTGGGCGAGAGCGTCGTAATCTTCTTTCTTCGCCTGCAGCGGATTGTGAATGCCCCAGTGCGCGAGGTAGAGGAAGAACGGCCGATTGCGGTTCGCCTCGATCACCTTCACGGCTTCGTCGGTGTAGTAGTCGGTGAGGTAGCCCTTCGGCGCGAATGGATGGCTGCCGTTGAACTGGGTCGAATAGCGCATCGATGCCCACACCATTTTGTCGATCGGATCAAAATCCTGCGTCGCGTTCTCGACGTCCGGCGAATCCGCCGGTAGATACGAGATTCCCGACAGATACAGACTGTCGTCGAAACCCTGCTTTTCCGGCCGCATGTCGCCGATACCGCCGAGATGCCACTTGCCGATGTGCGCGGTCTGATAGCCGGCGCTCTTCAACACTTCCGCCACGGTGATCTCGGACGGCGGCATGCCGTTTTCTTCCAGCGGCTTCATCGCGTCCGCTTCCTTGCGATGCACGATCAGTTTCAGCGGACTCGGATCGCGCTCGGCCATCGCCTCGAAGATCGACACGCCGATTTTGAAGAACGGCGTGAACTCGAAGCCGAACCGTGTCGAATAACGGCCCGTCATGATCGACGCGCGCGACGGCGCGCACACGGCGTTCGCGGCGTAGCCGTTGGTGAACGCGACGCCGTCGTGGCCGATCGAATCGATGTTCGGCGTCTGCAGCGAACCGTCGGCCGCGCCGCCGTTGTAGAACGACACGTCGTTGAAGCCCATGTCGTCGGCGACGATCACGACGATGTTCGGCGGGCGCCCGGCCGGCGGCATTGCCGCGGTGTCGGGCCCCTGACTCCACACCACCTCTCTGTTGGCGTCGATCGGATCGCGTAGATCGGCGATTCTGGGCGCCGCTGCGAGCATCAGCTCGAGGCGATAGTGGTAACCGATCGCCGCGATGCCTAACAGCACGACAATGGCGAGAGCGATCTTTTTCATGAACGGCCGCGTGTTCGTCTGATCAGCGCGCCATGCTACGCGATCAGCCGCCTCTGTAGGTGCATGCCGACACGACGGTGGCCGAATCCGATCGCGGTGCCTCCGCGCGGCGCGCAGCCTGGTGGTGCACGGCGCGGAACAGACGCGCTGGTCCAACGTTCGATGTCGCATCGGCGACGCTGACGAGCTTGTCTGGGTGCGCGGCGCCAGCCGCAGTCGCATTGCATTAAGTGTGAACTCGAGCAATTGACAGGGGCAGCGCGGCCGCTATCGTGCGCGTCACGGGCCGAACGGCCGATTCCGGGCGAGAGACGCATGAACAAGTCGATGTTGGTGGGAACGGTGCTCGGCGCCGTGGCGGCGACGGCGGTCGGCAGCTTTGCGGGCTACAAGATGCTGACCAAGGAAGAGTTTGCCGACGTCACGGCGGTCACGCCGCTGACCGAGCAGGTGAAGACGCCGCGCGAGGAATGCCACGACGAGACGGTTACGAAACAGGCGCCCGTGAAGGACGAGCATCGTGTGACGGGCAGCGTGATCGGCGCCGTCGCAGGCGGTCTGCTCGGGAATGCCATCGGCGGTCACGGCAGCAACACCGGCGCCAAGGTGATCGGCGCGGCTGCGGGTGGCGTCGCGGGCCACGAGGTGCAGCGCAAGATGCAGGAGAACGACACCGTCACCACGACCGAACAGCGTTGCAACACGGTGTTCGACGTCAGCGAACGTACCGTGGGATATCGCGTGGACTACAAGATCGGCGATGCCGCGGGTCAGATCCAGCTCGACCACGATCCGGGCCCGCGCATTCCGGTGCGCGACGGCCAGCTGGTGTTGAGCGAAGCGCAGACCGTGCCGGTACAGCCGAAACCGGCACAGTAACGCGGCCGGATCGGCTCGCGTCGAAAGTCATCGACGGTGCCTGGCACCGTCGATGACTTATTCGTTGCCGATCAGGTGCTCATCGAGTCAAACCACGGTGCCTGGCACCGTCCTTTGACCTGTTGGCAAGCAGTCGGTCAATTCGTCCGCAGCACGTCGGTTGCAACGTGATCCGGATCCACGCCGTCGATCAGGAACACCGTGCTCGACGAGTTGTCGGTCCGCAGCCGCAGGATCGCCTGATACGCCGGTGAGCGATACCAGCGCTCGGCGTTCGCGCGATTCGGAAATTCGATCACGATCAGCGTTCCGGGATGCTTGCCTTCGAGCATCAGCGCTTCGCCGCCGTGCACGATGAAGCGGCCTTCGTATGGCGCCAGCGTTGCGTCGATGCGTTCGAGATACTCGACGATTGGCGGCCCCATCTGCAGATCGTTGATGATGCCAACACCGTAGCTCTTCATTTCGTTGCCTCCATTCGGTTGGCAGCGATACTACGAGCGATGCGCCGAGAAGCGACTACCTCGCGGGTAAAGGTTGCGCAGTTCACTCGCCGCGCAGCGCGGCCGTGATCGGCATGCGTGCGGCTCTCAATGCCGGCAGCAAGCCGCCGACGAAGCCCAGCGCCAACGCCCACACGATGCCGAGCTGCAGCAGGCGCGGCGTGACGCGGAATCCGAACGCGACCTGCGCGTGCGCTGCGTTGTTCAAGGTCGATGCGCTGTAGCCGTCGAACGCGAGGTACACGATCGCGCCGCCCAGCACGCCGCCGAGCAGCGCGAGCGCGAGCGCTTCGATCATCACCGACGCCACCACCGGCGCGTTGCCGAAACCGAGCGCGCGCAGCGTGGCGATCTCGACGGTGCGCACGCTGACCGCGGCGTACATCGAGTTCAGCGCGGCGATCACCGCGCCGATCGCCATGATCGCGGCGACGAAATACGCAAACGTTTCGATCAGCGCGGTCTGCGCTTTCGATTGCCCGCCGTAGAACTCGCTTTCGGAGATCAATGCGGCGCGCAGCCGCGGATCGTTCCGGATCTGCGCATTGATGCTGCTCAACTGAGCGGGATCCTGCAGCTGCACGCGAATCGAATTCACCGCGCCGCTGCGGCGGAATACCGACTGCGCGGTGGCGAGGTCCATCCACACTTCCGACTCGGTGGCGCTGCCATCCGTTTCGAAATGGCCGACGACCGTCCACGGCTGGTCGCGCAGCTCGACGCGATCACCCACTTCGAGCCCGACGTATTCGCGCGCCGCCGCGGCGCCGACGAGCATTTCGTTGTGGCCCGGCGTGAACGCGCGCCCCGCAACGATGTGCAGTTCCGGCCGCACCGCGAATGCTTCTGCGTGAACGCCGCGTCCGACTACGGTCGCGGTCTTGTGCGTGGCGCGCTTCGGAAGATCCAGCGCAACGTAGATTTCTCCGCTCGCAATCGCGATGCCAGGCAACTGCGTGATCACGTTCATCTCGTCGTTGGCCAGCCAGCTGTCGAGTTCGTCGCTGCTGCCGGCGCGCATGACGATTGCGCGGTCGGGCCGGCTCGAGTCCTTCATCGCCGCGCTGAATCCGGCCGCCATCGACAGCAGCCCGATGAGCACCGCGACCACGCCGGCGATGCCGACCACGATCACCGACGACGCACCGCGCCGCGACGCGACGTTGCGCAGATTCATCAGCGTGATTTCGAAGATCTGCCGCAGCATGTTCAGTGCCCTCGCAATGCATCGACGATGGCGAGCCGCCGCGCCGCCCACGCCGGCGGGATGCCGATGCCGAAGCCGATCAGTAACGCGATGGCCACGGCGAACAGCACGCTCTGCCAGGTCATGTCGAAGCGGCCGATGATCGTCACGAGATTGCTGTTGAGTCCCGGCTCCAGCAGTAGCGCCAGGGCGATGCCGAGACCCGCGCCGGTCACGCACAACAGCAGCGCTTCACCCAACACCAGCGCGCCGACCGCCGTGTCGGTGAAACCAAGCGTCTTCAGCACAGCGAGTTCCGGCACGCGTTCGCGAAACGACTGCAACGCGGTGTTGCCGGTGAGCAGCACGATGGTGAAGAACACCGCCGACAGGATCATCGTGGTGATGAAACCCATGTCGCCGAACTGACTGGCCTGGGCGCGGCTGTATTCGTCCTGCGAAACGGTGCGCGTCGGATCGGATGAGTTCTTGTACAAGGTGTCGATGGCGTTCGCGACATCGTCGAGCCGTTGGGGGTCCGCCACGCGTACGCCGAGCCAGCCGACCTGATTCTTCGCCCAGCCGGCCACGGCTTCGTTGAAGTAGTCGTAATGCAGCAGCAGCAACGGTTGATCCGGCGCGCCTTTGGGATATGCGAACGTGCCGACCAGCTGGAACTGCCAGTCCCACGAACCGTCCTGCTTCGGCCACAGCAGGCCGTGCAACGGGATTGCGTCGCCGGAATGCCAGCCGTACTTCTGCGCCAGCGACGTCGACGCGACCACGCCGATACGCGTCGCGGCGAACTGCTTCAGCACGTCCGGCTCGACGATCAGTTCGCGATACACGTCGAAGAACGCCGCGGGATCGACCACGTATTGGGCGAAGCCGTTCTTCGGATCCTGGTAGTAGGCGCCGAACCAGTTCATCTGCGCGACGCTGGCCACGCCGTCGAGGGCGCGGATCTGCGCAACCGTTGCGAGCGGCAGGTTGTCGCTCATCGAGTATTTCGCGTCGACGATCAACCGATCCATGCCGGCCACCGTCACGCCGCCGGCGAACGCCGCCGCAATCGCGCGCAGCAGCATGAACAGCAGGAACGCGATCATCAGCGACAGCAGCGTGAGCGTGGTGCGCGTGCGGTGCCGGAACAGGTTGGCGAACAGCAGGCTCCACATCGTCATGATGGTGCGCTCTCGACGACGGCTTCGACGAGGCGACCCTTGTCCATGTGCAGCGCGGTGCGCGCGTACTCGGCGGCTTTCGGATCGTGCGTGACCATCACGATGGTCTTGCCGTGGTCGCGGTTCAGCGACTGCAGCAGACCGAGGATCTCGTCGGCGGTCGCGCGATCGAGGTCGCCGGTCGGTTCGTCGCACAACAGCAACTGCGGATCGGCGACGATCGCCCGCGCGATCGCCACGCGCTGCTGCTGACCACCCGACAGCTCGCCGGGTTTGTGTTTCGCGCGCTCCGCGAGTCCGACGATCTGCAGTGCGGTCGCGGCGTTCTTCTGGCGTTGCGCACGCGTCAGCCGCGTCAGCAGCAGCGGCAGTTCGACGTTGTGTTGCGCGCTGAGCACGCTCAGCAGGTTGTAGAACTGGAAGATGAAACCGACGTGCGCGGAGCGCCAGTGCGCGAGCGCCGCGCCCGTCATCGTGTTGAGCGTCTGTCCCGACACTTCGATGGTGCCGCGGGTCGGCCGGTCGAGCCCGCCGAGCAGGTTCAGCAGCGTTGTCTTGCCGGAGCCCGACGGACCCATCAGCGCGATGAAGTCGCCCGCACGGATCTCGAGATTCACGCCGGTCAGCACGTCGACCGATGCAATCCCCTCGCGGGACTGATTGCCTCGCATGTAGCGCTTCGCGACGCCGTTGCAGTTCACCAGGGCTGTCATGTGTGGTTTCCGTCTCACCGCCATTCGGAGTGAAATCTAACGACGGTGTCGGGCACCGTCTCGCCAAAAGCTGCGACGGCTGGTCGATTTCAGGAAACGGTGAGGGATTGCGGTTGTCGGTGCTATTCGCCGGAGAGCCTGTCCCACCGTCAGGCTGTGCGCTGCGCCTGTGCGCGGAACGCCGATGGCGTAACGCCCTTGTTCTCCTTGAACGCGCGGTTGAATGGGTTGATCGACTGATAGCCGGCGGTGAGCGCGATGGTCAGGATCGGCAGATGCCGCTTCTCGGGATCGGCGAGCGCCGCGGCGGCCTCGGCCACACGATACGCGTGCAGCATCTGATTGAAGTTGCGGTAACCAAGCCGCTCGTTGATCAAACGGCGTAACCGGTACTCCGGGATCTTGAGCAGCGCCGCGAGCGAGGCGATGCTCAGGCCGGGTTCCTGATACACGCGTTGCTCCATTGCGGCGGTGAAGGCGGCAAAGTCGAGGTCGCGCGTAGGGTCCTCGACTTCGCTGGTCGTCGCCCCTGAAATGTGGGGCGTCAGCACCCGCACAGGGCTCCAAAGCCACACGATGAACGCGCTCTGCAGCAATAACTGGAACGCGGTGTATCCCTCGGAGACGTAGAGCATCCGGATGTCGTCGCCGGACATCAGCACGCGCGTCAGGAGAATCTCGGAGACGATGCTGATGCCGGTGACGGCGGTCACGAGCGTGCGCAGAAAGCGGCGAGCCTCAACGAGATCGGCGCGCCAATCCTTCACCGTCCAATACAACGCCGATCCGATGAAGAGCGTCTGCAGTGCCGCCGGTAACGACTCGAAGACCAGGTGCAACGCCAGGTTGGAGTCCGTCATGGTGGGCCCCATGCTCGGATGCGTGCTGATGCCGAGCAGGTATGGCACCAGATCCTCCAGCGCGGTTTCGAGTATGAAGAGCGCCGTGAGCCAGCGCGGGAAGCGAGTTCCGGGCTCCTGAAACAGATGAAAGCAGAGATACATGAACACGCCGGCCGTGGTGTTCATCATGACCTGCGGCACCAGCAACGCCTGACCGGGCAGATCGAACTGGAACGGCTCGGGGATCCAGCCGCTGAACATCACGCGCTGGAAAGCGACGAACAGCGCGCCGTTCAGCAGCATCAGCGCCGCGAGTCGCGCGGGTGTGCTGTGCCGTTGTGAGGTTAGCAAGCCGCCACCCAGCAACAGCGCGGCGAACATCGCCAGCCAGTCGATCACGAAGAAGAAGGCGTGAAGGCCCATCGATCGCCACTCGAAGACCAGCGGCACTTTACACGATGCCGCCGCCTGAACCCGAGTGCGCGCGCCATTCCGGCAACGGCGGCGTGGTGAAGATCGAGTTCAAGTCCGGCGGCTAGGCGTACGTTTCGACCGGGCCGGTCAGCCGGCAGTGCACGTTACTCGGAGAAGGGCAAGAAGGTGAGCCTCGTATGCGAAGGCGATACCACCGAGTTCACCGTGGACGACGACGGCGCGCTCATCGGGCCGCCCGACGGAATGCTGGGCGTTTGACGAAGGAAAAGCACTAGGCCCGGAACGGACGACGCTGGCGCCGTTCAAGTCGCTCGACGCGGGGCCGTCTCGACTGTAGTGTCAGTGGCCCTGTCCGCTGCGCCGGAGCGCCGTTCTCGATGTTCATCCGCAATCCGAGACCCGCTCCACCCCCCACTAAGACTGTTGGCGACGGCTCCGCAATCGGCGCTGCCGATCGTCAGCTCGCCGCGATCCGGAAATACGCGCCGTCGAAGGCGCAGTCCTCACAGTCGACGTCACGCGACGGCATTCACAACAGCGAAGTCAACGCGCTGATGCGGCGCTGGAAACCCTGTCCGAAGGTCGCCGGCTAGTCTGCAAAACCACGCGTCCGTCGTCTCATACCGCGAAATAAACTGGATCGCGGCGCGCGCTATGTGTCCTGGCGAACAAACAGGCGTGACAGCCGACAGCACACTCCGGCATTGCCTGGCGCCAGTGCTGTCGTGCTTGAAAAAAATAGCGAATCCCTAGCCGTCGACGGTGCCATAGGGCACGACGGCGCGATCGAACGACGGCGCACGGGAACGTTGCTGAAGACGCGGGCGTTGCAGAGCGCCATTCTCAGCAGCCCGAACTTCTCGATCATCGCTACCGACGAACGCGGCATCATCCAACTGTTCAACGTCGGAGCGGAGCGGATGCTCGGGTACCGGTCGGCGGACGTCGTCGACCGGATCAGTCCGAGCGACATGCACGATCCGCAGGAGGTGGCCGAACGCGCGCAGTCGTTGAGCCGGGAGCTCGGCACGCCGATCGCGCCGGGCTTCGAAGCATTGGCGTTCAAAGCGTCGCGCGGCATCGAAGATGTCTACGAACTCACCTACATCTGCAAGGACGGCAGCCGGTTTCCCGCGCTGGTGTCCATCACGGCGTTGCGCGACGACTACGGCGAGATCATCGGCTACCTGCTGATCGGCTCGGACAACTCCGTGCGCAAGGAAGTCGAACTCGAATTGCACAAGGCGATGGCGGTTGCCGAGAGCGCGAATCTCGCCAAGTCGGACTTTCTGTCGAGCATGAGCCACGAACTGCGCACGCCGCTCAGCGCGATTCTCGGCTTTGCGCAACTCATGGAATCGGGCACGCCGGGGCCAACGGTTTCGCAGAGGCGAAGCATCGACCAGATTCTGAAGGCCGGCTGGTATCTGCTGGATCTGATCAACGAGATTCTCGACCTCGCGCTGATCGAATCGGGAAAGCTCTCGCTGTCGCTCGAACCGAGTTCGCTCGACGAAGTGATGCAGGAATGCCGCGCGATGATCGAGTCGCAGGCGCAGAAGCGCGGCATCAGCGTGCACTTTCCGCACATGGATGCACGGTATTTCGTCAAAGCCGACCGTACCCGCGTGAAGCAGGTGCTCGTCAACCTGCTGTCGAACGGAGTGAAGTACAACCGTATCGACGGAACGGTAACGGTTGATTGTGTCGTGAACGAGGTCGGACGCGTACGCATCTCCGTAACGGACACCGGCGCAGGGATGACTCCGGATCAGCTGAGTCAGCTGTTTCAACCGTTCAATCGCCTCGGCCAGGAAGCAAACGGTGAGGAAGGTACCGGCATCGGACTCGTGGTGTGCAAGCGCCTAATCGAAATCATGGGCGGATCGATCGCCGTGGAGAGCATCGTCGGCAAAGGCAGCACGTTCTCCATCGAACTCAATCTGTCCGACGCGCCGGAAAAGCTCGAAGCGATGACGACGGTGAACGAGATCGGCCCTGTTCAAACAGCGGCGCATCGCTTCACGCTGCTTTACGTCGAAGACAACCCCGCCAACCTGATGCTGGTCGAGGACCTCATTGCGCGTCGCCCGGACATCGTACTGCTCACCGCGAACGACGGTACTCACGGCGTGGAGATGGCGCGCGCGACGCTGCCCGACGTCGTGCTGATGGACATCAATCTGCCGGGGATGAGCGGCATACAGGCAATGCGTGCGCTGGCGGAACACCCGGGCACAGCACACATTCCGGTGGTTGCGCTGAGCGCCAACGCGATGCCGCGCGATATCGAGAAAGGATTGAAGGCAGGATTCTTCCGCTACCTCACCAAGCCAATCAAGGTGCGCGAGTTCATGGATATGCTCGATGTTGCGCTCAAGGAAGCAGACGCGAATTCACGTATGGCGGTGAAGCATGACTGAACCTCTGCCGATCCTCAGTGCGAACATCCTGGTCGTGGACGACCAGGCGTCGAATGTCAGCCTGCTCGAGCAACTGCTGCGCGATGCGGGCTACGCGAACGTTTCGTCGACGATGCAGCCGCAGGAAGTGTGCGCGCTGCACCGAAAAAACCCTTACGACCTGATCCTGCTTGACCTGCAGATGCCGGGCATGGACGGATTTCAGGTCATGGAAGGTCTGAAGACGAACGCAGCCGACGGCTACCTGCCGGTGATCGTGCTCACTGCACAACCGGGCCACAAGCTGCGCGCGCTGAAAGCCGGTGCGAAGGATTTCATCAGCAAACCGTTCGATCTCGCCGAGGTGAAGACGCGCATCCACAACATGCTGGAGGTGCGCCTCTTGTACAAACAACTGGGGCGTTTCAACGAGATACTCGAGCGGACGGTGAGCGAACGAACGGCCGAGTTGCGCGAGAGCGAGGCGCATTACCGCAGCCTGACCCAACTCGCCACCGACTGGTATTGGGAGCAGGACGAACACGGCGAGTTCACGAAGGTTTCGGGACCGGCGCTCGAAATGCTCGGCATCAGGGTGGGTCCGCTGCTCGGGGAGCGGACCTGGGAAATCGCGCCCGGCTGGAACGAAGCCGAGCAGCGGACGCTGCACGCGAAGATTGCCGACCGGCAGCCGTTTCTCGATTTCGTCTTCAGCCGGGTGAACGACGATGGTTCGCAGCAGCAGTTTCAGGTCAGCGGAGAACCGATGTTCAACCAGTCGTGCCGCTTCATCGGCTACCGCGGCATCGGCGTCGAACTCACAGCCAGCCAATAACGAAGAGCAACGTGATCCACCGCATGACAACGACGAACGACCCGAATCAGAACCACCTGCTCTCCGCGCTTCCGACCGCGGAATTCGACCGTCTCGCCGAACATCTGGAGCTCGTTCCGATGTTGCTGGGTGAATCGGTGTACGAACCCGGCGGCCAGTTGCAGCACGTCTACTTCCCAACCACCGCGATCGTCTCGCTGCTCTACGTTCTCGAATCCGGCGCGTCTGCGGAGATCGCCGGCGTGGGCAACGAAGGCATCATCGGTGTGTCGCTGTTCATGGGTGGCAATACGACTCCGAGCTCCGCTGTGGTACAGACGGCCGGCTATGGCTATCGACTGCCGGGAAAGGTGCTTCGCGAAGAGTTCGATCGCGGCGGTCTGATGCAGCGATTGTTACTGCGCTACACACAAGCGCTGCTCACGCAGATGTGCCAGACCGCAGCGTGCAATCGGCACCACTCGGTCGATCAGCAACTGTGCCGCTGGTTGCTGCTGACGCTCGATCGTTTGCCGTCTAACGAGCTGGTCATGACGCAGGAGCTGGTGGCCAGCGCGCTGGGTGTGCGTCGCGAAAGCGTGACCGGGGCAGCGGGGAAGCTGCAACAGACCGGATGCATCAGTTATCGACGCGGCCACATCTCCGTGCTCGATCGATCCGGTCTCGAGGCTGGAGCGTGCGAGTGCTACGCCGTGGTCAAGAAGGAGATCCTGCGTCTGCTATCGGACGTTCGGTATCGGCAGACCGAAGCGAGCATCACGGTCATGAATCCGGTCGTGCGGCGTACTCAGATGAAGAGTAGAAACTGACGCAAGGTTAGTTCGTTCGGCGAGAGCGTAAATTTCGCTGTTCGTGTGCGCGGTGTCGCGACCGCCGGTTTCTTCGTCGGGAGACGATTCAGGCGTTGAGATCGACTGCGACGTCGATGCGCTAATGCCTGTCGATGAATGCCACCAGCAGCGGAATCACCTGATCGGGGGCTTCCTCCATCAGCCAGTGTCCCGAGCCTTTGATGACGACGCCGTCCACGTTCGTTGCAACGAGGCGGGCCTGTTGGATCAGAAACTCGCCGGAGGCTTTTTCGCCGGTGAGCACCAGCATCGGCATCCCGAGCTTCGTTCTCGACAACACTTCGAAATCGACGGCGTCCTGCGGAAATGCCTTGAAGTACTCGAACCCCGCGCGCATGCCGCCCGGCTGCGCATACTGCGCCGCATAGAACACGCGATCGGCCTCGGGCACGGAGTGCTTCGGATCGGCCGCGAAGTCGTTCCAGAAATGTTCGAAATAGATGCGCTCGCGTCCGTCCACGAGCTTCAGCGGCGTTTCGCCGTAGAAGTGAAAGTGCCAGAGATCGCGCAACAGCCAGACGCTCGTCCAGTCGCCCACGCCCGGCAGGAATGCATCCATCAGCACGATCGACCTGACCTGATCTGGAAACTGCGCCGCGTATGCATACGCAACCATCAGACCGATGTCGTGCCCGACGATGGTGATCTGCTTCGCGCCTAACGACTGAACCAGGGCGTGAACGTCCTGCGCCATCGTCTTCTTGTCGTATCCGGTTTCCGGTTTGTCGGACCCGCCGGCACCGCGCAGGTCCGGCGCGATCACGTGATGTGTCGATGCGAGTTGGGCCATCAGCGGCAGCCACATCCGGCTGGTCTCCGCGTAACCATGCAGCAACACCACGAGCCGACCCTTGGCGTCGGAGTGTCCGGCCGACAGATAGTGCAACCGGAGGCCATTCACCGTGGCGGAGCGGTCGTCGACGCCGGTCGCGGCGTGCACGAACGACGACGACAGCAGAGTGGTGGCGGTCGACAGAAGCAGCATCAGGGCGTGACTCCAGCGGAGGCTCGGGCGGCGCGCAGCGGGACGACTCATCAAGGTGTTCCTCGAGGTTGAATGCATCGAAACGGTGCATGAAAAATCACGGACGAACGCGTGTCGATTGTACGTAGGTTCTATGGTCGTCGCTGGCCGCATGGTGCATTCTCAGCAACCTCCCAATCGAACCCATCAGGAGGATGCCGTGCATAAAACCCGAAACGATCTGTCTGCGAACATCCGCGAGCAGAGCATCGCGTTGCTGCAGAAGCGGCTCGCGGACGCGGTGGACCTGTTCACGCAGATCAAACAGGCGCACTGGAACGTGAAAGGTCCGAACTTCATCGCATTGCACGAACTGTTCGACTCGGTTGCGCAGATCGTCGAAGACCAGGGCGATCTGCTGGCCGAGCGGATCACCGCGCTCGGCGGTCGCGCCGACGGCACCGCGCGCGTTGCAGCGAAGCAGTCGGCGCTCGGCGAATTTCCGTTGGACATCAGCACCGGAGCGGCGCACGTAACCGCGGTAGCAGACCGGCTCGCAGCGTTCGGCGCTTCCGTGCGCGCGGCCATCGACGGCGCAACGCAGTTCGGCGACGCCGATACGGCCGACATCTTCACCGAGATTTCGCGCGAGATGGACAAACAGCTGTGGTTCGTCGAGGCGCATCTGCAGGCTGACAAATGAACGAAGGGGCAAGGTTTTCTCGAGGACTGATTGGCTGACGAGGATTTCCCGTGGACTTGATCGAACCCGTGAAGGCCGACGACCACAAGCTCGGACCTGTCGATGCCAGGGTCGTCGTGGTGGAGTACGGCGATTTCGAATGTCCGAACTGCAAACAGGCGGCGCCGGCCGTCGAGATGCTGCTCGAGCGCTTCAAGGACGACGTGTGCTTCGTGTATCGGCACTATCCGCTGGAGCAGGTGCATCGGCACGCGGTGCAGGCGGCCGAGGCGGCTGAATGCGCCAGCGCGCAGGGACGCTTCTGGGAGATGCACAAACTGATGTTCGACAACCAGCACGCATTGGACCTCGATTCGCTGCGCGGCTATGCACAGCGCATCGGCCTCGACATGGCGCGCTATGCGCGGGAAATGACGGAGCACGCCTACCTCGCGCGCGTGCGCCGCGACATCGACAGCGGCCGCAGCGGCGGCGTTCGTGCCACGCCGGGATTCTTCGTCGACGGCAAGCGGCAGGATGTGTCGTTCGGTTTGCGGCTGCTGTTCGATGCGACCGAAGCGGCGCTGAAGCGCGCCTGATCGACTGCCAACGGCAGGAAGGGAATACAAACGTGGAGCAGCAACGGCCGATCGTCGAGGCGCGTCGCGAGCAGATGTTCCCGACGCTGAGCGATGCCGACATCGGTCGGCTGCGGCGTTTCGGCGAACTGCGAACGTATCCCGCCGGCGGGTTCGCGGCACGGGCGGGCGATGTGGCACCGGGCCTGCAAGTGATCCTGAAAGGCGAGGTGCTGGTAGCGCCGCACGAAGAACACATGCGCGATCAACCGATCGTCACGCATGGCGCCGGCGGTTTCATGGGCGAACTCGCGCAGCTGTCTGGAAGACCGTCGCTGGTCGATGCAACCGCGCTCACCGACGTCGAAGCGCTGGTGGTGCCGTCGGGACGGCTGCGCGATCTGATGGTCGAGGAGGCGGACCTCGGCGAGCGGATCATGCGCGCGCTGATTCTGCGCCGTGTGGGATTGCTCGAACGCGGCGTCGGCGGTCCGATCATCGTCGGCCACGCCGAACATCGCGACGTGCTGCGCCTCGAAGGGTTTCTCTCGCGCAACGGCCATCCGCATCAACGCCTCGATCCGGATGCCGACGATTGCGCCAAGACGTTGCTCGAACGCTTTCAGGTGAAGACGGACGAGTTGCCGATCGTGCTGTGCGCGCAAGGTCAGCTGCTGCGCAATCCGACCGAGGGTCAGCTCGCGCGCTGCATCGGCTTGGACCGCGCCATCGACGAAACGGCCGTCTACGACGTCGCGATCGTCGGCGCCGGTCCGGCGGGCCTCGCCGCCGCGGTGTATGCGGCGTCGGAAGGTCTGTCGGTGCTGACGATCGACTGCCGCGCCTTCGGCGGCCAGGCGGGCGCGTCCGCGCGGATCGAGAACTATCTCGGATTTCCCACCGGCATCAGCGGTCTGGCGTTGATGGCGCGCGCACACAATCAGGCGCAGAAGTTCGGCGCCGAGACCACGATTCCCAACGAGGCGACGACGCTGCAGGCCGCGGTTACGTCCGCCGGTCCCGGCTACGCGCTGGGACTGCAGCGGGGCGAGACCGTTCGCGCGCACGCCGTCGTGATTGCGACCGGCGCGCAATATCGCCAGCTCGACGTCGATGACCTCGCCGAATACGAAGGCGGCAGCGTGCATTACTGGGCGTCGCCGCTCGAACGGCGTTTGTGCACCGACAACGAAGTCGCGTTGGTCGGCGCAGGCAACTCGGCGGGGCAGGCCGCCGTCTATCTGTCGGCGCAGGTCGCCAAGCTGTCGATGATCGTGCGCGGCGAATCGCTCGAAGCGACGATGTCGCAGTATCTCTGCGCGCGGATCCGCGCGCTCCCCAACGTCGAGGTGCTGGTGCAGACGGAGGTGGTGGAGCTCGAAGGCGAGAACGGCACCCTGCGCGCCATTCGCCTGCGGCATCGCGCCAGTGCGGCCGAGCAGCGTCGTCAGGTACGGCACCTGTTCCTGTTCATCGGCGCGGAACCCAACACGAAATGGTTGGCGCGGTCGGGCGTGGAAGTAGACGGCAGAGGCTTCATTCGCGCCGAAGCGCTGGCGGGCGGCGGCAGGTTGCCGTTCGAAACGAACCTTCCCGGCGTCTTCGCGATCGGCGACGTGCGCGCGGGATCGATCAAGCGCGTCGCGGCTTCGGTCGGCGAGGGCGCGCAGGTCGTCGCGGCGCTGCACGTGTATCTGGCGCAGGCGCGCAACGCATCGAGTCCGATCGTTACTTCGACACAGGAGGCAGCCCGTGCCTGACGCCTGCAGACACGTGAAGACGGTTCGCGACGTTACCCCGAGCGCGCTCGGTTGCGAGGAATGCCTGAAGCTGAACTCGCCGTGGGTGCATCTGCGTCTCTGCAGAACCTGCGGTCACGTCGGCTGTTGCGACTCGTCGCCGCACCGCCACGCGACGAAGCATTTCCACGCCACCGGCCATCCGGTGATCGAAGGATACGATCCGCCCGAAGGCTGGGGTTGGTGTTACGTGGACGAAGTCTCGTTCGATCTCACCGATCGCATGACGCCGCACAACGGGCCGATTCCGCGCTACGTCTGACCGCTAGTACAACACGCTCATCACGCTGAACAGCACGAACAGGCCGACGAAGGCGGAAATGAACGCGACCGCAATGCGGGTTTCGGAGCGGCGCTGGGTCTCGATGAAGTTCGCGATCTCCTGCGTGCTCTTGTGCTCGATCCGCAGCGTGAGCCGATATCGGGTGTTGCTGGTCGGCGTCTTCGGCAGCGCGGTGAACAGTTCCGGCGTTTCGGTGAGCCGCTGGTGTACGTCGGTGAACGGCCGCCCCGTGAGTTCGCTGAGTTCGGCCGCGCTCATCGCCTGGCGGGGATGCTCCTGCAGGCACTTGCACAGCGCATTCAGCGTGTCGGCATGACCGCGGAAACGCAGACGGGTGATCGGGATGCTCGCGGGTCGTTTGGCCATGCCGGCAAGAGTAACGGGTCTGCGCGTGCAGAGGTATCGCCGACGCGGTGCAGCGTCCAAACACCGTGCAAACGCAGCGGCCCCGTTGTAAATAGTCGGACCTCTTTCGCTGCATCAGGAGACCGAACATGGCCGAACTGAACAAGAGCCGAACCGTTGCGCTGCTCAACAAGATTCTGGAAATGGAGCTCGCGGGCGTGGTGCGCTACACGCACTACTCGCTGCTGGTGTTCGGCTACAACCGGATACCGATCGTGTCGTGGTTGCGCGCGCAGGCCGACGAGGCGCTGGTGCACGCGCAGCGCGCGGGAGAAATGGTGACGCATCTCGGCGATCACCCGTCGCTCGCAATCGGTCCGCTGCTGGAAAGCCATCACCACGATATCGCGGCGATTCTGCGCGAGTCGCTGCAGAGCGAAGGCGAGGCGTTGGCGCTGTACAAGGAACTGCTGGAAGTAGTGCAGGGCAGCTCGGTGATGCTCGAGGAATACGCGCGCGAGATGATCAGCGCCGAAGAACTGCACGCCGGCGAAGTGGACAAGATGCTGCGCACGCCCGGCGACATCGCGGCGTACCGCAAACCCTGACGTGCCGGTTCCCGACGCAGCGCGGGTCGATCCGTTCGAGGCAGCCGCAGAAATTCTGTCGACGCGCTACGCAGGCGCCGACAGCCTGCTGCTCGCCGGTTCGATCACGCGCGGCGAGGCCACCGCCACCTCCGATCTCGATCTGGTCGTGCTGTTTCCGAAGCTGCCGCGCAGCTTTCGCGAATCGTTCGTGCATCGCGGCTGGCCGGTGGAAGTGTTCGCGCACGACGACGAGACGATCGAGTACTACTTTCTCGAGCAGGATCTGAAATCGGGGGTCGGCTCGATGCTGTGGATGGTTTACGACGGTATGCCGGTTCCGGGAACGACGGCGCTGAACGGGCGCATCAAGGCGCGCGCCGATGAGCTGCTGGCCGCAGGTCCGCCGCCGTGGTCCGCAGCCGAAACGGATTACTCGAGATACACGATCACCGGCCAACTGGACGATCTGATCGCGCCGCGCAACGACGGCGAATATCGCGCCATCGTCGCCCAACTGTTCCATCTCCTCGCGAATCACTACCTGCGTTCGCGACGACACTGGGGCGCGCATTCCAAGACCCTGCCGCGACGCCTGGCGCGGGTCGACGCTGCGCTTACGGCGCGATTCGACGCGGCCTTCGACGCCGCGTTCCTCGGTGAACCGGCGAGCTTGTTCGCGGTCGCCGACGAGATCCTCGCCCCGGAGGGCGGACGGCTGTTCGACGGTTATCGGTCGGAGTCCGACGCAGGCTGGCGGCGCACGCCGCCGAAGTAACGCTCGCGGAATTCGAGTGCAAATTTGCGCGACGGTGATACATCCGTGCACGGCAGCGTGCACCGATACGGCGTTATGATCGCGGCTCGTTTGCGAATTTGCACCGGAGGATCCGCCGATGTTGGAACCGATGTTGGACTGGTCGGACCTGCAACACTTCCTCGCACTCGCCACCACCGATTCGCTGCCGAAGGCGGCGGAACGGCTCGGCGTCAACCGCACCACGGTGTCGCGGCGCATCACCGATCTGGAACGGGCGTTCGGCGCCACGCTGTTCGAGCGCCGCGGCCGCAATCTGGTGCTGACGCAGTCGGGCCGCGACGTGCTCGCCGTGGCCGAGGGCATCGACGGCGCCCTGCACGGTCTCGGGCGGCGCGTGTTCGGCCGTGACGAGCGCATCGAGGGGACGATTCGCGTCACGCTGACGAGCGGCGTGGCGAAACTGATCGCGAGCGACGTGGCTGCATTCATGGCGCAGCACCCGCGGCTGATCGTCGAGATGAACGTCACCAACTCGGCCGAAGACCTGGAGCTGATGGAGGCGGACATCGCGATCCGGCTCACCGAGTCGCCGCCCGAAACGCTGGTGGGCCGCAAACTCGTCGATCTGAACTCGGCGCTCTATGCGGCAATCGGAACCGTCATCGACCGTTCCGCCGAAGTGCCGTTCATCGGTACGTCAGGCGAGCGCACCATTTCGCCGTGGGCGCGGCAGTGGCTGCCGAAGGCGCGCTTCGTTGCGAGCGCGAGCCACATCGATGCGTCGAGCGAACTGGTCGCTTCCGGCGCCGGCGTGGGTGAGTTCCCGTGCTACGTCGCCGAAAGCGATCCGCGGCTGATGCGCATCTCCGACGCACATCCGTTCCGATATCCGCACGCGTGGATGCTGTATCACCCGCAACTACGCAACGTGCAGCGGGTGCGTACCTTCGCCGACCACCTCGTCGGCACGTTCAAACGCCTGCGTCCGGCGTTCGAAGGCGGACTCAAAGCCACCGTTGGTCACAGCTCGCTGGAACTCGCCGTCTGATCTGCATGCGGACGGTGCGGCGTGTTGCCGCTCCAGAGTCCGTCGAAATTCAGGATCTGCGACACCTCGCCCTGCCGCGTGCGGCAGTAGCTGCGCTTTGCAGGTGTAACGTCTGCGTTGATCCAGTACTCGTAACTGCCGCGTCCGGCGTGGTCGACGAAGCGCACCACGTCGAGGTGCGATGCGTGACTCGCATCGGCGGTTGCGCGCGCGCACGCGTTGAGCGCTTCGGTTTCGAGCGCGGCCGCGTTGGCGATTCCCGAGACGGCGAGTGCGGCGGCGAGACTTGCGCTGCGGATGAGGTCGGACGATTTCACGGTTCTTCTCCATGGGTAACAGTGAGAAGAACGGTAACGGGGCACAATCGATCGGTCAGCCCGTTGCCTGCAAACGAAAGTGCAATTTTGCAGCCCGAGCACCTTTATGAAACCGTTGGGAATCCGAGGCGGAACGCGCGTTTCCCCGAGCCGGCAATATTCGGCAGAATAGCGCCCTTCGCGCGCGCTGCGCGTTCAATTCCATGAGGCCGTCGATGACTACAATCGCTTCGTTGGTCGCGCGTCGCGATCGCGCGCTCGGTACGGGTGCGCAGTTGTTCTACACCACGCCCCTGCACATCGTGCGCGGCGACGGCGTGTATCTGTTCGACGCCGACGGCCGCCGCTACGTGGACATGTACAACAACGTGCCGTGCGTGGGGCATGCCAACCCGCAGGTCGTCGAAGCGATGGCGAAGCAGCAGGCGACGCTCAACGTGCACAGCCGTTATCTGCACGAAGGAATCATCGAGTTCGCGGAGCGGCTGGCCAAACTGCACGAGCATGCCGTCGAGAGCGTGGTGTTCAGCTGCTCCGGCACCGAAGCGAACGAAGTGGCGTTGCGGATGGCGCGGATCGCCACCGGCAGGCGCGGCATCGTCTGCACCAACGCCACCTACCACGGCAACAGCGAGGCTGTCGGCGTGCTCACGCGCACGCGCGGCGATCAGCCGAACGCGTCGGACGTGCGGGCGTTTCCGTTTCCCGAGCGATATCGGCCGCTGGTTGCCGGTGCCTCCGATGCCGTGCTCGTCGATGCGTATCTGGAACGGCTGCAGCGTGAGATCCGGCATCTGGAGTCGAACGGCAGCGGCTTCGCCGGACTGATCGTCTGTTCCATCTTCGCGAACGAAGGTCTCCCGGACGTGCCGCGCGGCTTCATGCCGCGCGCCGCCGAAATGGTGCACGCCGCAGGCGGCCTGGTGATCGCCGACGAAGTGCAGGCCGGCTACTGCAGAACGGGCCGATGGTGGGGTTACGAGGTCACCGGCTTCACGCCCGACATCGTCGTAACCGGCAAACCGATGGGCAATGGCCTGCCGCTCGCGGCAACGGCGGCGAGCAAAGCGCTGGTCGACAAGTTCCGCGCCGCCACGCACTACTTCAACACGTTCGCCTCGAGTCCGCTGCAGGCCGCCGTTGGCATGACGGTGCTCGACATCATCGAACGCGATCGGCTGCGCGAGAACGCCGCAGCGGTGGGCGCCGAACTGAAACGCGCGCTGAGTGAACGCAAGCCGCGCTGTGCGGCGATCGGCGACGTGCGCGGCGAAGGTCTCTTCATCGGCATCGAGATGGTGAAAGACCGCGACGGCAAAACACCGGATCGCGAGCGCGCGGTCGACGTGGTCAACGGGCTCAAAGACAAAGGCTTCCTGACGAGCAACGCCGGCATCTTCGGCAACGTCGTGAAGATCCGGCCGCCGCTCGTGTTCAAGCAGAATCACGCCGACGAGTTCCTCGCCGCATTCGACGCAACGCTCGCCGAAATCGATGGATAAAGCCGCGGCGTCGGAAGCGTATACGCCGGCCGCGCGCGACGCGCTGAACGCGTTTCCGATCGACCCCACCGGGCTCGAACTCGTCTCGGTCTCCGAGAACGTGACGTTCCGCGTTCACGATGCGACGGACGGCGCGGCATACGTGTTGCGCCTGCACAGACCCGGTTATCACTCGCTGGACGAACTGGTGTCGGAACGCACGTGGATCCGCGCGCTCGCCGACGCAGGCATCGCGGTGCCGCCGCCGCTGAATGCACGCGACGGCCGCGACTACGTCGGCGTATCGGTCGCGGCCACCGGCGAGCATCGCTATGCCGGTGTGTCGCGCTGGACGGAAGGCAGAGTGCTCGCCGAGGTGTTGCGGCAGAGCGAAAGTGTTGGCGAGGTCGAGCGCTACTTCGAGCAACTCGGGGTGATCGCTGCCGCGATGCACGATCAGGCGAGCGGTTGGCGGACGCCCGAGGGTTTCAGGCGGCACGCGCTCGACACCGATGGTCTGATGGGGGAGGCGCCGTTCTGGGGACGGTTCTGGGAACACCCCGGTCTGTCTCTCGCCGAGCGGTCGCTGCTGCTCGAAACGCGCGCGCGCATCCGTGCTGCACTGGATCGTTTCGGCCGCGATGCGCGCACGTTCAGCGTGATTCACGCAGACCTGCATCCGGGCAATCTGCTGGTGAACGGCGATCGCCTCACGGTGATCGACTTCGACGACTCGGGGTTCGGCTGGCATCAGTACGATGCGGCCGTTGCGTTGTTTCATTCGCAGACGCGCGGCGAATTCGCGGCGATCGAGCGCGCCTTCGTGCGCGGCTATCGATCGACGCGCGACATTTCGGACGACGCGCTCGCACTGATACCGATGTTCCTGCTGATCCGCGGCATGGCGGTGATCGGCTGGATCAACCAGCGGCCGGAACTGGATACGGCAGAGTACTTCCAGTGGTTGAGAGAGACCGTCTGCGCGCAGTGCAGAACGTTCGAGCCGCCGTGCTGAACGCGTGCGCGGCGACCGGCGCAGGATTCCTGACAGCCGTGTTGTGGTTCGACCTGATGTTCGACGTGCAGACGCGCAAGCATCGCGGCGACGTGCTGCCGGGCCCGGTGCTTGGGTCGATCGTCGCGTACTACCGGCGGGTCACCACTGAAGCGACGCCGATGAACCGGCTGATCAGCCTCGTGATGCTGGCAACGCTGGCGGTGCTGATTGCCGAAGTCATGATCGGCGACACGCCGCGCGCAATCAGCATCGCGTCGCTGGCATTCGCGGCCGGTGCGATCGGGCTCGCCGCGGCGCGCACGGTTGGCAATGCCGTGAGACTCGGCGGCGCGCAGGACCCACCGGCACTGCAGACGCAACTCGCGAGGCGGATCTATCGCGATCACCTCAACTGTCTCACCGCGATGGTCGCGGTGGTGGTACTGCAACTCGGCGGAATCGGCCTGCGCGGTTGAGTGGCCGGCCGCGACCGCCGATTGGCGCGTCACGACAGGTATTCGCGCGCGCGGCTGACTAGGATGCCGCCTCCCTGCTATCCGCGCCGGCCCGAGGCGCATCTTCGTGACAACCGAACACTTCATTCTGCTGGCGGCGATGCTGTGCCTGGTCGTCGGCCCCACGCTGATCGTCCACCTTTTGCACCGGCGCGCCGAGAAGCGCCGCAGGCGAGACGAGGAGCAGTTCACCTGCTCGGGTCGACGCAGACGCGGTCGCACCTGCGACGACACCTGAAGATCAATAAGTCATCGCCGGTGCCAGGCACCGGTCCAACGACCAGTGCCTGGCACCGGCATTTGACTTGTTCTCGCGGACTCGACGCGACGCCGTTTGGAAGTGCTGCGTCGGAGGCCTTACAGTGCGGCCACGAGGATTCACCGTGACCACACCCATCGTTTACTCGGTGCCCGGCATGGACGACGTGCAGGTGCACACCAACCGGCGCTATCGCCCCGACACGGACAGCGGTCTGCTGCTTGATGCCTACGTGCCGGCGGGACTTTCGCGTGCCGACAGGCGCCCCGTTGTTCTGCTCGTGCACGGCGGCGTCGCGCCCGGTGTGCTCGCCAAAGACTGGCCGCTGTTCCAGACGTGGGGACGCCTGCTGGCTGCGAGCGGTTTTGTCGGCGTCACGTTCAATCACCGCCTCGGATTTCCGAAAGCCAATCTGGTGCAGGCCGGCGCGGACGTTCGCGCCGCCATCGCGCATGCCCGCGACAATGCCGAGGCATTGCACGTCGATCGCGACCGGGTGTGCCTGTTGGGGTTTTCCGCCGGCGGGCCGCTGCTCGGTACCGGTCTCGGACCGGATACGGAGTTCGTGCGGTGCCTGCTCGCGTTCTATGCGTTTCTCGACATCCGGCATTCGCCGCTGCACGCGGACGAAGGTGCGCCGGAATTCCTGCGGCAGTATTCGCCCGCGGCGTTCTACGGAGAACCCGGCGGAAAGGTGCCGCCGATCTTCGTTGCGCGCGCCGGTCTCGACGTGGCGCCGCTGAACGCGGTCATCGACCAGTTCGCGGCGGCGGCGCTCGCCGCCAATGCGCCGCTCACGCTCATGAATCACCCGCAAGGCAAGCACGGCTTCGACGCCTTGAACGACGACAAGCGCTCGCGCGAGATCATCCGCGCCGCGATCGCGTTCATGCACACCCATCTGGAGGTTTGAATCCATGCAGCAGCCGTTGCAGCGCATTCTCGACAACATCCAGGCGCTCGGGCTGAACGACAATCTGCGCGAGCTGGAGGCGCAGGGTTACACGACGATTCCCAACGTGCTGTCGAAGGGGCAGATCGAGCGTGCGAAGCGCGCCATCGTCGCTCGAGTCGAGCGCACCACGTCGCGCAAGGTCGACATCGATGCGGAATCGGGCGCTGCGTTCACCGGCATGCAGTACATCCCGTATCTGTTGTACGACGACGAGATCTTCGAAGAGATCCTGATGGAGCAGAAGCCGCTGGCGCTGATCACGTATCTGCTCGGCGAGAGTTGTCTGCTGTCGAGTCTCGGCTGCCACTTCCGTGCACCCGGCGGCGCGCCGCTGATGCTGCATTCCGACAACGGCAACGGCATTCCACCGCCGTTCTCGGCGACGTCGATGGTCGCCAACGTGAATTACGCGCTCACGCCGTACAGCCGCGAGGCCGGCGCGCTGGCGATGGTCCCGGGCAGCCACCGACTGATGCGCCAACCCACGGCGTACGAGAATTTCAGAGCGTTGGGGCTCACCGGTGCGGAACTGGCGGAACGTTTGCGCAGCGGCGATTCGCTTGCCGACGTGAAATGGAACGACCCTCCGGGCGTGGTGCCGATGGACCTTTCGCCCGGCGACGCGGTGGTGTGGCACGGCAACACCTGGCACGGCTCGTTCCGGCGCGAACTGCCCGGCGTGCGCATGAACCTGGCGGTGTACTTCAACCGCCAGTTCGTGCAAACGCAGGAGCGGCATGGCGACGCGGTGCCGGCCGACGTGTTGCAGCGGCATGCCAACGACGAGCGCTTCGGCGTGCTGCTCGGCGGCAAGCAGCCGTATGGATGGCAGCACGCCGGCCCTGACTATTCTCTGATGGCGCGCAATCCGCGCGGCGTGTTCGACTGATCGCGGTCAGCGGTTCAGCGTGCGCGTGAGATCCGACAGCAGCCGCATCGTCGCCTCGGTGCCCGGCGCGTCGCGCGGAATCACGGCGACGAAATCGGTCACGCCGACTCCGGCATAGGCGCGCAAACCCGCTTCGATGTCCTTCGCTGAGCCGAACACGGCGACGTCGGCCGGCGCTGCGGCGCCGCCGCGGTCGAGCGTCGCGCGGTACGACGGAATCTGGCCGTACATCGCGAACGCGGTATTGATCGCGTCGCGACCTTTGCTGGCGTCCGCAGAGAGCAGCGTCGGCACCATCGCGACGAAGCGCGGCGCGGCGCGTTTGGCTGCGGCCGCTGCGGCGCTCATTGCCGGCACCGCGACGTCGCGCAGATAGTCGATGCCGCCCATCCACGTCAGCGTGCCGTCGGCGAGGCGTCCGCACAGACGCAACATCGCGGGACCGAGCGCCGCGACGATCACCGGCGGCTTCTTCGCGCCGATCACGGATACCTGAGTATTCACCGTGTACTCGCTGCCGCCGTGCTGCACGCGCTCGCCCTGAAGCAGACCGTTAAGAATCGTCAGGTAGTCGCGCATGTGCGGAATCGGCTTCGAATAGTCGAGCCCGAGGTTGTCTTCGATGAAGAAGCGGTGGCTGAGACCGATGCCGAGCGCGAGGCGGTTGCGCGTTGCGTCCTGCACCGTGAGCGCCTGCGCCGCGAGCGCCATCGGATGGCGCGGATAAGTCGGCACCACCGCCGTGCCGAGTTCGATCGTGCGGGTGTCGCGTCCGGCGAGCGCGAGCGCCATCAGCGCGTCGATCGTGTTGACTTGGGGCAACCACACGGACGCGAATCCGGCCGCCTCGGCCGCTGCCGCGCGCTCGACCAGCGCGTGCGTGCCGCACGGATCGCCCGGCATCGACAACATCGTTCCAAGTCGCATATCGAACTCCTGCTGGTGTCGGCGGCCGGTGTCAGGCGAGGCCGGCCGCTTTGCTGACCTCGTCTATGAAGGCGCGCTCCTTCTCGCTCACGCGCACGCCGCCGAAGCCGAGGAAGCCGCCTTCTTTCGCGGCGTTGGCCGCGCCTTCGGCCACTGCGATGAGCATCCTGCGATAGGCGTCTGCTTCGTCGGGCGTCGCCTTGAGCGCCACCACCCCGGTCGCCGCTTTCACCCGGTCGAGCGCGGCGTGCTTGAAGTTCTGCATCTGCTGTTCGTGGCTGCCGTTACCCAGCAACGCATCGACGTCCGGCACGCCCGGGATGCTGCGATCCGCCGCGAGTGCAGAGAACAGTTCGAGCCGGTTGTTCGCGTTCAGCGCGGCCATCGTGCGGTTCGCGCCGGCCAACACTTCGCGAATGGACGAAAAGAGTCCGGACGGATCGACCGCGGAGATTCCCACCGAAACGAACGACGGCGCGATGCGCAGCAGCGTCCACTCGTCGGAAGTAAAGGTGTCCTTGTTTGCCATGCCCTCTGATCTGCCTAAGCGGATTGCACGCGGGTGCCGCGCGGAACCAGTTGATGACGGACGATCTTCCACTCGCCGTTCATGCGTTGCATGTCGCTCTCGTAGGTGGCCCAGAGTGTCAGCGTGGTGTCCGGCTTGTCCTTCATGTAGTGCAGTGCCTGCACGTCGGTGCGGCAGTGCGCGGTGTCGCCGTTCACCGCCGCGAGTTGCGGGCCGAGCATGTGCTGCGTCGGGCCGTATTGAGCGAGCGCTTTCTCGACGAATGCCATCCACGCGCCGGCGCCGCGGATTTCCTCGCGCGCGAAGCCGACGATGCGCACGTCGTCGGCGAATACCGAGCGATAGAGCGTCATGTCGCGTTCGTCCACGCCTTTGGCGTACTTCAGCATCACGTCCATCAACGCGATACGGTCGGCGACCTGTTGCAGTAGCGACGACGGCTCCATGCAGTACCTCTTTTCGTTCGCGCGGCCAGCGGCCAAGATGGGCGCACAGAATACCCACTGACGGAAGAGAGCGCATGTCGCAGACGCGCACCGTGAAGCTCGCCGACGGCCGCGACGCCGGCTTCATCGACTACGGGCCGGCGCGCGGCATCCCGGTGCTGTGGTGTCACGGCGGACCAGGCAGCCGTCTCGAACCCGCGGCATTCGCGCCGATCGCCGCGGCCGCGGGTTTTCGGCTGATCGGCATCGATCGCCCCGGTTACGGGCGCTCGACGCCGAAGCCCGGCCGCAGCATCGCCGACTGGGTGCCGGACGCACTCGCCGTGGCGGACGCGCTCGGCATCGAACGCTTCACGGCGGTGGGACTTTCGACGGGCGGTGCGTATGCGCTCGCGCTGGCGTCGCTCGCGCCGCAACGCGTGCACGCCGTCGTTGCCTGCTGCGCATTGAGCGACATGCGCTGGCGCGAGGGTAAAGCGCTGATGACCGCGCCGCAGGTCGCCGGCATCTGGGCCGCGCAAGATCGCGCCGCCGCGATGGCGGTGGCGATCGAAGCGCTCGGAGAAGACGGATCGAAAATGCTGACGCAGGCGGCCGAAGCACCCGCGCTGCCGGAGGCGGACCTCGCGTTGCTGCAGGATCCGGCGTGGCTGGCCGGCATGCTGGAAGCGACGCGCGAGATGTTCACGTTCGGCGTGCAGGGTTACGCGGACGATCGCATCGCCGACGGCGTCGGTTGGGGAAGCTTCGAGGTGGCGAACGTGCAGTGTCCGGTGGTGGTGCTGCACGGCGAAGCCGACAGCATCGTGCCGGCGCAGCACGCCCGTCACACCATGGCCATCGTGCCCGGCGCGAAGCTGCAGATGGTGCCGGCGCTCGGCCATTTCAGTATCGCCAGCCAGGTTCTACCGGTGTTGCAGTCGCTCAAGCTCGCCTAACGGGGAAACAAGGTGTTCAAACGGGTTCTGATCGCCAATCGCGGCGAAATTGCGATTCGGATTGCGCGCGCGGCAGCCGCGCTCGGTGTGGAGTCGGTTGCGGTATATGCCGCGGTGGACGCGCTGTCGCTGCATACGCGCGTTGCCGATGCGTCGCGCGAACTGGCCGGCGACGGCGTGCGCGCCTACCTCGACGTGAATGCCGTCGTCGCCGCCGCGGTGGCGGCCGGCTGCGACTGCGTGCACCCCGGCTACGGGTTTCTCGCCGAGAACGGCGCGTTCGCGGCAGCGTGCAGGGCCGCCGGAGTCGCATTCATCGGCCCTGCGGCCGATGCCATCGAACTGTTTGGCGACAAACTGAAGGCGCGCGCCCTTGCGCAGTCGTTGGGCATTCCGGTGGTGCCCGGAAGCCTCGCGTCGTTGCACTCCGCCGACGAAGCGATCGCCATGGCGCGAGATCTCGGTTATCCACTGATGCTGAAGGCCGCGGCCGGCGGTGGCGGACGCGGCATTCGGACGGTTCAGACGGCCGACGAAATGCCCGAGGCGCTGGCACGCTGCCAGAGCGAGGCCGAGGCGGCGTTCGGAGATCGCGCGGTGTTCGTCGAGAAGCTGGTCGCGCGGCCGCGGCACATCGAAGTGCAGGTTCTGGCCGACGCGACCGGCAACGTGGTGCATCTGCACGAGCGCGATTGCTCGGTGCAGTTGCGCAACCAGAAGGTGATCGAGGTGGCGCCGGCGCCGGGTCTGGATGCTTCGCTGCGCGAACGCATTCTCGCGGCAGCGGTGAAGCTCGTCGGAGCCGCCGGTTACGTGAACGCCGGAACGGTCGAGTTCCTGGTTTCGCCGGAACGCGGCGAGTTCTTCTTCATCGAGTGCAATCCGCGCATCCAGGTGGAACACACCATCACCGAACAGGTCACCGGCATCGATCTGGTGGAAGCGCAGTTCCGCATTGCGGCCGGCGCCTCACTGGCGTCGTTGGGGCTGGCTGATCAGCGCGCGGTGGGGCTGCCGCGCGGCTTTGCCGTGCAGTCGCGCATCGTCGCGCAGGGCGTCGGCACGCTGACCGCATACAAGGAGCCGTCCGGCCCCGGTGTGCGCGTGGACGCGTGCGGCTATCGCGGCTACGCACCGCCGCCGCAGTTCGATCCGCTGCTCGCGAAGCTCATCTGTCAGTCGAACTCGTCCGGCACGTTCGAGTCGGCGGTGGATCGCAGCCTGCGCGCGCTGGCGGAATTCCACATCGGCGGACTGCCGACGAACGCGGCGCAATTGCGCGCGATTCTGTCGGATCCGACGTTCCGCGCCGGCGACGCGCGCACCACGCTGCTCGCCGAAGTGCCGGCGCTGCTGCAGGCGCGCGACGGTGCATCCGCGAGCGGGGCGATGACGTCGTTGCTCGACCGCCAGGGCGCGGCGCTCGGCGGCGGAGGCACCAGACCAATTCCCAACGAGCCTGCCGCGCCGCAACTGGCGGTGGATGTAGGTCACCAGGGCGTCGAATCGCCGATGGCCGGAACCGTGCTGGAAGTCAGCGTCGTGCAAGGCGCGATGGTGGCCGCCGGCGAGACGCTCGCGATCGTAACGGCGATGAAGATGGAAACCGCGGTGACCGCACCGTGCGCCGGCACCGTTACGCAAGTGCAGCGTCTGAGCGCCGGCGACACCGTTGCGCTGGGGCAGGTGATCGCGGTCATTGCGCCGGGACAGACGAATGGCGCCATAACCGCGCCGCGCTCGAGCGGCGAGCAGACGTGGGCGCCGGTGCTCGCCGAAGTGGCGGCGTTGCAGTCGATCGCGCACGCGCGTTTCGCGGCCGATTCGCGTGATCCCGGCGTGGTGCGGCAACGCAGCCGCGGCAAGCTCACGTGTCGCGAACGCATCGCGTTGCTGCTCGATGCCGGATCGTTCCGCGAAGTCGGCAGCCTGGCGGGATTCGCCTCGTACGACGAAGAAGGCACGGTTGCCGACTTCACGCCGGCGAACCACGTCGGCGGCTGGGGCAAGATCGATGGCCGCCCGAGCATCGTCTGCGCAGACGACTTCACGTCGCGCGGCGGTCATGCCGACGGTGCGATTGGCGCGAAGAGCGGCCATCTCGATCGCCTGTCGATCGAACTGCGTATCCCCTCGGTGCGCTTGTTGGACGGATCGTCCGGCGGCGGCAGCGTTGCGGCCATGGTGCCGCAACAGCAGAAGTCCGGCGAGAGCGTGGCGCAAGAGAGCAGCGGCGCGATCAAGGCGGGCCGGCCGCGCGTCACCGGAGGCGGCGGCTCGTTTCTGCCGGGCCACCTCGGCAGCGAAATGTACGCGCAGCAGCTGTGCACGGTGCCGGTGGTGAACATGCTACTCGGCAGCGTGGTCGGCATCGGCGCGGCGAAGGCGGTGCTCGGCCACTTCTCGGTGATGGTGCGCGACATTGCGCAGCTGTTCGTAGCCGGGCCGCCGGTGGTGAGCCACGCGATGGGCTACGACATCACGAAGGAAGACCTCGGCGGCTGGCACATCCACTGCACGAACGGTTCGGTCGACAACCTCGCCGAGTCCGAGCAGGAAGCGGCAGCGATGACGAAGCGCTTCCTCTCGTATCTGCCATCGAGCGTTTACGAAGCGCCGCCCGTGCTCGCGCCGAATCCGGCCGATCCGCCGGACCGGCGCGACGACGAACTGTTCACGCTGATTCCGCGCAAGCGCACGACTACGTTCGACATGCGCCGCGCGATCCGGTTGATGGCCGACGCCGACTCGTTCTTCGAAATCGGCGCGTTGTGGGGAACGGACCAGATCGTCGGCTTCGTCCGATTCAACGGCCATCCGCTCGGCGTGATCGCGAGCGACAGCCGCCACGTCAACGGCGGCGCGTTGACGGCGGACGGCTGCGACAAACTGAAGCGCCACATCGACCTGTGCGATCTGTTCCATGTGCCGGTGTTGAGCCTCATCGACAATCCGGGTTTCGCCGTGGGGCTCGAGCACGAGATCGCCGGCACGATCCGCAAAGGCGGCGAATGGATGGTGGCGTTCGCGCAGGTGAACGTGCCGATCTTCACCGTGCTGATGCGGCGCAGTTTCGGCGTGGCCGGCAACAACTTTGCAACGCCGCTCTCGCGCGCATCGGTGCGCGTCGCGTGGCCCGCCGCCGACGTCGGCGGCATTCCGCCCGAAGGCGGCATCGAGGCCGCGTACAAACGTCAGCTGGCGGAAGCGGCGGATCCCGTTGCGCTACGCGCCGAGATCAACGCGCGCATCGAGAGCGCGCGCGGACCGATCGGGCCGCTGAACCGATTCCAGATCGAAGAGATGATCGATCCGCGCGACACGCGAAAGCTCGTGTGCGAATGGGTCGAAAACGCGTATCGCATCGTGCGGCAGCCGGCGGGGCTGGTGTCGCGGGCGTTGCAGTTCAGACCTTAGTAGCACGATAAGTGACAGCCGGTGCCTGGCACCGTCCGGCACTTATTAAGTTGCTGCCGGTGCCTGGCACCGTCGGTGACTTATCGTCGCCTCAGTTGCTCACGGGTCCGAGGTATCGGTCGTACCAGTCGCTGATTTCCTTCAGCATCTGATTGCGCGGGTAATCGAAGTGGCCCACTTCGTAGACGACGTGTCGCTTGTCGCCGTCGGGGCTGCCGAGCAGCTCGAAGAGCCGCGCCTGTGAGATATCGCTGGGGAACACGCTGTCGTAGCTGCCGTTGATCATCAGCATCGGACAGCGGATCCGCGGCGCGTAGTTCACCGCGTCGTCCATCGGGTGCGTCCTGCCGGTGACGATGCCGGCGCCGACCAGTACGCCCGCTTTGAACCGGCCGTCCAGCGCCAGAATCGGCGGCGCGATATCGACGGCGCCGAAACTCACGGCGAGCAGGCCGAGGCGGCCGATGTCGATGTCGTCGCGAGTGGTCAGATAGGCCAGCGTCGTCGCCGCGTCGTCGTACCAATGCAGCGCGCCGAGTCGAAGCTGGTCGTAGGCCGCTTGCGGGTCCTGCGGTACGCCCACCCAGCGTTCGTAAGTTCCGGACCAGATCGGCAGGATCAGCGCGCGGCCGGTGCTGATTACGAGGCCGCCGAAGCGCATCTGGTTGAGCACTTTTCGATTCGGCATCTGCAGCGCGGGGGCATCGCCCGGCGGAGCATAAAGCACCGGTTGCAGCGGACCGCGCCGGTCGAGCGGCTTGACCACGTACAGCGTGAACGTCTCGTTGGGGGCGAACGTCAGCACCACTTCCTCGGCAACCCACGCATCGGTTTTCTCGACGACCTCCACGCGGACGTCGCTCGGCGTCCTGTTGCCCGCGGTGAACTGGAAGCGCATCGCCTCGAATGCGTCGTCAGATACGGGTTGACGACGCACGTATGCTTCGTCGATCGGCACGGTGATGGCGGTTAGCAGTTCGTCGGGAATCGGTTCGAAGGCGCGCATGAGGCGGATCCCCAGTTCCGGCGAACGGTCCATCGGCCGGGTCGTGTAGAAGACCTGATAGGTCGATGCGTAGTCGGTCCATCCGCCGCCCAACGCCACCGCCTTGTCGCCCGCGCGGTTCCACACCCATTCGCGAACGTTGCCGGCCGTGTTCAGCGTACCCCAGGGGCCGATGCCCACTCCGTCGTCAGCGGGGATCGGTCCGTCCGCATGGAAGCGACTGGCGTCGGCAATCTTCGGCGCGGTGGGGAAACCGGCGTCGAACGGTGCGAACGCCGCGCGCGTCCAGTGATGGAGGGTCGGCAGCGAAAGGCCGCGGAACCGTGAATACGCCACGGCCTCGTACCAGCTGATGCCACCGACCGGCATCGCGGACTGACCTTCGGGAAAGGCGCTGAGCTGCCAGCCGGAAGGGCCGGGACGACCCGTCTGATCGACGAAGCGTTCGCGCGCCTCGGTCCACGCCAGCTTGCGGCCTGCGTCCTCGAAGTCGAGCCCTTCCCAATACGCAGGGTTGTCGTAGCCGCCGGCCACGATGAAGTCTTTGTATTGCGCGTTGGTGACTTCGTGGCGCGCGATCGCAAACGCGGCAACGTCGTGTCGTTGGGCGGTCGAAAGACCCTGCGTCAGGCCGGTCATCAGCAGCGGCAAGTTCGAGTGCGGTACGAAGACCATGTCGTCGGGAAGCGCGCCGCGAGTCGCAAGCTGCAGTGGCGAATCCGGTATAGGAAGTCCGTTTCTGAGGCCGTCCTTCTCGGTCGATTTCAACGACGGTCCGGGGTTGGCGATCGTGAACTCGCCGGTGTCGAATCCCTCTTTTTCCAGCTTCACGCGCAACACGCCGCGCGGCAGGTCGAGCGGACGGTCGAACGGCGCTGTTCCTGCTTCGATCCACGCGCCGTCGAAATCGTCATACGGTCTGAACGACAGCTTCGCGCCTGCATCGGCGACGATCGGGGCCGCGGGTGCAACGATCTGCTGCCAAAGCTGGCGCAACTGGGTGTCGGCACCGGTCGAGTCGGCGATGACGAGCGGCCGCGCCAGCGTGAACGCGTCGGTGTAACGGTCCTGCGCGACGAGCGTGGCGATTTCGGAAACTGTCCGGGCGTGCGCGGCCTGCGCTTCTTCTAACGACCGCACATGGGCGATCACCGCGTAGCCCGCAACGAGCATCGTTGCCAATGCTGTGATTGCGAGCGGCAGCCAGGATCGCTTCGCAGGTTTTGCCGATGGCGGTATCGATGACGGTACCGATGGCACCGCGAGTGCTTCGGCCGAATCGCCAACGTATTCGCGAATCGCCGCCACGAGCCTGTCGCGGTAGCTCTGTTCGTCGAAACGCGAGCGGATGATCGCCTGGCGGTTGCCGATCGCGAGCCGAACGCCGGGCGGCACCTCGGTGTCTTCGAGGAACACCGGCAGCACCGGCTTGTCGGCGTCGAGCGCGAATGCGAGCTCGCGTTCGCAGTTGCGCGAAACGACGGACCGCGCCGTGACGAAGAAGACGAACAGCGAACAGCGATCGAGCGCCTTCGCCAGGTCGTCATGCCAGGTATTGCCGGGATGAATGCCTTCGTCGTAGTAGACGCGGATGCCTGCGGCCGCGAGCGCAGCGAGTTCCGCGTTGATCCGTTCGGTGTCGTCGTGCGAATAGCTGACGAACGCAAACGGCGCATCGCCGCGATACGCCGGCGTCAGATATCTATGAGGCGTTGGACGCTTCATCGCTGCGAAGTCCGCCGCTAGTGATCGGCCTGGTACACGCTCACGCCGCCGACTACCGTCTCGAGCACCCGAACATGCGCGATGTCTTCGGCGGGAATCGTCAGCGGATTGCGGTCGAGCACGATGAGATCGGCGAACTTGCCGACTTCGAGCGAGCCGGTGCCGGCATCCTGATGCAGTTCATAGGCGGCGTTGATCGTCGCCGCTTCGAGCACCGCCTGCCGCGACAGACCCGGGTCGTCGCCGAGACGGCCGCGATACTCGCTCGGCGCGTCCGGCGCGTTCGTTCGTGTAACGCCCACCTTCAACGCGAACCACTCGTCGAGCGGATCCACCGGCCAGTCGCTGCCGAACGCGATGCGCGCGCCGGCGGCGGCGAGTACGCCGGCCGGTTCGAGGCGCTTCATCCGTTCCGGTCCGAAGTAGTTCACGAGGCCGAGCGTATCGCCGGCCGGTTTGCCCCATTGGAACGACAGCACCGGCGTGACGTCGAGTTCGCGAAAACGCGGGTAGTCGCTCGGATCGACGATTTCGTCGTGCGCGATCGCCGGTCTGACGTCGGCGCGCGGGAGCGCTCGCCGCAATGCTTCGGTGCCATCGAGCGCTGCGCGCACCGCGGCGTCGCCGTCGGCGTGCATGTGCGGATCGATGCCGGCGTTGGCAAGCTCGATCAGCATCGCGGCGAGTTGCGGCGGCGTGAAGTACACGGCCGGTCCGCGACTGCTGCCCGCCACCCAATTGGGTTTCGCATTCATCCGGTACGGTTCGAGCACCGCGCCGGTGAGCGCCGGCGCGGCGATCACGCCGTCGAGGAACAGCTTTGCATTGCGGACGGTGATGCCCGGCGCGCGCGCGATCGCGCCTTCGTCGTACTGTTTGGCGGCGGCAACGACACCGGCGACCGCGCCAACCGGATCGCCGCCGCGCGAAGGCTCGATGCGCGGCGCGAAGTGCGCGCGGGCGGTGAGGCCACCGGATCTGCGCACGGCTGCGAACGCTGCGAGGTCTTCGTCTGCGGCGACGGCGTCGAGAAACGTCGTGATGCCCTGCGCGCGCATCGCTTTCAATGCCGCCTCGGCCGCGGCGACGTTGTCGGCAGCGGTGGGTTGCGGCAGCAGCGATTCGAATACGGCGAACGCCGCGTCTTCCAGCACGCCGGTCGGATCGCCGGACGCGTCGCGCCAGATCTTGCCGCCGAGCGGGTCTTTCGTGTCGGCGTTGATGTTGGCGAGCTGCAGCGCGCGCGTGTTCGCGAGCACGGTGTGGCCGAACGACGAGCGCACGATGATCGGTCGCTTCGTTTTCAGGGCGTCGAGCGTTGCGCGGCTGGTGGTTACCCCGGCCGGCCGCATGCTCTCCTGAAACCAGTTGACCACTTCGAGCCACTTGTCCGGCTCGTCTTTGGCCGATTCGTCGAGGCATTTCTGAACGCGCGCCTGCAACTCGGCGACGGTGAGCGACGCATAGTCGAGCCCGCACTTCAGCAACTGTGTGCCGGCCTGCAGCGGATGCATGTGGCCGTCTATGAGGCCGGGCATCAGAAAGCCGCCGCGCAGGTCGACCAGTTCCGTAGAGGGGCCGATGGCCGCGTTCAATCCGTCGTCGGGGCCGACATAGACAATTTTGCCGTCGCGGATCGCCAACGCCTGCGCGCTGCGGTGCGCGGCATCGGCGGTGAAGATCACACCGTTGCGATAAGCGCGGTCGGCGGGTGGATCAGCCGCATCACAGATGGCACTCGTCAGCAGAAGCAGTGTCAGCGGCAGCCGGCGGAGTGCCATCCCGATGGGTCCTCGATCATGTGCGCGCAATGAAGGTCGCTGGCGAGATTACCCGACCGCGCATGCCTTCGTCGCGTAACAGTCGCTTGTCGCCCGTGATCAACAACAGGTCGGACCTGCTGCCGAGTAGATCCCATAGCAGCTGATCGTGGGGGTCGGGCGCCGGCGTCGCCACATCTGGTGCCGACACGATCGCGTGCAGCGCCAGCTCTGTGAGTATGGTGTCGACCTCGACGGGCGTCAGTCGATGCAACTTGCGCAATTTGGTTCGTACCAGCACGGCCCGGTATTCGGCAAGAAGCGCTTCCGACAAGACGAACGGAAAGGCCGCTCGAAGCATCCCGTCGAGGATACGGGCCACTGGCGACGCGGAATCTGCGGTCAACACGCCGGCGACCACTACGTTCGTGTCGACGATGACGATCGCGCGGCTCACCGCTTGCGACGCACCGCCTTCAGTTCCTTCTGAACCGTTTCGAGCGCCTGTTCCTCGGTCAGCTTGCTACCGGCGCGGGCGCGTCGAACGAGATCCAACGCACTCTGCCGCGACTTGATGCCATAGAAGTCGAGGCTCTCGTCTATCAGCTGTCCGATGGTCTTATTACGTCGTGCCGAGGCTTCCTTCAGCGCGCGGTAACGCTCTTCCGAGAGGGTGATAGTGAGCCGACTCATGCGAGACACCTTGGTGCTTTAGCACCAACACACTAGCGCACTGCGGCGCAGCCTGCAAGTTTGCGCGGCCCCGGGAACTGGACTTACCGAAAGTCCGGCGGCGCCGCGAATCCGCCGAACTCGCGTGTGAACAGTTCCGAGAACGCGATCGTCGTGTGGTCTTCCAGACGCGGTCCGATCGCCTGCACGCCGATCGGCAGACCGGTGGCGCTGGAGCCCGCCGGAAACGCGGTTGCCGGAAGCCCCGCGAGCGAAGCGACGCTCATCCAGATGGGTTGGCTTTTGTATGGAACGCGCGCGCCGTCGACATCGATCGTGCGCTGATCGATGGGACCGTGATCGTGCGCGAACGCCGGCGTCGGCAGCACCGGGCACAACACCACGTCCCACTCGCGGAACAGTTGTCGCCACTGATGCGCGATGCCGATGCGGGCGCGATCCATGTCGATCCAGTCGCGATGGCTCGAGACGAGGCCGCGCAGTTCGGCGCTTGCCGGATCGGTCGACGGCATGTGCGCGACTGCAGCCTGGAGACTCGTGTAGTCGGCGAAAGGCATGTCGGCGCCGAAGAACGCCATCAACAGATGTACGAAGGCGCGCGCGGTGAGTTCGAGGTCGGGCAGCAGCGTGCCGCCGCGCGTCACCCTGCAGCCGCTGCGTTCGAGGTTGCGCGCCGCCTCGTGCAGCACGCCGCGCACCTCTTCGGACAGCGCAACCCACGGATGCTCGTCGACCACCAGCACGCGAAAGTCACGCAGCTTCGCGCGCCGCGGCGGCGGTAGCGAAAGCGAGTAGGCAATCGCGTCCGCCTCGTCGGGACCCGCGATCACGTCGAGCGCCAGCGCGAGATCGGCGGCGCTGCGCGCCATCGGCCCGAGCACGCCGAAGTCGACGTCTTCGTTCACCGACAGCACCGGCACACCGGGCGGCGCGAAGCCGCGCGTGGGTACGAGGCCGAACGTCGGCTTGTGCGCGAATACGCCGCAGCAGTGTGCCGGAATCCGCAACGACCCGTTCAGATCGGAGCCGAGTTCCAACGACACGAACCCGGCCGCGAGCGCGGCGGCGCCGCCACCGGACGACCCACCCGGCGTGCGCGCGGTATCCCACGGATTGTTCGTGGTGCCATACACCGGATTGAATGTCTGCCAGTCGCCGAGTTGCGTGGCGACGTTGGTTTTTCCAATGATCACCGCGCCGGCCCGTTCGAGGCGCTGCACGGCAACCGCACTCGCGTGCACCTCGCGCGATTGTGTCCCCGGAATTCCCCACGTTGTCGGCAAGCCCGCGACGTGAATCGCTTCCTTCACCGTCATCGGCACGCCGAGCAGCGGCCGCCGCTCACCGCGCGCGAGCGCTGCATCCGCCGCGATCGCCGCCGTGCGCGCCCGCTCGAAATCGCGCACCACCACGGCATTGATCGCGGCGTCGCGCGCCTCGATCCGTGCGATCGACCGTTCCAGCAACTCGACCGCCGATACGCGGCGCGATTGCAATGCGTCGACCTGTTCCGTCGTCGTCTCGAATTCCATCACCGTGCTCCGCGAATCACGCTACCGAGCACATCCTCGCGGACTTCGAGCGATACGAAAGGACCGTGCTTGCGGAGAAGCTGACGCGGCTTGCGGCTGCGACGCCAAATAAGTCATCGACGGTGCCAGGCACCGGACTGCTCAAATAAGTCATCGACGGTGCCAGGCACCGGACTGCTACCAGGCGTACGCTTCCGGCGCTGCGCCACCCGGCCCGGGGAACAGTTCGTTCAAACGCGCAAGTGCCGTCTCATCCAATCGGGTCTCGACGGCCGCGAGGCTGGCCTCGAACTGCGCGAGTGTGCGCGGTCCGACGATCGGTGCAGTGACGCCGGGTTGCTGCGCCACCCACGTCAGCGCGACGTCGCCCGGATTGCGGTCGATCGACTTGCAGAAATCCTGGAACGCTTCGATCGGCGCGGTTTGCGGCAGAAAGGCGCGACGTCCGCGATCGTTGTCGCCCGACTTGCCGCCGAGCAGTCCGCCGCCGAGCGGACTGTAAGGAATGAATGCCATGCCGTAGCCGCGGCAGGCCGGGATCACTTCGAGTTCGACCGTTCGCCGCAGCAGGTTGTAGATGCTCTGCTCTGAAACGAGACCGAGGAAGTGACGCGAGCGCGCGATTTCCTGCGCCTGCGCGATGTGCCAGCCGGCGAAGTTCGAGCTGCCGATGTAGAGCACCTTGCCTTGCTGAACGAGGAGTTCCATCGCCTGCCAGATTTCCTCCCACGGCGTGTTCCGGTCGACGTGGTGCATCTGATAGACGTCGAGGTGGTCGGTCTGCAGGCGTTTCAGACTCGCCTCGCACGCTTCGCGGATGTGCTTCGCGGAGAGGCCGCGCTGGTTCGGACCCACCCACGAACCGGTGCGCTTCGCCAGATCCTTCGCGCCCCATTCCATCGGCGGCGAGTAACACTTGCTCGCGAGCACGGTCTTCTCGCGGCGTCCGCCGCCTTGCGCGAACCAGCGGCCGAGCAGCGCTTCGGTCTGTCCCGCGTTGTAGTTGTCGGAGGTGTCGATGAAGTTGACGCCGAGGTCGAACGCGCGATCGAGGATCTCGAAACTGTCGGCTTCGTTGGTCAGCCACGAGAAGTTCGCCGAGCCGAGTGCGATCGGACTGATCATCAGACCGGTGCGGCCGAGTTTGCGGTACTGCATGAGTGCTCCGTGAGGAAGGTGGTGGGGCCAGCGAACGTCCCGCATTCTTGAGCAAGTCAACACACGGTGCCAGGCACCGACCGTTACTAAATAAGTCACCGACGGTGCCAGGCACCATCCGTGACTTTCGGATCGGGACGCGGAGGCGCTGACGCGGAGGCGCTGACGCGGACGCCTTCAGGCACTAACATCGCTCGCCATGTCGCAAAGCAAAGAAAGCTCCGCAGCGCTGTATCCCGTCACCGACCGCGTCCGGCACGCGATGGAGGTGACGAAACGCGGCTGCGACGAACTGATACCGGAAGCCGAATGGCTGGCGAAACTGGCTCGGTCCGAGACAACCGGCGTGCCGCTGCGGATCAAGCTCGGTCTCGATCCGACCGCGCCGGACCTGCACCTCGGCCACACCGTGGTGCTGAACAAGCTGCGTCAGCTGCAGGATCTCGGCCACACCGTGATTTTTCTGGTCGGCGACTTCACGTCGATGATCGGCGATCCGTCGGGGCGCAACACCACGCGTCCGCCGCTCAGCCGCGAAGAGATCGAGGTGAACGCGAAGACGTATTTCAATCAGGCGAAACTCGTTCTCGACGAACACAAGACCGAGATCCGCTACAACTCCGAGTGGTGCGACGAACTCGGCGCGCGCGGCATGATCCAGCTGGCGTCGCGTTACACCGTAGCGCGCATGATGGAGCGCAACGACTTCAGCGACCGCTTCAAAGCCGGCACGCCGATCAGCGTGCACGAGTTCCTGTATCCGCTCGTGCAGGGCTACGACTCGGTGGCGCTGAAGTGCGACATCGAACTCGGCGGCACCGACCAGAAGTTCAATCTGCTGATGGGCCGCACGCTGCAGGGCGAATACAACCAGGAGCCGCAGTGCATCCTGACGATGCCGCTGCTCGAAGGGCTCGACGGCATCGAGAAGATGTCGAAGAGCAAAGGCAACTACATCGGCATCACCGAGCCGCCCAACGACATGTTCGCGAAAGTGCTGTCGATCAGCGATCCGATGATGTGGAAGTATTTCGCGCTGTTGAGTTTCAAGCCGGAGGCGGAGATCGCGGCGCTGAAGCGCGAAGTGGAAGGCGGTCGCAATCCGAAAGACGCGAAAGTGATGCTGGCGAAAGAGATCACCGCGCGCTTTCACGGCAGCGTCGCGGCGGAATCAGCCGAGCGCGATTTCAACCTGCGCGCGCGCGGCGGCGTTCCGGACGTGATCGACGCGGTTACGCTGCAAGGCGCGCCGCTGGCGATCACTAACGTGCTGAAGCAGGCGAACCTCACCTCTTCGACGAGCGAAGCGTTCCGGCTGATCGAAGGTAACGGCGTGAAGGTCGATGGCGCGCCAGTGTCTGATCGCGGCCTGAAGCTCCCGGCCGGCACCTATGTCGTGCAGGTCGGCAAACGCAAGTTTGCGCGTGTCACGCTGGTGTGAGCATGCTGGGTTGGGACGAACGCACGCCCCCCAACGAAACCGTTGACGAGAACGGCAGTCCGTCGCAATCGAACCCGGGATTCGGCGTAGCCGATCCGCGCGCGCCGAAACGCCGCGCGTACGATGATCCCGACGTGATCGCGCTGCGCGATCACCTGCGCGAGCACAACGGCATCCATGGTCTCGAGATCGTCGCCCCGGACGACGTGGCGCGCGCGGCGCGCATCTTTCATCGCGACGGCTTCGTGGTGGTGCGCGATCTGCTGAATGCGGAGCAACTTGAACGGTTTCGGGCGGGCTGCGCGCGCGTCATCGACGACATACTGTCGATCCCCGGACGCGACGGCCGCAGATACATGACGGAGACCAGCCGCCTGCCGCATCGCTACAGCTACGGCACCTGTTCCGCGTCGCGTCACCTGATGCACGATCCGGTGTGGACGTCGATGATCGATCTGCCGACCACCACGCCGATCCTCACCGAGATCTTCGGCACGGCGGACTATCTCGTGCGCGGCGGCGGCGGCGACTTCTGCCTGCCGGGCGCGATCGAATACCAGCATCTGCACTGGGATTTCAAAGATCCGCTGACGATGCCGCCGGAGCGCTTGCAGCAGGCGGCTGCGCTCGGCATTGAGTTGCGCAAGCGGTCCGGTTCCGGCGAACCCGATCTCGCGACGCAACGACTCGTGGTGGAGCGCACGCCGCCGCTCGTCACCATCAACTTCCTGATGTCCGACCTCACATGGGAGAACGGTCCGATCCGGCAGATTCCGGGCACGCACGCGTCGCAATCACTGCCACCGACGCCGGAGGACGAACCGGAGTGGATGCGGCTGTCGACGCTGGTCGGCGCGCCGGCCGGCGCCGGCGTATTCCGCGACACGCGGGCGTGGCACGGTGGCACGCCGAATCTCGGCCGCGACGTGCGGCCGATGCCGAACATCGAATATGTCGCGCCGTGGTTTCACACGTTCACGTTCATGCAGTCGATGCCGCACGCGTTGTGGACCGATCTCTCGCCGCACGCGCAGCGGCTGTGTCGCTACATCAAGTGCGAACCGGGCGTGTGGCCACGCGGCGCCGGCGTGATGCATCCGCTCGCGAGCAAGCGCAAGGAAGCGTTCGAACGGGTCGGCGGTGCCGTCACTCTCGCGACGAGGACATCCTGAGCGGCGCACTCGCCCTGGTTTGGCGGCTTCACCCACCCAGGGTGACGGGTTGCCTCGGCAGCAGTCGTTCGAGCTCGCTCTTGACGACCTGATAGCACTCGCAACAGCGCCGCTCGAGGCCCGGCCGATCGAGCACCGTGATCTTGCCTCTCGTGTAGCGAATCAAGCCATCGTGCTGCAGCTTTCCGGCCGCTTCGGTGACGCCTTCGCGGCGCACACCCAGCATGTTTGCGATCAACTCCTGGGTCATCGTCAGTTCGTTTTCGGTCAAACGGTCGAGACTCATCAACAACCATCGGCACAGCTGTTCGTCGATCGTGTGATGCCGATTGCATACCGCTGTCTGCGCCATCTGGGTGAGTAACGCCTGCGTATAGCGCAGCAACAGATGCATCGCTTCCCCGAAGCGCTCGAACTCGGCGATGAGCAGCTCAGCCTTGATGCGAACACCGTGCCCGGCACTCTGTACGACTGCGCGGCTCGGCGTGCTATCGCCACCCATGAACAGCGAAATGCCCAGAGCGCCTTCGTTGCCGACGATTGCGATCTCTGCCGAAGATCCGTTCTTCAAGACATACAACAGGGAGACGATGGAGGTCGTCGGAAAATACACATGCCGCAACGTGATGCCGGGTTCATAAAGAACCTCGCCGAGCGGCATGGGGATCGGCTCGAGGTCATTTGAGATGCGCGCGAAGTCGTTCGGCGGCAGCGCATTGAGTAGGTGATTGCGAAGCGCAGGGTGCGGCGTTGTCACGAGCGATGGCCTTCGAGACTCGATGCAGGATAGCGCATGGCGGGCACTGTTCGGTAGGAAACATAAGCGCGCGCTACTTCCTCCTCTCCTGCAAGACTCGGTGACGCACCGCACCGACATAAGCTCGGTAGCGAACAGACGTTGCGCGATCGCGAGGATGAGACTGATTACCTGACACAAGCGCCGAAGCGGCGGGTGATTCGAATGATCGACGTGGATTTCAGTTCCTTGAGCCGTGTTTCGCAACGCGATGAGGCCGTCCGGGTCGTCGGCGAGAGCACGCAACTGAGCCTGATCAAAGCGCTCGTCGACGAGCGAGGGATGGACCCGATCTGGGTGCATCTGATCAAGCAGTTCGGATCCGTCATGTACCTGAAGGGGCTGGACTCGTCGCCCCCTCCTCTGCGCACTCGTTTGAGAAAGTCCGCCTAAAGCCGCTTGGTCAGGCCGCTCGATTCCGATAGGCCGTGAGATCCCAGTTCGGATAGCGCGCCTGCGCGCGCGCCAGCGTCGTTTCGTTCCAGAACGGATGGCCGGGAGGTTGTACCCCGAAGCACGCAAGTTGCTCCGGCGTGGCGTGGTCGAAGACGTTGTGCCACGGCTTCATGTGATGGAACGGCCACGCGTGATAGCCGATCGCATCGTTGCCCGCGCGCTTGTAGCACGCCATCACCGCGTAGCGATGTCCGCGCGGCGCCGTCATGTTGGTGCCGCGATGAAACACGTCGATGCTGTACGGAAAGATACTGCCGGCGGGTGCCGCGCTGGAGCGTTCGTACGGCACGAGTTGCCCCTGTAGTTCGGGTATTGCGGTGAGGGTCGCCTCCGGACCGGCAACGTTGGCGCTGTCGGTTCGCCGCACGTAGTGCATCGGCCCGTGCGCCTCGGTGACGTCGCTGAAATAACACAGGATGGTGACGCAGTTGAGGCATTCGTCGTCGGACGGCGCGGTGAGCGTGTGATTGACGAAGTCGCAGTGGAACGGCTGATCGTAGTCGGCATCGCCGGTGAACTTCGCCCACGCCTGACACTGGTACAGGTACACCTCGTCACTGCGCATCGCAGCGCGCGCGAACTCGATCAGCGCTGGATGCACGCCGATGAGGTTGAGCGCGGGCGAGCAGTCGAACGGAATCGCATCGAACGTGGTGAACTGCGCCTGGTTGAAGCGGCCGAGTTCGCCGTCTTTCTTCCTCACCAACGGCACGTTCGCGCCTTCCGACCGGCCGAACACCCGCTCGAAGTCGGCGCGCACCGCGGCAACCTCGTTGGGCGTGAAGAATCGTTCGATACCGACGACGCCGTCGCGGCGCCATTGCTCCACCTGATCCGGCGTGAAGCGCGGATTCATGAGGTTTCTCCATTGGCGCGCCAGAGCCAGCGCAGCGAATCGGCAAACAGGGCGCCGCCGTGCCGCAGGCTATGGCCGCCGGTGCCGAACTCGAAGCGATGGTCGTAGCCCGCGTATCGGAGCGCGTCGTCCATCGTCTTGTTCGCCAGCGGCCAGTTGCCGAACAGCGTTTCGGCGTCGTTGGCGCCGCTCTGCAGGAAGATCCGCAATGGTTTGCGCGGCGTGGTGCGGATGAGGTACGGGTAGTTGTGGCCGCCGCGGATGTTCGTGAACGAGCCGCAGTGACTGAGCACGCGGCGGAAATGGTTCGGGTGCTGCCACGCCACGGTGAATGCGCAGATGCCGCCGCTGCTGATGCCGCATACGGTACGGCGTTCGGGATCGTCGGTAATTGCAATGGCGTGTTCGCGCACGACGAACGGCAACATTTCCTCGATCAGGAACGTGCCGTAGTCCGGTGTGAGCGAGTCGTACTCGAAGCTGCGCTGCGACAGTGCCGTGTCGTTCTGCAGCGAGCGATCGGCGTCGGGATCGAGCGGCTTGCCCGGATTGACGAACACCGCCACGGTCGGTTCGATCTCGCCGCTCGCGTGCAGGCTGTCGAGCACCTGCGTCGCGCGGATCGAACCGCGCCGGCTGACGTAGCCGAAGCCGTCGTTGAAGACGATCAGCGCGGCGGGTCGTTCTGAATCCAGGTTGGCCGGCGTGTAAACGAACAGATCGCGCAGCGTATTCGGGTAGATGCGCGACTGGTTCCAGTCCGCGTGCTTCGTCACCGTTCCTGCCGCGACCGATGCATCGGGAAACGCTTCGGGACACGCATGGTACGGCGCGTCGCCCGCGTGATTGAGAGACGGCACGATGTCCGAGTTGGAGCGGCCGTTCACCTCGATCGGCGTCGGCCGGTCGAGCCCGAGCGCGACATGGGTCTTCACGTCCATCGGCATGAGCGGTCTCCGTCTCGGGGAGCGTTCATCCTACCGCGTTGCGTCGGCCGCGGTCGGCGATCGGTTCATCGACCACACGGTGATCGCGAATCCCGGAATCATCAACGCGGCGCACACGAAGAAGGGCATCCCGACCCCAAACGCATGCTGCCCCGCGCCCACCATGGCGGCAAACATCAGCGCGAACACGGTCGGCGCGATCACGCCGTTGATGTTGATGATGCTGCGTTCGGCGCCGGAGAGGCGGCCACGGTCCGACGCGCCGATGATGCGGTTGATGATGGCGAGCCGAACGGGATCGCTTACGCCGCCGACAATCAGCAGAAAGATCGCGGTGACGAACTGGGCACCGGTGATCGCGAGTCCGGCGGCCGCCATCGCGAGGATCTCGATGACGAGGCCGGCCAGCAGCGTGCGACGCTCACCGAGCCATCTGACTGTTTTCGGCACGAGACCGGATTGAACGGCGAGCGTCGAAGCCATGACGAACGTCGCATAGAAACCGATGATCTTCGGCGTCCAGTCGAACCGGAAGGTCACGTACAACACGAATATGCTGTTGACGCCGTAGATGCCGAAGGTGATGAGCAAGAGCGCACTCTGCCAACCTTTCAGGATCGGATAGTCCCGCCAGATGCTCGCGACGGCACCGATCGGGTGGATCGAGCGCCAGGCCAGCTTGGCGCGGTGCTCGGGTCGCAACGATTCGGGCAGCACGAAGAGTCCATACATCAGGTTCGTGAAGCCGAGTCCGGCGGCGATCCAGAACGGCAGCCGCGTATCGATGTCGCCCATCGAACCACCGATCAGAAAACCCGCCATACCGCCGACGCTGAGCGCGGCCGTCAGAGTTCCGAAGCGCGCGGCGCGCTGATCCGGCTCCGTCACGTCGGCGACATACGCGTTCGCGGCGGCGATGCTGCCTGCGGCGAGTCCGGAGATCACGAAGGCCACGAACAACCAGACTAGATTCGGTGCCAGCGCCATCAACACAGAGTCGATCACGAGGCCGAGGTTGGAGATCAGGATCACCGGGCGACGCCCGAAGCGATCGGAAAGAGCGCCTTGGACCGGAGCCGAGAACAGCTGCATCGCGGCAAACAGAGTTGCCAGTCCGCCGAGCGCGGTCGACATCTGCGCCATCGACCCGCCGGTCAGCGATTTCAGCAGCTGCGGCAGAACCGGGAACGTAATCGTTCCGGCGAGCGCATCCAAAAATACGGTGACCAGGATGAACGCCATCGCAGCGCGCCGCGGTGGCGCGCTGAGACGGCTCATGAGCCTGGCTATGATCTAACGGATCTGTTGGGTGGCTACCGGCCGACTGAGACCCAAGGGATCAGGTCTTCATCCGCAGCGGACCCATATAGTCGCGTTTGCCGAGCGGCGCGCCTTTCATGCGAAGAATGTCGTACGCGGTCGTGGCATGGAAGTGCAGGTTCGGTAACGAGAACGACAGGATGAAATTCTCGGCAACGAACGGCAGCTTGTTCGGGCCTAGCTGGAACACCACGTCTTTGCCTTCCATCTCGTTCACCGACTCGCGCGTGAGTTTCGCAAGCTTGGCGCGCGCATCGGCGACGAGTTTCTGCAACCCCGCGTAATCCTGATCCATCGGGCCCGCCGGCGGCTTGAAGAGACCTGCCTGCACGCCCTCGATGGCGCCGAGCGAATGGTGCGCAACCGCGATCACCTGGAAGCGGAACGGCAGCATGTCGGGCTGCAGACGCGTTTCGACGAGTTCGCCGAGATCGACGCCGGTCGCCTTGCAGTGCGCGAGACCTTTATCGAGAAATCCTGCGACGCCGCCGAGCGTCTGCAGAAACGAAGCCACGCTGATGTCGTACAGCGAGATCGCCATGTTCACCACCCTCCGATTTGTGTAGGACCGAGTCTTTGTAAGACTGAGTGTCAATCAAAACTCCGATCGAGCGCCAGAGCTTTTCGGCGCAACAAGTACAGGTCGGAGCCCTCCTACCCGTCGCGTCACCGTCGGGCGGTGCAAATTGGCTCGTACCGCTGACAACGCGCAGGCATCGCTTGGACTCTCATGGTCTCGTCATTAAAGGGCGACGAACGTCGAGAGGAAACGAAAATGCCTACGCGCATAGCAGTCTTGATCGCAGCGGCGCTTCTGGCGGGCTGCGCAACCGAATCCGAACGCCCAACGCAGGAAATGGCGCGGGCGCAAACACTCATCGACCAGGCCGAGAAGGCGGGCGCGCAGCGCTACGCGGCGGCGCAACTCGAACAGGCGCGCGCCAAGCTCGACGAAGCGCAGGCGGCGGACCGCAAAGGCAGGCACGACGACGCGCAACGGCGCGCAGCCGAAGCGGCGGCCGATGCCGAACTCGCGGTAGCGCTGGCCAACAGCGGTGAGGCGCAGCGTGCCGCAGCGGACGTTCAGCAAAGCGTCGACACGCTGCGCAACGAAGCGCAGCGCAGCAGCGCCATCAACAGTTCGAACCTGAACGAATCCACCTCGAACGATCCCAACCTGCAGTGAGGAACCGATCATGAAGCACATACTCGTCGTTCCATTCGCAGTCGGTGCGATGCTGCTCGGCGGCTGCGCATCGACGCCGAAAGACATCCCGAGCCTCGACCGGGCGCGCTCCGAAGTTCAAACGCTGCAACAGGATCCGCTGGTCACGCAGGCGGCGAGCAGTGAACTGGCCGCCGCACGCAAATCGCTTGCCGCGGCGGAAGACGCGTTCCAGAACCACAAAGCGCTGACGACAATCGAGCACTACGCGTACCTGGCCACTCAGCAAGCACAGACCGGCGAAGCGCGAATTGCCGAGATGCGCGCAAGAGAGCAGGTAGCGAAGGGCGAGGCCGAACGCAATCGCGTGCTGCTCGACGCGCGCACGCAGGAAGCGGACGTGGCAACCGCTGCAGCCAAAGAGGAACAGCAGGACGCCCAGGCCGCGCGCGCGGAGGCGCAGGACGCCCAGCGCGAACTCGCCGAACTGCAGGCCAAGCAGACCGACCGCGGTATGGTCGTAACGCTCAGCGACGTGCTGTTCGACACCGGCGCAGCGACGTTGAAACCGGGCGCCGATCTCGCACTCGGCCGCGTCAGTGAGTTCATGCAGAAGAACCCGAACACCAAACTGGTGGTGGAAGGACATACCGACAGCGTCGGATCGGAAACGTACAACGAGAGCTTGTCGCAACGGCGTGCCGATGCCGTGAAGGCGGCGCTCGTGTCGCGCGGCGTTCAGAGCGATCGCATCGACACGGTCGGACGCGGCGAATCGTTCCCGGTGGCGAGCAACGACACGCAGGCCGGACGGCAGCAGAACCGCCGCGTGGAGATCATCTTCTCCGACAATTCAGGCGCGTTCCCGCAGAGCGCCCACGCCAGCCGCTGAGCACTCGGTGGTTCACCGTTGAACGCCGCGCATTTGCGCGGCGTTCGTTCGTCTGCGGTGAGTGAACCGGCAGTGGTAGCCTTCCTGCGCCACAGCAAGGAGGGTCAGATGGACTGGAACTGGGATGCAATCGGCGCGTTGGGTGAAGTGCTCGGATCGATCGCGGTATTCCTCACGCTCGGTTATCTCGCGGTGCAGGTGCGGCACGCCCGCGACCAGGTGCGACACTCCATCAGCCAGAACAGCACCGGCGGCAATCGCGATCTGTTCCTGGCGCGTGCGATGGATGCGCGCTTGATCGGCCTCAACGTGCGGGTGAACGACGCGTTGGGCGGCACGCCGAGCGAGTTCGAAACGACGCTGATCGAGCAGCTGGGGCTCACGCCCGAAGAGGCCGCGGCGATGCATTGGGAGCAGATGGCCTGGTGGCAGCAACGGTTGCAGATCATTCCGTACCTCGAGCAGCGCTCGAAAGACGAACGCGCCGGCTTCGACTTCGCGGTGCGCCGTATCTACGGCGGCACGCCGGTCAGCCGGCTCTGGTACGCATGCAACAAGGCGACGTTGCGCCCCGATGCGGTGCGCTACGTCGATACGCTATTGGCTCAGTAGAACCCGTCGTTGCGTCGGAGTGTTGCATTGTGGAACCATCCGCCTTCGGTTAATTCACGTGAATTGCCGGACAGCGGGGCGCGGTCCGGCGCCATCCAAAGGGGGATACGACATGAGCACGCAACTCAAACCGCAATACTCGAACCTCGGCTTCGATCCGGATGCGCTGCGCGAGAAATATCGCCAGGAGCGCGATAAGCGGATCCGCCCCGAGGGCAACGACCAGTACGTCGAGGTGACCGGGAAGTTCGCCCACTTCGTCGACGATCCGTACGTGGAGCCCGGCTTCACGCGCGAGCCGCTCACCGACGAAGTGGACATCGTGATCATCGGTGGCGGCTTCGGCGGCCTGCTCGCGGGGGCTCGCTTCCGTCAGGCCGGTCTCACCAACTTCCGCATCATCGAAGCGGGCGGCGACTTCGGCGGCACGTGGTACTGGAACCGGTATCCGGGCGCGCAATGTGACATCGAGTCGTACTGCTACCTGCCGCTGCTCGAAGATCTCGGCTACATGCCGAAAGAAAAGTATTCGTTCGCGCCGGAGATCTACGAGCATTCGCAGCGCATCGCGAAGACGTTCGACCTTTACGACGGCGCCTGTTTCCAGACGAAGGTGACCGACCTGCGCTGGGACGAAGACATCGCGCGCTGGATCGTCTCCACCGATCGTAACGACGCCATGAAGGCGCGCTTCGTGGTGATGGCCACCGGTCCGCTGAATCGGCCGAAACTGCCGTCGGTGCCCGGCATCGAAGAGTTCGAAGGTCACACGTTTCACACCAGCCGCTGGGACTACAACTACACCGGTGGCGATCACAGCGGCGGATTGACCAGACTCGCCGACAAGCGCGTTGCCATCATCGGCACCGGCGCAACGGCCATTCAGAGCGTGCCGCACGTCGGTGCACACGCGAAGCACCTCTACGTCTTCCAGCGCACGCCGTCGTCGGTGGACCTGCGCGGCAACAAGCCGACTGATCCGAACTGGGCGCAATCGCTGAAGCCGGGCTGGCAGCGCGAACGGCGCGAAAACTTCAACGCGATGGTCACCGGCCAGCCGATGTCCGAAGACCTCGTCAACGACGGCTGGACCGAGATCTTCCGCACGCTCGCCAGCATGCTTCCGAAAAAGAGCGACGTTCGCATCTCGCCGGAGGAAGCGGCGGTGCTCACCGAACTCGCCGACTTCAAGAAAATGAACGGCATCCGCGAACGCGTCGAGAAGACCGTGAAGAAACACGATGCCGCGGAAGCGCTGAAGCCGTGGTACCGCCAGTTCTGCAAGCGACCGACGTTCAACGACGAATACCTGCCGACGTTCAATCGTCCGAACGTCACGCTGGTCGATACCAGCAATGCGCAAGGCGTGGAGCGCATCACGAAGAACGGCGTGGTGGCGAACGGCGTGGAATATCCGGTCGATTGCATCATCTTCGCGACGGGTTTCGAAGTGGGTACCGCGTGGACGCGGCGCGCAGGCTACGAAATCACCGGCCAGGGCGGCGCCCAGTTGAGCGACTACTGGGCCAACGGCATGAAGACGCTGCACGGGTTCTCGAGCCACGGTTTCCCGAACTGCTTTCTCATGGGCTTGTCGCAGAACGGTCTGTCGGTGAATCTCACGTCGATGCTCGACGATCAGGCGCAGCACATCGCCTACATCATCAAGCAGGTGCAGGAACTCGGTGCGCGTTACTCGCAACCCACGGAGGAAGCGGAAGCAGCCTGGGTTGGCGAAATTCGCAGGCTCGCGATCAACAACGTGGCATTCTTCGAAGAGTGCACACCGGGCTACTACAACAACGAAGGTAAGATCGCGCAGCGCGGCGGCGGCTTGAACAACGAGTCGTATGCGCCGGGCGCGAATGCGTTCAACGCGCTGCTCGCCAAGTGGCGTGAAGCAGGTAAGCTCGACGGGCTCGAACTGGGTTGACGCCAACACTGTAACGAAGGGGAGATCAGATGACGACAGTAACGGTTTCGGAAGACATCAAAGGCAAGGCGGCGGACGTCTGGTCCGCGCTCAGCGACTTCGGCGGCATCAAAGTGGGCGGGCCGATCACGTCGTTCGAGACGAAAGGCAAAGGCGTCGGCATGGTGCGCACGATCGGCATGGGCGGCGGACTCGTGGTCGAACGCCTCGATCGGCACGATGCGAAAGCGATGGTGTTCGCGTACTCGATCACCAACGACGATTGTCCGCTGCCGGTGAAAGGCTATTCCGCCATGGTGAAGATCACCGACAAAGGCAACGGCACGTGCAACGTGAACTGGTCCGGCACATTCGAGCCTAAAGGCGATGCCGCCGCTGCCTCCAAAGTGGTCGAAGGGATCTACAAAGGCGGCATAGCAGGCGCGCGCCGCGCCGTCGGCGGCTGACGCTTATCGGTCAGGCCAGCAGGTCCTGATGCTCCTCGTGCTGCCGCATGTACGCGGCAGCATAGGAACACGTCGGTACGATCTTCTCGCCGCGCTCGCGCACGATCGCGAGCAATCCTTCCATCAGCCGCGCGGCGGTGCCGCTGCCGCGCAGTGCCGGCGGCGCTTCGACATGCGGAATCACCAGCACCGAGTTGCGGCGTCGATAGTCGGCGAACGCAACCTCGCCCGCTTCCTCGAGTTCGAACCGGCTGCGCCCCGGATTGTCGACGACGTCATGCATGCGCACGCGCTCCGGGCGCCTCCGGCAGGTTGAACAGCCACGCGAAATTGCTCGAATAGAAACGCTCGAGCGTCGCTTCGGACTGCCCGGCCAGCGACTGACCGAAGCGGCCCAGCGGATGACGGCCGCCTTCGTTGTGCGGATAGTCGCTCGAGAACAGGTAGAGGCGGTCGTCGGATGCTTCGATGAGCGCGCCGACCGCTTCGTACGGATACGGCGTGAAACGCAGTCGGTCGATGACGGTTTCGGACGGCTTCGTCTTTAGCGTGCGCAGATCGGGTTCCGATTTCTTCCAGATCTCTGCCACCCAGTCGAGCCGTTGGATCATCGAAGGCACCCAACCGGCGCCGAGTTCGATGGCGCCGCCTTTGAGCCTGGCGTGCCGTTCGAACACGCCGTCGAGCACCATCGCACCGAGGAACGTCTCCACCGGATGGTGCAGCGAGGTCATGTCTTTGCCGCGCACGTTCTCGCCGCCCCCCAGCCAGTCCGTTGGCACCGGCCGGCCGGTGTTCATCCAGGCGGGGTCGATCTGCAGCGGATTGCCGCCGACGTGCAGCGTGAACGGGATGTTGGCTTCGGCCAGCCGCGCCCAAACCGGATCGAGGTCGTTGTGCCCCGGCGAGCGTCCTCCGCACGGGCGGTGCGGAACCCACGCCGCGGCCAGGCCCAGCGTGCGCAGGTGCTCGACTTCCTTCACAGCGAGATCCGGGTCGTCGAGCGGCAGCGCAGCGACGCCCATCAGACGATCGTCGTTGGCGCAGAAGTCGGACATCGCGCGGTTGTGCGCGCGGGCAATGGCAAAGCGTTCCGGAATGGGCCGCTGTTCCGCGAAGGCCGTGCCTGCCGCGAACGTAGAGAACACGAGCTGGCGATGGAAGCCGAGTTGGTCCAGTGCGCTCGAGCGTTCGTCGCGATTGAACGCGCCGAGCGCGAAATAACCTTTCGGCCCCGAGATCAGATCGCTACCGAGCGCGAGCATTTCCGCAACCCGCTCCGGCGCGTGTGCTTTGCGCGCGAGCAGTTCGTCGAGCTTCTTCGCGAGTTCACCGGGCACCGCGCGAATCTGCGGAATGCGGTCGCGAAACGCCGGATCGGCATACTGGGTGAGGAAATCGGGCAGCTCCATGATGTGGCTGTCTGCGTCGAAGAACGTGCGGCCTTGTGCATACGGCATGACGATTCCCGGTGTGGGCGGATGGTTCGATTCTATACCGCGGCGCCGAGGCGATTCACAGCGCCGCGCAGTTGGCGCAGATCAGGCTTCGTGCCCGGAACCGGTCGTCTCGTGCGGCGCTTCGTGCACTTCGTGCGTCGACTCGTGTGGCGCGTGTTCCGCTTCGTGCGGCGGATGCGCCGCGTGCGCGGATTCGTGAGGCGGCGCGTGCGCAGTTTCGGCCTTCGATGAGGGCGCGGCTGGCGCGAGTTCGATGTGGTCCTGCTGCATGCGGTCGAGAATCTGCAGCGTGATCGATTCGTTGAACGCGGCAAACGCGGCGGAATCCGACGACGCGTACTGGTACGTCATGGTGAGCGTCACTGCATCGTCACCGAAGCCGACCTGTACGGAGGTGGGTTGCGCCAGCTCGGAGCTCTCCCGCTCCCGCAGAATGCCGCGGATGAACTCGACGAGACCGCGGATCTTCTGCGGCGGCGAGTTCGATCGCAGGCGCAGCACCTCGTGCCGGCGCAGGTGTTTGCGGCTGCTGAGGTTCTTCGAGTCGAGCCGCGCCATCTCTTCGTTCGAGATGCTGACGACGTGTCCGTTGGCATCGCGGATTCGCGTCGACCGCAGGCCCACCGATTCGACCTTACCCTCGTGTCCCTTGATGCGGATCAGGTCGCCCACCTGGAACGGCCGGTCGAGCAGAATCATCACGCTGCCGAACAGATTCTTCAGCGTGTCCTGTGCCGCTAACGCCACCGTCAAGCCGCTGACGCTGACGCCGGCGACCAGAGTGGTCAGCGGTACGCCGAGATAGCGGCCGCCCTCGAACACCGCGATCAACGCTCCGGTCACGCCGATCGCCCGAACGGCGAGCTGCGCGAGTTGCGCCGTCAGCTGGCGATCTTTCGACCACGGCAGAGCAACCAATGCGGCTGCGACCCGGTTGGTGAGACCGATGATCACCACCACCAGTGCGGCGAGCGAAACCAGGTCGAGCGCGAAGTCGAGCATGTCGAACAGGCGGCCGGTGATGAACACCTGATCGGACAGGAACTCGGTCGCCGTTTGCGGAAGGATCACGGCGAATATCGGAAACACGGCCGCGAAATAGTAGGCGGCCTTGTGCGTGCTCCTCGACAGGCGACCGGTGACCCGATAGAGGAGCACCATTGCCGTGAGGGTGACGGCGAGCGTCAGCACCAGAGCGGCCCATTGCCACACGGCCTGGCCGGCGTAACGGGCGTGCATCCAATCGGGCAGCGACCGGATCAGCCCGCGCGGAATCATCGGCCCGGGTTCCGATACGAACAGTTGATACAGCCCCTCGGTTGCGTCGGCCCTATACGGCAGGTGCTTCACCAACCGGTAGAACTGAGGCGCCCGTTCGTCGGTTTCGGAGCTGAATACCCATTGCCCTTCGCGCAGTCCATCCTTCAGCCGCACCAGCGTGATTTCGGTTTGCGGGATCGTCCACTGGTTCATGCCGCCTTGTTGCGCGGCCACCATCGCCTCGTCCGGAATCTGCTCCCACGGTGGCAGTTCGATGCGGTCCAGCACTTCCTTCATGTAAACGGCGGTTTCCCTCCCGACGTTCTTTCGGATCGACGGCGCGACGTCGCTGAGGTCGAAGAACTGATGGGAAATGCGGGCAATTTTCTCGCGCTCGATCCGGTCTTCGTCGCTGTCCATATCGGCTGTCCAGCGGTCGTATGCGCGATCCATCACCGCGATGAAGTTCATCAACGTGGCGCGCGGACTCGACAGGTCGGGCGGTGCGAGCGGATGCGCTTTGTCGTGTGCGCTCGCACCCGCAGCGTACGCCCAACAGGCCGCCATGAGCGCGACGGTGATGATCCGATTGATTGTCCTCATGATTCGGCCAGACTATCACGCCGGCGCTCGATCGCGGCTTGCGAACCTGGAGCAGCTCTAACGATGTCGTTGGGACGATTGCTCGTCTATCCGCTGCGCGGGCAGGGCGGCGTACTGTCGGTGGCGTGCGCCGTCGGGTTGTACGCGCTCGTTGCGGTGTTCGAATGGTCGCGCATTGGCGACGCTCCGCACCTGTTGGCGATCGCGTTGCTGCCGATCGTGTGGGTTCTCGGCTTTGCCGTGTTCTTGCATCACGCGTGGGCATCGTTGCAGCACGTCGCCGCCGGACACGAGACGCCGATCCGAAGCATCGCCATCGAAGACGTGTCGCCGCTCAACAACCTCCTCGCGCTGAAGGTTGCGGCGTTGCTGCTCGGCCTCGCCGGCATGATCGCGGCGAGTTTGTCGATCGATGCTGCCTTGGGAATCGGCGTGGCCAGCGTCGTCGGCGCGGTGCTGCCGGCGGTGCTTGGCGTGATGATTCTCGAGGAGCAGTTCATGGCCGGACTCGATCCGCGGCGAGTGGTCGGGTTCGTGGCGGGCCTTGGCCCCGCATACGTCGTGTTCGCATTGCTGCTGTATGCCGGAATCGCGGTGCTGTACGCGGCCTGTGTGGTGGTGTCGCCGCCGAACGTCCTCGCGCTGCTCATCGCGTGTTACGCGTTCATGCTGGGTCACGTGCTGGCGGGTCGGGTGTTGTACGTCTGTCGCGAACGCCTCGGTCTTTCGACGCTGCCCGAGAACGATCCGCTGCACGTTGCCGCGGTGGCGGACACGAAAGCAATCGAGGCGTTGATGGTCGAGCTGCATCGGTTGTGCGCGGTGGACCGGGTGGAGCGCGCCAACAAACTGCTCGAGGGGTTTCTCGAAAAAGACGGTTATGCCAACGACGAACGTATCCACCAGCGGCTGGAGCTGTTTCAGGACAAGCGCCTGCGGCTGGAACACAACTGGCACTACCTGAATCGAATGCTCGCGGACAAGAAGGTGTCGCGTGCCTGGCTGTTGCTGCGAGCGTCGTTGGACGTCGATCCGCTGTTCCGGCCGGATTCGGTCGACACGTTGCTGACGCTCGTAGCTGTCGCATCCCCGACAGATGCGGGATACGTCGACACGCTGCTCGGCGACGTCGAACGCGCCTATCCCGACAGCGAACGCGTACCCGAAGCAATTCTCGAACACGCTCGATGGCTGGTCGGGAAGCAGGAGCGGGTCGATGCGGCCATGGAACGACTGGCCCTCATCGAAAAGGATTACCCGGAGTGGGCGCAGGACGCGCAGTTTCGATCGTTCTACGAGCGGGTTCGCCGACTGGCGGATTGATCATCCGCGCAGGAACGTATGGGGCGCCGCGATCAGCCCGGCGCAGACCTGCTAGTCGCCCGCCGCCCGTGCAACCAGCAACATCACCACCACCAACGCGAGGCTCACGAGCAGGCACACGACGAGGCTGAGCAGATAGGTCGCCACCACGAACGGCCAGAAGCCGAACGCCGATCCAGCGAGCAGCGCTGCCATGATCGGGAGCAGCGTCAGCACGGTCCGATTGAACCGCGGCGTCCTCGGGCGATGGCCCGCAGACGTGAGCCGTCGATCGATCGATGCGAACACCACCGTCCCGATCAGCAAGCCGACGCAGAACGTGCCGCAGCAGAGGCGCCACACGCGTTCTTCCCCGATGCCGAGGTACGCAAACGGTAGCGGCACCAGCGCGAACGCGAGCGCGAAGCCGCCGGAACTGATGATCATCGCGAGCGCCGACAGATCGCGCGGCGCCATGCGATCCAAGTTGCGCGATCGGAACACGAAAAGAAGGCCCGAGAAGCCGATCATCGTCACGGCGATCTGGGCGATTCCGAGTAGTTCCTCCTTCGCGTCCATCGGGAGCCCCGCAAAAGCGCCGGATTTTACGGGCGCCGACGCGCGAGACAACTACGGGTCATCCAGTAACGTTCGAGAGACGGCACGATCGCCATTAGCCAATCGGCGGTTCGCGATGCGACGGCTGATGCGGTGACGTCGCGCGCGCCGCCGGAGCCGTCGAACGCTCGTCGAGCTTCGCGAAACTGCGCACCTTTGCCTTCACGTTGGCGATCGGGTAGTGATCGAGCGCGTTCATGCGCTGCGCGATCAGTCCGCCGCCGATCATCTGCTCCGTGACCTTTTTCCAGCCGCCGTATTGATCGGCAGAGATGTCGCGGATCAGGTGGAAGATCTTCATGCGCGCTTCGCCGGTGACGCCGTCCATGGTGCGCAGATACTTCTCCATGTACTTGTGTGTAGCCTGGTTGTCGTAGTCGGCGGTGGCCGGCACCGTCAGCACCAGCGCGCCGCTGATGTCGTGCAGGTAACTCAGCATGTCGTTGTAGCGCTCGCCGCCGTATGCCTTCGTCGCGTACACGGCGGACTCGTCGGGTCGAACCGTTCCCGACGGGGTCGTAGTGGCGTTCGCGAGCGCGCGGTCCCATCCGGCGCGGCACATGGATGCCCATACCGCGATCATCGACAGCTTGTTGCGGATGTGCTCGATCTTCTCCACGCCGTTCATCTCGGCGATGGTCTGCGCGAGGCCGAGTACCAGTTCGGCGCGCTCTGCCATTTCCGCAGCGGAACGCGCGCGTTCCCAGATGCCGAGCGTGTCGACCAGCGCGCCGGAGAAATCGGTCTCGCCGTTCAGAAACACGCGTTCGATCGGCACGAACACGTTCTCGAACAGCACGTAGCAGTCAGGCACGCTGAACTCGCGGCTGACCGGGTAGTGCCGATTGTCCTCGGCTTCCGGCGCGGCGGTGATGTTCACGATCTTCACGCCGGGCGAATTCGGTTGCACCGCGCACGCGATCGCCTGATCGGCGTGCGCCGCATCGACCCGGTCTGCCGGCACCAGCAACAGTTCGTGCACCACCGACGCGCCCAACACGTGTCGCTTGGCGCCGCGCAACACGACACCATCGGGACGCGTTTCGACTACGCGCACTTTCCCGGCGACGGTGATGCCGCCGTCTTCGACCGCGGCCGCAACGCGCAGGTCGTCTGCGGCGCAGCGGTCGAGAAACGTCGCGAGCCGAGCTTTGTATTCGCTGCGGATGGCGCCGAGTTCCGGCAGCAGCTCGCGCAGCGCCATGCAACCGGCGGTGGTCGCCGCGGTGAAGTCCGCGCTCGCGAGAAATTCCATCTGCTTCGCGAGATCGGCGCTGCTGCGCGGCAGCGTGAACATCGGATTGCGCGCGCCGGAAGCGGACGAATGGTATTGATCGTAGGTGCGTGCCACCCAGTCGACCGACACGGCGAGCAAGCGATTCGCGGTTACGTCGTCGACGCGCTTTCCCGCGAGATAAGCGGCGCGGCCGTCGCGGAGGGACGCGCGATACTGATCGCCCGTGAGCATCACCATCGCCTAACCCCTCGTGCGGTGTGAACGGTGGGTGCGCGTCCGGGACGCGCGATATTGATCGCCCGTGAGCATCACCATCGCCTAACCCCTCGTACGGTGTGAACGGTGGGTGCGCGTCCGCGAGCCGCGATACTGGTCACCGGTGAGCATCACCATGGCTGTCGAGTCCTCCCTATGTGGTTCGTGGAGCAGCGTCGCCGAGCGTCAGAGCGGCTTCCAGTTCTCGTCGCCCGATTTGCGGAATTCGCCGATGCCGACGGCGCGCCGTGCGATCTTCTTCGCGTGTTCCATGTTGTATTGGCGCATCGTCACGATGCGCTGCGCGTGCTGGCCGCCGCCGGCGAGTTGTCCGGTAACGAACGCCCAACCGCCGTACGCGTCGGCTGTCGTATCGCGCACGTAGTGGAACAGCCGCAGCCGGTCTTCCGCGGTGAATCCAGGCACCGAGAACGCTTCGCCGAGCGCGGCGTGCAGATCCGGATGTTGGAAGTCGCCGACGGTCGGTGCGTTCACCAGCAGGTCGCCGGCGATGTCGTGCTGGATGTCGAGCAGCCGCGCGCGGAATTCCGATTTGAAATACTTCAACGCGCTGACGAACAGCGGCGACGGCAGCATGTTGCCGTCTTCCGTCTTGGTGGCGTTCACCATCGCCGCTTCGCCGGCCGCGCGGCACATCGTCGCGTAGACCACGAGCGAAGCGAGCTGATCCTTGATGCGCGGATCCTCCGCCATGCCATTTGCCTCGGCGAGCAGGGCGGCCATCCCGACTTCGCGATCGGCCGATTCGCCGGCATCGCCGAGCCCGGCCGCGCGCTCCCACAGCCCCAACGAGTGCGCTAAGGTGGCGGCGTGTGCGGTTTCGCCGTCTAGAAACACGCGCTCGTTGGGCACGAACACGTTGTCGAAGACGACGAAACCTTCCGGACAGTTCACTTTGCCGCTCACCGGGTAGTGGCGCACGTCTTCGGCGCGCGGCGCGTACGTCATGTCGATGATCGATACGCCGCGCGCGTTCACCGGCACCGCGCAGGCGATCGCATAGTCTTCTTCGCCCGGATACATCGCCTTCGTCGGCATGATCACGAGTTCGTGTTCGATCGATGACGCACTGATGTGCATCTTGGCGCCGGTGATGAACACGCCGTCGGCGTTTCGGTCTACGACGTGCACGTAGAAATCGGGATCGGACTGTTTGTTCGGCCGCTTCTTGCGGTGGCCTTTCGAATCGGTGATCACTTCCGCGCAGCGCAGGTCGTGCTTCCTGCAGTACTCGACGTACGCATAGATGCGCTCGCTGTACGCGGGGTTCACCTCACCGAGTTTCGCCGCGGCCGATGTCAGCGCGAGCAGCGTGACGCCGGTGGTGCCGAGCGTCATGTCGGTGACACCCTGCGACAGCCGGTGTGCACGATCGCGATATTCGTCGATCGAGCGCGGAATGATGTACGCGGGATTGGACGCGCCAGGGTCCGCCGAATAGAAGCTGTCGTACACGCGCGCGGCCACGTCGACGGCGGTCTTCAGCAGCGGGTGATTCGCGGGATCGCTGACCTGATCGCCGTCGATGTAGGTCAGCCGGCCGTCTTTCAGCGACTCCTTGTATTGCGCGCCGGTCATCATCGGCATCGTGAGCGCTCCTCCTCCGAGGTAGACGTTTGAGCCTGCTACAGCCGACGATGTCGCGTCAAACGTGACGTTCGTTCCAGGCCGACAAGAGCGATGCCGGAGGTTCCGATGAAACGCTCCATCCATCTGATTGGATACGCAACCTTCCTGCTGCTCGCGCCGCTCGCGCCGGCGCAGGAACACGAACATTCGCACGCGCAGTCGGAAACGCTCGGAGAAGTCCACTTCCCGACGTCCTGCCGCGCCGTGGACGCCGAGTTCTCGCGCGCGGTCGCGCTGCTGCATTCGTTCGGTTACGAGGAAGCGCGGCGCGCGTTCGAAGCGGTGGCTGCGAAAGATCCGACGTGCGCAATGGCGTACTGGGGCATCGCGATGACGTGGTATCACCCGATCTGGGCGCCGCCGAATGCGCAGGAACTCGCCGCCGGTGCAGCGGCCGCAACGCGGGCAACGGCGCTCGACTCAAACACTGACAGGGAACGCGGCTACATCGACGCGATCGCCGCTTTCTATCGCGACGCCGACCGGCTCGACCATCGCACGCGGGCGAAAGCCTACAGCGACGCGATGATGCGATTGTCCGACCAGCTCAGCGACGATCACGAAGCAGAGATTTTCTACGCGTTGTCGCTGCTCGGCACCGCGCCGGCGGACGACGCGACGTTCGCGAACCAGAAGAAGGCGGCCGCGATACTGAACGGTTTGCTGCCGCTCGAGCCAAAACATCCCGGTATCGCGCACTACATGATTCATTCGTTCGACTATCCGCAGCTCGCCGCAGATGCGCTTCCCGCGGCGCGTGCGTACTCGAAGATCGCGCCCGATTCTCCGCACGCGTTGCACATGCCGTCGCACATCTTCACGCGCCTTGGGCTGTGGCAGGATTCGATCGCGTCGAACCTTGCCTCGGCGGAGTCGGGCCGGCGCCTCGTCGCGCAACGGCACCCGGGCGCCGCGTCGGTGGATACGCTGCACGCGCTCGACTATCTCGAATACGCATATCTGCAGATCGGCGACGAAGTTGCGGCGCGACAAGTGATCGCGGAAGCGGCCGCAGCGAAGACGTTCGACGATCCCGCGTTCCAGGCGGGTTATGCGCTGGCCGCAATTCCCGCGCGCTTCGCGTTGGAGCGTCGCGACTGGAAAGCCGCGGTGCAGCTCGAACCTTCGTCGGCGACGCTGCCGTGGACGAGTTTTCCGTATGCGCAGGCCACGACGTATTTCGCGCAGGCGCTCGGCGCGGCGCACATCGGCGACATCGATGGCGCCCGTTCGGCGTTGAGCAGACTCGAAGCGATTCACGCCGGCCTGCAGGCGTCGCCGATTCCGGGTCCATACGACTGGGCGAAGCAGGTCGAGTCGTCGCGGCTGGCGGCAACGGCGTGGTTGACCTTCGCCGAAGGGCGCAAGGACGAAGCGCTCGACGTTGCGCGCGCCGCGGCGGAACTCGAGGAGCGCACCGGCAAGCACCCGGTTACGCCGGGGCCGCCGTTGCCGGCGCGCGAACTGCTCGGCGACATGCTGCTGGAAATGAACCGGCCGGCGGAAGCGCTGGCGGCATACGAGGTCTCGCTGCGGGCCGCGCCGAACCGGTTCAACAGTCTTTATGGCGCAGCGCGCGCCGCGGAGTTGTCGCAGGACCTGGCGCGAGCGCGGACGCTTTACGCGGCGTTGATCGAGCAGTGCGTCGCGGGTTCACCGCGACCGGAACTGGTCCCGGCGCGCAGATTCGCGGGCTGAGGCAGGAGGGCGTCAGCGGGATCTCAAGGCGGAGGCGGCGCGGTCGGATCGCGAAAACCCACGGCCGCGGTCCAGTCGGCCACCGGCGGTGCGGCGCCACCCGCGAGTGCCGCAATGATGTGGTCGCAGTGGTGGCGAAAGGCCGCGCCGAACAGCGGTTTGGCGTAGTGCCACCAGCGCCGCACGTACGGCTGCTGCAGATAGTCTTCGAGGATCAGTTCGTATGATTCGTTGATGGAACGATCGAACACGCCGCGTGTGTGGTGCTGCAGGCGCGCCTGGAAATTCATGAACGACGCCTGCAGATAGCTCGCGAGCACCTCAGTGTCGTCGGCAGTCAGATCTTCGTTATTCCGCGCCTTGCGTATCACGGCGCGCAGAGGCGCGTTCTCGGCGCGGAACAGCAGCACGCGTTGCGTAGCGTCGACCGACGCCTGCACGGTTTGTGCCGTGATGAGCGCCGTGTTCTGGCGGACCTGCACGGCCAGATAGATCAAGGTGATGACGACCGCGATTCCGCCGATCAGATCGCCGAGATCGCCGAGGTCCTGCAGAGTCATCGACTTGCCTCCCCAATGTCATGCAGCGCGACGCCGACTAAGGCCCTACGTGAATGCCGCCGCTCGAACCGGCGCAGGTGCCGGTCACCTTACCCGGCGAGCGCAAACACTTGTTCATCGGTCCGCAGTCCAGATCGACTTCGCAGCTGACTACGTTGGATTTTGCGGGATCGTGCGACAGACCGCCGTCGTCGGCATGGCCGGCTTTTCTGATGCTGGTACAGGTGCCCTCGGTCTGACCCAGCTGCACCAGGCACTGCCAGCCGATTTCGCATTCCGAGTTGGACCGACACGCGAACGCGGACGACGACGCCAACGCCAGCACCACGAGCAGACACTTTCGAATCATGGTCGATGCTCCCTTGCCCAGAGCCGTGAGAATGCGGCGGCGCGCCGCCGCATGACAAGGGATGTGTTGGACGCAGCTGACCCGCCGGCCGGGGCGCGACGGGTCGCGGGCGTTATCGACCGCTACAGCAGATCGCCGCCGCAGGCGCCGGCCGTGGTACCCGTCGCCTTGAACGCCTTGATGACGTTGCGGCCGGTGGTCCAGCGATGCACTTCGTCCGGTCCGTCGACGAGGCGTTGCGAGCGGATGTGCGTGTACCAGGCAGCGAGCGGCGTGTCGCGCGAATAGCCGAGCGCGCCGTGTAACTGGATCGCGGTGTCGACCACGTGGTGCACCATGTTCGCGAGGAACACCTTGGCGATGCCGTTTTCCTGCCGGATGTCCATCTTGTTCTCGGCCTTGTACGCAATGTGCATCAGCATCAGCCGCGCGATGTACAGCTGGCTTGCGCATTCGGCGAGCATGAACTGCACCGCCTGCCGCTCGTCGAGCTTCTTGCCGAACGTCGTGCGATTCGTCACGTGCGCGGTGGCCATGTCGAGCGCGCGCTGCGCCATCGCAACGTTGTGCATGCCGTGGCGCAGGCGTCCGTAGGCGAGCCGGTGCTGCCCCATGTTGAAACCGTTACCTTCGCCGCCGAGCAGGTTTTCCGCGGGAATCTCCAGGTTGTTGATCTCCACTTCGGAGTGGCCGCCGCCGAGGATGTGCGACAGGGGACCTTCCATCGCCATCGTCGGAATGTCGCGCTTGATCTTGTAGCCGGGGTTCGGCAACTCGACGAGGAACGTCGAGAACTGCTTGTGACGCGGCGCATCCGGATCGGTCTTCGCCATCACCAGTGCGATGTCGGCAACGCTTGCAGCCGAAGAGAACCACTTCTCGCCGTTCAGCACGTAGGAATCGTTGCCTTTGCGCTCGGCGCGGGTCTGCATGCCGGTGGCGTCGGCGCCTGCCGCTTTCTCCGTCATCGAATAGCAGATGCGCTTGTCGCCGTTCAGCAGCGGCTTCAGGAATTTCTCTTTCTGATGCGGCGTGCCGTGCTCGAGCAGCGTCATCATCGTCGCGTCGTCGGGACCTTGCGTGTTCATCGACAGCGCGCCGAGATAACTCTCGCCGAGTTCCATCTGCACCAGCGCGTTGGCGAGCGGGCCGAGCCCCATGCCGCCGTATTCCTTCGGAATGAACGGACACCAGAGGCCTTGTGCACGCGCTTTCTTGCGCAATTCGCCGAGCACCTTCTTGTAGTCTTCGCCGGCGATCAGCCGCTTCTCTGCGGGCATGCATTCGTCGTGCACCCACGCGCGGATGCGCTTGCGCAGCGCCTGTGCTTCGGCGGGTATCGCGAAATCGATAGCCATGAATCCTCCCTCTCTTCTCTGACGTTTGGACGACCTATCTTGCGGTAAAGGCCCTTCATCAGCCAAATTCATTTTCCTGATCTGGAACATCATTGTTGGTGATACCGGCATGAACCTGCGCGGCATCGACCTGAATCTGCTGCCGATCTTCGAGGCGATCTACACCGAACGCAGCCTGACGCGCGCGAGCGAAGTGCTGCACGTGACGCAACCGGCTCTCAGCAATGCGCTGGTGCGGTTGCGCCGCGCCTTCGGCGATCCGCTCTTCATCCGGTCCGGCCGCGGCATGACGCCGACGCACGAAGCCGAACAGCTGATCGGTCCGGTGCGCGACGCGATGACGCGGTTGCGTTCCGGGCTCGATCGCGGGCAGGGGTTCGAACCTCGCAGCTCCGAACGCGCGTTCAACGTCGCCGCTGGCGATGTGGCGACTTCCGCGCTCGCGCCGAGGCTCGCACGCGAACTCGCGACAAAGGCGCCGCGCGTTCGCTTCTTCTTCCACCAGATCGACCGTGCTGCCGTACCGATCGAACTCGCCGCGCGGCGCGTCGACCTCGCCGTCGACATTCCCGCGCTGGCGCAAGCGGATCTCGAAAGCCAGCCCTTCATCGAGGATCCCTACGTGTGCGTATTGCGGCGCGGCCATCCGCACGGCCGCAAGCGCATGACGCTGCCGCGCCTGCTGGCACTCGATCACGTTGCGGTGTCGCGGCGCCGCGGCGGACGCACGGTAGTCGACCTGGCGCTCAACAAGTCCGGTGAGCGGCTGCGGCCGGTGATGCGGTTTCCGCACTACGCTGCAGCCTTCCACGTCGTCGAAACGACCGACTTTGCGCTGATCGTGCCGCGATCGTTGGCGCGATTGCACGACGTCGAAATCCTGGGGCTGCCGCTGAACGGATTGACGCTGGTGCTGAATCTCTATTGGCGACGCGACACCGATCGCGACCCCGCAAGCGTATGGGCACGCGAGCAGCTCATAGCGGCGGTACGCGACATCGATCGATAGAGTCCCAAGTTCGATTCGAAGTCTTTACTCGCCGATCGCACCCATTCCCGCCACGCGCTGCGACGACAGCCGGCCGCTTGCGCGCTGCAGCGAACTGCCGCGAACGAACTCCACCGACAGATCGTCGCCCGGCGCATGCGCTTCAAGCAGCGTCCACACGTTCGCGCGGTTGAAGATTGCCGCGCCGTCCATGCGCACCAGGCGGTCGCCGCGCACAAGACCCGCTTCCGCACCGAACGTTCCGGGCAGCACCTTCAGTACTTCGAGCCCCCAATCGCGTTGCGCGAACATCACACCGGTACAGGCGTCGTACGCGCCATAGTAGTGCCGGTTAACCGCAACGCCGGTTTCGAGTGCGAACACGATGTCCATCAAGCCGCCTTCCCAACCGAGGCCGTTCGATTCGGAGAACACGTCCGCGTCTTCGCCTTCACCGAAGCCGAAGCGCGTGACGGTGAAGCGGCTGCCGGATTCCGTCGATTCGAAAACCACTGTGATCTCCGAGCGTTCCGGCAGTTGGCCGCCCTCTGCAGACCAGCGCAACCGTTTCATCGGTTGGAACTCGATGATCTGCGGCTTTACGGAGGCGTTGGGGTCGACGCGCGCTCCGGAAGGAGGCGGCCCGATGCGCGTGAACGCTTCCCACACGCGCTCCACCGGCACGCTCACCTCGAACGTACGCTCCCACTTTCCGCTCATGATGTTGCCTCCTCGATCCTTGGGTGTACGGCGAGCACGACGCGATAGGCGGCGCCGCGGCGGCCACCGTATTTTTCGATCAGCGCGCGGGTTGCTTCGAGGTACTCGCGCATGAACGCCGCGCGGTCTTCATCGCTCGCGAAGTGCGTTTCCGCGGCAACGGTTGCGCTCGCGATCTTGCGATCGCCGAATGCAGCGTGATCGAGCAGCGCGGCGGCGTCGTGCTGCAGGCGCGCGCCGATTTCCACTAGCGCATTCAGCGAATGGTCGCGTCGCAGGGCAGTGATGCGCCGGGGGTCCGACCAAGCAACCTCCGGCGCGACGACGAATGCGCTCGCCGTGGCGCGATACAACGACTCGATGAAGTTGCCGTTCCGACGCGTACCCACTTTCTCGACGAGACCGGCTTCGTCGAGCGCCTTCAAGTGATAGTTGACGCGCTGGCGGGGCTGCCCGAGTTGCCGCGCCACTTCGGCGGCGGACGCCGGTTCTCGCAACCGTTCCAGCAATTCGACGCGCGCCGGATGACTCAGCGCGCGCAACGCGTCGACGTCTCGAACCGTGTGTACCGCCGGCAGCGGACGGTCGCGAGGCACCTTGTCGGATCTCTTTGCGATGATCGCGGCTCCTAGAAAGCAGATCCTGTCTTGACAGGAAATACTTTCTAGGCCGCCGTCGCCTTTCTGTCAAGCCTCAGACGAGCGCTTCGTAGGTCATCTTCTCGAAGCGTTCGAACAGATCCGCCGTCGGCAGGAACTGATAGCCGAACACGTGGGTGAAGAACAGGCCGACGATTTCTTCGACCGGGTCGATGAAGAACCACGTGCCGGCCGCACCGCCCCAGCCCCAAGTGCCGGGGGAACCCGGCATGAAGGTTCCGCCGATGCCCTTGCGCACGCACACGCCGAAGCCGAAGCCGTAGTTCGGACCCACGCCGAGATCGATGCAACGCTCGCCGATGTGATTGGTCGACATCAGTTCGACGGACTTGCGGCCAAGGATGCGCACGCCGTCGAGTTCGCCACCGTTCGCGAGCATCTGCGCGAAGCGGGCGTAATCCCACGGCGTGCACAGCAGTCCGCCGAACAGACCGTTGCCCGACATCAGCGGGCGGTTGTTACGGCCGGCCTTCTCCGTCGTCTCCGGCCGGTCGCGCACCACGAGTTTGCCGGTGGCGTCCCATTGATGGTCCGTCACCAGCCGGCCGAGGTTTTCTTCGCGACAGTAGAACGCAGAGTCGTTCATGCCGAGCGGACCGAGGATCTTTTCGCGGAACAACGCGTCGAGATTCTTTCCGGTCAATCGCGTGAGGAACAGCGTCAGCACGTCGAAGTCGGAGCCGTATTGCCACGTGTCGCCTGGGTGCGAATGCAATGGAGTAGCCGCGAGCGCGAGCACGAGATCGTCGTAGTCGTTGGTCGGGTCGTTGAAGCGTGTATCGCCGGGTCCGAAACCGGTGCCTTCCCATGCACCGCGCAACGTCGGCCAATGCACCGAAGGCGTTCGCGAATTCGCCGCGACGCCGGAGGTCATTGTCAGCAGGTCGAAGATGGTGATCTCGCGGCGCGCGGCTTCGAGGCCGCCGAGCGTGAGTCCGCCGCGGACCCGTTCATTTGGCTGCGGATACGCGATCACTTTCGGATTCGCGAACTCGGGAATCCATTTAGACACCGGTTCGTCGAGCAGGAACAGGCCGTCTTCGAACAGCGTCATGAGCACCGCCGCGGTGATCGGCTTCGTTTGCGAATACATGCGGAACAGGCTGTCGAACGACAGCTTCGCGTCGCGTTCGAGGTCGAGCCGGCCGGTGACGTGCGTGTGCGCCACCTTTCCTTTGCGCGCGACGATCGTCACCGTGCCCGGTATCGCGCGCGCGGCAACCGCGGCGTCCATCGTTCTGCCGATGCGGTCGAGGCGCTTCGGTTCGAAGCCGAGTTCGCGCGGATCGCCGGAGTTCAGCTGTTTCGTGTTCGCCATCTGGAGTGCCCTCTGTTCCGTGAAGAGTTGCGTTCTGAGTGGACGAAGATGACCGTGAACGCGCAGGCGCTGTCAATTGAAGATGCGGACCGTTCCATTTCGGCCGCGAGTTCCGTCTTAATGATGACTTCGGTCGCAAGGAGTTCCGATGAACGACCTGCAGTCGCTCGCTGCGTCGGCGCGCGCCGCCCAGGATGCATTCTTTGCGGTAATCGAACCGCATCGCTCGGCATTGTGGCGGTATTGCTACCGGCTGACGGGTTCGCCGTGGGACGCCGAAGACCTCGTGCAGGAATCGCTGGCGCGCGCATTCGGCCACCTTTCCGGCATCTGGCAACCGACGCAGCCGCGCGCGTATCTGTTTCGAATTGCCTCGAATACGTGGATCGATTCGATGCGCAGCGCGAAGCACCCTGCGTTCGACCCGGCGGTCGACGACGTAAGTGTGGCCGCATCCGATGAGGATGACTCCGCCGCCGCGCTGGACCACCTCGCGGCGACGCTGCCGCGGTCGCAGGCGGTGGCGGTGCTATTGGTCGACGTCTTCGACTTCCGGCTCGTCGAAGCGGCCGAAATGCTCAACACCACTTCAGTTGCGGTGAAGGGTCTTCTGCAGCGTGCGCGAAGATCGCTGCGGCAACGCGCGGCAGCGGAACGACCGCCGATTGCGCGGCGAACGGCGCCTGACCGTCTCGTTGCGCAGTATGTCGACGCGTTCAATCGCCGCGATGTCGACGCCATCGCCGCGTTGATGTACGAAGACGCCGTGGTGGACATCGTCGGCGTCGGTGAGAACCGCGGCCGCAGAACGATTCGGGAAGATTCGCTGTCGCAATGGGCAGTGGACCCGTTGCCGCAGCGCGCCGAGGCCGGCGAATTTGCCGGCGTACCCGTGGTGTTCGTGTTTGCCGCGGGCGACGACGGCGTGGAACGGCTGCACCGCATCGATCGGCAGATCTGGATCGACGGCTACATCCGGCTGTGGAAGACGTATTTCTACACGCCGGAAGTGCTGGCGCTGGCTGCCGCAGCGCTCGGAATTCCCGCCGCGAGACACCCTTTCACGCTCTCGACGATCACTTGACGCAGGCGTCGCCTCAGGCAAACCGTCAGCGGTTCAGTAGATCGGTTCGAGCTTTTCAGTGGCCGCCGCGCGCTGCACCGACGCCCGCTGCAGCAGCAGTTCCGCGCAACGGCGGATGCCCGGCAGACGTTTCGGGTGGTTGCGCTGCTTCGCGCCCCATCGGATCAGCATCAGCAGATAGAAGTCGGCAACGGAAACGTCGTGCCCGAGCAGATACGGTCCGTCGCGCCTCAGCGCCGCGTCGACCGCGGCATATGCATGGTCCAGGCGCACTTCCGCCGCGGCCGCAACGGCATCGGCGCCGTGCGGATCGGTGGTGTAGCGATCGGGGTAGAAGAACGCCATGTGATCCGGCTGGATCGTGTTGGTGAGGAACATCAGCCATTTGTACAGATGAGCGCGCGCATCGGCGGCGATGGCGGGCGCGAGCCGCGCTTCGGGATGTCGGTCGGCCAGGTGCAGGCAGATCGCCGCCGATTCGAACAGCACCAGGTCACCGTCCACGAGCGTGGGAATGCGGCCGAGCGGGTTGCGCTCGAGATACTGCGGGCTCTTCTGCGCGTTGCGGGTGCGATCGACCAGCGTGAGCGTGAACGGTGCACCGATTTCTTCGAGCACGAAGTGCGGCGCGAGGCTCGCATTGTCGGGATAGTAGAAGAGTTCGTACACGTTCGCTTTCCTGCATGCGGAAGTGAAGGTACTGTGCGCGTGTGAATGAAGCAACCGTTCTGGCCGACGAGCAAGCAGAGGCGCGATCCGCCGAGATGGTGGGACGCAGTGCCTTGCGTAAAGCGACCTGGCGGCTGCTGCCGTTGATCGGGCTCGGTTACGGCATCGCGTACATGGATCGCATCAACATCAGCTTCGCGGCGCTGCAGATGAACCGCGATCTGCAGTTCAGCGACACGGTGTATGGTCTCGGCGGCGGGCTGTTCTTCCTGAGCTATGCGCTGTGCGAAGTGCCGTCGAACATGATGCTGATGCGCTTCGGCGCGCGGCGCTGGATCGCGCGGATCATGTTCACGTGGGGACTGCTCGCGGTCGGCATGATGTTCGTAAAGACGCCAACGCAGTTCTACGTCATGCGCTTTCTGCTCGGCGCGGCGGAGGCGGGCTTCTTTCCGGGCGTCGTATTCTATCTGATGCACTGGTTTCCGGCGCACGAACGCGGGCGCGCGATCAGCCGTTTCTACGTGGCGCTGCCGATCAGTTCGATCGTGATGGGCAGCCTCGCCGGAATGCTGCTGGGTCTGCAGGGGCACTTCGGCCTCGCCGGATGGCAGTGGTTGTTTCTGGTTGAAGGTCTGCCGGCCGTGGCGCTGAGCGTCGCCATTCTCTGGTTGCTGCCAAACAGTCCGGCTGAGGCGCGCTGGCTAACGGCTGCCGAACGCGATTGGATCGAGGACAAGCTGGCGGCAGACAACCGGTTGCCCGGCGTCGCGAGCGACATCGGCGTGCTGCGTTCGCTGGTCGATGGGCGGGTGTGGATGCTCGGCCTCGCGTCGATGTGCGTGCTCGGCGCGGCGTATGCGTTCAACCTGTCCGCGCCGATGCTGTTGCGCGACGTCACCGGGTTCGATGCGGGCGGCGTCGGCTTTCTGATCGCCGCGATCTCGGTGCTAGGCGCCATCAGCATGATCACGGCCGGCTGGTACTCCGATCACCGCCGCGAGCGGCACCGTCACGTCGCGGTATTTCTGCTGGGCATGGCGGTCGCGTTCTTCACGATGGGCTGGTCGGTAACGCCGTGGGTGGTCGTGCTCGCGTATGCCGTCACCATCGTTTTCGGCAACGCCATACAGGCGGTGTTCTACCTGATTCCAAGCGATTTCCTTCGCGGCCGCTCCGCCGCGGGCGGAATCGCGGCGATCGGCTCGATCGGCATGATCGGCTCGTTCATCGGACCCTACGCGTGGGGCGTGGCGAAAGACTACACCGGCAGCTTTCAGGCGGGTCTGCTGGCGCTGACGGTTCCGTATCTCGTGGCGATGGCCATCGTGCTGGTGTTGCGCCAACGAGCCCGTTGAGGCTCTGTTCTGGAGGAAGCCAATGTACGGAGGTGTGCGGCGGATCGAACCCGAGCGCGAGTACTTCACCGCCGAGCAATGCTACATTCTCGAGCTGTCGAATTCGCAGTCCGATGCGGCGGTGTCGATCGCGCGGGCGCGCGTGGCGGCTGGCGTGACCACGCACTGGCACCGGCTGGTCGGAATCGCCGAGCGCTACGTCGTCCTCGAAGGTGAGGGCTCGGTCGAAGTCGGCGATCGCGCAGCGGAAATCGTGAGACCCGGCGACGTGGTGCTGATTCCGCCGGAATGCCGGCAGCGCATTCGCAACGTCGGTCACGCCGATCTGGTGTTCCTCGCGATCTGCACGCCGCGATTCGTGCAAAACGCGTACGAGGATCTGGAGTCTTCCGGGTGAGCGAGGTTATGCTCGCCGCCATGTGCTACATGCTGCAATTCCACCGTGTCCGCCCCTCGTCGGGCGGAACTCTCCCAGCACTTTCTTCGTAAAGGGGCGACGCCTGCCCGGCTGGTTCACGGCACGACGATCTCGCGCGCGGATCTGGTCGTGGAGATCGGTGCGGGTCGCGGGGCACTGACGCTGCCGCTCGCGCGTCGCGCACAGCGGGTCATCGCGGTCGAGATCGACGACGCACTCATCGAGAACCTGCGCGGCCAGTTCGACCATCGGGTCGAGATCATCCGCGGCGATTTCCTGCAGATGGTGCTTCCGACCGCGCCGTACAAGGCGTTCGGCAACGTGCCGTTCTCGCGCACCACCGACATCGTCAGCAGGCTGGTGCGCGCGCCGAACCCGCCGCACGACGCGTGGCTGGTCGTTCAACGCGAAGCCGCGCATCGCTTCTGCGGACCGCCATACGTGCGCGAGTCGCTGTGGTCGCTGCGGTTGAAACCCGGGTGGCACGTCGAGATCGTCGACCGGCTGCGGCGCGTCGACTTCGATCCGCCGCCATCGGTCGAATCGGTGCTGCTGTGGCTGCACCGCCGCGACCGGCCGCTGCTCGACGACTCGGAACGACACCTGTACGAACAACTGATCGAGCGCGCCTATACGGCGAACCTGAGCCTCAACCGAACCACCGGTCCGTGGCTCAGCAAGCTGCAGCTGCGCCGCCTCGCGAACGACCTGCGCTTCGGTTATGACTGCTCGCCGTCGATGCTCGGATTCGAACAGTGGCTCGGGCTGGTGCGCTTCATCCGCCGGATGCGCTAGACGATCACGCCCTTCGCGAGCAGTTCGTCGATGCGCGCGGCGGATACGCCGGCTTCGGTGAACACCTCGCGCGTGTGTTGTCCGACGTCGGGCGCCGGGCCGCGCACTTCGACGCCGGCGTCGCGGATGTGGAACGGTGCCGAGATGATCTCCATGGCGCCGCCGGTGCGATGCACGATGGTGGAGAACGCGCCGCGTTCGCGCAGCGCCGGATCGTCGATCACTTCCGAGAGCAGCGCGACCGGTTCCCAGATGAGCCCGGCGGCGTCGAGCTTCGTGCGCCAGTAGGCGAGATCCTGCGACGCGAACAGCGCGGCGATCTCCGGCACGATCGACGGGCCGTGTTCGGCCAGGCCGACCAGCGTCTGAAAGCGCGCGTCGGCGATCCATTCGGGTTTGCCGATCATCGCGCAGAACTTCGGCCAGTACGGCAGCGCTGCCGGCATCACCAGCGCGAGGTGCCGGCCGTCGTGCGTGGCGTAGAAATTCCAGATCGGATTCGCCGGCGCTTTCTTGCTGGTGCGCTCCGGCTGCACGCGCTGGAACAGCGCCGACGTAACGTCGCTCGCCAGCGCCCACACGCCGGTGCGCTGCAACGTCACCTCCACGTATTGGCCTTCGCCGGTGCGGTCGCGCACGCGCATCGCCGCCAGAATGGCCGCGAGCAGATTGAGACACGTGGTGCGGTCGCCGAACCCACCGCGCGAGATCAGCAGACCGTCGTCGCGGTCGCCGAATACGCTCATCGCGCCGGTGCGCGCCCAGAACGCGGTCTGGTCGAACGCCTGTCGTTCCGAGTCCGGTCCGTCGGTGCCGAAGCCGGAAAGTACCGCGTAAATCGCAGACGGTGACAGTGCGTGCACGTCGGCGTCGGTCAGGCGGTATTTCGCCAGCCGCGGCGCCGTCAGGTTGGTGATGAATACGTCGGCGTCGCGGGCGAGGCGGTGCACCAGTTCGACGCCTTCGGGGCTTTCGAAATTGACGCATACCCCGCGTTTGCCGCGATTGTCGAACTGGAAGCTCGGATGCACGAAGTCTTCGCCGAACAGACCCTGCAGCGTGCGGCGATACGTGTCGCCGCCCGGCGGTTCCACCTTGATCACGCTAGCGCCCATGTCGGCCATCAACGCCGCGCAACTCGGCGCCGCGAGCCAGCTCGCCACTTCGAGTACGCGTACGCCTTCCAGCGGTGCGGTCATGCGTTCCCCCTATCCCGTCCCTCGGTCCAGTTCACCCGCCCGACACCGATGTTGTCAAGGACGGTCCGCTTCCGAGCGGCCTAACCGACGGACGAGTTCCAACAACTTCAATAAGGGGCGCGGCCGACGGCGTTTCCTGTAGGAACCTCCTTACGCCATAAGCGGGACGTGCGTCATAGCACGCCATTCGGGTGCTGTAGATCATTCTGCGTAGCAGAGTTGCTCAGAAGAATGAAGGGAGGTGTGCATGGCCAGTTGGGTGATTCTCGCGATCACGGTGCTCCTCGCCGCGGCGTGGGCCGGTTTCGCGGTGCACGTCGTGACGCTCGTTTGCGCCGTGGCGCTCATCGCCGCGTACTTCGAGCCCAAGAACCACGAGCCTGAGGAAGCATCGACGACCGATCGTTGAGGGCCTGTCTGCTTATTGTCGGATTGCGATACGCGCGCGCGCGACGCGGTTGAACCTCTTGATGTCGGGGCGTAGAAAAAGCCCTGGACGAGCGATCGCGGAGGTTGTGATGAATCGCGTTTTCGCGCGGGAAAACGCCGCGAAGTTTGTTCAGTTTGCAGATCCTGACGCGGTGTTGATCGCAGAGATCGGTCGCGCCATGTCTGTTGCGCTGGCGCGCGGCAACGCCGTGGTTTGCATCGCCACCGATGCGCATCGCCGCCTGCTCGAAAGCCGTCTGAATCGCGCCGGCACGGATCTACGCCGAGCCCGGCGAGCGCAGCAGTACGTGTATCTCGACGCGATCGAGAGTCTGGCGCGTGTGACGGTGGACGGTTCGCCAGACATCGTTCGCTTTGCCGAGGTGATCGGCGCGCCGATCGACCGCGTTGCCGCACGCTTTCCGCAGGTGTGGATCTTCGGCGACATGGTCGCGCTGATGTGCGCTTACGGAAATCGCACCGGTGCGATCCGGCTCGAACGGCTGTGGCGCTCGTTCAACGAGGCGCGTTCGGTGTTCCGCTATTGCGCCTATCCGCCGAACGTCTACCGCCCGGATTCGTCTGGCGCGAACGCCACTGAGAACTGACCACCCCACGGCCGGGCGAATTCGGATAAGGTCGCCGCCATGCAGTGGATTGCCGGCGCTTTCATCGCGTTGCGGGCTGTGCCGGATCGAAACGGCGTGGGCCGACGCGCCGGCGTTCGATCGGCGCGGCATCGCGTTTTCCACCGGAACCCTTTCGATGTTTCGCCGAATCTCAATTTCCCGATTTCCAGTACGGTCGCTGGGTTCGTCGAAGCGGCCGCCTCGTATTCCGGTCACCGGCGCGACCAGGCGCTGGCTGGCGGCGGCTTCTCGATGATGCTGACGAGCGCGGTGCAGCTCGATCTGTCGGCCGATTTCGGATTGACGTCGCGCAGCCCCGACATGCTCGCGGGATTCGGCATCTCGGTGTTCGAATGAAGGCGGTTCGTCTGTGTCGGGCGACGCTGCCCGATCTGCCGCGACACGTATGCGTGCCGGCGTACGCGCCGGAGTCGGTGGCCGCCGGCATCGTGCATCTCGGAGTCGGCGGATTCCATCGCGCGCACATGGCGCGTTTCACGCACGATCTGTTCGAGGTCGAACCCACGGCGCGTGAGTGGGGCATCGTCGGCGCCGGTCTGTTGCCGTCGGATCGACGCATGCACGACGTACTGACGGCCCAGGACTGCCTTTACACACTGATCGAACGCAACGCGTCCGAAGAGACGGTCAGCGTCATCGGTTCGATCGCAGAACTCGTTCACTCGGCCGACGATTCGGCGGCGCTGCTGCAGATCATCGAGCGTCCGTCCATCCGCATCGTCAGCCTGACCGTCACCGAGAACGGTTACTGCCTGAATGCCGCGACGAAGAAGCTGGATTTTGCTCATCCGACGATTGCCGCCGATCTGGCGAATCCGGAACGGCCGCACAGCGCCGTGGCGATCATCGCGGAAGGGTTGCGGTGCCGGATGATTGGGGGTCGCGCTGCGTTCACCGCACTCAGCTGCGACAACATCCAGCACAACGGCAACGTCCTGCGGCAGGCCGTGCTCGAGTTCGCCGATCGTCGCGATGCGAAGCTGGCCGCATGGATCGAACGAAGCGGCCGCTTCCCCAACACGATGGTGGACCGGATCACGCCGGTGACCAGCGCGAAAGCCGTCGCCGATCTCGCGGCGCGCCACGGCATCGACGACGGCTGGCCGGTGTTCTGCGAAACGTTTCGGCAGTGGGTGATCGAAGACGACTTCACGCAGGGGCGGCCGCAATGGGAACGCGTCGGCGCGCAGTTCGTGGATGACGTGGCGCCGTACGAGTTCATGAAGCTGCGGCTGTTGAACACCAGCCACCTCGCGATCGCGGGATTGGGCAGGCTCGCCGGCTACGCCTTGGTAGACGAAACCATGGGCGATGCTCGCTTGCGCCGTTACATGCGCGCGCTGATGGATCGGGAGACGGGTCCCACGTTGCCGCCGGTGCCCGGTATCGACCTCGCCGCATACAAAGCGACGTTGATCGAGCGCTTTGCCAATCCGAACATCAAAGACACGGTCGAGCGCGTAAACACCGACGCGCCCCTCAACGTGCTCGTCGATCCGATCAGAGATCGGTTGCGACAGGACAAGAGCGTTGAACTGCTCGCGCTTGCGCTCGCAGCCTGGATGCGCCGGATGCGCGGCGTGGACGAGCGTGGCGAACGCATCGACATCCACCACCCCGCCGCCGATCTGCTACGCGATAAGGCAGTTGAAGGCGGCGCCGATCCGCGAGCGATGCTCGGCATCGAGCGGCTGTTCGGCGAACTGGCGCGCGACGAGCGGCTGGTGAAGGCGGTGGGGCGATGGCTCGGATCCCTCTACGCGGTGGGCGCAGCCGAAACGCTGGTGCGCGCGGAGCAGGAGCTGAGCTTCTGAAAACACCTTGGTCGCGACGACGGTCGCTCGCTTAGACTCGCGCTTCAGCCTACTAGCGGAGATCGCGCATGATCGAAGTCCATCACCTCAACGCCTCGCGCTCGCGACGCATCACCTGGTTGCTCGAAGAACTCGGCGTCGACTATCAGCTCGTAATGTACAAACGCGACGCCACCACCAACCTCGCGCCGCCGGAGCTGAAGAAGGTGCACCCGCTCGGGAAGGCGCCGGTGATCCGCGACAACGGCGTGGTGCTATTCGAGTCCGGCGCGATCGTCGAGTATCTGGTGCGGCAATACGGTAAAGGCCGCTTCGCGCCGCCGATGGGCACGCCGGACTACAACCGCTACATGCAGTTCCTGCACTACGCCGAAGGGTCGGCGATGCTGCCGTTGATGTTGCGGCTCTACGTCGGCCGGCTCGGCGACGCCGGTGCGCCGTTGCAGCCCCGCATTCAGAGCGAGATGCAGAACCACCTCGGCTTTCTCGACGGCGAACTGAAGGGGCGCAACTACTTCGTCGGTAACGACCTCACCGGCGCCGATGTGCAGTTGAGCTTCGTCGCGCAGGTGGCAGTGACCTTCGGCGGACGCGAGGCGTACCCGAATCTAACGCAGTTCGTCGACAGGATCGAAGCGCGTCCCGCATACAAGAAAGCCATCGAGAAAGGCGGCGCGTAGCGCGAGGTCGACCGGATGAGCCGCGCCTTCGTCAAAGAAGACGATGCCGCGCCGGAGCCGCCGCTTCCGGAGCGGCCGATCAGCACGGCGCCGAATCGCGTCACCGCGCGCGGCGCGCAGCTGATACGGCAACGGGTGAGTGAATTGCGGGATCAAGTCGCCCGGGATTCGGGCGACGATGCAGGCTCGATGCTGCGCCGCGACCTGCGCTACTGGCAGGCGCGGCTGACATCGATGCAGATCGCACGATCGGTCGCAGAGCCCGATGTGGTGGGTTTCGGTTGCAGCGTGACGATACGGCGTGGTGCCGCGACGAGTACCGTCGCCATCGTCGGCGAAGACGAGGCCGATCCGGCAAGCGGTCTGATTGCGTGGACCGCACCGCTTGCACGCGCACTCGAAGGCGCCGAATCAGGCGAGGTCGTCGCACTCGACGCCGGTGGCCGGCGTGAGGCGATCACCGTGTTGTCGATCGCCGCCCGCGACTGAGTGCGCCCGTTGGGAGCGCTATTTCATTTCGAGTTCGTTTTGAACGCGGCGAACTCCCGGTACAGCGCCGGCGATTTCTGCCGCGGTATTGCGAATGTCGGCTGAGTCCACGAAGCCCGAAAGCTGCACGACGCTATCGGCCGTGGCAACGTAGATCTCGTGCGACTTCGTCGCCGGATTCGTGATCAGCGCGTTCTCCACTTTCTTCGTCAGATCGGAATCGCGTTGCATTTCAGCGGCGGGCTGGTTGTCCGGACGGATTTTCAGGTTGTCGTGAACCGACGCCACACCCGCCACGTCCTTCGCGGCTTTCACGGCCGATTCGCGCACGTTGTCCGAGGTGACGAACCCGTTCAGCTGCACGATACCGTTGTACACATTGACCTTGATGTCATGTGATCCGGCGACCGGATAGGCGACCAGCGCATCTTCGACCGATTGCATCAGCGCAGCGTCTTCGACGTGCTCCGCGGCCCAGGACGTGTGCACCGAATTACTCATGGCCATCGCCAACAGACCCGCAGCGCAGGTGATTTTCAGAATCTGTACGGCCATCGTCCCGCTCCCGGTTTCATTTCATTCGGCCACATGTTCGACCTCGGCAGCCTGCCCACCCCATCGGTGTCGGCCGATGTTCGGGTCGGCGCCGTCCTACGAACCAGAGGCGTTCCGAGATTGCTCCATCGCGGAATCAGTAGTCGTCGTCGGGTTGCACGTGAATGCCGGTGATCGCAGTGAGATCGTTGGCGATCGTCAGCAGCTCGTCACACCACGCGGCGTCGATTTCGAATCGTTTCAGCAGCGCTTGATAGCGCGGGTGCTGCTCCAGCTTCTTCAACATGGCCCGAGTGAGGATTTCACCGATATTGGAGCGATAAACGGCGGGGTGTGCGCCACGGGCGACGTCTTCCTCCAGGTAATCGATGCCGGATTCGAACTCGCCGAGCAAAAACAGAACCCAGTAGTGATCGAGCGGCTCGAGATCGTTAGGGTCGGCGTTTCGGTAGTATTCCTTTGCGGTCTCCAGTTCGCGCCGCCAGAAGTAAAAGTAGAAATGATCGAAATAGAACGACGCGCTTTCTTCGGTGGCAAGGATCTGTGCGGCCAATTCGTATTGGCCGGTGCGGCTGTAGACGATTGCGCGCCCACCCATGCCGAGCTGCGTCATCAGTTCGGTTGCTTTTTCGAAGCGGCCCAGCTGTGTGAGGAGTGACCGATACCGCGGCTGAATCCAGGTGCCGCTCAGATCGTGTTGCGTCCGCGACAAGTAGTACTCGTAGTAATCGCAAGCGCCGTGATTGAAGCCCGCCGCGATCAGACACTCGCCGAATTGGATGTACTCGAACAGCCGCCACTGGGAATCCGGATTGCGGATTTTCTGTGATGCTTCCAGCGCCAGCGTGCGCTGGTTGGGTCGACTCGCCGGGATGAGGTCTCTGCGGGCCTTGATCCACGGAACCGGGGGTACGAATCCCGCGGCGCGGGCTTTGTCGAGCGCATCCTCGCCTTTCCGCTCCATCTCCGGACGCGGCAGCCCGACGCCTATGAGCCGCCAATAGCAGAAGTACAGCCACCAATGGACGCGCCCGTATGCAGGGTCGAGTTTGATCGCCTCGTTGAAGTGTGCGACTGCCTGTTCGAGCGTCTCGCGCGTGCCCGCTCGCGCGGCGTGCAATCCCAGCAGAAAGATCTCGTACGCCTTCGCGTTTTCCGTTCCGACGTCGAGAAGCGGAGCCGACTGGTCGCCCACGAGTTCGATCTTGAGAGCGTTGATTACCTGGTGTGCGACGTCCTCTTGCAGTTCGAATAGGTCGCGCAGTTCGCGGTCGTAGCGTTTCGACCAGAGGCTTGTGCCGTCTCCGACGCGACTCAACAGAAAGGTGATCCGAACGCGGTTGCCAGATTTCTGGATACTGCCGCTCAGCACGTGATCGACACGCAACCTGCTGCCCATGAGCGCCAGATCGGCATTCTGGTTCTTGAACGCGAATGACGATATCTGCGATGCGACACGCAGCCCCTTCAGGCTGGCCAGTCCCGAGATGAGTTCTTCCGATATCCCGTCGCACAGATACTCGTTGTCGGGATCGTTGCTGCGATTGACCAGTGGCAGGATCGCGATCGACTTGTCGTTCGAGACAACAGGTGGCTGTCCGACAACGGTGGGCCGGTACAAGGTGTCCGGAAGCAACGCCAGCAGTGCATCGGCCAGCTTCTTTTGATAATCCGACTCGGAGTGCTCGACGCGCAGGATCGCTTGCCTGTCGCTCAGGCTGAGTTCCAGGCCGGCCGTGAGTTCGGTCGTCTCCAGATGCACCGAAAGGATCTTGCGCTCGCGCGACAAGCTGAAATTCAACTCTTTCAGGCAATTCGACGACGCGATCGATCGCGGTGTCACGAAGTAAAGGAACACTCTGCATTGCGTCAGCGCGAGCGCCACTTCGTCGCGCCAGCTCTGGCCGGGTGCGATGCCTTCGTCATACCAGACGTTGAAACCATGGTTTTTGAGGCGGACGAGTTCCGGGTACACGAGTGCGGCGTCGTCGTGCGCGTAGGAGACGAAAATGTACGGATCGTCGCCCTTGTAAGCCGGAAACGGACGTTGCATCGAGACACGCACGTTGCGTTGGTACGCGAAGGCTGGTCGCAATTCAGCATCGAATCAAGGCTCCGGCGCCGTTCGCGAAGCGTCGCACTTGACACTCCCGGCTACCATCGCGTCGACTGCGCTGCGATCACTTGGGGATAACAGCGAATGGCTCCGATTCCGAAAGGCGGCATCGTGGCGGTGACGGGCGCCGCCGGTTTCATCGGCGGTTGGGTAGTGCGGCGACTGCTCGACAAGGGCTATCGAGTGCGCGCGTGCGTTCGCGATGCGAACGACCCCGTGCGCACGACCTTCCTCGAGGAGATGCCCGCCTACGCGTCGGGGCGCCTCACGCTGCACGCGGCCGATCTCGATCGCGACGGCTGCTTCGACGACATCTTCAAAGGGTGTCACGGCGTCTGTCACGTGTCGCACGTCAGCACCTACGACGATCACGCGTACGTGAAGCGCGTGTGCGATCACGTGATCGCCAGTGTCAACCAGTCCGGCAGCGTCACGCGCGTGGTGGTGACGTCGAGCATCGCGGCGGTGATTTCCGAAGTGGACATCCAGGAGCTCTTGCGTCGTCCGGTGCTGTACGAAGATCGATATCCCGACGAACAGAATCCGAAACGCACGCCGGAACGCGGCCAGGGCTATTCGATGGGCAAGAACATCGCCCAACGGGCGTTCTCGGATGCGGCGCAACTACACGGCGGTTGGGACGCCATCACGGTGTGCCCGGCCGACAACGTGGGCCCGATTCAATCGGCGCACCAGAAAGACATGGGTCCGTGGCAGCACATCATCGAGAAGATGCTTCTCGGCAAGTACGAGCAGACCGGCGCGTACCGGCCGTGGATGATCGTCGACGTGCGCGACGACGCCGATTGCCACATCGCAATGCTGGAAAGCGTGCAGGTGAAGAACGGCGAACGCTACATCGCGTGGTCCACCGATACCTTCAACGTGGAAGACATCTGCGCGCGCATCGACCGCGTGTTGCCCGAGCTGCGCCACGACACGCCGCAGGTCACCGATCCGTTCCCGGACCGCATTAAGGCGCGCGAAGCGGAACTGCGCAGGATCTGGGCCGGATGCGAGCTGCGCAACGACCGCATCCGTGCCGTCGCGCAGGTTACGTTCCGCCCGTTCGACGAAACGCTGCGCGACTGTGTGGAGTCGTTACTCGCGGTGGCCAAGGTGCAACCGAAACGCAGAGCGGAATGACATGAGCGACGGGGTGGTGCCGAACGATGCCTGACCGAGAAACCGGATTCGCGCCGATCAACGGCGCCCGCATCTACTATGAAGCCGAAGGTTCCGGACAGCCGTTCGTGATGATTCACGCAGGCGTGGCCGACAGCCGGCAGTGGGAGAACGAGTTCGCGCACTTCGCCGCGCGTTTTCGGGTCGTACGTTTCGACATGCGGGGCCACGGCAGGAGCGAACCCGTAGCCGGTGACTTCAGCCATCTGCGCGATCTCGCGGCGTTGCTCGACCATCTGCACATCGATGCCCCGATGATATTGATGGGCTGTTCCATGGGCGGCGGCATCGCGATGGACTTTGCGCTGACTTATCCGGCGCGCGTGCGCGCATTGGTCATGGTCGGGTCCGGTCCATCGGGCCTCGTGCTCGACGTGCCGAGACCGGACGGTGCGGACGAAGTGGAGGCCGCGATCGAAGCGGCGATCAGAGCGGGCGATCTCGACCGCGTCGCCGAAATCGAAACGCAGATCTGGTTCGACGGCATCGGCCGCAGCGCGGCGCAAGTGGATCAGGACGCACGCAAGCTGGCGTACGAGATGTGTCGCAACGTGGCGACGCAGGAAGCGAAAAAACTCGGCAAGCGGCTGCCCGATGCGGATGTGCCCGCGGCGCAGCGACTCGATGCGTTGCACGTTCCGGTGCTCGTCATCGTCGGTGTGCACGACCTCCCGTATCTGGTGGCAGCGGCCGACTACATGGCCCAGCACATCCGGTCCGCGCAGAAGGTGTCGATGCGCGACGCGGCGCATCTGCCGAACATGGATCACCCGGCGGAGTTTCAACGCGCCGTCGACCGGTTCCTGTTCAGCGCGTCATGACTTTGCGTTGACGTCGATCCACGCGCGAAAACTGTCGATGAAGCGCTGCAGGAACTTGCGCGTGTCGTCGTTGACGAGTTGGCCGTGGCTGTCGAACAGTTTGTCGGCGCCGCCGATGTAGGCTTCCGGCTGCTGCATTGCGGGCACGTTCAGAAACACCAGCGACTGCCGCAGGTGATGATTGGCGCCGAACCCGCCGATCGCGCTTGGCGATGCCGTGACGATGGCCCCGGGCTTGCGGTTCCATACGCTCGATCCGTGCGGCCGCGAGCCGACGTCGAGCGCGTTCTTCAGCGCCGCGGGTACCGAACGGTTGTGCTCCGGTGTAACGAACAGAATCGCATCGGCCGCTTTGATTCGCGCGCGAAACTGCGTCCACTCCGGCGGCGGATCGTCGTCGCCGTCCTGGTTGTACATCGGCAGCTGACCGATTTCGACGATGTTCAGCTCGATGGAATCCGGTGCGAGTTCCGCCAAAGCGTGTGCCAGCAGTCGATTGAACGACGCCTTGCGAAGACTGCCGACGAGGACCGCGATGTCGCGCGTCTTCATTTCCGTACTCCTTTCTTTCATCAAAGGACGCCGCCCGCGGAATGTTCCGGGAGCCGCGCAAACGCGTCACACTGCAGCGCCAGCCCTACTTCGGAACCGAACGATGTTCAGAAAGCCCGGCGAAGTCGTTGCCGTCACCGCGCGAGTGGCAGGCAAGCGCTGGTGGGCGGAACCGATGATGGTGGTACACGACAGCGCCGTCTGTTCGGTGCTTTACATCGCACCGGGTGCGACCTATCTGATGCCGGACCGGCTCGCGGAATTCTCCCGGCCCGAACGCGGACGCGTCAGTTGGGACGTGCGCGCCAGTGGCGAATGGAATCTGGTGCAGCAGACGTGGCAGACGACACACGCACTGACATTTCTGTATCCGGCGAAGTACTACGCCATTCGGATTTTCTGGACCGACACGGATTGGAGACACCTGTGCTGGTACGTGAACTTCCAGCGCCCATACCGGCGTGACCAGAGCGGCTTCGAAACGCTGGACCTCGCGCTCGACCTGCTCGTCTCGCCGCACGACGTGAATTCGACGCGATTGAAAGACGAGGACGAGTATCTGGCCGGCGTCGGATGTGGACAGATCACCGCAGACGACGTGTCCGGCATCGAACGCGACAGAGCGGCGCTCGCCGATCTCGCGGCGTCGGGGCTCGATGCGTTCGAATCGAAATGGGTCAACTGGCGACCGCAAGGCGACGTGCCCGTGCTGCGACTCGATCCGTGCACCTGAGATCTGATAGGTCGCTCACTCGTTAGCTGTTAGCCTCTGCAAAAAACAGAAGAAGGAAAGCCAATGTTCGTCCGTCCATTACCCTCTCTGCTCGTCTCGGGTTTCATCGTCGTCTGCGCATCGCTCGCGAATGCTGCGCCGAACATTCCCGCGTCGATCACCACCGTCGACAAGTACGACACGCGGATCGGCGCGCTCGAATTCAAGGACGGCACGCCGAACGCGTCCACGACGGAGAAGGTCTTCGACAATCTCGATCGCGCGCACGCGTTCGACGCATACATGAACACGCTGCAGGGTGTGAACATGGCGGCGATCCACAAGGGTTTTCAGGACGCAGGCGTCAAAAACAACGAGATCATGGTGTTCTCGAAGTTGATGGACGCGAACTCGCTGTTCCTGACGGCGAATGCCGACACGGTCTATTTCGTCGGCATGCTCGATCTGACGAATGGCCCGATGGTGCTCGAAACACCGCCGAAAGCGCTCGGCACGCTCGACGACTTCTGGTGGCGCTGGGTGACCGACTTCGGTGCGCCGGGTCCGGATCGCGGTGAAGGCGGCAAATATCTGGTGTTGCCGCCCGGCTACGACGGACCGCTACCCGAAGGCGGGTATTTCGTGTCGCACGCGCGCACGACGCGTGTTGCGATCCTCGGTCGCTCCTTCATGGAGAACAACGATCCGAAACCGACGGTCGACCTGATCAAGTCGCGAACGAAGATCTATCCGTATCAGGCGGGTGGCGTGGGCACGAGCATCGCGGAGTTCCTTGCCGGCAAGACCAAACTCGGTCGCGTCGACGCGCCGCCGCCGACGGTATTCCACGAAGGCAGCGGTAAGGTGATGAACACGATTCCGCCCAATGACTTCAGCTTCTATGAAATGCTCGACAGCGTCGTGCAGCAGGAGCCGGCGACCGCGCTCGACGCCGAACTGATGGGCCCGCTCGCGGCGATCGGTATCGTCAAGGGCAAACCATTCGCGCCGGACGAGCGCATGAAGAAGATTCTCACCGAGACGGTTGCGATTGCGAACGCCACGTCGCGCAGCCTGCTGATGAATCCGCGCGATCCGTCCTGGTACTACTATCCGAAATCGGCATGGATGAACTTTCTATTCGTCTCCGGCTCCGAATTCGAAACGCCGATTCCGTTGATCACGAAGGAAGGCGTGAAACCGTTCCCGCCGACCGGCTACCGTACCCTCGATGCGCGCAGCGCGTTCTTCTACGGCGTTACCGGCATCACGCCGGCGATGGCGATGCGCTTGCCGGGCATCGGTTCGCAGTACCTGTTCGCGTTCGTCGATTCCGAAAAGCAGTACTTCGACGGGGCGAAGACCTACAAAGTGACGCTGCCGAAAGGCGTCCCCGAAGCGAACTTCTGGTCGTTCACGCTCTACGACAACCAGACGCGTTCCATGCTCGACACGCCGCAGCGCTACCCGCGCGCCGGCAGCCAGAGTTATCCGTCGCCGGCGGCGGAGGCGGCTGCCGACGGTTCGACGACGATCTACTTCGGCCCCAAACAACCGGCGAACGTGAAGCGCGGCAACTGGATCCAGACGATGCCCGAGAAGGGCTGGTTCACGATCCTGCGGCTGTACAGTCCGCTGGAACCCTTCTTCGACAAGAGCTGGAGGCCGAGCGAGATCGAACTCGTGAAATGACCGGCTGACGGTATGAAAGTTCACCTGATAGACGGCACCTACGAGTTGTATCGCGCGTTTTACGGCACGCCGCCCAAACGAGCGAACGATGGCGCGGAAGTGGGCGCGGTGCGAGGGCTGCTGCGTTCGATGCTGGTGCTGCTCGGTGAGCCCGACGTAACGCACGTTGCGATCGCGTTCGACCACGTCATCGAATCGTTCCGCAATCAGCTCTACCCGGGCTACAAGACCGGCGAAGGCATCGACGCCGATCTTTACGCTCAGTTCGGCCCGGCGGAAGAGGCGACGCGCGCGCTCGGCATGGTGACGTGGCCGATGATCGAGTTCGAAGCGGACGACGCGATCGCCACAGCCGCAATCCGCTTCGCCGAATCTCCCGCCGTGGAGCAGGTGGTGATCTGTTCTCCGGACAAAGACCTCACGCAGTGCGTGAAGGGCGATCGCATCGTGTGTCGCGATCGGATGCGCGGCACGACATTGACCGACCTCGGTGTGATCGAGAAGTACGGCGTGCCACCGGCGTCGATCCCGGACTGGCTGGCGTTGGTCGGCGACAGCGCCGACGGCTTTCCCGGCATCGCGCGCTGGGGTGCGAAGTCCGCTGCTGCGGTACTTGCCGTGTACAAGAAACTCGAAGCAATCCCCGACGACCCCGATGGGTGGACGGCGAAAGTGCGCGGCGCGCGCGTGCTGGCCGACAATCTGCGAGCCGGCCGCGCCGACGCCGAGTTGTTCAGGCGGCTGGCAACGCTGCGATTCGATGCGCCGCTCGCCGAATCGCTCGACGATCTGCGCTGGAAAGGTCCCGACGTGCCCGCGCTGACGAAGCTGGCCGAGCGGTTAGGCGACACGCAACTGGTCGAACAGGCGCGCAAGCTGCGCCGCTGACGAGGGTGCCCTAGCGCACAGCGAATGGACGCCCGATTCGGTGAAGCTGGCGCCATTGGCGACTCGCCTTCGCTCAGGAATCGAGCCATGCGTTACTTAATGTGCTTCGCGCTCGCAATGTGGCTGAACGCGCCTGCATCGGCGCACGACCACAGCGACGACGTCGGCTTCACGATCAAGTCGTATCCGAGTTTCGTGCGTGTGCCGGGCTACCCCGTCTACTACGACCCTCACGCACCATCGAACTATTTCTTCTACGACGGTCTGTATTGGGTTTTCCAGGGCGACAGCTGGTATCAGAGCCCCTGGTACGACGGACCATGGCACGCGGTGCGGCCGGTATATGTCCCGGAATACGTGTTGCGCGTTCCGGTGCGCTATTACCGTCACCCGCCGCCGTACTTCCACGGCTGGCGAGCGGATGCGCCGCCGCGCTGGGGCGAGCATTGGGGCACCGAGTGGGAGCAGCAGCGAAAGGGCTGGAATCAGTGGAACCGCGCTGCGGTTCCGCCACCTGCGCCGTTGCCGAGTTACCAACGGAACTACTCGGGGGATCATTACCCAGCACCACCGCAACAGTATGTGATCCGATCGGAGAAGTACCTTTACCAGCCGCGCGAGGCGCTCACCAGGCAGCAATGGCAAGCAGCGGACGAGGCGCACGAGTCGAAGGAACATGGTCACGGTCACGGCGACGACGATCATGGAGACGATCGCGGCAACGGGAACGACAAGCACGGCGATTAGTTTGTTTCCTTTGCACCGATCAGACGTGCAAGGTGCTCCGGGTCGTTGCTGGTGATCTGGTGGACACCGGCGGCGATGAGGCGTCGCAGCACGTCGTCGAGGCGAGGCAGGTCGGCGTCGATGGTCCACGCGTCGATCTGCGCGCCGGCTGCGCCGACTTCCTGCACGAGATTCACGCCGCGTTTCAGTGCTTCCAGGATCAGCCTCGCTTCGAGGTAGTAGATCGATGCGCCCGGCGCCGTGGTCAGCGTGCGCGCCGCGATCGCGCGATAACCGTCGGCATCGAGGTCGAACGAGCGCGAATAGAACGCGAGCGGATCGAAGCCGGCGTGCATCCCCGGCGCCGCCGCGACGACCTGCTGTACCGCCTCCCATTCGTACGCGCTCGCGACGAATGCGTCGGCGGCTCCGCCGAGCAGTCGAGACAGACGTTCGAGCGCTTCCGCTGTCAACGCGCCGGCGCGCGTCTTGACGTCGAGTTGTACGAGAGCCGGTGCGGCAACGCCGGCCGCGCGTACCGTCGCGGTCACCTCGTCGAGAAACAACGGCGTGCTCTGCAGCGGCGCGCCATCGGGCGCACGTTGGCGCAATCGTTCGATCGCGCCGCGCGTCGTGTCGGCAACGCGGCCTTGTCCGGTCGTTTCCCGGTCGAGCGTCGAGTCGTGCAGGCACAGCGCATGACCATCGACGGTGAACTGTAGATCGACTTCGCAGGCGGCGCCGGCGCGCAGCGCGGCGACGAGATTCTCACGCAGGAACGGCGCATCCGTTTTGCGTCGCCGCAGCATGTGCCACTTGAGTCGCGGCGGTGAGGACGATTCGAGCATGCCGGAAAGCTAACAGCTCATCGCTTACGATGCATGACATGAGTGTCGCGCGCCGCAACATCCGGTTGCTCAGTTGGTTCAACTTCTGCAACGACTTCCGCATCTACGGACCGGTGATGGTCGTGTACTTCGCGCAGGTCACCGGATCGTATGCAGACGCGGTGCTGATTCTCGCGATTGCGAAAATCGGTTCGTCGCTGTTCGAACTGCCCACTGGCTTGTTTTCCGATTACGTCGGCCGTCGCAGGACGATGCTCGCCGGACAGGTCGCGAACGTCCTGTGCATCGCCGCGTACGGCGCAGGCTCTTCGTTCGCGCTGCTCGCGATCGGAGCGCTCCTCGAAGGACTCTCGTTCGCGCTCTTCAGCGGCAATCAGGATGCGTTTCTCTACGACACGTTGAAGGACGAAGAGGCGCAGCACGAATTCGCCGAATATCAGGGACGCTTGAGCGCGATGTTCCAGGCGGCCCTCGCGGTGTCGGCGCTGGTGTCGGCGATCGTGCTGGTGTGGTTGCCGCTGCGATCGCTGTTCTGGCTCTCGTTGATACCTCAGTCGATTGGCCTGGTGGTCGGCTTTCTCACCACCGAGCCGTCCCGCCACGGTCGCGTGATCGAGACGAATGTGCTCGCCCATCTGCGCGATGCGCTGGTGCCGTTCCGGCACGATGCAAAGCTGCGCGACGTCAGCATCGCGGCGATGCTGGGTTTCGCGCTCGGCGAAGCGAAGCACATGTTCTTTCCCGCGTATTTCGCCACGCTCTGGTCGGCCTCGGGTCTCGGTATCGCGAGCATGCTGACGCACGCGTTCGCAATGCTGGGATTCCGCGCGGCGGGACGCGTGATCGGACGGTTCCGCGAACTGCCGGTGCTGGTGTGGACGAGCATCACGAGCATCTTTCTCGGCGTTGCGGCCACCGCCGTGCCGACGGGCGCGAGCCCCGCGATTTCGTCGCTGGCATCGTTTCCTTACGGCCCCGGCACGGTGGCGCGCGACACGCTGATGCAGCGGTCGTTCACCGATCGTCAGCGCGCAACGATGGGTTCGCTGATCTCGTTGGGCGGCAACCTGCTGTATGCGGTCGTCGTGTTCGCGCTGGGCTGGTTCGCCGATCGCGTGGGACCGCAGTACGCGTTGTTGTCTGCAGAGTTGCTGACGATCTCGGTGGTGCTGCTGTACTGGCGGCTGTTCCGGCGTTAGCCCGCATCGAGCATGCGTTCGGTTGCGGGCTCTGGCTCGTATTCGATGAGATCGCCCGGCTGACAGTCGAGGTATTTGCAGATCGCTTCGAGCGTGGCGAAACGGATGCCCTTCACCTTGCCGGACTTGAGCAACGACAGGTTCGCCTGCGTGATGCCCACTGCCTGTGCGAGGTCGATCGAACGCACTTTGCGTTTTGCGAGCATGACGTCGAGCCGGATGACGATGGCCATCAGACAAAGCTCGCGCGTTCGAGTTCGATCTCGCGCCCGAGATTCATGACGCGGCCGATGACGTACAGGAGCGCACCGAGTACGACGGCTGCGATGCTGCTGGCACGGAGCCAGCCTTCGTCGTAGACGCCGGTGAGTTGGCACAGCTGATGACCGATGGTCGGCGCGAGGCCCCAGACGATCAGCCAGAAGCCGAGCCTGCGGATGCACGCAACGTTCGCGGCGGCGAACACGACGCCGCGCTCGTAGAGCCGGAACAGTGCGCGGGCCTGGAAGAAGATCATCGTGAGAGATCCCCACTGCAGAATGCCGAGCGACACGATGCCGACCGCGCGCGTCTTCAGCGGCATGTCGCCGATGGCGATGGTCGAGGCGAGCACCTGCTCGGTGAGATCGGGCATGATCAACAGCGAGGTGTGCTCCGGCGGCATGCGCAGGTTCGGTCCGCCGTAGAAGAGTGCTGCGGCGACACACGCGATGCACACGGTGAGCATTGCGAAAAACAGGAAACCGAACAGCGCCGCGAACGGTCTACTCAACGAACGAATGTCGTCGAGAGCGGAACTGTGCGGCGCGGAGGCGAGCGAGACGGCGTGCGGCATGACGATCTCCAGACGGTTTCGTCAGGGATCTTAATGCAACAATTTATTATTGTAAAACAATAAATATTTATCCTAGAGGATCAAGATGAAGGTTCGAAGCGCGTTGGCGTTGCTGTCGTTCGTACTGCTGGCCGGATGCGAACCCGCCGGCGCGATGGAGAGTCCCGCGACTGCATTGCCGAAACCGCTGGCGGACGTGGCACCGGGCTCGACAGGCGAACTGCAGACGGCGGTGTTTGCCGGCGGCTGTTTCTGGGGCGTGCAGGCGGTGTTCCAGCACGTCAAAGGCGTTCAGTCGGCGATCTCAGGCTATGCGGGTGGCACCCGGAAGGAGCCGTCGTACGAAGCGGTGAGTTCAGGCGCCACGGGTCACGCCGAATCGGTGGAAGTGACGTTCAATCCGGCGCAGGTTTCCTACGCCACGTTGCTGACCGTCTTCTTTTCGGTGGTGCACGATCCGACTCAGTTGAACCGTCAAGGACCGGACCACGGCACGCAGTATCGTTCCGCCATCTTCGCGACCAGCGCCGATCAGAAACGCGTGGCCGAGGCCTACATCGCGCAACTCGACGCAGCGAAGGCGTTCAAGGCGCCGATCGTCACGAAGGTATCGATGCTGGATGCGTTCTATCCGGCCGAGCCCTATCACCAGGACTACGCGACCGTGCACCCGAACAATCCATACATCGTCGTCAACGACGCGCCGAAGGTGGTGCACCTGCAGCAGCAGTTCGCCGATCTGTATCAGAACGAGCCGGTGCTAACGCGCTCGAAGGGGGGCGCATCGTGAGCGATTGGGCACAGCGCACTGCGGTGATCACCGGCGCGGCTTCGGGCATCGGACGCGCCGCGGTGAAGCGCGTGCTGGAGCAGGACGGTTGCGTCGTGGCAGTGGACCTCGAACGCGCCGACCTGTCGTGGCTCGCGCAACTCGACCGCGACGGAACGCGCACGCGGATCGTGAAGGGCGACGTCACCGTCGAGGCGACGAACGCCGCCGCGGTGGAAGCGGCAACCGGCCTCGGCGGCCTGAACGCGGTATTTCTCAATGCGGGTCTCGCGGCGAGCGGCACGCTGGAAACGATCGACATGGCGACGTTCGATCGCGTGCTGGCCGTGAATCTGCGCGCGGTCGTCCTCGGCGTGCGCACTGCGTTGCCGGCACTGCGCAAAGCCGATCGGCCCGCCGTGGTGGTGACCGCATCGGTCTCGGGACTCGGCGGCGATCCGGGTTTGTGGGCCTACAACACCGCGAAGGGCGGCGTGGCGAACTTCGTGCGCGCAGCCGCCCTCGAACTCGGTCGCGAAGGCATCCGTATCAACGCGGTCTGTCCCGGCCCGACCCACACCGGCATGACAGCCGACATCCGCCAATCGCCGATCTACGACGAGCTGCGCCGCCACATTCCGCTCGGCCGATGGGGCGAGCCGGAGGAAGTCGCCGCGGTGATCACCTTCCTCGGCTCCACCGCGGCCTCGTTCGTGAACGGCGCCATGGTGCCAGTCGACGGTGGTGTGTTCGCGGGGACCGGGCAGTTCACAGCAGGCGGGAGTGTGTTGTAGAGCGATGGCTCGGTGTGCGGTGGAACGGAGCTTCGAGCGCGGCGGAGGTGCGTGTCTCCATCGACAGACAGCTGGAGATGAACGCGCGCTTTGCGCGCGTTCATTTCATCGCTCAAGTCAAAAGTCGGTGCCGGCACCAGCCTTGCAAACAAGTCAACGGACGGTGCCAGGCACCAGCTTTTGCACGTTGAATAAGCCACTGCCGGTGCCTGCCACCGGCGTGCACGTATTCATCTCGAACGAAGGCGCGACGTTGGATGTGGAAGGGGTGACGGGTGATCGGTGCGGAGGCGCATCACACGCCGGGCCGGAGCACCGATCACCCGTCACCCAACCCACCGATACTCGCGTCATCACGATCAGCATCGACTCCTACGAGGCAAGCATCGTCGTCAGCGCCTGAATCAGGGACCCACGCCATATCGCCGCCTGGTGGCCGCCGCAGAACTCGCGGTAGGTGACGTCATATCCCCTGGCTTCGAGCAGCGCCTTCATGCGCCTGTTAGGTTCGAGCATCAGCAATGGGTGTTCGAGCAGGCCTATCTCGAGCCAGAAGCGCAGCGGCAGTCGCGGCGACCGGGCGAACTGGTCGATCAGCCATTCCGGTGTGTAGCCGCCTTCGCTTCGCGGCACGTCGATGCGATAGCCCGGCCCCCACCACAACGATGCGGCCTGGCTGAGGATGTTGCCGAACACGTGTGGCAACCGGTATCCCATCCAGATCGACGCGAGTCCGCCGTAGCTGACGCCGGTGGCGTAGTGATCTTCGCGCGCGTGCGATACGCGATAGCGAGCGCGCAACCACGGCAGTACTTCATCCTCGATGAAACGGGCGAACGTTTCGTTGCACGGCAGTTCGTCGTTGCGCGACGTCGGCGTCGGATTGTCGATGAATACGCCCACCACCGGCTGGATGCGTCCGTCGGCCAGCAGGTTGTCGAGCATGCGGTGTACGGGGATCTGCGTAAGCGCATTGCCGCCATCGAAGATCACCAATACCGGTAAGGCGCGATCGCTTGTTGCATAGCCGGGCGGTGTGTACACCCAGATGTTGCGCTCGTTGCGGAGCAAGCGACTCTCGAACGCGTGCTTGTCGATGGCTCCACGCGTGACATGTTCGCGCTTATGCGCTGCGGAGTCGTCGATTGCTTCGTGTAGAGCCAGCACCGACGTGACGGCATCGGGCTCACCCGCACCTGCGCGGCTGACGAACTGCTCGCGGCCGTGCGGGTCGGGCAAAGCCCTGTTGGCGAGCATGAACGCCTGCAGCTCGGCGAGTTCTTTTCCGCTCGACGTCGCCCACGCGATGAGGGGCATGTCGGGCACGAAGCTGTAGCTGATGCGGGCGTCGTTGCGGTATCGATATGTCGCGTGACACACGCGCGTGCCTTCGATCCGTTCCATCACGTTGTCCGGCGTGTCGCCGAAGCCCGGCTGAAGGACGACGTGGCGCGCATCCGGTGGAAGCTTCCACGCGTACGTGACGATGCTGTGCTGCGACGAAGCAGGATCGGCTTCGATCAAAGGTGTGCGATCGCGCGCGACGTCGTCCCACAATTCCGCTTCGCGCGATGGATTGGCGCGCACCGCGGCGACCATGGGATGAAGGTGGTCGAATATGCGTTCGGCGGCGTGCATTTTTACGGTTGGCGAACTCCCGTCACGAAGCAGCGCGAATGCGCTGCTTCATATCAGTGTATGCAGTTTCGACGAGCGTCTTCAGCGCTGCGCCATCGACGTTGTCGCCGGGCCGGAGTTTCACATGCCGCATGAACTTGCCCGTGCCTTCCAGCAGATGCGCCGGGTCGGCAATCTCGGCGCCGCGGAAAAAACCGACGTTGACGTGCGTCCTGAACGCGTTGACGTAGCCGAACGCCGCATCTGCAACGCACGCCGTCGGGTGGCCGTCGTGCAGAAGTTCGCGAACGTCGTCTCCGCAATGGCGCATCACTTCGAACCAGTGTCGCGCGATCGCCGCCAGGTCCTGCGGGTACTCGAGCAGCCAGAGCTCGATCGAAGGATCGTGCTCGACCGCACTCGGGAAGCGCATGAGCTGGCTCGGTTTCATCTCACGTCCCGCACGTGCCATCGGCTGCCCTCTCAGCTACTCGGCGCGAGGTCGATCTGAACGAGCGTGCCGGTGAACTTCGGCGCGGTCGGTCTCAGGCGGCTGAACACGTCGGCGCGACGATCCGGCTCGTCTTCGATCGCGCGAGCGCGACCGCTGAACGTTTCGCCACGCACGAGCACTTGCACCTGCGCTCCGGCGCCGCGCAGTTCGTGCCACCAGCGCCCATCGGCGCCTGCGTAAACCACGTCGCCTTCGCGCAAGTAGTTCACAGGAATGGTCCTTCCGCTCGGCAGCGTTATCAGCATCACCTTGCGTGCGCGCTCGCCATCCGGTTGCTCGCGGAGTTCCCGCTCGACCCGAGGGTTCGCGACGAGGGCGGCGTATGCGAGGTAGCCCGCGACGAGCATGACCAGTACGACGATCGACATCAGGACAAGCTTCATGCGGCAGACGAGCGTAGGTGCGTGGCGGCAATACTGACGGTGTCGCGATCCGGATCCAAGTCTGGAACCGAACTCGGATCAGTGCGTGCCACGCAGAAGTGCTTACATCCGATTCAAGCCGAGCACATCGCGGCTCTTGACGTCGTGCCGGGCGGCCTTCACGGTCTTTATGGGTATGCGTTGGGGGAACGTCATGACGATTCTGCCTTGCCGCGCGACTGGAGTGCGACGGGTGCGATGATGCCGACTGGCCTGCCGACAAATGGAATTCTGTTCGGTGAGCGTCCCACGTCGAGTCATCGTCGCGACATTGACGGACTTCGCGCCATTGCGATCGTTCCGGTCATTCTGTTTCACGCGCACATCGCGTTGTTCGGCGGTGGGTATCTCGGTGTCGACGTCTTCTTCGTCGTATCCGGATTTCTGATCACAAGCCTGATTGCTCCTGAGATTGCGCAAGGCCAGTTCAGCTATTTGTCATTCTGGGAGCGTCGCGCGCGCCGATTGCTGCCCGCGATGCTCCTTGTTGTTGCTGCGACCGCGTTCGCTGCCTATTGGATCTTGGTGCCCAGCGAGTTGGATGCGTTCGGGCGGTCCGTCGTGTCGATCGTCTTCTTCGCGTCGAATGTCTACTTCTGGCAACACAGCGGCTACTTTGATACCGCGCAGACCATGCCTCTACTGCACACCTGGTCGCTCGCCGTCGAAGAGCAGTTCTATCTGCTTTTCCCCGCAGTCCTGATAGCGACGTCATGGTCAAAACGACTCCATCCAGTCGCCGTGGTGACGCTGATTGGAGCAGCTTCCCTCGCCATCAGCGTCTGGTGGACGCATGCATATCCGAGCGCTGCTTACTATCTGCTTCCATCACGTGCGTGGGAGTTGATGCTGGGCGCTGGGCTGGCGCTGTTGCGTCCATCGCGCAGGGCCTCCTTCTCACCGTTCATTGCCGACGCCCTGATATTGACCGGACTCTGTCTCATTTTGATTCCGGTGCTTCTGTATGACTCGCATACTCTATTTCCGGGGATCGCCGCACTCGTCCCGTGTGCCGGCACGGCGCTCGTGATCTGGTTCGGCGACCAGCGCTGCCGTGCCACACGACTTCTCGATAATCGGCCGATGGTCTTCATCGGCCAACTGTCGTATTCACTCTACCTTTGGCATTGGCCGCTCATCCTGTTCGCCGGCATGCTTCGCCGCCATCCGTCGTCGACAATCACAGGAACGCAGACGCTTTTGGTATTGGCCGCCACGTTCGTCTGCGCGTGGCTGTCGTTCGTACTTGTCGAGAACCCGATTCGACGGCGAACGGTTTTACCGACCCGACGGTTGCTGGTCGCGGCATTGGGCACCAGTGCAACTCTGTTGGCGACCATCGGGTTGATCGTCGCACTAGAACACGGCTTGCCAAATCGGTTGCCTGAGGCCGCGATGCGAATAGCAGCGGCCGCGGACGATCGAACGGACGACTGGGAGCGCTGCGGCACGAGGCCCGATCGAGACATCAGGCCGGAGGACTTGTGTCACTTTGGTCCGAAGAACGACGCTGCACCGCGGTTCCTGTTGTGGGGCGACAGCCACGCGCTGGCGCTGTTTCCAGCAGTCGACGCCGCCGCAAAGGCAACCGGCATCAGCGGCCTGCATGCGTCGCTGTTCCAATGTCCGCCCGTACCAGGCGTCGATGTCAACGTCGCGGACGTCGACTGCTCGGGCTTCAACCGGCGCATATCAAATCTGATCGATTCCGAACGGTTCGATGCGGTCATCCTCGACGCGTATTGGTCGAACTACCTTACGCCGCGCGTGCGCGTTCCCAACGGGTTCGGTGGGGGGGGGCCGAGCGAGTTCTTCGAAGCGCAACTCGCGGCTTCTATCCAGCGACTCTCGTCCAAGGGCATCGCTGTCTTCGTGGTAGACCAGGTGCCGAGTACGAGGAACTTCCGACCGGAACAACTTGCCAGAGCGGTGTGGTGGGGACGCAAGGTCGACGAACCTGGAATCAGCGTCGCCGAATACGCATCCCGCATGCAACCGTTTCAGACGGCGCTGTCAGGATTGCGTTTCGAGCGTATCTCGCTAGTGAACTACCTTTGCATCGATGGTTCGTTTTGTCCCGCGGTAGCCGATGGCTGGCCCAACTATTTCGACCCCAATCATCTGTCGGCCCACGGAGCAATGAAGGTGACACCGGCGTTCATCGAGGCCTTGCAGCGAATCGGCTCGATTGTGCCCCGCGAGCACGGCGCCGGGGGTGCAGTCCGCTCCAACGAACCGTAGCAGCGGCTGGTCGGCTTGCCGACGAGGTGTACCACCGTGACCTATCGTTTCGACTCACGTCGCTGCAGCAGACAGAATCCGTTGCCGAATGGATCGCTGCAGAGCGCCGCAGAACCAGGGCCGTCATGCTCGAACAGCTGCTCGCGTTTGGCACCGAGCGCTTCGACTCGCGCGAGCGCAGCGTGCAGGTCGTCCACATGCAGATCGAGATGCACCGGTGTCCAGTGGCGCTCGAACGTGCGCCGGTCAGTGGTGGTCGGCGACGGTTTGGAACCCGCGTCTTTCTGCAGCAGGCACAGTTCGACGTTGAGGCCGTGGAGCACAGCCACGCCCGGCACGGGTTCCGACTTCTTCGAGAACCCAAAGGCGCCGCAATAGAACGCAACACCTTCCGCGAGATTCGGCACGTCGATGCTGATGGAAACGACGGTTGTAATGAGTGGTGCACCTCTGCGGCGGAAGATGCAATCTCAACCGGCCTTTTTCAACTCCACCACGACAACTTCGATCGGCTTTTCGCCGGCGTTCACGTCGGTGTGCAACCTGCCCGGAGGATTGGCCGGAAGCCAATACGACTTGCCGCTTTCCCAGACGTGCACTTCCGAGGTGCCGTCCTGATCCACGATCTTCATCGTACCGCCGACAAGCGCCGTGATGACGCGCGGATGGTCGTGGCGATGCGGCGGCAACGGTGAGTTCGGTGCGACGATCGCCTTCCACACCTTCACATCGTCGTTCTCGAACTGCACGACGCGCTGCGTCTGAACGCTCCTCGTCTCTTGCGAGCCGGCCGAATAGGCGCACAGCAGCAATGTGATCGCCGAAAACAGGCGCGCGGAACGGCGCATTCGCTTACTCCGATTGGTTGTCGGCTCCGACGCAGGATAAGTTGCGGCTCAGTCGCGCAACAACTCGTTGATCGACGTCTTGGAGCGCGTTCGTTCATCGACGGTCTTCACGATCACCGCGCAGTACAGCGATGGTCGATCGGCCGCTTGCGGCAACGAGCCCGCTACAACGACCGAATAGGGCGGCACGCGACCCTGATGGATCTGTCCGGTGGCGCGGTCGACGATCTTCGTCGAGGCGCCGACGAACACGCCCATTCCAAACACTGCGCCTTCACCGACGATCACCCCTTCGGCCACTTCCGAACGCGCCCCGATGAAACAGTTGTCTTCGACGATCACCGGATTCGCCTGCAGCGGTTCCAGCACGCCGCCGATGCCGGTGCCGCCGGAGATGTGGCAGTTGCGGCCGATCTGCGCGCACGATCCGACCGTTGCCCACGTGTCGATCATCGTACCTTCGCCGACGTACGCGCCGACGTTGACGAAGCTCGGCATCAGCACCGCGTTTCTGCCGATGAACGCGGACCGGCGCACGATCGCGTCCGGCACCGCGCGAAACCCCGCCCGAGCGAACTCGTCGGCCGACCAGCCGGCGAACTTCGACGGCACCTTGTCGTACCAGGTGGCGCCGTCCGGTCCACCGCTGATCGGCGCCATCGCGTTCAGCCGGAACGACAGCAGCACGGCTTTCTTGATCCACTGATGGGTGTGCCACTCGCCGCCGATCTTCTCGGCCACGCGCAGGACGCCGCGATCGAGCGTATCCAGCGTTTCGTCTACTGCGGCGCGCACCGGACCGCGCGTCGACGGAGAAACGCCGTCGCGTTTCTCCCAAGCCGTGTCGATGGTCCACCGCAATTCGTCTTCGGTCATCGCCCCTCCTTCGGTATCGCAGTCATCGGGATGTTCTGCGATGCTCCGGCTTCAAGTTGAACATTTAATCCGGCAACACGCACAGGAGAAGCACGATGACGACACTGGAATGGCAGGTTGGCGACGTAAAGATCACACGGATCGTCGAATCCGAGGTGCCGATTGCCTACAACGCAGAGTCGGCCTTCCTGAAGGAAGCAACGCCCGAGAAGCTGCGCGACATGCCGTGGCTGTATCCGCATTTCGTCACCGAGGCGGGCGAACTGAAGCTGTCGATTCACGCGCTGCTGGTGCATGCGCCCGGACTCAAGCTCGTGGTGGACACCTGCGTCGGCAACGACAAGCCGCGCGCGCTGTTCGGCAACGTCGGTCTGCAGACCGGATTTCTGAAGAGCTTCGAAGCGAACGGCTGCAAGCGCAGCGAAGTGAACGCGGTGGTGTGCACGCACCTGCACGTGGATCACGTCGGCTGGAACACGATGCTCGAAGGCGGCAAATGGGTGCCGACGTTTCCGAATGCGCGCTACCTGGTCGGCAAACAGGAATACGCGTTCTGGAAGCAGGAAGGCGACAAGGAACAGCAGGAAATTCTCAGCGATTCGGTGCAGCCGATCTTCGATCGCGGCCTGGCGGAACTGGTGGAGATGGACCATCGCATTTCGCCCGAGATCCGCTTGATGCCGACGCCCGGACACACGCCGGGGCACGTCAGCGTGATCATCGAATCGAAAGGCAAACGCGCGATGATTACCGGCGACATGCTGCATCATCCGTGTCAGTTCGGACATCCGGAATGGTCGCCGAGTTTCGACAGCGATCCGGTGGCGGGCGCATCGATGCGGCGTTCGGTCTTCGAAAAAGTGGCGGACCAGCCTACGCTGGTCATCGGCACGCACTTCGCGGCGCCCACTGCGGGCCACGTAAAGCGCGACGGTTCCTCTTTCCGCTTCGACGTGGGTTGAAGATGGCGGACGAGCAGGCGGGCCGGCACCGCAACGACACTTACGGCGACAACATCGCCGCGCGCGATGGCGGCGAGCCGGCGATTCCGGCTGCAACCGTGGTGCTGTTGCGCGATCAAGCGTCGCAACTCGAAGTGCTGATGCTGCACAAAGCATCGCAGATCGCGTTCGGCGGCATGTGGGTGTTTCCCGGCGGCCGCATCGACGACGCGGACTACGAGTCCGGCCGCGACGCGAACGTCGCCGCGCGCAATGCCGCCGTGCGCGAAACGCTCGAAGAAGCGGGCCTTGCGCTGTCGTCCGACGGGTTCGTGTGGTTTGCGCACTGGACGCCGCCGCCGGGCACGCCGAAACGGTATGCGACCTGGTTCTTCGCCGCACGCGCCGATCGCCACGACGTCACCATCGACGGCGGCGAGATTCAGAACCATCAGTGGCTCGCGCCGGCAGCAGCGCTCGAACGACACGCGGCCGGAGAGATCGACCTGGCGCCGCCGACGTGGGTGACGCTGTATCAGTTGTCGAAAACTGCAACGGTCGATGCCGCGCTTGCGCTATTGCGCTCGCGCGAACCGCGTTACTACGAAACGCGCGTCGCGAAGCGTGCGGACGGCGTGCGCGTTGCGATGTGGCGCGGCGACGCCGGCTATGCCGACTGGAATGCCGAGGTGCCGGGCCATAGACATCGTCTTGCAATGACGCCGGGCGGCTTCTCGTTCGAGAACTCGGTGGAGATCTATTGACTAACGAGACCGTCGCGTTGCGTTGAATAAGTCACCGACGGTGCCAGGCACCGGCGCTTACCCGTTTCAGAGGTCGACAGCCAGTGCCTGGCACCAGATTTTGACTCATTCGAGCGGCGGGCCGTTCCAACGCTCGAGCATCGCGAACTCGTTCACCGGTCTGCGTTTCAGTTTGGTCAGCTGTTTCACCGGTTTCCCCATCGGGATCATCGCGGCGAACGCCATCTGGCGCGGCACGCCGAGGAGCGCCTGCAGGTCCTTCTCTCTGTCCGCGACGAACGTGGTCGGCGTGCCGCCATACCCTTCGTTACGCGCGGCGAGCAGGATGTTCTGGACGAACGGATAGATGGAGCCGCCGGACACCACGCCGATGCGACCGGCGTTGCGGTCCAACGACGCCACCACGGCGAGATCGACGAACACGAACAGCACCACCGGCGCATGCGTCAGTTTACGGATCATCGCTTCGGGCACCGGTTGAGCGGCGATCTCTGCGTCGGTCAACCGCGTCGCATCGATCGTGTTCCACGGCGCTTCACCGGCGCGCACCTGCGCCACATAACGTTGTACTGCGCCGGCCATCAGCGGCACCAGTGCCTCGCGCGTGGCAGGGTTGCGCACCACGATCACCTTCCAACCCTGTCGATTGCCGCCGCTGGCCGCGAACCGGGCGTGGTCGAGAATGCGCCGGATCACCGCATCGGGAACGTCTTCGTCGACGAAGTCGCGGGCGGCAAACGTGGTGTGCATGACGTCGTAGAGTTCCATGGACGATCTTCCGGCTGGGGTAGCAGGCCCGATTCTATGCCTTCGCCGCTACCGGTCCGGGGATAGTCACACCTTCGATTTGCCCGTATCTTTCCGAATTCACGTCGGCACTCGAGCACTGGACTCACATCATGAGCAGACCGCGCCACCCGGATTCCTATTACGACGACATCAAGCGGAAGTTCGCAGAAGAGCGCGACCTGCGGCTGTCGTATCGGCCCGAAGGTACCCAACAGTTCACGTCGGAATTCGACGGCGAACTCGCCAAGTACGGCGTAGATCCGTACAGCGGCCCCGTCGAGCCGCGTGAGCCGATCCGCGACACCGTCGAGGTGCTGTTCATCGGCGGCGGGTTCTCGGCGCTGCTCACATCGGCACGCCTTCGTGAAAAAGGCGTGGAGAGCATCCGCATCGTCGAGCGCGGCGCTGACGTCGGCGGTACGTGGTACTGGAATCGCTATCCGGGCGCGGCGTGCGACGTCGTGTCGTACGACTATCTGCCGCTGCTCGACGAAATGGGCTATGTGCCGAAGCATCACTACTCGCGCGCGCCGGAGATTTTCGCCTACTGCCAGATGATCGCGCAGCGCTACAACCTGTACGACCTCGCGGTGTTCCAGACCACGGTGACGTCGACGATATGGAACGAAGCCGAGCAGATGTGGCACATCGACACCGATCGCGGCGACCACATGCGCGCGCGCTTCGTGATCTGCGCCAACGGCACGCTGTCTAAGCCGAAGCTGTCGCGCATCGCCGGCATGGATACGTTCAAAGGTCACTCGTTCCATACGTCGCGCTGGGACTACGACTACACCGGCGCGAACCTCGAGAAGCTGAAAGACAAAGTGGTCGGCATCATCGGCACCGGCGCAACCGCTGTGCAGGCGGTGCCGGGCCTCGGCGAGAACGCGAAAGAGCTGTACGTATTTCAGCGCACGCCGTCGTCGATCGACGTGCGCGACGACTGGCCCACCGATCAGGAGTGGGCAGCGAAACTGAAGCCGGGCTGGCAGGCGAAGCGTCGCGCTCGTGCGCTGGCCGATCCGCAACTGACGGAAGAACAGAAGGCGCGCTTTGCAGCGGAAACCCGCGAAGAGAAAATCCAGCGGCAGGAGCGCGGAAACATCGACTACATGATGCGCATCCACGAGCGCATCGATGCCACGGTCAAAGACAAAGCGACGGCGGATGCGCTCAAGCCGTGGTACATGTTCATGTGCAAACGCCCGTGCTTTCACAACGATTATCTGCCGACGTTCAACCGCCCCTCAGTCCATCTGGTCGACACGCACGGCAAAGGCATCACGCAGATCACCGAGAAGGGTCCGGTGTTCGACGGCAAACAGTACGAGCTCGACCTGCTGATATACGCCACGGGTTTCGAAGTGCAGAAGACCGGCATCTACAACCGCATCGTGGGCCGCGACGGCGTCGATCTCGAAGACAAGTATCGCGACGGCATCCGCACGCTGCTCGGCATCCATACGCAGGGTTTTCCGAACCTGTTCATCATGGGCGGCTATCAGGCGTCGTTTCAGTTCAACCTCACCGACATGCTGCAGACGCAGGGCGACCACATCGCGGCGTGCATCGACTACGTGCGTTCGAACGGATTGAAGACGATCGATCCGACGTTCGAAGCGGAGGAGTGGTGGGTGAACGAAGTGATCACGCATCGCGGCAAAACCGGGCGCAACCAGGAGTGCACACCGGGTTACTACAACTTCGAAGGCGAGTCGCAGCGCCGGCAGGACGGCAACTACAACGGCGGCTTCAAGCAGTACTTCGAACACCAGGGCGCGGTACGCGCGCGGATGCGGGAGAACTTCGCCTTCGGATCGCGTGAGTGAACCGGCGGGGTCGATTTGTTCGAGCGGGCGGGTTTGTCAGTGAGCGGATGGTGGTGCGATGAGCGTCGGCATCGCATGAGGCGTCGCGTCGGTTGGGCCGTCGGGTGGCGGAATTTGACCATCGCCCAAATCAAGGCAGGCTGTCGGGTTGACGACCGAGTTGAGGCCGTGAGGCGACCCGGATCGGTTGGTGCGCTTACCGGGCCGGACCACTTTGCCGCGAGAGCGCATCGATTAGGGCGATGGTCCACGCCCAACGCCGCTGCCGATCGCGCCGCCGTCTCCTCGCTATCAAACTAAGTCCGCTTCGAACGAATCGAGCTGTAAAGGTTCGACTCGCGACATCATCGCTTTCAGACACGCGCCGACATTGGTCATGACGATGGTGGTTCGTGCCGGAAGTGGTCAACCAACAAGCGCCTAGAGGGGAGCGTCAGGCCGGTTCGTTAAGGCCCGGGCCAGAGCGAGGCGGTCGGCAGTTTCGCCCGGCGGCGCACGATGACGAAGAACACGGGTACGAAGAAGATCGCCAGCATTACGCCGGTGAACATGCCGCCCACCACGCCGGTGCCGATGTCGTTCTGACTGGCCGCACCTGCACCGCGCGCCACCACCAGCGGGAACACGCCGGCGATGAACGCGAACGATGTCATCAGGATCGGTCGCAGGCGCAACCGCGCGGCGTGCAGCGCCGCTTCGAGTGCGCTGACTCCTTCGCGAAGTTCCGCTTCGGCGAATTCCACGATCAGGATTGCGTTTTTCGCGGCGAGACCCATCGTCGCGAGCAGACCCACCTGGAAGTAGACGTCGTTGACGAGGCCGCGCATCGTCGCGGCCAGTACCGCGCCGACGATGCCGAGCGGCACCACCAGCATCACCGCCACCGGAACCGCCCAACTTTCGTACAAAGCCGCGAGGCACAGGAACACGACCAGCAGCGAGATCGCGTACAACGCGGGCGCTTGTGCGCCCGACAGCCGCTCCTGATACGACGCGCCGGTCCATTCCAGCCCGAAGCCTTTCGGAAGTTCGGCTACGAGCCGTTCCATCTCGTCCATCGCGGTGCCGGAGCTGATCCCCTCGGCGCCTTGTCCTTGAATGTTCAATGAGGGCCGGCCGTTGTAGCGTTCGAGCCGCGCCGGTCCCTGCTGCCAGCGCCAGGTCATGAACGACGAGAACGGCGCCATCGTTCCGGTGGCGGAGCGGACGTACCACCGCTCCAGATCCTCCGGTGCCATCCGGAACGGTGCATCGCCCTGCATGTACACGCGCTTCACGCGACCGCGATCGATGAAGTCGTTGATGTACGAACCGCCCCACGCAGCGGACAGCGTTGCGTTGATGTCTGCCACGGAAATGCCGAGCGCATTCGCTTTCGCCTGATCCACTTCGAGGTGCAGCTGCGGCGTATCGTCGAGACCGTTCTGTCGCACCTGCGCGAGCAGCGGATTCTTGCGCGCCGCGGCGAGTAACTGATCGCGCGCCGCCATCAACGCCTCGTGACCGAGATCGCCGCGATCTTCGAGTTCCATTTCGAAACCGGTGGAGTTGCCGAGTTCGCGCACCGGCGACGGCAGCAGCGGGAAAATCTGCGCGTCGCGAATCGACGAGAAGGTTTTGAACGCGCGGCCGACGATCGCTTGCGCGCTGTTGACCTCGCCGGGTCGCTTGTCCCAGTCGGTGAGGTTCACGAACGCCTGGCCGGTGTTCTGACCCTGTCCGGCAAAGCTGAAGCCCGCCACGATGAATATCGTGTGCACGTTGTCCTTTTCGTCAACCAGGTAGAAGTGCTCCACCTGCTTTGCGACTTCGAGCGTTCGCGATTGCATTGCGCCAACGGGCAGCGTGATCGGCGTGAACAGGCCACCCTGGTCTTCGGCGGGGAAGAAGCCGGTCGGCATGCGCATCAGCAGCATCGCCATGACCGCGACGATCACGCCGTACACCACCATCGACCGTCCGCGCTTGCCGAGGATCCGCTCCAGCGCGGCCACGTAGCGTTCGCGACCGCTCTCGAACGTCGAGTTGAATTTCGTGAAGAACCAGCCGCGGCGTTCCGAATGTCCGAGCGGAACTGGCTTCAGCAGCGTGGCGCACAGCGCCGGCGTGAGCACCAGCGCGACGAAGATCGACAGCACCATGGCCGACACGATCGTCACGGAGAACTGCCGGTAGATCACGCCGGTGGATCCGCCGAAGAACGCCATCGGCACGAACACCGCGGACAGCACCAGCGCGATGGCGATCAGCGCGCCGGTGATCTGCTGCATCGACTTGCGCGTGGCGTCGCGCGGCGACATCTGCTCTTCGCGCATGATGCGTTCGACGTTCTCGATCACCACGATTGCATCGTCCACGAGCAAGCCGATCGATAGCACCAGCGCGAAGAGCGTCAGCGTGTTGATGGTGTAGCCGAACACGGCGAGCGCGCCGAACGTGCCGAACAACACCACCGGCACGGCGATGGCGGGAATCAGCGTGGTGCGCCAGTTCTGCAGAAACACCCACATCACGAGAATCACCAGCGCGATCGCCTCGATCAGCGTGTAGATCACTTCGCGGATCGAGATGCGGATGAAGCGCGTGTTGTCGACCGGGAACGACAGCTCCATGCCTTCGGGCAGCGACGCGGCGAGTTCGGTCGCGCGCTTCTTGACGGCGTCGATCGTCGTGAGCGCGTTCGCACCGGGAGCGAGGCGCACGGTCATGCCAGCGGCCGGTCGGCCGTTCAGCCGGCTGATCACCTGGTAGCTGTCCGCACCGATCTCCACCCGCGCGACGTCTGACAACCGCACTGAGGCGCCACCGGAAGAGCTTTTCAGGATGATATTGCGAAATTGTTCGGGAGTGGTCAGGCGGCTTTGCGCGGTGACCGTTGCGTTGAGTTGCTGCACCGCGGTTGCGGGCTGCGCGCCGATCTCACCGGCGGAGACCTGCGTGTTCTGCGCCCGTACCGCGTCGCGGACGTCGCTGGGCGTCAGGTTGTACGAATTGAGTTTGTACGGATCGAGCCAGATCCGCATCGCGTAGGGCGAGCCGAACACCTGCACATCGCCCACGCCCGGCACGCGCGAGATCGGATCCAGGATGCGGCTGCCGAGAAAGTCGGAGATGTCGATGTTGTTGTAGCGGCCCATGGTGTCGGAGATGCCGACGATCAGCTGAAAGCTGAACTGCGACTTCTGCACCACCACGCCCTGTTGCAGCACTTCCTGCGGCAGGCGCGAACTCGCCTGCTGCACCTTGTTCTGCACCTGCACCTGCGCAATGTCGGGGTTGGTGCCGGCGAGAAACGTCGCAGTGATCTGCACCTGGCCGGTCGAACCGGTGGTCGACGCGAAATACATCAGGTTGTCGATGCCGGTGAGCTGCTGCTCGATCACCTGCGTGACGGAGTTCTGCGCCGTCTCGGCGGACGCGCCGGGGTACGTCGTCTGAATGACCACCTGCGGCGGCGCGATGCTCGGGTACTGCTCGACCGGCAGCCGCACGATCGCCAGCGCGCCGGCGAGCGCGATGAAGATCGCGATGACCCACGCGAAGATCGGCCGGTCGATGAAGAAGCGCGACAGCATGCGTTACTTCGATGCTTCAGTGGGCATTGCCGCGGCCGGGGCGGCTGTGTCGTCGCGTGCGACGAACGCCACCGCGTTCGCCTTCTGACCGGCGCGCGCGTATTGCAACCCTTCGACGATCACGCGATCGCCGGGATCGATGCCCTGCTTCACCAGCCAGTTGGTGCCGACGGTTCGCGCGACGGTGAGCTTGCGGATCTGCACCACGCCGTCGGCATCGACGATCAACGCGGTTGCGTTACCGCGCTCGTCGCGGCTCACGCCGCGCTGCGGAACCAGAATCGCGTTCGGTTCGATACCCTCGATGATGCGCGCGCGCACGAACATGCCCGGCAGCAGCACGCCGTCGGGGTTCGGGAACTGCGCGCGCAGCGTGACGGTGGCGGTGGTCGTATCGACCGACACTTCGTGGAACTGCAGCGTTCCCTGCTGCGGATATGCGGTACCGTCGTCGAGGGTCAACGTCACGTCCGCGGTGGCCGGCGCGGTGTTCTCGTCATGCGCTACGGCGCGGCGCAGCGCCAGCAGCTCGCTGCTCGACTGGTTCATGTCGACGTAAATTGGATCGAGCGTCTGAATCGTCGCGAGCACCTGGTCCTGGTTTGCTTCGACCAGCGCGCCCTGCGTCAGATACGAACGGCCGATCTTGCCGGTGATCGGCGCGGTGATGCGCGTGTAGCCGAGCGTGATGCGCGCTGTTTCGACGTTTGCCTGCTGCTGTTCGACGTTTGCCAGCGCCTGCTGCAGCGCCGCTTGCGCGTCGTCGTAATCCTGCTGGCTGATCGACTTCTGTTCGCGCAGCGACACGTAGCGATCGGCTTTCAGCTTCGCGGTGGTGAGCGCCGCTTTCGCATTCGCGAGTTGCGCTTTCGCGCTGCTGTACGCGGCCTGATACAGCGTGTCGTCGATCTGATACAGCGGCTGGCCGGCCTGAACGATGCTGCCCTCCGTGAACAAGCGCTTCTTGAGGATGCCGCTCACCTGCGGTCGCACGTCGGAGACTTCGTACGGCAACGTCCGTCCGGGCAGTTCGGCGGTGAGCACCGCCTGTTGCGGTTGAATCGTGATCACGCCGACTTCGGGCGCGCCGTTCTGCGGCGGACCGCCTTGTCCGCCTTTGCCACAGCCGGACAGCGCGCAGGCGCCGATCAGGGCAACGATAAGAAGACACCGGCCTGGCCGCCGCATGGAAACTCCTGCACTAACGATTCGTCCGATTGTCGTTGCGACTTACGCCGGATCGATGGCCGCGCTGACGGATGTGCCTGGCTCGCGGTACCAACAGACTTTTTGAGGGGCGATTGCTCGGATCTGAGGCGGCGATTGTACCGCGGCTGCGGCCGTCAGTCGTGTCCGGAGTCGGGTGCCATGAACGGAGATGCTTGCTGGCCGCGGCCAATGTATGCACGATTGCCGGTCGGAACGGTGCCGGAATGGTTCCGGAACGGTTCCGGAAAGGATGCGATAAATCGGGGGAGACTATCGGGCGATGAGATACGAAGCACCCAAGACCATAAAAGAGGCAACCGGACTGTTGGCCAAGGCGAAAGGCAGCGCCTTCGTACTGGCCGGTGGTTCGGACCTGCTCGTCCGCCTCAAGAGCGGCATGATCGAACCGGAGTTGCTGGTCGACATCAAGCGGATACCGTCCATGCAGACGGTTACCAAGACGGCGTCGGGATTCCGGATCGGGGCTGCAGTGCCGTGTGCGGCACTCGGCGAAAACGCAGTGCTAAAGAAAGCCTGGCCGGGCGTGGTGGAATCGGCGAACCTGATCGGTTCCGACCAGGTGCAGGGACGCTGCACGATCGTCGGCAATCTGTGCAATGCATCACCCGCGGCCGACAGCGTTCCGGCGATGGTGGCCGCCGGCGCGAAAGCCGCCGTGGTCGGCCCCAAAGGCAAGCGGACCATCGCGGTGGAAGACGTCGTGACCGGTCCCGGCAAGACGTCGCTGAAGAAAGGCGAGGTGATCGAGGCGATCACGCTGCCGAAGCCGGCGCCGAAGTCCGGCGACGCATATCTGCGGTTCATTCCGCGCACCGAAATGGACATCGCCGTGGTCAGCGCGGGAGTCAGTCTCACGCTCGGGCCGAAGGGCGTGGTCAAGAAAGCCCGTGTCGCGCTCGGTGCAGTAGGGCCGACCGTGCTGCTGGTGCCGGCAGCGGCGAAAGCGATCGTCGGTACCAAACTCGACGACGCGGCGCTGGCGAAACTGGCGGCCGCGTGCGAAGCCGCGTGCAAGCCGATCGACGACAAGCGCGGCACAATCGAATTCAGAACCGAGGTAGCGGGCGTTCTTGCACGCCGTGCAGCCGGAATTGCCTATCAGCGTGCAGGGGGACAATGATGTCGGAAGGAATTCACGTTGCGACCACGATCAACGGCGATGCGGTGGAGTATGTGTGCGCGCCGCGCGAGACGTTGCTCGACGTGTTGCGCAATCGGCTGGGCTTGACCGGCGCGAAGGAGGGCTGCGGCACCGGCGACTGCGGCGCGTGTAGCGTGACCGTCGATGGTCGGCTCGTCTGTTCGTGTCTGGTGCTCGGCGCAGAAGCGGACGGACGCGAGGTGACGACGGTCGAGGGATTGTCGACCGGCGGCAAACTGCATCCGCTGCAGAGCAAGTTCATCGAGCACGCGGCGCTGCAATGCGGCATCTGCACGCCCGGCTTTCTCGTGTCGGCGAAGGCGTTGCTCGATCGCAATCCCGACCCGAACGAAGAGCAGATCCGATACGCACTGGCAGGCAATCTGTGCCGCTGTACCGGATACGACAAGATCGTGCGCGCAGTGAGCGCGGCGGCGAAAGAGATCAGGAACAGCAACCGCTAACCGTTGAGCGCCCGGAGGCGAATCGAAGTGGCAACCGATACGGCATTCACCAATCAGGAATTCAAGATCGTCGGCACGCGGCCGCCGCGGCCCGACGGCGTGGACAAGGTCACCGGACGCGCGCGTTATGGCGCTGATGCGTTCGCGGCCGGACAACTCGTGGGGCTCGTGCTGCGCTCGCCGCACGCGCACGCGAAGATCAAAAAGATCGATACGTCGAAAGCCGAAAAGCTGCAGGGCGTAAAGGCCGTCATCACCAGCGCCGATCTGCCGGACCTGACGAAGGGCGATCGCGGCATGCTCGACATGCTCGAGAACTGCATGGCGCGGGGGCGGGCGCTGTACGACGGCCACGCCGTGGCGGCGGTGGCGGCGATCGACGCGGAAACGGCGCGTCAGGCGTTGAAGCTGATCAAGGTCGACTACGAAGTGCTGCCGCACGTCACCGACGTGGACGAAGCGATGAAGCCCAACGCGCCGATCGTGCAGCCGCATGTCCGCACCGCAGGCATCGAACCGAAGCCGACCAAAGCGTCGAACGTCTCGCAGAAATCCGAGTTCGGACACGGCGACATCGAGGCCGGCTTCAAGCAGGCGGACGTCATCGTGGAGCGCAGCTACAAGACCGAGCAGACGCACCAGGGTTACATCGAGCCGCATGCGTGTCTCGCCAGCGTCGGTCCGGACGGGCAGGGTGAACTGTGGGTCACCACGCAAGGTCACTTCACGTTCCGTAACGTCTGCGCCGCGCTGCTCGGCATGGACATCGCGAAGCTGAAAGTCACGTCGTCGGAAATCGGCGGCGGCTTCGGCGGCAAGACGCACGTCTGGACGGAACCGGTTGCGCTCGCGCTGTCGCGCAAAGCGAACCGCCCGGTGAAGCTGGTGATGACCCGCGATGAAGTATTCCGCGCGACGGGTCCCACGTGTTCGACATCGATCGACGTCAAGATCGGTGCGACGAAAGACGGCCGCATCACCGCCGCGACCGCAACGCTGCGTTATCAGGACGGTGCGTTCCCGTCGATCTGGGGCATGCTCGGTGCGATGACGTCGTTCGCGTGCTACGACCTCGCCAACGTGAAATCGATCGGCTACGACGTGCTGGTCAATCGGCCGAAGGTGGCCGCGTACCGCGCGCCGTCGGCGCCGATGGCGGCGTTCGCGGTAGAGAGCACGATGGATCTGCTCGCTACTGAGCTGAAAATGGATCCGATCGACCTGCGCATCAAGAACGCCGCGAAAGAAGGCACGCGCGCGTCGTACGGCCCCACGTACGGACCGATCGGCATCGGCCCCACGCTGCTGGCCGCGAAGAACCATCCGCACATGAAAGCACCGCTCGGTAAAAACCAGGGCCGCGGCATGGCGTGCGGCTTCTGGTTCAACTTCGGCGGCCAGACCTGTACCGATCTGAACATCGGCGTAGACGGCACCGTGTCGCTGACGGTGGGTACCGTGGATGTCGGCGGCTCGCGCGCGTCGTTGTCGCTGATGGCTGCCGAGGAACTCGGCATCCCGTACGACCGCGTCAAGTGCACGATTGCAGACACCGCGTCGCTCGGACACAACGACACCACTGAGGGGAGCCGCGGCACGTTCTCCTCCGGCATGGCGACCATCTTCGCGGCGCGCAATGCCATTCAGGTGCTGAAGGCGCGCGCGGCGAAGATGTGGGACATCGACGTCGCCGACGTCGACTGGAAGGATGGCCGTGCGGTCGCGCTGCGCGCTGAGCACGGCAATCTCAACGAGCTGACGCTGGGCGAGATCGCGGCCAAGTCGCCGCAGACCGGCGGGCCGATCGCCGGCCACAACGAAACGGTGGCCGACGGTGCCGGCGTGTCGTTCGCGACGCACATCTGCGACATCGAAGTGGATCCGGAAACCGGCAAAACGAAGATACTGCGCTACACGGTGATCCAGGACGCCGGCAAGGCGATCCATCCGGATTATGTGGAAGGCCAGTTCCAGGGCGCTGCCGCGCAAGGCATCGGCTGGGCGCTGAACGAGGAATACGTCTACGGCGCGGACGGCCGGCTGCAGAACGCGGGTTTCCTCGACTACCGCATTCCGGTGTGCTCCGACCTGCCGTTCATCGATACGCAGATCCTGGAGATTCCGAACCCGGGACATCCGTACGGTGTGCGCGGCGTGGGTGAGACGTCGATCGTGCCGCCGCTCGCGGCGATCGCGAACGCGCTGTCGAACGCCGCCGGTGTGCGGATGACGCACATTCCGATGTCACCGCCGCGGGTTCTGAAGGCCATCAAGAACGGTCGCCACTGACGCGCGCCCCAAGGCGCGCTGGCGCGTCGAATGCAGGTCGAGGTGCAACTGTCGGCGTCGCTCCGCGAATTCGCGGGCGGCGCCGTGTCGGTTACGGTGGAGGCGGCGACGATACGCGAGCTGCTGCGCAAGCTCGTCGAGCTCTTCCCGCGCATGCAGCGCCGCATCGACGAGGGCATTGCAGTGTCGATCAACGGCGAGATCTACCGCGACGACCGCAATCAGGCGATTCCCGAAGGGGCCGAAGTTTTCCTGCTGCCGAGGATTCAGGGCGGCTGATCTGCAGATACCTTGACGCCGCCGCACTGATCGCTGGATAGGGGGAGCCCGTGACCGGCACGATCGACCGAATCCGAGATGCGACGATTCGCGCCAGCAACGTCGCCGAACTCCGACTGTTCTACAACCGGATCGGCTTCACCGAAGTGCTCGTCAGAAGCGACGAGATCGTCGTCTTTGCCGCGGGGCAGAGCGAACTGGTCATCTATCGGGTTGCCGAGCAACCGAGAGCGGCCGTCGGTCTCGGCTTTCAGGTGGACGATGCGGCACCGATGGCCGAACGACTGCGCAACGCCGCGATCCCGTTCGACGGACCGATGCAACTGCGACCCGGAATGATCGGAGTCCGCTTCACCGATCCGAACGGCAACGTCCTGGCGTTCCTCCAGCCGACACCGCGATAACTTGCGGTCGCCGACGCGGCTCACTACGCAGAAGCTGCAGGCTCTGCTGGATGCGCACGTGCCGGGTAGCAAGAATCGGCGCGTGCTGGCGGAAGTGCTGTCGCGTGACGGCGAAGGCATCTCTGTCCACGGCATCGACGCGTGGTTCAAGAGCACCGCTCGAACTACGCGATCGCGCGCGATTCGCTGAATCCGCATCGCCCGAGCTACTCCATTCCGAAACGACACCAGCTGTTCGAACTGTTCGGCCCCGAAGTCGACAACCTCGCGCTCGATGACGACGCGTTCCGCCGCTGGTGCTTTGCGACAGCGCGTTCGCGCACCGCGACCGCAGCAGAAATCGAACCGAAACGGCGCGTTCTAGAGAAGGTCGGGTCGATCAACTGCTCGGAATCAGCGAAAACTCCAACCGGTTGTTCCGCTCCGCATTCCGGTTCCAGTCGCCGGCACGACTCACGTCGTTCGGTGGCGGCACCTGCGCCAACGAATGTGCACGATCGTGCGCGACGAGTTCCACGACGATGCCCGAACCGTTCACCAGCGGCGATCTCTCCATGAACTCGGCGAAGCCGACCGATTCCCGATCGGCCAGAAACGACGAGGCGTCGAGCGGATGGCCGACCAGCGTGCATTCATCGATGGCAGCGTCCGGATCGGCGACCCGATAGCCGCTGCTTTCGTCGCCGACAAGGCAGAACTCGCCGAGATGCGATTCGATGCGAACGCGGCCTTTGAAATCGAGCGCCGCGAGGCGCTCGAGCAGGTCGCGGATCTCCGTGGCGCGCGTGTCGTCGAACGGCAATTCGTCGAACGGAATTCCAGCGTGCTGATTCACCGCCCACTGCAGCGCGTCGATGCCTTTGAAATAGCGCGCCTGTGCGCGTGTAGCTTCGGTGTGCAGCGCCACTTCGAGCGCGCCGGTCTGCGAGCGTTGCTCTGCGGTACCGGCCGCTGGCGACGGAACGGTGTCGATACGTCGCTCGTACTGCCACGCGAGCAACGCGACGATCAGGGTCGTTGCGGCGAAAAAGGTCGTCAGCAGCGTCCATTGACCTTTCGTCGGCGCCGGTGCGATCGGCGCGAGCGGCACGGCCTCGATCGGCGGCGGACGGTCCGCCCGTTGCGCCTCAATGACCTCGGCAGCGACGTGTCGCGCGAGCCGGTCGCGTTCGTTGCGCAGTTCTGCGCGCAACGCAGCCTGATCTTCCATGATGCGGCCGACGAGCGCGGCCAGCGCGATGCCCCCGCGCGATTCCTCGCGCGCCTCACCGTCGTCGGTTGGATCGGTTGCACGACGCTGCGGAACGTCGACTTCGGGCGCCGCGGCGATGCGCTTGTCTTTGACCAGGCCGAGGTTCAGCAGCATGTCGAACAGCACATGCGGCTGTACGTCTTTCGGCAACACGCCGAGCCCTCCGAGCGCGCGTGCCTGCCCCACGTACACTTCGCCTTCCTTGGTGGTGTACATCATCACTGGAATCATCGCGGTGCGCGGATTGCGCTTGATGGCTGCGAGTGCCTGCAGACCATCCATCCCCGGCATGACGTGGTCCATGAAGATCACATCGACGCTGTGATGCTCCAGGAACTCGAGGGCTTCTTCGCCTGAGGCCGCGAGCGCAACGTCGAGCTCGTGCTCTTCCAGCTGTTTCTTGAGGGCGAACTGGGCCGATTTCGAATCGTCGACCACGAGTGCGTGTTTGATGGACATCGTGCGCCCTGCGCGGTGGTGCGGCTCAGCGCCCATTGTCGACCCAAATGGGTCGGATTTTTGCGCAATCACTCATGCATGCCGTGTTGAGTCCTGCGCAAACCGGTGAAGCGCTTCACAGAGATGACCGAAGGCTCGCCGGTATTCTTCGGCTGGGACAAGTTACGGGGCCAGATGATGAACAAGACCGCACCCATTCGCGGCGTATGGCATGGGAGAGCCTACCGGATGAATTTCGAAGACCACCCGGCACTGGGCGTCGAAGATGTCGTCATGGTGCTCGCCGAACTGGATTCGTCGGGTAACGTATCGCGGGAAACGCGTTGTGCGGTTCCGAGGCGGGCCGGGACGAAGTATCAGAAATCGCGCGACAACGAGCTGATCGAATCGCTGCTGCACGACTTCGTGATGGATACCAGCATCGCGTAGCTCAGGCGGGCCGATGGAAGCTCGATCGGCTGCGCCATAGCGCAAACGTTGGAACCAGGAACACGGTGCCGATCACGGCGCCGAGTCCGGCATTGCCGCGCGGGTCGCGATAGTTCCAGATCATAGTGCCAGGACGGCCTGCGCGGCGTAGGCCGCCGCCCGGGCCACATCCCTGAGCGCGTCTTCCAGAATCCCCTTCATCTACCAGGGGCGGCCACTCGGTGCGGATAAGGTTCCACGTTTTCAGGCGCGCTCCTGCGACGATGCGCCATCGATCAATTGTTGGAACAGCGGCGCGATAATCTGCACGAGGTCTTTGCGCTTCGCTTTCGACAAAGCGGAGAGACCGATCATCTGCCGCATGATCTGAATGCCTGCGACGAGCGCGAGCGCCACTGCAGCGCGCTGCGGCGCCAGCTTTCCGCTAAGCGCCGCGGTCATCGTCTTGTGATGATGCGTCTCGATCTGCTCGCGCCCGATTTCGGCGGCGCGGCGGCTCGATCCGGAGCGATGCATGATCAGAAATCCGTCGAGGGGGCTGGCTTCGGAGCGGGTGAGGTCGACGAGCGCTTCGGCGATGGCTTCACCCGGATTGCCGGCTTCGAGAATCTCGGGCGTGAGAATGACCGGCGCCGCCATCGTGCGTGCAACGACTTCGGCGAACAGCTGTTCCTTCGAACCGAAATACCGGTTCACCAGCATTGCCGTTACTCCGGCACCGCTTGCGATCTCTCTGACGCCTGCGCCGTCGTAGCCCGATTTCGTGAAGGCGGTACGCGCCGAGGCGAGAATCGCCTCGCGCGTGTTTGCGGCATTGCGGCGTCGTGTTGGTGCACTCTTCCTCGTGGCCATCCACTGCTCTCCAAATATACAGCTGTAGACATACGTTGGAGGTTATGTATACAGTCGTAGACATGCGGTGGCAAGCACCACTGGTCGAAATGACGGAGAACAACCATGGCTGAGACCGTGCTCGTGACGGGTGGAACGGGATACATCGCCCTCTGGTGCATCGCAGGGCTTCTTGTACGCGGCTACCAGGTGCGCACCACCGTGCGGAACCGCTCGAAAGAGTCCGAAGTGCGTTCGGCGGTCGCCGCCGAAGCGGGCAACACCGATCGCTTGGCCTTCGTCGTCGCCGATCTCACCGACGACCGCGGCTGGGACGAGGCGATGAACGGTTGCGATTACGTGCTGCACGTCGCTTCGCCGCTCGGCGACGCTGCCTCCGGCGGTGCCGACTCGTTGCTTGCACCGGCGCGCGATGGCACGTTGCGGGTGCTGCGCGCCGCAACGAAGGCGCGCGTCAAACGGGTGGTGATGACGTCGGCCGCCGCCGCAGCGCGAAGGCCGAAGAGTTCCGACGCAGTGAGCGACGAAACGGTGTGGGCGGATGCAGACGATCCGCGCTTCGACGCCTATCGGCGTTCAAAGATTCTGGCGGAGCGCGCCGCGTGGGACTTCATGTCGAAGAACGGACCGACCGAATTCACGACGATCCTGCCCGGCGCAGTGTTCGGACCGACGTTGCTGCGCGGCAACCGCGGTTCGGTGCAGGTGATCGCCGGCTTGCTGCACGGTCGACCGCCGGCGCTGCCGCGACTTGGTTTCTGGATCGTCGACGTTCGCGATCTCGCGGATCTGCACATCCGCGCAATGACGTCGCCAGCCGCGGCCGGCCAGCGCTTCATTGCCGCGAACGACTTCATGTGGATGGAAGACGTCGCGACCGCGCTGCGCGCCGGGCTCGGCGATCGCGCGCGCAAGGTCCCAACGCGTCGCATGCCCGACGCGGTCGTGCGTTTCCTGGCGTTGTTCGTGCCGCCGCTGCGCGGATTCACGGCCGAGCTTGGACGGCGTAACGAGTTGACGTCCGCGAAGGCGCGACGCGTGTTGGGATTCGCGCCACGCCCGGCCACGACCACGGTGGTCGAGTGCGCACAGAGTCTGCTCGGTTCGAGTGCCTTGTAGTCGTTCGATCGATCCTGTCGAATGCCGACGGTGCCGAGCGACTAGCTGCACCTAACCAACGAGGAGCCGGTCATGCGATTTGCCTGTCTAGTCTATTTCGATCCGAAGACCATGTTCGGGCAGAGCGCCGAGGCGAACGCAGTCTTGGCGGAAACCGGGCCTTACAACCAGGAACTCACCGCGAGCGGTCACAGGCTTTCGGGCGAAGCGCTGGTGTTGCCGAACGAAGCGACCACGGTGCGTGTGCGCAACGGAAAGATGTCGGCGACCGATGGTCCTTTCATGGAAACCAAAGAAGTGCTCGGCGGCTTCATCATGATCGACGCGCGCGACATCGACGAGGCGGTGCAGCTCGCTGCCAGGAATCCGATGGCGCGGTTGGGCGCGGTAGAGGTGCGCCCGGTAGTCGACTTCAGTAAGCCGCGCCCGGCGCTGTAACGGTTCGTGCGTCTGGTCGGCGTCGATCCGGCATGGAAGCCGGAGAACAATGGCTCTGCCGTGGCGGTGGGTCGCCTGAACGGCGCAACGCTCGAAGTGGAGCAGATCCACGCCTCGCTGTTTGGGCTGTCGCGCATTGCGGCGACGATTCTGGCCGCCGAACCGCACGGCATTGCGATCGACGGACCGTTGATCATCGAGAACCAGGCCGGGCGGCGGGCGTGCGAGAAAGCGGTGTCGAAGGTCTATGCCTCGAAGCACGCGGGTTGCCATACCTCGAACAGAACGCTGTATCCGGATGCGGCCGTCGTTGCGTTGTCGCGACAACTCCACGACGCGGGCTATCGACACCTCGGCGCGGCGCACACCGATCGATTCCAGATCGAGATCTATCCGCACCCGGCGTTGATCGAGATGTTCGATCTTCCGCGTCGACTTCTCTACAAGAAAGGCGACGTCGACTCGAAGCGGCGCGGACAGGTTGCGCTGGCTTCGCTGCTGCGCAAGCTCGAACGCTCTACGGTTCTCGAGTTGAAGGTTCCGTTGGCATTCGACGCGTTCCTGCAGCCGTCGACGATCATGCAGCTCAGAGGCGACGCGCTGAAAGCGAACGAAGACGCGCTCGATTCGCTGATCTGTCTCTATGTCTGCGGTCTGTACGCGATCGGTGCATCGATGCGGATCTTCGGCGACGCACTCGACGGCTATGTCGTCGTGCCGGCAACTCGCACGGTCTAATCTAAGCGACAGCGATCGCACGATCGCGCTGATCGCTACTTCTGCGGCGTCTTCGGGCCGCGCCGGATCGCATTCGAGATCGCGCGGGCGAATTCCCTGAGTCCTGCGCGGATCGGCGTACGTTCGAGCGATCCGGGTTGCGCATTGCCGCCCAGAAATGCCAGCACGCCGTCGGTGCTCACGCGCTCCCGCGTCCTGTCGATCGAACGATAACGCACGCGCAAGCCAGGTCCGATGACGAACACAGCGGGTATCGCGATGCCGCCCATCTCGCGCGGGTTGTAGAGATCCCACGCCCGCACCACCGTCCGCGACGTGTCACAGAGGATCGGGAACGACAAGCCGAGTTCGCGCCGCACACCTTCGGAACGTTCTGCGGAATCGACAGAGAGGGCGACGATCGATGCGCCGGCGTCGCGGATGGCCCCGGCGTTGCGCTGGTACTCCGCCAACTGACGGAGACAGTACGGTCACCAGTGCCCGCGATAGAACACCAGCACGCACGGCCCGTTCGCAACGAGCGAACCGAGGCTGCGCTCCGCGCCAGTCGAATCGGGGAGCACGAAGTCGATTGCGGAGTCGCCAGCGTCAGGTGTCATCGATCGCTCGGTTGATTTGTCCGTTGGAGTGGACCGTGCCGGGATGAGATCATCCGGACGAATATAGAGTTCTACGCGGGAGAGGGACATGAGTAAACAATCGGAACGGCGCGCTAACGGCATCGATCTGCTGCGCACGCTCGGCGGCGGCAGCTACGACCCGGCGCGCGCGGCCACCGCGATGGTGCGGCGGCACGGTGCGCTCGGCACGTTCGCCGTCGATCACGTGCTCGGCAACCTGTGGTCGCGGCCGCAACTGTCGCGGCGCGATCGCAGTCTGATCGTGGTGACGTTTCTCGCGACGATCGGCTCCATCGAAGAACTGCGGAGCCACGTCGGCGGGGCGTTGCAGCACGGCGTCACGCGTGCGGAGATCGAAGAGATCGTGCTGCAGGTGGCGGGGTACGCCGGTTACCCCATGGCGATGCAGGCGTCGCGCATCGTCGACGAAGTGTTCTGTGCGATCGACCGCATCGAGCGGCAACCCGAACGCGGCGAAGCGAAAGCGAAAGACGATCCGGCGCGCTGGGCAGACGCGACCGACGTGCTGTCGACACTGTTTGCAGGCCGCATGTCGTCGGACCCGGCGGCGGCACGTGCAGGGCTCGTCACCGCACTCGGCGGCGTGGGCGAACTGGCGTTCGACTGGGGATTCGGCGAGTTGTGGGCGCGCAACGAACTGTCGCGCCGCGATCGAAGCCTGGTGACGGTTGCGATTCTCGCGATTCTGGCGCGCGCCGAGGAACTCGCGGTTCACGTGCCCGGCGCGCTGAACCATGGTGTCACCCGCGAAGAGATCGAGGAGGTGATGGTACAGCTCACCGTTTACGGCGGATTTCCACGGGCGGTCGAAGGTATGCGCAGTGCTCGCGCCGCGTTCGAACGCATCGACGCGCGTTAAGACGGCTGACGACCCACCCGCACGATTGAGGACACGCAATTGCTCGATGTAGATGAACTGAAGGCGCGGTTTCTGAATCTGGAATTCGACAGCACGAATTTCGTCATCGATCGCGACAAGGCGCTGACGGTGGCGCGCATGTCGGGAGAAACGCGACCCGAGTTGACCGATCCGTCGCATCCGGACTTTCAGGCGTCGCCGGCGATCATCGCCAGTCTCGCGGCCGGTCGCCGCTTGCCGATCCATTTTCCGGAACTCGGCGGCATACCGATGGACGGCGGCAAAGCGGTGACGTGTCTCGGCGCAGTGAAGCCCGGCGTTCCGCTGAACGGTCGCACGCACCTGCACGACATCTACGCGAAGAGCGGCCGCTCCGGACGCATGATCTTCCTCGTGTCGCGCATGGAAATACGCGATGCCGCGGGGAATCACCTGGCGACGAGCGATTCCCACATGGTGATCCGCGAGAGGCCCGACGCATGACCATCAGAACCATCGACGACGTGGAGTTCGGCGCCGAGCTGCCGACGTTCGAGCCCGACACCTCGCTGGCGTCGGTGAGCCAGTTCGCCGACGCGGTCGGCTGGGGCGCCGGTGCGCGCTTCAAGGATCACGCGCTTGCGAGGAAGGAAGGTCTGCCCGGTGCGCTCGTGCCCGGCATCATGGCGATGGGCTTTCTGACGACCATGATCCACAGATGGTCGCCGGCCGCTTACGTAGAGCGCATCGACACCGTGTTCCGGGCGCCGCTGATCGCAGATGAGCCGTGCGTGCTGTCGGCCGTGGTGACCGACGTCGACATCGATACCGGCGTCGTCGAGCTGGACGTGTCGGTGAAGAACCAGGCCCTCGAGACCCGCGTCTTCGGTACCGCGAAGGTGAAGTTCCGATAAGCGAGAGCGCAGAGACAAACTAGTTTACAAAACAAACTAGACGGGCGAAGATCCGCGTCCCTGAGCTTCAAACGGAAGCAAGACGATGGACCAACGCTACGAATCGACCGTTCCGGCCGCCGCGCCGGACGTCGAGCCCGAATCCACGCAGAACCCTGAACGCCTGCACGCGCTCGACGCGGTGCGCGGCTTTGCCCTGCTGCTCGGTATCGTTTTTCACTCGACGATGTCGTTTCTCAATACGCCGCATCCCACCTGGCTGATCGTCGACAAAGACCCCAGCACCACGCTTTCGGTCCTGTTCTACGTTCTGCACATGTTCCGGATGGCGACGTTCTTCTTCATCGCCGGTTTCTTCGCGCACCTGACGTTTCATCGCCGCGGGCAGCGTGCGTTCGTGCGCGACCGGTTGCGGCGCATCGGCTTGCCGCTGGTGGTCGGCTGGCCGTTCCTCTTCGCTTCGATCGTCGGCTGCGCGATCTGGGGCGTGTGGGTGATGCATGGCGGCACGCTGCCGCCCGAACCGCCTGCGGATCCCAACCCACCGCCGTTGGCATTTCCCCTGACGCATCTGTGGTTCCTGTACGTACTGTTGTGGCTTTACGGCCTCACGCTGCTGACGCGCACGATCGTGGTCAGGTTCGACGGTGCAGGCCGTGGCCGCGCGCGCCTCGATCGCATCGTTAGCGGAATCGTGCGCAGTCCGTTCGGCGTATTGGTGCTCGCTGCGCCGGCCTGCGCCGCGTTGATGGTGTTGTCCGATTGGCGACCCTGGTTTGGAATTCCGACGCCCGATATGACGCTGCTTCCGAACATCGCCGCGATGACCGCATTCGGCACCGCGTTCGGCGTCGGCTGGTTGATGCATCGGCAGGTACAACTGCTGAGCGTTCTCGAGGCCCGCTGGCCGTTGCATCTGACCGTTGCCGCCTTAGCGACCGTCGCCTGTCTCGCGCACATCGGCGTGATTCCGGTCGTCGACGTTGCGAATCGCGATCTGCCGACTCTCGCGTATGCGACCAGTTATGCGCTCGCGGTGTGGTGCTGGAACTTCGGCCTGATCGGCCTCGCGTTGCGATTTCTTTCGGGCTTCAGCGCCATGCGACGCTATATTGCCGATGCGTCGTATTGGCTTTATCTGATCCACCTGCCGATCATGCTCGTGCTGCAGATTCTGGTATCGCAGCTGGCCTGGCCGTGGTGGATCAAATTTCCGATGATTCTCGCGATCGGCTTTCCGATCATGTTCGCGAGCTACCACTACCTGGTGCGCGGCACGTTCATCGGGGCGGTACTGAACGGCCGGCGGTATCCGCGAGAGCCGATCGGTTCGAGGGGAGCAAGCGCGCCAGCAGGCATGGAGAGAACTGCATGAATGCGGAACGACACGATCTCGGCGCCGATCTCGCGTTCCTGCGCGCGCTCGCGGAAGGCGGCGGTGAGTCGCAACGCGGCACCGGCGCGGCGTTGGTGGCGGGCGGCCTGCTGTATGGTCTGCAGTGTTTCGTCGGCGGCGCGCAGGCCTACGGCTGGGTGCATCAGAGCGACACGTTCCAGTCGCTGTTCGCCACCGGCATCACGGTGGCCTTTCTGCTGGCATTGGCCTGGATCACGTGGAGTGCCCGAAGGGCGTCGGAAGGCGGTGTAGCGGCGCGCGCGCTGCAAGCCGCGTTCGCCGGCTCCGGCACCGCAACGCTTGCGATGTTGTGTGTGTTCGCAACCATCGCCCTGCGCGAGCAAAGCCTGACGATCTGGCTGCTGTATCCGTGCGCGGTCTTCGCGCTGCAGGGTGCGGCGTGGATGGTCGCGTGGCGGCTGCGCCGGCGAGCGTGGCTCGGCGTGGTCGCGTTCGGCTGGATGCTGAGCTCGGTCGCGCTGTCGTGGACGATCGGCTCGCCGCTGTATCCGATGGTTGCCGGCGTGGCGCTGGTATTGTTCATGGCGGTACCCGGCGCAGTCATGATGCGCCCCGCGAAGAACTGAGGTTGAGGCGGCCGAACCGATGACGTCGTTCGACATCGGCCAGATCGACGACGTGATCCATGGTCGGCTGCGCCTGGGTGTGATGGCCTATCTCGCGAGCGCCGAGACGGCCGACTTCAACGAACTGAAAGCCCTGCTGCAGGCGACTCAAGGCAATCTGTCGGTGCACCTTCGCAAGCTCGAAGAGGCGGGCTACGTCGAAATCGAGAAGGGTTTCCGCGCCCGCAAGCCGCTCACCCGCATCCGTATCACCGCGAAGGGCCGCGCTGCCTTCACCGGTTACCTCGACGCGATCGGGAAGCTGATCGGCAGCTGAAAGTGGGGCCGTCGAGTTTAAATCGGTCGAATTACGATGTAGGCTGATCATAACTAGGCTTATGGTCTATGCATCCCATGACCGAATCACTCGACCGGGACCCGGTCGTACTTCTGTATGACGTGGCGCGGATCATGCGCACCAAGTTCGACCAGCGGGCACGCGCGCGCGGCATGACCCGCGCCCAATGGCACATCCTGGCGCGGGTGGAACGGCAGCCCGGACTGTCGCAAAGCGAGCTCGCTGCGATCTGCGAGGTGGAGCCGATCACCGTTGCGCGTCTCGTCGATCGGCTCGAAAAGCGCGGTCTGTTGGAACGGCGGGCCGACCCGCACGATCGGCGCATCTGGCGCTTGCACAACCTTCCGCCGGCGCAGTCGATCCTCGAAGAGATCAGCGCCTATCGCCGCGAACTCATTCAGGACATCGACGCGCACATTGGCACCGCTGCGCGTGAAGCGATGGTAGACGCGCTGCTCGGCGTGCGTGCTCAGATGACCGCCGCGGATCCCCTCAACGATCGCGTTAGCGCGGTAACGCGCAAACGACCGACACAAGCAGTGGGGCGCTGACATGTCAGCCGCAAAAACGAGTCCGACACCGGCTGCGCCGACGCAGCCCGTACCGATCCATCCGACGCCGGAGCGCGAAGCCGTCGCGGCACCGGTCGCAGCAGCCGAACCCGCAAAGAACCGGCGCGGCCTGCGCCGCGCGCTGATGCTCGGCGGCATCGTCATCGTGCTCGGCGGCACCACGGTGGCCTATCTGAACGGCGGCCGTTACGTCGGCACCGACGATGCGTACGTAAAGGCCGCGCAACTCACCGTTACCACCGACGTGTCCGGCATGGTGAAGTCGGTTGAAGTACACGAAGGTCAACGAGTCGTCGCAGGCGACGTGCTGTTCCGCCTCGACGCCGAGCCGTTCGAAATCGCGCTCGCGAACGCGAAGGCGACCGAGTTGCAGGCCGAGATGACGGTCGGCGCATTGAAAGCCGACTACCGCAAAGCCATCCAGCAGACGAGCGCACAGCGCGCGATCGCCGACGTGTCGAAGACCACGCTCGACCGATACGCGTCGCTGGTGAAGCAGGGGTCGATCGCGCAGACGCAGTGGGACCAGCAGCAGGCCACGTATCTGTCGGCGCTCGCCACGTTGAATTCGCTCGATCAAGCCGCGGCTGCAACGCTGGCTCGGCTCAACGGCAATCCCGAACTGCCGGTCGGCGAATTTCCCGACGTCATGAAAGCGCGCGCCGCCGTTGCGGAGGCGCAACGTCAGCTCGATCACACGGTGGTGCGCGCACCGTTCGACGGCGTCGTCACGGCGGTGAGTTCGCTACAGCCCGGAACGCTGATCATTTCCGCAATGTCGGCGTTCAGCACGACAAGCGCGGTGGGTCTCGTGTCGGACCGCAACCTGTGGGTCGACGCGCACATGAAAGAAACCGATCTCACGCGCGTGCATGCCGGACAGAAGGTCGACGTGAAGATCGACACCTATCCCGACTGCACGTGGCGCGGTTCGGTCGGTTCGGTTGCGCCCGCCAGCGGCGGCGCGTTCTCGCCGTTACCGTCGGAGAACATCTCCGGCAACTGGGTGAAGGTGGTGCAACGCATACCGGTGCGGATCAATCTCGACGGCAGTTCGTGCGACGTGCCGTTGAGCACCGGCATGAGCGCGGTCATCACGATCGATACCGGGCACCGTCGCTGGCAAGAGTTCGGCATCGGCTGACGACCGATGGACGCGACGATTTCCGCGCCGAGTCCGCTGTCTTCGTCGACGATGGCGCGCAATCTCGCCGTCGCGTGCGCGATGGCCGCGATGTTCATGCAGACGCTCGACCAGACGATCGCGAACGTCGCGTTGCCGCACATGCAGGGCAGCCTCTCCGCATCGCGCGATCAGATCACCTGGGTGCTGACGTCGTACATCATCGCCTCCGCGATCATGACCGCGCCGGTCGGGTGGATCGCGTCGCGGTTCGGCAAACGGCGCTTCATCCTCGTCGCGGTGGCCGGCTTCACCGTTACTTCGGCGCTGTGCGGACTCGCGCAGAACCTCGACCAGATCATCGTGTTCCGGTTGCTGCAGGGCGCCTTCGGCGCGGCGTTGGGGCCGCTGTCGCAGACGATCATGATGGACATGTTCCCGCCGCAGAGCCGCGGCTCTGTGATGGGCATCTGGGGCATGGGCGTGATGCTCGGGCCCATTCTCGGACCGACGCTCGGCGGCTACCTCACCGATGCGTTCAGCTGGCGCTGGGTGTTTTACATCAACGTGCCGGTCGGTATCGCGGCCGTGATCGGCCTGTGGTCGTTCTATCGAGACCCCGGACGCGACCGGTCGCTGGTGTTCGATTGGCTCGGCTTCAGCCTGCTCGCGCTCGGGCTCGGTGCGCTGCAGTTGATGCTCGATCGCGGCACGCACAACGACTGGTTCAATTCCACCGAGATCGTGATCGAGGGCATGATCGCGCTGCTCGGTCTGTATCTGTTCGTGGTGCACATGGCGACGGCCGAAAAGCCGTTCATCCGGCTCGAGATCTTCAAGGACCGCAACTTCACGTCGGCCACGATGCTGATGTTCGTAACCGGCGGGCTGCTGGTGTCGAGTTCGGCATTGCTCGCGCCGTATCTGCAGACGCTGGGCGGCTACTCCGTCACCGACGCCGGTCTGCTGATGGTGCCGCGCGGCATAGGCACGATGTTGGCGATGTCGATGGTGGGTCGCATCGCGATGCGCTTCGACGCGCGCAAGGTCATCACCCTCGGCGCCACGGTATTGCTGCTGACCACGTACGAGATGTCACGCTGGACGCCCGCCGTAACCGGTCTGACGATGGGCTGGGTCGGTTTCATTCAGGGCTTCGGCATGGGCTTCATCTTCGTGCCGATGAACCTGATCGCGTTCTCTACCATTCCGGCTGAGATCCGCACCGACGCGTCGGCGATCATGAACCTGCTGCGCAACATCGGTGCCGCGTTCAGCGTGTCGCTGACCACCGCGGTGCTCACCACGAGCACGCAGATCGTGCACGCTCAGGTGGCGGCGAACGTCGATCCGTTCAATCGTGCGCTCGGCGTGAACGCGCCGGCGATGATGTGGAATCCGCAGCTACCGTTCGGCCTGGCGTCGATCGACGGCGTGATTTCGCGCGCGGCATTGCAGATCGCCTACGCGAACGACTTTCTGTTTCTGTTCTACACGTCCATTCCGGCGGTGCTGCTGGTGTGGCTGATGCGTCGTCCGCAACTGCCAGGGGCGTTGCCACCCAAGCGCGAAGACATTCATCTCTCGGAGTGAGATGCGGCGACCCTCCGAGGCTTCCAGCAGGAAGCCGGAGTAGTTTTGAGGTCCGAGCAGATCGATCGCGCCCGCTCTCCGCAGCTTTTCGTCCAGGCGCGGATTTGCGCCGGTTATCATCACGCGGAATTTGCGGCGATGCAGATCCGTTGCGGATGTTGGTCGCGCTGCGCCCGATCGCGCCGGGTGCGGCGCGCCGTACCTCGCACGAACTTCTCGCAGAAAGCGCCGATCGACGATGCTGCGCGCCGCGGTGATTCGCTGGTCAGGAACGAATGGATCGACACGAGGAAGTTCGGTTTGCAGGCAGCGACTCCTGGCGATCCAAGTGCGCCGAGGCTCGACGACGGTTTGAAGCTCGGCGGTCCGTTCGCCTCGCGCCGATGTGCGCCTCGGGGGCGCTGCTCGCGTCTGCATTCCTGTTTGCGTGCGGCCCGGAGAATTCAGCAGCAGTTCGCCTCGGTGAGTGACGGCGGCGAGAACCATGTGGTCGTGATCCAGCCTCGAAGGCCCGGTTGACCTCGGACATCACGATGTAGTCCCGAGAGGCCGGCAGCGCCACGGCCGCTTAATGTTGCTGTTGGGAGGTGGAGGTCGATGCTTCGATCGCCGCTCGATATGGTCGCTGGAGCAGCGTTTTCGTTGATCCAACGCGCGCTATGAACCGGCTCGACATGGGCATACGCTGTGCCGGGCACACTCGAGGAGGAGACACACTCGTGCGTATGACGTTACTGGTCCTGACGGCCGCGCTCGTGGCGGCTCCGTGGACGGCGATATCGGCTGCCACCGCTGACGAGGCCGCGGCACTGGCGACGGTGAGTCGCTACATCGACAGCAACAACAAGAACGATGCCAGCGGCGCGAACGCAGAATGCGTAACGCAAGCCGTGATTATCGACAGCTTCCCTCCGTATGTGTGGCAGGGACCTTCGGCGTGCGAAAACTGGTGGAGGGATGTCGTCGCGTTCGACGATAAGAACGGCGTCACCGATACGATCGTGACAGCGGACAAACCCTGGCGCGTCGACGTGAGCGGCGACCGCGCGTACGTCGTCGTTCCGGTGAAGTACACCTATAAAGAAAAAGGCAAACCGGTTTCGGAAGACGCGGTCTGGACGTTTACGCAGCAGAAGGTCGCGGCCGGCTGGCGCATAACGGGCTGGGCGTGGTCGCAGCACTGATGCGGTACCCGCTTGCAGCGGTGGCGCTGCTGTGGGGGCTCGCAGGGTGTTCGGCCGGCGAGGCCGACAAGACGACCGGCACCTCGCCGGTCGTCAACTTATACAACTGGTACAACGACATCGATCCGACGGCGTTGCCGCGTTTCACGAAGGAGACGGGCATCGAAGTGGTTCACGACGTTTACGACTCCGACGAGATCCTCGAGGGGAAGTTGCTCGTTGGCCACTCGAAGTACGACCTCGTGGTGCCGTCTTCAACGTACTTCGCCCGCCAGCTGGACGCGGGTTTGTTCCACGAGATCGATCACAGCAAGCTGCAGAACTATCGCGAGCTCGACCCCGATCTGTTGGCAAGACTGTCGGCGATCGATCCCGGCAATCGTTACGGCGTTCCGTACAACTGGGGGACGACGGGTTTCGGCTTCAACGTCGACCGCATCCGCGAACGCCTGCCGGACGCACCGGTCGATTCGTGGGCGATGGTGTTCGACCCGGAGGTGGTCAGGCGGTTCCAGGATTGCGGCGTGGCGTTTCTCGACTCGCCCGCCGACGTCGTGCCGAGCGCGTTGGCCTATCTTGGACGCGATCCCAGTTCGCACGCGGACACCGATCTTCACGATGCCGTGGCGGCCATTGCGGGCATCCAGCCGTTCGTTCGCTACTTCTACTCGTCGCAGATTCCCGACGACCTTGCCAGTGGCGAAGTCTGCCTTGCGCTGACGTGGTCGGGTTCCGTATTTCAGGCGCAGCGTGTGAACAAGGCGCTGACACTGAAGTACGTCATTCCGAAGGAAGGTGCGTTGGTGTGGTTCGAACTGATGGCCATTCCGGCCGATGCGGCCAACGTCGACAACGCACATCGGCTGATCGACTTCCTACTGCAGCCGAAGGTCGCCGCCGGGTACACGAACACGATGTTCTACCCGAGCGGCGTTGCGGCGGCCACACAGTTCGTCGACGCCGACATTCGTGCGGAACCGGCCATGTATCCGTCTGCAGAGGTGCGGCAGCGCTTGTTCAGCTATCCGAGGGAAGCGACGGAATACGAGCGTCAGCGCTTGCGTCTGTGGGAAGCAATGAAAGCAGGACAACCCCTCAACTGAGTCGAGCCCCCACCACGCCGAGCAGGCCTTCCACATATCGTTCGGCCCATCCGCGGAACGTCTTGCCGACCGTCCACTCCGCTCGCGTCTCGGGCCGCGAAAAGAACTGCCAGAATTTCATCCGGTCGTGTATCGCGTAAAGCGGCACCAGATCTTCGATGCGTGCATCGGCGGTGACGTTCGCGAGATAGGCGTCGACGAAGAGGGATGCAAGGTCGGGATCGGTGTCCAGATAGCTGCAGGTTTGCCGGACAAGGTCGCGCGCGCCGTCGCCGAACTGGGCTTCGTGCAGGTCGAACAAACCGCTCACGCGCCAGTTTCCGCCCCTTTCTTCGACCGTCAGATTGTTCAGCTTGTAGTCGCAGTGCACGAACGTGTTCAGCCGGTCCGGAATCAGCAGCGCGCCTTTCACCGCCGTCTCGATCCACGCGCGATCGTCGTCGGTCAGGCTGCCGGGTTGCGAATCGGCGAACGCGAGCGTCTCGTCGACCACGTGTTGTGTCGCACCGACCGGATACGCTTCGAGTTCAATCGACTCGATGCCGAAATCGCCGGGAAATACCGACGTGAGGCGCTGTGCCTCTGCCAGCGTTTCCGCAAGCGCGACCGCCACTTTGCGTCGCGCCTCGGGCGCGAGCGCCTTGCGTATGCTGCGTTCGTCGAAGCAGATGCCCGGCATGCGCGGCATCACCAGATACGGCCAGCCGAGAATGTCGCTCGTCTGGTCGTGCAGCATCGGCCACGGCACCGGTGCGTTCGTGTGCACGTGCAATTGCTCGGCGAAGTATTTCTCTTTGGAGAACTGCCACCGGTCTTCCTGGTGATACTGCGTCTCGTGCATCGCCTTGACCCAATGCGGTGCCCCGCGCAGCACGAACTCGCCGTCCGTAGTGGTGACGAACACGTTCTGTCCGAACAGCCCGCTGGTAATCGGTGCCGCTTTCACGAACCGACCGATCTGCAGCCGATCCGCGACTGCGTGGAACTGTTCATCGCTGATCGCGCCGAGCCGCTCCGAATAGACGGTCGCTTCCTGCATCGCCGGCCTGCTAGAGGATGTATCCATCGCCCGAAGCGCGGACGGTGATGTCGCCGATCGATACGCCCCACGGCTGATTGATCGCATACACGATCTGATCGGCCAGGAACTGCGGTTCCAGCGCGTAGTACTCGATGTGATCCGAATCGGAAAACTCCGGCGGCAATTCGCCGGCCGCGTGAGCCTGCATCGTCTGCAGATAGCGCGGCGCGTTATGCCCGAGGATGCCGACGATCGCGGCCTGGTTGACGATGCCGGTTGCGAGGCCGGTGCCCGGAACGCCGGTGGGCTTGACGATCGTCACCTTGATCTTGCCCTGCGATTCCATGCGCAGCGATTCCGAAAGAAAGTTCACCGCGGCTTTAGTCGCGCCGTACACGCCGGCGCCGACCACCGGAAAATTGCCGTAAATGGACGACAGATTGACGATGTGTCCGCGCCCTTGCGCGATCATCACGTCGTACACGGCGACGATGCCGTTGAGCACGCCTTTGATGTTGATGTCGATGCAGCGATTCCACGCAGCGCTCGCCTGCGCGTGATCGGCATAGAACGCGAGTGGCATCACGCCGGCATTGTTCACCAGCACGTCGATGCGGCCGAAGCGCTGCACTGCGCGCTGCGCCAGCGCGTTCATCTGGTCGAGCTGCGTGACATCGGTGACGGCGCCTTCGACCGCTCCGCCGGCACCTGCGATCGCCGAGGTCACCGCGTCGAGCTGTGCGGCATTGATGTCCGCGCACACCACCTTGGCGCCCAGCCTCGCGGCCTTTTCGCTGACGAGCCGGCCGAAACCGCTGGCGGCGCCGGTGACGACGATCACTTTGTCTTTGACGTAATTCGACATGTGCGGATTCCTACTGCGGTTCGAGTTCGATCTCGTAGATGGACGAGAGCACAGGCGCGCTGCCGGCGCGCTTGTTGCCGTCGTCGTCGTATTCCGGCCAACCGGTGTTCGCAACGAACAGATAGCGATTCCCGACGATCGTTCCGTGTGTAGGTTCGCCGAGCCCCGGCCAGTTCGCTTCGAGCACCTCGTACTGCTTCAGGTCGAGCGACATTCGAACGATGCGCGGCGGCCGCGTACCATTCTGCACCGCAATGAAAGAGCCGCCGTGCACTTTCAGCCCGTCGATACCGCTGAGCGCGATGTCGGCTCTCGGCTGCAACCACGCGAGGGCGCGGGTCGCGAGTGTGATGGCGGCGATTCCGCGCGTGTAGTCGGCCACGTACAGCGTGGTCTCGTCGGCCGAGAGTGCGGGCTGTTGTGGAGACGCGAACTCGCCCGGCGGATCGATCCGCTCGAGTTGCGATGCATCGGGCGCGAGATGGAATACGGCACCGGAGCGGCTGTCCGAGACGTAGAGATCGCCGGCGCTGCCGATCGCCATGTCGCCGAGCAACCCGCCCATTGGTGAATCGATCCGGCGCGTCATGCGTTGCGAGTCGATGTCGAATGCCAGCAGCGTCGTGACGGAACGCGCCCAGGCAGGCTGGTGTTCGTCGATCGCAGGACAACTCTCGCACTGCGGTAGCCAGCCGATCGTCGCCCATAGCGAGCGGCGTTTGTCGTCGACAGCGAGCGCAAGCGCCGGCAGATCGGTATTCGCGAACAGCTGCCCGTTCGAATCGATGATCTTGCGCTTGCGAATGCTGCTGACGAACAGCCGTTGCGACGTCGGGTCGTACGCGATGTCTTCGGGCAGTAGATCCTGCTCGTCGAGCGCGCGCCACAAGTGAGCGTGCGTTACAGGCTGTTCGTTGCGCTTCATGCATTGCAGCGCGGCGTCGTATCGCGGCGTACCGTGCAACGAATCGAAGTCGGCATCGGACGCCAGGTCGACGGCGAGACCCATGTCGCACAGCGCGTCGAGCCCTGCGAACGCGGCCGTGATGTCGCCCAGGTGCGCGGCCGCGGCGGTCGTGTTGTATGCGATGCGCACGTTGCCGGGCATCAGCGGCGCGAGTTCAGCGAGCGTGGTGCGCAGCTTCGGATAGTCGCCGGCACTGACGGCCTGGCGCGCCTCGCGATTGAGTTCGGCCCACCGCGGTTCCGCCGCCGCCACGAAGGTGCTCAGCAGTGCGCACGCGACGAGTGCGGCGCGAACAGGCCCCAACGAGTATGCAAAGGTACGCATCGCGCTAGGGTATCAACCCCGGCCCGCAGCGACGATTGGAGGACGGCCTATTTTGCCGATTCGGGCAGGAACGACAGATCCACGTAGTAACGGTTCGGGTCGTCGCGTCCGACGAAAACCGAAATGTCGCGTCCGTTCAGATACGCCGACGGATCGAACCACACGTTGTTGCTGTGGAAAATGCGCGTCTTTCCCGTTGCCGGGTTCTGCCACTGGGTGAGCACCCGATACGGATTCCTGCCGTTCACCCGCAGGTTCTCGTTCAGTTCGACGCGCTGTACCGTCGTCAGCAGCCGCTTGCCGTTGCACGTCAGATCGGCGGCTTGGCGAGCCTGAAACATCACAAACAGCACTGCACCCGCGCCGATCGCGAAGAAGACACCGCCGAGCGCGCCGAAGATGACCGAGCTCCCCCACAGCGACAGGAAACCATCGATCCGCGCGTCATGCGGTGCGAGCGGGCGGTACAGGACCCGAACCTGTTCGCCGCGGCGATAGGCGGGCGGGTTGCTGCTGGTGCGCGAGGTGAACTGCACGGTCTCACCGGTCTGCGTAACGAAGCTCACCACCGGTGCGTACGTGTCCGAATCGTCGGAGTGTCGGCGCACCAGGTCGGTCACTGAACCGGATGCGTTTGCTGCCTCTGCGACGAAGGTCCGGGTGTTCGTCGCAGACAGGACCGCGGCGGCCAGCAGCGCAGCGCCGACCACGAGGAACAGGTACTTCATCATGCGGATGCCCACGGCTCATCTACCGCTGCGCGCCAGTCGATGCGTCCAGAATCGGCGAGGTGCGATCTGTTGTCGGTGTTCGAAAGCCTGGACGCCGCGGAACGTTGGTCACAGAAATTCAATGTCGAACGAGAGTTCGAGCTTGTGCCCGAGCGGTTGCGCCCTTTAACGTCCGGTATCGGCACGCGCGTCGCAGTTCGTCATTCATGCCTACCTACACGGCTTCAGTCACCGCAACACCCAAGCCGGCGATCCGCGCGGTGCTGTCGTGCGACCTGGTGGCCAGCACGCGACTCATCGAGCGCGTTGGGGATGCAACGGCAGCGGAACTGCTGGCCCGTCACGGCTGGTATCTGCGCACGATGGGGCTGGTGCGCGAAAGTCTGGAGGAGTCGGAACGGGCGTATCGTCTCGACACGCTCGATCCGATGTCGGCGAATCTCGTGGCATTGGCGCGAATGGCGGCGGGGCGCATGCCGGAAGCGATCGAGGTCTACGAAGACCGCGTCGAGCGTGTCCCCGAGATGAGTTTTCCGGTGTCGAGCCTGTTGCGGGCACACGCGTTGCAGCAGGACTGGAACGCTGTCGACGAACTGCTGGCGCTCGCGGCGCAACGGCAACTGCGGGAGCTTCAGGATGGGCTGCCGTTCATCCGCGCCAAGCGAACCCCACCGGCGAGCGGATCGACGAGTGGCGCAGCGCATTGCACGCGCAGGTGGAGAAGACGGGCGGCGTCGACATATCGCGGCTCGGGTATTCGGCGCATCTGGGCCTGGTCGAAGACGCGTACCGGATTGCCGAAACGTCGCGCCTCGGTCCGGCGGGCCGGAGCGACGACATCATGGGTCCCGACGGTTATCGCACATCGTTGTTGTTTCAACACGGAATGCCTGAACTGCGCAACGATGCGCGCTTCGCACGCTTGTGCGCACGTCTCGGGCTCGTCGAGTTCTGGATGACGACGGATCGATGGCCGGATTGCGCCGGCGAGGTGCCGTACGATTTCAAGCTGGAGTGCGCCAAGGTGCAGAACGTCCGGAAGGACCCGTGCGTGGCCACCCAACGCCGGATGACGCCCTCCTCGCTACCGTTTCGCCCAACGACTCAAAGGAACATCGATGCTGAAGCCCGAAGTCCGCACGTTTCTCGAAGCACCGCACGTCGCGCGCCTCAGCGTGATCGACCGCGACGGCTATCCGCACACGGTGCCGCTCTGGTACGCCGTAGATGGCGACGACATCGTGATGATCAGCGACCGCAACACGCGCAAAGTGGATTTCATCGAAACGAATTCGAAAGCGTCGATCTGCATCGGCGGCGGCGAAGGCGGGAACAGTGAGGTGGCGGCCGGCTATCTGTTCAAAGGCAATTGCACGGCGGAAGAAGACGCGGACTACCGCTGGCTGCGCGACGTTACACTGCGCTATCGCACGCGCGAACAGGCCGAGAAAGACATCGAACAGTGGCGTACGCAGCTCGACATGATGGTGTTACGGCTCGCGGTCGCGAAGGTCATCAAGGTTTACTGATCCTCAGGCTGACGCCTTCATCCCGCGCAGTGCCTGCTTCACCAGGCGCTCCACGGTGGCATCGCTCGGTGCGCGCCGGTTGTAGACGTTGAGCGTGAGCATGGTCGAAGCGAACGTGAGCATGACCATGCGTACGTCGGCGTCTTTGCGGATGGCGCCGCGCTTCTGAGCGTCGATGAACGGCACCGCGAGGTCGTCGAACAGTTCGCCCCACTGGCGTACGACCAGCGCGACGAAGTCTTCGCTGTCGGTCATCGCGAGCAACCGGTTCAATGCGCTCTCGATCGGATCGTTCATGAAGTCGCGCAACGCGAATGCGATGCGGCGCAGTACGCGACGCCAGTCGCCCGTCAGGTCGACTGTGAGCCGCGACGTATGTTCCGCCATCGCTTCGGCGAGCAGCGCATCGCGATCGGGCCAGCGGCGCCGGATGGTGGTGCGGTGCACGCCGGAGAGATCGGCGACCTCCTGCACGTCGAACAGCAGCCGACCCTCGCTGATCAACTGCAATGCGGCTTGTGCGACGGCGAGGCGATTCGCTTCGGTGCGTCCGCCGCTTCGAGTCATGATGCGCCTTGCGCTCATCGTCCACACTCCAGTTGACTAAACTCCGCGGCCGTGTTTCCTAACGCACTTGTGCGTGCATTAGAAAAATAACGGCGTGGATGCACGCTAGCAAATGTTGGGGAGCAATTCATGACGAATCCACAGAGGGGCGCCGCGGCGCTTCTCGCGCCGCTATACGGAGAAGCGTACAAGCGCACAGTGCTGGGTCTCCTGCTGGTGGCCTACACCCTGAACTTCATCGACCGCACGATCATCTCCACCATCGGACAGGCGATCAAAGTCGATCTCAAACTGTCGGATGCAGAGCTCGGTATTCTCGGCGGCCTGGCTTTCGCCCTTCTCTACACGACGCTCGGCCTGCCGATCGCGCGGCTGGCCGAACGTTGGAGCCGCGTCAACATCATCGCCATCGCGATCGTGATCTGGTCGGCGTTCACGAGCCTCTGCGGAGTTGCGCAGAACTTCACGCAGCTGCTGCTGTATCGCGCGGGTGTCGGCGTGGGCGAAGCCGGCCTGTCTCCCGCTGCGCATTCGTTGATCTCCGACTACTTCGAAGCGGGACGCCGTGCGTCGGCACTCGCGGTCTATGCGTTCGGAATTCCGCTCGGCGCAATGATCGGCGCGATCGCGGGCGGCTGGATCGCTCAGACCTTCGGCTGGCGCTGGGCGTTCGTGATCGTCGGGCTCCCGGGCGTGTTCGTCGCGCTCGCGATCAAGGCGTACATCAAAGATCCGCCACGAGATTATGCGGACCACCAGATCAATCCCGCGTTGCCGTCGCCGCCGCCCGCACCGGCGTTTTCGTTCGGCCATGAGTTTCGGGAACTCGTCGCGGTGGCGAAGACGTTGTTCGGCAAGTGGCCGGTGTTTCACTTCGTAATGGGCATCACCCTCACGTCGTTCGCCGATTACGGCATCGGCGCATTCAGCGCGCCGTATTTCATGCGCCAGTTCGGACTCGATCTCGCAACCGTGGGTCTCGTGGGTGGTCTCGTCGGCGGAGTATCAACCGGCGCCGGCACGTTGATCGGCGGCTACCTGACGGACTGGCTGAGCCGCCGTACGTTGTCCGCATACGCGCTGGTCCCAGCGATCGGCCTGTCCATTGCCGCGCCGACGTACATGGTCGCGTATCTGCAGGACGACTGGCGTTATGCGGCGGGGTTGATGTTCATTCCGGGAATATTCCACTACACATATCTCGGACCGACGTTCGGCGTGATCCAGAACGTGACCGAGCTGCGGCGGCGCGCAACGACCACTGCGCTGCTGTTCTTCTTCCTGAACCTGATCGCGTTGGGCGGAGGTCCGCCGTTCGTCGGCTGGCTGATCGACCAGCTCACGAACTTCCATTTCAACCATTCAGGCAGCCTGGGTCCGGTCGCTGCAACGATGGCCACCTTCTTTCCCGCTGGTGCGGAGCCGGTGTACGCGGCCGATTTTCTGCAGAGTTGTCCCGGCGGCGTAGCGCCCGACGGCGCCAGCAGCGAGCTGGTTGGCGCGTGTGCCCGCGCCACCGCGATCGGAACGCGACAAGGCATCCTCGTTACGCTGGTGATCTTCATGTGGTCCGGCTTCCACTACCTGCTGGGCTCGATCGGGCTTGCGAAACTGCTGCGCGAGAAACAGCTCGAGCGCGGCGATTGACAGCGGAATGACGGCAGTTGTTAATGCTCGCATCAGAGCATTAAGAGTTCAGCGTCATGACCCCGAAGATCCCGGTTCTGTCCGCTACCGACTCGATTTCGGATATCGCGGGGGCATTGCTCGACCAGGGCGGCATCATCGTCGAGAACTTTCTTTCGGCCGACCTGCTCCAGCGCTTCAACGCTGAGCTCGAACCGTTCGTCGCTGAGGCCGACAAGAAGGAACAGGGCTTCGTCAACAAAGGCTACGCGGCGTTCTATGGTCCGGCGATGCGGCACGTGCTGGCCGTGGCGCAGAAGTCCGATATCTTCATCGAGGAAATTCTCTGCCATCCGATCTTCATCGGGCTCGGCGACTCGATTCTGAAGGCGAGTTGCGAGCGTTATCAGCTCAACGTCGCGCACGTGCTCGAGCGCAAGCCCGGCGCGAGAGCGCAGATACTGCATCGCGACCACATCGTGTGGCCCGACCTCGGGCCGAAGCATCCGAACCGCCAGATCTCTTCGGTGATCGCGCTCAGCGAGTTCACGAAGGAGATGGGCGCGACGCTCGTGGTGCCCGGCAGCCACAAATGGGATGCGGACCGACAGCCGCAGCCCGATGAAGTGGTCGCCGCCGAAATGGAACCGGGTTCCGCGGTGATCTATCTCGGCGGCACGATTCACGCCGGCGGTTCGAACGTGACCCGAGACAAGTGCCGCCGAGGTATGCACGTGAGCTACTGCCTCGGCTGGCTGCGCACCGAGGAAAACAACTATCTGTCGTTGTCGCTCGATCGCGTACGCAAGCTGTCGCGTCAGGCGCAGACGTTGCTCGGCTACGCGGCGCACGACGGGCTGGCAATGGGGCTCGGGTATCTCGGTGCAGTCGATTTGAGCGACCCTGTGGAGTTGTTTGCACAAGGAGAGCTCTGAGCACTCTGCTCGTCTGCGCGGCCGCGAAGCACCAACGGGTCTCTCGAGGCTCGAGCAGGGCTCACTGTTTCGAAACGTAGGACACAGCCGACGCCCGCACGTTCGTGCGTCCGGCTTTCACCTCGTTCGCTCCCGCATACGCTGGCATGCAACATCTGCGGGGAACGAACGAGCATGAGCGCCGTGTCGAAGTCATCGAATCGTGATCTCTTACCAACGTTCGACAGCACGCTATCGGAAAGCGCGCTCGAGGATCGTATTTCGGCGAATGCCAGCGGGGTGTCGTGGAGCGCAGTGCTTGCGGGCGCGGCGGGCGCTGCAGCGTTGTCGTTGATTCTGCTGATTCTCGGCGTCGGGCTCGGGCTTGTCGTCGGTTTCGCCGTGGGCGCAGGCCGGCGTGAGCGCGGCGACTTTCGGCATCTCGACGATTCTGTGGGTCACCTTCACGCAGCTCGCCGCGTCCGGCATGGGCGGTTATCTCGCAGGCCGGCTCAGGACGCGCTGGGTTTCCGTGCACACGGACGAAGTCTACTTTCGCGATACCGCCCACGGCTTTCTCGCGTGGGCCGTTGCGTCGCTCGCTACCGCGGCATTGTTGAGTTCGACGATCGGTTCGATCGTTGGCGCCGGCGTGCAGGCGGGTGCAACCGCGGCGAGTGGCGCGGTCGCCGCGGGCGGCGGTGCGGCCGTGGTTGCGGCAGACGCGACGAAGAACGGCGGTGACTCGAGCCAGGTGGGTTATTTCGTCGATTCGATGTTCCGCGCCGATGTCGGCCACGCGGGCGCCCCGCAGTCGACGGGCGCAACCGCGACGGAGAGCGCGCCACCGGCCGCGAACACTTCCGCGGGCGCGCCACCGGCAGCGGAAGCGGTCCGCATCTTCGCTGCCAATGCAGGCGCGGATTCGCTACCTGCCGACGACGTTCGCTATCTCGGACAACTGGTTGCGCACCGTACCGGCATGTCGCAGCAGGACGCCGAGAAGCGGGTCAGCGACACCTACGCCCACATGCAGGCGAAAGTGCGTGAAGCCAAGGACGAGGCCAAGGCCGCCGCCGACAGCGCTCGCAAAGCCTCGAGTTACGCCGCGCTGTGGCTGTTCATTTCGCTGCTGATCGGAGCGTTCGTCGCCAGCCTGGCGGCGACCATCGGCGGCCGACAACGCGATCTGTGAGACGTCTGCAATCCTTCTTCGGAGAAAGACACGATGCGCTCGATACTGCTGTTCTTACTCGGTGTGCCGATTCCGATCATCATTCTGATCGCGCTCTTTTTGCATTGAGCGCGATCGCATTCAGGAAGCAGCCGGTTTGGGCCGCGACGCCGGCACGATCGGAATTTCGCCGTCTTTGAGAGGGGCGCGGTGTTTACGCCGCGAGAGCGCCGCTTCCACGTACGGCGCGAGTTCTTCGGCTTTGCGTTGCTCGCGCCGCTCTCGCCCCTCAGCGAAATCGTCCAGCACGTCGCTGTGAAAGCGTTCGAGACTCTCGCAGATGTGTTCGTGGCGGTTCTTTCCGCCCTGCTGCAGGAAGATCACCTGATCGACACCTGCATCGGCGAAGCCGTGCATGTGCGCCCGGAATTCGTCCGGTGTGCCGATACCGGGCGAACGCGTCATGCTGCGTTCGGGATTGACGGCGGCGCCGCCGTAAGCGGCATCGACCACCTGTTGGCCGCGCGCTCGCGCGGCTTTGCGCGCTTCGAACTGCTCCCATAATCGGCTGCGACCCGGCACCACGTCGTCGGTGACGAGCGCGCCGACCGCGTATTCGAAGAAGCGGAAGCCGTCTTCGCCGCGTCGCGCCGCTTCCGCGTGATCGTCGTGCAGCGAGAACGCCGACACCATCGCGATATTAGCGTTCACCGTGTGTCCGAGCGGAACACATTCCTCCGACTTGATGGTGTCGTAGTAGACCGAACTCCAGGTTTTTGCTTCCTCGGGGTCGAGGAAACTGAACGCGAGCACGCCGAGGCCGTTCTGCGCCGCCACTTTGATCGTGTCGCGGTTGGTGCACGCCATCCACATCGGCGGGTGCGGCTTCTGAATCGGTTTTGGCAGCACGTTTCGGCACGGCAGCGACCAGTCCTCGCAGTCGTATCCGGGATACGGCTCCATCACCATCATGTCGGCCACTTCGCGCGCCGCTTCCAGGCTCATGGCGCGTTTGCGCTTCGCCTGAATGCCGAAGCCGCCGAGCTCCAATCGCGTAGCGCCTTCGCCGATACCGAACTGCACGCGGCCGTGCGAGATGAGATCGAGCATGCCCACCGCTTCGGCGGTGCGAGCAGGGTGGTTGTAGTTCGAAATCACCTGGCGGATGCCGAAACCGATCTTGATGCGCTGCGTGCGCGCGGCGATGGCGGACAGGAACACTTCGCTGGCGGAGCAGTGCGAGTATTCCTCCAGAAAGTGGTGCTCCACCGACCAGGCGTAGTCGATGCCGAGCTTGTCGCCCAGGACGCACTGTTCGATCGCGTTGTCGACGAGCTGCTGCTCGCTGTCGCGATGCCAGGGCTTCGGAAGTTGCAGTTCGTAAAGCATGCCGAATCGCATCGTTCATTCCTCCTTGCGTCAGGATCGAGATGCTGGCGTCTGCGCGCAGCGTTGTCGAGCGCCGCCGGCGACGTTAGCCTGACCGTAGAACCCGAATTCCAAAATCGAGGAGAACCGTATGAGTCTGGTGGACAAGGTCGTGCTGATAACCGGTGCAGGACGCCCGAACGGCATCGGCGCCGGGATTGCGCGCTGTTTCGCCAACGAGGGCGCAAAGGTGGTGATCACCGACCTGGACGGTGCGCCGCTGGACGAGACGGCGTCCGGCATCTCCGGCAAGGTGTCGGGCGTCGTTGCGGACGCCGCCGATCAACGCTCGATGTCGCAAGCCGCGCAACACGTACTGGCGTTGCACGGACGCATCGACGTGCTGGTGAACAACGCCGGCATCGGCGGCCCGGTGCTCGGATTCGAAGAGGCGGCGCAGGCGGAATCGCTGCTTGCGATGAATGATGCCGCATGGGACGCACAGCTCGTGTCGAATCTGCGAACGGCGTTCTCGTCCGCCGCGGCGGTGGCGCCGCACCTCGAACGCAACGGCAGCATCGTGAACATCGCGTCGATCGCCGCGCTCGGGCCCACTCCGCAACTGCCGGCATACGGCGCGGCGAAAGCCGGCGTGGTTCATCTCACGCGCACCCTCGCGATGGAACTCGCACCGCGTCGTATCCGCGTGAACTGCATCTGCCCCGGGTTCCTGTGGACCCGCGCCTGGGAAATGCTGGCGGCGCGGATCAAAGCGCGCAGTGCCGAATTCGCGAACATGACGGAACGTCAGGTGTTCGAAGCGATGGTGGCGGCGGAAACGCCGTTGGGCGGCGAGCAAACGCCGCAGGACATCGGGAACCTCGCGGTGTTCTATGCCTCTGATAAGGCACGGATGATCACCGGCCAGGTCGTTGCCGTAGACGGCGGTATCTCGGTCAAGTAACGGCAAGGAGTCGAGCTCATGCAGAACCTGACAGGCAAGAACGCGTTCATCACCGGTGGCGCGAGCGGCATCGGCTTCGCGATGGCGCAGGCGTTTCTGAACGAAGGCATGAACGTGGCAATCGCCGACGTCGACGCTGAGGCGCTCGCGCGAGCGAAATCCGCGTTGTCGGGCAGCAACGCCCGCGTGCTGGCGGTGCAGCTCGACGTCACCGATCGCGCGCAGTACGAAGCTGTTGCGCGCAAAGTGGAAGCGGAACTCGGCAACATACACGTGCTGTGCAACAACGCCGGCGTTTATCGGGGCGGCGCGCTGGATGCGGTGACGTACGCCGACTGGGACTGGGTGATGGGAGTGAACGTGGGCGGCGTAATCAACGGTCTGCAGACGTTCCTTTCGCGCATGCGGAAGCATGGCGAAGGCGGCCACGTGGTCAACACGGCGTCGATGGCCGGCGTTACCACGTCGCCCGGTCTCGGCGTGTACAACACCAGCAAGTTCGCCGTGGTCGGTATGAGCGAGGCGTTGCGCAAAGACATGGAACCGCACGGCATCGGCGTTTCGGTGTTGTGTCCGGGCATGGTGCGCACGCGCATTCTCGAAAGCGAGCGCACGCGCCCCGCGCAATTCGACGTGAAGGAACAAGCGGCGCAGGCGGCCGCGGCGGCACACAGCGAAATGATGAATCTCGCGATGAACACCGGCATCGATCCCGCCGATGTGGCGGAACTGGTCGTGCAAGGCATCAAGACCAACCAGTTCTACCTGTTCCCGCATCCGGAAATGAAGGAGGCGGCGCAGCAGCGCGTCGATGAGTTGCTCGATTCGTTTGGTGAAGCGGATCCGGAGCGGGTTGCAGCGCAGGAGCGGTTCATGTCGCAGCTGTTGCCGTCTACGCCGCAGAAGTCCTGACGGGTAACGTTAGTTCGATTCCCTGGCGGGCGGCGGCCAAGGGAAATCTTCCGGAACGTTCAGCGAGCCGTGCACGAATGCGTTCCACTCGACGGTAGCCGCGTTCGCGGCAGCCCGATGACGATCAGCTGCTGCGTTGTTTTCGGTGATGAACGCGCTCATGCATTCCCGGTAGACGTCTACCTGGTCCATGAAGTGATTCCATCGCCCGGCGTCGGTTTTATCCGGCGGGCGAATGGGCTGAACGCAAGCGTGTTTCGGTTGCTCGGGGTGTGCGAGCGCGAGAGTCGGGACGAGCAGAGTCGTTCCCAGGATGATGCCGACTCGCTGCTTCATCGATTGCCCTCCGAGGGGCCGATCATACGCCCGGCTCGCCTGCGGTCGCCGCGTTGGCCGCCATCCGGCCGTCGTGATGGTCAGGCTGGTGTTATCGATGCCTAAAACATCATATATGATGGTCAATCTATGATGACCGCCATCCAATTGAGGGCCGCAAGAGCGTTGCTCGGTGTCGATCAGCGCACGCTCGCCAAGGCGGCCGGATTATCCGTGCCGACGATTCAGCGCATGGAGGCGAGCGAAGGCGTGATCCGAGGCAACGTCGACTCGTTGATGAAACTGATCGCTGCGCTCGACGCAGCAGGTATCGAGTTGATCGGCCCGGGTGCGACGAGCAGCGGCGGCGGTCGAGGCGTGCGGCTGAAGAATTCGGACACGAGTCAATGACCGCCACTCTTCTCACCAGCGATCTGTGCGGCATAGCGGTGTTGTTGGCGACCGGCGTCGCGGCGGTGTTCGGTGCGCGGCGGCGCCACGGTTCTACGCTCGTGTACGCGACTTCACTCGTCGTCTGTGCAGCGTTGGTAACGATGGCGCTGGCCTATCTGCTGCGCGGCTCCGCTGCGATACCGGAGTCGGCGCTGCTTCCCATCGGATTGCCGTGGCTGGGCGCTCACTTCGATCTCGATCTGCTGGCCGCGGTGTTCCTGCTGGTGACGAATGTCGGCGGCGCTGCGGCGAGCCTCTACGGGCTCGGGATCGGAAGCCACGAACCCGCAGTATCCAGAGTAGTGCCATTCTTTCCGCTGTATCTCGCCGCAATGAATCTGTTGGTGCTCGCGGGCGACGCGTTCACCTATCTGTTGAGTTGGGAATTCATGTCGCTCACTTCGTGGGCGCTCGTGATGGCACATCATGAAGAAACCGACAATCGCGTAGCGGGGTATCTGTACCTGGTGATGGCCAGCTTCGGAACGCTCGCGTTGTTGCTCGCGTTCGGACTGCTTGCACCGGCAGGCGGGTACGCGTTCGTGGACATCCGCGCTCTCGATCACGATCAGGTGCGCAGTGGCATCGTGTTCCTGCTCGTGCTCATCGGCTGCGGCTCCAAAGCGGGCCTGTTGCCGTTGCACGCGTGGTTGCCCCTCGCACATCCTGCGGCGCCAAGCCACGTGTCTGCATTGATGAGCGGCGTGATGACAAAGGTCGCGGTTTACGGGTTCATCCGCATCGTGTTCGACCTTCTCGGTCCACCTCAGACGTGGTGGAGCGTGGTGGTACTGACGATCGGCGGCGTCACTGCGGTAATGGGCGTACTTCAGGCCATTCTGCAGGACGATCTGAAACGGCTGCTTGCATTCAGCACGGTGGAAAACGTCGGCATCGTGTTCATCGGGCTCGGTCTGGCGCTCGCATTCGAATCCGGAGGCATCCATTCCGCCGCGGCGCTCGCCCTCGTGGCCGCTCTGTTTCACGTGTTCAATCACTCGCTCTTCAAGAGCGTGCTGTTCTTCGGCGCCGGTGCGGTGCACGCGACGACGCACGAGCGGGACATGGAACACCTCGGCGGACTGATCCACCGCATGCCGGTCACTGCCTTCGCGTTTCTGGTGGCCTCGATGGCGATTTCGGCGCTGCCGCCGCTGAATGGATTCGTGTCGGAGTGGCTGACGTTTCAGGCCATTCTCGTCAGCCCGCAGCTTGCCGCCTGGGGCTTGAAGTTTCTCATTCCGGCGGTGGGCGCGATGCTCGCGCTGTCGGCTGCGCTGGTTGCCGCGTGCTTCGTACGCGCCTTCGGACTGGCGTTTCTCGGTAGACCGCGGTCGTCGGCGGCGCAGGTGGCGCAGGATGCGAATCCGGCCGCGCTCGCCGCGATGCTCACGCTCGTCGCGGTGTGTCTGGCCGCCGGCATCTTCCCGGGCTACGTCATCGACGCCCTGTCGCCGCTCACCGATTCGCTCGTCGGTGGTCATCTGCCATCGCAGGCGAGCGAGTCATGGTTGACGATCGTGCCGATCGACCAGTCGCGCAGTTCGTACAACGGCTTCTTCGTCTTTCTATTCACCGCCGTCGCTGCTTCGCTGGCGGCGTTCGTCATACACAGAGTTGCCTCGCGCGCCGTTCGACGAGCACCCGCATGGGATTGCGGATTCCCTGATTCGAGCCCGGCACTGCAATATTCCGCGGGCAGTTTCGCGCAACCCATCCGTCGCGTGTTCGGTACGTTGCTGTTTCAGGCGCGCGAAACCGTCTCGATGCCGAAGCCCGGTGATGTCGCGCCCGCACGTTTCCACGTCGCGACACGCGATCTGATCTGGGAGTCGTTGTATCTGCCGATCGCGCGGTACGTCGGTTTCGTCAGCGATCGCGCGAATGCGCTGCAGTTGCTCACGATCCGACAGTTCCTCGGCCTCGTGTTCATCGCTCTAGTCGGCTTGCTGTCGCTGCTGGCGTTCTCCCAATGATCCGCGACCTGACGCTGCAATTCGGCCAGATGCTCATCGTGCTGGTGCTCGCACCGCTGTTGACCGGTTTCGTGCGCAAGGTGAAGGCACGCCTGCAGCAGCGCCGTGGCGCGTCCGTGCTGCAACCGTACCGCGACCTCTGGAAACTGTTGCGCAAGGAGGTGGTGCTCGCCGACAACGCGTCCTGGTTGTTCCGCGTTTCGCCGTATCTGATCTTCGCCGCGACGTGGACCGCGGCGTCGCTCGTCCCGACGTTTGCCACCGGGCTGACGTTCAGCACTTCGGCCGACCTCATCGCCATCGTGGCGCTTCTCGGCAGCGCCCGCTTCGTTCTCGCATTGGCGGGACTCGACGTCGGTACCAGCTTCGGCGGTATCGGTTCGAGCCGCGAAGTGATGATCGCATCGCTGGCGGAACCGGCGCTGATCATGGTGGCGTTCACGCTTGGCCTGATCGCCGGCTCGACGCAGTTGTCGGTGATCGCGTCGTTCATGACGTCGGGCAACGTCGGCCTGCGCGTGTCGTTGGGACTCGCGCTTGTCGCGTTGATCATCGTGGCGATTGCCGAGAACGCGCGCGTGCCTGTCGACAATCCGGCGACCCACCTCGAACTCACGATGGTGCACGAAGCAATGGTGCTGGAATATTCCGGGCGGCACCTCGCGGTCATCGAGTTCGCCGGATCGCTGAAGCTGTTGCTGTATGTCTCGCTGATCGCGTCGGTCTTCATGCCCTGGGGGCTCGCGCCGGCCGAGTCGCAACCGAGCCAATACGTGGCTGGGATTCTCAGTTACTTCGCGAAAGTCGCGGTAGCGGGCGCGCTGCTCGCGCTGTTCGAGACGACCATCGCGAAGATGCGCGTTTTCCGGGTGCCGGAATTTCTCGGAATTTCTTTGATGCTTGCGTTGTTGGGGGCGTTGCTGATGTTCGTGACGCGCAGCCTGTGATCGACCTGCTTTCTTACGATGTGCCCCATCTGCTGGCTGGCGGCATGGTGCTGGTCAGCTTCATGCTGCTGTATCAGGACCGCATGTCGGCGCTGCTGAATGTCTTTGCGCTGCATGCGGCCGTGCTGTCGCTTTCCGTGGCGTGCCAAGCCTTCGTGCAGAACGCTCCGCATCTGTACGTCACTGCATTCATCGCGCTGGGGCTCAAAGCAATGCTGATTCCGTCGGCGTTGCGGCGCATCGTCCGGCAACTCGACATCCATCGCGAAGTCGAAACGGCGGTCGGCATCGGCCTGACGATGCTGGCCGGCGTCGGGCTCGTTGCGTTGTCGATCGTGCTGATGCTGAAGGTGACCGCAGGCGTCGATCCGCTGGGCCGCCAGGATCTGGCATTCGCGCTGGCGGTGATTCTGTTGGGGCTGCTGATGATGGTGACGCGGCGCAACGCCGTCAGTCAGGTGGTCGGATTCATGTCGCTCGAAAACGGACTGATACTCGCCGCGTCCGGCGCACGCGGTATGCCGCTGGTGGTCGAAATCAGCATCGCGTTCTCCGTTCTGATCGCGTTCATCGTCATCGGACTGTTCCTGTTCCGCATTCGCGAACGCTTCGACAGCGTCGATCTCTCCGCCTTGCACCGGGTGCGCGGAGAACTGCGCTGATCGCGTCATCGGCATGGCCGTTTCTCGGAGTTCTCGGGATACCGGTGATTGCGGCCGCGACGCTGGCCTGCATCGCGAACTATCGCGTCTCGGCGCGGATCAATGCGGTGGCGTCGTTTGCCACGCTGCTCGGTGCGGCGTCGTTCCTTGCGATCAGACCCCCGGTCGGAACATTGTTGTTCATCGACGACCTCAACGTCGTGTTCATCGTCGTCAACGCGTTCGTCGGATTCACGACCAGCGTGTTCAGCGCGAGTTATATCGGACACGAAATCGACAGCGGTCGGTTGACGCAGAATCACATCCGTTTCTACCACGCGATGTTCCAGTCGATGATGTTCGGCATGAACCTCGCGCTCGTGGCCAACAACATCGGACTGATGTGGGTGGCGGTCGAGCTGGCCACGCTGACGACGGTCGTGATGGTGGGACTGTATCGCACACACGAAGCGCTGGAAGCGGCGTGGAAGTACTTCATTCTCGGCAGCGTCGGCATTGCGCTTGCGCTGTTCGGAACGACGCTGGTCTATGTGGCGGCGCTGCCGGTACTCGGTGAAGGTCTGCCGACGATGGCGTGGACGAACCTGATCGTGCACGTCGCGAGCTTCGAGCCGGCGATTCTGAATCTCGCGTTCGTGTTTCTGCTGCTGGGTTACGGCACCAAAGTCGGCCTCGTGCCGGTTCATGGCTGGCTGCCCGATGCACACGCCGAAGGTCCGACGCCGATATCGGCGGTGCTGTCCGGACTTCTGCTCAACGTCGCGCTGTATGCGGTTCTCCGATTCAAGATGCTGATGGCCGGCAACACGGGTGCGGTGGCGCCGGGTCCGCTGATGATCGGCATGGGACTCGCGTCGCTGACCTTCGGCGCGTTCATGCTGTATCGCCGCCGCGACATCAAGCGCCTGTTCGCGTACTCGTCGATCGAGCACATGGGCATCATCACATTCGCCTTCGGCGTAGGCGGACCGTTGGCGAACTTCGCAGGGCTGTTGCACATGGCCATGCACAGCCTCACCAAATCGGCGATCTTCTATGCCGTCGGACACGTCGCGCAGATCAAGGGCACGCAGAAGATCGCGGAGATCCGCGGACTGACGCAGTCGCATCCGCTGCTCGGCTGGGGCCTAGTCGTCGGCGTACTCGCGATCGCCGGTATGCCGCCGATGGGCATTTTCATGAGCGAGTTTCTGATCGTCACGTCGACGATGGCGCGAAGCGCGTGGTTGGCTGTCCCACTCGTGCTCGGGTTGCTGGTCGGATTCGGCGCGCTGCTGCGCCTCCTCAACGAGGTCGCCTTCGGCGAACCGTTGGGGCGCGTGGAGCCGAGTGATGTGTCGTACGCGCCGCTCTACGGCCATCTCGCGATCGTGCTCGTCGCCGGGATCTTCCTTCCCGCAGCCCTCGTGCGCTGGTTTCAAACCATCGCGAGTTTATTGGGATGAATGCACGTGCCTGACGCCGCTCGACTGATCGACGCCGTGGAACACGCCGGCAATCGGCTTTGGCTGGGTCCGTTGCATCGTGCTGTCGTCGATGCATCCGAGTGGGAGTCGTTGGCGGCAACGTTGGCCGACAATCGCAACTGGTCGCTGCTCGCGCAGTGGGCAGAGCCCGAGGTAGTGCATATGGCGTTGCTGGATTCCGCCGACCAGTCGGCCGCCGTCGTGAGCCTGCCGTGCGCGAATCGTCGATATCCATCGATCGGGCGCCTGCATCCGCCCGCGATCCGCCTGGAGCGCGCCATTCGCGACATGTATGGCCTCGAATCGGAACACTCCCCGGATCCGCGCCCGTGGCTCGACCATGGCGCGTGGCCCCACCGACATCCACTGGCCGCGGTGCCAACCGGGCAGGCGAGCTTGCCGCCGTATTCGTTTCTCACCGCCGAGGGTCACGGACTGCATCAGATCGCCGTTGGTCCCGTGCACGCTGGCATCATCGAGCCCGGACATTTTCGCTTCTCGGCCAACGGCGAAACAGTGGTGCGGCTCGAAGCGCGGCTCGGCTACGTACACAAGGGCATCGAGTCGCTCTGGTGCGATTGCGATCTGCCGCGCGCCGCGCGCATCGCCGGACGTGTATCGGGCGACAGTACGGTGGCGACGTCGAGCGCGTTCGCCCGGGCCGTAGAGTCGGCGTTGGGCATTGTCGCGCCACCCCGCGCGCAGTGGTTGCGGGCGCTGATGGCGGAACTCGAACGCATCGCGAATCATCTGGGCGACATCGGCGCGATCTGCAATGACGCGTCGTTCACGCTGCTGCATGCGCACAGTGGCGTGTTGCGGGAACGCGTGCTTCGCGCATGTAACGTTGCTTTCGGTCATCGTCTGATGATGGACAAAGTGGTGCCCGGCGGGGTCAGCGTCGATATAGGAGGCGACGGTATCGAGGCGATCCGACAGGTGGTCGAGGAAGTCGCGCGACGTTTTCCGCAACTCGTCGAACTCTATGACGACACACCATCGCTGCAGGATCGAACGGTCGGCACCGGCGTGCTGTCCGCCGAACTCGCATCGCAGTACGCGGCGGGAGGATTCGTCGGCAGGGCGTCCGGCCGCGGGTTCGACGCGCGGCGATCGATTCCTTACGCGCCGTACGACGCCCTGGCCTTCGATGTTCCGGTGCGAGCGCTCGGCGACGTCAACGAGCGCGTGTGGATACGCATCCTCGAGGTCGAACAGAGCCTAACGCTGGTGCGTCAGATCGTCGACCGTCTGGCTCTGGCGCAGGGACAGGAACTCGTCGCAGACGTTTCCTCGCGACGCAACGCAACCGTCAGCGAGGGCGTCGCGCTGGTGGAAGGTTTTCGGGGCGACATTTTCGCCTGGGTGCGCATCGACGATCGCGGGCGCGTAGCGCGATGTCATTTGCGCGATCCATCCTGGTTCCAGTGGCCCCTGCTCGAGGCGGTGGTGGAAGGCAACATCGTTGCGGATTTCCCGCTGTGCAACAAATCGTTCAATTGTTCCTATTCCGGCCACGATCTGTAGGTCGTCATGCGCAGACTTCTGTTTCAGACCCTCATCAACCGTCCCGTGACGGAGAACGCGCCTAGGCTCGACGACGCTGCACTCGCGGAGCTGGCGGCGCGCGTCGACGTCGCCGCGCGGCGCCGGCTGGGTCGCAGTCTGGCGATACGCGAGGTGGACTCTGGCTCGTGCAATGGATGCGAATTGGAAATCCACGCGCTGAACAATCCGATCTACGATCTCGAGCGTTTCGGTATCCGCTTCGTTGCGTCGCCGCGTCATGCCGATGTATTGCTTGTGACCGGCCCGTTGTCGTTGAACATGAGGGAAGCGCTGCAACGCACCTTTGTGGCCACGCCGGAACCGAAGTGGGTGGTCGCGGTCGGCGAGTGCGCGATCAACGGCGGTGTCTTCGCCGGTAGTTACGCAGTCGCAGGCGGCATCGCTGATGCGGTGCCGGTGGATCTCGCAATCCAGGGTTGCCCGCCGTCGCCCGAGCAACTGCTGGTCGGACTGCTGACGCTGCTGGAGACGACATCGCGCGCATGAGGTCGATGCATGCATCAGGATCGAGATTTCTCTTCCCGCACGAATCTGAGCGCGTCGTCCGCGAGCTTGCGTAGCAGCCGCGCCAGCTCGGCCACTTCGTCCTTGTCCCACTCCGCGAGCAGTGACGTGACGATCTTCTGGCGGGCGTCGTCCAGCGAGCGTGTCATCGCGCGTCCTTTCGCGGTGATGACCGCGTGCGTGACCCGGGCATCGCCTTCGTGGGCATGACGGGCGACGAGACCCATCTCCTCGAGCTTCGTGATCTGTCGACTGACCGTCGTGGAGTCGCGTCCGCACAGCTCTGCGAGTTCGCCGATTGCCAGAGGTCCTCTTCGTTCGACGCGCAGCAGTAGCGGAAACAGCGCGCGATCGAGATTGATGCCGGCGCGGGCGATCAGTGCGGCGTCGGGCTGCGGTCTGTTGAGCACGCCGGTGAGATCGAGAAGTGCCTCGCGCAACTGCGAAGTAACTCGCTTCATGGATTCTCCCAAACGCAATATGTGTGCATAATACACCTATTGTTGTCAGACGCCGCCGGAGCGTTCTACGAGTATGAAAGCTGCAATCGTAGTCGAAGCGGGTCAATCGCCAGTCTATGGCGACTTCGAAGATCCCGTGTCTGCCGCGGGCAAGCGCGTCATACGCGTGACCGCGTCGTCAATCAGTCATGTGACGAAGAGTCGTGCATCGGGCACGCACTATAGTTCCGATGGTGGACTTCCGTTCGTACCGGGGATCGACGGAACCGGCATCACGGCAGATGGGCAGCGTGTTTACTTCATCCTGCCTGACGCGCCGTATGGAGGGATGGCCGACGCGTGCAGAGTTGACGATCGGCGCTGCTTCGCGATCCCCGATGGGCTAGACGACGTCACGGCAGCGGCCATGGCGATCCCCGGCATGTCGTCGTGGGCGGCGCTGGTCGAGCGCGCGAAACTGAGCGCGGCTGAAATCGTGCTCGTCAATGGCGCTACCGGTGCGTCGGGTCGTCTTGCAGTGCAGATTGCGAAACACCTCGGCGCAGGCAAAGTCATTGCAACCGGACGTCAACGGCAGGCATTAGAGGACCTGCGAGGTCTCGGCGCCGACGAGATCGTCGAGCTGACGCAGGATCGTGACGCGCTCGAGCGGGCGTTCATGCGCGTGTTTCGCGATGGCGTGGACATCGTGCTCGACTATCTGTGGGGACCGAGCGCCGAGGCGCTGTTGGTTGCCGCCGCGAAGGCCGGTGCGGAAGCGGTTCCGATCCGTTACGTGCAGATCGGCTCGATCGGCGGAGCGAGCATCGATCTTCCGGGTGCGGTGCTGCGCTCGTCGGCATTGCAACTCATGGGTAGCGGAATCGGCAGCATTCCGTTTCCAAACTTGTTCAGTGCGATCAAAGGCGTGTTGGAGGCGGCACCGACTGCCGGGTTCGATATCGCGACCGAGCGGGTTGCGCTCGCCGATGTGACGAACGCGTGGCTGGTCGAAGATGCCCGCACGCGAATCGTGTTGGCGCCATGAACTTCAGCGCGGCGAAGGTGGCTCGACGAACGAGCGCGCGGTCGCGACGGCGCCGACCTCGTACGGCGTAACGTCGAACGAAAAGCGCCGCGTGAATTTGCCGCCGTCCACTTCGTACGGTCGATCCCAGGTGTAACGCACGTCGTCGACTTCCTTCAGGAAACGCGACGCCAGACCCAGTACCGGCAGCAGACCGAGCGGAATCGCGCGCACTTTCAGCGGCAGGCCGAGCGCATCGGCGCCGATCTGCAGAATCTCGCGTGGCGTGCGCGTGGCGGCGCACGGCATGTTCCAAGCCTGCCCGAACGCGTCGTCCGGTGCGTCGACCAGCGTGACTACCGCACGTGCGATGTCGGGCACATAGGCAAAATCGTGCGGAATGTCCGGCGGTGCGAGCAGTAGCGCCGCTTTGCCCCGCGCGACGGCGCCGAATGCAGCTGGGCCGAGATGTGAGGCAACGACGCCCGGCCCATAGAAATCCGTGCAGCGCAGAGAGGCCGCTCGTACACGATCGGCCGCGCCCATCCACATGTGTGTGACAGCGGATAGTATCGCTGCCTTCTGGCCAACCGAACTGAGGGGCATGTCTTCGGTGCGCGGCATGTTCTGGGGTCCGAGCTGATACAGGTTGTCGACGAATACCAGACGCGCGCCGGCCGCGGCGCATGCGTCGATTACGTTCGACATGGTCGTTGGCCATGCGCGCTTCCAGACGCGCGCGTCGTACGTGAAGGCAACCGAGAGCACGACATCGGTCGCATCTTCGACGGCGCGCCGCACGGCCGCGCGATCGAGTATGTCGCACGGCACGAACTCGGCCCCGGGCGGTGCGTTGGTGGGCGCAGTTCGCTGTGCGATCCGCACCGCGTCTCCGCGCGCGCAGACCGTCTCGGCCACGCGTCGCCCGATCGTGCCGCTTCCGAATACCACTGTGAGTCTGGTCATCACGCACGCTCATTTGTTTCGACGCAGTCACGTTAGAAGGTGACAGCGCATGAGGAAATTGCTCAAGATCGTGGGCCGGCTGAACGCAAATGTATGAATCAGGAACCCGACTGGCAGTTGTATCGAACGTTCCTTGCGGTGTTGCAGGAAGGATCGCTGTCGGGCGCTGCGCGACGGCTCGGCGTCGCGCAACCGACGGTAGCCCGCCACGTCGAAGCGCTGGAGTCGGCGGTTCGCGCCGATCTGTTCGTGCGTTCGCAGCGGGGACTGATCCCGACCGACCTAGCGCGGAACATGCTGCCGTATGTGGAGTCGTTGGCAGCTATTGCGGCGGCGCTGCAACGGACTGCGAGCGCCGCTGCGGACGAGGTGGCCGGCACGGTTCGCGTGAGCGCGAGCGAAGCGATCTGTGTGGAGTGGCTGCCGAAGATCCTCGCGGATCTGCGACGGCGCCATCCGGCCCTCGCGATCGAACTCGTGGCAACCAACTCGGTCGACGACCTGCTGCGACGCGATGCAGACATTGCGGTGCGCAACGTCGAACCGGTGCAGCAATCGCTGGTCGCGCGACGGTTGCAGTCGATCGAGCTCGGATTGTTCGCGCACCGCGCGTATCTCGATGTGCGCGGCGTACCGGAGACGTTGGAAGACCTCGCGACGCACGATGTCGTCGGCTTCGATCGACCGTCGCCGGCGCTCTACGCGCTTGCAGAACGCTTTCCGCTCCTGCAGCGCGGAATGTTCGCACTGCGCGTCGACAGCGACGTGGTGCAACTCGCAGCGATCCGCGCGGGGTTCGGTATCGGTATGTGCCAGTCGCCGGTTGCACGCCGCGATGGCAATCTCGCCAGGGTGCTACCGAAACTCGTTTCCATCGACATGCCGGTGTGGATCGTCATGCCGGAGGAATTGAAAACGAGCGCGCGCTGTCGCGCGGTGTTCGATGCGCTGGTCGCGGGATTGTCGGAGTTGCGTTGACTCGACGCCAGGAAGTTCGCGCCGGCGGTTGACTGCGGGGGAACGCGAGGCATGAGGTCGCGTCAGTCCGTTCCGACGAGTCCTCGAATACGTCGTTTGTCTACTTGGGCGAGCTGGAGTCGCGCTTGTGTCGCAGATTACGCATCGCGACTTCGACGAGATCGGCGCGCGCGCGATCCGAGTTGTATATCGCATAGCTGGTATTGCTGGTGTGCAGGCGACGGCGCACCAACACTTCAGGCAGCACCTGCTTGACAACCCCGGCGCGCTCCGCGCGCGCAAACCAGTCGGTGTCTTCGCTGACGCGCAGCGACTCATCGAACAGGCCGACTCGATCGAACACGTCGCGCCGGGCCATGAGACATTGGCACACGTAGCCGGGGTGAGGGTCGGCATACCGCTGATCCAGATGCGCGCGTTCGTGTTGCAGCTCCGGTGCCCAGAAGTTCTGTGCGTGGGCGATGCAGATCGACAGTTCCGGCGCAGCGGCAAACGCGTCGCATTGGCGCGCAGTTTTGTCCCTGGCCCATAAATCATCGGCGTCGAGAAACGTGATCAGTTCGCCGGTTGCTAGCTGCAACCCGCGATTGCGCGCAGCCGCGGGTCCTCGGTTCTCTTGTGCGACGAGGCGTAGATGTCTGCGATATGTGGCGGCGATCTGTGCCGATTCGTCGGTCGATCCATCGTCGACCAGAATGATCTCATCGGGAACAACCGTCTGCGCCAGTACGCTGTCGATCGCCTCAGCGAGATACTTCGCGGCATTGAAGACCGGGATGATGCAGCTGATCGTGCGTCGCATTGCAGAGTCGCTATCTCAACCGCGTTTTGCAGAACCGGTTCCGAGCCCCGGTAGCGGTGGATCGAGCGCGAACATCTCCGCCATGTCCGTGAATTTCTCGAGCGTTGGTGCCGAATATTCCAGACGACCACCTGGGTGCGGCAGGATCGTATCGCTGGTGTTTCCCTCGGTTGCAATCGTCAGCAGACCTTCATCGCAAAGTGCTTGGCACAGGCTCGCGACATCTGCCTCGAGTTCCTGCTGTTCGGCGTCATACATGATCGCGAGGTTTCTAACTATGTCATTAAGGGACATCCTTCGCTCGATCAACGACCAGATGAAGCCCCCCGTTGCGGGCATGCTGTAATACGTGCCGGTTGCCAGATTGATCAGGATCGCTTCGCCGTCCATCACCTTGGCGGCCACCTGCTGCTCATTGGGTACTACGAAGCTCGACAACGACAGCATGGCTATGCCTCACGAAATGTATGGGTTGGGATTGCGGCCGGCTTGCGTGGGTCACCAGGTTCACCGTCAAGACGATCTGCCAAGGTGCGCACCGCATCCGGAATGAGGTCGACTCTCCGCCCCAATTCGAGCCAATAGCTCGGCACGGCTTGCACGAGTTCGACGAGGCGCTCGAAGGCGGCGCGATTCGGTCTCGGCAGTTGCATCACGGATGTGGGTGCGATCGCCCGCAGGGTTTCGGCGCGCGTTGCAGGGCGAAAGGTGGTCAGCTCGGAATCTACGACTCGAGGTAAAGCGATCGCGTCGATGCTGCTGCTCGTCTGCAGGCAGCCGGGGAACGCCTCCGTCAGGTAAAGGACGCACTTGTCCTCGTGCGGGTAATTCGGTGCATGTCCGAGTCGTCGTAGCTTCGGAAAGCGCTCGAGGTGATGCGCGTTGAGCAGGCAGGACGCGTACAACCCGTAACCGACAAAACGGCCGTGGTTTACGCCGAGACCGATGAAGTCATCGCCGAGATACTTCAGTCCTGCCTCAAGGCATGAAATCGAAGAGGTGGACTTTCCCGCACCGCCATTCCCAACGAAGAGGATCCCCCGCTCGCGGTGTCGAACGAGTCCGGAGTGAATGAACTGAACACCCCGATCCTCGAGCCAGGCGGACAACATCTTGTGAAATGGCCGCGCGCGTTCGTCGAGATTCAGGCTAGACGCGGCATCGGCGAAGCCAATGATTCGACTCGTACTTCGATCCAACCACGTGACGCCGTGAGGACGTTCTTCGCCGATGAAGAGGCCGTCGTCGGACGTCTTCATGAGGATCGGTGGTGCCGACGCGTCGTGTGTGGGTCGCTGTGACGCCGACACGCCTGTTGCCTGTACATCCCAAACGTCGACGGTAATCTCTGGAAGAAACGCTGCGTCGGGCTCGACCTGGAGGTGGCCCATCGCGGTCGCAATGATGTCTGCCCATTGGTCGCCTACGACGCGCGCGCGAAGGCTGTGTCCGGCGATTCGCAGATCGAGGTTACGCACACCATGTGCGGAGACTGCGCGCTCGAAATCGTGCGCCAAACCGGCAAACGGCACGTGTCCGGGTGCCAGAATCTGACGGCTCGGGTCGTACGCCGTAGAGGACATCGGGCATGACCTGTGGAGATTGAACCGGAGTCTGTCACAAATCCGGTGCGGCGGAGCCGACGGTTACCAACACTTTACAAAGACTTCTCGTCTTATGCGCCGCGCCTGCGGCACAGTAACCAGATGCAAAACCCTTCACTCGTTAGCTGTGTGATTCCTGTCTTCAACGGTGAACGCTATCTTGCGGCCGCAATAGCATCGGCGCTCGCGCAGACGCGTTCGATACTCGAGGTCATCGTTGTAGATGATGGTTCGACCGATGCAACGCGTAGCGTTGCTGAAGCGAGCGGAGCATCTGTGTTGTATCTGCACCAGAACAACGCCGGACCGTCCAGTGCGAGAAATCTGGGAATCGCCAGGGTGTCAGGCGAATTCGTCGCGTTTCTAGACGCAGACGACCTGTGGCGGCCGCACAAAATTGCCCTGCAGGTTGCACGATTCGAAGCACAACCGACGCTGGCGATCAGCTCCGGGCACATGCGCAACTTTGCGTCTCCGGATATCGGAGTCGACGTTGCGGGAGGCACTGCGCCGGAGCCGAACCTTGGATCGTCGTTCATGGCTCGTCGTTCGCTGTTCGACGAAATCGGCCTGCTCGACGTCTCGCTGAGACATCGCGATCTCCATGAGTTCGTGTTGCGGGCGACCGACGCTGGACATGTCGTCGAGGCGCTGCCGGACGTCCTGGTCGACCGACGAATTCACGATTCGAACATGAGCCACAATCGGAATGCCGAAGGTGAGCTCGAACTGATTGCTATTGCGCGCGCGCGCATCGCGCGGCGTCGGCAATCTCGACCATGAACGCAAGTCGGTCTTCGTATGCATCGCGAGGGATCTGGTGCTACGACGCCGCGTTACAGAACACGTTGCCGACGCATCGGGAAAGTCTGCTGTTGAAGGCGTGTTTGCGCGAGCCTCCGATCGCGACTGCCGCATGGCGAGAGTTCGTTGGCGTTGTGGGCGATGCGAAGCAGTTCTTCGAACTCAATGGCACGGGCCTCAAAGGAATGCTGCCATTCGTGGAATCGCGATTGACGCAGAACGGGATCAACGGAGGGAGCAGTTTCCATACCTATGCACGCGTCGCCTTGGTACGGGAGGCGCTGCGAAGTCGCATCTATCTGGAGATCCTGGGCGGCGTTCTGGACGCCCTGGAGAAAAGCGGAGTGTCGAGCATACTGCTGAAGGGCGCCGCGGTTTCGGCAACGGTATATCCGCAACCATCGCAGCGACACAATCATGCGATCGACCTGTGGGTGAGCAACGCAGCGATGTCTCGGGCGAGCAAGGTGCTCGAAGCGGAGCAGTTCGTTCCTGAGGTGCCAGGGCCGGGCGCGACGAGTCATCAAAGTTTTCGTCATCGCAGCGGTCTCGTGTTGGCGTTGCATTCGAAGCCGTTCTATCTCCCGCATTTTGACCTGCCCCTTGAGGAAGTCGTCGGGCGAGCCCAGAGAATCGGGTTGGGCGAGGGCTACGCACGTGTACTCTCTGCCGAGGACTGTCTGGTTCACGTGTTAGGTCACTCGATCTACTCCCGTTCGCGAACCAATCTGCGCTGGGTCTGTGACGCCTACTACCTCGTGCAAAGCAATCCCGGGATGGAGTGGGACATAGTGGTTGAAACGGCAGTCCGAGCCGGATTGACGCTGCCGATACTCGTGGCGTTGCGTTGGTTGAAAGACGCACTTTCCGCAGGCGTCTCGCAACAGGCGCTGGATAGACTCGCGCGTTGCGCGCGTCCGGACGGCGTTCAAGTCGAAGGCATTTACGCGTCGCTTCTGCATACGTCCATGTCACCGCGCAAGGCGTTTGGATGGGCTCGGGGAAGCTGGCGGACGGCGATGGGGTTCGCCAAGTTCTGCATGGCGCCATCGCCTCGATACATACGTTGGAGATACAACGCGCCTTCGTGGAAGTTGCCGTACCGTTATGCTTCACGTTTGTTTGAATTCGGCGCCGGCGCATTGCGCCGCGCCATAACGCGTCTGCGGGGTAGTGCCGCGGCGAACGTGGGGGCCATCAGTTGAGAGAGTCGACGCAGCTGATTGCCGCATGCGACCCCGAACTCTCCTGCATGTGTCTCGCTGCGCGTACACAGTTCGGCCCGACTGAAGCGCTGCAACTCGCGTCGTCGATCGGCAAGGGGATCAACTGGCCGGCCTTTCTCGCGCAGTTGGAACGGCACTATGTCGCGCCGCTGGTCCTGCGTAGTCTCCAGTCCGTTGGCGGCGCGAGTCTTCCGTCCAAAGTGCTCGAGACGATGCGTGTTCGCTCACGTATTACGGCTTGGAAGAGTGAGCTCTTTGCGGACGAACTGGTTCGCCTCTTCGGGTTGTTCGAACGTCGCTCGATTCAGGTGATCAATTACAAAGGGGCCGTTGCCGCGGGACAGTTCTATGGAGCCGTTGCACTGCGCAACTTCAACGATCTGGATTTTCTGGTGAGACGCGCCGATGTGGCGGCGATGGTCGCGCTACTCGAAGAAGAGGGGTATGCCAACTCCGGCCAGTTCACCGCTGACCAGTTCGATCACGTGGTCGCCGAGTTCAAGGAGTTCGAGTTTCGTCGAGGTGCGTTTTCGCTGGAGCCACATTGGTCGTTGACGGGCAAACGATACCCGTTCGAGACGGACTATGAAGGATTCTGGCAGCGCGCCGCAACGTGGAATCTGAACGGCGTCGCGTTGCGGGTCTTCGCACCAGAAGACGCGTTGTTGGTGCATTGTCTGGTTGGCGCGAAGGGTCGCTGGCAGCGGCTGCAGATGGTGTGCGACGTGGCCGAATGCGTGAGAGCCAGCCCCGGCATCGACTGGTCGCTCGTAAATGAAATGTCCAGAGCGACCGGTACGGTTCGCATTCTCCACCTCGGACTGCTTCTCGCCACGGAACTGTCAGGGGCGGAATTGCCGCATGAAGTGGCAGCTGCGGTTCGCGCATCCCCCCGGGTGGTGAGCCTCGCGCGTATGGTGCTGCGTTCATGGAAAACGCCTGCGGCAAGGTCGCGTTTCTTGCCCGATTCGCCGAGCATATTTTCGCCTTTGCTGTTCCGCCAACGCGAACGGTTCGAAGATCGTTGGCGTTACCTTTGGCGCACCACTACGACGCCGTCAGTGCTGCACATGGAGCGCCTGCCGCTGCCGCGATGGCTGTTCCCGCTCTATCGCGTGGCAGTGCCATTCCATGACTACGTGCTGGTGCCGCTACGAAGGCTCGCGTTCCGAAGCAACCCTTCTCGTCCGAACCGATGAGCACCAAGTTCGTCGTTTACGGACAGTCGCGTTCCGGCAGCACGCTGCTCGTAGAGCTGATCAACACTCATCCCGAAGTACATTGTGACGGAGAGTTGTTCAATCAGGACGCGGACCGGATCGGCAACCGCGTGCTGTTGAGTCTCGTCAGAGCGTTTCCGATCCCGTATCTCAGCTACAAGCGACGCCGCGTCGCAGGAAAGGCGTACGGGTTCAAACTGCTGTTCTACCACCTGCCCATGGCCCGTCAGGTGATGAGGTTGCTTGCGTTGACGGGTTGGAAATTCGTCCACGTGTATCGCAGGAACGTCGCTCGGCAGTCTCTGTCGAACATCGTCGCCGAGACGACGCAGCGTTGGCACAAGCGAGAAGACGATGGCACTACGAGCAGAATTCGCGTCAGCGATGCAGGGCTGAGACGGGAGATCGAGATCCGACATCGCTGGCGTTCGAGGGAGATCGATCTCATCGCGCCGATCGATCATCTCGATCTCTGTTACGAAGACGACCTCGAGCGTGAGGCCGACTGGCCGGCGACCGCCGACAAGCTGTCGCGGTTTCTCGGCTTGGCGCCCTTCAAGCCGGGCGACGTCAGTCTGAAGAAGATTCTTTCGGAAACGGGCGACAACCTGATCGAGAACTACGCCGAACTGAAGCCACTGCTCGATTCCGGTGAGATCGCCTCAGGCCGCGCAGCCGCCCGGCTGATGCCGAAGCATGATCCTAAGGTGTGCGCGATGGCGCGATGAACGCCGTACAGGTCGATTTGTGATCGGCAATCGCGTGTGGCGGCCGCACTACGACGACGACACGATCGCGGAGCTGACGATGATCATCGCGTGGGAGAACGCGTCGTCGCGCTTCAACCGGGCGTTTCGCATTCCCTCGCAAGGGTTCTCGAAGCGATAGGCGCGTTCACGTCCGCGGGATCGCGCCGGCGTCCTGCCGCACGGCGGCGTTGATGCGATTGAACGCGTTGATCATCGCGATCTGGATGATCAGCGCCGCGAGCTGCGTTTCGGTCCAGTGTTTCGCCGCCTCGTTCCAGACGTCGTCTGGAACGGCATCAGAGCGGTCGGCGAGGCGCGTGACGGATTCGGTGAGTGCAAGCGCCGCGCGCTCGGCGTCGGTGAAATACGGCGTTTCGCGCCAGGCGGCGACGGCAAACAGGCGATCGTCGGACTCGCCCGCTTTCTTCAACTCGCGCGCGTGCAGAATGGTGCACACGCTGCAGCCGTTGATCTGGCTCGCGCGCAGCTGCAACAGTTTTTGCGTGACGTATGGCACCTCGGCTTTCTCGGTCGCCTTGTCGAGGGCGTGCAGCGCTTTCAGCGCGTCGGGCAGAACGAGCGCGGGATTGTTCATTCGGTTGTGCATGCTGTCTCCTGGTGGGGGTGTCACATCGGTGCATTTTCGTCCGTCATCGCTTTGACGGACCGTTGAACGAAAATGTGACCGATGGAGGAAAGGAAATTGCTGGCCGAGACATTCGACGCCAACCGGCGGCATCTGCAGGCCGTCGCTTATCGCATGCTCGGCTCGGTGGCCGAAGCCGACGATGCGGTGCAGGAGACCTGGCTGCGTTTCAGCCGCGCGGACGTGAGCGAGGTCGACAATCCCGGTGGCTGGCTCACCACCGCGGTGGCGCGCATCTGCCTCGACATGCTGCGGTCGCGCAAGGCGCGGCGAGAGGAACCGTTGGATGCGCGAGAGGCCACACTGGTCGTCGCAAACGATCCCGATCCCGAGCAGCAGCTGCTGATGGCGGACTCCGTCGGATTCGCGCTGCTGGTGGTGCTGCAGAAGCTCGCGCCGGCCGAGCGCATTGCCTTCGTGCTGCACGACATGTTCGATTTCTCGTTCGACGAGATCGCGCCGATCGTCGGACGATCGGAAGCGGCAACCCGTCAGCTCGCGAGCCGGGCGCGGCGCCGCGTACGAGGCACGGACAAACTGCCCGATGCCGAGCTTTCGGAGAACCGCAGGGTGATCGAAGCGTTTCTCGCGGCCGCGCGCGCGGGAGACTTCGACGGACTGGTGGCGGTGCTCGACCCCGATGTGGTGGTCGACGGAGATGCTGCGGCGCTGCGGATGGGCGGCGGTCTGCGGCGCGGCGCCGACGTGGTGGCCCGCGCCTTCGTCGGCCGGGCGCAGGCAGCTCGTGTCGCACTGGTCGACGGTGCCGTCGGCATCGTGGTAGCGCTGAACGGCAAGCCGCGGATCGTCATCGACGTTACCGTTAGGAACGGTCGGATCGCCGCGATGGACGCGGTTGCGGAGCCCGAGGACGTGAGCCGCATCGAGTTCACGGTCTTCGAGTAGAGGTCAGAATTCTCAAGATCCTGGCATGGGTGCCTCGATTCACCGATTCGTAGTAAAGTCTCGGCAGACTGCGTCCCAACGAAGCGCAGCAGGGGAGGGACAGAATGGGTATGGAAGGGATCGTCGACGTCCACGATATTCGATTTCATTGGGAGTTGCGCGAGGGCTCTCCTCGCGGTCCGGCGCGGTGCACCCTGCACGTCGCGTTTGGCGAACTCACTGCCGCGCGTCAGTATTCCGAAGCATTGACACCCGATCAGGCGCAGACCGAGGCCGAACGCCTGATTCCAGAAGTGTTGCGGCACGTCGGCTGACGTTCTCCCCGCGTCACCGATCTCCCCGCCTGAAGGGCGCCGCGTCTTGCCAACGATTTCAACGAGGGGAAGCGCATGAAAGCCTGGCAGATTCGCGGCGAATACGGCATCGACAAGCTGCAGTGTGTGGACCTGCCGGAACCAACCGCGGGTGACGGGCAGGTGGTCGTGTCAATGCGTGCCGCGTCTCTGAATTTTCGCGACCTCGCCACTGTACGCGGTTTTCCGGGCGCGAAAGCGCCGGTCGCGCTGGTGCCGTTTTCTGACGGGGCCGGTGTGGTGCAGGCGGTCGGCAAAGGCGTGAGCGGCATCGCAAAAGGCGATCGCGTAGCGCCGACGTTCTTCCAGAGCTGGATCGATGGCCCCGTCACTGCCGAGGCGCGCGCGCTCGCGCTCGGCGGTTCGCTCGACGGGGTGCTGCAGCAGCGCATCGCGGTGCGCGCCGAGTGCGTGATCCCCATCCCGCAGGCGATGACCTTCGAAGAAGCCGCAACGCTACCGTGCGCGGGACTGACGGCGTGGCGCGCCGTCGCAGTGGAAGCGCCAGTAGGCCCGGGCGACACGGTTCTCGTGCAGGGCACAGGCGGCGTATCGATCTTCGCGCTGCAGTTCGCAAAAGCGCTCGGAGCGCGCGTGATCGTCACTTCGTCGAGCGACGAAAAACTTGCGCGCGCAAAGGCGCTCGGCGCGGATCACGGCATCAACTACGCGAAAGAGCCCAACTGGTCTGCTGAGGCGCGCCGCGTCACAGAAGGGCGCGGCGTCGACGTCGTGGTCGAAGTGGGCGGCGAGAACACGCTGCAACAGGCGATGCTGGCCGCGCGGGTCGGCGGCCGCATCGTCGTGATCGGCGTGCTGAGCGGCTTCGGCAGCACGATCTCGCTGCCGATGCTATTCAGTAACAACCTGCACCTGATCGGCATTTCCGTCGGCAGCCGCGCGCAATTCGCGGACATGCTGGCGCACATCGGGAAATGGCGGCTGAAGCCGGTGATCGACCGCACGTTCGCTTTCGAACAAGTTCCGGAGGCGCTCCGCACAATGGAAAGCGGCCGCTTCTTCGGTAAGCTGTGCGTGCGGTTCGACTGACTCTTCGTCACCGATCGACCGTTCAGTGGCCTCCGGAGCGGTAGCTGACGGTCAGACCGTACGTAACCGGCATGCCCGCATAGCGAAGCAGCACGTCGTTCACGTGTTGTACCTGGTTCCAGTAGTAATCGTCGGTGACGTTGCGGCCCCACGCGTATATCCGCCACGAGCCCGTCTGCACGCCCGCCCAAAGATCCAGCAGCCCGCGAGAAGGAATTTCCAGGTCAGTGTCGCCGTAAGCGACCGGATTCGAGGCGAAGAAGGTCTTCGTGCACGTGACCGGAAATCCGGTGACGGGATCGATCGATCCCGGCGGTTCGTTGCATCGATCGTAGAAGAACCCTTTCGTGCTGGACTGGTAGTTGTAGTTGCCGCCGACGAACGCCTGCATGTCGCCGCGAAGGGTCCATTGATACTGTAAAGCAACGTTCGACTGCCATTTGGGTGCGTTCGGGAACGGCTCGCCCGCGAAAGCCTTCGTAGAGTTGTTGGAGACCGGGTTGAAGAACGGATCGAAGTTGCGGAAGTGTCCGTCGATCTCGCTCTTTGCGTAGCTGATGGACGGCGAGAACACCAGGCCATCGATCGGCTCCCAGGCGACAGAGGCTTCCCAACCGATCACGTGCGAGTCCGGCACGTTCACCAGCGCCGGCAGCGAGCCGAACACGAAGTCGTTGATCGCACCGAGAATCTGTTTGTCGGTGTAGTCGTAATAGAACGTCGCTGCGTTGAACTGCAGGCGGCCGTCGAACAACCCGAACTTGCCGCCGACCTCGTAGGCGAGCAGTTTTTCCTGTTTCGCCGGGAACAGCTGCACGAACGCGGCGCTCGCAACGGTCGGGAAGCTGCCTGACTTGTAACCCTGGTTGACGGTCGCGTAGACCAACACCGTGTCGGTGGGTGTCCAGTTGACGCCGGTACGCCACGAGACGTTGTCCTGGTTCAGCTTGTCCTCGAAGCCGCTCGCGACCGGCGCATACGTCGGTGCCGGTCCGGTGCTCGCGCATTTGCCCGGACCCACGTCGACCCCGCCGGTGACCGGAAAGCCGTTCACGCTCTGCAGCACGATCTGAATCTCCTGCGAGATGTGCGACCACGTGCCGTCGCCGCCATCGGAACCGCAGCCGCGGTAGTCGCGCTGCTGGTTCGTGTAGCGCAAGCCACCTTGAAGCGTGATCGTGTCCCACACCGGGTATTCGATGTTGCCGAACGCGGCATAGGTGTCGGTGCGCTGCAGATTGTTCGGATTGGTCGGCCCGAGCGGCGTCGCGGTGATCACCTGCGTCGGCACCGCGGTCGAGATGCCGTAGGTCTGTAGGAAGCTGTCCCACGTGCGCGTGTGCTCGTAGTTGACGCCGAACACCCAGCTGCCTTTACCGAGCACGGCACCGGCGATGCGCAACTCCTGGAAGAATGTCTCGATCTTGCCGTCCTGGCTCGACTCGTAGTCCTGATAGATGGTGCCGTCGCTCTCGAGTTGCTGGTCGCGCTCGAAATGGTTGTAGCTCGTCAGCGACGTCAGCGTCAGACCGTCGGTGAGCTGGTAGTCGACGTGCAGCGACGGCGAGTAGAACTTGTTGTCCTTGTCGGCGTCGTGGCACGTGTCATACAGCCGGTTCGACAGATTGATCTGTCCGGAGACGTTCGCCGGTGTGCCGCCGAAGATGTTCACGCACGGTCCCCAGCTGCCGGCGTCGGCGCGTCTCGGAGCGGACGGATAGTCCGCCACCAGCGGATTCACCGGATTGATCGGGTTGAGCGGCGTGATGCCGACGAGCTGAGGCATCTGCGACTGACCTTTGTCCCAGAATCCGTTCAGCGTGAAGAGGGCGCTCAGCGTTTCGGAAGGATCCCACTCCAGCGACAGGCGGCCGTTGTAGAACTTCTGCTCGCCCCATTTGTTGTCGAACGAATACGTCTGCCCCGCGGCGGTCCAGTACGGATCGGCAGGCAGGTTCTGCGCTTTGACGTACGTTTCCTGCCACGTTCCCGAATCGATCACGCGCGCGGCGATGCGGTAGCGGAACGTGTCGCTGATGGGTCCGCTCGCGAACGCGGTGCCGTCGAACGTCTCGTAGCGTCCATACGTCGCGTCCACGCCGGAGTCGAACTGTTCTGTCGGCTTGTTGGCGATGTAGTTGATCGCGCCGCCGGTGGCATTCTGGCCGAACAGCGTGCCTTGCGGACCTTTCAGTGCCTCGACGCGTTGCAGATCGAGGATTGCGCCCTGGGTCAGCACCGAGAACTGCAACGGCATCTGGTCGATGTACACGCTCACCGTCGGACCGGAGGCGAGCGCGGTGTCCTGAAATCCGACACCGCGGATCGTGTATATCGCCGTCCCGTAGTAGGTGACGTTGGAGTTGAAGCCGGTCACCACGCGATCGAGTTGCGACGTGTCGTTGATGCCCAGTTGCTTCAGCTGCTCGCCGGACGCTGCCTGAATCGACATGCCGACGTCGTTGATGTTCTCCTCGCGCTTCTGCGCGGTGACGATGATCTCTTCGACACCGCTGGTGCGGGCGGGTGGTGGTGTTGTGGTTTCCTCAGCCAGGGCAGTTACTGCGGTGCCAGTGATGAGAATTGCGAGCGGAAGTCCCTTTTGAAACCGTAGCTTCATGACGTTTTCTCCCCAAAGCGCGGCTCGCGACCGCACGCGAACACCCCTAACCCCTGTCCCGAAATTTACTCGCGCAAATCGACAAAGAAAAGTAGCCGGACTCGATGGTTCAATTGGCGACGCATTGAGAGTCGATGCAGATGGGCTGTTACACTTTCGCGGGGAAAAACCAGGTCGGACCATCGCAATGCAGAATCGCGCGCGACTGCTGGTGACCGGTGCGAGCCTTTACGCGCTCGTTGGCGGGCTCGTTTCGCTGACCGGATGGGCAGCCGACATTCCGCTGCTGGCCGACTGGGGCCGCGACGGCATTGCGATCCAGCCGAACGCGTCATTGGCGGCCATCTTTGCGGGCCTGGGGCTCCTGGCGCTGATGAACGGCCGCACCCGCGCTGCGACCCTGCTCGCCGTCGTGGTCACGTTGATCGGCGCTACTGCGCTGCTGCAATGGCTCACCGGCATCGACCTCGAGTTCGTCAATACGGCGCTCATGTTCGATCGAACGTGGGGACGCAACGGTGTGATTTCGCCGGGCCGGATGGGTCCTCCGGGGTCGGTCTGCTGGACATTGGTGGGCGTGGCGCTCGCGCTTGCGGCGCGCTCGTCGAGCGCTGCGCGCCGCATCGTACCGACGTTGGGGCTGGCGGCGTTCGCGCTTGCGCTGCTGTCGGTCATCGGCTACCTGTACAGCTCGAATCCGCTGTATTCCGTCGCGCAGTTGACGGTGATCGCGCTGCAGACCGCGACGTTCATCCTCGCGGTTTCGATCGCGCTCGTCGCAGCGGTGCCGGAGCATATTCCGATGCGCTGGCTGCTTGCCGACGGCGCGACCGGCATGGTCGCGCGGCGCACCCTGCCGCTGATCATCGTGTTGCCGCTGGTGCTTGGTCGCCTGCGGTTGGCCGGCGAGACGCTCGGGCTTTACGACTCGCGCTTCGGCACTGCGATTTTCTCGCTGCTGATGATTACCACTCTCAGTGCGCTCGTCGGATGGACCATCGCGACCATCTCGCGTCACGAGCGCGCGCTGCGGAAGTCCGAGCGCCGATTGACCGACACGCTCGCCGAGCGAAACGTGACTGCACGGCAGCTCGAGCAGGATCAGGCGGCCCTTACGCGATTGCAGTCGTTGAGCACGAAACTCGTTCCGGCCGGCGATCTGCAGACGTTGCTCGGCGAGATCGTAGCTGCATCCGCCGAACTCACCGGCACTGGCATGGGCAGCATCCTGCTGTGGGACCCGACCACGCAGCGGCTGCGTATCGCCGCTCACCGTGGCTACGACGCGGCGTTGCGCGACTACTTCGAGCAACGGGAATTTGCGCCGCCGCATCCGGCCAGCACGGCGCTAGAGCGGCTGGTCGTCGACGACATCGATGGGTTGCCGCCGGCGTTGACCGAAGTATCCGAGATCGCGCTGCTGCGCCGCGAAGGCATTCGCGCCCTTCAGTCGACGGCGCTGGTCGATCGCGAGGGCAACCTGCTCGGGCGGCTCAGCAATCACTTCGCGACGCCGCACCAGCCGAGCGAGCGCGAACTCCGCTACGTCGATCTGCTTGCCCGCATAACGGCGGACGTGATCGAACGTGCGTCCGCCGAACAGGCCTTGCGCGATTCGAACCGTCACAAGGACGCGTTCATCGCTACGCTGGCGCACGAGTTGCGAGGTCCGCTCGCGCCGATGATGAACTCGCTGGAACTGCTCGAGCGGGCGGGAAACGATGCCGTCATCGCAGCCAGGGCGCGCGGCATTCTGCTGCGTCAGCTGCGGCAGTTGACCCGGCTCGTAGACGATCTCGTCGACGTCAGCCGCATCTCGCGCGACAAACTCGAGCTTCGCAAAGGCCGCGTCGAGTTGCGTCCGATACTCGACCAGGCGATCGAGAGTTGCGCCGAACTCGCGCGTACGCTCGGCCACGAACTGTCGGTTTCTGTCGATCCGCATCCGATTCATCTGCACGCCGATCCGGCGCGGCTGGTGCAGGTGTTCGGCAATCTGCTCAACAACGCGTACAAGTACACGTCGCCTAACGGCCGTATCGGGCTGCGCGCCGGTCGCGAGGACGGCGCGCTGGTCGTTCGCGTGACCGACAGCGGCATCGGTATTGCGCCCGAGGAGCTCGAGTCGGTGTTCGAGATATTCACGCAGTCCGGCGGCTCCGTAAATCAACAGCAGGGTGGTCTCGGTATCGGCCTGTATCTGGTGAAGCGCCTCGTCGAACTGCACGACGGTTCCGTAGAGGCGCGCAGCGCGGGCACCGGTTACGGCAGCGAATTCGTCGTGCGGCTGCCGATTCTCACCGACGAAGCGGTTGCCGAAGATGCAGTCCGGAACGGCCCGTCACCGACCATCGTGCCGAAGCGCTTCCTCGTCGTGGACGACAACAGAGACTCGGTGTCCACGCTCGATGCGCTGTTGCAACTCCACGGGCATGAAACGCGTACCGCGCATGACGGCGCGCAGGCACTGGGATTGCTCGATGCGTTCCACCCGGACGTGGTGCTGCTCGATCTCGGCATGCCGAACCTCAATGGTTTCGACACGTGCCGGCGCATTCGCGAGCTGCCGTGGGGCGGCGGCGTGCTGATCGTTGCACTCACCGGCTGGGGCAGCCCCGAAGATCGGCGCCGCACGAACGAAGCCGGCTTCGATCATCACTTCATCAAGCCGGTCGAATACGGCGCGCTGATGCAGGTGCTGAACGGCAGCGCCTAGCCGGAACGGCCGCGTAGATCGGTCGCGTAGCTCAGGAATGCACCGCCGCGCTTCACCTCGAGCAGTCGCGTACCGTTGATTTCCCATGTGCACTCGGCGCCGCGAATGCCCACCGCATAATCGGCGTGCGACGGCTCATCGGTGTAGTGCATGTTGGTGGCGGGGTCGAAGAAATAGGTCGCCGATTCCTTGTCGCCGCAAACGTAAACGGCGACCGGTCGCGCCTCGGTTATTCCGTTGGCGGCGGCGCGCGCCTGCTCCTTCGCGACGATCCGTTCCAGGTCGCGGGTCGCCTCGGCCAGCGACAAGCCCCAGTAGTCGAGGTCGTAACGTCCGGCCGCACCGGCCACGCCGCCCGCGAGCGAGTTGTAGTAGATGTATTCGTATGGGTGCAGCTCGACCATGATCGCAAGCTGCACAGCGGCCGCCCCGGCGAGCAACGCGGCGTAAGCGCGCGCCAGCGACGTGTTACGTGCGCGCAGGAACGCGTACGCCCGATCGAGCCCTATGCCGGCGAGCACGATCAGCGGCGGCACCATGAAGAGGTAGTGGCGGATGCCGTTGTAGACGATCGGTCGGGTGACGAAGAAATGGATCAGCGGCACCAGGATCGCCGCGATCAGCACCGAGTAGCACAGGCTGCGCGGGTCGGTCAGCGCGTTCCAGCCGCGTGCGCGCGTCGCGCGGGCCATGAACGCTGCAGCGGCAAGTAGGCCGAACAGCGCGGCTTCGGGCAATTGCAACGCGATCAGTTGCGGCAGATAGACAGCCGGCAATTTATCGGCGGGATACAGGCGTCCGGCGAACAGCACCTGACCCTGCCATGGGAAATGCGCGAACAGATGCAGCGCCGTCTGCAGGTTGCCCGGCGCCCGCACCACCCACGGCCAGAACAGCGCCGTGAACGCGAGGATGATCGGCACCGCCGGCAAAAGGCCGCCGAAGAAGCTGCGTTGCTCGCGCAGCACCACGGCGACGCTACGCGATTCGCGGTAACGCCCGATCGTGTACGCGACGAACGCCGGTGCGCAGTACAACAGCGCGATCAGCGCGACCACCCGCGTGCCGAGTGCAAGTCCCAGCGCGACGCCGAGGCCGATCGCGGTGCCGCGTTTCGGGTGCGGCGCCTCGACGATGGCGCGGCAGCTGTAGTAGATCGACCACATCACCGCGCACGCGAACGGCACGTCTTTCGGATTGATGAAGCTGTGGCCGTAGATCAGCGGCGTCAACGCCATCAAAGCAACGACCATGAGGCCGGCACGCTCGCCGGCCAGCAAACGCGCGAGGCGCCACGCGCCGATCGTGCCGGCGAATCCGACGGCGCCGCCGAGCAGATGGCGGGTCTCGTACTCTCCGAACGGAGAAACGGTGTTGAGCGCCGCGGCAATCAGATCGAACGCGCCGCCGTAGTAGCGCAGGTTGATGTAGTGAAACGCCGACTGGTCCTGAAACGCCGTGAGGTAGTAAGAGAGCAGTTGCAGACCGTAGGTGTTCTGCACCCGCTCGTCCCACGAGACGCCGTAGTGGCCGAACGTGGCGAGAATCAGCAATGCCTGCACCGCGAGCAGCAGGTGCGACAGTCGCCGCGCGTCGAGCGCGGGCCAGCGCGGCCGGCGGCGCGGCAGTTCGTCGCGCAGTTCAGCTGCGCCGCGGGCGGTGATATCAGCGCTTATCGGCATGGAAATGGTGCGTCTCGTGTTTCGAAGTCACCCTTCGACAACGGGACGCGAGATCGTTTCCACGCGTGAGCCGGGCGCCGGCAGCGCCACCTCCACCGGCATAGCCTGGGCGACCAGGCGCTCGTCGGACTCGACGATCGCGATGGGGCGACCCTTCACCTCGACCAGCACTTTGCCGAGGTACTCGCCGATGATGCCGAGGAAGATCAGCTGCGCGGCGCCGATGAACGCGATCGTCGTGATCAGCGTCGGATAACCGGGCACCGCGATGCCGAAGAAATACTTCTCGAAAATCGTCCACACGCCATAGCCGCCCGATATCAGCGCCAGCACGAGCCCGAACCACGTTGCGAGCCGCAGCGGCAGGATCGAGAACGACGTGATGCCGTCGATCGCGAGCAGCGCGAGCTTCACTGCGGAGAACTTCGTCTTGCCGCCCGCGCGCTCCGCCGGTTGGAAAGGAATGCCTTTTTGCGTGAAGCCGATCCAGCTGTAGAGACCCTTCATCAATCGCTGTCGCTCCGGCAGCATCCGCAGCGCTTCGTATGCGCGACGCGTCAACAGGCGGAAGTCGCCGGCGTTCGGCGGAATCTCCGCGTCGGTGCGAGCGTTGATCGTGCGGTAATACCAGCGGCGTGCCACGCGCCGCAGCCACCCTTCGTCGGCCACCGTCTCTTTATAGCCGTAGACCACGTCGAAGCCTTCGTTCAGCCAACCGTCGAGGAACTTCTCCACCAGCTCGGGCGGATGCTGCAGATCGGCGTCCATCAGTACCACCGCATCGGCGGTTGCGGCGTTCAAGCCGGCGGTCAGCGCCGCTTCCTTGCCGAAGTTGCGACTGAGCCGGATCACGCGGACGTTGAAACGCGGCTCCTGCGCGCGCACCGCGGCGGCGAGCACGTCGCGACTGCCATCGATGCTGCCGTCGTCCACGAAGATCACCTCGGCGCGGATCGACCGCTTGTCCTCGATCTCGCGAATCGTGCCGACGAGCGACTTCAGCAACGTCGGCAGACACGTGGCTTCGTTGCAGAACGGCACGATGAACGAAATGGTTTGACGTTGGCGCACGAGTCGCTTCAGGCGCGCGGATGCTTTCGGGAGCAGGAAATTCGCACGGGGCGGCGCAAAAGTCCATTCGACGACAGGTGCGCGGGCATGCGCTCAGCCGCCGGCGATGTCGGCGAACGAAACGAGTCCGATGGCGCGATTGCGCAGCGCCCGGACGATGTCCGGGTCGCACAACGCGTCGCATTCCGCGCGGCGGTCGTAATCGGCCGCGAAGTGTCCGCTCTCGCTCGAGTCTGCGCCCGGGTGGCACATGAGTTCGCATGTTCCGGTGTGCGGGAGCGCGTCGATCAGCGTCGCCAGATTCGCCCGATCGAGCCGCCCGCCGAAGTAGAAACCGACGAAGTGATCAGTCGAACGCGCATTCCAGCCGGGTGGCGACGCACACAGCACGCGTAACGCGAGCGTCGCGGCCGCGCGGCCGAACCGGCGCGGGTCGCGCAACATGAACGCTCGCAAACGCTCGCGCGGCCGGCGCACGAAGCCGATGTCATAGCGTCGTGCGAGCTCGGCGACGACGCCGCGGATGCGCGGCAATGCGTGCAGATGCTGATGTCCGTCGAGATGGCTGATCGACAGACCCGCATCGAGCACGCGCGTGATCTGCGCGTTCAGCTCGCGCTCGACATCGGCCATCGAGATCGCGCCGCGCACGTATCGCTGCAGGAATTCGGCCGGGTTCGGCCACAGCGACGCCGCATCGTGCAGCAGGGTCGGTACCGATTCAGGCGGCGCGGCGGAATGCTCGCCGGTCAACGTCAGATGTATGCCGAGATCGAGGGACGGATGGGCGCGGGCGAGCGCAACGGCTTGATCGAAGGCACCGCCCGCGGCGGCCAGCGACGCGGACGTCAGAATCCCGTCGGTATGCGCGCGGACGATGCCGTGGTTGATCGATTCCGAGAATCCGAAGTCGTCGGCGTGAACGATGAGCCGCAACATCTGCATCGGTACATCATCGGTAGATCGTCGGTGCAACGCCACGATCGTCGCAGCGACGACAGTTGCAGTCGCGCGACAATTGTCGAACGCATTCGGGTTGCGTCGCTTCGCGAATTTGTGCAGCGTGTCACACTTCACTCGCGATTCCGCGACGATGGCCAAATTCCTGACGAGCGTGCTGTTGGTTCTCGGCACCGCCGCTTTGGGCGGCGCTGAAGTTGCCGCGCCGACGCTCGCCCAGCCGCCGCAGTACGGCGCCAATCCGGCCGCCGGACACACATTCGTGCACGACGGAATCGCGCTCTATTACGAGGTGTATGGCAGCGGTGAGCCGCTGCTGCTCGTGCACGGTAATGGCGGCAGCATCGGTTCGCTCGCCGCGCAGATCGACTACTTCCGCGATCGTCGACAGGTGATCGCGATGGACAGTCGCGATCAGGGTCGCTCGGGCGACAGTGCGGAGCCGCTGACGTACGAGAAGATGGCCGACGACCTTGCGGCGCTGCTCGACCACCTCGCGGTCGGACCGGTCGACGTACTCGGCTGGAGCGACGGCGCCATCGAGGCGCTGCTGCTCGGCATGCGTTATCCCGACAAGGTCAAACGGCTCGTCGCCATGGCGCCGAACCTGAACCCGAGCGAGGAAGCGTTGTATCCGGAAACCATCGAACTCACGCGTGAAGCGCTGGACTCGATGCCGCCGGAGTCGCGCGATACGCCGGAAGGGCGTCGCGTGGTGAAAGCGACGGAAATGCTGCTGGTCGAGCCGAACATCGATGCAGAGGAACTGGCATCGATCGAAGCACCCACGCTGATCATGGTCGGCGACCACGACGTCATCCGGCCGGAACATGCGGTCGAGATTTACGAGCATCTGCCGAACGGCGCGCTGAAGGTTCTGCGCAACGCCACGCACATGGCGCCGCATGACGATGCGGTGCGCTTCAACCACGCGGTCGAGCGCTTCTTCCGCAAACACACGCCGGAAATGGCCACCTACGACGTGACCAATCCCCGGATGCGCATGCAGGAAGCGAGCTTCAACGACTGATCCGCGCGGACGTCAGCTCGCCGAAGCGGCCCCCGATATCGAGCGCAACAGCGGCGCCACACCTGATACCCCGTGACCACCGAGCATCTCGTCTGCAGCTTGCCGTGCGTAACGGTCGCTATGCGGCATCGCCACGCCGCGCCCCGCCCAGCGCAGCATCGATGCGTCGTTGACGCTGTCGCCGATCGCCAGCACCGCCCGTCGTTCGATACCGAGATCGTGAGCGAGCAGCGCGAGCGCATTGCCTTTGCTCGCCTCGGGCGCGTGCGCGGCCGTGACGGATGGAAAATCCAACAGGTTTATCCGGTCGCCGTAGCGCGCCGCGAGGGACTGATGTACGCCACTCGCGTGCTCCGGCGTGCTGATGATGTCGATGCCGGTCGGCACGACCCCTGCGCGATGCGCGTTGGCCCGATACTCCGGTATGACGCCGGATACGCGACCGTATTCGGCGGATGCTTCGTTGGGGCGCGAAACGAGGTACCGCACTGCATCGAACCACGCGTAGGGCCAGTCGTGTTCCAGCGCGAACGCCACGAGTTCACCCGCGATGCCGGCATCGATTGCAAAGCGATGCAGCAGGCTGCCGTCCAGGCGATGAATGCTCGCGCCCTGCTGGCAGATCAACGGGCCGTCGAGGCCGAGATGGCGAGCGATCCGCAGCGTACCCGGATACATGCGACCACTCGCCAGCACCACCACGACACCGGCATCGACGAGGCGCGCGACCGCGGCGCTGATTTCGGCATCGGGAACGGCTTCGTGACCCGCTCCAGGCGCGATCAACGTGCCATCGATGTCGAGCGCAACCAGTTGTGTATCCTGCATCCGTGCATCCTGACTGAAGCGCGGTCGAGCTGAGCAGTGAGCAACTGCATGATAGTTGAAGGAGAGATCGCATGAGCCTGGCGAACACGCTCGCGCCCGGCGCGACGAGGAGTGGGTTTTGCTCGCGTTGGGGTTGATGACCGGGACGGCGCTCGACGGTTTCGTCGACGCGGCACTGATCCGCACGGACGGCGTCGACGTGCACGAACTCGGCAGCTGGCGGCTTCATCCTTACGGAGACGCGCTGCGAACGCGCCTCGCGGAGGCCGTAGCGGCCGCGCGCGCGTGGGAGTTCAGAGGTCCGGAGCCCGCTGCGATCGCTGCGGTGGAGCGCGACTACACACTCGCGCTCGCCGAGGCGGTGAATGTTCTTCTCGAGGCGGCGAACCTTCAGGCTGGCGACGTCGACGTCGTCGGCATGCACGGTTTGACCGTGCTGCACCGGCCCGGCGCGCCAGTGAAGCGGACGCGCCAACTGGGCGTCGGCGCGCTGCTCGCGCGCGAACTCGGCATCGACGTTGCCTACGACTTCCGCGCAGCCGACGTGGAAGCCGGAGGTCAGGGCGCGCCGCTGGCCCCGGTCTATCACGCCGCGCTGCTGCGCTATGCGCGATGCAGTCCGCCCGCCGTTGCACTCAATCTCGGTGGCGTCGCCAACGTCAGCTACTGGGGCGGCGCGGATGACATCGTCGCCTTCGATACCGGTCCGGCAAACGGTCCGATCAACGAATGGATGGAACGTAACGGTAGAGGCGCGTTCGACGCGAACGGCGCTTGTGCGGCATTAGGCAAGGTGGATGAAGCGTTGCTCAAACGGTTGTTGGAGCATCCGTTTTTCGCGCGCCCGTTTCCGAAATCGCTCGATCGATTCGACTTCAGCGCAGACGTCGTCCGGGGGATGAGCCTCGAAGACGGCGCCGCAACGCTCACCGCTTTCAGCGCGGCAGCAGTGGGGCGCGGGCTCGATCTGCTTCCTATGCGGCCGCGCGAGCTGATCGTGTGCGGCGGCGGCAGAAAGAACCCGGTATTGATGCGCGAGCTGGACAAGCGCACGGGTACACGCGCCATCGACAGCGATTCGGTCGGTTGGCGCGGCGACGCGGTAGAAGCCGAGGTATTCGGGTTTCTCGCGGTTCGGGTACTTAAGGGGTTGCCGCTGAGTTTTCCGATGACCACGGGTGTGCCGCTCGCCATGACTGGCGGCCGCATTGCGCGCGTCAGTGGGGTTCGGCAGGGATCCGACGGCGATACACGGTTCCGTCGACTGGATCGGTGAACTCGGTGTGTGCGTCGTTGCAGTTCAACGGCATGCCTTTGTCCATGCGTCGAAACTCCGACGTTCCTCGAATCCATTCGCCCGGCTTGTCGAGCGACGCGGCGTCGGTCTCCGTGATGATTTCCTGCACGGTGATTCCGCCGAGATCGTTCGTAGCGCGAAAGCGTTCGCCGTGACGCGTGCGGCTCCGTTGAACGTGTGCCATGTCTCTCCGCAAGCCTCTGAGCTGCCGTCAGGAAGTCAGGGTTTCGAGTTCATCGCGTTTCTTCGACGCGGGCCTGACGGGCCGAGGAGGGGGCGAAGCGGAAAGACGGCCACGCGAGTACATCAGCGCGCCGAACCGGGAGATCAATATCGCCCAGATCGGGTCGAGCCCTTTCTCGTCTATCGCTTTTCGGATGGAAGCCATTTCCGGGGTCTCGTCGACAAACGAGTTCGCGGGAACCTTGGGGAATTCGACGACAGCGAAGTAATCATCGACCATTTCCGTCACCTCTAATCTATCCAACGCAGCATGAGCACTTCATCGGATACGATTCTGTGCGGGAACGAACTCAGCCGCATCCGCACAACTACCTAGAGGCTTCGGCCCGTTAGACAGAAAAAACCCGGCGCGAGGCCGGGTTTTCCGAGCAGAACTGGTGAACGCTCAGGCTGCTTTCAGATTGCTCGCAGCCAGTTTGCCGCGTTCGGTCACGACGTCGAAACTGACGCGCTGTCCTTCCGACAGGGTGTCCATTCCGGCGTTCTGCACGGCGCTGACGTGTACGAAGACGTCTTTCGCGCCGTCTTCCGGCCGAATGAATCCAAAGCCCTTGCCAGCATCGAAAAACTTGACGGTTCCAATAGCCATTTTTGGCCTCCATAACTAAATGCCGCGCGCAAATCGGACGCGGAAACGAACAATCTGAGTATTGTCGATGACTTGGACAGGACCGTCGTTGGAGCGGACGGGTAGCTGAAGGCAGGCCAAAACGTAGATCGCCTGTGCAGGGTGCGCCTTATCCGTGGCAAAGGCAAGCAATTGCGCTCACTTTTGCAAACGACCTCACTAAGGCGCCAGTCGCGCCTCCAGAACCGGCATCAGTCATGCTGCAGGTGTATCGCCACTCGCCAAGGACGAGTTGAGTGGTACGACTGAGACGCGCGGCTCCGGTGTTGGCCACTCGTCGGCCATCGCGGTGTCTGCGTGATAAAGTTTTTGCCGCCGTTTGAGGAGGAGAACTATGCGAATCGTGATGATCGTCGCGCTGCTCGGCGCGTCGCTGTCGTTCGACGCCGTTCGAGCTGCGGAGGCCGATTGCCGGCCATCGGGAGACCTCGAGTTCGTGTGCGGCATCAGCAATGGAGAGGACCTCGTTCGGGTTCCCGACACGCCGTGGATCATCGTGAGCGGTTTCGCTGCCGGCGCAGGAATCTCGTTGATCGACTCGCGCAACGGCGCGCATTCGACGCTTTATCCCGGCGACAGTCCACGCGCGAAGCACGACAAGATGTTCGCCAACTGCGATACGCCGCCTGCCGCCGCAACATGGGTGACGCACGGGTTGAATCTCAGACCGGACGATAAAGGCCATTCGACGCTCTACGTGGTCGGCCATGGTTCCCGCGAGGCGATCGAGGTGTTCGATGTCGACGCCGCCGCCGCGCGGCCCGAGTTGACGTGGAAGGGGTGCGTGCCGATGCCCGACGCGATGGCCGCGAACAGCGTCGCCTCCTTCCGCGACGGTGCGCTGGTGGCGACCGTTCTGCTGATGCCGGGTAGGTCGTTCGGCGACCTTTTCAGCGGTCAACCGACCGGCGCCGTCATGGAGTGGTCGCCTGGTATGCGTGAGTTCCAGCAGATCGCCGGTGGCGAACTGCCGGGCAACAATGGCATCGAGGTCTCGGCGGACGAGCGCGAGATCTTCGTCGCCTCCACAGGTCTTCAGACGATCGTCGCGTTTTCTCGCGGCAGCCCGATGAAGCAGCTGCGCACGACCGCGGCGCTGCCATTCATGCCGGACAACGTACACAGAGCGCAGGACGGTCGCCTGCTCACGGCCGGCATGAACCACGACGAGCCCGCGTGCGGCGGCCGACCTGGTGCGCAGCAGGGTTTCGAACAGTTCTCATCCTGCCCGCGGGGGTTCGTCGCGATGGCGATTGATCCAGTAACGATGAAGGAAACGTTGCTCGTGAAAAGGCCGGCGAATCCGGCCTTCAGCAACGCCACCATGGTGCTCACCATCGACAAGCAGTTCTGGATCGGCACGTTCTCCGGTGATCGCGTAGGGTACGGAACGCTGCGCTGAGGCCGTGCTGTTTTGGCCTGCGCGGTTTACACCGTCGAGCGCGCAATCTGGCCCCGTCGCATCGTACGCGAACCAACGGGCGTTTCGAGGTGCCGCATGGCCTCGGCCGCGATCTCGTCGAGCGAGTCGTCGGCCGTGCGGGTCAGCTTGGGAAAGAGCAGGTAGCCGTGCGGCATGTCGTCGTAGTGCGTGTGCTTCGTGTCGACCCCGGCCGCCTTCAACGCCTCGGCGAACTTGATGCCGTCGGCGCGCAACGGGTCGTGCCCGCACGAAACCACCAGCGCCGGCGGCAATCCGCGATGGTCGGCGTGCAGGATGCTGACGAGCGGGTTCGTGGCGTTCTCCGGGCCTGCATACACCCGCACCATCAATGCGCCGGCCGCACGGGTGATGCCGGGCATGAGTCCGCTGTCCCAGTCGGGCGATGTCAGCGTGGTGTCGGTGAACGGATAGACGATGGTCTGGTGAGCGATCCGCGGCGCGTCGTTGTCGCGCGCCCAGATGGAAAGCGCGGCGGCGAGGTTGGCGCCCGCGCTCTCGCCTCCGACGGCGATGCGTTCGCTGTCCATGCCGTGCGGTCGGGCATCGGCCATCCAGCGCAGTACGTCCTGGCAGTCTTCCAGCCCCGCCGGAAATGGATGCTCGGGTGCGAGCCGGTACGAGAGACCGACCACCACACATCCGGTGCGTGCGGCGAGGCCGCGCTGCACGTAGTCGGTGAAGTCGACACCGGCGTCGATGAAGCCGCCGCCGTGGATGAAGAGGTATCCGGGGGCACCGGGCTCGAGATCGGGTCGTGCATAAACGCGCGCCGGGATGGGGCCGCCGCGACCTTCGACCTTGATGTCCCAGGTGCGGATCGTCTGATCGCCGGGGCCACACGCGAAACCGATCGCTCTGCGCTGCAGGCGCTGCGCGTGCGGCTGCCGCAGCGCCTTCTGCGGCGCTGGCACGAGCCTCAGTTTCATCAGCACGCGAGCCACGCCGACGAACACGCGGATCTTTGGCGGCAGCGGTGTGGTCACGAAGGTCCTCTCAAGCAGCGTGATGAATCGACAGAGGCATCAGTCGTCTTCAGAAAGAAATGCGCGCATCTCGGAGTACAGGTGCTCCAGCGCCGGCTCGCCTTCCAGCAGCAGATGATTCTGGCTGTCGAGGCTGACGAACCGCGCGCCAGCGATACCCGATGCCATTTCCTTGCCGAGGTTGCTCGGCGTGAATACGTCTCCGCGACAATGAATGACGAGCGTCGGTACGCGCACTTCGGGAAGCTGATGACGAACGTCGATGCGTCCGAACGCCTCGAGCAGACGGACGGCATTTTCCGGTGACGTCGTGGCGCGCTCGAGTTCGTCGAACCATTCGTAGTGTCGTTCCCCTCCTGCGGGGAGGTACAGCGTTGTGAACATGCGGCGAAAGGCCGGATTGTTCTTACCCCAACCGAAGCGCATCAGCGTCATCATCGCCTCGGCCGAGACGAGGAAGCTGTGTGAAGAGGAATGGCGCCAGCCGCGCGCGAAGCCGTTGAACAGGATCATGCGAGTGACCCGCTCGGGGAAGCGCGCCGCATAGTCGATCGCAACTGCGCAGCCTTGCGACATGGCAAAGATCGGAAACCGCTTCAGTCCGGTCGCGGAAACGACCGCTTCGAAGTCGCGCACGAAAGCATCGAACGTGATCTCGGGTACGTTCCAGTCCGACAGGCCATTGCCGCGTTCGTCGTAACGGATCAGGTGGTAGTGTTGTGCGAGCCTGCGAAACAGATGACGCCAGACCGGACTTTCCCAGTCGTATTCGAGATGGTTGAGCCAATTGGCGGTCTTCACGAGCGGCGGCCCGTTGCCGACGGTTGCATAGGCGATCTGCACGCCATCCGACGCGGTGCAGAAGCGAATGGTCTGATTCATGTCTGGCACAACATCGAACGTGGTCGGGCGCGGCGGCGTCGGGACGGCAGTGCGCAGAGCCCATGTCAGAGCATCTGCGCGCCCCTCACCAGCCTCGTTCAGCTGACGCTTGCTCAGTTCGGACTGCGCCGTCGCTTCCGATTTGCGGCCCGTCGATTCGAGGTGCTGGATCAGCGCCACATGGGCTTCGATCGCATCGGGCTCGACGGCGATCCAGTCGCGGATGTACTGGGTTCGCCGCGATGCATCGGGCAGCGGACGCTGGGCCAGTTCACGCAGCACCAGCGACTGCATCCGTCGGGCCCATTCCTGCTGGCCGATGCGCCACGATTCGAAATCGAGCTGAGATGGCAGATCGAGGCCGGCCAGAAATGGAGCCTGCAGGGTTTCCGCCACTGTCGCCAGCTCGCCCACGTCGAGGCTGCCGAAATCGCGATCGATCGCCTGCCGCAGCACGTACAGGTCGACGCGCGCATCGACCGCGACAAACGTCACGCGTTCCCGGTCGGCTCGCAGCCTCTCGACGCCGTCGTCGTTCACCAACGGGCGCAGCTTGCTCAAGCACCAGCGCAAGGCGCCGCGCGGATCATCCGTTACCTCCCACAGCAGATCGCACAGCGCATCGCGCCGCTGCGGTGCGGTCTTCACGATCAGATAAGCGAGCAGCGCGCGCGCCTTCCTCGAGTTGGGAAAGACGACGGGAGTTCCGGCGCGTAATATTTCCAGCCCGCCGAAGAGCTGGATTTCGAGTTGGGCTTCTCCCCGTGGCATCAGCGGATCTTGAGGCCGGTGCCTTGCGTGGGCTTCAGCAATGCCGACAACCGCTCGATTTCGCTCCAGAACTCGCTGACGGTGTCCTGGATGATCTGCGCCGCCGGTTTCACCTGGTCGATCAGCACCGCGCTCTCGCCGCAGCCCACCAACGCCAGATCCGTTCGGCCCTCGTAGAAGAGCTTCATCGCTTCGCCGGCATACGGGTTCTTCTTGTGCCCGGCGTCTCCGCGCGCGACGGCTTTGGCGAATGGGTTCCGCACCGCGCGCATCGAAGGAATGATCGGCAGGTTCATGTCGATGCTGATCACTTCCTGTGCGTCGACGATCGCCTGCTTGTAGTTGTCGTGCCACGGGCACTCCGTGGACGCGATGAAGCGCGTGCCCATCCACACGCCTTCGGCACCGAGCGCGAATGCGGCGGCCATGCCGTAGCCGTCTGCGATGCCGCCGGTGGCCACGATCGGAACGTCGATGCGCCGGCGCGCTTTCTGCAGCAGCGCAAACGTATGCAGCTCGTCGCGCGAATGCCCGCCGCCTTTCTCGGCGCCGCCGAGCACGATGCCGTCAACGCCGGCGTCCTGTGCGCGCAGCGCCTCATCGAGCGAATCCGTCTGGTGGTACGTGACCACACCGGCATCCGTGATGCGCGCGATGTAGCGGGTGGGATCGCCGTAGCCGGTCGTCACGAAGTGCGTCCTGCCGTCCAGCACCCAATCGAGCACCTCCTTCTCCCGTTCCGGCCGATGCGCAGCACCGGAATCATCAGGTGCAGTCCGAACGGGCGATTGGAGCGCGCGCGGATCAGGTCGAACTGCTCCTGCATCTGCGGCATCGCGAGTGACGCCGTTTCCATCAAGCCGACGCCACCGGCTGCGGATACGGCACTGACGAGTTCCGCCCGCGAGATCAGCCCGATCGGCGCCTGGAAGATCGGAAAGTCCGTGCCGGTGTGCCGGATCACTCGATTGTCTGCGAATGAGTGCATGCTGCGCCTGCTACATCGGCGGCGGGCCTTTCGGCATCGTCGTCTTCATCGCGCGTTGGTACGCTGGGCGCGCTTCGACGCGCTGCATGAACTTCCGCACGTTGGGAAAATCGTCGAGATAGTCCTTCTTCCGTGCCAGCAGTTCTTTCGTATTGAACTCCGCGCCGGCGGCGATCGGCGCGCCGAGCTTCATTGCAAAGTGCATCATGATGTCGGCCGCAGTGAACTGGTTGCCGGCGAAATACGGCCGCTTCGCCAGCGTGTTGTCGGCGTAGTGCATCACGCGCTGCGCGCCGGTGCGCGAACCGGCGAGGCCGGGCAGGCTCGGTGGCTCGGGTGGCGGCGCCACGCCGGCATCGGCGCACGCTTTCTTCACCCGCGCTCTACTCACGTCGGCGATGATCTTTGCCAGCGCAGTGCCTTCGGCGAAGTGCAGGAACTCGAGATAGGCCGGGAATTCGGGAGCGGTCTCGTCGGGCCGCAGTCCAGAACCCTTGCCGAACTTCGCGAGCAGGTATTCGAGTATCGCGCCCGACTCCACCATCACCACGTCGCCGATGTGCACGATCGGCGTCATCCGCATCTCGTGATGCTTTTCGAGTGCGAGCAGTGAACCGAGGATGTCGCCCTGGATGAAATCGAGTTCGTACGGAATGCCCAGTTCCTCCAGGAGCCACGCCACGCGCTCGGAGCGGCGCCCTTCGATGTGCCGAATGATGATGCGATCCGATGCGGGCATGAGCCCCTCTCCGACGAAGAAAATCAGCGTCGAATGTAGCGGCGGTCTGCTTCTGCGTCGATGGTGGGATGGAGCTTCGGGTCGGGTTCGGTGGAACGGAGTTCTGGCTCGCGCGGACGTGCGCGTGTGCTGCGTCGAGCACGCTCGAGCCATCCTTGTATCTTTGCAGACATACCAGGGACGGCTCGAGCGGCCTCGGAACACCGATCAGCCGTCGCCCCCCATCAATGTCGCGGTGAACTACGCCCCCGGGAACAGCAGCGGCAGTTCTTCCGGCTTCGGTTTGCGCGCGTATTCGGAGATCTCGAACGCTTCGGCGAGCTGGTATTCGGGTGCGAAGCGGCGGGCGACGGCGCGGGCGCGGCCGTAGAACTCGGGTAGCCAGGCGCGGCGTTGTGCGGGGTCCGACGGCACTTCGCGCTGGCGGCCGAGCGTGTGCGGAATCCACTCGTAGACCTGCGATACGTGGCAGTCGAGCATCGCGTTCAGTTTGTCGCTGACCGGTTCGACGTCCACCTTCGCGTCGGCCCTGAAGGGCGCCGGTTGCGAGAAGAAGTCGGCGAAGCATGCGACCACCGGATCGTTTGGAAGTGCTGCAGCGTCCGCCACCACGTTCGGCACGCGCACCATGTAGCAGGCGTCGCGAACGAGCATCCCCACTGCCCGATGGTCGGGGTGATAGTCGTGGATGCGGTGCGTCAGCACGAGGTCCGGTGCGAACGTGCGGATCTCGCGAATCACCTGACGGCGGATCGAAAGCGTAGGTTCGATCTCTCCGTCGGGATTGTTCCACACCGCCACTTCGCATCCGATGATCGCGGCCGCATTCGCTGCTTCGGTTCGACGTCTCGCTGCAAGCGATGGACGATCCATCGATTGATGTCCGGCGCTGCCGTCGGTCACCGAGATCATGCGCACGCGATTGCCTCGGGCGCGGTGCAGCGCGAGCAATCCGCCGCCGTGAAATTCGGCATCGTCCGGATGCGCACCGAACACCAGCACACGCAAAGCCATCGTTCACCTCACAAGCGCAATACACCTTCTTACTGCACTTTACAGCTTGCACGTTCGAGATGCGTAGACTCGCAACCGTTGGGAACGGTGTCGCATCGCGCCCACTTCTAATGAACGGAGTCAGGTGTGGATTATCGGTTCTTGCTCGGACGAGCATTCAAACTTCAAGACCAGACGTATGTCGCCAGCGCCCTCGGCAAAGCCAACGATGTGGAAATCGTGCGCGCAACCACTCGGGTCAACGGCGAGCAGGTCATGCGTATTTTTCCCGCCAGCATGGTGTTGGATCACCTGCTGTACGACGAAGAGATCGAGCTACGCCCGGTCGCTTTTGCGTAGCGGGATCAGTGTCGCGCCGCGAACCTGATCGGTAGCGTCGCGAGTCCTCGCAGCAGCACATTCGGCGGATAGAAAAGATCGCTCTCGGCACAGTCGAGCGCGAAGTCCTGCATCCGCCCGAGCAGCACGCGGAAGGCTACTTCCATTTCCTTACGCGCGAGACTCGCACCGATGCACATGTGCACGCCGTAGCCGAACGCGACGTTCTGCCGCGCGTTCATCCGCGTCACGTCGAATGCCTCGGCGCGCTCGAATACGCGCTCGTCGCGATCGGCGGACGAGTAACGGATCTGGATCATGCTGCCGGCGGGGATTTTCGTACCGCTCACTTCGGTGTCGCGCGTGCAGACGCGCCACATGTTGGCCGTTGGCGTCGACAGCCGCAGCACTTCCTCGACGAGATTCGGGATAAGGCCGGGATCGTTATGCAGCTTCGCGAGCTGATCGGGATGCTTGATCAGCAGCAGGATGCCCTCGGCGATCGCCGACGTGGTGGTTTCGTTTCCGGCCACCAGCAGCTGCTGAATGATCGATAGCGACTCGGCGGTGTCGAGCGGCCGTTCGCCTTCGAGTCGCGCGTGCACGATGTCGGAAATGATGTCGTCTTTCCGGTCGCGTTTGCGCTCTTCGAGTTTCTTCGCGAAATAGTGCTGGTACTCGACGATCAGCTTCGCCGCTTCGAGTTCTTCGTCGGGTGAGGCCATGCGCGACAGCTGTGCGACGAACGCATCCGACCATTTGTTGAACAGCGACAGGTCCGAGCGCGGCACGCCGAGTTGGTCGGCGATCACCGTCATCGGCAGCGGCCCGCAGAAGGCCGAGACCAGTTCGCAGCGGCCATCGTCGATGAACGCATCGATGAGATCGTTCGCGATCCTCTCGATGTCGGGTTCCAGCGTGGCCACGCGTCGCGCCGTGAATGCCTGGTTGACCAAGCCGCGATAGCGGCGGTGCACCGGCGGATCTTCGGTGAGCATCGTGTCGACCGCGGGATAACCCTGCTTCTGTGCTTCGACGATGCGCGGATCGACGTCGCCCTCGCTGCGCATCGCCCGACCGAACTTGTTGGAGAACAGCTCCGGATTGCCGGCGATCGCGCGAATCGTGCCGTAGTCGAAGACGAAGAACATGCCGGTGTGCGGACAACGATAGATCGGCGCTTCCTGCCGCATCCGCGCGTTGAACTGATGCGGACACTTCAACACATCCGCCGAGAGCGGCGTGAACTGATCGAGCGGCGCGCTCGTTACGTCAGTGGAAACGCTGGGCGTTGCGGTCATCGATGTCCCCATCCCCGATCTTCGCGACGCCCGACTCTAGCACCCGATCCAAAACAGTCAACAATGACGGTTTATACCTTCACCATCATCTTGCCGACGTTCTCGCCCTGGAACAGCTGGATCAGCGCCTTCGGCAGATTTCTGAAACCTTCGACCACCGTCGCGCGGTGCTTCAGTTCGCCGCTGTCGATCCACTGCTGCATCTGACGGCTCGCTTCCGGGAAGCGCTTCGCATAGTCGAGCACGATGAAGCCTTCCATTCGCGCGCGACGGAACACCAGGTTGAAGTAGTTGCGCGGTCCCGGAATGGGACCTTGCGCGTTGTAGCGCGAGATGCCGCCGCAGATGACGACGCGCGCGTTCATCGCGATGCGCGCGAGACAGAGGTCGAGGATCTCGCCGCCGACGTTGTCGAAATAGATGTTGATGCCGTTCGGACACGCGGCGTCGAGTGCGCGGCCGACGTCTTCCGATTTGTAGTCGATCGCCGCGTCGAAGCCGAGTTCGTCGGTGAGCCACGCGCACTTCGCGGCACCGCCCGCGAGCCCCACCACGCGGCAACCTTTGATGCGGGCGATCTGTCCGGCGACGCTGCCCGTTGCACCGGCGGCGCCGCTGACGACCACGGTCTGTCCCGGTTTCGGCTCGCCGAGATCGAGCAGTCCGAAGTAAGCCGTCATGCCGGTACCGCCGAGCACGCCGAGCGCAACGGTGGGATCGGTGTCGGCCGGATACACGCGCACCGGCAGCGACTTGCCGTCGGTGACGCTGTAGTCCTGCATGCCGAACGAGCCGGCCACCAACGCACCCACCGGCAGATCGCGGTTCTTCGATGCGTCGATCACGCCCACGCCGCCGGCGCGCATCACGTCGCCGATGGCGAGCGGCGCAACGTAGTCGGCGCGATTTTCCATCTGCCCGCGCATCGACGGGTCGAGCGACAGATAAGTCGTGCGGACGCGCGCCTGTCCGTCCGCGATTTCCGGAACCTTTGCTTCGACGTATTCGAAGTCGCTCTCTTTGACCATGCCAACGGGGCGGGCCGCGACGCGGAACTGGCGATTGATCGTGCTCATGAGGTGTCTCCGTTGCTGAGGCTGCAGGGTAGTATAAAACCGTCTTGACTGACTGTTTTGCGTTACCTATTCTCGACTGCCGCTTTTGCCTGGCGCCCGAAGGCGCGACTCGTCACCGGTCCGCGGCGGTCGCGGCGCGCGTCGACGATTGGGAGTATTGCGTTTGGATTTCACCTTCAGCGCCGCCGACGAAGCTTTCCGTCAGGAAGTCAGAACCTTTCTCGCGCGCGAGTTGACGCCGGACTTGAGGGCAGCAGCACGACGCACCACCACCGTGTTCGCCGACAAAGACGTGGCGATGCGCTGGCAGGCGATCCTGGTTCGCAAGGGTTGGGCGGTTCCGTCGTGGCCCGTCGAGCACGGCGGCACCGACTGGAGCCCGACGCAGAAGTACATCTTCGGCGAAGAGTGCGCCAAAGCCGGCGCGCCGGGACTGATTCCGTTGGGATTGCGCATGCTCGCGCCGGTGCTGTTCCGTTATGGCACGCCCGAGCAGAAGCAGTATTACCTGCCGCGGATGCTCTCCGGAGAACACTACTGGTGCCAGGGTTACTCCGAGCCTGGTTCCGGGTCCGACCTGTCGAGCCTCAAGACGCGCGCGGTGAAAGACGGCGACGACTACGTGGTCAACGGCACCAAGATCTGGACTACGCACGCGCAGTTCGCCGACCACATTTTCTGCCTGGTGCGGACCGACGACACCGGTAAGGCGCAGGCCGGCATCACGTTCCTGCTGATCGAGATGTCGACGCCCGGAATCACGGTGAAACCGATCATCACGCTGGCGGCAGATCACGAAGTGAATCAGGTGTTCTTCGACAACGTGCGCGTCCCGCAATCGAACCGCGTGGGACCGGAGAACGAAGGCTGGACCGTGGCGAAATATCTGCTCGAGTTCGAACGTGGCGGCGGTGGCGCGTCGGCGCGGCTGAAGATCGGTCTCGGCGAGTTGCGCGCGATTGCGCAGCGGCGGCTCGACGGCGGGGGCCGGAGGCTTTCCGAAGACATGGGATTCATGGCGCGCGTCGATCAGCTCGAAATCCGCGTGATGGGTCTCGAGTTCGCGGAACTTTCCACGCTCGCGCGTCTCGCTCGCGGTGGTTCGCCGGGCCCCGAATCGTCTTTGCAGAAGAACACCACCGTCGACATCGGCCAGACACTCGAGACGCTGCTGCTCGAAGCGATCGACTACTACGGCCTGCCGCACGCGAACCTGATTTCGATGAACGGCCACGACGATCCATGGCCCGCACCTGATTATGCCGAGACGATCGCCGCGCGATATCTGAACGGACGCGCCGCGTCGATCTTCGGCGGCGCGCGCGAAGTGCAGAAGAACATCGTTGCGAAAGTGGTGCTCGGCCTGTGAACACTGTGCAGTTTTGAGGAGATTCGAGAGATGACCGTCTACCGCAGGATCGAACGCTTTGCCGATCCGCAAACCAGCAAGACGCCGGTGCAGAAAGAGCCGGATCCGGCGCTCGGCCACGACCTGATTCCGGCGTCGCGCTATACGTCTTCCGAGTTCGCGCAGCGCGAATGGGAGCGGCTGTGGACGAAAACGTGGCTGATGGGATGCTGGGAAGGCGACCTGAAGAATCCCGGCGACTACGTAGTTACCGACCTCAAGGGCGAGAGCATCGTGTTGACGCGCGACGAAGAGGGCGGCGTGAACGCGTTCTACAACGTCTGCTCGCACCGCGGAAACCAGGTTGCCTATGGCGCGTGCGGCAACACGCAGACGTTCCGTTGCTCCTATCACCTGTGGGAGTACAACCTGAAAGGCGAGCTGATCACCGTTCCCGATCCGGAGACGTTTCCGCAGGGTGCGCCGTGCGACAAGCTGTCGATCAAGCGCCTCGCGTGTGCGACCTGGGGCGGCTTCGTCTGGTTCAACATGAACCCCGACGCGGAACCGCTCGAGGAATATCTGGGCGTGATTCCGGAACACCTCGATCCGTACCATTTCGACCGGATGACGCTCGTCAACGACGTGACCGTCGAGTGGGACTGCAACTGGAAAGCGTCGGTCGATGCATTCAACGAGACGTATCACGTGATCGGCACGCACCCGCAGCTGCTATCGATGCTCGAAGACTACGACGTGCAGATCGACTGCTATGAGCGACACAACCGTTACCTGATTCCGTTCGGCGTGGTCAGCACGCACATGCCCGACGGCAGCGGCATTTCGCAGGCACTCTCGAACTACGCGGCGATGTACGGTTTCGACCTGTCGAACTATCAGGGCGACGGTCTCGGCGTGCGGCGGGCATTGCAGAAGCATCTGCGGAAGAACGGCAAGGCGATGGGTTTCGACTACGCGGATCTGAACGACGATCAGCTGACCGACGACTATCACTACATGATCTTCCCGAACATCACGATGAACATCCACTGCAATTCGATGATGCTGTTCCGGCAGCGGCCGCACGAGACCGACCCGAACAAGATGTACTTCGATCTGCAGAATTACTCGATGATTCCGAAAGGAGAGGCGACGCCGGAGCGGCCGGTGCATCGCAGGTTCAAGCACGGCGAAGATTCCATCGGCGAAGTGCTCGACCAGGACGCGTCGAATCTCGCGAACGTGCAGCGCGGGATGAACTCGCGCGGATTCCGCGGCTTGTGGATTTCCGACCAGGAGTTGCGCGTTCGGCACTTCCACAAGACGATCGACGATTACCTCTTCCGCGATTCGGTCAAGTGGGTGAAGTAGGGCGATGACGCGCGGCCGCCTGATCTCGTTGGTGCCCGCGGCAGGGGTGCCGGAAGGCGGCAAGCACGCGTGCACCGCCGACGGACTGGAGGTATTGCTGTGCAAGGTGGAAGGAATGGTCTATGCGGTGGAAAACCGCTGCAGCCACGCGTCGTCGCGGCTCGACATCGGTAAACTGAAGGGACATTCGATTGGTTGCCCCTTGCACGGGGCTCGCTTCGACGTCCGCGACGGACGCGCGCTGGCAGCACCGGCAACGAAACCGATCCGCAGCTTCGAAGTCGTTCTGGAGAACGGAAAGATCAACATCATCGAACCGGCGCCGCTGCCGGCGCGGCCGAAATTCGGACCGCTCGGTTGACGGCAAACTTTGAACACGAATAGACACTCGAGAGGGGAAATACGATGGATCTGCAACTGAAAGGACAAGTCGCGCTGGTCACGGGCGGCACGAAGGGTATCGGCCGCGCCATAGCAGAAACGTTTGCGTCCGAGGGATGCAACGTCGCCATCTGCGCGAGGAAGGAAGATGAAGTGAAGGCGGCCGTCGCGGCGCTGCAGAAGAAGGGCGTGAAGGCGTTCGGCAAAGCGGTGGACGTGGGCAAGGGCGATCAGCTGAAAGCGTGGATCAACGAATCCGCCGCAGCGCTCGGCGGCATCGACATCCTCGTCTCTAACGTGAGCGGCGGAAACGCGCCGGGTGAAGCCGGCTGGCGCTCGAATTTCGAGCACGACATGCTGGGCGCCGTGCGCAGCGTCGAAGCGGCGTTGCCGTTCCTGGCGAAATCGAAGAACGGCAACATCGTGATGATCTCCACCACCGCGGCGCTCGAGAAATTCATTTCCGCGGGTCCGTACAACGCGATGAAAGCGGCGTTGTTGAACTACTCCGGCGCGCTGTCGCAGGACCTGGCGCCAAAGGGAATTCGCGTGAACGCGGTCAGCCCTGGCCCGATCATGATCGAAGGCGGCGCCTGGGACATGATCAAGAAAGGCATGGCGCAGTTTTACGAAGCGACGCTGGCGCAGGTGCCGATGGGACGCATGGGCACCGCGGACGAAGTGGCGGCGCAGGTCGTGTTCCTGACGAGTCCGCGCTCCGGCTTCACCACCGGCACGAACGTCGTCATCGACGGCGGCATCACGAAGCGCATCCAGTACTGATAGGTCATCGCCGGTGCCAGGCACTAGAGTCAAAACCGGTGCCAGGCACCGCAAAGTGACAGCAACAAGTCAAAACGAGGTGCCAGGCACCGTTTGTAGGAGGATGCCGTGTCGAACAAGACGGTGAAGGTGTATCTGGTTGCGGCGGGTGACTATCACGACATCGACTTTGCCCGCCTCGAGGTGCTGAAGTTGCTCGGCGAGAACGAGAAAATCCGCGTCAGCGTGGCGCAGAACTATCGCGACCTCGACGCGATCAACGCTGCGGATTTTCTCGTCACGTACACGTGCAACGTGATACCGAGCGAAGCGGAGCAGAAGGCGCTGCGCGACTACGTGTCGGGCGGCAAGCGCTGGTTCGCGCTGCACGGCACGAACTCGATTCTCAAGTTCCTCGCCGACGGCCGCGTCGACAGCCCGGAGACCGCGCCGGTGTTGATGCAGACGCTCGGCACACAGTTCATCGCGCACCCGCCGATTCAACCGTTCAAGGTGCGCGTGGCCGATCCGAATCACGAACTGGTGAAAGGCATCGGCGAATTCGAGACCGACGACGAACTGTATCTGTCGCGCATCCACGGCAAGCTGCACCTGCTGCTCGACACGCACTACAACGGCCCTGCAAAGGGGTTCGTCGAAGAGCAGTGGAACGACGATGCGCCGCGGCCCGTGTACTACATCCACAAAGTCGGCAACGGCGAGGTGCTGTATCTCAACCTGGGGCATTGTCGGGGCTACTACGACATGCAGCCGTTAATGGATAGATACCCCAGGATCGAACGCGGTTCGTGGCAGCTGCCGCAGTACTACGAACTGCTACGCCGCGGCATCGCTTACTGCGCGCGCGGCGCGCAATAGTCCCTCGCACGCTGCCCGGCACGAGGCCGGGTAGCGCTGTCAATCTCGCCAACTGTTCGCGCGACGGGCTATGGTCGTCGGGTCCGCGCGTGCTATCTCGTTGAATCGACAGGGTTGCGCCGGTTGGCGCGGTAAGTGCATTGCCCCCGCGATGACTCGTCATTGCACCGCAATGCCCCGTCGACGGGCCGGAGACCGTATTGATGCTGCAGATCGAACACCTGTCCAAAACCTACGCCAATGGCGTCGAAGCCTTGAAGGACGTATCGCTGACGATTCCCACCGGCATGTTCGGGCTGCTCGGTCCCAACGGCGCCGGTAAGTCGACGCTGATGCGCACGCTCGCGACGCTGCAGGAGCCGGACACCGGACGCATCGACCTGAACGGCACCGATGCGCGCGCCAATCCGGATGCGCTGCGGCGCCGGCTCGGCTATCTGCCGCAGGAGTTCGGTGTGTATCCGCGGGTATCGCCGCAGGCGATGCTGAACCACCTCGCGATTCTCAAGGGCGTCGGTGATCGCGTCGAACGCGCAGCGCTGGTCGAACGGTTGCTGGTGCAGACCAACCTGTGGGACGTGCGGAAGAAGAATCTCGATACGTTCTCCGGGGGCATGCGGCAGCGTTTCGGCATCGCGCAGGCGCTGATCGGCGAACCCGCACTGATCATCGTCGACGAACCGACAGCCGGCCTCGATCCGGCGGAACGGCGGCGCTTCCACAATCTGCTCACGCGCATCGGCGAAGACGTGGTGGTGATCCTGTCGACTCACATCGTCGAGGACGTGAGCGACCTGTGCACGCGGATGGCGATCATGGGCAACGGCAGCATTCTGGTCGAAGGCGAACCGGCTGCGTTGATCGCCAAGCTCGAAGGGCGGCTGTGGAAGCAGATCGTGCCGGTGCCCGAGGTCGCGATGCTGCGCGAACGGTTGCCGATCGTGTCGACGCGACTGGTCGGCGGCCGCGCCGAGATTCGCGTCGTCGGAGCCGAACGTCCCGACAGCCTCGATCCCGCGGAGCCGACGCTCGAAGACGTCTACTTCGCAACGCTGCAGCAGCACGGCATCGACGTGGCGTTGGAGTAGCGGCGTGTTCAACGAGATCTTCCGCTTCGAATGCCGGCATCAACTCGGCAGTCCACTGTTCATCGCCACCGCATTGACGTTCTTCGCATTCGCGTTCCTCGGTATGGCCAGCGAACAGGTGAACATCGGCGACGCCAGCACCAATCTGAACCTGAACGCGCCGTATACGATCGTCGACACGCACTTCGTGCTCAGCATCGTGGCGATGTTCGCAGCGGTGGCGTTCATCGCGTTGCCGCTCACGCGCGACGTCGAGTTGAAAACGCAGGAAACGTTTGCCGCCACCGGCGTGGGGCGCTTGCCGTTCCTGTTCGGCCGCATTGGCGGCGGATTCCTGTTCGCGTTGCTCTCTGGCTGCGCGGCCGTTTTGGGAACGCTCGTCGCAACGTACATGCCGTGGCTCGACCAGCAGCGTATCGCGCCGTTCGACCCTCACCCGTACTGGTTCTCGGTGTGGGCGGTGATGCTGCCGAACATGTTCATCGTCGGCAGCCTCGTGGCCGTGGTGGCGGCGCTGACGCGCTCGTTGCTCGCCTCGTACACGGTGCTGGTGGCGATCATCATTGCCGACATCGTGGTGGGCGTGAACACCGACCAGGAGACGATCGCGCGGATGTCGCTGGCCGATCCATTCGGGCGCGTCGCGTTCGAAGACGTCACGCGCTACTGGACCGTGTTCGACCGCAACACGCTGGTTCCCGATGTGACCGGCGCACTGCTGCTGAACCGGTTGATCTGGCTGTCGGTGGCGGTCGCCGCGCTCGTCGCGGCCGCGTTCAAGTTCAGCTTTTCTCCTCGCACGGCGCGCCGCGCGAGCGCCCGGCGCGAACACCCGCAACCGCTGCCGAACGTGACCGTCGCGCGCGCAACGCCGACGTTCGATGCAACGCTCGTCGCGAAGCAGTTCCTGTCGCAGGTCGGCATGGATCTACGCGGTGTGCTCAAGAGCTATCCGTTCTACGTGCTGCTGACGTTCGGCATGGTCAACGTCGTCAGCGGTTTCTTCGGCGCGATTTCGCAGTTCTTCGGCACGCCGGCGCATCCGGTAACGCGGATCATGCTGAACGTGGTCGAAGGCAGCTACGTGTTCATCGTCTTCGCGATCATCGTCTACTACACCGGTGAACTCGTGCACCGGGAGCGCGACTGTGGCGTTGCAAAGTACGTCGACGCCGCGCCGTTTCCCAACGGGGTGATGGTGGCGGCAAAGGTTGCCGCGATGTGGACCATCGTGACGCTGCTGATGTTCGTCGTGATGCTTACGTCGATGGCGGTGCAGGCCGGTCACGGCTATTTCCATTTCGAACTCGGGAAGTACCTCGTCGGTCTGTTCGTGGTGCACGGCTGGTTCCTCTATCTGTTCTGCGTGCTCGGCGTCTGCATACAGACGATGGTGCGCAGCAAGTTCCTGGGCATGCTGCTGGTGATGGCATTGTTCTTCGCCGTGCAGACGATGAACTCGATCGGATACGAACACGTGCTGTATCAGTTCGGCGTGCCGGGCGTGCCGCCGTCCGACATGAACGGTTGGGGCCATTTCGTCGAACCGATGGTCACCGTCGGCATCTACTGGTCGTTGTGGATGCTGCTGGTCGGCATCAGCGCGCATCTGCTGATGTTGCGCGGCGTGAACGACAACTGGCGCGCACAGCTGACGATTGCGCGACTGCGCTTCACGCCGTCGGTGCAGATCGTGACCGGCGTTACCGTTGCGCTGGCAGCGGCGCTCGGCGGATGGATCTACTACAACACGAATGTGTTGAACCGCTACGAAACCGCAGAAGACCGCGACGTTCTGCAGGTGGAATACGAGAAGCGCTACAAAGGATATCAGCAACTGGCGATGCCCGAAGCGGTCTCGCTCGACGCAGCGGTGGACATCTATCCCGAGGAGCGGCGCATCGAGAGTCGCGGCGTCGCGGTCGTCGAGAACGTCACAGCCGAACCGCTCACCGAGGTCGATCTGAACATCTCGCGCCTGCTCACGATCAACCGCATCGACGTTCCGAACAGCACGGAAGTCGAAGCAGATCGCACGCACGGTTTCCACCGCTTCGCCTTGAACGAACCGTTGGCGCCCGGCGCGAAGCTCGAGATCCGGTGGGATCTGTCGTGGCGCAACCCCGGTTTCACCAATTCCAAGAGCAGTACGCGGGTGGTCGAGAACGGTACGTTCGTCGAAAACAGAGACATCATGCCGACGCTCGGTTACGACCCCGGCCTCGAACTGGCCGACAACAACAAGCGTCGAAAGCACGGGCTGCCGCCGGTAGAACGGCTGCCGAAATACGACGATGCCAGGCCCGATGCAGTCAGCCAGTTCGGCGTGCGCACGCGCGCGACGTTCCACACCGTGGTGAGCACCAGCGTGGACCAGATCGCCATCGCACCGGGCTATCTGAAAGGCGACCGCGTCGACGGCGACCGCCGCTACTTCGAATACGAAATGGACGCGCCGGTCTGGCCGTTCGTGTCGTTTCAGTCGGCGCGCTATGCGGTTGCGAACGATCGTTGGAACGACGTGACGTTGCAGGTGTTCTACCACCCGCCGCACGTCTTCAACGTAGCGCGGATGATGGAGGCGTCGAAGAAATCGATGGACTACTTCACCCGCGAGTTCTCGCCGTACCAGTACAAGCAGTTCCGCATCCTCGAGTTTCCGGCGTACGAAACCTTCGCCCAGTCGTTTCCGAACACGATTCCGTATTCCGAGGGTATCGGCTTCATCGCCGATCTGTCGGACGACAAGTACATCGACTACGTCTTCTACGTGACCGCACACGAACTCGCGCACCAATGGTGGGGACACCAGATCGCCGGGCGGCGGGCGCAGGGCATGACGATCCTCGTCGAGACGCTCGCGCAGTACTCGGCGTTGATGGTGATGGAGCACGAGTACGGTCCGCAGAAGATGCGCCGCTTCCTCAAGTACGAGCTCGACAGCTATCTGAAGAATCGCGGCGGCGAATTGATCGAGGAACTGCCGCTTCGGCTGGTCGAGGATCAGCCGTACGTGCATTACCGCAAGGGCAGCCTTGCGATGTATGCGCTGAAGGACGCGATCGGCGAAGACGCGGTGAATCGCGCATTGCGCAAGATACTCGATCGGTATGCGTTCAAAGGCGCGCCGTTCCCGATGTCGGGCGATCTGATCGATGCGTTCAGAGCAGAAGCGCCGGCCGACAAACAGGCGCTCATCACCGCGCTGTTCGACAAGATCACGCTGTGGGATCTGAGCGTCACCGACGTGAACGTGCAACCGACCGACGATGGACGCTACCGGGTCGCGATGACAGTTGCGACGAAGCAGTTCGAGGCCGATGGCGGTGGCCGCGAAACGGAAGTGCCGCTCGACGTGTGGCTCGATGTCGCGGTGTTCGGCGAGGCGTCGTCGAATCTCGGTGAATCCGATCTGCCGGCGCCGCTCGTCATCGAGAAGCGACGCTTCGACACCGCGACGTCGCGGGTCGAGTTCGTCGTCGATCAGAAACCGGTGCGGGTCGGCATCGACCCGTACAACAAGATCATCGACCGGAATCCGGACGACAATCTGAAGCGCGTCGGCGAGTAACTTCAGCCGCGTTCGAGCGCCCATAAGGTGATCGAGAGCGGCTTCCTCAGGAAGATGCCGCCGCCGATGCTCTCGAAATCCTTGTCGAGCAGACGCCGATACCACTTCGCCGGTCGCAGGAAAACGTCGGGATCCGTGCGCGCGCGATCGCAGTGATTCCAGTCTTCGGCCGTCAGTACGCCGAGGTACAGCGCGCCGCGGCTCAACTTCGCCAGGTTGGCGATGGCCGCACGACAGGCTTTATCGTCGAGAGAAGGCAACACGTCGTGGCATACGACCAGGTCGAACGGCGAGCGCGCGCTGAAGTCGATCACCGAGCCGCGCGTCCAGCCGTTCTTGCGACACAGGTGCTCGCTGTATTCGACGCCGGTGCAGTGCGCCTTAGGGAACTCGTTCTGCAACGACCGCAGCATCCAGCCGAGGCCGCAACCGATGTCGAGCACGCGCCGCACAGGAATCTCGAAATGGCGCAGACAGGCGGCGACGAACGCGGCCTGTCGGCGCACCGCCTGCGGCGTGGTGGCCCGCGTACGCGGATTGCGGTAGTAGCGGTCGTAGTACTGCGCGTCGAAGCGCGGCTCGGCTTTCGGTGCTGCGGTCACGGTGATCCTTTCTGTTGCTTCGAGCGGTGTCGTTCGAGTGGTTTTGTATGAGAGTCGGAAAACAGTCAGGCTTGTCTGAAATTTCCGGCGTCTGTAAGGTGCTGCTCGATCGGGTGAAGTGATTCGGGAGGAGATTATGCCCAAGCCGTTCCGGTTCGGTGTTCAGTCGTTCAACTCGGCCTCGGGCAAAGCCTGGGGCGAAACCGCGCGCAAGGTGGAGGCGCTCGGCTTTTCGACGCTGCATCTCGCCGACCATCTGCTCGGGCCCGGACCCGCGCTCGCCAAGACGAACCATCCGGTGCAGAACCTCGCGGCGGTGCCGGCGATGGCGCATGCAGCGGCGGTGACCACCACGTTGCGCGTCGGTTGTCGGGTGTTCTGCATCGACTACCGGCTGCCGATCGTGCTGATCAAGGAAGCGATGACGCTGGACCTGCTGTCGGACGGGCGACTGGAACTCGGTCTCGGCGCCGGATGGCTCGAAGAGGAGTATCACGCCACCGGCATCGCGTTCGACCCGCCGGGCGAGCGCATCAGCCGGCTCGAAGACGTCATCGAAGGTCTGCGCGCATTCGCCGCCGACGGCATGGCGAACGTCGCTAACGGGACGATCCAGTGGCGCGATTTCGAGGGCTTGCCGAAGCCGAAGTCGCGGCCGCATCCGCCGTTGATGATCGGCGGCGGCAGTCCGCGCATCCTGCGCATCGCCGGCCGCGAAGCCGACATCGTGAGCCTCAACTTCAACAACCGCCGCGGCGTCATCGGACCCGACGGCGTGCAGTCGTCATCGGCTGCGGAGACGAAGAAGAAGATCGGCTGGATTCGCGACGGTGCGGGTGCGCGCTTCGACGACGTCGAAATCGAGATCGGCGCTTATTTCACGTTCGTGATGAACGACGCGAAGCCGATGGTGGCGACGTTCGCGAAAACGTTCGGCTTCTCCGAAGCGGAGATGCTGCAGCACCCGCACGCGCTGTTCGGCGGCGTCGATACGATCTGCGAGGAGTTGCAGCGACGTCGCGACGAGTACGGCATCTCGTACGTGACGGTGCCGGAAGACGCAATGGCGGGATTCGCGCCGGTGGTCGCGCGCCTGAGCGGAAAGTAGTCGCAGGACAAACAAGTGAACGCCTGTTGCAAAGGCCGGTGCCTGGCACCGGCCTTTGACTCGGCGAACAAGTCACCGCCGGTGCCAGGCACCGGCTCGCACTCATTCAAGAATCGCGACTACTCGGAACTCTCGAGCGGATCGTGTTGCGGCGCATCGGCCCCGTCGGGCGCATCCGAATCAGCATCGAACGCCTCGCTCGGTTCCGCCGCCTTCGCGTCTTCGATGGTCGACGCGATGCCGATGTGGAACGCCGCGTAGCCGGGCAGCACCACCTGATTCAGCGCCATGCCGAGCACGCGACCCGGATACGGCGCCACTATGTCGGATATGTGATTCGTCACCGGATCCGTCACCGTGCCGAGTCGAGCGCCTTGCGCGACGAGTTCGCCGAGCCGCACGCCGCTCATCAGCACACCGCCTTCGTTCACGCGCACCCAGCGCGATTCGAAATACACCGGCGCGGTCGCTTTCGACTGCAGCATGCGCGGATACATCGACAGCGCGCTCATCGCGTGCTGAATGGCCGCGACGCCGTGGCGGACTTCGCGTTCCTGAATCCGCAACGGTTCGCCGGTTTCGAGCGTGACGGTCGGAATACCTGCGTCGGTGGCGGCGCGGCGCAGCGTACCGACGGCGCCGCGGTTGTGCAGGATCACCGTCGATCCGAACCGCCGCGACAGATCAACCACGTCGAGATTGGTCAGGTCGCCGCGCACCTGTGTGAGGTTGGCGCGGTGGAACGAACCTGTGTGGATGTCGACGAGATAGTTGCAGGATTTGATGACGTCTTCGAACAGCGAGTGCGCGAGGCGCGCGGCCGCGCTGCCTTGTTCCTTTCCGGGGAAGTATCGGTTGAGATCGCGCCGGTCGGGCAGATAGCGCGTGCCGCGACGGAAGCCGTCGAGGTTCACGATCGGCACGCCGATAACGGCTCCGCTGAGGTGCGAAGGATCGATCTCGTACAACACGCGACGCACGATTTCGAGACCGTTGTGTTCATCGCCGTGCAGCACCGCCGTGAGACATAGTGTCGGTCCCGAGTGCTGGCCGTTCGCCACGAGCACGCCGCGCGGAATCGAGTTGCCGTCGAACGATACGTCGGGCGACCAGTACAGCACTTCGATTGCGCCGGGCGCGACGGATTTGCCGAGCAGCGGCAGCGGCCTCGGCTCGCCGCTGTTCAGCTTCGGAATCGCAGTCGGTTCGATGGTGAGCGACAGCGGATCGGTGGGGCCGGCCTTCGTCGCGATCGCAACCTGACTCGGCGCATCGGCGGCGGAGAGCGTTCCCGATGCGAGCGCGAGCGCGCCGATGAAGCACCGCAGCGTACGGAGGAACGGGGAGGTCATCGAAGCGAGAACGTGCGAAGCCAAACTGGGGAGCCGCGGACAAGTGCTTGAATCATATACTCGAAGCACATCATAAAACGAGAATTCCTCTGCAGTTCGCGGCGCGTTGACCGCTCTGCGAACTGCATTGAGGGTCGCGATCCCACCGCGCTATTCTGCAACGTCAGTCCGCACTGTCATTCGAGAGGGGAAGATCATGGCCGATGTAGTAGCTGCGTTACGCAGCGCGTTGGGCGACGACACGGTGCTGACCGGCGCCGACGTGCACAACCGCGCGTCCGGCATCTGGCGCCGCGAAGGCATTCGCGCAAAAGCGCTGGTGCGGCCGCGCGACACCACCGGCGTCAGCAAAGCGCTCGTGTTGTGTCACGCGCACGGCCAGAGCGTGATCGCGCATGGGGGGCTCACCGGTCTCGTCGGCAGCGCGCTGACGTCGCCGGATGACGTCGTCATTTCGCTCGAACGGCTGAACAAGATCGAAGAGATCAACACCGTAGACCGGACGATGACGGTGCAGGCCGGCGTCATCCTGCAGACCGTGCAGGAGCAGGCGGATGCAGCCGGGCTGATGTTTCCGCTCGACCTCGGCGGTCGCGGCACTGCGACGATCGGCGGCAACATCTCGACCAACGCCGGCGGCAATCGCGTGATCCGTTACGGCATGGCGCGCGACATGGTGCTCGGCCTCGAAGCCGTACTCGCAGACGGCACCGTGGTGTCGAGCATGAACCGCATGATCAAGAACAACGCCGGCTACGATCTCAAACAGCTGTTCATCGGTTCGGAAGGCAGCCTCGGCATCGTCACCCGCGCCGTGCTGCGTTTGCGCGAGAAGCCGCGCAGCACCGAAACGCTGTTCGTCGCCGTCGACGAATTCGCGAAGCTCGGCAGATTCCTGAAGTCGATGGATGCATCGCTGGGCGGAACGCTGTCGGCGTTCGAAGTGATGTGGAACAACTTCTACAAGCTGGTGACGACGGAGCCGGCGAAGAACCAGCCGCCGCTGCCGCAGACCTATCCGTACTACGTGCTGGTCGAAGCGATGGGCGGCGATCCGGAAAAGGACCACGAGCGGATCGAGGCCGCGCTGGGGCAAGCGTACGAAGAGGGACTCATTGCAGACGCGGTGATCGCGCAGTCCGAAGCGCAGCGGCAGCAGATCTGGGCGATGCGCGACGACGTCGGGCAGACGACGCGCCTCGGACCGACCTTCGTGTTCGACGTGAGCATGCGCATCTCGAAGATGGAAGCGTACGTCGACGAGGTGAACAAACGCCTCGCGGCGCATTACAACGACGTGCACAACTTCACGTTCGGCCACATGGGCGACGGCAACCTGCACTTCGTGATCTCGGTGGGCCAGAACGATCACGAAGCGCGCGAGAAAGTGGAGCGCAGCGTATACGAACCGTTGGAGGCGATCGAAGGATCGGTGTCCGCCGAGCATGGCGTGGGGCTCGAGAAGAAGCCGTACCTGTCGATCTGCCGCTCGCCGGTGGAGGTCGCGCTGATGCGCGCCTTGAAGGAAACGTTGGATCCGAAGCACATACTGAATCCCGGCAAGATATTCGATCTGGAGGCCACCGCGTGACCGACCTCCACTGGCTGACCCTTTCGGAGGTCTGTCGTCGCATCAAGAGTGGCGAGTTGACGTCGAAAGCGGTCACCGAGCACACGCTGAAGCGGATCGAGGCGACGGAGGACCGCTACCGCGCATTCGTCACCGTCACCGCCGACGCCGCGATGGCGAGCGCCGAACGGCTCGACGCGGCGCGCGCTAAAGGCGAACCGCTCGGTCCGCTGCACGGCGTGCCGATCGCATTGAAGGATCTGTTGTGGACGCGCGGCGTGAAGACTACGTGCGGCACGAAAGTGCTGGCGAACTGGGTGCCCGACGAAGACTCGACCACGGTGACGCGTCTCAAGGAAGCGGGCGCGGTGATCGTCGGCAAAGTGAAGCTGACGGAAGGCGCGTTCTCCGACCATCATCCCGAGGTCGATCCGCCGCGCAACGTCTGGGACCCGGCTGTATGGCCGGGCGTGTCGTCTTCCGGTTCGGGCGTTGTGGTCGGTGCGGGTCTCGCCTATGGCGCCATCGGCACTGACACCGGCGGCAGCATCCGCTTCCCATCTGCATCGAACGGCATCGTCGGCCTCAAGCCGACCTACGGGAGAGTGAGCCGACACGGCGCCTTTCCCCTAGCGGAGTCGTTGGATCACATCGGCCCGATGACGCGCAGCGTCGAAGACGCGGCGCGCATGCTCGGCGTGCTGGCTGGGCACGACAAACGCGATCCGACGTCGATCGATTCTGCGCCGCCGAACTACGGCGCCTCGATCGGCGAGTCGATTCGCGGCATGCGCATCGGCATCGACCGCGCATACGCAGAGAACGGCGTAGCAGCCGACGTCGTCGCCTCACTGAAGCAGGCGCTCGCGACGCTGGTCGACCTCGGCGCGGAAGTGGTAGAGGTGGCGCTACCGCCGTACCGCGCGCTGGTGCAGGGCTGGGGCGTTACCTGTGGCGTCGAAACGGCGCTCGCACATGCGCAGTATTTTCCGGCGAGGCGCGCAGACTACGGTCCTGTGCTGGCGCGACTGATCGACGGAGGACTCGCGGCGCCCGCTACCGCATATGCCGCACTCGAACGCGCGCGCGAGCGATTTCGCACGGATCTCGAAGCGCTGTTGCGCCGCGTCGACGTGATTGCAGCCCCGGCGATGGTGTTTGCACCGCCGCGCATCAGCCAGATGGCGCTGCTGCTTGCCGACGGCGTCGCCGACTTCATCACGTTCACCGCGCCGTTCAACTACTCGGGACATCCCACCATCACATTGCCGTCAGGCTTCAACGGTGACGGTCTGCCGATGTCGTTTCAACTCATCGGCCGCCTGCTCGGCGAGCCGACGCTGATTCGGGCAGGGCATGCGTATGAGCAGGCGCGCGGTTCGCTGAAGCTACCTGTCTAGTAGGGCGCGCGGCTTCGATTTGCCGGTTGGAGTGGCGGCGCTTCGGTGCGCAGGACACGCTCGAGCCATCCCTGGGCGCTCCTTCCGGCGCCGTCCATGGCGCCGGAGGGTCCTGCGCACCGAAGCGCCGCCACTCCTTACATGAATTCATGGCCACCAACTTCGTTGAGGGGACGTCGCGAGACGGCGACGTTTGGGGAGAGGGACAACCGAAGTCATCGACAACGCCGAACGCATCGGTTCACGTGGCGTGGACAGCATGCTCCGACGCGGGGTGGAGACGCGACATCAGGCGGAGGTGGAGGTTTGATGTGGCAGGACCCTCCGGCGCCATGGATGGCGCCGGAAGG
>CAWADH010000004.1:0-27216 GCA_963780795.1 uncultured Gammaproteobacteria bacterium | reverse complement strand
TTTTTTCGAGCGCGCGCGCACCGAATGGTTGCGCGCATCCGGCATCGGCCAGCAGGATCTTCGAGCCGGCGAAGGCGTCGTGTTCGTCGTGCACGCGATGGAGCTCCGTTTCAACGCACCGGCACGCCTGGACGATCTTCTCACCGCGACCGTGGTGCCGATCGAGCGCCGCAGCGCGAGTTTCGTCGTCGCGCAGGAATTGCGCCGCGAACCCGAGGCGCGCGCGCTGGTCGAAGCCCGTGTGCGCGTCGCCTGTCTCGATGCGGCCGCGTTTCGCCCGCGCCCGATCCCCGAACATCTTCTCGACGTGATAGCGAACCCATGAACAGCGAACTGAACGTCCTCGGCCTCGTCCTCGGCGCCAGCATTCCGGTCAAGCTCGTGCTCGGCATCCTGATCGCGGCATCGATCGCCTCGTGGTTCATCATCTTCCGCAAGAAGGCGCTCATCGACCGCGCCAACCAAGGCGCGGACGAATTCGAAGAGCGCTTCTGGTCCGGCGCGGATCTCGCGGGACTGTTCAAGGAATTGACCTCGGCCGGCGAGCGCATCACCGGCAGCGCGGCGATTTTCGAAGCGGGATTCCGCGAATTCGCGCGGCTGCGCCAGCGCCGCGGCGTCGATTCGCGCGCGCTGCTCGAAGGCGCGCAGCGCGCGATGCGCGTCGCTGCGACGCGCGAAGCGGACCGGCTCGAACAAGGCCTCGAGTTTCTCGCCAACGTCGGATCGATCGGTCCCGTACATCGGCCTCTTCGGCACGGTGTGGGGCATCATGATTGCGTTCCAGGGACTCGCCAACGTCAAGGAAGCGACCATCGCGATGGTCGCTCCCGGCATCTCCGAGGCGCTGATCGCAACCGCGATGGGTCTCTTCGCTGCGATTCCGGCGGTCTGGTTCTACAACCGTTTCGCGACCAAGCTCGAGCGCATCAGCGTGCGCTACGACACCTTCGTCGAAGAATTCTCCTCGATCCTCGCGCGTCAGGCGCACGTGGACGACGCGGTGGATCGTGTCGATTCCCGAACCCCGCGGCACGCCCGAACACGTTGGAGACGTCTGATGCAAGGCCTCGGCAGACATCGCAAACGCCACAAGCTCAAAGCCGAGATCAACGTCGTACCGTACATCGACGTGATGCTCGTGCTGCTGATCATCTTCATGGTCACCGCGCCGCTTTTGAACCTTGGCGTCGACATCCAGCTGCCGCAGTCCAAGGCGAAATCGGTGCAGAACGACAAGGAGCCCGCTGTCGTCAGCGTCGACAAGGACGGCAAGCTCTATCTCACGCTCGGCGGAGCGCCGCGCGAACCGATCGAGCCGAATGCGCTGGTGGGGCGCGTCTCGGCGTTCGTGCGCGAAAACCCGCAGTTGCCGTTCCTGATCGCCGGCGACCAGCGCGTGGACTACGGCCGCATCTATCAGGCGATGGTGCTGCTGCAACAGGCCGGCGTCGCCAAGGTCGGCCTGATGAGCCAGCCCAACCCGGCGCAGGACGCCCATTAGCGCCGATGGAGAGCTTCAACGACAAGCTGCGCGCGTTCGGAAAGGCGCTGGCCGTTCATTTGCTGTGCATCTTCGCTATGGTTGTCGGCTTGTGGTGGACGACCGAATCGCGGCCAGTCAGCATGCCCGGCCCGGTGATCCAGGTGGATCTGATCGGTCCAACCGCCGCGCCGCGATCGACCAGCGTCGCGGCCGTGAAGCCGCCGCCTAAACCGGCGTTGCCCAAGCCCGAGCCGCCCAAACCCGAGCCGCCAAAGCCCGAACCGCCCAAGATCGCTGCCGCAACCCGACGCGCCCCCGCCGACTGAAGTGCAGCGTCAGGATCAGGTCGAGCGCGAACGCGTCGCCGCGCTCGCCGAGCAGAAGGCCGAGCAGGAAAAGAAGGAACAGGAAGAGCGCCATCATCAGGAACAAGTCCTGCTCGAAGAAAAGAACCGCGAGCAGGAAGACCAGCGCCGAAAACAGCTTGCCGATATCCGCAAGCAGCGCGAAGCGGCGGAAAAGGCGCTGAAACTCGAGCAGCAGAAACTCGCCCAGATCGAGGATCGCCAGCGCGCCCAGCGCGAAAAGAACGAGCGCGACCGCGTGCAGCAGATGGTCGAACAGGAAGCCCCCCAGGCGCAGACCGGCGCCGGCGGCAAGGACGACGATCTTGCCGCGCGCTATGCGGCTGCGATTCAGAGTGCGGTGACCAACAATTGGAACCGGCCCGATAGCGCAAACCCCGGATTGCGCTGCAGCATCAATATCGTGCAGATACCGGGCGGAGACGTGATCTCGGTGACGGTGTCTTCGCCCTGCAATGCGGATCCGGTCACGCGCAACTCGATCGAACAAGCGGTGATGAAAGCCGCGCCGCTGCCGTATCAAGGCTACGAGAAGGTTTTCCAGCGCTCGATCCGCTTCAATTTCAAATACGACGGATGAAAATGATGACCACGCATAGCCCTTGCTCGACCGGCGCGCGCTCGACCGGAGCTTTTCTGGCCGGCGCGTTCCTGATCGTCGCAGCGTTCTTCGGCATTCAAACGCGCGATGCGCGAGCGCAGCAGCTCGGCATCGACATCGTCAACGGCAACGCATCCGCGATCCCGATCGCGGTGGTTCCGTTTGGTTTCGAGGGTGGCGGTCTGCCGCCACAGACCGACGTCGGCGAAGTCGTGCGAAGCGATCTGGCGCGTTCGGGCCAGTTCCGCACGTTGCCCAAGGCCGACATCGTCGAATCGCCGAGGCGCGAGGCCGACGTCAAGTTCGCGACGTGGCGCCTGCTCAAGCAGGACTATCTCGTGGTTGGCCGCGCGACCGATGGCGGCGACGGCGCCGTACGCGTCGAGTTCGAGCTCTTCGATGTCGCCAAGCAGCAGCGCATGGCCGGGCTTGCGATCAGCGGCCAGCGCACGGCGCTGCGCGATGTCGCTCACCAGATCGCGGACATCATCTACGAGAAAATCCTCGGCGTGCGCGGTGCGTTCTGGACGCGCATCGCGTACGTGACCGCGGTCGGCACCGCGCCGAATATCCAGTACGCGCTGATGGTCGCCGATTCGGATGGCTTCAATCCGCAGGTCATCGTGCGCTCGCGCGAGCCGCTGCTGTCGCCGGCATGGTCGCCGGATGGCCGCAAGCTTGCGTACAACTCGTTCGAAAGCGGCAATTCGTCGATCTTCATCCAGGATCTGGCGACCGGATCGCGCCAGCAGGTGTCGGCGAGCAAGGGCATCAACGGCGCGCCGGCGTTTTCGCCGGATGGCGGACGTCTCGCGTTGACGCTGTCCAAGGGCGGCAATCCGGACATCTACATCATGGATCTTGGCAGCCGCGCGACGACGCAGATCACCAAGCATTTCGCGATCGATACCGAGGCCGTCTGGGCGCCGGATGGACAGAGCATCTATTTCACGTCCGATCGCGCCGGCAAACCGCAGATCTATCAGCTGCCGCCCTCCGGCGGCGAGCCGACGCGGATCACGTTCGATGGCCAATACAACGCGCGTGCGAGCGTCGTCGATGCCAAGGGCATCAAGATCGCAATGGTGCAGGGCAACGGAAACGTGTATCGTATTGCGGTTCTCGACCGCGCCACCAACCAGACGACACTGGTGTCGCCGGGCAACCAGGATGAATCACCGAGTTTCGCGCCGAACGGAAGCATGTTGCTGTATGCAGCCAGCGAAGGAACGCGCGGCGTGCTCTACGCGGTCTCCGCCGATGGCCGCGTGCGCCAGCGTCTGGTTCTCGCCGAAGGCGACGTACGCGAGCCCGCTTGGGGTCCGTTCCGCCAGCGTTAATCTGGATGTGAAATAACAGCGCTCCCAAAGGCTGAACACATGCGTGCTTCCGATTTTCCAACCCTGCAGACAGATAAAGGGTAACCCATGAAAAATATTGCCAGAATCGTGTTCGCAGCCATGCTCGTCGCCGGTGTCGCGGCGTGTGCGAAGAAGAACGTCAAGCCGCCGCCGCCGGTCGAAGAAGCGCCGTCGACGACAACGCAGCAGGTCGAGACGACGGGCAAGTATTCGCGCGAAAGCCTGGATACCGATTCGTGCCTGCGCCAGCGCGTCATATATTTCGATCTGGACCGCTCGGAAATCAAGCCGGAATTCCAGGCGCAGGTCGCCTGTCATGCGGCATATCTGCGTCAGTTCCCCGAAGCGCGTGTGCGCCTCGAGGGAAATGCCGATGAGCGCGGCTCGCGCGAATACAACCTTGGCCTGGGCGAGCGTCGCGGCAACGCGGTGCAGAGCGCTCTGTCCGCAGCCGGCGCGTCGTCCTCACAGCTCAATGTCGTGAGCTACGGCGAAGAACGTCCGGTCTGCCGTCAGCACGACGAGTCGTGCTGGTCCAAGAACCGTCGCGTCGAGATCATCTACACCGCGAAGTGAGAAGGCGGCGATGAAACCGTCGCGAGACGTGCGTTCGGGTCTTGTGGCAGCGGCGATCCTCGCGATCGCCGCTGTTGCCGTGCCGGCCCAGGCGCAACGTCTTTCGCTGGCCGAACGCGTCGATCGGCTCGAGCAGCAGCAGTCGAGCGGCGGTAACGCGGTGGAGCTGGTCAATCAGATCTCCGCGCTGCAATCGCAGGTGCAGAACCTGCAAGGCCAGGTCGAAGAGCTGAAACACCAGCTCGACGAAGCGAAACAACGCAACAAGGATCAGTACATCGATCTCGATTCGCGCATCGGTCGCATCGAAGGACGCGCTCCCGGCGGAGCACCGCCGCCGTCAGCTCCGGGCGCCGCGCGAGACAACGCGCAACCGCCCGAGATCGAGCTGGGTGGCGGCCGTGCCGAGGAAACGCCGCAAGCGGCGGCTCCTGCCGCGCGCGGAGGCGATGTACCCGAACGCGCGCGCCAGAACGTCGGCGAGCTTCGTCCGGACGAACGCGGCGATCTCGGTACGCAGAACGGAGCACCGCCGCCAGCGGGCGATACCGCGGGTGAGCAGCCGACGTACGATGCGGCATTCGCGGCGCTCAAGGATGGCCGATATGCCGAATCCGCGCGGCGCTTTCAGACGTTTCTCGATCAGTATCCGAACAGCGGTCTGGCCGGCAATGCGTATTACTGGCTCGGCGAATCGTATTACGTGACGCAGAATTACAAGATTGCGCTGCAGACGTTCCAGACTCTTCTGCAACGTTATCCTGACAGCCAGAAAGCACCGGACGCATTGCTCAAAGTCGGTTACAGCCAGTACGAGCTCAAGCAGTGGGATCAAGCCGAAGCCACGTTGAACCAGGTCGTGCAGACGTATCCGGACACGACCGTGGCGCGTCTCGCGCAGGGACGTCTGCGCGCGCTCAAGCTGGAAGCCCGTCACTGACCGCGATAGCAGAAGCCGCGGGAAATTCACCGTCGACCGCGCGCGCCGAAGATCGGCTTCGCATCAGCGAAATATTCCATTCCGTGCAAGGTGAAGCGGACGCGGTCGGTTGGCCGACCGTATTCGTGCGCCTGACCGGATGTCCGCTGCGCTGCGTCTGGTGCGACACCGAATACGCGTTCCACGGCGGCAATTGGCGCACGATCGCCGAGGTCATCGCCGAGGTCGGCGCCTACGGTGCGCGACACGTCTGCGTCACCGGCGGCGAACCGCTTGCGCAGAAACGCTGCCTTGTGTTGCTCGGCCAGCTTTGCGATCTGGCTTACGAAGTTTCTCTGGAAACGTCCGGCGCGGTCGATGTCGCCGCGGTGGATATGCGCGTGCGCAAGGTCGTGGATCTCAAGGCGCCGGGATCAGGCGAATCCACGCGCAACCTGTGGTCGAATCTCGCGCATATCGGCGCGCGCGATCAGATCAAGATCGTGATTGCCGATCGCAACGACTACGAGTGGGCGCGCGAGCGAATTGACGAGCACGCGCTTGCCGAGCGCTGCCAGGTGCTGTTTTCGCCGGTCTACGCGAAGCTCGCGCCGCGCGAGCTCGCCGAATGGATTCTCGCCGACCGGTTGCCGGTGCGTTTCCAGCTGCAACTGCACAAATCGCTATGGGGCGAGACGCCGGGCAAATGATGGCCATATCTGCGAAGAAAGCGATCGTGCTCGTTTCCGGCGGCATGGATTCAGCGGTCACGCTTGCGCTCGCGCGCGAACGGGGCTTCGACTGCAAGGCACTCAGCGTCGACTACGGCCAGCGTCATGCGTCCGAGCTCGCCGCAGCCGCGCGTGTCGCGAAGTTGCTTGGCGCGAGCGAGCACAAGACGGTGCATGTCGACCTGCGCAGCATCGGCGGCTCGGCGTTGACCGCCGATATCGACGTGCCGAAGGAAGGCGGCGCCGGCATTCCGGTCACCTACGTGCCGGCACGCAACACGATCATGCTCGCATAGCGCTCGGCTGGGCCGAAGCGCTCGGGCAGCGGACATCTTCTGCGGCGTCAATGCAGTGGACTATTCCGGTTATCCGGATTGCCGTCCGGAATTCATCGAAGGTTTCGAAAAGCTCGCCAATCTTGCGACCAAGACCGGTGTCGAAGGCACCCGAATCCGTGTGCACGCGCCGCTGATCACGCTCAGCAAGGCCGATATCGTGCGCGAAGGCATGCGGCTCGGCGTCGATTTCGCCGCGACCGTATCGTGCTATCAGGCCGATGCCGATGGACGTGCGTGCGGCGCGTGCGACGCGTGTCGTCTGCGCGCCGAAGGATTTGCTACGGCCGGGGTGGACGATCCGACACGCTATCGCGACGCGGATGTTTTATGACCGCGAACTGAATGTGCGAAGGGAAAATGCCGGTGGAACCGGGGCGTATTCACGAAGTCTCGAGCGGCTGAGGTTGCTCTGCTGCGACGCAACCGGGCCCGGCCTGCCGCCATCCAGAATGGGTACAGGAAGCGCCGGTAATACTCCGATGCGCGACATTTACTGTATAGGAGTATACCAGTGAACAATGCACTACGCCTCCTCATTTTCGGCGCAGGCAGCATGCTGGCTCTATCGGCAACTGCCGCAAACCTGATCGTCAATCCGGATTTCGACAATGGCGTTGACGGCTGGACGACCGCGACGGCGGGCAACGGAACCGCGACGCTGGATCCTTCGACCGGATTTCCGAGTGCGCCTTCGATCCATCTGGTGGCAAACCCGGCGAACTCGGATGTCAGCATTTCGTCCTCGTGCATGATGATCGATGGCAGCAACAACGTCGATCTGTACACGAACATCAAAGGCAACGGCGGATTCGCGATCGCGGCGATCAATGCCTACAGCGACACCGCGTGCACCGACGGCCTCAGCGCCATCAACAGCGATTCGTTTCCAGCGACCGGGATGTGGGACACCTATTCGATGACCGACGTCATCCTGCCGAACGGCACGCAAAGCGCGAAGGTCTTGCTGACCGTGACGATGGGCTCGTCGGAATCCGCCGGCGACGCGAACTTCGATCATGTCGCGTTCGGCCCGACGGGAACCGTGTTCGCGTCCGTCGACATCAACCAGGAAGGACTCTCGGGAACCTGGTACAACCCGGCGACCAGCGGGCAGGGCATGCAATTCCAATTCACTCCGGACGATTCGAATCCGGGGAATGGATCGCTGTTCGGCGCCTGGTATACGTACGACGTGACGGCCGGCGACACCAGCTCGCAGCGGTGGTATTCGGTACAGAGCGCGATCACCGGTGACGAGCAGAGCGCGGCGGTCACGATCTTCCAGAACACCGGCGGCAATTTTGACGCGCCTCCGGTGACGTCCGCTGTCGCAGTCGGCACGGGCACGTTGTCGTTCGATTCGTGCGTGAGCGGATCTTTCAATTACAGCTTCGACGACGGCCGTTCGGGAACGATTCCGCTACAGCGTCTTCTTCCGAACGTGAATTGCGTGGAAAGCGGCACGCCGACCAACCCGGCCAGCGACTTCGGTCTCTCCGGCTCCTGGTACAACGCGACGACGAGCGGTCAGGGCATGCTGATCGAGATCAACCCGGGAGATGCGACGGCCTTCCTCGGCTGGTACACGTATGCTGCGTCCGGCGAATCGAGCGGCGCCGCAGGGCAGCGGTGGTTCAGCGCGCAATCGAACTACGTCGCCGGATCGAATAGAGCGGACTTGACGATTTACGCATCGACCGGCGGTATCTTCGATTCGTCCGGCGGCGTCGTCGCCACAAATCCGGTCGGCACGGCCACGCTGGCGTTTGCGAGCTGCACCACGGCGACGTTCGACTACACGTTCACCGCGGGCGAACTGAGCGGCATCAGCGGAACGATTGCGTTGACCCGACTCGGCGCGACACCAGCCAGCTGCTCGTTCAACACGAGTACGCACTGATCCGGGCCACCGATCGGGCCTGACCGATCGGCACCGGGCCTGACTTGGGACTCGTCTGAAAGGCGGCTTGCTACGAGAGCGCGTGACCCCGTCGAGCGTCGCGTCGGTATGACGCGACGCTCGAACGCTCCGCCACCCGGCGGGGCTGGATGCCGCTACAATACGCAACGTGGGTGAACGAACCGCGCGAATTGCGGCGATCGGCATACGATCTGCCGCCGGGCGCCACACGCACCCTCGAGGCGTACATCACGGGTCCCGCTTGCTCCATAGAACAAGGACCTCGGATCCGCACGCCGGATTCCTCGTTCTTGGGCCGTTAGCTCAGCGGTAGAGCAGTGGACTTTTAATCCATTGGTCGATGGTTCGATCCCATCACGGCCCACCATTGAATCAATGGGTTAGCAGAGCCCGCCCATGCGGGGCTGATAGTATTTCCGGTACGTTGCCGGAAACTTGAAGTAGCGACACCGCCCCGTCAGTCGTGCTCGCCACTTTCTTCAAGGCCCGCGTGCGCCCCACACAAATCGTTCTGCGTCGCACCGTAACGCCATAGATCGCTATGGTCTACTCCGGCCGGCCTCCTGCAAAATCGCCGGGCGAAGTGCGCTCGAGGGACATATGAACCAACAAGCACTTTCCGCCTTTATCTGGTCGGTAGCTGATCTCCTGCGAGGGGATCTCAAGCAATCGGAATACGGCCGCGTGATCCTGCCGTTCACCGTGCTGCGCCGCCTCGACTGTGTGCTGGAGCCAACCAAGGCTGCGGTGCTGGCGGAAGCGGAAGCCAGGAAAAAATCCGGAGTCAATTCAGAGCCATTCCTGTTGCGCAAGTCCGGCCAGTCCTTTTACAACACCGAGCCTCTGGACATGAAAGCGCTCGCTGGTGACCAAGACCACATCCGCGAGAACCTTTACCGATATATCGCCGGCTTCTCGTCAGCGGTCCGCGACATCTTCGAGAAGTTCGATTTCCACTCGCAGGTCGACCGCCTCGCCAAAGCGAATTTGCTTTACCTCGTTACCGAGAAATTCGCGCGGATCGATCTGCATCCGAACGTGGTCGACAACCATCAGATGGGCCTCGTCTTCGAGGAGCTGATCCGCAAGTTCGCAGAGCTTTCGAACGAAACGGCTGGCGAGCACTTCACGCCTCGCGAAGTGATCCGCCTCATGGTGAACCTGATCTTTGCCGAGGACGATGAAATGCTACGCGCCGGCACACACGCCGTGCGCACCTTGTACGATCCGACCGCTGGCACCGGTGGCATGTTGTCGATCGCCGAAGAATATCTCCGTGAGCACAACCCGCGCGCGTCGCTGACCGTCTACGGCCAAGAGCTGAACCCGGAGTCGTACGCAATCTGCAAGGCCGACATGCTGATCAAGGGTCAGGAAGTCGCGAACGTCGTCTTCGGCAATACGCTCAGCGACGACGGCCAGGCTCACCAGAAGTTCGACTACATGCTCTCGAACCCCCCGTTCGGCGTCGAGTGGAAGAAGGTCGAGAAGGACGTCCGCCGTGAACACGAAACTCAAGGTTTCAGCGGCCGCTTTGGCCCCGGCCTGCCGCGCATCTCGGACGGCTCGCTCTTGTTCCTCATGCATCTCGTCTCCAAGATGCGCCCGATCGATCAGGGCGGCAGCCGCTTGGGCATCGTGCTCAATGGCTCGCCCCTTTTCACCGGCGGCGCCGGCACCGGCGAATCGGAAATCCGTCGCTACGTGCTTGAAAACGATCTCCTCGAGGCGATCGTCGGGCTGCCAACCGACATGTTCTACAACACAGGCATCTCGACCTATGTCTGGATTCTTAGCAACCGCAAGCCGAAGGCGCGCCGCGGCAAGGTGCAGCTGATCGACGCGAGCGCGATGTGGCGGAAGATGCGGAAAAGCCTCGGCTCTAAGCGCAAGGAATTGTCCGATGCGCACATCGACGAGATCACGCGCCTCTTCTGCGATTTCAAGGAAGCCAAGCGCGACGGCCGGCCCGTCAGCCGAATCTTTCGCAATCAGGACTTCGGCTACCGCACGATCACGGCCGAACAACCGCTTCGCGACGAGCAAGGCGAATCTGTGATCGGCACGAAAGGCAAGCAGAAAGGCAAGGCGCAGCCCGACGGCGACCTAAGAGACACCGAAAATGTGCCTTTGTCCGAGGACATCTACGAATACTTCGAGCGCGAAATACTGCCGCACGCACCCGACGCGTGGATCGACGAGGATAAGACCAAGATTGGCTACGAGATTCCGTTCAACCGGCATTTCTACGTGTTTGAGCCGCCGCGGCCTCTTGAGATGATCGATGCAGAGTTGAAGCAGACGACCGACCGTATTTTGAAGATGATTGCGGGGTTGTCGGCGTGAGTTTTCTGCGTTATCCGGAGTACAAAGACAGTGGAGTCGAATGGCTCGGTAATATCCCTTCGCAATGGGATGTCATTACATTAAAACGTCTTCTCGATATTCAAAATGGCGTTGACTACAAGGAGATCGAATGTGCCGAAGGGTACCCCGTCATCGGCTCCGGTGGCCAATTTACGTTTGCCTCGGATTATTTGTATGACGGTGAATCCATCTTGCTTGGTCGAAAGGGGACCGTCGATAAGCCGTTGTATGTCAATGGTAAGTTCTGGACCGTTGACACGATGTATTGGACGAAGGTGCTGCAGAGTGCATACGGTCGGTTTGCCTATTACGTTGCGCTGACGATTCCCTTCGACTATTACTCAACTAGCACAGCATTGCCAAGCATGACCAAAAGGGCGCTCGGCAATCACCTTGTCGCACATCCCGTGTTAGAGGAACAGGTCACCATCGCCGACTTCCTCGACCGCGAAACTGCAAAGATCGACGGGCTGGTGGCCGAGCAGGAGACGTCTGATTGCGCTGCTAAAGGAGAAGCGTCACGCTGTTATCTCCCACGCCGTCACCAAGGGCCTCGACCCCGACGCCCCAATGAAGTGCTCTGACGTCGAGTGGCTCGGCGATGTGCCGGATCATTGGAATGTGACCCGTCTCAAATACGCCGCAAGTCTCATAGTTGACTGCCCGCACGAAACGCCGATCTACAACGCGGACGGTGAGTTCATGGTGATCAGGACCGCCGACGTTGAAGAGGGCGTGCTTGACCCTCGCGAAATGTATCGGCTTACCGAAGATCAGTATCTTCTGCGAACGCGACGCCAGTCGCTTGAAGCGGCGGACATCGTTTACGGCAGAGAAGGTGAACGTTGGGGACACGCCGCCTTGGTTCCCGAAAGCGACCGGTATTGCCTGGGGCAGAGGATGATGCAGTTTCGGGCAGGTCCTGCTTTTGACGCTGCGTTCTTGATGTGGCAGCTGAACGCGGAGAGCACGTACCGACAAGGAGAAGTCGACACGGTAGGTGCAACATCGCCCCACGTGAATGTTTCTACATTGCGCGACTATCGGCTGACGCGCCCACCGAAGTCCGAACAGACCGTGATCAGCGATTTCTGCGCGCGAGAAACTGAAACATGTGACCGTCTGATTCTTGAAGCCGAGCGTGCCATCGCCCTCCTCAAGGAACGCCGCAGTGCCCTGATCTTCGCCGCTGTCACCGGCAAGATCGACGTGCGCGGGCTGGCGGCGGCCGCGGTTGAGAGGCCACTGCGAGCAGAGCCGTGAACTTGCACAGAGAAATCCATTTCGAAGAGCCGATCTGCGATTATCTTGGGGCGCATGATTGGCTGTACGCGTCAGGTGACGCGGAGAACTACGACCGCTCGCGGGCGCTCTTTCCGCAAGACGTACTGGCCTGGGTGCAGACGACGCAAGTGGCAGCGTGGCAGGCGCTTGTGAAAAACCACGCCGCTTCTGCGGAAGCAGTACTGTTGGACCGGTTGCGGAAACAAATCAACGAGCGCGGAACACTCGATGTGCTTCGCCACGGTGTCGATCTGCTCGGTCTGCGCCAACCGCTCGTCGTGGCACAGTTCAAGCCGGCGCTGGCGATGAACCCGGATCTGCAGGCGCGCTATGCCGCAAATCGGCTACGCGTTGTGCGCCAGGTGCGCTATTCGCTTCACAACGAGAATGCGATCGACTTAGTGCTTTTCCTCAACGGCGTTCCGGTCGCGACGGTCGAGCTCAAGAGCGATTTCACGCAGAGCGTGGACGATGCGGTCGATCAGTTTCGTTTCGATCGCCTACCGAAGCCGAAAGGTCAGGGTGACGCCGAACCCTTACTCGATTTCCCGCGCGGCGCGCTTGTTCACTTCGCCGTGAGTCAAAGCGAAGTGCGCATGACGACGCGACTGGAAGGCGCGAAGACGAACTTCCTGCCGTTCAACAAAGGCGATCAAGGCGGCGCCGGCAATCCACTTAACCCGCACGGTCATCGCACCGCGTATCTCTGGGAAGAAGTGTGGGAGCGCGACACATGGCTCGGGATCATCGGCCGCTACCTCGTCACGCCGCGCGACGGCAAGAAGCAGATCAAGGCGCTGATCTTCCCGCGCTATCACCAGCTCGACGTAACGCGCAAGCTCGTAGCGACGATTCGCGCGACCGGTGCGGATCGGAAATTTCTGATTCAGCATTCGGCCGGGTCTGGCAAGACGAACTCGATCGCGTGGACCGCACATTTCCTGGCCGACCTTCACGATGATGCAGCAGCGCAAGGTATTCGACACCGTGCTCGTGGTCAGCGATCGCAACGTGCTCGACGCACAGTTGCAGGAGGCGATCTTCGACTTCGAGCGCACGACCGGCGTCGTCGCAGTGATCCGCGGCGAGGGCGGCAGCAAGAGTGCCGAGTTGGCGGACGCGTTGGCCGGAAGCAAGAAGATTGTCGTCTGCACCATTCAGACGTTCCCATTCGCATTGAAGACTGTGCAGGAGCTCTCCGCAACCCAAGGCAAGCGCTTCGCCGTGATCGCCGACGAAGCGCATAGCTCGCAGACTGGGGAGGCCGCATCGAAACTGCGTCAGGTACTATCCGCAGAAGAGCTAAGCGACCTCGCTGACGGCGGCGAAGTCGACACCGAGACGCTACTTGTCGCGCAGATGAACGCGCGCGCCGACGCGCGCGGCGTCACCTACATCGCGTTCACGGCGACGCCGAAAGCTAAGACGATGGAGCTATTCGGCACACGCCCAAACGCTGATGCACCGCCTAGCGAGACGAACAAGCCGGCGCCGTTCCACGTCTACTCGATGCGCCAGGCGATCGAGGAAGGGTTCATCCTCGACGTACTGCTCAACTACACGCCGTACAAACTCGCGTTCCGGCTCGCGAGCGAAGGCCGGGAGATCGACGAGACCGAGGTCGAGCGCAACGAGGCGCTCAAGCACATCATACGTTGGGTGCGACTGCACCCGCACAACATCGCGCAGAAGGTGGAGGTCGTCGTCGAGCACTTCCGAGAGAACGTCGCGCCGCTGCTCAATGGTCACGCGAAGGCGATGATCGTCGTCGGCAGCCGCATCGAGGCCGTGCGCTGGCAGATCGCGATCGACCAGCACATCAAGCGCTGCAACTACCGGATCGGCACGCTGGTGGCGTTCTCGGGCGAGGTCAACGACTCCGAATCCGGACTCGAGCCATTTAGCGAGAACAGCAAAACGCTCAACCCAAATCTGCGCGGCCGCGACCTGCGCGAGGCGTTCGGCACGGATGAATATCAGATCCTGCTCGTCGCGAACAAGTTCCAGACCGGGTTCGACCAGCCGCTGCTGTGCGGCATGTACGTCGATCGCCGGCTGGCCGGTATCCAGGCGGTCCAAACGTTGTCGCGGCTTAATCGCGCGTACCGGGGCAAGTTCGGACTGAAGGACACGACCTACGTTCTGGATTTCGTAAACGATCCACAGGACATCCTTGAGGCCTTCAAGACCTACTACGAGACGGCGGAACTCTCGAATGTCACTGATCCCAATCTGATCCTCAATCTGCGCCAGAAGCTCGACGGTCTAGGCTATTACGATGCGAATGAGGTCGATCGCGTTGTTGGTGTGGAACTTAGTGAGAACGCTTCGCAGGCCGAATTGATTTCCTCAATCGAGCCCGTCGCTGACCGCCTCTTGCGTGCCTTTAAGGCTGCACGCGAACGTTTGAGCGCTGCGGCAGCCGACAACAATGTCGAGGAGGAAAAAGCGGCGCGTGACGAAATGGAGGCGCTGCGCGCTTTCAAAGGCAATCTCGGCGTCTACCTCCGCGCGTACGCATTCCTCGGTCAGATCTTCGACTACGGCAACACCGAGATCGAGAAGCGCGCGATGTTCTTCCGCCGTCTGCTGCCGCTGCTCGAGTTCGGCCGCGAGCGCGAGGGCATTGATCTGTCGCAAGTCGAATTGACGCACCATCGCCTGCGCACTCTCGGCAGGCAGAATCTCTCGCTTCCCGGTGGCGAGTACCCGAAGCTTGAGCCTATGGCAGATGCCGGAACGCATCAAGTACGCGAGCCCGCACGTGAGTATCTGGCCAAAATCATCGCACGGGTCAACGACCTCTTCGGAGGCGACGCTTCGGAAAACGACAAACTCGCCTACGTCAACCACGTCAAGGGCAAGCTTCTTGAATCCGACGTGCTCATCAATCAGGCCGCCAGCAACACGAAAGAGCAGTTCTCGAGCTCACCGGATCTTGGCAAGGCGCTGCTTAATGCGATCATCGATGCATTCGCGGCGCATACCGAACTGAGCAAACAGGCGCTCGACTCGGAAAGCGTGCGCGAAGGTATGAAGGATCTGCTGCTGGGGCCGGCACAACTGTACGACGCTTTGCGTGGAAAAGCGGCGATATCCAGCGCCGGACCGCGATAATTGGGCACGGTACCGATCATTTGTCGGCCTGGCACCGGAATCAGGCGGGGTACGAATTGATGTTTGCAATCCGATCATGGATTTGGATGCCACGACCAACGCTCAAGACATCCATTGGCTCTCCATGCTGCTGAGCGAACGCACGAGCCATCAGCGCGTAGGAGGCCCATCTCACCGTAGACTGCCCTTATCTCGATTTTGAGCGAAGTTGCTGCTCGCCGTGCGCTGCGGCACCATGTGTACGAGGTTCTGCTGTCTGTCTGGGGAAGCGCGTGTCGTTCGACAACGCCAGGCACCGCGCTAACGCGCGGTTTCCCGATACCAGCTGGGGACTTGTGCTGGCGGCGGGCGATCGTGGCGAAGCACACGCCCGCGAAGCATTCGCGGCACTTTGCCGCCAATACTGGATGCCCATCTATGCGAGTCTGCGCCGGCAGGGCTTCGCGGCCAGCGACGCTGAGGACCTGAGCCAGGGATTTTTCCTGCACTTGATCGATGGCGGCGCGGTCGCTCGCGCCGACCCCGGACGCGGACGTTTTCGCAGCTTTCTGCTAGGCACGCTCTGTCGCTTCCTCGCCAATGATCGCGAACGCGAGCGAGCGCTCAAGCGCGGCGGCGACCGGGCGTTCGTCTCGTTCGACACGGCCGCGGTCGAAGCACAATTGGCACGCGACGAGGACGGCGTTGCCTCGCTGCAACTGCAGTTCGACCGTCGATGGGCGCGCGCGCTCGTCGACAATGCGCTCGCGGACCTTGATGGCGAATACGCCTCGAATGGTGAGGCGAACCTGTTCGCCGCACTGCGCTTCTGTCTCGACGGCGGGAGCGAAGCGCCGTCGTACGGCGAGCTGGCGACGCGTCTTGATCGTAACGAGGGCGCGATCAAGACCTCGGTGCACCGCCTGCGCCGTCGCTTTCGCGAAGTGTTGCGGCGTGAGGTCGCGCGCACTGTCGCCACATCAGACGAAATCGATGACGAGTTGAATTATCTACGCGACGTTCTGACCGCTGAACCCTGCGCGCCATCGCCGTGAACGCAGGGTTCTTGTCGAACACGACGCGATGCCAGCGCTGCGGCGCATGGAGTGGGGCGCTGCGGCCCGATGGGCTTTGTGCACGCTGCTTGCTCGGCAGTGCGCTGGATTCTGGCGACGAGTCGGACACGGACATCGGCAATGCGGCCGCCGATGCGCCGCGGCAAATCGGACGCTACCGCTTGCTTGCTGAGATCGATCGCGGCGGAGTCGGCATTGTCTATCGTGCCTTCCAAGCTGACCTTCGGCGCGAGGTGGCGCTCAAGATGCTGCTGCCGGCACGCGTCGAGGCGAAGGACGCGCGCGATCGTTTCCGCCGCGAAGCCGAGGCGATGGCGAGCCTCGATCACCCTGGGATCCTTCCGGTCTACGAGGTCGGCGTTCACGACGGTCTGCCGTACTTCAGCATGAAGCTCGCGGAAGGCGGCAATCTTGCGCAGCGAATCGCCGAGCTACACGGTCGCTTTCGCGAGTGCTCGCGAGTGCTCGCGCTGATAGCGCGCGCGATCGCCCACGCGCACGCGCGCGGCGTGCTGCATCGCGACCTCAAGCCTTCGAACATCGTCTTCGACGGCGCCGGTCAACCGATGATCACGGATTTCGGCCTTGCGCGATTCCTTGCGCAGGAAAGTTCGCTCACCGGCATCGACACTGTGATCGGCACGCCGCGCTACGTCGCTCCCGAGGTCGTCGCGTCAGCCGGCGCACACCTGACGCCCGCCGCGGACGTGTACGGTCTCGGCGCAATATTTTACGAGTTACTCAGTGGATGCGCGCCGTTCGCGGAGCTGACATCGCTGCAGATTCTGCAGCAAATCGCAACGCGCCGGCCACGGTCGCCGCGACAGATCGATCCGACGATTCCCGCGGCGCTCGAAGCGATCTGTCTGCGTTGCGTGGAGAAGCGCGCGGGCGATCGCTACGCGTCAGCGGATGCGTTGGCCGGCGCGCTCGAAACGTGGCTTGCCGGCACCCAGCCGCGTGGTTTCTTCCCGCATTGGCTGAAACTCCAGCTGCCGTCGCGACGACGTCGCGCCGTTGCGGCGACCACGTTCGTGCTCGTTGCCGTATTGGCCGCAGCGGCGATCGGCTATGCATCACGCGAGCCGATTCCGATTCCCAATCCCGTCAGCGCCACGCGCACCGTGGTGGTCGTGACGGATCTGCTCAAGGACAGTCCGTCCGAAAGAGAAGCGGCTCGCAGCCTCGCAGCGCGTCTTCAGCTGTCGCCGCCTTTGCGTCTGTTGCCATTCGAATCGTCACTGGCAATTGCCAAGTCTACGGCCCAGACGTTTGACGCTGACACGGATGTTGATGCCGCGCTTGGCGCGTTCCTCGTCATTGCAGTCGAAGAGCAGCGCGACGGGCGGTTTGCGCTGATGGTGACGGACGACCTTCGCGAGGAACGCTTCTACGAAACGACGTTTACGAAGGCCGAGGAGGACCGCGTCGCACGCGAAGTCGCCGCAGTGTTGGCGGAGAAGCGAGGACAACCCACGACCGAGTCGCATCTGTCGCGCAGCGCTCTCGCATCGCTGTTGCGAGCCAGACGGCTGCTGCAGTCTCCTGGAGAAGGAACCAATGCGCTGGCCATTGCGGCGCTCAAGGACACGATTGAGAAAGCCCCGGGTTCCGCCGTGGCGCATGCATGGCTCGCGGATGCGTATGTGGAACACGGGGGCGAGACCTTCTGGACGGATTCGGCCATCGACGAAGCGGCGCGTGCCCAGCGCATGGATCCGAGCCTGGGTTTGGCATCAAAGCTTTTGGGTGTGGCGTATCAGCAGAAGAGCTGGTTTGCGCGTGCCACGACCGCGTATGAGCAGGCACGAGCGTTGGGCAGCTTGTACCTCGAGAACTCGTTAGGCTGGATTTACTACACCACCGGGCGTTTCGACGACAGCTACCGCCTGTGTCTCGAACGGCAGCGCTTCGGTACGGACGATGCCTTTCCACAAGTGCTCGCCGCGCATGTGTTGTTCGCCGTCGGCGAAAACGATGCCGGCGAGCGCGCAATGCGGATTGCTATTGGGCAGGAATCCAAACCCGTGATCCGCTCGCTGCAGGAAGCCGAGATCGCCTGGTATCGGCGCGACTACACGCGTTGCCGCGAACTCGCCGGCGCCATCGACCCGCAAACCGACGACAGCTATTTCACGCCATCGGGCCTCGTCCGTTCCTGCGCCATCGAACAAGGCGATTTTGCCGCTGCGCTAGCGACGATGGATGCAACCAAACGCGCTTACGCGAACGACCAGGGTTCCCCCAACGGCAACAATCCGGCGCTGCGCGAGGCGATTTTGCTCGCACAGCTCAACCGTCACGATGATATTTCTGCGCTGTTGAAGCAAGCGCGCCAGGGCGTGCAAGCCGCGATCGACAGCAATAGCGACTATCCGCCGGTGTGGCTGCGCATGGCTGCCGCACAGCGGCTCGCAGGCGACGTCGATGCCGCCTATGCGACGTTGGGCCACGCCTTCACGCTGGGCCTCACGATCGACAACCGCAATCGCGCCGACGTGGAATTCCTTCCGTTCCGCGGCGACGAGCGTTTTGAATCCCTGAAGGAAACGGCCGAAGCCTATGTAGTCAAGCAGCGCAGAGCCGTGGCGGAACTTGTCGACTCGATCGGGGAGCCACGGAATTCGGCTCTGCCTCACAATTGATGCCCCCAGCAACTCGCCGCGCCAGTCGCGCCGAGACGCCGGTAACCTGCGCCGCGAATTCCCCAGAAGTAAAGGTACGTCCGATCGCGGACGTGCCTTGGGGAGAACGCCATGCTTTCGGCTGCTCGTCTACTTCATCGTTCCGACTCTCGTTCTGCGACGGCGCCGGTTCTTCGCGCGGCGTCGCACCTTCGTCGCCATCGCCTGACTGCTGCGCTGGCACTGATCCTCCTTTCCGGCGGGACTCGCGCCGCGACATTCAGCGCAGGCAACGAGGCAGAGCTTATTCAGGCGATCAACGATGCTAATGCTGCCGCGGGCGCCGACACCATCGACGTCACCGCGCCCATCACGCTCAGCGCCGCGCTTCCGATGATCACCGACGCGCTAACCATCGAGGGCATCGGCGGTCAGCGCGCGATCATGCGGGACGATACCGGCAGCAACGCCTGCTCGCCGAGCGCGACCAACGCGTTTCGTCTGCTCGACGCGAATGCCTATCTCGCTCTGCTCGACCTCAGCCTGCAAGGCGGTTGCAATCTCGCCGATCAAGGCGGTGCGCTGCGTATTCGAGATGCCGCTTTGCATGTCGAGCGTAGCCTCATCACCGGCAATCAGGTTTTCGTCGAAAACCCGTATCCGTATCAGTACGGACTAGGCATCGGTGGCGGTGTTGCCGTGCTCTACGGCAGCGCCGTGTTGATCGACAGCACGGTCAGCAACAACAGCACTCACGGCAACCTTGCGAGTGGCGGCGGCATGGCCGTTTATCATGGCGATCTCAATCTTGCGAGCAGCACGATCTCCGGAAACAGCACGAACGGCGCCGGGCCGTTCGGCGCCGGTGTCTACGCGATCGGCGATTACTACAACGGTGTGCCGGGCACTGTGACGATCGCCGACAGCGCGTTCACCTACAACCGTGCCGATGGCGATTTTGCCTACGGCGGCGGACTGAGCGCCTTCGCCGAGGAAGTTACGATCACGGACAGCCAGTTCCTCAACAATCAAGCCCTCACCGGTCCGCACGCCAGCGGCGCTGGCATCAACATCCAGAACCCGCACATGCCAACTATCAACCGGATTGAGCGCACGGTCATCGCCTATAACGCGATCACGAGTGGCCTTGGCGGCGCGGGTGCGGGAATCCACCACGTCGGCGGTGTTTTTTCGTTGGTCGACAGCGCCGTGGTCCACAACACGATCGATGCCGATGCGAAAGCAGTCGGCGGCGGGATGATGATTGAGATCGCGCTGGCCGACGTGACCAACAGCACCGTGTCCGGCAACGAAGCGAATGCGCCGAATACGCCCGATGTCGGCGGCGGCGGCGGTGGTGGCATCTCGATTCTGGGTGAAGGCAGCGACTTCACGTTGCTGGCGCTGTTCAATAGTACGGTGACGGCGAACCGCGCCCCTACCGTCACGTCCGGTGGCATCCGCGCGAAGTCCGATTCGCTTGATTCGGTCGCGCCTCTCGTTCTTGTCGAGAGCACGATCCTTGCCGGCAACGAGGGTATCGACGGCCTCGACGAGATCGGCGTCGAGCCGGACACGGCATCGGACATCGTCGCGATCCACAGCCTGATCGAGGGCCACGTCGAAGCGGGCGGTGGCACTTTCACGCCCGACGCAGTGACGTCGGCGTTGATGGGACAGGATCCGCAGTTGCAGCCGCTCGCCTACAACGGCGGCTCAGTGCCGACGCAGGCACTCCAGTCAACGAGCCCGGCAATCGATCAGGGAACGAACACGCAAGCCCTGTCATTCGATCAGCGCGGCGCGCCTTGGGTACGCGTCGTTGGCGCTGCAGCCGACATTGGCGCCTACGAGCTCGATGCGGACCGCATCTTCGCAGGCAATTTCGATTGAGCTCATCACATCGCTGCATCATTCCCATCAAGCCCGAGAATGTCGACGCCTTGCTTGAGCCGCGGGTAACCGACCTCCAAGCTATGTATGCCATCTTGGATGACGGCAAACGGCTGTACTACAAACTGGCGGCGCAAGGGCGCTACCATGCGTCTAGCTCTGTCGGGGTTTCTGCTGAGGACTGCTTGCGAAACGTTATCGCTCCAGCGGCCGCAACGAATCGATCATCGTGCGAACCCAAAGGCGATGCCCCCGAAAGTCCGCTCGGGGTCGAATGCGGTCGGTAGGGGTCCCGCAGAGTGCAATTGACGCGCGCGAGTTCCGAATTTTGCGGACCGGCTCTGTACCGGTACAGTGCCGCTGGTGGCGTGCGCAGAGGGTTTGCAATCAACGCCTTCGACCTTGATACCAACGGATGACGTGTCCATTGGTCAGGGACCAGCGTTCATCACGTTTTTAAAATCGCCTCAACGGCGCGCACAAACGCAGTGTGCCGCGATTGCCACGCGCGACCGGGCCAAAGTTCGCTTTCACTCGGTCGATCGCTCCAGCCAAATCTCACGGACGGCGTGTCGGTACACGAATTTCGTACGAAAAGTCGCACTTGGACTTCCGAGAACGACGACTAGGCGGCAGCTTTGGCCGGGTGCACCGTAGGCTCGCTGCAAACCGTCCGGACGCTGGCGCCGTCGTGTCGTTGCAGGACTGCCGCCCGACTCGTCCACGACATCCAGGATCCGACGACCCGCCCCCGGAACGTCGCGATCGATGCATCGAACAGGGAGAGTCCCCATGGCCACGGTCTACAAAATACATCCCGCGATCGGCGTCGCGAGGGTCGGCAACAGTCCGGACGACTTCTTCATCGGTCCTGAGCGCGTCGGCGAAGAACCGAGCCCGCCCGGTGGCTTTAAGGACGCTCAGTGTCGGGTCAAGCGTCAGGCGGCGCGCTTTCGCATCTACGCGCACCACGATGACAACACGTTTGACGAAATAACAGACGTGGAAGCCGAGATCACGTGGAGCGTCCATCTCGCCAACAAGAAGGCGGCGAATCCCGGTCGCGGAAATTCGGAGTCCGCTGGCGATCTCACCATCGACCCCGGGGTCCGTTCGTTGAACGGTCCGGATCAACGGCAATTATTCGACACCGGGCAAATCAAATTCTCGGGTGCAGCCGACGTAACAGTGCCGCTCGGAGAGATTCGCAGCGATGACACTAATCATCTGCTCGTTCTCGGCGGCTTCGGCAAATCCGCGTCACCCACGGGTTCCGGCATTAGTGGATTCTGGGGCAACCCTGGCTGGTACGACGACATTTCCGACGGGCCCGTGACGGCAACCATCAAGATCCGCGCGACGGGCGAAACACCGACGGTTGCGGGTGCCTGGGTCATCGTGGGTCCGCCCAAGTTCGCGCCTCACCAGAACAGCGTGATCACGCTGTACGACCGCGTGTACGAGGCAATGGTCGATGGTGGCCTTGCAACGACGCCGACGACGACCTCCTACACGAGCGATATCTATCCAGTGCTTCAGCGGGCACGCGACGCGCAATGGGTGGTCCCTACTTCCGGCGCGCACACATGGACAGACCCGGTCGTCAGTGATGCATTGCGCAACACGATTTTCAACCGACTGAGAGCGCCAGGCGGCGCGGGAGGCGACATGCCCGCGCTGAATGAAGCGACGACAGATGGCCGGCTCACCGCCGTCCAGTACGCGCACATGCAGCGCTGGAACGCCAATACGTTCGCGAACGATTGGACCGGAATTCCGGCGCCTCAAGTGTCGGTCACGCCGGATGGTCTCGATCGCGCTGCGCTGGAAGCGTGTGTCGGCGGCGCGTTTTTCCCAGGCATCGAAGGCGGCGGTATCGACGACACGCAACGACCGCTGCTGGTCGCTTCGAACTACATCGAGCCGTTCCGCATCAATCAGGCCGTCGTGTCCGCCGGCGACCTGTCCTATGTGATGGCGTTGCCGTGGCAAGCCGACTTCTTCGCCTGCGGCGACAACTGGTGGCCCGTGCCACGGCCCGACTGGGTCTTTCCGCAAGGAACGTCGACAGCACAGGACTGGGATCGTTCGCTAGGCAATTACGAAGACATGATTGCGAAATGGAACACGCTGGGCTTTGTCGTGCGTCAAGGCACCAAGCACGTCGAAGTCAGTCGGTGCGATACCGCGACGATCACGCTGATGACGCCCACTTTGAACTATCAGGATGTGCCGCAAGGTCCGATGGGCACTGTGAGAGAAGCGGCGCTGGCGATCACGTTCGAGGTCATTTCGCCCTCCGGCAGCGTCACGCTGCAATACGCGGCGGGCGGCGCTCCGTCCCATCCGCAACTGATTGCTTACAACACGTCCGTGTCAGCAGGACCGACCGCGGGGAACAGCATAGCGACGGCCCGGCTTTGGCTGATCTATCGGACCAGCAACGTCGGCGATGTCCTACCGCCGCAGACGCTGCTCGTGCAGGACTCGAGTGCGACACAGCAATGGACGATTACCGTCACCGGCAACACCGTGGGTCGCAAGACCGCGGCGGTGGCACTCGTGCTCGACCGCTCGGGCAGCATGTCCGACGATCGCGGCGACGGACAATCCAAGCACGACTCGTTGCAACAGGCAGCCGGCAGCTTCGTCGACGCGATGCTCGAGGGCGACGGGGTCGGCATCGTGTGCTTCAATCAGGACGCACAGGTGCTGCAGCCGATTCTTGGGCTGGGCAAAGGGGATCTGTCCGACGCCAACCGTGGTGCGACGAAAGACATCATCAATGGCAACGGACTCGATCCAGGCGGCAATACCTCGATCGGCGACGGCATCTTCGAAGGCCGCGGCATCCTCAATGCGAGCTCGACGTTCGATGTGAACTCGCTCGTCGTGCTCACCGACGGCATGGAAAACAGTCCGCGCATGATTGCGGACGTCGCTTCGGAGATCAACGAATACACTTATGCCGTCGGACTCGGCCAACCGCAGAACATCAGCGTTCCCGCACTGCAGACGATCTCTGGAAACAACGGAGGCTATCTGCTGATCACAGGCGCTATTGGCACCGACAACCGCTTTCTGCTGCAGAAGTATTTCCTGCAGATTCTCGCCGGCATCAGCAATGCGGAAATCGTGCTCGATCCGCAAGGTCACCTGACTCCGGGCCACGTCGAGCGCGTTCCATTCCAATTGATCCGCGCCGATGCCGCTGTCGATGTAATCCTGCTGTCGCCGAACACGAACGTCGTCGACTTTCGCTTGCAGACGCCGAGCGGTCTGATCCTGGAGCCTTGGCGCGCGATGTCGGAGCCCGGCATGCGCTTCGTTCTCTCCACCGGCATCAGCTATTACCGCATCGCACTGCCGACCGAGTTGATCGACAACCGCTTCGACGACAGCGGCACTTGGTACGCGCTGCTGACGATCGGTCGACCGCGTATGGAACGGGCGCAGACGCCGGATGGCGTCGATCACACGATTGTCCGAGGCATGTTCGCACCGCCGCAGCTTCAGCGGCCGGCTACGCGCGCGATTGATTCACGAGCGCGCCGCGCTGCCGTGCTTGCTGCTGAGCGCAATTCCGTCGCTGCCTTCGATTCAGTGGACGTTTCGGCGAACGCGCGATCGGCGAGCAGTCAGCGCACGCTGCCGTATAGCCTTATTGTGCATAGCTACTCGAACCTCTCGTTGCGGGCGCACGCGGAGCAGAGCGGCTTCGAGCCGGGTGCCGGCATCGAGCTGTCCGCGTCGCTCGCAGAGTCCGGCATTCCACTCGCGAGTCAGGCATCGGTCTGGGCCGAAGTAACGCGCCCCAACGGCACCACCGCAGTGGTTGAACTGCAAGCGCAAAGCGATGGCACATTTGGCGCAAGCACGTTCGCCGCCATGCCCGGAGTCCACCGCATCCGCATTCGCGCACGAGGCATGACGCAGCGTGGTGAACCCTTCACGCGCGAAAAGACGCTGACAGTCTCGGTCTGGCGTGGCGGCAGCCATGGTTCGGATTCTGGCGGTTCCCTGTCGATCCTCATCGACTACCTGCGACAGCGCGATGCGCGTCTGTGCGAGCTGTTGAAGTGTCTATTGCAGCGCGGCGGCGCGATCGACGCCGAAACAGAAAAGCGGCTGCGCGAGGCGGGCGTCAATCTCGATGAACTGCGGAAGTGCATCAGCGAATTCTGCCGCGGCGAGTGCCGATGCAAGTAGCCGATCGGGTGGAATGATGGCCAGTGCATCGACCCACTACGATGTTGCCGTCGTCGGCGGAGGCCCCGCCGGCGCGGCGACCGCGCGACGCCTGGCGCTTCATGGTTGCCGTGTCGTCCTGCTCGAGCAGTCGCGATTCGACCACGTTCGTGTCGGCGAATCACTTTCGCCCGGCGTGCAACCGCTGCTGGTCGATCTCGGCGTCTGGTCGGAATTTCTCGATCTGGGTCCGCTGCCCTCGCACGGCACGCGTAGTGTGTGGGGCAGTTCGGCTCCGAGCGAACATTCGCACCTGATCACGCCGTACGGGCAGGGATGGCATGTCGACCGTGGTCGCTTTGACGAAATGTTGGCGCACTCCGCCGCGTCGGCAGGCGTCGAGCTCCGCGAAAGCGTGCATGTTGCAGCGTGTTCGCCGGATACCGACGGCGATCGCTTTGCGCTGACGACCGTGAGGGACCGGCGACACATCGGCCGTTTGTCGGCCGATGTCCTCATCGACGCGACCGGTCGCAGCGCTGCCCTCGCACGGCGACTCGGCGCAACTCGAGCGGTGTTCGACCGACTCGTCGGCGTGACGACATATTTCAATGACAATCTGGCCGGTGAGCATTGCTACACGCTGGTGGAATCGACGGCCGATGGCTGGTGGTATTGCGCGCCGGTTTCGAACGAGCACTCGGTTGCGATGTTCATGACGGACAGCGATCTTGCGAAGCCTCTACGCGTGCCCTCGCGGTGGCATGGCACGCTCGAAAGCGCGCGCCTCGTCGCGGCTCGCGTGGGCGATCGCTTGCCTCGCGAACACCCGCGCACGGTCTGCGCGCTCAGTCACCGGCTCGTTCGTCGGCACGACGCGAGGCGCTGGCTCGCCGTTGGTGACGCGGCACTGGCCGTTGACCCCATCTCGGGAAGTGGCGTCATTCGCGCGCTTCGGACCGCGCACGACGCAGCTGCAACGGTGCTTGAAATGCTATCGGGTCGCAACGACGCCCTTGCGGACTATGAAGCGCGCCGTGACGACGAGTGCACGCGGTATCTCAGCGAGCGCGCCGCGTATTACGCGATGGAACAGCGGTGGCCCTCCGCGCACTTCTGGCAGCGGCGGCAATGTCGCGAGCAAGCCGCGGAGGATTCCTTGCGCCCGGTTGCGTCGACCGCATAACGACTAGTGCGGCATGGCATTCGCGCATGCCGGCTCTGCGCCGGCAACCAGCGGCAGCCCGATGACTGTAAGGATTCGCGATCAACCATTTGGACTCGGTCGAAATGGATAGCCCGTCCATTGGTTGGAGGTTTGCCGCGAGCTCTCGTCACATCGCTCATCGCGATGCCCCCACGGCTGCGCACGGCGAGGTGTGAGGCGATCGCGCGGGCCCCTGCGCGCACGGCAGGGTGGGCGGTGACTTCGCCGGCAACCGCCGGACGTTTTTCAGCCAATGTCGCGCTGTGTCATTCCACGATCGGCTTGGCGTTTGGAAGGCTCCTAGCCTTACCTGGCGGAATTCCACGCCATTGCCGAACTCGACGCGCTCACCCCAAACGAGACAATCACCTAACGCCATCGCGAGTGGGCTTCCGCGTCGACCCACTCAGGTAGCACGTCTCCGGCGATACTGAAGCGCGACTTCGGTGCGTCAGCGGTCAGCAGTTCCTTAAGGTTTTGTTTGAGGCCCCGGCATGCGTCCGCTAGCTCGGTCAAGCTCATCTCTTGGAACGGATTCCTTTCCGTATCCTTCATGGCGCGAGGATAATCAGCGGCGTCTCATGGGCTAAGATGCCTGACAGCCCGCGAGACACTCAGGGGCTCGATGCAGTCCTTCCTTGGCGAACTGCGTCGCCGCAATGTGCTTCGTGCCGGCGCGCTCAGCTAGATTGCGATCACAAAGCTGCGGTATGGTCATTTCCCTCGCGGCTAGCCTTCTCGTATCCGCCGGATCGTGACCAAGGTCCACTTGTCGCCGTAGTTCCAGGGCGCGGCGGCGCGCTAGCTCGACCGTCAACGCGGGGAATCTGCCGATCGTTAAGCGCCTTTCAGCGCCGCGGAACATATAGGTCAGGACAAACGTCTTCGAACCGCCCCCGGTGACGCGGACTGCGAAACCCCGCAGCTCAGTGTCGTAATCCATCCTCATCTTGCCCGGGGAGGGCAGGGTGATCGTCTTAAGATATCTGTCGGTAACCCGGATTTTCATTGCCGCCTCGTTGCCGGAAATGGGAAGGAACCGTATGCGATCGGTTCGTCGCCCAATGTCCCGTACTATGCCCCCAATGTCACCGAATTATGGTTCTAAATCAGTGGCTTAGGAACACTCTACAACGAGAGTTACAGGCAAATCAAATAGTTTATAAATGTACCCATGTATCCC
>CAWADH010000003.1:0-451388 GCA_963780795.1 uncultured Gammaproteobacteria bacterium | reverse complement strand
CGAGTTCGAGCCCCGTCCGCTTCGCCATTTCACGAAGAGTCGCAACAGCTAATTGCAACCGCGATCGTCGAGATCGCGCCTTACTCCTCTCGTTGGGTCCCCTACATTTGAGATCACCCTCCCTGTTTCTTGGGATAGTGCTGCTGCGGTGTTCTTACTGGAATGGAAAACCACATCACGCGATGTCGTGATTATTCCGCTGCGACTTTGGACATCAGCGAATCACGGTCTCCGAAGCGCCGTCGGGCGGATGAGCGCAAGGATAGTGGGGCGCGCGACAACCCGAAGACCGGGGCGGCACCATCGACATCTACTTCGATCCCAAGTCTCTCTCGGCGCAGGCAAGGCTGGCCGCGATCCCTGGCAAAGGTTGGTTCACGATCTTGCGTCTCTACGGCCCGCGGCATGACCCGATATCCACGATCCAACAAACGCAGATGCATCAGTAGAAGATATGGCTCAGTCACGCGGTACTGAATTGCAGGTCGGCGTCGTCGCTCATTGGGATTGCGTCAGGGCGGCATCGAGGTTCGTCTGCTGGAACCCGGACGCAAGTTCGAGCAGTTCGACGACGTTGCCGCTGGGGTCGTAGCAAAAGGCGACGGCGACGATCCCCATTGCTTCGGGGAGCGGAGTCGGGGCGCGGGTGAAGCGCACGCCCTTGGCCGACAGCGCCGCATAGGCCGCTAGAACGCCGCGGGTCTCGAAGGCGATGGTCCGCGCCACGGTCACGGAGAACTCCGCCGGGTCCGTGAAAACCGCCTTTGGCTCCACCCACTCGATCAGGTCGAGCATCGGGCCTCCACGGTCGTTCGGCAGCGCCACCAGCACGCCCTTTCCTTGGGCTCGCTTCAATCCGAAGATGCCAGCCAAGTAGTCGGGCCACACCATGTCGCGGCGATCGTGCACAACCTCGAACCCCAGCAACTTGTAGAAGGCCACCGACTCTTCGATGTCCCGGCAATTCACCACCGTGTGGTAGAGACGGTTCAGAGCCCAATCATTCATCCTGTACTCCTAGAAATTGACGCCCAGTAGGCTTTGTTAGAGATGACTTCGTCGACGTTGCAATCGAAGGCCTCGCCGTGCAGCGCTGCGGACTGGTTCACATAGCGTCACGTCGCTGACCGGATTCCGTCGTCGAGTTTTCGCTCGATGACAGCGGCTCACTGGAACCGTTGTATCTATTCTGAGCTTCTGCTCATATTCGGGCTACTCGCGTTTCAGATCGGAGTCCTCGGATGCCAGCGAAACGAGTCAAGCCTGCGAGAAGACGTGCCAAGCAGCAGCGGGCGAAGGAGACTGTCGACGTGATTCGTGAAGCGGCGGCTCATGTTTTATTGCGCGAAGGATATGCGCGCGCAACCACCAATCGCATCGCGGAAATCGCTGGTGTCAGCGTTGGTACGATCTATCAGTACTTCACCAATAAGGATGCCATCTTCGACGCGCTCATTCGCGGCGAAGTCGATGGGCTAAAGCAGCTGTTGGTTGAAGCATTGCCGGACCCGGCAGTGCCAATCGCCGACGCGCTCCGAATTCTATTGTCGTCCATCATTCGTGCACGGCCGGAGGCGCCAACGCTGTACCGCGCGCTTGAACAGGTACCTAATGGGTTGTTCAGACGCTGGGTATCTGAGGCGCGTGGGAACGTCGTCGAGTTGATTCGCGATTTTCTATGGATCCATCGGCGTGAACTGCGAGTGCGCGATTTCGAGGCCGCCGCGTTTGTCATCGTTGCGGCGTCAGAAGGCATCGCTATGAACGCGAGTCCCGAGTTCTACCGCAACGGGGGCGCGGAAGAAGTCGCGACACTGTTCACTCGCTATCTGACCACCGGCTCGGCATGACCGAGCTGGTGAGCGCCTGTTGTCGGCGCGAACTCGGCCGCTAGTCGCCGAGTCATCAAGCACCATCTAAGTATGCGGACCCAAAACGGACCCAATTTTTGTGAACGGTGTAGCGCGCTGTAGCACCGAGAATGAGTCGAATCAGCCAGTTGCGTGCTACCGCGAGCTACAGCGCGCTCACCTTCCGAGTTCGAGCCCCGTCCGCTCCGCCATCTATCAGTTTGATTTGCCAACGTATTTTAGTTGGACCGAGTCTATGCCGGACCCAATTCCGTCCCGATGGCGGTGTGCGAGTCCGGGACTTCAACGTTCGCGCTCGCGCTAACGACGTGGCTAAGGGGTGCCGTGAGCATCAACGCGCCTTGGCTCGAGGCTGTTTGTGGTTCACGGTCGCCTTCACGCCGATCGCATCTGCCATCTGCAGGATTCGATCGAAGATGACGCCTTCCACTTTCCCGCGAAGCATCTGATTCAGGCGCGCGCGGGACACGTTCATGATCTTGGCGGCGGCGGCCTGCGACATGTGGTGCGCCTTCATGGCGCGTCGATCGCAATGATCGCATCGGCTTTTCGTTGCAACGCGTGAGCTTCCGCATCGTCGAACCCGAGATCGGTGAAGACGTTGCCGGATGCCTTCTTAATGCTAACCATTCCTTCGTCGCTCCTTTATTGGGTCCCGCAAACGGATACTCAGCGGGACTCATGGCGTCGGGCGGAGGCAGGTTCGGGCATTGGCACGTTCCTCGGTTGGTGGTAGTTTATACCACCACGATGTTTTGGAGTTTCACCGTGAGCAGAGCCGTAAAAAAGGCCATTTCTTTGCCAGCGGACCTTGCTGCAGAAGCAGAAGCCATTGCTCGAGACGAGAACAAGTCGTTGAGCGCGGTGGTTCAGGATGCCCTGCGCGCCTTGAAGAAGTCGCGCCTACGCGCAGAGTTTCGCGATTTGCAGGGATACTGGTCGACACGTGCGCGAGACAAAGGTGTGCTCTCCGAGCGTGAACTGCGGCGCTTGCTTCGGAGTTGAAAGCAGTCTTCGACAGCAACATCTTCGTGTCGGCGCTCGCGATCCCCGGCGGCCAAGCCGAACGTGCCATCGACTTGGTGATTGATGGACGAGTGAATCTCTGTCTCTCCAGGGAAATCATTCACGAAGTGCTCGGCGTTTTGGCAAAAAAATTCTCGAAGGACCCGGAGGAGTTGGCCAGAGCGGCAGTGTTTTTGTCGGACTTGGCGGACGTCGTAGCGCCTCGTAAGAAACTGAAAGTCTTGAAGGACGATCCCGACAACCGCGTCCTCGAATGCGCTTTGACTGCTCACGCGGACGTCATCGTGACGGGTGATCGGGCAATGCTGGATCTCGAGAAGTTCCGAGGGACTCGGATACTCTCACTCCGTCGATTCTTGGATGAGTGCGCGACTGGTTCGGTGTAACGAGCATCGCAGTGCGGCATGAGGAACCTAACTGCGGCACCTCGGACCCAAAACGGACCCAATTTTGTCCCGATCACGTTGCGTGGTCCGCAACTTCAGCGTCCGAACTCACTAACGACGTCGCTAAGGGGCTGGTCACGAGTATCAACCTGCCTTGGCTCGAGGCTGTTTGTAGTTCACCTTCGCTTTCACGCCGATCGCATCTGCCATCTGTAGGATTCGATCGAAGGTGACGCCTTCCACTTTTCCGCGGAGCATCTGATTCAGGCGCGCGCGCGACACGTTCATGATCTTGGCAGCGGCGGCCTGCGACATGTGGTGCGCCTTCATGGCGCGTTCGATCGCGATGATGGCATCAGCTTTTCGCTGCAACGATTGCGCTTCCGCATCGTCGAACCCGAGATCGGTGAAGACGTTGTCGGATCCCTTTTTGATACTAACCATTTCTTCGTCGCTCCTTAATCAGGTCGCGCAAGCGGTTGCGCGTAACTTCGATGTCGGCCGGTGAAGTCCTTTGCGTCGTCTTTCGAAATGCGTGAAGTGCATAGATTCCTTCTTCGAACTTCGCCACGTACATCAATCGCCATTGGCCGTTGTGTTGTACTCGAGTTTCAGTTGGCTCCCTTGTGTGCTTTCCGGAACGAACGATTCAGGTGATAGCAGATACGCATCGCCATACGGGTTCTGAAACATCGCCCCGCCACGAATTGGTCGAGGCATGGCGCGAAGCACTTTGACGACGTCGTCCAGAAGTGTCGGCAACCGCTAAGAAATCTGCCCCAAAGCCTTAACCTGAACTCCATGCGGAAGTCCGCTATTGGTGGATAGCTGACACCAGGCAGGCTGCACTTCGATTGAGCTTCTCATTGACGTCGAAATCTCGTAAGTTTTTGGTCCTCAAGGGGCAAGCCGTGAACGAACCGGAACCAGTCGGCGGCCAAGATCGCCGAATTATCTGCCCGGCGTTCGTCAGCTATGCAACTACCGACCGCAAGCAGGCGCTGGCGGTCTGCAGGGCAATCGAGAGTCGCGGCATCAATTGCTGGATATCAGCCCGCGACGTCGCGCCGGGCGAGAATTACCAGGAAGCGATTGTCCGGTCCCTTCGCGCATCACGCGCGATGGTTCTCGTGTTCTCCGAGGCAGCGAACAATAGCGACGAGATCAAGAAGGAACTCTCGCTCGCCAGCCGTTTCCGCGTGCCGGTCATCGCGCTCAGGATCGAGGACGTCGAGCCGAGTGACGCCTTTGCGTACGAGTTTTCGACGCGCCAGTGGATCGACGCCTTCGAGGGATGGGATAGGGCGATCGACTCGCTCGTCGGCCGCATCGGGCAGATTTCCGGCGCGCAGCCAATTCCCGCATCAGCTGCTGCACCCGCTCTCCACCGCGAGGCTTCATCCGCGCGACGTCGCACGGCGATTGCCGCCGCCGCCGGTTTGCTTGTGCTATTGATGGTTGGCGGGGCGTGGTGGTGGTTTCGATCGCCCCCTGCGGTGGCGCACGGCATGACGGTGCGCTTGGCCGGCTTCCAACTGCTATCCGCAGACTTGCCTGCAACCATTCGCGACACCGTGGACGCCGAGATTGCGGCGGCGTTCAACGCCGACGGCGTCGTCGGCGTCTCGACCGCGTCAACCCCAACGCCAGGCGCGGCGCCTGCCTATGCGTTGGGAGGGACAATCCAGCGAGACGGTCAGACCATCCGTGTCATCACACGCCTGACGAACGAGCGATCCGGCGCGACCCTATGGGGTGATAGCTTCAACTACGACGGAAATGAGGTGGCAAGAGTGCCACGCCACATTGCCGTGGATGCCGGCAATGTGGTCCGCTGCGGACTGTTCGGAGCCTCCACCTATCACGAGCCGCTGCCTGATCCCGTTCTCAGGGATTACATGCAATTCTGCCAGGGGTTTTGGGACCCCATTTTGGAGGAGGGGCGTAAAGCCTTGGTTCCTGCGCAACGGGTCGTCGCTGCCGTTCCGGACTTCTCCTGGGGTTGGGCGGCGGTCGCCGGCGGATTCTGGAAAGTTTCACGAAGCGCGGACAATAGTCAGGTCGCCGAGGAAGCGCTCGCGAGTGGGCGTCAAGCGGCCGACCGCGCGGTGGCTATCGACGCTAAGAACAGTGAGGCGTTGTATATCAAATCCATGCTGATCGATCGTTACGACTGGATCGCGCGGGAAGGCTTGTTGACGCGCGCCGTCGCGGCCCAGCGACTGGATTGCGGGTGCGAGTATCATCAATACGGCGCGATGCTGTTGAACGTCGGTCGGATCGCTGACGCAGTCGCACGATTGCGCCGGGCCAACGACACGCTCGCGCTTTACCTGTATACGCCTCTCACATTGGCCGATGCGCTCGTGGCGGCGGGGAAGCCTGAGGAGGCGAAGCCGGTGTTCAACGCGGCCATCGACTTAGCTCCAGATTCCGGTTCTGCCGAGAGGGTCAAGGTGTACGAGGTAACCCAGACAGGTGACGCCAACGCTCTGCTCGACCCCAAATTACCATTGCCCGCAGAGCTGCGCGCAGCCCTCTTGAAAGGGTATGCCGCAGTGACATCCCGAAACGTTGGGGCGAAGCCTGAAGCCGTTCAGACGCTTCTTGCACTACCTCGAGATCAGCAGAACGCTGCAGTTGCGAGGCTGCTCGCGGATCTCGGCGCCGTCCCCGAGGCTTTCCAGATTGCGGCCCGGTTAGCGACCCAGGAATACCCCGGGCCATCGATATTTTGGTATCCGAGCATGCGCGCAACCTTGAGCGATCCGGGCTTCCCGCTGGTGGCAGAGCAACTTGGCCTCATGAAGTATTGGAAGGCAACTCAGACCAAGCCCGATGTCTGTGATGAAAAGGCAGCGCCACCCTTCTGCCGGATGATTTAAGCCGCTCCGTTTGCAAATCTCGGGACAACGTCACGAATGAACACACCGATCATCCGCAAGACGCCGGAGATACCCTCTACCTGATCCATCGCGGCAGGTGTGACACGCGGGAATTCCATCGGCAGGTGACGCGATGCACCTGCGCCGATCTCGAACATTGACCCGGGCTTTCGTCGATGACAGAGCTAGAGCCGGCCGCAAATCAAGGTCTACTCCTTTCTGGCGGAGTGCGGTTGAATGGCGCCCGAAATGTTTGGAGCTGGTCGGGCCCCCGACCGCACCGTAGTCCGGAAGACCTCCTTATTCTCAAGGTGCAAATATGGATTCGAGATTCCCAATGCGTATGAAATGCCTCGCCGTCTTCGCTTCGGCGGTTCTGAATGCGAGCCTCCTACACGCCGCAACAGGCGCCGTCGCGCCGCCGAGCGTGGCCGAAACCAAAGCGATCGCGGAGGAGGGGTTCATCTACGGTCTGCCGCTGGTCATGAACTATGCGGTGATGCAAGAGTTCGCCGTGGACAAGAACTCCGGGCAATTCAAGGCGCCCTTCAATCAAATTCAAAATGAGCATCGCGTTGCGACACCGGAAGATACGGCCGTCATCACGCCCAACAGCGACACGCCTTACTCATTCGTTTGGCTGGATCTGCGCGCAGAGCCGATGGTCATTTCGGTACCGACGGTCGAGAAAGATCGCTATTACGCAGTCCAGTTCATCGACGGCAACACCTACAACTATGGCTACATCGGCAGCCGCGCCACTGGGAACGAGGCTGGCGACTATCTTGTGGTCGGCCCCGACTGGAAAAGTGAAAAGCCCGCGGGAATCAAGCGGGTGTTTCAGTCGACGACGCCGTTCACACTCGCGCTCTTCCGCACGCAGCTCTTCAATCCCGCCGACATCTCGAGCGTCGAGAAAATTCAGTCCGGCTACAAGGCGCAGTCGCTGTCCGCCTTCCTGAAGAAACCGGCACCACCGGCCGCGCCGAAGATCGATTTCCTCCCCGCGACGACCGCCGGGATCAAGGAGAATTTCTTCCAGTATCTCGACGCTGCCCTGCAATACGTTCCGGTCACGTCGAGGGACAAGGCGATCCGCGTCAAACTTGCGAGCATCGGCATCGGTCCTGGCAAGACTTTCGAGTTCAAGGATCTGTCGCTCGAACACAAGGCCGCATTCCTGCTGGCAATGAAAGAGGGTGACGACAAGGTAGATGAGTGGCTGTCCAGCGGAATGAAGCAAATCAATGGCTGGAATGTTGGCGCGTTCTTCGGCGACGAATCGTTCTACAACGGCAACTGGTTGATGCGCGCGGGGGCTGCCAAAGGCGGCCTTTATGGCAACGACGCCGTGGAGGCCATGTATCCCTACACGCGATCGGACGCCAAAGGCGAACCGCTCGACGGCAGCAAGCACAAGTACACGATCACCTTCGCACCCGGCCAGTTACCACCCGTGAACGCGTTCTGGTCGGTCACGATGTACGACGGCAAAAGCCAATTCCTAATCAAGAACCCGATTAATCGCTACTTGATCAACTCGCCCATGTTGCCTTCGATGCAGAAGAACCCCGACGGCTCACTGACGCTGTACATACAGAACGACTCACCCGGCAAAGCGCTGGAAGCAAATTGGTTGCCGGCCCCGAACGACACCATCTATCTGGTGATGCGCCTGTATTGGCCCAAAGACACGCCGCCTTCGATCCTGCCGGCCGGTGCCGGCACCTGGAAGCCGCCGGGCTTGGTGGTAGCGAAGTAACGGCGAAGCTTACGTTTCAGGTTGTAGACGTGGCTCCCGCTGACAGTTTGGATAAGGGGTAGTGTCGCTGGAACGGAGCTTGGCGAGAATCGACCCCCCCGGAATGCGAGCCAAGCCGATTGTGGAACATCTGCGGAAATGTTGGGGGGGGTGAGAGACTCGGGCGTGAACAGGATCGAGGACGTGTTGTTGGCTATTCCGATTTCGTTGCTCCAACGTGGGTCGGCGTGACCGAAAACACCTGGGACGTGATCACTGGCCTCTGTTGCCTCAGGATGCTCGTCGCCGGTGGTAGCGTTGAACGACGGCGGACCCAAAAACGGCCCAATCCTGCGAACGCTGTAGCGCGCTGCAGCACCGAGAACTAGTCCAATCAGAGAGTTACGTGCTACTGCGAGCTGTAGCGCGCACACCTTCCGAGTTCGAGCCCCGTCCGCCCCGCCATTCGGAGCAGGAGGTAACCGCATACCAAATCGAGCGAACAATGGTGACGAGGTGCGATTCGAGCCAATCGCCCGTGAATGGATTCGTTGCCGTGAGGCAATGGTGTCCAGCGTGCTGGATCGACGACCGCGGCACGGGTATAGATGGCACGCGTCCCACAAGAGATAGCGGCTACGCCTTCTGCAACGAGAAAGGTCCCGGCGAGCGTCCAGGCGCACGGATGGGCGATCTTCTTTGCGGTGGCGTGGCTGCTGTCCTCGATTGCGTCGAATGCCACCGACTCGGCTGCACCGAAACGCGTGCTGATCGTCCATTCGTTCGCGCGCGATGCGGCGACGTTCGGTCCGATCGCCGTGTCCTTTCGAGCCGAGTTGACGAAACGTATCGCTGCGGCGGTGATCTTCGACGAGATCGACCTCGACGCCGACCGGCCCGGCGCAGATGATGGCGCGGCGCCTGTCATCGCGTTCCTGAATGCGCGCTTCGCGCACCAGCCACCCGACGTGATCGTCGCCATAGGAGCGCCAGCGGCACAGTTCTCGACTTTGCACCGCGCAGAACTCTTCCCGTCAGCACCTCGTCTGATGGCCGGTGAGGAGCGCATCCTGCGATCGCTGACCGTGGGTCCAGACGACGCGATCGTGGCACCGCAACTTTCGCTTCACGACACGATCGACGGCATCCTGCGGGTGCGGCCCGACACGCAGCGCGTCGCGATCGTCCTCGGCGCGTCCACACTCGACCAGTTCTGGGTGAGCGCACTGCGTCGCGAACTCGCTTCCTACGACGATCGATTGCAGGTCGTGTGGCTCGATGGGCTGCCGTTCGACGATCTTCTCAAGGCCGTGCGCGGATTGCCTGCGCACTCCGCAATTCTGTATAGCTCGTTGACGGTCGACGGTCGCGGTGTCGTGTTCGAACGCGAGAATGCACTCGCAAGACTGCGCAACGTCACGGCGGCGCCGATTTTCGGCTTCCTCGAGGACGAGTTGGGGCAGGGTCTCGTCGGCGGCGTATTGGTCAGCGAAAGCCGCACGGCCACCCTGCTCGCCGACATCGCGCTGCGTGTGCTGTCCGACGACCACGCGTACGAGCGCACAGTCGTGGTCCCATCGACCCCTCCGACCTACGACTGGCGCGAACTCGAGCATTGGGGCATCGACGAGTCCTTGTTGCCGGCGGACGCCGTGGTGCGCTTTCGGCCGCCGTCGTTGTGGGAGGCGTACCGCAACACGGTGCTGGCAATCGTCGCGGTGATTGTGGTGCAGACCGTGCTGATCGTGTTGCTGCTGATTCAGCGGCTGCGGCGCCGGCGCGCCGAAGGTGAAGTGCTGCGGATGAGCGCACAGCTCATCAGCGCGCACGAAGACGAGCGGCGGCGCCTGGCCGGTGAACTGCACGACGATTTCAGCCAACGGTTGGCGCGGCTCGCGATCGACGCGAGTCAGGTGGAGTCGCACGCAGACCCCAGCGGTGCAACGACGGCGCGGTCGCTGCGAAATGAACTGATTCGCATCAGCGAAGACGTGCACGATCTGTCGTATCGGCTGCATCCGTCGATCGTCGATGATCTCGGCTTAATCGCGGCTTTGCGTGCCGAATGCAGCCGCACCGCGCGCGGTTCCGACCTGCATGTCGAGGTACGCATCGGAGACGTGCCGGAGCACATCGCACCGAACGTCGCGCTATGCGTATTTCGCGTTGTGCAGGAGGCGCTGCGCAATGTCGTGCGGCACGCACAGGCGAACACGGTCGATGTATCGCTCGATTGCGTCGACGAGGCGTTGCAGTTGGTTGCGCGCGACGATGGACAAGGATTTGCACAGGAGAAACGCAGCGGTGTCGGTCTCGCGAGCATGCGGGAACGCGTGCGACAACTCGGCGGACATCTGTCGGTCGAAAGCGAACCCGGGCGCGGCACCCGCGTGACCGCGATGATCCCGCTCACGGCGACAGCGCGATGAGCCGCGTGCGTGTGCTGCTCGCTGACGATCACCGGATCGTCGCTGAGGGGCTGCGCCGCCTGCTCGAGAACGAATTCGAGCTGGTCGACCTGGTCGAAGATGGCGTCGCGCTGTTGGCGGCGGCGAAACACCAAAAGCCGGATGTCATCGTCGCGGACATCGGCATGCCGCGCATGAACGGCATCGATGCCGTGGTCGAACTCAGAAAGTCGCAGCCGAACGTGCGCGTGGTGTTCCTGACGATGCACCGCGACCCGGCATATCTCGAACGCGCGAGGGCGGCCGGCGGGCTCGGCTTCGTGTTGAAACACTCCGCCGCGGAAGAACTCACGTTGGCCGTTCGCGAGGCATTCGCGGGGCGCGAGTACGTCACGCCTGCGCTGATCGACTCCATCGAGGCGCGGGATCGCGCCGATGCACATCGGATGCCGCAGCTGACCGCGCGCCAACGCGAGATCCTGCAACTCATCGCGAATGGCAAGCTGACGAAGCAGATCGCGGTGGAGCTGTCGATTTCGAGCCGCACGGTCGAGTTCCACCGTCTGAAATTGCGGCAGATGCTCGGCGCGCACACCACTGCAGAGATGGTTCAGCTCGCGCTGCGGTACGGGTTGGTCGACCGACTGAGCGAATTCTGACGGCGCGACGCGTACGGCCACCTGCTCCGCTAGTAGTTTTCCGAGGTTACAGGCGCACCAACCGAGCCTAGTGTCCGCTACATCTGCACGCGCAGCGCTAACGGAGAAGTGCCGTGACCGTTCAGTCGTTCGTGTTCGTCGTCGTATCCATGCTGACAGCGGCCGAAGTGTCGGCATCACAGTATCCGGTGGTAGACATGGCTGCCCAGAAGGTCATTCAGAGGTATCAAGCATCCACGTGCGAACAGTTGTGGGAAGCGCGCGGAAAACCGAAACCGCAGGAAGAACAGAACATAATTCAAATTCTGAAAAGCGATCCGCAGATGCGACAGGTCTTTCTTGACGAGGTCGCCGGTCCGGTCGCGAACAAAATGTTCGAATGCGGCTTGGTGCCGTGAACTCCCACGCGCGCCTTCCCACCCTTTGCTGCCGAGCGGTTGCGACGCTTTGAGCGCTTCTGACGCGCCAACGCAGACCGTATTGCTGGCGGAACGCAACGAGTTCGTGGTCGCCGGCATTCGCGAGCTGCTCAGCGGCGTGTTCACGAACGTATTCGTCGTACCGGATGCCAATTCGCTGCTCGAAGGCGCCGTCCGGTTGCAGCCGAACGTGATCGTCATGGATTTGGCGACGGTCGACGGTGATGCGGCAGGGTTGATCCGTCGGGTTCGCACGGACACCCGCGTCATGGTGATCGTTTTGACGCTCCACGACGCGCCGGATTTCGCTAAGCAGTTGCTCGATGCCGGCGCCGACGGCGTCGTGCTGAAGCAGCGTCTTGCGATCGAGTTGCTGACCGCAATCGATACGGTGCTCGACCACGGTCGCTACGTGTCGTCCGGCATCGCGCTCAAAAGTCTCGGATCGGATCGTGAGAACTAGGAAAGCAAAGGAGGCCCATGTGAAGGCATTCAAAATAATCGTTGCTGCAGGGCTATCGGGTCTCGTCTCTCTCTACGCGTCGTGCTGTTGGGCAGACCCGGTTCAAGTTACTGGCGAGTTGGGTTCGCCGAACGCAACCACCACGATCAGTGGGAAGCAACTTCCGCCGCCCGATCCGAAGTTCGGCGGTGTCATCCAGGAGAAGGCCTCCGAGTCGAAGTCGTGGTGGCCGCCGCGAATCGTACCGCCGAGAAGCGCGCCCAACGTGCTGCTGATCATGACGGACGACTCCGGCTTCGGCGCGCCGAGCACGTTTGGCGGCGTGGTACCGACGCCAGCCCTCGATCGCATTGCGAAGACCGGACTTCGATACACACAGTTTCACTCGGCGTCGCTGTGCTCGCCGACGCGCGCGGCGCTGATCACCGGGCGCAATCACCATGTCGCGGGCTTCGGCGTCGTCGGCGAGGCGGCAACAGGATTTCCTGGCTACGACTCCGTCATCCGCAAGGATGTCGGCACGATCGGCAGGATCCTGAAAGACAACGGCTACGCGACGTCGTGGTTCGGCAAAGACCACAACACGCCGTTCTATCAATCCAGCCAAGCGGGTCCGTTCGATCAATGGCCGAACGGGATGGGCTTCGACTATTTCTATGGCTTCGTCGGCGGCGACACCAACCAATGGCAACCGAATCTGTTTCGCAACACGACTGCGATCTATCCGTTTCAAGGGCAGCACGGCTGGAACCTGACCACTGCGATGGCCGACGACGCGATTCAGTACATGAAGCAGTTGAAGGAGATCGCGCCCGATAAACCGTTCTTCGTGTACTACGTTCCGGGCGGTACTCACTCGCCACACCATCCGACGCCGGAGTGGATCGACAAGATCGGCGCGATGCATCTGTTCGACGGCGGCTGGAACAAGATCCGCGAGACGATCTTCGCGAACCAGAAGCGCCTCGGGATCATGCCCGCGAACGCCAAGCTGACGGCGTGGCCGAAGGAACTTCCGCAGTGGGACACCCTCAGCTTCGAGGAGAAGAAACTGTTCATCAAGCAAGCCGACGTGTTCGGCGCATACCTCGCCTACACGGATTACGAGATCGGCCGCGTCATTCAGGCAGTCGAAGACCTTGGCGAACTCGACAACACGTTGATCATCTACATCGCCGGCGACAACGGCGCGAGCGCCGAAGGTATGCTGAATGGTACGCCCAACGAATTCACGACGTTCAACGGCGTTGCGGTGCCGGTGAAGGATCAGTTCCTGTGGTATGAGTTCTGGGGCTCGGAGCGCACCTTTCCGCACTTCGCGGCCGAATGGGCGTGGGCGATGGACACGCCCTTCAAGTGGATGAAACAGGTCGCTTCGCACTTCGGCGGAACGTCTCAAGGGTTGGCGATGTCGTGGCCCGGCCACATCAGCGACGTCGGCGGCATCCGCACGCAGTTCCACCACGTGATCGACATCGTGCCGACGATTCTCGAAGCAACCGGTATCGCTGCGCCCGACACGATCGACGGCATCGCGCAGCGCCCGATCGAAGGGGTCAGCATGACTTACACGTGGCCGAAGGCGAACTCCAAGGTGCCCACCCACCACGCCACACAATATTTCGAGATGCTCGGCAATCGCGCGATCTACCAAGACGGTTGGGTGGCTGCGACCACTCCCAGCAACCTGCCGTGGGAGTTGAGCAGCGCGACGCCCCCCGACGTGATCACTGGCTACAAATGGGAACTGTACGACGTCACGAAGGACCCGACCGAGGCCAACGACCTCGCAGCGTCGATGCCGGACAAACTCAAACAGATGGAAGACGTGTTCTACGCGGAGGCGAAGAAGTACGACGTGCTGCCGCTCGACAACTCGACGCTGGCGCGCTTCACCACACCGCGCCCGAGCGCCACCGCCGGACGGACCATGTTCGAATATTCCGGCACGTTGAGCGGCGTACCTGCCGCTAGCGCGCCGAACATTCTGGATAAGTCGTACACCATCACCGCCGAGGTCACCATCCCAGACGGCGGAGCAGAGGGGATGATTGCTACCGAGGGCGGTCGCTTCGGCGGCTACGGACTGTTTCTCAGCAAAGGCGAGATGGGACTTCGGCAAGGTAAGGTCGTGTTCCTCTACAACTTGCTCGACCTGCAGCGAACCGTGTGGGAGGGTCCGGAACTGGGCGCCGGAAAGCACACGATCGTGTTCGACTTCAAATACGACGGTCCCGGTCTCGGCAAGGGCGGCACCGGCGTGCTGTCGGTGGATGGGCAACCGGTGGCCACGAAGTCCATCGAGCACTCGACGCCGATCCTGTTCCCCGAAGATGAAGACTTCGACGTGGGGCAGGACACTCGAACGCCAGTAGCGATGGTCGAGTATCGCTACGAATGCCCGTTCAGTTTCACCGGCACGATCGACAAGCTGAGCTTTGATCTCGGGCCGTCACAGATAACGGAAGAAGAGCGCAAGCAACTTCCCGCAATACGCGACCAGATCGCGCGGGCGAAGGACTAGCGTCGGTGACTGAGGCCCAACGGAACATGACGCGGAACATCCTGATGTTCTCGGTGATCGCTGAGATCGTGACTGGCGCCGCGTTGATGATGGCGCCCGCCATCGTCGTGACGCTCCTGTTGGCCGCCGAGACCGCTGACGTCACATCGCTCGTCGGCAGATGTTTTGGCGCCGCCTTGCTCGCGCTCGGAGTGGCGTGTTGGCAGCAGCGGAGCGAAGCCCTGGTCGGCGGGCCGGCGGTGCGCGCCATGCTCGTTTACAACGGATTGATCGCAATGTTTCTGGCCTATGGGAGCGCAGTAGTCGGGGTCGCCGGCCCGCTGCTCTGGCCGGTCGTTGCACTACACGGAGCTGTGGCAGTCCTCCTCCTCTGGAGGATGCGCGTAAATCGAGGTTCTACAACGGGTTGATTAAGGGGCAATATCATGAAGACGAGCATTCCATTCGTTCTATCGATTGTGCTGCTGGCTGGATGCCAGGGTCCGAACGTGCAGCAGGTTCAGCAACAGGAGGCTGCACCGGTGAACTGCGCAACGGCCGAGGGTGATCTGCGCACTCTTCAGGCCGAGAAGGTCAGTACCGCCAAGATGATCGAGGATGGCGTTACAGCGATCACGCCGGTCGGCCTGGTTGCCGGCACTGCAACCGGCAAGGAAAAGGGCAAGCTGCAGATCGCGTCCGGTGACTACAACAAGATGATCGATCAGAAGATCGCCCAAATTAAGTCGACGTGTGGAATCCAATGAGCAGCAACTCGTTCATCGGAGTGATCCTCATGCAGATTCGAACTCGGGTCGCGACCGCGACCATCGTGGCGCTTCTATTGGCATTCGGTGCGACGCAAAGCGGCGCCGCGCAACCGCAAGGTCCGTTTGCCGCCGTCAAGGAAGCCGCCGCGCGCAATCAAGCCCAATTGCACAAGTACTCCTGGGTGTCGACGACCCAGGTCAGCTACAACGGCGAGGTGAAGGACACGAAGGTCGAGTCGGTCTCGTATGGACCTGATGGACAGCTGGTGAAAAACGAGATCTCGGACGCGGCCGCGCCAAAGCCGCCGGGGTTGCGCGGCATGATCGCCGAGAAGAAAGGCGAAGAGATGAAGAACGAACTCGAAAGTGCGGTTGCTCTGATTCACAGCTACGTTCCACCAGAACCGCAACGCCTTCAGGCGACGGTCGCGTCACAGAACATGCAGTTGCTGCCCGCGCCGCCGGGTGAAGCGACGCTCGCGTTCGCTAACTACAACTTGCCGAACGATTCGCTGACGCTGACGTTCGCGATCGAGCCGAAGTCGATTCAGACGGTCGACGTCTCGACGTGGCTCGATCAACCGTCAAAGGTCGTGAACCTCGTGGTCCAGTTCGCGACGTTGCCCGACGGAACCGATCATCCGTCGAACATCACCCTTTCGCTGCCGAGCAGCAATCTGCAAGTCACGATCACGAACTCGAATTACCAGCAAGTGGTGTTCTGACGCCTGGATAGGGTGACACGCGCCGAGCCAATCGTCCGGAGCATGATGAACGTCCTGCGTACGCCCGAGTCGCGCTTCTCCGATCTACCCGCACCGCGGTACGCCCTGGGGCCGGGCGGACTGTGGACAGCGCCGCACTGACGCCGGCCTTGACCAACCGTCAGCTACACGCGCGCTTCGTAGACGATGTTGAACGGCGTCTCGGTGACCCGTCGAAAATGCCGGTAGCCCGCCTCTTCGAACACCGCACGCATGCCCGCCTCGCCCGCCTGCGCCCCCATCGCGCGACCGACCTCCTGCGACAGTGAATTCGGCGTACAGATGAACGTCGACGCGCCGTAAAACACTTTCGCTGAGGGGAGCGTGTGGTTCACCGCGCGGTCGTCGTGCGCGAACGGCTCGACCAACATCACTGTGCCCTCGGGCGCCAGTTGCGAGCGGGTGTGTCTGGCGATGCCGACTGGATCGCCCATGTCGTGCAGGCAGTCGAAGAAGCACACCAGTTCGAAACGTCCAGTGAATTCGCTGGCGCGCGCGACATTGAAGCGCACCCGATTCGCCACACCTGCGCTCTCGGCCGACTCGCGTGCGACGTCAATGGACGGCGCGTGGTAATCGAAGCCGTGAACTTCACTGTTCGGATACGACTGCGCCATCACGATCGACGAGACGCCGTGACCGCAGCCGATGTCGGCGACACGAATGCCGGATTGGAGGCGTGCCTCGACGCCGTCAAGCGCCGGGATCCACGCCGCAGTCAGATTCGTCTGATAGCCGGGCCGGAAGAACTCCGCGGTGCCGCGGAACAAGTGCGGATGATGCGCCCCCCACGGTAATCCGCCATCGCCGCGGAACGCCTCGGCAACGCGTTCGAGGTCATGAAACATCGCTGCCATCACCAGCGATCCTCCGGCAACGTACGCCGGCGATTGCCGCTGCGCGAGCGCGAACCCGTGCTCGGGCGGCAATTCGTAGCGTCCGGAGCCTGCATCGAACGTGACGTAACCGGCGGCGGCCTGTTGATCGAGCCACTCCTGAACCAGGCGGCGGTTGCAGCCGGTGGCCGCCCCGAGCGCAGCCACATCGAGCGGGCCTTTGCCGTCCATCGCCTCGTACAGCCCGAGGTCGTTACCGAGCGCGACCATCGCGATGGTCGCAACGCCGCCGAGATCGCCGACGAACTTGCCGAGAAACGCCTGTACCTTGCCTTGATCGATCTGCATCGGAATACCTCCAATTTATGTTATGCGACCGGCCGATAGTCTACGCCGCCCCAACCATGTGGCGATTCGGCATGAAGTGTTTGCGATCGCCCGCAAGGCGCTCATGGGTCTCGCGACGGTGAGCCTGGAAGAGCACCTCGGCGAGGTGTTTACGCGTCGCTTGCGTGACATGGATCCCGGGGCGAGAGCGAAGGCCTTGATGACAACGTCCGATGCCGCACTCGTGAGCAGCGCCTTTGAACTCCCGTTGGAGCAGCGGGCGGCGATACAAAAATGCGCTCAATGAAGGCTTTTCCGCCGAGATCCGCGTGCGTTTCGAGACCGCGCCGGAACTGGTCAGCGGGGTGCGAGGAGCTGTCAAGACCTGATCGCCGGGTTCGAGGCCGCGCGCCGGTGAATGGGTCCACCGTGACGCGCCGCGCTCCGACCCGATGCCGCATCGGTCTTTTCGCAAGCGCCGTGGCCACGGTTACACTGCGGGCAACGTCGTCGAGGAACTAGCCATGGAACCCATTCGTTACGTCGAGTTTTTGAATCGAAAGTACCAGTCGCTCGGGTTTCCCGCGTATCAGTGGACGATCAACGAGACGGCTCCCCTGACGCCGCTCGCCAAGCCGCTCGACGCGTGCTGTGTATCGATGCTGACGACGTGCGGCGCTTCGACGATCGATTCGCCGCCGTTCCATCCGGACGCGCGCAACGACCTGCGCCTCGACGCCATCGAAGCAGACACGCCTGACGATCGTTTCCAGGTGCACGACAACTATTACGACCACACCGACGTGCGCCGCGACATCAATTGCCAGTTTCCGGTCGCGCGGCTGCGCGAACTCGCGGCCGAACGGCGCATCGGGCGTGTCGCCGCCCGTCTTTGGAGCGGATTCATGGGCCGCATCTACATCCGCAAGGCGGTGAGCGAAGACGCCGCACCCAAATTCGCCGCGCAACTCGCGCGCGACGGCGTCGACGTGCTGGTCGTGGTGCCGGCCTGCCCGCTCGACCATCAGACCGCGGGACTCGTCGCCCGCGCGGTGGAGGAACGCGGCATACCGACAGTCACGGTGTCCACCGGCCGCGATCTGTCTGCACAGGTCAAGTCGCCGCGCACACTGTTCGTCAATCATCCGATGGGCAACGCGTTCGGACGGCCGTCGGATCGGGCGGGGCAGCGCAGAATATTGCTGGATGCACTCACGCTCGCGCGTCGCAACGAGCCGGGTGTGCTGATCGACGGCGACTACGATTGGGGTGCGCCGTTCGCGGCGCTGTTTCGCGATACGAACAGCGAGCAGAAGCGGGCGTATCAGTTGAAGTAGGCTTGGCGCACCCGTATCCGACGCGGCGATGGCAGACGTCTTTGTGATCCCGATCCGGCTCGACGGCGGGCCGCCGCCACTCGGCTTCCGACAGATTCAACCTGCTCGGCACTCAAACGAACCAGTGTGGTATTGCTATCGCGATGCGCCGGAGATTTTCCGGGTTACCCACAACACCGCCATGATGGCGACGCTGAGCGCGCCGGCTTGCAGGATCTCGAAGGGCCACAGATTGTGGGAAGTCGGGTCGTGCGCGACGCCGAACAGCAACCGCACGACGACGAACGCCATCATCGAAGCCGGTACGGCCGCTGCGATGCGCCAGCCTCGGCGCCAACGCCACACACCCCACGCGGGTCCGGCGATTCCGATAATGCCCAGTGCGAGCATGAGCAGCATGAAACCGTTGAACAGGATCCACTCGCCCGCGGTTGGTGGCGTGGTCATCCGCTTGTCGTAGTCGGCCCGCTGAGCAGCCTGGTCCCTCTGCTTCAGCTCTACCACCCAGTCAGGCTCGACGTGTGCGGAGGCGGACTCGGTCCGGCTGAAAATCCGCAGGGGGTAAGTTGCGGCAGTGTAAGTGCCGACGGACGTGCCGTCGCCGACGTCGATACGGACTTCATCGGCCTGATCGCCAGGTTCCATGAAGAAGAACCAACCGAGCGCCTCACCGGCGCCGTTGTAGCGGCGCGAGGGGTTCGTTCCGGCCTTCGTCTCCCTGCCTCGATAGTACGGATGCGCCCAGATGCTGATGGGCCGGTCCGTCTGGTAGTGGATACGCAAGTAGAAGTTCTGGTTTCGGCCGAGCTGCACGATGCTGCCTGATGGATCGGTTGCCAGCACCTCGACGGACGGCGCCGCGCACGCATCGCCGACATGCCCCAGACACATGCCAATGACCATGATGAGGCTGACTCTGAATTTGCACACGCTTCGTTGCCGCAGCCGCGGTTCTTCCCGCAACGGAAGTATCGGCATGGCGCCTGTACTACGCCAAACCATCGCGACAAATGTGTGAAAGGCTTCGCGGAGTTGAGCCTTGCAAGCGGTCGGTACGTTGTATTGTGGATCCCGCGGGGGTTCGAAGTAGACATCAGGCGAAGCCGAAGTCGGGCGGCCTCGATGAGGCTCGATCAATGCTTGCCTGCGTTTCGCAGCAGCATGGTTCATTCGTCGCGACTGGCCGATTGATTCCTTCGAACTCTGTGGGTGGTGTCACGTCAATGTTTGATTTCGAGATCCTTGATCAGGATCTTCATTTCTGCGATTTCCTTGCGCTGCGCCTTAATGATACCGTCAGCAAGGTCCCGTACGCGCTGATCAGAGATGTGCGCTCGCTCGCTGGTGAGAATCGCGATCGAATGGTGCGGGATCATCGCCTTCATATAGGCGACGTCACCGACCGTCTGCTGGCTACGCACCAGATAGAGTGCAACTGCGAATGTCCCGATGCTGCCCACCACGATCGCAAGGTTGAGTCTGCTGTTGTCGTACATGCCCCGCATGAAAACCAGCATGACGATGGCCATCGTCGCGCCCATGATCAGGGCCATGTAGGCTCGAGTCTCGCTCCAGAAGATGTGGTCGAGCTGATAAGTGTTGAGATACATGAGGCCGAGCATGATGACGGTGCTCGTCGTGATCATCGCGGCGAATCGCAGATACTTGCTCATGCGAAGACCCTCGTAGTAGTCGGCGCGCACCTCCGGTGGCAATGGAAGATTTACCCGGGCGTGCATATTTTTCGTGCATCGCTTTCTCGAAAATCGCCAGCCGCCGGGCAGACTTTCGCGTCAGGCGCGAACATTCAAGGCCGCGTTGCGTGAGCCCCCCCTGTGGTGCAAATCCCGCGCCGGCGAAGGGCGATAAGTCTGTGGTAGCGAAAAAATTGGCACCCTCGAGCACTGGCTGATGTTTTGCATAGCACCGTAGCGAGTCGCACATTGTGAATAGGCAAGAGTCAGATGGAGGACACGCAATGCCGCTGAAGCTGGTGCTGGATCTGAGCGATGAGGACCTGGGCTACTTTCGGGAGGTGATGGATTCCAGTTGGCGACGAAATGCGCAATGCGAAGAAGAGGATCTTGTAGATCGGGTTCGTCGCGCGTTGGGAGAAAGCCGGAAAGTAGAATCGCCCGAGTACGTTCGTAAGCGTTTGGACGACCTGGATAGGTTGGTCTCGATGTTGGAGGACGAGGAATGGCCACTCGACGAGAGCGACCAACGACGCATCAAAGCGGCAATCAGTTACTTCGCGGAACCGAATGATCTTGTGGCCGATGCGGTCCCTGGTTTGGGATTTCTCGATGATGCGATCATGGCGGAGTTGGTGATTCGAGACCTCGAGCACGAGTTGAACGGCTATCGTGAGTTTTGCGATTTTCGAATGGAACAGGAGCGGCTGCGAGGAAAAGACGCTCACCTTGATCGAGAAGCCTGGATCGGAGAAAAGCGCCGACAGATGCTCTTTCGCATTCACCGACGGCAGCAGGAGCATCGGGACCACTCTTCGGCCGCGCGGCTGACGGATCCCATCCTGCGCTACGAGTACTAGGATTGCGCGACGCGGTGCGCTAGCAGAGCCGTGTGCTGCCCAGCACGAATGCGTTGGTGGCAGTCAGCGCTCGATGCGCGCGAACTGGATGATCCGTTCCCGCGTAAGCACTCCGATCGTGGGTCCGACGGGCAATGTCATTCGCCGGACGCACAGGACGTCGATCCGCGCGTCCTCGAAGCGTTGCCAGGCTTCGTACAGCGTCGAGCGCACGTCGATCGAAGCGACTCCGCCGCGCCCGCCGGGCACCGATTCGAGGTCGATGGCGGCGCCTTCCGACCGCGGTTCGGATGAATCCACACCGTCCAGATAGTCGCGAAGCTGCGCCGAGCCGAGTACGTACGATGGTTCGGTGAGTGCTTCGACGACGATCCACTGCGGCTGTTGTCGCAATGTGTCCATGGCCTGTTCATGCGTGACCCGCGCCGACAGTCGTACGAGGTCGCGCTCCATCGCTCCGCTCACGCCGATGCGCTGCATGTGCTGCGCCAGGGGGTCGGCTGGATATGCGAAGCCGCGCGCTTCGAGCGCGGTGAGAAACACGGAGCGCTGTCCGAACAATGCACTCGTCGTGAGGGTCGCCACAACGATGGCGAGCATCGCGGGCAAGGTGATGTTCGGCGTGCCGGTCAGTTCGACGATTGCGATCAATGCCGCTAAGGGGGCCTGCAGTACCGCGCCCATCGTCGCCCCCATTCCCAGCATCACGTAGACGGCGTTGTCCGAAGGGACGTCGGGGACGAGCATGTGTCCGGCGGCGGCGAGCACGCCCCCCGTGCATGCACCGATGACCAATGTAGGACCGATGATGCCGACGGGCATCCGCAACGCGTAGGTCACCGCGCTGACGAGGACTTTGGCCGCGAGAATCGTGGCCAGCGTGCCGATACTCAGGGCACCCTGGAGTGAGAGTTCGACGGTGTCGTAGCCGATGCCCATCACCTCGGGCACTGCGATGCAGACCAAGCCCGTCACCGCGCCTGCGATCGTGATGCATGCCCAGGGTGCCGCGATCGGCAGGCGGGACAACCGACTCATCGCCGCGAGAAACGCGCTGGCGATGCAGCCGACCATCAGACCCTCGAGCAATACGATCGGATACTCGATCAGCGAATGGATCTGCATCTCGCCCGGAACGACGAATGCCGTGTGATTGCCGAGTACCGCCTGACTCAGCAGTGTCGAAGTCACCGCGGCGAGAATGACCGGAATGAAACTCGCAATGGTGTATTCCATCATGATGACTTCCATCGCGAAGACGACCCCCGCGAGTGGCGTGTTGAAGGAGCCCGCGATTGCGGCTGCGGTACCGCAGGCGACGAGGGTGCGAATACTGTTGTTCGGCAGATCCAGAAACTGACCGAAGAGGCTGCTGACTGCCGCGCCGAGGTGGATCGCTGGACCTTCGCGTCCCCCTGACTGTCCCGTCAGCAATGCGGCGGCGCCACCGATGAACTGCACGATCGCGTTGGCCAACGGCATACGTCCGTAATGGGCGTTCAATCTCTCCATCACGTGCACGACACCAACAGACTGGCGTGTCACGGCGAAGCGCTGCATCCAGAGTCCCAGCAACAGTGCGCCTCCGGACACGAGGCCCGCACGCCAGGCGGGGTCGAGCTCCTCGAAATTGTCGGAATTGTGTCCGGGCAGAAGCATCGTCAGCGGAAGCTCGATGACGGCACGAAACATCAGCATGACGATGCCGGTCGAGAATCCGACCAGCACGCCGAGTATCGCAAGTTGCGGGGTCGCGTCGGCAGTCGAGAGACGGTGCCTCAGGTTTTCGAGCGTACTCAAGCCTCCATGCCCTTCGACACGTCGATCCTGCCCCCACGACCAAGCTTCATTTGCTGAGCCCGCCATCATTGCTGCACCACAGCCGGTAGACTGGTCGACTGGAATCGATGGTGCAACAGCGTGACAATCGCTCCATTGCGAGCTGAGTCCACCGCGAATGCAGTTGCAATACCAGAATCAGAACAGCGCGCTGACGCTTGCCGAAGGGCTCGAGGAATACTATGCATCGTATGCGGGCCGCGTATTGCGCCCGCCGGACCTGCCGCCTGAGAGTCTCGAGCTGTTTCGCAGTCACGATATCTGCCACGTCATCTTCGGACTCGGCACGTCGCTCGACGATGAGGCGCTCGCCGACACGCGCACGTTGGTTTCCTGTGACGTCGGACTGCGTCGTTACACCGCATATCTCGCCCGGGACGAACAGGCTCGGGCGCTGTTTCGGGAGACCGGCTACCTCAGGACGCTGTGGGCGACCATGCTGACCATGCCAAGAATCTGTCGTGCTTTGATCGAGGCTCGGCGGATGAAGAAACGTTGGCCGTGGGTACCGCCGGAATCCTTTCACAGTCGTACGCTCGAGGACCTGCGTCGCGAGTTCGGAATACGCGTGCTTTGAGCAGGATTGGTGGACGTGGAGGCCGGCGGCGAGCCGAAGCCAGCACTGCAAGGAGGAAGCCGCCGCCGCACCTCAACGGAGTTGTTAGAAGGGTCAGTCGGAGTGCGGCGAAAATCCGATCGATTGATTGCGTTAGTGCGCTTGTGCAGCCAGCGCTTCGCGGAGCGACCGCACCTGATCGGGGCTCACCGAAGACGCCGAGTTACCCCAGGCGTTGCGCACATATGTCGCTACCGCTGCGGTCTGCATGTCGGTCAACTTCCAATCGAACGCGGGCATCGATGATGGGGTCGGGCGGAAATCGGTGGGTACCGTGCGTGCGCCTTGCAGAATTACACGTATCACGGTCGTGGCATCCGCGGATTGTGCATTCGCGTTGTCGGCCAACGGCGGGAACATGTGCGGCACGCCTGTGCCGTCGATCTGGTGGCAGGCCGAGCAACTATCACCGTAGATCGCTCTGCCCGCATCCAACACCTGAGCCGGCGCCTTTACGCTCGCGCGATGGTGGTCGCCAATCGGCATGTCCTCGAGATAGACGGCGATTGCGCGGAGGTCTGCCAGCTCGAGTTTCGACGTCGAGTTCGCAACGACTTCGGCCATCAAGCCGGTAGCGCCGCTGAATCGATTGCGACCGGCCTGCAAGTATTCGACTACGTCATCGATCTCCCAGTCGCCGATGCCGAAGCGCATCTCGTTGGTCAGATTGGGCGCAAACCAGTCCTGAAGCTGGCCGCCCTGCAGTAGGCGAGCCTTCTTCGGCGCGCCCGCAAAATTGGTCGGTGTATGGCATGCGCCACAATGCTCGAGCCCCTGCACGAGATAGGCTCCGCGATTCCATTCATCGCTTTTTTCGGCATTGGGCTGATAGGTCCCTTTATCCAGATAGAGCCAGTTCCATGCCCGCAAAAGTACCCGCTGGTTGAATGGCCATCGAAGCCCGTTCGCGGGACGTGTGTACTTCACCGGCTCCAGTGTCGCGAGAAACGCGTGCATGGCATCGGCATCCGCGCGAGCAATCTGGGTGAAATAGGGATAGGGAAATGCCGGGTACAACCGGGTACCGTCCGGACCAACCCCTTCATGTAGTGCGGTGTAGAAATCGTCGTCGTTCCAATTTCCTATACCAGTGTCGCGATCGGGCGTCAGGTTCGGGGAATAGATGACTCCGAACGGCGTTTCTACGGGGCGCCCGCCGGCAAACGGTTCTCCACCGTGGGCGGTATGGCACGCGGTACAGTCGCCCGCTGTTACCAGATAGCGTCCGCGGGCGATGGTGGAGAAGGACGTGTCGGCTGCGCGAACCGAGACGCTCAATAGGGATATCGCGATCATCGCGAAGCAACTGCAGTGATCACTGAAGCGCAACATGAGGGCGCCGTCAGGCCTGCACCAACGGACCAGGCTGCTTCAGGTACTGCGTCTTTATGGCATCGGCAGCCCAGTAGGCTAACGCACCCACCGTACCGGTCGGGTTGTAGCCGGCATTTTGTGGAAATGCACTCGCGCCCATCACGAACAGGTTGGGCAAATCCCAACTCTGCAAATAGCGGTTGACTGCGCTCGACTTCGGATCCGAGCCCATGATCGCACCACCGGTATTGTGGGTCGTCTGGTAGGGCACGATCGAATAGTGTCCGACGCGCTTTTGTGCGTGAACCTCGCGCGCGTTCATCGCTTTGCCGATTTCAGTTGCGCGCTCGGTCAGATAATCCGACATGCGATGTTCGTTATCGGTGAAGTCGAAGGTCATGCGCATCAGTGGTCGACCGTAGACGTCGCGATAGGTCGGGTCGAGATCGAGATAGTTGGTGCGATGGCTCATCACCGCGCCGTGTGTCGCGATGCTGGTACTGGTCAGATAGTTCTTCGCGACCGCCTGCTTCCACTTGGCGCCCCACTTGGGTGTGCCCTTTGGCGTTGGGTGGTGCTCGATCGGTCGTCCGTTGGTGTTCCAGCAGGCGATGTAGCCGCCACCGACGAACCCGAGTCCGCTGTGATCGAAGTTGTCGCCGTTGTAGTCATCGATGGCCATGCCGAGTGCGCCGGCGCCGATGAATGGATTCATGATCTTGTCGTCGTAAAACACGTCGACACTTGAAACGATCTGATAAGCGTAGTTCTTGCCGATCACGCCTCGTCCGGTGGCGGGATCGTAAGGCTCGCCGATCCCCGACAGCAGCAGCAGACGCACGTTGTGCAATTGATAGGCACACATGATGACGAGTTCGGCCGGCTGCTCGAATTGGCGGCCCTGTGCGTCGACGTAGGTAACGCCGCGCGCACGTTGGCCGCTACGGTCGCGTTCGATGCGCAGCACTTCGCATTCGGTACGCAACTCGAAGTTCGATTTACGCAACAGTACGGGCAGGATCGTGGTCTGCGGGCTCGCCTTCGAGTAATTGCCGCAACCGAATTTTTCGCAGAACCCGCAATAGCTGCACGGCCCGAGTTGGACACCGAGTGGATTCGTATAGGCGCGCGACATGTTCGCCGCAGGGCACGGGAACGGATGATTGCCGGCGTTCTGCGCGGCGGCCGCGAACAGCGTCGGTCCGTAAACCATGGCGAGCGGCGGATTCGGATAATCGCGCGCGCGGGGTCCTTCGAACGGATTGCCGCCCGGCTGAATGGCGCCGTTGAGATTGCCGGCGCGACCGCTGATGCCGCACAGATATTCGAACGTGTCGTAGTGGGGTTCGAGTTCCTTGTACGTGACGCCCCAGTCCTGAATCGTCATGTCGGTGGGAATGGCGGCAACGCCATAGCGTTGGATGTTATGGCTGCGCGCTTGAAAATCAGACGGCAGGAAGCGCCAGTTCTGACCGTTCCAGTGCACGCCTGCGCCCCCGACGCCGGTGGCCGGCAGAAACGAGCCGAGATGGCGCATCGGCAATGCGGTTTGATTCAGCTGGTTGCGAAAGGTCAGCGTTTCGCGGGCCGGTTCCTCGAACATTGCATGACGCCAGTAGTAGCGCAGTTCATCCTGCGCAAAGGTCACCGCGAAGTCGGTCGACGTATCGCGCCACCCGCCACGTTCGATCGCGACGACATTGAGGCCGGCGTCGGTGAGTTCCTGGCCCAGGATGGCGCCGGTCCAGCCGAAGCCGATGAGCACTGCGTCGACTGCTGGAAGTGTGCGGGACGCGGTCATCGCCTGCTCAGTTCGACCAGCCCGGCCGTCCCTTCAGGCCCACCGGCGCCAGATTGAGCTTCTGCCCGTGTAGCTTCACGTACGGGCGGTAGTCATAGCGGGCGCCGGGAAAACCCAGCAGCTTCCAGCCCGCCATGTCGCGGTTGCCGCCGTATATCGGGTCGCAGAAAAAACCTTCGATCGTGTTCTGCAGAAGCAGTTCGAAAAACGTCTTCGCGTTGACGCCGTCGAGTTGAATGTCGCCGCTCTCCAGGCCCTCGAGGACGCGGTCCTGCTGCTCAGGCGAGAGCGATGCGAACGACTGATTCGCATCCGTTTGATGGGAGTGCACGTCGATGGCTTTGATTGCGGCCCGATAGAGTTGCGCGGGTGTGAGCCGGCTTTGAAACCCCTGCGAATCATCGCCGTCCTGCCACGGTCCCTGCATGTACCAGGTGGCCGCGGCTCCATAAGTCCCGGCGAGTTGGCGGTCGATGAACGTCGTAACACCTGCCGCTTTAGCGCCGGGACCGAGGTCGTCGGAAGGGATCAGTCGGTCGACGGCGGCGTCAATGAAGGCGACCTCGTCGGCGGTCAGAAAAAGATAGTCGTTTACGTCGCTCGGCGTGGGTGCATTTGCTTGTCCGGGTTGCCATGGCACCTCATTAGAGATGCTACGCGCGCTCAGGGGAGGGCTATTCACCAGCGCAGTCGCGGCTCCTGCAATCGTACTCACCGCAATGAACTTGCGCCGGTTCCACATTGCCGATTCTCCGGGGAGCGTTTCCTCGATGTTTGGCGGAAGCACATTCGGTGCCAAAGCGCTCGACGTCGACGCCGATGCTGCGCAGCGTTGCGCATTCTCATGGCAGCAATGCCGTGCGCCAACGAGCACGTGGGGTGGTCAGCATTGAAGTCAGGCAGTTTTGCGTGCAAGAACTACTCGCAGCGCTGTAAGGATTTCAGCTATCCGGATACGCGTTGCACGAAGAATCGCTGTCTTGCGGCCTCGCGGGCATCGGTACAAAACTTGCCTGCGCCATTGTGCACAAGTTGGGGTTTTGCCGTGGCGATCCGACGAGAATGCGTTGAGATACGTGCATCGGTGCGCGTCGTCTCCCGGTGCTTGCCGACGTGTACGTGAATGCAGGTCTTTTCGCCCGCAGCAGTTGTGCTGTTGAAGACCGGCCTCGGGATCGGTGCCGTCGCTGTGGTAATGGCGGTGGCGGTGTGGCGAACGGCGAACTCGCCTCAGCCGGCGCTCGAAACGCCCGTCGAGCAGATCGTGCCGTTCAGCCACAAACACCACGTCGCGGAGGATGGCATCGACTGTCGCTACTGTCACAGCACGGTCGAAACGTCGGCATTCGCCGGCATCCCGCCGCTGTCGACATGTATGACATGCCACTCGCAGATCTACGCTGATGCGCCGGTATTGGCACCTCTGCGCGATGCCTACGTCGGTGAGCGGGCGTTTGCGTGGCGGCGCGTGTACGACTTGCCGGACTTCGTCTATTTCGATCACTCGATCCACCTCGCGAAAGGTGTTGGCTGCAGCACGTGTCACGGGCGCGTCGATCAGATGCCGCTCACCGCGCGCGTCGCGTCGCTGCGTATGCAGTGGTGTCTCGATTGTCACCGCGCGCCGGAGCGCTTCCTTCGGGCCCCTGATGAGGTGTTCGACATGAGTTGGCGCGCGCCGCCCGACCAGGACGCTCGGGGGCGCCGTCTCGCCGCCGAATACCATTTGCAGACCACTGCGCTGTTGACGTCATGCTCGACCTGCCATCGTTGATCAATCGCCGGGAATTCGTTCGATTGATGGGCGCCGCCGTCGCGCTTGCCGGCGCCGGCTGCGCCCGCCGTCCGCTCGAACCGATCGTGCCGTATGCGGCTGCGCCGGCGGGTTTTACGGCCGGCGAGCCGAGCTACTTCGCCACCGCGCTGACGCGCGGCGGTTACGCGCATGGCGTTCTCGTCGAAAGCAATGCAGGACGACCGACGAAGATCGAAGGTAACCCGCTGCATCCTGCGAGCCTCGGCGCGACCGGTCCGATGGAACAAGGTCGCGTGCTCGAGTTGTGGGATCCCGATCGCTCCCGGACCGTGCTCAACGCCGGTGAGATCGCGACGTGGGATGCGCTGCAGATGGCGCTCGTCGAAAGAACGGAGCGGTTCGCAGCCAACGGCGGAACCGGGTTGCGGCTGCTGACGCGGGCGGTGAGTTCGCCGACGCTGCAGCGCCAGCTGGCGACTCTGCGGTCACGCTACCCCAATGCACGTTGTCATCACTTCGAACCGATCAATCGTGATCTCGTTTACGCCGGTACCCGAGCGGCGTTCAATCGCACGCTCGAACCGGTGTACAGGTTCGAACACGCGCGCGTCGTGGTCGCGCTCGACGCGGACTTCCTCGGTACGCTGCCTGGGCACATACGCTACGCGCGTGACTTCGCGCGAAATCGTGATCCGGATACCGGCGCGATGAGCCGACTGTATACCGCGGAGTGCATGCCCACGATAACCGGCGCAACGGCGGATCAGCCGCGTCGTATGCGCACGGCTGATGTCGCCGCAACCGCTGCGGAGATCGCTCAACGCGTCGAGCGACACAGCCCGACCAACTCGGGCGATGCATGGCTCGATGCGTTGGTGAACGACTTGAGTATGCATCCGCGCGAATCGCTGGTGCTTGCCGGAGACGCACAACCGCCGGCGGTGCACGTGCTCGCGTTTCGCATCAACGCGATCCTCGGCAATATTGGACGCACGGTCGATTTCATCACGCCGCCGGCCGACACAGACACGTCGAACAGCCAGTCGCTGGACGAACTGGTACGCGACATGCGGGCTGGCCGCGTCGATACGTTACTGGTCCTTGGCGGCAACCCGGTGTACGACGCGCCGGCCGACGCCGAGTTCTCGGCCGCACTCTCGCGTGTTCCGCTATCGGTGCATTGCGGCTTGCACGTCGACGAAACCGCACGCGCGTGTCGCTGGCACGTACCGGAAACGCACGAGCTGGAATCGTGGAGCGACGCGCGCGCGTTCGATGGCACGATCACGATTCAGCAACCGCTCATCGGCCCTCTGTATGGCGGGCGTTCGGTACATGAGATCGTTGCGATACTCACCGGTGATACGAACGCTTCCGCATACCGTCTGGTACGTGATACCTGGCGTGCCCGATTCAGCGACGCGTTCGTGCAGCGTTTCAACGACGCGTTGGGAACGGGACTTGTCGCCGGCACCGCGCACGTGCCCGATGACGCACCGGCGCTGGCGAGCGCCGCGATGGCCATGCCCCTTTCCGATCTCGTTGGCCGTGTGCCGAAGGGGCTTCCAGAAGATTCCATCGAACTTGGGTTTCGTCCCGATGCACATCTCTGGGACGGTCGCTACGCAAACGTTGCGTGGTTACAGGAGTTGCCGCGGCCGATGACTCAACTCACCTGGGACAATGCCGCGTTGGTCAGTTCGGCGTTCGCCGCGGCGCTGGGTGTCGTCAATGAAGACGTCGTCGAACTGAGCAGCGGCGGCCGCACGCTGGCGGCGCCAGTGTGGATCGTTCCGTCGCACGCCGACCACTCCGTCACGTTACATCTCGGCGGCGGCCGAACGGCGGCCGGAACGGTGGGTGACGGTTGCGGGTTCGATGCGTATCGGCTGCGGACGACGCAGGCAGCCTGGTACGCGAACGACGTCCGCATCAGGCGCCTGTCGCAGATCTATCCACTGGCAAGCGTTCAAAGACATCACGACATGCAGGGGCGCGACATCGTGCGTCGCGCGACGTTGCGCGACTATCGGAATGAGCGCGCCTTCTCGAACGATGCCGCGCAACCGCTCGAATCCTTGTATGGCGACGCGGCGCGCGATGGATATGCATGGGGTATGTCGATCGATCTGAATGCCTGCATCGGTTGCAACGCGTGCACGATCGCGTGCCAGGCCGAAAACAACATTCCGAGCGTGGGTAAGGATCAGGTGCGTCTCGGACGCGAAATGCACTGGATCCGCATCGACCACTATTCGAGCGCGTATCGAAGACCCGCACATCGACTTCCAACCGGTACCGTGCATGCAATGCGAGCACGCGCCTTGTGAAATCGTCTGTCCGGTCGAAGCGTCAGTACACGACACGGAGGGCATCAACGTACAGGTGTACAACCGTTGTGTCGGTACGCGCTTCTGCTCGAACAATTGCCCGTACAAGGTGCGACGCTTCAATTTCCTCAAGTACAACAGGGACGAACCGAGTCTCGACGCGCAGCGCAATCCGGAAGTGACTGTGCGCAGCCGCGGCGTGATGGAAAAGTGCAATTATTGCCTGCAGCGAGTGGTACGCGCGCGAATCGTTGCGCATCGTGAAGACCGCACGCTGCACGATGGGGAAGTCGTTACTGCCTGTCAGGCCGTTTGTCCGACGCAGGCAATCGCGTTCGGCGACCTGAACGACGCATCGAGCCGCGTACGCGCAAGGAAGGCGTCGCCCCGCAATTACGCATTGCTGGAAGAGCTGAATACGCGTCCGCGTACCACTTATCTCATGAAGGTCGTCAACCCCAACGAGGGTGACGAATCATGAGCACAGCTGCAGCCGTCGCAGCGTCCGACGATGCGGCACGCCTTGCAGTCGGGTACGGCGATGCGGCAATCACGGATCGCATCGCCGACATCGTGCTCGAGCGTCGTGTCGGCGCGGGTTTCTGGACGGCGATTGCCATCAGCGGTGCGTTCACGCTGTTGTTTGCGGTTGCCATCGTTTACCTGTTTAACGAGGGGGTGGGGATCTGGGGCATCAATCAGCCGGTCGCGTGGGCATTCGCGATCACGAATTTCGTGTGGTGGATCGGTATCGGCCATGCCGGCACGTTCATCTCGGCGGTTCTGCTGTTGTTGCGGCAGAAATGGCGAACGTCGATCAACCGTTTCGCGGAAGCGATGACGATATTCGCGGTCGCGATGGCGGGATTGATGCCGATCCTGCACCTCGGCCGTCCCTGGTTCTTCTATTGGCTGGTGCCGTATCCGAACGCGATGAACCTGTGGCCGCAATGGCGCAGCCCGCTGGTATGGGATTTCTTTGCGATCACGACCTACATCATCGTTTCGATCCTGTTCTGGTACGCGGGCCTGCTGCCTGACCTGGCCACCATGCGCGATCGGGCGCGCAAGCGCTGGCAGCAGGTCGCGTATGGTCTGCTCGCGCTCGGCTGGCGTGGCGATGCGCAGCATTGGCAACGGTTCGACACCACATACCTACTAATGGCGGCGCTCGCCACGCCGCTCGTCATTTCCGTACACAGCATCGTTTCGCTCGACTTCGCGATCGGCAATCTGGCGGGTTGGCATTCGACGATCTTTCCGCCGTATTTCGTTGCCGGTGCGCTGTTCTCCGGCTTCGCAATGGCGATCACCATTGCAGTGCCGCTGCGACGCATCTTTGGGCTGCAGGAATTCATCACGGTTCGGCATCTTGGCAACATGGCCAAGCTGATGCTCGCCTGTGGACTGATCGTTTCGTACTGCTACGTGATGGAGTCGTTCACGGCGTTCTACAGCGGCGATCGGTTCGAGCGCTACTCCCTGATTTCGCGCGCCACCGGCGACGAGGCGTGGCTGTATTGGACAGTGTTGTTCTGCAACGTCGTCACCCCTCAGTTGATCTGGTTTCCGACGATCCGAAAACGTCCGCTCGCGCTGTTCGCGATTGCCGCGATCGTCAACGTCGGCATGTGGCTGGAGCGATTCATGATCGTGGTGACGAGTCTGCAACGGGGCTTCCTTCCTTCGGCGTGGGGTCACTTCACGCCGACCTTCTGGGATTGGGCGGTGCTCACAGGATCACTCGGTACGTTTGCGTTGCTGTTCCTGCTCTTCGTGCGCTTTCTTCCCGCGATCTCGATGTCGGAAATGCGACGGCTGAACGAGGAAACACAAAAGTGAACACGGGTTGCTACGGTCTACTCGCCGAATTCGCCAGTTCACAGGCGCTGCTCGACGCTGTGGTCGCTGCGCGCGGCGCTGGCTATCGCAAGCTCGAAGCGTACACGCCGTACTTCGTCGAGGGGCTTGCTGAAGCGTTGGCACTGCCGAGGAGTCGCATACCGCTATTGACGTTGTTCGGCGGGATGCTCGGCGGCGTTCTCGGTTTTTTCGTTCAGTGGTATTCGGCGGTGGTCGACTATCCGATCGATTCCGGCGGCCGCCCGTTGAACAGCTGGCCGATGTTCATTCCGGCGACGTTCGAGACCACCGTGCTAGGCGCCGCGCTGGCTGCATTCATCGGCATGCTGATGCTGAACCGACTACCGCAGCTGCGGCATCCGCTGTTCGACGTGCCCGATTTCGATCTCGTCTCTCGTAACCGATTCTTTTTCTGCATACGCGGCAGCGACCCGGCGTTCGAACCCGAACACACGCACGCCTGGCTCGAAACGCTGGCGCCGCTGCGCGTGACGACCGTGCGGGCAGCCTCGGAGCGCGCGTCGTGATGTCGGGAAAACTGATCGCGGGCGGGCTGACGATCATGCTCCTTGGCGGCGGTTGCGAGAACTCGGTTCAAGACATGTACGACCAAGCAAAATACAAGCAGCTCGGTCACAGTTCGCTCTGGCGCGACCAGCGCGCGTCGCGGCCCCAACAGACCCACACTGTTTCGTACAGTTCGGGAGCGCTCGCAGATACCTCCAGCGGTGCACGAGACGTGGCGGCACCGTTGCGGCACGCGAACTATTCGCGTACGGCGCTCGAACGCGGGCGCGATCGCTACCGGATTTTCTGCCAGCCGTGCCATGGCATAGCCGGTGACGGCAACGGTTACATCGTGGAGCGCGGTTTCCCCGCGCCGCCGAGCTATCACTCCGACGCGCAGCGCGCCTTGAGCGACCAGACCTTGTTCGACGTAATCGAACACGGCTACGGCGCCATGTATCCGCACGGCGACCGAATCGATCCGAACGACGGCTGGGCCATCGTCGCGTACGTGCGCGCGTTGCAGCGAGCGCACCACGGATCGATCGCCGATGTTCCATTGGCACAGCGGGCGGCACTGGAGCATACCGAAGACAACACGGAGTAGGGCGAATGGCGCCAGCGCGCACATCCTGGTTTGCGCTGATTGCCGCGGCGGCGTCCGCATGGCTTGCCTGGGCGGCGTTTGCGCAACCGGTTGTCGCGCTTCGCGGACTGCTCTGCGGCTGGCTGTTTTTCATCGGCATGTCGGTCGGCGCCAGCATGATTCTGTTGGTGCAGAGGCTGACTGGCGGCCGCTGGATCGGGGAGATACGCCGTTATCTCGTTGCCGCCACGCGTGCGCTTCCGCTGTTGAGCATACTTCTGATACCGGTGGTCGTCGGCGCCCAGTGGCTGTTTCCCTGGGCATCATCACACAGTGGCTCGTCGCAGCATCCCTGGTTGGATTGGTATCTCCGCCCGTTCAGCTTCGCCATGCGAGCGGCCATCTATGTGCTTCTCTGGAACGTGATCGCAGCGCGCGCGCGCACGGCGGAGCAATCCGGCACGGCTGCCACAGCCGTCGCACTGCTGGTGCAGGCGCTGACGCTCTCGTTCGCGGCGATCGATCTCATCGCCTCGCGGGAGCCGCATTGGACCAGCAGCGTATTCGGGATGACCGTTATCGTCGGCGAGATGCTCGGTGCATTCGCGTTCGCGGTGTGTTGCGCCGCGAGCGAAGAAATGCCGGTCGATACGCGAGAAGACGTCGCGCGCTCAAATGCCGCGGGTGACCTCGGCAATCTGCTGCTGACACTGGTGCTGACGTGGACGTACCTCGCGTTCATGCAATTTCTGATCATTTGGGCGGAAGACCTGCCCCGCGAGACGAGCTGGTACATGCATCGGATGCATGACGGCTGGCTTGCGCTAGGCGTTGGCGTGACCCTGCTGCAGTTCGTGCTGCCGTTCGCGCTGCTGTTGTCGCGCGCCTTGAAGCGCAATTTCCACGCGCTCGGCTCGGTTGCGGCGTTGCTGGTCATCGCCAACTGGCTCGACTGCGTCTGGCTGGTCGGCCCCACGCTGGACGACCAACGACCGTTCCACGCGTTGGATTTCATCGCGACTATCGCGATCGGCGGTTGGTGGGCTTACGTCGTGCTGCACGTTCTGCGGGCCCGATCGGACGAAACCTCGCAGCGACCTAACGGCACGTCAGGGGGGGCATTGCAGCATGGCTGAGGCAAAGCGGGAACCAAGCGACGTCGATCGGGGCGGCGTACTTGTCGGAGCGGCTGCTATTGCGGCGGGCATCGGTGTCGCGCTGATAGTCGCATCGGCGCTGGCGGGCGACCACCGCCGGGTACCACCGGAACCACCGGATACACCGCCCGGCGTGGCGCGGCTCGATGCCGATCCCCAACTCGCGCTGGCGCGCTATCGCGCCACGCAACATCGCAAGATCGAAGGCTACGGTTGGATCGACCGTCGCGCCGGTGTCGTACGCCTGCCGCTGGACCGGGCGATCGACCTCGTCGCCGCCGAGCATGCGCATGCTGCAAGGTCCGACCATTCTGCGCGAAGCGGAGCCGCACAATGACCCATGCCGCGCGCCTCCTTCGGGCCGCTATCGGCGTGACGCTAATCACCTGCTCACCACTGATTGCTGCAGCCGCGACATCGATTGATGTGGCGCAGCGTGTGGGACTCGACCAACACCCGGGAGCGCTGCTGCCATTGGCTAGCGTGTTTCGCGACGAGCGCGGCATAGCGGTCACGCTGGGAGACGTGCTCGAGCACAAGCCCGCGATTCTCGCGCTCGTCTACTACGATTGTCCGAACCTCTGCACCGTTGTGCTGACGCGCTTGTTGAACAGCCTCGCCGAGGTCGACCTTACAGCGGGGCGAGACTTCACGGTCGTCGCGATGAGCATCGATCCGATGGAAACGCCGGCGCTTGCGGCGGAGAAACGCGCGAACTACCTGAAACGGTACGGACGTTGCCGCGATCGCGCGCGTGACGGATGCGCGTCCGGTTGGCGATTTCTAACGGGCGAGCAGCCTTCCATCGACGCCGTCGCCCAATCGGTGGGCTTTCGATATTTCCGGGATGCGACCCAGGCGCAGTTCGCGCATCCGATCGGGGTTGTGGTGACCACGCCTAGCGGGCGCATCGCGCGCTACTTCACGAACGTGGAGTTTCCTCCGGCCGCGGTTCGCACGGCGTTGATGCAGGCGACGGCTGAGCGCATCGACTCGGTTACCGATCGCTTCTGGCTGTTGTGTTATCACTACGGCGAGATCGTTGGTCGATACGCGACCGTCGCGTTTGGTTCGGTGCGCATGGTGGCGCTGCTCACGGCGCTGCTCCTTGCGGGTTGGATCTATCGCGTCACGAGGCGGCCATGAGCGGCACGATTTCGCCATGGCCCACCGCGGCGACCCAGTTCGCCGGCACGGTGGATACGCTGTTCTGGGCGTTGACGGGTGTCACCGGCGCAATGGCATTGGTGATCTTCACCCTGGTTGCTGCGTTCGCGATCCGCTATCGACGACAAACCGCGCACGACCGGACTCTGGACGAAACCGTTGCACGTGGCACACATACGCGTGCGTTCGAGGTGACCTGGATAACGGTGCCACTGGTCGTGTTCCTGGGCTTCTTCTTTTGGGCAGCCGCGCTGTTCCTGGATTATGAACGTCCGCCACCACGCGCACTCGACATCTATGTCGTTGCAAAACAATGGATGTGGTTGCTGGAACACGGCAACGGTCGTCGCGAGATCAACGAATTGCACGTGCCCCTCGGTCGGGCCGTCAGGCTCGTCATGACTTCGCAGGACGTCATCCACAGCTTCTATGTGCCGGCGTTCCGCATCAAGCGCGATGTGCTTCCGGGGCGGTACACGGAGCTATGGTTCAAACCGACGGTGGTAGGCGACTATCACCTCTTCTGTGCCGAGTACTGTGGCACCGATCACTCGCGCATGCACGGCCGCGTCGTCGTGATGCAGCCGGATGATTACGCCCGCTGGCTGCAGAGTGGCACGGCGAATCAGAGCATCGCGAGTGTCGGCGAGGCGAAATTCAGCACGCTCGGCTGCGCCGGTTGTCACGACTCGGCGGGCTCGGCCGTGCACGCACCCGATCTCGCGGGTCTGTACGGCAGAACGGTTCCGTTGGCGGACGGTCGTTGGGTGAAGGCGGATGAACGCTATCTCCGCGATTCGATTCTGCTGCCTTCGGCCGAGGTGACAGCGGGCTACGAACCCATAATGCCCGCATACGAGGGCCGTCTCAGCGAACAGGATCTGCTGGAGCTGGTCGTGTATGTCAAGTCGTTGGCGAGCGATGCGGAGGTACCGTGACCGTGCCCGCCAGACTCGATGATGCGCAAGCGCCCGACGCGAGCAGCTATCTCGAGGCGGGCTACACCGCACGGTCGTGGTTTCTAACGCACGATCACAAGCGCATTGCGGTTTTGTATGCGGTAGCAATCACCGCATTCTTTTTCGTCGGTGGTGCCGCGGCCACGGTCATCCGCATCGAACTTCTGACGGCGCAGGGTGACGTGGTATCGGCCCAGACCTACAACGAACTGTTCACCGCGCACGGAACGGTGATGGTATGGCTGTTCCTGATTCCGTCGGTGCCGGCAACGCTCGGCAATTTCCTGATCCCACTGATGATCGGTGCGCGCGACCTGGCCTTTCCGCGGCTCAATCTGCTCAGCTGGTATCTGTACATCGGCGGCGGCCTCTGCACGCTCGGCGCGCTCGCGGTCGGCGGCGTCGACACCGGATGGACGTTCTATACGCCGTATTCGACAGCGTTTGCGCACTCGGCAGTGATCGCGGTCGTGGCGGGCATTCTGCTTGCGGGATTTTCGTCGATTCTGACCGGACTCAATTTCATCGTCACGATACACAAGCTGCGCGCGCCCGGGCTTACCTGGTTTCGTCTGCCGCTGTTTGTCTGGGCGATCTATGCAACCAGCCTGATCCTGGTGCTTGCAACACCGGTGCTTGCGATGACGTTCGTGCTGCTCGTCGTCGAACGTGTGTTGGGCATCGGCATCTTCGATCCGGCGCTCGGCGGTGATCCGTTGCTGTTCCAGCATCTGTTCTGGTTCTACTCGCATCCGGCGGTGTACATCATGGTCCTTCCCGCTATGGGAATTGCGAGCGAAGTGATCACCTGTTTCGCACGCAAAAGGATTTTCGGCTACCGGACGATGGCCTATTCGATCATTGCGATTGCGACGATCGGTTTTCTGGTGTGGGGTCATCACATGTTCGTCTCCGGTCAGTCGATGTACGCGGGACTCGCGTTTTCGCTGCTGAGCTATCTCGTCGCGATTCCGTCGGCGATCAAGGTCTTCAACTGGACCGCGACGCTGTACAAGGGGTCGATCGCGTTCCCCGCGCCGATGATCTACGCGCTCGGTTTCGTCGGGCTGTTCATGATCGGCGGCCTGACGGGGCTTTTCCTCGCGGCGCTCGCGCTCGACGTACATCTCACCGATACCTACTTCGTCGTCGCGCACTTCCACTACATCATGGTGGGCGGTTCGGTGATGGCGTATTTCGCCGGATTGCACTTCTGGTGGCCGAAGATCACCGGCCGCATCTACCCCGAAGGCTGGGCTCGATTCGCTGCGGTCGTCATCTTCATCGGCTTCAATCTGACCTTCTTCCCGCAGTACATCCTCGGCGCCGAAGGAATGCCGCGTCGGTATCACGAATACGCACCCGAATATCAGGTCCTGAATGCGTTGTCGTCGACCGGCGCAATCGTGCTGGCGATCGGCTATTTGCTGCCGCTGTTTTATCTGGCGTGGTCGTTGCGGGTAGGCGGACGCGCCGACGCCAACCCCTGGCATGCGACGGGGCTCGAGTGGCAGACGCCATCGCCGCCGCCGGTTCACAACTTCGATTCGCCGCCAAGCGTGACGCGCGGTCCGTATGAATACGCGCCAGCGCAGCACGCCACACAGGACAGCGGACAGCGCGATGAGCGGATGGAGCCGCAGGCATGACCGCAATGGTCGCAGCGCCTCGACAACGGCCTGACCCGGCCGCACCACGCGAGATCGCCGCATTCGGCATGTGGGTGTTTCTGAGTTCCGAGGTCCTGTTTTTCGGCGTGCTGTTTTTCGGCTATCTGATCACCCGGCTGCACTATCCGGACGCATTCGCAGCCGCGAGCCGTCACACCGACGTCGTGCTCGGCACGGTCAATACTGCGCTGCTGCTGACCAGCAGTCTGACGATGGCGCTCGCCGTGCTTGCAATCGAACGCGATCGGCGCCGTACCTGCATGACGATGCTGTGCGCAACCTTCGTGCTCGGCACGTTGTTCGCGATCGTGAAGTGTGTCGAGTATGCACACGACGTGCGCGCCGCGCTGCTGCCGTGGGCGGAGATGGGTCCCGCCGACGTACGCGGCATGGGCGCACGTCTGTTCTTTCTGCTGTATTTCGTCACGACCGGTATGCACGCATTGCACCTGCTCATCGGCCTGGCGGTCGTCGCTACGATGATCGCTCTCGTCGCGCGCGCGAGAATCGGTCCGGAGCGCACGACGCCGCTCGAAGTGGCGGCGCTGTACTGGCACCTGGTCGACGTCGTGTGGATCTTTTTGTACCCGTTGCTCTACCTGGTGGCGCGCTCATGAACGACCCAGCCGTTCGCACGCATGTAGTGGCGTGGCTCGCATTGCTGGCGTTGCTGGCGCTGACGCTCGGCAGTGCATACGTGCCGTTGCATGGCTTCAACACCGCAATCAATCTCGGGATCGCGTGTGCGAAAGCGAGCATCGTCGCCATTTTCTTCATGCGCTTGCGTTCGGCCGGTACGTTGGTGCGGCTCGCGGCGGCTATCGGCGCGGTATGGCTGGCGCTGTTGATCGGACTCGGACTGACCGACTTTCTCCATTGACGGAGGCGATGATGACACGCAATGCAGCAGACACCACTTTGATCGTCGGTGCAGGTCCGACCGGACTGACGGCGGCACTGGAACTCGCCCGTTGCGGCGGAGCGGTGCGGATCATCGACGGCAAGGATGGTCCGACGCCGCTCAGCAAGGCCGTTGGGATCAGTCCTCGCAGCCTCGAGATTCTGGAACCGTCCGGTGTCACCGATCGCTTGCTGGCCGAGGCAATCCGGATCCGGCAGGTGGGCGTTTGGTTCGAGCACCATCGGCTGGGCACTATCGATGTGTCGACGCTACCGCATCGCTTCGATTTTCTCCTGTCGCTACCGCAGAGCGAGACGGAGTCGATCATGGCCGATGCGTTGGCGAGATTCGGGGTAACAGTGGAGTGGAATACCCGACTCGCCGACATCGAGCTGTCCGATGGCGTCGCCAACGTGACGCTCGAGCAGCCCACCGGGTCTGCGCGGGTGCGGTATGCACGCGTGTTCGCCGCGGATGGGGTCGATAGCACGGTGCGTGACCGGCTTGCGCTTGCATTCGACGGGCGCACGCACCAGCGCATGTGGAGTATCGCCGATGCCCAGATCAGGTGCTGGCCACACGAACCCGGCGCCGCGCATTTGTTCCTGCACGACAGCGGCAATATCGGCTTCATCATTCCGATCGCGCACAATCGCTATCGCGCCGTATCGAACACGGCCGACGCATTGCGCTGCATTCCCGATCTGCCGGACCACGTGCGGCGCTTGCGTGCGGATGCGTTCCACATCCCGGCGCGACAGATGGCGACCTATCAACGTGGCGGGGTCTTCTTCGGAGGCGATGCCGCGCACGCACATTCTCCTGTGGGTGCGCGGGGTATGAATCTCGGTATCGAAGACGCGGACGCGTTCGTGCGGCGGTGGTTCGCCGATACACTGGACGGCTACACGAACGAACGCGCGCCGGTTGCACGGCGCTGGATCGAATTCAGCGAACGCGTGCTGGGCGTAGCGCAATGGACCGGTGCAGCCCCGGTAAGCATGCGCAACCTGGCGATCCGCGTCGTCGGTCACGTGCCGTTGTTACAGCGCCCGATGCTCGAACGCGTTGCCGGGATGCGCGAATGAACGCGTTCGAGCATCGATCGGGACCATCGCATCTCGATGCGCCCGCCGCAGAGACGCTGCGAAGCCGGGTTCTGCAGCGACGCTTTTACAAGGGCGCACGGCTCGACCGCGCAGTCACGATCGAGGATCTGCGGGCAAGGACCTACGGGTTTCTACCGAAGTTCGCGCTCGAGTACCTCGAAGGCGGCGCGGAAGACGAAGTAACGCTGCAACGCAACCGAATGGCGCTATCCGAATACAGTCTGTTGCCGCATGCGCTGGTAGACGTGTCGCAACGTGACATTTCGACGCGCCTGTTCGATCGACATGCACCCATGCCGCTGATCATCGCGCCCACAGGGTTGAACGGTCTCTTCCGCGCGTGCGCGGACCGAATGCTCGCCGAGGCGGCCGCCGCGGCCGGCATTCCGTTCACTCAGAGCACCATGTCGAACGTCAGCATGGAAAACGTCGCTGCGGTACCAGGACTGCGCCACTGGTGGCAGCTGTATGTTTTCGGAGGGCCGGCGGTCTGTGATGCACTGGTCGAACGCGCCGACGCGAACGGTTGCGAGGCGCTCGTGATCACCACCGACGCACAGATCTTCGGCAATCGCGAGTGGAGTCGCCGCACCTTCGCGCGTCCCGGACGCCTTTCGGGCGGGTCGTTGTTGGACGCGGCACTGCATCCGCGTTGGGCGGCCGCGACGATCTTGCGGGAGGGAATGCCGACATTCGCGAACATCATCGAATTCGTGCCCGCCGATCGCCGGCGCTTCTTCGACAGTGCGTCATGGGTACGCTCGCAGATGCGCGCAGATCTCGATTGGTCCACGGTCGAGCGCATCCGCCGGCGCTGGCCGCGCAAACTTCTGGTCAAAGGCATCCTGCGGGTAGACGACGTACGTCGTGCGAATGCCGAGGGCATTGACGGCATCGTGCTGTCGAATCACGGCGGACGGCAACTCGACGGCACAGTGTCCCCAATCGACTGTTTGCCGCGTGCGCGCGACGTCGTCGGAGAGGACATGACGCTGCTCGTCGACGGCGGCATACGCCGCGGCGCCGACGTCGTAAAGGCCATGGCGCTGGGTGCGGACGCCGTTCAGATCGGTCGCGCGGCGTTGTACGGGCTGGTCGCGGGGGGCCGCATGGGCGTTGAGCGAAGTATTGCCATCCTGTGCGAGGAAATGGACCGAACGCTGGGGTTGTTGGGCGTGGGTTCGTTCGCGGCGCTCCGGTGCACCGACGTGCAGCGGGTATCGAATGCGTCCCCGCCTGCGGGTTCGACTGCCTTCGGTGCAGCATCGTGAATGTGACGTTTGAATGCAATCTCGCTTCGACCGGGTCGACGCTGTCCCACTATTGGGAGCACACCGTGGGAAGCGGGCACGCGACGCTCGCGCTGCGCGCGGACTGGCAGGATCAGCTGAGGCGATGTCGGCGCGAGCTCGGGTTTCGACACGTGCGGTTTCACGGAATTCTGTCGAATGGGATGGGCACGCTGACGAATCAGAACGAACAGTTGCTGTATTCGTTCCACAATGCCGATCTGGTGTTGGATTTTCTGCGTTCGATCGACATGCGCCCGTTTGTCGAGTTGAGCTTCATGCCGTTGGCGTTGGCGTCTGGGTCGGCCACGGTGTTCCACTACAAGGCCAACGTGACACCGCCGCGCGACTATGCGCAGTGGTCCGCGCTGATCGGCAAATTGATTGCGCACTGGTGCGATCGCTACGGTATCGACGAGGTCCGCCAATGGTATTTCGAAGTGTGGAACGAGCCGAACCTGAAGGCGTTCTGGCGCGGCAACCAAGCGGACTATTTCGAGCTTTACCGCCATACGGTTCGCGCGATCAAGTCCGTCGACGAACGCCTGCGCGTCGGTGGACCGGCGACGGCAGCGAACGCCTGGATCGACGAGTTCGTCGATTTCTGCAAAACGCAGCGGCTCCCGGCCGATTTCATCAGCACCCATCACTATCCGACTGACGCATTCGGCGACCCGGACGACGATACCGAGACGCAGCTGTCGAAGAGCCATCTAGGCGTGCTCACCGAACAGGCGCGTAGAGTCCGGCAGCAGGCGGGAGCGCGACCGGTCTTCTATACCGAGTGGTGCACGTCTTCCAATCCGCGCGACGTGCTTCACGACGGATCGTATGCGGCGGCCTACATCGTCAGAACGATCATGCAGCAGCGCAACTTGGTCCAAGGCTACAGTTACTGGACGTTCTCGGACATTTTCGAAGAGAACTACTTTCCGTCGAAAGCGTTCCACGGCGGATTCGGATTGATGAACATCCACGGCGTTCCAAAGCCTGCTTACCGCGCTTATCAGCTGTTGCACCGCCTTGGCGATGAATACCTCGAGGTGACTGGAAGCCACTCCACGGTCGACGTATGGGTAGTGCGGGGGCACGCAAAGCTCACGGTGCTGATGACGAATCTCGCGCTGCCCCGCCATGCGATCGCGCCAGTGCGCGTCCGAGTGGAACTCGACAATGCATCGGCAGCGGACGACGCGTATCTCGAGCGCATAGACGCAACGCATGCCAATGCCGGGCGTGTCTGGCGCGCTCAAGGCGCACCCGACTATCCGACGCCCGCACACGTGCACGCGATGCAACGCGGCTCGCGCCTGCAGGCGCGCAAGCTCTCGCTGCAACGCAACGCAAAGCAGATCGCGTTCGAAGTACGCCTGCCGCCGCAGTCCGTTGCCGCCGTGGAACTGAAGTAGATGTGGCCGAATATCGATTCGGCGGATGTCGAGTTGATCGATCGGCTGCAACGCGCTGCCTTCGAATACTTTTGCACGTACACCAACGCATCGAACGGATTGGTCGCCGATACGTCTCGCGCCGGTTCACCCTGCAGTATCGGCGTGGTCGGCTTCGCGTTGTCGTGTTATCCGGTTGCGGTCATGCGCGGATGGATGCGCCGCGCCGAAGCGGCGGAGCGGGTGCTTTCGACATTGCGATTCTTTGCAGCCAGTCATCAGGGTCCGGAAGCAGACGCGACCGGATACATGGGCTTCTACTATCACTTTCTCGACATGCAGACCGGCCGCCGCGTCTGGTCGTGCGAATTGTCGATCATCGATTCGAGCTTGCTGATGGCCGGCGTCCTTACGGCCGGCGCGTTCTTCTCCGAAGAAGCAACGGCCTGCGAGCGTGAGATCGGACGAGTTGCCGACGCGCTGTACCAACGCGTCGATTGGAACTGGGCAAGGGACGAGCACAACACCGTCTCGCAGGGCTGGACGCCGGAGAGCGGCTTCTTCCGTTACGACTGGGAGGGCTATAGCGAAGCCACCATTCTCTACGTGCTTGGACTGGGATCGCCGACCCACCCGCTCGCCCGCCGAAACTACGAGGCATGGACCGCCACATATCAGTGGGAACAGATCTACGGTGTCGACGTCCTGTATGCCGGGCCGCTGTTCATTCATCTGTTCTCTCATGCGTGGATCGACTTTCGCGGCATTCGCGACGCGTTCATGGCACGCCGAAACAGCGACTACTACGAGAACACCCGCCGTTGCGTACGCATCCAGCGCGAATATGCCCGCCGCAACCCGCTCGGATTCGCGGGATACGAGCAGGATGTCTGGGGCCTGACCGCATGTGATGGGCCAATCGGGACGTTGATGCTCCCTAATGGTGACCAACGGCGGTTGTTCGGGTATTCGGCACGGGGTGTCCCGCTCGGTCCTGACGACGGCACAATGGCGCCGTGGGCAGCGCTCGCCTGCCTACCGTTCGACTCGCGGGGTGCCGTCTCCGGGTTGACGCAGGTACTCACGGCGTATCCCCATCTGATCGGCTCCGACGCGCGTTTTCCCGACAGTTTCAATCCGACGCTGAACGAATCAGGCGGTTGGGTTTCAAAAGGTTGCTATGGCCTCGACCAGGGTCTGCTCGTCATGTCGATCGAGAACTTCCGCAGCGGATTGATATGGAGCTTGTTGCGCCGGAGCGCGCCGATTCGAACCGGCTTGAAACGCGCGGGATTTCGCGATGGCTGGTTATCCACATGAGTTCGCCGCGCAACACCGCACATCAGGCCCGTGGGGCGGCGGACCCGGCGTACGACGCGGCGAACGCCGAACGATGGCGCAACAGCCGACCGAGCGACTGGGTCAATCCACGCCGCGCGCAACGCTACAACCTCGCAGTCATCGGCGGCGGTCCGGCGGGGTTGGTTGCCGCGCGTTGTGCCGTCGCACATGGTGCGCGCGTCGCATTGATCGAAAATACGTCGCTGGGCGGCGTTTGCCTGAATGCCGGTTGCATTCCATCAAAGTCGCTGATCCGCACCGGCCACCTCTATCAGGACATGCTGCATGCAGCGCATTTTGGCGCAGGTGCCCCTGACGGCGTCGAGGCGAACTTCGGCGCAGCCATGAGCAGGATGCGCATCATCCAGGCGCGGGTGAGCCGCGAAGACGCGGCCGATCGACTTCGGCACGAAGGGATCGACGTGTACTTCGGCGCGGCGCGTTTCCTCGACGACGATGCGCTGCAGGTCGAAGATCGGACGCTGTGTTTTCATCGGGCCCTCGTTGCGACCGGCAGCCGCCAGAGTGAGCCGGAAATTCCAGGACTCGTGGAAGCGGGTTATCTCGACGTGGCCGGATTGTTTGCGTTGCGCGAGCGCCCGCGACGCCTGATGGTGGTCGGCGGCGGGCCATTGGGCACGGAGATCGCGCAAGTCTATCGCCGTCTCGGCTCGCAGGTTTTCCTGGTGCACGATCAGATCAAATTTCTGCCGCGTGAAGAGCGCGATGCCGCGCAACTGCTGTCGGAATCGCTCGCGCGCGACGGCGTCGAGATTCATCTCAACACGCGAGCGGTTCACGCGTGTCGCACCGGCACGCAAACGCAAGTTGCTCTGATGACCCGCTCAGAGCGCTTCAGCATTACCGTCGATAACGTACTCACCGGCTTGGGGCGGGTGCCGAACATCGAAGAACTCGGTCTCGATCGGGCCGGCGTCGAGTGCGACCCGGAACGCGGTATCGTGGTCGACGATTTCCTGCGTACCAGCAACCCGCGCGTGTACGCCGCCGGTGATGTCTGTCTCGAGCACAAGTTCACCCATGTGGCCGAGGCGTCTGCACGGATTGCCGTATCAAATGCATTGTTCCCGCGGCGCAAGCGCTTCAGCCGGATCGTGATTCCATGGTGTACCTACACTGATCCTGAGATCGCGCACGTGGGCGCCTATGTCGATCAGGCGAACCGCAACGGCGTTGCGTTGAAGAGCTACACCGTGCTGATGAACGAAGTCGACCGCGCAGTGACAGATGGCGAAGAGGTCGGCTTCGTCAAAATTCACGTTCGCCTCGGTAGCGACGAAATAGTCGGCGCGACGGTAGTAGCACGTCACGCGGGTGAAATGATCAACGAGATCACAACGGCGATGCAGAACCGCATCGGACTCGCCGAACTGTCCGATGCCGTTCACGTCTATCCAACGCAATCGATCGCGATCAAAAAGGCGGCCGACGCCTGTAAGAGCGACGGCTCAACGACATTGATGGATGCCATAACGCGGCATTGGCTGCACTGGTGCCGGCGATGAAGCGGGTCGATACCTGCGGCGTAGCGTAGGCGTTAGGGAAACGGCGCCGCAGGTTTCTCAGCCGGTTCGATTGCGCCGTTTCGCTACGGCAACACCCGCAACGAGAAGCGCTGCGCCGGCGGCGAGAAGACTCTGCCGATGCATGTCTGCCCAGAGTTGCCAGCTGCGCGGTCGCGCGCGTTCGCCGTAAGGTCCATCGACACCGAAGTCGCGCGCGGCCGGTTCGAACAGATTGTCGGGCCTGTCCGGATCCACCGGACGGTCCGTCAGCTGACCGTCGTACCCCTGACGTACCAGCACACGATCCGCCAGCCACGGTGCGAGGCGGTTACCGAGGATGGCCTTGGCCGCCGGGAATCCCACCCAGACCTCGCGCCGCGTGCCGCGCGCGGCGAACCGAATGCCTTCCGCGGCCACGTTCGGATCGAAAATCGGCGGCACTGGCTGCGGACGCATCTGGAGGTGCGTGCGGCCCCAAAGGAACTGCGGCGTGTTGAAGGCGGACAGTTGCACCATCGTCAAACGAATTCTGCTGCGGTCGTGCATCAGCTCTACGCGTAGCGCGTCGGTAAATCCGCGAACGGCGAATTTCGCGGCGCAGTACGGAGCCTGTAGCGGAATGGCACGATACGAAAGCGCGGAACCAACCTGCACGATGGTGCCGCGGTCGCGAGCGCGCATGTGATTCAGAGCCGCAAGCGTTCCGTGCACCGTGCCGAGATAGGTGACTTCGGTCGCGCGGCGGAACTCACGCGGCGTCACCATCGATATCGGTGAGAAGATCGTCGCCATCGCGCAGTTGATCCAGATGTCGATCGGACCGAGTTCGCTTTCGACACGCCCGGCTGCGGCGTCGACCTGTTCGTAATCGGCGACATCGGTCGGAATCGCTAGGGCATGTCCGCCGGCCGCCTCTACATCCGCGACCGCGCCAGCCAGGCCGGCCTTGCCGCGCGCCAACAACGCGATTTTGGCGCGTTCACGCGCGAACCGGATCGCGGTTGCACGGCCGATGCCCGCAGAACCGCCGGTGATCACGACGACGGGCGGCGCCGTTGTGACGTCGTTAGCCATTGGCGAATGCCATGGTCGTCATGAGTGCCAGTGCCGATTGGCGCGAATCGAGCCGCGTGTGCTGCACCACGACTGGGATGGAGGCTTCTATGACGCTTGCGTAATCGGTGTCGCGAGGCACCGGTGCCGGGTCTTCAAGATCGTTGAAACGAAGATGCAGCGTGCGACGCGGCGGGACGTCGATGCGATAGGGGCCAACAGGTTCACGGTCGGAAAAATACAGTGTGATGGAAACACGCGCGATCTCGTCGCCAGCGTTGAGAATGCACGCGGCGTCGTGACTGACGAGCCTGCGGTCTCTTGCATATCGGATGCGGGAATGTAGCCATCTCCGATGATCCATGTCCGACATCCCAATGACGTGGGCGAATTCATGACGTCGCTGGACCAGCCGATGCTGCGGGACGAATCAGCGCAATGCCGGAAGCGGCGTCGTAGTGACGCTGCAGGTGCGCGGGCGTTTCGGTGAGCATGATCTCGAGCGTCGGGCGCACGTGGGCCTCGAGCAGGTGGCCGCCGAGGGCGCGCCCATCCGCTTCGGCCAGCACGACGTGCAGATGCATTTTGGGGGCGCCGTTTTCGAGCGCAACGTCACCCAGCAGCGAGACCACTTCGACCTGCCGTTCGACGGGATTCCGGCGGTAGTTCCTACTCGCCCAATCGAAATAGCCGAGGACCGCGTTCTGGAAAGCACCGATACCGCTTATCCGCGCGGCGCTCAGATGTTGTTCGTTCGCGAAATCGAGGAGGCATTTCATCACCTCGTCGCCGGTGTCGAGCACCACGATCCACGTTTTGGTGCCGTTCTCGTTGAGCAATCGCTGTTGCACTTTTGTCACCCTCCTTGTGATCGTTGCACCGCAACCTGCACCCGCGCATCGGATTGACGCGACTGCGTCGCTTCGGCGTTGAGCGCCATGTCCAGCAATTGCGCCAGACTCACCACGGACCGGTCCGTGCAATGTTCGATCTGCTGGCGGCAGCTGAAGCCGTTACTGACGATCAGCGTATCGGGCGGTGCGTCGCGGATTCGCGGCATCAGCGAGTGTTCGCCGATCTTCAGCGAAATTCCGTAGTGTTTGGCATTGAATCCGAACGACCCGGCGAGTCCGCAGCAGCCCCCGTCGATGAAGTCGAAGTCCACACCCATCATCGCCAGTAGGTGCTTCTCGTCGTCCGTCCCGATGACCGCGTGGTGGTGGCAGTGCGCATGCACAAGCGCTTTGCGTACCATCTTGGGCGGTTGCCACGTGTGACGTGCGAGGAATTCGCTCAGGAGATAACTGTTGTTTCGGAGATACGTCGCGCGCGCGTCGTCCGGAAACAACGCGGGCACCTCGTCTCTGAAGCTGCTGACGCATGACGGTTCGAGTCCGACGACGGGCGTCTTCTGTGCGATGTCTGGCGTCAGCGCGGACAGGAGAATCTCGAGCTGGTGCCGCGCCAGATCGAGCATGCCTTCGGCGTACAGCGGCCGCGCACAACAGAGCGGCTGTTGGGGAATCCGTACGTGGAAGCCGGCCGCTTCCAGCACGCGAGTGGCGGCTTTGAGAGCCGTCGGGTACAGATAGTTGTTGAAGGTATCGGGCCACAAGACAACCGGCGCGCAACCGACGTTTGTCGGGCGCCGGGAGCCGAACCAGTCGACGAACGTTTGTGTGGCGAATCGTGGGACGTTCCGCTCGTTAGCGATCCCGGCCAAAGCCTTCAGCGCACGACCGAGCAACGGGCTTTGAAATGCTGCGTTCGCCGCGCGCGGCATACGGGAAGCAGCACGACACCAATAGTGAATCAGTCCCATCGAGTACGCAGCGCGCGGACGCAATCGGCCGCGGAAGTAGTGCGCGGCGAATTCCGCCTTGTAGGTCGCCATGTCGACGTTGACCGGGCAGTCGCTTTTACAGCCTTTGCACGCGAGGCAGAGTTCGAGTGCATCGTGCACAGCGCGATTGCGCCACCCATCGCGCAGCGGATCGCCCTGCAGCATCTCGAACAACAAACGCGCCCGGCCGCGAGTGGAGTGCCGCTCTTCATGCGTGGCGCGAAAGCTCGGACACATCACGCCGCCATGTGCGTTGCGACAGGACCCGACGCCGACGCAACGTCGCGTGGACTGTTCAAAGCTGCCGTTGTCGTCGGCGAATGCGAAATGCGCCGCGGGCTCGGCACGCGTGTGATCAGGACCGACCCGCAGGTGACGATCAACCGGTAACGGGTCAACGACCTTGCCGGGATTCATCCGCCAATGCGGATCCCACAGCCGCTTGAAATCGGCAAATGCCCGCACCAGCGCGGAACCGAACATTTTCGGCAGCAGCCACGCGCGCGCTTGGCCATCGCCATGTTCTCCGGACAGTGATCCACCGTGTCGCAGTACCAGGTCGGCCGCGGCATTCATGAATGCCTTCCAGTGTTCGACGCCGCTGTGCGTTGAGAGATCGAAGTCGATTCGCACGTGAATGCAACCGTCGCCAAAATGCCCGTAAAACGCGCACTCGTAGCCGTATTGCGTCAGCAGCCGGCGGAACTCGCGCAGGTAGGCTCCGACCGCATGTGGTGGCACCGCTGCGTCTTCCCATCCCGGATGCGATTCGCGTTCTCCGGGCACATGCGCGGTGGCTCCGAGACCCGACTCGCGAACGGTCCACAGCCGTCGTTCTTCGGCGGGATCGTCGAATAACTTCATACTTGGCGGATTGTCGGTAGCAGCGAGTCGTTGCATCAATGCGTGCGCGCTGCGATGCGATGCCTGTCGATTGCAACCGCCAAACTCGACCATGAGCCAGCCGCGACCCTCCGGAAGCAAGTCGTGATCGCGTGGATGCATGTGTTTGCGTTGCATGTAATCGATGAGCCGATGGTCCAGACCTTCGAGGCCGATCGGATTCGCGGCTAAAATCTGGGGTACATGGTCGCCTGCGCTGTAAATATCGGGATAGCCGAGTACCAGCAAACTACGTGCGTTCGGGTTTTCAACGAGCCGAACGATCGCGCGCAGTACGATCACGCACGTACCCTCCGATCCGACAAGGGCGCGCGCCACGTGGAAGCCATTTTCGGGTAACAGTTCGTCGAGGTTGTAGCCGGACACGCGTCGCGGAATCTTCGGATACCGATCGCGGATCTCGGCGGCGTGCACGTCGCGCAGGCGTTTCAGGCCGGCGTAAATGGCACCCTCACGGCCACCGGCCGCAATGATGCGGTCGAGTTCGGCCGCATCGGTTTTGCCGACGCGCAGCCGCAGTCCGTCGTACGTCAGCACTTCGAGCGCCTCGACGTTGTCCGCCGTGCGGCCCGCCATGACCGAATGCACGCCGCAGGAATTGTTTCCTATCATTCCACCCAGCGTATTGTGGCGATGGGTAGCGGGGTCGGGACCAAACGTCAGACCGTATCGTTCGGCGGCATGGCGCAGATCGTCGAGTACGCAACCCGGTTCAACCGTTGCCGTCCGCGCGGCAACGTCGAGTTCGACGATGCGATTGACGTGCCGGGTGAAATCGATCACGACCGCGGCATTGCAACACTGTCCGGCGAGGCTGGTGCCCGCGCCGCGGGGAAGGACAGGGGCCTTGAACTGATGGCAAATGGAAACTGCTGCGATCACGTCGTCGATATCTAACGGAATGACTACGCCGATGGGTACCTGGCGGTAGTTCGATGCATCGGTTGCGTATAGCGCGCGGTTGCCGGGGTCGAAATTGACCTGACCCCTTACCGCTTCTTTGAGCGCGTTGCACAGCATTTCGCTGTCTTCGACCGGTTCGTCCACGGACTTCAGCGTAATCATTCGCTGCAAGTTCGTGCCCTCAGTCGTCGTCATCGTGTTTGCCGAACGTACGCGCGAGTCGGTGTTTCGCGGTGTCTTTGATCTGGCGCACGGTCTGCAAGAGCATCCCGCCGTTGTCGGGATCGCCCTTGAACAGCGTCGTTGCGAAGGCGCGTGCCTGATCGAACGAAATGTGCGGAGGAAGAGGCGGCACGTCGGGGTCGGCGATGAACTCGATTAATACGGGCCGATCCGCGGCAAACGCCTGAACCCAGGCTTCTGCGATGTCGTTGGGATCGGCGATGCGAATGCCTTTGAAGCCCAGCATGTCGGCATACCGCGCATAGCCGAAATCCTCCACGCATTGAGCCGCTGGAAACTTCGGGTCGCCTGCCAGCGCACGCTGCTCCCACGTCACCTGATTCAGGTCGTGATTCGCCAGCACCATTACTACGAAGCAAGGACTCTTCCATTGCTTCCAGTACTGCTTCACCGTGATCAGTTCGGCGTTGCCATTCATCTGCATGGCGCCGTCGCCGACCATCGCCAGCACCGGCCGATCCGGATACGCCATCTTCGCTGCGATGGCGTAAGGAATACCGCTGCCCATCGTTGCGAGCTTGCCGGACAACGAACCCATCATGCCGCGTCGCATCCTGATATCGCGCGCATACCAGTTGGTGTGCGATCCGCAGTCCCCGCAGAGAATGGTGTTGTCCGGCAAGCGCGGCGAGAGTTCCCAGAAAATCCGCTGCGGGTTGATCGGATCGGCGGGCTCCATCGCTTTGTCTTCGAGTTCCCGCCACCACTCTGCCACGTCCGCTTCGATGTTCTCGCGCCACGACCGATCCGTTTTGCGACTCAACATCGGCATCAACCCTTCGAGGGTGGCTGCGCTGTCGCCGATCAGGTTGACTTCGGTCGGATAGCGCATCGACACGTTACGCGGCGATAGATCGATCTGTACGGCGCGTGCCTGGCCGTCCTTCGGCAGAAACTCCGAATACGGAAATGTCGTGCCGATCATCAACAGCGTGTCGCAGTCCTGCATCAGATTCCAACTCGGGCGCGTGCCGAGCAGGCCGATGCAACCGGTGACATACGGTAGGTCGTCGGGCAGCGCGGCCTTGCCGAGCAGCGCCTTGGCCACACCGCATCCGAGTACGTCGGCCAACTGCATCAGCTGATCGGTGGCACCCAGCGCACCTGCGCCGACCAGTACGGCAACCTTTTCGCCGGCGTTGAGAATTTCCGCGGCCGCCCGCAGTTGCGCATCGGTTGGCTGCGGATGCGGAGGGTTGTATCCGACTCCCGAATACACATTGCCGTGCGCGCGCGGCGGACTCGGTACGGCATCCATCTGCTGCACGTCGTTCGGCACGATCATGCACGTCACTGCGCGTTCCGCCTGGGCGATGCGCAGCGCGCGATCGAGCACGTGCCGCACCTGCGCGGGGCAGGAGATCATTTCGACATAGGCGGCAACGTCTTTGAACAACGTTTGCAGGTCGACTTCCTGCTGATAGTCGCTGCCGAGCGCCGAGCGCGCCTGCTGTCCGACGATCGCGAGCACTGGCATGTGATCCATCTTCGCGTCATAGAGTCCATTCAGCAGGTGGATCGCTCCCGGACCCGACGTCGCCATGCAAACGCCTACCTCGCCGGCGAACTTGGCATGACCACCTGCCATGAACGCTGCCATTTCTTCGTGACGCACGCGCACGTATTCGAATCTGTCCGACGCACGGTCGAGCGCACCCATGATTCCGTTGATGCCGTCGCCGGGGTAACCGAAGATCCGACGAATTCCCCATTCGCTGAGGCGGTTGAAGATATAGTCGCCGACGCTCGCTGCCATTCCTGCCGTCCGCTAGTCGAAGTCTTTGCAACAGCGCTGCAAATCGTTGGAACACAGCGGTTCGCGGGGCAAGATCCGTGCCGCGCGAGGGGTCGTGCTGATTTCGCGCGCAATGCACCTGGCGCAATGCACCTGGACAGGCACGATGCGACTCCCAACGGCTTTCCGGTTCAAAGCTCGGTGCAAATTGGGATGGAAGGACTTACAGGGCCTGGCGTGATTTACACGCAGTCGCGCGCCGTTGTTTTGTCGAGAGACTGGAGATCAGCTGATCCGCGATCCGAATGTTCCTATTGGTGTTCGCGGTGACGTCTTTGCCGAGACGCGAGTAATGCGGCAGCGCTGGCAACGCCGGCCTAACCGGATCTCCTCGAGGCGCTTCGAGTCGCCACAGTTCATCGATCGCGGTTTTTCCAGACAATGGCCGCGAGGATCAACAGAAACGCCACAAGACGGATGATGTAGATCGTCGGGTTGCCTTCGTTCGGTTTTGCAACGAGCAGAACGCCAACTCGATTGATGCCTTCGACGAAGAAAGCCGCGGCGAACGCGAGAAACAACAGGTCGCGTGTTTCGCGCCAGAACTTCAAGAAGAAAAGCCCGGCGATCAACGATGTCGCGACGATCACACCTAGCAGGAATCCCTCGATCATCGCGTTACCGGCTGTCCCAAATGAGACCAAACACGAGAAGTAACATCGAGCCCGCGGCGGTGGACAATCGAAGAAGATAGAGATCGGTTGTGTCGGGGAGCAAGACGAGATCGATAAACACCAACGCGTTCGACAACGTCAGTCCTGCAAAGCAGAGACCGCTCCACAGAAGTAGTCGACGCCTTCCTGCCCCTGCGTACGCGCGAAGCAGGAGCACGGCGCAGAGCAGAGTCGTTAGTGCGCCCAAGATGTAAACCGTAGCCGCCACGTCAGTCTCGCTTTTTGATCTCGAAGGCACGCGCGAAATCGCGCACCGCTGCGGAGCCTTTTGAGTGAATCAGTGTAGCAATGAGCACCAGGTGTCGTCGGTACGCATCCGCAACCTTCGCCACAATCGGCCCGTAGGCGCTGGTAGGGTCGTAACGGTAAGCAAGACGCTGTCCGGCGTCGACGATCAGTCCATGCCTAACGAGATCGTTCAGTACGACGCGAGACCGATCCTTGTCGAGATAGATCCTCGTTGCGACGGCTTCTTCCGTCCATGTGTGCGCGGGGTGCTCTGAGAGAAGCAGAAGTGCTTCTAAGTGCGGCACGCTGTCGATGTACCGTTCGATGAAACGCAGAACTTCATTGTCGATATCTTCAGATTGCATCCGGTTGCGCTTCGCCGCGGCCCATCATTCAACGGAGCGACCGACATCGCTCAAATGGATCCACCACCCGATGTTCTGGTTACGCTTCTCAAAGCCCGCGGCATTCATCGTCCGGAGGCACAACAATTCCGTTCGAGATCCATACCCGAAGGCCCACTGGGCATGCAGCTGTGTCGCTTCGTCCACCGGTTCGTCCTCGTAGAGCCAGCATTTCGGCGTCGCCTTGGCCACCGTGAACAGGTCAGCACGATAGTTCCCTCGGGAACAGCAGTGTCGAGTGATCTGCTGATGACAAAAGGGAGTGTAGTGGTCAGGTAGCGGGTGGATTGTAGTCGGCAGCCTACAAGGCCGACCGTTCGTCGGCCATCGGCGCGCATGCATGCCTAGCCGACTGGCGCGACTGTGTCGACTCAGGCGAATCGTTCGCATCTCAAAGCTACTGACGCCAGCAGCCTCGGTGCAAATACCTTGGCTGCCCAACAACCTCAATGAGGCGCAGCCCGCAGAACTGCCGGCGAGCCGCTAGTTGCCGAGCGGCTCCAGAGCCGCAGCGAAGGCATCGTCCACTTCCTCCAGCCAGACGAATTCCAGAGCGTCGCGAACATCGCTCGGAATGTCCTCGAAATCGCGCCGATTGCGCGCCGGCAGCAGCACCCGTGTGATTCCGGCGGCGGCAGCAGCGACGATCTTTTCCTTGATGCCGCCGACCGGTAGGACCAGTCCACGCAGGCTGATCTCTCCTGTCATGGCCGTGTCGTTGCGCACATTGCGGCCGGTGAGGAGCGAGGCGAGTGCCGTGAACATGGCAACGCCGGCACTGGGTCCATCCTTCGGCGTCGCGCCTGCGGGAACGTGAATGTGGATGTCGCTGTTTGCGAAAGTGGCGGCGTCGATGCCCAGGGATGTGGCGCGGTTCTTCACGATGCTGAACGCGGCCTGCGCACTTTCACGCATGACTTCGCCGAGTTGGCCCGTCAGCAGCAGATTGCCCTTTCCAGGTACACGTGTGGCCTCGATGAACAGGATGTCGCCGCCGACCGGCGTCCACGCGAGTCCGGTCGCAACGCCGGGCACGCTCGTGCGCATCGCCACTTCGTTTTCGAAGCGGGGCGGTCCCAGCACTTCGATCAACTCGTCCGCGGTGATGCGTGCTTTGGCAGTTTCGCCTTCGGCGAACCGAACCGCCGCGCTGCGCAATACTCTGCCAATTTCGCGTTCGAGCCCGCGCACCCCGGCTTCACGCGTGTAGTCGCGGATGATGTGGCGGAGTGCGTCTTCATCGAACTCCGCCTGCGCAACCGTCAGTCCGTTGGCGTCGAGCTGGCGCTGCACGAGATAGCGTTGCGCGATCTGCAATTTTTCGCTTTCGGTATAACCCGCAAGACTGATTATTTCCATGCGATCGCGCAGCGGGCCGGGAATGGTATCTAACAGATTGGCTGTGGCGAGGAAGGCGACACGCGATAGATCGAAAGGTACACCGAGGTAGTTGTCGCGGAAGGTTGAATTCTGTTCGGGGTCCAGCACTTCGAGCATCGCCGCTGCCGGGTCACCCTGATTGCTGCTTCCCATCTTGTCGATCTCGTCGAGCATCATCACGCAATTGCGCGCCTTCGCTTTTCGAATTGCCTGAATGATGTTGCCCGGCAGCGCACCGATATAAGTTCGGCGATGCCCGCGGATTTCCGCCTCATCGTGCACACCACCCAGACTCAAACGCACGAATGGCCGATCCATCGCGCGTGCAATCGACTGCCCCAATGACGTCTTGCCGACTCCCGGCGGACCGACGAAACACAAGATCGGTGCTTTGCCGTGCGGCGCCAGCTTGCGCACCGCCAGATACTCGACGATGCGGCGTTTGATTTTGTCGAGGCCGAAGTGGTCCGCGTCGAGAATGCGTCGTGCGGCGTCGATGTCGATCGGCTTCTCGTCGGGCAACGCCCAGGGCAATTCGACGAGCCAGTCGATATAGGTGCGAACCATGCCGGACTCTGCCGCCGATTCGTGCATGCGTTCATAGCGGCGCAATTCCTTACGCGCGGCGTCTTCGACTTCCGCAGGCATCTGCGCCTGGGTGATCGCCGCGTCCAACTCGGCGATCTCCGGTCCTTTGCCTGCGCCGTCGCCCAGTTCCCGCTGGATTGCTGCCATTTGCTCGCGCAGGATCACTTCGCGCTGGCGTTCATCGAGCGACGCCTGCGTCTGGCGGCCGATTTCCTGTGTCAGCCGAAGCACTTCGATCCGCTTGGCCAACAGGCGTGTGACGCGATCCATCCGCGAACTTACATCGATCGTCTCGAGAATCTCCTGCTTTTCGTCGGCAGTGATGTCGAGGTACGCGGCAACGAGATCGGCGAGAGACCCGGCCGAGGACGCCGATTGCACCGCAGCAACGAGCTCCTGCGGCACTTGCGGCAACAACTCGAGCGCTTCGACGGCCTGTCGCCGCAGGTGAAGCGTGCGTGCTTCGATCTCCGGCGTGACCGGCACGTCGGGCTCATCGATCCGCACAACGTGCGCGGCGAAGAAAGGTTGCTCGTGTGTGAAATCGGCGACCCGAAAGCGTTGTTCACCTTGCAAAATGACGTGATGAGCGCCGTCCGGCGCGTTGACGTAACGCAGGACGTTCGCCACCGTGCCTACACGATGCAGGTCGACGGCGGTGGGTTCACCCTGCGCGGCGCCGCGCCGCAGAAGAATGCCGACCGGACGTTGTTCGCGTAGCGCTTGCTGGGCGGCTTTGATTGCATGCTCGCTACCCAGCGCAATCGGAAAAACCATGCCGGGAAATATCACCGTCCCCTGAACCGGAATGATGATCAACGCGTCCGCTGGCACGCTCGAATGTCCGGCTGGCTGCTCGCCGGAGGGCTGTTCTTCGTCGGCGGTGCCGCGCATTACGGGGTCGTCGGACATCGTTGTCGCCCGCGTCATGCGGTCTTGTGAAGGCTGACGAGCAGGCAACCGTTCGCCGCGCTACGACGGACCGCGGCATACCGTCCGGGCGGGAGCGGCACCCGGCGTTCGAAGCGGCCCTGCGGAAGTTCCAATCGATGAATGACCGCGGTACGCAGTTCGGGCGGGTGCTCGCGCCGACCGGAGACGCGCAGCGCACTGTCCTCGATGACCGTTTCAACCTGATCGGCATCGATTCCAGGCAATGCGACGATGATCAACACCATGTCGTCGAGTTCGAGCACGTCGACAGGCGGTTCCCAGGCAACGTCGTGCGTGGCAGGACGAAAAAACTGTTGATGCAGATGCTCGGCTCGCGTCAGCACCGCCACCGCTTCGGACCACATCCAGCCATGGAAATTGTCGCGCGCCATACTTGCGTCTCCGCTTCGCCGAACAAGGTCGTCCACTCTCGAAAGGGAAACTACCGCGAAGGCCAGATCGTGTCGAACGGTCCACTCGTCCTCTTGGGGGAGGGCCATGTGCTCGCGACTAGCCCTGCGCTGTGCGACCGGACCCATAACGGACCCAATTTTGTGAACGCTGTAGCACGCTGTAGCGCAACGCGCCAGCCTGCGCTCAGTCACACCGGTTGCGCCTTAGCGTGCTCGTTGAGAGCGGTGTATGCCAAACCGCGCCCCAGCGACATCGTTTGCAGAATCATCAGACGCTACCGATGATCCTCGCCTTGAGCGTCTCGTACTCAGAATCTTTAATGAGTCCCTTATCGAACATTTCCTTGGCTTGCTGAAGCCTCGTCGCAGGGTCCGAAGCGGTGTCCGTGGAAATGCCAGCGTTACCCAATTGAATCCCTCCCGATTTCGCTCGCAGTTCTTCCAATTCGCGCAACCGGCGTTTCTCCCTCCACGCCTGCTCGTTTGCTTGGCACAGGCGATAGACCTGCTGGGCTTCTTCCTTGCGTAGTCCTTTGAACTTCAAAACTTGTGATCTACCCGCAACGGCGAGATCCGGACTATCCAGAGCGGAAATGGTCAGGTCCGCCCCGAAGATTCCAACTTGAAGGCGTGCGTCCTTGAAATCTTGCCATCGCACATCTTCCGGGTAGAAGTCCTTGAAGAACCCTCGTCGTATCGCGATGAAGCGACCCGAGGTAGCCGCCACCAGCGTGCGCCTATGCGCGAGCGCAAATAGGCGGCGTTGGATAGCCACGGCCTGAAGGGTCTCGCTTTCAATCAACAGCGATTGCAGTTGCTCAACGGCACGAGCGACGCGCGGTTCCTTGTCTTCACTCGTAAACAGGGGTCACCTCCGCGACGCGTTCTTGATTCGATGCGCATTCGACGCTGAATCCCATACGTCGTCAATGACCTACGTTAGAACGCGGCCGAAGGCGTGATTCTGCATCTGGTTTCTCTCGTCGAAGTTGACGCCGCCATTGACGAACAATCCCAACGACCGAAGTCGTCCGCGCTCGCCGCACCGCCCGTCTCGATCGGTCGGCGCCGATCCTTGCGGTGGGCGGCACGCGCCGACACTTTCGTTTTCTTACCGAGTGTGATCGAAGATCGTGTGTTCCTTCGTCAGGAAACAACGCGAGGCGCCCATCTCGACGAACCTGCGCTCATCCTCGACCAGCGCCATCGCTGCCTTGGCGCTGGTGTCGTCGGCGACTGGATCCTGCGCGCCGCCGGTCCACACTTCGGTGATGCCGTCGAGCGGCGGCGCGAAGCCAGCCGCCACAACGCGCGCATTCCACTCGGGTGCGATGGTGTGACTCTGAATGTATTTCGCCATACCCAGGATGCCAGCGAAGCTCTTCACCAGTGGACCATGATCGGCAAGCCAGGTGCGATGGCAGGCCTTCTGGGTCAGGTCATTCCGTTTCGTCAGAAGGTACGTCACCTTCAGCGCGTCTTGTGGAGGCCCGTTGCCGCCGGTGCGATCGAAAATGAGATGTTCCTCGGTGAGGAACACCTGCGATTTGGTGAAATCGATGAACTTCGCTTCGTCCTCGGAGAGGATGCGTCCCGAGGCGGCGCCCTCCGGCGTGGCATACGCGGTCTGCATGTCGGCAAGCGAGTCCCACCAGACCTCCGTGATGCCGTCGACCGGCGGGAGCATGCCGCGCACACTGCGCATCGCCTCGTTACCGGGATTGTCGACCGTGTGACTCTGCACATACTTGCGCAAGTGCAATGCCGCGGCTTGTTCCGCAACGAGCGGGCCGTGCCGGTTCAACCAGTAGTCGTAGAACGCCTCACTGGAATAGTCGGCGCGCCGGGTGATGACATAGACGAGCTTGATCATGCGATTTCTCCCTGCGGTCTAGTGACTTTCATCGGACGATTCCCGTACGGGGCGGACGTCCCTGTTACATGCGTTCCTTACTTCAGGTTCTGCGCAATCGAATCGGCAGTCACGCTGATCCGCTTCAGGATGTTGGACAGAACCGCGAACGATTTCGTGTAGGCATCCAGATATTTCTGCAATCGCTCCATCAGTTGCGTCGCCTCGTCCATCTCACCAACCTGATCCTCGAGCGTCGTCGTTGTCGCATCCAATTCCTCCATGGCATTGCGAGAATCGGTGACAAGCTCCTGCAAAGTGGCGGCCGCTGCACCGAGGTTCGAAATCCGCAGCGAGTCGATCCGATCCAGCAGTCGTGGCACTACGGACTGCAGAAATGCTTCACTTCCCCTGTACTTCAATTGATTGGTACCCACGACGAGCCTGAGTTCTACGGTGCGTCTCTTGGCCATGAGCGTTCTCTCTCCTGTCTTTGAATCAGAGGCACTGAAAAAAGAACCCGGCCAACGACGCTATTGAGGTGCGAGACTCATCGATCGCGATCATGTGCGGTTGGCCACGATTTCCCGCAATGGAGTCACCCACGACCAGCGCGGATCGGGCGTGAAGTTGTCCCACAGCATGCTGTTGCACGCGAAGCCTGCGGCGACTCCACTCTGCGGATGCGCGAAGCCGAGTCTTCCACCTGCGCCGTCGTGGCCGAACGATCCGGGGCCGAGCATCTGAGTGACGGGACTGCCCAGCGCGAAGCCGAGACCGAAACCTTCGCCGGGCGGGCGCGGCAAATGCGCGAGCGGCGGAAGTGAGGGGAGTTCCTTGGTGCGCGGCTGCATTGCGCGCGCCAGCGTGTCCTTGTTCAGCAGCCGCACACCGTCAATCTCACCGATGCAGGCGGCATACATTCGGGCGAGCGAGCGGGCGTTTGCAACACCGTTGCCGGCGGGCAGTTCGGCGGCGCGTCCGACTGGCGTATTGAAGAAATCAATCGCCTCCCCGATGGCGTCGAAGCCGGCAAGAATCTCGATCATGATCGGATCGTTTACATTCACGCCCGCGCCGACCATCAGCGTGCGAAAGTCGGCGCCTCGTTGAGGAATGTGTGGTGCGACGCGGCTCTGCTGCTCGTCGGGCAATCCAATCCAGAATTCCAGACCCAGCGGCCTGGCGACCTCGTCTGCGAAGAAAGTGCCGAAACTCTTTCCGGAAATGCGGCGGATCACTTCGCCGACGAGGAATCCGTAAGTCACGGCGTGGTAGGAAGCATATGCGCCGGGTGCCCACAGCGGTCTCGCTTCTGCCAGCGCGCGAATGCACTTGTCCCAATCGACGAAATCTCGCGCCGTGATACCCGATGCGATCGGAAACGTCGGCAGACCTGCCGTATGACTGAGGCAGTGAGCGACAGTCAAGTGCGCTTTGCCGTTGGCCGCGAATTCCGGCCAGTATCTGGCGACGGGCGCTTCGACGTCGAGCAGTCCTCGTTCCGCCAGCATGCCGGCGCAGATTGCGACCGCGCCCTTGGTGCAGGACATCAGGACCGTCAGCGTATCTTCCGCGTAAGGGCGATCATTCGCGATGTCGTGCCCCGTCCAAAGATCGACGACGACTTCGCCGTGGCGATAAATGCAGAGTTGTGCGCCGCCCGGATCGTTCGCCTGGGCGATCGCAAATGCCTCACGGACGGGTGCGAAGTGCTTTGCAGTGGTGCCATGGACGGTCATGAAAATGATCTCAATACGGTTGGGTGAATGATCGCATGTCACGGATCGCTTTTGGAGATGCGTGTGTGGCGTGCGTAGTAACGACGCCATTGAGGGGAACGATTGCCTGACATCCGGCTCGCCCACTCCTGTCGTGAGACGAGTACTCCACGACCTCGGATCGTTCGGGAGGTCGCGACGTGTGAATCCGAGACGCATGCCGAATGCCCGTTCCGCGCCCAACACGATCGTATCGGTACCGTCCGCGTCCTCCCGATGGTGTTGCGAACGCAGGAAGTCGCGCGTGCGTTCGATATCGCTCGTTCGGATGCCTATGAAGCAAGGGAAGCCGGGATACGCTGGGCCAATGCGGCAATCGACAACGACTTCTGCATGTCGTAGCGCTCCCGCATCGTGTTTCAGACGTGATCAGCCTCTGGCCACTACGACAACCAATGCGACCGCCGCGATGACGCAGGCAACGATCAACCCAGTGATCAACACGCCGACTCGCCGGATAGCCCGGCGATGCGCAGTCTCCTCGCCGTTCTTGTCATCACGCGTCATCGCTGACCGTACGGTTTTGCTGTCGCAGAACGCTACCGGCAATGACTAAGCGGGGCGATTGGTAATTCCACTCAGACGCCCGCGCTGAAACGCGGCGAGTGAGGCGCTGGACGTGAACTGTTCAATTACCTGCACTACGAAGCACAGCGAGCTTTCACAGTTAGGAGGTCGAGTTCCCCTCACACCACCAGTACATCAAGGTTGGCGCGTGAGCCCCGTATGGTGTTTATCCGGCCATTGCCGGCGCCGAGAGCAATGCGAACAAAAGCAGAGTCGTTGGTCTGATCAACATGGCTGATACTCGTGTGCGTGCACGAAGCAGGGTAGCGCCAGAGTGGTCGCGGGGTAGATCGTACCCTCAGGCGGGTGGTTCACGGCAGGTCCGACAGACGAGGCCGGGGTCAGGTACATCGGCAACGGTCTTCGGGAGTGGCTCACGACTGGAGCTATCGATCGCGCGCGTCTCTGAGTTCGTTGCGTATCCGATCCCGACTCGCCTCCAGCCATTTCACTGCAGCGGTGTCACTGTCGATCGCCTGCACGGTCGCAATCACGCCACCGACAATCGCTCGTTGCCTCGTGTTCAGCCGGCCAATCGCAGTGGCGATCAGCCGATCGTTGAGGCGGTCCATGTCTTCGTCCATGTGTGGCTCTGAGTTTCATACTGAGCGACGGAGGGTGCGCCAGTGTGTCGATGCTTGTCGATAAGTAAAGGGCACACAGAATTCACCTCAGAGCCTCAGAACACGAGCGCCAGATCGCGCAACGCTCGTTCGCACTGCACGGCGTCGTGGAACTGGATCGCATGCATCCCCACGGCACGGGCGCCTTCGACGTTGCGCGGCACGTCGTCGATGAACACGGTTGCGCGCGGATCGAGCGCGTGGGTATCCAGCAGCGCGCGGAAGATCTCCGGTTCGGGCTTCAGATACCCGATCTCGGCCGACACCACGGCGCCACGCAGGTACGACCAGAAGTCGTAGCGCGTGCGCAGGTACGCGACGATTTCACGCACGTTGTCGGTGAGCGCGAACAGCGGATAGTTCGCCGCGTGCAGACGTCGTAACAGCTCGTGCGCCCCCGGAACCGCGTCCTGCGAATCCTTGACGTGATGAAACACGGCGTCGATCTGGGCGGGCGTAAGCGGAAGGTTGCTCAGGTAGCGACGCTTCGCCTCCGCTTCGGTGAAGTGACCGCGATTCAATTGCCGCCAGAGCTCATGACCGAAGAACCGTTCGGCCCACACGTCCGTGGCGGATTGATCCGCGAGCGCACGGCGCATGATCTCGTGCGGCGACCAGCGGACGAGGACATTGCCAACGTCGAAAACAACATTCATGCGCTGCGTTTCCGGATCCGGAACCGCAACCCTAACAGGCGCTGCGCGCCGATCAACGGCAGGAAGCGAGTCGAAGCAGACACCTGTGCACGTCATGGAGATGGTTTATGTTCCCCATCTTTGGACTCCATGAGGAATGTGGCCTGTGGGATGGGAAGCACTCGAACAATGGGGTGAGGGCGTCGTTCGCATCGAACCGCTCGCCGGTGGAGTCGCCAACGACGTGTGGAGCGTGCGGGTCAACGGACACCTCGCGGTCGGTCGTCTCGGTTCCAGGAGCGACGCCGATCTCGCGTGGGAGACCGAGCTGCTCCAGCACCTCGATCGCGGAGGTCTGACCGTGCCGGTGCCGATCCCGACGACGGACGGTCGGCTGTTCGCCGACGGTCTGGTGGTGATGACCTACATGGAGGGCGGACCACCCGAGACGGAGGCCGACTGGCGTCGCGTGGCCGACACGCTCCGTCAGCTGCATCGGTTGACGCTGCGCTGGTCACAGCGCCCGGGCTGGCGATCGTCGACTGATCTGCTGCGCGCCGAGACCGGGACGAAGGTCGATCTCGGTGCGATGCCGGCAGAGGGTGTTGTCCGATGCCGGGCGGCGTGGGCGCGGCTCACCGGACGTCAGACATGCGTTGTCCACGGCGATCCCAACCCGCGCAACATCCGCATGACCGCGGATCGTGTCGCGCTGATCGACTGGGACGAGTCACACGTCGATGTCCCCGACCTCGACCTGGTGCTGCCCTATAACGCCGCCGGTCTCGACGACGCCGCGCACGACATCGCCGCGCAAGCGTGGGCCGCATGGGAAGCCGCCGTCTGCTGGGACGACGAGCACTCGGTGAAGCGGCTCGCCGAAGTGCGAGCGGTCTGAGCCACGGCAACCGGGGTAGCCCCGGGTACTCCAGCCGCTATATCCCACAACGGAAACGACCGAGCGCATCGGTCGGACCGGGCTGCGACGGCGGCGCTTCCGCCAGTGCTTGCGGCATCGGCGGAGATTCGGAGGGTTTGTAGGAGGATGCCGCTGGTGCACGCCCGATGACCGTCACAATCTTGCCGCGTGCCTTTCGATTGAGTGAGCCTTAATGAGCTCGTTAGGCGAGTGCCCATGCCGCAGTTCCCCGACCCAGCCGTCGATTACCGAAAGCAGCCGGAGCTCTATCGGATCGGACGGGGCGAGCAAGGGGTACTCACCGTAGAGCCGTACAAAAGCGAGCTGCTTCCGCTCTGGCGATTCAGGACACCTGAACTTGCACGTATCTCGGCCGATGCAATCTACGCACGGTTTGAGGCTTATCGAGCCGCTGATGATTTTGTCGGTATGGATATGGCGCGCAAATTTCTGCAGATGGGATACACGCGATCGCGACGGTATGCGCGGCATCGCAATGGTCGGAAGTACGACGAGGCAGGTGACGAACTTCCGGAAACGCACGACCCGATCAAACAGCGGTCGGCCGACAGCTTCAGGGCGGTATGGGAGCGCGCGCGAAATGACGCGCAATACGTCGAACTAAAACGCCTCCATCAGAAGCGCATACGCCACCGCTAAAAAGTGACGTGCCAAGCGACGTTGCGCTAGAAGGCCTATTTGGATTCTCTCGATTGAAGCGCGTTGGACGAGTGCTCTTGGTGCGATGACACACTGTGCGAATCGGGCGATTGGCAGAACAATGGATGCGGGTTGCAGATGTGAGCGAGGTGCAATCATGGATGCAGCACGGCGCGATCGGAGCGACGGACCTGAGTCAGAAGGTGAAGCGAGGCTGGTCGAACACTCGGGTTCCGGCAGCCGTTTTACTCGGCTTTTTGGCGACACCTTCAGCCTGGAAGATGGATTTACGCTAAAGCACGTGGCGGCAGTCGTCGCAGTGCTATTCGTGGTGGTGATGGTGTTCGGAGTGATTTCGCTGTTGGTGTAGGAACTCGCTTCGCCCAGGACGTGATCGCGTGCAGCACTGCAATCGCTCTCGGCCCGTTGGTTTTGCTCAAGTACGCAGTGACACCCCAACGCCCAGGATCGTCAGCACGGTGAGCACGCTGAGCACGCTGACGAAACGAGGCGCCAGAAAGGCGTCGACCGATTCGGAAAAGCAACGCAGGCGATTGAACCGACCGAGCGCTAGCGCGCATTGGCCGACGTGAGCGCGAAGCTGTGCGCGATCGCGTCCATTCGAATCAAATTGCCAGTCCGCCATCCTGCCGATTTGATACGTCTCGACCCTGTCGCGTCTGTTCGTTGCCGAACGTAGACGTCAGATGGCCGAGCAAACAACGCCAAACTGCAGCACGAACGCCGCGATGGTGGTGGCGACGGCCACGCCAAGTAGGGATCCAATCCAGAACGGCAGCGAAGCATCACGTTCAACTAGAACACTCATCGACATTCTCCGTACCGTTTTTGGGGAGCAGATGGTAAGAGGTCGCGATCTACAGAGATGTAGTCGAACTCCGTTGAATTCAGGTGTCACGTCCGTCGGACGATCGCTCCTATGTTCGCTAGCGACCCGACGTCGCGCGTCTTCGCGCGCATCGTGCGCTGCGTCGATAGACGCTGAAGATTCGAATGGACGCTGCCAGAAACGCACGCAACACTCTGTACGCATGGTTGGCGCATTCGCACACTGGCATGTGCAAATGCACTGGACGTTGAAGGGCGGCAATCACCAGTGGTTGTTCGCGGTGACGTTCGGCGACGTCGGTATCAGTCGTCGCTTTCCAGAAACGCTCACGCAAGTTGAAGCCGAGGACGAGGCGACGCGGGTCGCGCCCGAGTTGTTCCGCGTGGCGGAAAGATGGCTGACGGAAACGGCAAAGCGACCTCAGACCAGCGCGGCTCCGATGGAAACACACAAAACCGCCAGCACGATCATGATGCCCGCGAATTCGAAAACGTGACGTTCAGGTGGCGGCTGTCTGCTCATCTCCGGCGACCGAAGTGCTTTGCGAGATAGTCCTCCAGCTTCCCAAGCACCCGTCGATCCAGACTGGCTCCGAATTTCATTCCGCGATCGTTGGTGATGCTGGGTACTTCGCCATCGAAACCGGCAATCGCTTCGAATTCGCGGCGTGCGTCGGGTCGCGCAAATGCACCTGGTTTCGATTCAGCCACGCGCATATTCCGTGGAGTGAAACTTCAGTTGACGCGTTGCGGGCGTAAACCGTCTGTTCGCGAACGAACATTTGAGGCACCGGACGGAAACCTCGAATGCGGGCGTCGGTGCTGCACAGGCTCTCGTCTGACAGGCGGTCGGATGTGTGCGGTACCGACCGGACTCGATGCTTCAGCGTCAATCAATGTGCCGCGCTCAGTCGAACGCGAAAAGGAAAATCGCCAATGAGCAACTCACCCGAGAACGGCGAAGCCGATCTCCTGATCGAGACGATGCGGACGCAAGCGCAAACCAGGCAGCGGCTGCGCGAACTGCAGGGATTACTCCGCCCGAATGACGACGAGCGCGACGAAGCCTGGCTCCTGCTGCGTTCCATCCGGGTGCTTGCGACAACGGCCAGAAGGCTTCGGCTTGAAGTGGCGAAGGTTCGTCTGGGTGCCTTTGAGATACCAGCCCGCGTCGAGCAACCCACCAGATAGAAGGTGCCGGGGCTGAAGCCCGGTGTCACCTCCGAGTTGGGCACGGACATTTTCGTGTTGGGAACCTTTTGACGCCTGCCGTCGTGTATATCCGAATAGCGGCCAAGGATTCACACGATGAAGCGACACTTCGTTCGACCCATCGAAGTGCGCGCAGACGCAGTGAAGGCGCGGAAACAGGAAATCGAAGCGGAGGTTCAGCGCATCATGTCGTTGCCGGACGACAAGCGGGCTGACGAAATATTCAAAATGGTCGACGCGCTACCGTCGGAACGATGCGCGTTCGTCGAAGCCTACCTGCGTTTGGCGGGAGAGATGGACGGACGATGAAGAGTGCGCCCGTCCTGGTGGCCGGGCGAAACGAGCGAAGCGCGGCCACCTTCACGCCGCGCATTCAGCTCGACCAATATTTTGGCGTGCGTGCCTTTGTCGAGCCGATAGAAAAATACGATTCCGATCGCCACCACCGACAGCAAGGCGCCACCCGGCCCACCGGCAATGCCAAGCCAGGTGACGGTGTTCTCGGGGAGCAGCGTCGCGCCGTGCCCGGCGAGATTCGTGGGGAAGTCGATCAGTTGCAGCACGACGCCGGCGATGAGCAAGCCGGCACCCGTTGCCGATTTCGCGGCAAAGGACCAGCCCGCGAAATAGAGTCCCTCGCGCCGCGTGTGAAACAGATATTCGTGTTCGTCGGCGGCATCGGCGACGATCGATAGGAACGCGATGATCGACAGCCCCATCGCCGCGCCACTGAGAAACGCCGAGGTCGCGAGAAAGGCCGTCAACGGCGGCCCCGAATCCGGCAACAGTCCAAGAAGCTTCAGGGTGACCGGCACGGCGTTGCAGACGAACATGCCGCTCTTGCCAAGAATCAGCATCGTGCGCTTTTCGATCCGCGACCCTAGCGGTCCGGCCAGCGGTGCACCCAGTGCCAGACCCATGACCGCGGCTAGCGACAACGCCTGCAGTTGATCCGGCACAAGCCGCCAGAAGAACGTGCCGAGATGCAGAGTCAGCGCCTGACTGACGCCGGCGGAAATGTTGAACAGCAGCATCGAGGCAAAGAGGATACGGAATGTCCGGTTGCGGAACACTTCGATCACCTCGCCGAGCAGACGAAGATGAATCGCTGCGCTCGGCGCCAGCGTTTCGTGCTGCCGATGGCGGGTGACGAGGCCCGTGCGTATGGCGATCAGTGCGCCGCACACGATCATGAGACTTAGTGAAAGCGTTAGCGGCAGATAAGACGCACGGCGGGATAAACCGTCAGGCCCGCTGAGAAACACGCCGTATCCGAGTGCAATGACCGCCACCGTTCCGAGGATGCCGATGCCCCAGCGCCACGCCGCGATCGACGATCGTTCCGCGTAGTCGTCGCTGAGTTCCGCGCCCAATGCCTGGTACGGTAAGGAATAGATCGACAACGAAATGCGCAACGAAACCGACAGCAGCATCAGCCACAGGAAGAGCGCGGTGTGGCCGACTCCCGACGGCAGTGCAAAGACGAGGTTGAAGGTCAGAAGGATCGGCAGCAGCCCCACGATCATGAACGGCACTCGACGCCCGTATCGCGAACGCCAACCGTCCGTGAGCGAGCCGATTAACGGCTCCATCACCGCGTCCACCACCAAACCCGCGCCGAGCGCGATGCCCGCGAGCCATCCCGGCATGCCGCACACCGCGGTTACGTAGAACAGCACGAAGACGTTCAGCATGCTGCCCACCACCAGCTCGACCAGCTGCCCCGCGGCGTAGCTGACCTTCGTCGGCAGCGGCAACTTGTCGGCGCGCGTGCCCGTGGATTTGAGCGGCACCGCAGATGGCGTGGCGAGTTCGCTCACTGTGGCGCGCCGTGTGCTTCAGAATTTCCCCCCAATGCATGGCTCGCGCCGGGGATCGATTTGACCATGTCGCCGAAATCGGAACAATCAAGCGCCCGGCGAAGGCGGAAGGCCGAAGCCGCGAGAAGCGCATCAGACAAAGGAACACCACATGATCGACGTACAAAATCGGACCGCTTTCATCACCGGCGGTGCTAACGGAATCGGCCTCGGCATTGCTAGAGCTTTTGCGAAAGCCGGCGCGAAGATTGCGATCGTCGATCTGGACGAGGCCGCGCTCGATCGCGCCAAAACTGAACTGTCAGCGCTGACGGAGGTGGTTGCCTTGAAACTCGACGTGCGCGACCGCGCCGAATATGCGCGCATCGCCGACAGCGTCGAAAGCAAACTCGGCGCGGTGTCGCTGCTCTTCAACAATGCCGGCGTAGCCGGCGGCGCGGCCGCCGCCAAGATGACGTATGAAATGTGGGATTGGGGAATCGGCATCAACCTGATCGGCGTGATCAATGGCATCCAGACGTTTCTGCCTCGCATGGTTGAACGGAGGAACGGGGGCCATATCGTCAACACGGCCTCCGGTGCAGGATTGGTCGAGGCAGGTGCCGGCGTGCTCTACCACACCGCGAAGTTCGGTGTGGTGGGGCTGTCCGAGGCGCTGCGACCCGAGCTTGCGGCAGACAACATCGGCGTAAGCGTACTGTGCCCCGGACCGGTTGCTACCCGCATCATCGACAACACGCGCAGGACACAACCCGGCATCGACGCATCTGCGCCATTGGAACCCGCGTTGAAACACCGCCTCGACTCGTCGCGCAGATTCCTGGAAAGCGGCGTTTCGCCGGACGCGGTCGGTGAAATGGTACTGCGAGTCGTTCTCGACAACGGCCTGTACATTCACACCGACCGGAGGGTGATAAGCCTGATCGAAGCGCGCACGAAGGCGCTGCTCGACGCCATGCCTCCGCGCTAACGCGACTTCGTTCTTCCGGGAGAAAACCATGCTGCTGTATGAACACCCGCTGTGCCGTTTTCGGCGTTCACCCGATTGAGCCTTCCTACGCTCGGAAGGACGGAGACGCTCAGGACTTCGCCTACAAATTGAAACTGCCTCGCGCTTTCTACGCCCGCCGTACCTTGCTGGTTGCGCGTGAACTCATCGGCATGCATCTCGTTCGTTTGCATCGCGGCAAGCGACTGACAGGTCGCATTGTCGAGACCGAGGCGTATCAGGGTCCGCAGGATCTGGCCGCGCACTTCGGCGCGCGGACGGACCGAACGCACGGCTGTGATGTTCGGCTCGCCCGGTCACGCCTACGTCTATCTGGTTTATGGCATGTGGAATTGCCTCAACGTCGTCACGCGCGAACAGGGCGTTCCGCACGCGGTGTTGATCCGCGCCGTCGAACCCGTGAGCAATATCCGGGACAAGACCTGGGGTCCGGGTCTGGTTTGTAGAGCGATGCACATAGATAGAAGGCTCTCGGGCGAAGACCTCTGCGGCGGGTCTTTGTGGATCGAGACACCACCGACTCCCCAGTGCAGAAAAATAGATCGCGCGCCGCGCGTCGGCGTCGATTACGCGGGATCGTGGGCTCACAAGCCGTGGCGGTTCTTCGACCGCAATTCGCCGTGCGTCTCCACGTTGAGCGCTGCGGCTCGCGCAAGGGCGCTGAACGCGCGCGCTCGGTCCTCGGACTGATTCGTGTCTGCTGAACGGTTGCTTTTCGGCAGGCGCCGACCGATTACTGAGATGTTCTGAAGTCGTACTCCGAATCGTTGGAGAGTTCATGTGTTGACGTCCTTTAGCCTCGGTGCCCTCGCCCAACTGTCGCTCGTCCTGAGCGGACTCGCGGTTTTTCTGATCAAGGTGCCGCGGACCATCGTCGGCGATCTGGCCGGCTTCGGCGCCGGTGCGCTGATTGCCGCGGTTGCCGTCGATCTACTACCGACGGCCGAAGTGCTCGACACCAGGCAGGTTGCGTTGTGGGCGCTGATCGGCGCTGGAACGTTCATTCTGGGCGCGCGCTTCGTCGACAAGAAATTCGGCGCGGACGGCTCGAGCGGTCCCCTGGGCATCGTGGTCGGCGCGATCGTCGACGGCGTGCCGGAGTCGATCATCTTCGGCATCCAGATCGGCAACGGCATCGCCGTCAGCCTGGCGTTCATCGCAGCGGTTTTCGTTTCGAACATTCCGCAGGCGCTGGCGCCTTCAGCAGACCTCGCCGAAAGCGGCTGGAGCTGGCGGCGCGTCGGCGGCGTGTGGCTGTGGGTGGCACTCGCGTGCGGGTTGGCCGCCGCGTTCGGCCATCTGCTGGCCACGTCGGTGAGCGGCACGAACGGTGCGCGCTTCGCCGCGCTTGCGGCGGGAGGCATCCTGGCGATGCTCACGGATTCGCTGATACCTTTTGCGCACGAACGGTCGGAGCAGGCCGGTCTCTGGACAGTAGTCGGGTTCTGCTTCGCTCTGGCTATGGGTTGACGCATACTCCGGCAACAGGTGTCCGCTGCCACCGCGATCGCAGCTCAACTGTCTGGTTGGCGAAGGAAGGCCGAGTTCGCTTCGAGTAGGAGGTTCGGCATGGAGTCGCGCAAATCGGGTACGACCCTGGTGGGTCGCTTCAGACGCTTACCGTTCGGCGTGCGCTTCGCGCTGGCGATCGCGTTCATCCTCTGCGTGATCTTCGTTCGGCATGTGATACAGCCTACCGTTGGATACTGATTCGGCCCGAACGGGAGGCCCGTGCCGATGGGTCCGACAGCGCAGGATTGCATGTTGCAACAGGATGCCGACAATGCGGTCCAACCCCGGTCACCGTTGATGCCGTTCAGGAATCGGTCATGAAGCCGCGCCGCCCCGTCGAAGAAATGTCGATGTCGTTCCTCGACGTCATCTGCTGCGGCTTCGGCGCGGTCATCCTGCTGCTGATGACGACGAAGTTCATTCCGCCGACGGTTCTCGAACAGTCGCAGACGCACCTCGATGGAACCGTTGCAGCGCGACAGGACGCGCTGTTCAAGATTCGCGGCGAAACCGACAAGCTGTCGCGCGAACTATCCGACGCACAGCGCGAACTCGATACGGAACAGCAGTCTCTTGCGCAGCTGGAACGCGAGTTGAGCACCGTGCTCGGTCGCTATCAGACGTCGAAGGGCGAGGCCGAGGAAGCCGTCAACACCGAGAAGAAGCTGGCGCAGGCGAAGCAGTCGTTGAGCGAAGAGATGGAACGTCTGCTGGGCGCCGGGTTCCAGCGGGCCGACAACACCGTCGCCGGCATCGCGGTCGACAGCGAATATGTCGTGTTCGTGATCGACACGTCCGGCAGTATGTACAACAACCCCGGTGTGTGGCCGCAGGTCATCAAGAAACTCAGCGAAACGCTCACCATCTATCCTGCGCTGAAAGGCATCCAGGTAATGAGCGACCAGGGCGAATACATGTTTCCGCAGTACGGCGGCCGCTGGATTCCCGATTCGCCGGCGCGGCGCCGCGCGATCGTCGACCGGATGCGTTCGTTCAATCCGTTCAGCTCTTCGTGCCCGATCAACGGCATCGAGAAAGCCATCCGCACGTACCAGGCGCCCGATAGACGCATCAGCGTGTATATCTTCGGCGACGACTTCAATTGCCGTTCGATCGAGGAGCTGGTCGATACGGTCGACCGGATCAATGCACCCGATGCACAGGGACGTCGTCCGGTGCGGATCAACGTCGTGGGCTTTCCACACCTTTTCAGGCTGGCGCAACCGCCCGCTTCGCTTTACCGATACGCCGGCGCGATGCGGGCACTGGCGTTCCGCAATGGCGGGACGTTCGTAGGGTTGGACAGCGGCTGATGGACGTCGTAACACCGCGGCGCGTCGGCAAGAGCGCGTTCGCCGTTACGTCGCTCGGCTTCGGCGCAGGACCCCTGGGCGATCCGCGCGTTGCGGCGAACGACTGCAACGAGGCTGTCGCGGCAGCGTGGCGTGGCGGTGTGCGCTTCTTCGACACGGCGCCGGAATACGGCATCGGCCGGTCCGAACGCCGGCTCGGCGTCGCACTCGCCGAGTGCGGCAACCGCACCGAGTACGCGATCAACACGAAGGTCGGCCGCACGCTCGAACCGGAGCCGGCGCGCATCGAAGCGAACAAGACGCTCTCGGCCGACGGCGCCGTGCGCACGCCGCGCGATCCGTTGAGCGGCCATCGCGTGCACTTCGCGTACGACCGCCGGGCGATCGTGGCGCAGCATCGCGATTCGCTGACACGGCTCGGGCTGCCGTACGTCGATAGCCTGACGATCCACGATGTGGACTACGGCTACCACGATGACGCGCAGATCGACGCAGCGCTGGCGCAGCTGTCGCGCAACGGTGGCGGCGGGGCAGCGGTGCTCGAAGAGATGCGTGACGCGGGATCGATCAAGGCGATCGGGCTCGGCTGCAATCGCGAGATGCGCAATTACGCGACGTGGGCGGGTGGTCGCCACGAAGATCTCGTCGAGCGCATCGCCGACACCGTCGATCTCGATTTCATCGTTATCGCCGGACCCTACACGCTGCTCGATACGTGCGCGCTCGACCGGGTGCTGCCGTTGTGCGCGTCGCGCCGCATGGGGGCGATCATTGCATCGCCGTTCGCCGGCGGCTGGTTGATCGCGCCGGAGCGCGCCGGCTACATGTACGGTGAAACGCCGCAGGCCGTGCGCGACAAGACCGAGCGCATCGGACGGATCTGTCGCGACCACGGCGTACCGATCGGCGCCGTCGCGTTGCAGTTCGTGCTCGCGCATCCGGTGGTCGCGGCCGCCATTCCAGGCGCGCGGTCGGCCAACGAGGCCGTAGAGGCGCAAAGACTCGCGCACATCGAAGTGCCGAGCGCTTTGTGGTCGACGCTCAAGAAAGACGGTTTGCTGGATGAGGGCGCGCCGACGCCGAGGAATGCCCGATGAAGGTCTTCGTCAGCGTCGACATGGAAGGCATCTCCGGACTCGTGCGCTGGGCGGACGTCTCGGCAACGGGCATCGACTTCGCGCGCAATCGGCGCCTGATGACGCTCGATGCGAACGCGGCCGTCGACGGCGCGTTCGCGGGCGGGGCTACGGAAGTGATCGTCGAGGAGAATCACGGCGTCGAAGATCTGTGCGTCCTGCTGATGGACGAGATCGACCCGCGCTGCCGCGTGATTCGCGGCGCCGGTCGGCCGGGCGCGACGACGATGGCGGGCCTCGATGCGTCGGTCGGCGTCGTGTTGCTCGTCGGCCATCACGGCCGCGCCGGTTCGTTCCCCGGCATCATGGCGCACACCATCTCCTACGGCGGCTTCAAACTGGTTCGCCTTGGCGGCGATCCCATCGGTGAGCCCGACTTCTTCGCGATCCGGGCCGGGGAACTCGGCGTGCCGATCGGAATGGTGAGTGGCGATCAGGTCGTCGCGGAACAAGTCGCTGCGATCTGTCCATGGGCCGAGTGTGTGATCGTCAAAGAAGCGCTCGCCAATCAGTCCGGCAACTGCATTGCGCCGGCGCGCGCGAGAGAGCTGATACGCGCCGGTGCCGAACGCGCGGTGCGACGTGCGCATGTGGGCGAACTGCGCACGTATCGCGACAGGTCGCCGCCGTACGAATTCGAAGTCGATCTGCGCGAGCCGATGAACGATGCGATGCGCGTGAACCTGACTGCGCTCGCCGGGGACTTCGAAATCGTCGACGAGCGTTGTGTGCGGGTGCGGGCGCCGAACATGGACGTCGGCTTCCGCCGCGTCGCGTACCTCGGCTATGCCGATCGCGCCGGCGTGACGCGCTACTGAGCGGGCGCGACGACCACTGCATCGTCGATGTGTAGACGCGCAGCGGGTCTGCTGCGCGATGCGGCGTGTGTATCCCGGCGCGCAGTAGTAATGTCCGGCCGTGTGGGTTCAGGAGTCTGTGAAATGACGCTGCGCTCAGGTCTACGGAGACGCAAATTCGTCTCGCTTGCGGAATGCCTTCCGGTTGTGTTCGGCGCGGCCGTACTTGCCTCGCTGGGAGCCTGCGGCGGTGACGCTGCGTCGCAGTCCCCGCCGGCAGTAGCCCCTGCCGATCCGACCGCGTCCGCTGATGCTTGTGAGTTACTGACCCCCGATGAAATCGCGACAGCCACGCACTGGAGGAAACCGACTACCCATGCTGCCGATACCGGGGCAACATTTGTCACGTCATGCACCTTTACCGACGGCGACGACCTGGCGTCGGTGGTTACGGTGACGGTGTCCACCGGTGGCCCCACGCACAAAAACGCGTCCGAATTTGCACAAAGCGTGGGCGACAACGGTGGCATGCTGACGGAGCGTGCCACTGCGGTCGATGGATTCCCTGTGCCGGTGATTGCAATGGAAGTCGTAGGTGGCATGCACGGAATGCAGGCACGCGCGCCGTCCGCCGTCGAGCTTACGGTGCTGACCGGGTCAATGGAGACGACGCGCGAGCTGTTTCCGAAGGCGCTCACGCGATTGCTCGCAAAAGGATCTGATCGTTCCGAGTGACGAAGTCGCCGCTAGAAGGACCGCTCCCAGCGCAGGCCGAAAGTCACCTCTGTGAGCGTCAGGTCGCTATAACCGGTCGTGCTCTGATAGTTCGCAAAGCCGGATATTCCATTCGCCAACTGCACTGACACACCCGCCGACCAGACGATGTAGTCCGGGTCCGGGCGGTCGGTCTGCAGCACAATCGAGGGCGTCGGGTCCAACGGATCGGATTTGAACGGGTCGGCCGCCACTTGAACGCTGATCAACTCGCGGCTGTCTTCGAACTCGTGTACGTAGTCGACGCGCAGGTGAGGTACGAGCACGCCCCAACTCGGCGTGATTGCGTACGAAACATGGCCGCCGGCGTTCAAGGTGAGCGATTGGGCGTTCTGATCGCCAACGATCATGTTGAGGCCGCCGGCGCCTTTCTCGCGAAATTCGCTGACATCGACGTCGTAGTAGTAGCTTCCGACGTGCGGGCCGAACGTCCACGCTCCGTATCCGAAGTCATACCCGGTTGCGATTCCGCCTGAGGTCTCCATGCCGTTCGAGTCGCTCTTCGCGGTGCGATCGACGGTGCCGCCGATGTCGGTATAAACGACATGACGTGCCGAGTCGTAGCCGTTGTCTCCGTAGTTGAGAGACGCGTCGAGATAGAACTTGTCGGCGCTGAAATAAGTACCAAACAGCGACGCATTCCATGACTCGATGTCGAGATGGCCGATCGAGTGATCGAAATCGGCGTTGATCCTGCTGTATCCAACGGCGACTCCAAGCACGAAGTTGTCCTTCAAACGATAATCGACACCCGACGTGATGCCGATCGTGTCGAAATCGAAACCGGTCTGATTCTGTGTCTGGTCCCTTTCACCGAAGTTGACGCGCCCGTTGACGAACAATCCCCAACGACCGAAGTCGTCTGCGCTTGCCGCACCGCCCGTCAACGCGTCGAGAAGCGACTGGACGGCGGCGCCTGCTACCTCTTTGCCATCGATGTTCAGATTGAGGCCGGCTAGATCGATGCCGGTTGCGCCGGAACGCAGCGAATTGATCCGCTCTTCCAGATTGCCGTGTTGCTGCGCCGACAGACGCAGCACCGTAGCTGCAGCGCTCAACAGCGGTTCCGGATTGATCGCGTCCAAGGCGCCGACCACCTGGCCATCGGTCGTCGCGGGGTTCCGCAGATTTGCGCATATCCCGGACAGATCCTGTTGGTCTGCGGTCGCCGCCCCCGCCGCAGCGATGCGCGGACAGAAATCATCGAACCAGGTCGCCAATGCGAGTTGGTTGGGAGTCAGTGACGCGATGTCAGTCAGATTGCGTGCAGCCGGCGCGTTGACCTGAAGCGATACCCTCTTCGTCGCAACGTTGCCGTTCTGGTCCGTCACCGTCACCGTATCGTTCAACGTAGCACCGGCCGCCGTGCTTGGGGGCACGACATAGCTATAGGTCACGTTGCCGGGAGCGGTGAGAACCGACGGCGACAAGGTGCCCAAGCTCGCCGCCAACGTGATCGGCGGCGTTCCGGTCACTGCAAACGTCGCACTCACCGTCGCTCCTGCCGTGGTTGCCAATGAAACGTCGCCACCGGCGTCGAGAGGAGATTCGTTGTCGAGCACGGTTACCGTCGCATTGGCGCCGGCGACGGCGCCCCCTGCCGGATTCGTTAGCGTCAACGTGATGGTCTCGTTCGGATCGCTGACCGCGTCGTCGATGATCGGTAGTACGAAGGTCTTTGCCGAAACATCGCCACTTGCCCAATTCAATCTGCCGCTGACCGCGGTAAAGTCCGCGCCCGCAGTGGCGGTTCCCGCAACGCTCGCATAATCGACTGCGACCGCGCCAAGGGTTCCGCCGATGCGGTTCACCGCTACCGTCAGGGATCCGCCGTTCTCGCTGACTGTCGGAGAGCTGGCGGAAAACTGCAACGTCCCCGGGTTGTCGTCGTCGATGATCGTGACTGTCAGCGTCGGTGCCGGCAACGCAACCGCGACCGTACGCTGATCTGCCAGTAGTGCCGCCGCGTTGGACATCAGCACCGAAAACGATTCCGTGCCTTCAGGGACTATGTCATTGGTGAGCGGAACCGTCAGCGTTTGAACGGTTTGAGCCTGGTCGAACGTCAGTGTCGTTGACACCGCAGTAAAGTCATTGTTGCTGTTTGCGGAGCCATCCTGGGTTGCGACGTCGACGCTGGCGATGAACGGCGGTTGCAACGACGCCGTACCATTCAAGGTCACCTGCACGACCGCATTGCCCGCGCTCTCGTTCACGGATAGCACGGTCGTGCTGAACGTCAGACTGGCGGCACCTTGATCGTCGTCGGCCACCGGTACCTGAGTGGTGGGGACGGTGTTTACCGTAAGCGGGCACGCCAACGGATCGATGGTCGCGTTGACGACCGCATCGAACGACTCGCCGGGTTCTGCTACGGTGTCGTTGACAATCGGAATGGTGAACTGTTGCTGCACGCTAGCGTCGGCTGGAGTGATCGTCAGCGAAAACGGCGAAGTGACGGATTGATAGTCGCTGCCGGCGGTCGCGCTACCGTCCTGGGTCGTCAGGGTTCCATCGATTTGACACGTTGCAGGGTTTTCGGAGACGTCGAACGCGAGTTGGACCGCGATCGATGCACCGGAGCCGCCCTCTGTAGCCGGCGCCAGCACGATCGCCTGCAGCGTGGCTGCACGACCGTCGACGGGGAGCATCGCAAGACACATCGCCAACAGAACCGAGCCGATTCGGACGGCCGATCGTGAGCCCAGCTCCGCTCGTCGTCGCAGGTGGTCAGCAACGCGTCCAAACAGTGCGTTCATCGAGATCTCCAACTACGTGCGCTTAGTGCGCTAGTTCTCTCGGGACGAAGAAGAAGTCGCCGACTTCGTGGCCGGCCGACTTGATGGTCTTGAATTCGGGGCGTTGATCGAACGAAACCATCGCGGCTGCGGCCTGCACGCGATCGCGGACCTTTAAGTACAGTTCCGGTGCCGCGAGGACGCGGTCGTTACTCTGCAGCGCGTCGAGAAACGCACGTGCGAAAACCGAGTGATTCCCGGCGCCGCCATCGAGAACGGGTTGATCGCCGCCGGAAGACAACAATAGGCGGGCGCGCTTCTGCAGCTTGAAGCGGATGAACTCCGGATCCGAGAATTTGTCCGGTTTATCACCGATCATCATGAAGCTCGGCTCAGACGAAAGCAGACCGGCGTAACAGGAATCGACCACGACGAGCACGCGCTTGGCTTTGAGGCGCGACAAGTGCCCTGTGACGAACTCGTTCGGGACCCAGAACGTGTCGCGTGGTGGCATCTCTGCATTCGATGGCAGCCAGTAGCCGATCTCGTTCTTGCCAGCCGACAGTCGGGTCCCGTGTCCGGCGTAGAACAGAAGCAGGTTGTCGTTCTCGCCAACGACGTCGTTGAGGTCGTTGATTGCCTGCATCACCGTCGTGTTGTCGCCGTCATTGACGGTGACAACCGTGAATCCATACTTTTGTTCGAGAATCTGCTTGGCCAGAGCGACATCACTCAGCGGAGTGTTCAGGCTCTCCATCTGCTTGTAGTCCTGGTTGCCGATCAGCAACGCATAGAACCGGCCGAACTTGAGGTCCTTCGCCAGCGTTGCGACAGCTGCGCCCGGGGTGGCAACGGGTGCCGCTGCGATCGGCTCGCGGGTCTTCGGCAGCGCGTTCAGCTTTTCATCGTCTTTCGTACGTTGAGCTTCGATCTGCGCGATCAACGATTTCAACGTCGAGGTCTCGCGTTGTGAGTCGGTCGTCGCCGCCTTCGTCGCCGCGAGCTTGGCTTCCATGTCCTTGAGTTGACGTTTCAGCAACTCGAGTTGCGCATCCTTCTCTTCGAGGCTTTTCGCGAGTTCGTCTCGCAGCGCCTGCTGCTCGCGATTGGCGGCAGACTCGAAAATCAGATTGTCCTGCGAGAGGCCCCACGCTTGCCGATACCAGTTCAAGGCTTCGAGTGGATCTTTCGCGACCGCGAGACCCTGTTCATAGAAGGTACCGATCGCGAACTGCGCACGCGTATTGCCTTGCGCGGCCGCCTTTCGGTACCAGATCAACGCTGCATCGTAGTTCGGTTCACCGCCGAGCCCGCGTTCGAAGATCTCTCCGACGTTGGTCTGCGCCTCGGCGTCCCCAGCCTCAGCGGCAGTCATCCAGACGTTCAATGCGGTCTTATAGTCGGCGCGATCGTAAGCGACGTATTCGCCCCCACGCAGCCGACAGTCTGCAGCGGTTGTATGAACGGGTCGTCGCGGCGTCAGATACGTTCGATTGCCGAGCTGACGTACCTGACCGGGCAATAGGCAGTCGACGACATAGAGGTCGGCGACCTGGACCTGACCTTCGTGCGCGCGATCCGATTGAGTATTCTTGCCGTTGGTCGCATCGGATGCCTGCGCGACCATCAGGAAGAAGAGTGAAACGGGAAGATAGCGGCACCGCACCTGGCGTCTCCTTGTGCCACGACCACCGGCGTCGTGTGAGGCTGCGCGCGCTTTTGTTAGGCAGCCTAACGACACTAGTCTGCCTTGCCGCGACGAGTCAAAGAGCCAGCGGGATCCAGTGCCGGAAACGTGCACTGGTTCTTTCTGCGGCCGCTACCTGCATCATGATCGGTTGCGCGCAGACGCCGATCGAGCACACGGAGACGCTCGCACGCAAGGCGGGTGCGAGCGTTGGTGTAGTCGGTGGCGCGGAGTTCGAGCACGTCGTCATTTCGCATAACCTGAAGAACGGTGCGGCGACGTTGCACATCTACTTCTCAGGCGACGGCACTCCGTGGATTCATCGCACCGAGATCGCGCGCGATCCGACACCCTGGAATCCAACGGACCTGCGCCTGATGCTGATCGATCCGGCGCCGTCCGTTTATGTCGGCAGGCCGTGCTATCTCGGGCTCGTTACAGCGACGGGATGCAATCCTGCGCTGTGGACGGTCGCGCGCTATTCGAGCGCGGTGGTCGATAGCATGGTCGCCGTGGTACAGCGCATCATCGATGAGTCCAATGCGACGGATATCGTGCTGTTCGGCTACAGCGGCGGAGGCGTGTTGGCGCTGCTCGTGGCAAATCGGGTGGTCCGAATCAACACGGTGGTGACGATCGGCGCGAATCTGGACGTCGATGCATGGACGACGTTGCACGGTTATAGCCCGCTGTCTCAATCGCTGAGCCCGATCGAGGTGACGTCCTGGCGTGACTCATTGCGCCAGATTCACCTTGTTGGGGCCGACGATCGAAACGTAACGCCGATGATCGTCTGGCGGTTCGCACGGTCGCGACCTGACGCCGAGTTCCGCGTAATCCCAGGCTTCGACCATCGCTGCTGTTGGATCGACGCGTGGCCCGCGCTCTTGCGTTCGTTCTAGTCGGTCGACTCTTGCTGCAGCCGTTTCGCGAGTCGTTCGTCTGCTGCGACGAGGCTTGGACGATGGCCGATGAAGTCGTCGATCGCGAGCACCCTGTCGAGATTCTGTTTGAGTGTCACCAGGTCGTCCCGATTGGCTTCCTTCAGACCAGTCGCAACCACTTGGTCGAACAGCGCTTCGATTCTCCGCAACGCCTCGGGGTTGCGCGGATGCAATTCGTACGCGCGCACGTATAGCTCCAGCGCGGAGGCGACGTCGCCGAACGTCGAAAAACGATCCCCGTCGCTCATCGATTCATTGAACTGCGTGCGCGTCTGTTCCGGGAGGTCCGCGAATGCGATCGCAGGTGCAGCTGCGATCGATGCCTGAATGCGGTCATACGTGATGTATCCCATCGTCGCCAGGGCGAGTGTCACCGCCACAGCAATACCGACTCGCAGTTGCGGCGAACCTTCGAGGTCCCTGAGGAACGTGGCCGCGTTGGCACTGCGGTTCTCTCGGTTGAAGGCGAGTCCGCGCTGCAGCGCGCGCCATTCGCGACGCTTTAGTCCTTTGATGGGCGCCGGCACGAGCCCTTTGTTGCGCGCCTGCGGCGCTGGCAGAAAGTCGAACGGATGACGCCCGGAAAGCAACTGATAAGTGACGATGGCCAACGCAAACACGTCGTCCGATGGATGCGGTTCCTTGCCTTCGAACATCTCGCAGCTGGCGTAGGACGGGGTCAGAGCGCCCAACTCCCCGGCATCGAACTGCGTTTGTTCGGACGCTCGTACCATCGGAGCAACGCTGCCGTCGTGATCTGCGCCAAACGTTCCGACCGGCGCGGCGCGCGCAATTCCGAAGTCGAGGATCTTCGTTCGATTGTCCTCCGTCAGGAAGACGTTTCCGGGCTTGAAGTCGGAGTGAATGATGTTCTTGTTGTGGGCGTACGCCAGTCCCAGGCACAGTCCACGCACGATTGTCATTGCGCGCGCTCGATCGAACCCGCGCGGATTCGCTTCGATCACCTCGTTCAGCGGCTTGCCTTCCAACACCTCCATCGTGATGAAGACCGTGGCGTCGTCGCGATCGAAGTCGTAAACGGTGGTGATGTTCGGGTGGGCGAGCGTTTGAGCCTTGCGCGCTTCACGCTGCAGCGCGATCACCATTCGTGGGTCACGGCGGAACTCGTCGCTGAGTACCTTAAGCGCGACGTACGGATCGCGATCTCGTGTTTCTTCCTTGCGCAGGTCCCGCGCCCGGTAGACGACGCCCATCCCGCCATGGCCGATTTGCGATTCGATGACGAATCGATCCTTAACGACGCTTCCCGGCCCCAGCGTCGCCGTATTCTCGGAATGGGCGAGCGGCGTGGGGCTCGACGACGCTTCGACAGCCGGTTCACGGCGAGTGACGACACGGGTCGCGTCGGGATCTTCGTGGCGTGGTTGCATTGGGATCGGCGGTGAGAACTTGCCGGCATTGTGTCATGTGCATGCCTGCTCGGCTGCCAAACGCGGCGAAACAGCCATGCGGTTCTCGGCACCGATGTGGTGTTCGTCGCACCTAGAATCCGCGATCGTCCCCTCAATGCAGCTGTTTGACACGACTTAAGCGCGATGAAATCCTACCCGGTGCGGGAGGGACCATGGACGCTCTGCTACACCCATCTCCGCCGCGACGCCAGGGAGGCGAAGACCATTCAATGCAGAAGTTCCTGTCACCGTGAGCGATCAGACACTCGCGATCGACACGCGGCTCGATGACTTTCGAATCACGGCGGTGCTTGGCCAGGGTGGCTTTGGCGTCACCTACAAGGCAGTCGACGAACGCCTGCAGCGCGCCGTTGCGATAAAGGAATACCTGCCCCAACAGTTCGCGCTTCGAGACGAAACGGCTACGGTCCGTCCCCGCGGCGCTCAGCACGAGGAAGTTTTCAAGTGGGGACTCGCGCGCTTCATCGACGAGGCGCGCACGTTGGCGATGTTCAAGCATCCGAACATCGTGGCGGTGATTCGCTATCTCGAAGCCAATGGCACGGCCTACCTCGTGATGGAATACGAGGAGGGCAAAGACCTCGAGCGGTGGATATCCGGTCGTTCGGAAGGCGTTCCCGAAGCGTTATTGGTGGACAGGATCCTGCGACCCTTGCTCGACGGTCTCGCCAAGATCCACGAGAAGGGGTTGTTGCATCGAGACATCAAGCCGGAGAACGTGTTCATTCGCCGCGACGGCACGCCGGTATTGATCGACTTCGGGTCGAGCCGTGCGCAAGACCCGGGACAGAGCAATACGTTGACGAGCATCGTTTCGGCCGGCTACTCGCCCTTCGAGCAGTACGGCGGCACGCAACGCCAGGGTCCGTGGAGCGATCTGTACGCACTGGCCGGCACGATTTATCGCGTCATCGCGGGTCGTGCGCCGATTGATGCGATCGCGCGTCATCAAGGTACCGAACTACCTAGTGCGGTCGTCGTCGGAGCGGGGCGTTACAGCGGGCAGCTTCTGCGCGCCATCGACCAGGCGTTGGCGCTCGATCCGCGAGCGCGCCCGCAAACTGCCGCGGCGTTTGCGGACCTGCTACGGGGGGCGGCGCGCAGCGTCGAAAACGATGATTCGGCAACCCAACTGCGTCCCCCTGTCCCGATATCACCGACGCGCCGCTGGTTTCCTTTCGTTGCGGGTTTGTTGTTGCTGACCGTAGTCGGTGCAGGGGCAGTCTTACTGTATCGATCCAGCGAGCAGCCGCTCCCGCCGAGTACGCAGGCGCCCGTCGCCACCGAAAGCGCGAGCACTACGGCGCCAACCACAGTCGCGTCGACGACAACGTCTTCGACAGCTCCGAAGTCCGATGTCGCACCGGAATCAACCGCGTCGCCACCCGAGCCGGGACCCACCTCGCAACCATCCGAGGCAGGTCCGATTGCGCCAGCGCCCGCCGCTGCCGACGAACGAGCAATCCTGGAAGGCTGGTTGCTTCCCGACGACGTAGACAACTACCGCAACAATCAGATCGCTGGTGCGCTGCTCGCCTACACATCGAACAAAGAGAAGTTCGACGCTTGCCTTGCAGCCGGCTGTGCCGAGCAGACGTCATTGATGACGAAGATTGAAGAAGCGCTGAAAGGATATGAATGGTCGCGCGGCGCCTATCGTGGATCGATCCGCCTCGACAATCCGCGTCGGCTCGACAATCCGAATTGTCGATTTCTCATCGACGTCAACGAATCGATCAGCAGCGACGTCGCAGAACGGAAACAGCAACGCAGTTACTGTACGAGCAACGGCTTCGATCGGCGCGTAGAGCACGCTGGGCCAATCGGCGACTGAACGTTTGTCGGAGTCGTCACCTGACCGTAGTATCCAGACACTGAGGGGGAGGAACCAAGCAATGCGCACATCGTGGCTCGCCATAGCCCTGGTGGGATTGTCGAGCGGCTGCGACACCACCGGCGGAAACAACGTGCTGGGGTCCGTCATGGGACAGGTCGGCAGCAGTGTCGCGGGCAACGTGGTGCAGCACACGGTCGGTGCCGTCGCCACTTCCGCGCCCGTAGCGGCCGCAACACGCGAGGTCTGCGGGGCGGACAGCTGGGGTTTGTGCCACAACGTGACGGCCACGATGCTCGCGGGATTCAGCGCCGACTTCATCAAGCGGATGTCGCAGGAGGACGTCCGGCAGGCCACTGAGGCTCGCGACCGGTCGTTGCGCGAGGGTCAGCCGCAGGTGTGGAGGAATCCGGAATCGGGCGCGAGCGGCACCGTCGAAACGAAGAAAGCCGAATCCTTGCCGCCGAAGCCGACCACCGTTTCGATCGAGAATCGTGTCGAAGTCGACAAGCTCCCGATCATGGATGCAATCGGCGAGCCTTATCAGGTGGTCTCCGAGAAGGGCGCGAACGTACGGGGTGGGCCCGGAACCACTTACTCGGTAGTCGAATCCTTGAAGTCGAAGGACCCGATCACGGCGCTTGCCAAAGTGCGAGGCGAAGATTGGTACATGATCGGTCGAGGAAACGTGGCGATCGGCTACGTGTTCGGCAACCTCATAGGTCCCAGGAACTTCGCGGCGCCGGTGGCGCCGGTTCCGGCCGCTGCACCTGCGACGACGAAAGACGTACAGGTCACGATCGCGTCAGAGTGCTACACGACAACACAGCGCGTCACGCTAAAGGACGGAACGTCGGAGGAAGCCAAAGTCACGTCGTGTCGAACCCCGAACGGTTGGGCACAAGTGTGACCACGCCTGACAGTCGCTGATGGTTGAACGCTTACACATCGCGATCATCGGCTCCGGTCCGGCCGGGCTGAGCGCGGCCGGTCGCGCCGCGCACTACGATCGCGAACGCAAGACTCCCGCGCCCACCTATGTCCTGCTCGAAGGTTCGGCGGCCCCGGCGAAAACCATCCAGCGGTACCAGAAGGGCAAGCACGTCATGGCGGAGCCCGGGTACCTCGAGTTGCGCAGCGATTTCGAGTTCGCGGAAGGGAGCCGTGAGGGAATCCTGCAGAAATGGAGCGAAGGTCTCGCCCGATCGAACGTCAACATCCGCTACGACGCGGAAGTGACCTCGATCAAGGGCAGCCAGGGTGACTTCATCGTCACATTGGCGAACGGTGACACGATCGCCGCCGAGTACGTCGTGTTGTCGATCGGCTTGGAAGGCAATCCGCGACGCCTCGGAGTGAAGGGTGAAGAGCTTTCCGGCGTCGAGTATCACCTCGAAGATCCCGAGGCGTTTCGCGATGAAACGATCATAGTTGTCGGCGCGGGCGACTCGGCGATCGAAAACGCGCTCGCGCTGGCCCGTCAGAACGACGTCTACATCGTCAATCGTCGTGACGAGTTCAGCCGCGCGAAGGACGCCAATCTCGCGGCGATACTCGCGGCGAGCAGCGACCCCAACGCTCGCCTGCGCTGTTTGTACAAGACCCAAACCAAGGAGATCCGGCCCGGCGACAGCAAACGGCTCCTCGTCGTGTTGGAAGGACCGGCGGGTCCTCTCGAGATACCTTCCGATCGCATCATCGGGCGCCTGGGCGCGGTGCCCCCTCGCGATTTTGTCGAAGCCGCCGGCGTCGTCTTTCCGAATGCGAAGCCCGAGGCCATTCCGGAACTCTCGCGTCAGTACGAGAGCAACGTCAAAGGCCTCTACATCATTGGATCGCTCGCGGGTTACCCGCTGATCAAGCAAGCGATGAACCAAGGCTACGACGTGGTCGAGTTCATTTTCGGCAACGACGTTCGCCCGGCCGACTACCCGTTGCTCGAGTATCAGTTTCACGGGCTGCCGTTCGAGCGCGACGTGGACGAGTTGATGGGGATGTTTCAGAAGCGCATCCCGATGTTCCGACAGCTCAATTCCCTGACATTCCGCGAACTGATCATCGAGAGCAATCTCATCGCCAGCTATCCGAGCGGTCCGGCCATGGACGAGGCGCAAACGAAAATGCGCACGCTGCTGAAAACCCTTGAAGCCCGCAAGCCGTCGCCGCGCAGCACGCGAGTGATCTCGGAGGGCGACGAGATTTATCAGGCGGGCGCGTTTGGAACGTCGTTCTTCACAATTGCCGCAGGCGAGGTGACTCTCGAAGTTCCCGGCACACCTCCGCGGCTGACGCAGCTCACTCAAGGACAGTTCTTCGGCGAGATGAGTTTGCTGTCGGGTCGTCCGCGATTGGAGACGGCGAAGGCAGGACCGAATTGCATCCTCGTCGAGACGCCGCGGCGAACGATGTTGAAACTGGTCAACTCGAACGACGAAGTCCGGCAAGGCATCGACTGGATCTTCATTGTGCGCGAGTTGCAGCGACAGTTCGCTCCGTACGCGAAAGTCTCCGATCTGCGCGACATTGCCGCCAATACGGAACTGCGCCAGTACAAGGCAGGGGAAGTCGTGTTCAGTGAAGGCGATCGGGGGGACAGCCTCCACATCATCCGCTCCGGCGGCGTCGGCTTGAACCGCCGTTCGAACAAGGGACCCGTGCTGGTCGCGCAGGTTCGATCAGGAACGCCATTCGGAGAAATGGCGTTGATGGGCGACCCCGTGCGACGCGAAACGGCGACGGCGCTCGTCGCGCTCGAGACGATCGAAGTAAAACGTCCCGAGTTTCTCGCGCTGGTCGAGTTGGGCGGCCAGCACTTCGAGCAGTTGCAGCGCGAGACCAGTCGTCGCGTTACCGACAATGCGGTCATGGAGATGCGCCCAGAGACAGGCGCCATCATGGATTTCCTGATGGATGAGGGCCTGGGCGAAGCCACGAACGTACTCGTCATCGACGAGGGGCTGTGTATCGGGTGCGACAATTGCGAGAAAGCCTGCGCAGAAACACACGGCGGTATCAGCCGTCTGGATCGCCACGCGGGGCATAGCTTCGCGCAGATTCACGTACCGATTGCGTGTCGTCATTGCGAGCAACCACATTGCATGAAGGACTGTCCGCCAAACGCGATCCATCGTTCGAGCAGCGGAGAGGTCTTCATCGACGACACGTGCATCGGCTGCGGCAATTGCCAGGTCAACTGTCCGTACGGCGTCATCGACATGGCCTATGAACCACCACCGAAGCCAGGACTATGGCAGTGGTTGCTGTTCGGTCGTGGTTCCGGCCCTGGCGAAATCCCCGACTACGAGCCGCGCGAGGCAGCAAAGGCGCGGGGCAAGAAAGCGGTCAAGTGCGACGCGTGCGTCGATGTTCCTCGCGGTCCAGCGTGCGTCACGGCCTGTCCCACCGGGGCTGCGCTGCGCATCGGTCCGGAGCGATTCATCGAACTGGTGTCGGATCGCCGTTCGTGATCCACGAGAACATCCTCAGGTATCACAATGCGCGGTATCTCTGGTGGGCGCTCGCAGTCGCGATCGGGAGTCTGCTGCTGTACGTCTCGCAGGACGTCAACGAACCGCGCAACGGCGGGACGTGGCAGGGGTACACGCTGGGTACCGTGGGTGCACTGCTGATCGTGTGGCTCAGTCTTCTGGGCGTACGGAAACGTCGTTATCGGTCCCGGCTCGGCAGCGTACAGGGTTGGACTTCGGCGCACGTTTATCTGGGCACCGCGTTGGTACTCGTCGCTACGCTGCATTGCGGCGCACAGTTCGGATGGAACGTACACACGCTCGCGTATGCGCTGACCTGCGTGGTGGTACTGAGCGGCATCTTCGGCATGTACACGTATCTCGTTCATCCGAGGTTGCTATCCGACGTGCGCTCGGGCGGGTCGCGCGAAGCGCTGTTCGGCGAACTGTTCGAACTCGACAAGAAGGGCCGCGAACTCGCTCGGCAGTGCGATCCGGACATTCAAACCGTCGTCATCAGCAGCATTGCCCGAACGTCGCTCGGCGGCGGAGTACTTGCACAGCTTCTCGGTCGCGACGCGTCGCGATTCGTGATGAATCCCCAGGACGGCACCCTGGCCCGGTCGACCTCAGTGCCGAACGGGGATCAGCGCGCCGCGATCGACATCGTTGCCGGTCGAGTACCGCGCGCCAACAAGCGCGCTGAGGCGGCAAATCTGCAGGCGCTGTTGTCGCTGTTGTCTCGGAGGCAGGCGATCCTGCGCCGCCTGAGAAGAGACGTGCGACTGCAGGCATGGTTGCGCGTGTGGCTCTACATTCACGTGCCGCTTACGGTCGGCCTCATCGCCGCGCTCACCGCTCACATCGTCGCCACGTTCGTGTATTGGTAGCGACATGGAAGTCCTGCTCCGGGAAAGACGACCGCGTGCCGACGGCTTCATCGAATACAACGATTCGGAGGTTAGCGCTCCTTCGATCAACATAGGCAGTGCGCCGGATCAGACCTTGCAGTTGATCGGGCGTGACGTCGCGCCGCAACACGCGCAGATCAGAATGAGCGGCGCGCGCGTGCGCATCGCGTGCCGCCGCGGCTCGCACGTACTGGTCAACGGCAAGAAGGTGCGCGCCGCGCCGTTGCAGCAGGGCGACCGCATCGAATTCGGCGGACATCAACTGCAGCTGGTCGAGGCGCCGACAGGATTCGATCTTGCGCTGGAGATCACGCCGAACGCAGCAGTTCAGAGCAGCGACTTCGCCAGCGCGTTTCGCACCGACCTCGAGCAGACGTGGCTGTCGAAACGCGTCGCTGCGTGGTCGCTGTTTGGCGTCATTCTACTGTTGACGCTGGTTCTGCCCCTTAGCGAACTCGTTTTCAAACCAGGCAAATTCGAGCGCCCCTGGCTGCCGGCGGACGCTCAGTGGAGCACCGGTGCCCTGCTTCCGGCGCATCAGCTCGCGATTGGTGACAATTGCAACGCATGCCACGCCAAACCGTTTGCGCGAGTGCGCGACGACGATTGCATGACGTGCCACAAACACACCGCGGATCACATCGAGCCGGCGCTGGCAGGGCGAGCGGGCCTGGAGCACGTCCGTTGCGCAACCTGTCACCAGGAACACAACGAACCTGCACATCTCATCGTGACATCGAACTCGCTGTGCACGGATTGTCATGCCCAACCCGCGCGTTTTGCCTCGATCAAGGATCTCCAGAGCGCGACGGGTTTTGCGCTCGCCACTCATCCGAAGTTCGAGGCCTACCTGCTGCGTCCCGTCCAGCATCCGGGCGGCACCGGACTGACGTTCGAATGGCGTCTCGAACCGAGCGCAATAGAGGGTGCGAAGGAGTCGTCCAATCTGAAGTTCCCGCACGACGTGCACCTCGATGCCAGCAAGGTACGCAAGGTCACTGACAGCAGTGCGCTGGGTTGTGCCGACTGTCACGTGCTGGCGCCCGACAAGGAGCACTTCCTTCCGGTCACGATGGAACAGCACTGTCGAAGCTGTCATGACCTGAAATTCGATCCATCGGATCCGACCCGCGAGCTACCTCATGGTCAGCCGATGGAGGCGATCCTCGCGATCGAAGGACACTATCTTCGGAAGTTCGGCGACCCGAACATCCACTCAGCGGCTGAAACGAAGCGGCGGCTGCCCGATCGACCCGACACTGACGAACGCTGCACCGAAACTGCATTCGGGTGCGCGATGCGCAAGACGCGCGACGAGGCCGTCAACCAGTTCACGCGCCGTGGCTGCATCACCTGCCACATGGTCGAGGACACCAGGAACGACGAAATCTACAATCGCTTCCAGGTGCACCCGATACGTCTGGCGCGCGACTATCTGCCGATGGCGCGCTTCGATCACGCGAGTCATCTAACGCAGAAGGACGCGTCGGGAGACGCGGCATGCGCGACCTGTCACGACGCGCCGCACTCTTCTAAAAGCGCCGATCTACTGATTCCCGACATCGACAATTGTGTGCAATGTCACTCGGATCGAGCCGCCGATCACGCCGGCAAGGTTGCCGTGGTGCTGCCGTGCATTGGATGTCACGCCTATCACCCGGAGCGCGATGACCCTCGTCGCAGCGAGCGCATCATGGCGCAGACGGTAGAGGCGGTCAGGCCTGCAGCCGCGGATTGAGGAACACGAACTGTCCGCGGACGTGGCCGCCGCCTTCGATGCGACCGAACACCGGCGTGGGAACCGGACCCGCGGCTCCGCCGTCACCAAACTGAACCCGCTCCTTGAGGTGCGCGAACATCTCGGCGTCGGTCAGAACGCCTCGATTTTCGTTGAGCAACGCGACGAAGGTCTTCGTGAATACCGACCCGTCGCCAGCTCCGCCGTCCGGCACCGGATCCCTTCCACCGGAGGAAATCACTGTCCGTGAGGGTCCGCCGAGCGCGAACTCGAGTTGCTTCTCGACGTCCGGCGTCTTCAGCTTGATTCCGCCGATGCTGACGATTCCGGCACCGGAATAACACGAATCGGCAACCACCAGCACGTGCTTCGCTTCGATCACGTCCAGCCATTTGTTCAGATCGTAGGTAGATACGCCAGCCACCCGCCAACTCGATTTGTCCACCGTCGCGTCGACGCCGAGCCAGTAGCTGAGCCCGCTGTCCTGCGCACCGTGCCCCGCGAAGTAGATGACCAACGAATCGTTCGGCTTCAGGCGGGTGGCGAGCTCGTCGAAGTGCTTGAAGATGTCTGCGGCGGTTGCGTCGGTCAGCAGCTCGGCTTGGTATCCATAACTACTGATCAGCGTTTCGTACACGCGACGCGCGTCGTTCTCGGCAAAGTTCAACGGCCGCAGATTGCGATAGCTGTTGTTTCCGATGACGAGCGCGTAACTCTTGCCGAGGTCGACGCCTGCCGGCAATTTGATGCGCGAGGTATCGGGCAGTGGATCGTCCCTGAAGTCGCGCGTCGCCAGCTGCTGGGCGCGCTGCTCTTTCAGCAGGTCGTTTTCGGCGTTCAGTTTCTTGGTCTGCGCGACGAGCACATCGACCTGCTGAGACAGGTTTTTGATCCGTGATTCGCTCTCTGCCACTTGTGCACGAATCGCAGGCTCCGACGCGGACTTTGCAGCCAGCAGGTCACGTTCGTGCCTGGCAACCGCGAGTTCCGATCGCGTCGACGCAAGGTTCGTCTCGGCGGTAGCAAGACGTGTTTGCGTGGAGACGAGCCCGGCTTCGATCGTGGCCAGTTGTGCCTCCAGGCGCGCGCGATCGTTGACCGCGGCATCGAGCGAAGTCCTCAGCTGCTTCGCGTCGGCTTCCGCTGCAGCCAGTTGCTGTTCCATCTCCTTCGCTTTGGCCTCGCTCTGCGCCAACGCGGCTGCCTGTTGCTGTCGCTGCGCTTCCAGCGACTGGGCTCGCGCAACCGCTTCATGACTCGTAGCCGCACCGGCTTGCGCGCGCGTCAGCTCGGCGACCACAGCATCGAACTTCGTTCGCTGGTCGGTGAGTTCACGCACCAGCTGCGCCTGCTGGCTCTTGAGCGTCGCGATCGTTTCGCTGCGCGTTGCGACCAGCGCTTCAGCCTTTTTCAGATCGCCGTCGCTCAACGCGGTGGTCTTTACGAGCTCCTGCTTCAGCCGGTCGTTTTCGAGCCCGGCCTGCCGGAGGTTCGCCTCCAACTGTGCCTTCTGAGAACCGAGTTCGATTTCCCGCGACTGAATCTGGTAGCGCTGATCGTCGAGCTTGCGCTGGTTGTCGGCCAGATCCTTTTCCAGTTGCGCCACGCGGGCGGAATCGGCGCCGGTGCCCGAGGCGCGTGCGGTCGTCAGATCGCGCTGCAGCGTGGCAATGTTCGCCTCAGCAGATTTCAGTGACGCCTTCTGGGATGCGAGAGTGGTCTCCGCGGCGGCGAGCGAGCGCGCCAATGCGTCAGCGTCGGCGTTGCGCGCGCGCAGCGCAGCCGTCAGTTCGGAAATTCGTTGGTCGGCTGCGCTCTGTGCCTGCTCGAGCGTGGAGGCGAGGACGAAGTCATCGTTGGTGCCCAACGCACGTCGCCACAGATTGGTGGCCAGCAAAGGATCCTTCTCCACGCCGTAACCAAACTCGTAGAGGTGCGCGAGGCGCCGGACTGCCGTGAGATCACCTTGATCAGCGGCCTTCTGGTACCAGCCGGCCGCATCCTGGTAGCGTGGTGGTTCGAAGAGGTACTCGTAAACCTCACCGAGGTTCGTCTGTGCGTTCGGGTCGCCCTGGTTGGCAAGCGGTGTGAAGAAGGCAACCGCGCTTTCGGGTCGGGCGCGATCGTAGGCGGTGTATTCCCCGCCGCGCAGCTCGCAGCTCTTTGCGGTCGTTTGCGTCAGCTTGCGACGTTCCGGATAGACGATGCCGCCGAGCTTGCGCACCCGCGCCGGAAGCAGGCACGGAACGATGACATTCTCCCTGACCTCCGCGCCGCCCGTGCCGCTGCCACCTCCTTCTGCAGCAAAAGCCCCAAGCGCCACGAGCACGAAACTGCCAAACACGATTCGATGCGTTCGCAAAGCGGTCACCTCGCGTCTATTGCCCGCCGTTCTGCAGGCCTATTGATTTCGTATCGAGCACTGCGCAGGCGTCGGTGGCTGCGACAGCGGCGTGCTGCAACGTCGCTTCGAGCTGTTGGTAAAGCGAGTAGAGCTCCGGCTCGTACCGGTCTATCTGCAGTCCGAGGCAGGTCCACCGTAGGGCTTCTTCGGGCTTCGTGGCAAGTAGAGATCGCGCCGCAATGGCGTGCAGCTTGGACGTCTTCAGCAACCCTTCGGCGCCCGCGCGACGGTCGTCGAGCGTCAACGATCGGGCCAGCAGACTCTCGAAGGAAAAGCGGGCGTTCGTCGGCCCGTCGTGAAGGTAGTAAGCCGCCGCCGCGTAGTCGCCGTGATCGAGCGCCTCCTGCGCGAGTTCCAGCCCGCTGGTCCCCTGAGCCTCCCAACCGCGCAGATCCTCCGCCTTCGCGGTTTTTCGCGTGCCGACCGGCCGCAACGCGACTTGCTCCTCGACGAACGCCGTGTCCGGGTCGACCGGCACAGGTCGAAGAAACCACGCGGCCACTGCGCCGATCGCCAACAGAATCGTCAGTACGATCCACGGCGTGGCGCTGGTGCGTGGGCGATCTCGATCGAAGTCCCGGAGGAACAGCTCGAGCGTTCGAATCCGACCTTCCCGTTCGAACGAGAGCGCCTGTTGCAGCGCCTGCCATTGTCGCCGGCGAATTCGTTTCGGTCGCACAGGAACAAGCTGCTGCGCGCGTGCCTTGGGTGCGGGAACGTTGTCGTAGGGATGTCGTCCGGTCAGCAACTGATACGTCACACAGCCGAAGGCGTAGATGTCGTCGCGCGCATCGGGCTTTGTTCCCAGTTCCCACATCTCGCAACTGGCGTACTCGGGTGTGAGTCCGAGCGGTTGCGTCGACTCCCCGGAATCGAACCGCGTACGACCGTCCATCGCCACGGTCTCGTCGATGGTTCGCGCCAGACCCAGATCGAGAACTTTGATTTCGCCGTCTTCGGTAACGAAAACGTTGCCCGGCTTGAAGTCCGAATGCACGACGTCTTTCGTGTGCATGTACGACAGCGCAGCAGCGCAATCACGAATCATCGGCCAGGCTTCGCGGAGCGAGAGTCCTTCCTTGTGGCGCCTGATGAAGTGGTCGAGCGACTCACCTCGGATGTACTCCATCACGATGAACACGTGAGGGCCGTCCCGATCGAACGTGTGCACCCGAACGATGTTCGGATGCGTGAGCTTGCGGGTGTTCGTCGCTTCCTTGCGCAGGACACTCAGCGACTGCGGATGCTCGCGGAAGAGATCGCCCAGGACCTTGATGGCGACAAATCGATCCGGGCCGTCGACCTCTCGATCGGTTGCCAGAAAGACGCGCCCCATACCCCCTTCACCGAGCAATTGCTCGAGCACATACCTGTCGCGAAGAATCGCACCGACGAAGAGTGTGTTCTTCGCCGCGATGGGGACGACCGTGGTGTTGCGAGCACTATCGCCCACGTCATTCACCTGAGGGTTCTGCCTGCGCCACATTGCTAAAGCGAACGGCAAAAAATTCTGCGCCGTTATAGACGCTTAAGCAATCGGACCCATTGCTCCGTCGTCACGGACGCTGTCGCGCCGAAGAAGCCGCTTGTGGCAGTCTGGTTCCTGCGTAGAATTCCGAGGAAACGAACCCAAACGATCCGAGAAAGGGGAAGGGGAATGCAGAGATGCTCTAGGGGGGTATTCGTTCTTGGGCTAACGATCCTTTGCTTGACGTCCGCCGCTAGGGCGGCTCCGTTAGGCAATTTGATCGCTGACCCCGACACGTACAATGGATCCAAGATGCTGGTCAACGCGGGCAATGCCATTCAAGGAACTTGCGCGCCCCTTGCCGCGAAGCAAACACAGACCCCACTCGCCGGGGCAGAACAGGATCTGTTCTACCGTTGCAACGAGATGCTGGGCACTTATGGACTGCCCCTGCCCAGCGGGGCGACCAATCCCAACACCTATGGGTATGCGGTAGGTGACGCCGGCAACTCCGATCGGCTCAATGCGGTCCGGCAATTCTCCGGCGAGGAAGCATCGAGCCAGAGGCGACTGAGTGCCGACGGCACAAGCCGTCAATTTCAGGGCATTGGCGCGCGTATGGACGCCATTCGGCACGGTGCGCGCGCGACGAGCTCGGGCATGGGGATGAGCTTCAATGGCACCGACTTCATTTCACCGAAGTCGCAGGGGGTCGATGTTGTTCCGATTGGCGGCGCAGCGGGCGACGACTCTGACGCGGATACCGGTTGGGCGTGGTTCGGCGACGCCGACTATGGCTATGCGAATCGCGACCGGACTCCACGGGAGGATGGCTACGACTCGGACTTTTATGGTGGAACGCTCGGTGTCGACTACGGCTTCGTCAGCGGCCTGGTTGTTGGTGCCGCCATTGGATATCAGAACTACGACGCCGATCTCGCGAGCGGCAACTTCGACGGCCTGACTTCGCCGACGGCCGGTGGGGACGTCAATGGCGACGGCTACACCGCGTCGGGGTACGCGACGTTCAACGCCGACGACTATTTCGTGAGCGGCATCGTTTCCTATGGATCGACCGACTTCGACGTCGAGCGCAAGGCGTTTTTTCAGCCCGGCACGCTGGCTGGCGGGCGGGCGGCAGCGCCGGGGTTCCTGATCAACAGAACCTACCGAGGTGATACTGAAAGCGATCAGGTGAGTGCCGAGGCGACCTTCGGTGGTGTGGTGATCCAAGACGGTGCGTTCTCGTTGGATTCGTACATGAAGCTCGTCTACCTGTCGGCGCATATTCAGGGATACACCGAAAAGGAAACCGACAACACGGGAGGAACGACCACACCGGGACTGGCCCTCAAGTACCAGGGTCAAGACATAGACAGTACTCAGGCAGCGCTCGGATTCACGATGCGAAGAAGCTTCAACACGAGCTTTGGCGTGCTCGTACCGTACGTCGGCGGCGAGTGGTGGTATGTGTCGAACGGCAACTCCGGCGTGCTGAAGTACTCGTATGCATTTGCGTTGCCTGCCGGCAACCCCAGTTTCTCGTCGCCCACTGACAACACCGACAAGGATTACGGGCTGCTGACGGGCGGGATATCGGCCCAGTTTGCCCGCAACTTGTCGCTGTTCGTCCAATACGAGGGTCTGGTCGGACTCAGCAACACCTCAGGCGGAATGGCGACGATCGGATTACGAGGAACGTTCTAGCGCAACCCCGCAATCGAATTTTCGCGGGAAACGCGTCGATGAAATTGGAGGGAGACCTCGCCATGCGCAGAACCTGCCGGCTGCTTCAGGTAGGGTTCTGCCTGGCCACTTTGATGGCTTGCTCGGGTGGCGGATCGACCGGCAGCACGGTGGGTACCGATCCGACTCCGGTTAACTGTTCGGGAAGCTGTGCCACTGCGACATCGGTGCTGACTACCGCGGACGTGGAGCAGATCATCGCCCAAGGCGTGTTCGAGGCGCAGGCGCGCAGCACCCCTGCGACCATCGCCGTGGTCGATCGTGTCGGTAACGTGCTTGCCGTTTACCGATTCGGCACCGCGTCTTCCCCAGACGTTCTAGTGGCGACGAAGCCGAATGCCAGTGGGGGATCCGATGTGGTCGGCGGCCTCGAAGGCATCGTGTTGCCCATCGACGGGGCGGCGGCCATCGCAAAGGCTGTCACCGGCGCGTACCTGTCATCGGAGGGGAACGCGTTCTCGTCGCGGGTTGCCTCGCAGATCGTGCAGGATCACTTCAATCCGGGTGAAAAGGACCAGCCGTCGGGGCCGCTGTTTGGCGTGCAGTTTTCGCAGCTCGCGTGCTCTGATTTCATCACTGCGTTCAACGGAGTCGCTCCCGATGTCGGTCCGAAGCGGTCGCCGCTCGGGCTGTCGGCGGACCCGGGTGGATTCCCGCTCTATAAGGACGGGACTGTGGTCGGCGGAGTAGGCGTGCTTGCCGACAGTCTGTATTCCATCGATGCCGACATTGTCGACGTCGACCGCAGCGTGGACGAAGCGGTCGCGTATGCAGCGACGTTCGGGTACTCGGCTCCCCTCGATCGGCGTGGTGACCGGATCACGGTCGACGGCAAGACCCTGCGCTTCAGCGACATCGACTTCGATGGCTTGTTTTCCAAACCGCAGGTTGCACCCGCATTCTCCTCACTGACTGCTGCGGACGGTGCACTGATTCCCGTGAATGGTTACACATTGGGAACGGTCAGCGCGGGAACGGCATTCGGCTTCCCGCCATCCGGAATTAGACCGGATGGCGATGTCGATTTTCCCGGGACCGATGCGTATGTGTTCGTCGACGATGCGAACGTGCCGCGGTATCCACCGCGTGCCGGAACAGACATGGCTACGCTGGGTGCGTCAGCGCTAACGGCGCCCGAGGTGCGCGCCGTGTTGGTCAACGCGCTGAACGTCGCAGCTAAGGCGCGCGCGCAGATACGGCGGCCGGTCGGCAGCACCGCTCGAGTCACCATAGCCGTGGTCGATACCAACGGTTCGGTGCTCGGGATGGTCCGCTCCCGTGACGCGCCCGTCTTCGGCGCGGATGTATCGTTGCAGAAAGCGCGTACGGCGGCGCTGTTCTCTTCGAGCACCGCGGCAGCGTTCCTCGATGGCCTGCCCAACGCGAACTACCTGGACGGTACCTCGATTCCGATCTCTGACTACGTCGGCGCTGTGCAGGCGTTCTTCGACGATCCGTCCGCCCTGACGACAGGCGAGATTGCGTTCACCGATCGCGGCAACGGCAACCTGTCGCGACCCTTCTTTCCCGACGGTCTCTCGGGAACGGCAAATGGTCCGTTCAGCAAGCCGGCGGGGCAGTGGAGTCCATTCTCTACCGGCCTTCAGTACGACCTCGTCAACAACGCCGTTCTGCAACACGTCGTGTTCATTCTTGGAGGCGGGCCGGACGTCGGCCCGGTCTGCACCGGCCCCGGCACCGATCCGCGCATCGCCAACGGAATCCAGATCTTCCCCGGCAGCGTGCCGATCTATCGGGGCGAAACACTGATCGGCGGCCTTGGCGTATCCGGCGATGGCGTTGATCAGGACGACATGGTCGCGTTCCTGGGCCTGCACAATGCCGGCGTCGAACTCGGTGGCGCGATCGGCAATGCCCCGCCGGCGCGACGCGCGGACACGCTGTCGCCGCACGGCGTTCGCCTGCGCTACGTGCAATGCCCACAGGCGCCGTTTGTCGACAGCGCTCAGACCAACGTGTGCGAGGGCAAGTGAGATGAGTGTCGTTCGACGCTCGACGCAAGCGGCGCTCGTGGTTTGCGAACTGATTGCGCTCGTCTATGTGCCGTTCGTACGTGCCGACGTGTGCTACCAGGACGAGAGCGGCAGGATCGTCACTCGGCGTCGACCGGGTTATGTCGAGATCGAGTGTCCGCGCGCAGATGGCACCGTTGCGCCTGCTGCGCCTGACCAGCAACCGGAGGCATCACCGTCATACCAACGGCAGGGGCGCGTGCGCGCACCCGAGGAAGCGCGTGCGACCAATCCGGTATCACCCGTGCCTCGACCGACGATCGACGACTACGTGTCGTCGGTACCCGTACCGGACAGGTGGCGCATCGTCGATGCGCTCGGCTATCAGGATCGTTGGTTCGATCCGTACAACCGGAACATTCTGAAGGCGGACAAGCCCGTATTCGGCGATTGGTTCTTCAACCTCGGCGTGATCTCGGACACCGTCGTCGAAGTGCGCGACATACCTACGCCCGTTGGGCCAGTCGCGACGGAGTCGCCGCATGAGATCGACGTGTTCGGTGACAACAACCAGCTCGCGGCGATTCAGAACGTCGCGCTCGAGTTCGAGCTGTACCAGGGCGATACCGTATTCAAACCGCCGGAGTACGAATTCCGCTTCACGCCGGTGTTCAACGCGAACTATGTGAAGCTCGAAGAAATCAATGGCGTGAACGTCGATCCGCGCAAAGGACGAACACGCGCGGACGATTTCGTCGGGATTCAGGCCGCCTTCGTCGACAAACACCTGCGCAACGTGTCGGATCGATTCGACTTCGATAGCATCCGCGTCGGCATACAACCATTCTCCTCTGACTTCAGGGGTTTCCTGTTCCAGGACAACCAACTAGGCGTGCGACTCTTCGGAAATCGGCGCAACAACGTCGTTCAGTACAACCTCGCGTGGTTCCGACGCATCGAGAAGGACACCAACAGCGGGCTGAACGACCTGGGCCAACCCTTGCGCGACGACGATATCTTCATCGCGAATCTCTACTGGCAGGACCTGCCGGTGCGAGGCTACACGTCACAGGTGCTGCTCGCGTATAACCGGAACGCCGAAGACCACGGAAGCCAATACGACAAGAACGGTTTCATCGTTCGCCCCGCATCGTTTGGCCAGGAACGCCCACGCAGTTACGACGTTGGCTACGTCGGATACAACGGCGACGGACACTTCGGCCGACTCAATCTGACGACCTCGCTGTATTACGCCTTCGGTCAGGAAGACACATCGGTATTCGTCGACGAGCATTCCGACATCAGCGCGTTGTTTGCGGCTGCAGAACTGTCGGTGGACTTCGACTGGATCCGCCCGCGGCTCTCGTTTCTCTATGGCAGCGGAGACGACGACCCGTTCGACGACAAGTCCACCGGATTCGATGCGATCTTTGAGAATCCGCAGTTCGCTGGCGCCGATACGAGCTACTGGATTCGCCAGGCTGTGCCGTTGATCGGCGGCGGCCGAGTGGCGTTGTCAGGACGAAACGCGGTGTTGGCGAGTCTGCGTTCGTCGAAGGACGAAGGGCAATCGAATTTCGTCAACCCGGGGATCTGGCTCGTCGGCGTAGGCGCCGACTTGGACGTGCTGCCTGAACTGCGCGTGTCGATGAACTGGAACTCGATCTGGTTCGACAACACGGCGGTGCTCGAAGTTGCGCGCAATCAGGGTTCCATCGACTCCGAAGTGGGGCAGGACGTTTCGATCGCGCTGACCTACCGGCCGATGATGACTCAGAACATCGTGCTGAGGACCTCTTATGCACGCCTCTTTGCTGGCAAGGGTTTTGAGGACCTCTATCCGAACGACGACCCCGGCTACTTCATGTTCAATCTCGTGCTGACGTTCTGAAGGACCGTTCGATGAGAGCATTGCGGCTTGCTGTCGATCGCACCGAGTTCATCGCGGGCTTCGCAACGCTCCTCGCGGCACTGTCGTGGTTACCCATTGCAGCGGCCGAGTTGCAGCCGGTCGAACGCAACTACCAGACAGCACCGCCGTCGCCGCAGAACCAGACGGCATGCCGACGTCGAAAGGAAAAGTAACGGCTGTCGCTCGTGTCACACGCAGACGGATCGTTCATCGATGCATGCGAGCCCGGCGGTCAAGCTCGGCTGCACCGACTGCCACGGCGGTGATGCGTCGGTCGTCGTTCCCGAAGGTAGTGGCCGAGACAGTCCGGCCTACGTCGGCGCACTGGAGCATGCCCACGTACTGCCGCGATTTCCGCAGCGATGGCCAAGCAGCGCGAACCCTGAACGTACGTACACCCTGTTGAACAGCGAAAGCCCCGAGTACGTCCGCTTCGTGAATCCGTCGGACTATCGGGTGGCCCGTGAATCTTGCGGCGCCTGCCACCTCGATATCGTCGAAGCGTCGATACGCAGCATGCATTCCACGGGTGTCATGCTGTGGGGCGGAGCGGCGTACAACAACGGCATCCTGCCGTACAAGCACTACCTTCTCGGAGAGTCATACGATCGCGACGGCGTTGGTACGACGCTGTATGGCCCGAAGGTTCCGGAAGAGTCGAAGGCCGCTGCAGATGCGGCCGGCGTATTGCCGATGCTTCATCCGCTTCCCGCGTGGGAGACGATCAAGCAGGGCGACATATTCCGAGTGTTCGAACGGGGCGGAAGAAATGTCGGGAATCTGTTCCCTGAAACGGGTCTGCCGGACGCGCAGGGTCAGTTGCAGCGAATCGAAGAGCCCGGGCGCCCCGACTTTCGGCAGTCCAATCGCGGCCCCGGTACTGGTGCACGCATAGCGGTTCCGGTGATCAACATCACCAAGACGCGTTTGAACGATCCTTTTACCTGGTTTCTCGGCACGAACGATCAACCCGGCGACTACCGCAGTTCCGGATGCGCATCCTGCCACGTGGTGTATGCCAACGATCGCGATCCGCGGCATTCGGCGTCGTACGCTCAGTTCGGACACGATGGACGATCCATAACGATCGATCCGACGATCAGTCACACAGAGTCCGGTCACCCGCTGGAGCACAGCTTTACGCGTGCGATTCCGACCAGCCAGTGCATGGTGTGCCATATGCACCAGCCGAACATGTTCATGAACAGTTTTCTCGGCTACACGATGTGGGACTACGAGTCGGATGCACCCTCGATGTGGCCCGAGAAACAGCAGTATCCATCCGACGCGCGAATGCACGAAGTTCTGGAGCGCAATCCCGAAGCCGCGGCGCCGCGCGGAAAGTGGGCGGACGTCGATTTTCTCGGCCGCGTCGCCGATCTGAATCCGCAGCTGAAAGACACCCAGTTCGCTGACTATCACGGCCACGGATGGAACTTTCGTGCCGTGTTCAAACGCGATCGAAAGGGCAGCCTACTGGACGCGAACGGCGCCGTCGTGCCGGACACCGATCCCAACAAGTTCCAGAAGGCAGTACACCTGTCTTCCGTGCACGTCGACGTAGGGATGCAATGTGCCGACTGCCACTTCGCTCAGGACAATCACGGCAGCGGTCACATCTATGGCGAAGTCGCGCAGGCCGTCGAAGTGAGTTGCGTCGATTGCCACGGCACTACAAAGGCATACCCCAATCTATTCACGTCGGGACCGGCTGCGCTCGGCGGCGGACTCGACATGAGCGTCTTGCGCACTCCGGATGGGCGTAAGCGCTTCGAGTGGGTCAACGGTTCGTTGTACCAGCGCTCCGTGGTAGACCCAAAACTCGAATGGAAGATGAGTCTCGTCAAGAAAAGCGTCGACCCCGCCGACCCGGCCTACAATCCAAAGGCGGCACGCGCGAAATTGATGTCGAAGGATCCGACGAGCCAACACTGGGGCGCCGACGTGTCCGGCGACAATCTGGCGCATTCATACGACAACATGGAGTGCTACGCCTGCCACACGTCGTGGACCAACAGTTGTGGCGGTTGCCATCTACCGATCGAGGCGAACTGGAAGACCGAGCGACACCACTACGAGGGCGGAGAGACGCGAAACTTCGCTAGCTACAATCCGCAGGTCGCTCGCGACGAGATGTTCCTTCTGGGGCGACGTGGTCCTGCGAAAGGCAGCAAGATCGCGCCGGTTCGTTCGTCGTCTGCGCTCGTGTTGTCGTCAACGAATGCAAACCGGGAGCGGATCTACATCCAGCAGCCTCCGATAGCTGCCAGCGGCTTCAGCTCGCAAGCGTTCAATCCGCACTATCCGCACACCGAGCGGAAGACCGAAACGAAGACCTGCAGCGATTGTCACCTCTCGAACAGCGGCGACAACAACGCGATCATGGCGCAACTGCTGATGCTCGGTACCAATTTCGTCAACTTTGTCGGCTTCAACGCCTGGGTCGGTGGAGCGGGCGAGGTGAGCGCCGTGCAGGTCACCGAGTGGGAGGAGCCACAGGCAGTGATCGGCAGTTACCTCCACCGCTACGCCTATCCCGACTGGTACGCCGCGCATCTGGCAAACGGCCGCCAGCTCAAAATAGCCCATAGCCACGATGCAGGCGACGCGAGCTGTCTGCAGCTGCGAGGTGAATACCTTTATGTGGCGGAAGGACGCAGCGGCTCTCGCGTCTACGACGTTGCGAGTATCGCGAACAAGGGTGTGTCACAGGGCATCATTACGGCGCCGTTCAGTCCGTTAGGCCAGGACACCCACATCGCGAGCGCAAACGCGACGTGCATCGCGTTGCCCACCAATCAGCCGATCAACCCTTTGCGCAACCAGGGCGCGCTGATGCGCGATACGAATCTGGAGCAGCCATTCCATCCCATCTACAACTACGCGGTCATCACGGACGCAAAAGAAGGATTGATACTGACCGATGTAACGACGCTGGCCGACGGCGAACCGCGCAACAATCACCTCGAGCGCGCTTTGACGTGGAATGACGGAGGCGTGCTCGACGGTGCGCGCCACGTCACGCTCGGTGGCTACTACGGTTATGTGATCGCCGATATCGGACTGGTGGTCGTCGATCTGAACGATCCGTTGCATCCGCATGTTGCTGCAACCGTTCCGTTGACAGGCGCCCAGGCGTCGGCGTTGCAGTTCAGGTATCTGTTCGTCACCGATCGCGAAGGATTGAAAGTGATCGACGTCACCGAACCGACAGCACCGAGGTTGGTGACTGAAAACACCATCCCGATCAAATCTGCGCATCGCGTTTATGTCGCTCGCACGTACGCGTACGTCGCGGCCGGCGCCGAGGGAATCGTAATCGTAGACGCGGAACGGCCGGAGCATCTCAAGGAGTACCGTCGATTCAATGCAGACGGGCGCCTTACTGACAGTCGTGACATCGTCGTTGCGACGACCAATGCGTCGCTGTTCGGTTACGTTGCCGATGGCGCCGGCGGACTCAAGGTTCTGCAACTGACGTCGCCCGACTCGCAGCCGAAGTTCTACGGCTTCAGCCCGGAGCCGATGCCTGAACTGATCGCGAGTTATCCAACGCGGAAGGCAGCCCTTGCGCTATCGAAGGGACTCGATCGTGACCGGGGCGTCGACGAAACGGGAGGTCAGATCGCGGTGTTCGGTCGATTGGGTTCGCGACCCTTCAACCTGGAAGAAATGCGGCGAATGTATCTCGATGGCGGCGGTAAGCTCTGGACTGTCAGTGACGAGTCGGCCGGGACCAAGCCGTGATCACGGCGTTTCGCACGTGGTTCGTCTGCGCGGTGCTGGCGATGCAGAGCCATGTTCAGGCGGCGAACGCAAATGACGGCGATGTCCACTTGGGTGTCGCAAGCTGCGCTACTGGCGTGTGCCATGGCAAGTTGACGCCTCAGAAGGACAAGAACGTCTGGCTGAACGAGTATCGCGTCTGGTCGGCGGAAGATCGTCACGCGCGCGCTTATCAGACCTTGCTGACACCGAAGTCGAAACGGATCGCCGACAACCTCGGTATCGCGAGTGCCCAGACATCCGACCTCTGTCTCAACTGTCACGCGGACAACGTCAAACAGACCCAGCGGGGTCCCAAGTTCCAATTGAGCGATGGAATCCAGTGCGAGGCATGTCACGGTGGGGCGGCGCGCTGGATCGAGAGTCATGCGGAAACGGCCGCCACTCATGCAAACAATCTTTCAAAGGGGATGTATCCGACCGAAAAACCGTCGGCGCGAGCCGAACTGTGTATCTCGTGTCACGTCGGTTCGGACGACCGATTCGCCACGCATCGAATCATGGGTGCGGGACACCCCCGTCTCAGCTTCGAACTCGATGCGTTCTCGACCAATCAACCTGCCCACTACAGCGTCGATGAGGACTATCTGCGCCGCAAGGGCCACATCGAAGGATTCAACCTCTGGTTGACGGGGCAACTCGCCAGTGCACAACGATTCGTGACGCTGTCGTCGGGACACTGGTTTCGCGGAACAGAAACCATGTACCCGGAGCTCGCGTTCTACGATTGCCACGGCTGCCACCATCAGATGGACGACATTCGCTGGAATCGTCGTCTAGCGGGGCCAAGCGCGGAGCCCGGGACGCTACGTCTTCAGACTGATCATCTGTTGGTGCTGCAAGCGACCAGCGAAGTGCTCGATCCAGGCGCCACGAGTGGACTTGCAAGCGCCGCGAATGGGTTCGTTCGGGCAGGGTTGCGCAATGACGCGGCCGTTGGCGACGCGGCGAAGAACCTGCTGAACTGGATTGCTGGCCACCAGGACTGGGCGGGCCGTACGTTCACGAAGGCGCAGGTTGCGGAGGTTCGGCGTAGCCTCGCTCGCTATGCAGCGGACGGACGCATGGGCGATTTCGCTGCCGCAGAGCAGACATTCCTGGGCATCGAGAGTCTCAGCCTCTATCTGGGTGACGCCAATCGAGTGCGGGCGTCGCTCGACGCGCTCTTCAAAACCGTGGAGGACGATGCCACGTTCAGTCCGACGAAGTTCTCGGCGGCTGCGAAAAGTCTCCAGGCCGGTTTGTAGATGGCGCAATTCGCTTCACACAGTCACCCCGGGCGCGTCCACGACGACAACGAAGATGCGGTCGGATCGGACCCGATTCGCGCGCTGTGGTTGGTTGCCGACGGCATGGGCGGACATGCCAGTGGCGAAGTCGCGAGTGCCATCGTCAGAGATACGATCCTGAGTGCCGCAGGCATGTCGTTGCGCGATGCGATCATCGCCGCGCACCGCGCGGTCGTGGCCGCCGCGAACGCAGATGAGGGCCGGTACCGTGGTATGGGTTCGACGGTCGTTGCGCTCGAGGTGCACGATGGCAGAGGAGAGGTCGTCTGGGTCGGCGACAGTCGGGCCTATTTGTGGCGGCGGCAGAACATCCGGCGCCTGAGCCGCGACCACTCTTATGTGGAACTGTTGCGCGAATCCGATGGAATTACTGAAGCCGAGATTCGAGCGCATCCGCACAAGAACCTCGTCACCCAGACATTGGGGCATGGCGATCCCGTTCCGTCATCGATTGTCGTGGGTGTTCGCAAAGGCGACTGGCTGATCCTGTGTAGCGATGGCCTCAGCGATGAGTTGAGCGACGACGAACTCGCCGACCTGTTGCGGAACAGTGGTGCACCAGATGACGCGGTGCTCCGGCTGGTCGATGCCGCGCTTGCGAAGGGTGGTCGCGACAACGTCAGCGTGGTAATTGTTGCCATACAGGAATCTGATGTGTCGGCGCTGTGGCGCAGGCTGGGTCGACGAGCACGCGCGCAGATCTGGTTTCCGGCATTGCTCGGCGTCGCTGCGGCGCTCGCGGTTGGATCGCTGCTGATGTTTTTCATCCGAAACAGTTAGATGGACGAGAGCCGAATGAGTACCACGCGATTCGTGCTGAAGGGACCCTCTGGAAAATCGGTCGAGTTGACCGACCAGGTCGTTGCGGGGCGTAATCCCGATTGCGACATCGTACTGGTGGAAGGACACCCGTCGCGCCGGCACGCGCAACTCACCGTAAAGGAGGGAAGCGTATGGGTCGAAGATCTGGGCTCGGCGAATGGCACTTACGTCAACGAAAGCCAGGTCACGGCGCCCACCCAGTTGCGGGCGGGCGATCAGATCCGCTTCGACGCCGAAAGATGGCAACTCACAGTCAGCGGTGCTGCTCCGCTCGAGGCGCAGACGGTGGTGCGCGCTGCATCGGCCGAGAATCACCAGACCGTCACTCCCAAGCCAACCAAATCAGCAAAGGCGCCCGGCAGCTGGGCCGATCCGGACAGCAGGGGCGGGCCGGGCACCAAGCTGTTCGATCCCAAGGATCTTCAGAAGATGCTGCAGGAAGGCGGGCCGGTACAAGCAACGCCAGCCGCCATTGATGCTCCGTATCTCAGCGTGAAATCGGGTGCGTTGAAGGGCCAGAACCTCAAGCTGGAACCGAAGCACTCGACGAATGTCTGGGAAATCGGCAGTGAGTCCGACAAGGACATCGCGATCATCGACGACGGCGTTTCCGGCTTTCACGCGACGATCAGGAACGAGGGTGCCCGCTGGAAGCTGACCGACCAGATGTCCGCCAATGGAACGTTCGTGAATGGCGCCAAGATCAGCGTGCACTTCCTGAAATCGGGCGATCGCATCCGCTTCGGGCCCACCGATTGCGTGTTCCAGTTGCCTTCGGGATCGAGGAGTGGCGGCGACAGAAAACGTCCAGCTTGGATCATTGCGGCGGCAGCATTCGTTGCTACGGCGGCCGTGCTCGCGTTCGTGTGGTGGTTCGTCTGACTTGTCGGCGCAGAGACTGCCTTCAGCAGAGATTAGTTTGCTCTCAACGTCCCGCCGGGCCTGTTCCATTTTGAGACGATCGGCCATAGAACGGCACGAACTGGCCCTCGGTTCCGGTTTCCGGATCAGGCAGGTAGACGCCCAGCTGTGACTTGGAAAGTGCCGGCGCTTCCGGCTCGTTGGAAAGGTCGCTATGCCACGGGACCAGACAAAAGCTCGAATGAGTGGTGAGGTCGAGGAACGGGTACTTGATGATCTCGAAGAAGGGTGAGTAGTCGAAATCCTTCGGCGTGCACAACAGTGGATTTCGACGGAACAACTTGACCGTGTTTCCCTCGATACGTTTGACCAACGGCACGATGGGGAACGCCACCGCGTCAAACGCTTCTGCAATCATCGTCGAACAAATGGTCCGGGTGGGCATGCCGGCCCGATGGTAGAACAACGTAGAGCGCCATCGACGCGGCAACACAGTCCACGGAAACAGGAATCGCGCGAGGTCGAGGATCTGTCGAATGTCGTACAGGGTTCCGACGCGTCTGACGGAGTACGCCAGCACCTGACGTGCATCGTGGCGATTGAGGCCCGTTGGGCGGCAGATCCGTAAGTGCTCTTCGCGATAGACGGATAGTGGCCGAATCACAGTGCCCAGTCCGAGTTCGCTCTCGATGATCAATTGTTCATCGCAATTGGGTCCGACGTGCTTTGCGATGAGCTTGCGCAACTCCGGCTGCTCGATGTCGTTGATGCGCCCGACATAGAGCGCGGCGTGGGACCAGGGACTCTGCGTGATGACTTTGATCACTTCGCTGGCGCGACTGCGACCCTCGACCAAGATCACGTCGCACAGGCGAAGCTCCTGCCGTATGCGCTGAAAGTCGGACAGCGGGAGCGAGCGGATCGCCTTGCGGCGTCCCAACCACTTCACTATGGGCGCGACGAGCGCGTTTCTGAGACCCATGGATCATCCGCTGAGGGCAGGAGGTCTATTGTTCGACTCCTTCAGCCGTACGGCAACATTCGATGGACCTTGGAAAGAGCGCGGCGTGCAGCGACCTGCAGGTACGCCGGGTTCGTTCACGCGGCGCTGTCGGGAAACAGCATCGTGCGCCTCGCGTCGTCGGCGTCGGCCGATGCCGGGTGAAGAACGACCAATGTGAGCGCGTCGGCGAGACGAATGCGATCGTCCGGCTTTATCGACATGTCTTGCCCCTTTGGCGCGGGCAAGCCGTTCACCGCTGTGCCCGTATCCGATAGAGACCGAAGGCAGAGCCCGTCGACGCCTCGGCGCAGCTCGAAGTGCCAGCGGCTGATCTGTCGTGCGCGGAGCGGGTCGGGGTGTGTCAGCACGACGTCGTTCGCCGCCAGACCTTCGTATTCGCGCAAGCGGCCGAACGTGATGACGTCGCGATCTGGAAGAACGATCACTTCGCCCGTCTCGGCAATCCGCAACTGAGTGGGAAAACGACTGCGGTCCCGCCAGTCATACGCCAGCACCTCGATTGCATCGACGATGCCCTTGAGTTCGACTACGCCCAGCGCGCGGCACTGCATGCGTTCGGCGGACCCCAGCTGTTGGAACGCGGCGCGGGTCAGTCGAATCTCGCCGATCGCTGCTGACGCGGCAACACGCGCACACAAGTTTACCGAGTCGCCGCTCACCACCACCCCGTCGGTGAGAACAGGGCCCCAATGCAGACCTACGCGAAGTCGCAGTTGATGCGCCGGCGCGCGGAGGAGGTTTGCTTGCGAGACCAGACCTTGAACCGCGACCACGCTTCGCACCGCGGGTTCTGCGCCGGAAAACACCAGGAACGCGCCGTCGCCCGCGACGTCCACGACGCGACCGTCAAACGGACGGATGCCCTGTTCGAGCAGGTCGAGATGCAGCTGCTGCATCTGGCGCCCGGCAGCGTCGCCATAGCGCGCGCAGTAAGGCGTCGAGTCGACGATGTCGGAAAACACCAGCAACATCTGACGCTCGAAGCGCCGGGTCAACTCCTGCTGCAGCAGGGCTTGCAGACGGACGATCTCGGTCATCGTGAGTCGGCCGAAATCCGGTGCATGACCTTCGGTCATTGAGTGCAACCTCTTCAGCGGCTCGCTTGATGACGCCTGAGCGCGAGGGCAAAAGTCAAGTTCGACGCTGACCCTTGTGTCGGCGCGCGATTGGATGCGGACCTGTGGCGCGCCCCTTTTGGTGGGCTCAGGCCCGCAATTGCGCCCGAGAGATTGACCACGTGGATGCGTCGCCCGCGCCGTCGATAGCAGTACGGCGGCCTCGAAAGGAGAGTTTCGGGTGGACGTCTCGGCAACGGGCATCGACTTCGCGCGCAATCGGCGCCTGATGACGCTCGATGCGAACGCGGCCGTCGACGGCGCGTTCGCGGGCAGGGCTACGCAAGTGATCGTCGAGTAGAACCACGGCGTCGAAGATCTGTGCGTCCTGCTGATGGACGAGATCGACCCGCGCTGCCGTGTGATTCGCGGCGCCGGTCGGCCGGGCGCGACGACGCGCCGGGGACTTCGAAATCGTCGACGAACGTTGTGTGCGGGCGCCGAACATGGATGTCGGCTTCCGCCGCGTCGCGTACTCGGCTATGCCCATCGCGCGGGCGTGACGCGCTACTGAGCGCAAGCGCCGATTACTCCGTTGGTAATTGAACGTGCGCCCAAGTCCGCACGATGATGTACGCCAACAGCTACATAAAGGGGAAGAATCGTGTTGGGTTTTCGCGGTCTGCTGGTCGCCATGTTCGGAGTACTGCTGGTCTATACGGCGATTGTGATCGCCGACCATGGCTGGAATCTGCTGTCGATCTTCTTTGGCGACATGGCGACGATGACCTGGCCCGGGCAGTTCAACCTCGACTTCATGTTCATGCTGATGCTGTCGGGACTGTGGGTGGCGTGGCGGCATCGATTTTCTGCGGCGGGGCTCGCGCTTGCCGTGGTCGCGGTGTTCGGCGGCGCGGCGTTCCTCAGCGTCTACCTGTTTGTCGTCAGCCTGCGCGCGAACGGTGACGTACGCGAAGTGTTGCTGGGCGACGGCGGTCGCGCGTGACCGGGTGAGGCACCGCCGGCCTAAGCGAGTGTCCTGACCGAAGGCTCGCGATCCCACAGTCGCGTTTTGGCGCCGGCGATGAATGCCGCAACGTCCGCCGCCGCAACCACGCCGTCATCGGCAGCAGCGCACGCTTTGTCGAAGAGCGCACGTCCGCCGCTGTCGAGTGCGATGGTTTTCAAGTGACCGAACGCGTCGCGGACGAAGTCGATCGCGCTCGCTTCGTCGAAGAGCGCTTCCGCACCGGACTTCGACAGCACCAGCGCCACTGCGTCGAACAGCACCGAAGGCGTGCCGGCCAGTTGCCCGTCGGCAGAAATGGTCGAACCCTCCGCAGCCTTTGCGCCACCCACCTTCGGGGCAATGATCTTGACGCTGGCACCCGCAGCGAGCGCGGCTTTCTTGATCTTCACCACTGTACGCTCGTCAGATCCGTCGTTGACGAGGATGCCCACGCAGCGACCCTCGAGCGTGTCCTTCATTTTGCCGATGATCTGCAACGCCGGGGATTCGTCCATGTCCACGATGTCGGCGGCGGCGGGCGGCGCGTCCGGCATCGGCGCCAGCGCCAATCCGTCCGCAACTCGGCGGGCTAACGCTTCGTCGATGTGGCGCAGGTGGCCCACCATCGCTTCGCGAATGTGCACGGTCTCGACTTTGGACAGTTCGAACACCAGCGCAGACGCAAGGTGGGCCTGCTCGTGGGCGGTCTGGCTGCGATAGAACAGACGCGCCTGGCTGTAGTGATCGGCGAAGCTGGCCGGCCGCACTCGACCGCGCTCGCCGGTCTCGGGCGCCGCAAAGGAGCGAACGCCGGTGGCGCGTCTCGCGTGCGGCGTCGGCCGCGAGTGTGCTCGGTTCATACGAGACGCGACCGGTCGGCTGTTGCATCCACATGTGTCCGTCGCGTTGCTGATTGGCGAAGGGACATTTCGGCGCATTGATCGGCAGCTGGTGGAAGTTCGGCGAGCCGAGGCGGGACAGTTGGGTATCGAGGTACGAGAACAACCTGCCTTGCAGCAACGGATCGTTCGAGAAATCGATACCCGGAACCAGATGTGAAGGGCAGAAGGCCACTTGCTCCGTCTCTGCAAAGAAGTTGTTGGGCCAGCGGTCGAGCACCATGCGGCCGATTGGCTTCAGCGGCACGAGCTCCTCCGGGATCAACTTCGTCGCGTCGAGATGATCGAACGCAAACCCTGCTGCATCCTCTTCCGAGAAGAGTTGCACCGAGAGTTCCCACTCGGGAAAGTTGCCCGCTTCGATGGCTTCGAACATGTCGCGCCGGTGATAGTCGGGATCGGCGCCAGCGAGCTTCACCGCTTCGTCCCACACGGTGGACTGAATGCCCAGCTTGGGCCGCCAGTGAAACTTGACGAAGGTCGAGTTACCTTCGTCGTTCACCAGTCGAAAGCTGTGAATGCCGAACCCCTCGATCATCCGCAACGACCGCGGCAAGGTGCGATCGGACATGATCCACATCACCATGTGCATGGACTCCGGCGTCAACGAGATGTAGTCCCAGAACGTATCGTGCGCGGTTGCCGATTGCGGGAATCCGCGATCGGGTTCCATCTTCACGGCATGGATGAGATCGGGGAATTTGATCGCGTCCTGGATGAAGAACACCGGGATGTTGTTGCCGACCAGGTCCCAGTTGCCTTCCTTCGTATACAACTTGACGGCGAAGCCGCGCACGTCGCGCGGCGTGTCCACCGATCCTGCACCGCCCGCGACGGTGGAGAAGCGTGCGAACACCGGCGTGCGTTCGCCCACCTCGGTCAATACCTTCGCCGTTGTGAACTCGGACAGAGAGTCGGTGAGCTCGAAGAATCCGTGTACGGCGGTTCCGCGCGCGTGGACGATGCGTTCAGGGATGCGTTCGTGATCGAAGTGCGTGATCTTCTCGCGGAGAATGAAGTCTTCGAGCAACGCAGGTCCGCGCGTATTTGCTTTCAGCGAGTTCTGGTTGTCCGAGACCGGCGTGCCTTGATTGGTCGTCAGGGTCGCGTGGCCGTCGCTGACGACCTGATGAAGTTCGCCGCCGGCCGCAACCGTTTCAGTTGGACGCGCCGGCGTCTGCGCTTTGGCGCCGCGCGCTTGGGTCGTTCGTGAAGGTTTTTTCTTGCTGCCCATATTTGACTCGTCCTTGCGTCGTTCAGGTCTGCGTCGCGGTGAGCTCTGCGTCGCAACAGAACGAGCAGGTTGAAGGGCGATAGACCTGGCGAGCGTGGGACGAAGCGCTGAATGGCACGCCTGCTCTGCGGCAGTCGTCGTGGGACGCTGCCTACGCCGACGACGCCGCGGCGAATGAACCGCGCCGGAACTTGCGGGAACTCCTGATTGTCGCTGCGCCCGGTCACTGGCCAGATTGAGTCCAGGTTCCAAGAGTGGTGAGGAGAAATCGACGTGTCAGTTACGAAGCAACCCAGAACAGGCAGTGCGAACCACGTGGACGTGGTGATCGTCGGCGCCGGAATCTCCGGCATCGGCTCGGCCTATCACCTGCAGCAACAGTGCCCGAACAAGAGCTATGTCATCCTCGAAACGAAGGACACCTTCGGCGGCACGTGGGAAACCCACAAATATCCGGGCGTCCGCTCCGACTCCGACCTCTACACCTTCGGCTATCGCTTCAAGCCGTGGGTCGGCACGCCGATCGCCAGCGCCGAAGAAATCCTCAAGTACATGGGCGAAGTGATCGAAGAGAACGGCATCGCGCCGCACATCCGCTACGGCCACCGCATCACCAGCTGCAGCTGGTCGAGCAAGGACAGTCTCTGGACCGTCGAAGCCATGCGGCTCTCCGACAGGTCCACCGTGATGTTCACGTGCAACTTCCTGTGGATGTGTCAGGGCTACTACGACCACGAAAAGCCATACATTCCCGATTGGCCCGGCATGGACAGGTTCAAAGGCAAGCTGATTCACGCGCAGCTTTGGGACCGGAAGATCGACTACGCGGGCAAGCGCGTGCTGGTGATCGGTTCCGGCGCGACGGCCGCAACCGTGATTCCGGCGTTCGCCGAGAAAGCCGCGCACGTCACGATGCTGCAGCGCTCGCCGACGTACTTCTTCTGCAGCGAAAACAAGAACGAACTTGCCGACCGCCTGCGGCAGATCGGCATCGATGAGCCGACCATTCATCGCGTGGTGCGCGCGCAGATCATGTACGACCAGGACATGATGACGCGGCGCTGCAAGGCCGAACCCGATGCGGTGTTCGAGGAATTGAAGGCGCTGATCCGCCATTACGCGGGGCAGGACTTCCAGTTCGAGCCGCACTTCACGCCCAAGTATCGCGTGTGGCAGCAGCGCCTAGCGTTCTGTCCGGAAGGCGACGTGTTCAGGGCGGCGGCGGCCGGCAAGCTCAGCGTCGTCACCGACACGCTGCAAACGTTCACCGAGAAAGGCGTGCGCACGGCGTCAGGCGAAGAGATCGAAGCCGACATCATCGTGGCCGCCACGGGCTTCCGTCTCTCCGTGATGGGAGACATTCCGTTCACGGTCGACGGCAAGCGCGTGAACTGGCACGACACGGTCACCTATCGCGGCATGATGTTCACTGGGGTGCCGAACCTGCTGTGGGTGTTCGGCTACTTCCGCGCCAGCTGGACGCTGCGCGTAGACATGCTCGGAGATTTCGTCTGTAACCTGCTGAATCACATGGATAAGAGTGGTGCCAAACGGGTCGAAGTGGCGCTGCGCGACGAGGATAAGGGCATGCCGCTGCTGCCGTGGATCGAGGCAGACAACTTCAATCCGGGCTACCTCATGCGCGGTCTCGATCAGCTGCCGCGACGCGGTGACAAGGCCGAATGGCGGCACAACCAGGATTACTGGGCGGAGCGAGTGGAGATTCCGGCAACTGATCTGGACGGTTCGGAGTTTCTGTATGACGGCAAGCGCCGCGTAGAAGCAAGGACGGAACACAAAGTCAAAGTGGCCTGAGTCGTGATGCGCAATCGACTTTGCACAAGCTGAATGCGGGCGGGAGACGAAACCCGTCTCTTCTTTGGTGGAGTCGAAGCTGCGGTGCGGGATCTACAGTCGAATCCGAGAATACTGTCCGGACGCTCCCTCGAAGAGACTGTCGGCGGAGTGACGACTCCACCAGGATGACCAAAAGCTCGGAATCATGCTGCTCGATGCTTGGAGCGACACGGAGTGGAACGCACTAACCCGATCGAAACGAGCTTCGACGCAAAACTGACCGTCGTGCGGGCATTCACGTTCAGGTGGCATGCGGATGAGAGACATCGGCGGTTGCAAACGATCCCTTTCACAAAGGAATTGTCGCAGTGACCGACCATCGATGACACGATCAGCGCGAGGCGGTTAACGGCAGCGCAACTTTCCTGGCCATCGTCGATTCATTGCAATTGAGAGGACAGAGAGATGAGCAGGGAGCGGAACACGGATAAGTCGGCGCGCGCAAAGCAGGGGCGATACATACGAGACTTCGATCGCGACCCCGACCCTTATCTGGCCAAACGCAAGGTGTCGGGCTCCGCCGTGTGTCCGGACTGCAAGGCGGTGCACGTGCGTGGGCGTTGGACCTGGCGCGAAGCGCCTACGAAGGCGGTCGAGCATGTCTGTCCAGCATGCCAAAGGGTCCGCGACAAAGTACCTGCAGCGTACCTGACGCTGCGAGGCGGCGACTTCCTGCGCGCGCATGCGGAGGAAATCGCCAACCTGATCCACAACTTCGAAAAGCACGAGCGCGACGAGCACCCGTTGAAGCGCACGATGGACTTCGAGAAACGCAGCGACGAATGGCTGCTCACCTTCACGGACGCACACCTCGCGCGCGGCATCGCCGAAGCGTTGCGCCACGCTTATCAGGGCGAAGTGGACCTGCAGTACACGCCAGACGATGTCATGCTACGGGCAACATGGACGCGCTGACCCGCAAGCGATCGCGGGGTTGATCGCGTGACGGACGCGATCATCCGAAAGGGCATGCGCGAAGGAACGGCGCCGCCGCTACTGGCTGACTATGCCGCGACCTGTGCCGCGTTCAGTTGGTCCGCGGAGCGCGCGATGCTGGATGGGCTGCCGGATGGACGCGGCCTCAACATCGCCCATGAAGCCGTCGACCGGCACGTGTTGCACGGTCGCGGCGGACACGTGGCATTGCGCTGGATTGCAAAGTCCGGCGACGCCCACGACTTCACTTACCGCGACCTCGCCGCGCAGTCGAGTGCGTTTGCGAACGTACTCGAGAAGCTCGGCGTAGCGGCGGGCGAGCGCGTCTTCGTCCTGTCGGACCGGATTCCGGAGCTGTACATCGCGGCGCTCGGCACGCTGAAACACCGCAACGTCTTCTGTCCGATGTTCTCCGCGTTCGGGCCGGAACCGGTTCACTCGCGGATGTCGATCGGCGACGCGCGGGTACTGGTGACCACGGCGCGACTGTATCGACGCAAAGTGGCCGAGATTCGCGGCCGTCTTCCGGGCCTTGCGCACGTGCTCATAGTCGCTGACGACAGCGCAGAGGGGCTGCCCGACGGTTGCCGCGACCTGCGCGCGCTGCTGGCCGCCGCGGACGAGCGTTTCGAGATTCCGCCGACCAATCCGGAAGATCCGGCGCTGCTGCATTTCACGAGCGGCACCACTGGTAAACCGAAGGGCGCGGTGCACGTGCACGCGGCGGTCTTGATGCACCATAGCACCGGGCGGTTCGCACTCGATCTGCGTGAAGGCGACGTTTTCTGGTGCACCGCGGATCCGGGTTGGGTGACCGGCACGTCGTACGGCATCATCGCGCCGCTGACGATCGGCGCGACGCTGCTGGTCGACCAGGAAGAGTTCGACGCCGAACGCTGGTATCGCACGCTCGAGCAGCAGAAGGTCGACGTCTGGTATACGGCGCCGACCGCCATTCGCATGCTGATGAAGCAGGGCGACGAACTGCCGAAACGCTACGACCTGTCACGCGTCCGCTTCGTGGCCAGCGTCGGCGAGCCGCTGAATCCGGAAGCGGTGTGGTGGGGTGAGCGCGCTCTCGGGCTCGCGATTCACGACAACTGGTGGCAGACCGAAACCGGCGGAATCATGATCGCGAACTTCCGCTCGATGGACGTGAAGCCCGGATCGATGGGCAAACCGTTGCCGGGAATCGAGGCCGCAATCGTGGAGCGAACCGGAGCCGGTATCCGGCTCATCGACGCGGCGGGCCGCGAAGGGGAACTCGCACTGCGTGCGAACTGGCCTTCGATGTTCCGTACGTATCTCAACGAGGAAGCGCGTTACCGGAAGTGTTTCGTCGATGGCTGGTATCTGACTGGCGATCTCGCACGTCGCGACGACGACGGCTACTACTGGTTCGTCGGCCGCGCCGACGATCTGATCAAGTCGTCGGGCCATCTGATCGGTCCGTTCGAGGTCGAAAGCGCGCTGATGGAGCACGCCGCGGTGCTCGAAGCCGCGGTGATCGGCAAGCCCGATCCGATGGCCGGTGAAATCGTAAAAGCCTTCGTCGCGTTGAAGAAAGGCTTCACCGGCGACGAAGCAACCCGCAAATCGCTGCTCGCCCATGCGCGCAAACGGCTCGGCCCCGCGGTGGCGCCGAAAGAGATCGAGTTCAAGGACAGTCTGCCGAAGACGAAGAGCGGCAAGATCATGCGACGGTTGCTGAAGGCGCGCGAACTCGGGCTGCCCGAAGGCGACACCTCGACGTTGGAGACATCGGCGTGAGGCCGCTCGTTTCGCGCGCGCACGCGCTCGATCTGCTGCGCGCGATGGTGCGCATCAACCACTTCGAGGAGAAGTGCGTCGAGTTGTACAGCGCAGCAGAGATCCGCGGCTTCATGCATCTATATATAGGCGAAGAAGCAATCGCGGTGGGGGTGATGAACGCGTTGTCGGGCGACGATGCGGTGGTCGCGACGTATCGCGAGCATGGTCACGCGCTCGCGCGCGGCATCGCCATGGGTCCGGTGATGGCCGAGATGCTCGGCCGGCAGGAAGGCGTCAGCCACGGCCGCGGCGGTTCGATGCATCTGTTCGATCAGGCGACGCGCTTCTACGGCGGCAACGCGATCGTCGGCGGCGGATTGCCGCTCGCGGTGGGTCTGGCGCTCGCGGACAAGATGGCGGGGCGCGATCGCGTCACATGCTGCATCTTCGGCGAAGGCGCCGTGGCCGAAGGCGAGTTTCACGAGTCGATGAACCTCGCGGCGCTGTGGAAACTGCCAGTGCTGTTCGTCTGTGAAAACAACCTGTATGCGATGGGCACCGCACTCGTCCGATCCGAGTCGGAGACCGACATCCATGCGAAGGCCGCGAGCTACGGTATGCCTTCCGAAGCGATCGACGGCATGGACGTGATCGAGACGGAAGAGGCGGCGCGACGCGCGGTCGCGCGCATCCATCGCGAATCGGGTCCGGTATTCCTCGAATTCCGCACGTATCGCTTCCGCGCGCATTCGATGTTCGACGCCGAACTCTACCGCGACAAGGCGGAGGTCGAGCGCTGGAAGGAACGCGGCCCGGTGAAAACGTTGGTGGAGCGTCTCGAAGCCGCGGGGCTCGGCGGTGGTGACGATCTCGCCGCGATCGAAGCGGAAGTCGATGCGGAAATCGAAGAAGCGGTCGCGTTCGCGCGGAGCGGTACGCTCGAGCCGGTCGAAGAAATCACGCGCTTCGTCTATCGCGACGAAGCGCAGAACGCGCAGCTTGCGGTGATCGCGCCCATCGGAGACGGCGTATGACGATCATCACGTATCGCGAAGCCACGCGCGAGGCGATCCGCGGCGCGATGCAGCGTGACCCGCGCGTATTTCTGATGGGCGAAGATGTCGGCCGCTATGGCGGCAGCTTTGCCGTAAGCAAAGGACTGCTCGCCGAGTTCGGCGAAGAGCGCATCCGCGATACACCGCTGTCGGAATCCGCTTTCGTCGGTGCTGGTATCGGCGCAGCCCTCGGGGGCATGCGGCCGATCGTCGAGATCATGACGGTGAACTTCAGTCTGCTCGCGCTCGATCAGATCGTGAACAATGCAGCGACGCTGTGTCACATGTCCGGCGGCGCATTCAACGTGCCCGTGGTGATCCGCATGGCGACCGGCGGCGGCCGCCAGCTGGCCGCGCAACATTCGCACAGTCTTGAAGGCTGGTACGCGCACGTACCAGGGTTGCGTGTCGTCGCACCTGCCACGATTGAAGATGCGTTCGGCATGCTGCCGACCGCGCTCGAGAAGCCTGACCCGGTGCTGATCTTCGAACACGCGCTGCTTTACAACATGAAGGGTGACCTGCCAGAGAACGCGGGGCCGACCGATCTCGATCGCGCGGTCGTGCGCCGGCTGGGAACACATCTATCGATCATCACTTACGGCGGCAGCCTTTTCAAAGCGCTCGAAGCGGCCGATCTGCTTGCCAACGAGGGTGTCGAGGCGGAGGTGATCGACCTGCGTACGCTGCGTCCGCTCGATGACGCAACCATCATGGCCTCGGTGGCGCGCACGCGGCGCGCGCTGATCGTCGACGAAGGCTGGCGCAGCGGCAGCCTCGCAGCCGAGATCAGCGCACGGATCATGGAGCAGGCATTCTACGAACTGGACGCGCCGGTCGCGCGCCTGTGCAGCGCCGAAGTGCCCGTTCCTTATGCAGCGCATCTCGAACGCGCGGCGATTCCGCAGGTGGAGAACATCGTCGCGTACGCCCGGCAGCTGGTGCGGCGCAATGTCTGAGTTCCGTATGCCGTCGCTCGGCGCCGACATGGAATCGGGCACGCTGATCGAGTGGCTGGTGAAGCCGGGAGATCGCGTGCAGCGCGGCGACATCGTCGCTGTGGTGGAGACCGACAAGGGCGCGATCGAGATCGAAATCTTCGAGGACGCGATCGTCGCCGAACTGCTGGTTGCGCTCGACACGGAGGTCCCGGTCGGGACGCCGTTGGCGCGCCTCGATAGAGTTGGTGAGCACGCCGGAGCCGCGCCGGTTCGACCCTCCACGTCGCCGCAGGCCGGGGTTCGGCCGCCGCCGGCACCGCCAACCGCTGCGCCACCGAAGGCTGCCGCGCCACCGCGAAAAGTCGAAGCGCCGCCGCCTGTCGCCGCGCGGCGAAAGATCTCGCCAGCCGCGCGCCAGCATGCGCGGGAACGCGGCATCGATCTCGATCTCGTTGTCGGAAGCGGCGACGGCGGAGTGGTGACCGTGGCAGATGTCGAACGCTGGGTTGCGACTGCGGTGAAGGCGCCGGCGGCGCCACCTGCGTCCACGCCGCGACCACGCATCGAGCGGCCGACGACATTCGATCCGAGTGCGATGCGGCGCGCGATTGCGTCCGCGATGAGCCGATCGAAACGGGAGATTCCGCACTACTACCTGGCCCATACGATCGATCTCGAACCGGCGCTGACGTGGCTCGAGCGGCGCAACGCGCAACGGCCGATCGAGCAGCGACTGGTGTACGGCGTGGTGCTGTTGAAGGCGGTCGCGCGAGCGGCAGCCGAGGCTGCGTCACTGAACGGATACTGGCGCGACGATGCTTTCGTCGCCGCCGATGCCGTCAATCTTGGGGTAGTGATTTCGCTGCGTAGTGGAGGGCTAGCGGCGCCTGCGCTACTCGACGCGGCATCGCTCGACGTGGATGCGCTAATGGCCGCATTGAAGGACGCGACGGAGCGCGCTCGTCGGGGCCGGCTGAAGAGTTCAGAGCTCACGTCCGCAACGATCACGGTCTCCAGTCTCGGCGACATCGGCGTCGAAGCGATCTATCCGATCATTCACCCGCCGCAGGTCGCGATCGTCGGCTTCGGTGCGATTACGACACGACCCTGGGTGGTCGACGGCGGGTTGCACGTGCGCCGCGTCGTGACGGCGACGCTCGCCGCCGATCACCGGGCCAGCGATGGTCATGAAGGTGCGCGCATGTTGGCCGCGGTGGCCAGATATCTGTCGAAGCCGGAGGCGCTGTGACCGAAGCGGAACTCAAAGAAGCGGTGTTACGGGCGTTGTTTTCGATCGCACCCGAAGCAGAAGGCGAGCCGCTGGACCCCACCGCCAATCTGCGCGATCAGCTCGACATCGACTCGATGGACTTTCTGAATTTCCTGGTGGCGCTGAAAGATGTAGTGGGTGTCGAAGTGCCCGAGTCCGATTACGCACGGGTGGCGAGCCTCGACGAATGCGTTGGATACCTCGCCGCGCGGCAACGACCCTGAATCCGACGACCCAATCGCGCCGGCGTGACTCGAACGCATCGCGAATCCCCTCGAGCACTATCGACGCAGCGCGCGACGTGTGAGGCACAGTCCGGGCGGCATCGGTAGCCACACCGTGAAGCCGCGAAACAGCAGCGTTGCGGCGAGTGCTGCCTGCAGCGGCGTGCCGAGCGCGGCAAGGGTGCCGACCGCGGTCGCTTCGAACGTGCCGAGGCCGAGGGGCACAGGTCCGAGCGTCGTCACAATCGATGCCAGCACCAGGCTCGGGAAAGCAACCCAGAAGCTGCCGTCGAGGCCAACTGCATGCAGTGCGGCCCACAAAGTGCCGGCGTCGAGCACAAATATCGCGGCCTGCAGCGTCGTACTCAGAAGCAACAACCGTGGCTGTCCGAGGAGACCCATGGATACTTCGGAGAAGCCGGCCAACAGCTCGGAGAATGACGACGGCCACGCAAAGATACGTAGCGGCCTGCATGACGAGCGCAACGAATAGCCAGCCGGGTCGAGCATGGCGCGCGAGCGCGACCCACTGCTCGACCTCGGTGAAGCGCACGACCACGAAGCACAGCCCTGCGAACAGCAATAGACCAAAGATCCAGCCGCCGGCACGGACGTCACGCGCCATTGCGGCGCCCGTCGCACGTATTGATCGAAGACGTGCGCTTTGGTGAGTCGTCCACCTGACACCTACCAAAAGGGCAACGGGCGGAAGGGATCGAGGCCGAACGCACACCCGCGCTGTAGACGTCCGGAAATCGCTGACTTGCGAGCCTAGCAGATCGATGCCATTCGGATCAGGATACAAAAGGGTCGAGCAGACACGTACGTCGCATTGCGGCATCGCGGTCGCCCGTGGACGCACCAGCGAAAACGAAGACATTGCGATGAACGAAGAAGGGATGGCGCGACTTGCAATGACGGACACGGAACACACCTGGGCGATCGTGCTCGCGGCGGGTAGCGGTAGCCGGCTGCGCAGCCTGACGACACTGGAGGTCGGCGTGGCCGTGCCCAAGCAGTTCTGCTCGCTGCAGGGTGGACCGTCGCTGCTGCACGACGCGCTTCGACGCGCGGAGTCGATCGTGCCGCGCGAGCACATCTGCATGATCGTCGCGCGAGAGCACCGCCGCTGGTGGGAAGAGATCCTCACACTGTTGCCACCCCCCAACGTCGTCGTCCAGCCGCGCAACTGCGGCACTGCGATCGGCATCCTGTTGCCATTGTTGCGCATCACGAAGCGAGATCCGGACGCACGCGTGGTGTTGCTGCCGTCCGATCATCACGTATGCGACGAAGCGGTGTTGACCCGCGCGTTGCGAACAGCCCTGGCCGAACTCGAGACACGGCGCGATGCGCTGATCATTCTGGGAATCACGCCCGAGGACTTTGACCCTGACCTCGGCTACATCGTGCCTGGTGCACAGGCGCAGGACATCGCACAGGTGGAGCGGTTCGTGGAAAAGCCATCGGCTGCACTCGCCCGATCGCTCGTCGCGGCAGGCGCGCTTTGGAACGCCTTCATCATTGCGGCGCATGCGCAGACGCTGCTGCGTCTGTTCCGGATGCGCATTCCGCAGATCGTCGCCGATATGTCCGTCGCAATGGAGCACGATGCGACCTGCAACGAAGACGTTGCGTTGCAAGCGCTGTACGAACAGCTGGAGACGCTCGATTTCTCCGAGTACGTGATGCAAGGCGCCGAGCCGATGCTCCGCGTTGTGAAGGTCGAGCCGTGTGGGTGGAGCGATCTGGGGACCCCCGGCCGCGTCGCGGCCACATTGCGCCGCGCCCCGTTGCGAGCGCCGCCGAAGGACCCCACGAGCACACCGTTGACCGGCGTGTTGAATCTGGCCGTACAACAGGCGCACTCGACCGCGGGCGGATCGGCCCGACCCAGCCCCTCGACCCGGTGAAACGGCGCGGTCAAGCGCGTCAGATCGGCGGCAACACGATTCCTATACGAACTTCCACCAGTGCCGTTGTCGGGCGGTTGGGCGAACAATGGCAAACGGTCCGCTACGGTGTCGCCAAATGACCGAAGCTCCCCACCTGAACGAGCGGAGTTAGCCATGCCCGAAGCGGACGACGAGGGAGCACTCGAAGCGCAGGTGCTCGGCATCGTGCGCGCAGTGGTCCAAGAACTGCACCCGCATCGCAGTCAAACACCGATAACGCTCGACTCGAGTCTCGACCGCGATCTCGGCCTCGACAGCCTCGCGCGCAGCGAGCTGCTGCTGCGGATCTCAGAAGCGACGAGAATCGAGCTTCCCGATGCGTTGTTAGGCACCGCGGAGCGGCCACGCGACCTGCTCAAGGGACTGCGCGCACTGCCGATCACGCGCCGCAGCGCGCTTGATGCGCCGGCACAAACGCGCGCATTGGCGCCGGTGTCGGTCGAAGTGCCGCACACTGCGCGGACGCTAGTAGACGTGCTGATTTGGCACGCGACGGCGAACCCCGAGCGCATTCACGTCAATCTGTACGAGGGCTCGAGTGACACACCGCGGCCGATTTGCTACGGCGAATTGTTCGTGAACGTACGGCGCGTGGCCGCAGGGCTGCGACGTGCAGGCCTGGAACCGGGCCAAGTGGTGGCAATCATGCTGCCGACGTGTGCGGCATACCTCGAGACGTTCCTCGGCGTGCTGCTGGCGGGCGGCATCGCGCTGCCGATCTATCCGCCGGAGCGGCCGTCGCAACTCGAGGATCACCTGAAACGCCACGGCCAGATTCTCGATAGCGCCCAGGCGAAGGTGTTGATAGCGCCTGCAGAGGCACACCCAGTGGTGCGTTTGCTGCGCAACCAGGCGCTCTCACTGCAGGAGTCCGTGACACCGGACGAGCTGATGGCAGGAGACGGCGCGCCGTTCATCGCGATGCCGACCGGCGCGGACGATATTGCGATGCTGCAGTACACGTCCGGCAGCACCGGGCAACCGAAAGGCGTCATCCTCACGCACGCGCAGCTGCTCGCCAACATTCGTGCGATGGGGACGGCAATCGCAGCAACGCCGGACGACGTGTTCCTGAGCTGGCTGCCGCTGTATCACGACATGGGCCTGATCGGTGCGTGGCTAGGCAGTCTCTACTTCGCGATGCAACTCGTCCTGATGCCGCCAACGGCTTTTCTGGGGCGCCCATCACGCTGGTTGACGCGATTGCACGCGCATCGCGCCACGATCTCCGGTGCGCCGAATTTCGCCTACGAGGTGTGTGTGTCGCGCGTGCGCGATGAACAGATCAGCGGAATCGATCTGAGCAACTGGCGGCTTGCGTTCAACGGCGCCGAGCCGGTCAGTCCGAACACCGTTAGACGGTTCACCGAGCGTTTCGCGAAATATGGCTTTCGATCTGAAGCCATGGCGCCCGCGTACGGTCTTGCCGAAGCCGGCGTGTGTCTCACGGTACCGCCGCTCGAACGCGGACCGCTGTTCGAACGCGTCGAGCGCGACGCGTACCAGCGTCACGGCGAAGCGCTGCCGGCGCGGCACGATGATGCTTCCGCGCTGGAATTCGTCTCCAGCGGTCAGGCGCTGCCCGGTTATCAGCTGCGCGTCGCCGACGACGCCGGTCGCGAACTGCCCGATCGCCGCGAAGGACGCATCGAATTCCGCGGCCCGTCCGCTACCCGCGGCTATATGCACAATCCGGAAGCGAGCGAACGGCTGTTTCACGGCAACTGGCTCGACACCGGCGACCTCGGCTATGTGGTCGATGGCGATCTCTTCATCACGAGTCGAGTGAAGGATCTGATCAAGCGCGCTGGTCGCAACATCTATCCGTACGAAGTGGAAGAGGCGGTGGGCAATCTGCCCGGCATCCGGAAGGGGTGTGTCGCAGCGTTCGGCTCCTCCGATGCGCTTGCGCGCACGGAGAAGCTCGTCGTCGTCGCCGAGACCATCGAGGCATTGGACGCGCTGGCGGCATTGCGCGAACAGATCGACCGCGCGGTGTCGGGCGTGCTCGGATTCGCGCCCGACGACGTTGCGCTGGTGCGTCCCGAGTCGGTTCTGAAAACGTCGAGCGGCAAGATCCGCCGCGCCGCATGCCGCGAACTGTACGAGCGCGGAGAGCTGGGGCGCGCGGCGAAGGCCGTGCCATGGCAGGTGGCGCGACTGTGGTGGAGCGGCGTCCGCGGACGGCGCATTCGACATGGGCTCTCAGACCAACTGTACGCACTATGGGCGAGATGCGTGTTCGGCGTACTCGCGGTGGTGGCGTGGTCGGCGGTGGTGCTGATTCCATCGAAGCAGCTGCGCTGGCGCGCGACGCGCGGCGCCGCACGGCTGCTGTTCCGACTGACCGCCATTCCGTTCACGGTGCGCGGTCTCGAGCACGTGCCGATGCGCCCCTGCGTGTTCGTCAGCAACCATGCGAGCTATCTCGACGGTGTTGCATTGGTGGCGGCCCTGCCGACGACGCTTTCGTTCGTCGTCAAAGGCGAACTGGCGCAGCAGGTCCTTCCACGCGTTTTCCTCGAGCGCATCGGCGCAAGCTTCGTCGAGCGCTTCGACGCAGAGAAAGGGGTGCAGGATGCACAACGCATTACGCGGTTGCTGAAGACCGGCGAGTCGGTGCTGTTTTTCCCGGAGGGCACGCTGACCCGAATGCCGGGACTGCTGCCGTTCCACATAGGCGCGTTTGCGGCTGCGGCCGAAGTGGGTGTGCCGACCGTACCGGTCGTGGTGCGAGGAACGCGTTCGATCCTGCGTTCCGATATCTGGTTCGCGCACCGCGGCACAGTTTCGGTGGAGTTTGCGGCGCCCGTTGCATCTGAGGGATCGGACTGGCATGCGACGGTGCAACTGCGCGATCGCGTGCGCGAAGTCATCCTCGCACGGCTCGGCGAACCCGACCTCGCGCACGTCGTGGCGCCGCTGACCAGCCTCGGGCAGGGTTGATCAGCGCTCGTTACGACAGTGAGCGTGGCGTGTCGCCACGACGTTCGCGAGTTGCAGCCAACTACTCGACCAGGGGGCGATCGGGGACCCTGGCGGCGCCGAAGTCGTCCGCCAGCAGCAATCCGGGAAAATGCGAGCTGCACGCCATGACATGCGTGATGGCCTCGCGATCGTATTCATCCCCGGATCGGTAACTGTCGAAGAACTGGTTCAGCGCACACACCCGATCTTCGTGCGTGCCGACCGCCTGCAGCCCGATGCTTACGCCGTAGTTGGTGAACGCGAATTTCGTGCGCACCGCGCCGGGCTCGCGGCAGAAGTACTGCCCGTTACACCACATGCCGTCGAGCGTCGCGAGGCAGCGTGAGCGCTGCACCTCGGCCCAGCGTTCGTCCGGAAAGAAATGCGACAGCCACAGCAGCATGCCGATGCCGAGGTCCTGCGTGACGTTCAAACGGCCGTACGTCGCCTCGATCAGCACACGCATGTCGTCGATCTCGCGCGCGAGCGCGCTCTCATCCAGCAGCCGATACGATACGTAGCCGTCGAACGCGTCGAGCGCGCCGAAGCCATAACCGGGGTACGGTGCCGACAGATCCTCGCGCATCTTCCACACTACGCCGCGGTGCGGAATCACGAATGCAGCGTGGATCTGCCGCACCAGCGCGATGCCGCGTTGCGTGTATTCGGGCTTGTATCGGCCGAGCACCGCCAGCGCGTAAAGCCACATCGCAAGATAGTGGAAATACTGGCCGTCGCGGTCCGGCGCCTCGCCGATGCGGATGCCGCGCGGGCGACCGAGAACGCGCTCCACTTCGCTGACGAGCGTCTGCGCCTGTGTCAGATATTTCGGCTCGTCGAGGTGACGATACAGTGATACCAGCAGCACCACGCCGAACGCGTCGGTCCACAGATAGCGCTTCCCGTTCGGCCAGATCCGCGACGCCTCCATCCAGCGCAGCTTCGCCAGCACGTAGTCGATGTCGGTGAGGCCCGACACCGTTACAGCCCGAACGGGTAGGTATCGGGCAGCCCCGCGAGCAGGTGCGTCTCGAACGGCGTCACCGCTTTCGTGCGATCGAACCAGATGTACTCGTCGAACTGCTGCGGCAGGTTCGCCTGGAAGTAGTGGCTCGCCAGTTCGCTGTCGGGGCGGTAGATGACGCCGATGGCTCGCTCGAGGCGCGGCTTGCCGAGCGCACCGATGAGAGCTGCGTCGGCACTGCGCAACGGCAAAAGGAACCGCGGGATCTCGGAGGTATGACACAGATGCTCGTAGCTGTTCGGATGCGAGGGCTGGACGGTTTTGATTTCCATCGGCGCGTCCCAGTTCGACGCGGCCGCAACCGTGCCGTCGTGTGTGCCGAAGCCGATCGCATACACGTTCCTGCCGAAGTGTTCGCGGCACAATTGACCGATGTTGTGTTCGCCGCGTGCCGACATCTCGGTGGCCAACGCGTTGCCGATGTGCGAGTTGTGCGCCCACACCACGGCTTTTGCGTCGGGGCCGTGGAACGCGAGCAGATTCTGCAGCGTGTCGTACATGTGACTGTCGCGCAGATTCCACGACGCGCGCGAGCCGTAGTACATGGTTCGATAGTAGCGCTCGGCGCTGGCAACGAGGTGAGCGTTCTGCGCTGCGTCGAGGTAACGCTCGCCGTCGTTGGCGGTGTAACGCTCGCGCTTCTGCAGGATGTCCACCAGCATCCGCACCACACCGTCCTCGCATTTGCGGAATTGGCTGCTGAGTGCGGCTTGTCCATAGCTTGCGGGATCGCCCTGCCAAGGCGTGAGGCAACCGTAGCGCGTGCGTGCAAGCTCCGCGGCCGGCGGGTCGACGTCGTCGAGATACGTGAGCACCGCCTGCACCGACGTATACATGCTGTACAGATCGAGACCGTAGAACGCCGCGCGCCCCTCGAATGGAACGTTGGCATTGCGGGCATGCAGCCAGTCGACGAACGCAGCCGTTTCCACGTTGCGCCACATCCAGGTGGGAAAGCGCGAGAACGCCCGCCACTCGGACGGGGGGTACTGCATGTGGCGCACGTAGTGGTCGATCCGTGCCGCATCCGGCCAATCGCCTTCGATTGCGACGAAGCGGAAGTTCTTCTGCTCGATCAGCGCCTGCGTGATGCGTGCGCGCATCCGGTAGAACTCGGAGGTGCCGTGCGAGGCTTCGCCGATCAGCACCACGCGCGCGTCACCGATCCGCTCCAGCAGCGCGTCGGGCGCGAACGTGTCGATATCCGCGAAGGGCTCGCAGCCGGCCTGGATCTGCGCGACCAGCGTGTCGACGACCGGCCGCTTCGCGGCGGCCGGCTCACGGCGTTCTGTGGGAAGCGGCGCGCCGTCTTCCCAACCCTGCGCGCCGATCAGCGGCACGAAGCGCACATCGGCGAGATCTTCGGTATCGAACGTCACCTGCGACGTGCGCGTGACGCGCACCAGTTCCTGCGCGCGTGGATCGACGCCAACCGGAATCACCAGGCGCCCGCCGATCTTCAGTTGCTGCTTCAGGGCTTCCGGAACGCTCGGTCCGCCGGCGGCGACGACGATTGCGTCGTACGGCGCGTGCTCGAGCCAGCCGAGTGTTCCGTCGCCGTGGCGCACGTGCACGTTTGCATATCCCTGTCGGGCAAGATTCGTTTGCGCGGCGCGAGCGAGTTCCTCGATCGTCTCCACCGTGTACACGTGCTTCGCGATCTGGCCGAGCACGGCCGCGGCGTATCCGAATCCGGCGCCGATCTCGAGTACGGTCTCGCCGCCCTTCAGGCGCAATGCCTCGGCCATCAACGCGACGATGTAGGGCTGCGAGATCGTCTGGCCGCGCGGCAGCGGTTGCGGTGAATCCTCGTATGCGAATTCCTCGAGATCCGGCGGCATGAAATGCTCGCGCGGCACCGTGCGCATCGCCGCGAGCACGCGCGCGTCGCGCACGCCGCGCGCCGCGATCTGACGCTCTACCATCTCGTTGCGGAGTCGTTGGCTCTTCATGCGCCTCGCTCCTGTCGTCAGCGAGTGCCGTTGGAACGGACGCTGATCTGTTTTGCCGGCGGGCCTTCGCGACCTTGCCCTTCGACACCGCGCTGCAATCGCGCGTGCGCCCGGAACTGTCGACGTGCGGCATCGAAAGCGTCGCGGATCGCGACGTACATGTCTTGGTGGGCGTCGTCGAAAAGCTCGAGCTTCGCCGCTTTATCGCGGACGCGGATATCGGCTTCGTCGGCCGGCGAAGGTGGAATGTCGCGCCAGGTGACCTGCAGAGGCAAATCCATCGTTCCCTCTCCGACGCAATGACCGAAGACGGACGCTACCACGCCGTCGTGCCCGTCTCGATCGGGGGAAGTTCGTAGGTGTCTGCCGGCCGCAGACCGAGCCCCAGGCCTCGTTACGGGTCCGGGTTGCTGCCGCCGGGTCAGCGTCGCGTGCGACGCTCGCGCGTTTGCCCCTTTGCCGCGATCTCGACAAACTCCGCGCCGCGCGCGGCATGCAACTTCAATGCATCATCGAGCGTGAACACGCCGAGCAGGCTGCCCTGACGATCGAGCACAGGGATGCGACGCACGCCATGATGGTGCATCCGTTCCACGGCGACTGCCGTGTCCTCTCCTTCGTGAGCAATCACCAGAGAGCGGCTCATCACCTCCGCCACCGTCGTCTTGGAGGGGTCGCGACCATTCCCGATCACTTCGACCACGATGTCTCGGTCAGTGAGGATACCTGCCGGCACGCGCGTTTCCTCCGGGTCGTCCACTACGATCAGGTCACCGGTATGGTGTTTACGCATGAGTTGTGCGGCCTCGACGATGCTGGTGCTTCTTCCACAGCACACGACATCGAGCACGCACACTTCCTTCAGCATCATGGTTTGTCATCCTCCAGTTGAGTCTCGGTGCGATCCTGCGTTTCTCTGCGCTCTCGCGATTGTCACGCCGCCAGCACTCTCGCGAATTCGAACCATTCGGGACTCGCCCGCCTGGGACGGTGAGCGACCTCGGCGAGCGGCGTGCTGCGCACCCGGCCATCAACGAGTCCGAACAGATCGCCATGCCGACCTTCCGCCAGATGTTCTATCGCGGCCGCTCCCAAGCGCGTGGCCAACATCCGGTCGAAAACCCCGGGCGTACCGCCACGCTGGATGTGGCCAAGACGGGAAACCCGCAATTCATAACCGAGCTGTTCCGCATTCGCTTTGAAGTAGTGTGCCAGAGCATCGGCGTTGTGCTTGGCGCCTTCCGATACCACCACGATTGCATGGCTCTTGCCACGCTCGCGCGCGGCGCGCAACTCCCGCGCCACGTCCTCGGGCTCTATATCCACCTCCGGGATGACGATCGATTCGGCACCGCCGGCGATGCCGGCCATCAGCGCCAGATGACCGCAATTGCGACCCATGACTTCGACGAGGAACGCACGCTGATGTGACGCGGCCGTTACGCGAAGTCGATCGATCGCTTCCAATGCGATATCGGCCGCCGTGGTGGTGCCGATGGACACGTCGGTCCCGTATAGGTCGTTGTCGATCGTCGATGCTACGCCGACGACGGCGAAGCCTTTCCTCGACAGTGCATCGGCTCCGCTCTGCGAGCCGTCGCCGCCGATCACGACGAGCGCGGAGATGCCGTGTTCGCGCAGTTGCGCGAGAGCCTTGTCCTGTCCTGCTTCGCTCATCAACTCGACGCAGCGGGTGGTACCTAAGATCGTGCCTCCACGCTGGATGATGCCGCCCACGTCGCGTGCACCCAGGGCTCTGAAGTCACCGTTGATGAGTCCCGTGTAGCCATGCAGCGATCCGAACATCTGCAAGCCGCGCGCGATGCCCGAGCGAACGACTGACCGCACTGCGGCGTTCATCCCCGGCGCATCGCCGCCGCTCGTCAGCACCGCCACGCGTCGGGCGTTCATCAGGACCTCCGTACTTGCCAGCAATCGAAGCAGGACACCAATCTGTCGCAGCATCTGTGGTTGCGTCCACGCTCACGATACGGAGTTTCACCTAGCGCAGTTCCAATCGATGGCGCTTGCGGTGATCGGGCTGCGATCAGGACGATGCGCTCGCATCGGAAGTCGTCGCTTCGAGGTCGATGATCCGCATCGTCGTGGCCAACAGGCTGTCGGGGTTGAGGCTCAGCGAATCGATTCCGAGCCGTACCAGGAATTCGGCCACTTCGGGAAAGTCGGAGGGCGCCTGGCCGCAGATGCCGCAATGGCGTCCGTTGCGCCGCGCGCCGACCACCGCCATCTCGAGCATTTTCATGACGCCGGGATCGCGTTCGTCGAAATCGAAAGCGACCGTCTCGGAATCGCGGTCGACACCGAGCGTGAGTTGAGTCAGGTCGTTCGAGCCGATCGAGAAGCCGTCGAAATGTTCGGCAAACGCGTCGATCGAGATGACGTTGTTCGGAATCTCGCACATCACATACACCTCGAGTCCGTCGCGTCCCCGTTCGAGGCCGTGCTTGGCCAGGCAAGCCAGCACTTGCTTGGCTTCTTCGACGCGCCGGCAGAACGGAATCATCAGTTTCACGTTCGTGAGGCCCATCGACTCGCGCACCCGCTTCAACGCCGCGCATTCGAGCGCGAAGCCGTCCTCGTAGGCCGGATGCGCGTAGCGTGACGCACCGCGGAAACCGATCATCGGATTCGGCTCCGCCGGTTCGAAGTCGGCCCCGCCAAGCAGTTGCGCATATTCGTTGGTCTTGAAATCCGACAGCCGCACGATGACCGGCTTTGGATAGAACGCCGCCGCAATCGTGCCAACGCCTTCACTGAGGCGCGAAATGAAGAACTCCGATGGCGTCGAATACCCGCGCGCCAGTCGCAGCACCGTCTCTCGTACATTCGGGTCCTGGATCCGTTCCGGATGCGCGAGCGCCATCGGATGGGCTTTGACGTACTCGGTGATGATGAACTCGAGCCGGGCGAGTCCTACGCCGTCGTTGGGAATCATGGCAGTCCGGAAAGCGAGATCCGGATTGCCGAGATTCACCATCATCTTCGTGCGTGGCCGAACCAGGTTGGTCAGATCCGTTTCGTTCCGCTCGAATGCGACGGCACCGCGGTAGACACGTCCTGCTTCGCCTTCGCAACAGGCGACCGTGACGATTTCGCCGTCGATGAGTTTCTCCGTTGCGTCGCTACAGCCGACGACCGCGGGTATGTCGAGCTCGCGCGCGACGATGGCGGCGTGGCAGGTTCGGCCGCCGCGATTGGTGACCAGCGCGGCGGCCTCGCGCATCACGGTGCCCCAATCCGGCGTCGTGGTGTCGGCGACCAGCACGGCGTGGTGCTCGAACGTTCCGAGGTCCGCGGCGCTGCGGACGATTCGAACCGGTCCGGTCGCAACGGCGGTTCCAACCGCGCGGCCGCGCACGATCGTTTCGCCGGAACCGGTCAGGTGGTATTCGATCATCGTCGAGCCTCGCCGCTGTGAAGCAACCGTCTCCGGACGCGCCTGCACGATGTACAGGCGACCGTCGCGACCGTCCTTCGCGAATTCGATGTCCATCGGCGTCGGGCGTCCGGCCAGCTTCGAGTAATGCAGTTCGATGGCCGATGCGAGTTCGGCCAAACGAACGACGTCTGCATCGTCGATCGAATAGCGCTCGCGCTCGTCCTGCGACGTCACGATGTTCCGCGTCGTATCGCTGCCGTGCGCGTAGACCATTTTGACCTTCTTCTCGCCGAGCTTGCGGCGCAACACGTAGCGATGGCCCCGCGCGAGCGTCGGCTTGTGCACATAGAACTCGTCGGGTTCGATCGCGCCCTGAACGATGTTCTCGCCGAGTCCCCATGCGGCGGTGACGAACACGACGTCGCGAAAGCCGGTCTCGGTGTCTAGCGTGAAGACCACGCCGCTCGAGCCCAGATCGGCGCGGATCATCCGTTGCACGCCGATCGACAGCGCGACGCTGAAGTGGTCGAAGCCGTTGTTGATCCGGTACTGCACCGCGCGATCGGTGAACAGGCTGGCGAGGCAGCGGCGACAGGCCTCGATGAGTGCAGGTTGGCCGCGGATGTTGAGGAAACTCTCGTGCTGACCCGCGAAGCTCGCTTGCGGCAGGTCTTCCGCCGTCGCCGAGCTGCGAACCGCGACGGACATATCGGTACCTTGCTCAGCGACGAGACGTTCGTATGCGGTGACGATTTCAGCGCGCAGATCGTCGGGTAGCTCGGCCTGGTGGATCAGCTCGCGACACTGCCGCGCGCGGTTCATCAGATCTTCGGTCTCGTGCGGTTGAATACCGTCGAGCAGTTCGTGCAGGCGCGCTGCGAGCCCGCCGCGCGTGATGAGGTCGCGGTACGCCGCGGCAGTCACCGCAAAACCCGCGGGCACTGGCGCGCCCGCGCCGCCGAGCGCGTGAAAGAGTTCGCCGAGCGATGCATTCTTGCCGCCGACGGTGCCGACATCGGTGTTCGACAGCTCTTCAAACCAGCGTATGTATTTCATTCTCGTTTCTCTCGGATTGGGACAGGGCAATCCCCACTGTCACGGCAGCGCGTGCAAGCGATGCAGGCTCAGCCATCGGAAGATATCGGAGGCATGCAGGAGGCCGACGATCGTTTCGCCTTCAACGACCGGCAACGGCTCGTCCTTCATTTCTGCGATGCGCTCGAGCGCATCGGGACCGGCAAGCCGAGGCGAGAGCACCACCACCGAACCGAGTGGCCGCATCACGTCGCGCGCGACCAGCCGCTGACGGTCCGCTTCGGCTACCGTCGCAACGTCGCGCTGCGCGATGATTCCGAGCGCGCGTCCGTTCTCGACCACCGGCCACGATGTCTGCGCACTGCGCAACAGGCGATCGTCGATGAAGTTCGCGATCGACAGCGTTGGTTCGATCGATTCGAATCGCGTCCTCATCAGGTCGGCGACCACGAGGCCATGCAGCGAACGCCGCACCAGCAACTGTTGATATCCGGTCGTCGCCGCGTTGCCCAGAAAGATCCCGATCACGATCAACCAGAGTCCGTCGAGCGCTTTGCCGCTGAACAGGTTCAGCACGCCGAGGCCGATCAGCAGCCACGAAAACGCGCGTCCGCAAGCCGCGGCGAGGCGGGTGGCTTTCACCTGATCGCCGGACCACCACCACAACACCGCGCGCAGCACGCGGCCACCGTCGAGCGGAAAACCCGGCACCAGGTTGAACAGCGCGAGCACGAGGTTCACCGGCGCAAGCCACACACAGATCGTCGCGAGGGGCGATAGCGGCACCATCGCGGCCAGCGGATCCGCGGTTGCGTGCGCGATGAAATCGGCCGGCACCAGCAACGCGCCGATGAATGCGAACGCGATGCCGATCAGCACGCTCGTCAGCGGTCCGACGATCGCGATCAGCAACTCGCTGCGCGGATCTGCCGGTTCGGCGGAGATCTCGGCAACGCCGCCGAACATGAACAGCGTGATCTGCGGCACAGGGATGCCGCGTTTGCGCGCGACCACGGAATGCGCGAGTTCGTGCGTCAACAGCGACGCCAGAAACAACAAGGTTGCAGCCAGAGCGGTCGACCACGCCGTCCACCAAGACCAATCCGGATGCCAGTGCTTGAAAGCGCCTTCTGCGAGGCTGACCAAAATCAGCGCGACGATCACCAGCACGCTCGGATGCAGGCGAACGCGAATGCCGAAGATCCTGCCGAGCGACACGCCGGCGGCCATCGGGTTCGGTGCCGATGCGCTCATCGCTAATGGCCGCGGAACCTCCCGCGCTGCTGCAGGCTTCGCCACGATCTTCATTCGCGCATACCGGTCCGCTGGATGGGCCGATGGTAAGCGCATTCACGCGCGGACCCGGCTAGGTACTTGCCCGGATCGAATCGAACATCGAGAAGGCGAGAGCTACGGCGTCGCCCTATAGGTAGATGATCAGATACCGGAATCCGAACCGGGTGGGACAATGATCGAGGTTGTCCTGGGAGCAGATCGAATGGAACACCGTCTCGCAGAACGCATCGCGTCGAACCGCGCCGTCGATCTATTCCGGAGTGATTGCTCGGTTGTAAGCGGGCATCTCCACAACATCAGCAAGGACGGCGCGCTGTTGGAAGCGGACGCGGGGCCACTACCATATTGCAGCCACGTCCGCTTCGAGTTGTGCGCCCCTGCACCGGACACGCCGTCGCGCCGATTGCGTGGCGTCGTGATCCATCGCGACGACCAGAAGCTCGGAATCATGCTGCTCGACACGTGGAATGAAGCGGAATGGAATGCGCTCACTCGACCGCCACGAGCCGCGGCTCGACGCTGAAAGCTGTGGCCGATGCAGGCGTCCTCCAGAGCACATTTGCGAACTGAGCGAACGGCCGCCACACGGACGATCCGGTGCCGGTCACACGCGCGTTGATCATCGCGAACATCGTCGCTTTCGCGCTGCAAGCCCTGTGGGGCGACGCGATGGTGGAATGGTTTGCGCTCTGGCCGTTAGGGCGGCACGCCATGCCGGAGTTGCACGCGATCGTCGCGTTCCACTGGTGGCAGCTCGCGACATCTGCGTTTCTACATGCAGGGTTCCTGCACATTGCACTGAACATGTGGGCGCTGTATCTGTTTGGCCACGACGTCGAACGTACGCTCGGGTCGGTCCGTTACCTGACCTTGTACTGCGCGGCGGTTTTGTCTGCGTCGCTCGTGCAGTTGACCATCGTCAGCGCCTCTGTTGAGTCGTCAGTGTTTCCGACGGTTGGTGCATCCGGCGGGGTCTTTGGTTTGTTACTCGCGTTCGGCATGCTGTTTCCGCGTCGCGTATTGATGCTGATCTTCCCGCCGATCCCGATGCCGGCGTGGCTCTTCGTGATCCTGTACGGCTTGATCGAACTCACCAATGGCGTGCTCGGCACCGACGCAGGTGTCGCGCACTTCGCGCACCTGGGCGGCATGCTCGGCGCCTGGCTGGTGCTGCGTCGCTGGCGTGCGCCGGAGGTTTACGACGCATGAGACGTCAGTCCGCGTCGATGACCGGCACCTGCTGAATGAGGAACAGGCCGGGGTCGAGCTTTCCGGTAGCAGCCCGATGGGCTTCCGCCTCGGTCGGGTAAACGCCGAAAATTCCTCCGTCGACGAGGACGATGAACTTGCCGCCGTATTTCTCGGCGAGATCGGCTTGGTGGTCGAGGTAGTACTGATGCAGCGTGTCCAAGAGCGCAGACATTTCACATTACCCGCTCAGTTGCGTCGCTCCGAATTTCCCGGTTGGCACCCGGCAAACGTCTCAACAGTTCGTGCACGTCGTTCAGGTCGATCGCTTGGTCCGGTGATGGTCGAACCCCGAGTCTGCGAGATCCGCCGGGCCGCATGCCCGCGATGACGCCGTCGTCGTTGGAGGCTGTTTTGGACCACAAATCCCCGGCGTAATGCACCATTGATGGCCCGAGTCTACCGCCGGAATCTGCAAAGTTCAGTTATCGGTAGTACAGAGCACGGGTACTTGCGGGCGCGTCGTGCGCGCCCGACGCGGGCCGTTAGCCGCACGGCCATCGCGAAGAACCGGAGCGGTAAAGTGGCCGATTTCCCTGCCACTCCCAACAGTTTTATTCTGCCCTACCTACAGAGTGAGGATTCGAATGAACCCGCAATCGAAAGGAGACGAAAGTGATACACGCGTTCGTGCACGGTAATCCGGAGACGGAAGCGGTGTGGTGGCCGCTTGCGGACGCGTTGCGTCAGCGCGGGGTCGACGACATCGTGTTTCTCTCGCCGCCCGGTTTCGGCGCGCCGGTGCCGCAGTCGTGGGATGGAACGCACGATAGCTACAGGGCGTGGCTGGCGGCCGAGTTGGAGCGACTCGGTGGCAACGTTCATCTGGTGGGACACGACTGGGGCGCTGGGCACGTGTTCGGCATCGTGGCGCACCGTCCCGATCTCATCGCATCGTGGGCGGCCGACTGCGCGGGACTGCTGCATCCCGATTATCGCTGGCACGACGACGCGCAGGTGTGGCAGACCGCGGGCGCAGGCGAGGCGGCCGTCGCCGGTTGGGTGAACGCCTCCTTCGAAGATAAGGTCAATGCCTTTACCGCTCTCGGAATCACCAGCCGGAAATCGGCATCGCATATCGCTGCGGCGATGGACGAGACCATGGCCGCGTGCATCCTGTCGCTGTACCGGTCAGCGGTGCAGCCGGCGCTGCGCGAACTGGGCGATGCCGCTGCCAGAGCGGAACGTAAACCGGGGCTGGTGATCATCGCCACGGAGGATCATTACACCGGCACGCCCGATATGGCGCTGCACTCCGCCGACCGACTGGGCGCCCAGACGGTCGTTCTCGATGGGGCGAATCACTGGTGGATGCAGCAGCGGGCCGCCGAAGCCGCGGATGCGCTCACCGCCTTCTGGGCGGGATCTGAGACACTGCGGCACGCCAGGACATAACAGAAGCAACGGAGATCAACATGGCCGATCGACAATCCACTACCTACGAGCGCATTCGTTACGAGCTTCCCGATCCACGCGTCGCGCGCGTCGTACTGGCGCGACCGGAAACGCGCAATGCGCAGGACCGCAAGATGCTCTATGAGATCGACCATGCATTTCAGGTTGCCGCGCGCGACCCCGACGTGAAGGTCATCATCCTGGCAGCAGACGGGCCGCACTTCTCGTCCGGTCACGATTTGAAGGACACGTCCAAGACGCTCGACTTCAATCCGGTCGTGCAGGGTGCGGGGCATCACGAACCGCGCGCGGCCGGCATGTATGCGGGCGAGGAAGAGTATTTCGTCGGCCTGCACTGGCGATGGCGCAACATCGCCAAGCCGACGATCGCGCAGGTGCAGGGCAAGGCGATGGCGGGCGGTCTCATGATCGCGTGGCCGATGGACATCATCATCGCGAGCGAAGACGCGGAGTTTTCCGATCCGGTCGTCGCGTTCGGCGTGAACGGCCACGAGTACTTCCTGCACGCGTGGGAACTCGGCCCGCGCAAAGCGAAGGAGATGCTGTTCACCGGGCAGATTCTCACGGCGAAGGAATGCCACGACCTCGGCATGGTCAACCACGTGGTACCGAGAGATCAGCTGGAATCGTTCACGCTGGATCTGGCCCGACGGATTGCCACGCGGCCGTCGATCGGTCTGAAGCTCGCCAAGCAAGCGGTCAACTTCAGCATGGACCTGCAGGGTCAGCATCAGGCGCTGACCGGCGCGCTCGCGATGCACCACGTTGGGCACGCGCACGCGCGTGTCGAGTTCGGTGTTCCGGTGGATCCTGCCGGGCTCGAAGTGATCCGCAACGACTCGAAAGCGACGCTGGCCGCCAAGAAGGGCGGAGCGAGTTGACGGCTGAGGTCGTTAGCTCGAACGCGCCCTGACGGTGAGCAGATCGGTGGTCAGATCGCTCACCACTTCTTCGGCGGTATTGCCGATCAACAGCTTGCCGAGTCCGCTTCGACCTGCCGTGCCGATCACGACGAGCCCGATCCGCAGTTGCGATGCGAGTGCGCGAATGACGTCGCGCGGCCGACCTTCTTCGACATGGACCGCGGCCACTGCCACGTCGACATTGCCCAACAGGCGCGTTAAGGCGTTGAATCGCTGTTCGCGCAACTGCACCGTGATGGAAGATTGATCCTGAGCGACCTGATACTGCGCGACATAAGGTGCGACGGAAGGGTAAGCGGTGGCGACGTGCAACTCACCACCCAGAATCGACGCCGCCAGCTTCCCGTGTTCGAGTAACCGCTCGTTCACTTCGGCGTGAGTACTGTCCATGACATCGAGTGCCACGAGCACGCTGATCGGCTTCAGCCATTGTGCTGTGCGCGTGAATAAAACGGGGCACGGCGCCGCACGCATCAACTGCCAGTCGAGCGGCGTGTGCAGGAAGTCCGCCAGGTGGGCGGAACGGCCGATCGGCTTGACGATCAGATCGACTGCACGATCGCGCGCTGCAGTGACGATCGCAGCCGCGGTGTCGCGCGCGAAGACCACGTGGGCTTCCAGGTTGGAAATGCGATTGCGATAAGGCGCCAGCGCGGTCTCGAGCACCTTGAGTTCGTTGCGAACGAGATCGTCGATGATGCGCTGCGCGACGTCCGCGCTGTAGCGCTCGATCAGAATCTCGGTGACCGGATCATAGAGCACCAGCAACGTGGTGACGGACGCGCCGGTGTAGCGCTCGATGGTGGCGGCTTTCTCCACCGCGCGCAGCAACGCGTCTTGCGCATCGCCGGCGACCAGCACCTTCTTCACGGCGGTATCGATGTGCGTGCTCATGGTCAGGCGTCGCGTTATAGAGGTGCGCATTGTCGGTTGGATGTGCGATCCGATTCATTAGGGGATTGCCGCAGCGCGGCGTCGACGGCGCGATACGGTCAAGTACGTAACGGCAGGCGCGACCTTGTCCGTTATGGTGGGTGCTGCGGAGATGGATCAGGGCCGACTCATGAGCGGAATACGGCACACGGACAAGTCGAAGCGGGGGAAGCAGGGCCAATACATTCGCGATTTCGATCGCGATCCAGACCCGTATCTGGCGAAACGCAAGGTGTCCGGTTCCGCGGTGTGTCGGGATTGCAAAGCCTGCACGTGACGGACGTGAACCCCACCAACGACGTCATAGCGGCGCAACTCGAACGCATCGCGAATCTGCTCGAGGCGCAGGATGCCAATCCATTTCGTGTTGCCAGCTATAGACGCGCGGCGAATCATTTGCGCCAGTGGGATCGATCGGCGGCGGCGCAATTCCGCTGCCTTGGTATAGAGGCCCTGCGGGAGATCGAGGGTGTCGGTGAGGGGCTCGCGGCAACCATTGCGGAACTCGTGCAGTCCGGACACGTAGCGCTGCTGGATCGGCTCGAAAGCGAAGCCGAACCCGAGAAGCTGCTGCGACGGCTTCCGGGGGTCGGTCCGAAGCTTGCGCATAGGCTGCACGACGCGCTGGGCGCAGTCACGCTGGAGGAACTGGAGCAGGCCGCGTACGACGGACGGCTCGATCGGATCGACGGCATTGGTCGCAAAAAGGCGGAGACCATTCGCGCTGCGCTGGCCGGCATGCTTGGCAGGCGCCACACATGGCGCGGCATTGCGGGATCGTTGGACAGACCGGCGGTGGAAGCGTTACTCGCGGTCGACGCCGAGTACCGCGCCGGTGCGGCGCGCGGAACGTTGCAGAAGATCGCGCCGCGCCGTTTCAATCCCGAGCGAACCGCATGGCTGCCGGTCCATCACTGCGCGCGCGACGGTTGGCAGTTCACCGCATTGTTCTCGAATACGCACCGGGCGCACGAACTCGGCAAAACCAACGATTGGGTCGTCATCTACTATCACCGCGATCGGCGCGAGGATCAGTGCACCGTGATCACCGCCACGTCGGGACCGTTCGCGGGGCAGCGCATCGTGCGCGGCCGCGAAGACGAATGCCGCGCGCTGCAGCGACGCAACATCCGGTAAGCTGCAGGCGAAGGCAGTGAAGAGGCACAGATGTCCATGAGCAGCGATCGGGTGAAAAAGCTGTTGATGCAACTCCGGCGCGAGATCGAGAACTCCGACGTCGACCCGGAGACGCGAGCACTGATCCACGAACTCGACGCCGACATACATAAGGCGTTGGGCCAGAACGCAAACCCCATCGGTGGTCTGATTCGCCGCGCGGAAGCGGTGGAAGTGAAATTCGCGGTTAACCACGGCATCGCCGAAAAGATCCTACGAGAGATCATCGATACCCTGGCGAAAATCGGCGTGTAGCGTTGGAACCGAGCGGAGATTGACGTGGAAGAGCTGGACATCCTCAAGTGGCGTGAGTCGAAGGCGATCGCGGTGGAAGATCGCGCGCTGGCCGAGCAGTTCGCAACGCGCGCGGCGGAAGTGCGGTCCGAGGTCGATTTCCTGCTGAGCGGCGGACTGACCGAGGGCGCCAGCGAAGCGCTCGCCGCATTGGCCGAGGAAGACATGGTGGACTTCTGCATCATCGTCGACCTGGCGGGCGGGGTACACATCGACGGCGTTGTGCCGCTCGATGCGGATACGCGCATGCATCTGACGGAATTCCTCGACGAAGAGCCGTGGCGTTCACTGGCGGTAGACAACGACATCACCATCGCGCTCGCGATGATCGAAGAGGCGGTCGCTCGGTCGGATCGCGAGCCCTGGTATCGAACATCGCCGCAGTTGCCGGTGACGCTGGCGAATCTGATGGATCGGGTGGATCGCGAGCAGTACCACCGGTTTTCGAGCGAACTCGGCCTGCGCTTGCTTCGCCACCGGCACCAGGCAACGGACCTCGTAGCGATCATTCACGAAATCGTTCGCTCCGGTGCGCGCAGAGTAGGCGCCCACCCGGGATGACCGATTCGCGCGTGCGTCTGCGCGGCGTCAACCTCGGCGGTTGGCTGGTGCTCGAGAAGTGGATGAAGCCGAGCCTGTTCAACGGATGCGCGGCAACCGACGAAACGAGCTGGTGTGCCGAGTTGGGTCGCGATGCGCCCGCACGGTTGCGCGAACACTGGTCGAGTTTCATCGGACGGGACGACTTCGCGTGGCTCGCCGGCATCGGCATCGATGCGGTGCGCATTCCGGTCGGGCACTGGATATTCGGTCCGCCGTATCCGTACCACCCGCGCTACGGCGCGGCGCGGCACCCGTTCGTCGAAGGCGGCATCGAGACGCTCGATCGCGCGTTCGATTGGGCAAACGAGTTCGGGTTGGACGTGGTGCTCGACCTGCATGCGGCGCCGGGCTGTCAGAACGCCTTCGACAACGGCGGCATCGAAGGCGTTTGCGACTGGCACACGCGCGGCGAATACGTCGATCACTCCGTGGACGTGATCGGTCGGCTGGCGGCGCGCTACGGCCGAGATTCGTGTCTGCACGGCATCGAACTGCTGAACGAGCCGCGTTGGGACATACCAACCGAATTGCTTAAGGCGTACTACAGACGCGCCTATGGCGCGGTGCGCACGCACTGTCCGGCGGAACGCGTCGCAGTGGTCATTCACGACGGATTCCGTTCGCATCGCGAATATCTCGGATTCGGGCAGCCGCCTGAATTTCACAACGTGCTGTTCGACGTGCACCGCTACCAGTGCTTCCAACCGGCGGACGTCGAGCTCGACATCGACGCTCATCTGCGCAAGGCGGGCGTCGAGTGGAAAGGCGAAGCCGACGTCATCCAGGGCGAGCTGGGATTGCCGACGGTGGTAGGGGAGTGGAGTCTCGCGTTGGTCGATGCCACATTCGCGCAGATGGACGCCTTTCAGCGCGATACGGCCCAACGAGCGTACGCTGCCGCACAGTTGCTCGCGTTCGAACGCTTCGCCGGGTGGTTCTTCTGGAGTTATCGAACCGAAACGACACCGGCGTGGTGCTTCAGGGAGTGCGTCGAGCGCGGCTGGCTGCCCGCGCGTTTTCAGTGAGACGCCGCCGCACTGCCATCGCGATCGAACAGCTTCTTCTCTTGCGGCGCCCGGGTCAGCTCGATCTTGCGGTGATGTAGCGCTTCCAGTCCCGGATGGAAACTGATCGTGAGCAGTGCGGTATCGGGTAACTCGCGCTCGAGCATCTCGAGCATCAGCCGTTCGTTCTTCGGATCGAATGCGTCGGTCGCTTCTTCCATGAAGATCCACGCCGGACGTTGCAACAGAACGCGTGCAAGTCCGATTCGCTGCTGCGCCTGTTGCGGCAAGTTCTGTTCCCAGTTGTCCGCTTCGTCGAGGCGCGGCCCGAGCCACTCCGCGCCGACACATTCGAGTGCTCGGCGCAGCTCGGCATCGTCGAACGCATCGAGAGGTTGCGGATAACACAGCACTTCCCGCAGCGTGCCTTCGGGCAGAAAGGGCCGTTGCGGCATGAACAGCAGGCTGCCGTCCGCCGGCAGGTGCACGCGGCCGCTGCCCCACGGCCACAGCCCGCCCAGCACTTTGAACAGGCTGCTCGTGAGCGTCGGGTCGCCGGTCAGCAGTACGCGTTCGCCGCGCGTGATCTCGACGTTCAGATGCTCGACGAGAATCACGCCGTTGGGTTCCGCAATGCACAGATCGTCGATCGTCAGGCACCGGTCGGCGCGCCGTTCGATCTCGATGCGATGGTCGGCCGGTGCGTGTGCCTGCGCGTCGAGCCGTTCCATGTCTTCGTACAGCGACAGTACGCGCTCGGCCGACGTTCGGCAGTGGGCGATTTCGGCGATGCTGTTCACCGGCCACGACAACGCCGAGGTCAGCTGCTGAAACGCCTGCACGGCCTGCATCAGGACGCCGAGCGACATCGCACCCATGATGTACTGCGGTGCTGCGACCAGCAGCGGAAAAACCGGCAGCAACCCGCCGTATCCGTTCCAGAACGAGACGATGCCGAGATACGCGATCGACTGTCGGTCGAAGTCGCGCAGCACCTGCTTGAAGCGCGCGGCGGCGCCGCTGCGCTCGATCGGTTCGCCGTGCATGAGAGCGATCGCCTCGGAGTGTTCGCGCGCACGCGACAGACCGAAACGGAAATTGGCTTCTGCGGTTTGTAGCGCGTTGGTGGAGCGCACCAGCGGACGTCCGAGCATCCAGCCGAGCGCCGTGCCGACCCCGGCGTAGAGGAACGCGAGCGGTACCAGATAACCGGGTACCTCCATGTGGGTGCCAGGCATCGTGATCGTTCCCGACACCGACCAGAGAATGCCGACGAACGAACCGATGTTGAGCAACGCGAACGTCAGCGAGTGTGCCAGCGTGACGGCGCCTTCGGTGGCGAGACGGATGTCTTCGGAGATGCGTTGATCGGGGTTGTCGTGTTCGCCTTTGCTGAACAGCAGCCGGTAGTGTCGGCCGTCTTCCATCCAGCGACCGATGAGTCGATCGGTGAGCCAGGCGCGCCAGTCGCGTTGCAGCCAACGTTTCACCAGCAGATGCGCGGCCGTGACGGCGATCGAGACGACGAAGATCAGCGCGAACACGCCGATCTGGATCAGCACGCCGGCGACCGATCGTTGCTCGAGCGCGTCGAACAGCGCGCGATTCCAGTAGTTGCCCCACACCGACAGGCCGACTTGCGCCGCCGTCAGCGCGAGCAGCAGCAGCGTTGCGCCGCGCGCCCTGAGTTTGCGAGCCGAATTCCAGTAAGGCCCGGCCAGCCGCAGCAGTCGACGCATGAGGTGCATGCGCGATTCGGGTTCCGGAAAAGATGCGGCTCGATTGCTCAAACGTTCTCCTGCAACGTTGCATCGGCGTTGGGCGACGGACTAAGGGTAGCCTAAGGTGCCCTGCCAGCCGTCGCGTGCACCTGATCGGACACGATTCTGCGATCGAGTTCGATGGTTCGATCGCATCGCGCTGCGAGCGACAGGTTGTGGGTCACCAACAGGAACGTAGTGGCGTGGGTTCGGCATACGTTTCGCATCAACTCGAATACGCTTTCCGCCGACTTGGTGTCCAGATTGCCGGTCGGTTCGTCCGCGAGGATCATCGCGGGTTTCAATGCGAGCGCGCGCGATCACAAACTTTCAGAGGCGTTCTGCTCGACGCGCCTTTCGAAGACGTGAATCAGCGACGTTACGATCAGAGTTCCGGTTCCGGGACTCGTTCTTTCGGCTTCTCGGGAAGCTCCGTCATCGTCGCCTCCGTGAGCAACAGCACGCTCGCCACCGACACCGCGTTTTCGAGCGCGATACGGACAACCTTGGTTGGATCGACGATTCCCGCCTCGAATAGGTCGACGTAACGGTTGAGCGCGGCGTCGTAGCCGATGGCGCCGGTGCTCTTTCGCATCTCGTTCACGACCACGCCGCCATCGACCGCGGAGTTTTCGGCAATCTGGCGTGTGGGTGCTTCGAGCGACCGCTTCAGTATCTGGATACCGGTACGTTCGTCGCCGGTCGTGCGCGCTTCCTCTTCTTCGAGCGACTGCGTGCAGCGAAGCAGCGCGAGTCCGCCGCCGGGAACGATGCCTTCCGCCACCGCCGCTTTGGTGGCGCTGATCGCGTCGTCGAGCGCCTCGCGCTTCGACTTCATCTCGGCTTCCGTCGGCGCGCCGACGCGGATGACGGCCACGCCGCCGGAGAGCTTCGCGAGTCGCTCTTCGAGCTTTTCCTTGTCGTAGTCGCTGGTGGTCTTTTCGATCTCGCGCCGGATCTGCTGCATGCGTCCGTCGATGCTCGCGCGATCGCCGCCGCCGCCGATGATCGTGGTGGTGTCTTTGTCGACCACCACGCGCCGCGCCTGTCCGAGTTCGGCCAACTGCACGCTCTCGAGCTTGAGGCCGATTTCTTCGGACACGACCGTGCCGCCGGTCAGCGCCGCCATGTCCTGCAGCATCGCCTTGCGGCGGTCGCCGAAGCCCGGCGCTTTCACGGCGACACTGCGGAGCACGCTGCGAATCTGGTTCACGACGAGCGTGGCGAGTGCTTCACCTTCGATGTCTTCCGCGATGATCAGAACGGGTCGGCCGGACTTTGCCACCTGCTCGAGCAGCGGAATCAGATCCTTGAGGATGTTGATCCGCCGGTCGCACAACAGCACGAATGGATCCTCGAGAGCCGCCTCCATCTTCTCCGAGTCGGTCACGAAATACGGCGACAGGTAGCCACGGTCGAACTGCATACCCTCGACCACGTCGAGCACCGTCTCGGTCGTTTTCGACTCCTCGACCGTAATCACACCTTCGTCGCCGACGCGCTCCATGCCTTCGGCGATCAGCTCGCCGACCGTCGGATCGTTGTGGGCGGAGATGGTCGCCACCTGCGCTTTTTCCTTTCGCGTGGAAACCGGCTTGGACTGCGCGGAGAGCGCCTTCAGCGCCACCTTCAGTCCGCGGTCGAGGCCGCGCTTGATGTCGATGCCGGACGCGCCGGCGACGATGTTGCGCACGCCGTCGGCAAACATGGCCGCGGCGAGCAGGGTTGCCGTGCTGGTGCCGTCGCCGACGGCTTCGCCGGTGTTCTCCGCCGCCTGACGCAGCATCTGCGCGCCGAGGTTCTCCTCCGGATCTGCTAGATCCACTTCTTTGGCGATGGTGACGCCGTCGTTGCAGACGATCGGCGGCCCCCACGATTTCTGAATCAACACCGACTTCGATTTCGGCCCGAGCGTGACGCGCACCGCGTCGGCGAGCTGTGTGACACCACGCAGGATTTTCTCGCGCGCGACCGATCGGAACAGGATCTGCTTGTGCGGCATTTCGAATGCCCTCCTCGGGACCACGGACATACGGGATCACCGCAGTCTTGGTCATCGCCGCGCCGGCCGCCATCCGTAGAAGGACTTAGTTGGCCGGCCGACGTGCAAGAGGTAGATACTCCGTCCGCCGGGCTGTTCCGGCGTTTGGGGAGGAAAGAACATGCGATTTGTCATTGCAGCGATGGGTCTGGCGTTCTGCCTTGCGGTGGGCTCGGCGAGCGCGGACAACGCGAAAAGTTACACCGAGGGTGCGGTTACCGAGCTGTCGTACATCAAGGTGAAGCCGGGCAAGTTCGACGACTACATGAAGTATCTGAGCACCACCTACAAGGCAGTCATGGAAGCCAACAAGAAGGCCGGATTGATCACCGGCTATGCGGTGTATTCGGCGCAGGCACGTTCGCCGCAGGAACCCGACCTCATTCTGTCGGTCGTCTACGCGAACATGGCGGCGCTCGACCGCTCTGACGAAGGCGAGGCGGTGGCGGCGAAGGTGATGGGTACGCCGGAGGCGCAGAGCAAGGGCGCGATCGACCGCGAAGCGCTGCGTGAAGTGCTGGGGACCGAACTGATCAGGGAACTGGTGCTGAAGTAGCCGGCACCGCGGTGCGCGGTCGGGTGAATCAGGCGAAGAGACCGACCGCGAGATAGGTGGCGAAAAACGCCACGGCCGCGATGGTCAGGAGGTCGATCTTGGTGGAGCGAATCGTCATGGGGTGCGATTGTGTGGACCCTGCGCGGAACCGGGAAGGAACGATTTTTCCTATCCATATTCCGATGTGGGGTGTCAATCCGGCCGGAACACCGTCAGCACCGCCAGAAGCGTCGCCGAGCCCGCCACGGCCCATAGCAGCAGGGCGTGTACCAGCACCCGGCCGCGCATCATTGTCAGGGTGGCCCGACTGATCTCGGTACCGATGAAGAATAGGGCGGTGACCAGTAGCGCTTTGCTGAGACGGCCCGCCAAGTGACCAAGCCACTCCGGTAGCGGCAGCAAGGTGCTCAGCACCGACACCGCGATGAAGGCAACGATGAACGGCGGCACCCGGACGCGCGCCGCGGAGGCGCGCTGCGCCAGGCTCACCATCAGCGTCAACGGGATCAGCCACAGGGTTCGGCCGAGCTTCACGGTGGTCGCCACTTCGAGCGCCTGGTCGCCGTAGATCGCAGCCGTTGCCAGCACCGAACTCGTATCGTGGATCGCCAGCGCAGCCCACATCCCGAACTGGGTCTGGCTCATGCCGAGCCAGTGCCCGAGTACGGGGAATCCGAACAGCGCCGCCGCGTTGAGCAGGAACACGATGCCGATCGCGACGCCCACCTGATCCGCACGCGCGCCGACGATGGGTGCGAGCGTGGCGATGGCCGTGCCGCCGCAGATCGCGGTGCCGGAGGCCATCAGCCAGCCGCTCTCGCGCTCCAGCCGCAGCACTCGAGCGAGCGCGAGTCCGGCGCCGAGTACGCCGATCACGTAGACCGCCACCAGCCCGATGCTGTCGCCGCTCACCTCGGCGACTCGGCCGATGCTCAGCGTGAAGCCGAGCAGAACGATCGCGCTCTGCAGCGCCATGCGTCCCCATCGATGCCCGTCCACCGCCAGCGGCTTTCTCCACGAGAGGCTCAACACGGTGCCGGCGAGCAGCGCGACCGCGGGATTGCCGTACCAGACGAGCAGCGGCAGCAGCAGCGCGACGGCCACCCAGGCTACGTTCAACTCTAGAATTCCCCTGCCGTTTCGATGCGTGGACCAACGTCGTGCGCACGCTAGCAAAATGCGCGCGCGGGAACTATCCCTGACGCCCGTTCAGGTGGGCGCCAACGAGGCGATTGAGGTGCATCGTCGCGAATCCTGCGCAGCCTACGGCTGGAACGCGGTATTCGGGTGGAGTAGGCTTTTGAACCCCACAACGTGACGTTGGAGGTCCACGATGTCACTGCGCATCAACAGCGAAGCGCCGGATTTTTCGGCCAACACCACGCAAGGCCCGATCAGGTTTCACGACTGGATCAAGGACAGCTGGGCGATTCTGTTTTCGCATCCGAAGGACTTCACGCCGGTGTGCACCACCGAACTCGGCTACATGGCGCGGCTCAAGCCCGAGTTCGACCGACGCAACTGCAAGATCATCGGGCTCTCGGTCGATGCGGTGGAGAACCACAGCGCGTGGGTGAAAGACATCCAGGAGACGCAGGGGCACGCGGTGAACTACCCGATGATCGGCGACACCGATCTCGCGGTCGCGAAACTCTACGACATGCTGCCCGAAGAAGCGGGCAGCACCAGCCAGGGTCGAACGCCGGCCGACAACGCGACGGTGCGATCGGTGTTCGTGATCGGCCCCGACAAACGCATCAAGGCGATGCTGACGTATCCGATGAGCACCGGTCGTAACTTCGACGAAGTGTTGCGGCTGCTCGACTCCTGCCAGTTGACCGCAAAGCATCAGGTGGCGACGCCGGTGAACTGGAAGCAGGGCGAAGACGTGATCATCGTGCCGTCGGTATCGGACGACGATGCCAAGAAGAAGTATCCGGGCGGCTGGAAAGCGCCGAAGCCGTATCTGCGCATCGTGCCGCAACCGCGCTGACGGTTCGGGAACGTCGCATGATTTTTCATCAGATTCGAATCGGCGGTTGCCTTTCTTACATCGTCGGTTGCGAGGATTCGTGCGCGGCGGCGGTGATCGATCCGGAAGCGAGCCTGCTCGACAGATACATGGCGCTGACCACGCGCGACGGTTTGCGTCTGCACTATGCAATCGACACGCACACGCACGCCGATCATTTCTCCGGCAGCCGCGCACTGGCGCAGAAGTTGGGACTGCCGGTGGTGATGCACCGGAGCAGCCCCGCGCCGTTCGTCGACATGCACGTGGACGACGGCGAGTCGATTGCGCTCGGCAAACTCAGGTTGTCGGTGATGCACACACCGGGGCATACCAGCGATTCGATGACGCTGCTGCTGAACGACCGGATTTTGACTGGCGACACGCTGCACATCGGCGGTACCGGCCGCACCGATCTGCCGAGCGGCGATCCCGATCAGCTCTACGAATCGCTGTTCAACGGCCTGTTGCGGCTCGATCCGGAGTTGCTGGTGTATCCCGCACACGAATACAAAGGCCGCGAGCATTCAACGTTAGCGCGCGAGATCGCCGACAACCCGCGGCTGCAGCAACGCAAACGGTCCGGATTCGTCGAGCTGATGCGCGCGCTCGATCTCGATGCGCCGACGCATCTCACCGAAGCGTTACGCACCAATCACAGCGGCGGCAAGACCGTGTCGGGACTCATCGCCGAGGCGGCAGAGAAGGTGCCGTTCATGTCGATGCAGGAAGTGCAGCGTCGACTCGAGTCGGCCAACAGCGGCGGACTGCTGTTGTTGGACGTGCGCGAGAAGGACGCCTACGAAGCCGGCCACATTCCGGGCGCAATACACATTCCGCGCGGGCAACTGGAATTGCGCGTGAACAGCATGCTGAAGGATCCGGCGCAGCGAATCGTCTGCTACTGCGAGCTCGGCATCATCTCGACGCTTGCGGCGGCCACGTTGAAGGAAATGGGGTTCGACCGCGTGGTGGCGCTCGATGGCGGAATGAAGAAGTGGCGTGAATCGGGCTTCCCGCTGCGGCCTGCGGCCGCGCCGTCGGCCTGACGACCCTCACTTCGTTGCGAGCCGGGTCAATCGTCCTGTCGTGAAGCGGATGGTCCATACGCTCAACGCAACGTTGAACGCAATGTTCGTGATCTGGCTCGCGAGCAGATAATTCGCCGGCTGCACCGTGAGCGCCAATGCCGCATTCACCGCGCAGAGCAGGTAGATGCCGAGTGCCCACACCAGGGTGACGACGACAAACGTTCGTCGGCCGTCTGCTTCGTTCGCGGCGTCGAATCCTTGCAGGTGGACTGGATTGCCGGCTGCGACGAACTGCCGCGCAACATAGTAGAAAACCGGCCTTCGGATCAGCGCGGAGACGAGCATCGTCGTCGCGATGACGAGTCCGTTCAGCGAACGTGCGACCAGCGCCCACTTCAGGTTCGGCGTGAGAAAAATGGCGCCGATGTTGATCGCCATCGAGAACAGCACGATCGCCGCGATCATGTCGACCGAGCGGGTGCGCACGATGCCGAAAGCGAGTCCGGTCAGCGGAAATACGGTGGCATAGAGCAGAGGCTGGAATGCGCCTTCGGCAAAGTGCGGCTCCAGAGCCGTATAGAGCAGGTACGGACAGACACCGTTCAGCAGCAGGCTGAAACCGATCGTGCGGAACATCGTCGCGCGACTGAACGCGCTCGGTGGTGGCGCGGTTGCGGGCTGTTCGGCGTTCACCAGGCTTTCTCTCCGCGGGCGCGACACTCGAAGCCGCCGTCTGCGAACAGCACCTGACCCGTCATCAGGGAATTCTCGGCGCTCACGCACCACGCAAGCAGCGCGGCCATTTCCTCCGATCGAGCAGGGTAGGCGCGCTGCAGCGGCACCATCGCGCCCAGCTGCGAGCGCAGGTCGTCGCTGCCGAGGATGTACGCGGCCGCCGGCGTGTCGACGACGCCGGGCACGACCACGTTCAGCGCGATGCCGGCGCCGGCCCACTGCGGTTGTACCGCAAGGGTGCGGCAGTATCGGTTCAGTGCGTGTTTGGCGCTGCCATACAACGACAGCGGGTCTTTGCCGACGGCAATGGCGTTCTGCCCGGCGGTGCGCGCCGCGCCCTCGTCCAGAGCAAGACACGCGTCGATCAGCCCCGGATCGATAGGCCCGAGCGAACTGATCGAAGAGACGGCGACGGCGCGCGGCGCCGGGCTGGCGGCGAGAAGCGGGCGTAGCCCCTCGAGCGTCGCCACTGCGCCGAAGAAGTTGAGCGACAGCATCGTTTCGACAGGACCACCGCCGGCATTCGCAACCACGCCGTCGAGACGGTCGGTGAGCCGTGTCACGCCGTCGACGAGCGCGGTGCGCCCTTGTGTAGTTGTCAGGTCGGCTATCACGTCGGCGTTTCGAAGATCGGAACTGATGACGCGGGCGCCTTGCGTGCGCAGGTGGTGCGTCGCGGCCGCGCCGATTCCCGAGGCGGCACCGGTGACGAGATACGTGCGAGTCACGATCGATCCTCCTGCGCCTTTGGTGAATGACCGTTTACCATTCTGCTTACCGTAGTAAATGGTCGTTTACCTGTCAACGGATCGCGTGTTATTTTGTGTTTCGAAATGCAAAAACAACGAAACGGAGCGACGGGGCTGGCGAAACCGGAGCGAGACGATTCGACGCGCGGACGCATCCTGAGTGCGGCGGAACGACTGTTCGCCGAGCACGGCTTCAGTAGCGTTTCGATGCCGGTCATCGCCAAGGCAAGCGGCATTACCGCCGGCGCGATCTACAAGCACTTCGACAGCAAATCCGATCTGTTCTTCGAAGTGATTCAGTACGCGGTCCAGTCGACGCCCGTACCCGCCCCGGGCGACGCGGACGTGATGTATCTGCCGAACGTGGTGGCCGCTTATTCGACCAGCGGGCTGAAGCTGTTGCGGCAACTTGCCGTCGAAGTTCATTCCGCATCGGCCAGACATGTTCGTGTGCGGCGGCTGCTGCGGCGCTCACTGGACGTCCGAATCGCTCAGATCAAGGAGCTGATCGCGGCGGCGCAGCAGGCCGGACACCTCGCCCCGGCGCTCGATGCCGAGCTGCTCGCATCTGCCGTCATGGTGTTCACGATGGGCATGATGCACATGGATACGGTGGTGCCGCGCTTGATCGATGACACACGCTGGCACGCGTTCATCAGAGATCGGGTCGCGACACTAATGGGTATCCCGCCCCATCGCGACTAATTGTAGGACTGCGCGTACACACAAAAGCCCGCACAACATTGCAGCTGCATGTAACTCATGCGCATGTTCGATGCCGCACAGAGAACCGCAAGACCCGTCTGTAACCTCTTGGCATTGCAACGAGTTGTCAGGGTTGCGACATGATCTGGATTGCAGTCGGCACGGTCCTCCTGTTTCTGCTGACGAGATGGATACCCGAGGCCTATCTCACGCAAACAACATCGGCTCCGCTGCGTCGCCCGACTCCGATGTCGGTCGCGCTGACTGACGACGTGACAGTCCGACCCGCCTGACGTCCACCGTCGATGAACTGCAGAACCTCGCAGTCGCGGCCGATGCGCCATGCACATGGCGTCGTGGCTTCCAGATCTCCTACACGACCAGTTCGCAGAAATCTGCCTGCGATCGCTGAACACTTGTCTCTAAGCCCTACGAACGGACACGGCGGTATGCGGGCGTGGGACGGCGGCTCGGGACGACGGTGAGCTGCAGGGGATGAGGTTGAGCCTGACTATTTGCCTGGTCGTGATCGCCGTTTGGGCGCTTGCGAGATGGACCGCCGCCCGACCGCCGCGAGTACGGTACCTGCGTGCGGAACGCCCGCCCGTTGCACAGCCGGATGACATCACGATTCGTCGCGCCCATGTTCCACTCGCGAACCGCCGACGCGTTGATGACAGAACGATCGAGGTCGAGTGGCCCCGAGTCGAGCACGAGAGGCGCAGGAGAGAGGCCGGTTGAGCCGGTGCGCAGTGTTTCAATAGGCGTTAAGCAGCTTTTTCTGGCTTCAGCCGGTCCCGAGCGACGCGTACATAGCGCGCAACAGCGTGTGCGCGCGATCGTCGCCGACCGTACCTTCCCCCATCCGGTTCATCACGTACGCGAGCGTGAATCCGGCATCGACGTCGTTCACCACCAACGAGCCGCCCCAGCCGCCCCAATAGCACACGTGGGGGTTCGGGCTGATCGGATTGCGCGGCGAATTGAGACCGTAGCCGACGCCGAACGTCACACCGATGCCCAGCACGAGGTCGCGGCCGGCCGCCTGCACGTCGAATATCCGGTCGATCGTTTTCCTGGAGAGCAGCTCGACGCCGCGCACTGCGCCGCCGTGTGAAACCGCCGCCTGCGCGAGCGCCACGCTGCGGGCATTGCCGTGACCGCCGGCGGCGGGGATTTCCGCACGGCGCCACGGAATTTCCCACGATTGTTCCGCCATGAGGCGCGGGTTCGCGGCGCGATACGGAATCGAATCGCGGTCCGGCGCGCGTGCGCCGTCGCCGCTCCCGAACTGAAGCGGCGGGGCAGGGATGACGAGCGCGACGCGGGCGTCGTGTTCAGGACCGAACCCGATGTGGAAGTCGGCGCCCACGGGCCGCGCGATCTCTTCGGCGAAGAACGTGCCGACCGAGCGGCCGTCGACGCGGCGCACCACTTCGCCGACGAGGTTGCCTTGGGTGATGCCGTGATAACCGGACTTCCAGCCCGGCTCCCACCACGTGGCTTGCTCCGCGAGCAATCCGGTGACTGTGTCCCAGTCGTAAAGATCGGTGCCCTCGATACGCCGATCCCACGCGGGAAGACCGGCCGTGTGCGACAGCAGGTGCCGCACCAGCACGTTGCTTTTGCCGTTCTGCTCGAACTCCGGCCAGTAGTTCGCAACCGGCGCGTCGACGTCGACCAGACCACGGCTCACCAGCACGAGCAACGAAAGACAGCTCATCGTCTTGGTGGTGGAAAAGACGTTGATGATCGTGTCGTTCTGCCATGGAACGGTACGCGCGCGATCCTGGTGTCCACCCCAGAGGTCGACCACCAGTTCGCCATCCTTCACCACCGCGACGGATGCACCGACGTCGCCGTGCTCGGTGAAGTTGGCGGCGAACGCGTCTTTGACTGCTGCGAGCGTGCCGGCACAGGTGCCGCTGATGTCGACCTGCATGAACCCCCCCTTGTGTTGGGCTAACTGCGCCCCAGTTGGAATCGGATGAAATCTTCGATCGTTTTGCGCGCGTCGTCGGGATCGGAAACGGGACGCAGCAGTTCGATCAGTCTATCGCATGCTTTCACGGCGTCGGGCCGGGTTTGGAAGGGTCCTACGTCGATGCCTTCGCGGGTGGTGAAGTACCACGCGCCATTCGCCATGAGGAAACGGTCGCTGCTGCGGAAGTAGCGACCACCCGGGGGTTCGCCTTTTCTGCGATGGGGCATGGGTGCGTGCCTGCGGTGGAACGCCGATGGTAGCAACAATGCGATGCGCGACGGGCGACTCGGTGAAGTCGTCACCGATTCGATGAGTCTGGTGCACGTGGGACACCCCGAGACCGATTGAGGAAGTGCGATAGGGGTAGCACTTCCCGGCCCCGTGCTAGTCCGGGTGTCCCACGGCGACGACAGAATGCGTTGCGGTGCCAGGGTTCGGAATCGGCGAAGCCGCCATGCGCGTGTCGGTTCTCTCCGACGTCCTATGTTCGGCAACACACGTTACCGTGTCCGACACGCGGGTACACTGCAGCGCTCACACAATGAGGATGGGACGATGAGAGTTTCAGGCGTGTTCGTGATTGCGGCGCTGTCGGCCGTGCTGATGGTGTCGGGTTGCGAGAAGAAGAGCCCGGTCGACAAGGCCGTGGACAGCACCAAAGATGCGCTGAACATGCGCGACCACGAGAAAATGAAGGATGCCGCTGAAGACGCGAAAAGTGCGGTCGACAACGCGGCAGAAGGTGTGAAGGACGCGGCGAAGGGCGAGTAGCGCCCCTTTGTCAGGGTGTTAGTCGACGTGACCGGCGATTGATGCAGCGGATCGCAGCTTGCGCGATTCGCTGAATCGTCGCTCGAGTTCGCGTCGCCCGTCGCGGCCGGTTGCGTAACGCTGGCCTGCCGCAGAATCCACCACGTTGGCCCTGGATCGCTGTTGCGGCTGTGCCACTGAACCGAGGTCGGACGGGCTGCGCGTGGCCTCGCGGCCCGCCGTCGCAGTCGCAGTCGCTATAAGTCGCTATAAAAGGAAGGAGCTTTTACTCGCCATTGAGAATCATTCTCATTCTTGTCAGCATCCGCGCTCTGTCGAACCGCGCGCCGGCAATCGCCAGGAACCGGGTCCATCGGACATACGCTGCTGAGCGGCGTGGAGTTGCCGCGGCAGACAACCGACAACTTCCGCTACACCGGCTACTTCGATGCTGTCGCGAACGGGGCGACGATCGACGTTCCGCTCTCGGATCCGACCACTCGCGCGCCTCTGCACTTCCGTCAGTCGGCGACCGATGCGGACAGCTACTCGACCATGGAGGTTGCGGCGATCTACTTTCGCGACCAGGTCGAGCTGACCGAGCGGTTTCTCGTCGCTCGATGCGACGTCGGAAGGCCTCAAACCCGGCTGCGCTGTTCTTCGAGACGACGTACGCGCGACCGTGACCACGCGGTTCCGACGCCAGTCGGATTTCGGCGCGAATCGCTCTAGACTCCCGTCCTTTTGATACGGCGGGAGCCGGCATGATCAGCTACAGCACCCTCGGCACGAACGACATGCAGCGGTCGATCCGTTTCTACGATCCGGTTTTCGGCGCACTGGGCGGACAGCGCACGACGACCAGCGACACGTGGACCGGTTACGGCAGGAAAGGCGATCGCGGCATGTTCTTTCTGACGCAACCGTTCGACAAGAAACAAGCGACGACGGGCAACGGCGTGATGCTCGCCGTGTTGGCAGAGGAGCGCGCGGCGGTCGATGCGTTTCACGCCGCGGCGCTGGCGAACGGCGGTAGCTGCGAAGGTCCGCCGGGTGTGCGCGCAGGGATGGATCCGGTGTTCTACGCCGCGTACGTGCGCGACCCCGACGGCAACAAACTCTGCGCTTACGTGCGCAAGTAGCGGTTAGCGCAACGCCAGCTTGCGAACGAGCAGGTCGGGATCCGAGAGCGTGATCGCGTCCGCACCGAGCGAAAGTGCGTGCGACATGGCGGGGTCGTTGGAATCGACGTTCCAGAGGTTCACGCGCAACCCCAGCTGCTGAGCGTCGGACACGGCTCTTGCGTCGACGTCGTGAACGTAAGGACCCCACCAGTCGCCACCGGCAGCCTTGATCGCGCGAGCAATGCTGTTACCGAAGCGTCGCGGATCGAACGCGCCGTATAGAACGAAGGGGTCTACCGAAGCTGTCTTTCGATTCAGCGCGACGACGCTCGAGTGATTCAGCGTCAGAAAGTCGGTCTCGATTTCGCTGTCGAGCGATCGAGCGAAGCGCAACGTTTCCCACTCGAATGCAAGCAGCACCGTGCGCCGCTGCACGCCGGCGGACACGACGTCTTCGACGATCTGGCTGACGAGCGCGTTCGGCTGCGAACTGATGTCGCGCTGGTACGGTGAGGTTTTGATCTCGATCCAGAGCGTGGATGTGCCGTTCTGCTGTACGTAGGTGCGTAGCAGTTGGCGGAGCGACGGAATCGGTTCGCCGTCACGCGCCTGATACTCGGGATACTCGTCGAGTTCCGCCGACCCTGGTCGATACCGCCCGACGTCGTACGTCTGCAATTCGGCGAGCGTCAATCCGCAGATCGACGGCGCCGGTGCCTCGACCCACGCGCCGGATCGATTTCTGGCGATGCGCGGGTTCAGGCGGTAATCGTGGTGCACCACGACGTGCCCGTCCGCGGACAAGTGGACGTCGAACTCGATGCCGTCGAACGACTGCTCAAGGCAGTAGGCGAATCCTGCGCCGCTATTCTGCGGATGGCGGCCGGCGCAGCATTCGCTGGCGACGATCTGGACTGACATTCGATTGGCCGAGGAGGTTCGAACGGCGAGAGTGCGGTAACCCCATACGTAACGGCAAGCGCCGCGCGCGGCTGCAGTAGAATCGCGCATCACTCGAGGTACTTCGATGTCCGAAAAGCCGCCATCGTGTCCGCGCTGCACCAAGCCGCTCGCGATCTGCATCTGCGATCGTGTCGAGCCGGTGCAGACCGCGTTACGCGTGGTGATGCTGCAGCACCCGCAGGAAGACGACGAGATACTCGGCACTGCAAAGCTCGTAGAGCTGACGCTGCCCAACTCGCAGACGCGCGTCGGATTGTCATGGGGCTCGCTCGATCACGCGCTCGGCACCGACGATGCCGACAAGGATCGCTGGGCGGTGCTCGCCGCCGCGAAGTTGCAGGTGGAAATGCCGGAGGAAGCGAGGAGCCAACCGGTGGTGGTCATCGACCGTAAAGGTCGGGTGCGCGATCCGAAGCGTCACGGGCTCGAGGGCGTCGTCGTGCTCGACGGCACCTGGAGCCAGGCGAAAACGCTCTGGTGGCGCAACGCCTGGCTGCTGCGGTTGCCGCGCATCGTGCTGACGCCGCGCGAGCCGTCCATGTACGGCCGCCTGCGGAAGGAACCGCGGCGCGACTATGTATCGACGTTGGAGGCGATTGCCGACGTGCTGCCTGCGCTGGGCGAACCGGACGAGGCGCGCGACAATCTGCGGCGGCTGCTGCGCACGCTGCTGCAACGCGCCCGCGATCTGCCGGATCCACGAACGAATGGAGGTGCGTCCTGAAATTCGGAGTGCTGCAGTTCTTTTCGTGGTCGCGACGGATTGCGCTCGAAGAAGTCTACCGGCGCGCGTTCGAGCGAATCGACATCATGGACAACGCGGGCTACGACTGCGTCTGGCTCGCCGAGCATCACTTCAACACCTATAGCGTCTGCCCGTCGGTTACGTTGATGGGCACGCACATCGCGGCGCGCACGAAGCATCTTCGCATCGGCACCGCAGTGACGCTGGCCGGCTTCTATCATCCGCTGCGCCTTGCCGAAGAGCTTGCGATGCTCGACATCTTCTCGGGCGGACGACTGAACTGGGGGGCGGGCCGCGGCTTCGATGCGACGGAGTTCCGCGCGTTCGAGGTCGATATCACCGACAGCCGCGCGCGCCTCTACGAATGCGTCGAAATCGTGTCCAAGGCGTGGCGCGGCCAACGTTTCTCCCACGAAGGCGCGTTCTGGCACGTGCGCGACGTCGAGGTGCTGCCGCAGCCGGTGCAGCGTCCGAGCCCGCCGTTCTGGATGGCGGCGACTTCTCCCGAAGCGGTAACTACTGCGGCGCAGATGGGCCATTCCATTCTTCAGGATCCGCACTCGTCGCACTCCGACATTGGCGCAAAGCGCTCGCTGTACCGTGCGACGCTTGCCGCACATGGCCATTCGGCGGAAGGCCGCGACCTGCCGATCGCGCGTCTGCTCGCGATCGGCAAAACGCGCGAGGCAGCGATCGCCACCGCACGCGAAGGCGCGCAATGGACCATCGATTCGTACGCCCGTCGCGGCGCAGCGAACAGTGAGGATCCGATCGACAGCTATATGAAAGACACCGTCGTCTACGGCACGCCGGACGAGGTGGTCGACAAGCTGACCGAGTTGCGCGAGACGATCGGGCTCGACTACCTCATCGCGTCGCCGCTCAGCCACGAGACGTTCATGCTGTTGACCGAGCGGGTGTTGCCGAAGCTCGCGTCATAGCGACGGCTGTTCGAGCCCGAGTAATCCGTCGATGCCGCGCATGTTCGCCGCGAGCTGTCCCGCCCTGATGCCCTCGGCGCCCAGCTTCTTCGCGTAGTTGTCGTAGTAGTCGCGCGTCCCCGCAAACTCGTACAACGGCACTGTCCAGCCGCACGAGTCGGCGATGCGTGAGACGCGTAAGCGAATGATCGAACGCGCGCCGGGAAGATCCGGAAAGCGCGGTTTCAACTCGCCGAACTCGGCCTGGTGTGCCTCAACGACGTCGGCGGTGCCGTGCAGTCGCAGAATGAACGGCTTGCCTTCGAACGCGCAGAACATCATCACCATGCGTCCATTCTCTTTGACGTGCGAGATGGTTTCGACGCCGCTTCCGGTAACGTCGAGATAGGCAACGGTTCGCGGACCGAGCACACGCAGAGAGTCCATGCCCTTGGGCGATACGTTAACGTGACCGCTGGCCGACAGCGGTGCGGTAGCGACGAAGAACATTTTCTGCGCTTCGACGAACGCGATCAGCGGCGGTGTCAGCGAGTGGTGCAGTTTTCCCATGGTGTTTTTCTCTGCAATGGCGGCCGTCAGATTATTGCAGGGCCGTGCTGACAGCGTGGTGTCAGTACCCCATCGGGCAGGGCTTGCGAAAGTCATCGACGGTGCCTGGCACCGTCGATGACTTATTCGGTAACGTGCACTCTGATTCGAGGCTCATCGGGAGGAGCGTCCATGGCGCGCGCAACACGGATTCTGGCGGAGGGGATCTACTTCGGCGAAGGGCCGCGCTGGCACGACGGCCGCTTGTGGTTCAGCGATTTCTACGCGAAGGCGGTGAAGTCGGTCTCCGGGGCGGGCGACCTGCGCACCGAGTTCGAGATCGACGACCGCCCGTCCGGGCTCGGCTGGATGCCGGATGGTTCGCTGCTGGTCGTATCGATGACGAAGCGTCAGCTGCTGCGCCGCACGAAGGACGGCAAGATTGCCGAGCATGCCGATCTGAGCGGCATCGCCGGCTTCCATTGCAACGACATGGTGGTCGATTCGGCGGGGCGCGCGTACGTCGGCAACTTCGGCTTCGATCTCGATGCACAGATGGAAGCGCGGGGCGTGCAATCGGTGATCGCCGATCACCCCACAGCCAAGCTCGCGTGCGTGCTGCCGAACGGTGCCGTGCGCGTCGCGGCGTCCGACATGCATTTTCCGAACGGCTCGGTGATCACGCCGGACGGCAAGACGCTGATCGTCGGCGAAACGCTCGGCAGCCGGCTCACCGCGTTCGATATCGGCGCCGACGGCGTGCTGACGAATCGCCGCGTGTGGGCCGACACGTCGCCGCGCGTGCCCGACGGCATCGCACTCGATGCGAACGGCAACATCTGGATCGCGAATCCGATTGCACCCGAATGTGCGCTGATCGAGCGGGGCGGCAAGGTGCTCGAAGTGATCGATACCGGCCAGCAATGCTACGCGTGCATGCTCGGCGGTAGCGACGGCCGCACGTTGTTCATGCTGACGGCGCAAACCTCGATCGCGCACGAAGCGGCGGCCACGCCGACCGGCAAACTGCTGACCGCGGCCGTGGCCGTTCCGCACGCGGGTCTACCGTAGCGTAGGACTGGGCGACGTGTCGGTGCGAAGGCCGCGCGCTACCTGGCGCCGTCGAAGAACTCCTTGAAGCCGGCCGGTGCATACGGGCCGGCGACGATCTGCTCGAGCACGCCGATGCCTTTCCGGGTGCCGTCGTTGGCGATCACCACCTGCTGCACGTGCAGGTTCTCGCGGGCGAGCAGATCGAGCTGACGCGGATCGAACGACTCGTTCCCCAGCGCCTGCTCGCCTTTCCACATGCCTTGACCCCACTCCGGGTGACCGTAGCCGAGTCCTTTCATCTGGAACTTGAGAATCGGTTCCAGCGCGATCGTGCGCGTTTCACCGGCGAGATTGACGAGATCGATCTCGGCCGAAGAGGCGAGCCGCGTGCCGCGATGGTATTGCACGCGATGCCGCGCGGTGGCCATGCGCTCATCCTTGCTGTTCTGCACACCCGGCACCGCGGCCTCGTTCGGATAGAGCGGGGCGACGATGCCCTCGCGAACCAGTGCTTCGCCCTTCGAACCGTCGAAGAAGATCGCGTGCGTGATGTGGTCTTCCCAGAACAGCGGCGCCCACAGAAAGAAGATGCCGCCCGGTATCGTCGGCGCGCCACCGGACTCCGGCTCGCCGACGCCGCGGACGCCCCATGAGCGATCCTTGGTGCCGTAGCAGTCGTTCACTTTGATCTCGCCGTCCGGATGGCGGACCACACCGGACCAGCGGCCGAACTGATCGAAACGCGTCGCGTCCATGGCGCGGCGCGTGCCGGACCACAACGTCTGACGCGCTTCCTGAATCGCCGCGCTGCGCGCGGAAAACGTCACGTCGCAGGCGATGCCGCTGCTGTTGTCGTCGAGCACCACGCGCGTCCGCTTCAGCGGTTCGACCACTTCGATTCGGAACGGTCCCACCTGCATGTCGGTGCGCTCGAGCGGCGCGCGGCGCGAGCCGTAAAAACAGTGCTGGCGTCCGTCGCGTTCGACGACGCTGAACGCGCAGTCGAGAATGCCGCGATGCGGATAGATCGCCATGCCGATGCCGAAGTAGTACGAACCGTCGCCGCTGTAGCCATTGAACCAGGTGCGGTCGTATACGTTGCGGTCGCTCGTCGCCGCGTGCGCGATCGGTTCCGGCGTCTGGTGAATGGGATAGTCGTCGAGTTTGTTCAGCACCGCCTCGCTCCTCGTTTCTGAAAACCTGGGATGGCGCATTAGACCATGCAGGCGGCTGCAGGTCCGCCGCGTTTTCGGGCAAGATGGCGCGCCATCTGCCATCCGAACTGGGGACCCCGATGCCGCATCGAAGCACGTCGAGCCTTGCCGCGTGACGTCGTCGAGTTCGCGTTCGCGTCAGTTCGCAGCGGGCATTCCGGCGCTGTCGTTCGTGCTGCTCGCCGCGGGCACGTTCGTGATCTTCGCGGCTAGCGCGCTGTTCGAAGGCGTCGGCATTTCGATGTTCAGCGATCCGGTCGGCTGGTTGTCGCGGTTCGATCAGGACGCGGAAGCCGACATTCTGCTGAGCGCATCGCAAGTGATGGCCGGACTGCTGGCAATCGCCATCACGGTGTCGGCGATCATCGTCGAACTGGCCGCCACGCGGTACAACTACCGCATCACGTGGTTGTTCGTCAGCGAGCCGATCAACATCGCCGCAATGTCGTTGTTCGTAGTGACCACGTTGCAGTGCGTGTGGGTCGGCGTCAGCCGCGCCACGATCGAAGCACCGCGCCTGCCTGGAGGCGCCTTCGGTATCACGCTGGTGCTGGTGACGGTCTGCCTGCTTATGCTGTTGCCGTACTTCACCTTCGTGTTCCGCTTCCTGTCGCCGCTGTCGATCATCGAGAAGATCAAAGGCACGGCCTACAAGTACGTGCAGCGCGCGCGCCGCAACGCCGGCGCCGAGGTGAAGCAGCGGGTGATGGAGGCGGTCGACGAGTTGCAGGACGTCGCCCGCAGCGCAACCGAACAGAGCGACCGCAGCATCGCGATGGCGTGTGTCGACGCGCTCAAGGAACTGGTGATCGAATATCAGAAGCTGCGTCCGCAGTTGCCCGCGACCTGGTTCGGCGTAGCAGGCGCGGTGGCCGACGATCCGGACTTCGTGTCGCTGGCGCCGAGCGTGCTGGCGGAAGTCGAGGAGCAGCAGCTCTGGTTCGAGGTGAAAGTATTCCGCCAGTACCTATCGCTGATGACGCACTGCGTGCCGGATGCGCGCGAGGTCGCGAATCTGATCGCGATCAACACTGGTCGGGTCGGCGTGAACGAAGGCGCGACCAACAGCGCCGTGCTGGCGCTCTGCATCCGCTGCTTCAACAGCTATCTGCGCACGGCGATCAATGCCGCGGACAATCGCACGTCGTATTACGTCATGAACCAATACTGGCTGATGACCGATGCACTTATGCGCGGCGGTGCAGACGTCTCGGTGCTCGAGATCGCCGCGCACTTCAAATATTACGGACAGATGGCGCACAAGCGCGGCCAGTCGTTCCTGTTGGAGACCGCGGCCGGTGACCTGACACGGCTGGTCGAATCGAGTCTCGAGAGCGCCCCACGTTTGACCGACGATCTGCTGACGGTCGTGCTCGACCTCGACTTCGAGATCCGCAGCGAAACGCAGGAAGAGAGCCTGCTCGGCGTGCGCAAGGCGCAGCTGCAACTCGCGACGCTGTTCTGCGTTCGCGGCGACGAGAAGCGGGCGCGGCGGATCTGTCGCGACCTGGCTGGCGAGCGGATGCCGCGGCTGCTGCGTTTGAAGAAGGAGCTCGAGTCGGAAACGCGTCCGCACTATTGGGAGTTCACCGAGCGCGGATTGAACTTCGCCTATCTCGCGCCCGAGCGGCGCACCCGCCTCGACGAGGTGTTCCGCTGGATCGGGGACGAAGCGTCGCGCACCAACTGAGGGCGGGCGACTGTGTAAGGTCGTTGTAGCCGCGGCACCAAGTGTCTTCCGTCGCGCCGCAGGCTTGTGTAGGATCGAAACATCGAACGCCCGCGGTGAATCGAACGTCAGAGTCGATCGCCGCGGAAGGGGGCCGCAGAAACGGCGTTCGTAACGCGGTCTGTGAAAACAATCTTCCACGGTGTTCGGACAAACCCCATGGTCAGGTGCCGCTGGCGCGGCGTATGAATTTGTCTCTTCCTTCAGGAATCTCAAATGCGTTCGAAGAAATCGGGTTTTTCAGCTTGCCCCTCATTCGGGCTCCTCGCCACGTTAGTGGTGTGGCTGGTGGCGTTCGCTCTCCCCGCCAGCGCCAGCAACTCAAAGACCATCAGTTTGTCCGTGACCCCCACAACGTTGTCGACTACGACCACAGTGGTTTACGCAAAGATCACCAACACCGGTAACTCGACGGCCAACTCGTTCGAGGTCGACTGGAAGAGGTCTCCCTCCTTCACCGTCATCAGCGCGACGGCCTCTGGCACCATGGGAAGCTGCTCGACCACGGGGCGGAGGGGAGCGGGTTACTCGAGCTGCGTTTTTACCAAGCAACTGCCGACGAAGAAATCGGTCACCATCGAGCTGACCGTGGAGGTCACCCCCCAATGCAGTCCGGCGTCGATCGCCTGGTATGCGTACGCGTGGACGGGTGCGCCGGGACCGGTTAGTCAGTCGTTCGATCTCAAGTGTTCGATTCCCGTCACGTCAGTGGCGGGGACCAGCTGCGCGGTCAATTTCGTCACGCAGCCGGCGGATGCATTCATCGGCTATGCCATCACGGGTTCGCCGCTGAACTCGACCGGCACTCCTCCAGTCAGGGTGCAATTGCTGCCTGCGCGGGAGGGGACGACGGTAACGGTCAGCGGTACCTGCGACATTCCAACCACTACCGCAATTACAAACGATGAGGGCATCGCGGAATTCACCGCGCCCACGTCCACGCTAAAAAGCATGGCCTCCGCAACAACACCCGGCTGTAAGTTGACGACTGCAGCGGTGGACGGGTATCCATCCGCCACGTCCGCCGAGTTCAATGTCGTACTGCCTTCCGAAGGCGGTCCGCTCGATTGCTCTGAAGATACAGTGTCCGTGGAAAATTCCGTCACAGGTGCGGTCGTGACTGGTACGCGACTCGAGAACGCCACCGGCGATTGCCCGGCGCCGATTCCGTATGCCCTGTACTGGGAGGGCTCGGAGCTGAAGTACGTGTATGACCGCGGCACCCAGCAAATCGCAACGCGGTTGAAAGTTACGTGGCCGAGTGAGCCTGCCCCCGTTGCCCTGATCACGGACAATCCCCCGACATATGGGGCGCTCGGTGCGATCCCGATGTCGCAACAGGAATTCGTCGCCGACTCGCGCGTTCCCGTGGACCTGTGTGTAGGAACCCCGACATATGATGACGCTGGCAATCTCGAGGCTTTGAGCCCGATCGGTTTGCCTGGCGATGTGTTCCCGGATCTTTCTCCTGCTCCCGATGGACTTTCGGGGACCCAGTACGGCTGCGTTTACGATCAGCACGTAAGATACCCCAACCCGTCGCCGGGAACGGAACCGCTAATCCAGCTCGAGCAATTGCTCTACGTCCAAGGCGACTATACGGCGACGCGTCGCTAAGGGATCGGGATCAGCTGCCGTTCAAACGATTCGATCCGGTCTCGGTGTCCAGCTGGACGCCGAGACCGGTGAAAATCTCGCCGGCACGTCGAGCGTCGTCCGCATAGGCTGCGTCCACGTCGGCCCTTGCCGCGAGCAACAACGCTTCCTCGAACAGCAACTGCTGCGCGCGTGCCGCGACGAGTCCAGTGTCGATTTCCGAAAGCGCAAGGTTGCGTCGACCCAGCTTGGTCAGCGCGCGACCTTTGACCCACGCCGTTTTCGCACGCAGCAATTCAACATCTTTACCGGCGAGCGCCTGCGCCTCATCCAACAAGGTCAGCGCGGCTGCGGGCTCCCCGGCACGTAGTCGGCCGTCGGCCCTGATCACGGCAATTTCGAGCACGTAGATCCATTTCCCGACGCGTATGAATTCATCGAGTATCCGTTCGAGTCTTGCATCGCCGTCGGCAAGCGCGCCGCGTTCCATGCGAATACGTGCGAGGTGGATCTCGAGGATGTTGATGCCTTCGGCGAATTCGCAGGCGCGCATCGCGCGCATCGCATCGTTGAGCGCTGCTTCGGCCTCGTCGTAACGACGTTGATTGATGAGTATTTCGCCGATATTGAGACCGGACAACGCGGCACCTACCGAGTCACCGCTGCGAAGGAACAGCTCGCGGCCGGATTCGAGCCAGCCGATCGCCGCGTCCCAGCGGCACGCAACCGCGTTGAGGAAGCCGAGATTGTTGCGCACGGTGGCCTGCATCAGAATGTCGCCTCGACGTTCGAAGATCGCGAGCGCTTCCTGCAGATGTGCGCCGCTGCCTGGACCATCGAGGGTGATCTGCGCCAACTCCAACACGATCAGTGCGCGCCCGAGGCTCAGCTCCTCACCGGCGGCTCGCGCATGTTCGAGTGCTTGCTGAGCCTGCGTCAGCGCTCGACGTGGACGGTCCTGGCCGAACAGCACCATCGCTGCGAACGATGACAGCCGCGCGCGAGTTTGCGCTGCAGCAGGCGAACCACTACCGTCGATCAACCGCGATGCCAGCGTGATGTCGCGCAGCGCCGCGGAGAATGCACCGGCGCGCTCCTTTGCGCGCGCGCGGCCGAGCAGCAGATCGGCGCGCGAGACGTTATCGTCGCCGACGATCTGCAACGCACGCTTGTAAGCCTCGAATGACGCACCAAATGACCCGGCGATCTCGCGGACGTCGCCGAGGTCGGTCCACACCTTGATACAGTCGCGCGAATCTAGGTCGGGCAGGTGGCGCGTGACCGAAAGTGCCATTTCGTAGAACCGCGCCGCGTCGAGATTCGCGTAGCTGCGCCGCGCGCGTTCGGCGGCGAGCCGCGCGTAATGCCAGGTCTTGATCGGATCGTCGGCGCGAGAAAAATGCAGTGCCAACGCGTCAGCCACCATCGCCGTGTCGGCCGCGGTGCGTTCCATAATCTCGCCGGCGCCGCGATGCAGCCGCAGCCGCAGCCGGTAGGCGATGCCGCCGTAAATCGTGTCGCGCAGCAGGCCGTTACGAAAACGTAAGCGCTCCGCACCGTCCGTCTCGAGGAAATCGCCAAGGCGATCGAGCGCGTCGAGATATTCTGCGTGTCCTTCTGTTTGAAGGAATTCGCGCAGCACGTCGCGCGAGAAGCTGCGCCCGAGCACCGTGGCGTATCGCAATACCCGGCGCGCCGGAGGGTCGAGGGTGTCGATCTGCGCTGCCATCGCCGCTTCCAGCGACTCCGGCACCGCGTCGAGCGAGCCGACCTCGCGCGCCGTGCGCAGAATCTCCATCGCAAACAGTGGATTTCCGCTGGCGCGCCGGACAATTTCGGCGGTGTCGTGCGGCCGAAGCGGCGCTGCTTCGGTGGCACTGTCGACGAGTGTGCGGATCGCGGTGTCGTCGAGTGGTGCCAGTCGCAGCTCGCGGCCGGTTTCGGTGTTGAATCCGCCGGCGACATCGCGCCGTGCCACGAACATCAGCCACGGACGATCGAGGCACGCACGCGCGAGCTTCGACAGCAGTTCCGACGATGCTTCGTCGGCCCAGTGTGCGTCGTCGATGATGAACCACAGTGGTTCACCATGCAGCGTTTCGAGCAGCGCGACCAGCGCCGCGGCGCGCTGTTCGCCGCGAAAGTTCGGCTGAATCGCGTTGACCGCTTCGCTCGGCTCGACGTCGATGTGCGCGACATCGCCAATCAGCGCTGCAAGCGGTGCAAGGTGCGGCGCTGCCTGCGCGATGACGGCGCGCAGTCCATCCGCCATTTGCGTCGGGCTGCCGCGCTCGATGCCGAGCAGGTCGCGCAGTGGATCGCGAAACAGCCGATAGGGGCTGCCGGCTCCGTACGGTTCGCCGCGCAGCGCGACGACGGTTCCCGCCGCCGCACTCGTAGTCGATTCGCGGATCAGGCGGCTTTTGCCGCTGCCTGAGTCGCCGACGATGCGGATCACGTCGCCGCGCCGCGAAGCGAGCGCAGCCACCGCCAGGTCGATGATTGCGCGCTCGGCCGCGCGGCCTACGAACACGTCCGTCTCGAGGCCTTCGCGGCGCCGTGGTCCGATCTCGGCACCGACCTCGTATACGAGCATCGGCACCTTCTTGCCCTTGAACGCGAACGGGCCGGCGGGGCGGACGTCGAACAGAGTGAGTGACTGGTCGAGCACGGAGGGGTGCGCGTAGAGCGAACCCGGCGGAGCCTTCGAGGTGATTCGCGCAGCGGTGTTCGTCGTGTCGCCCATCGCTGAGTACGCCGCGCGATCCGGCGCGCCGACCTCTGCCGCGAACGCATGACCTCGGTTTACTCCGATCTGCAGCGGCAACGGCAATCGTGCGTCGGCGATGCGGCGCAACGCACGCAGCATCACCCCCTCATCGTCTTCGCGTGCGAATGGCACGCCCGCGCCGAGGAAGAACTTACCGCCGTCGCGATCGATATCGATCGCGAGCAGCGTCACGCCTTCGGCGTCGAGACATGTCTGGACCGTAGCGACGGTCGATTGCAGCGCCTTTGCCAGCTCGTCGGGGCCGTGCTGTTGCAGCAACGCATCGGTCCCTGAGAAGCGGATGAAGGCAATGCAGACGACCCGATGTTCCGGTTCTGGCGTTGTCGAGAGGTAGTCGCCGAGTTGCTTCGGAAACAGCGAAGCGACCAGTGATGCGTCCGCCGCCACGACTGCTCGACGTTGAGTCGACACCGGCGAGCGACGCCAGCGCAGCAGATGCATGCCATCGGTGCGCAGATGAGTTGCGGACTCGGGCAACGCAGCGGCACTCGCGGCACTCATCAGAATCTCGCCGGCGTCCGCGGCACTCTCGACTGCAACGACCGCGGTCGCCGCCGGCCCGAGCACGATGAGTTCCCGGTGTGACGTTCCGACCAGAAAGAAGTGCGTATCGCCGCTGTGGATGCCCACCGACATCGACAACCGCAGCGGTCCTACCGACGTAGGCAGTTCGGCCGCCTTGCGCAACGCGCGACGCATTTCCACCGCGGCGCCGGCGGCGTGCCGCGCATGCTGGTCCCCGTCGAAGAACAGCAACAGCGCGTCGCCGCCGAACTTCAGCAGCATGCCGCCGTGATCGTGCGCGATCTCGATCATCGCGGCGAACACGCGGCTCAGCGTTTCGACGAGTTCCTCACCGCCGGAGCGACCGCGCAACGCCAGCCGCTCGGCGAGCGCGGTGAATCCGGAGATGTCGGCGAAACACAACGATCCATCGACCACGCGCCACTTGCGCTCGGGCTCACGTTGAGCCCATTCAATGGCGAGTTCGGGAATGTGCCGGCGCAATGACATCGCGGCATTCAACACGGGCGGGCGCTCGGGCTCAAGGGGCGAGAGAGACGAAAGAAAGGGAAGCCTCTATGCGGCTTCTCTTTCCCTCGCGAGAACGATTACGCGATCGCGCGGCGATGTCGCATGAACGCGCACATGGCCAGGGAACCGATCAGAAGGCTCAGGGTGCCGGGCTCCGGGACCTGCGTCGGCGGACTGACCGCGGCGTACGCTTTGTCGCTGCCGCCACACGAGCGGCCGATGCAGGGATCGGTACCCACGCTTTGCGCGCGCAGACTGACGGTGCCGAAGAGCGAGAGACTGTCGGACGCGAGGCACGTGATCCGAAAGGTGATGTCTTCCCAGATGCCGTTGGCGGCGCCCGGCGATTGCAGCTTGATGATCGTATCGAACGCGCTGACCACGCCGTTCCAGTTGCATCCGGTGCCGCAACTGCCGGTATCGAAGTAGAACGTCGGATACCCGGTTGCTTAGTCGCCCGCGCCGGGGCTGACCGGGGTGAAACCGAGGTCTGCGACAATGTTGTAGCGATCGCCGTTGTCGAATCCGAATGCGAGCACGTCCGCTTGGTAGCCCGGGTCCACTTGGATCCGCACGGTGAAGAAGTTCGCGGTGTCGTCGTTGATGGTGACGTGGTAGTCCGCCGTTACGTTGCCGGACCAGTTGTCGTATTGGATGACGCTGGCCGACGCGAAAGGAGAGGCGAATGCCACGACCAGTGCGAGGAGCGCGCGCTTCCCCGTGCCGAACGTCGCCGCGAGTTTTTCGAATGAACGCATTCCGATGCCGTGAATGTTGAAAACGAGAGGCGACGTTATCGGGAATGTCATCACCGGATTGCGGCCATACAAGTAACTCACACGCGCCGCATCGGAGTCGGGCAGCACACAACCGGGGCGTAATGATTAAGCGCGCTTCCTGTAGCGGCTGCATGCCGACGGCATCGTCCGCCCCTTGGCATGGTCGTCAGACGCGCGAAATGGGTGGTGGTTGTGGTGACGTGAGCGGCGGGTGATCGGTGTTTCCGGGGCCGCTGGCGCCATCCCCCTCCACGCCGATCATCGACCGCGCGCGTACCCGAGACCAGCACCCACTCGACTTCGCTCGCAAGAAGTGAACGAAGGTGCCTGGCACCGGCGTTCACTTATTCGATGTGCAAGGCTGGTGCCTGGCACCGGCTTGTGACTTGTTCGAGGTGAACGCGCGCAAAGCGTGCGTTCACCTCCGATCACCATTGATGGAGGCACGTCACGCAGGCGGAGGTGGGTATGTGTTGCGGAGCGACCAGAAACGGCTCGAGCGCGTCCGACGCGGCTCATACCCACCTCCAGCCGCGTTCGCAGCTCCGTTCCACCACACCCCGACACCGACGACCCTCAATACCGAACGAGCAACTGCTCGATATCAGTCCGAATGGCTTCGAGCGCCTTGTACAACGGCACATGCCGGTTCTGTGTGACGCCGCCGTTCACGATGATCGCAAAGGTGATCCAGCCGCCGTCCTTCTTGCGCATGAATCCGGCCATTCCGCAGACGGAATGGGGATCGTCCATGGTGCCGGTTTTCAGCGCGATGCGATCCTGCCAGCCGGCGCTGCCGTTGCGCAGAAAGATGAACGGGCTTTGGCGTGGTACCACGAGACCGCTATAGAAGGACCCGAAGTTGCGGGTGTCGTGATACTCGTACGCGAGCAGCCGGACGAGGTCGTTAGCAGAGAGTTCGTTTTCCGGTGTGAGGCCGCTGCCGCTCAGCAGCAGCGGCGGACTGATGTTCTTGTGTTTCCGCTTGCCTTGCGTGCGCACCATGAAGCTGGTCAGCGTCCTGGCGGCGTCGGAAAGGCTGGCGGGTTTTTCGCCGGTCTCTGCCGCCATGGTAAGGGTCAATACGTCCGCGATGTAGTTGTTGGAGAAGCGCAGCATGCGGCCCAGCTGTTCTTTGAGCGACAGGCCCTGTGCCTTGCCGACCATGTACGCCGCTGCGGGGGGTACGCCGTCCTCGACCGATACGCCGCCGGTCATCTGGATGCCCATGTCGAGCAGCGATGCGCGCAGCAGCAGACCTGCGCCGCGCGCCGGATCCGACATCGCGCGATACACGATCTGCGTCGTGCCTTCTTCGATCGTGCCACCGATTCGCAGTGTGTCTTCGCCGTTCGATGTCGCGCGTTCGACGCGCAGCGGCGCGCCTTTGTTCGATTCGGTGGTGAGCACGCTGCCCTGTACGCCGATCGGCAGTCGCGTGGTGCAGCCGGTGACGGCCGCCGGCTTCCCGGTGCGTGTCGCGCGCACGTCCACGCACCAGGTGCCGAAGTCGGTGCCGATCGACGCGAGCGGCGCGTCGTATGCGGTGTCGCTGCGCACGCCGGCTTCGCAGCGGTCTTTCGTCTCGCATTGCACCGTCGCGAACGGCGACGGAATGACGAACAGCTTTCCGCTCACCGATGTGATGCCGGCGCTCTTCGTCTGCGCGGCCAGCGACAACAGACTTTCGCCGGTGAGCGACGGGTCGCCGGCGCCGACGAGATACAGATCGCCGGTCAGCCGTCCGTCGTCGAGGGTACCCGCGGCCAGCAACTGCGTTTTGAACATCTTGTCGGCGGGCCATACGCTGAGCGCCGCCGCGGCGACCGCGAGTTTCGTCAGCGATGCGGGCGTCAGGCGCACGTCGGAGTTGAGTTGCTGGATGACGCTGTTGTCGGTGAGATCGACTGCGGTCGCGCTGACGCGCGCGCCGCTCTGCTGCAGGTTCGACAACGCATGCCAGTCGCCGAACGCTGCGTTCGCGACGCTCAGCAGCAACAGGGCGGAAACAACGCGGTACATCAACTGGAGCTGGCGACGATGCCGGGACGGCCGTCTTCCACGACGAATGACTTCAACGTTTCAACCTCGGTGGCGGGATCGGTGACATCGGCGAGTGCGCGGAAGCGCGCGGTGATCGTTTTCGCGTCGATGTCGAGTGTCGTGTAACCGCGCTTGCGGCTCTCGAAGTAACGGACGTGCGGATTGTCGGGGAGGAACTTCACGAACAGATCGTACGGTGGCGGATGCGCCGACACCGACGTGCCGACGAGTTCGGTTGCAACGACCGGCGATGCCGCATCGTCGAAGTCGAGCTTCAGATCGTTGGCCCAGAACGAATGGATGTCGCCGGTCAGCACGACCGGATTCGTCACGCGCGCCGCGTGCAGATGCGAGATCAGCCGCTGTCGCGCGACGGGATAACCGTTCCAGTCGTCGACCCAATACTGGATGTCGCCGTCGCGGGTGCGTTCGCGCAGCTGCGCCATCAGAACGTCCTGTGCGATCAGGTTCCAGCGTGCCGGCGATTGCGCGAGCGCGTCGTAGAGCCACTTCTCCTGGGTGTCGCCGAGCAGCGAGCGCGACGCGACGCGCAACTCGGGACAACTGGCGTCGGATTCGTTGCGATTGCCGCCGTGATCGGGCGGGCCGTAGCAGGCGGAGCGGCTGCGATACTGGCGACCGTCGAGCAGCGAGATTTCGGCGAGCCGTCCATAAGTGAACCGGTCGTGAATGCGCATGTCGGGACCATGCGGCAGCGAACGGCTCGGCCGCACCGGCATGTGTTCGTAGAACGCCTGATAGGCCGCTGCGCGACGTTGCAGAAACACCGCGGGATCGTCGAACGTCTGCGACCACTTGTCAGCGTAGTCGTTCTGCACTTCGTGGTCGTCCCACGTGACGATGCACGGCACCTCGGCGTGCAGCCGCTGCAGATCGGCATCGGTCCGATACTGCGCGTAGCGGTTGCGATACAGCGGCAGCGTGGCCGCTTCGACGCCGTCGCTGTGCGCGCGCACTTTGGTCGGACTCTTTTCGATGTACTCGTAGATGTAGTCGCCGAGAAACACGGCGAGGTCGGGCGCATCGTCGGCGAGATGGCGATATGCGCCGAAGTAGCCGTGCTCGTAGTTCGCGCACGAGACGAAGCCGAGCCTGAGCTTCGTCTCGTGTGCGTCGCTTGCGGGCAGCGTGACGGCCTTGCCGATCCGGCTCTGCGCGTCGCCGCACGTGAACCGGTACCAGTACGGTCGACCGGGCGCCAGGCCCTGAAGCTCGACGTGCACCGAATACGCAAACAGTGCGTCGGCCGTGGCTTCGCCGCTGCGCACGATGTCGCGCAGGTTCGGGTCGGTGGCGATGTCGTAGCGCACTCTGTATCGACCGGGCGGAACGCCGCCGGGTCGATCGGGATCGGTCGACAGCGGTTGCGGCGCGAGCCGGGTCCACAACACGCATCCGTCGCTCGACGGCGTACCGGACGCAACGCCGAGGCTGAACGGGTCGCCGTTCGACCACGACGGGCTGGCGCGCGCGAAACGTGGCAGCACGATCAGCCCCGTCGTCGCGACCGCACAGCGTTGCAGAAATGCGCGCCGCGTCGGGAAGTTGCAGTCCCGCCGGTTCTTCGATGAATGTGACATCAGGGGTTTCGGAGTGCGTCGATGATTTCGGCGAGCGCATTCTCTACTGCGTGCGTCCTTAAGCCTAGATCCTCGAGCTCATCTTCCGCCAATGCGTCGGCAAGCCGTTCCAGCTTGAACAGCGCTACGGCGAGCAGCGCGGCATCCGCCTTAGGGCGTTGCTGCCATTGTCGAATCTGCTCGATCTGGCGGGCGCGACTGTCGCTGCGTGCACGACGCACCAGCGGGTCTTCGAGTGCGAGGCGGCGGAGGCTGCGTCGAAACACCTTGTGCGCCTTGTGATGCGCGACCACGGCGGTCACGAGACGCCTGGTCGATGCCTTGCGCGCGAGCAACGCGCCGAGCATCTCGCGCTCTTCGTCCTCCCACACCTGATATACGGCGATGAAGACCGCGGTCTTGTCGGTGAACCAGCGATAGAACGTCTGCGGCGCGAATCCGGCGCGGCGCGCGATTCGGTTGGTGTCGGTGCTGGCGAAACCGTGTTCGTTGAACTCGAGCGCTGCCGCCTCGAGCAGTCGCGTACGCGTCGCGGATGTTTCCTGCTCAGGCACCGGCCGCCCGCAATGCGGCGGGTTCGCGCGCCAACGACTCGAGGAAGGCGAAAAAACCACGCGCGAATGCGTCCGGTTGCTCGAGGAACGGCGTGTGTCCGGCGTCGAACGTGTCGAGCGTTGCATGGCGCATGCGCTCGATCGCCGGACGACAGCTGCGCAGCGGTATCACGCGGTCGTGCCTGGCCCACGCGACCCAGACCGGTACGTCGAGGCTCGCCGCCAGATCGCGAATGTCGGCGTCCGCTGCGCCGAAACTGGCCCACGCTTCGCGCAACACGGGAGCGAGAGTGGGCGCCTGTGCGACGATCCGGCGCCGCTGCGCGACGGCTTCCGGCCGTGGCAGCACGAGACGGTAGTAGGCGGCGAACGCGCGCGGGTACCACCACGCACCGCGCGCGCCCGCGGCGAAGAAGCGTTCGAACAGCGCGCAGAACGTGCGGACCGTGCGGTTCACCTCGACGAGCCCGCCCGAGTCGCACAGCACCAGGCCGCGCACGGGTGTTTGCGCGGCCAGCAGGATGGCCGCGGCACCGCCGATGGAGTTGCCGATGACGATCGGTCGATCGACGCCGAGTTGCCGCAGCGCACCGGCGATCAACTGCGTGTAGCGCGCCGCGCTCGCCGGTCGATGATCTGCGCCGGAGTCGCCATGCGATGGCCACTCGATGCAGATCAGTTCGCAGCGGTCGGCCGTGCGTTGCGCGAGCGGCGCGAAATCGTGCGCATCGTGGCCCACCGCGGCGAGACCGACGACGGGCAGGCCGCGCCCGGAGCGTTTGATGGCCAGCGGCACTCCGTCTACGACGACTCGGGCTTCAGCGTCCAAGGCCTTCTCCTGCGTTGCGATGTGATATTTCTATCACGCAGGAAATGATTGGCGCAAGTGATGCACGCGATGGACGTCAACCTCGCTGCGCGGCGAACGCGCGCTGCACGGCGGGACGCGCGTTCATCCGGTTGCGCAGTTCGACCACCTTCGGGAAGCGATTTACGTCCACGCCGTCGCCGTCGAGCCACTGCGATAGCGTGAACAGATACGGATCGCAGATGCTGTAACGATCGCCCATCACCCACGGGCCTTGCAGCATCGTGGTTTCGATCAGTTCGAAGCAGTCGCCGACGGTGGTCGGCACTTTGCGCTGCATGTCGGCGATGGCAGCCGGGTCGTCGGCCCACCGGTAGCCGCGCATGCGGTGCGCGTGCGCGACGTGAACGGTGGAACACAGATAGCTGTTGAATGCCTGCACGCGCGCGAATTCGAAAGGATCGTCGAGCGGGGCGAGGCGCGCTGCCGGGAAGCTCTGCGCGATGAACGCGAGGATGGCCGGCGTCTCGGTGAGAATGCCGCGGTCGGTCGCGAGCGCCGGCACGCGGCCCTTCGGATTGATCGCGAGGTACTCCGGTTTGCGTTGCTCGTTCGTCCGAAAGTCGACGCGAACTGCTTCGTACGGTGCGCCGGCTTCCTCCAATGCGATGTGCGACGCCAGTGCGCAGGTATTCGCGGCAAAGAACAGTTTCAGCATGAGGGTCTCCGCAGTGATTCGGGCGCCCGTGAGTTCGGAAGTGTGTCAAGCACTTCCGTTGTCGAACGCTCGCGCGCGCCGCTGGACAGTCGAAGTCGCGCCAGTATAGTTGGCCTCTTCTCGGGGACTGCAAACAATAAAGACGTGACACCACGCGGGAGCACGCCGCTACCAACCGACCCGGTCGCCTGGTGGCGGAATTCTTATCAACGGGACCAGGACGCATTCGAGCGAGCGCATGGCCGACGGCCGGAAACGCTGCTCGAATTGTCCACCTGGCTCAGCCGCATTCCGATCCGCGCGGAGCCACGACCGCGTCAGTGACACCGCGGTTTTGACGCCGTGGGCTTTGGCGCCGTGGGCTTTGACGCCGTGGGGCTTTGACGCCGTGTCAGTGCCGATGGTCGTCGCACGCGTCGCGGTCGAGCGTCTGCCAACCGTCGTCGCTGCATTCGCCTTCGCTCAGTTGCTGCGGCTCGAAGCCGTCTGATCCCGAGAGATCGGCGTCGTCGAACGCGAATACGAAGAACTGATTCGGATTCGATCTTCCACCCACGACGCTCGAGTAGTCGTTGTCGTTCGCGATGAACAGCGTGTGCTTCGGGGCGCCGTCGATGTCCACATCGGGGCCGAACGCGAAACCTTCGAGCTTGGCCGGAATGTTGTCGGTGGTGAGGCCCGCGCCGGTCAATGCGGCGACCACGTCGAGGAACAGCGTTTTCGCGACGGCCTTGCCGGCCAGATTCGCCGCGCCCGAGATCGCGCCGACGTCGACGGCATTCGACACGTCGATCTGATAGGCGAGCTTCACGACGGCGTTCGATCCGTCGCCGAGACCTTTTCCGTCACGCTCGTCCACCAGCAATTCGTGATCGTTGATGGCGACGACGTCGCTGACGGTGCCGTACTTCGGTTTAGTGGCCGTGCCGATGTTCGTGAGCGGATACGCGATTTCCTTGACGATGCCGGTGCGCGCGTCGATGCGGACGATGCGCGTGTATGCCGCGTCGGTGCCGCCATCCTGTTCGAGCGGACTCTGCATGGCGCCATACAGCGCGCGTCCGTCGGGACTGATCGCCAGCCCCTCCATACCCTTGTTGGCGATTCTGCCCTGCGTGTTGCCGGAGATCTCGACGTCTCCCTTCGGGCTCTGCAACGTCACGCCGAACTTGTCCGGCAAACGATAGGCGCGGATGCGCTTGCCGCTGGCGCGCTCGAACTGGTAGACGAACGGACCGTATTCGTCGCTGATGAATACCGTATTGCCGTCGTTCGACACGCGGATCGACTCGGGATCCAGGCGGCCGTTGTTCGGATTTGACGACAAGCGGCTCGGGTCGAAGTTGTCGGAGCGGCCGCTGAAATAATTGGTGCGGCGCGTGTTGAGCGACGGCGCGCCCTTGCCGACGCCGAGCCCTTCGCCGGTGCCATAGACGAGCGGGGTGGTGCTCGACAGCAACGTCGTATCGGTCACGAACGGCGTCAGCGTGAACGGCAGCGCCGCGCCGGCCGGATTGTGCGCGAGGCTCAGATGCAGCGTGTGGAAACGCGGGATGTAGCTGGTGGTGTCGTCGACTGCGCTGTCGTACGGCGTGGCGTTCGGTCCACGGTCGGGCAATGCCAGGAACGTATTCGAACCGGCATATGCGAGACCCGAACCGATTCCGCCGAGCTTGTTGCCAGGCACGCCGTTCTCGAGCGGCGCGCGGGTTTCGACCGCGAAGTCTTCATAGCTGCCGTCGATCTGACCGATGGCGATCAACGTCGGATCGGCGTGCGCGATCGACAACGGCAACGTCGCGAGTACGAGCGGAGCGAACAGCTTTCTGTTTTGCATGAGTGATGCCTCGAAAGGGTGGTGAACGAACGCGGCGGAATTGTTTCGTGCGTTCGTTACGCTTTCGTGGCAACGGCGATGCGACGCGCGTCAGTCGACGAGTTTGACGCGCGCCGTCACCGACAAGCCGGGCCGCAGTGCCTCGACCGCCGGTTGCGCCGCGTCGAATCGGATGCGCACCGGAACGCGCTGCACGACTTTCGTGAAGTTGCCGGTGCCCGGCTCGAACGGCAACAACGCGAACTGCGAACCGGAACCCGGCGCGAAGCTGTCCACCGTGCCGGCGAGCACATGGTCCGGCAAGGCATCGACCTTGATCGTCGCGCGCTGGCCGATGCGCATGCGTTCGGTCTGCGTCTCCTTGAAGTTTGCAGTGACATACACCGATTGCAGCGGCACCAGTTCCATCAAGCGCGATCCGGGTTGCACGTAGTCGCCCTGCTGCACCTGGCGATTGCCGACCACGCCGTCGATCGGCGCGACGATCAGCGCATGCCGCTGGTCCTGCTGCGCGAGGTCGAGCGCCGCGCGTGCTCGCGCGACGGTCGCCGCGGCCTTCTGCAACTGCGCTTCGAGCGTGGCGCGCTTGGCTTTCGTGACGCTCGCCTGCTGTTGCGACACGTCGAGCAGCGCCGTCGCGCGGACCACGTCCTGTTCGGCGCTGATCGCCGCGGCGCGAACCGTTGCCGCGTCGTGCACCGACACGGCGCCGCGCGTCGCGAGCGCATCGAAGCGCTGGCGATCGGCCACCGCGCGATCCGCCTGCGCATTCGCGGCGCGGATCGAACTGCGCGCGGCACGCACGTTTGCGAGCGCGAGTTGTTCCTCCGCGTCGAGGCTGACGAGGGCAGCGCGCGCGGCGGCGACTCCGGCCTGCGCATCGGCGAGGTCGGCCGCGGCGGTCGCGGCACGCGCATCGAACTCTTCCGCGTCGATGCGCACGAGCGGATCGCCGGCGCGCACGCGCTGGTTGTCCTGAACGAGCACCGCCGCGACGAGACCGCGCACTTTCGGCGCGACCGACGTGGCATCGGCGCCGATGTATGCGTTGTCGGTGCTCTCGGATGAACCGGGCAGCGCGATGTAGGTTGCGCCGCCGGCCGCCATCGCGATCGCGACGATGGCGGCGGCAATCGCTCGATACTTCGACGTCGTCGGTGGCGATTCAGCTGGAGCAGCGCCGTTGGCGGTCGCCTGTTCGAGAGTGCGCGTATCGACTGCGGCATTCATCGAAAATCCTCACTGTTGTCCGGGTCGGGGGACTTGCGGCTCATTATATGATGATCGTAATATAAACTGTCAATACATGGCGAGCGGACGCACATCATGGCAACGGGTCCGGCTTCGATTCCGTTCGGCGGCACGACGGCGCTCGACCCGAGTGCGCTGCCGATCGCGCGGAAATTCCTGATCTTCGGCGTGATGGCGTTCGGGCAGTTCATGGCGCTGCTCGACATCCAGATCGTGGCGGCGTCGTTGAACGACGTGCAGGCGGGCTTGTCGGCCGGACCCGAGGAAATCAGCTGGGTGCAGACCGCCTATCTGATGGCCGAACTCGTGATGATTCCGTTCTCGGCATTTCTGGGACAGGCGATGTCGACGCGCTGGCTGTTCGCGATGTCGGCCGGTCTCTTCACCGTGTCGAGCGTGCTCTGCGGCTTCGCATGGAACATCGAATCGATGATCGCGTTCCGCGTGCTGCAAGGCTTCACGGGCGGCGCAATGGTGCCGTCGGTGTTCGTCGTCGGCATGACCATCTTCTCAGGCCCGCAGCGGGCGCTGATCCCGGCGATTCTCGGCATGGTGTCGGTATTGGCGCCCACGCTCGGGCCGACGGTGGGTGGCCTGATCACGCAGTCGATCGACTGGCGCTGGATCTTCTTCATCAACGTCGTTCCGGGCATCGTCGTGACCACGCTCGCGATCGTCGTGATCCGCGTCGACCGGCCGAACCTCGCGATGTTCCGCCGCATCGACTGGATTCAACTCGCGGCGATGGCGCTGTTCCTGACCGGACTCGAATACGTGCTCGAGGAAGGTCCGCGTTACGACTGGTTCGACGACGCGCGAATACAAACCGGCGCGTGGTTGTCGTGCGTGGGGTTCGCGTTGTTTCTCGAGCGTTCGTTCTTCTCCGCTTCGCCGATCGTCAGACTGTCGCCGTTCCGCAAACCGACTTTCGCGTTCGCGTGCGTGTTCAATCTGGTAATCGGCTTCGGCATCTACGCCTCCACGTATCTGATTCCGGTTTTTCTCGGCCGCGTGCGCGGCTATTCGAGCCTCGACATCGGATTGACCGTGTGGATCGTCGGCATCGCGCAGATCGCGAGCACGTTGATCGCTGCGCGATTGTCGGAGGCGGTCGATCGTCGCGTGGTGATTCCGATCGGTCTGTCGTTGTTCGCGTTCAGTCTCTGGCTGAGTTCGCACATGACGTCGCAATGGGGCTTCGCTGAACTGTTCTGGCCCCAGGCGGTGCGCGGCTTCGCAGTGATGTTGTGCATCGTGCCGAGCGTGGGCATGGCGTTGTCCGAGTTCCAGGGACCGGAACTGCGGCAGGCGTCCGGCCTGTTCAATCTGATGCGCAACCTCGGCGGCGCCGTTGGCATTGCCGTGGTGAACACCTGGTTGCAGGACAACGCGCGCATTCAGGCGCAGCGGTTCAACGAGATGTTGGGGCAGGGCGCCGGCATCGCGCACGACACGGTCGCCGCGCTGTCGCAGCAGTTCGCTGCGGCAACGCCGGATCCTGCGCACGCGTTGCTGCTGGCCGAAGGTCTGCTGAACCGGATGGTGTCGCAGCAGGCGTTGACGATCGCGTTCGACGACGTGTTCCGGCTGATGTGCTGGATGTTCGTCGCCGCTTTGCTGATGGTGCCGTTCGCGCGAGCGTCCGCAGGCAACGGCGCGCCGAAAGCCGTGGTCGCCGATGGGCACTAGAAGCGACCGTCAGTTTGATATGATCACTGTCATGCATTGAGGAGGGGCGCCATGCGATACGACACGGAGCACAAGGAACGCACCCGCAAACGCGTCCTTCAGGAGGCGGCCAATGCGATTCGCGCCGAGGGGCCCGACCGCATCGGTGTGGCAGGGTTGATGGCGAAAGCCGGTCTGACGCACGGCGGTTTCTACGCGCACTTCAAATCCAAGGACGACCTGATCGCGCAAGCGATCACGCAGATGTTCGACGACCGTTACGAGCACTGGGTGGAGCGGACGAAAGATCTGGAGCCGGCCGCAGCGCTCGACGAGTTCGTCGACGGTTATCTCTCGGCGCGCCATCGCGACGACGCCGAGCACGGATGCCCATTGCCGACGCTATCAGGCGAACTGGCGCGCATGCCTGAGGCGGCGAGGCAGCGTTTCTACGAAGGCGGCGACCGGATGACGAAACTCGTCGCGATGCTGGTGAAGCGGCAAGGGATCGCAGACGCGCACGAGCTGGCGCTTTCGCTCGTCTCCGAAATGGTCGGCGCGGTGGCGCTATCGCGCGCGATGACCGAGCCGGCGCGCTCGAATCGCATACTGAAGGTGTCGCGCGAGGCCATCAAAGCGCGCATTGCCGAACGCCGCGCCGCAGCGCTGTAGGCTCAGCCTTCGAAGCCGAACAGTGCGATCTCGCGGCTGAACTGTGTTCGCACGGTATTCCTCTCGCGTTCGGTCAACAGCTCGCGGAAGCCACGCTTGTCCTTGCGACTCGACGATTTTGCGCGCGGCAGCTGCAACGGCTCGGTGAGACCGAGCAGCACCCGAATGCGTTCGAGTTCTGCGTCCATGTCCTCGAACATGCAGACGCGATCCATCACGATTCTTCCGTCGATGGTGTACAGGTCGTAGCCGCGCTGTTGCAGCAGCAGCGGCACGCCCGACTCCAGGAACGCCGACATCGACGGCCGCGGCTCGGTTTTGTTTCTCCAGTAGTACAGCGAGATGACCCGATCGAACGGGTTGCGCTCGAAGCAGAACTTGAAGTAGTCCTTCCAGACGTCGTCTCCGACCAGCGCTTTCACTTCCCGCGACGGCATGTGGTTGTAGTAGCGCGCTTTCTTCTTGCCGCGCAGCAGGTTGGCGAAGTCGCGGATGCCGTATTCCGAACGCGGCGCCAGATAATTACGCGGGCCTGCATAGCCGAGACTCTGGCGAATGACCTCGTCGGCGCGTGAGATCGGTGTGATGACGTCGTCGTCGCCGCAGAACCTCGAGAGTGCGATTTCGATACTGGTGCCGGCGGTCTTGTTGGTTTTGATGAAGATGAACTTGTGCCGGTGCGAAATGATCATTCGGTAGAGCGCCTGTATCGGTCCTGTATAGGTCGGTTGGTACGACTGTTGAATTGTTTATGTAGCTACTCGAACATGCCAGTCCCCAAAGCGAGAGATTGCCATGCCGACCAGCCAGGAAGAAAAGGCCAACAGATTCGCCGCGCTGCACCGGGGAACGCAGGCATTCGTGATTCCGAATCCGTGGGACGTGGGTTCGGCGCGGGCGTTGGCCGGTCTCGGGTTTCAGGCATTGGCGACTTCGAGCGGTGCCTCTGCCGCAGTACTCGGCCGGCGCGACGGAGAGATCTCGCGCGACGAGGCGATTGCGCATGCGCGGGCCATTGCGGCGGCCACCGATCTGCCGGTTTCGGCCGATCTGGAGAAGGGCTTCGGCGATTCGCCGCAGGCCGTTGCCGAGACGATTCGGCTCGCTGCGGCGGCCGGTGTGGTCGGCGGCTCCATCGAAGACGCGACGCAGGACAAATCGAAACCGCTGTTCGACATCGGTTATGCCACCGAGCGCGTTGCCGCAGCGGTGGCGGCTGCGCGCACGTTGCCGTTCACCTTCACGTTGACCGCGCGGTCCGAGAATTTTCTGCGCGGCAATCCCGACCTCGACGACACCATTCGCCGATTGCAGGCGTTCGAAGCCGCCGGTGCCGACGTGCTGTTTGCACCGGCTCTGCCGAGTCTGGCGGCGGTGCGCGCGGTGTGCTCCGCCGTGTCGAAACCGGTCAATTTCATGATCGGAATGAAAGGCAGCTCATTCAGCATCGCGGAGCTGGAAGCAGCGGGGGTGCGGCGCATCAGTCTGGGCGGTTCGCTGTATCGCGCAGCGATGGTCGGCTTCATGAGCGCGGCGAAAGAGATCAAGGAAAAGGGGACGTTCGGTTTCGTCGAGGGGTTCTGACATCGCAGCGAAGGCGCGCGGTTACTCCCAGTACACTTCGATCTGGTATCCGTCAGGGTCGCGGCAACGGAACACGACGAAATCGGGAAGTTGTTCCAGCGCTGTCGATTCGACCCCATCGCGCGTCATGCGCGCGTGCAGCGCACGAACGTCGTCTATCGCGTCCAGGCGGAAGCCGAAGTGAAACCACGACGGAAATGCGTCGAGCGATTCGGTCGGCGCGAGGGCCAGATCGAGGCCGTCGCTCGCGTCGCGCATGAACAGTATCTCGCCGTGCCAGACGTGATCGTGCAGACCGAAGTAGTCCTCATAGAACGCGCGTGCCCGATCCACCGAGCGAACGTGCAGATGTAGATGGTTGATGCGCGGCATCGCCGGATCATACCCGCGCTGCCGATTGCGGAGAATGCGACGCGCGTCAGTGCAGCTTCGCGAGCGCGCGGAAACCGAGGCCGTTCATGATGCGCACCGCGAGTGCAGGGTAGATGCGCTGAATCAGCAGCAGCATGCCGTTGCCGCCGGGTGTTGCGCGAGGCGCATCGCGACGCAACGCGCGCACGAACTGTTTCGCCACCCAGGCAGGTTCGAAGATTTTCGGCAGGTCGAGCGGCCAGTCTTTGCCGGCGGCGGTGCTCGTGTGCGGCGGCGAGAACACGCGCACGTCGATGCCGGAATCCTGCAACTCCGCGCGCAGCGAAGCCGACATCGCGACAACTGCGGCTTTCGCCGCCGAATACGCGGCGGCGCCGGGCATCGGCACCCACGCGACAGTCGAGGCGAAGTTCACCACGACGCCGCTCTCCTGTTCGAGCATCGTCGGCAACACCGCACGCGTGACGCGCTCGCTGCCGAAGACGTGCGTATCGAACATCGCGCGCACCGCTGCGGAATCCGAAGCCGCCCACAGCCCGAGCGTGCCGCCATTGCCGGCGTTGTTCACCAGTACGTCGATGCGTCCGAATGCGCGCACGACTTCCGCAACAGCCTTCGTCACGGATGCGTTGTCGGTCACGTCCATTTCTACTGCCAGCGCGCGGTCCGGCGCGTGGGCACGAACCGCGGTACGGAGCTTTGCCGACGGGCGCGCCGCAAACGCCACCCGCGAGCCTTCGACGATGAGCGCCCGAGCTATCTCGAGACCGATTCCCGACGACGCGCCGGTAACGAGCACCACTCGATCGGTCAGCTTCATTTTGTCTTCCTCCTGTTGGTTTTGCCCGGCGATGCGTGCTCGCGCGAACGCGCGAGTTCGCGTCTCGTTCGGCGCAGCCAATCGATCTCCGCGTCGCACCAGCCGACGCCGTGCTCGATCGAGAGACGCCAGATCGCGGCTTCGCGTTTCGTGCGCGCCAGATCGAAGATGTCGGGGGAGTCGATGCGTGCTGCGTACGCGGCGCGGGTCGATTGCATTTCCTGCTGATATTTGTCGAGCAATGCATCCAGCGCTTTCGGATCGAGCGAGGCCGCGAACACCAGCTTCAGAAGCAGCGGGTGGCGCAACTGCAGAGGTGCCAAGGGTTCTTTGAGCCAAGCGCGCAGCGCCGCGTGGCCGGCATCCGTCAACGCATATGTGCGGCGATCCGGCTTGCCGCGTCCGCGCGCCACCTTCGCGCTCACCAGTCCGTCGTGCTCGAGAGCGTGCAGTTCGCGGTAGATCTGACTCTGCGTAACGGTCCAGAACGAGCCCACCGACCCTTCGAACCGCTGGCGCAACGAGTAGCCGGAACTGGGCTCGAGATCGAGAAAGCCGAGAATCGCAGCGCGTAGTGACATGGAAGTAATATGACACAAGTGGAATATAAAGCCTATGTTGGACTCGACGCGCAAAATCACTGGAACAGTGGCCGCGCGTCCGGCGATCATTCGTCGAGGTTCAAATGCTGAGTAGAAAGCGAATGAAGTACGCGGTATCCACGACGGTTCTGACGCTCGTCCTGCGCCTGGCCGTGCTCCTCATCGGGGCGGGCTGTGGTTATGCGGCCGCCGATGACACGGACGCATCCAAAAGCGACGAGCCCGCGAAGTCCGATAGCGCGGACAAGCTGATCTGCAAAAGAGAGGCTGTGATGGGCTCGAACATCAAGAAGAAGACGTGCAAGACGCAGAGGCAGATCGACGAAGAACGGCAAGCCTCTCAAGGCATGATGGACGATCTGAGCAGGCAACAGGGGCGCACCAACGGTTCGGGCGGGTAAACGTGCGCTGGAGGCACTGCACAGTGCAGTGAGAATTGCTGAGGGAGGTGTGCCATGAAAGGTATCGCATCGAGAGGGACAACAACGATGGCGGTTATTTTGAGCATCGGATTTGGGTACGTCTCGGATGTCAGGGCTGAGGAGAAGCCGCCTGAACCTCCGCTGGGTCAGAGCCAGGCTGCCGCAAAGTCCGCCTATTCAAACCGACTGATCTGCACCACTGAACCGGTGATGGGCTCCAACATCAAGAAGAAGACATGCCGGACTCGCCAGGAGACCGATCAGGAGCGCGCCGCTGCACACAACATGATGAACGATCTCAATCGGTACCAGGGCCGCAACTACGGTGGCAGCGGTTGACGGGCCACGTCGCGGCGACTCGACACTGAACCCGATCTCGCCTAAGGTTCGGCCTCCACTCCTCCTGCCGCGGAGGTGTTCTATGACCGCACATCACTCGAAGGCCCGCGCCTGATCTGATCCGGCGCCGGCCGTTCCAACATTGACGTCGGCCGGCCGACGTTTTCCCCATTCTTCGCGCCAGCTCGACGTTCGCCTCATGGGTTTGCAACGACGGGTGAGCCATGTCTTCGAAAGATATTGATTCGAGCGATCTATCGCGTCCGAATTTTACGAGGGTGTCGCTGGCGGCGGCGGAGCGCAGCGTGATCGAGCGGGAGTTCTCGAGCCACGTCGAGGAAGTGGTCGGGATGATCAACGACGGAAAGGAAGCGACGGTCTATCTGTGCCGGGCGCGGCCGGTTGCCGAGGTCGAATATCTCGCCGCAAAGATGTATCGAGCGCGCAAGTTCAGAGCGTTCTCGAACGAAGCGACGTACGTCAACACCGAGAAGATCCGCGACCGGCGCATGGCGAAAGCGATGCGGCAGAAGTCGCGGCACGGTCGCGATGCGGTGCACCACCAATGGATTGGCCGCGAGTGGCAGATGCTCGAAACGCTGCACGAGGCGGGTGCCTCGGTGCCGAAGCCTTACATGCAGTGCAGCGACGGCATTCTGATGGAGTACATCGGCCGCGGCGCTGAACGGGCGCCGGCGCTGGCCGAGCTGCGGCTCGAGCGCGACGAGGCCGAGCGCATCTTTCCGATGGTGGTGCGCGACATCGAGATCATGCTGGCGTGCGGGATCGTCCATGGCGACCTCTCGGCCTACAACGTCCTGTATCTGGACGGGACGCCGCGGTTGATCGACCTGCCGCAGGCGACACGCATCGACGACGCGGTGGATCCGTGGTCGCTGTTCCATCGCGACGTGTCGAACATCTGCGAGTATTTCGCCAGGCGCGAGGTGAAGACCGACCCGCTCGATCTCGCGCTGAGGTTGTGGCAATGACGTGAAAAAAACGCTGGCTCGAGCGGGGTCATGCGAGCGATGATTTCGGCTGTCTACGGCACTGGAGTTCGCGATGAAATTCGTGCGCGCGGTGAGGTTATCGGTTCTGATTTGTTCCGTGGCGCTGTCCGGAACGCTCGCCGCCGAGGCCCCTCCTGCGGCGGCACCGGACATCGAGCCGACCGCGGACGCTAAGGAGGCGGCGTACACGAAGCACGCGACCTGCAAGAAGACGGTGGTGGTCGGCACCCGGATCAGCAAGACCGTGTGTCAGACTGCGGCTGAACGCGATGCCGAGCGCGTGGCCTCGCAGAAGTATCTCCAGAACGTTCAGGACGCAGCTACGATGCAATCGAAGACGATGCATTGAGCGCGATCAGGTCCTGCGCGGGTTCGGTGATTCATCGAGGTTGATCCAGCCGCCGACCAGCCCTGCGATGTAGCCGCCATCGACCACGATGGCGACGCCGTTCAGCCACCGACACGCTCCGATGGCCAGGAACTCGATCACCTCGGCAATGTCGTCGGGAACGCCGTGCCGGCCGATCTGGCGTACGCCCCAGTCGTACATTTCGTGACCGATCAGCTCGCGAAATGCGGGCGTCAATTTCGTTTCGATCGCGCCCGGATTGACGCAATTCACCCGTACGCCGTAAGGCAACGCGAATCCGGACGCGCGATACGTATACGCGGCCGCACACTGCTTGGAGAATTTGTAGGGATTGGCGGTCCAGTCCGCGGCGTGGGCGTTCAACCAGTCGATGCCAGCCGCGAAATCGCGAGTGTCGAGCAGGCCTTTCACCAGATCGGCGCGCTTCTCCCAGTCCCAACCCGCGGTGGAGGCCACGTTCACGACGGTGCCGCCGCTGGAAATGCGCGGCACCAACGACTCCGTCAGGTGGCGAAGACCAAGGAAGTTCACCGCCATCACGCCCAGAGAAGGATCGGGACCTGCGATGCCGGCTACGTTGACCAGTGCGTCGAGGCGCTGCGGCAGCTTCGCGACGGCGGCGTCGATTGCATCGGCGCGGCCGAGGTCGCAGTGGACGAAACCTGTGTGCGGCGCTGCCGGTTTCACGACGTCGAGTACGTGCACCTGGCAGTCGGCCGCAACGAGCCGCGCGAGCGCTGCCGCGCCGATGCCGGTGGCGCCGCCAGTCAATGCAATCACCTTGCTCATCTCGGATTCGCCGTGAAATAAGAGTGCGTCCGCGATGATCGCATTCCTGCGAATCCTTCGTACACTGTCGCGACTGCCGCAAGCCGAGGGCCGCATGAATCCGGCCGAACTCACCGCCGTCGAAGCCCGCCGACTGATCGGTGCACGCGAACTGTCGTCGCTCGAACTCGTCGAGGCGTGCATCGCGCAGATCGATCGTCTCGATCCGGCCGTCAACGCGATGGTCGTCCGGGCTGACGACCAGGCGCGACAGGCGGCGCGCGACGCCGATGCGGCGGTGCGCAGGGGGGAAGCGCTCGGCGCGCTGCACGGCGTGCCGGTTGCGATCAAAGACATTCAGGAGACCGCCGGCATCCGCACGACATACGGCAGCGAGCGCTTTGCGAACAACGTGCCGGCAGCCGACTCCGGCATCGTCGCGCGCATTCGCGCCGCCGGCGGAATCGTCATCGGCAAAACCAACGTGCCGGAATTCAGCATCGGCGCGAACACCGTGAACAGACTGTTCGGCGCCACCGGCAATCCGTTCGACGTCGCGCGCACCTGCGGCGGTTCGTCAGGCGGTTCGGCGGTTGCCGTTGCCACGAACATGGCGCCGCTCGCCACCGGCTCCGACCACGGCGGCAGTCTGCGCATTCCGGCCTGCTACTGCGGTGTGGTCGGATATCGGGCCACGCCAGGCGTCGTACCGAACGAGCGTCGCACCATCATGCAGACCAACTACAGCGTGCAGGGGCCGATGGCGCGAACGGTGGCCGACGCGGCGTTGCTGCTGTCGGTGATCGCGCAACGATCCGCCGCAACCCGCCGCGACCCGATGGCGTTTCCGCTCGAAACAGCGGCGCTCGCCACGCTCGATCCGGTCGATCTGCGTGCGCTGCGCGTGGCGGTTACCGCCGATCTCGGCGGCGTGCTGGTGTCCGAGACGATCCGCCGATCGTTCGCCGATCGCGTGGCGCGACTGTCCCGGCTCGTTGGTCGTTGCGACTGGCACCCGATCGACCTGCGCGCAGCGCCCGACGTCGATTGGCACGTACGCCAGGATCTGTTCGTGGCGCAATACGCGCGTGAGGCCGCCACCTGGGACGATGGTTTCAACCCGAATGTTCGGGCGACGTATGCCGCGGCGCTCGCCACGCCGATGGAGGCGATCGCGAAAGCCCGACGGACGCAGATGGAGCTGTACCAGTCCTTTGCATCGGTGTACGACGACTACGATCTGATCGTCTGTCCAGGCGTTTCGATACCGCCGTTCGAGTGGAAATACCTGAATCCGCGCGATATCGACGGCGCAGCGGTGACGAATTACATGGCGTGGCTCGCGTTGACGTCGTCGATCACCGTGGTGGGACATCCGGTGGTGGCGCTGCCGTGCGGCCTCGACGAGGTCGGCACGCCGTTCGGCATCCAGGTGATCGGGTCGATGTACGGCGATCACGCGCTGCTGCGAGCGGCGCAATCGCTGGAGCGGGCGTTTGCCTCGGATCCCGTGCTCGCGCGGCCGCAACCGGACCTGGATCGTCTCGCCACAACGACTTCACAGTGCCGCACTATCGGGCGCACGGTACAGCTGACGGAGACCTGAGGGTGTCGAATGCGTCAGCGCGCGAGCGCCTCACCGACGAAGTCCACGCGGTCGTTGCCGAAGAACATCTCGCTGTCCACGAAGAAGGTCGGCAGGCCGAACGCACCGCGTGCCAGTGCCTCGTCGCAGTTCTGCTTGAGGCGCGCCTTGATCGCGTCGTCTTGCGTGCCGCGCATGATTGCGTCGGCGTCGAGGTCAGCCTGCGCAAGCGTTCGAGCGAGGACGGCGGCGTCGCCGAGATTGGCGGCCTCTTGCCACATCGCGCGCCACATTGCGTCGTGGAAGCGCGGAAACACTCCCATGTCCTGGGCGATCAACGCGGCGCGCATCAACGTGATGCTGCGCACGGGGAAGGCCGGGTTCGGCACGAACGGCGCGTTGAGCCGGTTAGCCCAACGACGCATGTCGGCGTTCATGTACGCGAGCTTGGCCGGCACGGTCGGCGGCGGCTGGTTGCCGGACTCGACGATCAGTACGCCGAGGATGGCCGGTCGATAGTCGATGGTTGCGCCATGGCTGGCCGCGATTGCCGGCAGCTGGCAGTCGGCGAGATACGAGAACGGACTCGCGTAGTCGTAGAAGAACTCCACCGTCTTGGTCATAGCGGTCACCTCACCGGATCGGGACGTTTGCGATGATGTCAGGAAGCCCGGCCCACCGACACCTCGGCGTCTGCGCGAGGCGCATCGCGGGCATGTGCGTGTCGTTCGGCCTCGCGTTCTTCGCGGCCGGGGTCGGCGCAGAGCCGCTCGACGACGCAAGCGCGGCGTTGGAGCGGAAAGACTTCACGGCGGCGGTCGCGTTGCTCACGCCGCTCGCCGAACAAGGCAACGCATTCGCGCAGCTGAACCTCGCCTGGCTCACGTTCGAAGGCGACGGCACGGCAGCGAACGCGACGCAGGCTGCGAAGTGGTATCGACTGGCCGCGGAGCAGGGCGACGAGAACGCCCAATACAATCTCGGCGTGATGTACGAAAACGGCAAAGGCGTGGACCGCGACCTGACCGAAGCGGCGAATTGGTGGCGTAAGGCCGCGCGGCAGGGATATGCCGACGCGCAGTACAACCTCGGCGCGTTGTATTACAACGGGCGCGGTGTGGCGAAAGACTACGTTCGCGCGTACCTGTGGAAGAGTCTCGCTGCCGGCGGAAGCATGACGACGGTTCCGCAACGTCGCGCGCGCGCCGGCCGCGACGCGATCGGCGCGGTGATGTCGCAGGCGCAGCTCGCGGAAGCGCGGGCGCTGATTGCGTCGTGCCTGGAGACGGACTTCGAGGGCTGCGAATGACGGCGCTCGACGAGTTCGTCGCCGCACTGGCGGAATCGTTGGAACAAAGCAGCTTCGTCAAGCTGACGCTCGGCAAAGGCCGGCGCGACGGACTGCGGCAGGCGTTCGTGCGGCTGGTCGAGATCCGCGGCGAGCCGCACGTCAGCATTTCGCTGCGCCGAGCGAACAAGGACGTTACCGAAAACCACCGCGTTGCGGATGCGGCCGCCACGATCCGCGGCTTTCTCGAATCGAGCTTCGGCAATGCACATCTGTTCACCACGCTCGCCGACATCGAGCTGCTCACCAACAAGAGAGGCGAGGCGCGGTTGACGCGACACAAGCCGACGTTCGTCGAGCAACTCGCAACGACCCACGACCGACCGAAACGCTACGTGCTCGATCCCGCCGAGGCGCCTTATCTGCAGGAGCTCGGCATCGTGAGCGCAGAGGGCAAGGTCAGGAACGACAAAGCCGACAAGTACCGGCAGCTGCAGAACCTGCTCAAGATCTTCGACGACCTCGCCGCGAAATCGCGTTTGCACGAACGGCCGAGTCTGCGCGTGGTCGACATGGGCTGCGGCAAAGGCTATCTGACGTTCGCGCTGTACGACTACTGCAACAACCGGCTCGGTGTTCCGACCGAGGTGATCGGCGTGGATCACAACCCGGAACTGATGCAGATCTGCGCCAGTGTGGCCGCAAAATTCGGTTTCGAGCGATTGCGCTTCGAATGCACCGACGTCGCGGCGCCGAAGCACGGACCGATCGACGTGCTCGTCGCACTGCACGCGTGCGATACCGCCACCGACGACGCCATCTTTCGGGGCATCGAGGCCGGCGCCTCGATCATCATGACCGTACCCTGCTGTCAGAAAGAGCTGCGGCCGCAATTCAAGGCGCCAAGAGACGAACAGCCGCTGTTCAAGCACGACACGTATAAAGACCGTTTCTCGCAGATGCTCACCGACGCGATGCGCGGGCTGCTGATGGAATCGCAGGGATACCGCACGCGCATCAGCGAGTTCATCTCGGACGCACATACGCATCGCAACGTCATGATCGCCGGCGTGTTCGACCCCGCGTCGCACGAGCGTGACGCGAAGCGCGATGAAGTGGCGGCGATGAAGCAGCGCTATCGAGTGGATCATCAGCGCCTGGAGACGCTGTTGCTGACGAGCGGCCGGCTTGACGCACGATGAATCGCGCCTTTTGACACAGGTCGTTCAGATGCTCGACCCGCGCGCGGCATTGCTGCGCACGTGGGCGCTGAGGGGCGGAATATCCAGCAGGATGACCGTGCTCGAATATGCGGTCGGAAGCGAACGGCGACGTGTAGTGTTGCGACAGCCCGACGGCGCGCTGTACGAGAATCCGCGAGCGGTGGCGAACGAGTTCGCGCTGTTGCAGTCGTTGACGGCCGCCGGACTGCCGGCGCCGGCTGCATGCCTGCTGTGCGAATCGAACACGCCGCTCGGCGCGCCGTTCCTCCTCATCGAGTACATCGACGGCGACCCCGATTTCGCCAAAGCAATCGGGCAGGATTCGATCCGGCAGTTGGCCGAGCAGCTCGTTCGCATCCACCGCACGCCGTTTGCCGGCACCGGCCCCGAAGCGCTGCCGCGATATGTGCCGCGCTTCGTCGATCAGCGCGAGCGCGTGTACCCGGATGCTTCGTTGCGCGGCGCGGAGATTCGCGACGTGTTGAGCCGATCGTGGGCGCCGCAAGAGGCCAACGCACCGACGCTGCTGCACGGCGACTACTGGCCGGGCAACGTGCTGTGGAACGGCGGGCGGCTCGTCGGAGTAGTCGATTGGGAGGAAAGCCGCATCGGCGATCCGTTGGTCGACCTCGCCATCGCGCGGCTCGAGATGCTGTGGACGTTCGGGCTCGAAGCGATGCACGCATTCACGCGGCAGTACGCGACGCTCTCCAGCTTCGATCTCGACGAACTGCCGTACTGGGACCTCGACGCGGCGCTGCGACCGGTGTTCAACCTCGGCGAATGGGCCGCGGGCTGGCCGGAACTCGGACGACCCGACGTGACCGCGGCGACGATGCGCGCCGCGCACCGGACGTTCGTCGACATGGCCTTCGAAGCGCTGTTGCGCCGGCGTCGCTAAGCGCCGTTCGCGTACTCGGTCATGTGCGCGGCTTCCAGCGCCATGTGTTTTGCGCGATCGAGATCGTAGTGCAGCCGCGACACGATGCGCTGCGCATATAACCCGCCGCCTGCCTGGATGTTCGTGACTGCGTACCAGCCGCCCAGCGCGTCGGCCGTGTAGTCGCGGATCGCATGGAACAGCTTGGAACGGTACACGCCGTCCACCGACTGCATCGTGCCCATGTACTTGCGGATGAGGTGACCGACTTTGTCGTTCTCCAGGTCCGCCATGCCCGGCGCCGTGAGCACGCTGCCGCCTGCGATGTCGTGCAGGTGGCGCACCATTAGAGAATAGTTGGCAGCAGCGTGGTATTTGCCGACGTTCGTATACAGCTCGCTTGGGAAGGCAGCGCCGTCGGAAGTAATGCTGCAGTTGTTGATCGCCGAATCCAGGCTCGCGCGGATCAACGTCGCGTTGATCATGATCTCGGAGATCTTTTCTTTGATGTGACCGACCTTGTCGAGGCCGTTCGCTTCGGAGATGAGCTGCGCGAAGCCGACGAGTCTGTCGTATTGACTCGCCATTCCGGACAGGCCGCCGAGGCGTTCCCAAAGCCCCAGCGAGTGCGCGAATACCGTCGCCAGTTCCGGGTGATCGCCGCCTAGGAAGACGCGCTCGGTCGGCACGAACACGTCGTCGAATATGACGAAGCCTTCCGGCGTGTGGTGCTGGCCGGACATCGGGAAGTCGCGTTTGTCTTCGTGCCGGGGCGCGTACGTCGTGTTGACGATCTTCACGCCCGGTGCGTTCACCGGCACCATGCAGGCCACCGAGTAGTCCGCTTCGTCCGCCTTCATCGACTTGGTGGGGATGGTCATCAGTTCGTGGCCCATCGAAGCGGCCGAGATGTGCAACTTCGCACCGCGAATGACGATGCCGTCGGGAGTTCGCTTGACCACGCGCACGTACGCGTCGGGATCGTCCTGCAGACCGGGCCGGCGGCTGCGGTCGCCTTTCGCGTCGGTGATGCACTGTGTGATGCGTACATCGCGTTCCTGTGCATCTTTCACATACGCGCGAATGCGCGCGGCGTTCTCCGGCAGCGTCGCTTCGATGCGATCGGCCGCGGTGAGCAGCGTCATGATCGACGCATACGTGACGTGCGTTAACAGATCTACCGACTCGTGGAGTTCCACCTGCTCGCGCAATTCCTGTGCGGAACCGGGAACCTTCATGAACGCGCCGATTGCGCCCGGCGTCGGATCGTAGAATCGCGCGTAACCTCGGGCCGCGGATTCGACCGTTTGCCCGAGTATCGGATGGCCGGGCAGATCGAATATCTGTTCGCCTCCGAAGAACGTTTCGCGTCCGTCGTTCAGCGAAGCGCGGTACTGGTCTGCGGTCATCATGGTATCGGGTTCCCGAAAGGTGGCTGCGTCAACCGCGAATGTTTGCATCATTCGGGTCCGAAAGTGAACTGCGATTTATAACGCGTTACATCGTTACTGATGCGACGGATGGTTAACATGCAGTGGCTCAGACTTGGGGAGAGGGACGATGGATCTGAACAAACAGGTGGTCGTGGTGACCGGCGCCGGCACCGGCATCGGCCGGGCGACCGCGCTGCGGTTCGCCGCAGCAGGCGCCACGGTGATCGCGAACGGCCGGCGCATCGACAAGCTGGACGAAACGGCTACGCAGGGTGCCGCGTTGCCGGGTGCGATCGTTCCCGTTGCCGCCGACATCGGCACGCTGCAAGGCGCCGAGTCGGTCCTCAAGCGTGCGCAGGATGTGGGCGATTTCTCGATCCTCGTGAACAACGCCGGGGTCGGCTGGAGTTTCGGCGTGGAGCATCCCGGTTCGATGGCGGTGCTCGGCGAGACACCGCCTGACCTGTGGCGCGAGGTGATGCGGATCAATCTGGACTCCGTCTACTTCCTGTGCCACGGCGCGCTGCCCGTGTTCCAACGACGCGGCGGCGGCAGCATCGTCAACATCTCGAGCGGCGGCGGCATTCGCGGCATGGCGGATGCACACACTTACGCCACCGCGAAAGCCGGCGTCATCAACATGACCAGGTCGCTGGCGCGCGCGTACGGACCGCAGAACATCCGCTGCAACGTCGTGGCTCCGGGCTTCGTCGACACCGAGATGGTGAGTCCGGTGCTCGACTCGGACTTCAATCCGTTCGAAGACGAGGCGCAGCGTTATCAGGTCTCGCCGCTCGGCCGGCCCGGCCGCCCGGAAGAGATCGCGTCGGCGATCTTCTATCTGGCGGTGGAAGGCACGTACTGCAATGGCGCCGTGCTGGTGGTGGACGGCGGCTCGCTTGCCTGAGATCAGTTCAGCCGCTGTTTGAAGAAGCCGAGAATTTCGTCCACTGCCGCGCGCGTCGGTTCGCCTTCGCGATCCACCAGATGCAGCGTTACGACGCTGTGCGGCTGTGTCGGCACGTCTTTCGCGGCGCAGTCGTCGGGCAACACGCGGCCGACGAAGCGATCGCCGAGCGCATGCTCGTAAGCGGCGAAACGCTCGGCCTTGCAGTACTTGTCGCCGGCGAATCGATAGGCGAGCACGGTGAGATCCTCTTCGATCATGCGCGCCCGCACCTTTTCCAGCTCGTCAGGCGCAATGTGCATGCCGCCGGCACGACCGAGCGGCAACGACGGCTGCGACAGCACCGGCGCACGTATCGCAGGTTCCAGCATCATCGACAATGCGAAGTTGCCGGTGAAACACATGCCGATGGCGCCGACGCCTTTGCCGCCGCATTCGCGGTGGGCCTGGGCTGCGAGCGCGCGCAGCCACGCGGTGACAGGGCTGGAGCTGTCCGCTGCGAACGCACGGAATTCCTTGCTGATGCACGCGCGCGCCATCGTCATCCGGGACTCATCGAGCGTGGGGAACGTACGGAGGATGGTGCCGAAGAGACTCGGCATCCATACCGTGAATCCGGCATCGCGAACGAAGCGCGCGAACCGCGCGACGTGGTGATAGATGCCCGGCATTTCCGACATCACGATCACCGCGGGTCCGCTTCCGGTGACGTAGACCGGCTTGGTGCTCCCCAGCAGCGTGATCTGGCGACAGTCGAAATCGCCGAGCGTTTCCGTGGCCAGCAACGTCAGCAGATCGGGTTCGCTCACGGTGTCGTCTCCCACTGAATCGGTGGTGTAGCCTTGCGAGCAATCGATAACGTGTCAACGAGCGCGATGCGCACGGTCCTCATCGTCTTCGTCGGCTTCGTCGTATGGGGCGCATGCCTCGGCGTGGCAAGGGTGCTCGGCGGCGGCAGCGTGCCGGCGCTGATTCGCGCCACCCGCACGTTCGTCGTGTTCTGGTTCATGATCGCGGTGGCCAACATGTGGGTCGGCGTTACGCAGGCGGGTTATGCCGCGAGCGAAGAACTGCCGGTCTTCGGTGTGATATTCGGCGTGCCCGCGATCGCTGCACTCGCGGTGCTCGTGCAATTGCGACGCCGCGTTCGACGGCTGCCATGACTATTTGAGATGTGTTCTACTCCGCCATCGTGTCGTGGGCAGAGGGGAGTGCGTCATGGCTTACGAGATCAAGCGATTTCCGTACTCGGGCACGGTGGACGCCGACGGCCACGTGCTCGAGCCCGGCGATTTGTGGGAAAACTATCTCGAAGCACGCTACAAGGCGCGCGCCCTTCGCATCAAGCTCGACGCCGAAGGCTACGAGTATCTCGAAATCGATCGGCGTCCCTCGCAGCGTACGGTGCGCGGCTCGCTCGGCATTCTGGGTGCGATGGGCGACGACGATCTGCGGCCGCGGCCAGACCGGCGTTATGCCGACAACATGCCGTTCGGCTCGTCGAGTGCCGACGAACGCCTGCAGCTGCTGAAGCAGGAAAATCTGGAATGCGCGCTGCTGTATCCGACCATCGGGCTGCTGTGGGAGGTCGAACTCGAAGATCCGGAGCTGAGTCTTGCCTACGCGCGCGCGTACAACCGTTGGATCGCCGACTTCTGTCGCAAGTCGGCGGGTCGTCTGGTGCCGATCGCGCAGTTGACGCTGCTCGATCCGGAAGGCTCGGCGGCGGAACTGGAACGCGCCGTGAAGGACGGCTGCAAAGGGGCGTGGGTCAATCCGTTCAATCATCGCCGCGTCATTCACGGCGACGCAAAGCACGACGTGCTGTTCGCGAAGTGCTGCGAACTCGACGTGCCGCTCGCGATCCATCCGACGTTCACGCCGCACGCGGCGGCGGCCGGCATTTTCGACTGGCCGTATCAGGGCCGTGCATGGGGCGAAGCGATCTGGTTGCGCAGCATCGTGCAGCAGGCGCTGATCTCGTTCTTCTCGCTCGGCACGCTCGACCGGTTTCCGACCCTGCGGCTCGGCGTGCTCGAAGCGGGTTCGGGCTGGATCGGTGCGATGCTCGACCGGCTCGACGCGTTCAGCGAATCGCTGAATCTTTCCGGCGCGCGGCCTACCGCCACCGAGTACTTCCGTCGGCAGTGCTTCATCTCCGGAGACCCTGACGAGACCGCTGCGCCGCACATCATCGACCACGTCGGCGCGGACTGCTTCATGTGGGCGACGGACTATCCGCATCCGGATCATCCGCACACCTGGGTGGACGACCTGACGCGTTATGCCGAAGTGCTGTCGCCGGAGACACGCGCCAAGGTGCTCGGCGACAACGTCAAGCGCATCTATCGACTCGACTTCACCGGCTGAAGGCTCGGGCTATTTCGCGGCGGAGGTTCCGTTCTTCGCCTTGACGTGCGCGCGGTACTTCTGCTTCCACAGCTTCTGCAATCGCTGCTGCTGCGCCACCGCTTTGCTGTGCAGACGTTCGGCGCTGACCGGCGTCGACATGGCCGAAAGCGACAGCGCAAATCCGTATTGCGCCCACGCTTCGAGTTCCGGCAGCGACAACTCGCCGGAAACCCATTCGAGGATGGCCGAGAAAAAAGTGCGGCCGAGGTTGATCGCGAATGCATCGGGCTCTACGTCTTCGGACAGGAAGCCGGCTTTCACCGCGTCCTGCACGAAGCCTTTCCACATCGCGTGGCGCGGCCCGCCAAACATCGATTTGAATTCACGCCCGCCGTCGTTATAGACCGCGAACAGTACCGCGCGATAGAAACTCGGCTCGGTGGAGTAGAGCGTCGTGGCGAGCGACACCGCCTTGAAGAACACGTCGAGTTCGTCGACGCGCACTTTGGCGAGACGCTTCTGGTAATACTCGAGGTCGGCGTCGAGCACGGCAAACATCACCGCCTGTTTCGAACCGAACAGGTTGTATGGAGTGGCAATGCTGACGCCCGCCTGATCGGCGAGCGCGCGCATCGAAAAACCGGCGTCGCCGGTCTGCTGCATCAAGGCGCGCGCGGCGCGAACGATCTTGCGTCGGCGTAGGTGCTTGGCTTCTTCGCGATTGCTCATCGGCTTTACGGAAGGAGCCTGTCTACCTCAAGCGACGCTGCGAATACCTTTCAGCTTCGCAACTTCCTGCCGCAGCTCGGCGACGCAGGCTTTCAGCTCGGCCATTTCCGAGTTGGACGACATCGTCATGCCGCAGACGCGATCGTATTCCGCTTTCAGGCGGCGGCCGCTGTCGCGCTCTTCGGCGATGTAACGGCCGAGCAGTTCGCCGGTTTGCGGATCGATCGTGGTGTCGTTGAAAAAGCCGGTGAACGGGTCTTTGCGTTCTTCGGTGCCGCGGCGGCCCTGCAGCCGTTCGATCTTCTGGGCATCGCTGATCGATGACTTCACGCATGCCACCAGTCCGTCGAAATCCTTGAATACCTGATAGGCCTTTTCTTCGCACACCGCGTGGCCCAGTTCGCACATGCGCTTCGTGAATGCCATGGCGTGCTCGCCTTCGCGAATGGCGACGAAACGCAGCGCTTGTGCGAGCGATTCGTCCTTGGTCGTCGACGCCCACGCATCGAGCAGAATTTGCCCTTTGGCTTCGTTTACGGCGATCGAATTCAGCAGTGGCAGATAAGTCGGTTCGTTCATGTTTTTCCCTCGCGTCGTGTCGTTGAGACGGTGTCTCTCACCAGAAACGGATTGACTCATAAACTATGCCAGACTATAACGCAAAGCCAGGGAATTTTTATAACGCATTGCAATCTCTTGCCGGCGGTCATCGCACCGCGAATGAGCAGGAAAACCCCAGGAAAAGCACCGTGAGCCTCACAACGCAGCGCGCGCACGTAACCCCGGAACCCGATGAGACGTTTGCGCAGTTGATCGAACGCGTCATGCCCGACGAAGACGCCGACGCGGCGCTCGAAAAGCTGAAGAGCTGGAATCTGCACATCTTCCTGCGCCGGCCGTCGGGGCTGCTGCTCGGCAGCGACATCGTCTTCATCGAGCCGCCGCGCTGAAGCGTAGCGGGACATCGGGTGCGATCATCGTCGGCGCGGACATCGGAGGCGGACACGACGGCCACGCAGATCTGATCGTGCGCTTGCGCTTCGACAACGGCAGTGAATCGAACGTCGTACTCGACACTGAAGCGGGCCTACGGCTGATGCGCAACTGCGGCGCAAAACACATTTCGGAACTCGTCGGCCATTCGTGGCGCGGCATTTTGGAGGGAATGACATGTTCGATCTGATTATCAAGGGCGGACGCATCGTCGACGGCACCGGCCGCGCCGCGTTCAACGGCGACGTCGCCATCGAGAAAGGCGCGATCGCCGCGATCGGAACGCTCGGCTCCGACGCGAAACAGGTGATCGATGCACGCGGTCGTGTCGTCGCGCCCGGATTCATCGATCCGCACACGCACTTCGACGTGCAGCTGTTGTGGGACGGCGCGGCGCGTCCGGCGATCGAACACGGCGTGACCACGGTGGTGCCGGGCAACTGTTCGTTGTCGCTGGCGCCGCTGAAAGCGGCCGACCGGCGCGCGCTGGTCGGCATGTTCCAGCAGATCGAAGAGCTGCCGCCGGCCGCGTTTACCGAAGCATTCGAGTGGACGCTGGGAGAGCTTCGGCGGTTACGTCGACGCGTTGAAGAAGAACCTCGCGGTGAACGTTGCACCTTTGGTTGGGCACAGCGTGATCCGCCTGTGGGTGATGGGCGACGCCGCGCAGAAGCGCTCGGCCACCCGCGACGAAACCGCGGCGATGCAGGACCTGCTGCGGGAGTGTCTCGAGGCCGGCGCGGTGGGGCTTAGTACCAGCTTCGTCGACGTCGACGAAAAAATGCACCCGGTGCCGAGCCGATATGCGTATTGGGCGGAACTCGACGCGCTTTCGAAAGTGCTCGGCGAATACGGCCGCATGCTGCAGGTAGTGCCCGAGTTCTACGCCACCGATCTGACCATCGCGCGCATCGATCAGCTGGCTGAGCTGTCGCTGAAGTACAACATTCCGACCACGTTCTCGCCGTTGTTCGATTCGGCCGCGACACCCGACAACGTGCCGCGGACGATGGCGCGCGTCGAAGAGCAGTTCGCGCGCGGTGCCCGCGTGTGGCCGCAGGTGCAGACGCGGCCGATCGACATCAGCTTTTCGTTCGAACGTCCGAGCCTGTACTTCGGCCGTTTCCCGAACTGGTATCGCGTGATGCGTCTGGCGCGCGCCGAGCGCATCGCCGCGTTGCGCGATGCGGCTACGGTGGAACGCATGGTGAACGAAACCGGCGCCGACGGCGGCCGGATGTTCATGGGCAAGTTGATCGTGCGCGGCGGCGAAGGCGCGCCGGAAGAACTGGTGGGACGCACGCTGGAAGACATCGCGGATTCGCGCGGCGAGAAGGTCGCGCAGGCGCTCATCAACGTATCGCTCGAGAACGATCTGCTCGTGCCGTTCCTGGCGGCGAACGTGGGTCACCAGGACGCGGCGCGTGTGGGCCCGTTACTGGCGCATCCGCTGGTGCACGTCGGTGCCAGCGACGGTGGCGCGCACGTCACGTCGTTCTCGACTTATGGCGACACCGGTTTCCTGTTCAGCCGGTACGTCCGCGAAACGCATCACCTCAGCCTCGAGCACGCGGTGAAGAAGATCACTTCGGATACCGCGGAAATCTGGGGGCTGAAGAATCGCGGCACGCTGCAGCAGGGCTACGCTGCGGACGTCGTCGTGTTCGACGCAGACCACATCGACCGCGGCGAAGAACACGCCGTGTTCGACATGCCCGGACACGGCATGCGCTATGTCCGTAACAGCGTCGGCGTAGACACCGTGGTGGTGAACGGACAGATCGCGTATCGCGACAACGATTATACGAAGGCGCGCAGCGGCACCGTCTGCACCTGATCGCGGCACTGGAGCAACAGCGAATGAACGAGGTACGGCATCGCACCGTCGCGAGCAACGGTATCCGCCTGCACATCGCAGAGGCGGGCAACGGACCGGTGGTGCTGCTGATCCACGGCTTTCCGGAGTCGTGGTATTCGTGGCGATATCAGCTGCCCGCGCTTGCCGAAGCCGGCTACCACGCGGTTGCGCTCGACGTGCGCGGCTACGGCCGTTCGTCGAAGCCGACCACCGTGCCGGACTATCGGATGGTGAAGAAAGTCGGCGACGTCGTGGGTCTCGTCGCCGAACTGGGCGGCGGTCCGGTGACCATCGTCGGGCACGACTGGGGCGCGCCGATCGCGTGGCAGAGCGCGTTGTTGCGCCCGGATCTGTTTCGCGGCGTCGCCGGCCTCTCCGTGCCCTATGCACCGCCGGCGCCGCCCACCGGTCCGCGTCCGACGCAACGCATGCGCGCGATGGCAGGTGAAGCGAACGAGTTCTACGTCGAGTATTTCCAGCAACCGGGACGCGCGGAAGAAGAAATCGAAGAGAACGTCCGCGGTTGGCTCCTCGGCTTCTACTGGTGCGCATCCGGCGATGTGCGCGATGGCCCCAACATTTCGATCGTGCCGCGCGGAACGAAGCTGCGCGACAAGTTCGTTTACCCCGAGAAGATGCCACACTGGCTCTCGGAGGCAGATCTCGACGTGTACACGCGCGAGTTCGAGTATTCCGGTTTCTTCGGTCCGCTGTCGCGATACCGTAACGTCGATCGCGACTGGGAAGATCTGGCCGGGTTCGCCAACCGGCCGATCACGATTCCGTCGTTGTTCATCGGCGGATCGCGCGACGGCCCGACCATCTGGGGCAGACCTGCGATCGAACGCTTCCCGGAAACGCTGCCGAAGCTCTACAAGAGCGAGATCATCGAGGGCGCCGGGCACTGGATTCAGCAGGAAGCGGCGCCGAGAACCAACGAACTGTTGATCGAGTTCCTACGCTCGATTCACTGATTGCCGGGACGACCCGTCCCGGTTTGTTCGTCGATCCATCGCTCGGCGAGTGCGCGTTCGCGGAACACCTTCAGCACGTTGATCGAATTCACCTGCAGCATCTCGTACATGCGCGACAGGCCGAACTCGAGATCGCCGGGCGCGACGATGGCGACCTTCACCGGCACGCCGAGGCTGGTGTATTGCTCCGTAGCCGACGACAACCGGCGCACGTCGTCGGCGGTCAGGTCGATGCTTTCCACCCGCGTTGCGTCGAAGATCTCGTTGAGGTCGTGTCTGAAATCGGGGTGCGCGCGCAGCCGTTTGTAATAGTCCGCGAGGTCCACGCCGGTTACGCGGCCGGACGCGGTGGTCTGGATCAGACCCTTTGTCTTGTCGATGATCGTGCGTATCGGCATCGGGCGCGCCCGTCAGCGACCCAACAGCGTCAGCACGTTCCCGTCGGGGTCGCGCAGATGGGCAAGCGTGCCGCCCCACGGTTGCTTCTCGGGCGCACCGAGAAACGCGACGCCGCGCTGGGTGAGCGTTTCGTACGCCGCGTCGAGGTCGTCGACCTCGAGCGAAACGGCCACGAAGCGGCCGAGCGATTCGGCGCTTTCGGGATCGGCCGGATCTACCCGTTCGAGCGCGAGCTGCGCCGGTCCGGTCGCAAACTGCGCCCAGCCGTCGGTGATCAGCGTCGGCGTCATGTCGAGCGTCTCGGTGTAAAAACGGATCGCGCGCTGCCAGTCGGTCACGAACACTCGTACAAGTGCGAGTCGGTAGTCCAGGTCGCTTTCTCCGTGCCGCGAACTGTCATCAGGGCTTGCGATTATCAGGTCAAGCTTCTGCGTCGTCGACCGACTCGTGTATAACTCACTCCCATGCTGGGAGGAACGGCGAAGGCGCGGCTCATGCGAACGGCCCGTCTGCGCCCGCCGATTCGCGATCGTCGCAACACAACAATCGAGTGAGCATGCCAGTCAAGAAAACGAAGAAAACGGCGAAGGCCGCGGTGCCGGCTAAATCCAACAAGCCCACCCAATACGTCTACGCGTTCGGCAAGAAGACCGACGGCGGCAGCGCGATGCGCAACCTCCTAGGCGGCAAAGGCGCCAATCTGGCCGAGATGGCGGCGATCGGTTTACCGGTTCCGCCGGGATTCACGATCAGCACCGACGTCTGCACCTACTTCTACGACAACCAGCGACGTTACCCCGCACAACTGACCGCCGACGTCGAAGCGGCGATCAAGCAAGTGGAAGCACAGCAGAACAAGACGCTCGGCGATCGCGACAACCCGTTGCTGTTGTCGGTGCGCTCTGGCGCACGCGAATCGATGCCCGGCATGATGGATACGATTCTGAACCTCGGTCTGAATGACGAGACCGTAGAGGGGCTCGCGAAGCGCACGTCGAATCCGCGCTTCGCATACGACTGCTATCGCCGTTTCATCCAGATGTACGGCGGCGTGGTGATGGGTGTAACGGCCGCGACGCAGGAGTCGCATGACCCGTTCGACGCGCTGATGGACGGCCTCAAACACGAACTGCACAAGACGCAGGATACGCAGCTCACCGCCGACGATCTGAAGGAGCTGGTGAAGCGCTACAAGCGGCTGATCAAGTCGCGCAAGCGCGAAGACTTCCCGCAGAACGTCTACCAACAGCTGTGGGGCGCGATCGGCGCGGTGTTCGGCTCGTGGAAAAACGAACGCGCGATCATTTACCGCCAGCGCTACAGCATCCCCACCGAGTGGGGCACGGCGGTGAACGTGCAGGCGATGGTGTTCGGCAATCTCGGCGACGACAGTGCCACCGGCGTGGCGTTCACGCGCGATCCGGCGAACGGCGAGAAGGTGATCTATGGCGAATATCTGGTGAACGCGCAGGGCGAAGACGTGGTCGCCGGCGTGCGCACGCCGAAACAGATCGCGGAAATGGCCAACGAAATGCCGGAGAGCTTCAAGGAACTGCAGCGCGTGCGCGCGAAGCTCGAGGAACACTTCCGCGACATGCAGGATCTCGAGTTCACCATCGAGAACCGGAGGCTGTTCATTCTTCAAACGCGTAACGGCAAGCGCACCGGTGTCGCAGCCATCCGCATCGCGGTCGAGATGACCGAAGAGAAGCTGATGGACCAGCGTACCGCGCTGCTGAAGATTCCGGCCGAGTCGATTGATTCGTTGTTGGTGCCGGTGTTCGACGCGCGCGCGCAGAAAGCGGCGAAGGTGATCGGCCATGGCTTGCCGGCCGGCCCCGGCGCGGCATCGGGGCTGATCGTGTTCACGGCAACGGCCGCGGAACAGGAATCGAAACGCGGCAACCGCGTGGTGCTGTGCCGGATGGAAACGTCACCCGACGATCTGAAAGGCATGTTGTATTCGCAGGGCATTCTCACGTCGCGCGGCGGTGTGTCGTCGCACGCGGCGCTGGTGGCACGACAGCTCGGCAAAGTGTGCGTGTGCGGGGCGACCAACATCGTCATCAACTACGAGAAGAAGACGCTGACGGCCGATGGCGTGGTGCTGAAGGAAGGCGACTACATCTCGCTCGATGGTTCTACCGGCGAGATCTACGCCGGACCGATCGACAGCGCCGACTCCGAGGTGAAGCGTGTGCTGAACGGCAGCCTGAAGCCGACACAGAGCTACACGTACCGGTTGTTCGAAACGGTGATGACGTGGGCCGACAAATACCGCCGGCTCGACATCCGCACCAACGCCGACACGCCCGACATGGCGCAGCAGGCCGTAACCTACGGCGCTGAAGGCATCGGTCTGTGCCGCACGGAGCACATGTTCTTCGAGGGCGACCGCATCGACTACATGCGGCAGATGATTCTAGCGGCCGATGAAGTGCAGCGCCGCGGCGCGCTCAAAATGCTGCTGCCGTTCCAGAAGAAAGACTTCGCGGGTCTGTTCAAAGCGATGGACGGCCGACCGGTCACCATCCGTCTGCTCGATCCGCCGCTGCACGAATTCCTGCCGCACGACGACGGTGTGCGCCGCAAGCTCGCGATCAAACTGGGCGTTACGCCAGAGTTCATCCTCGACCGCATCCGCGCGCTGCACGAAGAGAACCCGATGCTCGGCTGTCGCGGCTGCCGGCTCGGCATTCTGTATCCGGAGATCACCGAAATGCAGGCGCGCGCGATCTTCGAAGCGGCGGCGCAGGTGATGACGGGCAAGAATCCGGTGGTGGTGAAGCCTGAGATCATGATCCCGCTCGTCGGCTTCAAGGCCGAGCTCGCCGACCAGGTGGAGATCGTGCATCGCGTGGCGCGCGAGGTGATCGAGCGCACCGGTATCAAACTCGATTTTCTCGTCGGCACCATGATCGAAGTGCCGCGCGCGGCGATCACCGCCGACGAGCTCGCCGAAGTGGCCGAGTTCTTCAGCTTCGGCACCAACGACCTCACGCAGACGACGCTGGGTCTCAGCCGCGACGACATGGGTTCGTTCTTCGAGACGTATCGGCAGAAGGAGATCTATCAGCACAATCCGTTCGCGAGCATCGACGAACAGGGCGTGGGCCGGCTGATCACCACCGCGGTCGAGCGCGGTCGTTCGACGCGGCCGAAGATCAAGCTCGGCATCTGCGGCGAACACGCGGGTGATCCCGCGTCGATCGCATTCTGTCATCGCGCCGGGCTCGACTACGTGAGCTGCTCGCCGCCGCGCGTGCCGATTGCGCGGCTGGCGGCGGCACAAGCAGCGCTGCGCGACGCTTAGCGCGGCGACGCCTAACGCGACCGTGCCGGTCATCACTTGCATCGAGGATCTGCGCGTTCTCGCACAGCGGCGCGTGCCGCGCATGTTCTACGACTATGCCGATTCGGGGTCGTGGACCGAGTCGACCTACCGCGAGAACTCGTCGGATCTCGCGTCGATCAAGCTGCGGCAACGCGTCGCGGTGAACATGGACCGGCGCACGATCGCGACGCAGATGATCGGAGAGAACGTGTCGATGCCGGTGGCGCTCGCGCCGGTGGGTCTCACCGGCATGCAGCACGCCGATGGTGAGATTCTCGCGGCGCGTTCGGCGGAGAAGTTCGGTGTGCCGTACATCCTCTCCACGATGAGCATCGCTTCGATAGAGGACGTTGCGGCGAACACGTCGCGGCCGTTCTGGTTCCAGCTTTACGTGATGCGCGATCGCGACTACATCGGTCGGTTGATCGACCGCGCGAAAGCTGCCGGATGCTCGGCGCTGGTGCTTACGCTCGACCTGCAGATACTGGGCCAGCGCCACAAGGATCTGAAGAACGGCTTGTCGACGCCGCCGAAACCGACGCTCGTCAACATCGCCAACATGGCTACTAAGCCGCGCTGGTGCTGGGCCATGCTGCACACGAAGCGGCGTCAGTTCGGCAACATCGTCGGTCACGTCGCCGGCATTCAGGACATGAGCTCGCTTTCCGGATGGACCGCGCAGCAGTTCGATCCGACGCTGAGCTGGGACGACGTCGCGTGGATCAAAGAGCGATGGGGCGGCAAGCTCGTATTGAAAGGAATCATGGACGCAGAGGACGCGCGGCTCGCGCTGCGCAGCGGCGCCGACGCGCTGGTGGTGTCGAACCACGGCGGCCGTCAGCTCGACGGCGCGCCGTCGAGCATCCGCGCGCTGCCCGCGATCGTCGCCGCAGTGGGCAGCGACATCGAGGTGTGGCTCGACGGCGGAATTCGTTCCGGCCAGGACGTCATCCGCGCACTCGCGCTCGGCGCCAAAGGCACGCTGATCGGCCGCGCTTATGTGTACGGTCTCGGCGCAATGGGCGAAGCCGGCGTGACGAAGTGTCTGCAGATCATCGCGAACGAACTCGATCTCACCATGGCGTTCTGCGGCCTGCGCGACATCAACACGGTCGACGCTTCGATCCTCTGGCGGCAATGAGTCAAAACGTGGTGCCAGGCACCGTTCTGTGCACGGGCTGCAATAAGTAATCGCCGGTGCCAGGCACCGTCGGCGCATGGCATGGAAACTGCTGTGCTTAAGCGACAGGGGTTTGGGGAACACCGATGAATGCTGCTGCCGGAGTGATCGACGCGGTGCCTGAAGCGCCGAAGTCGCGCACGTATGAGACCTGGAAGGCCGCCGCGCTGGCGGACGACGCCAAATCCGGCGCCGACCGCTGGCGCTCAGAGGATCGCAGCCGGCGCTACGACTATAAAGTGATTCGTCGCCGCTACGACGAGATCCGCTCGGTCAAGGCGACAAGCGATCCGCTCGCGTTGCTGTACTACCTGAGCGAGGGCATACACGGGAACACCGGCGGCATGGGTCGTCCGGCGGTTTATGCGCGTGCGAAGTTCGGCACGAAAGACCTGATCACCAACTACATCGCGGAGCTGGCCGAAGCGATCGAGCAGGCCGCGGCCGTGGACGACTCGGTGATGGCGCTGCCGGAGAAGCTCGGCATCTTCCGTCGCGCGAGTCTGTGCTTCGGGCGGTCGGCGCTGATGCTGAGCGGCGCGGGCGCGCTCGGACCGTTCCATGTCGGCGTCACGAAAGCGTTGCTCGAACAGGAACTGCTGCCGGACGTCATCTCCGGATCGAGCGCCGGTTCGTTCGTGGCCGCCGTCATCGGAACGCACGACGAAGCGACACTGCGTGCCGCCCTGCAAGCTGGGCAACTGACCGAAGCATTCGGCGAGATCGAACTCGGAACCGGCCGAACGATCGCGGGTCGCCAACAGATCGGCCGTGGCGATCTGCAGGCCGCGATCGAGGCGCAACTGCCGGACATGACGTTCGAGGAAGCGTTCCAGCTCACCGGCCGCAAGATCAATATCTCGGTGTCGCCGAGCGAGGTGCACCAGAGTTCGCGGCTGCTGAACGCGGTGACCTCGCCGAACGTGTGCATCCGCGAAGCGGTGATGGCGTCGTGCGCGGTGCCGGGCGTGTTTCCGGCGGTCACGCTGACGGCGAAGAACGCGCGCGGCGAACGACTGCCGTACGTCGCATCGCGCAAATGGGTGGACGGTTCCATCGCCGACGACCTGCCGGCGAAGCGCCTCGCGCGCTTGTATGGCGTCAATCATTTCATCACCAGCCAGACCAACCCGATCGTGCTGTGGGCGCTGCGCGATTCCGCCGGCGACGACAATCTCGTGTCGAAACTCGTCGACGTGTATCAGACCGCGACGAAGGAATGGCTGAAAGCCACGTATCCGTTCGCGATGGCACTGGTGAAGCGCGCGTATCCGCTGAATCTCTACGTGCGCATGGCGTACAGCGTGGTGATGCAGGACTACACGGCCGACATCAACATCATTCCGAAGCGGCGGCTTTGGGATCCGTCGAAGCTGCTGTCGGTGCTCTCGGCCGAGGAAACGCGTCAGCTGATTGCGGAAGGAGAAGCTTCCACCTGGCCGAAGCTCGAGATGATCCGCAACTGCACGTTGATCGGTCGTACGCTCGACCGGATTCTCGACAAACTCGAACGCGAATACGCGCAGCGCTGAGTTTTCGGTGCACCGAATCCGCGCGGCGACGCGCGGCGCCGCACCGTTAGGGCGCGCTCGACGGCCGCTGCAACACCACGACGTCCTGATGGTTCGCCATGCCACGCGGAACGAAGCCGATCAGGTCGAAGTAGCGGGAGAACCGTTGCTCGACGTAGGCGCGCGTGTGAAATGCGGTCTGGTACCAGTCAGGGAACAGTCCGCGCGTTACATCGGTTCTGACGAACACGAAACCGCGCGACGTGAGCGTTGCCTCGTCACGTTCCGGAATCGTGTTCCACGACCCCGGTCCGTGCAGGGTGACCAGGCAGATTCCGCCCGGCGCCACGATGCGTCGCAGTTCCTGCAGCCAGCTGAACTGGAAGTCTTCGGCGAGGTGCGTGAACACCGACACCGCGTACACCAGGTCGAACGACGCGTCCGGATAGGCGAGCGGCGGCATCGCGTCGTTGGTGTCGAAGCGGCCGAACGGCAGATTGGCGTGGCACCAGGCGATCGCGTCGCCATCGATGTCGGTGCCGCTCAGTGCCGCCGTTGGCGCGAGATCCCTTAGCCACACCAGCGTGCCGCCACAGCCGCAACCGAAATCGAGTATCGAACGGAATTCGCCGAGCCGGCGACCCGCGGCCGCGAGCGTATCGCGGATGTCGTGAGCGCAGCTGCGCCCGATCGAGGCGAACGCATTTCCGTCCGGTGTGCCCCGCACCTTGAACCGCAGCCGGGCCGGCGGCAGCGCGCGACCCTCGTAAGTGCGTCCGAGCAATCGATCGGCCGTTGCAACGCTCCAGCATTCCACGGGCACCACCACGCGGTGGTACAGCGACCGCGCGATCGGATACAACGACGTCGGTGTGCGTCGCTTGATGGCGCCGACGAAGGAAGCGGTCATCGGCGGCGCTCCGCTTTCATCCGGGTGGTGCGATCGAATTGATACGTCAGCGCGAGCGCGATGCAGTGGCGCAACGCGTCGATCGGAAGCGGCTCGCGGCGCGCGATGCGGATGCAGCGGTTGCCCTCGAACTGCAATTCTGTCGGATACAGCTCGCGGAACGTCGCCACGAGGTTGGTCTGACAGTGAAAGTACATTCCGAAGTGGTCTCCGTCCGACGGCTTCCAGTGCATGCGTACCATCGTGCCGCTCTTCGACTGCGTGGTCAGGTAACTCGGTTCGCCCCAGCGCAACGTCTCTTCGAGTGTGCCGACGCCATGGGTGGCCGAGGCGGTATCGAAGATCAGTTGCCGAAGCTCGAGCAGGCAGGCGCGGACATCGCGCGGATACGCATCGAACACGGCTGCAACCTCGGCACTTTCGAACGGCTTCCTTCGCACTGCTTTCCCCGAACGCGCAAGGCACGGAATTATGCCGATGTGCTTTCGCCAGCGCACGCCCGTTGGCATGAATAAGTCACCGCCGGTGCCTGGCACCGGCGGTGACTTATTGGTCGACGCAAGCACGCGCGGTAAGCTCGCGTCACCTGGTGGGAGAACCACATGCCCGCGCGACCGCTCAACGGAAAGATCGCCGTGGTTGCCGGCGCCACGCGCGCGGCGGGGCGCGGCATTGCGCGAATGCTGGGCGAGGCCGGTGCCACCGTGTACTGCAGCGGCCGCAGTACGCGCGGTTATCCCGCGACACCGGGTCGACTGGAAACCATCGAGGAAACCGCCGAACTGGTATCGGCCGCCGGCGGGCGCGGTATTGCGGTGCGCGCAGATCACAGCAACTCAGAGGACGTGGCGGCGTTGTTCGCACGTGTCATCAGCGAGTCCGGCCGCATCGATGTTCTCGTAAACGACATTTGGGGTGGTGACGACATCACTGAGTGGCAGCCGTTCTGGACGCTGGACACGGCAAAAGGGTTCGAGATGCTCGACCGCGCGGTGCGCACGCACATCGTCACCAGCCGTGCTGCCGCGCCGCACATGGTCGAACGGAAATCGGGACTGATCGTCGAGATCACCGACGGCGATCACGCCGGCTATCGCGGAACGCTGTTCTACGACCTCGCCAAGATGGCGACCATCCGCCTCGCGTTCGCGATGGCCGAAGAGCTGCGCGGCCACGGCTGTTGCTGCGCTCGCGGTGACGCCCGGTTTCCTGCGCTCCGAGGCCATGCTGGACCCGCTCGGCGTGAGCGAAGCGAACTGGCGCGACGCCGCGTCGAAAGCGCGCGGCTTCGAGGCGTCGGAGTCGCCGTGTTATGTCGGCCGGGCCGTTGCAGCGCTCGCGGCCGATCCGAACGTCGCGCGCAAGAGCGGCGGCGTGTTCGCGAGCTGGACGCTGGCGCAGGAGTATGGCTTTCACCGATCTCGACGGCACCACGCCGCATTGGGGCGACTACGTCCGCGACTCGCTAACGGCGATACTCGACCGCGGAGGAGCAGCAGACGCAGGCGAGAAATTCTGGCTCGAAGCGTGGTACTCGCAGTTGCGGAACGAGGCCGCATGGAAGCCGCTGATGGACCGCGTCGGCGCGGTGCTGCGTCGTTAGCTAGGCGCCAGACGGTCCAGGAGTCCAGTGCGTCTCCGCGGCCCATCGCTGCGCCGGAAGGTAGATCAGGTCGACGGCCGGGTCCTTCACGTCCGGATAGTCGTCATCCGGGTTGATCAGCGCGACAGAGAGCCGGCGTTTCAGTTCGCCGTATGCTGCGGCGGTGGTCGGGTGTGCGATCAGGTAGTCGCGGAACAGCAGCGGGTAGCGTTGATTCGGTCTTCCGGCGACGCGTACGTGCGTATTCGTCCGGCGTTGGCCCGGCGGAGCGCGAAAGAACAGCTTGGTCCAGCCTGCGTCGGGACCGACGTCGTCGGGCGGTCGATGATCGTGCGAGATCTCCTGCGCCAGCGTATAGCCGAGCGCATGCAACGCGGTTGTGACGCGCGCGTCGAGCGCGGCAACGGTGATCTGCTGATCGATCACGTCTTTCGCGCACAGACCCGGCACCGACGTGGAACCGATGTGATCGATGCGCAAGGCGAGGGTACCGAGACCTTTTCGGATCGCACCGGCGATATTGCGAAAGTCCTGCGGCCAGCTCGCTCGATACTCGACGATCTCGATCATGGATATTCATCCATCGCGCACGATCGCGGCGTCATTCATTTGCCGCATGCGATGGGTGGGCGGCGTGCAGGTCGGCGCCGCGCGTCTCACGCAGCATCGACACCGACACCAGGGTGATCGCGCACGCCGCCGCGATGTACCACGACACGCCGACCGTCGTGCCGTACGTAGCGAGCAGCTCCGTCGCGATGATCGGCGCCAGCGCGCCGCCGAAGATGGCGCCGAACTGATAGCCGAGCGATACGCCCGAGTACCGCACGCGCGTGCTGAACATCTCGGCGAGAAACGCCGCCTGTGGTCCGTACATCATCGCAACGAAAATCTGCCCGACACCGGTCGCGACGCCGATCCACAGCAGCGAACCGGTGTCGATCAGCGGGAAGATCGCGAATCCCCACGCCGCCAGCAGTGCGGCGCCGGCCATGTAGATGCCGCGCCGGCCGAAGCGGTCCGAAATCATGCCCGATATCAGCAGCGCCGGCGCCATTGCCACCGCGCCGATCATCACGCCTGCGAGCATTGTGCCGCGTGGCAGATTGGGTCCGGCGGGACTCGTGCCGTACGCGATCACCCACGTGATGAGGATGTAGTAAGTGACCTGCACAGCCATGAAGGCACCGGCCGCGAGTGCGATTTCCTTCGGATAGAGGCGCACTGCTTCGAACACTGGTGAGCGAGCCTGGCTCCCGACGGGCGCGCTGGGGTGCGCGGCCTGCGAGAGTTGCGTGAACGCGGGCGTTTCCTCGAGGCGCAGCTGCACGTAGATGCTCAAGGCGATCAGGGCGATGCTGAGCACGAATGGAATGCGCCAACCCCATGCCATGAACGCTTCCTGCGATACGTTGTCGTTCACGATCAGGAAGGCGAGGTTGGCGAGAATCACGCCGACCGGCGCACCGGCCTGCGCAAAACTGCCGTACAAGCCCCGCTTGTGCGTGGGCGCGGATTCGGTGGCCAGCAGCATGGCGCCGCCCCATTGCCCGCCGATCGCGAGTCCTTGCATGAAGCGCAGGACGATCAACAGGATCGGCGCCAGCGGCCCTGCCGCGGCGTAAGTTGGCAGGCAGCCGATCAGCGTGGTGCCGGCACCCATGACCAACAGCGCAATCACCAGTACGCGCTTGCGTCCGAGCCGGTCGCCGAAGTGGCCGAACAGAATTCCCCCTACCGGTCGCGCGAAGAATCCGACCGCGAACGTACTGAACGAAGCGATCAGCGCGACGAGCGGAGGCATGTCGGCGGGAAAGAACACGGTCGGGAATACGAGCGCCGCGGCCGTGCCGTAGATGTAGAAGTCGTACCACTCGATGCTCGCGCTCGCGAGGGCGGTCGCGGCAACTCTGCGGATCGATCGATCCTCGGCCATCGTTTAACTCTGGTCGACCTGGCGCGGCAAGACTAACCGAATCGCCGACGGCGTTCCCTTTTCCAACGAGATCACTTAGCGTGCCGGGCTTGCGCAGGGGAATACATGGATCTCGTTACAACGGTTTCGGGTTTCTTCGTCGGTCTGCTCGTCGGCGCTACCGGCGTCGGCGGCGGTTCGTTGATGACGCCGCTGCTGGTGCTGGTCATGGACGTTGCACCGGCGACTGCGGTCGGCACCGACCTGCTCTATGCCTCGTTGACCAAGGTGGGCGGTGCGTGGGCACACGGTCGACGCAGCAACATCGATTGGCGGATCTGCGGTCTTCTTGCGGCCGGCAGCCTCCCTGCGGCGACCGTTACGCTGCTGGCGCTCAGCCAGTTGAGCGTCGAACCGGATCACTACGCGATGGTGCTGAAGCGCTGCCTCGGCGTTGCGCTGATGCTGAGCGCGGCCGCGTTGTTGTTGCGCGACCGCCTGCACGCGATCGCGTTGCGGCGCTCTGCGGCAACCGCGCTCGAACCGAGCGCACCGATCACCACCGTAGCGATCGGTGCGGTCGTCGGCGCGCTCGTTACGGCCACCTCGGTGGGTGCCGGTGCACTCGGCGTCGCCGCGCTGCTGTTCCTGTATCCGAAGCTGCCCACGGCGCGCATCGTCGGCACCGACATCGCACACGCGGTGCCGCTGACGATGCTCGCGGGTCTCGGCCATGCGTCGTTCGGCGGTGTCGATCTGCATCTGCTCGGCAATCTGTTGCTCGGATCGCTGCCGGGCGTGTGGCTGGGCAGCCACCTCAGCCGCGCACTGCCGGAGCAGTTCCTGAGAATCCTGCTGGCGTGCGTGCTGGTGTTGGTCGCGACTCGCCTGTTTACCTGATCGGGCTCAGCGGAACGGATAGCCGTCGATCTCGGCGGACAGTAACTGCGCAGGGATCGCCGCGTCGTCCGCGTCGGTGACGAAACGCAGGCGTACCCGGCTGCCGTCCACCTGCGCCTCTATGCCTTCGATCTTTTGCCCGCGGTCCACCTGCTCCAGAAAGCGCAGCTCTCCGGCGCTGTTGGTCACTCCGATCGCGGCGCCGTTGCATGGCCCGTCGTCGTAACTGTTCGCTGCGGCTTCCGCTATGGCGGTGAACACGATGCTGCCGTCCGGAAGCGCGGCGCCGTCGCTGAAACACAACGGCGCGCCGGCGATGGCGCCCAGGTCGTAGGTGCGTACGTCTGTCGGCGCTGCACTTCCCAACGAATCCGTTGAGGCGAGCGCTGCGAGCACGTCGGCGAGATTCAGATACACGTACGCACATTGCGACTGGTGTTTGTTGCCGCGCTGCATCAGCACGAGTTGCTCGCCGACGATCACTGCGCCTTCGATGTTGAGCGTGTGAAACTGCGGCGCGATCGCACCGTAGATGCCGCCGAGATCGATGGCACGAGGCGTGCCGACCAGGGCACCGGCGTCGGTCACCGAAATCAGCACGCCGGTGCAACGGGTCGGCGCGGAGCCGGATCCCAGCGCCAGCAGCGTGCCCGTGGCGCCGTCGTCGAGCGGCGGCAGCCGCACCAGCGCTTCGAAATCGGGTTTGCGCGCTTTGCGTTCCGGGTAGCGGTCGGGCAGCACGCCCGGTAGGAGCCGCACCAGCTCACCCGGTGCGTCGCCGCTTTGCGGGAACCTGCCGAGTTGCAGCTCGTCGTCGGCGACGACATAGAGGTGCGAACCGAGCGCCACCAGACCGCTCGCCGCGCTCACAAACGGGGGTCTGCCGCGACTCGACGGGCTCGTCAGCGTGAGTGCGCGCAGCGGCGTCAGATGAATCATTGCCGCGACGGTGGCGCGCCGTCAGTTCGCGGCGAGTTCGGTGGCGGGTTCGCCGGCGACGCGCACGTGCATCATCACGCGCGCTTCGCGATGGTCGTACGGCCGCGCGCGATGCAGTACGCAGCGGTTGTCCCAGATCACCACGTCGCCCGGCGCCCACGAATGCGTATGGACGCGCGGTGCCTGGCACGCAAACACGACCAGGTCGTCGAGCAGCGCTTCCGATTCGTCCGGATCGAGGCCCGGAATTCCGTAGGCGTGACGGCCGATGTACAGCGCCGCGCGCCCGGTTTCGGGATGCACTTTCACCAGCGGTCGCAACGGCGGCTGCTCGTCGTGAAAACCGTAACTCGAGCCGACCGCGGCTACGTGACCGATGCGCGCCTGCGAGTGGCGCAGCGAGTGGTAGGCGGACAACCCGGCGATGCGTGCGCGCATCGCATCGTCGAGCGCATCGTATGCGGCGCGCATGTCGGCCCATTCGGTTTCGCCGCCGTGCGCCGGCACCACGTGCGCAGACAACACCGACGCCTTCGCCGACAGGCGCATGTACGAGCTGTCGGTGTGCCAGCCTTCGTTGCCCATCATGATCTGCATGCCGTGTTCGTGATCCGAAAGCAATGTGCCGTTTGCCCTGCGATTACTGATCGGCACGATCTTCCGATCTGCAACCAAATGCTCGATGTGGCCGAAACGTTCGGCAAAAGCGGTCTGCGCAGCGGCCGACAGATTCTGGCCGGGAAAAATCAACACGGCGTGCTCGAGGAACGCGGCGCGTATGGCGGACCAGTGCGCCGCGTCGAGCGCGGTGAGATCGACGCCGGTCACGACGGCGCCGAGCGTTGCGGGCGTGGGTTCCACAGTCAGGTACATGTCCGTATACCGAAATGCTGCACGACGCCGTCACTGTAGGGTCGATCTCGTCACGCTGACAAGCCGGTCCCGGAACGGTTCCGGAACGGTTCCGAACCGGTTCTGAACGGGTGTGAATTGTTCGGCGGCCTGTCGGACGAGTATCCTGCCGTCAATCTCATTCAGGAGCCGTGCCGTGGCTGAAGCCATCGATGATCGTAAGAAGCTGCTCGAAGATCCCAGCATCTCGAATGCGCAGAAGGCCGCGCTGTGGACGATCGATGTCGATCGGGATCCGTATGCGTTGCCGCTCGACGAATTGGATCCGGCGCATCCGAGTCTGTTCGAGGCGGACAAGCACTGGCCGTATTTCGAACGGTTGCGGCGCGAGGATCCGGTGCACTACACGCGCGAGAGTCAGTTCGGACCGTATTGGTCGGTCACGAAGTTCAGCGACATCATGTATGTCGACACGCACCACCAGATCTTCTCGTCGGACAACTCGCAGGGCGGCATCACGCTCGGCGGACGACCATTGGCCGAAGGCGAAACGCCCGATCCGACGTACGACCTGCCGATGTTCATCATGAGCGACCCGCCGAAGCACGACCTGCAGCGGGCGGTCGTGGCGCCGGTGTTTCTGCCGCGCCAGATCGCGGCGCTCGAGTCGCTGATCCGCGAACGCGCCGGTTCGATTCTCGACAACCTGCCGCGCAACGAAGAGTTCAACTGGGTGCGCCACGTGTCGGTCGAACTCACCGGTCAGATGCTGGCGACGCTGTTCGACATCCCTCTGGAAGATCGTCAGAAGCTGATCTACTGGTCGGACGCAACGTCGAACCTCGGCAACCCCGAGTACTTCGAATCGGTAGAAGAGGGCTTCAAGGTGCTGTGGGAGTGCGCGGCATACTTCATGGCGATGTTCGAACAGCGCAAGAACGAACCACCGAAGTCGGATCTGATTTCGGTGCTGGCGCACGGCGAAGCGACGCGCAACATGCCGCCGAACGAGTTCCTCGGCAACATTCTGCTGCTGATCGTCGGCGGCAACGACACGACGCGCAACTCGATCTCCGGCGGCTTGCTCGCGCTGAATCAGTATCCGGCCGAATATGCGAAGCTGCGGGCCAATCCGTCGCTCGTCACGAACATGGTGCCCGAGATCATCCGCTGGCAGTCGCCGGTGGCGCACATGGCGCGCACGGCAATGGTCGACACCGAAATTGGCGGCAAGCCGATCAAGGCCGGCGAGCGGGTGGCGATGTGGTATATCTCGGGTAACCGCGATGAAGAAGCGATTCCCGACGCCGGCACGTTCATGATCGATCGCCCGAACGCCCGCCATCACCTGTCGTTCGGCTTCGGCATCCATCGCTGCCTCGGCAACCGGCTCGGCGAGCTGCAGCTGCGCGTGATCTGGGAAGAGCTGATGAAGCGCTATCCGAAGATCGACGTTGTCGGCAATCCGAAGTACCTGAAGTCGAGTTTCATTCACGGCATCCGCGAGCTGCCGGTCCGCATCCCCGGATGAGCCTCAGAATTTGCGAGGCGCGCTGACCTGAATGCCGCCGGCTTCGAGCGATTGGACGATCGCGAGATTCAGGCGGTACATCAGGTCGAAGTACCGCACGGTCGGTAACCACACGCGGTAACCGATCGCAACGGCGTAGTCGCCGAATGCCTCTACGCCGATCTGCGGCTTCGGGTCCTTGGCGGCGCCGTCGAAAGCAAGGACGGCGGCGCGCACCAGATCCACCGCACGCGCCAGATTCTCGCCGTAGGCGATGCCGATGCGCCCCTCGACGATGCGGTTAGCACGCGAGTTGCGGTGGATCTCGCCGGCGATCTGCTTGTTCGGGATGACGATGTCTTCGCCGTCTTCGGCTTTCAGCACGGTTGCGGCGAGCGTGATGTCGGTGACCACACCGGAACAGCCCTGTACGGTGATCGTGTCGCCCACGCGGAATATGCGCGTGAGGATGATCACCAAACCGGCGCCGTAATTCGAAATCGGTCCCTGCAGCGCGAGGCTCGCGCCGACCGCCAGACCGCCGATGGCCGCGATGAACGGCGTGATGCTGATGCCGAGGTTGCTGAGCGCGATCACCACCGCAAGCCCGATGACCAGCAACCGGACGGCCGATGCGATGAACTGGCGCAGCGTGACGTCTACGTTGCGTCGCTCCTGCGTCCGCAGCAGCGCCTTGGCCGTCCAGCCGGCGATCGCCACACCCGCGATGAGAATGACGATCGCACCGAACAGCTGGAACGAGTAGCCGACCAGGAACTGGATGACGAACTCGTAGATGCGCTGGACGGTGTCGACTTTGTCGGTCACGGCGGGTTCCGTCGCTCGAAATAAAAAACGCCAGGCGGTCGAGCACAGACCCGCCTGGCGTATTAAAGCGAAGGATCAGGTGAGGTTGTAGCCTTGTTCGTCGTGCATCGCGAGGTCGAGACCGACGTCTTCGTCTTCGTCGTTCGCGCGCAGCCCGATCACCATGTCGATGACCTTCAGAATGATGAAACTCGCAACGCCGCAATAGAGGAGCGTGGCCAGCACCCCGACGACCTGCTTCGTCACCTGTCCCGCGATGTTCACACCTTCGGCGAGACCGATGCCGCCGAACGACGCGTCCGCGAACACACCGGTCAGCAACGCGCCGATCATGCCGCCGACGCCGTGCACGCCGAACGCATCGAGCGAATCGTCGTAGCCGAAGGCTTTCTTGACCTTGACCACTGCGAAGTAGCAGCCGAGTCCGCACGCGATGCCGATGACGAGCGCGCCCTCGGGGCCGACGTAACCCGACGCCGGCGTGATCGCAACGAGACCGGCAACTGCACCCGACGCGACGCCGAGTGCGCTCGGTTTGCCGTGCACCATCCATTCCGCGAACATCCAGGTGAGCGCGGCGGTCGCCGTTGCAACCTGCGTCACCAGCATGGCCATCCCTGCGCGACCGTCGGCAGCGAGTTCGCTACCGGCATTGAAGCCAAACCAGCCCACCCACAGCATGCCGGCGCCGACCAGCGTCAGTACCAGGTTGCTCGGCTTGATCGGGGTGTTCGGGTAACCGCGGCGCTTGCCCATCACCAGCGCTGCGACGAGACCTGCGATGCCTGCGTTGATGTGAACGACGGTACCGCCCGCGAAGTCGAGCACACCCATGCTGCCGAGCCAGCCGCCACCCCAAACCCAATGCGCGATCGGTGCGTATACGAGCGTGACCCAGAGACCCATGAACCAGATCAGCGCGGAGAACTTCATCCGCTCGGCGAATGCGCCGACGATCAGCGCCGGCGTGATGATCGCGAAGGTCAGCTGGAAGGTGGAGAACACCGATTCGGGAATCGTGCCTTTCAGCGTGTCGAATGTGATGCCGTTGTGGAAGGCCTTGTCGAGGTTGCCGATGATCCCGCCGACATCGGTGCCGAACGCGAGCGCGTAGAGATACACCACCCATAGCACCGTGACGAGACAGGTGATCACGAAGCATTGCATCATCACCGACAGCGCGTTCTTGCTGCGCACCATGCCGGCATAGAACAGCGACAGACCGGGGATCGTCATCAATAGCACCAGCGCGGTCGACGTGAGCATCCACGCGGTATCGCCTGAACTGAGCGTGGGCGCCGGCGCGTCCTCGGCAAAAGCGAGGGCCGGCACCAGCATCGCGGCGAGCGAGGCAGTGGCGGCCAGTCCGGTTTTCAGACGTGTCCGTTGGATCATCGGTTCCCCCTATCTATGGCAGTTGGTTCAATCTCACGCGGACGCGGTGCCGCGACATCGACCCCTGCACTGGCACGATGCGTGCCAACTCGTGTAACGGTGCGATTTGCTTGCGTCGGCGGGCAGTTGCGCGCACCGCGAAGCCCCGGCGCTGCGACGATCGTCAGTCGTGTCGCCCCAAAAGGGGGCGACCATTTCTGCGGCGCGCTAGGATGGTGCGGCTGCGAAGGAGTTGTGCATGTCGTCTTTCGATTGGCGGTCCGAACTGCGTCGGCGACCGTGGTGGATGAATGCCCTGTTCGGGTTCTGCCTGTACATGACGTTCATCTATATGCCGTTCGATTTCTTCTGGAAGAGCGTTGAGAGCGACGACGAAGTCTGGTTCGGCGTGCGGCTGCACGGCTGGCACGCCAAGCTCACCGAGCCGCTGCATTGGCTGATCTACGCCGCCGGCGCGTACGGGTTCTGGCGCATGCGAGCGTGGATGTGGCCGTGGGCAGCGGTCTATGTCGCGCAGATCGCGCTCGGAATGCTGGTGTGGAATCTGCTCGATCCGCGCGGTGCCGGATGGTTGGGGGGTGGCATTGCGGCCGGGGTGTTTCTGATTCCGACGATCGCGCTGTGGCGTGCGCGGCCACGGTTCCGGGTCGAACCCGCCGTGCCGGTCGGGTCCGGTTGACCGGAAACGACGGCTGCGTCACAGCGCGTACCTCGGTTCGGGAGAATACTCCCCGCTAATTCGAACGAAAGCGGCCACTGTCATGGCGACCCGTTCCGGTGAACCCGAAAAAATGCGCTTCCGTGGCAGCCACGTGTTTCCGGCTCACGGCAAGTGGTTCTTCAACACGCGCGAAGGCATCGACGTCGGTCCGTTCGATAGCCGCGGCGAGGCGGAAATCAATTCGACGCGGTTGCGCCTCGTGCTCGCGAAGATCGAAGACCCCGAACTCGCGCGAACGGTGATCAGTCGATACACCGAGATTCCGGTCGAGAGCCACACCGACCTGCGTTCGCTGCTGATGTACGTTGCAAAGAACATGCGCGTCGAGCAGCGCACCGAGCTCTAGTTTCCCCCGCTCCATCGAGGGCAAAGCGAGACGACGGCCGCGCAAGCGGCCGTCGTTTTTCTGCGTCCGTGTTTCGCGTCGACGTCCGGTGCAGTCGCGAACTCCAGGAAATGACTTAAGATCGCGCCTGCCCTTCGTCTATCCGGAACGTTTCATGACTCAGCCCCGGCGCATTCAGCGCATCCTTGTCGCCAACCGCGGCGAGATCTCGATTCGCGTGCAGCGCGCCGCGCTCGAACTCGGCATCGGCACCGTTGCGGTGTTCTCGCAGGAGGATCGTTTCGCGTTGCACCGCTTCAAAGCGGACGAGGCGTATCTGGTAGGCAAAGGCAAAACACCGGTGCAGGCCTATCTCGACGTCGACGATCTGCTTCGCATTGCCGAGCAGGCGCGTTGCGACGCGGTGCATCCGGGCTACGGGTTCCTCGCCGAGAACCCCGAGTTCGCGCGCATGGTGCTCGACGCCGGTCTGATCTGGGTCGGCCCGCCGCCGCAGGTGATGGAAACGCTCGGCAACAAAGTGGCCGCGCGCAATCTGGCGGTGAGCGCCGGTGTGCCGGTAGCGCCAGCGACGGGTCCGCTGCCGCGCGACGCAGGCGTCGTGCGCAAACTCGCGGCGGAGATCGGCTTTCCGTTGATGGTGAAAGCGAGTTGGGGTGGCGGCGGACGCGGCACGCGCGCCGTGCCGCGCGCGGAACTGCTCGACGAACTGCTGACGACGGCGCGCAACGAAGCGCAAACCGCGTTCGGCAACGACGAGGTGTATCTCGAGAAGGCGATCACGCGCGCGCGTCACGTCGAAGTGCAGATACTCGCCGATACGCACGGCAACCTGGTGCACCTCTTCGAACGCGACTGCACCGTGCAGCGGCGCCATCAGAAAGTCGTCGAGCGCGCACCGGCGCTGTTTCTCAGCCAGGCGCGGCGCGACGAACTGTACCGCTATGCGCTCGCGATTGGCCGCGCCGTCGGATACCAGAACGCAGGCACCGTCGAATTCCTCGAAGACGTCACCACCGGCAAGTTCTATTTCATCGAGGTGAATCCGCGCATTCAGGTCGAGCACACGGTGACGGAGAACATCACCGGTATCGATCTGGTGAAAGCGCAGATCCTGATCGCGGGCGGCGCCACGATCGGCCAGGCGGACAGTGGTGTGCCGCTGCAGGAAGGCATTCAGACGTATGGTCATGCGCTGCAATGTCGCATCACCACTGAGGATCCTGAAAACAACTTCATTCCCGATTACGGCTCGCTGTCCGCGTATCGCAGCCCGGCCGGCTTCGGCATCCGCCTCGACGGCGGCACCGCATACGCCGGCGCGCGCATCACCCGCTTCTACGACTCGCTGCTGGTCAAAGCGACGGCGTGGGGGCGCACGCCAGAGGAGACGATCACACGGATGCGGCGCGCGCTCGGCGAATTCCGCATTCGCGGCGTGCGCACGAACCTGCCGTTTCTGATGCAGTTGCTCGCACACCCGAAGTTCCAGTCGGCGGAATACACGACCACGTTCATCGACGACACGCCGGAGCTGCTGCGCTTTCCGGAACGCACTGACGACGTCAGCAAGCTGCTGAACTTCGTCGGCGACGTCATCGTGAACGGCAATCCGGAGGTGCGCGGCCGCGCCACGCCGATCGAGCGCGTCATTCCGAGAGCGCCGGAGGTGAGCAAGGACGCGCCGCCACGCGGCACGAAACAACTGTTGGGCGAACTCGGCGCGGAGAAATTCGCACAGTGGATGCGCAACGAGAAGCGGGTGCTCGTCACCGACACGACATTGCGCGACGCGCACCAGTCGCTGCTGGCTACGCGGATGCGCAGCCACGACATGCTGGAAATCGCGCCGGTGTACGCGCGATTGCTGCCGGAGCTGCTGTCGCTCGAGTGCTGGGGCGGCGCCACGTTCGACGTGGCGATGCGTTTCCTCGGCGAGTGTCCGTGGGAACGTCTCGAAGCGCTGCGCGAGCGCGTGCCGAACATTCTGCTGCAGATGTTGCTGCGGTCCGCCAACGCGGTGGGCTACACGAACTATCCCGACAACGTGGTCCAGTATTTCGTGAAGCGCGCCGCGGCGAGCGGCATCGATCTGTTCCGCATATTCGATTCGCTGAACGGTGTCGACAACATGCGCGTGGCGATCGATGCGGTGCGTGGTACCGGCGCGATCTGCGAAGCGGCGATCTGTTATACCGGCGACCTCTCGAATCCGGATTGCACGAAGTACGACCTGAAGTACTACGTGCGGATGGCAAAGGAACTGGAGAAAGCCGGCGCGCACGTACTCGGCATCAAGGACATGGCGGGGTTGTGCCGGCCGCGCGCCGCAACGACGCTCGTGCGCACGCTGCGTGAAGAAGTCGGCCTGCCGATCCACTTCCACACGCACGACACCAGCGGCATTTCCGCCGCCAGCGTGTTGGCCGCAGTAGACGCCGGTTGCGATGCCGTGGACGCCGCTATGGATTCGATGAGCGGCCTCACCTCGCAGCCGAACCTCGGTTCGATCGTCGAGGCGTTGCGCCACGACTCGCGCGCGACGGGGCTCGATCCGGAACACATCCGCGTGATCTCGCGTTACTTCGAACCGGTGCGCAGCTGTTACACCGCGTTCGAAAGCGACATTCGCTCCGGTGCGTCGGAGGTCTACGTGCACGGCATGCCGGGCGGCCAGTACACCAACTTGCGCGAGCAGGCGCGCGGTCTCGGTCTGGGCGAACGCTGGCCCGAAGTGGCGCAGGCGTATGCCGACGTGAACGAGATGTTCGGCGACATCGTCAAGGTGACGCCTACGTCGAAGGTGGTCGGCGACATGGCGCTGATGATGGTAACGAGCGGCCTCGACCGCGAGGCCGTGCTCGATGCGACGCGCGAGATCGCCTTCCCCGAGTCGGTCGTGTCGATGTTCCGCGGCGAACTCGGTCAACCGTACGGCGGGTTTCCCAAAGACCTGCAGAAGAAGGTGCTGAACGGCGCCGCGCCATTGGCGGATCGTCCGGGCGCGCTGCTCGCGCCTGTGGATCTCGCCGCCGCGCGTGCGGAGGCTGAGCAGAAAGCCGGCCGCAAACTGACCGATCAGCAGTTCGCCTCCTATCTGATGTATCCGAAGGTATTTCTCGACTGGAACGCGCACTGGGGCAAGTACGGCGACGTCAGCGTGCTGCCGACGTCGGTGTTCTTCTACGGCATGTCGCCCGGCGAAGAAGTCACCATCGAGGGCGACCCCGGCAAAACGCTCATCCTTCGTTATCTCGCGGTGAGTGAGCCGCATGCCGATGGCACCCGCACCGCGTTCTTCGAGTTGAACGGGGCGCCGCGTTCCGTTTCCATCGCCGATCGCGCGTTGAAGCCGGATCGAACACCGGCGGTTCGCGCCGATGCAGGCAACCCGGACCATGTCGGCGCGCCGATGCCCGGCATGATCGCGACGGTGGCGGTGAAACCGGGCGACGAGGTGGAGCGCGGCGACATGCTGTTGTCCATCGAGGCGATGAAGATGGAAGCGGGTGTACGCGCCGAGCGCGACGGCCGCATCGCCGAGGTGCTCGTGCAGCCGGGCCAGCAGATCGACGCAAAAGATCTGCTGATCGTGTTCAAGGCGAATTAGCGGAGGGCACATGCAGGATCGACCCACCGCGGCGGAACTGCTAGCAACCGTTGCGACGTACCTCGAAGACGAACTGATGCCGGCGCTGGACGGTCCGCTCGCATACCGCACGCGCGTCGCGGCGAACCTGGTGCGGATGCTGGAACGGGAAGAGGCGCTTGGTAACGCATCGTTGTCGCGCGAGCGCAATGCGCTGGCCGAGCTGCTCGGGATCGCGCCGTCCGCTAACGGAACTCTCGGGGCGCAGGTGGCTGAGCTGAACCGTCTGCTCGTGGCCGCCATCGACGGCGGTCGTATGGAACACGCACGAGCGTGGCCAGTGTTGATGGAAATCGCGCGCGCGAAGCTCGCGATCATCCGTCCCGGGTACGACGACTACGACGCGCGCGAAGAACTGTCGTGACCGACACAGTGCGAGAGGGGCTCGTGCGTTTCCTGTCCGAGCGCTGGAAACGCAACGTCGACATTCCGTGGCTGAGTGTCACCAGCGCCGGCGCGCGCCGCCTGAACGTGCTGTTCGACGCCGATGACGGCGAGCAGCAGCACAAGCTCGTGGTTACGGCGATTCCGAACGCGAACATCGAACTGACGCCGATCGTGTTCGAGGCGCAAACCATACGCACCGCAGAAGCGGCCGGTGTGCCGGCGGCGCACGTGGTGCTCGACAGCGACGATCCGAGCTACCTTGGCGGCGGCTTTTTCATCACGCAGAGGATCGACGGCGAAACGGTGCCGCGTCGCGTGCTGCGCCTCGTCGCGCGCTGCGGCAACGGCGACGCGGTTGCCGCAAAACTGGGTGGGGCGCTCGCGAAGCTGCACGCGGTGCCCAACGAGCGCATTCCGCCGCATCTGGTTCGGCCGATCGACGACGATCCCGCCGCGACGTCGCTCGCGCGCCTCGAAGAGCAGGTCGTCGGACTGTTGCAACCGTCGCCTGTCGTTAGTCTCGGCATGCGCTGGCTCGAAGCGCGTCGTCCGTCGAAACCGGCGCGCTGCGTGCTGGTGCACGGCGATGCGCGCAACGGCAATCTGATCGTGTCGGAGCGCGGTCTCGAAGCACTGCTCGATTGGGAGGGCGCCAGCGTCGGCGATCCGATGGCCGATCTCGCGTGGCCGTGTGTGCGCACGTGGCGTTTTGGCGAAGACGCGAACGAACTCGGCGGCTTCGCTGGCCGCAAACCGATGGTTGCGGCATACCAAGCAGCGGGCGGAGCGTTCGACGCAGAGCGTTTTCACTGGTGGAAAGTGCTCGGCACGCTGCGCTGGGCGATTGGCCTCGCAGGTCAGGCGAAGGCGCACCTCGACGGTTCCGTGCCGAACATCGTGATGGCGGCGAGTGGTCGGCGCGTCGGCGAACTCGAATACGACCTGCTCTGTCTGCTGCGGCCGCATTGAACGAAGCCGGCCCGAACGAATTGCTGCCCTGGCGCGTGCTGCTGCTCGGCGGTCCGTCCGGTGTGGGCAAGACCAGCGCGAGTTATGCGCTCGCGCGGCGCTTCGGTGTGGGAATCTGTGAAATCGACGATCTGTACATCGTTGCAAAGGAGGTCACGACACCGGCGCAGCAGCCGGTGCTGCACCGGTGGGACACGGATCCGCATGCGCAGGACCTGTCCGCGGAACGGATCGTCGAATTGCACATCGCCGTTTGCCGCGTGATGTCGGCGGCGATCCAGGCGGTGGTGTCCAATCACGTGGAAACGAGCACGCCGATCGTGCTCGAAGGCGACTATGTGCTGCCTGAAGTGCTGACCCGGATCGCGAGTCCGGTTGCCGGGGTGTTTCTTCACGAGCCCGACGAGAAACAGATCTTGCGCAACTTCGCGCAACGCGAGCCCGTGGCCGGCGAGCAGGCCAAGCGCGCCCACGTGAGCTGGCTCTTCGGTCGATGGCTGAAGGGAGAGTGCGCGCGTTACGGCGCAATCGCGTTGGAGCCGCGGCCCTGGAATACACTGCTCGATCGAATCGCCGACGCGATCGGCTGAAGGACGAGCCAAAACCATCGCGGAGTCCATTCGGAAGGGACGTGGTGCGATGATCCGGATTCGTCCGCTCGGTCCGACCGACGCTCCGCACGTGCTTCGGATCAACGCCGCGAGCCGTCCAGCTGTCGCTGCGTTGGACGAGAAGGAGATCGCGCGTTTGCTGGTGCCGCGCAACCCTCATCTGGTGGCGCTGAACGGCGACGCGCTTGAGCAAGCGGCGACCGGGCAGGGTGCGTATGTCCTGTGCTGTGAAATCAACAAGGACCCGCCCAATCCCGAATCGATGGCCTTCCACACGAAGATGCGCTTCGACATCGTAGGCGCGTTGGCGACCCGCGATGGTCGACGCGTTGAGTTGCGCCAGAAGTTGCTGCGAAGGTGATGCCGGTGCCTGGCACCGGCAGTGACTTATTCGGTGGGGTGAACGGTCGATGTGCGTGCCGCCGATCGTCAGGCGCTGTCTCGCCAGCGCCTGACGAATGTCCGGATGAGGCGCAACTGTTCGGCGAAACGCACGCACGCAGGGCAGATGGTCAGGTGCGTAACGAGCGCTTCGCGCTCGCGCGCCGATAGCTCACGATCTTCTGCGTCCGACAACAGCCGCGTCGCCTTCGGGCAATGCAATTCGCTCATGTCGCACGTCCCTGGCCGAACCACTCGACCTCGATGCAGCTGCGCAGCAGCATCCGCGCCCGATACATGAGAACACCGAGATGATTTGCCGTAACGGACAGCTCTTCGCTGATTTCCGTCGTTTCCATTTCCATGACCTCGCGCAACACGAATGCGCGCGCGATCAAGGGTGGGAGATCTCCCAGGCAATCCTGAAGCACCTCGAGGAATTCCGTCTGAAACTGCGCTTCCTCAGGCAGGTCCCAATGCAATGGCGCCCTGGACCACGCGCCGTCAGGCCCAAATGACGCGTCAACGCTGCGCAGGTGCTCCGGAACAGTGAGTGCGGTAAGCGGTGCGGCGTGTTTGCGTTGACGCCGAACTGCATCGGCGAGTTTGTGCCGCAGGATGCCGGTGAGCCAGGTGCGTCTCGACGCGTTTCCGCGAAACGTCCGGTGGTTGCGGACCGCCGCTTCGAGCGTGTCCTGAACGGCGTCCTCCGCGAGGGACGCGTCCCTCAACTGCAGTTGCGCAACTTTGAGAAGGTATGCGCGATGCGCTTCGAGCTCGCCGAATTCGGCGAGTGATTGCCCAACGTTTTCTTGCACGCGTACTACTCCGAGACGATCGGCGAACGCGCCCCAGGGGGCGGCGCGCTCGCTTGTGCCGGCTATTGGTTCAGCGCGGGCCAGTTGTGGTTGGCCTTCGTGATCAGTGCCGAAGGATCCTTGTTGAACGTCTTGTTGATGTCGGCGTTGAAGTTCAAGTAGAGCTTGCCGTCGTAGATGGTCCACCCGTTCACCGGGTCCACATCGAACAAGCGGTTCGCCGCGCCGACGCCCCACGAACAGAAGCCGCCATACTGCGGCGCATACTTTGCGGGATTGCTTGCGAACAGGTCACGGTGTGCTTGCGACGCGAATCGCCACGTCACGCCGCCGTACTCGTACGTGAATTCTTCGTTGCCCACGGTCGGTGCGCCGTCGGTGAAATAGGCCACCGGGTCGTATCCCTTGATGCCGAGTCCGGCATACAACGTGTTGAACTCGCCGCCGCTCGTCTTCACGGCGTGCGCGGTCACGCTCAGCAGTGCAAGGGGGCCGATCAGGGCCAGGGTCAGGGCGCGGCGCAAACGCGCGCGATTCGGGTGATGCATGTCTTTCTCTCCAGTGTTTCGTTTGAAATTGACGATGAGGTTTCATCGCGCGTATTAGTCGGCGCTTCGGGTCGAGTCATTACTGCTAAGGTGCCGAAGCGAGCACGAACGGCACGAGCTCGGCCACGCTGCGTCCTTGCGCGTCCGCGACCACGCCGAGTTCTTCTGCGGGGAGTTCCATGCGGTTTACCCAGAAGGTCGGATAGCCGAACCACTTGGCGCCGGCGACATCCCAACCTGCGGAGGCGACGAAGGCGATTTCGTCGCGCGTGCAATCGAAGGCCGTCAGCGCCATCTGGTATGCGCGCGGATCCGGCTTGAACGCGCGAACGCGATCTGTCGTGAGCGGCGCCTCGAAGAAGTCGTTCAGCGCCGAGTTTCGGACGGCCGCATCGAGCATGTCGGCGGTGAGGTTCGAAAGAAACGCCATGCGGATGCCGGCGGCTTTCAGTGATCGCAGCGCAGGCAACACGTCGGGCCACGCCGACAGCGTGAGATACGACTGCACGAGTCGGTCACGCGCGCTCGCAGTCAAGTCGAGGCGTAGCGATTTCGCCGCGAAAACCAGCGCTTCTTGCGTGACCTGGCGGAAATCGGCGTATCGGTCGGACAACGTTCGGAGCCAGCAGTACTCGAACTGGCGCGTCCGCCAGTTGTTGCTCAACTCCGTGCCGTTGCCGGGAAACAGTTGTTCCGCGAGCGCAGCCACCGGCCGCGGATCGATGATCGGAAAGCCGTCGAACGCGACTGCCTTGAACCGGCTGCGCGATGCTGCGCGACCGGGCGGCGGCGCGACGGCGCCCGAAAGCGCGCCGGCGGCGGCAACACCCGCGACGAGACTACGGCGTGTGATTGTCATCGGGGCTGTCCTCCTGAAGCAATTGGCGGCCGGCGGTCCGATGGTGATCCGGCGTCGGCGGGGTCATTCGATCCCGAACACGCGATCCAGCGACATCGAGCCGGCACCGCGCGCGACCAGATACAGCAGCAGGCCTGCCCACGACAGGTGCGTCGGCCACGCATCCGGATACACGAAGATCTCGATCACCGCCGTCATGCCGAGCAAAGCGAGGGCCGACAGGCGAGTGAAGAGCCCCAGCACGAGCAGCACCGGAAACAGATGCTCCGTGTATGCCGCCGCGTGCGCCGCGAACTCCGGCGACAACAACGGCAGCCTGTACTCGTCGCGAAACAGTTCGATCGCGCCATCCGATACATGCAGCCATCCATCGACTTTCGTCCGACCTGACTGCAGAAACAGACTTGCGATCGAGGCGCGCGCGATCGCTGCCAGCAGCGCATGGCTGACGAGATCGTCGAGCTTTGCCGCAATCTGGTTGTAGACGTCCAACAAGCGATACTCGGATGTCACCGATGCGCCTCCCCGAATGCGCCAGCGCGGAATAGTTGGGCCAGTAGCGCGGACAGATCGATGTCGTGCTCCGCACCGAACGCGGCGACAGCTGCATCGGATAGATTCGCACCGGCGGCACACGCATCGAAGAATGCGCAGCCGCCGACCGACAGTTCGATCGCCTCCACGGCGGCGTATGGCCTGACCAGCAGCGCGCCTTCGCCGCGCCAGTCGAGCGCGCCAAGCGCGTCCGTGTTTGGGCGTTCGCGATTGCAGCGCCACAGCGTATAGATCGGGTGGTCGATGAACCATTTCCAGCGCGCGGACGGGTGGGGGCGCAGCACGGTCCGCGCAAGCGCATCTGGGTGGTACTGCCTAATGTCTGCCGCCGCGATCGGCGCCCGATCGACAGCTACATGCGCTTCCGTCCAGAAACGGTCGAGCAGGGCGACGTCGGACAGATACGGTAATTCCGCGGCCGGTTCGAACGACGCCAGAAAGTCCGGGAAAGCATCGCCGTAGCTCACCAGCGTCGGGCGTCGGGGGGGACTCTGTCGAACGAATACCGCGGCGGCCGCGCGGAACCACTCGTCGCCCACCAATCGCGCCACAGCGGGATAGTTGGCGAGCAGCGCGTCGACGCACCCCTTCGTCACGGTGTTTCGGTAGACGGAAAATCCCGGCTGGGTCGCCAGCGTGGCGAAGGTCGGATCGTGCGTGACACCGGTCTGCAGCGCCTGCGCGAATGCATCCTGGAAGGCGCGCAGCGGTTGGGTCATCGACATGCCACCGGCGCGCGCAGCAGGCAGTCCGCGCGATTGCGTTCGGCCAGCAGCACGTCGAACGCGGGCAGGTCGTCGTCGCGTTCGATGAGTGTGGGCCGCGGGCCGATTCGCGCGATGAGCCGCGCGTAGAGTCGCCAGACGGCCGCGCAGACCGGAGCATTGTGAGAGTCGATCAGTAACGCGTCGCCCAGGTTCGGATCGGCGCAATGCCCGGCAAGATGCAGTTCGGCGACGTGCCGGCCCGGAAACGCGTCGAGGTAGGCATTCGCATCGAATCCGAGGTTGTTCGCGCTGACGTAGACGTTGTTGACGTCGAGCAGCAGTCCGCAACCGGTACGCCTGCACAGCTCGGAGAGAAATTCGATTTCGTCGTAGTGGTGGCCGGGGATTGCCAGATAGTGCGACGGGTTCTCTAGGAGAATCGCCCGTTTGATCGCGTCTTGTGTCCGTTGAACGTTGGCGACAATACGTTCCAGCGCTTCGTGCGAACGTGGGATCGGCAGCAGATCCGGACTGTAGATGCCGTTCCAGGTGGACCACGCAAGGTGTTCGGACACGACGAACGGCTCGAATCGCTGAACGAGTCGATCGAGGCGCGCGAGATGGTCGGGATCAGGGTCGGCATCTGCGCCGAGGGAGAGACCGACGCCGTGCAACGAGAGAGGATGACGCGTCCGGATGGTTTCGAGCCACGCCAGACGCGGTCCTCCGTCGACCATGTAATTTTCGGAATGCACCTCGAACCACAATCCCGGCGCCGCAGCATCTGCGGCGTCGGCATAGTGCGGCGGCCTCAGACCCAGGCCGGCCGTCGGCACGTCGTGATCAACCACGCGTGAGCGACCGACGTCCGGCATCGGCCTAGCTCTTCGCCGGCGTCAACGATCCCATTCCCTTGGGGGTTTTGATCGTCGTGCAGGTACCCGCCGGTACGTTCTTCCAGGCGTTGGCCTGGTAATCCACTTTGGCGGTTCCAGCGCAGGTCGTCCCGGCGCCGGCCTTGCAGTCGTTCTTACCGGCGAGCGCTACGCCGTAGCACTTCTCCATGGCTTTCCCATCGGACGCCATCGCGTCCTCCGCGGCGCGTGCAACGCCCGCGCACAACGCGGCAACAGTCAGTGCCGCGGCAACGTACGATCGATTCATAACGAGCTCCTTCGGAGATTGGGTTCAACTCGAATCAGCTCCGTGAAATTCACGGTCTGCGAAGGGGAGTTCGCTGCGCCTCGGCGTTCGGTTACATCAATCGCGCAATTGAATTGCGGCGTTCATGGCAGGTTCGCGGCATTGCCAGTCGTGCTCTGCAGCCAGCCGCCCGTCGCCTGGACGGGTTGGCCCGTAGCGTCGATCACCCAGATCGCAACGGCGTGAGATGCGATCCTGTCTGCCGCCGACGTCGGAACCGAGGCGCGCCAGATGCCGTCGCGCATCTGCATCGGTGCCGTGTACAGCGCGCGCGCAACGAATTCGTGGTGCAAGGTCTTGCCGGCGTTCTCCCCGCGGCGCACCTGCGTCGTCTGGTTGGCCTGCAGCCATGCGAAGTCGACGTTCAGTTGCGTTAATGCGGTGGGGCTGTCGAACGTTACGTCGGTGAGCGCCTCGTCCACGTGCACTTTGAGAACGCCGGCGACGCGGTCGGGTGCGGCCGCGATTGCAAGCGGGACACGCTGCCACGAGCGCCACTCTTTGCCGGCGACGAATACGCCAGGCGTGTACACGGGTGCGTTCGCGTGCGCCGCGGTCGTCTCGTGCAGCGTGTCGAACGTCTGCTGGCCGAAACGGTCGCGCCAGCCCAGCGAGTCCCAATAGGTCACATGGAACGCGACCGGCACGTAGCGGGACCACAGACCCTCGGACGTGCGCAATCCCGACAACCATGCATCCGCGGGCGGGCAGCTGTTGCAGCCCTCGGACGTGAACAGTTCGACCAGCCGCACCGACTCCTTCGGGCTCTCGAAGACGGTTTCGCCGTAACCGAATGTCGATGCGAATAGAAGTGGCAAGATAACGAGTGCGCGAAGGTGCGGTGTAAGATGCTTGCGGGCCGATGCGATGGTCATGCGATTGCGTCCTGGTTCCCGATACTGCTACGACCGTCGTGCTGGTTGCGAGTTCGCTTCGGATGTGTGGATGTACGTCTGTAACGGAGACGATTGATGAAGAAGGTACTGATGGGTATTGCTGCCGTGCTCGTCGTTGCAGGCGTGGGGGTCTACGTGTTTCGTACGCCGCTCCTGGAGGCCGCAATGGACCGTATGACCGCCGATATGTTCGTTGCGCGCGATACGGACTCGTATGATCCGGGCATGGCAGTGGGTCAGCCGTTTCCTGCCATCCGCGCGCGCTATCAGGATCGCGAAGTGACCGGCATCGGCGAATTCATGGGGTCGCGCGGGATGGTGATTTACGTCAATCGTTCCGTCGATTGGTGACCCTACTGCATCAAGCAACTCGTGCAGTTGCAAGGCCGTCTGGAACAGTTCCGCTCCGCGGGAATCGGCGTAGTCGCGCTGACCTACGACAGCCCCGCGCTACAACGCAAATTCGTCGAACGCCTTTCGATCGGGTATCCGCTGCTGTCGGACGTCAATGCGACGTCGGTGCGTAACCTCGGAATCCTGAATACCGACTACGAGCCCGGCGATTCGGCGTACGGTGTTCCGTATCCGGGTGTGTTCGTGGTGAATACCGAGCGGAAGATCGTCGGCAAAATCTTCATCGAGGGCTATTCGACGCGCGTGGATGCCGATGGTGTGCTCGCGTACGCGCAGGAGACGTTGCACTGACGCTGTTGTGCCCGCTGCCGAAGAGTGCGCTACCAGCGTAGCAGCGGTCTGCCGAGCGCCGAGCCTGCGATGGTGGGGATGAGAATGCCGAGAACGTACCAGACGGCCAGAAACGGCGGCGCCAGTTCCGGGCAATGCAGGCCGTAGATCGACGCGCCGAGGGCGCCGGAGAAGAGGCCGAGCGCGGCGCCCGCAAGGGTCTGGTTCGTGGGGGCGAGGCCGCGCATCGCCCACATGCTCGCGACGAACATCGGTACCGACAGCAACGCGATCCTGAAGGGGCATACGCTCCAGCTGTTGCCGAGTATCAGTGGAACGCGCGCGCCTGGTTCGGCTTCGGCGAGCACGATGAGCGCAAGCATCCACAGTGCAACCAGCGTGGCCGCGGCAAGCCATTTCGCATTACCAACGGTCACACCCGGTCGCGCCAGGCGTACGGAAGCGACCAATCCAGAGAGCGTCAGAAGGGCAGCGAACGCCACTTTGATCCAGAAGCCCGGCAGATGCAGGAACTCTCTCAGCGCGGGATTGATGCCGAGCATCGAAAGCAGGATCGCGAGGCCACCGGTGGCGCCGAACGCGACTGCAGCGCCGAAACGTCGTGCAACGGGACGGCGCGGCGCCGGACCAGCACCCGTCGCGAGCAGTTCGATGAGTGAGTCGGTTTTCATTTCGATCCTCGCACCTTTGCTGCCAGCGCCTTCAGGGCACGGTGCACGTTCACTTTGATGGCTGACTCCGACATGCCCGTCAGTGTTGCCGTTTCGGCGACCGATCGGCCCTCGATTTTCACGTAGACGACCGACTGGCGCTGACGCTCTGGCAGCGCATCGAGCAGTTGTCGCAGATCCTTGCGCGCGTCGGTTGCGCCGGGCTCGTCTGCCGAGAAACGCTCACCGAAGTCGTCGTCGATCGAATCGGTGAGCGCTTCGCGGCGACCGCGCCGGCGCAGAAAGTCGACCAGCTTGTAGCGCGCGATGGCATAACACCAGGCCGTCAGCGGGCGCGAGCGATCGTATGTGTGGCGTTGATTGTGTATGGCCAGCAGCGTTTCCTGCACGAGATCCTCTGCGTCGCTCACCAGGGTCGTCAGGCGCCGCCTGTAATAGGCGCGAAGGCGCTCGCTCAGTTCGGTGAGCAGCGCGCGATAGGCGGCCTCGTCGCCGGCTTGCGCCTGCAGCATCAGCGCCCGTAAATGCTCTTCCCGCGCGGTGAAGGCGTCCTCTGAAAAGTTCGTCGGAGAGGTCGAGCCGGTTACAGAAGTGGGGAAGACGCGCGTCATTTGGGAATTGTGCCCGCCCGCTCGTCGCCCGTCCAAATCGATCCGCCGCGCGGCGACGCTACCTGCGGACGCAGGTTTTTGTTTCCCGTCGCGTAACCGCAGGCAAAGCGTCGACGAAGTAATCATCGGATCCAGCGCCTGCGGTGACGCTTCGATGGCGGCGCGCTGAGCGCGGGTTCCTCTGTCATTCCACCGCAGGAGGAAAGCGATGCGATTGCTGACGTCGATTCCGGTGTCCAAAGGCGCGCGCGACTCTGATCGTTGCGTTGGCGCTGTTTCCGTTGATGTTTGCGGTTGGCGCGGGCGTGGACGCGGCAGACAAGACGGTCGCTCTACCGCCGCCGCCGCTCGTCGATGTCGCGTCGGGCAATCCGGCGAGACGCAAACCGCGGTGTTCTCGGGCGGCTGCTTCTGGGGCGTGCAGGCGGTGTTCCAGCACGTGAAAGGCGTTCGTTCGGCGGTCTCCGGATACGCAGGTGGCGGTAAGCGCACGACGCGCGGTACGAAATCGTGAGCTCCGGTACGACCGGCCACGCCGAGTCTGTAAAGGTGGTATTCGATCCGGCGCAGATCTCCTACGGCCAACTGCTGATGGTTTTCTTCTCCGTCGCGCATGACCCGACTCAGTTGAATCGTCAGGGTCCGGATCGTGGCACCCAATATCGATCGGCGATATTCACGACGAATGCCGATCAGAAACGCGTCGCCGAGTCCTATGTCGCGCAACTGGACGCCGCGCACGTGTTCGATTCTCGGATCGTTACCCGCATCGCGCCGCTGATTGCGTTCTATCCCGCCGAGGCGTACCACCAGAACTACGCGACGCAGCACCCCAACAACCCCTACATCGTCGTCAACGATGCGCCCAAGCTCGTACAGCTGCAGGCGCGATTCGCTGATCTGTACGCCGCGATGCCGGTGTTGGTTGCGAACAAATGAGTTCCGTGCAGCGTCGGTGACGACCGGCACCGGATCGAATCAGCTTCGCGTCTTCAGATTGTACAGGAATTCGGCGGTGCACGGCGGCACGACCGGGCGCCTTGGATACAGCGTGTTACAACAGCGCTTCGAAGGGGCAGACCCAGAAGATCTCGAATCCGACGGCCGGTTCTTCGCGAGCAAACAGGTCGGCGGGCGGTTAGGCTTCGATCTTTGATTGCCGAAGTCCACTACGACAATGTTCGACGTTGCCGCCACCTGTCTGGTCGTTACCGCACTGCTCGCGTATCTGAACCACCGATTCGTCGGGTTGCCCACAACCATTGGCGTCATGGTGGCTGCACTGGTTCTTTCGCTCGCGCTCGTGGGGCTGGACGCGCTCGGCATGGCGCACGGCTTGCGCGAATTCGAAGAGTCGCTGCTGCGCTCGATCGATTTTTCGGACGTGCTCATGCAGGGCATGCTCTCGCTGCTGTTGTTTGCCGGCGCTCTCCACGTCGACGTCAGCGAACTCAAGGCGTACCGCTGGCCGGTGAGCACCCTGGCGGTGGTGGGCACGACGTTGTCGACCGTTGCGGTCGGTTACGGGATGTGGCTGGCGCTGCCCCTGGTTGGCGTGCAATTGCCGTTCATCTATTGCCTGCTGTTCGGCGCTCTGATCTCGCCCACCGACCCGATTGCGGTTGCGGGCATCCTCAAGTCCGCCGGCGCGCCAAAGGCGCTCGACCTCGTGATTGCCGGCGAGTCACTGTTCAACGATGGCGTGGGCGTGGTGATCTTCTCTTTGCTTCTGGGCGTGCTGGCAAGCGGCATGACGCCGACGCTTGGCCACGGTGTCGAGCTTCTGTTGAGAGAGGCGGGCGGCGGTCTGCTGTTCGGCTTGATGCTGGGTTACGTGACCTTCCGTCTGCTGAAGAGCGTGGACAACTACCACGTCGAAGTGCTGCTGACTCTGGCCGCGGTCACGGGCGGCTACGCGTTGGCCAGCACGCTGCACGTGTCCGGCCCGCTGGCGATGGTGGTCGCCGGCCTGATCATCGGCAATCACGGCCGCGCGCTCGCAATGTCGGATACGACGCGTCGCTATCTGGACATGTTCTGGGAGTTGATCGACGAGATACTGAACGCGTTGCTGTTCGTGCTGATCGGGATGGAGGTGCTGCTCCTGGTGTTCTCCGTCAACCACCTCGCCGCCGCCTGCGTAGCGATAGTAGTGACGCTCCTGGCTCGACTGCTGACGGTCGGCGTGCCGGTGCGTTTGTTGCGCGGCGCCTTCAATCTGCCGCTGGGTTCGTGGAAGGTACTCACCTGGGGAGGTCTGAGAGGCGGCATATCCGTGGCGCTCGCGTTGTCACTGCCGGCAGGACCGGAGCGCAACACGGTTGTCGCGCTGACCTATTGCGTCGTCGTGTTTTCGATCCTCGCTCAAGGACTCTCCATCGGATACGTCATACGTAAGGCCGTTGGGGGCCGGTGACGCCCGTCGTGTGCGCGCAGGGAGCCCCTCAGTCTCTGCGTTAGGCCTTGCACCGGTCCTGAGCTCGAAACGCGGATCAGACGACGCAGATCCCGAATTCGCGGCGTAAATCAGCCAGCGTGCGACTCTGGAAAGACTCCGGGGGGTTCCAGGGCCAACGCTTTTTCATTCGCCACGCATCGACGGCGGCTCGCCAGATACGCGGCACCGCCAGCACTGTTACCCAGGCGCTCCTGAGGTAACCGAATTCTCTGAAGAGCGCTTGAGCCTGTTTGTCCTGCGCCAGATAGGCGACGTAGCGCCGAACGCCGACGTCGCATGAAAACAGCGTGCGCGTATCGGCCAACGCTTCGTCGTCGAGCGTGGTATCGAGCCCGAAGATGACGTGGCACATGTCGTGGTTGCGAAACAGCGCAAAACTCTCGGCCGGCAGATCGCTGGGACGCACGACGCGTCCCGCGTTGGCTGCGTAGTATTCCTCGAGTCCTTCGGCCAGCGTCAGCCCGCTGTCCTGCTGCTGATAGCGAAGACGCGCGGCCGGATGGAATGAAGCGGATTGCATTGCTTAACTCTACTCCGCCGCGCGCACATTTCGAGTCTTCTACGGGTTGTGAAGCTGATGCCCGAGTGACCCCACCGCTACTGCTCGATCTCTACGTTCGCGGAGAATTAACATCTGAACGCGATCATCGAATCAGTTCAAGGCACTGTGTCGCCGAGATTTCGCGCGACAAGGCAAGGCAAACAGGAGGCCTAAGCTATGAAAATCTCTCGCAGGCAAGCGCTGGCGCTGGTCGGCTCGGTCGGAGCCGCATCGCTTGCATCCGACGTCGGCGCCACCACCAACACTGACCTTGCGCGCGAACCGGCAATTCCGACCGGCCGCGCCGACGGCGTGCGCACAGGCGGCTCACGCCGCATCAAGCTCACGAGCGGGCACGAGGTCTGGGTCAAGCAGATCGGCTATGGCGCGGTCCCGGTGCTGACGTTGCACGGCGGCCCCGGCGCCACGCACTTCTATCTCGAGTGCTTCGAGGACTTCCTGCCACGCGATCGTGTTCGCTTCTGGTACTACGACCAGCTGGGCTGTGGCTTCTCCGATCAGCCGAGCGATGTCTCGCTTTGGACGGTCGAGCGTTTCCGCACCGAGGTCGAGGAAGTGCGGGCGGCGCTCGGCCTCGAGCGCTTCGTGCTGTATGGACAATCGTGGGGCGGTCTCCTTGCGATCGAATACGCGCTCACCTATCCGCAGCACGTCGATCGCCTCGTGATATCGAGCATGACGGCGAGCTATCCGTCGTATGCGAAGAACGCGGCGAAGATCCGCGGCGGACTCCCGGCGGACGTGCGAGAGGCGATGGATCGCTACGAGGGGCAGGGCGCCATCGATTCACCCGAGTACCAGGACCTGCTGATGACTCAGCTCTACTCGAAATATATGTGTCGTCTCGATCCGTGGCCGGAGCCGTTGCTGCGCGCGCTCGGAAGCCTTAGCCAGCCCGTCTACAACACAATTCAAGGGCCAAGCGAGTTCACGATCACCGGCAACGCGAAGGACTGGGACCGCTGGGGCGATCTGCACAAGATCGCGGCACCGACGCTGTTGATCGTCGGACGCTATGACGAGATCCCGCTCGAGGACGTGCAGCGCATGGCAGGGCTGATCCCGAAGGCGCAGCTCGTGATCTGCGAAAGAGGCTCACACATGTGCATGTACGACGATCAGCAGGCTTACTTCGACGCGCTGGTGCCATTCCTGCTCGGCAGTTAGCGCGTCACGCACTCGCGCATCGGCGCGGCGTAGATCACCCAAATGCGATCTGCTGGCGTTCGCGCGGGTTCAAGGTGTTCAGCGGGCGGAAGGGCTCGTATGCTCAACCCAAACAGCTGATTGGAAATGGGTAGGTGGGAATGAAGCTTGCGATGGTGTATTCGATCATGATCACTTCCATCGCGAAGACGACGCCGGCGAGCAGCGTGTTGAAGGAACCGGCGATCGCGGCAGCGGTACCGCAGGCGACGAGCGTGCGAATGCTGTTGTTCGGCAGATCGAGAAATTGACCGAAGAGACTGCTGACTGCAGCACCGAGGTGGATCGCGGGGCCTTCGCGTCCCCCCGACTGCCCCGTCAGCAGCGCCGCCGCGCCGCCGATGAACTGCACGATCGCGTTGGCCAGCGGCATACGTCCGTGATGTGCGTTCAATTGAAAATGCTCGAGATGGCTGTCGAGGGGGCCAAGCGCAATAAACTGCACATCGGGATCTGCGGCCAGGCGCCGTCCGATTTTCCGGAAGTGGCGGAATTTCTGGTGCGGCTCGGTATCGATTCGTTGAGCCTGAATCCCGACAGCGTGCTGTCGACGATGTTGCACATCATCGACGTCGAAGCATCGATTGGTTCAACCGCCGCGACCGCGGCTCGAGCACCGGCGGGTCGCACCGTGAGTGATGATGAGTAATCCGACTCAGCTCGCGAGTCCGATCTACAGCCTGCTTCCGACGGACATCGCCGGATTCGATGCGCTCGCCGAACTCGCGCTCGATCTGCGGTGGTCGTGGAATCACGCAGCCGACGAACTCTGGCAGCAGCTGGACCCAGCACTCTGGCAACTCACGCACAATCCCTGGGTCGTTCTGCAATCCGCGTCGCGCCATCAAATCGAACGTTTCTCGAATGAACCGACCTTTCGCGGCAAGGTCGATGCCCTGCTGCAGCGAAAGAAACAGTCCGTGCAGACATCTGCCTGGTTCCAGCAAGCCCATCCGCAATCGGCTCTCGCTTGCGTGGCCTATTTCAGTATGGAATTCATGTTGAGTGAGGCCTTGCCCATCTACTCGGGTGGTCTGGGCAATGTGGCGGGCGATCAGCTCAAAGCGGCCAGCGATCTTGGCGTACCGGTGGTGGGCGTGGGTCTGCTGTACAGCCAGGGCTATTTCCGCCAGGTGATCGACAAGGACGGTGCGCAACAGGCGCTCTATCCCTACAACGATCCCGGGCAATTGCCGATTACGCCACTGCGTGGGCCGAATGGTGAGTGGCTGCGAATCGAGATCGAACTCCCGGGCTATCCCGTGCTGGCGCGCGCATGGCATGTTCAGGTCGGCCGCACGAGTCTGTATTTGCTGGACACCAACGAGGCCGCCAATGTGCCCGCACTGCGCGGCATTACCAGCGAACTCTACGGGGGCACACCGGAACTGCGTCTGCAGCAGGAACTCCTGCTCGGGGTCGGCGGCTGGCGCCTGCTGACGGCGCTGGGCATCGAGCCAGATGTATGCCATCTGAATGAAGGACACGCCGCCTTCGTCGTGCTGGAACGGGCGCGTAGCTTCATGGAGAAAACCGGCGAGCCATTCGATGTCGCTCTGAGCGTCACACGCGCCGGCAATCTGTTTACCACCCATACGGCAGTAACCGCCGGCTTCGATCGCTTCGCGCCGGCGCTCGTTGAACAGTATCTCGGCAACTACGCACAGATGAAGCTCGGCATTTCCACACGCCAGCTGCTGGCGATGGGTCGGCGCAACGCGGACGACGCAGCCGAGAGTTTCAACATGGCGTATCTCGCGCTACGCGGCAGTGGCGCGGTCAACGGTGTGAGCAGGCTGCACGGCGAAGTGAGCCGGACTATTTTCGCGCCGCTGTTCCCGCGTTGGCCGCTCGACGAAGTGCCTATCGGGCATGTCACCAACGGCGTGCATATGCCCAGTTGGGACTCGGCCGCGGCCGACACGCTGTGGACCGAGGCCTGTGGTAAGGATCGCTGGTTGCGTGATACGCAATCGCTGGAGCCGCAGATTCGCTGTGCGTCGGATGCCGAACTATGGAATTTTCGCAATCGCACACGAGGGTCGTTGGTCGCCTACGCGCGTGAGCGGTTGTCGCAGCTGCTCGGCGCAACGGGCGCCGGCGCCGATGCCATCGAAACGGCAAGACATCTGCTCGATCCCAACGCGCTGACGCTCGGCTTTGCACGCCGCTTCGCCACCTACAAGCGACCGAATTTGTTGTTGCACGATCCAGAGCGCTTCGTACGTTTGCTGACCAACCCCGCGCGGCCGGTGCAGCTCATTCTGGCCGGAAAGGCACATCCGGCGGACGTCGACGGACAGAATCTCATCCAGCAGTGGACGCATTTCATTCGTCATTCGCAGGCGCGTCCGCATGTGATCTTTCTCAGCGACTACGACATGCTTTTGACGGAACAACTGGTACAGGGCGTGGATGTCTGGCTCAACACGCCGCGGCGACCGTGGGAAGCCAGCGGCACCAGCGGCATGAAGGTGTTGGTGAACGGCGGTATCAACCTGTCCGAGTTGGATGGCTGGTGGGCGGAAGCCTATACGCCTGAAGTAGGCTGGGCACTGGGCGACGGCGAAGAGCATGGCGACGATCCTGCGTGGGATGCCGTCGAAGCCGACGCACTTTACACGCTGCTCGAACGCGAGGTGATCCCGGAATTTTACACGCGCGACAGACAGGGCATTCCGACGGCATGGGTCACGCGGATGCGTGAAAGTATGGCGCTGTTGACGCCGCGCTTTTCCTCCAATCGTTCGGTGCGCGAATACACCGAGCAGCATTATTTGCCGTCGGCGGCCAGCTACCGGAAGCGGATGTCCGATCAGTGCAGCGCAGGTAAGCAGATCGTGATTTGGCAGCGCGCTCTGGAGCAACAGTGGCCGACGTTGCACTTCAAGGAAATGAAGGTGGATACCCAAGCTGCACAACACCACTTCGACATGCGCGTCGCGCTTGGGACTGTGAGCCCCGACGCCGTCCGCATCGAGCTTTATGCCGATGCCATCGACGATGGTGATCCGGAACGACACGAGATGAAGTTGCTCGCTCCGTCCGCCGGCCAGGCAGGCGAGTTCCTCTACGGCGGGACGATACCGGCATCTCGCGCCGCCACGGACTACACCGCGCGTATAGTGCCGCGCTACGGCGTTGCTGTGCCGTTGGAAGACGCGCACATCACGTGGCAACGATGATTCACCGCCTGTGTCTGCGGGCGCATGGAGACGCGCGGGAACACGAAATCGCGTCTGGCGAGCGAGTCGCGCCGGATCAATGCGTCGACGTGTTTGCGATCGGGGCCCGGAGCCAGCTCAGCGCGGTGTCGTAGTCCGCAAAGGAAAAGTGCTTGATCTGCGCCGCAGTAAAGTGCTTTGCCAATGACTCGACGACGCGGGCGCCGGAACTGTCCGTCACCAGTGCCACCCGTTCGACGTTCTGGTGGTGATTGCGGACAAACCGGAGGTGCGCGGTGAAGGCAGCAAAGTTCTCCCAGCCCGGAAATGCGGCAGCGTGAATCAATACGCCGTGGATTCTGGGATGGTCAGCGAGGTATTCGTCTACTGACTTGGTGAGGCCGGCGAAGTCCTCACCCCTCAGCGGCGCGTGGGGTTCCAGCAGCAGAATTCCGTCGGGTTTCATGATCGTGTATTCGAGCACGAACGGCTCCATGGCTGATCCAAGGGCGCGAAGCTACGTCAGTTGAACGTGCCGCTCCGTGCGATGCCAGACAAAGTCATCGCGATCGAACCGCCGTGTTTGCCCCTCTTCGGCGTGTCGACGTCCGCCATGTTCGGGTCGAATCGTCGGACCACCGCCATCAGCGTTCGCTACCGTACAAACTCGCGAGTAGGGGTGTGGTCGAATGCCGAGTGGTGGGTGTCATCGAGGTCGGGCGGCGAACGTAGTCAGGAGACGGGCTCATGCCGCACTTTACATCCGGTCGGCGTTTCGCAGATGGGAACATGAAAGAGGCGCACCGGAAATGATCGAACCGATCCGCGGTCTACCGGACAACGTCCTCGGCTTCACTGCGAAAGGAACGGTAACCGCCAACGACTACGAGTCGGTCATCATTCCGGCAGTCGAAGCGATGTTTGCCCGGTACCCCAAAGTTCGGTTTCTCTGTCACCTCGGCAAAGAATTTTCCGGCTTCGACGCCGCTGCCATTTGGGACGACACCAAATTGGGGCTCAAGCATCTCAAAGGCTGGGAAAGGATGGCCGTCGTCTCCGATGTCGATTGGATCCGAGGTGCGGTCCGAGTCTTTGCGCTGGCCATTCCGGGGCACGTGCGCGTGTTTCAAAACGGCGAATTTGCCGAAGCCACACGGTGGGTCAGCGAATAGTGCCCGCGCGTGCACCCGTGACGCTGCCAAAACCCGCAGCGGGCTCAAATGAGTTCCGTTGACGGTGGGTGCGCGACTGTAACGAAGTGCATGTTCCGAACGAAATCGTTGAGGTGCGCAGGCCTCCTCCGCGACCAGTATCCAATTTCGAGTGCGTTCCGTCGGGTTGACTGAGGGAACGCATCGCCTGCAAGCCAATCAGGAGGCGGACAGATGTTGCGCAGCATGGACGATCTACAGGACTACGCCATTCGCGCGACCGATGGCGACATCGGCCGGGTGAAGGACTTCTATTTCGACGACGAACGGTGGGCGGTGCGCTATCTGGTGGTCGAAACCGATAGCTGGCTGAACGGTCGCGAAGTGTTGATCTCGCCCATTTCAATCGGTCAGCCGGACTGGACCGACAAAGTGCTGCCCGTTTCGATCACGCGCAACCAGGTGAAGGACAGCCCCGACATCGACACCGAGAAGCCGGTGTCACGTCAACACGAGATCAGCTACTTCGGGTATTACGGCTATCCGGTCTATTGGACCGGCGGCGGGCTCTGGGGCGCGGGCGCCTATCCGAACCCGTCGATGATGGGCCAGGTGTCGGCGCCCGACCCCGCGCGACAACGAGAAGATGATCCTCACCTGCGCAGCGGCAACGCCGTGATGCACTATCGAATCGAGGCTACCGATGGTGACATCGGACACGTACACAGCTTGCTCGTGGATGACGAGACGTGGGCCATTCGATACATCGTGCTCGACACCAGCAACTGGTGGCTCGGCCATCAGGTGCTGATCTCGCCGCAGTGCATCAGCGAAGTTCGCTGGTCGGATGAGAGAGTCGCGATCGATCTGACCCGACAATCGGTGAAGGATGCCCCGCCCTACGACTCTGCAGCCCGACTCAATCGCGAGCAGGAAGCGAGTATCTACAATCACTACGAGCGTCCTGGTGATCGGGCGGGACGAAGCGAAACCTGACGCAGTCGTCTCACGCCTCTAGGATGTCGTTGGGGGCGATCATGTGCGCCAAGCCTCAGGGTCCAACTTCGTTAGAATCGTCCCTTAACGCGCGTCGGCGGCCACCGGTGGAGCGAACCGTGAAGATCAATGCTCTCACACCAGATCTGCTTCAGCGGATGGACGCGTACTGGCGCGCCGCCAACTATCTGGCTGTCGGCCAGATCTACCTGTGCAACAACCCGCTGCTCAAACGCCCTTTGACGCTCGCGGACGTCAAACACCTGCTGCTCGGACACTGGGGCACGACCCCGGGCCAGAATTTCATCTACGTACACCTGAACCGGGTGATCAAGAAATACGGCCTCGACATGATCTATGTATCGGGCCCTGGTCACGGCGGCCCGGCGGTGGTCGCCAACACCTATCTCGAGGGGACCTACAGCGAGATCTATCCCGACATCAGTAGAGACGAGGCCGGGCTGCAGAGACTGTTTCTTCAATTTTCGTTTCCCGGTGGAATTCCGAGCCACGCATCGCCGGAATGTCCGGGCTCGATTCACGAAGGCGGCGAACTCGGTTATTCGCTCAGCCATTCGTTCGGAGCGGTGTTCGACAATCCCGATTTGATCGTCGCCTGCGTCGTCGGTGACGGAGAAGCCGAGACCGGCCCGCTCGCCACCGCATGGCATTCCAACAAGTTTCTCAATCCGGTCAGCGACGGTGCGGTACTGCCGATCCTGCATCTGAACGGCTACAAGATTTCCAACCCGACGGTTCTTGCGCGCATCGGCCGCGAGGAACTCGAACAGTTGCTGCGCGGATACGGTTGGATCCCTTACTTTGTCGAAGGCCACGAGCCGCAGCTCATGCATGAGGCCATGGCCGCAACACTCGATATGGCTGTAGAAGAGATCAAACGGATCCAGTGCGATGCGCGGGCTGCTGGAAATCTCGCACGTCCCCGCTGGCCCATGATCGTTCTGAATTCTCCGAAGGGTTGGACCGGACCAAAAGTGGTCGATGGTCTGCAGATCGAAGGTACGTTTCACGCGCACCAGGTTCCGCTGTCCGACCCGGCTACACATCCCGATCACCTTCAGCTGCTGCAGCAGTGGCTCGAGAGCTATCGGCCAAATGAACTCTTCGACGAGCGGGGTCGCCTCGACCCCGAGTTGGCCGAATTGGCGCCGAAAGGCGACCGACGCATGGGCGCGAACCCTCACGCCAACGGCGGCATGCTGCTGCGCGACCTGCGCATGCCGGATTACCGCGAATACGCAGCGAATGTTCCCGCGCCCGGCGTACGCGGCATCGGCGACACGCATGTGCTCGGACGATTTCTGCGCGACGTGGCGGCGCTGAACGACGAACAACGCAATTTCCGTGTCTTTGGGCCGGACGAGACGCTCTCGAACGGTCTCGAGTCGCTGTTCGAAGTGACCAACCGTCAATGGAACGCGGCCACCGAACCGAACGACGAATTTCTCGCGCCGGCGGGGCGCGTGCTGGACTCGATGCTCAGCGAGCACCAGTGCGAAGGCTGGCTCGAGGGTTACCTGCTCACCGGTCGGCACGGACTCTTCAACTGCTACGAAGCGTTCATCCACATCATCGATTCGATGTTCAACCAGCACGCGAAGTGGTTGAAGGTCACGCTGCATCTGCCATGGCGGCGGAAGATCGCCTCGCTGAACTACCTGCTGGCTTCGCACGTCTGGCGCCAGGATCACAACGGCTTCACGCATCAGGATCCGGGCTTCGTCGACCACGTGGTGAACAAGAAGGCCGATGTCGTGCGCGTCTACTTTCCGCCGGATGCCAACTGCCTGTTGTCCGTGATGGACCACTGCCTGCGCAGCCGGCACTACGTCAACGTCGTGATCGCGGGCAAACATCCCGCCCCGCAGTGGCTGACGATGGATGCCGCCGTCAAACATTGCATGCAGGGCATCGGCATCTGGCAATGGGCCAGCAACGAGCAGGCCGTTGCGCCCGACGTCGTCATGGCGTGCTGCGGTGACGTGCCGACGCTCGAGACCCTCGCAGCCGTCTCGATCATGCGCGAGCGTTTGCCCGAGTTGAAAATCCGCGTGGTCAACATCGTCGACTTGATGAAGCTGCAGCCAACCACGGAACATCCGCACGGATTGAGCGACATGGATTTCGACGAGTTGTTCACCAAGGACAAACCCGTGATCTTCGCATTCCATGCATACCCCTGGTTGATCCATCGGCTGACCTATCGACGCACCAACCACGACAACATCCACGTCCGCGGCTACAAGGAAGAGGGCACCATCACCACGCCGTTCGACATGACGGTGCTGAACGATCTGGACCGCTTCCACCTCGTGATGGACGTGATCGATCGTCTGCCGCAGACGGGCGACGCAGGGATCTATCTGAAGCAGCAGCTCAAGGACAAGCTGATCGAACACCGGCAATATATCGACAAGCACGGCCGGGACCTGCCGGAAATTCGGAACTGGACATGGAGCAGAACCGGATGAGCGCGCAGGTAGTCGAAGACATCGCGCGGGCGCTGGTCGCTGACGGTAAGGGGCTCGTCGCGATGGATGAGAGCACCCCGACGTGCAACGCGCGGTTTGCCGCGTTGGGGATACCGCAGACCGAGCAAACCCGGCGCGCCTGGAGGGATCTGATCGTGAGTACGCCGCGCCTCGGAGAGGCTGTTAGCGGCGTGATCCTCTACGACGAGACGATCCGACAGCAAACGCAAGACGGTACTCCGTTCGTCGAAGCCATCACCGCTGCGGGCATCCTCGCCGGCATCAAAGTCGACGCCGGCGCGAAGGCGTTGGCGGGACATCCCGGAGAAAAAGTGTCGGAAGGCCTCGACGGATTGCGCGAACGCCTGTCGGCTTACGTGCGGATGGGTGCGCGTTTTGCCAAGTGGCGGGCCGTGATTGCCGTCGGTGACGCCCTTCCCAGTCGTGGCTGCATCGACGCCAACGCACACGCACTGGCGCGCTATGCCGCGCTGTGCCAGGAAAGCGGCATGGCGCCGATCGTCGAGCCGGAAGTGCTCATGGACGGCGCGCATACGCTGGCTCGCTGCAGCGAGGTCACGCGAGAAATTCTCGGCGCGGTTTTCGATCAGCTCTACAGACAACGCGTCGTGCTCGAGGGAATGATCCTGAAACCCAACATGGTGCTTCCCGGATCGACGTGTCCGAAGCAGGCGTCGGTCGACGAGGTTGCGCACGCCACGGTCGAGTGTTTTTTGCAATCGGTCCCCGCCGCCGTTCCCGGCATTGCATTTCTGTCCGGCGGGCAATCGGCAAAGCTGGCGTCGGCGCGTCTGAACGCCATGAACGTTCGGTTCGGGTCGCGGGCGCCGTGGGCGCTGACGTTTTCGTTTTCGCGAGCGATCCAGCAACCGGCCATGGAAATCTGGCGAGGCAGGCACGACAACCTGGCGGCAGCGCAGCAGGCGTTGTCGGCTCGAGTCAGATGCAATCGGGCAGCGCGCCTCGGCGAATACGACGCCGAACTGGACTCGGCATCGGCGTGAAAACGGGATTCCGGCAACGCGGGCATCGCGCCGCATAGCAACGATCGGAGAGTCCATATCTGGCGCGCGCGGCGGCAAACGACTCGCCGCGGAATCCTCTATTTGATCCGGTAGGATGAATCCACGATGGCGCTGCGCTTGATCGAGATGGTATTGAGGGAGCGCGATGGCGTCGAAGTGCGCCAGCTTCTCGAGCATCACAAGCTGCTCGAACACCGGCAACTCAAACTCCCCGACGGAGAAGTTCTGGTGCGGATACTGTTGGACGGTGAAGAGAGCGAGGCGGTGCTGGATGTCCTGGAGCAACACTACTCCGGCACGGAGGGCAATCGGGTGGTGATTCTGCCGGTCGAGGCGACCTTGCCGCGCGCCATGGCTGAGCCGGCCGCCGTGCCCGAGCAATCCACCGATAAATCCCCGGAGCGGATCGGCCGCGAAGAGTTGTACGAGGACATCAAAGACGCCGCGCGTTGCACGCGAGTCTTTCTCGCGATGACCGTGTTGTCGGCGATCGTCGCCGCGATCGGGCTGCAGCACAACAGTGTGGCCATCATCATCGGCGCGATGGTGATCGCGCCGTTGCTCGGGCCGAACATGGCGCTGGCCCTCGGTGCTGCGCTCGGTGATCTGGAACTGGTGCGGCGCGCGGTGCTGACGAATCTTGCCGGGATCGGTTTGGCAACGGCGCTGTCGATTGCCATCGGCGGCGTGATCGACGTCGACTCGACACTCACCGAAGTGGCGTCGCGCACTCACGTCGGTATGGGAGATATCGTGCTGGCGTTGGCGTCCGGGTGCGCCGGAGCGCTGGCGTTCACGACGGGCGTCTCGGCGACGCTGATCGGCGTGATGGTCGCGGTGGCGTTGTTACCGCCGCTGGTGACGTTCGGGCTGCTCTCGAGCGGCAAAGACCCGTCGTTGGCAATCGGCGCGTTGGTACTTTTTCTGGTGAACCTGACGTGTGTGAATCTTGCAGCCGTCACGACGTTTCTGGTGCAGGGCATTCGTCCGGGAAACTGGTGGGAGAAAGCGCGCGCGGCGAAAGCCACTCGGATCGCGATCGCTGTCGAGGCGGGGTTGCTGGCGGTACTGGTCGGGATCATCTACTTGTTGCGGAAGGGCTGAACGTGCGGAAAGAGCAATGGTGAAGCCCCCGGGTTCCGGCACGGTGGTTTCCGTGCGCGGCAGTGTCGTCGATGTCCGGTTCGATGCAGCGTTGCCGCCGATCTACACCGTGCTGCGCACGGGCGCGGACAAAAACATCATCATCGAGGTGCTATCGCAACGGGATGCGCATCACGTACGCGGGATTGCGTTGACCCCCACCCAGGGTCTCGCGCGCGGCATGGCGGTGGACGACACCGGTGAACCGCTGCAGGCGCCGGTCGGCAAGGGCATTCTGTCGCGCATGTTCGACGTCTTCGGCAAAACGATCGATGGCGGCGCGGCATTGTCGGATGTGGACTGGCGCTCCGTGCATCGCGCCCCGCCCGCGCTCGGGCAACGTTCGACGAAGTCGGAAATCTTCGAAACGGGTATCAAGGTGATCGATGTTCTCGTGCCGCTCGAACGCGGCGGCAAGGCCGGATTGTTTGGCGGCGCGGGTGTGGGGAAGACGGTGCTGCTGACTGAAATGATCCACAACATGGTCGGCCACCACGACGGCGTCAGCATCTTCTGCGGCATCGGCGAACGCTGCAGAGAAGGGGAAGAGCTTCACCGCGAGATGAAGCAGGCCGGCGTCTTACCGAACATGGTGATGATCTTCGGCCAGATGAATGAACCGCCAGGTGCACGTTTTCGAGTGGGGCACGCAGCGCTGACGATGGCCGAGTATTTTCGCGACGACGAGCACCGGGACGTGATGTTGCTGATCGACAATATCTTCCGGTTCATCCAGGCAGGCATGGAAGTGTCGGGGCTGATGGGTCAGATGCCGTCGCGGCTCGGCTATCAGCCGACGATGGGCACGGAACTGTCCCGTCTCGAGGAGCGCATCGCCAACACCGACACCGGCGCGATCACATCCATCCAGGCGGTGTATGTGCCGGCAGACGATTTCACCGACCCGGCGGCAGTGCACACGTTCTCGCACCTTTCCGCGTCGATCGTGCTGTCGCGCAAGCGGGCGAGCGAAGGCCTCTACCCGGCTATTGATCCGCTGCAATCCAGTTCCAAGATGGCGACGCCGGGCATCGTTGGCGATCGGCATTACCATCTCGCGCAGGAAATCCGGCGGACGCTCGCGCAGTACGCGGAACTGAAGGACATCATCGCGATGCTGGGCCTCGAGCAGCTTTCGCCGGAAGACCGCAACGTTGTCGCGCGGGCACGCCGGCTCGAACGCTTTCTCACGCAGCCGTTCTTCACAACCAAGCAGTTCAGCGGCTTCGAAGGGAAACTCGTCAGTCTCGAAGACGCGTTGGACGGCTGCGAGCGCATCCTGGGGGATGAATTCAAGGATTACCCGGAGCGCGCGTTCTACATGATCGGCACGATCAGCGAAGCGACGGCGAGAGCAAAACCAAACGCGCAGACGATGCACGCCGATGAACCTTGAGGTGCTGTTGCCGTTCCAGGTGTTCGCCGCAGAAAACGACGTGTTGCGCATCGTCGCGGAGACCTGCGACGGCTCGTTCGGACTGTTGCCGCACCGACTCGATTGTGTGGCGGCGCTCACGCCGGGCATCCTGATTTATGAGACGGCGGCGGCTGGCGAAACCTACCTGGCGGTGGACGGCGGCGTGCTGGTCAAGGCCGGCCCTGACGTTTTCGTCTCGGTGCGCCGGGCGATGCGCGGCAGCGATCTGGCTCAGCTGCGCGACGCCGTGGAACGCGAATTTCTGACGTTGGATGCGCGCGAGCAAAACCTGAGAACGGTGATGGCGAAGCTGGAAACGGGCTTTCTGCGGCGCTTCGCGAGCTTCCAGCATGAGTGACGAGCCGACCGGCAAACCGCCGAAGAACGAGCCGGACTTCGCCGGGCAGGTCGGCGCGAAAGCGGCCCGCAAGCTCAAGGCGCGGCGTCACGCTGCGCAGGGTGTCTGGTTCGGTCTCGGCATGATGGGGCTCATCGGCTGGTCGGTGGTCGTGCCGACGTTGCTCGGCGCCGCGCTCGGTGCGTGGTTGGACACACGCTATCCCGGCGTTCACTCCTGGACGCTGACGCTGCTGATCATCGGTTTGATCGTCGGCTGCGCAAATGCGTGGCATTGGGTTGCCAAAGAGGACAAGGCGATCCGCGACGAACAGGTCGACGGCGATGAATGACACAGTGAATCTGACGTTGGCGTTGCTCGCGGGGCTTTCGCTCGGCGCGATGTTCTTCGGGGGCCTTTGGTGGACGCTGCGCAGGGCCGTGTCTGCCAGACATCCTGCGTTCTGGCTGTTCGGCAGCGCGATGTTGCGGATGGGTGCGACCCTGGCGGGCTTTTATTTCGTCGGTCGCGGCGACTGGTCGCGGCTGGTCGTGTGTCTGGGCGGCTTCGTGCTCGCACGCTTCGTCGTGATGAAGGCGACGCTGCCGCGAGAACACCCGTTGCGTCGGCAACCGGAGGTCGGCCATGCACCTGAGTCCTGACGAGTTGATTTTCTGGCAACACGGGTTTTTGAAACTGAACGCAACCATCGCCTTCACGTGGGGGTTGATGTTCGTGCTCGCGCTCGGCTCGAAACTCGTCACCCGCAAACTGTCGAGCGGGCTCGAGCGTTCGCGCTGGCAGAACCTGCTGGAAATCGTCGTCACCGGGATCGAGAAACAGATCGAAGACGTCGGCCTCGGCCGCCCGCGGCCGTACCTCGGCTTTCTGGGCACGTTGTTCCTGTTCGTCGCCGCCGCGAGCGTGTGCACGATCATTCCGGGATTTCAGCCGCCGACCGGTTCCCTGTCGACTACCGCCGCACTCGCACTGTGCGTATTCGTCGCGGTGCCGCTGTTCGGCATCGAGCAGCAGGGCATCGGCGGCTACCTGCGATCCTATACGCAGCCGACGTTCTTCATGTTGCCGTTCAACATCATCAGCGAGCTGTCGCGCACGTTGGCCCTGGCCGTCCGCCTGTTCGGCAACATGATGAGCGGCGCGATGATCATCGGCATCCTGCTGACCATCACGCCGTTGGTCTTTCCGATCGTGATGACGGCACTTGGTTTGCTGACCGGCATGGTGCAGGCCTACATCTTCAGTATTCTCGCCGCGGTCTACATCGCCGCGGCTGTGCGCACTCGTCAGTCGGCGCCGCCATCGGCGCAGCCGGATTGAACTCACCGTGAAGCAGCCAAAGGACAGACAATGGACAGCATGACCCTGATCGCGTTGGCCTCCATCGCCATCGCCGGAATCACCACCAGCTTCGGCTGTTTGGGGCCCGCGCTCGCGGAGGGACGGGCGGTCGCGACGGCGCTGACGTCGCTGGCACAACAGCCCGACGCCTCGGCCACGATCACGCGAACGCTGTTCGTCGGCCTCGCCATGATCGAATCGACGGCGATCTATTGTTTCGTGATCTCGATGATCCTGATCTTCGCCAATCCGTTCTGGAATCACGCGATCGCGCAGGCCGCGGGAAAGTAATCCGTGCTCATCGATTGGTTTACCGTCGCCGCCCAGGTCGTCAACTTCCTGATCCTGGTGTGGTTGCTGAAGCGGTTTCTCTACAAGCCCATCCTCGATGCGATCGATGCGCGCGAAAAACGAATTGCCGCCGAACTCGCAGATGCGGCTGCGAAGAAGGCCTCGGCGGAGAAGCAGCGCGACGAGTTCCAGCGCAAGAGCACCGCGTTCGACGAGCAACGCGCTGCGCTTCTGAGCACGGCGACCGACGAAGTGAAAGCCGAGCGTCAGCGGCTCCTCGATGATGCACGCAATGCGGCCGATGCGCTGACCGCCAAACGGATGGAGGCGCTTCGCACGGACGGCCACAACCTGAATCAGGCGATCAGTCGCGCCGCGCAGCAGGAAGTGTTTGCGATCGCCCGTAAAGCGCTCACGGATCTCGCGACCGTGAGCCTCGAAGAGCGCCTCGGCGAGGTATTCACGCGTCGTTTGCGCGAAATGGACCCCGCGGCGAAAGCGGTTCTTGCGAAGGCCCTGATGTCCACGTCCGATGCCGCACTCGTGCGCAGCGCCTTCGAACTCCCGTTGGCGCAGCGGGCGGCGATACAGAATGCACTCAATGAGAGCTTTTCCGCCGAGGTCCGCGTGCGTTTCGAGGCCGCGCCGGAACTGGTCAGCGGGGTCGAGCTCATCGCAAATGGACAGAAAGTCGCGTGGAGCATCGCCGACTACCTCGAGTCGTTGCAGAAGAAGGTCGGCGAATTGCTGAACGAGCAAACGAGGTCTGCACCCAAGGCGGCGACCGACGGCGCGTCAGCCGCGCCCGAGGAAGCCAGGTGATCGCGTCCAGTCCCGAGCCCGACAGTCTCCGGGGCGTCTTCGATCGAATTTTTTCCGGAATCCGCCACGCACGGGAAACATTCGCGCCGCAATTGACGCCGCGCGAGGTCGGCACGATCGCCACCGTATCCACCGGTATCGCCACGGTCGTGGGTCTGCCGAGCGTCGGATTCGAGGAACTGCTGGAATTTCCGGGAGGAGTATTCGGCGTCGCGTTCAACGTCGACGAGAACGAAATCGGCGTGGTGCTGCTCGGCGAGTACTGGCATCTGCACGCGGGCGATACGGTCGAACGTACCGGACGCGTCGTGGATGTGGTGGTGGGTGACGGCCTGCAGGGCCGCGTGATCGACCCGCTCGGCCGGCCGCTCGACGGCAATGGACCGGTGGCCGGCAACGCGCGCCTGCCGATCGAGCGACCCGCTGCGTCGATCATGGATCGCGCGCCGGTCACCGTGCCGCTGCAGACCGGCATCAAGGTCGTCGACGCGCTGATTCCGATCGGACGCGGGCAACGCGAGCTGATCCTGGGTGATCGGCAAACCGGCAAAACCGCCATTGCGATCGACACCATCCTCAACCAGCACGGCCAGAATGTCGTATGTATCTACTGCGCCATCGGCCAGCGCGCCTCCGCCGTGGCAAAAGTCGTGGCGGTACTACAGGCGCACGATGCGATGGAATACACGGTGGTGGTGGTGACCGAGGGCAACGACCCGCCGGGACTCGCCTATATCGCGCCGTACGCGGCGACGAGCATCGCGGAACATTTCATGCAGGCGGGCCGCGACGTGCTGATCGTCTACGACGACCTCACCCATCACGCGCGCGCGTATCGCGAGCTTTCGCTGCTGCTGCGCCGGCCGCCGGGGCGCGAAGCCTTCCCCGGGGACATCTTCTACATTCACTCGAGACTGCTCGAGCGAGCGACGCATCTGAGCAAAGAACGCGGCGGCGGTTCGCTGACCGCGCTGCCCATCATCGAGACCGAAGCGGAGGACATATCCGCCTACATTCCGACCAATCTGATCTCGATCACGGACGGGCAGATCTATCTTTCGCCGTCGCTATTCGAACTGGGCGTGCTGCCCGCGGTCGACGTCGGCAAATCCGTTTCGCGTGTCGGCGGTAAGGCGCAGCGGGCGGCCTATCGCGCGGTGGCCGGCGACCTCAAGCTTGCCTACGCACAGTTCGAGGAACTCGAGACCTTTGCCCGATTCGGTGCCCGCCTGGATGACGACACCCGCAAGATCATCGAGCATGGGCGGCGCATCCGGGCGTGTCTGAACCAGGCGGAATTCGCACCGGTGTCCGTGCCGGCGCAAATCGTCGTTCTACTCGCATTGACTTCGGGATTGTTCGACGCGGTGCCGCTCGAGCAGATGAAGAATGCCGAGCAGGCGCTGCAAGACGCGGCAGCTAACATTTCGGCAGAGGTGCGCGCACGACTCGAAACCGCCGATGCGTTGAGCGAGGCGGATCGCAAATCGATGATCGAAATCGGCCGTCGGACATTGGAGCGATTTCAACCCAAATCCGAGACGGGTCCTGCGACGAAGGCTGCGGCGCAGCCTGCGGAGAACTCGTGACGTGCTTTTACATTTTTGAACGCGTGGGACATTGATGGGCGACACCACGGCCAGCCTGCGGCGGAAGATCAGCAGCGCCGGAGACCTCCAGTCGGTGGTCCGGACGATGAAAGCCCTGGCGGCATCGAGCATCGGACAGTACGAAAGATCGGTGCGCGCGTTGGCGGACTATGATCGAACCGTGCAACTCGGGCTTGCACTCTGCCTGCGGGACAGCGACCCGATGCACTCCTTCACGACGCAAAAGGACGAGTCCGGGGCGCGTGCGGTGGGCGTCGTCGTCTTTGGTTCCGACCAGGGTCTGGTAGGGCAGTTCAATCAGGTGATTGTCGACCACTCGCTCGAAGTAATCTCGACCTTGCCAGGGAGTCCCCTTATCTGGGCCGTTGGCGAGCGCGTAAAGCTGCGCCTGCTGGACGCAGGCGTGGCGCTGACGGGATCCTTTGCGTTGCCGAGTTCAGTCGAGGCGGTCGCGCCGCTGGTCGGTCAGATCCTGATCGAGACTGAAACGCGCCCCGGCGCGGGCGAAATCGCCGAACTGCACCTCATTTTCAACCGCCGCGGGATCGGCTCGGCTTATTCACCCATCACTCAACGGCTGCTGCCCCTCGATGACGCCTGGCGCCGCACGATTGCAGACCTGCGCTGGCCGTCGGGGAACCTGCCCGAGGTCGTGGGTAACCGCATGACCACCCTGCGGGCGCTCATCCGGGAATATGTTTTCGTCTCGCTGTTCCGTGCGTGCGCCGAATCTCTCGCCAGCGAAAATGCGAGCCGGCTGGCGGCGATGGAGCGGGCCGACAGAAACATCAACGAATTGCTGGAGAACCTCCACGGTTCGTTCAACCGTCTGCGACAGAGCAGCATCGACGAGGAGCTCTTCGATGTCGTATCCGGTTACGAAGCTCTATCGCAGCCTCGACGATTGAGTGGCGCTCACCAGCCCAAGCAGCTCGACATCGAGTAGATCGCCGATCCGCGATCGCGTCGGGGTCCATATTTCCGAGCACGACGCGAACATCGAACTGGCGTGCTGCCCGGGGGTCTTGGTCAACGCAACGCTGAATCGGCGCGCGTCGAAACCGTTCGCGCTTCGGCGACGCGAATCGCAGGCGGCGTCACGTGACGTGGTGTCAGCCTGAAGCTGAAGTGCGCGAGATCCGGCGGAAAGAACATCGCCCAGTTCCACTCGAGGAACAGCCGCACCTTGCGCGCGAGCGTCGGCACTTTCAGCAGATAAACGCCGCGCCACATGAGCCAGGCGACGAATCCCGACACACGCAGTCCGAACACCTCTGCGACGGCGCGGTTGTGGCCCACGGACGATAGCTGGCCCATTGGCCGATACGCAAAAGGCTTCGTCGGTTGGTCGCGCAGCTTTGCGCAGATGTTGGCGGCCACCTGCCGCGCCTGCCGCACGGCGAACTGCGCGGTGGGCGGCGCGGTGCGCTCATCGTGTGCATTGGGCACCGCGGCACAATCGCCGATTGCCCACACGCCCGGGAACTGCGGCACCGACATATCGGGCGCCGTGGCGATGCGACCGCGCTCCATCGGTAAGCCGATGTCGTTCAGCAGCGCGTTCGTCTTCGTACCGATCGTGCACACCACGGTGCCCGCGCGGATGCGCATACCGTCGCCCAGTTCGACGCAGCCGTCGTCGACGTTGACGACGCGCGCGTTCAGGCGGATGTCGAGGCCGTCCATCTGCATCTGGCGCAGCGCGTAGTCGCCGAGCGACGCCGTCAGTTCCGGCAGAAGCCGGTCCGTGCCGTGCACCAGCACCACCTTGATGTCGTCCATCCGAATGTTCGGATAGAAGCGGATGCTCGCGCGCAGGAAGTCGACGAGTTCGCCGGCGACCTCGACGCCGCTGAAGCCGCCGCCGATGACGACGAACGTCAGCAGCCAGCGGCGCAGTTCTGCATTCGGCTGCAACTCCGCGTGTTCGAGTCGTGACACGACGCGGTTGCGCAGGAACAGCGCGTCGCCGAGCGTCTTGAGCGGTAAGGCGTAGCGCGCGAGACCTTTCACTATCGACAGATTCGCCTGCTGCCCGCACGCGAGCACGAGCTGGTCGTAGCGCATCACGCCGGCACCTTCGCCGATATACGAGACCGTCTTTTCCACCAGGTCGATGTCGCTGACGGTCACCATGCGCACGCGCGCGCGTTTGACCATCTGCCGCAGCGGCGCGACGACGTGGCCCGGCAGCACCGACGCGCCGACCACTTCCGGCAGCAGCGGATTGTAGGTGACGAAGTTGTCCTGGCTGAGCAGCGTCGCCTGCCAGCCGGAAGGCAGACGTCGTTCGAGGCGGCGTGCGAGTTCGATGCCGGCGAAGCCGCCGCCGACGATGACGATGTGGCGCTGTGATTCCTGTGCGTTCATGGCTGGTGCCCGGGTGTGGGAGTGGTGTGGTCGATGAATTGCACGGCGTGACCGTCGGGATCGCGCGCGATGAAGCCGTTGGTCGCGCCGAACAGCGTGGGATCCAGTGGCGTCACGCCGGTCGATACGCTGCGATAGCCGTCGTCCGCGACGGTCTTTGCCAACGCTGCTACAGAGGGGCTCGCCATGTTGATCTGCCAGTACCAGCGATCGACCGCCGTCGAGTCGACCGGGATCGGCCGGCCGGTGCGCGGCGTCAGGTACTCGAGCAACTCCACGCCGGGACCGCCGTTCGAGCGCAGCGCGGTGATGCGCAAGTGCGCCCCGAAGACGTTGTTCAGATGCTCCTGCTCGGTGCCGTAGTTGTCCGACGCGCCGACCACCTTCATGCCGAGCGCGTCGCGGTAGAACCGGATGCTCGCGTCGGTGTCGGCCACCGCGATGGCGGTATGGTCGATGCCCATGAACAGGTCGTTGCCCGGGCTGATGCCACTTCTCGGCGCCTTTGCCCGCCGGGAACTGGAGGATTTCGAGGTGGTTGCCATCGGGGTCGCGGAAGTAGAACGCCTTGATGCCGCCGGCATTCGGATTCCAGTCCGGCAGCGTCTGCGGTTCGGTCGACGCGTAACGCACCTTGTTGTCGCGCAGCCGCCGATACGCAGTGTCCATGTCGCGCACGATGATCGCGACGTGCTGGAACCAGAGGTCGTTGCTGTGCGAATCGACCGGAATCGGCCGTCCGTCCGGCACGACGAAGTGCATCAGTTCGATGACTTCGTCGCCCAGCTGCAGCCTCGCGATCCGTACCCGCACGCCGAAGACGCCGAACAGATGTTCGTAGTCGGGACCTGTCATTTCGCTCTCATCGATCTTTTTAAAATCAAGCACTTGTGTATAGAAAGCTACTGACTGTTCGAGATCGCTGACCGGGATGCCGACCGAGTCGGTCGAGGTCACGGACGGCGTGGCCGCGCCGGCGCAGGCGGCAAAGCAGACGAGTAGCGCGAACAGCAGCGCTTCAGTGCGCAGTTTCATGCTCTGCCTCCATACGCATCGACTCAGCGCTTCCGTTGGCGCGGATCGATGCGGCGAGCAGATCGGCCAGACGCAGGCCCCATGCATAGATCGTCAGCGACGGGTTCACCCGACTCGATCGCGGCAGAACGCTGCCGTCAGCGACGTAGAGACCTTCCATGCCGTGGACTCGGCCGTTCGGATCCACGACCGAACGGTGCGGATCGTCGCCGGTCACGAGCGTACCGCACGCGTGCGCGGTGCCGGCCAGGCCGATGCGTTTGCTCGCGGCCGGGTAGCCGGCGCGCAGCAGCGACGCGACGAAGGTGCGCACGAGGCGCCGGTGTTCGCTCAACGCTGCCGGTGTGCGCGTTGCGTCGTAGTCGAAGCGCGACGGTGCGCCGTCGATGCCGGGTTCCACACGGTTGTCCGCGTGCGAACCGTCCTCGGTCTGCAGGAAGAAACCATACGCGCGTTGCCCCAGCGCGTCGGCAATCTGGCGCGGCACGAAGCCCGGAATAAGAGTGCCGAGCATTTCGCCGTCGAAGCCGAGCGGCTGCACGCTGCTGTGCGGCACGGTGGGGTGGGTGAGAACGGTGGTCTTGCGGATCAGATCGGTTTTTCGCGATGTGGAGAACGCGAGCACCGCCGTCAGCAGGTGCAGCTTCAGATTGCGGCCGACCGAAGCGGCGGCCGGCAACGACGCCTCGATTCGGGCTGCGCGCAGATGACGCGCGAGCAATCGCGGCGAATGCAGAGCGCCGGCCGCGAGTACCACGTGGTCGGCGAGCAGGGTCTCGCCGCTGGCCAGCCGCACGCCGACGATCTGCCGCGCGTCGTCGTGCGCGCCGACCAGATCGACGACGTCTGCATCAGTGCGGATCGTCAGACGCTCTGCCTTCGACAGAAACGCCGTCTCGGCGTCGGACTTCAGCCGCTTGATCGACGCGAAGCCGTCAAAGTGCCGCGCTTCGATCGAATTGAGGCGGATCGTGCGCGCAAGCCCCATCGGCATCGGCGCGTGCTGCCACTGCGAACGGCGCTCGACGCGATCGAGAATGTCGGCAAGATCCGCTTCGCAGTCGAACGTCTTCACGTCGAGCCGTCGTTCGGCGCGTTCGTAGTACGGCGCGTAGTCGTCGTACGAGAGTGGCCAGCCGAGCGTCTGGTGTTCGGCGTCCACCGCGAACTCGTGGCGGCCGAAGCGGAACAGCGCGGCGCCGTACCACTTCGTCTTGCCGCCGAGGTTGAAATATTCCTCCGGCACCAGCGCGCGCCCGCGGTCGTCGCGCCATGCCTCGCGGCTCTTGAACGCGCCGTCGTGGACGACCTTCTGGACATCGAGCGTGCTGCCGTCCATCGGCAGACGTTTGCCTTTTTCGAGCAGCAGCACGCGGACACCCGAGTTTGCGAGCTGACTCGCGGCAGCGGCGCCGCCGGCGCCGGAGCCGACCACGATGACATCGAACGAACGGGACATGACGATTCTCCTTACGGCGCGTGCGCCACGGTGATCTGGACGGTGTGCGGCGCGTAGCCGCAATGGATGCAACGGACGTCGTCGGGGTGTTGCCACTTCGCGCACTTGACGCGGGCGCGGCCGAACAGGCGCAGGTGCAGCTCGCTCGCGGTGAACATGCCGGCGAGCGGACCGACGACGTAGACCCAGAAGTGCTGCCACATCTGGCCCGGCGCGGCGGATGCGAAGCTGCGCGCCGGGTTCATGCTCATGCCGGACAGCGGCGCTTCGAACGCGATGAACAACGCGACGAGCACGCCGCCGAAAATGCCGGCGAACGGCGAAAGCCGGGTGTTGTTGGAGACGACGAGAATCGTCGTCATCATCAGCATCGAAATGCCGAACTCGGCGGCGAGCGCCCGCCACGCGTCCGAGCCGGGCAGCGTCGCTGCATACTGCACCGGCGGCTCAGTGAACAGTTGCCCGAGCAGCGCGATGCCGATGCACACGCCGAGCGTGCCGCCGACGAACTGCGCGACGATGTAGAAGAGGGCATCGGGTCGCGCCACCTTGCCGAGCCGCAGGAACGTCAGCGTGACCGCCGGGTTCATGTGCGCGCCGGACTGTTTGCCCCAGCGCGAATAGATCAGCGCGACGTTGGTCAGACCCATCGCGATGCCGATGCCGGCGCGCGCGAGGTCGGGGTCGCCGATCGCGTGTGCGACCGGCGACGACGGATGCGCGAACAGCACCGACATGACGGCGGCGGAGATCATGAAGAGGCCGAGCAGGGCGCCTTCGATCAGGTACTCCGGCCAGTGGCCGCGCAGCGCGCGTGACATCGACATCGTCGCCATCGCATCAGCCGCCGGTGTCGAAGCCGGGGTACAGCGTCATGCCGCCGTCCACCATCAGGCTGGTGCCGGTGATGTAGTCGGCATAGTCGGAAGCCATCCACGCGGCGGCGCGGCCGATCTCGTCCGGGTCGCCGATGCGCTTGTAGGGGATCAGCGTCATCAGGTCGTTGTAGGCCTCGACCGTGTCCCACGCTTTCATGTTGATTGGCGTACGGATTGCGCCGGGCGAGATGCTGTTGACGCGGATGCGGTGCGGCGCCACTTCCTGCGCGAGGCTCTTCATCATCAGCATCACGCCGCCTTTTGACGCGGCGTAGTTCACGTGGCCCGCCCACGGAATTACCTCGTGCACTGAGCTGATGCAGATGATTTTGCCCGCCGCGCATGAAACTTCCGGCACCACACCGCGGCGCTTGAATTCGCGGATCGCTTCGCGCGAACAGAGGAACTGGCCGGTGAGGTTCACACCGATGACCTTGTTCCATTGCGCGAGCGTGAGGTCTTCGAACGCGGCGTCCTGTTGCAGGCCTGCATTGTTGACCAGGATGTCGACGGTGCCGAACTCCTGTTTCATGCGGTCGAACATCGCCTGTACCTGCGTCTCCTGCGAGACGTCCGCCTGGTGCGCGTACGCGTTCACGCCGTAACCGCGCAGCTGCTCGACGACTTCGCAGGCCATCTTTTCGCCGGATACGTAGTTCACGACCACGTCGGCGCCGGCGTCGCCGAGCGCGAGCGCCACTGCTCGGCCGATGCCGGAGCTGGCGCCGGTGACGATCGCCTTCTGTCCCACCAACGACTTCTGTGTGGGGCACTTCGGCATGAACGGCTTCGGCAGATGTTCTTTCGCGTAGTAACTATCCATGGTGTGTCTCCTGTGACGAGCGGGGTTTGAGCAGTTTGGCGACGAGCCCGGTCCAGCCCGTCTGGTGCGACGCACCGACACCGCGGCCGGTGTCGCCGTGGAAGTATTCGTAGAACAGCACGTGGTCGCGGAACTGCGGATCGTTTTGCAGCAGCGGATGGTGGGCGAACACCGGACGCTTGCCGGTCTCGTCCTTCAGGAAGATCCGCGTCAAACGACGGGACAGTTCGTCGGCGATTTCGGCGATCGTGCACATCCGGCCCGAGCCAGTGGGGCACTCCACTTTGAAATCGTCGCCGTAGTAGTGATGGAACTTCTGCAGCGACTCGATGATCAGGAAGTTCACCGGGAACCAGATCGGTCCGCGCCAGTTCGAGTTGCCGCCGAACACGCCGGTGTCGGATTCCGCCGGTCGATAGCCCACGCCCATGTCGATGCCGTCGAGCCGGAACTGATACGGGTTGTCCTGGTGGTAACGCGACAATGCACGGATGCCGTACTCCGACAGAAACTCGGTTTCGTCGAGCATCCGCTTCAGCACGCGCTTCATCCGGTGGCCGCGCAGCAGCGACAGCAGTCGGCGATGGCCGCGGCCCGGTGATTCCCAACGGGACACCAGTGCCGCGAGGTCGGGCCGGTATTTCAGGAACCATTCGAGCCGGCGCGCGAACTCAGGCACTTCGGCAAGCAGTTCCGGTTCGAGCGTTTCGACCGCGAACAGCGGAATCAGACCCACCATCGAACGCACTTTCAGCGGCACCATGCCGCCGTGGGGCAGGTGCAGAATGTCGTAGAAGAACTTGTCTTCGTCGTCCCACAGCCCCATCTCGTGGTCGCCGATATTGCTCATTGCTTCGGCGATGTGCAGGAAGTGCTCGAAGAACTTCGTCGCGATGTCCTGGTACACCGGGTTGCGCTTCGACAGCTCCAGCGCCATCCGCATCAGGTTCAGCGCATACATCGCCATCCAGCTGGTGCCGTCGGACTGGTCGATGTGGCCACCGGTCGGCAACGTCGCGCTGCGGTCGAACACACCGATGTTGTCGAGCCCGAGGAAGCCGCCTTGAAAAACGTTCAGGCCTTCGGCGTCCTTTCGGTTGACCCACCAGGTGAAATTCAGCATCAGCTTGTGGAACACGCGCTCGAGGAAGTCGTGGTCGCCTACGCCGCCGTTCTGCTTGCGGTCGATCTGGTAGACGCGCCACGTCGCCCACGCGTGCACCGGCGGATTGACGTCGCCGAACGCCCATTCGTACGCGGGCATCTGGCCGTTCGGATGCATGAACCACTCGCGCGTCAGCAGCACGAGCTGGCTCTTCGCAAACTCGGCGTCGATCAGCGCGAACGGGATGCAGTGGAACGCGAGGTCCCACGCCGCATACCACGGGTATTCCCACTTGTCCGGCATCGAAATGATGTCGGCGTTGTTCAGATGCCGCCATTCCCAGTTGCGGCCGTGCGTCCGGTTCCGCGGCGGCGCCGGTTGTGCGTCGTCGCCATGCAGCCATTCCGGGATGTCGAAATAGTAGAACTGCTTGCTCCATACCATGCCGGCAAAGGCCTGGCGCTGCACGTGCCGCGCGTCGGCGTCGTCGATGTCGGCCTGGATGACGGCGTAGTAGTCGTCGGTTTCGCGGCGACGCTGCGTCATCACGCGATCGAACGTCTCGAACGGCAGCGTGCCGACGGTTGCGCTGAGGCGCGAACGCACGGTGACGGTGCCGCCGGCCGCCACTACGAATTGCTGCCACGCGCCCACCTTGGTGCCGTTCTGGTCCGGATTCACCGCGTGATGGGCACCGCCGATCACGTATTCGTGAAACGCGTCTTTGTAGAAGCCATGCTGGTTCGAGCCGTACAGCCGCTGGGAATTGGTCTCGTTGTCGGTGAACAGCAGCGTCGGGTTGCCGTCGATGTGCCAACGCAGGCGCCCGAGTTCGGCATGGCGCGCTTCGATGGCGCCGCTGTTGCTCAGCGCAATCTCCGGTTTGTCGCAGTTGCGCTTCCAGCTCCAGGTGTTGCGGAACCACAGTTGCGGCAGCACGTGCAGCGGTGCTGCGTCGGGCCCGCGGTTGGTGACGGTGATCTGCATCAGCACGTCGCCGGGTCTGGCCTGCGCGTACTCGACGACTACGTCGAAGTAGCGGCCGTCGTCGAAGATACCGGTGTCGACGATCTCGTATTCCAGCGCACCGATGCCGCGCTGGCGGTTCTCGTCCTTCAGATGGCCGTACGGGTACGCCGCGTGCGGGTACTTGTAGAGCATCTTCAGATAGGAGTGACTTGGCGCCGCGTCGAGGTAGTAATACAGCTCTTTTACGTCTTCGCCGTGGTTGCCTTCCGAATTCGTCAGGCCGAAAAGACGCTCTTTCAGAATCGGGTCGTTGCCGTTCCACAGCGCGAGTGAGAGGCACAGGCGCTGCGACGCGTCGCTGAAGCCTGCGAGGCCGTCTTCACCCCAGCGGTACGCTCGGCTTCGTGCATGATCGTGCGGAAAGTATTCCCACGCGTTGCCGTGCTCGCTGTAGTCCTCGCGGACGGTTCCCCACTGGCGCTCGCTGAGATAGGGTCCCCACGCCTGCCACTGGCCGGCGTTGACGATGCGGCCGTGTTCGACCGTTGGCGTGAGAGTCGTGTTCGTGACGTTCATCGGATCACCTGTCGATTCGGGTTTTGGATTGAGCGGCTGATTTCGGTCCACGCGCGGAGCGTTTCGGCCACGCCCCACGCCTGCGCGAAACAGCCGCGCGGCGTGTGCGGCGCGTCGCCGTCGAAGATTTCGCTGATGGAGCCGATGCACGCGTCACTCAGGTGCGACGGCATCGCGGAGAGCCACGCGAGCGCGGCGGGCGCATCGCGATAGACGCGGTAGTGCGCCAGCGCGAACGGTCCGAGCAGCCACGACCACACCGTGCCCTGGTGGTAGACGGCGTCGCGGTCGCGTGGGCCGCCGGCGTAGCGGCCCGCATAGGCACGATCGTCCGGCGCGAGGCTGCGCAGGCCGAATGAAGTCCACAGCTTGCCGCGCGCAGACATCGACTACGGACTTCGCGCTGCGCAGCATCGAGCAGGTCGATCGGCAGCGACACCGCGAAGATCTGGTTCGGCCGCAGGCTCGCGTCGTCGCCGCGGTCGGGCGAGTCGACGACGTCGTACAGATATCCGCCGGCCGCATTCCAGAAGCGCGCGCCGAACGACGCGCGCACCTGCGCAGCCAGCTCGTCCAGGCGCTGCAGCGGCGCTCATGTCGTCGAAGCGGCGCGCGAACCCGCGGGTCACGCGCAGCGCGCGATACCACAGCGCGTTGATCTCGACCGCTTTGCCGGAGCGCGGCGTGACCACCCAGTCGCCGATCTTCGCGTCCATCCACGTCAACTGCACGCCGGGTACGCCGGCGGCGAGCAGGCCGTCACGAGGATCGACGCGAATGCCGTAGCGGGTTCCACTGATGTGGCGGTCGATGATCTCGACCAGCAACGGATAAAGCGCGCGCGGCAGCGCCGTGTCGCCGGTGTGGTCGAAGTACTGCGCGATCGCGTCGAAATACCACAGCGTCGCATCGACGGTGTTGTACTCGGGCGTCTCGCCCTGATCGGGGAAACGGTTCGGCAACATGCCTTCGGACACGAAGCGCGCGAACGTGGTGAGGATTTCGGCGGCGATCGGCGCGCGACCGGTCGACAGCGTGAGACCCGGCAGCGCGATCATGGTGTCGCGGCCCCAGTCGCTGAACCACGGATAACCGGCGATGACGGTTGCACCGGCATCCGCGTCGCCTTCGTGCTCGGAGCAGCGCCGCACGACAAACTGATCGGCAGCGAGCTTGAGCTGGCGGATCCAGCCGGGCTGGCGGATCCAGCCGGCTGGTCTCCCGATCAACGAGCGCTGCCGCGCGCGCTCGCGCTCGAGCGGATCGCCCGCGGGCATGGCCGCGTCATCCGTGGCACATACCATCGTGACGCGTTGCCCGGCTTCGAGATCGACGACGAAGCGCCCGGGCGGAACAGATCCTCGACGTCGTCGAGCCCGCGTTCGGATTCGACGCGGTGTCTGAAATTCCAGTACCACGACGGCTCGCGACTGGAACCCGCCGCGGTCGCTGACGACCGAGTAGCGCCACGCGCCCGAGTACGCATCGATCGCAAAGCCGGAAGGCGTCGTAGACACCGACGGCTCGAACCGGCCGCGGTACTGCGCGTGGTAATCGCGATGGGTGCACAGCGGAGCAACGTTCAGCTGCATCGGTTGCGATGCGCGTGTCAGTTCGAACTGCACGTACGTGGCGTTCGTGCCGTGTTCCATCCAGATCCGCTGGACGAGTTGCGCGTCGCCGATCGCGTATGTCCAGGTTGGAATGGTTCCTTCGAGCGCGAACTGCTCGATCAGACGATAGCCGTGCGGGTCGATCGTGCCGTCGGCGTATTCGTTGCTCGACAGCGCATGCGTTTTGCCGTTGTAGAGTGCGGTGACGTCGAACTTGGCGACCAGCACCGTGCGTCCCACCGGCGGATGCAGCGCGGCGACCAGGAGGCCGTGGTAGCGGCGGGTGGCGGCGCCGGCGACGCTGCCGGAGGCGAAGCCGCCGATGCCGTTGGTGACGAGCCATTCGCGCCGCGTCGCGCCGTCGAAATCGCCGAGCGTGTCGCGATGCAGGCGCAGCAGCGTCATGTCGTCAGCGCCTCCTACGCCAATTGGAACGGCGCTGACGTTCATCGCTGCGCTCCCGGTGAGCCCACACCCGAGCCCGGCACCTGCAGATCGATGCGATACAGGCTGCTGCGCGCGGTCAGATACAGCGTCTTGCCGTCCGCGCCGCCCCACGCGAAGTTTGCCGGTAGTCGCGGCGGCCTGATCGTGCCGAGGTGCGCGCCGTCGGCCGCGATCACCCATATGCCGCCGGGACCCGACACGTAAAGGTTGCCGTCGCGGTCCACTTTCAGGCCGTCGAGCGCTTCTTCGCCCGGCGCGTCGCCCATGTCGAAGAACACCGTGCCGTTGCCGAGCGTGCCGTCGGCCTTCACCGGGTAGCGCATCACCACCTTGCGCTGCGTGTCCCAGTTGTCGACGTACAGGAACTTTTCGTCCGGCGAGAACGCGAGGCCGTTCGGTCCCTTCAACTCGTTCGCGAGCAGCGTCACCTTGCGGCCCTTCACGCGATACACGCCGCTGAACGCGAGTTCCTTGCGCGGATCGTCGTAGAACTTCGGCAGGCCGAACGGCGGATCGGTGAAGTACAGGCTGCCGTCGCGCTTGTAGACGAGATCGTTCGGGCTGTTCAGACGTTTGCCGTCGTAGCGGTCGGCGAGCACCTCGGTGTGACCGTTGGCGTCGAGGCGCGTGACGCGGCGATTGCCGTGCTCGTCGATCGTGAGCCGACCTTTCGGATCCAGCGTCAGACCGTTCGAGCCGGGTTGGCCGTACTCGCCGATGTCGGTACCTGTATAGCCGCTTTGTTCGCGGAACACCGCGAGACCGGCGGCGTCCGAGTACCGGTAGATCGTGTTCGCGTTCGGATCGCTGAACAGCAGCGCGTCGTTCACCCAGATCGGTCCTTCGGTAAACTGGAACCCTTCCGCCAGCTTGAACACTTTTGCATTCGCGGGAACGATCGCGTCGATGCGCGGATCGAGCCGAACGACGTCGACGTTCACTTCCTGCGGCGTCACCGCCAGCGGCACCGGCATCGGCGGATAGAACGACAGCACCGCTTCGCGCATCCAGATGAAGTTGGTTGGCGCGTTCGAGATCGGGCCGTTGATGCCGAACACCGCGAGCTGGATCTTCTGGCCCGGCTTCACGTTACGGCCGACGATCAACCGGTTCGGCGCGTTCCAGCCGGCGACGACGGAGCCGCCGCGTTGGGCCGGCGCCCGCGCCAGTTCGCCGTCCACCCACACTTCGGCGTAGTCGTCGAGCGAGGTTTCGAACACGAGTGTTGCGCCGGTCGGATCGAAATCGCCGATGCGGCCCGGCACCGTGACACCGATGCGATACCAGTTGAACGACAGTTTGCCGTTGCCTCGGCGCAGCTCGAGCGATGTCGGTGCGATGGCGCCCCAGGCGGCGTCATCGAAGTCGGCAGCGCCAGCGTGCGGTTCGAAATCGTACGTCGCGACCTTCGCGCCCTCTGGCTGGCCGGCGGCACCCGCGCTTTTGAAATCGGCCGGCACGATGCGCGTATCGCTGTAGCGCCACTCGCCTTTCACCAGCGCGACACCGGCTTCGGTGCGCAGATCGATGGTCGCAAGCGGCGGTCCGTTCGGTGCGTCGGCATGCGAGCTCGACGCGATCGAGGACGCCAACAGGCCAAGCATTAGAGAACCAACGAGTGAAGTGGGGCGCATGATGCCTCCTAGCTCTGCGACTTGACGACGAAGTAGTCGAACGGTTCGGCAACCGTCTGAAACCAGTGCGGAACCCCCCTCGGTACGACGACCACATCGCCGGCCGAGAGCTTCTGCGTGGTACCGTTTCGAATGGACGCACCGCGGATTTCGTTGGGCGCGGTCGTGTGCGGATCGACCACTTCTCCACCCGTGACGAACGTCGCGTGGCCGGAAACGACGTAGAAGACATCGGTGTCCTGTGTGTGAACCTCGGCTTCGCCCGATCCGTCGCGACGGCTCGCATCGACCTTGTAGCCTGGGCCGCGAACCAGATGCGCGCCGCTCTTGAACGCCGCGCTCACGGCCACGTGGTCGAGGTGCGTCGCGGAATCCGCTTGTGCCAGCGTTTTCGTGAAGGCATCCGCTGCCGCTTGGGCGATCTCGTCGTCCTGATCCGCACTCGCCGCACCGCTGACCCCGATCGCGCCGACGATGCGACCGCCGGCGACGATCGGTACGCCCCCTTTCAATGGCGTGAACGAGGTGACTTCGGGCAGCGTCACCATCGTGAAGCGCCCCTTGTTCACCGCGTCTTCCAGCGCGCGCGTCGGTTTCGCGAACATCACGGCAGTGCGCGCCTTGCCGGTCGACACCGCAGGTGCCGCCGGGAACGTGCCATCGAGACGCTCGAGCACGACCAGGTTGCCGGCAGAGTCGACGATTGCGATTGCCGCGCCAGGAGCGGCGCGCGCTTTTGCGTAACTCTGCGCGGCGGCGAGCAGCTGATGCGCGCCGGCCAGTGTGACGCTGCCGGCCGCCAGGGATGCGGGCGCTTCTTCGGCGTTCGCCGCTGTTGCGAGGATCAGAATCAGAATCAACGAGTGTGCGTATTGCATGTTCATGTCTCCCAACGGGTTCAGACGGCCGCGGCCATCGAGGCGTGCGCCTGGGCGAGATTCCAGGCGGACGTAGTGGAAGAGCGACGGCGCGGCATTTCGACGAGCGTGTTCGACCGGTCCGCCGGAATCTGGCTCAGACGGCGAATCGTCTCGGCGACGCGCTCGGGCGTTCCGAGGTCGCTCCAGCCGCACGAGCTCACCGCGACCAGCTTCAATCGATTGACGGAGCGTTCGACGATCTGTCGCGAGAAGTCGATCTCGGGCAGTCGTTCGTAGAGATTCGCGAGCATCTCGGCGCGACGGTCGTGGTCGGCCCGCAGCGCCGAGCGCATTTCCGCCACTTCGAGCGGATACAGCGATTCGAACAGCGACAGCAGATACCGTCCGCGCGCGGCGAAGATGAAACTGTTCCAGAAGCAACGCGCTGCGAGCATCTTCTCCGCAAGCGAACGCTGCGGCTTTTCGACAAACCGATCGACGTCGAACACACCGGCGAAGGCGTGCTGGCCGGGAACGATGTAGCCGAGTTCCGGATCGGCTGATTCAGGCGTGATCCCGACCATCACGATGTCGCGATCGAAACGCCGCAACAGATCGAGCGCATTGCGCGTTGCGGCCGCCAGAACGTATTCCTTCTCGACGTAATGATCCGACGGCAGGAAGACGATGCGTGCATCGGCGTCCATCTCCAGCACGCGCAGCACGGACAGAAGAATGCCGAGACCGGTGCCGCGGTTACTGGGTTGTACGATGACGTTGCGGCTCGGCATGGCCGACAGCTGTTCGCTCCACCACTGGCTGTGCTGCTTCGCGACGATGGTCGTAATGGTCGCGCGCGGCACCACCTGCTCGGCGCGACGCAACGCCAGTTCGAGCAGCGACGGACCGCCGCACAACGAGCAGTATTGCTTCGGAACCGAAACGCCACGAGCGTCGGTCGTGAGATTGCGAAGCCGGTTGCCGCTGCCTCCGGCCAATACGACTGCCCAGGCTTGATTCGATTCGTTCACGTTTGTTCTCCAAGTTTGCCGTTCACCGAAGCGAGGGTTTGCGGTCGCGCCCCCTCGCGCGGTGGTTGGCGCTGCTGATCAGTTGCTTGCCGGGGTAGGGTCCGTGACCGTGACGACATGGGCGCCTGCGATGCGTTCGCAGGTACCTTTCGGCACGTAGATCCACGCTTCTTTGCTGGCATCGACGGTGACGTGACCGTGGCAGGCGTTGCTGCTGGTCGCGCAGTCGTTCTTGCCGGCCTTGATGACACCGGCGCATTGCTCCATGCCGTCGTGATCGGCAAATGCGGCAGCTGCCGCGAGGCTGCCGCCGAGTGCGACGACGCTGACGAGCGCTGCGTTGATCAGGTTCTGGTGTTTCGACATTGACGTTCTCCTAAGTGGCTTTGCAGTGAGCTGCATTTCCCTAAGAGCAACGCGTGTGCCAGGGTTCACGGGCGCGCGGCGGGCATTCGTAACTGATTGATGCAGTTGGTGTTGTTTGCGCGACCGGAACGTGGCCCCCGGAATTGCGCCGCCTTCGAAAGCCGCGCGCCGCCACCACATCCGCAACCGATTGCGGACTCACGCGAAGAGTGGTGACCGCTAACGGGTATTTGCGGCGCGCGGTTGTGCTGCAGCGAGCGCGAAGACCGCGGCCCCGAGCAAGACGGCGACTGCGTCCATCCACAACAGGCTCGACGGACCAAAGGCGACGAACGACTGTCCGATCAGCCACGGTAGCGTCATGCTGCCGAGCCCGGACGTTGCGAGATACCAGCTGGTGCCGCGCCCGGAGACCGGCATGCGCTCACCGGAGAACACCAGCAGCATCGGAAAGATGGAGGCGAGGAAGAAACCGAACAGTCCGGTCGCGATCCACAGCACGGCGGCCGAGAGCGGTTCCCACAGAATCGCGGCCAGACAGAGGAGGGCGCCCGCGTGGTCGACCGCAATCATCGTGGTGGCGCGCAGGCGACTCGCGAGTGGAATGCCAACGAGTCGGCCCAACGTGAGCATTCCCCAGAATGCCGACGCGAGGTAGGCGGTCTGCGCCGCATCGCCAAAGCCGAGTTCGAGTCCATACGTGGAGATCCAGCCGCCGTACGCCACTTCTGTGGCAACGTAGAACGCAAACACCGCGGAAATCAGCGCGACGAGGCGGGATTGTGACGGGGTCGCGTCGTTGGTCTCGGCACGGACCGGATGCGGTGCGCTCGGAATCAGAAACAGCGCCGCGGCGATCACCGACGTCACGGTACCGAGCGACCAGTACGCCATTGCAATGTCGTTGGTCGCATGAATCGACCACGCGGCCACGGCGGGCGCGACGAGGGCGCCGGCGCCGAAGCAGAAATGGAGGCCGTTCATGACGCCGCCCACGCGTTCGCGATAGATCCATAGCAGCAGCGTGTTCGTGCCGACGTCGATGGTGGCGGTGGCGGCACCGAGCAGGAGGAAGGTCGCGACCAGCGGCCACAGCGACGTCGTCACCGGCACGACCGCGAACGCGGCAGCCACCAACGATAACGCGACGCCCAGCACGCGATGCCCCGGCAACCGGTCGAACCAGCGACCGCTCAGCAGCGATCCGACGAGATAGCCGAGCGCGCTGGCTGTGAACACGACGCCGATTACGCCGATCGAAGAATGTGTCCGCTGCGCCAGCCCCGCCAGCGTGGGACCGACGATCGCGGTGCCGAATCCCAGCGTAAGCATCGATGCGTAGTACGCCCCCGTGGCGACGACGCGTTCGCGAGGCGTGGCGAAATTCACGCGAACGTCATCAGATCATGTAATCCGATTTCGAGATGCCGAGTTTCTTCATTCGGAAGCGCGCCGTGCTCGGTTTCAAACTCAGCAGCGCCGCGGCACCGCGTGGACCCTCGATCACGCCGCGCGTCTGTTTCAATACCGCAATGATGTGGCGCCGTTCTGCGTCGTCGAGGCGCAGTGAATCGTCGGGTGCGGCGTCGTCGCGCGGCGTGTCGGTGCCGTTAGTCGCGCGCGGCGGAGCGACGAGCGGTTGATCCAGCGTCAGTTGATCGCCATCGCACAGGATGACGGCGCGTTCGATCGTGTTCTGCAGATCCCGGATGTTGCCGGGCCAGGTGTGATCGACCAGTGCCTGCAGAGCAGGCGGCGCGATGCGTTTGATGTGGCGACCGTGCTTGCGCGACATGCCGGCGACGAAGAATGCGGCCAGCTCCGGAATGTCTTCGCGGCGTTCGCGCAGCGGCGGCAGCTCCAGGGGAAACACATTGAGCCGGTAGTACAGGTCGGCGCGGAAACGCCCGGCCTGCACCTCGGCCGAGAGATCGCGGTTCGTCGCGGCGATGACGCGCACGTCGACTCGACGTGACTTGGAACTGCCGACCGGTTCGAATTCCTGCTCCTGCAGCACTCGCAGCAGCTTGGCCTGCGTATCGAGCGGAAGCTCGCTGATTTCGTCGAGAAACAGCGTACCGCCGTCGGCGAGTTCGAACCGGCCGACGCGCTTGTCCACCGCGCCGGTGAAAGCGCCCTTTACGTGGCCGAACAGTTCGCTCTCCACCAGCCCGGCCGAGATCGCCGCGCAGTTCAACTTCACCATCGTGGCGCCGCTGCGGCGGCTCGCATCGTGGATTGCGCGGGCGATGAGTTCCTTGCCGGTACCGGTTTCGCCGTAGATCAGCACGGTCGCGTCGCTGTTCGCCACGATGTCGACCTTGCGCAACACTGCCTTGAGCCGAGCAGACGATCCGATGATGGCGCGGTGGTCGTGTGATTGGCGGATTTCGTCCTGCAGATAGGCATTCTCGGCCTGCAACCGTTGCGACAGACGCTGTACCTCGTCGAGCGCGGCGCTCAGTTCCGTGGTGCGTTGTGCGACCCGCTCTTCGAGTTCGGTATTGGCGGCCTGCAGTCGCTGTTGCAGTCGATGGATCTGCAGCTGCGTGCTGACGCGCGCGAGTACTTCTGCCACCTGGAACGGTTTGGTGATGTAGTCCTGCGCACCGAGCTCGAATGCGCGCACCTTGTCTTCGAGTTCGCCGAGCGCGGTCATGAAGATGATCGGAATGTGCGCGGTCGATGCGTCGGCGCGCAGACGGGTACAGGTCTCGAAGCCATCGAGGCCCGGCATCATGACGTCGAGCAGAATCAGGTCGGGTTGCGCCTGGCGCGCGCGAGCGATCGCACTCGCGCCGTCTTCGGCAACCAACACCCGGTGGTTGTCGCGGCTCAGGCACTTCAACAGCACGTCGAGGTTCGACGGGTTGTCGTCTGCGATGAGGATTGTGCAGCGCTCTACGCTCATTTCGCTAATCCTGACGCTCGCGCAGCGATTCGAGCAACGCCCGGATGCGGTTCATCTGAAACTGACGGGTGAAACCGCGCAGATGCGCGACGAACGGCGCCAGCTCGGCTCGAAGCGCGAGTCCGTCGAGCGCACCGTTCAATCCCTCGATGTCGCCGCACGTGGTCAGTTCCAGCATGCGTTCGAGTTCCTCGGGCGCCGGCAGCGGCAGTTCAGCGACGGCGGATGTTTGCGGTGTTGTGGTGCGCGATCCTTCGCCGTCGGCATAAACCCATTCGATGTCCAGGTGGTGTCGCAAACGCTCGAGCAGTTCGGTCATGCGCACCGGCTTCGCGATGAAGTCGACCGCGCCCTGCTGCAGGCTCTCCCGGCGCGTATCGTCGAATGCGCTCGCCGACACCGCGATGGTGCGCACGTGCGCGAGTTCCGGGTCGAGTCTCAATCGCCGGATCGCCTCGAAGCCGTCGAGGTTCGGCATCACCAGATCCATCAGCACCAGGTCCGGGCGGTGTTGACGCGCGACTGCGAGCGCTTCATTGCCGTCGGCTGCCTGGTAGACGATGAAGCCGAGCGGTTCGAGCAGGCGCGCCAGCACGCTGCGATTCTCGGATTTGTCGTCGGCAACGAGGATCGAGCGGATGCCCCCGAGATAGCCGATGACGGTGGGCGACTGCGGTGTTTCGATCGCAACGGCTTCGTTTACCAGCGGTAGTTCGAGTCGTACCACGAAGCGACTGCCGCGGCCGGTTCGACTCGTTACCTCGATGGCGCCGTCCATTGCCTCGATGAGGCGCTTCGTGATCGTGAGGCCGAGCCCGGTACCTTCTGTCTGCGTTCCAACTTGATGAAAGGGCTCGAAGATCCTGGTGAGTTGCTTTTTCGGAATGCCGATACCGGTATCTTCGACTTCGAATACGAGCCGAGTGGTAGCACCTTCCGACGTTGCATGCACCTTCAGTGTTACGCCGCCGTTGCGGGTGAACTTGGCGGCGTTGCTCAGCAGGTTCAGCAGTATCTGCCGCAACTTCGCCGCATCGGCGAGCACCTGCTTCGGCAGTGCCGACGCGATCTCGAACGTGAACGTCAGATTGCCTTGCGCGGCGCGGAGCCGGCCGAGATCCGCGGTGTCCTGCAGCAGCCGCGGCAGGTCGATCGGAGCCGGCACGAGATCGAATTTGCTCGACTCGATCTTCGCGAGGTCGAGCAGCTCGTTGATGATCTTCAACAGATGCTCGCCACACCATTGAATCGTCTGCACCGCTTCACGCTGATCGTCTGAAAGGGTCTGATCCCGATCGAGCAGCTGCGCGTAACCCAGAATGCCATTCAGCGGCGTGCGCAATTCATGGCTGGTGCTGGCGAGGAATTCGGTTTTGGCGCGGTTCGCGGCTTCCGCGGTGAGTTTCGCGCTCTCCAGACTCACGGCGATGTCGCGCCGCGCGAGTGCGCCGGCAATGGTCTCGCCGAGCATGCCGAACAATTCGACCTCGTCGTCCGCCCAACTGTGGGGTTGATGCAACACATCGATCGCCAGCGCGCCGACGACAGACGACGCCGATCGCAATGGCACCATCAGGCGTGCAGTAGCGCCGCACTCCAGCATTTCCTGGCGAATGAGGCGCGCTCGTGTTTCGTATGCATCGGCGACGTGAATGGCACCAGCCTTGCGCAGGCGCACGAAGTGTTGCGTCAGCGCGGGTATCTTCGTACTCGATTCGTTGGGTGGAAGATCGAAACGGTGGGTCAACGCAATCGCCGCGCTGCGGTCGGCCTGACGACAAACGAAGGCGCGCTGTGCGCCGAGCGATGCGCATGCGAGCTCGAGAGCACGGACGATCTCCGCGTCGAGTTCGCCGGCCGCGACGCTTGCGATCTGCGTCGATGTGGACGTGACGAGCGCTTCGAGTTCCCGTCGCCGGCGCAGTGCGATCTCCATCGACTTGCGTTCGGTGATGTCGGTGATGATCGAGCGCGTACCTTCGATCTCGCCGGCGTCATTGCGGTATGGCGTCACCGAAACCGATCCCCAGATGGTGCGGCCGTTTTTCGCGACGAACTCCACTTCCTGATTGAACATCGCGATTCCGGCGAGCAACTTGTCGCGCACGATCTGCGCCACTGGTGTGCCGTCGGCGCTGTCCCGGACGAGGTCGAACAACGACATGCCTACGATCTCGTCGTGCGGGTATCCGAACAGTTCGGTGGCGCGACGGTTCGCGCGCATGATGGTGCCATCAGCGCTCACCGACCAGTACACGCTGGGCGCCTCCTCGTAGAGTTCCCGGAACGCCTTTTCGCTGATGCGCAGTGCGCGCTCGGTCTGCGTGCGCTTCGCAACTTCCTGTTGCAGTTTCGAATTGGCGACGAACAGCGCCGTCGTGCGCTCGTGCACGCGTTGCTCGAGTTGGTCGTGCGCATTCTTCAGGAACCGCGCTGCTTCCTTCTGCCCGCTGATATCGAGCACCGCTACGAGAACGCGCCCCCAGTCGTGCTCGCGGCCCGGCATCAGGCGCCACTTCATGTATCGATCGCGGACATTGCCGGCCAGAGTACGGTCGGTGGCTTCGGTGTCGTACTCGATCGCGCCATCCGCGAATCGCAACACCATCTCGCCGAGCGCCGCATATGCCTCGGGCGTGAAGATGTCGTCCGGTTGCAGGTGGAAAAACTGCTCGACTGCGGTGCCCTCATAAGCATGCAGCGTCGCTTTGTTGACCGTCTGCACCTGCTGCATTTCGACGACGCGGCGCAGCAGCAAAGGGCGGTCGCGAAAATACTCGCGCAGGTCGGTGATGCCCTGGCCGCGCAACTCGTCGATGTGCCGTTTTGCGGCGGAGAAATCCGATACCCACAACGCTGCCGGCGACTCTTCGAACAGGTTCCGGATCTCTGCTTCGTTGTGGATCAGGCGTTGCTCCACTTCGCGCCGGCGTTCGATCTCGGCGTTCAGTCGCTGCACGGTATCGGCGAGTTGGGCCGTTCGCGCCGATACGCGGCGCTCCAGGTCTGCGTTCGCCGATTCGAGCTCCTTCTCGAACTGCCGGCGTTCGACTTCGGCCGTGGCGCGCGCGGCGAAGATGCGCAACAGACCCAGCGACATCGGATCCCACACGCGTTCCTGATCGTCGAAAACCGCAAGGTGCCCCATGACGTGGCCGTCAGCACGCAGCAGCGGGACCGCCACGTAGCTCTTGGCGCCGATTCGTTCGAGTGCAGCGCGGTCCTCCGGAAAGCAGACCGCAACATCCGCTTCGTATGACACGATGTCGCCATTGCCGGTCGCAACCAATTCGCACGGTGTGCCTTTCAGCGGGAACGAGAACGGGTCGCGGTACTTGCCCTGGCTGTCCCACCACGCGAGAACGTTGGCACGGGTCAACGCGGGGTCGAACTCGGCAACGAACGTGTAGCGTGTCTGCATCCCTTCGGAAAGCTTGCGCACCAGCGCACGGAAGAAGGCCTCGCCGGTGACCGATGCGGTGCCTTCGTCGATGAGACGCAGCAGTTCCGCGGCCTTTGCATCGAGTGGTTGGAGGTTCACGGCGTGGTCGCTACAAACAGGCGATCAATGGTGCGGCAGGGCGCGAAAGACTGTCCAGCAGCCATGGAGGGAGGTTGCATGTTCAGACCGGCATCGCCCGAGAGGCCGGCTCGACCTCGATGCCACGCTGACGCGACATGAGGTAGTCGAACGACGCCTTGCCCGGTCCGTAAACGGCAAGGACGATCAGCATGAAGCCCCACAAGACGTGTTGTGCCAGCGCCGCTTCGAAGCCTTCGCTCAGCAGCACGTGCGCGTATGAAACGACCGCCATGGCGTTCACCGCGAACAGACCGATTGCCGAGAGGCGACCCGCGATGCCGAGGATCAGCAGCGCGGGGAACGCCAGTTCGCCGGTCGTCCCGACGACCGCTGCGAGGTGGCTCGGGAGCAACGGCACCCGATATTCGTTCTCGAACAGGAACAGCGTGTTCTCCCACGCACTCACTTTCAGGTAGCCCGACAGGAGGAACTGCCAGCTCACCCAAGCGCGCACCGCCAGCGCGACGGGCGTCTGCAACGCGTTGAGAGCGCGCGCGGAGATGCGTGCGAGCGAGATGTAGCGGTCGGTGAAATTCATGAAGGTTCTCCATCCGTATCGAGGGGGAATTGCGTGGCCGTGCAGTGCGTGATCGCGCCTTGCGTGATCAGCAACGCCAGACATGCGGTGAGATCGAAGCCCGCGTCGATCGACATTGCATGGTCGAGCGCGCGCGCCAATGGTTCGCCGTGGTAGAGCTCCTGGACGAATGCGTATTGAGCGACTTCGAGCTGCAGGATCTCGACCTGCATCTGTGGGCGATGGATCAGCAGGCGGTCTTCTCCCGCCGATAGATCGACCGCGCGATCATCGTCGCCCTGGTGCGCTTGCCAGATCGCCAGCACCGGAAACGGCGAGCGAAGCAGGCGTGTCGACGGTTGAAAGGTAAACGTCAGATTGCCGGCATCGAGCGCCGATGCGAGCTGGTGCAGTTCGAGCGTTGTTGCGTCCGCCGCGTTCAACGCGTCGACGTACGCCCACTCGAACCGCGCGATATCGATCAGATACCCATGTTCGGAGTTGCCGTACAACGGCGCGCAGGAAGAACGGGAACTCGCCGCCGAACTGTGCGAGGTCACCGGCGCGCGACGGAAATCCGCGTGCATAGTCGTGCGCGAGCGTTCTGAAGCAGGCTTCGCCGACGAGCTGGGCAACCACCGGGTACGTCGACGCCAGCGCCTTGCGATGCCCCTCGAAGAAGTTGTTGCGGTAGACGTCGACGCCATCGGGCGGCAACGCGGCAGCCGCAGGCTCGTCGAGCAGCGTCTGCAGGAAACGCGCTTGCGTTTTACGCAGCGATTGCATGGTCGGATCTCAGGTATCGGTCGGCGATGCGCGCCTCGTCTTCCAGCACCTCGAACGACGGCAGGTTGGCGTCCCATTCGATCAGCGTCGGGCGCGCGCCGAATCGTTCCACCGCCGCTTCGAACAACGCCCAGACGTCCGTTGAGACACGCCCGTCATGCGTGTCGATGAGCATTGCCGTACCGTCACGCGTGACGCGCGTGCTGTGGCCGGCGAGATGGAACTCGCGCACGCGCTCGGCCGGTACGCCGGCGAGATAGTCGGCTGCGCTGTAGCCGATGATTGCTGGCGCTGACGTAGATGTTGTTGACGTCGAGCAGAATGTCGCAGCCGGAGCGCTTGCTCAGCGCGGCGATGAATTCCCATTCCGGCATCGTCGAATGCTCGAATGCGAGGTAGCTCGACGGGTTCTCGATCAGGATCGTTCGCCCCAGGAAATCCTGTACGAAACCGACGCGATCGCTGAAATGGATCAGCGCCTCTTCCGTGTATGGCAGCGGCAGCAGATCGTTGATGAACTGACCGCCGATCGACGACCACGACAGATGTTCCGACACGAACCGAGGCTGGAAGCGATCGACGACGCGCTTCAGGTTCGCCAGGTGCCGGCAGTCGAGCGCGTCGGTCGAGCCGAGCGAGAGTCCCACACCGTGCAGGCTCAACGGATAATCGAGACGCACCCGTTCGAGGAACTGGGGCTGCGGTCCGCCCGACGCGAAGAAATTTTCGGTGTGCACTTCGAACCACGACGTATTGGGTCGAGTGGTCAATACGTGGCGATGATGAGCGCTCCGCAAGCCGATTCCGGCGGTGGCCGGAATCGGTGCGGGCGCGGTCGCCGTGTGAACGACGGGTGTCATGCCTTCTTCGGCGTCAGGCTGCCGCCGACCAGGCGTTCGCACGTGCCGGTGGGAACGTAGATCCACTCGGCGGCGTTCGACGCGCTCTTGGACTGGCCGGCACACGCGTGACCGTTGGCGGCGCAATCGTTCTTGCCGGATTGCGCAACGCCGTAGCACTTTTCCTTGCCGGCACCGCCTTCCGCGGGCGCCGCCTGTGCCAGCATCCCGGCGATTGCGAGCGCGCCGCTGATCGCGGTGGCGATGACTGCACTCTTCCGATTGATCATGTTCGATATCTCTCCGTTGGGTTGGTTGTTGAGCCTGGGGTTGCCAGGCAGCGACAGAAACGCAGGCGTCGTGCCAACTTCTGATAAGTTCAGATATAACAACAGGTTAATGGAGATGTCTCGACATCGCTCCACCATATGTCGTGGCGTTGCCGCAACCGCTGGTGGCCGCGTTGCGGGCGGTCGGCCTGGCGCTGTCGGCCATGCCGGAAAGATGTTCTGATGCGCGTCGTTTGTGCGGGGTGGTGATGGGCTCGCGGTTTCGAATCGTCGGATGGATGGCGCTCTCGTACTTCGCAATCGCGATGCTGACGCGCCTCGTGCTGGGTCTGCGCTTGCCGGGCGATGCCGATGTCGGCATCGCACACCTTCCGACGATGATCGGCGTCGGGGCGTTGTACGACGCCTGCTTCATTGCTTACGCGTCGATCGTGCCGGTGCTGTTCATCGCCGCGTGTCCCGAGGCGTTGTGGCGGCGCGCACCGACGCGAGTCTTCGTGCACGGCGTCTCTTTCGCCACGTTGTACGCGTTCGGGTTCATCGCGGCGGCCGAGTATCTGTTCTGGGGCGAGTTCTTCGCGCGCTTCAACTTCATCTCGGTGGACTACCTCGTCTATCGGCGCGAAGTCACCAACAACATCACTGAGTCGTATCCGGTGGCGGCGATCATGTCGGCGTTGCTGGTGGCCGCCATCGCAATTTACTGGCTGCTCTTTCCACGCATCGATGCGGCGTTGCGCGTGCAGCAGCCGATGGCCCGGCGCTGGCGCGAAGCCGCCGTGCTGCTGTTGCTTCCGGTCGCGGCCTATCTGCTGGTGGGCCAGGAACTGCGCGACCGCATACCGGACAACTACGTGCGCGAACTCGCATCGGACGGCGCGTACCAGTTCATTGCGGCGTTCCGCAACAACGAGCTCGACTATGCGCAGTTCTATCAGACCGTCGATGCGGCGCACGCGGCACAGGTGCTCAAAGGCGAACTCGACGCGCAGCCTGCCGACTTCGTAGACTCCAACCCGCTGTCGATTCTGCGCCGGGTGCACGGTGACGGCGGCGCGGAGCGGCGCCTGAACGTGATTCTCGTGATGGTCGAGAGTCTGAGCGCCGACTACCTGGCGCGTTTCACGCCGGGTTCTGCGCTCACTCCGAACCTCGACCGGTTGATCGGCGAGAGTCTGTTCTTCACGCGACTGTATGCAACCGGCACGCGCACGGTGCGCGGACTGGAAGCGGTAACGCTGTCGTTTCCGCCGACGCCCGGATACTCGATCGTCAAGCGCATCGGCCGCGAGAGCGGCATGTGGTCGCTCGGTAACGTGCTGCGCGAGCGCGGCTACGACACGCAGTTCATTTACGGCGGCCGCGGCTATTTCGACAACATGGCCGCGTTCTTTTCCGGCAATGGTTATGACGTGATCGACCAGTCGAGCGTGCCGGACGAGCAGATCGAGTTCAGCAATGCGTGGGGCATGTCGGACGAAGACCTGTACCGGCAGACGCTGGCAGCCGGCGATCGCGCGGCCGCTGCGGGGAAACCGTTTTTCTTCCACCTGATGACGACATCGAACCATCGACCGTACACGTATCCGGACGGTCGCGTCGCCATCGCGTCGGGCAGCGGCCGCGACGGCGCGGTCATGTATACGGACTACGCGATCGGCGAGCTGCTGCGCCAGGCGCGGAACAAACCGTGGTTCGACGACACGCTGTTCGTGATCGTCGCCGACCATTGCGCGGGCAGTGCGGGGAAAGAAGATCTGCCGCTCGATAAGTACCACATCCCGATGTGGATCTACTCGCCGCGGCACATCCAGCCGCGCGAGGAAGACGCGTTGGTGAGCCAGATCGACATCGCGCCGACATTGCTCGCGCTGCTGAACGTCGACTACCTGTCGATGGCGTTCGGCACCGACATGCTGGCGAAGGGGCATCCGAACAGAGCGCTGATCGGCAACTACGAGTATCTCGGCTACTTCGACGGCAGCGACCTCACCATTCTGCAGCCCAGGAAGCGCATCGAACGCTACCGCTACTCGGATGCCGGCTCGGAGAAGATCGCCGTTTCGAACGACGACGCCGGTGTGGAACGGGTGCGCGCGTACTATCAGACCGCAGCGGAAACGTACAAGGACGGGCTCAACGAATGGTCGCGCGTCGTGAAGATGCAATGACAGCGCCGTCGCCTATCGGTTCGATGACGGCACACGTCTGGGTACCGCTCGCGGCCTTCGTTCTACTCGCGATCGCGCTCGAGTCTACGCGTGTCGACGTATGGCTCGCAGATGCCATCTATCGGTGGGAAGGCGGCGCGTGGTCGTTGCGGCGCGATCCGATCGTCAGAGACCTGTTGCACAACGACGCAAAGCACGCCATCGGCGTCGTATACGGCGTCCTCGTGCTCGCCTGTGTGCTGTCGTTCTTCCTCGAGCGCCTTGCTGCATATCGCTGGGGGCTCGTATACATGGTGATCGCGGTTGCCGGTTCGACGCTGCTCGTTGCGATGCTGAAGGACGTGACGCACGTGAACTGCCCGTGGTCGGTGGATCGCTACGGCGGCGAGGTTCCCTATCTGCCGACGTGGCGCGAAGTGCTGCTGCACGGCCGGTCCGGCCGGTGTTTTCCGTCGGGGCACGCGGGCTCGGGATATGCGCTTCTGGCGTCGTATTTCTATTGCCGGCGATTTGCGCCCCGCTGGCGGTGGCTGGTATTGGTCGCCGCGCTCGTTCTCGGTGTCGCGTTCGGTGTTGCGCAGCTGTTGCGCGGCGCGCACTACCTCTCGCACGACCTCTGGGCGCTTGCGATCTGCTGGTTCGTCGCCGTCGCCGCTACACCGGTGCTAACGCGTGCAGACGGCTCGCGAAGTTGAGCGATGAGCCTAACGGACCGTCAATGGCGCGTGTTCCTTGAGCTCGGCGACACGCTGATTCCGCGCGACGCATATCCATCGGCATCGGAAGCGGGTCTGCGGTCGTTCATCGAACGCAATTCGGCCGACTTCGGCGTTGATCTGATCGAGCGGCTGCGCACGGGAGTCGATGTGCTCATCGCGCTCGATTTCGAGGGGTTGTCCGCCGAGCAGAGGCGCGATCTCGTGGCGCGCCTCGAAGCCGACGATCCGCCGTTGCCGTGGCCGGAGCGCAGCGGCCGCTGGATTCGCATGATGATCGCGCTCGTGTCGCAGAGCCACTACGCGGATCCGGCCGCTGGCGCTGTGTCGTGGCCGATGGTCGGTTTCGATCCGGCGCCGAAGCGGACGTTTGCGAGGGTCGATTCCGCGCCGCTGCGCACCGCGCGTGTCGACGAAGTTCGTTCCGAATATGACGCCATCGTGGTAGGCGCCGGTGCGGGTGGCGGCATCGCCGCGGGCGTCCTGGCGGAGGCGGGTCTCGACGTATTGCTGATCGACCGCGGTGAGGCGCTGCGCCACTCGCAAGTGGGCACAGATCATCTGCGCAACCATCGATTTCCCGCGTACGGTCACAACACCGGACCGCTGGACGGGCACCCGCGCGTCATCGTCGGCCCCAACGGCGCGCGAGAGGTGCGGCCGCACGAAGCGGGCTACTCGAACAATGCGATGACGGTGGGCGGCGGAACGCGCGTGTACGGCGCGCAGGCGTGGCGGTTCGCGCCGGAGGATTTCCGGATGGCGTCGATCTATGGCGTGCCGGAAGGCTCGGGTCTGGCCGACTGGCCCATCGACTACGACACGCTGGCGCCGTGGTACGCGCTCGCAGAACGCGAGATCGGCGTGGCCGGCGAACTGGGCCATGCGCATCAAGGCGCGCGCGGCGCGTACCCGATGCAACCCCTGCCGCTGAATGCGGACGGACGCGTGCTGCGTAGCGCCGCGAACGCGCTCGGTTGGCGCACCGCGGCGATTCCGCTCGCGATCAATACGCGAACTTACGCCGGCCGCCCGGCATGCGTTCGCTGCGGCACATGTGTGGGGTTTTCTTGTCCGAGCGACAGCAGGAACGGCACGTACAACACGGTCATCCCGCGCGCGCTGGCTACCGGACGCTGCACGCTGCTCACCCGTACTCAGGCTGAGTCGATCGTCTGCGATTCCGAGGGGCAAGCGCGGGCGGTGCGGATGTACGTGGACGAGCCGGACAACGTGGTGGAGCGCATCGTCCACGCGCGCGCGATCGTTGTCGCCGCCGGAGCCATCGAAAGCGCGAGGTTGATGCTGAACAGCAGATCCAGGGCGCACGCGAATGGAGTGGGTAACGCACACGATCTGGTCGGACGATACCTCCAGGGTCATCTGTATTCGGGCGCGGTAGGGCTGTATCGGGAGACCGTGCAGGACTGCGAAGGCCCGGGTGTAAGCATCGCGACGTGCGAGTTCAATCACGGTAATCCCGGTATCGTCGGCGGCGGGATACTGGGCAACGAATTCGTTCCGTTGCCGATCCACTTCTGGAGTTCGTTCGCGCCATCGGGGCCTCGTTGGGGAGTCGAAGCGAAGCGCGCGTTCGCCGAGGCATACCGCAAGACGCTCGTCGTGATGGGACCGATACAGGAAACGCCCAATCCCGACGCGCGGGTGACGCTCGATCCTTCGGTGCGCGATTGTTTCGGAATTCCGGTCGCGCGCTTATCGGGCCACGTGCATACGGAGAGCGCGCGTTCGGCCGCAATGCTGCAGACGAAAGCGGAGCAGTGGTTGCGCGCGGCGGGCGCTGAGAACGTCCGTTCGTGGGGCAGCGAATACGGCAACGTGCTGTCGGCCGGCCAGCATCAGGCGGGTACCTGCCGAATGGGCGACGACCCGCGACACTCGGTCGCAGATCGCGACGGACGCGTGCACCATCAACGCGCGCTGTACCTGGCGGATGGGTCACTGCACGTCACCAACGGCGGTTTCAATCCGGTGCTCACCATCATGGCGAACGCGTTCCGGATCGCGACCACGGTGGCCCGAGCGCTCGGCGCGTGACGCGGTATCTGCAGTTTGCGCTTTGATGCGACAATGCCGGGTCCGTTCGATCGTGCGAGAACAATGAAGACGTGGATTCCAACGATTTCGCTGTTCGTTGCCGCAGCGATGATGACCGTCAGCGGTTGCAGCACCATCGCCGCGCACCACGATTTCAACCCGACCGTCAATTTCGACCGGTACAAGACGTTCGGATGGATCTCGGCGCACCCGCTGGTTGATCCGGCGCCATCGGTGAGTCCGGCGGTGGAGAGCCGTATCCAGCAGACGGCGAAGGATCTCCTGAGCGCGAAGGGCTACCGGTTCATCGAAGATTCCGAGAAGGCCGACTTCGTCGTCGGGTTCGGGCTCGGCGCCACCGACAAGCTGCGCATCGACACGTATCCGGCCGCATATCGCGGACCGTGGCACTGGCCCGGCGGCAGTCACGAAGTGACCGTGCGCCAGCACGTCGAGGGTCGGCTGGTGGTGGACATTTTCGACGTAAGAACGCACCAGCCGGCCTGGCACGGTTGGGCCACCAGGACGATCAGCGCCAGTGATCAGAAGGATCCGCAGTCGGCGATCCGTTCGGCCCTAACGGCGATCTTCGCGAACTTCCCGCCGAGCTGATCAGCCTCAACGATCTCGTTGGCGCGCGCGACGGCGGCGCGCGAGACGGATCGATTCAGCCGCAGTCGTGACGCGGCGCGCCAGCAGCCAGAACTGCAGTTCGAGCTGTTCGAACCCGCTCAGTCCGCTGCGCACGATCGGCGTCGTCGAAGCCGCGGGACGCGTCGTGGCGCGCCGTCGTCGCAGCAACAGTCCCCCGATGATCAGCAACGGAACGCCGGGGATCAGCGGCAGCACCAAGCCGATGACGCCGACGAACAGGCACAGAATCGCCGCGCCGGTCCGAACGAGCGGCGCGAGTGAAGGGCGAGGATCGTGGTACATCTATCGTCGTCCGAAACGCCTTGGCCCAAGGCTGTAACGTCTACCGAAGCAACCGCTGTGCCATCGCGTAAGGCATTGATTGCATGGACATCTGTTCGAAGCACGCGCTGATCCGGTTGGTCGGGCACACGAACAACTGGTGAATTTCGGCCCTGGTCACGGCGGAGTCACAAATCTCCGCTAGCCTTCTCGCTATGGAACTCGACGAAATCTTCTGCCCCGACGCATCGGACCTCCCGCCTCCCGCTCCTGACTACGACGACGCGCTGGAAATGTGACCACGTTCCTGCGGAACTTGATGGTCATCGCACTCAGCCAGTGATCCTGCCCGCGGTAGCGCGCTAGCGAATCGGCTGTAATACGACAGGGCCGCGGCCATGGCATGCCGCGACCCACTACTCGTATCGGCCGTCGGAGAGGAAGCTCAGGATGAGTCAGCAGGATGCGTTTGCCGAAGCGGTGTTCTTCTTCGAAGGCGACGACGTCTCGGTCGAAATGCACTACGCGGAGTTCGAAGCGCTGCTGAATCAATCGGCCACGCTCGAGAACTTCGCCGCCAGTCAGGTGCGCGGCGCGTACGTGGTCGTCGGTACCGGGCTCGCGGTTCGAGGCCTGGTGACGTTCATGCTGCGCATCGACGAGAACGGACACGCCGACCCGGGCTTCAGCGTGCCGCTGCGCCATCTGGTACGACACGCCGGGCCAGGTCCCGACATAGGCTGCGGCACGATCCGGCTCGCGTCACGCGCGCAGTGTTCGGTGTCGTGGCACGCGATGAATCTGTGGGAGCCGGAGGGCGAAGGCGAAGCGAATCCGATTCGGGTCGTGCAGCGCGCGGCGTGGCGCAATCGGCTCGGCTTGAAGCTGTCGAAGACCGAAGCGGGCGGCGAAGCGCCGTTCCTCACGCTGCCCGGCATCGACGACGCGTCGAACGGCGCGAAGTCGGAACCGCAGCACGCAAAGGCGGGACCGAAGCCCGCTGCCAAGAAGATCACTTCGAAGGCGCTGGTGCAGGCCGACGACAAGATCGATCAGGCGTTCGGTGAAGAAGGGCGCATCAGCCTCACGCAGCTGATCCAGCAGCACAACAACAGCGTCGACTCGCTGACGCGCAAATATCGGGTCGACCTCGAGCAGCAGCAGCAGATCTACCTGGATCAGATCCGCGGTTGTCGCGACGAAATCCAGCGGCTGAAGGCGCTGCTGCGCCACGAGCAGAACCGCAACCGGCGTCTGCAGCAGCTGCTGCGCGGTGAAGTGGGACACTGACGCAACGGCGCGAGCGCCCGCTCAACGCGAATCGAGACTCTGGTCCATGTCGAGCGCCGGCGACGGATGCGACGGCCGGCCCACGATCTGAGCGGGCACGCCGGCCACCGTGACGTGCGGCGGAACGTCGTTCAACACCACACTGCCCGCACCCACCTTTGCGCCTTCGCCGACTTCGATGTTGCCGATGATCTTGCAGCCGGCAGACAACAACACGCCGCGGCGGATCTTCGGGTGGCGATCGCCCGACACTTTGCCGGAACCACCGAGCGTCACCGAATGCAGAATCGACACGTCGTCCTCGACGACGGCGGTTTCACCGATGACGATGCCTGTCGCGTGATCGAGCATGATCCCCGACCCGATGCGCGCGGCCGGATGGATGTCGACGCCGAGCGTCACGCTGATCTGATTCTGGAAGAAGCGGGCGAGCGCCTCGCGATTGCGATGCCACAGCCAGTTCGCGATGCGGTGCGCCTGCAACGCGTGGAATCCTTTGAAGAACAGAAACGGCGTGGACACGTCGTCGCATGCCGGATCGCGCGTGTAGGTCGCCAGGATGTCGATCTCCGCTGCGGTCAGAATGCTCGGTGAGTCGTTGAGCGCTTCTTCGATGACGTCACGGATCATCATCGTTGGGAGCATCGGCGTATCGAGACGGCTCGCGATACGGAAACTCAGCGCCGACTGAAAACTCTTGTGGTTCAGAATCGTCGCGTGGAAGTAGCTGCCGAGGATCGGTTCCTCCTGCGCTTTCTCCCGCGCTTCGTTCTGCATCGCTTCCCACAGGCTGGTGTTCGGCGCGCGCTTCAGCCGGGAATTCGCGGTGGTCAGAACTTCGAGATGGCGGTCTTCCAGTGCGCTGCCCATGCGCGTCTCCGGTTCATTGGCGGGGCAAGCCTGAGCGCCTGCCCCTCAATATTCAAGCACGGGAGCGACGCCAAATTTGCACCACCGCGTCGCATTGTCGCACCCGAACTGCATCGCGTGGTCGGCGTGTATACTCGGCTCTCGTCGTGCCTCTCTGACACCACCACAGACACTACATGACCTTCAACACCGTCGGGCTGATCGCGCGCAGGGGTAGCCGCAGCATCGTGGAATCGGTGGCGACGCTCGAGCAGTTCCTGCGCTCGCGTAACGTCACGATCGTGCTCGAATCCACCACCGCCGCGATGCTGCCGAAATGTGCGCATCGGGTCGAAGAGCGAAAAGCGCTCGGCGCCATCTGCGATCTGCTGATCGTGGTCGGCGGCGACGGCAGCCTGCTCGGCGTCGCGCGCGATCTCGCGGCGTCGCAGGTACCGGTGATCGGCGTGAACCGCGGCGGCCTCGGATTTCTCGCAGACATTTCGCCGGATCAGATCGAAGCCAGGATCGGCGCGGTGCTGAACGGCGAATACACGGTGGAGCACCGCTTCCTGCTCGACGCGACGGTGTTCCGCGACGGCAAGCGCATCGGCGGATCGTCGGCGCTTAACGACGTCGTGGTACACGCCGGCACCATGTCGCGGATGATGGAATTCGCGCTGCACATCGACGACCGGTTCGTTTACGACCAGCGTTCGGACGGCTTGATCGTCGCCACGCCGACCGGCTCGACCGCGTACGCGTTGTCGGCGGGCGGTCCGATCATGCATCCGAGCCTGGATGCGATCGTGGTGGTACCGATGTTTCCCCACACGCTGACGTCGCGGCCGCTGGTGGTGCCGAGTGCGTCGCGTATCAAAGTGGTCATTGGTTCGACGACGTCGACGAACCAGCAGATCAGCTGCGATTCGCAGGTGGACATCGGCGTTCAGCCCGGCGACGAAGTTCACATCCAGAAATGCGCGCACGCGCTCAAGCTGCTGTATTCGCGGCAGCACAGCTTTTACGAAGCCTGTCGCAGCAAGCTCGACTGGGCGTCGCGTCTCGGCGGTCCGGTCAAGCCGGAGTAAGAGCGCGCACCGCTACATCGGCGGATGGTCGATGTCGGTCACTACGCCGGGATCGTCGACGCCGATCTTCCGCACCGCTTCCGGATGCGCATCGATGACCGATCGGGCACCGCGATCTCCCGTCAGTGCGATCAACTCGGCGAAGAACTCGCGCGAGAAACCCACCGGGTGACCCGGCGTGTCTGCGTGCATCGGCACGACGATGCGCGGCTCCTTTTCGATGCGCGCCGTGTCCATCGCGCCCTTCAGCGTACGCAGCGTATCGGGGCGGATGTAGGGCATGTCGCCGAGACCGAGGAACACGGAATCCCAGTCGACCACCGCGCGAATGCCGTCCGCGATACTCGCGGCCATGCCGAGGTGGGCGTGACTGGTCGGCACGATGATCGGCAGCTGGCGGCCAAACCCTTCACCGATCAGCTGGGTCAGCGCGCTGTCGCTGCTGCGCACCACCACCGCGACGTTGGCGAACGCCGCGCGATACTGACGCAGTGTCGCGATCAGCAACGGCTCGTGCTTCAGCTGGAACACGCGCTTGTCGCTGCCGAACCGCCGCGAGAATCCGGCGGCGATGACCAGCGCGCCGCTGGTCACGCGGCGGAGGAGGCGAACCCCGCCTGCTGCGCCACCGCGGGCGACGCGACTGCAGCGAGGTGGGCGAGAGTCTGCTTTTCGCGCTGCTTTCGCACTGCGGTGATCTCGGCCAGTATCGCGATCGCGATTTCCGGCGGGGTCTTGCTGCCGATCGGCAGGCCGATCGGCGCGCGCAGCCGCGCGAGTTCCGCATCGGTGACGTCGAGCAGCTGCAGACGTTTGCGCCGGCCGGCCGAGGTCTTCACCGAACCCATCGCCCCGACGTAGAACGCAGGGGTCTTCAGCGCTTCCATCAGACCCATGTCGTCGATGCGCGGGTCGTGCGTCAGCGCCACGATCGCCGAAGCGGCGTCGTTCGCGTAAGCCTTCACCGCGTCGTCAGGCATGTCCGTGACGCCGCGCGCGCCGGTAACGCCGAAATCGGTCAGCAGCTTTTCGCGCGGGTCGCATACGGTGACGGCGTAGTCGAGCATCTGCGCCATCTCGGCCAGGTACTTCGACACCATTCCCGCGCCAATGATGAACAGCTGGAAGCGCGGGCCGTACGTCTGACGCAACACCGATGCGACTTCGTCGAACACGGGATCTTCGTGCGCTTCGACGTCTTCGATGGAACTCGTGCCGCGCTTCACGTCGACGGTGCGGCGGACCCGCCCACGGTGCACCAGGCGGTCGTCGATGTGGCGCAGCTGTTCGAGATGAGTTGCCTGCGAAAGCGGCTCGACCACGACGTCGAGGTGTCCGCCGCACGGCAGACCGAAACGCTCCGTCTCTTCGGCGGTGAGACCATAACGGAAGTATTGAGGGGCGTGGCGCGCCAGCGCGCCGGACGTGAGCTTTTCGAGCATGTCGTCTTCGACGCAGCCGCCGGACAACGAACCTGCCACCTGGCCGCGGGCATTGCAGGTGAACAGCGATCCGACGGGACGCGGCGATGATCCCCACGTCTTCACGACGGTCGCGAGCCAACACGCTTCTCCGGCTTCGAGCCAGATTCGCGCCTGGCTCAGTACTTCGTGATCGGCAGCTTGCATGGCGATGTAACGTGCACTTAGGGTAAGGGCGAGTTTACACCACAATCCGAGGTTGTCCGCGCGGTGGGTACGGTTCGAGCACTGACGTTGGGTTCCGACGTCGATCTGGCGATGTTCTGCGCCTATCTCGCGCAGAGTCGCGTCGGACACCGCGTGTTCGAGGAGCAGGGTCGGCAGATTCTCGAGGTGGCCAACGAAGTGGACGCGCAGCGCGTGCGCAGCGACTACGAGGCGTGGCGCGACGGTCGTCTCGCGCTGCAATGGCTGCCGCGGCCTCCGCGCGCGAAAACCCCGTGGCGGATGTGGCTGCGCCGCTATCCGGTCGTCGCGACGTTGACCGCGTTGTCGTTGGCGTGTTTTCCCGCGACCTTCGGCATCGATTCCGGATCGCTCGGGCCGTTCCTGCCGTGGCTCACCATCGTGCCGGTGACGGGCAGCGCGGGCGACCTTCACTTCGGAACGTTGCAGCAGGCGCTCGCCAGCGGCGAAGTGTGGCGAGTGGTCACGCCCATCTTCATTCACTTCGGCATTGCGCATCTGCTGTTCAATCTGGCCGTCGTCGTCGAGTTCGGTCGTCGCATCGAGCGCGGCGCTGGTTCCATTTGCCTGCTGCTGCTGACGTTGCTGATTGCGGTGCCTGGCAACGTTGCGCAGTTCCTGTGGAAGTCGGTGCCGATGTTCGGCGGCCTGTCCGGCGTCGCGTACGGCCTGTTCGCATACGTCGTGGTGCGCGGACGCTTCGACGCAGCGCCGGACTGGCGGGTGCATCCTTCGTTCAGCATCGGCGTGCTCGTCATGCTCGTGCTGATGAGCAGCGGAGCGACCGAAGCGTTCGGGCTGTACATCGCAAATACGGTGCATTGGGTCGGTCTGGCCATGGGCACCGTCGCCGCAGCGGTGTGGCGCCCCACACGACGAGGCGGTGATGCAGTTTGAAGTCGTCGAAACGCTGGGAAGCGGAGTGCTGCGTTCGATGCAATGCACGCCCAGCACGCCGGTCGGTTACGCGTTGGCGCTCGAGACCGCCACCATCCCCTTGAATGATCTGTTGGGGCGCACGCTGGTGATACGCTTCGACGGCCGCATCACCTGCCAGTACTGCGGCAACGTCACGCGCAAGAGTTATGGCGACGGCTATTGCTATCCGTGCTTCAAGACGCTGGCGCGGTGTGACCTCTGCGTGGTAAGCCCCGACCGCTGCCACTACGCGGCCGGCAGCTGTCGCGAGCCGGAGTGGGGCGAGAGCTTCTGCATGCAGCCGCACCTCGTGTATCTGGCGAACTCCGCCGGCGCGAAGGTGGGCATCACGACGCCCGCCAACATCCCGATGCGATGGCTGGATCAGGGCGCGACACAGGCGGTGATCATCATGCGCACGCAGAGCCGCTTTCAGGCTGGATGCGTAGAAGCAGCGCTCGCGCAACACGTCAGCGATCGCACGGTGTGGCGCACCCTGGTCGGACGCGACGCGCTCGAACTCGATCTGGTTGCGTTGTGCGCGCGACTGCGCAGCGAAGCGGCTCGCGCGCTCGCGCAGCTCGACGATCGCTTCCCCGGCGCACTCGTGTGGGTGGAGCACCCGTCGCCGGTGCAGTTCGAGTATCCGGTCGCGAGCTATGCCGGTCCGCCGATCGGCCTCACGCTCGAGCCCGGCGTCGCGGTCGGCGGATCGTTGCTCGGCATCAAGGGCCAGTATCTGATGTTCGACAGCGGCGTGTTCAACGTGCGACGCCATACCTCGTATCATGTCGAAGTAGCGCGGGCGGCCGACATCCCGCCCGATCGACGCGGCCAGATGGAGCTCTTCTGATGAAGGATGCACAACCGAAGGCGATCCGGTTGGCGGAATACCAACCGCCGAACCACGTGATCACTGATACGCGGCTCGAATTCGACCTGGGCGACGGCGTCACGCAGGTCACGTCGCAACTCCAGGTGCGTCGCACGGGAACCGCGTCGACGCTGCGGCTCGATGGGCAGGAACTGGAACTCGTGTCGGCTGCAGTGGATGGTCGGTTGCTCACCAGCAACGAGTATCAGACCGACGACGACTCGCTGACGCTGTTCGATCTGCCCGAGTCGTGCGAGCTGACGATCGTCACGCGCATCCGTCCGGAACAGAACGTCGCGCTCGAGGGTTTGTACAAATCCGGTGGCCGGTCCGGCGGCATGTACTGCACGCAGTGCGAGGCGGAGGGGTTCCGTAAGATCACGTACTACCTCGATCGTCCCGACGTGCTGTCGAAGTTCACCACCACGATCATCGCGGACCCTGCCTATCCGGTGCTGCTGTCGAACGGCAACCAGATCGACGAGCATCGACGCGCGGATGGGCGGCGCAGCGTCACCTGGCAGGACCCGTTTCCGAAACCGAGCTATCTGTTCGCGCTGGTCGCCGGCGACCTGGCATTGCTGCGCGACGAGTTCGTGACGGCGTCGGGGCGCCGCGTCGAACTGCGCATCTACTCGGAACCGCACAACATCTCGCAGTGCGACTACGCGATGGGCGCGCTGAAGCGCGCGATGCGCTGGGACGAAGAGGTCTACGGCCGCGAATACGACCTCGACATCTTCATGATCGTCGCCGTCGAAGACTTCAACATGGGCGCGATGGAGAACAAAGGCCTCAACATCTTCAACACGTCGTGCGTCCTGGCGAGTCCCGACACCGCCACCGACCTCGCGTACCAGCACGTCGAAGCGGTCGTCGCGCACGAGTACTTCCACAACTGGTCCGGCAACCGCGTGACGTGCCGGGACTGGTTTCAGTTGAGCCTCAAGGAAGGCTTCACGGTATTCCGCGACGCGGAGTTCTCCTCCGACATGAACTCGCGCACGGTGAAGCGCATCGACGACGTGAGTCAGTTGCGCACCGTGCAGTTTGCGGAGGATGCGGGGCCGCTCGCGCATCCGGTGCGCCCCGATACGTACATCGAGATCTCGAACTTCTACACCACCACGGTGTACGAGAAGGGCGCCGAGGTGGTCGGCATGATTCACACGCTGCTCGGCCCGGAACGGTTTCGGCGAGGCACCGACTTGTACTTCAAACGACACGACGGCGCCGCGGTCACGACCGAAGACTTCGTGCGGGCGATGGAAGAAGCGAACGGCTTCGATCTCGGCCAGTTCCGTCGCTGGTACAGCCAGGCGGGTACGCCGGTGATCGCGGTGACGACGCGATTCGAGAACGGCACGTTCGACGTGTCGATCGCGCAGCGGTGTCCACCGACGCCGGGACAACCGAGTAAAGCGCCGTTCCACATTCCGGTGGCGATCGGTCTGCTCGACCGGAACGGCAATGAACTGCTCGGTAGAGCGGGCGCCGGATCAGGCGCGGTGGTGCAGCCTGGTGCGCGGGTCGAGAATCCTCGCGGCGACGGCACGTTGATCGTTCACGTGACGGAGCCGGTCACCGAGCTTCGCGTGAGCGGCTTGAAAGAGCGCCCGGTGCTGAGCGTGCTGCGCGGCTTCTCCGCGCCGGTGAAAGTCGAGTTCGCGCGCCCGAGCGAAGAACTGAGCTTCCTTGCGCGCTACGACGCCGACGGATTTTCCAGATGGGACGCGATGCAATCGTTGCACGCCGAGACGATCGAGCAGATGCGCGGCGGCACGGCCGATGCCGCGCGCAAGCTACTGCCGCTGTACCGCGAGCTGCTGAACGACGCGATTGGCGCGGACGATCCGGAACGCACCGCGATGTTCGCTGCGATGCTGGCGGTTCCCACCGAGAACTACCTGGGGGAACTGATGAGCGAAATCGACGTCGACGGATTGCATCGCGCGCGCAGCGCGTTGCGCGCGGTGCTCGGCGACGAGCTGTTCGACGACTGGATGGCGGTGTACCGGCGCAGCACGGCGCCCGGACCGTATCAACCCGACTCGCGCAGCGTGGGTCGCCGCGCATTGCGCAATCTCGCGCTGGGCTTCTTGTGCGCCACGGGTCAGACGCGCATGTCGGAGGTTCGTGCGGTGTTGCTCGCGCAGTACCGCGATGCGGACAACCTGACCGATCGGCTGGCGTCGCTGCGCGAGATCGTCAACGCCGAATGGCTCGACGACGCGGCGCGTTCGGAAACGATCGCGGATTTCTACGCGCGCTGGTCCGCGCAGAAGCTCGTGATCGATCAGTGGTTCTCCGTACAGGCGGCGTGCCCCCGAGCGGGGGCGTTGGCGCGCGTCGAACTGCTCGAGCGCCACGAGGACTTCGACGGTCGCAATCCAAACCGGCTGCGCGCGCTGTACGGGGCGTTTGCCGGGCAGAATCCGGTGAGCTTCCACGCGCGCGATGGCTCCGGCTACCGCTTTCTCGCCGGGCGCGTGGCGCGCATCGATCGGGCGAATCCACAGATCGCGGCGCGGCTATTGGCGCCCCTGACGCGCTGGCGGCGATACGATGGGGGGCGTCGCGCTGCGATGAAAGAAGCGCTGCGCGGCATCGAGGCATCCGACGCGATTTCCCGCGATGTCTACGAAGTGGTGACGAAGACGCTTCAGGGCGAAGGGTAGAGCGCCGGCAGTTCGTCGGAGGGCGCTCGCGCTTCGCGCCGGGCCGCATCCACGCATCGCAGCAGCGCGGTGGGATCGAACGGTTCTTTGCTTTCGCGTTGATACAGCCGCGCATTGAGCGCGTTCACCGAGTCGTGCGCAGCGGCATCGGTGGAAAAGCGCCGCGCCGCGTCGGCCAGCGGCAGTTCGTAGCGGACGTCCAACCAGCGGTCGAGTGCGGTGCGGATCTGCTGTGGATCGCGACCCGCGCAGGCGCGACTCAATGCGGCGTACGCATCGCGCTCTGCAGTCCGTTCGTCCACGAGGTGCGAACCGGGCAGCTTGCGATAGCGCGCGCGCAAGGCCGTGAACGCCCAGCCCAGCAGAGCCGCGACGAACGCAATCGCGAGCCAGAGGTTGATCGAAGAAGCCGGCGATGCCCGTGCCGACTCGCGGGCGGCAGGTGCTGGCGCGGGCTGAGGCGCTTCGGCAGGCGCCGGCTTCGTCTCTGCGGCCGGCGGTGGAGCGGACGTTGCGGCGCCGGTGACTTGAATCGTATGTGCCTGCAGCGCGGCTGTGCGAACCTGTTGGTGGACGGTATCCCACCAGGTGACGTGCACTTCCGGCAGCGTGAGATCGCCCGGTTGCGTCGCAACCAGGCTGTACGACTCGGTGCGTGTCCCGACGATGCCGCCGCGGGTTTGCGTTTCGCTCAGTTTCGGCGGCTCGGGATACGCCTTCAGAGAAGGAGGCAGTGCGACCACCAGCGGCGGAATGGCCGACGACGCGTTGCCGTCGGCGCGCACGATCAGCGTCCGCTGGCTCGGCGCGCCGGTGGCGAGCCCCCGCTCCGGTTCGCCGGGCCAGTCTTCCAGCAACTCGACGTCTGTTGCGGGTAGCCATGGCGCATTGCGCGGATACTCTGCGGGAATCGGCAGCACCGGAATCTGCAGCGCGTCGGAACTGACGTCTATCCCGATGCGTCGGCCCATCCCGGAATCCGCCAGCCGCACGCTGCCGGTTACCGTTGCGGCCGGAATCGTGAGATCGCCGCTGCGTTCCGGGAATACCGCGAAGCGCTGTTCGATCACTCCGTATTGCCGTCCGTCGCGAACCGCCATGCTGTGCTCGGACTCGCCCAACAGTTTCACCATGGCGCCGGGTACTTCGGGCGTGTTCGGCATGTCGCCGTAGAGTTGTGCACCGTTTATGTAAAAGAGCCGACGCGTAACCACCACCTGCGACTGCACGTACACCTGCTTGGGCGCGTAGGTGGTTTCGAAGAACACCGTCTGTGCAATCGCGCGCTTGAGTTGCGGATCGAGGTCCTTGACGGTGATTTCGATCGGCCGCGTCGTCTCGCCGCCGAGCGTGAGGGCCGGAATCCGCAACGCGCCGTTGTGTTTCGGCTTCAACACCAGCGTCCATGTGGTCAGCGCTTCGATCTGCCCGTTGAAGCTCTGGATCTGTGCGCTGTGCTGCTCGCTGAGGATATCGAACTCCTTCTCCAGCGGATCGAAGTCGGGATTCGACGTGAGATTCGTACCGTCCACACGCAACGTCAGGCGGATGGTGTCGGCTTCGGAGATCGTGGTGGCGTCCACGCTCGCGTCGAATCGCGCCAACGCGATCGAAGGGAGGAGCAGCGTCGTCAAGGCGATCAACGCGGCTTTCACCAGATGCGCTCCTGGTCGCGCGGGTCGGGCACGCCGCTGCGCAGCCGCTCGTTCGTCTCGAACTGGAACTTGCGCCGCAGCAGCCCCGAAGGGTCGTCCGGCACGCGCCGCAGCCATTGCTCGAGCGCGTCGCGTTGTTCGTCGCGCGGAGCTTCGCGCTCGGCCGTCTGTTGTTTCTCTTCGTCGCTCGGCCGTGCCTGCTCCTGATCGGACTGCTGCTGCTGCTGCGTATCCGGCCGCTTGTTCGCCTGCTGATCGCTGCGTGACTGCGATTCATCCTGGTTCGGGTTGCCGGACGAGTTCTGCTCGCGCGGCTGGTCCGATTGCGCGTTGTCGCGATTGCGCTGCGATTCTTTGTTGTCGTTTCCGCCGGATTGTTTCTTGTCGCGCAGCTTCTCGAGCAGCGCTTTGTTGAAAGCCGCGTCTTCGTCGTGCGGATTCGCGCGCAGCGTTGCGTCGTACGCCGCGATCGCTTCCTCGTACTTGCCCTGATGCGCGAGCGCGTTGCCGCGGTTGTAGCTGCCGGCTGCAGACGTGTCGGCGGAGAACTTGCGATCGGCGCCTTCGTAATCCCCGCCGCGATAGTCCGCGACGCCCTTCCACTGCGGATCCTCGAACAGCGTTGCCGCCCGCTCGGGTTCGCCCTGCTGCAACGCCTGGAAGCCCTGTTGATCCGGCGTTTTCCATAGGTCATTCCACCAGCTCGCGTGCGCCGGCGGTGGCATCAGAACGAAGACGAAGAGGGCGGCCGCGCCGCGCCGGAAATTCAGCAGCGCGAACGGAACCAGCAGCAGCGCCAGCCAATAACCGTAGTCGGCCCAGAGGTCGAATTTGCCTTCGAGTCGACGTTCATCGTCGGCGGACGGCAGCGTGGTTTCGAGCAGCTGACCGAGATTCGAATCGTCCGCGCCGGCCGTGAGATAGCGGCCGTTGCACATCTGCGCGAGCGCCTCGAGGCGTCCGACGTCGAGCTTCGCGACGATCGTGTCGCCTTGTCGGTCCGTCAGAAAGCGCCCGGGTTGATCGACGAAGTCGAGCGGTATCGGTGCGCCGTCGGGCGTGCCGATACCGAGGATCGAGATCGGAAAGTTTGGCGAAGCGTCCTTCGACAGGTCGACGATGCGATCGACGCCGTCGGTCACCAGCAGTATGCGACCCTGTTGCATGCCGGCGCTGCGCAGCAGCGTTCGCGCCAGGTCCAATGCCGTACCGGGGTTGCTGCCGAGGACCGGCATCATTTCCGGACTCAAGGCGGCCAACAGATTCTCAATGGTGCGAACGTCGTCGGTGAGCGGCGCCACCGTGTGCGCGTCGCCGGCGTACGCGACCATGCCGGTGAACCCTTCCTTCCGCTCGCGCAGGATGTCGGTTACGGCGTGGCGCGCGCGAACCAGCCGTGACGGCTCGACGTCTTTCGCGTACATCGACAGCGACAGGTCCAGCACGATGACGAGTGCATCGGTCTTCTGGTCGATCGGTTGCGGCAGCCGGTGCCACGTGGGCCCGGCCAGCGCCACGCCGGCCACCGCCAACGCGAGGCCGGTCAGCAGCGGCAGCAACAGGCCGCTCTTCTTCAGCGCGCGTTCGATCAGCGCGTCGCGCAGCGGTGCGTCGATGATCGCATCCCAGCTCGAGCGTGCGCGTTGCGCGCGTGCGGCGAGCACTGTCATCGCCACCGCGGCAACCAGCGCCAGCAGCCACCACGGCCGCAGGAAGTGGAAAGCGGTTAGATCAAGCGGCGACATACGCGCCCCTGCGGGTGCCGAGGCCCAGCACCAGCAGCCACAGCACCCAACTCGCGGCGAGCGGATAGTGGAACAGCGACCGTACCGGGCGGAAGTTGCGCGCTTCCTGCGCGGTGGGTTCTATCGCGTCGAGCAACTGGTAGATCTTGGACAGCTCAGCGGTATCTTTTGCGCGGAAGAAACGTCCGCCGGTGGCGTTGGCGATGCGCTCCAGCGCCTTCGTGTCCATGTCAGCGGACGGATTCACCAAGCGGCCGCCGATCTCCCCCCAGAAGCCCGGAACTCTGAGCTCTTCCGCCCCGACGCCCACCGTGTAGATCTTCACGCCTTCGATGCGCGCCAGTTGAGCCGCCTTCTCCGGCGGCACTTCGCCGGCATTGCTCGCGCCGTCGGTCATGAGAATCAGCACGCGCGAGTCGGCAGGTCGCGTGCGCAAACGCTTCACGGCGAGTCCGATAGCGTCGCCGATCGCGGTCTTGCCGCCGGCGATGCCGACCGGCGCGTCGTCGAGCAGCTGCTCGACCGTCGCAAGATCGAAGGTGAGCGGCGCCTGCAGATAGGCGTTGGTACCGAACAGAATCAGACCGACGCGATCGCCGGCGCGGCGCGCGATGAAATCCGTGACCACGTCTTTCACGGCGTTGAGACGGTTCGTGACGCGGCCATTCACTTCCATGTCTTCGGTGTTCATGCTGCCGGAGATGTCGATTGCGAGCATGAGATCGCGTCCGCTGCTGGGCAGGCTGACCGGTTCGCCGGTGAACTGCGGGCGCGCAACCGCACCGAGCAGGCAGGCCCAGGCGAGCCAGGCGAGCAGCAGCGCGAACCAGCCGCCGCGGTATGCGGCGCCGCGGGCTGCGATGGCAGCGCCGAAACGGCCGAGGTCCGGCACGCGCAGCGCCGCGTCGCGTCGCTGGCGCGGCCGCAGCGCGTAGCGCACGAGCAGCGGCAGCGGCAACGCCGCGAATGCCCAGGGCCACAGGAAACTGATCATGGGCGCACCTGTCTGGTGACAGCGCGCAGCACGTCGCGGGCGGCCGCGTGGAGTGCATCGGGGTCGGGTTCGAAGTCCGGCGCGAAGCGCCGCTGACCCAGCGCTGCGCCGGCGCCGTTGGTGAACACGTCGCTTGCGACGATCTGGTCGAGATAGCTGAGCCACGCCGGACCGGACAGCGGCGCCGCATCGGAGCGTCTCGCGCCGTAGATCAGCGCGCGCTTCAGCAGTTCGTTGACGGCATTGGCGAAATCGCGAGGGGGGAGACGCTGGTCACGGTTGTCCGCCAACAGGCGATCTAAGGCGCCGATCGCGAGCCGCAGCGGCCGGCTGCGACGCCGCGCCCGATAGACTCGAATCGCGAGCACGGACAGCACGATGAAGGCGAGAATGCCGAGCACCCACCAGCCCGGCGCGGGCGGCCACAGCCCCGGCGGCTCCGGCAGATGCAGGTCGCGTAGTTGCTTGAGTGCGTCATCCATCGTCGAAGGGTCAATGAACCAGACGTTCGCCGAGCCGCGCCACCGCGGCTTCGTTGGTAGACAGCCGTATGAACTGGCTGCGCGTTGCGTGGCACACCGATTCGAGCCGCCCCGTGTGTGCGAGGAAATCGTCGCGGTACTGCTGTCGCGCGCGCGCGTCGCCGGTCGACAGCACGCTGCGAACGATGCCGTCGGTGACCGTGTAGCGATCGGGCGGAGGCAGTTCCTGCTCGAGTGGATCGCTGACGTGGATCAACGCCACGCTGTTGTGTCGCGCAATGCGCTTCAGCTGGCGTTCGTCATCGTCGTCGAAGCCGAGAAAGTCGGATATGAGGTAAACGCGGTGACCGTTGCGCGCCACCCGCACGACGTGTTCGAGCACGATCGGCAGCCGATGCGTGCGCTTTACCGGCGCGGTGTCGGAACTGCGAAGTGCCGCGTTGCTGTTTCCGATCTGACTCAACAGCCTCACCACGGCGCGCGCGCTTCGGAACGGTTTGAACGCATACTCGGTGGCGTCGTCGTACACGAGCCCGCCGACGCGATCGCCCGCGTCGACCGAATGCCACGCGAGCAGCGCAGCGCACTCGGCTGCGGCCACCGATTTCATCCGCACGCGACTGCCGAAGAACATCGCGCGGGTCTGATCGATCACGATCAGTGTTGGCCGCTCGCGCTCTTCGCGGTACACCTTCGTGTGCGGTTTGGCTTTGCGCGCCGTTACGCGCCAATCGATCGAACGAACGTCGTCACCGGGCTGATAGAGGCGCACTTCGGCGAAGTCGACGCCGCGACCGCGATGACGCGACCAGCGGCTGCCGCCGTGCGGGCCGCTGGTGGCGTTCACGGCGGTTCGCAGTGGCAGCTTCACGCCGCGCAACGCGATCAGATCGTCGATGCTGACGGTCGCTCCCGTCAGTTGTCGGGCGGTCGGTTGCCGTATGCTGGCGACTTCGATCGTCATGGAGTGGGAACGGCGGCGAGTATCCGGTCGATGAGCTTGTCGGCGTTCACGCCTTGCGCTTCGGCTTCGAAGCTCGTGATGATGCGGTGGCGCAATGCGTCGTGCGCGACACCGCGCACGTCGTCAGGCGTCACGAAGTTGCGGCCGTCGAGCCACGCGACCGCGCGGCTGCATTGATCGAGCGCGATGGTGCCGCGCGGGCTCGCGCCATAGTCGAGCCAGCCGACGAGATCGGCCTGGTACAGACCGGGATTGCGCGTCGCCATCACGAGCTGGATCAGGTATTCCTCTACACCCGGCGCCATGTATTGCTCGATGATCTGCCGCCGCGCCTCGAAGATGTCGTGTGCGTCGAGGCGGACCGGCGGCGCGGCGTCGCGTCTGCCGACCGTTTCTGCTCGCACCAGATTCAGAATCTCGTGTTCGGACTTTGCGTCCGGATAGTCCACCTTCACATGCATCAGGAACCGGTCGAGTTGCGCTTCCGGCAGCGGATAGGTGCCCTCCTGCTCGATCGGATTCTGCGTTGCCATCACCAGAAACAGTTCCGGCAACGGATACGTTTCGCGGCCGATGCTCACCTGCCGTTCGGCCATCGCTTCGAGCAGCGCCGACTGCACTTTGGCCGGCGCCCTGTTCACTTCGTCGGCGAGCACGAGGTTGTGGAAGATCGGTCCCTGCTGGAAACGAAACGAACCGTCTTCCGGGCGATACACTTCGGTGCCGGTGACATCGCTGGGCAACAGATCGGGCGTGAACTGGATGCGGTGAAAATCGCCGTTCACCGCGCTCGCAAGCTCCTTGATCGCGCGCGTTTTGGCGAGGCCCGGCGCCCCTTCCACCAGCAGGTGGCCGCCACAGAGCAGGGCGGTGACCAGGCGTTCGATCAACGGCCGTTGCCCGATGATGCGGCCGTCGAGCCAGTCCATCACCGTTCGAATCTTGTTCTGCTGCGGAGCTACAACTGCCTGCATGGTCTGCCCTTCTTTTCCGGACGCGCGACGCAAAAATGCCCGCCATTGTAGCCGCGGTCGACATCGAGTCTAGCGACGGCCTCCGGCTCGACTAATCTTGATTCGTCGCGCCTCGGTTAGATGAGAGGCCGCGGCAGAAGTTCGACCATCCCGACTAGCCAGGCGCAATTTCACGTGCCGCAGAGCGAGAAGATCGTCGTCGATCTGGCGATCGACGCAGAAGAACTGAAGCGACTGTATCGCGGCGTTTCGCGTACGGTGCTTGCGCGCGCCCGCGACGGTCGATGGGTGCGGTTCCCGGCGCAGGTGTTGCGAGCGCACGTGATGACGCACGGCGTGCACGGCGCGTTCGCGCTGCACGTCAGCAACGGTCGCCTGACGACCCTGCAACGCCTCGGCTAGAGCAGCGCTCGCACCCGTGCGGGAGAGGGTCCGCCGGGCAACAGCATCACGACCGCGTCGTCGAAGCCGGCCGCAGCAAATTCGCGCAACATTGCGCGAGTGGCGCCGAGGTCGGTGGTCGGTCCCAATTGAATGGTCGACACCACCGCGCGCCGACCGCCGGCCGCGCGATACCGCTGCAACGCCGCGATCACTTCTGCCCGCGAGCGATACGCGGCCGATGCGATCCATCCCGAATACGACTTCGCGGCGCGTTCCACACCGCTACCGCCCCATGCGCCGAGCAGCAGCGGCGGACCGCCGCGCACCGTGGGCCATGGCGATAGGTCGATCTCACCGAGTCCGCCGTCGGCGAAGATGCGCCGCAGTTCCTTCATCCGCTGCGCGAAGGTGCGAAAGCGCGCCGTGTAGTCGCGACCGAACGCGTCGAAGTCTTTCTGTGTCGATCCGGCACCGACGCCGAACACGAAACGATCGCCGCACGTCTGCATCAGCGACAACACGCGATGCGCGAGATCGACCGGGTGATACAACGGCACCTGCACGACGGCAGTGCCGATCTCGACCGATTCGGTCACCGCAGCAGCGATCGCGAGCGCAACGAACGGATCGGTGATCGCGAAGCCGCGGCCGATCGCCTGCACCGACCACAGACTCTCGAACCCTTCGCCTTCGAACGCGCGCGCCTGTTCGGCGAGATCGCGCGACGAGCCGGTCTGCGTCGTTGTGATGGGACCGAGCAGTGCGCCGAGTTTCACTTCGATGCTCCCGATTGCATTGCCAGACTATGCGCGATGAGTACACTGGCGCGCCACGATCACACCGGTGTGCCGTGTACGAATTTCTGCGTCGCCTGATGTTCCTGCTGCCGCCGGAAACCTCGCACGAGCTCGCGCTGGCGGGATTGCGTGTCGCCGAACGCATGCAGATCTCGCAGCGATATGTGCACGGCATCTATCAGCCGACGACCGTGATGGGACTGAAGTTCCGCAATCGGGTGGGACTTGCGGCCGGGCTCGACAAGGACGCGCGCTGCATCGAAGGGTTGCTCGCGATGGGATTCGGCTTCGTCGAAGTGGGAACGGTGACGCCGCGACCGCAGCCGGGCAATCCGCGACCGCGCCTGTTCCGCCTGCCGAACGAAGGCGCGCTGATCAACCGCATGGGATTCAACAACCGCGGCGCACCGGCGGCGGCCGAGCGCGTGCGCAAAGCCCGCGAGCGGCTGGGTCCCGCTGCCGGACTCATCGGCGTGAACATCGGCAAGAACAAAGACACCGACCTCGCGAACGCCGCGGAAGACTACCTGAGCGCTTTCGAAACCGTTTACGACGTCGCCGATTACGTGACCGTGAACATCTCGTCGCCGAACACCGCGGGTCTTCGCGAGCTGCAGGAGAGCGCGGCGTTGCGAGCGCTGCTAACGAGCTTGAAGAGGCGCCAGGCGGAACTGCAGGTTGAGCGCGGCCGATACGTGCCGTTGGCGGCGAAGGTGGCACCCGATCTCGACGACGCTTCGACCGACGCATTGGCGGACGTGCTGCTGGGTGTCGGCATCGACGGCTGCATCGCGACGAACACGACGATCTCGCGTCCGCTTCCGCAAGACGCGCCGTTCCGCGACGAGGCGGGCGGGCTGAGCGGTCGCCCTCTGCACGCGCTCGCCCTGTCGCGCGTCGCGCGCCTCGCGCGATCGTTCGACGGCCGTATTCCGCTCGTCGGCGTCGGCGGCATCCACGACGTTGCCGGCGCCCGCCGCTTCGTCGACGCCGGCGCCACGCTGGTGCAGCTGTATACCGGCTTCATCTACGAAGGGCCCGACCTGGTGCGTCGGGTTGCGCGAGCCCTCGGCGGCTAGCGGATTGGTGTCCGAACCAGTACGCTTTCGGCCGGGTCGAGGGGAGCCGGATCGGTGCTAGGTCCGTTCTGGATGATCGCCCCAAGTCAATGAAAAACAACATTTAAAGCGGGCCGATTTTCGTCGGCCCGCCATGGGGAGATGCAACGATGAGTGGGGGTGATACCGCCTGGGTACTGACGTCGACGGCGTTGGTTCTGTTCATGACGATTCCGGGGCTCGCACTGTTTTATGGCGGCCTCGTGCGCACCAAGAACGTGCTCAGCGTGCTGATGCAATGCTTCGCGATCACGTGCGTGGTGTCGTTGCTGTGGCTCATCTGCGGCTACAGCCTCGCCTTCGGTGACGGCAACGGGTTCATCGGCGGCTTGGGCAAGGCGATGTTCGCCGGCGTCGCCGAAGGCACGTTGAAAGGCAGCATTCCCGAGTCGGCGTTCTCGCTGTTTCAGATGACGTTCGCGATCATCACGCCGGCGCTCGTCGTGGGCGGGTTTGCCGAACGGATGCGCTTTGGTGCGTGCCTGTTGTTCACCGCGTTGTGGTTTCTCGGCGTATACGCGCCGGTGTGCCACTGGGTGTGGGGCGGCGGCTGGCTCGGTGAACTGGGTGTCAAAGATTTCGCCGGCGGCATCGTCGTTCACATCACGGCGGGTGCGGGGGCGCTAACGGCCGCGCTCGTGCTCGGTGCGCGGCGCGGTTTCCCGCATCAGGTGAGTCCGCCGCACAACATGACGCTGACGGTGGCCGGGGCCGGAATGCTGTGGGTCGGCTGGTTCGGCTTCAACGGCGGCAGCGCGCTCGCCGCGAACGGGGATGCCGCGATGGCAATGCTGGTCACGCACATCTCGGCGTCGGCAGGCGCCTTCGTGTGGTTGGTGGCGGAGTGGTTCCGGTTCGGCAAGCCAAGCGCGCTTGGCGCGGTAACCGGCATGGTTGCGGGTCTCGGCACCATCACACCGGCGTCGGGATTCGTCGGTCCGGCGGGTGCGCTGATCATCGGTCTGTCTGCCGGGCTGTTGTGTTTCGGCGCGACGAACTTCCTGAAGCGCACGATGCACATCGACGATTCGCTCGACGTATTTCCGGTGCACGGCGTAGGCGGATTGTTGGGAACGCTGCTCACCGGGGTGTTCGCGAGCGATGCGCTCGGCCTGTTCAGCGGGCAGGACACCATTCAGATCGGTCACCAGGTGGGCGTACAGGCGATCGGTGCATTCAGCGCACTGATTTACACAGTGATCGTCACGTTCGTGATCCTGAAGATCGTCGGCGCAGTGACGGCTCTGCGGGTGAGCGCGGAGGAAGAGACGGAAGGTCTCGATCTGGTGCTGCACAACGAGCGGGGTTACGACCTCTGATGGTACGACGACCCGATTAAAGTACTTGCCGGAGCGGCCGTTAGCGTCCCTAGAGCCACAGGGAAGACGGCTATGGTGGGACAGATCCGGGCTGCGACGGACCTGAAGACACAGTGGCAGCCATTGGTCGGCGCGCCGCCGGCCGCGCAACAATCGGACGCGCCGACGCCCTGCGTGATCCGCCAAGCGCCACCGCGCCAAGCGCCACCGCACCAAGCGCCACCGCACCAAGCGCTTGCGCCGGCATCTACCGAGTCACCGCCGCAGTCGCAGTCGCTGCTGCAATTCGAGCGCGCACGCGTCACATATCAGGCGCAGCACGTCGACCCCGGCCGCAGCTACACGGTGGTGGCCACGCTCGCATACGAGCGGTTTGCGTTGTCGCAGTTGTCGAGTGCCGTGCCACAGCAACCGCAAGAGCCGTCGGAAGACGTTGCGGGGCGGCCATCCGAGCCCGTCAGCGCGGAAGAGGAAACGCCGCCTGCGACCGACGCGCGGGAGACATCGCCGTCGGAGCTGACGAGGACACCCGATACCGTGCGGCGTCACGTCGTCATCGACGCAACCACGCTGACCTACCGACGCCTGTCGGTCCACGTGACGGCCGCGCCGCACGCAACGCCAACCGCGCCGGCGACACCGGCATCGGAATCCGCTCCGCGCGACGACGCTCCGGCCATCAAGCACCTCGATGGCGACGCGTTTGGGTCGCTGCGTGCACGTACGGTCGATCGCACCAGCGAAACCGCATTGACGTTGAAGCTGACCACTCAGGAAGGCGATCTGGTGGAGCTGGTGTTCCAGCAGCTCGACGTGACCAGTCGCACGGGGCTCTCCGGTGTGACCGACTCGGGGGCAGGCGTTCGCGCAACGGAAACCACCGGCAGCAGCGCGCGCTACGTCAACATGCAGATCACCGGCGATCTGTCCGACGCCGAGAAGTCGGCAATCGACGAAGTGCTGCAGCAGGTGATCGACGTCGCAAACCAGTTCTTCCACGGCGACATGCAAGCGGCCATTACGCGACTGGGCGATGCGCAGATCGACACCGATCAGCTCGCCGGGTTCTCGTTGAAGATGTCGATGCGCGACAGCCGTCAGATGGACAAGTACGCGAGTGACGACGGCGGGCTACAGCAGTGGATGCACAACGATTCGGGCGTGAGCCAGACGCTCGAATTCCTCGCCGATCAGCAGCAGCAACTGATCAAAGCCGCCAAAACGCGTTTCGACGACCGCAGCGCCGTGACACTCGTGAAGCATCTGCTGCCGGCGATGATCGCGCCGCCGCCAACGAGCGCGGATGCGACGCCGCCGGCCGACGAGTCGCACACACCGGCCGCGGCCGGAACCGCGGTGGGAACCGCGACCGCCTGAGTCAGCCCCGCGCGCCGCGATCGAGCGCGCTGCGCACGAGCGCTTCCACCAGTGCCTCGAACGAGAGGCCGATCGCGCGCGCGCCGTCCGGAAACAGACTGGTGGGCGTCATTCCCGGCAGCGTATTCACTTCGAGCAGCACGATGTCTTCGGCGTCGGTCACGATGAAGTCGGCGCGCGAGAGATCGGCGCAACCGAGAACCGTGTGCGCCGCCAGCGCGATTTCCTGCAGACGGTTCTGACAAGGGGCGCCCACCGGCGCCGGGATCACGTGCTCGCTCTGGCCGACCGTGTAGCGGTGTTCGTAGTCGTACCACGTGCCGCGGGGCGTTTTCACTTCGATCGTTGGAAACGGGCGGGCCGCGGTGCCGTGCAGATCGAGCACGCCCACCGTCACTTCCATGCCGAGCACGAACGGTTCCACCAGCACGCCGTCGCCGAGTGCGAATGCGGTTTCGAACGGCTTGCTGAGATCGCCGCCGTTCATCACCGGCGTTACGCCGATCGCAGAACCCTGGCGCAACGGTTTGACGACCACGCGATCGCCGAACGCGGCGAGTGTTTCGCGGCACGCATCGGGAACCGTGGTGCCTTTGGGAAATACCCGTTCCGGACACATCGGCAGACCGATTCGGCGGAACACGGCTTTGGCGAGGCTCTTGTCCATAGCGCAAGCGCTGGCGTGCACGCCGCTGCCTACGTAAGGAAGGCCGAGGATCTCGAGATAACCCTGAACGGTGCCGTCTTCGCCCGGCGGACCGTGCAGTACCGGAAACACCACGTCGGGACGAAACTCCTGCAGCGATCGCGTCAGCGTTGCGTCGAGTTCGAATTGGCGCACGTGTTCGAACGAACTCTTCAGCGCCTTCGTCACTTCGGCAGCGGACGAGCGCGAAACCGCAGCCTCGTTAGATTTGCCGCCAGCGATGACGGCGACGCGAGCGTTGTTCATCTGGACTTCTTATGCAAGTGTGAGCCGAGGAACTCGATCTCGAGCGGCGGTAACGAATCGGCCGGCTCGAACCCGAAGATGCGGGCGAAGAACAGATACTCGCCTTCGAGCGCGCGCCGGATGTTCGGCGCCTGCCGGAAGCCGTGTTGCTCGCCTTCGAACGCGACGTACGCGACCGGGAGTTGCCGGCTTCGCAATGCATCGACCATCGCTTCGGCCTGGTTCGGTGGCACCACGCGGTCTTCGAGACCCTGGAAGAACACCACGGGACACGTCAGTCGTTCGACGTGATGGATCGGCGAGCGTTCGACGTAGAGGTCGCGCGCCTGCGGATAGGGGCCGATCAACCGATCGAGGTAACGCGATTCGAACTTGTGCGTATCGCGCGCGAGCGTTTCGAGATCACCGATTCCGTAGTGGCTCGCGCCGGCGCGGAACGTGTTGCCGAACGTGAGCGCCGCCAGCGTCGTGTAACCGCCCGCGCTACCGCCGCGGATTGCGACGCGATCGCGATCGATGCGGTCGGCTGTCGCGAGATGCTCGACGAGATCTTCGCAGTCGTGCACGTCGACCACGCCCCACTGACCGTCGAGCCGTTCGCGGTACGCGCGCCCGTAACCGCTGGAGCCGCCGTAGTTCACATCGGCGACGGCCCAGCCGCGCGTGGTGTAGTACTGAATGCGGAAGTTGATCAACGGATGCGTCGCCGCTGTCGGCCCGCCGTGGCTCATGACGAGCAGTGGCGGCCGCTCCGTAGACGGGGCCAGCGCGTCCGGATTGCGGGGCGGATAGAAGTAGGCATATGCGGTGGCGCCGTCGCGGGTCGGATACTCGATCGACTCCGGCATCGAAAAATACGACGCGTCGATGGGCAGCTTGCCGGCAACGGCGATCGGTTCGCCGGGCGAGCCGGTCAGATCCATCGAAGTGATCGTGGCGAGACGATCGGGACTGCCGCCGACGAAGTAGAGGCGCTCGCCGACGATCGCGAGGCCGAAGAAAGCCTGCCATTCGCTCGGCAGCGGCGTGGCCATGCCGTTGTCCACGTCGATGATCAGCAGCGTCGTCGCGCCTTTGTGCATTCGCTGGGCGACGACGTGACGCGGACCCAGCACGCAATAGTACTTCGAGCCGAAGCCCCATGCTGGACCGCTGTACTCGGCCGCATCAGGATACGCACAGTAGATGCCGCTGGCGTCGTAACTGTAGAGGTTCCAGAAGCCGTTCTGGTCAGACGCGAACAGGATGCGATCCGACGTGAGCCACTCCGGCTGCACGATCGACTCGGCCGCGCCGCCGGCGACGATGGTTTCGTCGGCGAGCAAGCCCTCGGCGGTCAGCTGTGCGACGTGCAGTTGGGTGCCGTCCCACGGCATGTTCGGGTGGTCCCAGCTCAGGAAACAGAGCCGGCGGCCGTCGGGGGAAATGCGCGGCGCTGCATAGAAGTCGTGGCCCCGATGCAGGTCGGTGCTTGCACCAGTGGCGATATCCACCGCGAGCAGGCAGTTCTCGCGTTCCTTTTCTCCGGGTCGCTCACCGACCGAGATGAGGCGCGCGCGCGGTTCGTCGACCACGAAATCTGCGTAACGCGTGTCTGCGTCCGTATGCGTTACTGTGACCGGAATGCCGCCCGTCAGCGGCACGCGATAGATGTTCTGGTCTGCGAAGTTCACGAAGTATGCGTTGCTGTTCGTGGCGAGGTAGGCGCCGCCGCCATACTCGTGGACGCGCGTGCGCACGTTGAACGGCGCCGGCGTCAATTCGGTGCGCGTGCCGTTGCGCCACATGACGAGCGCGTTGCGGCCGCCTTCTTCCGGTCGCGATTCGAGCCAGAACAACGCAGAATCGTTGCCGCTCAACGCGCTCAGTCCGGTTACGCCAGCGGTGATGAGTTCGGCGCTGATCGGTGACGGCCAACTGCCGTAAGGGGCGATTCGGGGCATGGACTACGGTCTGTGTTAGGCGCCGTGCAGTGTATCGCGGCGGTGATAGATTGCCCAACGCTCGTGGTCGCGCCATGCGCCGTCGATGTAGAGGAACTTCGGCGAAAATCCCTCGCTCACGAAGCCGCAGCGTTTCACGAGATTGATCGAGCGCGCGTTGTTCGGCTGGATGTTTGCTTCGAGTCGGTGCAGGCCCATGCCGTCGAATGCATATCGCACGGCGGCCTTGAGCCCGCTGGTCATGTATCCGTTACCGGCGTAGGGCAGTCCCGCGTAGTAGCCGAGCGATGCGTTGAGAAACGAGCCGCGCACGATGTTGTTCAGATTGATCACGCCGACGATCACCGGATGATCGCGCCGGAACACCACGAGACCTTCGTGGTCGTTGCGGTTCATGCGCGTGAGATACGCATCGAATGCGCGAGCGGTGAGCGGCGGCGATATCCACGGCTCGTGCAGGCTGCGGCTCGCCTGCATCAACGCGAGAAACTCGTCGCGATCGTCCGGTGCAACAGGCCGAACGATGACGCGCGGTTCGATCAGCGATTGCACCGATGCTCCGTCTCAGCAGTCGTGGCTGAACGATACATCAGAGGGGACGCAGGATGTATGCGGCGCCGCGCTCGGTGAGCCAGGCGGCAGCGAACGCGTCGCGCGGACATTGTCGCGGTACGCCGCTCGCGTCGCGCGCGGCAGGATCGTTGATGTACACCCAGTCGGCGTCCATGCCGGTGACCACTACCAGGTGGCCATCCGTTCCGGACAGCGCCGCGCCCGGCAACGCGCCTGCCGCGAAGCGGATGCTTGCCACGATCGGCAGACCGCGTTCCAGAACCGGCGCTGCGGCGTCGAGGCTGGAGAAGCACTCCACGTTACCGATCAGTCCGGCGTCGGTCGCGGTTCGGATCGCCAGCGGCCACACGCCGAACAGCCCCGACGGTTCGTGCAGGCACGCCCGCACGACTGCGGCCAACGAGGCGTCTATGCCGTGGTATGCGAGCACCATCGCGATGCAGGTCGGTGAACAGATGCGGTAACGCAGCGCGCGCGGCGCGGTCAACTGACTGATCGGCGGTACCACCAGGCGGCGCGTGACGGCGCTGCCGGCCGCGGCAGCGATGCGGAATTCGCGTACCGAGACGGAAATCAGGTAGTCGGCCGGTTCGTGCGCAACGGCCGTCGAGAGAGTGAGAGACGCGGCGGCGACGTCGGCACGGCAGCGGAAGTAGTCGATGTGCGTGGTCGCGCGCGGATCGGTACCGTTCGTCTCGAGTGCCATACGTTGCGTTGGCGCGATGCGCCACGCGGCGTCGGCTGCGACGAGTTCTCCGGCGAAGTCGCTATGAGGAACACCCTTCAGAGCGAAACTCGGCACCACAATGTGATCGTTGGGAAGCACGCCGAGGTCGATCGTGCAACTCCAGGCGCCTTCGCTCCGACGCCACGCCGCTGCGCCCGATGTGTCGAGCGGGTGGCGGGCGGCGACGTTTGCCGAAGCGAACCGCAGCGTTTGCACTACCGATTCCGTTCTCTTAGCCTGCGCGGGTGATCAGATCGCTCATTCTTTACTCCACCGAGGGTTGCCACCTCTGCGAAAGCGCCGAGCGATTGCTGCGTAGTATGCCAGAACTGCGCCGCACGACTGTCGACGTGGTCGACATCGCAGACGATCCGACCCTCTTCGAGCGATATGGCACTTCGATCCCGGTTGTGGCCTCCGAGGTCGGCGCGGAACTCGCGTGGCCGTTCAATGCCGACGACGTGTTGCGATTGGTATCGTAAGGATCAGTCGAGGGCGAACACGCGACGGGCGTTTGCGCTGGTGATCGCGTCGATTTCGCCGATGGTCGTGCCACGTGCGTCGGCCACTGTTCTGGCAATCCAGACGAGATGCGCCGGTTCGTTTCGGCGGTTCTTCGGCCGCGGCGACAGCGTGCGCGGCAGCAGGAACGGTGCGTCGGTTTCGATCAGCAGGCGTTCGCTTGGAATGAGCGAGACCATTTGCTTCAGTTCCGCGCCGCGCCGTTCGTCGCAGACCCAGCCGGTGATGCCGATGTGGCAACCGAGTTCCAGATAGCGCCGCAGTTCCGCCTCTGTTCCGGTGAAGCAATGCACGACCACGTCGCGCAGCCCGCTGCGGTGACGCTGCAAGGCATCGGCGACCGCGCCGCCGCTCTCGCGATCGTGCGCGAACACCGGAAGCCCGAGACGCGCGGCAAGTTGCAATTGCGTTTCGAAAACCGTCTGCTGTACCGGCGGCGGGGAGTAGTTGCGATTGAAGTCGAGGCCGGTCTCGCCGATCGCGCGAACCGACGGGTTCGACGCCAGCTCTTCGAGTTCGGCGCACCATCCGTGCGGCGCGGTAGCGGCATCGTGCGGATGAACGCCAACGGTGCAATAGAGGTGCGGTGCATGCGCGGCGCACAGCGCGACGGCGGCGCGGCTCGAAGCCACATCGGTTCCGGTGACGACGACGCGTTCGACGCCGCTTTCGACCGACCGCTGCAGCACCGCCGCGAGGTCGCCGGCAAATGCGGGGTTGGTGAGATTCGCGCCGATGTCGATCAGATGTACGGTCCTCGCTGTTCGGATCAGCGCTCGTCGGCGTCGAGGAACTTCGTCGGATGACCGAGCCGCTGGCCGTAGATGTACGCGAACGCCAGTACGTTCTTCACGTAGTCGCGCGTCTCGCTGAACGGAATGGTCTCGATCCAGATGTCGGCCGGCCGGGCAGGACGGTCGCGCAACCAGCGGTCGACGCGGTGCGAGCCGGCGTTGTAAGCGGCGGCCACGAGCACGCGGTTGCCGTCGTAGCGCTCGAGCAGCTCGGCCAGGTGGCGGCTCGCGATGTGCACGTTGACCGCCGGATCGAACAGGGCCGCCGTGAGGGGTGTCGGTTCGCCGGCGTTGTGCGCCGTCGCGGCCGCAGTGGCCGGCATCAACTGCATGAGGCCGAGCGCGCCGGCCGAAGAGCGGGCCGCCGGACCGAACGCGCTCTCTTGCCGTGCCACGCCATAAAGGAAGCTGATCGGCACGGCGGTGGCGCGACTTTCCCTCACGAACGTCGGCGTGAACGGACTCGGGAATCGCAGCGACAAGTCGTCGCGCAGTTCTGCCGCGTTCGCGGCCATGATGCTGAGGTCGATCCAGCCGATGTCGGCAATGATGTAGGCCGCCGCAGCGCGCTGCGAGGGGTCGAGGTTCGGCAGCTGTTTCGCCCACTCGCGCCTCGCATCGGAGCGGTCGCCGAGCGCATACAACTCGATGAGTCGTTGCATCGACGGACGTTGCTGCATCGCGTTGATCGCTTCGGCACCCGGCCGCGTCGACTGATCGTTGAGCGACGGCGTTACCCCGAGCGACTCGGCGGCGAGAAATCCGTAGTACTGCCGGTCGTCGGCGAGGGCGATCCACGGATTCTCCGTCGGCGGCGCAGCGCTCTTCGCGGCGTCGCTCGACGCAGTCTCGCCCGGTGCGGCAGCGCTTGACACGGTAACGCTTGACGCGGCAGCGCTTGACGCGGCAGCGCTCGACGCGGCAGCGAGCGCTCGTTGGGCGCGCCCGAGCCAGTATTGCCAGCGCTGTTTGGCGCGTTCCGTCTCGTCGAGACGCATGATGAGCGCGACGACGTTCGGCCAGTCTTTGTTGGTCAACGCCGCGAGAATCAGCGCTTCCTGTACCAGCAGATGACGACCGTCGGCGCTCGGTGTGAGATCTGCATTCGGGTCGACGATGCCGCGGCGGGCAAACCCGATCGTCAGATCCTGGCCGATGATGCGCACGTCGTCAGGGTCGAACGACAAGCGTTTGCGGTAGTCGGACCACGCCGCTGCGGCAGCGTCGGGATCGATCGCAGCCAGGCGGCGCAAGCCGAACCGGACGATGTCGCGCGTGGCGGAGTCGTCGGTGCTGAAGTGCGCGGTGTTCTGCACCAGCGTGGACTCGCGGCCGACGCGATAGAACAACTCCCCCTGCTTGCGCAGTTCGACGCTCAGCAGACCCGCGAGGTAGCGCGCCAGATCCCACGACCGCGCCTGAATCGCCAGCGTCAACCGTTCCCACACCAGACGATTGTTCACTCGCCCGCGTTCGATCCACGTCGCGAACAAGGCATCGCAACTCTTCGGTTGCGACGTGCCGACCAGCCACAACGGTGCGACCGCGGCCATCGCCGCATCATGCTGGCCGCTGCGGTCGAGCGCGCGCAGATAAGTGCATTGCCGGTCCGCGCTGGCGCCGGCCGGTTCGTAATTGACGATGAAGACGTCCCATTCCCCGCGCCGCGCGAGGTCTTCCATCCATTCGTCATACAGCCGATCGGCGATGGGCGAGTCTTTCCAACGTTCGCGGAATGCCGCGACCTCGGCGGCGGTCAGATGACTCAGCCGCAGCAGGTGATCCTGATAATCGAGATACGGATACAGCGGATAGTCGGCGAGCGCGGCTTTTGCAGCCTGGAACGCTTCGATCTGACCGTCGTCGAGGCTGCGCAGCGCGGCGAGATACTGCTGGCGCTTGTCGCCGAGTTCGTCGGCCGTTGCGTGGAGCGAAAGCAGCGCGAGGAGAACGCAAAGCGCTCGCGCGCGCAGCCCCGCGAGGGTGCGACCCACGACGATCATCTGGGGCTAGTCTTGCGGCGCGTCGCTGCCGACGCGCACCGCGAGCACGTCGGTCGGTGAACCATGCAATACGCCGTTCGCGGTGGAGCCGAGCAGCAGCGCGAGACCGTGGCGGCCGTGACTCCCGACCACCACGAGATCGATCGCTTTCTCCTTCGCGATGCGATGAATCTCCGCCTCGGGTCGGCCGAAGATCAGGTAGCGATGGTCGGGCGGTACGCCGATCGAGGTGGCGAACTCGGCGAGATGCGATTTGGCTTGTGCGTGGATCTGTTCCTGCACCGACGAGAGGTCCATCGGGATGTCGCCGCCGTAAGCGAGACTCAACGGTTCGATGACATGGATGACGTGCAATTCGGCTTCGAAGCGTTTCGCCATCGCCATCGCTCGGCTGGAAACGCGCTGGGACTCTTCGGTGAGGTCTACCGCTAGCAGGATCCGTCGGTATGCGCCCATGATTGTCCACTACCCGAAGTTCGGGCGACCATACAACACAATCGTCGCGGCGAACAACTGGCCCCCGGGCCGTATCGAATCACTCAGCGGAGTACATCATTGACCTGGCTCATCATCGTCGTCGCGCTGTTCGCGGCATTCGGACCGCTGCTATGGATGATGCCGTCGCGGGCGGATCGACGACTCGCGAAAATGCGCTCGCGCGCGCGAACCCACGGCATTCACGTGGAGATCACCCAACTCGACGATCTGGCCGCGGAGCCGCAAGCGCGGGTCACTGCAGGTGGCGTGAAGCTCGATCCCAAGGTGATGTGCGCGGCGTACCGGCTCGGGATGCGGCGACTCGCGCGCGCCGCGCCGCAATGGAAGATCCTGCGCAAATCCGCCGCGAACGACGGTCCGATCGACGGTTGGATCTGGGCGACTCGCCCCGCGGGCGACGCCGTGTACTGGCAGGAAGTCAGCGGAGTCTTACGTGGGCTACCGCCCGATGCGCTCGCGTGCGCGACGGACGCGAGCGAAGTGACCTGTTGGTGGCGTGAACGAACCACTGCCGAAGACGCCGAAGCGAGTGTCGATCGGTTGCACGCTGTGTTGCAGAACCTCGCGGAAATTCAACTGCTTGCGGATTCGGCGGCGACCGCGGCTGCGGCCGCGATCGATGCCTCCGACGACACCTCCGACGATGCATCGACGCGTCAGTGAAGTGCATCACGCGGATCACCCCTCTGTGCGCATGTCTCCACGCCGTTAAGTTGACAGTCCGGAAATAGAGCGCGTATACATGGCGCCTTTCGCGCCGGGACCCCCCGTCGCAGCAGGAGGCACATGGCCCGTTCGTTGGTCATCGTCGAGTCGCCGGCCAAGGCGCGGACCATCAATCGGTATCTCGGCAAGGACTACATCGTAAAGTCCAGCATCGGACACATCCGCGATTTGCCGACGGGCGGCAAGGCGAGTGATCCGAAAGCGCGCGCGAAGGAAGCCGCGAAAACCCGCAAGCTTTCCGCGAAAGCGAAAGAGACTTACCGCAAGCAACGGGCGCGCACGCAGCTCGTGCGTCGAATGGGCGTGGATCCGGAACACGACTGGAGAGCCACGTACGAGATCCTGCCCGGCAAAGAAAAGGTGGTCGACGAGCTGCGCAAGCTCGCCGAGAAGTCGGACCAGATCTATCTCGCCACCGACCTCGATCGCGAAGGCGAGGCGATCGCGTGGCATCTGAAGGAAACGATCGGCGGTGACCCCGACCGGTATCGGCGCGTCGTTTTCAACGAAATCACGCGCAAAGCCATCCAGGAAGCATTCGCCAATCCGACCTCCATCGATGCGAGTCGCGTCAGCGCGCAGCAGGCGCGTCGCTTTCTCGACCGCGTGGTCGGCTTCGAGCTGTCGCCGCTGTTGTGGGCGAAAGTTGCCCGAGGTCTGTCGGCCGGGCGCGTTCAATCCGTTGCGGTGCGGCTGATCGTCGAGCGCGAGCGCGAGATCCGCGCGTTCATTCCGGAGGAATACTGGGAAGCGTTTGCCGATCTGAAGCGGCCCAACGACGACGAAACGTATCGCTTCCAGGTGTTCAAGGATCGAGGCGAGAACTATCGCCCGACCAGCGCCGATCAATCGGACGATGCGATGTCGCGGTTGCGCGGCAAACCATTCACCGTGGTGTCGCGGGAAGACCGTCCGACCACGACCCGTCCCAATGCGCCGTTCATCACGTCTACGCTGCAACAGGCCGCCAGCACGCGCATGTCGTTCAGCGTGAAGAAGACGATGACGATGGCCCAACGACTCTACGAAGCCGGCTACATCACTTATATGCGTACCGACTCGACGAACCTGTCGAGCGACGCGGTCGTGTCGGTGCGCGAATACATTGGTAAGGAGTTCGGCGCGCAGTATCTGCCCGAGCAACCGAATGCGTATGCGAGCAAAGCCGCGGCGCAGGAAGCACACGAAGCGATCCGTCCGTCGAACGTCGGTACTGCGCCATCGATGTTGACCGGAATGGAGGACGACGCGGTCCGCCTCTACGAAATGATCTGGCGCCAGTTCGTGGCATGCCAGATGCCGCCGGCCGAATACACGAGCACCACGGTGATCGCGCAGGCCGGCGACTTCGAGGCACGCATCCGCGGCCGCATCCTGCGCTTCGACGGCTTCACGCGCGTGCTGCCCGCCGTGGCGCGCAAAGACGAAGACCGCACGCTGCCGGATTTCGTCGCCGGCGAGGCGCTCGCCGTGGAGGCGATCGAACCCATTCAGCACTTCACGAAGCCGCCGCCGCGTTACGGCGAGGCGAGCCTCGTCCGCGAACTCGAGAAGCGCGGCATCGGCAGACCGTCTACTTACGCGGCGATCATTTCGACGATCCAGGAGCGCGGCTACGTGACGCTCACCGCGCGCCGGTTTCACGCCGAAAAAATCGGCGAGCTCGTCACCGACCGGTTGGTCGAAAACTTCGACAACCTGCTCGACTTCGGCTTCACGGCGCAACTCGAGGGCCAACTCGACCAGATCGCCGATGGCGAAGCGGACTGGCGTGAAGTTCTCGATACCTTTTATGGCGACTTTTCCGGGAAGCTGAATCGCGCACAGGCCGACAAAGGCGGCATGCGCCCGAACGTGCCGACCAACACCGACATCCCGTGCAGCGTCTGCGGCCGGCCGATGCAGGTGCGCACCGGCAGCACCGGCGTGTTCCTCGGGTGCTCTGGTTACGCGTTGCCGCCGAAGGAACGCTGCACGCATACGTTGAACCTGATTCCGGGCGACGAAGCGGTAGACGTCGACGCCGACGCGGAAGGCGAGTCGCGGCTGCTGCGGAAAAAGGTTCGATGCCCCGTCTGCGGAACGCCGATGGACAGCTACCTGGTCGATGAGGATCGCAAGCTGCACATCTGCGGCAACAATCCGGACTGCCCCGGCTTCCGCGTGGAGCAGGGCGAGTTCCGCATCAAGGGCTACGACGGTCCCGTGATCGAGTGCGACAAGTGCGGCGCGGAGATGCAGCTCAAGTCCGGCCGCTTCGGCAAGTACTTCGGCTGCACGAACACGAACTGCAAGAACACCCGGAAGCTCTTGCGCAACGGCGAAGCCGCGCCGCCGAAGTCCGATCCCGTACCGATGCCGGAATTGCGCTGCGTCAAGGTCGACGACCACTACATCCTGCGCGATGGCGCATCGGGGATTTTCCTCGCGGCGAGTCAGTTTCCGAAGCATCGAGAGACGCGCGCGCCGACGATCGCCGAGCTGAAGCCGCACCGCGCCGAGATCGATCCGAAGCACCACTATCTGCTCGACGCGCCGGAAACCGATCCGCACGGCAATCCGGCGATCGTGAAGTACAGCCGCAAAACGCGCGAGCAGTTCGTGGCGAGCGAGTCGGACGGCAAGCCGACGGGTTGGCGCGCGGTCTATCAGAATGGTCGCTGGGTGCAGGAATCGGGCGCGACCGAAGAGGCGAAGCCGGCGAGGGCGCCGCGTGCCGCGAAGAAGCCCGTGGGCAAACGTGCGCCGCGCAAGCGCGCGCCGAACTGATCATCGGAGCGGCGATGGACGAACAGTCGGATGCTTTTGCGATGCTCGAGATCGTGCAGTTGTCTAACGGCGACATCGTGCTGCGCGATCCGGACCACGGCGCCGAACCGTTACTGCGGATTCAGTTTTCGCGCGAGGTTCGTACGATGCTCGGCGCCGATGCGATGCAGGTGGCGAAGCTGATGATCGAAGCTGCCGCGTCGCAGATGTCGGAAGCCGTCGAAGCCAATGACCCGTCGGCCGCGACCCCCGACATCGTTCACTGAACCCTCAGTGGCGCCGGATCACGCCGACGCTCAATCCCTCGATTGCAAACGTGTGCCGCTCGAGATCGACCTCGATCGGCGGGTAGGCATCGTTCTCTGCTAACAACGTCAGCCGGCCGCGACCGCGCGGTCGGCGCAAACGCTTCACCGTCACTTCGTCGTCGATGCGCGCAACGATGATCTCACCGTCGCGAGCGTCGTCGGCTTTGTGAACCGCGAGCAGGTCGCCGTCGAGAATGCCGGCGTTGATCATGCTGTCGCCGTGAACCTTCAGCAGGTAATCGGCGCGCGGGCGGAAGAAGCTACCCGGCAGATCGCAGACGTCGTCGATGTGCTCCTGCGCGAGAATCGGACTGCCCGCGGCAACCCGCCCGACGATCGGTAATCCGACCGGCTCCGGCAGACGGATGCCGCGTGACGTGCCCGGAATCATCTCGATGGCGCCTTTGCGCGCAAGCGCCTTCAGGTGTTCTTCGGCCGCGTTCGGCGACTTGAAGCCGAGTTCGGTGGCGATGTCGGCGCGGGTGGGCGGATAGCCGGTGTCGAGGATGTGGCGGCGGATCAGGTCGAGCACTTGCGATTGGCGAGCGGTCAGGTCCTGCATGCGTTACCTGTGTGTATATACAGTGACCTGGCATTATATACAGCGGATTTCGCGGATGACCAGCGAATCTTCATTTCAGACGGACTCTCAGCTTCGGCCGTTAACCATTCGGAAACATTGGTGACCTGGTTTAGTATCGCTGCCTCGCTGCTTTACCGATGCCGCACTGATCGTAATGTCCAAGCTCCGCTCTAGCGTCCCGTCCGACATCATCGCGGCGCGCGCCGCGGCGGAATGTCTGTTCGACGAGGTCGCGGTGGAGCGTGCGGTCGACCAACTCGCGGTGCGACTGACGCTTCGCCTGCACGACGCACACCCGATCGTGATGTGCGTGATGAACGGCGGCATGATCCTCACGGCCGAGTTGCTGTTGCGGCTGCATTTCCCGCTCGAGGTGTCTTACGTTCACGCAACCCGCTATCGCGATGCGACCCAGGGCGCCGTGCTGGAATGGCGCGCCGCGCCGGCCGCGGATGTAGCGGGGCGAACCGTGCTGCTCGTAGACGACGTGCTCGACGAAGGTCACACACTGGCCGCAGTCGATGCGCGCTTGCGCGAGTCGGGCGCCGCAAACGTGGTGACCGCGGTGCTGGTCGACAAGCAGATCGGCCGACCGCGACCGGTGCGCGTCGACGACGCTGCGCTCGTGTGTCCCGACCGGTTTCTGTTCGGACACGGCATGGACTATCGCGGCCATTGGCGCAACCTCGCCGGCGTTTACGCGCTGCCGGCAGGATGGTCGGCGTCATGACCGGCGAAGTCATCGGCATCATCGGCGGCACCGGGCTCAACAGGCTCGCTACGGCAGTGCGTTCGGCGGATCGCGTCGACACGCCGTTCGGTCCGGCATCCGCGGTGCCGCAGATCGGCGAGATCGACGGCAGAATGGTGATCTTCCTCGCACGCCACGGTCAGCCGCACCGGATCGCACCGCACCTGATCAACTACCGCGCCAACGTATGGCTGTTGCGCGAACTCGGCGCCTCCGCGGTGGTGGCGACGAACGCGGTCGGTTCGATCGCAAACGCCATGGCGCCGGGCGATCTGATGCTGCCGCACCAGATCATCGACTACACGTGGGGACGCGCGCACACCTATACCGATACCTTGCCGCTGCAGCACGTCGACTTCAGCACGCCGTACGATGCGGCATTGCGCGACCGGTTGCGCGCGACGGCGCTCGAACTCGAACTGGACTGCTCGGTGTTCAACGCCGGCGTGTACGGATGCACGCAGGGTCCGCGGCTCGAAAGCGCGGCGGAGATCGATCGCATGGCGCGCGACGGTTGCGACGTGGTCGGCATGACCGGCATGCCTGAAGCCGGGCTCGCGCGCGAACTCGCGCTGCCGTATGCGACGGTGTGTCTGTCGGTAAATCGTGCCGCGGGGCGAGGCGAAGGTCCGATCAGCGAAACCGAGATCGTTCAGGTGGCCGAGAAGGGCATGCACCGGGTCGAGCGGCTGATCGCTCGCTTCATCGAACTCTCGTAGCGTTACTGGGCGGGCGCGGCGGGCGGCGGCTGTGGCGCGCCAAGACGCGCGAGTTCCGCAACCAATGCGTCAGGCGGTTGAATCGGATCGACGCGAGCGAGAATGCCGAACTTCGGGTGATCGAGGTAATGCAGCTCGCCGCTGCGCATCCGGCGCTGTTCGCGCAACTCCATGTAGGCAGGTCCTGCTGCGGTTGCCGGATCGGTCGCGGCCGTCGAAGCCGTGTCGACCGCATACCAGAGCCGCGTGTCGAGGTGCAGATAGCGGCCGCGGGTAATCCCGAGAAATCCTTCGATGCGCGGCGCGGCGTCAGGCCGTTCACGGATCTGAATCAGCATCGGTCGCAGCTGATCGCGATCGGGCACCGGCTGGATCCACGCGCGATGGAACACTACACGATAGACGTTGCTGCGCTGCAGGCGACCGTCTTCCGACGCCAGCAGGAACGTGCTCGATGGCTCGAACTTGTAGCTGCGGCCCTGCAGCTGCGACTGATAGTCGGCCACGAGCTTGGCGGCACGCTCGGCGGCGGTCGGCGTTGCGGAAGGCGACTGCACCGGCGCTTGCGCCTGAACGGGTCTGTTAGCGGCCGAGGACGCAAACGATGGCAACGCCGGTTGTGCGCGCGTTTCGGCATCGAGCTGATACGCCGCGCTGCGATTCGATTCGTCGTCGAATGCGAGCACGTCGAATGGATACGTCCGCGGCGCGCGCGAGATCACGACCTCCTGCGTACTCGCCGGATCTACGTCGGCGATCCGTTCGAAGATGATCACCTCGACCCGATACCACGCGTCGTTCGGCAGTATCGGAACATCCGCGCCCTGCGCACCCGCACTCAGCATCACCGCGATCGCGCATACAAACTTGTGGAGCGAGCTCATGCCGATGCCGCCATCCGGGTTTTCTCCGTTGATTCGAGGCGCTCGAGCAGATTGGTGACGCGCTCGAAACGCGCGTCGATGTCTTCGAGCTTCGCGGTGACGCGCAGGCGCGTTCCGTCTTCGAGCCGATAGCTGTTGGGTTCGCGTTGCACCAGACGCACCAGCGCGAACGGATCGACGCGCGTATCGGCCGCGAATTCGATCCGGCCGCCCGAGGGACCGAAGTCGATTCGCGCGATACCGAGCGCCGCTGCGGTCAAGCGCAGTTCGGTGATTCGAAACAGCGTCTTCGTTGCGACCGGCAACGCGCCGAAGCGGTCGATGATCTCGGCGCGCAACTCGTCGAGCGCGTCGCGGTTCTCCGCGCTGCTGATGCGCTTGTACAGGATGAGACGTGAATGGACGTCGGGCAGGTAGTCCTCGGGAATCAGCGCCGGCACGCGCAGATTGACCTCTTGGTGCGGCGTGAGGTCGGCGTCGAGGTCCGGCGTTTTGCCCGCGCGGATTGCGCGCACGGCGCGGTCGAGCATGTCCATGTATAGCGAGAAGCCGATCGACTCGATCTGCCCCGACTGCTCCTCGCCCAACAGTTCGCCTGCGCCGCGAATCTCCAGATCGTGAGTGGCGAGCGTGAAACCCACGCCCAGTTCGCCGGCCGCCTCGATCGCTTCGAGGCGTTTGCGCGCGTCTTCGGTCAGCGCTTTGGGGTGCGGAATCAGCAGGTATGCATACGCCTGACGGTGTGAGCGGCCGACGCGGCCGCGCAGTTGATGCAGCTGCGCCAGCCCGAACTTGTCGGCGCGTTCCATGATCATGGTGTTGGCGTTCGGAATGTCGATGCCGGTTTCGATGATGGTGGTGCACACCAGCACGTTGCTGCGTCGGTGATAGAAGTCGCCCATCACCATTTCGAGCCGGCGCTTCGGCATCTGCCCGTGGCCCACCCCGATGCGCGCTTCCGGCACCAGTTCGCCGATCTCGAGAGCGGTCTGCTCGATGGTGCGAACCTCGTTGTGCAGATAAAAAACCTGGCCGCCGCGCGCAAGTTCGCGCGTGATCGCTTCCCGGATCAGGTGTTTGCGCCGCTGCACGACGAAGGTTTTCACAGACAAACGTCGCGCCGGCGGCGTCGCGATGATCGACAGGTCGCGGATTCCGCCCATCGCGAGATTCAGCGTCCGCGGAATCGGCGTAGCGGTGAGCGTGAGCACGTCGACCTCGGCCCGCAATGTGCGCAGCCGTTCCTTCTGGCGTACGCCGAAGCGGTGCTCTTCGTCGATGATGACGAGGCCGAGCTCTTTGAACGAGAAGGCAGTGTTGAGCAGTTTGTGCGTGCCGATGACGATGTCGATCGCGCCTGCGCGTAGCCGTTGGCGCACTGCTTCGACTTCGCTCTCGGTACGCAACCGCGAAACCGCTTCGATCGCCACGGGCCAATCCGCGAACCGGTCTCTGAAACTCTCGTGATGCTGTTGTGCGAGCAACGTGGTCGGCACCAGGATCGCCACCTGCTTGCGGTTATGTACGGCGATGAACGCGGCGCGCATCGCCACCTCTGTCTTGCCGAATCCGACATCGCCGCAGATCAGTCGATCCATCGACTTGGGACTCGTCAGATCGGAGATGACTTCCTCGATGGCGCGACGCTGGTCTGACGTGACGTCGAACGGAAACTGGTCGGCGAAACGCTGATATTCCTCGTCGGGCTTGGCGAGCGCGGTGCCGACTCGAGCCTCGCGGTGCGCATAGATGTTCAGCAACTCCGCGGCCACGTCGTGGATCTTTTCGGCTGCGCGTCGCTTGGCCTTGTCCCATTGATCCGATCCGAGGCGGTGCAGCGGCGCGTGCGCCTCGTCGGCACCGCCGTAACGGGAGATCAGATGCAGCGCGGTGACCGGAACGTAGAGTTTCGCTTCGTCGGCGTATTCGATCGTGAGGAATTCGGAGACCGCGCCGTCGATCTCGAGCGTGCGCAAGCCGAGATAGCGACCCACGCCATGTTCGATATGCACGACCGCTGCGCCGATGTGCAGTTCGGTGAGGTTGCGGATGATCTGGTCCGGATCCACCGAACGCGCGTCGCGACGTACTTCGACGTCGGCGCGCGCACCGAACACCTGCGTCTCGGTGATGAGCGCGAATTCATCCGTGTATGCCGCGCACTCGATTGGCGCAATCGCGAGCCCCAACGGAACGCGGCCGCCGCGGAACGCCGCGAAGTCGGTCACGTCGGCGGGATGCACGCCTGCGCGGCCGAGAAATTCTCCGAACACTTCGCGACGACCGGCCGACTCGGCACAGAACAGCACTGGCACAGGCGACGCTTTCACGAATGCCGCGAGCCGGTCGCCAGGGTGATGCGCGCGATGATTGACCGACACGTCGGGCAATTCGCGCGTGGTGAACTCGACGCTGTGGTGTTTCCCGTCGAGCACGACCTGACGCAGCGCGCCGAGCGAGTGAAACAGTTCGTCGGTGCGCAGATAGATCGCGTCGGGCGGAAGAATCGGCCGTTCGATGTCGTGGCGCAGGCTCTCGTAGCGCGTGCGCAGATCGAGCTGGAACGAAGTAATCGCGCCATCGAGCGCGTTCGGCACGACTGCTACGCAATTCGCCGGCAGATAGTCGAACACCGTCGCAAGTGAGTCATGGAACATCGGCAGGTAGTACTCGATGCCGGATGGAGCCATACCCTGACTGACGTCCTGATAGATCGGACAGCGACGCACGTCCACGTCGAACAGTTCGTGCCAGCGATTGCGGAACCGCGCGATCGCATCGGGCGTCAGCGGAAACTCCTTCGCCGGCAGAATCTCGACCGAATCGATCTGCTCGACGGTGCGCTGGCTGTCGGGGTCGAAGGTGCGCAGGCTCGCCACCTCGTCGTCGAACAGGTCGATCCGGTAGGGGCAGGGCGATCCCATCGGATACACATCCACCAGCGAGCCGCGTACCGCGAATTCGCCGCGTTCAGACACCGTCTCTACGTACCGATAGCCCGCCTGTTCGAGGTGACGGCGATAGCCGTGCGCGTCGAACCGGGCACCGACCGACAGCACCAGACTGTGCGCGGCGAGGAACGACGGCGGCGGTAGCCGCTGCAGCAGCGTGCGGATCGGCACCACCAGCACGCCGCGGCGGAGCGTCGGCAACCGGTGCAGCGTGCGCAGCCGGTCCGACACGATGTCCTGGTGCGGGGAGAAGGCGTCGTAGGCGAGCGTCTCCCAGTCGGGCAACGTGACCACGTCGAGCGTGCTGCTCGAGAAGAACTCGAGCTCGCGACACAACCGATACGCCGCTGCCGGATTGGCTGCCACGGCCAGCATGAGACCGTCGTGATGCTGCGCCGCTCTCGCGATGGCGAGACTGGCCGCCCCGTCGACCAGGCCGCTCCAACCGATGCGATCGCCGGATCGCTCGGGCAACGGAGGTGCTTCGGGATTTGCCATGCGGCGCTCGCGCTCTGAAGGGCGCGGTATTCTACTTCATGGCCCATTGCGCGCGGGCGTTTTGAGGGTTTGAGTCGCGTCGCCTGTAGATCCATTAATTCAGACGCGTTAGAGTGCGTCGCCCCGATTCGAGGCAGTGCATCCTTTATAGGGCGTTATGAAACCCACCAATATTTTCGAGCCCTCCTACTTCCATAAAGTGGTCGATTGCCAATGGGCATGTCCGGCGCACACGCCGGTGCCGGAGTACATCCGCCTGATTGCTCAGGAGAAGTACACCGAAGCGTACATGCTCAACTGGGATTCCAACGTGTTCCCCGGAATCCTCGGGCGCACGTGCGACCGGCCGTGCGAGCCTGCCTGTCGACGCGTGCGCACCGAAGAGAAGCCGGTGGCGATCTGCCGACTGAAGCGCGTCGCCGCGGACAACAAAGGTGACATAACGGCGTACATGCCGCGCGTGCCGAAGAAGAAGAACGGCAAGCGCATTGCGTTGCTCGGCGCTGGTCCCGCTTCGCTCGCCGTCGCGCGCGATCTGCTGCCGCTCGGTTACGAAGTGCACATGTTCGAGAAGGATCCGGGCGGCGGCGGCATGATGCGCACGCAGATCCCGGCGTTCCGTCTGCCGATGGAAGTGCTCGAGGAAGAAGTCGATCTGATTCTCAACATGGGCGTCGAGTGCCACTTCGGCTATGACGTCAGCAGCATGAAAGCGATTCTCGACGAAGGTTACGACGCGTACTTCGTCGGTACCGGCGCGCCGCGCGGACGCGATCTGCCGGATCTGAAAGGGCGCAAAGAAAGCGCCGCTCACATATCGATCGGCATCGAGTGGCTCGGCAGCGTCGCGTTCGGCCACACCACGTCGATCAAGGGCAAAGTCATCGTGATGGGCGGCGGCAACACCGCCATGGACTGTTGCCGCACCGCGCGCCGGCTCGGGGCCGATCAGGTGACGGTAGTGGTGCGTTCCGGCTTTGACGTGATGAAGGCGTCGGAGTGGGAAAAGGAAGACGCGATGTCGGAAGGCATTCCGATCGTCAACAATCGCCCGCCGGTCGAGTTCGTGCACGAGAACGGCAAGCTGAAAGGCGTGATTTTCCAGCGCGTCAAACAGATCACCGACGAGTCGGGTAAACAGAAAACCGTGCCCACCGGTGAGCCGGACATCTTCATGGAAGCCGATCACGTGTTGATGGCGATCGGTCAGGAAAATCACTGTCCGTGGATCGAGCGCGACATCGGCATCGAGTTCGATCGCTGGGAGTGTCCGGTGCTCGACCGCGATACGCTGCAGTCGACGCTTCCGAAAGTGTTCTTTGGCGGCGACGCGGCGTTCGGCCCCGAGAACATCATCTGGGCATCCGCACACGCGCACAAAGCGGCGATATCGATTCACCTGTTCTGTCAGGGGCTGGATCTGAAGAAAGATCGTCCGCCGGAAGGTGTCAACCTCGTCAGCCAGAAGATGGGCATGCACGAGTGGAGCTACGACAGCGAGCACGACGCGTCGAAGCGCCACCTCGTGCCGCACGTCGATCCGCGCAAATCGCTGAAGAACATCAAGATGGAAGTCGAACTCGGCTTCGATCGCAAGCTCGCCGCGCAGGAAACGCAACGCTGCCTGAACTGCGACGTGCAGACGGTGTTCACCGACAACCTCTGCATCGAGTGCGACGCGTGCGTCGACATCTGTCCGATGGACTGCATCACGTTCACACCGAACGAAGACGAATCCGATCTGCGTCTGAATCTCACCGCACCCGCGCTGAACAAAGAGCAGGATCTATACGTTTCCGCCGAACTCAGAACCGGCCGCGTGATGGTGAAGGACGAAGATCTTTGCTTGCACTGCGGTTTGTGCGCCGAGCGCTGCCCCACGAATGCATGGGACATGCAGAAGTCCGTTCTCCACCTGCCGCAGCTGGGGTCATACGCCTCATGACGCGTTACAACGATTTCGTCATCAAGTTTGCGAACGTCAATGGTTCGGGCTCCGCGAGCGCGAACGGCATGTTCGCGAAGGCGGTGTTCCGGATGGGTGTTCCCGTTGGCACGCGCAACATTTTTCCATCGAACATCCAGGGACTGCCGACGTGGTTCGAAGTGCGCGTCAGCGAAGCGGGCTATCTGGGCCGCCGCGACGGCGTAGACATCATGGTGGCGATGAACGCCGAGACGTACGCGGAAGACGTCGCCAGTCTCGTGTCGGGAGGATTTCTCCTGTACGACAGCTCTCGGCCGCGCCCGCGCGAACTCGCGCGCGCCGACGTGGTCGACATCGGTGTGCCGATCTCGACGCTGCTGCTGTCCGAATTCCAGGATCCCAAGCAGCGCCAGCTGTTCAAGAACATCGTCTACGTCGGTGCACTGTCGGCGCTGATCAACATCGACTTCGACGTTCTCACCGGCATGGTATCGGAGCAGTACAAGGGCAAAGACGCGCTGATCAAACCGAACGTGCACGCGCTCGAGATCGGGCGCAATTACGCGCTCGAATACCTCGACAATCCGCTGCCGGTTCAGTTGCGCCGTAGTAACGCCGTTGGCGAACGGATCATGATCGAGGGCAACACTGCGTCTGCGTTGGGTGCCGTGTACGGCGGCGCGACCGTGTGCGCCTGGTACCCGATCACGCCGTCCACATCTGTGGCGGAGTCGTTCGAACGTTATGCGAATCGTTTCCGCACCGAGAAGGAAACCGGCAAGAAGAAGTTCGCGATCATGCAGGCGGAAGACGAACTCGCCGCCATCGGTATGGTGATCGGCGCAGCGTGGAACGGCGCGCGCGCGTTCACCGCCACGAGCGGTCCGGGCCTCTCGCTGATGGGCGAATTCCTCGGTCTCGCGTATTTCGCCGAAATTCCGGCCGTGCTCATCGACGTGCAGCGCGCCGGTCCGTCGACCGGCATGCCGACGCGTACGCAACAGGCCGACCTGATGTCGGCGGTGTATGCGTCGCACGGCGACACGAAACACGTGGTGCTGATTCCGTCGTCGCCGAAGGAGTGTTTCGATTTCTCCGCCGACGCGCTCGACATCGCCGACCGGTTGCAGACGCCGGTCATCATCATGTCCGACCTCGAACTCGGCATGAACGAGGTGATGTCCGATCCGCTGGTGTGGGACGACGCGCGCAAGTACGACCGTGGCAAGGTCTACCACGCCGACGATCTCGACCGCATCGAGAAATTCGGCCGGTATGTCGACGTGGATGGCGACGGCATCGGCTACCGCACCTATCCCGGCGCGCACCCGTCGAAGGGAAGCTTCTTCACGCGCGGAACGTCGCGCGACGAGTACGCGCGCTATACCGAAGATCCCGACATCTACACCGAGAACATGGATCGGTTGCTGCTCAAGTGGAACACCGCGAAGACGCTGGTGCCGAAACCAGACGTTCACGAGAGCTCGCCGCGTCGCGCGTACGGCGTGCTGTACTACGGCACGACGCAGATGCCGATGCAGGAATCGCTTGACCTGCTCGCGACCGACGGCATCCACCTCGACACGCTGCGCATCCGCGCCGTGCCGTTCACCGATTCGGTGCTCGAGTTCATCGACAACCACGAGCTCGTATTCATCGTCGAACAGAATCGCGACGCGCAGATGCGCATGATCCTGGTCAACGAAGGCAGCATCGATCCGGCGAAGGTGGTGCCCGTGTGCTACTACGGCGGGTTGTCCATTGCCGCAGAGTTCATTCGCGGCGAAATCGCCCGGTATTTCGCGACCAACAAGCTCGCCAGAATTTCAGAGGTGAAGCGATGACATTCGTCACCAAGCCGCGCGTCCATCACCCGCAACTGAAGGTCAACGACCTCGGGTTGACGCGCCGCGACTACGAAGGCTCGGTGTCGACGCTGTGTGCCGGCTGCGGCCACGATTCCGTCAGCGCCGCCATCGTGCAGGCGTGCGCGGAGCTGTCGATTCCGCCGCATCGGTTCACGAAGATCTCCGGTATCGGCTGCTCGTCGAAAACGCCGACGTATTTCCTCGGCAAGTCGCACGGCTTCAACTCGGTGCACGGCCGGATGCCGTCCGTTGCTACCGGCGCCAACCTGGCTAATAAAGATCTGTATTGCATCGGCATCTCCGGCGACGGCGACACCGCGTCGATCGGGATGGGTCAGTTCGCGCACATCGTCCGCCGCCGCATCAACATGTGCTACATCGTCGACAACAATGGCACCTACGGCCTTACGAAGGGGCAGTTCTCGGCGACGAACGACAAGGGCTCGACCAGCAAGAAGGGCGCGCCGAATCTTTACGAGCCGATCGATCTGGTCAGCATCGCATTGCAGCTCGGCGCGACGTTCGTCGGCCGCAGCTTCTCCGGCGACAAAGGTCAGCTGGTGCCGCTGATCAAGGCGGCGCTGCTGCACAAAGGGTTCGCGTTCATCGACGTGATCTCGCCGTGCGTGGCGTTCAACAATCACAAAGGCTCGACCAAGAGTTACGACTACGTGCGCGATCATCGCGGCGACGTGATTGCCGCCGATTTCGTGCCGGCGCACGAGGAGATCGTCGCCGATTACGCACCCGGCACGCGCGAAGACGTCGCGATGCCAGATGGGTCGACCCTGCGTCTGCGCAAACTGGCGGACGACTACGACCCGCACGACCGTGTTGGGGCGCTCTCCTACGTGCAGCGCAAGCAGGACGAAGGCGAAGTCGTTACCGGTTTGTTGTACCTCGATGCGAACGCATCGGACTGCCACGCCATTCTCGAAACGGTGGATACGCCGCTGAACGAGTTGGGCGAGGCGGATCTGTGCCCCGGCAACGCGGCACTGAAGCCGATCAACGCGAGCTTCCGATAGCGAATTTCAGCGGCGCTTCGGCGCAGAGTCACCAACGCACTACAACTCTTCACGCACCGGCTCGGCCGGTGCGGTACCTTTGTTGCAGCTCTCAGGTTCAATTTCGATAATACCCGCCCGCTTAAGGCCCAACGCGACGAGGATCGGACGTGGCACTACCTAGCCTTGACGATTATTTCCCGGACTGGAAAGAGCGTGAAGCGCTCGCCGAAGAGATGGTTCCGATCATCGGCAATCTCTATCGCAAGAACGTCGTGACGTATTGCTTCGGGCGCGCGTTGTACAGCGAAAGCGTCACCAACATCATGAAGACGCATCGCTATGTTCGGCAGATCGCCAACAACGAGCTGTCGGAGTTCGAGAGCTATCCGATCATGAAGGCGCTGGGAGAGCTCGACCTCGGACCGTGCCACATCGACGTGGGCAAGCTGGCGCTGAAGTACATGGAGGAGAGCGCCGGCAACGGCACCACGGCGATGGACTTCGTCAAACAGCAGTGCGCGGAAGTGATCGGCCGGCACGTGCCGCCGCTCGCGAAACCGCAGGACGTAGTGCTCTACGGCTTCGGCCGCATCGGCCGCTTGCTCGCGCGTCTATTGATCGAGAAAACCGGCGGCGGCCAGCAACTGCGCTTGCGCGCGATCGTGGTGCGCAAGGCGACGAAGGAAGATCTGGTGAAGCGGGCGAGCCTGTTGCGTCGCGATTCGGTGCACGGATCGTTCAAAGGCACCATCCGCGTGGACCACGACAACAACTGCATCATCGCGAACGGCAACGTCATTCGCATGATCTATGCGAACAGTCCCGCGGAAGTCGATTACGAGAGCTACGGCATAAGCGATGCGATCGTCATCGACAACACCGGCGCGTGGCGCGACGAGAAGGGTCTCAGCGAGCACCTGAAGTCGAAGGGCGCGGCGCGCGTGATGGTTACGGCGCCTGGTAAGGGCGGCATCAAGAACATCGTTGCCGGAATCAATTCCAACGGACTGTCGAAAGACGACAAGATTCTGGCGGCTGCTTCGTGCACCACCAACGCGATCGTGCCGATTCTCAAAGCGATCGACGACGAGTTCGAAATCCAGAGCGGGCACATCGAAACTGTGCACGCCTACACGCCGGACCAGAACCTCACCGACAACTACCACGAGAAGAGCCGGCGCGGTCGCAGCGCGGCGTTGAACCTCGTGATCACCGAAACCGGCGCATCGTCCGCGATCACCGACCTGCTGCCGTCGCTGGAGGGAAAGCTCACCGGTAACGCGATTCGCGTGCCGACGCCCGACGTTTCGCTGGCCATTCTGAATCTGACCGTCTCGCGCAATACCACGCTGGAAGAAGTGAACGGCTATCTGCGCGACGCATCGCTCTATTCGCCGCTGCAGCGGCAGATCGACTTCATCAACTCGCCCGAAGTCGTATCGTCCGACTTCATCGGTAACCGTCACGCCTGCATCGTCGACGGACTGGCGACCATCGTGAAAGACAACCGCATGGTCGTGTACGCGTGGTACGACAACGAGTACGGCTACTCTTGCCAGGTGGTGCGCGTGGTGCAGAAATGGGCCGGCATCCGCTATCCGCTGATTCCCAGCGACGTCACCGAAATCGGTTTCGGCTGAGCCTTTACGGGGTCGTTGGCGATTCGGCTCCGGCGCGGCGCGGATGCACGCGGCCGCCAGTCATCAGCAACTGCGCGCCCGCGGCGGTCGTCAGGTAGTGAAACATCGCGGGTGTCGGTGACCCCGACAACGTTCCGACGAACGTGTCTTGCGTTGCCGGCCGCAGTCGATACGTTTGCGGCGGCGCCGGATAGCGGTTTCCTTCGATCGTAGCGAACAGCTGATCGCGGTCGGCGCGTACCGTGATGCGCTGAGACAGTTTTTCGAACACACCGCAGTACCGATCGAGCGACGTAACGGGCCGAAGCGACCCGCTCAGGCGCGGCGTTGGATGAATGCCCAGCAGTTCGCCGAAGATCTCGCCGAACAGCGCGTGGAACAACTCTGCCGGAAAACCGCCGTTGGTGAGCAGCGCCACCGCAGTGCCTTTACCGGGAACCAGACGCAGATATGCGTTCTGGCCGGTGGTTGCGCCGTCGTGGCCGACCACGCGTACGCCGTCCCAGTCGAACAGCATGAAGGCGAGACCGAACGCATCGGCCAGGCTGCCCGATGGCAACCGCATCTGCGGCGTCAGCATCTGTTCGATGGTGGCGCGCGAAAGTACCTGCTCGCCGGTCGGCGACAGACCGTTGTCCAGCAAGGTTCGCGCGAACAGGATCAGATCGGTAGCGCTCGCATACACCACCGAACCCGCCGGTGCGCTCGACAGCGCCAGGTAGGGATTGGGCGTCATGGAGAGGGGATCGGTCGGCTTCGCACGCACATGCCCGATGGCGGTGCGGTACTTCGGCGTGTCGTGCGGATAGCGAACGAACGAATTGTCGCCGAGGCGACTGCAGACGCCTCTGCCGAGGGCGGTTTCCCACGTGGTCCCGCGTTGCAGTTCGACGATGCGCCCGAGCAGGTTGAAACCGACGTTGCAGTACGAGAACAACTCGCCGGGCGGATGCAGCGTCGGCAGCACGCGGCACGCGTCCACGTAGCGCGCGACTTTGTCTTCGCCGAGCCCGGTGTTCTCGAAGAAGTCGCCGTCGATGCCGCTGGTGTGCGTCAGCAGCTGTCGGACGGTGATGACGCGTGCCGCATCGACCGACTGCAGCGAGAAGTCGGGCAGATGACGCCTAACAGGGTCGTCGAGGCGCAGCCGACCTTCTTCGACGAGTTGCATCACCAGCGTTGCAGTCAGCAGTTTGGTGATGGAACCGATCTGAAAGATCGCGGCCGGGGTGGCCGCAACCGCCGTGCTCATGTTGATCACGCCGGTCGCGCACGTCGTCAGGCGGCCCTTGTGCCAAATGGCGAGGCTGGCGCCGGGTACTTCGAACTCCCGGGCGAGCGCATCGAGCCGCGCTTGCCACTGGACCGACATGGTTACTTGCCGGTGAAGTTCGGCGGGCGTTTTTCGAGGAACGACGCCATGCCTTCTTTGAAGTCGGCCGAACGGAACAGCGGCAGCAACTGCAGGAACACGTGGTGCACGTGGTCGTTGAACGTTTCGTTCATGCCCATCCGCATCATGCGCTTCGACGCCTGGACGGCGAGCGGGGCGTTGCGCGCGATTTCGGCCGCGAGTTGTGCCGCGGCGACGGCGATTTCGGCCGCGGGAACGACACGCGAGACGAGACCCATTTCGAGGCTCTCTGCTGCGGTCAAGGTGCGTCCCGTGAAGATCAGTTCGGCGGCTTTCGACCAGCCGAGCAGGCGCGGCAGTATCCACGTGCCGCCCGATTCCGGCAGCACGCCGCGCGCCGTGAAGGCGGCAGCGAGCTTGGCAGTGTCGGCCATGATGCGGATGTCGCAGCCGAGTGCGAGGTCCATACCGTAGCCGGCGGCCGACCCGTTCAAGGCGCAGATCGTCGGTTTGTCCACGGCGTGCAGCACGGTCGGCGGCGTATTGCGCAGATCGAGGTTGGCCGGCCCGGCGTTGCTCGACAGGCCGCCGCCGATGTCGCCGCCGCGCAGGTCGAGGCCGGCGCAGAAGAAGCGCCCGCTGCCGGTGATGACGATGGCGCGCACGTCGCGATCTTCGTTCGCAGCGAGCAGGTGTTGCGTCAACGCATCGAGCATGGGACCGGAGATCGTGTTCTGTACTTCGGGACGGTTGATCGTCAGGGTCGCGACGTGATCGGCAACTTGATAGATGACGTCCTGCTTTGCTGCGTCTTTCGGTTGGCTGGCCATGCTGTGCTCTGCGATTTGTGTGACGTGGAACCCTAATTTGAATGCCGGACGGGCGCAACCGGGTTCAGTCCGTGGCTGCGCGTGCGGCCAGCGTCTATGGTGAATTGGAACTGCAGGGGATGCGCATGGCGATGTCACGGGACCGGCACGGAATGGTCGATCTGCTGGAGATTTATCACGCGCGCTCGCTGCGTAACCATCTGATGCGCGAACTCGCCCGGCTCGATTCGCAGGACAGCGTTCCACCCGGGCACGATCCGGCACGGCGCGCGGACATCCGCGAGTTCTACGAATCGATGCTGATCACGAGCGGCGGGTTGCTGTACAGCCTCGGCGATCTGCCGCACTGATCTACCGTGCCGGTCGTTCCGGCATCTTTTCCTCGGATACGTCGTAACCGGCCTCTACCGGAATGCACAGGTACTGGCCGTCAGTCCGCCGTTCGGTCCACGGCGTCACGGTAACGATCGGGCTGCGTCGCGCCCGCGCCACTGCGGCGGCCGGAGACTGGTCGTGGCCGAGCTTTTCCACCTGGCGCAGCGTCGGAAAGATCACCGTGTATTTGCCTGAAGCGGCGCCGGTGAGTGCGTCGGCGGGACTGATCCACACCGAATCGACCGACTCGTGACCATCGTGCAGTGCCACCTGATCGGACGGCGCGTCGGCGATGAAGAAGTGCGTATCGAAACGCTTCGGCATCATTTCCGGCGTGATCCAGTGGGCGAACCGCACCAGCTGATCGCATGCGAGGCGCAGGTTCTGTTGCTTGAGGAATTCCTTGAAGCCGACCTGGCCGTTGTTGATCTGCGCGCGGAACGGTTCGAGGTCGGCCAGCCGGGCGCCTGCGATGAGTCGCGATTCGCCGGCGGCACGCGCCAGCAACACGCCACATTCCTCGTAGGCCTCACGAATGGCGGCGATCTGGATCGCGCGCATCGCCCGATCGGCCGATGCGCCGTCGCAGTAGTCGGCCAGTGCCGGATCGTCGTCCTGCGGATCGACCTTGCCGCCGGGAAACACCAAGGCACCGGACGCGAAGTCGATCTGGTGGTGCCGCACCACCATGAACACCTCGAGTACCGAGTGATCGCCGCGCAGCAGCAGGATGGTGGCCGCTGGAACGGCCGGTGCCGGAGCCTTGCTCATCGTTGCGCGACTTCTTTGATGAAGCGGTCGAGCGTCGCGATCTTTTGCGGGGTGGGTCCGAGCGTGAAATCCGGAACGATCAGCTCGTCTACGCCGATCGCTTTGTACTGCGCGACGATGTCGCGCACCTCGGCCACCGAACCGATGATCGTGGCCTGGGGAATTTTCGACTCGCGCATTTTCTTCACATAGGCCGCGTCGTCGCTCATGAACAGCAGCGCCACCGCGCTGCGCTGAATCGACTTCGGATCGCGGCCGACCTTCCTGCAATGCCCGTCGAGGATCGCCATCTTCGATTTCAGCGTGTCGACGGTGCCCCACACGTTCCATTCGTCGGCGTATTGCGCGGTGATCCGCAGCGTCACCTTCTCGCCGCCGCCGCCCACCAGCAACGGCAACGTTTCCTGTACCGGTTTGGGCTCGAGCGACGCGTCGTCGAGCTGGTAGTACTTCCCCGAGAAATTCGATTTCTGTTCCGAGTAAAGGCGCTTGATCACCTGACACGCTTCGTCGAGCCGGCCGAGCCGCTCCGCGGTGGTGTAGAACGGAATGCCGTACTGCTTGTGTTCGTTTTCCTGCCAACCGGCACCGAGCCCGAGCACCACGCGTCCGCCGGTGATGTGATCGAGCGTGGCCGCCATCTTCGCGAGCACAGCCGGGTGCCGGTACGTATTGCCCGCGACCAGCGTGCCGATCCGAATGCGCGGCACTTGCGCCCCGATCGCGGACAACGTCATCCAGGCTTCGGGCCACGGCGTGCTGGTGTCAGGTGCGTTCGGCATGAAGTGGTCGGCATACCAGACGCCGTCCCAGCCGGTTTTCTCCACGTGGCGCGAAAGCGCAATCACGTCGTCGAACGATTGCGAAGGGTTGGGCCAGAAGCTGAAGCGCATCTTAAGTATCTCGTCGGGGGTAGGGCGGATGTTCGCTTATGTATCGGGCTATGGCAAACTCGAAGCCGGAAGGCGGTCGGGCCGAAGCGCCTGGCCGGAGGGCGACGTGGAAAAGACCAAGCAAAGGACCAGCGCCGTGTTGAACACCGGCCGCATGCGGTTACGACCCATCTCGTCCGACGATGTCGACGCGTTGCACGCGTTGTGGACCGATCGCGATGTGCGTCGGTATCTGTGGGAGGACCGCATCATCCCCCGCGAAACGGTAGAGCAGATCGTGGCGCAGAGTCTCGCCACGTTCGAATCGGACGGCTTCGGATTCTTCGCGCTCGAAATGCAGGATCAAACTGACGAGTTGATCGGCTTCTGCGGCCATCGACGCGCCGAAGACGTCGAAGGCCAGGTGGAACTGCTGTACGGCATTCATCCGACGTATTGGGGCGAAGGCCTCGTGGCAGAGGCGGCGCGCGAAGTACTGCGGTTCGGTTTCGAATCCTGCGACTTCGACCGGGTGATCGCAGCCACCGACACGCCGAACCAGCAGTCCGTGCGAGTGCTGCAGAAGCTCGGTATGACGTTCGAATGCCGTCGCGAATTTCACGGCCTCGACACCGTCTTCTATTCGATGACGCGTTCCGAGTTTCTCGAGACCGACTGAGATCCATTGCGAATCAGGATTGCGGCGCATGCAGATCGGCGTGTTGCGGGTTTCGTTTGTCTTGCCGGGATGCCGCTCGTTGAAGGAAAAGCGCCAGCGCCTCGGCGGCCTGCGCGAACGGTATGGCCGCCAGGTGAACGTGGCCGTATGCGAAAGCAACTTCCAGGACATGCACGACCGGGCGGAATGGACGTTCGTGGCGGCGGCGCTGACCTCGCGGCTGATCGACCAGACCCTGGCGGACATCGAACAGCGCATCATCGAAACGGTCGATGCGTCCATCTCGGGCATCGAGCGCGAAACCATCTAGTCAACGAATTGTGAGTGGCCCTTGCACCCTCGCGAACGCGGCGGCAGCATGCGATCCATGGCTTCAATCCTGCTGCTAGCGATCATCGTCAGTGCGGCCTTCATGTGGGTCAAACGCACGCGCGCGGCGCGTGAGCGATGGCTCTCGAAGCTCGCTCTGCCGGGCGTTTGGCAGTGCGATGCACCGAACGGCCCGTGGGTACTCGAGTTCGCCGGCGAAGCGAGTTCGGGCCGTTACATCGAGCGGTCGGGACGCGCGACTGAACGCGGCAGTTGGCGGCTGTTGGGAAACGCCATCGAACTGGCGTCGGACAGCGGGACGCGGACCTACGATCTGCGTCTGTTCGAGAACGGCTCGATCGGCATCGACGGTCCCGGCCGGGAGCGTCGAATCTATGTACGCCAGCGCAGCAACGTGGTGCCCCTTCGCAAGCGTCAGTGATCTTCCGGGAGTGAAGGCGGGTCGGTCTTTCGTCGGCCCGCGCGCTCAGGATCGCGGCGAGGCACCATGTCGTCGGCAACGCGCTCGGCGTTGCGTCGGTCTTCCCCACCTTTGCGACGGTCACCCGTGCTCTTGCGGCGCTCTTTGCCGACCGGATCGCCCATGGAAATACTCGGTGAAACAGGCCCGAATTCTAGCCTGAAAATGCCCGCGCGCTCATCACGAAGCGCGCGTTCGGATGAGTACAATGCGGCCTGTTCCCAACGAGCGTGATCGGTGATGACGCAGTCCCTCGACGAGTTGATCGGCCTGGCCGGACGCGTTCTCGCCCGACTGGATGCCGTGCTTCCGCAGATCGGCTCGCCGGATTGGGCAACCACCAAGGCGGCGGTGTGGCACCTCACCGCATTGGGTGGCGAGTTGCGGGCGCACACCGATCTCGATCCGATCGACCTCGACGATCTGATGTACATCGACCGCCAGAAGCAGCGCATCGAGGCGAACACCGCGCAGTTCGTGCGCGGCTTCCCGGCGAACAACGTGTTGCTCTGGGGTGCGCGCGGAACGGGCAAATCGTCGCTGATTCACGGACTGCTGAACCGCTACGAATCGCAGGGGTTGCGGCTGATCGAGATGGACAAGCGCTCGCTCGGTTCGCTACCGCGGATCGTCGCGCTGGTGCGCAACGCGCCATACCGCTTCATTCTCGTATGCGACGACCTGTCGTTTGCCGCGGACGATGCTTCCTATAAGGAACTCAAGAGCGTGCTCGAAGGATCGGTGTTCCGGTCCTCGGACAACGTCCTCATCTACGCCACGTCGAATCGCCGTCATCTGATCCCCGAACACATGGCGGACAACCTGGCTGCCAGCCACGAGGGCGGCGAACTGCACGAGAGCGAGGCGGTGGAGGAGAAGGTATCGCTGTCGGATCGGTTCGGACTGTGGTTGTCGTTCCAGCCATTCAAGCAGGACGCCTATCTCGACGTGGTGGAACACTGGCTCAAGCGCATCGGCGCACGCCACGGCATCAACGCGACGCTAACGGAATCGGCCCGCCGCGAGGCGTTGCAGTGGGCGTTGGCGCGTGCCGCGCGCAACGGCCGCAGCGCGCAATACTTTGCCCGCGACTGGGTCGGCCGGCTGTTGATCGAACAATCCGCGAAGTCGTAACTCGGCTTGACGCCACTGGGGGTGGTTCATAGAATGCGCGGCTTCGTCTACGTCCCCTTCGTCTAGAGGCCTAGGACACCGGGTTTTCATCCCGGCGACAGGGGTTCGACTCCCCTAGGGGACGCCATTTCCAGCCTCGAATCTTGCGAGGTTGTGATGCTGCCGGGTAAGATGCGTGCCTCGCGCGGGAATAGCTCAGTTGGTAGAGCATAACCTTGCCAAGGTTAGGGTCGCGAGTTCGAGTCTCGTTTCCCGCTCCATTTGAAAGCAAAGGCTCGACGTGTTCGGGCCTTTTCTTTTGCTAACCACTGAATCCGCGTCGCCATACCATCTCGTCTATCAGTTCCGTTGAGGGGTGGCGTCCGCTTCGAACTCGTGGCTGCGACCGCATGATTTTGCGTGGATCGCACCGGCGGCGCTGGACGTGGAATCCTGATGCCACGATGATCACGTCCTCCGAAGACTACATCTATCGTGACGTCGTATTCCGAGAGCACTTCCACGTTCGACAGCAACGATGACGCCTTTGCGGAATGGAGTTCTGTCCGCTCGTGCGACGCGGGCCTCCGCAGACTATGACTTCTCGAAAGTTGCGCTGCGCGGTCATCGGCACGGGCACGTTTGCTGAGGTCTGTCACATTCCCGGTCTCCAATCGCATCCCGATGCCGAGGTCGTCGCGATTTGCGGCGAGCAGGTGCGCGCACGTCGATTGGCAAGCAAATTCGGTGTTCCGAGCGTTCACGCCGATGTGAATGAGGTGTGCGAGCGTGACGACATCGACGCGCTGACCATCGTCACACGCAATGCGGACCATCGCGCCCACGCGCTCGCAGCAATACGAAACGGTAAGCACGTGCTTTGCGAAAAACCGCTCGGCATGAATGCGAATGAGGCCCGTGAGATGGCGGCCGCGGCCGCCTTGAGTCGCCGCATCCACCAGGTCGCGTTCGTGTTCCGTTACACCTACGGCGTCCGTGAGTTGCGAAGACGGGTACTTCGTGGCGACATCGGACAGCCCTATTTGTTGCGGGTCCAATATGACAACTGGGATGGCCTCAAACCGGAATGGAAGGCGGGATGGCGTGACCAACTCGACTCTGCCGGCGGTGGCGTAATGTTTGATCTCGGTTCGCATCTGTTTGACCTTGCGCACCATGTCTTAGGTCCGATCGAGTCCGGCATTGGGTTTACCGGCGTCGTTCCACGGACCCGTCCCGATGGGCGCAGCGGCCGACCGATCCAGGTGGAGACGGACGACTTCATGAATGCCTGGCTGCATCACAAGAGTGGCTCAAGAGGGCAGATAGCGGTTAGCCGTGTAACGCCCTCGTTCACTCAGAATGGGTGGCTCGAGGTAGTGGGTCCCGATGGCGCGCTGAAGGCCGCCCTGAGTCGCGGTGCCGTAGATTCGCTGAAGGCGTCGACGCCCACGATTCCGGAATGGGTAGATGTGCCTTTGGCGTTGGAAGCCAGCGACGGAGCGCCACACGCGCTTGGACTCATGATGCGCAGTTTCGTCGATGCTTGCCTGAGGGGGCATTCTGATCCGGATCTGGATGCGACGTTCGAAGACGGTGCGGCGGTGCAGTACGCGATGGCCGCCGTGCTCGCTTCGGAGGCGCAAGGGCGGTGGGTACCGTTGGCGGAAATCTAGCCTCCGCAGACGGCGGGCTCGAAGTCGACTGTGCTACACGGGACGAACCGTGATGTCGTCACCGTGTGTTGAGGACCCGACTTCGGATGGAGGTTGGGGGCGTTGCGTCTTTGCGGCAGTCCATCGCGCCAGCGCAAACACCGCGATCACGAAAAGTCCGAGGACGATCCAAATCAAGATGCTCACCCTTTTCCCGACGTTCTTCAGTCCTGCGTCCGCACGCGCCTTCTTAGTGACGCGCATTCGAGTCTGGTCGCGCGGCTGATCGAATATCTGTAAGCAAATTGTGAGGACGGGTCGTTGCACGTCAAAGTCTGATTGCCTCGCGGCCCGGTCGGACGCACTCTTTCGCCGCGCGATCGGGCCTCGGACAGGTCCAACGCAGTCGTCCACACATCTCGAGGTCAATGAACGCGCCCTGAGCGGGAGGCGTGAATGCGGCTGCGTAAAGAAAACTGGATGTCCTTGTGGCCGATCGGTGTTGGCGGCAGGTTCCTGGTGGAGTGGGCGCTCGGTTTCGCGGTCACATTCGCACTGTTGGCACTGCTAGACCTGTGCTGGGAGCACTTGAGGTGATTACCTAGCCGGGCCGTGCCAATCGCTCCTGGCACACGCCAACGTGCAGGCGTCCGCGTCGCATAGCGCTCGGGTTTGCGAACAGAGGTACGCGTGAGTGCGCAGCAGAGAGCGCGACCGACGGATTCACCGAGGCGCGAAGCAGCTGCGCGTGACCGCAGCAGCGCACTGCGCGCATACTGTGCCCACTCGACCCCGGATGCGTTCGACATCACATACGTCAAAGATCGCCGCGTCATCGATGCCGACAGCCACCTGATGGAATGGCCCGGTTTCCTCACGGACCATGCGCCCGCGGCCATTCGTGCCGATCTGCCGGTGATCGCCGGCGGATCCAGCGGGTTTCAGACCAAGGCGTACGAGCGATCAGCGGAAGCCCGGGCGGCACTCGTCGCACTCGGCGACGACCTGGTTCGCAAAGGCCCAAAGTGGCACGATGCGCTCGGCGCGATCGACCCCAACGAGCGCACAGAGGCGCTGGATATGCTGGGGTTCGAGCAGCAAGTAGTCTTCTCTTCCTTGTGTGCGCCTTTGTTCAGTATTGCGGATAGTTCGCTGCGGTATGCGGCGTATCGCGCGCACAACCGCGCAATGGCGGAGTTCTGCGCGCACGACAAACGACTGCACGGCGTCGCACTGTGCGATCTGGACGAGCCCGATCGGTCGCTTGCCGAACTCGACTTTGCGCTCGACCTCGGACTCGGGCCGGTGTGGCTGCCGGCGCGCGCTCCGGGCAGTAAGTCACCGGGCCATAACCGTAACGATCCGTTCTGGGCGCGGCTCGCCGAGCGCGGCATTCCATTCGTATTGCACGTCGGAAGCGGGCCGCTGCAGATCGACGACGCATGGCGCAACAACGGCCGGGCGCCGCCGATTCGGATGCCGGTCGCGGAGGTCATCAATTCGAAAGACCTGATGGTGGTGTATCAACCGGCTGAACGATTCCTGTCGGTGCTGATGCTCGACGGCGTGCTCGAACGCCATCCCAAACTGCACGGCGGCGCGATCGAGATGGGCGCGGGCTGGGTGCCCGACATGTTGCGCCGGCTCGATCATGCGGCGGAGATCTGGAGCAAGTCGGAGCCCGAACTGCGCGAGATGAAGCGAAAACCGTCGCATCAGGCGTCGGATCAGTTGCGCTTCACGCCGTATCCGTTCGAAGACGTCGGTTTGCTGTGCCGCGTGTCCGATCCGTGCCTCTATCTCTTCTCATCGGACTATCCGCACGCGGAAGGCGGGCGCGATCCTCTCGGCCGCTTTGCGAAGTCGTTGGGCGATGCCAGCGAATCGGTCGCCGCTGGATTCTTTGCAGAAAACGCACGCACCTGGCTCGGCCTGTCTGCATAGCTGCGGGGATCAGATTCATGCTCAAGACGGTTCAACTCGGAAGGAACAGCGGCCTGCGCGTTTCGCGGCTGTGTCTCGGCACCATGAATTTCGGTGAGCCGGGGAGAGGACATCAGGGCGACTGGACGCTGGGTGCGGACGACGCGCGTCCGATCTTCAAAGCGGCGATCGATCGCGGCCTGTTCTACTTCGATTGCGCGGACGTGTACGGCATCGGTGCCAGCGAACAGGTCGTCGGCAAACTGTTGCGCGAGTTGCTGCGGCGCGACGAATACGTGCTGGCCACCAAGATCGCGATGCCGATGGGGCGAGGCGCCAACCAGGCCGGCCTGTCGCGCAAACACGTGATCGAAGGCGTGAACGCCTGTCTGCAACGGCTCGGCCTCGACTACATCGATCATCTGGTGATCCATCGCCACCCGCACGGCGTGCCGGGCCACGTCGAAGTACCCATCGAGGAAACGATGGAGGCGCTGCACGACGTCGTGAAGGCAGGCAAGGTACTGTATCTCGGCGGCTCGTCGATGTTCGCGTGGCAGTTCGCCGAGCTGCAGATGACGGCACGGATGAATGGCTGGACGTCGTTCGTATCGATGCAGAACCACTACAATCTCGTCTATCGCGAAGAAGAGCGCGAGATGAATCCGTACTGCGTAAAGTCGGGCGTTGCGTTGATGCCGTGGTCGCCGCTCGCGCGCGGGATTCTCACAGGTGCATACAAAGGTGGCTTCGAAGCCGGGTCCACCGCGCGTTCGCAGGGCGCGGATCGCATGCGAACCCAGAGCCTCTATCGCGGCGACGCCGTGTTCGCGATTGCAGACCGGGTGGTCGAGATTGCCAGCAAGTACGACAAGCGGCCTGCGCAGATTGCGCTGGCGTGGCTGCTGAGCAAACCCGGAATCACGTCACCGGTGGTCGGCGTGTCGAAACTGGAACAACTCGATCAGCTCGTCGCGGCCACGGAAATCGCGCTCGCCCCGGAAGACGTATCGTACCTCGAGGAGTTGTATCGTCCGGTCGACAACCTGCTGTCGTCGGGCGCGTCTTAGCGGAGTCGTCAGGACCGTGTGGGTAACACCACGCGCTCGCCGAATTCGCTGAGGCGGTCCAATCCACCCGGGCCGGCGAAGAAGAAAGCGGGAAGCATCGCGCGGCCCACGCCGATTTCCGCCAGCTGCTGCGCGCCGGCTATGGGGTCTGCCATTTGCGCGCCGAACATCGCATTGATTTCGATGCTGTCCGGATCGCGGTCGGCGCGTTCCGCTGCGGCGCGTAAACGTGCAATCAGGAGACGCAGGCGCTCCGCGTCGCCTTCTCCGGGAAAGTAGCCGTCCGCGAGGCGTACCGCCCGCTGAATCGCGGCGTCGGTGTCGCCGCCCACCAGAATCGGAATGGACTTCTGCACCGGCCGCGGACTGCAGGTCACCGGTGCGAAGTCGACGAACTCGCCGTGAAACTCCGCATGCGGACCGGCCCACAGCGCGCGCATCGCGGCGATGTATTCGTCGTTGCGCGCGCCGCGGCGTTCCCATGGCACGCCGAGCGCGGCGAACTCTTCCTTCATCCAGCCGACACCGAGTCCGAGTTCGACGCGGCCGCCGGACAAGCGATCGAGCGTTGCGAGTGCCTTCGCGAGCACCAGTGGATTGCGCTGCGGCACGATCAGGATGCACGTGCCCAGGCGCAACGTCGGTGCCGCGGCGGCCGCGAACGCCAGCCAGATCAGTGGGTCGGGAATCGGCGTATCCGGCTCGGCAGGAATCTTGCCGTCGGCGGTGTAGGGATAGCGCGATCCGATCGCGTCGGGCAACACCACGTGCTCACCGCCCCAGACTGATTCGAAACCCGCCGCTTCGGCGCGGCGGCATATTTCGAGGGTGGAGGGGCCGTCGATGGCCACGCTGCTGGCGAACGCTAGACCGAATTTCATCCGATTTCCTGGTGGTGTTCAGGGTCACGATCTTACGTGGCGCCGATCCTGACGATCAAGCGAAGGCGCGCATGATTTGCGTTCGTTGACTCGACGTGGCTCACTTGCAGCCTGGGGCAGACATCGCACCTGTCGAAAACGAGAGGCAGCGAAAGCGAGAGGTGAAAACACAATGATCAGCAGTGGACCCGTGGAGGATCGGCTCGCGATTCGCGAGTTGGTGGATTCGTACAACGATGCAGTGATGCGTTTCGACGGCGACGCGTGGGCGGCGAACTGGACCGACGACGCTGTGTGGTCGTTGCCGGGGATGGGCGAAGTCAAGGGGAAGGCCGCATTCTTCCCGATGTGGAAGCAGATGATGGGAGGCTTTTCCTTCGTCGGCTTCTTCGCGTCGGCCGGACCGATGGTGGTGTCGGGCGATACCGCGCATGCAACCTGGTACCAGCAGGAGTTCCTGCACCAGAAGGACGGCGTCAAACGCGCGATCACCGGCCAATACGAAGACGACTATGTCAAACGCGGCGGACGCTGGTTCTTCCAGAAACGCGTCTACAAGGTGCTGAACGCGCAGTAGCGAACGCCCGCGCGTTCCGTGGAGGTCGAAATGACGGCGATGCTCTCGCGCGCACGCTCGTGGAATGCCGTCATGACGGCAACGCCGGGCGAATGCGACATCTCGATTCCCGCCGCGTCGGTGCGGGGAACCATTCCCCCGGCGTTACGCGGCGGTCGACACCTGCAGAACGGTCCAGGTTGGACGAAGATCGGCGACCGCCTGGCGCATCCGTTCGATGGTCACGGGCTTGTTCGCTCGCTGACGTTCACGCAGGGGGGTGGCGCCGAACTGCGATCACGCTTCGTTCATACACCGGCGTATGACGCCGAACGCGCAGCGGGCAGGCTGGTGCACCGCGGTCTCGGCACCAATCCCTCGGAGTCGCTGTGGAAGAACCTGTTCGCGCCGGCTCCGCGCAACGTCGCCAACACCACGATCGTGCCGTGGGCGGGCCGACTGCTCTGCGGTTGGGAAGGAGGGCGCCCGTACGCGCTGGATTCGCAATCATTGGCCACGCTCGGCGAAGAAAACTTCGCAGGGTCATTGCCCAACGGCGCTTTTCTGGCGCACATGCGGCTCGACAGCTTCGCCGACCGGCTGGTTGGTTGCAGTATCAAGATGGGCATGCCGTCGCGTTTCACCTTTCGCGAGTACGACCTTGAAGGCTCCGAGGTGGCCTCGTGTGAGACGAGCGTGCCCGGAATGCATTTCGTGCACGACTTCGTCGTGACGCCGCGTTGGTATGTGTTGCCGGGTAACGCGCTGAAGGTCGACGCGCTGGCTTTTGTCTCTGCGACCCTGGGGCTCAAGACCCTGATCGACGCGATCGCGCCGGATTCATCGCAACCGGGTGTACTGTATCTGATTCCACGCGGTCGACCGGGGCCGGTGCGAACGATCGCGTTGCCGCAACATACGTTCGTCGTGCACTTCGCCAACGCCTTCGACGTCGATGCCGCGACGTGCGCCGTCGATCTGTGCGCGTTCGAATCATTCGCGTTCGGCCACGAATTCGGCTTCCAGGGCGCGATGCGTCCGCTGGATCCGGGGCTGCCGGATACCCGTGCACCGCAACGTTTGTTCAGAGCAACGATCCGTGACGACTCCGACGTCGCCGCCTGGCGGCAGATGTCCGACTACGGTCTCGACTTTCCGCGCGTTCATCCGCTACGCGAGGGGCTCGAGGTGCCCGCGATCTATGCATCGACCCGCAGCGACCGCACGAAGTCCGATCCGTTCGACGCGATCGCGCGTGTCGATACGCAGGACGCCGAACGTCCGACGGAGATCTGGGCAGCCACCGAGCATCAGTTCGTCGGCGAACCGGTGTTCGCGCCGCGGCCTGATGCGACGGATGCCGACGACGGCTGGGTCATCGCACTGGTATACGACGGCTTAGCCGCGCGCACCGACGTCTGCATCTTCGAAGCGGATCGTCTGGCGACCGGCCCCGTCGCCACGGTTGCGCTGCCGCTGCAACCCTACGGCTTTCATGGAGCATGGGACACCGCCTGACGGCGCGGCCACTTTGTCGCCTCGTCAGCTCGGGAACGGCGCCATCACGGCCGAGATGCCGCCGTCCGGAACGAACTCCTGGCCGCTGATGAACTTCGATTCGTCGGAGGCGAGAAACAGCACCAGATTCGCGATGTCGAGCGGTTCACCCAGGCGTTGTTGCGTGGGCGGGGGCGTGTTCGGCGTTTGCGTGTTCACGAGGCCGGCGGCCGCGAGCTTGGCGCCGATACCGCGTACCATGGGCGTATCGATGCTGCCCGGGTGAATCGAGTTGCAGCGCACGTTGTTCTTCTCGATGAGGCAATGCACGGCCACCGCGCGCGACAACGCTTCGATCGCGCCTTTGGCCGCGCAGTAGGCGGCAACGTTGTGCACTCCGCGCTTCGACGCGATCGACGCCATGTTGACGATCGAGCCGCCGCCGCTCTTCGCGATGGCCGGCACCGCGTATTTGCAGCCGAGGAACGTGCCGTCCGCGCTCACTGCCATCTGCCGTTTGTATTCGTCGTACGTCTGCGTTTCGATGTTGCCGGGTTCGACGATGCCTGCGTTGTTCACGAGGATGTGCAGCGCGCCGTATTGCTTCACTACGTCGCCGATCAACTCGATCCATTGCGCTTCGTTCGTCACGTCGTGGAAGCGGTACTCGGCGCCGATGGCTTTGGCCACGGCAGCGCCGCGTTCGCGATTGACGTCGGTCACTACGACGCGCGCGCCCTCGCGTGCCAATGCGGTCGAATCGGCCTCGCCCAAACCCATCGCACCGCCGGTCACGATGGCAACTTTTCCGTCTACGCGTCCCATAAACACCTCACCGTTTCGTGCCTGCATTCTCGGCCGCCAGTTGCGCGTACGCGGCTGCCGTACCTTGCGCCATCTTGTCGCCGTCGAACGGAATCGACATTTCGGGCGTGAATTCCAATACCACGCGCTCCGGGGTGTCCAGAAAGCGCACGAATATCTCCGGATCGAGACCGGCGGTGAACGCGTTGCCTTCGTCTTTCGCGCCGGCCATGCCGGCGGCGAGGATGCGGTACATCCACATCTTGGTTTTGTGATCGTCGTGAATGACGGTGTGACCTTTGTAGGTCACGGTCTTGCCTCCACCCATCGGTGTGCCTTTGCTGGACATCACCACGGACGAGCGCGGGTCGCGGGCGATCGCTTTGATGCGCACGCGTTCGCGGGTGGCCGTCATCCAGATCTTGCCGTTGACGGGGACATAGGCCGTGATGACGCCAAGTGGGTGTCCGGCCTTGTTTGCCCAGATGAAGACGCACTCACCGGCAGTTCTGACGAGTTCCTGTTCCCGGTCCGGATCGAGGCGGTACTGTTTGACGTCGTCGTAGTTGGTGACCTGCTTCATCGCGCCTACTTCCCCTCAGTGAAAAAGTCGGCTCTCGGCGTGAACGTCGAGTCGTAGACAGGTTCCGAGAGGTCGACCCGATACTTCTTGTTGTCGGCGCCCTTCAGCCCGATGCGCCCCAACGCGTCGCGCATGTTCAGGTAGTTCGGATGCTTGAAGTGCGCTGCAAGACTCGCTTCGTCGCGCCACAACTCGTGCACCACCAGCCGTCCGTCCACGCACGGATCGGCGGAGAAGACATATGCGAGGCAGCCGGGCTCCTCGTCGCGCGTCTTCTGCTGCAGCTTGCTGGCGATGGCGAGCGTTTCGTCGCGCTTGCCCGGATCCTGAAGATCGATTGTCCCGGCGATGATGATCATCTTCTGCATGGAGACCTCTTGCTCGTTGTCATGCGTGTCGCGCCGCCTCTGCGCGACGCGGATAGCGCGGCGGACGGCGACCGTTTTCGTCGACGATGTCGAACTCCTCTGCGAGATCCTCGACCCATTGAATGGTGCCGCTGCGATCCATCAGATCGCGCGCGGTCAGCAGCGCGACGGCCGCGCGTCCGACGAACAGCGGCGTCTGCGACTGCGACAGATCCATGGCACGTTCTTTTGCGGCGTCCTGGATGAACTCGGTCGATACCGAGCCCGGGTACAGAACCACGGCCGCAACGCCTTTCGGTTTCAGTTCGATGGCCATGTCGGCCGTCAGCCGATCGAGCCCGGCCTTGCCCGCGCCGTACGAACTCGAGAAGTGGTAGCTCTGACCGCCAGGCGACGAGACGTTGAGAATCGCCGCACCCGGTCCGCTTGCGAACAGCAACTGCGCCGCGTGCCAGCTCGCGACGTAGTGCGCGCGCAGACCGATGCCCACCTGGTCGTCCCATATCTGGATCGGGTGATCCCAGAAGCCGCCGCCCCACGCCGGCGGGCTGGGAATCTTGTAGACGTTGTTCACCAGGTAGTCGATGTGGCCCGCTTCGTCGCGAATCTTTGCGAACGCGGCAGCGATATCGGCGTCGATGCCGTGATCGCAACGGATCGCGCGACCGATGCCGCCTGCTTCCGTCACGAGGCGGGCGGTGGTGTCGATGGTGCGCTCACCCGCGCCGGTGGTGCGGCCGGTGACGTACACGGTGCAGCCTTCGGCGCCGAGAGCGAGCGCGATGCCTTTGCCGATGCCTCTGCTCGCGCCGGTTACCACTGCGATCTTTCCGGTCAACTTGCCCATCCGCTATGCCTCGTTAGCCAACTCGACTCCGGCGCCGGAGTATAACGAGTTCAACTGTATTGAACATGTTCAAACGCTGATAGCATCCCGCAATGGATATGCTTACCAGGCAACGCCTCGAGCGACGCTCCGCAATTCTCGCCACTGCGCGCGAAATGATCGCCGAGGTCGGCTACGAAGCGGTCAAAGTGCGCGAGCTCGCCGAGCGATGTCGAGTCAGCGTGCCGACGCTGTACAACCAGTTCGGCGGCAAGGACGGCCTGCTCGGCGCCGCGATCGAAGATCACTTCGTCGGTGTCATGAACGGTGGTGCGCTGTCGCGCGCCGATTCCGGTTTCAAGCGTCTGCTGGTGATCGTCGACCAATGCGCGCAACAGTTGCTGACGTTCTCCGGGTATCACCAGCGTCTGCTCGAAGCGTTCATGTCGCTCGAAAGCACGACCGCGGTGCAGCAGCGTATCGCGGTGCAGCTCACGGAGGCGTTCGAACGCGAACTCGCAACGATGCGCGGCGAGCGGCAACTGTCGGCCTGGGTAGCCCTGCTTCCGGTCGCCGAACAGCTGACCACTGCGTGCATCAACGCTTCGGTGATCTGGAGCTCGGGCTTGTTCTCCGACGCGAGCCTTCGGCCGACGATGCGTTTTTCGACGGGGCTGGTACTGCTCGGCGTGGTCGGCGGGAAATCGCACGCGCTGTTGCGGGCGCGTGTAGAGGCAGCGCAGAAGCAGTTGGTACGCGCGCGTGCGCGCTTGAACACCAACACGCGCACGCACGCGCGGGAAGTACGACGTGGCTAGCGGGCGCGAGATCACGGTGTCGCGGACAGCTGGCGTGAAGCGTTCCGGCTGATTGCTTCGCCGATGCGGCGGTGCTCCGCGCGCGTTATGCCGTAGAAGCTCGCCGCGTAGATCGTTATTGCAATCATCACGAGCACGCCCGGACCCATGGCCATGCCGAGGAAGTCGACTGAGTGCGGATCGAGCGTCGCCGCCGTCGCGCTGCGACCAATTCCGGCCAGGTCGACGATGACGCCCGAAATCACGATGCCGAATCCACCCACGGCCTTCGCGGCAAACGACAGCGCCGCGAAGTAGATCCCTTCGTTGCGCGTGCCGTGCACTTCTTCGTGCTGATCGGTGATGTCGGCGACCATCGAGCCGATCATCACGCCGAGCACGCCGATGCCGACGCTGCAGATCGCGTTGGCCGCCATCACGATGTAGAAGCCGTGTACATCTCCGGGTTCCGGGAACAGCCCGAGCAGACGCAGGATGATCGGGCTGGTGTTCCAGATCGCGTACCAGGCAAGGCCGCCCATCAACAGCGTTTTCTTCTCGGTGAAGATCCGCGTCAACGGCGTGGTGAGCGCGGCACCGATGAAGCCGCCGACGACCGACGCGGGAAAGCTCCAGCTGATCTGCGTGAGCGTGAACTGAAAGTACAGCGTGCCCAGATACAGAGACAGCGCGGTGACCATGCCCATGGTCATGCCCCACAACACGCAGGTTGCGACCATCGCCTTGAAGGACCGCAACGAGAACGCTCGGGTCGCATCCTTCAGCACCTGCAGAAGACTGAACCGATCGGCGCCTTGTATGTATTGCGGCAATCGTCCGATCTGATCGTGTGTGCCGAGCGCAGAAGCCCATACACCTACGCAGATGATCAGCGCGAACGTGGCGCCGAACACCGGATACGCCTCGGGATTCAACTGTCCGTTGGGATACTGCGCGGTTGCTTTGAAGTAGCCCTGCAGGCCGAGCAGAAACACCAGCAGCGTGCCGATCGATCCCATCAGCGAACGCAGTGCCGACAGCAACGTGCGCTCGTCGTATTGCGTCGTGAGCTCCGCCGTCATCGCGGTATGCGGAATCGAATAGCAGGATTGCGTGACGCGCGTGAGAATCGAAAACGACAACAGCCACGCGAACACACCCAAGGTACCGAGACCCACAGGCGGCGCGAACAGCAGGTAGAAACACAACGCGAACGGCAGCGCCGCGGCGTACATGTAAGGATGGCGGCGTCCCCAGCGCCCGCGCGTGCGATCGGACAACGAGCCCACGACGGGGTCGACGACCGCATCCACCACCAGCGCCAGCACGATCGCGACGCTTGCGAGCAGCCCCGATAGGCCGAGCACCTGGTTGTAGAAATACAACAGGAAGAAACCGAACGCGGTGCTCTGCACACCTTCTGAAATCTGCCCGAACGCGAACGTGAGGCGCACACGCCAACTCATCGCGTTCGACGTACCGTTCAGGACAGCGGCGCCTGTCATCTCAGCGCGGCTTCAGTCCCCTCGCTTCGCGTTCTTTGTTCATGCGCACGCGATCGCCTTCGAGCCGCGCGCCCAGTTCTTCCTCGCTGACCGTGCCGGCCATGTGTCGCCCCGCAAGTGCTGCGTTGTACATGATCTTCTTCTCCGGCGTCACGCCCAGCACCACGCGCAGCGGCGAGTCGAGCAGGTTGTTGAAGAACTCTTCGCCGGCGGCGTTCGTCGGATTCAGCTTCTTCGAGAGTGCCGGATAGAACCAGTCCTTGGTGGCCTGGTCCTCGAAGATCTGGGCGCGTCCTTTGAAGGTGATCGCACCTCGCGGCAGCGTATTCGCCGCGTTCGGCGGGTATCCGCCGCTGCTGACGCAGACCGAGACGCGATTGTCCCGTCGTATCGCTGCGGCGCGGTGGCGATGCGCGGCGAACGTGATCCAGATCTTCCCATCGCGCCAGACGAACGAATGAATGACGCCCACCGGCCAGCCGTCCTTGGTGGCCCACATCAGTACGCATTCGTTCGAGTGGGTCATCAGTTGCTCGGTCTCGGCGTCCGAGAACGGGTAGATGGAGACGATTTCGTGATCGTGCGTCTTAGCCATGATATTTGCTCCTATCGCAGCGAGGCGAGATTCGGGGTTCGTGTGGACACCGAGCATGAAGTGTCGGATACGGAATTGGTACCTGTCTGAAATGGGAGGTATCGAACGCGGCCGTTCTGGACTACGCGGCAACGCGCTGTCATGGTTGGGCATCGAATACCGCCAGCTCTGGAATCTGCTCGCTTGCTCAAAGATGCTTACGACCAACTCTGCGCTTGCAGCGATCTGATCGCTGCAGCCGGCAGCCTCAAGCAGATCGGGGAGTGCATCCGCATGCCCCATCCCGCGGTGATCGACGACTATTCTTCCAATCGTCTGCTAACGATTGAAGACGGTCGCGCGCTGACGAGCGTGCTGGGTTGGGAGCCGGAGTTCGTCGGCCAGTGGCTCGGGCAGAAGTTGCACCTCGTCAGCCCAATCGCCGCGGTTTGCCGGATGTCGACCAAACCATTTGCGTGGGACGCGCAAACGGTGGCGGACGCAGTCATGGAAGGGCGCAGCCGCGCATCGATCCAGTGGCCGCTGACGCCGGCGCGCGGTTTCTTCGGCGGCATCACGGTTCCGATTCACATGCCGCGCGGAAGAACCGGTTCCGTTTCGTGGTACTCGCGCGAAGCATCGGTCGATGTCTCGGCCGTTCTCGTCGAGCACGGCGATGTGCTTCGCCTCGCTGGCCATCGGTTCATGGACCTCGTCTATACGGTAAGAGCGGAGTCGGAGTCGAGCACGCAGGCGCCGTTGCAGCTGAGCGAGCGCGAACTGGAGTGCCTCACATGGGCGGCGCTCGGTCGCACCGACACGGAAATCGGTGCGGTCATTCATCGATCTCCCACGACGGCGCGGTTTCACATCGACAATGCCGTTCGCAAGCTCGGCGCCCGCAATCGAACGCAAGCCGTGGCCATCGCTGCACAGCGCGGCCTGATCCATCCGTTGGATGAATTGACAACGCCATAGCGTCGAGACGCAAAACCTCCCATATCCGAGAGTTACCGCGCGTTGGTGTGATCACCATACTGCGCGCACTGATGAAAACTCCGGGGAGGGGGTTATGGGTAGACGATTGCTTGGCTGTAGTCGGTTGGCGTTTCTCGCGGCAATTCTTCCAACCGGCTTCGCGATTTCGAGCGCAGCGTCCGCGGAAGAGGCAAAACCGGCGATCGAAGAGATCATTGTCACCGCGACGAAGCGCGCCGAAAACGTTCAGGATGTGCCGCTGGCGGTGACGGCGCTCACCAAAGAACTGCAGCAGCCGACGGTGCGCACGCTCGTCGATCTTAACGGCTATGCACCGAACGTCCGCATCGATCGCGATCCGAGCCGATCCGGCGGTGCGTCGATTACGATTCGCGGCATCAGCCCGACCCGCACTGACGACAATTCGTTCGATAGTCCCATTGCCGTGCAGATCGACGGCATCTACTTGGGCACCTTGTCCGGCCAGATCATCGAGAACTTCGACCTCGAACGCGTCGAGATCCTGCGTGGACCGCAGGGAACGCTGTTCGGCAAGAACACCACCGGCGGCGTATTGAACGTGATCCGCAGCCGACCCACCGGTGAGTGGGGCGCGCGCGTCAAGCTCGATGTCGGCCAGTGGAATCAACAAGAAGAGCGCGTGGTCATCAATACCTCGACATGGGAGGACCTGCTCGCTGCCAAGGTCTTTTATACGGGCGTCAAAGGTGATGGCTACCTGACCCATACAGGCACGGGTAACAACATGCCGACGCAGGACTACGAGAACTACGGAGTCACGTTCCTGCTGACGCCGGCAGATGAATTCGAAGCGCTCTTCACGATTGAGAAGTTCAAGGACAACAGCCAGGGCGGCGGCTCATTGACCAACTTCAACCTCGCGCCCGGCGTTGCGGCCGCGCCACCGCCGGGGTCGCCCGAGTTGGATCTCTCCGGCGGGTTCTTGTCCTGCACGTTGTTCGCGAGCCACATCATTCCGCAGTGGGATTCGACGGTGCCCTGCAGAACCAGCCTGAAGACCGCAAAGACGACCACTGTCGATACGAAGAATCCGTCGAGCTTCGACGTGGATGCGTACACGCTGAACATGAACTACAACCTCAGCGATCACTTCAAACTCGTCTCGGTGACCGGCTATCGCGACATGACGGAGGATCGACTGCTCGACTTCGACGGATCCTCGGACAACTTCATCACGCTGTCGCGCAACAACGATTTCGATCAGAAGAGCGAAGAACTGCGCCTTGAGGGTACCTGGGACAAGGTCACGCTGGTGACCGGCTTCCACTACTGGGACAGCAAGTTCACGCAGAACTGGATCACTGGCGGCGAGTTCTGGAAGTACGTCGGCACCCTGGGAGGCTACGATCTCACCGACAACACGTGGCTTCCCGCTCCGTTCGGCCCGGCAACACCGCCGCCAATCTCGCCGCTCGAGGCGTGCTGGGCGGGCGCGTTCGGCAATACCAAGTGCGACACTGGCGCGTCGCTCACCGGATTCGGAGATCCATACGACCAGAGACTCTACGAAACGCAGGAGACCAAGTCGTACGCCTACTTCGCGCAGGCCGACTGGGAAATCATCGACAACCTGACGCTGACGGCCGGCGTGCGCTACACGGATGAGAAGAAGGATTTCACTGCGGGGCAGGCTTATCTCGCGCCCGTTTCGCGGCGCGGCATCGACAACTATCCCGGCTACGCGAATCTCGACAACGAGTGGACGAAGTGGACGCCGAAAGTGGGCCTGTCGTACAAACTCACACCCGAGATCATGTTCTACGGTTCCTACTCGGAAGGATTCCATTCGGGTGGATTCTTCGGGGTCAACCAGAACATCGCGGACTTCGTGCGCGATCAGTACAAGCCCGAGAAGATCGGCTCCTACGAAGCCGGCATGAAGAGCCAGTTCTTCGACAACACGGTGCAGCTGAACATCGCCGCGTTCTACAACAAGTACAAGGACAAGCAGGAGAGTTCAGTTCAGCTCGATCCGACGACCAACACCGTCGCAACTGTGTTCAGTAACGTCGCCGATGCGACGTACCAGGGGGTTGAAGTTGAAACCCAGTGGGTGCAGTCCGAGTACCTGAGCCTGTTCGCGACCGGCGGATACCTCGACGCGAAGTACGACAACTTCGAAACGGACATCAACCCCAACGTAGACCCGGGGCTCATCCAGGACGCAAGCTATCTGACGCCGCGCAACGCGCCGAAGTACACCTACGGGGTCGGTGGAACGTTCACGTACCCGATCGGCGAGGGCCGCCTCGAGGTGTTCACCAAGTACTCGTGGGTCGACAAGATCCAGACGGACCTGCTGAATCTGAAGATCGGCGAGGTCGATTCGCGCGAAGATCTGAGCGCGTCGATCGGCTACTACTTCCGGAACATGTCGCTCGTGCTGTACGGGCGCAACCTCACCGACGAGACTTTCGAGGTGCCGTTCCCGATCGCGCCGTTGTTTGCGTCTGGAAGCGTCACGCCGGGTCTCAGCTGGGGGCTCAGCTTCAGCATCGACCTGTAGGACAGCGAGTAGCGCGCCAGGATTACAGATGGCATATCTCTGCGTCGACGGCGAACGTCGCATCTACTATGAGCACTATTTCGCCGGCCGCATCACCGTCGTGCTCGCGCACGGTTGGGGCATGAGTTGCCGCGTCTGGGACGGAACGATTGCGCGGCTGCAGGATGCGGGCGTCGGCGTGGTGGCATACGACCAGCGCGGTTGCGGTCGATCGGACAAGGATTTTCTCGACGTTTCCATCGAGGCGCTCGGCGGCGATCTGGTCGCTCTGTGCGATCATCTGTCACTGACCGCACCCGTGCTGAATGGTTGGTCTCTTGGCGGCGCGGTCGCTGTCGATGCCGCGGCAAGGTTGGGTCCGCGGCTTGCTGGCCTCGTGCTGACGTGTGGCGCGACACCGCGTTACACGCGAGCCGATGGATTCCCGTACGGCGGTAGCGCGGCGGATGTCTCCGCAACCGTTGCGGCGCTTCGAGCCGATCGTGTGAATTTTCTGAAGACGCTGTACTACGACGGTGTGTTTGCCCGCGATGTCGGCGATTCCGTCAAACACTGGTGCTGGCAGATGTCGCTGCAAGCGGGCCCGGCCGCCGATGCTTCGCTCGCTGCGCTGGCGAACGTCGATCAACGAGCGCTGATGGCGCGGATCGAAGCGCCGGTGCTGGTGGTCATTGGCAGCAACGATGGCGTTGTGGCGCCGGACATAGGACGCTTCGCCGCTCGCCTGTTGCCGAACGCAGAGGTGCTCGAGATGCCGGGATGCGGCCACGCCCCTTTCGTAGAGGACGCCGCTGCGTATCACGACGCGGTGCTTCGCTTCGTCGGCGCATTGCGGATGAAGCGCCGATGACCAGCCGCCACGTCAACTTCGGACTCTGGTACGACTTCCGCAATCCGCCGCCGAGCGCCGTATCGTTCGAGGCGCTGTATCGCGCATCCCTCGAACAGATCAACTGGGCCGAAACGCTGGGTTTCGATTCCGTGTGGTTGACGGAACATCACTTCTGCGCTGACGGCTATACACCGTCGCCGCTCGTGATCGCCGCGGCCATTGGTGAACGCACGCGACGCATGCGCATCGGTACCAATCTGATGCTGCTGCCGCTGGCCGATCCGGTGCGATTGGCGGAGGACGCCGCGACGTTGTCGATTCTGACCGGCGGTCGCTTTGATCTCGGCGTGGGCTTGGGTTATCGGCAGCTCGAGTTCGACTACTTCGGCCGCAAGCTGTCTCAACGTCCGAGCCTGATGGAAGAGGGTGTCGCGATCATCCGGCAGGCATGGTCGGGCCAGCCGGTGCAATTTGCCGGCAAGCGTTTTCGTGTCGACGCTCTGCCGGTGACGCCGGTGCCGAAAGTGGCGCCGCGCCTGTTCATCGGCGGCATGGTCGAGCCGGCGATTGCGCGCGCGGCGCGCCTGGGCGACGGCTTCCTTTCTACCGGCGGTATCGGACACGATCTCTACGTCGAGGCGCTGGCAACGCAGGGCAAAACGCGTGCGCAAGGCGCGATCTGCGCGGGACACTGGGGCATCATCGCGGCCGATCCGGAAGCGGAGGCCGCGAAGGTCGGTCCGCACGTGCTGTACCAGATCAATCAATACGTTTCGTGGGGCGCGTTCGGGCCACCCGAACACGTGCCGCTCTTTCCTGACGCGGCGTCCGCGATCCGCGACGGACTCTACGAACTGCTCGACGGCGACGCGGCGGTCGCGGGCCTCACGAAAATGCTGCGCGAATATCCGGAGATCGTCGACGTGCACTTCTGGGCGCAATTTCCCGGTGAACCCGTCGACAGCGGCAGCGCCCGCATCGAATACATTGCAAGCAACGTCATTCCGCGCGTACGCGCGAACCTCTCCCAACAATAAGGACGCACGACAATGGCGATCACCGGCATGGTCCACTTCAACATCAACTGCAGCGACTACGATCGTTCGCTGCGCTTCTACGAGGCGCTCGGTTTCAAGGAGGTCTGGCGCGTGCCGGAACGCAATACGCCGGAAGTGGCCGCCGCGGTCGGCATGCCGCCGTATCGCGTGAAGGGTGCGCTGCTGGCGCTCGAAGGCGCGATGCCGCCGGTCATCATCGACCTGCTGCAGTGGCTCGATCCGCACGATGCGAGCCCGCCGTATCCGCACCTGTATCACTACGGCATCGCGCGCGTCGCGCTGACGACGAACGACATGGACGGCGACATGGCGAAGGCGAAAGCTGCTGGCGCGCGTTTCATATCGGAGCCCGCGCAAATGCCGGCCAGTTCCGGTTCGCGCGCGCGCTTCGTATGCTTCAAAGACCCGGACGGCACGGTGCTAGAACTGGTCGAGAATTCGAATTTCCCGACGTGACCCTCGAGTCGCGCGTTTGATCTGGAGGATGAGTCATGCAAGTAGGTCTGTTGATGGTGTTTCAGAACTTCCAGGACGGCACCAGCGACCGTGCCGCATGGGAGCGCGACATCCATCTCGCGGGATTGGCCGAACCGCTCGGCTTCGACACGCTGTCGGCCGTCGAACACCACTTCTACAACTACGCGATGTCACCGGACAACACACAGTTCCTCGGCCACATGGCGGCGAAGACCCAGCGCATCAAGCTGCTGACCGGCGCGGTGATCCTGCCGTGGAACGATCCGCTGCGCGTGGTGGAGCGCATGATCGTGCTCGACCATTTGAGTAAAGGGCGCGCGTTGTTCGGCATCGGCCGCGGCCTCGCGCGCCGCGAGTACGACGTGTTCGGCGTGGACATGAACGAAGCGCGCGATCGTTTCGACGAGGCGGCCGAGCTGATCATCCGCGGGCTCGAAACCGGAATCGTCGAGGGGACCGGCCGCTACTACAAGCAGGTTCGCACCGAAGTGCGACCGCGGCCGTACGCGAGTTTCAAGGATCGCTTCTATGCCGTCGGCATGTCGTCGGATTCGGTGCCGGTGGTCGCGCGACTCGGCGCGAAGATGATGAGCTTTGCGCAGAAGCCGTGGGCCGACATGGCGCCTCACTTCGATCGTTATCGGACGCTGTACCAGGAGCACCATCACGTGGCGCCGCCTTCGCCGATCTGCGTCGATTTCCTGTCGTGCGACGAAAGCGCCGAACTCGCTGAAGCGAACGCGCGCCAATACATGGCGAACTACTACATCACCGTCATGGAGCACTACGAAATGGCCGGCGAGCACTTCAAGCGCATGAAGGGCTACGGCGACTATGCCAACAACGCAACCGTGCTGCGCGACACCGGGATGGCCGATGCGGCGAATGCGTTCGTCGATATCAATACGTTCGGCACGCCGCGCCAGATCATCGAGAAGATGGAACAGCGGCGCCGCCAGATCGGCGATTTCGATCTCACGGTACAGGTCAGCTATGGCGGACTGACGGGCGAGCAGGCGGAGAAGAGCATCCGGCTGTTCGCAAAAGAGGTGTTGCCGGAAATCCAGTCGTGGCAGACGCGTTGATGCGCCATACGGAATCGCGCGCGCCGGACTTGCGTTCGGGTTAGTCGAGGCAACGCTGACCCGGTTTTCCCGGAATAGTCGATCGACACCTGCATGAACAGACGCCTGTTGTGTGCACTTGCAATACGCGCCGTACGCGCTCGAAACGGCGCTCGAATCAACGGGGAGGAAAGCATGAGCATCGATCACATGATGAGTGCGGGTCGTGTGGCGAGCGTCGCCGATCCGCATCTGCAACTGCTGCTCGACAAGCAGGCGTGCGCTGAAGTGATGATGACGTATTGCCGGGCGATCGATCACCTCGACGAGGCGCTGCTGCGCAGCGTGTTTCACCCCGATTCTTACCATCGCCACGGTTTCGAGGGCCCCAGCAGCGATCCGTCGCGGCCGTCGCAGCCCGGCAAACCCGGCGATTTCGTTGCGTATGCGTTCGGCGTGCTGGGCACCCACACGCGCACGCATCACCAGCTCGGCAACCTCTTCGTCGAGATCGAGACGGACGGCGTCACCGCGTACACCGAAGCGTACTTCACCGCGTGTCATCGGATGCGCGCCAAGGGTGACCCGAAAGCGGCCGCGAACGCATACGACACCGAGATGGATTTCTGGGTCGGCGGGCGCTACATGGATCGGATGGAGAAGCGCGACGGCTGCTGGAAGATCGCATATCGCGTCGGCATCACCGACTGGATGCGCATCGATGCGCCGTCGTCGCAAGGCTACTTCGGCACGCCCGCCGATCTGCGCCCACAGCAGAGCCGCGACGACATGGTATATCGCCGCCGCAGCGCCTTTACGCGGCCGTCGGGAGCCTGAAAGGTGTTTTTCGTTTTCACCGGCATTGTCGTGTGGGCGATTGCGGCCGTGGTTCTGCTCGGAAAAGTCGTTCGCATTCTGAAGCAACGATCGCGCGTGAACATGAATGGTCGCTGGGTGGTGGTGACGGGTTGCGATTCAGGCATCGGCGCGGGCGTGGTGGCGACGCTGGTCGCCGAAGGCGCCGCCGTGATTGCGTGCGTGTATACGGCCGACGGCGCGCAGCGGATGAAGCAGACGGGCGCGCAACACGTTCTGCGCTTCGATGTGACGGACGCCGCCGCGATCGAGAGCGCAACGGCAAAAATCAACGAAGCGACCGGCGGCAGCTTGTGGGGCATCGTCCACAACGCGGGGATGGTTCTACCCGGATTCGTCGAATATCAGCTGATCGAAACCTACCGTCGCGTCATGGAAGTGAACTGTTTTGCAGCGGTGCAGTTGACGCAGCCGTTGATTCCGATGCTGAAGCAGTCGAACGGACGAGTCGTGATCGTCAGCAGCGTGGACGGCATCGTCAGCCTGCCGGGGAATGCGCCGTACGATGCGTCCAAGTTCGCCGTGGAAGCGTATGCGGATACGCTGCGCGTCGAGCTCTCTTTCTGGAACGTGCACGTGGCGGTCGTGAATCCGTCGACGATGAAAACGCCGTTGGCGATGGGCTTCTTCGAAGCGCACAAGCAGGCGTGGGAGATGATGGACGAACGCGATCCGGCCGGGCCGTGGAAGAAGACGTGGACCCGTGCGTGGTTGGATGAATTCGTTTCCGCCAACAGCAAGAACCTCGCTTCGATGGCGCAGGATCCGGTGCACGCTGTTCGCGACGTGGTTCACGCCGTCGTCGCGCGCAATCCGCGGATGCGGTACTTGAGCGGCACGCTGGCGAAGACGCTGTTTTTCGCGCTGTGGAAGATGCCAGAGCGCTGGGCGTTCGTCGTGAAGAGAGCGACGATCGCGCCGCGCCCGGTGATCGGGCCGTGAGCAGGAAGCGACCCTTCAGGTGCCCGTCTTGCCGACCAGCAGTTCGTTGGCGTTGCCCGTGTTCACTTGCTCGGCGCGAACTCGATGTGCAGTTCCGGTACGTTGCGCAGGATGAAGCTCGGTTCCGCTTCCGGCTCGGGATGAGTTTTCGACAGGGAAATGTCGCGCATGCGGTCGAGCAGCGCAGCGAACCCGAGGTTCAGCTCCTGCCGGGCCAGCGGCGCGCCGATGCAATGGTGTACGCCGGAACCGAATGCGAGCTGCATGCCGGCTTTCGGACGTTCGACGTCGACGATGTCGGGGCGATCGAACTGGCGTTCGTCTCGGTTCGCTGCGCCGTAGTTCAGCATGATCATCGAACCGGCCTTCAGCGGACAGCCGCCGAGATGGGTGTCCTTCGTCACGAGGCGTGGCAAACCCTGAACGGGTGATTCGAGGCGCAGCGTCTCCTCGACGAACGTCCTGATGCGCGCCGGATTGTCGCGGATGCGTTCCTGCAGTTCGGCACTGCGTGCAAGCAGCAACATGCCCCAGCCGAATGCGCTGGTGGTCGTCTCGTGCCCCGCGACCAGGAACTGGTTGAGGATCGACAGACACTCGCCGTGCGTCAGCGGCCGGTCGGCTTCCTCGAGCCGACTGGTCGCGAGGATCGTGATCATGTCCTCGTGCGGCTGCGCGCGACGCGCCTCGATCAGTCGCACCAGCAACCGCTGCAGGTCGAGCGCGAGTTGCGCGCGCTGCACCATCGCTTCGGGTGTCATCGGCGACAGGCGCAACGCGCCTGCGGCGCTGGTCGCCGCCGCGTAGAAGAGTTCGCGATCGTCGTCGGGAATGCCGAGGCGCTCGGAGATGATCCGCAGCGGCACCGGGAACGCGAACGCGCGCATGAAGTCGACGGCGCGCGGACCGTCGATGAACGTCGCAATCGCAGCCTCGATGGTCGCGGCTACCGTCGACTCGGACTTCTTGATCTGCGACACGGTGAACAGCTGGCTGACCAGCGAGCGGAACTGGGTGTGCTCGGGTTCGTCGAGCGTCAGCATCGTCGGAGGCGTCGGGATCATCTCGCGGGCGATGCGCGTCAGCTGCGCCTTCACGTCGTCGGGTGCCGCGTCGAACATCATCTGCTGGCCCGCTCCGAGGAACGCGTCGAAGCGGCTCGAGAACGTGCCGGTGTCTTTGATCGCTTCGCGTACGAGGTCGTAGCGCGTGACGACGTTGACGTTGAGCAGCGGTTCGAAATGCACCGGATCGCTGTCGCGCAGCGTGCGATACGCGTGATAAGGATGTTTCATCGTGGCGAAATCGAACACCGACAGGGCGGGCGCGGTCTTGGAAGAATCAGTCATCACAGGTTCCCAATGCATCTATGGAACCGAGCCTCGCATTCACAGCAGTGGATGCGCAAGACATCGGCTTGCGTCTGGCGCTCCGCGAACGCTGTTGCGACACTGCTCGTCGGGTGAAGAGGGGAACTCGACGTGGCTGTGCTCGATAGATATCCGTTGTTCCAGCAGGCCTATCTGGTCAACGATCTCGACGCTTCGATCCGGCAGTGGAGCCGCGTGTTCGGCGCCGGACCGTTCGTCGTCGCGCCGCACCACAAGACCGAGCGCTTCACGTATCGCGGCACCGATCAGGAAGCCGACGTGTCGTATGCCTTCGGCTATCTCGGCGACACGATGATCCAGTTCATCCAGCAGCACGACGACACGCCGTCGATCTATCGCGAGATGTACCGGAAGGGCGAAGAGGGCTTTCACCACGTCGGCGTTCTCGTGCACGACTGGACAGCAGAGCGACAGCGGTGGCTCGACATGGGTTTCGAGATTGCGTGCGAACTGTGGGCCGACAACGTCAACGCCGCGTATTTCGACACGCGTCAGGTCAACGGCTGCTTCACGGAACTCCACGGCGATCCGCCGCACATCCTCGGCGCGTTCGCAACGTGGCGGCGCGCGCATGAACTGTTCACACCGGGCGACGATCCGATCGTGCGGCGGCGCTGAGCGCCGGGTCAGAGTCCGGTTCTGCCCGCTTCGCGGTACATCGGCCGGTACTTGTCGAACGGTGGATTGTTCGCGGTTGCGCCGGTCGTCGTGCCGGCGTCGGTCGTCAGCGTGTGACCGTTCGTGTAGCCCGACTCGTCGCTGGCGAGCCACAGCGCGGCGTTGGCGACGTCTTCGGCGACACCGGGCCGATCGAGCAGCGGCGAAGTCTTCGCCAGTGCGCGTTTGGTGGCTTCGATCGCGGTGTGGTCCCCCGACAGGTTCGCGACCATCGCGGTCGCCATACCGGCCGGTGCGATCGCGTTCACACGGATGCCGTAGCGGCACAGTTCTGCGCCGACGTTTTTGGTGAGCCCGACGACCGCGTGCTTCGCCGCGCAGTACGCGTGCGGGCCGAGGCCGCCCATGATGCCCGCGGTGCTCGCCATGCTGATGATCGAGCCCTTCATGCGCGGCTGCATCACGCGCGCCGCGTGTTTCATGCCGTAGAACACGCCGTTGAGCAGCACGTCGAGCGTCGCCGACCATTCGTCGGCCGGTGTCGTCGCGATCGGGCCGACTGCGCCGACGATGCCTGCGTTGTTGAACATGATATCCAGTGTGCCGAACTCGTTGACGGCGCGGTCGACCAGCCCGGCGATGTGCAACTCGTTGGTTACGTTGCACTGGACGAATACGGCGGCGTGGCCGAGTTCCTTCGCGAGTGCGGCGCCGGACTCCAGTTGAATGTCTCCCAACACGACCCTGCAGCCTTCGGTGACGAACCGCCGCGCGGTCGCCGCGCCGAATCCGCTCGCGGCGCCGGTGATCGCGGCAACCTTTCCTTCCAATCGTCCTGTCATGTCCTCTCCCCAGTGCTGTTTCAGTGTGAGCCCAGCATAGCCTAACGACGCTATCGTGGTGCGGTTAACGCAAGTAATCGTCCAGCGTCATGTGCAGGCGCCGGATCCGCGACTCCTGATAGTTGCCGAGCGTTTGCCCGGCCTTGCGCGATGCCTTGATGCCGGCCCGCTGGCGTTTGAAATTCTCGGTGTCCTGATCCAGCACGTACGCAAGACCTGTGGCAGCGAATGCGGGTACCGTGGTGTACGAGTCGTCGATGCCGAGTTTGATCACCGGCGCGGGCGCCGGGCGAGGGCCGTGCGCCGGCACCGGTTGCAGCAACAGGATTTCGTGCAGCGTGTGATCGACGTCGAGCGGTCTGAAGCGATACACGAGCGGGATGTTGATGCCCGGGAAAAAGCACGCGTTCGGAAAAACGAAGTATTCGATCGAATCGAGCAGCTGGCTCGTGCTGACTGCGCTCAGGTCGACGTCCATGCGTCGCCCGAGCCGCTCGCGCGTCAGTTCGGCGTGGCGCTGCCGCGCGCCGACGCCTGCGGGCAGGTCCTTCGGGTTATGGCCGAGTGCGGCGAACAGTTCCGCTTCGCTCGGCTGCTTGCGCAGGTGCGGACTCGGATAGCCGATCGTGTGCACGAAGCGCGAGACGTTGCGGCCGAAGATGTCGTACTGCGCGTTGGCGTCGCCGGCGGTGCGCAGCCCTTCGGGATGTGTCGCGAGCACGTGAAACGCTTCGAGGAAACCCTCGACGACCATCTTCCAGTTGCCGGGCAGGATCTTCTCCATGTGCAGGCTGACGTAGCGGTCTTCCAGCCGCCAGTCGGCGAAGTGCTCGGGCAGCACTTCGAGATAGTCGGTGAGCGCCGGCGCGCCGGGATCGAGGTTGACGAACACGAAGCCGCCCCACGTGCCGCTTTGCACTTCCGTCAGGCGGAACGTTGCGTCGTCGACGTGCGGAAAGTCCCAGCGACACGGGATTTCCCGCAACGAACCGTCGAGATGCCACGACATGCCGTGAAACGGGCAGCGCAGGAACTGTTTGCCGGTGCCGCTCGAGCCCGCTTCGCAGAACTGCATGCCGCGGTGTGGACACGCGTTCACGAATGCCTTGATGTTGCTGCCCGTCGTTCTGATCACCAGCACCGAATAGGGACCGACGTCGTAGACGACGTAGTCGCCCGCGTTCGGAATGTGTTCCTCGCGGCACGCCCACTGCCACGTGCGCGACCACATGCGCTCGATCTCTGCGTCGTAGAAGGGCTGCGACGTATAGCGTGAAAACGGAATGTCGGCGTCGCCGAGAAATGCGTATGACTCGGTCGTCAAAGCGGCAGGTGCGCCACCGACGTCGCGCATGATGATGTCCTTAGTGCTTGGCCCGGGGCAGCGCGCAGCGCCGGGCGGAAGCGCGGGATCGCCGGGTTGGGTCAGGTCGTATGCCATGCCGAATCCTCGTCGGAGTACTTCACAACGCAGCTAACGTCGCCTGTTAGCGGCTCCGCTACACGATGCCTGACGCAGCCCTCGACATGCAAACGACAACGTGTCGCGCGCCGTTTATGATCGCAGCCGGGTGGGAATTTCATGGAGGTGAGCGATGGACGAGATGCGGCGACTGCTCGACGAGGCGGCGATCCATCGCGTGCTGACGCAATACTGCCGCGGTGTCGACCGTGGCGATGAAGCGTTGATCCGCGACGTGTATTGGCCGGACGCAACCGACGATCACGGCGTCTATAAAGGCAGCGGCCCGGCGTTTGCACCATTCGTCGTGAAGGCGTTAAACGCGCACGCGCTCGCCACGCAGCACGCAATGCAGCAGGTGACGATCGAATTTCACGACGCGACCGCGTTCGTCGAGAGTTACGTGCTGGCGCGGCACAAGCTGCGCCGCGATGGACAACTCATCCTCGAGACCTTCGGCGGCCGCTACGTCGACCGCTTCGAGAATCGCGCCGGCGAATGGCGTATCACGCACCGGCAGGTCATTCACGATTGGAGCAAGATCGAGCCGATCACGGCGGAGTACCCGAGCGAGTCGTTCCAGCAGGGCAGCCGCAGCCGGGCGGACGCGTCGTACCGACGTTGATGAACCGCCGTCACCGCTGTCGCAGTTCGTCGCGCCGGCTCGACAGATCGGCGGCGCCCCGCGCGCCACGCAACGCCTCCGGCGCGCTGCGGAAGAAATCGTCGGCGGCTGCGTCCGTGCGAGTCCAGTCGTTCACTTCCGCGCGGAACGCGATTTTCCAGATGCCGTTGCGCCGTTCGTAGCGGTCGATGTATCGACCCGCAATGAACAGGTCTTTCTCCGCACCGTCCTCGACGAGGCGATGGAATGCCTGGAAGTAGATCTCGCCGAACGCAACGTCGCCTTCCAGATCGATCGACATCTGGCCGATGAAGTGGTGGTTCGCAGGGTGATCCCGCAACGCGCGCATCGCGAACGCGACGAACTGTCGTGCTGAGCCGCGATAGAAGCCGTAGTCGACCTGCGCGTCGTCGAAAAACACCGATCGCAGCAGATCCGGGTCGAGCCGGTCCAGACCGCGCATGTATTGCCGTGACAGCGTGCGAATGTCTTCCTTCGCCAGCAGCGCGTCGAGGTCGGCCGGGTTGCTCATGCTTGTTCCTTATCGGGGAAGACGTAGTTGACGTCGGAAAACGAGTCGGTCGCGAATACGTACAGCAAGCGCAGCACCTGCGTACCGGTGTTGCGCGCGCCATGCCAGACGTCACCGGGGATGAACACGCTCGATCCGGCGCGCAGCGCGTGTTCGACGCCGTCGATGCTGACGACGCCTTCGCCCGACAGAACGTAGTAGATCTCGGCCTGCGCGTGACGATGCGGCAGGAACGGACTCGGCTGGCCGGGTCCGACGTCCGTCACTCCGAGTGTCATCTGCGCGGTCGGCGTGCGATCGCCGCTGAACAGCGTGCGCCAGACGATCCTGCCGCGAATCGCGTCGTCCCATCCTTCCAGTGGGCAGGCCGACTCGTTTACGACGACACCTCTCAATGCGTTCATCCGGCTCTCCTGTGGCAGTGGGCAGACCGTCCCAGGCGTCGCGCTGCGCGTCAAGCGCGGCGACGGTATCGCCGAGCGGCCGTAACGCACGTCATACTTTCGCGTCCCGGACATTCTGCTCGCAGATGATTGATTTCGACGAACGCAGCTCACAAGGCCACCAGTTCGTACAGACCGCGTACTACGTCGCCGACGTCAACGCCGCGGCCGCGCTGTGGGTGCAGCGTTTCGGCGCCGGCCCGTTCTTCGTGGCCGAGCACATCGCGCTAACGGAAGTGGTGGTGCGCGGGCAAACGAGTCGGCTCGACCACACATCGGCATATGGTTGGCACGGCAAGACGATGGTTGAACTCGTGCAGCAGAACTGTCGCACGCCGTCGATATTCAACGATCGTGGATACGGTCTGCATCATATGGCCTACTTCGCCACCGACATCGATGCGGAGCTACAACGGCTGAGCCGGCTCGGTATCGCCACCGCGATGACGGCGGCTACGAACAGCGGTATCCGCTTCGCGTTTGCCGACGCGAACGCCGAGATGGGTCACTATCTGGAGCTGTATCAGGATGACGATGCAATTCGCGGCTTCTACGAGTTCGTTCGTAAAGCCTCGGTCTGCTGGGACGGTAGTAATCCAGTGAGGATGCTATGAACGCGAAAACGCCGAACCACGCGCTGAGCGCGATGCGCTGCCCGATGCACCTGGAAGACGTCGACCTGTTTTCGCCGGGCGCGCAGGAACACTGGTACGAGGCGTACGAGATCCTGCATCGTGAAGCGCCGGTATTGCGTCTGCCGGGTGAAGGTCCGACGCCCGGCAGCGACGGATTCATCCTGACGAAGTACGCGGATATCGCCGCTGTCGTGCGCGATCCCGTCCGGTTTCCGCCGACGCTGTCCCTGGCGGTGGATCAATTGAAACAAACCGGCTTGCCCCCGGAGCAGCTGCCGCAGACGAATGCGATGATCGCCTCGATGCTGACGCTGCGTCCAACGATCGAACTCTGGCGCGCGCACCGGCAGGAACTGACCGATCCGTGGGTTGGGCCCGGCGCCGGCCGCCATACAGAGATGATCACGCGCTGCGTGGACGAACTCATCGATGCGTGGATCGATCGCGGCGAGGTCGAGTTCATATCCGAATTCGCGCGGCCGCTGCCGCAGCGGGTGATGGCGAACGTGCTCGGATTTCCGCGCGAGGACATTCCGCGACTCGCGGAGTGGGGCACCGCGCAGGTGAAGGCGTTCGTGTACGGCCGCGGCCACCGCAACCTGCTGACGAAAGAGCAGACCATCGAGCAGTTCAAGCTGCTCGACGGCTTCAAGGAATACGTGAACGATCAGGTGCAGGCCAAGCGCAGGCAGCCGAAGGACGACATGATCAGCTTCCTGGCGCAGGTTGACTACGCGGCGCTGGGGAGAAGGCTGACCGATCTCGAGATCAACGGCATCGTCTACGCGATGATCATCGGCGGGCTCGAAACGACGCAGTACGCGCTCGAAGAACAGGCGCAGCTATTGTGCGAGCGGCCCGGGGTGTTCGACGCCGTGAAGAACGATCGCGAGAGGGTGCGCCACTTCATCGAGGAGGGCATGCGGTTGCGCGCGCCGACGCAGGGATTGTCGACGCGAATCACGAGCCAGGACGAAGTGTTCCAGGGTGTGACGGTTCCGGCCGGTTCGTTGCTGCATCTGCGCTGGGCCGCGGCGAACATCGATGCCGACGAATTCGAATGTCCGCACGAACTGCAACTCGACCGCAAAGCGGTGAGCCGCCATCTGACATTTTCGGCCGGGCCGCGCGTGTGCCCCGGCGCCGGCATTTCACGGCTCGAACAGACCATCGCGTGGACGCGCCTGTTCGATCGTCTGGGAAGTATCGAGTACGCACCGGGCAACACCTTCCTGCACCAGCCTGGCATCATGCTGGGCACGCTGGAGTTGAAGCTGCGCTTCGAGAGGGTGGGCTAAGTTCCCGTCGTTCGGGCGCGGGCCCACGCCCGCGCATCGTCAGATGCCACCCAGCGCAGCGCGTTGTGAAGCAGGCGGCGAAAGCCGGGATTCGCGAAGGCCTGCGGCCCGTCACCTACGTCGGAGACGACCACCGGGCTCGATTTCGCCGCGTTCGCCCAGACGATCAGATCGCTGCCGGGCGGGTGGTTCCACGCCGCCTGTTCCTGCGGCGGCGCGAGTGGCGGCGGAGTGAAGTTGTTGGCGACGAACTCGTACTGACCGCGCAACAGCGGCAGAACGCGTGATTCGAAGCCGGCGGTCTTCAGATAGATTTCGTCGGTGATCTCGAAGCCGTCTTCGAGCCCCTCGAGAACGGGGTGCCTGCATGCGGGTATCAGGCGCACGGTGGGATTCGGCAGCGGCCCATGTCCGCCGCGGTAGCCGGATCCCGGTGTGTCTACGCCGTCGAGCTGGCCGCGACGCAACATGAACGACGAGCCGGAGATCTGCCGCCACAGCGGCCACAGCGGCCACGACACGGTCGCGTGGTTCAGCATCACGATGCCGGTGCCGAGCTCGAGCATCGCTTCGATGGCGTCGCGGTATGCCGGCGGCGGAATTCCTGTGTTGTCCGCGCCATCGTGAAGCAGACCGATGCCCGGGATACCGCTCATGTCGTAGAACAGCACGCAGTCGTAAGCGCTGATGTGCTGCGGTGCCAACACCACTCGAGCTGCGGGCTGCTGCACCAGCGTCGTCGTCACGCCTTTCATCGCGGCGAACATCGCCAGAAACGCGTTGTGATCGAAATCGTGCCCTTTCGACACGATCAGCACCGATAGCGAATCGGGCATCGGCTCCTCCAAGCGCTACCAGCGATCGACGTGCAGCACGGGGTCGAGCGCTTTACGCGGTCCGGCGCTGAAGTTCGTGCCTTTTGTGTATGCGACAGGAATCAGCGCGCATTGGGTGATGTCGTTGAACGGGATGCCGAGGATCCGAGCGGCTTCCGCTTCGTGCATCAGGTGCAGCGTGGTCCACGCGGTGCCCAGGCCGCGCGCCCGGGCGGCCAGCATGAAGCTCCATGCGGCCGGCAGAATCGAGCCATACGTGCTCGCCTGCGCGACGACGCCCATCGGGGCCGGAATGTTCTCGACGCGCCCGCTGATGCAGGGGATCACGAATACCGGCGCCTTTTCGAGATTGTTGGCGAGGTACTCGGCGGACGAAACGACGCGCTCCTGAACCTGCTGCATCGATGGATCGGCCTTGTGGACCTGGTGTGCGGACGCCGCCATCGACGGATAGATCGCCCATGCCTTCCGATACAGCTCCGCGAGTGCGAGCCGCTTCGCCGGATCCTGCACCACCATCCACTGCCAGCCCTGCGCGTTGGAACCAGTCGGCGCCTGCAGCGCGATCTCGAGACACTCTTTGATCAGCGCGAGGCTGACCGGACGATCGAAGTCCAGACGCTTGCGCACGGCACGCGTGGTGGTGAGTAGCTCGTCGGGGGAGAGCGGTAACGTGTTCGACATTTCGATGGATCGCCTTTCGGTTTGAATTGGATGTTACCCAACTTCGAGTATCACGTTACGTTCGATGAGGGTCATGCGCCGCCCGAAATGCGGATGCACTGACCGGTCACCCATTCTGATGCTGGCGACGTGAGATAGAGCACCGCCGCGCCGAGATCGCGTGGTGTGCCGAGTCGCCCTGCGGGTAGCCGCAGCATTTTCTCGAGGCCGGGCAGATCTTTTTCTTCGAGCTTCATGGCCCTCATCATGATTTCCGTCGGTACCGCGCCCGGCATGATGCAGTTGACGCGAATGCGCGGGCCTAGTTCCTGCGCGAACACCTTAGTGAGCATGTTGGTGCCCACCTTCGCCGCGCTGTAGTGGCCGCTGCCGGGAATCACCATCTCGGCCGCGATCGACGAGATGTTCACGATGCGACCGCCGTCGTTCATGTGCGTGGCGGCGATGCGCGATGCCGAGAATATCGCGGTCAGGTTGAGCGCGACGGTTGCGTCCCATTCTTTCCGCGGCAGTTTCATCAGCGGCATCTGCAGCGGCGAACCGCCGGCGTTGTTCACCCAGATGTCGAGCCGGCCGAACTCGTCGATGGCCTTGCGCGCGAGCTTCTCGAGGGCGTCGTCGTCGGTCACGTCGGTGGTGACCGCGATCGCCTTCCCGTTCTGGCTCACGATCTCGCCGGCCACCGCTTCGATCTCGTGGGTCCGGCGCGCCGCGCACACCACCGATGCACCGGCGCTGGCGAGCACCTTGGCGATGCCTTCACCGATGCCGCGGCCGGCGCCGGTGACCACCGCAACCTGGCCGTCCAGCGAGAACAACTCGTCGATCAATTCCATGTTTCCCCTCTGATGAGCCGTCAGCGCGGCATCGGTTGACCCAGCCCGCCGGCGAATTCGGCGGGCGCTTCGTTTCCGAGCAGGATGGCGCCGAGATCCTGATACAGCGGATGCGCGACCCAGCGGTGCGTCGCGCAGCCATGTGCGTCGCGCAGTCTGCGTTCGAGCGGCGAGTGCATGCGCATGCCGCTGGTGCCGGCGGCGTTGTGCAAAGCGTCGACCACCTTCATGCACTCGTTGGCGGCGTGCACGCAAGCGAGGCGGGCCGCTTGCGTGGTGGCGGCGGACGGCAGCGCCGCGCCGGAGCGCAACTCCTCTTCCACGTCGTTCATCGTCGCCATCACATATTCGCGCATCGCGCGATATTGAGCGGTGCACTCGCCCATGCGGTACTGGGCGATAGGTCGGTTCTTGAGCGTGGTGGTCGAGAGCATCGGTATCTTGCTCTGCGCGAGATCGGAAAACGCTTCGAGGGCACCTTTCGCCACGCCGAGCGCGACCGCCACTTTGTTGTAGGCGAGGCGCAGCGGCACCGGGATGCGGAACACGGGATTGGGGTAATGCGCCGGCAGGCTCATGAGATCGACACCCGTGAATCTGGGTGCCACGTATGCGCCGTCGGCTTTTACGTCGTGACTGCCGGAGCCGCGCAGGCCGGCGACGTCCCAGGTATCGAGAATCTGCCATTGATCGCGCGGCAGGAACCAGAGTTTGAAGACCGGCAATCCGTTGCTGCCTTTTTCGATTTCGTCGCCGCGCATCAGCGGCGCGCCCATGAAGCAGTACTGCGCGTTGTGACAGCCGCTGATGAACGTGGTCTGGCCCCACACCCGAACGCCGCCGTCCTTCTGTCGTTCCGCGCGCGGCGGCGTGCTGCCGGGGCCGCCGCCGCCGCACATGATCACGCCGGGGTTGTCGACGTACACCTCTTTGGCGAGCTTGGGGTCCATGCCGCCGGCGGCCATCGCGTTGATCTCCGAGCCGAGCATCACGTTCCAGGCAACCGAAGCGTCGATGGCCGCCATGGCTTCGAGTATGGCGATGGTGTCGAGGGCACTGGCATCTTCGCCGCCGAGTTCGGGCGGTAGCGTGAAACGGAAGAAGCCGGTCTCTACGAGTCTGGCGACGAGGTTGTCCGGCAGCCGCCGGATGCGTTGTGCTTCGTCGGCGCCGGTGAGTATCTCGCCGCGCAGTTCTTCGATGATCTGCAGGCGTGTGGTGAGTGCGCGGGCGTCCATTGTCAGATTCCTCGAGTCAGCTGCGCCAGATGCGCTTGTTGACGCTGCCGAACATCTGCGACAGCTCGACGCGTGTCGGCGTGATTCTGACGGCAACGTAGTTGGGGTCGGTGGGCCCGCCGGGGAAGAACCCGTGCAGGTCGTAGTCGATGACGTGCCACGCGTGGGCGCGCGTCGCATCGTCGGCGCACAGCGTCGCGTTGCCGCGCACCATGACGTGCACGAAGTCCGGTGGCGCCACCTGGAACTGCACGTCCACCGACGGGTTCACCGCGATCTGCAGGGCTTTCGGTGACGACGGCGCAGTCGCGAGCCACAGCGTCCTGCCTTCCCACGTCGGGTGCACCAGGCGTACCCGCGGGCGGCTCCCCTGAACGGTGGCGAGCGCGCACCACACTGCTTTTTTGCTTGCGGCTTCGACTTCCGCGAAGAACGCCTCGGTGTCTGCGATCTGGACGCTGCTCATGCCGCCGGGCACCAGTTGCCGTGGAAACCGAACGGCACGCGATGATCGAGATAGGCGGTCGCGAGCGGCCCGGCTGTGACGTTCTCGGCATCGAGGATCACGAGATGACTGGCTTTGCGGTTGGCGTCGTAGACGTTGGCGAGCAGAAAGCCTTCGCCCTCGCGCGCCGATTCGGACTTCGGCACGAAGACCGGTTCGTTGGTCGCGCAGCCGGCGCCGACGTCGTAGATCTCGAGCTTGCCGGTCGAGTGATCGACGCGACCGATGCCGTTGAAGCCGCCGACACGGAATTCCGGTTTGTTGTCGCACGCAAAATAACCGTAGCGGTAGCTCATGCCGGTGCGGCGTTCGTCGAGGCGCGGGAATTCGCAGGCGATTTCGTCGAGCCGTTCCCACTTGTAGTCGTCGGTGTTGCGTGACAGATCGAACGTCCATCGCGTGAGCCGCGGGGTCGCCTTGTCCGGATCACCGGGTGTGCCGTCGGCCCACGGGAACAGCGGCGCCTGTTCGAACTCGCACACGTCGCACGTGACGACATCGCCGTTCGTGTGCGCGTTCATCGGATGGAAGACGTAGGCAGGATCACCCTTGAACCAGCGCATCTCCTTGACCGAGCCGTTGCGGGGCATGATGCCGATGTGCACGCCTTTTTCCGGTTCCCATGCGTAGACGGGTCCACCTTTCATCGCGCGCTCGAGTGAACCTGTCAGCGGCATGATCGGAAAAATGACGTGCTCCTGGGTGATCATGAAATCGTGCACCATCGCGGCGTAGGGCGCCTCGAACGTTTCCGACCGCACCAGCCTGCCGGCGGCGTCGACCACGTGGAACGACATCGCGGCCGAGATGCCGCCGTCGGCGTTGTAGCCGAAGAACAGCATTTCGCCGGTTTCCGCGTCGATCTTCGGATGCGCCGTCATCGGGCCCACGAGTTTTTTGCCGTAGGTCCAGGGCCCGGTCGACTGCAACGTCACCGGGTCGAGTTCGAACGGCGCGTGCGCTTCTTCCAGCGCAAGCAGCTTGCCGGCGTGCCAGACGATGTTGGTGTTGGCGAGGCCGTCAGTCTCGAGACCCATGACGCTCGGATCCGTATCCATGGGATTGAATGCGGCGAACAGCGCGCGGCCGGCTTCGTGTTCCTTCTGCCATTTCACCGTGCGCACCCAGCGGTTCTTGTAGGCGACCTTGCCGTCGTGGATGTAGAAGCCGTGGATCATTCCGTCGCCGGCGAACCAGTGATAGTCGCCGCGCGGCGCGTACTGCGGGTTGGCGCCGTTGCGGAAGAAGGCGCCGCTGAGTTGTTTCGGCACTTCGCCGACCACGACGAGGTCCGGGGCATCGCATTCCATCTGAATGGGTGCGAACCCGTCGCGCAGATTCGGATGATTCGGAAACGGCTTGGCCATGATGATTTCCTTGGGGTTGTCCGTTGGGCGAATGAGGTGTCGATCGAGACGATCGCGCTTGATCGCGCAGTGTCTCGCGAACGCCATCTGCCGGGTACCCTCGCTTTTGGGAGTTTCACTCGGTCGGTAGACGGGCCTGGCGGAACGAATGAGTCCCATTTGCGCAGCGATCGCGTCCGCTGACGAACGCCTTGAGGCGCAGCAGTTTCGGAATCCTCGTATTTTTCTGCGGAAAACGCCCGCCTATAGTCGAGCCCATAGTGAGGACCGTGTGAAATACCGACATCCGTTGACGTCCGCGATGTACGAACTTCGACCCGACGGCCTCATCGCTGTCGACGACAAGGGCGTGCGTGGCGTATTCCACAGCGACGGCCGCCACGAATCGGGTGCGTTGGCCCAAGCCGATCTGCATCTGATGGGGTGGATGGCGTCGAAGCATCTTACGCGCACGAGTTCGAACCAGCCTGGTTCCGCCGACAGCCGCCGCCATCGATGATTACGGAGACCCAGTCATGAACGTCAAGGCTCGTTCCAGCGGCGTGCGTTACCAGCAGTTGATCGCGACCGACGCCATTGCGCCGCCGCGTGTGCTGACGCTCGAAAATCCGATCGATGTGCCGACCGTCAGCGTGCCGGTCTCGCAGTTCACCAGCCGCGCGTATCACGATCTCGAAATGCGCAAGCTGTGGCCGCGCGTTTGGCAGATGGCCTGCCGCGAAGAGGAGATCCCGAATCCCGGCGACTATCTTCTGTACGAGATCGGCAAGTTCTCGATCATCGTCGCGCGCAGCGAAACCGGTATTCATGCTCATCACAATGTGTGTCTGCACCGTGGCCGAAAACTGGCGGATCGCGACGGACACGGCAAGGCGTTCACGTGCGCGTTTCACGGGTTCACGTGGAATCTCGACGGCACTCTGCGATACATCCCGTCGCGCTGGGATTTCCCCGACGTGCAGGACGACAAGCTCTGCCTCACGAAGGTGAAGGTCGAAACGTGGGGCGGCTGGGTGTTCATCAACATGAATCCGAACGCGGAACCGCTGACGAAGTTTCTCGGCGAACTGCCGGCGCACTTTGCGTTGTGGAAACCGGAAGACCGCTACATCCAGGCGCACGTTGCGAAGGTGATGCCATGCAACTGGAAGGTGTGCCAGGAGGCCTTCATGGAGGCCTATCACGTGGTGCTGACACACCCGCAGCTGTTGCCGGGGATCGGAGACGAGAATTCGCAGTACGACGTATGGGGCAACTTTTCGCGGGCGATAACGCCGAACGGCACACCGAGCCCGCATCTGAAGTGGCAGCCCAGCGAGCAGGAGATGTTCGACTCGATGTCGGACCGGCCGCTCGACGAAGCGCCCGTGGCCGAAGTACCGAGCCGTGGCCGGGCGCGACAGTTGTCGGCCTCGTCCGCACGCGCCGGATTGCAGGACGTCGTCGGCGGTAACGTGGTGTTGTCCGATGCCGAGCTCGCCGATTCCATCTACTACACGCTTTTCCCCAACTTCCATCCGTGGGGCGGCTACAACCGCATCGTCTATCGGTTCCGGCCCCATGGCGACGATCCGGACCGCAGCATCATGGAGTGTTACTTCATGGCGCCGTTCAAAGGCGAACGGCCGGCACCGGCGAAGACGCACTGGCTGTCGGAATCGGAACCGTGGACCGACGCGCCGGAACTCGGTCTGCTCGCGCGCGTATTCGAGCAGGACTGCGGAAACCTCGGCCAGGTGCAGGCAGGGCTGCACGCGATGCAGGTGCCGGAGGTGATCTTCGCGCGGTATCAGGAGACCAAGCTGCGCCACTTCCACTACCTGATGGAGCAATGGGTGGGGCGTACGGCGGACTGAAGACCCACTCCTGGATTGACGAACGCACTCCCAACGGATTTGGAAGGGGGGGTGGGATTTGCGCGTCGGGGCGCCATTCGCCGCATCGCGCGACCGCACCGGCGATTACCTCACCGGTAGTTGAGAGCCCGCACGATCGCCGCGAACCTGTCGACCCTCCTACAGCCGAAGGGCACGTTCATGGCCGGTTCTCCCAAATCTCCGCTCGAGATCGTCAAGGCATTCAGCGTCGCGATGGAGCAGAAGGACTTCGACAACGGCCTCCGGTACGTGGCCGACGATTGCGAATACACGAACGGCCCGATGGGCACGTTCCGAGGGCCGGCCGGCGTGCGCGCGGTGCTCGAGCCGTTCTTCGCGCCCATTGTCGAACAGGCCTTCATCATCCAGCGCGAAGTCGCGAACGGACCGGTCGTGTTTCTGGAGCGGCTCGATCGCCACCTGATGCCGACGGGCTGGATCGAATTGCCGGTGACGGGGGTCTACGAAGTGCACGGCGGCCGCATCACCGTTTGGCACGAGTACTTCGATCTGGCCACGATCATGAATCAGATGCCGGCCGCCGCGAGCTGATCACTCGGAGCTGCCGGCGAGGGGCGACGTCCGCGACTTGCGGCGTCGTCCTCATCGCCGAGTCGAGACTGAAGGGCTCGGCGACGCCCATCGAATGACGGCCCCTCGATGGAATCGTCGTTGAATCCGTGACACCGACGGATGCGCCCGTCACTCCCCGTGACTTTGGTGTTGTGGCACAGTGAATCGGGCTCCAACACGGCGGGAGGGGAGCGCGGTGGAGCAGACCGAACGCGTCGCGATCATCACCGTGCACGGCGTGGCCGACCAGCAACCCGGACAGACGGTGGGCGAACTCGCGCGCCTGCTCTGTCACGGCGGCAGCGATCAGGCTCGATACGTCGAAGGCGAACGGCACGAGATCCTCCTGCCGGTTCGCAAACTCGCCTGTGTCGAGGAATCTCCCGCGAACGTCGAGAGTGACGCCAACTCTGGCGCGCCGCCGGAGCAGACGATGCGCGTCAGGCCCGGTCGTCCCAGCAATTTTTTCCTGGCGCATCGGCGCGCGACGAGCGAACGCGGCGCACCGGAGCAGGAAGATCTCGGCGTAACGCTGACCGACTATCTGCTGTCGCGCTATCAGCCGGACGAACGCGACGCGCTGTACGAATCCACTCGCATCTCTCTGCAGCGGCAGAGCGACGGTCTGCCGGTGGATCTGTACGAAATGTACTGGGCCGACTACTCACGGCTGCGGCCCGGCGGCATCCGCGCGTTGTCGGCCAGTTACCAGTTGCTGTTCCACTTGAGCACGCTGGCGCGCGACGTGGTGGATCAGGTGGCGCTGGCCACGCAGGGTGGTATGGCGTTGCGCGTTCTGCAGTGGCTGCACGCGTGGTCGGCGTGGTTGCTCAAAGGTCCGGCGGCGCTGCTGCAGATGATGATGCTCTTGCTGGTTGCCTTCGGCGCCGCGGCGTTCCTTCCCGAGGAACAACAACCTTTCGTGCTGGAACTCGGGGTCGGCATCGCCGCGCTGGTGCTCATCGCATTCGCGCCGGTGATGTGGTTACGGGCGGATGCTCCTGCGGCACGCGTGCGTGCGGCGTTGCCGTGGCTCGTGGGCGGCATCGTCTGTGCCGGCGTCGCCATCGCGGCGGCGCTGCGGCCCGACTACGTCATCGACATCTACTTCTACACCGCGGCAACCCTCACGGTGGTGACGGGTGCATTGCTGTTGCGTCGGTACGGGCAGACCGTGCGCGGCGTGCGGCTCGTCGGCATCGCGCTGCTGGGGTGGCTCGCGATTCTGCTCATGACGATTGCGCTGCGAACGCGTCCCGATATGTCGACGCCGTACGAGTGGATGCTGACCACGGCGCTGAACGTGGGCGAGTACCTGCTCGCGGCGTTGCTGTTCGCGTGGGCACTGCTCGCGATCGTGCAAACCGTCGCGCTGCTGCTCGGTTTCGTGCTGGCGAGCCGCGGTGACGCGGCCGTGGCCGCGTCGCTCGCGACCGCGCGCATGGGCATGGTCGTTTCCACCGCGCTGTTCACGATCCTGAGCCTCGTGCTGTGGTCGATGATTTCGTACGTGGCGGGTCTCACGCTCGAAGACTTTCTGTTCATGCCGGTGGTATTCACGCCTGCATACCGTTCCGCGTCGATCTTCTTCGAGTCGCAGGTCACCGACGTCGGCACGCTCTTCACGCCGCTCATGGGCTTGGTCGGGGTCATCGGCGGAATCGCATTGATCGCGCTCGCACCGTCGTTGCGCGAGGAAGTGGCACCGGGAGACGACGAGCAGTCCGCATCGTGGACGTTGCGCCTCGGCCGATGGTGGACCGGCGGACGTCGTTGCCTCGGATACCTGTTCGGCGGCTTCGTACCGTTGTTGGCGATCGCGGGCGCGGTGGTCTACCTGTTATTCGTCGAACAGAAACTGTTCGGCGTCGAGCACGCGCTCGACTGGCTCGGTGAGAACGGCGACGTGCTGGTGAGGGTGGGGCAGTGGCTGGCCGGCGGCGCCGTGACGATCACCGCGCTCGGCGCGCGCTTCACCGAGACGTTCGGCAAGCTGCGCGTCGCGCTCGATGCGGCGCTCGACGTCGACAACTACTTCCAGGATCCCGCCGACAATCTGCCGCCTCGTGCGCGCATCTTCTCGCGTTACGCATCGCTGCTCGCCGACGTGTGCAAGCGTGGTTACTCGCGCGTCGTGATCGTCTCACACAGCCAGGGCACGGTAATCAGCGCCGATCTGCTGCACTACCTCGTGGTCACGCGGCGGTTGCGCGACTACGTCGGCGCTACGCCGTTGTCGCTGGTCACCGTGGGTTCGCCGTTGCGCGACCTGTACGCCGCGCTGTTTCCGTTCCTGTATCGTTGGATGGGTGCGCAACCGTCATCGGCGTTCGGTTCGCAGCCGGACCCGGCCGATCTGCAGGTGACACGATGGGTGAACGCGTATCGCGCGGGTGACTACGTCGGCCGTGCAATCTGGACCGCACAGACGGCACCGGCGATGTTCCGCGTCGCGGCGCTGTCGGCAGATGGAGCGGTGCTGGCGACGAATGAGGGCGCTCGCACCGAGTTCTGTCTCGGCGCCGGCGCGCATACGCATTACTTCAGCAACGATGCGGTCGCGTTAGCGGTTGAAATCGATCGACTCGTAAACGACGGACGACGCGCATAGGAGTACGGATCATGGCTCTCGCAAAGATCGACCTCGGGCAGTGCCGCAAAGTTGGCGTCGGCGTGAAGCGTCCGGAAGACGTGGTGGTGGCGCGCGACGGCACGGTGTGGATGTCGGATCAGGGCAGCGCCTGCGCGCGCGTGCTTCCCGACGGCACGCTGCAGCGCGTCGGCGCGGCGGGCGGTGCGCCGAACGGCATCAACATGGATCGCGAAGGTCGCATCGTCATCGCGAACTTCGGCGGGCCGGACGACGGCTATGGTCCGCTGCAGCGGCTCGATCCGTCGACCGGCATCGTCGCGACGGTTTGCGGGGCGTTGAACGGGCGCAAACTGTTCGGTTCCAACTATCCGATAGTCGACTCTCGCGGCCGTATCTGGTGTTCGCACTCGACCTGGGGACCCGTCGATCGCGCGTTCGCCGATTTGTGCGACGGCCTGATCTATCGCGTCGATACCGACGGCACGGCAACCGTGCTGACCGAAGGAATCGCATTCGCAAACGGCATCGCGCTCGACTACGACGAGCGCAATCTGTTCGTCTGCGAAACGACCGGCTGCGACGTGCTGCGATATCCGATTCATGCCGACGGTTCGCTCGGTACGCCGACGCGATACGGACCGAAGCTCGGCCTCACCACGGCGGAGGTGCAGCACCTGCGACCGTTGAACGCGTCGCAACGGGGCCAGTTAGGGGTAACCGACGGCTGCGGTTTCGATCAGGAGGGCAACCTGTGGGTGACGCTCGTGATGGCGAACAAAGTGGTCGCCATCACGCCGCGCGGTGATGTCGTCACGGTGCTGTCCGATCCGGAAGGCCGCATGATGCGCAGCCCAACGAACGTGAGCTGGGGCGGCGCCGACATGCGCGACCTGTACATCGGCAGCATCGCGAGCGACTACGTGGTGCATGTGCGCAGTCCCATTCCGGGCATGCCGCTCGTGCATCAAAGGTAGCGATGTATTGAACACGCAGGCGTTCACCGCGCGCGACGATCGCTTCCATTTCGCCGAAATGGGCGACGCGTGGTGGGCCACCGAAACGGCGTGGTTCTCGTTCCATCACCGTGAGCGCCGCCTCGGCGGTTGGCTGTACACGATGGTTCGGCCGAACATCGGCACGGTCGCAGGCGGCGCGTGGCTGTGGGACGAGCGCGCGCATCTGCCGTGGGAAGCACTGTATTCGGCGAATTATTCGGCGCTGCAGCTGCCGCGGGATCAGGATCTCGACGATTGCGCGCTTCCGAACGGCGTGTCGATTCGAGTGATCGAACCCTGCATGCGTTACGCGCTCGGCTACGACGACGGCGATCGACTGCAGGCGCGCCTGCAGTTTGTCGGCGTCATGCCGCCACAGGCGCTCACCGCTGTCGGTTCCACGTTCGGCAACGCGCACCACTTCGATCAACTCGGGCGCGTGACCGGCGAGCTGCTGCTGTATGGCGAGCGGATCGAGATCGATTGCATCGGGATGCGCGATCGAACGTGGGGCGTGCGTCCGGAAGATCGACCACGACAGGCCGCTTATGTCACCGCTGCTACGCAGGATGGCGACGGATTTCTCGCGGTGACGAATGCGCGCGAAGAACGCGACGCGGTGGCGTACGGTTTCCAGCGCCGCCATGGCGAGACGATGGACCTGGCCGGCGGCGAGCGGCGAGTCGAGCGGGATCCGGCCAACGGTTTCGTAGCGCGCATTGTGTTGACGGCGACGCGACGTTTCCGGGCACGAGTTCGTCGCCACGGGGCAGGCGATGAGCCGGATCGTTCTCAATCGTCATACCTTCATCGACGTAAATAGTCTCGTGCGGTGGGATTTGAACGGCGCCGAAGCGTGGGGCGAGGATCAGGACATGTGGCCGGTGCACCGATGGGCGCAGTTGCGGCGCGGAGCAACGCAATGAACGACGCGGATCTCCTGCTGCGGATCGCGCAGACGCTGAAGGAGGAGATCGGTCCGGCGATCGACGCCGAGTATCCGAAAACGCAGGCCTTTATGGCGGCAGTGGTGCTGCAGAAGCTGGGTCGCCAACTGGCACTGGCGCCGGCTCACGCAAGTGCCGCCGCGGCGGACATGGAAGCGTTGGTCGTCGATCTGCGCGCCATGTCCGCCGACGCGCCGGCGGCGATCGGCGATGCAGTCGAAGACCTGGCGCGACGCCGCGATGCAGCTGCGCTGTGCCGGTTGGTCGAAGCGTTGTATGTGTCGCGCGCGGCGTTCGACGATCGCCGCTTCGATGCGCTGTTGGCGCGCGTGCGACGGACGCTCGGCGCCGACATCGAGCGGCGATTGGAGTTCGCCGAGTGAACGCCGACGCCGCGACGCTGCAGCCGCGCATTCTCGCCTATCTCGCCTCGCGCCTTCCGCACGCAACCGATCACGCGTTGCACGCCGTACAGCGGATTGCCGTCGGCTGGTCGCACGAAACCTGGCTGTTCGATCTCAGCTATCGGATGCGCGGCGCAACGCAGACGTTGGGGCTGTGTCTGCGTCGCGATCCGGGCAACGCGTTACTGCGGCATCTGTCCGACCTGGAGCAGCAGTTCCGTGTGCTGCAGTGCCTCGAACGCACAGCGCTGCCCGCGCCGAAGCCGTACTGGTTCGAGAACGATCCGGAGCTTCTCGGTGCGCCGTTTCTGGTGATGGAGAAAGTGCGCGGCGTGTGTCCGAGCCCGTGGGGGCGCGAAGGACGGGCGTTCTACGCAGCGGCCGCAGCGCGCGGTCGTTTGCCGGCGAGCTTCACCGAAACCCTCGCAACGCTGCATACGCTCGACTGGCGCGGTGTCGGCCTCGAATTCCTCGGCGTACCTGAATCCGGCGCCGCGTTCGTGCGCCGCGAGATCGCGAAGTGGCGCGAGCTCATCGAACTGTCGGAGCACGCGCCGGAGCCGATTCTGACCGACCTTCTCTGCTGGCTCGAAGCCAACGTTCCGCAAAGTGATCGCATCGCGCTGGTGCACGGCGCGTATCGCACCGGCAACCTGCTGATCGACGACGACCGCATCTCAGCGGTGCTCGACTGGGAACTGCAGGTGCTGGGCGATCCGATGTACGACGTCGCGTACGTACTGAGCGATCTGAATCGCGAAGGCACGCCGCTGCTGTCGAATCTCGTCGCGCGCGATGCATTCTTCCGCGACTACGAAGCGCGCAGCGGCTTCGCCATCGATGAAGCGGCGTGCCGCTACTACGATGCGCTGTATGCGATGCGCTCAGTCGCGTTCTGGATGAGCGCGTCGGGCTTGTACGCGAGCGGCCGCAGCAACGACCTGCGGCTGGCGCGAACGGCGTGGTCTGTACCGGTGGTGCTGGCTCGCGCCGCGCGCGACCTGAACTACTGGGTGGATCGGGCGAAGCTATGAAGGACCTTGGAATTGCAATGACAGACGCGTTCGATCCGTTTCGTTCCGACAAACCGTTGATCCTCTACATCGACTTCAAGAGTCCGTACGCGTATCTCGCAAAGGATCCTGGCTACGCGATCGAAGATCAGTTCGGCATCGAGATCGACTGGCGCCCGCTGACGCTCGACATTCCGAGCTACCTCGGCTCGGCGCGGCTGGATGCGCAAGGCAAAGTGGCCGAGAGCAACCGCACGCCGCAGCAGTGGAGCGGTGTGAAGTACGCGTATCGCGATGCACGGCGCTATGCGTCGCTGCGAAACCTCACGCTGCGCGGCACAACGAAGATCTGGGACTCGTCGCTCGCCGGCATCGGCATGGAGTGGGCGAAGGCCCAAGGTCGGGCAATCCTGCGCAGCTACATCGACCGCGTGTACGAGCCGTTCTGGAAGCGCGAACTCGACATCGAAGATCCGCGCGTGATCGATGCTGTGCTCGCCGCAAGCGGCGCGGACCTTTCGGGCTTCGCCGACTATCACAACGGCGACGGCCGCGCGCGGCACGAAGCGCGACAACTGCAGATCTTCGACGCCGGCATCTTCGGTGTGCCGAGCTTCATCGTAGACGGCGAGTTGTTCTTCGGGCGCGAGCACCTGCCGCGCGTGCGCTGGTTGTTGAGCGGCAAACGTGGACCCGCACCGGATGTCGCTTACCGACATTTCGGCTCGGAGAGCGCGCGTTGAGCAGGCCATCGAGCGAGACAGCGTCGAGCAAGGCTTCATCGAGCAAGGCTTCATAAGGAGCGACGCATTGAGCGACGCGCCGGCGGTGTACATCGACTTCAAGAATCCGAAGGCGTATCTCGCGCTGCCGCCGACGTTCGCGCTCGAAGACGAACTCGGCATCGCGTTCGACTGGTGTCCGGTGCCGGTCTCGGCGATGTCACGTCCGCAGCCCGAGCGGCCGGACGAAGATCGCGGCACGCGCCACCGGCGCATTCGCGCGCACTACTACGAGCGCGATCTGCGCCGTTACGCGAGCGTGTATGGAATCGAACTCGGCGACCTGTATCGCAACCCCGACGTTGCGGCGGCGAGCATCGGGCTGTTGTGGGTGAAGGAGCGTGCCCCCCGATCTCTGCGCGCGTACATCGATGCCGTGTTCGCGCGCTATTGGGCGCAAAAGCTGGCGCTCGACGACGCGCGCGCGATCGAGGCGCTGATCGGCGAAATCGGCGTAGATACGTCGGGCTTCCAGGCGTATGCGACGCGGGGAGGGGCGCACGTCGTTCGAGCGCACTGCCGCGGCGCTGCGCGAAGCGGGTATCTTCGATGTGCCCGCATACGTGGTCGAGCGCGAGATCTTCTTCGGGCGCCAGCATTTGCCGATGGTGCGCTGGTTGCTTACCGGCAAGGTCGGCGAACCGCCGATTTAGGCCGCCACGTCCTTTAATAGCGCCCGCGTCCGCACGCGCTCTTCCGGCGACGGCGTGAATTCCGATGCAGCGAAGTCGGTTACGCCGGCCGTCCGCAGATCTTCGAGCATCTTCATCACGGTGTCTTCGTCGCCGACGAGCGCAATGTCGCTGGGTCCAGCGACGCCTTCGCGGTCGAACATCGCGCGATACGACGGCAGCTTGCCGTACATCGTCAGCGTTTTGTCGATCATCGTCCGCACCTTCGCAACTTCGTTGGTCACGCAAACGGGCAACGTCGCAATGATGCGCGGCGCCGGTCGCCCGGCGGCTTCTGCGGCCGCCGAAATGGTCGGCACGATGTGGTTGCGGATCGTGCGCGGACCCACCCATGCCAGCGTCGTGCCGTCGGTCCGCGCACCTGCGACTGTCAGAGCCTGCGGTCCGAGCGCCGCCACCACGACGCTGCAGCGCCGCTCGGCCGGTTTGAACAGCTGCGCATCGCAGCTGATCGTTTCGCCTTTGAACGACACTTTGCCTTCGTCGAGCAGCGGCATCAGCACCGACAGGAATTCGCGCAGATGGCGGATCGGTTTGTCGAACGCGATGCCGAGCTGCGCCATCATCGGTGCGTGCGACAAGCCGATGCCGAGCGTCAACCGTCCACCGATGGCGGCGTTCGTCGTCAGCGCCTGTCCGGCCAGCACCAGCGGGTGGCGCGGCATGGTCGGCACGATGGCCGTTGCGAGCTCGATGTTCGGCACGCGTTGCCCGACCACCGTCAGCACGGTCAGCGCGTCGAAACCGCCGGTCGGATGCTCCGCGAGCGAGTAGCTCGAGAATCCGTCGGCGGCGGCTGCCGCCGCGTGCTCGGCCACCGCGTCGATTGACGCGCGTTGTACCAACCCTGTGCCGTTGATGCCGAAGCGCATGTCGTTACCTACTGTTTCATCTGGGTGAGTTCGGCGCCGTCCGGTGCCACGAATACCGCGAGGATGCGCGCGGTTTCCGTCTTGCTCGGGTTCGACATGCTGGCGTGCAGCGTACCGGGCGGCTCGACCCAGGTCTGGCCGGCGGTGAAGCGTTTCGACGGTTCGTCGTTCAGCTTCGAATCGACAGAACCCGCGAGCACGTAGACGAACACGAAACCAGCGTGATGATGCGGCGGCGATACGTCGCCGGGCGGCACGTCGACGGTGACCGCCGTCAACGACTGGCCCGGCGCGTTGGGCAGCTTCTGCGTCGAGACCACGGTCACCGTTTCGGAACCGGCTGGCTGCGCGTCGTGCGCGAGCACCGGTGCGCAGAACAGGCCGGCGATTGCGATTCGAACCCAGTTCGTCCGTGTGCGAATGTCAGTTTTGATAGCTGCGATCCTCCCGGTCGAGCATGCGGCGTAATGCCGGCCATGCGAGTGAAGCGAGATACGTGACTGCGCCGGGCATTCTCCCGAGTTGATACGTGGCATCGATCGATTGCTGCGACGGCAGATGCAGGCTGCCGCCGGCGAGCGCTTTCACCTGAATCGCGCAGGCGCGCTCGAGGTAGTAGAGCCGCATGAAGCACTCCGGCACGGTGCCGCCGAGCGCCAGCGTGCCATGGTTCCACAGCAGCATCGCATTCTTGCGACCGAGATCCGCCGTCAGGCGCTCGCGCTCTTCGAGATGCAGCGCCACCCCCTCGTACTCGTGTTGGGCAACGTCGTCGCAGATGATCAGCGCGGTCTGGTTGAGCGGCAGCAACCCGCCTTTCATACACGAGACGGCGACACCCGCTTCGGTATGCAGATGCATCACCGCGTGCGCGTCGTCGCGCGCCATGTGCACCGCGCTGTGGATCGTGAAGCCGGCGGCGTTCACCGGGAAGCCGTTGTCGAGCACTACGTTGCCGTCGACGTCGATCTTCACCAGGCTCGATGCGGTGATCTCGTCGAACAGGAATCCGTAAGGGTTGATCAGGAAGTGGTGTTCCGGACCGGGCACGCGCGCCGACAGGTGCGTGAAGATCATGTCGTCCCAGCCGTAATGCGCGACGAGGCGGTAGGCGGCAGCGAGATCCTGTCGCAGCGCCCACTCTTCGGCGGAAACCTGCCGGCGAACGTCGAGTGGCGGTGTGATCGATACCGGTTCGGCCATGGTTGGCTCCTCCTCCTGATGTAGAACGGACGGTGGAGCGGACTATAGCCGAGAGCGACCCATATCCAGCAAGGCGGTACGATTGCAGCCCCGACTGGAGTAGTAGATGGAGAGGGCAGTGCACGAGACCGGCCAGATCCCCGATGTGAAGACGCTTGCCGACCGGCTCGCCATCTACGACGTGTTCGTCCGCCACAGCCGCGGCGTCGCTGCATCGGCGGCGTGGCAATGCAGGCCGTTGGAAGCACTCGCGCGCGGCACACGGGACGCGACCGATCCGCTCTATGCGCATCTCGACGGCTGAACGCCTGGTTTGAACGTCGTGGTGCGTGCGATTGCGATTCCGGCACTGCTGGCGGCTGCTTTATTCGCCGCGCATGCATCGGCCGAGGTCGAATTCGTCGGGGTAACCGACGCGCAATCGACGAACATCAAAGCGTTCCTCGGCCTTTCCGACCTCGGTTGCGATGCGCCGGAGTGGCTGGTGCGCTGGCAGATGCGGCAGGCGGACGCGCAGATCGCGTCGTCGCTCGAAGCCCTCGGTTTCTACGGCACTCGCATCGAGGACGCACTCGAGTTCCCGCCGGACGCATGCTGGCGCGCGCGGTTCCAGATCACGCCCGGCGATCCGGTGATCGTGCGCGAGGTGAAGGTGAGCGTCGATCAGCCGCTCGCCGCGGAATCGTCGATCGCAACGCTGGTGCAGAACGCGAGCCGGCTGAAAGATGCGCCGCTCAATCACGCCAAGTACGAGGATTTGAAGCGCGATCTGCTTGCTGCGGCGCAGTCGCTCGGCTACTTCGATGCGTCATTCGAAGCGAGTCGCGTGCTCGTGGACGCGCAAGCGCACAGCGCGACCGTCACGTTGAATCTCGTCGGCGGTACGCGGTTCAGCTTCGGCGAGATCGAAATCGTCGGCGACTTCCTGGTGCGCCGTCTGATTGATGCATACATCCCGTTTCACACCGGCGAACCGTACGACGCATCGCTGGTTGCGCGACTGCGGCGCAACCTGGCGGACAGCGGTTACTTCGGCCGGACGTTCGTCACCGCCGATCGCGACAACGCGGTGGGAACCGCGATACCGATCCGCATCGAACTGTATCAGCGCGCCCGCGCGTGGACGTATGCGTTCGGGGTCGGATATGCGACCGACACCGGCCCGCGTATCCGCGTCGACGCAGATAACGATCTGCTCAACGACCGCGGCCATCGCGCCTCTGTGAAATCGGTGATCTCGACCGAACACACGTCGGTGGATTTCCAGTACAAGATTCCGCACCTGAATCCGCTGAACGACTGGTTCATCTTCGATGCCGGCATCGCGCACCTGGAATCGACCACGTCGAACGACGACATCAAACGGATCGGTGCGCGTCACACGTACGAGCGCGGCGCCTGGGTGGAAACCGACTTCGTCGACCTCACGCACGAAGACTTCAAGATTGCAGATCAGTTCGGCCAGAGCCGGCTGCTGCTGTTTGGAACGACGTTCAGCCGCTTTTGGCGCGACCGGCCGACGCGGCCTACAGAAGGATTTCGCATCGATACGACGGTGCGCGGCGGGTCGCAGTCGTTGGGGTCCGATACCGACCTCGTACAGTTGCTCGGCACGGGCAAGGTGATAGAGCGGCTCACCGAACACACGCGCGTTCTCGTGCGCACCACAGCCGGCTGGACGTGGAAGGACAAGTTCAGCGATCTGCCGCCGTCGATCCGCTTCTTCGCGGGCGGCGACGCGAGTATCCGCGGCTATGCATTCCAGGATGTAGGTCCGGAACGGCAAGGCAACGTGGTCGGCGGCAGCCGGTTGCTCACCGGTTCGGTCGAATTCGACTACCAGTTCCGCACCGACTGGGCCGCCGCGTTATTCGTCGACTCCGGCTCGGCGTTCGACGATGAACCGCACTTCGTCACCGGCGTCGGCGCTGGCATCCGCTGGTACTCGCCCGTAGGGCCGATCCGTGTCGACGTCGCGCATCCGCTCGATGATCCGACGACGCAGTGGCGCCTTTACATCACCGTTGGGCCGGACCTATGACGCGGCTGTGGTGGGTGCTCGTGTTGGTCATTGCGCTCATCGCTGCGTCGGTGATCGTGGCGACCGGCGTGATTGCGACCGCCGATGGATCGCGCTGGGTGGTTGAAAGGGCCGTGGCGGCGTCCGGCACCCCCATCGAACTGTCGGGGCTCGACGGAACGCTGCTGCGTGGCATGCGCGCAGACACACTGCGGATTCGAGCGGGCGACACGATCGTGGAAGTGCGCTCGCTCGAGATCGACGCCGCCTGGGTCGCGTCGACGCTGCGAGGAGCGCTGGTGATCGATCGGTTGGCGGCGGCTTCGCTGCAGGTGATTTCGCAAGGCGAGAAAAAGCCGGCGCCGCTGTCGGTGGTGCTGCCGCATTTGCCGCTTGCGCTGGAGGTGCGTTCGTTGAGTATCGCCGCTACGGAGATCAGCGGCGTGCCGAACGACTACGCGCCGGCTGCGTCAGGACATCTGTCGTACGACGGCAGCTCATATGCGCTGAAAGGCGTCGAACTGCGTGCCGCGGCGTATTTGATCGACGGCGATCTCGCGCTGACGGCTACCGGCGACGTGCCCGTGAGCGGCGCATTGAACTGGCGATTGACCGAGCCCGCGCTGAGCGGAAGCGCCGAGCTGCGCGACTCGCTGCGCGCGCTCGGTGTGACGCTGCATGTCGATGCGCCGGCCGTCGATGCGCATGGCACCGTGCGGCTGTTGGGCAAAGTGCAACCGCACTTCGACATCGAAGGCACCATGGCGGAATGGAGTTCGGAGCGCGTCCGCGTGGCCGGCTTGAACGCGCACCTTGCAGGTACGCTCGAACGATTCGACGTGCACGCGACGACGGCGGTCAACGCGCCCGATCTTCCGCAAGCTCAGGTTTCGCTCGACGCCGCGGGATCGTTCGATGCGCTCGAGGTATCGCGACTGGCCCTTTCCACGGATAGCGGCGGCGCCGTTGCACACGGACGCGTCGCGCGAACGCCGCAATGGTCGGCGAATCTTGCGGTAGACGTCGACAACCTCGATCCGGCGCTGTTCGCCGCGACGCTATCAGGTTCGTTGTCGGGTCACGCGCAGGTGAGTGCAGCAGGCAGCGATCTCGATCTCACGGTCCAATCGCTGGTCGGACGGGTGAACGACGCGCCGTTCGAAGCAAACGGGCGCGTCGAACGGCACGACGACAGATGGTCGGCAAGCGGCGTAGAGATACGTTCCGGGACGAACCGCGCCACCGGGACGCTGGAATGGGAGGGCGACCGTGTGACGGGTAGCGCGCGCCTGAACATGCCCGAATTGGGGACGCTGCTGCCGGAACTGCGAGGCGATCTGATGGCAGACGCCTCCGTATCGGGTCGCCGCGACGCGCCGGACATACAGCTGTTGGCGACGTCGAAGGCGTTGCGTTTTCGCGAGTGGAGCGCGGCGAATTCCCGCGTGGAGGCGACGGTGAAGGAAGGCGCGTCCGGCAGCGCGCGGATCACGATTGCGCAGGCTGCCCGAGACGACGTGCAACTCACCCGCGTCGACGGCGCGGTGCACGGCTCGCTCGATGCGCTCGCGGGCTCGTTCGGCTGGAGCTTGGGCGATCAGCGCGGCTCAGTGGATCTGTCAGCCCGCAAGGATGGCGACCGCTGGAATGTCGAGGCAGACGGGGGTGCGCTGTTGGCGCTGCCGGGCGAGCGCTGGCGTCTCGATCGCGACACGCGCGTACTCATTTCCGGTTCTGCGTTCGACGTATCGCCGCATTGCTGGTTGCCATTGTCGTCGCGTGGGCGCATCTGCGTGGACGCGGCCGCGGTGCAGCCGGGACGTATCCGTTTGGCGGGAGCGATCGAGTCATTCGACATCGCCGGCATTGCGAGACGCTTCGAGGAGTCGCAGCGCGTTGCCGGCAGCGTGTCGGGGCGGTGGGACGTATCGAGCGACGACGCGCACTGGCGCGGATCCGCGACGCTTGCGACCAACGGCTTGCGGTTGTTGGAGGCGGACGCCGCGAGCGGCATCGAGCTTCCGGCTCTCAGCGCTGTAGTGGAGTTGCACGACGACCGCGCAAACATATCGTTGCGCGGCGACAACGGCGACGCGCGTGTACTGAACGTGGAGCTCGGCGTCAACGGTTTTGATCGAACGGCGGCGCTCGACGGCCGCGCGACCGTCAGCGTACAGGACCTGGGTTTTCTCGCAACGTTCACCCGCCGCGTGCGTGAGACCGCCGGCGCGTTGAGCGGCGAGTTCTCGATCGGCGGTACTGTCGCCGCGCCGGACGTGCTGGGCACGCTGGCCATCAGACAGGGGCGCATAGCCCTCACCGAACCGCGCGTGGAGCTGACGTCGATCGATCTGACGATGCGGCTGAGTGGCGCGGAGCAATGGGACATCGCGGGAACGGCACAGAGCGAAAAAGGCAACCTTGCAGTGACGGGCGCGCTGAAAGATCCGTTGCGCGCCTCACGAACGTTCCACGCGCACGTCGACGCAAGCGACCTGCCGGTATCGATCTCCGATGCCACGGCCCGGCTGGCGGGCGGCATCGACCTGGATTGGCGTGCAGGCCTGACGTCGGTCAAAGGGCGCGTCGAGATCCCGCGTGCTGAAATCAAGCTGACGGAGTTGCCGGCAGGCGCGGTGCCCGTGAGCGAAGACGTGGTCGTGATCAATCGCGTAGAGGTGCGTCCTGGCGCCACGCGTGTGGCGGTAGATCTGGAAGTCGTGTTGCAGGATCACGTGCACTTCACCGCATTCGGGCTCGATACCGGATTGACCGGTACGCTGCGATTGCGCCAGTCGCCGGAAGGCATCGTGCAGCTCAACGGCACGTTGACGCTGATCGACGGCACGTTCGAAGTGTATGGACAGAAGCTCGCGATCGAATCGGGGCGCCTCACCTACAGCGGTCCGCCGCAGGACCCTTATGTGGACGCCACCGCGTCGCGAACGGTCCGGGAAACTGCGCGTACCGTCACGGTCGGCGCGCGGATACAGGGACCGGCGCGCGCCATCGAAACGACGTTGTACTCGACGCCGGCGATGTCCGACGCCGAAACGCTGGCCTATCTCGTGCTCGGCCGGCCGTTGAGTTCGGCAACGGCACAAGAGGGGAGCAACGTGATGGGCGCGGCGATTGCATTAGGGCTCAAAGGCGCCTCGCCAGTCATCAATGAGGTGAGCAGCGTGCTCGGCATCGACGAACTCACCGCCACCGGCGGCAGCACTGAAGATCTCACGGTGGTGGCCGGCAAACGCTTCAGCGACCGCATCTTCGTTCGCTACTCGTATCAGACGTTCACGCGCACCAGCGCCATTCTGTTCGAGTTGCTGTTGAGTCGACGGCTGTCGTTGGAGGCGACCGCGGCGGACGTTCCGGCGATCGACGTCATCTATAAGGTGGGTGAGAACGATTGAGCGCGCGACCGGTCAGCGCTGCGGATTCGACGACGCGCGCCGCTCGAGTTCCTCGAGCACCATGTCTGCGCACTCTTCGAGCAGCAGCTGATCGTCCTTGTAGAGCAACAGCAGGCGTACGAAACGCTTCACCCGGTCGCGGCCCAACGCATGGATCGCGGCAACCAGTTCTCTATCCTCAACCTGGGTGGTCAGTCGGATCATCAGCGCCCTTTCGCAGTACTTTTTCTTCCTTTTGCGCGACCTTACGCCTGATTGCACCTTGCGGTAAACCGCTGCCGTTGGCGCGCGATTTCCGACCGCTCATCGGCTGCGTTGTTGACTCGCATCGACGCGTTCGTTGTAGTGCAACGTTCTTCGCATGCACTCAATCATGAGCACGGTCCCGCACCCGGATCTCCCGCTCGGCAAGGATTCCGACTACCCCACGACGTATACGCCGTCGCTGCTTCGGTCCATCGATCGGGCACAGCTACGCGCAACACTCGGAATTGCCGATCGTCTGCCATTTCAGGGTGAGGACACCTGGAATTGCTACGAATTCTCGTGGCTGAATGCGAAAGGTCGACCGGATGTCGGACTCGTCAAAGTGCGGGTGCCGTGCAATTCCGGAGCAATCGTCGAAAGCAAATCGCTGAAGCTTTATCTCAATTCGTTCTCGCAAACGGTGTTTGCTACGCGCGCCGAATTGCTTACGACGTTGAACTCGGACCTGTCGCTCGCGTTTCGCGCGCCGGTGATGATCGATCTGCTCGACGTCGATCAGACACCCGAACCGATGGTGCAGATGCCCGGCCGTTCACTCGACGACCTCGATGTGGAAATCGAGGTGTATCACTGGTGTCCCGACATGCTCGAAGTGGATGCCGGTGCAGTGACCGTTCGACAGACGCATCACACGCATCTGTTCCGAAGCGTGTGCCCCGTAACGGGGCAACCGGATTGGGCGAGCATCATGGTGCAGTACGTCGGCCATCGCATTCCCCCGGAATCGTTGCTGCGTTATCTGGTGTCGTTCCGTAGTCACGCCGCGTTTCACGAGACGACGATCGAGCAGATCTTCGTCGACCTCACTCAGCGCTGCGCGCCGGAACACCTCACCGTTTACGGGCGCTTCCTGCGACGTGGCGGCATCGACATCAATCCGTTCAGATCGACGGACGAATCCGCGTCGACGTCGATGCGATTGGTGCGGCAGTAGACCGACGAAGCTGCGACGGTCAGGCAGCGCTCTTCGCAGTTCCGCCCAGGCTCGCCCGCAGATCTCTGTTTTCCGATTCGAGCGACTGAATGCAGCTCAGCATCTCGCGGCTGTCGCGCGTGAACTGCTGCACCAGCGACTTCAACTCACGCTCACGCGCGAGATTGGTGGGGGCGGCATCGCCGTCGGATACCGGCGTGGCCGTGATGCGTTCGGCCTTGAGCGCCGCGAGTTCGGTCTCGAGCGCGGCGTTGGTGGCCCTCAATGCTTCGAGCGCTGCGGTATCGGTTGGCTCGGCGACACCGGTCTGACCGAGGTGCGGCGTGAGGTCCGCCTTCTCCCCGGTGAGCTCGCTGCGCAACATCAGACGGCGAATCGCAACCTCCTGGCTCAGATCGCTCGTTGTAGCCGCCTGCGCGTCCAACGCTTCCAGCCGGGTAGTGAGCTCCTGTTTCCAGTCAAGGGTCGAGGTTCGCGCATCGAGCAGTGCCTTGCCTTCTTCGAGTGCGACGCGCGCTGCCTCGCATTTCTTTTCGAGTTCCGCGCGCATCTTGCCCGCAGATCGCGCACGCAGCGCGGCCACGACCGCGCCGCCGATCGAGAGCAGCAGCGTCAGGCCGGCGGCGAAAATCACCCAGATGTCGAGCAGCATGTGCCAGCAGAATCGCGATGACACGACAAGTATGGAACAGGATTGGAAACGCGCGAACGCGGGCGGTAGTCGGCTATCCGCGGATATCCCGCTAGGGTAGGATACCGGCCCTCGATGGCGACCCACTCCGGTCCCCTCGCGACGATACGTTGTGAACCCCGTCAGGCCCGGAAGGGAGCAGCGGCAGCAGCAGACTCGAGCGCCGGGGTGTGGCTGGTTTGGGTTGCCACCCTTTTTCTGGAGAGGTGTCCGAGCGGTTGAAGGAGCACGCCTGGAAAGTGTGTATGGGGTAAAACCCATCGAGGGTTCGAATCCCTCCCTCTCCGCCACGTGGCTTTGTAAATTAATCAGTACCTCAGCCCCCCTGCTCGTCCCAACATCTAAACCATCTAAGATCGCGAGCCAACGTCGCGCAGGTGCGGACGCTTCGGGCTGTAGAGCCCGACTCGACTCTGGAGTGCATTGCGGCATCGCGACGCAAGGCTTCCGGACTTCCCCCGGCTGCACCAAGGTGGAATCGGCACCAGAGCCGATTTGCCGACCGTCGAGACTTGTACCTATATCAAGTGCTCGAATTCGGGCGCATAGATACGCGCGTTGCGGAGGAGGAGACGATTCATGCATATCTGGGCTGCCGCAGGGGCATTGGTCTGTAGTTTGGCTTTCGCGTGCGTGGCTGACGTTCATGCCGATGACAATCGGAACGGAGACGTGCAGATCCACAAGGGTCACCAACGGGACCATCAGGGGGCGCACGTTCCGGTCTATCGGATAAAGAGCCTTTGCTCGGTGAATTACGCCTGCGTCCCGGGCGGAATGAACTCCCGAGGTGAGGCTTCCGCTACCGTCTGGCGCGTGTTCGATGACGAGAGTTACGGCCCTTTCTTTGCCCTTGTTTGGCACCCCGCGACAGACGCGGTAGAAGAATTGGGCAATACGCTTGGCGGTTCGAGGAGCGGCGGCGGGCCTCTCAACAAGAGAGGGCAAATGGCCGGTACAGCGGACTTGGCGGATGGAGTCTCACATGCCTTCTTCTGGGATCCGAATACCGACCAGATGGAGGATATAGGCAGCTTGGTCGAGGGCTTGGAGAGCTACCCGAACGCGCTAAACGATACTGGACAAGTTGTAGGTTACGCGCGCTCGGAACCGACCGACGAATCTGGACAGCACATCCTACATGCCTTTTCTTGGGACCCGAGAACGGAGGTCATGGAGGACTTGGGCCCGGGAGTTCGGGTCAGCTCTGCTGAAGATGTCAACGACAAAGGTGTCGTGACGGGGGGGATCGGTGTGGAGGGAGGGCTCAGCTCCGACACTGCTCGATTCTCCGCGTTCGTGTGGGAGTCTCGCACTCGGCATATGCAGTTGCTTCCGATACAACGGCTAAACGCTAATGAGGCGGGCGGCCAAAAGATCAATGACCAAGGACAAGTGATGGGATGGGTCCAAAGTCACGATAACCAGTACCGAGCCGTGTTCCGATGGGACCCGCGCAGGCGCATGGCCAAATATCTCGACATCAACGGTGGGCAGTCTCCCGTCGCAGAGGACATGAACGAGGTGGGTCAGATCGTAGGGTGGTATTTCCGCACGCTCCCTGGGGACTTGCACGCATTCTTTTGGGACCCTGACGCCCGAACGTTTCGGGATCTAGGCGCGTTCGGGCCTTCGTCGGGAGCGAGCTCCATCAACAATTTTGGATGGGTGACGGGGAGTTCGGAGATTGCGGGCCCGGATCATGCACATGCATTTCTGTGGAACGGCGGCGCGCTTCTGGATCTCAATGCGCTCATTGCACCGGATGATCCATTACGTCCCTACGTGACTCTCAAATCTGGTCTGGTGATCAATGACGAGGGACGCATCCTGGCCACCGGTACCGATAGCCGCGACGTTGTAGGACCCCGCTACCACGCATACGTTCTGTCGCCAGCAAACAGCCAGCGCTCCGCCACACCATAGCCTGAATGGGAAGCTATCTGAGTTGAAATCGCATTGAGCGGTCATTCCTTAGGTGTGTCGAACTCGGCGATCTGTTTGGCGGGCACGGCACACTTTTGATCGATGCGACGTACCAGCCGTTCGACGATCTCGACCGGACGCATCGAAGCTGCGTGATGTGAATCCATCAATGAAAATACAGCGCTTTTGGAGACAGACGCGCTGATCTGCGACACGCTGAGACTGGACTATGGCGGAGTCTCTAAGCACGCGCCGACATGAATACCTTTGATATCGCGCGCGAGGCGACGCATTACCGCGCTCCCGTAACCTTGCCGTTCTGCGTGGGGCGATGTCGAGACTGCATCCTCTCCACGGCGCTGCTCCAGCTCAACGCACCACGACCGATGGCCATGGGAGAACGGATCTTGTAACGTGACACGCCACCCTCAACCACGCGGAGCAACCCATGCGCATCTCAGTTCTTCTCGCAGCCGTCATTCCAGCCTTCGCGCTGATACAGGCCAGCGCGGCGGAGACCGAAAGCGCCGCCACGACGACGAGCGCACCCGGTAAGGTCGAGATGGCGCAGGTCGTTGAGGGGAGCGCGGTGATTACCGCAATCGACAAAGCCAAGCGGACCTTTGATGTCAGGCGGCAGAACGGCGACGAGGTGACGATCGACGCTGGCCCGGGCCTGAAGAGCTTCGATCAGCTGAAGGTCGGCGATACCGTTAGCGTCTCTTACACCGAATCACTCGCGCTCGAACTGAAGAAGGGCGGTGGCATGAAGGTAGAGAAGACCGAGGTGGCGGCGATGATTCCGGCCAAGCCCGGAGAGGCGCCGGCGGGCGCAGCGGGTCGCCAGGTTACGGTCGTTGGCGATGTCATCGGGGTGGACACGTCGACGCAGACCATCACGGTCAAGGGCCTTCACCGGACGGTCCACCTGAAGGTGCGCGACCCCGAGCAGTTCAAGCACGTCGCCGTTGGCGATCAAATCGAGGCGACGTATACAGAAGCCGTCGCGCTATCCGTGACACCGGCCGCCAAGCCCGCGGCTGCAGATTAAGCGGCCAAAGGACAGAGACGTTTTTCAACCGGATGGCGCGCCGAGGTAGTGACGCGCCTCTGGCAGATCGTTGGGCCAATTGCAGCAGTCTTCGACAAAAATCCGGGAGCAACGATACGACTGGAGATCACCGAGGACGATCCGATCGCGCTATGGGCGCGCATGCACGAGGCACTTGCCACTCGAGTCGAAGTTGATGCGCGGCCGAAGCACACGCACATGATCACGAAGTACATGATCAATGGCGATCCGAAAGACCTCGTCAGCGAAAAGGTCTGATGGCCAATGATGCGAATGCTGGAGGACGGTCCAACGAGCCCGTGCGAAGCGAACTGCTTACGAACCAACCAACTGGCGCCGCCGTGTCGTGAAGCTGCGTGGTGTGTGGCCCGTCCAGCGTTTGAACGCGCGGCTAAAGTTGCTGGTGTCTGAAAATCCGAGCAGGTATCCAATCTCGGTGATCGACATCGCAGAGTTCTCTATATACCCGCGAGCCAACCCTAGCCGCGTCTCGTCGACGATCTCTTGAAACGTCGTCTTGCTCTTTGTGAGTTTGAGCTGCAACGTGCGAGGGCTCATGGAGAGCTTCTTCGCGACACTTTCCTTGGTCACGCCCCCCGACGGGAACTGTTGCTGTAGCACCGCGCGGACGCGCATTTGTATGTCGCTTCGGTCGAGCTTCGCGAGATAGCCAACGACGATCCGTTCGTTCTGTTCTGCGAGATCCGGGCTGCCGCCTATCAGCGGCAGATCGACAGCAGACACATCGAATACCAATGAGGTATTACGGTTGTCGAAACTGACGGGGCAGCCGAACGCGCGGCGGTGGCGCGCGCCGTCGTCGGGGGGGCTCGGCCGGCGTTGCTCTATCCGAATCGGGCGGACCTTGCCGTCGGAGAGTTCGGAGAACAGACGCACGAGAAACAATCCAAACAAGTCGTCTGTCAGCGGCGGCGGTTCCGCAACGAACACAAACTCCAGTCTTGCTTCACCATTGCGAATGTTCAGCTCAGGTCTGGAACTGCCGGACAGCAGACGGAAATAGCGCGTCATGCGACCGCACAATTCGCGCAGCGTTTCGCTGGCCGTCATTGCAAAACCAAGGGCATGGAGGTTTGCCGCGTGCAAGAAGTTTGCGGCATACAAGCCAAAGTAGGGGTCGTCGGTCAGTTCGACCGCGGCCGCTAACAGTTGCCGGACCGAGGTCAGCGGAATCCGATTCAGTGGATCGTTCGACTGGGCATGTGAGATGCCCGCAACGCTTAGAATGGTATCGGTGGCGATGCCGCGTGCTTCAAGTGCTCGTACAATCGCGCCGACGTATCCGCCGATGACTGTGATGTACGCGTCATCTGTAACAGCCGAAGCAACGCGCAAATTGGTTCGATCTATGAGACCTAGTGAACCAATCCTATAAGAACAATTGTCCTTGACACTACTGGCAGCGACGTGCCGACTGATCTGCCTCTGCCGGGTAAGCGCTAGGCGGCCACGTCAACATCGTTGTGTCGGCGTACTAGTTCAAGGACCGCCAAACGAAACAACTCCGGCGCGACGCTTTTCACCTCTGCGACGGCCTCGGCTCGAGAAAGTGGCTCCGGAAAGTACCGCCTCACGGTGATGTCCATAAGGTCGGCTCGGAACATCCAGCGATCGTCGTCGTCGGACACGGCGTGCCTCTCGCACGTCCATTGAATCTCAATGCCTCGATGCTCGAACTTACCAACCATCGGTGTAACCATGCATGATCCTGAATTGTTGCGTCGTGTAGATTCTCCGGGGACGGACGCAATCCGTTTGCCAATAAGACGCACGATGCCTGCGATCCCGTAAGCTTGCTCGCGATATGAAGAATCGCATTGGCGCACCTTTTACCATGTGATTTCCGATGGTCTAGCCGCACGGCGACCAAAGACCGCTTTGGAATGGCTAAAGGTATCGTTGAGAATGGTTCCGCGACCGCTGCTCGAGAAGCTCGACTGTTGTCCGCAGGCACCGCGACGACGGTCATATCGTCTTTTGTTTAACTCATTCTTACTGGCCCGATCGTGCCTATATGTGGGCACGCGAATGTGCGCCCGGCATGGACAGTATTTGGCGCTTTCCTCTCCTCGCTTGGTTGTCCCATCATCGCCACATTGATGTGGTACACACGACAGCCCTCGTAACAAGGAGCGGAGACGATCGCAGGATGACAGAACATTCACATAGCTTGGGCCCCTTGCCGAGGCTCCACGCGAAAATCATGAACGGGTTGAAACGCATCTTCGGGCTGCATCTTTTCACGGTACAGATAGGCCACCATCAGGACAGCGAGACGCCGCTGCTTCCATCAGGACTCGAGATGCACATCCTTTCGCCCGAGGAGGTTAGAAGCCGCGTTGACGCACCGCACCTCGACTTTCGCGAAGCGTCTGTCAATCAAGCAATCGCACGCGGCGACGTGTGCATCGGCGCATTCAAGGGCGATGAACTCGTTGCGTACACCTGGCGTGCGCTGAGGGGACCTGTGCCTCACACGGGTGATTGGGAAGTCATTTGGAATCCGGGACTCATGTACCGGTATAAGGCATGGACATCACCCGCCTACCGAGGTTTCCACATCCACGACGTGCTATCAAAGACGATCGACCAGCACCTCGGAGAACTGGGGCATACGAAGGGATTGTCTTTTGTCGAGACGCACAACTTCTCGTCGCTCCGTACTTTGGCTCGCAAGACGCGCCGACATGTCGGATACGCAGGATATGTTCAACGCTTCGGATGTTTTGTGCCTTTTCGCACTGCCGGATGCCGGCAGGTAGGATTCGCGTTTCGCCGGCCGGAGCGACCCTCTAACGCGACCCGATCTCCGCAAGGCGACTCTTCAGAACGCATGTAGTCGCCTTCCCATCAGTAGCGCCCCTCTTTAGCGCCGTTAGCTGACATCCGTTATCGGATCCGGTTTCGGATCTCTGATCTGCGGAGGGATCGGCGGTTCCGTCGGCGTCAGCGGGGGCGGTTGTTCGGGCGGGACCTGTCGTTCGTCAGGTTGCCGGCCCGGAATCGGTGCCGGTCGTGGGGGTCGGTCCGGTGAAGGTTCTGCCGCGCGTACCTTGTCCATGATGTAAGACTCGCTCATTTGCGTCGCACACTCCGCAGCATTTCGTAGGACTCGATTCGCCGACATCAGACGGTCCATCAAGCTCGCGTGGGAAGCGTCCGATGCCCCGGTCGAGCGCATGGCGGATCGCATGCGAACTCGATGCATCCCATCCGACATGAACAGAAGCTAGAGGCCGACGTCGACGCGGCTCTTGCAGCGTAGTCTTCTCGGAGATGTTCGGACGACGCGGGCTGTATCCGATGAAGCACAAGACGTTGCGCTTTGGAACGGGTTTCCGAGTGGCAATCGGCAACCGCCGTTCACAAGCCGCCGAGATGGTTCTGAGTCCCGGCCAATCGGAAGGAGATGCGGACAATCGGCATCGGAGTGCGGATCAATGGTTGTTCGGTGTTTCCGGCAGCGGGGTAGCAACAATCAACGACAAGAAGTACGCCATCAAGCCCGGAACGCTTCTTTTGATCGAGCGCAGCGACCGTCACGAGATTCGAAATACCGGAAGAGTTCCGCTGCGCACGCTCAATGTGTATGTCCCGCCGGCGTATCGCGCCGACGGTACCGAGTTGCCGGCGGCGAGGGCCTAGCCGTGCGCCGCAGTCTTCAACGGAGGACGCAGAAAGGAACCGTTCGTGTCGGCATTTCCGGCTGGCGATACGAACCGTGGCGCGGAGTCTTCTATCCGGAGGCTTTGGCGCAGCGCCTCGAACTGGACTACGCCTCGCGTATGTTCCGCACCATCGAGATCAATGGATCGTTCTATTCGCTTCAGAGTCCGGACTACTACGCGGGCTGGCGCGATCAAACGCCGGCTGATTTCGTGTTCTCGGTCAAAGCGCCCCGATACATCACGCACATGCGGAGGCTCAAGGACATAGCAGCGCCGCTCGCGAATTTCTTCGCCAACGGCATGTTGGAACTGCGCGGAAAGCTCGGGCCGATTCTCTGGCAATTCCCGCCGACCCTCGCATTCGAACCCGCCCGGTTCGAGGCGTTCTTCGAACAGTTGCCGCGCGACACGTTTGCCGTACGTGAACTCGCGCGCCACCACGATCACCGTGTGGCAGGACGAACAAGCATGTCGCTGGATCGCAAGAGACCGGTGCGGCATGCGATAGAGATCCGCCATCCGAGTTTCGTCGACGAACGGTTCATCGCCATGCTGCGGCGTCATCGCATCGCTCTGGTCGTCGCCGATACCGCAGGAAGATGGCCGCTGCTCGAAGATCTGACGAGCGACTTCGTCTACATTCGCCTGCATGGAGACGAGGAACTCTACGCGAGTGGATATGGCGCTGCAGCGCTCGAGCGTTGGGCAGCGCGCATCAAAGTGTGGAACGGGGGGCGCCAGGTGAAGGGTGCGCGATGCGCCTCGCTACGTTCGGACCGACCGCGTAAGCGGCGCGACGTTTTCTGCTACTTCGACAACGACGTGAAGGTGAATGCGCCTTTTGACGCGGCCACGCTCGCCCGCATGCTGGGCATGCCGTCTGCCCTGGGTGAACGCGGCAAGGAGAGCTGGCCGCCCGATTGGCCGGCAACAAGGCCCCCGCGCAGCACCAATCGTTCCAATGCGCACACTCGCCAACGAGTCGACACTTCCGCATCGTGAGGCGTCAGGCCTGTTTGTCGTTGCGGCGCGTCGGCAGATGCTCCAATTGAGGCCGGTAAGCCTCTACGAAAGCGTTGTGCAGGATCGCACCGATGGCCTGAAGCGTGCTGGTCTGCGCATCTCCCATACGTCCTCTGATCTCGATGCGCGTAGCGAACTGGTCCGTTGGCTGGTTCTTGAATACATTCTCGATGGCGCCTGCCAGCGCTTCCCATGCTGCGCGCAACGGATTATCGCCTTGCTGTTCCACATCCTGCTTCCAACTGAAGACGTGCACGTTGCGAAACAGCGGCTTGGCATAGCCTTGTAGTTGGCCGTCGCGCGCTTCGAGCTCCATCACGAAGTCGCCGTCGCCCGATTCGACATCGATCTTCGCGTAAGCCTGCAGAAAGTCGTTCAAGCGCTGGAGTTCGATCCGGTCGATCTTCAGCGAGAATTTGAAGTCGTCGAGTTTACCGAGTGGATCGAATTGCGCCGTGGATTGCAATCCTGCATCGCCCAGCACCGTTCCCTCGAATTGCATGTCCGCCGCGCGCTCGCCTTTCTCTCGCACGTTGCTCAGGTTCAGTACGCGCGCTTCGACCGAGGTAGCTACCAGGTCGACTTCCGGGTGGGTCGAGAAATTGCGGAAGTGCACGGTGCCATTGTGGACGAGCACCTCGTCGAGCCGGATCGGCATCAGTTGCTCGAGCTGCGCACGCCAGTCCACACCCTTTGCCGATTGGGTCGACTCCCCGGCCTTTGCATCGACGAAATTGATCTCGGGCGATTCGAAGGTGACGCGCGCCACGATCCCGCCCTTGAACAATGCGCGCCAGCTAACCGTCAGATTGGTGCGCGGAGCGTCGAGCAGAGGCACCGGCACCTTGCCGCTGCGCTTTTCGATGTGCAGACCGTCGATCGAATACGCGCCGCGCCAGAGCTGCAGGTCGACGCTCGCGACGTGACCTCGATAGTCGCCCATTTCAGCCAGCTTCGAGTTCACGGAATCTGCAACCCACCCCGGCAAGGCAAGGCGCACGCCGACGACGATCAGACCGATGACAATCACGACCAGCCACGTGATCTGCCGTCGCGAAATGGTGTTCATCAGGGTAGCCAGCCATCCGTGTCCATCCGCATGATACGAAGCGAGCAGGTCGGGTCTGTCGGACCATATGGCGTCCGGGCGTAGGACCGCACGATCGGTATGCACGGATCCAAACTGGATGGATCGCGTTGCTCCATGCAGTCGACTTCCTGTAAAAGGCGGTACCCACAACCCATGTCGAGGAGACGATCAACAGGATGAGTGCCAAGAACGCAACGGCCCGCAAGCGCACGATGGCCGAGCAAGCCGACATTCACGACCTGTACGAGCGGGCGGTGCAGAACGTCGAGCACGAAGTGGAGTTCACGCAGGCTACTTTCGAACGTCTTCGCGGCCGCAAGGCTTACCGCTTGCGCGAGGATTTCTGCGGCACCGCCAACGCCTCGTGCCAATGGGTGCGGCAAGGCGAGCAATTTCAGGCGATCGGCGTGGACATCGATCCAAACGTTCTCGATTGGGGGCGCCGCCATCGCGTCGCTCAGCTGCCGATCGCCGACCGGACACGCGTGCGCCTACTGGAGTCCGATGTCATGACGGTCGCCACCCCACCCGTCGACATCGTGGTCGCGCTCAATTTCAGCTACTTCATCTTCGACGCGCGTGACGCTTTGCGCGGCTACTTCGCGCGCGTGCGCGCCGGCCTAGTCGACGACGGCGTGTTCTTCATCGATCTGTTCGGCGGCGCGCAAGCGCAGGAGGAGATGAAGGAGAAAACCAAACACAAGGGCTTCACCTACATCTGGGATCAGGCGAAGTTTCACCCCGTCACCAACCACATCCGCTGCCACATTCATTTCAGTTTTCCGGATGGGTCGAAGATCAAGAAGGCATTCACATACGAATGGCGGCTCTGGTCGGCGCCGGAATTGCAGGAGATCCTGATCGAAGCGGGATTCCGCAGCGCGACAGTCTACTGGGAAGGCGAGGACGAGGACGGCGAAGCGAACGGGGAATTCGAGCCGGATGCAAAAGGTCAGGCCGACCCTGCGTGGATCGCGTATGTGGTTGCCGAGAAGTAGCGACGAACGGGCGATTCGCCGCAGACGCAGTTCGCGACTTGCCTGCGTGGAACCGGTTCGAAGTTAGTTATCGTCAATACACCACGAGAGGTTGCTGGAATGTCGAAGGTGGACAGTTCCTGGAGGGCGATCATGCAGTATTCGTTTCTGCATGTGTTCGCGAACGATGCGACGGTGGATGCGCGGGAACTGGCGATGATAGAGAAGCTCGCCCTGAGAGACGGCCAGATCGACGATCACGAGCGATTGGTGCTGGGCCGAATCTTCGGACGCGTGACGAGCGAAACGTGCGCACCGGATGTGTGGAGCGAGATCTGCGAGTTCAAGTCGCGCTATCAGATTCCGTAAGCGCTCGCAATGGCTAGTTCCGCTCGTAGCCGTAGTCGAGCGCTATCACTTCGACGAGCACGCCACTCTCGAACGTCAACTGCTGCATGAGTCGCGTGCTGCCGAAGTTGTAGACCCAGGTCTCCACCGGTACCTCGATAAATCCGTCACCCAAGTACGAGCGGCCGTGCAGCCAGATGACCGAAGGTCGTTGCACGGAACTGTGCGTCACCTGCACCGGCTCACCGCACGCGTCGAAGACCTCGAACATCTGCATCCCGGGGTCGACGAGATGGACGCCGCAGCGGAATCCGTCCGCATGCGCCGGCGCCATCGCGAGCGTCAGCATCACGACGAGCAGGATGTTCGCGACTCGGCGGGAGCGCGCGGTCTGCGAGACGTGCAGCGTGGTCATGATCGCGAGCTTCGACTCCGGGAAGTGAATGGCGGCTGAACCACCGGAGTCGCTATGTTGCGCGCGCGTCTCGCCGCTGTCGCGACGACCAGATCCTCAGTCGAGCGAGACGATCCTGCCAGACCACGCGGATCGGCACGGCGTGCATGTCGTTCGTTTGCTGACAGGCGGCTTCGGCCACAGCAGTGTCGATAGCCCGCGCGTAGCAGGGCCAGGCGCATTTCGCCTCATTGGCACTCATGCTCCGCGTTCGCCTTCCGGCGCCGTCGCGCTTCAATCGCCAGCCGATGTTCTCGACGTGATACGTGACCGTGCCGTCGTCGTTCACGACCAGTCGGGCCTCTCTGCCGTTTCTCTGCGTTCGGATGATTCTGATCGCCATTGCAACGCCACCTTCCCACGCTCAGACGTGCGAGCTCGCGCCGCGGGCATCACGAAATCTCGTCGGCTATTCGATTAGTGCGTTGGCGCGCTGAAATGGTTCAAAGATCATCCTTTTTTCCGGCGCGTTTCTGCATAGAACGGCGAACGGGTTTGTCGCCGATAAAAGATCGGGTGTTTTAAGCCTGTCGAGAACCAACGCGCCTACATAAGTCCGTTGGGCGATGTATCGAACGCCCGCTTCAATCCGCTCCCGCTCGCCGCATCTGCAGCCACGCCAGACCGAATCCGACGAAGCTGATCAACATGACGCCGAAGGCTTCGGACAGAAGGATGCTCGAATCTCCCGGAATCCCTCCCGAAATCCATCCCCACAAATGAAACAGCGCGTGCAGCGTAGGCCACGTTGCACCGGCCAATGCGAACGCCGCCGCCACGCGCCCAGCGCGGAAACCCATCATCATGCCGACACCGCTGGCGGCGAATGCGAAGCCGATGTCGGTGATGAAGTGATGGTTGAATGGACCGGTTGCGGTTACGCCCGGCACACTCGCGTACCACTCGTGAGGTGCGATCAGCATGTAGAGGCCGCCGAGCAGATGGAACAACCCGAAAAGCGCGAGCAGGCTACGTACGAGCATCGGAATCTCCACAATGAATGTCCGCGATTCGGACTATGACGGATCGAGCGGACGGTTTGTGACCGCTGGTGCGCCCTGCTAAGGTCGTGCGCTTGCATCAGGGAGGGGAAATCGAATGAGCGCGGATCGTCGCGTGCGACTCTACGCCGGGTTGTCGATGCTTGCATGCGTGCTGGGCGTCGGCGGTTGTGCCACACACAAAAACACGCTGGTCGGCGTGCCGGAAGCCCATCCCGGATTTCTGGCGGGCTATCTGCCGGCAGCGGTGCTTCCCAACAGTCTTCTATTGTCGCCGGCGCCGCCGGCGGCCGCCTCGCTCGAGATGTCGGTGGACGAGGCCTATAGCCGCAGGAGTCTCGAACTGCACGACACGCCGGCGTGGACGCTCGCGATGTCCGACGCGGATCTGACCTTCCCGCACGCCGCGAACACGTTTGCCTGTGCGCTCAATGCCGATATCACCGAGGCCGATACGCCGCACCTCTACATGCTGCTGCGCCGAACGCTGGCCGACGCCGGCGGCGCCACATCTGTTGCCAAGAAACAGTACAAGCGCACTCGGCCTTTTCTGGTGAACAACGCGCCGACGTGCAGCCCGGGTGACGAAGCGTATCTGCGCACCGACGGATCGTATCCGTCGGGACACAGCGCCATCGGCATGGCATGGGCGCTGGTGCTCGCAGAGATCTCGCCGGATGAGACCGACGCGATTCTTGCACGTGGCCGGGCTTACGCGGCAAGCCGTATGGTGTGCAACGTGCATTGGCGCAGCGACACGATGCAGGGTCGATACATTGGTGCCTATACGGTCGCGCGGCTGCACGCGGATCCGACGTTCGAAACCGATCTGCAGGCCGCGCGCAAGGAACTGGAAGCCGTACGCGCCAAAGGTGCAGCGGGCGTGCGCGACTGCAGCGCCGAAGCGGCGGGCATCGCGCTGCAGGAAACCCTGGTGCCGTAGCGGCTCGGAACTAATTGAAGAGGAGGGCTCGATGGTCACGTTGCCGCATCATTGCGAGTTTCTGTCCGACGCGTGGCTGGAGCAGGCGACGAAGTTTCTGCAGCGCGACGTGGCGATGCGGAAGGAGACACTCGGAGGCCGCGCATTCTCGCTCAGCGAACGCTTCACTCATGCGCCGCCGCATCTGAAGTTCGACGGCGACGTTGCGGCATGGAACGTTCGCTTCGATGGTAACGACATCACGGTGTCGCGCGGCTTCGACGAGCACGCCGACTTCGTCGTCGAAGGCGACTATCAGGCGGGGCTCACCGCCGCGCAGTACGTCGGCGTGCTGGCGCCGGGCGCAATGAAGTCGATGAACCGCGAAGTGGCGACCATGTACGGCCGCGACGCCCTCCGGATGCGCGGCGTGCTCGACGGCGAACCGCGCGAGATGTTCATGCTGCTGCACGATCACATGGGCCGTCGCACGGTGGAAAATCCCGACCTCGCGCATCGCGCGGCGCGGCAGGGTCTGCTCGGCAAAGTGCGCGAACTCGAAGAGAACGGCTACGCCGTGATCGAACACGCGATCTCGCCGGAATTCGCCGACGAAGTGCGCAGCGCGGTATTGCGCGCGCTGCTGCCGCATCAGACGTTCTCGATGAACTGGATGCTGTACCACGGCCGTGAGTTCGAGCAGCTGATACAGAATCCGCCGCTGATGACGCTGATCGATGCATCACTCGGACGCGGCGCGGTGATTGCGTCGTTCAGCAGCATCAAGAAAGGGCCGGGTCCCGGCGTCATCCCGATGCACACCGATTATTCGCACGTACCGGAGCCGTATCCGGAGTTCGCGATGACCGGCGTCGGCGTTTGGGCGTTGGAAGACTGGACCATCGCGTCCGGCCCGACGTGGATCGTGCCGGGCAGCCATCGCATGCGGCGCGCGCCGCGACCGGGCGAAGCGGTCGACGGCGCGGTGCCGATCGAGATGCCGAAAGGGTCGGTGGTGTATTTCACGCATGGCGTCTGGCATTACCAGGGCGATCGCACCGAGCCCGGTGATCGCGTGACGCTGCACGCGCATTTCAACCGCGGGATTCTGCGCAGCCTCGAACCGAAGAAGACCGACGTGCAGATGCTGCATCGGAATGCGCCGCGGCTCGGCGAAATGCTCGGCGAGGACGACTGGTTCGACAAGATGTCTGCCGCCGGCCGCGATCACGTCCGCTTCGCATACATGCACAAGCTGCTGGCGTTCAACGACCAGCAGAAGCGCGCGATCCTGGCGAGCGAACAGCGCGCGTGAGCACGCGATTGTTGAAACCTTCTGCGCGCGCGCACTGTCGTACGTCCGTTGGAATTGTTCGTCAGTTGGGCCGTCAGAATAGGGGAGTGGTATGAAGGGTTTTGCGCTGATGTTGGCCGGGTTGATGTTTTCTATGGCTGTGTTTGCCGCGGATTCAGCCGCAACGCCGAAGATGGTGACGTGTAAGGACGGCACTCAGTCGGAGGCGGGACAGGGTGCGTGCAGCCACCACGGCGGCGTGAAGACACCGCACAAGATGGTGAGTTGCACCGATGGCACGAAGTCGGAGGCCGGCCAGGGCGCCTGCAGTCACCACGGTGGCATGAAGCCGACGACGTCGGAGAAACCGCAGACGAACGCAGCCAAACCCGCCGCGTCGGCTGGCTCGACCGAACCGCCCGAAGGGCCGAACGAGGCGGAAGAAGACTGAGGCGTCGCGTCTGCAAGGCCGTGTGCGAGAGTCGTTGACGTCATGGTGATGAACGCATGACACGGCTGTTCACAGACGCTAACGGCACACCGCTCGCGAACGCGGTTGCCGATGCGAAATACCTGCGAATCGGCGGCATCGATCAATGGGTGATGGTACGCGGTTGCAACGTCGCCAATCCGTTGTTGATCGTGCTGCATGGCGGACCGGGGGCATCGGCCACCGCACTGCATCGCATTTGGAACTCCGAGCTCGAGGATGCGTTCACGGTGGTCTACTGGGACCAGCGCGGCGCCGGTCGCTCGTTATCGAAGTCGATTCCGCCAAAGTCGATGACGATCGAGCGGTTGCTGGCCGATCTCGACGAACTGGTCGATGCGATGCTCGCGCGATTCGGCAAACAGCGCGTCGTGATCATGGGGCATTCGTGGGGCAGCGCGCTCGGCACGCTCTACAGCACACGAACGCCGGCGAAGGTGGCGGCGTACGTCGGCATCGGGCAGATTTCCAACATGGCGCAGAGCGAAGCCGAGTCGTACGCATTTGCGTTGGTAGAGGCGGAAGCACGCGGTCATCGGAAGGCCGCGTCCGATCTGCGTGCGATGGGTCCGCCGCCGTTCCCGATTCCGGCGCTGATGCGTCAACGCCGCTGGCTGATGGCCGTAGGCGGTGCGTTCGGCCAGCACATGTCGCTGGCGAAGTTGATCTGGTGGACGATCAGCGCACCGGAGGCGACGCCGTTCGATTTCGTTCGTCTGATCCGCGGCACGCGTTTCTCGATCGATGCGCTGTGGCCACAAATGGCGCCGCTCAGGCTCGATCGCGACAACAGGCGCTTCGACGTTCCGGTGTTCTTCCTGCTCGGACGCTTCGACATGCAGGTGGTGGCGACGCTCGCGGCCGACTACTTCGAACACATAGACGCGCCCCATAAGGAGCTCGTCTGGTTCGAGGAATCCGGACACTTCCTGCCGTTCGAGGAGCCGGCCAGGTTCAATGCCGTGCTGATCGAGCGCGTGCGCCCGTTTGCCGTCTGACCTCAGGTCAACTGCGACGGCGCAATGGTGATGCCCGTGGCGAGGTGCGCGGCTTCGTTGAACCGGCGCACGACGATGTGGTCTTCGACCATCACGATGTGGCTGATGGAACCGTTGTCGGCCCCGGTGAACGCGAACGGCCGTGCGGCGGACGCGTGCGCAATGATGTGCGCGATGACGCCGCCGTGCACCACCGCCGCAACGAGTTCGTTGGGATGTTTCGCTGCGATCCGCCTCAGGGCAGGCATGATGCGGTCGTGCAGTTGTTGCCACGACTCGGCGCCGGGAATCACGTCCCAGCGCTGCTCCGCGATCATCCGCTGGTAGATGGGGTCACTCTGATGCGCGCGGATGCGCAGCAGACCACCTTCCCATTCGCCGAGATGCACTTCTCGTAAATCGGGTTCGACGATCGGCGTGAGGCCGAGTTCCTTGCACAACGGCTCGGCGGTCTCGGTCGTGCGCCGGAGGTTGGTCACATACACCGCACCGATGTTCTCGTGACGCAAACGCAGTGCCACGCGCCGCGCCTGTTCGCGTCCGTTGGGATGCAGCTCCGGATCGCCTTGTCCGTCGACCAGAGGAAAGGGGGACTCGGCCGTTGCAGCGCGTGACTCGCCGTGTCGTATCAGCAGGATCTCGGTGGCTCCCGGCGGGCGAGTGAAGCTCTGCTGCCGATACTCCTTTGCGTCTTTCGCCATGCGCTTTGTCTCGGGTCATCCAGCCGATGTGGGGCCGACGCCGGGCTGCCGCATTACCGTCGTTGCTACCGAAATCATCGACGCGAGATCCGTGAGATTCGCCGGTACCACCAACGTGGTGCTCGCTTTCGCGAGCTTGCCGAATTCTCCGAGATACGATTCCGCCACGCGCAGCTGCATCGCTTCGTGTCCGCCCTCGGAGCGCAGCGCGGCCGCCACCTGACGCAGTCCTTCGGCGGTCGCCGTGGCCACCGCGAGAATCGCCTCGGCCTGACCTTGTGCTTCGTTGATCTGTTGCTGCTTCGAGGCTTCGGATGCTTTGATCACGCGCTGCTTGTCGCCCTCCGCTTCGTTGATCTTCGCGTCGCGTTCGCCTTCCGACGTGAGCACCACGGCGCGCTTTTCCCGTTCGGCGCGCATCTGCTTCTCCATCGCGCTCAACACGTCGTGCGGCGGGTTGATGTTCTTGATCTCGTAGCGCAGCACCTTCACGCCCCACGGTTCGGTCGCTTTGTCGAGTTCGAGCACGATGTTCGCGTTGATCGCGCCGCGCTCTTCGAACGTGCGGTCGAGGTCGATCTTGCCGATTTCGCTGCGCAGCGTCGTTTGCGCGAGCTGCGTGATTGCGAAGATGTGATCGGCGATGCCGTACGACGTGCGTTGCGCGTCGAGCACACGCAGATACAGCACGCCGTCCACGCCGACCTGCACGTTGTCGCGCGTAATGCAGGTCTGTTCCGGAATATCGATCGCGTCTTCCTTCAGGCTGTGCTTGTACGCGATCGTCTCCACGAACGGGATCAGGATGTGGAAACCGGCCTGCAGCGTGCGGCTGTATTTGCCGAGATACTCGACCACGAACGCACTCTGCTGCGGTACCACCGTTGCAGTTTTCGCGATCAGGATCACCGCCACCACCGCGACCATCAACGCCACTACACCTACAGATCCCACTCCGGTTCTCCTATTCGGCTTGTATGCGCAGCGTAATTCCCTCGACTCCCACCACGCGCGCCATCGCACCCGAAGCGATGGAAGTGGCACCGACGTTGCGCGCTGTCCACGTCGTGCCGCGATGTGCCACGCGGCACTCCGCGTTAGGTGCGAGGTCTTCGGCGAGTCGGATGCGTTCGTCGACGAGATCGTCCTTGCGATCCACCACCTGCGCACGCAGCGCCGCGTAGACGCGACGGCGGAACAGCACCATCGAGACGATCGACAGCACCGCGAACACGATCCACTCCGTCCACAGCGGCAGATCCGGTGCGTTGAGCGCGAGCAATCCCGACAGAATCGCCGCCACGCCGATGAACACGAGGTAGAACTCGGCCTCGATGAAGAACAGTTCGGCACCGAGCAGCAATCCGCCGATGACGATCCAGGTCCACCACGCCATGTCGTATCTTCCGTCGGTCACGAGACTGGCGGTGTTATATCCGATGTGCAGAAGCGAGACCAGCAGCGCGCGCCCGAGTGCTGCGGTTGGTCAACCGCGCGCGATGGTTTTCAGACGCTCGATGCGCTCGTCGGAAGCGCCGAGATATTCGGCCAGAACGCCGATCACCATCGAGAAGTCCAACGTGCCTGCGGCGTGCATCTCTTCGATGTCGGCCCAGTCCTTGGTTCGATTGAAGAACGCTTTGAACACCGCGATGTCTTCGCAGGCAAGAAAGGGAACCTGCCGATTCGAAAACGTCTCCCACCGAGTGCGTTGTGCCGCTTGGTCGTGGAAGCGGGTCGTATTGAGGAACAGGTCGATCGGCGTCTGTTCCCACCACAGGCGAATCTGGCCGTCGCGTTGGAGCACGGCCAGATCCTTCGCGCTGTGCGCCACGCCTTGCGGCAGGCAATCGAATACCGTCTCGCCGTGCTCGGGGCTGACGAAGACGTTGACGTCGATGTCGATGGTGCCGCGCGCGCGTTGCGTGCACCAGGCGAGCGCCAGCGCGCCGCCGAACGCGTGCGGTAATCGCGCGCGTTCGAGCGCCTTGTGCAAGGCGACGATCTTGGCCGGCAGTCCGCTCATGCGCGCGGGAACCGCGGGAACGTCAGTTTCTTCGAATGGCGGGCGGGGAATTGCGCAGCGAGTTCCAGCACCGCTTCCAGCTCTTTGCCCCGATCGATACCGTCGCTCGTGCGGATGCGGCGCGATCTCCGGAAGTCGACCGCGAAACCGCACGCGTCGAGCAGCCGCAGAAACGTCGCAACGGACGGCGCCTTCTTGCCCTGCTCGTAAGCGAGCAACGTGGCGTGCGACGTTCCGGCGCGAGCGGCAACCTCGCGTAACGAGCTGTGCGCCTCGATACGCGCGGCGCGCAGCGTCGCCGCGATCCGTGCGGTGTAGTGGGGCGTGTTGGAGTCCATTGCCGCATGGTATCCGATCGAATACCAATGGTCCAAGTGGCTTAGACGGAATGTGATGCGGTCTACCGGCCTCTGGCCGCCGCTTCGCGCGCGGCACGCACCTTCTCGTTGGTCTGGTTGAACAGCAGCTCGCGGCGGGCTTTCTCTTCTGCGTCGGTCAGCTTCTTCTGGCCCCATTCGCGATTCACGGTCCAGCCTTTCGCCACCGCGGGACGCGCGCCCACTTCGTCGACCCAGCGCTTGAGGTTCGGGTACTTCTCCCAGACCTGCTCATCGAGCATTCGGCTGAGCAGCATCGCCCATGGCCACGTGATGATGTCGGCGATGCTGTAATCGGCGCCGGCGAGAAACCGGTTCGCGCCGAGCTGCGCGTCCATGACGCCGCAGAGACGATCGACTTCACCGACGAAGCGTTTGGTGCCGTATTCGAGCTGCTTCGGGTCGTCGGTGATGTTCTTCGCGTAGTTCTTGAAGTGATTGGCGTTGCCCATCATCGGGCCGAGGTTTGCCATCTGCCAATGCACCCACTGCAATACGCTATAGCGCTCGGCTGGCGCTTTCGGCAGGAACTTGCCGCTCTTGTCGGCGAGATATTCGAGGATCGCACCAGACTCGAAGATGGAAATCGGCTTGCCGTCGCCGAGCGGCGCATGATCGACGATTGCGGGCATGCGGTTGTTCGGACTGATGCGCAGAAAATCGGCCTTGAACTGGTCGCCGCCGCCGATGTCGACGGGAATGGTGCGGTACTCGAGGCCGCACTCCTCGAGCATGATGGTGACCTTCCAGCCGTTCGGGGTGGGCCAGTAATAAACGTCGATCATGAAAATCTCCTTCGCTTCTCGAGCTGGCATGCGACGCGATCATATCGACTCGGCGCGCTGAGGTAATCCCAGCGGGTGTACTCTCGACTCCGCGAATCAAACGGGAGGGCGACGTTGATAAAGCGGATGTATGGATTGGCTGTGGTAACAGCGATATCGGCCGTGTCGATGCCGATTGCAGCGGCAACCGGCGATCAGTGGCAGGTAGGTTCGACCATGTCGATGGAAGGCATGCCGAACGCAATGCCCGCCCGCGTGTCGAACGTCTGCATGCCGAAGACGTGGGCGCAGCCGCCCGGCAGCGCCAACAGCCATTGCACGCGGTCGGACTTCAACCTCGACGGTGCGACGGCAACGTGGACGGAGAAGTGCGAGAACCCGCCGATGACCGGTCACGGAGAGATCACACGGCAAGGCGATGCGTTCACCGGCGCGATCGAGTTCGCATCGCCGCAAGGCTCGCCGGAAGGCAACATGACGATCAATCTCTCCGGCCATCGCACGGGCGACTGCGAGGCGGCGCAGTAGAGCGTGAACGAACTTCCGATCATCGACGTTGCGCCGCTCCTGAACGGCGGTGCCGGAGCGGCGCGCGTTGCGCAGCAGATCGGCGTTGCGTGCCGCGACACCGGCTTCTTCTATGCAGTGGGGCACGGCATCGATGCTGCGCTCGCGTCGCAGCTCGAAGCGGCGAGCAGAGCGTTCTTCGCGCTCGATGCCGCAGAGAAGTCGCGCATCCGGATGGATCTCGGCGGACGCGCGTGGCGCGGCTACTTTCCGGTCGGTGGAGAGCTGACGTCGGGGATCCCCGACGACAAGGAAGGGCTCTACTTCGGATCGGAACTCCCCGCCCACGATCCACGCGTGGCTGCCGGAACGCCGCTGCACGGGCACAATCTGTTTCCGGAGCGACCCGACCTGCGCGGCGTAGTGCTCACGTGGCTCGAAGAGATGACGCGGCTGGCACACGTGCTGATGGGTGGCATCGCGCTGAGCCTCGGCCTTGAAGCGAATTACTTCTTCGATCGCTATACGCGCGATCCGCTCATCCTGTTTCGCATCTTCAACTATCCGGGTATTCCGGCGCGTGCCCCATCGTCAGACCGTTGGGGCGTCGGCGAGCACACGGACTACGGCGTGCTGACCATCCTGAAGCAGGACGACGTGGGCGGACTGCAGGTGAAGAGCCGCGGCGGCTGGATCGACGCGCCGCCGGTTCCGGACGCGTTCGTCTGCAACATCGGCGACATGCTGGATCGCATGACGCGCGGCCTGTATCGTTCCACGCCGCATCGGGTGTTGAACCGCAGCGACGTCGATCGCCTGTCGTTTCCGTTCTTCTTCGATCCGAACTTCGATGTCGTCGTAAAGCCGATCGAAACGCTGGCGGTGGATGCGTTCGTCGACGATCGCGAACTGCGCTGGGATCGATCGAGCGTGCACGCGTTCGACGGCACGTACGGAGACTACGTGCTGCAGAAGGTGGGCAAGGTGTTCCCTGCGCTCACGCGCAGTGTCCTTTAGGTTTCAAGGAGTGAAACAGCTTTGATGAATAGACGAATGAACAAGCCAGCGAACAAGCGATGGATTCCCGTTCTGCTTGCCGTGTCGATGGTCGCGCCGGTTCCCGTAGCCGCTGCGACGCTGACGGTGGGCAAAGCGAGCATTCAACGGCTCTTCGTGGAAGGGGTTTTCAACAAGAACGGCCGCTGGTACCTGCAGGACGGCGTTTGTTACGCCTATCTGGAATCGCCGCGAACCTGGTTAGCGGGCGGTCGCGTGCACATCGAGGCGCACCTGTCGTCGCAACTCGGCGTCGAGATGGGCGGAAGCTGCGCCGGCAATGCGCTCTCGGCGAAGGTCGAAATGTCGGGCCGCCTGGTGGGTGCGGGCACCACGCTCTCGCTTGCCGACGTGCGGGTCGATCGCATCGACGACAATGCCACGGGTAACACGCTCGACCTGCTTCAGTCGATGGTACCGGCGCCGCCGCCCGTCGACGTGTTGAGCACGATTCGCGAACGCCTGGCGGACGCTGGTGAGGAGGTGCCCATCTCCGTCGATAAACTATCGATCGATTCGGTCACCACGTCGGACGCTGACGTCACGGTGCAATTCGACTTTGCGTTGCGCGCGCCATAGGTCAAGCGCGGAAAAAGAAAAGCCCGCGAGACTTCTCCTGCGGGCTCCAAGTACTGCCTTCGGACTTTTTTTGTTAGTGTGCCGGACCGCAGTCCGTGCGGCGCAGTACAACGCGACGATTCTGCGCTTCTCCGATGATGTAATGAGGATGCTAACGAGGAGACTGCGGCGCCTGTATGGGTGAATCCCCTTATGGCGTGAGCGCCACCGTGCGCCGGATCCGGTCGCAGATCAGGTTCACGGCGCGTGCGCCCACTTCCAACAGGCTCGCGTATCCGACGAAGCCGTGAAAGGTGCCGGCGAAGCAGACTACGGCTTGCGATTGTGGTTCTAGGCTCGCGTCATGCCTCAGAGCAACGCGATCGGATTCACCGGTGAGCCGGTCGCGCGTTCGATCCGCAGCGGCGCAACGGTGAACATGAACGACCAGCGCTTCTGCTTCGCGCAGGCGTCCGACGAACCGGTCGAGGCGCAGGTTGTCGAGCAGATGCACGCCCATCGCAACGAGCGCGCATTGGTGGATCGGCATCCCCCAGCCGTGGATGTCGATGTTCGGCAGTGCGTCGGATACGCCGTCGCTGCCGAGCACCGCGACGCCGCGATCGTGTATCCACTCGACGCATTCCGGATGCATGCCGGCGAGACCGTCCGCCATCGGGCTCCATGGACCGTGCTTCGTTCTGCGCGCGTCGCGACCGGTGGCGACGAGCAGGATGTCGCCTTCGGTGACGCGCACGCCCTGGGCTTTCTCGGTGGCTTCGAGCTGCGCCACGGTGATGGCATTCTTCGCATCGATCCATTCGACGCCGAGCATGCGCGGCACGTCGAGCAGCACGCCGCGCGACGTGATGCCGTCGCGCGCGCACATGATGCTGCCGCGCCGCGCGCCGGTGCTCTTCACCTCCGTCGCGGCGAAGCCGTTGTACATCTGGCCGTCGACGAAGACGTGGCACAACGCGTCGATGTGCGTAGTGGCCATGCCGTGAAACGCGACGCCGACGAAATCCATCGCCGCTTCGAGACCGACGCCCGGAATCACGCAGTCGTCGCCGCCCTGAATCATCATGTGCAGCGCGGGGTTCGGATTCTCGACCGACGACTGCACCGCGAGTTCGCGCGCGCAGCTCACCACTTCCCCGGTAACGACGGCCGCAGCCGCTTCGCGGCGCTTCGCCGGCGTGATCAGATTCAGCGCGCCGTTCTCGTCGTCGTCGCCCCAGCGGCCCCAGTTCTTCACGCGCTCGAAGACATCGCGCATGCGCGCCGGATTCCACGTTCCGCTCATCGTTCGTTCCCCTTCTCGTTTCGAATTCGAAAGTGGTACTTTGCGGGTCGACCCCGAGCGCTGACAACCCCATGAACGACCAGCCTGGCAAGATCATCTGCGGCGAACGCGTGCTGGCGATTCCGGAGATGCTCGACCGTGCGAATCGCGCCGCGCGCGGTCTGCGCGAACTCGGCATCGAACACGACGATGCGATCGCAGTGCTGCTGCGCAACGACTTCCCGTTCTTCGAAGCGGCCTATGCAGCGAACCGGCTCGGCGTGCACCTGGTGCCGATCAACTGGCATTTCTCCGGCCCCGAGGTGGCGTACATCCTCGAAGACTCCGGCGCGAAAGCGCTGGTCGCGCACGCCGACCTGCTCGAGCCGATCCGCGCGCAGATCCCAGCGTCGGTTCGCGTGTTCGTGGTGGAGACCCCGCCGGAAATCGCCACGGCTTATTCGATTGCGCCGGCGCGCGGCCGCCGTCGCGCTGACGACACCGAGTGGGGCGAGTGGCTCGCGCGGTTCGAACCGCTGCCGCCGGAGGCGGTGGCGTCGCCCGGCAGCATGATCTACACGTCCGGAACCACCGGCCGCCCGAAAGGCGTGCGGCGCAAACCGCCGACGCCGGAAGAAGCCGCCGGCATGGGTCAGATGGTCGATCTCGTTATGGACTTCTCGCAGCCCGACCCCTCGCAGAAAATCGTCGCGCTGCTGACCGCGCCGATGTATCACGCCACGCCGAACGGCTTCTTCCGTCGCGCCATCGATACCAACTCGACACTCGTCGTCGAACCGCGTTTCGATGCGCAGCGCTATCTGGAGCTGATCGACCGGCACCGCATTACCCACGCGTATGCGGTCGCCACGATGTTCGTGCGGTTGTTGCGGCTGCCGGAGACAGTGCGCCAGCGTTGCGACGTCAGTTCCCTGAGGGTGGTGGTGCACGGCGCCGCGCCGACCGCGCCGGAAGTGAAGCGGCGCATGATCGACTGGTTCGGCCCGGTGCTGCTCGAACACTACGGCTCCACCGAACTCGGGGCAGTGGTGTACTGCAACTCCGCCGACTGGTTGAGCCATCCCGGAACCGTTGGGAAAGCGCTGCCGCACGTCGAACTGAAAGTGTTCGACGCGCGGCGCAACGAACTTCCGAACGGCACACCCGGTGAGATCTTCGCGCGCTTCAGGTTGTATCCGGATTTCGTCTATCAGAACGATCCGGCGAAGCGCGCCGCGATGGAATACCAGGGTCTGTGGACCGCCGGCGACATCGGCTATCTCGACGACGACGGCTTCCTCTACCTGTCGGACCGCAAGAACGACATGGTGATTTCCGGCGGGGTGAACATCTATCCGAAGGAAATCGAAACGGAGTTGTACGAACTGCCCGGCGTATTCGATTGCGCGGTGTTCGGAATTCCGGACGAAGAGTTCGGCGAAGCGCTCGCGGCGATCATCCAGCGGGTGCAAGGCGCGTCGCTCGACGAAACGCAGGTACGCGAGTTCCTGAAAGGCCGCATCGCAAAGTACAAGCTGCCGAAGGTGATCGAGTTTCGCGACGCGTTGCCGCGCGAAGACTCGGGCAAACTGTTCAAGCGCAAACTGCGCGACGAATTCTGGAAGGCCGCGGGCCGACAGATCTGATCATTTCAATGCAACGAGAAACAATCGGGGACACCATGAGTTACGAAACGATCCTGACCAACGAAGACAACGGCATTCTGACGATCACGCTGAACCGCCCGGAGAAGCTGAATGCGTGGACGTATCAGATGAGCGCGGACATGACGGCCGCGATCAGCGAAGCGAACGACAACGACGACATCATCGCGATCGTGGTCACTGGAGCGGGTCGCGGCTTCTGTGCCGGCGCCGACATCGAAGCGGTGTTCAAGGCGCAATCGGAGAATCGATCGACGGCGCGGCAGGGCGCGCGCACCGGCGACTGGGTCGAATTCGTACGCGGCTCGAAGCCGCTCGTCGCGGCGATCAACGGCGCCGCTATTGGCGTCGGTCTCACGCAGGTGCTGCCGATGGACATGCTGATCGCCGCGCGCGGCGCGAAGCTCAGCGTGCGGTTCATCAAGATGGGTCTGGTGCCGGAACTCGCGAGTTCGCACTTTCTGGCGCTGCGTTGCGGTTTTGGCGCGGCGAGCGAACTGATGCTGACCGGCAAAACGATCAGCGCCGACGAAGCGAAAGAGATCGGTCTGGTCGACAAAGTCGTCGAACCGGCAGATCTGTTGAAAGCCGCGAAAGATGCGGCGCGGGCGATGGGTGAGAACCCGCAAGGCGCGTTGCGGATGGTCAAACAACTGCTGACGCAGAATGCCGCGGAAGGCGACACGCGCCTGGTACAGCAACGGGAGATTGCGGCGTTGACGCAGTGCTACACGTCGCCGGAGCACAAGGAAGCAATCAGCGCGTTCCTGGAGAAGCGCGATCCCGACTTCAAAGCGGCGCGCGCCAGAAAGTAGTGCGAGCGGCGCAGCGGGGCGCTCAGGCGCCCTGCGTTTGCGCCATCATCAGCATCCGCTCGACGCGCCGACGCTGCGCGCGTAGGCGCTGTTCGATTTCGCGCGCGTAGGCGGTGAAGTCGATTCGTTCGAGCTGTTCGGCCACCTGTTCCCGCGTGGCGGCGATCCATGCATCGCGGGCCGCCGACCATTCGGCGAGCGTGGCGGTGAATGCGTCGTACTCGCGCGTGACGAAATCGCGCAGTTCGGTTGCATAGCCGTCGCCGCGCGCGGCGTGTTTCGCGACGCTGACCTGCGCGCGGTTGAACTGCATGTCGAGGCGCGCCTGTTCGATTGCGACCGATGGCGTGACGCGCAGCTTCGACGCGAGCCCCAGCATCGACATCGCGCGGATCAGCCACTTCGTCGGATCCCACTGCCACCAGCGGATGCCGTTGCGATAGTCGCTCGCGAACAGGTGATGGAAGTTGTGGTAACCCTCGCCGTAAGTGAAGAACGCGAGGATCGGATTGTCGCGCGACGTGTTCTGGTCGGTGTACGGCTGGCGCCCCCAACCGTGCGCGAGCGAGTTGATGAAGAACGTCACGTGATGGTTGACCACCAGGCGCAGCACGCCGGCGAGCATCAGCGTGCCCCAGACATCGCCGGACAGCACGCCGACCAGCAACGGCAATGCGATGTTCATCGCCAGCACGATCGGCACGTAGTGGTTGTGCTGGAACATCACGATCGGATCGCGTTCCAGGTCCTTCACGTATTTGAAATCGGGCACGCCGCTCGCGTAGCTGCGCAGCATCCAGCCGATGTGCGAGAACCACATGCCGCGGCGCGACGAATACGGATCGAGGTCTTCGTCGTCGACGAAGCGGTGGTGCGGACGATGTCCGGCGGCCCATATATAGATGCTGTTCTGGATCGTCATCGCGCCGAACAGCATGAAGAACAGGCGCACCGACCAGTGTGCTTCGTAGGCGTGGTGCGACCAGAGACGGTGATAGCCGGCGGTGATCGACAAGCCGGACGCAATCAGGAAGACCGTGAACCAGACCCAGGCGGCGGCGGAGTAGCCGACCAGCCAGCCGTACAACGGTACGCCGATCACTGCTGCGACGAACGTCGTCGAGAAGAGGATCGTCGTGACCCAGTTGATCGGGGCGTGGGTTGTCGTATCCGTCATCGGGTCTCCATATCCGTAGTTCAGCCGGGGCAGTCTATCGGAGCCGCGCAAGCGGCGACACGTTTAAACGGCCAAAAGCGGGTGGAGGGTTGGCGCGCGTGTGACCGCTCGCACCTTATCCGCGTCGAGCGTATTCCAGACCGCGGATCGCGCCGGCGCGCACGTCGGCTGGCTTGAACTGGGCGGCGAGGGCGCTCGCATTGGTGCCGTCGAGCGCGCGCCGGATGATGCCCTGCAGAATCGCGCCGCTGCGAAAAGCATGAAAGGCGCGGTAGAAGGATTCGTTCGGCAATCCGGAACGCCCGGTGCGTTCGCAGTAGCGATCGCGCAGGGAGCCATACTCTGGAATGCCGAGCGCGGCGAGATCGCGGCCGCCGAGGCTGCGTTCGCCCGGCGGCGCAAACCACGGCTGCGTGAAGTAGGTGAAGTCGGCGAGCGGGTCGCCGATGGTACTCAATTCCCAGTCGAGCACCGACGCGAGGCGAGGCTCGCTGGGATGGCACAGCAGATTGTGGAAGCTGTAGTCGCCGTGAACGATGGTGGTGCGCGTCTGTTCGGGAATCGCGCCTTCGAGCCACGCGATCAGTTCGTGCACTTCCGGCAGCTTCTCCGTTTCGGTTTCGCGATATTGCCGCGACCAGCGCGATACCTGGCGCGCGAAGTAGTTGCCGGGCGGGCCGAAGTCGCTGAGCCCCAACGCGACGTGATCGACCGAATGCAGCGCTGCGAGCGTGTCGATGTACGAATGCACCAGGCTGCTCCGAGCGGCCGGCTTCAGATCGGGCATAGAAGGGTCGGTGCGCGCGTGCCCCGGTACGTGACTCATCACGAAGAACGAAGTGCCGATGACGTCGGGGTCTTCGCACAGCACGTACGCATGCGGTACCGGAAAATCGGTCTGATTCAGCGCGTGGATCACGCGGTATTCGCGTTCCACGGCGTGGGCCGACTTCATGAGCTGTCCCGGCGGTTTGCGACGCAGCACATAGTTGTGCGCGGGCGTCGTCAGGAAGTAGGTCGGGTTCGACTGGCCGCCTTCGAACTGCCTCACCGTGAGAGGTCCTTCGAAGCCGTCGATCGACGCGCGCAGATATTCCTCCAGGCGCGCTTCATCGAATCGATGTGCGTCCTTCACTGCGATGGTGTCGCCCGCGGTTCCGCTCTGTTCCTGCGCCATACTAACGATCCTATCGTGCTGCGGCCGCCTGCCGATACCGCGTGTCAGTTACCATTTGCCGTAGACCCGCGTGCATCGAGCGCCGCACGGATCGCCTTCACGCGAATCTCGGTGAGAGGATAGGCGAGAAGCAACAGGAACGCGACGAGATAACCGGCGGCTCGGAACCACGAAAACAGGATGCGGATCCAGTCGAGCGTTCCCTCCGACTGATGCGCTGCGCCCGGTACGAAACCGATCAGGCTCAGCACACCACCTACCACGGCGAGCCCGAGCGCGCCGCCGAGTTTCGAGACGAACGACTGCATCCCGAAGAACGACCCCTCGCGGCGCACGCCGCCCGTGGCGAGTTCTTCCTCGTCGACGATGTCGGGTACGAGCGAACTGATCAGGAAATTCATGCTGGCGATCGCCCAGCCGAACAGGATCATCACGATCCAGATCAGGTTCGGGTAATAGGGCGTGATCATCGGATAGTGCATCACGATGGTGATGGCACTCGCCGCGGCGCCGGCCAGAATCGCCTGCTTCTTGCCGATGCGGCGGCTCAGCACGGTCCAGAACCACACCGCCGGGAACGACACGAAGAACAGCGGCATCATGATCCACAGCAGGTTGTTGTTCATGGCCTGCATGTCGCCCTGGTAGTACCAGAACCCGATCAGGAACGGAAAGATCGAGAAGCCGATCGATTCGAACAGCGACGCGATCAGGAACGCGAGCACGACCAGCATGAAGGTCCTGTTCTTCAGCGTGCGCAGATACGCGCCGATGAACCCGAGCGCCGCGCGTTGCCCGGTTGCTGCGTTTTCCTTCACGGCATAGCCGGACCACACGAGCGAGACCACGGTGATCGCCCCGAACACGACCGCGCACATCGCATAGCCGTCGCGGAAGCTCAGCACCGTGGCCCAGACGCCGCCCACCTGATGCGCCGTATCGAGAAGCATCTGATTCACGCGCACGCCGACCGCGCCCATGAACCAGCCGATTTGGTAGAACAGCACGCGTATGGCGGTCACGCGCGTGCGCTCGTGGTAGTCCGTGGACAGTTCTGCGCCGAGCGACGTATACGGAATCACTACGACGGTAACGAGCGTGTTGAACAGGATGTCCGTCGCGACCAGATAACCAAACAGCGACGCCTGCGACCAGCCGAGCGGCGGCACCCAGAGCGCAATGTACGAAAGCGCGAGCGGCAGGGCGCCGAGCACGATGTACGGGCGCCGGCGTCCCCAGCGCGAACGCGTGCGGTCGGATATCGCGCCCATCAACGGGTCCGAGACCGCATCCCACAAGCGGCCGATGGTCAGCGCGATGCCGGCGAGCCACGCGTCGAGCCCGACCACCTGCGAGTAGAAGAACAGCAGGAACGATCGCGAGAACACGATCAGCGCGCTCGGCGCCATCGTACCAATGGAGTAGTTGATGTGCGTCCACAGCGGGATGCGAACGCTGTGCGGTAGGGGCGAGGCGGATGCGGCCGTCCCGTCCATCGCGTTGGCCAACGGTTTTACCCGGCCGCGGCGCCCAACGTCGTCATCATCTTCGGCGTGTAGGTGTCCTTACCGGACCTGAGCGCCGTGCCGGGCCGCGCGTTCGTGTGCTTGCCGTCGCGGATGATCTGCACCCCGTTGACGAATACGTGCTGTACGCCATATGCATCGGCATAGATGCGCGGTTCATTGCACGGCAGATCGGGCCGCATGTGCACCGGACCCGAGCCGACCGTTTTCGGATCGAACACCACGACGTCGGCGTGCCAGCCCGTACGAAGCAGGCCGCGTTCGCGCAGTCCGAACAGTTCGGCCGGTACCTGCGTGAGCTGGTGGATCGCCTGCTCGAGTTCGATCGCCTTGAATTCGCGCACGCCGTTGCCGAGCACCTGCGTGGAGAACGCGAACGTGTCGATCATGTCGAGGTGCGCGCCCGCGTCGGACGCACCGATCACCGTGCGCCCGTCCTGCCACAACTGACCGCGGACTTTCCACAACGCGGTGTCGCCGCCGACCGCGGGCGGCATGAACATCGTGCGCAGGCCTTCGGAAATCGCCAGATCCAGCATCGTGTCGAACGGCGATTTGTTGAGGTCGGCGGCGATGTCACCGATCGTGCGCCCCTCGAGGTGTTTGTTTTCCGGTTTGAACGTTGCGTGCACGGTCAGGTTCGCCCAATCGGCGAGGCCGCGCAGCGGACCGGCCGAGCGCGCCTTTTCGTCGAGCTCGCGGCGATTGTTGCGATCCTTCAGATATGCGATGCGATCGTCGATCGACATCCGGAAAAGGCCGTCCCAACCATTCAGCGCATCGAACACAAAGCCGGCAAACAGATTGATGCGCAGCGTGATCGGTTGCGGAATGGTCAGGGCGCGCACGTCGCCGCCGTTGCTGCGCGCCAGATCCGATGCAGAAAGCTGGTTCTGCATCGTCTCCGGGTCCCCGGCGTTCAACGCATTCCAGTTGAGCGGCCGTTGCGCCGCAGTCGACAGGTCCGACATCAGCTGTTTGATGTCCTGTGAGAACCGGCCGACCGCTGGCAGGAATTCCAGCGAGGTGCCTTCATAATCTCGACACACGCGCGCCAGTTCGATCAGTTCCTCGCGGCTCGCGTGGCGCGAAGGCACGGGATTGCCGTCGGCATCGTTGTGCGTCGGCGATACCGTCGACGAAAAACCCATTGCGCCCTGTGCCAGCGATTGCGCTAGCAGCGCCTTCATGCGATCGAGTTCGGCCGGCGTCGCCTTCTCGCCCACTGCACGCGTGCCCATCACGACGCGGCGGATGGCGCTGTGACCTGCCATGAAGCCCGCGTTCACGCCGAGCTTGCCATCGAGTTTGGCGAGGTACTCGCCGAACGTCTCCCAATCCCACGGCACCCCCTCTGCCAGGCTGTTGGCGGGCATGCCTTCGACGCGCGACAGCATGTTCAGCAGATACGGCGCCGCGTCCTTCGACAGCGGCGCGATGCTGAAGCCGCAGTGACCGCCGAAGATGGTGGTGACGCCGTGGTAGCAGGACGGGCTGAGCGTGCCGTCCCAGAACACCTGTGCGTCGTAGTGCGTGTGGACGTCGACGAAGCCGGGCGAAACGACCTGACCCGCTGCGTCGATCGTTTCTTTCGCCGCTTCGGTGATGCGGCCGATGGCGGCGATGCGACCGTCTTTGATGCCGAGGTCGCCGATGAAACCGGGGCTGCCGGAGCCGTCGATGATCTGGCCGTTGCGGATGATGAGATCGAGCATGTTGACTCTCCCCGTTGCGTCGAAATGCGTGTGTCAGTCGGTGGCGGCGATTGCGACGTTGCGTCGCTGGGCGCGCGGTACCCACCACGGTCCTTGCCCGAACGATACGAGCACCGCTGCGCCGAAACAACAGAAGCCGGCCACCATCATCCAGGTCGGCCAGCCGAACGCCGATACGACGCGCGGCAGACCGAGATTCAGGAACAGACCGGAGATCGGCGCGAGCGTAGCGGTGATGCCGAATGCGCGGCCGACGCCATGCGGACTGATCATTTCCGCAGTCTCCGAATAGATCGCGCACCACGCCGGATAGATGAAGCCGGCGAAGAAGCCGGTCAGCGACCACACCAGCGCGAGCGTCGCGTCTGGCGTTCCGACAGGCAGGTGTGCGCCGATCAGAAAGCACGCGCCGGTGGTGATGCCGCCGAACGCGGTGATCGTCTTGCGTACGCGCAGCCGGTCGGACAGCCAGCCCGACAGAAACACGCTGCACGTGAACACGATCCAGAAATACGAGGTGATGCCGGCGGCGCGCGCGGGTTCGACGTGGTAGTTCTGCGTCAGATACGTCGGCACGTAACCCGACACGGTTACGTACGTGAGCGACCAGAACACGATGGTGAACGACAGCACCCACAGCCGCGCGCTGCGATAGATGACGCGGCCTTCCTGATACGGGTTGGAGACGGCGGCGGATTTCGTTTCGACGACGTCGACGGTATGCGCGACGCGCCCGCGGATGCGCGCCGACAGGTCGCGATAGAACGCGAAGATGATCAGCGCCGTGACCGCACCCAGCACCGCCGCGATCCAGTACTGCGAGCGCCAGCCCGGCCAGATCGGCAACGTGCGCGCCGCAACCGCAGTGGACATCAGCGCACCAATGGTGAATGCCAGCGACACCCACGAGTACACCATCGCGCGCCCCATTCGAGGTGTTAGATCGCGCGATGCCGCGTGCACGGCCGGATTCATGCCGGCCATCATGAAGCTGCCGGCCATCGACAGACACGCCAGCACGATGAAACTCGGCGCGAGCGCGCCGCAGACCGAGATCGCCGCATAGCACACCACCGGCCAGATCATCAGCGGCCGTCGGCCGAAGCGATCGGCGGCGCGGCTCAGCAAGACGGCGCCTGCGCTGTAGACGAGTCCGGCGCACGCGGCGACGTAACCCCAGTCGGTGAGCGATTTGTCGAACTCTTTGAGCACGTAGACGAGCACGGGTCCGGTCTTCAGACCCTCGTACTGTTCCACCGCCCAGCCGAGCACGATCAGCGCGAGCAACCACCAGCGCAACGCGCCGGACGGAACGATGTCGATCTCTTTGCCGCGCAGGTACGACCAGAAGCCTGTGCGGGCGCGTTCGGGTACGGCGGCCAATTGCGTCCTCTCGATCCGGAAGTGCGCGTCGCGCGACGCCGTAGGATAAGCTTGGCGGGCATTTATAGCTTGGGTTGGGGGAGCGACATGAAGTTCATCTGGTTTCACATGCAGGGTTACCGCGAGCTGCCGAAGGATTTCGAGGATCGCTACGAGAGCGTATGGGTGACGCCGCCGACGGATGAGCTGTGCGATCCGCAGAAGGTGCACCAATACCTGAACTGGAACCTCGACGAACTCGACTACGCGGCGAGCCTCGGTTACGACGGCGTCGGCACGAACGAACACCACCAGAACGGTTATGGCTTTCCCGTTTCGCCGAGCCAGACCGGCTACTACCTCGCGAAGAGCACCAAGGATCAGGCCATCGTCATCCTCGGCAACACGCTGCCGTTGTACAACCCGCCGATTCGAGTTGCCGAAGAGATCGCATACATCGATTGCCTGAGCGGCGGACGTTGCGTGGCCGGCATGCCGGTGGGATCGCCGATGGACGTCGCGCATTGCTACGGCATCACTCCGACGCAGACGCGTCCGCGTTACTACGAGGCGCACAACCTGATCAAACAGGCATGGACGCGCGAAGGCCCGTTCCACTTCAACGGCAAGTACACGAAGCTGCGCAACGTCAACGTGTGGCCGAAGCCGATTCAGAAACCGCACCCGCCGATCTGGCTGGCGGGGGGCGGCTCGATCGAAACCTGGGATTTCGCGGCCGAGCAGGACTACACGTACAGCTATCTGTCGTTCGGCGGCCGCGCGGCGGCGAAACCGTTGATGGACGGGTTCTGGGAAACGATCGACAGGAACGGCAAAGACACCAATCCGTACCGCGCGGGGTTCGCGCAGATCGTGTTCGTCGGCGAGACCGACGCAGAAGCCGAGAAGCTCTATCTGGAGCACGCGCGCTACTTCTACAAAAAGTCGCTGCACGTGGCGACGCAGTTCGCCGCGGTGCCCGGCTACGTGACGCAGAAGACGTTGAAGGCGGCGGTGAAGCGCGGCGGCGGCAGCAACCCGTTCGCGAGCGCGGCGGGCATCGACAACGTCAGCTGGAAGCATCTCGTCGACGAATCGAAGAAGGTCATCGGCGGCAGCCCCGCGACGGTGATCGATCAGCTGAAGGAGTTGGCAACCGACCTGCGTTGCGGCCACATCATTCTGCTGATGCAGCTCGGCTCGATGGACCACGAGCTGACCAAATACAACACGCGGCTGTTCGCCGAGAAGGTGCTGCCGCACGTGCGCGACATCTGGGACGACGAGTGGCAGGACCATTGGTGGCCGAGCGGCGCGCGGCGTCCCGCGTTGCCGGCCAGTGCCGATCGCGTGCAGTTGAGGAAGATCGGATGACGCAAGAGACGATCGAACTGAAACTGCCGAGCGGCCTCGGCGCTAACGTTCTGAAAAAGGGGCGCGGCGCGCCGCTGGTATTCTTTCACAGCCATCTCGGGCAAACGTGGGATGCGTTCCTCGACGCGCTGGCCGAGCGCTTCACCGTTTACGCCCCGCGTCATCCCGGAACGGACGACGAAGCCGAACTGATGCAGCTCGATGCGGTCAGCGACCTGGTGCTGTACTACGACGATCTGTTCGCGGCGCTGAAGATCGACGATCCGGTGCTGGTCGGCCACTCGTTCGGCGGAATGGTGGCCGCCGAATATGCGGCGTACTTCAACTCGAAGGTGCGCAAACTCGTGCTGATCGACGCGCTCGGTTTGTGGGTGGACGAAACGCCCGTGGCCGACATCAACGGCATGGCGGACCAGAAGATTCCGGCGCTTCTGTTCGCAGACGCCGGCGGCTCCGCGGCAGCGGATCTGTTCGCAATGCCCTCGGATCCGGTGGCAATGGCGAAGACCATCGTCACGCGTGTCTCGACGCGCGCGGCGGTGTCGCACTTCATCTGGCCGATTCCCGATCGCGATCTGCGCCGCCGCCTGTATCGCATCGCCGCGCCGACCCTCGTGGCGTGGGGTGAATCCGACCGATACGTGCCGCCGTTGTATGCGGATGAATTCGTCGCCGGTATCGCGGGTGCGACGAAGACCGTGATCGCCGCTGCGGGACACTTCCCTCACGTGGAAAAGCAACGAGAGACGGCCGCTGCCGTGCTGGCGTTCGCCGCCCGTTAACGATCGCAAGGACTGACCGTTTCGCGGCTGCACATGGCCACGGTGCGCACGACCCGCCGCTCGGGTGCTCGCAAGCGTCGTCGCAAGCGGCGCCTTTCGTTCGCGAGGTTCTTGCCCGGCGCGCCGTTACGGCGTCGTTGGAGCCGGGCGTTCCGCCGTGCGCCGCGCTACGCGCAGGTGCTGATCGCGGTAACGCTCGTGCTCGTTCTCTGGGTGACTGCGAACTGGACCTACCAGGTGATACGCAAACCCACCGAACTCTTCTTCCCTGTCAGCGGCACGCTGAACAAGACGCCGGCTGAAACGTGGCAGGAATACGGCTCGATCTTCCGCGCGCATGCGACCGCAACGATGACGCCGGAGTTACTCGCAGCGCTCGCGCAGGTGGAAGGTTCCGGCAATCCGGTTGCGCGCACCTACTGGCGCTGGTCGTTCACGGCGCACCCGTTCGACGTGTATCGCCCGGCGTCCAGCGCGGTGGGCATGTATCAGTTCACCGATGGCACGTTCGGCGAGGCGCGCGAGTACTGCATTCACGATCATCGCGTGGTGCAGGACGGACCGTGGCTCGCGTGGCGGACATGCTGGTTCAACGCGCTGTACACGCGCGTGGTCCCGACCGATGCCGTAGAAATGGCGTCCGCGTATCTCGATGTGAACGTGGCGCGCGCGCTCGCGCGTCACAGAGTCGCGTCCGCGACGCTGGCGCAGCGCCAGAACGCTGCCACGCTGATGCACCTGTGCGGAGTCGGCGCCGGGGACGACTACGTGGCGCGCGGTTTTCGGCTGACGTCCGGGCAGCGCTGCGGCGATCACCTCGCGTCGGGGTACGTTGCGCGCGTGAATGCGATGAAGGCGTTGTTCGCGCGGCTGGCCGCGGAGGATTGACGTTCAAGCGGAGGCGAGCGCGCGCCCGATGAACTCGATGCTGACCTGCTGCATGGCCTTGTACGTTTCGCGCCAGGTTTCGGCGTCCATGTCCTTCGGAACACACTCGCAGGAGAAGCTCACGGTGCAGTTCGCGCCGTCGATCGGCTGCACCTTCACCTCGCCCCGGTAGCCTTCGACCGGCATCGGCGCCGGATCGACGATGCGATAGCGCAGACACATCGACGTCGGATCGCTCGACTCGAGTATTTCGCGCAACGGCGTTCCGTCGCCGTGACCGCCGCCGAGAAGAATGGTGCGCGTTGCGCCCGAGACCGGTCGTTGGTCGCCATAGGCGATGTCGGCGAAAAAGCCGCCCGGCTGCATCAGCGCGAGGTTCGGCCAGTGGAAGTAGCGCCACACCGCGGCGGCGGGATACGGCAGCGTCGCCTCGTGTGACGCGTGAACGCGCGGCTGCGTCACTTGATGAACGGCGCCGACGGATGCGCGCGCGGATAGTCGCGCAGATAGCTGAAGTATTTGCCGAGAACGCGATCCGAACGCGTCAGCGTACCGGGCCGGAACCGCATCGTGCTCATCACGTGCGTGTCTTCGCCGACGATTCCCATCTCGGTGAGCATGCAGAGGTCTATGAACGCTTCATCGGCGGCGCGATCCGAAGTTGCCTGAGCGGCGATGACCATGAAGTTTCTGGATTGACCGGGTCGCGGCATGCCCATCGGCACCATGAAGCCGAACCAGCGGCCTTCGAGGTACGCGCTCTGGTAGTACAGCGACGTGCCCCAGATGCCGACGTGCCATTTCACCCGCGCGCCGGAGTCGAAGAAACCTTCGAACTCGTATTGCATCGAGAAGTTGTCCCAGCGCACCAGATCGTAAGGATCGCTGTCGAACTTCACGCGGTGCAGCGTCTTGATGTGCTGGATGTCGGGCGTGTTCGCGCACTGCACCCACGGGTCGACTGGCATCAGTACGGGCAGTTCGATCGTCTTGGCGAGCAGCGTTTCGCTGGGGAACGGAAAATTCGGCACGTCGAACAGCGGCGTTTCGCCGTTGAACGCCCAGACGATTCCCCAACGCTCCAGCGAAGGAAACACGAACAGGCACGCGTGCGCAGGCGCGGCATCGCCGATCGCGGTTTTCGCGCACACTCCGTCGCCGGCGTATTCCCAATGGTGAAATCCGCAGCGCAGATGGTCGCCGACCACGGCGCCCGCCTCGAGGCTCGCGCCCATGTGCGGACAGAACGCGCTCATCACCCGCGCGACGCCGTCGCGACCGCGCCATACCACCACGCGACCGTCCAGGAAGTCGTAACCCTTTACCACGCCGTTCACGACGTCACTCGCGAGGCAGATCGGGAACCACGATTGCGAGAACAGCCCGTCGCTGCCCTCGGGCGGAATCGGACTCGCGATGCGTTTCGACGGCACGACGGCTTCGGCCTGATCGACGCGGTCGACGGGGTTTTCGAGCAACGGCGCCGCGCGCACTGCCGCGATCGCTTCCGCCGGCAGCAGGTCGAGCGCGGAGGTCGTCTTCGGCGGTGCTTTCGTTTCGCTCATGGCGGGTCCTGCGGGCGTGGATTCGAGATTAAACCGTTCGCCGACATCCATCTCAACCCGAACCTCGGTCCGGAAGTTCGAACGGTGTCGGGTCGATGAATCGGCGCAGCACGTTGCCGGTCAGGCGCGCAATGTCGTTGTCGTAGTCGTTCGTCGACAGCGAGCCTGCATAGGAGATGGATCCGGTACTGAATACCGCGCCGCCGGACGGAGTTTCGAAGAACGTCATGTCGGCGCGGATTTCCGGATCGTTGGCGGGCGGCCGCATCATGAACAGTTCTTCCTTCACGCGCAGCATGCCGGGCTTGTGGTTCTCCGAACTCGCGATCACGAGCGCGTGCGGCGGCGAACCGAGCGAAGCGTCGTAACGGTCGATTTCCTCGCCGGCCGCGCCGCCTCCTTGCGTGCCGTGAGCGCCAATGGTCTGGCTTGCATCGACGCCGTTCATGACGAATGCGACGCGCGTGTTCGAAGCGTCCGGCATGACTCGATAGTGCGTGCCGCCGTCGAAACCCTGTGCCGCGAACCCGATCCCAACGAGCGCGTTAGGGGGCCGGCCGATGCGTCGCCAGAGTCCACCGTATTCGCCGGTGAACGCGTGGTAGTACTCGCCGGGTTCGGCGATCCATGCGCGGGTGCCGTCCTCAGCGCGCCGCACTTCGATGATCGCCGGATCGTCGGGACAGTACGCGATACGCCAGTAGAAGCCGTTGCCGCCCATGTACATCAGGCGACCGCCGTGATCGAGCCATTCGGCGAGGCCGTCGAGCATGGCTGTTGAGTGATATTCCGGATGCGTGCCGGTGACGACCGCTCGGTAGTCGGCGAGCGCCGCAGCACCGTCGCGATGCAGTACCTCGTCGGTGATTACGTCGAAAGGCTGGCCGATGCGGTGCAGCCACGCGACCAGGTTCATGTCGGCCACGAACGACCACGGCATGCCCTTCGGCTTCAGGTTCAGCACCGGCCGCAACCGCGACGAAAAGTGCACGCCGCTGCCGTCGCGATGGTGGTCATAGAGTGAACAGCCCACCTCGGGATGCGCGGCGAGATAGGCCTCGTTGGCGAACCGCGGTTCGCGCGGGACGTAAACGCCGTTCGAAAATCCGAGGTGCTGATTCGCGTATGCGAGGTAAGTGGCCGTGGATGCAAGAAGCGCCACGGGGGCGCGGCGTCCGGGCGGCGGGCCGACGAAAAATGTCACGTAGTCTTCGCTCTCGCCGAACGTCAGCTTCACTGCGTACACGCCCGACGGCAGGTCGTCCGGTATGGTCCAGCGGATGCTGGGCCGCCAACCGGCGTCGGTGAGGTCGTCGTCGTGGAAATGGATCGCGGCATACTGCGAGGGATCCTGCCGCCAGTCGAACACGTCGCCGCGCCAGTGCGCGCCCCTCACCGCGCGTGTTGGGGTCTGATACAGCGTGCCGTGACGGCTATGTCCGGAGACGTCTGTGACGACGCGTGTCGCGATACCGATCGCGAAGTCCCATGCGCCGAGCAACTCCGGCCGGGCGGGGCGTGGCGCGTCGACATCCGCACAGGCAACGGCGGTATCGATCGCCGCTCCGTAGATGCGCACCGCTTCGATCCGACCGTTGAAGTGGCCTGCACCGGGCGCCTCGCGCGCCAGTTGCCAATCGCCGCGCGGAATCGACAGGCGCTCCGGCAAGCGATGCTTCGTCCTGCTCTTGATGGGTCGTTCGGAAGAGACGGTCGGAACGCCGTCGATGTGTATCTCGATCGATGCGCCGATTGCCACCGCGATACGGTACCAGCGGCGTTCGAGCAGGGCGGCCGTTACCTCGACGCGCGAGGCACCGATGACGACGACGATGCCGGACGCGTTCACCGCCACGCGAACGTTGCCGCTGCGAATGACGCTTTGGTCGCGCGCTTCGAGCAAGGTGGGGTACAGGCAGAACGCGACCGTCAGCGCATCTGTTGCGGGCAGGTCCGGCAGCACCGCGTAGGAGCCCGGAAGCAGCGGCTGCTGCTCGGCCTTATAGCGACCTCGCAACGAGGCATCGACCGCCATTTCGCGGAAACCAGTGCCGTGCGGACGCGCGTCGGCGCTGATGAGCCGTACCAGAGTCGCGTCGTATTCGCCCGGCGCGTCGCAACTGGTGCAGACGTTCAGCGTGTCGCCCGCGCGAACCGACAACGGATCGGCGTAGCCGACGATTTCCTTGACGAAGCGGGCGGGCATGAGTTGACCTCTATAGCTGCTATAGCTGCATCGGTGTGACGCGCGGTACGAAGAAGATCGCGTCCGTTTGCGACGGCAGGTGCACGGGTACCACGAGGTTGTACACGTGCCCGACGCCGACTTCACGCGCCAGCGCGTGGGCGCCGGGTGCCACCGGAACGATGAGCGGCACGCCTCGCCGCGCCAGCTGCGCGTTGAGCGACTCGGCGGGGTAGCGGGCGATGCGGGGCAGGTCAGGGAATGGCTGACTGTCTTTGCCGCCTCCGTACAGCAGCCAGACGGAATACGCAGGCAACGCCAGATCCGCGACGAGGTGATGTCCCAACGACCTCATCTGGTCGCCGCCGGGGCCGACGCCGACGCTCGCGATTCGATCGTCGTTCTTCGCGAGGTGAAATGCGTGGGCCATCAACACGAGCACCTCGTCGTCGGCAAGCGACGCACGCATCCGGTCCACCCGGCGCTTCAGAGTCGTTTCGCGATACGCCATCGCCGGCCGCAACGCCTCATAGTCCGCCGCCGGGTGAGCGAGCGCCGTATAGCGCAACGTCTCGATCATCGACTGGAGATCCTCGCGCACCTCCGCAATCTTCGGATCGCCGGAATGAGGCAGCAGCGCGATCGAAGATGCGAGCCGGTCCGCCTCGTCCGACAGCGTCTCGTCCGGTACGCGAGCGAGCCGAGCCCAGAACGCGGCATTTACGTCTGCAGCATTGCGGTTCAACTCGATGTCCGCGTATCCGGTGCCCGCGGCATCGATGTCGAATCCGAAGAAGCGCAGCGACGGAATCGTGCGCAGACCGCGATAGAACCGCACTTGCTCGGCTTTGAAGAGCGCCGTGGGATACGCGTCGAACGACGCGCGCAAAACGCCGGTCGGCCAGTCGTCGCGATCGGGACGGACGTGGCTGCGATCGCCGAACGTCGCCAGCCGGTCGAGATGCGCTTCGTCGCCGTCGGCGAGATAGCGCGCGACGTCGCGGCTGTCCGACCAGCCGAGTTCCTCGCCAACGACCAGACGATGGTGCGCTCCCAGTCGGCGCAGCCACCACAACCTGAACTCGGTCTTTTCGTGGATGAAGTGATTCGTTTCGCCGAGAAAAACCAGGCGCGCGTTCGCGAGCGCGGTGTCAATGACGGCGAGACGGCGAGGATCCGCGGGATCAGGCGCGTAAGTGGCCGGATCGAGCCGAATGGCGTGTTCGTCGAGCCAGTGGTCGATCGCGCTTGCATCGCTCAAGAGAACCGCTCCCATGCTGCCTGGCGGGAAATACCAAGTGCATCGCCGATGCGGCCCCAGCTGACGCCGCGCCGCCGCAGCAGATCGATGTGCTCCTGCAGAACCGTGCGCACCGCCTCGACCGCCGCCGATGAAGGCCGCAGCGTGGTGAGCAACGCATCGTCGCTGAGCGCTTCCCAGCCGGGGAAGTCGGTGTGCGGGCTGCCTGCGAGGATGTCGTTGCACAGTGCGACGCAGGCGTCGCAGATGTAGATGCCGGGTCCGGCGATGAGTTTCTGGACGTCCGAGTCGTCGCGGCGACAGAACGAACAGTAGAGCGGCTGTTTGCGACGCGGCATCGCTTGGCTCGCGATGTGGATGCGTCAAGATGTACCTGACGCGACGGCGGTGTCAAGGCGGACTTGACGGGGCGTCGAGATAGAGCGCTTTCGCCGCTGCCAGTTCGCCGCTCGCCGTGATGCGCGCGAGCCACGCGTCGACCCACGCCTGCCAGTGCGGATCCTTCGGCACGAGATACGCCTTCGCCACGTGCTCGAAGAGGATCGGCGGATCGGCCACGCACAGCGCCGGATTCGAGCGCGCTTCGAGTCGCGCCTCTACGGCGTCGGTGATCATCACGTCGGCCGCGCCGGCCGCGAGTGCGCTGAAGATGGTGCGGTTGTCCGTGTGCATCACGACGTGTGCGTTGGGCAGACGATCGCGGACGAAGCGCTCGTTCGTGCCGCCCGGATTCACGATGATCGTCACCGACGGATCGTCGAGCTGCGCGAGCGTGTCGAACGTGTGATGCGCCGCGCAGCGGGTGAGCGCCGTCTTGCCGGTCTGCAGGTATGGCGCGGTGAAGCAGCCGGCGGACGCGCGTTCGGCCGTTACCGAAACGCCGCTCATCGCGATGTCGTATCGGTTCGCCTGCAGGTCCGCGACCAGGGTCGACCAGGTGGTGTCTACAAATTGCAGCGGAACACCCAGTGCATTCGCGAGGCGTTGCGCGAGATCGACGTCGATTCCCGCCGGCACGCCGGCGGCGTCGGTGAAACTGAACGGCCGGTAATCGTTGGTATGCGCCACCCGCAACCCGCCGCGCGCGTGGATGTCGGTGAGTACGTCGCGACCGTTGCCGTCGCAATGCGTCTCGCCGTTCGCGCTGTACGCGAACGCGAACAGCACGAACGCGATCAGCAGCTCATTCGGATGCAGCGTCACTCTGCTTCAGCAGATTGTATTTCTTCAGATAGCCGCGCAGCTGGTGATAGGTGAGGCCCAACAGTTCTGCCGCGCGGCGCTGGTTGAAGCGACCTTCCTCCAATGCGCGGTTCAGCAGATCGATCTCGAACTCCTGAACGGTCTCTTTCAGATCGAGCGGCAGATCGGCGCCGGCGATCGGTTTGGCTGATGCGGGCGCCGAAACAGATGCGGGTGCCGAAACGAAGGCAGGCGGCGAAGCGGAGGCGCGCGGACGGAACGGCGAATCGAACGGATCGAGTGTGATCACGTCCACCGGCTTCAGCGGATCGGGGTTTCGGTACACACAGCGCTCGACCACGTTCTTCAGCTCACGCACGTTGCCGGGCCAGTCGTGCGAGAGCAGCGCGTCGCGCGCGCGATCGGTGAAACCCGGAAACAGCGTCTGGCCCAATTCGGTGGCCATGTTGATGGCGAAGTGCTCGGCCAGCAGCACGATGTCGTCGGGTCGCTGGCGCAGCGGCGGCAGCGTGATGACGTCGAATGCGAGCCGGTCGAGCAGGTCGCGCCGGAACACGCCTTTGTCGGCGAGCGCGGGGAGGTCTTCGTTCGTGGCGGCGACCAGCCGCACGCTCACGCGGATCGTCTTGTTGCCGCCGACGCGCTCGAACTCGCCGTATTCGATGATGCGCAGGATCTTCTCCTGCACCAGTTTCGAGGTGGTGGCGAGTTCGTCGAGGAACAGGGTGCCGCCGTCGGCCCGTTCGAAGCGGCCGCGATGGTTGCGCGTCGCGCCGGTGAATGCGCCCACTTCGTGGCCGAACAGCTCCGACTCGAGCAGCGAATCGCTGATGGCGGCGCAGTTCATCTTGATGAATTCGGCGTCCCACCGGTTCGACAGGTAGTGCAGCCGGGCGGCGATCAGTTCCTTTCCGGTACCGCGTTCGCCGACGATCAGCACCGGCTTCTCCAGCGGCGCGATCTTCGAAACGTCATCGAGCACCTGCAGAAACGCAGGCGCCTCTCCGAGCAACCGTTCCACTTCCCGATCCATTGCGTGATTCTGCCAACTGTTGGCGATATTCACCATTGCCCGGTGTGCCGAGAACGATCACTGTTGCGCGCCATTATGGAAAGTCCTTAGAGTTCATTCACTTAGCACGTCTCATCGAAGTGGCACGAATACTGATACGGGGAAATCGACGGAATCTTTCCGGACCGGCAGCCCAGGAGGCAACGCAGATGAGCATTTTTTCCCGCATGACGGACATCATCAATTCCAATCTGAACGCCCTGCTCGACAAGGCCGAAGATCCGGAAAAGATGGTCCGCCTCATCATCCAGGAGATGGAGGAGACGCTCGTGGAGGTTCGCACCACGTCGGCCCGCACCATCGCAGACAAGAAGGAACTCGTTCGCCGCCGCGACTGGCTGAAGGAAGAGGCGGGCGAATGGGAACGCAAAGCCGAAGTGGCGATCCGCAAGGGCCGCGACGATCTCGCTCGCGCCGCGCTGGTCGAACGCAACAAGGCCAGTGAAAGCGCCGAGTCGGCGACCCGCGAACTGCAGTTGCTGGAAGAGACGCTGGCGAAATTGTCTGAAGACACCGGCGCGCTGCAGAACAAGATCAAGGACGCGAAAACGCGCCAGAACGCCATTATCATGCGCGGCAAGGCGGCGAAGACACGCCTGGGTGTAAAGCGCCAGCTCAACGACGCGAATCTCGACGACGCGATCCATCGCTTCGAACAGTACGAACGCAAAATGGACGACCTCGAAGGGCAGATCGAAGCGTTCGATCTCGGTCAGCGCACGCTGGCGGACGAAATCAAGGAACTGGAAGGCGGCGAAAAGATCGATGAAGATCTGAAAGCCCTCAAAGCGCGAGTCGGCGGGAGCACCTTACCCGCGGGCGGTTCGCAATCTAACTAGGAGCGGCGATGAGCGATGTCGTTATCGCGTTCTTTGTTCCAACGATCGTTTTCCTCGTCATCGTTGCACCGCTCTGGATTCTGATGCATTACCGCAGCAAGCAACGGGCGCGCGGCGAGTTGTCGGCCGAGGAGCGTCAACTGCTCGAACTGCTCACCGTGCGGGCCGAACGGATGGGTGAGCGAATCGAGACGCTTGAATCGATCCTCGACGACGAGACGCCCGGATGGCGCGGCCGATTGTCCGCGCAGGAATACTCGAAGGTGAATCCGTGAGCAGCGACGATCGAAACGCCGATGCCCGCAACGAGTTCCAGCGTTCGGTAGAGCGGCTCGAGAAAGCGGTGCAGGGTTTCGTGGCTGCGACGAACGAGCACGTCACCAACCGCGCCGCGGAATTCGTCGACGATACGGCCGAGCGCCTCGAGCGGGAACTGCGCAGCCGACGCGGCCAGCGCGACGGCGACGGCGAACGCTCCGAGTCAAAGCGGGCACGCCGCGAGCGGCATCGCGAGGCACGCTGGGAGCGACGTAGCCGGCGCCGCCACGCGCGTTGGCAAGCCGCTGCCGGCACTCCGGGTTATCGCACGGCGCGGCTGTATCAGGACAAGCGCCGCCAGCGGATCGCGGGTGTGTGTGCCGGTGTCGCGCGCTATTTCGGAGTCGAAGTCTGGGTGGTGCGCGGCATGGCCATCACCGGTCTCATCTTCATGCCGTCGGTCGTGATTCCGGCGTACATCATTGCGACGTTCGTATTGCCGAAGGCGCCGGACGGCGAAGCGGTGAGCGACGACGTGGTCGTGTCAAAGAACCGCGAAGACCATTCCTCGCCGGTCCCGGAACTGGGCGCCCAATTGTCGCCGCGGCGCAGTCTGCGCGGTGTACAAGCCGATCTCGATCAACTCGAGCTGAAGTTGCGCCGCATGGAATCGCATGTGACGTCCGGCCAATTCGAATTGCAACGTGAACTCAAGCGGATCGACGCCTGAGCAGGCCCTCCGCACACTCTCGACGATAGGGAACACCCATGGATTTCTTCACGTTTTTGTTTCTAACGGTTCTGATCGGTTGCTCGATTCCGTTGATGAAGCTGTGGCAGGACGGTCGCCGCCAGCGCTTGCCCGACTCCGACGTGACCACGCAGATGCAACGGCAGGTCGATGCGCTGCAGGAACGCGTCGAGGTGCTGGAGAAAATCGTCACCGATCAGAAGTACCAGCTGCACCGCGAACTCGCCTCGCTCGACGACACGCCGTAACGCCGCGTAGCAACGCTACGCGCGCAGAGTCTGCATGCGATCGGGGAAATCGGTGAAGATGCCGCCGGCGCCGTCAGCCTGAAGGCGCTTCGCAATCGCCGGATCGTTGACCGTGTAGATCAGCGAGCGATAACCGTTGTCCGCGATCGTTTGCAGGCGCGCCGTTTTCGCGAGCTCTACAGACAGGTTGATCGACCAGGCCTCCAGCGCATCGGCGACCTCGAACATCCGCGACGAAGCCTTGTGGAACAGCGGTGCAACGCGGGCCGTCGGCGCCGCCGCACGAAATTTCTCGAGCTCGCGGTGGTCGAATGACGACACCAGCAGATCGTGTTTCGGATGAGCAGCGATGTACGCGGCAAGCGGCGCCGCGGTGCCTTTCCCCTTCAGTTCGACGTTGACGGTCACCCGCCCCGCGACGAGATCGACCACCTCTTCGAGCGTCGGGATGCGTTCGCCTTCACCCGCGTCGAGCCGCCGCAGCGCGTCGTAGGACGTGGACATTACGCGGCCGCGACCGTTAGTGGTGCGCTCCAGCGTGTCGTCGTGAATCACTACGAGCCGGCCGTCCACGCAGTAGACGTCGAGTTCGATCGCGTCGACACCGATCTGCAGTGCGCGGGCGAACGATCGCAACGTGTTCTCTGGTTCGAGACCCGCGGCGCCGCGATGGCCGATGATCAGAAACGAATCGGCGGAAGGCATGTCGGTGACAGTGCGAGGGACGGGCACCTACAATAGCGGCGTTTCGAGGATCCCGCGATGAGCTACCAGGTATTCGCACGCAAACTCCGACCTGCCGGGTTCGAAGCCCTGGTGGGACAGGAGCACGTCGTGCGCGCGCTGGTACACGCTCTGGAAAACGAACGCGTTCACCACGCCTATCTGTTCACCGGCACGCGGGGTGTAGGCAAGACGACGATCGCGCGCATTCTCGCGAAGTGTCTCAACTGCGAGACCGGCGTAACGCCGACACCGTGCGGCGTGTGCAGTGCGTGTCGCGAAATCAGCGAAGGCCGGTTCGTCGACCTGATCGAAGTCGACGCGGCGTCGCGCACGAAGGTGGACGACACGCGCGATCTGCTCGACAACGCGCAATACCTGCCTGCGCGCGGCCGCTACAAGGTGTATCTGATCGACGAAGTGCACATGCTTTCACAACACAGCTTCAACGCACTGCTGAAGACGCTCGAAGAGCCACCGCCGCACGTGAAGTTCATGCTCGCGACGACGGACCCGAAGAAGGTGCCGATCACGGTGCTGTCGCGTTGCCTGCAGTTCCAGCTGAAGAATCTGTTGCCGGAGCGGATATCCGCGTATCTCGGCGAAGTGCTGTCGAAAGAGTCCATCGACTTCGAACAGTCGGCACTGAGCGTCATCGCGCGCGCCGCCCGCGGCAGCATGCGCGACGCGTTGAGCCTCACCGACCAGGCGGTTTCGTACGGCGGCGGTCACGTGCGCGAACGCGACGTGCTGGACATGCTCGGTAGCATCGGCCGCGACGACGTCGAACCGTTGCTGCGCGCGTTGCTCGACGGCAAGGCCGATACGGTGCTCGCGCACTGTGCGGCGTTGGCGGAGCAGGCGGTCGATTTCGGCGAGGTGTTGAACGCATTGCTCGCTGCCTTGCACGAGGTCGCCGTGGCGCAGGCGGTGGGTGCCGAACAGGGTGACGAGGCAGCAGCGATATCGCGGTTCGCCGCCGAAATGACGCCGGAACAGGTCCAACTTTTCTACCAGATCGCGCTGGTCGGTCTGCGCGATTTGCCGCTGGCGCCCGATCCGCGTTGCGGCTTCGAAATGGTGATGCTGCGATTGCTCGCGTTCAGGCCGCTCGATGCGCCGGGTGCCGACGCGCCCGTCGATCGCAGCGAGAAGACTAACGGTCGCGATGGGGCGCGCACGAAGCGCGCCGCGGACCTGCCGCGCAACGGTCCCGTTTCCGCTGCGCGTGCCCCAGCGCTCGGCGACGACTGGTACGCGACGGTGCGCGCGCTGGAACTCGGCGGCGTGGCGAAGATGATCGCGGAGAACTCCTATCCGATCGAGCACATCGGCGATCAGTGGGTGCTGTGTCTGGACGATGCGCACGACACGCTGCTGAACGAAGCCCAGACCCGCGTCATCGAGCGCGCGCTCGGTGCCTATCTCGGGAAGCCGCAGCGGCTCACGATCATCTCCGGCGACCCCGGCGCGGAGACGCCGGCCGTGAAAAACCAGCGCGAGAAGCGCGAGCAGCACGAGCAGGCAGTTGCCGCTTTGCGCGAAGACGAAACGGTGCGCTCTCTCGTTTCCGAATTCGGCGCGGAACTCAAACTCGATTCGGTGCGACCGGTCAAACAGTGAGCGGGACGGAAAGGAAGCCATGAAAGGTCTCACGGATCTGATGAAACAGGCACAGCAGATGCAGGAGCGCATGCAGGCGCTCCAAGCCGAACTCGCGCAGCTCGAAGTCACCGGTGAGGCGGGCGCCGGCATGGTGAAGGTCACGCTGAACGGTCGTCATGAGGCGCGCCGCGTGCAGATCGATCCGAGCATCGCGAAGGAGGATCTTGCCGTTCTGGAAGACCTCATTGCCGCTGCGATGAACGATGCGGTGCATCGCGCCGAGCGCGCGCAGCAGGAAAAGATGGCGAGCCTCACCGCCGGCCTCGGACTTCCCGCCGGTTTCAAGATGCCGTTCTGACGATGTCACGCCGTTGATGCACATCAGTCCTCTGATCGACCGCCTGATCGAAGCGTTCCAGGTGTTGCCCGGTGTAGGTCCGAAGACCGCGCAACGGATGGCGCTCGCGATCCTTCGGCAACAGCGTTCGGGCGGCAAACACCTCGCCGATGCGCTGCTGGAGGCGATCGACAAGGTCGGTTACTGCAGGCGCTGCAGAACGTTCAGCGAACTCGATCTGTGCGGAATCTGCCAGGACGCGCGGCGCGAACAGCAGACGCTGTGCGTGGTCGAATCGGCGGCTGACATCTTCGCGATCGAACACGCGGGTGGGTATCGCGGCACCTATTTCGTGCTGCATGGTCGACTGTCGCCGATCGACGGCGTCGGCCCCGACGCGCTCGGTCTCGATGCGCTGGCCAGACTGGTCGCTGCCGGCGGCATCGAAGAGATCATTCTCGCTACGAACCCGACGGTGGAAGGCGAGGCGACCGCGCACTACATCACCGAAAGCCTGCGGCACATGCCGGTTCGACTGACGCGCATCGCACACGGTGTGCCGCTTGGCGGCGAACTGGAATATGTGGACGGTGGGACCATCGTCCACGCGCTGCGCGGTCGACGCAGCATCGGCAGCAGCGATTGATCGAACTCAAGTATCGCTACATCGAACGCGACGACGACTTCGAGGCGGCGTTGGCGCGCTGGCGCCAGCATGAAGTCGTTGGCATCGATACCGAATTCATCCGCACGCGCACGTTCTTTCCGATCGCCGCGCTCTATCAGGTGGCGACGGACGAGGAACTCGTCATCGTCGATCCGTTGCGCGTGTCGAAGTGGGACGGTTTCAGAGCGCTGCTCGAAGACGCCGCCGTAGTAAAGGTGATGCACGCGTGCTCTGAAGATCTCGAAGTGTTCGCCCGGCACATCGGCGCCAAACCGGCGAGCCTGTTCGACACGCAGGTAGCGGCGGCGTTTCTCAGCACCGAGTTCAGTCCGAGTTACGCCGACATCGTGAAACGCTATGCCGGAACGCAACTCGACAAGCACGAGACGCGATCGGACTGGCTCGCGCGACCGTTGCGCGACGAACAGTTGCGCTATGCCGCCGAAGACATCGTGTATCTGTTGCCGGTTTACCGTGCGCAGGTCGCCGAACTGACGCGACTGGGTCGCCTGGCGTGGGTACAGGAGGAGATCGGCCATCGCATCGGCTTCGAATTGATCGATCCGGACCGGTGCTACGCGAACCTGCGCAGAGCCGGGCGCTGCGACCGGCGCGAACTCGGCCGGTTACAGATGCTGTGTGCGTGGCGCGAGCGTTATGCGAGGGCGAAGGACCTGCCGCGCGGCCATGTGGTGAAGGACGATCAGCTGATCGATCTCGTGCAGCGCCGCACGGTGGACCGCGAAACGATCTCGAAGACGATCGAGCCGGCGTCTGCACGCCGCCACGGAAAGGAACTGTTGGCGCTGATCGAGCAGGCGGATGCGCTGTCCGAGGAAGCGTTGCCGCCGGCGATGGCGGCGCCGTTCACTGCATCGGAAACGCGCACGCTGAAGGAATTGAAGAATCTCGGCGCGGAGTGCGCCCGGTCGCTCGATATGGCCGAGGAATTGCTGTCACGACGCCGCGACCTGGAGATGTGTTTACGCAGCGTGCGTTCCGACGGAAGATTGCCGGAGAACTTTCGCGGTTGGCGATATCCGCTGGTCGGCGAGGCGTTCGAAGCGAAACTGGCGGGTGCGGCAGGCGGGTGAGACGCGTCATCGTGTACAAGAGTGTCAAGGTCGCGGACATGTATCTGTTCGTCGATCAGCATGACGACCTCGAACGGGTGCCACCGAGTCTGCTGCAGCGCTTTGGCCGCCCGGTCGAAGCGATGCGGCTCGAACTCACGCCGGAGCGACGGCTGGCGCGCAGCGAAGCCGTGAACGTGCTCGAGTCGATCGCGACGCGCGGTTTCTACCTGCAGATGCCGCCGGTGATCGACCCGCCGGGGAAGGCACGTGAGTGACGAGGCGTTCTGGCGCAAACCGCTGGCCGAACTCAGCAGCGAAGAATGGGAAGCACTGTGCGACGGTTGTGCGCAATGTTGCCAGTTGAAGCTCGAAGACGAAGACACCGGACGAATCGCCTGTACCAGCGTCACCTGTCATCTGCTCGATCTCGACACGTGTCGATGCACTCACTACGAGGAGCGGCACGTGCGGGTGCGCGACTGCATCGAATTCGATGCCGCTGCGGTTCCCGACCTGCACTGGTTGCCGCAAACGTGCGCGTATCGGCTGCGGTCGGAAGGACGCGATCTGATGTGGTGGCATTATCTGGTGTCGGGTGATCGCGACACCGTGCACCGCGCCGGCATTTCGGTGCGCGGACGCGCGATGTCCGAAGCGCACGTGCATCCCGACGACATGGAGAGTCGCATCTTGCATTGGATCGAACCGAAGAAGCGGAGTGAGCCCTGATGGAAACGACCGTCGCGTGGATCGTCGTCGCGCTTGCGGGTCTCGGCACGCTCGCGGGTATTTTCGTGCTGACCCGGTCGATCGGTAACGCGTGGCTGCGCTCGTTGCTGCGGTGTCTCGCAGCCGTGTGGCTGCTGTTGCCCTGGAACATCCAGGTCGTCCAGAACGAATACGCGCCGGCCTTCATCGTGGCGTTGTTCGAAGGCGTGTTCCGCGCCGACGGCAATCCGCGTCCGGCGCTGATGGTGCTGGCGCTGGCCAGTCTCGTCGTGCTCATCGTGTTTCTGGTGGTCGGTGCGGTGCAGCGGGTCCGCGCACCGAAAGCCTGATCTGCCCGTCGCGTTTTCCTCCGAAGCGGCGCGATCCGCGGCCGTTGCTATTCTTCGAGCATGATGCGGCTCGCGGTCAGAGGGTTACTCGTCGGTGCATTGACGCTGTCTTTGCACGCCGGCGCAGCGGACGTAGCGGCTGTTGCGGGCATGGACGTTCGGCTCGTCATCGACGTGTCCGGCAGCATGAAGTCCGGCGACCCCGAATATCTGCGCCAGGACGTGCTGAACGGCCTCGGCGAGATGCTGGCGCCCGGCAGTCGCGCCGGCGTCTGGACGTTCGGTGGAATGGCCGACGTCGTGGTGCCGCATGGAGTGGTCGACGACGCGTGGCGTAGAACCGCGCGCGCCGCGCGCACCCGGATCGGATCCACGGCCGCCCGGACCGATCTATACGACGCGCTGCGAAAAGCGACGTGGGACGTCGGCGTTGCGTCGCCCGATTTCCACCGACACATCATTCTCGTCACCGACGGCCGCGTTGATGTGGCGGACGACGCCGTCAGCAACGACTCGCAGCGCCGCGCGATCAGCGAAGAGCTCGTCCCGAAACTGGTCGAGGCGAACATCGAAATCGACTGCCTCGCGCTGTCGCCGAACGCCGACATCGAGTTCCTGAAACGCATCGCCGATGCGACACATGGCCATGTCGCGCGCGCCGACACGGTTTCGGCCGTGAAGCAGTATCTCGCGACGGTGGTGGAACGGATTGCACCGAGCGGATCGTTCACGGTTGCACCGGACACGGCGGAGGTGACTCTGTTCGCGGATCGATCGAACGATCCCTTCGTCTTGACGTCGCCTACCGGCGCGCGAATCGACGCGGCCGCCCGTACGGACGACGTCGTCTGGCTCGATGCGGACTCGTACTCGATCGTCACCATCAGGCAGCCGGTCGCCGGTTCGTGGCAATTTGCGCCCGGCGCCGCCCATGTGCGGATCTGGAGCCAGCTCGGGATCGCGATGAGCGCTGACGACACGGCTGAGGCGCCGGCGGTGCGCGTCGAATTGACGGACGCAGGAAAGGCGATCGACGAACGTCGTCTCGCCGAAGCGGTCGAGGTCACCGCCAAACTGAACACGCAGTACGGCACGGAACCGCTACGGGTCAGCGCCATCGACGGTGCCGTGCTCGCGTACTCCATCGACCTGGGCGGCTCTCCGCTCACTGCCGCCGATCGGGTGACGGTGCGCGTAGTCGGCAAGACGTTCGAACGGTCGCGCGTTTATACCGAACGCATCGCGCATCCGATCGACGTCGACATTCGCGATGCACAAGACGGCAATGCCGGTGCACGGGTGCGCGTCAACGTGACGGACATGGACCCTGCGTCGTTGCGGGTACTCGGATCGACACGGACATCGAGCGGTCGCGTCAAACTCGTCGTCGGCACGAAGCAGGGCGACGGAACATGGCTGGTCGCGATTCCGAAGCTCGAGCAACATGTCGACGTGAAATTAAAAGTGCTCTTCAACCTGATGAATAACAACAAGATCGAGGCGGAGTCCGACCCGATACCCCTGATGCTGCCGCTGACGGAATCGTTGCACGTGGGCCTCGACATCGACGGACACGTCATCGTCGATCCGGTGCGGCCGCCACCGGTCGTCGCGACGGCGGTCGTGCCGGAGACACAGCCGCAAGCCGTAGTCGCCGAGACGCCAAGTGAAGCACCGAGCGAGGTTCCGGACGAAGCACCCGTTGCATCACCTGCGGCGATCATGACGGAGCCGACGCCCGCGTCAGTCGCGGCGGTAGCGCAATCGCGTGCACCCGCATGGTGGGAGTGGATCGCGATGGCCGGCGTCGCCGTCGCCAGCATCGGCCTGTTGGCGTGGTTGCTGTTGCGTTCGCGCGGCGCGGCACACAGCAGTGCATTCGACGCCGCGCTCACGCGTTATCGCGAGACCCTCACAGCAGCGAGCGGAAAACCCGCAAGCGCGGCAACGACTTAGCGTTCAGAGAGTCGCCAGGCGGCTTGCTTGCTATGGCTAGGGGGCGCAATTAAAGTAGCCGCTTCCTAATTCAGCCCACTTAAACGAGACACCAATCGATGATTTTCGACAGCACCGCCACGTACATTTCCACCGATGAGTTGAGCATGGCCGTCGATGCGGCGGTGAAACTCGAACGCCCGCTGCTGGTGAAGGGCGAGCCGGGCACCGGCAAAACGCTACTCGCGGAAGAGGTTGCCAACTCGCTCGGCATGGAACTGGTTCAGTGGCACATCAAGTCCACCACCAAAGCGCAGCAAGGGTTGTACGAATACGACGCCGTCACACGGCTGCGCGACTCGCAACTGGGCGACGAGCGCGTGAAGGACATCCGCAACTACATCAAGAAGGGCAAGCTCTGGCACGCGTTCGAATCGGACAAGCGCGTGGTGCTGCTGATCGACGAAATCGACAAGGCCGACATCGAGTTCCCGAACGACCTGCTGCAGGAACTCGATCGCATGGAATTCTTCGTCTACGAAACCGGCGAAACGGTGAAGGCGAAATTCCGGCCGGTGATCGTGATCACTTCGAACAACGAAAAGGAACTGCCGGACGCATTCCTGCGCCGCTGCTTCTTCCACTACATCAACTTCCCCGATCGCGAAACGATGCAGGCGATCGTCGACGTGCACTATCCGGAGATCAAAAAGGAACTCGTCAAGGAGGCGATGGACATCTTCTTCGACGTGCGCAAGGTGCCAGGCCTGAAGAAGAAGCCGTCGACGTCGGAACTGATCGACTGGCTGAAGCTGCTGATGGCCGACGACATTCCGGACGAGATTCTGACGAACCGCGATCCGAGCAAGGCCATTCCGCCGTTGTATGGTGCGCTGGTCAAGAACGAACAGGACGTACACCTGCTCGAGCGGCTCGCGTTCATGAACCGACGCAACAGTCGCGGCTGAGCGCGCTCGTCGGATAGCGTAGGAGCAAAGACGTGCTGATCAACTTCTTTCTGACGCTGCGCAAGTACAAGTTGCCGGTGACGCTGCGCGAGTTAATGGATCTGCTCGCCGCGCTGCAGAAGCGTGTCGTCTACGCGAACATCGACGACTTCTATCTGCTCAGCCGTACGTGTCTCGTCAAAGACGAGAAGAACTACGACAAGTTCGACCGCGCCTTCTCCGCTTATTTCAAAGGTCTCGAAGACCTGCACGGCATGCTGGAGTCGCTGATTCCCGACGAGTGGCTGCGGCGGGAGTTCGAGAAATCGCTCACGGCGGAGGAACTCGAGAAGATCAAGTCGCTCGGCGGCCTCGAAAAGCTGATCGAAGCGTTCCAGAAGGCGCGCGAGGAAGAAGAGAAGCGTCAGGCGAAGGAAGGCAAAGAGGGTAAAGAGGGCCAGGAAGGCGACGACCCGGAACAGAAAGGCAAGAAGGGTGCCGGCGGCCTCGGCCAGGGCAAGAAGAAGAAAGCGAAGAAGGTCTGGGACGAGCGCCAGTACAAGAACCTCGACGATTCCGTCGAACTCGGCACGCGCAACATCAAGATCGCGCTGCGCCGGCTGCGCAAATTTGCGCGCACCGGCAAAGAAGAAGAACTCGACATGAAGGGCACGATCCGCGCAACGGCGGACAACGGCGGCATGCTCGACATCAAGATGCAGCCGGAACGCAAGAACACGGTGAAGGTGCTGTGCTTCTTCGACATCGGCGGATCGATGGATGCGCACGTGAAGATCTGCGAAGAGCTGTTCTCGGCGACGCGTACCGAGTTCAAGCACCTCGAGAGCTTCTACTTCCACAATTTCATCTACGAATCGGTGTGGAAAGACAATCGTCGTCGCATGAACGAGCGGATGCCGACGTTCGAGATCCTGAACAAGTATGCGCACGACTACAAAGTGGTGTTCGTCGGCGACGCAACGATGGCGCCGTACGAGATCACGCATGCGGGCGGCAGCGTCGAACACTGGAACGAGGAACCCGGCGCGGTCTGGATCAACCGCTTCGCGACGCTGTACGACAAGTTGATCTGGATCAATCCGACGCCGCAGGAAACCTGGGAATACTCGAACTCCGTCGCGATGACGCGCGAACTCGTCAACGGCAAGATGTATCCGCTGACGATCCGGGGTCTCGAAGAGGGCATGAGCGCCCTCACCAAATAGAGGCGCCGGGCGCCTCTCTCCGTTCTTAATCCGCCGGTTGCGAAAGCGTGAGTGGCGAATTTGCGCATGACTCGGTAATGCTGCGCGACGTGCGCCCGCTCGAGCGCACGTTTCGCGACGATCCCGCACGCGCCGCGACTGACCTCGTTTCGGCGCAGCTTCGTTTGCGTAACAGGCGCGCGAGCGTTCCGAACGTGTCGTTCCCCGACGAGTTGCCTATTGCGCAGCACATCGACGAGATCCGTCGCCTGCTCGAGGCGCACCGCGTCGTGATCGTCGCCGGCGAAACGGGCTCCGGCAAAACGACGCAATTGCCGAAGCTCTGCCTTGCGGCCGGATTTGGCGCGCGCGGATTGATAGGGCACACGCAACCAAGGCGCATCGCCGCCAGAGCCGTCTCGAGACGTATCGCCGAGGAACTCGGCGTACCGCTCGGCCAACAGGTCGGCTATGCCGTGCGCTTCAGCGATCAGACGTCCGACAAAACACTGATCAAGGTGATGACCGACGGCCTGCTGCTGAACGAGATCACCGGCGATCGATGGCTGTCGAACTACGAAGTGCTGATCATCGACGAGGCGCACGAACGCAGCCTGAACATCGACTTCCTGCTCGGCTACGTGAAGGTGCTGTTGGGCAAACGCGCGGACCTCAAGGTGATCATCACGAGCGCGACGATCGACGTCGGTGCATTCGCGAAGCACTTCGAAGACGCGCCGGTGGTGCAGGTGAGCGGGCGCGGCTATCCGGTCGAAGTGGTGTACCGGCCGGCCGATGTCGGCGACCTCGATCAGTCGCAGCAGATACTGGACGCGATCCGCGACATTGAGCGGCGTCCCATACAACGCGCCAGCGACGTGCTGGTGTTTCTGTCGGGCGAGCGGGAAATCCACGAAGCGTCGAAGTTGTTGCGACGCGAACTGCGCGACCGCTACGACATCCTGCCGCTCTACGCGCGGCTTCCCACGACCGAACAGCAGCGCATTTTCGCGTCGGGCGGTCGCCGTCGCGTCGTGCTGGCAACGAACGTGGCGGAAACGTCGTTGACCGTGCCGAACATCGGCTTCGTGGTCGATCCCGGCTTTGCGCGACTCAGCCGCTACAGCTATCGGTCGAAGCTGCAGCGCCTGCCGATCGAACGCATCTCGCGCGCGAGCGCCGACCAGCGTAAAGGCCGCTGTGGCCGGCTGGCGCCGGGCGTGTGCTATCGCCTCTACGACGAAGCGGACTATCTCGCGCAGCCCGCGTACACCGATCCGGAAATCCGCCGCACCAATCTCGCGGCAGTGGTGCTGCAGATGCGCGCGTTCGGGCTCGGCGACATCGAGACGTTTCCGTTTCTCGATCCGCCGGAATCGCGCGCGGTGCGCGACGCATTGACGCTGCTGACTGAACTGGGCGCCCTGGTCGGCGATCGGTTGACGCCGGTCGGCCGCACCATGGCGCGGCTGCCGGTCGATCCTCGACTGGGTCGAATGCTGGTGGAAGCGTCCACTCACGGCGCCCTGGCAGAACTGCTGGTGATTGCCAGTGGGCTCGCGCTGCAGGATCCGCGCGAGCGGCCGCTGGAATCGCGCGGCGCGGCAGACGCCGCGCACCAGCAATTCGCCGACAAGCGCTCCGACTACATGGCGTATCTGAAGTTGTGGAACTGGCACGAGGCATCTCGGCAGGAGTTGTCTGCGTCTGCGCTGAAGCGGGCGTGCCAGCAGAATTTCCTTTCGTTTCTGCGGATGCGCGAATGGCGTGATCTGCATCGGCAGCTGCTGCTCGCCGTTCGACAGCTCGGATTGCGCGTGAACGGCCAACCGGCCGAATACATGCCGATCCACCGATCGATTCTGGCGGGTTCGCTCAGCCTCATCGGCCTCAAGGACGAGCGCGGCGACTATCTCGGCGCGCGCAATCTGCGCTTTCGAATCTTCCCGGGCTCGTATCTTGCGTCGTCGCACCCCAAGTGGATTGTTGGGAGCGAGATCTCCGAGACACAACGGGTCTATGCGCGGTGTGTAGCAGCCGTCGAGCCGGAATGGGTGGAAGCCGCTGCTCAGCACCTGCTGAAGCGCAGTTATAGCGAACCGCACTGGGATCCTCGCCGCGGCGAGACCGTCGTGTTCGAGAAGGTCTCGCTGTTCGGCCTGCCGCTGGTGGAACGGCGTCGCGTCAGTTTCAGGAACATCGATATCGCGCAGGCGCGCGACATCTTCATCCGCGCCGGACTGCTGACTGGAGCGCTGACGACGAAAGCAGAGTTCCTGCGCCACAATCTCGAACTCGTCGCCGAGATCCGCGAGCTCGAAGCGAAGCAGCGGCGCCGCGATCTGCTCGCGTCCGACGACGTGCTCGCGGGGTTTTATTCGGAACGGATTCCCGCCGACGTTGCCGACGTGCGCGATCTCGAACGCTGGCGGCGCGGGGTGGAGCGCCGGAATCCGAAGCTGTTGTTCATGTCGCGCGACGACGTGCTGATGCCCGACGGCGCGCGCACCGGCGACGATGGCTTCCCTTCGGCGCTGGTGCTGCACGACGTGGAATTCCGCTTGCGCTACAGCTTTGCGCCCGGAGCGGTAGACGACGGCGTTTCGCTGCAGGTGCCGCTCGGACTGCTGGCGCACGTCCGGCAGGAACCATTGGACTGGCTGGTGCCGGGCCTGCTTGGCGCGCGTTGCGAAGCGTTGGTTCGCGCGCTACCGAAGACGCTGCGCCGGCCGCTCGCGCCGCTGCCGGAGAAGATCGAGGCGATTCTGCCCGGATTGCTGCGCGCCGACGCTTATCGTCACGGGAGGCTCGAACGTGTTCTCGGCGAACGGCTCGAAGCACTCTTCGACGTGCGGATACCGCTCGACGCGTGGAACCTCGACGCAGTCGATGCGCACCTCAGAATGAACGTTCAGGTGCGCGACAACAAAGGCGCGCTGGTCGATCAGGATCGCGACGCGCGAGCGCTGATCGAGCGGCTCGAAGCGAAGGTGGCGCGGCGAATCGACACGCGCGGCGTGAAGGATGCACTCGAGGCGCACGACCTCAAGCAATTTCCCGCAGTCGAGGTGGGTGCGCAGCGCGTTCTCGACGACGGCGATGGGCGCCTGATCGTTTATCCGGCGCTGGTCGATCGCGGCGCCAGCGTTTCGTTGGTGATGGCGCCGACCGCGGCAGAGCAGCGTCGTCTGTCGCGTGATGGATACTCGCGCATGGTGCTTCTCAGTGAATCGAAGACGACGCGCTTTCTGCAGAAACTGGTGCGCAACGAGCGCGATCTGGGGCTGCAGTTCGCGCCGCTCGGTTCTGCCGACATGCTCACCGACGAGCTGCTGCGCGCCTCGGCCTGGTACTGCTTCTTCGACGGCCGCGAACTGCCGCATTCGACCGCGGAATACGACGCGCGCGTTGCGCAGCATCGCGGCGCGTGGCCGGCTACGTTCGATACGCTGCTGTGCCACGCGAAAGCGATTCTCGCTGCCAGGTTCGCCACGGTGCGCGCACTATCGGAAGCGAAATCGCCTGCGTATGTGGAACCAGTGCGCGATATGAACGCGCAGCTGGTGCGCCTCGTGCCGGCGGATTTTCTCGACCGCATTCCGCTGCGATACCTCGGCGAGGTGCCGCGCTATCTCGAGGCGATCTCACACCGGCTCGAAGGATTGCAGGGGCGCATCCAGAAGGACGCGCAGACCGCCGCCGAGATCGCGGCGTTCGCGGCGCGGCTTGCACGCATCGCCGGCAAGCTCGGCGCGCGGCCAGACATCGAAGACGCTCACTTCATGATCGAGGAGTATCGCGTGGCCGTGTTTGCTCAGCGGCTGCGAACGAAGGGCAAGGTTTCTGCGAAGCGCATCGAGTCGGTTGTTGCTCCGCTCGAAGAAGAGGCGGGCGTGCGTTGAGTTCGTACATCGAGATGCATGCGATATCATCGCCGCTCGCCAGAATCTGGAAACGGGGAGTCTCGATGTCGAAGCGCTGGATGGTTGCCGGTTTGTTGGCCGGCCTGACGTTCAGCGCGTTTGCCGACAGCGAAGGCAATGCGGGTCAGCCGTCGGACCCATGGCAGGGCATGAACCGCAAGATCTTCGCGTTCAACGATGCCATGGACCGTTGGGTATTGAAGCCGGTCGCGAAGGGCTACGCGAAGATCACGCCGCGGTTGGTACGCCGCGGCATCAGCAACTTCTTCAGCAACCTGTCGTATCCGATCGTCATCGTGAACGATTTTCTGCAGGGTAAGTTCGCCAACGGTGCGAGCGATACCGGGCGGTTCGTGATGAACACCACGCTCGGCCTCGGCGGATTGTTCGATCCGGCCGCCGGCGCGGGGCTCCAGCTTCACGACGAAGACTTCGGCCAGACATTTGCGAAATGGGGCGCCGGCAGCGGGCCATTCCTGGTACTGCCATTTCTCGGTCCGTCGGACGTGCGCGATGGTCTGGGGTCGGCTGTTGGAATCTATGCACAGCCAATACGTTATCTGATCGACGACGAACGAACCCGCTATGGTTTGACCGCACTCAACTTCATCGAGATTCGCGCGAGCCTGCTCGATGCCGAACAGTTGATCAGTGGCGACCGCTACACGTTCATGCGCGACGCCTATCTTCAGAGGCGCGAATACCTGATAAAAGACGGTCAGGTCACCGACCAATTCCTCGACGAGGAGTGGGACGAGTAGCCCACAATTCCGGGACGAACCAGTCTTGTGATGGATGTACCGAAGGAGTAGGGTGCGCGGCCCATATCAGGGCAAATCGCTCGCCGCCGCCGGCGTCGCGTCTAACGCCCTCGGTGGGAAGTTGCATGACCCTCTTGGTAGTCGATCCGGATGACGCCTCGTCGTCGGTCCTCGCGGATTCACTCTCGCAACTAGGCTTTTCCGTTTCGCGCATCCACGGTCTGGCGGAGCTTGCCGAGTGGGCGACGCATCGTCGCCCCGAACTGGTCCTGTGCCGGTATCACAGTGCCCACGCACATCCGTTCGGCCTTGCGGAGTCCATTCTGGTGCACGACCCGACGCTGCCGGTGGCGATCGTGGCCCACGGCGAACTGGCGAAGGACGCGTTGCTTGCCGCGCTGCGGATGGGCGCAATCGATGTGATCGACCTGGACGACGCCAACACCCTCGCGGAGCAGGTCGACAGCGCGATCGGCCGCGGCGGCCGCACCGCGCGCTTTGCGGCGCCCGCCTCGGCGGAGGATGCCCGCACGCGGGCGCAGCTGCGCGAGTTCCAGCGCGACCAGCGCGCCGGTCGTTACATCCAGATGGGCATGCTGCCGCCGAGCCCGATGGCGATCGACCGCTATCGTCTGCGCCACAAACTGTTTCCGTCGCTGATGCTGAGCGGCGACTTCGTCGACTATTTCCGCATCACTGATCGTCACTTTGCCTTTTACATGGCCGATGTGTCGGGTCACGGCGCGTCGTCGGCCTTCGTCACCGTGCTGTTGAAAAATTTCTCTCGCCGGTTGCGACGTGAATATCGACCTAAAATGCTGAAGGCCCCGGGCGAGATTCTCGCGGCGCTGAATCGGGAACTCCTCGACAATCAGCTGGATAAGCATGTGGCAGTATTCATCGGCGTGATCGATCTGGCGGACGACTCGCTGGCATACGCGAACGGCGGCCATTTTCCGCCCGCGATTCTGTGCGACGCCGCCGGCAGTCGTTATCTCGAAGTGGCCGGGAAGCCGGTCGGATTGTTCGAAGGTGTGTCCTGGGTATCTAATCGGGAACCGCTGCGCGGGCCGCTGACGCTGGCGCTGGTTTCGGACGGGGTGCTCGAAATCATGGGTACGGTGCCGCTGGCGGAGAAGGAACGGCGCCTGCTCGATGCAGTCCAAACGACGCATTCGCAAGGAACCGAACTGTGGCAGGTGTTGGGGCTCGACCAGCGGGAAGCCGGCCCGGACGACATCGCTTGTCTGGCGATCACGAAAGAGGCGTGATGTGAACGCGGTGTCGAACAACGGCCGTATCCTGGTGGCGCATCATCACGGCGTCTATCTGATGAAGTTCGTAGGGGATGTGCGCGTCACGCTGTGCGCAGCCGTCGATACGTTCCTCGATTCGATGTTGTCCGACGCCGGATTCAAATCGGTGGTGGTCGATCTCACGCGGACCACCGGCATCGACAGCACGTCGCTCGGCATTCTCGCAAAGCTGTCGATTCGCGCGCAGGAACGCTTCGGCTTCGTGCCGACGCTGGTATCGACCAACCCGGACATCACGCGCGTGTTGAAGACGATGGGATTCGACGACGTGTTCCACATCATCGAAGTGCCGCTCGAGCACAAGGAACAGTTCGGCGAACTGAATCCGGCCGATTGCAGCGAAGAAGACATGCGCCAGCGCGTGCTCGATGCGCACCGCATGCTGATGTCGCTGAACGAATCCAATCGCGAAGCCTTTCAGGACCTCGTCGAAACGCTGGAAGCCGCCGCACGCTGATCGAGCTCCTCGCCGTAGTGGCGAGTCCCCCTGTGATTTGTCAGTATGGCCGCCGCGTCGACGACAAAAACCTTCTGGGGAGAGATCAAATGCTCGTTCGAATGATGCCGCGGTGTGCAGCCGCGATCACCGCATTGCTGAGCCTCGTATTCGCGACGGCGGTGATGAGCGCCGACCCACCGGCGGTGTCGCCCGACGGTCTGCACCTCGTCAAGAACACCGAGTTCGCGCTCGTGTACGTGAAGCCCGGCGCGACGTTGAAGCCGTATACGAAGTTCGCGATTCTCAACTGCTACGTCAGCTTCGCGCCGAACTGGCGCGAGAACATGCAGACGAACTTCAACATCCCGATCACCGATGACCAGATCAAGCAGACCGAGTCGGAACTCGCCGCTGAATTCAAGAAGGTGTTCGTCGCGCAGCTCGAGCAGGGCGGCTATCAGTTGACGGACGACGCAGCGCCGAACGTGCTCGTGTTGCGGCCGGCCATCATCAATCTGCAAGTTGCCGCTCCGCAGGACATGGCAGATCCCGATGAGCAGACATTCTCGACGTCGGCTGGACAGATGACGCTGGTTCTCGAACTGTTCGATTCCGTAACGAGCCAACTGCTGGCGCGCGTGGTCGATCCTGAAGAGGCGAGCAACTATGGCATCTTCACCTGGGGATCGAAGGTCGGGAACATTCAGGCCGCAGACGAGATCATGACGAAGTGGTCCGACACGCTGCGGCACTACATGGAAGCGGCGAACGGCGCGCAATAGCCGGGCGAGATTTCATCGACGATTCGAGGGCATACAGGATGATCCACGTGCCACTTTCGACTGCCGCCGCGAACGTAGCCGCCGCGACGCTCCTGCTGATGGCTACCTCCGCCGTCGGTGACGCACCACCGCCGCAGCCGTTGTACGTCTATCCTGCGCACGGACAGACCTACGAGCAGCAGCAACAGGATCAGTTCCAGTGCTACGAGTTCGGCAAGAACGAAACCGGATTCGATCCGATGGCGGCGCCGCCACCACCGCCGCCGCAACAGAAGCGGGCGGGGTTCTTCGGTGGTGCCTTTGCCGGCGCGCTCCTCGGCGTGGCCGTTGGCGCCATTGCCGGCAATGCCGGTGAAGGCGCCGAGATCGGCGCGGCCAGCGGCGGCCTGTTCGGCGGCATGCGAAGCGCGCAGGCTCGCAATCAACAGCAGCAGAGCCAGCAACAGCAGACGCAGATGCTCGCCACCGAGCGAAGCAACTACAACCGCGCCTATTCGGCCTGTCTCGAAGGCCGCGGCTATACCGTCGACTAGGAGAAACACATGAAACCAGTCACGCTACTGCCGCTGCTCGCTTGCCTCGGTGCGGCGCCTTCGTTCGCCGCACCGTCGGGCGCGCCGTTCGACGGCAAAACCAATCTCATCTGCACGGTGCAGCAGCTGTTCGAGTGCGACAGCTACGCCGGGTGTCGCGCGGTCGGCGAAGACGTGGCGTTCCCGATTCGTCATCTCGATGTCGATGTGAGTAAACGCACGATCAGAATCGAGCACCTCGAAGCCGATCTCACGAGCCCGATCAGCAACAGCGAAGTGGTGCAGGGCAAGCTGTTGCTGCAAGGAACCGACTCGGGAATCAAAGGCGAGACGGGCGGCGGCGGATACACGCTGTCGATCAACCAGACGTACGGCAACATGATTCTGACCGTTGCCGGTCAGGACGTGGCGTTCGTCGGAATGGGTGCGTGTATCGCGAAGCGCTAGCGCTTCAATCTTTCCGGGCTTCGAGCTTCGCCGCGATGAAATCGTCATGCGAGACGTACAGCAGATCGGCGATGCGGCGGATGGTGTATTCCTCGTGAACATCGATGTTCGAATCTGAACCCGCGAGGCGCCACAGCAACACGATCAGCTGCTTCTTTTCGTCCATGGTCAACGACTCGTTCACGGCGCGCGTGAACGGATACATCGAGATTGCGGTGTCGTGTTCCGATTTCGCGCGATCGACCAGCGCCTGCACTTGCTCGTTGGTCAGCTTGAACATCGCCTGCACGGCGTCGCGCGTCGCTTCGAGTTCCGCATCGGTGATGTTCTGGTCAGCCCAGGCCACTTCCAGCAGCAGCATCGCCGCGGCCATCGGTGCGGTTAGCGCGGCGTCGGCGTCGCTCGACTCAGAGGGAAACTGCTGCAGTAGAGTCTTCAGGCGTTCGAACATGCGGAAGTTCTCTCCTCGATGGCGGCTTCGTTGACGTAGGACGCGGCCTCGACCAGCACGTCGATGCCGGTGCCTGCGCGATGCGAATGCTCGGCCAGGTGGCGCCGATAGCGGCGTGCGCCAGGCAAACCGTTGAACAGTCCGTGCAGGTGCCGCGCGATGTCGTGCAAGCGCGTGCCGCGATCGATTTCCGATCGGGCGTACGGCAACAATCGCTCGAGCGCCTCGGCGCGGCTGGAAGGAACCGTTGTGCCGAACAGATCGGCGTCGAGTTCTGCTAGCAGCCATGGATTGTGATATGCGGCGCGCCCCAGCATGACGCCATCGACTGCGTGCAGCTGCAGCCTCACTGCGTCGGCGGTTTCGATGCCGCCGTTGACCACCATCGTCAGGCCAGGGAAGTCGGCTTTCAGGCGACTGACACGCGTCCAGTCGAGCGGCGGAATGGTGCGGTTCTGTGCCGGACTCAGCCCAGTGAGAATCGCCTTGCGCGCGTGCACGATGAACGTATCGCAACCGGCGCGCGCAACGACGTCGACGAAGCGCGCGAGAAAGTCGTAGTCGTCGGCGGCATCCACGCCGGTGCGGCACTTGACGGTTACCGGTATGTCGACCGCCGCGCGCATTGCGGCGACGCACTCGGCCACGAGTTCGGGTTCGAGCATCAGACACGCGCCAATGCGCGCCTGTTGTACACGATCGGATGGACAACCGACGTTGAGATTCACTTCGTCGAAGCCGGTGGCGGCCGCGAATTGTGCGCATGTGGCGAGGCTTGCCGGATCGGCACCGCCGAGTTGCAGTGCCACCGGATGCTGTTCCGGCGAATACGTGAGCAGGCGTTCGCGCGGGCCGTGCAGCAGGGCGCCGGTGCTGATCATTTCGGTGTAGAGCCGCGCGTGCGGTGCGAGCAGGCGGTGAAACTGACGGCAGTGCCGGTCAGTCC
>CAWADH010000002.1:0-27533 GCA_963780795.1 uncultured Gammaproteobacteria bacterium | reverse complement strand
GGTCGCCGCGCGAAATCATGCGTCGTGCGCTCACGGACGAATCCGCGCGAAGATCGGGTAAAGAGAACGGCACTGGTCGCGGATGGGCAAGTGCCGTGGACCTCAGGGCAATTCGATGACACGTGAAGTCGCCAGAATTATTGCAGGGCTGCATGGACCTTAGGTAAAGAGACAGTGTTCGGTCGCAGATCCTGCCGCGTCCTCCAGTTCGATTTTCCCTACCGTCTTCGCTGATACGTCAATGCGAAAAGCGCCAGCAGGCCAGTACCGATCAACGCTAAAAGAATTGGGACGTCCACAGAGCTATCCTTGCGGCGGTTCAGATGTCCAATCTGACCTGAAGATTGCGACCGAACGATGACGCCGTCATCTGAACGTAACGTCTCGGGGCGAAGGTCGAGGTGTATCCATTTTCGGGAATCAGAGATGACGCCTGAGCAACAAACCGCACGACTAGAGGAACTTGAAGAACTGTTCGCTGCGCAGAGGAAGGCGTTGGTAGCATTGCTCGCAGTTGTTGATGAGCAAAGCTTGGACGAGACCAAACACGCGATTCCACGAGTTGCTCCACTACCCCGGCCATCCTCGACACTCGGACTCCGCCGATTAAAAATTGTGGTCTGTTACCTTTCGTGACAGTAGGATTGTCGCGGGGGCAAACGGACGGTGAACTATGTCATCAGAACAATCGGTGGCCAACACCGCTATCAATCAATGGCGGTGGTCATTCGAACGGGATCGGACAGAGTTTGAGCGCTTCCACGGACGACCACCCGCGTCCTTATACGAGCTGGCCAGATGGTTGATTACGCGGCCGATCGCGACGGAACCGCGCTAACGGGCGTGCTGAGGGCGTTCAGGCGTTCGCCATCGGAGTCCAGAAGGTCCGCTTGGTCTAATCCCGCCCGCTGGAACCACATCGACGTTCGTACCAGCGTTCGCTGAAAGCAGCGCGCTTGTTTTGGGGTTCAAGTATCTTCGAACGAACGGGCGGCCCCATGCAGGCACTTTGAATCGCGCCACCGATGAATCGTTGGTCAACAGCTACCTTTCGGCAACGATGAACGCGATCCAGGCAGGATCCGCTTGGCCACTTTCATTTGGGGTGAACTCGCCATCGGCTTCGCCGTCCTCGTCCTCACCTTCCCAATAGACGGTCGCACTGCGGAATCCGGCCTCCAGCAGCGATTTCCCGCAATTCCGGAGCCGACCACAGCCGCCACTCGTACGTAAACACATTCTTGATCTTTGAGCCGTCAGGAAAGCTGAAATGTATGTGACAGCGAATGTGATTGGTGACGGGATGAAACTTGGCCTGATCCCAGATGTAGGTGAAGCCCTTGTGCTTCGTCTTTTCCTTCATCTCTTCCTGCGCCTGAGCGCCACCAAACAGATCGATGAAGAACATGCCGTCATCGACCAACGCGGCATGGGCTTGCGTGAAGTACTGGCGCAGCGTCTCGCGCGTGTCGAAGATGAAATAGCTGAAATTGAAGGCAACCAAGATATCAACGGGTGGCGTGGCTACCGTCATAACGTCGGATTCGAGTAGTTGTACGCGCGCCCGGTCGACTACGGGCAACTGACTGACTCGATTGCGACGCCCCCAGTCGAGCACCGACGGATCTATATCCACACCGATTGCCTGAAAGCGCTCACCTTGACGCACCCACTGGCACGAGGTGCTGGCGGTGCCGCAGAAATCCTCGCGAAGGCGATACGCCTTACGCCCGCGAATACGCTCGAAAGTCGCCTGCGTAAACTCCACCTCCTGCTCGACGTTTTGCACAGCCCGTTCGTACAGGTCGTGAACATCGGCTTGCTCGGCCAGGGTAGGTTTGCGGGCCATCGCGTGCTTGGCGTTCATCGTATTTGGCGTCTCTTGAGGTTGGTGATGTCGCTGCGAGCTCCTTGTACCAGGAATTAAGCTCCGTTAGGACTTTTCCAGCAGGTCACGAACGGTTCACCAAACTTCTGCCTGACTGCTCGCGGCGCTATGTCACCTCCAACGGCGCGGGCACAGAATTGCGTGGGCCAGACGTATCGCGTACACGAGATTCCAGTTCCGCAGCAGTTCCGCCGCAACCCTAGTCCAGTTGATGGGTGTGATCCCGTGATCCTTCATTCTGGCGACCGCATTGCCCCTCAAATTGACACCTCAAGCGCGCCGGAAGCATCGACAACCCCGTAAACGTTGTAGGTCGGCTACCCGCAAGGAGGCGCCGACATAAGTATCGGTTACCCGCGTGACCGCGTCTCATCGGCCAAGCTCCGCGCTCTCACCAGCCATCTTCGCCTGGCGTTTGGAACGACACACGCTTCCCGTATCAATACCAAAGGATAATTTCGGCGAAGAAACGCCGCGCGCAAGCTCCCTTGTGATTGGAGGTCCTCTGATGCGTAGAGCATTGCTGGTTCTACTGATGACGTCCGCTGCGGTCTGTTCTGCGCGAGCGGCCGGCGCGGAATTCGAGATGTCGGCAGACGGACTGTATCGCCGCGAAAGCAGCGTGTTCAACGAACTGTGGGTGCGAAAATTCTTCGACGTGCGCAGCTACCACAAGGTGATGTTCGCACCGTCGTTCATCGCGTATCGGCCATTGACGCAAGCGGCGCAAACCCATGCAAACGCGCCGACAGCGTCACCGCTGACGCCGCGCCAGATGGAGTCACTGCGGGACATTGTCGACACCACGTTTCGCGAGGAACTCGCCAAAAGCCGGTACTTCACGCTGACCACCGTACCCGGTCCCGATGTGCTGACGGTCCAAGGCAATCTGGTCAACATCGTGTCGTTGCCTACCCGAGAACGCGCGCGGGAAAGACGACCTGTTGACGGTGCCGGACGTGGGCGAAGCGATTCTGGTGCTCGAGCTGCGTGACTCGACAACGACTGCAATCATGGTGCGCGCAAGCGATCACGTCGTGGCAAAGCACGAATCCAACACGATGACGGCTGAACAGGCGGTGCGGGCCAGCGTGCAGGCGTGGGCGAGTATCCTGCGCGAGCGTCTCGACGCAGCGGCCAGCATTCCGCCTGACCAGGAATAGCTCCCACCGGTAGCGGAGGTCGGGCGAACTAGCTGGCTTCAGCATCATTCGAGCTGGCAACGCCGTGCTCATGCCTCATCGATGATCGAACCGAGCCCCGCCGTCAGACTGCGCCAGGTCTCCAACGTTTGCGGCTTTACGAACAGAACTGAAATGTCGGGGTGTGCGCGCCCGCTCGCCGCTTCGATTCGATTCACGCAGGCCTCGATTTCCGTAGTCGTCAATGCATCCTCGAACTCGACGCTGAGCATCGCCACGATCTGGTTAGGACCGATTTGGACGGTGAACACGCCATTTGCTGAACGTGTTCCGGCATCGTTTCCGGCAATACCCGACGGCGATTCACGCACGGCGAGCACCGGCAGCCCCCCGATCAGAAGCGCCTTCGTCTCGCGCGCCAACGGCGGCGACGACGCGGCGAGCACCGCACCGATACCCAGCGACGCCACGGCGTCGAGCCGCGGCATGTGCAGCAGCTGCGCACCCGCGATTCCCGCCAACGCAATCAGCGAGCCGATCAACGCGGCGCTGTCTTGAACAGCACGTAAACATGATCGCATCCTTGCTGCGACGAAACGCCTCGAAATAGTCGAGCTTTCCTTTGGCCGCACGAAACATCGTCAACGCGATCCACCAGGAAGCCGCTTCGAAGGCAGACGAGATTGCGATTACGACGTAGTTGATTAACGGCCGCTGGATTGGCGTCGGCTCGATCAGATGAAGCACACCCTGGTCAACGAAATCCCGGCTCCTAACGAAAACACGAGCAGCGCGACGATGAACTCCCGAATTACGGTTCGCGGCCGTGGCCGAACAGATACCTCGCGTCCCGCGGGCGCGCGGCCCGCTTCATCCCATAGAGAAGCAGCAGTTCGTTGAGCGTATCGACCAAGGAATGGACGCCTTCGCTCAGCATCGCCGAACTCACGGTCAGGCCGGACGCGCAAACTTGGTGATGGCAACCGAGAGATTGCCTGCCAACGCGGCAAGAACAACTCGGTCTTGGGTGTCTCAGTCAGCTCGCGCCGCACTAGTCATTGACCGGTTCCGCCAACGGTTTTCCAGTGGCGACGATCCAGGTCGATCAGGCCATACCGCCGTCCGTACGGGCTCCGCCACAAGGCTGTGTACCAGGCCTGCCGGATTGAAGAAGTAGTCACCTGCCTTCAACTCGCGGTCGGGCTGCCCTTTTACCTTGAGGACGAGGTGGCTTTTGAGAACGTAGCCGGATTCATCGCCGTAGTCGGTGTGCGGGCCGATCACCGCGCCAGCCGGCAATTCGGCGGTTCCGAGGATGACCTCTTTGCCTTCGACGCCGCTCTGGGGGTGCCGCTCCAGAATCGTTCGCTTCGCCTCGGCCGTCGGCGAGTCGGCATGCGTCGCCGACATCATCAAAGCCATGGTATCGCCGCGATGCCCGCATTCATGGATGCGGTGTCGGCAGTGAGGCGAAGTAAGCGGCGATCGCTGCGACATCCTGCGCGTCAGTCGGGCCGCGACCACGGCCATGATCTCGCCGCCGTCGTTCTTGCGCGTGCCATCTTTCCATGCCGCGATCGCCTTCGTGAGATAGATGGCCAGCTGCCCGTCAAGATACGGCGCCGCGAACTTTTCGCCGCGTCCATCCGGACCATGGCAGTTGCCGCACGCCTGTAACTGTTTCGATTCGTCTCCGGTTCGCGACAGCAGGTGACCGCGCGCGAGCAGCGTCGCATCACCGTTGGGCGAAGATTGGGGCGGCGGCGGCAGCGACGCGAAATACGCGGCGACGTCGATGCGCTGCTGGTCGGTGAGGGTCTTCGCCATCGGGCTCATGATCGGGTCGTTGCGAAGCCCCGATGCATAGTCGCGCAACTGTTTGTCGAGATAGTACGAATCCTGCGCGGCGAGACGCGGTGAGTTCGTCGCCACCATGCCTTCGCCTTTTGTGCCGTGGCATGCCTGACATGGCGCCGCGACCGTCGCACCGCGAGCGGCGTCGCCGGCTGCGCTCGGCGCCGCGGCCATTGCGATCGACGGAAGCACCGACAGCGCCGCAATCGCCAACGGCCTTCTATGGGTGCGCATGATCATGCCGACACCAGCGGCCGCGGGTCCTTGAGGTACTGTTCCTTCAGCGCGTCGATCGCCCAATACGTCAGCGCGCCCAGGGTACCCGTCGGATTCCAGTTCGGGTTCTGCGGAAAAGCGGAGGCACCGACGACGAACACGTTCGGAACGTCCCAGCACTGCAGATATCGGTTGACGACGCTGGTCTGGCGGTCGTCGCCCATCACCGAACCGCCGGTGTTATGCGTGGTCTGGTATTGCGTGACCGTATATGGACCCTTGCGCGGATTGCCTGCCACTTGCTTCGCGCCCATCGCCTTGCCGATCTCGACCGCCTTGCCGGTGACGTAGTCGGCCATTCGCAGGTCGTTCTTCGGAAAGTCGAACGTGATGCGCAGCAGCGGCAGCCCCCACGCGTCCTTGTACGTGGGATCGAGGTCGAGATAGTTCTGCCGTTGCGACATCGAGCTGCCGTGAATGCTGAACATCACGGTGTGGTTGTAGTGCTTCGCCACCGCCTGCTTCCAACCCTTACCCCAGTTCGGTGTGCCGGGCGGAACCGGGTGATACTGAATCGGCCGGCCGTTCGTGTTGACGGCACCGACGTACGCGCCGCCGATGAACCCGAGCTTCGAATGATCGAAGTTCTCGGCGCCGAAATCGTTGATCAACGTGCCGGATGCGCCCGATGCCATGAACGGATTGATGATCACGTCCTCGTCGAAGAACGACGCGACGGTGTCATCGTCTGATAGGCATAGTTGCGGCCCACGGTGCCTTTGCCCGTCGCTGGATCGTATGGCTTACCGATACCCGACAGGAGCAGCAGCCGCACGTTGTTGAGCGCGTAGGCCGTAGTGATGACCAACGACGCCGGTTGCTCGAATTCACGGCCGGCCGCATCGACATACGTCACGCCGGTCGCCTTCTTCTTGGTCGAGTCGAGCGTGATCTGAAGCACCTGGCAGCCGGTGCGCAGCTCGAAGTTCGGGTTCTTCAGCAGCACCGGCAAGATGACCGTTTGCGGCACCGACTTCGCGTAGTGCTCACAAGCGTAGCGTTCGCAGAAGCCGCAGAACACGCACGCGTTGAGCTTGAGGCCCTCGGGGTTCGTGTACGGTTGGCTCAAGTTCGACGAGGGTTGCGGGAACGGGTGATAGCCGAGGCCGAGCGCGGCCTTACGGAACATCGCGCCCTGATAATGCTCCTTCATCGGCGGCGTCGGATATTCCCGCGAGCGCGGTGATTCGAACGGGTCGCCGCCCGGCTGAATCGTGCCGTTCACATTGCCAGCTTTACCCGATGTGCCCAACAGATACTCGAAGCGGTCGTAGTGCTTCTCGAGATCGGCGTACGTCACGCCCCAGTCTTGAATCGTTAGCTCCGGGTCGATGAATTTGGCGCCATAGCGCTCGCGCACCTTCGTCGCTATCTCGAAATCGGTCGCGTGGAATCGGTACGTCTGGCCGTTCCAGTGCACCATCGAGCCGCCCAGGCCGGTTCCAGGCAGGAACGATTCCCAGCGGCGAATCGGTAACGCGGTCTGGTTCGGCGCGTTTCGAAACGTCATCGCTTCGCGCGTATTGTCTTGCATCAACGCTTTGCGGACGTCGAAGCGCAGCTCGTCATGCACCCACGGGCCTTGGAAATCGGGAACCGTGAACTGCGGCCGGCCGCGTTCCAGACCCACCACGCCATATCCAGCGGCAGCAAGTTCCTTTGCGATGATGCTTCCGGTCATGCCGACACCGATCATCACGATGTCGGTCTCTTTGAGCTTCTGTGCCATGTGCAGGATCCGCTAGAGACTGGCAGGGATGTTCGGATTGACGTGGATGTGGCCGTTCCCGTCCGACGCGAGACTCATTGGTTCGCGCTCGAACTTGACGCCGTGTCGGTCGATCGCGTCGTAGTAACTCGCATACGCCCCCGGGAAGCCGATCATCTTCCACGCAACCATGTCCTTGTTGCCGCCGTACACCGGATCACTGAAATAACCCTCGACGGTCATCTTCAGCAGAATGCTGAAGAATTCCTTCGCCGGAACGCCGTCCAGATCGTCGTCGCTGGACTCGAGCGATTTCAAATACGCGTCCTGTTCGTCGGCCGAAAGATCCTTGAATGTTATGCCCTGCTTCTGAAACGACGTGTTGATGGCGCGAATGGCCGTGTGGAAGAGCTCTGCGGGCGTGAACGGCAGTTGATAGCCCTGCGTCGGGGTGCCCTGCTGCCATGGTCCACTGCGATACAAGCGTTCGCCGGCGCCCCACGCGCCACCGAGTTGCTTGTCGAGATAGTTGTTGACGCCGGCTTGCAGCGCGCCGGGGCCGACTTCGTCGGCCGGGATCAGTCGTTCAACCGCTGCCTCGATGAAATCGGCTTCATAGGCGTTGAAGAACACGTAGAGTGGACGTTCAAACGTGTTCGATGCTGTCGGTTCCGTCGCCGGCGCAGCTGCTGCAGGCGAGTTCGCGAGGCCCACTGGCACCAAGGCCGCGGCACCGATCGACTTCACGAATATGCGCCTCGACAGATCCGTCATCGCACTGATCCTTCGAATTGGCCTTTTGAGAATTCGGCTACCCTAGGCGAATACTCGCTCGATGAACGTGCCAACGCTTGTGTCTAGCTGCTCTGAATTGAATCGAAATGCTCTTATTCGCTGCTCGCCAAATTCAAACGAGCGGAGCACTTCGAACACACTGTAGATCGGTCGGCCAGGACAGCGTTGCTGCCGCCGTCGGTTGCGTCGCTGGAGGACTCGGACTCCCTCGAAGGAGGTAGACGGTTCCCACGCGGTTGCTGCGCAGCACCTCAGGCAGCGCATCGATCGGATCGTGCGACACGGCACGACCAGCGAAATCGCGCCGACGATGTGCGAGGGAACCGACGTGCTCTACCGGAAAGAAGCCAAATGTCCCCGTTTATGACTTCAGAAAGGCGAGCAGATCTTCGTTGATCTGGTCCTTCAGCGTCGTGCACAGCCCGTGCGGCGCCCCTTTGTACACCCTCAAAGTCGCCCCTTTGACGATCTTCGACGACAGCAGCGCCGAGTCCGCGATCGGCACGATCTGGTCGTCGTCGCCGTGCATGATCAGCGTCGGCACGTCGATCTTCTTCAGGTCTTCGGTGAGATCGGTCTCGGAGAACGCCTTGACGCAGAAATACGACGCCGGGAATCCGGCCATCATGCCCTGCAACCAGAACGACTCGCGCACACCTTCGGAGATCTTCGCGCCGGGCCGGTTGTAGCCGTAGAACGGCAGCGTCAGGTCTTTGAAGAACTGCGAACGATCGGCCTGCACCCCGGCGCGGATCTGATCGAATGCTTCGATCGGCAATCCACCGGGATTCTTCTCCGACTTCACCATCACCGGTGGAATCGCACCGATCAGCACCGCTCGCGCCACGCGCACCGTGCCGTGACGGCCGATGTAACGCGCCACTTCGCCGCCGCCGGTCGAATGACCGACGTGAACTGCATCCTTCAGATCGAGCTTCTGCACGAGTTCGGCGAGATCGTCCGCGTAGGTATCGAGGTCGTTACCGTGCCACGGCTGGCTCGAGCGGCCGTGTCCGCGCCGGTCGTGCGCGATGCAGCGGTAGCCGCGCTGTGCGAGATAGAACATCTGGTCTTCGAAGGCATCCGCCGACAGCGGCCAACCGTGGCTGAACACAATAGGTTGCCCGCTGCCCCAGTCGTTGTAGTAGATCGTCGTGCCGTCTTTCGTCGTGATCGTGCTCATGCGCTTCCTCGCAAATGGTCGGGTGATGGCGCAGGTTGCACGAACCCACCGCGATCGGGATTGGACTTGATGACGCGATTGGAACGCGCGTGATGTTTCCTTCACGGGCGACTGATGCAACGGCCGAGCGCTGATGGCAGGCGGAACGTTCACGCCGAACCTGACCGGCGCGATCGAGGCGGTCAGCGAACAAGCCGCAAAGTTCGTTCGCGAGGTTGGCGGACACAACACGGCAATGGCGATCCAGAACGGCGCGCACCGGCTTTACCTGCCCGGCGCCCCGCCGACCACGCTGATGACCGGCACTACGACGCAGATCATGATCGATCTCGTCGACATCGCGCGCGCCGACCAGACCAACGCCTCGACAGAGGCGCATACACGTCTGCGTCGCATGATCGAGGCGGTGGCGGCCTTCGCGCTCGGCTGCGCTGCTGCAGCGACCCTTTACTGGCTGGACGAGGTTCGTTCGTTCCTCGTACCGCCGTTGCTCGGGGTATGCGTGTTGTATTACTCACGCAACGTCGAACCGGAAGGGTGAATCCGCATCATTCACCGAGCTCGACAAAGCGCAATGCACCTTTCGTCGCAGCTATTGGTCATCCGACTCCGAGTGAGTAGGCTAAAGCACTTCGCCAACGTCGGTCTCGGCTGCGACCTTGGGAACCGCGAATGGAGGCAGCGCACAATCATCCCGTTGAGCATGACGATGCTGAACGGATCCATCGTTATATCGATGATCTGACCAGGCTCGTCGATTTACCCGGAATCGGCCGTGGGACCGATCCGATGCAGATCGTAGAGACGCTGCTGGATGCGCTCGTCGAACTGTTGCATCTGGATTTCATCTACGTGCGTCCAACGGACCGCGCGGGCTCGGCGCCACTTGAACCCCTGCGTCTCTCAAAGACATTTGAAACGATCGCGTCAGCAGCACAGATCGATGAAGCCGTTAGACAGTTTCTTTCGGAAACCACTGGAGATCGGCCGCTTGGAATCACCGTTCGGTTCGGTAGCGACGACTTCCAGGTGGTCCCTGTAAGGCTCGGTCTTGGCGGTGAGGTGGGAGAAGTCATCGCAGGATCTCGGCGCGCCAGTTTTCCAGACAGAGCTGAGCGTGTTGCGCTGAGCGTCGTTGCGAATCAGATCGCGATCGCAGTCCAGGGAACAATTCTGCTCGGCGAGCGGAAACGGATCGCGGACGCCCATTTGGTCATCGACGGAATTCCTGCCCTGGTTTTCGTCGCGTCATCCTCGGGTCACATCGAGCGCGTCAATCAGCAAGCGCACGGGTACTTTGGCACGGTGATCGAAGGAATCACCGCCTGGCCCAGCCGCGGCCTCATCCACCCACACGATTTCGACCGCACCTTGCAAGTTTTCGCAGACTCGATGACATCGGGTGACCTGTGCGAAATCGAACACCGGCTGCGGCGCCACGATGGCGCATCACGCTGGTTTCAGACAAGGGCGCTTCCCGTAAGAGATACAGACGGCGGAGTCGCCCATTGGTACGTTCTGTCATCCGACATCGATGCGCGAAAGCAGGCCGAGGATCAGTTGCGCGCGCGCGAGCTCAGCGTTCGCCTGATGGTTGAAAGCATGGAGAGCATCCCGGCTTTCGCGATTGTCGCGAACGAGGCCGGTGAGATCGTATTCGCGAATCGTCAGGTACTCGGGTACTACGGCAGAACGCTCGAAGAGGTGAGAGCGTGGCCAATGAGCGCCCACATCGTTCACCCGGATGACCTCGAGCATGCAAATCAGGTGGTCGCGGATTCGCTCCGCACCGGGGTTCGATATGACGACGAATACCGGCTGCAGCGTCACGACGGCGTGTACCGTTGGTTCGAAGGTCGCGGCATGCCCGTCAGGGACCCGGGTGGACGCGTCATCAACTGGTACGTCCTGCTCATCGACATCGACGACAGAAAACGAGCTGAGAGTCTGCTGGCCGCCGAGAATCGCATGCTCAAGATGGTTGCGTCGGGCGCCGCACTTCCCGTCGTTCTCGATGCACTATGCCGTCTTTTCGAAGATCTCGAGGTCGGCTCGCGTTGCAGCATTCGATTGATCGGTTCCGGCGGCGCGATGTTTCAGCTAAGTATCGCGCCAGGCCTCCCGCCAGGGTACAACGAGGCCGCAGAGGGGACACCCGTGCACCCCGACGCAGGTCCCTGCGGCATGGCCGCGTATCTGGGAATGCAGGTCATTGCGGCCGACATAAGCACAGAGAACCGATGGGGTGACGGGTGGCGCGAAATGACGTTGTCGAATGACCTGCGATCGGTCTGGTCGACGCCGATTCGGTCGCGAAGCCAGAACGTGCTCGGCACATTTGCCATCTACATGACGCAACCGGGCGGACCGACGGTGCTACAGCGCAGTCTCATTGATCAGGTCACGCACATCGCAAGCGTAGCGATTGAACGAACGAGCAGCGATGCCGCACTGAAGCGCAGCGAGGCTTTTCTCGTCGAAGCTCAGCGCCTCAGCTCGACGGGCGGCTTCTCTTGGGACCTGACCACTGACGAATTGACCTGGTCCGAGGAGGTCTATCGCATACTCGAGGTCGACCCTGCGGTGCCCGCCACGTTGGAGTTGACGCTCACTCGACTGCACCCTGAAGACATTCCGGCATTTCACGAAATGCGCATGCGGCAGTTGCGCGACCGCAACGATTTCGAACACGACTACCGATTGCTGATGCCCGATCAGTCTGTGAAGTACCTGCACGTCGTGGCGCACGCGACGCGCGACGAGAACGGACACGACGTATACAACGCCGCCGTCCAGGACGTCACACAGCGCAAGATCTCTGAAGCAGCGCTCGGCGAACTCCGATCGGAACTTGCCCACGTGGCGCGTGTAACGTCGCTAAACGCGCTCACAGCCTCTATTGCACATGAGGTCAACCAGCCGCTATCGGGCATCATCATGAATGCTGGTACGTCGCTTCGGATGCTGGGTGCCGATCCGCCTAATATCGAAGGCGCGCGCGAAACGGCGCGGCGTACGATACGAGACGCCAATCGGGCGTCCGATGTCATCAATCGTCTGCGCGCACTCTTCACCAAGAAAGAGACGTTTGCCGAGCTTGTAGACATCAACGACGCCACGCAGGACGTGATTGCTTTGTCGCAGCACGAGCTCGACCGGAACCGCGTATTTCTCCGCACCGAATTCGCTGACTCTTTGCCCGCAGTGCGTGCCGATCGAGTTCAGATCCAACAGGTGGTTCTGAACCTGCTGTTGAACGCCGGCGATGCGATGAACGCGATCGCGGATCGCACCCGACAAATCGTCGTCAGCACCGAACTCGATACAAAGGGACATGTGCGTCTGACCGTGGCCGATAACGGGCCGGGAATCGACCCGCTGATCGCGGATCGCCTGTTCGAGCCGTTCTTCTCGACCAAGACGACCGGTATGGGCATCGGACTTTCAATCAGCCGTTCGATCATCGAGCAGCACGGCGGACACCTTTGGCTGGAACGCAAAGAAGGACCGGGGGCTTCTTTTGCCCTTTCAATTCCACCCAGCCCAGCCTCGTTGTGAACGTCGCCTCAGTTGGCAGCAGTCCAATCACCCTGCAACCTGGCGCTCATTCTCACCAGGTCGGCAAGCGAGTTCGCGTTCATTTTTCGCATCACTTGGCCGCGATGTGCCTTCACCGTGATCTCGGTGATATCGAGTTCTCCGGCGATCTGCTTGTTCAACAGGCCGGTGACCACCAAGGCCATGACTTCCCGTTCGCGACGGCTGAGCGAAGCGTGACGCGTCCGAAGCGCGCGCAAATCGGATTGATCGGTCAGCGTCGCCCGACTACGCGCGACCGCCTCCCGTATCGCGTTCAACAGCGCGTGGTCTGCAAAAGGTTTGGTCAAGAATTCGACGGCGCCCGCCTTCATTGCTTGCACTGTCATCGGGACGTCGCCGTATCCGGTGATGAAGACGATCGGCATCTCGGCTCGATCCGAGATACGTTTCTGGACGTCGAGCCCGTTCAGATCCGGCAGACCGACGTCGAGCACCAGGCAACTCGGGACATCGGCACGCGGTCGCGAAAGAAACGCCTCCGCCGTTGCAAATGTCTCCACTTGCCAGCCCTCGAACCGGATCAGCGAGTCGAGCGAATCCCGCACCGAAACATCGTCGTCGACGATGAAAACGATCGGCGTGCCTTGCGACATGGGTAGCGACCTCGCAAGAGTGTGGCGCATCGCTCAACTCACTCCGAACGCCGAATCCAGCGCTGCAACCAACGCCTTCTCCCCGAACGGCTTGAACAGGCATTCGACCGCGCCCTGGTCGATGAGTCGCAGACGCATCGCCTCGTCCCGTCGCGCGGTGATGAAGACAATAGGGATCCCGTACCCGCGCCGTGTCAACTCCTGTTGCAGTTCCGGCCCGCACATATCCGGCATCGCGACATCGAGGATCAGGCACTCGGTCTGGGTGACGCAATCCGACGCGAGAAATTCCGCCGCAGAAGAAAAAGCGCGCGCATCATAACCAAGCTCATGCAGCAAGTCGGGCAGCGATTCCCGTACCGACTCGTCGTCGTCAACTACCGATACAAGCGCGCGTAGACTCCTCACACCGTTCTCGCATCCCGACGGGTTGGCTTCCACATTCGCTTTCTCCGTTACTCCCCAACACCCGCCACATGCCGAGGATGCACGGCGATCCAGCGAACCTCCATCAGACCTTAGTGTTGGTTTTCGCCCGCGATCAGCGCGAATGGCCTGTTAGGTGTCCTTTGTCGTTTAGGCAGTGCGCGCCTGCTGGCCGATCGGCAGCTTTCGTATCCGCTTGCCGCTTGCTGCGTAGACCGCATTCGTCAGCGCGGGCATCACGCACGACGTGCCAGGTTCGCCGATGCCGCCGGGTGCTTCCAGGCTCTTCACCAGATGCACGTCGATCTGCGGTGCTTCGTTGATACGCATCACGCGGTAGTCGCCGAAATTGGTCTGCTCGACGCGTCCTTCCTTAATCGTGATCTCACCGTACAGCGCGCCGGACAATCCGAACACGATGCCGCTTTCCATTTGCGCGCGCACCGTGTCGGGATTGATCGTGATGCCGCAGTCAACGACGCACCAGACGTGCGTCGGTTTCACCTCTCCAGATTCGTCGACGGTGACCTGCACGACCTGTGCGATGAAACTGCCGAAGCCGTTACACACCGCAATGCCGCGGCCTTGTCCGGCCGTCAGCGGCGTGCCCCACCCCGACTTTTCGGCCGCGATCTGCAGCACGGCCTTTGCGCGCGGGTTCTTGTCGAGCAGCGCAAGGCGATACGCCAACGGGTCCTGCTTCGCGTTGGCTGCGAGTTCGTCGATGAAGCTCTCGACCACGAAGGTGCCACGCGTGACGCCGACGCCGCGCCAGAACGCGGTTTGAATCGCCGGCGGCTCCTGCGCAACCCACTCGACTCGAATGTCGTCGAACGCGTACGGGTGATTCGCGGACCCTTCGACCGCGTCGGGGTCGACGCCGTTCTCGAGCCAAGACGGCGAGTATCGGGCGATGATCGACGAACCGGCGATGCGGTGCGACCAGGCGATTGCTTTCCCTGCGGTGTCCACGCCCGCGCTCAAACGGTCGTAGTAGTACGGCCGGTACATGTCGTGCTGGATATCTTCCTCGCGGGTCCAGATAACCTGTACCGGTCCCTCGACATGCTGCGCGATCTGCACGGCGCGCACCGTGCCGTCGAACTCGAGCCGGCGACCGAAGCCGCCCCCGAGCAGATGATTGTGCAGGCGCACCTGTTCTCGCTTCAGACCGGTGACCTTCATCACCGCCGCTTGTGTGAGGCCCGGCACCTGTGTGCCGACCCAGATGTCGCAGCCGTCTTTCGTGACCTGGACGGTACAGTTCATCGGCTCCATGGTCGCGTGCGCGAGAAACGGTTGCTCGTAAACCGCGTCGATCCGATGCGCCGCTTTCGCGATGGCTGCGGCGGCATCGCCATCGTGTCGCGCGACGACGCCCGGCTTCTCCGACGCAGCAGCCAGCTGTGCAACGATGTCGGCTGTCGTCAACTTTGCGTTCGGCCCTGGGCCCCATTGCGGCGCCGCAGCGGCGAGACCTTGCTTCGCGGCCCACGTATGACGCGCCACGACTGCGACCGCATCGTTTAGCCGAACCACCTGCGTAACACCGGGCACCGCCTTGGCCTTTGCTTCATCGACGGACACGAGCGCTCCGCCGAACGTCGGCGAGATCGCCACCACGGCGAACTTCATTCCCGGTTGCCGGGTGTCGATACCGAACTTCGCGCTGCCGTTCGTCTTCACGGCGGCGTCGAGCCGATGGTGTGGTGTGCCGATCAGCTTGAAATCCGCCGGCGCCTTCAGCGCCACGTTCTCTGGCACGGCGAGCTTTGCGGCCGCATCCACCAGCGTGCCGTAACCGAGCGTGCGTCCGCTCGGCGGATGCGAGACCACACCATTCTGCGCGTGGCACGTGGATGGCTCGACTTCCCAACGTTGTGCCGCCGCAGCGATGAGCATGACGCGCGCCGTCGCGCCCGCGCGCCGTAGCGGAATGTAGGTGCCGCGAATCGCGGTGGAACCGCCGGTCATCTGCACGCCGATCAATGGATTCACATAGACCTTGTCGTCTGGCGGTGAATGCTCGATTGCAACTTTGTCGACATCCACCTCCAGTTCCTCGGCGATCAGCATCGGCACCGACGTATACGTCCCCTGCCCCATCTCGATCACCGGCATCACGAACGTGACCTGGCCGGTACGGTCGATGCGAAGGAATGCATTCGGGGCGAAAGGTGCGTCGTGGGTAAGCCCGTCGCGAATCTCGCCGCGCACCGGTAGACCGAATCCGAGCATGAAGCCGCCGCCGACCACAGCAGTAACGCTCAGTCTTAGAAAGTGGCGCCGAGATGTCCCCGCGGTGTCGCGCGTTTCGATCATGCGCGTATTCAACTCACGTCTCCTTCCGAGGAGGGATGGCCGCGACACCGGCGGCCTGCTTGATCGCCGCACGGATACGCGGGTACGTGCCGCAGCGGCAGATGTTGCCCGCCATTGCCGTATCGATGTCGGCATCCGTCGGCCTGGGATTAGATGCAAGCAGCGCGCTCGCCGACATGATCTGGCCGGACTGACAGTAACCGCATTGCGGAACATCGAGCGCGACCCACGCCGTCTGGATGCGCTTTCCCGCGGCTGTGTTCCCGATCGCCTCGATCGTGGTGATCTGCTTTCCCGCCGCAACACCGGCTGGCGTCAAGCACGCGCGAACCGGCTGCCCGTCGATCTGTATCGTGCAAGCGCCACACAGCCCCATGCCGCACCCGAACTTCGTGCCGGTCATGTTGAGCACATCGCGCAGCGTCCACAGCAACGGCATGTCATCCGGCACATCCACGTCGTGGCCCTTTCCGTTCACGTTCAGCGCAACCATTGCGATCCCTCCGGCGCAGCAGGCCTGTAGGAGAATGTTCATCACACCAAAAGCAGGCATGCATCGCCATTAGACGATGGTATCGGTCGCTCGACGTGGCCATTCAATACAGTCTGATCGGCGTCACCCCCTTCGTGGCATCGTCAGGGATCACAATCCGACGAGGCCGACCAATACCTTCGTCCAATGGTGTTGGGTCGGATCGGCTGGTGTCATTACGGCCCCGGACACGGAACGGCAACGACCGACTACAGGAATTGACGGAAATGAAAGGCATGATCGTTTGCAAGACCACGATACTCTTCGTCGCCCTCTTCTCGTTCAGCGCGCTTTCGAACGCTGCCAGCGCGCAAGACGGCAAGCCCACAGTGGTGCTCGTTCACGGTGCGTTCGCGGAGTCCGCAAGCTGGAACGGCGTACTGACTCTGCTGATCGCGAAGGGTTATCCCGTGGTGGCCGTGGCCAACCCGCTGCGCGGCGGAAAAAGCGACGCGGCCTACGTCAGCGCCGTGCTCGCGAGCATCCAGGCGCCTGTCGTGCTGGTGGGTCACTCCTACGGCGGCTCGGTGATTACGAACGCCGTCGGCTCCAACAAGAACGTCAAGGCGCTGGTCTATGTCGCGGCGTTCGCGCCCGATACCGGCGAAACTCCGTCAGCGCTTTCCGGTCGTTTTCCCGGAAGCACGCTGGGACCCACGCTTGCACCGCCGGTCGCTCTCCCCGATGGCAGCAAGGACCTGTACATCCAGCAGGACAAATTTCGCGCGCAGTTTGCGGCCGATGTGCCGGAAGCCGAAGCGAAGCTCATGGCAGCCACCCAACGTCCGATCACCGAGGGCGCGCTGAACGACGCATCCGGCGCACCGGCATGGAAGACCATTCCGTCCTGGTTCATCTATGGTGAGCGTGATTTGAACATTCCACCGGCGGCTCAGGCGTTTATGGCCACGCGCGCGGGGTCGAAGGAAACGATCGTAGTAAAAGGCGCATCGCACGTCGTGATGGTGTCGCACCCGGACGCCGTCGCGAAGCTCATCGAGCACGCCGCCGGGGCGAACTAGCAACGGCACGATCGATCGACCGTGATCAATCACAGAGGGGTTCAGGCAATGAAGCGTGTAACGGCTTTAGCAATTGGCGTTGTGACCTTGTCGCTGTCGAGTCTGGGCGCAACTGGAGAAGGGAACGACAAGTACGCGCTCAAGGTCCCGGGAGGGCTTGCGTTCTCGGAGTTCAAGGGATACGAAACCTGGCAGACCATCTCCGTGAGTCGGAACGACCACGTGATGGCGGTGATCGTCGGCAATCCAGCGATGATCGAGGCGTACCAGTCGGGAATTCCCGGCAACGGCAGGCCGTTTCCCGACGGCGCCAGGATGGCGAAGGTGCATTGGACGCAGAAGATCAGCGAGTATCCGGGAAGCCCGTCGGTGCCCGCCGCGCAACACGACGTCGACTTCATGGTGAAAGACAGCAAGAGGTTCGCGGACAGCGGCGGATGGGGGTATGCCGAGTTCGAGTATGACCCTGCGTCCAAGACCTTCAGACCTGGCACCACGGACGATAATCCGCCGCAAGGCAACGATGCCAAGTGCGGATTTGCGTGCCATACGATCGTGAAGTCGCGTGACTATGTCTTTACCGACTACGCGCCGCGATAGTCGCCGATGGCCTCTACTCCGTCGTACTACCTCGAAGACTTCACGCCGGGACAGCGGTTTGTCGGCGCGACGCGATATCGGCTGGACCACGCGCGCGCCATCGAATTCGCGTCCGAATTCGATCCACAAGTGTTCCACGTCGACGAACGCGCCGCCGCGGAGACGGTGTTTCGAGGCTTGGTCGTCAGCGGTTGGCATACGGCTGCGATCACGATGCGTCTGCTGGTAGACAGCGACCTCAAACCGGCCGGCGGCCTCCTGGGTGCGGGAATAGACGAACTGCGATGGCTGCGACCGGTGCGTCCTGACGACGAGCTGCGCGTGGAATCTGAAGTGCTCGATACCGCCGCGCCCCAATCGGATCGTCATCATGGGACGCTCCGGGTTCGAGCCACGACATTCAACCAGCGCAATGAGCCGGTGATGTCGTCCGTTGCTTCGCTCCGCGTCCTCGCGCGTGCGAAGTCCGCTGCACCTTGACTGGCAGGCCGGACGCGAACGACTCATGCCACCATCGAGATCAGTCCGAAAATCACCACCACCACGAATAGCACTGCAACGACCGCAGCCACGTGCTTGAGCGTAAATCCATCCTCGAGGCTGAACGTATCGCCAAAGAGCCGGGTGAACCGGCGACCGGAACTCGAATGTTCGACTAGCGTCGCCTTGGGATCCGTCTCAGGTACGTCGGGACCCTCGCGCTGTTCTGAAGTCATCATGAAGCCTCGCTCGAATGTTCTGACCCAGGCACTTGGAACCTTCGTGGTTTGCTGCTGAACGACAAATACGCGCGATTGGATTCTCACAGGGCGGCGCGAGCCGGGTCGATTGGACGATGGTATTGCCCGATACCCCCAGCGTTTTCACCAATACCTTCGTCTAATCGCCGCAGCGCTCCTTCTTTGCTTTGATCCGGACAGACCGACCACTTCACACAGTCATGGCGCAACCGCAATCGAATCACCAGGGTCCCCGCAACCGGGTCGTCGTATCTCTAGATTCTCGCAGACGTAGTATCTCGATTGATCACGCTATGTTGCCCGCGCCAGACGCAGGCAGGCGTCCGACGACCGACGTACTGCTCACAGTCATAGCCAAGCTGCTGGACGATGCAGGCGTCGCGCTCGAGCGCGATCGGCATACCGCACGAGCCTGTATCGCTCGCGCTGCTGCGCTGGTTCGCGCCGAGCACGACCGCGACGCGTTCGCGCGTCCCAGGTGCGCGCTGGCGGCGTGGCAAGTCAAACGCTTGACCGCGTTCGTCGACGCAAACCTGGGCGGCAACATCGTGGCCGAGGATCTGACGAGGCTGGTGCAGATGAGCACCGGTCATTTTTTCCGCTCGTTCAAACGTAGCTTCGGCGAAACGCCGTTCTCCTTCATCGCGCGGCGCCGCATGCTGCGCGCTCAGGAATTGATGCTGACTACCGACGAACCGTTGTGTCAGATCGCGCTCGTGTGCGGCCTCTGCGACCAATCCCACTTCACGAGAGTGTTCCGGCGCATCTTCGGCGAGACTCCGAACGCGTGGCGGCGCCGTGTCGCCGTGGCGCAACCGTGACAACGCCATTTGCTGCGCGCCCCTGCGGGTGCGTCAGTCGACACTGCCCGTCGCATCCGTCCAAATATGATGCCGCTTCCGAGCCTCCACCCACCGCTTCGTGAGGCCTTTGCAGTGGCCGCCGTACTGGGCGGTTCGACCGGCTGTGCTGGGGCGCCGGCGCACGACATCCTCGGCTCGTACTTCCCATCGTGGATGATCTGCGCGTTGCTCGGACTCATCTTCGCGATCGCCGTGCGGCGCATCCTCGTCGCGACGAACATGGACGAATTCGTGCCGGCGCCGGTGCTTGTCTACCTCGTCATGGCGGTCGCATTTGCCTTCGCGCTCTGGCTGTTGTGGCTCAGTTGGCGGGACTACGATGAAGATGCCGCCCGCGCTCAGTCGGTCGTGGCGTGGCGATTGTACTTGTTGCGGCGCTCGCGCTTGCTGCTTTCGCACTGGCACGATTGGACAGTCGCCCGCGCACGACCAGGCTTCATCTTCGCGGACTCCGCCGCGATTGCGCCCGACGTCAGCGGGCGGATCGTCATGTTCGACGTACGCGACAATCAGCGCGTCAAAGCGGGTGATGCGTTGCTGGATCGATCGCGAACCGTTCCAGCTTCGCGTGAACCAGGCGCGCGCGCAGGTCGAAGCGCTGCGCGGTCAGATCAAACTCCCACACGCCGGATCTCGTCGCAAGGATCGGCCGCAGAGGCGGCCGCAACCCAGGTTCGCCGCGCGAGTGCGCAATTGGCACTCGCGGAAGACGCGCGCAAACGACTCGAGCCGTTGCTCACCAAAGGCTATGTCACCGAACAGCAGGTCGACGAGGCGCGCACCAACGAACGCAGTGCCGAAGCCTCGTTCGCGGCAGCTGCCCAGCAGGCCACTCAGGCGCGCCAGGCCATCGCCGACACCGAAAGCCTGTTGGCGCAACTAGCTGGCGCCGAAGCGGCGACGGCGCTGACAGAACGAGATCTGCGCGACGCGACGTTGGGCGCCGTTCGACAGCTTGGTCGTAGGCTTGGAAATCGCCGCAGGCGAATACGCGGTGACCGGACACCCCCTGTTCACGATGATCAGGACCGATCGATGGTATGCCGTGGGCGATTTTCCGAGGCTTGAGCTTTCCCGATTCACGTCGGCGATCCGGCCACGGTTTGGATGATGGCGGATACCGGACGACCGTTGCACGGCCGGGTAGAGAGCATCGGCTGGGGCGTTCGACCACAGAACATCGGCCGCCCAGCTGCCGAACGTCGAACGCTCCTTGAGCTGGTGATCGTCGCACAGCGTTTTCCGGTGCGGGTCCTGCTCGACGACCCGCGCCCGACGCGATACGAATCGGCGCCACCGTCTCTGTTCTGGTGAAACACGATGCCACCCCCTGACGTGGTCGTTGGCGCGCGCTCACCATTATCGACTTCCTGCAGATGGAGCTCGCGTCCGCGCCAGGACGCTTCGGCGACCTCATGCGCATCACCGTTTGCTGCACCCTCATCGTCGTCATTTGGATCGTCTTCCAGATTCCGGTACCGGCTTTTGCGGCTTACATCGTGTTTCTGCTGAATCGCGGTGAGGCGTCCGGAACATTGATCGTTCGGCCGCAGGCGCCATTGCCGCGACGCTGGCGGTCGCATTCTCGCTGTTGCTGTACACCCTCGACGCCGGCGAGCCGGCGCTGCGGATTCGTTGATGGCGCTGTCGACGTTCATCGGCATGTATTTGACGCGCGCGATCTCGGTCGGACAGATCGCATTCCTGGCCGGGTTCGTCCTCGTGATTACTCAAACGCTCATCGACGACGTCACGAATATGGAGGCATTGACGCGCTTCGTCCTGTGGCTCTGGGTTGTCATCGTGGCGCCGGCGGTCATGACTGCATTGGTCGATCTCGTCGCCGCCCAGCGTCCCCGCGACCTCGTGCGCACTCGATGGCGGCGTTGTTCGACGCTGCGACGTCGCGATTGCGGGATGCGACGTCGCCCGTCGTCGCATTACAGACCGCGGCTCCCGAGTTCGCGGCACTGCGTGAGCGCCTACGGTCCTCGATCGCCAACTGGCGGCGCGAAAACAAACTAACGTGAAATTAATCGCGTGCATCGACGAGTTGATCCGGATCGCGACATTGCTGTCGCCCGATGTACCCGACGCCGTGCGCGCTGCACTCGTATCGCGCTGCGACGCATGTCGCACCGCGGCGGTTTCGGATACACCGTTTCCTGACGCCGAGCCGATCCCGCGCGCGCTGGTCGACGACCTCGACGCTCAGTCGCATCCGGTCGTCATCGCCATCGAAAACCTACTTGATCGAGTCGGCCGAGTACTCCGGCAATCGGTCCGGCGCGCCAAACCGTTCCCGGCGGCCTCCTTCTTCATCGACGGACGCGTTCACCGAACCCCGGCGCGTGCGCTTCGCGCTGAAGGCGACTTCGGCGACGATGGCAACGTACATCATCTATCAGCAGGACTCGATTGGCCCGGCGTCCGCAGGCATGCATTGTCACGTGTTTCTTTGTCGCGCTCAGCACCACCGGCGAGACGATGCGCGAGTTGACGCTACGCGCTCACGGCGCGCTCGTCACCGTGAGCTGCTCGGCGCACTGTGCATCGTCTACGTGTTGCCGGCATCTGACGGACATCGGTGATCTCTGTCTCCTCATCGCCATGGCGACCGCGATGTGTGCATGGGTGGCGACGAGTAGCGAACTTCTCGCCTACGCCGGCGTGCAGATGGCGTTGACGGTCTACATCAGGCGTGTTCCAGGGATACGGTACGCGAACCGAGCTCGCGGAGCTGCGCGACCCCATGGCTCCACATCTGCTCGGCAACGTGGCGATGTAGATGGTCTTTAGCACCGTGTGGCCGGTCAGCGCGCGGACCAGCGCCACGCAGGGCACTTGCAGGTGCGCTGCGCGGGCTCGTTGAACTGCTGCGTACGCAGCGCGATCGTGCGTCCGCGGAATCACTGCTCGCCATTTCACGACTGCTCGATCAGGCGCGGCGGCTCGTAGCGCTGAGTACGTTCGAAGCGCCCCTGCTACCGCACGTGAGGCACTCTGCACCGGAGGAACAGACACTCGATGCCGTGGAGCGGATTGCCGGTGCCGTATTCGTGCTGAGCAATCAGGCGCCGCACCGCGATGCGGGGTCTTTACCACGTAGCGAGCGGGCCGCGACCTGGCTTTCGTCGTTTGCCGCGTATCTCGCCGACGGCGCACCCGAACCGGCGCCCCTCAGCGACATTGGTGATGGCGCGACAAACAGGCCGCCAACGGCCCAAAACGTCCTGGACCGTTCGACGTTCGAAGCGCAATCGCTACTGATGACATCCATCGATAAGGCGAACAGCAGCCATGCGGCCTAAACGACCGCTTCGCGCGCGCTGGATCTGGTTGATGTCATTGCTGCCGATGACGTCACTTGCGCGCGACTGGACCGAGCTCGCTCCCCAGACGCCGGACGCGCCGTGGACCATACCCGACGACTCGGCTGGAACGCGACCGTATGTCGCGGCCCCAAACGGCAGCGTCGACGTCGATCCGACCCGGGTCTATGCGTTGGCCGAACTCATCGACCTCGCGCAGCGCAGCAACCCGCAGACTCGCGAGGCGTGGGAACGCGCTCGCCAAGCCGCGCTCGCGGTGGGTCTGGTCGAAAGCACGTATGCGCCGCAACTGTCTGCCGAAGCGATTGCCGGCTATCAGCGCACGCCGCTGCCGATTCCGTCGACGTTGATCGACAAGGGTTACTTCACTTCGGACTCTCGCGAATTGATCCCATCGCTCGCAGTCAAATGGCTGCTGTTCGACTTCGGCCGCCGCGCCGGCGCCGAGCAGGCCGCGCGCGAGAACTCGTTCGTCGCGAACGTGGCGTTCACCGGCGCCCATCAGAAGCTGATCTTTGCGGTGAGCAGTGACTACTATTCGCTCAACGCGGTGCGCGGCCGACAACGCGCCGCAGAGCGAGCGCTGCAGACGGCCGAAATCGACGGCGATGCCGTCGACGCGCGCCGCGCCAACGGATTGGCAACGACCGTCGAGCTCGCGCAAGCGCGCCGCCAGATCGCACAAACGCGCTTCCAGGTCGCTCGCGCAGCGGGCGCAGAACGAAGGGCCTACGCCGCGCTCATCGCAAGCGTGGGCATATCACCTGTGCCACAAATTCAGGTGGCGGACAGCAGCGAACAGGAGCTTCCATCGGACCCAGGCGCGTCCGTCGACGCGTTTCTGACAGACGCGTTGTCGAATCGCCCCGACGTCATCGCTGCGATCGGCAAGATTCGGGCCGCTCAGGCGACGGCCAAGCGGGAGGAGGCTCAGTACCGACCGACCATCGCGCTGGCGGCGCAGCTGTATCAGAACATGGGGTCACTCAGCTCACAGGGCGATCAATGGGACAACGTCGACAAGCCCGGCGGTTCGATCCTGTTGCAGTTCAGTTGGCCGCTTTTCGACGCGGGTCGCCGCCAACGGCAAATCGACATCGCACGTTCGGAAGTAGACGCCGCGGGCGACGCGTTGATCCAGACACGCAACATGGCGGTCAAAGAGGTGACCGACGCGTACTACACGTTGAAAACGGTATTGGCGGAATACGCTGCCGCCAGAGCTCTGACCGACGCTGCGCAAACCGCACACGATGCCGGACTCGACGCCTACCAACACGGCGTCGGCACCTATACCAGCCTCCAGAACGACGCCAACGAGCTCGTTCAGGCGCAAACGGACTTGGAGGATTCGCACGCGAATGTCCTTACCGCCGCTGCCGCGCTTGCGTTTGCCACCGGATCGATCACGTCTATCAATGGGTCGCCGTAGATGCGTTTCAACGAGTACTTCAACCCAGCCGAACCGGTGGAATGAAATGGAAGCAAACGTCGTAAGCGCTCTGTCCGCGGTGTTGGGCTCGCTGGTGGGTGGCACCGCATCGATCGTTTCTTCGTGGGTCACACAACGGACCGCCGGGCGGCGTGAGCGTGCGCAGCTCCAGATTCAGAGGCGGGAAGCCCTCTACGCGGAATTCATCTCGGAAGCGTCGAAGCTCTCGATCGATGCGCTGGACCACACGCTCGAAAAGCCCAAGCGGCTCGCCGACGTGTACGCGCTGCTGAATCGGATTCGGCTCACGTCATCGAGCGTCGTCATCGACGCGGGCGACGCGGTGATGCATCGCATTCTGCACCGCTATTTCTCGCCCAAAATGACGCGAGAAGAGCTGCACGAATACGCGCTGTCGCTGCAAGACGACCTTCTCAAACCGTTCGCGGCGGCATGCAGGGAGGAACTGACGCAACTCAATTACTGACCCACGTGAATCACACCTCCGCAGGTAGCGAAAACGAGAACGTGGCACCTGGTCCGTCGTTGGTCGTCGCCCACAGGCGTCCTTCGTGGCTCTCGATAATCGAGCGGCTGATGGACAGACCAACGCCCATTCCATTGCTCTTGGTGGTATAGAACGCGTCAAAGAGCTTCTCAACGGTCAGCGGATTGATGCCGACGCCGGAGTCGCATACCGACAATCTGACACGGTCTCCATCCTCGCGAGTGGTAGTCACCAGCAGATCGCGCGGGCGATCGTCGATCGACTTCATCGCGTCGGCCGCGTTGAGGATCAGGTTCAGGATCACCTGCTGCAGCTGCACGCGATCGCCGCGAACGGCAGGCACGTTATCGAATGCGGTTCGCACGACGAGTCCTCCGGCACGAAGCTCGCTCGACGACAGCGCGAGCACCTCGCTCGCGGCGTCATTGAGATCGACGGGTCCGTTGGTAGGTTCCCTATTTGCAAAGAGGCTCCGCAAATGCTGGATCACCTCGGCCGCCCGGTTTCCGTCACGCAGCAAACGCTGGGTGGTCACGCGCGCGCCGTCCAGATTGGGTGGATCCGCCGTAAGCATGCGCAGGCACGTGCTGGCGTTGGTGACCATGCCGGAGAGCGGCTGATTCACCTCGTGCGCGATGGAGGCCGCCAGCGCGCCGAGACTCGTCACGCGCGTCACGTGCGCGAGCTCCGATCGCACCTTGCTGAGCGCCTGCTCCGACAACCGTCGCGCCGTCACGTCCTGAGCGGCACCGACATACTCGAGCCGGCCATGCTGATCGCGCGTGGCATGAGAAATCGCATGCAAATACTTCACCGATCCGTCGGGCAGCAACACCCGATGCTCGTACTCGAAGTCGCGGCCTGACTGCGCCTGATCCGCCAGGTCCGCAACCAACAGCCGATCCTCGGGGTGAACGCGCGAGGCCATCAGTTCGAACGTGACGGTGGTGCCCGGGTCGACACCGAAGATTCGATAAAGCTGGTCGGACCATTTGATTTCGTTTGCCCCCACGCGCCAAAGGAAGCTGCCGGTTTCGCTGACGGCTTCGCCCTGGTGCAGGAAGGCTGCTCTTCGCGACAGCTCTGTCTCCGCTTGCTTCAGGTCTTCGATGTCGATGTTGACGCCATACCACTTCACAATGCTTCCGTTCTCGTCGCGCAGCGGGCTTGCCCGCAACAGAAACCACCGGTATTCGCCATCGTGACGACGCAGTCGCGCCTCTGCTTGTCCCGCACTTCCGGTCGTCCGAATCAGATTCCAGAGCGTTGTGAGCGCGCCCTGATCATCGGGATGAATGGCGACCGCCCATCCGTTTTCCTTGAGCTGCTCAAAGGAAAAGCCCACATAGTCCTCGAAGTGCCGGTTCACCGAATCGGTCAAGCCGTCTGGAAGCGCCGACCAGATCAGCGCCGGCGTCGTATCCATGATGAGCTGCAGATTGCGTTCGCGGGCGCGCAATGCAACATCGGCTCGGCGCCGATCGTCGACGTCTTCTTGCAGCAGATACCAAAGTACGATGCGTCCATCCGGATCGCGCAGCGGAAAGCCGCGTGTGTGAACCCAGCGATGGACGCCGTCGGCGCCCGCGAGGCGCGCTTCGTGGTCGTACGGCTCGCCGGTTTCGGCCGAATGCTTCCATCGTCGGTCGACGTCCGATCGATCGTCAGGGTGATAGCGCTCCGTGATCGTACGCGTCGTCAGCTCATCGAGCGATACGCCGAGAAAGTTCGTGACGTGCTGATTGCCATACGCGAGCTGACCGTCCGGCATCGTCAGCGTGACACCGACCGGCAGTCCCTCGAGAATCGAACGAAAGCGGTGCTCGCTCGTGCGTGCAGCCTCGTCGGCGCGCTTGAGTATCTTCGATGTCGGTATTGATGCCGCACCACTTGGCGGTTCGACCGGACGCGTCGGTCAGCGGACAGAAGCGGAAGCTGAACCAGCGATACTCGCCGTCGTGGCGTCTGAGGCGCGCCTCCAGTTCACCCGATTGGCCACGCTCCAGATTGGTCGCGCCAACGGCGCGAGCACGGTGATTCTGTCATCCGGGTGGAGCGCGGCCTGCCAACCGGCGCCCACTGGCTGTCCTCCGCGCTGAGACCCGTGTATTCGAGCCAGCGCTGATTCAGGAAATCCGCATATCCGTCCGAGTTCGCAGTCCAAATCAGGCCAGGAAGTGCATCGATGACGCCGCGGAACTCGCTGTCCATGTGGTCTATTCCAAAGCATGGGTGGCGGTGGCCATATTAGACGCGACCGCGGATGACGTCATCGCGATGTGCTTTGGGACTGCCGCATGGGCACGGAGGGTCCGTTCGTCACTCGGTCGAGCAAGGTGTGATGCGGCTGAGCCGCGGGGTTGATGAATGATCTCGCGATCGCCAAAGCGATGACTCGATCGCGGTAGGAAAGATAGGGCGAAATGCTCGATTTCGCGAAGGGATCGAACGATCCTCAGTCTCGGCGACGAACCGATGACCTTGACGGTCATTGCGACATTGCACGGTTCTTGATGTCGCTGTTGCAGCGATCGAGCGTCTGCTTCGCTGTCACGATCCCTGCTTCGAGACATAACTTCGTCTTGTGAAGTGCGCTTCACCGCATCGGAAGCAGTAAAACACCATAGAACATTGGGTCTTGTCAGATCAGAGTGGTCTCAATCGACAACGCGAAACAAGACGAAACGCTGAGTAATCCAGAAAGCCAAATAAACCCT
>CAWADH010000001.1:0-504900 GCA_963780795.1 uncultured Gammaproteobacteria bacterium | reverse complement strand
AGATGCCAGTCAGGCACCAGCGGATTGAGCCGAGGCCATCGGACGCGGCATGCGCGTGCTCCACCAGATCAGCATCAGAAGAAGCACCTGCACGACGAGACGGACCGACAGCAGCGTCGGTGACACGTCTGGAAACAGCTCGGGATGCAGCCACATGTGGACGTTCGCCGGCGTGACGGCGAGTGTCAGCAGCATCAGCAGATTGCCGGACCATTCACGCGTCGCGGGAATCAGGATGCCGATTGCGAACAACACTTCGAACACACCGCTGACGTAGACCGCCGCGAGCGGAAACGGCACGTACGGCGGCATGATCGCGATGAAGAAGCCGACGTTGGTGAAGTGCGAGATGCCGCCGAGGGAGAACCAGGCGAACACGATGGTCAGACCGGCGTAGCGCGCGAATCGGATCATGCGGACTCCTGCGGGTGCACGGCCCATGCACGCTCGCGTATCGGCAACTGCGCCCGCTCATGGCAGGGGCAGCGCGACATCACGGGATCGTGTGACGCAGCCGCGACGCTCGATCGCGGCTACAGACTCACTCGGGATTGACGTTTTCCGCTTGCGGACCCTTTTTGCCCTGGGTCACTTCGAAACTGACGCGCTGGCCCTCTGCCAAGGTCCGCCGGCCGGTTCCGTTGATGGCACGGAAGTGCACGAACACATCCGGGCCGCCTTCGCGTTCGATGAATCCGAAACCTTTCGCATCGTCAAACCATTTGACGGTGCCGGTGATGCGTTGAGCTGACATAGTTCCTCTCGATATTCCTGACTGTATTGCTGGTACGCGAACTATTCGACGGGAGCCTCATCGCTCGGTTGTTCGCCCGCCCGAGCGGCCTTCTTGAGTCGCTTCTCCTCTTTCTTCTTCTGCTTGGCCAGATCCTTCTGACGCTTCTGAAACTTGTAGTTCGGTTTTGCCAAGGATCCCTCCTGGGATGTACGGCGTGCGGAGATTTGCGGCTTCGCAAAGGCCGAAGGGTCTGGAGTATAACCTCAACTCAGTCACCATTTGCCACGCGTCGCGGCATCGCGCTGCGAATCGCCGCGCCGAGATCGTCCTTCGTGAACGGCTTGTGCAGATAGCGGCTGACCGATTCCACCGGCAGCGAGTCGGTGGCGCCGCCGGTAATCATGATGATCGGCAGATTGGCGCGCAGTGCGCGCAATGCCGTTGCCAGATCGCTGCCCATCATGCCGGGCATCGCACGGTCGGTGATCACGAGGTCGATCTCGTCGGCGTGCTGCTTGAAGCGCAGCAGCGCCTCGTCGCCGTTGGACGCAGTCAGTGCGCGATAGCCGAGTAGCTCGAGCAGACCTTGCATGCTCTGCTGCACGTCGACTTCGTCGTCGACGAACAGGATGGTTTCGTCGCCGGTCGGACCGCCGGGCTCCTGTGCGTCGCGGCTGACCGCCACGATGGCGGGTTCCGCGCAGCGCGGCAGCACGACTTCGAAGCGCGAGCCCTGGCCGGGCGCGCTGGTCACGCCGATGGTGCCGTGCAGTTGCGTCACGATGCCGTGCACCACCGACAAGCCGAGTCCGGTTCCTTCGCCAGGTCGCTTGGTGGTGAAAAACGGGTCGAAGATGCGCGACTTCGTCGCCTCGTCCATACCGGCGCCGGTATCGCTGACGATCAGCCGAACGTGCGCGCCGGTTGCGAGTATCGGATTCGAGCGCGCTTCCTCCACGTCGACCTCGTGCGCCTCTACGATAATCGTCAGCACGCCGCCGCCGTCGCCGATCGCCTGATACGCGTTGGTACACAGATTCATCACGACCTGATGCAGCTGGCTCGGGTCGGCCAACACCGCACCGCAGTCGTCGTCGATCTGCGTGCGGATCTCGATGTTCGCCGGCAGCGACGGCCGCACCAGCTGCAGCACTTCACGCGTGATCGCGGCGAGTGAACTCGGCCGTTGCGTCTGTCTTGCGCGGCGGCCGAACGTCAGAATCGCCTGAACCAGACTTTTCGCGCGGTCCACCGACGTCTGCAATCGGTCGAGGTAGGTGGCCGCTTTGCTGCCGCGCGCCACCGTCGCCTGCGTCAGCTGTGCGAAGCCGAGAATCGACGTCAGGATGTTGTTGAAGTCGTGCGCAATGCCGCTGGCGAGCGTGCCGAGCGCGTCCATCCGCTGCGAGTCGCGCAACTGTTGTTCGAGTTGTCGCATCTGCGTAACGTCAGCGCCGGAGATCAGCAGACCGCGCGGCTCGTGCTCGGTGGCCGGCAGCGGCGTGGTGTGCCACGCGATCAGCCGCTCGGTTCCGTCTTTTGTAACGATCGGCGATTCGAAGTAGTCGTACTGCGCGACTCCCTGGAACTGTTGGCGCACGCGGTCGCGTGCTTCGGCCGGAACCAGCCGCTCGTAGAAGTTGCTGCCGATGATCTGCCACTCCGGATAACCGAGTACGCGCGTGCCCTTCTGATTCACGCGCAAAACGGTTCCGTCCGGATCGAGTGCGAGGATCATCACCTCCACGATGTCGAGATAGCGCTGCGCGTTCTCGCGCTCACGGATCAGCGCGCGCTCCTGCGCGTGGCGTTCTTCGATCTCGGCGCGCAGCTGAAGATTCGTGTTGTGGATCTGTCTCGCCACCGCCAGACGACGGCTTTGCGCGCGGTACACCAGCAGCATCAGCGTGAGGGCCAGCAGCACGTATCCGAGCTTCGCCAGCGGCGTTGCCCACGGTGGCGGCGTCACCTTCAGATTCAGTGTGAGCGGCTGGGTGCTCCACACGCCGTCGTTGTTCGCCGCCATCACCTGAAACGCATAGTCGCCCGGCGCGAGATTGGTGTACGTGGCGCGATGCAGCGTACCGTCGTCCACCCATCCTTCGTCGAAGCCGATCAGACGGTGCTTGTAGGTATTGCGTTGCGGCGCGGTGAAATCGAGCGCGGCATACTCGAACGTCATCAGCTGGTCGCGGTAACCGAGCTCCATGAAGCGGCCCGGCGCGACGTCGCGATTCATGACCTGCATGCGCGTAAGCGCCAGTTGCGGCGGGTGCGAGTTGATTCTTATCGATTCCGGTCTGAAGTACGTGAATCCGCTGACGCCGCCGAAGTACATCTCGCCGCTGTCAGAGCGGAACTGCGCGCCGGTGTTGAATTCGTTGTTCGGCAGGCCGTTACTGACGTCGTAGTTCTGCACTCGACCGGTAGCGGGGCTGAGCCTCGACAGACCGTGATTCGAACTCACCCACACGTCGCCGGCTGCGTCTGAGAGCACGCCGTAAACGACCTGGCTCGCAAGCCCGTCGGCCTCGCCGTAGTGCTCGAAGCGGACCTGCCCGCGCGCACGCCCCTCGGCACGCCACAGATTGAGACCGCCGTCTTCGGTGCCGATCCACAGGTTGTCTGCGGCGTCGACGTGCAGCGCCCATGCGTTGTTGCTCGAAAGGCTCGCGGCATCGGCGGGATCGTTGCGAAAAACCGCGAATGCATCGTGTCGCGCGTCGTAGATGCAGACGCCGCCGCCATGGGTGCCGATGACGATCGCGCCCGTGCTGTCCTGCGCCAGCGCGACCACCCGGTCGGAGCACAGGCTCTTTGGATCGGCGTCGTCGTGCCGAAAGTGCCGGAACGACATCGTCTTCCGGTTCAGCCGGTTGAGCCCGCCGAGGTAGGTACCGACCCATAACGTGCCGTCGCGATCGAGCAGCAGCGACGTCACGCCGTCGAAGCTGAGCGAATCGGGATCCGCTGCGGCGTGGGCGAAACGTTCGAAACGACCGGTCTTCAGATCGAGTCGGTTCAAGCCCGCTGAACGGGTGCCCACCCACAACGTATCCGGACCGTCGAGCGCCAACGAGAACACGCGGTCGTCGCCGAGGCTTGCCGGGTTCTTCGATGAGTGGCGCAGCGCGTCGATCGCGCTGGTGGGTGGATCCATGCGATTCAGGCCGCCGCCGGACGTACCGATCCACAGCGTGCCGTCCTGCGCCCTAGCGAAGCTGGTGACGTAGTTGTTGCTGAGTTCGTTGGGACCGCCGTTGCGGCGCGCCACGGTCGCGAAGGTGCCGATGCGCGGATTCCATGTGTTCGCACCGATGTACGTTCCCACCCACATGACGCCGCCGCGGTCCTGAAACAGCGATACGACGTGGTCGTCGCTGAGGCTGTGGAAGTCGGCCGGGTCCTGGCGTACGTGCTCGAATGCGTCAGTGGCCGGATCGTAACGATTCAATCCGCCGCCGTCGGTGCCGATCCATAGCGCACCGGATTCGTCGATGAAGAGGATACGGATGCTGTCTGCGCTCAGGCTCGCCGCATCGTCTGCGTGATGCTGATACCTGCGGATATCCTGGCTTACGGTGTCGAGCCGGATCAGGCCGTTTTCGTACGAACCTATCCATAGCACCCCGCTGGCATCGGAGACGATGCTCCGGATTCGTGCGTTGGCCCAGGCGCTCGGATCCCGCTGATCGATTGCGTAGCGCGCAAGCGTGCCGCCGTCGATCTTCAGGCGATTGATGCCGCCGCCGTCGGTGCCGATCCACAGGTAACCCTGTGCGTCGATGTGCAGCGCCTTCACGTGGTCGTTAGATAGCGAGCCCGCGTCGCTTGCGTCGTTGCGGAACCGTTGGACAGTTCCCGACACCGGTTCGAGACGAAACAGTCCGTCACCGTCGGTGCCGATCCACAAAGCGCCGGCGGAATCGCCGACGATTGCGCGCACGACGAGGCGCGCGGCCGGATCGTCGACGAGCGCCCGGTGTTCGAATTCGCCGGTAAGCGGGTCGAGGCGGTCCAGACCGCCGCCGTCGGTGCCCACCCAGATCGCGCCGCGCGCATCCTCGTGCAGCGCCCACACCCAGTTGTGCGCCAGCGTCTTCGGGTCGTTCCGATCGTTGACGTACCTGATGAAGTGCTCGCCGTCGAAACGGTTCAACCCTTCGTCGGTGCCAAGCCAGATGAACCCGCGCCGATCCTGGACGATTGCTTCGACCGCGGCTTGCGACAGCCCGTGCTCCACCGAGTAGTGGGCGAAGCGGGTCGCCAGATCCGCATGCGCAGATCCGATCGATGCCAACGCCGCGACCACGATCGCGATCGTCAACCGGGCGCGTGTGTCACGCGTCATTCGACAGTGTCCCCATGCGAGCGCCTCGAGGCGCTTCAATCTGCAGTCCCTCGTCATGCTAACCCGCGCGTCCGACGCCGAAAACGCACTTCCCCGACTTTCGCGAACTTTCGCTTTCGCGGATCTGAACTAGGTTTCGTTACAGCAACGTTTCCAACAGCCATGGATGGCTAAGGGAGTCGGGATATGGACGTCCGGAAATTCGGTATTGCGGCTACGGTCGCGGCGGCGATGTTGTGTCTGTGTGCGGGATGGAGCAGGGCGGCGGAGCCCGAGGCGCAGATCTGGATTCTGAAAACGAGCGATCCGGCCGCGGTCCGCGGCGCGATCGAGGCGTCGGGTGGGCGCGTGACGCACGACCTCGACATCATCGGTGCGGTGGCGGCGGAATTGACGCCGGCGCAACTCGAACAGGTGCGCCGCACGACGGACGCGAAGGCATACCCCAGCCCGGCGGTGAAGACGTCGAGCAATGGCGTCGAAGACTCCGGTTATCCGTTCGTGGTAGGGGCCGATGCGGTGCACGGCGCCGGCATCAATGGTAGCGGCGTGACCGTTGCGGTGCTCGACACCGGCTTCTGGCGCAACCACGAGTGGCTCGCCAACGATCTCAACGGTGCCGATCGCGTGCTGGCCGAATACGACGCCATCACCGACAAGATCGGCAAAGCGGTGGACGAGAGCGGTCACGGTTCGCACGTGTCGAGCATCATCGGATCGAGCCGGCTCGCCGACAGCGGTCATCCAATGAGCATCGCGCCGATGGTTCGGCTCGTCGAAGTGAAGGCGTTCGATGCCAACGGCGTCGGCACCTACGCAGACGTCATTCGCGGCATCGGTTGGTTGGTTGCACATCGCGCTCAATACAACGTCCGTGTGATCAACATGTCGTTCAGCTCGCCGCCTCAGTCTTACTACTGGGACGATCCGCTGAATCAGGCGGTGATGGCGGCGTGGAAAGCCGGCATCGTCGTCGTCGCGGCGGCGGGCAACAGCGGCCCGAATCCGATGACGATCGGTGTGCCCGGCAACCTGCCGTACGTGATCACCGTCGGCGCGATGACGGACAGCTACACGCCGGACGACCCCTCAGACGACGTGTTGGCGAGTTTCTCGTCGGCCGGACCAACGATGGAAGGCTTCGTGAAGCCCGAGGTGGTCGCGCCCGGCGGTCACCTGGTCGGTGCGATGAGCAAAAACAAGCACCTGATCGCCGAGCAGCATCCGGAGTACGCGGCGGACGCGAAGAAACTGTTCGTGATGTCCGGAACGTCGCAGGCCACTGCGGTAGTGACCGGAGTGGTGGCGCTGGTGTTGCAGGCAAATCCCGGACTGTCGGCCGACGAAGTGAAGTGTCGGATCATCGCCGGCGCACGCGCCGCGGCAGATTCGAACGGCCACTTCGCCTATAGCGTGTTCCAGCAGGGTGCGGGACTCGTCGACGCGCATGAAGCGGTATACGGAGCGGTTGCCGGTTGCGCGAACCGCGGTATGAACGTGTCGCTCGACCTGACCGGCGCGGAGCATTACCACGGCCCCGCAAACCAGGATGCCGACGGCAACTACGGCATCATGAACGGTGACGGCGTCGGCTTCACCGGCGACGAAGGCACGCTCTGGAGTGGCGGTTTCTCGTGGAGTAACGGGTTCTCGTGGAGCAATGGATTCTCGTGGAGCAATGGGTTCTCGTGGAGTAACGGCTTCTCGTGGAGCAATGGCTTCTCATGGAGCAACGGCTTCTCGTGGAGCAACGGCTTCTCGTGGAGTAACGGCTTCTCGTGGAGCAACGGGTTCTCTTGGAGCAACAGCGTGGCAGGCGACGATCCGCACTGGAGCAACACGCTGTCGGAACCCGCTTCGGTGGGACACTGGGTATCGCAGGAGTAATCCCGCTCGGCTACGCAGGGTTGCGTCGTCTCGCCGGCACCGGCTAGTGTGCCGGCGACATGCAACCCGTTCGAACGCCGATGCGGCGGACGGACATCGAGGAGCCGAACGATGACCGCAGCCGAATCATCCGGACCTTCCACGCGACCACTTGCGCAAACGCCGCTTCGCGGCGCAGGTTCCCGCCGAAGGCGACGGCGGTCTGTTCACCCAATCGTGGTTTCCGATCTGTCCGTCGTACGAAGTAGCGCCGGGGCAGATCGTCGGCAAATCGTTCCTCGACGGTCGCGTCGTCGTCTATCGCGGTAACGACGGCCGCGCATCCGTGCTCAGCGCGTTCTGTCCGCACGTCGGCGCCGATCTCGCAGTGGGCGCCGTCGTCGGCAACGACATCCGTTGCGCGTTCCATCATTGGGAGTTCGACGCGAGACGGCAAGTGTCTGCGCACCGGCATCGGCGACCCGGCGCCGAAGAACGCGTGTCTGTTCAAGTTCCCCTCAGTGGAAAAGTTCGGGCTCATCTGGGCGTTCAACGGCGACGAACCGTGGTGGGACATTCCCGAGTTCCCCGTTCCGGAAGCAGAACTCGCGATCGACGTGCGGTACGACGTGCCGACCATGCCGGTCGATCCATGGGTGGTTTGCGCGAACACGCCCGACTGGCAGCACATCAAAGTGGTGCATCGGCTCGAGTTCGACCACAGCAACCTGTATGACCAGATCGAATGGACCAGTCATTCGATGCGTTACAGCTTTGCGGGACGGATGGAGAACGGCAACGGCCCGGAGATCAACTACAACGTCGGCATCTACGGCACCAGCATCTTCCATCTGCACGGCACGCTGAACGGCCAGTGGTACGCGGTGATGACCGCGTTCGGCATGCCGCAACCGGGCGTTACGCAGAACTACTTCGTGCTGTGCGTGAAGAAGGGCGACGGCTCGCCCGAGAGCGATCAGCAGATCAAGTTCCTGCACGATTTCCTGTTCAAGCTCGGCAAGACGATGACCGACGACGACCGGCCGATTCTGCACAGCATCAAGTATTCGCCCGGAACGCTGACCCGGTCCGACCGCGCGCTTGCGCGCTATCTGGAAATGGTGCGCAAGTTTCCGCGCGCGCATCCGTCGGCCGATTTCATCAAGTAACGATTCGATTCGCCAACAAAATTGCAAGGGGGAGTCATGGCACACGTCAGCCAGGTGCAGTACTACAACGAACCTGTGGAAAAGCAAATGGGCTTCGTGGCGATGGTGCAGACGGGCAAAACGCTGCATCTCGCCGGCATCGTCTCGATCGACGATTCGCTCAACGTCGTCGCACCCGGTGACATGGCCGGGCAGATCGAGCGGGTCTACGACATCATGGAAAAGACTTTGGCGAAGAGCGGGGCCACGTTGCAGCACGTCGTCAACGAACTGATCTTCGTCACCGATCTGCAGAAATTCGGCCCGGATGCGAGTGCGGCGCGCGCGAAGCGTTACGCCAAGTGCACGCCTCCTGCCACCACGGCGGTGCAGGTCAGCGCGCTGTTCTTTCCGGCGGCCATGATCGAAATCCAGGCAACCGCGGTTCTGCCTTGAATAAGTCATCGACGGTGCCAGGCACCGTCGATGACTTATTCATCAGCGCGAAGGTAAGCGGAGGAGCGAAATGCTGATCGATGTCGATGTGGGGCGCGGCCGCGTCACGGGTAAGTGCGATCCGGAGTTCTCGAGGGTCGGCGACGCGTTCATCGAGAACTTCACCAAACGCGACGAGGTCGGCGGGTCGGTGTGCGTGAATGTCGGCGGCGAGACGGTGGTCGACCTGTGGGGCGGCCGCGTCGCAGCCGACGAGCAGGCAGCGCCGTGGACCGACGAGACGATCTCGCTCGTGTTCTCGTGCACGAAGGCGGCCACCGCGCTGTGTGCGCACATGCTGATCGATCGCGGCGAGCTGGATCTGCATGCACCGGTCGCGCAGTACTGGCCTGAATTCGCAGCGAACGGCAAAGAGCACGCCACCGTCGAGATGATGCTGAACCACTCGGTCGGTCTGCCGGCGCTGCGCGATCCGGTCAAAGAGGGCGGCTACTACGACTGGAACTACATGGTCGAGCGGCTCGCCGCCGAGAAGCCGTTCTGGGAGCCGGGCACGCGCAACGGCTATCACATGATCACCTTCGGCTGGGTGGTGGGCGAACTCGTACGCCGCGTATCGGGTCGGTCGCTCGGCACGTTCTTCCGCGAAGAAGTGGCGGAACCGCTCGGTCTCGATTTCTGGATCGGGTTGCCCGACGCGCATCTGCCGCGCGTGGCGCCGATGATTCCGTGGTTTCCCGACGGCAGCGGCCCGCAGATGCCGTTCACTCAGGCGCTGATTTCGGACCCGACTTCGATTCAGTTTCTGTCGTTGATGAACGCGGGCGGTCACCGGTCCGACTCGCCCGCGGCTTATGCCGCCGAAATCGGCGGTGGCGGCGGCATCGCGAATGCGCGCGCGCTCGCCGGCATGTATGCACCGCTCGCCAACGGGGGCGAGCACAACGGCGTGCGGCTGTTGTCGAGTGATCACATCGTGCGCATGCGCGAGGTCTCGGTCGCAACGATGGTCGACGCGACGCTGCTGATGCCGACCCGCTTCGGCCTCGGCTTCATGCGCTCCATGGACAATCGCCATCGTTCCGCTGGTCACATGGAGACGTGCCTGCTCGGTGCGGGCGCGTTCGGTCATGCCGGTGCCGGCGGCAGCATGGGCTTTGCCGATCCCGCAGAGGCGCTCGCATTCGGCTATTCGATGAATCGGATGGGCGCGGGCATTCTGCTGAATCCCCGCGGTCAGTCACTGGTCGACGCGACGTATCGATCGCTCGGTTTTCGGACGAACGCGCCGGGCGCGTGGATCCGTTAGCGCGGACCCGGGCGCGACCGTTCGCGCAAACGCTGGATGAAGCGCGGCGTCGGCGGCGCCGTGGGATCGAATGGTGCGGGTGGCGGCGACGGCGGATAGACGCCCGCCAGGCGGGCGATCAGGATCGCGAGGAACAGCGCCCCCGTCAGCTGTTCGAGCACGCACAGCGCGCGAACGCGCCGCAGCAGCGGCACGATGTCGCCGAAGCCGGTGCTCGTTAAGGTCGTGATGCTGAAATAGAGCAGATCGGTGAACGTCGGCGGTGTAACGGTGCCGCCGATGGAGAACGACTCCGGCTGGAAGTAGGTGGCGATCGCATACAGCAAGGCCCACAACACGCCGAGCATCAGATAGCCCGCCGCGGCGCCGTACAACTTGTCCGCGGTCATGACGTCGCGCCGGAAAACGTAGCGCAGCAGATATGCGACGGTAACTGCGAACAATGCCGCGGTGAACGCCCACGCGATCACCAGACGGGTAGCGTCGTTTTCTGCGATGCCCCGAACCTGGAAGTACATCGCCGGCGCCGCGAGCGCGGTGGCGATCAGGAACGACCAGGTGGAACGTCCTACCGCGGCCACGGCGGCGACGTCGATCAGCAGGTTGATGGCATTCAGCAGCAGTCGTCCTCGCGGCGTCGGTTCCATCAGCAACGCGACGACGATCAGCGCGAGCACACCGAAGAACAGATAAAAGCAGCGCTGAAAGAACACCTGTCCCAGAGCGTTACGTGCGCGATTGAACGGCATCTGCGAAACCCGCGATCCAATTTGCCGCGAAGTCTAGCGCCATAGCCGCCCCGTTGGCGATACAGCGCGCCTGCGTTACAGGGTCAACCAGAGGCGAAGGAGATGGCGTTTGCGGTCGCCGTCGGTGTAGGCCGTGCGCGCGTGCACCACCGTGTGGTTCGATAGCAACTGGATGTCGCCGGGCAAGAACTGCATGTCGAGGCGGATGTCCGGACGTTCGGCGATGGCTTCAAACTCGTCGAGCAGTTCGAGTTCGTCTTTCGACAACGGCCCGACGTGACGCGTGACGGAGCGAAAGTAGTCGGCGTGATAGAACGTGCGCAGCGTGTGACCGTCGAAGCACGACGGCTGGATCAGCGCGTAGGCGGGCTGCCCGGCCTTCTCCTCGTTGCGACGATCGAGCCGCACCGATTCGAACAGCCGCGCTGCGAGCTTGGGACTCTGCCGCCACAGCTCGTTGAATACCGTCACCGAACTGGCGATGCGGCTGAGCCCGCCTGTTGGCGTTGCGTTGAGGCACAGTAATCCGACGACGTCTGCGCCGTCGCAGTGATAGTTGATGTTGCTGGCGGTTCGATAGAGCCGTACCAGCGGGTCGGTCGCGGCGTCGCCGGTGTCGACGACGTGGCCGAGCAGGTCGCCTTGCGGATTCTGCAATCCGGGAATGCCGAGGTGCTGCCCGAACGCCCAGAAGAACCGCTCCGACTCCTCCTGCGACCAGCGCTGCACCGGCACGCCGGAAATCACCATGAAGCCGAGACCCTCGCGCAATTCATCGCGCCACTGGGCGATGTGTTTCGACAGCGTCGGCAGCGGCAGATCGCGCGCGGTGAGGTCGATGGTCGGTTTCGGCGTGGCCATCGCGTGGGCGAGACCGGCGTCGATCTCCGCTAACTCGGCGCGGTTCAGGTGGTAGCGATAGTCGCCGCGCGCGCGGATGGCGTCGCCGCGCCAGGCAGAGAGCACGCGCAGCGGTCCGTGCGGAATGCCGACGTGCGGACGCCCGGTGAAGAACCGGACCGCCTGCTCCTGACTCGAGTGGTGCGCCAAGGTGCTCTCCCGAATCACCTGCGCGGAGGTCGATCCTCCCACAACTGGTGCGTGCAACGGAATCTCCGGGTCGGTTTCGTTTACCCTGTCGCGATGAAAATTCCGAAGGAGCTGCAGTCGCTCATCGAAGACGGCGTAATCGACGAGGTCGTTGGCGCGTTGAAGAGCGGCAAAGAGGCCGCCGTATACGTGGTGCGCGTAAAGTCCGAGCTACGCTGCGCGAAGGTGTACAAGAACATGGCGCAACGCAGCTTCCAGCAGCGCGCGCAGTATCAGGAAGGCAGACAGGTGCGCGGCAGCCGGCAGACCCGGGCGATCGGCAAGCGCACGCGCTTCGGCCGCAAGGAGGAAGAGGCGGCCTGGAAGAACACCGAGGTCGATGCGCTGTACCGGCTGGTGGCGGCCGGCGTTCGAGTGCCGAAGCCGTTCGGTTACACCGACGGCGTGCTGGTGATGGAACTGGTCGTCGATGCCGAGGGTCGGTCGGCGCCCGGTCTGGGTGAGGTCGAGTTCGGTGCCGACGAAGCGCGCCGATATCACGGTCGCCTCATGCAGCAGGTGCAGCGGATGCTGTGCAGCGGACTGATCCACGGCGACCTGTCCGAATACAACGTGCTGGCCGCCGCCGACGGTCCGGTGATCATCGACCTGCCTCAGGCCGTGAATGCCGCCGGCAACAACGGCGCGCGCGCGATGCTGCTGCGCGACGTGAACAATCTCACCGACACGCTCGCGCGGTTTGCGCCTGACCTTCGCGACACCCGCTTCGGCGAGGAGCTGTGGCTGCTGTTCGAGCGCGGCGAACTACGCGTCGATTCGGTGCTCACCGGGAAATTCGTCGACGACGAGGCGGCGGTGGACCTCGACGGCGTGCAGCAGGTGATCGACGACGCGCGCGACGAAGACGAGCGTCGAAGGCGCGGCCGCGAGGAAGCGGAGGGCCTTTTGGAGTAGCGACCGGTGCACATCGCGCGAGGGCCGTGCGCCGAAGTATCCTCCGGTTCCTGATTGCTTGGTCATCGCCAAAAGAAAGGAGCCACCATGTCCGAATACCTGAAGGACCTCGACGACGTTCGTGCCGTCATCCAACTCTATATCGACGGCGCGAACGGCGACGTTGCAAAACTGAAGCAGGCGTTCCATCCCGACGCGCGGATGATGGGACACATCGGGCCGATGGATACGTACGTACCGATCAGCGACTTCTTCGCGATGGTGCAGGCGCAGCCCGGCATGGCCGGGCCGAAGTACAAGGCCATCGTCCGGTCGATCGACATCACCGGCGACGCCGGCGTGGCGGTTCTCGCCGAGACCGACTATCTCGGTTGCGACTTCGTCGACTATTTCTCGGTGGCGCGCATCGACGGCCGCTGGTTCATCACGAACAAGACGTACGCGCACACCGGCGGCTCGCCGCCGTCGCGCTGAGCGCAGTCATGGTTACGGTGAATCGCGCCGCGCTGTTCTTCGAGCCGGGAAAGCCGTTCGAGATTCGTGAACTGCCTGTGCCGGAAGCGCGCGCCGGCGGTCTGACGCTGCGCGTGACGCGCGCGAACATCTGCGGCTCCGAACTGCACATCTGGCGCGGCGATGGACGCTTTGCCCAGGTGGCCACGCCGCAAGGCCGCATTCTCGGCCATGAAGCGACCGGCGTGGTACACGCGCTGGGCGACGGCGTGACCACGGACTGGAACGGCCAACGGATTCACGAAGGCGATCGCATCGCGTATCAGTACTTCCGCCCGTGCGGCCAGTGCCGCAGTTGCATGCGCGGCGTCAGCGAAGCCTGCCGGCAGAGTTTCTCGATTCAGCGCGGCGCGCTCACCGAATGGCCTTACACGCGCGGTTCGTTTGCCGACTATCTGTATCTGCATCCGGGCCAGGCGTTCTTCAAAGTGCCGGACAACGTCACCGACACCATGATCGTCAGCGCGAACTGCGCGCTGGCGCAGGTGGTGATGGGACTCGAGCGCGTGGAAGTCGGGCTCGGCGATCGCGTCGTCATACAGGGCTGCGGCGGCCTCGGCGTCTATGCGTGCGCCATCGCGAAGGAGCGCGGCGCATCGACGGTGATCGCGATCGACGGCATCGACGAACGGCTGGAACTCGCGCGGCGGATGGGCGCGGACCATCTGATCGATTTCCGCTCCACGCCCGACGCGCGCCAGCGCGTCGAAGCGGTGAAAGACCTGACCGATGGATGGGGCGCGGACGTAGTGGTCGAAGTCGTCGGCTTCGCGAAGGTCATCGACGAAGGTCTGCGGATGCTCGGCTGGGGCGGCCGCTATCTGGAAATGGGCACCTTTTATACCGGCACGTCGTTCGAATGCGATCCGGGGCGCCTGGTGGGTCAGAACCAGCGCATCGAGGCGGTGGCGTCGTACGACGCCGTCAGCCTGCAGCGCGGCATCGATTTCCTGAGCCGCAATGCGGGTCGCCTGCCCCTCGACGAAGTCGTTGTCGATTATCCGCTCGAGCAGATCGAGAGAGCTTTTGCCGATCAGGACGCCGGCCGCACGCGCCGCGCATCGTTGACCATGGTGTAAGGAGAGCGCAGTTGAAGTTCGGGATCTTCTTCGAGTTGTCGACGCCGCGGCCGTTCTCGACCGCGGCCGAGTGGAGTGTGTATCACAATGCGCTCGAACAATGCCGTCTCGCGGACGAACTCGGTTTCGATCACGTGTGGGCGGTCGAGCATCATTTTCTGGAAGAGTATTCGCACTGTTCCTCGCCGGAAGTGTTCCTCACCGCCGTCGCGGCGCAGACGCAACGCATCCGCGTGGGCCACGGTGCGGTGGTGTGCGTGCCGGAGATGAACCATCCGATCCGTGTCGCAGAACGCGCAGCGGCGCTCGACATCATTTCGAACGGCCGGCTCGAATTCGGCACGGCGCGTTCGTCCACGTGGACCGAACTCGGCGGCTTCTCGGTGAACCCAGACGACACGAAGAAGACGTGGGACGAGTTCGTGCGCGTGCTGCCGCAGATGTGGACGAAAGACGAATTCGAATGGCAGGGCAAGGCGTTCTCGATGCCGTCGCGCAACGTGTTGCCGAAACCGTATCAGCAGCCGCATCCGCCGATGTGGGTGACGGTGACCACGCCCGGCACTGAACTCGACGCAGCCGATCGCGGCCTCGGTTGTCTCGGCGTATCGGCCGCGGGCTACGAAGAACAGGAACGCCGCACGAAGGAGTATCACCGCCGCATCAGACAGTGCGAACCCGTTGGCGGGATCGTCAACGATCAGGTGCACACGATGAACTTCCTCTACTGTAACGAGGACTATCGCGAGGCGCGCAACGTCGGCGTACCGATGGTGAATACCTTCAACGTCGCCAACGCGCACCTCTACTGGACGCGCGAGGCGTTTCCGACGCGCGCGTACCAGACGCTTGGCAATGTCGGTGCAGCGATGAAGGGCAAGAAACCGCCGGCGGACGATCCGAGTGCGGCGAAGGGCTTGCCTGAAGGCGTCGGCGTCGGCGATCCGGATCACCTCGTGCGCACCATCAAGCGCTGGGAGTCGATCGGCGTCACCGGCATCAACTTCCTGTTGAACGCCATGGAGATGGTGCCGCAGCAGAAGGTGCTCGACAGCATGCGGTTGTTCGCGCGCGAAGTGATGCCGCAGTTCCGCAGCGCAGCGGAGGCGCGCGCGCCGGTGTATACGCCGGCCGCATTGCCGGAATTCTCGAAAGCACGCGTAGCGGTGCGCTGATGCTGGTGGGCACCGCAAGCGTCGATGCGCTGTTGCAATTGCAGGCGACTGCGACGATCGACCGCTATCTTCCCGATGCGACGCAATTCGACGACGTCGCCTGTTTCCAGATGACCGCCGAGATGCGCAATGCGGCGCGTGAGGCGATATTGCCCCCGAGCCTGCATCCGACCATTCCTGCGGCGTTGTCGCTGCAGGTGTGGTCGGTGGGCAGAAGTCCGTGGGGTGCGTTCCGGTTCGCGTTCGCGCGCGCGGCGTGCCGCAGCGGCGTGCGCGCCCGAGGGTTCACGTTGGCGGCGTTCGTTTCCAGCGCCGATGCCTGTGAAGCTCTGCGCAATTACTTCGGCTTTCCGGCACGGCTCGCGGACGTAGCGCTGCGGCATGGTTACGACGGCGTGGATGCGCGCGTGACGTTGGGTGGCATCGAGATTCTGCACGTTCATGCGCTCGATCCGCAGCCGATGGATGTGCACGACGTGCAGTACACCGGCACGCTGAACCTCGCGCACACGCCGAACGGAATCAGGCTGGTGCAACTCGAAGCGGACCATTCGGCGACGCGCATCGAACGGCTCACCGCCCGGCTGCGGCGTTTCGACGCGGTTGCGTGGGGCAACGCGTTGCTCGATCCGTACAACGTCGTGTCGTCGTCGCTCGCGGCGGAGACGATCGTGGTGCCGGCGCTGCGTTTCGTCTGCAAAGCCGACGAACTCGCGTTCACCGGCACCGAGACGATCGCGTACGGTGCGCGCGCGTGACGGCCGCCTATGACGTTCTGATCGTCGGCGCCGGCAGTTCCGGTTGTGCGATTGCCGCACGCGCGTCGGAAGATCCGAATCGCACCGTGGCATTGATCGAAGCCGGTCCGGACTATCCCGACATCGCGCGCACGCCGTACGACCTCGTGAACAGCCACAACAATTCCTACCGCGATCACGATTGGGGGCTCACCTACGAACCGACGCGCGGCCGCAGCGTCGCGTTTCCGCGCGGTCGCGTGGTCGGCGGATCGAGCGCGGTGAACACGACGATCGCACTGCGCGGCGTGCCGGAGGACTACGACGAGTGGGCGAGCCTCGGCAACCCGGCATGGGCGTGGGATCGCGTTCTGCCGGCGTTCAAACGGCTCGAACGCGACCTCGACTTCGGCGATGCGCCGTATCACGGCGACGCCGGACCGATTTCAATCCGCCGCTATCCGGACTCGGAGCTGTTGCCGCAGCACGTCGCGTTCCTGGAGTCGGCGCGCGCGCTCGGTTATCCGGATTGTCCCGATCAGAACGATCCCTGGGCATACGGCTCCGGCCCGCAACCGATGAACAAACTCGGCCGGCTGCGCGTGTCGTGCGCGATCGGTTACCTGGCACCGGCGCGCGCGCGGCCGAACCTTACGATCCAGGCGAATACGTTCGTGCGCAGGCTGATCATCGAAGGCGGCCGCTGCACCGGAGTGGAGGTAGAGCGGCCCGACGGATCGATCGAGGGGATCTCGGCGAAGCTGGTCGTGCTCAGCGCCGGCGCGTTGCTGTCGCCGTCGATCCTGATGCGTTCGGGCATTGGCCCGCGCGCGCACCTCGAGTCGCTGTCCATCGACGTGTTGCGCGACGTTCCGGGAGTCGGCGCGAATCTCAGCGACCATCCGGCGTTGTCGATTGCATGCCTCGTCAAAGACGGCGCGATCATCGATTTCGATACACCTCTGATCCAGACGATCCTGCGTTACACGGCGAACGGTTCCGAAAAGCGCAACGATCTGCAGATCGAACAGATCAGTTTCGTGGGACGCAGCGGCGGACCGCCGATGTTTGCGATCGCCGCGGTACTCGAATATCAATACGGCCGCGGCGAACTGCGATTGCGTTCGGCCGACCCGCACCACACACCAATCGTCGACAACCGCTTCTGCGAAGACGAACGCGACACCGCGCGGCTGGTTGGCTGCTTCAAGGATGCGCTCGCATTCACGCGCGCAGGACCGCTCGCGGACATGATCGAGTCGGTGAGCTTTCCCGATCCGGCGCGGCCGCTCGACGATGCGAGCATCGCCGCGCTGTGCCGCAAGTTCTCGGGCTCCGGCTTTCATCCGTGCGGCACCGCGAAGATGGGACCGGCGAGCGACCCGATGGCCGTGGTCGACGAATACGGCTGCTGCCACAGCGTGGAGCAGCTCGTGGTGGCGGACGCATCGATCATGCCGTTCGTGCCGCGCGCCAACACGAATCTCACGTGCATCATGATCGGCGAGATGGTGGGCGAATGGTTGCGCGTGGCATCCACGCGGTACGGCTTGTAGCGCATGGAGGCAAAGGCTGCGATCTGATCGGGAGCGCGCTCGAACCGGCCACGCGCATGCAGAACCGCGACTCCGGATTCGAGTCGGTCACCGTTCCCATCGGCGAAGGCATGGAGTTTTCGGTCCGCCGGGGCTGAAACCGAGTGGTTGCGTACGGCTGCGGGAAATAGGTTTTATAGCGGCATCCGCAACGATTACAATTTGAAACGTCTTTTAAATCGTATTTTTTGAGTTCATAGCCGTCTCGCGGCTGGTCGAACTTTTCGCTTGAACGTTTTCGAAGGAGAAACTCGATGTCCGAGTCTGATCAGCTGAGCGGTTTCCGCGCCGACGTGCGCAGTTGGCTGAGCGAGAATTTTCCGCCGAGCCTGAAGAACAAGGGTCTCGGCATGGAGGGCGATACCGAAGGTCTCGGCCCCGACCTCGTCGTCTGGCGCGAGCGGCTCGCGAAGAAAGGCTGGGGTGCACCGACGTGGCCGAAGGAATACGGCGGCGGCGGGTTGGGTCATCCCGAAGCGCGCGTCATCAATGAAGAGATGGGGCGCGTCGGTGCGTTCAACCCGATCCCGATGCTCACCGGCATGGGCATCACGATGGTCGGGCCGACCGTGCTCGAGTACGGCACCGAAGACCAGAAGCGCCGTCACCTGCCGGGCATCGCGAGCGGCGCGGTGCGCTGGTGTCTCGGTCTTTCCGAACCGAACGCGGGTTCCGACCTGGCATCGCTGACAACGAAAGCGGAAGACAAAGGCGACCAGTTCGTCGTCAACGGACAGAAGATCTGGACGTCGGGCGCCGACATTTCGCAGTGGTGCGGCGCGCTCGTGCGCACCGATCCCAAGCTCAAGAAGCACGACGGCATCAGCTTCCTGTTGCTGCCGATGAATCAGCCCGGCGTGCGCACGCGGCCGATCAAACTCATCGCCGGCGCGTCGCCGTTCTGCGAAACCTATTTCGACAACGCGATCGCCGAGAAGAGCGATCTGCTCGGCAAACTGAACGACGGCTGGAACGTGGTGAAGCGGCTGCTGCAGCACGAGCGGCAGAGCCAGACCGGTGGACGCGGACCCGGCGGTGAACGTCCGGCGAAACTCGAAGACCTCGCGAAGCAATATGTCGGCACGAACGAAGACGGTACGCTGGCCGACGCGGATCTGCGCACGCGCCTCGCGAGTCACCTGATGGACGCGCGCGCACACAACCTGACGATCAATCGCATCACCGCGGAAGCGAAAGGCAAGGTCAACGTCAGTGCAGCGGCGTCGATTCTCAAGAACTCGGCCACGCACGTGGCGCAGACGCGCTCGGAACTCATGCTCGAAGTGATGGGCGCGCAAGGGCTCGCGTGGGAAGGCAACGATTTCACGAAGCAGGAAGTCGCGACCGTACGCGAGTGGCTCTTCGGCAAAGCGATGTCGATCTACGGCGGCTCGTTCGAAGTGCAGAACAACATCATCTCCAAGAACATCCTCGGTCTCCCCGAGACCACGCAGAAAGGCTGAAGCAAACAACATGGCAGCACTCACCGAAGAACAATCGCTCCTCAAAGACCAGGTATCGGCCTGGGTTCGTGAACAGTCGCCGGTCGTCAAGTTTCGCGAGATGCGCGACAGCGGCGTCGAACAGGCATTCGCGCCGACGATCTGGCCGACCATGGTCGAAATGGGCTGGACCGGCATTCTGGTGCCGGAGCAGTACGGCGGCTCCGATCTCGGCTATCTGACGTTCGGCGTCGTGCTCGAGGAACTCGGCAAGCAGCTCGTCGCGTCGCCGCTGTTCGCGTCTGCGCTGGTCGGCGCGTCGGCGCTGCTGCTCGGCGGCAACGACGCGCAGAAGAAGCACTACCTGCCCGCGATCGTCGACGGCTCCGAGATCGTCACGCTTGCAGTCGACGAAGGCCCGCGCCATGCGCCGACCCGCACCGCGTTGCAGGCGAAGAAGACCGCCGGCGGCTTCAGCCTGAGCGGCGCGAAAACGTTCGTGCCGGAAGGCATGGCCGCGACCACGTTCGTAGTTGCAGCACGCACGCGCGGTGCAGCCGGCGACACTGAGGGGATCACGTTGTTCCTCGTGCCGGCGAAAGTGAAAGGCCTGTCGCGCCGGCGCCTCAACACCTTCGACAGCCGCGGCTACGCGAATGTCGAGTTCGCGAACGTCGAAGTCGAAACCTCCGCGGTGCTCGGAACCGTCGATAACGGTTACGCGCTGCTCGACGGCATCCTCGATCGCGCGCGCGCCGGATTGGGTGCAGAAATGCTCGGCACCGCCGCGCAGGCGTTCGACATGACGCTGTCGTACCTCAAGACGCGCGTGCAGTTCGGCAAGGTGATCGGCTCGTTCCAGGCGCTCGGGCATCGCGCGGCCACGCTGTTCACCAGCATGGAACTGGCGCGCTCGTGTGCTGAGGGCGCCCTGCAGGCGCTCGATGCGAAAGCCGACAACGCCGCAGAGTTGTGTTCGCTCTCGAAGAGCAAAGTCGGCGACTTTCTGCACGAGATGTCGAACCAGCTGATCCAGATTCACGGCGGCATCGGCATGACCGACGAGTTCGACGCGGGTTTCTATCTGAAGCGCGCGCGGGCGCTGGAAGCGCTCTACGGCAACCAGGCGTTCCACCGCGACCGTTTCGCGCGACTGTTGGGGTTCTGACGGTCCAGACGAGTCGAGTAATCGTCGCCAGGTCTGCGGGTAGTTCGATTTCCGGCCGGCGAGTCACTTGAACGAACCAAACTGGTAGGTCACTTCGATTCCGTAGGCGAGCGGATCGGTCAATGCTCCGTCGCGACGGAAGTTCGCGCCTTCGTCGCCTGCTTCGATCTGCCGGATGCCGATGTCGTCGAAGACATTGTTCACGTATGCCGCGACGGTCCAGTTCTGTTGGGCCGAGCCACGTCGCGCGCAGGTCCGTACGGCTATAGGCCGGTGCCCTGTCGGTGGGAAGCGTGAACGACGAGAAGTAGACCTTGTCGATCCACGAATAGTCCACGAGGAAAGTCAGCGTCCCGAAAGAGCCGATCGGGCAGGCGTATTGGGCGTACGCTGCGAAGTTCATGTCGGGAACTGTAAGCATCGGGTTGCCCTTAACGTTGAACGGCGTATTGGCGGGATCGAACAGCGACTGTGGCCGACGCGCGTCCGTTGCATCGATGACATAAAAGTCGCTCGTGTATTCGCTATGCATCGTGCTGAACGTCGCGCCCAATGTGAGCTGTTGGGTCGCCAGCCAGGTGACGTCGCTCTCGAAGCCGTAGACTTCCGCGGTAGGCACCGAAAATGCGCCGGACGAGTAGTCGCCCGCGGCATTGAGTGTCGCCGCGAAGATCTGAACGTGTTTGTAATCGTAGTAGTAGAGCGCGGAGTTGATCTGCATGCTGCCGTCGAGGAGTTCGCCTTTGTAGCCGATCTCGTAGGCGGTCAGGTCTTCCGGCCTCGATCGTGCGGCATAGCTGAAAAAACCCAATGCAAATCCGCCGGAACGGTTTCCGGTCGTCACGGACAGGTAAATGAGATCCTTGTCGTTGGGGGTCCAGTCGAGGTTGACTCGCCACGTGACTGCGTCGTCCTTGCGATGCATCTGACGCCACAATGATTCACTCGCCGGTACGCCGTCGGTGCGCAGCTGGTTGTAGTCGAGCACGTTCCGTCCGGCGCGAGCGCGCCGATGGCGACGTTCATGGAAGTCAGAAATTCCGCCGGCAGGTCGCCACCGAAAACGCGCGCCGATTCCGAGTAATCGAAGAGATCTTCTTCGGCATCCAGTTGATCGCGGGACCACCTGACCCCGAGCGTCATCGCGAAATACTCATTGAACGAATACACGCCCTGGGTGTACGCGGCAAATGCCTCGCGTTCACTGCGTGTCTGATACTCCAGGCTCGTCGCGGCGATCGGACCGGCCCGTGCGCACGCGCGGGCCGCCGTGTCGCCCGTCCACTGACCCAGCAGTACTGGAATGGGTCGCCGTTCCACGGAACTTGAAAGCAGAGACCGTCGGTCGGGTCCGGAAGGCCTGACGGCACACCATTCGTGGGCGAGCCCGACTGCTTCGCCGTGAACAGACCGACCTTCGGAAAGAAGGCGAGGAACCCGTATGGCCGCAGCCGAATAGTCGAAATCTGCGGTAGATGCCTTCCTTCGAGTTGTAGAGTCGCCGTGCGTGAGTCGCCTGTAGTAGAAGAGCCCGCTGTGTGTCAGCTTGTCGGTAGGTCAAAGAACTGCAACTCGTGGAAACGTATTCGGCTCCTGCTGATAGCTGCGAGTCGCCCGAATAAGCGTGTACGCATCGGTGTTGCTGTCAGATCAGAGTCCGGGTCCGATCGAAAATAGCGGTAGAAGATGAGAGGAGAGGAGAGATGGCGAATGTGGATCGAAGACTGTGCTGCGGGAAGGGTCAAGGGAGAAGGCGGCGAAGATGAAAGGGGGTGCAAGAAAGGAGGGTAGGGGCGAATGACAAATGTAAGAGGAGTGCTATAGGCTGTCGTGAGCGAAGAAAGAGACAAACGCGGTCGCAGGGGAAGGGCGAGCATAGACGAAATCGGAGGGAGTAAAGAGAAGGGTTCCAAGTAAAGCGGGAAGCGGCAGGCGGGAGGGCGGGCAGTCGAAGGGGGGAGGCAAAAGGGTAATCATCGCAACTGCGATCTGATGTCGAGTCGCGTCGCGGTCGGTACGGAGAGGCCGACAACATCTCGATCAGTGGACCGGAGAGCACGCCGTGCTCAGGCGCAGGTCATAGTTCCGACAAAACAGCCCCTTCGTGGCATGCTTGGCGCCGATTTCGTTGGAGGATCCGTCGTGGCCGAAGCGTCCGTACTCACCGCCCGTGAACTGGTATTGCCGAACGGCGACGCCGGGCGGGCGCTTTCGATCGCCACCGCGAACCCGCGCAACTACTACCAGGTGATCAACGCATCGAACGCCATGCCCCGCATGGCGATCGATGCGAGGCTCTTTCTTCCGCAAGCCATATCGAAGCCGTTGCCGGTGGTCATTGTCGTACCGGGCAGCCTCGGCGTTGCGCCGTCGCATCTGCACCATGCGCAGACGTTCGTCGAACTTGGGTACGCTGCGTGCGTGATCGATCCGTTCGGCCGGCGCGGCGTCACTTCCACCGTATCGAACCAGGCGCAGTACTCGTTCGCCGCGAGCGCGTACGACGTGCTCGCGACGGTTCGCGCGTTGTCGCGAGAACCCGCGATCGACGCGCAGCGGATCGGCGCGCAAGGCCACAGCCGCGGTGGTTCTGCCGTGCTGACGGCCGCGATGAGGCGCTTCTCGGCGCCGGTGCTCGGCGATTCGCTGGCGTTGCATGCGATCTACGCGGCCTACCCGTGGTGCGGCCACCAGTTCCAGGATCCCGACGTCGGAGCAACGATCGTTCGTGCCGTCATCGGCGACCGCGACGACTGGTGTCTGCCGCAGTGCGCGCAAGGACACATTCAGGCGATCCGCCTGCGCGGCGGCCGCGCTACGCTGCGTCTGTTTAACGGCGCGGGCCACAGCTTCGACCGCGGCACCGCGATCGAGACGCTGGCCGACGCGGCGGTGTCGCCCGATTCGCCGATCACCTACATCGCTGACGATGGCGCAATGGTGCACCCGGTGTCGGGGCAAGCCGATCCCGAAACCGTCGACTACGACACGTTCGTATACGCGCTCAAAGCGGGATACGGACGGCGCGGCGCGAAGATCGGCAGCCAGGGCGACGACGCGGAGGCGTTTCGCGCCGACATGATCGAATTCTGGCGTGCCACGATGGCGGAGGGTTCACGATGATCGACCTCGCGATTCGCAACGTGCGCGTACTCGACGGCAGCGGCGGCGCGGCGTTTGACGCCGACGTGGAGGTAGACGGCGGGCGCATCACCGCGGTCGGTCGTGCGGGGGAGGCAACGCGCGAGATCGACGGCCACGGCGCGTGTCTCGCACCCGGATTCATCGACACGCACGCGCACGACGACGGCGCGTTCTTCCGCTATCCGGGCATGGAATTCAAACTCGCGCAGGGCGTCACCACGGTGGTCAGCGGCAATTGCGGGTTCAGCGCGATTCCGGCCGATCCGAATTCCGATGCGGTCGCCGCGAGCGGAGGCATTCTGGCCGGCATCGAAGGCGAGTTCACCGACCTGCGCGGTTACTTCAAGGCGGCGCTCGCGCGCAAACCCGGCATCAACAACCTGATGCTGGTCGGCCACAACACCGTCCGCACGATGACGATGGGCATGGAGCAACGCGCACCGACCGCGGCCGAGCTCGCGACGATGCGCGGCCACGTGGAACGCGCGATGGAGCAGGGCGCGTGCGGTTTTTCGACCGGACTCATCTATCGTCCCGGGCGCTGGAGCGGCACCGAGGAAGTGATCGAACTCGCGAAGGCGGTGAAGCCGTTCGACGGTTTGTACACCACCCACATGCGCAACGAAGGCGATCGTCTGCTCGACGCAGTGGAAGAGTCGCTGCGCATCGGCGCCGAGAGCGGCGTGCATCTGCACATCTCGCATCACAAGAGCGCCGGCAGACCCAATTGGGGCAAGGTGAAGGACTCGCTCGCGCGCGTCGATGCCGCGTTGGCCGCGGGCCAGGCGGTGACGCTCGACGTGTATCCGTACACCGCCGGCAGCGGTCGCATGATCGAGTACTTCAATCTCGAACGGATCGATCGCGCGCTCGCCGAGGTGATCCGCATCGCGAGTTGTCCCGCGTTTCGCCAATACGAAGGACGCATGCTGATCGACGTTGCGGCCGAGCGCGGCATTGACATCACGGTGCTCGTCAAGGAAATCCTGACCGCGCCGCTCGGCGACCGGACCATCTGCATCCACTTCATCATCGACGAAGCCGACATCGAGACGAACCTGCGTCACGCCGACATGATGGTGGGCTCGGACGGCATTCCCGATCTGCGCGGCCGGCCGCACCCGCGTCTGTTCGGCACCTTTCCGCGAGTGTTGGCGCGTTACGTGCGCGAACGCGGCGTGCTCGGGCTCGAGGAAGCAGTGCGGCGGATGACGTCGCTATCGGCCGAGACGTTCGGGCTCGTCGAGCGCGGGCGCATCCGCGAAGGCTACTGGGCCGACCTCGTGCTGTTCGACCCGGCGACCGTGACCGATACCGCGACGTACGACGATCCGAAGCGCGAGCCGGACGGCATTCAACTGGTGGTGGTCAACGGCGAGGTGGCGTACGACCGCGGGCAGCACACAGGGGTCGGCGCCGGCAGGATGCTGCGCTACCGGCGTTCGGCGTTCGAGTAGCGCGTGGACGTTAGACCGTTGCCCGACGACCTGCTCGTGTTCGCGCGCGACGAGATCGCGCGGCTGCAGGTGCCGGGTGCCGCGGTCGGCGTGCTGCACGACGGCGCGATCTACGCCGGCGGCGTGGGCGTCACGAGCCTGGAGAATCCCTTACCGGTAACGACGCAAACGCTGTTCCAGATCGGCTCTACGTCGAAGACCGTCACCGCCACCGCGCTGATGCAGCTGGTGGAGGAACGTCGCGTCGATCTCGACGCGAAAGTGCGCGTGTATCTGCCGCGCTTCCGCCTGCAATCGGAAGCCGATGCCGCGCGGCTGACGGTGCGAGATCTCGTGACGCACCATACCGGATACGTTGGCGACTACTTTCGCGATACCGGCCGAGGCGATGACGCGATCACGCGGATCGTCGCGAAGATGGCGAACTCGCCGCAGCTCGTGCCGGCCGGCACGGTGTTCTCGTACAGCAATGCGGCGTTCTACGTGCTGGCGCACATCGTCGAGACGATCCGCGGCAAGCCGTTCGAGGAAGTCATCCGCGAGCAGGTGTTCAAGCCGCTCGGCATGACTCTGTCGTTCTACTTTCCGGAAGAGTGCATGACCCATCGCGTCGCATCGGGCCACATCGTCACGCGCGATGGGCCGAAAGTCGCGCGGCGCTGGCACATGTGGCGCAGCGGCGCCGGCGGCGGCGGGGTGATCTCCAACGTGATCGACCAGATGCGCTACGCGGCGCTGCATGTCGGTGTGGTCGACGCGCAATCGGTGTTGAGCCGCGACAGCGTGGCGTTCATGCAGCGGGTGCAGCGGGCGGCCGGCAGCATGTGCGAATCGATCGGCATCGCGTGGATGCTCGACGACGCGGGCGGTGGACAACGGCTGGTGAAACACGGTGGCGCTACCAATGGCCAACTGTCGTCGTTCGAAATGGTCCCGTCGAAGGGTTTTGCCGTGTCGGTGCTGACCAACGCCGACGCGGGCCGCGAAACGCGGCAAACGATCGCAGACCGCGCGCAACGGCTGTTCCTCGGCTTCGACAAACCCGAGCCGCACGCAGCGCAAGGACTCTCGCCGGACATGCATGAATACGAGGGCGCGTATCACGCGACGCTCGAGCACCTGCGGGTGACCGCGCACGCCAGGCAACTGCGCATCGTCGGCACACCGCCGCCGCGCTTCGTCGTTGATCCGAATCTGCGACCGCTTCCGTTGCCGCCGGCCACATTGTCGTTCACCGGCGTCGACACCGCGGCGGTGCTCGACGGTCCGCGCAAGGGCGAACGCGTCGAGTTCCTGCGCGACGCTGCCGGTCGCATCGAGTGGCTGCGCTGGGACGGCCGCATCGCGCGCAAACAACAGCTGTCTGCCTGATGCGCGACTCACTCGGGCCGCTGGGGCGGCATCGCGACTTCCTGCACCTGTGGGCGGCGCAATCGGTCAGCGCGTTCGGCAGCCGCATCACGCGCACCGCGTTGCCGGTGATAGCGATTCTGCTCGTCACCGCCGATCCGGTGCAGATCGCTACGTTGAGCGCACTCAGCGTGATTCCCGGCGTACTCGTTGGATTGTTCGCCGGAGGATTCATCGACCGGCGCGCGAAACGGCCGGTGATGATCTGGTCCGACGTCGTGCGCGCGCTGCTGGTGCTGAGCATTCCGGTCGCGGCGTGGTCCGCGCATCTCGGTATCGTGCAGCTGTATGCGGTTGCGGCGCTGGTCGGCGGTTTCTCGGCGCTGTTCCGGTTGGCCGACAATGCGTACCTGCCGGTGCTGATCGGTCGCGAGCATCTGGTGGAAGGCAATTCGAAACTGCAGGCGACGGATTCCGTCGCCGAAATAGGCGGCCCGGGACTCGCTGGCGTGCTGATTCAATGGCTGACCGCGCCGGTCACGATGGTGATCGATGCGTTTTCGTACGTCGTTTCCGCGATCATGCTCGCCCGCATCCGCGCGGAGGAGGCGATCGTCGCGACGGTTTCGGAGGGACCATCGCTGCTCGAAGACCTGCGCATCGGCGCGCGCGCGGGCTTTGGCCATCCGATCGTCGGCGCCACCTTCCGCTCCTTCGCGATCGACGATTTCGCCAACGGCTTCTTCATGGCGCTTTACATGCTCTACGGACTGGAGACGCTTTCGATAAGCGTCGCGACGATGGGCATCGTGATCAGCCTGGGTGGGCTGGGTGCGTTGGCGGGTGCGTTCGTCGCGTCCACGGCATCGCAGCGGCTCGGTCTCGGTCGCGCAATGATCGTCACGTTCCTGATCGGCAAGCTCGCAAACCTGTTCGTCGCGATTGCGTCGATCGCACCGCAATACGCGGTGGCCTGGCTGTCGGCGAGTCAGCTGTTCAGCGACGGCGCGATCGTGGCGTTTCTGATTCTCGCCAACAGCTATCGACAGGCGGTGCTGCCGCTCGACGTGATGGCGCGCGCCAACGGTCTGCTCGAGGTGATGAGCGGGGCCTTGTTGCCGCTCGGCGCCCTGATCGCCGGGTTGCTGGCAAAGGCGACGTCGGTAACGGTTGCCGTCTGGGTCGGTTGCGTGCTCGGTCTGTTTGCGGTGTTGCCGCTGTTGCGGCCGCGCATCGCTTCGTTGACCGCGCCGGCGATCGCCGGCTGACGCACACATAGCGCTTTAGCGCGGCGCAATTCGAGTCGTATACTCCCACGCCTCAAAACACGTACGGGTATCTGTATCGCACGGTTCGAACCGGCAGCGCGCCGCATTCCCTAGCGGGGAGGACGCCGATGCCAGTGAACGCGGATGACGTCTATCGCTGGAACGTGGGTGATCCCGCTTTACAGTGACCGGTACAACATCAAAAGCCGGTAGAGGTTCGGATTCGGAGATGCAACACGCTCCGATGAAGCTGGAAGCGAAAGTAATCGGGCCTTCTAAAGAGGACCGGTGAATCAACCTCTCTCTGCGTAAGCCTGGAACCTGCCCGATCGAGTAGATCGGGAGGCAAGAGCAAACCGAACCCGACTCCCGCCAATGCAACTTTTCTTGCTTGGTCGGAGACGGGAACGTGGCGCGCGCAGACGAGAACGCGGGATTCACCTGCGCTCACTGTGGCGCTCGTGTCTTACCGCTCACCAACGGTAGCTATCGGAATCACTGCCCATTCTGTTTGTGGTCGGTGCACGTCGATGACGCTCGACCGGGCGATCGGCTGTCCGGGTGTTTCGGTCTGATGCGGCCGGTGGAGCTCGTCAGCAGGCGAAAAGGCTGGCAGGTTGTCCATCGCTGCACGCGCTGCGGCAAGCGTCAGCCGAACAAGCTTGCCGACTCGACGGCACAACCCGACGACTTCGACGTGATTCTCGACCTGATGCGCGGCGCGTAACGCGCGGTATCAGCGAAGTAGGTCAACAGACGGTGCCTGGCACCATCCTTTGACTGGAGATAAGTCATCGCCGGTGCCAGGCACCGGCGATGACTTGTTTGCGCAGAGTTACCCTCGCATGTCAGCGGAACAGCGAGGCGGGGCGCCCGGGTTCGTTCGACGTTCGCGCTTCGCGAATGCACTCCGCGAGAACTGGAATGCCCTCGACGATCATCTCGTCCGGCACGTGCCCGAACGCGAGTCGCAGGAACGGCACGTCTTCGTTGTCCACCTGGAACGCGCGGCCGCGCGCATAGCGGAAGCCGCGCTGATCCGCCAACGACTGCAGCTTGTCGCGATCGACGTCGTCGGGTAACCGCAGCCACAGGAACAGGCCGCCGTCGGGTTCGGACCAGCGGCAGCTGTCCGCGACATGCTTCGACAGCGTCCCGCACAGCAGATCACGCTTGTGCTTGAACGTCGCGTTCTGTTCTTCGCAGTGGGCCCATATGCCGCTGCTCAGATACTCGGCCACGATCGACGCCGCGAGCGTGTTGCTGCCGGCATCGTGGCGGCGGTTCAGCACGCGGCGGAACAGTTTCGGCGGCGCCATGAAGTACCCGAGCCGCACGCCCGGTGCGAGGATCTTCGACAGCGAGCAGATGTAGATCTGCTGCTCGTAGTCGTCGAGGGCATAGAACGCAGGCGGCTTCGAGCGCTCGTAGTTCACATCGCCGTAGCAGTTGTCTTCGACGAGGATCACGTTGAACCGTTTCGCGAGCGCAAGTATCTCGAGGCGGCGCGCGCGCGGAATGGTCGTCCCGGTAGGGTTCTGGTAGGTCGCCTCCGTGTAGATGAAGCGCGGCGGTGTCCCTTTGCCGGCGAGATCTTCCAGCGCGCGTTGCAATGCGTCGGGCCGCATGCCGTCGGCGTCGACCGGCAGTCCGACCATCCGGATGCCCAGGTCGCGATAGGTCGAGATCGTTCCGGGATAGGTGAACTCCTCGGTGATGACGATGTCGTCCTGGTGTTTGATCAACGCTTCCGCCACCAGCGTTACGGCCTGCATCGAACCGTTGGTCAACGAAATCCGCTCCGGCGCCACCGTTACGCCCTCGCGTTCCGATTCGCGCTTCGCCATCAGATTGCGCAAGCCTTCGTGGCCGAGTTCGCCCGGATAGTTGGTGTAGTGCGGATAGTCGCGCGCGATGGCGCGCGCCGCGGCGCGTTGAAAGGCTTCGAGCGGAAAAGTGGCGGGGTTGGTGCGCCCCACCGCGAAGTCGTAGATCATGAGGTGTCCCAATGATTGGCGGCCGTTCTGGTCGTACCATAGCATTGGTATCAGCTGCACCGATTGCTGCCCGAAACCGACATTGAAATGAACCGCGAGCGAACGCGCTTTCCAGTACTTGAGAAATCAGACGCAGTGCTGGCTTCGCCGGAAGCGCATGCACGTGCGCTCGAACTTGCCTGCCGGGCGGCCGCACAGATCATGTCGTCCCAGGCGACAGCCAATGATGCACAGGAGCCGCTTCCCGCATCGTCAGCTCGGCTGTTGCGTCGACTGGCGCGCCGCCGTGGCTGAATCGCCGACCGCAGTCGACATCGCACGTCGACTCGGCGATGCGCTTGCACACGAAGCAATGCCCTACGCGATCGGGGGTGCGCTGGCGCTCGCCTACTACGCAACGCCGCGTGCGACCGTCGACGTCGACATCAACGTCTTCGTCTCACCGCAAGACAAGCTCCCGCAGTTGCTCGCGTTGCTCGCAGAGGCTGGATTCTCGGCGGACACTCCTGAAACGGTTGCGCAAAGCGCGCAGCAGGACGGTCAGTTCCGCGGACGAATCGACGGCGTCCGTGTCGACGTATTCGTGCCGGCAATTCCGTTCTATGCCGAAATGGCGAGCCGCACTCGCCAGGTTCCGCTGCTCGGGCGCCCAATCGACATCCTGAGCCCGCAAGACCTCGTCACGCTCAAGATGATGTTCTTCCGGCGCAAGGATCTCGCGGACGTGGAGGCGGTGTTGCGGCATTCTCCACAAGGTCTCGATACCGGTTCGGTGCGCGCCAGGCTCGTTGAGATGGTCGGCGAAGACGACGAGCGCGTCAGGGAATGGGATGCGATCGTACGCGACGTGCGTGGAGAGAAATGAAGGAGGGAACCGGATGATCGATCTTTACACCTGGTCTACCCCGAACGGCCGCAAGATCTCGATTGCGCTCGAGGAACTCGGCGTCGCTTACACCGTCCACGCCATCGACATCGGCAAGAATCAGCAGTTCGATCCCGGATTTCTCGCGATCAGTCCCAACAACAAGATCCCCGCCATCGTCGATCGCGAAAACAATCGCGCGATGATGGAGTCAGGCGCGATCCTGCTGTATCTCGCGGAGAAATACGGAAACCTGATGGGGCGCGATCGCTGGGACACGGTGCAGTGGCTCATGCTGCAGATGGGCGGCGTCGGTCCGATGCTGGGCCAGGCGCACCACTTCCTGCGTTTCAATCCCGGCAAAGCACCGTATGCGGAAGAACGATTCAAACTCGAGGCGGCGCGTCTCTACGGCGTGCTGAACACGCGGCTCGCCGATCACGAGTATCTCGCGGACGAGTATTCGATTGCCGACATCGCGACATGGCCGTGGATTTCGCGTTACGAGTGGCAGCAGATCGACCTCGCCGCGTTCCCGAACGTGCTGCGCTGGTATCTCGCCATTGCCGACCGCCCGGCGGTGCAGCGCGGTTATGATGTGCCGGCTCGAGTGAACGACATCCCGCGACCGACGGTGAAATGAAGGCGCCAACATGACGATCGAGGTGCGTGCCGCGCGCGCGGAAGAGATGGATCAGTTCGGTCTGATCGGCGCGTACGTGTACGCCGGTGCGTTCGGTGACGGTCCGGACAACGTGGTATCGCAGAACAACCGTCCGGAGTGGACGCTGTGCGCATTCGACGGCGCGCGGATGGCGGCCAGCTATTCGTGCGTGCCGTACACGATGCGTGCGAACGGACGCGCCGTAGCGATGGGCGGTGTCACGGCCGTCGGAACGCTGCCGGAATACAGGCGCCAGGGAATCGTGCGTGCGATCACCACGCGCTCGTTCGCCGACATGCGTGAGCGCGGTCAGGCGGTGGCGGCGCTGTGGGCGTCGCAGGCGGCCATCTATCAGCGCTACGGCTACGCGTTGTCGAGTTCGATGGTCACCTATCGGATCGACACGGTGGACGTGGCATTCGCGAACGGCGACGGCGGTTCCGCGCGCGTCGAGCGGGTCGGCGTCGAAGACGGCTTCGAGGTGCTGAAGAAGCTCTATATCGACTTCGTGGCGCAGCGCACGTGCTACCTGCATCGCGCGAAGCCGATGTGGATGAACAGCGTTCTGTCGAGCACGCCGCTGACCGGACCCACACACGTCGCGGTGGCGTATGCGGCCGACGGTGCGGCAACGGGCTATGTCGTTTATCACGTGCGCAACGAAAAGGTCGCGCACCCCACCCGCGCACAGGAACTCGTCGTGAAGGATCTGGTGTGGCTGAACGCCGATGCGTATCGCAGTTTGTGGTCATGGCTCGCGCGCCACGACCTCGTGGGTCGCGTCACGTGGATTCGCGGGCCGGCAGACGATCCGGCGCCGGAACTGTTCGTGGAACCGCGGCTGCTGAACGCGCAACCGCGCGACGGCTTCTGGCTGCGCGTAATCGACGCGTCCGTTGCATTGGCGCAGCGCGGCTATCAGACGAGCGATGCCATCACGCTCGACGTCGCGAAAGACGAACTGGCGCCGTGGAACGGCGGGCGCATCAGGCTCGAGTGTTCACCTGACGGCGCCGCAGTGGCGCCATCGCGCGGCAAGGTCGACATTACACTGTCGGTGAAAGCGCTCGCGAGTCTGTACAGCGGGTACCGAACCGCGCGACAACTCGCGCAGTGGGGCATGCTCGACGGCGACGATGCGGCGGTAGAGCGGGCGACGCGCATCTTCGCGACGCGATATGCGCCGCACTGTCCCGATCACTTCTAAATGGCGCTGTACTACCGACATAGACTGCCCGTGCGGATCATGCACTGGATCAACGTCATCGCGTTCGTGGTGATGCTGATGAGCGGTTTGATGATCTTCAACGCGCACCCGACGCTCAATTGGGGCAAGCAGTCGTACGGCGATGCAGCGGAAGTATTCAGCGTGGAGGCGTATCGCGACAGGGTAGGCGAGTTGCGCGGCATCACGACGATTTTCGGCCGCTCGTTCGACACCACCGGGCTCTTCGGCGTGGCGCCGAACGAGCAGGGCATTGCCGCGACGTACGCGTTCCCGCACTGGCTGACGATTCCGAGCAACTACTCGCTGGCCGTCGCACGCCGCTGGCACTTCTTCTTCATGTGGGTGTTCATCGTGAACGGCCTTGCCTACGTGGCGTGGTCGATCGCGAGCAGACATCTCTCTCGCGATCTGGCGCCGACGCGCACCGACCTCGGCTCGATCTGGCAGTCGATCAAGGATCACGCGCGCTTCCGCCACCCGCGCGGTGAAGCCGCGAAGCGCTACAACGTGCTGCAGAAGCTGACGTATCTGAGCGTGATCTTCGTGTGGTTGCCGCTGGTGATCCTGATGGGATTTGCGATGTCTCCGTCGCTGAACGCGCTGCTGCCCGGATGGGTGGACCTGTTCGGCGGACGCCAGTCGGCGCGCACGCTGCATTTTGCGGCGGCGGTCGTGCTCGTCGCGTTCACGGCGCTACACGTGTTCCTCGTGATCACCACCGGTCTCTGGAACAACCTGCGCTCGATGTTGAGCGGACGTTACCGCATCGTGGCGGAACCTCTCGATGAGTGACCGCAGCAAAGGCTCGAACGGCCGCCGCGGCTTCCTGCGCCTCGCACTGGCCGGCGTATCCGCCGCGGTAGTGGCCGGGTGCGACAGGCTCGGTTCCACATCGTGGTTCGCCGGGTTGCTGCGCAGCGGCGAAACGTTGACGCGCGCGACGCAACGGCTGGTGGTCGGCGACCAGGCGCTCGCGCAGGAATTCACCGAGGCTGACGTCACCGGACCGTTCCGCAGCAACGGTACGTCGCGTCCGCGCAGCGCCGCGTACGACGCGCTCGCGGCAAACGGCTTCGCCGACTGGCGCCTGCAGGTGGATGGTCTGGTTGCACAACCCGCCCAGTTCTCGCTCGACGAGCTGAAGACGATGCCGAGTCGCACGCAGATAACCCGCCACGACTGCGTCGAGGGCTGGAGCGCGATCGCCAAGTGGACCGGCGTGCCGTTGCACGAGATACTCGCGCGCGTCCAACCGCAACCGTCAGCGCGCTACGTGGTTTTTCATTGTGCCGACCCGATGCAGCCGAACGGCACGCAGCCGTACTACGAGAGTGTCGACATGGTCGACGCTCATCATCCGCAAACGATCCTCGCATACGAACTCAACGGTACGGCGCTGCCGATCGGCAACGGCGCGCCGATACGCGTGCGCATCGAACGCCAGCTCGGCTACAAGATGGCCAAGTACATCATGCGAATCGAACTGGTGGACAGTTACGCAGGCATTCACGGCGGCAATGGCGGGTACTGGGAAGACCGTGGCTACGCTTGGTACGCCGGCATCTAAACCGATCAGCGGAGTGGATATTGAACGTGCGACGTGAAGCGCTTGCGTGGCTCACAGGTCTGCTTGTTGCGGTGCTCGCGGTGTCGGCACAAGCCGAATGGTTCGACCGCGTGGACGACGGCATCATGGGCACGCGCATCGTCGTCGAGTTGTGGGCCGACGACGCGACGCAGGCGAATGCCGCCATCGATGCCGTCATGGCCGAGATGGTGAACATCGACAACAACATGAGCACCTACAAGCCGGAGAGCGAAGTCTCACGCGTGAACGCCAATGCGGCGAAAGCGCCGATGCAGATCAGCCAGGAGCTGTTCGATCTGCTGACCACCGCGCTCGAGTTCTCACGCATCACCGAAGGCGCATTCGACATCACCTACGCCAGCGTCGGCTTCATGTACGACTTCCGCGCGCACAAGAAACCGACCGAAGCGGAGATCGAATCGGCGCTGCCGGCGGTGAATTACCACCACGTGGTGCTCGATGCGAAAGCGCGCACGGTGTTCTTCACGCAACCGGGCGTGCGGATCGATCTCGGCGGCATCGGTAAGGGGTATGCGGTGGATCGCGGCATCGCGATTCTGCAGCAGCGCGGCATTTCGCACGCGTTGGTCACCGCCGGCGGCGACAGCCGCATCATCGGCGATCGTTTCGGCAAACCGTGGATCGTCGGCATCCGGCATCCGGACGACAAGTCGAAGGTGATCGCGAAGATTCCGCTGGTGGACACGGCGATGTCGACGTCGGGCGACTACGAGCGCTACTTCGACGAAGACGGCGTGCGTTACCACCACATCATCGATCCGCGCACCGGCAAATCGGCGAGCAAGGTACGCAGCGCGACCATTCTGGCGTCGACCGCCACACGCACCGACGGATTGTCGAAGACCGCCTTCGTCCTGGGGGCAGAGGAAGCGATGAAGATCTACGAAAAGCTCGACGACGTGGACGCGATACTCGTCACACCGGACGGCCGCGTGCTGTATTCGAAAGGGCTCGAACCGGCCGCGCCGCCGCCTCAGGCGCCAGCGGCTTCGCAGGCGGCGCCCGCGCCATGAAGAAGCTGTTGTGGTTCGGCGTTGCGCTCATCGGTGCCTATGCGCTCGGCGGTATCGCGCTGCATCGCGGCGAGACGATCAACGCGATGTGGATCATCGTGGCGGCGGTGTGCGTATACGCCCTCGGCTACCGCTTCTACAGCGCCTGGGTTGCGGCGCGCGTGCTGACGCTCGACGCTACGCGCGCCACGCCGGCGGAGCGGTTGAACAACGGCCGCGATTTCGTGCCGACGAACCGCTGGATCGTATTCGGTCACCACTTCGCGGCGATCGCGGGGCCTGGTCCGCTGATCGGCCCGACGCTCGCGGCGCAGTTCGGCTACCTGCCGGGACTGCTGTGGATCCTCATCGGCGGCGTGCTCGGCGGCTGCGTGCAGGACATGACGATTCTGTTCCTGTCGACCCGGCGCGACGGACGCAGCCTCGGCAAGATGGCGCGCGACGAACTCGGGCCGGTCGGCGGTTACGCCGCGATGATCGGCACGCTGATGATTCTGGTGATACTGATTGCGGTGCTCGGTCTCGTGATCGTGAACGCGATGCAGCACAGCCCATGGGCAACGGCCACGGTGTTCGCGACCATCCCGATTGCCATCCTGATCGGCCTCTATCTGCGCAGCATCCGCCCCGGACGCGTGATCGAAGCATCGGTGCTCGGTTTCAGCCTGCTGATGTTCGCGGTGGTCGGCGGTGGCTGGCTGAACGAACAGCCCGCTCTAGCCAAACTGTTCGACCTCGACTCGCTGCAACTCTCGTGGTTCGTGATGGGTTACGGCTTCATCGCCGCGATCGTGCCGGTGTGGCTGCTGCTGGCGCCGCGCGACTACCTGTCGACGTTCCTGAAGATCGGCACGGTGATTCTGTTGGCGGTGGCGGTGGTGTGGATGCACCCGCAGATCAGGATGCCGGCCGTCACGCAGTTCATCGACGGCACCGGTCCCGTGTTCGGCGGCAAGATCTTCCCGTTCGTCTTCATCACGATCGCTTGCGGCGCGATTTCGGGTTTTCACGCGCTCGTGTCGAGCGGCACCACGCCGAAGCTCATCGGGAACGAACTCGACGTCCGGCCGATCGGCTACGGCAGCATGATGCTGGAATCGTTCGTCGCGGTGATCGCACTGATCGCCGCGACCTTGCTCGAACCCGGCGTGTATTTCGCAATCAACAGTCCCGGCGGTCTGGTCGGAACGACGCCAGAGGCGGCGGTGCAGACGATCTCGTCCTGGGGATTCCCGGTCACGGCGGACCAGATGCACGCGCTCGCGAGCGAGATGGGTGAGCTGAGTCTGTTCGCGCGCACCGGTGGCGCGCCATCGCTGGCCGTGGGCATGGCGACGATCTTCTCGTCGGCGTTCGGCGATCGCTTCCTCGCCGTCTGGTATCACTTCGCGATCATGTTCGAAGCGGTGTTCATTCTGACGACGCTCGACGCCGGAACGCGCGTGGGTCGATTCATGGTGCAGGACTTTCTCGGCCACGTATGGCAACCGATGGGACAGACGTCGTGGTATCCATCGGTGCTGATCTCGAGCGCGATCGTGGTCGGCGGCTGGGGTTACTTCCTGTACATCGGCGTCATCGATCCGAATGGCGGCGTGAACATCCTGTGGCCGTTGTTCGGCATCGCCAATCAGATGCTCGCGGCGATCGCGCTGTCGGTGGCGACCGCAATCATCGTGAAGCAGGGCAAGTTGCGGTATGCGTGGGTGACCGGCGCTCCGCTTGCGTGGCTCGCCATCATCACCACCACTGCCGCGTGGCAGAAGATCTTTGCCATAGAGCCGCGCATCGGCTTCATCGCCGGCGCGAACGACCTGGCGGCCAAACTGGCCGCGGGTCTGCTGCCGGCAAAACAGGCGGCCGTGGCGCCGCAGCTGATCTTCAATCAACAGCTCGATGCGGTGCTGACGGTGTTCTTCGCCGCCGTGCTGTGGCTGATCATCGCCGATGCGCTGCGCACCTGCTGGCGCGTCGCAAACGGTAGGGCCGTCCTGCCGTCCACCGAAGCGGTGTACGTGCCGATCGCCAACGACTCCGCTGTGGTGCGGACGTGACGCAGCGGCTGGTTCAACTGTGGCGGGTGCTGCGCACCCTTGCCGGCGACGACGCGTACGATCGCTACTGCGCGCATCACGCGCGGTGTCATGGGCACGAACCCATGCTCGACCGGCGCGCCTTTTATCTGCAGCGCCAGCGCGAGAAGTGGAGCGGTGTGCAACGCTGCTGTTAGCGGCGTTTTGCGGCTGCTTTACAACCGCTGTCGGGATCTTTGACGGCTCGAGACCTAATACTTTAATTACAATTCGCAAGCTGATGAAATAGTTCAAGCTTTTCGAGTTGGAACGCGACTCGCTGACTCCCTCCAACGCGGCGTATTTCGCCGTTGTACTGGAGGTTCGTTGCAAGTGAAATCAAAGCAGAAATGGCTCTCGTTGTTAGCAGTGGGGCTGTTCGCGACGAGTGGAGCCGCGAACGCAGCGCCGATCGTCAACGGTGATTTCGAGTCTGGATCGTTCTCGGGCTGGACCACCAGCGGGCTCACGTGTTCCGGCGTCGGCAACAAGTTCTCGACCGCGACCGGCGGCTGTTACGGATACGACGTCGATCCGGGTCCGTTCGCCGGCCTCAATGCGGCGTACCTCGGAACCGCCAATGGCGGCGGCACCATCTCCCAGTACGTCGACACAGTTGCGGGGCAGACCAACGCCGTCGATTTCTATCTTGCGATCGGCTCGTATCTGGGTATGCCGGCGCCGAACTCGCTGCGGGTGACGGCTGATGGCGTCACGCTGTTGAACCTCGTCGATGCGCCGGCGCAGGACTTCCTGCACTACAGCCTCAGCTTCGTGGCGTCGTCGGGATGCACGCTGCTGTCGTTCGTTCACGGCGACGCACCGTCGTTCTTCGTGCTCGACAACGTATCGGTACGGCCGGTGCCGGAGCCGGGTACGCTGGGATTGTTCGGCGCCGGCCTCGCGGCTCTCGGTCTGATGCGGCGACGTCGCACTGCCTGATCGCGTTCAGGTCGAGCAAGTCACCGACGGTGCCTGGCACCGTCGGTGACTTGTTTCCTGCCTCAGTCAAGGGACAGTGCCTGGCACCGTCCGTTGACTCATTGCGGTCTCAGGTTCGTGCGAACAGCGCGCTCAATGCCGCATACGGCGCCGCTCGATCCGCATAGCGGAAGGTGCCGCGTTCCGTCATCTCGCGCGCCGCATCCTGTAGCGCGCCGTACGCCAGTCTCGCCAATGCGCTGCCGACGCTGATCCGCTTCACGCCGAGCTTCGACAGCGTCGCGACGTCGAATGGCGAATTCATCAACCCCATCACCACGTTGACCGGCCGGTCGACCGACCGCACCAGCATGCGAATGTCGTCTTCGCGCGTGAGACCCGGTGCGTACAACACATCGGCGCCTGCGTCCTGATAGGCCTGCAACCGTTCGATCGTGTCGGCCAGGTCTGGACGACCGACCAGAAAATTCTCGGCGCGGGCCGTGAGCACGAACGGAAACGGTTGGGCGCGTGCTGCCTCGACTGCGGCGCGAATGCGGTCAGTGGCATGCCCGATTTCGTACAACGGTTCCGTCTCGTCGTAAGTCGAGTCTTCGATCGATCCGCCGACCAGGCCGAGTGCCGCCGCCTGACGAATCGTCTCTGCCGCGGCGTCGGCGCTGTGGCCGAATCCGTTCTCGAGGTCGGCGCTCACGGGCAAATCGGTGGCAGCGACGATGTCCGAGGCGTTCTGCAGTATTCCAGCGCGGCCCACCGTGTTGTCCTGCTTGCCGAGCGAGAAGGCGTACCCCGCGCTGGTGGTGGCGATCGCCGCGAATCCGGCCGCGGTGAGTATCCGGGTCGATCCTGCATCCCACGCGTTCGCCAGGACAAACGCGTCGCGTTGTTGGTGCAGCGCGCGGAACGCCTCGCCTTTTTCCTGCAGTGTCGCCATATCCGCCTCACGTCGTGCTTTGAGCGGACCTTTGTACAAGCTTATCGTTGCCGGCGGAATTCCTGCGCGACGAAAACACCTATGCGCACACTGCACAAATGAAGACAGGGCACAAATGAAGACGGGGCAAAAATGAACCTGACCGCACTCGACATCTTCGTGGACGTGATGCGCAAAGGCAGCCTCAGTGCCGTCGCGCGTGATCGCGACACGACGCCGTCGTCGATCTCGCGCACGATCGCCGCGCTCGAGACGGAACTCGGCGCGCGGCTGTTCCAGCGCACGACGCGGCGCGTCGCGCCGACCGAAGCCGCCACGCTGCTGCTCGCGCGTGTGGAGCCGCACCTCGATGGACTGCGCCGAGCACAGCAAGCGGTTGCCGATACCACCGGCGTGGCGCGCGGCAACCTGCGCGTCACCGCATCCACTTCGTTCGGCGTGCAGTGCATCGGCCCGCTTTTGAGCGACTTCGCCGGACTGCATCCGGCGCTGACGATCGAGCTGCATCTGACCGATACGGTGGTCGATCTCGTGGCCGAGCGTTTCGATCTGGGCATCCGTCATGGTCCGCTGCCCGACTCGAACCTGATCGCGCAGCCGCTCATCGCCACCCGCTACTTTGCGTGTGCGAGCGACGCGCTGTTGCAACGCCTCGGACGGCCTGACCAACCTGACGATCTCGAACGCTTTCCGTGCCTCACGTTTCCGTTGCCCGGTTTCGCGACCACCTGGCGTTTTCGCGATGCACGCGATCGCGTCAGCGAAGTGACCATCGCCGGCAACATCAGGGTGAACAGCGGCATCGTGCTGCGACAGTGCGCGCTCGACGGCGCGGGCGTGGTGCTGCTTTCGGATTGGCTGATCGGCGACGATCTGAAAGCGGGACGGCTGGTCGACCTGTTCCCGCACTACACCGCTTCGCCGAGCAACTTTCAGACCGCGGATCTCGGCGGTATATCCGTCGCGCAAGCAGGTGCCGCGCAAAGTGAAACTGCTGGTGGAGTTCTTACGCCGGCGTCTGCAGACGCGCGAACCCATCAGCGCACCGTCACCCGCACAGGTCCGCTGACGATTTCGCCGATGGCCGCGGCGTCTCCAAAACCCTCGGCGCGGAATATCGCGAGCACTGCGTTCACCGCCTCGGGCGCGCACGCCGCGAGCAGCCCGCCGCTGGTCTGCGGATCGGTGAGAAGGGCTTTGGCTTCGTCGCCGTGCGCGCCGAGGTCGACGCTCTCGCCGTATCCGGCCCAGTTGCGCGGCGATGCGCCGGTTTTGAATCCGGCCGCGAGCAGACGGTTCACGCCGGCCAACACCGGCACGTCGGCAAATCGCACCACAGCGCCGACGTTAGATCCGCGACACACTTCGAGCAGATGTCCGAGCAGCCCGAAGCCGGTGACGTCGGTGAGCGCGTGCACGCCGCCGACCTGCGACAGCTTGATGCCGGGCGTGTTGAGCTTGGTGGTGCTGGCGATCATGGCGGTGTAGCCCGCCGCGTCGAGTTCGCCCTTCTTCAGCGCGGCGCTCTGAATGCCGACGCCGAGACCTTTGCCGAGAATCAGCACGTCGCCTGGCTTCGCACCGGCATTGCGTTTGACGTGGTCCGGATGCACCAGACCGATCACCACCAGTCCGTAGATCGGTTCCACCGAGTCGATGCTGTGGCCGCCCGCGATCGGAATGCCCGCGGCCGCGCAGACGCTCTCGCCACCCGCGAGAATGCCGCGGATGGTCTCCATCGGCAGCTGGTTGATCGGCATGCCGACGAGCGCGAGCGCGAACAACGGCGTGCCGCCCATCGCGTAGACGTCGGAGATCGCGTTGGTTGCGGCGATGCGGCCGAAGTCGTGCGGGTCGTCGACGATCGGCATGAAGAAGTCGGTGGTGGCAACGATCGCCTGCTCGTCGTTGAGCCGATACACGGCGGCGTCGTCCGACGTTTCGATGCCCACCAGCAGCTGCTTCGGCAAGACGCCCGACGCGCGCTGCGACAGCATGTCGCGCAACACGCCCGGCGCGATTTTGCAGCCGCAGCCGCCGCCGTGGCTGAACTGGGTCAAGCGGACCGGTGTTTCGGATGCGTTCATGACAACTCGCCGTGAAGGTTCGGACAAGCTTCCCCGCGGACGCGCCTTCGCGCAATACTCGCGACGGAGGTGCGCGCATGAGTGAGACCGTTTGCTATCGAGGCGGCCGTGTGCATCCGATGACCGGAGACTCATCGGATGCCACCGCGATCGTCGTTCAGGAGCGCCGCGTGGTCGCGACCGGAAGCGACGCAGACATGCGCGCCGTCGCGGGCAGCGGTGCGCGCTTCGTCGATCTGCAGGGCGCCACCGTGTTGCCGGGTTTCGTCGACACGCATCCGCACCTGTTCCACTTCGCGGTGCTGGAATACCCGCTCGTGAAGTTGTGGGATGCCGCGTCGCACGACGACATCGTCGCGAGAATCCAGCAGCGCGCTGCGGCCACGAAGGCCGGCGAGTGGATCATGGCGACGCCGATCGGCGAACCGCATTACTTCATCCGCCGATCGTGGCGCGATCTCGCCGAGCACGTGTTGCCCGACCGGCACGTGCTCGATCGCGCGGCACCGCGACATCCGGTGTGGCTGCAGGCATGGGGGCCGACCACGCCGAACATCTGCGTGTTCAACTCCGCGGCGTTGAAGGCGCTCGGCATCGATTCCTCCACGCCCGATCGCCAGAGCAACGTGTGGATCGAGAAGGACGCGCGCGGCGAGCCGACCGGGCGCCTCAGCGGTCCGGTCAACACCTACTACACCGGCGATCCGTACATGGACGCGCTGCTCGGCCGGTTGCCGTTGCTGCGTCCCGAGTTCGCTGTTCCGGCCACGCTCGAGGGCATTTCGAATTACCACAAGCTCGGCGTCACCACGATCTACGAAGGCCACGTGATGGACGCCACGTCGATCGGCCTGTTTCAGGCGCTGCGGCAGAGCAACCAGCTGAACATGCGCGTGCTGACGTCACTCGAGGCCGAGAACTATTCGATGCCCTGGCAGAAACCGTTGACCGACGAGGGCTTCGTCGCGAATCTCGAACGCGCGCGCGAGATGAAGTCGACGCACGACGACCGGTTGCGGCACAACGGCGTCACGCTGTCGCGCGGCGGCCCGTTCAATCCCGGCTTCATCCGCATGAATACACCTTACACGGGTCCTTATGGCGAGCTCACGCAGGGGCGGGAGTTCGTGCCGAAACACCGCGAGCGCATCGCGCTCGAATACTGCGCCGCGCACGACGTGCGCCTGAACTTCATCGGCGCCGGCTACGCTGACCACGACGAGTTTCTCGCCAACGCCGAAGCGCTGGCCGCGCGCACGCCGATTCGCGACCGGCAGTGGATCCTGCAGCACAACTACCTGTGTACGGCAGATCACGCGCGGCGTTACGCGCAGCTCGGCTTCGTCGTGACCACGAGCATGTCGTTCTCGTGCGCCAAGGGCGATCTGTTCGAGAGGCGCATCGGTCGTCACGTATGGAATGACCTGATTCCGCTGAAGCGTCTGCTCGATGCCGGGCTGACGGTTGCGGCTGGCAGCGACTGGGGCCCGAAGAACATCTTCGAACACATCGCGCTGGCGCAGACGCACGAGTTCTGGGGCAGCGGTCGCCGCAACGATACGCCGGCGCATGCGGTGTCGCGCGAAGAGGCTGTGCGAATGTGGACCAGCGAGGCGGCACGCGCGCTCGGTTGGAACGGCGTCGGATCGCTCGCACCGGGTCATCACGCCGATCTGCTGATCGTCGATCGCGACACGCTGCAATGCCCGACCGAAGATCTGGCAGCGACGCAGGTGCTGCGGACCGTGTTCGACGGCGACGTCGTATACGACAGCGGCGCGCTGTAGATGCCTGTGCCACGACTGCGCGCGTACGAGCACCTCGATGTGATTCGCGGAGTTCCGGTCGATCAGAACCCCGAGCGCATCTTCGACATCGTCGTTCGCGGACGTGGTGGCTGGTGCTACGAGATGAACGGTGTGCCCGGCTGGGCGCTGCATCAGATCGGCTTCGACGTGAGCCGCATGTGCGCTTCCACAATCGCGACAACGCGATGCCGCCGTCGTTCGACTTCATCGGCCGCAGACGAAGCGAGGTTGAGCGCAACCTGCAGCGCGCTGCGGACCGATCCTCATTCGATGTTCCGGCAGAATCTCGTTTGCCGCGCCCCGCGGCATGACGAAGCCGTTAGCGATTGAGCGCCAACAGTTGGCGAGATCCGCCAAAGCCTGCCGGTAGTAATCTGATCGCGGGGGGGCAAATCCCTACCGTATTCAAAGAGTTATATCGCTGGTCTTGGCTGGCACGAATCGTGTAACCCCGCTTGCCGTTGAGCCTGAGTGGGGAAATCCAGTGATCCGGCAATTCGCCGAGCACCGCGTGGCCGCGAATCTCGCGATGATCATGATGATCCTCGCCGGCATGTGGGCCATTCACCGCATTCCCTCGCAGCTCGATCCACCGGTGCACGTGCCGGTGGTGTTCGTCGAAGTGGAATGGCGCGGCGCGGCCGCCGAAGACGTTGCTGAACTCGTCACCACGCCGATCGAGCAGCAGCTGCGGACGCTGAACAATCTGAAAGAAGTCACGTCGTATACAGCCAACGAATACTCCCGCGTGGTGGCGGAGTTCGATTACGACGCCGACCTCGTCACTGCGCTCGATCAGGTGAAACAGCGCGTCGAGAACCTGCGCAACCTGCCGGCCGGCATCGAACCGCCGACGGTACGTCGCTTCATCGATCTGGAGCCGGTGCTTTCGGTTCTGGTGACGGGTCCTGGCGATGTCAACGAACTGATTCCGGTGGTGCGCGGCATGGAGAAAGACCTGCTCGCGCGCGGCATCGAAGGCGTGGAATACGAAGGGCTGCCCGACGAAGAGATCGCGCTGCTCGTCGGCGGACAGCGGCTCGAAGAACTGCACATGACGCTTGACGATCTCGCGCACGAAGTCGGCCGCGTCAGCGCGAACGTGCCGGCCGGCACGATCGGCCGCGGTCAGGGCTCGCGGCAGTTACGCAGCCTCGATCAGCAGCGCGATCCGCTCGGCTTTCAACAGCTGGTGATCGAGCACGGCGACTCACTGCTGCGGGTCGGCGACATCGCCGAGGTGGTGCGCAGGCCGCGCGACGGTCAGCCGATGGTGACCCGCGGCGGCGACGTCGCCATCGAGATGACGTTGATGCGGGCGACCGAAGCCGACGCGCTGCAGGCGAATCGCGTGGCGAAACGCTGGCTCGAGGAAACGCGTGCGAACCTTCCGACCGGCGTGCAACTGACCGTCTACAACGACATCTGGGAACTGCTCGGCGCGCAATTGCAGATGGTTGCGAACAACGCATGGTCCGGCCTGCTGCTGGTGGTGATCACCATGCTGATGTTCCTCAACGGCCGCGTCGCGCTGTGGGTGACGGTTGGCGTGCCGACCTGCTTCCTGCTCGGCCTTGCAATGCTCTACGGCATCTTCGGATACGGCATCAGCATCATCGCGCTGATCGCGTTCATCATGGCGATCGGCATCGTGGTGGACGATTCGATCATCGTCGGCGAAGACGCCATGGCGCTGTTCGAAGCGGGCTACTCGCCGCTCGATGCGGCGGTGGAAGGCGCGAAGCGCATGTTCGTGCCGGTGCTGACTGCGGCGCTGACGACGCTGGCTGCGTTCATACCACTGGTGCTGATCGGCGGACCGATGGGCGATGTGGTGCTGACGCTGCCGGTGGTGATGGCCTGTGTGCTGATCGCGTCGTTGATCGAGTGTTTCCTGGTGTTGCCCGCGCACCTGCGCGGCAGCTTCGAGACGATGGCGAAGCTCGGTCGCGCGCGCTGGAAACCGGCCGAGCGCGCGCGCGCCTGGCTCGAAAACCGCTTCCTGCATTTTCGCGACGTGTACTTCATGGGTCTCGTGCGGCGCGCGCTCGACAATCCAGGCGCGACCCTCTGCGCGGCCGTTGGCGGCATCGTCTGTGCGTTGTCGCTCGTCGTATCGCAGCACGTCGGCATCAACTTCGTGACCGGTTTCGAAATCGAGTCGCTCGAAGCCGACATCGAGTTCAGCGCTGCGGCGACCGATGCCGACAAGGCGGCCTTCATCGGCGAACTCGAACGCGCGATTGCCGCCACGAACGAGGAGAGCGGCTCCGTCAACCTGCTCGGCTGGTTGACGAAGCGCAACGTCGCTACGTTCAACGACGAACGTCAGTCCGGCACGCAATACGCGTCGGTGGTCGGCCAATACGAATACGAAGAGAACCGCACGGTCCGTCCGCAGGCGTTCGCGGCGCGCTGGCGCGAGCAGGTGAAGGTGCCGCCGTACGTCGAGCAGTTCGATCTCGGCGTAAAGGGCGGCGCGAATGCGGGACGCCCGGATGTCACGCTCGTGCTGCGCGGTGAAACGCTGGAGTCGGTAAAGGCGGGCGCAGAACAGCTCGCCGAAGTGCTGCGTTCGTTCGACGGCGTTTCGAACGTCACCGACGATCTGCCGTACGGCAAGGAACAGCTGATCTTCGAACTGACGCCGACGGGACGTGCGCTCGGCATCACGTCCGACGCGCTCGGCGCGCAACTACGCGCTGCATACAACGGCGAGCGCGTGCAGATCTTCAACCAGAACGACGCCGAGCTCGAAGTGCGCGTGATGTTGCCGGACGCCGAGCGCGACGACCTCGCGAGCCTGCAGCGTTTTCCGATCCGCACGCCATCTGGAGAGTTCGTGCCGCTCGCGAACGTCGCCGAACTGCACAACCGCCGCGGCATCGACGTGATCCGCCACAACAACACCGAGATGGCGGTGCGCGTGTTCGCAACGGTGGATCCGGAAGTGACGAACGCGTTTCACGTCGTCTCGGAGGTGCAAAGCCGGTATCTCCCGGAGATCCTCGCGACCAATCATCTGACGTTCGGTCTTTCCGGCAAGTCGGAGGACGACCAGGTGATCGTCGAGACGATGTCGCTCGGTGCGGTGCTGACGCTGGTAATGATCTATCTGATTCTCGCGTGCGCGTTCTCGTCGTACGTGTGGCCGCTCGCGATCATGACGGCAATTCCATTCGGGCTCACCGGCGCCATTCTCGGCCACTGGATCTGGGGCGAAGACATCGGCGCCATGTCGCTGCTCGCGTTCTTCTGCCTGTCGGGCGTGGTCGTGAACGACTCGATCGTGCTGATCAGCTTCCTGCGGCGCGAACTCGAAAACGGCTCACCGCTGCGCGCTGCGCTCGAACACGCGGTGTCGTCGCGCTTCCGCGCGGTGTTCCTCACTTCCGCCACCACGAGCATCGGCTTGCTGCCGATGCTGATCGGCCGCGGCTCGCTCGACTTCTATACCGTGCCGATCGCGATCACCATCGGTTTCGGTCTGACCCTGTCGACACTGCTCGTGCTCGTCGTGGTGCCGGCGCTGATCACGCTGCTCGAAGGCGTGAAGACGCGCGTGCAGAACGCGACATCCCCCCAGAAAACTCCGGTTGCTCTCGAAGGATCATCGTCATGATTTCCGTTTCATCCGTGCGCACTGTTCTGGCAAAGGCCGGCGACCGGCTGGCGGCGCAGCCGAAAAAGCGTCGCTGGTTCGTCGGTTCGGCGATCCTGCTGGGTTCGGTGCTGACCAGCACCGTGATCTTCGCGACCGGTCCATCCGCTGCGCCGGAAGCGCCGAAAGAGAAAGCGTGGCCGGTGTCGGTGCTCACGGTGGAACCGGCGGCGCTATCGCCGATGTTCGATGCGTTCGGCAAAGTGGAGGCCACGCGCGTCGCACGCATCCAGACCGATCTGGTCGCCGATATCGCAACGGTGGCAGTGCGCGAAGGGCAGTGGGTGGCGAAGGGCGACGTGCTGGTAACGCTCGATCCGGCCGCGTTCGAACTCGCGGTGCGCGAGCGGCAGGCGGAACTCGACCGCGAACGCGCCGTGCTGACGCGCGTGCAGACGCAGTGGAACGTCACGAAAGAGAGCACCGGTTACTTCCAGTCGAAGCGCGACACGGCACGGGCGAAGCTGCGCCGCTATCAGGGGCTGTTCGAGAAAGGCATGGTCGCGCAATCGTTGCTCGACGAAGTGACCGATCAGGCGAGCGCTGCGGCGATCGAGAACCAGACGCACAAGCTCGCGCTGGCGGACTTCCCGAATCAGATTGCCGAGCAGAAAGCGCGCGTCGAACAGGCGATGTCCGCGCTCGGCCGCGCGCAACTCGATCTCGATCACGCGACGCTGCACGCGCCGTTCGGCGGACCGGTGCTAAGCGTCGCGGCTTCGCCGGGCAATCACACTGCGCTCGGCCAGCCGCTGGTCGAGATCGCCGACGCGGACGGCCTCGAAGTGCGCGCGCCGGTGCCGGATGTTTATTCGGCAGCGGTGCGCAGGCATCTTGCTAATGGCGTTGCCGTCACCGCGCGCACCGGCAACGACGAAGGCGCGTGCACGTTCGTGCTGACGCGCCTGGCGGGTAACGTGCGCGATGGTCACAGTGGCGTCGACTCGTTCTTTCGCATCGGCGCCCCGGCAACGGGCGCGCTTGAGATCGGCCGCGTGCTGAAACTCTCGATCACGCTGCCGGCGGAGCAAGACGTCGTCGCGTTACCGGTGCAGTCGATCTACGAGAACGACCGCGTGTATCAGGTAGTCGACGACCGGTTGCAGGCGCTGACCATCGAACGCGTCGGCGATCACGCGACCGATGCAGGCGAGTATCGGATTCTGGTGCGCGGAGAAGGGCTGCGGCCCGGCGCGCGGATCATCACCACACAGTTGCCGAAAGCGATCAGCGGCTTGCGCGTACAGCCGATCGGTTGATCGGAATGAGACCTCTGCGCGGCCGCAACTCGCACTCGGTCTGGTGCAGAATTGCGTGAGCGTTAGAAACACTTGTGAGTCGATTCCGGCTCCTAGGCGACGTCATGGCCCCTCGGGAAGCGCTCGCGCAGCCAGTCTCCGAGAACACGGCACGCGTCGCTTGCGGTAAAGATACCCGCGAGTCGACCGTGGCCGGTCACCAGCGTTGCACCGATGTGCAGCTTCGCCATCTCCAGAACGACGTCGCTGAGCGGTGCATTGATGTCGACAACGTATGGGTCGGCGACGAACGCGTCTTCGACTTTCAATTCGCGCGGGTCCGGGTAGTCCATCTCGGGCCCCAACAACAGCTTGATGTCCCGATCCGTGATGATGCCCTTCAGCTCGTGATTTTGCGTCACGGGTAGATGCCGCACGTGATGCTCTAGCATCAGCCTGCGCGCATCGAGGAGCGGAGCGTTCAGTGCTACCGAGTGCGGAAACGGTGACATCACAGACTTCACCAGCGGCTCATGGCGCATATCGGTGCCCCCCAAGATTTGACGTTCAACCATACCCTGGTTCTTTCTGCTGTAGATAGATACTCGAGGCTGTCTAGCTGACGATGCCTTCTGCGATGAGCGAGCCGAGACGATTCACGTCCAGCCCAAGGAGATCGCCGAGCAAGGTCGAGGTGTGCTCTCCGAGTTTCGGTGCGCCGCCGCGAATCGCCGTATCGCTGTCGCGAAACCGGAACGGCGCGTTGTTCACCCTGAATGCACCGGCGCCGTCGTCGAGCGTGGTGAAGCTGCCGCGCGCGTCGAGGTGCGGATCGGCGAGAACGTCGTCAACTGTTGCGTATCTCGCGCACGGCACCCCCGCGGCCATCAGAATGCTCTGGCAGGTTCGCGCGTCGCGTTGTGTCGTCCACGCTTCGATCGCGTCGCGGAATTCCGCCATGTGCTTCGCGCGAGGCGCGCGGCGATTGAAGCGCGGATCGTCGAGCAGTCCTGGATCGACGATGCGACACAGCGATTCGAAGGCCTTCTCGGTGAGAATCACCGGCATCACGAATCCGTCCTGCGCGCGCACCGCCTTGAACGTCTGGATGCGCGTGTCGGTTTCGATCTGCGGCATCTGCAGGTCGCCGGTGATCAGCGCCATCGCCGACTCGATCAGCGTTGCATCGATGTAGTCGCCGCGGCCGGTTCTGAAGCGTTTGATCAACGCCGATTGCACCGCGCCGAACGCGAATGCGCCGGTGAGCACGTCCGCGACCTGGATGCCGGCGATCGGCGGCTCGTTGGCGTCTTCCTGACACTGCGTGAAGACGTGGTCGAAACCGCTGAGCGCGTGAACGATCGGCGCGTAGGCCGGCCAGTCTTTCATCGGGCCGCTCTGCCCGAACCCGGATATCGAGCAATACACCAGCGCCGGATTCGACGCAGCCAGTTCGTCGTAGCCGAGCCCGAGTTTATGCATCACGCCGGGCCGGAAGTTCTCGACGACGACGTCGCACTTCGCTGCGAGGTCGCGCGCAATCGCAGCGCCCTGCGGCGACTTCAGATCGATCACGATGCTCTGCTTGCCGGCATTGAATGCGGCAAAGTAACGGCTGCCGGCCGTGCTGAGGGGCACCGCGTGGCGCAGCAGATCGCCACCGTCGGCTTCCACCTTGATCACGGTCGCGCCCATGTCGGCCAACAGCCGCGTGCAGTACGGTCCCGACACCATCGCGGTGAAATCGAGCACGCGGATGCCATCGAGCGGCCCCGTCATGCGGCGGTCACCAGTTGCATCACCCGCTCGCGATGAGCCGCCGGATTGCCGAACATCACCGCATTCGCGCGCGCCCGTTTGAAATACAGATGCACGGTCATTTCCCACGTGAAGCCGATCGCGCCGTGAATCTGGATCGCTTCGCTGGTGCAGAACCGGTACGCGTCCGACGTGAAGCTCTTCGCCATCGACGCGGCGAGCGGACCCTCGTCTGCGCCTTCTGCCAACGCCCATGCGCAGTAGTAAGTGAGCGCCTTGGCCGATTCGACCTTCATCATCATGTCGGCGCATTTGTGCTTGATCGCCTGATACGAGGCGATCGGTTTGCCGAACTGGATGCGCTGGTTCGCGTACGCGACGGTCTGCCGCAGGATCGATTCGGCGCCGCCCGCGTTTTCCGACGACAACGCGAGCAGTATCCGATCGGTGATCCACGACCACGCAGCGTCGAACACAACCGGCATCGGCTCGGCGGCCGCGTCGGCGAACGTCACGGTCGAAACGCGTCGCGTGATGTCCATCCATGGCGCCGGTTCGATCGAAACGCCGCGGCCGCGTTCCACCAGGTACAAGCCCAACGACCCCGCAGGGTCGCGCGCCGTGACGACGAGGTGTGTCGCGGAGTCGGCGTCCACGACATAACGTTTGGTGCCGGTGAGGCGGCCGTTCCGCAAGACGGTGGTCACAGCCAGCGGATCTTCCGCCTGTTCGCTTTCGCTCCACGCCAGCGCGGTCTGCACCGAGCCGGCGACGATCTGCGGCAGCAGCGCTTCTTTCTGCTCGGCGGAACCGGCGCGCAGCAGTGCGAGCGTTCCGGCGTAGTTGCCGAGGTAAGGGCAGGGCGCGAGCGACCGTCCGAGTTCCTCCGTGATCACGACCCAGTCGACGAGACTCATGCCGAGCCCGCCGTACTCCTCAGGAATGATCAGTCCGGTCCAGCCGAGCGCGACGATCTCGTTCCAGAGCGTCTGGTCGTACGCGGTGTCGGGACGATTGCCTTGCGCGGTGAGGCGACCGAGATCGATGCGGTCGCGCAGGAATCGCACGGCGCTGTCGCGCAGCCGGTCCTGATCTTCGTTGAACGCGAAGTTCATGATGCGGCCCTCTTCAGCGTCTCGTTCCAGGGCTTGCGTACGTCCGGATCGTCTTCGCGCGGCATTTCCAGCAGCCGTTCCGCGATGACGTTCTTCATCACTTCTGTGGTGCCGATGCCGAGCGTAACCGCCGGGCTGAACCAGATGCCCCAGTTCCAGCCGGCGAGTTCTTCGCTGAGGCCGTCTTCCTTTGCCTGGTTCTCGAACGGCTCGGCGCGTTGCAGCAGGCCGCGCGGTCCCATCCACTCGAGCGCCATGGCCATGACGCGTTGACCGTGCGGTGCCGACAGCGCTTTCTGCACGGCGGACTCAGGCCCGAGCGGACGCCCCTGCAGACGGTCGCTCAGGTTGCGGTACTTCAGCAGCCGCAACACTTCGCCTTCGATGTAAAGCTCCGCCGCCTGTTGGCGCACCAACGGATCCACAAGGGCGCCTGCGTCGTGCAGACCGGCGACCAGCTCGCGCGCCGATGGCCCGGTCCCCCAGATCGCGCCCGGTTTGGCCAGCGCCACGCGTTCGGTCTGCAGTTGCGCGTTGCTGATGCGCCAGCCATCGCCTTCTCCGCCGACGCGATTGCCCACCGGCACGAGCACGTCGGTGAAGAAGCACTGGTTGTACTCGTTCGGAAAGCCGGTCATGTCGTCGATCGGCCGCACCTCCACGCCGGGTGCGTGCATGTCGATGATGAACGTCGACAAGCCTCTGTGTTTGCGTTCGGCCGGGTTGGTGCGCGCCACCATGATGCCGACCGCCGCCTTGTGTGCGAGCGAGGTCCAGATCTTCGAGCCGTTGATCAGGTAGTGATCGCCGTGCAGCACGGCTTGCGTGCGCAGGCTCGCCAGGTCGGAGCCGGAACTGGGCTCGCTGAACAGCTGGCACCACTTCTCCTCGCCGGAAAGTGCTGGCCACAGATAGCGGTCCTGCTGCGCCTTCGTGCCATGCAGCACCAGCGAGATGCCGCAGTTGTTGATCGCCACGGGATTGTTCGGCCGCGAGATGCCGGCGCGCTTCAGTTCGTCGTCGATGATCAGCTGCAGTTCCGGTTCGGCATCGAGTCCCCACGGTTTCGGCCAGTGCGGCACCACATAGCCGGCCTTTGCCAGCTCCATGCCGGTGGGATTCGGGTGCGCCTCACACCACGCGCGTACGACGCGCCGCCGCGGATCGTTCTCACTAGGCAATTCGAAATCCACGTGTCCTCCCTCGGGGATTGACCCCTCTGTCGATCTGTTATCTGGAAGCGGACCGGGCGCGACGCTTGCTCGGCGTCGCGAAGCCGGCATAAACGACGTCGACCCATCGTTCCAGCAGACGCTTGTACTGACCGGTGTCGCGATGAATCCATTTGCGGATCGCGAAGCCGCGCACGAGGCTGGTGGAGAGATCGATGATGTCCTGCGCGTCCGAAACGGACCAGCCGCGTTCGACCAGCTTCGCGAGCCAGCCGCGCTCGGCGAAGTCGCGAAACGCGCGGCTGGAGTCGGCGATGTCGCGCCGCAGCGCGGCGTTCTGCGAGCTGGACTTCACGACGTCGATGGCGACTTCGAACGAGCCGGAGAAGTAGTAGTCCATGCTGTCGGCAATGATCGCCTCGATCGGTTCGTCGTCGATCGAGAAGCGCGCGAGGTTTTCCTCGGTCTTGCGCGTGGCGAGTGCGTTGCAATACTCCACGGCCGCCAGCGCGAGATCGTCCTTGGTCGGAAAGTGATGCAGCTGCCCGCCTTGCGACACGCCGGCGGCCTTGGCGACGGCGGCGGTGCGGAAGCCGGCGTAGCCGACGTCGCGGATCACCTCGAATGCGGCGCGCGCCAGCTTCTCCTTCGTGAGCGCCGAGCGTTGATCCTGAGTCATGCGGGGTTGCAGTGCTGACATGGACTTCCTTGATACAGGGTAGACAGTCGGTAAAAAGACCAATGAAACCAGATGAGTTGAAATGCGCTGTAAAACAGCTGATCAATTGAACTTTACATCGGGCTCGATGCCATGTTACAAGACGTCCACACGGTATGTAAAGGGGAGATCGAGATGAGTGCCGTCAAAGCCGAGACGATCATCGAACCGTATATCTCCGAAGATCGCGCGCGCGGCCTGTTCCGTGTGAACCGTCGCGTGTTCGTCGACCCGGCCATCCTCGAACGCGAGCGGCGCTACATCTTCGACACGTGCTGGCTCTATGTGGGACACGAGTCCGAAGTGGTTGCGAAGGGCGATTTCCTGACGCGCACGGTGGGGGGGCGCGAGCTGATCTTCGTGCGCGGCAAAGACGACCGCGTGCGCGCGTTCTTCAATACCTGCCCGCACCGCGGCGCGATGGTGTGCCGCGAGAAGCAGGGCAACGACAAGATGTTCCGCTGCTTCTATCACGCGTGGGCGTTCGATCTGCAGGGCAAGCTGGTGAATCGCCCGGGCACGGAACGATACGCAGAGGGCTCGAACGCCGACGGCGTGCACAACCTCGTGCAGGTGCCACAGCTCGATCACTATCGCGGCCTGTACTTCGTCAACTACGATCGCAACGCGCTGGACCTCGTCAGCTATCTCGCCGGTGCCACCGAGTTCCTCGATCTCGTGATGGACCAGTCCGACGTCGGCATGGAGATCGTCGGCGGTACTCAAGAATACGGTTTCGCGGCGAACTGGAAACTGCTGTGCGAGAACAGCATCGACGGTTATCACGGCATGCCGACGCATGCCACGTACTTCGATTACGTGATGGCGTCCGGTGGTCAGCTCGGCGAGAACCTGACCACGGTGAACAAGCCGAACGATCTCGGCAACGGTCACGCGGTGATCGAATACGGCGCGCCGTGGGGAAGGCCGGTCGCCAAACCCGTGAAGGCGTGGGGCGAAAAGGGCGACGCCGATACCGCAGAGATACGCGCGCGACTCGAGAAGCGGTTCGGCAAGGCGCGTGCGGAGCGCATCGCTTATCAGAACCGCAACATGCTGATTTTTCCGAACCTCGTCATCAACGACATCATGGCGGTCACGGTGCGGACGTTCTTTCCGGTGGCGCCCGGTCAGCAGAACGTCAGCGCGTGGGCGCTGGCGCCGAAGGACGAGAACCCGCAGATGCGCGAACGACGCCTGTACAACTACCTGGAATTTCTCGGGCCGGGCGGTTTCGCGACGCCCGACGATTGCGAAGCGCTGGCGTTGTGCCAGCGCGGCTACAACAATCTTGCAATGGCGGGCTGGAACGACATTTCGAAAGGCATGAACGAGCCGAATCCGATCATCGAAGACGAAGCGCAGATGCGCGTGTTCTGGCGCGAGTGGAACCGGCGCATTTCGGGAGCGGGTCTGTGAGCGCCCCGGCCGCGAAAGCGCAGACGCTGTCGGTTACGCGCGTCGAACTCGAAGACTTTCTGTATCTCGAAGCCGCGCTGCTCGACGAATGGCGATTGGAAGAGTGGCTCGCACTGTTCGTGCCGGGCGCGCGCTATCTCGTGCCGCCTGCCGGATCGGATAACGACGTCGACCCGGCCACCACGCTGTTCTACGTCGCCGACGACTATCACCGGCTGACCGAGCGCGTGAAGCGGCTCGGCAAGAAGAACGCGCACGTCGAGTTTCCGCACTCGCGCTGCCGCCGCATGGTGTCGAACGTGCGCATCCTCGGCGGCTCCGACGCTTCGTTCATGGCCACGTCGAATTTCGTCACGTACCGCAGCAAACGCGGCGTCACCGAGACGTACCTCGGCCACCATCGCTACGAACTCTGTGTGGACGCCGGCGCGATCAGGATCCGCAACAAGACGTCGTTCATCGACACCGACGACATCAACGCGCAGGGCAAGGTCAGCATCATTCTCTAGGAGGAAAGCATGCCGCAGGATTTTCGATACCGGCGCCTCGGCTATGTAGCGCTGAACGTTTCCGACGTAGAGCGCTCCGCCGACTTCTATCGCGACTTCGTCGGCCTGACACCGGCGGGACAGGCGTTGAACGGCGAACAGCTGTTCCGCTGCAGCGAACGCCACCACGACGTGGTGCTGCACCAGTCGAATGCTGTCGGGTTGCGGCGCGTCGGCTGGGAGATGGAGTCGGCGAACGACGTCGCGAAGATTCGCGCGCATCTGCAGTCGCTGGACATCGAATCGCATCCGGTGACCGCCGCCGAATGCCAGGCGCTCGGCGTGTGCGATGCGTTTCGCGCCACCGAGCCGACGACGGGTACTACGTTCGAATATTTCCATTCGTTCGCAAAGGCGGCGCAGCCGTTCGTGCCGACGGTTGCGAAAATCGCGCGGCTGGGCCACGTGGTGCTGTTCGCCGCGGACAAGGCGGCGTCGGAGAAGTTCTTTCTCGAGCAGCTCAACTTCCGCGCGTCGGACCGCATCGAGGGCGGCGTTACGTTCATGCGCTGCTTCCCGAACCCGCTGCACCACTCGTTCGCGCTCGGCGCCTCCAACGAGAATCGGCTCAACCACGTGAACTTCATGGTCACGGACATGGACGACATCGGCCAGGCCATGTGGCGGATGAAGAAGAAGCAGGTGCCGATCGTGTTCGGTCCCGGCCGGCATCCGCCGTCGGGTTCGGTGTTCCTGTATTTCCTCGAACCGGACGGTATGACGCTCGAATACAGCTTCGGCATGGAGGAGTTCCCGGAGCGTGACCCGCGCGAACCGCGGCTGTTGCCGCCGGGTCTGAAATCGATCGACTACTGGGGTGCCGTGCCCGAGCCGGCGTTTGCATCGAAAGGCGCCATCGAGCGGCTGACGACATGAGCGGTTTACACGGCAAGATCGGTATCGTCACCGGCGCGGGCAGCGGTATCGGCGGTGTCATTGCGAAGCGGCTGCAGGCCGACGGCATGAAGCTGATGGTCGCCGACGTCGTGCAGGCCAACGTCGATGCGATGGTGCGCGAACTCGGCGGCGACACGATCGGTCACGTCGGCGACCTGTCGATTGAGGCGGTCGTGCGCGACATGATCGGCAAAACGAAACGGCATTTCGGCGCGATCGACCTGCTGGTGAACAACGCCGGCGGCGGCGTGATCCGGCCCTTCCTCGAACACACCGCCGAAACGCTGCACCAGACGTTGAACCGCAATCTGTGGACCACGTTGTGGTGCTGTCACGCAGCGTTGCCGGTGATGCTCGAGCAGGGCAAAGGCCGCATCGTCAACATCGGCGCCGATTCCGTGCGCAACGGTTTGTGGGATCACGCCGCGTACAACGCCGCCAAGGGCGGCGTGCACGGGCTGACGACCGGACTCGCGCGCGAGTTCGCGACGCGCGGCATCACCGTCAATACCGTGGCGCCGTGTATGGTGGCGACGCCGCCGGTGAAGAAACTGATGGGCACCGCCAATGCGTTGATTCAGAAGTTCACCGACGTCATTCCGATGGGGCGCCCCGGCGAAATGGAAGAGGTCGCCTCGATGGTGGCGTACCTCGCGAGCGACGAAGCGTCGTTCGTCACGGGCCAGGTGATCAGCGTCAACGGCGGCAGCACGATGCTCTGATGCCGACCATCACGTACATTGCGCCGGATGGCGCCGAACGGCGCATGGACGCCGCCAACGGCATCAGTCTGATGCAGCTCGCGCTCAGCAACGGCGTGCCCGGAATCATCGGCGAGTGCGGCGGCGTGATGAGCTGTGCGACGTGTCACGTGTATGTAGACGAAGCCTGGTACGCAAGTCTCCCGCCGCCCCAGCCGGCGGAGCGCGCCATGCTCGAATTCGCGGACGACCCGACCGAGCTCAGCCGCCTCTGTTGCCAGATCAAGGTGCGCGACGAACTGAACGGCCTGATCGTGCGCGTGCCGAAGGCGTAGCTCGTGGATCTCATCGACGTTCATTCGCACATCGTGCCGGAGCGCTTTCCGGAGAATCCGTCGCCGGTCACGAATTCACGCTGGCCGTGCATGCACGCGAAGAACGCGACTGACGCCACAGTGATGATCGGCGACAGGCCGTTCCGTGAGATCGACGCGCGTTCGTGGGGCGTGGCGAGGCGCATCGAAGACATGGACCGCGATCGCGTCGCGATGCAGGCGCTCTCGCCGATGCCGGAGCTGCTGTCGTACTGGTTCACGCCGTCTGACGGCCTGGAAATGGCGCGCTGGATGAACCACACCGTCGCGTCGATGGTGAGCGCCGCACCGACGCGATTCGCAGGTCTCGGCATCGTACCGCTGCAGGATCCCGCAGTCGCCGCGGCCGAGCTCGGCCGTTTGCAGCGCGACGGGTTCTGCGGCATCGAAGTCGGCAGCAACGTGAACGGCGTAGTACTCGGCGATGCGCGATTCGACGAGTTCTTTGCGGAAGCGGAGCGCCTCGATCTGGCGATCTTCGTGCACGCGCTGCACCCGATCGGCGCCGACCGGTTGCAGGCGTTCCCCGATCTGGTGCCGTTCGCGGCGTTCCCGCTCGATACCGCGCTCACGGCGATCTCGCTGATGCGCGCCGGCGTGCCGCAACGCCATCCCAAGTTGCGCATCGGCTTCAGTCACGGCGGCGGCGCGATCGTGCCGCTGACACATCGCCTCGCGCAGGGATGGAAGGTCACCAACGGTTTCGGCGGTGCGATGCCGCAACCGCCGAGGTACTACGCCGAACGTTTCTTCTACGACAGCCTGGTCTATGAGCCGGACTATCTGCGATACCTGATGCACGACTTCGCGCCGCAGCAGATATTCGGCGGCACCGACTATCCGTACGCGATCATGGAAACGCAGCTGCACCAGTTCCTGACGGAAGCCGAACCGGACGACAGCGCGTCGTTGTTCAACGGCGCGGCAAAGCGCTTCCTCGGAATCGCTTGAGCTTCAGCCGAAGCTGAAGCGCTCGCCGACCATCTGCTCGCTCTTCGCCCACAACGCATCCGCGCGCGCCGGATCGAGCGCGTAACTGCGCACGCCTTGTCGCGAAGCCGGGTCGTTGGTGACTTCCGCGACGTGGCAATCCTCGCAGTAGCGTCCGCCCACCGCGCTCGCCGGCGCGACGACCGCGCTCCACACGGAAGTCGCCGAGCCTTGCGGGATCGTCTTGAACTTAAACGACGCGGGTCCGGCCGGCATGATCATTGCGATGAGTTCTGGCGTGAGATGTCGACCCAGCTCGGTCTGAATGCCGCCGGGGTGCACTGCAGCGGAGCGGATGTCGCGGCTCTTCAGGCGACGGTCGAGACCAACGGAGAACAGGATGTTTGCGGTCTTCGAACGGCCGTACGAAACGAATGGGTGGTACTCGGTGCGATCGAAGTTCGGGTCGTCGAGGTCGACGTCGGCAAAGCGGTGGCCGGCCGACGACAGGTTGATGATGCGCGCGCCGGGTTTCAGCAGCGGCACCAGTTTGTTGACGAACACGAAGTGGCCGAGATGATTCGTGCCGAACTGCGTTTCGAAGCCATCTGACGTTTTGCCTTTCGGACACGCCATGACGCCGGCGTTCGCGATGATGACATCGAACGGCTTGCCGGCGGCAAGCAGTGCATCGGCGCATTTGCGCACGCTCGCGAGGGAGGCGAGATCGAGTTGCACCAGTTCGAGACCGCCGCCGTTCGCCGCCGCGGCGCGCACGCCTTCGGTGGCGTGTTTGGCTTTATCGAGATCGCGCGCCGCGCCGACTACGAGTGCGCCGCGTGCGGCGAGCGAACGCGCGGTTTCGATGCCGAGCCCGGCCGACGCGCCGGTCACCAGGATCCGCTTACCCTTTAGATTCACGCCGTCGAGAACGTCGTCCGTCGTCGATTCGGCGCCGAAGTTGCTGGCCATCTGGATTCTCCTTTTGAGATGGGTCGAGAGCGACCGGTTGTGCGAGGTGTGTAGCCTACGATACATACCGGGGTACATAGCAGTGCCATGATTCGAACCCAACAGAAGGACATTCCATGAAATATCGCAAACTCGGCGCAAGCGATCTGCGCGTGTCGGAGATTTCGCTCGGCTCCTGGCTGACGTACGGGGTCGCAGTGGATCGCGAACGCGCGGCCGCCTGCGTCAACCGGGCGTTCGACCTCGGCATCAACTTCATCGACACCGCGAACGCCTACGGGCGGGGCGCGGCCGAGTCGCTGCTCGGCGAAGTGCTTGCGAGCCGTCCGCGCGACTCGTACGTGCTCGCGACGAAGGTTTACTTCCCGATGAGCGCCACCGACCAGGGCTTGTCGCGCGCCCAGATCGAAAAGCAGCTCGACGCGTCGTTGAAACGGCTGCGCACCGACGTCATCGATCTGTATCAGTGTCATCGCTACGACGCGAATACTCCGTTGCAGGAAACCATGGAGGCGCTGACGCGCGCGGTGCAGAGCGGGAAAGTCCGATACATCGGATTCTCGGAGTGGTCGCCCGCGCAGATCGAAGCGGCGGCGAAGATCGCGAACGTCGAGCGCTTCGTGTCGAGCCAGCCGCATTACTCTCTGCTTTGGCGCCGACCGGAAGGGAAGGTGTTTCCGCTATGCGCATCGAATGGCATTTCGCAGATCGTGTTTTCGCCGTTGGCTCAAGGCGTGTTGTCGGGCAAGTATCTGCCCGGAGCCGAGGTTCCCGCGGACTCCCGCGCCGGCAGCGATTCGATGGGACAGTTCATCGGCTCGTTCATGCGCGCGCCGGTGCTCGAGGCGGTGCAGAAGTTGAAGCCGCTGGCGCGTGAGGCGGGATGCACGCTTTCGCAATTCGCGCTCGCCTGGATCCTGCGCGAACCGAACGTGGCATCCGCGATCGTCGGTGCGAGCCGCCCCGAACAACTCGACGAAAACGCGGCGGCGTCGGGCAAACAGATCGACGCTGCGCTGTTTCGCCGTGCGGAAGCGATGGTAGCGGGCATTGGCGACGCCTGATGCTCAGCGTCGCCCGCCCGTCTAGATAGCCGTCAGCAGCTTGCTGTCGATCGCGGCAGCGATCTGCCGGTGATAGTGGATCAGACTCGGCTCGTTGCGGCCGAACACGAGTTCAGGAATCGCACCGCTCGCCAGATTGCGATGGATGGCGATGCTCTGCGGGAAATCCTCGTCGTTCGTCACCTGCCACAGCACGTCGAGGTTGAACTGACACTTCTTCTGTGCCGCGTCGTCGATCGGCTTGGGCCAGTAAAGGCTCAGCGACGCGCGGCAGCGTTCCGGATCGCCTGCAACAGGATAGATCTGCCACAGCTGGACGTGGTCCACCTGGTGCGTCAGCACGATGTTCGGCGGCATCAGGTATTGAATCGTGCCGTGACGGATGAAGCGCCGGTCCGCTTCGTCCTTGGCCCACTCCTTGTCGATGCTGCTGCGCACGCCGATCATGCGCGCCACCGGACCGAACCGGTCGCTGAGGCTGGGGTTCGTGTAGTAGTAGGGTGAGATCGTCTGCTTGTGCAGCGAGCCGAGGTGATACGACTCGGCGAAACCGTCGATGATGAACTTGTAGTTGCACGGCCGCTCCGACGTGCGGCTGTCGAAGTAGACCTTGTCGGCGATGTCGTAGCTCGCGATTTCGTCGACGAGGTCGCCAACGAGGGCTTGCACCTTCGCTTCGATGTCGGTGCCTTCGAGGAGGACGAAGATCATGCTCGCCACTTCGATGCACGGTTTCTGCAATAGGGCGCTGAACTCGTCGCCGGTCGAATCGAAACCGCCGCAGCTGTTCGGACGTGAAATGAGCTTGCCGTCGCGCGCGTAGTTCCAGGCATGGAACGGACACGAGAACGTACGCTTCGTGCCGCGGCCCTCGGCGATGCGCGTGCCGCGGTGACGGCATGCGTTCACGAATGCGCGCAGTTTGCCGTCGTCGCCGCGGACGACGAGCAATGCAGTATCGGCGGCCTGGTGCGTGAAGTAGCTGCCTGGCACCGGTGCGTCTGGCGTGAGGCCGACCAGCAGCGGCTGTTTGCGGAACAGCGCGTCGAACTCGCGCGCCAGTTGCCCGGCGCTGAGGTAGTGCTGCGCCGGCACGCGCAGGCAGTGCTCGGCGAGGTCGGTGGTGCCGTTCTTCAGGTGCGTCGCGGCACGATCGAGCAGTTGGCGTTGGGTCTCGAGTTGCATCGAAGTGGCTTGCGAATGCTGTAGGGAGTGCGCGGGCACGCGTTGCCGCTGATTCTAACGGCCATTAGAATATTCTGTAAAGCAAGCGGTACCACTCAATGTCTTCCGAAGCGGGAACGAAGTCGGACCGGACGCGGCAGCGGATTCTGCACGCGGCCGCGCAGGCGTTTCGCGGCTCGGGTTACGCGCTGACGTCGTTGCGGCAGATCGCCGAGAACGCCGGCATGCAGGCGGGCAGCCTGTACTACCACTACGCGAACAAGGATGAACTCGTCGAAGCAGTACTAGACGAGGGCGTGCTCGGTGCGCAGCGGGCCGCGGAGGCGTCGATCGGCGATCTCCCCGCCTCAGCGAATCCGTTGGAGAAGATCGGCGCGGCGTTCCGCGGCCATCTGGCCTACACGCTGGAGGAGGCTGACTTCGCCGTGGCCACGCTGCGGATGCTGCATCAGGTGCCCGATGCGCTTCGCATCCGGCATCTGCGCAAGCAGCGCGCGTATGGGCGCTTCTATGCAAGGCTGTTCGAAGAAGCAAAGGAGCAAGGACTGATTCGGGCGGAGTTCGACCTCTCGGCGCTGCGGATGCTGCTGCTCGGCGCGCTGAACTGGTCGCCGGAGTGGTACGACCCCGCGGGTCTCTCACCGGATCAGCTCGTTGGGCAGTTGACCGCCATGATGGAATCGGGCGTGATGCCGCCATCGAAACGGAGGTAGTGGCGTGATCGAGAAGGCCCGAAAGCTTTACGCAGCCGTAGTGAACGACCGCAATGCGGCGATGGGTTTGCCGCGCGAGGCATACATGGGCGCCGACGTTTTCGATGCGGAAGCGCGGTGCGTGCTGCAGGCGGGTTGGTTGCCGGTGGCGCGCAGCAGCAGCGCGGCGCGGCCGGGCGACTACGTCAGCGTCGATCCGCTCGGGATACCGCTCGTCGTCTCGCGCGACGGCACCGGCCGCTTGCACGTACTGTCGAGGGTGTGCCGTCACCGCGGCATGTCGGTGGTGGAAGGCTGCGGCAACCGCAACGACTTCAGCTGTCCCTATCATTTGTGGCGCTATGGCCTGGATGGGCGCTTCCTGTTCGCGCCGGCGATGGATCGTTCGGCGTCGTTCGACGCGTCGAAATGCAACCTGCCGCGCGTCGTGCACGAAGAGTGGGGCGGTTGGATATTCGTGAACCTGTCCGGCACCGCTGCGCCGCTCGCGCCGTCGCTCGAAGGGCTGCAGGCGCGCATTCGCGACGCGCGCGTCGACGAACTCGTCACCGCCGCCACGCTCGAATTCGATTCGCCATGGAACTGGAAGATCATGGTGGAGAACTTCATGGAGTCGTATCACCACATCGGGCCGCACGCCGGCTCGCTGCAGTTGTTCAATCCCGCATTCGGAACCTATGCCACCGACGACTCGGGCGCGTTCTCCATTCTCGAAAACCCGCCGGTCGAAGGTGCCGACTCGTTCGTGGTGGCGTGCATTTTTCCGCTGACGCTGATCGCGGTGACCGAGAGCGCTACGCCGTGGGCCGTGTGGTACGAATTCGACCGGCTCGAGCACGATCGCTTCCTGCTGCGCATTCACCTGCTGACCCAACCTGAACTCGCCGCGCAACCCGAGGTCGTCGCTCAGTATGCGGAACAGATCCGTCACATCCATCTCGAAGACATTCCGGTGTGCGAGGGTGTGCAGCGCGGCTACCACAGCCCGTTGTACGCGAGCGGCCCGCTCAGTCATCTCGAAGGCGGTCTCTGGCACTTCCATCGCTATCTGCAGCGGTGCTTTGCGTCGTGACGCTATTTCGCGTGCACGCGTTGTTCGCCAACGAGCTGCCCGAGTGGCGGCCGACGGTTGCGAACGGAACGCAGCGCTGCATCGCAACGCGACCGCTGGCGGAGCAATTGGCACGCCTGGCCACTCCAAAGTTCGCCGGCACGCTGGAGGCGTGGTTCGCGGCGCGCGACGGCGCACTCGCCTGGGCTGAGCGCGTGAACCGCGAGTATGCGCCGTCGATGGCGCTTACGACCGAGGAGCATTCGCTGTTCGACCGGCGTGGGGCAGGTGATGGAATCAAAGGCAAGTTTCTGTTCCGGCGCAAAGATGGAATGAGCCCGGCCGATTTCCGCATCTATTGGCTCGAACGCCATGGACCCATCGTGTTACGCACGCCCGAGATTCTGGCTTACGTGCAGTCGCACATGATCGCGGATGGCGCAGCCTACGATGGCATTACCGAAATTCACTGGCCGGACTTCGCAGCGGCGCTGCGGGGGATGAATTCGCGCGAGATGACCGTGGAGCAGGCAGGGGATGCTGCGAACTTTGCCGCGCCGGGCAGCGTGGAACTGATGTTCGTGTCCGAGCGCGAGCTCGGACCTGTGCGATAGCTTCAAACCGGAGGGGACGGAATGACGATCGAACTGACGATGCTGGTGTACTCGGTGGCGCTGCTGTTTCTGCTGATACTGATTCAGGCGCTGGCTGGCGTTCTCGCACAGGGTCTGCCGGACATGGCGGGTTCGCGCGACAACCTGGGAGAACCTAAACCGTTCCAGGCGCGCACGAAGCGGATCGTCGACAACCATCGCGAGGGGCTCGCGCTGTTCGCGCCGCTGGTGCTGGTCGCAGCGGTCGCGCACATCAGCAATCCGGCGACGGTGCTCGGCGCGCAGCTGTTCTTCTATGCGCGCGTCGTTCACGCGGCGCTGTATCTCGTCGGCGTGCCGTGGATCCGGCCGCTGGCGTGGGGTGTGGGAATTGCCGGAAGCGTGTTGGTGTTCGCCCCACTGGTCGGGCTGGCGTAACAGCTAAGGCGCGTCGAAAGCCGCTTCGAGCGCCTCGAACAGCGGGCCGAGTTTCGGCGGACTCGCTTCCAGCGTCACGTCGATGCCGGCTGCTGCGAGCGCCGCGCTGCATACCGGTCCGATCGAAGCCACGCGCGTCGCGTTCAACGCGGTTCGCAGCGTGGCCGCCCTGTGCTGAAGCCCGGCAACGGTCATCAGGTTGTGCACTTGCGATGCGCTGGTGAACACCACCGCATCGATCCCGGAACCGTCGAGGCGGTCCAGCAACGCCGTCAACGGCCGCGTGTCGTCGGGCAGCGCCCAACGGTAGGTCGGCACTTCCACCACGATCGCACCGCGGGCGACCAGCGCCTCATTGAGCGGCTCGTTCGCGTCCCCGTAGCGCTGCACCACGACGGTCTCGTTGGCGAGCGTCACGCCGGCGATTGCGTCGATGACTTCGGCGGTGGTGAACGGATCGACCGCGCTGAAGTCGATGCGCACGCCGCGTTGCCGCAGCACGGCAGTTGGTTTGGGCCCGCGCGCCGCAACCAGCGTGTCGGCGAGCAGCCGCGCAAGAGCAGCAGAGCGCCCCAAAGCATCGGTGGCTGCGAACAACGCGCGCGTGCCCACGCCGGTCTGGAAGATGACGAGTTTCGGCGGATGGCGGGTGCAGTCGCGAATCAGTCGCTCGATGGCGTCGGGCTCGACGACGGGTTCTTCCCGCAGTGCCGGCGCGCTGACGGGTATGCCGCCGCGACGCACGATCAGTTCGCCGACGTGATCGGCGAGACGGCTCTCGAGAAACGCGATCGTGCGGCCTTTCAATTCACTCGGCGGGCAGGTATTTCACGCGAAACTCGTCGCGCTTCAGGTTCCATTGTTCGGCGAGGAAACGCAGCGCCGAATACGGCCACAACGTGAAGTTGCGATCGTGGCTGTCGGTGTACCAGGCGTTGCAACCGCCGCTGAACACCATCTTCTGCATGTCTTTCTGCAGTCGATCGTTGTAACGGCGCACCACCTCCGGATCGGGATCGATGTATGCGAGCCGGTGTCGGTCCATCAGCTCCAGGCTGCGCAGAACGTACTGCGCCTGCGACTCGATCATGATGAGTGCGGACGTGTGGCCGGTGGCGCTGTTCGGGCCGAGCAGCATGAAGAAGTTCGGGAAGCCCGACACCATCACCGTACGGAACGACTCCACCCGGTCGCCCCACACGTCACGCAATCGCTTGCCGTCGCGGCCGACGATATTGACGTAGTCGGTGATGTCGAATGGCCGGAACCCGGTCGCTTCGACGATGACGTCAACCGGATGGAGTTTGCCGCTGGCGTCGCGCACGCCGTCAGGCTCGATCTTCACGATCGGATCGGTGACCAGGTGCACGTTCGAACGGTTGAACGAGGACAGGTAGTCGTCCGAGATGCAGCGGCGCTTGCAGCCGGGCTCGTAGTCGGGCGTCAGGCGCGCGCGCAGTTCGGGATCGCCAACGGACGCCTCGAGGTGCGCCAGACCGACCTGGCGCAAGCGGTCAGAGAACCAGCTATTGCGACGTAACGACAAGGTTCCGGCCACGTCCATCATCAGCCACATGAACCAGCGATACAGCCGCATCAGCCACGGCATGCGATTGAACAGCGCGCGCCGCTGCTCCGGAATGTCGTGCGCGAGGCGTGGGAATACCCATGCCGCGGAACGCTGGAACACGGTGACATCGGCAACGTCTTTGGCGATTTCCGGCAGCACCTGGGCGGCGCTGGCGCCGGTGCCGATGATCGCGACGCGCCGGCCCTTCAGGTTCACGCTGTGATCCCATTGGGCGGTATGAAAACGCGCGCCGCCGAACGACTCGATGCCGTCGATCGCCGCGCGATTCGGCAGGTGCAATCCGCCGAGCCCGCTGACGACGACATCCGCCGTGATCTGACGACCGCCCTCGGTTTCGACGTGCCAACGATTGCCGTCGAACCTCACGCTGGTCACGCGTGTACGGAAGCGGATCTTGTCGCGAAGGTGGTACTTGTCTACGCAGCGCTCGCAGTAGTCCCAGATCTCGCGTCCGCTCGAATACGAGTGACTCCAGTTCGGGTTCAGTTCGAACGAGAATGAATAGACGTGCGAGGGCACGTCGCACGCGACGCCCGGATAGGTGTTCTCGCGCCAGGTTCCGCCGACGCTATCGGCCTTTTCGAGAATGACGAAGTCGTCGATGCCCTGCTTGCGAAGCTGAATGCCCATGCAGATGCCGGACATGCCGGCGCCGAGCACCGCAACGCGAACGGATTCGGACGTTGGGGAGGCGGTCATCGATTCAGGATTCGCCGACATGTGCGCAGAGGCCTCTGATATTCGGTGGCGGACGCACGTTAGCGGATCGATCCCGTCGAGTCACGCGGCGAACAGGCGTCCGGTGCGGGTGCCGAGGAAGCGCTCGAGCGGAATCTCTTCCTGCTTCAGAAATCCCTTCTGCGGCAACGCGCCGTCGCGCACCAGTTGGATGACCGACACCACCGACGCCGACGTGGTCCACGCGATGGCCGTCTGCTCGGCGCCGGCCACCGTAATGGGCCGATACGCGCGCACGAATTCGCGACGCGCGAGGCGTCCGTCCAGGGTGCCTTCCGACGAAACGTGAATGTAGACCACGTCGGTGTTCACCGGCGGTTTGGCGTTGGTGAGGATTTCGCCTGCCAGATCTCTGCGTTCGCGCATCAGCAGTTCGTGGAAGAAGAAGTTCATCAGGCGCATGTGCCCGGGATACCGCATCGACTTGTAGTCGACGTTCGCGACCTTGCCGTGGAACGTCTCGCAGATGGTGCCGAGCCCGCCGGAGGTCGTGAACGCCTCGAGCATCACGCCTTCGACGTACACCGTTTCGATCCACTCCATCGACGACACCATCTTGCGCACGCCGTCTTCGATTACCTCGCAATCGTTCAGGTATTCGTTCACCACGCCTTCGGGCGACCAGTTGAACGCATAACCCATCAAGCCCGTCGGATTCTGCGGCAGCGCGCCGACCCGCAGCCGCAGCGAACGACATTTCTCGAACGCCGCGACTTGCGCGGCGCCGACGATGCCGACGAAACCCGGTGCGAGACCGCACTGCGGCGCCATCAATCCGCGCGAGGTTTTGCTGAGTTCGATGATGGTGTTGGTCGTGGGCACGTCTTCGGTGAGATCGAAGTAGTGCATACCTCGCGCGTGTGCGGCGGTAGCAATCCGTGCGTTCAACCTATAAGGGAGACACGACAGCACGCCGTCGAAGCCCGTGGTGGGCGCGCGAATACCGTCGTTGGAGCCGAGGTCCGCGGCGCGTACCGCGAACGGCAGCGTCTCCTGCGGCGCGCGGCTGTCGAACCCGGTGACGTCGAAGCCGCTCTCGTGCAGCAGCTTCGCTGCCAGCGTTCCGACCTTACCGAGCCCCAACACGGCGATCTTGTGCAGCGGCATGTGGCCGGCTCCTTCAGATTTCGAACTTGATGCCCTGGGCGAGCGGCAGCGCGCGCGAGTAGTTGACCGTATTCGTCTGCCTGCGCATATACGCCTTCCACGCGTCCGATCCCGATTCGCGGCCGCCGCCGGTGTCTTTCTCGCCGCCGAACGCGCCGCCGATCTCCGCGCCGGACGGCCCGATGTTGACGTTGGCGATGCCGCAGTCGGAACCGTTTGCCGACAGGAACGTTTCCGCTTCGCGAACGTCGGTGGTGAAGATGCACGACGACAGCCCCTGCGAAACGGTGTTGTGCAGGTCGATCGCGCGATCGAGGGCGTGGTACTTCATCACGTAGAGGATTGGCGCGAACGTCTCTTCTTTCACGATCTCGGTCTGCGCCGGCATTTCGACGATGGCGGGGCGCACATAATAGGCATTCATGTGCGTATCCAGAATCCGCGCGCCGCCGCTGACGACGCCGCCCTGGTTGCGCGCCGCCGCCAGCGCGTCCTGCATGCGGTTGTACGCGGCGCCGTCGATCAACGGTCCGACCAGCGTCTGTGCATCCAGCGGATCGCCGATCGCGAGCCGTTCGTAGACGGTCTTCAGCCGCGGGATCAGCGACGCGTAGACGTCGTCGTGCACGATGAGCCGGCGCAGGCTGGTGCAACGTTGTCCTGCGGTGCCGACTGCCGAAAACACGATGGCGCGCAACGCCATTTCGAGATCGGCCGACGGCGCCACGATCATTGCATTGTTGCCGCCGAGTTCGAGGATGCACTTGCCGAACCGCGCGGCCACCTTCGGACCGACGGCGCGTCCCATCCGCGTCGAACCGGTGGCCGAAACGATCGTCACGTCGCGGCTCGCCACGATGGCGTCGCCGACGTCGGTGCGGCCGATGAGCACTTGCGACAGCGCATGCGGTGCGCCGTCGAACCGGGCGACCGCCCGGTCGAAGATCTTCTGCGTTGCGAGCGCGCACAGCGGCGTCTTCTCGGACGGTTTCCAGATCACCGGATCGCCGCAGACGATGGCCAGCGCCGCGTTCCAGCACCACGGCGCCACCGGAAAGTTGAACGCGGTGATGATTCCGCACACGCCGGCCGGGTGCCAGGTTTCGCGCATCGCGTGGCCGGGCCGTTCCGACGCCATGGTCAGCCCGTAGAGCTGGCGCGACAGACCGACGGCGAAGTCGCAGATGTCGATCATCTCCTGCACCTCGCCGAGACCTTCCTGCAGGATCTTGCCGGACTCGACCGTCACCAGTTCGCCGAGGTCGCGCTTCGACTCGCGCAACTCTTCGGCGAACAGACGCACCAGTTCGCCGCGCCGGGGTGCCGGCACCGAACGCCACTCCTTGAAGGCCGCGTCCGCCCGGGCGACCGCCGCCGCTACGTCGGTGACGGTGTGCATCGGAATGGAGGCGATGCGGGCGCCGTCGATCGGGGTGTGCACCTCGAATGGCCCGGAAGTGACTTCTGCGTCGGTGAAGCCGAGGCGGTGGAGCAGAGGTTGCTGGTTCACGGCGCACCATTAGTGAGCGAACTGAGGCGTAGCGTATTTGACGGCGGTCCGACCGTCGACCTCCTCCGATCGTTGGTATGTCGGACGCGGCTGACACAATCGGACCGCATTCTGAGACTTTCGACGCATTCTCGGACCTAACAAGTTGACAGAGGGGCGATCGGAGAATTAGGTACGCAGGTGCCGGAGGTCGATGACAAACGGAGCGCGAGAGGGGCAATGCATTCAGGTTCGTTCCATTTTTCCTGCAGAATCGTTGGCGCCTTATTGAATTTCTCTGCGTTCCTGCTGGCGGTAGCGATCGTGGTCGCGCCGAGGTCAGTGCTCGCAGCGACGCCCGACGCGGAATCGTTGCTGCTCACCGGTACCGCGCTCGACATGGCGTCGATGCAGAACGACAGCGTGATGCAGCGGACTGCCGCGTTGCGCTCCGGAGTGCAGGGGGTGGACCTGGCCGGCCTCAACGTTCAGGCGGGCGAGCGACGGATCGGCGGCGCGTCGTTGAACGCGGTGTCGCGTCCGTTGCTGAGCCCGGTACTCGACGGCGTGTTGAACCGGGGCGACAACAACCGGTGGGGCGCGTTCGCCAACGGCGACGTGCACCGCAACGGTTCGACTGCCCTCGGTGGCGACAACATCGGCATGACCACCGGCATCGACTATCGATTCGGCGACCACCTGGCCGTCGGATCGAGTCTCGGCTATGCGAGCTTCGGCGTGGGCGCTGATCCAGGGCGAAGCTTTCTCGACGTCGAATCGAAGCGCGTGTCGCTGTTCGGCACCTACTACCGTCAGAACGCGATGCACGTCGACGGGCTCATCGCGTACGGCAGCACGGCTTACGATTCGTCACGTCGCCTCGACGCCGGCTCGGTCGGGGTCGGCTCGGCGATCGGTCCGACTATCGCGAAAGGCTCGGCGAGCGGGAATCAGCTCTCCGGTGCACTCACCAGCGCGCTCGATCTGCAGCAGGGCGCCTGGCGGTTCGGGCCGAAGCTCGGCGCCTACTTCCTCGACGTCGACGTCGGCCGCCTGAACGAGTACGGCACCGGCGCGCAGGATCTGTCCATCGGCAGTCAGTACGCGCAGTCCACGCGCCTGACGGCCGGCGCGTATCTCTCGGTCGCACTGCCGGTGCCGTTCGGCGTGCTGACGCCGAACGTCAACGCCGACTACGTGCGCGACAGCGTGCGCTCGGCAGCGGTCGACGGACAGTTCCGCACCGATCCGTCGACGCGCCTCACGTTGCTGCCGGACGCGCTGCCGGATCCGCTCGACCCGGGTTACTTCGTCTGGTCGGTGGGCGCTAAGGCACAGTTCGCGAAAGTGCTGTCGGGGTTCGTCACCTATCGCACGCTCGCGACCGCCGACAGCGTCACGTCGAACGAACTGACGTGGGGCATGCGCTTCGAGACGAAGCTGCAGTAGCGCTTCACTGCACCACGATCGTTCCGACCATGCTCGGATGGATCGAGCACACGAAGTGATACGTACCGGGCTTGTCGAATTCGAACGAGAACGATTCGTTCGTGTCCATCGCCGCCGACCGGAACAGACCGTTGTCGCCGACCACCGTGTGCGGTTCGTCGTCTTTGTTGAGCCACGTCACCGTGGTGCCGGCTTTGATGGTGGACGACATCGGCTGGAACATGAAGTCCTTCACCACGATCGTCTCCGAGACTTCGGCTGACGCGCTCGACGACGTCGACGTGATAACGAGACACATCACCGCCGCGGCGACCTTCGAGACCATTCCTGCTGCGTGCGTTTTCATCGTTGGGTCCTTCCTTCAGACGATTGTCGAGTCGTCGAGTGCAAGCGTGTGCCGGTGCTGAATCACCGACACTCGGGTGATGCCGAGCAGCGCGGACAGTTGGTCGGGCGCCACCTTGAGTGGCCCGGGACCCGCGCCTTCACCCGGTGCAGGCTGCGGATACGCGGTGGAGCGAGCCGTGTGGAACGTCATGTTGCCTTCGACTTTCTGCACGATCTGATGGATGTGCCCGTTCAGCACGGTCACCGAACCGAAGCGACGCAACCTTTCGACGAGTTGCGCGGCGTCTCCGGTGCCCCAGCCCCACGGTTCGTAGATGGTCCACAGCGGCATGTGCGCGAACACCACGATCGGCGTGCTGGAAGACCGCGCTTTCAGATCGGCCGCGACCCAAGCAAGTTGGTCGGCGCCCAATGTGCCGAGTCCGCCCGGTTTGAACTGCAGTACGTTCACCAGCGCGACGAAGTGCACGCCGGCGTGATCGAAGCTGTAGTAGCCCTTGTTGTCGGAAGCTTTGCCGAAACGGCTGAAGTATTCCGTCACCGTCGGATCGGTGGTGTCGTGTTCGCCCGGCACGCTGTGCATCTCGGTGGTTCGCAACTGCCCGAGCAGCTGCTGCGCGCGATCGAACTCAGCCGGTTTCGACAGATGGGTGATGTCGCCGGTGTGAATCGTCAACGCGGGTTGAACCGGCATCGCGTTCACGAGCGCGATGGTTCGCGTGAGTGTTCCATCGACATCGGGGTTGGCGTCCTTGTTGAAACCGATGTGAGTGTCGCTGATCTGTACGAACAGCGGCTTGCCGGATTGGCTGTTGCCGGGTTTGTTGTCGGCCGCTTGCGCCAGATCCACCGGCGTGAGGACGCCGCTGTTGAGGAGGAACAGCGTACCGGCTCCGCCGTAAGCCATGCATCTGAGCGCGTTGCGCCGAGATTGCGAAAAACGTTCGTTCGACACGGTCTCTCCTTAGTTGTGTTGTCAGGAGAGGAGACTTCCGAACGAACGATTTTATTCCCGGTGTTTTACGACTCACCCGAATCGTGAGAACGCGCCTCGAGGTTCTGCAGCAACGTCACCAGCGAGCGGAGCTCGTCCCAACCCGTATCCGACACGGCGCAGTACTGCAGATCGCCCGACGTCCAGAAGACGAGGTGATAACCGTCGCGCGTCAAAGTGCGCGGCAATGCCTTTCCGGCCGACGCCCACGTGAAGACGTTGATGACGTGTCCGCCATGCCGATAGACGACGACCGCGGCGCGTTGATGATCCACATAGGCCACGCGTCCGCCGACGAGCGAGTAACCTTGTGCCGCGAAGTCGGCGACGGGCGGCGAAACATCCGTGTTGCCGGCGAACCACGGCTTCACGGTGTGATGATCCGAGGATGCGACGTCGATCAGGTGGTTCGACAAAAGAGAATTCACGTGGCCACTCAACAGCTCGTTCACTGTAACGGTGGTAGCGGCCGGCGTAACGAACAACGAGAGCGCGAGAGCCGCCGCCGCAGCCGCCGTGCCGATACCGCTGGTGAGGCCGATCCAGAACGGACGTGTGCGCCATGCGCTTGTACGCTTCGGCGCCGGTCGCGCGCGCGTCCTCGTCATCGAGCGCCGCCATTACGCGATGCTGCAGCGCCGACGGAGTCCGCTCGAACGTCAGGTCGCGTCGCAGGGCCTCGTGCAGTTCGGCCAGATCGCGATGCAGCGCGCGACACTCGGTGCAGTGTTCCCGGTGACGTTCGACGTCGGCTGCGCTCACCGCGTCGAGCTCACCGTCGAATTCGGCTTGAACGCGAAGCGACTCAGGGCACTGCACGGGAGTTCTCCTCGATGTCGCGCAGCCAGTGTTTCTTCAACGCCGCTCGCGCACGCGCCAGCCGCGACATGACGGTGCCGATCGGTACGTTCGTCACCGCGGCGATGTCGCGATAGTTCATGTCCTCGACTTCCCGCAACACGAGCACCTCGCGATAGTCGTCAGGCAGGTTCGCCATCAGACGCTGGAGCGTTCGTCGTTCGTCGCGGTGAATCGACGCGGTCTCCGGATCCGGCACGGAGGCCATGACGGTGAGTCCCTCCTGTGCGTCGTGGTCATCGGGCAGCGGCGCGGCCGCACGTCGTTGCTGCTGCTTGAGTGAGGTCGAGTGACAGTTCCTGACGATGCTGAGCAGCCAGCTCTTCGCGTCGGTGCCGCGCAGTGCGTCGTAGCCGCGGTACGCTCTAAGCATGGCATCCTGCACGATGTCCTGTGCGTCGTCGGGCGAGCGCGCGAGCCAACGCGCAAAGCGATATGCAGCATCGAGGTGCGGCAGCACCTGCCGCTCGAAGCGACTCCGTCTATCATCCATCGTTCGCGTCGCGCAACACCCAACGTCCAACCGCCTCGCTACGGGGATGAGACTCCGGATGCCGGCGTTTTATTCCATCGACGCGCGATTATTTTGCAGGCGCACGGGACCCGCACCTGGCGCGTGTGGTCTTGAATAGACGGGAACGGTCCGAAACAAGTCATCGACGGTGCCTGGCACCGTCGATGACTTATTTTTCAGGCGGCCGCTTCCTCGGCGTCGTCGCCGGTCAGTTGCTGCTTGCGCGCACGCATCTTGTCGGCCAATGCCTTCAGATCGAGGTCGGTCTTGCGCACCTGCGGGAACATCTGGTTCTGCTCTTCGCGGATGTGGTGATTGACGAACTCGCCGAGCACCGTGACTTTCGCGTCGAACATGTCCTCGTCCGGCGACATCTTTTCGATCTCGCCGATCAGGTCTTTCGCGGAGCCGTGCTCGACCAGCGCTTCGTTCATGACGTCGTCGTCGTCGATCGCCGCGCGCACGGCCGGATAGAAGATCTCCTCCTCGAGTTTGGTGTGCACCGTCAGTTCCTTGCAGATCGTCTGCGCGATCTCGCCCTTCTTCTTGTCGTCGCGCTTCGTGCTCTCGAATTTATCGAACAGCGCTTTCACTTTGTCGTGGTCGTCCTTCAGCATGCGCAGCGCGTCGGGCTGCTTGCGGGCGGATCGTCTGGGCGTGGCTGCTTTCGTCGTGCTCATTTCGCTCTCCATATCGATGAGTGGGGACCGGTTCGTCTGCTCGACATCGCGGTTGCAAAGTCCATTCCCGAATCGGCAGCGTCGCGCGAACGCGCCATGCCGCGTGCTCTGGGGGCTGCGGAGCGCAATGGCCGCGTGAGACCGAAAAATGTTCCAGCCGCTCGTGTAAGTTCTGCATCCGGTGACCCTTCGGGCCGGTGCGGCCGACAGACGAAAAAAAACGGAGAAGCTATGAGCGGCTACGGAAAATGCATGATTGCGATGGTGTGGTTGATGGTCGGCGTGGGGGCGGCCGAAGCTGGCCAGACGCCGTGCGGGCGCCGCAGACGGTGAGGCAGGATGCCGCCGGGAAGCAAGGCGAGAGTGCGCAGGCCACGCCAGCGGGAATGAGCCCGTCGATTCAGGTCGACCTGATCACGATCGGATACACGATGCCGTAAACGGAGGCTCACGAGGGAACGTTATGAACTGGGGGCGATCGGACAAGCGGTGAGCGAGCTCGCGCGGTGATCGTGCAGGTTCGTTACGCCCGATATTCGAACAGGGCGTGGTGGCAGTATCGGGCGTTGGCGCAGCCGGACCCAAAGACCGAGGGCTAGTTGTCCTCAGGCTGAGCAGGTGCGGCACTGGACCAGGTCCAGCCGGTCATCACGGCCGCATCGCGGTAGCGACCGCGCAGGATGCCCAGCAGCTTCGTCGCGGCGAGTTCGGTGCCCGAGTATTCGCAACGAGGCTCGAAGTCCGCGCCGTATTTTTCCAGGACAAAGCGGCGGAACTCGTTACCCGCCGCTTCGCTGTTGGCCTCGCTATACACGGCCGACGACACGCCGCTGAAGTAGACCTTCGCAGGCGGTGGCGCCCCGTTCTGGGTGTGTGGCGCGTAGCAGTAGAAGTACATGACCTTGGAGGCGGTGGGCGCCGCTGACGCGGAGAGCGCGAAGCACAGTGCGGTTGCGACCGCGCACGGCGTCAGAAAAATCGTTCGTTTCACGATGGCAACCCCTGTGATCACGAGTGTGACGCTGCGACGCTACCACCTTTCGAACCGCCGACGCAGCGAATCGGTCCGCAGTTCACGGATCAGGAGGGGATGGGCACGCCGATCCAACTTTCGGTGCAGGTAACGCATGCGCGGCAGAGCGTGTGGCGTTCGACATCTCGCTGCTCTTGTTCTAACGCATGAGCAAGGGCGCACGCGCATGGTACGTCAACCCGAACTACGTTCACGATCTCGTGGACGCCGCGACGTGCGGTTTCGGAAACGAATCCGTTTGCGATTGATCGATTCGGTCCGCTGCCGGTCGCGATTCTGAGCGCCGACAGGCCCAAAGCGGGACATCGTTTGGTCCGTCGGGGAAATCTGGGCAGCTCGCGCGTGTCCTTTCCGGCTTCGTCGACTCGGCGCCGACAACTTCACGTCGAACGAACTTGCAGGGGGGGCGCTTCGAGACCGCGCGATAACGAGCGGCACCGGGGGAACCGTCCAATGCCGTCACTACCAGACATGGCTTCGCGTAACGCCATGTTCCGACGCTCGTCTCGAGATGTCTTGAATCGCTGCTCGATGCGCGTAGCGCGTGCCGGCAACAGCTGCACGACGCTTCAGGACACGCTGTCAAAGCGCGGATTCCCAGCAGCCTACGGCTCTTATAAATCGTTGGCTCCGTCCGCAGCCTGAACAATTCGCATCTCATGATGTCGCACGAGTGCGGCGAGGTTGTCGAGGACTTCATGAGCGTGAGTGGGTTCGCCTGCGTCGGAAAAGAGTCCGATGAGCGGTCCGTTGACGTCGAGCATCCATTGGGTGAGCGAAATGGGCGTAAGAGGTGACCCCGGCTCGGGCAGGGGATCCGGTAGCGTCGGTGAGTACTGCGCAAATGTGTCCAGAGTCGCGGGGGTCGCTTCATTTGCATAGCGCTCGAATGAAGTCGTCAGCTTGGTCTGCTCTTCTTTGTACGCACTCTGCAGCAAAGCGGTGCGTGACTCGGCGGTCGTTCCGCGCAAGCGACCGAGTCGTTGTTCGACGGTGGAAGAATAGACGATCGCGCGGGCCAGCAGTTCACGGATAGGCAGAAATGTGTCTCGTCCATGGGTCATGCGGATGCTCCACAATATTCTACGGTGCTTAGTATCCTGCTTAGCGAAATTTGTCGACAGCTCCGCGCTACAGTCAGATACCTTGCGACCCTAATGGCGACACTGAGCGACATCACCGCTTCTACGATTCGGAGTAGAAGCCCGGACGCGTGATCGAAGTTCCTCTCCACTCCGTGCTCATCCGCCGCGCATCGGTGCGGCTCCCAACCCATCACCGCAAGCAGCACGAAGAAACCGGGCGTACGCCACCGCCACATCCTTCAACAGGCCATTTTGATGACGAAGCCGAATCCCATCGGAGGGCATTCAAACTCGAGTGCAGATATGGATACAGCGTACGGAAGCGCTTCGGAGAGCACCAGCCGACTTGTTCTGATCCCGGTTGCGACACGAGCGTCTCCAACGTGGTGACCGAGAGGAAATCGTAGGGTCTAGTGCGGTTGCAGTAACCCAGGAGCCCGGCCCCTCGTCGGAATTTTCAACACGGGCTCAGTATGGCGGAGGAGATAGTCTCAGGACTAAGTAAAACAAAAGGACCCGTTGGTGCCCGGGGTCGGAATCGAACCGACACTGAGTTTCCCCAACCAGATTTTGAGTCTGGCGCGTCTACCAGTTTCGCCACCCGGGCGGCGAGGGCGGGGAGGTTAGCTAACGCCTCCACCAGAATCAATCGACCGATCCGATTCTGGCGGGCCTCCCGCTGCTCACGTAGACTGCCGCGCTCTTTCGTTGGTCGGTCAAGCCAATGCCTCTCACGCGCAGCGACTTCAGCTACGTGCTGCCCGAACGTCTGATCGCGCAGACGCCGCTGCCGAAACGCACCGACAGCCGCCTGATGGTGATCGATCCGCGAATCAATGCGATCGAGCATCGTACGTTCGACGCGCTTCCCGATCTGTTGTCGCCGAACGACCTGCTCGTGCTGAACGACACGCGAGTGATCCGCGCGCGGCTGCATGGGCAGAAGGATTCGGGTGGGGCGGCCGAGTTGCTTGATCGAACGGATCGAGGGCGAGCGACGGGCGTTGTGTCAGGTTCGCGTGAGCAAGCCGTTGAAACCGGGTCGAAGCGTGCTGCTCGGGCCGCACCGCGAGCGGGCAACGGTGGTCGAGCGGTGTGGGGATCTCTACAGGTTCGAATTCGATCGCGCGGTGGACGACGTACTCGATGCGTGCGGTGAAGTGCCGTTGCCGCCGTACATTTCGCGGTCGCCTGACGAGTTCGATGAGGCGCGATATCAAACGGTATTTGCGCAGCGGCGCGGGTCGGTTGCCGCGCCGACCGCCGGGTTGCACTTCGATCAGGGGCTGCTTGACCGATGCGTGGCGGCTGGCGTCGCAGTTGTGCGTGTGACGTTGCACGTCGGCGCCGGAACGTTTCAGCCGATGCGCGTCCAGGAGCTCGCCGCGCATCGGATGCACGGCGAACTGATATCGGTGAGTGCCGATCTCGTAGAGGCCGTTGCCGCATGCAGAGCGCGCCGCGGTCGAGTGGTTGCGATTGGAACTACCGTGGTGCGCGCATTGGAAACTGCAGCGCTCGGCGGAACGCTCGCGCCGTTCGAGGGCGAGACCGACATCTTCATTCATCCGGGGTTCCGTTTTCGCGTCGTCGATGCGCTCGTCACGAACTTTCATCTACCGGAATCGACACTGCTGATGCTGGTTGCGGCATTCGCGGGAAGGGCGCGCGTGCTTGCGGCTTACGAAACCGCGGTGCAGAACGCATACCGGTTCTTCAGTTACGGAGATGCCATGTTCATCACCGGGCGGTGCGACGATGCAATTTGAGCTGCACGCCAGCGACGGTACCGCGCGAGCGGGACGCGTCACCACCGCGCACGGATCGTTCGATACGCCGGCGTTCATGCCGGTAGGCACGTACGGTACCGTGAAAGCGATGACGCCGACGCAGCTCACCGAACTCGGTGCGCAGATCGTACTGGCCAACACCTTCCATCTGTTGATGCGGCCCGGCGATGAAATCGTGCGCAATCTGGGTGGCTTGCACGGCTTCATGAGCTGGCACGGTCCGATCCTCACCGATTCCGGCGGGTTTCAGGTGTGGAGCCTCGGCGCGCTGCGCAAGATCAGCGAGGAGGGCGTCGATTTCAAATCGCCGGTGAACGGCGATCGCGTCTTTCTCTCGCCGGAACGTTCGATGCAGGTGCAACGCAATCTCGGCGCCGACATCGTGATGGCGTTCGACGAATGCACGGCGCATCCCGCCACGCACACTCGGGCGCGCGAATCGATGGAACTGTCCAGCCGTTGGGCCGCGCGCAGCAAAGGTGCGCACGGCGACAGCGACGCCGCGTTGTTCGGCATCGTGCAGGGCGGGATGTATTCCGACCTGCGAGGCGAGTCGCTCGAGCGCCTCACTGAAATCGGTTTCGACGGTTACGCCGTGGGTGGCCTCTCGGTCGGCGAATCCAAGGAAGAGATGGCGGCGGTGCTTCAAGGTCTCATGCCGTCGATGCCGACCGATCGGCCGCGCTATCTGATGGGCGTCGGCACGCCGGCCGATCTCGCCGCTGCAGTCGCGCTCGGCGTCGACATGTTCGATTGCGTGTTGCCGACGCGCAACGCACGCAACGGCTATCTGTTCACGTCGCGCGGCGTGCTGAAGATTCGCAACGCGCAGCATCGCGACAGCAACCAACCGATCGATGCCGCGTGCGGCTGTTACACGTGTGCCGGATTCACGCGCGCGTATCTGCATCACCTCGATCGTTGCGGCGAGATACTCGGCAGCGTGCTGATGACGATTCACAATCTGCACTACTACCAGACACTGATGCGTCGTTTGCGCGAGGCCATCGAAATGGGTACATTTCGCACCCTCTTCGCTGCCCTGCACAACGGTTGGAACTCCCCGGATGAATCTATTTGAAACCGCTGCGTATGCGGCTGAAGCCGGCGCGGCGCCCGGTCCCGGTTACATGGACCTGCTGCTTCTGGTCGGTTTCGTCGGCATCTTCTACTTCCTCTTATGGCGGCCGCAGAGCAAGCGCCGCAAAGAACATCAGGCGCTCATGACAGGACTCGCTAAGGGCGACGAAGTCGTTACTGCCGGCGGCATAGTCGGGCGCATATCGAAAGTCGAAGACGACTTCGTGAAGCTGCAGGTGTCGAACAACGTCGAACTGCGCATCCAGAAGAGCGCCGTCGGCGCGACGTTGCCGAAAGGTACGCTGAAGTCGTTGGACGAGAAGTGACGCCGGGCGTCTGCTCCGGAACCAGCCGATGAGCCGTCTCACCGACACGCTGCTCGGGTTATCGGAAGGCCCTGCGCGCGCCCCCAACACGTATTCAGTGGGGCGCTACCTCGCAATTCTGGTGGTGATCCTCATCGGGCTCGTCTACTCGTTGCCGAACCTGTATCCGCCGGATTTTGCCTTGCAGATCCGCGCGGAAGCGGCCGACGCCCAGATGACGCAGGAGATCGTCGACAAGGCGACGCAGGCACTGGAGCACGCCGGTATCCATATAAAGGGTACGCACATGGACGCCAAGAGCGCCGTGTTGCGACTCGACAGCAACGAGGATCAGCTGCGCGGCAGCGAGCTCGTTCAGGCCGCGCTGCATGGCGACAGCGCCACCGCATCGCAGTTCGTGGTCGCGCTGAACCTCGCGTCGACCACGCCGCAGTGGCTGCAGTCGCTCGGCGCCCACCCGATGTCTTACGGTCTCGACCTCTCTGGCGGCGTGCACTTCCTGCTCGAAGTCGACATGGAGAAAGCCATCGGCGACCGGATGAAGAGCGAGGAAGACAACATCCGTCGCATTCTGCGCGACGCGCGCCTCCGCTACGTGCCCGCCAACGACATGGTTTCGGGCACCAAGGTGACCGTTGCGTTCTACGAAGCAGCGGTGCGCGATCAGGCGCAGGAAGCGATCGCGAAAGAGTATCGCGACTTCCAGATTCTGCCGCGCGACGTGGACGGCAAGCCGGCGCTGCTGATGACGATGAAAGAACCGAAGATCCGCGAGATCGAGACGTATGCGATCCAGCAGAACCTGCAGAGCCTGCGCAACCGCGTGAACGAGCTCGGCGTATCGGAACCGTTGGTGCAGAGCCTTGGCAAGACGCGCATCGTTGTCGACCTGCCAGGCGTTCAGGACAGCGCCGACGCGAAGCGCATCCTCAACAAGTTTGCAAACCTCGAGTTCCGTCTCGTTGCTAAGCAGGATGCGCGACCTTCGGAAACCGAAACGTATCCATACGAAAGCCGATCGATCATCGTGGAGCGGCGCAACATCGTCACCGGCGACCGGGTGACGAATGCGGTGCAGGACTACGATCCGCAGAACAACCTGCCGCAGGTCAGCATCACGCTCGACGGCGCAGGCGGCGACCGGATGCACGACCTGACGAAAGACAACGTCGGCAACCAGATGGCGATTCTCTACAAGGAGCTGAAGCCGCGTTCGCGCATCGTCGTCGAAGACGGCAAAGACGTGGTGCAGAACTTCAGCGTCGAAGAGAAGCGGCTGATCAACGTAGCGACGATCCGCTCCGCATTGGGTTATCGCTTCCGCATCACCGGCGTGGGCTTAGGCGAAGCGCGCGATCTCGCGTTGCTGCTGCGCGCCGGTGCGCTGGCCGCACCGATGTACATCGTCGAAGAACGCACGGTGGGTGCCAGCCTCGGCGAAGACAACATCCGCGCCGGTCTGCATGCGGCGGTCGGCGGCTACATCCTCGTACTGCTCTGCATGATCATCTACTACAAAGCGTTCGGCATGATCGCGAACGTCGCGCTGGCGATAAACGTGATCCTGCTGATAGCGCTGATGTCGGTGCTTGGCGCGACGCTCACGATGCCGGGCATCGCCGGCATCGTCCTCACCATGGGTATGGCGGTGGACGCCAACGTGCTGATCTTCTCGCGGGTGAGAGAGGAGGCGGCCGAACGCCCGCCGCAGGCGGCGATCACGGCCGGTTTCGATCGGGCTTATACCACGATCGTCGACTCCAACCTCACGCATCTGCTGGTGGCGCTGATTCTGCTCGCGTTCGGGTCCGGCCCGATCAAGGGTTTCGCCGTTGTGCTCACGCTGGGCATCATCACGTCGATGTTCACCGCCATCACCGTGACGCGCGCCATGGTGAATCTGTTATTCGGCGGTCGACAGTTGAAGAAGCTCTGGGTATGAGCCAGCCCAAACGCATCATCAACTTCATGGGATTGCGCAACTACGGCGCGATCTTCTCCGTCCTCGTCATGCTGATCTCGATCGGTTCGCTCGCAACCCGTGGTCTGAACTTCGGGCTCGACTTCACCGGCGGCACGCTGGTGGAAGTGCAGTTCGTCAAGCCGGTGGTGGCCGAAGACGTGCGCGTAACGCTTGCCGATGCCGGTCTGCATGAGGCGGTGGCGCAGCACTTCGGCTCGGAGCGCGACGTGCTGGTTCGCGTGCCGCCGCAGAAGGGGGAAGCGGAAGCGTTGCTCGCGGACCGCCTTCGCAGTGCGCTAACGGCCAAATACGAAGGCGTGCAACTGCGACGTTCCGAATTCGTTGGTCCCGCGGTAGGCGCGGAACTGCGCGAAACGGGAGGACTCGCCGTGCTCGCAGCGCTCGGCGCGGTCATGGCCTACATGATGTTTCGTTTTACCAGCAAATTCGGCATCGGCGCGGTGGTGGCATTGATTCACGACGTTGTCGTCACCGTGGGTGCATTCTCGGTGTTCCAGTGGACGTTCGACCTGCCTACGCTCGCGGCCGTGCTCGCGGTCATTGGTTACTCGGTGAACGACACGGTGGTGGTGGCCGACCGGATCCGTGAGAACTTCCGCAAGATGCGCAAAGGTACGCCGCTCGAAATCGTCAACTTGTCGCTGACGCAGACGCTCGACCGGACGCTGATGACGTCGTTCACCACGTTGCTGGTGGTGGTCGCGCTGTTCCTGTTCGGCGGCGATACCGTGCGCGGTTTTTCGATCGCTTTGATCGTCGGTATCGTGTTCGGAACGTACTCGTCGACGTACGTGGCCGCGGCCATCGTGCTTGCGATGGGCAATACGCGCGAAGACCTGCTGATTCCCGAGAAGGTCAGAGACGACATGCCCTAACGGGCCGACAGAGCCGCGCGGCTCAGCCTTGCAGCAGTTCCGGCGTCAACGTCGGCCGTATCGTCTGCAGAATCGCCTTGAACACTTTCGGGTTGCCGGCAACGATGTTGCCGGTTTCCATGTAGCGTTCGCCGCCGATCAGATCGCTGACGAAGCCGCCGGCTTCCATGATCAGGAGAACACCGGCCGCCATGTCCCACGGTTTCAGACCGAGTTCCCAGAAGCCGTCTGCGCGTCCGGCGGCGACATAAGCGAGATCGAGCGCGGCGGACCCGGCGCGGCGAATGCCGCGACACTGGCTGCTGAACGCGGTCAGCATCGCCATGTACGGATCGAGATGCTGCGCGACGTCCTTGAACGGAATGCCGGTGGCGAGCACGGCGTCTTCGAGCCGGTGTCGGTTGCTCACGCGGAGACGCTTGCCGTTGAGCTGCGCACCGGCGCCGCGCGATGCGGTGAATTCTTCGTTGCGAACTGGGTCGATGATCACCGCGTGTTCGAGGCGGTCGCGGTACTTCAGACCGATCGACACCGCGAAGTGCGGAATGCCGTGCAGATAATTGGTGGTGCCATCGAGCGGATCGATGATCCACGTGTACTCGTCGCCGGTGAACGATTGGCCGTGTTCCTCGCCGAGAATGCCGTGATCGGGATAGGCCTTGTGCAGAATTTCGACGATTGCGTCTTCGGCGTTGCGATCCACATCGGAGACGAAGTCGTTGCGCGCCTTCTCGACGATGTTCAGCGTGTCGATGCGATCCATTGCGCGCACCATGATCTGACCCGCGCGACGTCCGGCGCGAAGCGCCATGTTGACCATTGCGTGCATTGAGAGAAGGCGGGTGTCGAAGGGCGCGCGATTCTAGCAGGTGCCGGTGCGCCATGAAACGGCCGTTATAATGCCGGCATGACGGCATCACTCGAACATGTGCGCATCGTGCTCGTCGAAACGAGCCATCCCGGCAACATCGGCGGCGTCGCGCGCGCGATGAAGACGATGGGACTCGAGCAATTGTGGCTCGTGCGCCCGGGCCGCTATCCGGATCCGCAGGCCGAGTGGCGCGCGGCCGGCGCGCTCGATGTGCTCGACCGCGCGGTGGTGGTCGATTCGCTCGATGCGGCGATTTCCGACTGCACGCTCGTAATCGGTACCAGCACGCGGTCGCGACGCATTCCGTGGCCGTTGCTGACGGCGAAAGAGATCGGTCCGCGCCTTCGAAGCGAGTCGACGCAACGGCCGATCGCCGTACTGTTCGGGCGCGAAACCAGCGGCCTTACCAACGAAGAGTTGCAGCGATGCAACGTGCACCTGCAGATTCCGGCGAATCCGGCGTATCCGTCGCTGAACGTCGCGATGGCGGTGCAGGTGGTCTGTTACGAGATCTACCAGGGCACGCTCGAGCCGGCAGACGAAGCCGCCGCGGCTGCATGGGACCGCGATCCCGCGACGGTCGCCGCGGTCGACGGTCTGCTCGAGCATTTCGAGACGGTGCTGACGCGGGTGGAATTCCTCGATCCGGCGAACCCGGGGCAGGTGATGCCGCGGCTGCGGCGGCTGTTCACCCGGCTGCGGCCCGACGATACGGAAGTCGCGATCCTGCGCGGCGCGCTGACGGAGATCGAGCGGTCGCTGAACCGGACCGATACTGGACCAAAATAGTCGGGTATTGCATACTGCCGGGCCTTCACGGGTTACGGTCCCATTGCCATGCGGCTCACGACGAAAGGCCGCTATGCGGTCACGGCGATGCTCGATCTCGCACTGCACAGCGCGACCGGCCCGGTAACGCTCGCCGATATCGCCGTCCGCCAGGGCATCTCGCAGTCCTACCTCGAACAGCTATTCGGCAAATTGAAGCGCGCGCGCCTCGTGCAGAGTCTGCGTGGACCCGGCGGCGGTTATGCGCTGACGCGCGCGCCGCGCAGCATCAGCATTTCCGAGATCATCAGCGGTGTCGGCGAAGGCATCGACGCCACCCGTTGCGGCGGCATTGGCGACTGTCAGGACGGCTTGATCTGCATCACGCACGACCTCTGGATGGATCTGTCGCAGCGGATCGACGACTTCCTGTCGGAGGTGAGCCTCGGTTCGCTGATCGAACGCGGCGAGGTGCAGGCGATTTCACGGCGGCAGGATGCCCGGGCAGGACAGGAGCGTAACGACGGTCGTCTGATCGACGCCCGCGTGCTCAACTGATCGATGCGTAAACCCATCTATCTCGACTACTCGGCGACGACGCCGGTCGATCCGCGCGTTGCGCAGAAGATGAGCGACTGCCTGCTCACCGACGGCAACTTTGGCAATCCGGCCTCGCGTTCACACGTGTACGGCTGGTTGGCCGAAGAAGCGGTGGAAGAGGCGCGCACGCAGGTGGCGAAGCTACTGAACTGCGATCCGCGCGAAATCGTCTGGACGTCGGGCGCCACCGAGTCGGACAACCTGGCGATCAAAGGCGTTGCCGAAGCGAACGGCAAGAGTCGCCGCCACATCGTGACGAGCATGATCGAACACAAAGCGGTGCTCGACACGTGCGCGTATCTCGAGACGAAAGGATACGACGTGACGTATCTGCAGCCCGGTCCCTCCGGAATCGTCGAGCCGGAGCAGGTCGCTGCGGCGCTGCAGAGCGATACGCTGCTCGTGTCGCTGATGCACGTGAACAACGAGATCGGCGTGATCAACGACATCGCCGCCATCGGCGAGGTGTGCCGCGCGGCCGGCGTACTGTTTCACGTGGACGCGGCGCAGAGCGCAGGCAAAGTGCCGGTGGACCTCGCGACGATGAAAGTCGACCTGATGTCGCTGTCGGCGCACAAGATGTACGGCCCGAAAGGCGTTGGCGCGCTGTACGTACGACGACTGCCACCCGTGCGGCTTGCGCCGCAGATACACGGCGGCGGACACGAACGCGGCATGCGATCCGGCACGCTCGCCACGCATCAGATCGTCGGCATGGGTGAAGCGGCGCGGATCCTGCGCGAATGCATGGACACGGAGAACGTGCGCATCGCGACATTGCGAAATCGTCTGTGGTCGCATCTCAAACAGATGGACGGCGTCAGCGTGAACGGCGATCTCGATCGCCGACTGCCCGGCAATTTGAACGTTGCGTTCGCCGGCATCGACGGCGAAACGTTGATGATCGCCCTCGACGACATCGCCGTGTCGACCGGCTCGGCGTGCACGTCGGCGACGGTCGAACCGTCGTACGTGCTGCGCGCGCTCGGCGTGCCCGACGATCTCGCGCATGCGTCGCTGCGTTTCACCGTCGGGCGCTTCACCACCGAAGACGACATCGATCGTGCGGCACGGCGCGTGGTCGAAGTGGTCGAACGGTTGCGCGAGCGCAGCGCCGCCTGAGAATCGCGACTGCCCTTCGAGTCAGGAAATGCGTATAATGCGCGGCCGCGAAATCCCCCTATTGCTTGAAAATTCAAATAGATAGGGTGTCTTGCTGACAGCCGACAATAACGGAGTTTCTTCATGGCATTGGAACGGACACTGTCCATCGTCAAACCAGACGCGGTGGCGAAGAACATCATCGGCGAGATCTACTCCCGGTTCGAAAAAGGCGGCTTGCGAATCGTCGCGTCGCGCATGCAGCGTTTGTCGCGCGCGAAAGCCGAAGGCTTCTATGCGGAGCACAAGGGTCGTCCGTTCTTCGAGAGCCTCGTCACCTATATGATGTCGGGCCCGGTCGTCATTCAGGTTCTCGAAGGCGAGAACGCGATTGCGGTCAACCGCAAGCTGATGGGTGCGACCAATCCGAAGGATGCGGATCCGGGGACGATCCGCGCCGACTTCGCCGAGTCGATCGATGCCAACGCAGTGCACGGGTCCGATTCGCCTCAAGCCGCGGCGCGCGAGATCAGTTACTTTTTCGCCGCAGACGAGATCTATCCGCGAGGCTGATGCACTGTGAGTTCCGAAGCCCCCCTCGTAAACCTGTTCGGACTCGACCGCGCCGGTGTGGCGGGGTTGTTCGATGCGATCGGCGAGCAACGCTATCGCACCGCGCAGGTGATGAAGTGGGTATATCACCGCGGTGTGCGCGATTTCGCCGGCATGACCGATCTGTCGAAGAAGTTGCGCGACAACCTGTCGCAGATCGCAACGCTCGAGCTGCCCGAGGTCGTCAGCGAGCGCGTATCGGTAGACGGCACGCGCAAGTGGGCGCTGAAAGTAGCTAACGGCAACGCCGTGGAAGCGGTGCTCATTCCGGACCGCGGCCGCAACACGCTGTGCGTGTCGTCGCAGGTCGGCTGCATGCTCGACTGTAGCTTCTGCTCGACCGGAAAGCAGGGTTTCAACGGCAATCTGTCGGCCGCGGAGATCGTCGGCCAGGTAGCGTTGGTGTCCGAAGTATTGCGCGGACTCGGCGACGAACGCGGCGTGACCAACGTCGTCATGATGGGGATGGGCGAACCGCTGCTGAACTTCGACAACGCGGTGCGCGCCGCTTCGATTCTCACGGATGACTTCGCCTTCGGCATCTCGAAACGGCGCGTCACCTTGAGCACGGCGGGCGTCGTGCCCGGCATCTACAAGCTGGCCGAAGTGTCCGATGTCGCGCTGGCGGTTTCGCTGCACGCACCGAACGACGAACTGCGCGACAAGCTGGTGCCGATCAACCGCAAATATCCGATCGCCGAACTGATGGCGGCGTGTCACCACTATCTGAAAGTGCTCGGCGAGCACCGCAGCATCACGATCGAATATACGCTGATGCGCGGCGTAAACGACTCGGTGAAGCAGGCGCACGAACTGGCGAACCTGCTGCGCGATCTGCGCTGCAAGATCAACCTGATTCCGTTCAACCCGTTTCCGGCGTCCGGTTACGAGCGGCCCGACGACGCAACCGTTCGCGCGTTCCAGACGGTGCTGCTGAATGCCGGTTACGCTGCCATGTTGCGCACGACGCGCGGCGAAGACATCGCGGCGGCGTGTGGCCAACTGGTCGGCGAAGTGGCGGACCGGACGAAACGCCAGGCGCGTTACCTCGCGCGGGTCAAAGCGTTGGAGGTCGCATGACGGTCCGGTTCGCATGGTTTGCGCTGCTGCTGTTGCTGATCGGCGGTTGCGTGACGGAAGAGACCACCGGCCCGAAGGCGGCGACGACACAGCAGAAGCTTCAAGCGTTCCTCGAACTCGCACGCGGCTACCTCGAGAAGCGCGACTACGCGAATGCTAAGCGCCCGCTGGAACAGGCGCTGAAGGTGGATCCGACGTCGGCCGAAGCGCATGTGCTGATGGCGTCGGTCTATATCGCAGACGGCGACACTCAGCTCGCCGAGCGCGAGTACAAGGACGCGTTGCGCAACGAACCCAAAAATGCGATGGCGCAGAACAACTACGGTACGTTTCTGTTCGGAGAAGGGCGCTATAAGGAAGCGGCGCAGCATCTGAAGATCGCCGCGAACGATCCGTCTTACGTGCGGCGCGGTCAGGCATATGAAAACCTCGGGCTCACGCAGCTGAAGCTGAATCAGCCGGCCGATGCCGAACAGTCGTTTCTGCGCGCGTTGATGCTCAACACCGCGCAGCCGCGCAGCGCGCTCGAACTCGCTGACCTCTACTTCAAAGCTGGCGACTTCACGCGCTGCAAACAGTACTTCGACAACTTCAACACCCTGGCGCGGCCGACGCCGCGCAGTCTGTGGCTGGGCGTCAGGCTGAGCCGCGTGCTGAACGACCAGGATCAGTTGTCGAGTTATGCGCTGGCGCTGAAGAATCTGTTCCCGGATTCGCCGGAATATCGCCTCTATCAGGAACGAGACTGGTGAGTGATGCGACACCGGGACCCGGCGCCATCGTACGCGCGCAACGCGAACTACGCGGGCTGACGCGCCAGGATATCGCCGACACGCTGAACCTCGGCGCCCGCGTCGTCGAAGACATGGAGAGCGAAAACTGGGCGCGGCTGCCGGCACCGGCGTTCACGCGCGGTTACCTGCGCGCCTATGCAAAACTGTTGGACATCGATCCGGACACGGTCACGAGCGCGTTCGACACGGCGGTGGGTCGCGGCGAAACGCGCACCGCCTCCGTTTCGACGATGCAGCGTTCGCACCGCCGCGGTCTGGCCGACCTGTCGCAGAAACATCCCGGGGTCGTGTTGACCGGCGCCGTGGCCGGTGTGATCTGCGCCGTGGCGGTCGTACTGTGGGCGGTGTGGCCCGACCGGGAAGCGAAGGTGCCCGTTGCGGCTCGGCAGGCTCCAGGTCCGTCAGAGGTGATGCTTCCGAAGCAGGCGCAGGCATCTGCAACGAGCGAGACACCCGCGCTGGAGGCGCCGGCAACGGCCGAGCCGACTGCGACGATTGCGGGCAACGCCGCGGCGGTAGCAGCGAACCTGACCGTCGACTCGCGGCCGGTGCCGCAGCGTGACGATCACGGCGCACGGCGGATTACAAGCGACGGCAACGACCGCCTCAAGTTCGCGTTCACCGACGACTGCTGGGTGGAGATCAAAGACGCGCAGGGCACCAGCATTTACAGCGACCTGAGCAAATCCGGCGACGTGCTGGAACTCGTCGGCCGGCCGCCGTTCCACATCCTGCTCGGCAACGCACCTGCGGTGACGTTGGCGTTCAACGACGAGCGTGTGGCGTTGTCGCCCCATACGCGGAACAACGTCGGCACGCTGGTTCTCGGTCAGTAGGGGCGCCATCGTGCAATCGATCAGAGGCATGCGCGACCTGCTGCCGCCGGAGGTGCGTAGATGGCAGTGCGTGGAACGCGCCACCATTCGCTCGCTCCAATCGTTCGGATACGAAGAAATCCGCTTGCCGCTGCTGGAGCCAACGGAGCTGTTCAGTCGCGGTCTGGGTGAAGCGACCGACGCGGTGGAGAAGGAGATGTACAACCTGCTCGACCGCGACGGCGAGCAGTTGTCGCTGCGGCCGGAGGGAACGGCGAGCTGCGTTCGCGCGTGTCTGCAGCACGGCCTGATCTTCAATCAGACGCAGCGGTTGTGGTATCGCGGGCCGATGTTCCGGTACGAACGGCCGCAGAAGGGACGCTATCGGCAGTTCGAGCAGATCGGCGCGGAGGCGTTCGGCGTGGCCGGCCCGGATGTCGACGCGGAACTGATCCAGATGTGTGCGTCAGTGTTCCAGGCGCTCGGCGTTTCGCGCGAGCTTCGCCTCGAACTGAACACGCTCGGTTCGGCGAGTTCTCGACGCTCGTATCGCGATGCGCTCGTGACCTATCTGGCGCCGTTGCGTGCCCAACTCGATCCCGACAGCCAACGCCGGCTCGACCGCAATCCGCTGCGCATCCTCGACAGTAAAGACCCGAACACGCAGGCGCTGCTCGAAAACGCGCCGGCATTGTCCGATCACCTCGACGTCGAGTCGAAGGCCCACTTCGACGGATTGCGACGCCTGCTCGACGCGCTGCAGATCGGCTACGTGATCAATCCGCGTCTGGTGCGCGGGCTCGATTACTACACGCATACCGTGTTCGAATGGGTGACCGACGCGCTCGGAGCGCAAGGCACCGTCTGCGCCGGCGGTCGTTACGACGGTCTCGTCGAACAACTGGGCGGCAGACCCACTCCCGGGGCCGGGTTCGCGATCGGTGTGGACCGGCTGGTTCTGTTGCACGAAGCGATGGCGCTCGACGTGCGGGCCGAGCCGATCGACGGCTACTGCGTGATACTCGACGACGCGCACACGACGTGGGCGATGGCGGTGTGCCAGCGCGTACGCGATGCGCTGCCGGACGTGCGACTGAGAACCAACGCCGGCGGCGGCAAACTCAAGAACCAGATGAAGCGCGCGGACGCGAGCGGGGCGACGTGGGCCCTGATCGTCGGCGAAGACGAAGTGGCGAACAACGAGATCACATTGAAATGGCTGCGCGCCGATTCGCCTCAGGAGCGGTTGTCGCCAACCGCGCTGATCGAGCGACTGGCCGCCTGGATCGACGGAGGAAACTGACGCGTGTCGGAATACATGAACGACGACGACCGGGTGCTGGTGCTGCGCCGGTGGTGGGAGGGCAACGGCACATCGATGATCGTGACGCTGGTGCTGGTCATCGGCGCCGTCATCGGCTGGCGCTGGTACAACGACTACACGCGGACGCGCGACGAAGCGGCCTCTATCACGTATCAGCGCTATCTGGACGCGCGTCAGCACGACGCGAAGCCGGAAGAAGTCGCGACGATTCTGGCAACTCTCGACAATGATTTCCGCACCAGCGGCTATCGCGCGTTCGCACTGTTCTATCGCGCTCACGACGCAGCCGAGGCGCAGGACTTCGCGAAGGCGACCGAGTATCTCGAAACGGTGGTGAAAGACGTGAAGGACGACCACCTGCGCGACGTCGCGCGGTTACGCGTCGCGCGCCTGCAGGTGCAGGCCGGCAACACCGACGCTGCGCTCGACACGCTGCGCAAGATCACCGGCACAGGCTTCCGCTCGTACGTGGCCGAACTGAAAGGCGACATCCTGCTCGGCCAGCACAAGGTCGATGAGGCGCGCGAAGCCTATCAGGCCGCGGCAGCCGCTGCGGAGAAAGGCGAGCCGCAGCCGTTGCTGGAGATGAAGATCATCGATCTCGCCAAGCCCGATGCGGCGCCAGCGGAGGCACCGAAAACCGATGCGCCTGCACCGTAACCTCTGCGCGCTCGTTAGCGTCGCGTTGCTGAGTGCCGGCTGCAGCTGGTTCTCGTGGCTGCCGTGGGTCGACAAGAAGGTCGACCCCGATGCGCCGGCGGAACTGACCAGCTACAAAGCCGAAGTGAAGATCGAGCGCCTGTGGGGCGGTTCGGTCGGCGACGGCCTGGGCAAGCAATTCGTTCGCATGCCGCCCGGCGTGCTCGCCGATCGCGCATTTGCGGCCGACGGTTTCGGATACGTCGAAGCGCGCGAACGATTCAAAGGGAAGAAGCTCTGGAGTGCGCGCATCGGTAAGGACGAGAAGGGCTATTTCTCGTTCCTGAATCCGTTCGACCGACGCGACACGAGTTTCGTCACCGGCGGTGTCGGAGCCGGCGAAGGGCTCGTCATCCTCGGCACAACGCACGCCGAAGTGATCGCGTTGTCGGCCGTTGACGGATCCGAAAAGTGGCGGGTTCGCGTATCGAGTGAAGTGCTGTCGACGCCAATCACGGGCGAAGGGCTCGTATTCGTTCAGACGTCTGACGGGCGTCTCGTGGCGCTCGAGGCGAAGGACGGTGCACGCCGCTGGACGTTCGACACGCCAGTGCCGGTGCTGACCTTGCGCGGGACCGGAGCGCCCGTGTACTCGTCCGGTGTGGTCGTTGCCGGTTTCGCCAACGGCAAAGTCACCGCATTTCGCGCGAGCACCGGAGAGCCGTTGTGGGACCAGCGCGTGATGCTGCCGCAGGGCCGTTCCGAACTCGATCGCATCGTCGATGTCGATGGCACGCCGGTGGTCACACCGAACGCGGTCTACGCGGCGAGTTTTCAAGGCCGCCTCTCTGCGATTCGTCCGTCCGACGGCACCGTCTTGTGGGAACGCGATGCATCGAGCTACGTCGATCTCGCGCAAGGCACCGGCAACGTTTATGTCGTAGACGACAAGAGCGTAATCACCGCGATCGATCAGCGCACCTCGAGCGTGGCGTGGGAACAGCGCGCGTTGTTCAAGCGCGGCCTGTCGGGCGCGGCCGCGGTCGGCTCCTATCTCGTGGTGGGCGACGAAGACGGTTTCATCCACGTGCTGTCGCAATTCGACGGACACCTTGTGGGGCGTCGCAAGATCGACGGCGACGGCGTCCGTTCGCAGCCGGTCGTATCCGACGACATCGTGTATTGCATCGGCAACGGCGGCAATCTCATCGCGTTTCGCGTCGAGCCCGTGAAGGGCTAGCGGAAGAACCGGCAGGCAAACCATGCGGAGTGTGATCGCGCTCGTAGGCCGGCCGAACGTAGGCAAGTCGACGCTGTTCAATCGCCTGACGCACCGCCGCGACGCACTCGTCGCGGATGCTCCCGGACTCACCCGCGATCGACGCTACGGCGTCGCCGAAATCGGCGAACGGGCGTGCGCGCTGATTGACACGGGTGGCCTGTTCGACGAAACCGCCGTCGGCGGATTGATGGCGCGACAGGCGGCGGTTGCGATCGAAGAAGCCGACGTCGTGCTGTTCATGGTCGACGCGCGCGCCGGTTTGACGCCCACCGACATCGACATCGCCGAGCAATTGCGCAAGAGCAATCGTACGGTGGTGCTCGCGATCAACAAGATCGACACTGCCGCGACCGATGTAGCGGCCGCAGAGTTCTCACGGCTCGGTTTCGCCGCGCAGGCGCAGATCTCCGCTGCGCACGGCCGCGGCATGGCGACGCTGCAACAGGCATTGCTCGAAGCGTTGCCGGCCGAAGCAGAAGAAGCGCTGGTGATCGACGATGGCCCGCCGCGGATGCGCGTCGCGGTGATCGGCCGGCCGAACGTTGGCAAGTCGACGCTGATCAACCGTTGGCTCGGCGAAGAACGGCAAGTGGTGTTCGACGCGCCCGGAACCACGCGCGATGCGATCGAGATTCCGTTCGATCACGATGTCGGCCGCTTCACGCTGATCGACACTGCCGGCGTACGGCGCAAAGGCAAAGTCGACGACGTGGTAGAGAAGTTCTCGGTGGTGAAAGCGCTCGAAGCAATCGACTCGGCCGACGTCGCGGTGGTGGTGATCGATGCGAGCGAGCAGCTGGTCGAGCAGGATCTGCACATGCTCGGCTACGCGATCGATCGCGGCGCCGGTCTGGTGCTGGCCGTGAACAAATGGGACGGCCTCACGAGCGAGCAGCGCGACCGCGTGAAAATCGAACTCGACCGCCGCCTGGATTTCGCGCCGTGGGCGCCGGTGCATCGGATTTCCGCGCTGCACGGTACCGGCGTGCGCGGTCTGCTCGAAGAGGTGAAACGCGTATACGAAGCGGGCCGGTTCGAGGTGTCCACCGCGTTTCTCGCGCGCGTATTGACCGAGGCGGTGGAGCAGCACGCACCGCCGAGCGCCAATGGCCGGCGCATCAAGCTGCGGTTCGCACACAAAGCAAGCGGACACCCGCCGACGATCGTCGTGCACGGCAATCTGACGCACGCTGTACCGGAGAGCTACACGCGCTATCTGGAGAATCGCTTCCGCAGCGCGCTCAAGCTGGTCGGAATGCCGATCCGGATCGTGTACAAGACCGGCACGAATCCCTATGCAGGGCGTCGCAACGAACTGACGCCGCGCCAGAAAGCCAGTCGCAAACGGCTGATGCGGCACGTCAAGAAATAGCGCGTTACTGAGCCGGTTTTGCGGGTTTGGGTTTCGGCTTGGGCTGATACAGCGCCAGGACTGCCGACGGGTCGACCCGAGCGCCATTCAGACTAACGGACCAGTGAAGGTGCGGGCCCGTCGCGCGTCCGGTGGCGCCCACCAGACCGATCCGTTGTCCTTTGTGTACCGCGTCACCCTGCTGCACGTCGATCTTCGACAGGTGACACACCATCGAGATCAAACCGCCGCCGTGGTCGACGAAGATCGCGTTGCCGTTGAAATAGAGCGGTCCGGCGAACGAGATCGTGCCCGCGGCGGGCGCCATGACCGGCGCGCCGGTGGGCGCCGCGATGTCGAGACCGGCGTGCGGGTTGCGGGGTTGTCCATTCAGGATGCGCCGCAAGCCGAAGTTCGAACTGACGGCACCTACCGCCGGCAATCGCATCGGGAACGGCGATGTCGAGATCGGCGTGAACCGGTCGTACTGCTCGTTCTGCAGAATCGTCTCGCGTTCGATGCGCGCGAGCTCTTCGGGAGGCGGGTTCACCATCTTGTCGTCGGCGAGCGTGATGCGCTGTACCGGATAAACCTTGTCGGCAACTTTGAACGGAATCTCGGTACGACCTTGCTCTTTCGTTTCGACGACCAGCACGTGACGCCCGACCGCTGCGTCGAGCGCGATGCCGACGATCGCGGTGGGCTTCGGCTGCTCGACGACCAACACCGGCCGATCTTGGTAGCGCACGCCAGTGGCTCCGTCCGGCAGCGGAACGACCTGCACGCCGCCGCGCACCGCTGCATGCGTCGATGCGCTCAAAAGAACAAGCACCGCCGCGGCGGCCAACCGCGTTCGTTCAAACGGCATTCGATTGCACGTCCTGCACGACGCAAGTGAGCGTCCCGTCGTCGAGGTGCGCCACGACCGTGTCGCCGCTCGCCGTATCTTCGACCGAGGTGATCGGCGTTCCCCAACGCTCGGACAAAGGGGCGGGCGTGGTGACGATCGCATAGCCCCGGCCGAGCGTTGCCAATGGGCTTACGGCGTTCAACGCGCGGCTCGACAGCGGCGTGCGCCGACGCGCGCCGCCTCGACGCGCGCCCTGATGCCGCGCGCCAGCGAGTGTTCGGCGCGCGAGAGCGCCGCGTGCGCGTGCGCGATTTCGCGTTGCGGATGAAACTGCCGCAGCCTGTGTCCGCAACAGCGTGGTGACGTTGCGCGCGCGGCCGATGCGCGCACGCGTCGCGGCGATCAGTTGGCGCTCGACGTCGTCGAGGCGTTGCATGCGCTGCTGCAACGCCCGACCCGGGTGCGTGAGACGCCGCGCGACGAGATACAGACCCTGCCGCCGATGCGCGAGCGTGTGCCGCCAGTGCGAATGCAACGACAACGTCAGCCGCGCCGCGCGACGCAACCAGTCGTGCATGTTCGGGGCGATCAGCTCCGCGCCGGCCGAGGGCGTCGGGGCGCGCACGTCGGCGACGAAGTCGCAGATGGTGATGTCGGTCTCGTGGCCGATTGCCGACACGATCGGAATCGGCGACGCAGCCACGGCGCGCGCCACCGATTCGAGATTGAACGACCACAGATCTTCGAGCGAGCCGCCGCCGCGCGTGAGCAGCACCACGTCCGGTTCTGCGCCGAATTCCGTCGGCCAATCGGACACCCGCTCGAGCGCTTCGAGAATCTGCGGTTCCGCGTCTTTTCCCTGCACTGAAACCGGCAGCAGCGTGACGCGCAGGGTGGGGCAGCGACGGCGCAGCACCGATAGCACGTCGCGCAACGCTGCGCCCGATCGGGAACTGATCACCGCGAGATGAGTCGGAAACTCGGGCAACGGACGCTTGCGCGTTTCGGCGAACAGACCTTCGTCGCTGAGCGTGCGTTTCAGTGCATCGAACGCGGCGCGCAGGGCGCCTTCACCGGACAGCTCGAGATGGTCGGCGAGCAGCTGAAAATCGCCGCGCGCTTCGTAGAGACTGACGCGCCCGCGCAGGATCACTTTCATGCCGTCGCGCGGTTTAAAGCGGACGAAGCGGTTGCGATTCGCGAACATGGCGCAGCGCAATTGCGCGCGATCGTCTTTCAGCGTGAAGTACCAATGCCCCGAGCCGGGCGCGCGCAGGTTCGACAACTCGCCTTCTACCCACACCATCGGGAAAGCGCTCTTCCAGCGTGAAGCGGACCGAACCGGCCAGTTCACTGACGGTGAATACGAGTTTGTCGTCGTCGCGTGGAGGCATCGCGGCATTCTACAGATGCGGCGCGCTACGTGCGGTGCATCGATGCGGAAGATGCGCGGAAGTCGTTTACAGGCCATTGATCGACGAGTAGGATCGCGCGTTTAATTTCGCACAGGAGGCCTCGCCCATGTTGCGGATAGCAAACGACGCACTCACCTTCGACGACGTTTTGCTGCTGCCTGCCCTGTCCCACGTCCTGCCCTCCGAAGTCGATCTCAAGACCCGCCTCACCCGAACGATCACGCTGAACATCCCGTTGATGTCCGCTGCCATGGACACCGTCACGGAGTCGCGGCTGGCGGTTGCCATGGCGCAGGAAGGCGGCATCGGCATCGTGCACAAGAACATGAGCATCGAGCAGCAGGCGCGGGAAGTGCGTTCGGTGAAGAAGTTCGAAAGCGGCATCATCCGCGATCCGATCACCATCACGCCGGATCGCACCGTGGGCGAACTTCTGAAGCTGACGAGAGAGCACAACATTTCCGGCGTTCCGGTGGTATCGGGACGCGAGCTCGTCGGCATCGTCACCAGTCGCGACGTGCGGTTCGAGCCACGCATGGACGTGAAGATCTCCGAAGTGATGACGCGTAAAGACAAACTGGTGACCGCGCGCGAAGGCGCCGACACCGAAGAGATCCGCGATCTGCTGCATCGTTACCGGATCGAAAAAGTCCTGATCACCAACGACCGCTTCGAACTGGTCGGACTGATCACCGTCAAGGACATCGACAAGGCGCGCATGTATCCGAACGCGTGCAAAGACGAACTGGGTCGGCTGAGGGTCGGTGCCAGCGTCGGCACCAGTGCCGATACCGACGACCGCGTTGCGGCGCTGATCGAGGCCGGCGTAGACGTGCTGGTGCTCGATACCTCGCACGGCCACTCGAAGCGCGTGCTCGATCGCGTCAGCTGGATCAAACAGAAATATCCGAGCGTATCGCTGATCGGCGGTAACGTCGCGACGCGAGCGGGTGCGCGCGCGCTCGCGGATGCCGGCGTCGACTCGGTGAAAGTCGGCATCGGTCCCGGCAGCATCTGCACCACCCGGATCGTTACCGGAATCGGCGTACCGCAGGTGACCGCGGTATCGGAGGTATCCGACGAGCTCGAAGCCGACGCCATCCCGGTGATCGCCGACGGCGGCATCCGCTATTCCGGCGACATTGCAAAAGCGTTAGTCGCCGGCGCGAGCGTGGTGATGGTCGGTAGTCTGCTCGCGGGAACGGACGAGGCGCCCGGCGAGGTAGAGCTGTACCAGGGCCGCACGTACAAGTCGTATCGCGGCATGGGCTCGCTCGGTGCGATGGCGCAGTCGAATGGATCGAGCGACCGTTACTTCCAGGAACTCGGCAACGACGGCGGACGCAAACTCGTGCCGGAGGGCATCGAAGGCCGCGTGCCATACCGGGGCGCAATGGGTCCGATCGTGCTGCAGCTGATGGGCGGCCTGCGCGCGGCGATGGGGTACACCGGATCGCCGGACATCGAGACGATGCGCTCGCGTCCGGAGTTCGTGCGCGTTTCGCACGCCAGCATGATCGAGAGCCACGTGCACGACGTGAGCATCACCAAAGAAGCGCCGAACTATCCGGTCAGCTGACCGCACGGAACACCATGCCTAGCGACGTCCATGTCGAGCGCCTTCTGGTCATCGACTTCGGTGCCCAATACACCCAGCTGATCGCGCGGCGCATCCGTGAAGCCGGCGTGTACTGCGAGATTCATCCGTTCGATGCGCCGGAAGATTTCATCCGCGAGTTCGGCGCGCGCGGCATCGTCTTGTCGGGCGGCCCCGAGACCGTGACGGAGGATGCCACGCCGCGGATACCCGACGTGGTATTCGAATTGCGCGACGAAGGCACGCCGATTCTCGGCATCTGTTACGGCATGCAGGCGCTCGCGCAGCAGCTCGGCGGTCGCGTGCAGAGTTCGCAGAAACGCGAGTTCGGACACGCGCGCATCCGCGTATCGAATGGCTCCTCGTTGCTGTCGAATCTGCCGTCGATGAGCGACGGCGAACTCGATGTATGGATGAGTCACGGCGACAAGGTGGTGACGCTGCCGGATGGATTCGAAGCCACCGCATCGACCGCCAGCGCGCCGATCGCCGCGATGGAGAGCCGGGCGACCGCCACCTACGCCGTGCAGTTTCATCCGGAAGTGACACATACCACCGACGGTTCGGAAATCATCCGCCGCTTCGCGCGCGACATCTGCGGGTGCACCGGCACCTGGACGCCGCAGAACATCATCGCCGACGCCATCGCGTCGGTGCGCGCGCAAGTCGGCAAAGAAAAGGTCGTGCTCGGCTTGTCGGGCGGAGTCGATTCGAGCGTGGTCGCAGCGTTGCTGTCACGCGCCATCGGCGATCAGCTGACGTGTGTGTTCGTCGATCACGGTCTCCTGCGCCTCGGTGAACGCGAAGAGGTCGAGAAGACGTTCACCGCGTCGAACGCGCTGAATCTGAATCTCGTGGTGGTCGACGCGGCCCAGGAGTTTCTCGGCAATCTGCAAGGCACCGCCGACCCGGAAGCCAAACGCAAGATCATCGGCGCGACCTTCATCGACGTGTTCGATCGCGAGGCACACAGGATCGACGGCGTGAAATGGCTGGCGCAAGGCACGATTTATCCAGACGTGATCGAATCGGCCGCCACCAAGTTCAGCAAGGCGCACGTCATCAAGTCGCACCACAACGTCGGCGGTCTGCCTGAGCGGATGAAGCTGAAGCTGGTGGAGCCGCTGCGCGAACTGTTCAAGGACGAAGTGCGCAATGTTGGGCTTGCGCTGGGTCTGCCCGAGGCGATGGTGATGCGGCACCCGTTCCCAGGGCCGGGTCTCGGAGTGCGAATACTCGGCGAGATCAAGGCGGAGTACGCCGATACGCTGCGTCGTGCCGATGCGATCTTCATCGAAGAGCTGCGCGCCGCCGGCTACTACGACAAGGTGAGTCAGGCATTCGCGGTGTTCCTGCCCGTGCGATCGGTAGGTGTGGTGGGCGATGCGCGGCGCTACGCGCACGTGATTGCGCTGCGCGCGGTCGAAACGACCGACTTCATGACTGCAGGTTGGGCGCAGCTGCCGTACGACCTGATCGGCCGCGTCTCGAGCCGCATCATCAACGAGATCGCCGGAGTGTCGCGGGTGGTGTACGACGTGTCGTCGAAACCACCCGCGACGATCGAGTGGGAGTAGCCGGTTCCTGTAGGATTCGGGCTACACGATCTGGGGTGGAACTGCGCTCGGCACCGGCCGCTCCGCGGCCGAGACTCGTATTCGCAACTGATCAGGATACAGTCATGCGTAACGGTTTCATCGTCGTCGCCATAGTGGGATTGTTGGCGATCACAGTGGGCTTGCTGTTGAAACAGCCAGCCCGGCGCGCGGCGCCAAAGGCCCGTGACATCCAGCGTTGGGAAGACGATGGTGGCCACCTGCCTGAGGTAGATTACCCTGCCGCCGATACGCGACACGCGGTAGTGTCGGTGGACGTTCAATCGGCCTGAAGCACTTTGCCCGCGACCTGCTTCGACGCGTGCACCACGATGACGTGCCGCGACGACGCGCCGGCTTCTTCAAGCGCGAGCCACTCCGACTCCTCCAGATGCACTGCGCCGTTCGCCGTCGCGTTTTCGATGTCGCGAGTCGCCCAGGCGGCGCAGATGATCAGTTCGTGCACGCGTCCGTCGCGGCGCAGCGTGAGTTGCACGCGCGCCCACTCCGACGGCAGGCGCGGTGTCACGCTGATGCGCCCGCCGCGCACGCGCAATCCGCAGATCGATTCGATCGCCGCGCGATACATCCACGCGGCCGAACCCGTGTACCAGCTCCAGCCGCCGCGGCCGATGTACGGCGCGTGCGAGTACACGTCGCCTGCCATGACGTAGGGTTCGAGTTGATAGCGCGGACCGTGGCGCGGATGCGCGGCGCGATGTGCGGGGCTGAGTTGCGTGAACGTTCGGTATGCGGTGTCGGCGTCGTCCAACGCAGCTTGCGCCATCAACGCCCACACGCCGGCGTGCGAATATTGGCCGCCGTTCTCGCGTACCCCAGGTGGGTACGCGCCAATGTAGCCGGGGTCGGGTTTCGCGCGCGTGAGCGGTGGATCGAGCATGCGGATCAGTCCGTTCGCATCGTCGTTCAGCAATCGCGCGACGGCTGCCATGCACGACTGCTGCTGATCCGGCGTCGCGATATCGGACAACACCGCCCACGCCTGCGCGACGAGGTCGATGCGGCATTCGCGGTTCGAACCGGCACCGAGCGGGGTACCGTCGTCGAAGAACGCCCGCACGAACCACTCGCCGTCCCACGCGCGGGTGCGCAGCGCGTCGCGCCAGCCGTGCGCCGCATCTTCCCACCGGTCGGCGCGCGCGCTGTCGTTGCGCTGACGCGCGATCGGCGCGAATGCGCCGACGAGCGCACACAGAAACCAGCCGAGCCATACCGATTCGCCGCGTCCCGGATAGCCGACGCGGTTCAGACCGTCGTTCCAGTCGCCGCTGCCCATCAGCGGAAGTCCGTGCGCGCCGACTGCGAGGCTGCGGTCGATCGTGCGCGCGCAGTGTTCGTACAGCGACGCGCTGAGTTCGCTCACGCGCGGTACGAAGTACGCATCTTCGGCGTTGTCCGGAATCTGTTCGCCTTCGAGAAACGGCGTGGTCTCGTCGAGAATCGCGGCATCTCCCGTAACGTCGACGTAGTGCAATGTCGCGAACGGCAGCCACAGCAGGTCGTCGCTGAATCGTGTGCGCACGCCGGCGCCGGCAGGCGGATGCCACCAGTGTTGCACGTCCCCTTCGACAAACTGTCGGGAGGCGCACAGCAGCAGCTGCCTGCGCAACAGTTGCGGCGCGCCGACGGCCAGCGCCATCGAGTCCTGCAACTGATCGCGGAATCCGAACGCGCCGCCGGCCTGATAAAAACCCGCGCGCGCCCAGAGCCGGCACGCGAGCGTCTGGTACAGCAACCAGCGATTCACCAGCACGTCGAACAGCGGATCGGGCGAGACGACCGTAACGGTGTCGAGCAGCGCGTCCCAATGCGCGCGGCAGCTGCGTTCGCGCTGGTCGGCATCGGCTACGGCGAGCGCGGTGCTCGCCAGCGCTCGTGCCGCGTCGCGCGAGTTGCCGTGGCCGAGCACGAACGTGCATTCGCGCGTCTGGCCCGGCTCGATTGCGAACGCCGGTGCGATGACGGCGCACGGATCGAGTCGGGTGCCCGTGCGCTTACCGAACTCGCGCGGAATCACCCGTCTGCCGCCGGAATCGAACAGCTCGCGACGATCGCAGGTCCAGTCCTCGGGCGTGGTGTCGACGGGTCCGTCGACGATGCTCGTGAAGAACGCGGTGCTGCCGCCGAAGCCGCCGTTCGCGTCGCATTGCGTGGCGAACAGCAGCGTCCGCGCAACGCCCGTGGCGCGTTCTGCACTGGTCCACACCGATTGTCGGTCGGCGCGCTGCGCACCCATCACCCAATCGATCGCGCCCACGACTCGCATCCTGCGCGCGCGCGTGCCGATGTTGCGCAGCGTGATGCGCACGTGTTTGATCGACTGAGCCGCATCGACGCACCAGGTGGCGCTCACGTCGAGATCGCCGTGACGGTGTCGAATCGTCGTCTGCCCCTGACCGTGTTCGACGGTGTACGTCGCGTCTGCCGCGTCCGCTGCCGCTGCGATGTTCCAGGTCTCGCGCGTCTTCACGTCCTGAAGCCAGTACGATTCGCCGCTGGGATCGGCCACCGGGTCGTTCGACCACGGCGTCAACTGGTGCATGCGGCTGTTATTGGCCCACGTGTATCCGGCGCCGGCTTCGGATATCTGCGCACCGAAGTTCGCATTCGCGAGTACGTTGATCCACGGCCGTGCAGGACGACTCGTTGCGCTTACGGGGAAGCGGAAACGACCGCTGCCTTCGAACTGGCCGCGCGCCGTCGTGAGCGCGGCTGAGCGGTCGGGTATCGACGGACGCGCGACCGGCTGATCGGCGCGCCGCGTGAGTGCGTCGCCGTGCCACTCCAAATGGTCCTGCACGTGCTCGGAAAGCGAACGGCCGTCGGCGAACAGCCGCAAGCGCGGCAGCACCATCAGTGCCGTTCGCTCCGCGGGTGTAATGGTGCCGGATGTCACCAGATGCAGTTCACAGGGTCCCGACGGTACGTCGCGCACGTACTGCTCGCGAATCGCGGCCAACTCGCGCTGTAGCGGCATCTCGTATGAACTTGGCTCGCTGTCGAGCACGACGAGATCGCACTCGAGACCCCCCCAAGACCACAGGCGCAACGCGCGCGCGAGCGAGCGCACGAGGCCGATGCCGCGCACCGCGGCGGCTTCGACGACGATGATCGGACGATCACCGGAGATTCCGAACCGCCACAGCGAACGCCGATCGAACGCGGTCTCGCGCACTTCCGCGTGCGGCCGCGAGACAAGCAGTACGAGCATGGTGGTGATGGCCTGGATCGCGCGCATCTCTTCGGAGCTGATGCGCATCTCGCGCATGCGAATGGCGGACAACGTCGTCGACATCAACGCGGCGCGATCGATCACCAGCGGCTGCTGATAGCGATCGACCAGCGCCTCCAGCGTGTCGCGCGTGGTGGCCGCGGCGGTACCGATGGTGATGTGCACCGAACCGTACGCCGGCACGCGCACCTGCATCGACAGCGACGCAACCGGATCGAGTCCCGTAGGGCGGATGCCGTCGAGGTCGTGCCCGACGACATTCGCCAGCGGCTGCCAAGGCTCGCGGTTGCGTCCTGCCCATGCGGCCCGGTCGGTCTGGGCGTGCACCGAAATCACTTCCTCCGACTGTGCGACGAAATGCACCGCGTGCAGTCCCTCCTCCGTCTCCAGGCGCGGCTTTCGGGTGAAGAACAACGCGTGCCCCTTTGCGTCCCAGTCGGTGGCGACGAAGAGGTTGGCGAACGCGGGATGTGTCTCGTCGGCGCGCGCGTCGTTGAGCGACACCTCGAACATCGAAATCAATTCGACGCGGATCGGCTGCGACGACTGACTCCACAACTCGATCCGGCGCAGTTCGACGTCGTCCTCGGGGCTGACCCACACCGTGCAGTGCGCGCGCAGATCGGACCACTCCGCGTCGAAGTGCACGCGATCGGCATGAAACGTCGCGCGATACGCCGCGGCGTCGTCCGGCGCCGGATGCTCCGTGATGGAGACCGGCGCGACGCTGCCGTTGCGCCGCAGATAAAAGAACGTGCCGTATGCGTCGCGCAGCGCGTCGTCGCGCCAGCGCGAAACGTCGGCGTGGCCGAACCGGCTCCATCCGGCGCCATTTCCGCGCAGTGACACGCTGTAGCGGCCGTTCGACAGCAGATGCGTCGGTTGCAGTGCCGCGCGCGGTGGTACCACCTCGATCGGCGACGGCAGCCGATCGCGCACCGTATGAGCGTGGCCAGGCGGCGGTTCGAGCAGGCGTGACACTTCGCGCGGAATGCGCTCCTGCAGCAACGACGCCACGGCGCTGATGCGCGGGTCGCTCATGCCCCATCGGCGTACGGCGCCGTCTTGCAGCGCGTTGCACAGTGCGACGATCGTCATGCCCTGATGATGGGCCATGAACGTATCCACGATGGTGTGCGTGCCGTGGCCGGTCTGCCGCTCCGGAGTGAAGTCCACCGCTTCGACGAAACCCATCTCGCCGCGCGCGCCGATGCGTTCGAGGTGCCGCAGGTTCACGGTGGCAGCATGCGGATTGAACATCGCTGCAAGCGCTGTGGCATACGGAGCGATAACGAGCTCATCGAGGGGCGTGCGACGCAACGCAAGGCGCGGCACGCCTTGCGGCGCGTATTGGTATGCGAGCGTGTGGTCGCTTGCGGCGTACGCCGATTCCGATATACCCCATGGGACGTCGCGGGTACGGGCGTATTCGATCTGCTCGTGTATCGCCGCGCACGCGGCACTCCCGAGGGCGCTACCGCGCGGTTCCTCGAGCATCAGCGACGGCATCAGATATTCGAACATGGAACCCGACCACGATCGCATCCCGGCTTCGCTACCAACCGCATAGAACGGCCTGCCGAGCGCCGCCCAATGGCTCACCGGCACGTCTCCTTTCGCGATCGCCCAGAGGCTCGCCAGCCGTGATTCGGATGCGAACAAATCGTAGAAGCTTTTGTCGAGCTGATGCTCGTCCACGCGCAGCCCGATGTGGAACAGGCGCCGCCGCGAATCGAATAGAAAGGCGAAGTCCGGTTCGATAGCGAGGCGATGGCAGTTGGCCGCCAGGTTGCAGAGGCGCGTTCGTTCCGCGGTGTCCGGACACTCTTCGAGCAACTCCGAGCACGCACTGGCAAGCGCGAGGAAATGACCGCACAGGTTGCCGCTATCGACGGTGGAAACGTAAGCGGGCGGCAGCGTCGCGAGCGTCGACGTGTCGTACCAGTTCAGGAAGTGACCGCGGTGGCGAGGCAGTTGCGCCAGCGTCTCGAGCGTTCGTTCGCAGCGCTCCAGCATCTGCGCGGTGTGATCCATTCGAAGCGGCGCGCGCACGCGACCGCGAGCAGATACAACCCGATGTTGGTGGGGGAAGTGCGGTTTGCCATCATCACGTGCGGCGTCATCTGCACGTTGTCGGGCGGCAGATGGTGCGTCTCCTCACCGACGTAGCGCTCGAAGAGTCGCCAACTGTCGCGGGCGACTTCGAGCAGGTAGCCGCGGTCTGCGTTCGCCACGTTGTCGTAGTGCCGATCCGGCTGCAGGCGACTCGTCCACCAGATCCACAGAGGCGTGGCCGCCCAGATGGAACACAACACGACGGTCAGAAGCGGACTGGGTGTACCCGCCAGCAGCGCCGCGGCGAGCAGCAGCAACGCGAGCGCGGTTGTGCGGAGGTGCCGGCGGGCGATGCTTCGAAGGTCTGTGCCGGCCGCGGCTTGTGCAGCGGCCGCGGTGGTCCATTGCAGCAGATGCCGCCGGCTCAGAATCGATCGGTAAGTGGCGCGCGCGATCGCATCGACGAGCAGACACGCCTGGTCGAGCAATTCTGCAATGTTCCACAACGCACCCCCCAAGGCTCTGCCGATGTCGGCAAACGCACGGCCGTAGAAGTGGCGCAACGCGAGGTCGTCGCGGCTCGGGGCAAGACCGGCGATGGCGCCGAGCAACGGACCGCCGCCGAACGCAGCAAATGCCAGGATCAGCGCGGCAAGCGTCGGCACCGGCCCGCCGAACAGACTGGTCGCGAGCAACGTCACCGTAAACGGGGCAACGAGCGAGCGGCGTAGGTTGTCGACGAGTTTCCAACGATCGATCGTGCGCAACTCGTACCGCTTCGCCCGCAACAGAACCGGAAGCAATTGCCAGTCGCCGCGCGTCCAGCGATGGACACGTGCGGCGGCGACGTCTGCGTGCATCGGTGCGTCTTCTATCAAGGTAATGTCGCTGACGCCCCCGCATCTGGCGATCGATCCCTCCAACAGGTCGTGGCTCAGCACCTGACCTTCCGGTAGACGGTCGGCCAGCACCGCGTGCAATGCCTGCACGTCGAGCAGCCCTTTGCCGGTAAACGTGCCTTCGTCGAAGAGGTCCTGATACACCTCGGAAACGACGGCGCTATAGGGATCGATGCCGGATTGACCGGCGAACAACCAGTGGAACACGGTGACCGCGCGCGACGGCAGCGGCGTGACGATGCGCGGTTGCAGGATTCCGAAACCCGACGCCACCCGGCCACGCGTATGGTCCACGCGCGGCCGGTTCGCCGGATGCGCGGCAACGGAGACAAGCGCGTGGAGCACGCCGGGCGGCAGTTCCGTGTCGCTGTCGAGCGTGACCACGTACGGCGTGCCGTCGATCGGGCGCGATCGATCGGCCAGGTCGATGAACGGCGACGGCCCGCGATCCGCCAGCCAACCGATGAGTTGCATCAGTTTGCCGCGCTTGCGCTCCCAGCCGATCCAGCGCTGTTCGGTCTCCGACCACTGTCGGTTCCGGTGCAGCAGCAGGAAACGGCGCGGCATGCCGAACGGCGGCGGATACGCGCGTTCCAGCGCGTCCATCGCGTCGATCGCTTCGCGCAGCAGTGCAGCATCGTCGGGGTTCGTCTCGGCGTCGGCGTCGAGATAATCGCTCAGCAGCGCGAACTGGGCGTGTCGCTCGGCGTTCGCGAGGTAGTGGTGTTCGAGTCTGCGGGCGAGCGCGCGTACGTCCTGCACGCTGCCGAACATCGACGGAATGACCACGAGCACGCGGTGTTCGGCCGGAATTCCGTCGTTGAACGCGAGCCGCGGCAACCGTCGCGGCGGAACCGACTCGCTGATGAGACGATTCACGATCGCGATCACCGCTTCGCTGACCGGCAGTAGCGTCAAGATCAGGGCGACTGCGAGCCACAGGCCCGTATGGACCACCGCGTGACGCATGACGAACGCGAGCGTAAGCGCCGCGGTACCCAACACCATCGTGGCGACGTACAGCGGCAGCGCGCGACGCCGCCAGCGCGGCCAGTCGGGCAACAGCGAAGGTCGCACGCCGAGCGCGCGGCAGAACGGTTTCCGCCCCGGCCCACCGAGCCAGTAGGCCGGCGATTCGGCGTCGCTCCGCACCGCGCCGCCGATTTGCGGTGACGACTGCATCGACGTCAGCAGCGTGTGCGCGATGGCCAGTTCGCTTTGACCGCTGCGCTTCGCCAGGCGTTCGATCGCCCGCAACGTTTCGTCCTGCGTGTCGTCGCTGTCTGCGCGAAACGCATCGGACGTGCACATCTCGTGCATCAGGAGACTGACGCGCGCGATCAGCGAGCGCCACGAGATGTCGCCTAACAGGCGCAGTGAGGTGATGGTGTTGCTGAGGCTGAGGTTCGCTTCGGCCTGCGCGGCGTGCTGCTGAACCTGCGCACCGGCGGGGTCGGGGAGGGCGCGGGCAAGCGCCGCCTGAATTGCGTCGCGAACGCGCTCGTTGTCGGTGAGATTCTCGTCGAGATCGGAACGCATGCGCGCCGCCACCTGCAGTGCGAAGGTGCGTTCCACGCCGCGTGCGCGCATGATCCCGAACAGAGCGTCGACGTCGGCATGCTCGTTCCTTTCGAGATGTTCGCACCAGAGGTCGGCGAGCTGACGCGCCGCCATCGCCGTGGCGACGCCTTCCGAGAGCCGCCGCAGATTCTCGATCAATACCACGCGCAGGGTGGTCGGCAATGCCCACAACTCGCCGAAGTTGAGCGGGCGGATCTGTTGATACGCCGTGAGGAACTGCGCGAGCAGCGTTTCGTCGAAGGCGCTGTCGGTGTGCGCTACGAACGCCCACGCCACTCCGTAAACGCGTGGTAATCCGGCGAGGTGCGCGTCGAGCAACACCGGCAGGTCGCGGAAGTAGCGCCGCGGCAGACCGTCGTGGATCTCCTTGATCTGCGCGACGACCACGTGGAAGTTGTCGAGCAGCCATTCGCCGGCCGGATCCACTTCCACCGAGCGCGCTTGTTGGCCGATGTAGCGGTGCGCCTCGCGCAGCACCACGATGTTCTCCTGCAAACGCGGAAAGAACTCGGTCGAGGACGCATCGGCTTTCGCCTCATGCACCGCAGCGAGGCTGCGACCGTGCTGCTCGAAGCGCGCTACGCCGAAGATTTCGGAGCGAATCGGGCTCTCGATCGGACCCCGATCCGGATCGAGCAGCACAAGCGCCTCTGCGCCGGCGTCAGGCACATGCCGGCGGAGTTCGTTGCTCATGGGGCGCGATCAGGCTGACAACGAGGCACCGACGACGACCACCGTCGCCATGACGGTGAGTACGCTGACGAATCGGGGTGCCAGGAATGCGTCGAGCGCTTCGGCCATGCACTTCACGCGGTGCAGCGGCCCGAGTGCAAACGCGCATTGCCTGAAGTGTGCGCGCAACTGGGCGGATTCGTGTCGATTCGCGTCATGCACTTGGATGGACATTGTCACTCCTTTGATGTTTGTCGGCGGCCGGCGCAAAGCGGTTACTCAGGCAAGCGGCTTCGAGGCGGTCGCCATCCGCGCAATCGCGCGTGCTGCCAGTTGCGACGCAACCCCGGCGATGAGCGCGGGCCGTAGTAGCCAGCGCCACGGTCGCGCCCAGACGATCACTGCACCGGCGACCGCGGCTCCGCCCAGCACGGCGGCCGGATGTCGGCGAACGAGCGGCACGATGGCGGTGCGCGACGCGTTCAGCGCCAGGGTGGCGGACGCATGCAACGGATGCTCCGCCCACCATTCACCGATGACTTCGCGAACGATTCCGCCCACTGAGGTCGGCTCTCCGTCGTGCGTCGCTGCGTGCGCATTACCGTTGCTGCGCGCGTCGCGTTCTTCGTCGGTGAGCCAGTACGACATCCGCTCGCGCGACTGCGTCAGGCGTTCGCTCGCGGTCATCGCATGGATCGGTTCGGTGCTACTCACGCTTCACCTGCGCGTTTCAGCATCGCCGCGTCTGCGGCCAGTTGCCGTTGCAGCGGCGCGAACGGATCGCGCGCGCTCTTGGAAGACGCCGAGCGCAATGCAACCGCGCCGGCCAGAATCGGCACGCACGGCGTCAGCGCCAGTGCCCAAGGCGAGTTCAGCGTCGGGAACGATGCCCACAGCATCACGGCCACGCCGCCGAGTATCACACCCACCGCCAGCAGCCCGACGCCGATCAATTGCAGCGACACTTGTCTCTTCACGTGTGTCGCCACAGTGGTGGCCTCTTCCGCAAACAGCTCGACGTATGCAGCCGCGTGCTCCGCGAGCATTTGCGGCCGTGACGCGGCGAGGCGAACGAGCGGGTGCATGACGGCGGCCGGCTCTTACTCGCGTCCGGTTCGGCTCATCGCACTGAGCAGCGCCATCGAGGCGGCGCCGACGGCGGCGGCAATGAGCACCGACTTGACCGGTTCGTCGCGGATGTATGCGACCGTGTTGTCGCTGGCGCGCATCGCCGTTTCGCGCATCTGGAACGAGGCATTGCGCAAGACGTCGACACTGCGCTGCCGTAATTGATCGGCGTCGTTCGCGATCCGGCTGATCGTCGGACCCGGGCTGCGTACGCTGTCTACTTTGTCGGCAATCTGATTCAGCTTTTCGTCGGCCGCCTGCTGGGTCGAGCGGATCGCGTTCTCTGCGGTCTGCTTCGCGGTATCGATCAGCACATCCGCTTTGTCGGCTGCGCTGGAAATGGGGTTCGTCATCGCGTACTACTCCTTGCTGGTAAGCAGGAGCAGGCTACGCGTCGCGTGAGCTATCGCACATAGGCGCGGACCGGCGCCGTGTGTCGGCCCCGCAGGCATGGCCGTGCAGGATTCGTCCGACAGACAGTCGGCCCCGTGTTAGTCCGAGAGGGCGGTGCCGACGATGGCCTGCGCTGCCTCGACGATGCGCTGCAGATGCGCGTCGTCGCGAAAGCTCTCGGCGTAGATCTTGTAGACGTCCTCGGTACCCGACGGGCGCGCGGCGAACCAGCCTTGTGCGGTGATCACCTTGACGCCGCCGAATGGCGCATCGCGGAACGGCGCCCGGGTCAACACCCGTTCGATCGCGTCGCCCGCAAGTTCGTTCGAACGGATCTTTGAGGCGGTCAGATTCGCGAACTGTTTTTTCTGCGCGGGAGTGGCCGGCGAGTCGACGCGCCGATACACGGGATTGCCGAAGCGTTCGGTGAGCCTGCGATAGGCTTCGGCCGGATCGCGCTTGGCCGTTGCGGTCATTTCGGCGGCGAGCAGCGCGGCCGCGATACCGTCCTTGTCGGTGGTCCAAACCCTGCCATCGCGGCGCAGGAACGATGCGCCGGCGCTTTCCTCGCCGCCGAATCCGAGCGTACCGTCGAGCAGACCGTCGACGAACCATTTGAAACCGACAGGTACTTCCACCAGCTGACGACCTAACCCGGCCGCGACGCGATCGATCATCGCGCTGCTGACGATCGTCTTGCCGACCCCTGCGTCGGATCGCCATGAAGCGCGGGTTCGGAACAGGTGGTCGATGCATACTGCGAGATAATTGTTCGATGGCATCAATCCCGCGCCATTCGTCACGATGCCGTGCCGATCGTGGTCGGTGTCGCAGGCGAACGCGATGTCGAACGAGTCTTTGACGGCGATCAGCGGCTGCATGGCAAACGACGACGACGGGTCCATGCGGATGCGGCCGTCCCAGTCGAGCGTCATGAAGGCAAACGTCGGATCCACCCGCTCGCTGATGACGGCGAGGTCCACACCGTAGCGCTGCGCGATGCGCGGCCAATAGTGCACGCCCGCGCCGCCGAGCGGATCTACGCCCATGCGTATGCCGGCGGCGCGGATCGCCTGCATGTCGATGACGTCACCGAGATCTTCGACGTATGCGCCGAGGAAGTCGTAGTCGTGCGTGGACGCCGCGCGACGCGCGCGCTCGAGCGGCATGCGCTTCACGCCGGCCGGTATATCGGCCATCAATGTGTTGGCCCGCGTTTCGATCCAGCGGGTCACGTCGGTGTCTGCCGGCCCGCCGTTGGTCGGGTTGTATTTGAAGCCGCCGCTGTCGGGCGGATTGTGCGACGGCGTGATGACGATGCCGTCTGCCAGGCCCTGCGTGCGGCCGCGGTTGTACCTCAGGATCGCGAGCGACAAGGCGGGTGTAGGCGTGTATTCGTCGTGAGGCGCGATCATCGTTTCGACGCCGTTGGCAGCCAGCACCTCGAGTGCGGTGCCAAAAGCCGGTTCGGAGAGCGCGTGGGTGTCGAAGCCGATGAACAACGGGCCGTCGATGCGATTCTGACTTCGGTAGTCGCAGATTGCCTGCGTGATCGCCAGCACGTGCGCTTCATTGAACGTGCGATCGAGCGAAGATCCGCGATGCCCGGAAGTGCCGAACGCGACACGCTGCGATGCGATCGCGGTGTCAGGCACGGCGGAGTAGTACTGCGCAACCAGGTTCGAAACGTCGACCAGCGACTCGGGCGCCGGCAATTTGCCGGCGAGCGGACTCTGCCTGCTCGTGTCGGTCATGATGAGTGCTCGGCTTCGCAGCGGTGTCCGAGCAGTGTATACGGGTGCGGTTGAAGACTCAGGGTCTGTCGGGCACGACCTGCAGCAGATCCGCCAGATCGTCGGCGTGTTCTTCTTCGACTGCGAGGATCGACTCCATCATCCGCCGCGTGGTCGGATCGCGATCGCTGAGATAGCGGACGAATTCGCGATAGCTGTCGATCGCGATACGTTCGGCAACCAGATTCTCCTTGATCATGTCGGCGAGACTGGTTCCCTCCACGTATTCGGCGTGACTGCGTTTCGTCAGACTGTCCGGCGACAGGTCCGGTTCGCCGCCGAGCTGAACGATCCGTTCGGCGATCTGATCGGCGTGCCCCTGTTCCTCGTTCGAGTGCGCGAGAAACTCCTCGGCTATCGCCTGCGAGTGAATGCCGCGCGCCATGAAGTAGTGGCGCCTGTAGCGCAACACGCAGACGATTTCCGTCGCGAGCGAATCGTTGAGCATCTTCACCACGGTGTCGCGATCGGCCTTGTAGCCTTCGGTGACCGCGCCTTCTTCGATGTGTTGGCGGGCGCGCTGACGGAGTTGCTGGACGTCCATCGTGGCGGGTTGCGGAGCGGCTTCTTTCTGCATGGTTTCCTCGGACGCCACATTGTGAATGGCGGCCAACATGACCCGTTACGGGAGCGCGCGGTATCGGAAGCCGTGGCGCGGTTGCGTCGGACGATTCCTACGGATGCAGGACGTTGACTACACCCCGTTGCGGTGTTCCTGGTCTATTAGAAGCGAGTGCAGGGGCCGACACTGCTGACAGAACTACGCCAAGGAGCGAGCGACCATGCGATCACGACGACAAGACGCGTGGAATCAGGACGATACGGTGGAAGTGCTACTGACAGAAGATGTGCGCGACGACAGCGAAGATGCGCGGGAAACTGCTCGACGCATCGTCAACGACAGCCGCGCGATGGCTGCGATCCGGCGCACCGTCGAAGAGAGAGGTCTCGATCCGATCTGGGTGCAACTCATTACCGAGTTCGGAACCATGATGTATCTGCAGGGTTGGCGGTCGCACTGGCCCCCCAGTTCGGGTGTTGGCGACCGCGCTCCGAGGTGATCAGTCCTCGGTCAACGTCAGTAGAATGTCCGCATACCAGGCGCAATTGAGACCAAGCGCCTCGTCCACCTCCACATCGCGCGTGCCGGAGTCGAGCCGCGCGGAGTGCACACCGAGCAGAATCCACGGCAGTTCGCTTCGCGCATCCGGTTCCGCGGTGGCGCGCAATACCACCGGAGCACCGCTGGTACCGCGATGTGTACGCGCATCGGTCAGGAAGTAACCTTTCCCCTGGAACCGCAGGCCGAACGACGACGCGTTCACCGCCTGCCGTACCACCGGCATGTGATGGAGGGTGTCGTGGAAGCCGAGCGGAAAACCCACGATCAGCAGCGACGAGCCGACCTCGACGTGGGCGTCGTCGGCGAGCAGGTGCTGGGGCGTGAAGGCGTAATACACCGCCGTCCCTGGCAGCGCCGCGCGATCGATTTCGATCACCGCCACGTCGATCTCGCCGGCCGCGTCCACACCTTGCCGCCACGCGCTCTTGCCGTCGACGTAGAGCGGAATTGAAAAGCCGGTCGACTCGGCCATGTTGTCCGCGTCGACGTGCAGTTCGATCTGCAGACCGTCCGGTTTGTGATTGCTCGGCTCGTCGAGCATGACGTGACGGCTCGTCACCAGGAACAGTCGACGGTCGCGTTCGAAAAAGAAGCCCGTCGCATTGGTAAGCGGCACGTCGTCGTTGCAGGTGACTACGCGTGTTGCGGTGAGCAGTAGCGAATCGATCACGGTTACGCCTGTTTGGTGACTTCTCTAGCGAATCGTTCGATTGTCGTCATCAGCCGTTCGTTCGTCAGTACGCCGTTGTACATCCAGGCGAAAATCCAATCGATCGGCAGCCGGGCGCGCATCGCATCGAGCTGGCGCCGCACCGTGTCGACTGTGCCGACCAGCACGAGCCCGAGTTCGATCATCTGATCGGCGTTCAGCATCTCGCCGGTATCGGGATCGGTGAGGCCGCGGTTGAAGCCGAACGGCGCGAACCACGATCCGCCGACGAAGCCGGACGACTGATTCCACAGTTGTCGCGCCTCAGCGTCACTGTCGGCGATGATCAGGTCGCGCAGGTAGCCGATGCCGTCGCCGAACGGCCGGCCGGATTCGGTGGCGTAAAGATCGAACAGTGCGCGTTCGCGCTTGGGATGCAGCGGCGGCAGGATCGCGGTGACGCCTTCGCGCGCGCACCAGCGGATGCTGTTTTCCGACGACGCGAACGGCTGGAAGATCGGCGGATGCGGCTTCTGCAGCGGCTTCGGCACCACGCCGACGGCGGTCAGCTGACCGGTTTCGGACCCTTTGCCGTACAGCCGCGACGCTTCGAGTTCCCACGGCGTGCCAGGGCGCGGTATCTGCCAGTACTTGCCCGTGTATTGCAGCAGCGAATCGGACCAGGCTGCCTTGACGATGCGGAAGTTCTCTTCGAACGCTTCGCGGTTGGTTGCGTCGATGTCGTCGTGCTGGTCCGGCATGGCGCCGCTGATGCCGTGAGTCTGCTGCGCGTAGACGTCGACCCAACGCCGTTGGTAACCGCGCGCGAAGCCGGCGTTGGCGCGCCCGCCCGTCATGTGGTCGAGCATCGCAATGTCTTCGGCGACGCGCAGCGGGTTGTTCGCCGGCAGCACGATGCCGAGCTGACCGACGCGGAGGCGTTTGGTCTGCATACCGATATAGAGGTCGAGCAGCACCGGGTTGTTGGAGAGTTCGAAACCCTCGATGTGCAGGTGGTGCTCGGTGAACGAAATCGAGTCGTAGCCGAGATCATCGGCGAGCCGCGCCTGCGCCGAGATGTCGTGCAGCATCGCCTGATACAGCTCCGGGCGGGTACCGGCCATGCCGGCCATGATGTCGGAGCGACTTCCGACGATCGGCAGATAGAACAGCGAAGTCTTCATCCTGTCTCCTCGTTCGAGAGGTGCAAGCGCGAATTTCGGGCGAGCGGCGAGCTTACCGCAGCGGCGGCGCCTCAGTATCATGCGCACCCTCGAATGGGGCGACGACGGTGGACACGGCACACGACGGCTACATGCGACGCGCGCTCGAATGGGCGACGCGCGCCGCGCAGAACGGCGAGGTGCCGGTGGGCGCCGTGGTGGTGCGCGATGGCGAAGTGCTCGGGGAAGGGGCGAATCAACCGATCGGCAGCAATGACCCGACCGCACACGCGGAGATCGTTGCGTTGCGCGCGGCCGCGGCCCGGGTCGGCAACTACCGCCTCACCGGCGCCACCCTGTACGTGACGATCGAGCCGTGCACGATGTGCGCCGGCGCGCTCGTTCACGCCCGCATCCGCACGCTGGTGTTCGGCGCTCGCGAACCGCGCGCCGGTGCGGTGGTCAGCACCGCGAGCGCCATCGAGAACGCGGCCTTGAATCACCGAGTGGAGGTGGTCGAGGGTGTGCTGGCGGACGATTGCGGTGCACTGCTCAAGGCGTTCTTTCGCGAGCGCCGCGAGGCGGGCGCCGACGACTCACGTATAATCGCGCCTCCTCGATCACGGGACTCCCGATGACGGACACCCTTCTGGTGCTGCCCGGCCCCCCGGCGTTTTCCCAGTTTCGTCTCAACAAGCTCCTCACCCAGGCGCGCGCCTGCGCTCCGGCGGTTGCAGCGTTGTATGCCGAATACGTTCATCTGCTGGCACTCGACGGCGCCCTGACGACACAGGAAAGGGGCGTGGCGCAAGCGCTGCTCGAGTACGGTCCGCGGGTCGGCTTGCCGCAGAGCGTAGGCGAGCCGCGCTTCACGGTGTTGCCGCGCGCCGGAACCATATCGCCGTGGTCCAGCAAAGCCACCGACATTTTTCGGATCTGCGGCCTCGCGAAAGTGCGGCGGGTGGAGCGCGCGGTGCGCTGGTACGTCGCGGGTGACGTCGCCGTCGGTGCCGTCGCGCCTCTGCTGCACGACCGGATGACGCAGAGCATCGTCGTTGGCGACGACTTCTCCGCGCTGTTTGCGTCGCGCGCGCCGCAGCCGTTCGGCACGATCGCGTTCACCGCGAACGGGCGCGGGGCACTCGTCGCGGCGAACGATGATCTCGGACTCGCGCTCAGCAACGTCGAAATCGACTACCTGTCGGATGCGTATCGCGAACTGGGACGTGACCCGACCGACGTCGAACTGATGATGTTCGCGCAGGCGAACTCGGAGCACTGCCGGCACAAGATCTTCAACGCGCGCTGGACCGTCGACGGCAAGCCGGCGCCGCACTCGCTGTTCGACATGATTCGCAACACCCACCGCCACATCAACGGCGCCGGCATTCTGTCCGCTTATTCCGACAACGCGGCGGTGATCGAGGGTTATCACACCGATCACTGGATGGTGGACCCGGAAAACCAGGGTTATCGCTACGTTGCCGAACCGGTGCACGTGCTGATGAAGGTGGAAACTCACAACCATCCCACGGCGATCGCGCCGTATCCCGGCGCCGCGACCGGATCGGGCGGTGAAATCCGCGACGAAGGCGCGGTCGGGCGTGGCTCGAAGCCGAAAGCCGGGCTGGTCGGCTTCACCACGTCGCATCTGAACATCCCCGGCGACGCACAGCCGTGGGAGATCGACACCGGCAAACCGGAACGCATCGTTTCGGCGCTGGACATCATGCTGGAAGGCCCGATTGGCGCCGCCGCGTTCAACAACGAATTCGGCCGCCCGGCGTTGACCGGCTACTTCCGCACGTTCGAATATGCACCCGCCAACGATCTCTCGCAGGTGCGCGGATATCACAAGCCCGTGATGATCGCGGGCGGCATCGGCAACGTGCGGCCGGAGCACGTCAACGCGATTCCGTTCGACGGCGCCACGCACCTGATCGTGATCGGTGGACCCGCGATGCTGATCGGTCTCGGCGGTGGTGCGGCATCGTCGATGGCGGCGGGGCAGAGCAGCTCCGATCTCGACTTCGCGTCGGTGCAGCGCGACAACGCGGAGATGCAGCGGCGCTGTCAGGAAGTGATCGACGGATGCGCGGCGCTGGGCGGCGCCAATCCGATCCGGTTGATCCACGACGTCGGCGCCGGTGGTCTGTCGAACGCATTGCCGGAACTGGTGAAGGATGCGGGCCGCGGCGGTCGCTTCGAGATGCGGCGCGTGCCGAGCGCCGATCCTGGGCTCGCGCCGCTCGAGTTGTGGTGCAACGAAGCGCAGGAACGCTACGTGCTGGCCGTGGCGGACGACGATTTCGCCGCGTTCGAGCGGATCTGCGCGCGCGAGCGGTGTCCGTTCGCGATCGTGGGGTCGGCCACGCTCGAACCGAAGCTGATCGTCGCCGACGAACGATTTCACAACGCACCGGTCGATCTGCCGATGGCGGTGCTGTTCGGCAACGTGCCGAAATTGCAGCGTTCGTTCTCACGTCGTGCGAACGAACTGGCCGCGCTCGACCTGCCGCGCGCCTCGCTCGCGGATTCGCTCGATCGGGTGCTGCGTTTTCCGGCTGTCGGCTCGAAACAGTTTCTCGTCACGATCGGCGATCGCAGCATCACCGGTTTCGTCGTGCGCGATCAGATGGTGGGACCGTGGCAGGTGCCCGTCGCCGATGCGGCGGTGACGACGCTCGGCTTCAGGACGTACCAGGGCGAAGCCATGGCGATGGGCGAGCGCTCGCCGCTCGCGCTGATCGACCCGGTAGCGTCGGCGCGGATGGCGATCGGCGAAGCGCTGACGAATCTCGCATCGGTCGCGGTGGAAGATCTGTCGCGCGTCGTGCTGTCGGCGAACTGGATGGCGGCGGCCGGCCGCGGTAACGAAGACCAGGCGCTGTTCGACGCGGTGACGGCCGTTGGAATGGATCTGTGCCCTGCGTTGGGTATCGCGATCCCGGTCGGCAAAGACAGCTTGTCGATGCACACACAATGGCGCGACGAACGCGGCGATCACGCCGTAACGGCGCCGATGACGTTGATCGTTTCCGCGTTCGCGCCGGTGCCGGACGTGCGCAAAGCGGCGACGCCGCAGCTGCGGCTCGATCGCGGTCGCACCCGGCTGCTGCTCGTCGATCTGGGCGGCGGCGCCAACCGGCTCGGCGGCAGTGCGCTCGCGCAAATCCATCGCCAGCTCGGCGATCGCTGCCCCGATGTGGACGATGCTGCCCGGCTGGCGGGCTTTTTCCGCACCGTTCAGGCGCTGCTGCGCGACGGTAAAGTCGTCGCGTATCACGACCGTTCGGACGGCGGTCTCATAGTGTGTGCGCTCGAGATGGCGTTCGCGGGGCGTTGCGGGCTCGACCTCGACCTCGGCGCGCTCGGTGTCATCGGCGAAGCGGATGCGATTGCGGCGGCGTTCTCCGAGGAACTCGGCGCCGTGCTGCAGGTGGCCGAGGCGGACGTTGCCGACGTGCGACGCCGTTTCGCCGACGCGGGACTCGAGCATCATGTGCACGACATCGGTGCGCCGCAGCAGGAGAGGCACGTCGCCGTAAGAGCCGGTAACACGCGGTTGCTCGATGCCGACTGCGCGACTTTGCAGAGCCGTTGGGCCGAAACCAGCTATCGCATGCAGCGGATGCGCGACGATCCGGCATGCGCCGACGAAGAATTCGCGCGGATCGGCTCCGCCGATCCCGGCATGCGCGCGTCGCTCACGTTTGCCCCGTCCGACGATGTCGCCGCGCCGTTCATCAACCGCGGCGCACGCCCGCGCGTGGCGGTGTTGCGCGAACAGGGCGTGAACAGCCATCTCGAGATGGCGGCGGTGTTCGATCGGGCCGGCTTCGATCCGGTCGACGTGCACATGTCGGACCTGCTCGAAGGACGCCGTGCGCTGCGCGACTTCAAGGTGCTCGTCGCCTGCGGCGGATTTTCGTACGGCGACGTGCTCGGCGGCGGTGGCGGCTGGGCCAAGTCGATCCTGTATCACGAGCGTGTGCGCGATGCGTTCGCCACGTTCTTCGAAGCCGACACGCTGAGCCTCGGCGTGTGCAACGGCTGCCAGATGTTCGCGCATCTGAAGTCGATCATTCCCGGCGCGGTGCACTGGCCGCGCTTCGTGCGCAACCGTTCGGAGCAGTTCGAAGCGCGCGCGAGCCTGGTGCGCATCAACGCGGTGGACTCGCCATGGGTCGACGGCATGGCCGGTTCGGTTCTGCCGATCGCCGTCGCGCACGGCGAAGGCCGCGCAGAGTTCGTCGAGACGGACGCACTCGCGGCGCTGACGCGGCAGAACGCGATCGCGCTGCAGTTCGTCGACAACGACTACGACGTCGCGGAATCCTATCCGGCGAATCCAAACGGCGCGGTGAGCGGCATTGCCGGCGTCATCAACGCAAACGGGCGCGTGCTCGCGGTGATGCCGCATCCGGAGCGGGTGTTCCGCAGCGTCAACAACTCCTGGCATCCCGACGAGTGGGGCGAGGACGGGCCGTGGGTGAGGCTGTTCCGGAACGCCCGCGTGGCGCTCGGCTAAGACTTCTTGCGGTCGTAGAGGATGTCGCCGACCCGCACGGGGTAGACACCGCTGGTGCGGTCGTTGAAGTAGTGCTGCAGCGTATCGCGAACGACCGGGAACGCGAGTTCGTTCCACGGAATCTCGTGTTCCTCAAATAACCGCACGTCGGTCGACTCGAATCCGGGTTTGAAGTCGAGGTCGAGCAGCGATGCCCGGAAGAACATGTAGATCTGCGAGATGTGGGGCAGGTTGAACACCGCGTACAGCCCCTCGATCGAAACGTTGGCGCACGCTTCCTCGAGCGTCTCCCGGATCGCGCCGTCGCTGCTGGTTTCGCCGTTCTCGAGGAAGCCGGCGGGCAGCGTCCACAGACCCGCCCGCGGCTGGATGGCGCGCCGGCACAGCAGCACCCGGTCGCCGTATACCGGCAGGCACCCGGTGACCACCTTGGGATTCTGGTAGTGAATGGTGCCGCATGCGTCGCAGACGAAGCGCTCCCGATTGTCGCCGTTGGGAACGCGGAGTCCGACGGATTGGCCGCAACTGCTACAGTACTTCACGGTCGCTCGTTCGGTCTGGATCGAACGATTATACGGATTCTTCGTTCTGGCGCGGGAAGCCGAGCACCGTTCCGACCGCGCGCGTCGCAGGGCGCCGGTAGCCGTCCGGCTCGTTCAGCACTGCATGCAATTCCGACAGCGACTCGTGCATCAGCTTCGACAGGCGGACGCACGCCGCCAACGGATCGGGTGAACGGCGCCGTTCCATTTCGATGCGGAACTTCAGACCTTCGAGACGGCGGCGCGATGCCGCCCGCGGTGCGTGCTTGATCACGTCATCGGTCAGCAGCCGGCCCAGCGCCTGCAGCGCTTCCGGATCACGCCGCCCGAGTTCGGCGAGCTCTTCGAAAGCCGGCAACTTGCGTCGAATTCGCGGTTCGTTCATGGCTCTTGCACCCTTAAGGATACGGACTATGCACGAGGTGGTGCGCGGTCGGCTACTGGCAACTCGCGTCGCGTCGAACGCGCCTTGGTCGGTCGGGCGCGCGATGCGACAATGCGACGCAACACGGTCGGCAGGCGGAGAGGAAATGATCTATCAGCTCGGTGAACGGCGGGTGCGCGCGGAAGGGGAGTATTTCGTCGCAGAGTCGGCCATGGTGATCGGCAACGTGCTGCTGAAGGCGAACGCGAGCGTCTGGTTCAACGCGGTGATCCGCGGCGACAACGAGCTGATCACCATCGGCGAGAACTCGAACGTGCAGGACGGTTCGGTGCTGCACACCGATCCGGGCTCGCCGATCGTGATTGGCAGCCACGTGACGATCGGACACAAGGTGATGCTGCACGGCTGCACGATCGGCGACAACAGTCTCATCGGCATCAACTCGGTGGTGCTGAACGGCGCGAAGATCGGCCGCAACTGTCTCATCGGCGCGAACGCGTTGATCACCGAGGGCAAGGAAATTCCCGACAACAGTATGGTGCTCGGCGCGCCGGGCAAAGTGGTTCGTGAATTGACCGAGCAGCAGATCCAGGGCTTGCGAATGTCCGCGTTGCATTACGTGGAGAACGCGCGGCGATTCAAACGCGATCTGCAAGCGCAGCTCGCGGTCTATCCATGAGGGCGTCGAAATGACCGCGATCGGAACACCGTTGTCCAAAACCGCCACCCGCGTGATGTTGTTGGGGTCGGGCGAGCTCGGAAAAGAGGTCGTCATCGAACTGCAGCGCCTCGGCGTCGAGGTGATCGCGGTCGATCGCTACGCCAACGCGCCGGCGATGCAAGTGGCGCACCGAAGTCATGTCATCAGCATGCTCGACGGCGCCGCGCTGCGTGCGCTGATCGAAACGGAAAAGCCAGACCTGGTGGTGCCGGAGATCGAGGCGATTGCGACGCAGACGCTCGTCGAGATGGAGCGCGAAGGCGTGCACGTCATTCCGACCGCGCGCGCCGCGCGCCTGACGATGGACCGCGAAGGCATCCGTCGTCTCGCGGCCGAAACGCTCGGCGTGCCGACCTCGCGCTATCAGTTCGCCGACACGCTCGATGCGTTCCGGGCAGCGGTCGAGACCATCGGCATGCCGTGCGTCGTAAAGCCGGTGATGAGCAGTTCGGGCAAAGGACAGTCCGTGGTGCGCAACCGCGACGGCATCGAGAAGTCCTGGAACTACGCCCAAGCCGGCGGCCGGGTAGGCGGCGGGCGCGTGATCGTCGAAGGTTTTGTCGATTTCGAATACGAAATCACGCTGCTGACGCTGCGAACGGTCGGCGAAACGTCGTTCTGCGCGCCTATAGGACATCGTCAGGTGGACGGCGACTACGTGGAGTCGTGGCAACCGCAGCCGATGAGCAGCACGGCGTTGGTCGAGTGCGAGCGCATCGCGCGGCTCGTCACGAATGAACTCGGCGGCCTCGGCATCTTCGGCGTCGAGTTCTTCATTCGCGGCGACGAGGTGTGGTTCAGCGAAGTGTCGCCGCGGCCGCACGACACCGGCATGGTGACGATGATCAGCCAGGATCTGTCGGAGTTCGCGTTGCACGCCCGCGCGATCCTTGGCCTGCCGGTGCCGCAGATCGAGCAACGCGGTCCGTGCGCGTCGGCTGCGATTCTGGTGGAAGGCGAGTCCGACCGCGTCGTGTTCGAAAACGTCGCGCAGGTGCTCGGTGTTTCCGGCGTGCAGCTGCGGCTGTTCGGCAAGCCGGAAGTGCGCGGCAAACGCCGTATGGGCGTGGCGCTTGCCGTGGGTCGCGACATCGCCGATGCACGCGCGAAGGCGCGCACGGCAGCGGCCGGAATCAGGCCGCGGCTCGAATAGCGGAGGACACTCTCTTGGCAATCCGGCGAGCGAACGCTATAGTTCGCCGGCCCTTAACACGTGATCTTCAGCCCAACGTGTACTGTGTCGACCCGAGATCTGCCTTCCTCCTGTCTCTGCTGCGACTGCCGGCCTAGCCGGCTATTACTCCTCGATCAGGGCTCACGCCCACCCCATTCGCCTCTTTTCACCGTAGTCATGAACGAGGATTCGCCATGAGCGAACAGCAGGTTTCTCACAAAGCGGGCAGTTCCGGAAATGCCCCGGGTCGCATGCCGTATCACAAATACCGCGCATTCACCCCGATCGATCTGAAGGATCGGCAATGGCCGAGCCGCGTCATCACCCAGGCGCCGCGTTGGTGCAGCGTCGATCTGCGCGACGGCAACCAGGCGCTGGTCGATCCGATGGACGTCGACGAAAAGCTGAAGATGTGGGACCTTCTGCTGGAAGTCGGCTTCGCGGAAATCGAAGTGGGATTTCCGGCTGCGTCGCAACCCGACTTCGACTTCATCCGGCGCATCATCGAAGAAGACCGCGTCCCACCGCATGTGACCATTCAGGTGCTGTGTCAGGCGCGCGCGGAATTGATCCAGCGTACCGTCGAGGCATTGCAGGGCGCGCGCAACGCGATCTTCCATCTGTACAACTCGACCTCGACGCTGCAGCGGCGCGTCGTCTTCGGCATGGATCGCGCCGGCATCATCGAACTCGCGGTGCAGGGCACGCGGATGGTGAAGGAAGCGCTGACCGCGCTGCACGACACCAACATCACGTTCGAGTACTCGCCGGAGAGTTTCACCGGCACCGAGCTCGATTTCGCGGTGGAGATTTCGGCGGCGGTCGCAAGAGAGTGGGGCGCGACGCCGGAGAAACCGATGATCGTCAACCTGCCGTCGACCGTGGAAATGGCCACGCCGAACGTCTATGCGGATCAGATCGAATGGTTCATCCGCAACTTTCCCGCACGCGACAGCGTGGTCGTCAGTCTGCACACGCACAACGACCGCGGCACCGGCATCGCGGCGACCGAACTTGCGCTGATGGCCGGCGCGCAACGCGTCGAAGGCACGCTGTTCGGCAACGGCGAACGCACCGGCAACTGCGATCTCGTGACGATGGCGATGAACATGTTCTCGCAGGGCGTCGATCCGGAGCTCGACTTCCGTCAGATGCGCCGCATCAAGGAAACGGTGGAAGCGATCAACAAGCTGCCGGTGCACGAGCGGCATCCGTACGCGGGCGAACTGGTATTCACCGCGTTCTCCGGCTCGCACCAGGATGCAATACGGAAAGGAATGGCGCAGGTCGACGCAGGTCATTGGGAAGTGCCGTATCTGCCGATCGATCCGTCCGACGTCGGCTCGTCGTACAAAGAAACAGTGCGCGTGAACAGTCAGTCCGGCAAAGGCGGTGTCGGCTTCATCCTTGAGGAGTTCTTCGGCATCAGTCTGCCGCGCGAAATGCTGGTGGAATTCAGCAGAGTCGTGCAGGCGCTGACGGAACGCCTCGACCGCGAAGTGAAGCCCGACGAGATTCTGAAGGCGCTGATCGAAACGTACGCCGTCGAGTCGGGTCCGTATCGACTGGTCGATTACGATCTTCTGCACGGCCGGGCCGGGGCGCAGCGCTGCACCGCGAAGGTCGTCGCTTCCGAGCAGACGGTGACGATCTCCGGCGAAGGGTCAGGACCAATCGAAGCGTTCGTGAACGGCATCGTCGAGGTGCTGAATGAACCGCTGAACATCATCGACTATCACGAACACGCGATGTCCACGGGCAAGGACGCGCAAGCGATCTGTCTTCTGGCGATCGACGACGGCGCGGAAGGACGAATCTACGGAATCGGCGTCTCCGCCAACACGATCACCGCGTCGCTGACGGCGATCATTTCGGCGATGAACCGTCGCTGGGCGGATCGTTAAGGCGACTGATCAGTCGCCGAGCACCTGGATCTTGACGTTGTTGATCATGTTGTCCTTGATCTGCAGCGTCTCGAACAGGTAATCGCCGAGCCTGATGCAGAGATTCGTCTCGGGAATGAACTCGAGGTGCTCGAGAATGAGACCGTTCAGCGTTCTCGGGCCTTCGGTCGGCAGATGCCAGCCGAGCGCGCGGTTGACGTCGCGGATCAGCGCGGTGCCGTCGATGAAGAACGCACCGTCTTCCTGCGGATGGATCTCCGGCATGGTGGCCGAGAAGTCGGTAGTGAACTCGCCGACGATCTCTTCGAGGATGTCTTCGAGCGTGACGATGCCCTGAATGTCGCCGTATTCGTCCACCACCAGCGCAACGCGGCGCTTCTGCTTCTGAAAGTTGAACAGCTGCGTGTGCAGCGGCGTGCCTTTTGGCACGAAATACGGCTCGCGCGTCAGCTGCAGCAGGTCGGCTTTCGACAACGTATCCTGCTGAATGAAACGCACGGTGCGGCGCAGATGCAGCATGCCGATGACGTTGTTGATGTTGTCTTTGAACACCGGCAGCCGCGTGTGCTGGCTCGACGATATCTGCGTAACGATGTCTGCGATCGGATCGTCGATGTCGATGCCAACGATCTCACTGCGGGGCACCATGATGTCGTCGACCGACACGGTCTCCAGATCGACGATCCGCAACAGCATGTCCTGGGGTCGTTTCGGTATCCGGGCGCCTTCGCGCAACATCGTACGCAGCTCGTCCATGTTCAGATGGTCTTCGCCCGGCAGGTTGTGGCTTTGCAGGAACGGACGCAGCACGAAGTTGCTCATCCCGTTGACGAGCAGCACGAACGGATAGAGTAGCTTCAGCAGCGGCGCGAGCACATACGCTGAAGGAAACGCGATGCGCTCGGGGTTGTGCGCCGCTATCGTCTTCGGTGCCACTTCGGCGAATACCAGAAATACCAGCGTGAACACGAACGGAGCGGCGGCCAATCCGGTTTCGCCAAAGAGCTGCACACCCACTAACGCGGCAACTGTGGCGCCCAAGCTGTTGGCGAGGATGTTGCCAATCAGGATTACGCCGAGCAGCCGATCGGGGCGCTTCAGCAGGCGGTGAGCCTTACGCGCGCCGGGATGGCCTTCCTTGACGAGGTGCGCCAGCCGGTAGCGGTTCAGCGCCATCATCGCGGTTTCCGAACCGGAGAAGAACGCCGAGAGCAGGGTGAAGATTCCAATCGCTCCCAGGAGCGTGGAAAGTTGAAACTCGGTCTCACCCATCAGTGTCTTCCGAGCAGAATCTCGAGAACGAATTTACTGCCGAAATACGCAAAGAGAAGCAGCGTGAAGCCGACCAGGGTGGCGCGCGTTGCCACCGTACTGCGCCATCCGAATGCATAGCGGCCGGCGAGCAGCACCGCGAACACCACCCACGATGCGCTGGCGAGGATCGTATGCGAGACGACCGATTGCGCGAACATGTCCTGCAGGAACAGAAACCCGCTGCCGACCGACAGCGTCAGCGTGATCAGCCCGAGCCACAGCAACTGGAACAGCAGCGTCTCCATCGTCTGCAGCGGCGGCAGCAACCTCACGAACCCGATCGAACTCTTGTGGCGCAGCGAACGTTCCTGGAATGCCAGGATGATCGATTGACCGGCGGCCATTGCGAGCACCGTATAGGCGAGGATCGAGATCAGGATGTGCGCGAGCAGCCCGTCGCCGAGATCGCTGCTCAGAATGACCGGTCCGTTCGACGTGATGGACGCAGCGACGGTGAGCGCGCCGAGCGGCAGCACCATCACGAACAGATTCTCGAGCGGCTGCCACAGCGAACCGATGTAGACGAACAGCACCAGCGTGAATCCGATCAGCGAAGCGACCGACAGAATGCCGATGTTGATGCCGGCGGGTTGGACGATCACGAGATATGCCGTAACGGCGTGCAGCACCACACCGGGGGTCGTTAGCCACAGCAACCGACGCCTCGGCACAGGCGCTTTGCGAGCCAGGGCGTTGATCTGAGCGAACGCGCCGATGAGATAAAACGCGGCCGCTGCAAGCCCAGGGTACGCTGGGTTCATGAATGTTGGATTTGGTGTCGGTGATTGGGCGAAGTGCCGCGAGTTTGACAGATGCCGATGCGAATTCAAATTGCGCAGTCCGGGCGCGGCCGCGGCATCCGTTATACTGCCGCCTCGTCGTAGATCGTAGAGAAGCAGCATGTTCGAAAATCTGTCGGAGCGATTGACGCGGACGCTGCGCACCGTTGCCGGCCGCGCCCGCCTGTCCGATGAAAACATCAACGAAGCGCTGCGCGAAGTGCGCACCGCGCTGCTCGAGGCCGACGTCGCGCTCAACGTGGTGAAGGATTTCATCGAGCGCATTCGGGTGCGCGCGATCGGGCAGGAGGTCGCTTCGAGCCTTACGCCGGGCCAGGCGCTGGTGAAGCTCGTGCACGACGAGCTGGTCGAGTTGATGGGCGTGGCGAACGACCAGCTCGACCTAACCGCCGCACCGCCCGCGATCGTGTTGATGGCGGGTCTTCAAGGCGTCGGCAAGACGACGACGGTCGCAAAACTCGCGCGCTTTCTGCGCGAGCGTCAGAAGAAGAAAGTGGCGGTCGTCAGCACCGACGTCTATCGCCCGGCCGCGATCGACCAGTTGCAGACATTGGCGGCGGAAGTCGGCGCGACGTTCGTCGCGAGTCGACCGGACGAGGCGCCGGTCGCCATCGCAAAACGTGCGGTGGCCGAAGCGCGCACCAAGTTCGCGGACGTGCTGATCGTCGACACGGCGGGTCGACTCGCGATCGATGCGGAGATGATGGCCGAGATTCGCGCGCTGCACGCGGCGCTGAACCCGATCGAAACGTTGTTCGTCGTCGATGCGATGACCGGACAGGACGCAGCGACGACGGCGAAGGCCTTCAACGACGCGTTACCGCTCACCGGCATCGTGCTGGCGAAGTCCGACGGCGACGCGCGCGGCGGTGCCGCATTGTCGGTTCGGGCGATCACCGGGAAGCCGATCAAGTTCCTCGGTGTCGGCGAGAAGACTGAAGCGCTGGAACCATTCCACCCGGACCGCGTCGCGTCGCGCATCCTCGGTATGGGCGACGTGCTGACGCTGATCGAAGAAGCCGAACGCAAGGTCGATCGCGATCAAGCCGAGCGGCTCGCGAAAAAGATCAAGAAAGGCGAGCGCTTCGACCTGGAGGACTTCCGCGAGCAGCTACACCAGATGTCGAACATGGGCGGCGTGTCGAGCATGCTCGACAAGCTCCCCGGCATGGGACAGCTGCCCCAGGCGGCGCAAGCGCAGTTGGGCGAAGGCTTGTTCAAACAGATGGGCGTGATCATCGATTCGATGACGCGCCACGAACGCCGTTTTCCCGACGTGATCAACGGTTCGCGCAAGCGCCGCATCGCAGTGGGCAGCGGCACCCAGATTCAGGACGTGAACCGGCTGCTGAAGCAGCACAAGCAGATGCAGAAGATGATGAAGAAGGTCACCAGGAAAGGCGGCATGGCCAAGATGATGCGGCAGGTGGCGAACCTCAAAGGGGCCGCGGTGAACCGGGGGCCGCGAGGCTAGCGCGGACGCCGGTTCTGCCCGCAATCCGGCTTTGCACTCCCCAGGCGTTCCAGTAGAATACCGCGCCTTTCGCACAGAGCATTTGCATGGTCATCATTCGGTTGGCCCGCCACGGGTCGAGAAACGCGCCGTTCTACCACCTCACGGTGGCGGATCGCAGCAACAGACGTGACGGTCGCCATATCGAGCGCGTGGGCTTCTACAACCCGATCGCGCGCGGCAAAGCGGAACGGCTGCGCGTCGATCTCGCCCGCGTCGACTACTGGTTGTCGGTGGGCGCCAAGCCGTCCGAACGCGTCAGCCATCTGATCAAAGACGCGCGTTCGCTTGCGAATGCCGCGGCAGAGGCTGCTCCCGCCGCCTGATCGGGTCGGGTACTCGACATGATTGTCGTCGGACGCTTCGGCCCGCCGTTCGGCGTAAAGGGTTGGCTGAACGTGATCTCGTATACCGATCCGGTGACCAATCTGGGGGGCTACCGGCCGTGGTTCGTCGAACGCAACGGCGAGTGGATGCAACTCACCGTCGATCAGCTGAAACCGCACCGGAACGGTTTCGTTGCGCAGGTAGACGGCGTGGACGATCGCGATGTGGCGTTGCGTTATTCCGGCAAATCGATCGGTGTACAAGAGAGCACGCTGCCCGAAACCGACGAAGACGAGTTCTACTGGAAAGACCTGATCGGTCTCACCGTGGAGGACCAGGCCGGAACGGTATTGGGGGAGGTCTCGGGCTTGATGGAGACCGGTGCTAACGATGTGATCGTGGTGCGCGGCGGTTCGGGTGAAGTCCTCATTCCGTTCCTACGCCACGTGGTGATGTCAGTGGATCTCGAGCGGCGGCGAATCGTCGTCGACTGGCAGACGAACGGGTAACCTAACGGTAAAGCGGCATGTGGGTGGGCGTCGTCAGTATCTTTCCGGACATGTTCCGGGCGCTCACCAGCGAGGGTGTAGTGGCGCGCGCGATCGCGGCCGGCACGCTCGTCGTCGATGTCGAGAATCCGCGCGACCATACCGAGGATCGGCACAGTACGGTCGACGATCGACCCTACGGCGGCGGACCCGGAATGGTCATGAAGGTGGAGCCGCTGGAACGCGCGATCGCAGCGCTGAAACAGCGCGCGGACGGACCGGCCCGTACGATCTATCTGTCGCCGCAGGGCGAGCGGTTGCAACAGCACAAAGTGGAATCGCTGGCGCGCGAAGAACGGCTCATCTTCGTCGCGGGGCGATATGAAGGTATCGATGAACGCGTGATCGAAGCATCGGTCGACGAGCAGATTTCGCTCGGCGATTTCGTGTTGACCGGCGGTGAGTTGCCGGTAATGGTGGTCATCGATGCGGTAGCCCGCTATCTTCCCGGCACGCTGGGGAACGCGGAGTCCGCGGAAGCGGAGTCGTATCGATCGGGTCTGCTGGACTGGGCGCACTACACCCGTCCGGAGCAGGTACTGGGGCGATCGGTGCCGCCGGTATTGTTGGGGGGCGATCACGAGACCATCAGGCGGTTTCGCCTGCGCGATGCGTTGGGTCGCACGTACGAACGACGGCCCGACCTGTTGTCGCGGCGCACGTTGTCCAATGAGGAACGACGTCTTTTGAGTGAGTATCTGGAACAGCCGGGACGCGTCGATGCGCCGCGGCACATGCGTTAACGGAGTGGGTAATCATGCGTAGAAACAAAACCATCGAAGCGATCGAAAACGAGCAGATGAAGAGCGACGTTCCGGAGTTTCATCCGGGCGACACGGTCATCGTTCAGGTGCGCGTTGCTGAAGGTGGTCGCGACCGCAACCAGGCCTTCGAAGGGGTGGTCATCGGCATGCGCAAGCGCGGCCTGAATTCCTCGTTCACCGTGCGCAAGATTTCGCACGGCGTCGGCGTAGAGCGTTCATTTCAGACACACAGTCCGGCGATCGCGAGCATCGAAGTGAAGCGCCGCGGCGATGTGCGTCAGGCGAAGCTGTACTACCTGCGCAGTCTGTCGGGTCGCGCCGCGCGGATTCGCGAGAAGGTTTGAAAACCTGATAAAAAAAGCCAGCTTGTTAGGCGGCGGGACCAAGGGGGAGGGGTTCCGCCTAACAAGCTGGTTGTTTCCAGAATCTCTGGAACCAGTCTCCGAAGCGCCAGGGGAGAGAGGTCTGTCGCTTCGCGCATCGTTGTGCTGAGAGGGGACGTCTCGTAGCGCACACCGAAGCTGAAATAGGAAGTGCAGGTTGTGTGCCACTTTCTCCGCGCCGGAACTCTTCTCTAGAATATTCAATCAGTTACTGTTATAAGTTCGACGAATCGTAGTGGCTGCACGCGTGAGTGGATCACCTATCATTGATACCGACTCCGTCACCTATTGCCGCAAAGTGCCTGTGACTGACCACACGTTGATCGATCGACACCTCGATGAGATGTGGTTGAGCCGCGCGTTGGCGGCCAACACGCTCGCCGCATACCGGCGCGACCTCGAAGCGTTCGCGAAGTGGTTGTCGCCGCGTGCGCTGGAGGACGCTCGCACCGCAGACCTGCTCGAGTACCTCGGGCACCGGCATGCTCAGGGGTTTCATGCACGCTCCACGGCGCGGTTGTTGTCGTGCCTGCGCGGCTTTTATCGCGCTCTGGTCGAACGCGGCGTGCTGAAGAAGGATCCGACTGCGCAACTCGAGCATCCGAAGCTCGGACGTCCGCTGCCGAAAGGTCTGTCGGAGGCCGACGTCGAAGCACTGATGGCGGCACCCGATGTCGAGCGGCCGTTGGGTCTGCGCGATCGCGCCATGCTCGAACTGCTGTACGCAACTGGACTGCGTATCACCGAACTGGTCGGTTTGAGAGTGAGCATGGTCAACGTCCGTCAGGGCGTGGTGAGGGTAATCGGCAAAGGCGGACGCGAACGGCTCGTTCCGATCGGCGAGGAAGCGCTGGCCTGGCTTGCGCGCTATGTTGCCGAAGGACGACCGGCGTTGATGCGCGGGGCGCCCGGCGACCTGTTGTTCCCGAGCCTGCGCGGACGCGAGATGACGCGGCAGACGTTCTGGCACGCGATCAAGAAATACGTAGCGCTCGCCGGCATCGTGCGCAATGTCTCACCGCACACATTGCGGCACGCATTTGCGACGCATTTGATCAATCATGGGGCCGACCTGCGCGCGGTACAGATGATGCTCGGGCACGCGGACCTCAGTACCACGCAGATTTATACGCACGTCGCGCAGAGTCGCTTGAAAGCAGTGCACTCGGCACACCATCCTCGGGGATGAATTGCGGGGACGATGTCAGGTCTAAAGTTGCGGTCGATGAAGGTGTCGGCCACACATGCATGAAATGAGGTGACGAAATGGAGTTGCGTTCCTTCGTTGCGATTGGCCTGGTCGCAATCACGATTCTGTGCAGCGAGGCGATGTCGGCGGCCGCGCCAACGGCGCAGAACGCGACCGACGCGGTCGTCGCGAAACTGAAATCGCTGCGCCCCGACCTACCGATCGAATCCGTTTCGGACGCGCCGATTCCGGGAATGATCGCGATCGAACTCACCGGCGGGTCGGTGCTGTATGCGTCGAACGACGGTCGCTATCTCATCGCGGGCGATCTGTACGAGATGGGCGATACGCTGGTGAACATCGCCGAGCAGGCGCGCGACGAAAAGCGCAAGGAGCTGATCGCCGGCGTCTCGACCAACGACATGGCGATCTTCCCTGCGCAAGGCAAGCGCAAGGCGGTGATCACCGTGTTCACCGACGTGGACTGCACGTATTGCCGGAAGCTGCACAAGGAAGTGCCGCAGATGAACAAGATGGGTGTGGAAGTCAGATACCTCGCGTATCCGCGCGGCGGCGTCGGTTCGCCCGGCTACGATAAGCTCGTCACCGCGTGGTGTTCGACGAATCGGCAGGACGCGATCACGCGGATGAAGCGCGGTGAAGAACTGCCGCCGAAGACCTGCGAGAACCCCGTTGCGCATGAGTACGAACTCGGTCACCTCGCCGGTCTGACGGGCACGCCGGCGATCGTGCTGGAAGACGGACGCATGCTCGGCGGTTACCTGAGCGCCGATCAGCTCGGCGAGATGCTCGGCATCTGACGAGCGGCAAGAGACGCGACGAGGTCGCGCGTAAGGCGTGCCGCCGACGCAGACCTAGAGGAGCGCGAAAGAACGACGAGCCGCGCGTGGAGCATGCCCCGAGGTTGCGCTAGGGGAGCGCGCGGCGGCGCGTCGCGTTGACTTCGCCAGATCGAGCCGATAGCTTTCCCGCTCCTTTCGATCCTGGGATTTCAACGGTGCAGCCGCTGCGTATCGGCCTGTGTGGTATCGGCACCGTTGGCCAGGGTGTGCTCGCGTTGCTCGCGGCAAACGGAACCGCAATCGCACGTCAGGCCGGACGGCCGATCGAAGTGGTACGGATCGCGAGCCGCACGCCGAAACCGAACGTGATTCCCGAAGGCGTTGCCTTCTCCACCGACGTGGCCGACGTCGTGGCCGACCCGCGCGTGGAAGTGGTCGTAGAAACCATCGGCGGAGTCGATGCAGCCGGTCGGTTGTTCCAGCAGTGCATCGACGCCCGCAAGAACTTCGTCACCGCCAACAAGGCGTTGATCGCGACGCACGGCGCGCGATTGTTGCCGGCCGCGCGGGAGGCCGGCATCTGCGTCGGCTTCGAAGGTGCGGTAGCCGGCGGCATTCCGATCATCAAGGCACTGCGTGAAGGCCTTGCCGGCAACGCCATCAACTGGATCGCCGGAATCATCAACGGCACCTCGAACTACATCCTCACCGAAATGGCGGGCGGTTCCGACTTTGCCAAAGCGTTGGCGGGCGCACAGGCACTTGGCTATGCGGAAGCCGATCCGACGTTCGACGTGGAAGGCATCGACGCGGCGCACAAGCTTTCGATTCTGGCCGCGCTCGCGTTCGGCATCCGGCTCGACCCAAAAGCGGTGTATACGGAAGGCATCAGCCGCATCGGCGTGGAAGATCTCGATTACGCGGCTGCGCTCGGTTACCGCATCAAACACCTCGGCATTGCGCGCCGCACCGTCGCGGGCATCGAGATGCGCGTGCACCCCACGCTGATTCCGGAGGGCCGGCTGATCGCGAAGGTGGACGGCGTGATGAACGCCGTCGTCATCAACAGCGACGCAGTCGGTTCGTCGCTGTACTACGGCCCGGGTGCGGGCGCTTTGCCGACGGCGTCGGCCGTGCTTGCGGATCTGATCGACATTGCACGCGGGAATGCGGTCAACGTGCCGGCCGATACAGGTGTCGAGGCGTTGCCGATCTCGGAGGTGACGACCGCGTATTACCTGCGGATTCCGGCGGTGGATCAGCCCGGTGTGCTCGCGAAGGTGGCGCAGATTCTCTCTGTGAACGGCATCAGCATCGAAGCAGTCATCCAGCGCGAGCACGCGATCAGATCGACCGGCGCGAAACCGTGGGTGCCGGTGATCATCCTGACGCACCGTGTGGTGGAGCGGGCGATGGACGCCGCCGTTGCCGCCATTCAGAACCTCGACGAAGTGGTGCATCCGATCACGCGCATCCGCGTCGAAACGCTGGACGAGCATGCCTGACGGGCGATCGGCGGAAGCCTTCGCGCCGCGTCGTATCGTCGAGCGTCCTGCCCTCGAAGGCGTCTCGGAGCTCTCGAAGTCGCTGTCGCCGCGGATGGCGAAGATCTACAGCGCTCGCGGCATCAATTCGATGGACCAGCTCGATCTTGCGCTCGGCGCGCTGCTGTTGCCGCGCGCGCTCGATGGCGCCGCGCACGCCGCTGGTCTGCTGGCGGACGCAGTTACCGCAGGGCGCCATATCCGTTTCGTTGGCGATTTCGATGCGGATGGCGCGACGTCGAGCGTGGTCGGGGTAGCTGCGCTGCGCGCGATGGGATGTGCGCGCGTGAGTTTCATCGTGCCGAATCGGTTCGAGTTCGGTTACGGGCTCACGCCCGAGATCGTCGCAATTGCGATGGCCGATCATCCCGACGTGCTGGTGACGGTCGACAACGGCATCTCCAGCATCGAAGGCGTACGGGCAGCGCGCGCCGCCGGCGCGATGGTGATCATCACCGATCATCACCTGCCGGGACGCGAAATCCCCGATGCGGACGCGATCGTCAACCCGAATCTACCCGGTTGCGGCTTCGGCAGTCCGAATCTCGCCGGCGTCGGCGTCATCTTCTACGTGCTCACGCTGCTGCGCACCGAACTGCGCGAACGCGGCTGGTTCGAGCGTATCGGCATCGAGCCGCCGAACATGGCGGACTTTCTCGACCTCGTGTCGCTCGGCACGGTCGCAGACGTGGTGCCGCTCGACCACAACAACCGCATCCTGGTGCAGCAGGGACTGCGCCGCATTCACGCCGGCAAGGCGCGACCCGGAATTCGCGCGCTCTGCGAAGCCGCGGGTCGTCCGATGGCAACGTTGTCTGCCGCCGACCTCGGCTTTGGACTCGCGCCACGCCTCAACGCCGCCGGTCGTCTCGACGACATGAGCATCGGCATCCGTTGCCTGCTCGCCGACAACCTCGTCGAGGCGCGCTCGCTGGCTACGGCGCTCGAGGAACTCAACGAGTCGCGTAAAGCGATTCAGCAGCAGATGACGCACGAAGCGGAACTCTCGGTGGCAACGATCGATCTCGCCGGCGAGACGCAACTCGGTTTGTGCGTGTACAGGGAAGGTTGGCATCAGGGCGTCGTGGGCATCGTCGCGGGCCGATTGAAAGACCGGTTCGCGCGACCGGTGATCGCGTTTGCCGACGCGGGTGGCACCGCGCCGGACGAGCTGCGCGGATCGGCGCGCTCGATCCCGGGCGTGCACATCCGTGATGCGCTCGATGCGATCGCCACCCGTTATCCGGGGCTCATCCAACGCTTCGGCGGTCACGCGATGGCGGCGGGGCTGTCGATACGGCGCATCCATCTGCAGCGTTTCACCGATGCGTTCGCGACCGAGATCGGGCAGTGGGTGAGCGCGGACGAGATCGGCGGCATCATCCTCAGCGACGGCGATCTCGCAGGGGCCGAACTCGAACTGTCGCTGGCCGACGAGATTGCGCGCGGCGGGCCGTGGGGCCAGGGATTTCCCGAACCGCTGTTCCACGGCGACTTCGACGTGGTGAATCAGCGCGTCGTCGGCGAACGTCACCTCAAGCTGTCGCTGCGCAAGAACGCGCGCGTCGTCGACGCGATCGCGTTCAATCAGGCGCCGCTTGTCGACGCCAAGCGCGCGCAGGTTGCGTATCGCCTGTCGCGCAACGACTACCGGGACCGCGCGACGCTGCAGCTCGTCGTCGAACACATCGCCGGCGTTTGATCGTGATAGCATTGCGCGCCTTTTTTCCAAGACGCTGACGCGATCATGGCCGAGCTGACATCTCTGAGAGAACAGTTGAAGGATCTGCGAGCACGCAACGACGCGCTCAGGGGGTATCTTTGACTTCGACGAACGCAAGAGTCGTCTCGAAGAGATAGAGCTCGAACTGGCGCAGTCCGACGTATGGGACGACCCCGATCGCGCCCAGGCGCTCGGCAAGGAACGCGCCGCGCTGGAGCGCATCGTGACCAATCTCGAGCGCGTCGGTACCGGTCTCGGCGACATGAGTGAGCTGCTCGAGATGGCGGCCGCTGAGGACGACGCCGCGACGCTCGACGACGTCGAACGCGAACTCGGCGCGGTGGATGCGAAGCTCGGCGACCTCGAGTTCCGCCGCATGTTCAACGGCGAACTCGATCCAAACAATGCCTTCCTCGAGATTCAAGCCGGCTCCGGCGGAACCGAAGCGCAGGACTGGGCCGAGATGCTGCTGCGCATGTATCTGAAGTGGGCCGAGCAACGCGGCTTTACCGCGGAGATCATCGAACTGTCGCCGGGCGAAGTGGCCGGTATCAAGGGCGCAACCGTCGCGATCACCGGCGAATACGCGTATGGATGGTTGCGCACCGAAACCGGCGTGCACCGCCTGGTGCGCAAATCGCCGTTCGACTCCGGCAATCGCCGCCACACGTCGTTCGCGTCGGTGTTCGTATCGGCGGAAATCGACGAAGAGATCGAGATCGAGATCAATCCGTCGGAAGTGCGCATCGACACGTATCGCGCGAGCGGCGCCGGCGGCCAGCACGTGAACAAGACCGACTCGGCGATCCGAATGACGCACCTGCCGACCAATACGGTGGTGCAGTGCCAGAGCGAGCGCTCCCAGCATCAGAACCGCGACAAGGCATGGAAGCAGCTGCGCGCGAAGCTGTACGAACTCGAAATGCAGAAGCGAAAGGCGGCGCAGCAGACCGTCGAGGACAATAAAGCGGACATCGGTTGGGGCAGCCAGATCAGGTCGTACGTGCTCGATCAGTCGCGGATCAAGGATCTGCGCACCGGCGTCGAGCGCACCGATCCGAACGAAGTGCTCGACGGCGATCTCGACGAATTCATCGAAGCCAGTCTGAAGGCAGGTCTGTAATGACAGAGGAAAACGACATCATCCGGCATCGCCGCGAAAAGCTTGCGGCGCTGCGCGCTGCCGGAGAATCGTTTCCCAACGATTTCCGGCGTACCGCGTACGCGGCCGATCTGCAGGCGCAGTTCGGCGACACCGCGAAGGAAGATCTCGAAGCGCAGGCGGTAACGGTATCGGTGGCCGGCCGCGTGATGCTGCGGCGCGTAATGGGCAAGGCGAGCTTCTTCACGTTGCAGGATGCATCGGGGCGCATTCAGTGCTATGTGCGCCGCGAACAGATCGGCGAAGGGGCGTATCAGGCCTTCAACGACCTGTGGGACATCGGCGACATCGTCGGCGTAGTCGGTACGCTGTTCCGCACCAACAAAGGCGAGCTGACGGTGGAAGCGCACAGCGCGCGCATGCTCGCGAAGTCCGTGCGCCCGCTGCCGGAGAAGTTCCACGGCCTCACCGACCAGGAAACGCGGTCGCGGCAGCGTTATCTCGACCTGATGATGAACGAGAGCACGCGCACACTGTTTGAAACGCGCAGCGCGATCATCCAGGCGCTTCGCACCTTCTTCGTCGCACGCGGCTTTCTCGAAGTGGAAACGCCGATGATGCATCCGATCGCCGGCGGCGCCTCTGCGCGGCCGTTCATCACGCATCACAACGCGCTCGACATGGATCTGTATCTGCGGATCGCACCGGAGCTGTATCTGAAGCGGCTCGTGGTCGGCGGCTTCGAACGGGTGTTCGAAGTGAACCGGAATTTCCGCAACGAAGGGTTGTCGCCGCGGCACAATCCGGAATTCACGATGCTCGAGTTCTATCAGGCCTACAGCGACTACCGCGACCTGATGGATCTGACCGAGCAGATGTTCCGGGAAGTCACGCAGAGCGTGCTCGGCTCCACCGTCGTCAACTTCCAGGGACACCACATCGATTTCGGCGCGCCGATCGAACGTCTATCCATGGCGGACGCGATCGTTCGCTACACCGACCTCGATGCCGCAACGGTTCGCGACGCAGCCGCGCTGCGTCGTGCGCTCGTCGGCATGAATCAGGCGCCCGATCCGGGCTGGTCGCTCGGACGCATGCAGGTGGAGCTGTTCGAAGCGCGGGTGGAAGAACGTCTGATCGATCCGGTGTTCATCACGGCGCATCCGGCGGAAACGTCGCCGCTCGCGCGCCGCAACGATGCGGACCCGACGGTGACCGACCGCTTCGAGCTGTTCATACAGGGCCGCGAAATCGCCAACGGTTTTTCGGAGTTGAACGATCCAGAAGATCAGGCCGAGCGCTTTCGCGCGCAGATGGAATTGAAGAGCGCCGGCGATCACGAAGCGATGGAATACGATCACGACTACGTCACCGCGCTCGAGTACGGTCTGCCGCCGACCGCAGGTGAGGGCGTCGGCATCGACCGGCTGGTGATGCTGCTGACGAATTCGACGTCGATCCGCGACGTATTGCTGTTCCCGCACATGCGGCCGCGAGACGAACAGGCGTGACCGAGCGCGCAGCTTCCGATCGCGTGGTGTTGCACGCGTCATGGAAGCGCGTGCTGCTCGACGAATTCGACAAGACGTACATGCGCAATCTGCGCGCGTTCCTGCTGAAGGAACGCGAGGCGCGCAAGACCATCTATCCGCGTGGTCCCGAAATTTTCGCGGCGCTCGATCTGACGCCGCTCGAAGACGTTCGCGTGGTGATCATCGGGCAGGACCCCTACCACGGTCCGAATCAGGCGCACGGCCTGTGCTTCTCGGTGCAACCCGGCGTCGAAGAACCGCCGTCGCTGTTGAACATCTTTCAGGAGATCAATTCCGACATGTCCGATCCGACCGTGCCGGGCGGCCGTGCGGACGGGCACCTGGAACCAGGGCACGGTTGTTTGACGTCGTGGGCGCGGCAAGGCGTGCTGTTGCTGAATGCGGTGCTGACGGTTGAACGCGGCCGCGCCGGCTCGCATCAGGGCCGCGGCTGGGAGACGTTCACCGATCGGATCGTCGAGATTCTGAACGCGGAAAGGGAAGGGCTCGTGTTCATGCTGTGGGGCAGCTATGCGCAGAAGAAGGGCGCGATCGTCGATCGATCGCGCCACTGCGTGCTGACCTCGCCGCACCCGTCGCCGCTGTCGGCGCACCGCGGCTTCTTCGGCTGCCGGCACTTCTCCAAGGCGAACCGGTATCTGGTATCGAAAGGCAAAGCGCCGATCGACTGGTTCGCGGTCGAATAGTCCGCTTCAGAACTCCGCGACTTCGTGCTCCAGCACGTCGGCGTATTTCGCCAATGCGGCCTCGCGCCGTTTGATCAGGTGATAGTCGGGGAACAGCTCGTTCGTTCCCTGATAACCACCCAGCACCTGCCGCGCGACGGTGACTTTGTGCACCTCTGTGGGGCCGTCGGCCAGACCCATGTGATACGAGTCGAGCACGCCGGCAGCGAACGGCATTTCAGTGGACAGACCCAGCGAGCCGTGGATCTGCAACGCGCGTGAATAAACGTCGTGATACACGCGCGGCATCGCCGCTTTGACGGCGGAAATGTCGGCGCGCACCTTGCGGTAGTCTTTGTATCGATCGATCTTCCAGGCGGTGCGCAGCACCAGCAGCCGGAACTGTTCGATGTCGATCCACGAGTCGGCAATCATCGCCTGCACGAGCTGTTTCTGCGCCAGCACCTCGCCTTGCGTGGTGCGCGACAATGCGCGCTCGCACGTCATGTCGAACGCGGCTTTCACTTTCGCGACGGTGCGCATCGCGTGGTGGATGCGGCCCCCGCCGAGGCGCGTTTGCGCCACGATGAATCCCTGACCCGGCTCGCCGAGCATGTGGTCGCGCGGGATGCGCACGTCGTTGTAGCGCATGTACGCATGCGCGCCTTCGCGCTCGTAGCCGACCGCCACGTTACGAACGATTTCGATGCCCTTGGTATCGGACGGCACGATGAACATCGACATCCGCTGGTACGCCGGTGCGTCGACGTCGGTCACCGCCATCACGATCAGGAACGACGCGTAGCGCGCGTTCGACGAGAACCACTTTTCGCCGTTGATCACCCACTCGTCGCCTTTCGCTTCGGCGACGCAACTGAACACCTTCGGATCGGCGCCGCCTTGCGGCTCGGTCATCGAGTAGCAGGAGCAGATCTCGTTGTTCAGCAGCGGCTCGAGATAACGCGCTTTCTGTGCGGCCGTGCCGTAATGCGCGAGGATCTCGGCGTTGCCGGTGTCGGGCGCCTGGCAGCCGAACACGGTCGGCGCGCACTTGGCGCGGCCGAGAATTTCGTTCATCAGCGCGAGTTTCACCTGACCGTAGCCTTGCCCGCCGAGTTCCGGTCCGAGATGGCACGCCCACAAACCGCGCTTCTTCACTTCCGCCTGCAGCGGCGGAATCAGCTTTGCGCGGTTCGGATCGGTGAAGTCGTTCGGATGGCCGATGACGAAATCGAGCGGCTCGATCTCCTCGGTGACGAATGCGTCGATCCAGTCGAGTTCGCGCTGGAACTCGGGTTCAGTCTCGAATGACCAGCTCATCTGTCGAATCCCCCGTGAGTGAACCGAAAGAGTAAACCGGTTCGGACGCACGACGCGACCGGTGATCGCCGATTGCCTGCGTCGCGTCGCCATGGCCAGAATATGGGCGGCGCGCTTAGGGGGGAGAAACGATGCGTCGGTCGGGGAATCGGGTTGCCCTTCTATTCGCGTGCCTGGTCGGCTGCGTCGTGCTCTGCGCTTCGGCGGCCGATCTCGTCCCGGTGTCGGCATATGCGAGGTTGCCGCAACTGAGCGGCTTCGACGTTTCGCCATCGGGTAAGCGGGTGCTGATGTTCCAACCGACCGGCGATTCGCTGCATCTGGTCGTGATGGACCTCGAAGCGCGAACGAGTCGGCTTGCGCTCGCCTCTGACCCCGATCGCTTCTTCTTCAACTGGTGCCGGTTTCATACCGACGATCGCATCGTCTGTTCGGTGCGGGCGTACATCAAGCTGCAGGCGGCCCAGGTGACGCTCGGCTATCGGTGGTATCGGGACGGACGCGTTACGGTCACGCGTCTGTTCGGCGTCGACTACGACGGTGCGCACTTCAGCGAGCTGGTACCGGATGCGGTCAACCGGAGCATCGCGGATACCGATCTGATGTGGAACTCGCAGTTCCAGGATCGCATCGTCAACTGGCTTCCCGACGACCCTAACCACGTGCTGATCCAGCTGAATCGCAAGAACGGCAACTATCCAGACGTGTATCGGCTCGACGTCTATCGGAACAAGATCGAGATGGTCACCAAGAACGTCGTGCCGATCTCCTTCTGGGAGGCCACCGATACCGGGAAGGTCGTTCTGGGAACGGGTCTGCGCAACCTCGCGCCGGTGGCGTTCGTGCGCACCGGCCGCACGTTCTCCGAGAAGCCGGTATCGAACTGGTCGAGCGACGTCTATCCGAGTGTGCTCGGCATCGCCCCGGACGAACGCACGGCATATGTGGCGATGGATGCCGGCGACGGTCGTCGCGCGCTGTACGGCGTGGACGTGGCCGATCTTCACGTCAGCGGATCGGTGTTCGCAGATCCCGAGTTCGACGTGTACGGCGCGCTGATCCGCGATCCGCGGACGCGGCAACCCATCGCAGTCGTCTACGATCGCGACCGTACGACGATCGCGTGGCTCGACGCCGACTGGAAACAACGCGCCGACGAGCTTGCAAAGGCGCTACCGGGAACCACCAACATTCCGGTGAGCGCGAGTCGCGACGGCGACGTGGCGGTGATCGAGTCGACCTCGCCGACCACCGTGCCGACGTACTATCTGTATCGGTCGAGCGCGCGGAAGCTGACGCGATTCGGCGTCACGCACCCGGAGATTCCTTCCGACGAGGTCGCGGAGCTGCGGCCGATCCGCTATACGGCGCGCGACGGCCTTTCGATTCCGGCCTATGTCGCGGTGCCTCGCCACGGTGATGCAAAGCGCCTGCCGACGATCATCCTGCCGCACGGCGGTCCGTACCTGCGCGACACCGATGCGTTCGACTACTGGACGCAGTTCTTCGTCAGCCGCGGCTACGCGGTGCTCAAGCCGAATTTCCGCGGCTCCACCGGATACGGCACCGCATTCCTGCAGGCGGGTTACGACCAGTGGGGCGAAAAGATGCAGGACGACGTCATCGACGGTCTGGACTGGATGATCGCGCAAGGCATCACCGATCCGACGCGCGTCTGCGTCGTGGGCGGTAGCTACGGCGGCTATGTCGCGCTGGTGGCGGCCTACAAGACGCCGCGACGGTTCCGCTGTGCGATCGACTTCGCCGGGGTCGCGGATCTGAGCGATCTGCTGCGCAACACGTATCAGTATCAGTTCGGCCAACTCACGCGCGCGCGGCTCCAGCAGGGCGATGCGCTGCATGCCAACTCGCCGATCGAGCACGTCGGCGAACTCGGCATTCCGCTGCTGATCGTGCACGGCGACCAGGACCGTGTGGTGTTCATCGAACAGTCGGAGCGTCTCGTCCAAGCCCTGGAAAAGACCGGCAAGCCGTATCGGTACATCGAACAGCCCGGTGGCGACCATTACCTCAGTCGGGCCAGCCAGCGGCTGCAGCTGTTCGAAGCGATGGACGCATTTCTGCGCGAGCATCTATCGCCGCCGTCGGCCTGACGGAGTCTTGTCAATTCATCCCGGGAAAGGGTTGTGCGATGATCCGCGCAACCTTACATCTGCCGGAGTTCGTCATGGCCCAGAAGCTGCCTCTGTTCATCGGTGGCGAGTTCATCGAGAGCGAAACCAACGAGTGGCAGCCGATCACCAATCCGGCGACGCAGGACGTGCTCGCGGACGTGCCGTTTGCGACGTTTCAGGAAGTGGAGCGGGCGGTCGCCAGCGCCAAAGAGGCGTTCCAGACCTGGCGTGAGGTGCCGACTCCCGAACGCGCGCGGCTGATGCTGCGCTATCAGGACCTGCTCAAGAAAAACCAGGACGACATCGCGCGGATTCTGTCGAAAGAAACCGGCAAGACATTTGCCGACGCGCAAGGCGACGTGTGGCGTGGAATCGAGGTGGTCGAGCATGCGTGCAACGTGTCGACGCTGATGATGGGCGAAACCGCCGAAAACGTCGCGCGCGCGATCGACACGTACAGCTACATCCAACCGCTTGGCGTGTGCGTCGGCATCACGCCGTTCAATTTTCCCGCGATGATCCCGCTGTGGATGTTTCCGATGGCCATCGCGTGCGGCAATACGTTCGTGCTGAAGCCGTCGGAGCAGGATCCGATGACGCCGAACCGGCTCGTCGAACTGTTCGTCGAAGCCGGCGCGCCGAAAGGCGTGGTGCAGCTCGTGCACGGCGGCCGTCAGCAGGTGGATGCCTTGTTGACGCATCCCGACGTGAAGGCGATTTCGTTCGTCGGCTCGGTGCCCGTCGCGCAGCACGTGTATCGCACCGGCACGCAGCATCTGAAGCGCGTGCAGGCGATGGCCGGCGCGAAGAACCACATGGTGATCATGCCCGATGCGAACAAGGCGCAGGTCATCAGCAACCTGATCGGCGCGTCGTGTGGCGCCGCGGGACAGCGCTGCATGGCGATCAGCGTGGCGGTCTTCGTCGGCGAAGCGAAACAGTGGATTCCGGACGTGCAGGCCGCGATGGCCAAAGTCACGCCGGGCCCGTGGGATGCGCCGGGAGCGGCGTACGGTCCGCAGATCAACCCGAAAGCGAAGGAACGCATTCTCGGCTTCATCAAGAAAGGCAAGGAGGAAGGCGCCACCTGCCTGCTCGACGGTTCGGACTGCACCGTCGCAGGATTCCCGAACGGCAACTGGTTGGGGCCCACGTTGTTCACCGACATCGATGCGTCGATGTCGATTTACAAGGAAGAGATCTTCGGCCCGGTGCTGCTCGCCGCGCAGGTCGACAATCTCGATGCCGCGATCGGCATGATCAACGCGAATCCGTACGGCAACGGCACGTCGATCTTCACGTCGAGCGGCGGCGCGGCGCGCAAATTCCAGCATGAGATCGAAGTGGGTCAGGTCGGCATCAACGTACCGATTCCGGTACCGCTGCCGTTCTTCTCGTTCACCGGGTGGAAGCAGTCGTTCTTCGGCGACCAGCATGCGTACGGCAAGCAGGCGGTGCGTTTCTACACCGAGACCAAAACTGTAACGGCGCGCTGGTTCGACGAAACGTCCGCGGTCGGTTCGAACATGACGATCAAGCTGCAGTGAATTTCGATCTCACCGAAGACCAGCAGGCCTACCGGGACGCCGCGCGGCAGTTCGCCGCCGGTGAGCTCGCGCCTCATGCGGCCCGTTGGGACGAGGAGCAGCATTTCCCGAAAGACGTCATACGGCGCGCGGGCGAACTGGGCTTCTGCGCGTTGTATACGCCTGTGGCCGATGGCGGGTTGGGGTTGTCGCGGCTCGACGCGAGCCTGATCATCGAAGAGCTTGCAGCGGGCTGCACGTCGACGACCGCGTACATCACCATTCACAACATGGCGTTGTGGATGATCGCCACGTTCGGGTCCGATGCGCTGAAGGCGCAATGGTGTCCGTCGATGGTCACGGGTGAAAAACTCGCTTCGTACTGCCTCACCGAACCGACGGCAGGTTCGGACGCCGCGTCGCTGAAGACCATCGCGAAGCGTGCCGGCGATCACTACGTGCTGTCGGGCAGCAAGGCGTTCATTTCGGGCGCGGGAGCGACCGACGTGCTGGTGGTGATGGCGCGGCTCGAAGACGAGAAGGGTGTGCATCCAGGCGCCGGAGGCGTGTGCAGCTTTCTGGTTGCGGGCGATGCGCCGGGGGTCAGCTACGGCCGCAAGGAACAGAAGATGGGCTGGAACAGCCAGCCCACGCGACAGATCAATTTCGACGGCGTTTCGGTGCCGGTCGGCAACCGGCTCGGTGCCGAAGGCGAGGGATTCAAGATCGCGATGCGCGGCCTCGACGGCGGCCGCATCAACATCGCGACGTGTTCGATCGGCACCGCGCAGGCCGCGCTCGAGCAGGCCGCGCGCTACATGAACGAGCGCAAACAGTTCGGGCAGGCGATCTCCCAGTTCCAGGCGCTGCAGTTCAAGCTCGCAGACATGGCGACGGAACTGGTCGCGGCGCGCACGATGGTGCGGCTCGCCGCCTGGAAGCTCGATTCGAAGGATCCGGACGCCACGACGTTCTGCGCAATGGCGAAACGCTTCGCCACCGATGTCGGCTTCGACATTTGTAACGCGGCGCTGCAACTCCACGGCGGTTACGGCTATATCAAGGAGTTTCCCCTCGAACGCCACGTCAGGGACAGTCGCGTGCACCAGATTCTCGAAGGTACGAACGAAATCATGCGCGTGATAATCGCGCGCCGGGTATTGATGGAAGGGGCAACCGAGGTGATTCGATGATCAGCAGTACCACCCAGAAACTCAAAGTCGAAGTGCGCGGCCATACCGCGCTGGTCACCATCGACAATCCCGCGGCCAACACGTGGGACGAAGAGAGTCTCGGCGGCTTGTCCAAACTCGTCGATGCATGCACGGTTGACAAATCGATCTACGCGATCGTCGTGACAGGGAGTGGCGAGAAGTTCTTCTCCGCTGGCGCCGATCTGAAACTGTTTGCCGACGGCAACAAGGGTGTGGCGGCGACGATGTCGGTGGCGTTCGGTACTGCCTTCGAGAAACTCGCGAACTTCCGCGGCGTGACCATCGCCGCGATCAACGGATTCGCAATGGGCGGCGGACTCGAATGCGCAATGGCGTGCGACATCCGCATCGCCGAGCGGCAAGCGGTGATGGCGTTGCCCGAAGCGACGGTGGGATTGTTGCCGTGCGGCGGCGGCACCCAGAATCTCGCATGGCTCGTCGGCGAAGGTTGGGCGAAACGGATGATCCTGTGCGGTGAGCGAGTTGATGCGGAGAAGGCACTGCGAATCGGACTGATTGAAGAGATGGTCGAGAAGGGTGCTGCGCTCGGCACTGCGCTGGCGCTGGCGGAGTCCGCCGGCAAGCAGAGCCCGCCCGCGGTAGCCGCCTGCAAGGATCTGATCCAGCGCGCACGCGAAGGCGACATCGCATCGGCGTATGCCTCCGAACGGGAGTCGTTCGTGAAGCTGTTCGATACGCTCGATCAGACCGAGGGCGTTCGCTCGTTCCTCGAGAAGCGCAAACCCGTCTGGAAGAATGCATGACGGCGCAGCGCCTGCTGAATGCGCCGACCGATGTCGTCGTCCTGGAAGAGCGCGCCACGCCCTCCGGGCACATGCTCGGCATCGCGACGCTGAACTTCGAAAAAACTCTCAATTCCCTTTCGTTGCCGATGATCGCAATCCTTGCGCCTCAACTGGCGCGTTGGAATGCACGCGACGACATCGTCGCGGTATTGCTGCGCGGCGCGGGCGAACGGGCATTCTGCGCCGGCGGCGACATTCAGGCGTTGTACCACGGCATGACCCGCAACCACGCCGCGAAGAAGCAGGTCGACGACTATCCGGAACGCTTCTTCGAAGCCGAGTACCGGCTCGACTATGCAATTCATCGCTCGACGAAGCCCGTCGTCTGCTTCGGGCACGGCGTCGTGATGGGCGGAGGTTTGGGGCTGTTCTCCGCGTCGCAGTATCGGCTGGTGACGGAGCGCTCGCGCGTCGCCATGCCGGAAGTGACGATCGGCCTGTTTCCCGACGCCGGCGCGTCGTGGATCCTGAGAGGATTGAACGCGGGCACCGCCGCGTGGCTCGGCATGACCGGCACGCACATGCTGGCGGCCGACGCGCTGCACATTGGTCTCGGCACCCATGCGATTCCGGCAACTGGGTGGTCTGCGCTCGTCGACCAGCTGACGAACGCACGGTGGCGCGGCGCCGCGAGCGATGCCGCACACATCGAGTCGGCCATTGCCGCCTGCGGCACCCCCGCATTGCCGGAGAGCGCGCTGGCGACCCACACCAGTGCGCTCGACTGGGCGATCCCGACGCTTCCTGAAACGCTCGCGGAAACCGTAGCGCGACTGTCCGAGCTCTCCGGCCGCGACGAATGGATCGATAAAGGTCTCGCCACGATGCGAAGCGGCTGCCCGACCTCGGTCGGCATCGTGCACGAGCAGTTGCGGCGTGTCTCGCTCGCTGTCGTTGGCCGAGACGTTCCGCATGGAGTTGAACATCGCGAACCACTGCGCGCGCAATCCCGACTTCACCGAGGGCGTGCGTGCGTTGATCATCGACAAAGACAACAAGCCCGCGTGGCAGTACGGCTCGCTGCAGAATCTCCCGCACGATTATGTCGTCGGACACTTCGAGAGTCTGTGGGTCGCTCATCCGCTGGCGGATCTGGGAGAACAATGATGGCGCGCATCGGCTTCGTCGGACTCGGCAACATGGGCGGCCCGATGCTGCTCAACCTGCTCAAGGCCGGGCATCAGGTAAGCGCGTTCGACCTCGTCGAATCTGCATTGGCGCGCGCAAAGCAGGCCGGTGCGTCGGTAGCAGGTTCGGCCGCGAATACCGCGAAAGACGCGGAGTTCCTCATCAGCATGTTGCCGGCCAGTCGTCACGTCGAAGGGCTGTACCTCGCACCCGACGCAGCAGGCAAAACGCTGCTCGATCGCGTCTCGAAATCCACCGTGGTCATTGATTGCAGCACGATCTCGCCGCAATCGGCGCGCAAGGTGGCCGAGGCGGCGCGAACGCGCGGCATCGATATGCTCGATGCGCCGGTTTCGGGCGGAACCGCGGGTGCAGAGAAAGGCACGCTAACGTTCATCGTAGGGGGCGATGCGAAGGTGCTCGAGCGTGGCCGGCCGATTCTCGAGAAGATGGGTGCGAACATCTTCCACGCCGGAGCGCAGGGAGCTGGCCAGGTTGCCAAGATCTGCAACAACATGCTGCTCGCGATCCACATGACCGGTACCGCGGAAGCGCTGGCGCTCGGCGTTGCGAACGGCCTCGATCCAGGCGTGCTGTCGGAAATCATGAAGCGATCGTCCGGCGGCAACTGGTCGTTGAACGTCTACAACCCGTATCCGGGCGTGATGGACGGCGTTCCGGCTTCGCGCGGCTACACCGGCGGTTTCCTGGTCGATCTGATGATCAAGGACCTCGGCCTCGCGATGGACGCCGCCGACGGTACCGACATGGCGATTCCGATGGGCGCCCTGGCGCGCAACCTCTATCGCCTCCTCAAGAAACAGGACAACGCAGGGGCGCTCGACTTTTCGAGCATCCAGAAGCTCTATACGAAGGACGTTTGACGGCTCAGGCGAGCATCTCCATCGCCGCCTGCATGTCGTCCGACAGATCCTCGATTTCGCTCGCGTCGATCGACGGATCGAGACCGAGTTTGTTGAACGCCTTGATCCGGGTCCAGTCGAGTTGCGCGCACGGATGGTTCGTACCGGCATACGTCTGCAGGTGCGCGACCATCACCACGTCGACGTAGTCGGTGTGTGAACTGTCCCGGTCGTAGACCGTGTGCTGTACCGGTACGATCGCGATCTCCGTCGGAAACTTCCAGTTGCGCAGGATCAAGCCGCCGAGCTCGCCGTGGATTTCGTCGATCACGCGGTCGAGCGTGAAACTGTCGTTCAGCAGACGGTCGTGTTCTTCGGCCCACGTCAGAATCGGTAATGCGCCGATGTTGTGGGTGAGTCCTGCCAGCATCGCCTGATCTGCCTTCAGCTTCGTGAAGTTGCGGGCCAGCACCGTGCTGATCGCGGCGACCTGTGTGGCTTGTGCCCAGACTGCGCGCAGTTTCCGGTCGATGACGTCGGAGGTGGCCTGGAACATCTGCTGCATCGCGAGGCCGGTTGCGAGGTTGCAGGTGTAATCGATGCCGAGGCGGCTGACGGCGTTGGCGATCGTCTCGATCTCGCGCGCACCGCGGTACATCGGCGAATTGGCCACCTTCAGCACGCGCGCCGCCAGACTCGGATCTTCGCCGATCACTTCGGCCAGATCGGCTGCCGAGATGTCTTCGCGTTCCGCCGCGTCGCGGATTTTCAGGGCGACCTCGGGCAGGGTAGGCAGCTGCAGCTGATCCTTGCTGATCGCAATGGTGACTTCTTCGCGGACTGCGTCGGCAACGCCGGACATGGGCTCACTCCCGGTAATTCGATGGGCTCACCGAAGTATAGGAGAGTTATTGCAACGCGAATTTCACGGCGCCGGCGTGCAGCGCGCCGCTGACGGCATCGTTCAGAACAGCCAGCGCTTCGCCGCTGGAAACGCCATCAGCCGCTGCGTTGACGAGCGTGCCGGCGCTGCGATCGTCGGCGCCGAGCAGTGCCTCGCCCGCAGCCGGCATCGGCGCGCCGTTCCATCGCAATCGATGCAGGTGGCGCTTCGGCTGCCCGCGGTGCTGCGTGCGCGCGACGATCTCCTGACCCAGATAGCAGCCCTTCGTGAAACTGACGGCGCCGAGCTGGTCGTAGTCGAGCATCTGCGGCAGGAACGACTCCGAGGTCGATCGCGTGACGTGCGCGATGCCGGCGCGCACGTCGCATAGATCCCAAGCGTTCGCGTCGCCGGTTTCGCCGCGCGCTTCGTACTCGAGCCACGTGGCCTGGGCGTCCGCCGGCGGCAGGAGCAGCATCACGCGTTTCGCTGAGCCCGACATCGCAACGGCAATGCCGCCGCGAAACGGTAGAGCCGTTAGCGGTTCTGAAGGCAGCGCCGGGTCGTCGGGTTCGATCAGACCGAGCAGGATCGGCGCGCTGTCGGCCGCCTCGAAGCGGGAGCGCGAGAACGCAAGGTATTTGCGCAGGCTATCGATCACCGGATCGCGTAGCGACCCATGAACGACCAGTGTCGGATGTCCGGCGGTGAGTACCACGGTGGCGTCGGCGATCACCCGGCCTTTGATGTTGCAGTATGCGCCCCACTGCGCGCGGGTCTCTTCGAGCGCCGTGGTGTCGCACGTGAGGTAGCCCTGCAGGAACGTCACGGCATCGGAACCGACGAGACGCAGCGCCGCGAGATGATTGAGATCGATACAGCGCGCGTTCGATGCATCAGCGGATGATTTGGAGTAAGCGCGTTGCGTACCGCTCGCGTCGCGTACCGCAAACGCACGCTGTTCGATGAAACGCTTCCAGACTTCCTGCACTCCGAGACTCACACAACGGCGATGACGATGCTCATGATTTTCGGCGTCGAAGCAGCTAGTGTCGAGTCCCGATCCATTTCGCGAGACAACATGGACCCGCGTGAAACCGCCAGGGACGCCGAGCCGGACCCGGAACGGGAGCGCTGTTACTGGCGGAGCCGGCGCGGTCTGCTCGAGCTCGATCTGTTGTTGCCGCCGTTCGTAAAGGCACGTTTCGATTCGCTTTCGAGTGGGCAACGCGCTGCGCTGCAGCGGTTGCTCGCGTGTGAAGATCAGGACATCTGGGACTGGTATCAGCGGCGCGCCGTACCGGACGAAGCGGCGCTCGCCGAGATCGTGGAGCTCGTCCGCGCATTCAATGACCGGTCCCCCAACGGCGCTTGACTGGCGCATCGGCGGGCTGCGCGCCGTGCTTCCGATCGTCGTTCATGCGGTCGCACTCTGGTCGACGCTCGAACTCGCCGGCGAGCGGCCGGTTGCGTGGGGGTTCGTCGTGGTGGTGCTGGCCAGTGCCGTCGCTGAGTTCCTGACATGGCTGCGCGAACGCGGCAGGGCGCACACGCTGACGCTCGTGGCTGGCGGAATCGGCATCGACTCACGCGTGTACGACGCGAGTCGTGCGTGGTTCGGCCCGCGCTGTACCGCAGTGTGGTTGCGAGCGCCCAAGGAGCGCCGTCTGCTGTACGTGATACACGGTGAAGTGACGGCCGCCGCCCACGCGGCGATTCGACGGCACCTGAAGGCTCTGAAGTTCGAGTGAGCGTTGCTTCTCAGCCGGCCACCGGCCGCAGCACGTCGAGCGGATCGGCAAAACTCGGATACAACACCGTGTCGCGCGCGTCGGCGCGCAGTTGCGGATGGTCCAGCGTGTAGTGCAGGCCGCGGCTCTCGCGCCGTGCGCGCGCAGAACGAACGATCAGGTCGGCGACGTGAATGAGATTGCGCAGCTCGATGAGATCGCCGCCGACGCGATAATTGCTGTAGTACTCGTGCACTTCGCGCTTCAGCAGTTCGATCCGGTGCATGGCGCGTTCGAGACGCTTGTCGGTGCGCACGATGCCGACGTAGTCCCACATGAACTGTCGCAACTCGTGCCAGTTATGCGAGATCACGACGTCTTCGTCGGAGTCTTTCACGCGGCTTTCATCCCAGTCGGGAATCGGCGTGGCCGACTCGGCGCCGGGCAATTGCGTGCGGATGTGATCGGCGGCCGCCTTGCCGTAAACGAGGCATTCGAGCAGCGAGTTGCTCGCCAGACGGTTCGCGCCGTGCAGTCCCGTGAAGCTCGTTTCGCCGATCGCATAGAGACCCGGGATGTCGGCAGCGCCGTTCGGATCGACCACGACGCCCCCGCACGTGTAGTGGGCAGCGGGCACCACCGGAATCGGTTCGCGCGTGATGTCGATGCCGAGCGATGCACACGTAGCGAAAATGTTGGGAAAGTGTTTCTTGATCAGCGCGCTCGGCTTGTGGCTGATGTCGAGATACACGCAATCCGCACCGAGGCGTTTCATTTCGTGGTCGATCGCGCGAGCCACCACATCGCGCGGCGCGAGCTCGGCGCGCGCATCGAACTTCGGCATGAAGCGTTCGCCGTCGGGCAGCAGCAGGAGACCACCTTCGCCGCGCACTGCTTCGGTGATCAGGAACGATTTGGCGTGCGGGTGAAACAGACAGGTTGGATGGAACTGATTGAACTCCATGTTCGCCACGCGACAACCGGCGCGCCACGCCATCGCGATGCCGTCGCCGGTAGAGCCGTCCGGATTGCTGGTATAGAGGTACACCTTGCTGGCGCCGCCGGTGGCGAGAATTACGCAGCGCGCCTCGAACACCTCGACGTGATCGGTCTTCTGGTTGTAAACGTAGGCGCCGACGCAGCGATTCGTCGCACCGCCGAGCTTGGCGGTGGTGATCAGGTCGATGGCGACGTGATTCGTGAACATCTCGATGTTGGCCGCGGTGCGTGCCTCACGTATCAGGTTCGATGAGACCGCGTGCCCGGTCGCATCGGCCACGTGCAGCACCCGACGGAACGAATGACCCCCTTCCTGGGTCAGATGGAAGTCGTTGCCGTCACGGTCGAACGCAACTCCCCAGCGGATCAGTTGAGCAATGGCTTCGCGCGCATGACACACCACGTGCCAGACGGTTTTCTCGCGACACAAACCCGCGCCCGCGTGCAGCGTGTCCTGCACGTGTTCGTACTCGCTGTCCGCAGGATCGGTAACCGCGGCGATGCCGCCTTGTGCCCAGTCGGTGGAGCCGGAATCGAGTTCGTCTTTGGAAAGTACCGCAATCTTTGCGTAAGGAGCCAGATGCAACGCCGCAGCAAGCCCGGCAGCACCGCTGCCGATGATCAAGACGTCGTGCCTGTTACGTTCTCCCACGCGCTGCCGCTCGGTTCGGGCGGGCTAGTATAAACCACGGTCTGACGGCAGAATATGCGACCCCCGCACTCCCACTCCCCATCGTTGCGTGGTCAGAACATCGCTCGGTTGAACGTGAATAGCAGCAAGAACCAACCGTTACGTGAGGAAGCGCTAGGCGTGGCCAAGGATACCGACAAGGAACTCGTTCGGCGGGTTCAGAAGGGAGATCGGCGCGCCTTTGATTTACTGTTCAGCCGCTACCAGCACAAGATCCACGGACTCGTCAGTCGTTACGTGCGCGCGCACGACGAGATCGACGACGTCGTGCAGGAAGCATTCATCAAAGCCTATCGCGCACTGCCGCGTTTCCGCGGCGAGAGCGCCTTCTATACGTGGCTCTATCGCATCGCGATCAACACCGCGAAGAACTATCTGGTAGCGCGCAGTCGTCGACCGCCCGACGTCGATGTCGATGCGACGGATGCGGAACATCTCGATGGCAGCGATTCGTTGCGCGACAGCGAAAATCCCGAGAACAGCCTGACACGCGATGAGCTGGAGCATGCGATCAACTCGGCCATCAGTCGATTGCCGGACGATCTGCGCAGCGCCGTAACACTTCGCGAATTCGATGGTCTAAGCTACGAACAAATTGCCGAGATCATGGACTGCCCAGTGGGCACGGTGCGGTCGCGGATATTCCGGGCCAGAGAAGCCATTGACGATCGCATCCGTCCATTGATCAGTTCGCGTTGAGTTAGAGATTTTATTCGAGGGTGGGGTTTGAGAATGTCTGAGCAACTCAAAGAGTCACTGTCGGCCGTGATGGACGGCGAAGCCGACGAGTTCGAAATCCGGCGTGTGCTGAACGAGGCCGCAGACGATGCCGATTTGCGCGGCGTCTGGGAACGGTATCACCTCGTGCGCAGCGTCATGCGCGGTGAAGGCGGCATGAAGGCTGCCGATCGTTTGAGCGCGCGATTCTGGACGCAGATCGATGCCGGCGATGAAACGCGCACTGCCGGCGGCAGCGAGCCGGTCGACGCAGGGGCGCATGTGCCACGCTCGAACTGGATCACCTGGGGCCAACGCGTCGCGGGTCTGGCTGTGGCGGCCGGTGTCGCGGCGGCGGTCGTCATCGGATATCGCACCGACGAAGCTACGAAGGCGCCGCCGGCGCCCGTTGCCGTCATGGAGCAGGCCGTACCGAGCGACTCGATTGCACTGTTTGACGACGAAATGCGGCGCCAGAGCGTGCCCGCGGCGCTCGATCTGCAACGCGCGCATGCCTATATGCTCCACCATGCTCATCACGTAGCGCTGAACAATCGGAGTGTCGTGCCGTTCGTCAAGGTTGCCGCGTTCGAATCGACGAGATGAGTCACGCGAACCTTCCGGTTCTTTTTCTGGCGTTGTTCGGAAGTGCATTGCTCGCGACTGCCGCGGCGGCAGAGGAGCGGACGCCGGCGCAGTGGCTCGACATGATGAACCGCGGCTTTCTCGAAGCGAGCTACGACGGCATCTTCAGTTACTTCAGCGGCGACGATCTGTCGACCATGCGCGTCGTGCACACCGTGACCAACGGCGTGCAGCGCGAGCGGCTGGTACACCTGAACGGGGCGCCGCGGGAGATCGTCCGCACCGGCGATGAAGTGGAGTGCATCCTGCGTCCCGGCGACGAAATACTCGCACTCGAGAGCAGTATTCCGTCAGGACCGTTCGCGCGCGCATTCTCGCGCGCGTTCGAAGGCGTTTCTGACAATTACACGCTGTCGCTGCACGGTACCGATCGGGTGGCGAACCGCGAAGCGGTACGGCTTGCAGTCGTCCCGCGCGACGCGCAGCGGTACGGGTTTCGTTTGTGGCTCGATCAGGCAACCGGCCTGCTGCTGCGATCGGAACTCGTCGATATGAACGGAACGAAGCTCGAGATATTCCAGTTCGCCACATTGAAGGTGGGCGGGCCGATCACCGAGCAGGATCTCGCGCCGGAATCCGGAGCGGGGACGTTGACGACCCATCTGTCGCTCGAAGCCGCGTCGCCGCCGGATCGCCGCAAAGTGAGCTGGCACGCCGAGTGGGTCCCTGACGGATTTACGATGGCGTCGTGGGACATCCGGCGCACGCCGAGTTCGCTGAAGTCGGTCGATACGCTGATGTACTCGGACGGCCTCGCCGCATTTTCGGTCTTCATTGAAGACATGCCGGAAGCCGGTGCCAACGCATTGGTGTCGCGCAGCGGCGCCACGGTCGCGGTATCGGAGGTCGTGATGGGCGGGCCGCAGGACGCCGTTCACCACCTGGTGACCGTCGTCGGCGAAATTCCCACCTCGACGGCGCAACGCATCGCTCAGTCGATCCGATACGTCTCCGAATGATCGAAGCGGCGGTGCGCGGTCCGAACTGCCGCCGCGGTACGATCGTTTGCGCATCGGGCAGCGCGTGCACGGTCGAGTTTCCGCCTCAACGTTGCGAGGGTTGCTCGGGACACTGTGCAATGAGCGTATTCGGTCCCGTCGCGATGCGGTTGACGATGCGCGCACTCGACGGTAATCCGGCGCCCGGAACCGGAACGCGGGTCTGGGTCGCGGTGGCCGAACGCGCCATACTGCGCGCCGCGATCGGCGTATTCGGCATGCCGTTACTCGGCATGATGGCGGCATCCGCGGCCGCTTGGGCGCTCGGGATGAGCGAATCCGCGGCCGGGTGGATGGCCGTTTCCGGCCTGCTGGCGGGCTTCGCGGCCGGGGCGACTGCGTTGCGTAGTGGCGCGCCGACTCGCGCGAGGCTGCACGACGGCTATGCTGAGCGCGCCGTCACGCTATTCGCGGGGAGGCCGTTGAACCAAGCAGCGTTAGTGCGGTCCGAAGCGCGGTCCGATCTTTTCAACACAGGAAAATCGAGAATCACATGAATACCGTTCTACTGGCGCGACGCCTCAACGCTCTGTTGGGTGCCTCGGCGCTGGCATGGGCCTTGTTGGGCGGCGGTGCCGCGGCGGCGAAAGAACTGCCCGATTTCACCGGACTGGTGGAGAAATACTCGCCGGCGGTCGTCAACGTCAGCACGACCCAAAAGGCCGACCATCGCGGCGACGGCAGCGGTAACCCCGACATGGACGAGTTCTTCCGCCGCTTCTTCGGGCCGGAAGGACGCGGTCCACAGGGACCCGATGGCGGCGGTGGCGGTGGTACGCCGTTCGGCCAACGCCGCTCGCTCGGTTCGGGGTTCATCATCTCCGCCGAGGGCTACATCCTCACCAATAACCACGTCGTCGAAGACGCAGACGAGATCGTCGTTCGCATGAACGACCGGCGTGAGCTGGTCGCGACCGTGGTCGGTGCCGATCCGCGCTCCGATCTGGCGCTGTTGAAGGTCAACGCGGCGAACCTGCCGGTGGTGAAGCTCGGCCACTCGAACACTCTGAAGCCCGGCGAGTGGGTGCTGGCGATCGGTTCGCCGTTCGGTTTCGACTACTCGGTGACGGCGGGCATCATCAGTGCGGTCGGGCGGAGTCTGCCGACAGAAAACAACGAGAATTACGTGCCGTTCATTCAGACTGACGTGGCGATCAATCCGGGTAACTCCGGTGGCCCGCTGTTCAATCTCGACGGCGAAGTGATCGGCATCAACTCGCAGATCTACACGCGGTCGGGCGGATTCATGGGCGTGTCGTTCGCAATCCCGGTTGATGTGGCGCTCGACGTCGTCGAGCAGTTGAAGGCGCACGGCAAAGTATCGCGCGGCTGGTTGGGCGTGGTGATTCAGGAGGTGAACCGCGATCTCGCCGAGAGCTTCGGTCTCGACAAGCCGTCGGGCGCGCTCGTGGCACGCGTGATCGATGGCGGTCCCGCGGCGAAGGCCGGCCTGCACGAAGGCGACATCATCCTGCAGTTCAACGGCCAGCACGTGGACTTGTCTGCGGATCTTCCGCACTTCGTCGGGCGCGCCCACCCCGGCAGCGAAGCGCAACTGGTGATCATGCGCGCCGGCAAACGCGAGACGCTCAACATCGTCGTTGGCGAACTCGCCGATCTCGACAACGGTCAGGTGGCCACTGCAGGTCCCGGTGCAGCGCCAGTGCCGTCGCGCATCGGTGTCGTGGTGGAAGCGCTGACCGATCCGATCCAGCAGCGCGCGGGTGTCGATCACGGCGTGCGTGTGGTGGAGGCGAGCGGTCCGGCAGCCGAAGCCGGCATTCGCGAAGGCGATATCGTGACGCGCCTCAACAATCAGGAAATCGATTCGCCCGCGACGTTCTCGAAGGTGGTCGATTCGCTCACGGCGGGGCGCTCCGTGCCGGTGCTGATCGTGCGCGGTCAGGCACCGACGTTCCTCGCACTGCGGGTGCCGTCCGAATAAGCCGTGGGCGCCGTCGTGCGCCGCATCCGTTCGGGGCGCGGCGCATGGCAACGGTTTGCGCAAATGGGATACACTCCGCGCCGCCGCTAGTACCCCGCAGCTGGTTACGTGTCGTCCATCGAACACATTCGCAACTTTTCCATCATTGCCCACATCGACCACGGAAAATCGACGCTCGCCGATCGGTTGATCCAGTTATGTGGCGGGCTGACCGAGCGCGAGATGGCGGAGCAGGTGCTCGACTCGATGGACATCGAACGTGAGCGCGGCATCACGATCAAGGCGCAGAGCGTCACGCTGTATTACGACGCGCTCGACGGCCGCCGATACCAGCTCAATTTCATCGACACGCCCGGTCACGTGGATTTCAGCTACGAGGTGTCGCGCTCGCTGGCAGCATGCGAGGGTGCGTTGCTCGTCGTCGATGCTGCACAAGGCGTCGAAGCGCAATCGGTGGCCAACTGTTATACGGCCATCAACCAGGGTCTCGAAGTGATCCCTGTGCTGAACAAGATGGATCTGCCGCAGGCCGAACCGGAGAAGGTCGCCACCGAGATCGAAGAAATCATCGGCCTGGATGCAAGCCAGGCGTTGCGAGTCAGCGCGAAGACCGGCGCCGGCATTCCTGAACTGTTGGAGCAGCTGGTCGCGAAGGTGCCGCCGCCGCAAGGCGATCCCGATGCGCCGCTGCAGGCGCTGATCATCGATTCGTGGTTCGACAACTACCTCGGCGTCGTTTCTCTCGTGCGAGTCATGCACGGCCGCATCGCCAAGGGCGACCGCATCGTCGTCAAATCGGTCGGCCGCACGCAGCTCGTCGACGGTGTCGGCTGTTTCAGCCCCAAACGGACCGATCGCGAATCGCTTGGCGCCGGCGAAGTCGGTTACGTCGTCGCCGGAATCAAAGAGATCAAAGGCGCGCCGGTCGGCGACACGATCGTTTCGTTGGCGCATCCCGATACGCCGCAGCTGCCGGGGTTCGCGAAGGCCAAACCGCAGGTGTACGCCGGTTTGTTTCCGGTGAATGGCGAAGACTTCGAAGACTTCCGCGACGCGCTCAGCAAGCTGACGCTGAACGACGCGTCGCTGTTTTACGAGCCGGAGAGTTCCGACGCGCTGGGTTTCGGTTTTCGCTGCGGGTTTCTCGGCATGCTGCACATGGAGATCGTGCAGGAACGACTGGAGCGCGAATACAACCTCGACCTGATCAGTTCGGCCCCGACCGTCGTGTACGAGGTGCTGACCCGCGGCAACGAAGTTCTGTCGGTAGACAACCCGTCGCGGTTGCCCGACGCCGGACGCATTGCCGAAATGCGCGAACCCATCGTGTCGGCCAACATCCTGGTGCCGCAGGAATATCTCGGCAACGTGATCGGTCTCTGCACGGAACGCCGCGGCATACAGAAGTCGCTGCAGTTCTCGGCCAACCAGGTGTCCGTTCACTACGAGATGCCGATGAGCGAAGTGGTGATGGACTTCTTCGACCGGCTGAAGTCGGTGAGCCGCGGCTTCGCGTCGCTCGACTACAACTTCGAACGCTTCGAAGCGGCCGATCTCGTTCGTCTCGACATTCTCATCAACGGCGACCGGGTCGATGCGCTCGCGATGATCGTGCACCGCGCGCACGCGCAACAGCGCGGTCGTCAGCTGACCGAAAAGATGAAGGAACTGATTCCGCGGCAGATGTACGACGTCGCCATTCAGGCGGCGATCGGTGGGCAGATCATCGCCCGCACCACCGTGAAAGCGTTGCGCAAGAACGTCACCGCGAAGTGTTACGGCGGCGACGTCACGCGGAAGAAGAAACTGCTCGAGAAGCAGAAGGCCGGCAAGAAGCGGATGAAGCAGCTCGGGCGGGTGGAGATCCCGCAGGATGCATTTCTGGCGGCGTTGCGGGTCGACCGCTGATGGATCTCGATTTTCCACTGATCCTGAGCTGGGCCGTGATCATCAGCGGCGTGATCTGGCTTGCCGACGTCATCGCGTTGAAGCCGCGTCGCGTGCGCGCTGCGGAGGCTTACCGCGCGGGCGCCGGCAAGAGCCAGAACGCCGAAGCGGCCGAGCAGATTCTCAAAGAGCCGCTGCTGATCGAATATGCGCGGTCGTTCTTCCCGGTGCTGCTGCTCGTGCTGGTGTTGCGCAGCTTCCTGTTCGAGCCGTACCAGATCCCGTCGGAGTCGATGGTGCCCACGCTTCAGGTGGGTGATTTCATCCTCGTGAACAAATATGCGTACGGCATTCGCCTGCCGGTGCTCGGCACCAAGCTGTTCGATGTCGGCGACCCTCAGCACGGCGACGTGATGGTGTTCGTGCCGCCGCACGAACCGCGCTACTTCATCAAGCGGGTGATCGGGCTGCCGGGTGACCGCGTGCGGTATCAGGATAAGGTGCTATACATCAACGGTGCGCGCGTGCCGCAGGAGTTCATCGATCAGGTGACGGTCGAAGGACGACCTTACATCCAGGTTTACGACGAACAACTCGGCACTCATACGCATCGGATCTACCGGTATCCTGCCAGGGTCGAGCGGCCGCAGGAGTGGACCGTGCCGGAGGGCCACTACTTCATGATGGGCGACAATCGCGATCGCAGTGACGACAGTCGTCGTTGGGGATTCGCCTCGGATGCCAAGATCGTCGGTAAAGCCGTTGCGGTGTGGATGCACAAGGATTCCGGGCTGCACTGGCCGACGTTCGCGCGCAACGGTTGGATCAACTGAACGGAGGGTTCGAGATGAAATCGAAGCAAGGCGGCGCGTCGTTTCTGAGCTGGATCATCATCGCCGCGATGGTCAGCGCGATCGGCCTGATTGCCGCGCGACTCGCGCCTGCCTACGTCGACTACCGGACGATCAATACATTGATCGGCGAACTACCCGCCGACAAAGTGCATCTGATGTCGAAGGCCGAGATCTACGAAGCACTTCACAAGCGTTTCCTGATCAACAACATCCGCGACCTCGACGTGAACAAGATCCTGACGATCGACCGGAAACGCGACGGTACCTCGCTGGTGCTCGACTATGAAGTACGTCAACCATTGATCTACAACATTTCGATCGTGGTGTCCTTCAACAAGCGCTTCGACTTCCAATGATCGCGCCGCGTCGGCGCGACGATTCTAGCACCGGCCGATACCGTGGATTCGCGCGAACACCTTGAACGTCGCCTCGGCCACTGTTTCGCAGATCCGGACCTGCTGAAGCTCGCGCTGACGCATCGCAGCGCGGGCGACGCCAACAACGAACGGCTCGAGTATCTCGGCGACGCGGCCTTGGGATTCGTCATCGCCGAATGGTTGTGGCGACTGTTCCCCGACGCGAACGAACACTCGTTGACGCTGATGCGCGCGAGTCTGGTGAAGAAGCCGTCGCTCGCGAAGATCGCTCGTGAGATCGACCTCGGTGAGCATCTGCGATTGGGGACTGGCGAACGCAAGAGCGGTGGCCACCATCGCGAGTCGATCCTCGCCGACACGCTCGAGGCCGTCGTCGGTGCGGTGTTGGTGGATGGCGGTTACGAGGCGGCACGCGGCGTGATCAGAACGTTGTTCGCGCGCCACGTCGAAGCCGTCGACGCGCAGATGGCGCGCGATAGCAAGACGCAGCTGCAGGAGCGCGTGCAGGCGCAACGGCTGCCGCCACCGGAATACAAGGTGACGTCGCGATCGGGCGACGAACATCTGCCGGAGTTCGACGTCGAATGTCGTATCGCCGGTCTCGGCGTCGTAACGCACGGACGCGGCGGCAGTCGTCGCGAAGCCGAGCAGAGCGCGGCACGCGCCGCGCTCGAAATGTTGGAAGGATCCGATGACCGATAAGCAGCGTTGCGGCTACGTGGCGTTGGTGGGCCGGCCGAACGTCGGCAAGTCGACGCTGCTCAATCATCTCGTCGGCCGCAAGCTCAGCATCACGTCGCGCAAGCCGCAGACAACGCGCCACAATCTGCTCGGTGTCGACACGATCGGCGAGGCGCAGGCGATCTACGTGGATACGCCAGGCATTCACGACGGCGGCGGCCGCGCGGTGAACCGCTACATGGTGCGCACCGCGACGTCGGCGCTGCACGATGTCGACATCGCGGTGCTGGTCCTCGAACGACTGCGTTTCGGCGACGAAGACCGCCGCGTGGTCGAACTGGTGCGCGCATCACGCGGTCGCAAGATGTGCGTGGTCAACAAGATCGATCAGCTCGAAGACCGCGATCAGCTGTTGCCGCACATCGCGAAGCTGAGCGAGCTCGGCGTATTTGAGGAGATCATTCCGGTATCGGCGCTGATCGGCACCGGGCTCGACCGTCTCAAGCAGCAGGTGCTCGAACGCCTGCCCGAGGGACCCCATCTGTTTCCGCCGGATCAGGTCACCGACCGGTCGGAGCGCTTCATCGCCGGCGAGATCGTGCGCGAGAAGCTGATGCGTCGTCTCGGCGACGAACTGCCGCACCGGATCACCGTCATCATCGAGAACTATGTCGTGAAACCGCGCATCGTCGAGATCGATGCGACGATTTTCGTCGAGCGCGACGGCCAGAAGGCGATCATCATCGGGCGCAACGGCGGTCTGTTGAAGTCGGTCGGGCAGGAAGCCCGCATCGACATCGAGAAGCTGATCGAACGCAAGGTGATGCTGCGGTTGTGGGTGAAGGTGAAAGCCGGTTGGACCAACAACGAAGCCGGTCTCAAGCGACTGGGGTTCGACTGACATGACGCGACGGATCGTCAACGAGCCCGCTTACGTGCTGCACGCGCGAGCCTATCGCGAGACCAGCGCGATCATCGATCTGCTGACGTTGCAGCACGGTCGGATCAGCGTGGTCGCGCGCGGCGTGCGGCGCGCGCGCAGCGGCCAACCGCATCCGTTCGGGCGCCTGTCGGTCGGTTGCAGCGGACGCGGCCAACTGCTGACGCTCACCGGATTCGATTCGATTTCGCACCGATGGCTCACCGGCGATGCGCTGTATGCCGGGCTCTACCTGAACGAGCTGTTGCTGCGACTGCTGCGCGACGACGATCCGCATCCCGTGCTGTTCGCAGGCTATGAACGCACGCTCGAGCACCTCACCGACAGTGCCGATGAAGCGGCGCTGCGAGTATTCGAGCGGCTCGCATTGAAGGAGTGCGGCTACGAAGTGTCGTTCGGATACGACGCCGAAACGGGCGAACCGGTGCGACCCGCGCATCGCTATCGGTTCGTACCCGACGTCGGCTTTCATGCGGTCGACGAAGCGGTAGACGACCGGCTGGTTTTCGGCGGCGCCACGCTGTGCGCCATCGCGGCCGACGACTATTCGGACGAGACCGTGCGTCGTTCTGCGAAACAGATCATGCGACGTGCCCTCGCGCCGCATCTCGGCGATCGGCCGATCGGCAGTCGCGAATTGTTCCGTAGGAATAGTGCATCGTGACGTTGCCGTGGCGTTCCAAACGATGAGCAAGCGGCAGGGACCTCGGGTCGTCGACCTCGAGATCGAGACGCTCGGCGCCGACGGTTTCGGGGTGGCGCAGTTCGAGCATCATCCAGTGCACGTCAAAGGCGCACTGCCGGGAGAAATCGTCAGCGCGCGGGTGGTGCGACGCCGGCGTGGCGACTGGTATGCGTTGCCGGAAGAATGGTTGGTGACGGTCGGAGGCACGCGCGCGAAGCCGGCGTGCGAAGCCTTCATGCGATGCGGCGGCTGCAGCATGCAGCACCTCACGGTGGGGGCACAGCTCGCGCTGAAGGAGCGGTGGCTGCTCGATCAGCTCGAGGCGGCCGGCGTTGCGGCGAGCGCGATGCTATCGCCCGTGCGCGGCCCTCTCTATCACTACCGGCGTCGCGCGCGTCTCGCCGTTCGATCGGTGCGCGACACCGGCGAGTTGCTGGTGGGATTTCGGGAGAGTTTCGGCAACCGCGTGGCGCGATTGAACTCGTGTCGCGTGCTGCAACAGCCGTTCTCCGACGAACTGCCGGCAGTAGCGGCGGTGATCGCCGGTATGGATGCGCGCGAGTCGATTCCGCAGATCGAAATCGCGGTCGGCGACGACGGGGCGGCGATGGTGTTGCGGCATGTCGAGCCGCTCAGCGTCGGTGATCGTCACGCGCTCGCTGGATATCAGGCGCGCACGCCGATCCGCGTGCTGTGCCAGCCCGATGGTTATGACAGCATCGTCGATCTCGCCGGCGTGCCGCCGGCTCCGCTGAGTTACCGCCTCGATGCATTCGGTCTGTCGCTTTCGTTCCACGCGGTCGACTTCATTCAGGTGAACGGCTCCGTCAACGCCGATCTCGTCGCGTGCGCGCTCGACTGGCTGGGCATCGAGCGCGGCGATCAGGTGCTCGATCTGTTCTGCGGTATCGGCAACTTCACGCTGCCGCTGGCGCGTCGTGGCGCCGCTGTGCTCGGCTTGGAAGGCGCCGACGATCTGGTACAACGCGCCCGCGCAAATGCGCGGCGCAACGGCCTGGAGCGCGGCGCGCGTTTTGAAACGGCAGACCTGTACGCGCAGCCGCTCGATTCGACCGTGAAAGCGGCGTTCGATGGTGTGCAGAAAGTGCTGCTCGATCCGCCAAGAACCGGGGCGGGTGCGGTGCTGTCGCCGCTGGCCGCCTCCAAAGTAGAGCGCATCGCGTATGTGTCGTGTCACCCGGTGAGCTTCGCGCGCGATGCGGCGGTGCTCGCGAAGTTCGGTTTCGCACTGTCGAAGGTGCGCGTCTTCGATATGTTTCCGCACACGACGCACGTCGAAACGCTCGGGGTGTTCGAACGCTGATGGTCACGTTGCGACAGGACGAACTGCATTCTGCGGATGGTCGTTTCGACGGGGCGGCGTGGCTCGATCGGCTCTGCGCAGCCGATGCACGACTCGATCGGGAACTGCTGCAGCGTGGGCTCACGTTCGTGCAACAGCACCACGAAGGCGACGACGAGGTCGTCCGCAGCGGCGTCGAATTCGCGAATCTCATGGCCGAACTGCGTATGGACGCGACGTCGATTGCGGCCGGACTCGTCTATCGCTGCGTGCGCAGCGGATACACAACGATCGGCGTGCTGGAACGCGAGGTGAACGCGGAAGTGGCGCATCTCGTCGCTGACGTCGAACGCGTCGGAACCGTGAGCCTGCTCGAACTCACCAATCCACCGTTGCTCGCGCGGGAAGCGCGCGACCAGATCGACAACGTCCGCCGTATGCTTGTCGCGATGATCGACGACGTGCGCGTGGCGATCATCAAGCTCGCCGAGCGCATCATCGTGCTACGCGGCGCCAAGAACGATTCCGAATCGCGACAGCAGCGCGTATCGAAGGAAGCGCTGGAAGTGTTCGCGCCGCTCGCCAACCGGCTGGGTATCTGGCGCCTGAAGTGGGAGCTCGAAGACCTCGCGTTCCGTTATCAGAATCCGGAGGAGTACCGCCGCATCGCGGCGCGGCTCGACGGTAAGCGCATCCACCGCGAAGAAGACGTGACCAGCGTCGCTTCGGTGCTGGCCAACGCGCTCGCGCAGGAAGGCATCGCGGCGGAGGTGCGCGGGCGCGCGAAGCACATCTACAGCATCTGGCGGAAGATGGACGCGAAGAACATCGACTTCGACCACGTCTACGACATCCGCGCACTGCGCGTCGTGGTTTCGTCGATTCGGGACTGCTACTCGGCGCTGGGTGTCATTCACACGCGCTGGCGTCACGTGCCGCGCGAGTTCGACGACTACATCGCGAACCCCAAGGACAACGGTTACCGGTCGATCCACACCGCGGTAGTCGGTCCCGATCAACGCACGGTGGAGATCCAGATCCGCACGCGCGAGATGCATCGCGAGGCCGAACTCGGCGTGTGTGCGCACTGGGCGTACAAGACCGAAACCGGCAAGTTCGATGCGTTCTACACGGAGAAGCTGAGTTGGCTGCGAGAGGTGCTAGCGTGGCACGAGGAAGTCGGCGGTTTCGTTTCGGTGGGGCGCGAGCTGCGCTCGAACATCGAAGACGGACGTATCTATGTGCTCACCCCGAGAGGCCACGTGCTGGATCTCCCTGAAGGTTCGACGCCGGTCGACTTCGCGTATCGCGTGCACACGCAGATCGGCCAGCGCTGCGTCGGCGCATTGGTCGATGGTCACGAACAACCGCTCAACACTCGACTGTCGACCGGACAGCGCGTCGAAATCGTCACCGACGACGCCTCGAAACCGAGTCGCGACTGGCTCGATCAAAATCTCGGGTATGTGAGAACCGCACGCGCGCTCGCAAAGGTGCAGGCGTGGTTCCGTTCGCTCGATCGCGATCAGAACGTGGCCGCGGGCCGCGCGATGCTCGAAACCGAATTCGACCGGCTGGCGACGCCGTTCGACATCGGCGAACTCGCGGTTCGACAAGGTTATGCAGACGTCGATGCGCTGTGTCTCGCGGTCGCTGTCGGCGAACGGCAGTTGCTCGATGTGGTGGCGGTGTACAACGACGTCGCGTTGCCGCCGGTCGCGAGCATCGACATCGAGTGCGCCGATCGCGCCGGCATGCTGCACGACATCACTGCGGTGTTGGCGGAACAGGACGTTTCGATGGCCTCCATTCAGGCGACCTCCGATGCGAAAGCGAATACTGCTAACATTCGAGTGGGGGTGGAGGTTCGCGATCTGCTCGGTTTGGCCACGTTGCTCGATCGAATCCGTCGCGTGAATGGCGTCGTACGCGTGCAGCGCCGAATCGAAGCATGAACCACGCCACGAGCCTGTTGCGAGGCCGCGGAATCGAAAGGAGTTTCCGATGCGATTGATCCTGTTGGGACCGCCGGGTGCGGGCAAAGGCACGCAGGCGCAGTACGTCTGCGATGCGTACGGCATACCGCAGATTTCCACCGGCGACATGCTGCGCGCGGCGGTCAAAGCCGGCACGCCGCTCGGACGTCAGGTGAAGAAGGTGATGGACAGCGGCGCACTCGTTTCCGACGACATCATCATCGCGTTGGTGAAAGAACGCATACAGCAACCTGACAGCGCCAACGGATTTCTGCTCGACGGATTCCCGCGGACGATCGTTCAGGCACAGGCGCTGATCGATGCCGGCGTCGCACTCGACGGTGTGCTCGAGATCGCCGTACCAGAGGAAGAAATCGTAAAACGACTCAGTGGACGGCGCGTTCACGAAAAATCCGGGCGCGTGTATCACGTCATCTACAACCCGCCGAAAGTCGCCAATCGGGACGACGAAACGGGTGACCCGCTCGTGCAGCGCAAAGACGACGAGGAAGCGACTGTGCGCGAGCGCTTGGCGGTGTACCACCGCCAGACGTTTCCGTTAGTCGATTTCTACAGCAAATTGGCTGCGCAAAAGCGTGTTCATTACGCGAAGGTCGAAGGCATCGGCAGCGTCGACGACATCAGAGAAGCGGTGTTATCGAAGTTGAAGCGCTTCGAATCCTGACCAACGAACACGCGAACGCTGTCACTTCCGATCACACGTACGCTGCTCTTCACGTCGCAAAAGCTTTCACGAAGGGGTGGAATTTAGTTTCATTTCACCTATTATCTCCACCGCGCGTCCTAAGACGCTGTATGTCTTGAGACGTTTGTTTGAGTTCAACAATGCCGAGGAGATGAGTAAATGGCGAAAGCTAAAGCAAAGAAGAAAGCAGCACCGAAGAAGAAGGCTGCGAAGAAAAAAGTAGCGAAGCGGAAAGTCGCTAAGAAGAAGGCTGCGAGTCGTCGCATGGCGATGGCCCGCAAGAAGCCAGCGAAGAAAGCCGCTGCCAAGAAGAAGAAAGCCGCTCCGAAAAGAAAGGCTGCAAAGAAAAAAGTAGCCAAGAAGCGGAAAGTGGCCAAGAAGAAGTAATACGAAGAAGCAGTAGTCGATGAGAGCGAAAGCGCTCACCGATTGAAAATTTGGGGCGAGAGCAGCGGGGTACCAACCCAGCGTCTCGCCCCGATTCATTTCAGGCCTCTGTGAATGCGATACGAGCGCGCAGTTGTCGCGCGCACCGCAACCTCACCCCAGCAACCCCTTCAACGGTAGAATCGAAATCGACGCACCGCGTGCAAGATTGCCACTCGTGCGTGGTACTTCGATGAGACAGTTCGCTCCGCGAAAGCTGCCGATCCTGTTCGAACTCTGATCGGATGTCGGCTGCACCGAGACGCCGTTCGCATCGATCGAGTAGGTACCGCGTTGGTATTCCACGCGGCCAGGTTCGTGCGCGATGTCACAACTCAGCGTTGCATCGACTTTCAGCGGCGCGTCGGAAGCAGAGCCCGCTAGCGCGGCGAGAATCGGTTTCACCAGCATCAGGAAGGTCACGATCGTCGACACCGGATTGCCCGGAAGACCGAAGAAGTGGCAGTCGCCGATGCGCCCGTACGCGAGTGGTTTGCCGGGTTTGATCGCGATCTTCCAGAACTCGATGCGGCCGAGCCGTTCGACGATGTCGCGCACGTAGTCGGCGTCGCCGACCGATACGCCGCCCGACGTCATGACGATGTCGTGTTGCGTCGCCGCCGTTCGCAGCGTTGCTTCGATGACCTGCGGGTCGTCCGGAAGAATGCCGAGGTCGTTCACGACTACCGGCGCGGCGCTCAACAGCTGCTGCAGAACGAAACGGTTCGCGTCGTAGATCTGCCCTGGCTGCAGTACAGTGCCGGCGCTGCGCAATTCGTCACCGGTCGAAAATAGTGCGAGGCGGATCTTCGGGCGCACGCGCGCGGTTGTCAGTCCGCACGCGGTGAGCCATGCGAGATCGAACGCGCCCAGAGTCAAACCGGCAGTAGCGAGTACGGCACCGTTGCCGATGTCGTGGCCCGCTGGCCGCACGTTGGTCTGCATGATCGGCCGCGACTGCAACACGATGTTGGCGCCGTGCCGCTGAACATGTTCCTGAATCACCACCGTATCGCATCGCTGTGGCATCACCGCGCCGGTGAAGATGCGCACGGCGCTGTTCACGCGTGGCACTTCGGCGAACGGCGAACCCGCTCTGCTTTCACCCTCTACAGGCAGCATATAAGGCGGCTTGCCGCTGAAGATCGGGTCAGTGCCGCAAATGGCGTAACCGTCCATCGCCGAGGCAAAGAACGGCGGCACGTCCATCGGCGCAACGATCGTCTCGGCGAGCACACGACCCGCGGCATCTGCCAATGCAACGATCTCTGCCGGGCCCGCGACCGGCGATACGATCGAACGCAGCAGCGTCAGCGCGTCATCGAGTCCGAGAAACTGGCGCGTGTTCAACTTAGAATTCCATCTATGAAACGACAGCCTGTTCATGGTCGCGAAGCGGGTCAGGAGGCGCAAGCGCCGACGCTGTTGGCGCTCGAAACGTCTACCGTCGCGTGTTCGGTCGCGCTGTCGGTTCGCGGTGTTGTCTACCAGGACCACCGGATCGTATCGCGGCAACACAACAGGCTCGTTCTGCCGATGATCGACGCGCTGTTGCGCGCACACGACGTGGACAAGCGTTCGCTCGATGCAATCGCATTTGGCCGAGGTCCCGGCTCGTTCACCGGCGTGCGGATTGCCGCAGGCATTACCCAGGGCATCAGTCTCGGGATCGCCGCGCCGGTCGTTCCGGTGTCGTCCCTCGCGGCGCTCGCACAAACCGCGATGACGATGCGACCCGATGCGCAACGCGTGCTGGCGACGATTCGCTCGCGCCCCGACGAAATCTACTATGCCTCGTACCTGCGTGACGCTGACCTGGCGATGCCGAGCGGCGAAGAGCGCATCGCAACTGCGTTGCAGCACGCGCTGCCGCCTGGCATCGATTCGAGGTGGTGGGTGGTGGGCGATGGTGTGTCGCACTATGCAGACGCTCTTGCCGAGCAGAGGTGTGAGGTGGACGCGGCGCTGTTGCCGTCTGCGCGGGGTGTGTTGCTGCTCGCACTGCGCGCGTTCGCCGAGGGCAACGTCGTGGATGCCGCCGGCGCGCTGCCGGTTTACCTGCAGGGCACGCGACCGTGGCGGAAACTCGCGGAATGAACGGCGCTGCCTATACTTGCTGCCATGACCGGTCAACCCCGTGTTGTTAGATGAGCAGCGCGACGAGCCTCGTATCGGGCGCGTCGGGCGACCTTGCGTCGCGGTGGTTTGCTGCGCCGGGCCGCTCGATCGACGTTCCCGATCAACGCGGCAGGTCCGAAGCGCGGCCGAGTCGCATCGGTGGGGCGCCGCTGTCCGGCGCGCATGCCGTCATCGCCTATCAACGCACCGCCGCGCTCGATGCGTTCGCGGTGCTGACATCACGCGTCGACGAAGTCGCCTGATCGCGGATGCGAGATGAACGCCGCCGATTCTGCCGCGCGTGATTGGTACCGACTTAAGCGCATCGACGGTCGACTCGAATTGTGTGCGGCTGACAGCACCAACGGGATTTTCCTTCGCATCGACGACGTCGAACGGCGCGTTCGTCAGGGACGCAAACTCGCGCTGGCAAAAGCATGCGGAGCGCGCGCCGGACTGCGTGTGCTCGACGGCATGGCGGGACTCGGGCTCGACGGCATGACGCTGGCGACGCTCGGGTGCGACGTGCTGATGGTGGAGCGCGAACCGCGGCTGGCAGAACTACTCGTCGACGCGATCGATCGGGTTTGCAGGCGGATCGACATCGCCGGTCGTGCTGCTTACCGCCTCGCCGACGTGCGCGACGTGTTGAAGGAACGGCAGCGCTTCGACACGATCTATCTCGATCCGATGTTTCCCACGCGCGACAAGCATGCGCTGCCGCGCAAATCGGCCCAGGTGTTGAGCGATCTGCTGGGTGCGGCGGACGAGGATCTGCCGGCGATCGTTGCCGATTCGATCCCGCTCGCAGGCCGCGTGGTCGTGAAGCGGCGCCGTCACGACGCGGCGATCGGCCGCCCTGACTGGCAGATTCTCGGACGCAGCGTGCGTTTCGACGTTTACAGAGGCAGCGCTTCAGTAGATGCCTGAGAAGGGGGTTCGCGTTGCGGCTGCGCGCGCAACACGGCCAACCGGAACTCCGTCGGCAACACCATGCTCGATGCACGCGTCACTTCGCCGATCACGTCGGCGTAAGCCAGTTTGCCGTTCTCGTCGACGCTGACTGCGCCGCGCGCGATGAGTGTTTCGACGAAGTTGTGGAACAGCCGGGCATCGAAAAACTCGGGCGCGTTCAATCCATATAGACGCGACACGCGCCGCGCCAGTGCGATGCAATCGGACTCCAGCGTGCGCCGGTCGATCCGGTTCTGCCCGGCCTGCTGCAGCAGGCCGACCGCGATGAAGAAGCGCTCGAGCATCTGCATCACGATCTGCGCCAGCAGCATCAACCGATAGCTCTCGCTGGATTCGACCGGTGGCGGTCCCACTTCGTCGGCGGATCGGTGGATCAGACCCTGTGCTTCGAGATGGTCGAGCCAATGGCCAACCTCGACGTCGAGAGCGACCGAGTCGAGATACAACTCGCTCTGCAGATACGGATATACCGCGGTCATCATCTGCATCAGCTGCGTCAGACGGATGCGCCGGCGCCGATTGACCAGCAGACACGCGATCAGCGACGGCACTGCAAACGCATGGCTCGCGTTGTTGCGGTACCAGGTCATCAACACCGCGCGCGCGGCGTCGTGGCCGAGCACGTCGCCGAACGGATGGGACTCGCGCACGATCATGCCGAGCTTTTCCGCGTGTTCCACCATCTGGCGGCCCGACATGTCAGTGACTGAGATATCCGAGAACGGCGTGTTCGCGCGCAGCAGACCCGCCAGGCAGTCGAGTTGTTCGATCAGCAGCGATTCGTCGATGGTCTGCTTCGGCGTGCTCAACGTGACGAGCGCGATGAGGTTGATCGGATTGACGTTGGCGCATGCGTTGATGCGAATGAGCAGTTCGACGCCCAGTGCACGCGCCATCTGCGACCCGGTGGCGTCGGTGTTCGCGATGAAGTCGGCGAGCGGAAGCGCATTGCCGAAACTGACGTGAACCCGACCGAATATCTGACGGATCAGGCGCAGGCTGCGCATGACGTCGAGGATCGATTCGCGCTCTTTGGTGCCGCCGCGCAGTTCGTCGAGGTAGCTCGACGCTTCAATCAGCTTCTCGTAGCCGATGTTGACCGGCACGAACACGATGGGATGCGGCACACCGCGCACGTGTGTGGTGATGGTCATGTTCAGCAATCCGGTACGCGGCGGCAGCAGTCGTCCGGTGCGCGAGCGACCACCCTCGATGAAGTACTCCGACGGCGAGCCGCGTCGAAACAGCTGGTACACGTATTCGGAAAAGACCGCCGAGTACAACCGGTCGTCGCCGAAACTGCGGCGCATGAAAAACGCGCCGCCGCGACGTAACAGCGGGCCGATCAGCGGCATGTCGAGGTTGTCGCCGGCCGCGACGTGCGGAATCATCAATCCCTGGCTGTACAGTAGATACGACAGCACGAGGTAGTCGACGTGGCTGCGGTGGCACGGCACGTACACCAGCGTCGACGAGTCGGCCAGCAGCTTTATCCGTTCGATGCCGCGCGCGTCGATGCCGTCGTAGATCCGACTCCAGAACCAGGTCAGCACCCGTTGCAGCAACCGGATCGTGATGTACGACATGTCGGAGACCATCGCACGCGCGTAGCGCCGCGCGCGATACGTAACGCGCGCTTCGGACGATTTGCCCTTTGCCGCCTCGGTAGCGATCGCTGCGCGGACGTTGCGGCTGCCGACGAGCTGGTTGATCAGCGTGCGCCGGTGCGAGAGATCGGGTCCGAGCAGGGCAGTGCGCTGTTTCTTGAACTGCACGCGCACCAGTCGTGCGATGCGTCGTACCAGGCGGCTGTCGCTGATCTGCGGCTCTGCAACTTCTCGCAGTCCGATCGGCGCGCCGAACTGAACGGTGATGTCGCGCCGATTGAACAGAATCGTCACCAACCTGCGGAAACGTGACGTCACCGTCCAGTCTTCCGACAGCAGCACACGGATGACCGACCGCTCTTTGTTCGGCGCGCGGCTCCAGAACACCGACACCGGAACCAGACTGATGTCGGCCTTGCGCGTGTCGCGGAAGTAGCGCTGCAGGCGCAGCATCCGCTTCGAGTACGTGCGCATCAGATTGCGACGTAACAGGAAGCCGCTGGGTCGGTTGAGAAAGAAGAACCGGTGACGTTCCGGAATACCCTGGTCGGTCAGCGCCGCGCGCGGACGCGGCAGATTGTTTGCGTCGGCGACGATATCGAGCATCACCAGATCGGTGAGCGAGCGATTGTTCAATACGTAGACGACGCGCAGATGCGGCGGCAGCGTCTCGGCGCCGAGCGCGCTGGGTTCCGTCATCCACAACAGCAAACGCCGGACGAGCGCGAAGGACAGGTTCTTCAGACGATCGAGCATGCGCCGGCCGGACGGGTGGGGCGGTTACTGTTTGCGGCCGTCGTAGATGGTGTCAAGAGGAGGCAGCGGCTCCGAGTGTGTCTTCTGGTCCGCGGAGTTGATGTTGATTTCCCAGACTTTCTCGTACTTTCTGTTGGTGACGTCGGTTACTTCGTCTGCGCTATGCAACACGGTGGGGCGCAGGAACACCAGCAGGCTTTTCTTCGTGTGCTGCGTCTGAACGTTCTGGAACAGTTTGCCGAGCAGCGGAATGTCGCCGAGCAGAGGCACTTTCTTCTTCGTGTCCTGAATGTCGTCTTCGATCAAGCCCCCCAACACGATCGTTTCTTTGTCTTCCGCCAGCACGGTGGTCTTGATTTCGCGCTTGTTGGTGACGACGTCTGACAGCGTGTCGGTGGAGACCGCCGCCAACGACGACAGCACCAGGTTCGAGACTTCCTGCTTCACGTCGAGACGCACGGCAGTGCCGTCGTGAATGTGCGGAGTGACCGTCAGCGTGATGCCGACGTCTTTGCGTTGAATCGTCGTGAATGGATTGTCGGCACCGTTCGCGGTGGTGGTGAACGTACCGGTTCGAAACGGCACTTCCTGCCCGACCAGAATTTTCGCTTCGGCGTTGTCGAGCGTCAGGATGCTCGGCGTCGACAGCAGATTGGCGTTCGTGCTCGTCGCGATCGCCTGCAGCACTGCGGCGAAAGAAAAGCCGTTCGTGCTCAGCTTCGCCACCGCGATGCCAGGCGAGGTCAGCGCGCTCGCGGCCGCGATCGGCACTACCGGAATCGGATTGCCCGCGGAATCGGTCGTCCCCGATAGCGCCTTGATCAGCGCGGCGATGGACGGACTCAACGCGGTGCTGATCAACGGTACGGCGTCGCCGCTGGTGTCTACGCCTGCGAAATCGACGCCCCAGTTGAGCGAGTTGTCGAGCGAGATTTCGACGATCGCAGCTTCGATCAGCACCTGCGTACGGCGCACGTCGAGGTTGTGCACGATTTCCATGATCTCGCTCATCTCGGTCGGGTCGGCGCGCACGATGACGGCGTTGGTGGTTTCGTCGGCCTGGATGTTCAGCTTGGTCGGCGACCCGCCGCCAACGACGGCGCTACCCGCACCGCCGGCGGCGCCACCGCCGCCACTACTGCTGCTACCGGCATTTGCGCCGCCCGCCACCAGCGCGCGGAGGATCTCGGCCACGTTTTTGGCATCGGCGTGCGAGAGGTAGATCACCTGGGTCGCACCGGTTTCACTGGCTGGCTGGTCGAGCTCGGCGATCAGTTTCTGGATCTCGGCGAGTGGCCGCGTTTTGCCGCGCAGTACCAGACTGTTGTTGCGCTCGTTCGCGATGATCTGAATGCTCTGCGGACCTTTCGCCGCAGACCCGAGCTGTTCCGGAGCGAGCTTCTGCAGCAGCTCCACGACATTGCCGACCCAGGCGTCCTTCAGCGGCACCACGACCACTCTCTCGTCACCTGGTACGTCGATGCGCTCGATCAGTCGCATCAACCGCACGACGTTTTCCGCGTGGTCGCTGATGATGACCACGTTCGGATTGCTGATGGCGGCGATGTTGCCGTATTGCGGAATCATCGGCCGCAACGTTTTGACCAGTTCGTTCGAGTCGACGTACTGCGCGGCGATGACCCGCGTGACCAGTTCTTCACCGGCCAGATCCTTGGCTTCGTCGAGCGGACTGCCGCTCTGTTTGGCGAGGGTCTGCTGCTGCACGCGCACCACGCCACTCGTTTCGATCGCCGCGAAACCATGTACGCGCAGCACCGACAGAAACAGCTCGTAGACGTCGTGCTCGTTCAGACTGGCGTTCGAGATGACGGTGACTTTGCCTTTGACGCGTGGATCGACGACGAAGGTCTTACCGGTGATGGCGGCGATCTGCGAAACGAACTCGTTGATGTCGGCGTTCTTGAGGTTGATCTTCCACGTCTGTTCCTGGGCAGCGGCGGCTCCGGCGACGACCAGCATGACGGACAGCAGCCCGGCGCGCAGGAGTCCGCATGAAAGATACGCTCGGGCTGACTGCATCGTGGGTTCTACTTCAATGAGGTGGTAACGAAGAATCGACGCGTACCGCGCTGCACTTCGAGTCGCGCCGATCCCTGGGCGACTATGTTATCAATCTCGGCCTGGTCGGACTGAATGTCGCCGACCGGGCGTCCGTTGACCGACAGTACCACGTCGCCTGCCTGAAGGCCGGTTTGCGCCAGGTAAGGGGAGCCGGCCAGATTGTCTACGCGATAACCTTGCGCGCCGGACGTCGATACGGGTGCCACACCGAGGGCGTTGAGCGTGCCGGTCGGGTCCTGCTGCAGCCGATCCCGATAGCTCTGCACCACCGTGCTCAATGGGTTGGAACTCGAACTTGATGTGTCCGTCGATGGCGGCGGTTCCGGAGCGGGTTCGCTGTCCTCGTAGCTCGTATCGGGCGCCGCCTCGTTTGCCATGCCGTCCCCGACGTCGGGAAGCGGCGCCGGCTCGTCGTGCACATTGGCGGTCAGCATCGCCGGCTCGTCGCTGAACCGTAAGGTTTCGAGTGCGGTTCCGCGACGCAATACGATCCGGTCCGCGTGCACTTCAGTCAGCGTGGCGTTGCCGGGCATCTTGCCGCCGACGAGGAACAGTTCGCCTGGTTTGCCTTGCTCCGCGATGATCGCGGCCGACTCTTCCGGTGTTTCGGCTTGAAAGACGCCTTCGAGCGTGAGGCGCAATCGGGTTTCGGGGGCGTCGTAAACGACCGGCGCTCCACCGTCAGCATTTGCCTTGCCGAATAAATTGCGCGCGATGATGTCGGCGACGCTCAACGACGGTTTGCCCGCTGCGCGGGCGGAGGTGACTTTCGCATCGGTCAAGGTCGCCGGCGCCGGACCGGAAACGAGATACCAGCCCGCGGTCGCCAGCGTGTACGCGATGCCGATGATGATCAGGATCTTGGCGGGTTCGACGAGTCGGTCGGCCAGTCGTTCTGCAACGCGTCCGGCGTCGACAAGTCGGGTGGCGGAACTAAACACGGCAGGGGAACTCGTGGGTGGCGCGGATTCTAGAATAGTTTCTCACCCACCTCCAGAACGACGGCGTGATCGGGCTCACCGCCTGGCCATGGTTCGCCCAGCATTTTCGTGAACTGCTTCGTGATTCCGACCGTTGCCATCCCATCCTGAGCGACCTTGGCCAACATGAGCGGCATCTTATCGTCCACTTGATACACAGATATTTCGGGTTGGGACGAGGATGAGTCGATGAATCCGACCAGCGGCGGCAGCGGTACGCGATGGTTGCGACCCGACAGGCGGTACGACACGTCGCCGCCGGACCATTTCAGTTCGCCGCGCACGTTCGGCAGGCGCGCGCCATACGCGGCGGTGAGATCGAGGTGTTCGACGGCGATGCTGCCGGGAATCCGGATGTCGTAGCGCGAGAACACATCGGTCAGCAGCGCGGTGTCGAAGGTGCCGTCGAGCGACGCGTGCCCGCTCCGGAACGAGGCCGCAGCGCGCCCGCCGAGCGCGATGTGCTCGCCGGTCACGCTCACGTCGAACCCGAGATCGCCGTTCAGCAAGGCGCTCGGCGCGAACGACCAGTCGACGCGGCCGAGCTGGGTGCCGGCGATGCCGAGGTCGCCGGAGCCGCGCCATAACGTGCCGGTCGGCGCGGCCAGCGTGATCATCGGCGCGTCCCGTAATGCGAGCCGGACCAGCGACGCCGGCGCGAACACGCCGAGACACACTATAAAGGTGGCTATGCCGATCAGAACCAGCCGGGTGCGCCGCATCAGGTGGACAGAAGTCGGCGCAGCACGCCGGCGTAGACATCGACCAGCGTGGCCACATCGGATACCGCCACGCACTCGTCGATCGAATGGATGGTTTCGTTGACCACGCCGACCTCGACTACCTCGGTGCCGGTCGGCGCGATGAAGCGGCCGTCGGAGGTGCCGCCACCGGTCGAGAGTTCCGGGTCGGCACCGGTCGCCCGACGAATGCTCGCGCACACGGCGTCTACCAGACGACCGCGCCGGGTGAGAAACGGCAGACCAGAGAGAGTCCAGGTCACGTCCGCATCGATACGATGGCGGGAGAACACCTCGGTCACCGCCGCCTGCAGGCGCTCCGGCGTCTGTTCGGTGTTGAAGCGGAAGTTGAACAACAACTCGAGCGTACCCGGCACGACGTTCGTCGCGCCGGTGCCGGCGTGGACGTTGGAGATCTGGAAGGTAGTGGCGGGGAAGTAGTCGTTGCCGTCGTCCCACCGGCGCGCGGCGAGTTCGGCCATCGCCGGCGCCGCGATGTGAATCGGGTTGCGCACCTTTTCCGGATACGCAACGTGACCCTGTATGCCGCGGATGTGCGCGCGGCCGTTCAGCGAACCGCGCCGCCCGATGCGCACCATGTCGCCGACGCGGCGGTTCGACGACGGTTCGCCGACGATGCAGTAGTCGATGTGCGTGCCGCGACGCTGCAGGTGGTCGATCACCTTCACCGTGCCGTCGACCGCGTCGCCTTCTTCGTCGCTGGTGATCAGTAGACCGATCGAGCCGCCGCAGTCGGGGGTTTCGCCGAGCAGACGGTCGATTGCGACGATCATCGCCGCCAGTGCGGTCTTCATGTCCGCTGCACCGCGGCCAAACAATTTCGCGTCGCGGATCACCGGTTCGAACGGCGGCGAGGCCCACTGCTCAGGCGGACCTGTCGGCACGACGTCGGTGTGGCCGGCGAACGCGATGAGCGGAGCAGCGGTGCCGCGGCGCGCCCAGAAGTTCGCGACGTTTCCGAACGGCAGCCGCGTCACTTCGAAGCCGAGCCGCTCGAGGTGTGCGATCAGCAGGTCCTGGCAGCCGTCGTCCTTCGGCGTGATCGAAGTGCGTCGGATCAGCTGTTGGCTCAGCGCCAGTACGTCCATGTCAGTTGTGTGCGTGCAGCTGTTCGTTCAGCTTGATCGCGGCGCGGTTGGTGCGGCATTCGACGGCGCCGGTGCGACTGTTGCGGATGAACAGCATGTCCGATGCGCCCGACAGTTCGCGTCCTTTGGCGGTGCGCACCTTGTTGCGGTCCTCGTCGATGATGTCGACGACGGTGCCGGCCGTGATGTAGAGGCCGGCCTCGATCGTGCAGCGGTCGCCCAACGAAATGCCGGTGCCGCCGTTCGCGCCGATGAGGCAGTGGCGGCCGATGCTCACCTTGATGTTGCCGCCGCCCGAGAGCGTACCCATCGTGCTGGAGCTGCCGCCGAGATCGGTATGCTCGGCCACGATGACCCCTTGCGAGATTCGCCCTTCGATCATGTTCGGGCCGAGCGCGCCGGCGTTGAAGTTCACGAAACCCTCGTGCATCACCGTGGTGCCTTCGCCGAGGTAAGCGCCGAGGCGGATGCGCGCGGCGTCGGCAATGCGGACGCCGCTCGGAATCACGTAGTCGGTCATGCGCGGAAACTTGTCGAGCGAATGCACCGTGAGTTGGCGCCCGGCGCGACGCGCGGCGATGAGCGCCGCTTCGAACTCGCTCACGTCGATGGCGCCGGCGCTGGTCCACGCCACGTTGGGCAACTGCGCGAAGATGCCGTCGAGATTCAGCGTGTTCGGCAACGCCAGCCGGTGCGACAACAGTTGCAGCTTGAAGTACGCCTCCACGGTCGACTCGATCTTCGCGTCGCGTTCGAGCACGAGTCCGGTCAACGGCTTGTCGATCTCCGCGAGTACGCGACATCCATGCGCTGCGTCGGGTGCTCCTGCGTCTGCGAGCGTGCGTGCCAGCGCGGCGGCGTCCGCGGGCGACACGCTGCTGACGCCCGCCTTCAGCCGCGCGCGGATCGCCTTCGCGACTTCTGCGAGCGGCTTCTTGCACGGCGCGGGAAAGTACACCTCGAGCGGAACGCCTGCGCGATTGCAGGTCGCGTGGCCGATGCCGAAACCAAACAGTTCACTCATGGAGAAATCCGCGCGGCCGATTCGAGGGGCGGTAACGTATCACAAGGCGCCGCTGTGAAAGCGGCTCTCATAGCGAGCGTGCGAAGTGTGCGATGCGCTCTGCGGCGTCGATGCACTCGGGCAGTTCGGCCACCATCGCCATGCGGACGCGATTGACGCCGGGATCCATGCCGTTGTGCGGGCGCGACAGATAGCGGCCGGGTAATACGGTGACGTTCTCCTCGACGAACAGTCGGCGCGTGAAGGATTCATCGTCGATCGGTGTGCGCGGCCAGTAGTAGAAGCCGCCTTCCGGGTGGGTGACGCCGAGCACTGGTGCGAGCAGCGGGGTGACGACCGCGAACTTTTCCCGGTACACGGCGCGATTGTCGACGACGTGGGTTTCGTCGGACCAGGCCAGCTCACTGAGGTGCTGAACGTGAGCCGGCATCGCGCAACCGTGATAGGTGCGGTAGAGGAAGAAGCGATCGAGGATCGCCGCATCGCCGGCGACGAAACCCGACCGCAGACCGGGCAGGTTCGAGCGTTTCGAAAGGCTGTGAAAAACGACGCAACGGGCGTAGTCGTCGCGACCGATCGACGCGCAGGCCTGCAGCAGGCCGACCGGCGGACTGGATTCGTCCGGATAAATCTCCGAGTAACACTCGTCGGATGCGATCACGAAGTTGTACCGGTCTGCCAGCTGGATCAGCTGCGTCAGTTGTTCGATCGGCATCACCGCGCCCGTGGGGTTGCCCGGAGAGCAGACGAACAGCAGTTCGCAGTTTTGCCACACCTCTTCCGGAATCGACTCGAAGTCGGAGAGATAGCCGGTGGATGCGGTACAGGGCGCGTAGTAGGGCGCCGCACCACGCAACAGTACCGCCCCTTCGTAGATCTGGTAGAACGGATTCGGTAACACGGCGCAGCTGCCCGCTCGACCGGACAACACGCACTGCGCGAACGAGAACAGCGCTTCGCGGGTGCCGCTGACAGGCAGAATGTGCTTGCCGGCGGTGAGCGAGCCCGCTTTCAGATGAAACCGCGATGTGGCCCACGCACCAATCGCATTGCGCAGGGAATCGCTACCGCGAGTGGCGGGATACGTGCCGAGGCCGGGCCGCACGAAGTTCGCGTCAGTGGCGGCATCGACGAGGAACTGCGCCGCGGCGTGTTTCGGCTCGCCGATCGACAGCGCGATGTGCGGCGCGTTGCTGCGGCTCGTGAGCCCTGCCTTCAACGCGTTCATGCGCTCGAACGGATAAGGCAACAGCGAATCGAGAAACGGATTCATTCGGCTCAGCTCGCAAGGCTTTCTTCGTTGAGTTGTTGGTCGAGGCGCTCGCGGATGGTCCGCGTCACGATTTCGATCCGATCGGGATCCCTGATCGGCGCGGCGCCGGCGCCGCCGCTGATGTAGAAGACGTCTTCAACCCGTTCGCCGAGTGTCGTGATCTTCGCGCTGTGCACGTTGATGCCGAGTTCGACGAAGATGATGCCGAGGCGGGCGAGCAGGCCGGGGCGGTCCGACGCGACCACCCGCAGCACCGACCACTGCTGGTCCGAGTCGTTCGAGAGATACGCCTCGGTCGGCCGTTGAAACTGCTTCAGACGCCGCGGGATGCGACGTTTCGCGAGTTCCGGGTAACGCGCCAGGTCGCTCAGCTGCGCGATCAGCGTGCGCTCGATGTGCCGGCAGCGCGCCGCGTTCGCGCTGATCGAATGGCCTGATTCGTCGAGCACGATGTAGCTGTTGAAGCACAGATTCCCGGCCGACGTGTGAATGCGCGCGTCGTGAATCGAAAGACCGAGCTGATCGATCGCGATCACGCTTGCCGCAAACAGCGTCGGCTGGTCGCGCGTGTAAAGGAAGATCTCGGTGGCGCCCTCTTCGCTCGCGTGGCCCACCACGTCGCGAACCAGTACGAGCGGTCCGGTTGCGAGGTCGTGCTTCGCGATCGCCTCTGTCAGCGACACGATCTGTGCGACCGAGTGCTGCATGAAGAACTCGGGATCGGGATCGTCCCACAGTGCCAGCGCGCGTTCGCGGGCGATGCCGCGCTCGTGCAGTTTCGCCAGCGCTTCGGTGCGGTGGTGCTCGATGTACGCCGCGCGGTCGACCGGCATGTTCAATCCGCGTCTCAGCGCTCTGCGGGTTTCCATGTACAACTGCCGCATCAGCGTCGCGCGCCAGCCGTTCCATAAGGTCGGATTGGTGGCGTTGATGTCGGCGACGGTCAACGTGTACAGATAGTCGAGCCGCTTTTCGGTACGCACTTCGCTCGCAAATTCGTGGATCACGACCGGATCGTTGATGTCTTTGCTCTGAGCGGTGGCGGACATCAGCAGGTGCACGCGCACCAGCCACTCCACCAGTTCGGTGTCCGCATCGGCGAGACGGTGACGGCGGCAGAAGTTGATGACGTCGACCGCGCCGAGCGTCGAGTGATCTCCGCCGCGGCCCTTAGCGATGTCGTGGAACAGCCCGGCGATGTAGAGCAGCTCGATCTTCGGCAGACTTTTGATGCAATGGTGGGCCACCGGGAACGTATCCTGGCTCGAGCGATAGTGCAGACGGCGCATGTTGCGGATCACCATCATGGTGTGCGCATCTACCGTATAGATGTGAAACAGGTCGTGCTGCATCTGGCCGATGACGCGGCCGAATTCGGGGATGTAACGCGACAGCACGCCGTACCGTCGCATGCGCGTCAGCTGTGAGACCAGCGTGTACGGCGCGCGCAGCAGATCGATGAACAGGCCGGTTACTTCGGCGTCGTTCCGGAATGCTTCGTCGATGAGGTCGAGGCTGTTGCGCACCTGGCGGATGGTCGTTGCGCGCACGCCGGCGATGTCGCGGCGGTTCGCCATGATCACGAACATTTCCATCAATGCCGCGGGATGTGCACGAAACACGTCTTCGCCGCGCGTCTCGATGTAGTTGTCGCGAATCTGGAAGCGCTCGTTGATCGGTTCGATCTCCGGCTCGTAGTGCGCCCGCAGGATCGCTTCGTCGAAGTGCTGCAACAGGATGTCGTTGACTTCGCGCAGGCTTAGCACGTGGCTGTAGTAGTCGTGCATGAACTGCTCGACGCCGAGCTGCGCGTCGGTGTCTTTGTAACCTAACCGGTCGGCTAAGGTGCGTTGATAATCGAACAGCAGACGGTCTTCCGACCGGCCGGCGACGAGATGCAGACCGTAACGCACCCGCCAGAGAAATCGGCGGCCATCATTCAGCCACTGCCGTTCCTGCGCGGTGAGGAAGCCGCGCGCGGTCAGGTCGTCGGGCGACGTGTTGCCGAAGTGACGCTTGATGATCCAGCCGACCGTCTGAATGTCGCGCAGGCCGCCGGGTGCGACCTTGATGTTCGGCTCGAGGTTGTAGTCCACGTCCTGATGGCGGTCGTGACGTTTGCGCTGTTCATCGACCTTGGCGCTGAAGAAGCGCGCGCTGGGCCAGATCTCGTCGGTTGCAAACAGCCGGCCCACCTGACGGTCGAGCGCCAAGGTGCCGGCGAGGAGCCGGCGTTCGAGTATCGACGTCGCGGTTGCGATGTCTTCCTTTGCTTCCTGATGGCACTGGTCGATCGTGCGGACGCTGTGCCCGATGTTCAGTTTGAGGTCCCACAGGTTCTGTACGAACGTTTCGATGCCGTCGCGATACTCTGCAGGATCGCCGTCGACGAGGATCAGCAGATCGATGTCGGAGTGCGGATGCAGCTCACCGCGACCGTAGCCGCCGACGGCGAACAGCGCGAGGTGGGACGCCGTGCCTTCCGGCCAATTGATGCGGGTCCAGAGGTCTCTGATCAGCTGGTCAAAGAATTCGGCGCGACTGCGCACGATCGATTCGATGTCTTCGCCGGCCCAGAATCGTTGCGCGAGAAGCGAATCGGATGAGCTGATGCGGCGCCGCGCCTCACTCAGCTTGTCAGTGGGTGTCACGGAAAGGTTTCTTCGGCGCGCCGTGTCAGAACTTCCGCACCGTCGCGCGTCACCAGGATGGTGTGCTCCCATTGTGCCGAGAGCTTGTGATCCTTCGTGACGACGGTCCATTGATCCGGCAGCAGTTTAATGTGGCGCTGACCGGCGTTGATCATCGGTTCGATTGTGAACGTCATGCCGGCCTCGAGCTTCAGACCGGTGTTCGGCCGCCCGTAGTGCAGCACCTGCGGCTCGTCGTGGAACACGTCACCGATGCCGTGGCCGCAGAACTCGCGCACCACCGATAGGTTGTTGGCTTCGGCGTGCGATTGAATCGCGTGGCCGATGTCGCCGAGGTGCGCGCCGGGACGCACCGCCTGGATGCCGCGATAGAGGCACTCCTGCGTGATCTCGACGAGGCGTCGCGCCATCACGCTCGGTTCGCCGACGAAGAACATTTTGCTGGTGTCGCCGTGATAGCGGTCCTTGATCACCGTGACGTCGATGTTGACCACGTCGCCGCGCTTCAGCCGTTTGCCCGCCGACGGTATGCCGTGACACACGACGTGGTTGACCGATGTGCAGATCGACTTCGGAAACGGCGGCTGTCCCGGCGCATTGCTGTAGTTGAGCGGGGCGGGTATCGCGTCGAGTTCGTCGACGATGAAGCGGTGACAGATGCGGTCGAGATCCTCGGTGGTGATGCCGGGTTGGACGTGTTCACCGATCATCTCCAGCACGCTGGCGGCGAGTCGTCCCGCCACGCGCATGCGTGCGACTTCATCCTCGTTGCGTAGCTTGATGGACATCTGAGACGACCTGTTCCGACGGTTTCGACGAAAAACGGATTATGGTATAAAGCGCGCCGCCGTGAGGCAAACCGGATATCTCGCGAAGCACTCTCTGAGCCGATCGCGGGTGTTCAAAATTCTCACACGCATCGACACAGCCCCGTGGGTGCCACCGGAAGGTGGTTCGGGTCTGGGATGCGTGGAGGCTCAACCCAAACATGACGAGGAAACATGGCAAATATCAGCATGCGTGACATGTTGGCCGCAGGCGTGCACTTCGGCCACCAGACGCGGTTCTGGAACCCCAAGATGGCCCCCTTCATTTTCGGGGCCCGCAACAAGATCCACATCATCAACCTCGAACGCACGGTGCCTGCGTTCAACGAAGCGTTGGGCTATCTGAAGACGCTGTCGTCGCGCCGGCACAAGGTGCTTTTCGTCGGCACCAAGCGCTCGGCCGCCAAGGTCATCCGCGAACAGGCGACGCGCGTCGACATGCCGTTCGTCGATCAGCGCTGGCTCGGCGGCATGCTCACAAACTACAAGACCATCCGTCAGTCGATCCGTCGGCTGCAGGAACTCGAGGCACAGTCGGCCGACGGTACGTTCGAGCGGCTGACCAAGAAGGAAGCGCTGACGAAGCGCCGCCTCATGGAAAAACTCGAGCGCAGCCTCGGCGGCATCAAGAACATGGGTGGCCTGCCCGATGCGCTGTTCGTCGTCGACGTGCAGCATGAACACATCGCCGTATCGGAAGCGAACAAGCTCGGCATTCCGGTGGTCGGCATCGTCGACACCAACAGCGATCCGGTCGGCGTCGATTACGTCATTCCGGGCAACGACGACGCAATTCGCGCAGTGCGTCTTTACGTGACCGCCGTGGCCGATGCCATCGCCGAAGGTCAGGCGCAGGCGGGCGGCGAAGTCCGTATCGACGAGTTCGTGGAAGTAGACGAAGCCGGCACTGCTACGGCCAATTACGACGTGGACGAGGCCGTCTGAAATGGCAGTGACGGCAGCGATGGTCAAAGAGCTCCGGGAACTCACCGGGCTCGGCATGATGGATTGCAAGAAGGCGCTGACCGAAACGGACGGCGACATGAATCTCGCGATCGAGAGTCTGCGCCGCAACAGCGCGGTCAAGGCCGCGAAGAAAGCCGATCGCACCGCCTCAGAAGGTCTGTTGGGCGTTCGCGTTGCCGACGACGGCGGCTACGCGGTGCTCGTCGAAGTCAACATCGAGACCGACTTTGCCGCGCGCGACGAGAGCTTCGCCGCGTTCGTGCGCCGCGTCCGCGACGTCGCGTTCGAGAAGCGCACCAGCGATTTGGCGGCGCTGCTCGCCGGTGGCCTCGAAGCCGAACGCGAGAAACTGGTGCAGAGCATCGGTGAGAACGTGTCGGTGCGACGCATCGCGCTGCTCGAAGCGCCGGGTGGAAAAGTGGCGAGCTACCTGCACGCCGACAACCGCAAAGCCTCGCTGGTTGCGCTGATCGGTGGCGACGACGAATTGCGTCGCGACGTCGCGATGCACGTGACCGCGAGCAAACCGATGGTCGTCTCCGGCACCGACGTCGCTCCGGACATCGTCGAGAAGGAGCGGGAGATCTACACCGCGCAGGCGCAGGACAGCGGCAAGCCTGCCGACATCATCGCGAAGATGGTGGACGGACGGGTGCGCAAGTTCCTGGCGGAGGTGAGCCTGCTCGAACAGCCTTTCGTGAAAGATCCGAACACGCGCGTCGGGCAGCTGCTGAACCAGAAGAAGGCCCGCTGTACCGGATTCGTCCGATACGAAGTCGGCGAGGGTATCGACAAGGTCGAAACCGACTTCGCGGCGGAAGTGGCGGCGCAAGTCAGAGGTAAGGGCTAGCGCTTCATGACCAGACCGGTCGTCTCCCGCTATTTGCTCAAGCTCAGCGGTGAAGCACTGGCCGGTGAGGCCGATTTCGGTATCGATCCCGAAGTCGTTCGCAGAATCGGTCGCGAGGTGGTCGCCACGCAGGCGGCCGGCGCGGAATTCGGCGTCGTGCTCGGCGGCGGCAATCTGTTCCGCGGCGCCGCGCTGGCACGTGCCGGGCTCAATCGGGTCACCGGCGATCACATGGGCATGCTCGCCACCGTCATGAACGCGCTGGCGTTCCGCGACGTGATCCAGTCGCTCGGTGCGCGGGCGACCGTGTTGTCGGCCATTCCGATGGCCGGCATGGTCGAAGGGTATTCGCAGCCGCGTGCGGTCGATCTGATCCAGAGCGGACACGTGGTGATCTTCGCGGCCGGCACCGGCAATCCGTTCTTCACCACCGACTCCGCGGCGTGCCTGCGCGGTATCGAAATCGGCGCCGACCTCGTTCTCAAAGCGACCAAGGTGGATGGGGTATACACTTCCGATCCGCACGTCGATGCGTCCGCACAGCGTTTCGATCGCCTGAACTACGACGAAGTCATCGCCCGCAACCTGAAGGTCATGGACATGACGGCGATCTGCCTGTGCCGCGATCACGAGATGCCGATCGTCGTGTTCGATATGAACGCGGCCGGCGCGTTGCAACGCATCGTCGCAGGCGAACGCGTCGGCACGTTGATCGACGGCGACGCAGCGTGATCCGCAGCGCAACGTAAAAACGATTGAGGCAGCACCGTGATCGACGACATCAAACGCGAGACCAACCAGCGCATGGGCAAGTCGCTCGACGCGCTCGGACACGCCTTCGGGCGCATTCGCACGGGTCGTGCGAACCCCGCGATTCTCGAAGGCATTCAGGTGGCGTACTACGGCGTCGACACGCCGCTCAATCAGGTTGCCTCGATCAACGTCGAAGACGCGCGCACGCTGTTGATCACGCCGTGGGACAAGAAACTGCTGTCCGACATCGAGAAGGCGATTCTCAAAAGCGATCTCGGTATCACGCCTGCATCGAACGCCGACTCGATCCGCATTCCGTTGCCGCCGCTGTCGGAAGAGAACCGGCGCGACCTGGCGCGACAAGCCAAGCAGGAAGCGGAGCAGGCGCGGGTGGCGATTCGCAACATCCGTCGGGATGCGATCGGGGACGTACGCGACTTCCTCAAAGAGAAGGAAATCTCCGAAGACGACGCGCGTCGTGCGGAAGAGGACATCCAACGGCTGACCGACAAGCGGATATCGGAAATCGATCACGCTTTGTCGGAAAAAGAAGCCGATTTATTAAAGATTTAACGCTAAGATCTCGACACTGACAGCGGATTTCAGGCGATATGTCCGAGCTTCAGGCCAGTGCCGCCCAGATCGACTCAGACCTCGTGCCGGCCCATGTGGCGATCATCATGGACGGCAATCATCGGTGGGCCAAAGCGCGTCATCTGCCAGGCGCCGCCGGCCACCGTGCGGGTGCCCGTAACATCCGGCCGATTGCCGAGCGCTGCGCCGATCTCGGTGTGCGTTATCTGACCATCTTCGCGCTCTCTACCGAGAATCTCGACCGCCCGAAGCGCGAGGTGGACCTGCTGCTGCAGCTGATGCGGCGCTTTCTCGAAGACAATGTCGACGAACTGCGCGACCGCGGCGTGCGCTTGCGGATCATCGGCGATCGCAGTCGCTTCGCGGCCGAGTTGCAGATGCTGATGAAGCGGGCCGAGCAGATCACGCGCGACAACGATCAGCTGCACCTGACCATCGCTGCGAACTACGGCGGTCGGTGGGACATCACGCAGGCGATGCGCGGTCTCGCGAAAGCCGTGGCAAGCGGCCAGATCGATCCGGAAAAGGTCGACGAACATACCGTCGGGGGATTGCTGTCGCTCGGCAATCTGCCGCCGCCGGATCTGTGCATCCGCACCGGCGGCGATCAGCGCATCAGCAATTTCCTGCTGTGGGACCTCGCATACAGCGAACTGTATTTCACCGACGCGTATTGGCCAGAGTTCGACGAAGCCTGTCTCGCGGGCGCGTTCGAATCGTTCCGTCAGCGCCAGCGCAGATTCGGACGCCGTCCATGATGCACGGCGGTGCGAACCGCGATCGGCGGGGCGCATGCTGAAGCAGCGGGTGATCACGGCGCTGATTGCAGCCCCCACCATCATCGCCGCGATCTTTTTCCTTCCGCTCAATGCGTTCGCCGTGGTGTTTCTCGTGCTGGCCGGTCTTGGTGTGCTCGAGTGGGCGAATCTCGCCGACATTCGTTCGAACGCCGCGAAAGTCGCGTATCTGCTCGTTTACGCGCTGATTGGATATGCCTTGCTGAATGCACCGGCATTGTGGAGCGCCGTGTTGAAGTGGGTGGTGGCGTACTGGGCGCTCGCCGCGGTCGTGGTACTGACGTTCCCGGCGAGCGGACAGGTGCTGATTCGCCCCGTGCTCGTCCCCGCGGGCTACGTCGCATTCGTCGGCGCGTGGCTCGCACTGGTGGCGTTGCTCGTCGCCGGTGGTCCGTGGTTGATCCTGTGGGTGCTCATCGTCGTGTGGTCTGCCGACATCGGTGCGTACTTCGCGGGCCGGCAATTCGGCAAACGCAAGCTCGCGGTGCTGGTCAGTCCCGGCAAGACATGGGAGGGCGCGGTCGGCGGAACGTTGCTGTCGGTGCTGCTGGGTTCGGCGATGGGGATGACGGTGCCCGCGTTGCAAACGCTGACGCCGCTCGTCTGGCAATGGGTCGCCGGTTCGCTCGTCATCGCGATCGTGTCGGTTTTCGGCGACCTCTTCGAAAGCGCGCTGAAACGCGCGCGCGGCGTCAAGGATTCGGGCGGACTGTTCCCCGGTCACGGCGGCATGCTCGATCGGGTCGACTCGCTGATCGCGGCGTTGCCGTGCGTCGCGCTGGCCGTGACGGGGCAGCCCTGATGCCAAGCTGTTATCATTCGCCGCCGTTCTGGTTGGCCGGATGCAATACGCGAAGCAACTTGCTGCCGCGGTTCCTGTCCAACCGGACATATCTTCGGAATCGTTGACGCATGCAAATCGCGCAGTATGTGTTCGCTCTCATCGTCACGCTGGGCGTTCTGGTCACCGTGCACGAACTCGGCCACTTCCTGGTCGCACGCATGTCCGGCGCGAAAGTCGTGCGCTTTTCCATCGGCTTCGGTCCGGCTCTGTTCTCCCGCTTCGATCGTCGCGGCACGGAATTCGTCGTGGCGGCCATCCCGGTCGGCGGCTACGTCAAGATTCTCGACGAGCGCGAAGGTGAAGTTGCCGCGCACGAAGCCGACAAGACCTTCAATCGCCTGTCTCCAACCTGGCGCATCGCGTTTGCGCTCGGCGGACCGGCGGCGAATTTTCTCCTCGCCGTCGCAATCTATTGGGCCTTGTTCGTCGCCGGCAGCACCGACGTCGTTCCGATCATCGACGATCCCGCACCCGAAACGCCTGCATTCGTCGCGGGGTTACACGGCGGTGAAGAGATCGTCTCGGTCGATGGCGCAGCGACGCAATCGTGGGCCGAAGTCAGTATGGCGCTGGCATCGCGCCTCGGTGATTCCGGCTCGATCGCGATCGAGAGTCGCGCGCCCGGCGCCGACCGCACGAACCTGCACCGTGTCGCGATCGCCAACTGGCAGCGCGGTGCGGACGAACCGGAGCTGTTCCGCTCGCTCGGCATGGTGCCGACGCTGGCCCCGATCCTCGGAACGATCCTCGACGACGGCCCGGCAAAGGCGGCCGGTCTGCAATCGTGGGATCACGTCGTTTCGGTCGACGGAAAACCGATCAAACAATGGGGCGATTGGGTCGACGTCCTTCGCGCGTCGCCGGGCAAGTCTCTAACGATCGAGTTCGAGCGCGCCGGCATGCGTGATTCGGTGCTGCTGACGCCGAGCGAGCGAACGGCTGCGGACGGCAGCCGGTACGGATACGTCGGTGTCGCGCCGTTGATGCGCGAAGTGAAGTACGGCGTGTTGGCGGCGTTTCCAATGAGCCTGCACGAGACGGCGTCGAAGACGATGATGACGCTCGATCTCATGAAGAAGATGGTGACCGGACTCGTTTCGACGCGAAACCTGTCGGGTCCGATAACGATTGCGAAGGTGGCGGGCGATTCTGCGCGTTCGGGTGGTTGGGAGAGCTTCCTTCGTGTGTTGGCGTTGCTCAGCATCAGCCTCGGTGTGCTGAACCTGCTGCCGATTCCGATTCTCGACGGCGGCCACGTGATGTTCTGTCTCGCCGAGATCGCGATCCGCAAACCGGTGCCTGATCGAGTGCAGGCGTGGGGTATGCAGATCGGCCTCGCCATTGTCGGCGGAATGATGCTGCTCGCGTTCTATAACGACATCACACGATTATTCTGATCTAAGGGGACCCATGTTCGGGGGATCGATGAAGCGATGGCTTGCCATCGTGATGTTGTGGCCAAGCCTTGCGCTCGCCGATACCTTCACGGTCACGGACATCCGCATCCAGGGTCTGCAGCGCGTGTCGGCCGGCACGGTCTTCAACCTGTTGCCGGTGAACGTCGGCGATCAGGTCGACGAGGCGACGGTGCGGCAGCTGATCCGGCTGCTGTTTCAATCGGGTTTTTTCCGCGACGTCAGACTGCAGCGCGACGGCAACGCGTTGATCGTGACCGTGGTCGAGCGGCCGGCGATCGACTCGATCGAGCTGAAGGGCAACAAGTCGATCAAGACCGACGCGTTGATGGAAGGGCTCGGCAAACAAGGTCTCAAAGAAGGCGAAATCTTCAAGCAGTCGACGCTCGAGCGCGTGGACCTCGAACTCGAACGCCAGTACGTCGCACAAGGCCGGTACGGCGCGAGCATCGACACCAACGTCGAAGAACTGCCGCGTAACCGCGTCGCGATCCACATCGTGATCAAGGAAGGCAAGACCTCGACGATCCAGCACATCAATGTGGTCGGTAACCACGCGTTCAGCGAGGCCGACCTGCTCGACGTCTTCGAACTGAAAACGCCGAGCTTTTTCTCGTTCATCAAGAACGACGACAAGTATTCGAAGGAAAAACTGAAGGGCGATCTCGAGAAGCTCGAGTCGTACTACAAGGACCGCGGCTACGTCACGTTCACGGTCGACTCCACTCAGGTGAGCATCACGCCGGACAAACGCCACGTCTATCTGACGGTGAACGTGACCGAGGGCGGCGTCTACAAGGTGGACAAGGTCGAGCTCGTCGGCGAATTGCACGACGTGTCGCCGGACGCGTTGCGTTCGCTGTTGCTGGTGCAGCCCGGACAGACGTTCTCGGGTGCGCTGGTGACCGCCAGCGAAGAGCGTCTGACGCAGGCTCTGGGTAATTCCGGATATACGTTCGCGAGTGCATCCGGCGTGCCGCAGGTTCACGACAACGGTACGGTCGACGTGCGCTTCATGGTGGAAGCCGGCAAGCGCGCGTACGTTCGCCGGATCGAGTTCAAAGGCAACGCCGTGACGCAGGATGAAGTGCTGCGCCGCGAGATGCGACAGATGGAAGGTGGGTGGGCGTCCACCGCGTTGATCGAGTTGTCGAAGACGCGCCTCGAACGACTTGGTTTCTTCAAGGAGGTCAACGTCGAGACGCCGGAAGTGGCCGGCACCGACGATCAGGTCGACGTCAAATTCGCCGTCGAAGAGCAGCCGTCGGGAAGCATCTCTGCGACGTTGGGCTATGCGCAGAGTTCCGGCGTCATCGTCGGGGCGGGTTATCAGGAATCGAACGTGCTCGGCACCGGCAACAGCATGTCGCTCAACATCAGCTGGAGCGAGTTCCAGCGCGCCGTCGCGTTCAACTACTTCAATCCTTACTTCACGCTCGACGGCATCAGCCGCGGCTACAACCTGTTCTTCCGTCAGACCGACTACGAACAGCAGAACATCGCGACGTATTCGACCGACGCCTACGGCGCCGGCGTGAACTTCGGTTTTCCGATCGGCGAGACACAGCGCATCGGATTCGGGCTCACGGCCGAACACACCAAGTTGAAGGCCGGCTATTACGCCGCCCAGGAGATCACCGAGTTCATCGACGACGAAGGCGACACCTTCCTGAACTTCAAGGCAAACCTGAGCTGGACCAGTTCGACGTTGAACCGCGGTCTGTTTCCGACGCGCGGCCGGTCGCAGACGATCGCGCTCGAAGTGGCGGTACCCGGCAGCGACCTGACGTTCTACAAACTCGACTACAAAGATCAGGTGTATTTCCCGATCGCGGAGAACTACGCGCTGCGCCTGCACGGCGAACTCGGTTACGGCGACAACTACAGCGAGAGCAACGGTCTGCCGTTCTACGAGAACTTCTTCGCCGGCGGTTTCGGCTCCGTGCGCGGCTTCAAGCAGAACACGCTCGGTCCGCTGTCGACGCCGTCGCAGTTCGATCCGTACACCAAGAAAGGCCAGCCGTTCGGCGGCAATACGCTGGTACTGGCGGGCGCCGAGATCGTCTTCCCGATGCCGTTCGTGAAAGACGGTCGTTCGATGCGTCCTGTGTTGTTCATCGACTCCGGCAACGTGTTCAACAGCAAGTGTCCGAAGGTCAGCAACGTGTGCGACGAGATCGACCTGAATTTGCTGCGTTATTCGGTCGGCTTCAGCCTCACGTGGATCACCGGAATGGGTCCGATGACGTTCGGCATCGCGAAAGCGTTCAATTACAGCGACAGCGACGAAACGGAGTTCTTCCAGTTTGAGCTAGGCCGAACGTTCTGAGGTAACATGCGCCGCTTTCGTACAACCCTTGTTCTGACCAGTTCGTTAAGGAGACTTCCGGTGTCGAAGCTTTGTCGATTGGTGCTGCTCCCTGTGCTGCTGCTGACCGCAGGTAGCGCATTCGCGGAACTGAAGATCGCCGTGGTGAACGTGCAACGCGCGATCGGCGAGTGCAACGAGGCAAAAGGACTGATTGCCAAGCTTGAAGCCGACACTGCGCCGGATCAGACCGCCATCAAGGCGCTCGGTGCGGAAATCACGCAGCTGCAGGACAAGTTCAACAAAGACGGCGACGTCATGAGCGATCCCGAGAAGCGGAAGCTGCAGAAGGAGATCGAAGACAAACAGATCGACTATCAGTTCCGCGTCAATAAATTCCAGAAGACCGTCAACGAACGGCAGCAGGACATCCTGTCGCAGATGGCGCCTAAGCTCGATGCCGTCCTGAAAGACATCATCGCGAAAGAGCAGTACGACCTCGTGATTCACCGGCAGAACATTCTGTACGTCGATGCGAAATACGACATCACGGCGCAGGTCACGGAGAAGCTGAACCAGAAGAAGTAATGGCTGGAGTCACCTACACCCTTGGTGAACTAGCACAGCGGATCGATGCCCGCGTCGAAGGCGACGCGGGTGCCCTCGTCAGCGGCCTCGGCAGTCTATCCAGCGCGGCACCGGGTCAGCTGACGCATCTCTCCAGTCGCGCCTATCGTCGATTTCTGCCGTATACGAAAGCAACCGCCGTAATCCTGCGGGCGGAAGACCTCGCCCAGTGTCCTACCCACGCGCTCGTCACGCGCAATCCGTACCTCGCGTTCGCGCGGCTGTCGGTGTTGTTCGCAGACGACGCACGGTCGCAGACCGGCGTCCATGCGTCCGCGGTCGTGGATCCGACCGCGCGGCTCGGTGATGCCGTCTCGATCGGCCCCAACGCGGTCGTTGGCGCGCGCTGCCGGATCGGCGATCGCGTGTCGATCGGCGCGAACTGTGTGATCGGCGATGCGTGCTCGTTGGGCGACGATACGCGCCTCATGGCGTCCGTCACGTTGTACCGGCGCGTGCGCATCGGTATGCGCGGGGTCGTTCACAGTGGCGCGGTGATTGGTGCCGACGGATTCGGATTCGTTCCCGACGAGCGAGGCCGCCAGCAGGAGATTGCGCAGCTGGGCGGCGTCGCGTTGGGTGACGATGTCAGCGTCGGTGCCGCGACGACGATCGACCGCGGCGCCATCGACGACACGCTGATCGGCAACGGCGTGAAGATCGACAACCAGGTGCAAATTGGCCACAACTGCGAGATCGGCGATCACACGGTGATCTGCGGCTGTGTCGGAATCGTTGGGAGCACGCGCGTCGGTAAACACTGCATACTCGCCGGCGGCGTCGGGGTTGGCGGTGACGGGCCGATCCAGATCGCCGATCGCGTCGTCGTCAGCGGAATGACGCACGTCAGCCGCTCGATCGCGAAGTCTGGCGTCTACTCAGGGGGCGTGTTACATAGTGCGACACTCAAATGGAAGCGCAATGCCCTCAGGTTCGCTGAACTCGACAACCTGGCGAAGCGAGTCGCACGGCTCGAAAAATCGCGCCGGTAGCTGTCCGACGCCACCATCCCGTTCTCAGTTGCCAACGACCGCAGCATGTCGCGAGGATACGTCTAGATGATGGGCATCAAGGAAATCGCCGAGTATCTGCCGCACCGGTATCCGTTCCTGCTGGTCGATCGCGTCGTTTCCGTCGTTCCAGGCGAAACCATCAAGGGCTTCAAGAACGTCACCGTGAACGAGATGTTCTTCAACGGCCACTTTCCGGGTAATCCCGTCATGCCGGGCGTGCTGATCGTCGAAGCGATGGCACAGCTTTCGGGCATCCTTGCATTCAAAACGAAGAATCGTCGGCCGGTCGATGCGATGTACTACCTCGGCGGTGTCGATCACGCGCGCTTCAAGCGGCTGGTGGTGCCCGGCGACCGGCTCGACATGGAGTCGAAAATCATCGCGGACAAGCGCAACGTGATGAAGTTCGCGTGCAACGCCTTCGTCGAAGGCGATCTCGCGTGCGAAGCCGAAGTGATCTGCGTCGAAAAGGAAGTGTAGTGTCGTGCGCGCACAGGGCGATCGACAGGATGGAACGGTGATGATCGATCCACGCGCGATCGTCGATCCGAGCGCCGTGATCGGCACGGACGTATCGATCGGCCCGTGGACGATCGTCGGCGCAAACGTCGAGATCGGCGACGGTTGCCGCATTGCATCGCACGTGATCCTGAAGGGACCGACGCGGATCGGCCGACGCAACCGCATTTTCCAGTTCGCGACCGTCGGCGAAGACACACCGGCGCTCGCGTACAAGGGCGAGCCGACGACGTTGCAGATCGGCGACGACAACGTCATCCGCGAAGGGGTCACGATTCACCGCGGCACCGTGCAAGGGCAGGGTCGCACGCTGATCGGCAACCACAATCTGCTGATGGCGTACGTGCATGTCGGGCATGACTGTACGCTCGGCAATCACGTGATCATGGCGAACAACGCGTCGGTGTCGGGTCACGTGGTGGTGGGCGACTATGCGAACTTCGGCGGTTACGCCGGCATCCCGCAATATCGGCACGTCGGCGCTCATGCGCACGTCGGCGGCATGAGCCTGGTGCTGAAAGACGTGCCGGCATTCGTGACGGTGAGCGGAAATCCCGCCGGCGCAGTAGGGCTCAACATCGAGGGCATGCGTCGACGCGGCATCGCCGATGCGGCCGTTGCCGCGTTACGCGAGAGCTATCGCATCGTTTACGGGCAGGGTCTCACGGTGAAAGAGGCGTTGGATCAGATTGCGCCGCTCGCCGATCAGCATGCGGAAGTGCGCCTCTTCATGGGCAGCGTTGCCGAATCGCGATGGGGCATCATTCGCGGCCGTCGCGAGGGCAACGGCGATTGAACGGCGTGTGCTCCACGTGGGCATACTCGCGGGCGAACCTTCCGGCGATTTACTGGGCGCAGGGCTGATGCACGCGCTGCGCGCGCGCGTTCCGGATGTGCGGTTTCGAGGTGTCGGTGGACCGTTGATGCTCGCTGCGGGGCTCGAACCGCTGGCGCCGATCGCGACGTTCTCGATGAACGGCTTCGTCGAACCGATCAAGCGCTTTCCTCAATTGCTGCGCGTGATTCGCACGCTGCGCGATGCCTATCTGGCCGACCGGCCCGACGTTTTCGTCGGCGTCGATTTCAACGTCTTCAATCTCCTGCTCGAGCGCCTTTTGAAGCGGCGCGGGATCAGAACCGCCCATTACGTCAGTCCATCGGTCTACGCGTGGCGACGCGGTCGCGTGAAGCGCATCGGTCGTGCCGCCGATCTAGTGATGACGCTGTATCCGTTCGAACCGCCGCTGTATGCCGAACACGGCGTGCGCGCGGAATTCGTCGGACATCCTCTGGCAGACGAGATCGAACCCGTGGACGCCACTGCGTCCGCGCGCGCGCAACTCGGGATCGCGACGAACCGACTGGTCGTTGCGCTGCTGCCGGGCAGCCGCATGTCGGAACTCCGCGCACACGGCGAACTGTTCATGCGTACGGCCGAAACGTTCGAGAAAATGCTGGGCGCTGCAACGTCGCAGCGTCCGGCGCTGTTTCTGCTCCCGTGCATCGACGAGCGTTCGCGCGGTGAACTCGAGACGCTGGCGCAGAGATTTCCGGCGATCGAGTCGCGCGTGTTACCGAACGGCGCACACCTCGCGCTCGCGGCGTCCGACGTTGCGTTGGTGAAGTCCGGCACCGGTTCGCTCGAAGCCATGCTGTTCGGCAAACCAATGGTAGTGACGTACCGCCTCGGCGCGTTAAGCTATGCAATCGTGAAAGCATTGCTGCGCACACCGTTCGTCGCGCTGCCCAACATCCTGGCGGGCCGACGGCTCGTCCCCGAACTGCTGCAACACGACGCCCAACCTCATCGCCTCGCCGAAGCGCTGCTCCGAGAACTGGAACGGGGCCGCGCCGGCAATCACCTAACGGACTTTCGTATGCTGCATGGATCGCTGCGCCGCGGCGCCAACCAACGCGCTGCCGAGGCAGTGCTCACGTTGATCGACCGCTGATGGATCTGTTCGACGATCAACCCACCCCGGTCCTGATGCTTGCAGGTGTCGACGAAGTGGGCCGCGGTCCGCTTGCGGGTCCGGTCATCGCCGCTGCGGTGATTCTCGATCCTTCGCGACCGATCACCGGCCTGCGCGACTCGAAGAAGCTCACTGCCGCGCGCCGCGCGGAACTCGCCGAAATCATCGAGGCGCAGGCGTTGGCCGTCGGTGTAGGACGCGCCGAAGTCGCCGAAATCGATCTGCTCAACATTCTGCGCGCGAGTCTGCTCGCGATGGAGCGCGCCGTCGCGAATCTGGCGGTACAGCCCGACGTCGTCTACGTCGACGGCAACATCACACCGACGCTTGCGATGCCCGCCGTTGCCATCGTCGGTGGCGACGACCGAGTGGCCTCGATCAGCGCGGCGTCGATCGTCGCGAAGGTGATCCGCGATCGGGAGATGGACAGGGCGGCCGCGCACTATCCGAACTATGGATTCGAGCGGCACAAAGGCTATGCGACCGCCGCGCACCTCGAAGCGCTCGAACGCTTCGGGCCGAGTCCGCTGCACCGCACGAGCTTTGCGCCCATTCGCGTATCGACGTTCGAAGCGAACGCCGTGGTGATGTTCGAAAGCGATATCTGACGCGATGGACAGCGGATTCGTCCATCTCAAAGTCCACACCGAGTATTCGATCGCCGACGGTCTGGTAAAGGTGCAGGACCTGGTGGATCGTGCCGTCGCGCTCGGCATGCCGGCAGTCGCCATCACCGACCGGTCGAACCTGTTCGGCCTCATCAAGTTCTACGATGCGTGTCTGAACGCCGGCGTGAAGCCGATCGTCGGCGCCGATCTGACGTATCACGACACGGCATCCGATGCTGATCCGGCCGGACGATACCGCTGCATCGTGCTGGCGATGAACGAGACGGGTTATCGCAACGTCATCACGCTGGTGTCAAAAGCGTATCTCGACGCAATGCATCGCGGCTGCGTCGAACGCGCATGGCTCGAAGCGCACAGCGAAGGCGTGATCCTGCTGTCCGGAGGTACTCGGGGCGACGTCGGTCAGGCATTGTTGCGGCGCGACGCCGCTGCTGCGCAAACGCATGCGCAGCGCTGGAGCCGGATTTTCGGCGATCGCTACTACCTGGAACTCGAACGCACGCGTCGCGAGGGCGAAGACGTGTACTTCAGCGGTGCGATCGCGCTCGCGACCGAACTCGATCTCGCGGTGGTCGCCACCAATGACGTCTGTTTCATCGAACGCGACGATTTCGAAGCGCACGAAACGCGCGTATGTATTCAGGAAGGCCGCACGCTGAATGATCCGCGGCGCGTCCGTCGCTACAGCGAAGAGCAGTATTTCAAGAGTCCCGAGGAGATGGCCGCTCTGTTCGCGGACGTACCGGAAGCGCTGGCGAACGCCGTCGAGATCGCGAAACGCTGCAGCGTGAAGATCCAGCTCGGCACGTATTTTCTGCCGAAGTACCCGGTTCCCGAAGGCATTGCGCTCGACGACTATCTGCGGCAGATGGCGCGCGAAGGTCTCGATAAGCGTCTGGCATTGATGATCGAACGCGGCCGCGAACTGTCGTTGGAGCAGCGGCGCGTCTATGAACAGCGGCTCGAGGTCGAAGTCGGCATCATCAATCAGATGGGTTTTTCCGGCTATTTCCTCATCGTGATGGAGTTCGTCAACTGGGCGAAGTCGCAGAACATTCCGGTCGGGCCCGGGCGCGGCTCCGGCACCGGATCGCTCGTCGCCTACGCGCTCGGCATTACGGACCTCGATCCGCTCGCATACGACCTGCTGTTCGAACGTCTGTTGAACCCCGAACGTGTGTCGATGCCGGACTTCGACATCGATTTCTGCATGATGGGCCGCGACGCAGTGATCGCGCACGTGGCCGAACGCTACGGACACGAATCGGTGAGCCAGATCGCGACGTTCGGAACCATGGCCGCCAAAGCGGTCGTGCGCGACGTCGCCCGCGTGCAGGGCAAACCGTATGGTCTCGCCGACAAGCTGTCGAAGCTGATTCCGTTCGAAGTGGGCATGACGCTCGAGCGCGCCGTCGCCGAGGCGCCGGAACTGCGCGACTTCATCGCCGACAACGACGAGGTCGGCGAGATCATGGACATGGCCTACAAACTCGAAGGCATCGTGCGCAACGTCGGCAAGCACGCTGGCGGCGTGGTCATCGCGCCATCGCGTCTGACCGACTTCGTGCCGCTGTACCTCGACGATGCGAGCGCCGGTGTCGTCTCGCAGTTCGACAAGGACGACGTCGAACGCGCGGGGCTCGTGAAGTTCGACTTCCTCGGCCTGAAAACGCTGACGATCATCGACTGGACCGTCGCCGCCATCAACGAAGTGCGCGCCGACGGTGCGCCTGAACTCGACATCACGCAGCTCCCGCTCGACGACGGCCGCGTGTTCGATCTGCTGAAGCGCGCCGAAACGACCGCCGTGTTCCAGTTCGAATCGCGCGGCATGCGCGATCTGCTGAAACAGGCGAAGCCGGACCGGTTCGAGGACATCATCGCGCTCGGCGCGTTGTTCAGACCCGGGTCCGATGGAGCTGATTCCGGATTTCATCAAGCGCAAGCACGGCCAGGAACGATTCGAGTATCCCGATCCGCGCGTGGTGCCGATTCTGTCGCCGACGTACGGCATCATGGTGTATCAGGAACAGGTGATGCAGATCGCGCAGGTGATCGGCGGCTACAGCCTCGGCTCCGCGGATCTGCTGCGTCGCGCGATGGGCAAGAAGAAGCCTGAAGAGATGGCGCGGCAGCGCGACATCTTCAAAGCGGGCGCGCTGAAGAACGGCGTGTCCGAACTGAAGGCGGATCAGCTGTTCGACCTGATGGAGAAATTCGCCGGGTACGGCTTCAACAAGTCGCACTCGGCGGCGTACGCGCTCGTCAGCTACAGAACCGCGTGGCTGAAATCGCATCATCCCGAGCAGTTCATGGCGGCGGTGCTGTCTGCCGACATGCAGCACACCGACAAGATTGTGATGCTGGTCGACGAAGTACGGCGTTCCGATCTGACGCTCGATCCGCCGGACATCAACTTGAGTCGCTACCGGTTCTCGGTGCGCGACGGGCGGATTCTGTACGGACTCGGGGCGATCCGCGGCATCGGAGAGGGCACGGTGATCGCGATCTGTGAGAGCCGCGAGCAGCAGGGCGCGTTCACCGATCTGTACGACTTCTGCCGCCGCATCGATTCGAAGAAGGCGAACAGACGCGCGGTGGAAGCGTTGATCCGCGCCGGTGCGATGGACGGGTTTGCGCGGCGCGGCGAAGAGATCGACGCGGTGCGCGGCCGGTTGATCGCGGAAATCGACAGCGCGATGCAGGGTGCGGAGCAGGTGGCCCGCAACGCGGAGAGCGGCATCGGCGATCTGTTTGGCGGGCCATTCGGCGAACCTTCCGCCGCACACGAAGCAGAGCCGATCATCGTTCCCGCTGCCGCAACCGCGCGGCCATTGACGCGTCGCGAACGCCTCGATGCGGAGAAGGAGGCGCTTGGCCTGTATCTCACGGGTCATCCGCTCGACGACTATCTCGAAGAGATCCGCGAGTTCTGTCCGAATCGAGTCGCCGATCTGAAGGTGGAACGCGGCAATCAGGTGGTAGCGGGGCTCGTGGTATCGTCGCGCACCATGCGCAGCCGGCGCGGCGAAACGCTGGCGTTCACCGTGCTCGACGATCGCAGCGGCAGGATCGAACTGTCGGTGTTCGCCGACGTTTACGAACAGCACAAAGCCAAGATCTTCAAAGACGCCGTGCTCGTGGTGGAAGGTGAAGTACAGCCCGACGATTACAGCGGCGCGTTGAAGATGCGGGTGGCGCAGATCCATACGATGAACGATGCGCGGCGCCGCTTTGCCGACTGTCTGCAGATCGAAGTCTCAGGCGCCGGCATGTCGAGCGATCTCGCGCGGCGCCTGAAGACGCTGCTGGAACCGCATCGCCACGACGGCTGTCCGGTTGCCATCAGCTACCGCTCGAATCTCGCCGAAGGCCGCCTCGTGCTCGGTGCCGACTGGCGTGTCAGTCCGTGCGACGAGTTGTTGCAATCGCTGCGTAACGAGTTCGGCGCAGGACAGGTCGGCCTGCACTATCGCCGCTCCGCGGCGTGACCGGATCGACGTCGGTCGACGCAGCCGTTCGCGCAGCGCTAACGGACGCACTCGGCCGCATCGTCGTGGCCTTCAGTGGAGGAATGGATTCGACGGTGCTGCTCCACGCGGCCGTCGCGGCGATCGACGAACGCTCGCGCGTGCTTGCGCTGCACGTCAATCACGGTCTCAACGTCCGCTGCGACGAGTGGCAGCGCCATTGCGAGGCAGTTAGCGGCCGGCTCGGTGTCGATTTCGAGTACCGTCGCGTATCCGTAGGCTCGGTCGGCGGCACGGAGGCCGCCGCCCGCAAGGCGCGCTACGACGTGTTCCGGGAATTCCTGGTGCGCGGCGACGTGCTCTGGCTCGCGCACCATCGCGACGATCAGGCCGAGACGCTGTTGTGGAAACTGATGCGCGGCGGCGGCGTGGCGGCGCTCGCCGGAATGCCGGAGTCGCGGGGTCTCGGCGCGGGTCGTCTGCGGCGTCCGCTGCTCGAGGTTGCGCGCATCGACATCGCATCGTGGGCGAACGCACGAGGCCTGAAGTGGATCGACGACGACAGCAACGTGGACGCGCGCTTCGACCGCAATTTCATCCGTCACGAAGTGCTGCCGGTGCTCCAGTCGAAGTGGCCGGATGCCGCGTCGAGGTTGCAGCACGCGGCGCGCCGATTCGCCGACGAAGCGGTGCTGCTGCGATCCGCGCTCGATCGGCGCCTCGACGAACTCGGAGTGGTGGGCGGGCGGGTTCCGGTGAGCGTTGCGGAGGAGCCGCAAGCGAGGCCGCTGTTGCGGCGTTGGCTGGAATCGAACGGCGTCGCCGGCGCGCGCGAACGGGTGCTCACCGAAATCGTCCGTCAGGCGGGCGGCGCAGTCGATCGAGCGCCGCAGGTTCGGGTTTCTGCGATGCATACCGTGCGGCGATTCGGATCGAACCTGCATCTTGTGACCGATTCGGCGACGCGTCTCGATCCCACCGACTGGATTCTCGGCACCGAACTCTCGACGCCGGCCGGTGCCCTCGTGGCGAAGCGCGGGAGCGGCGTCGGTCTGCGTTCGGACATCGTGCGCGTGCAGGTGCGCGCGCGATGCGGAGGCGAACGGCTGCGTCCGGCGCGTCGCGACGGGTCGCGCAGCGTCAAGCAACTGTTGCACGACGCGGGCATTGCGCCGTGGCTGCGCGATGCGTACCCGCTGCTCTACATCGACGATGCGCTCGCGGCGGTGCCAGGCATTGCGGTCGACGCGGCGTTTGCGCAGGTGGGGGACGGCGTCTGGATGGTGAGCGTGCGGCCGTTCGATGTGCCGTCGCCGTAAGCCTTTTGTTTGTGCTGCCCGAACCCTTTTGCTACCCTGACTTCCCATCTTGCGCGCCTCATCCATGACTCACGTCGCGCGCGCTCACATCAAGATGGCGCATTCATGACTCGCTATATTTTCGTGACCGGTGGTGTGGTTTCGTCCCTCGGCAAGGGCATCCTCACCGCCTCGCTGGCGGCCGTGCTCGAGGCCCGCAATCTCAAGATCAACATCGTGAAGATGGATCCGTACATCAACGTCGATCCAGGCACGATGAGTCCGTTCCAGCACGGCGAGGTTTACGTCACCGCCGACGGCGCGGAAACCGATCTCGACCTCGGCCACTACGAACGGTTCCTGCGCGTGCGCATGTCACGCAAGAACAACTTCACCACCGGCAGCATCTACGCCGAAGTGATCCGCAAGGAACGCCGCGGCGATTATCTGGGCGGCACCGTGCAGGTGATTCCGCACATCACCGACGAGATCAAACGCCGGGTCCGCGATGCGGCGGAAGGCTTCGACATCGTCATCGTCGAGGTCGGTGGTACGGTCGGCGACATCGAATCGCAACCGTTTCTCGAAGCGATCCGGCAGCTGCGCCTGGAGGTCGGAGCGTCGCGGACGCTGTTCATTCACCTCACGTTGGTGCCGTACATCGCCACTGCCGGAGAGATCAAGACCAAACCGACGCAGCACTCCGTGAAAGAACTGCGCTCGATTGGTCTGCAGCCCGACGTGCTGGTGTGCCGGTCCGAGCGGCTGATTCCGAAATCGTCGCGCAGCAAGATCGCCCTGTTCACGAACGTCGAGGAGCGCGCGGTCGTGCTGCTGCCGGACGCGCCGACCATCTATCAGGTGCCGGCGATGCTGCACGAGCAGAAGCTCGACGACATCGTGGTCGAGAAATTCGGTATCGAAGCGCCTGAGGCCAACCTGTGGGAGTGGAATCGCGTGGTCGACGCGCAACTGCATCCCGAACGCCGGGTGCGCATCGCGATCGTCGGCAAGTACCTCGACCTGCTCGATGCCTACAAGTCGCTCAGCGAGGCGATCGTGCACGCCGGCATTCAGACGCGCACGAAAGTCGATATCCGTTACGTCGACGCCGAAGACATCGAGACGAATGGCACCGCGACGCTGAACGACGTCGACGCGATCCTCGTGCCGGGCGGATTCGGCCAGCGCGGTTTCGAAGGCAAGATCAAAGCGGCGCGTTACGCGCGCGAGAACCGCGTGCCGTATCTCGGCATCTGCTACGGGCTGCACGCGGCGGTAATCGACTTCGCACGCAATGTCGCCGGTCTCGATGACGCGCATTCCACCGAGATCAATCCGAATTCGCCGTATCCGGTGATCGCAATGATCACCGAGTGGGTCGACCGCGACGGCAACCTCACTCACCGCAGCGCCGGCGACGACCTCGGCGGCACCATGCGGCTCGGCGAACAGGCGTGCAGGCTGATGTCCGATTCACTGTCGCGCGCGATCTACGGCGAAGACGTGGTGTACGAGCGGCATCGGCACCGCTACGAAGTCAACGAGACGTACGTGGATCTGCTGCAGAGCTATGGACTCAAGATCGCCGGTCGCTCCGAGGACGGTCTCGTCGAGATGATCGAGCTGTCGGATCACCCGTGGTTCGTGGCGTGTCAGTTCCACCCGGAGTTCACGTCGTCGCCGCGCGATGGCCATCCGCTGTTCCGCGGTTTCATCGAGGCAGCGCTCGGACACTCGCACGTGGACGCGACGCTGCGCGAACCGGTGGAGGCGATCGCCACCACCTGACCAACGGATGTTGTCATGCAGCAGTTGGAAGCCGGACCGCGAATCCCGGCGACGCAAAAGCAACCGATTTTGAGGACGAGGCGCCGTAAAACCGTTATGAGCAAGATCAAACGCATCGTTGCCCGCGAGATTCTGGATTCCCGCGGCAACCCGACCGTCGAGGCCGACGTGCACCTCGACGACGGCTCCATCGGCACAGCCTGTGCGCCGTCCGGCGCATCCACCGGAACGCGCGAAGCGCTCGAGCTGCGCGACAACGATCGCGCGCGCTATCTCGGCAAAGGTGTGCTGCGGGCCGTACGAGCGATTACCGAAGAGATCACGCCGTCGCTGGTCGGCATCGACGCCGGCGATCAGGAGCGGATCGATCAGGCAATGATCGATCTCGACGGAACCGCGAACAAGACGCGGCTCGGCGCCAACTCGATTCTCGCGGTGTCGCTCGCGGCGGCCAAGGCGGCCGCCGTCGCGCGCCGGGTGCCGTTGTACGAGCACATCAACTCGCTGTTCGGCGGCGTCGAAATGCGCATGCCGGTGCCGATGATGAACATCATCAACGGCGGCGAGCACGCCGATAACAACGTCGACATCCAGGAGTTCATGATCCAGCCCGTGTCGATGACGCGGTTCAGCGATGCGCTGCGCTGCGGCGTCGAAGTGTTCCATTCCCTGAAAGCGGTGCTGCGCGGACGCGGACTGAACACTGCGGTCGGCGACGAAGGCGGTTTCGCGCCGGACCTGCCGTCCAATGCGGCCGCACTCGACGTGATCACCGAAGCGGTGGTGGGTGCCGGATATCGGCCGGGTGAAGACGTCACGTTCGCGCTCGATTGCGCCGCATCGGAGTTCTACGACGGCACCGAATATGTGCTCACGAACGAAGGCCGGTTCGCGCGCCAGCAGTTCACGTCGTATCTCACTTCGCTGACCGAACGCTACCCGATCCTGTCGATCGAAGACGGCATGGACGAGGCAGACTGGACCGGCTGGAAGATGCTGACCGATGCGGTGGGACAACGCGTGCAGCTCGTCGGCGACGACCTGTTCGTCACCAACACCGCGATCCTTAACGACGGCATCAAGGCGCACGTCGCGAACGCCATCCTCATCAAGTTCAACCAGATCGGCAGCCTCACCGAGACACTGGCGGCAATCCGCATGGCGAAGAAGGCCGGTTATGCGACGGTGATTTCGCACCGTTCCGGAGAAACCGAAGACACCACCATCGCCGATCTCGCGGTGGCGACCGGCGCCGGTCAGATCAAGACGGGATCGCTGTCGCGTTCCGACCGCGTCGCGAAGTACAACCGGTTACTGCGCATCGAGGAGCAACTCGGAAACCGGGCCGTGTACCGCGGCCGTGCGGAGCTGCGAAGCTGACCACTACCGTTCGTGTATTGATGGTCATCGGTGCCGTCGTGCTGATCGGCATGCAGGTGCGCCTGTGGTTCAGCGACGTCGGTATTCTCGCGCGCGCCGACCTCGAAGCGCGGGTGGCCGATCAGGCACGCCGCACCCAGGAACTCGAGGCGCGCAACCGCCGTCTCGCCGTTGAAGTGGCCGCGCTGAAGAGCGGTCCGGCCGGCGTCGAAGCGCGCGCACGCAGCGAACTCGGCATGATCAAGAACGGCGAAACGTTCTATCTGGTCGTCGATCCCTGATCGTGGATCCCACCGTACCGCCGCTCGCCTACACACCGCTCCGGCTCGAAGGTGTGATCCGCACCTGTCCGGACGATTTCGTCGTCGACGAGCGCGCCGCATACGAGCCCACTCACGACGGCGAGCATCTGCTGCTGCGGATCGAGAAGCGCGGCTTGAATACCCACGACGTTGCAACCGAACTCGCGCGCGTTTACGGCGTGTCGCCGGGCGATGTGTCGTTTGCCGGAATGAAGGACCGTCACGCGGTGACACGCCAGTGGTTCAGCGTGCTGACGCCGTCGGATGCGTTACCTGCAACGTCGCCGGCCTGGCGGGTGATCGAATCGACGCGCCATCGACGCAAGCTGCGTCGCGGCGAACTCGCGCGCAACGCGTTCCGCATTCGCGTGCGTGGTCTGCGGGGATCGGTGGACGAATTACAGGAGCGGATCGAAGCGCTCCGCGGCGCCGGGGCGCCGAATTATTTCGGCGAGCAACGCTTCGGTATCAATGGCGCGAACGTCGCGCGCGCCAAGACGTGGGTCTGCCACCGTCCGCGTGCGCCGATAGCGGCATTCCAGAAAGGACTGCATCTGTCTACGGCCCGAGCATTGCTGTTCAACGCGGTGCTGGCGCGGCGGGTCGAGTGTGGCAACTGGAACTGCCTGATAGATGGCGATGTCGCGCTCGCTGCATTGCCAACGGGCCCGCTATGGGGCAGGGGACGACCGCAGGCGCGCGGCGCTGCGCTCGACGTCGAAACGGCGGTGCTCCTCGAGTATCGCGAATGGCTCGATCCGCTCGAACATCTCGGGTTGTCGCAGGAACGGCGCGGGCTCGTTCTGCGCCCGCTGCAGCTCGAGGCCACCATCGAAGGTGCGACGCTCGAACTGCATTTCGAACTGCCGCCGGGGCATTACGCCACCGCGTTGCTGCGCGAGCTCGGTACGTTTCGCAACTCGGCGGCGGAGATGGCCGCGTGAGCCAGTTCGATCTGCGCGGAATCGGCATGACGTCGCAGCGCACACGCGACCGGCTGGTGCAGCGACTGCGCGAACACGGGATCGCCGACGAGCGCGTGCTGTCGGTCATCGGCGAGGTGCCGCGACACATCTTCATCGACGAGGCGCTGGCGACGCGGGCATACGAAGACACCGCCTTGCCGATCGGACACGGCCAGACGATCTCGCAACCGTTCATCGTCGCGCTGATGACGAAAACGCTGCTCGACAAGCCGCGCGAGCGCGTGCTCGAGATCGGCACCGGATCGGGTTATCAGACCGCGGTGCTGGCGGCATTGGTGAAACGTGTGTTCACGGTAGAGCGGATTCAGCCGCTGATCGAACGCGCGCGCGAACGGTTTCGCGCGATGAAGCTGCGCAACGTCCGGGTGAAATACGACGACGGCAACCTCGGCTGGCCCGATCAGGGACCGTTCGACGGCATCATCGTCACTGCGGCTGCGCGCACTGTGCCGGCGGCGCTGCTCGAACAGCTCGCGGTTGGTGGCCGGTTGGTGATCCCGGTCGGCGACGATCGCACCCAGGAGCTCAAAGTCATCGACAAGACGGAAGAGGGCATCCACGAGGAAAGCCTCGAGTACGTCCGCTTCGTGCCGCTGCTGCGCGGCACCGTCGACTGACATCTGCCGCGCCGACCCGAGTCCGCGCGAGCCGCACTTCTATGACCCACCGGTGAGCGGCACCGGCGGCAACTACGTCACCTGGCAGCCGGCCTACCTTTCCCGGGCTGACGTTCAAGGTGGTCGTGACGGACTGGAAGTTCGAGTAGCGGCGATGTTTGTCCCGCACGTCTAAAGGTCGCCGCCGGCGTGCCGACATAGCTTCCGTAACGACCACATTGATGAAAAGGATTCGCAATGGGTGCAGCGGAAGGACTCGCGGTAGCGGGTGCGGAGACGGGCAGCGCGTGGCAGTTGGGCGTAGAGGCGTATCTCGACCGCATCGACGAAGTGGAAGACGAACCGGGTACCTCGCCCGACGCGACCGAACTCTATCTGCGCGAGATCGGTTTCTCGCCGCTGCTCACGGCGGCTGAGGAAAAGAAGTTCGGCCGTTTGTCGCGCAAAGGCGATGCCGCCGCGCGCCGGCGCATGATCGAGAGCAACCTGCGGCTCGTCGTGAAGATATGCCGGCGCTATCTCAATCGTGGTCTGCCGCTGCTCGATCTGATCGAAGAGGGCAATCTCGGGCTCATTCACGCCGTCGAGAAATTCGATGCCGACCGGGGTTTTCGCTTCTCGACCTACGCGACTTGGTGGATCCGTCAGGCGATCGAACGCGCGTTGATGAACCAGACGCGGACGATCCGCTTGCCGGTTCACGTGCTGAAGGAAATGAATCTGTATCTGCGCGCCGCGCGGGAGCTCGCGCAGAAGCTCGACCACGAGCCGACCCCGGACGAAATCGCCGCGTTGATCGACAGACCCGCCGCCGACGTCGACCGCATGCTGAAGCTCAACACGCGCGTGGAGTCGATCGACTATCTGCGCAATCCGCACGATCGCTCGATAATGGAAACCGTCGCCGACGAGAACATGGTCGATCCGTCCGAGCACGTTGCCGCGGGCGATCTGTCGGCAAAGCTGCAACGCCTGCTCGGTCAGCTGTCCGAGAAGCAGCGCGACGTGCTGGTACGACGTTTCGGGTTGCACGGCGGCGTGACCGGCACGCTCGAAGAAGTCGGTGAGGAAATCGGGTTGACGCGGGAACGGGTGCGGCAGATTCAGATGGAAGCGCTGGCGCGGTTGCGGATCAGCCTGGAAGCCGAAGGGCTCGATGCCTCGCAGATTTTCTCGTAAGCGGCTCGAGGCGCGCGGAGCTTCAACGCTCCAGCAGTTCCCGCTTGTTGGGCTTGCCGTCCCACTCGTCGGAATCGGCCGGCGCATCTTTCTTTTCGGTGATGTTCGGCCAGATTTCGGCCAGTTCGCGGTTCAGCTCCAGAAATTCCTGCTGCTCTTCCGGCAACTCGTCTTCGGAGAAGATCGCGTTGACCGGACATTCGGGCTCGCACAACGCGCAGTCGATGCACTCATCGGGATGGATGACGAGCATGTTCGGACCTTCGTAGAAACAGTCCACCGGACACACTTCGACGCAATCGGTGAGTTTGCACTTGATGCAGTTTTCGCTGACTACAAAGGTCATCGGCGCGCCTGGCTGGAAAAGCGCCGTATTCTAGCGACAAATGGGGGCGTGTACAGGGCTCAGCCGGGCGGCTCGCGCGCCTGCTGCACCAGCTCCGCTAACAACGCATGCGCGTCGCGCGGCGAGATGGCGTCGAGGTCGAGTGCGGCGAGTTGGTCGCGCAGCGGGTTGCGATCGCGCGTCGTGAACAGGTCGATCTGCGGTACGGCCAGCGCCGCAGCAGCGCTGACTTCGAGTTCCTCGAGCTTGCGTCGCGCGTTGCTGAGCACTGCATTCGGCACGCCGGCCAGTCGCGCCACCTGAATACCGTAGCTCTGGCTTGCGGGACCTTCGCGCACTGCGTGCAGGAACACGATCTGCTGGCGATGCTCCGTTGCAGCCAGGTGCACGTTCGCCACGCCGGGAAGCTGCTCCGCGAGCGCGGTCAGTTCGAAGTAGTGCGTTGCGAACAACGTGAATGCCCGCAGCTCGCGCGCCAGATACGACGCGCACGCCCACGCCAGCGCGAGTCCGTCGTACGTGCTGGTGCCGCGGCCGATCTCGTCGAGCAGTACGAGGCTCTGCGGCGTTGCGTTGTGCAGGATGTTCGCCGCCTCGCTCATTTCCACCATGAACGTCGAACGGCCGCCGCTGAGATCGTCTGCCGCGCCTATGCGGGTGAAGATGCGATCGACTGGGCCGATGCGTGCGGCGGCGGCGGGCACGAAACTGCCGGTGTAGGCGAGCAGCACGATGAGCGCGGCCTGGCGCATGTACGTGGACTTACCGCCCATGTTCGGGCCGGTGACGATCAGCATGCGTCGCGCGGCATCGAGGTGCAGGTCGTTCGCGATGAACGGCGTGCTCTGAACGTGCTCGACCACCAGATGACGACCGGCTTCGATGTCGAAACCCGGGTCATCGCTCAACTCCGGCGCTACGAGCTTGAGACGGCGCGCGCGCTCCGCCATCGACGCGAGCACGTCGAGTTCGGCGAGTGCGGCCGCGCAGGCGCGTAGTCTTGCCGAGTGCAGATTGATCGCTTCGAGCAGTTCCTCGAACAATACCCGTTCGCGCGCGAGCGCCCTCGACTGGCCCGTTAGCGCGTCGTCCTCGAACGCTTTCAACTCCGGCGTGATGTAGCGCTCGGCGTTCTTCAGCGTCTGACGGCGCACGTAGTCGGCCGGCACCGACGCGGCTGCAGCGCGATTCGATTCGATGTAGTAACCGTGCACGCGGTTGTAGCCGACCTTCAGCGAATTGATGCCGGTGCGTTCGCGTTCGCGCGTTTCCAGATCGAGCAGCCATTGGCCGGCGTTGGTGGTGGCGCGCCGCAGGGTATCGAGCTGCGCATCGTAACCGTCGGCGATCACGCCGCCATCGCGCAGCGTGGCCGGCAGCTCCGCCGCCAACGCGCGCGTCAGCAGCAGTTGAATCTGTTCGAAGTCCCCTAACGATGCAGCCAAGGCGCTCAGCCGCTGGTCGACCAAGGAACCGAGCACGTTGCGGATGTCCGGCAACGCAGTCAGCGCGTCGCGCAGCCGCGCGAGATCGCGCGGGGCGGCGCTTCGCAGCGCGATTCGGGTGAGCACCCGTTCGAGATCGCCGATGTCGTGCAGCGGCGCCGCCAGCACGTCGTCGGCATACGCATCGAGCAGGGCTGCGACCGCGCGCTGCCGCGCCAGCACCACGCTGCGTTCGCGGCTCGGTGCATTCAGCCAGTCGCGCAACAGCCGCGCGCCCATCGGCGTACGCGTCGTGTCGAGCACGGCGAACAGCGTGTTGTCGCGCGAGCCGTCGATGCGCTGGTCGATTTCGAGATTGCGTCGCGTCGGCGCGTCGAGCAGCACGGTCGCATCGGGCATGACGCGCGTCAGACCGTCGATGAATTCGAGCGACTGCCGATGCGTACCTTTGGCGAACGACAGCACCGCCGCCGCGGCGCCGAGCGCGAGCGTCAGGTCTTCGCAACCGAAGCCTCTGAGGTCGTGGGTGCCGAGATGACGCGTCAGCGTCGTGCGAGCGAGATCGCTATCGAACTCCAGCGATTCGCGCGTGCGGCAGAACGCGAGCGGTGCGCACACCGCGGCCAGCAACGGCGAGTCTGGCAACAGGATTTCGGTGGGCTTCAGCCGCGCGAGTTCGGTTCGAAGCGCGGCCTCGTTGGCGACTTCCTCGACACAGAAGCGGCCGCTGGCGAGTTCCAGCCAGGCGATGCCGAAGCGCCCATTGGCGCCGCAGATGCCGGCGAGCCGGCTGTCGCCGGCGGCGTCGAGCAGCGCTTCTTCGGTGAGCGTGCCGGGCGTGACGACGCGTTCCACGCGCCGCTCGACCGGACCTTTCGACGTCGCCGGGTCGCCGATCTGTTCGCAGATCGCGACCGACTCGCCGAGCCGCACCAGCCGTGCGAGGTAACCGGTGGCGGCGTGATACGGCACGCCGCACATCGGAATCGGTTGGCCGCCGGACTGGCCGCGTGCCGTCAACGTGATGTCGAGCAGTTTGGCCGCGCGCCGCGCATCGTCGTAGAAAAGCTCGTAGAAGTCGCCCATGCGGTAGAACAGCAGCGTGTCGGGATGCTCCGCCTTGATCCGCAGATACTGCTGCATCATCGGCGTGTGCGACGACGACGAGGCGGATGGGGCGAGGGGCTGGAGCGACATGGGGGTGCGAGTGAAGCAGACGCTCTCGACGAGCGTCAACCGGTCATCGCTGCGGGCGAGCGCAGCAGAGTTTGGCCGCCCCACGCGTAAGAGATCGCTGCGATCTGGCAGGAATCGTCAGGCGGACGGTTGCCAAGCCGTACTGATTAAATATACAGTACCGTCCACATCGACTGTTCCACCCGACGGAGTCCATCAATGAGTGATGCCAAGACCAACAAAGAGCGCGCGCTTTCAGCAGCCCTGACGCAGATCGAACGCCAATTCGGCAAAGGATCGATGATGCGCCTCGGCGATCAGGAACCCGATCTGGTGCCCTCGATTTCGACGGGTTCGCTCGGTCTCGACATCGCATTGGGCGTAGGCGGGCTGCCGCGTGGCCGGGTCGTTGAAATCTACGGACCTGAGTCGTCCGGTAAAACCACGCTGACGCTGCAGGTGATCGCGGAAGCGCAGAAGCAGGGCGGTACGTGCGCGTTCATCGATGCGGAACATGCGCTCGACCCGATCTATGCAGCGTCCCTTGGCGTGAACACTGACGAGCTGCTCGTGTCGCAGCCCGACACCGGCGAACAGGCGCTCGAGATCTGCGACATGATCGTGCGTTCCGGCGCGGTCGACGTCGTCGTCATCGACTCGGTCGCCGCGCTCACGCCGAAAGCCGAAATCGAAGGCGAAATGGGCGATGCACACGTCGGTCTGCAGGCGCGGCTGATGAGCCAGGCACTGCGCAAGATGACTGCGAACATCAAACACTCGAAGACGCTGGTGATCTTCATCAACCAGATCCGCATGAAGATCGGCGTGATGTTCGGCTCGCCGGAGACGACGACCGGTGGGAACGCGCTGAAGTTCTACTCGTCGGTGCGCCTCGACATCCGTCGCATCGGCGCGGTGAAAGAAGGCGACGAAGTGGTCGGTAACGAAACCCGCGTGAAGGTGGTCAAGAACAAAGTTGCGCCGCCGTTCAAGCAGGCCGAATTCCAGATCATGTACGGCAAGGGCATCAACCTGCTCGGCGAACTGGTCGACATCGGCGTGAAACTGAACGTGATCGAAAAGTCGGGCGCCTGGTACAGCTATAAGACCGACCGGATCGGGCAGGGCAAGAAGAATGCCTGCGATTTCCTCGACGCGAACCCGGAGATGGCGAAGGAGATCGAGACCGAAATCCGCAATCAGCTGCTGCCGAACGGTCGTGCCGCGGTGGATAGTGTGACGTTGTCGGTCGCAGCCGACGACACGGTCGAAGCGCTCGAGATCTGATCGGACGCCTTTTGTGCTGGACGAGCAACCGGATGACTGTGATGCGCGCGATGAGATCGACGTCGCGCGCGACACCGCGATCAGGTTGCTTGCACGGCGCGAGCACTCGGCCGACGAGCTGCGTCGCAAACTGAAGCGGCGTGGCTACGCTCCGGCCACCATCGATGAAGTGGTTGCAACGCTCAGCAACTCCGCGTCGGTCTCGGACGCGCGTTTCGCCGAGAGCTTCGTCCGGGTGCGGTCGGAGCGCGGTCAAGGACCGTTGCGTATTCGTGCGGAACTGCGCGAGCGCGGCGTGACCGACGTGCTGGTCGACGAAGTGCTGACGACGACATCCGAGTTCTGGTTGGAGCGCGCGAACCGCGCGCGGGCAAAACGCTTCGGCGCCGCGGCACCGGCATCGCGCGACGAGTGGAACCGCCAGGCGCGCTTCCTGGCGCAACGCGGTTTTCCGTCCGATCTGATCTACCGCGCGCTCGGCGACGCGCGCGGGTAGCGGCGCACCGTATCCGCTTCGCAAATTCCCCCGCAAATCAGTGCGTTGCCCTGAATCGGCATAGGCTCGTGTATACTTGCGCCCCTTTTTTGGCTGCGCGACCGACCCGCGATGAAGACGTCTGAAATCCGCTCGAAGTATCTCGAGTTCTTTGCCGAGCGAGGTCACCGCGTGGTGCCGTCGAGTTCGCTCGTGCCGTCCGGCGACAACACGTTGTTGTTCACCAACGCCGGCATGGTGCAGTTCAAAGACGCGCTGATCGGCATTCAGGACCTCGGCTTCAAGCGCGCCACGTCGGCGCAGCGCTGCGTGCGCGCGGGCGGCAAGCACAACGATCTCGAGAACGTCGGCTACACGTCGCGCCATCACACGTTCTTCGAAATGATGGGCAACTTCAGCTTCGCGGATTACTTCAAGGACGACACGATCCGCTGGGCATGGGAGTTCATCACGCAGGAGCTGAAGATTCCGCGCGAGCGCTTGTGGGTGACCGTGCATCCGGAAGACGAGCAGTCGCGCGCGTTGTGGATCGACGAAATCGGTGTCGACCCGAAGCGCGTGGTGCCGATTGCCGACAACTTCTGGGCGATGGGCGATACGGGACCGTGCGGACCGTGTACCGAGATCTTCTACGATCACGGTCCGGAGATCCCCGGTGGCCCGCCCGGTTCGCCGGATGAAGACGGCGATCGCTTTGTCGAGTTCTGGAATCTGGTGTTCCCGCAGTTCGACCGCGCGCCCGACGGCACGCTCACACCGTTGCCGAAACCGGGCGTCGATACCGGCATGGGGCTCGAGCGCGTTGCGGCCATCACGCAAGGCGTGCATTCGAACTACGAGATCGATCTGTTCCGCAATCTGCTGCGCGCGGTCGGAGAAATCGCCGGCGTCGGTCGCAACGATCTGATGGGCAATCCGTCGTTGCGCGTCATCGCCGACCATATCCGTTCATGCGCGTTTCTGATTGCCGACGGCGTCGTGCCATCGAACGAAGATCGCGGTTACGTGCTGCGTCGAATCATCCGTCGCGCGTTGCGCCATGGTCACAAGCTCGACATCCGCGGCACGTTCTTCCACCGTCTCGTGGAACCGCTCGCCAACGAGATGGGTGAGGCGTATCCGATCCTCGATCAACAACGCGAGCACATCGCGAAGGTACTGCTCGCGGAAGAGGAACGTTTTGCCGAGACCCTCGCGCAAGGCATGGAACTGCTCGAGAAGAGCATTCGAAACCTGAAAGGCCGCGAAATTCCGGGCGACGTCGCGTTCCGTCTTTACGATACATACGGGTTTCCTACCGACCTGACGGCCGACATCGCGCGCGAACGCGGCCTCACTGTCGATACCACCGGCTTCGACATCGAAATGGAAAAACAGCGCGAGCGGGCGCGTGCGGCGAGTCGTTTCGACGCCGACATCGGCCAGCGTATCCGGGTCGACCGCGCGGTCGAGTTTCTCGGTTACGACGGTACCACGGCGGACGCAAAGGCCATTGCGCTGTACGTGCTTGCCGACGGGGACGTAAAGCCGGTCGATGTTCTGTCGCAAGGGCAAGACGGCGTCGTCATCCTCGACCGCACGCCGTTCTACGCGGAATCAGGCGGTCAGATCGGCGACACCGGCACGCTGAAAGCCGGTGACGCGGAGTTCACGGTCGTCGATACGACGTTGAGCGGACGCCAACACCTGCACCGAGGGGCAATGCGGAAAGGCCAGTTGCGCGTTGGTTCGAGTGTCGTGGCAAGCGTCGAGAGCGAGCGTCGTCGTTTGACGGCGCTCAATCACTCTGCAACGCATCTGCTGCACGCGGCGCTGCGGCGCGTGCTAGGCGGGCACGTTCAGCAGAAGGGCTCGCTGGTGTCGCCTGAACACCTGCGTTTCGACTTCTCGCACGCGCTGCCCGTTACGGAGGCGGAACTGCGCGAAGTCGAGTCGATCGTCAATCGCGAAATCCAGGAAAACACGCCGGTACAGACCGAACTGCTCGCCTACCAGGAAGCGATCGACAAAGGCGCGATGGCGCTGTTCGGCGAGAAGTACGGCGATCGCGTTCGCGTGCTGACGATGGGTGACGGATTCTCGGTGGAACTCTGCGGTGGCACGCACGTGCGCCGCACCGGCGACATCGGTCTGCTGCGCATCGTGTCCGAGAGCGGCATTGCCGCCGGTGTGCGACGCATCGAAGCGCTGACCGGACCGGCGGCGTTGGCGTTCACCGAAGCCGCCGAGCGCGATTTGCGGGCCATAGCGGAACTGTTGAAGGCTTCGCGGCGCGATGTGGTCGAGAAGGTGAAGGCATTGCTTTCCCAGCACCGCGACCTGCAGCGTGAATCGGATCAGTTGAAGCAACGCGCGGCGGCGTCGCGCGGTGTCGACCTGGCGGAAACGGCGCGTGAGCTGCACGGCGTTCGCGTGCTGGCGGCGCAGGTGCAGGGCGACGATCCAAAAGCCTTGTTGGGCACGCTCGACGCGCTCAAGAACAAACTCGGCCGCGCGGTGATCGTGCTCGGGCAGGTTTCGAACGGCAAAGTGGATCTGATCGCCGGCGTCACAAAAGACGTGACCGACCGCGTGAAAGCGGGCGATCTCATCGCCATGATTGCGCCGCTCGTAGGCGCTCGCGGCGGCGGTCGTCCGGACATGGCGCGCGCCGGCGGCGGCGACAAACCGGATGCGCTCGATTCGGCGCTGGCCACCGTCGAAGCCTGGGTCGCCGAGCGACTCTGATGCCGCTTTGCTCGTTCGGCCTCCGGCGCGCCGGGGAATCGCTGTGAAAGTCGTCAAGTTCGGCGGCAGTTCGATGGCGTCGGCGGCGCAGGTGCGCAAGGTCGCCGATATCGTGCTGTCCGATCCGTCGCGCCGGGTCGTGGTCGTTTCGGCACCCGGTAAACGCAGCGCTCGCGACTCGAAAGTGACCGATCTTTTGATTGCGCTGGCGCGCGCGGGTCTGACGCGCGCCGAAATTGCGCCCGCGCTGGAAGCCGTCGTCGAGCGGTACCGAGCGATCGTCAAAGCACTGAAGCTGTCGCCGGATCTGATCGGAACGATCACGGCCGATCTGGTTGCGCGCGTCGAATCGGACATGACCCACGAGGAGGCGTACCTCGACAATCTCAAAGCGGCGGGTGAAGACCACAGCGCGCGGGTGTTCGCCGCTTACCTGACGAAACTCGGACACGAAGCACATCACGTGAACCCGCGCGATGCGGGGCTATTGCTGTCGGACGAGCCTGGCAATGCGCGGGTCCTGCAGTCCTCTTACGGGCGGTTACGCGTGCATCTCGGTCGTCAGAGCGGCATCGCGGTGTTCCCGGGCTTCTTCGGATATTCAGAGGCCGGCCGGGTGGTGACGTTCCCGCGCGGCGGGTCGGACATTACCGGCGCGATCCTGGCGGCAGCGATGGATGCCGACGTTTATGAGAACTTCACCGACGTCGACGGTGTGCTCGTTTGCGATCCGCGCATCGTGAAGCAACCGGTCGAAGTGAAGGAAATCACTTATCGCGAGATGCGCGAACTGTCGTACGCGGGTTTCTCGGTGTTCCACGACGAAGCGCTCGAGCCGGTGTTTCATGCACGCATTCCGGTCAACGTGCGCAACACCAACAACCCTGCCGCACCGGGTACGTTCATCGTGCCGACGCGCGATTCGATGCACCTGCCGATCGTCGGCATCGCGGCCACGGCCGGATTCTGCAACCTGTACGTCAGCAAATACCTGATGAACCGCGAGATCGGATTTGGACGGCGATTGCTGAACCTGCTCGAAGACGAGGGCGTTCCGTTCGAGCACATGCCGACCGGTATCGACAACATGAGCGTGGTGATGCGCGAGTCGCGCTTCACGCCGGCGACGGAGGATCGCGTGCTGCGGCGGATCCGTCAGGAACTCGGCGTCGACGAACTGTCGATCGAACGCGATCTGGCGCTGGTGATGGTCGTAGGCGAAGGCATGCGCCACACGATCGGCGTTGCCGGGCGAGCCTGCACCGCCATTGCGCACGCGAAAGTGAACCTGGAGATGATCAACCAGGGTTCGAGCGAGGTCAGCATGATGTTCGGCATCAAGGCGGACGACATCGGTCCGACGGTGCGCGTGCTGTATCGGGAGTTCTTCGGTACCACGCCGAAGCGGCGCCGGGCCTGACGCGTCGCAACGCCTTTGGAGAAGCGTTAGAAAGCCGGCCGGATTGTTCTTTGCCGCCCGAGCGGGCACACTTCGTCGGCGCAGGGATGTAGTGCGCACAGAAGAGATGGAAAGCGACGTTCGATCGCTCCGACTACCGTCCAAAAAAGTAGGGACACGACAAGGGGGACTGGACCATGTTGATTTTGACTCGCCGCGTGGGCGAAACGCTGATGATCGGCGACCAGGTCAGCGTCACGGTGCTGGGCGTGAAGGGCAATCAGGTACGCATCGGTGTCAACGCGCCGCGCAACGTCTCGGTGCACCGCGAAGAGATCTACGACCGTATTCAGCGCGAACACGACGGCACCGGCGTGATTCACGAGATGCCGCAGTCCAATACCGGACACTAGCCTGCTATCATCCGCACCCTTCGGAGAGGTGGCCGAGCAGGTCGAAGGCGCTCCCCTGCTAAGGGAGTATGGGCCTAATAAGTCCATCGAGGGTTCGAATCCCTCCCTCTCCGCCAACGAGAAATCTAAGCATTTGATTCAGTTGGATTTCATTTCAACGACCCGATCCTACCCACAGATCTACCTACAAATCGATCGACGTCGCGCCGATAACGGGATCTAGCGTAGCCGTGCGCGACCGGCTACGCCTTCACAGGTTCTATCTGTTCGTCGAAGCTCCGAAACTCGCAGCAGTCACGCGTGCGAACGGAATTGGTTGGCGTGGAATAGCGTTAGAGTCTCCAGCGAGTCTAGTGCTTAGATCCTCTGGTATTCGCGCTTTGACAATGACTGAGGTGCCTTTTCGAAGTACAGAGCTGACACGCCACTGTCGGTCACTGAGTCGGTGCGCTGCGGCGCACACCGGGTTTTGTCTAGTGTGATAAGACCCAACGACGTGAGCGCCTCAGACATGTCGTCAGGTCGTTCCTCCCGGAGGAGATCATCGAAATCGGGCTACGCGTGGACTCACCGATGCGCGCAACTCTGTTCAAGCAGTAGGGCGTGGTAACTGGCACGCGCCGGTTCGATTTGATTCACCCTGACGTGCCGTCAAGAGTGGAGCCAGCCCTCACCGGAGGACCCGCTCTGCGCAAGTCTTCGGCCTCGACGCTGGGCGTCCACTGCGTTGCAACCACGTGCTGCCAACCGTCCCAGTGGAGTACGCCGATTCGCTGTGTTCGAAATTGCAGCGCATCTCGTTTCGACGCGAGCGTGAAGCACCGAGCCGTGACGCCGGCCAGTGTGTATCGCCTCCGAAGATAGTCGGCAAACCTCTGTGTTGAACCGCTAGGACGCATGTGAAACACCGGCGTCAGGTACGCATGCGTGCCGCTGGCTCGCGCCTCGCAGAACGCATAGGCATCGGGCGCCTCGTCAACGGCAGCAGACGAGGGGAACGGCCACGCCAGCGCGAAACAGATCATGACTGCGACCAGAGACTTCCCCGCTCTTACGAGCGTCGTCAGATCAAGCGCGGAGGGCCATCGAGCCCCGTATGGGCCGTGAAGAAGATGAACTGTTTGGATGATGCGCACGACGCAGATTCACGGATTTTGGGCTGATTGGGTCGGTAGAACTGAGCACCACATAACCACTGACAGGTACGATGTGAGACTCATCTATCCCTTGAAAGTTCACCTCGCAATGCATCTCGAGCCATCAGGTTGCTGACACGATTGCCAACTGACCAAAGGAGGGGCGAGTGTATTACGGTATGGACAATCGTCCGACTGAAAGACGCGTAGAGGTTGTGCCCGGAGATTCGCTGGTCCATCGTCTCATCCGTGGAGAGTTGCGCGTCCGCGCGCACCGTCCGCGAAGTGCTGAGGCTACCAACGCATCCCGATGCTCAACCCGAGCTTCGATCCGTGGGATCTGCGGACTGCTTGAAACGTGGGAGACGCAACGTTCGTCTCCAGACGACGGGACCATAGCCTTGAGTCGCACGAAGGCAAGCTACAGCACCCAGCCGTCGAGCAGCGTGGTAGCCCTCTGCTCGGCGGCGGCCCGCCGACAGGATCGTCAACCGTGGTGGCGCCAACGATGCGCAAGGGGGGCGATCCAGCACACAATCTGAATGCCAAATGACGGAGCGGCGACATGAAAAGCAGATACAGTTTCGGCAAGACCGTATCGTCAACATTCGAAGCAGCAGTCGAAAACGTGACTCAGGGATTGCAGAAAGAGGGATTCGGCGTTCTCACGGAAATCGACATGGCAGCGACCATGAAAAAGAAACTCAACAAAGATACTGCGCCCTTTCGGATTCTAGGGGTGTGCAACCCCGAGTTGGCGTACCGTGCGCTCCAGACGGAACCGTCTATCGGCCTGTTGCTGCCTTGCAACGTCGTGGTGCGCCAGGACGCTGCGGGCAAGGTGCATGTGGAATTCATGGATCCAAATGCGGTGCTCGCCCTGGTGGACAGGCCGGAGATCGATCAGCTTGCAACTGAGGTTCGACAGAAGCTGCAGCGGGTGATGACAGCGCTGGTGTGAGGTGTCAGGGCGCAGCTCGCTCTTGTGGACGCACCGCGTCAACTCAACAGCTCCCGGAAGAACAGGTAGATGTGCTGCCACAGTCGCTTGAACCAGCCAGCCTCCTCGACCGGCGAGAGCGCCGTCAGTGGAGCCTTCACGACCAGGTTGTCGTCGAGTGACACGAGCAGTTCGCCGAACGAATCTCCGGCGTCGACCGGCGCCTTGATGACGTGCGCGACTTCCTTCTCTACTTTGAGATCCCCGTATCGTCCCCGCGGAATCGTCACATAGACTGGCGCGGTCAGGCCGAGTTGCACTTCGTTCTCTTTTCCGTACCAAACCTCATCGGTGCGCAGCGCGACGGCCTGGTCGTAGAGCTTGCGGGTTTCGTAGAATCGGTAACCGTACGACAGTAGCTTTGCATTTTCGCGCGTCCGCGCCTCGTCGCTGGCCGTCCCCATCACGACGGAAATCAGGCGCATGCTGTCGCGCAGCGCGCTTGCAATCAGGCAGTAGCCGGCTTCTTTCGTGTGTCCGGTCTTAACGCCATCGACTGTGCGGTCGCGCCACAGCAGCCGGTTGCGGTTCGGCTGATCGATGTTGTTGTAGCGGAATGACTTCTCCGAATAGATCGCGTAGTGCTGCGGATGATCGTGGATGAGCGCGCGGGCAAGCGCCGCGAGGTCGCGCACGGTGCTGTAGTGTTCCGGATCCGGCAGACCGTCGGAATTCATGAAGTGCGTACCGAGCATGCCCAGCGCCTTCGCCTGCTGATTCATCAGATCGACGAACGCGCCTTCGCTGCCGGCGACGTATTCCGCGACGGCGACCGTTGCATCGTTGCCCGACTGGATGATGACGCCGCGTAAGAGATCTTCGAGCTTCACGGTTGTGCCTTCGCGGATGAACATCGCCGATTGCTGCTGTTGCGGCGCTGCGTGCTTCCACGCGTTGATGCTGATGGGTACCTCGTCGGACAGGTGGATCCGTCCGGACTCGATCTCGCGCGCTGCAATGTAGCTCGCCATGATCTTCGTAAGACTCGCCGGCGGTACTCTCGCGTCCGCGTTTTTCTCCGCGAGCACGTAGCCCGTGTCGTAGTCGATCAGGATGTACGCGGTCGCATTAATTTCCGGTGGTTGCGGAGTGCTCGTACCCGCGATCGGCGCGGAATCGGCGCCGGTGGCAAACAGCGGCCAAAGAAATATCGCGGCGATCGTCCCTTGTCTGGTCATTGCTTTGATGCGAATTCTTGCGTGCAGATTCAGATGCGATTTGTATGTCATATCCTGGTGATGGCGGTGTCTGAATGAATGTGCTTGACGATACGAGCCAAGCTGGCCATTCGGATGAGACGAGTCTTCGGGCGATGCGGCGTCAGGGCCGACACTCGTGCAAGGTCTGTGCGAGTCGCTCGGATGAGAAACGATGTTGGTTTTGACTCATCGTGCCGAATAGGATTCGCAAGACTGGCAATCGGCGCGTATGCGCGCGATAGGAGCATGAAGATGATTTTCGATCGCTATCACGCGTCAATCCGCAACAACGAGAGCCCGATCTAAGACTATTTTTGAAGGGAGAGGTTCCCCATGCGATTGAGCACCGTGATTTCGGTGGCTGTTCTAATGTTGCCTTGGCAGGTCGTCGCCGCAACGAAGCATCGACCGATGCCACCGTCTTTGCTGAATCTGAAGGCGAAAAGCGAGAACGCTAGCGGGTTTCTCATTGGCCAGTGCGACCCTAGTGGGCAGAACGTCGACTACGCGAACGTCCACCAGGTTACCTGCCACCTGGTTCAACTGTTCGTGCGTCAGGAGAGCGTGACGGACATAGATGCGATGGAGAAGCAACTCGGCGGAATGTCGGATGAGGAAGTGATGAAACAGCGTCCCAACGATTGTGCTCAGATCCTGGAGGGATTGACATCCGAGAAGGCGAAGGCATCACCCAACGAAGCAATGCGGACGCGTGTAGACCTTATGTACGCCGCGTACAAGGAGATTTGCTCAGCTACTTCACCAAAGGAAGTTCGCGCTGGGTTTCAGCAAGTATCAGGTGTGATGCGCCAATTCGGTGAGGAAACATGCAAGCTAGAACCGCACCCATACGAGCTGACGTTTCAATTGGAATCGACTGGAGTCTGGGTAGCCGAGGAGCGGCCATCTCGTTCTTCCTGTGGCCTGCGTAACGTGGTTACGCTAAGGCGCGACCAGAGCGGGGTGCTGTGGACGTACGAAGCTCGAAAAATCGCAACTGACCCAGAACCCAATCAGAATTCGCTCGAAAACTGCGAAGAGCAGGCAAAGGACGCAGCGCTCGTTTATGCGTGGAATGGGCGGCCGTTCGAGGGAAACTGTCTTTCGCTTCAGTGAAGAGATTTAAACCTTCTTAGCGCCGCTACGGGACCGTTGGCAGGAACCTCCCTGTTCGCCGCCTATGCATAGACGACGGCCACCAATCGATAGCTGACCCACGAAGAGCACGTGCGGACCGGATGGTGCACAGTGTCCTCGTCTCGCGTTGCAATGAAATGGAACTAAGGTGACGTACGGCCACTCAACACGCGAGAGAGGTAACTCCGCAGAGACAGGATTTATAACGATGGTCGCAGCGTGACGCCGGCAACGGGAGCGACGCATCCTTTGCACGCGCTGGACTCCAGCGAAGGGAATGGACTTTCCGATCAAGAGGCCAGTGATCGACTGGAGCGAGACGGTCCGAACGAAGTCCCCGAGAAGAAGCGCCATCCGTTGCTTCTTTTTCTCGGAAAGTTCTGGGGTCTGTCCGCTTGGATGATCGAATTGATCGCCGTTCTTTCACTGATCCTGCATAAGCGAGCCGATTTCCTGGTCGCAGTTGCGTTGCTCCTCGTCAACGCGGTGTTGAGCTACCTGCAGGAACGGCGTGCGAACGCAGCGGTGACCGCTTTGCGGCAGCGACTCAATGTACTCGCGCGGGTTCTACGCGACGGAAAGTGGGCAACGGTCCCCGCGCGGACGCTCGTCAAAGGCGACGTCGCGCGCATTCGTGCGGGTGATTTCGTGCCGGCCGATCTGCAGCTTATCGATGGAGCTGTGGAACTCGACCAGTCCTCGCTCACTGGCGAGTCGCAAACGGTCGGCAAAAGTGCCGACGAGCTGCTCTACTCGGGCGCCACCGTGACTCAGGGTGAGGCGACGGGCGTTGTGGTGGCAACCGGCACGGCGACGTACTTTGGTCGCACAACGCAACTCGTCGAAGGCGCGCAGCCTAAGCTGCATGTCGAAGAGGTCGTCTCTCGAGTCGTCAGATGGTTGTTCATCATTGTCGGTTCATTGGTCGCACTCACGCTGGCTGTTTCGGAGCTGCGTGGTTTACCGCTGCTGGACACGTTGCCGATCGCACTGGTCGTGCTGATGAGCGCGATCCCCGTCGCATTGCCGGTGATGTTCACGGTCAGCATGGCGCTTGGCTCGACGGAGTTGGCGCGTCACGGGATTTTGATCACCCGGCTGAGCGCGGTGGAGGATGCAGCGTCACTCGATGTGCTGTGCGCCGACAAGACGGGTACCCTTACGATGAATAGACTCACGTTCGCTGGTTGCCTTCCGACAGCAGGTTTTACCGAGAACGATGTCGTATCCGTTGGCGCGCTCGCGTCCAACGAAGCAAACGCCGACCCGATCGATCTTGCTTTCCTGCAGGCGGTGACGGATCGCAAGATCACCCGGCGCGATGTTCGAACACTCTCCTTTGCACCGTTCTCCGCAGCGTCGCGGCGTACCGAGGCGGTGATCGAAGTCGATGGGGTCAAACTCCGATGCGTGAAAGGGGCATTGCGCACCGTCGCGGAGGCCGCTGGCCTCGATGCGGCGGCGATCACCGCGCTAGAGAACACGGCCAACGCCGAAGCGCTTAAGGGCGTGCGTACGTTGGCGGTGGCGCGAGCAGAAGACGATGCACCATTGAAACTCGTTGGCCTTGCGTATCTCTACGATGCACCACGACCGGACTCCAAACGTCTCATCGACGAGCTGCGTTCCCTCGGTATCGCAGTGAAGATGTTGACGGGTGATGCGTTGCCGGTCGCGCGCGAGATTGCCCGCACGTTGGGTCTCGGCGAGATCGTGCGTGCACCGGACATACGCGCCGCGCAGCACGACGGCGGTTCGCGCATGGCGGACCTGGTGACCGAGGCAGGCGGCTTCGCCGAAGTATTTCCCGAAGACAAGTATCTGGTGGTGAAGAGCTTGCAGGCCGCCGGACATATCGTCGGAATGACGGGTGATGGGGTCAACGACGCCCCCGCGTTGCGTCAAGCCGAAGTTGGAATTGCAGTAAGCCGGTCGACTGACGTGGCCAAAGGCGCAGCGAGTGCCGTATTGACGACGGAGGGTCTCGCCAACATCGTCGATCTCGTCAAGATCGGCAGAGCCATCTATCAGCGCGTGCTCACCTGGATCGTCAACAAGGTCAGCCGAACCATTTTAAAGGCGGGTCTCGTAGTCATCGCTTTTCTCGTGAGTGGTCAATTCGTCATTTCCGCGCTTGGCATGGTGCTGTTGGTGTTCATGACTGACTTCGTAAAGATTACGTTGGCGACGGACCGAGTGAATGCGTCGAAGACGCCGGAAACATGGAACATCGGTCCTCTGATTGGTGTCGCTGTCGTTCTGGGGTTGCTGATGCTCGCTGAAGCGCTTGGCCTTCTCGCATTCGGCTGGCGCACCTTCGCGCTCGGCGACGGCGACGGCCGTCTGCAGACATTTACGTTTCAGATACTCCTGTTCTTTGCTCTGTTCTCGATCATCTCGGTTCGGGAGCGTCGGCATTTCTGGGCGTCGCGGCCCAGCACCGTGTTTGCCGTGGCGATCGCTGGCGATGCAGTCGCTGGTGCATTGGTAGGTGCGTTCGGTCTCGGTGAGCTGCGACCACTGCCGCTTGCCCAGAGCGCGCTCATCGTAGCCGTCGCAGGTGTGATCGTGCTTGGCCCCAACGATTTCATCAAGGCGGCGCTTACGAAGCGTGCCATCGAGAAGATGCGTCGATCGTTGCGCCGTAACACGCCGGAAATTGGGCTGTCGGATAACGGCTGAACCGAATCTCGGATGTCGTATCGCAGATAGGGCGGTTATGCTCGCGTTCATCGAAGCGGACCTGCGGCCACAACACTGCTAGAGGAAGCTCATGAGCAACATCGAAGAAGCCCGCCAGCTCGTGGCGGCAGATGATCGCAGGGATTTCGAATTTGCACAGCGCGGCTTCATCGCGACCCGCAAGGACCCGATCATCAGGCGGCCCGACGGCCGCGCGGCTTTCGATCTGTCGTCATACGCGTTCCTCGAAGGCGAAGCGCCCGATACGACCAATCCGAGTCTGTGGCGCCAGGCGCAGATCCTCACCAAACACGGCCTGTTCAAGGTCGCTGAGCGGATCTTCCAGGTACGCGGCTTCGACGTCTCGACCGTGTCGTTCATCGATGCAGGCGCAGGCTGGATCGTCGTCGATCCGCTCACGACGGTCGAAGTCGCGCAGGCTGCGTTGGAACTACTGACCGAGCATGTCGCAGAGAAGCCGGTTCTCGCCGTCATCTATTCCCACAGCCACGTCGACCACTATGGCGGCGTCGGCGGCGTCGCGAGCGCGGCGAAAGCCGCATCGGGTGCGGTCAAGATCATCGCGCCGGACGGATTCCTCGAGCACGCCGTGTCCGAGAACATCATCGCGGGTCCGGCGATGCTGCGGCGTGCACGGTTCCAGTTCGGGCTGACGTTGCCGCGGGGCAGCGAAGGTGAAATGACGTCGGGGCTGGGTCCGTGCCCGTCGTTTGGATCAGGGTCGTTGATCGCGCCGAACCTGCTGATCACGCACACGGGTCAGCAGGTGACCGTGGGTGACGTCACGATGGCATTCCAGTTGACGCCGGGAACCGAAGCGCCGGCCGAGATGAACTTCTATCTGCCGCAGTTCCGCGCCGTTTTCATGGCGGAGAACGCGAACCTGACGATGCACAATCTGCTGCCCGCGCGCGGCGCGCTGGTGCGCGACGCGAAGGCCTGGGCGGACTACCTGACGGAATCGATCCGCCTCTTTGGCGACAAAAGCGATGTCATGTTTGCGGCGCACGGGATTCCGCGCTTCGGCAGGGACGAGATCGTCGCGTTCCTCACCAATCATCGCGACGCATACAAGTTCCTGCACGATCAAACCGTGCGGCTGATGAACACAGGCTTGACCGCCAACGAGATCGCAGAGGTGCTGAAGCTGCCGGCTGTACTCGCCAAGCAATGGTTCAACCGCGGCTACTACGGCACGATGAGCCACAATTCCAAGGCGATTTATCAGCGTTATCTCGGCTGGTACGACGCCAATCCCGCGAATCTCAACCCGCTGCCGCCCGAGCCCGCGGCGAAGCGCTATGTGGAAGCAATGGGCGGCGCGACAGCCGTGCTCGCGCTGGCCGCGACGGCTGAGGCGGACGGAGAGCTGCGCTGGGCGGCAACCCTGCTGAACCACCTCGTCTTTGCAGACGACAGCAACAAGACTGCGCGCGACCGGCTGGCCGGAATCTACACCCGGCTCGGGTACGAATCGGAAGCCGGCACGTGGCGCAACATCTATCTGACCGGTGCACAGGAACTTCGCCACGGCGTTGCACATCTGCCGCCCGGCGGCATGAGCATCGACGTGCTGACGGCGACCACGACGCCGATGCTGCTCGACTTCGCGGCCGTGCGCGTCAATCCAAACAAGGCTTCGGAACGGGCATTCAAGATCAACATCGAACTGACCGATCGCCAAGAGAAGTACCTGATCACGGTCGAGAACGGCGTGCTGATCCATGAGGCCGGCGTGAGCGATGCAGACGCGGGCGCAACGGTGCGCATGAAGCGCCCGGAGCTGCTGATGACGCTGCTCGCCGGGATTCCGCCGGCCGCGCGCATCGCGTCTGGCGACATCGCAGTAGACGGTGACGCGTCTTTATACGAGGCGCTGACCGGTGTGATCGAGCCGATCACGGCGAATTTTCCGGTCGTCACTCCCTAGTAGCCGCTACGGCACATCCACACTGTAAGACGCAGCACCGGTATTGCCCGTGCTCGCGTTGTACGCCCAGACGGTGACGTCGTAGCGCCCGGTTCGGGTCACAGCCATTTCGCCGGCGAAACGATTGGTTTCGCCGGAGAACTTCAAGGCAACCTCGGATGTCGGCTCACCGCCGGTTGCGACCCGCGCGTGCACCTCGTAGTCATCCGAATCCCAGATCCCGTCCTTCGTGATCGGGCATCCGCACATCAGCGTGACATCGGCCACCAGGGGGAGCCGCCCGTTCGTCGGGAGCTGTGGTTTCGGCGTGACGATGAGGCCAGGCAGGTCGAGCACGATGCCGTCACCGCCAATGTTCCTGCCGGGCACGACCCAAACGGTCACAGAAAGGGCCTGAACTGCGTCCGGCTGTCCAAGGGGACCGGTCGCGCGGATACGTATGCGCGTTGGCCGTTCGAGCTTCAGTGTGGCGGTGTAGGCGGCGCTTTCGACATTTGCAAGAGGCATATTCCGCGTTGCGGGTGTCTGCATCAGGCGTTCCGTATCGCCGGTGCCGCCGGCGATCCGACCAGACGCAAGCCAGGCGCCGGTGTCCGCGTCTTCGATGACGACGTTCATTTCACCGACGTGGGACCCGACGAATTTGGCGTCGTGTGCGCGAACTCGCACTGTGACGCTTGTGTCCAGGGGCTCCGCGAAAGCACTGCCGGCCGCAAACAACAGTCCGAAAAGCACGATTGCCCAAGACGTTGAACGCGATTGCATGATCAACATGCCGGTCGAGTACCGATGATCGAAACGCGCTCGCCGTATCGACTCTCGGGGTAGTAGTCCCACACGGCGTGGTGCTGAGTGCAGCGATTGTCCCAGAACGTCAGCGTTCTCGGTTCCCACTTCACCCGACAAGTGAGCGAAGGGGTGGTCGCGATGTGGTCGAACAGCATGTCGAGCAGTGCGCGACTCTCGAACGGTTTGAGCCCTTTGATGTGCGTCGTGAATCCCGAGTTTACGAACAGGACCTTCCTGCCGGTTTCGGGATGCCGCGTGATCACGGGATGTTCGTTCTTCGGAAACGTCTGCCCGCTGGGCGGCTGATATCCGTAGTTACTGAGATAGGGCCGCGCACCGTCGTGCACGGCGGTCAGCGTTTCGAGATAGGTCCGCATCGACTCCGACAAGGCGTCGTAGGCGCGATACATGTCCGCAAATAGTGTGTCCCCGCCGCCGTTGGACGGGACCTGCGTGACATACAACATGGAGCCCATCGGCGGCTCGGCGTCGCACGAGACGTCGGTGTGCCAACCGTCGCCGGCGGTGTACTTGGAGTTGGCGGTCGTCTTGACGGTCAGGATCGCCGGATCGTCGCCGCCTTCGTAGCCGGCCGCCGCCTTCAGCGGATGGACGTGAAGTCTGCCGAAGTGCGCGCCGAAGGCCTTGTGTTGGGCGCGATCGATCGTCTGATTCCGGAACACGAGAACCGACCAGTCGAGGAAGGCGCGACGGATGTCGCGGATCTGGTCGACCGACAGCGGCTTCGAAAGATCCACGCCCTCGATTTCCGCGCCGATGTGCGGCGTGAGAGGACGTATTCCGATGTTGGCGCCATGCACGGTGTGTCTCCGGCTGCCAAGGATTGCTTCGATCTTAGGGAGCCGGCGGCCGCTCGTCCAACCTGCGAACGCAAAGATCTGTGCCTTAACTGCAACCGGGCGCGAATGATGGCATCCTCAATCCCCATTCGATTTCGTATTCGTGACTGCAGGGAGTCAGCATGGGTTCGGACCAACGTTCGAAAGATGAGAAGCGCCCGCCAAGGTTCTGGGAAGCACGTTGATGCAACTTGATCCCGGATGTCCCGGCTGGCTTCGCGACGGAGTTCGAGCATGAACCGAGACAATCAGGAGTCGGGTGCGCGAAGCGCACGAATGACCGCGTCACGCCGCACGTTCATCCGAACTGCGTCCGCATTGGGTAGCCTCGCCCTTTTGGGGCGGAGCGCACTGACCGCCGGAGCTCAGAACAGGTTCGAGTTGCCGATGCGGAACGGGACGCGGGAACTGGCGACGTATCCGCAGAAGCGCGAACTGATTCTGATGACCGCGCGCCCCGTGCAGCTGGAAACGCCGTTCGCGGTCTTCAATGAAGTTGGCACTGCAACGAACGACAGCGTATTTACGCCAAACGACGCGTTCTTCGTCCGCTGGCACCTCGCCGCGGTGCCGACGACCATGGATACCGCGACGTTTCGCATCAAGGTTCACGGGCTGGTCAAGGAGCCGCTCAGTGTGAGCGTTGGCGACTTGCAGACGAAATTCGAGTCGGTCGAAGTCGCGGCCGTGTGCCAATGCGCAGGCAACAGCCGGGGGTTCTTCAACCCTCGCGTCGCGGGCGGCGAGTGGGGCAACGGCGCGATGGGCAATGCCCTTTGGAAGGGCGTCCGATTGCGGGACATCCTCAACAGGGCCGGTATCGGCACGGGCGCAGTGCAGGTCAGGCTGAACGGCGCGGATGGGCCAGTGCTGCCTGCCACACCGGACTTCGTCAAGGCGCTCGACATCGACGTGGCGCTCGGCGAAGACGTGATCGTCGCCTACCGCATGAACGGCGAACCACTGCCGCTGCTGAACGGTTATCCGGTCCGTCTCGTCGTGCCGGGTTGGTATGCAACGTATTGGACCAAGATGCTGGATGACATCGAAGTCATCGGCCAGACCGATACGAACTTCTGGATGAAAACCGCCTACCGGATCCCCGATAACGCATGTGCCTGCGCGGAGCCGGGCGAGACAGGCGTCAAGACGGTGCCCATCAACCGCATGGATGTTCGTTCCTTCATCACGAGTCTTGCCGATGGCGCGACGGTCTCCGGCGGACGCACGCAAGAGGTGAAGGGCATCGCCTTCGATGGCGGATTCGGCATTGCCCGCGTTCTGTTTTCCGCCGATGGCGGCAGGACATGGGCCGCAACGCAGCTCGGCAAGGATCACGGCAAATACAGCTTCCGCGAGTGGCGCGCGCCGTTCGCGCCGAAGGCCGGCCAGAAGTACGAACTGAGTTGTCTGGCCATCAACAACATCGGCGAGTCGCAGCGTTTCGCGGCCCGCTGGAATCCTTCCGGCTACATGAGAAACGTCGTCGAAACCGTGCGCGTCAGCGCCGTGTAGGGCCGGATCATGAACAAGCGAAATCATTTCGTAGCGATTCTCGCCGCCATTGTCGGCGCGGCGGCGTGCCCGGCAATTGCAGCGGACATGTCGGGGACGATCAAGATCGATCTGCCGGCGGAGAATGCCCGGCTCATATCCGGACCCGGAGTCGATACGGCGCAGTCCTGTATCACCTGCCATTCGGTCGACTACGTCTATATGCAGCCGCCGCTGACAAAAGATCAGTGGCGCGGCGAAGTCGTCAAGATGAAAAACGTGTTCGGTGCGCCGTTTCCGGAGAGCGATATCGACACGATTGTCACGTATCTGATGTCGCAAAACGGCGCGCCATAGGCAACTATCCGAGTGCCTGTACATCCTCGTGGCGGAGGTATACGGGCCGGACCCGAGCAAGGTACGCAGCATCGCGCTGGCGTTGGGGAAGCTGTTTGCGCAGACCCCGGGTTTGGTCGACGTCGATACGTCCGTCGAAGCCGATGTGCGGCGCGACGTGCTCGTCGTCGACCGCACTCGGGCAGCCCGACTCGGCGTGAGCCAGCGGACGATCGCCGATACGTTGCGCACCGCCGTGGCTGGCAGCGACATCACGTACCTACACGACGGCCACTCCCACTACGCGGTCCCGGTGCGATTGCGCCTGCCCGCCGGGGACCAAGCATCGATGGAACAGTTACTTGGTCTGCAGGTGCGCACCGCCGACGGACAACTGGTGCCCCTCAGTGAGCTCGTGCGCGAGCGGCCGGCGCGATGGCAGCAAACGGCCTACTACAAGGATCTGGTACCGCTGAGCTATGTGTTTGCCGACGAAGCCGGCACTCACGACTCGCCGCTCTATGGGATGTTCGACGTCGCCGCCCAGCTGCAGGCCCAGCCCGTCGCCGGAGAGCAGCTGCAGCAGAACTACTTCAGGCAGCCGTTGGACACCACGCGCTACGGCATCAAATGGGACGGCGAATGGCAGATCACATTCGAGACCTTTCGGGACATGGGACTCGCATACTCGGTGGGTCTCGTGCTCATCTATCTGCTGATCGTCGCTCAATTTCGCAGCTATGTGATGCCGCTGATCATCATGGCACCGATACCGTTGACGGCGATCGGCGTCATGCCGGGACACGCGCTGCTCGGCGCACAATTCACAGCGACCAGCATGATCGGGATGATTGCGCTGGCTGGTATCATCGTGCGCAATTCGATCCTGCTGGTTGATTTCATAGAGCGCGCATGCGCCGAAGGTCGAGCGGTGGGCGATGCGGTCATTGAAGCGTGTGCCGTGCGGACCAAGCCGATTGCGTTGACGGCGCTGGCCGCAACATTGGGCGCGTTCTTCATCCTCGATGACCCGATTTTCAATGGCTTGGCAATCGCGTTGATTTTCGGCCTGCTTGTGAGTACTGCACTCACGCTCATCGTCGTGCCGCTGTTGTACGTGTCGTTGATGCAGCGCGTCCATCCGCGGTAGTAAGTATGCGGAACTCGAGCGCTCGGGCTGCAAGGATGGAAATCAGTACCTTCATGAAGGCAAGGACTTTGCCGAACGGGATGTACGATTTGACGCAATCTGAGATGGTCACTGACTTTGCATCGACCAACCGTTGCTTGGTGCGTCGACTCACCGGCAAAGTGCCCACTCGACCATCAACGGAAACTCTTCGCGCCACATCGCGTGGTCGTGGCCCGCGACCCGCTCGTTCATCACGACGTCGCCGCCTGCGGCACTCAACGCGGCCGCCCACCGAGCTGCGTTGTCGCGGAAAAACGGTTCCAGTGTGCCGGCCACGAGGTACGTGCGAGGCAACGAAGCCGGTATCACGGCGGGCGGCCGGTAACCCGCGCCGGGCGAGGCGGAAAAAATGGCGCCGAAGAGGTCCGGATGTCGAAGCCCGATGGCAAGCGCGAGCTCACCCCCGGCCGAGACGCCGAACACTGCCGTACGCGCGGCAGGCAGAATCACGCCGAAGCGCAACCGCACCCACGCACCCACCTCGGTGACGAAAAATCTTTCGTGTGCGGCAAATCGCTCGGGGTCAAAGCCTGGCGAATACTCGTGGAGTCGAACCGTCTCGTCGGCCACGCGGTGCGCGCCGACGATCATCGTCGGCGGCACCTCCGCTGCTTCGAGCAATCCGCCCCACTGCGAGATCAGCTGACCGTCACCGGCGAATACGATCGCTTCGGGTGGATTGGGTGGAACGTACACGGTGACCTGCCGTCCGCCGTCGTAGTCGAATGTTTCGGTGACGAACTCGCCCGCGATCGGGTCGGACCGAGGTACGAACTCGTTCACGCTGGCGCTCTCAAACGGTAACGCCGCACTGGCATTGAACCCGCAAAATCAGCCCAACGGAGCGATGGACGGCGGGTCTCCTCCCGCACCTCAGTAACGACGTTGGCAGCCCTTGTGGCGATCATTGCAGCACCACCCAGTTGACCACGGCGCTGATGCCGGCGAGCACGCCGATTACCACCATGATCACGCCGATCAGGCGCCACCCGTGAAACTGCTTTTCTTCGTCAGATCGCGCTTTTTCCATGAGAACCGGTTTCCTTGACTGCCCTGTATCACATCCAGATAATACGCGGCCTTGTGCGTCCGTAGCTCAGTTGGATAGAGCACCAGGCTACGAACTTGGGGGCCGGGAGTTCGAATCTCTCCGGACGCGCCATCAGACGAACGGGGCTTTTGGCCCCGTTTCCTTTTCTGCCGATCGGACCCGACTCCGATGAAGCTCTACTCTTACTTTCGTTCCTCAGCTGCGTATCGGGTGCGGATTGCGCTGAATCTGAAGGGGCTCGATCACGACGTCGTTGCGGTGAACCTGCTCGAAAAAGCCCAGCGTGATCCGGGTTATCTCGGCGTGAATCCGATGGGTTTGGTGCCCACGCTCGACGACGACGGTACCAGAATCGCGCAGTCGCTCGCGATCATTGAATATCTCGACGACGTCTACCCGCAACGATCGATTCGATCGGCCGATCCGGTACAGCGCGCGGTCGATCGCAGCCTCGCACTGACGGTGGCATGCGACATTCATCCCCTGAACAACCTGCGCGTGCTGGGCTACCTAACGGACCCACTGGGGCTCGATGCGGCGACGAGAGACGCGTGGTATCGACATTGGGTGATGGAGGGCTTCGCCGCGCTCGAGCAACTCGTCGTGGCCGAGCCATTCTGCACCGGCGTTACGCCTGGGTATTCCGACCTCTGTCTCGTGCCGCAGATGTTCAACGCCCGGCGATTCAACGTAGACGTAGCGGCCTTTCCGAAGCTCGTCGCAATCGATGCCGCATGCAATGCGCTCGACGCGTTTGCGCAGGCACACCCGAGTCGACAACCGGACGCGCCGCCGACTACCTGACCCTTACTTACTTGGTGAACACTTCGCGCACGCCACCGGAGATCAGCACGGTGGTGTCGATCAACACCGCAGTCAGACCGATACCGCCGGGGCTCGCAAGGTAACGGGGTTCCCATTCAGGAAGGAACTTCGACTTGTAGCGGCGCAGACCCTCGAAGTTGTAGAAGTTGTCGCCGAAGCGGAACAGCAGATTGCCGAGCTTGTGCCACTGCGTTGCAAGCGGGTGCTGGCCGAGTCCGGAGAGCGGCGCCATGCCGAGGCTGAACCACTGATAGCCCTGTTCCTTGGCTACCAGCAGCATTTCGGTGAACAGAAAGTCCATCACTCCCTTTGGCGCCTTGTCGGTGAAGCGCATCAGGTCGACCGTCAGTTCTTCCGCGTTTGCGCTTTTCCAGATCGTCGCGAACGCGACGATCGCTCCATTCACGCGCACGACCGCGCAATCGAACAGTTCGACGTAAGCGGGAATGAACGCACCGAGCGAGAAACCCTTCTCGTGCGCCTTCTTGTCCGAGAGCCACGCATCCGATACCACTTTCAATTCGTCGATCACTGCGGGTACCCCGGCGGCCGGGATCACTTCGAAGCTCGCGCCTTCGCGCTTGGCGCGGTTGCGCGCGTGGCGCATTTCGGCGCGATCGCTCTTCGCAATGTCGAACGTCGACAGGCGTACGCGCGCTTCCTCGCCGAGCTTGACCAGCGAGAGCCCGAGGTCGACATACATCGGCAGCTCGGCGTCGGACACGTGATAGAAGACGCAGCGCGCGTCGTGGCGGTCGGTCGCTTCGCGGAATTGCCACGCCAGCTCTTCGTAGTGTTCTGGATTGCCGATCGGTCCCGCCAGCGCAATCCAGCTGCGGCCCGAGACCTGAAACATGATGAACGCATCGCCTTCGGGGTGAAGAAGAAACCGCTTGTCGCCGAGCATGGCGACGTTTGCGATGGTGCGTGTCGATGCGGCGACGATGTTCTTCACACGTTGCATGTCTTCGACCGTTGGCGTCGGCGCGTCGAGCGGCGCGGGCCGCAGCAATCGCGCGAGCCCGAAAGCGAACAGAATGACCGCGCCCAACAGGCTCGCTCTGAGCCAGCGCGGGGCGTTTGCGTTGAGTTCAAACTGCCACCACAACGCGTTCGAATACTCGACGTGCCGATAGGCGAACAGGCCGACGATAATCCCGCCTGCGATCACCATGGCGAAGCTGAGCACCCAGCCGACGGTGAACGATTGATCGAGCAGCTTTGCGCCGCGGTAGAATTCGCCGCGCGCCGCCCACAGCACCAACGCGGCGATCACCACAATCAGCGCATACTCGATCGTGAGACCTTTCACGAACGACAGAACGAACGCGGCGCCCATCAGCACGATCGTCGCCTGATACGCGCCGCGCAGCCGGCGGAACAATCCCCGCGACAGGATCAACAGCGCAACGCCGATCGCACTGCTGACGTTGTGCGAGAGCTCCAGCACCGCTAACGGAACCAATTGGTCCAGAAACTCGAGACGCTTCGACGTGATTGGCAGCGAACCGCCGAGAATCAGCGCGGCGCCGCTCAGAAACACGACCATGCCGGCAGCTTGCGGAGCAAGTCCGCGCAACCAGCCGCCGCCGACGCGCGTGGCGCGTCGCAATCGTTCGCTGTGCGTGGCCACCGCCTGCGTTGCAATCATTACGAGCGCCAACGTGAGCGGCGCCACGTAGTAGATGAGCCGGAATGCCAGTACCGCGCCAAGCAGCGTCGCGGTTGCCTTGCTATGCAGCAACAGCACCAGTACGGATTCGAATACACCGAGTCCGCCGGGCACGTTACTCAATGCGCCGGCGCCGATGGCCAGCAGGAACGCGCCGAGCAGAACGAAGTAGTCGACGCCGAGTTGCGGCGGAATCAGCACGTACAGCACAGTTGCGAGCAGCGACAGATCGACCGCGGCCAGCAGCAGCTGGCTGATCGCAAGTCCAGTGCTCGGTGTCGTCAAAGTCCAGTTGCGGATGCGGATCGGCTCGCGCGAGACGCGCGTCCACACGATGTAGACCAGTGGCACGCATACCAACAATACGCCGATGGCGCGCAGCAGAGGCGGTGGCATTCCGAGCACCGCGAGCGTCGACTCGGGCGCGACCGTCAACGAGATGCCGACCAGCAATGCAGCGCCCAGACCGAACGTGACGGATACGAAACCGACCACGGTCGCGATCTGAACGGTGGAGAGACCCGCCATCGAATACGCGCGGTAACGGATCGATCCACCCGATAGCGACGGTACGCCGAGGTTGTGGCCGATCGCGAACGCGGAGAATGAAATGGGCGCAACGCGCGAGTAAGGCAGCTTGGTGCCGACGTAGCGCAAGGCCAGCACGTCGTACAACGTCAGCAGGGCGTAGTTCAGGATCGTCAGGCCGATCGCGAGCATGATCGCGGCGCGCGGCAGCGTGCGCCAATGGCGCAGCACGTCGGCCAGCGCGAGGTGGTGGATGCTGTGGCGTAGCACCAGCATTGCTGCGACGAACACGATCACCGTCAGCAGCGGTCCGATGAAGGTCCGCAGCCAGTGCGACCAGTTCTGCAGAGTGCGGGCGTCTGTCACGAGTCGTTACGGGTCGCGGAGTGGGCGGATTGCACGAATTGGGCAGGATACACAGGTCGCGCGCGGCCGTCGCGGCGCAGCCGACGCGCTGACGCAGTCGACCCCGATTGCCAAAGCGGGGCGCGATCAGTACCGTGTGCCGCGCTCGAATGTCGGTTGAATCAAATAAGTCATCGACGGTGACAGGCACCGTCGATGACTTGTCCAAATGGTTTCCTCTCGAGGTCGTCGACGATGAAGAACGCACCGTCGGTGCTGGGCGTGGTGCTGTTTGCCGTCCTGGCGATGGGCGCCACACCGAAGCCGTCCAAGCATGTGACGGCGCATCAAGCTCCGCCCACCGCGGCGGCGAACCAGGCGCCCGATGCGGGCGCGCAAGAACCACCGCTCGTGCCGCTCGACGATCCGTTCATCAAGACGTTCGAATTCCCACCGATGGGAACGGTGTACGCGTATCTGCCGAAGAAGATCGACGACGACACCGACATCGTGCTGTTCGCATCCGGCGACGGTGGCTGGGAGCCGCGTGTCGTCGACATGGTGGTGAAAATGCAGGCGCGCGGACAGATCGTGGTCGGCTTCAGCACGCCGGAATATCTGAAGCGCCTCGATGCGTCGAAGTTGAAGTGTGCGTATCCGCCGGGTGAGCTGGAAGGACTGAGCCAGTTCATCCAGCGCAAGCTGAACATCCCCATCTACCGCGTGCCGGTGGTCGTCGGGTACTCATCCGGCGCGTCGCTTGCCTACGTTGCGATGGCGCAAACGCCGATCAACGCGTTCGTGGGTGCCGTGGCGCTCGGATTTTGTCCGGAACTCCAGCTAACGAAACCGTTGTGTCGCCAGGGTGCGTTGACCAAGGCGCCGCCGTTCGACACAGACCACTGGCGTCTGGAGCCGATCGACAAGCTCGTGGCGCCGGTCGAAGTATTGCAAGGTCAGTCCGACGAACTGTGCAAGATCGACGACGTCGAAGCGTTCATGAAAAAGGTCGGCAACGTGAGCGTGACGTCGCTGCCGAAAGTCGGGCACGGCTTTTCGTCGGTGAACGAGTGGTTCCCCGCATTCGTGAAGTCGTACGACGCGCTCGATGCGAAGCGTCCGATCGAAGCGCCGCCGAGCAGCGAAGCGCTCGCCGGGCTGCCGCTGATCGAGCGTCCGATCGAGTCGAACGGCAACACGTTTGTCGTCCTGCTCTCCGGCGACGGCGGTTGGTCGACACTGACGGAGAAAGTGACCAACGAACTGAACGAGACCGGTTTTCCGGTGGTCGGCTGGAACATGCTGAAGTATTTCTGGAGCGCCAAGACGCCCGAGCACGCGGCTGGCGACCTCGCCACGATCATCCGCTACTTCGCGAAGGCGTGGCACAAGGACCAGGTGGTGCTCGCAGGTTATTCGATGGGTGCCGACGTGTTGCCTGCCATCGTCAATCGATTGCCGATCGCGGAACAGCAGCGCGTGCGCTCGATCGTGTTGATGGCGCCGGAGCGCGCGACCGACTTCGAGTTCCACCTGGGCGGCTGGTTGCAGCACATTCCAAAGGGCGCGCAGCCGATTGCGCCCGAGGTCTCTGCGCTGCCCGACGGGGTGCGAATGACCTGCATCTACGGCAGCGACGAAGCGGAGCGCTCGTTGTGCACGCAACTCGACGCGAACAAGTCGACGCTGACGCTGAAGGCGCTGCCCGGCGCGCATCATTTCGACGGCGACTACGAAGCGCTCGCGAAGCTCGTCCGCTAGACGTTCGTCCGCACGAGGCGGTGGTACGATGGGCTACCCTCGTGGCTTCGAGCACAGCCCATAAGCACGCCGCCAGACAATCCGATGGGCACAGACGGATTCGAATTCGTCGAGTACGCCGCGCCCGATCCGCAACTGCTGCGTTCGCTGTTCGGGCGCATGGGGTTTCCCACGATCGCCCGGCATCGCTCGAAGAACGTCACGCTGCACAAGCAGGGCGACATCAACTTCATCATCAATGCCGAACCCGACAGCTTTGCGCAGCAGTTCGCGAAGCAGCATGGGCCGTGCGCATGCGCGATGGCGTTTCGCGTGGCCGACGCCCGTGAAGCGCTCGCGCACGCAGTGCGCGAAGGCGCCACGGTCTGTCCGAGCGATCCCGGTCCGATGGAGCTGAACATTCCGGCAATCGAAGGCATCGGCGGCAGCCGGTTGTATCTGGTCGACCGCTATGGCGACAACACGATCTACGACATCGATTTCGTCTTCGAACCGGGTTGGCAGGACCGACTCCGCGTGAGCGATACAGGGCTGACCTATATCGATCATCTGACGCACAACGTGCACCGCGGCAACATGGCCACTTGGGCTGGCTTCTACGAACGCCTGTTCGGATTCCGCGAGATTCGATACTTCGACATCGAAGGCAAAGTGACGGGCCTCGTGTCGAAAGCGATGGCGAGTCCATGCGGCAAGATCCGGATTCCGTTGAACGAGAGCCAGGACGATGCGAGTCAGGTCGAGGAATTCCTGCGCGACTACAAGGGCGAGGGTATTCAGCACATCGCGCTCGGTTCGAACGACATCTATCGCACGGTGGATCTGCTGCAGGCTGCAGGCGTTGCACTCCAGGACACGCCCGACGCGTATTACGACGACGTCGACGCCCGCGTGCCCGGGCATCAGGAGTCCGTCGAGGAACTGCGCCGGCGCCGCATCCTGATCGACGGCGCCCCGGCGCGTGGTCTCGGTGTGCTGCTGCAGATCTTCACGCGCAACGTCATCGGACCGATTTTCTTCGAGATCATCCAACGCAAAGGCAACGAAGGATTCGGCGAGGGCAACTTCCGCGCGCTGTTCGAATCGATCGAACGCGACCAGATCGCGCGCGGCGTGCTCAAAGCGGATTGAAGGTTCGCATTCGGAGTAACTCATGGCGGAACGGTATCTGACCGGATTCGGCAACGAACATCAGAGCGAGGCAATTCCAGGAACGTTGCCGCAAGGCCGGTTCAGTCCGCAGCGCGTCGCCCGCGGCCTGTACGCCGAGCAATTCAGCAGCACCGCTTTCACGGCACCCCGCGCCGCCAACCGGCGCACGTGGTTCTACCGCATCCGACCATCGGTTACGCGCGGCGCGTTCAAGCACGCTCCAAAGGTGGCGCGGCTGGTGCGCAGCGCGCCGATCACCGAAGTGGTTACGCCGCCGGATCAGTTGCGCTGGGATCCGCTGTCGATGCCGATCGAACCGACCGACTTCATCGACGGCCTGGTGACGTTTGCCGCAAACGGCGACGTCAAGGCGCAAGTCGGCATGGCGGTGCATTTGTACGCCGCGAACCGCTCGATGAGCGATCGATTCTTCAGTTGCTCCGACGGCGAGTTGCTGCTCGTGCCGCAGAGCGGAGGCTTGACGCTGAGTACCGAATGCGGATTGCTGCGCGTTTCGCCTGGTGAAATCGCGGTCGTTCCGCGCGGCCTTGCGTTCAGCGTGTCGCTCGACGACGGTTCGGCGAAAGGCTACGTCTGCGAGAACTACGGCACGCCGTTCGAACTACCGGAGCGCGGGCCGGTCGGTGCGAACGGATTCGCGAACGATCGCGACTTCGAGTATCCGGCGGCTGTGTACGAAGACCGCGACGGCTCATTCGAACTGGTCACGAAATTCTGCGGAGAGTTCTTCACCTCGCGGCTCGATCATTCGCCGCTCGACGTCGTGGCATGGATCGGCAACTCCGCGCCGTACCGATACGATCTGGCCCGATTCAACGTGATCAACTCGGTCAGCTACGATCATCCGGACCCGTCGATATTCACCGTGCTGACGTCGGCCTCGGCCACTCCGGGTGTCGCCAACATCGACTTCGTGATCTTTCCGCCGCGCTGGGCAGTCGCAGAAAACACGTTCCGGCCGCCGTGGTACCACCGCAACGTGATGAGTGAATTCATGGGACTGGTTCGCGGGGTGTACGACGCGAAGCCGGTGGGTTTCGTGCCCGGCGGTGCGAGCCTGCACAACTCGATGGCGCCGCACGGACCGGAAGCGGCGGTGTTCGAGCGCGCGAGCTCGGCACAGCTGATACCGGAGCGGCACGACAACGTGCTGGCGATCATGTTCGAGTCGAGGTACGTCATCGCGCCGACGCGGTACGCGCTGGAAACCCCGGCGCTGCAGATAGACTACATCGATTGCTGGCGTGGCATCGAGTCCCATTTCGAGCCGAATTAGCACCAACGACGTCACTCGGTGGCGGCGCAGGCATCCAGCACTTCGCGCGCAAGTCGTGTCAGCTTCGTTCTCAAACGCTTAGGCTTGATGAGCGTTGCCTCGCGGCCGAGTTGCAGCAGCGTATTCACCGCGATGTGATCGCGCTCCAGATCGAGCGTGACCCGGCTGCGCGCCGCACCATCGTCGACGGTCGCCAGCGCCGCCTCGTGCCAGCCGCCGAACCGCTCCAGCAGCAGGCGCTTGCCATTCGGTGTGATCCACAGCTCGACCAGGTAACGATTGCCGGGATCCGCTTCGAAGCGTTTGCGCCATGCCTCCCAGAACCGGTGCAGATCGAACTCGCGATTGCGCGTGAACGTTTCGAGCGTGATGTCGGCGTGTTGAATACGCGCGACGCGGAACACGCGCATGCCGCTGGCCGTATCGGCGACGAGGTACCAGACGTCGACTTTGGCGACCAACGCGTACGGCTTTGCACGGTAGGTCTTCGCGACGCCGTCGGCGCGTTCGTAGTCGAGGCGGCAGATCTGATTGTTCCAGACGGCGGTGCGCAGCCGGTCCAGCACGAGCGGGGCGGCCGCTGTGGCGAACCACTGCGTGGTGTCAAACAGCAGCCGATTGCGTGCGTGTTGCGCGCGCAGTTGATGCACCGCCGGCACCGCAGCGGTGATTTTCTGCAGCGCAGAAGCGAGCGGTTTCTCGAGACCGAGACCGCCGACCATCGACGGCGCGCTGACCAGCGCCATTGCCTCGGCTTCGAGCGGCGATAGCGCATTCAGATGCGTCGCATAACCGGACATCAGACGAATTCCGCCCATTCGGCCGCGGTCGGAATACACCGGAATGCCGAGACCGGACAGCGCGTCGACATCGCGCAATACGGTCCGCTTCGAAACCTCCAGCCGCTGGGCGAGCGTCGCGACGGTGGTAGGACCGTGGTTCTGCAGCAACAGCAGCAATGAAATGAGGCGATCGGCGCGCACAGTTCAATACATGACAGAGGATGGCGTGTTTACGGGCGAGTATGAGCGCCAACTCGAACGGGAGCCATTGCAATGCAAATCGAACGTTTTGGTCACGCGGCGATCAGGGTCCGCGATCTTTCGGTAGCCGAGTCCTTCTATGGATCGCTGCTCGGGTTCGCGGTGGCGCACCGTTACCCCGTCGACGACGAAGTGATCTTCCGCGTAGGGAACGACGACCAGCTGCTGGTGCAGGCGGTGGGGCAACACGCGCCGCCGGCAAACTCCGCGCTGCCGGGTCTGCACCACATCGCGTTCGTGGTGGCGGGCGGTGAGTCCGGATTGAATCGCGTGCGCGAGCGTCTCGAGCAGAACGACATCGCCTGCAAGCTGCTGGATCACGGCGATCACCGCTCGGTGTATTTCCACGACCCGGACGGCAATCAGGTGGAGTTGTACCACGCGCCGGAACGGCTCGTTCGCCGTGAAGGGGAAACGCCTTTAGCGTGTGGTCGGGCGTTCGTCTACGAGAATGCGCGACGCGTCGACCGTGCGTTGTTCGAAACCGTATTGGAGTCGGGCGACGGCGACGCGCTGGTGGCCGCGCTCGTTGCGTATCGGAATCGCGACGGCGGCTTCGGGCACGCGTTGGAGCCCGACCTGCGTACGCCGTCGAGCCAGCCGCTGCCCACCGAAACAGCGCTGCTGATGCTGAAGCAGGCCGGTATCCGTCGGCCGGACATCGCCGATGCATGCTGTGACTATTTGGCCGGCGTCGCAGGCGCAGATACGGCGCTTCCGGCGTTTGTCACAGACGCGTTGGAATATCCTGCGGCCGCGCATTGGCAAGCCGGATTCGGTGCGCAACCGTCGCTCGATCGTACCTGCGGCATCGTTGCGTCGTTGGCGTGGCATGGCGCGAAGCACCCGTGGTTCGAGAAGGCGCGGATCGCGTGCTTGAGGCATGTGGAGTCGGCCGATATCGACGAAGCGCATCACCTGAGGTATGTGTTCTCGGCGGCCGGGATTCTGCTTGATGGAGGAGCCCGCAATCGCGCGCTGACGCGACTGCGAAAGATGCTCGACCGCGCGGAGTTCTTCGTCATCGAAACGCCGGTCGAGCGATACGGCCTGACGCCGCTGCACTTCGTGCCCACACCGGACAGCGCCGCGCGTACCGCCTTCGACGACGCGTTGCTCGAACGGCATCTTGACGATCTCGGTTCAGCTCAGAGCGAAGACGGCGGTTGGCCGATCCGCTTCGAACCGCCGAGCGACGCCGCGCGGATCGAGTGGCGCGGCAACTGGACCGTGGACGCTCTGGTCACGCTGCGCGCCTGGGGACGGTTGTGACGGGCGTGGGGTCGCGATGAACTGGGTCGACTAGCGCGGTTCCCGATTTCGCCGCAGCGGGTGAACGCCTGCTGACGCAGAGCAGCGACGTCTCGATCGGATTTTTCGCAACGACGAGGAAGTCCGTATCGGCGGACGAGCATCGCGCGTCGCCGGCGAAGCCGGGTACACGCGGCCGATACGCCGCGTGTGGCCGAACGGTGCGCTCATCGAGCGTCGGCCGCCGGCACCAGCGCGTTGAACGTCGCAAGGTCGATATTCGATCCGCACACGATGACGCCGACGCGCTTGCCGCGCAGTTCGGCCGCGAGAGGACCGAGCAGAGCGGCCGTGGCGGCGGCGCCGCCGGGTTCGACTGCGAGTTTCATTTCGCGGAACAACACGCCCATCGCATCGCGAATCTGCCGATCGCTCACCTTCACGAGTTGATCGAGGTTGGCGCGGCAGAGCGCGAAGCTGTACGGCAGCGACATCGGCGGCGCGAGACTGTCGGCGATCGTGTCGATCGACTCCAACCGTTGCGGCGAGCCGGCCGCGAAACTGCGGTGCATGCTGTCGGCGCCAACCGGTTCCACGCCGTAAATCCTGCATTGCGGCTGCAGCAGTTTGATCGCGGCGGAAGCGCCCCCCGCGAGACCACCGCCCCCGACACCGACCACCACCGCGTCGAGGTTCGGCACGGATTCGGCCAGCTCCAACCCGAGCGTCGCGCTGCCGAGTGCGGTCAACGGTCCCTCAAACGGATGCACGAAGGCGCGGCGCTCTTCCGCGGCGATTCGTTCGACCATTTCGAAACCAGTGGGTCCATCAGGGGCGATCAAGACCTCTGCGCCGTAAGCCTCGGCGGCCGCGACGCGCGCCGGGTTCGCGGTGCGCAGCATGACCACTTTGGCGGATGTGCCGAGCGCGTGCGCGCCGTATGCCACTGCGATGGCATGGTTCCCGGCACTCACGGCGGTTACGCCTCGTGCGAGCGCATCGCGCGACAGTGCCAGCATGTTAGAGATGACGCCGCGCACCTTGAACGAACCCGATCGCTGGAACAGCTCGAGCTTCAGAGTCACTTCGGTGTCGGCGCCCACCAGCGCCTCGAGTTCCCGCTCGCGCCAGCGCTGCACCGGTGTCATGTTGATGAACGGCGCAATCGCTGTAGCAGTCGATCGAATGCGTTCCAGAGTGGGATATTCGTTTTCCGGCGGGTGATCCTGCATGCTGAGCGTCGATGTCCGTGAAATGATCGTGATGGTAGCGAGAACGGTCTTACGAGGGGAGGCAATGATGAGCAGAATGGCGGCAGCATCGAATGTCTGGACGGCGCGCAACTGGTCCGCGGGTGCCGGCGAAGGCAGCATCCACGACGACGCCACCGCAGCGAAGCTCGGATTTCGCGGCGGCACCGTCGCAGGAAGCATCCACATGGATCAATACGCTGCGCTGCTCGTCGACATCTATGGGCCGAGGTGGTTCGAGCGGGGCGCGCTGTCGCTGTACTTCCTGAATGCGACCGTCGACGGCGAAACGGTCACGGCCGCGGCCGAAGAACTTCCTGGAACGCAGCTGAACCAGATCCCGCTGTCAATGTGGGCAGACAACGGCATTCAGATTTCGGCGGGCACCGCGTCGCTGTACGACCACAGCAACTCAGCGCTGAAGACGCGCGATCTACGCGCCGTGAAGCCCGAGACGCTGCGTATCCTGAAGCCGCTGCGCGTGGGGCAATCATTGGGCGAATACCGTGTTGCCGCCGATACGCAGCTGTTCAGGCAGCGCCTGGACGCAAATCTCGTCAGCGCACCTTTGCCGTGGTACTCGGGTCCATCGCCTTGGGGCGGCCCGATCGCGCCGCCGTCGCTGGTGGTGGAAGTGTTGTGGGGCGCTCCGATGCGCGGTCTCAATGCCGTCATCGGCAGAACCGGCGGTGTCGGCTTGTTCGGTGCCATCGAGGTGGCGCACCACAACGGTCCGTTTCTTCAGGAGCAGACGTATTCGGTCGGCGCCAGAGTCGTGACGGTGAGCGAAAGTCCGAAGACGGAATCGCTGTGGTTCGACTCGGCCGCCCACGACGCCGAGGGGCGTCTGGTCGCGACACAGCGCATGATGTTGCGATTCATGAAGGACTCGTCGCCGCTCTATCGGTGAGCAGTCGACGGCCGCGCACCATCAGTCCCTCGTTAGCAGAAAGCCCATCCGCGGCACGTGCAGATGCATCCGGCCGAGCGCCGGATCGATCCGCTCGATGATCACCCGATCCTGATTCGCGGCAACGAGCTTGCCTTTCAACGGCTCACGGCCGTAGTCGTCCGCCATTACGACGGCTGCGTCGCCAGGTGAAATGCCCGAGGGATCGTTCGGATCGTGCGGCACGGTAATTGACGGCTCGCTCGCTTTCGCCACGGCGATGGCGTCGGCCGGGGTGACGTTCGTGCGCTTGCCGTGGCCGATCGCGGCGATGCGTTTACGCCACGCGGTTACCCGGTCCAGGCCGCGCGTCAATTCGTCGACCGTGCCGGGTTGCGAACCGCCCAGGAACCAGAAATTCATGTACGCGGAGAAGTCGCCGATGCTCGGCGATTCGCCGAACAGAAAGTCGCCACCGCTGGTTGCAAGCGCCTGCTCGATCCACGCCGCTTGAGCGCGCCACGGTCCTTTCATCATGCCGGATGCAGCCTTCATCGCTTGCAGGTTGAACGGCTGCCCCGAGAGCTTGGTGCGGTCGTCGATGAACGCCTGATCGAGTTGGCCCTCGCGCATCTGACCGAACAACACTGGAATCGTCGTTTGAAAGAACAACCGGTCCGCCCACAGGTTGATGGCGAAGCTCGGGCCGAGCAGCGCTTTTGGTTCCGGCACACGCCGTTCAATCTCGGAGAGGATGACCTGGCTGTCGCAGAAGACGTCGGCGCCGATCTGCATGACCGGAATGCGGCGATAGCCGCCCGTCAGCGGGACCAGATCTGGTTTCGGCATGATCACCGGCTGTATCACCGACTGCCACGCGAGGTTCTTCAAGCCGAACAGCAGACGCACTTTTTCCGAGAAAGGCGAAACGTCGTAGTGGTGCAGGATGATGTCGGGCATGGCGCGTCTCTGAAAATGGAAAGACGCGGAGGATCCTTCACGCGACGTGCGGTTTGCAACCGCGATCGTGGGTCAGTCCTTGAAGTCGTCCTGATCCGTCCGATCGGCCGGCGAAATGCGAAGCTGCTCGATGCGGGCGCCGTCCATCCTCTCCACCACTACATCGAAGTTGTCGAACTCGATGCGCTGTCCGGCCCGCGGCAGCATCTCGAGTTTCTGGAGGATCAGTCCGCTGACGGTGCGCGCGCCGTTGGCTTCGATGTCGATCGCCAGCGTCTGTTCGAGCGTGAAGATCGGCAGCGAGCCGCGAGAGATCAGCGAACCGTCTTCCAGCCGGGTCCAGTCGGTTTTCGAACTTCGGAACTCGTCGCGGATGCCGCCCATCAATGCGCTTAGCAGATCGTCGAACGTGAGGAAGCCCGACGCGCGCTGAGTGGACGAGCCAACGATCGCCATATGGTGCCCTTCGAGCCGGAATCGCTGGAGCAGGATCGATGCAGGAAGGTCCGGTGCGACGAGGAGGGCGGGCTTGGCGGCTTTCTCGAGCGCATCGTGTGGAAGTTCGCGTTGCGGCAGCAGCAGATCCTTCAAGTGGACGATGCCGATGACGTTACCGTCGGCATCGACGTACGGGTAGCGGGAGAACTTGTGCGTTTCGACTCTCGCCATGTTCTCGTCGATCGGCTCGGCCCTCGACAGCACGATCGCTTCGCTCATTGGACGCATCACGTCGGCCACTTCGGCGTCACCGAATCCCAACGCTTGCGCCAGCGCGCGCCAGTCGGCGCCGGCGAACTTCGAGTCGACCAGCGATGCCCGGAGAATCAGTTTGATCTCGTCGATCGTGTAGTCGTTTTCGGTGTCGCTCGTGAGATCGAGATTGAACTGGCGCAACACCCAGAACGCGCTGTGGTTCAAACTCCAGATCACCGGGAACATGCACCAGTAGAAGATATACAGCGGAATGGCGGTCCATAGAGAGACGCTTTCCGATTTGCGAATGGCCAACGACTTCGGTGCCAGCTCGCCCACCACGATGTGCAGATACGACAACGTCATGAAAGCGATCAGGAACGAGATCGTCGAGACGGTCTGCGGATTGTCGATGCCGAGCCGAGCGAACACGGGTTCGAGCACACCCGCGAATGCAGGCTCGCCGATCCAACCGAGGCCGAGCGATGCGAGCGTAATGCCGAGCTGGCACGCCGACAGGTATGCATCCAGGTTGCGATGCACGCGCGCGAGCACGGCGCCGCGCCAGCCTGAGATGGTCTCGAGCGCATCGGCGCGCGTCCGCCGCAATTTCACGATGGCGAACTCAGCCGCTACGAAGAAACCGTTCAGCAGAACCAGGAGGATCGACGCGAGAATCAGGCCGAGATTGGTACTCATGTGCACGACGTTGAGCGGACCGCCACTCTAACGGAGCGGTTCCGGCCTAGGCCAGGAGTGGGCGCGACATTGCCCCGCACACGAACGATCAGCGAGATCCGCCGCCGATTGCTTTGCGCCAACGTACGCCATCGGTAGTCACTTCGACGCGCTGGCGCGAATCCACTTCGAAGCTGAATCCGAACTCGTCGCTCTCACCCTTGAAGCGACCGAACGTTACGGATTCGTTGAGTTTCCAGCCGTAGATTTTCCCGCCGTCCATCGGCATGCGGAGCACACCCATGCCGTATTCGCGCAGAAACGGCTGTTCGGCAAGATCGCGATCCATCGCGTCGTCGGCTGGATGCGGAGCACGCGCGTAAGCGACATCGCAGATCAACAGCAGGAACATCACGATCGGATACTTCATATGTCCTCGGCCAACGATTACGACATGGCCTGCGTGCAAGCTTCTCCCATGCAGTCGCCAGAGCTGCAGTGAGTCTGTGAGGAACTTTTCGACCGTTTCCAACGTTTTCACCTGAAATCAGGCGCACCCGACACACGCTACGCAGCATCCATGGAGAGAAAGCGGACGACCGCTGTAGGTTCTCGGAGGAACCGACTGATGTAAGGAACTCCTTACGTTTTGCGGCCCGCGTTCCTACCGGTGTTGCGGAGGCGCTCCGCTGCCTTCGAGAGCGACTTCGGCGCTGAATGGAATCGTGTTCCATTTCGAGGTATCGCGATCATGCAAACCGTTGCAGATCGAAACGCGGTGATCGAGAGTCAGGTCGGTGAGCCGCTCACCCATGGGCAAGTGCTGGTATCGCTTCTCGTATCGTTGATCGTGTCGTTTCTGGGCTGATCGCCGGAAGCATTCAGATCCCAACGAAAAGACGCAGGCGCGCAGTCAGTGAGGTTTGCGATTGAGTTCCGCAATGATGTGTTCGGCGATCTCGCGGTACGCTTCGATGTCGAGTCCCGAATGCACCCAGTCTGAATAGGCTTTCTGGTTCGTCGATACGCGAATACGCGTCATCATGTCGTTGTATTCGACGCGCCATTTGCCGCTGGCGCGCCGTTCGGTTCCAACCGGAACGTCGTTGATCTGATACCACTCTGAGATTGCCATTGCTCGATCGATCCACATTCGCGTGGACGAAGAGTGCCCCGAAGGGGGTAGCCCTGCTGTGCCGTGTTTCGCGATCTGGAGGTGACACCAGTGGCTCGGCGAAATCTTGACTGATCGAGTTCTACGCGATGAGTTCCAGCCAGTTCACTTCCTGCCGCCAGAGTCCCTCGTCCGCCACCTGGCAATGCCGGATGAGCGAGTCCCGACACCTCTGATAGGCAGCTTCGGCTTCTAGCAGAGTCGGTTTCGAGACGTGGACGTCGGTCGAGATGGTGGAGGCGGACGCATCGAGAATGCGCCCCGACTGAATGTTCTCGGAAGGGTCTCCGAAACCGAGTTCGCCTGTGCGCAGCGACACTCGATAGTCCGACGTCAAAGGCGCCTCCAGGCCCAACCAATTACTTAGAGCCGCGAGGATCTGACCAGGTCTGTCGATCAGCGCTTCGGCGTCGAAGTAGATTGCGCGTTCTCGCAAGCGCTCGCCGTCGATGCGCAGGCGGTGAAGACGCGACACGTAGTATTCGCAAGCCCACTCCGGAGTTGGTTTGGGAAGGCGAGACGCGCGCGAGTGTGTGCTCAACATGGTGACGATGCTGCGTATTGTGCTCTCTGGATTGCGCAGGAGAATGATTGCGCGCACGCGCTCTTTTGCGATCAGTCGGTCCGGCGGCATGATGTAGTTTTGCAGAATCTTGTCCAGAAGCCATCGACCTCGAAGGCTCGCGTCGTTCGAACGGCGCACGCGTTGACGTAAACGCCACAAGTCGAACTTGTGCCGATACAAGGTACGCGTCTCACCGTAACCGTCGATTTCCGGGGAATTTCCCAGCACGTGGGCGAGCAGGCTCGAGTAGCTGCGCATGTGGCTCAGTACGAACAGGTAGTGCTGCTTTCTTTGTGGCGGCAATGCAACCGGGAATACCAGAAAGGTGTTGAACTGCAGATCACTCATGCGTCCATGATCGTCGTCTTTCGGCCTTCTCCCAACCTACTGCGCAAACGGTCGAGGCGAGTGCAGGAAATGGAAAAGCAGAGGTGTAATTCCTGCAATGGCTCGTAAGCCTTACCAGGGCTCCGATCAAGGGTGAGCGGCGCGAATCGGCGTAGGCCTTGGACTACGTCGCGGACCGTTCGTCGCGCAATTGGCCGGCCGATTGCATAGGAGTCGGTCATGGCTCAGGCGATTCGCACATCAAGAAAAAGCTCGGATGATCGGGAGGATGGGGTAATGCGAGGGGAGTTCGGGCACCGGGGCGTAGAGATTCAGTGGACGTTCCTGGAAGACGGTGCGTACGACGACGGCAATCAATGGGTGTTCAGGATCAGCCTCGGAGACATCAGCGTCTCGCGTGGATATCCCAAACCCATATCGCGGGACGAAGCGGACTCGGAGGCGAGAAGAGTGGCGCCCGAGCTGTTCCGCATCGCGGAAGAGTGGCTGAACTGACGCCTCGACGAATCGTCAGTTCTTCAACCACGCCGCTGCGATCGGCAGCCGCATCGGCGCGATGGTCCGGGCTCCGCGGTGCCAGCCATCGCCACGCCACTATTCTGGCCTCGGCCGCGCACTGTGGGAACTCGCGCACCACGATGGCCTCGAACAGCTTCGGGCGAATAGATGAGCCGATGACACCGGATGAGGAATTGCGATGCAATCGGTTGAGATTCGCCATGCAGCCCATTCAAGGCGACCCGATTTCGATCCAGACTGGCGCGTGGTCGCTCGCCTTCTCCCGTCCGCGTACATCTCGCAATACGGTGGCGCTGATCAAACGCTTCGCGATCGCGGGGCTGAGCAACACATGATCGATGCGTAGTCCAGCATCGCGAACGAATGCATTCCGAAAGTACTTCCAGAACGTAAAGATGTGCTGTTCGGGATGCATGTAACGCAATGCATCCATCCATCCTTGTCGCAATAGCGAGTGGTATGCCTCGCGTACCTCCGGACGAAACAGGGCATCATCGACCCACCGTTCTGGTGCATATACATCCAGTTCCGTCGGAATAACGTTGTAATCGCCCGCAAGAACCGTCGGTGAACCTTCGTCGAGAAGCCGTTGCGCGTGCATCGTCAGGCGTTCGAGCCAACGAAGTTTGTATTCGAACTTTGGACCGGGTACCGGATTGCCGTTGGGTAGATACAAACAGCCTACGACCAAGCCGCACACGGTCGCCTCGATATATCGACTGTGAACGTCGTCTGCATCGCCGGGAAGTCCGCGGCATCTCTCATTAGGATTGTCGTCCCGAGCCAGTATGGCAACTCCATTCCAGCTTTTCTGTCCGTGCCAGACAGCGCCGTAGCCCGCGGCTTCCAACGCACCGACTGGAAAGTTCTCGTCGACAGCTTTGAGTTCCTGAAGACAAACAATGTCGGGCGCCTCATCGGCCAGATACCGCAACAGCGCCGGCAATCTCGCGTTGATTCCGTTCACGTTGAACGTTGCAAGTCGCACCATTCGGATGAACCGCTCTATGCTGAAACTCGCCGGTAGCAAGCACCGTGCCGCGCGCGTTTTTGCAGCGACCGTTGTGAGGAGCGTCGACCATGTACATCCGATCGCCGCCGGAGGGAATTGGCAGGAGTAGCAAAGGGTCGAGCCGGCACTGGGGTCGCAACTACGACAATCGAGAGTTGTTCCCGCTGTTCGGCGTTTCCGACTATGAATCTCTACTGGTGAAGCTCGCTGAGATTGGCGTGCGGCCGTACTGCGACGATCTCAACAAGAGAGTCTATGTCGACTGGCACAAGTTGCCGGACGACCTGGTGGTGCGCGCCGAGGCGTTCTATCGCGACGATTCGGAACTGGCGCCGAACCTCGATAGTGAGCGCACGGGATCATGAGGTGGCTCTCACGACGTTTCCAACTCTGGGCAGGGGTCACAGATGTTCCCGCGAGGCCTGGCTAATCTTCAGTGATTTTGCAGGATTCTCCGTGAAGCCGTTCAGAGTCCGGTTCGTTCTCGATGAAGACCCTGAGAACATTCTGGCGGAATACATCATCGAGGCTTCATCAGAAGCCGATGCGATCGCCGAGTGCAAAATGCGCTGGCAGGCAGACTTCCCTGACGAGTCGCTGATGCCTCATACGATCGGCTGTGTCGACGGATAGGCTCTCGAGGGGGCGAGAAGACCGTGAGGGGATGTCGCACGTACCACAGGTTCGACCGCGACAACTATGCCGGTGACTACTACTTCCTGAGGCCGTTCTAAACCTTGCTCAAAGGCATGCACCAAGGCGAGCTGTTGTCGCTGCAATGGGCAGACGTCGTCGAAACACACAACGACCCGGGTCTGGCCGCGCCAACAGTCAGTGAAAGCGCGACGCGCGCGGTTTATCCCGTAGAACAACGAAGCGTGATCATCAGGTGTTTCGCAACTACCAGCTGGTTTGGGAACCTATACGCGGCGTGACATTGTTCATCCGCTGCAAGTGAGCCATCGCGAGCTCAATTTTCTCTGTCGATATTCCTCTGGTTTTGCGCTCTGCGATGAGTTCCTCCAATTGTTCAACCGAGAAGGACTGAATGTGCGGGACCCCCAATTCCCGCCAGTAGAAGTACGCGCGATAGGTATTGCGATCGAACGGATGTTTTATCCCGTCGTGTTCGCCGATGTAGTAGCGCATTTGCGCGTCAAGATTCGGCAATCGGTCGGGTTGAAGCCCAGACCGATGGCGCACCGCACTACCTACGGCTTTGGGCGGGGTGACGTCATACTCGTGCGAATGCAGCAGCTTTCGGGCCGCGATTACGCCCAGCACGATCCCGGCCATTAGTGCGACGGGAGTGGCAATGTTGCGATGATGCCGTTGCTGTGCAGTGTCGCTTTCGTTCATGCGGGGATTCATAGGTCGGATCGCAACCAGCATCGATTGTGTGCCGTTGCATGCACTTTCTCTCAGTGCTCAAGCTGCGCATACGGGTTGTGCCGCTCGATCGAACGCCAGATATTTCCTACGCTTCGCGCACAGGGTGACGGTACCCGTCGCGTCGCGCGAATTGATTATCGGTAGTGAAAAGGCTCCGCTGTAGTGCGCTAACCAGCCGCTGCGGACCTGGATTGGCCCGCTTTGAGTTCAAGACTTACCGGCTGCGTCTCGGGCAGGCTACTGCCATGGCTGTTACGGCGACTTCTCCGGTATTTTTCGAGCATAAGCTTCAGTTCGGTCGCTGTAACCGGCGGTGGCTCTGGCTGCTCACGATCCCATAACCGATACCAGCTCAGTAGGTCTACATGTTGGACATGTTGGCGGGCGTACTGTTCTGCATCGCTGTAAGTCGTGCAAGAGCAAATGATGCCAATACCACAATCACTCCAATCCAACCCATTCGGCTGATCTCTCTGCTTGCAAAGTGGCTTTGTGCAAATCCTACAAATGGGCGCAAACCCTACAGCGACGCTCTAAAGCGTCAAGCTAGACGTTGAATCGTTCATGCGCTGTAAACGCGCGAGCGCCAGTTCGTATTTGTGGGTCGACACTCGGTTCGCTTTGCAATCCGCGATGTGTCCCTTCAACTGCTCGACCGAGAATGACTGAACGCGGGGGATGTTGCCGTCGCGCCAATAGAAATATGCGCGATATGTGTTGTGGTCAAAAGGGTGCTCGATGCCGTCATGCTCACCTATGTAGTAGCGCATTTTCTTCAGCCCCTGAAGTTGGGTAGTTCACGCTTCTGCCATCTCATCCAAAACAACTGCGGTCAGAGCAATTCTCGTGCCTATCCAGCCCACAGCCGCTCGTTGCGCGAGCGCTAGGTCGGTGTGTCGAATCCTCGACATAGAGTGTGCCGCCTATACCCAACCAAGATTTCCCAGATCGCTGATCCTGAGCCAAAGCAATCGCACCGATGTTGACGGCTTGGCTGAAAAGAGAACGCCCGCGTTCATACGCCGAACTCTGGTCGACGTCAGATCGAGTCACGTCGTTGCCTAACGTCCTTTTCTTTCTTTTCTTCTTTTTTTCTCTCTTTTCCTCCCTTCTTTTTCTCTCCTTCTTCTCCTCTCCATCCCTCCCCCTCCCTTCTCCCCTTTTCTCCCTCCCCCTTCTTCCCTCCACTTCCTCCCTTTCTTTTCACCACCTCCCCCTCTCACCCCTCTCTTCTCCTCTCCAACCACACTTCATCTTCCACCCCACCCTCATTTCCTCTTCCCCCTCTCATCCCTCTTTCCCCCCCTTCATCCCTCACCATCACAACCCCCTTCCCACTCCCCTTACTCTCTTCTCCACTTTCTTCCTCCCCTCTCATCACCAACCCATTCTTCTCTACCCATCCCCTTTCACCACTCTCTCTCATCCATCACCACCTTCTCCTCCCACTATACCTCCCTTTTTCTCTTCCACCCCCATCTCCTCTTCTTCCTTTCTTCCTCACACCTCCCACTCTCACCTCATAGCCTCACACCTCGCTCCCCATTCCTACCCATCTCTTCCTCTTATCTCCCTTCTCTCTCACAACTCTTACCACACTTTCCTCTTCTTCTCTCTCTTACTCTTACTCCTTATCTCTCCTCTTCTTTCTCTTTTCCTCTATCTCTACCTCTCCTCTCCAATCACTGCAGGGGGGGCTGAAACCAAGTGTTCCAGCCTCGCGATTGCGATTCGTCGCGGCGAGGGTGCACATGGGTTGGACATCGCCGAAGCGTTCGAAAACGACGCGCGCCAGTAAGGAGTTGGCCGGTCAAGCGGTCGTCCCCCTTCCACCAACGAAACCGGCCGTCCATCTGAGCGGGCGCGGTGGGGCTAGCCTCTGGGCTCACATCTCTTTGGCAGTGGCGCGCATCCGCGCGTACCCGAGTTTGTCGGTCGGGTGACAGCGCTTCGAACATCGTTCGACCTCTGTTCACCGTAGTCGGAAGCGTTTCGCTAGTGCCTGGGCGCGCAGTCTTGCGCCAGTTTCGCGCATGTGGGCAATGATCCTTTCCCGACGATGCGTTGGTAGCGTCTTGATCATGCCCGTGATCACATCGACTTGCTCATCGTGCGGCAAAGCCAATATGCGGCGAACCTCGATTTCAATCTGCTCATCGGTCATCACGTCAACTCCTGGACATGCGTTGACGCGACTCAAGTAAGGACGTCGATAGCCATCGACACCAACAGAAATGCCAGCAACGAGCCGAGAAGCACCGCGGCACGTACGCGCCGCGAGTCTCTCGTGGCGCGATTTTCCGGGCGCCGTCGGTCTCCCATGAGCCACGCGCTGTGTGATGGGTTGAGAGATTTGCGTATTGCGTCAGCGGGACGTGTGATAGTGCGCACTTCAATCCTCCATCTGAGCGTGGGGTGCGCGCGTGAGGTAGGCGATTAGATGAAATGGTCCTTGTTCAGTCCCCGACGTCTACCTCAACACAGCCCGTCTACACTTATGCGGCAACGTTTGGCGGAATGCCGGCGGAGACGCCGAACGCGTGTCAGTCCTTTCCTAGAGAGTGCCTGACGTCTGAAACGTTACCCCGCAAGAGCAGCAACGTCGGATGTGAAAGAAGACGCCGGGCGAGACCCGGCCTGGAACGCACCTCGAGTGGATGCGGTCGAAGTGCAGAGGAGCGACGTCTCTGCACGAAAGCGCCGGTAGATTTGTGTGCCCCTTGGACCGTTGCGTCTGTACGCGATCCCAATAGCGCCCGCGACCGGCGGTGCGCAGTAGTGTTCTAGGAACTCCCCTCGGGTTTTCAATCCACCGCGCACCATGCACCTCCGATTGCACGAACCTTGCGTGGAGGTTTCGTTTCGCTGCGGATCTCGTTACGCGTCATGACGGCAACAATTTGATGGGACGACCCGCGGGAGCTTCTCTGAACCGCTCATGCGTTTCTGGTTCGAGCGTTCGAAGTCGGTATTCAGTCCAGAGGCCGTACAGTACGTCGACAACCTGTTGGCGCAGGCGGGCTAAGGCTTTGATCAGATCACCACCGAAGGAAATCGGAGCGACCGGCAACGGTTCAAGCCGTCGTTGGGGCCGCAACTACGACAATCGCGAGCTGTTGCCGCAGTTCGGTGTTTCCGACTACGAGTCGTTGCTAGTGAAGCTCGCTGAGATTGGCGTACGACCGTACCGCGATGATCTCAACAAGCGCGCCCATGTCGTGCGGTACCAGCTGCCGGATGAACTAGTCGTGCGGGCGGAATCGTTCTATCGCGACGACTGGGACTTGCGGCCGCGTTGAGTGAGGAAAGACAGGGTGACTCTCCTCAAACCCAAACGAGCTCTTCGAGCGCTCCCTAGCTTCGCATCGCCTCCGATCTCCCTCGGAGCTGTTCTGCGGCGGTGATCAGACTGCGCCGCGTTCTCTTGTGAGCGGCGAGCAGGCCGAGAGCGCCGATGATCAACGCTGCTGATCCTGGTTCCGGGACGCTCACTGCCGTGAACTCCGACACCGAGTTGAACTCGCCCGCATAGAGAAGGCCGAATGGGCCGCCGCCTACCTGATAGACGTCGAAGCGCAACGAATAAATGCCCGCATCTAACAACCAGTCGAACTCACCGAACTCGTTAGGTTCGCAACCGATCGAACCCCCGGCGCAGGCAGCATCCTGCGTGAAATTGAGCAGATTCTGTGCAACACCGTTCAAAAAGACTTGAACCGTGTCATCGCCCCACACGTGCATTGAAAGTGTTGTAGCCGAGGTAAACGTTAGCTCCTCGAAGAATGAGGCGGCCGCTGAGCTCGTGCTGCTGGGAACGACGGTAAGGCCACCCCAGCCTGTGTCGGCAAACGAGATCCACTGTGCATCGGATGTCCCGGGGTTGTTCGTTTGCCACGCGGGGTGACGGTCAATCGTCATCACGTTGCATCCATCGCCCGCGGCTGCACATGTCTCATTGCCGTCACCGGATACGATGGGCAGTGCCACTGCGTTCACGCTGATTACCCAAAGCACGACCACCAGAATCGGTCGCATCTTTGCCACCTAAGTTCGTTCGATGCGCTAGGGTGGGTCGATCAGCGCGCGATTGCTGTTCTGTGCTTGTGGAAGTAGCCCGTGAGTTGTTATTGGTCTTTGACCCGTTGGCTTACCTCAAGGCGAAGTCGGACTCGCGTTGGCGCCTCGTCAAGATCGAACGTTGATTCCGGTTGCGGCTTTGCAAGCTTGAGTCCCGAGGCCGCTTATCAAGCAGTCGGGGACGTGAGGCGCCGAAGAGGAATGCGCCATCGAGATCAACCTTGCCGTATCGATTCAGCCCCGCTTGCGCTTGCAATAACAACGGAACACGGCGATGAGCTGGCAAGATCCACGTCGTCGTTCAGGAAGAAGAGTGCGGTCGATACTGCGGAAAGATCTTCACTACGACGTATTGCGTATCGTCGCCAGGCGCAACGGCAGGGTTGATGAATCCGAGTGCTGAAGCATCTCGACACGCTGAAACCGTTTCGCGATGAGTGGGGCAACCTCGGGCTCGATGAAATCACCGAGGAGATCGTCGACGACTGGCGCATGCAGCGGCGCCGGAAGGGCATCAAACCGTCGACCGTGAATCGTAACGTTGCAGCGCTGAAAGCGGCGATGTCGTTCGCTGTACGCAGGAAGCACCTCGACACGCACGTGTTGCGTGGTATGCCTCGCCTCAAGGTCGACCAAGAGAACCGTGTCCGTTACCTCACGGCCGACGAGGAGAAGTCGCTGCGAGATGCTATTGACGCACGCGATACGAAGCTGCGATCGGATCGCGCATCGGGAAACGAGTGGCGGGCAGCACGCGGTTACGAACTGTTTGAGGACCTTTCGAATCTGGCGTTCGCGGATCACCTGAAGCCGATGGTGTTGCTGTCGCTGAACACGGGACTTCGGCAGGGCGAGCTGCGCTCGCTGCTTTGGGCCGACGTCGTGAACGACGAAGTGATCACGGTCCAATCTGGCAAGGCGAAATCGCGGCGCACGCGTCACGTTCCCCTCAATTGGTCTTGTTGCTCATACCAGAGTCTGCCAGTTATTGCCATTCCATGCCATTCCTTGCTATTGTGAGTTACGTTCGAGTCAGGTGCCGTCCATGCAATCGATGAACATTTCATTGCCCGATCCCTTGAAGGCATTCGTTGACGCGCAGATCGCCCAAGGCCGTTACAGCAGCGTGAGTGAGTACGTGCGTGAGTTGATCCGCGCGGACGAGAAACGCAAGGCGGAAGAGCAGCTCGAGGCGCTGCTGATGGAGGGCCTGCAGGGCGAGGAGCGCGAGCTTACGCGCGATGATTGGCAGGCAATTCGCCGAGATGCGGTCGCAGAGTTCAAGAAGGTGCGCAGGCGCCCTAGTTGATGGCCAAGGTCTACCGACGCGGCGCCGCGCGTCGCGATCTGATCGTGCACTACGCCTACTTGGCAGAGCACGCGGGCGAGACAATGGCAGATCACTTTCTGACACTCGCTGAAGCCACATTTAATGAACTTGCCGAGGCGCCCAGAAAGGGTTCGTTAGTGGCAACGCGACAACCGATGCTCTCGGGACTTCGCAGGTGGCGGGTGCGCGAATTCGAGAACGTGCTGATCTTCTATCTGCCGCGCGACGACGGCATCAGCGTTGTGCGCGTGCTGCACGGAGCGCGTGATTGGTGGAGCTTGTTGGGGCTTGATCAGTAGGGTTGACGAATCGTCCCGAAGGTTAACGGCGGGGGGCGCAAGTTCTGCGGCCTCTGCTGGGCGCCCCAAAGCGCTCGGTGGAGTCCGGCTGCTTCATGCGATTGCACCCCCAACGCACCCCCAGTGGATTTTGTTGATTTACGAAAGGGGTCTAACTTATTGATTTATTTGGTGCCCCGGACAGGATTCGAACCTGTGACCTGCCCCTTAGGAGGGGGCCGCGCTATCCTCTGTGCCACCGGGGCGGAGCTTATAAATCAACAACTTAAGTCTATGGTTTCTGATTCGTAGCGCACAAATAGCGCAAAATCCGAAGGACCTAGAAACATGCTGATGCATCGAGGCGCCGTATCGCGGTTGAATCTACCTCAACCACGTCTGCGGTGCCCCACTTGGCGCATCGTGAGCCCAATTCGAATTGCCCTAAGGCCGTCTCGCACGAGGCCAAAGCGACCCTTCAAACGAGCCGTATCCGAACGATCTCCCAGTGATACCGATACGGAGTTCCTCCAGAGCCTGCCTGTTGATGAATTAGCGTTGGACGGTGCGCTAGGATCTGAAATTGAACGCCGACAACCCCTGCCAAGATCGCGCCAATAACAAAGCCCGTCCAGGTATTGGGTGAGCAAAGAAACTCCAGTATCTGCTGCTGCATCTGCTGATCATCCCGGGGTCGACCTAAGAATGGACGGCAACGCCCCTTAAGTAGACCGTTCGGCTACGTTTTACTACGCGAACGAACAGGAATGCGATTAGCCGTAGCCGCAGCTATTTTGGGCGCGGCCACTAACTCAAAAGCAAGTCATGAATCGGCCTGGACCGGTGCCCAGTCGTAGACGACATGTCGATCAGCAACGACGTACTGACTAACAGACCAGCAAAGGTGACGCGAAGAAGCGTCAGCGATGCGCAAGCACTGGGAAAGCTCTGCACAAGTTACGCAGGTGCGCCTTTGCGAAACGGCGTGTGTAGTTCGATGTTGCGGCTCACCAGCTTGCAATCATCACCCTGGATGTATGCGAGCGCTCGGAAGCCACCGTGGTTCTTTCGGGATATCTCTCAATGGTCTTGGCTACCCTGGCGGGGCGAAGGTCAAATCGTCGGAGCTGATCGAGGCGAAAATTCTCGCGCGGGATTGATGGACTTTCTTTCCAGCTGACCCCCGTCGTGCTTCCTCTTTGGATGACCGACACCTACAACGGGGACGCGAAGGGGCGGCCGAGGGATCAGGCTTTTTGGGATCTCGCACCCGCGCCCAGCGTCAACTGGATGAGTTCAGCGTGCGGCGACGAGTCGCTCCTCGTTGCCCCTTGGCAAGGGGTCGAGAAAATGGCCTGCCGTTCTTGCAGATCAATCGGGTCACCGGTGTTTATCGGTCAAAGCTGGATTCGCGGGCCACGCCGGCGACGATTTTGTGGGGTCTTTGGTTCAGCGGTAGCTGCCGTTCAATCCGAGTCGACCTGATCCGCAGGAGCTTCGCTTAGGACCTTCTTGCCCGTGACCATCGCGGAAAGGAGGTTGCCGCCTTCGCGCAATTCGGTGAGCGCTACCGCAACGACGTGGATCACGCTGAAAGCGAGCAGTACATAAAAACCATAATAATGCACAGTGACTACCGGTTCGCGTAGGGTGCGCATGGCATCGTAAGCCGCCTTGTCGTATGTGTCCGGGCTGTATGGGACCAGCGTTGCAGGATCGATCCCGGGCGCGGCGACCCATTGGGCGACCAGCCAGCCAATGGGCGGATAAAAGAGATCTGTGCCGGCGAGGATCAAGCCGGTGATCGTTTGCACCAGCAACACACAGAGCAGCAGCGTCACTGCGATGCGACCGACCGGATTGTGCCCAAGGTACTGGCGCGGCCGCCGACCGACGAAATCGGCGACGTAGCGGCGGACATCGGCCGTGTAGCCGCGTCCGCCGGGGAGGATGGCTCGCCAACGTGCGTGCCTTCCTCCGATGAAGGCCCAAACCAGACGCCACAGCAGATTGACGGCGAGCACGTAGCCAATCCACACGTGCACCGTCTTCAACAGGATCTTTCCGTCGTTCGTCACACCGAGTGCTTTGTCGTTCAGAATCGCAACACCCACTGCGATCAACCCGACTACGCACAGCACGTTGACCCAATGGAACAGCCGGACGCTCACGTCCCAAACCGGATAGGTTTTCATGGTGGTCATTCGAACCTCCGTGGACAACACGTTCGGCGCGCAGCGCGCTCCGCCGATCCGATCCACGACACAGGCAATCCGTTGGCGGGGGCGGAATGAATCACGAAGATCGGAAGCGAACTCGCCGCGGCGCTTCGAAAGTCAGGTGCTAGATCCTGACGGATTTCTAGAGCCGCGGCCTTCTCTGGTTCCGCTTGGATTGCTTCAAACAGCATAGTCAGCACACTCGCTTGCGGAGGTTCGGAGTTGGCGTCGGCTCGAGCGGTTCGATCTGTTTGAGTCAGGATCAGTCGATCAGGTCGCCCGGCGTCGGCGGTAGCCGCGGCATTTGCTGCGTCGGGAACGGACCGGAGAGGACCTCGAGGAACGCTACGATGTCAGCCACCTGCGCGGCGCTCAGCGTCTTGTTGAGCTGCGTGCTCGCCATGATCCGCACGGCCTCGTCGATCGTGTGAACCTGACCGTTGTGGAAATACGGTGCCGTGTACGTGAGGTTTCTCAATCCAGGTACCCGCCAGACGTTCTTATCGGCGTCGTTCTTCGTCACGCTCGCGCGGCCCGTATCGCTGAGAAAATCGTACTTCGCTACATACGGGCTGTCGGGATAAGTGGGGAACTTCATGAAGAACCCGGTACCCACGGGCAGCGCCGGCCCACTGAACGTCGGGCCCTGGTGGCAGGTCGTGCAACCGACCTCTGCGAACGTCGCGAGGCCGCGTGCCTGCTGCACGGTCAGTGCTTTCGTGTCGCCCTTCGCGTACAAGTCGTATGCATTGTTGGGCGTGATCAGCGTCCGCTCGTATGCGGCGATGGCCTTGGCCGCGTTGTCCATCGTGACCACGTTGCCCGCGCCGAATGCCTTCTCGAAGTACGGTTTGTAGCCTGGAATCTTGCGGATGCGGTCGATGACCGCATCGAGATTCGCCATGCCCATTTCGATTGCGTTAGCGGGTGGACCCTTCGCTTGATCTTCAAGCGTCGCGGCGCGACCGTCCCAGAACTGGCTCGACAGGAAGGCGGCATTCCAGACCGTGGGTGCATTGCGACCGCCGACGTGCCCGTGCACACCGATGGACGTCGGCCGGTGATCATCACCGCCCTCCATCACGTTGTGACACGAGAAGCACGAAATCGTACCGGTCGAAGACAAACGCGGATCGAAGTACAGCATCTTGCCGAGTTCGACCCGAGCGGTGGTCGTTGGGTTGTCGGCGGGCGCCGGCGCGCTTTCTGGAAGCGGCTGCCAGTTTCCAGCTGCGACGGCTGAATGCGGCGAAGCGAACAACATCGAGGTCAGCACGGCAACGAGGCTTGTATGGAGACGCATGATCGACTGGCTTGATCGATAGAGACTCGCACAATGTAGGTTAACAGGGGTGTTCCCGGAATCGGGGAAAGTACTCAGCACTTGCTCGGTGGCTGGCCGCAGGAGAGCTCGGGTCTGTTGATTCGCGTGAAGCACCCGAACAGCGGTCAAGCCAGACGCATCACGACAACAGTCGCTGGTGCCAGAACCGTTTCAGGAGTTCGAGTGAAACCAGCACAACCGCGGCGGCGGTGAACGTCAACGCGAGATCGCCCGGGTGCAATGGCCCGAAGCCGAACAATCCGCTCGCAGGCGGCCACAGCAGCGTTAGACACAGGATTGTCGACACGCTAATCAGCACCCATACCAAAGCGCGGTTCGGGCGCAACAGTGCCGTCACTAACGACGCACTGAAGGAGCGATTGACGAAGATCAAACTGACAATTGTGAGAACCAACGAGAAGAACGTCAGGGCACGCACTTCGGCTTCGGGCATGCCCCGAAGGGATGCCGTGACGAATATCGCGGCAAGCAGCGCAAAAGCCAGTGCCCCCTGCACAACACTCCAACCGACCAGAGATCGGGAGAACAATGGTTGAACTGGGGATCGGGGTGGTCGCCGCATCACGTCGTCTTCCTCGGTCTCAGCCTCGAACACGAGCGAACACACCGGATCGATGATCATTTCGAGAAACGCGATGTGAATCGGCCCTAGCACGATCGGGAAGCCGAACAGCAGCGGCAGCAGCGCGAGGCCGGCGATCGGTACATGCACCGCGAAGATGAACCCCATCGCCTTGCGCAGGTTGTCGTAGATTCGCCGCCCCAGCCGGACCGATTTGACGATCGACCCGAAGTCGTCGTCTAGAAGCACGATCGACGATGCCTCGCGCGCGACGTCGGTGCCGCGCCCGCCCATAGCGATGCCGATGTGCGCTGCTTTCAGCGACGGCGCATCGTTGACTCCGTCGCCGGTCATCGCGACGACCTCGCCATCTGCTTTCAGCGTATCGACGATCCGTAGCTTCTGCTCGGGCATGATTCGCGCGAAGATGTTCGCTGTTCGCACACGTTGCATGAGCTGCGCATCGCTCAATTTGCCGAGTTCTTCGCCCGTTACGAGATCGTTGGCGTCCAGGCCTGCTTGAAGTCCAATCGCTCTGGCCGTCGCTGGATAGTCTCCGGTGATCATCACCACCTTTATCCCGGCACTTCGACATTCGCTGATTGCTTCCGACACGCCGGACCTAAGTGGATCGGCAAGGCCGATCAGCCCGAGAAATTCGAACGCAAAATCGTGCTGCGAACCGGGCCACGCTGAACCCTCGAACGTCGCGCGCGCGACGCCCAAGACGCGCAATCCTTCGGTCGCCATGGCTTCGACGGCGACCGTCAACGTCGCAACGTCGCCTGCATCGAGGTGGCAGAGATCGACGATCGCTTCCGGTGCCCCCTTGGCGGCGATGACGAACTCCGCCCGGTTGTCGGCCGCACGCCAGGCGTGCGACATCGCGAGCAATCCGGGACGAAGTCCATAGGCCCGCACAAGCTGCCAATCGGCCCCGTGCAGATGTTCCGTTTCCGCCAGGTGTTTGCGGCCCAGCTCGTCGAACGCCTTTTCCATCGGATCGACCGGGTTTCGCGCGCTTGCCAGCAACCCAAACTCGACGAGGCAATGGAAGTCTTCGGGCATCGTCCCGCCGACGGCTTCGCCGGGTCGGAAAATTGCGCCGTCTTTCAGTCGAAGCTCCGCAATCGACATTCGATTTTCTGTCAGCGTCCCGGTTTTGTCGGTACACAACACGGTCGCCGAACCGAGGGTCTCGATCGCGGCCGCGCGCCGGGTCAGCACGCGCGCGGCGGAGATCCGCCAGGCGCCCATGGCCATGAACACGGTCAGCACGATAGGGAACTCTTGAGGGAGCATCGACATGCCAAGCGCAATCCCGGCGAGCAGTGCGTCGAACCACCCGCCACGCAGCGCGCCGTAGAGCAGCACCGCCAGGACACTCACAACGGCACCAACTGCACCGAACATCCTGACGATTCGTCGCGTCTGCACCTGCAACCGCGGGGATTCGGTTTCCATCGAACTCAGCGACTGGCCAATCTTTCCGATTTCGCTGTGCGCGCCGATGGCGATCACTTCGCCGATTGCGGACCCACGCACAATCAGAGAACCCGCAAATGCGTACGGCAAGTCATCGCCGCCGGGCCGGCGCTCGTTCGATACAACGTCGTCCCGGCGCGCAATCTTGCGTACCGGTACAGACTCACCGGTCAAAAGCGACTCATCGGTCTGGACGTCGTGGCTGCGAACAAGAACCGTATCGGCCGGGACACGATCGCCCTCTACGAGTTCGACGATGTCGCCGCGCACCACCTCGCGCCCCGCGATTCGTTTGCGCGCGTTGTCGCGAATCACCAACGCACGCGGGCTGGTCAGGTCGCGCAGCGCATCAAGCACGCGTTCGGTGCGCGTTTCCTGTATGACAGTGATCGCTATGGCCATCAGCGCGAAAGCGAGCAGAATCAGCGCGTCCTTGGGGTCGCCCAGCACCAGGTAGATCGCGCCGCCGCCAAGCAGTAACGCCAGCATCGGCTCACGCAGCACTTCGAGCACGATTCGAAAAGGCGTGCGCTGGTTCGACTGCGGGAGCTCGTTGTACCCTTCGGCCTTAAGCCGCGCTTGCGCCTCCACCTCGCTGAGGCCACCAACGAACTGCTGTGCTTCGCTCACTGCGTGACCCATTTCGGCTCGACGATAACGCTAACGAGTGCGTTGGAGGGCACAAGCACGAGCTTCGGCTCGATGCGGTCATTCGCATCCCTGCGATCCGTCGCTGGATATCTTGCTGCCACTAAACCACCTGCATTTCATTCATAGCATGGTACCTCTCGCCGGCGGTGCATGACGATGCAATCGATCGTGTCCATGACGCCGGTTGTGGCCCACCTCGGCACTGGCAACGAAGTCGATGCGGTCATTGCGTATTTCAGCCCCGTACCGTTTCCTTCAGTCTGCCGGCGGTCGATCTTGGGGAAAGAAGAACGATTTCGTGAAGGGGCGCGCCTGGTCTCATGCGTACGCTGCCGCACCGACCGTATTGCCAGGGTGGTGTAACGAGCGTGAACATGCTGAAACGATCAGGGCTTTTCTGCAGAAGCGAACCATGTTGCAAGGTGAGTTTCTCGCCGGCCGGCTTCCACATCCCGCCCGAGGAATGATGGCTTGAAAGGTAGCGTGCTAAACCGCGAAGTTCTGCCATTTCTGCTGGCTCTCTTTGCGCTGGCATTGACAGCCTTGCTCGTCGACGCGCTGTTGCATGTGTTCAATGTCGTTTGGGTCGGTCGCTATCTGGGTATTCCCGGAACGCTGCTGATACTGGGTTCGTTCGGCTATTCGCTGCGCAAACGCAAACTCATTCACTCAGGAAAGCCGCTACAACTGCTGCGCGTGCATGAGCGCATGGCCTGGTCAGGCTCGCTGCTGGTGCTGGTTCATGCCGGCATTCACTTCAACGCCCTACTGGCCTGGTTGGCCGTCGGAGGCATGCTGATTAATGTCGGGAGCGGATTGACCGGCAAGTACCTGCTGCAACGCTCGCGGAAGCGGCTGGAAGAAACGCGGGAGCGACTGCGCCATGAAGGACTCTCCGCGGAGGAAATCGACGACCGTTTGCATTGGGACAGCCTGACAGTCGCCGTGGTCAAGCAGTGGCGAGTGGTCCATTTCCCAATCACACTTGCGTTCGCCGTGCTCGCGGCGGCTCACATCGTGAGCGTGTTTCTGTTCTGGGGCTGGAAGTGAAGCGCTGGATTCTGGTCGGGCTCACCATCGCGTTGTCGTTGGTGCTGGTGTTGACGTTTGCATATCCCCATCTGATGGTGAGCCCCGGTCCGCTGACGTCGGCGCACGTCGAGCTGACTACGGACTGTTTCGCTTGCCACGTACCTTTGCGCGGTGCGACTTCCGACCGCTGCGTCACCTGTCACGCGGTGGCTGACATCGGGCTGCGCTCGACCAAGGGCGTAGCGCTGGTGAAACCGGCGGTAAAGACCTCGTTCCACCAGGAACTGATCGAAGACAATTGCATCGCATGCCACAGCGAACATCGGGGACTGCAGCTCAATCGACGTGGGCAGAACGCGTTTTCGCACGAGCTGCTGCGAACCTCATCGCGAGATCGCTGCGGTGCTTGCCATACCGCACCTGACGACGAACTCCATCGGAACCCCACCGTCAATTGCGGGCAGTGCCACAGCCAGCAAAGGTGGGAGCCTGCGACGTTCGAGCACGACAAGTTGTTCGTCCTGGATCGGGAGCACAACGCAGCTTGTACGACGTGCCACATAAATGGCGACTACAGTCGTTACACCTGCTACGGATGCCATGCGCATGATCCAGCTGAAGTCCGCGCGGAGCATCTCGAAGAGGGCATTCGTGACTTCGCCAACTGCGTAGAGTGCCACCGCAGCGCAAGCGAGGAACTTGAAGGATCAGGATCTCGTGAGCGCGACTGAATCGGGTGGCATTGGCGCAGCTGAACGATGCGTTGCAGTCGGGGTCCGCATGGGTGTAGGTCCAGCCGCCGTGTACGGGCGGATGGGTTGCGCGCATACCATCAATTACGGACCTGGCGTATGGAAAGCGGTCGGCTCGCGCAGGTCGTTTTACTTGGAGCGGTTGCGCGGGCGAACCCGCTCAACCAAATGAGCAACGCCGCCTGTCCGCATGCGCCGAAAACCCCCCGATGGTGTGGATCCGAGCCCGTACCGCAATCTCGTCGCCGAAGATGCGCACGCGCTTGTTGCCGTCCACGAGACCCCGGCCGAGCGTGCCTGCAGCCTGATAGCCGATGATCACGATGGCGCACTCCGGCCGGCCGAGATTGTGGCGCAGGTGGTGTTTAATGCGCCCGGCGTCACACATATGTCGTGATCGCAACTTTTAGAACGCCGTCCCGCTGATGTCCGAAAAGAGCGTACGCGGCCTCGATCTCATCGAGCTTGAACCGATGCGTCACCAACGACTTCAAGTTGGCGCGTTCCGATGCAATCACATTCATGAGTCGACGCATCCGCTCTTTTCCACCTGGGCACAGCGTTGTGATGATCTTGTGATCCCCGAGTCCGGCAGCGAACGCCAGGTTCTTGGCCATAACCTATTCGAACCACGTGGATGATCAGGAGCCGGCCCACATCCCAACGACGCAACTCAGCGGCACACTCGAGCAACGGCTCTGCAGCCGGCGAGAGGTCAAGTGCGAGAATTGCGGTCTTATTCATAAGCCTGGCAGGTTGGGGTTCAGTTACGCTAGCGCGGCCTAAGCAACCAACCACGCCCGGACCTCGGCCTGGGTCGGGATGCGGCCGCTACTGACCAGTTTTTCATTGATCACCAGCCCGGGTGTGGCCAGCAGGTCAAAAGCCATGATGGCCTTCATGTCGGTAACCTTGACGAACTCGGCCTCCAAACCGGCGCTGGTGGCTGCTTCTCGCGCCACGGCTTCGAGCTTTTTGCAGTTCGCGCAGCCGGACCCCAGAATCTTGACGGTCAACATGGTGGACTTCTCCTTTGAGTGATCATGAGGGTTGAACCGCATCGTGCTGACGGCGATGCAGCCAGGCGAGGGCGCCTGAGAGCACCACAATAAAGGTGGCCATAGCCAAAGCCAGCCACCGAAAGTCCACGCCATCCACCCAGGCGCCATACAGTAGGCCCGCGATGATGCTGAAGACCGCAACCAAGCCCACGTACGCAATGGTTTTTGGCCGGCCGATGACCGCCGCGATCATGAGAATACTTTGCAGGCTCAGCTCCGGGTCGGCCATCAGATAAGCCAGTAGCGGGCCGGGGTGCATGCCGAGATCCAGGAACATCCGCGCCACCGGCACTTCCACGAGAGTGGGAAAGTACATGAACACACCAAAAGCCACGGCGACGGCATTGGCCGGCACGCTGTTGCGCCCGGCCAGGGCCTGAATCCACTCGGGCTGGATCAACTGGCGAACAACGCCGACGACAAATACGCCCACGACCAACAACAGGAATATCTGTTTCACAAACCGCCAGGACTCCCACAGCCAGCTCTGCCAGTCGGCGGAGTCAAGACGTCGTGCATAGCGGCCCACGGCCCACAGCGTCATGCCGACGGCGAACACGCGGCCCGTGAAGGCAATCTCCAGACCGCCAGCCTGCGGGGTAAGCCGCAGTGCCGCCACCAGCAACGTGGTGGCGGCTAGACCGAGGGCAGTCCAGGTCCAGCGGTTGGCGCCTTCGATGATGTTCTCCATGCCCTTGAATGCGCTCACGCCGATCAGCACCAGTAGGACGATGAGCAGCGAACCCTGCACACTCACACCTTCCTCGCCCTTGGCCACGTCGAACGGCACCCATTGAACCAGGGTGGCCTGCCAGGCCTCGGCCCAGGGCAGCGGCAAGTTCACCGCGGTCACCGTTGCAGTCAACGGCCAAAGCTTGAGAGTGCCGGCGATCAGCAGAGCGACGAGCGACAGCAGCACGCCGACGGCGGCAGGGTTGATACTCGCCTTGTCGGCAAACAACGCATCGGTCTGCGCATCGTGGCTGGCATCGTCGCGCCAGAACAGCAGAGCCATCAGCAGGCCGATGCCGGTGCCGAACAGCAGGCACAACAGAAAGCGCGCCGCGGCGAAATCCGCCCCAAGAATGCTGCCGGTGTAGGCCAGCGCCATGATGTTGCCTGCGGGCGCGAAGAACAGGAAAGTGATCGCCGGTCCGATGCCTGCGCCCTTGCGGTAGATGCCTGCGAACAGCGGCACGATCGTGCAGGAGCAAACCGCCAGCAAGGAGCCTGCGGCGGCCGCGGCAGGATACGACACATAGTGTGGTCTGGTGCGCCCGAGCCAGCGGGTGATGCTGGCCTTCGGAATGAGAGCCGCCATGGCGCCTGCAATGAAGAAAGCCGGCAGCAGGCAAAGGAGCACATGAGCGGCCAGGTAGGCGGCTAAGTTGCCGGCACCGCCATTCAACAACTGCAGGACATAGCTCATGGACAGACACTTCTCCAAGAATGCGGCGGTACCAGCGATTTTCTGACGTTAGTTGTTTGGTATTGCGTCGTTTCCGCCCATCGGAAATCGAGACGCAAGACTAGGCCTAAAACCCCTTGGCCGCAGGAACGTCTGTCGAAGCTGCGGACAGACGGCCCAGTAACGCTCGAGCGCGTCGGCATCGGCGACGCGCACGGTGCCTTTTGAGGTGACCTCTCCGATGTTCGGTTCGCTAACGATGGCAGCATTGCGCGCAGGCCCAGCGATCTGAGGCGCTTCGCGAAGGACGCCACGGCCTGCGTCCGTTTGTGAACGCTGTAGTTGCCGTCGTTGCACAACCTACCGTCGAATGCGGGTGAGGTCTGTCATAGCGCGCAGTCAACCGCCAAGATGACGTCTCGTTCCGATGTTTACGAAACGCACACCGTCTTTGATCGGAGGCCGCATGTCCCACCAAGACCCGCAATCGACCGCTTCACGCAGCACTGCCACGTTCCGTCGCGTGCTCATTGTCGGAGGTGTAGCGGGCGGCGCTTCCTGCGCGGCGCGACTGAGGCGGCTCGACGAGTCCGTCGAGATCGTCTTGATCGACCGCGGTCCGTACGTCTCGTTCGCGAACTGCGGGCTGCCGTACTACGTCGGCAACGTCATCTCTGATGAGAGCAGCCTACTGGTGGCGTCGCCAGAGATGTTCCATGAGCGGTTCAATATCGAAGTCTGCACCGAGACTGAAGTCACTGGCATCGACCGGAACTCGCATACGGTCAGTGTGCGCGACGCGCGCACAGGCAACACCCGGCTGGAGCGCTACGATGTGCTCGTCCTATCGCCCGGCGCCGCGCCGATTCGACCACTTCTCCCGGGCATAGACTTGCCCGGCGTATTCGCCGTCCGCACGATCCCCGACTCGCGCCGTATCCGCGCATGGATTACTGACCATAGCGCCAAGGCTGCCGTTGTGGTCGGCGGTGGGTTCATCGGCTTGGAGATGGTTGAGAATTTGATCCATCGCGAGCTGACCGTCACCGTGTTGGAGAAGCTGCCCCAGGTCATGCCGCCTCTCGACCCTGAGATGGCGGCACCACTGATGGAGCACCTTGCGGCCAAAGGCGTAGAGCTCCATTTGGGCGACGGACTTGCGCGCATCGAAAACCGCAACGATGCCGGCTTGATTGTCGTCGCGGAGAGTGGTGCGCGCTTGCCTGCGGATCTCGTCATCCTGGCTATCGGCGTGCGGCCCGAGACAGCGCTTGCCAAGGACGCCGGTCTAGAGATTGGCCCTCGCGGCGGCATAGTCGTCGACACGCAGATGCGCACTACCGATCCCCGTATCTGGGCTGTGGGTGACGTCGTTGAAGTGCAAGACGTGCTTACGGGTCAAGAAACGGTGCTGCCTCTCGCGGGACCGGCCAATCGGCAAGGACGCGTTGCCGCCGAATCGATCGCCGGGCGCGCGACGCAGTTCCGTGGCGTGCAGGCAACTGCGGTGGTGGGTGTGTTGGGTCTGACCGTCGCATCGACCGGTGCGAGCGAGAAGGGGCTGCGACGCGCCGGAGTCACGAACTTCGAGAAAGTCTACCTCCACCCGGGTCATCACGCGGGGTACTACCCGGGTGCACGTCAGATTCATCTCAAACTCGTATTCTCCGTGCCCGACGGCCGTATCCTCGGCGCACAAGCGGTGGGGTTTGAAGGTGTGGAGAAGCGCATTGACGTCATCGCCACGGCCATTCAATTCCACGGAACGGTCCACGATCTTGCTGAGGCCGAACTCTCTTATGCGCCGCAATTTGGCGCCGCAAAGGACCCGGTCAACCTCGCCGGCATGCTTGCCGAGAACGTTCTGAATGGCGACATGCCCGTGGCGGATTGGTTGGTGCTCGACCGCACGGACGCTTTGATATTGGACGTGCGCGAAGGCGACGAGTTTAGCCGCGGGCACATACCAAAGGCGATCAATCTACCGCTCTCACAGCTGCGCTCCCGTTACGTCGAGCTGCCAAAGGACCGCGACATCTGGGTGTACTGCGCCGTGGGACAGCGCGGCTATTTCGCAACACGATTCCTGACGCAGCACGGATATCGATCGCGGAATCTGTCGGGAGGCTATGCGACTTACAAGGCGCTCAGGGGCGCCGGCCTTGCGCCGTGATCCCCGAGAAACGTTGCAACCCGCGCGGATCGCTCTTTGTTGGTCATCCACGCGCCCCTCAGCCGTGTCGGCTAGGCAGTTTCCACCCATGGCATTGTGATTGGCGGCGGTGCAGTACTGCTTTCGACGCTTGCTGGAGCGGGGTTCGGCGGATTCATGTCAGGACTCGCCGGCGCGGCGTTTACGAACTCTCGGTTGAACGAATTCAAGGAAGCCATCGACCGCCGTCAGCTATTGGTTATGGCGGACTTGCCAAAGCAGCGCATTGCTGAGTTTGAAGCGTCGATCAGGCAGGCGGATCCAAGCATTCTGCTCATGGGTGTTGAGCTGCCGGTGCCGGGGCCTTGGGTTGACTGATTGGATCTTTCCGCGCTTTTGATGCAACTCTCTGGAGGGACCAAGTCGTGCCAAGCGAGCCCAACGACAACGATCGGCGACCGCCCACCTTCTGGGAGGTGCTTGGCAGCACGTTGGCCGCGTCGGTGTGCAATCAAGGGCGAACAAGGTGCGGGACTTCAGCAGGGGAAACGCTGTTCATTTCATCGTGTGCTCCAGGCGCTCGTGAAACCCGTACGCGGTATCGGGCGCGGAATTCAGCGACACGGAGCTACTCCAAGTGATGCAGTTTCAGCGGCGTTTGCCAGACTTCACCTTCGTTGGCGCGTTAGATCTACTCCGGGCCGGTGCGCAATACACCCCGTGCAGCGTTTCGATGATCTGGTGTACGGGACCGTCGGCGAGTGCGTAAAAGATCACTTGTGCATCCCTGCGTGTTGTTACCAGTCCTTCGGCACGCAACACGGCCAGATGCTGCGAAAGTGCAGACTGACTGAGATCGATGCGTTCATTGATCTCGCCAACGCTCAATTCACCACCGACCAGTAGGCAAAGAATGCCTAGTCGATGTTCGTTTGCCAGAACCTTCAGCAGGTGTGCTGCATCCGCGGCATGGGCCTGGAACTGACGGGCGGCGAAGGCTATTGATTGGACCACGGTCGTTGACTTCAGCAGTTGATGAATTGCGAGCTGCGATTAGATCGCCGGCAGCGATCGATGTTACTCATTTCTAGCTTGGTACGGATCAAGAAACTGATACCAATCAGAGCCATCTAGCAACATTAAATGTATATTAGCATACTCTAACATAACGAATGGTTGCTCCGAGTGCTGGGACCTCTTCCTCTCCGCCGGCGGGTCACGACGCCGAAACTCTCCTGCCTGGTGTATGCGCTGCCGATCGCATCGCTCCTTGTTCTTGTCGCGGCGTGCGGCCGTGAAGCGCCGTCAGCCGTGCCGGTGTCGGCGGTTCCGCAGCTGGCGACCGTGGAGGTCGTCCTGGGGCCGGCGCCGCGCGAACGCGTGTGGGACGGGGTCGTGGAGGCCGTCAACCAGGCAACGGTATCCGCTCAAACTGCGGGCCGCGTGATCGAACTGCCCTTTGACGTCGACGACAAGGTGCCCGCCGGTGCGGTGATCGTGCGGTTCACCGATGTCGAACAGCAGGCGGCACTGCGGCAGGCGCAGGCACAGTTGCGCGCGGCTACTGCAGCGGCGGACGAGGCGGAAGCTGACTACACGCGCACGCAGAACATCTACGAGCGCAAGCTCGTGGCACGGGCGCAGTACGATCAAGCGGTGGCTCGTCGTGATTCGGCGCGCGCCGCGTTGCAAGCGGCGAATGCCGCGGTGCGCGCGGCAGCTCAACAGTTGGACTACACCGTTGTGCGCGCTCCGTATGCCGGCGTGGTCACGCGCCGTTACGTCGAGGTCGGTGAGTCGGTGCGGCCCGGTCAGCTGCTGATCTCCGGTATCGGTATCGGTGCGAAGCGTGTGAACGTCGTCGTACCGCAGAGCGACGTCGACGCAATACGGCTGCACCACAGTGCGGCGGTCCTGCTCGATCCGGACGGAACCCGGCGCATTACCGCCACGGAAGTCACGGTATTTCCATACGCCGATCCGCAGACGCATTCGTTCCAGGTGCGGCTTGCGCTGCCCGAAGAGGGCGCGACGCTGAACCCGGGCACCACGGTCAAGGTCGCGTTCCTCGTCGGCACGGAACCTCGTTTGCTGGTACCGGCAAGCGCAGTCGTTCAGCGCAGCGAGGTAACCGCAGTGTATGTGTTGCAGACGGACGGCGTGGTGTTGCGGCAGGTGAGGCTGGGTCATCGGCATGGCGATCAGTTGGAGGTGCATGCCGGCCTGCGCGAAGGTGAACGCGTAGTCGCGGACGCGGCGGCGGCTATCGCATGGCTGGCGCGTAGCCCTGCGCCTGCGTCGGGTCGTTGAGCAGAGACCATGGTCGACTCGACAGTGCAGTCCCTTCCTTCCGAGCGTGCACCTTCGTCCGACGATTTGGGAATTTCCGGGCGCCTGGCGCGTGCATTCCAGAACAACCCGCTCACGCCGATCCTGGCGTTGGCCGGTCTGCTACTGGGTCTCGTCGCTGCATTGATCACGCCGCGGGAAGAGGAACCGCAGATCGACGTGACGTTCGCCAACGTATTCGTACCGTTTGCGGGTGCAGCGGTTGCGGACGTGGAGAGCCTCGTTGCGTTGCCGCTGCAGCAGAAACTTGCCGCGGTGGAAGGCGTAAAGCATGTCTACGCCGTCAGCCGTCCCGGCATGGCCGTCGTGACGGTGGAGTTCGAAGTCGGTCTGCCGCGTCGCGATGCGATCGTGCGCCTTTACAACCAAGTGTATTCGAACCAGGACTTCCTGCCGCCCGGGCTCGGAGTCGGTCCCGTGCTGGTGCGTCCGATGGGAATCGACGACGTGCCCGTGATGAGCGTGACGCTGTGGCACGACGACGTGGAACGGGGCGCCACCGAACTGGCCGAAGTCGCCCACAGTCTGGAAGCCGAGCTGAAGCGCATCCCCGGCACCCGCGACGTGTACACGATCGGTGCGCCGCAGCGGGCCGTGCTGGTGTCGCTCGACGCACCGCGCCTCGCTGCCCATGGGCTGACCATCGAAGAGCTGACAGCCGCGCTGCGGGCTACCAACGGTGTCACTGAGGCGGGAGAACGCGTGGTCAACGGTGAGGTCGTGCCGCTCACGGTGGGCACGTTCCTCGGCGATGCGGAACAGGTCGCGGCGCTCGTCATAGGACTGCACAACGGTGAGCCCGTCTATTTGTCGGATGTCGCGCAGATCCGCAGCGGCGGCGACCTGCCCACGCAATACGTGTGGCACACGGCCGCTCACGGGCAACCTGGATCCGCGGCGGGCATCGTACCCGCGGTCACCATCGCGGTGTCCAAGAAACCGGGCAGCAATGCGGCGGACATCACACAGGCGATCGCGCAGCGGCTGGTGTCGCTGCGCAACGTGATTATTCCGCAGGGGGTGCATGTCGACGTAACCCGGGACTATGGGGCCACCGCCACGGAAAAGGCGAACAAGCTCATCCAAAAGCTGATCTTCGCGACACTGTCCGTCGTGCTGTTGGTGTTGTTCGCGCTCGGCCGTCGCGAGGCTGTGGTCGTCGGCACCGCCGTGGTGCTGACGTTGGCGCTTACGCTCGCGGCCTCATTCTTCATGGGCTTCACGATCAATCGCGTTTCGTTGTTTGCGCTGATTTTCTCCATTGGCATTCTGGTGGACGACGCCATCGTGATTGTGGAGAACATTCACCGGCATCGCCGGCTGAGCAATGCGCCGTTGCGGGAAGCGATTCCCCGCGCCGTCGACGAAGTCGGCGGGCCGACGATTCTCGCAACGCTCACGGTCATCGCGGCGCTACTACCGATGGCGTTCGTCAGTGGTCTGATGGGCCCGTACATGCGGCCGATTCCGATCAATGCGTCGGCCGGTATGCTGCTTTCGCTGATGGTGGCGTTGGTCGTCACGCCCTGGCTTGCATTGCGATTACTCGGCTCGGTGCCCCACACTCCTGAGGTGCACGATGCGACCGGCCCCGAGCGGAGTTCGTCGTCGCCGACCTACAAATTCTTCGATCGCCTGATGCGGCCGTTCCTAGCTGGTGCGCGTGCGCGCAAGCGCCGCGGTCTACTGTTCGCCGGCATTGCTCTGGCCGTGGTGCTGTCGGCCGGACTAGTGGCCGTGCAGGCGGTGATCATGAAAATGCTGCCGTTCGACAACAAGAACGAATTTCAGGTCGTGGTCGACACTCCGGAGGGCACGGCGTTGGAAGACACCAATGCGCTGCTCGAGGCGCTAGCTAACGAGCTGGTGAAGGTGCCGGAGGTCGTCGGTGTCCAAGGTTACGCAGGCACGGCTGCGCCGGTGAACTTCAACGGACTCGTGCGCCAATACTACCTACGCAATGCCTCGAACCAGGGCGACCTGCAGGTGAACCTGGTCGGAAAGCATGACCGGGATCGCGCAAGTCATGCCATCGCCCGTTCGATTCGCGCATCGCTGGTCGAGATCGCGAGACCGTATAACGCCTCGGTGAAAGTGGTGGAGGTGCCCCCGGGCCCGCCGGTGCTCGCACCGCTGGTGGCGGAGGTGTACGGGCCGGATCCGAACAAGGTACGCAGCGTTGCACTGGCGCTGGAGGGGCTGTTTGCCGAGACGCCGGGGTTGGTGGACATCGATACATCCGTCGAAGCCGATGTGCAGCGCGACGTGCTGATCGTCGACCGCAGCCGTGCCGCCCGACTCGGCGTCAGCCAGCAGACGATTGCCGACACCTTGCGCACGGCGGTGGCCGGCAGCGACGTCACTTACCTGCACGACGGCCATTCGCACTACGCGGTGCCGGTCCGATTGCGCCTGCCCGCGGGAGACCAGGCTTCGATGGAACAGTTGCTCGGTCTGCAGGTGCGCGGTTCCGACGCGCAACTGGTGCCCCTCAGTGAGCTTGTGCGGGAGCAGCCCGCGCGCTGGCAGCAGACGGCCTACTACAAGGATCTCGTGCCGCTTAGCTATGTATTTGCCGATGAAGCCGGCACTCACGACTCACCGCTCTACGGCATGTTCGACGTGGCTGCCAAGCTGCGCGCGCAGCCCGTTGCCGGCGAGCAGCTGCAACAGAACTACTTCAGGCAGCCGCTGAACACGACCCGCTACGGCATCAAATGGGACGGCGAGTGGCAGATCACGTTCGAGACGTTTCGCGACATGGGTCTCGCGTACTCGGTAGGTCTCGTGCTGATTTATCTCCTGATCGTCGGGCAGTTTCGCAGCTATCTGATGCCGCTTGTCATCATGGCTCCGATACCGTTGACGGCGATCGGCGTCATGCCCGGACACGCGCTGCTTGGTGCGCAATTCACAGCCACCAGCATGATCGGCATGATCGCACTGGCTGGGATCATCGTGCGCAATTCGATCCTGCTGGTGGACTTCATCGAGCGAGCTTGCGCCCAAGGTCAGGCGGTAGGCGATGCGGTCGTCGAAGCCTGTGCCGTGCGGGCCAAGCCGATCGCGTTGACGGCGCTGGCGGCAACCCTCGGCGCGATGTTCATTCTCGACGATCCGATCTTCAACGGCCTGGCGATCGCGTTGATCTTCGGACTGCTGGTGAGTACCGCGCTCACGCTGATCGTCGTGCCGCTGCTCTACGTGTCGCTAATGCAGCGCGCCCGATCTGGGGCGACATCCGCCTCATAGCTGCGCCGATCGACCATCGGTTCAGGCCGGCCACAGAGTGACGGCGCTTCTCCAGAGGACATACGTTGCAACCACGAAGATCATCGCGGCAAACAGGATGCTCAGAAGCCCCTGCGTAGCCGCGAATCGCTTCGCGGCCGTCGCGCCGACGAAGCCGCCGGCCAATCCGCCAGCGATGAAGACGAGTGCGAGCGGCCAGTCGACGAGGCCGTAGAAAGCGTAGTTGAGCGACGTCGTCAGGCCGAGTGCGGTAACGGCGACGAGCGAGGAACCGATCGCATTCACGATCGGCATTCCGGTCGATGCGATCAGCCCCGGCACGATCAGGAACCCGCCGCCGATGCCGAAAAAGCCGGAGAAGAGTCCGGTCCCCACGCCGTAGCTCAGGACCCTCGGGGCGTTCGATTCATTGCATTGCGTCCCGAGATTGCCTGCATTGCGGCGGCCGCGCAGCATTATCGCGCCGACCGCGAACATCACGATCGCGAACAGGAACAGCAGTTTCTGCCCGTCGAATGCCTTGCCCGCCGTCGAGCCTACGAGCGCGCCCACAACACCCGCAGCTGCGTACATCAGCGCGCAGCGCCATTTCACCGTGCGGTTGCGCGCGTGATTCACCAAGCCGCCGGCCGCGTTCGCCGCGACCGCGAAAGCGCTGGCGCCGATGGCGACGTGGGCGCTCGGTACGCCCACGAAATACACCATCAGCGGCACCGCGAGGATCGACCCGCCGCCGCCGACCAAACCGAGCGAAAAGCCGACAAGGGTTCCGGAAAAGGCGCCGAACACGTACTGCAGGGGTTCGAGCGTCACTCCGCGCCGCGCGCGGTCAGGTTCGCGGTGCTTCCGACGCGCATCAAGTCACTGGCCCGACCGCCAGTTGTGCGAAGCGTGGCGCCGCAGCCGGAGTCGGATTGCACAGAGTCGTCGCGATGGTTGCATCCTCGGATGAATCGGCGGCTCAATGCCCGATCATTCGCAAGCGGTCGCCTCGCCAAGGCCGATCGTGTATTTTTAATCACTAAATTAGTTTAATCTAATATACGAATGCGCAACAGGGAGTGAAAGCGATGGCAAACGTGGTTGTGATGGGCGCGGGAGTAGGAGGTCTTCCGGCTGCCTATGATCTGCACGACGTACTCGGACGGCAGCATGAAATCACCTTGATCGGAGCGACGGATCATTTCCAGTTCACGCCGTCGAACCCTTGGGTGGCCGTGGGCTGGCGCAAGACCGATCAGGTGACCGTGTCGCTCGTGCCGCGTCTGCAGAGCAAAGGCATCAAGTTCATTGCGCAGCCTGTTACGGTGCTCGATCCGGCGAACAACCGACTCACGTTGGCAGATGGTCAGCAGATCGCTTACGACTATCTGATCATCGCCACGGGACCCAAGCTCGCTTTCGACGAAATTCCCGGCCTCGGTCCCGATGGCCATACGGTGTCTGTCTGCACCACGCCGCATGCCGCGCACGCATGGTCGCGGTACGAAGAATTTCTGAAGAATCCTGGTCCGATCGTGGTGGGTGCCGCGCAAGGGGCGAGTTGCTTCGGCCCCGCGTACGAGTTTGCGCTGATCCTCGATGCGGATCTGCGCAAGCGCAAAATCCGCGACAGAGTCCCGATGACCTTTGTTACGAGCGAACCCTACATCGGCCACATGGGTCTGGGCGGGGTCGGTGATTCGAAAGGCTTGTTGGAGGCGGCATTGCGGAAACGGCACATTAAGTGGATCACCAATGCCAAATTGTTGGAGGCCAAAGCCGAGGGCGTGCGCGTTGCCGAGCACGACGACAAGGCGCAGGTAGTAAAGGAGCACGAACTACCGTCGCGCTTCACCATGTTCATCCCCGCGTTCAAGGGTGTGGATGCGGTGGCCGCGGTAAAGGAAATGTGCAATCCGCGCGGATTTGTCTTGATCGACGAACACCAGCGCAACCCGAAGTATCCGAACATTTTTTCCACGGGCGTGTGTGTCGCGATTCCGCCGGTCGAGGCGACGCCGATCGCGACCGGTGCGCCGAAGACCGGGTATATGATCGAATCGATGACTACGGCGAGCGTAGAGAACATCAAGCAATTGCTCGAAGGTAATCCGGTTAGCCACAAGGCCACGTGGAACGCGATCTGCCTTGCCGACCTCGGTGACGATGGCGTGGCGTTCGTGGCGCTGCCCCAGATTCCACCGCGTAACGTGACGTGGGCGAAGCAGGGCAAGTGGGTACACTTGGCGAAGATCGCGTTCGAGAAGTACTTCATCACGAAGATGAAGAGTGGTAACTCCGAGCCGATCTACGAAAAATACATGCTGAAAGCGCTTGGCATCGTGCGCCTGAAGGAGCATTCGTGAACGTGCTGCGCGCCTGCGAAAGCTGCGGCCGGTCGAATCGGATCCCGGTCGGTCGCCTGTCCGATACTGGACGCTGTGGTGCGTGCGGCGCTGCGCTACCACCACTATCGAAGCCTCTCGAAGCGAACGAGAGTGAGTTTGACAGCATCGTCAAAGAGGCGCGTGTGCCCGTGCTCGTCGATTTCTGGGCGCCGTGGTGCGGCCCCTGTCGTACGGTTGCGCCTGAAGTACAGCAAGCGGCAGAGCATCTCGCCGGGGCCGCGATCGTGTTGAAAGTCAATACGGAGGAGCAGCCGCGCTTGGCCGCACGCTTCGCTGTCAGGAGCATCCCCAACTTCGCGGTGTTCAAAGGCGGCGAACTGGTTTGGCAGCAGCCGGGCTCGATGGGGCATCGGCAACTGGAAAGCGCAGTTCGCCAAGCGTCCAGTGCGTAGTTGTCATGACTGTGCGACGAGACTCGTTATGTGAAGCGCGTCCGCCGAAAAATCGGCTTGAGTTCGTCAATGCCGCTGATACCTGGCGCGGCCCAATGATTCGCAGACTCACGTAGCTGTCGCGCCCAAGCTGATTACGCTGGGTCATGATCGGCCTTGCGATATGGCGGCGGAGCATCCGCAGACGTCAGCGTGGTGCTCCATGTCCCAACGTTTAAGCTGTGGTTCTTATCGGTGCGAACGGTGTTGAAGGGGAGAGTAAACCCAATGAAAAAGCAGGTACTTACGTTGCGGCCTAGTAAAGTCGTTAGGGCCATTCGCGCTTAGGAGGTGGCCGCGCTATCCTCTGTGCCACCGGGGCAAGGCTTCAAATTCAATAACTTACGAACCAACTTCAGCGAGTTGGAAATTCCGAGCGCAATTTCATGAGAATTCTGATGGGAGAATGTTCTGATCGCGCGCCGCGCCGACCAGTCTATCAGCGAACCTGGCCGGTCGCGTGAGAGATGAGCATCCATCGCGGTCAGCCAGCAGTGTGTGCCCATATGGCGTAGTCAGGTGCCATACAGGGTGCGAGGACACATTTATGCAGATGAGCGGGTCGAGCGGTGCGATCCCAAGACCGATACTCGATTGCGCACAGAGACTCACTTCGTCGTGTTTCGGGACGACGAAGTGTTTTCGGTTGATTGACGAGGACCGTAGCGCTCTGCAGCCGACCAGTGGGGCATCGACGACGCTGCAAAGTAGCTTCGCACGAGGTCCCTGGCTCGCTTCCTTCTTCCTCCAAAAACCGGAGAGGGTGGCACGCGGAAAATCCATCCGCAGGTCAGCTCGGATTTTCAGTGCACTGATTTCGTGATCCAGCGAACCCAACATGATCGAGCGACGCTTAAGCGATCTACCCGCGATTGGGTTGTCCACAATCGAGCATGAGTTCGACCCTTCTGTTTCGAGCTCTTGACGTTCCCCCCGACAGGTAACCAACTCGATCGAGAGTGTTTTGAGGTTATGAGGTTGGCCCCTTAACGATACCGTTTGAAACTAGAAATCGGCTGTTCCTGAGGCGGTTAGCTGACGTCGTTTAGCGTACTCACTTGGGTCAGATGTGTGGGCGTGGCGCGAGTTCGTGATACTGATCTACCGTCACCACCGACGATCGGATGACGGTCCTACAGAGCACGCGGAGTTCGTCGCGCCGGAACGAACAGATTGCCACCTCGGAGGGACGCGCACCTGGTGGACCCCGAAGTTGTGCTCGTCGGGTAGCGGTCCTCTATCGACCAGGAGAACCATATGCCTGTCGGCGCGGCTGCGACCTGAGTTACGCCAGCCAACTGGAATGCGGCGACGATCGTGCTTCGAGACGGGCAAATTCAATTCGCCGGCGGCGGAAGTGGGAAGTCGAAATTCTGAATCCTACGGGATCCAACCCGAACGGTATGCACTGGCGAACCTTTGTGAAGTTGGTGAGTGACCATGGTGCGTTGCTGGCGCGGGCGCTCGCAGGCACCGCGGAAAAGTTCGGCGTCTCGGTTGCAAAGTAGAACGCTCACTTCTCCGCTCGTGCCGATGGTGTCTTTGTGCGATGCACGATTGCAGGGCGTCACGTAGTGACGAAGAGGCTTCAGCGAGCGGCCAAATAGTTCTGTTGTAATGGTCTGGATCGATATGTCCTCACATCGCTGAGCCGAGAGACCGTTATGAATCGACGCGCCAGAGTTTTGTTTTGGTTTGATGTATTAAGAAGATTTCCGGTTGAATCTCTCGCTGGCCGCTTTGGCGTCTCGGCTGGCGGCGGTTAGCTGGCTCTGATCGGCATCGGCGAAACTAGCCGTCCGATTCAATGCCGTGGCGGTTGCGTTCACCGCCTGTTTGACCATCTGCGTCGCAATGGGGGGCATCTCGGCGGCGGCTCGCGCCAGCTCCATGGCTTTGTCTGCCGCCTGCCCGTCCGGAGCGACCTCTTCAACCAGCCCCCAGTCCAGTGCCGTTTGCGCATTCATCCTCTCGCAGAGAATGCAGATTCGCTTAGCCCTTGCTGGCCCAACGAGACTGATCAGCCGCGGTAGCGCACCCCACTGCAGGTTGAGACCGATCTTGACTTCAGGCACGTAGAGATAGCAGCTTTCGCCCATCACGCGCCAGTCGCAGGCCAATGGCAGCGCTACTCCAGCGCCAACCGCCAGTCGTTCCATTGCGGCGATGGTGATCTGCGGCATCGACTCCCAGGCTTCACACAAGCGTACCCCGCGAAAAAAGCTCTGCCGTTTCTCCAGATCAGAGGTGTTGGGATCGTTGCGCCCGGCGAGGTCTTGCAGATCGGCGCCTGCCGAGAAGTAGTCCTTGCTGCCGGTGAGCACCACCGCCCGGGTTTCCAGATCGTCGTGGAACGACCGCGCCACGTCTGTGAGTTCGAGAATCAACTGACTATCGAATGCATTCAGGTTTTTGTGGCGATCGAATGTGACCAGGGCCACGGGGCCCATTCGCTTGATGGTGACGTAACTTTGTGGCATCGGCGTTCCTTTGTTGATAGACGTTCAGCAAACCTTGTTGTGCCTCGCCGCAGGTATCCGGTCCGGCGATTCGTCCGGCAGACTATGAGATCACAACTCGTCGAGTCCCTTGAATCAGCTCACGTGTCACTTCGGCTTATTCCCTGACACCCGCACCAGAATCCCCGGCACGAACTCATCGACTGCGATATTGCGAAATCCCGCCGCTTCGAAGTAGCCGACGCAGTCCGCACGCGTATGCGTGATACCGGTGCTGTTGGCCAGCGTTTCGTAGAGCCCCCATAACGCAGCATCGGTTGGCCCGGTACGATTGTCGTCGAGCATTTCGCCGATCAGGTGCATCTCGCCGCCGGATTCCAACACGTCGAACGACTGCTGAATCACGTCTGCGATGATCGCGCGGCTGTACTGCGGCAGATTGCTCGCCATGATCGCGACATCGCAGCCGGTTGGGAATGGATCGCGGGTGAAGTCGCCGCCCTGGGTCGTCACGCGATCGGCAACACCATTGCGCGCGATGAATTCCTGAGTGACGACGACGACGGGCGGCAGATCGAACACCACAGCACGCAATTGTGGAAACGTCTGTGCCGCAACGATCGAATAGGCGCCGGAGCCACCCCCCAGGTCCATCAGTTTTTTCCGTCCAGACAAATCGACCCGCTTGACGAAACGCCGACCGGCGCCGAATCCAACGCTCGCGGTGGCGGTGTGATATCGCCGCGCGTATTCCACCGTCATGTTCTCGTAGGTGCCGATCACCTTTGGCGGTTCGGCATTGCGCAAATGCTCAGTCAACTTGCCCCATTGCTCCCACGCCGGCCGTGTGAACAGCAGCCAGGCTGCTGCATAGCTAGACGATGATTCAACGAGAAACCGTTCCGCGTCCGGCGCATTGACATAATGGTCCTCACGCCACTCGAGCAGACCGTTGGCAGCACACATCGTCATCAGGCGTTCTGCGTTGATCGTGCTGACCGACGCGCGCTTCGCGAACGCTTCGACGGTGTTGTCGCCGTTAGCGACGGCGGAAAACAGTTTCAGGTCGATCGCAGCGAACAGACTGGCAGAGCCGATGAAGGCGCGCGCCATGTTCTGCAGGCGCACGGTATCGAGTTTTGGTTCGGCCATAACTGTGTCCCTCTCGTGTGCTGATTACTTGTCGCGCAGCAGCGCGGCACGCTGGTCGCGGTGAAAGCCATCGAACTGACGAATGTTGCGAGCCGCTTCGGGTTTGAACAGAAATCCGCCGCTGCCGTGGTGCATGCCGCCGTCTACGCGTAGTTCGATACCGGTGATGTATGCCGCCATCTCCGACATCAGAAACACCACCGCCGCGGACACCTCGGCGGCGGTACCGTGGCGTTGCAGCGGTGCCCGTCGTGCCACCGAACGCAAGCTATCCCACGCGTCTTCGGGATAGCGATCGAGTCCGGTGGTTGCGATGAAGCCGGGGATCACGCAGTTGACCCGAACGCCCGCGGCAGCCCATTCGACCGCGGCGGTGTAGGTCAGGTTCGAAAGGCCCGCGCGCGCAGCGCCGTTGTGGCCCATACCAGGCATACCGCGATCGTGATCAGCGCCAATGTTGACGATATTGCCGCCGTACTGTTCGAAACACTGGTTGTATAGCTCGCGGCTCATCAGGAAGTAGCTGGTGAGGTTGTTGGCCAGTACCGCGTTCCAACCATTTAAACTGAGGCGCGCGAGCTGCGCGGGGAATTGGCCGCCTGCGGCGTTGATGAGTCCGTCGATACGGCCATGCGCATCGAGGATCCGGGTTACCAGGTCATGCACGAATTGCTCGTCGCGCAGCTCGCCGCTGTAGCAACCCAGCACCGTGCCACCGTCTTCGCTGATCTCATGGCGCGCGCGTTCGAGCTTCTCCATGGAGCGACCGGCCAGCACGAGTTTGGCGCCGAGCGCGGCGTGTTCGTGCGCGATGCAGCGGCCAAGGCCGCCACCGCCGCCGGGAATGAAGATCGTCTGACCCTCGAAAAGGCCATCTCGGAATCCGGATTGATACGGCATGGGGCGGGTTCGCTTTGTCTTTCGGTAATGCGTGCCACTGTACCGCGATCGGCTGAATGGCTTATAGGTCGCAGGATAGGGAGCAGAAAGCACCGGTTCATGAATTTGGCTGAGTATCGCGGCACTGCGCACCGAAGCGAAAGCCGGTGTTGAGTTGCCGAACGACGTGGCATTGCTCCACATCAGAGCCGGGATCGGTCACGGTAAGCGGACACGCGACGGTCATCACGACCGTGCCGGTGCGCGCAGCGCCGCCTACATCCGTGAAGCGGCTGGACTGAAATGGAATGCCGTGGGCCATTCGTGCGGCAGGTCGACGAGCACGCCCCCTTGCTGGGCCGTTAACACCAGTTTCAGCGCCGCGCGCAGAATCCCGAGTTGCGTATCGGCGTCGCCAGGCGCGCCGAACGCATTGCCCATCGGGTGATTGACGAAGACGCCGCGCGGCGGCTTCACCTGCGCCGTCAGATCGCGGCCCGTCGAGACGCACACGGTCGCGACTCCGTGCGCTTCGACGACGCGACATACCAGACCCACGGTCTGATGGTCGAGCGGTCAGGCGGGCGCCGCGATCAGTATGTCGACGCGATCCTTGCGCAGTTCCGCGGCGAACGCCGGCGCCGATTCCGCGATGAGTTTGCTGCGGTTGTACGTGCGGCCCATGAAACCGCTCCAGAAGCGCCGCGCAATCGCGCCGATCTCACCGGCGCGCGCGAGTTCGCGCAGCCGGTCAATCGGGAACTGGCAATTGATGTCGCGGTCGGCGTCGCGATGATCGTAGTACGCGTCGTGAATCTGAAAATCGGTCGATACGACATTGCGATCGATGGCGTCCACACGATGATCGTTGCGCGCCATTGGATCGAACGCCGGCATGCTGCACTGGGAGATCCCACCCGACGTCAGCAGCGTCACCGTGCACGTGGCCAGTGGTTTATCGAGCCGATGCAGCGGTGCGTCGTCGTTGACCGACCATTGGTACGGCGGATGTCCTTGCGCCCCATAGTGTGCATTCAGTGCGTCGACGTAGCGGATGGGTTCCATGTCGGTGTCCTCCAAGAGCAAATCGAGTCTACGCGTGGACGACGTTCTGCGCGATCAATACGTCGGTCTCGACGTGTGTCACTGGTGAGATACCGCGGCACCCGGCACCTGCACCAGAGGGTGTGCAGGTGTGCGCCTGCCGTTGGGTTCGCTTCGATGAGTGTAGTGCCACCGCACGGCGATGCTTGGCGTTGGGCGCGAGCCATGTGATGTAGCGACACAGCAGTTCGATCCGGTCACGTTGGTGTAACGCACACGCCACCGCCGCCTTCAACAAGAACCCGTCTCGTGAGATGTCCAGGCTAGAGTTTCAGCACTCGCGCGGCGTTGTCGTACATCCACTTTTGTCGAACTGATTCTTTGAGCGGCAGTTCGTCGCACTCGGCAATGAGTTGAGCAAGAGGAACCATTGCCGTTCCCCAGCCGGATGCAAAGAGAATCTTGTCCTGCAGAATTCGATTGCCGTAGTAGATGAGCATCTCGTATCCAGAACCGGAGGCAATCATGTGTTTCACGCGGCGGCAGGCAAAATCGATGTAGATGTTTCTGTGTCGCGTGGCAATGACGACCAGATCCGCCACCCAGGGCCAACCGGCAAGCCCTGCCACAATGGTCAGGTCAGGGAAGTCTCTTGCGACCTGGTCAGTATGCTGGGGATGCGCGTAGTCGTGTGCCCGGTCAGAGAGCAGATGAATGCCCGTGATAAGTGAGCAGCACTGCGACCGCAGAGCCGCATTTACCTATCCCGAATTCCGGATGCGGCTGCCGAAAAACTGAGCTCTCCCAAAATAGTTCAGCAGAGCACTTCGCACATTGGTGCCGTGAACGTGCGCATCTGTGAGGGTAGTTTTAGGAATTGCGCATTTGGGTAGATTCAAAATCCGAGCGCAATCCGAGCGCGACGTCGAATCCAAACGGGACTGAACGGCATTGAAGGAGAGACGGAATCCAACGAGAAAGCAGGTACTTACGTTGCGGCCTAGTAAAGTCGTTGGGGTCTTTTGCGCTTAGGAGGAGGCTGCGCTATCCACTGTGCCACCGGGGCAAGGCTTTAAAATCAATAACGTACGAACTAACGACTGCTGGTCCGATAAATCCGAGCGCATATTCTCTGAGGATTTTCGTAGCGGAATCTTCCGCTTTTCGCGGCCGTGAGTGTATACGCGAACGCGACGAGTGGAAGATCGGATCACGCCGCTTCCTGATTCTGTCGGAGCGCATGTTCCTGGAACGTCGGTGAATTGATGTGGCCGTCTCCGGGTGTGAGATCGCTTTGGCGACGGTGCGTCACGTCTCGTGGAGCTCGCCCTCGCGCACGATCGCATGCTCGAGAACGGTCGGATCCCGACCCTCGAATGCGGCCTCGAACGTTTTGAGACGCTTGTGGATGGACAGCAGTTCCACAATCGTCGTCCAGGAGTTGACCAGGTACTGAAACGACCCTGATACCTGACCGAAGGCGGTGAGGATCTGTTGCAGGATACCGAAGGTGATTTTGCCGGCGACGATGGTCGGGATCAGGATCAGGTAGGCGAAGATGTTGTCGGCTTGGAGGTACATGCCGCGGAACATGTTGAAGTAGGCGTAGTGAAAGTACATTCGGAAGTAGTTTCTCCGCACCCTACGAAACAGTTCCGTCGTGGTGGCCGGGTCGGCTCGCGCGTCGTCGTCCTCGCCGTAGATCAGTTCCTTGCGATAGGCAGCCTCGACCCGTTGGTTTCGAAAATTCAGGCCCGGCAACCGGATCCCGGCCGCCGCCAGCAACGCCGTACCGAACAGCGACCAGACGATCGCGGCCGTCAGCAACGGTTCCGGAATCGCGCCAACGATCGGCAGATCGATGACGTAGGCGGATAGCGACGCGAGTACCGGCAGGAAGGCGACCAACGTCATCAGCGAGTCCACAATAGAGACACCGAGGTCCTCGACGATCGAGGCGAAACGCATCGTGTCCTCCTGAACGCGTTGGGCAGCGCCTTCGATCTTGCGCACCTCGTGCCAGCGCGCCATGTAGTAGTCGTTCATCGCAGTGCGCCAGCGGAACACGTAGTGGCTGACGAAGAAGCGCGTGGTGACGTAGACCGCGACCCAAACGAAGGCGATCTGCGCGAAGATCAGAATCAACGCATACAGATCGGCAGCGGTCTTTGTTCCGGTGCTCGATAGCGCGCTCTGCACGTCGTCGAAGAACGGCCGGCGCCAGTTGTTGATTGCGACCGAGACCTGAACGTTGAAGTAGGTGGTGAAGAGGATCAGCGCCGACCCGAGGATGGACCACAGTTGATAGCGATGCGGTGAAAACTTGAACCAGAACAGCGTGAAGACGGTAAGAAAGGCACCACAGTAGGCGTAGAACCACAGAAAACGCGGTGTGACGAAGTAGCCTAGCCCGAGGACCGGTTCGGCATGCGACGGTTCGAGCGGAAAGCCGAGCCGCGCCCCGGCATCTTCGAATCCTCCGTACCAGAGCGCGACCGCGATGGCGATCCAGATCACCGCGGACGGAAAGAACAGTCGGGGGCGTGGGAAGAACGACTTGAACACGGATATTCACCTCTGCCATTACCGAACGGTGGCTCGAGTCTCGGTGACTCGATCACGCCGGCATCATTGCGTGGAAGTTCCGATCGCTCTGATGGTGTCGCGCTGCTGTTGCGTTCTCTGACCCGCTAACATTCGCGAAGTGCCACAGACTGATAGCGAGGGCATCAAATAGTGTGCTTGCCAACAAGGAGATTCAGGCGCGGCGCCGTCGCGCTGCTGTTGGCGGTGGGCCTGACGCAAACGTTGGCTGCGGCGGACCGCGATGCGCTGTGGCACATCGCACATGACCAGTGCGTTCCGAACCAGCAACGGAACCATGACCCGGCTCCTTGCGCGGAGGTCAACGTCTCCGGCGGCTACGCGATACTGAAGGACCGCGTCGGCAAGACCCAGTTCCTGCTGATCGCGACGGAGCGGATTGCCGGCACCGAAAGTCCCGAGATTCTCGACCCGGCCACGCCGAATTATTGGGACGCCGCTTGGCGTTCGCGTCATTTCGTCGAGCAGCGTGCCGGCAGGACGTTGCCGCGTGATGCGATCGGCTTGGCGATCAACTCAGTCAACGGACGCTCGCAGGACCAGCTGCACATTCACATCGACTGCGTTCGCCCCGACGTGCGTGCGGCATTGAGCGAACATCGGGATGCGGTCGGCGCAACTTGGGCCGGGTTTCCAGCGCCGTTGGTCGGCCATGGCTATATGGCGATGCGCGTGGAGCAATCCGAACTTGGCGACGTCAATCCATTCGTTCTGCTCGCCAAAGGCAATGCGAGTGCACGCGACGACATGGCGCACGAGACGATCGTCGTGATCGGGGCGCGCTTCCGTGACCGGGACGGTTTCGTGGTGCTCGCGGATCGTGCGTCAATGCTCATTGATCATGCGTCGGGCGAACAGCTCCTCGACCACGAATGCGCCGCAGCGTCCGACGCAAGTTAGTCGAATCACATCTTCAACTCGTTGTTACCGCGTTCTCTGTCGGGGATCGCATGATCCGGATCGACGACGATCGAGCGGATCGGCCGGGTACTGTCGATGTGCAGCGAGCAGGTGGTCTTCTGTATCCAAGACTCGGCGGGCAGCGGCACGCGTTCGGTACTGCCATCCTGGAAATTCACTTGCACGATCGACGGCAGGACGAGTTGACCGAGATTGGCTACGGTCACATTCACACCCTGACGATAATCGGTGTTGACGTACTCGGCGCTTTGAACGGCCAAATCGAGGGTCCAGTTGTTCATGTACCAGCCGCGCCAGAACCATGAAAGGTCCTCGCCGCCGGCGCTCTCCATCGCGCGGAAGAAATCCGACGGCGACGGATGCCGGTGGGCCCAGTCGCGAATGAATTTGCGAAACGCCCAGTCGAAACGTTCGGGACCCAGGATCTGCTCGCGCAGCAGCACGAGACCGAGCGCGGACTTGAAGTAGGTAACCGGATGCCGGTATTTCTCACGGATGGCGTCGGCGCGCGTCAGAATCACCGGCGCGTCGGGGTCGTTCAGAACGGTTTGAATCTCGTCGATCGGATTTCCTCCACCCGGCGCGTATTCCTTGTCTCGCTTCGGACCATAGACGCCGTTCTCGAAGTCGTCTGATTCATAGACGTCGATGAATGTGTTGAACCCTTCGTCCATCCAGGCGTTCCGCCGCTCATTGAAGCCAACGACCATCGGGAACCAGGTATGGCCGATCTCGTGTGCAGTGATCCAAAAGAGATCCTTGCCTTTGTCTTCGATACCGTCGAAGAGAATCCCTGGGTACTCCATCCCGGACGATCCGCCGGCCACGTTCACCGCGGCCGGATAGGGGTACGCAAGCCACCGCTTCGAGAAGCCTTCGACGGCGTGCTTCAGATATTCGGTGGACCTGCCCCAAGCGGGATCGCCCGCGCTCTCGACGGGGTAGAACGACATGGCGATCGAGGTGCGAGCGCCGGGAGTGTCGATGCGGGCGGCATCCCAAATGAAGGCACTCGACGCGCTGAAGGAAACGTCGCGGGTCTCGTCCATGCGGTAATGCCACGTCAAGGTGCCGGAGTGCGTCGGCCGACTCTGCGCGTCGTCAATCTCCGCGGCGCCGCGGATCACTACGGTCCCATCGCTGGTGCGGGCCCGTTGCAGACGCTTGATCTGGGTCGACGTCAGCACGGCCTGCGGATTCACCAGCTCGCCGGAACCGGCCACCAGCATGTTCCATGGAACCGTCACGTAGTAATCGAAGTTGCCGTATTCGAGATAGAACTCGCCGGCGAGGTAGGGCTGCGTGTCCCAGCCGCGCAGATCGTCGTAGACGGCCATCCGTGGATACCACTGCGCGATATCGTAAATCTCGCCGTTCTGCGTCTTGACCCACGACGTACGTCCACCGAATTTCCCCGGAATCGTGTAGTGGTAGCGGATGCGCACCTTCAGTTGGCCGCCATGCGGTTTGAGTGGTTCGGGCAAACGAATCTGCATGCGCGTATCGGATACGACGTAGTCCGCCTTCGTGGCGTGCGTTTTGCTCTCGATCTCCACCGAGTCGAGAATCATCCCCTCAGTGAACTGGGTGTGCGGAAAACCGCTCGCGGTGACGGATCGGGCGTCCTTCTTGTAGATGTTCTGTTCGATCTGAATCCACAGACAGTCGAGGGCGTCCGGGCTGTTGTTGGTGTAAGTAATGACCGCGTCGGCTTGCAATTGTTTGTCGCCGGGGTCGATCGACGCGTGGATTTCGTAGTCCGCGCTGTTCTGCCAATAATCCGGCCCCGGCGCCCCATTGCCGGAGCGGTAGCGATTGACGGGCTCGGGCAGCGTGAGCGGCGCGAAGGTCTGCAGCGGCTCGTAGGCGGCAGGAGGTGCGCCGGCGCGTGCAGCAGCGCAGGCGGCGCAGAGCAGGATGAAGAACGTCAAAATACGAGAGAAAAAACTTGTCCAGGCCATGGGAGAGGCGTGAGTCATCCTATTTCCTCGTTCCGCAGCAGCGCCAACGACGCCACTGGGGCGTGGAGTGCGGTCCGCGCCGAACCCGCGAGCTTCAACTGAATCAGAGCGTGACCGCTCGTTGGGTATGCTAGCCGAAGTCGCATCGTGCTTCTCAAGTGAACGACACAGTGTCAATCGAGTCACGCCAATGGCCGCCTTTCCCGTCAAGGGAGTCAAGATCGTTTGGGAGATTGCAGCAACCGAGGACCCAAAACGGACTTCATTCAGTCGGTGCGTTGCCTGATGGCGGATCGAAACAAGCGTCCGTTCAATAGCTCCCTCGGCGTTGCGAGCGCGGGCGGGGTCGGTGAATGGGCGCCGACATCGGCGTGCCACTGTACACGCACCCGCACGGTGATCAGTTCGTTGCGCCGACGCTTTGGAGCTGAACGTCGGCCGTCTTTCGAGTGGTCCTCCTTGCGATGGGCGCTTGGTGATCCCCAATCGCGGGCGGACCGATCCATTGCGCTTACGTTACAAGTCGAGCGCGTTCGTCAGATCGCCCAGTGGACGTTCGTGGTGCGCTGCCAGCGCCGCGTCGCGCGCACTGATGCCCTTCAGTGCCGGCAAATGATAACGACGCGCGATCAAGCGAAGGATCGATGCCGTATCGTACGGCGTGTGATCGACGAAGTGGCGCTTCGCGAACGGCGCTACGATGAGCGTCGGCACTCGCGTGCCGGGACCGAGCAGATCGCCCTTCGGCGGCCGTACGTGATCCCAGACGCCGCCGTTCTCGTCGTACGTGATGACGATCAGCATGTGCGGCCACTGTGGGCTCGCCTGCAGTTTCTCGACGAGAGCCGCGATGTGCGCGTCGCCGTCGTCTAAGTTGGTGTACCCCTCGTGCTGATTCAGATTGCCCTGCGGTTTGTAGAACGCGACGTTCGGCAGCGTTCCGGCGGCGGCATCGGTCAACAAATCCGTATAGTCCTTCATGTGCTCGTCGCGCGCGGCGGCGTGCGCGACCGGATCCATGTTCGAGAAGTAACTGAACGGCGCGTGATGCGGCTGAAAGTTCGGACTGCCGCGCGGGACGCGCGGCGCGTAGATGACGGCGCGCGCCGCGCTCGGGTCCCGTCGGCCGTCGGCGAGCGCCGCATCCCATGCGCCCGCGTACCACTTCCAGCTGACGCCGGCTGCGTTCAACAGGTCGCCGATGTTGGGATCCGCAAGCGGCGGCAGCGTAGTGTTGTTGGACGGCGAGGCATACGGCAGGTTCGCGGCGCTCGCGTCGGCGGGCGGATTGCCGCTCGGCTGATACGGCGGCTGCATCGTGTTGACGGCGTAGAACTTGCCGTCGCCGAAGTAGTCGGAGGGTGCGATGTTGCCGCTTTGAACGTACGTCGGCGGGCCGTCGAGGGCAGAGCGTGGCGAACTCGGGGCCGTCGTCAGGTGCGGTAGGTAGCGTCCGTGCGCGTCCTTGTCCAGCGCGGCAATTGACGGATGCGCGCCTGATGGCGGTGCGTCGGCGTGCGGATACTCCGGTGCGCACGCGCAGACCATATAGAGGTGGTTCAGAAACGATCCGCCGTATGTCCCCTCGAAGAACTCGTCGTCGAGCGTGTATTGTTCGGCGAGGCGATACAGCTTGGAGCCGCTGTAGTCGAAATGGCCCATCGTCAGACCGCCGGCGTCCGACCAGGCCGCGAACGCATCGTTGTTGCCGCTGCCGATCTGCATCTGGTTCTCGAAAAAGCGGTGGTAGAGATCGCGCGTCACGGTCGCGGTGGACAACGTAAAGCCGGACGTCGAGCGAAAAGCGGTCTCGACCGAGAACGGAGCGTTCGGCAGGTTGGCGCTGTGCGCCTGCGTCACGACCGGCGTCTGTCCGGACGCGGTGACGCCGCCCCACGTCGGCGGCAGGATCGGCAGGACGGACCCGTCGCGATCCCGCTGCGGCGCATAGGCGCGCGACGGCTTGCCGTCGGCGTTCGTCACCTCGTTCAAGCCGCGCGCGCCGGGAAAGCGTCCGAACAGTTGATCGAAACTGCGATTCTCGGCGTAGATGACGACGATGGTTTGTATGCGTTCGAGACGCGCCGTTACGGCAGCGTCGCCGTGGTCGGCCATCGGTTTGGGCGTGCACGCAAGCAGCGGGGCTGCGATCGCCGCGATCGCATAGCACATGGACGATCCGATAGAGCTCTTCATCGGCGAGTCTCGATTTGGCGAACGCGCAACGTACCATGACCACGTACCCGTTGATCGAGTTGGCCGACCATGAATGCGCGGATATCGGCTGCGTGGAAACGGATCGCGCGTATCGGCGCGACGTGCTGCGTCGTCGCGGCGAGCGTCACTGGACCGACTGCACGCGCCGATGCGTTCTACGCGACCGAATTCGAGCGTGTGCCGTCGGTCGCTGAGGTGACGTCGATCGGACGGCTGCTGTTCGGCGATCCGTCGTTGTCGGCGAACGGTTCGGTCGCTTGCGCTACGTGTCACGATCCGATGGTGGCGTACGGTCCGCCGAACGATCGCGCAGTGCAGCGCGCCGGCATCGACGGCGCGACGCCCGGACTGCGCGCCGTGCCGTCGCTGCGATACGGTCAGAACGTGCCGCCGTTCACCGAGCATTTCGTCGATGACGAAGGCGACGACAGCGTCGATCAGGGACCGGCCGGCGGCCGCACGTGGGACGGGCGAATGCAATCGGCGCACGAGCAGGCGCCCGCGCCGCTGTTCTCGCCTTTCGAAATGGCGGACGGCGGTGCAGCAGACGTCGTCGAGAAGGTCCGCAAGGCGTCCTACGCGGCGCGGTTCGAAGCGGCGTTTGGTGCGCACGTCTTCGATCATCCCGCCCTGGCGTTCAAGGCCGTGCTGCTCTCGCTCGAAGTGTTCCAGCAGAGTCCCGCCGACTTCTATCCGTACAGCAGCAAGTACGATGCGTGGCTGCGCGGCGAAACGGAATTGACGGATGCGGAGCGCCGCGGACTTTCGCTGTTCAACGACCCGACGAAGGGGAATTGCGCGCGTTGCCATCCGAGCGCGATGAAAGGCGCGGCGTTCCCGGTGTTCACCGACTACGGATACGTTGCGCTCGGCGTGCCGCGGAACGCGGAAATTCCGGCAAATACCGCCCCGACGTTCTTCGACCTCGGCCTGTGCGGGCCGCTGCGGACGGATCTCAAGGATCGAGCGGAATACTGTGGGTACTTTCGAACGCCGACGCTGCGCAACGTCGCGACGCGGCGGGTGTTCTTCCACAACGGTTTCGTCAAGTCGCTCGGCGACGCGGTTCGCTTCTACGTCGAACGCGACGCTGCGCCCCAACGCTGGTATCCGATGGGTGTCGACGGCGCCGTAATCAAATTCGATGATCTGCCTTTGCGGTATCGAAACAACGTCGACGCGAGCCCGCCGTTCGGCGTACCGATCGGCGCGAAGCCTGTACTCGGCGACGCGCAGATCGCAGACCTCACCGCGTTTCTCGAGACGTTGACCGACGGCTATCCGCCCGCGAGAACGACGGCCAGATAGATCACGCCGGCGCCGAGCAGCGTCATCGCGGTCGTCAGGATCTTCGGATGCGCGTGTTGGCTTTCCGGTATCAGGTCGCTGGCGCCGATGAACAGGAAGAATCCGGCGAAGACTGCGAGTACCGCGCCGAAGACTTCGTCCGGCACCGCGAAGAAGTACGTCGATCCGATTCCGAGCGCCGGTGCCAGCGCATCGATCGTCAGCCACTGCAATCCGCGTCGCCGATTGCCGCCGTTCTTCAGCACGACACTCATTGTGTTGATGCCGTCCGAAAAGTCGTGTGCGAGCACCGCGAGCGTCACGACGGCGCCGAGAGAGGCCGACACCCGGAAGGCGAGGCCGATCGCGATACCGTCGAGAAAGCTGTGCGCTGACAGACTGCCGGCCCCCATAGATCCGCGCCCAAGTTGATTGCGCGAGGCGACCAGGCGGTCGACGACGAGATAGGCCAGAAAGCCGAGCGCGGCCCACGACATCAGCGTCTTCGAATCATGATATCCAGCACCGAGATCGAGCGCCGCCGGAAGCAGATCGAACAACGCGACGCCGACGACTGCACCGGCGCTGAAGCCGAGCACCAGATGCAACCTATCGTTCAACTGAAGCGCAAGGAGGCCGCCGGCGAAGGTTGCGCAGAAGGCGGCGAACGCAATGGCGGCGATCAGCATGGCGTTGAAGCGCTAACGGTGGGGCTCGGGTGCGGGACGTACCCTATCAGCCCGCGCTCAGCGCGTCGTGGTCTGCGTGGCCGCAATCGAGCTTTTCGGGCCATACGAGTTCGTCGCGGGACGACGCTACTTCCCGCCCGGTGCTCGCGATGAACCACACGGCGACCGCGCCGCCGACGAGCGTGTCGAACACCGGCAGCTGCGTGACGCTCACCAGCACACCGGCGGCGACCGGCGCGAGCGACACCCAAACGTCGCCGATGTTGTGTACGTAGGCGAGCCGGATTGCCGCGTGTGCCTTACCCGGTTCGAGCAACAATCGCGCGACGATCCAATTGGCCGCCGCGGCGAGCAACCCGATCGCGATCGGGATGGCGCCGATGACCGGAACCGGGTTCAGCAAGCGCTCGACGACCTGCCACAGCAAGAGCGCGCTGACGCCGATCAGCCCGACGGAGTTGAAGAGGTTCGCGGTGCGCAGCAGTTGGCGCGAAACGCCTCGCGAAAAGACGAAGGCCGCGTAGAGGAATACCAGGGCCAATTCATCGGAGAAGTTGTGCACGGCGTCCATCAACAGGCTCGAGCTTTGCGCGTGGAAGCCAGCGACACCTTCGACGACGAAGATGGCGCTGTTGACGATCGCCGCCGCGGCGAGCGGCTTGCGGTAGTGCGACATGGCTCCGAACCCTCGTCTTAGTTGGTTGAACGCAATTCAATCGGCGAACGAATGCAATTTGTCACAGCCGATCTCCGTGCGCATCTCAGAGGCGCACCGACAGCCCGTCGGCGAGCGAATGCCGATACGCGAGCCAAGCGGGAATGAACCCGACGAAGAACGATCCGCCGACCACCGCTGCGAGTATCGTTACGATACCGCCCGATGGCAGCTCGAGCGCGATGTCGAGGCCGTATTGCGCCGCAAGATAGGGTCCCAGCGCGAACATCGCGAGATAGACCAAGGCAACCCCGAGCACGGTGCCGCTGACCCCCAACAGGGTCGACTCCGCGACCAACAATGCAAAGATGTGCGCGGGCCGCGCGCCGACCGAACGCAGAATTGCGATTTCGCGGCGGCGCTCGTTCAGCGTCGAGAGGATGCCGATCAACATCCCCGTCAGGCCGGTGAATACGACCATCGCTCCGACGACGAGCATCGCGCGCTCGCCGACGCCGACGAGATCCCACAATTCCTGCAGCGCGACACCGGGCAGCACCGCGAGCAACGCTTCGTCTGGAAATTCGTTGATCGCGCGCTGTACCTGAAACGTGTCGAGGCGCCGCTGCATGCCCAAGAAGAATGCGGTAATCGTCTGCGGTTCGAGGTTGTGCTCGAGCGCCTCTTCCGGCGACAACGCCTGGCTGGGGATCAACGTGCCGCTCTCCCAACCGACGTGAATTGCTTCGAACCCGGCGAGCGTCACATGGACGGTTCGATCCACCGGGGTGCCGGTTCTCTTCAATATCCCGACCACGTGAAAGGGCAAGTTCGCGTGCTCCATCGATGCCGACGTCGTACCGTGCGCGACTACGAGCTGTTGGCCGATCGTGTAGCCCAACGTTTTGGCGACGTCGGCGCCGATCACGGCATCGAAGATGCCGCCGAACGGCGCCCCTTGGTCGAATTCGAGCGATTTGCGATTGCCGTAGTGAAAGTGCTCGAAGTACGCGTCCGTCGTGCCCATTACTCGGAAGCCCCGGTGCGAATCGCCGAGCGCAATCGGAATCGCCCAGGCGACCGCGGGGTGCGCCGAGATCTTCTTGAAACTGTCCCATCCGACGTTGTTCGTCGCGTTGCCGATGCGAAACACGGAATAGAGCAGCAGTTGCACCGAACCCGATCGCGCGCCCACCACGAGGTCGGTGCCCGAAATCGTGTTCGCGAAACTGGTGTGCGCGTCGACGCGGATCTTCTCGACGGCGACCAACAGCGACACGGAAATCGCAATGCCGGCGATCGTGAGCATCGCGCTGACGCGCCGACTGAACAAACTTTCGAGGGCAATGCGAATCAGCACGGTATCGCTCAAGGGTGATTGATCAGCGGTAGATCGACGACGCGGTCGAAGTGGCCGGCGAGCGAACGATCGTGGCTGACGAAGAGCAACGAGGACGACGTCCGCGCGCATTCCGCAGAGACCAGTTCGATGAACTGATCGCGGCTGTCGGCGTCGAGCGCCGAAGTGGGCTCATCGCAGATCATCAGACCGGGCTCACCGAGGAGTGCACGGGCGACCGCGACGCGCTGCTGCTGGCCGATGCTGAGTTCGAGGACGCTGCGCCGCTCGATGATCTCCTCGGTGAGTCCCAGCCGACCGAGTAGTCCGCGCGCTTGATCCGCGATGGGGCCGGTTCGCTCCGCTCGAGCGCGCCGCGCGGGCGCAAAAGCGCACGGCAGCACGACGTTGTCCAACACCGACAGGTAAGGCACGAGATTGAACAGTTGGAACACGAAGCCGATGTGTTCGCCGCGCAGACGATCGCGTGCGGCGTTGGGCAAACGCGTCACGTCGTCGCTGAACAGGTGTATCGTGCCGGCCGTCGGTCGCAATACGCAGCCGATGATGCCGAGCAGCGTCGTCTTGCCGCTGCCGCTCGGCCCTTCGATGAACACTCGCTCGCCAACGAGCACGCTGAGGCGATCGATGGCGAGCACCTCCGGCCCGTTGGGCCAACGAAAATGCAGGTCAACCAGATCAACCGCCGCGCTCGGCGATTCGGCTGCGTACGGTTCGGCAACGGTGCTCATGGCCGCGCGTCGTACCAATCGCTGTCCTTGTGCGCATCCTCGTTGTATGGCTCGAGTTGCTCGGCCTTCATCGAATAGCCCGCCGATGCGATATCCGTCTTGCCGCCATCGGTGTGCAGGATCCCCGTCACCCAGACCGCTCCATGGTTCCACACGTCCTCGACCTTCATGGGTTTGTCGAGATGAATGAGTACCATCTGATTGGACGGCGGCGGCGGTACGTGAATGCACGCACCGAAATACGGTACCAAGAACACGTCGGAGATCGGATCGGTGTCCCACGCGGAGATCACCATGAAGCCGACGAGGCGAACGTGCTGCTTGTTCAGCGACAGGACCACCGGTGCGTCTTCTTCCTGTGCCACGGCAGGATCGCCGCCTTTCGACAGTTCCTTGAAGTAGTGTTTGTAGTCGATCGGCTTCGGCATCCAGCCGGGCGGCATCAACTTCGACCAGGTGAGCGTGCGCACGTCGTCGGCATGAACGGGTCCGATCGCCAACGAGGAAAGTGCGCATATTGCTGCGAATCGGCGGAAACATCGAAAGCGACTCATGACGATCGCACCGACTCGACCAACCAAATTCGGTTTCGGCTTCATCTTCATAGCGGAATCGTCGAGTTCGTCTTGTCGAGCGTCAGCGAGCGCTGGTCCGTGTCGGTGATCAACTGAACGCGCACGGATTCGATACCGCCGAACTGATCGAACAACCCGACTCGAATCGCTTTGAGCGGGGCCTGGCACGCGAATTGGTAGTTCGCGTCGACATCCGCGTGCACCTCTTGGGTACTCGCGTTTGCGTCATTGGGTGCGTGCGCCGTCGCCAGATCGGACGTGACGTCGGCCTTGACCAAGCTGCACGCGTTCGCCGGCCCGAGGACGAACAAGGTAGGGCTTTTGAGCTTCGCCAGACCTTTTTCGATCGCGGCGCGCTCGTCGTCGTTCTTCGGCGGATGTTCGAAGCCGACGATGTTGATGGCCGGCGATTCGAGGTGCATCTCCAACGTGCCCGCTGCAATGGCGACTTGCAATTGAACGACGCCATGTTCGTGTGCGCCGTGGGCATGGAGTTGGAGAGGGACGCCGAGTCCCACCGCCAGAGTGACGAACGTAGTAAGGTCTTTCACGGTTACTCCTCGATGCTGATTTGACGGGAGCTGGTCTGAACCGCTGCGTCGCCCTACAGCGTCTGCGTGAGCCCGAAAAAGAGGCCGCGGCGCGGCCCGTATTGCGGTGCGCCGACGCCGACGCCGGTGCCGTCGCGGATCTCGTAGACGTGATCGAACACGTTGATCGCATCGATTCGCGCCGTCAGTGCGCCCGCCTCGGTGAAATGAAAGTCGTGGCTGATGCCGAGATTGATCTGCGTGTAGTCCGGCAGATGCGTGCCGTTCGGCACGGTGGTGCCGTCGGCGTTCTCCAAATCCGCGCGCAAGCCGCTGCCGTAGATCATGTCGGCGCTGAAGCGCGTGTCCTTCCACAGATAGGAGATGCCGCCGGACACGGTGTCCCGCTGCTCGTGATCGAGATCGATGTGGTGCGTCGCGATGTAGGCGAGATCGTCCGGCGAAAAGTTGAATTGCGCCGTTTCGATGTCGCGTCCCTTGGCGCTCTGGAACGCCACGTTCGCGTAGGCCGCGAACCCGTCGCATTTGTAGTTCGCGGTGAATTCGATGCCCTCGATGCGGCCGTCGTTGTAGTTGAACGGCGTCAGGATGATCGGCGCGCCGAATTGGCCTTCGTCGATCAGATGCACGAGTGTCGATAGTAGCCGTCGACGCCGAGCGTCAAGGCGTCGAAGACCTGTTGCATGCCGACGTCGTAGTAGTCGGCCCGCTCGGCCTTCGGCGGTGTCGCTTGCGTGACTTCGGGCGCCGCGGTCGTGTTGGCGAACTTCGCGATGGTCTCGCTGCCAACGAGTTCGAAGGGAGGCGGTGTGAAGTAGCGCGAATAGCCGGCGTGCAGCGTCGTGTCCGGCGCCGCTTTCCAGACGACATTGAATCGTGGGCTGACTTGATCGCCGTTCGAGAAGCCGTCGAGTGGTCGAAGCGCAGTCCGTAATTGACGGTCAACGAAGAAATCGGCCGCCATTCGTCCTGCAGATAGGCGCTTTCGATCCATTGCGTTTGCGAGCCGTTGTCGACGATCGAGATCGGGACGTCGCTGGTCTGGGCGCCGGTGTCGTCGGTCGGCAACACGCGCGATGTCGCTTCGGTCTTCGCGTCGTCGTACTGGGCGTACATGCCGGCGCGCAGCGTGTGCGTGTCGTTGAGTTGATAGAGCTGCGTCCGCTTGCCAGCTGTAGCCGACGTCGCGCTTGTAGGCGTTCTGCGCGATGCCGTCGTACAGCAGATCGCCGATGGGCGACGGCGTGAATGCAAGCCGCGAGAAGCGCGTCGTCAGCGACGTTTGGAAATCCAATGCGCCTTGCGAGTGCTGCCAGCCGATCGTCGCGAAGTTCGTCAGCTCGCGTTGATTTTCGTCGAGCGCCTGGCTCGGGAAGTCGGTGATGCCGAGCACCGTGAGTCCCAACGAGGGCGTCAGGCCGCCTTGGTTCGGAATCTGGAACTTGCCGTTCGACGTGCCGGCCATCAGCGACAATCGATTGTCCGGATCGAGAATGTCCTCGAGGTAGGCGAAGCCGTGATATTGGGTCGTGTCGTCGTGCAGCGGATCGGTGCTGCGGTCCGGCGACTCGATGCCTTTGTTGCTGCTCAGATAGTCGGCGGTGACGAAATAGTTCACGTTGTCCGAGCCGCCGCCGTAGACGATGCTCGGCTGGAACGTGCCGTTGCTGCCGCCGTATGCGGATATCGCGCCGCCCTGGTCGGCCATCCCATTCTTCGTCGTGATGTCGATGATGCCCGCCGTGCGTAGACCGTACTGGGCCGGCAACGCGCCGGTGATCAGCTGCAGCGCCGAGATCGGCCGCGGACTCAGCGACTGACCGAACACGTTGATGCCTTCCGGCAAGATGATGCCATTCAGACGGTATTGCAGGTCGTTGTGGTCGCCGCGGACGTGAAACTGGCCGAACGAGTCCTGCACGACGTCGGGCGCTTGCAGCATGACGCGGTTGAGCAGCGAATTGTCGGCCCCAGGCATCGCTTCGATTGCGCCTTCGTCGATCGTATAGGTCGATGCGCCGGTCTGCGTGCCGATGGCGGAGCGTTTGTCGTTCAGGCGCTGGGCCGTGACCTCGATCGTCTCGATCGCATTCCCGGCAGCGGTGGACGCTTGGGCATTCGGGTCATTCGGTGGATCGTTGGGCGCCGCGTGGCCATGCGCCGCAACCGCGCAGGTAACCACCAGCGCGGCAGTGTGTTTCCGATTCATTGGATTTGAGGTCCTCGTCAAATTGCTGGAAAACTCGACGCTCGCCGAAATGGACGAGCGATCGTTAGCGAACCGAAGCAATCAGAGGAACGAGGGAGGTGCGCGAGGCGCGTGCGGCGAGAAGGCGGGACGAACGACCGCAGCGACGAAGTCGGCGCAGATGACCACAATGGCGATTTGCAGGGCGACAAGCGGGGCCGCCGCCGGTGCCGGCGGCGCTGCCGCATGACCGATCGCCTGACAGATTTGGCATGGTGCGCCGTCTTCATGCAGCGTCGCGTCGGCCATGTGGGCCAAGCCGATGGTCTGACCAATCGCGAATGCAAACAGACCTGCGACGATGCCAGCGCGCCATCGTCCGAGTCGTTTGTGGAGCAGGTGAACCATTGCAACGGATCGTAGCCCTATGTGCCGCCCAATGGCAATTGAGCGCTCAAGGCGTGTTGGACGCGGGCGTCCGATGAATGGCAAAGCATGCGCGTGAAGGGCGGACCCGTTTCCGTGTTCGATCGTGTCGCGCGTCGGAAATCCGTTCAGGATGAACTTTGGAATGGACAGATCGGACAAACCATCCCTCAACCATCTAACAGAGGGCGGCAGATGCGTCACTCGTCCAACACTTCAACAGCCTCGCGCAAATGTTCCGGAGCAAGGTACGCATAGCGCATCGTCATCTTCGGATCGGAGTGTCCAAGCAGCATTTGAACCGTGTGTAGATCGACGCGACGCATGACCAAGGTGCTGGCGTAGTGATGACGCAGATCGTGAAATCGAAAGTTGCTGATCTCCGCGCGCCGCATCAAATCGGCCCAGCTCTTTGCAATGCCCCGCCATCTTTCGGCCGCCGTGAGGTGACTGGAACATCAGCCCCGTATCGACCTGCAGTTGCTCTTGCCATGCTTGCAGGACCACACAACCGGAAGCGGGAACCGGTACGCGTCGGACCTTGATTCCGCTGCGCGACGAGAGCGGGAACATCGTGAAGTGGTACGGCGTCAACACCGACATCGAAGATCTGAAGCGCGCCGAGACGGAACTGCTGCGCGGAGCAGCGCTTCTGCACCAGGGCGAAACTGTTAGCGAAACCGGCAGCTTTCTCTGGCGGGTGGAACCTAACGAACTCAGATGGTCCGACCAGCCCTATCGAGTCTTCGAGTTTGATTCCGGCACACCGGTGACGTTCGAGGCGATGGCTGCGCGCGTGCACCCGGAAGATCTGCCGCTGCTGGACGGGATGGTGCGACGAGCACAGGCGGCACGCGACTTCGAGTTCGAACATCGACTGCAGATGCCGAACGGGTCGGTGAAGTACCTGCATCTGGTGGGCCACGCAACGCGTGACCACGAAGGCCGGCTGGAGTACGTCGGCGCCTCTCAGAACGTGACGGAGCGTCGTTTGGCGGAGCAGACGCTCAGCAAGGTCCGTTCTGAACTCACGCACGTTGCACGCGCATCGAGCCTCGGTGCGCTCGCCGCCTCGATCGCGCACGAAGTGAACCAGCCGTTGTCCGGCATCATCACTAACGCGAACACGTGCGTCAGGATGCTGAACGCCGAGCCGCCGAACATCGACGGCGCGCGCGAGACTGTGCGGCGCACGATTCGCGACGGCAATCGTGCATCAGAGGTGATTACGCACCTGCGCGCACTGTTCGCAAAGACGACCGAGTCGATCGATGCGGTAGATCTGAATCAGGCCGTGAGAGAAGTCGTTGCGCTGTCGATGAGCGAGTTGCAGAGGGACGGTATCGCCGTACGACAGGAGTTTGCCGAAGCTCTGCCGCGGGTCTTCGGCGATCGCGTGCAGCTTCAACAGGTGATGCTGAATCTGATCCTCAACGCATCGGACGCGATGCGCGGAATCGACGATCGGCCTCGCAATCTGCTGGTATCCACAGCGCGCGAAGGCGCAAGTGCGGTCCGGGTCTCCGTGCGCGACTCCGGCGTCGGCATCGATCCGAAAAGCGCCGAAAAGCTGTTCGACTCGTTCTACACGACCAAGAGCCATGGAATGGGCGTGGGTCTTTCGATCAGCCGTTCGATCATCGAGAGCCACGACGGTCGCCTGTGGGCGACCGTGAACGACAGGCCCGGCGCGACGTTCTCGTCTTCGATTCTCAGCGCCGAAACCAACACCAAGGTCTGATGGAGGTGTGCGCTACAACGGTGCATCTTCGGCGTGTGGCGCGTGCCACGCGAGACGGGGAGCGGGATGCATTGCGCTCATCGAAGTGTCGGGAACGGCATGAAGGCGGTACGTTCGCTCGTGTCGGTGGTCGATGACGACGAATCGGTGCGCGAATCGCTTCCTGATTTGTTGAGAGAACTCGGTTATGACGTGCGGACGTTTTCTTCGGCGGAGTGTTTCCTCGCGTCCGATTGCGTTACACAGACCGGATGTGTGTTGCTCGACGTCGCGATGCCGGGTATGTCAGGTCCGGAACTGCAACGGGAACTGCTGCGGCGCAAGCAATCGATGCCCATCGTGTTCATCACCGCCCGATGCGACGAAGATTTGCGTGTGCGACTGAAGGACGAGGGTGCGGTCGAGTGTCTGTTCAAGCCGTTCGGTGACAAAGCTTTAAGTGCAGCGTTGAATTCGGCATTCAAGGCGAGTTGAACGATGCGCCACAGTCCGGGGCCGCTACCCATGTCGCAAGCGAGACCAATCGTTTTCATCGTGGATGACGACGTCTCCGTACGCGAGTCGCTCGATTCACTGATCCGCTTCGAGGGCTGGCAACCGGAGGCATTCGCTTCGGCGGAAGATTTCCTCTCGCGACCGCGCGCCCATGCGCCGAGTTGTCTCGTGCTCGACGTCGGCCTGCCAAACCTCAATGGGCTCGACCTGCAGAATCGCCTCGCGGATCGCACCGACATGCCGATCATCTTCATCACCGGATACGGCGACGTGCCGATGACCGTTCGCGCGATGAAGGCGGGCGCAGTCGAGTTCCTGACGAAGCCGTTTGCGGACGAGTCGCTGCTGAAGGCGATTCGCGACGCCGTCGTGCGCAGCCAGGTGGCGCTAGCCGCCGAAGCGAAGCTGCGTGTGCTGCAGGAGCGCTACGCTTCGCTCAGCCGTCGCGAACGGCAGGTGATGGCCCTGGTGGTCAGCGGGCTGCTGAACAAGCAGATCGCGGGAGAACTCGAGATCAGTGAAATCACCGTTAAGGCGCACCGCCGCCAGTTGATGCGTAAAATGATCGCGCGCACGCTCGCCGATCTCGTGAGAATGAGCGCGCAGTTGCACACCGATGCATGAAGAGAGTGGAGGAGAGCCATGGTTGAAGAACGGGCTGTACTGGCAGGCGGCTGTTTCTGGGGCATGCAGGATCTGTTTCGCCGCTACGACGGCGTGATTGCCACTCGCGTGGGCTACTCGGGCGGCACCACGCCCAATGCCACGTATCGCAATCACGGAACGCACGCCGAAGCCATCGAGATACTGTTCGATCCGGCCAGAATCAGTTATCGCAAGATCCTGGAGTTCTTTTTTCAGATTCACGACCCGAGCACGCGCAATCGGCAAGGCAACGACGTCGGCGCGAGCTATCGATCGGCGATCTTCTACACCAGCGACGCGCAACGTCGAACTGCGCTGGATACGATCGCCGACGTCGATGCGTCCGGGCTGTGGCCGGGGAAGGTCGTGACCGAAGTTGCTCCAGCGGGCGATTTCTGGGAGGCGGAGCCCGAACATCAGGATTATCTCGAGCGATATCCCGACGGCTACACGTGCCATTTCCCGCGGCCTGGATGGACGCTGCCTGTTCGGAAAGGCATCGCTACCCGCACTGCGTGAACGCTGCCTGTGCGAAGGCGCGACTGAATCCGGTCGTCAGGAGCGCGCCGCCATCACGCGGCGCCGCCAGGCATTCGGACTCTCCCCAACGATGCGGCGGAACACGCGGGTGAAATGCGATTGATCGCAGAGACCACACGCCAGCGCGATCTGCGATAACGGCTCGTCGGTGGTCAGCATCAGTTCCTGAGCGCGCAACATGCGGCGCCGCGCGATGAACGAGAATGGTGTTTCGCCGAAGCTTCGCTTGAACGATCGGAAGAAGTGACCGGTGCTCATTTGCACGAGATCGGTCAGGTCCTCCGTTGCGATGTTGTGGCCGAGGTTCGCGTCGATGAAAGCCGTCAGGCGTTTGGACTGCCACACGGCCAGCGCGCCTTTGTGGTGTGCCGATAACTCGCGGTCGCGAACGCGTTCGGCCTGCACCAGCGCCGCAGCGCGCGCGATGCGGGCGCGGGCCGAGCGCCGGTCGCGTTCGAGCGCATCGCCCGCGTCGTCCAGCAACCTGGCGATGATCGTCAGCAGTCCCTCGGAAGTGGGATGCGGCGGCGCACCCGCTGCGGTCTGGATAGGTCGATCGCGAGAGCCGCTGCGTCTTTGAAAGTCGACACGTACGACACTGTCGCGGAGATCCACCGGATCGAGTGATTGCGGTTGCGCCATTGCGTCCGTCGTTCGTTGGCGGTCGTTGCCCGCATCAGAGCAGAGACGACGTGGCACCGCGATTGGACGAAGGTATTGGTCGGGGGAGCAGGTGGTGCGACGGGTCAGTCTTCTTGCGAGAGCCGTGCTTCGGCGAGGTCGATTTCGCGCTCGAGACGAATCAGCACGTCGTCGCCGATCTCGGCATCGCGCCACAGCTTGATCAGCGCCTCGCGCTGCGCCGTCGCGGCGCCCAACCACAGGCGCGTCTCGCCGTCGCGCGACAGCACGCCGCCCGCACGTTGTGAGCCACTATTGAAGAATCGCCGCACCGCAACCGCTTCGTGCGCCGGAATACCGTGCTCGGCCACCAGCCTGTTTACCGCCTGCACCGCCGCGCGGCGCATCGCGTCGCGCGCGAGTTCCGATTCGGTCTCGGCGCCGTTGTCGGTCTCGAGGCGCAGCGAACGTATCAGCAACGGCAAGGTCAGTCCTTGACCTACCAGCGTGACGAACACGATGCCGAACGTCAGCAGGATCACCAGATCGCGATGGGGGAACGGCTCGCCGCCCGGAAGCACTGCGGGCAGCGCGAGCGCAGCGGCCAGCGAAACGACGCCGCGCATGCCGCACCAGCTGACCAGCGTCGATGCGCGCGCAGACGCCGGGTCGCGCTGACGCAACGACGGTATCAGCAACCGGACGCCGTACGTGGCGGTGAAGATCCACAGAAATCGCACGCCGATGGCGACCGCACTCAACACCGCGATCAAACCCAACACGTGCGTCAGAGAAAAGGCCTGTTGGCCCAACAGCTCACTGCCAATCACCGGCAAGCGGATGCCGATCAGTATGAACACGAGGCAATTGACCAGGAACACCACGGCGCGCCAGAAGGTGCGGATGTTGAGGCGTGCAATGGCCGACAGGTGCTCGTGGCTCCAACGCGCACGGAACAGTCCGACGGCGACCACACCGAGCACACCGGAGACCTGCGCTGCTTCGCACACCCAGTAGGTCGCAAACGGCGTGGTCAACGACATCGCGAGTTCGAGCATCGGATCGCGCAGCCGCACCTGCAGATGCGAAGTGATCCAGCCCATTACGATACCGAGGCCGAGTCCGCCGAGCGCGATGAGACCGAACTCGCCCACGAGCGCCCATCCCGAAAACGCGCCGGTCAACGCGGCCGCCACTGCAAAGCGGAACAGCACCAGGCCGGTGGCGTCGTTCACCAGACTCTCGCCCTCGAGCACGGTGACCAGCCAGCGGGGCAGCCGGAATCGACGCAGCACCGCCGTTGCCGCCACCGCGTCGGGCGGCGACACGATCGCACCCAACGCAAACGCCACGGCCCATGGCGCTTGCGGCACCAGCCATTTGAAGGCGATGCCCACGGCCAGCGTCGTGGTCGCCACCAGGCCGATCGCGAGCAGAAGGATCGAGCGAAGGTTCGTGCGGAAATCGCGCCAGGACGTGTCGAGTGCGGCCGGATACAACACCGCCGGCAGCACGATCGCGAGCACCAGTCCGGGCTCGATGTCGAGTCCCGGCCAGTCGTACGGGAATCCCAGGCCGATTCCGGCCAGCACCAGCACGATCGGATACGGCACCTTCACGCGATTGGCGAGCCAGCCCGCGGCGATCGCGCACACCATCACCAGGATGAGAGAAATCATCGTCTGCTTTCAGTCTCGTGCGCGTCGCCGCCACGGGCGCGCGCACATGCGGCGTTGAACGGGTCTGCTATGAAACATCACCCGCGTTCCAAACGCATCATCGTGTCCAATCCCGAGGGTGACCGTACGGGCAAGCTGCGCCGACACCCACTCTCTGCGAGGAAGCGCATGAGCACGATCACGACGAAAGACGGCACGACGATCTACTACAACGACTGGGGTAGTGGGCAACCCGTGGTGTTCAGCCACGGTTGGCCGCTGTCGGCCGATGCCTTCGAAGACCAGATGTTCTACCTCGCACAGCGCGGCTACCGCTGCATCGCGCACGACCGGCGCGGCCACGGCCGCTCGAGCCAGCCGTGGCACGGCAACGATCTCGATACTTACGCCGACGATCTCGCCGCACTCGTGCAGAAACTCGATCTGAAGGACGCGGTTCACGTCGGTCATTCGACCGGCGGTGGCGAAGTGGCGCGTTACATCGGCCGTCACGGCACGTCGCGCGTGGCGCGAGCGGTGCTGATCGGTGCGATTCCGCCGGTGATGGTGAAGTCGGAGAAGAATCCCGGCGGACTGCCGATCGAAGCATTCGACCAGATCCGCGCCGGGGTGCAGGCCGATCGTTCGCAGTTCTTCAAAGACCTGACGATGCCGTTCTACGGCTACAACCGGCCCGGCGCGAAGATCTCCGAAGGTGTGCGCGAGTCGTTCTGGTTGCAGGGCATGATGGCCGGATTCCCCGCGTCGTATTTCTGCGTCAAGGCGTTCTCCGAGACCGATCTCACCGAAGACCTGAAGAAGATCGACGTGCCGACGCTGATCATGCACGGCGACGACGACCAGATCGTGCCGATCGCGGACTCGGCGCTGCTGTCGTCGAAGATCGTCAAAGGGGCGACTTTGAGGGTGTACAAAGGGGCGCCGCACGGTTTGTGCACAACGACGAAGGACCAGATCAACGAGGATCTGTTTGCGTTCCTGAAGTCGTAGGTCATTACGCCTCGCGTGATGGTTGGGGTGGTTGCGGCTGAGCGGCGTCGTCAGTTCGTCCACCCTCCACCGGGCGCCTTGTAGATCGCGACCATCGCGGTGGCCGCCTGTGTGCGGCGCTCTGCGAGGCTGTCCTGGGCGTCGAGGGCGGCGCCCTCGGCGTCGAGCACGTCGAGAAAGTCGGTGAGTCTGCCTTCGAAGCGCTGCCGAGCGAGGCGCGCAGCTTTTGCGCTGGAGGCGGACGCGCGCGCGAGAATGTCGTTGCGCTCCTGCGCGTCGCCGAACGCCACCAGCGCGTCCTCGATTTCTTCCAGTGCGGTGAGCACCGTCGACTCGTACGAGGCGAGCGCGGCATCGGTCTGCGCGTTTACCACTTCGATCCGGTGCGCGCGCGTCCGGGTGTTCTGAGCGCGGCTAGACGGACCGGTGCGGGCGATACATTCGTCCAATAGAACGTCTGCTTTGCGCGTGGCTACAGTGCTCTGCGTATCGCCGCGTCCGTCGACATCCACAGAGAATCAGCTATGAAGCGCACCACTATGCTTGTGATTTCCATTACCGCTGTAGTGCTGGCCGCCGTCGGCGACGCGGCAGTTCAGAACAAATACTCGCTGACGACGCCGAGCGGGATCGCGTTCTCCGACTTCAAGGGATACGAGGATTGGGCCGTGGTCTCATCCGCACGGACGGACGAGGTGCTGAAAGTGATCGTCACCAATCCCGCCATGATCGCTGCGTTCAAGGCCGGCATTCCCGGGAATGGCCAGCCGTTTCCGGACGGTTCCAGAATCGCGAAGCTGCAGTGGAAACCGAAGAAGAGTACCGAAGCGCCGTTCGTGGTGGATGTGCCTGACGTGTTCACGCAGGCGTTCGTGATGGAGAAAGACAGCAAGAGATTCCCGAACAGTGGCGGCTGGGGATACGCGCTGTTCAACTACGATGCCGCGTCCGACCAGTTCACCGCCGATCCCAGCCCATCGGACTGTGGCCATGTGTGCCACCTGGCGGTGAAGTCGAAGGACTACATGTTCCACCCGTATCAGAAGCGTTGATGCATCGGAACGCCGACGGTCTTCCGGAATCGCGACGAAACGAAGCGGCACGTTGCGGCGCAGTTGGCTCGTTGGGCCCATAGCCGCTAGCGAGGTGTCACGCTATCCTCCGTGCCAGTGCGGCGTGGAGTGAAATGTTGACGTCGACCGAGGAACGGCACGTGCGAGTCCCATCCGGTAGCGGCCCTTCCTCTTTCTGGGAGCTGCTGTTCGTCAAGTTCTTGAATACGGTGAAGCGCGCCTTCGGTGTGCATGTCTTTGCCGTTCAAGTAAGTCCATCTGATTCGGGCGGTGACATGCCGCGACTGCCACCGGAAGTCGTAATCCGATTGCTGGACGCGTCTGAAATACGCAGTTACGTCGATCGCGCTGGCTTGGACTTTCGCGGCGAATCGGTCGATGCAGCGTTGCAGCGCGGCGACGTCTGCGTCGGCGCCTTCGTTGCCCAGCAACTCGTGAGTTACAGCTGGCGCGCCGTCCGCGGGCCGGTTCCGCACAATGCCGATTGGGAGGTGATCTGGAATCCTGGGTTGGTGTATCGATACAAGGCTCTCACGTTGCCTGAATACCGCGGCTTGCACATCAACGAAGCACTCGCGAAGACCGTCGATCGACATCTCGCAAAGCAAGGCCACGCAATGGGTCTGTCTTTCGTTGAAATGACGAACGTATCGTCGATGCGCACGCTGACGCGAAAGGGAAGAAAGCGCGTCGGTTACGCCGGATTTCTCCAGCGATTTTCTTTTTACATCCCGTTTCGCACTTCGGGTTGTAGGTCATACGGGTTTCGGTTCAACCGTCGCAAGTGACCGAATCTCGCACGCTCATGCGGCGCACGCTCACTCGCCGAGTGTTGCAGACGCTTGACCTAAGGGGCGCAATCTGAAATTGTTCGACTCGCGTCCAGGATGGAAACCGCGAGGGGTGGGGAAATGGAAAGCCCGAATCGCAGCCGTGCGCTGCTGGCTTTAGTGATATTCGTTGCATCGACAGTCTGGCTAGCTACCGGTCAAAACAAAGTTCCGAAGCGTGACATGGCAGCTCAGCCTGCTGCCGGGGCGCAACGCGTGGAGTCTCGAAGCTCAAAGCCCGCGCGTCAGTCCGTCGCACTGAATGCCTTGAATCGGACGATTTCCGTCCCGAGCGATTAACTACAAACGGATCTCCGAGTCGCTACGAAGCGCGCGTCGGATCGGTCAGCGGCTCGGCCAGTTCCTCCGAATCCGGCGTGTTGCCCACTGGCAGCGATCCGGTCTGGCGCTCGATCATGCGGCGAACGCGAGGCGCCTCCGACCCGCGATGTAGGGCGCGCAACCGCGCAGGAATGATTGCGTCGTCGTGCGTCAGCCGGTTGTTGAGACGGATGTAGTCGAGCCAGGTCGGCGTCTCGTAGCGTTCAACCCACAGCTGCGGGTCGGCGAGGTCGCGCAACAGCCGCCAACCGAGCGCGCCATCACGCCGTCGGATGCGACGGCGTTCGGCCATCGCAGCCAGGAACTCCATCACGTCTTCGGGGCGAATGATGTACTCGACCGTGACCACCACCGGACCGCTGCGCGGTTGAATCGGTACGGCCGTGGCGGGTGCCGTCCATGATCGCAGCGGATCGAGGTTCACTTCCTCCGACTGCGCGAGGCGTTGCCACAATCCAAACACGGCTGAAGCCACGAGAACGATCGTCGCGAGCAGCAGCGCTTCCTTCACGCCCCGACTCTCCGCCACGTTGCCCCAGAGCCAGCTGCCGGCTGCGAGTCCGCCGAATGCGGACATCTGATAGAGCGAGAGCGCGCGCGCCACCACCCAGCGCGGCGCCGCCATCTGCACGGCCACGTTGAAGGTCGATAGCGTCAGCACCCAGCCGGCGCCTGCGAGCATCAGCACCGCCATCGTCACGAGCAGATAGGGACTGAGCGCGGCACCCGCGGCGGCCACGGCGAATCCGATACTGCCGTAACGCACGATCGCCTCGGTCGACAGCACTTTGCGCAGCCGGGCCGTTGCAAACGCGCCGCCAACGGCGCCGACCCCGAATGCGCCGAGCAGCAAACCGTACGTGAGCGGCCCGCCGGCGATCAGCACCTTGGCCACGAGCGGCATCAACGCCATCACCGCGCTCGCACCCATGCAGAAAAAGGCACTGCGCACCAGCACGACCCGAATGGCCGGCGACATGGCGACGTACCGGATGCCTGCAGCGACCGCGATGCCGAGCGTCTCTCGCGGCAGCGCGTGCGTGGTGTGCGGCGGGCGCCAGCGCGCGAGCACCGTGATCAATGCGATGTAGCTGACGGCGTTTATGGTGAACGACGCCGCGGCTCCGGCTGCCGCCACGATGCCGCCGCCGATGGCGGGACCGACGCTGCGCGCGATGTTGAATCCCATGCTGTTCAGTGCGACCGCACCGGGCAGTTCGGCGCGCGACACCATGTCGCCCACCGACGCCTGCCAGGCCGGCGCGTTGAACGCCGCACCGCAGCCGATCAGAAACGTTAGCGAAAGTAGCAGCCATGGCGTGATCAGCCCGGTCCACGCGCAAATGGCGAGCACCACGGAGACCGAGAGCATGAATGTCTGCGCGGTGACCATCACTTTGCGACGGTCGAGGTTGTCGGCCATCGCGCCTGCCAGCAGCGAAAGCAGCATCGTCGGGAGCGTTACCGACGCTTGAACGAGCGCCACCATGTCGGCCGGCTGCGCGAGCGAAATCATCATCCAGGAAGCGCCGACCGATTGGATCATCCCGCCGAGGTTAGACAGAATGCTGGCCGCCCAGACGGCACGGAACACCGGAAACCGGAACGGCGACAACGCCGAGATGGGCGGGTCCGGTTGCGCTTCAGGAGAGTCGGGATCGCTCAAACTGCGAGGCGTTTAGTCGGTTGGTCGGTGGAGTGTAAGGGAGGCGACCTCGGGATGCATGGCCGCCCCTGGATTGCCCGTATGATTCGCGCATCATGAAATTATCCATACTCGACCAATCGATCGCGGTTGCCGGACAGGGCGAAGACGCGGCCATCCGCAGTACGCTCGAACTCGCGCCGTGGTGCGAGTCGCTGGGCTATCACCGCTTCTGGCTGAGCGAACACCACAGCCTGCCAACCATCGTCGGCACCGCACCGGAGATTCTGCTGGCGGCGATCGCAGCGCGAACGCAGCGTATCCGCATCGGTAGCGCCGGCGTCATGCTGCCGCACTATTCGGCGCTCAAAGTCGCCGAGCAGTTCCGCGTACTCGAAGCGCTGGCGCCCGGACGCGTCGATCTCGGTGTCGGACGTGCACCGGGCGCCGACATGGCGACGGCACTGCTGCTGAACCCGAACGCGTATGCGGCGGCCGAGCGTTTCCCCGAACAGGTGCGCGATCTTCACGCATGGCTGTCCGGTGCTTCGTACAAGGGCGTAATCGCGCATCCGCGCGGCGCCGCGGTGCCTGAGATCTGGATACTCGGCAGTTCCAATTACGGCGCGCAACTCGCCGCGCACTTCGGATTGCCGTATGCGTACGCGTACTTCTTCAACGACGGGGAAGGCACCGAGGAAGCAATGCGGCTGTATCACTCGATGTACAAGCCCAGCGAAGAGCGCCCGAAGCCCCAGGCGACGCTATGCGTGTGGGCGCTGGCCGCTGACGATGAAGCGATGGCGCGACATCACGCGCTCAGCCGCGACCGGTGGCGGATCGACCGGATGCGCGGTGCGCTGGGTCCGCTGCAGTCTCCCGACGTGATCGCGGAGCGTGGCTTCAGCGCGGAGGAGATGACGACGCTCGAAGTAACGCATCGCAAGTCGTTCGTCGGCGATCCGGCGCAGGTGGCGACGAAACTGCGCGCGCTCGCAGATACGTATGGTCTCGACGAACTGGTGATCAACACGTGGACCTACGATCCCGCCGTGCGGCGGCGTTCGTACGAACTGCTGGCGCGCGAGTTCGGGCTCGACGCCGCTGTGTCCGAAAACGCGCGTTGACCATGGCCGAGTCGATCGAATTCGAACTGTACGGCGATCACATCCCGCTCGCGGCACTGCTGAAGGTGACCGGACTTGCCGTTAGCGGCGGCGCCGCCAAGGCGATGATTGCGAGCGGCCAGGTAACGGTGGACGGGCAGCCGGAGTTGCGGAAAACGCGCAAGATTCGCGTCGGGCAAACGGTAGCCGCGTCGGGCAGCGTGATCCGCGTGATCGAGGGGGCGCCGTAGAGCGCGCCGGCGTCGCGGTCATCGGCGGCGGGCCGGCCGGACTCATGGCCGCCGAGGTGCTCGCGCGCGCGGGCCGGCCGGTGGACCTCTACGATGCGATGCCGTCCGTCGGCCGCAAGTTCCTGCTCGCCGGTAAAGGCGGACTGAACCTCACGCACGCCGAAGCCCGCGAACCGTTCCTGTCGCGGTACGGTCCAGCGCGGGTCCCGCTCGAGCCGCTTCTCGACGCGTTCGGACCCGACGCGTTGCGTGCGTGGGCACACGGACTAGGGGTGGACACGTTCGTCGGCACGTCCGGTCGCGTGTTTCCGGCCGACATGAAGGCCGCACCGCTGTTACGTGCCTGGTTGCATCGGCTGCGGCAGGGCGGGGTGACGTTCCACATGCGCCATCGCTGGCTCGGCTGGCGCGGCACTCCACCCGATGCGTCACTCATGTTCGTCACGCCGGAGGGCGAGAAACACGTCCGCGCGCCGGCAACGGTGCTCGCGCTGGGCGGAGCCAGCTGGCTGAGGCTGGGATCGGACGGCGCGTGGGTGGAAACGCTCGAAGCGAACGGCGTCGCGGTAGCGCCGTTGCGCAGCGCGAACTGCGGCTTCGACGTGCGATGGAGCGAAACGTTTCGCGCGCACTACGCCGGACATCCGCTGAAGAACGTGACGATTGCTCTGCACGGCGAACGCGGAGAAACGATCCAACGGCGCGGCGAGTTCGTCGTCACGGCCGGCGGCTTGGAGGGCGGCTTGATCTACGCGCTCTCAGCGCCGTTGCGCGACATCATCGAGAAGGCGGGCGAGGCGGTCATTCGCGTGGATCTCGCGCCGGACCGATCCGCCGATCGGCTCGCTAACGAGCTTGCCCGGCCGCGCGGATCCAGTTCCTGGTCGCGCCACCTCGAACGGACCACCGGATTGCGAGGCGTGAAGATCGGCCTGTTACGCGAGGTGCTGGCGGCGCGCGACTTCGACGACGCCGAACGGCTCGCGACGTCGATCAAGGCGCTGCCGATCACTCTCGTGGCGATACGTCCCATTGCCGAAGCCATCAGCAGCGCGGGTGGCGTCGTTTTCGACGCGCTCGACCAGCGCCTGATGTTGAAGGCGCTACCGGGTGTGTTCTGCGCGGGTGAAATGCTGGACTGGGAAGCGCCGACCGGCGGCTATCTGCTGACCGGGTGCTTCGCGACCGGGAGACGAGCGGGGCGAGGCGTGCTCGAATGGCTCGAGAATGAGTCTTAGATTGTCTTAATAAACAACTATTTAATGTAAATGTCTCATGCGATCTGGAAGTGGGTTCCTTTGTGGTCGATCGGCACCTGATTCGCCAGCATCCGCTCTGCGACCATCGCCCAGCCATGCTGGAGTGCGAATTGTCGGCAGCCCCTTCGATTAACCGTTAGCGCACGTCGAATCGCACGCCCGAGGTCGGCGTCGAGCGCGCCGTTGACGCCTTCCACCACGACGTCCACCGGTCCGGTAACCGGAAACGCTGCCACCGGCGTTCCGCACGACATCGCTTCGAGCATCACGAGGCCGAACGTGTCGGTGCGCGACGGGAACACGAATACGTCTGCGTCTGCGTAGTAACCGGCGAGCTCGACGCCGTATCGATAGCCGGCCCATTCGACGTCGGGATGGCGCGATTGCAGATCTTTGCGCGCGGGCCCGTCACCGACGACCACTTTGGTCGCGTCGCACCGCAGGTTCAGAAATGCTTCGAGATTCTTCTCGATGGCGATGCGGCCGACATAGAGCAGCTTCGGCCGATCGCGGCGCGTCGGCCTGCGGGGCGCGAACACTGTGGTATCGACACCGCGCCCCCACACCACGAGGTGCCGCAGACCCCAGGCCTCCAGTTCGCGTTTGTGCGAAGTGGTGGTGACCAGCGTCGACACCGCCGCTCGGTGGAACCAGCGGAGAAACGCATATCCAATCGAGGTCGGCAGACCGGTGCGCGCAGAAACGTATTCGGGGAACTTGGTATGAAGCGAAGTCGAAAACGGAATCGACCGTTGCGTCAGATGGCGGCGGGCGGCGATGCCGAGCGGACCTTCGGTGGCGATGTGAATCGAGTCGGGTCGCTCGGCCCGGATGCGACGTCCGACGCGCCACGCGTCGAGCACCACTCGAATCTCGGGATATCCCGGCAACGGCAGGGTGCGGAACTGACCCGGATGCAGCACGGCTACTTCGACGCCGCACCGGATCAGATGCGGGATGACCTGTTCGAGTGTGGTAACGACCCCGTTGGTCTGCGGTTTCCAGGCGTCGCTGATCAGCAGCAGCTTCAAGCGCGCAGCCGTTGTGCCAGCGACACCGGGACCGTGCTCTTCGCTGCCGCGTTCATTTCGTCTGCCCAACGGATCAACTTGAACTCACCGCGTTCGTTTTCGACGAGTGCGGTGCACGATTCGACCCAGTCGCCGCAGTTCATGTAGCGGATACCGTCGTAATCGGTGATCTCTGCGTGGTGGATGTGTCCGCACACCACGCCGTCGAATCCCCGTTGCCGACAGTCGTGACTCACCGCCTCCTCGAAACCGCTCACGAAACTCACTGCGCGCTTGACGCGGTACTTCACCCACGCGGACAACGACCAGTAGCCGTAACCGAATTCGGCGCGCCATCGGTTGAAGTGGCCGTTGAGCGCGATGAGCATGTCGTATCCGAGCCCGCCCAGCAGCGCCACCCACCGGTGATATCGGGTGACCACGTCATAGGCGTCGCCATGCACCACCAGAAATCGTTTGTCGTTGCGCGCGCGATGCACGGCCTCGTCCACCACGCGGATGTTGCCGATCTCCATGTCGGAGTATTTGCGCAGGAACTCGTCGTGGTTGCCGGTCACGTAAGTCACCTGCGTGCCGCGCTTCGACAGCGTGAGGAAGCGTCGCATCACGTTGGTGTGCGCCTGGGGCCAATAGAAGCCGGTCTTGAAGCGCCAGCCGTCGATGATGTCGCCGACCAGGTAAAGCTGGTCGCAGGTGTGAACCTTCAGGAACTCGAGCAGCAGGTCGGCACGACAACCGCGCGTGCCCAGATGAATGTCGGAGAGAAAGATGGTGCGGTAGTGAGTCTTGGCGGGTTCGCGTAGAGAGGTCGACGGTTTTGTATTCATGCCTGAGCAGCGTATTCGCGCCGTATGGCGATCCGATGACGACCCCGTGAATGTTGTGTGACGGAACCGGAAATGGGATCGGGATCACAAACGACCGCATGCTGGTGCGATGAGCGGCGATGACCGGTTGTCGGGCAATCGCGGGGGCGTCGATCGGTCGCGTTTGCCAGCGCTGTCATTGAACTGTAGTCTCGCAGCCGCAGCGCCGCCGCCGCGTCCTCGGATTCCTGTCGGTCACCCGCGATTGCCGCCTCGATGTGGTGATGGGAAAGTTCGAACGCGTGGCTTCGTTCATCGAGTCCGTCAAAGTTCCGGACGCGCGCTGCGGATAACATCAGCCTGAGTTCGGAGCTTTCCCGGTACCGTGTTCGAGACCAGACAAAGACAGCTGCGCATTGAGTCGACCCACCGCCGTCTAACCGGTGGCGCTGCGCATTGCGCGTCCTCTATGATCCTTGGGGAACCGATTTGTATGGTCCGAGCTACAGTGCCGGCGCAATCGTCGAACGAGCCGAGTACAACATCCGTAGCCACCGCTTCCCGGAAGCGTGGCTATAGTTACCCCGGAACATCGAAATCGGTCGCAGCTCGGAGGCACGGATGAAACAGACATCGGCATCGCCAGCGGAATGGTCCGCACCGGCCGCGGTGTCCGGCGCTTCGACCTTGCGCCCTCGTGTGAGCCTCTGACAGTGGCGGGCGATCAACGACCAACCCCGGCACCTCATCGCCTTCACCAGCATCTCAAACGGCATATCGGTCTCACCGCGTTGATGGCGGTGCTGCTGGTCGGACTGGACTCTTCGCAACGCGCGGGGGCGGTGGTGACCGAAGCTCCGCGCCCGTATCACCCGCAGCTGATTTCTCGGGAAGCCGTGATCGCCAAGTCCGGGCTCGCCATCAATCGCCTGATCGTGCCGGACAACCAGGCCAACGAACCCGTTCCGATGGCGCTCGAACTCACGGTGGAGCCAGGCGACACCCTGATCGCGTTGCTCGCGCAGGTTGGCATCGTGATGTCGGACGCCTACGCCGCGGTGCGCGCGCTCGGGCCGGTGTTCAGTGCACGCGCCGTCAAACCCGGTTGGACCCTGCGCGTCACGGTGCAGCCGCAGGATCCACCGCGGCTCGCCACGCTGCAGACGATCGCATTCCAGCCGAGCGTCGAGCGCGAGATCAAAGTCACGCGCCGCGAAACCGACGGCGGCGATCCGTTTCTCGCAGTCACCATTCCGCATCCGTTGCACCGCATCAGCAACCTGACCAGCGGCACCATCGATAATGGTCTGTTCAACGCCGCTACCGCAGCGGGTGTTCCGCACGAACTGCTCGTCGAAGCGATCGCGCTATTCAGCTTCGAAGTTGACTTCCAGCGCGACATCCGTGCCGGCGATCAGTTCGAGCTGCTCTACGACACGTACACCGACGACAAAGGCGACTTCGGCAAGGCAGGCGACCTCTACTACGCGAAGCTGGTGCTGCGCGGCAAAGCGATGCAGTACTACCGCTTCACGCCGCATAGCGGCACCGCCGATCTGTTTTCGCCGGACGGGCATTCGATCCGTAAGGCGCTGTTGCAGACGCCGGTCGACGCCACCCGCATTTCGTCGAACTACGGCATGCGCTTTCATCCGATACTCGGCTACACGCGCATGCATCGGGGCGTAGATTTCGCCGCGCCGGCCGGCACGCCGGTGCGTGCCGCGGGCGACGGTGTCGTGCAGGTTGCCGGCGACGCTGGCAGTTACGGCAACTACATCCGCATTCAGCACACTTCGAAATACAGCACCGCTTATGCGCACCTAACGGGTTTTGCGAGGGGCGTGGCGAAGGGTGTGCACGTTCGCCAGGGCGAAGTGATCGCCTATGTGGGCGCCACGGGTCGCGCCACGGGTCCGCACCTGCACTACGAAGTGATGGTGGGCGGGCAGCAGGTCAATCCTCGCGGCGTTCGACTCCCGGCCGGAGAGACACTCACCGGCGACGACTTGCGCGCCTTCAAACTGAAGTTGCAGGAAGTGGAAGCGATGCGCGCGGCCCAGCAACTCGGCGGCGCAACGGTAGCGTCTACGCGTAGCGCGGGTTGCGCCGCGCCGGACACGGCGCAACTCACGGCCGTGTCACTGAACAGCGGTAGCTGCTGACGGCGCCGGCGTAACGGCCAGTTTCGCGCGATCGCGCGCCTCGCCCGACAGCTGAACGATCAGATCGACTCCACCTGGCAGCGTCCACTCGACGCTCTTGTGGATCAGCGCACACGGTTGCCGACCCTGAAATCCGCTCGACGTCAGCGCATCGCCTGCGGCGATGACGTCGATCCACAACGGCGCGTCGGTCGATATCCGATACCGCCCCGAGGCCTTCAGTCGCAGCTTCACTACGCCGCCCGAACTCTGTCCGGCAGGGAAGACCTTGCCGGACGCCTTCGCGAAAGCGACGTCCACGAGCGGGTGCAGATCCACCTCGTACAGCGCGTCCGGTTCGAGTTGCGGGGCGCCGGCGACATTGGCACCTGAGGCCAACGACGCCGCCTTGCCGCCGAACAACGCCAGTTCGTGCTTCATGTCCCACGTGAACGTGCTGCAGTCCGGCGTATCTGCAGCCGGCGATGCGGACGAGGCGACGAGCCACAGCGCAGCCAATGCAGTTCGCAAGTTCATGATCACATCGCCAACTGGAATCGCATCTGGTAGATCATCGGTTCCTCTCCGTTGAATGCGCCGCCGTCGACTTCGATCACGTCGACGAGGTTGAAGCTCACGCGCAGAAACTGGTTCAGATACCAGTTCAGCGCATAGGTGGCATCGCGTTCCTTGCCGCCGTTGATGTTCTCGTTCGTGAGATCGATGCCGCTCAACCGGTATGCGATCTCGAATGCGCCCCAACCGCCCTTGTCGAAGTTCCGATCCGGGCGGATGCCGTCGAAGATGCCGCGATCGGTCTTGTAGGGGCGCACTTCACCGGTGAGGGTGTATGCGATCTGCGAGTAATAGCCGTCGAACGTCAGGTCGTCGTCGTTGTTGCGGTCGACGTCGGTCCACTGATACTCGCTCTGCCACGAAAGCTGGTCCCACTGCATCGCGAACTCCGCTCCACCAATCGTGTAGGAGGCGACGTCGGCGAGTTCGCCGGTATCGACGAAGCGTTGCTGCAGCACGTTCGACTCGGGCTTGCTGCGAAAGCGTACCGTCTCGAACTTCGGACCGGTGGCGTTCGAGCTGTTGTCCTGCGTCGGCTCGCGATAGACATAGCCGAGCCCGAAGTGCACGACGTGGTTGTCGGTAGCGAACGGCGCGAACGTAACTCGACCTACGACGCCGTAACCTTCATCTCCCGCTGGCGCCGTGTTCGCATTGCCGACCGGTTCCCCAAAGACGCCTGCGGCCGCAGTCCAGTGAGTTGCGGATGAACTCACCATCAACCCTGGTGCACGCGTGGTGATGAATGCGAACGGCAGACCGCGCTCCATGAACGTGGTTCCCTTATCGGCGGCGAGCGCTTCCATGCCGAAAGGCCGCTTGAACTGTCCGGCGGTGACGGTGAACGGCTTCAGCCGCGTATAGGCGACGTAGGCGTCGGTGATGCCCGACGTGCCGACGAATTCGTATTCGACTCGGTACTGCCAGTCGGAGAGAAACGTTCCGCCGATCGACAAACGGGAACGACGCAAGTCGGTGCCGTTCGACAGCTTCGCGGAATCTTCGTCGTAGTCGGCCAGGTCGTATTGTTGCAGCGTGCCGATCTGGATCGAAGCGGAGTTGTCACCCGACGTGAACTTGAAACCATCGTCGGTCGTCATCGTCACTTCGGTCTTGCGTTGCGCCTTCAGTTTTTCGTATTCGGCCATCGTAATGACGCCTTTCTGCGCCAACGTCTCCAACAGGTCGTCTTTTGCTTGCGCTGACGGCGCGGCGAAAGTGATAGAAATCAAAACAGGCAGGAACGCTGACCATGGTCGCATTGCTTTGAGCCCCATCAGGAATGTGTTTCGAAACCGAATTTGACTTCGAAATTCGGTATATATCAGACTATACACCGATGAAATGTCCACGGAGCACGCCGAGTCATGTTCAGCACTCTTTGCAGTCCGCTGCGAGTCCTCACCCTGATCGGTTTGTTGGTTGCTTCGTTGGGCGCGCGCGCCGAGGAACCGGTGCGCGTTTTCGCGGCCGCGAGTCTGACGAACGCACTGAACGACGTCGGTGCGGCGTGGATGCAGGCGGGTCATCCATTGCCGAGTCTCGCGTTCGCGGCATCCTCCGCGCTCGCCAAACAGATCGATTCGGGTGCGCCGGCAGACGTGTTTGCATCGGCGGATCTGACCTGGATGGACTATCTCGACGAGCGTGGCCGCGTCGTGCCGGGCTCGCGCGTCAATCTGCTCGCGAACGAACTCGTGCTGATCGCGCCGAAAGGAAAACCGGTCGACGTCGAAATGAAGGAAGGATTCGACATTGCATCGGCATTCACCGGTAAGCTCTGCACCGGTGAACCCGGCGTAGTGCCGGTAGGTATCTATGCACAACAGAGTCTTCAGAACCTCGGCTGGTGGGATTCGCTGCAAGGTCGCATCGTCGGCACCGACGACGTGCGTACCGCTCTCGCGTTCGTGGAGCGCGGCGAATGTCCGTTAGGCATCGTGTACGCGACCGACGCGAAGATCAGCGACAAGGTCGAGGTCGTCGCGCGTTTTCCGCAAGCCACGCACAAGCCGATCGCCTATCCGGTTGCGCTCGTGAAGGGCGGCAGAGCCGACGCCGTCGCGTTCATGAAATTCGTGACGACCTCGCCCGAAGCGGCCGCGATCTTCACCAAATACGGATTCACCAAGCTCGCCCCATGAGCCCGCGATGGGGCTGACGCCCGCGGAATCGCAGGCGCTCTGGCTTTCGGCGCGCGTCGCCTTCTTTGCCACGGCCGGCTGTCTGCCGATCGGCATCGCGGTGGGCTGGTTTCTGGCCCGCCGCACCTTCGCCGGTAAATGGATCATCGACGCGCTGGTGCAGCTGCCGATGGTGTTGCCGCCGGTTGTACCGGGTTATTTCCTGTTACTGCTGCTGGGTACACAAGGGCCGATCGGCAGCTGGCTGCTGTCGACGTTCGGCATCGTCGTCGCGTTCACGTGGAAAGGCGCGGTGATCGCTTCGGCGGTGATGGCGTTCCCGTTGATGGTGCAGCCGGTGCGGCTCGCGTTCCGCATGATCGATGTGCGCCTCGAGCAGGCCGCAACTACGCTCGGCGCCACGCCGTGGCGCGCGTTCCTCACCATTACGCTGCCGTTGGCGTTTCCGGGCATCGTCGCCGGGAGCATGTTGTGCTTTTCACGCAGCCTCGGCGAGTTCGGCGCCACCATGGCGTTCGTCGGCAACATTCCGGGCGAAACCCGGACGTTGCCGCTTGCGATCTACAGCTTCACGAACGTGCCGAACGGCGAAGCGCCGGCGATGCGGCTCGCGCTGCTGTCGATTCTGCTTGCTGTGTCGGCGCTGCTGGTCAGCCACTGGATCAACCGGCGCGCCGAGCGGCTGCTCGGGTATGCATCGTTGCGCGACGAACATGCTGCAGATTGACGTCGGCTTCCGACGCGGTGCGTTCGAGCTCGTTGCGCGCGCCGAGATCGACACGGGTGTAACCGGCATCTGCGGACCCTCGGGGTGCGGCAAGAGCACGTTGTTGGGACTCGTGACGGGATTACTGAAACCGCGCAGCGGCACGCTGCGTTTCGGCGACCAGGTGCTGTGCGACGTTGCAAAGGGCATCTTCGTGCCGCCGTGGCAACGGCATTTCGGCATGGTGTTCCAAGACGGGCAGCTGTTCCCGCATCTGTCGGTACGGTCGAATCTGCTGTATGGGCACGCGCACCTCACCGCAGCTGAGCGGCGCTTTGATCTGGCGGCAGTGGCGCAACTGATGGAAATCACCCCGTTGCTCGACCGGCGGCCGGCGTTGCTGTCCGGCGGCGAACGCCAGCGCGTCGCGCTCGGTCGCGCGCTGCTGTACTCGCCGCGCCTGTTGCTGCTCGACGAGCCGCTATCGTCGCTCGACGACCGCCTTAAGCAGCAGATCCTGCCGTACCTCAAGCGCGTCAAAGACGAAACGCGCATTCCGATGTTGTACGTCAGCCACTCGCGTTCGGAGGTGGATTACCTGGCGGATCGGGTGCTGACGATGGAGGCGGGCGTTCTCGTTACGGCGTAACGCCGAGGATCACGCTCGATGCCTTGAAGATCGCTGTTGCAGCGTCGCCTTCGGCGAGCTTCAGCGTTTTCGCCGCGCCGTTCGTGATGACTGCTGCAACGGAATTGCCGCCCTTGAGATCGATCACCACCTCGGTGTTCACCGCCCCTTTGACGAGCCGGTTGATCGTCCCGGCAAGGTGGTTGCGCGCCGAAAGTTTCAGTGGAGCACCGTTTTCGATCGCCACGATCACCGAGGAAGCTTTCACCAGCGCGACCACCGCCGTACCTTTCTTCAGGCGCAGGTTCTCGACGCTTTCGTGCGTGATGATCGACACCAGCGTGTCACCGCCGGCCAGTTTGATCTCAACCTCGTCGTTGACGGCACCCGACGTGATGCGTGTGATCTTGCCGGCGAACTGGTTGCGTGCGCTTGTCAGCATGGTGAGCCTTCCCAGTAGTCCGAGATCGCGATCGGCGTTTTTGACGCGCGCGTTCAACGTATCGAGGAAACGCGAATGTTCGACCTCCACCGTTCGAAAGGTTTCGACCAGTTCCCGTCCGGCAGCCGTGAGCCGCGTTCCGCCGCCGCCTTTCCCGCCGACTGAGCGCTGCACCAGCGGTTTCTCGGCGAGATTGTTCATCGCTTCGACCGCGTCCCACGCTGCTTTGTACGAAAGCCCGACGGCCTTGGCCGCGGCGGAGACCGACGCGGTTTCTCCGACGCTGGCGAGCAGGTCCATCCAGCGCTTGCTCGCCAGCGTTCCGGCCTGCACCTGAACCGACAATGCGCTGCCGATTCGAATCGAAGATCGAGCCATGACGAATGCGTGTGCGGAAGATCGGACGGATGTTACCCGATCGCTCGTTTCGTCGATAATTGACCGTCCGAAACGTAGTCGATGGCGACATGCAACAGATCTCGATCGTGATCCCGGTTCTGAACGATTCGACCGCGCTGCGTCTGCTGCTGGACGACCTGGACTCGATCCTCGGGATCGACGCGCAACGCATTGTGATCGACGGCGGCAGCGACGACGGTTCGTACGAGCTCGCGTGCGAACGCGCCGACTACGCATTGCGCGCGGCACCAGGGCGCGCCAGACAGCTCGCCGCCGGCATCGCCGCCGCTCGTGGCCGCTGGATCTGGATGCTGCATGCAGACACGCGCGTGGACAGTACGATCTGGCGCGCGTTGCGCAAGGCAATCGAGACTGACGGGGCGGCTTGGGGGCGCTTCGACGTGCGCTTGTCCGGGGAAGAAGCCGCGTTTCGCGTGATCGAGACGTTGATGAACCTGCGATCGCGCTGGTCCGGCATCTGCACCGGCGATCAGGGCATCTTCGTGCGGCGCGATCTGCTGGAGCTCATCGACGGCGTGCCTGATCAACCGTTGATGGAAGACATCGAGCTGACGAAGCGGCTGCGGCGCTATGCGAAGCCGATCTGCATCGATAGCCGGTTGCGCGTCTCGGCGCGGCGTTGGCAACAGCGCGGCATTCTATCGACCGTTTTGCTGATGTGGCGCCTGCGGCTGCAGTACTTCTTCGGCACCTCTCCGGACGTGCTGGTGAGGGAGTACTACGACGGAAACTAGACGGCCGATCGTCGCGTTGTTCACGCGGGTGCCGTCGATCGGTCGCGTCAAGACGCGCCTCGCCCGCGTCGTTGGCGATGCGGCCGCGCTCGAGCTCCAGAGAGTGATGCTGGAACGGACCCTGGGCGCGCTGATCGATTCGAAGCTCGACGCGGAACTGTGGATCGATGGCGATCCCGACGCGTTGCCGCCGCATCCGTTCCGCGTTCACGCGCAACCGGAAGGGGACCTCGGCGAACGGATGCTGGCGGTTTGCGCGGACATTGCCGCGCGCGACCGGGCGCCGATCGTCATCGGCAGCGATTGTCCGGTACTCGATGCGGAGTATCTGCGATCGGCTGTCGAGGCGCTGGCGGGTGGCGCCGATGCGGTCATCGGTCCGGTGGCGGACGGCGGTTACGTGCTGGTCGGCATGGCGCGCCCGCATCCCGAACTGTTCCTGCGCATGACCTGGAGCACGTCAACCGTTCACGCACAGACGCTGCAGCGGGCCGAAGCGGCCGGCCTGCGTACCGTCGTGCTGAGAGAACTATGGGACGTGGACGATGCGGCCGGGTTGCGGCGTTGGCGCGAGTTCGAATCGTCTAAGCGGGATCGATGATCTTCGCGATTTTCTGAATGAACTGCTCGAGGCGGCGCCGATCGCGCACCTCCATCTCCGCGAACTCGATACCGCAGGAGAGCTGGCCGGTCTGGCGGTTGTACGTGTGATGACGGATCACCGAGCGCACGGTCAGCGACAGCAGATGCGGAATGTCGATCTCGGAACGTTCGACCGCTTCGTCGGGCTGAATTTCGGGATCTGATTTCACGTCGAACACCACGCGGCAGCCGCCGGCCGAGATGTCGACCAGATAGCCGCTCAGCACGCGATCGCCGCGATACAGCGTCAACCGGGCGCCGTCTTTCGACACGCTCAACGGCAGACGGAATCGAGCCGCGCGCCGGCGCTGCTGATACAGCAGTTCCGACGGCAGGTTCAGTACGAAGTACGGTACGCCCCGGTCTTCGGCGGTTCGCAGAACGCGGATCTCGCTGACGCGCGCATAGATGCCGTCGACGCGCCCGGCGAGGCTGAACGGTTCCTGGTCGCGCATCAGCTTCATGCCGGTACGCGGCCGGATGTCTTCGAGCAGGAACTGGTGCGCGGTGACTTCCAGCACGCGCGCGGTGTATTCGTCGTCGGCGCGGTTGAAGCGCAGCTGCACCGGCGAACACTGATCGCGAAAGATCCGGAAGACGCGTTCGATTTCGGCCTTGTCGGTGAGGAACTGGCTCGAAACGAAACCGGCCGAGGCTTGAGCTTCGGTCATGTCCGCACCGCACCGAGTTCAGGCGTGGGTGATCGGTAGACCGTCGCTATACGCGCGCTGGGTGCCGCGCGCCGTGTAGGTCGAATCCGCATTGGTGCCACTCAGAATCCTTGCGAGTTCCGCAACGGATTGTCGAGAGCGGTGGATGACCTTACCGTTAACTGCGTTGTAATGACGGCACGCCCATGCGAGCGTCGTCAGCGAAGTGTGAAGTGGTTCAAGTTTGTCGCGTTCGGCCTGATCGAGGTGCGCCAGTGCGCTGCGAAGTGATTTGCCGTTGAGCGAGCGGCTCATTTGATCTTCGAGTCGGCCGATCTGCACCGCGCACTCGTGCTTGGTGCCGGCGGCGCGCAGAAGCGCATCGGGATCGCGCCGTTCGAGCGCGTCGCTCTCGTCTGCAAGAACCTGTTTCAGCAGCGCGAACTGTTCGATCAGTTGTTCGAGCGTCGGCTGCAGCACGTTGGCCTTAAAGATCGTTTTCGAGTTCGAGGAATTTCTGCGCGAGGCGTACGGGATCGACGTGGTATCGACCTTCGGAAATCGCCCGGCGGATGTCGTCGACCCGTGCCGTATCTACGGCCGGCAGGTCGGCTACTTCGCTTGCGAGCGTCTGAAGTACCTGGGCGCCCTGGCTCAGCTCCACCCGGTCGTGGCCGCCCGAGGTTTTCGTCGACTCGGACGTCGACCGGGCGGCATCGCCTGCCTGTCCGGTGCGGTTCTGATCGCGGATGTGACCCGAACCGATGTTGTTGAAATTGATCGCCATGGCTTCCCCGCGGTTCTGTTGTCGGTGCGATGCGTTGCGTCGCCCTACGGGCCCTGTGGGCCTTACGGTGGTATCGGCACCGACATCGCTAACTTTAGTCGAAATTCCGTATCGCGCATTCAGGGCGCTCGCGGGCCGGTCGCGACCAGCCCGGGCGCCACGACCCAGGCCTTTACCACGCGGTTCGACTGGACGTTGCGTACCGCGATCTGCTCGCCGGGCATGCCGTCGCCGAGCGCCGTGCCATTCATGCTCACCGCAACGGGACCCGATCCCGAGCGGATCTTCACTTCGTCGCCCTTGTTCACCGCGATCGGCGCAACCAGCTGGCGCGCGCTCAAGACCGTATCGGCAGCGGTTGGCCGCCGCACCGTCCAGCCGACGACCCGATCGGCCTCAGCGATGTAGGAGTCCCGCAGGTCACCGAGGTTGCGCGGTCGCATTTCGATGTCGTCGGCCTTGATCGTGGCGCCCCCCGGCAAGGCGTGCACCAGAACGGCGACATTGCGCCATACCTCGATCGTGGCGGTGAGCGTCGCCGCCCACGCCTGTGGTTGATCGCACCGCGCCGTTATCGAGGTGCGGCCGACACGGCGCGTGCCGTGTGGAGTGAGAGTGAGGTTGTTGCACGCCGGAAAGCGCAACCGGGCATCCAACGGATTCACGCTGACGCGCACGTCCGATTTGGGAAAGTCGGCACTCGTGGCGTTGGTCAGGAACTGCTGCGCGGTTGCGGCGAGGTCGGCGGTCGACATCTCGGGCGTGGGACGACCGTCGGCTGCCAAAACGCAACCGGCGACGAACCACAGCGCGAACGCAAAGCGAGGCATGCCGACTCTCCCGTAGTGATTCATTAATAGCAGATGCGCTGCGTTTGTCCCGGCGATGCAGCAGCAGCGGCACGATCTTGCCGCGCGGCCTGCAACGGGATGCCGCTTCCGCATTGCCGCGATCGCCTCAGTAGGCTCGTCGGTGGAGCGAAATATCAATCGAAATGCGGGACTTATCGCGATTTTATGTCGATTGGCACGACGGTTGCTGAGTCGCGTGTGGGAAACCCGGTCCAGTGACATTCATGGCCATCAACTTCGACAACGCGCTTGGTCTCACGCCGAAAGCTCTGCAACTGCTGGGCCAGCGCACCGCGGTGCTCGCCAACAACATCGCGAACGCCGACACGCCAAACTACAAGGCGCGTGAGGTGCCGTTCCACGCGATGCTGAACGATGCGATCGGCGGCAATGCGCGGGAATCGATGGCGGTGACGAATGCGCATCACATCGACGCAACGCCGGCGGAATCGATCGACGGCGACCTCCAGTACCGGGTGCCGCTTCTGCCCGCGATCGACGGCAACACCGTCGACATTCACGTGGAGCAGGCGGCGTTCGCAGAAAACACCCTGCAGTTCCAGGCGTCGCTGCGGTTTCTCGACAACCGCTTCAAAGGTCTGATCAGCGCCATTCGAGGAGAGTGACCATGTCGTTACTGAGCATCTTCGACGTATCCGGCAGCGCCATGAGTGCCGAGACGGTGCGCTTGAACACCACCGCCAGCAACCTCGCCAACGCACAGAGCGTGACGAGCAACTTCGCAGACACCTATCGCGCCCGCCACCCGGTGTTCGCGGCGCAGACAGTGTCCGGTGCCGACGCCGACAACGGCGAAGACGGCGCAGAAACGCGCGGCGTGCAGGTGCTCGGCATCGTCGAAAGCAAAGCGCCGCTCACCATGCGGTACGAACCCGAGCATCCGCTCGCCAACAAGGACGGCTACGTCGCGTATCCGAACGTGAACGTGGTGCAGGAAATGGCGGACATGATTTCCGCCACGCGTTCGTTCCAGATGAACGTGGAAGTACTCAACTCGGCGCGCACGCTCGCAGAGCGCGTGCTGACCCTCGGCCAATAAGAGAACGCATCATGACAATTCAAGGCACCGGCATCCGAACGCTCGCCGATCTCAATCCCGCGGCGGCATCGACCGGGCAGGAGAAGCTCGGTAAGGATCAGTTCCTGCGCCTGATGGTTGCGCAGTTGAAGCACCAGGATCCGCTGGACCCCGCCAAAAACGAGGAGTTCCTCGCGCAACTCGCACAGTTCTCGTCGCTTGAAGGCATCACCAACCTGAACGACTCCGTGAGCGCAATGGCCGCGTCGATGCGTTCGACCGTCACCTCGGAAGCGTCGACGCTGGTCGGGCGATCGGTGCTGGTGCCGACGGACCAGACACTGATGCAGGGCGACGGTCTGGTCGGCAACGTCAACGTCACCGAGGCGACGAACGACGTCTCCGTGGAGATATCGGACAAGAGCGGCGCCACCGTGGCGCGATTGTCGCTCGGCGCGCAGAAGGAGGCCGGCACCGCCCGGTTCGTATGGGACGGCACCAACAGCGCTGGTGAGGCGCAGCCCCCGGGCGTTTACAAGGTGAAAGCGTTCGCAAACTCGAAGGGTCTCGCCGTCGACCTGCCCGAATACGTCGTCAGCGTATCGATCGGCCAGGACGGCATGCAGCTGAACCTCGCGGGCGGCACGTCCGTACCCGTAGCCGACGTCAAAGAAATCCAGTAGCCAAGGAGCTTCTCAATGTCTTTCAACACAGCACTCAGCGGACTCAGCGCGGCTTCCAGCGAGCTCAGCGTAACCGGCAACAACATCGCCAACGCGAGCACGGTCGGTTTCAAGGCGTCGCGCGCGGAATTCGCGGACGTCTACGCGTCGTCGTTGCTGGGCTCCGGCTCGAACGAAATCGGTAGCGGCGTAAAGCTCGCGAACGTCGCGCAGCAGTTCAGTCAGGGCACGATTTCGTTCACGAACAACAGTCTCGATCTCGCAATCGACGGCAACGGCTTCTTCGTGATCAACCAGAACGGTGCTCGCGCGTACACGCGCGCCGGCATGTTCGGCGTGGACGACCAGGGCTTTCTGGTAACGAACACGTCCGACCGTGTGCAGGGATTCGGCGCAAATGCCACCGGCGCCCTCAGCGGTGTCGTTGGCGATCTGAAACTGCAAACGTCGAATCTGGCGCCGCGTCAGACGACGCTCGTGGACGCGACACTGAACCTCGACGCGCGCGAGGGCGTGTTGAGCCAGATCGGCACGCGCATCTCGACGCTGGGCGGGGCCATCGGCATCGCGCACGCGGGGATCGCGTCACCAACGGAGTCGATGCTGAACGCAGGCGGCCCGCCGGTACCGTTCAACTACGGCATCAACATTCCGTCGAGCGTCAGCGCCGCGAACCTCATCACGCCGTTCGACTTCTCGGCGCCGAACAGCCAGGTGACGTTCAACGTGACCCAGACCGGATCCAGCACGCCGTCGCAGAACACTACCGTGCCGATCACGCTGAACACGAACATCACTAACCTGCAGGATCTGATCAACGACATCCGCAACGATCTGACCTCCAGCGGCATTGGTATCGACGTTCGTGAGAATCCCAACAACCTCGGCCGGCTGCAGTTCTACGCGACCACCAGCGGTGAGAATTCCACGATTGCGATCGACCCGCTCGACAACGCCACCTACGGTGCTGCCGTAACGCGCGCCAACGCTGTCGGCGCGCTGGGCGGTATCGCGCTCGGGCAAGGCGGCGCCGCCGGCTCGAGCAACGTCGCGCCGGATCCGTTTGCGACTGCCGGCGCGGTCGGCGCCAACGGCAACATCACGGCCGCGAGCTTCGACCTCACGTTGTCCGGCGCGAGCGCGAACAACGGCACGGTCACGATCAACCTCGACGCGAACATCCTCAACGTCAACGATCTGATCACCGACATCCGCGACGAACTGCTGCCGAGCGGTATCGGCATCGACGTGCGCGAAGACGCGAGCAATCCCGGTCGGCTGCAGTTCTTCGCAACGGTGCCTGGTCAGGCGTCTACGATCACGATCAACAACCTCGATACGTCGAACATCGGTGTCACGCCGGCCGATCTGGTCGGCACGTTGAATCTGGCCACCGGAGTCACGATTCCGGGCGCGCCGGGGGTGAGCAATGGATATGCGCCACAGGCCGTCGACGTCGTGCATCCCGATGGCACGTCGCAGACGGTCAACACGACGGCCGGTCAGAGCGCCGCGCAGATTGCGTCGGTGTTCTCAAGCACGAACGTACCGGGTATCTCGGCATCGGCGAGCACCACCGCAACGATTCCGATCGGCGGGCTGACGAATGCGAGCGGCACGATGCGCCTTCAACTGAATGGCGTCACCGTATCGGGCATCACGCTGACCGACCTCGCGAATTCGATCAACCAGGCGCCCGGGCTCGGCACGGTCAGCGCCGCGGTGTCTGCGGGCGGCGACCTGGTCGTAACCGATCAGGTCGGCAACGATCTGGTGTTCAACGTAACGGCCGGCACGGCCGCGGATTCGCTCGACGTGCGCGGACCGTCAGGCCTGCCGGTAACCCTGTCGTTGCTCGGCACGCCGGCGGCATCGATCGGCGGTACGGTGAATTTCTCGCTGCAGGAAGGCTACACGCTTGCGAACGGGACGCCGGCCACGACCAACCTTTTCGGCAATCTCGATCCATCGTCGTTTACGCCGTTTCAGCTGAACACGTTCGATCCGACGAACCAGGATTCGTACAACGCGGCGACGTCGATGACGGTGTACGACAGTCTCGGCAACGCACACGTGATGTCGCTGTACTACGTGAAGGAGCGTTTCACGCCGGGCGCGCCGGGCGAACAGCCGAACCGCTGGAGCATGTACGTGCAGATCGACGGGCAAGACGTCGGCGACCCGGATCCGAACCTGCCGCCGCCTGCGAACGCGATGCCGACGCGGCGTTCGTATGCAGTGCAGTTCAATCCGGACGGCACGATCGATCCGTCGGGCACCGACGAGGTTCTGATCTCCAACTGGGTACCGCTCGACGTGAACGGCGCGCCCAACGGCGCCGTTGGTCCGCAGAACGTGCTGGCCGGCGGTGCGTTGCCGGTGGCGGAGCCGCCGACCAGCTCGAACTTCGAAATCAAGCTCGGCGATTCGACGCAATACGGCAGCGATTTCGCGGTCAGCCAGATCGACCAGGACGGCTACACCACGGGTCAGTTGTCCGGCCTCAATATCGACAGCGAAGGCGTGATCGCTGCGCGTTTCACCAATGGTCAGAACCAGGTGCTCGGCCAGATCGCGTTGGCGCACTTTGCCAACGTGCAGGGTCTGCACGCGATCGGCGACAGCGCGTGGGTCGAAACGAATGGTTCCGGCGCGCCGGTCATCGGCGCACCCGGCTCCGGTTCGCTCGGCGCGATCACTTCGGGCGCACTGGAGGATTCGAACGTCGAGCTGTCGGACCAGCTCGTGCAACTGATCATCGCGCAGCGGAACTTCCAGGCGAATGCCCGGACGATTTCCACTGCCGACGAGATCACCAAGACGATCATCAACATCTAACTGAGGAAGCGCAGGGAGCGCAGGACGTGGACAAGCTGATCTATGTGGCAATGACCGGTGCGGCGCACATCGACCGCGCGCAGTCGCTGCACTCGAACAACCTGGCGAACGTCGGCACCTCTGGTTTTCGCGCCGATCTCGCGCAGGCGCGCTCGGTGCAGATTTACGGCGACGGATACAACGGTCGCGTCTACGCGCTAACGGAACAGCCCGGCGTCGATCTTCAGCAAGGCCCGTTCGTACAGACCGGCCGCGATCTCGACACCGCGATTGCCGGCGACGGCTTCTTCGCGGTGAAGGGACCAGACGGCAAGGAAGCGTATTCGCGCAGCGGCGACTTCGTCGTGGATTCGACCGGCGCGTTGCGCGACGGCGCCGGAAGGCAGGTGCTCGGCGAGGGCGGTCCGATTTCGCTGCCGGCGTACGACAAGCTGTACGTCGGCGCCGACGGCACCGTGACCATTCAACCGGAAGGTCAGGGTCCGGAAGCGCTCGTGCAGATCGACCGCCTGAAGCTGGTGCAGCCCGACCATGCCGCAATCTCGAAGGGTACCGACGGACTGATGCACGCGAAGAACGGCACTCCGTTCCCGTCGAGCCCCAACGTTTCCGTCGTGTCGGGCCAACTCGAGAACAGCAACGTGAACGCGGTGAACGAAATGACGTCGATCCTCGAGCTCGCGCGACAGTTCGACCTCGAGGTGCGACTCATGAAATCGGCGGAGCAGAACGACGAGTCGGCAACGCAGTTGCTGCAGATCAACTAAGTAAGCAGCGGGAGTAGCGAACGATGATGTCAGCATTGTGGGTGAGCAAGACCGGGCTCGCAGCCCAGGACATGGCTCTGCACACGATCTCGAACAACCTGGCGAACGTCAGCACGGTCGGCTTCAAACGCGACCGCGCGGTGTTCGAGGACCTGCTGTATCAGATTCAGCAGCAGCCCGGCGCGCAATCGTCGCAGGACACTACGTTGCCGTCCGGACTTCAGCTCGGTACCGGCGTGCGTATCGCCGGCACGCAGAAGATGTTCAGCATGGGCGGCATACAGAACACGCAGGCGCCGCTCGATCTCGCGATCGACGGCCGGGGTTTCTTCCAGATCACCATGCCCGACGGCAGTATCGCGTACACACGCGACGGCGAGTTCCGCATGGATCAGGACGGGCAGCTCGTCAATTCGCAGGGTCATCCGCTCGAACCCTCGATCACGATTCCGCCGGACGCCGACACCATCACCATCGGTTCCGACGGCACCGTGAGCGTCATGACGAAGGGCAACCCGGCGGCAACGCAGGTCGGCACCATCGAACTCGTGAGCTTCGTCAATCCAGCCGGTTTGCAGGCCGACGGCAGCAACCTGTTCTCCGAAACGCCGGCGAGTGGATCGCCGCAATCCGGCACCGCCGGCACCAACGGTCTCGGCCAGATCATGCAGGGCAACCTCGAAACGTCGAACGTGAGCGTGGTGGAAGAGCTCGTCAACATGGTGGCGGTGCAGCGCGCCTACGAGATGAACTCGCGCGTCATCTCGACCTCGGACCAGATGCTGCAGAACCTTACCCAGAATGTTTAAGGGGCGCTTCATGCGTAACGTGCTGATGCTGTGCTCCCTCGTGCTCGCCATGAGCGGCTGCATCGAAGTGGAACCGAGCCGCACCGAGCCGAACTATCAGCCGGCTTATCCGCTGCTGCCGCCGCCGCCAGCGCCGCAGTCCGGAGGCTTATATCAGATGGGATACGGCATGGATCTCTACGACGACCGCCGCGCGACACGCGCCGGCGACATCGTGACGATTCTGCTGCAGGAGAGAACGCAATCGTCCAAATCGGCCGCTACGAACATCAGCAAAGGCAGCGCCAGTGAACTGCCGGAGCCCACGATTCTCGGTTCGATCGTGTCCGGATCCGGCGCGAACGGGTTGTTCAACAGCATCGAGAACTCGAACAAGTTCAACGGCGCGGCGGACAGCGATCAGAGCAACAGTCTGACCGGCACGATCAGCGCGGTCGTCACCGCGGTGTTCCCCAACGGTTTGCTACAGGTGCAAGGTGAAAAATGGCTCAAGTTGAATCGGGGCGAAGAGTACGTCCGGGTCAGCGGTCTGGTCCGGCAGGAAGATATCGACGGTTCCAACAGGGTGTCGTCGCTCAAGCTCGCGGATGCTCGACTGGCGTACAGCGGCACGGGCGAACTGGCGGACAGCAACTCCGCCGGCTGGCTGACGCGCTTCTTCCTCAGTCCGCTGATGCCGTTCTGACGATGAAACGCAGCGCCATTCTCGCGCTTCTGTTGCTGGTCGGCACTTCCGCGCACGCGCAACGTCTGAAGGACCTCGCCAGCGTCGACGGCGTGCGCACGAACCAGCTCGTTGGTTATGGATTGGTGGTGGGCCTCGACGGCACCGGCGACAAGACCAGCCAGACGCCGTTCACGCTACAGACGTTCAGCAACATGCTGCGGCAGTTCGGCATTCAGCCACCCATCGGTAAAGAGCCGAAGCTCGAGAACATCGCGGCGGTGTCGATACACGCGTCGCTACCGGCATTCGCGAAGCCGGGGCAGCAGATCGACGTCACCGTGTCTTCCGTCGGCAACGCGAAGAGCCTGCGCGGCGGCACGCTGCTGATGACGCCGTTGAAGGCGGTGAACGGCGAAGTCTTCGCGATCGCGCAGGGCGACCTCGTCGTCGGCGGATTCGGTGCCGAGGGTGCCGACGGGTCGAAAGTGACCGTCAACGTGCCGAGCGTCGGGCGCATTCCGAACGGCGCCTCGGTCGAGCGCGCCGCGCCGAGCAACTTCACGCAGAACGACACGCTGGTGTTCAACCTGAACCGCGGCGATTTCACCACCGCACGGCGTGTCGCAGACAGCATCAACCAGACGTTCGGTCCCGACGTGGCGGCCGCGGTCGATTCGACGTCGATCGTGGTGCACGCACCGCAGGACCCATCGCAACGGGTCGGTTTCCTGTCGGTGCTCGAGAACATCAGCGTCGAGCAGGACGCTGCACCGGCGCGCGTCATCATCAATTCGCGCACCGGCACCATCGTGATCGGCCAGCGAGTAGAGGTGATGCCGGCTGCGGTCACGCACGGAAGTCTTTCGGTGACGATCTCGGAGAACCCGACCGTGAGCCAGCCAAACGCGTTCTCGGCGGGCCGCACCGCAGTGGTACCCAACTCGACCGTCGCGATCGACCAGGCGCAGAACCACATGTTCTATTTCGCACCAGGCGTTTCGTTGCAGGACATCGTTACGTCGGTGAACGAAGTCGGCGCCGCGCCGGGCGACCTGATGGCGATTCTCGAAGCGCTGAAGGAAGCCGGTGCGTTGCACGCGGAACTGGTGGTGATCTGACGATGCGGAGCCATGGATAACGCCGTCGCGGGCGCCGCGAAAACGCTGTCGGGTTTCTCGTACAGCGACGTCAACCGTCTGAGCCAGATCAAGACGCTGGGGCAGGACGGCATTCGCGCGGCCGCGCAACAGTTCGAGTCGCTGTTCATCGACATGGTGATGACCAGCATGCGCCAGGCCGGCAGCGCGTTTGCAGACAACGACTACACGTCGAGCGACGCCACGAAGATGCAGCAGGAGATGCTGGATCACCAATGGGCGGTGCACATCGCCGAGAACGGCGGCATTGGCCTCGCCGCCGTCGTCGAGAAGCAGTTGTCCGGTCTCGCAGCACCCGAGCATCGCCCGGTGCTGCAATCGAAGATCGCCGCACCGCCCATGAATGCGTCTGCCGGTGACGCGGCGAACACCCAAAGGCCCTCTGCCGGGGTCGCCGCATCGTTGCCGCTCGATGGCGTTCCGCCGGAGTGGACGCTCGGTACGTCTGCAACCCTCGATGCGCTGCCGCCGTTGCCGTTATCGTCCGGGCGGCCGCTTGCGCCCCCCGATGAGATCGTTGGCCGCAATGAAGACGACGACGCGCTGACCGTCACGCCGATGGGCACCAAGGACAGCGCGTTCGAGGGTCCAGGCGATTTCGTCGACAAGGTGCTGCCGGTTCTGAAGAGCGCGCTTGCTGCCAGCGGGCTGAATCCGCTCGCGGTGCTCGCGCAGGGCGCGCTCGAAACCGGCTGGGGCGCGCATGTCATCCATACCGCCGCCGGCGACAGCAGCCACAACCTGTTCAACATCAAAGCCTCGTCCGATTGGGACGGTCCGTCGGTGGAGGTATCAACGCTCGAATTCCGTGGCGGTGTGCCGGTTCGCCAACGTGACCGTTTTCGCGCATACGAGTCCGTGGAATCAGCCGTCCGCGACTACGTATCGGTGCTGAAGGGCGATTCGCGCTATCAGCGCGCGCTCGACGTCGCTCAAGATCCGGCGCGCTTCGCCGATGAACTACAGAAGGCCGGTTATGCGACGGACCCGCACTACGCGTCGAAGATCCTTCACGTACTGACGAGCGGGCCGCTCAGTGCCGCAATTGCCAGACTTGCAGAGTAGTACCTGACGCATGGCCAGTTCACTGATCAACATCGGCATTTCCGGGCTCAAGGCGCAGCAGGCCGCACTGGCCACGACCGGCCACAACATCACCAATGCGTCCACGCCGGGGTACAGCCGCCAGACCATCCAGATCGAAGCACATCCGCCGCAATACAGCGGCTCCGCGTACATCGGACGCGGCGCGGTGCTGCAGTCGGTTACGCGGGTTGCCAGCGAATACGCGACGAACCAGGTTCGGCTCGATACTTCCGCGTTCACAGGACTCGATACGTTCGTGAATCAGATCGGCCAGGTCGATTCGCTGCTCGCCGACGATCAGACTGGCCTCGCACCGGCGATGCAGACGTTCTTCGGCGCCCTGCAGTCGGCATCGTCCGACCCGGGTTCGATTCCGACGCGCCAGGTCGTGCTGTCGGATGCGGCAGGGCTCGCGAGCCGGTTCAACAGCATGTACGAGCGGCTCAACACGCAGCAGCTGGGTCTCGATCAGCAGCTGCGATCGACGACCGACGAAATCAACGAACTGGCGAAAGGCATCGCGGCGCTGAACGACCGCATCGGCAGCGCCGATGGACGATCGAGCGGCGTGTTGCCTAACGACCTGCTCGACCAGCGCGACGAGATGTTGCGGCAGCTGGCCGAGAAAGTTGACGTGAAAGTGGTCGCTCAAGGCGACGGCCAACTCAGCGTCTTCATCGGCAAGGGTCAGCCGCTGATCACCGGCGGCCAGGCGAGCACGATGCAGGCGACCGGCAATGGCCAGATCGCGCTCAGCTCCAGCAAGGATGCGCCGGGGCAGCTCGTCACCGGCTCGATTGCCGGCGGCCAGCTCGGCGGTCTGCTCGACTTCCGCAACGGCGTGCTCGACAGCGCGCTGAATCAGCTCGGCCGCATCGCAATCGGTCTCGCGGACGCGATCAACCAGCAACAGCACAAAGGGGTGACGCTCGACGGGGAATTCGGAAGCGACCTGTTTACGTCGATCAACGACCCGACGACGGTGTCGCAGCGGGCGGTTGCGACGAATCTGACGCCGGGCTATCCGGCCGGTCAGCTGAACGTGTCGATCGATGCGGCGTCGCAACTGACCACCAGCGACTACGAGGTGCGCTTCGACCGGGTCGACAACGGCGCCTTCACGCTGGTTCGGTTGAACGATGGCAAGGCCGTTGCCGAGGGCAGCGTGGGGCAGGGATTGCCGGCGCGCGTTTCCGCAGACGGGTTCACGGTGGAGATTCAGTCGGGTCAGTTCCACGGCGGCGACCGCTATCTGATCCAGCCGACGCGCTCGGGCGCGCGCGACATCGGGCCGCTGATCGACAACGCGGCGGACCTGGCGTTCTCGTCACCTGTACGCGTCGACTCGTCGTTCGGCAACCAGGGCAGCGGCAGCGTCGTCGCCGGCGCCGTGTTCGATGCCGCCAGCGGCAGCTTCGCAGTCAAAGGCCAGCTCTCGCCGCCGCTGCTGATCCACTTCACCAGCGACACGACGTACGAAGTACTCGACAACAGCGATCCGTCGACGCCGCGACCGTTGCAACCGCCGCTGCGTAACCTTCCGTACGTACCCGGCATCCAGAATTCGCTGTTGCCAGACGGGCTCGGCCAGACGCGGGTCGGAAGCAACGGCGGCAACGTGCAGCGGATCATCGCCGGCTCTGCGCCGACCTTGGGGCCTTCACCCGTAGGCAACGGCTACGACTCGCAACAGATCAGAATCGCGAACACCGATCCCAACGGGTTCACGCAGGGGACGCAGACGTATCAGCTCGTTGCTGGGTCGAGCGCGCGGGATATCGCAACCGCGCTGTCCGGCATGACCGGGGTCTCCGCCTCGGCGCTGACCAACGTCAGCATCACGTCGATTGGCAACGACGGTGGCGGTGTGCCATTGGCGATAGTGATCAACGGTCAACGCTTCAGCGGGTCCGATGTGGCGTCGCTGAATTCACTGGCCGACGCAATTGCCAACAACCCCACGCTGTCGAGCCTCGGTATTACCGCGCGGTCCAACGGCACTCGGCTCGAGTTGAGCTCTACGCAGGGGGACAATCTCGACCTGCACGTGTCGGGCGATGCTGCAGACAGCATCAGCCTGGCCGGGCCGACCGGCGATACGCTACTGCTCAACGGCGCGGGCGCGGGCGTTGCGGCGTTGGTGACCGGCAACGTCGATCGCAGCGCGGGCTTCGACTTCTCGACCGGCGGACCCTACAGCTTCGGTCTCGCTGCCGACGGCGGCCCGACGCAGACGATCACGCTGAGCGGAACGTATGGATCGGGCGCCGCGCTGGTGGCTGGGCTGCAAGGCGCAATCGACGGCTCGGGCATCGGCGCCGGGCGCATCGCGGTGAGTCTCGATGGCACCGGACACATCCGGTTCACGTCGCAAAGCTCGGGGGCAAACGGCGCGATCGACGTAACTGAGTTACCGGCCGGTTCGGCGACGGCGAATGCGCTCGGTATGGTCGACGGATCGGTCACCGGTCAGGACTATTTCCGCTCCGCGACGGTAGGGGGCAGCGTGTCGGTATCGCTCGACGCCGACTATCGGCTGTCCACCGACACGATCACCGCCAACACCGGCGTGTTTTCCGCAACGCCTCCGGCGGTGCGCGCGGATTTCGGTTACCAGTTGACGATGACCGGCCGCCCCCGCGGCGGCGACTCGTTCACCGTCGGATTCAACGACGGTGGCGTATCGGACAACGCCAACGCGCTCGCAATGGCGGACGTGCAGTCGCAGAAGCTGTTCGGTAAAGACGGATCGCTGTTCGATGCCTACGCGAACATCGTCGAGTCGATCGGCGCCCGCACCAGTCAGGCGCGCATCGATCGCGACGCGAGCGACGGGTTGCTCAAGCAGTCGGTGTCGCAACGCGACTCGATCGCCGGCGTGAACCTCGACGAAGAGGCCGCAAACCTGATCCGCTTCGAGCAGGCCTACAACGCGTCCGCGCGCGTCATCGCTGTGGCGCGCGACACCTTCAACACTCTCTTCCAAATGCTGGGTTGAATCATGCGCATTGCCACGTCTCAGATTTATCAGCAGGGCATCAACAACATGATCGACGTCAGCCACCAGCTGGCGAAGACGCAGGCGCAGGTGTCGAGCGGTCAGCGTTTTTCCACGCCGGCCGACGATCCGGTTGCCGCATCGCAGGTGGTGCAACTGAACCAGGAACTGGCGCTGCGCGATCAGTTCCAGAAGAACATTCAGCAGGTCTCCAGCCAGCTCGCGCTGGAAGACTCGGTGCTCGGTCAGGCGAACGACGTGCTGCAACGGATTCGCGAGCTGACGATTCAATCCGGCGACGGCGCGCTGACGAGCCAGGATCGCGCGTCGATTGCAACCGAGATCAGCACCCGGACCGACGAGCTGATGTCGCTGATGAATTCGCGCACCGCGAGCGGCGAATATCTGTTCGCGGGTTCACGCGGACAGACACAGCCGTTCCAGCGCAACAGCGCCGGCGAGGTGGAGTTCAAAGGCGACGAGAAGCAGCGCCGGGTTCAGGTGACCGCGAGCAGTTCGCTCGCGATCAACGATTCGGGCCGCGGCGTGTTCACCGACGTGCCGAGCGTATCGACGACATTCACGGTGCGAAGCGCGCCGGACAACGCATCGTCGGTGATCGGGCAGGGGCGTGTGGTCGATCAGGATGCGATCGATGCGCTGTACCCCGATGGTCTCACGGTCGAATTCAATGCGCTGAACGCCGACGGCCAACCGACCTTCACGGTGCGCCGAGTCAGCGACAACCGGATCGTCGATGGATTGCAGAACGTGGTGTATCACGCCGGCGATGCGGTCACGGCGCAGGGCATGGAGATCACGCTGTACGGCGATGCGGTCGCCGGCGACAAGCTGATCGTCAAGACCGGCCGGACACAGAGCGTGGTCAATACCGCAGAGCAACTCGCCGACGGTCTCGGGCGGCTCGGCCAGAGCACCGACGATCAGACGGCGCTGAAGAATCTGATCGATCGCACGCTCGGGAATCTCGACAACGCGATGGACTCGATCCTGCGCGTGCGAGCCGAAGTGGGCGCGCGCATGAACACCGCGGAGTCGGCAGGAAGTCTGCACCAGGACGTGTCGTTGGTATCGAAGGACCTGCTATCGAAGTTGCAGAACGTCGACTACACGCAGGCCATCAGCCAGCTCGACATGCAATCGTTCGTATTGCAGGCGGCGCAGCAGAGCTATGCGCGCATCAGCGGGCTGTCACTGTTCAACTCGTTGTAGTTGCGACGATAAGTAACCGACGGTGCCAGGCACCGTCGGTTACTTTTTCGAAGCGGAACCGCCTTCGCCGTAGTTCAGCGCGGACTAAATCTTCGCGAGGATCTCTTCGCGGGCGCGCTTGATCGTTAGCGTGCGCTTCGGATCGCGTCGGTCGAGCCGCTTGGCGCGATGATGCTGGATCTGTTGGCGCCGATGTGCGGCGGACATGCCCTCGTCGCGGCTCTCTTCAGTCGTTGGACGATTGGTGTCGGATTGCGCGGTCATGGTGCGGTGCTCTGTATCTGATTCATTCAAGCGGCGGAATGATACCGGCGGTAACGCCAAGAAAATGTGAACGGTGCACGCTGGCGAAACATTTGCTGCCGTCGTCCCCCCAACGATTTGCTGACAAACCGCTAAAGAAGTTCGAGGGGCCGCCGTTAACAGGTCCGAGTACCCCTCATTTGCGAAGGGACTACCGAACCAAACGGTTCCTTTGACCAAGACTGGTTAGCAATTGGAGTAAGACGATGGCTCAGATTATCAACACCAACATCGGTTCGTTGATTGCGCAGCGAAACCTGAACACCACGCAGAATGCCAACACCATGGCATTGGCGCGGCTGTCCTCGGGTCTCCGCATCAACAGCGCACGAGACGACGCCGCAGGGTTGGCCATTTCCACCCGATTCACCGCGCAAGTGAGGGGCTTGAACGTTGCCATGCGAAATGCCGGCGACGGAATCTCCCTGGCACAAACGGCTGAAGGCGCGCTCGGTGCCATGACCGACAGCCTGCAGCGTCTGCGCGAACTGGCGCTGCAGTCGGCCAACGCGACGAACAGCGACACCGACCGTCAGGCGCTGAACGCGGAAGCGCAGCAGCTGATCGACGAGATCAGCCGCATCAGCGATCAGACGAACTTCAACGGCCGCAAGATATTCGACGGCAACTTCTCCTCGTCCGTGCAGATTGGCACGAACGTCGGTGAAACCGTCAGCTTCGGCGTTGCGAAAGTGTCGGCCAAGACTCTCGGCGGCGGTATCGGCGCCGGCGTCAGCGCACGCGGCACGAGCAGCGCGCTCGGCAACGGCGACCTGACGATCAACGGCGTGTCGGTCGGTCCGTCGTCGGCCACGGACGACACGGCGAGCACGGCGAACAAAGGCGCAAGCGCCATCTCGAAAGCGGCGGCGATCAATCGCGTGTCGGATCAAACCGGTGTCGTAGCGCAGGTCAACACGAACGTTCAAGCCGGTTCGGCCATGACCGCGGCGGCACTGAGCGGCAGCGTCACCATCAACGGCGTGACGATCAACGTCGCGACCGGTGGCGCGGATGCAGCTGCAGATCGCCAGTCCGTCGTTCAGGCGGTCAACTCGCGCTCGGAACAGACGGGCGTGATGGCGATCGACTCGGGCGCCGACAACGGCGGCGTCATTCTGCAGGCGGCTGATGGACGCAACATCACGATCTCGTTCACCACGGTCACCGCGGCTGCAACGGGTCTCGCCGCGGCGGGTACGTACGAAGGCGGCTACACGTTGGTTTCGCAGGACGGCAGCGACATCACCGTCGGCGGCGGCGACAACACCGGCAGCGGCAACGTTGCGAACTCCGGCCTGGCGGCTGGCATGCACGGCGGCACCACCGCCTCGGTAACGTCGTTGACGCGTCAGTCCACGGCTCTGACCGCGATGGCGGCGGGCGATCTGGTGATCAATGGCGTGACCATCGGCGCTTCGAAGTCGGTCGATGACACCGCATCGAGCACCGGCAACGCTGCGAGCGGCATCGCGATCGCGGCGTCGATCAACCGTGCAACGAGTCAGACGGGCGTGAAGGCAACGGTCAACGCGACGCAAGTCGTCGGAGGCACCGCGCAGACAGGTACGGCCGACACCGGCGGTACGGTCACGATCAACGGCGTTGCGACTACCGCCGTTGCAGCCAGCGCGACGGACCTCGACGGCAACCGCACCGCCATGATCAATGCGATCAACACGATCAGCGGCCAAACGGGCGTCGTCGCGACCGACAACGGCAAGACCATAACGCTGACGGCTGCAGACGGCCGCAACGTATCGGTCATCGTAACGGGCGGCTCGTCCACTGACGCTCAGTTCGGCGCCTCGGTCGGCCTCGACACGACGACCGCGGGTGTCGGTGTTACCGGCGCGGCGGACGTTACGGCATCGACGATCAACCTGTCGTCGGCCGGTGCGTTCACCGTTGCAGCGGGTTCGGGCGGCAACGCCGGGGTCAGCAACGCGGGCTTCGAACTCGGCACGTTCGGTGGCGCCACCAAGGGCCAGTTCCTCTCGGACGTCGACATTTCGACGGTCGCCGGTGCAGAGCGCGCATTGTCGGCAGCCGACAACGCACTCGACTCCGTCAACCGGGAACGTGCGAATCTGGGCGCGATCCAGAACCGTCTCGATTCGACCATTTCCACGATCTCGATCAACGTCGAAAACCTCTCGGCCGCACGGTCGCGAGTGTTGGACACCGACTTCGCGAAGGAAACGGCCGAGCTGTCGCGGACGCAGATCCTGCAGCAGGCAGGTATCGCGATTCTGGCTCAGGCGAATGCCCAGCCGCAGTTGGTGTTGTCGCTCCTCAAGTAAGAGGCGTGACGGGTTAGTCGAACCGGCGTCGTGGAACAGCCACTCGCCGGTTCGATGATCCGCAAGACGTGAGGTCCGTTATGCAAGACATAAGTACGCTTTCCAATTCGCGTGCGGTTGCGACGGATGTCATTCGCAGGGATGCAACGACAGTCAGTGTCGATCCGGTGGTGCTCCCCGGATCGGCAAAGGCGGGAACGTCGACCGGCAACAACGTGCCGGTCGTTCCCAACGCCGCAGATACAACGCGACGAGAGCGCGTCGCAGCCGAGTCTCGACAGGTGGTCGAGAAGGCCGTCGCGCAGCTCAACGACTATGCGCAATCGATCCAGCGCGACCTCGAGTTCTCGATGGACGAAGCATCGGGCGCTACGGTCGTACGTGTGATCGACCGAACCACCAAGACGGTGATTCGGCAGATACCGAGTGATGTAGCTTTGAGATTGGCACGGAACTTGAAGCTTCAGGCGCAGTACCAACCTTCGCAACTGAGGGGAGGGTACTCGGCCGAAGGGCGACCGGCAGATGCCGGTGGCGGGCTGATCAACACTCGGATCTAGTCAGGGACGACTGGCCGGGTAGTCACTCATCGGAGAAGCAGCGTCGGCACGGACGCCGATGCTGCCACTCCAACTTAAGACACGACGCTATGGCTTCGATTCAATCTCTCGGTATCGGCTCGGGCCTGCTGACGTCCGACCTGATCGACAAGATCATCTCGTCGGAACGCGATGCCACCGACGCGCGCATGACCGCGAAGAAGGCCGAGATCGACGCGAAGGTATCGGCGTTCGGCGCAGTCAAGAACACCATCGACGCGTTGCGCACCAAAGCGAAAGCGCTGGGCGACGCGTCCACGCTGCTGATCAACACGGCGACGTCGAGCGATGCGTCGGTGAGCGCGGCCGCCACCAACAAGGCGCGCGGCGGCGTGCACACGGTCGAGGTCAGCGCACTGGCGCGCGCACATACCATCGCGAGCCGGCGCTTCGACGACATCACTTCTGTCGTCGGCAGCGGTACGCTCGAGTTCACCTTCGGCACCACGTCGTTCACCAGCGGCGGTGCCTATGACACGTTTACCGCCAATGCCGATCGCACCACCGCGAGCGTGGTGATTGGCGACAACAACAATTCGCTGGCCGGCGTTCGCGATGCGATCAATGCGGCCGGCATCGGCGTTACCGCGAACATCGTCAACGACGGCCAGGGTTACCGACTCGTGCTGGCATCGGACGACCTCGGCGCCGCGAACAGCATGCGGATCAACGTGACCGAGGGGACCACGCCTGGTCTCACCGCGCTCGCGTTCAACGCCACGGCGAGCACGCCCGACACCAACATGACCCAGACGGTGGCAGCCGAAGACGCGGCGCTGACGATCGACGGTATTCCGATCACGCGCGATAGCAACGCCGTCAGCGGTGTGGTCGATGGGCTCACGTTCAATCTCCAGTCGGTCAACGCGGGCTCGCCGGCCGTGGTGACCGTGGCGCAGGACACGGCGGGAATCGCCGAGAAAATGCGTGCATTCGTCGATGCATTCAACGACGTTCGCGCGCTCACCGAACAATTGACTGCGTACAAACCCGACGAAAAGCAGGGTTCGCTGCTCACCGGCGATGCGGCGGTGCGCAGCCTCCGCGCCCAACTTCAGCGGATACTGCTCGCGTCTGTCAACGGCGTGGGCAGCGGCTCGGTGCGCTCGTTGGTCGACGTCGGCGTGACGTCCGACCAGGACAACCAGTACTACCTGACGCTCGACGAATCGAAGCTGACCGCGGCCCTCGCGAAGGACCCGGCGGGTGTGCAGGGTCTGCTCGCGTCGCAAAGCAGCGCAAGCGACAGCCTGATCGACTTTGCCGGCTTCGGCAGCAAGACCGCGGCCGGCAGCTATGCGGTAAACGTCACGCAACTCGCCACGCACGGCGCCATCGCCGGCGCTGCGCTCGGGACGGGCGCGTTTGCACCGATAACGATCGGCGACACCAACGACACGCTGACTGTCAGCATCGACGGCCTCACGTCCGGCGCATTGGCGTTGACGCACGGGACCTATGCGACCGGCGCTGCGATGGCGGCGGAGCTGCAGACCCAGATCAACGCGGACGAATCGCTGAAAGCCGCGGGCATTTCCGCGACGGTCACGTTCGATCCGGCGGACAACCACTTCACCATTGCGTCGTCGCGCTACGGCGCAACGTCGACCGCTTCCGTCGCGGCGATCGATACGGATACCACCGCGACACTCGGATTCAGCGTGGCCGATGGCGTGGACGGACTCGACGTTGCCGGCACGATCAACGGCGTCACGGCGACCGGCAGCGGACAGTTCCTGAACGTTCCGAGCGGACCGCAACCGGCGTCGTCCGGATTCTTCCGCGGCGCGGCGACGGCGGCGTTCACCGCGCCGCTCACGCTGGACGCTACCAACAACACGTTTGCGGTGCGCGTCGATGGCATCTCGAGCGGCGTGATCACGCTCACCCAGGGCGACTACGCGTCGGGTGACGCGCTGGCTGCCGAAATCGAAACCCGCATCAACGCGGACGCCGCGTTGAGCACAGCCGGCGTCTCGGTTTCGGTTGCGTACGACGCTACGTCGCGTCGTTTCACGGTTACCTCGGCAACGAAAGGCGCAACGTCGGCGGTCGGCTTCACGACCGTCGCAGCGGGTGCCGTAACGGCGCTCGGTTTTGCGGTCGGCAGCGGCACGGCAGGGCGCGACGCCGCGACCGTGGCCGATGCGGCGGCGGGTGTCTCGCTGCTGATTCGCGGCGGCGTGCTCGGCGATCGTGGCACCGCAACGCTGGTGCGCGGCGTGATGAACCGGGTCGACCAGACGCTGAACGATGCGCTGTCGTTTGGCGGTCTGTTCGCCAACAAACAGTCGAGTCTCGACGCGCAGGCGAAGGACCTGGCTGATCAGAAGACCGCGTTCGACGCGCGCATGACGGCGTTGCAGACCCGTCTGCAGACGCAGTTCGCCGCGGCCGATGCGCTGATCTCGCAGCTCAACAGTACGTCTACGTTCCTGAGCCAGCAGCTCAGTGCGTTGCCGCTCGCGAACTCCAACAAATCGAAGTCGTAGCGATGTCGTTCTCAAGTTTGCCGAATTGCAGCCGTCAATCCCAATAACAGTATCGAGCGGAGAAACCCAAGGTGAATCACGGAGCCCAGGCGTATAGCCGACTGAACATCGCGACCGCCGTCGAATCGGCGAACTCGCAGCAGCTCGTCAAACTCATGCTCGACGGTACGCTCGCCCGGCTGATCCGCGCGAAGGGCTGCATCGCTCACCACGACATCGAGGGGCGAAACGAAGCGCTCGATACCGCGTTGGGAATCATCGGCGCGTTGCAGGGCTGTCTCGACCACGAGCGCGGTGGCTCGCTGGCGACTAACCTGGACTCGCTCTACGAATACATGCAGCGCAGGCTCTTTCGCGCCAACGTCGACAGCGACGTGAAAGCGATCGACGAAGTGCTCGATCTGGTGCGTACGCTGAAGGATGCATGGGACGCCATCGACGAAAAGGCCCCCGCGCAGCACACCGCGATGCAGTTGTCGTGATGGCGTCTGGTGCCGGCGTCTCTTTCGTGGCTCCTGCTCTGGTCGAACGCGTCGTAGACGCCGTACACCGCTTCGATCCCGACGCGCTTCGCGCCGTCGACGCCGACGTGCGTCGCCTGGTGGCGGCGCTGGTCGCCGTTCCTGGCCCCAACGCTGCGGGGATTCTCGGCGAACTGGCCGAACTCTACGGCGAACTGCGCGGCCACTGCGAAACGCAGCGGCGCCATCTGCAGCAGCTGCTCGGCGAACATCACCGCACCCAAGCGGGCCTGTCAGCCTACCGGTCTTCCGGCGCGACTTCGCTGAAGGCGTAGCCGAAGAGTTCGATTTCGCGCGCGCAGGCTCCGTCGAGCAGCGCGCGTTCGGCCGGTCCGATCACGGTCGAATAGTGCGAAGCACGATCCGTGCGCGCGGCGAGGGTTATCGGCGCCGGCAGGTTCAATAGATTCCGCACGGCCTCCAGTTCGGCATCCAGATGCTCGTAACGGATGACCCGATCGACCGCGAGCGCGCCATCGATGCTGTACAGGCCGAAATTCGACAACGACTCCGGCCGCGCTTCGGCGAGGAACGTCGCCAGAGTTGGACGCGGTTTGCGATCCCGCGTCCGTTGCTCGTACAGCGCAACGGCCTTTTCCCACGGGTCGCGCTCGACGCAGAACTTGAAATAGCTGCTCCACACGTCGGCACCGACCAGCGCCCGGATCTCGGCGGCGGTCAGGTGCCGATCGAGGCGCGCGCGTTCGCCGCGCACCATCAGACGCAACCAGTCGACTGGACGATAGCGGGTGAGGGCGAGCGCTCCACCGGTTCTGGTTGCCGCGCGCGCCCCTGTCGAGCCGTTGGCCTCCGTCGCACCGGTGACGATGTCGCCGTCGCGGCAGATTGCGGCCAACGCCGCCTCGACGCGGGCACCGGCGGTCTTGCGGGTGGTGACGAATATGAAGCGGTGACTGTGACAGACGATCATGGGTTGCTGCAGGGAGTACTTCGGACGGGCGGCGCATTATGCCACGACGCCGAACGCCGCGAGCCGGGAAACCGGCGCTCGAAGCGAAACGCGCCGCCGGGAATTTGACCTATCGCGCTTCCGTACTTTACTTCGAACGGAACCAACAGCAGCGATGGAGCACGATGAGTCGACTACGCGTGGCGGTGAGGATCGACGACGCCGAGACGGCGCGACATGTCGTCGAACGGCTCGAATTCATCGGCGAGACGGTGATCAGGGTGGCCGATACAGGCCATATGCCGGCCGACGTCGGCGTCGTCTTCACGGACGGTGCGATCGGCGAATCGACGGTGCCCGTCATCGGCATCGGTGCGGCAACGCCGGTCGATGGAACGGTCGCCTCGCTGGCCTTGCCGCTGCAGTTGAACGAACTGATGTCGGCGCTGCACGCGGCGGCGCAGTTCCGCGAGCAACAGGGCTTCGACTGGCCGCCGACGGAGAAGGAGTCGCTGAAGTTCGCCGATCTGGTCGGTTGCAGCCCGCGCATCAGCGCGCTGCGCGAATCGATGGGCAAGGTCGCGGGACGCGACGCGACCGTGCTGATCACCGGCGAGTCGGGCACCGGCAAGGAGATCGTCGCACGGTCGCTGCACCGCGCTTCGCATCGTTCGGATGGCCCGTTCGTACCGCTCAATTGCGGTGCGATCCCGTCCGAGTTGATCGAGAGCGAACTCTTCGGACACGAAAAGGGCGCCTTCACCGGCGCGCTCACGAGCAAACCCGGGCGCTTCGAGATGGCGAACGGCGGCACGCTGTTCCTGGACGAAATCGGTGAACTGCCGATGGCGATGCAGGTGAAGCTGCTGCGCGTGCTGCAGGAACGCTGCTTCGAACGCGTCGGCGGCAGCACCACCATCAAGTGCAACGTCAGGATCATCGCGGCAACGCACCGCGATCTCGAAGCGATGATCCGCGACGGCGAGTTCCGTGAAGATCTGTTTTATCGCCTGAACGTGTTTCCGATTGCGCTGCCGGCGCTGCGCGAGCGCGCGACCGACATCGCCGCGCTCGTTACCGCACTGTCGGCCGAAGTCGAAGCGCGCCAGGGCGTGTCGATCCGCTTCGACGCGGCGGCGCTCGCTGCGTTCGAGGGTTATGCATGGCCCGGCAACGTTCGCGAACTCGCCAACCTCATCGAGCGCATGGCGATCGCGCACCCGGGCAGTGTCGTCGGGCTGGCCAATCTGCCGGCGAAGATCAGACCGCACACCGGCGCCGAAGCCGGTTCTTCCAGAGACTCGTCGATCGAACGCATCGGCGGCGATTCGCTGATCGATCCCGATCGGCCGCCGTCGCTGCCGGTGAACGGAATCGATCTCAAAGACTATCTGAATCGGCTCGAACGCAGCCTGATCCGTCAGGCGCTGGACGACACCGACTCGGTCGTGGCGCGCGCGGCCGACCGTCTGCACATCCGTCGCACCACGCTGGTGGAGAAGATGCGCAAGTACGGTCTGCAGCGCTCGGACGTCGCCTGATCCCAACGAGGAACGCACGATGACTGCCGCCGAATCGATTTTCAGAACGGGTGCGAACCGGCGCAACGACGCGATGTTCATCGTCGTCGAAGCGCAAGCCGCGCTCGCGCACCAGATCCGCAACCCGCTCACGGTCGCGGGACTGTCGGTGGAACACCTGTTGATGACCGAAAGTGGCAGCGAAGTGCGCGAACGTCTCGAACGGCTACGCAGCAGCCTGCAGGCCATCGAGCACCAGATTCGCAACGCGCTCGTGTTCGTGCGTGGAGAGCTGACCGAACGGCATACGTTCTCGGTGGCGGCGCTCGTAGCCGGTATGCGCGATGCCTGGTCGTCGCTCCTGGCCGGGCACCCGGTGACCTGGGAGGAGCGCTACGGCAAGAACGATTTCATCGACGGCGATCTCGCGACGCTGGTCGGCGCATTGACGAATCTCATCGACAACGCGGTCGGCGTCGGCGGTCGCGGCGTCGCGCTTCGCGTCGTAGTCGAGTCGTTTGGCGCCGAACTTCGGATCGCGATCGTCGACAACGGTCCCGGCATGGACGCCGATATGCTCGCCCGCGCGCGTCAACCGTTCGTTTCGGGTCGTGCCGGCGGTACCGGTCTCGGGTTGTCGATCGTCGACGGCGTGACGAAGGCGCACGGCGGACGTTTTCTTCTCGAATCGTCGCTGGGCGCGGGGACGTGCGCGACCATCGAACTGCCGCTGCTGAGCGGAGCCGATCTGTGATCGGAGCGACCAGCGCAAACGGCTCGATCATCGCGGTTTCGGTTGCCGCGCAGCGTTACTTCAATCTCGCCGAACGCGTATCGCGAACCGATGTGTCGGTGTTGATCTCCGGAGAGAGCGGCACCGGCAAAGAGGTGGTCGCCCGCTTCATTCACGACCGCTCGGCGCGCGCCGGCGGACCGTTCGTAGCAATCAACTGCGCCGCGATTCCCGAACAGATGCTCGAAGCAATCCTGTTCGGCCACGAGAAAGGCGCGTTCACCGGCGCGCATCAGATGCGCGAAGGCAAATTCGAGCTCGCCAACGGCGGCACGCTGCTGCTGGACGAAATCTCGGAGATGCCCGTTGCACTGCAGGCGAAGCTGCTCCGGGTACTGCAGGAGCGTGAGCTCGAACGCGTCGGCGGTAAGCGCACCATCACGGTCGACGTGCGCGTGATCGCGACGACCAACCGCGACCTCAAATCGTGCATCGCGGCGGGCACGTTCCGCGAAGACCTGTTCTATCGATTGTCGGTGTTTCCGCTGCATCTCGATCCGCTGCGGGTGCGGCGTCACGACATCGCGCCGCTTGCCGAACACTTTCTCGCGAAGCACGGCCAGTATTGCGCCGGCGCATTCCTGTCGGACGAAGCGGTGGCAGCGCTCGCGGCGCACGACTGGCCCGGCAACGTCCGCGAACTCGAGAACGTCATCCAGCGTGCGCTGGTGCTGTGGAACGGCGAACCGATCGAGCCGGCCGATCTCGGCCTCGAAGCAGCGGCCGCATCGCGGGCAACGGCCGGTGAAAGGCTCTCGCTCGACGAGCGGATGCTGAATATGGAGGTCGAAATCGTGGCCGAAGTGCTGCGCGACCATCGCGGCCGTCGCGATGCAACGGCACGCGCGCTCGGCATCAGCGTGCGCACGCTGCGGCACAAACTGAAACGCTGGCGCGAAATGGGCATTCACTTGAACGCTCGCATCGAGGAGGAGGCACTGACATGAACACCATCGAGCGGCCGGACGTACAGAGCGTGCTGGCGCAGATGCGTTCGATGCGCGAAGCCGCGCAAGGCGCACTGGTCCGCACGATGCAGGAGCCCGACCAAGCGGCGGCGCCACAAGGCGTTCAGTCGTCTCCGAAGTCCGACTTCGGAACCACGCTGCGCACGGCGATCGACCAGGTGAACGCCACGCAGATGGAAGCAACCGGCCTGACCGATGCATTCGTGCGCGGCGATACCGACGACCTCGTCAAGGTGATGGTCGCGGTGCAGAAATCGAACGTCGCTTTTCAGGCGGCAACCCAGGTACGCAACCGGTTGGTCACCGCGTACCAGGACATCATGAACATGCCGATTTAGGTCGTAGAAGATGGCTGATCTACCGGTCGAGATAGATGCCGGCGCGGCGGTGCCCACCGAAGCCGCCGGCAATGCAGGCGGCGATTTCCTGCGCGGTTACGCGACGCTGCCGATCGTCAGGCAGCTCGGGCTGATGCTGGCATTGGCCGCCACCGTTGCGGTCGGCGTGTCGGTGGTGTTGTGGATGCGCGAGCCGGACTACAAACCGCTGACCGGTATCGGTTCGGCGCGGCAGGCCAACGCGGCAGCCGAGGCGCTGCAGGCAGCGAACATTCCTTACCGGCTCGACGACAGTACCGGCATGCTGCTGGTGCCGGCCGAAGTGCTGCACCAGGCGCGCATGAAAATCGCCGGCGTCGGCGGACTGGGCGGCGATCAGGAAGGCTTCGAACTGCTCGACAAAGACCAGGGATTCGGCGTCAGCCAGTTCATGGAAACGAACATGTTCCGGCGCAGTTTGGAAGGCGAGCTCGCGCGGAGCATTACCAGCATCAACTCGGTGCAGCACGCGCGGGTGCATCTGGCGATTCCGAAATCGACCTCTTTCCTGCGCGACCAACGCACGCCGACCGCGAGCGTGACGGTGGGTCTGGCGCCGGGACAATCGCTCAGCAGCGGCCAGGTGCGCGCCATCATGAATCTGGTGGCCGGCGCGGTGACCGAACTCACGGCCGATCACGTCACCGTCGTCGACCAGTCCGGCCAGCTGCTGTCCGGCCAGGACGACAACACCGAACAGGGCGGCACGGACCGTCAGTTCAAGTACGTGCAGCAGCTCGAAACGAACCTGCGAGACAAGGTGCACAACATTCTGCTGCCCACCGTCGGTGCGAACCGGTTCACCGCCGAAGTGGCGGCGGACGTCGACTTCACCTGGGTCGAGGAAACGGAAGAGCTGTTCAACCCGGATCAACCTGCGCTGCGCAGCGAACAGACGTCGAACGAGCAGCGCGTCGGCGAAAGTTCGGACGGCGGCGTGCCGGGTGCGACGTCCAACGAACCGCCCGCGGTTGCGTCGGCGCCGCAAACGCTGCCAGAAGCGACCGCGGCCGGCGCAAGTCCGCCGGCACCACCGCCGAGCCGAACGCGCTCGCAGGCGACGCGCAACTTCGAACTCGACCGTACCATCAGCCACACGCGTCATCAGGTGGGCCGCGTCACGCGCCTCACGGTATCCGTGCTGGTGGACGATCTGCCGGCGCCGGCCGCGGAAGACGGCAAGGTGTCGTACGTACCTTGGAAGGAAGCGGATCTCGAACGATTGACCGCGCTGGTGAAGAACGCGATTGGCTACAACGCCGCGCGCGGCGACACCGTCACGGTCGTCAACAGTCCGTTCCTGGAAGAACACATGGAGCCGGTCGAACCGGTGCCGTTCTACACGCAGACGTGGTTCATCGACGTGGTGAAGAAAGTCGTCGGCGGACTGCTCGTGCTGGCGCTCGTGCTCGGTCTGCTGCGGCCGCTGTATCGCAACCTGAGCCGCGCCGGCTCGTCGGCTGCGTCGTCCGACGCCGCGATGGCGCGCCTGGTCGCAATGCGCGGCACCGGCGATCGCTACTACGGCCAGCTCGACAGCGGTCAGGGACTGCTCGGCGGCCCGGCGCATCAATCGCAACTGGCCACGGTGCGCGGTCTCGTCGCGGAGAATCCCGCGCGCGTCGCGCAAGTGGTGAAACATTGGGTGTCGAAAGATGAGTGAAGCAGCAGTCGACAACCGTGCTGCGGAGAAACCGAAGGACAATCGCGAAAAGCTGCCGAGCGTCGATCGCGCCGCAGTGCTGCTGTTGGCGCTCGGCGAGGACGACGCCGCTCGTGTGCTGAAGCACCTCGACCCGCGCGAAGTGCAGCGGGTCGGCTCGGCGATGGCGAGCCTGCGCAGCGTCAACATGGGGCAGATCTCCGGCGTGCTCGAAGCGTTTCTCGACACCGTGTCGGGCCAATCCGGCTTGACGATCGGTGCTTCGGAATACATCCGCAAGATGCTCGTGGGCGCGCTCGGCGAAGACAAAGCGCGAACGCTGGTGGACCGGATTCTCGGCGGCAACACCGCCGGTATCGACAAGCTGAAGTGGATGGACGCGCGCACCGTCGCCGATTTCATGGTGCACGAGCACCCGCAGATTCAGGCGATCGTGCTGTCGCACCTGGAGCCGGAGCAAGCCGTCGAAGTGCTCGGCTTCATGACCGACACCGAGGCGAAGATCGACGTGCTGTCGCGCGTCGCCACGCTCGAATCGGTGCCGCCGAACGCGCTGCTGGAACTGAATGCCGTGCTCGAGGAGCAGGTGGGCGGCAAGTCGGCCACACGCTTCGCACAGATGGGCGGCACCCAGGTAGCCGCTGAAATCATGAACAAGCTCGGCTCCGGCGCAGACGAGGAGATTCTGGCAGGTATCCGCAAATCGAACGAAACGCTCGCGAACGAGATTCAGGATCTGATGTTCATTTTCGAGAACCTGATGGACGTCGACGACAAGGGTATTCAGGTACTTTTGCGCGAAGTGTCCACCGACAACCTCGTGCTGGCGCTCAAGGGCGCGGAAGAGCAGATGAAGGAAAAGATCTTCTCGAACATGTCGAAGCGTGCGGCCGACCTGCTGAAGGACGATCTGGAAACGAAAGGTCCGGTGCGCGTCAGCGAAGTCGAAGCCGCGCAGCGCGAAATTCTGGTGATCGCCCGCCGCCTCGCCGACGCCGGCGAGATCGTGCTGGGCGGTTCCGGCGAACAGCTGATCTGACGCGCACGGAGTTGCGATTCCGATGACGGACGTCAATCGACAGACGGAAGCGAAGGGTGGCCGATTTGCCTGGCCGGAGTTCGGCAGCGCGGTTCGCGTGCCGACGGCCATGCGGCCTCCGCGAGCGGCGCAGGCCGCCAAAGCGGAATACGAAGACGGCTACGCAGCAGGACACGCGGCCGGTCTCGCCGCCGCAGCCGACGAGCTGCGCGCCCTGAGAGAACGGTTTGCAGCAAGCATCCGTGCCATGGAACAGGCGCGGATCAAGGTCGATGCACAACAGCAGCAGCGACTCGTCGATCTTGCCCACGCGATCTGCAGCAAGGTGCTCGACCTTGAACTGACCACGACGCTGGATGTCTTCGAAACGTTCGTTCGCGCCGGTCTCGAACACCTCGACGCCGCGGCGCCGAACGTGCGCGTGCACGTGAATCCGGCAGACCTCGCGTGGTTGAACGCACAGCTCGACGGCATCGTGGTGGAAGCGGATCCGTCGGTGCCTGAGGGCGGCGTATCGGTTCGAACCGACGAACGCAGCGTCGATTTCGACCCGCACGGGCTGCTCGACGAACGCTTTGCTGAACTGCGCCGTGGCTGACGTGAATGCGCTGCTCGACGGCTTGAGTCGCGTCGCGACGACGGAACGCGCGCCTGCGATCGTCAAAGGTCGCGTGCGACGCACGGTGGGTTACTCGCTCGAAGTGACCGGCTGCGATCAGGGTGTCGGCTCGGAATGTCTCGTCGAAGTAGAGGGCGGGGTGGTTCCGGCCGAAGTGGTCGGCTTCTCGGAAGGAACCAGTTTCCTGATGCCGTTCGGCGATGTCACGGGTTTGCATCCTGGCGCCGCGGTGCGTCCCCAACGGGAGCGCAAAGGGCCGGTGATGGAAGGGCTGCTCGGCCGCGTGGTCGACGGCTTGGGCCGGCCTCTCGACGGACGGCCACTCGAACAGACGCCGATCGGTGCCGCCGACCGACCCGGGCGGTTCAACCCGTTACAGCGCATACCGATCGGCGCGCCGCTCGACGTCGGCGTTCGCGCAATCAACGCGTTGCTCACGATAGGCGTTGGGCAACGGCTCGGCCTGTTCGCCGGCAGCGGCGTGGGCAAGAGCATGCTGCTCGGCATGATGTCGCGCTACACGGGCGCAGACGTAGTGGTGGTCGGCTTGATCGGTGAACGCGGCCGCGAAGTGCGCGAGTTCATCGACGAGAGTCTCGGCACGGCCGGGCTGAAGCGGGCGGTGGTGGTCGCGTCGCCCGCGGACGACACGCCGGTGTTGCGCTTGCGCGCCGCGCGTCTCGCCACGGAAATCGCGCATCGTTATCGCGCCATGGGCCGCAACGTGCTGCTGGTTATGGATTCGCTCACCCGAGTTGCGCAGGCACAACGCGAGATCGGACTGGCGGTGGGCGAGCCGCCCACGACGAAAGGCTATCCGCCGTCGGTGTTCGCTTTGCTGCCGCGGCTGGTCGAGCAGGCGGGCAACGTCGGCGGGCCGGGTTCGGTGACGGCGTTCTACACCGTGCTCGCGGAAGGCGACGACCATCAGGATCCGATCGTCGACGCGGCGCGCGCGATCCTCGACGGCCACATCGTGCTGAGCCGCCGCCTCGCCGATTCGGGACATTTTCCGGCGATCGACGTCGAGGCCTCGATCTCGCGCGTGATGCCGAAGCTCGTCGACGCCGAACACATGCGGCTGGCCGCCACGTTCAAGGAACTGTCCAGCCGATACGCGCAGCAGCGCGACCTGATCAACGTCGGTGCGTACGCCGCGGGATCGGATCCGCTGACCGATCGCGCGATCAAACTGCGCAACGACATGAACCAGTTCCTGGTGCAACCGATCTCCGAACGCGCCGACCTCAAAGACAGCCGCGCGCGTCTCGGCAAACTGCTCGCCTGATGAGCATCCACGACCGCATCCGCCGCTTCAGCGGCCTGATCAACGTGTACAAGCGACGCGAGGACGCGCTGGCGCGACGGATGCGCGACGCAGAAGCGATCGCGCAACGCGAAGGCGCGCAGCTCGCAAACATCGAATCGATCAAAGCCGACTACCAGAAGGGGCTGGCCGACGCCGGTCGGGCGGGCGCGTCGGCACAGCAGATGAAGAACTGGCAACGCTTCGTCCGCAATCTCGATAGCGTCCACACGGAACAGATCGAACGCACGCGTAAAGCGAGCGGGCAGCGCGACGAACAGCGCAGCGCGTGGCTCGCGCAGTACCAGCGCGTGAAAGGGTTCGAAACGCTGGCCGACAATCTGGCGGCGGAACGCGCCGTCGAACAGCAGCGCAGCGAACGTCGTCAGATGGACGAATTCGCCGGTCGGCCGAGGCCGGACGACGAAAAGTAGGCTGGCGAATATGGTCTATGCTGAAAGGACACGGATGGTGGTGTTGGGAGAATCTCGATGACGATTCGTTCTGAGGTCTCCGCCGATGGTCGAGGATTGACCATCGCGGTGGAAGGACGCTTCGATTTCAGCGCGCATCGCGACTTTCGCGAGACCTATGAGAGTCTCGATACCGAGCCCGAAGAGTTCACGGTGGACATGCGGGACACCACCTACCTCGACAGCTCGGCGCTCGGCATGTTGTTGCTGCTGCGCGACCATGCGGGCGGCGACGCCGCCGAAGTGCGCATCGTCAACTGCAACGCCGACGTCCGCAAAATTCTGACCATCTCGAACTTCGAGCAGCTGTTCGAGATTCGCTGAAACGCTCGTGTCCGAACCGATCCGAGTTCTGGTTGCGGACGACAACCGCACCGACCGCACGCTGCTGTCGAAGATCGTGGCCCGCGAAGGCCATCAGGTCATCGAGGCGGTGGACGGCGTCGATGCGATCGACAAATTCACCACTGAACGTCCGCAGATCGTCCTGCTCGATGCGTTGATGCCGCGGCTCGACGGCTTCGAAGTGGCGCGGCGCATTCGCGAAACGGCCGGTGACGCGTTCATCCCGATCATCTTCCTGACCTCGCTCACCGAAGCCGACGAACTGGCGCGTTGTCTGATGGCCGGCGGCGACGATTTTCTGTCGAAGCCGTACAACAGCGTGATACTGCGGGCGAAGATCAGCGCGCTCGAACGCATGCGTCAGCTGCACGCGACGATGCAGGAACAACGCGACGAGATCGCGCGGTACAACGATCGGTTGCTGCGCGAGCAGCAGGCAGCGAAAGACATCTTCGACAGCGTCGCGCACTCCGGCTGTCTCGCCGCCGGCAACATCCGTCATCTGATTTCGCCGCTCGCGGTGTTCAACGGCGACGTCGTGCTGGCCGCGCGCAATCCAGCCGGCAGCATGTACGTGCTGCTCGGCGACTTCACCGGTCACGGCCTCACGGCGTCGATCGGTGCGATGCCGCTGGCCGAGATCTTCTATGGGATGACGCAAAAAGGCTTTCTGCTCGGCGACATCCTGCGCGAGTGCAACCGCAAGCTGAAAGAGATTCTGCCGGTGGGCTATTTCTGCTGCGCCACCATGGTCGATTTCAATTTTCAGAAGCGTACGGTGGAGGTGTGGAGCGGCGGTTTGCCCGACGCATACATCACGCGCAAGGACGGTGGCCCGGTGGCGCCGGTGGTGTCGCGACATCTGCCGCTCGGCGTGGTCTCGACGAGCCGCTTCGATGCAGCGACGGAAGTATTCGAGCTCGCACGCGGCGATCGGCTGCTGATGTGCACTGACGGTTTACTCGAGTCGCGCAACGGCGCCGGAGAGATGTTCGGCTCGGAGCGCCTGGTGTCGATTCTCGTTCGAAGCTGCGCCGCCGACGGATTCGAGGCAGTGAAGGAGGCCGCTTACGCTCACATGGGTGAGCAGTTGCGAGAAGACGACCTGACGCTGGTCGAGGTGACGATGCTCGACGAGCAGGAAATCGACGCGCCGATGCCGACGTACGTTGCCAGCGGACAGATTGGTCCGCGCGACTGGTCGCTGTCGTTCCAGCTGGGGCCGAACTCGCTCAAGGAGTTCAATCCGCTCCCGTTGCTGCAGCACGTGCTCATGGAAGTGCCGGCGCTGCGCGTGCGCGGCGGGGTGATCTTCACCGTGCTGTCCGAGCTGTATACCAACGCGCTCGACCACGGCGTGATGGGATTGAGTTCCGTAGTGAAATCGACCGCCAACGGATTCACCGACTACTACCGGCGTCGCGTCGAAGCGTTGAACGCGCTGGTCGATGGCTACGTGCGTTTCGAGTTCAGCAGCCGCGCGTCCGACAGCGGCGGTTACCTGGCGATCCGGGTGCTCGACAGCGGGAAGGGTTTCGACGTGTCGATACTGCGCGCTGCGCGCGCGAAGCTGACCGGCGCGTATCACGGCCGCGGTCTCAGTCTCTTGTATCAGCTGTGCGATTCGCTGACCTTTCATGGCGCCGGCAACGACGTCGAAGCGTCGTTCCGGTGGGGAGATGGTGGCGATGGCCCGGCTTGATCTACACGCGATTGCCGAGTTGCGTGACCTGATGGGCGACGAGTTCGACGCGCTGATCGAGGCATTCCGGTCCGACTCGCGGAAGCAGGTCGAGGCGATCGACGAAGCGGCGATGCGCAACGATGCCGAAGGCGTTCGCCGACAGGCGCACGGCCTTAAAGGTGCGAGCATCAATCTCGGCGCCGTCGATCTCGCGGAACTGTGCGGGCGCATCGAAGACATCGGCCGCGCCGGTGACTGCGACACGGCGCTGGAACTGCTCGTGCCGCTGCATCGCGAGTTCGACGCAGTGTCCGCCGCGCTGGACGGACTGAGAGCCTGATCAGGCGACAACGTCGCCGTTCGACTGAAACGTGGCGAAGACGAAGCGTTCGGCGGATACGACGAGCGCAATTACCAGCGCCAACGAATAGCGCGCCCCGGACGTCTCGCTCGGGAACGCCGCGTTCCACAACAACAGCAGGATTGCGAGCGGCACCGTGTTGCGGAACGCGATCGTCCTGACCGATGTCAGCTTGTATCCCATCGACGCATAGAAGCGCCGGAAACGCCGCACCGCCGCGAACCATCCGGTTCGAGTCCGCTACTCGGGTGATTCGCAAGCCGGATCGCGGCGATCGGTACGGCGATCAGTCAACAGACGGTGCCTGGCACCGTCTGTTGACTCATTTCCGGCTCACACGGCTAAGGGGCTATGCGACCATTCGACCAAACCTGCCGCTGTTGAAGTCGTCCACGGCCTGCCGGATCTCCGCCTGCGTGTTCATCACGAACGGTCCGTAGCCCACGATCGGCTCATCGATCGGTTCGCCGCTCAATACCACCAGCGTCGCGTCGGTTTGCGCCTCTATCACCACATCAGTGCCGGCTCGATCGAACAGCACCATCTGCGCGTCGCGCGCCGATTCCGTGCCGTTCACGGTCACGGTGCCGTGCAGCACCACCAACGCGAGCGTGTGGCCTTCCTTCACGCTGAAGCGGCTCGTCCCGCTCTGGTTCAGACGAACGTCCCACACGTCGATCGCAGTGAACGTTCGCGCGGGACCCCGGCGGCCCTGGAATTCGCCGGCGATCACTCGCACCTTTCCTGCGCCGTCAGCGAGTTCGACGGACGGAATGTCGGCGTCGAGCAGCGTCTGATAGCCCGGTTCTGCGAGCTTGTCCTGCGCCGGAAGGTTCACCCACAACTGCACCATCTCGAGCGTGCCGCCGGTCTTCGTGAACTCCGGCGAATGGAACTCCTCGTGCAGAATGCCGGCCGCCGCCGTCATCCATTGCACGTCGCCGGGGCCGATGCGACCGCCCGCACCGGTCGAGTCGCGATGCGCCACTTCGCCCTGGTAGACGATGGTCACCGTCTCGAAACCGCGGTGCGGGTGAACGCCCACGCCGCGCGGCTTGCTGGCCGGCGCGAACTGCGCCGGACCGGCGTAGTCGAGCAGCAGAAACGGGCTCACGTGTTCGCCGTGGCTGTCGTACGAGAACAGCGAGCGCACCGGAAAGCCGTCGCCTACCCAGTGGGAGCGAGGCGCGCTGTAGGTACCCAGAATCTTCTTCATCGATATTCTCCAGTGGGACCGGTGACTCGGCACCGATCGGTTGCCGGTAAACATACGTGCGCGACGATGGCGCCGGTAGCTGGCGGAAATTATCCTCAGCGTTCCAGATTCAGAACGCTGAGCGGCCAATGCAGGATCTCAATGACCTCTATTACTTCGCGGTGGTCGTCGACCACGGCGGCTTCGCCCCGGCCGGCCGGGCGCTTGGCATCCCCAAATCGAAGCTGAGCCGGCGCGTTGCACTACTCGAAGAACGTCTCGGCGTGCGTCTGATCCAGCGCTCCACGCGGCGCTTTGCCGTCACGGAAATCGGCCAGAACTACTACGCCCACTGCAAGGCGATGCTGGTAGAGGCGGAGTCCGCGCAGGAAGCGATCGAACAGACCCGCGCCGAACCCTGCGGTGTCGTTCGGGTGACCTGCCCGGTGGCGCTGCTCGACGTGCGCGTAGGCGAAATGATCGCTGCCTTCATGGCGAAGTATCCGCGCGTCGAAGTGCAGCTCGAAGCGACCAATCGCCGCGTCGACGTGGTCGGCGAGAGCGTAGACGTGGCGATTCGCGTGCGCCCGCCGCCGCTCGACGACAGCGATCTGGTGATGCGCGTGCTGGGCGATCGCGGCCAGTGTCTCGTGGCGAGCCCGACGTTGCTCGAGCGGTTGGGCACGCCGACCGTGCCAGCGGATCTGACGCGTTTCCCGAGCCTCGCGCTCGGCGCGGCGCCGGACGATCACGTCTGGCTCCTGCTCGGGCCGAACGATGCGAGCGCCACGATCCATCACCTGCCGCGCTTCGTCACCGGCAGCATGCCGGCGCTGCGCTCCGCGGCGGTGGCCGGTGTCGGAATCGTGCAGCTGCCAACGATGATGCTCGGGGGCGAGATCGCGCGCGGCGAGCTGCTACGTCTGTTACCGGAGTGGGCGCCGCGGCGGGAGATCATCCATGCGGTGTTTGCGTCGCGCCGGGGCTTGCTGCCCTCGGTGCGCGCGTTGATCGACTTCCTGATCGAACGGTTCCAGGCGCTGCGGGAAGACTAAGACTCACGCTGCGGGTGATAACCCTTGTAACCGACGGCGACCGCCAGCGGGCTTCGAGGGTCTTCGCCGGCGCGTAAACGATCGAGGATGTAGCCGAAATCGTAGCGCGGCCGCCAGTTCAAATCCCTCCGCGCCCGCTCGTTCACGTACACGCGATCGATGCTCGGAAGCATTCGCCAGCCGCGCCGCCGAAATTCCGTTTCGTAACCCGGAACTCGCCTCGCCACGACGGCCGATGCGTCAGTGCGCAACTCAGCGGTGTCGTCGGGTTGGAACGGCGTCGTCGCGCTGACGATGTAGCGGTCGAACCCGAGCGACGGCGCGCGCTCGATGGCGAGCAGATGCGCGCTGACGGCGTCTTCGATGTCGACGCGACGATACAGGTACTCGTTCACCTTGAGATTGACCGCGTCGTACGCCTCACGCGTTTCGGCGTGATCGTCGTCTTCGGGGAAGAAGCGCGACGTGCGAAGGATCACGCATGGCAGGCGATGATCGCGATGAAACAGCGCGCACACGTCTTCTGCGGCGGTTTTCGTAACGCCGTAGATGTTTTTCGGAATGGGCGTGGTCGCTTCGGTGATCCAGGCAGCCGGTGCGCCGGGCGACGGCACCAGCGCATCGCCGAACGCGCTGGTCGTGCTGGTGAAGACGAATGCGCGCACCCGATTCGATACCGCGCCTTCGAGCAGCGCGAGCGTTCCGCTGACGTTCGTATCGACGAACGTCTGCATGTCGTGCGTTGCAACGTGCGGCTTGTGCAGCGTTGCGGTGTGCAGCACCGCTTCGACACCGCGCATTGCCCGCGCCACGACCGTGCGATCGGCGATCGAGCCGACGATGTTCGTGAACGGCGAGGGCGTGATGTCGAGGCCGACGGCGACGTGATCGGTGGCGCGCAGCGTTCGCATCAGCGCTTCGCCGAGATGTCCGGAGCTGCCGGTAACGAGAATCTTCATTGCAGCGCGAACGCGGCGAATCAGAACGAGGTCAACGCCGCGACGGCGGCGCAGCAGCCGGTGCGCCGGCTGCCGCAACACCGAGCGACAGCGCGGCCGTGGAAGGAAGCGGCGGCGCGGCGCGCAACGCACGCAGTGCATCGCGTAACACCTGCACCGACGAACGCAAGAACAGCACCGCTAGACCGGTCCCAATGAGAATGTCCGGCCATGCCGATCGTGTGGCCCACACGCCCGCAGCGGCGATGAGCACCGACACGTTGGCGATGATGTCGTTGCGCGAACACAACCACACCGAGCGCATGTTGATGTCGTCGGCGCGATGCCGCCACAACAGCGCCAGACAGGTTCCGTTGGCGATGAGCGCGATGGTGCCGATGACGCCGATCAGCTCGACCACGGGTGCTTCCGGATGCAACGCTCTGTACACGGCCTGAAGCAGCACGGTGAACCCGAAGGCCGCCATGATGCCGCCCTTCAACAGCGCCGATAACGCCTTCTCCCGCAGGCCTCGGGTCACGGCGTACAGGCTGAACCCGTATACGAGCGCATCGCCGAGCATGTCGAGCGAGTCGGCGATGAGCGCCACGGAGCCCGCCGCGATGCCGGCCGCGATCTCCACAGCGAACATCGTTGCATTGATGCCGAGCACCGCTTTCAGGGTCGACGATTGCTTCGCTTTCAGCGCTTCGATTTCACAGGCTTTGTCGTTGCAGCAGTCCGACATCAGGTATTCCGCCTCATCGCCACGCGTCTGCGGATGGTAAACAACGCGCAGACAATTGCGAGCATCGGTTCGAGCGCGCCGACCAGCGATGCCAAATTCGAGTCCGCCGTAGAACGAATCTCGATGGGTGCGTTCGGACTGGTGAACTGGAGGCCGGCGAATGCCGGTGGCATTTATCGGTCGGCGCGAACCGAGACCGGATCGTCTTTCCGCAGCGAGCCAGCGGAGGCAATCACCGCGTATACGCCCGCGCACGGCGATTTGCCCAGCCCTGCGATCGGCAGCCGGTTGTGCTGCGTCAGCGTGCGCAGCACTTCGATGTCGCGCGGCAGCTCAGCTTGCGCCAGCGTGGTCATCACGCAACGGGGATCCGGCATGGTGATCTGCAGGCGAACGTCGTTGCCGATCGCGACTGTTTTCCCCACCCATTCGTTCTCGACGAAGCCCGCGGCATTCGCGCGCACGATCACGTTCATGCGGAAGCGGCGTTCGTCGAAGGTGCTCTGCGGACGCAGCGTGTTCAGCCGTTCGATCGTCGATGTGGTGAGGACTGAAAGCGGAAACGCGTCGAAGAACGCGCCCACCGGAACCGGTGAGGGGACGCCGATGCGTGCGAACAGCGCTGAGCCGAGTTTCGCCTCGATGGCCGGACCGAGGTCGTCTTTGTCGATGTCGGGGTGATACTCGTCGATCGTGAAATCGTCAGGCGCCGTCGCAGCAAGCTTCACGTCGCGCTTGAAGAACTTCGACAGGGTCGCGTCGGCGTTGCCCGAGTCGCTCGTCACCGAGCTGCCGTCCGGAAATGTCACACGCACCGGCGGCAGCGGTTCTCCGGCACGCGGTGCAACGACGTAGGCGGCGCGACACGCGAACATGTCGGGGAACGCCTTCACGTTCTTCGCGCTGACGACTTTGCCGGAGCCGCCTTCGATCAGCGCGAAGGCGCGATCGCCGAAGAGTCCACGCGGCGTGACCACGGCTTCGTCGAGCTTTTCGCCCAGCATCGACTTCACCGGGAATCGCCACAGATGCGCCAACACTCCGACTACTTCATGCGACATGTTTCATGCTCCTGCTCTCATGCTCTCCGGCGTTCGGATACACTGCGTGCTCACCGACCACGGAGAGCGGCGTCATGTTCACGGGATACAACGGCCTGTTGGGGCTTCTGATACTGGCCGGCGACATCTGGGCCCTCATCAACATCTTTCAAAGCTCCGAATCGAACGCAAAGAAACTGCTGTGGATTCTCGTGGTATTGCTGCTGCCGCTTCTGGGCCTGATCCTCTGGTTCTTTCTCGGTCCGCGCGACCGTTGAGGCTGATCGTTCGTCAAAGCACGCGCATCAGCAGCTGCACCATGATGCCGAGCTGCGTCAGCTGACCGATCGCGAACGCGGCCGTGCGCCACGGTTGGATCGCACGCAGGTAGAAGATGGTGTGCAGCGTTCGCGCCAAGAAGTAGACGCCGAAATATGCCCAGCCGGCGGTCGCTGAGCATCCGGCCAGTGTGAACAGCAACGCGAGAACCATGAACACCGGAATGTTCTCGACGTCGTTGAGGTGAGCGCGCTTGGCGCGCAGCGTGCCGGCCGCTTCTTCGGATTGCGCCTGCGCGCCGGGATTCACCGGCGCATCTTCCGGATTCAGTACCACTTTCGAATCGAAGCGGGCTTTCGCGGTGACGAAAGCGACGGCGCCCATCTTCAACGCCAACAACACGCTGAATACGACGAGTGCTTCGAATGCAGGTAGCGCGGCGACGGCCGACATGGCTCCTCCCCCTCCCCAGAAAAGAAAACAGAAGTCACGATTGGCTGCGCCGCACTGTAGCCCGCGTCGGCGCCCTCAATCAAACAGGCGCTTTCCGCTCGCGAAGATCAGATAGAAGACGAGACCGAACAGCGCAATACCGGCGGCCACGTCGAACACGATTGCCCACGAACCGGTTGCGTCGAGAATCAGCCCGCTCACGTAAACGCCGATGATGCCGGGAATGGTCGCGATCGTATTGGTGATGCCCATCAGCGTGCCGGCCGAGCGCGGCGCGATGTCCATGTGGTTGACGAAGAAGCCACCCGCCGTGAACGCGAAGATGCCGTTGCCGAGTGTCATGATCGCGATCGCCATCGGCGCGCTGTGCACGTGCCCGACGATCAACAGCGCCGTTGCGACGCCCCCGAATCCGATCGTTTGCATGAGCTTGCGGACGCGGCCGATTTCCATGCCGCCGCGGATCAAGCGGTCGGCCACGTTACCGGCGACGTTCAGGAAGATGAAGTAGGCGATGTGCGGGAACATCGTGAACACGCCGACCGATGCGAAGTTCACACCGAGACCTTTGTTGACGAACGTCGGTAGCCACGTCAGCAGCATGTACAGCGACCAGTTGTTGCAGAAGTGCGCCACCATGATGGCCCACACCGCCGGGTGTCCGAGGAATGCCGCGATCGGCGGCGCGGTGCCGGGTGCACCGGCCGGCGATGAATGGGCCTGGATGTGTTCGCGTTCCGCCGCGCTGATTCGCTTGTGCTGCGCCGGTGTGGCCGCCGTCGTCGTCTGCCAGATCGCGAACCAGATGACGCCGACGGTGCCGAACAGATAGAACGCCCATTGCCAGCCGAGACGTGCGACCACGATCGGCGTGACCACCAGCGCGAACACGGTGCCGAGCGGGATTCCGCTGTTGTTCAGCGCCATCGAGCGCGCGCGTTCGTCGATGGGAATCCAGCGCGCGTGCAGCGTATAGAGGGCAGGGAAGTTCACGCCTTCGCCCATGCCCATGCCGATGCGTGCGATGAGCAGTGCGGTGAAGCCGAGTGCAGCCGCCGGTGGCGTCAGCATGGTGAACAGCGACCACAGCAACACGCCGCCGCCCAGCACCACCTTGCCGCCGAAGCGATCGGCCAGCCAGCCGCCGGCGATCTGCGTCAGCAGGTAACCGACGAAGAACGATGACAGCACGGTGCCTTGCGTCGTGGCGGACCAGCCGAGGTCTGCCGACATCGGAATGATGGCGACCGAGATGTTGACCCGGTCGATGTAGCAGATGAACGTTGCGGCGAAGCCCAAGCCAACGAGCGTGTAACGTCGCTGCCACGATGCGGATGAAGTCATGCTGTTTTTCCCCCGAGGCGCGGATTATCCATGGATTGCTTCGGTGGGTCACACGATCTGCATGGCATCGATCTTGCTCTGTCTCCAGATCAGTTCTATTCGCAATCCGACCCGTGAGTGCTTCATGAATGTAACCGCGTTGCTCGATACACCCGTGCGATCCCCGACTCCCCTCGATTCGTCCGTCGGCGATGGCGGCACGGATCCCGCGTTCGCCAACGTCATGTCGCAGTATCAGGGCAACGGCAACAAATCGTTGGCGCCCGGGGTGAAGAGCGAGAGCGCCAAGGCGTCCAGTGATACCTCGACCGACGCCGTCGAATGCGCCGCAGCCGGGGCCGACCCGAACGCTGACGAGGACGCGACGCTCGTGACAGCCGGTCTGGTGGATGCGAGCGGCGAACCCTTGCCGCCGCCGGTGGGCGTCGACGGCCAACCGTTGCCGCTGCTCGGTGATGCAGTGTCGCAATTGCCGGGATTGCGTGCAGATTCGGACGACACGCCGGATGCGACGGACGCGAGCGCCGCTGCGGCGATGCTGTTGGGCGCGCCGTTGCCCGCACCGGCCGCCGCGACGACTGCCGCCATCGCTTTACCCACGCCTGTGGCCACGACTCCCGCGTCCGATTCCACCGCAGACGTACCTGCGCCGCCGCCCGTCCAGCCTGAACCGTTACCCGCCGCGGCCGACCCGACGGCTGCCGACGCCGATCCTGCGATACCGTTACCGCCGCTCGATCCACGCACGATCAAGAAGGACGGCGACGCCGCTGCGATTGCTCAAACGACCGCGCCGGCGCCCACCGACGATTCGGCGCTGCGCTCCGGTTCGGTCGTGCACGCGCTGCGGGCGCTCGGTCTCGGTCACCGTCAAAACGCGCCGGACGGCAACGCGCCGCAGAATCCCGACGCGGGCCGCGCGCGCGACGCAAATGGGTCGTCAGCGGGTCAGCTGGGAGACGACGGCGCTTCGAAGATCGCCAACGCGCATCTCGCATCCGTCGTCGAAGCTGCGGCGCAGAAGGACCCGGCTGCGCCGCCGAAGGAGGGTGCGGCCGACACGATCCGCACCGACGCGATTTCGCCGCGCGCCAACGGTCCGGTCGATGCCGCGCGCGATACCGCGGCAACGCGCCTCAGCGATCTTGCGCAACAGCACGCGCCGCGCTTCGCCGCCGAACTGGCGGATCGGGTGCTGGTGCTGCGCAGTCAGCGTTTCGATTCCGCGTCGGTTTCGCTCGAACCGCGTGACCTCGGACGCATCGACATTCAGGTACGGCTGCAGGCCGATACGACGCACGTCGCGTTCACTGCGCAGCACGCCTCGGTGAGAGACGCGCTCGAAGGACAGATGCCGCGCCTGCGCGCGCTGCTCGAGGAAGCGGGTCTGTCGCTCGGCAACGTCGATGTGGCGCATTCCGGTAACCGCGGCGCGGGTGACTCCGGCACCGCGCGCTCCTACGCCGGACCGCAAGCGCCGACCGCAACAGACCTGGACGTGGCCGATGCGTCGCCGCGTTGGCAGCGTCGCACCGAGACCTCGCTCATCGATCTGCACGCGTGACGGTTTCCTGGCGCGCGCCGCCGTGCGCGCGTCAGGCAAACTTCCAAAGCTCTTCTACACTTCCTTTCGAGGTGCCAATCCGTTGACGTTGCAACGGGTTGAGCGATGCAAACCTGACAGGAAGTCGACATGGCCGCATTGCCCAAGACCCCCGATACGGAACCGAAAACCGAGGGTGCACCCGACGCAGAACCCGCTGCCGAGGCGGGCGCTCCGTCCAAGGGCCGCGGCAAACTGCTGATCGTCGTCGGCGCCGTGGTTCTAGTGCTCGGCATCGGCGGCGGGGCAGCCTTCTATTTCCTGCGCTCCGCGCCAGCCGACGCGCCAGCCGCGGAAGCGGCCGCCACGCCGGCGCACAAGACGGCCATCTATCTCAATCTGCGCCCCGATTTCATCGTCAACTCCACCGCGGTCGGGCAACGCCGCTACCTCCAGACTAACGTCGTCGTGATGGCGCGGGATCAGCTGGTGATCGACGCGGTCAACACGCATTCGCCGATCATCCGCAGCGCGATCGTCAACCTGCTGGCCGACGAGGACTTCATGGTGTTGCAGACCGACGAGGGCAAGCAGGCGTTGCGCGAAAAGATGCGCAAGGCGATCGACTCCACGCTGCAGAAAGAGGCCAACCTCAGCGGCGTCGAGTCCGTTCTGTTCAACAGCTTCGTGATGCAGTGAGCAGCCGACGTGGCGAATCGCGAACTGCTGACACAGGAAGAAATCGATGCGCTCGTTAAAGGCGCGGGCGAAAGCGTGGACGAAGAGGGCGCCGAGTCGCTCGAAACCACCAACTACGATCTGGCCAGCCAGGATCGCGTCGTACGCGGCCGGCTGCCTACGCTCGAACTGATCAACGAGAAGTTCGCCCGCTTTTTCCGAACCAGCCTCTACAACCTGATGCGTCACGCGGCCGACATCGGCGTGGGTGGCATCCAGATCATGAAATACAGCGAGTACGTGCAGGGTCTGTACGTACCGACCAGCGTGAACTTCCTGCGCGTGAAGCCGATGACCGGTGTGGCGCTGTGCGTGCTCGATGCGAAGCTGGTGGTGCGACTGGTCGACCGCTTCTTCGGCGGTGACGGCCGCCAGATCAAGTTCGAAGGGCGCGAGTTCACGCCCACCGAGCAGCGCATCATCGGCCGTCTCGTCGAAGCCGCGCTCGAAGATCTCAAGCAGGCGTGGAAGCCCGCGATGCCGATCGAAATTCAGTTGCTCGGCAGCGAAGTGAATCCGTCGCTCGTCAACGTCGTCGCCGCTGACGAGATCATGGTGGTGAACAGCTTTCATGTGGAAGTCGAGGGCAATGGCGGCGAGATCCACTTCGTCTTCCCGTACGCGATGCTCGAGCCGCACCGCGACCGGCTCGAAAGCCAGGCCCACGGCAAGTCGACCGAGGTCGATCGCAACTGGCTGCCGAACCTGCAACGGCGACTGCTGCAGGCCGAAGTGTCGGTGCATTGCGCGGTGGCCGAACGCAGCCTGTCGCTGAAGGAAGTGCTGCGATTGAAGGAAGGCGACGTCATTCCGGTGGACATGCCGGATCAGCACCTCGTGTACGCCAACGAAGTGCCGGCGTTCTACGCGAAGCTCGGCAATTCGCGCGGCAACCTGGCGCTCGAATATCAGGAACCGTTCGTCGCGCATTGACGCGCACCGCAGTCATCAAGGAGACGGATCGTGAGCGAAGAGAGAACAGAAGCAGCGGGCGCACCGCGCAACACGTTGCCGGGCGGCGAGGCCGCCGGACCGTTCGAGACCGCCGCGGTGGACCGCCGCAACCTGGAAGTGGTGCTCGATATCTCGGTGAGGCTGTCCATGGAAGTGGGCAACACCAACATCAGCATCCGCAAGCTGCTGCAACTCAACCGCGGCTCCGTCGTCGAGCTGAACCGCGTGGCCGGTGAACCGCTCGACGTGCTGGTGAACGGCACATTGGTGGCGCACGGCGAGGTGGTGGTGGTGAACGACAAGTTCGGCATCCGCCTCACCGACGTCGTCAGCCCGGAGCAACGTCTCAAGATGCTGCACTGATGGAACTCGGCGCCACCGTCATTCAGGTGATCGCCGCGCTGGTGGTAACGCTGGCGCTGGTGTTTGCCTGCGCGTATGCACTGCGCCGTTTCGGCGCTGTTGGCATCGGCGGCGGTCAGGTGATCAAGGTGCTTTCGGCCGCGTCGGTCGGCTCGCGCGAGCGGGTGTTGCTGCTCGAGGTGCACGGCCGGCAACTGCTCGTGGGCGTTACATCGAATTCGGTGACGCCGCTGCACACGTTCGAGGCCGATGCGCCGAGCGTTCCAGCGCCCAGCGCCGACTTCCGCTCGATATTGAAAGGATTTTCGCGCCAACCATGAACCTCTCGCGTTACCACTCTGCGCGTCGATGCCTGACGGTCGTGGCGGGCCTGTTGCTCACGGTGGTGAGCGTGCACGCGAACGCGGTGCCTGATCTCTCGGCGTTCTCCGTTACCACGCAGCCGGACGGCACGCAGAAGTACAGCGTAACGTTGCAGATCCTCGCGGTGATGACCGCGCTCACGCTGCTGCCGTCGTTCGTGATCATGATGACGGCGTTCACCCGCATCATCGTGGTGTTCGCGATTCTGCGTCAGGCGATCGGCCTGCAGCAGACGCCGTCGAACCAGATCCTCGTCGGCCTCGCGCTGTTCCTGACCATCTTCGTGATGTCGCCGGTTCTGAACGAGGTGAACGACAACGCGCTGCAGCCGTATCTGAAGGAGCAGCTCGCGCCGGAAGACGCGCTCAAAGTGGCGGCAACGCCGTTGCGCAAATTCATGCTCGCGCAGACGCGTGAAGACGATCTGCAGATGTTCATGCAGATCGCGCACGCGGCGCCGGTGGCGTCGCCGTCCGACGTGAATTTCTTCGTGCTGGTTCCGGCGTTCATGACCAGCGAACTGAAGACCGCGTTTCAGATGGGTTTCATGCTGTTCATCCCGTTTCTCGTCATCGACATGGTGGTTGCCAGCGTGCTGATGTCGATGGGGATGATGATGCTGTCGCCGCTCATCATCTCGCTGCCGTTCAAGATCATGCTGTTCGTGATGGTCGACGGTTGGGTGCTGGTGATGGGTACCCTCGCGTCCAGCTTCGGAGCCGGTTCGTGACGCCGTCCGACGTACTCGATCTGTTCCGCGACGGTCTGTTGCTGGTGGTGATCATGGTGTCGGTCATCGTGGTGCCGAGCCTCGTCGTCGGTCTCGTGGTGTCCGTGTTCCAGGCAGCGACGCAGATCAACGAGCAGACATTGAGCTTTTTGCCGCGGCTGCTCACCACGCTCGTCACGCTGATGGTCACGGGACCCTGGCTGCTCAACAAGCTGATGGACTTCACGACGCGTGTCATCCACGGCATTCCCGGACTCGTGGGGTGAACGATGAACGTGCCAATCGACGCGTTGATCGACACGGTGAGCCGCACGTTCTGGGCGATGTTGCGGATCGGCGGATTCTTCATGGTGGTGCCGGTGATCGGCAGCCAGATGGTGTCGCCGCGCATTCGCATGGCGCTGACGTTCGCAACGGCGATCGCGGTATCACCGCTGTTGCCGAAGGTACCGTCGCTGAACGACATCGATCTGGGGCTCGGGCTGTTGGCGGCCACACAGGTTCTGATCGGCGTCGGACTAGGCTTCACGACCGTCGTGTTCTTTCAGCTGTTCACCGTAGCTGGGCAATTCATCGCGATGCAGATGGGACTCGGCTTCGCCTCGATGGTGGATCCGACGAACGGCGTTTCGGTCACGGTGATCAGCCAGTTTTTCCTGATGATGGTATCGCTCACGTTCGTGGCGATGAATGGCCATCTCGTTTTGCTCGAGGTGCTGATCGAGGGATTTCTGCGCGCGCCCACGACCATCGACGGCGGTCTCTCGCAGCTGTCGTGGCAGATCGCGTCGCTCGGCAGCTGGATGTTCGGCGGCGCCGTGCTGATCGCGCTGCCGGCGGTCACGTCGTTGCTGGTGGTGAACCTTGCGTTCGGCGTGATGACGCGCGCAGCGCCGCAACTGAACATCTTCTCGCTCGGCTTCCCTTTATCGCTGTTGTTCGGTCTCGTGATCATGTGGGTGGCGCTGTACGGATTCACGCCGCAGTTCGACGGCCTGTCGCAGTGGTACTTCGAATGGACCCGGCGGTGGGGTTGAGCAATGGCTGAAGAAGCACAAGGCCAGGACAAGAGCGAAGAGGCCACCCCTCGCAAGCGCGAGAAAGCGCGCGAAGAAGGGCAGGCGGCGCGTTCGCGCGAACTGAACACGATGACCGTGCTCGTTGCTGGCAGCGTTGCCGTGGTCGCCTTCGGCGGCGGCATGCGCGACGCGCTATCGAAGATCATGATTGGCGTCGCTGAAATGGCCGCGCATCCCGACGGCCAGATGTTGGCCGCTCTGCATTTCGCCACCGTGCTCGCCGTGCAAGCAACGCTGCCGCTGCTGGTTCTGGTGTTCGTGGTGGCGCTCGTCAGTTCCGGCGCGATGGGCGGTTTCGTGTTCTCGACGAAAGTGCTCGCCTTCAAAGGCAGCCGGATGAATCCACTGACCGGCCTGCAACGCATGTTCTCGATGAAGGCGTTGATCGAACTGGCGAAAGCCATCGCGAAATTCCTCGTCGTTGCCGGCGTCGCGCTTGCAGTGCTGCACATCTGGTCGGACGACCTGCTGCGCCTCGGCCTCAAGCCGTTGCCCGAGGCGATGAACGAGGGGCTGGAGCTCGTTGCGCACACGTTCATCGCGCTGTCGTGTTCGCTGATCGTGATCGCAGCGGTCGACGTGCCGATTCAGTTCGCCGAGTTCAACAAGCAGTTGAAGATGACGCGGCAGGAAGTGCGCGACGAGATGAAAGACTCGGAAGGGCGCCCGGAAGTGAAAGGGCGCATCCGCCGGCTGCAGCAGGAAATCGCGCGCCGCCGCATGCTGGCCGACATTCCGAAGGCCGACGTCGTGATAACGAACCCGGAACACTATTCGGTGGCGCTGCAGTACGTCGCGCAGAAGATGAACGCGCCGCGCGTGCTGGCGAAAGGCGCCGACCTGATGGCGTTTCGCATCCGCGAACTCGCAACCGCCAGCCGCGTGCCGATCGTCGCGGCGCCGTCGCTGACGCGCGCGATCTATCACTCGACCGACATCGGCGACGAGGTGCCCGCGCCGTTGTACGTGGCCATCGCCCAGATTCTGGCGTTCGTCTACCAGTTGAAACAGTACCGCCGCGGCGCCGGCCCGGCGCCTCGTCCGCTCGGCGATCTCGCGGTGCCGGAAGAATATCGGAGAGATAGCTGATGGCTCAGGCAATGTTGAGCGCAACCGGCGGCCGCGGCTTGCGGCACCTCGCGCAAGGCAACATCGGCATTCCGGTGCTGCTCCTGGTGCTGCTCGCGATGATGACGCTGCCGGTGCCGCCGTTCCTGCTCGACGTCTCGTTCACCTTCAACATCGCGTTGTCGCTGGTAGTACTGCTCGTCAGCGTGTATTCGATGCGTCCGCTCGACTTCGCGGCGTTCCCAACGATTCTGCTGGTGTCGACGCTGTTGCGCCTGGCGTTGAACGTGGCGTCGACCCGCGTCGTGTTGCTGGAAGGCCATCGCGGCGGCGATTCGGCCGGGAAGGTGATCCAGGCGTTCGGCGAAGTGGTCGTCGGCGGCAACTACGTCGTCGGCCTGGTGGTATTCATCATTCTCGTCATCATCAACTTCGTCGTCGTCACGAAGGGTGCGGGGCGCATCTCGGAAGTGAGCGCGCGGTTCACGTTGGATGCCATGCCCGGCAAGCAGATGGCGATCGACGCCGACCTGAACGCCGGCATGATCGACCAGGAAACTGCGCGCAAGCGCCGCGAGGAAGTGGGGCAGGAAGCGGACTTCTACGGCGCCATGGATGGTGCGAGCAAGTTCGTTCGCGGTGATGCAGTCGCGGGCATTCTGATCATGATGATCAACATTCTCGGCGGGCTCGGCATCGGCATCGCGCAGCACGGGCTCAGCTTCGATGTGGCGGTGAAGCACTACACGCTGCTGACGATCGGCGACGGTCTCGTTGCGCAGATCCCGTCGCTGCTGCTGTCGACCGCCGCGGCCATCATGGTGACCCGCGTCAGCAGCGAACACGACATGGGTCAGCAGGTGATCAATCAGATGTTCACCGATCCGCGCGCGCTCGGTGTGGCGGCGGCGATCCTGCTGATACTCGGTCTGGTGCCGGGCATGCCGCATCTCGTGTTCATCGCGTTGGCCGCGTGCGCGGCGATCGGCGCGCGTTACATCTCGCGCAACGAAATCCGCCGCGCCAAGGCGCCGGCAGCCGCCGAGACGCGCGCCGAAGCGGCACCGTCGGTGGAAGTATCGTGGGACGACGTGGCGCCGGTGGACGTGCTCGGCCTCGAAGTGGGTTATCGGCTGATTCCGCTGGTCGATCGCAGCGCGGGCGGCGAACTGCTCGCGCGCATCAAAGGCGTGCGCAAGAAGCTGTCGCAGGAACTCGGGCTGCTGGTGCCGTCGGTGCACATCCGCGACAACCTCGATCTGCTGCCGAACAGCTATCGCCTGACGCTGATGGGCGTGCCGGTGGCGAACGCCGAGATCTATCCGGACAAGTGGCTCGCGATCGATCCCGGCGAAGTGTTCGGCAAGCTGAACGGCATCGCGACGCGTGACCCGGCATTCGGCCTCGCCGCGGTGTGGATCGACGTATCGCACAAGGAACAGGCGCAAACGCTCGGCTACACCGTGGTGGACGCGAGCACCGTCATCGCGACGCACCTGAACCAGATCATGCAGGACCACGCGGCCGAGCTTCTCGGCCACGACGAAGTACAGAAGCTGCTGGAGATTCTGGCGGCGTCGGCGCCGAAGCTGGCGGAACAGCTCGTCCCCGACAGCATCTCGATCTCGGTATTGCTGAAAGTGCTGCAGAACCTGTTGCGCGAGAAGGTGCCGATCCGCGACATCAGAACGATTGCGGAAAGCCTCATCGACGCCGCCGCGCGCACGAAGGATCCGGAAGCGCTGACGTCGGCCGTGCGCGTGTCGCTCGGTCGGTTGATCGTGCAGACCGTGTACGGGCACGGCGATGCACTGGACGTGATCACGCTCGATCCGGAGCTCGAACAGCTGCTGATCCGCGCGCGCCAACAGGGTCCCGCGGATTCGCCGGCGATCGAACCGGGCATGGCCGAACGGCTGCAACGCTCCATTGCGACTGCGTGCGAACGTCAGGAGATTTCCGGCAAGCCGTCGGTGCTGCTGGTAGCGAGCGCGGTACGGTCGCTGCTGGCGCGCTTCGTGCGCTTCAGCAACCGGCTGGTGCACGTACTGTCGTACGAGGAAGTTCCGGACAACCGTCAGATCACGGTTGTCGCCACGATCGGTAGAAGTTGAACGGAAAAGAACAGAGGTCAGCGATGAACGCCAACGTCTTTACAGCGAAAACCGTCAAAGAAGCATTGCGCAAAGTGCGCGAAACGCTGGGACCCGATGCCGTGATCATCAACGAAACGCGCCGCCAGGGTTTCGTCGAGATCACCGCCAGTGTCGAGTACCCGCAAGCGGGCGAAGCGACGCGGGTGCGTCGAGGCGGAACGGCCGAGTACGTTGAGCGGCTGCGATCGCTCGGATTCGAAGCGGCGTTCGTCGACGCCGTGACGTCGAGCCTCGATCGGTCCGTTGGCTGGGACATCGTCGAACGGCAGATCGCGCGCATGATCGGCATCGCCGCGCGACCGGTTACGCTGCCGCGTGGACGCATCCGGCTCATCGGGCCGCCGGGTTCCGGCAAGACGACGTCGGTGATCCGTCTGGCCGCCAATCACGTGCTGAACTTCGGCGCCGATCAGGTGGCGATCATCACCCAGGACGTCAGCCGCCTGGCCGGTTGCGAACAGCTGTCACTCGCGAGCGAGCTGCTGCGGGTGCCCGTATACGAGGCCGACGACGAGCGCAGCCTGCGCGTTGCGCTCGCGGAAGTGTCCGGCAAGGCGCTGGTGATCATCGACACGCCCGGTGTCGTCGCCACGCATCGTTTGCCCGCGAACATCGGCGATCTGGCCGGCTTCGAGACGTTCCTGGTGCTGCCAGCGACGTTTCATCCGACGACGCTGCGCCGCCTCGTAGAACTGGCGCGACCGCTGATTCCGACCGGCGTGCTGTTGAGCCATGTGGATGCAGTGGATGCGATCGGCGAAGTGTTGTCGATCTGTCGTGCCGAGCAACTGCCGTTCACGTGGGTAGGAGCAGGCGGCGAAATGGCCGACGGGCTCGAGAGCGCCACCGCGAATCTGTTGGTGGACTACGCCACCCGTTCGCTTGCGCCGACGTTGGAGACCGATCAGGTGGTTACCGAAGAAACGGCCCAACCGAAATCCGCTGCGACGCCGCCGCGCGGCCGCGAAATCGCAACCGCGTAAGCCGAGGAAACGAGATGAATCACAGCTTGAACCCGGTGCAGGTGATTGCGGTCACCGGAGGAAAAGGCGGCGTCGGCAAGACCAACGTCTCGGTGAATCTTGGCGTTGCGCTTTGCAAGCTGGGTCGCCGCGTAACGCTGCTCGATGCCGACCTCGGCCTTGCCAACGTAGACGTTCTGTTGGGGCTGAAGCCGCGCCGCAATCTGGCGGATGTGCTGGAGGGCAACGCAACGCTCTCCGAAGTGGTGGTGCCCGGCCCAGCCGGTCTGCGCATCGTGCCGGCCGCATCCGGAACGCAGGCGATGGTGCAGCTCGGCCCGCGTGAGCACGCCGGTTTGATATCCGCGTTCAGCGAGATCGCGCACCAGATGGACGTGCTGATCGTCGATACCGCGGCCGGTATCTCCGACGAGGTCATCAGCTTTCTGCTGGCGGCGCAGGAGATCATCGTCGTCGTCTGCAACGAACCGACGTCGATCACCGACGCCTACGCGTTGATCAAGGTTCTGAATTCGCAGTACGGCGTGAAGCGCGTGCGCGTGCTGGCGAACATGGTGCGCAGTCAACAGGAAGGAAAATCGGTCTTTGCTAAGCTTGTGACGGTCACTGAGCGATTCCTCGAAGTCACGCTCGAATACGCCGGCTGGATTCCGTTCGACGAACACGTCCGGCGGGCGGTGCAGCGGCAACGCTCGGTCGTGGATGCGTATCCGAGCTCGAAAGCGTCGCAGAGTTTCATGGAGCTGGCGCGCGAAGTGGATCGCTGGCCGGTTCCGGCGGCGCCGCGCGGCCACCTCGAGTTCTTCGTCGAGCGGCTGGTGGCCTCCGCGGCCGGTGCGGCGTGATGCGACCACAGCGACAACATGAGGCACGAAAGGATGCGTGACTCGCCTGCGGCGGCGTATCAGGAACCGCGCGGCTCGATGGATCGGGTGGTTGCGCACTATGCGCCGCTTGTGAAACGCATCGCGCATCACCTGCTCGGGCGGTTGCCGAACAGCGTGCAGCTCGACGATCTGATCCAGTCGGGCATGATCGGCCTGCTCGAAGCCGCGCAGAAATACGATGCGATCGAAAGGCGCCAGCTTCGAAACCTACGCCGGCATTCGTATCCGCGGCGCCATGCTCGACGAAATGCGGCGCGGCGACTGGGCGCCGCGCTCGGTGCATCGCAATTCGCGCCGCGTGGCGGCGGCGATTCGCGCGGTGGAACTGCGTAAAGCGAACGAGGCGAGCGACCAGGAAATCGCCAACGAGCTGGGGGTGTCGCTCGAAGACTACTTCTCGATGCTGGCCGACGCGGCCGGCCGCAAGTTGTTCAGCTTCGACGACCTGCCGGTGGACGACAACGGTGACTCGATTGCGTTCGCGTATCCGGAGACTTCGCCGGGTCCTTATGAACACGTGCAGAACGCGGCATTTCAGAACCGTCTGGTCGACGCGGTCAAGAATCTGCCGGAACGCGAACAACTGGTGCTGTCGTTGTATTACGACGACGAGCTGAACCTCAAAGAAATCGGTGAAGTGCTCGGCGTGAGCGAATCGCGCGTGAGCCAGATTCACACCCAGGCGACGTTGCGTTTGCGCGCGCGTCTGCAGGACTGGAACGGGGGCGCCTGATCGTGGATGGACTGGCAATCGTCGGCGTCTGTGTCGCATTCATCGCGATCATCGGCGGCAACTTCCTTGAAGGCGGACAGCTCTCCGCACTGCTCAACACGCCGGCCGGCATCATCGTGCTGGGCGGAACGCTCGGTGCGGTGGTTCTGCAGACGCCGAAGACAAGACTGCTCGACGCCGCGCGCATGCTGCGCTGGGTGCTCCTGCCGCCGACGCTGGTGGTTTCAGACGGCATAAAGAAAATGTTGGCGTGGAGCACCACGGCGCGGAAAGAAGGTCTGCTCGGACTCGAAAACGCGGCAGAACGCGAGAAAGATCCGTTCGCGAAGAAAGGGCTCGAACTGCTGATCGACGGCGGCGAGCCGCAGGTGATCCGGCACGTGATGGAGAATGAACTCTCTGCGCGCATGCAGCGCGACCTCGCCGCGGCGTCGGTATTCAAGAGCATGGGCGGCTACGCGCCGACAATAGGCATCATCGGCGCGGTGATGGGACTGATTCACGTGATGGGCAGCCTCGCCGATCCGTCGCAACTCGGAGCGGGTATTGCCACGGCGTTCGTGGCGACGATCTACGGCATCGGCCTCGCCAACCTGGTGTTCCTGCCGATCGCCGACCGGCTGGCGGCACTGGTGGAACGCGACGCAACGTACCGCTCGATGACCATCGAGGCGATTCTCGCGATCGCCGAGGGTGAACACCCGCGCTCGATCGAACTGCGCTTGCGCGGCTTCGTGGACGATTCGCGATGATGCATCGTCGCAAAGTGCTGGAAGACAGCCACAACCACGAACGCTGGCTGATCTCGTATGCGGACTTCATGACGCTGCTGTTCGGCTTCTTCGTGGTGATGTACGCGATCTCGTCGGTGAACGAAGGCAAGTACAAGGTGCTGTCGAGTGCGCTGAACGAAGTGTTCGCGCAACGCGACATGACGCTGGCGCCGATTCAGGTGGGCGAGACGGCGCAGTCGAGCTCGCCTTCGATCGTAGACGCGAAAGACTCCGTGACCGCCAAGGACATCGACCCAGGCGATACGTATCTCGAATCGATGGCGACGGAAGTGCAGAAACGTCTGGCCGGCGTGCTCGGCAAAGGCGAGTTCGATGTGAAGGGCAACGACCAGTGGCTCGAGATCAATCTCGACGCCGGTGTGCTGTTCGAGAGCGGCGATGCATCGTTAGGACCGCTCGCGAACGACGTGCTGCAGGAAGTGATCGCAATGCTCGGCGATGCGAAGAATCCGGTGACGGTAGAGGGTTATACCGACAACGTGCCGATCGCGACGGCGCGCTATGCGTCGAACTGGGAACTCTCGGCCGCACGCGCCGCGTCAGTAGTGCGCGCATTCGCCGGACTCGGCATCGACCCGGATCGTCTTGCAGCGGTGGGCTATGGGGAACAACATCCGGTAGCGACCAACGCAACGCCTGAGGGGCGCGCGCACAACCGCCGCGTCACCATCGTAGTGGCCCGCAATGCCGACGCGCAGCGCGGCCTGACCACGATCGGCGCCGAACGCAGCAAGCCGCTCGAGATCGAGTGGCGTGACGAGAAAGCCGACCCCGCAACCGCGCCCGCGAATCCCGATGCCGTTCAGGCAGTGCGGCTCGAAGGCGGCGGCATCCGCTTCACCAACGAACCACCAAAGCAGTCCCCCGCGTCGAATCCCTGACGGGGGTCTCCGACGCATCCGACGGCAAACTGGCGCATTGCCGGATCTGAACTATGGTTCTGTTAGAGACGCCATAGGAATCGGCCATGGCCATCGAACGAGTTTCGGACTACCGCGCAATTCTGCCGCCGAATCGGAGCAGGCGAGAGCGCGACGAGAAGAAGCAACAGAAACGCCGGCGCGACGATGCGCCTGCGCCGAAGGAGCACCGCATCGATGAACGCGCTTGATCTCGTCGTAACGGCCGCACTGCTGCTGGCATGGGCGATCGTGCTGATGCCGATCCTCGGCTTCATGCGACTACGGCGACTGGAACGTCGGCTCGAGCAACTGCAGGACCTGACGTATACGTTCACCGACGCGTCGTCGCGCTTGTCTCAAGCGCTGGAGCATACGATCACCGACCCGCAGAGCGGACTGGTGCGCTCTGAGTCGTCGCGTCGTTCGCTGATGCACAACGCGCGCAACCAACTCGATCAAGGGGCAGCCGCAGACCGCCTCACCGTCAAACTGGGATTGCGTCGCGACGAGCTGAGCCTGATGGATATCGGCCGCCGCGCCGGAACAGCAACTGCGTCAGAACGCGAGAGCGCCGCTGCGGGCTAGCGCCAGCGCCCGATCGATCAGCTGCGCACTCGGCCGCCAGTAGTGCGCGTGTTTCAGATACCGTCCGACGAATGCGTTGCGCGCATCGAATACCGCCGGATGCTTCGGCAATGGACGAAACCGCAGATCGAACCGCATCAGGTAGCCGTTCTCGTCGAGCGCGAGCGTGATCGGTTCGATTTCCTCGCAGACCCCATCTCGTAGCGTCAGCAACAGCAGATCGATCTTGCGATCGCCAGGCAGCAGCGGAGCGCCGCCGCGACAGAATTGCTCCCAGGTTTGCGGCGCGATCACCGAGACGTGATCGGGCGCGATGCGTTGCAGGGCAATCGTCTGGATCGAGTTCATCGCCAATCGCACGCGTAGGCAGAGCTCGAACCATAACTGGATATTTATCCAGTATCAAGGAGCTGGTTGTCGCAAGTGGCTTGGTGTTGATCTGAAAGGAAGCGAATCAGGTTGGTGAGAGTGGTGGTGCTGCTCCGATCGCCAGCGCGATGCAGGAGTTTGCCTCTTCTTCATGAGCCGACGCGCCCGTGACGGGTAGGCATACCCAAGCTCAACAACACGGTTGCGCCGCAGCCTGCTGTGGTCTATGCGTTCGGGTCGTACGGCAAATGTCACGCAGCGGGGGCGGTCGTTGCGACGCGGTTCAGCTTTATTGGCTTCGACGCGGCGCCAACGTTCATCTGCACTTCAACGACTGCCCACGTCAGGGGCATGTCCCTACTAAAACCACGAGGCGAGAACGAAATCGAACTGTAGTTGCGCATCGCGTGGGCGGGATACTCGCAGTGCATAAATATCGGACGCGATGCCACGAAGGAACACCACAGGTTTTCTAGAGCGTCCGCGCCAACGTGTTTGCCGTCCGCGCGCATCAGCGGGACCAACTCTCCGAATATCAAGACGCGGCGATGGTTGGCGGCAGTGTGATCTATGGGCGCCCCCACCACCTCAGCGAAACGGATCACGTCAAGAACACCGTCGATGATGATCGCCGAAAGGGCATCGAGCGCATTCAGCGGTACATATTGTCCCTTGCTGAGCGCCGCGACGATATTGATGCCGTGAAGGGTTAGCTGCTTTTCCAGCAACCGCCGATGTGTACCGGTGGCAATGGAGACTACTGCGTTTCCTTTGTCCAACTCAGTGCACATGGCGCTGCCCATCTCGTGGAGCAGCGTTGCATCGTCGCAAAACTGTGCGGTGGAAATAGGATCTTGACCCACCATCCTCAATGAAGTCATGCGAGCCTCCAGTTCGAATTCACGTGATTCGATCGGGAGCACAGTGGGCTTGCTAAGAGTGAGCGTCCGTGCGGTAGGACACTTACCGCAACATACGCCACGGCTCAGTTGGCCGTGCACAAAGCCCAGCGAGATCGAGACTCATTTGAGGGTCTTTTCCCAGGCGGATATCTGCTTGTCCGCTTCGTCCTTCGAGATTCCGTACGTCTCCTGGATTTTGCCGGCGAGCTTGTCGCGTTTGCCGGCAACCACATCGAGGTGATCGTCGGTGAGCTTGCCCCACTTTTCCTTGACAGCGCCTTTCATCTGCTTCCAGTTACCTTCAATACGATCCCAGTTCATTGCATTCTCCCTGACCTGATTTGCAGATACCTTGCTTGCGACAACTCACCGCGATTTGGACTCGCGCTGCCCACTTCGGTGAGTCGGGTCACTTCAATCGCATGTCATTCTTGACGGATTTAACGCCTTGGACGCCGCGTGCCAGTTGAGTCGCCTTACTGATGTCGCCACTTGAACTGACGAACCCGCTGAGCTGAACGACGCCTTTGAACGTCTCGACATTGATCTCGGCCGACTTCAGCGTCGGATCGTTGAAGATCGCGGCTTTCACTTTCGTCGTGATGACGGAATCGTCGACGTATTCGCCGGTCCCCTCATGCTTTGCCGTCGATGCACATCCCAGTAAGGAAGCGAGCAGGATGGCAAAAGTGAACGCAACGAATCTGTTGGGTGATCTCACGTGGATTCTCCGTAGAAGATGGATTCTGGGCGACGCGTGACGATTGGCTCATGGTCCGGATGACCCGATCGGGCCGATCGAGTACGCAAACATACGGATGGCTCTCCGGGGCTTCGGTGCGCTGGCGTACAAAACAAGACGTGAATAAAACGTCAGGTAGGGAGGGGAAGATGCTGGAGCACCACTCGGTTCATTCGTGTCTGGATAGACACACACACTCGGTCAAGAGTTGGCGTGTCGCTTCACTAGAGCAAGGCCCTGAACAAAACCGTCTGCTCGCGGCGTTGCCGCCGAAGGAATACCAGCGCCTGCTACCTATTCTCGAGCCCGTTTCTCTTCTACCTGGTTGGATGAACCAGGCAGGTGATCACAAGAGCTGCCTGTACTTTCTGACGTCGGGCATTGTTGCGCGTGCGCACCTGATGGAGAACGGCAAGGCCACTGCATTCGCGGTCGTGGGCAACGAAGGCGTGATCGGCATTGCGTCGTTCTTGAGTGGCCTTGGTCTTACGAGCGAGATGGTCGTGTTGAGCCCCAGTTCGGCTTATCGATTGAGAGGGGATCTGGCCAGAAGTGAGTTCGAACGTCACGGAGTACTAGCCGAGTTACTGCTGCGCTATACGCGACGCTGATCAGCGAGATCGGCCAGAACGCGGCGTGCAACCGCCATCATTCCGTTGATCAACAGCTTTGCCGATGGATTCTGTCGTTTCTGGATCGGGTACCGTCGAAAGAGCTGAGCATCACGCAAACTTTGATCGCTGACATGCTGGGCGTCCGCCGCGAAGGTGTCACGGTGGCCATTGGCAAGTTGGAAAGGGCCGGGCTCATTCATCGGCGTCGTGGCCACATTGCCGTGCTGGATCGCGTCGGTCTCGAAGCGCGATGCTGTGAGTGTTATGCGATCGTCAGATCACAATATGACAAGGGGCTTCCGCTCGGACGTGATTGCCCGCGACCGCTTACAACGTTCGGCGTCGCGGCGTTGCGCTTCGCCTAACGAGTTCACCGAGTTTGTTGTCTCGGTAAGGCTTCTGATGCGTATCACCGAGGCGTATTGTCAGTTCGGGAAAAATGGGAGAGGAAAAAAGTGCTCGAAACGATAGCAGTGGTCTTGATCATTCTCTGGGCTCTGGGTTTGGTAAGTTCTTACACCATGGGCGGACTCATTCACATCCTCTTGGTCATCGCAATCGTCGTGATTCTGATTCGAGTCATTCAAGGTCGCGGCCCCTAGAAGATCGATTGGCTTGGCGAGAGTGGAGACGCCGCTCCGATCGAGAGTACGGTGCAGGAGTTCACTTCTTCGCAATCTGGCCGAGAGCGCCGCGGAAGGACGCTTGAATTGCGTGAGTAATCTCGCCAGCACGCATCCCCCCAACGAGACCGGTCTTCCGTGCTCACCAAACGAATGGAATCAGAAATTTCACACCGCGCCGGTAATCGGCGTAGGCGGCACCGAACTCGGCGCTCATCAAGCGCTCCTCCATTCGACCCTTGCTGCAGAACGAACCGACCAGGAGCGCGAAGCCTGATGCGGTAGCCACGGTGCCACCCACGAGCGCGGTTCCGAGGGCCGCGAGCGAAATGCCGGTGTAGATGGGATGCGCAACCAGTGCGTAGGGACCGCTTCGCACGACACGTTGATCCGTGTGTATCCGTACCGTCGCGCTCCAACTCGCGCCGAGCACGAAGCGCGACCAGATGGCGAATGCGATTCCGGAAATGACGAGCAGCGTAGCCGCGGCATCGAACCATTCGGTGGATGGTGCAAAGCGGGTCGAGAGCGGCGCGATGTTGATCCCACGGTGAAGCATCAGCACGAATCCCGCATACAGCAGAATCGTGTTTGGAACCGTGAACGACCAGGACACGGCGCGTTTCGGCGTGTGCCTGCGCAAGCTGCTCAAAGTCCAATAGAGCCAAAACACCACCCAACACGCTGCCACGATGTTCCAATAGTTCATGCCGACCAATTGTCCCAGTTCATTGCATACCTCCCCAACAGGAACGCAAAGGCTAATGGGCGATTTCGCACAGGCGCAAGCCGCGGCGATAGACGCGTTCTCTCGTCGACATCCTGCGCACATCTTTAAATTGTCTTGTCAGCTAATTAGATGATGTGCTAAATAATAGTCATGAACGCATTCCAGGCACTGGCTGATTCGACTCGTCGCGACATCGTCGCTCTCCTTGCGAAAGGCGAGCGTACCGCGAGCGAGATCTACGCACGCTTCGACATCGCCGATCCGACGGTATCGCGGCATCTGAAGGTGCTGCGCGAAAGCGGCCTGATCGCATACCGGCAGGAAGCGCAATCACGCATCTATCGGTTGGAAGTCGATGCGCTCGACGAGACGCGGCAATGGATGCAGGCGCAGATCGATGCCTGCCGCTCGCGCTTCGACCGCTTGGGTGCACACCTCGACCGAATGAAGGCAGCGGAGAGCAAACGTGAAAAACGACGCAAGCCCTGATCTCGCACGATTCATCGATCGGTGGACCATCGAGTACGTGCGCTCCTATCCGCACCCGATCGAACGCGTCTGGCGCGCAATCACGGATCCGAAGGAGTTCCGTGCGTGGTTCATCCGCGGCGACATCGAGCTGAAGCAAGGCGGCAGCTATCGCTTCGAGTCAGAGAACTGGACAGGCGTGGTGCTCGCGATCGATCCACCGCGCTTCATCAAATTCGGCAACAAGAACGAACCGACTGGCTACTTTCAATACGAGCTCAGCGAAGCCGAAGGTGGCACGCGCATGCGGTTCGTGCAGCACTTCCCACCCGACGGTGTGTACAAGGAAGACCCCAACGATCTCGGCGGCGATCTGCCGGTACCCGGCACGCCTTGGGCACCCGGCTTCGTCGGTGGCTGGCACGAATTCTGGGATGCGCTCGCCGATCACCTCGACGGTGTTGCGGTGGGCTCGCGGCTGCCGCCGACGGAGTTCCAGGCGCTTGCGGCAGCGTGGGCGCAGAACGGCGTGAGGGGCGGTCTGTTCGACGCTAAAGGCGCAGCGCGTCTCGTACTTCAGTTTCGCCGCACGGAACGCTGGAACGAACTCAACAAGATCTACCGCGCGTTCATTCGCGCGAACTGTCCGCCTGATGCCTAACGGAATCCGTGAAGACCGCCAATTGGTCTTCGAACGCACGCTTGTATGCAGGCCGCGCTTCGCCACGGGCGACATAGGCGGAGAGGTTCGGATATTTCTCCAGCAGACCCGATCCGTTCAACCTGCGCAGCACCGTTACCATCAGCAGATCGCCGGCGCTGAACGCGCCGTCGAGCCAGTGGGCATCGCCAAGCCGACTGGCAAGTTCGCTCAGCCGGACAAGGACGCGCTCGTCGAGCATCGGTAGGCGCTCCGCATACCAGCTCCTGTCGCGCTCGAGCAGCGTGGCCATCGAGCGATCGACGATCGGCGGCTCCACCGTGTTGAGCGAGGCAAACATCCACGCGATGGCGCGCGCCCGCGCATTCGCATCGTCCGGCAGCAGCCCCGCGTGGCGCTCCGCGATATGCAGAACGATAGCTCCCGATTCGAAGAGGCTGAGATCACCTTCTTCGTAGGTCGGTATCTGTCCGAAAGGATGCAGTCTGCGATGTGCGGATTGCTTCATCTCACCGAACGAAACGAGACGAACGTCGTAAGGCTGACCCACTTCTTCGAACGCCCAGCGAACGCGCATATCACGCGCCAGTCCTTGACCGCGATCGGGCGACCGTTCAAAGGCGGTGATGGTGGGATTCATTGCAACGCTCCTGTTTTTTCCGAGGGCCATCATGCGGCAACGATAGAGGCATGCAACATTGACCAAGCGGTTCATCTCTACAGAGGAGGACAAACATGAACTACGCAGCCACTCGTGAACGGCTCCGCGAATACCGGGACAAGATTGTCGCGCTGCGCAAGGAGATGCGCGCGACGCAGGCGGCGGTCGAACCGGAACCGGTGCGATGTGGGCCGATGGGTTCAACGGTGTTTACCAGCACCTCGCAGACCGTGCGGCGTTCGTCGTCGTTTCCGGCGACGAGCCTAGCGTGCAGCACAAATTCGCTGCCGATCGCGGATGGCGGTTTCCGATGGTGAGTTGCCAGGGCACGACCTTCAGCGCTGACATGGAACACAGCGACCCGGACGAACCGGTCAGTCCGGGCATCACCGTGTTCCAACGAAACGGCGACGAGATCATGCGGGTTTCAGAGGCGGAGTTCGGACCGCACGACGATTTCTGCACCGTCTACCACTTCATCGATCTACTGCCGGATGGAGCCGACGGCTTTCGCCCGAGGTTTCGCTATTTCGGCGCCTGACGGATGCAAATCCGACATCTCGACTTCGCGAATCTAGGTCGCGATTGCGCGAGCGGCGGCCTGCATCGTTGCGTCCGTAACGGCGAGTCGATCGTCTCCCCACGGCATCGGCATGAGCACGGGGTGCTCGACACCCGCATCGACGTAGCCGCGCACGAAGGCAGCGACTTCCTCCGCCGAGCCGATGAAGTCGATCGCCTGGATCATCCGCTCGGTGATTGCGGCGAGCGCACCGTCGCGATCGCGCGCGGCGTGCCGTTCGCGCAGCGCAGCGACTTCGTCAGTGAAGCCCGCACTGCGGAACATGCGCGCGTAGCCGTCGGCCATCGCGTAGTTGAAGAGATCACGGCGCGCCGAGTTGGCCGACCGCGCGAAATCGCCGACCGCGGCATGAACGTACGCGAAGATCCGTGCACCTCCACCGGCGCGCACCTGTGCGATCGCGTTAGGCACATGCGACACAGGAATGTAGTTCAGCAGCACGCCGTCCGCGATTTCGCCTGCGAGCTTCAGCATCTGCGGATTGAGCGCTGCCATCACGATCTTGGGTCGCCGTTCGCCGAGCCGCACCGCGAGGGTGAAGCGTTTTACCTGCCAGAAATCGCCCTGAAACGTCACTGACTCGCCCGACAGACATTCGCGCAAGAGTGCCACGTACTCGCGCATCATCGCGATCGGACGCTCTGCCTGCGGTGCGCCGTGCTGGCTCAGGATGCCCGGTGCCGACACGCCGACGCCTAGCCAGACCGTTGCATTCGGGCTCAATGCCTGCAGCGAGGCCGCCGACATCGCAGCCAGCGGCGGCGAGCGCAACTGAATGGGCACGATGCCGGTCGCGAGGTCGAGTTCGGGCGCGACGGCGGAGGCCGCACCCAGCAGCGTGAACGCGTCGGTGCCGGTCGCTTCGACGGTCCACAACGAGCGATAGCGCAGTTGCGCTGCGCGCTTCGCGATGTCGATGATGGCGCGTGGACCGAGCACGCTCAGGCTGCCGAAAGTCACGCCAATGGGGGTGGACGAGTGGTTCATTGCGGATTCCGAGGTGAATGACTGAGATCTGGACGAGTGCCCGACAAGCGTAACGGAATCGACGGATTCTCGCGCTTCGGTGATTCGACTCGCAACCAGAATGCCAACGTGCTCGTGAAGGGGGCCACGAGTCCAACGATGTCGAATTTTGCTTTCGATACGCCTAGTCTGGCAGCAGAAACGAGCGCGGTGCGGAAGAGGGGGGCGGCCATGCCGGATGACTTCGAGACTCTGCGCGGGACATGCAAGCGCGCGTTGAACTGGCACGGCAACAGGAGCGCGGGCGATTTTCTCTCCGAGATCCCGACTGACCTCGGCATCGACCGTTATGGCGCCGGCGGAGCCGTCGAGGCTTTGGAAGAAGAAATGCGCGCGGTTCTCGGCAAGCCGGCGGTCGTGTTCATGCCGAGCGGCACGATGGCGCAACAGATTGCGATCCGGATTCACGCCGACGCGCGAGGTGTCCGTGCGTTCGCATTTCATCCAACAGCACACCTCGAGCTTCACGAAGACAAGGCATATCAACGCCTGCATGGACTGGTTGGCATTCCGATCGGCGACGCACGCTGCGTGCTGACGCTCGAGAACCTGTCGGCGATTCGCGAGCCTCTAGCGGCCGTCCTGTTCGAGCTACCTCAACGCGAGATCGGGGGTCAGCTGCCGCGCTGGGAAGAACTCGAACGACAGGTCGCGTCGGTACGCGCCCGGCGTGCGGCGGTGCATCTGGACGGCGCGCGCATCTGGGAGTGCACGCCGCACTACGAAAAATCTCCGGCTGAGATCGCAGCGTTGTTCGACACCGTGTATGTGTCGCTCTACAAAGGTCTCGGCGGCCTCGCTGGCTGCTGTCTTGCCGGGGAAAAGCAAGTGATCGAACAGGCGCGAGCCTGGCGCACCCGTCATGGCGGAACGTTGATCGCGCTCTGGCCCTACGCCGCGTCAGGTCTCTACGCGCTCCGGAAGCGTCTGCCGATGATGCCTGCGTACTACCAGCATGCACGAGCCATCGCAGACGCGCTGCGTGGCAACGAGAAGATCGAGATCGTTCCCGATCCGCCGCAGACTCCGATGATGCACCTTCATATGCGAGTGGGTGAGGAAGCGTTCGTGCGTTCAGCGCTCAAGCTGGCAACCGAGCAGGGCATCTTCACCTGGACGGGTTCGTTTCCGGGCGGCACGCCGACTATGCGAGCCGTCGAGCTGACCGTCGGCGACGCGACGCTCACGTTCTCTCCGGAAGAAGTGGCCAGGATCCTCGAGCAGCTCACCACTGCCGACGGGGAATCGCCGTGATCGAGTTCGACCATACGGGCAAACAGGCCTCGGCTGAATGGCTAACAGATCTATTGCGTCGCAATGGATACCTGTTTTCGGGAGAGTCATTGAAGTAGCCCAGAAACCGTGATCGCAACGAGCTGTTGGTTTGAGACGCGAGACGTCGCCGAGAAGAGAGCGCGCGAAAAGGCGGCGATCGGCGTCTCGAAGGCGGACGACTCAGTCAGTCTCGTAGCCCGCTGAATACCAGTCCAGCACACGCAGCGCGTGAAGCGTGTTCCAGCGGCTGGCCGTTGCCCGTGTCCGTTCCATGTCGAAATGCACCGTGCCGGGGTAGGGCACACCGAGCGGCCATCGGCCGTTCGGGAGACGCTTCGCCGCCACCAGATTGATGGCTTCTTCCAGGCGTTGGTCCGGCACGGCGCCGGCTCGGCGCAGGTAGTCCAGGCTCCACAGAATGTCGTAGTGCCATCGGGTGGGAAACGAGAACTCTCGCCAGTCGCGATCGCTCTTCCGGTCGCGCTCGATTGCCTTTCCGGTGGACAGCGACTTGAACAGCTTCCGTTCCACCAGATATTCCTGGCCGCGTAGACGAGCTGCCTTAACGGAGCTGTTGGTGCCGTTCGCGTTCTCGTATTCCAGAAGTCCTTCCAATACGCAGAGCGTGGAGTTGAACGAGGAGCGTGTGCTCTCGGGTGCGTCGCAGTTCCAGCCGCCGTCGTGCAGTTGCTCGCCGAGAAGCCGGTCGACGAGCCGGTCACTCGCCGCACCGAAGTAGGCACCGCAGGCGAGCACTCTGCCGTTGATGCACGGCTCGACCTCTCCTTCGAAGAACGGCGAATGACCGTGGTACGGTCCCCAGTTGCTTCGTTCGCGTACCAGGTCGATCGCCTTGCGGGTCTCTGCGCTGGCGGGGTCGAGCCCCAGGTCGCGCAGTTGCATCAGTGTCTCCATCGTAGAAGCCCAGCTCTGACGAACCCACGCGCCACCGCCCCAGTTGCCGTCATCCTGCTGGAGGCCCAGCAAGCGGGCGCCCCAACCTTCGACGGAAACACGCGACCGCTCGGCGGTCACCACGTCCTCGGGTTCCTTCACGAGATCGCGCATTACCTGCCACCGGATCGAGGGATCCGAATCGAGCAGCCAGCGCAGGACGGACTTCTTCGGTCCTGGGATTTCGCTTTTGGTTGTCGTCATCGCATGCCCCTCAGCGCCAACCGTCAGACTCGACCGGCGCCTGTTCGCCGGGTTGGAATTTGTCCGGCGCGCGGGTCCAGAAGTATCCGGTGTGAGCGTTGTCGGTGTGCTGCAAACGGACGCTGGCGGGGTCGAGCGTGGGCATCATCCGCACGTTCACGCCGCGGATGCGGTCGGAGCCGACCACCGTGTGGTGCACGAGGCAGCCGCAGTGGCGACAGCGGTTGAAGGCCAGTTCGCGATCGCCCCAGTTGTACGCATCCAACGCATCCACACCGGTCACGACGGTCACCTGGCCGGGCTTGTAGTATGCCCAGAGCACGCCGTAGCGGCGGCAGAGCGAGCAGTTGCAGTCGTAGACCCAACGCGGTGCCGGGTCCACCTCCAATCTCACCGCGGTGCAGTGGCAGGCCGCACGAATCATGGTGTTCTCCCACGACGCGAGGGTTCGAGTCTAAACCGGCTCGAAGAATATCTGCATGGGGGGTGGTGCGAGCTTCACCCGCCAGCAACGTGGCGGAGTGAAGCCGACCCGTGGAGTAGCGGCGTTAGAACAGCTTCGCGCGCGGAATCTTGATGTCGAAGTTCTCTTCGACCTTCACATTCTTGCGGATCGATTTTTCGGACGTATAGAGCAGCTTCTTGTCGGTGACGTCGTAAATGCGGATGTAGAGTTCCGGGCTGGTCTCGGTTCCGAAGATCGAGCTGAAATCCAGCTGCGAGTAGTCGATGCGGAACTTCCCGTCTGCGTCCGTGACCGCCACGCCGAGCTTGTCATCGAACAGAATGTCTTTGTCGAATGCCCGGACGTGCAGACCCGCGATCGGTCTGCCCGATTCTTCTTCGACCACTTTGCCGATTGCGCGCATGGTTTCTGTCAACTCGTTATTGGTGGCGGGATGCTATGTCTAGGCCATTCGGCGCGCAAGCAGATGAAGTGCGACTAAGCCTTGCTGGGTACTCTGGTAGCGGCCGCGATGTCGCGGATGCGACGGACCAGCGCCGCCAGTCCGTTGCCGCGGGTAGGGCTCAGATGTCGCAGCAGGTCGAGGTCTTTGAACAGCGCGTCGATGTCGTAGGCGAGGATCGCCTCGGGGGTGCGTCCGTCGAACGCGGCGAGCACGATCGCAATCAGCCCGCGCACGATCATCGCGTCGCTGTCCAGCGTGAAGTACAGGCGTCCGTTCTCGAGGCGGTGGTCGATCCACACCTGGCTCTGACAACCCCGCACGATGTTCGCGTCTACCTTGAGCGTGTCTGCCGTCGGCGGCAGGCCGCGCCCGAGATCGATGATGAACTTGTAGCGGTCTTCCCAATCGTCGAAGAACGCGAAGCTCTCGCGGATTTCGTCGATCGACGGCGTGGCCATCAGAACAGCCCGAGTTCGAGCTGCGCCTCCTCGGTCATCATGTCGCGGCTCCATGGCGGATCGAAGACGAGGTCGACGCTCACGTCGGCGACGTTTGGCACGCGCATGAGGCGCAGCTTGATCTCGTCGACCAGCACCGGCCCCATGCCGCAACCCGGGGCGGTGAGGGTCATGCGGATGTTGATCCGGTGCGCGTCGTCGGGATCGATGGCGCAATCGTAGACGAGACCCAGGTCGACGATGTTCACCGCGATCTCGGGGTCGTAGATGGTCCTTCAGCGTCGCGTGCACCTGGTCGAGGTTGATGCTGCCGTCGGCATTCGGTTCGTAGTCCGGCAGTTCCACCTTGAAGCCGAGTGCGTCGGCGTCGGCACCGTCGATGCGCGCCATGTTGCCGTTGAACACGATCGTGTACGTACCGCCCAACGACTGCGTCAGGGTGACGAACGTACCGCCGGGCACCATCACCGGCGTACCGGTCGGAACCAGCCGGGCGGGGCAGTCGCGTTTGACGACGACGAGGCGGCGTTCCATCAGTGCGTGGCCGTTTTGGTTACCGAGAAGCTCTCGCCACAGCCGCACTCGGCTTCGGCGTTCGGATTCCTGAACTTCAGCGACGCGTTGATGCCTTCGCGCACGTAGTCGATCTCGGTGCCCTGCACCAGTGGCAGCACATCGGCGGCGACATACACGCGCACGCCTGGCGCCACTTCGCAGACGAGGTCGGTGTCGGCGGCCGTATCGGTGTAGCCGAGTTCGTACATGTAGCCGGAACAGCCGCTCTCGGTCACGGCGAGGCGCAACGCGTCGCGTCCCGTGGCGAGCAATTGCCTGCGGATGTGCGCAGCGGCGTCCGACGTCATGGTGATGACCGACGTTTTCGGATCGAATGTCTGGATCGTCATGGCTCGAGTCTCCACCGACAGCGGCTGACTAAAGGAAATTTCGCACCTTATCGATTCCGGCAATCAAGCGATCTACATCGCGTTCGGAATTATACAGACCGAAGGAAGCCCGGACGGTTCCCGGTATCCCGAGCCGCTGCATCAGCGGCATGGCGCAGTGATGACCCGCGCGCACGGCGATCGACTGCTGATCGAGCAAAGTACCGACATCCTGCGGATGACCACCTTCGATCAGGAACGAAACCACAGCGGTGTGCTCGCGCGCGGTGCCGACGATTCGCACGCCTTCGAGTTGGCCGAGGCGTGCGCGTGCCGTTGCCATGATGCGGGCTTCGTAAGCCAGTAGCGCACCGCGGTCGATGCCGGCGAGATAGTCGATGGCGGCGCCGAGTCCGACGGCACCGGCGATGTCCGGCGTACCGGCTTCGAACTTGTACGGCAGGCGGTTGTAGGTGGTGCGTTCGATCGTCACGGTCTCGATCATCTCGCCGCCGCCCTGCCACGGCGGCATCGCATCGAGCAGCCGCTCTTTGCCGTACAACACGCCGATTCCGGTGGGGCCGAACATCTTGTGGCCCGACAGCGCGTAGAAGTCGCAGTCGAGATCGACCACGTCGATCGGCAGATGCGCTGCAGCCTGCGCTCCGTCGATCAGCACCACGGCGCCGGCTGCATGCGCGGCCGCAATCATCTGCTTGATCGGGTTGATGGTGCCGAGCGCATTCGACACGTGACCGATCGCGACGATCTTCGTGCGGTCGTTCAGTTTGCGCGCGTAGTCGTCGAGATCGAGTTCACCGCGTTCGTTCACGTCGATCGCGCGCACGGTTGCGCCGGTGCGCTGCGCAACGAGTTGCCATGGCACGATGTTGGAATGGTGTTCCATGACCGAAATCAGGATCTCGTCGCCTGCGCGAAGCCGGCTCCCGCCGTAGCTGTACGCGACCAGATTGATCGACTCCGTCGTGCCGCGCGTCCAGACGATTTCGTGCAGGTGCGCGGCGCCGATGAATGTCCGGACCTTCGCCCGTGCGCCTTCGAAGGCGGTGGTGGCGCGGTCGGCCAGCGCGTGTGCGGCGCGGTGCACGTTAGCGTTGTCGTGCTCGTAGTAGTAGCGAATCGCGTCGAGCACCGCTGCCGGCTTCTGCGTGGTGGCCGCGCTGTCGAGATAGGTGAGGGGCACGCCTGCGGTCGTTTGCGCGAGCAGCGGAAAGTCGTCGCGCAGTGCGGCAATGTCGGTGCGACGCTTCATGACGCGAACAGCTCCGTATAGATGCCGAGCACGCCCGCATCGAGCATCCACGGCGTCATGCGCCCGCCGAGGAACGCACGCGTCAGCATGGCGCGCGCCGTCGTTTCGTCGAGACCGCGCGCGCGCAGGTAGAACATCTGCACCGGATCGATCTGCCCGACGGTTGCGCCATGGCTGCACTTGACATCGTTCGCGTAGATCTCGAGTTCCGGTTTCGTGTTGATACGCGCTTTCTTGTCGAGCAGAAGATTCCTGTTGGTCAGGCGCGCGTCGCTGCGTTGTGCGTTCGGGTGAATGTGGATGCGGCCGTTGAACGTGAGTTCGCTGCTGCCCGCGGCAATGCCATGCACCAGTTGGCGGCTGACGGTGTCCACGCCGACGTGCTCGATCACCGTCTGATGATCGAGTCGGTCGCGGCGGTGCGCGGCGCAGGCGAGGTCGATGGTGGTGTTCGCGTGGGAACCGTCGAGCCTGACGTGAATGTCGCTGCGCCGCGTGGTCGATCCCATCGAATGGCTGGTGAGGTCGTATGCGGCTTCGGCCTCGACATGAACCGACACGAGGTACCAGGCGGCGACGGCCGACGGCGGCAACACGCGCGTGTGCTGCAGAGACGCGCGCGCTTCGATACGAATGTCCAGAACCGAATTGGTCGGCCGGTTTTCGTTGCGCTGTTCGATCAGGCGCAGCCGGCTGCCGGCACCGAGTTCGAGACGCACGCGGTTGACCGCCGTGCCGTTCGGGCCGGTTGCGAACCGGAGGTCGAGCGTGCCTGCGTCCACGCCGGGCGCAATGCGAATGACGAGACCGTCTTCGAGCAGCGCGGTGTTCAGTTTCGCCAATGGGTATCGAAGCAGATCGAGATCCGTGTTCAAGGGCGATCGCGGCGCTTCGAGGGTTACACCAGCGCGTCCGGCAATGGACGGGAAGGGCTCGCCCAGCGCAATGGCGACCGCGCCCGCGAAAGACAGAAATGCCGGAGTGCGCCCCGGTCCGCTCGTTGGCGCTTCGGGTTCGGCGAACGGTGCGGAGACGAACGGCTGTATCGGCGTGTATTTCCACGTTTCGAGCTTGCCGGACGGAACGCCGTCGCGCGCGATCTCGGCGATGCTGCTGCGCCGGTCCTCGGTGATCAGCGGCAGGCGGCTTTCGAGCTGCCGGGAACGCGCCAGCGCGGAATCGATGAACGGCTGAGACTGCATGACGACACTCACGCCGCGTCGGTGATCCAGCCGTAGCCCTGCTGTTCGAGCTTCAGCGCCAGAGTGTGATCGCCGCTCTTCACGATGCGGCCATCGGCCAGCACGTGCACGGTGTCGGGTTTGATGTAGTCGAGCAGACGTTGATAGTGCGTGACGAGCAGAATGCCGTTGTCGCTGGAGCGATGACGGTTCACGCCGGCCGCGACGGTCTGCAATGCGTCGATATCGAGGCCAGAGTCGGTCTCGTCGAGGATGGCGAGCCTCGGCTGCAGCATCAGCAGCTGCAGGATCTCGTTGCGCTTCTTCTCCCCACCGGAGAACCCTTCGTTGACGCCGCGCTTCAGGAACTCGGGGCTCAAATCGAGCGACGCCGCAACGCTGCGCACCGTCTTCATGAACTCGACGGCCGAGAGGGGCTCTTTGCCCTTCGCCTTGTGGTGCGCGTCGAGTGAGGCCTTCAGGAACTCCATGTTCGAAACGCCCGGAATTTCCACCGGATACTGAAACGCGAGGAACACGCCCATTCGCGCGCGCGCTTCGGGTTCGAGTTCGATCAACGACGCGCCGAGATAGCGTACCGAACCTTGCGTAACAACATAGTCGGGCCGACCGGCGATGACGTTGGCAAGGGTGCTCTTGCCGGATCCGTTGGGACCCATGATGGCGCTCACTTCGCCAACGGCCAGACTGAGGTTCAGCCCTTTGAGAATCGGTTTGCCCGCTACGTCGACGTGCAGGTTGATGATTTCGAGCAAAGGAGAGGGCGCGCTCATCCGACCGCTCCTTCGAGACTCACCTCGAGCAGCTTGCCGGCCTCTACGGCGAACTCCATCGGCAATTCGCGGAACACCTCTTTGCAGAAGCCGTTCACGATCATGCTGACGGCGTGCTCGGGATCGATGCCGCGCTGCTGGCACAGAAACAGCTGATCGTCGCCGACCTTCGACGTGGTGGCTTCGTGCTCCACGACGGCACCGGGGTGACTCGCCTCGATGTAAGGGAACGTGTGTGCGCCGCAGCGATCGCCGATCAGCAGCGAATCGCACTGTGTGTAGTTGCGCGCGCCTTCGGCGGTGGGCGAGATGCGCACCAGGCCGCGATACGAGTTCTGGCTGCGGCCCGCGCTGATGCCTTTCGAAAGGATGGTGCTGCGCGTGTTCTTGCCGAGGTGAATCATCTTCGTGCCGGTATCGGCCTGCTGAAAGTTGTTGGTGAGCGCCACCGAATGGAACTCGCCGACGCTGTCGTCGCCGCGCAGCACCACGCTCGGATATTTCCACGTGATCGCCGAACCGGTTTCGACCTGCGTCCACGAGATCTTCGAACGCTTGCCGATGCACGCGCCGCGCTTGGTGACGAAGTTGTAGATGCCGCCGCGACCGTTCGCGTCACCGGGATACCAGTTCTGCACGGTCGAATACTTGATCTGCGCGTCGTCGAGCGCGACCAGCTCCACGACCGCCGCATGCAGCTGATTCTCGTCGCGTTGCGGCGCGGTGCAGCCTTCGAGATAGCTCACGTATGAGCCTGCGTCGGCGATGATCAGCGTGCGTTCGAACTGGCCGGTGTTCTGCGCGTTGATGCGGAAATAGGTCGACAGCTCCATCGGGCAACGCACGCCCTTCGGGATATAGACGAACGAGCCGTCGCTGAAGACCGCCGAGTTCAACGTGGCGTAGAAGTTGTCGCGCACCGGCACCACGCTGCCGAGATACTTCTGCACGAGTGCCGGATGTTCGTGCACCGCTTCGGCGAGCGAGCAGAACACGACGCCGGCTTCGGCCAGCTTCGCCTTGAACGTGGTACCGATCGAAACGCTGTCGAACACCGCGTCTACGGCCACGCCCGCCAGCGATTCCTGCTCGTGCAACGGGATGCCGAGTTTTTCGTAGGTGCGCAGCAGCTCGGGATCCACCTCGTCGAGCGACTTCGGACGATCTTTCTGCTGTTTCGGCGCCGAGAAGTACGAGATCGATTCGAAGTCGATCGGCGGGAAATGCAGGTGCGCCCACTTCGGCGTCGGCGCGGTGCGCCAGTGGCGATACGCGGCGAGGCGCCAGTCGAGCAGCCACTGTGGCTCGCCTTTGCGCGTCGAAATGAACCGCACGACGTCTTCCGACAAGCCCGGCGGCAGGGTGTCGGACTCGATGTCCGTAACGAATCCGGCCTGATATTCACGGCGGACGAGGGCGTCGAGAGTGTTGCTGGATTCGCTCATGACCTTACGGTTTTACGACGATCGAAAACGTTTGGCATTTTAGCGTCCGGGCCTCCGGCAATACCAGACTAATTCACTCGGGTATTTGCCGCTCCGATGGTGAATCGCTACCATCGCGCGTCTTTTTTCAGCCACGGACTGCGCGAGCGCGATGCCGAAACTCGAGCGATTGCCGGAGCCGTACATTCAGCAGGCATACGGCGTCTATTTACTGCAGTCGCAGCACCGGCTGGTGCGTAGCCTTAAAAAACTCTACGAACCGTCGGTGCACGGTCACAAAGCGTGGCAGTCGAGCTTCGTGCTGATGGACTACCTGCTGCACCATCCGTTCCGCCGCGGCAGCCGCGTCATGGAGATCGGCTGCGGCTGGGGACCGGCCAGCGTCTTCTGCGCGAAGAAGCTGAATGCGCGCGTCACCGGAGTGGACATCGACAAAGACGTGTTCCCGTTCATGGACGTGCTCGGCGCGATCAACGACGTCAAAGTGACCTCGCTGGTGAGCAAATTCGAAGACCTCACCACGCGACGCTTATCGGAAGAACGCATCGTCATCGGTTCCGACATCTGCTTCTGGGACAGCATGGTGAAGCCGCTGTTCAATCTGGTTCAGCGGGCGATCAAAGGCGGCGTGGAGCGCGTCATCATCGCCGACCCGGGACGGCCGACGTTCTACGAACTGGGCGAGCTGTGCCGCGAGAAGTTCGAGGTCGAACTGCAGGAATGGTATGCGGTGGAACCGAACTACGTCAGCGGCGAGGTGCTCGAGGTTCGCGCGAAGTAAGGCGGGTCAGTAGCTTACGACTCTTTCGTGATGAACGTCTTGAGCTGCGACGCCATGCTCGAACACGCGCCGCTCTGCACGCGCGCGATGAACGGAATCGGCACGATCACCGCCGGCATGAAGCTGGTGCCGTTCGCATCCGAACTGACCTTGCCCACCGACGTGCCGTGCTTGATGTCCCAGATCGACGCCTCGTACGACGAGTCGTTCTCCCACGACAGGAAGCCGAAGCAGCCGGCGCCCGCAACCGAAACGCTGCACGTCATCGCGCCGCCTTGCGCCGTGCGGTGCGTGTTGCCTTCGATCCAGATCACGTAACGCACGCCGATGGAATTGAGTTTGTCGGCGAGGATCGGCTGGTTGACGATCTCGGGCAGGTCGGAGGTATTGAGCGGCGCCGTGCGCGGTTCGAACCACGGGAACATCGCGTCGACGAACGACGCTTCGGTGACGACGCCGACGCCGTTCTTGCCACCGGAGAGATTGTTGCTGACGCAGCTGACGAAGTCGTCTTCGGATTCGTCGGCGGCGTTGTTGTGGCGGCCAAGCACGACCACCGATTCAGAGGTCGAGATGCCGGTGGACGCCTGGCGGATTTCCTGCACGGTGGTCGTGACGCAACCCGCCGCGGCGCACGCGAGCGCGACCAGCACCCACACCCTCGAGTTGTGCAAGACGAAGAGCTTCACGTCTGTCCTCCTTGGGGCGGGGTCGGGCGCGAATTCAACCACGCGCGGACTTCCGGAACGGTGGCGAAACGCAACGCGAGAAACGCACCTGCATCGCGCAGCGCCGTCATCGTGGCCTGGCGAATTGCTGGGCTATCGCTGTTCTCCATGAATCCGAAGTCCCCCCGATTCGCTTTACCGTACGCCGTGAGGGGCCACTCCGCAATCAACGCCCCATGCGTGTCGTACAGTCGCATCATGTACTTGATCCACACCTCGTAGAACTCGCTGCGTGTCTGACTCGGAATGGAAATCTGAAACTCGACGATGCTGGGTGCGAGCACTGCATCGAGGTTTGCGCCGGGTGAAGTGACCGAGTCTACGGGCACGGCTTCGATGAACATCGCGGACGCGACCTGCCGAAACAGTTTCGTCTGCATCGGCCCGACTTCGACGCGCCAATCGCCGTGGTCCTGAATCTTCTCCTCGAATACGTACTGCACCAGCGCGGGTTCCAGATACAGACCGACGCGGAGCGGCAGACGATTGACGAGCGGCGTCGGAATCTCACCCTGCATCTGTACGTTGGCGCCGGTGCAGCCACCGAGCGTGAACGCGACGAACAGACCGACCAGGAATCGGCGCAGCAAAGGCAGTACCGGAGATTGCACAGCGAAGGGGCTGAGTCTACTCGACATGGTCACTCGAATTGCGAAAGACCGACGAACCTGGCGCCGTTACGGTACGTCAGATCGCGCATCAAAGCTGCGAAGCGGTACGAAGCGGGGCGGCGTCGCGTCACGGCCAGTCCTTCGACGGCACCAGATACGCGCCGGTGGTCGATTGCGCGAGGTCCCAATATGCGGCAGACGCGATCGGATCGCCTTCCAGCGGAAACATGATCACGTTGATCGGCACCTTCGGTGGAAAGTGTTTCGAGGCTTCGTGAAACAGGTCGACGCGCTGTTTGCCGCTGATGGTGCCGTGTTTGCCGGCGTCTTTGCCGAGCGTCGGCAGACCGTCGGTGATGAGATAGATGTTGTCGGGTGACGGCGACATGGCCGCGGCGGCGGTCGCGAGGTTCAGCAGACTCGTACCGCCGGCAGGCACGATTTTCTTCACCGCGCTCACCGAGCGTTCGAGGTCTTTAGCGTTCGAGACGTCGATCCACTGGCCGGTGGTGCCGTCGACCATCGCTTTCGAATCTTCGTTGAAGCCATAGATCTGGAACTGGCTGTCGAGCGGAAACTGCGCCGCGAGCCACTCGACCGTTCGCACGGCTCGGCGCCACTTCGGCGCTTCGCGCTTGCTGTCGTCGCTCATGTTGCGGCGACGGATCACGTTCACGATCGTGTCGTCGAGCATGCTGGCCGACGTATCGATCGCGAGCAGGATGTGTTGGCCGCCGATCTTGAGTCCCGTGAGGTACTGGCGATCGCCTTCGCCGACGAAGCTGCGCGCCTTAGTGCCCTCGGTTTCCTTCGCTTTCGCTTCGAGGCGTTTCACCTCTTCCTCGCGGCTCTCGACGTCGGCGCGCAGCTTCGCGAGATCCTCCTTGGTGGCGAGCGTCTGGCCCTCCTGCGCCGACATCGCTTCGCGCCGATCTGCCATCTGCGAAAGAATCGTCAATCGACGCCGCGTCGACTCGTCGAGGCGCCGCTTCGTTGCATCGATGCTCTGGGAGAGTTGAGTGAGGTTGGCCTGGCCCTCGGTCACTTCGAAGTCGAGCTTGCGGATCTCCGACAGCTGCTCCTGCTTGACCTTCTTCAAGCCCGGATCGGTGACGTGGATCATCATGATGTACAGCAGCACGATCGCGCCGAAGCCGCACGACATCACGTCGAGGAACGACATCGAGAAAACGTTGATCTGGCGCCGGCGTTTCACGGCCCCGACCGCGTGCGGATGAGCTGGAATCGCGCGCCGGCCACTTCGAGCACCGCACCTGTTGCGACGGTGGTGCCGTTCTGCGCGACGTCGCCGTCGAGCAGCGCGGCAGTGCCCTCGGCGAGCCGCAACTGCACGCCGCCGTTGCCGGCAACGATCTGCACCGAGTCGCGCGGGAATTCCAACGGCAGCTCGGGAAAGGCCTCACGACCGAACGTCAGGCTCTGCCCGATCGCCACCGCGTCGCTGCCTAACAGAACGTGTGTGGGGCGCTCCGGCGGTAGTCGCAGCGCCCTGGGCGGCGGCGGACTGTCGCGCTCCTGTCCCGGCGCACTTTGAACCGGCAAACGCGTGATCAGCCGCAGTGCGGCCGGATCGGAGCGGATCAGCGACTGATGCGTCGTGACGCCGCGGAAGAGGTCCATCCGGTCGAGCGATACGACGCGCGCCGCGTTCGACGCGACGTGTTCCGCCAGGCCCGGAAGGCGCGCCGTGCGATGCGACAGCAGCACGACGGTTCCTTCGGTGAAGCGGTCGAGCATCCGGTAGCGTTGCGATACCTTCGAGATCAGCGCATCTATGCCGAGGTCGGCGCGGCGCAGCGATCCGCGCAGGTCCACGTCGACCGTGAATTCCTTCGGTCGGGCCGAATCGGCCAGCCACGCGTGCAGCTGGTCGTACAGCTGCTGATCGGCAGCCGCGATGCTGAGCGGATCGAATCGTGCATCGCGCACGAAGCGATCCGCGATGACGTTGACCCACGCATCGGACAGGTTCGCGAAGCCGAGTTCGGCAATCTCGTCTACGCGCGCGCGCCCGAGTCCGTCGCCCCGGGTCAATTCGGTCACCACGGCGCGATGCAGGAACACGTCGACGTGCACGGCGCGCTTCGGCGTGGGATGCATCACGCTTGCGGCCAGCGCCGCATCGACGAGTCCGCTGACGGTCACGCCCGCTTCAGCAGCAATGCCGAGCAACAGTCCCAGCTGTTCATTCGAGGTGGTGCCGGGCGTGCCAATGATGAAGTCGTCGTCGCTCGCGATCGCGGCTTCGCGGACCAGTTCCGCGAAGTGCCGGTAGATGAGGTCGGCATGGTTCGCAGTATTCGGCCCCCGTACCGCGAGCGGATCGGTGTTCATCCGGTTCCAGTAGTGGTTGTTGACCTGCCGCGGATGCAGGCGGAACTGCCGCATCGCCGGTTGGCCGAACCGAATCGCACGCTCGTCGATGATCGCAAATCCGCTCGATTGGGCCACGACCTCGGGCAGATCGGCACCGACGCGCGCGATGCGCAGCTCGCTGTCGTTCATGTCGAGTACATAGGAGGTCATCGGTGTGATCTCGAGCGTCAGATGTCGACCGGATAAGCGACGGCCATGTCTTCGGAGATTTCCTCCGAGGGTTTGAAATCACCGTCGACCGTTTTCTCACCCTTCGATTCCGTGGCCGGCTTTGGCGCCGGTTTCGATGGGTCAGCGGCCGGCTTTGCGGCGTCGGCGTTCGGGGCAGTGTCGGTTTTGACCGGCTGGTCGCTAACGGGGGCACTCGGTGGCGGTGATTCCGCTGCCGTCGCGCTCAGGCAGGCGACAAGAGCCAGTAATGCTGATATCCGGCAAATGCTCATACCTCACTCCGCAAATCGCGCGATTCGGAACCCCAGATCAGGACGTCCGTCGGTTCCATAGTCTCGAAAAGTCAGCCGAAGTTCCGTGATTGTTCCGTTCATCCAGCTCGACCCGCGGATTACGTGGTACTCGCCGGTATCGGGACCCAACGGATCGCGAGCGTCCGTTTCCTTCGGAATCTCGTAGAAGTCGTTGATCCACTCCGAGACGTTGCCGCCGATGTCGAACAGACCGCGCGCGTCGGCGGGGAACGTGGCCACGGGCGCACTGACGATCTGGTTGTCGTTGTACCCGAATATCACCCGACCGACCAGATGACCTGCCGCGCGGTCGGCGTAGTTGCCGGAGCGGTCGGTGGGAGGGAAGTTGTCTCCCCACGGAAAGCGCCTTTCGGCATCGGTGCCCGGGCTGGTACGAGCGACCCATTCCCACTCGGCTTCGGTCGGTAACCGGTAACCGGTCGACGCCTTGTTGATGCCGGTGACTTTGTCGCCCTCCGTCTTGTAGAACGGCGGCAGGTGGTCGCGCTGTGAAAGGACATTGCAATAGAGCGCCGCTTCCATCCAGGTGACCTTCGCAACGGGCTGGTCGTCGTTGTTCAGCTTCTGATCTTCGTACACGCCGGTGTCGTGTTTGGCGTCGACCTTCTTGAACTGTGCGTTGGTGACTTCGGTGGTGGACAGATAGAAAGCGCGCGTCAGCGTGACGTCGCGCAGCGATTCGTTGGCCCGCCGACCGGGTTCGCGCCTGGAGCTGCCCATGCTGAACTTGCCGTTCGGCGTGAGCAGCACCAGCGTTTGGCCGTTAGCCGCGGTAACGCGCGGCTTCATCGCCTGTTGTCGCGCTTCAGCCACGGTGAGCAGGCGGACGTTGATTTCCTGCGTCAGGCCGGGCTGCGGCGTGAACCTCGCGTTGTAGGACGCATAGTTCGCCAGGCGAACCTCCAGCGTTTGCGGCTTGGCGGGCAGCGTCAGCACCTGACTGCCGGTACCGTGTGAAACGCCGTCGATGACGATCTCTGCCGTTTTCGGTTCCGCTTGAATCGACACGCGTCCCATCAACGGCGCCAGCTCGACCTGGATCGACTGCTCTTCGCTGGGCCTCACCTGCACCTGACGTTTGGCCGTTTCGAATCCGGCGCGCGAGATGCGGACGTCGTATCGCGTACCCGGCGTGACGGGAACTTCGAGCGGCGTTTCACCGCGGTAGGTACCGTTCAGCGTCACGCCGGCGCCGGGCGGTTTCGACGCGATCGCGACCAGGCCATCGGCCGCTTCGAGTTTGACGTCCGCCAGCGTCTGATCCTGCGTCGCGGCGACCTCGAGGCGCGCGCGCCAGCTCTTGAAGCCGGCGTGTTTCATGCGCAGTTCGTGAACGCCGGCGACGATCTCGAATGCACCTGGCGTGACGCCGATCTCCTGATCGTCGACGAATACGGATGCGCCGGCCGGTTCCGACGCCATCGTGATGGTGGCCCAGTTCGGCACCAGGGTTGCCGCAAATGCCTGTTCCGCGCGCTTGCCGTCGATGGTGACGGTGAGCTCCTGCGGCAGATAACGCGCATTGCGGAAGCTGATCTTGTGCTCGCCGGCCGCCACGTCGACCGCCTTCAGCGGGGTGGTGCCGATCGATACGCCATCTACGAACACTTCCGCGGACGCTGGCTGGGTATCGAAGTCGATGCGGCCGGGCAGAGGCGTCAGCGCAAACGTATACGCCTGATTGCGCGCTTCGCCGATGTTCAACGGCGTAGTCAGCGTTTCGTATCCTTCGGCGTTCGCATGCAGCTCGTAGGTGCCTTCGCGCAGCACGAAGATGCCGCCGAGCGTGATGTCGAAGCCGCCGCTGATCGATGCGCTCGCATCGGGCGGGTCGAACGTGAGCTGCACTGACTTCGCAGTGAAGATGAACCAGACGAACCACGCGACCGCTAACAGCACCGCCGTGGAAATGATCTGCACGCGATGCTCGCCGAACCACGAGCGCCCGTGCAGATCGTCGCGCGTCGGCGTGAACGTGGCGGGGCGGATCAGCTGTTCTTCGGCCGACACGGTCAGATCGATTCCTGGCAGACGATTTCCACCGGCGGCATCTGCGGCACCACCATCAGTTCGCGGCGTACGTCGCGCTTGCCGTCGCGGCTGCCGATCAGCACGTAGCGGCCGGGTCGCAACTGCACTTCCTTGCGTGCGAACTTACCTAACGCGCCGAGCTGCGAAATGGTCACCTCGGTTGCGGCGTCCGACGTCAGCGTTACCGGCACCGGCGTTCTGGCGAGCACCAGCGCCTGGTCGAGGCGCTTCAGCTGATCCGTTAGCTTCGGTCCCGCGTCGGGGATCTTCGCGGCGTTCTGGTACAGCGCGGTGACGTCCGCGTACGTCGCATCGGACGACAGTGCGCCGGGGTCCGCAAGCGCGGCATTCAGCTTGCGATCGAGATCGGCGCGTGCGCCGGCGCGCGCCTTGCCGTCCATCGCGAACTTGATCGAACCATCCACCGCGAGAACCTTCTGATAGCTCGCCACCGCATCGGTCCAGCGTTCGTCGGCTTCGTCGCGAATGGCCTTCTGGTGATACTGCTCGATGTTGCTCAGGGTCGAGCGCTGTTCGACCTGGCTCATGCCGTCTTGTGCCGCGCCATCGTTGGGGCGTTGGCGCAGAGCGGCTTCGAACGCGCGCTTGGCCGCATCGTAGTCGCCCGCGTCGAGCGCTGCGTATCCCGCGGACAGCGTTCCCTGATAGTCGAGATTCGCAACCCGCGTTTGTGCCTCGCCTAGTGGCGATTGCAGGCCCTGGGTTTTCGGGTCGAGCGTCTGGATCGCGCGGTATTTCGCCAGCACGGTGCGCATGTCGCCGCGTTCCTTGGCGCGGTCGGCGTCTGCGAGCAGCTCGATGATCTGCGGCAGGCGCTGAATGCGGCTGCGTCCTTCGGCGATCCGCCCGTCGTCCGGATATACCGATGCGGCGATCACATACGCTGCCTCCGCAGCGGCTGCGTCGCGACGGTCGATGGCTTCCAACGCGTCCTTCAGCGCGTCGTCGAAGCGGGTTTCGCCCTGTGTCTTCAGCGCTTCCAGGGCCGCGATGCCTTTTTCGTAGTTCGCCATCGCGTCGTCGAATTTCTGTTGCGTGAACAGCGCGTCGCCATCGTTGGCGAGCTGCTGGGCGGCATCGAACGCTTCGGCGCCCCAGTCTCTTACGTGCATGTCTTCGTCGAGCTTGATCTGCAGCTTCACGAACTTGGCGAGCGTGTCCTGTGCGCGCTTGCGCTCGCGATCGATCTGCAACGCTTCGTACGGCGCCTTTCCGACGACGACCGGCGCCGGTGGCGCTGCCTCAGCCGGCGTCGCAGGTGCGCCCACAGGATGAACAGGCTTCTCGGCAACTTCGACGCGCGCAGGCAGATACATGAAAACCCACACCGCGATAGCGACCAGCAACGCCACGCCGGCGGCAACGAGCACCATTCCGAGCGAAATCCTGCTGCGCGCGCTCTGCGTGCCGCTCTGATGGCTCAAGGCGACGCGACGCGGTCGAATCGTGACGAATTCGTCCTGGCCGTTACTCATCGATCGTTAGGATCCGGCGACGGGTTCGACGCTGGCCGGTTGCGTTTGATCTGGGGTGGTCTCGTTGGCCACTTCGGCGGCCGCTTCCGGTGCCGGAAGGCCGAGTTCCTTGTAGTAGATCTGCCGCAGAATCCGCCGCAGCTCCATGTACTGCGCATCGACGGTGCCGGTGAGCCGAACCGTCTGATTCTCGAGCTCGATGGTGTGCGGGGCGATTTCGGCCTCGGCCGACGTACCCAATTCCTGCAGCACTTCGGCGTGTATCTGCGCCTCGGCGCGCTTGTCGAGCGCACTCTTGATGGTCATCGCGCCGCCGATGATGCCGACGAATCCCGCGGTTTGGGCCGTGGAGTTGTCGCTGAATTCGCCGGCAATGCCTGCACCGACCGCCGCGATGCCCGCCACCATTCGCGCGCGCGCCTGCGCTTCCAGCTGCCGATACGAGATCGCTTCCTCATACGAGGCGTGGCGCCAGTCCTGATACGGCTTGTACATCTGCCGCTGATATTCGGCGAAGTACTCGTCGAGCGTGTCGACGAAGATGTACTCACGCTCGCGCACTTTGCGGATTCGCGCCAGCATCGGGTCGTTGGGAGCCGGCAGCCGCTTGACGGTGATCTGACCGTTTTTGTTGGACTCGATGTAACTCGAGAACGCGTCGGGCGCGAAGTCACGGGCGAACACCATCTCCGCGACCGTGCGGATCCGCGCCACATCGGCTTCGGTCAACGTCAATCGATACGCCTGCATGTCGTCGGAGATCTGCTTGTAGATCGACTGGAACGGATCGATGCCCGGCGGCACGTTCGGATCGTAAGCGTACTTGCTCGACAGCGACTCGTATTTCTTCGTGAACCATTGCTTGCCGCTTGCGTCGACCACCGTCGCTTCGAGCTGCAGCCGCGCGCCGTCCGAGTTCAGGATCGTGCCGCCTACGATCACGTCGACTGCGTTCGTCGTCTGCGGAACCACGCGCACGGCGCCCCAGTTGCCGGTGCTCTGCAGCATGTTCTTCAGCGTGTAAGCGATGAAGTTGCCTTCCGCGCGGCGGATGTCGGGCGAGATGTTCTGTTTGATCTGATCGTCGTAATTGTCCGGGATGTTTGCGCCGAACACCGCGACGCCGACGTCGAGCAGTAGCGATTCAGGTACTGCAGTGGTTGCCTGTTGTGGCGGAGTGAGGTCGACGGAACGCACCGTTTCGCTGACGCAGGCAGTCAGGCAAAGTACGGCAAGCGCAAGGCCGAACAGACCGGCCGCGCGATGGATCGAGCCGAGCCAACGGCTATTTACCGGCTTTGTAGCGACGGTATTCCTCCCACAGCTTCTCTTTGAGAACGGGGTCTGATTCGTCCATCGCAGCTTCGCGCAATTGCCGCGCCACCACGTCGTCGTCGCGTGCGTCGGCTACGTCGGTCGGGATGCCTGCGACGTCTGCGTTCTTCTGCGACGGCATCGGTGGCGCAGGAAGACCCGAGCCCGATGGCATGCCGTTGGTACCCGGCGTGCCGCTGGTGCCTGCTCCGTTGCTCCCGCCTGCGCCGCCGCCCTGACTGCCGTTGCCGCCATTACCGCCGCCGCTCTGGCTTCCGGCCGCGCCGCCGCCCTTCGTCGAGGTTCCGCCTGCGCCGGCGGCGCCTTCCGTGGGATCTTCGACCGTGCCGGCGCCCTCGTTGGCGTGCGCAACGATCGCGCCGCGCTCGGCGAGGATCGCGCCATCGAAATCCTGCAACGCTTTGTCGAGTTCGCCATCGCCCGTTCCGCCGCCGGCAGATTGCGATCCGCTGCCGCTCTTGTCGCCGCCCGCCGTACCGGATCCGTCAGCAGTCTGACTGCCGTCTTGCGTGCCCGAACCCGAGGTGGCGTCGCCTGTACCGGTTTTACCTTCGCCCGATTGTTGGTCGTCGCCAGTGCCGTCTGCGTTCTTCGCGACCTCGCCATTCTCGCCGGTGGCGGATCCGTTCTTCGCGGTATCGCCTTCGTCGCCGGCGCTGCCGCTCTTCGTGTCTTCGCCGTTCTGGCCGGCGCCGTTCTGCTTCCCGTTCGGATCACCGGGGGTACCGGTCTTCGGATCGAACGTCGGTGTGCCCGGCGATCCGCTCGGCCCGGACGACGCCGTGGTCGGAACACCGACCTTTCCGGGCGAACCGGACGACGAGCCCGACGATGACGCCGGACTGGGCGAACCGGGAGAGCCGGAAGAACTGCTCGGTTGGCTCGGCGAGCCCTGACTACCCTTACTCTGCGATTGACTCTTCGATTGGCTGGGCGAACCCGGCGAACCTGACGACGGCGAAGAGGGGGCGCCGCTCGAGGAACTCGGAATGCTCGGCATACTCGGCGTGCTCGGCTGACTGCTCGACGACGGCGATTTGCACCCGTCGAGCAGCGTCGCACATGCTGCGATCGCACACGCGCAGAGCCACCGATTCGTATTGATCACTGGATCCTCCCGCCCGCGTTTGGAAGCTGGGACCGACGCCGACTTTTGCCGGCAAATCGCCGGCCAAATCATAGTGCATTTGAGCATCGATCCGATATCGAGTTCACACTCGCTTGCCGTGCCAACGCGCGAGTCGACGATTCGTTGACGCGCGCGAGAAGAAATAGGCGGACTGCGATCAGGCGGGCGGCGGATCCTGGCTTTTCGGCGTGTCTTCCGCAGGGCCGGCATCCCCGGCAGTCGGTGCCGGTGCATCCTTCTGCGGCTGCGAGTCGCCTTTCTTGCTTGCGGCGGTCCCGGTCGGCTCCGCATGCGGGTAATAGATGAACGAGTGCCGATAGACCTGATTCGGGGACGCGACCGGATTGTCGCCCTCGAACCGCGGCCGGAAGCGCGCCACCCGCATGCCGCGCCGGACCTTCACGTCCATCATGCCTTCGGGTTCCGACGAGAGCGTCTTCAGGTCGGCGACCTCGCCGAGCGGCGTGACCGTGTACGAGAGCTCGACATGACCCTGGGTCGGATTCGTTCGTAGCGCCGGTGGCGGCTGCTGCGGATTGCCCGGAATGGGCCGGTACAGCACCACCGGCTGGCCGAAGTACGCAGCGACCTGTTCCTCCGTCAGCGCCGCCCGCTCGTGCATGATCTGCCGAGCGTGCACGTAGACGGGTAGCGCGCGCGTTTGTTTGTCGAAGAGCAGGTACCAGTCCGCGAGATCGAGTTCCGCCTGCGCGATATCGATCGGTTTTGCATTCGGGTCTGCCGAGAGGATCTTGACGATCTGCACCAGCGCCTGCTCGCCCGGTCCGAACCGGTTGACGATCATGCCCTGCTGGCCGGGTTGCATGAGTCCGGCGCCGCCAACTGCGCCGACCGGCTCCCGCTCCTCGGTGACCTGGTAGGGCGGGAACCGCTCTTCTCGATACGTGTTCGCGACACCGCGCAACGCCGGAACAAGCTTCGGTTCGTTCTCGCCGTCGGTGCGTTCGATGATCTGTACGGCGCGCTCGTACAAACCGCGCGCGGCGAAGATGTTCGCCGTGCGGTCGTACCACGCGGCGAGATGGTAGAGGCCGGGTACGAGTTCAGGATTGAACGGACCGTATTCCCGCTCCAGCGTTTCGTATGCGTACTCCTGCCGGTCGTTCGCCTTGTCGATCTTGCCCATCGACGCGAGTGTGTTCGCCTCTTTGTAGACGATGTCGACCTGCTGCGTGGTGTGCAGGCCGCCTTCGACTCGCGCGATGTGTTGCGCCTGCTCGTAGCTGTGCAGCGCCTCGGCGTATTTGGTTTCACCGCTCAGCGCATCGCCGAGCATAGTGAGTGGAACCACCAGCGAGGCGTCGTAGCGCGAAGTGCGCCGCTCCTGGTCGGCCACGATGTCGGTGAGCAGCCGCGTCGCGTCGGCGTATTCCTTCATCTCGAGCTGGTGTGCGGCGAGGCCGATGCGGTCGTCCGTGGCAGGCGACGGTTGCACCGTCGATGTGCTGGGTGCCGCTTCGGCTGGGATGAGATTGTCGATCGCGTGCGGCTCATCGGTCGCGGGTGGCGTAGCGGTCTCCGGCGAGGCATCGGCTGCATGCGCACACAGAGGCATCACTGCCAACGCCATCGATATGCCCAGCCAGCCGAGAATCCGCATGCAATGAATGCTCGTTTCGAGATTCGACCGCCAGCCGCGGTCCTTCGTTCCGGCGCAAAAGTGTCAGAGCAGCCCGTTACAAGTCAAGGCAAGCGTCCCACTGGTGCGCGCCGCGTCGCGCATCGGCGATTCGTTGCGTCCCGCGCTCATGCAGGGTGGCAGAGGCCCTGATACCATCGCGCGCGAACTCGCCCGGACGCGCACATGGAGCATGCCGATCATTGCCTCGACGCCAGCGGACTCGTGTGTCCGGAGCCGCTGATGCTGGTGCGAAACCGCATACGGGAAATGCGCACCGGTGCGGTGCTGCATGTTCTCGCGACTGATCCCACCACCGAGCGCGACTTCGCCAACTTCTGCCGCTTCATGGGACACCAGATGTTGAGCCACGAACTGAAGGGCTCGACTTATCACTACCTGCTGCGCAAAGGGTGAGCGTGACGCGCTTCTACTTCGCGTACGGCAGCAACATGAATCCGGCGCGCGTGACGTCGCGAGGCTTGCGCTTCGATCGCGTCAGCAACGCGACGCTCGCCTGCGTCAGGTTGACGTTCGACAAGCAATCGCGCGAACACCCGCGCAGCGGTCACGCGAACCTGACGTTCGATCGAAGGTCCCGCGCCGAGGGTGTGCTGTATCGATTGCGCGACGCGTACGAGATCGATCGCATGGACCCGTTCGAAGCGACGCCGGTGAATTACAGCCGGGAGGTAGTGGTCGTGGAATCCGAAGGCGCGCGCATTGCGGCCTGGACGTATTTCGCGAACGCCGCGGTGATCCGGCGCGGGCTTCGCCCGGAGCGGAGTTACCTCGACCATCTTCTGGCGGGTCGCGATTACCTGTCCACGCATTACTTCGCGTGGCTGAGCGAGACGGCGTGCGTCGATGACTGATCCCGTCGCAAACCGCATCGCGCTGACGTTCAACGACGCGTTCCTCGCGAGCCACCACACGATGATGCGCGGCGGTGCCGCCGAACCGCTGTACGAACCTGCGGTCGGCGCGACACCGGCGCAGATCGTCTTCACGCACGATTATCCGGCGAGCGCACTGCACGAAGCCGCGCACTGGTGTTTTGCAGGACCGCAGCGCCGCGCTCGGCGTGACTATGGCTATTGGTACGTGCCGGGACCGCGCAATCCGTCGCAGCGCGAGGCGTTCTTCCGAGTGGAGGCCGAGGTGCAGGCGCTGGAAGCAGTCTTCGCACGAACGTGCGGCGTGCGCTTCGTCGTCAGCGCCGACGACTTCGACGCATCGCCGGAAGAGCTCGAACACTTCGAAACGGTCGTCACACGACGCTTGGCCGTTTTGCGAACGGCGTTGCCGGCGCGTGCGCGCAAATTCTGCGACGCGTTGACGGTTGCGTTCGCCACGCATGCGGTCGCCGTCCATGGCTGAACGAGTCGACTGCGTCGTCATCGGCGCGGGCGTGGTGGGGCTCGCGTGCGCGCGTGCGCTCGCACGCGAGGGCCGCGAAGTGCTGGTGCTGGAACGCCACGGACAGATCGGCACCGAAACCAGCAGCCGCAACTCGGAAGTGATTCACGCAGGCATCTACTACGACACCGGCAGCCTCAAGGCACAGTTGTGCGTGCGTGGCAAAGCGCTGTTGTACCGGCATTGCGAGACGTACGGTGTGCCATTCAGGCGCTGCGGCAAGATCATCGTCGCAACGGATGCGACCCAGTTCGAAACGCTGCGCGGATATCAACGACGCGCGCTCGCCAACGGCGTGGGTGAGCTGCGCTGGCTGCCGCCGGAAGAAGTAGCCGAGCTGGAGCCGGCGGTGAGTTGTGTTGGCGCGGTGCTGTCGGAATCGACCGGCATCATCGACAGCCACGCATACATGGAGAGCCTCGTCGGTGACCTCGAGGCGCACAACGGCATGATCGCGTTTCATTCCGAAGTGATGACCGGCGGGCCGGACGACGGCCGCATGCGCATCGAAACGAGCGAGATGGAACTCGATGCCGCGTGCGTGGTGAATGCCGGAGGACTCGCCGCGCCGGATCTCGCGCGAAAACTCGCGCCGCGTGCTTCGGCAGGTCTGCCGTCTGCGCACTACGCGAAAGGTCAGTACTACACGCTGAGCGGACGCTCGCCGTTCGGGCGGCTCGTCTATCCGGTGGCGGAGCAGGGCGGTCTCGGCGTGCACGTGACGCTCGACCTAGCGGGACAGGCACGCTTCGGACCCGACGTGGTCTGGATCGACGGCGTCGACTACGCCTTCGACGACCGAAATCGCGCGCGCTTCGTCGCCGCGATCCGCCGCTATTATCCGGCGCTCGATGAAGCGCGCCTGCAGCCCGGTTACACCGGTATCAGACCGAAAATCTCCGGACCGACGGAAGCGGCCGCGGACTTTCTGATCGCGGGTCCGAAGCAGCACGGCGTTGCCGGCCTGGTGCATCTGTTGGGCGTCGAATCTCCAGGCCTCACTGCGTCGCTGGCGCTGGCGGAAGACGTGCTCGCGCTCGTCGATGCGCACTGATGCTGCGCGTCGGCGTACTCGTCAATCCGGTCGCCGGCATTGGCGGACCCGCTGCACTGAAAGGCAGCGACGGCGCCGACGTGCAGAGAGAGGCGTTCGCACGGGGTTCTGCGCCGCGCGCCTCGGCGCGGATGCGCGAAGCGCTCGCGCCTTTGCAGAGTCGTGCGGCAGAACTGACGTTTGCGACGTGGGATGGCGCCATGGGTGCCGATGCGCTTACCGGTTTGGGATTCCACGTCGAGATACTCGGCGCTTCGTACTCGCCGACGAGTGCGGCTGATACGCGCATGGCCGCCACGGCACTGGCGCAGCGCGTCGACGTGCTGATGTTCGCCGGCGGCGACGGTACGGCGCGCGATCTCGCTGAGGTGCTGCCGAAACAGGTCGTGGTGATCGGCGTGCCGGCAGGTGTGAAGATGCATTCCGGCGTGTTCACGGTAACGCCCCGCGATGCGGCCGCTCTGGTGGCGTTGCTGCTCGACGGCGGACTGGTTGCCGCCGATACCGCCGAGGTGCGCGACATCGACGAAGTCGCGCTGCGTCAGGGTCGCGTTGCAACGCGCTATTTCGGCGAACTCACGGTTCCGCGTGTTGGCGGATTTCTGCAGCACGTGAAATCGAGCGGGCGCGAAGTGGAGGAACTCGTGCTGGCGGAAATCGCCGAATCGATCACCGAGCGCGCCGCAGCGCACCGCGGAACGCTCGTGCTCGGACCGGGCAGCACGGTGGCGGCCGTGAAACGACGCCTCGGCATCGAGCCGACGCTGCTCGGCTTCGACCTTCTGCTGGCGAATCGCAGGGTGATCCGCGACGCCGACGCCGTTTCACTAGCGGCGCATGTCGATGCGAACACCGTCGTCGTGCTGAGTTTCACGCGCGGCCAGGGTTTCCTGATCGGCCGCGGCAATCAGCAGCTGACACCCGACGTGCTGCGGAAGATCCCGCGTGAAAACATCTGGGTGGTGGCAAGTCGCACGAAGCTTCTCTCGCTCGACGGCAGAGCGTTGCTCGTCGACAGCGGCGCCGAAGACGTGGATGCCAAACTGCGTGGTCTCGTCGAGGTCGTCAGCGGTTACGAAGACTCGCTGCTGTATCGCGTCGGCGGTTGAGGGTCAGCGCACCATCCGCGACATGACCTCGGTCATCGTCGCGCGAACGCGCGGAGAACTGCCGCTCTTCAGTGCGTCGCGAATGCGGTGGATGTAGGTGGCCTGCTCCGTGGCGACCGACGCCGGCAGCGCGTCATCTGACTGCGCCTCGCCGCCAGCGTGCAGAGTCAGCACGCTGAAGCATCGCGCCGTCAGAACGGCCTGATCGATGCCCTCCATGCGGATGGCTTCGTCGTAGCGCAGGTAACCCTCTTCGGCGAGCCACAGCAGCGTGCCGAAGCATGCGAGGAATCGTGTGCCGGGAACGCCGAATTCGTCGGTTGCAACCGGACCGGCAATCTCTTCGACGAACACCGCCGCTTTTCTCGGAAAACTCAGGTAGAGGCGCGCGAGCGTCTTCGCCGCGTCCTTGAAGAAGTCGTCGATGTGGATGTCGCTCACGCGCGCGGACGTCTACTGTCGATAGGTCGAGAGGAACTCGCCGAGCCGCCCGATCGCTTCGATCAGCTCTTCTTCGCGCGGCAGGAAAACGATGCGGAAGTGGTCTGGGTCGGGCCAATTGAAGCCAGTACCCTGTACCACCAGGATTTTCTCCTGCCGCAGCAGATCGAATGCGAACTTCTCGTCGTTCTGAATGTTGAAGCGGCGCACGTCGAGTTTGGGGAATAGATACAGCGCGCCTTTCGGCATCGTACAGCTGACGCCTTCAATCTGATTCAGCAACGAGTGCGCGAGGATGCGCTGCTGATACAGCCGCCCACCCGGACGAATGAACTCGACGATGCTCTGATACCCGCCCAGCGCAGTTTGTATTGCGTGCTGCGTCGGCACGTTCGCGCATAACCGCATCGATGCCAGGATGTTGAGCCCCTCGATGTAATCGGTGGCGCGATGCTTCGCGCCGGAGATGACCATCCAGCCCGTACGAAACCCGGCGACGCGATAGGTTTTCGACAGACCGTTGAACGACAGCACCAGCAGGTCGGACGCGAGCGATGCAAGCGGCGTATGCACGGCGTCGTCGTAAATGATCTTGTCGTAAATTTCGTCGGCGAACAGGATCAGATCTTTCTGCCGCGCGATTTCGACGATGTCGTTCAACAGCGCTTTCGAGTAGACCGCGCCGGTGGGATTGTTCGGGTTGATCACTACAATGCCGCGTGTGCGCGACGTGATCTTCCGCTTCATGTCCTCGAGGTCGGGCTGCCAGTCGGCCTGTTCGTCGCAGCGATAGTGCACGGCCTTGCCGCCGCACAGCGTGATGGCTGCGGTCCAGAGCGGATAGTCCGGAGCCGGCACGAGGATTTCGTCGCCGTTGTTCAAAAGCGCCTGCATTGCCATCACGATCAGCTCGCTGACGCCGTTGCCGATGTAGATGTCGTCGATTTCGACGTGCGCAATCGGGCGTTGCTGGCAGTACTGCATGATCGCCTTGCGCGCGCTGTACAGACCTTTCGAGTCGCAATAGCCCTGCGACTCGCGCAGGTGGTGGATCACGTCGATGACGATTTCTTCAGGCGCCTCGAAACCGAACGGGGCCGGGTTGCCGATGTTCAGCTTGATGACCCGGTGACCTTCTTCCTCGAGCCGGGTGGCCTCCTGCAGCACCGGACCACGGATGTCGTAGCAGACGTCCGCGAGTTTCGCCGACTTCGCGATGGTCCGCAGCGTGGGCGGAGTCAGCGGTGTCACACGGCTCAGGTCTTCGGTGCGTTGCATGTCGGCGTGCTCTCGGAGGATCGGACGAATTGTAGCCAATAAGCCGGCGCGATGCGGGCTCACCAGCCCGGACGGGTGATCCGGTCGACGGATGGCGCTGCTACCACGTCTCTGCGAACGGCCGCAGCTCGACGTCGAACGACCAGGCCGAACGGTCCTGATGTGCGACCTGCCAGATCGACTCGGCGATGGCGGCCGGTTTCGCGAAGTAGTCGTCGGGCTTGTCGGGAAAAGCGGCGCGCGTCCACGGCACGTCGATCACCGCGTCGATGACGAAATACGCGACGTGAATGCCTTCCGGCCCGAGGCGCCGCGCCATCGATTCGGCGAGGATCCGCTGCGCGGCTTTCGTCGGTGCGAAGCCGGCAAAGAACGACTTGCCGCGACGGGCTGCCGTGTTGCCGGTCACCATGATGGCGCCGTGACCTCGCTCGATCATGTGTGGAGCCAGCCACTGCGTCAGGTGCAGCAGGCTCGTTACGTTGATCGAGAAGTTGCGTTCGAGATCCTGTGGGTCGATCTGCAGAACGTCGCCGCGGGTGCCGCGCACCGCATTGTGTATCAGTGCGTCCACCGGACCGAGCGTCGCGACCACGCGATCGTGCGCGCGCTTCAGCGCCACGTAGTCGGCGACGTCGCAGACAATCGGCAGGCTCCCGGGCAGCGCTTCGGTCAAACGGTCGAGCCTGTCTGCATCGCGCGCAAGCGCCGCGACGCGATAGCCCCCTTCGTGAAACCGTCGGGCGATGGCGCTGCCCGTTCCGGGCCCGACGCCGGTGACCAGTGCGACCTTGTCCATGCGCTTTGCTCAACTTGGTGACTGACCGGCGAGTTTGCCATACTCGCGGACCATCGATGCACGAGCCGGCTTCGCGATGAGTCCTTATCTGTCGACCGCGGGATTGCTCGTACTCAGCAACGTGTTCATGACGTTCGCATGGTACGGGCACCTGAAGAACCTGTCGGATCGGCCCTGGATCGTCGCGGCGATCGTCAGCTGGGGCATCGCGCTGTTCGAATATCTGCTGCAGGTGCCGGCCAATCGCATCGGCCACGGCGTCATGAACCTGGGTCAACTGAAGATCCTGCAGGAGGTGATCACGCTTACGGTGTTCGTGCCGTTCGCCCTGATCTACATGAAAGAGAAGCTGACGCTCGATTACTTGTGGGCCGGCATCTGTCTGCTCGGCGCCGTGTTCTTTCTCTTCAGAGCCAAGCTGGCGCCTTGATCGCGCCGTTGTAGGCGCGTGCGCGGGTCTGCGATGATGCAAGCGTGAGCACTTGTAGAGGTGTGAAGAGTGGCGACGCTGACCGGATTGATCCTGACCCTCAAACAGACCGACGCGCAGCAGCTGCTCAAGATCGTCGACGTCACCTACGGCTACACGTTGACGTGCGACGCGGTCGAATGCGAACGCAACGTGGCGTACGACATCAGCGTCGACATCCTGGGCGACGATCTGTTGCGCGACGATGTGTTGGCGACCGGCGTCGATCGGCACATCGTCGAATGCGGCGGTCCACCCGCGCTGCCGATCGAAATGCGGCGGACGTTCCTCGTTGGACAGTCGCTGCTCGACGAAGACGTCGGAAAGGACGAGATCAAGCTGAGGATCCGGGCGTGTGACGCGGCGGGCGACGAAATCGTCGCAGACACTGGGATCGTGCACGGCGACTTCTGAGGTGTTCCCGCGCTGCGACGAGCCCGCTTCGCTCAGAAGCCGACCGCGAGCCCTTCCTTGCGATGGTCCGACGCTGCGCAATAGCCATCGTCGAGTTTGTAGATCAACTGCGCGCCGCCGAACGTCGCTTCGGGCTGGTCGCGCCGGATCACGTGGCCGCGCGCCGCGAGCCGCTCGGCGACCGACGCCGAAAAGCCCGTTTCGAGTCCGACGCTGAAATCGGGGAACACGTGCCAGCGCGGCGCGTCGGATGCGGCTTGCGGATTCTGCCGGTGGTCGAAGATCCGATTGACCATCTGCACGTGTCCCTGGTGCTGCATGTGTCCACCCATCACGCCGAAGCTCATGCGCGGCACACCGTTCTGCGTGACGAAGCCGGGAATGATCGTGTGGTACGGACGCTTGCGCGGGCCGACCCGGTTCGGGTGCGCGGGATCGAGCACGAATCCCGACCCGCGGTTCTGCATCGATATGCCGGTGCCGGGAATCACGATGCCGGAACCGAAACCGCGAAAGTTCGACTGGATCATCGACACCATCATGCCGCTTGCGTCGGCCGCCGTGAGATACACGGTGTCGTGGCCGACCGGCAATGCGACGGGAGGCAGTGCACATGCATCTTCGCCGATCGTCGCCGCCAACTTCGATAGCGCCGCTGCGCCGAGCAACTCGGTGGGCGTCACCCGCATGGCGGCTTCGTCCGCGAAGTGATCGAACGCGGCGCGAATGGCGATCTTCATCGCTTCGATCTGCAGGTGGATGCCGCGCTCGTCGTCGGGCGGCGCAGAGCCGAGATCGAAGTGATTCAGAATCGCGAGCCCGATCTGCGCCGCCAGTCCCTGTCCGTTGGGCGGAATCTCGTGCAGCTCGACGTCGCGATACCGCTGCCCGATGGGCGTGACCCAGTCGGCGCGATGTTGCGCGAGATCGTCTGCGGACAGCGCGCCGCCCGCATTGCGCGATGCCGCGACGATTCTCTGCGCGAGTTCACCGCGATAGAACGCTTCGCCGCGCGACTGCGCGATCAGTTCCAGCGTGTGCGCGAGGTCGGGTCGTTTGAACAGTTCGCCCGCGCGTGGCGCGCGGCCGTGCGGCAGGAAGTGTTCGATGAAGTCGGGAAAGGGCTTGAACTGCGGCGCTGCGAGATTCCAGTAGTACGCCGTCTTCGGACCGACGTGAAAGCCGTCGCGCGCGTAACCGATGGCGGCGTCGAACAACTGCGCGAACGGCAGCCGGCCGAATCGTTCGGACAATGCCACCCACGCACTCACGGCGCCGGGAACGGTGACGCTGTCCCATCCCAGGCCGGGCATGTGCATCTGCCCGGAAAAGCGCTCCGGCGTCCAACCCGCGGGTGATCGGCCGGAGGCGTTGAGCCCCGCGAGACCGTCGTCGGCACCGACGATTGCGAATGCATCGCTGCCAACGCCGTTGTTGTTGGGTTCCACCACCGTCAACGTGATCGCAGCGGCGAGCGCGGCGTCGACCGCATTGCCGCCGCGACGCATCGCATCGAGACCCGCGACAGTAGCTAACGGTTGGGATGTGGCGACGACGTTGCGTGCGACAACAGGCATGCGTTGCGACGGATAGGGGAACTGCCAGTCGATCACGACGGGCGTTCAGCCGGCGAAGAACATCTGAATCAGCCCGCCAGATTCAAGTTTTGGCGGACGTGCGTATCGATATGACGAAGACAATGCAGCGTGTTGGCGCGTGTCGGCCCTTCCATGCGGAAGTCGATGTCGTAGTAGTGTTTGTCTTCCGCTGCGCTCGCGCTGCGTACGACGCCCGACAACTCTTCGACGCGAAGATCGTTGACGATCAGATCCATCACCACCGGTTGGCCCACTTTCAGCTGGGCCGGCGTCTCGACCTGGATTCCGGAAATCGAAAAATGCAGACAGTCCGCCGCGATGGGGCGACGGAACATACCGAGGACACCGGTGCGATGGAGTTGGACCGTTAGTTTGCCGCTGCAGACGACGTTGAATTGCCCGGTGCTTGCCATATCGACGTCGCTGAGAGCCCCGTAATCGGATGTGCTAGACAGTTCGGCAGGTTAGGCGTCTAACTGATTGTCCGCAAGGAAAAAGATGTTTCTCACCTGTTTCCCATGCGCGTGCAGCCGTTCACGCGCGTCGATTGCACCGCGTCTGCAAACCCAATACCGTGCGGCGTTCGTCATCTTGTGGGGAGATGCTCAATGCCCGTGGGGATCATCGCGGCAGCCGCGCCGGACAAGATCGCATACGTAATGGCCGATACCGGCATTGCCGTAACGTTCGGCGAACTCGAAGCGACCTCGAACCAGGGCGCACAGCTGTTCCGCAAACTCGGGCTGAATGCCGGCGATCACATCGCGCTCATGCTGGAGAATCATCCGCGTTTCCTGCAGATCTGCTGGGCGGCGCAGCGTGCCGGCTTGTACTACACGGCCATCAGCTGGCGACTGCAGCAGCAGGAAGTCGAGTACATCGTGAACAACTGCGAAGCGCGTGTGTTCATCACCTCGAACGAATGTCGGGACGTGGCGCGCGCGCTCGGCGGTCGCATTCCCAACGTCGAACACTGCTACATGGTCGATGCGGTGATTCCCGGTTTCGAATCGTGGGAGGCCGCGATCGCGGCCATGCCGAGCCGGCCAATCGCCGATCAGACCGAAGGTCAGTCGATGCTGTACTCGTCCGGAACGACTGGCTACCCGAAAGGCATCAAGCGACCGCTTTCCGGTCTCGCGTTTGGCGAAATGAACGCATTGCCGGTGATGACCACGCTTTACGGCGCGAACGAAACGTCGATCTACCTTTCGCCTGCGCCGCTGTATCACGCCGCGCCGCTCGGCTTCTCGATGGCGTGCCTGCGCAGCGGCATCCAGGTGGTGGTGATGGAGCACTTCGAAGCGGAGCGCGCGCTGCAATACATCGAGCGATATCGCGTCACGCACAGCCAGTGGGTGCCGACGATGTTCGTGCGCATGCTGAAGCTGCCGGAAGAGATCCGGAGCAAATACGACGTCTCGAGTCTGAAGTGTGCGATCCATGCCGCGGCGCCGTGCCCGATTCCGGTCAAGGAGCAGATGATCGCGTGGTGGGGTCCGGTGCTGTACGAATACTACGCGGGCACCGAGGGCAACGGCTTCGTGCAATTGAACTCACAGGAGTGGCTCGCCCACAAAGGATCGGTCGGGCGTGCGCTGAACTGTACCGTGCACATCTGCGACGACGAAGGCAACGAACTCCCCGTGGGCGAACCCGGCACGATCTATTTCGGCGGCGGCGGCCAGTTCGAGTACTACAAGGATCCTGACAAGACTGCGCAGTCGCGCCACCCCCAAGGGTGGTCGACGCTCGGCGACGTGGGATACATGGACGAGGAAGGGTACGTTTACCTGACCGACCGCAAGCACTTCATGATCATTTCCGGCGGCGTGAACATCTACCCTCAGGAGACGGAGAACATCCTCATCACGCATCCGAAGGTGTACGACGTTGCCGTGTTCGGCGTGCCGAACGAAGACTTCGGCGAAGAAGTGAAAGCCGTCGTGCAGCCGCTGGACATGGCCGCCGCCGGCCCCGCGCTCGAACAGGAGTTGATCGCGTTCTGCCGAGGTCACCTGTCGCACATCAAATGCCCGCGATCGATCGACTTCGAGGCCCAGCTGCCGCGCCATCCAACCGGAAAGCTGTATAAGCGCCTGCTGAAGGACCGCTACTGGGAGAAGCGCTGACGCGCCGCGTTTACGGCTGCGCCTTGAGTAGATTCGCCGGCGAGTATTGATCGGTGAGGATGCGCGCGGTCAGGTCCCAGTCGGCGTGCGTATTCATCGTGGACGCGTAGTCCTCGATCGGTACTCCGTATGGCTTCAGCGGCGTCACGAGCGCCTTGGCCGCGAGCTCGAGCTTCGGCGTGTCGGGCAGTGCGGTGCGGCTCGCGATGATCACGCGGTTCGCGCTGTCGGTCGACTTCAGATTGAAGAACGCCCCGAAGACGTCGCTGTAGGTGACCGATTCGTTGTGATACAGGCGGCTGATCGCGAAGGTATTCGACGCCAGAACGCCGTCGCTGGTGAGCAACCCGCGCGCTTCCGACAGATACTCGCGCGTCATCAGATGTTCCGGAATGTAGTCGCCGTTGAACGCGTCGAGCATGATCAGGTCGTACCGCTTCGGGTTGCTCAGTGCGCGCTTTGCCCAGACGCGGGCGTCCTGTTCGACGACGTGCATGTGTTCGGACGGCGCGAAGTCGAAATAGCGCTTCGCCACGACGACCACAGCCGGATCCAGCTCCACCACCTCGATGTCGGCGTTCGGATACAACTGCGACAGTGTGGTGGGTAGCGTGCCGCCGCCGAGCCCGACGATGAGAATGTTCGAGGGCGCCGGATCGAGCAGCAACGCCGCGAGCATCATCCGCGCGTACGCGAACACGAGGCGCTTCGGCGCGCGCTGGTCGACGCACGATTGATTGCGCTGGTCTTTGCGCACGGTGAACTGCATGCAGCGCACCGAACCCTCTTCGGTGACGAGGATGTTCTGATAAAGCGACGTCTCCGAGTGCACGACGCGGGCGTGAACCGAGGCCGACAGCAACGCCATCGCCAGTGCGAGCACGAGCCTCACCGTAGGCGGCCCGACGCATAACCGATCGCTGCCAATGCGAGCAGGCTTCCGGTGAGCAACAGCAGGATGGTGTCGATTTCGAACCACAGCACCAGATAGAACGACGTCGCGAGCGTTCCGAGCGCGCTGCCGAGCGTCGACACGAAATACAAGGTGCCTGCGACGCGGCCTGACTGAGACGTCTCGGTAACCATGAGGCGAACCGAGTAGGGGCTGATCATGCCGAGCACGATCGTAGGCAACATGAACATTGCCGATGCGGCGACCAGCGATCCGTAGCGCGGGTCCTCGATGTGTTCGAAGACAATCTGCATCAACCCTTCGCCGTAGAGCACGAGCGGGTACGTCAGTACCGCGCCGGCCACGAACAGCGCGGCGAAGCGCGCGAGCGATGGCGACCTCAATGAGATGTAGCCGCCGATCAGGTATCCCAGCGACAACGACAGCATGAATACGGTGATCACGCTGCCCCAGACGTAGATGCTGCTGCCGAAATACGGCGCGAGCACGCGGCCGCCGAGCAACTCGAGCGACATGATCACGAAGCCGCCGCCGAACGCGAGGACATTGATGGTGGTGCGCCGCATAATGCGCGCGTGGTGTTCCAACGAAGCAAAAGGGGGGAGGCGATTGTGCAGGTGGGTGTGACGATGCGCAACATGGGTCCCGAGTCGACTCGCGCGATGATGGAGGACTGTGCGCGCGCCGCGCAGGGCAGCGGCGCGGAGTCGTTGTGGATCACCGATCACGTCGCGATACCGCCTGACGACGCGGAAGGATCGGGCGGTCGATACGTCGATCCGCTGATCGCTCTGGCGTGGCTCGCCGGCATCGTTCGAACGATGAAGCTCGCGAGCGGCGTGATCGTGCTGCCGTATCGCCCGCCGCTGATGTTCGCGCGGCAGGTTGCCGCGTTGCAGGAACTATCGGCAGGACGCCTGCTGCTCGGCGTCGGCATCGGCTGGATGGACGCCGAGTTTCGCGCGCTGGGCATCAGGCGCAGCGATCGCGCTCGCGATTCGGACGCGGTGTTGGCGTTTCTCGACAAGTGTTTTGCCGACGACGTGGTGGAAGCGAACGGTCAGCCGTTTCTGTTCCGGCCGCGGCCTGCCAAACCACCGGTGCTCGTCGGCGGCCGTGCACCGCACGCGCTGGAGCGCGCGGCGCGCTATGGCGATGGCTGGTTGCCGATGGGGCTGAGTCCGTCGGAAGTCGTCGCAGCGAAGGCGGAGTACCGACGATTCACCGGTAACTACGGTAAGCCGCCCGGAACGATCACCCTGATGACGTCGCTACCGCTACGCGACACGACCCAGACGCGCGACCAGCTCGAGGAATATCGCGCTGCAGGCGTCGACCGGATCGTGTGCGCCGTGCGCTATCGAACGTACACGGAGTACGCGGCGACGATGGCGAAGCTCGCGACCGTGCTGGGTCGTTAGCGCCGGATCAGTCTTTTTTCGCTACCTGCTCGACCGGCGACCCCGCTGTTTTCCAGCCATGAAAACCGCCGCCGATGTGGCAGACCTTTTCGAGACCCATGCGTTGCACGGTTTGCGTCGCAAGCGCCGAGCGCCAGCCACTCTGGCAATAGAAGACGAGTCGCTTGCCGGACGAAAACACGTCCTTGTGGTAGGGGCTCTCGGGGTCGACCCAGAATTCGAGCATGCCGCGCGGCGCGTGGAACGCACCAGGGATCTTGCCTTCGCGTGTCAGCTCGCGCGGATCGCGAAGGTCGACGAACACGACGTCGGGGTCGTTCAGCAATGCCGCTGCGGCGGCCTGATCGAGCGTCTCGATCTCTTTCTCGGCATTCTCGATGAGGGCTTTGTAGCCGATCTTCATGGACGTGCTCCGCTAATGGTCGTGCGATTCTACTCGACGCGCTACAGCCGCAGGCCGCCGCTCGCCACCAGGATTTCGCCGGTGACGAAATCGGATTCGCGCTGGCAGAACAGATAGATGGCGTTCGCCGCGTCTTCCGGTGTGCCGGTACGGTGCAACGGAGTCAGTGCGATCTGTTGTGCCACCTGATCGTGGCTGAGACCCACCCGATAGCTGCGTCCGGCGACGTCGATGCGCGGCGGTTCCGCGTCGTACTCCTGCGTCAGTCGCGTGGCGATGTGCCCGAACGCCACGGCGTTCACCGTTACGTTGTAGCGGCCCCATTCCTTCGCGAGCGAGCGCGTCAGCCCGACCAACGCGGCCTTGCCTGCGGAATACCCGACCTGCGTCGCCGCACCGAACAGTCCCGACACGGACGAAACGTTCACCACCTTGCGGCACGGCATCGCGACGCCGGACTGATGTATCGCGCGCAGCCATCGGCCGTATGCACGCAGGATTCGAAACGGTGCGGTGACGTGAATGTCGAGCATCGCATCCCACTGCTCGTCGCTGTGATTGTGCATCGCGCTGTTCCAGATGTAACCCGCGTTATTTACGACGATGTCGAGCCCGCCGCGCTGTTCCACAGCGCTTCCGACCAGCATGTCGGGCACGGCGGCATCGGTCAGATCGCCGGCCAGTGCGACGCCGCCGATCTCTCGTGCCGTCGCTTCGAGTTCCTGTGCATCGATGTCGTTGACGAACACGAACGCGCCTTCGCCCGCGAGCTTGCGGGCTGTAGCGCGCCCAACGCCGCGGGCGGCGCCGGTGACGAGAGCGGTTTTCCCTGACAGTCGTGCTGAGGCGCTCACAGGAACTCTCCTTGTCTTCGAGGTTCGGGAACATAGCGCGCCACTACTGCGCCGCCTACGACCAGAAACAGGATGGAAGCCATGAATACCGCCTGATAGCCGGCGAGCGCAGCGAGAACGCCCCCGAGCAATGGTCCGATCGTGCCCGCGAGTTCCGATGTGGTGTTGGCGATGGCGATGCGCACCGGTAGGTCGTGACGCGTGCCGAATTCCAATGTCATGTTCTGCGATGCGTTCTGAAAACCCTGGTTGGCGGCGCCGATGCCGATGAACACGAGCACGGTCACCGCAAGATTGCCGGACACGAGCATCAGCAACATCGTCGACGCCACCCACAATGCGATCGACGCAAGAAACGTGATGCGAAATCCCTTGTGATCGCCGAGCGGTCCCCAGACCAGATTCGAAAACGTCGCGGAGAGTGTAAAGGCGAACGTGAGCACACCGAGTGTGGCGCCGGACAGCGCTGCGGTATGTCCCTCGTGCAGGATATAGAACGGCATCGCCATGCGACCGAGCGTCGCGAGTGCGCGTGCGAGGAAGTAGCGGGTGAACGCGCGATCGTCGCGCAGCAACGCCGGCATTTGCGCGAGCCGCGTTCGCAGGCTTTCCTTCGGCCGCACCGTCGGCGGTTCCGGCTCGCGCACTGCGACCAGCGCCGAAAGGCCGATGCTGGTCAGCACGAACGACAGCAGAAACGTGTACGAGTATCCGGCCGCCGTCGGCGTATCGCCCACCAGATACTGGCCGCTGAGCCACGCCACCATCGCGGAGATGATGCCCGCCAGAAAGTTGCGCATGCCGGTGAGGCGGCCGCGCTTCGAAACCGGGATCACCTTCGCCATGAGGAAATTGAAGATGACGCCCTGCATGCCCTGAAACAGGCCGAATCCGGCGAGAAAGATCAGCAGCGCCCACAACGACCACGGCGTCGGCAGAATCAATCCGGACAACGAGATCGCGAGGATCATTCCGCGCATGCCCCAGCCGGTCGAGAACGCCACCGGCAGCACGCGTTTGCGATGCTCGATGAGATTGGCGCCGATCATCGGCGTCAGCGTCATGCCGAACGATTGCAGCGCGCTCGACAGGCCGACGGCGAGATTCGAGCCGCCGGACAGCAGCATGATGTAGGCCGGCATGAACGTCGGCGCATTCATCAGGCGAAAGCCGGTCTGGCTCAGCATTCCGTGCGCGAGGTGCGCCATGAAATTGCGACTCAGGTTGCGCTGGACCTGAATCTGGAAGCGGCGCTCCGCGCGCTCGTCGGCGCGATCAGTCTCGTTCGACAACAGTGATGTCCATCACACGGGTATTCCTGGAGTGCTGACGCGTGCAGTCGGTCTGTGCGCGGAACGGTCAGTTAGCGACCGTCGGGCGATGCATTGTCACAAACTGCAAAGGTAATAAATACAATATGTTATGGAATAGTCCTAAATTGGCATGAAACCTGAACCTACTGATCCGGACCACAGTAGTAAGTGATGCCACGATGAAGGACACCTTGAGTCGCTATCCCGGCCAGTTCGATCAGTCGCCGGATCCGCTGTACGTTGCGATTCCGCGCGTCGAGATCATCTCGGAAATGGCCCGCCGCGGCGACGACCGCGCACTGAACGACGTCTGCCTCGCGGTGGCGATCGTTGCCGAAGCGATGAACGCCGCCTGGGTAGCTGCCCGCGCGCACTGACCGCCCGTCAGCGCCCTTTCCAGTTTGGGGGACGCTTCTCGGCAAACGCTTTCGGACCTTCGACGAAATCTTCGCTGCCGACGAGCGCTCGCACCGAGTCGTACGAACGCGTCATCGCGTCGTTCAGGTCCGCAATGTCGAGACCGCGATACACGACGTCCTTGCTCGCGCGGATCGACAGCGGTGAGCACTCGCAGATTTCCCGTGCCCAACGTTTTGCCGCGGCCATCAACTCGGCTTGCGGCACCACCTCGTTGACGAAGCCGAGTTTCTGTCCTTCGGCTGCGCCGACGCGTCGTCCCGTCAGGATCATGCCGAGCGCCTGTTTCGTTCCGATCTGACGCGGCAGGCGTTGCAGACCGCCGGCTAGTGCTGCGAGACCCACTCTGGGTTCAGGCAATGCAAACAGCGCGTTGTCCGAAGCGATGATGAGGTCGCACGCGAGTGCGATCTCGAAACCGCCGCCCATCGCGACACCGTTCACCGCCGCGATCACCGGCTTGGTCAGATCGAAGCGCGACGTGAGCCCGCCGAAGCCGCGCGGCGTCGGCACGCGTTTGCCCCCTTCCGCCTGATGGCGCAGATCGTTTCCGGCGCTGAACGCGCGGTCACCGCGACCGGTGATGATCGCGACCCACGCATTGTTGTCGGCGGCGAACTCGTCGAACACCGCGCCGAGTTCCGCATTCGCGGCGGGATGCAGCGCGTTCATCCGTTCAGGTCGCTCGATGGTGACGATCGTCAGATGACCGTCTTTTTCGACACTACAGAATTCCGGCATGTTTCCCCCTGCTTGCCTGTGACTTTCGATATTCGCCAAGGAAGTGAATGCGCGCGACTAGAGATGGTCCGTGTTGTTGAACCCGGCAATCAACGGCTCGGGCTCGAGCAACAGTTCGGTCACGCTGCAATTGTCGATCTGGTAGTTTGTCCAGTGATTCGCGTCAGCGTCAAGCAACGCGGCCAGCGCAATCGCCAACGCCGCGCCGTGACTGACGACCACGATCGGTCGCGTCGAGTCGTCGGACACGTAGATGCGCCGCAGCGCGGGCACGATACGTTGCGCAACGGTGTTGATCGAATCGCCGCCGGGCGGCGCGAAGTCGAGGTCGGCGCGGATGCGCCGGAAGAAATCGTGTTCGCTCTGCAGTGCGGCGAAGGTCGTGTCTTCGAGTTCGCCGATACCGTATTCGCGCAGATCGTCGTCGAGCAGCACGGATTGATCGAGTGCGCCTGCGATCGCTTGCGCCGTGTGCAGACAGCGGATCATCGGACTCGAGTGAATCGCTGCGGCGTCGCCCCAGTCGCGGCGGATGCGTCGCGCGATCTGCTCGATCTGGCGGCGTCCGGTGCGCGTCAGCGGACTATCGGTCGCGCCGTGCCAACGACCCGCTGCATTCGCTTCGATCTGACCGTGACGCACGAGCAACAGCGAGCGCATCATGGCTGAATCGGATGCGAAGTGGGTACTGCTAAGCGTACAGATCGATCAGCGTGCCGATGCGCGACTGCCGCGGCGTCGCGGAGAGGTGCCGATCGAGCGGAAAGCGCTTCGGTGGCTCGCCCCATACCACCCGCCGATCGAGCCCGCTGCGCCGCTCTTCGCTCGACGCGCGGCGTTCCTGCTCCGGCAATCGCGTTGCACTTTCCCGGCGGCGCTGTTGCGATCGTTGCCGACGGTCCGTCTGACGCCGACGCTCGTTCGGTTCGACGTTCGCAGATGCGGGCGCGCAGGTGAGATAGATCGCCGGCAACGACAAGGCTGAAGGTCCAGAGTGCGGGTGGCATGCAGCGTGCGGCACGACTGGCGCTTCGATGTGAGCGGTTGTGGCGCGGCTGTAAAAAGCGACGTGTTACCGCCACCTGTGTTCTTCGACGCGGCAACAAGTTGACGGAATCACGCGATACCCCCGAGGCAGCGCGGCAGGTTAGGGGAGGCTGCGCGTGCCCGTCAAGGCAACACCTGCGTACCATCGCGCCCTGCAATCCAACGTCCGCTTTCGGCGTATCGATCGATCCGCGTGGTGTTGATCGCGTTGCGGTCGTGCGGCTGAGCGTTTCGACGTCGGCGACTACCACGATCGACGCGGCCGTGAACACCGACCGGCGCTGACGAGCGTTCCCGCTGCCGTGAACTATGCTTTTCTGGACACAGGCGATGCGATGCTGCCTTGAGCGACCCTGCCCACAATGAGCTCGCGGACGTTGCCGCGCTGAGGCGACTGCTCGCGTTCGCCTTCGAAACTCGGGCGCTCCAGTTGCCGCCGCTTCCCGGCGTGGCCGCCGAAGTCATCGCGAGTTCGATCGACGATCGCGCTGATGCAGCACGCCTCGCAGAACTGATTCAGACCGACCAAGGCCTCGCGAGCCACGTGCTGCGAGTAGTCAATTCGCCGTCGATGCGTGCGGCAACCGAGATCGTCGCGCTGCGCCAGGCGATTTCGCGCCTCGGCATGAACCGGATCCGCGAAATTGCGATAGCCGCGTCGCTCGCCGGCGCCTTGCACAGGCAGACGCGCTATCAGAGCGAAGCACGGTACGCGTGGAAACACGGTTTGTGCACGGGTCTCTGGGCGAAGGAGATCGCCCGTGCGTGCCGAAAGAACACCGAGATGGCGTACCTGTGCGGGCTGCTGCACAACATCGGTACGCCGGTGGTGCTCAATGCACTCGGGCAGGTAACGTCGCAGCCGCTACAGTCGCGCGACATGACGATACTGTTGGAAGAGTTCGGGTCGGGCGCCGGTGTGTTGCTGGCGCAGGCGTGGAAGCTGCCCGAACTGGTCGTAACGACGATTCGTTGCGTAGACGCTTTCGGCACCGCCGGGGCGCACGTGGACGCAGTAGCCATCGTGAACGCCGCGGTCCAGGTTTCGGCGATGATGCTGCGCGGCGAACTGTCGACCGAATCGGTCGCGGCATTGGAATCGACGCGACATCTCAATCTTTATCCGGACGACGTCGCCGCGCTGCTTCGACTGCGCGACACCGTTTCGGCTTCGCTCGAGGCGTTGGCCCTTTGAGCGCTTACGACGTCATCGTCATTGGTTCGGGCCCGGCAGGCCAGAAGGCCGCCGTTCAAGCCGCCAAAGCCGGCCGGCGCGTCGCGCTGGTCGAACAGCTGAAAGAAGTGGGCGGTGCATGCGTGCACCAGGGCACGATTCCGAGCAAGGCGCTGCGCGAACGCGCAATCGAACGCCGCCGCGTCGCGGATCGTTTGCGCGAAATGGGAATGCCGTGGCAGGCGCCGGTGACCGACGTCGCGTCGTTGATCGGCGAGATGACCGAAGTGATTCACAACCACGATGCCTACATGGCGGCACAGATCAAGCGCAACGGCATCGACGTGATTCACGCGCGCGCGAGCTTTCTGTCCGACTCGCGGATGCTGGCGACGTTCACGGACGGTCGTCAGTCGGAATTCAGTGCGCCGAACTTCGTGATCGCCACCGGATCGAAGCCGCGCAAGCCGGACAACGTGCCGATCGATCACGAGTCGATCTACGACAGCGACTCGATACTGTCGTTGGGATACCTGCCTGCGTCGCTGGTCGTATTGGGCGGCGGCGTGATCGCGAGTGAGTACGCGTCGATATTTGCGGTGCTCGGTGTGCACGTCACGATGATCGATCGTTCGCCAACGCCTCTGAGCTTCCTGGAACCCGAGATGATCAGCGGGTTCGTTACGGCCTTCGAGCGCCACGGCGGGCGATTCCTCGGCGACGCACCGCTCGACCGGGTCGCGTTCGACGGCATCAGCGAAGTGCACACGCATCTGAAGGACGGGCGCGTCATCAAGAGCGACAAGCTGCTCTGTGCGCTCGGGCGCATATCGCAGCTCGACGGACTGCACGTCGAGCGTGCGGGTGTGAAAGTGAACGAACGACAACTGGTCGAAGTGAACGCGTTCGGGCAGACCTCGGTTGCGCACATCTACGCCGCCGGCGACGTCATCGGTCCACCCTCGCTCGCATCGGCGGCGATGGAGCAGGGCCGGCGCGCCGCCTGCCACATGCTGGGGCTCGATCCGGGACGGCAGGGCGACTGGATGCCGTCGGGAATCTACTCGATACCGGAAATCGCGTCGGTCGGCCTAACGAGCGAACAAACGCGCGCGCGGTTCGGCGCAACCGTTGTCGGCGTGGCCCGCTTCAACGAAATCGCGCGCGGTCACATCGCGCGTTGCCCCGACGGCGTATTGAAAATGATCGCGTCGCCCGACGGCGTCGTGCGCGGCATTCACATCATCGGCGACAACGCGACCGATCTCGTGCACATCGGCCAGATGGGTCTCATCCACTCGGCGACCGCGGAGACATTCGTCGAGAACGTGTTCAACTTCCCGACCTTCGCCGAATGCTATCGGGTGGCGGCGTTGCAGATTACCGGGCAGTTGGGCGCCTCGAGACTCCGGGTGGCGGGCGCTGTGAGATAGTTGGCAGAGACCTGAGATAGTCGCTACAACTCATTGTTTACGTTGCTTTATCTGAGCCTGTAGGATGTGCCGGCTGAGGCGGCGCTGCGTCTCCGGGGACAGCGGTTCGAATTCCGCGCCGATCCACAATGCATCGTCGTCGGGCCGGCACTGGCGAACCCGCGCGTAAGCCATGAACGACTCGCGGCTCCCTTCCATCACCAGATGCACGGCCAGGATCTGACCGATCGGCAGCTGCGACGCATACGCGAATCCGATGCCGGTGACCGCAAGCGAAACTTTCGTGCGCCGCATGCCGTCGCCGGATGCGCGGCGCTGCGCAAGCAGCGCTTCCTTCAACACGTCGAGTTTGGCCGCCAACCAGTCTGCTGCTTCGGCGGCGGTGGCGTCGATGCGCGCGAGACGTGCGTGGCACTCGCGATACCCCTGATCGAGTTCTTCGAGGCGCGATTCCAGCTCGTATCCCTCGGAGGGCTCGAACAGCGTCTGGATCGGCTGGCTCAGATCCGCGTCGTCGGGCAGCACGATGCACGCCAGCATGACGTCTTCGGTGATTCGAAAGCTGTTGCGTTGATCAGCGCTCATGATCGGTGCACGCGCGGAGTTCGGCTCATTCGGAAAGTGTAGTAGCGCGTCGTCGATGCGCCAGGCCGGCGGCTGCGCCGCATCCATCTGGTACACTCGCGCTGTTTTCACCCCGCCGCAGTTCAGTGTTCTATCCACTCGCCGTCAACATCGGTCTGCGCTACGCGAATTCGCGCAGGAGCTTCATCTCGTTCATCAGTATCGTCGCGATCGCGGGTCTCGTTCTGAGCGTCGCGGTGCTGGTGCTGGTTACGTCCGTGATGAACGGTTTCGAGCGGGAGCTGAAGGAACGCGTACTTGGTGTGGTCCCACACCTGACGGTGCGCGGCGTTGCGCCACTCTCAGACTGGACCGCCGATGCGGCCGATGTGGCAAAGGTGCCGGGTGTGGTCGGCGTTGCGCCGTTCATCGACGGCACCGGGTTGCTCGTTGCAAACGGCCGCTCGTCGGGCGTCACGTTCAGCGGCATCGACGTCGCGCGGGAGGGCGCGGTATCCGATCTGGCGAAGTACGTCAGCCGCGGTCGAATGGAGTCGTTGGTGGATGGATCATTCGGCGTGATGCTGGGTCGCGGAGTCGCGGACCATCTCGGCCTCGCTGTCGGTGATTCGGTGACCGCGGTGCTGCCGGACGCGAGCGTGTCGCTGGTGGGACTGATCCCGCGGCAGAAGAAGATCAAGGTTGTCGCAATCGTCGATACGCAATCCGAGCTCGATCAACGGTCTGCGTATCTCGCATTGGGCGACGCGGCGCGATTGTTCCGTCGCGGCAGCGGCGTCGACGGTCTCAACCTGCGTCTGTCGAATCTGTTCGACGCAGCGCCGGTGGGCGCTGCCACGGTCGCTACGCTCGGGCCGGAGCGGGTCTACGCGATCACCTGGATGCGCATGCACGGCAACCTGTATCGCGCCATCGAGTTCCAGCGCGCGATGATGTTCCTGCTGCTGTCGCTGCTCGTTGGTGTCGCCGCGTTCAATCTCGTGTCGGCACTGATCATGGTCGTCAATCAACGCCGCGGGGACGTCGCGGTGTTGCGAACGCTCGGAGCCGGTACGCGCACCATCGTGGTGTCGTTTCTCGTGTTGGGCGGCGTGATTGGATTGGCGGGAGTCGGCCTCGGACTGTTGTTGGGAACGGGCTCGGCTCTTCTCGTGCAGGATGGTTACAGATGGTTGGAACACGCATTGGGTCTGCATCTCATGAGCCAATACTTCATCAGCTACCTGCCGGCGCAAGTGAAGCTGGCAGATCTGATCACCGTCGCCGCTGTTGCATTGCTGCTGAGTCTCGGCAGTACGCTGTATCCCGCGTATCGGGCCGCGCGACTCAAACCCGCGGACGTGCTGAAGCATGAGTGAAAGCTCCGCGCTCGAATGCCGCGCTCTCGTGAAGTCGTTTCATCAGGGGCCGACGTTGGTGCCGGTGCTGCGCGGCATCGATCTGCGTGTGGGGCAGGGCGAGCGCGTCGCCGTGCTCGGACGTTCCGGTTCGGGCAAGAGTACGTTGCTGCACATTCTCGGCGGACTGGCCGATCCCGATTCCGGCGAGGTGCGCATCGACGGCACACTGGTCGGACCGCTGAGTCCCGAAGCGCGGGCGCGGCTGCGGAACAGGCGGATGGGCTTCGTCTATCAGTTCCACCATCTATTGCCTGAATTCACGGCGATGGAAAACGTCGCGATGCCGCTGCTGCTCGGCGCGCACAAGATCTCCGAGGCGCGCGAACGCGCCGTCGATACGCTGGAATCGGTCGGGCTCGGCGCGCGGTTGGATCACCGTCCGAGCCAACTGTCCGGCGGCGAACGACAGCGCGTCGCCATCGCACGCGCGCTGGTAGCGGACCCGGCGGTCGTGCTCGCGGACGAACCCACCGGAAACCTCGATCAGGAAAGCGCCAATCAGGTGTTTGCGGTGATGCTCGATCTCGCGCAACGGCGCGGCACCGCGTTTGTCGTCGTCACGCACGACGAGGATCTCGCGCGTCAGATGCAGCGCCGCTTGTACCTCACGGATGGTCATCTGATCGAAGGCACGTCCTGATGAGCCTTCCGATCGCCGGTGCAACGTCTCTATGGATTGGTTGGCGTTATCTCGCGATCCGCGGCCGGGCGTTCGTGTCATTGATCACGTGGGTGTCGATCCTCGGTCTCGGTCTCGGCGTTGCCGTACTCGTAGTCGTCATCAGCGTGATGAACGGCTTCGACGCAGAACTGCATCGGCGCATCCTCGGTACCGTGCCGCACATCGTGCTCGTGCCGCCCGCGACCGACACCACCACCGACCCGGCGCGGTTCTCCAAGGTGGGCGATGCATTCCGCTTTTTCGAAGCCGACGGAATGGTGGCGCGTAGCAGCGGAGTGGAAGCGGTCGCGGTATACGGCATCGATGCGCAGGGAATCGCTGCAATGGACGTGGTCGCGCAGAAAATGACGTCCGGATCGATCGACGCGCTCAATACAGCAGGCGGCGGGCTCGTGATGGGATCGCCGCTCGCGATGCACCTCGGGCTTGCAGTCGGCGATCCGGTCACCTTGGTGCTTTCGTCGCCAACCAACGACTCGATCGTGCCGCGGCTCGAACGCTTCACGCTCGCCGGCACGTTCGAGATCGGCGCGGAACTGGATTATGGCCTGGTGCTGATCGGACTCGCAGACGTCCGCGCGCGCGGTCTCGGCAACACCGGCAAGCTCGGTGTGCGAGTGAGGCTTGCGGATCCGATGCGCGTCGATGCCGCGGTAACACAGTTGGCTACCCTCGTTCCCGCTGGCTGGCAGATCACCGACTGGAGATCGAACTACGGCGAGTTGTTCCGCGCCGTTCGGCTCGAGAAAAGCATGATGTTCATGCTGCTGGTGCTGATCGTTGCGATCGCCGCATTCAATATCGTGTCGGCACAGACGATGCTGGTGAACGATAAGCGCACCGATATCGCGATTCTGCGGACAATGGGGGCGTCGGAAGGACTGATACTGCGGCTCGTGCTCGTGCAGGGCATCCTCGTCGCGCTGGGCGGAATCGGCTTCGGGTTGCTGCTCGGTCTGCTGCTCGCCAATCACGTTACCGAAACGGTATCGCTGCTCGAATCGTTGATCGGCGCGAAGCTGCTGGACGGTTCCTACTTCGACACGGTGCCGTCGGTGGTGCTGCCGTTCGACATCGCGCTCATCGCGGCGGTGTCGTTCGCGTTCTGTCTCTTGTCGGCGCTGCACCCCGCACGCCGCGCAGCCGCGCTGAATCCGGCGGAAGCGCTGCACGAAGCGTCGTAACATCCTAACGCTCTTGCGAAGGTGCGCTTCCGACCGCCCGCGCGGCGCGTCGGCGCTTCCGCTCACGCCACTGGCGGACTACGCGCATACGCCAGCCGACCCGTACGAACGCAAGCGCGGTTAGACCACTCACCCATCCGCACACCAGCGAACCGAGCAGCAGCGGCCGCCAGATCCGGTCGAATTCCTGCGTGAGCCACGCGAAGTCGATGTGCACCTCGGTCACCATCGGCGGCGTGTCCATCAGCCAGGCACCGAGCTTGTACGCGAAGAAATACAGCGGGCCCATCGTCAGCGGATTGTTGACCCAGACGAGACCCACCGCGAGCGGCAGGTTGCACCGGGTCGCGATCGCGATCGCGGCCGCAATCAACATGTGCATCGGAATCGGCAGGAATGAGACGAACAGCCCGATGAACGCCGCGCCTGCAACGGAGCGTCGATGGAAGTGCCAGATCTCCGGATTCTGCAGCCATTTGCCCAACGGTCTGAGGGCACGATGCTCACGCAATTTCTGGGGATCGGGCAGGTAACGCCTGAACGTGCTGCGTGGCATAAACCTGTTACGACGATGAGGAGTCGATCGCTGTACTGGCGCGCTCATCTGCGATCGAGGCGCGATTATGCCTGTTTCTCGTCCGGCGTTCATGGCGCGACTGCTGCTCGGGTACGTGATCGGAATGTTGGCGACCACGTGGCAGGCGCTGCCATCGTGGAACCACTGCATCGCAATCGGAATCGCCAGTGCGGCGCTGGGTGCTGTGCGGCGGGTGCCGTGGGTTGCTGGTGCGCTCCTCGGACTCTCGGTCTCCACGCTGGCGGCCCACGACGCACTCGCACACCGGATTGCGCCATGCGTAGAGGGTGCCTCGCTCGAAGTACTCGGCACCGTGGTCGGTTTGCCGAAAGTGTCGCCGCCGCAAACGCAGGTCGACCTTGCGCCCGACTCGATCGTGCCGTGGCCCGCGTGCGCGGGTCCGTTGCCGCGACGATTGCGCCTGTCGTGGTTCGAGGCGCCCGCGCTGCTTCCAGGCGAACGCTGGCAACTGCGCATCAAGTTGCGCAGCGTGCGCGGCTTCCAGAATCCGGTCGGCTTCGATTACGAAGCGTGGAGTCTCGCGGTTGGCATCGACGGCGGCGGCTCGATCCGATATGGCGAGCGGCGCACGGCGGCATCGGTTTGGACCTGGGACCGGCTCAGGCTCGCGCTGCGCGAACGCTATGCCGCGCTTTCGCTCGAACACGCAGGTATCGACCTCGCGCTGCTGACCGGCGACGGCGGCCTGATGGACGATGCCGACTGGTCGCTGTTCCGCGCCACCGGCACGGTGCACCTGATGGTGATTTCCGGTCTGCATCTGACGATCGTCGCGACACTGGGCGTCGCGTTTGGTCGCGCCATCGCGCGCTTGTTTCCGACGATGCTGCTGCGGAACGGCACGGCCTGGGCCGGCGTGTGCGCAGGCGGCGTGCTGGTGACGCTGTATGCGTGTCTCGCCGGCTGGGGCGTGGCGGTGTTGCGTGCGTGGGTGGCGACGGTGCTGGTGCTGCTCGTGTTGCCGTTGGGTCGGCGTGTGTCGCTGCCGCGGATGTTCCTGCTGGTAGGCGCCATCGTGCTGACGTGCGATCCGCTCGCGCCGCTGCAGGCCGGCTTCTGGCTCTCGTTCGGCGCCGTCGCGGTGTTGTTAGCGCAGTTTGCGCCGCGGATGGAGCGAGCCTCTGCGATCCGAACGCTGGTGGCGGCGCAGATCGTGCTCGCGGCAGGCATGGTACCGATTCTGACGGCGACCATCGGCAGCGTGGCGTGGGTCGGCCCGCTCGCAAATCTGCTGGCGGTTCCGATCGTCAGCGTGATCGTCGTGCCGCTCGATCTGCTCGCGGGTGTCCTCGTTGCGAGCGATTCACCGGGTGCCGCGTGGGTCGCGCATCTCGTTGACGCGCTCGTCGGATTCGTCGTTGTGTACCTGCGCGCGCTCGCGCAGTTCGACTGGATCAGTTGGGGCAGCGCGCGTAACGCACCGGCACTGATCGCGTCGTCAGTTGCGTGCGGCCTGATGCTGCTGCCGTTGGCGTTGCGACATCGCTTGCTCCTGCTCCCTTGCGTCGTGCTGCCGCTGCTGCCGATCGACACGCGGCCGGTCGACGGCGCATTCGCGATCACCGTACTCGATGTCGGACAGGGACTGAGCGTGATCGTCGACACGGCGCGACACCGTCTGCTGTACGACGCCGGACCCCGATTCCCGTCCGGATTCGATCTCGGCGCCGCCGTCGTGGTGCCGAACCTGCGTCGCGGTGCGCGACACGCGCTCGATGCGGTGGTGTTGAGTCACGCCGACCTCGATCACATCGGCGGCTACGGCGCAGTCGCGAGTACGTTCACGGTGCGCGCGTTGCTGGGCGGTCAGCCGGTAAACGGAGCCGCCAATCTGCGCGCATGCCGCGCAGGCACCGGCTGGCAATGGGATGGCGTGCGGTTCCGCATCGTGCACCCGGGACGCACCGCGGGCTCTGACAACGACAGCTCGTGCGTGCTTTCGATCGACAACGGTCATCACCGCGCCATGTTGCCCGGTGACATCACGACGACCGGAGAATCGGCGTTGCCATATCGGTCGCTCGAACAGCCGATCGATTTCCTGGTGGCGGCGCACCACGGCAGCCGGAGTTCCTCGAGTGCGTCGTTCGTAGCGTGGGCGCGCCCGCGCGTTGTCGTGTTCAGCGCCGGATTCATGAATCGGTTCGGGCATCCGCACCGCGACGTGGTGTGTCGTTTTGCGAGCAGCGGCAGTCACGCGTTCACCACTGCGCAGTCCGGCGCGGTGACGTGGCATTCGGATTCGAGCCAGGCGCCGGTCGAGTGGCGTCGTCAGGCGCCCCCTTACTGGCGCGTTGGTACATCCATAGACGATGATGTGTGCTCGCGCCACTGAAACGCGGCCGGTCTCAGCGGAACCGATTCACCATCAAGCGCAGTTGCGAGACGAGGCGGGTCTTCTCTTCCGGTGTCAGGAAGCGACCGATTTCGACGCGTTGATCGCGCATCTCCACCGCGATCCGGTCCTGGTACCACGGGTGCGTTGCGGGCTCGACGTGAAAACGCGTGAAGAAGCGCGAGAAGCGGTAGGTGTGTTCGGGCTCGCGATGGCCTTTCTCGACGATCAGTTCGTCAACGGAGAAGGTCAACACTTCCTGCTCGTGCGTCCGGCGCACGCAGTAGTAGAGACAGGCTAGCACCACGCTCATCTCGAGCGCGCTGAACGGCAGCACCATCCAATAGCCGCGCAGTGCAAAAGTCGCGGCGACGATCAGCGAAACGGTTAACAGCGTACCGAGGAAATAAGTGTTCGATTGCCATGTCCATGACCGGTTGGGACGCAGGATGATCTGCCCGACGCGGTCGCACTCGTCGAAATGCGCCGCGATCATGGCTCAACCCCGCCTGGATTGGGCCGCGCTGGCGGTGGTGCGACCCGCGTCGGCGCGATCGAGCGCAAGCGCCGCGAGATCACGCAGCAGCGGGTGAGAGAATGTCAGCTCTTCGATGCTGAAGGCACGGCTGACCCATTTCGCGTGGCGATAGCGGGAGTCGTCGCGCAACCGCACGCGTTCCGATTGCGACGAGAAACGGTGGAACACGCTGAACGTTGCGTTTTCACCGGCCAGCAGTCCTGGCGCGCTGTCGATGCCGAGCGTGTCTTCGAACACCAGATCGTCGATTCCGAGTTCCGCGGTGAGGTAGTCGGTGAGCGTGGCGTGCCACGCAGAGCCGACGGTCAGATATTCTCCGGGGAACATCCACTTGCCATGGCGTTGCACCACCAGCAGCTTGCCGAGATGGTTGACGATGGCCACGCCCTGGAACACCTGGAAATAATCCTGGCCGAGGCGCAGATCCTGCCGCAGTCGATCGACGCTGTTCCAGAGATGCTGGCTCGTGCGGTTCGTGAACTTGAGCCCGAGTCCTTCCTCGGTGACGCGCGCCACTTCCATTTCGATGGTCGGCGTCGGATTCGACTCGACCAGCGCCGCGTTCAGCACCGTCACCTTGATCTTGGCGCCGAGGCGCAAACCGCTCGGATTGAGGCGCACGAAGATCCCGCTCTCCGAAATGTCGCGCGCGACGCTTCTGATCTTGCCGATGCTGGGGTGGCTCAACTCCACTTCGAACGGCAGTTGGATGCGGGCGCTCTCGCGTTCGTCGTTGGAGAGATCCTGCGGGTCAGTCATGGCAGAAGTGCGCGCCCCAGTGCTGAATTCACCGAATTGAATGTAGCGCGGCGCTGCAGCAGTTTCCAGGTATGTCGTTGGATCGGCTTGAAAATGCGGACGATGGACGCATTCTCTGGCGAGTTCGCGGAGGAACACCACCATGCGCATGGATCGAATGACGAGTCGCCTGCAGGCGGCACTGGCCGACGCTCAGTCGTCGGCGGTCGGAAAGGACCACAACTACGTGCAGCCTGTGCACCTGCTCACAGTGCTGCTGCAGGACAAAGCGAGCGGCGTCCGCCAACTGTTAGCTCAGGCGGGCGGACGCGTCGACGACCTGGAGGATGCGCTCGCCACCGAACTCGACCGACTGCCGACCATCAAGCAGCCGACCGGCGACGTCGGGCTCGGACCCGAACTCGTGCGGCTGCTGAATCTTGCCGACCGACAGGCGCAGAAGTTCGGTGACAAGTTCATTTCCACCGAACTGATATTGCTGGCCGCGTGCGAGGACACCGGCGCTGTCGGACGCGTGCTGCGCGAAGCAGGCGTGAAGAAAGAGGCTCTGGAAAAAGCGATTGCAGGAATCAGACAAGGAGAAGCGGTGCAGGATCAGAACGCGGAAGAGAGCCGTCAGGCGCTCGAGAAATACACGGTCGATCTCACGAAGCGGGCAGAGGACGGCAAGCTGGACCCGGTGATCGGGCGAGACGACGAAATCCGCCGGACCATCCAGGTTCTGCAACGTCGCACCAAGAACAACCCGGTGCTGATCGGTGAACCCGGCGTCGGTAAAACCGCGATCGTCGAAGGACTCGCGCAACGCATCCTCGACGGCGAAGTGCCGGAGGGGCTGAAGAGCAAGCGCATCCTCGCGCTCGACATGGGTGCGCTGATCGCCGGTGCGAAATTCCGCGGCGAATTCGAAGAACGTCTGAAAGCGGTACTGAACGAACTCGCCAAGCAGGAAGGCAACGTCATTCTGTTCATCGACGAACTGCACACGATGGTCGGCGCGGGTAAAGCCGAAGGCGCGATGGACGCCGGCAACATGCTGAAGCCGGCGCTCGCGCGCGGCGAGTTGCATTGCGTCGGCGCGACGACACTCGACGAGTACCGTCAGTACATCGAGAAGGACGCGGCGTTGGAGCGGCGCTTCCAGAAGATCCTCGTCGACGAGCCGAGCGTCGAAGACACCATCGCCATCCTGCGTGGTCTGAAAGAGCGCTATGAGCTGCACCACGCGGTCGATATCACCGATCCGGCGATCGTCGCCGCTGCGCGCCTGTCGCATCGTTACATCACCGGTCGGCAACTGCCCGACAAGGCCATCGATCTGATCGACGAAGCGGCAAGCCGCATCCGGATGGAGATGGACTCCAAACCGGAGGAGATGGACAAGCTCGAACGACGGTTGATCCAGCACAAGATGGAGCTCGAGGCGCTCAAGAAGGAGAAGGACGAGGCGTCGCGCAAGCGCACCGAAGCGTTGAAGGAAACCGTCGCCGATCTGGAGCGGCAGTATGCGGACCTCGAGGAAGTGTGGAACGCCGAGAAGGCGACGCTCAAGGGCGCGCAACACATCAAAGAGGAGCTCGACGCCGCGCGATCGGAGTTCGAGACGGCGCGGCGCGCCGGCGACCTCGCGCGCATGTCGGAACTGCAGTACGGACGTATCCCTGAGCTCGAGAAGAACCTGAGCGACGCGATGGCGGCCGAAGGCAAAGAGACGCGCTTGCTGCGCAACAACGTCACGGAAGAGGAGATCGCAGAAGTCGTCTCGAAGTGGACCGGCGTGCCGATCACCAAGCTGCTCGAAGGCGAACGCGAGAAGCTGCTGCACCTCGAGGACGACCTGCACAAGCGCGTGATCGGTCAGGACGAAGCGGTGAAGGCGGTTGCCGACGCGGTGCGCCGGTCGCGCGCGGGTCTCGCCGACCCGAACCGTCCCAACGGTTCCTTCATGTTTCTCGGACCGACCGGCGTCGGCAAAACGGAACTGTGTAAAGCGCTCGCGTCGGTATTGTTCGACACCGACGACGCGATGGTGCGCATCGACATGTCCGAGTTCATGGAGAAACACTCGGTCGCGCGGATGATCGGCGCGCCCCCGGGTTATGTCGGTTACGAAGAAGGCGGCTTCCTGACGGAAGCGGTCCGCCGACGGCCGTATTGCCTCGTGCTGCTCGACGAAATCGAGAAGGCGCACCCGGACGTGTTCAACGTGCTGCTGCAGGTGCTCGACGACGGGCGCCTGACGGACGGCCACGGCCGCACCGTCGACTTCCGCAACACCGTGCTGGTGATGACGTCGAACCTCGGCTCCGAAGCGATACAGAGCCTCACCGAGTCCGGACGCTACGACGCGATCAAGCCGACGGTGCTCGGTGTGGTCGCAAAGCACTTCCGGCCGGAGTTCCTGAACCGCATCGACGACGTGGTGGTGTTCCACCCGCTCGGACGCGAACACATGGCGGCGATTGCCGAGATTCAGCTCAATTCGCTGCGTGCCCGGCTGAAAGATCAGGAGCTCGGCCTCGAGCTGACGAACGCGGCGATCGAGCGGCTGACCGAACAGGGTTACGACCCGGTTTATGGTGCGCGGCCGCTGAAGCGCGCCATTCAGCGGAGCATCGAGAATCCGCTGGCGGGCGAACTGCTGAGCGGACGGTTCCATCCCGGTGATCTGGTGCGCGTGGACATCGACGGCGACGCGTTCAAGTTCGAACGCGTGGCCGCGGCGGATATTGTATAAATATACAGTAGTCGTATACTGCGCCGCAGACCGAAACGGAAACTGATCGTGAGTCAGAACTCGTTGTCGCTGTTCGAGATGAGCGAAGAGCCGGCGTTGCCGGCGGTTGCCCCGCATCGAAGTGCGCGCGATCGCCAGCAACGGCATCTGCTCGAGGCGCGCCGCCTGTCACGCCGTATCGCGCGGCTGCCCGACCATTCGCCTGAGCAGCTGCAGGCGGGTCGGCTGATCTGCCGTCATCTCGTCGCGATGCTGAAAGAAGCGGAAGCCGAGGCAGAGCCGACGCCGCATTGATCGCGCCTTACGTGCGCGATCCCACCGATTCCGAATCGATTGCTTGCTGCTCGAGAGCGGCGTTGGCTACCATCCCTCGGAATCCAGTGCATCAGGCGTCGCAATGATCAAGAAGTGTCTGTTCCCCGTGGCCGGCTACGGCACGCGGTTTCTCCCGGCAACGAAGGCGATGCCGAAGGAGATTTTGCCGATCGTCGACAAACCGCTGGTGCAATACGGCGTAGAGGAAGCAGTGGAAGCCGGACTGACCGACATCGGCTTCGTCACCGGCCGTGGAAAGCGCGCCATCGAAGACCACTTCGACGTCAGTTACGAACTCGAACACCAGATCGAGGGCACCGGTAAAGAAAAGCAGCTCGAAGGCATCCGCGCGCTCATCGAAACCTGCACGTTCTCCTATACCCGCCAGATCACCATGAAGGGGCTCGGCCACGCCATCCTGACGGGCCAGACGCTGATCGGCGATGCGCCGTTCGGAGTGGTACTGGCGGACGACCTCTGCTTCGGCGAAGGCACCGGCGTGCTCGCACAGATGACGAAGCTGTTCCGCCAGTTCCGCTGCAGCATCGTCGCGATCGAAGAGGTACCCGCCGACGAAACCAACCGCTATGGGATCATCGCGGGCGAAGCGCTCTCGGACTCCCTGTTCCGCGTTACCGACATGGTCGAGAAACCCTCGCCCGATCGCGCGCCGAGCAACCTGGCCATTATCGGCCGCTACATTCTCACGCCCGACATCTTCGACATTCTCGATCGCACCGAACCCGGCAAGAACGGCGAAATCCAGATCACCGACGCGCTGTTGAAGCAGGCGCGCGACGGCTGCGTGATCGCATACAAGTTCAAAGGTCGACGCTTCGACTGCGGAACCGTAGACGGCTACGTTGCCGCGACGAACTACTGCTACCGACGGTTCTTCGGCGACGAAGCGACACGCGAAGTGGTGCCGATCGCACGACGCTCGTAAGATCGTCGCGCCATGATCGAACTCTCCGAACGGCTTCTCGCCCACCGACCGCTCGCGCCCGTCGATTTCGACGTGCCTGTTCCGCTCGCGGACGTACCTACACCCGCGCTGCTGCTCGACGAGGATGCGCTGAACCGCAACATCGCGCGGATGGCCGACTTCCTCGGCACGCGCGGCAAGGGTTTCCGTCCGCACGCCAAAACGCACAAGTGTCCGCAGGTCGCGCAGCGACAGCTGGCGGCGGGCGCGGTCGGGATCTGCGCGGCGAAGGTATCCGAGGCGATCGTGCTCGCGCGCGCGGGTGTCGGGCCCATCCTCATCACGTCGCCGATTGCGACGCACCAGAAGGCTGATCTCGTGACCGCGCTGGTCGCCGGTGGTGCACAGGTCCAGATCGTCGTCGATAGTCAACTCGGCGCGACGGTACTCGACGCATCGGCACGCGCTCGCCGCGTGTCGATAGACGTGTTGATCGATCTCGACCCACGCCTCGGTCGTACCGGCGTTCGTGAAACTGCGGACGCGGTCAAACTCGCAGACTGGCTCGCGTCGAACCGGCGATCCGGCGGCGCGTTGAATCTCATCGGTGTGCAGCACTATGCCGGTCAGGTGATGCACATTGCCGGATACGAAGCGCGCAAGGAAAAATCGCTGATCTGCTGGAAGAGCGCTGTTGCAACCTGCAATGCGTTGCGCGATGCCGGACATGATCTTCGAGTGATAACGGGCTGCGGCACCGGTACCTACGACATCGACTGCGATGTGCCGGAAGTGACCGACCTTCAAGTCGGCAGTTACGTCTTCATGGATCAGCAATACATCGACGTCGGCGGTCGCGCCGGTGCGCGGCTCGACGACTTCGAGGTGTCGCTCACGGTCGCGACCACAGCCATCAGTCAACCCGTTAGCGGCATGATCACCGTCGACTGCGGCTTCAAGGGATTCGCGTCCGAATCGATTCCGCCGACCGCGATCGACCTGCCGGCTGCGAAGTATCGCTTTGCCGGCGACGAACACGGCATGCTGCTGCTCGGCGACGGCGCGCAGGAACCGCTGTTGGGAAAACGGATCAATTTCGTGACGCCGCATTGCGATCCGACGGTGAATCTCTACGACTATTACTGGGTGCATCGCGGCGGGTTGGTTCACGCGCTGTGGCCGGTATCGGCTCGCGGCTGCTCGTGGTAGGAACCGCGTTCCCGCGAACTGCTAGCCTTCAATTCGACGGATAGGGATAAGGGGTCGAAACGTGTTGGAGTTGGTGCAAGCCGGTGGCTGGATGATGCTGCCGATCATTCTGTGTTCGGTCATAGCCGCCGCCATCGCCGTCGAACGCTTCTGGACCCTGCAACCCGGGCGGATCGCGCCGCGGACCCTGCTTGCGCAGGTGTGGGGCTATGCCAAGAAGAATGAGATCGACCGCGAACGCCTGCGCGACATCCGTAACGGCAGCGCCCTCGGACAGATTTTTGCGGCGGGGCTCGCCAACGCCAAGCACGGGCGGCAGATCATGAAGGAGTCCATGGAGGAGGAGGCGAGCGTGGTCATGCACGAACTCGAGCGATACCTCACTGCCCTTGGAACGATCGCCTCGGTCAGCCCCCTACTGGGATTGTTGGGAACCGTGATCGGAATGATTCAGGCATTCACGGTCCTGATGGCACAAGGCGCCGGGAATGCGAACAATCTCGCGGGTGGGATTTCGACCGCGCTCGTTACCACTGCAGGCGGCCTGACCGTGGCGATTCCATCGCTGGCGTTCTATCGCTATTTTCTTCGCAGAGTCGACGACCTGACGATCACCATGGAACAGGAAGCAAGCAAGCTCGTGGAGATCATGCACGGCGAACGCGAGATCGATCCGCGGCAATGAAGTTCCGCAGACGCCCCCGTAACGACATCGCGATCGAGCTGGTCCCGCTGGTGGACGTCGTGCTCGTGCTGCTGCTCTTCTTCATGGTTTCCACCACGTTCATCCGCCAATCCGAACTGAAGGTGGATTTGCCGGAAGCGAATCCTACGTCGCAGCAGACGGAGAATTCGGTGGTAGAAGTGGCGATCAGCGCCGACGGAGAATACGCCGTGAACGGCCGTCTGCTCGTCGACAATCAGTTGCCCACGCTGATGCGCGCGCTGCGCGAAGCGGTGGCGGGCGATACCACGAAGCATCTCGTGATCAATGCCGACTCCGACGCGCGGCACCAGTCGGTTGTTCGCGCCATGGACGCCGCCGGACAGCTGGGATTGATTCACCTGAGCATCACTACCCGCAGCCCAGACGACGCGCACTGAGGGTCGAGCATGGGCGAGTCCAGGCCTTCCGACGATCCCGCCTCGCTCTCGACACCCGCGGATTGGGGCATCTATCGCCGCCTCCTGACCTACGTCGTGCCGATGTGGCCGTATTTCCTGGTCGCGTTGGTCGGATTTGCCCTCGGTAACGGCGCGGAAGCCTATTTCGCACGCCTGTTTGGCGACATCGTAGAGGCGTTGGCGAAGCCGGGGCCGGATGACTGGCTTAGATTTCCGCTGCTGATGCTGGCTACCGTTCTCGTGCGCGGCTTCGGCGATTTCACCGGCGAATTCCTGTTGTCGCGTGTGTCATACAGAGTGGTTCACCAGCTGCGAATCCAGCTGTTCGACCAGCTGCTGCGCATGCCGAGCGCTTACTTCGACCGCAGCGCAAAAGGCCATCTGGTTTCGCGCATCACGTTCAACGTGGCGCAGCTGCGCGACACCGCCACCGACGCGCTCAAGTCGGTGGTACAGGATGGATCGAAGGTAATGGTGCTGCTTGGCGCGATGATCTGGGCCAACTGGCGCCTGACGATGATCTTCCTCGTGATCGCGCCGGTGGTCGCGATGGTCGTTTCGTATGCGAGCAACCGTTTCCGCAGCATCAGCCGACGCATCCAGAACTCGATGGGCGACGTCACGCACGTCGCTTCCGAAGCCGTGAACGGCTATCGCGTCGTTCGCACGTTCGGCGGCGAAGCGTACGAACGCAAGCGGTTCGAGAAATCCAGCCGGGCGAACCAGCAGCAGAACCTGAAGATGGTCGTGACGAAAGCGTGGAGCACGGAAATCATCCAGGTGTTCGTCGCCGGAGCGCTGTCGGTGCTGATCGCATTGCTGTTTCAACCTCGCATCGCGGGTTCGATGTCGCCCGGCGACGTGGTCTATTTCGTGGGATTGGCCGGGCTGCTGGCACGGCCGATCAAGAAGCTGTCGGAAGTGAATTCGCGGTTGCAGCGGGGGCTCGCCGCGGCGGAAGACATCTTTTCGCAACTGGATCAGCAGACGGAACCGGACAGCGGCACGTTCAGTGTCGCGCGGGCAACCGGGCGCATCGAATTTCGCAACGTCTCGTTCGCGTACGAGTCCGGCAGCGGACCGGTGTTGCACGACATCGATCTGGTAGTGGAGCCCGGACAACGGGTCGCCCTCGTCGGCCGATCCGGTGCCGGCAAGTCGACGCTCGTCAGTTTGATCCCGCGTTTCTACGACCAGAGCAGCGGCGAGATTCTGCTCGATGGCCGACCGCTTGCGGACTACGACCTGCAATCGCTTCGGGACCAAATCGCGCTCGTCACGCAACAGGTGGTGCTGTTCAACGACACGCTCGAACGCAACATCGCCTACGGCAGGTTGAGCGATTCGCCGCCGGAAGCGATCTGGAACGCGGTCACGCGCGCGCACGCTGACGGATTCATCGAGGCGCTTCCGGACGGGCTGCAGACCGTCGTCGGCGACGATGGCGTGCTGCTGTCGGGCGGCCAGCGGCAACGCATCGCGATCGCCCGTGCGCTGCTCAAAAATGCTCCCATTCTCATCCTCGACGAAGCGACGTCCTCGCTCGATGCGGAATCGGAGCAGTACATTCAGGCGGCGCTAGAAGAGGTGATGCGGGGTCGCACGACTCTGGTGATCGCGCATCGACTGTCCACCATCGAGCACGCCGATCTCATCGTAGTCGTAGACGGCGGTCGCATCGTCGAGCGCGGTACCCATCGCGAATTGCTGGCGCGGGGCGGAACGTACGCGGAGCTGTATTCGTCGCAGTTCGCCCAACGGCTCAAGTCGGACGCGCAGCCGGAACCTCGGCCGGTCGCTGCTCCGGTTGCGCCGCGGACACTGGCAGCAAGGCCGCAGCTGCTCTCCGTCGCCGTATCCGCACCGGCCGCGGTGGTTCGCGGCTGGTACGGAGATTCGAATTGGGTACGTCTGCTGGCACCGTTTGCGCACGTGTACCAGGCGGTCGTGAGACGCCGCCGTTTCCGATACCTCGCGGGACGCAGCGAACGATGGCGCGCGCCGGTGCCGGTGATTGTCGTCGGCAACATTACTGTCGGCGGCACCGGCAAGACGCCGTTCGTCATCTGGCTGTCGCGCTGGCTCGCGGCGCGCGGGTTTCGTCCGGGCATCGTTTCGCGCGGGTACGGCGGACGACGTTCGCCGGCGGCGCTTTTTGTAACGCAGGATTCGGATCCCGACTCGGTCGGCGACGAAGCGCCGCTGTTGGCGCGGCGCACAGGATGCGCGGTGGTCGTGGCCGCCGATCGCGTCGAAGCGGTGAGGCGACTGGTCGACGAAACGACCTGCGATATCGTCATCAGCGACGATGGCTTGCAGCACTACGCGTTGTCGCGCGACGTCGAAATCGTTCTGGTCGACGGGGAGCGTGGCTTCGGTAACGGCCGCAGCCTGCCGGCGGGTCCGTTGCGCGAACCGGTGTCGCGGTTGGGTGAGGTCGACTTCGTCGTCGCCAACGGCTGCGCCTCGGGAAGCACCGATCGCGAGTGGGTGATGGAAGTCGTGCCGCGCGCATTCGTCAATCTGCGCAGCGCCGAGCGCGTACAGGCCGCCGATTTTCGCGCGACGCGCGTACACGCGGTCGCGGGCATCGGCAATCCGGAACGGTTCTTCGATACGCTGCGTAAGCTCGGTATCGGCGGCGAGTTCATCGCGCTGGACGACCACCACCGATTCTCGCCCGGCGATCTCGCTTTCGACGACGACGCACCGGTGGTGATGACCGAGAAGGACGCAATCAAGGTGGCTTGGATGACTCAGGACGATCTACCGGCACAATGCTGGTATCTCGAAATCGATGTGGCGCTGAGCGAGCGCGCGGAGGCCGCACTGGCAGATTGCCTGGCGGCGCGTGGCATCGCCGGCGAGCGTTCGCGAATGACGGAGGCGCAGTAAACGATGGACCCGGTCTTTTCGGTCGTCATTCCTGCACGGTTCGCGTCGACGCGGCTGCCCGGCAAACCGCTGGCGGACGTCGGCGGACTGCCGATGATCGTTCGCGTGGCACGCCAGGCGCTGGCGAGCGGCGCGCGCGACGTGGTCGTAGCCACCGACGACGTGCGCGTACAACGCGCGGTCGCCGATCACGGACACGATGTGATGCTGACGCGCGCGGACCATCAGTCGGGCTCCGATCGCGTGATGGAGGTGGTCACCGCAAAAGGTTGGTCGGATGGACACATCGTGATCAACGTGCAGGGCGACGAACCGCTGATTCCACCGTCGGTGATACGCCAGGTTGCGCAACTGCTGCTCGACGCACCGGACGTGCTCATCGCGACGTTGTGCGAAGCGATCGACGACGCGGCGCGCCTGTTCGATCCGAACGTCGTCAAGGTGGTGCGCGATGTGGCCGGACGCGCGCGCTACTTCTCGCGCGCACCGATCCCATGGCGCCGCGACGACTTCGCGAAGCCGTCACGCGAGCAACTTCCGCTGACGCAACACGCGTGGTGGCGGCACATCGGAATCTATGGTTATCGCGTGGAAGGGCTCGCCCGTTTCTGCGCGCTTCCCGCCGGCGTGCTCGAGCAGATCGAGTCGCTCGAGCAGTTGCGGTTGCTGGAGAACGCGATCGAAATCGCCGTAGGGGAGGCGGTGGCCGAAGTGCCGGGTGGCGTAGATACACCAGCCGATCTCGAGCGCGTTCGCGCCGTGTTGGCGGGTCGATGATCCGCTCCGCCGTCCAAACACCCCCGAGTGAACTCGTTGGTGGGTACCGCGTACCGAAGTTTGGCGACGTGTTGTATTACCCGGAGTTTGTCGGCAACGCGGTCGACATCCAGCGCGCTCTGGTCAGCGACATCGAATGGCGCGAGGAATCGCTGCTGATCTTCGGACGCCGCGTCAAAGTGCCTCGTCTGTGCGCCTGGTACGGCGACGAGGGTGTCGCCTACCGTTACTCGCATACCATGCATCGCGCCGAACCGTGGATACCTGCAATCCGGGATTTACGCGACGCGTTGCACGAACGCTTGGGACTTCGCTTCAACTTCGTGCTGGCGAACCTTTACCGCGACGGTAACGACACACTCGGATGGCACGCCGACAACGAACCCGAACTCGGACCGTTTCCGTGCATCGCATCGCTGAGCTTCGGAGCTTCGCGACGCTTTTGCATGCGTCAGCGTGCCAAGGAGGACCGCGCTTCGATCACGCTGGAATCCGGTTCGTTGCTGCTGATGTGGGGAGCGTCGCAACGCGACTGGCAACACTGCGTGCCGCGCTCGCGCGGCCTAGTCGAGCCGAGAATCAACCTCACGTTCCGATCGGTGGGGACTGCGCCGTAGTGTTGCGCAGCGACGTGGAGCTGCAAGCCTTCAATACGCTACGCCTGCCGTCGCGCGCGCAATTTTTCGCGTGCCCGGATTCGGAGAGTGAGGTCCGCGCCGCACTGACCGATGCGGCGACCCGCGGGCTCGCAGTAACCATCCTCGGCGGCGGCAGCAACGTGGTGCTGCGCGCCCACGTCCCGGGCTGCGTGATCATGCCGCGTCTCCGCCACATCCGCGTCGAGACAGACGCTGACGGCTTCAAAGTAGTCGCCGGTGCCGGCGTCGTTTGGCATGAACTGGTCCGCTTCTGCCTCGGGCAAGGCATCAATGGACTCGAGAATCTGGCGCTGATCCCGGGCTGCGTCGGCGCCGCGCCTATCCAGAATATTGGCGCGTACGGCGTGGAGCTCGCAGAGCGGTTCGACTCGCTAACGGCTATATCGTGTCGCGATGGAACCACCGTCACGATGGACGCACGGCAATGCGGCTTCGGGTATCGCGACAGCGTGTTCAAACGGTTACCGCCGGGCAGCTTCCTCATCGCGTCGGTTACATTGCGCCTATCGCCGTTCTTCGAAGCGAGAGCGGGCTACCCCGATGTGCGCCGCGAGCTCGACGCAATGGGCGTTGGTCCCAGCGGAGTGGCGATCGCGGAAGCCGTCACCCGCGTCCGCCGGCGCAAGCTGCCGGACGTGCGCCGCACGCCGAATGCCGGGAGCTTCTTCAAAAACCCGATACTCGAAGCGGATGCCGTAGATCGATTGCGCGCGCAGCTCGGCGAGGTGCCGACGTATCCGGATGCGAACGGCATCAAGGTGGCGGCCGCGCGGCTGATCGATGCGGCAGGATGGAAAGGGCGACACATCGGTCCGGCCGGAGTGTGGTCCCGCCAGCCGCTGGTTCTGACCAATCGCGGAGGAGCATGCGCCGTTGACGTGTTGCGTCTGGCGCGCGCAATTCAGGAGGACGTTGCCGGTCGGTACGGCGTGGTGCTTGAACTCGAGCCTGCAGTCATCGGTTTCGACGAATGAGCCGGCGGCCAGGGCCGCCGGCTCCATGCGTCATTCCGGACTACGCTCTCCGATTACGCCTTCCTGGCGTAAACGCGCCTCACGCTCGCGCTTGCGCACCTCACGTGGGTCGTTTGCGGCCCGACCCGCCGGGCGTTCCGGTTCCTGCTTCACCGCTTCCGCCGCCGCTTCGATCGGCGACACGACCACGACTGCGGGCGAGGGCTGCGGACGCGCCTCCTCGAGCGGCGCAGACTGCATCGCTGCCACCGGTTCGACGCTGCCGAAGGACGGCCCCGACTCGGCGACTTGCACGGGTACTTCGGCTTCGACCGCTTCGGCGGTTACCAATAGCGGCGCTGCGATCTCGGTAACTGTCTCAACGGGCTCCGTGCTCGGCCCCGGACGACGCTCGTCGCCCTGGTTGCGCGCGACCGATGCGCGATCGCGTCGCGGCCGCCGCTTGCTCTGTTCGAGGTCGGCGGGTGTGCGGTCTTCTTCGACGTCGCGCGTTCTGCCCTCTGCGCGTGCGCCGTCGCTCGGGCTGCGTTCCCGCCGTGGTTCGCGCGACTGTTCGCGCACCGGCTCCATCGTGTCGGCGGCTTCTACGGCCTCGGTGTCGTCACGCGGCGGACGCGGCCGGCGTTCGGCGTTGTCGTCGCGGCCGCGGCGACCTCGTTCGCGATTCGGACGATCGCCTCGGTCTCCGGAGGAACGCTCGGAAGTCGACTCTTCACCCTCGCGACCACCGCGCCGACCGCGAGCACCATTGCGTGGCGCACCGCCATCGCGGGAGGAATCGCTGGCGCGCGGAGGCGCACCGCCTTCGCCGCCGACGGTGATCGTCTCCTGCGAACGCTCAGCGCGATCTCCGGAACGCGGACCCGACCGCGAACGTCCGCCGCGACCGCGTCTCGATCTGTCTGCCGATCGCGGACCGTCGGATCGTGAGACATCGGCGCGTTGCGCGTCACCGCGGCTCTCGCTGCGGTTGCCGCGCGATGCGGAATCCACTGCAGCCGGCGGGCGCGGCGATGCGGTCTCGGCCGGCGTGTCCTTCTTGAAGATCGATCCGAAGATTCGGCTCAGGAGACCCGTTTGTGGCTGCACAGCGTGCGTCATCGGTTGGGGCGCCGGTGCAACCGCAACGGGCGCAGGCGCCATCGGTTGTGGCGGGGGCGGCGCGGCCGGACGAATCACCGCTTCCTGGGGGCGCGCGGCGCGCACCGGTTCCGGCTGCCGCGTTTCGATTTCGTCTGCAAGCGGCGTGTCCGCAAGCTCGTAGCTCGCAATGCCGGCTTCTGCTTCGGCCAGGTCGTCACGGATGCGTTGCACTTCGTAGTGCGGCGTTTCGAGGCGATCGGTGGGCACGATGACGAGGTGCGTGTTGGTGCGCCGCTCGATCTCCGCAACGTCGCGACGTTTTTCGTTGAGCAGGTACGAGCCAACGCTGAGCGGCACGATCGCGCGCACGATCGAGCTGCGTTCCTTCAGTGCTTCCTCTTCCATCACCCGCAGAATGCCGAGCGCGAGTGAACGCACGTCGCGGATGCGACCCTGGCCGCTGCAACGTGGACACAGTTCGGTGGTGATCTCTTCGAGCGACGGGCGCAAGCGCTGGCGCGACATTTCCATCAGGCCGAATCGCGAAATGCGGCCGACCTGCACGCGCGCGCGGTCGGTCTCCAGCACTTCGCGCATCCGATTCTCCACCGCGCGCTGGTTCTTCACGCTGGCCATGTCGATGAAGTCGATGACGATCAGGCCGCCGACGTCGCGCAGGCGCAACTGACGGGCGACTTCTTCCGCGGCTTCAAGATTCGTATTGAGCGCGGTTTCTTCGATGTCGGCGCCTTTGGTCGCGCGCGCCGAGTTGATGTCGATCGAAACGAGGGCTTCCGTCGGATCGATGACCAGGCTGCCGCCCGAAGGCAGGCGCACGGCGCGCTGGAAGGCCGATTCGATCTGCGACTCGATCTGGTAACGCGAAAACAGCGGAATGTTGTCGCTGTAGAACTTGATCCGATCTTTGAAGTTCGGCATCACCTGATCGATGAACGCGTGCGCTTCGTCGTAAGCCTCGCGCTGGTCGATCAACACTTCGCCGATGTCGATGCGCAGGTTGTCGCGTATCGCGCGCAGAATGACGTTGTTTTCCTGATACAGCAGCGCCGGCGCTTTTTCCTGGTCGGCCGCTTTCTGGATCGCGCTCCAGAGCTCCACGAGATAGTCGCAGTCGGACTGCAGTTCCTCGGGGCTGCGGCCAATGCCAGCAGTGCGGACGATCACGCCCATGCCTTCCGGAAGATTCAGTTGTGACAGCGCATCGCGCAGCAGATCGCGGTCGTCGCCTTCGATGCGCCGTGAGATGCCACCGGCGCGAGGGTTGTTCGGCATCAGCACGAGGTAGCGGCCGGCGAGGCTGATGAACGTCGACAGTGCCGCACCTTTAGTGCCGCGTTCTTCCTTGTCGACCTGCACGATCATTTCCTGACCTTCTTCGATCAGGTCCTGGATGCTGCGTTTGCCTTCGGCGCCTTTCTTGGTGAAGTACGTCCTGGAGATTTCTTTAAGGGGCAGGAAGCCGTGGCGTTCTGAACCGAATTCGACGAACGCGGCCTCGAGGCTGGGTTCGACGCGCGTGATACGCGCTTTGTAGATGGAGGATTTTTTCTGTTCGCGGCCGCGGTTTTCGATGTCGAGGTCATAGATTCGCTGACCGTCGACGAGCGCAACCCGAACCTCTTCGGCCTGGGTCGCATTGATGAGCATTCTTTTCATGTCGTTCGTTCCATTGTTGGGCCGTAGCACCACAACGGGACGTTGACGTTCGGAAAGCAGACCACACAGCGCAAAACGCTGCGGGGGTTCAGTTCAGGTGATGTGGAGCGAATCGAGACGGCGAGTGGTTGCTGCGTCTTCTTGATGCTCGAAGGTCTGAGCTATCGCTGTACTGATACTGATCCGCTCCGTATTTTGGCGGAGCCCCTTCTTGTTGCAACGGTATGCGTCGATGATGAATGTCGACGCAGTCGATGTTCTTTCCTCTCGTCAACGCACTGATTGTCGATGTTCGGCGCGTTGTCGTGGCGGGGACAGATCGCTGTCAATTGTCTCCGCATGATGCAGAATGCCGGGCTGAACCGTGGGCATGCTGCGTCAAACCGTGTTTTGCCGCCTCTCCGCTGGTAGATGCACCGGGGTGGCAAAGCGGACGGAATATAGCAGCGCCTTCTAAGTACATCAATCGTCGGGGAAAGCATTTGCCGGATCCCACCGCAGAACGTGCGCGCGGTGTCCGCCACGTCCAGATCGGCGCGGCGGCGGGGCAGCGCATCGACAACTACCTCCTCGGCGAACTCGGCGGTGTGCCGCGCAGTCGTGTTTACGGAATGCTCAGGAAAGGTGAGGTCCGCATCAACGGCGGTCGCGTCAAACCGGATTACCGTCTGAGCGCGGGCGACGTGATTCGAATTCCGCCGTGGCACGGGCCGGCGGCGGGAGAGTCCACTTCGCCGAGCCGCGGTGTGCTCGAGCGACTGGCCAGCCGCATCATGTATCAGGACGCCAACCTCATCGTGATCGACAAACCGGCCGGCACCGCGGTGCACGGCGGCAGCGGCATCGAACACGGCATCATCGAAGCGTTCCGCGCGCTGCTGCCCGAAGAACGGAATCTGGAACTCGTGCATCGGCTCGACCGCGACACGTCGGGTTGCCTGCTGCTGGCGAAGCACCGCGCGGCGCTGCTCGAGCTGCACGCGGCGTTTCGCGACGGGACCGTGGCGAAGACCTACGACGTACTCGTCCACGGGACATGGCCGCGCAAGCTGCGCACGGTTCGCGCGCACCTCGAAAAGTACGTCACGCGGTCCGGCGAGCGGCGCGTGCGCGTGGTTCCAGAGGGCAAGCCGGCGCGCACGGAATTCTCCATTGTGGAAGCCGCGAGCACCGCGACGTGGTTGAAAGCGCACCCGCGTACCGGACGCACTCACCAGATTCGCGTGCACTGTCAGGTGTCCGGTCACCCGGTGGTCGGCGACGAAAAGTACGCATCGGAACGGCAGTTGGCCGAATCGCGCGCGACAGGCATTCAGCGTCTGTGCCTGCACGCGAGCGCGGTGTCGATTGCGATCGGCGGCGGCATGCGCCGCTTCGAGGCGCCACTGCCGGAAGATTTCGCCGCGGCATGGCGTTCGCTGAAGGCGACGAATAATGCCAACGATTCCCGATAGTTAGGGTTTCGTCGATTCATGCGATTTGTTTTGACACCTCAAAATCACGTCCCTATGATGCGCGCCTATGTCGATCCAGGCCCGCACGGACGCGGTCTCTCCGTACGAGTTGGCCCGAAAGGGCGGGCAGTTCTCCGGTGAGATTCCGCTGGCCGCATTTCCGCGACTGAAGTCCCTCGTGCTCGGCGACGGAAGTGTTGCGATCGAGCTCGGATTCACCCGTGATGACGAAGGTCGCAGCCGCGTTCGCGGGCGAGCGGTGTTTGCACCGACGCTGCAGTGCCAGCGTTGCCTCGAACCGGTCGTTCGCGATCTCGACGTTGCGATCGATCTGTGCGTGGTCCGCTCCGAAGAGCAGGCGGCGGAACTGGCTGAACAGTTCGACACCTTCGTGCTCAGCGACGACGACGTGTCGATCGTCGACCTGGTCGAAGACGACCTGCTGCTCGGGCTGCCGAGTCAGGTGTGCAAGGCGTACGATGCGTGTCCGAATCGGCCGGAACTGCACTTTCCAGCCGCGGACTCGGCGGTATCGAACGAGAAGGACCCTGCGAAGCCGAATCCGTTCGGCGTGCTGGCAGGCTTGAAGAATCGAGGCAACTGACGGACGAGTGGAGCAATAGGCCATGGCGGTACAACAGAACAGAAAGAGTCGAGCACGACGCGACCAGCGGCGCTCCCACGATGCGTTGAGCAAACCGACGTTGTCGATCGATCCCACCACCGGTGAAACGCATCGACGTCATCACGTGACCGCCGATGGTTTCTATCGCGGCAAGAAAGTTCTCGATCTGTGACGCCGCGACGGCGCATTCGCACCGTCATCGCTCCGATCCATCGAACCCATATCCCGGCATCAACGCAGGCGTAACGACATGACCGTGGGTTTTGTATTTCCAGGTCAGGGTTCGCAGGAAGTCGGCATGCTGCGCGACTTCCTCGAACGCGACGCACTCGCGCGCCAGTGCTTTTCCGAAGCAGAAGAGGCCATCGGGGTCCCGCTTCGCACGATCGCGCTCGAAGGACCGGAAGAAACGCTGGGACGCACCGAGATCACCCAACCTACGCTGCTGACCGCGAGCATCGCGTTGTGGCGATGCTGGATCGAGCGCGGCGGGGTGCCGCCGTCGGCGATGGCCGGTCACAGTCTCGGCGAATACTCCGCGCTGGTTGCCGCCGGCGCGATCGATTTTGCGGACGCGGTGCGTCTGGTGCAGACGCGCGGACGGCTCATGCAGGCAGCGGTGCCCGCCGGTGCCGGTGCAATGGCGGCCATCCTCGGCCTCGACGAACCCGAAGTGGCGCAGTGCTGCGCGGAGGCGGGCGGCGTCGTGTCGCCGGCGAACATCAACGCACCGGGTCAGATCGTAATCGCAGGAACCGCGGCTGCCGTCGACGCGGCGATCGAGCGGTGTTCGGCCGCCGGAGCCAAACGCGCCATCAAACTCGCGGTGAGCGTGCCGTCGCATTGCGCGCTGATGATCGGCGCCGCTACCGAGTTTGCAGAGGTCCTCGCACAGACGCGCGTTGCGGCGCCGGGGATACCGGTGATTCACAACGTCGACGCGTCCACGAGCGACGATCCCGACCGCATACGTGCCAACCTTGTTGCGCAACTGTCGAAACCCGTGCGGTGGACGCAGTGTGTCGAGGCGGTGATCGCGCGCGGTGCCGCAACACTGGTCGAATGCGGACCCGGTAAGGTGCTGGGAGGATTGATCAAGCGAATCGACCGTTCTGCGGCGACGTTCGCAATCGGCACCGTCGACGCGTTCGATGCCGCGCTTGCCGAGATCGGTCGTGGCTGATCCGGAACGCAGGGTCGCGCTGGTCACCGGCGCGAGTCGCGGTATCGGCCGCGCCATTCTGGAACGGTTGGGTCGCGACGGTCTGCTCGTGATCGGCACCGCCACCAGCGAGCAAGGCGTCGTGTCGATCGAGACTCACCTTAGGGAAGCCGGCATCGAAGGTCGGGCGTTTCTCGCACGCGTCGACGAACCGGCCTCTGTCGAAGCGCTTGTCGAACGTCTCAAGGCCGAATCGCTCGTGCCTCTTGTGCTCGTCAACAATGCCGGCATCACGCGAGACAATCTGCTGCTGCGCATGAGCGACGACGAATGGAACGACGTACTGAACACGAACGTGTCGTCGTTGTTCCGGTTGTGCAAACCGCTGCTGCGCGGCATGACACGTGCGCGCTGGGGTCGCATCATCAATTTGAGTTCGGTCGTCGGTCGTATGGGTAACCCCGGACAGTCCAACTATGTCGCATCGAAAGCGGCGATCGAGGGATTCACGCGCGCGCTTGCGCAGGAAGTGGGCTCCCGGAACATCACGGTCAATGCAGTGGCCCCCGGATTCGTCGCCACCGACATGACGTTGGCGCTGACCGAAGAACAGAAACAGGCGATGTTGTCGCGCATACCGCTGGGGCGTATGGGCAACGTCGAAGAAATTGCGCATGTCGTTGCGTTCCTCGCGAGCGACGCGGCGGCGTATATCACAGGGGAAACGATCCACATCAACGGCGGGCTCTACATGGCTTGAGCGTGTCGGCTGTTTGCTTGATGCGGGTATCGGCCCTCTATAAACTACGCGCTGCCCTGCTGCAGCGCATTCGAACATTTGGGAGAAGGCTTAAACATGAGCAGTGTTGAAGAACGCGTAAAAAAACTGATCTGTGAGCAGTTAGGGGTCAAGGAAGATGAAGTCAAAGACGAAGCGTCCTTCGTTGAAGATCTCGGGGCCGACTCCCTCGACACCGTGGAGTTGGTGATGGCCCTCGAAGAAGAATTCGAAACGGAAATCCCGGATGAGGAAGCCGAGAAGATAACGACGGTCAAGGACGCCATCGATTACATTCTGGCTCACCAGTAGATTTCCACTTTCGCTTCACTTGTCACGCTCGAGAAAGCCGCATCTACTACCGTAGTGCGGCTTCACCCATCTACATACGTCACCACCGCTTCCCGCCGCCGAGTCTGGAGATCCGCTGAATGAGCAAACGACGCGTTGTCGTCACCGGCGTCGGTATGTTGACTCCGATTGGCAACACGACGGCCGAGGCGTGGACGAACGCGCTGGCGGGCGTGAGCGGCGCGGCTCCCATCGAATCGTTCGATACCAGCGACCATACGGTGAAGTTCAGTTCGTCGGTCAAAGGATTCGACGCCACGCTGTACATGGACAGAAAGGAAGCGCGCCGCGTCGATCCATTCATCCAATACGGCATGGCGGCGGCGGTACAGGCGATCGCCGACGCCGGCATCGAACCAAATCCGCCTGACGGCGACCGTTATGGCGTCGCGATCGGGTCGGGCATCGGCGGCATTCTGACGATCGAAGACACGCACTCCGTGCTGCTCGAGAGCGGGCCTCGACGGGTGTCGCCGTTCTTCGTGCCGGCAAGCGTTATCAACATGATTTCCGGCAACGTATCGATCCGGTACGGATTCCGCGGTCCGAACATCGCGATCGTCACCGCGTGCACCACCGGTACCCACAACATCGGCTTCAGCATGCGGATGATTCAGTACGGCGAAGCCGACGTGATGATCGCCGGCGGCGCGGAAATGGCGACGTCGCCGGTGACGCTCGCCGCGTTCTCGTCGATGAAAGCGTTGTCGACGCGCAACGATAATCCGGCCGCGGCCAGCCGCCCTTGGGACCGCGACCGCGACGGCTTCGTGCTCGGTGACGGCGCCGGTGTGCTGGTGCTGGAGGAATACGAACGCGCAAAGGCGCGCGGCGCACGCATCTATTGCGAGGTCGTCGGCTTCGGCATGAGCGGAGACGCGCATCACATCACCGCACCGCCCGACGATGGCGCCGGCGCGGTCGCGGCCATGCGCAACGCGCTGAACGACGCAAAGATGGCGCCCGATGCAGTGCAGTACATCAACGCGCATGGCACCTCGACGCCACAGGGCGACATCGCGGAGACGCGGGCCATCAAGACGCTGTTCGGTGCCGATACGCGCGTCGCGGTGCATTCGACGAAGTCGATGATTGGTCACCTGCTCGGCGCCGCCGGCGCGGTCGAGGCGATCTTCACGGCATTGTCCATTCATCATCAGGTTTCGCCGCCGACGATCAACCTCGACAATCCGAGCGACGACTGCGATCTCGACTACGTGCCGAAGGTCGCCCGCGACATGGCGGTCGACGGTGCGCTTTCGAACTCGTTCGGCTTCGGCGGCACCAACGGCACGCTGATTTTCCGCAAGCTGCACTGACATGGCGCGGGCGATTCGCGCCCTCGTCGATGGTTCGCCCCTCGAAACGATCCCGATCGACGACCGCGATCTGCAGTACGGCCACGGCATGTTCGAGACCTGTCGTGTCGTCGTCGGACGCATTCCGCTCTGGCAATTCCACCGCGCGCGTCTGAGCTCCGCCGCTGTTCGGCTCGGCATTCCGCTCGATATCGCCTCGGTCGACGCAGACGCGAGCCAGCTCGCGACCGATCACGCTGACGCGGTGCTGAAAGCGCTCATTTCCGCCGGTGGAGGCGGACGTGGTTATCGGGACGATGCAATCGCGGCGCGCCGCATCGGCGCGGTGTTTCCCGCGCCCGCCGAGACGCTCGATCGTGTGCGCGGCGTTACGGTGCGACTCTGTCGGATGCGGTTTGCACTGCAGCCGATGCTGGCCGGACTCAAACACCTCAGTCGCCTGGAGCAGGTGCTCGCGCGCGGACGAATCTGTGCATCGTTCGCGGCTGATGCATCGTCACCGTCCTGCGCCGTTGTGGCGTCGCTGGCGTCATGCGAGAGGTACTGCTCGAACTACGTCCTGGCATGGAATTGCCCATCGAGATCCGCGATGTGGCGCTCGACGAACTGGACGGCGCGGACGAGTGGTTCCTCACCAACGCGGTGATCGGCGTTTGGCCTGTCGCGCGCATTCTCGATCGAGACGCGCGGCTGCGACCCGGTAGAATCGCGCAGAACATCATCGGCGCACTGGAGGCGCGATTTGGTTTCCCTCGTTCGCAGGAGTGTTATCGCCGTCGTCGTGCTGCTGCTGATCGGCGGAGCCGGTATGGCATACGTCGTGCACTGGGCCTCACAGCCGATGCCGATATCGGAGCCCGTCCTCGTCGAACTGGCGCCGGGCCGACCCTTCGCGGCGTTCGCGAGCGAACTCGAATCGGTCGGCGCAATCGGTCACGCCGGAATGTTCACGGTTTACGCACGCTTGAGAGGTCTCGCGAACCGGGTGCAGGCAGGGGAATACCGCATCGCCGTCGGCGCAACGCCGGAATCGCTGCTCGACGATTTGGTGAACGGCGTTGTTGCGACGTACGAGGTGCGGATCGCGGAGGGCACCACCATCATGCGTGTGGTCGAGCAACTCGCCGACATCCCGAAGCTCGTCGACGACATCGGCGACGTCACCGCCGAGACACTGATGGCGAAGTTGCAGCTCGGCAACGGTCACGCGGAAGGCCGCTTCTTCCCCGACACTTACGGCTACAAGAAGGGCACGCACGTCTCCGACGTGTTGTTACGCGCGAACGAACGCATGAACGCGGTGCTGTCTCGCGCCTGGGCGGAGCGCGCGGCAGGTTTGCCGTACGCGACTCCCGACGAGGCGCTGATCTTGGCCTCGATCATCGAGAAGGAAACCGGACGCGAAGTGGAACGCGGCAAGATCAGCCGCGTCTTCATCTCGCGACTGCAGCGTTCGATGCGCCTGCAGACCGATCCGGCCGTGATTTACGGATTAGGCGACGCGTTCGACGGCAACCTGACCCGTGCGCAGCTGGAAGCCGACAACCCGTACAACACCTACAAAACCACCGGGCTGCCGCCTACACCGATCGCACTGCCGGGGCTCGCGTCGATCGAAGCCGCGCTGCATCCGGACGTCGGCAACTTCCTGTACTTTGTCGCCCGAGGCGACGGCAGCAGCGAGTTCAGTGCGACCCTGGACGAACATCTCGCCGCGGTGCGCCGCTTTCAACTCGGCGGGAGAGACCTGTGACGCGCGGCAAGTTCATCACGTTCGAAGGTACCGAAGGCGTTGGCAAGACGACCAACATGGACTTCGTCGCGCAGACATTGAGCACGCGCGGAATTCGACTGGTCAGAACGCGCGAACCCGGTGGCACGCCAATGGCCGAGCGCGTCCGAGCGATTCTGTTAGATCCGCAATCCGAACCGATCGACCCAGAAGCAGAACTGCTGCTCGTTTTCGCCGCGCGCGCGCAGCATCTGGCGCGCGTGATCAAACCCGCGCTCGAAGCCGGGTCGTGGGTACTGTGCGATCGCTTCACCGACGCCACTTACGCATACCAGGGCGGAGGACGCGGTTTGCCGGTCGCGCGGATCGCGGCGCTCGAGCGGGAAGTGCAGGGCGCACTGCAACCGGACCTCACGATCTATCTCGACCTGCCGATCGCAACGGGACTCGCCCGTATCGACGAAACGCAGCGCGATCGCTTCGAACGCGAACAGCTCGCCTTCTTCGAGCGCGTCCGCCAGGTGTACCTCGAACGCGCACAACAGCACCCGCGATTCGCCACGGTAGACGCCGGACGGTCGCTGGCCGAAGTTCAGGCCAGCATCGCTGCGGTGTTGGACCGGTTCATCGACGGCGCCACGTGATGCGCCTGCCGCCGTGGCTCGAAGGGCTTTACGTGAGTCTGGTTTCAGCACTCGACGACGGCCGACTGCCGCATGCGCTGTTGATTCACGGTCCAGGCGGCTGGGGCGAAGCGGTTCTTGCCGAGGCGCTCGCATTGCGACTGATCGGACGGGAATCGGAGTCCTCTGCCGCGACCATCGCACATCCGGATCTACGCTGGATCGTGCCGGAAGGCGCCGGCGAGCAGATCGGCATCGATGCCGTACGCGCCGTTGCCGACTTCATCGTGCGCACGCCGCAGATCGCGCCGCGCAAGGTTGCGGTCATCACCAATGCCGATGCGTTGAATCCGCACGCCGCCAATGCGCTGTTGAAAACGCTGGAAGAGCCGCCTCCCGACAGCTTCCTGATCCTCGTCAGCGATTCGTTGCGCGATCTGCTGCCGACTTTGCGAAGTCGCTGCCGTCTGCTGCCGGTTCGCCCGCCCGCCGACGCGGCTGTGCTGGCCTGGATCGGTACACAGATGCCGACTGCGGCGAACGAACGCGTAGCGGCGCTCTACTTCGAATACGGCGGCGCCCCGTTTCGCGTCGTGGCGGCGATCGAGCGCGACGAGACACCGATCGCCGAAACGTTGTGCGCAGTCGCGCTGGGTGAAGCCAACGCACTGCACGTCGCCGAAGCCTGGGCGAAAGACATGCCGGCGGAACTGGTCGAACGGTGGATGCGCTATCTCGCACGCGCAATCGGGCAGCGGCGCATGGCGGACCCGCAGACGACGTCGGACGATCCGCTTGCACGCGTGCTCGGCAAGGCGACCGACAGCCAGCTGCTGCGCCTTTGGGACGAGCTCGCGCGCGACCGTCTTCTGCTGCGCGGAACCACCAATCCGAACGCGCGTTTGCTGTTCGAATCGCGGCTGCTGGCATGGAAAGACCTCGGGCTGGCGGTGTGACGCCGATCACGTCCGGGTCAATTGACAAGCCCGATTGAGAACACGATCATCCGCGCGCTCCGGGGTCAGTGTACATTTATCGGGTCTCGACCGGATTCAAGACGCAATGGAAGCCAAACGCGGCACTCGAAACGGAATTCTCTCCCTGTCGATCAAGGACAAGGCAGTCCTTTACGCCGCGTACATGCCGTTCATCCGCAACGGCGGTCTCTTCATCCCGACGAAGAAGGAATACGAGCTCGGCGACGAAGTCTTCATGCTGCTGAACCTCATGGATGAAGCAGAGAAGATTCCGGTTGCGGGCAAAGTCGTGTGGATGACGCCAAAAGCCGCGCAGAGCAACCGTGCCGCCGGAATCGGCGTCCAGTTCAACGACCAGGATGACGTCGCGCGCACGAAGATCGAAACCTACCTCGCCGGCGCGCTGCAATCCGATCGCCATACGCACACCATGTAAGTGTGCTGGTCGACTCTCACTGCCATCTGAACTATCTCGACGACGCTGACGCGAGTCTCGCGGCCGCGCGTGCGGTCGACGTCCGGGAGTTTCTCTGCATCGGCGTGGATGCCGCTACCCGAGCCGCGGTGATCGGCATCGCGGAGCGTCACGCCGACGTCTGGGCCAGCGTCGGCTTGCACCCCGAAAGCGCAGGCGAGGCCGATTCGCTCGACTGGGTCCGCGACGGAGCGCGCCATGAGCGGGTCGTTGGCATCGGCGAAACCGGGCTCGACTACTTCAAGGTGGAGGCCGACGATGTGCGCCGCGGCCAGCGTGACAGCTTCTCGCAGCATCTCGAGATCGCGCGCGAAGCCTCCCTGCCGGTCATCGTTCATACCCGCGCCGCCGAAGCCGACACGCTCGAACTGCTGCGGTTGCATCGAGGCACCATCGGCGTGCTGCATTGCTTCACCGAAGCATGGAACCTCGCGAGTGTCGCACTCGATCTCGGCTGGTACGTATCGATCTCGGGAATCGTCACGTTTCGAAATGCCGCAAACGTTCGAGACGTCGCCGCACGCGTGCCGGCAGATCGGCTGCTGGTCGAAACCGATAGTCCGTTTCTCGCGCCGGTTCCGCATCGCGGTAAAACCAACGAGCCCGCGTTCGTCACCCACACCGCACGGTTTCTCGCGACCCTGCGCGGTGAGTCCTTCGAAGCGCTGGCGGAGCAGACGACGGCCAACTTCCATCGGCTCTTCGCGCGAACGCGTCAGGAACGCACGAATTCTTCTTCGTAAAGGCGGTAGTGGGTTTCGACCATTCCCATCGCGCGGTACGTCGCCTGCGCACCCGTGTTCTCCCGTTCTACGTAGAGGCGCAAGCCACAGCACTCCTTGTCGGCATGCGCCGCGTTCCGGACGCGCTCGTGCAACGCCGTATACACGCCTTTCCGGCGATGCTCCGGCACGACGTAGACGCTCTGAATCCACCAGAAGCGGCCGTTACGCCAGTCGCTCCATTCGAACGTCAGCATCAGTGCGCCGGCAGGGTTGCCGCGCGCGTCGTCGGCGATCAGGTAGTAACCGTCCGCGGGCCGATCGAACAGCGCCGTAATACCGGCTTTCAACCCGGCGAGGTCGAGCGGCTTGTCTTCGCTTTCCTGCGCCATCGCATGATTGAAGCGAACGAGTAGGTCGATATCGGCTCTGACGGCGGGGCGAATGGTGTAGGTCACGCGAGCAGCTTCCGTTGTAGGAAATCGATGATGGTGTGATAGCGATGGATCGACACGTCGCGTTCCTGCATCGCGTGCTTCGCGCCGGGATACAACATCAGCTCGAAGGGGAAGCCGCGCTTCTGCAGCGCCTTCATCAGCGCGCTCGTGTTGGCGAACAATACGTTGTCGTCCGCCATGCCGTGCATGAGCAGCAGCGCGCCGCTGATCGCATCGACGTGCGACAGCACGCAACTGTCGCGATATCCGTCCGGGTTCGACTGCGGCGTCGAGAGGTACCGCTCGGTGTAATGCGTGTCGTACAGGCGCCAGTCGTCACCGGTGCGGTGCTGACGCCGCAGCGGATCTGGCCACGGTTGCGCGCCATGAGCATCAGCGTCATGAAACCGCCGTAGCTGTGGCCGATGACACCGATGCGATCGGCATCGGCCCACGACTGGCGTCTGATGAACTCGATACCTGCCAGCTGATCGTCGACCTCGACGTGCCCGAGGCGCCCGGAAATCGGATCTTCGAACGACTTGGCGCGGTTGGCGCCGCCGCGATTGTCGAGTTCGAACACGGCGATGCCGAGACCGGCGAACAACTGATTCGACAGCGGCGCCCATTCGTCGCGCACCCGTTGCACGCCCGGGCCGCCGTAGACATTGACGAGAACCGGAAGCCGCTCTTTCGCGTTGCGCGGCAACGTCAGTCGATACCACAACGGCTGTCCGTCCGTCGCGGCGAAGCTGCCGAATGAGGGCGTCGCGTGGTCGGACGCATGCGAAAAATACGGATGCCCCTCTACGAGTGCGTTGGGCGAGAGAGGCTGGGGCGGTGTTTCCGTTGCAAGAGATCGCAACTCGAGGCACGCGGGGTGACTGACGTTCGAGTAGCGATCGACGAACCGCCTGCCCGCCGGATCAATGACGGCTTCGTGCCAGCCAGGCGCGCTCGTCAGGGCTTCCGGCTCGCTGGTTCCATCGAGCGATACCCGCAGCAGGTGCTGTTCCGTTGGCCGTTCGGTCCATCCGAGTACGAACGCGTGCGTTGCGTCGGCGTGTACGACCTCGTTGATTCGACCGGTTACGCGGGTCAACTGACGCGACGTTCCGCCTGTTCGGTAGAGATACAACTGCGAGGTTCCCGAGCGTTCCGACGTCCACAGGAAGTCTTCGCTGCCGCCGACGAATCGAAAGTTGTTGTGCAGGTTGATCCACGCCGGCTGCTGCTCGGTGAGCAGCTCGCGCGCCGCGCCGCCGTCGAACGGATACGCCGTGAGCGCGAGCGTACGCTGGTCGCGGCTCTGCACCTGCACCGCGACATGACTCGCGGCGACATTCACGCGCGCCAGGTAATCGTCCGGCCGCCGCCGATATTCGATCCAGCGCACCGAACGCGTCTGCAGATCGATGACGCCCAGCTCGACACGCGCGTTTGCAGCTCCGGCGTAGGGATAGCGTTGTGGCACCGCTACCAGTTCGTTTGCGGTGAATTCGTAGCGATGCGTTTGCGGAATGGCCGAGTCGTCGACGCGGGTAAAGACGACATGCGCGTCGTCCGGCGACCACCAGTGCCCCTCGAAACGGTGCATTTCTTCTTGCGCGACGAATTCCGCGAGGCCGTTGGTCACGCATTCGGAGGCATCCTGGGTAAGCCGCTCTTCACGCGCGAGTCCGATGTCATACAAGTAGAGATCGCCGGCGCGAACGTAGCTGAGGTAGCGTCCCCCCGGCGATACCGTCAGATCCGTCTGCCGCAGACCTTCGGTCGTTATCGCGCCCAGGGTGCCGCTCTCGCGATCGAACAGGTACACCGTGCCGTCGATCGTTCCGCAGATGCGGCGCCCATCCGGCAGCCATCGGTAATTCGACAACCCGCCGCTGAACTGCCGGCGCCGTTCGCGCTCTGCTCTCTCGGCGGCGGTCATCTCGCCGGTAGATTGCGTTCGGCTCGCGTCGATCAATCGAGCCGACACGCCGCTGGCGATTTCATACGCGTACAGGTCGAGCCGCTCGCGATCTTCGGGCGGGTTGGCGAGATAGGTAACGAACCGACCGTCGGGAGAAAAGCGCACCTGCGTCGGCACGCTGCCATTGAGCGACGGGCTGCTGAACAGCCGTTCGACCGTCAGCCGGGTCACTTCGCTTCTGCCGCGGCGAACGCGTCCCGCGTGAGATTCACGATGCCGTTGCTCGTCACGTGCACGTTGTCTTCTATCCGGATGCCGCCGTACTGCATGAACCGCGCAACGACCGGCCAGTTCACGTGTTTCGCCGCTGGCTTCGTGCGCAGTTCGTCCAACAGCATCGGAATGAAGTACAGGCCGGGTTCGATCGTGAAGATCTGATCGACGCCGATGTCGCGGGTGAGGCGCAAAGCTGCATAACGGTCCGGAGGCGGACGCATGCCGCCGTCGGGCGACACCATGTGTCCGGCCACGTCGTGCGTTTGAAGTCCGAGCAAGTGTCCCAACCCGTGTGGAATGAACGCGTCGGTAATGCGTGCTTCGAACGCTTCCCCCCCGGAACAACTGACGAGATCGAAATCCACCAACAGTTCGCCGATGGCGCGATGCATGTTCTCGTGCAGCGCGAGGTAGTTCAGCCCGGGTTTGATCGAAGCGATCAATGCCCGCTGCCGTTCATCCAGCGCCGCAACCAGCGCCGCAAAATCGCTCTCCTCGTCGGCGGCGTAGGTGCGGGTGATATCGCTCGCATAGCCCCGATAGCGGCCGCCGGCGTCGATCAGGAAGCTCGCGCGCTGCCGCGGCGTTTCACGGTCGTAATGCTGATAATGCAGAACGCCGGCGTGCTCGTTCTGCGCGACGATGTTCGAGTACGGCAATTCGGTCTCGGTCTGAGACGAGGCGAGCAGATAGGCCTGATGAATCTCGTATTCGCTGGCGCCGGCGCGGTACGCGGCAAGCGCGGCACGATGCCCGCGCACGCCGATCTCGGTGGCGCGCTGCATGCAGTCGATCTCGAAGCGCGTCTTGTACGCGCGTCCGTAGTGGAGGCGATTCAGTAGCTGCTGCGGGTTCACTTCCGCGATCGGCAGGTTCGTGCGTTCGATGCTGGCATCGCCGATCAACGCGGTGCGGTTCTCGCTCTGCAGTACGCGCGATGCACCGTCCACCAGCGCATCGAGCGAATCGAACACGCGGACGTCGATCGCGTCAGCGGTGTCCGGCGGTGTCGGCGGCTGATGCCAGTAGTCGCGCTGCTGATGGAAGAACAGCGTCGGTTTGTGCCCCGGCCGCACCAGCAACAGCGCATGCTCGCAACCGCTGGCGTCGAGCCATTGGGCAAAATGCGGATTGGCGCGGAACGGCGGCGCCTGGTCGTCGAGGAAGTAGTTTTGCCTGGTTCCCGCTGCGATCACTGCGGCGTCGAAGCGGTTCGTGGTCAGCGCCGCTTCCCAGCGCTGTTGGATGGTGGCGACGTGTTCGGCATAGCGGCTCATGCCGCGCGATTCTAGTGTTCGCCCCGAGCGAATGCACTGACCCTCGGGCAGGTGATATACAATCCGGCCTTCACACGGGATGGTCACGGGAGGATTCATGCAGTCATTTGCCTACGCTGCGCCGGAAACGGTTCAGCAGGCGCTCGACGTATTGGCGGAGCACCAGGGGGCAGGGCGCCGCGCGCAGGTGATGGCCGGCGGCACCGATCTGATGGTGCAGATGCGGCTGATCGATTCGTCGCCGCGTACGATCGTCGACATCAAGAAGCTCGCCGAAACGAACCGGCTCGACGTCGGTGCGAAAGAGGTGTACATCGGCGCCGCCATCTCCGGTGCAATGCTGAGCTCGTCGAAGCCGCTCGCTGCCTGTTTCCCCGGCCTGGTCGAAGCGATCGACCTGATCGGATCGAGCCAGATTCAGGGTCGCGCATCGCTCGGCGGCAATCTCTGCAACGCATCCCCGGCCGGCGACACGATCCCCGCGTTGGTCGCGAACGCCGGCGTCTGCGTGATCGCATCGAAGGCGGGTCAACGCGAGATGCCGGTCGATTCGTTCGTGGTCGGCGTCGGCCAGAACGCGCTCAAGCCGGGTGAGTTCCTGCTCGGCATCAAGTTCCAGCGTCCGACGAAAGGCACGTCGGATGCGTACCTGCGTTTCATTCCGCGCACCGAGATGGACATCGCGGTCGCTGGTGCGGGCGTCAGCGTCACGCTCGATGCCAGCGGAACGTGCACCGCCGCGCGTGTGGCGATCGGCGCGGTCGCGCCGACCGTCATCGCCGTACCGGCGGCAGCCGATGCGCTGATCGGATCCAAACTCGACGCGGCTGCGCTCGACAAAGCAGGCAAGGCCTGCAGCGCCGCGGCGTCGCCGATATCGGACAAACGAGGTACCGCAGACTATCGCCGCACCGTGGTCGCGGTGTTGTGCCGGCGGGCGACCGCCATCGCCGCCGGACGTGCCAAGGAGACCCGTTGATGAGCAAGACGCGTGTAGAAGCCAAGATCAACGGCGAGCAGATGGAGTTTCTCTGCGAGCCGCAGCAGTCGATGCTCGACGTGCTGCGCGACACCCTGCGGCTGACCGGCACGAAAGAGGGGTGCGCCACCGGCGACTGTGGCGCCTGTTCGGTGTTGCTGGACGGCCGCCTGATCTGTTCGTGTCTGATGCTCGCGGTCGAGAGCAACGGGCGGCAGATCACCACCATCGAAGGCATCTCGCGCGGCGAGACCCTGCATCCGATCCAGCAGAAGTTCCTGCAACATGCCGCACTGCAGTGCGGCATCTGCACGCCGGGCTTCGTCGTCGCGGCAAAAGCGCTGCTCGACGAAAACCCGGATCCGACGGAGGAGGAGATCCGCTATCACCTGGCGGGTAATCTCTGTCGTTGCACCGGTTACGACAAGATCATCCGCGCGGTCCAAGACGCCGCGCAGACGTTACGAGGAGAGGCATCTTGAGCGAAGCGAGAGACTACAAGGTCATTGGCACGCGCGTCGTCCGTCCCGACGGTGTAGACAAAGTCACCGGGCGCGCGAACTTCGGCGCCGATTTCAGCCTGCCGGGCATGTTGTACGGCAAGGTGCTGCGCAGTCCGCACGCGCACGCGCGGATCAAGAAGATCGACACCGCCGCCGCAAGCAAGATCGAAGGCGTGTATGCCATTGCAACTGGCGCCGACTTTCCCAAGGTGGGTCACGAAGAAATCACCGGCGGGGAGGGCGCGGGCGACTTCGCCGACCTCGCCACCAACGTGATGGCGCGCGACAAAGTCGTGTATCACGGCCATGCCGTCGCGGCCGTCGCCGCGAAGTCGTCGGCGATTGCCGATGCCGCGCTCGCGGCCATCAAGGTCGAGTATGAAGTGCTCGCGCCGGTGATGGATCTCGACACTGCCATGGCCGACAACGCGACGCTGATCGACGAACGACTGTTCACCGCCGGCCTGCCGCAAAAACCAACGAAACCGAGCAACGTCGCCGCTTACATGGAATTCAAGCGTGGCGACATCGCGCAGGGCTTCGCGGAAGCCGACGTCGTGGTCGAAGGTACTTATCGCACGCCGACCGTGCACCAGGGTTACATCGAGCCGCACGCCTGTGTCGCGTCGATCAACCAGGGTGGACAGGCGACCATCTGGTGCTCCACGCAAGGCCACTTCGACGTGCGCTCGATGACGTCGAAAGTGCTCGGCTTGAACGTGGCCGACATCCGCGTGATTCCAAGCGAAATCGGCGGCGGATTCGGCGGCAAAACGACCGTCTATCTCGAACCCGTTGCGATGGTGTTGTCGAAGAAGTCCGGCCGTCCCGTGAAGATGACCATGACGCGCGACGAAGTGTTTCGCGCGTCGGGTCCCGCATCGGCGACGAAGTGCACCATCAAGATCGGTGCGAAGAAAGACGGCACGTTCACTGCGATGTCGGCGTGGCTCGCATACGAGGCGGGCGGCTACAAAGGTTCGTCGATGGCCCCCGGCGCAATGTGCGTGTTCGCGCCGTACGTCGTGCCGCACTTCCTGATTCAGGGCTACGACGTGCTGGTCAACAAACCGAAGGTGGCGGCTTATCGCGCACCCGGCGCGCCGCAGTCGATGTACGCGTGCGAGAGTCTGATCGACGATCTGGCGCGTCAGCTGAAGATCGACCCGATCGAGCTGCGCCTCAAGAATGCCGTTAGTGCGGGCAGCCAGGCGGCATACGGGCCGAAGTTCAACGCGATCGGCTTCAAGGAGTGCCTGGAAGCGGCGAAGAAACATCCCAACTACACCGCGAAGCTCGGGCCGAACGAGGGGCGCGGCCTCGCGGCCGGTTTCTGGTTCAACGCCGGCATGCAGTCGAGCGCCGAAGTGCACATCAACGAGAACGGCACCGTCACCGTGGTCGAAGGCAGCCCCGACATCGGCGGATCGCGCGCTTCAATGGCGCTGATGGCCGCTGAAGAGCTGGGTGTGCCGTACGAACAGGTGCGTGTGCTCGTCGCCGATACGGAGAGTGCCGGCTACAACAACGTCACCGGCGGTAGCCGGGTGACGTTTGCCACCGGCATGGCGGTCATTCAGGCGTCGCGCGACATCATCGCGCAGTGCAAGCAGCGCGCAGCCGCTACGTGGGGAATCGAAGAAGAACTCGTCGAGTGGCAGGACGGTCAGGCCATTCCGAAGCCGGGCGTGAACGCCGACGTGAAGCCGCTCACGCTAGCGCAGATCGCTGCGAACTCGGGACGCACCGGCGGTCCGCTGCTCGGTCGTGCGTCGCTGAACGCGCGCGGACCCGGTCCGGGTTTCTCGATCAACATGGCCGACGTGCGCGTCGATCCCGAAACCGGCAAGGTCGACGTGCTGCGTTTCACGGCGATTCAGGACGCCGGCAAGGCCATCCATCCCGCATACGTCGAAGGCCAGATGCAGGGCGGCGCCGTGCAGGGCATCGGCTGGGCGCTGAACGAGGAGTACATCTACGACGCGAAAGGCGTCATGCAGAACGCCGGTTTCCTCGACTACCGCATGCCGGTCGCGTCGGACCTGCCGATGATCGACACGCAGATCATCGAAGTGGCCAATCCGAGCCATCCGTATGGCGTGCGCGGGGTGGGCGAAGTGCCGATCGTGGCGCCGCTTGCAGCGGTGGCGAACGCCGTACGCGCGGCAACCGGAATTCGGATACCCGATCTGCCATTGTCGCCGCCGCGGATTCTCGCCGCACTGGAGGCTGCGAAGGCCTGAGGCGAACGCGGCCGTGGCCAAGGTGTTCTTCCCGGATCACCTGATGCAACTCACCGCCGGTGTCAGGGAGCTCGAGGTTCGCGCCGAGAGCTTCCGCGACCTGGTGGCGAAGCTCGAGCAACTCTATCCGGGAATATCCAAGGTGCTGATCGGCAAAGTGGCGGTCGCGATCGACGGCGACATCATTCACGATCCGTTTCTCGATCCGGTCGGACCAAATTCGGAAGTGTATTTCCTGCATCGCATCGAGGGCGGCTGAGTAGGCTCGTTAGGGATCATTCGAGGCACGTGCAAGGGGGCGGCGTGGCGCGTATAGCAATCATCGGTGCGGGCAGCCTGGTGTTCTCCAGCCGGCTGACTGCCGACATTCTCTCCTACCCGCATCTGCGCGACGCGCACTTCGCGTTGGTCGACGTCGACAGCGAGCGTCTCGCGTACGCCGGCCGGATCGTCGAACGCATCTGCCGCGACGGCGGCTACTCGCAGGCAACGTATTCGACGCATCAGAACCGAGCCGAGGCGCTCGACGGCGCCGACTACGTGATCATCAGCGTGTTGGTCGGCGGCTACGAAGCGATCGAGCGGGAAATCGACATACCGAAGCGTTACGGCGTGGATCAGGCGATCGGCGACACGTTGACGCCCGGCGGCATCATGCGCTGCCTGCGCACCCTTCCACCGTTGTTGGAAATTGGCCGCGACGTGATGAAGTATTGCCCGGACGCCTGGGTGCTGAACTACACCAATCCGATGGCGATGCTGTGCTGGGGCATGAACGAGGCGGTGCCGGGGATACGTCTGGTGGGACTGTGTCATTCCGTTCAGCACACCACCGCACAATGGGCATACCGGCTGAAGGTGCCGCTCGAAGAAGTGGAGTTCGAGTGCGCCGGATTGAACCATCAGGCGTGGATCTTTCGCTTCGACCACCGCGGCCGCGATCTGCTGCCGGCGATCCGCGACCTCGCGGTCGAACCCCGGCTGTGGCGCAAAGACACGTCGCGGATGGAATACGTCAAACACTTCGGCTACCCGGTGACCGAAGCGAGCGGGCACAACTCGGAGTACTCGGCCTGGTTCCGCAAACGTCCCGACCTCATCGAAGCGTATTGTCCAGGCGGCAGCTGGAACGGTGGTTCCGGTTTCATCAAGGAACTCTACAACCGTCCCGACTGGCGCGACGTCATGGAGAAGATGGCGGACGGAACGGAGCCGGTATCGCTCGAACGCAGCAACGAATACGGCAGCCAGATCGTCAGCGCGCTCGCCGGCGGCGAACCGGTGAAGATCTACGGCAACGTCATGAACGAAGGCAACGTCGCCAATCTGCCAGACGGCGTGTGCGTCGAAGTCCCGTGCTCGGTCGATGCAGACGGCATCAGCGCACAAGCGATAGGTGACATTCCCGCGCATCTGGCGGCCATCAACCTGACGCAGATCAACGTGCAGCGCCTGGCCGTGAAAGCCGCGCTCGAATCCGATCCGGAGGTCGTGTTCCAGGCGATGGCACTCGATCCCCTCACCGCGGCCGTTGGAACGCTCGACGAGATCAGGGAAATGACGGCCGAGCTGCTTGCGGCCCACGCGCAATGGCTGCCTGCATTCAGCAACCGCAGGCTCGCGCCGAAACCCCGATTGGCCGGCCATGTCTGAGCTGGTCAATCTCGGCTCGTTCTGCATCGACTACGTGTACTCGGTGCCGTCGATCGTGCGCACCGGCGAAACATTGCTCGGAACGGGTCCGGTTCGTCACGCCGGCGGGAAGGGACTGAATCAATCGCTCGCGGCAGCGCGTGCCGGTGCGCGCGTGGCGCACTTCGGGCGTGTCGGTGTCGATGGAACGTGGCTGACAGATCTGCTGAGGGACGCGGGCGTCGATGTCGGCGGCGTGCGCAGTTGCGAATCGCACCCGACCGGCCACGCGATGATTCAGGTGGGCGCGCACGGTGAAAACGCCATCGTCATCGTGGCCGGCGCGAATCATCACATCCAGCCCGACGACGTTGCGCGCGCCATCGCACGCGTCGGCCGCGACGGTTGGCTTCTGATGCAGAACGAGATCAACGACATCGACGAGGTGCTCGCCGAAGCGAGACGCGCGGAAGTCCGCGTTGCCCTCAACATTGCGCCGGTCGACGGGCGCGAACGCACCTACGGCATCGACGCGGTCGAACTGCTGCTGTTGAACGAACTCGAAGCGGCGGCGCTGGTACACGAGACCGATCCGCACCGCGCGCTGGAGCGGCTCACGCGCGAACGGCCGAATCAGCACGTCGTGGTGACGCTGGGCGCGCACGGCGTGCTCTACGGCCGCGCCCACGAACGCATCTGGCTACCGGCGTTCGAAGTGACGGCGGTCGACGAAACCGGTGCGGGCGATGCGTTCATCGGCCATCTGATGGCCGCCTGGTTCGAGAACATACCGGTGCGGGACCGCCTGCTCCGCGCGAGCGCCGCCGGGGCTCTCGCAGTGTGTGCGTCGGGCGCCGCGCAAGCCATTCCGAATGCGGCGGCGGTGCGGTCGTTTCTCGCCGCACACCAATGACCGACTGGTCGCGCGAGTTCCGTGCTCGGTTCGACGGCGCGCCGCAACTGTTCTGGGCGCCCGGGCGCGTCAACCTGATCGGCGATCACATCGACTACTGCGGCGGCCCGGTGCTGCCGATGCCGATCCAGTTCGGCACGTCCATAGCGGTGCGGCTGACCGACACCGGTCTGATTCGAGCTGCGAGCATGAACGATGCCGAGCCGATCGAGTTACGGCGCGGTGCACGCACCGCGTTGCCACACGGCTCGTGGGGTCGCTTCGTGGACGGCGCCATCAGCATGCTCGAGCGTGAAGGCGCGCGCATTGCCGGCGCCGATATCCTGGTCGGAGGCGACATTCCGGGCAGCGGGTTGTCGAGTTCGGCGTCGCTGACCGTGGGTTTGATCTATGCGCTGTCGTACGCGGCCGATCGACCGCTCGCGCCGCTGCAACTCGCGCTCGCGGCCCAGCGGGTCGAACACGAGTTCGTCGGTGTGCAATGCGGCCTGATGGATCAGGCTGTGATTGCGCTCGCGCAACCGGGCGCGGCGCTGTTGTTCGACTGTTCCGATCATGGTCATCGCTCGATCGCGCTGAACGACGCCGCGGTGCGGTTCGTCGTCGTCGATACGGGGCGGGCGCGCCGGCTGGTCGATTCGGCGTACAACGCCCGGTTCGCGGAGACGCGCGCGGCTGCAGGATCGCTGGGCGTTGCGCATCGGCTGCTCGCGACCCTAGGCATTGGCGACTTCGAATCGCGTTACACACGCATTCTCGATCCGGTGGTGCAGCGCCGCGCGCGCCACGTCGTGGGCGAGGCGGCACGCGTTGCACGGGCAGCGGCGGCGCTCGAAGCGCGCGACTGGCCGGTGCTCGGCCGTGCACTGTCGCAAAGCCACGCGTCCTTGCGCGACGACTACGAAGTGAGCTGCCCGGAGCTCGACGCGCTCGCGGAAGCGCTCCAGAGCCAACCCGGCTGCTATGGCGCGCGCATGACCGGTGCCGGATTCGGCGGCAGTGTCGTCGCGTTGGTCGATGCGGTGCATGTCGACGCGGTGCTGAGCGCTGCATCTGCGACGTACCGGCAGAGATTCGGAAGTGCGCCACGCGCGTTCGTTGCCGAATCGCTCGGTGGCGTGAGATCCATCGATGGCTGAACGGCGCCACAATCCATTGACCGGCGACTGGGTGATCGTTTCGCCCGGTCGCGCGAACAGACCGTGGCAAGGCAGTGAAGAAAAGGCAGCGGCGCCGGCGTCGAACCGTTGGCAACCCGACTGCTATCTCTGTCCGCGCAACGCGCGAACCAGCGGCATCGTCAACCCCGACTACCGCGGCGCGTTCGCATTCGACAACGACTTCCCGGCGCTCGATGCGGTCGTGCATCACTTCGATGGAAACGAGCCGCTGCTGAGGGCCGAATCCATTACCGGACGGTGTCGGGTGCTGTGTTATTCGGAGCACCACGACGCGACGCTCGCATCGCTGTCCACTCGCGAACTCGCTGGCGTCGTCGACCTCTGGCGCGCCGAGTCGGCGCACTTGCGCGACGAGTACGCGTGGGTGCAGATCTTCGAGAACAAGGGCGCGTTGATGGGCTGTTCGAGCCCGCATCCGCACGGGCAGGCGTGGGCCACCTCGACGGTGCCGACGCTGGCAGCGCGGGAAGACGAGGCGCAACGCGCGTATGCGTCGACCGCCGGTGTGCCGGCGTCGATCATGCTGCTCGACTATGCCCGTCGCGAACTGTCGCTCGGCGCGCGCATCGTTGCGCAGACCAAGCGCTGGATCGCCGTCGTTCCCTACTGGGCCGCATGGCCATTCGAAACGCTGGTGCTGCCACTCGAGCACCGCCGCGGTTTCGAAGACCTCGATTCACACGACAGCGCCGAACTCGCGCGACTGCTCGCGCAGCTGCTGCCGGCCTACGACCGGCTGTTCGACGTGTCGTTCCCGTACTCGATGGGATGGCACGGGCGCGGTCGCGACCACGGGCCGCATTGGCAGTTGCATGCACACGTGTATCCGCCGTTGCTGCGCTCGGCGGTGCGCAAATTCATGGTCGGCTTCGAAATGCTGGCGGAAGCGCAGCGCGACCTGACGCCGGAAGACGCGGCGGCGCGACTGCGTCAGCTTGTTAGAACTTGAAGTCGATCCGCAGCACGTCGGAAAGTTCGGCGATCGCCTGATCCTCGGACGACACCTTGATGGTGGTCATACCCAGTTCCTTGGCGGGCTTCAGGTTGATTCCGAGGTCGTCGAGAAACACCGCCTGATTCGGTTTGATGCGCAGCCGCTCGCACGCGCGCAGATAGAACGCCGGGTTCGGCTTGCGGATGCCTTCCTTGCTCGATTCGAGCACCAGGTCGAAGAGTTCCATCACCCGTTGCATCTGGCTCGCGCGTTCGCTCGTTCGCGCCATACCGGGACCTTCACCCGCCTTCACGTTGTTCGTGAGGCAGGCCACTTTAAAGCGCTGTTTGCAGGTGGTCAGCACCTGCACCATGCGCGGGCGCAAATCGCCGGACAGCAGTTCGATGACCGACTGACCGCGAATGGGATGGCCCGCGGCGCGGCTTTCCGCCTCGAACTCGGCATCGAATTGGGCGAGCGAAATCGCGCTCGATTCGAGCCTCGCCCACGCGTTGTGTTCCGGGTTCGTCGCGTTGATGCCGCGTATGAAGTCCTTCGGAATACCGTTTTCCGTCTCGAACCGGTTGAACGCGTCGAACGGACTCGTCGTGAGCACGCCGCCGAAGTCCCACAGCACCGCTTGAATCATCGAATTCGCCTCGTACTAAAAGCTGTAGTAGCCGCCGTCGATCAGGAACGTATCGGCGGTGTGGTACGCGCTCGCGTCGCTCATGATGTACACGGCGATTGCCGCGAAGTCTTCCGGCCGTCCCCAACGGCGCGCCGGAATCCGCTTCATCACGTTGTCGACGAACTTGCCATAGCCGAACGAGGGCGCCGTCATCGCCGTTTCGATCCAGCCAGGCAGTATCGTGTGCGCGGTCACACCATAGCGCGCGTATTCGACCGCGAGCGCCTTGATCATCGACACGAGCGCGCCTTTGGTTGCAGCGTAGTGTTCGCCGCGCGCCTGCCCCGAAATGGCCGCGAGGCTGGCGGTTGCCACGAGACGCCCGCCCAGATCGCCCGCTTGACCGCGCTCGCGCATGTGGAGCGCAGCGTGCCGGAATGTGTGATACGTGCCGTCGAGGTTCACCGACATCACGCGACGCCATTCGTCGAACGGCATCTGGTCGAACGCCTGGCCGCGCCCCCCGATACCCGCGTTGGCGAAACACCCGTCGACACGCCCGTGCGTTTCCAGCGTAGCGGCGAAGGCGGATGCAACGGCGTCTCCATCCGCAACGTCGCAGATGTGCGCCGACACGCGCGTCCCGTATCCGGCGAGGCGTTCCACGGAGGCCTCGTTCTTTTCACGATTCGTTCCCCAGATGCAGACGTCGCCGCCCGCCTGTGCGATGCCTTCGGCCATGCCGAGGCCGATGCCGCTGTTGCCGCCGGTAATCAGCGCAACCTTGCCCGTCAGATCGAAGGGTGCAAACGCCATGTCGTCCTCTGTTTCAGTATCGCTGGTCGACCAGGAACGCGTTGATCTGCCGTGCCAGGTCCGCGGGTTGGTCGAAATCCACGAGATGACCGGCGGCAGCGACCGTGCGCGTTACAACGGGCCCGCCAAGGCGCGCTGCGAAGCGTTGTTGATACGATGCCGGAATGACCCGATCGTTGGCGCCGTTCACGAGCAGCGTCGGCTGGCGCACGCGATGCAGTCGTTTCGCGACGCCGGTGTTCCCCATCGGAAACAGGAAACGCGCGGCGGCTTCCATTGCACGCGTCAGATGAATTCCCCATTCGACCGCGTCCTCACCGGCGGGCATTTCCCATAGACGCGTCCAGTTCTCGGGCGCGTTGCAGAGCAGCGCGGGCAGCACGTCGGGACCTGGCCGTTGCGCCCAGATGTCCGTAGTCGGATCGGCGTCGTCGTACATGCCGAACGGCGCTATCAGCACGAGACGGCGCACGCGCTCGGGCGCGATGCCGGCCACTTCGGCTGCAAGCGGCGCGGCCACGGAACTCGCGACGAGATCGACCGGCGCGGCACCCAACGCTTCGAGCAGTTCGAGCGCTGCCACCACCCACTCGTAATAGTCGTCGAGATGGCGGAAGTCCGGTGCGCCCGGAAATCCGGGAAGCGACGGCGCGATCACGCGGTGCGTGGTCGACAGTGCATCCAGAAACGGCGACCACTTCGGCAGCCCGCCGATTCCGGCGAGATACACGACCGGCGAACCTGCGCCGGCTTCGAGCACGCGACATGGATGGCCTGCGACGGTGACCGACGACGACTTGACCTGCGCCATCAAGCCACCGCTCGCGGAACGGCGCGCGTCGGCAACGGCTTCGGCCACCAGCGGTCTTCGTACTGATCGTCGAAGAGGTCGCGCAACTGCGGCAGCACCCGTTCGGCATACAGCTTGGTGTTGTAGCGGACGAGTTCGGATTCCATGTTGCCGAACTGCAGCAGCAACATCAGATGACCGACGTTCAGGTTGACGCATACTTCGCGCAGTTTCTCGGCGACTTCGTCGGGGCTGCCGATGATCACGTAGCCCGCGTCCACGATGTCGTCCCAGGTGCGGGCCGAAGCACCGGCCGCCGCAGCCGCGCGCGCTTGTGCGGCGGCTTGCGCAACCTGCGATTGAACGCGAGCCCGAATCGTCGCCTCGCTTTGATAACCGGGCGGCGACGCGAAGCGGGGATCGACGTGCAGGCAACGGCCGTAAAAATATTCGGCCGGCGCTTTGTATAACCGATAAGCCTCTTCGCGCGTTTCCGCCACGCCGACGAACTGCAGGAAACCGGCGCGATACGGGTTGCGGTCTTTACCCAGCCGGCGCATCTCTTCCCAGAACCCTTTCATCGTGGCTTCGCCGGCCTTGTAGCCGAAGTACGACAGGTAGCAGTACACGTAGTCCATTTCGGCGCACCACTGCCACGTCTCGACCGAACCGCCACCCGGAATCCATACCGGCGGGTGCGGCTTCTGCACCGGCCGTGGCCACACATTGACGTATCGCAACTGGTTGTAGCGGCCGTTGAACGAGAACGTCTCCGGCGTGGTCCACGCCTTCATCACGATGTCGTGCGCTTCGAGATATCGATCGCGCAACTTGCTCGGGTTCTGCCCGTAAGCGAACACGGTGTCCATCGGCGTACCGACCGGGAATCCTGCGATGAGTCGACCGCCCGACATGCAGTCGAGCATCGCGAACTCTTCGGCCACACGCGTCGGCGGGTTGTACAGCGCGAGCGAGTTGCCCATCACGCAGATCATCGGTGCGTTTGTTCGACGCGTCAGCGAGGCCGCAATGAGATTCGGCGACGGCATCAGTCCGTAGCCGTTCTGATGATGTTCGTTGCAGCACACGCCGTCGAAGCCGACTTCGCCCGCGTATTCGAGTTCGTCCAGATACTCGTGATAGTGTTCGTGAACGCGCGCACCGTCGAGCAGACGCGAATCGATGTCGACCCAAACCGACGGGTGCGTTTCGCGAAAGTCGTCGGGAAGATCCTTGTAAGGCATCAGATGGAACCAGAGGTTCTTCATGGCGTGCTCACGTCGCGGAATCGAGACATGGTAGAGGATTAATCGGACCGGTCCAATTGGACGCAGGCGGGGAGGTGATCGTGGACATTCAAGGCGGAGTCGCAATCGTCACAGGGTCGTCTTCGGGCGTCGGCGCCGCCTGTGCGCGTCAATTGGCCGAGCGCGGCTGCAACGTGGTCATCAATTATTCGAAGAGCGAAGCCGGTGCGCGCGAAACGGAAGCAGCATGTCGCGCCTATGGCGTCGAGACGCTCGTGGTGCGCGGTGACGTTGCGAACGACGCCGACTGCCGTCGCCTTGCTGCATCCGCCGACGAGAAGTGGGGGCGCATCGACGCATTGGTCAACAACGCAGGTACCACCAAGTTCTGCGCACACAACGATCTCGAGGGGCTCAGCAAGCAGGACTTCCTGGACATCTATTCGGTCAACACCGTCGGCGCATTCCAGATGACGCGCGCGGTGCAGCCGGCCATGAAGCGCGGCGGGCGCGGCAGCATCGTCAATGTGGCGTCGATCGCTGCAGTGATGGGCGTGGGCAGTTCGATCGCTTATGCGGCATCGAAAGGTGCAATGGTGACAATGACGCTGTCGCTGGCGCGGGCATTAGGTCCGGAGATTCGGGTGAACGCGGTTTGCCCGGGATTCATTCAGGGCGAGTGGCTCAAGAACGGTATGGGCGCGGAGAACTACGAGCGAACGAAGAAGTTCCTGGAGGACACTACGCCGCTGCGTTTGACGACGACGCCCGACACCGTAGCCGAAGCGATTCTGTACTTCGTCGCCGGCGCCGATGTGGTGACCGGCGAAACCCTGATACTGGACGGCGGTATGCATCTGCAGACCGCGCCGTTGGGGCGTCGTTAGCGCCTTACGCGTCGGGCTTCAGCGTTCCGAACGTGCCTTTCGGCAGATGCCGGATGTCTTTCCCTTCGACCAGGTAAAGGACGTACTCGGAGATGTTCTTCGCGTGGTCGCCGATTCTCTCGAGTGAGCGAGCCACCCAGATCAGATGCAGGTCGCGTTCGACCGCATCGGGGTTCTCGGTCATCGAGTTCGCCAACAGCTGGATCACGGCGCGATACTCTTCATCTACCTGCTTGTCGGCGGCGATCAGGTCGAGCGCCTCTTTCGTATCGAGGCGCGCCAGAGCATCGAGCGCGCGCGACACCATCGTGGTGGACAGCTGCCCGAGGCGGGCAGTTTCGCCGTAGAGGTTCTTCTGGTAGTCCAGGCTCGACAGCTCGCGTGCCATCTTGGCAATGCGGTTGGCCTCGTCGCCGATGCGTTCGAGGTCGGTGCTCGACTTCATCACCGTTACGAGCAGACGCAGATCGGTAGCGGTCGGCTGGCGGCGGGCGATGATATGGATGCACTGCTCGTCGAGTGTTACCTCGAAGCGGTTTACCTCGTGATCGCGAGCCGACACCTTGGCCGCGAGTTCCGCGTCGTAGGTCGAGATCGCCTTGATTGCGTCGCGCAGCTGCTGCTCGACCATGCCGCCCATTTCCATCAGGCGACGTCGGACGATCTCCAACTCTGCGTCGTACTGTTCCGAGATGTGCCGACTCAATTGATGCATCTCCATTGCCTCGCTGAACTCTACTAGCTTGACCAGCCGTCGAACAGATATTCAAACCTATTACAGACCGCGCTCACGAACCTCGATGTCTGTCACGTCGCCGTAACCGAATTCTGGGGAAAAACGCAGTAGAACAAGCTGCCCTTGTTCAACTCGCTCTGGACGCCGAGCGTCGCGTCGTGACGTTTCAGGACGTGCTTCACGATCGCGAGTCCGAGTCCGGTGCCGCCTCGCGCGCGCGACCCCGACAGATCGACGCGATAGAAACGCTCGGTGATTCGCGCGAGATGCTGCGCCGGGATTCCCATGCCCTGATCTTCCACTTCGAAGCGCGGACCGGCGTCGGTCGCGAACCAGCGCACGTGAATGTCGCCGCCATCCGGACTGTAGCGAACGGCATTGCCGACCAGATTGGAGAACGCACTGTGCAACTCGAACTCGCTGCCGCGCAGCCGCAAGGACGCATCGGCTTCGAGCGTAATCCGGTGCTGCCCGTCGGATATCTGTCGCGCTTCGGCGACGATCGACTCGAGCATCGGTGCAACGGCCACCATATCGACATCCGTTTGGGACGGTTTCGGACTCGACTCGAGGCGCGTCAGCAGCAACAGGTCGTCCACCAGCACTTTCATGCGCTTTGCCGGGGGGCCGAGGCGCGCGACCAGCGCGCGCAGTTGTTCCTGATCCAGGGACTCGTCGTCGAGCGACTCTAGATATCCGAGGATCACGGTCAACGGCGTGCGCAGCTCATGCGAAACGTTGGCGACGAAGTCCTGCCGCATGCTCAGCAGCCGATTCAGCTGCGAAACGTCGCGCGCCAGAATCAGCATCCGGGTTTCGTCGATGTCGATCCTGCGCACCTCGAGCTGCAGGTCGGAATGCGTTGCAGTGATTTCCACCAGACCCTCCGCAGCCTGCCCGTTCACCAGCGCCGCGATCTCGGGATTGCGCACCAACGACACGAAGTTCTGGCCGACGTCGCGCGCGGACAGCCCAAGCAGCGTTTGCGCAGCCAGGTTGAACATGTCGATCTCACCGTTGCGCTTAATGAGTACCGCACTGTCGGGTAGTGCTTCCGTCGCCGACCGCACATAGCGCAGGCGAGTGGTCAGGCGCCGGATCCGCGTGCGCAGAAGACGCAGCGAACGGAACACCCGCACCGTGGGCTCCTGCCACAGCTCCACCGTGTTGTCCGGCCGCCGCATCGGGTGTCGCGACCACTGGCGCATCCGCGCGAATTCGCGCACGTGCGGCGTGATCCAGAAGATCAAGCCGACGATGACCGACGTGGCCCAGAAGCCGGTCGCGGCGCCAACCACGAGCACCGCGCCCGTCACGACACCGGTCCGGATCAGTTCGCCTTTGAGGCCGGGAATCACGCCAGCGAATCGAACGCCGCGGGCGCGAGCCGATAGCCGACGCCGCGCACGGTCTCCACCAATGCATCGAGACGGAATGGCTTCAGGGCGCGTCGAAGGCGCAGCACGTGCACGTCGACCGTGCGTTCTTCCACGTATACCGAACGCCCCCAGACACGATCGAGCAGCTGCGCGCGATCGAATGCGCGGTCGGGGTGCTGCATGAGAAACGTCAGCAATCTGAACTCCGTGGGGCCGAGGTGAATCGGCGTTTCACCGTACATCAGACGGTGGCTCTTCAGATCTACCGTCAGCGGCCCGATGCTGAGTCGACCGTCCACCGCGCCGCCGGAACGCCGCTGCAATGCGCGGATTCGCGCGATCAGCTCGCGCGGCGAAAACGGCTTCGTCAGGTAGTCATCGACGCCGGAGTCGAAGCCCTTCAGTTTGTCTGCTTCTTCACCGCGGGCGGTGAGCATGATCATCGGCAGATCGGCGAACAGTTCGTCGCGACGCAAACGGCGCGCCAGGTCGATCCCGCTGGCGCCGGGCAACATCCAATCGATGACTGCGACGGCAGGCATCGGACCATCCAGCAACTGGAGCGCTTCCTCCGCACTACCGGCGCCGAGCGTGTTGAAGCCCGCCCGGTTCAACGCAAACGTCAGCATTTCGCGGATTTCGGGTTCGTCCTCCACCAGCAAGACGGTTTGCGTTGTCATTGTATACGTCCGTCGTTCACCGTCGTTCCAGGCTGTGCGGTTCTTATTCTCACAGGTGATCGACTCAGAATCGACTCTCCAACGGGGTCAGCCCGAAGCGGGCAGTGTCGTTGGCGAAAGTTATGGATTTATGACACCGACTGACGCGCGCGAGCCCCATGGACGCATCCGTGACCACTGTATAGGCTCTCTTCCCATTCACTGTAAGGCGGAGGAGAGCATGGGGCAGACCAAACAGTTGCGCGCAATCGACGGCTTCGCCCTCGGTGCGTACGAAGCGATGCCGAGTTCGAAGCCACGAGGGGGCATCGTGGTGATTCAGGAGATCTTCGGCGTCAATTCACACATCCGTAACGTGGCGGACGGATACGCGGCCGCGGGATACGCCGCGATCGCGCCGCAGATCTTCGATCGCGTCGAGCGCAACGTGGAGCTTGGCTACGAGCCGAAGGACATGACCCGCGGCGTGGAAATCGCGCGAGGCAAACTGAAGATGGATCAGACGCTGCAGGATCTGCAGGCGGCGATCGACGACGCGAAACGTTTCGGCAAAGTGGGTGTGGTCGGCTACTGCTTCGGCGGCCTGATGGCTTGGCTCGCGGCCTGCGAACTGAACGGCGTGAGCGCTGTCGTGTCGTATTACGGCGGCGGAGTTGCGAGCCAGCTCGACCGCAAGCCGCGCTGTCCGGTGATGATGCACTTCGGCGAGAAAGATGCACACATTCCGCTGAGCGACGTGGACAAGGTCCGCAAGGCGCACCCCGGCGTTACCGTCAATGTGTATGCGGCGGACCACGGCTTCAACTGCGACCATCGGGCGAGCTACGACGCCGCCGCGGCGAAACTGGCGCTCAGCCGCAGCCTCGAATTCTTCGCGAAGAACGTCGGCTGAGGGAACACACGTGTTCACCGGCATCGTGCAGGGCCTTTGTCGCGTTGCAGCCATCACGGACGAACCGGGGCTACGCCATTTGCAGCTGCAACTCGACGGTCTGGCGGGCGATCTGCAGACGGGTGCATCGGTGGCGGTGAACGGGACGTGCCTGACCGCAACGTTCATCGAAAACGGGCGCGTCGGATTCGATGTCATTCGAGAATCCGTCGACCGATCCAACCTCGGCAAGCTGGCGGCCGGCGACTTGGTGAACGTCGAGCGTTCTCTCAAGTTCGGTGACGAAATCGGCGGACACGTACTGTCCGGTCACGTCGCTGACGTCGTCACGGTGGCGCAGATCGACACGGGACCGGGCGAACGCACGATCTGGTTCGACGTGCCGCGACAGTGGCTCGCGTTCCTGTTCCACAAAGGGTTCGTCGCGCTCGATGGCGCCAGCCTCACGATCGCGGCGATCGACCGCGAGCGCGGACGGATCTCCGTCAGCCTGATCCCGGAGACGATCGAACGAACGACGCTCGGGCGGGTGGTAGTTGGCGACCGCGTGAATCTGGAGATCGACGTGCAGACTCAAACGATCGTATCGACCGTGGAACGCCTGCTGAACGATCCCGATTGGCGTCGACAGCTGCGCGCCTGACGCGCCAACAAGGGTTGCTCGGATCAGGTCGGCTGGCGGTGCAACTGGCGCAGGTTGCCGATCACCGCTTCGAGCGCACGATCGAACACCTGTGATTCGTCGAGGATCGTGATCGACTTGCGCTTCAGCTCGACCGCGAGCGCCATGCGCGAACGCTCTGCAACCTTCATACCGCGGCGGTTGACGAAGATGTACTTGCTGCCGGGCTGAACGATTGCAGCCAGCTTGCAACGCATCTTCTGTCCGTCGTCGTGCGTCACTTCGACCCAGACGCCTTCGGTCAGCCGGTTGATCTCGCGCACCATCTCCGGTTCCGGCTCGATCGTCTCTGCCGGTTCGACTTCGCCCGGGCCCGTCAGCACGATCTCTTCCATTACCGGCAGTTCGGGCGCCCCCGCATGCGGACGATCGTCCTCGAGGAACGCACGATCCGAATTCGAAATGTCGGTGAGGCGATCTAGCAGAGCGGTTAGCGTCTCTTCGATCTCAGGCCCGCTGAGGCCGAGCATCTCCATGCCTTGTTCGACTCGGTCTAACAAGCGCGGGCGGGCGCGATCGCGCTCTTCAATGTCGGCGAGCGCGTCGAGCGGCTGTACGCTCCACAGCAGGTCGTCGAAGGTCTGCACTGCGTCGGCCCATTCGCCGCCTTCATCGCCGTGGCGCACGCAGAGATACACGAGCACGCGACTCCACGTGTCGCTGATGAAGTGCCCGATTTCCGGCGGCAGTCGCAGTCCGCTGGCCTTCTGGTTCACCAGCCGCTCTACCGTCAGCTTCGCTGAGGTGGTCTTTGCTCGGCCGGCTTCCACTTCCTTCACGCGCTGTTCGACGATCTGAACGCGGTGATGGTCCTGCTGCACGAAATTGCGGAGCTCGGTGACGAGGGTGCCGAAGATTTCCGGGTCGTCGCTGAAGTTGTTCAGCACACGCAGCACGACCGACTCGATCTTGTTGTACAGCGCGTCGCGCTTCAGTTCGGCGCTGCCGCTCCAGCCGATGCCTGCGCTCGACAGTTCGTTCAATAGCTGGCGTGCCGGATGGCTGGTGCGGTTGAAGAATGTCTTGTCGAGAATCGCAACCTTCAACATCGGGATCTGCAGCCGACCGATCAGCGCCTTCATCGGGATGGCGAGGTTGCGATCGTTGAGGATGTAGTCGAACAGCATGCCGACGAGGTTGACCGTGTCTTCGTCCGTGCGGCCCATCGAACCCGCTGGACCACCCGTGATGTCCGGCGCGCGCGCGAGCACCAACTGCCGCAGATCGATTGCGACCGGGACACGGTCGATGTCGATCGGTTCGGCGCTGGCAGCGCTTTGAACGGCCGACAACACGCTCATCAGTTCCGGCGTCGTGATGATCGGGCCAACCGGACCCGCATACTGACCGCCGCCGATTGCTCCCGACCCAGAATAACTGCCCGCCTGGCCGCCACCGTGACCGGGTTGCGCCGCCAGCAGTTGCTGCAACACGGTGAAGTCGCTGTCGCCGCTGCCGCCCGGAACACCCGGTGCGCCGCCGAAACCGCCACCCTGCAGTGCCGAGGTGCCACCGCCGTGTCCGGAAGTACCGTGTCCGCCGCGACCCGCGTGACCACCTGCGCCGCCCTGACCGGCGTGCTGCGCACTGTGCGTTCCCGCGGCAGCCGGCGGTCGCGCCGCCGGATGCGCGTGCGTGCTTGCCTCGCGCTTCATCACGTTGCGCAGATCGGGCAGCACACCTGCTTCGGCGAGCAACCGGTTGGCGTCTTCGTACGTCTGGCCGAGATGTTCCATGACGAATCGTTCGAACAGCTTCAGCAGAACGATGCGCACTCTGATGTCGATCTCGATGCAGTCCGTTGCGCCGACGAACGCCGCGCCCAACTGGTGCGGTCCCAACGGATTCATCCGCTCGGTGACGGTCCGGTTCGGGCACAGCGAATCGATCCGGCGCGTCAGCTGCATCACCGGCAACGAAAATTGGCTGGTCACCTTCGAAACGATGCCGGCCACAGCCACCGCAATCTCGAGATCGTCGTTCTTCACCAGCGACATGCTGTCGACCGCGGTCTCGAAATCCGGAATTTCCTCCTCGGCCTGAGTCGGTTCGTACAACGCATCGAAGCTCGCGTACATGCGCTGACCGAACTCGGTCGTGATACGTTTGCGCTGCACACGAATTTCGCGCATCGAGTCGAAGTACATGTGCTGATCGGCGTCGTTGCGCGACCGGTCCGCCATCTCGAACAGCACGTCGTCGGCATTGTTGAAGAGTGTCGTCAGCAGACCGCTGAGCGCACGGCGCGCGGTCTGCCGCACCGAATGGAGAATCGGCGGTAGAGTGTGGTTGCTGCGTCCGGCAGCGTGGTCAGGTGCCTTCAACGGCACCACTTTTGAGGACTGCGTCACTGCCTGTGTCTCCCACATCTATGCGTGCATTACAGCATCGAGTCGCTCGAAGGGGCGGGATGCGGGTGGGAGTTCGACGGAGACGCGGGTCACAGAACCGGTCTGATGCCGCTCCACCGATCGGCGCAGGATGAGCCCTTGCGTTCTAACGGATTAGCGTGCGCTCGCCTGAGCGTGGTGCTCGCGCCAGTCCATGATGTCGGTCGCCGCGCCGGACTTCAGCTGTACGCCGATGATCCAGCCGTCGCGGCCGTTTTCGTCGGGATCGTTCGCCGGACGGGTCCAGCGCACTTCGCCCGCGAGGAAGAACTTGCCCGGGCGGCTGCGGATGTCGACCCACAGGTCGAGCAGCGCGCCGGTCGGGATCACTGCGTCGGTGCGGAACTGGATACCGCCGACCGACAGGTTGATCGCCGTACAGGATACAGTGGTGCCAACGAGGTCCGGATCCGCCGCCGAGAGCACGACCTGTACGAACAGGCGATCATCGCTCTCGATCCGGGCATGCATCCGCTTGTCGTCGCGATTGCGCGAGGGGCGGTTGCGCAACCGGTCGCGGGCGCTGTTCAGCTCAATCACGTTCGTGTCTCTCATGGTGTCTATTCGAATCTGATTGCACTGCTCACCAGAGAGCCAGAATCGTGCCAGCTCGCGCGCGGTAGAGATAACATTCTATAATTCAATGGCATGTAAAGGATTTATCGAAACAACTCAAACTGAATTTCACCCGGCTTCCTGGTCGATATTCGGTGGCAAGTGACGAAATTTAGCACCACCACCTATATACTCGCGGCGCTTCAATCGCGCCGCGGTCATCATGCTCCGAGCTTCTTTCGTCGAGCAACTCAGAACTTGTGAGAAAAACAACTCATCGCTGGTTTGCGTCGGCCTGGACCCGCTCCCGGACATGATGCCGTCCGGGTTCGAGGGGACCGACGGCGCTCTCGCATTCTGTCGGCGGATCGTCGACGCAACGGCCGACCTGGTCAGCGCGTTCAAACCGCAGGCGGCACATTTCGGCGCGCTGGGCGCGGAGCGCGAGCTGGCAGCGCTGATCGACTACATCCATTCACGGTATCCCTCGGTGCCGGTCATCCTGGATGCAAAACGTGGCGACGTCGGCGCCACCGCGGAGCGATACGCGGTCGAAGTCTTCGATCGGTACCGCGCCGATGCAGTCACCGTGAATCCGTACCTCGGACCGGAAAGCTTGCGGCCGTTTCTCAAACGGGCCGACAGAGGGGTTTTCATTCTCTGCCGTACCAGCAATCCGGAGAACGCCTGGCTGCAGAACCACCCTGACCACGATCCGGCATTCCTTCGCGTCGCTCGTGCCGCAGCCGAATGGAACGCCAACGGCAACGTGATGCTCGTGGTAGGCGCGACGTACCCGGGAGAACTGCGGCTCGTTCGCGATGTAGTAGGCGAGATGTCGTTGCTCGTTCCCGGGATCGGTGTTCAAGGCGGCGACGTCGAAGCCGCCGTCCTCGCCGGTATGAATTCCAAAAAGTCGGGTCTCGTCGTCAACGCGTCACGCAGCGTTCTGTATGCGTCGCGGGGTTCCGACTTCGAGGCAGCTGCGCGCACCGCTGTGGTCTCGTTACGTAACGAGATCAATCGGGTGCGCGGCGTCGACTTGTAAACACCTTCACCGCAATCCGAAGATCGACATACACTCGTCGGTCGATCATCCCGCGCGACTAGCAATTACAAAGGTCTCCAGCGCTTTAAAAACGGGCTGCGATACACTGCCGCCATTCCGGGAGACTCGTTAGGGTCGAGTGACTGACCCATCCAGGGCCGAGTTGTGCGCAGGGAGTCGCAATCTTCGAGATCGGCTCCCGGATGAAGCGCGCGCCGCGCTAACAAATAACAAGCGGCGCGCAGATTGGCGGCGGTGGGGGACGAGGAGACACACGGGGTGACGCCAGACGCGGTTCTGCATCGATACCAGCAAGTGGTATCGACACCTGTTGTCGACACTGCAGCGCTTTTTCGGCTGATCTCCACCGACGCGGACTTGTTGAATCGTTGGGTGACGAGTCTCGGAACCCGCGTCGAACCCGAAGCCATCACCCGCGCGATGCATCACCTCGCTCCGGACTCGCTCGCGGCCATGGCACGCGCCCAAATATGGTCGGTGGTGCCATTGGGCAATGCGGCACGTCTCGGCTTCGATCAGTGGCGCGGTGTGTTGCTTGCATCGTGCGTTGCCGAATCGCTCGTTCGAGAAGTCGGCTATCCGTACCCGGATGGCGCACGTCTGCGAACGCTGCTGGCCAGTTCGGGCGTGCAGGTCTCGGGCGACGAACTGATGGCGGAACTGAGCGCGTTCCGCGGCGTTGCGCCGGACTTGCTGGTCGATGCACACCCGTTGTTGCGCGCGTTCGCGGTCGCCGAATCTCTTGAACATCACAGCTCGGGTGCGGCCGCGCGTGTTGCCGCGCTGCTGTTCGGTCTGGACGGCCCCGCGTTCGACCGGGTTCTCGACGCCAGCGAGCGTCGTTGCGTTGCTCTGATTGAAGGCGCCGGCGTGTCCGACGACGTCGACGACAGTTGGCTCGAAGCGCTCTGGGTACAGGCGCAGCTCGCGGCGTTCTCGAACGTGCTGGCGCAGCAGGTCGACGACAAGTCGCTTCATGAACTCGCCGCGCTCGTCACGCGCGCTCTATTCAGACACGTACCGCGTTGCTTCTTCCGTAGCGGTGACACGCTGGTGGCTGTCGGCGACGATGATCTCGCCGCGTTGAAGATTCCGATGCAGTCGACCAGCAGCATCGCACGCGTGTGGCGCGAGCAGCGCGCGGTGTCGGTCGAAGAAGACGCCAGCGCCACGGTTGTCGATCGGCAGATCCTGCGTCGCCTGAACACGGATCGAATGTACGTCGCGCCTCTCAGCGACGGCGAGTCGCAAGTCGGCGTGTTGGCGTTCCGTCTGAGCGACGAAGATCCCGCTGAAGCGGTGCTCGCGATGAATGGTTATGCCATCGAACTCGGTCGCTGGCTCGGCGCGTTACAGCGCGACGACGAACGACGGCTCCGGTTGCTGCGCGATTATCAGTCGAGCCACGAGAAGCGCTTGCGCGAGATCGTTCACGAGGCGAACAACCCGCTCAGCATCATTCACAACTACCTGCACATTCTCGAGCTGCGGCTCAAGGACTATCCGGAGACGCACGAACAACTGCGGTTGATCGCGGCAGAGATCCGGCGCACGGCCGCAATCTTCAAGCGCGTCGTCGAGTTCCCGCCGTTGTCGGTAACCAGCGCGGAGAAACCCGACGTCCGCGTTCAGCGTGTCGACCTCAACGACATCGCGCGCAACGTCATCGAGCTCAGCCGCGGCCGGGCAGAGTCGGCTGGCGTCGACGTCACGCTAACGCTCTTCGAAGGGGGCGTGCCGGTAGTCTCCGATCGCGACCGAATCATTCAGGTGATGACGAACCTGGTTCGTAACGCTATCGAAGCGATGGCCGAAGGCGGCGCGCTGCACGTCGCCACCTTCAGCGGCGTCTATCGGGCGGGTCGCGGTGGCGTCGAGTTCAGCGTGCGCGACGAAGGGCCGGGGTTGCCTGCCAATGTTCTGGAACGCCTGTATGAACCGAAAACCTCGAGCAAAGGCGGCGATCATGCGGGGCTCGGTCTGCACATCACCGCGCGGCTCGTAACGGAACTCGAAGGCGCCATCGACGTGCGCACGGCGGCGGGTCGCGGCACGGCATTTTCGGTGTTCCTGCCGAACCTCGAGGTTTGACGCTCAACCGCCCGCGTCGCGGATCATGTTCCGCGCGATGAGCGTCTGCTGGATCTGACTGGTGCCTTCGTAGATACGGAACAAGCGAACGTCGCGATAGAAGCGCTCGATTCCGTATTCCTCCATGTACCCGGCGCCGCCGAATATCTGCACTGCCCGGTCGGCGACGCGGCCGACCATTTCACTGGCGAAGAGCTTGCAGCAGGAAGCGAGCATGGTGACCGGCTCGCCCGCATCGCGGCGTTTGGCCGCGTCGAGCACCATGCAGCGCGCCGCATACGCCTCAGTGCGACTGTCGGCAAGCATCGCCTGAATCAGCTGGAACTGCGCGATTGCGTCGCCGAACTGCTTTCGTTCGAGCGCGTAGTTCAAACTGTCCGCGATCAACCGTTCCGCGCAACCCACGGCCAGCGCGCTGATGTGCAAGCGACCGCGGTCGAGCGTCTTCATCGCCGTGAGGAACCCCTTGTTCAGGTTTGCAGGCCCGCCAAGCAGAGAGGATTCCGGTACCCAACAGTTTTCGAAAATCACATCGCAGACGTGCGCGCCTTGCTGACCCATCTTCCGGTTCTTCGGCCCCAGAGTGATTCCGTTGGCGCCTGCGTCTACAAGGAACGCCGACACGCCTCTCGCGTCGCGCGTGTTCGCATCGGTGCGCGCGAACACGGTGAATAGTTGAGCCTGTGGCGCGTTCGTGATGAAGCGCTTGGTGCCGTCTATGACATAGCCGCCATCGCGCGCTCCCGCGACGGTTCTCAACGAACCCGCGTCCGAACCCGCCTCCGGTTCGGTCAGCGCGAACGAACCGATGATCTCGCCGCTCGCCATCTTGGGCAGATAGTGCGCCTTCTGCGCCGCGGTGCCGTCCATCACGAGTCCTTGCGACCCGATGCCGTTGTTGGTGCCGATCACCGATCGGAACGCGGGCGAGGTGCGTCCCAGTTCCATCACTACCTGGCACTCTTCGGACGTGTTCAGTCCGAGGCCACCGAACTCTTCTGGAATCGTCATCCCGAACAAACCCAACTCGCGCATTTCGGCCACGATCGCGTCCGGAATCCTGTCCTCGCGGGCGACCTGCGCTTCGAGCGGCACCAGCCGCTCACGGACGAACTTGCACACCGTGTCGAGCAAGGCGTCGAGCGTCGTCTGATCCAATGCCATCGGCGTCTCCGGTCGGGGCGGGCAGTCTAGTCAGAAGGTTGCGCACGATCCAACGTTGCGGGCCATCGGGGTGTGCATTAGCCTTCTGCCCGAATGCGACCCGCCAGAACGAGGAAATCACGTGAGCAAAGACCGCGCCGGATTTGTCTGGGACGATCCGCTACTGCTCGAAGAGCAGCTCTCCAGCGACGAGCGCATGGTGCGCGACACCGCGCGAAACTACGCACAAGACAGACTGATGCCGCGCGTGGTGAGTGCGAACCGGCAAGAACGCTTCGATCGCGAAATCATGAACGAGCTCGGCGCGCTCGGCATGCTCGGCGCAACGCTTCCGGCAAAATACGGCTGCTCCGAAGTCAACTACGTGAGCTACGGCTTGATGGCACGCGAAGTGGAGCGGGTCGATTCCGGATATCGATCGGCGATGAGCGTTCAATCGTCGCTGGTGATGCACCCGATCCACGAATACGGTTCCGAAGCGCAGCGTGAGAAGTATTTGCCAAAACTCGCAACGGGCGAGTGGGTCGGATGCTTCGGACTAACGGAGCCGGATCACGGGTCCGATCCCGGCAGCATGATCACGCGCGCCGAACGCGTCGGCGATGGTTATGTGCTGAACGGCGCGAAGATGTGGATTACGAACTCGCCGATCGCCGACCTGGCGGTGGTGTGGGCGAAGCTCGACGGCGTGATCCGAGGCTTTGTGGTGGAGCGTGGCATGCGCGGATTCAGCACGCCGAAGATCGAAGGCAAGATGAGCCTGCGCGCGTCGGTCACGGGCGAGATCGTGCTCGACAACGTGCATGTTCCTGCAGATGCATTGTTGCCGAATGCAAAGGGTCTGGCCGGTCCATTCGGGTGTCTGAATCGCGCGCGCTATGGGATCGCATGGGGCGCGATGGGTGCCGCAGAGTTCTGCTGGCATGCGGCGCGAACCTACACGCTCGAACGCAAGCAGTTCGGCCGCCCGCTCGCGGCCAACCAGCTGATCCAGAAGAAACTCGCCGACATGCAGACCGAGATCACGCTCGGGCTTCAAGCCTGTCTGCGCGCAGGACGATTGCTCGACGAGGAACGCTTGCCGGTCGAGGTCATCTCGATGATCAAGCGCAACAACTGCGGAAAGGCGCTAGACGTCGCCCGAATGTCGCGCGACATGCACGGCGGCAACGGGATTTCGGACGAGTTCCACGTGATCCGCCACGTGATGAATCTCGAAACCGTGAACACATACGAAGGCACGCACGACATCCATGCGCTCATTCTCGGTAGGGCGCAGACGGGCCTGCAGGCATTCACCGGCGAGTGATATCACCGTGACATCGCGTTGCTGCCGCCGCGGTATCGCGGCAGGTGGAACGCGTGATATCAGAGCGATATCGCAAAATGGACGTCTCGTGGAAGTCTGTGGGAACCCACGAGGCTCGCTTGTCGCGCGAAGGAGCCGAGCATAATTTGACTCTCCACCTGCTGATCAAGGAAGTAAAGCAGGACCAACAACTCAACTTGGGGGAGAGCAAATGATCCGAGTGTTGATCGTCGACGACCACCGACTCGTGCGGATCGGTCTTACGCGCATGCTCACCGAGGCAAAAGGGATCGTGATCGTCGGGGAAGCAGATTCCGGTGAGCGCGCGTTGGGGTTGGTGCGCGAAACCAAGCCGAACGTCATTCTGATGGACCTGCGCATGCCGGGTATCGGTGGACTGGAGGCAACGCGGCGACTGCAACGGATCGACGCCGGTATCCGCGTGCTGATCGTCACCGCGTGCGATACCGATCCGTATCCGGCGCAAGCCATGAAGGCGGGCGCAGCGGGCTATATCACCAAAGGCGCAAACGCCGCGGACCTGGAACACGCGATCCGGCGGGTATTTCTCGGTCAACGGCACATGTCCGACGACGTTGCCCAGCAGGTTGCGTTGCGGTCGTTCGACACGGTTCCGGAGTGTCCGTTCGATCAACTCTCCAATCGCGAAATGCAGATCACGCTGATGGTGGTCGGTTGCAGGAAAGTGCAGCAGATCTCTCGCGATCTGCACCTCAGCCCGAAGACCGTGAACAGCTATCGCTACCGGATCTTCGAAAAGCTGAACGTGACGAGCGACGTCGAACTCGCATTGCTCGCCGTGCGTCATGGCGTCATCGAGGGCAACCGGTCTTCGCCCGCACCGCAGGCATGCGAACCGGTCGGCGTGGAGGCGGAACGGATGCTCGCTTGACGATGAACTGATCGGTGTCTAGGGTCGCCGAATGCGCGACCCGGGAGTTCCGTTCGAAGCCGAACCGTTTCTGAAGCGTCTGCCGCAGAAGCCGGGCGTCTATCAGATGCTGGATGTCGCCGGCGCGGTGCTTTACGTCGGCAAAGCGCGCAACCTGAAGAGCCGCGTCACCAGTTACTTTCGCGCGTCGGGCCTCAGCACCAAGACGATGGCCCTGGTCGCGCGCATACATGACATCGAAATTACGCTGACGGCGAGCGAGACCGAGGCGTTGCTCCTCGAGCAGAGTCTGATCAAGAAGCTGCGCCCGCCTTACAACATCGTCTTGCGTGACGACAAGTCGTATCCGTACATCTATCTGACCGATCATGTGTATCCGCGTCTCGCGTTTCATCGCGGCGCAAAACGAAAAACCGGGCGCTACTTCGGACCGTTTCCCAGCGCGAGCGCCGTGCGTGAGAGCATCAACATCCTGCAGCGTCTGTTCCAGCTGCGGCAATGCGAAGACAGCTACTTCAAGAACCGGTCGCGGCCGTGTCTTCAGCATCAGATCGGTCGCTGCAGCGCGCCATGTGTGCAACTCGTGCCGCCGGAGAGCTATGCCGACGACGTGCGCCATGCGGTGATGTTCCTCGACGGTCGCAACGATGCGATTCTGGAGGAGTTCAAAACCGCCATGGAGCAGGCGGCCGAAAAGCTCGAGTTCGAACGCGCGGCGAAGTATCGCGATCAGATCACGCAGCTGCGCAAGATCCAGGAGCAGCAGTATGTGCACGCAGCCAGCGGCGACGTCGACGTGTTTGCAGTGGCACTCGCGTCCGGTGCGGCGTGCGTGCAAGGCATGTTCATTCGCGGCGGCCGACTGCTGGGTCATCGCACGTGGTTCCCGCGCAACGAACTCGCGGTCGAAGGTGCCGAGATGCTGGATGCATTCCTCGCGCAGTATTACTTCGGCGGCGGCGAGCGCGAGATTCCGAAAGCAATCGTGCTCAGTCACCCGATCGACGATGCGGAGTTGCTCGAAGATGCCTTACGCGAACAGGCGGGTCATCGCGTCGAGATCACGTCGGGCGTACGCAGCCAGCGGGCACGTTGGCTCGACATGGCGCAACAGAACGCAAAGCTGTCGCTCGATTCGTATCTTGCCGACAAGCAGAACGTGCTGGCGCGCTTCGTCGATCTGCAGGAAGCGTTGGGTCTCGAAGATCTGCCCGAGCGACTCGAGTGCTTCGACATCAGTCACTCCAGCGGCGAGGCGACCGTCGCGTCGTGCGTGGTATTCGACAGCAACGGCCCGCTGAAGTCGGACTACCGCCGCTTCAACATCGAGGGCGTCGCGGCCGGTGACGATTACGGCGCGATGAATCAGGCGCTGCGACGCCGCTACGAGCGGCTGAAGTCGGGCGATGGTGTGCTGCCGGATCTCCTCGTCATCGACGGCGGCCCGGGCCAGCTGAATCAGGCGCGGGCCGTGCTCGCCGATCTCCAGGTAGAAGGCGTGCAGATACTCGGCATTGCAAAAGGTACTACCCGGAAACCCGGACTCGAGACGATCTACCTCGGCGACCACGGTGAGGTACCGATTCCGCCGACCAGTGGCGCCATGCATCTGCTGCAGCACATCCGCGATGAGGCGCACCGGTTCGCCATTACGGGTCATCGCACGCGGCGCGGCAAAGCGCGCAGACAGTCCGAACTCGATGGCATCGCCGGCGTGGGTCCGAAGCGACGCCGCGAACTGCTGCGCCATTTCGGAAGCGTTGCGGCGCTGCGTGGCGCAAGCCGCGAAGAGATCGCCAAAGTGCCGGGCGTCAGCCGCCGGCTTGCAGAGGAGATCTACGCAACGTTGCACGTCGAATGATGCAAGCCAGTTAGAATGGCCTTCCGTTCCCCGTCTGTCTGCGCATGAATACGCCGATTCTCATCACCGTCCTGCGCATGGCGCTGATTCCCGTATTCGTGGTGGTGTACGTGTGGCACGGCGCATGGACGGATCTCGCGGCTGCCGCTGTCTTCGGGTTGGCGGCCCTCACAGACTGGCTCGATGGCTACCTTGCGCGGCGTCTGAAGCAGACCACCCGCTTCGGCGCCTTTCTCGACCCGGTGGCCGACAAACTCGTTGTGGTGAGCGCCATCGTAATGATGGTAGGCGACCGCGCGAGTTTGTGGTTGACGCTCCCGGGCCTCGTGATCGTCGGCCGCGAAATCGTGGTCTCTGCGCTGCGCGAATGGATGGCAGAAATGAATCGCCGCGGCATCGTTGCCGTGAGCGCTCTCGGCAAACTCAAGACCGGCGTGCAGATCGCGGCCATCCTGACGCTGCTCGCGTTCCCTCCCGGTTCTGACCAGCGTCTGGTGATGCTCGGCTACGGTCTGATCTACCTCGCCGCCATCATGACGTTGGTTTCGATGGTGATGTACCTGCGCGCCGCATGGCCGACGCTCCGCGCCGGTCTCGATGGCGACTGACCGCGCGGTTCCGGGCGCGCATACGATCGAGTAGAATGCGCCGCTCATTTCAAGGCTGGGTGGCAGAGTGGTCATGCCCGCGACTGCAACTCGCGTTACATCGGTTCGATTCCGTTCCCAGCCTCCATTTGAGCATTCCAGAACGTCCCGCAACGTCCTGAATCGATCCCCTTAAACCCCACGCAAACACTGGCAATTTTCAGCCCAGAGCGTCCCAAGCCGTCCGTTGACAGCCTACGCGCAGCAGGGGTAGCGTCAGGGGTAACAGCTGCCCCGAGGGGTATATCGGTGCTGACGGACAAGACGCTACGTGCTCTAAAACCGCTTGGGAAGCCCTACAAGCGCGCCGACGATAGGGGGCTGTACATACTGGTCAACCCAGACGGAACGAAGTACTGGCGCTTCAAGTACACGTTTGGTGGACGAGAAAAGCTGCTCTCTATGGGCACGTTTCCAGATACGAAGCTGAAGCTAGCGCGAACGAAGCGCGACGATGCGCGCGAACTGCTGGCCGCCAATCTCGATCCAAGCGCTCAGCGGAGGGCAGAGAAGTCGGCAGACGCGGATACGTTCGAGGCCGTCGCTCGCGAATGGCTGCGTCATCAACGCTCTGCTGAGGCCCGGTACGGTCGCTCAACTGGAGCACCGACTGAAAACCTACGTGTTCCCGTACATTGGCAAGCATCCGATCGGGGCATCCTCTGCGGCGGACCTGTTGCGGATGCTCCGCCGTATCGAAGCGAAAGGAACCCACGAGACGGCTCATCGTGTGCGCTCAGTTTGCGGCCGAGTGTTTCGATACGCGGTGGCAACTGGTCGAGCCGACCGCGATGTCGCTGGTGATCTGCAAGGCGCACTTGCTCCAGCGAAAGGACGGAATTTCGCCGCGATCACCGACCCGAAGCGCGTCGGCGAGTTGCTGCGCGCGATCTCCGGCTATCAGGGACAAGCGACCGTGGCGGCCGCCCTCGAACTCGCGCCGCTGGTGTTCGTTAGACCAGGTGAACTCAGGGGCGCTGAGTGGTCCGAGTTCGACTTGGACGCAGCCGAGTGGCGTATACCCGGCGGACGCATGAAGATGGGCGCACCACATATCGTCCCCTTGTCGAAACAGGCCGTCGCGATCCTCACCGAGCTGCACGCCCACACAGGTGCCGGTCGCCTGCTGTTTCCATCGCTGCGACTCGACGGCGCGTCCGATCAGTGACAACACCTTGAACGCAGCATTGCGCCGTCTCGGGTACACCAAGGATCAGCAGACCACGCACGGATTCCGCACGCTCGCGTCGACGCGCCTCAACGAGCTTGGTTTTCCGCCGGACATCATTGAGCTGCAACTTGCACACAGCGAACGCAACAAGGTCAGGGCCGCGTACAACCGCGCTGAGCGCCTCGCCGAGCGTCGGGCGATGATGCAGAAGTGGGCGGACTATCTGGACGCCCTGAAATCGGACAAGCAATCCAAGGTCGTTGCGATTCGGCGCTAAAGCATCAATCGCGCCGAAGCTACCAACCTGGAGCAAAGGGGCGCAAGAAATGCCAACGACCAAAGCTCCGTACAAAGGCACCGGTGCCGGAGAGTTGGTTTCCTGACTTCTCGGACAAACTGCGTGAAAGCCTCCGCAGCTACTACCCTTATCAAAGCGCTGAAGCCGACCCCACATTTGGTCACCCCGCAGACCAATTCGTGAACAGTGTACTGAGTGCGGCGCGTCCCCACAGGTCCAAACTGTTCTTGGAGCAATTCCACAGCACGAAACAGGAGCTTCGCGCCGAGCAAGCCGATCTACTCAAGAGTCTTGAAGGCGCTCATAAGAAGCTTCGGAAGCTGTCGCGAGACTTGGACAACCTGCTGGGGTTCGACGCAGATCCGCTGGGATGCGCCGACACCATCCAAGAATTAATGGTCAAGTCTCATTTTTGCTGGAAAATCTGCGACGGGATGCGGTTGTTAGATTGGATGCCGTTTGTTCCTTGAATGTCTCGTCGAGTTCGTTTCTCAGGTCGGCGATCTGACGCCGTTCGAACTCGTTGATTGAGACCCGTTGCCACGTCTGACTGGCTCGGATCAGCGATGCGTACATGAGTTTTAGAACAGCGCGTTCGCCGAACGCATGCGGGATGACCTTGGTGCGACGACGCTCTTCGCCGAACAAGCGCTCCAACAGGTTCGTGGTCCGGATCGCCCGCCGATGCGCAATCGGCAAACGCAAATGTGCAATGCACGCTTCGAAGTCGTCGAGGAAGCACCGCGTGGCCGACGGTAGTTCAACCTCGAAGCGTTTGACGAACTCATCGCGCGTCAATCGAGCCAGCGCCGGCGACGAGGCACGATACGCGGCATGTGCCCGGCCCTTCACCTCGGGCCAGAGTTCGGCGGGTACCTTCGTTTCGAGGTTACGAATACGGTGCGCAAGGCAACGTTGTCGCAGACTCCTGGGGAACACTTCTTCGACCGCGCGGATCAGTCCCGGTGCACCGTCCGTGACGGCGAGCACCGGATCGTGTAAGCCTCTCGACTTCAGATCGTGCAGGAACTCTTTGCACGACACCGTATCTTCCTTCGTCCCCGGCAGCAGGCCGAGCAATACCTTGTTGCCCTGGCTCGTGATGCCCCAGGCCGCCAACACTGCCTCACGCGGTTGTCCCAGATGCAGTCGTTCGGCGATGCCGTCGATGAACAGGTACACCACGTCGTACTCAGACAAATCCCGGCTGGCGAAGATCTGATAGTCCTCCCACAGTCGTTCCGTCACGATCGACACTGCGCTCTTCGACAGTACACAGCGGCCGGCTTGGTCGACGAACGCTGCCTCGATGTCGCGCACCGACAAACCACGCGAGTACATCTCGATCGCGAGCCGCTCGAGTTCTTCGCTGCGACCGGACAATGCCGACCGCACCGCACTTCGCCAGCCTTCTAATCCACGCACCTGCGGTACCGCATAGTCAATGCGACCTTCCGCCGTATCGAGCTTGCCGGTTCGATAGCCGTTGCGATGACCCACCGCTTCGCCACGCGCGTAATACTCGCGGCCGAGCTGCTCCTGCACTTCGCCTTCGAGTGCTTCTTCAATGATCAACTGCGCCGCCAACTTCACCAGATCACTGCGCTCTGCTTTACCCTCGACTCCTGAGATCAGATCTTCGATCCGCTTTCGCGTCATCGTCGATGCCGGTACTCTCTTCTTCACGGGATGCTCCTTTTGTTGCTCGATTCGAACGCCGCCAAACGTTCAAACCGAAGGATGCATCCCGTCCTTCATTTACAGCAAATCTAAGACTTCACCGAATTAATCGGTGCAATCAAACTCGCCGGCACACGGATCAGCAGGGTGCCCCAAGCAAAGAGACCATATCAAAAGGGGCGCGACGCACTAATTGGCTTGACGGTCGACATGTTGGCGGTTCTTCGACGATACGAAATTGGTCCCGCGACCATTGATGCGGATTCCGCAAAAGTGTCGAAAGCGGTCGAGATTCTGATGGCAATCGCGGAGGACATGGGGCTGGTACGGAGCGTGCCGACGTGGCGCGATATCCTGAAAAAAGCAACTTCGAGTTCGAAGTCAAGTAGCCGCGGACGCCCAAAAAAGCGGGCGTCTGCCACACGGGCCTGAATCCCTCCAACTGTGTTCAATTCGTCACGAATGGACGCAATTGGAGAAATACTTTGGGCCTTCCACTTGTTCTTGATCGGCTACCCGAAACGCTGAGGCGCACCGGCGACGGACGATCTACGCATTACAAAAAGATTACCGATGGGCTCTTCACTCCGCCGGTCAAAATCTCGGAGCGCAGTTCGGGTTGGCCACGCCACGAAACTCAAGCAATCGTTGCAGCGAGGATCGCTGGGCAGAACGAAGATCAGATCCGCGAGCTAGTCCGAAACTTGGTCGCCGCACGTCGCAACCTGCACACGATCTGCGACCAGTTTGCATTGAAGAATCCAATGTCGCTCGATGAAGACGACGACACGTCGCCTGATCAACTCGCCGTCCATCGTGGGGCAGCCTGACATGGCTCGCACAAACACCACGCCGCAGCAATCCGGATTTCGACGAGATTGCCTTCCTGAATCCGTCCCAGTACTTCGAGGAACAGGGACTGACGCCAGTGGGTGCTGGTCCTTGGAAATCGGTCCTCTGCCCCTTCCACAACGACTCCCGGCCATCGCTTCGCATTCGTCTCGACACCGGTTCCTTCCGCTGCATGGTTTGCGGCGCACACGGCGGCGACGTTCTTGCCTTCCACATGCAGCGACACGGCTTGAGTTTCATCGAAGCGGCGAAAGTCCTCGGTGCATGCGAACGGACGTTGTGACCGAAACGCCGGAAGAAGCTGCGCGACGGCTGGCAGCGGGCGCGATGAGAGACGGTTACAAACTGCAGGCGCTCCACTGTTACACCGACTCGAACGGTTCGCCCCTGCACTGGCGTATCCGAGCGAAGCATCCGACGACCGGCGAGAAATGGATCCGTCCCATGAAGCGCGCCCGCGACGGGTTCGTACTCGGTGAACCGGTGTACCAAATCGGCAAACCCCTCTATCGACTCCACCACCTTGCCGCACGACCCGACGATCCGGTGTTCATTTGCGAAGGCGAATGGTGTGCCGACCACCTCGCGGAGCTGGGAATACTCGCAACTACGAGCGGTGGCGCAGATTCAGCCGGTCGAACCGATTGGAACCCGTTGCGCGGCAGGACCGTAACCATATGGCCGGACAACGACGAGGCTGGGGGGCGATACGCACTCGATGTCAACGAGCAGCTCATCAATCTGGGGTGTACGACCTACATGGTCGACGTCGATGCGCTCGAATTGCCTGTCAAAGGCGATGTCGTCGATTGGTTGGAACGCAATCCGAATGCGACTCGCCAGGAAATCTTTGCATTGCCGAGAACGCCCTTTCCCATCTCTGGACCAGCGCAGACACCAAGTCTTGCCGAAAGCACCGAGACGATCGAAAGAGCGGCTGCCAGATTAGCGGGCTTGAATCCGATCCACTATGAGCGTGTCCGCATCGAAGAAGCGAAACGACTGGGAATCCGAGTCGGGGCACTTGATGGTGCCGTCAAGTCGCGAAGAAATGCGAATACTGCGGACTCGCGTGGCATCTCGTTCGACGACATAGAGCCTTGGCCAGAGTCCGCTGAACCGGGCGAGTTGCTGACAGGAGTCTCCGGTCTCATTCGACGCTTCATCGTCTGCGACCCTGCTATTGCCGACACGTGTGCGCTGTGGATCGCCATGACATGGCTCATGGATGTCGTTCAGATCGTAAGCGTCCGGTGACCACCGTCTCGTCTGATTGCTGACGCTTGTTGATGATGCGTGTTCAGGAAGCGGACACGGTCTACGTGTCCACTTGGAACTCAGATGGACACGTAGGGACAAGCGATGGTTGCGGGAGACGGAACGGTTGAGCGGCGGCGGATGCGTACGGTTGCGGAGAAGCGTCGGATCGTCGAAGAGACGATGGTGCGCGGCGCGTCGGTGGCGGCGATCGCACGCAAGTACGACGTGAACGCGAACCTGCTGTTCGGTTGGCGGCGGTTGCACCAGCGAGGTTTGCTCGAAGCGAGCCGAGAACCGGCGGCGAAGCTGCTGCCGGTCGAGGTGACGACGCCGACGATCGTCGCCACCGGCAGTTCGCCGACGGCAGTCACGAAGACGCGCACGCGCGCGGTGCCGACCGATACTGCCGCAGCTCACCACCATCTCGAGATCGAGTGGCCCAGTGGTGTTCGCGTCAGAGTGCATGGATCGGTCGAGCCCGCAGTGCTGAACATGGTGCTGGCGTCTTTGGCGCAGCAGAACCGATGATCGCGTTGCCGGCCGGGGTCAAGGTGTGGCTGGCGGCCGGTGCGACCGACATGCGCAACGGCTTCGACGGACTGGCGGGGTTGGTGCAGACGCAACTCGCGGAAGATCCGTTCTCGGGTCAGTTGTTTGTGTTCCGCGGCCGGCGCGGTGATCGCATCAAAGTGCTGTGGTGGGATGGTGACGGCTTGTGTCTGTACGCGAAGCGTCTGGAGCGCGGTCGGTTCGTCTGGCCGCAGGCAACCGCCGGTCGTATCTCGCTGTCCGCGGCGCAACTGTCGATGTTGCTGGAAGGCATCGACTGGCGGCATCCGGCACGCAGCTTCGAACGACCGATGCTGGCGGTGTGATTACCTCACCTCAGTACACAAAAACCCTGTGTTTTGATTGATATTTGCGTGCATTGACTTGATGACATTAGTACAATGCATGGGTGCCGCAGCCTGCCGAACTACCCGATGATCCCGAACACCTGAAGCGACTCGTCATCGAGAGTCGCGCGGCACTGGACGCGGCCCACGTGAAGCTCCAGAGCCGCGATCTGTTGATCGAACACCTGAAGTTGCAGATCGCCAAGCTGCGACGACAACAGTTCGGTCGCTCCTCGGAACAACTCGATAGCCAGATCGCGCAGCTCGAGCTGACGCTCGAAGAACTCGAGACCGGTGCCGCCGAGCTGATCGTTCCGCCGGCGTCCGTACCGCCGACAGCACGCGTAAAACAACAGCCGGTACGCAAGCCGTTGCCGGATCATCTGCCGCGTGAAGATCAGGTGCATACACCGGCCTGTGAGTGTCCGAGCTGTGGCGGTGAGCTTGATCGACTCGGAGAAGATATCAGCGAGGTGCTGGAGTACATCCCGGAGCGGTTCAAAGTGATCCGCCACGTACGGCCGAAGCTGCGCTGTGGTCAGTGTCAGACCATCGTGCAACAGCCGGCGCCGTCACGGCCGATCGCTCGCGGTCTGGCCGGTCCCGGATTACTCGCCCACGTGATCGTCTCCAAGTATGCCGATCACCTGCCGCTGTATCGGCAGAGCGCGATCTTCGCGCGGGAAGGCATCGACCTCGACCGGTCGACGTTGGCCGACTGGGTCGGCGGCGTCAGTGCATTGCTCGATCCGCTGATCGAGGCGATCGGTCGCCATGTGCTTGGCTGCGCAGAAGTTGCACGCCGATGACACGCCGGTACCGGTGCTCAGTCCCGGTCGAGGCTCGACCAAGACCGGACGGCTGTGGACCTATGTGCGCGACGATCGACCCGCCGGCAGCGAGGAACCCCCGGCGGTGCTGTTCCGTTACTCGCCGGACCGCAAAGGCGAACGACCGTGTGCGCACTTGGCGAACTTCAGTGGCCTGTTGCAGGCGGATGGCTATAGTGGCTTCAACGGACTGTACGACCGTGGCAAGGATCCGCTGACCGAGGTCGCCTGTTGGGCGCATGTGCGGCGTAAGTTCTACGACCTCACCCTCAGCAAGACCTCACCGCTCGCCCAGGAAGCACTGACCCGGATCGGCGCGCTGTACGCGATCGAAGCCGAGATCCGCGGGCGCCCCTCAGTTGAACGGGCAGCGGTACGGCAGTCGCGCGCCGGTCCGCACCTCGACGCGTTACATGCCTGGCTCACGCAGACGCTGACCCAGATCTCGAAGAAGAGCGAACTCGCCAATGCCATCCGCTACGCCTTGACGCGTTGGGTCGCGCTCACCCGCTATCGCGATGACGGTCGGCTCGAGATCGACAACAACGCCGCCGAACGGGCACTGCGAGCCATCGCACTTGGCCGCAAGAACTATCTGTTCGCCGGCTCCGATGCCGGCGGTGAACGCGCGGCTTCCCTCTACACGTTGCTTGGCACCGCCAAGCTCAACGACCTCAATCCGGAAGCCTATCTGCGTCACGTGCTCGAACGCATCGCCGAACATCCGATCAACCGGATCGATGAGCTCTTGCCGTGGCGTGTCGACCTCGCGAACGAACTCAACGCGACCGACGATCCGACCAAGCAACTCTGAGTCAAGACGGCCCTCGCCGGACGCTTACGGTCGTTCGGGCAAGCCGCGAGTGTCTCCTGGTTCGATCGCCATCGCAGCGTCAAATCTGTTCCTCGCTGTCACGCCAGTTCGAAGTCGACTTCGTCCACGTGTGGCTGTCGAGGTTCTCGTTGGCTTGCTGTGCCAATGGGTCGCGTCTCGCCGAATTGGGGCAAGCCTTATGTGTCGCGTCCCTCCGCCGCCCCCTGCGTCGTATCTTCTTTCTAAACTCTTGCCTCGTTCGAGGCGCGCCTTCGTTCAAACGCAGTGTCCGAAGTTTCCGTTGGCTTGCTGTGCCGGCTGGTTGCGGTGCGGCTTCGGTCGGGCGTAGTGTCACCACGGTTATTGCTTCGTAGAGCTGTTGTGCATCAATTTCAGGCGCCGCCTAACCACTGCATGCAGCCGACGCCCCAGCCAGTCATCAAATTTGCATACGCAAATTTGCCGCCTGTCTGGTGCGCGGCTGATGCTGGCTGTTAGGCGGCACCCGTGAGCGACTCGCTCCGGCTGACAGATGGATGGTGTGCTCCGCATGAGCACTGAGCTATTGGTTGCAGTCATGCTCTCAGTTGCACCTGGCGCGATCGCGCTGCACGTGGCACTTGCTGGATTCGTGAGAACGAGGATGCCGGCGTCACTACAATCAGACTTGTATGCACACTCCGGCTTGATTGCGTGGGGACCAGTTCGCGGCGGCAGTGCGCTATCGCTCAAAACGAAGTACCTCTTTCCTTGGGTACGCATGCCGCGGATGCTTAGTGCTTTACATTGGTCGCTTCGCTTGGCTCAGTGGTCCGCAACCGTGGCGGTCGGTACGATTCTGAGCGACGCCCCAGCCAGTCACCAAATTTGCATGCGCAAATTTGTCGCCTGTCTGGTGCGCGGCTGATGCTGGCTGTTAGGCGTCACCGAGAGGTGGGCGTGCTTCCATCTGTAGCACTTGAAGAGTTGGGGATTCCCGTGTCGCTGATCGCTGCCCGGGGGCTGCACACGTTCGCGGAGGCGGAGAACCTTGAGCTCGCGGAAGTCGGCACCGATGGCCGAGAGCATTTCCTCATTCCCGAGGCGGCAGTGGCGTGGCGCAGCATGAAGCTTGCCGCTCGTCGGGATGGGATCATGCTGTCAGTTGTTTCCGCCTTCCGTAGCGTTGAGCGTCAGATCGAGATCGTGCGCCGCAAATTGCAGGCGGGAGAACCGATAGAGCAGATCCTTCACGTTTCTGCTCCGCCTGGCTTCAGCGAACATCACAGTGGACGCGCGGTAGATCTCACAACGCCGCTCGTGCCGATGCTCGACGTCGCCTTTGCTGAGTCCGAGGCATTTCATTGGCTCACGCGACATGCCAATGGGTTTCGCTTTTTTCTTTCATATCCTGCGAACAACCCTCAGGGCTATTCGTTTGAGCCGTGGCACTGGTGTTACAGAAGTGCCGCCTAACCACTGCATGCAGCCGACGCCCCAGCCAGTCATCAAATTTGCATATGCAAATTTGCCGCCTGTCTGGTGCGCGGCTGATGCTGGCTGTTAGGCGGCACGAGTGACTCTCGCGTTATCGGTTGTTGCACCAAACGGGCGCAACATTGGATTAGGGACGAAGACAATAGAAGTTCGGTCCTGGCGCGTCGAAGAGTTGCCGATTAGGAACCTGCTGATAGTCGAGAACAACGTGTATTTGTCGAGGCAACGACCCGTCGATCCGAACGGACGTGCAGTCGCGCTCGTCGATATCGAGTCGATACATGAGTGGCAACTGCATGAAGTCGAGGCAGCAGGCGCGACCGAGTGGCAGGCTGGCTTCTGGGCGTGGTGTTTGTCGAACGTAAGGCCAATCGTTGCTGACATACCTGTCGTCGCACGACGTAAGCTGTATCAAGTGGACGTTGGTACCGAAATACTTCGATTCCTTGAGTAACGGCCCAGACTCGGAGCGCGGACAGAGAAGATCTCGACTTGGCTGGACTATCAAAGTGAAACTCACACCTGGACGCTATCGACACTTCAAAGGCAAGGAGTACGAGGTCCTTGGCGTCGCCCGCCACTCGGAAACCGACGAGGAGTTCGTGGTGTATCGAGCCATGTATGGGGAACGGGAGCTTTGGATCCGGCCGTCAGCGATGTTCGCAGAGTTGGTCGAGGTCGACGGAATTGTTCGTCCGAGATTCCAACTGGTGTCCGAGGTGCAGCCCTGTGCCGGTGCCGCCTAACCACTGCATGCAGCCGACGCCCCAGCCAGTCATCAAATTTGCATACGCAAATTTGCCGCCTGTCTGGTGCGCGGCTGATGCTGGCTGTTAGACGCCGCTATGTCGCGTCCGGCCTCACTCCCTGCAGCAGCCGAACGCGTTACACTGCGGCGGCTCCACGGTGATGATCTGAGGCGCTTCCAGGCCTATCGACGTGATCCGGTCGTTGGACAGTATCAAGGTTGGATGCCGACCTCCGACGACGACGCTTACGCATTCCTTACTCAGATGAACGTGGCACCCGCTTTCTCCGCTGGCGAGTGGTTTCAATTCGGTATCGCCGATCGCCAGTCCGACCTACTCATTGGAGATATCGGTGTGTGCGTCTCAGGTGACAGCTCAGAGGCCGAAATCGGTTTCACGTTATGCAGAGAATGGCAAGGTCAGGGGCTTGCACGCGAAGCGGTGCAGCTGGCATTTGAGATGGTCTTCGCAGCAACACAGGTGCGCCGCATCTTCGCCGTCACCGACGCTCGCAACACCGGTGCGAACAACTTGCTCATCGCACTGGGACTGCAGCGCATGGAGTCAAAGAATGCCATCTTCCGCAATGAGGCTTGCATTGAGCACACCTACTCACTCGTGCGCCGCAGCGGCGTCTAACAAGCTGTTGCAGTTGACGCGATCGGCTGACATCAAATTTGCATGCGCAAATTTGCCGCCATCCGCTCGCGCAACTGAACGGCGGCGTTAGGCGGCACTACATGCGCCAGATCCTTCTGGTCGGCGTGTTACTGACTGCTTCAAATGGCAACGCTGCGGACGAGCGAGAAGGGACGTTCGCGCTGCAGCAACTCGATATCGACATTTCGTTCCTGCACCAGGACGGTGTCGATCGGCCGCGACTCATGGTTGAGGCTCTCGGTGAGCCAACTTCTGTTCGGACGAGGACCGGAGCCTCGTTAGGCGGCACTGGAGATGTCGATGTTAGCCGATAGCAAAAGCCGAGATCTCTATGGCGAATGGCTCGATTGCATCGAGGTTCCGAATGGTGGCCCTACAGTGAGATCATCGTGACCACTCCAAGCTCACCGTCAGGAAGGCCGTCCGCCACCTACACCGAAGCGCGGTACTGGCGAGTCCGTGACGGATCTGGTCGCCTGGTCAGGTGAAGTCTTAGATTTGCTGTAAATGAAGGACGGGATGCATCCTTCGGTTTGAACGTTTGGCCGCGTTCGAATCCACAACCAACAGGAGCATCCCGTGAAGAAGAGAGTACCGGCATCGACGACGACGCGGAAGCGGATCGAGGATCTGATTTCCGGAGTCGAAGGCAAAGCGGAGCGCAGTGATCTGGTGAAGCTGGCGGCGCAGTTGATCATCGAAGAAGCACTCGAAGGTGAAGTGCAGGAACAACTCGGCCGCGAAGTATTACGAGCACGGCGAGTCGGTTGGCCATCGCAACGGTTATCGCCGCGGCAAGCTCGATACGGCCGAAGGTCGGATCGACTATGCGGTACCGCAGGTACGTGGCCTGGAGGGCTGGAAGAGTGCGGTTCGTTCGGCGTTATCGGTCGTAGCGAAGAACTCGAGCGGCTCGCGATCGAGATGTACTCGCGCGGCTTGTCGGTGCGCGACATCGAAGCGGCGTTCGTCGACGAAGCCGGCCGTTGTGTGTTGTCGAAGAGTGCCGTGTCGCTCGTCACCGAGCGCCTCTGGCAGGACTATCAGACGTTCGCGAGTCGCGACTTGTCCGAACACGATGTGGTGTATCTGTTCGTCGATGGCATCGCCGAACGACTGCACTTGGGACAACCGCGTGAAGCCGTACTGGCCGCCTGGGGCATCACGAGCCAAGGCAACAAAGTGTTGCTCGGCCTGTTACCTGGGACGAAGGAAGATACGGTGTCGTGCAAAGAGTTCCTGCGGGATCTGAAGTCGCGAGGCTTGCGCGATCCGGTGCTCGTTGCCACGGACGGTGCACCGGGCCCGATCCGTGCCGTCGAGGAAGTCTTCCCGAGGAGTCTGCGGCAGCGGTGTCTGGCGCACCGCATTCGTAACCTCGAAGCAAAAGTCCCAGCCGAACTGTGGCCTGAAGTGAAGGGCCAGGCGCATGCCGCTTATCGCGCATCATCGCCGGCGTTGGCCCGCCTCACGCGCGATGAGTTCGTCAAACGCTTCGAGACCGAGCTGCCCTCGGCGACACGTTGCTTCCTCGACGACTTCGAGGCGTGCATCGCGCATTTGCGTTTGCCTATCGCCCATCGGCGCGCGATCCGCACGACCAACATGTTGGAGCGCTTGTTCGGCGAGGAACGTCGTCGGACGAAAGTCATCCCTCACGCATTCGGCGAACGGGCGGTTCTGAAACTGATGTACGCCTCGTTGATCCGAGCCAGTCAGACTTGGCAGCGGGTCGCGATCAACGAGTTCGAGCGACGTCAGATCGTCGACCTGAGAAACGATCTTGATGAACAATTTACGGAGCAAACAGCACCAAATCTAACAACCGCATCCCGTCGCAGATTTTCCAGCAAAACTGAGACTTGACCCCTGGTCAAGATCAACTTGCTGGCACTGCCGCTTGCAGCGGTGTTCGGCCTGGGCTTCCTCTGGATGGCTCAGCACCTTGGGAAGGCACCCAAGTTGGCTTGGGGCGGTCGCGAGAGCATCGTCTTTGTGATCGGCATCTTTGGTGTGCTAGCCCTCCACGAGAGCGTGCATGGCGTTCTAATGCGGGCGTTCGGCGCCAGACCACGCTACGGCTTCTATGCGCGAGGCGGGATGTTTTATGCCAAAGCCCCAGGGTACAGGTTCACCCGTCGCCAATACTTGATCGTCGTCCTGGGGCCCGTTGGTCGGCCTCAGTCTGCTGGCCTGCGCGGGCATCGGGTTGCTGGCGGGCACGTCGATGGTCTGGTATCTGGCTCTTTGGGGAGTTGTGAATGCGAGCGCCGCCAACGCAGATGCATGGATTGCCGCTGTGGTCCTTCAACATCCGGCCGACTCCCATGTGGTGGATGAGCTAGACGGTCTTCGCGTGCTGGTACCCCTCGACGGATCGTCGCGTTCCGCGCAAGGAGGAGGCTGAATGCTGAGCGGCCGCCTAACCAATTGTCTATGGACTCCCCTGTCAACTATTTGTTGCTGAGTTAGCGCCTCATGGTGGATCTCCGTCCTGAGTGAACCGAGAGCGTGCCCCTCAAGAGATCCGGTTGCATTCGTCTATACGGCGTCAGAAGTGGAGTGACATGACTCCGCGCCAGCATGAAATCCGCACCCGACGGGCCAGTCGTTGGATCGAGCGGTGAGCTCGGACTAGTTATCGGCCTCGTGTCGGGTCCGGGAGACGGATGACTCATGAGGAGGTTGCACCGGTTAGTCGTGACAAGCTCAGCGTGCCGCGTAGTCTTGGGCACGTGTCCAGGTGACCCAGATGATGCGAGCCATCTTGTTGGCGAGCGCGATGGTGGCCTTGTTGTGATGCGTCCGTCGCTCGACGTCGAGCGCCCAGCGTTGCAGCGAGGTCAGAGAGTGTTCACCTTTGGTCGGCTTGCCGATGCGCGAGCAGCAGCGCCGAACGTGCGCCATGCGTGAGCAGCATGCGCAGATAGCCGTCGCCGCGTTTGGAGATATGACCGAGATGACGTGTCTGTCCGGAACTGTATTCGCGTGGTGTGAGACCGAGCCAGGCAGCGAACTGACGTGCGCGTTGGAAGCTGTGAATGTCGGCCACGGAGGCGACCATGGCGGTGGCGATGATCACGCCGACGCCGGGGATGGTCATCAGCCGTTGGACATCTGGACTGGCTTTGGCGATCGCGCTGAGTTGTCGATCGAGGTGCTTGATCTGCTGCTCGAGCGCGCTGATCTCATTGAGGATGGGTGTGAGAGCAGCGACCAACACAGATGGCACGCGATCGATGCTCTCATGCAGTCGTCGCACGATGCCGGCGGCACCCGCTGGCAGCGAGATACCGAGTTCCGCCAATAGACCTCGCGCGAGATTGATGCGTTGGGTGCGTGTGCGACAGCCATTGCTGACGGATGCGATGCAGCCCCTGCAGCGCCTGTTGGTCGACGGACTTGACCGGGACCGGCTTCAGATCAGCATCGCGGCGAGCGCGTAACAGCGCATCGGCATCGGCCGCGTCGGTCTTGTTGCGGCGGACATAGGGACGCACGTACTGAGCGTGCAACAGATAGGGATCATGGCCGTGCTCACGTGCAGTGCGTGCCCAATGATGGGCGGTGCCACAGGCTTCCATCACGATCTCGGCCGTCGGTTGCTCGGCGAGAAAGCGCTCGTACTGCTGTCGCGACAGGCGTTTGCGCTCGACGATGCGGCCCGCCCGATTAGCGATCGACACCTGGAAGACAGACTTTGATAGATCAACAGCAATGGTCGTAGCATTCATGACGTGGACTCCTCCATGCCGATTAGCTCCAGTGGCACGATGATGCCGATACCTTGGCAGGGGGAGTCCATCTCATCGTTGGAGCAGACCCACCAGACAGTCATCAAATTTGCATGCGCAAATTTGCCGCCCGTCTGGCGGGCTGCTCAACTCTGTTGTTAGGCGACATGGTCGAGTTCGACGATCAGATCCGCGAGGAAGGATTCTTCGTAGTCCGCGAAGTTATGACGCACGCCGAGTGCGACCAATTGACTGATGCACTGCCCGCATCAGATGCAGCCGGCACAAGAACGCTGATGCAGCTCGGCACTTTCAGAAGCGTCGCAATGGAGCTGCGTTCTCGGTTTCCGCTAGATGGGGTGCTCGCTGGGTTGGTCGCTGTGCAATGCACATTGTTTCAGAAGAGCTCCGATCGAAATTGGGCTGTCGGGTTGCATCGCGACGATGTCGTTGCGGTCCCGCTGTCGAAGTACGCTCTGTTGACACGGAAGAGGACCACGTCTATGCCCCGTCATTTGGTTGCGAAAGTTGACGGCAACTGAATGCCGGCATTGGCAACGACGCCATCGCCGGTAGTGCTCACGAGGTAGCCGTGGCGTCCAACTGCATGAGTTGGGCGCCACGATAGGCGATGTCAGATGATCGACGATGATGTCTTAATTGGAATTGCTCAGATCGCAGGCAGGTTTGCGGGCTTTGCGGCACCAACGAGAATCGTAGGTC